>NZ_CP087194.1:5867500-6550594 GCF_024749245.1 Pseudomonas sp. B21-017 | reverse complement strand
GGATATCCCCTAAGTTGAAAGCCGGTGAGGCAAAAACAAGCGGTCATTGTAGCGGCCAGACGCCCACTTATCCACATGCAGGTTGCGCACAGGGCATGAATTATCAACGCGTTAACTCTCAAAAAGAAGACCAACGGTATGTGCATAAGCTCTGTGGATAACCGCCCATGAGGGCACTGGACAAGTGGGGGCGAAACTCGGTGGATAACCTGCCTGTGGATAACTGACCTTTCCACACACAGCTTATCCGATAGCGCAGCACAGGCTGATCACCGTTTTCCACTGTAGTTGTCATTCTCTGTACATCACGGTTTTTAAGGGCTTAAGGAAGTTATCCACAGATGATCGCGTGCCTAGCTTTTACAAGCTTTACAGAAAAGCTTTAAATAATTCCCTTCTTTATTTCTATATCTAGCGAACGACCTGCGGACGAGCAAATCCTCTGGAGATCTATTTATAAGGAAACGTTGGTTGGAAATTGACCTAGAGGCTTGCTTTCTCTAGAATCCCCGGTCTCTTAAAACGGGGGCCATTCCGGCCCGTTGTGGACGAACCAGGTAACACGACAATGAAACGTACTTTCCAACCAAGCACTATCAAACGCGCTCGTACCCACGGTTTCCGTGCTCGCATGGCTACCAAGAACGGTCGTGCCGTCCTGTCGCGTCGTCGCGCCAAAGGTCGTGCGCGTCTGGCAGTTTGATAATCCGGCACTGGAGGTGAGTCAGGACTTCAGTCGGGATAAGCGTCTGCTTACTCCCCGGCATTTCAAGGCAGTCTTTGACTCCCCTACCGGCAAGGTTCCGGGGAAAAATCTCCTGCTCCTTGCGCGCAATAACGATCTTGATCACCCCCGTCTCGGGCTGGTTATCGGGAAAAAGAGCGTAAAGCTCTCCGTCGAGCGCAATCGCCTCAAACGTCTGATGCGCGAATCGTTTCGCCTGAACCAGGATTCACTGGTCGGTTGGGACATTGTTATCGTCGCGCGCAAAGGTTTGGGTGACGTAGAAAACCCCGAATTGATTCAGCATTTCGGCAAACTCTGGAAACGTCTGGCACGCAGCAAGCCGGTACCAGCAGTCAAAGCCGAAACTGTAGGGGTAGACAGTCCCGATGCGTAAACTGGCACTCGTTCCGATCCAGTTTTATCGCTATGCCATTAGTCCCCTGATGGCCAATCACTGTCGTTTCTACCCCAGTTGTTCCTGCTACGCGTTAGAAGCCATAGAAAATCATGGCCTTCTGCGCGGTGGCTGGCTGACCTTTCGTCGTTTAGGTCGCTGTCATCCGTGGAATCCCGGTGGTTATGACCCGGTTCCACCTATCCCTACCTCCCGTTCTTCTTCGATGGCCGAGTAATCATGGATATCAAACGCACGATCCTGATCGTCGCCCTGGCAATCGTGTCCTACGTTATGGTTCTTAAATGGAACCAGGACTATGGCCAGGCTGCCCTGCCGACTCAGAATGTTGCTTCCAGTACTACCGCACCGGGTCTACCGGATACGGCGACTGGCAATAATGCTTCCGCCAGTGACGACATCCCGCGCGCCGCAAGCGATACCAGTGCAACTGCACCTGCTGAAACGCCAGTGGCTGCAAGCAAAGACCTCATCCAGATCAAAACGGATGTGCTCAACCTGGCCATCGATCCACAAGGTGGCGATGTTGCCCAGTTGACGCTGCCGCTGTATCCACGTCGCCAGGACCATCCGGAAATTCCATTCCAGTTGTTCGATAACGGCAACGAGCGGACTTATCTGGCTCAAAGCGGCCTGATCGGCACCAACGGTCCGGACGCAAGTCCTGCCGGTCGTCCGGTTTACTCCTCCGAGAAGAAGATTTATCAACTGGCTGACGGTCAGGACCAATTGGTCGTGGACCTGAAGTTCAGCAAGGACGGCGTCAACTACATCAAGCGTTTCACCCTGAAACGTGGCCTGTATGACGTAACCGTTTCCTACCTGATCGACAACCAGAGCGCTCAGCCCTGGTCCGGTGCAATGTTCGCGCAACTGAAGCGTGACGCCAGTTCCGATCCTTCTTCCAGCACTGCCACCGGCACCGCGACTTACCTGGGCGCCGCCCTGTGGACAAGTAACGAGCCGTACAAGAAAGTGTCGATGAAGGACATGGACAAGGCTCAGCTGAAAGAAACCGTCAGCGGTGGCTGGGTTGCCTGGTTGCAGCACTATTTCGTGACCGCATGGATTCCGGCCAAGGGCGAAAACAACGTCGTCCAGACCCGTAAAGACAGCAAAGGCAACTACATCATCGGCTACACCGGTCCTTCGCTGACTGCTGCGCCAGGTGCCAAAGTTGAAACCAGCGCCGTTCTGTACGCAGGTCCAAAAAGCCAGGCTGTGCTGAAACAGTTATCCCCAGGTCTGGAACTGACCGTCGACTACGGCATTCTGTGGTTCATTGCCCAGCCAATCTTCTGGTTGCTGCAACATATCCACGCACTGGTTGGTAACTGGGGCTTCTCGATCATCTTCCTGACCATGCTGATCAAGGGGATTTTCTTCCCGCTGTCGGCCGCCAGCTACAAATCCATGGCGCGCATGCGTGCAGTGGCACCGAAACTGGCCGCGCTGAAAGAGCAACATGGCGAAGACCGGCAGAAAATGTCGCAAGCCATGATGGAGCTGTACAAGAAAGAGAAGATCAATCCACTGGGTGGCTGCTTGCCAATCCTGGTGCAGATGCCGGTTTTCCTTTCGCTGTACTGGGTTCTGCTGGAAAGTGTGGAAATGCGCCAGGCGCCATTCATGCTGTGGATTACTGACCTGTCGATCAAGGATCCGTTCTTCATTCTGCCGATCATCATGGGCGCAACCATGTTCATCCAGCAGCAGTTGAACCCGACGCCTCCGGATCCAATGCAGGCCAAGGTGATGAAGCTGATGCCAATCATCTTCACCTTCTTCTTCCTGTGGTTCCCGGCCGGTCTGGTACTGTACTGGGTAGTGAACAACTGCCTGTCGATCGCCCAACAGTGGTACATCACTCGTAAGATCGAAGCGGCTACCAAAGCAGCTGCCTGATTTACACTGTGGATAACCACTCAAAACGCCCCCTAGTGGGGCGTTTTGCTATCTGTCACTTTTGTCTGGATACCGGTTTATGAGCGTTCCTCGTGAAACCATCGCTGCCGTTGCCACCGCTCAAGGTCGCGGCGGTGTGGGCATCGTCCGTATTTCCGGGCCGCTGGCGAGTGTGGCGGCCAAAGCCATCAGCGGCCGCGAGCTGAAACCGCGGTTCGCCCATTACGGCCCGTTCCTCAGTGAAAACGAAGAGGTGCTGGACGAAGGCATCGCACTGTATTTCCCGGGACCGAATTCGTTCACCGGCGAAGATGTGCTGGAGCTGCAGGGCCACGGCGGACCAATCGTCCTGGATATGTTGCTCAAACGCTGCCTTGAACTGGGCTGCCGTTTGGCCCGACCGGGTGAATTCAGCGAGCGCGCCTTCCTCAATGACAAGCTTGATCTGGCTCAGGCCGAAGCCATTGCCGACCTGATCGAGGCGAGTTCTGCACAGGCAGCACGAAATGCCCTGCGTTCGTTGCAAGGGGCGTTTTCCCAACGTGTGCATAACCTTACCGAGCAATTGATAGGCCTGCGCATTTACGTCGAAGCGGCTATCGACTTCCCTGAAGAAGAAATCGACTTCCTCGCCGATGGCCACGTGCTGAGCATGCTGGACAAAGTACGCGACGAATTATCCACAGTGCTTCGGGAAGCCGGGCAGGGGGCCTTGCTGCGTGACGGCATGACGGTAGTCATTGCCGGCCGGCCGAATGCCGGCAAGTCCAGCCTTCTGAATGCCCTGGCCGGACGTGAAGCCGCGATCGTGACCGAGATTGCTGGCACGACCCGGGACATTCTTCGCGAACATATCCACATCGATGGCATGCCGTTGCATGTGGTCGACACTGCCGGGCTGCGGGATACCGACGATCAGGTCGAGAAAATCGGCGTCGAACGAGCATTGAAAGCCATCGGCGAGGCGGATCGGGTATTGCTGGTGGTCGATGCCACGGCTCCCGAGGCCCTTGATCCATTTGCCTTGTGGCCTGAATTCCTCGAAACCCGCCCGGATCCGGCAAAAGTGACGCTGATTCGTAACAAGGCAGACCTGACGGGCGAAGCAATTGCCCTGGAAGTCAGTAACGATGGCCACGTCACGATCAGCCTCAGTGCCAGGTCCGCCGGCGAAGGCCTGGAGTTGTTGCGCGAGCATCTCAAGGCCTGCATGGGTTACGAGCAGACCTCTGAAAGCAGCTTCAGTGCTCGCAGGCGTCACCTGGAGGCACTGCGTCACGCGAGTGCGTCCCTCGAACACGGCCGCGCACAGCTGACGTTAGCGGGTGCCGGTGAACTGCTGGCCGAAGATTTGCGGCAAGCCCAGCAGTCTTTGGGCGAGATCACCGGGGCATTCAGCTCCGATGATCTGCTGGGCAGGATCTTCTCCAGCTTCTGCATCGGTAAATAGTCCTTCTGCGTTACCCACAGACAGGCCGTTCTGGCCTGTCTGCCCCTCTTCTTCTGAAATAGCCCTCCGCTCCCGAGCAGATTTTTCTGTTCGGGCAGATTTTCCGTGCCCGGGATTTGCTCGGTCAGCCCTTTTCTGTGGATTAAGCCCTGTGAATAACTGCCGCTAAGGGCAGTTGATAACAAGGCCTCAAAACTGAAGATAACCGCCTCTGTGGATAACAGCCCCTTTCATCCACAGGCTTACACCGGTTATCCAAGGGCCTCCTCGGCACATGACCACAGGGTTTTGAATCTCTGTACACATTGAAAATAAAGGCCTGTATGAATCTATCCACAGAAAGGTGGGTCAGTAGAAATAAACATAAAAACAAAGATTTAATAAATTTCTCTCTTTTTAATTTCTATAACCCCGACTTCTCCACAGCTGGTTAAATTTTGTGCAAAGGGTTCTTTAGGAAGGGCGAAGTCCCTATACTTGCCGACCAGGTCCAAGAACCTGAGCTCAAACTATTCCGGATTACCTGACTAAAGCAGGCACGAGGTGCGTGGTGGATTTCCCTTCCCGTTTTGAAGTGATCGTCATCGGCGGCGGTCATGCCGGTACCGAGGCAGCACTTGCATCAGCACGTATGGGGGCAAAAACCCTGTTGCTGACGCATAACGTGGAAACCCTCGGTGCCATGAGCTGCAATCCCGCCATTGGTGGGATCGGTAAAAGCCATCTGGTCAAGGAAATCGATGCCCTGGGCGGCGCGATGGCCATGGCTACCGATAAAGGTGGTATTCAATTTCGCGTATTGAACAGCCGCAAAGGCCCGGCCGTGCGTGCAACTCGCGCCCAGGCAGATCGGGTTCTGTACAAGGCCGCTGTCCGCGAAGCTTTGGAAAACCAGCCGAACCTGTGGATATTTCAACAGGCCGCGGACGACCTGATCGTCGAACAGGAACAAGTGCGCGGCGTTGTCACGCAAATGGGCCTGCGTTTCTTCGCCGACTCCGTGGTGCTGACGACGGGCACCTTCCTCGGTGGACTTATCCACATCGGGATGCAGAATTATTCCGGCGGTCGCGCCGGTGATCCGCCTTCGATTGCTTTGGCACGTCGTCTGCGTGAACTGCCATTGCGTGTCGGTCGCCTGAAAACCGGTACTCCGCCGCGTATCGACGGTCGGTCTGTGGATTTCTCGGTCATGACCGAGCAAGCCGGTGATACGCCGATCCCGGTCATGTCGTTCATGGGCTCCAAAGAACAGCACCCGAAACAGGTCAGTTGCTGGATCACCCACACCAACGCCCGGACCCACGAAATCATTGCCGCCAACCTCGACCGTTCGCCGATGTATTCCGATGCCGGGTTGATCGAAGGCATCGGCCCACGTTATTGCCCATCGATCGAAGACAAGATCCACCGCTTTGCCGACAAGGAAAGCCACCAGGTCTTCATCGAACCGGAAGGGTTGACCACTCACGAGCTGTACCCGAACGGGATATCCACATCCTTGCCGTTCGACGTGCAATTGCAGATCGTGCAATCGATCCGCGGCATGGAAAACGCGCACATCGTGCGTCCGGGCTACGCCATCGAGTACGACTATTTCGACCCGCGTGACCTGAAGTACAGCCTGGAAACCAAAGTCATCGCCGGTCTGTTCTTCGCCGGGCAAATCAACGGCACCACCGGTTACGAAGAAGCCGGCGCCCAGGGTTTGCTGGCTGGAGCCAACGCCGCACTGCGAGCCCAGGGCAAAGATGCCTGGTGCCCGCGTCGTGATGAAGCGTACATCGGCGTTTTGGTTGACGACCTGATTACCCTCGGTACCCAGGAACCGTATCGGATGTTCACATCCCGCGCCGAATACCGCTTGATTCTGCGCGAAGACAACGCCGACCTGCGCCTGACCGAAAAAGGTCGCGAACTGGGTCTGGTGGATGACGCGCGTTGGGCGGCTTTCTGCAAAAAACGCGAAAGCATCGATCTGGAAGAACAACGCCTGAAAAGTACCTGGGTTCGCCCGGGCACCGAGCAGGGCGATGCGATTGCCGAGAAGTTCGGCACGCCGCTGACCCACGAATACAATTTGCTCAACCTGCTGAGCCGTCCGGAAATCGACTACGCTGGTCTGATCGCCGTGACTGGCGGGGGCGCAGAAGATCCACAGGTCGCCGAACAGGTCGAAATCAAGACCAAATACGCCGGTTACATCGACCGTCAACAGGATGAAATCGCACGCCTGCGGGCCAGCGAAGACACCAAACTGCCTGTGGATATCGATTACACGAACATCTCCGGTCTCTCCAAGGAGATCCAGAGCAAGCTCGGTGCGACCCGTCCAGAGACTTTGGGCCAGGCGTCGCGTATTCCGGGCGTGACCCCAGCGGCGATTTCGCTGTTGATGATTCATTTGAAAAAACGCGGCGCGGGCCGTCAGTTGGAGCAAAGCGCTTGAGTTCGTTGGTTACCTCGCAACATGCAGAAGAGTTATCCACAGGTGCTCGCCAGCTCGGTGTCACACTGACGGAAGCCCAGCACGCTCAGCTGCTGGGTTATCTGGCTTTGTTGATCAAATGGAACAAGGCTTACAACCTGACCGCCGTGCGCGATCCGGACGAAATGGTCTCCCGTCACCTGCTCGATAGCTTGAGCGTGATGTCGTTCGTCGAAAATGGTCGCTGGCTGGACGTTGGCAGCGGCGGAGGCATGCCGGGTATTCCGTTGGCGATCCTGTTTCCTGAGTCCCAGGTGACCTGTCTGGACAGCAACGGCAAGAAAACCCGCTTCCTGACCCAGGTCAAACTCGAACTCAAACTGGATAACCTGCAAGTTATCCACAGTCGCGTCGAAGCCTTCCAGCCTGAACTGCCATTCAACGGGATCATTTCCCGGGCGTTCAGCAGCATGGAGAACTTCAGCAACTGGACTCGCCATTTGGGCGACGCCGATACACGCTGGCTGGCAATGAAGGGCGTTCATCCCGCCGATGAGCTGGTAGCATTGCCGGCAGACTTCCACCTCGATAGCGAACACGCCCTGGCCGTACCCGGTTGCCAAGGCCAACGCCATCTGCTGATACTGCGCCGCACGGCATGATTGGGAACACAAGCAAGAATGGCTAAGGTATTCGCGATAGCGAACCAAAAGGGTGGTGTGGGCAAGACCACCACCTGCATCAACCTCGCAGCTTCCCTGGTCGCTACCAAGCGTCGGGTGCTGTTGATCGATCTTGATCCACAGGGCAACGCCACCATGGGTAGCGGTGTGGATAAACACGGTCTGGAAAACTCGGTCTACGATCTGTTGATCGGTGAATGTGATCTGGCCCAGGCCATGCACTATTCCGAACACGGTGGTTACCAGTTGTTGCCGGCAAACCGCGATCTGACCGCGGCCGAAGTCGTTCTGCTGGAAATGCAGATGAAGGAAAGCCGCCTGCGCAGCGCGTTGGCGCCGATCCGTGAAAACTACGATTACATTTTGATCGACTGCCCGCCATCGCTGTCGATGCTCACGCTCAATGCGCTGGTTGCCGCCGACGGGGTCATTATCCCCATGCAGTGTGAGTACTTCGCGCTCGAAGGGTTGAGCGACCTTGTGGATAACATCAAGCGCATTGCCGAACTGCTGAACCCGAATCTGAAAGTCGAAGGCCTGTTGCGGACCATGTACGACCCGCGCCTGAGCCTGATGAACGACGTCTCGGCGCAGCTCAAGGAACACTTTGGCGATCAGCTCTACGACACCGTGATTCCGCGCAACATCCGTCTGGCCGAAGCGCCAAGCTATGGCATGCCGGCGCTGGCGTACGATAAATCATCGCGCGGCGCGATTGCCTACCTGGCATTGGCCGGCGAGATGGTTCGCCGTCAACGCAAAAATTCACGCACCGCCGCTGCCCAGGCAACTTAAGGAATCCCCATGGCCGTCAAGAAACGAGGTCTCGGACGTGGACTGGATGCACTGCTGAGTGGTCCGACTGTCAGCTCGCTGGAAGAACAAGCGGTGCAAGCCGACCAGCGTGAGCTGCAGCACCTGCCCCTGGACCTGATCCAGCGTGGCAAGTACCAGCCACGTCGGGACATGGATCCTCAGGCGCTGGAAGAGCTGGCGCAGTCGATCAAGGCCCAGGGCGTGATGCAGCCGATCGTGGTTCGCCCGATTGGCAGCGGTCGCTTCGAAATCATCGCCGGCGAACGCCGCTGGCGCGCCAGCCAGCAGGCTGGCCAGGAAACCATCCCGGCGATGGTCCGCGATGTGCCGGATGAAACCGCCATCGCCATGGCGTTGATCGAGAATATCCAGCGCGAAGACCTCAATCCGATCGAAGAAGCGGTGGCCTTGCAGCGTTTGCAGCAGGAATTCCAGCTGACTCAGCAACAAGTGGCCGAGGCTGTGGGTAAGTCCCGCGTTACCGTGGCCAACCTATTGCGCCTGATTTCGTTGCCGGAAGTCATCAAGACAATGCTGTCTCACGGCGACCTGGAAATGGGTCATGCCCGTGCCTTGCTGGGTTTACCGGAAAACCAACAGGTTGAAGGGGCGCGACATGTTGTCGCACGGGGGCTGACTGTGCGCCAGACTGAAGCACTGGTTCGCCAGTGGTTGAGTGGCAAACCGGAGCCTGTGGAACCGGCAAAACCGGACCCGGATATCGCCCGGCTCGAGCAGCGCCTGGCCGAGCGCCTAGGCTCTGCGGTGCAGATCCGCCACGGAAAGAAGGGTAAGGGGCAGTTGGTGATCGGCTACAACTCTCTTGATGAACTTCAAGGTGTGCTCGCACACATCCGCTGAAACAATTCCTCTTGTAGCGTGAAGTCGGAAATCACTACCTGACAGTTGAATAGGGGCAGAACCGCCCCTATACTCTGCGCGCATTTTGTCGGCACAAATTATGCCAAGTTATTGAATTTCGGCAGCCGACCATTGGGGAGCAAAAGTGATGGAAAACCGCACGCCAGACCGCTTGCCTTTCCATCGATTGGCTGTTTTTCCGGTGTTAATGGCTCAATTCGTCGTTTTGCTGATTGCCGCTTTGGCGCTCTGGCGATGGTATGGAGTCGTTGCCGGGTACTCAGGACTTTGCGGAGGCCTGATAGCCTTGCTTCCCAATATTTATTTCGCTCACAGGGCATTTCGGTTTTCCGGCGCCCGAGCAGCTCAAGCTATCGTCCGGTCTTTTTATGCCGGCGAGGCGGGCAAACTGATTTTGACGGCAGTGCTGTTTGCACTGACGTTTGCAGGTGTGAAGCCATTGGCGCCGCTAGCAGTATTCGGCGTCTTCGTGCTGACCCAACTGGTCAGCTGGTTCGCTCCCCTGCTTATGAGAACAAGACTTTCGAGACCTTAGGGCGTTTGAGGCAACCATGGCAGAAACAACCGCTTCGGGCTATATCCAGCACCACTTGCAGAACCTGACCTTCGGTCAGCTACCCAACGGCGGCTGGGGCTTTGCCCACTCCGCAGCAGAAGCCAAGGAAATGGGCTTCTGGGCTTTCCACGTCGATACCCTCGGCTGGTCGGTCGCGTTGGGTCTGATCTTCGTTCTTCTTTTCCGCATGGCGGCAAAGAAGGCGACTACAGGTGTACCTGGTGCTTTGCAGAACTTCGTTGAAGTATTGGTCGAATTCGTCGATGGCAGCGTGAAAGACAGCTTCCATGGCCGTAGTCCAGTGGTTGCACCGCTGGCACTGACCATCTTCGTCTGGGTCTTCCTGATGAACGCCATCGACCTGGTACCGGTTGACTGGATTCCTCAGCTGGCCATCCTGATCTCCGGCGACCACCACATCCCGTTCCGCGCCGTGTCGACCACCGACCCGAACGCTACCTTGGCCATGGCCTTCACGGTGTTTGCGCTGATCATTTTCTACAGCATCAAGATCAAGGGCCTCGGCGGCTTCATCGGCGAGCTGACCCTGCACCCGTTCGGTAGCAAGAACATCTTTGTTCAGGCGCTGCTGATTCCGGTGAACTTCCTGCTGGAATTCGTGACCCTGATCGCCAAGCCGATCTCCCTGGCTCTGCGTCTGTTCGGCAACATGTATGCCGGTGAGCTGGTGTTCATTCTGATCGCTGTGATGTTCGGCAGCGGTCTGCTCTGGCTGAGCGGCCTGGGCGTAGTTCTGCAGTGGGCGTGGGCTGTGTTCCACATCCTGATCATCACCCTGCAGGCATTTATCTTCATGATGCTGACCATCGTCTACCTGTCGATGGCGCACGAAGAAAACCATTAAGACCAGTCTCGACTGGTCTGATGTCCCACCCGGTCAAACGGGTGGGTGCCCTAAACGGGCTATGAAACGATTTGTTTTACCGCTTTAAAATCTAAAAAACCTAAACCATACGACGTAAAAGTCGGGAGGAAAGATGGAAACTGTAGTTGGTCTAACCGCTATCGCTGTTGCACTGTTGATCGGCCTGGGCGCACTGGGTACCGCAATTGGTTTCGGCCTGCTGGGCGGCAAGTTCCTGGAAGGCGCAGCGCGTCAGCCAGAAATGGTTCCAATGCTGCAAGTTAAAATGTTCATCGTTGCCGGTCTGCTCGACGCCGTAACCATGATCGGTGTTGGTATCGCTCTGTTCTTCACCTTTGCGAACCCGTTCGTTGGTCAAATCGCTGGCTAATTACTCGGATCTTCCGGGTAATTTGGTGTGATGGACAACGTAACTGCGAGGTGTTGGCGTGAACATTAATGCGACCCTGATTGGCCAGTCCGTTGCGTTCCTGATTTTTGTACTGTTCTGCATGAAGTTCGTATGGCCTCCGGTCATCGCGGCTCTGCACGAACGTCAAAAGAAGATCGCTGATGGTCTGGACGCTGCCAGCCGAGCAGCTCGCGACCTGGAGTTGGCCCAAGAAAAAGCGGGTCAGCAACTGCGCGAAGCGAAAGCTCAGGCAGCTGAAATCATCGAGCAAGCCAAGAAACGCGGTACCCAGATTGTCGACGAAGCCCGTGAACAGGCTCGCGTCGAAGCTGACCGTGTGAAGGCTCAGGCTCAGGCCGAGATCGAACAGGAACTGAACAGCGTCAAAGACGCGCTGCGCGCCCAAGTGGGTAGCCTGGCCGTTGGCGGTGCTGCGAAGATCCTGGGCAAAGCAATCGATCAAAACGCGCACGCAGAGCTGGTTAACCAACTGGCTGCTGAAATCTAAGCGAGGGCGATCATGGCAGAACTGACCACGTTGGCCCGACCTTACGCTAAGGCGGCCTTCGAGCACGCTCAGGCCCACCAGCAACTGGCCAATTGGTCAGCCATGCTCGGCCTGGCAGCAGCGGTGTCGGAAGACGACACCATGCAGCGCGTGCTCAAGGCCCCGCGACTGACGAGCGCAGAAAAGGCCGCCACGTTCATTGACGTGTGCGGCGACAAGTTTGATGTCAAGGCGCAGAACTTCATTCACGTCGTTGCCGAAAACGACCGTCTCCCGCTTCTGCCGGAGATCGCCGCTCTGTTTGACCTGTACAAGGCCGAACAAGAGAAATCGGTAGACGTTGAAGTGACCAGTGCTTTTGCATTGAACCAAGAACAGCAAGACAAACTCGCCAAGGTTCTCAGTGCACGACTCAACCGGGAAGTGCGCCTGCAAGTCGAGGAAGACTCATCCCTTATTGGTGGTGTTGTCATCCGCGCCGGCGACCTGGTTATCGATGGCTCGATTCGCGGCAAAATCGCGAAACTTGCCGAAGCATTGAAATCTTGAGTTTGAAGGGGCAGCAGAGCAATGCAGCAACTCAATCCTTCCGAAATAAGTGAAATTATCAAGGGCCGCATCGACAAGCTCGATGTGACCTCCCAAGCCCGTAACGAAGGCACTGTCGTCAGCGTATCTGACGGTATCGTGCGGATTCACGGTCTGGCCGACGTTATGTACGGCGAGATGATCGAGTTTCCGGGCGGCGTCTTCGGTATGGCTCTCAACCTGGAGCAAGACTCTGTAGGTGCCGTTGTATTGGGCGCATACCAGACTCTGGCTGAAGGCATGAGCGCCAAGTGCACCGGCCGCATCCTCGAAGTTCCGGTTGGTAAGGAACTGCTGGGTCGCGTAGTCGACGCACTGGGTAACCCAGTTGACGGCAAAGGTCCGCTGAACAACACCGAGACCGACGCGGTCGAGAAAGTTGCTCCAGGCGTGATCTGGCGTAAGTCGGTAGACCAGCCTGTACAGACTGGCTACAAGGCTGTCGATGCGATGATCCCTGTCGGCCGTGGCCAGCGTGAGCTGATCATCGGTGACCGTCAGATCGGTAAAACCGCTCTGGCTATCGACGCGATCATCAACCAGAAAGACAGCGGCATTTTCTGCGTCTACGTAGCTATCGGTCAGAAGCAATCGACCATCGCCAACGTAGTTCGCAAGCTGGAAGAAAACGGTGCACTGGCTAACACCATCATCGTTGCAGCGAGCGCTTCGGAATCTGCAGCACTGCAATTCCTGGCACCGTACTCCGGTTGCACCATGGGCGAATACTTCCGCGATCGCGGTGAAGACGCGCTGATCGTTTATGACGATCTGTCCAAGCAAGCAGTGGCTTACCGCCAGATTTCCCTGCTGCTGCGCCGTCCACCAGGCCGTGAAGCTTACCCAGGCGACGTGTTCTATCTCCACTCCCGTCTGCTGGAGCGCGCCTCCCGCGTTTCGGAAGAATACGTAGAGAAGTTCACCAACGGCGCAGTGACCGGCAAAACCGGTTCCCTGACCGCACTGCCGATCATCGAAACCCAGGCTGGCGACGTTTCCGCGTTCGTTCCGACCAACGTGATTTCCATCACCGACGGTCAGATCTTCCTGGAATCGGCCATGTTCAACTCGGGCATCCGTCCTGCTGTGAACGCCGGTGTTTCGGTATCCCGTGTGGGTGGTGCCGCTCAGACCAAGATCATCAAGAAGCTGTCCGGTGGTATCCGTACCGCTCTGGCTCAGTACCGTGAACTGGCGGCATTCGCCCAGTTCGCTTCTGACCTGGACGAAGCGACCCGTAAGCAACTTGAGCATGGTCAGCGCGTTACCGAGCTGATGAAGCAGAAGCAATACGCGCCAATGTCGATCGCCGACATGTCGCTGTCGCTGTATGCCGCTGAGCGTGGGTTCCTGACCGACGTTGAAATCGCCAAGATCGGCAGCTTCGAGCAAGCGCTGATTGCTTACTTCAACCGCGATCACGCCGACTTGATGGCGAAGATCAACGTGAAGGGTGACTTCAATGACGAAATCGATGGCGGCCTGAAAGCCGGTATCGAGAAGTTCAAGGCCACCCAAACCTGGTAAGCCGCAGCGGGAGCCTAGCGGCTCCCGCTTGCTAACCTGATAGGTGTTACATGGCAGGCGCAAAAGAGATTCGCAGTAAGATTGCGAGCATCAAAAGCACGCAAAAGATTACCAGCGCCATGGAAAAAGTGGCGGTCAGCAAAATGCGCAAGGCACAAATGCGCATGGCTGCTAGCCGTCCTTATGCGGAGCGCATCCGCCAGGTTATTGGCCATCTGGCCAACGCTAACCCGGAATATCGCCACCCGTTCATGATCGACCGTGAAGTAAAGCGCGTTGGTTATGTCGTAGTGAGCAGTGACCGTGGTCTGTGTGGTGGCTTGAACACCAACCTGTTCAAGGCTTTGGTCAAGGACATGGCGGTAAACCGCGAAAACGGCGTCGAGATCGATCTGTGTGTCGTTGGTAGCAAGGGTGCGGCTTTCTTCCGCAACTTCGGCGGTAACGTCGTTGCAGCTATCAGCCACTTGGGTGAAGAGCCGTCGATCAATGATCTGATCGGCAGCGTCAAGGTGATGCTGGATGCCTACCTGGATGGCCGTATTGACCGCCTGTCCGTGGTGTCCAACAAGTTCATCAACACCATGACACAACAGCCTACCGTGGAGCAGTTGATTCCACTGGTGGCAACCCCGGATCAAGAACTCAAGCACCACTGGGATTATCTGTACGAACCGGACGCCAAAGAGCTGCTTGACGGCTTGATGGTCCGTTACGTGGAGTCGCAGGTCTACCAGGCGGTGGTCGAGAACAACGCGGCTGAACAAGCTGCGCGGATGATCGCGATGAAGAACGCTACCGACAACGCCGGTGATTTGATCAGCGATTTGCAGCTGGTCTACAACAAGGCGCGTCAGGCTGCGATCACCCAAGAGATCTCGGAAATCGTCGGCGGCGCTGCCGCGGTTTAACGGTTCAAATATTCAGAGGATCCAGCTATGAGTAGCGGACGTATCGTTCAAATCATCGGCGCCGTTATCGACGTGGAATTCCCACGCGACAGCGTACCGAGCATCTACGACGCCTTGAAAGTTCAAGGCGCCGAAACCACTCTGGAAGTTCAGCAGCAGCTGGGCGACGGCGTGGTTCGTACCATTGCGATGGGCTCCACCGAAGGCTTGAAGCGCGGTCTGGACGTCAACAACACTGGCGCAGCCATCTCCGTACCGGTCGGTAAAGCGACCCTGGGCCGGATCATGGACGTACTGGGCAACCCGATCGACGAAGCTGGTCCGATCGGCGAAGAAGAGCGTTGGGGCATTCACCGTCCTGCGCCAACCTTCGCTGAACAAGCGGGCGGCAACGAGCTGCTGGAAACAGGCATCAAGGTTATCGACCTGGTTTGCCCGTTCGCCAAGGGCGGTAAAGTCGGTCTGTTCGGTGGTGCCGGTGTAGGCAAGACCGTAAACATGATGGAACTGATCCGTAACATCGCCATCGAGCACAGCGGTTATTCCGTGTTCGCCGGTGTGGGTGAGCGTACTCGTGAGGGTAACGACTTCTACCACGAGATGAAGGACTCCAACGTTCTGGACAAAGTGGCACTGGTTTACGGTCAGATGAACGAGCCGCCGGGAAACCGTCTGCGCGTAGCACTGACCGGCCTGACCATGGCCGAGAAGTTCCGTGACGAAGGTAACGACGTTCTGCTGTTCGTCGACAACATCTATCGTTACACCCTGGCCGGTACTGAAGTATCTGCACTGCTGGGCCGTATGCCTTCGGCAGTAGGTTACCAGCCGACCCTGGCTGAAGAGATGGGCGTGCTGCAAGAGCGCATCACTTCGACCAAGCAAGGTTCGATTACTTCGATCCAGGCGGTATACGTACCAGCGGACGACTTGACCGACCCGTCGCCAGCGACCACCTTCGCCCACTTGGACGCCACTGTCGTTCTGTCCCGTGACATCGCTTCCCTGGGTATCTACCCTGCGGTAGACCCACTGGACTCGACTTCGCGTCAGCTGGACCCGAACGTGATCGGCAACGACCACTACGAAACCGCTCGCGGTGTTCAGTACGTGCTGCAGCGTTACAAAGAACTGAAGGACATCATTGCGATCCTGGGTATGGACGAGCTGTCGGAAGCCGACAAGCAGTTGGTAAACCGTGCTCGTAAGATCCAGCGTTTCTTGTCGCAGCCGTTCTTCGTGGCTGAAGTCTTCACCGGTGCTTCGGGTAAATACGTTTCCCTGAAAGACACCATTGCTGGCTTCAAAGGCATCCTCAACGGTGACTACGACCACCTGCCAGAACAAGCGTTCTACATGGTCGGCGGCATCGAAGAAGCGATCGAGAAAGCCAAGAAACTGTAATCCCGGCGCCCGGCAACGGGCGCTAATTTAGGTTGAGGCAATCAGATGGCTATGACAGTCCATTGCGATATCGTCAGCGCGGAAGGGGAAATCTTTTCCGGCCTGGTCGAGATGGTGGTTGCGCACGGTGCACTGGGTGATCTTGGTATCGCCCTGGGTCACGCGCCGCTGATCACCAATCTCAAGCCGGGCCCGATCCGCCTGATCAAGCAGGGCGGGGAAGAGGAGGTGTATTACATCTCCGGTGGTTTCCTCGAGGTTCAGCCGAACATGGTCAAGGTTCTCGCCGACACCGTGCAACGCGCTGCCGACCTGGACGAAGCCGCAGCTTTGGAAGCCGTTAAGGCTGCCGAGAAAGCCTTGCATGAGCGAGGCGCGGAATTCGATTACGGTTCTGCTGCCGCACGTCTGGCCGAGGCTGCAGCTCAGCTGCGCACCGTCCAGCAGATCCGCAAGAAGTTCGGCCACTAATCGGCCATCGACTTGTTGCGCGATTGATTAAAAAGGGTAGCCTCGGCTACCCTTTTTTCTTTTTCGATATTCATCACCTGGTCGCAGTTGCTGACCACCCAGGATTGGTAGCCAGTCATGTCCCTTGAAATCGTTATCCTCGCTGCCGGCCAAGGCACTCGCATGCGTTCGGCCTTGCCGAAAGTCCTGCATCCGATTGCCGGTAATTCAATGCTCGGCCATGTTATCCACAGCGCCCGGCAACTTGATCCACAGCGCATCCACGTGGTGATCGGCCATGGTGCCGAAGCGGTGCGCGAGCGTCTGGCCGCCGATGACCTGAATTTCGTCCTGCAGGACCAACAGCTGGGTACCGGTCATGCGGTGGCCCAGGCTGTGCCGTTCATCGAGTCCGATACCGTGCTGATTCTCTACGGTGACGTGCCGTTGATCGAAGTCGAGACCCTGCAACGTCTGCTCAAGCAGGCTGCACCGCAGCAATTGGGTCTGCTGACTGTCGAGCTGGATGACCCGACGGGCTACGGCCGCATTGTCCGTGATGCCGCCGGCAAAGTGACTGCCATCGTCGAGCAGAAAGATGCCAACGCGGTTGAGCGTGCGATCACCGAAGGCAATACCGGCATTTTGGCGGTGCCTTCCCAGCGTTTGGGCGATTGGCTGGGCCGCCTCTCCAACAACAATGCCCAGGGCGAGTACTACCTGACCGACGTGATCGCCATGGCGGTCAGTGATGGTCTGGTGGTGGCCACCGAACAACCCCATGACGCCATGGAAGTGCAGGGCGCCAACGATCGCAAACAACTGGCCGAGCTGGAGCGTCATTATCAACTGCGCGCCGCTCGTCGTTTGATGGCTCAAGGCGTAACCCTGCGCGACCCGACACGTTTCGATGTGCGCGGTGAGGTTACCGTTGGTCGCGATATCCTGATCGACATCAACGTGATTCTCGAGGGCAAAGTGGTCATCGAGGACGACGTGGTGATCGGCCCGAACTGCGTGATCAAGGACAGTACCCTGCGCAAAGGCGTGGTGATCAAGGCCAACAGTCATATCGAAGGCGCGATTCTCGGCGAAGGCAGCGATGCCGGCCCGTTTGCTCGTTTGCGTCCCGGCACAGTGCTGGAAGCCCGCGCGCATGTGGGTAACTTTGTTGAACTGAAGAACGCTCACATGGGCGAAGGTGCCAAGGCCGGTCACTTGACGTATCTGGGCGATGCCGAGATCGGTGCGCGCACCAACATTGGCGCCGGCACCATCACCTGCAACTACGACGGTGCCAACAAGTGGAAAACCGTGCTGGGTGAAGATGTATTCATCGGTTCCAATAACTCGTTGGTGGCGCCTGTGGATATCTCCTCCGGTGCGACCACGGCGGCCGGTTCGACTATTACCCAGAATGTGGATAACGCTCAGTTGGCCGTAGGCCGGGCTCGACAGAAGAACATCGACGGCTGGAAGCGGCCTGAGAAGATCAAGAAGAGTTAAGTTATCCACAGATCAAAAGATCGCAGCCTTCGGCAGCGCCTACAGGGAATTTGTGTTCACTCTGTAGGCGCTGCCGGAGGCTGCGATCTTTTTTTGAGTTATCCACACATCTTTTTTCTGATGCTGGCTTGACGAAGTTTCGCTGATAGGTTTTGATTGCTTACGTTATCTTTCGAATCGAAACTTACCAAATCATGTCAAAGCGCAACACGCCCCAACGCCGCCACAATATCCTCGCCTTGCTCAATGAGCAGGGCGAAGTCAGTGTGGACGAGCTGGCCAAACGCTTCGAAACCTCGGAAGTTACGATTCGCAAGGACCTGGCGGCGCTTGAAAGCAACGGTCTGCTGCTGCGTCGTTATGGCGGCGCGGTCACCATGCCGCAGGAGCTGGTCGCCGACATCGGCCAACCGGTTTCCAAATACAAGCAGGCCATTGCCCGCGCCGCCGTCACGCGGATTCGCGAGCATGCGCGCATCATCATCGACAGCGGCAGTACCACCGCCGCGATGATCCCGGAACTCGGCCAGCAACCGGGCCTGGTGGTGATGACCAACTCCCTGCATGTCGCCAACGCGTTGACTGAACTCGAGCACGAACCGGTGCTGTTGATGACCGGTGGTACCTGGGATCCGCATTCCGAATCCTTCCAGGGTCAGGTGGCAGAGCAGGTACTACGCTCATATGACTTCGATCAGTTATTTATTGGCGCCGATGGCATCGATCTGGTGCGCGGGACCACCACCTTCAATGAGTTGCTGGGACTGAGCCGTGTCATGGCCGAGGTCGCCCGCGAAGTGATCGTGATGGTCGAGGCCGACAAGATCGGCCGCAAGATCCCCAATCTGGAGCTGCCTTGGAGCAGCGTCCATACCCTTATTACCGATGATCGCCTGCCGCTTGAGGCCCGCGATCAGATTCAGGCCCGCGGCATCAATGTGATTTGTGCCGCTGTCAGTCAGGAGAAATAGCATGTGTGGAATTGTCGGTGCAGTCGCAGAACGGAACATTACCGCCATCCTGCTCGAAGGCCTCAAGCGTCTGGAATACCGTGGTTATGACAGCGCCGGCGTGGCGGTGTACACCAACGATGAAAAACTCTTGCGCCTGCGTCGGCCGGGCAAGGTCAGCGAACTGGAACAGGCGCTGATCGAAGAGCCTCTGGTCGGTCGTCTGGGCATTGCCCACACCCGCTGGGCGACTCACGGTGCGCCGTGCGAACGCAACGCTCACCCGCATTTTTCGGGCGATCTTGCGGTGGTGCATAACGGCATCATCGAGAACCACGAAGCCCTGCGCGAGCAACTCAAGGCCCTGGGCCACGTGTTCACCTCGGACACGGACACTGAAGTCATCGCCCATCTGCTCAACGAAAAACTCAAAGAGCAGCCTGACCTGACCGCGGCCCTGAAAGCGACCGTCAAAGAACTGCACGGCGCATACGGTCTGGCAGTGATTAGCGCTCGGCAACCGGATCGCCTGGTAGCAGCCCGCAGCGGCAGCCCATTGGTAATCGGTCTGGGCCTGGGTGAAAACTTTCTTGCCTCCGACCAGTTGGCCCTGCGCCAGGTCACTGACCGCTTCATGTACCTGGAAGAAGGCGATATCGCCGAAATTCGCCGCGACAGCGTGCAGATCTGGGACATCAACGGCACGCTCGTCGAGCGTGAAAGCGTTCAGTACCGTGACGGTGCCGAAGCCGCTGACAAAGGCGAGTTCCGGCATTACATGCTCAAGGAAATTCACGAGCAACCGGCCGTGGTGCAACGCACGCTTGAAGGTCGCCTGAGTCAGAATCAGGTGCTGGTGCAGGCGTTTGGTCCACAAGCGGCCGAGCTGTTTGCCAAGGTGCGTAATGTACAGATCGTTGCCTGCGGCACCAGTTATCACGCCGGTATGGTTGCCCGTTACTGGCTCGAAGAACTGGCCGGCATTCCGTGCCAGGTCGAAGTCGCCAGCGAATTCCGCTACCGCAAAGTAGTGGTGCAGCCCGATACCCTGTTCGTGAGCATCTCCCAGTCAGGCGAAACCGCCGACACCTTGGCCGCGCTGCGCAACGCCAAGGAACTGGGCTTCCTTTCCAGCCTGGCAATCTGCAACGTCGGCATCAGCTCCCTGGTGCGTGAATCGGACCTGACGCTGCTGACCCAGGCCGGTCGCGAAATTGGCGTGGCCTCGACCAAAGCCTTCACCACTCAATTGGTGGGCCTGCTGTTGCTGACCCTGGCCCTGGGTCAGGTTCGCGGCACGTTGGCCGCAGGCGTCGAAGCCACTCTGGTGGAAGAACTGCGTCGCCTGCCGACCCGTCTGGGCGAAGCCCTGGCCATGGACAGCACTGTGGAAAAAATCGCCGAGCTGTTCGCCGAGAAGAACCACACGCTGTTCCTCGGTCGCGGTGCGCAATTCCCGGTGGCGATGGAAGGGGCGCTCAAGCTCAAGGAAATCTCCTACATCCACGCCGAAGCCTACCCGGCGGGCGAGCTGAAACATGGCCCGCTGGCGCTTGTGGATAACGACATGCCAGTGGTCACCGTGGCACCGAACAACGAGTTGCTGGAGAAGTTGAAGTCCAACCTCCAGGAAGTCCGCGCCCGCGGCGGTGAACTGATCGTCTTCGCCGACGAGCAGGCTGGCATGACCAACGGTGAAGGCACTCATGTTGTGCACATGCCGCACATCCACGACATCCTGTCGCCGATCCTCTACACGATTCCGTTGCAGCTTCTTTCGTACTACGTGGCAGTGTTGAAAGGCACTGACGTTGACCAGCCACGAAATCTGGCGAAGTCGGTGACGGTGGAATAAGTTATCCACAGGTGATCGAAAACAATAAAAATCGCAGCCTACGGTTGCGATTTTTTTTACCTGAACGAAGGACATATCCGATGGACCGATTCCAGGAAATGCAGGTCTTCGCCGCTGTCGCCCAGGATCAAGGTTTCTCGGCGGCGGCGCGGCGTTTGGGGATGTCGGCGGCCAGCGTTACCCGGGCAGTGGCGGCGCTTGAGCAGCGCATTGGCACCCAGTTGCTGACGCGCACCACCCGTAGCGTGCATTTGAGCGAGGCAGGTCAGCGTTATCTGGAGGACTGTCGGAGAATTCTCGCCGAGGTGCAGGAAGCCGAGGATTCGGCCGCCGGGAGCCATGCCCAGCCCCGTGGGCAACTGACGATCACGGCACCGGTATTGTTCGGCGATTTGTTCGTCACGCCGCTCATGGTCGGTTACTTGACTCAATTTCCTGAAGTCAGCATCAACGCTGTGCTGGTCGACCGGGTGGTGAGCATGGTCGAGGAGGGCATCGATGTGGCTGTGCGCATCGGTGAGTTGCCTGACAGCAATCAGCATGCCATTCGAGTGGGCGAAGTGCGGCGGGTGATCTGCGCTTCCCCCGGTTTCCTGACTGACCATGGTCGGCCTCGGCATCCGGCAGATTTGAGCCGCGCCCCGATCATCGCCACCTCGTCCATCGGGCAGCCCAGAAGCTGGCCGTTCCTTGAGGCGGGAGAGCCGGTCAGTGTTCGTCCGGAGCCACGTCTGGTGGTCTCTGCCAATCAAGCGGCGATCACTGCCGCCGCCATGGGCCTGGGGTTGACCCGAGTCCTGTCGTATCAAGTGGCGAGCAAGATCGCCACCGGTGAGCTGGAAATCGTCCTGGCTGACTTCGAACTGCCGCCATTGCCCATTCATGTGGTCTACCAGGGTGGGCGCAAGGCCCCGACGCGGGTTCGCAGTTTTGTGGACTTTGCGGTGAAGGGGCTGCGCGAACACCCGGCCCTGCACGGCTGAAGGTTTATTGCACTGGATGAAATAATGGATTGCGTTTGCTGGTTATTCTGTTGCTTTGGTTGTGGATGGAAGATAGCGCTCCATCGGCGCTGATCTTTCCTGAGCGGCGCCACCACCCAGCGGAGTCGACCATGCAAGCCATCAAACTCTACAACTTCCCCCGTTCCGGCCATGCTCACCGTGTAGAGCTGATGCTGTCGTTGTTGCAACTGCCGACCGAGCTGATCTTCGTCGATCTGCCCAAGGGCGCACACAAACAAGCGGATTTTCTTGCGCTCAACCCGTTTGGCCAGGTCCCGGTGATTGAGGATCAAGGCATGGTGCTGGCCGACTCCAACGCGATCCTGGTCTACCTTGCGCAAAAATATGGCAACGGTCGCTGGCTGCCAACCGATCCGGTCGGTGCAGCCAAGGTTCAGCGCTGGTTGTCGGTCGCCGCCGGGCCGATTGCCTTTGGCCCCGGCAGGGCAAGGCTGATCACTGTATTTGGTGCGCCTTACAACGCTGAAGAGGTGATCGCCTATTCTCACACCTGGCTCAAAGTGATCGATCAGGAACTGGGCGCAACGGCCTATCTGGCCGGTAGCGAGCCGACCATCGCCGACATCGCCGCCTACAGCTACATCGCCCATGCTCCGGAAGGCAATGTGTCGCTGGACGACTACGCCAACATCCGCGCCTGGCTGGCGCGCGTTGAAGCCTTGCCAGGGTTTGTCGGCATGCCGCGCACCATCGCCGGTTTGCAAAAAACTGCCTGATGCTCACGGCCCGAGCTCAGCCGGGCTGTTCTTATTGCGCAATCAGCGCAGGGGAGAAGCCGTTATGGAACATTCACCTTGGCATGCAGGCGAGAAACAATTGCAGGTTCACGTGGGCGTCGCCGAGCGAATGGACGCATTGGGCCGTAGGGTGATTCGCCGCGAGATGCCGGACCAACACCGTACGTTCTATCAGCAACTGCCGTTCATGCTGTACGGCGCGGTGGATGCTGACGGCAACCCTTGGGCCAGCATTCTTGAAGGCGCGCCGGGCTTTGCGAAGTCCCCCGAGCCCGGGCTGTTGGAGATCGGCAGCCTGCCCGGTCGCGACGACCCTGCACAACTGCAAGACGGGGCGGCGATCGGGCTGCTCGGTATCGAGTTGCACACCCGACGCCGCAACCGTCTCAATGGTCGAGTCGGCGCTGTAACGGCGAGCGGCTTCGAGGTGACGGTGGAGCAATCCTTCGGCAATTGCCCACAATACATTCAATTGCGCCAGTTTCGCTCGGTGCCATTGGCGGATCCGGCGACCCGTGTTGCGCAGCATCTCAATGAGCTGGATGACGCGGCCAAAGCCATGATTGCCAGCGCCGATACCTTCTTTGTCGCCAGCTATGTGGACGTCGATGGCCAACGCTCGGTGGACGTTTCTCATCGGGGCGGCCAGGCCGGTTTCGTCCAGATAGAAGGCAATCGCCTGACCATCCCGGACTTCGCCGGCAACCTGTTCTTCAATACCTTGGGCAACCTGCTGATCAACCCTCGGGCCGGTTTGCTGTTCATCGATTTCGATTCGGGCGATTTGCTGCACCTCAGCGGTCGCACGCAAGTCATCCTTGAAGGCCCGCAGATCGAAGCCTTTCAAGGGGCCGAGCGGCTGTGGACATTCGAGGTGGAGCACGCGGTGCGTCGGCCCGCGGCACTGGCCTTGCGCTGGCGCTTTGACGGCGTGTCGCCCACCAGTCTGCTGACCGGCACCTGGGCGCAGGCGAATGCACGCCTGCAAGCCCAGGCGCTGGGGAATCGCTGGCGGCCGCTGCGGGTGACGCGCATCGAGCGGGAGAGCCACAACATCCGTTCGATCTATCTGGAGCCTGCCGATGGCGCCGGGTTGCCGGTGTTTCAAGCCGGGCAACATTTGCCCTTGCGGTTCAACATCGCAGGCGATGTGCACATCCGCACGTACAGCTTGTCGAGCGCGCCATCCGATGACTTTTTCCGCATCAGCGTGAAGCGTGAAGGCCTGGTGTCCTCGCACCTGCATGAGCAGATTCGTGTCGGCGATGTGCTTGAAGCCCGCTCGCCTCAAGGGCATTTCACCGTGGCGTCGAATGAGCGTCGGCCGCTGGTGCTATTGGCCGCTGGCGTGGGGATCACGCCGCTGCTGTCGATGCTGCGGGAGGTGGTTTATCAAGGCCTGCGCACGCGGCGCATCCGTCCTGTGTGGTTCTTCCAGAGCTCGCGGACCTTGGCCGATCAACCGTTTCGCCCTGAGCTGGATCGCCTGCTCGACGGCCTCGGTGATGAGGTGCGGGTGCTGCGTTTGCTCAGTCAGCCGGAGGCCGATGCCCGTGAGGGTGAAGATTACGACCTGACAGGGCGCATCGACGCCGACTTGCTCAAGACTACTCTTGAGGTGGAGGACTACGACCAAGTGGATTTTGTCCTGTGCGGTCCGGGAAGTTTTACCCAGGGGCTGTACGACAGCCTGCGGGATCTGGATGTCCCTGATTCAAGGATTCATGCCGAAACCTTTGGCCCGTCGACGCTGCGTCGCAAGTCGGACCCGGACGCGGTGGTCATCGAGCAATTGCCGGCCGCTACCGTTTCGGTGCCCGTCGTGTTCCAGCGCTCTGCCAAAGAAGCGCGTTGGCAGCCGGACGGCTGCAGTTTGCTGGAGTTGGCGGAGAGCCGTGGCTTGCGCCCGGAATTCAGTTGCCGCGGCGGTTCCTGCGGGACCTGCAAAACCCGGTTGATCAGCGGAGAGGTGAATTATCCACAGCCTCCGGCGGAGGTTCCCGATGCGGGTGAGGTGCTGATTTGTTGTGCGGTGCCGGCGCAGGGTTCGCAGCCGTTGGTGTTGGATCTGTAACTGAACCAGACAACAGAGAAAATCCCCTGTGGCTTACTCGCGAAAGCGGTGTCTCAGACAACTTCCACGTTGAATGTTAAACAGCCTTCGCGAGCAAGCCCGCTCCCACATTCGATCTCGGCTGGCCTGAAAATATTTGCGAACATCCTACAAATTTGGCTGTTCTGAAGGACAAATCCGACAAGTTCTAGCGGTTGTCGTATCAGAAGTCCGAGGGATAGGCTTTGGGAGTCACTGCAAATTCAGTGATCGGGTTTGGTCGCTCAGGTTTAGAATGGCGCACTTTTGTGCTTGCTTCATGGCGAGCTGTGCGTGGGAGGGCTTAGGCCCTGCCGGGTTCCATTCCCTGGTCGACCAACCCGCGTACGGTTCGCCACCCTTCTGCTTGGTCGCAGTGTTGGCGAACTCCAGTTCTCGAATGGAGTTTCACCATTTTCAAAGCCACACCGAATCCCCCGGAAACCGACGACGTTTCCCCCTACGAATCCCTCGATTCAAAAAAGCTCAACGAAGCCGCCGAGCGCGCGCTCGATCACTACCTCAACCCCTCCGCCCTCAAATCCCCCGCGGCCCGCAAGCCGAGCACGATGTTTATGGTTGCGCCGGATATCAAAGACGAAGACCTGTTGGCCCACACCTGTGAATCGTTGGCCCAGGCCAGTGTGATGGCGAGTGATTTTGCGGGGTATCTGCAAGGGCCGCACCGGCATACGGCAATGGCGATTCAGCAGATCGT
Organism: Pseudomonas sp. B21-017; assembly: GCF_024749245.1. Taxonomy (NCBI): domain Bacteria; kingdom Pseudomonadati; phylum Pseudomonadota; class Gammaproteobacteria; order Pseudomonadales; family Pseudomonadaceae; genus Pseudomonas; species Pseudomonas sp. B21-017. Next base: position 6,525,184 of record NZ_CP087194.1, on the reverse strand, counting down.
GATGCTGGCGGAACTGGCGGTGAACCGGATGCTGGATAACCTTGCCATCCCGAAACCTGCGCCACACAGCTGAACAATGTGGGAGCGAGCAAGCCCGCTCGCTCCCACAAAAGCATTCAGGCGCTGGACGCAGTGGTGGCGAAGAATCAGGTGATCATTGCCTGCAAGCCGATAGCTGAGTAGGCTGCCGGGAATTCGTAACCGATCAATTGTGGCGAGGGAGCTTGCTCCCGCTGGGCTGCGAAGCAGCCCCTTCATATCATCAGACACACCACATGGGCTGCATTTTGCGACTGCTGCGCAGTCGAGCGGGAGCAAGCTCCCTCGCCACAGAGGATGAGGGTGGGCATTGTGTTTTTCATTCGCTTGTCGGCCTTGCTTGGCGCATTGATGTTGCTCAACGGTTGCGAGCAACCGGACGCGCCGCCGCTCGATCAGCAACTCTATGTCTGGCAACGGCTATGGACGCCAGCCCATGACGCCGCGCTGCGCGACAGCCACACCGATTTCTCGACCTTGCGCGTGCTGGCCTTGCAGGTATTCCCACAGTCTGGCTGGAGCCGGGCGCGGATCGATCCGGCGCTGCTCAAGCGTGATGGCCGACCGCTGATTGCGGTGGTTCGTCTGGATGGCCAGCTCAATGGGCTGGACCGGGACGAGGTCACGGCGCAGATCCAGCAGGTGCTCAGCGATTGGCAAGGGCAGGGGTTGACCCTCTCCGGCGTGGAAATTGACCACGATGCGGGCAACGCCCGGTTACCGGCCTACCGCGAATTCCTCACCCATTTGCGTGGCGTTCTGCCGGCGTCCTTGCCACTGAGCATCACCGCGTTGCCGGCCTGGCTCGACAGTTCTGAATTGCCGGCGTTGCTGGCAACGGTCGACAGCAGCGTGTTGCAGGTGCACGCGGTGAGCGATCCACGGCGTGGGCTGTTCGACCCGGATCAGACACGGCAGTGGGCCAGGGCCTGGAGTCGCAACACATCGAAACCGTTTTATCTGGCGCTGCCGGCTTATGGCGTGGCGCTGTTGCCGGGGGCCGGGGGCGCGCCGGTCGTGGAAAGCGAAGTGCCCATCGAGCAAGGCGGTGAACGTCGGGAGTTGCTGGCAGACCCGCAGCAACTGAGTAAGCTCGGCACCGAGTTGCGCGCCGATCCACCGGCCCATCTGGCCGGGCTGATCTGGTTTCGCCTGCCCCTGGCCAATGATCGCAGGGCCTGGAGCCTGACGACGCTGGGCGCTGTGGCGCGCGGCGATACGCTCGACAGTCATGTGGGGTTGAAACTCTCGGCGCAGGACGGCCTCTACGACATCAGCCTCAGCAACCAAGGCAACCTCGACAGTGCCTGGCCCGAACGTCTGACGCTGGCGGTGCAGGGCTGCGAGGGCGCCGATGCGCTGGCCGGTTATGCGTTGCAACAGCGCCCGGATCTGCTTACCTTCATCCGCCTGCGTGACGGTCGAATCCCGGCCGGCGGGCAGCGCGCTATCGGTTGGGCTCGCTGCGCACACATTGATCAAGGAGGTTCGAATGTTTACCCGTAACTGGCCCCGCCATGTACTTTGCCTGAGCCTCAGCCTGCCATTGGGTTCGGCGCTGGCCTGCGGGCCGGACTTCCCCATGCGCCTGCTGGACAACCGTGGCCAGTCGCTGGCGGAACTGCCGGAAGGCAACTTCAACCTTGAGATCAGCCGCCTCGGGCATGCCATCGCGGGACTGAAAAATGTCACCGCCGCCACCAACATTCCGGGGGACGGTTACGGCGATGCGCCTGATTACACCCATCAGCGCGATACCGCTGAACAGGCCGGTCTGACGCCTGAGCAGCAAGCGCTGGTGAAACAACTGCGCAGCCTGAGCGATGCCCGTCAGGTTGAAGAGCAAGGCGCGAATCTGCCGCCCGAGCACAGGCTCTATCTGGCTGGCGCCGTGGCGTTCAACGCCGGTGACCATGGCCTGGCCGCCGACTACTTCCAGAAAGTGCTGGCGCTGCCGGCGGAACAACGCCCGTTGCGTAGCACCTGGGCGGCGTACTCGTTGGGCCGGGCGCTGTTTGCCATGAGTTCAGAAGCAGGCTCGACCTCTGACCTGTTGGCTCAGTCCCGCAAGGCCTTCGAGCAGACCCGTCAACTGAGCATCGACGGCTTCAGCGACCCATTGGAACTGGGTGTCGCCAGCCTCGGCGAAGAAGCGCGAGTGGCCCGCACCGCGGGTGATTGGGACAACGCCATCCAACTCTACGCCACGCAGAACCTTCACGGCTCGGCGGTGGGCTACACCTCGCTGAAGCTGTTGATGGCCGATCTGGCCGCAATGCCCGACGAGCAACTGGCTGGGTTGCTCAAGGGCAAAGCGGTGCAGCAACTGGTGACGGCGTCGTTGATCAGTCGGCTGGGCTGGTCATTCGGTGATCAACCGCCGAACGAACAGAAACTGATCAAACTGCTGCAAAGCAGCACCCGTGGCAGTCTGGATAATGCCGATCGCCTGGCGGCGATGAATTATCAACAGGGCGATTACGCCAGCGCCAAAGCCTTCCTCGAACAGGCTGGTGACGGTGGCCTTGCATGGTGGTTGCGGGCGAAGCTGGCGGTGCGTGATGGCGACAAAAACGCCGCCGCAGCGGCCTATGCCAAAGCCGCCCAGGCCTTCCCGCAGAACGAATCCTGGGGCGAGCGGCGGACGCCCGACTGGGATTACGAAACGCTCCAGCCCAAGTGCCGGGTCGAGGGTGAAAGCGCGATCCTGGCCCTGCAACGCGGGGATTACCTGCAGGCCTTCGATCAGCTCTATCGCAGCCAGGGCATCTACTGGTTCGACGCGGCCACCGTGGCCGAGCGGGTGCTGACCCTCGATGAACTCAAGCAGTACGTCGACACCCAGGTGCCGGCACCGCCACCGCTCAGCCAGCAGGATCGCGACAATTATGTGCCGTTGCCGGTGGCTGCGAGCCTGCGCAATCTGCTCGGGCGGCGTTTATTGCGTGAAGAGCGTTACGATGAGGCTCCGGCTTACTTCGACAACGCGGATTTGCAGGCCAAGGCCAAATGGTATGGGCAATTGCGCAAGGAGGCCGAGTCCAAATGGTGGCCGACCTCCAAGGCATTCGCTTACTACTACGCCGCGACGCTGGCTCGCTACAATGGGATGGAGCTGTTGGGCTACGAGATGTCCCCGGATTACGTGACCTTCGGTGGCAATTACAGCCTGGAAGCTCCGGAGCTCAAGGTCGGACCGCTGATGAGCGAGGGCGAAGTGCAGCGTCAGCAAGCTACGGTGGCGCAACCTGATGAGCGTTTCCATTACCGTTATGTCGCCACGGCTCTGGCGAGTAAGGCCGCCGATCATCTGCCCCACAGCAGTCAGGCGTTTGCTTCGGTGCTATGCAAGGCCTCAGGGTGGGGCACCAACCTGCAAGAGCAAAGCGCGTTCTATCGTCGTTATGTCGAGGAGGGGCCCTATGTGGTCTGGGCCGGTGATTTCGGTCATCAATGCCAGGAGCCGGACTTCCAGAATGCCGACAAGCGCTACGTGACCCAGGTCACCGACGCTATGCGGTCCACGCTGCGACCCTACAAAAAACCATTGCAGATCGGCGCCGTGTTGGCCGTTACGGCAGCGGCGCTGTTGTTGATCAGTCGCCGCCGTCGGAAAGCGCGATAACGCTCAAGCTTGTTGAACAAAGGTCAGCCGCACAGCAAAACCAATCAACAGGCTGCCAAACAACCACTGTTGTACCCGCTGGGCCGATGGACTGCGTTGCAGCCAACGGCCCAACGCAGCGCCGACCAGCGCGTAGGCGCTGTCGAACAGCAAGCCGACGCTGACCAGCATCATGCCCAGGGTCGCAAATTGCGCGAGCACCGGTCCGGCTTGAGGGTTGATGAACTGCGGCAGCAGCACCGAGCAAAACAGCAGCGCCTTGGGGTTGAGCAGGTTAGTCAGCAAACCGCGCTGGATCGCCTCCGGCCACCGTGGTTTAGCAGTCGTTGCGTCTGCACCGTTCAAGCTCGGCAGCATCGTGGTGCGCAGGCACTGAATGCCGATCCAGAGCAGGTACGCGGCGCCGGCCAGGCGCACCACGTCGAAGGTCCAGGGCGCAGTCCTGAACAGCGTCGCCAAACCCAATGCCGCCAATGCCACATGACAACCGCGCGCCACGCCCAGCCCCAATGCCGTGGCCAGCGCCGCGCCTTTGCCCTGACGAGCGCCGGTCTGCAACAGCAGAATCATGTCCGGGCCCGGCAACAGGTACACCACTGTCAATGCCATGAAAAACAGCCAGAGTTCTGTCATGTTGCCCCCATTCGTTGTCGATTTGGTGGGTTCAGTCTACGGCCGAGGGGCAGGGCAGGTGGTTGCGTAGTCAGCTTCTAAAGCTTCGATATTTGGCATAACCTGCCAGTTTGTGACGATCGAACCATCAGGATCTGCCAAAACATGAAACTGGACGCCTACGACCGCAAAATTCTCACGGCGCTGCAACGGGACGGACGCCTGAGCAACGTGCAATTGGCCGACGAGATCGGCTTGTCGGCTTCACCCTGTTTGCGCCGGGTCCGGATGCTGGAAGAGGCCGGTGTGATTCGTGGCTATCAGGCCAACCTCGATCGAGATGAAGTGGGCCTTGGGCTGACGGTGTTTGTCGGGGTCAAAGTCGAACGGCATAACGATGAACAAGCCGAAGCGTTTCGCCTGGCCGTGACGGCATTGCCTGAGGTGATTTCGGCGTTTCTGGTGTCCGGGGAATCGGATTTTCTGCTGCAAGTGGTGGTGCCGGATTTGCGCGCCTATGACCGTTTCCTCACCGGGCGATTGCTGAAATTGCCTGGCGTGAGCGATATCCGCAGCAACTTTGCGATTCACACGGTGAAGACGCCGGGGGCGTTGCCGTTGGGGCATTTGCCTGACTGAAAAAGCGAAAAGATCGCAGTCTTTGGCCGCGATCTTTTGATCGTTCTAAATCTGCGTCGCCATCCCTTCCACATTCATCGCCGCCTGGCGCAAGGCCTCGGAGCGGGTCGGGTGTGGATGGCAGGTCAGGGCGATGTCTTCGGCCGAGGCGCTGAACTCCATGGCCACGCAATATTCGCCAATCATTTCGCTGACGCTCGGGCCCACAAGGTGCACACCGAGAACTTCGTCGGTGCGCTCATCGGCCAGTACCTTGGCGAAGCCTTCGGTTTCGTGGTTGATCTTCGCCCGGCTGTTGGCGGTGAAGGGGAATTTGCCGACCTTGTAGGCGCGACCTTCGGCCTTCAACTGTTCTTCGGTCTTGCCGACGCTGGCCAGCTCCGGTTTGGTGTAGATCACGCTGGGGATCAGGTCGTAATTGACCTCGCCAGCCTTGCCGACGATCTGCTCGATGCAGGCCATGGCTTCGTCTTCGGCCTTGTGGGCGAGCATCGGCCCTGAGGTGACGTCACCGATTACCCAGACCCCCGCGGCTTCAGTGCGGTGGCCCTTGTTGGCGAGCATGCCGCGTTTGTCGGTGGCGAGGCCGACGTTCTCCAGCCCCAGGCCCTGGGTGTAAGGACGGCGACCGATAGCCACCAGCACGTAGTCGGCTTCCAGCAGCTCGGCGGTGCCACCTGCGGCCGGTTCGATACTGAGCTGAACACCGCTCGCCGAGGAGGTGGCGCTGGTGACTTTCGAACTCAACTTGAAGCGGATGCCTTGCTTGCTCAATGAGCGCTGAAGGGTTTTACCGGCTTCAGCATCCACACCCGGGCAGATCCGGTCGAGAAATTCGACGACCGTCACCTGAGCACCCAGGCGCCGCCATACCGAACCCAGTTCCAGACCGATCACTCCAGCGCCGATCACCACCAGGTGCTTCGGTACTTCAGCCAGCGACAGCGCGCCCGTGGAGTCGAGGATGCGTTGGTTGTCGATGTCCACGCCTGGCAGGGGAGTGGGTTCGGAACCGGTGGCGATGATGATGTCTTTGGCGCTCAGCCGGGTCTTGCCACCCTGATCGTCGGTCACCGTGACGCTGCCCGGCCCGTCGATGTGGCCCCATCCCTTGATCCAGTCGACCTTGTTTTTGCGAAACAGAAACTCGACGCCCTTGGTCAGGCCTGTGACGCTTTCATCCTTCTGTTTCATCATCTGAGCCAGGTTGAGCACAGGTTTGACCTCGATCCCGAGGTTGGCGAATTCCGCCCCCATGGCCGCGTCGTAGAGCTCAGAGGCATGCAGCAATGCCTTGGACGGCATGCAACCGACATTCAGGCAGGTCCCACCGAGGGTGGCGCGGCCTTCCACGCAGGCCGCTTTCAAGCCCAACTGCCCGGCGCGGATCGCTGCGTTATAACCGCCGGGGCCGGCGCCCAGAATCACGACGTCATAAGTGCTCATGGTGCAACTCCTGGATTGAGAGGGGCGGGATCGATAAAAAGTAGTCTTCAATAAAAAATTACGAACGTAATATGTGCGTTTCTCACCATTTCGGTCAAGGCTTCAGCTTGGCGACAGGTTCAGCGTTTTTAGATAGAACGATTCAGGACGAAAATTTCACCATTTTCGTTATATCGTAACGAATTGTGATGTGAGCAATGGCTGGGGTGGTATGCAAGTCGATCTCGATGGCGATGGAGCACAGATAGCAGGGCTGCCGCGCTTTCAGCAGGCGGTCGTTCAAGGACGTCGATTGCGCCAATGGGCAATCGGTTTGGGTGCCTTGGCGGCCGCAGGGCTGGTGCTGGCGTTTTTTGTCGGGCTGTTTGCACCGCAATCGCTCTGGCCCGCGTTGCTGGTCAATCAGAGCGCCGGTTTGCTGGTGTTGGTCGCCGGTCTGCAGTCGGCCTGGTGGGTAACGCAGTGGCGTGCACGAGCGATGAATCCGGCCGCGTTGGTGCCGGTGGCTATCACTGAAGAAGTCGTTGTCGCCGAAGGTTGGTACGAGCGGTTGCTGGACGGCATCAGTCAGCGTTGGCTGCGCTTGCTGGGGCAGATCGGTGCACCGACGCTCTGGCTTGGTGGCTGGGCGTTGTTGAGTTTGTACAGCATCGAGCAGGTCTGGAACCTCGCTTTGCCACCCGCTGCGTTGGGATTATCGGCCAGTGTCGGCGCGGCGTTGTCGTTGCTGCTGGCGTTCGGTTTGCTGGTACTGGAGCGGCAACTGGCGCAGGAATATGTCGCCCAATGGCCTGAGGCCGGGTCGTTGGCGCAGCTGACGCGGGTCGCGATTATTGGCCTGGTGCTCAGCGCCTTGTGTCTGTTGTTCGGTAGCGAAACAGCCGTCTGGCCGGTGCGTCTGGCGGTGCTGATCGGCTTGTTGCCGGGGCTGGTCGCCATCGAGTTGTTGCTGCGCGCCGTGTTGTCACTGTTCAGCCCCCGTCGTGAACAGCTTGAACCGACCTTGCTGGCGCGAAGCTTCGTCGCCGATATGTTGCGCTGGCCGCCACAGCCCCTGCTCGCATTGCAGCACGAGTTGCACAATCGCTTCGGTATCGACCTGCGACAAATCTGGGCTTTCACCTACATGCGTCGGGCGTTTTTGCCGGTGCTGGCGGTGGTGGCAATCGTCGGTTGGTCGCTCACCGGCATTCATGAAATACCGCTACAGGGGCGGGGCATCTACGAACGTTTCGGCAAACCGGTGGAAGTGTTTGGGCCCGGTTTGCACGCCGGTTTGCCGTGGCCGCTGGGTCGCGTGCTGAGCGTCGAGAACGGCGTAGTCCATGAGTTGGCCACCAGCGTGGGCGAAGCATCGGCCCCGGTCGCGGCCGAACCTGCCGAAGGCCCGGCACCGGCCATTGCCAATCGCTTGTGGGACGCCAGCCATGTGAATGACAAATCCCAGGTCATCGCCAGCAGCCGTGCCGACAAGCAGAGCTTTCAGATCGTCAACATGGACGTGCGCTTCGTCTATCGCATCGGCCTGAGCGATCAGGCGGCTCTGGCCGCGACGTACAACAGCGCCGACGTGCCGACGCTGATTCGCAGCACCGCCAGCCGGATTCTGGTTCATGACTTCGCCTCAAGAACCCTCGACGGTTTGCTCGGCGAAGACAGGGTAGGGCTCTCTGAAGAAATCGGCCGCGCCGTGCAGGCGGATCTGCAAAAACTCGACAGCGGCGTGGAAATTCTCGCCACGGTGGTCGAGGCCATTCATCCGCCAGCGGGGGCTGCCAATGCTTATCACGGCGTTCAAGCAGCGCAGATTGGCGCCCAGGCATTGATCTCCCGCGAGCGCGGTGCCGCAGCGGAGGCGACCAACCAGGCGCAATTGCAGGCCAGCATCGCTCGCGATCAAGCCACGGCCAGTGCGCATGAGATCAACTCGAGCGCTCGGGCCGCCGACCTGAAATTTGCCGCCGAGCGAAAGGCGTACTCCAGCGCCGGCCAGGCTTTTGTACTGGAGCAATATCTCAGCCAACTGACCCAGGGTCTGGCTAACGCCAAGCTGCTGGTTCTCGATCACCGTCTGGGTGGTAGCAGCAATGCGCCGACCATCGACCTACGTACATTCACGCTGCCGGCTGACCCTGCGCCGTCGCGTAATACCGCTCAGCCAGGAGCCGCCCATTGAGCCAGTCGACGCCTACTCACGATCATCACGATCATCACGACCACGATGACCACGCCGGCCACGATCACGGCCATGGCGGGCATCACCACGGTCATCATCACCATCACCACCATGGTGATCCGCACGAAGCTGGCCCTTTTCCGTGGCGGCGAATGGGCTGGGCGGCGCTGCTGGTGGCCTTTGCCGTTGCGGCGGCAAGCCTGGTGCAAGTGCGCTCGGGGGAGGCCACGGTGATTACGCGCTTTGGCAATCCATCGCGGGTGTTGCTGGAGCCGGGTCTTGGCTGGCGTTGGCCGGCGCCGTTCGAGGCGGCGATTCCGGTTGATCTGCGGCTGCGTACCACCTCCAGCGGTTTGCAGGATGTGGGCACGCGCGACGGTCTGCGCATCATCGTGCAAGCCTACGTGGCCTGGCAGGTACAGGGCGATCCGGACAACGTGCAACGTTTTATGCGCGCTGTACAGAATCAACCCGATGAAGCCGCGCGGCAGATTCGTACCTTTGTCGGCTCGGCGCTGGAAACCACTGCCAGCAGTTTCGACCTGGCCAACCTGGTGAACACCGACGCCAACCAGGTGCACATCGCCGATTTCGAAGCGCAGCTGCGCCAGCAGATCGATCAGCAGTTGCTCACCACCTATGGCGTGCGAGTGCTGCAAGTCGGTATCGAGCGCTTGACGCTGCCATCGGTGACGCTCACCGCGACGGTCGATCGTATGCGCGCCGAGCGTGAAACAATCGCCACTGAACGCACGGCTATCGGCAAACGTGAAGCGGCACAAATCCGTTCTGCGGCCGAGCGTGATGCGCGAATCGTACAAGCTGATGCCACTGTGAAAGCCGCAGACATCGAAGCCCAATCCCGCGTCGAAGCCGCGCAGATTTACGGCCGCGCCTACGCAGGCTCACCGCAGCTCTACAATTTGCTGCGTTCGCTCGACACCTTGGGCACCATCGTCGCACCGGGCACCAAGCTGATTTTGCGCACAGATGCGGCGCCGTTCCGGGTGTTGGTTGATGGCCCACCGACGCTCGATAACAAGTCCGGGTCGCAGCCATGAGTTTGGTTCCACGTGGAACAAATGAATTGAGCAGCCCCTGGATTCAGGCCGGGCGCTTGGCTTTTCTCGCGCTTTACGCCGTGACCGTGCTGGCTGCTTTGGCGTGGGCATTTTCCAATGTGCGGCAGATCGACCCGCAGAATCGCGCCGTGGTGCTGCACTTCGGCGCGCTGGATCGCATTCAAAATTCCGGCTTACTGTTGGCGTGGCCGCGACCGTTTGAGCAGGTGATCTTGTTGCCGGCAGCGGACCGGGTGATCGAGCGTCGGGTGGAAAATCTGCTGCGCACCGATGCCGCGTTGCAGGCCGACCGGGTGGCGAGCTTCGCCACACCCCTCAGCGATGCGCTCGCCGGCTCCGGTTATCTGCTGACCGGTGACGCGGGCGTGGTGCAGCTGGATGTGCGGGTGTTCTACAAAGTCACTGAGCCCTATGCCTTCGTTCTTCAGGGTGAGCATGTGTTGCCGGCTCTGGATCGACTGGTGACGCGCAGTGCCGTGGCACTCACCGCGGCGCGAGACCTGGACACCATTCTGGTGGCTCGACCGGAACTGATCGGTGCCGACAATCAGGCTGCCGAACGTCGCGAACGTCTGCGCGGCGATCTGGTGCGAGGCATCAATCAACGCTTGGCCGAACTGACGGCGACCGGGCAGGGCTTGGGTATCGAAGTGGCGCGGGTCGATGTGCAATCGAGTCTGCCCGGCCCGGCAGTGAGCGCGTTCAACGCCGTGTTAACTGCCAGCCAGCAAGCTGACAAGGCCGTGGCCAATGCGCGCACGGAAGCCGAGAAGCTGACTCAGTCCGCCAATGAACAAGCCGACCGCACGCTGCAAGTGGCTCACGCCCAGGCCAGCGAACGCTTGGCCAAAGCCTCCACCGACACCGCCACAGTATTAAGCCTGGCCAAGGCGCAACAGCAGGGCACCGATCCGCAAATGCTGCTGCGTATTTACCGTGAGCGGATGCCGAAGATTCTCGGGCAGGCCGGTTCGGTGACGACGGTCGATCCGAAAGACGATTCCCGCCTGATCATTCAGGGAGCTGCGCAATGACTGCCCAAACCGCCGCCGCGCCGAGCATGTTGTCCTCGGCTGAACAACGTAGCGCCGCGCGCCAGTTGACCCTGGCCATGCTTGCACTGGGCTTGCTTGCGCTCGGCCTGATCTGGCGCTGGTTGTTGCCGGAGCAGACCGGGGTCAGCCAATTGCTGTTGGGTTTTGCTTCGTTGCTGGTGGCCGTGCCGGTCATGCGTTCGGCGTGGTACAGCCTGCGTTATCCGAGCCTGCACGGGATCACCGATCAGTTGATTGCCCTCGCCATGCTCGGCGCTTGGGCCACTGGCGATCTGCTGACTGCGGCACTGCTGCCGATCATCATGATCTTCGGCCATGTGCTGGAAGAGCGCAGCGTGATCGGCTCACAGGAAGCGATTCATGCCCTCGGCAAACTGACGCGTAGCCATGCGCGCAAGATTCAGGCTGACGGCGCTATCGTTGAAGTCGATAACGGCACACTCAAGGCCGGCGACCTGGTGGAGGTGCGTGCGGGTGATCGCGTGCCGGCCGATGGTCGGGTGTTGTCCGGTCAGGCGAGCCTCGACACTGCATCGATCACCGGTGAGTCGGTGCCCATAGAGGCCGTTGTGGGCATGCCGGTGTTCGGCGGAGCGATCAACCTTGATGGCTTGTTGCGCATTGAAGTGACCCGCACCGGTCACGAGTCAACACTGGGTAAAGTCATCGCGTTGATGCAAAACGCCGAACGCTCCAAGCCGCCGATCACCCGTTTGCTCGAACGCTACGCCGGTAGCTACATGGTGCTGGTGTTGCTGCTGGCGGCCGTAACCTGGTTCGTCACCAACGATGCCCAGGCGATGCTTGCGGTGTTGGTGGCGGCCTGTCCTTGCGCACTGGTGTTGTCGGCACCGGCCACGGCGATTGCCGGGGTGGCGGTCGCAGCTCGGCACGGGATTCTGATTCGCAGCTCGGCGTTCCTCGAAGAGTTGGCTGACCTGACGTCGTTGGTGGTCGACAAGACCGGAACCCTGACGTTCGGCACCTTGCGCCTGCAATCGATCGACAGTCCGCTGAAAGATCGCAGTCACGTACTGAAACTCGCCGCCAGCCTTGGCTCTGCCAGCAGCCACCCGGTCAGCCGCGCGTTGGCCGGGTTGGTCACTCAGGAACATTTTCTGCTGCTCTCCGACATCCGCGAGCGTCAGGGGCTGGGTGTCGTGGCGATGACGGAGCAGGGCGAAGCGGCCCTCGGTCGTCCGGAGCTGTTCGCGCAATTGGGCATCGTCACCTCAGCTGTTCCCGGCCACGATGGCCCGATTGCGGGGCTGGCCCTCGACGGTGAATTTCTCGCCTGGCTGTTGCTCGCCGACAGCGTCAAACCTGAGGCGCGGTTTGCCCTGAGCGAGTTGCGTGAACTGGGCCTGGGTCGTCAGTTGTTGTTGACCGGGGATCGACAAAGCGTGGCTCATACGCTGGCCCGGGATGTGGGCATCAGCGATGTCGAAGCCCAGGCCTTGCCCGAGGACAAACTCAATCGCGTGTTGAAAGAAATCGACAGCGGTTTCCGGCCGATGGTGGTGGGAGACGGCATCAACGATTCCCTGGCGCTGAAGGCCGGTGTGGTCGGCGTGGCCATGGGCGCGGGCGGCGCGGACATCGCGCTGGCCTCGGCCGATATCGTACTGATCGGCAGCGACCTGCGCCGGCTCGGAACCTGTGTGCGCCTGAGTCGCCAATGCCGGCAGACTTTACAGGTGAACGTAATCATCGGTCTGGGCTGGACCCTGGCGATTGTCGCCTTTGCCGCATTCGGCTGGCTGGGCGCGGCCGGGGCGATGATTGCCGCGCTGTTGCACAACTTGAGTACGTTATTGGTGCTCGGTAATGCTGGGCGTTTGCTGCGTTTTCAGGAGCCTTTGCTCAAGCTCAAAGATGAGGTTTGAGCGAGGCGAAAAGTTTTTTCATCGCCTCTGTAACGCCGTCAGGGCAGCGCTCTCTAGTGCTGTGTCGGGACTGAACAACCTTCCAGCCGACACCCCTGACGATTACTGAGGATATACAAATGAACTTCAAAACCGCCACCGCCGGTGCCGCTCTCGCCTTTGCCGCTGCAACAATGTTCGCAGGTGTTGCCACTCAGGCTCAGGCCGCCGACGCTGCACAGGTTCACTGCTACGGCGTGACATCGTGCAAAGGCATGAATGACTGCAAGACAGCCGAAAACGCCTGCAAAGGTCAGGCTGTCTGCAAAGGGCATGGCTTCAAGGCAATGACTCAGGCCGAATGCATGAAGGCCGATGGAAAAGTCGGCGAATAACTGACTGCCGAATGCCGTCGCGGTGGCTCTCTTGCCACTGCGGCACTTTGCGAGGAGTCCGCAAAATGTCTGCTTCCCTTTCTTGTCTGGGCTACGGCCTGGGTTTGCGCAGTGCCTACTACCAACAGATTCTTGAACAGTCGCCAGCCGTGGACTGGTTTGAAGTGGTCTCGGAAAATTTCATGGTCCAGGGCGGCAAGGCGCTGTACTACCTGGACGCCATTGCCGAACGGTATCCCGTGGTGATGCATGGCGTATCGCTGTCTATTGGCGGTCCTCATGCCCTCGATCCGCAGTATCTGCAACAGCTGAAACTTCTGGCGGAGCGAGTTGAACCGGCATGGATCTCCGATCACTTGTGCTGGAGCCGTGGCAACGCCCATCAACTCCATGATTTGTTGCCGCTGCCCTACACCGAAGAAAGTCTTTATTACGTAGCCGGCCGAGTGCGGCAGGTTCAGGACGTCTTGCAGCGTCCGCTGGTGCTGGAAAACGTCTCCAGTTACGTGCGCAGCGCTGGCGACGAATTCAGCGAATGGGAGTTTCTTGATGCGCTCAGCCGGTTGAGCGACTGCGAGCTGTTGCTGGACATCAACAACGTCTATGTCAGCTCCCGCAATCATGGCTTCGATCCGTGGACATTCATTCAAGGGCTGCCGGCCAAAAAGGTTCGACAGTTGCACCTGGCTGGCCACAGCGACCACGGCGATTACGTGATCGACACCCATGACCAGCCGGTGAGTGATCCGGTCTGGGCGCTCTATCAACAAACCCTGGGACACCTCGGGCCAGTCGCGACACTGTTGGAACGCGATGATCATTTCCCGCCTTTTGAAGAGCTACTTACCGAGTTGCAAAAGGCCCGGGCATTGGGTGATAGCGTGTTGACCCGGAGACTGAGATGCGCCTGAACGACTGGCAGCTGGCCTTTGAAACGTATCTGCTGGGTGAGCAGACAGCAGCCGATACCGCGCTAGGTGCGAGTCTTATGGGGGGGCCGACACTGGATGTGAGCACCGGGCTGGCGATCTATCACAACGCCTATCAGGCAAGGCTTCAGGAAGTTCTGCGCGGCGACTATCCGGTCATTTGGCATTGGCTGGGTGACGATGAATTCGAGCAGCTCGCGGCGGCTTACATTCGCCAGTGTCCGTCTGTTCATTACAGCCTGAGGTGGCTGGGTGAAGGGTTCGAGTCGTTTATTCGACAGCATTTAGTGCCAGAGCAAAGTGCAGCGCTGGGGGAGTTGGCGGCACTTGAGTGGGCATTCACGCTCGCGTTCGACGCGCCTGAAGGCGCGCCGCTGACGATACAGGACATGGCCGCCCTGAAGCCTGAAGACTGGCCGACGTTGCGGGTCAGCCCCAGCCCCTCTGTGCAATGGCTTGAGTGTGCTTTCAACAGTGTTGCGTTGTGGCGGGCAGTGAAGGATGAAACCGGGTTCCCCGGTAGTGCAGCGTTAGGGGCGCCCCAAGTATTGGTGATCTGGAGAGCGGGGCTGGTTTGTCATTACCGCAGCCTGGAACCTGCGGAGGCGGCAGCTCTAGACGGCTTGTATCAGGGCGACTGGGATTTCGCTGAACTGTGCTCCGAATTAGCAGTCATCTATGGTGAGGATGCACCCCTTCAGGCTGTTACATGGCTGAAACAGTGGGTTCAGGACGGTTGGTTGCAGCCTCGAATCATAGAGAGCAGCTATTAAATCGATAGCCGGCTATTTTTCAAGGATGGACTACCCTCAAATCAGACGTCTGAAAATCAGGGGGATTATCCATGCTCGCGCAACTTCCACTGGCCTTACAGAATCTGCAGTTGCCGCTTCGCTTGCGACTCTGGGATGGCCATGAGTTCAACCTGGGGCCGACGCCCAGCGTCACCATTGTGGTCAAGGACCCGCACATGGTTACCCAGTTCACCCATCCGAGCCTGGACGCGCTGGGGGCGGCGTTCGTCGAAGGCAAACTGGAGCTCGAAGGCTCCATCAGCGACGTGATTCGTGTCTGCGATGAATGGAGTCAGGCGCTGATCAGCGAAGACGACGATGCGCAACCGGTGCGCCTGGTTCACGACAAGGAAACCGACGCCAAAGCCATCTCCTACCACTACGACCTTTCCAACGAGTTCTATCAGCTGTGGCTCGACAGCGACATGGCGTATTCCTGCGCCTACTTCGAGACCGGCAGTGAAACCCTTGAGCAGGCTCAACAAGCCAAGTTTCGCCACCTGTGCCGCAAGTTGCGCTTGCAGCCAGGGGAGTATCTGCTGGATGTCGGTTGCGGCTGGGGCGGGTTGGCGCGGTATGCCGCGCGGGAGTTCGGCGCGAAGGTGTTCGGGATCACGCTCAGTCAAGCGCAGTTGGATTTGGCTCGTGAGCGGGTGAAAGCCGAAGGCCTGGAAGACCAGATCGAACTGCAACTGCTCGACTACCGCGATCTGCCTCAGGACGGGCGTTTCGACAAGGTGGTCAGCGTCGGCATGTTCGAACACGTCGGCCACGCCAATCTGGCCGAATACTGCAAGACCTTGTTCGGCGCGGTGAAAGAGGGCGGTCTGGTGATGAACCACGGGATTACCGCCAAACACACCGACGGTCGTCCGGTCGGGCGCGGTGCTGGTGAGTTCATCGAGAAGTATGTGTTCCCCAACGGCGAACTGCCGCACCTGGCGATGATCTCGGCCGAGATCAGCGAAGCGGGGCTGGAGATTGTCGATGTCGAGAGCCTGCGCCTGCATTACGCGCGGACCCTGGACCACTGGAGCGAACGCCTGGAAGACAATCTGGAAGCCGCCGCCAAACTGGTACCGGAGCAGGCACTACGGATCTGGCGGTTGTATCTGGCGGGATGCGCCTATGCCTTCGCCAGAGGCTGGATCAACCTGCATCAAATCCTCGCGGTGAAAGCCCATCCCGATGGCAGCCATGAACTGCCGTGGACCCGCGACGACATCTACAACTAGAGAATCGGCGAAATAAGCCGGGCGATCCGCATGCCGACCTGTTGCAGGCGGTGGGTTTCCCGGCTTTCTTCTTTGGCGATTTCGTGAGCCTGGGCGAAATCGTAGTTGAGCATCTGCTCCACTTCGGCGGCAAACCCGCTGTCGACCGTCAGCAGCATCACTTCGAAATTCAGCCGGAACGAACGGTTGTCCATGTTGGCGCTGCCGATGGCGCTGATTTCGTCGTCGATCAGCACCACTTTCTGATGCAGGAAGCCGGGTTGATAACGGAACACGCGCACCCCGGCACGTACAGCTTCGAAGGCATAAAGGCTGGAAGCGGCGTAGACGATCCGGTGATCCGGCCGCGATGGCAACAGGATCCGTACATCCACACCGCGCAGCACCGCCAGTCGCAACGCGGCGAACACCGCTTCGTCGGGGATGAAGTAAGGGCTGGTGATCCACACGCGTTCCGTCGCCGCATGGATGGCTTCGACGAAGAATAGCGAACAGGTTTCGTAGGAGTCCGCCGGGCCGCTGGCCAGTAATTGGCAGAGCACGCCGTCATCTGGATAAACGTCTGGCAGGATCAGCGGGGGCAGCGAGCGGGCTGCCCAGAACCAGTCTTCGGCGAAGGACTCCTGCATGCAGGCCACCACCGGCCCGCGAACTTGCACGTGGGTATCGCGCCAGGGCGCCAGGGGTGGTTTCTCGCCCATGTACTCGTCGCCGACATTGAGCCCGCCGACAAAGCCGACAAGCCCGTCGACCACTACGATCTTGCGGTGGTTGCGGAAATTCACCTGGAAGCGGTTGAGCCAGCCGCTGCGGGTGGCGAAGGCTTTGACCTCGATACCGGCATCTCGCAATGGTTGCACATACTCGTGGGGCAGGGAGTGGCTGCCGATGCGGTCGTAGAGCAAGTAAATCGCCACGCCCTCGGCGGCTTTCTTCGTCAGCAGGGTGTGCAGGCGTTGGCCGAGGCGGTCATCGTGGATAATGAAAAACTGGATCAGCACCGCTTCACGGGCGTTGCTGATGGCGTCGAAAATTGCATCGAACGTGGCTTGGCCGTCGATCAGCAAGTGCACATCGTTGTTTGCCAGGCATGGCATGCGCCCCAGCTTCGGCATGGCCCGCAAAGACGCGTAAGCGCTGGAGGCACGCGCAGCCAGTGCCTCTTCTACCCAGGGGCGCCAGTTCAGTTCGGAGATGGCCTTGCGCATTTCCTCGTTGGCTTGCCGTCGGGCCTTGATGTAACCATCGAAGGTGCTGCGACCGAAGACCAGATAGGGGATCAGCGTGAGGTAGGGAATGAACAGCAGTGACAGGGCCCAGGCGATCGAGCCCTGAGCGGTCCGAACGGTCAACACGGCATGGATGGCGGCGATCGAGCCCAGTGTGTGCAACAGTGCGATCAGATAACCGAATACATGCGGTCCGAAATAATCCATGGGGCAGCCTTGCTCCTTGAAGATTCAATGCTTAACAGACCATGTTCCGGGCAGAATGTCGCTATTTAATTGGCCCATGAACCGAAGCCCGTGGCCGACGTCTAACGGCCACTAATGATCAGGAGTTACTCGATGAACGTTCGTCTGCTGGGTTTGGCCATAGCGTTTGGTTTGGCACTTCCTGTGGCCGCTCAGGCACAGATGCTGCAACCGGGCTTGTGGGAGTTGACCTCAAGCAACATGAAGGTCGATGACCAGAACATGCCCGATCTGCAATTGATCCTCGGCCAGCTACAAAACCAGATGACCCCCCAACAGCGGGCGATGCTGGAGAAACAAGGTATCACCATGGGCGGCAAAGGGATTCGGGCGTGCCTGACACCTGAGCAGGTGAAGAGCGACAACATTCCGCTGACGGACCCGCAATCGGGCTGCAAGCAGGAAATTACCGAGCGTACCGGTAACCAGTGGAAATTCCGTTTCAGCTGTCCGAAAGCGCAGGGCAGCGGAGTGGCCACTTTTATGAGTGACCGTGAGTTCACCACCAAGGTCAACGGCACCTTCAACGCCACCGGCATTCAGCAGAAGGGTAGCCTCGATACTCGCGCTGTGTGGTTGGGTCAGGATTGCGGCACAGTGAAGCCAAGGGCCTAAAAGCTTTGCGGGTAGGCTCGTTCCCACCAGGTCATATGTGATCCCTGTGGGAGCGGGCTCGCCCGCGAAGGTGTCCGCTCAGGCACCAGTCTTGGGCGGGTTCAACAAATCACACACCGCCTCAATCCCTTTCTCCCCGAAATCCTCCCCGCTGCCACTGCGCATGCTGACAAACCCACCGTCCTTTTCCTTCTCTCCGACCACCAACAGGTATGGCACCTTCTGGCTGTGCTGGCGAATCTTGCGGCTGATTTTCTCGTGACGCAGATCCGAGTTGGCGCGCAGTCCGCGCCGGCGCAGCGCTTCGGTCACCGAGTGCGCATAATCGCTCTGACGCTCATCGATATTCACAACCACGACCTGGGGTGGCGCTCGCCAGGTGTCCAGTTCCTGTTGGCTGGACCAACACGTGCCATAGATTCGTTGCTGCAACGTGCCGCTGATGTGGTCCAGTGCAAAGGCCTGCAATACCTTGGTGGTGGGAACATGCGGGCCTGCCGCGAAACCCTCGAAGTCCCCCAGACGATACAGCGATAGCCTTTCGGTTGGCGTTTGCTCCTGCCGGCGGATCGAATGGTTGGTCGCCGCCAATTCGCGCATACGCGCTTCGATCACTGGCAGAGCGGCCAGGGTTAAGGATCGCTGGAAAGCAAACTCATAAAAGAAGCCGTCACCCAGCGCCGATCCGGCCCGCAACTGCGTATTCGGATGCAGCTGTTTTACGGCCATGGCCAGCATCAGCGCACAGGAACGCCGGAGGATCTCCAGACCGTCGGGCTCCTGGGACGTGACGATGCTGACCCGCGCATCGCACTCGATCAGAAATCCGCAGTCCACCAGCACGCCGTCCACTCGACCCGCGAGCGCTGCATTAGCCAGGCCGAGGCTGATACTCGCTGCAACCTCAAACACGGACAGCGGTTGGTCGTACTCACGCAATGAACCATCAGGCAGGGTGATGTGGATCATGATCGGTGTTCTCGAATGTTTTCGATAACCTGCGTCAGCGCATAAACCGTAGCGGTAAGCCCTGACAGTTATCATTAAGACGTTTGTCGTGCCACGCAATTTGTCCCGACACGACCGTGGTGCTGACGCTGTGGCGAAAGCGATGCCGGGCGAAGGGCGTCCAGCCACATTGCGAAAGGATGGGTTGCCGGGAAACGGCCACGCCATCGGGCTCGGGTTTGATCAACACCAGGTCGGCCCAATACCCTTCGCGCAGGTAGCCGCGGTCGGGGATGGCAAACAGATCGGCGACCCGGTGACTGGTTTTGGCCACAAGGGTGGTGATCGGCACGATCCCATCAGCCACCAGCTCCAGCAGCGCGGGCAGGGCGTGTTGCACCAACGGCAAACCGGACGGCGCCTGGTTGTAGGGGCGCTGTTTTTCGGCCCAGGTGTGAGGTGCGTGATCGCTGCCGATCACGTCCAGTCGATTACCCGACAGTGCGTTGCGCAAGGCGTCGCGGTCGGCCTGGGTCTTGATTGCCGGGTTGCATTTGATCAGGTTGCCGAGGCTCGGGTAGTCGCGGTCGTCGAACAACAAGTGGTGCAGACAAACCTCGGCGGTGATGCGTTTCTGTGCCAGCGGCTTGTCTTCGAACAGTGCCAGTTCACGGGCGGTGGTCAGGTGCAAAACGTGCAGCCGGGTGCCGTGACGTCTGGCTAGATCGACGGCCATTGAGGAGGATCGAAAGCACGCTTCGGCATTGCGGATAAGCGCGTGAGCGGCGGGCGGAAGGTGCTCGTCGAACAGCTCTCGCAGGTTCGCCGCGTTGGCTTCAATGCTGGGCGTGTGTTCGCAGTGGGCCAATAAAAGGGTCGGCACCTCGGCGAATAACCGCTCAAGAATTCGCGGATCGTCCACCAGCATATTGCCCGTGGAGGCGCCCATGAACACTTTGACCCCGGCCACTTCGCAAGGATTGAGTGCGGCGACGGTATCGAGATTGTCGTTGCTCACGCCGAAATGAAAACCGTAATTGGCCACTGAGTGAGTTGCCGCTCGACGTTTCTTGTCTGCCAGCGCGGCGAGGGTCAGGGTGGCCGGCGAGGTGTTGGGCATGTCCATGAAGCTGGTGATGCCGCCGGCCACCGCAGCTCGAGATTCAGTATGGAAGCTGCCCTTGTCCGGTGCTCCTGGGTCACGGAAATGCACCTGGTCATCGATCATGCCTGGCAGCAGCCGTTGGCCGTTTGCGTCGAGTTCCACAGCGGCTTTTTCACCTTCGATGCTGCTGGCGATCTTGACGATGCGACCGTGGCTTACCAGCAGATCACCGTCGAATTCCCGACCTTCGTTCACCAGCCGGGCGTTGCGAATCAGCACGCTGCTCATGGTCAGAACTCGTTCTGCAGGGCTTTGTAGCCGCGCACCAAATCGACGTTGGTGCGTGCTACGTCTTCGGAAAACTCCGAGGCGCTGACGCTGACGGGTGGGAACTGCGACAGGTCGGTGTTGGGGCCGATGCGTGTGGTGGAGGGCACGTAGAAGGCGTCAGGCAAGTCACGACCATCGACTACCGAGTTGTGCCGCACCACGCAACCGTCGCCCACCGCGCAGTTGAACAGCACGCTGTTGAAACCGATGAACACGCGATTACCGACCCTGCAGGGTCCGTGGACGATGGAGCGGTGGGCGATGGAGCTGAACTCGCCGATGGTCACCGCCGCGCCGGACTTGGAGTGGATCACCACGCCATCCTGGATGTTCGAATTGGCGCCGATGGTGATTGCTTCCATCTCGCCCGAGTCGTCCACTTCATCGGCGCGAATCACCGCGTAGGGGCCGACGAAGACGTTCTCGCCGATCACCACTTTGCCGCAGATGATTGCGGTTTTATCCACGTACGCCGACTCCGCAATCAATGGCAGATCACCTGAAGGATTCTTGCGGATCATGGCTTGCTCAATGCCTCGTACAAAGTGTTGAGGTTGTATTCGAACAGCCCGGTGAAGGTGCTGGCCGGGCCGGTTGCAGCGAGGGCATCGGAGTACAACGTGCCACCGATATGCGCGCCGCTTTCATCAGCGATTTGCTTGAGCAGGCGCGTGTCCTTGATGTTTTCCATGAACACCGCTTTGACCTTGGCCTGACGGATCTGTGTGATCAGCGCAGCGACTTCGGCGGCCGAAGGTTCGCGTTCTGTGGACAGGCCTTGCGGCGCCATGAAGTTGATGCCGTAAGCCTGACCGAGATAGCCGAAGGCATCATGGGAGGTGACGATTTTGCGATTACCCGGCGGCAGCGAACCGAGCTTGGCTTTAGCCTCGGCGAGCAAGGCGTAGATCTTTTTCAGATAGGCCTGGCTGTTGTGTTCGTAGTCAGCTTTGTTTGCAGGGTCGGCGGCGATCAGCGCTTTGGTGATGTTGCTGATGTACAACTCGGTGTTCGCCAGGTTGTGCCAGGCGTGCGGGTCGGGAATGGTTTCGCCGTCTTCATCCAGCGAGCGCGGAATGACACCGTGGCTGGCGTTGATGACCGGGGCTTTGGTTTCGGTGCTGGTCACCAGGCGGTCCAGCCATGGCTCGAAACCCAGCCCGTTCTTGATGATCAGTTTGGTGTTGAGCAGTGCCTTTGCATCATCCGGCGTCGGTTCGTAGGTGTGGGCATCGGCGTCCGGACCGACCATGTTGGTGATCTGAATATGGTCGCCGCCAACCTGATGGGTCATGTCGGCGAGGATGCTGAAGCTGGTGACCACCTGGAGTTTTTCCGCGGCAGACAGCGACATCGACAGCATCAGACTGAACAGCACGAGTAAAGCGCGCATCGGGTTACACCTCATTGGGATGTGAGCAAAGGCGGGCGGCGCAGCAAACCGTGTACCGGACCGAACACCACGGACAGCAGATACACACCGCCAGCCACCAGCACGATTGCCGGGCCGCTGGGCAGCGAGTAGTAGAACGACAGCAACAATCCGAGCCAGACCGAGAAGCTGCCGAGCAACGCGGCGATGATGATCAGTACCGGCAAACGACGACTCCAGAAGCGAGAAGCGGCGGCCGGCAGCATCATCAAACCGACCACCATCAGCGCGCCGATAGCCTGGAAACCGATCACCAGGTTCAGCACCACCAACGTCAGAAATACCCCGTGAGCCAGCGGCCCGAGACGGCTGACGGTTTGCAGAAAGAGCGGGTCGAGGGTGTCCAGCAACAGTGGTTTGTAGATCAGGGCCATGGCGAGCAGGCTGAAGCCCGAGACCCAGAGCATGCCGGTCAAGGTCGGGCCATCGACCGCCAGCGCCGAACCGAATAACAGGTGCAACAGGTCCAGCCGCTTGCCGGCGATACCGAGGATCAGCACGCCGCTGGCCAGCGATATCGGGTAAATCGCGGCCAGGCTCGCGTCCTCCCGCAAGCCGGTGCGACGGGTAATCCAGGCGGCCAGTCCGGCCATGCTCAGGCCGGCACCGAGGCCGCCAATGGTCAGCGCGGGTAGGCTCAAGCCTGCGTACCAGAAGCCCAATGCGGCGCCGGGCAAGATGCCGTGAGCCACTGCGTCGCCGATCAGACTCATGCGCCGCAGAATCAGAAACACCCCAAGCGGCGCCGTGCTGCAGGCTAGAACAAGGCCACCCAGCAGTGCCCGACGCATGAACACGAATTCGTGAAACGGTTGCCAAAGGTGAGCAGCGGCGATCATCAAGCCACCTGCGTCTGAGGTTGTTGGCGAATCAGCTCGGTACTGGGGCCGAGGACGCAGCCGCTGCTTTTGATCAGTAGCGCTTGTGGAATCTGTTGGCGCACGGCGGCCAGGTCATGACACACCACGACCAGGGTTCGACCGTCTGCATGCCAGGCGTGGAGGTGTTTCCAGAGCAGCGCCTGGCCGAGTTCGTCGAGCGCGGCGTGGGGTTCGTCGAGCAGCAGCAAGGGCGCTTCCGCGAGGCTCAGTCGGGCGAGTAGGGCACGTTGCAATTCGCCTCCGGAGAGGGCCATTAACGGGCGATGTTCCAGACCGCTCAGGCACCAGTCTTCCAGTGCAGCCTTGAGTCGCTGGCTGCGAATTTCCGGAGTTTGCTTGCTGCCCCAGAAACCTGCGGCCACCAACTCTTGCAGGCTGATGGGGAACTGCCGGTCCAAGTGTTGTTGCTGAGGCAGGAACGAAAGGCCGCCCTTTCGTGGAACATCAATGACGACGTTGCCGGCCAGTGGCTTTTGCAGGCCGGCGATGACTTTCAGCAGGCTGCTTTTGCCCGACCCGTTGGCGCCGATGACGGCGGTCAGACTCCCCTTGGGCAGTTCGAAATCAACTGCTGGAGTGAGCGGCTGACCGGGTGCGCCCCAGCGCAAGGCTTGGCATCGAATCATGCGGCCTCCCAGTTCCAGCGGCTTTCGGCGACGGCATCATGGGCGTGAAGGCTTTCAGCGTGGACGACTCGCACGTGAAAGGCGTTGATGCCTGGGGAGCGTTTCAATGCCAGGTTCAAGCGTCGCGCGGCGTCTTCGCAGAACATCAGGTTCTGACCGTTGGCGAGGGCGAAAGCTTGTTCGTCGGCGCGTTTCACGGCGGTTTGCAAAGCAGTGCCGAGAGCGGCTTCCGCGTCGTTGATCGCGGCGATCAACGGCAGGTCATCCAGATAGTCATCCAGACGCAGCTGCAATTGCGCATTACTGCGTTGGCTATGCGGGGTCGCGACGATGCCTTTCGTGGAACCGAGCCAAGCCAGAACGTCTGCGTGTTGCAATGGTTGATTGGCGAAGTCATCAACGAATTGCTGCTGAATCAGCTGCCTCGAAAGGGCTGCTGAGCATGGACAGGTTGAGGAATAAGGCACGTCGATTTTTAGTTCCACGTGGAACATCGCGTTTTTCAGACTCGCTTCGATGCTCACCGGATAGGTTTTCCAGCCGGACAACGGACTGACGAGCGCGGGTCTTTTGAGCAGAAGTTCGGTGTGAATTTTTAGGTAAGCGTTGTGGGAAAGTCCTTCATGAGTCTCGAGAAAACTCAGCAAGACTCGCCGCAACAACGCGGGTGAAAGGTTTTCCTGCTCAAGCATTTCCAGCGCCAGGTACAGCCGCGACATATGGATGCCACGCGCCTCTCCATCGTCGAGGCTAACGCCAGCGTCGGCTTTTGCACTCAGTCGCTGGCCATCGAATAAAACAGGAAGAGCAATGCCGCACATGCCCACCCAATCGAGTGGCAG
This sequence comes from Pseudomonas sp. B21-017, assembly GCF_024749245.1. Taxonomy (NCBI): domain Bacteria; kingdom Pseudomonadati; phylum Pseudomonadota; class Gammaproteobacteria; order Pseudomonadales; family Pseudomonadaceae; genus Pseudomonas; species Pseudomonas sp. B21-017. Next base: position 6,501,038 of record NZ_CP087194.1, on the reverse strand, counting down.
GGCTTGGCGTGAGGCCTGCGCGGCGATATCCGGCAGAGTCAGCGCATTCATGAGCAGGTCCATCATTGGAGTTGATTTGGCATGTTATATTATAACAATCAAATCGACGATGCCTTTTTCGTGAACGAGCTTTCATCATGCACAGACGTCACTTGCTCAACCTGATTCTGGCCAGCGCGGCCTTTGCGTTACCTTTTGGTGTGTCGGCCACGCAAATTCGCAATGCACGACTGTGGCGTTCGGACGACAAGCTGCGACTGGTGTTCGATCTGAGCGGGCCGGTGCAGTACAAAACTTTTTCCCTGAGTGCTCCGGAGCGGCTGATCATCGATCTGAGTGGCGCCAACTTCAGTGGCGACTTCAGTCAGCTGGCGCTCGACAACTCGGTGATTCGCGCGATCCGTTCCGGGCATTTCGGTCAGGGCGATACGCGGATCGTCCTCGACCTCAGCGGTCCGGTGCAGCTCAACAGCTTCCTGTTGCCACCACAGGATGGGCAGGGGCACCGATTGGTGCTCGATCTGAAGGCCATTGCTCCGCTACAGATCGCGGCGGCGCCGTCGGAAAAACGTGAGCCCATCATCGACAAGGCTCATCCCAAGCGCGACATCATTGTGGTGGTCGACCCTGGTCACGGCGGCAAAGACCCGGGCGCGGTCGGCGCCAAAGGTGAGCGGGAGAAAGACGTGGTGCTATCGATCGCCCAGCTGTTGGCCAAGAGGCTGAAGCGTGAAAAGGGCTTCGACGTGAAACTGGTGCGTAACGATGACTTCTTCGTCCCACTGCGCAAGCGCGTGGAGATCGCCCGCAAGCACAAGGCCGACATGTTCATCTCGGTCCATGCGGACGCCGCGCCGCGCCTCACCGCTTCAGGTGCGTCGGTGTACTGCCTGTCCGAAGGCGGCGCGACCTCGGCCACGGCGCGCTTCATGGCGCAACGGGAGAACGGCGCGGACCTGTTGGGCGCCACCAGCCTGCTCAATCTCAAGGACAAGGATCCGATGCTCGCCGGGGTGATTCTCGACATGTCGATGAACGCCACCATCGCCGCCAGTTTGCAGTTGGGCAATACGGTGCTCGGCAGCCTGGCGGGCATTACCACGCTGCATCAGAAGCGTGTGGAGCAGGCGGGATTTGCGGTGTTGAAGTCGCCGGATGTGCCGTCGATTCTGGTGGAAACCGGCTTCATCTCGAACGCCCGCGACAGCCAGCGACTGGTGACGGCGCGGCATCAGCAGGCGGTGGCTGATGGCTTGTTCGACGGCTTGCAGCGTTACTTTCAGAAGAATCCCCCAATGAACAGCTACATCGCCTGGCAACAGGAGCAGAAGAAAGCGCAGGCCTAACAGCCGGTCAGCCGGCTACAGGTGAACTTCGCGCTGCTGCCCCCGGAACTGGAGAACCGATTGATGGTTGTCCAGCCAACCCGGCGGTTGTAGCCGACCCAGGCTTCGCCATCGGACGCGATGCCGGTAAAGAACGTCAGTTGCCCGTAGCGGCTGTTGGTCTGCGCCCAATAGCGTTTACCGGCCACTTCGAAGCCGCGCAAGTAGATCGTGCTACCGACGGTGTTAACGCTGTAGGCATTGCCGTCGGCATCCACGCAGGCCAGCAGATTGGCGCTACGGGTGCATTTGGCCAGGCTTGGGATCTGTCCCCAGGCATCGACCGCAATCAGCAGCGAAAGGCTCAACAGCGAGAATCTCAGAGCGTTTCCCATGGCATTTCTCAAGGGGCGGACGGGTTAAAGCATCGTGCCCTTTGTCGTTGTGGGCAAGAGGGGGAGTGGCTTGTTTGTGTTGTTATACTATAACATAAATTAAGCCCGACATTGCGACCGGGCATCCCTGTGAGGAATACCTGATGCCCAATCGTCTCCCCGTGACCGTCCTGTCGGGCTTTCTCGGCGCCGGAAAAAGTACACTGCTGAATTACGTACTACGTAATCGCGATAATCTGCGGGTCGCGGTGATCGTCAACGACATGAGCGAAATCAACATCGATGGCAGTGAAGTTCAACGCGATGTCAGCCTGAACCGTGCCGAAGAAAAACTCGTGGAAATGAGCAACGGTTGCATTTGCTGTACGTTGCGCGAAGACCTGCTCGAAGAAGTCAGCAAACTCGCCAGGGACGGTCGTTTCGATTATCTGCTGATCGAGTCCACCGGCATTTCCGAGCCGCTGCCCGTGGCGGAAACCTTCACCTTTCGCGATGAAGAAGGGCAGAGCCTGGCCGACATTGCGCGGCTCGACACCATGGTCACCGTGGTCGACGGCATGAACTTCCTGCTCGACTACCAAGCCGCCGAAAGCCTCGCTTCCCGTGGTGAAACCCTGGGCGAGGAGGACGAGCGCTCGATCACTGACCTGTTGATCGAGCAGATCGAATTCGCCGACGTGATCCTGATCAGCAAGATCGATTTGATCAGCAGCCGCGAACGCCAGGAGCTGATCGCGATCCTCGAACGGCTCAATGCCCAGGCCGAGATCATTCCGATGGTCATGGGCGAGGTGCCACTCAAGAAAATCCTCAACACTGGGCGTTTCGACTTCGAGAAGGCCGCTCAGGCACCAGGATGGTTACAGGAATTGCGCGGTGAACACGTGCCGGAAACCGAGGAGTACGGTATTGCCTCCACGGCTTATCGGGCGCGGCGACCGTTTCATCCGCAGCGTTTTTTCAGCTTCATCGATCGCCCGTGGGTGAACGGCAAACTGCTGCGTTCCAAGGGCTTTTTCTGGCTGGCCAGCAAACACATGGATGCCGGCAGCTGGTCCCAGGCCGGCGGCTTGATGCGTTACGGGTTTGCCGGGCGCTGGTGGCGTTTCGTGCCGAAAAACCAGTGGCCGCAAGACGAAGAAAGCACCGCCGGGATCATGGAGAACTGGACGGCCGCCACCGGCGATTGCCGGCAGGAACTGGTGTTTATCGGTCAGAACATCGACTTTGCACAACTCACCGCCGAACTTGATAACTGCCTGCTGACGGATGATGAAATGGTCTTGGGCGTCGAGGGGTGGCGGCTGTTGCCCGATCCGTTCGGTCTCTGGCACGAAGAGGCGGCTGCCTGATGCTGGCGCCCAGTCTGAAGCGGCGACCGCTCATTGCTCAGGTTCAAGGTGAAACGCCAAAGGTGCTGACCGGGATTCTGGACGACGGTGTGAACCTCGCCCTCTGGCAACGCCAACTGCCGGCGCACATTGCCGATTTCGGTCGCTTGCTGTTGTCCCTGAACCAGCCGCTGGCCGAGTCGCTTTCCCTTGAAATGGCCAGTGATGAAGCCGAACCCAATCTCCACGGTTTAGCCTCAGGCTTCAGCGATCTTGAAGGTTACGAAGGTTTTATCGCCGACGTTTCCTGGCTGGTCAGCGCGTTCGCCTGCCTGTTGGGCGCCCAACGCATCGGCCTACGCCTGCGGGTTCTGGACAAAGCCATGTGCCCGCGTTTCCACGTCGATCATGTGCCGGTGCGGTTGATCACTACCTACGCAGGGGTCGGCAGCCAGTGGCTGAAAGAAGGGGCGATGGATCGCCGCCGATTAGGCGAGCCTGACGCCGAACCCCAGGATGATTCGCTGATCCAGCGTATCTCCAGCGGCGAAGTGGCGCTGCTTAAAGGAGAGAAGTGGCACGGCAACGAAGGTTTCGGTCTGGTTCACCGTTCGCCGCAGCCGGCACCGGGCGAGCGTCGTTTGATCCTGACCCTCGACTGGCTGGGCTGACAGCTCAAGGTTTGAGCCAGGTTCCCTGGCTCTGGGCTTCGCAAAACGGCTTCAGATACGCCGCATCGGTGGCCACGCCGTAATAGTGAATATCCTGCCGGTAAGGCATATTGGCGACTTGAGCGTTGCTGCATACCCCGAACGCGCCGGCGGGGCATTGGTCGACGTACTGCACCTCGACTTTCTGCCCGGCCAGATTCGGCTGGCAGAAGCCGTCGGCGAACAGTTTTTCCGGGATGTTGCGGTTCTGCTGGCAGACCTTCACGTCCAGCCGCTCAGCCGTACTATGTACCACGCAGGCTTGGGCCAGCGCTTCACCCGACATGAGCGCCAGAAGCAACGACCATCCCATCAACCGCATCCTTTACCTCCTCAGAAAACTTCGACCATGTTGCAGAACATTCCCACCCACGTCATCGCCGGCCCGCTGGGTGCCGGCAAGACCAGTCTGATCAAGCACCTGCTGGCGCAGCGGCCGGCCGGTGAGCGCTGGGCGGTGCTGATCAACGAGTTCGGCCAGATCGGCCTGGATGCTGCGCTGCTGATCCAGGACGTCGATGGTATCGCACTGGGGGAAGTGGCCGGGGGGTGTTTGTGTTGCGTCAATGGTGCGCCGTTTCAGGTCGGCCTCGGGCGGCTGCTGCGCAAGGCACGACCGGATCGACTGTTCATCGAGCCCTCCGGGCTGGGGCATCCGGCGCAGTTGCTCAGGCAATTGAGCGAGGCGCCGTGGCAAGGCGTCCTGGCGGTGCAGCCTTGCGTGCTGGTGCTGGACGCCCAGGCGCTCGCGGCTGGAAAACCGCTGCCAGCGGCGCAACTGCAAGCGTTGGACAGTGCCGGGTTGCTGTTGCTGAACAAGGCAGAAAGCCTCGACGACAGTGATCGCCAGCGAGTTGTCGCACAGTTGCCGTCGCGTCCTTTGTACTGGACGCAGCAAGCTGTCTTGCCGCTGAGCGAGTTACCGGGCCTCAAGGCTCAGGCTGTCGCGGGTGTGGATAACTTCATCGTGCCCAAGGGGCTGGCACAGATGCCGGCCATCTGGACTGACCCTGCGCAGCCGATTTGCTTGAGTCAGGCGCAAGAGGGTGGCTGGAGCGTCGGCTGGCGCTGGCATCCGAGTCAGACATTCGATGCCGTGCTTGTCGGAAAGTGGCTTGAGAGCCTTGAATGGCTGCGGGCGAAGCTGGTTATCCACAGCGTCGAAGGTTGGGTGTCGGCCAACGCGCTGAATAACTCGTTACTGGATTGGCAACCCAGCGAATGGCGACGGGATTCGCGCATCGAGCTGATTTTCAGTGAAGTGCAGGATGTTGAGTCGCTGCAAAGAGATCTGGCCGATTGCCGGTCGGTTTGAAGATCAAAAAATCGCAGGCTGCGATCTTTTGATCTTCAGGGACGCCACTTGGTGTGTTCTTGCCGCCACTGGCTCAATTCAATCACCTCGGCGCTGGGTTTTGCGACTTCGACCACCGGCGGTGTGTCGTCGAATGGCATTGGGTAGGGCGCGAGCTCGATCTGTGCGCTATGGGCGCCGAACTGAGTGATGGTGCCGTTGTGGCGGGTTTCGCCGGTCACGGTAAATTCGAAGCTATACACACGGGCCAGGCGCCGACGGCCGTTGGCGTCTTTAATGAAAGCGATCTTCTTCAAGGCTACGTTGCCGTCCAGCAACTCGATCCGCAGCTTGGCGCAATGCTGCTGAACCCGCTCCAGTGCGCGTTCGCGCAAGCCGTGGTTGTGCCACAGCCATGCGCCACCGGTGGCGAGCAGCATCAGCACGAAGATATTTCCTAGGGTCAGCATCAACAGGGTGCTCCAACAAGATAGTGTCAGCTTAACTGCGTCTCTGGTCTGTCGTACAGGCTGCGTTTAGTCGCATACTGCGCGGCTCGAATTTCAATCGGTTTATGGAAAACTCACCGCATGAAACGTACGCCCCATCTGCTCGCCATCCAGTCCCATGTGGTGTTCGGCCACGCTGGCAACAGCGCCGCGGTTTTCCCGATGCAGCGGGTCGGGGTGAACGTCTGGCCACTCAATACCGTGCAGTTCTCCAACCACACGCAATATGGCCAGTGGGCCGGGGAAGTGCTGGCCCCGCATCAGATTCCGGAGTTGGTGGAGGGCATCGCGGCGATTGGCGAACTGGGCAACTGCGACGCCGTGTTGTCCGGCTACCTCGGCAGCGCGGCCCAAGGGCGGGCGATTCTGGCGGGAGTGGAGCGAATCAAATCGATCAATCCCAAAGCCTTGTACCTCTGCGATCCGGTGATGGGCCATCCGGAGAAGGGCTGCAGTGTTCCAGCCGAAGTCAGCGATTTCCTGCTGGAAGAGGCGGCGGCGTTAGCCGATTTCATGTGCCCGAATCAGCTGGAGCTGAACAGCTTCTCGGGGCGCAAGGCGCAGTCACTGTTCGATTGCCTGGCCATGGCGCGGGCGCTGCTGGCGCGCGGTCCGAAGGCGGTGTTGGTCAAGCATCTGGACTATCCCGGCAAACTGACGGATGGCTTCGAGATGTTGCTGGTGACCGCTGAAGGCAGCTGGCACTTGCGTCGGCCGTTGCTGGCGTTCCCGCGTCAGCCGGTGGGCGTTGGCGATCTGACTTCCGGGCTGTTCCTGGCGCGTGTGCTGCTGGGTGACAGTCTGCTGAGCGCCTTCGAATTCACCGCGGCGGCGGTGCATGAAGTGCTGCTGGAAACCCAGGCGTGTGCCAGCTATGAGCTGGAACTGGTGCGGGCGCAGGACCGGATCGCCCATCCCCGGGTGCGGTTCGAGGCGGTAGCGATCAGTTTGTAACGGTGTGGCGGTAGAAAAGATCGCAGCCTTCGGCAGCTCCCGCGTGTCTGTGGGCGCTGCCGCAGGCTGCGATCTTTTGCTTTAAGCGTCGCCCTTGATTTCCTGATAGCGCTTTTCCAGTTCCTGACGAATCTGCCGACGCTGCTGGGCCTGCATGTACCGACGCTTGTCTTCGCTGTTCTGCGGTTGCAGTGGCGGGACGGAGGCCGGTTTACGCTGGTCATCCACCGCGACCATGGTGAAGAAGCAGCTGTTGGTGTGGCGCACCGAGCGCTCGCGAATGTTCTCGGTCACGACCTTGATGCCCACTTCCATCGAGGTATTACCGGTGTAGTTGACCGAGGCCAGAAAGGTCACCAGCTCACCGACATGAATCGGCTCGCGGAAGATCACCTGATCCACCGACAAGGTCACTACGTAACGGCCGGCATACCGGCTGGCGCAAGCGTAGGCCACTTCATCGAGGTATTTGAGGAGGGTGCCGCCGTGGACATTGCCAGAGAAGTTGGCCATGTCGGGGGTCATCAATACCGTCATCGACAGCTGGGCGTTTCCGGGTTCCATAACGTACTCACGGGTTCAAGGCAGGGTTTGGGGGGCACCTCTGTGGGTGCTTGTCGGTGTTTTTCAAACCAACAGTTATCGGGACGCCGGGCGGGGAGGCGCCGTCACGCCCGAAGCGATCTGTTTCCATATATTGCACCGTCTTTGCGCCGGAAGTCGTGGTGTTACCCTTCAAAAGCCCACCCCCGAAGGAGCCACACACCATGCATGCCATCAGTTTCATTCAGGATCTGGCAGTGATCATGTTGATCGCGGGTGTGGTGACCGTGCTCTTTCATCGTCTCAAACAACCGGTGGTGCTCGGCTACATCGTCGCCGGTTTCATTATCGGCCCGCACACGCCGCCCTTCGGCCTGATCCACGACGAAGAAACCATCAAGACCCTCGCCGAGCTCGGGGTGATTTTCCTGATGTTCTGCCTGGGGCTGGAGTTCAGCCTGCGCAAGCTGTTCAAGGTCGGTGCCACGGCGTTTATCGCGGCTTTCCTGGAAATCGTCCTGATGATCTGGATCGGCTACGAAATCGGCCGCTGGTTCGACTGGAATACCATGGATTCGCTGTTCCTCGGCGCGATCCTGGCGATTTCCTCGACCACCATCATCGTCAAGGCGCTCAACGACCTGAAGATGAAGAACGAGCGTTTTGCGCAGTTGATCTTCGGCGTACTGATCGTCGAGGACATCCTCGGTATCGGCATCATCGCCTTGCTGTCGAGCATCGCCGTCAGCGGCACGGTCAGTTCCGGCGAAGTCTTTTCCACCGTCGGCAAGCTTTCCCTGTTCATGATTGTCGCACTGGTCATCGGTATTCTGCTGGTGCCGCGACTACTGGCCTATGTGGCGAAATTCGAAAGCAATGAGATGTTGCTGATTACCGTGCTGGGCCTGTGTTTCGGCTTCTGCCTGCTGGTGGTCAAGCTTGAATACAGCATGGTTCTCGGCGCGTTCCTGATCGGTGCGATCATGGCCGAATCGCGCCAGCTACTGAAGATCGAGCAGTTGATCGAGCCGGTTCGCGACCTGTTCAGTGCCATCTTCTTCGTCGCCATCGGCCTGATGCTCGACCCGATGATCCTGCTGCAATACGCCTGGCCGATTGCGGTGATCACTGTGGCGGTAGTGCTGGGCAAGATGCTGTCCTGCGGCCTTGGCGCGTTTATCGCCGGCAATGACGGACGCACCTCACTGCGCGTGGGGATGGGGCTTTCACAGATTGGCGAATTCTCTTTCATCATCGCCGCGCTGGGCATGACGCTGCAGGTCACCAGCAGCTTTCTCTATCCGGTGGCTGTGGCCGTCTCGGTGATCACCACGTTGTTGACGCCCTATCTGATCCGCGCGGCCGATCCGCTGTCGATCAAGCTTGCTGCCGTGATGCCGCAGCGCCTGGCTCGTGTGCTGGGGATGTATGGCGAATGGCTGCGCAGCATCCAGCCTCAGGGCGAGGGCGCGCTGTTGGCGTCGATGATTCGGCGGATTCTGTTGCAGGTGGGGGTTAATCTGGCGCTGGTGGTTGCGATCTTTTTATCGGGCGCCTTCTTCGCCGAGCGCATGTCCGTTTACCTGCAAGACTGGATCAGCGACCCGAGCTGGCAGAAAGCGTTGATCTGGGGTGGGGCGTTGCTGTTGTCGCTGCCGTTCCTGATCGCCGCCTATCGCAAGCTCAAGGCGCTGTCGATGCTGCTGGCAGAAATGGGGGTGAAGTCGGAGATGGCCGGCCGCCACACGCAGCGAGTGCGTCGGGTGATCGCCGAAGTGATCCCGATCCTCTCGCTGCTGGTGATTTTCCTGCTGCTGGCGGCCTTGTCGGCCAGTATTCTGCCGACCAACAAGTTGCTGGTGCTGATTGTCGTGGTCGCGGCTGCGATAGCGGCGCTGCTCTGGCGCTGGTTCATCCGCGTGCATACGCGGATGCAGGTGGCCTTGCTGGAAACCCTGGATAACCACAAGGATTCGTCCGAGCATTGAGCGTGACGAGTCCCTGTAGCAGCTGCCGAAGGCTGCGTTCGACTGCGCAGCAGTCGCCAATCAGGCTACGAGGTGATTCAGGTTAACCGGGTGTCAGGGTTTACGACTGCTTCGCAGCCGAACGCAGGCTGCGCCAGCTGCTACAAAAAATCGTGCAGGGGTACATCAGCTTTCCAGCCAGACGTCCCGTGCCCAGTGCCAGACCGATTCCCAGGTTTCTTCGGCGAGTAACTCTTCTTCGGCCAGCCACAACACCACGGTGCCGTCTTCTTCGACGCAGTAGTAGTTGTCACCGTCCTGGCAGATCGGGATCAGGCTGCGATCAACACCAGCGTCCCAGGCGTTGGCGGCAACGTCCGGCAGGTAGGTGTGGGATTGCGGGTCGGTGACGGTCACCGGCTCCAGGCTGCCGTAGACTACATCGCTGACGGTCAGCAGAAATTCTCTGAATACGAAGGGAATGTCGATGAACAGTTGCTCTTCGATTTCTACCAGCAGATCTTCGTCGGGCAACTCCAAGGGGACCGGTACCGGTTCGTTGGCTTCACGCAGTTGTTCGATGATTTCTTCCACGTCCGGGATCCTCTTGCTTGATGGCGCGGTTTAGTTTGGGCGGTTTATACAGTAGCTCGCTATAGATGCAACCGTGAAATAGAAAACCCCGGCAGAGCCGGGGTTTTCATTACAGCATGCGAAACGCGGAGTTATCAGCTGTTCTGGCGGATACCTGCGACCAGCCAAGGCTGGTTTTCGCCCTGTGGACGTTCCATGTTCCAGCTTTCGCTGAACACTTCGCCCTGGTCGAAACGCGAGGTCTTCGACACGCCGCTGAAGGTCAGGGTGGCGATGGTCTTGTCCGCACGGTCATCAACGCCGTCCAGTTGTACCTGGAGGTTGTCGATGTAGGTCGACTGGAAGCCGTCGCCCAGGTCGGCACGTTCGCGCTTGAGGAACTCCAGCAGTTGCGGGGTCACGAACTCGGCGATCTTGTCCATTTCGTTGGCGTCCCAGTGCTGTTGCAGGGACTGGAAATGGTTGCGCGCGGCTTCAACGAAGCGCTGTTCGTTGAACCAGGCCGGAGCATTGATCACCGGACGGGCAACAGGTGCAGCCGAACCGCCGAAGATCGAACCCATGGCTGGCTTCTGCTCGAACACTTCACGTTGCATCGGCGCGCCGGCCGGAGCCATATGCTCCTGCTGTTTGCGACGACGAGCGGCAATGAAGCGGAAGACCAGGAAGGCGATGACCGCCATGATCAGGATGTCGAAGAACTGCATGCCCTGGAAGCCGCCGCCCATGAACATGGAAGCCAGCAGGCCACCGGCCGCGATACCGGCCAGAGGGCCGAGCCAACGCGAAGCACCGCCGGCCTTGGCGGCAGCGCCAGCGGCACCGGCCGCGCCGGCAGTGGCGGCTGCACCGCCCACGCCAGGAGAAGAAGGAGCCATTTGGCTGGTCTGGTGAGTCGGCGCAGCGCCGACACTCTTGCCGCCACCAAAGCGCTTGGCGTTGGCGTCCAGGCTCATCGTCAGGCCGATGCACAACGCCATGGCGATGCTAAGAAAACGTTTCATAAAGGGAATTCCCATTTGTGGATGGCACGCGCGCCATGTTGCACAGCTGAAGTGTTACTGGCTAGCGGCAGAGTGTTTCGGGCTTTTGCCTGACAGGTTGTGTTCAGCTTCAGTCAGCGCAATAAGGCCTGTTAGCGTTAGTCTGTAGGACGAGTGGACAGCTTCTGTAGGAAGGATGCTTAGCGCCGCAGCGCCAGCATGACGACACCGGCCGTAATCAGGCCGATTCCGCTCCATTGGCGCAGGTCGAGTTTTTCACCCAGCAGGATTACGCCGAGCACCGCCACCAGCACCACGCTGAGCTTGTCCACCGGAGCGACCAACGAGGCCGGCCCCAGTTTCAACGCGCGGAAGTAGCAGATCCACGAGGCACCGGTGGCCAGTCCCGACAGCAGCAGGAACAGGTAGCTCCTGGCCGAGATCGATCCTAATGACTGATATTGGCCCGTGGCGTACAAAATCAAGGCCAGGCTGACCAAAACCACCACCGTGCGCAGCAGCGTGGCGAAGTCCGAGTTAACGTTTTCGATGCCGATTTTGGCGAAAATCGCGGTCATGGCGGCAAACGCCGCCGACATCAGGGCCCAGAATGTCCAGGAAGAAAAGAAACCCGAGCCCATGTTATTGCGCCTTTTATAAGATCAATCTGAAACACAGAACCTTGTGGGAGCGAGCAGGCTCGCCCCCACAGTAAATCACTGGCAGGTTTTAGATCGCTTCCAGCTTGGCGTAACCGAGCATCAGCCACTTGCTGCCTTCGCTGAAGTTCACCTGCACCCGCGCCTGAGCACCGGCGCCTTCGAAATTCAGGATCACACCGTCGCCGAACACCGAATGCCGCACAGTCTGGCCGAGGCTGAACCCGGTGTCCGGGATCTCGCTGCCGCCGAACAGGCTGCTGGAACTCTGCTGCTGGCCTCCGCCGAACGGACGGCTGACACTGTTGGACAGTCGCACTTCCTGGATCAGGCCTTTCGGCACTTCACGTACGAAACGCGACACCTTGTTGTAGGTCTCGCTGCCGTACAAGCGTCGGGTTTCAGCATACGTCAGCACCAGGTTCTGCATCGCCCGGGTGATACCGACATAGGCCAGACGACGCTCTTCTTCAAGGCGACCGGGCTCTTCCAGGCTCATTTTGTGCGGAAACAGGCCTTCTTCCATGCCCACCAGGAACACGTAAGGGAATTCCAGGCCCTTGGCGCTGTGCAGGGTCATCAACTGAATGCTGTCTTCGTGCTCGTCGGCCTGGGTGTCCCCGGCCTCCAGCGAGGCGTGGCCGAGGAATGCCGCCAGTGGCGATTGCTCTTCGTCCTCTTCCGGGTTTTCGAAGTTGCGCGCGGCGCTGACCAGTTCCTCAAGGTTTTCTACCCGGGCCTGGCCTTTCTCGCCTTTTTCCGCCTGGTGGTAGGCGATCAGCCCCGACTGCTCGATGACGGTCTGGGTCATCAGGTGCAGTGGCATTTCCATGCACTTGGCGGCGAGGTTCTCGATCAGCTCCATAAACGCCCCAAGTGCACCGGCAGCGCGCCCGGTCAGGCCCTTGTTGGCCACCAGCTGACGCATGGCTTCCCACATCGACACGTCGCTGTGGCGCGCATGATCGCGAATCGCTTCGACGGTTTTTTCGCCGATGCCACGGGCCGGAACGTTGATCACCCGCTCAAGGGCCGCATCGTTGCCACGGCCTTCCAACAAACGCAGATACGCCATGGCGTTCTTGATTTCTGCCCGTTCGAAGAAGCGCTGACCACCATAAATGCGGTACGGGATGCGCTCGCGCAGCAAGGCTTCTTCCAAAACGCGCGATTGGGCGTTAGAGCGGTACAGAATCGCGATATCACTGCGAGCCAAGCCGGTTTTCAGCGCGCTTTCAATGGTTTCAACCACGTAGCGTGCTTCATCGTGTTCGTTGAACGCGGCGTACAGATTGATCGCTTCGCCTTCGCCACCATCGGTCCACAGCTCTTTGCCCATGCGCCCGGTATTGTTGGCGATCAGGGCGTTGGCGGCCTTGAGGATCCCGGCGGTGGAGCGGTAGTTCTGCTCCAGACGAATGATCTCGGCATCCGGGAAGTCGTCGGAATACTGATAGATGTTCTCGATTTTCGCGCCGCGCCAGCCATAGATCGACTGATCGTCGTCGCCGACCACCATCAGGCTGTCGCCACCCTTGGCCAGCAGACGCAGCCAGGCGTACTGCACGGCGTTGGTGTCCTGGAACTCGTCCACCAGAATGTGCCGGAAGCGCTTCTGATAATGGGCGAGCAGCCCCGGGTGGTCGCGCCACAGATCGAGGGCGCGCAGCAGCAGTTCGGAGAAGTCGATGACGCCGGCACGCAGGCACGCAGCCTCGTAGGCTTCATAAATGCTGCGCATGGTCGCCAGGAACAGATCGCCGCTGGCTTGAATATGTTGTGGACGCAGACCTTCGTCTTTCTGCCCGTTGATGAACCACTGGGCTTGCCGGGCCGGCCAGCGTTGCTCGTCCAGGCCCAACTCGCGGATCACCCGCTTGACCAGCCGTTGCTGGTCGTCGCTGTCGAGAATCTGGAAGGTCTGGCTCAGGCCCGCCTCTTGCCAGTGCGCCCGCAATAAGCGGTGTGCCAGGCCGTGGAAGGTGCCGACCCACATGCCGGCCGGGTTGATACCCATCAGCTGCTCGATGCGATGACGCATCTCGGCAGCGGCCTTGTTGGTGAAGGTCACCGACAGAATGGAGTGGGGCGAGGCGTTTTCGACCTGGATCAACCAGGCGATACGGTGCACCAGCACTCGGGTTTTACCGGAGCCAGCACCGGCCAGGACCAACTGACGACCCACGGAGGCAGCTACGGCCTGGCGTTGGGCATCGTTGAGGGAGTTCAGCAGAAGGGAGAGATCATCGCGCATCGGGGCATTCTAGGGTGCGACGTCACACCGGGCAAACCGAGCTTTGCATTAGCCGATGAAAGAAGCACCGATGACGACCGGTCGGTCACTGGCTGCAAGCAGGGGCGGGGCTCGCCTGGCGGCTTTTACCCCGGATGCGGGCGACTAAAACTTTTGTCTATTTTATGACCTGAGGCAGTTTGGTCCGGGCATTTGCTTGTGTATGCTCCGTCCACAATTCGGGCTCGCATGCTCAACTATAAGAACAAGAACATCGCCTATGACCCTCAGCTCCGACCTGTCGGGCCCCTCCGTGGAGCCTCGGGCTATCCGCAAACAGTACGCCATGGAGATGGCGGTCGAACGCACGCGTCTGCTGTACCAGGGCTCGCTCTTGCCGACGCTTTTCATGTTGATCAACGGTCTGGTCTGCGCCGGGTTGCTCTGGAGCCCGCAACGCTACTTCGTGGTCAGTGTCTGGCTGGTCTGGTTATTGTCGCTGGTGGCGTTGCGGGTGATTCAGGTCGCGGCCTTCGATTCGGCGATTCCCAACCGTCAGGCTCATCCGATCTGGCGTCGCATGTTTCTGCTCGGTTCGGCGATGACCGGCCTGACGCTGGCCGGTGCCGGCATTGCACTGGTGCCCGCTGACAATTTCATCCAGCAAGCCTGGGTATTCGGTCTGATCGGCGCCGCAGCCCTTTCGGCCAGCGTCGCTTATGCGGTCAGCCTGCCAGCATTTCTATCCTTTACCTTGCCCTGTCTGTTGCCCGCCATCGGCTATCTGTTCTGGGGCGGCGATGAACAGGAGCAGGGCTGGGGCTGGTTCGGGCTGATTCTTCTGGGCTCGTTGAGCGTGGTCGCCTGGCAGGTCAATCGGTTGATCAATCAGGGTTTGTTGCGGCGTTTTCAAAATCAGGCGCTGATCGAGCACTTGCAGCAGGCGCAAAGTCGCAGCGAGCAACTCAATCACGAACTGGCCAGGGAAATCGACCAGCGTCGTCGCGCCGAAGAAGAATTGCGCGAAACCCAGGTCGACCTTGAAAACCGGGTTGCCCAACGCAGTCTGGAGCTGGATGCGGCCAACCAGGCCTTGAGCAAGAGCGAAGCGCGGCTGGCGCTGGCGTTGAAAGCGAGTGAGCTCGGTTTGTGGGACTGGAACCTGCAGACCGACGAAGTTCATCACACTCAGCTCCAGGAGTTGTTCGGGTTGGAGCCGGAATACGTGACGGCGATGCTCCGCCACCTCAAGCCGAGGCTGCATCCCGACGACTTGCCAGCGCTGAGGCGGGCGCTGGTCGAGCATTTGAAGGGCCGCACCGAGGATTATCAGATCGAGTACCGGGTGCGACATGGCGATGGCCATTGGGTCTGGATCGAGGACCGTGGTCGAGCGGTCGAGCGTAGTGAAAACGGCCGGGTGATCCGCATGGTCGGCACCCGTCGCGATATCAGCGCCAGCAAGCACCTGGAAGAACAGCGCCAGCTGGCGGCGACGGTGTTCGAGGCGGCCAGCGAAGGCATCGTGATTTTCGACCCGAATTACGCACTGATCGCGGTCAATCAGGCTTTCAGTCGGGTAACTGGCTATGAAATCGACGACATGCTCGGGCGCAACGTGGTCGATTTGCCTTGCAGCCGCGACGCTCGTCGGCATTACGCGGCGATTCGTCAGGCGCTGGAGCAGCACGGTAGTTGGCAGGGCGAGTTGGTCGAGACCCGCAAGAATGGCGAGTTGTATCCGCAGTGGCTGCAACTGAATGCCGTACGCGATTTGCGGGGAAATGTCAGTCATATCGTCGGCTTCTTCGCCGATCTGTCCGCTCGGCGTGAATCCGAAGAGCGCATGCGCTACCTCACCCATTACGACGAGCTCACGGGGCTGGCCAACCGTTCGTTATTCCGTGAACGACTAAGCGAGGCTCATCAGCGGGTGCGTCAGGGCGGTCGGCGCAGCCTGGCGCTGCTGCACATCAATCTGGATCGCTTCAAGTTGCTCAACGACAGCCTCGGCCACGAAATCGCCGATCAGCTGTTACAGAAAATGGCCCGGCGGTTGGTCAATGCGTTGCCGGAAGCAGACACCATCGCCCGGTTGTCCGGCGATGAATTTGCGGTGCTGTTCGACGCCTACGGCAACCTGTCGAGCCTGGCGCGCGTGGCGACCCGATTGTCGACCAAGCTGCGTTTGCCGATCACTGTCGAGGGGCATGAACTGGTGATGAGCGCGTCCATGGGCATCAGCCTGTTGCCGGACACCGCACGGGAGATTTCCGCGCTGGTCAGCCAGTCGAACATGGCCATGCAGCATGCCAAACACTTGGGCGGCAACAACTTCCAGTTCTACACCGACAGCTTGCAGGCCAGCACGCTCGAGCGTTTGCAGCTTGAGAACCAATTGCGCAAAGCCATCGAAGAAAAGCAGTTGAAGGTGTTTTATCAACCGAAACTCTGCCTAGCCACCGGCCGGTTGAATGCCGCCGAAGCGCTGGTGCGCTGGAATCACCCGACCCTTGGCCAGGTACCGCCGGGGGATTTCATCGGTCTGGCCGAGGAAACCGGCCTGATCAACGCTATCGGCGAGTTCGTATTGCGTCAGGCCTGCTGGCAAGCCTGCGAATGGCAACGTCAGGGGCTTGAGCCGATTCGGGTGTCGGTCAATCTGTCGGTGCATCAGCTGCGTCAGGGGAAACTGGTCAGCCTGGTGCGCCAGGTGCTGGAGGAAACCGGTCTGGCGCCGCACTATCTGGAGCTGGAACTTACCGAAAGCCAGTTGCTGGACAGCGTCGAGCACATCATCGCGACCTTCCAGCAATTGCGCGATCTGGGGGTGAAGCTGGCGATCGACGATTTTGGTACCGGGTATTCGTCTCTGAGCTACCTCAAACGTATTCCTGTGGACTACGTGAAGATCGATCAGGCATTTATCCGTGGTCTGGGAGAGAGCAGCGAGGATGCGGCGATCACCCGGGCGATTATTGCCATGGCCCACGGCCTGTCGTTGAAAGTGGTGGCCGAAGGCGTCGAACGGCCGGAGCAGCTGGAGTTTCTGAAGGTCGAGCATTGCGATGAAGTGCAGGGTTATTGGATCAGCCGTCCGGTTGAGGCTGCAGACCTGGCTGAGCTGTTGCGCGCGGACGAAAAAACCTCGTAGGTGCTACATGGAGCATATGTCGCGTGATACGGGGACATTGAGTTACGCATTGAGCAGGCAAAAAGCCGATTCATGTAGTATAACTACAAGCGTGCTACATCCCCGGCACCTGCCAATGACAAAGAGTCCAGCCCCTTGAATCTGCTGCAACACATCGCCCAGTCACGCCACCTGTTACGCAAGTCGGAGCTCAAGGTCGCCGACCACGTGCTGCTTGATCCTGCGGCGGTGATGCACAGTTCCATGGCCGACCTGGCCCACAGCGTAGGCATCAGCGAGCCGACCATCGTGCGGTTTTGCCGCGCCATCGGTTGCTCCGGGTTCCAGGATTTGAAACTGAAGCTGGCGCAGAGCCTGGCGGCCGGCGCGAGCTTCGGGCAATTCGCGATCCATGAAGACGATTCGGTTGCCGACTACAGCCTGAAAATCTTCGACACCACCCTGCACACCCTGATGGAAGTTCGCGAGAAACTAGACCCGGTAGCGTTGCAGAAAGCCGTGACCGCGATGTCCCAGGCCCAGCGTGTCGAGTTCTACGGCTTCGGTGCGTCGGGTGCGGTGGCGGCGGATGCCCAGCACAAGTTCTTCCGTTTGTTGCTGACTGCGGCGGCGTATTCCGACCCGCACATGCAGGCGATGTCGGCGGTGACCTTGAAGCCGACCGACGTGGCGATCTGCATTTCCCAGTCCGGTCGCTCAAAGGACCTGTTGATCACCGCCAATCTTGTGCGCGAAAGCGGCGCCACGCTGATCACCCTGTGCCCGAGCCAGACACCGTTGGCCGAGCTGTCGACCGTTAACCTGGCGATCGACGTGCACGAAGACACTGAAATCTACACGCCGCTGACGTCGCGCATCGCCCACCTGGTAGTGATCGATGTGTTGGCGATGGGCGTGGCCATGGCCCGTGGGCCGAGCCTGGTCAATCACTTGAAAAGCGTCAAGCGCAGCCTTCGCAGCTTGCGGTTGTCGCCAAAGTCAGTAAAAGCGCTGGACGATTGATTCTGGCTGCAATTGTGGCGAGGGAGCTTGCTCCCGCTCGGCTGCGCAGCAGTCGCAAAATCTTAGGGCTGCTTTGCGACCCAGCGGGAGCAAGCTCCCTCGCCACAGGTTCGCGGTCAGCCAGTGAGTTTCATCGTTCTGTAACCCTCCCGCCGCCAAACCGTCATCCCTCGCGCCTATCTTGAAACTCCCGTACTCGCCTTGGGAGACTCGAAATGGCCCAGCCCTACGAAGAACGCAACAGCGCCGTCAAAACCCGTCGTCAGCAAGAAGACCAGCGCCGCATGGAATTTCGCCGCGCCATCGAAGATCGCTGCGAGCGCCGCCAGCTTCTGGCCGAAATCGGCGAATTTCCCGACGACCTCGAACTCAACTACTGGCAGGCAGCACCGGTAACTTCCCGTCGAAACGCTCAACCAGTGCGCTGATTTGCGCTCGTTCGCTGCGGATAAACGCAAGGAATGCGTGGGCCACCGGCGATAGCCGTTTGGCCTTGGCCTGCACCAGGCACCAGCTACGCAGCAGCGGCAGCTCTTCGACCGGCAGCTCGATCAGGCCACCGGTCGCCAACTCAAGGTTCAGGGCGTGGCGCGTCAGCAGCGCCAGGCCCAGACCCGCCAGCACGCATTCACGCTGAGCTTCCGCCGAGGCGACCTCCTGGGTCTGGGTGAAGTGCACGCGCTTCTCTTTGAAATACTCCTCGCAGGCCAGTCGCGTGCCGGAACCGGGTTCGCGCAGCAGCAGCGTGTAGGGTTCCAGATCCTGCAAGCGCAATGGACCCATGTGGCACAGCGGATGATCCGGTGGCGCCACGGCTACAATCGGGTTGTTGAGGAACGGCAGGAATTCCAGCCCCATGTCCTGGGGGACCATCGACATGATCACCAGATCATCGCGGTTATCCGACAGGCGCCGGATGACCTGGCCACGGTTGACCACCGTCAGGTGCAGGTTCACTTCCGGGTGCTGGCGCTTGAACGCGGCAAACAGGTGCGGCACGAAATACTTGGCGCTGGACTCCACCGCCAGTTTCAGCTGACCTTGCAATGAGCCTTGCATGTCCGACAGCTGCATATCGAGGTTTTCCAGGCGGCCGAAAATGTCCCGGCTGGCGCGCTGCAGCGCTTCGGCCGCCTCGGTCATGTAGAGTTTTTTGCCGACATAATCGAACAAGGGCTGACCGATCAGCTCTTCAAGTTGACGAATCTGTAGGCTCACGGCAGGTTGTGTGAGAGACATTTCGTCGGCAGCGCGGCTGTAGGACCTTAAATCGCACACCTCATTGAAGATCTGCAATTGACGCAATGTCATACGCATCAATGACTTACGCATTTTCTATAAATCCTGAGCGAAGGTCGATGACTCAACTATAAGTCTTTGCTTATGTCTGACCCAATTATTATTCATTTTTGTTAATCCCTTGCGACAGCTAGTGTGGAGCTGCGACTGAATTGAAACATTTGGTCACGCGTCGACCTGTCTAATCGGGTCGTGGGTGCCACCGGCTCAAGGGAACCTCCAAGTGATAAAAAAGATCCTGATTGCCAACCGTGGTGAGATTGCCGTACGAATCGTGCGCGCCTGCGCCGAAATGGGCATTCGCTCGGTCGCGATCTATTCCGACGCCGACCGTCATGCTTTGCATGTGAAGCGTGCGGACGAGGCCCACAGCATCGGTGCCGAGCCATTGGCCGGCTACCTGAACCCGCGCAAGCTGGTGAACCTGGCGGTGGAAACCGGTTGCGATGCGTTGCACCCCGGCTACGGCTTTCTTTCGGAAAATGCCGAGCTGGCGGACATCTGCGCCGAACGCGGAATCAAATTCATCGGCCCGTCGGCGGAAGTCATTCGCCGCATGGGCGACAAGACCGAAGCGCGCCGCAGCATGATCAAGGCCGGCGTGCCGGTCACACCGGGCACCGAAGGCAACGTGTCGGGCATCGAAGAGGCCCTGACCGAAGGCGACCGCATCGGTTACCCGGTGATGCTCAAGGCTACCTCCGGTGGTGGCGGCCGCGGCATTCGTCGTTGCAACAGTCGCGAAGAACTCGAACAAGCCTTTCCGCGAGTGATTTCCGAAGCCACCAAGGCTTTCGGTTCGGCGGAAGTGTTCCTGGAAAAATGCATCGTAAACCCGAAACACATCGAAGCGCAGATCCTCGGCGACAGCTTCGGCAACGTGGTGCACCTGTTCGAGCGTGACTGCTCGATCCAGCGTCGCAACCAGAAGCTGATCGAGATCGCTCCGAGCCCGCAACTGACTCCGGAACAGCGCGCCTACATCGGCGACCTGTCGGTTCGTGCAGCCAAGGCCGTGGGTTACGAGAACGCCGGTACCGTGGAGTTCCTGCTCGCCGAGGGCGAGGTGTACTTCATGGAGATGAACACCCGGGTGCAGGTGGAACACACCATCACTGAAGAAATCACCGGCATCGACATCGTTCGCGAGCAGATCCGCATCGCATCCGGTTTGCCGCTCTCGGTGAAACAGGAAGACATCCTGCACCGTGGTTTCGCGCTGCAGTTCCGGATCAACGCCGAAGACCCGAAAAACAACTTCCTCCCGAGTTTCGGCAAGATCACCCGTTACTACGCGCCCGGCGGTCCCGGCGTGCGCACCGACACAGCGATCTATACCGGCTACACCATTCCGCCGTTCTACGATTCGATGTGCCTGAAACTGGTGGTCTGGGCGCTGACCTGGGAAGAGGCGATGGACCGTGGCCTGCGGGCCCTCGACGACATGCGTCTGCAAGGGGTCAAGACCACCGCCGCGTACTACCAGGAAATCCTGCGTAACCCGGAATTCCGTAGCGGCCAGTTCAACACCAGCTTCGTTGAAAGCCACCCTGAACTGACCAACTACTCGATCAAGCGCAAACCCGAAGAGCTGGCCCTGGCCATCGCCGCCGCCATCGCCGCCCACGCAGGCCTGTGAGGAATAGAACAATGAGCAAACAAATCCACGTTACCGACACAATCCTGCGCGACGCCCATCAATCGCTGCTCGCCACCCGCATGCGCACCGAAGACATGCTGCCGATCTGCGACAAACTCGACAAAGTCGGTTACTGGTCGCTGGAAGTCTGGGGCGGCGCGACCTTCGACGCCTGCGTACGCTTCCTGAAAGAAGACCCGTGGGAGCGTCTGCGCCAACTGCGCGCCGCGTTGCCTAACACGCGCCTGCAAATGCTCCTGCGTGGCCAGAACCTGCTGGGCTACCGCCATTACAGCGACGACGTGGTCAAAGCCTTCGTCGCCAAGGCCGCGGTCAACGGCATCGACGTGTTCCGTATCTTCGACGCCATGAACGACGTGCGTAACCTGCGCGTGGCCATTGAAGCGGTGAAAGCTGCCGGCAAACACGCCCAGGGCACCATCGCCTACACCACCAGCCCGGTGCACACCATCGAGGCTTTCGTGGCGCAAGCCAAGCAAATGGAAGCCATGGGTTGCGACTCGGTGGCGATCAAGGACATGGCCGGTCTGCTGACCCCGTACGCCACGGGT
Organism: Pseudomonas sp. B21-017; assembly: GCF_024749245.1. Taxonomy (NCBI): domain Bacteria; kingdom Pseudomonadati; phylum Pseudomonadota; class Gammaproteobacteria; order Pseudomonadales; family Pseudomonadaceae; genus Pseudomonas; species Pseudomonas sp. B21-017. The sequence continues at coordinate 6,479,875 of NZ_CP087194.1, read as the reverse complement.
GAACTGGTCAAGGCTCTGAAGGCCGAGCAATCGCTGCCGGTGTTCATCCACTCCCACGACACCGCCGGCCTGGCTGCGATGTGCCAACTCAAGGCCATCGAAAACGGCGCCGACCATATCGACACCGCGATCTCCAGCTTCGCCTGGGGCACCAGCCACCCGGGCACCGAATCGATGGTCGCCGCCCTTAAAGGCAGCGAGTTCGACACCGGCCTGAACCTGGAGCTACTGCAAGAGATCGGCCTGTACTTTTACGCCGTGCGCAAGAAGTACCACCAGTTCGAAAGCGCGTTCACTGCCGTCGACACTCGCGTGCAGGTCAACCAGGTTCCGGGCGGGATGATTTCCAACCTGGCCAACCAGTTGAAAGAGCAGGGCGCCCTGAATCGCATGAGCGAAGTGCTGGCTGAAATCCCGCGCGTTCGCGAAGACCTCGGCTTCCCGCCGCTGGTGACCCCGACCTCGCAAATCGTCGGCACCCAGGCGTTCTTCAACGTGCTGGCCGGCGAGCGCTACAAGACCATCACCAACGAAGTGAAGCTTTACCTGCAAGGCGGCTACGGCAAGGCGCCGGGCACTGTGAACGAAAAGCTGCGTCGTCAGGCCATCGGCAGCGAAGAGGTGATCGACGTGCGTCCGGCCGATCTGCTCAAGCCGGAGATGACCAAGCTGCGTGCCGAAATAGGCGCCGTGGCCAAGTCTGAAGAAGACGTGCTGACCTACGCCATGTTCCCGGACATCGGCCGCAAGTTCCTCGAAGAACGCGCAGCCGGCACCCTGACACCGGAAGTGCTGCTGCCGATTCCGGAAGCAGGCGGTGTGGCTTCGGCCGGTGGTGAAGGCGTGCCGACCGAGTTCGTCATCGACGTTCACGGCGAAACCTACCGCGTCGACATCACTGGTGTGGGCGTCAAGGCTGAAGGCAAACGCCACTTCTACCTGTCCATCGACGGCATGCCGGAAGAAGTGGTGTTCGAACCGCTCAACGAATTCGTCAGCGGCGGCAGCAGCAAGCGCAAGCAAGCCACTGCACCGGGCCACGTCAGCACCACCATGCCGGGCAACATCGTCGACGTGCTGGTCAAGGAAGGCGACACCGTGAAAGCCGGCCAGGCCGTGCTGATCACCGAGGCGATGAAGATGGAAACCGAAGTCCAGTCGGCCATCACCGGCAAAGTCACCGCCATCCACGTGGCCAAGGGCGACCGGGTGAACCCGGGCGAGATCCTGATCGAGATCGAAGGCTGAGTTAACAGCCTCGATATACCGCTTTAAACCTCGGGGGGGCATGTGCTCCCCTTTTTTTTCGCACTGGGTTTGTGGCTGTTAGAAACTCATTCGCCACTGACCCGTCACGCCGTGGTTACGGCTGTCGGTGCCGATCTCGCCAGTGAGTCCGATGCCCAGGGTGTGTTTTGCTGACAATCCAAGGTCCAGCCCTGTATCGACCAGCAGGCTGTCACGATCCAGCGGCGCACCGGAAACGGTGAAGTTTTTTCCGCCCGTTACCAATCGTTGGCGGGTATCGCTGTAGACGTCCCCGTAAGTATGTTTCCAGCCGGCACTGAACCGTGGCGTCAGCTGCATGCCGTTATCCAGAGTGTTGAGCTTCGCCAGCCGCAGGCCGAACGTGCTGTTCAAATTGTTCTGCGTTTGACCGTGTACCTTCAGAGCCGCAGCGCCACCTTTTTCCGTGTAAGTGTCGCGCTGATAGCGCTGGTAGCCCAGGCTGGCAAACGGTTCGATGCTGACGTTCGTCCGCCCCAGGTTGTAACCCAATTCCGCAAAGGCCTGCTGGGTGTTGGCATCGTAACGGCCTTCGGGGCGGTCGCTGAAACCTTTGAAGGCAACCCGGCGTTTAGTGCTGCCATCGTGACTGCTGTAGGTCGCACCCAGGCGCAGGGACATTGGTCCGTTTTGACGCAGGGCATAAGCTCCCAAATGCCAGCTGTCGAGATCGCCGTCGAGTCCGCGGCTGTCCAGGCGCGTTTCGGATTTTCCGCTCATCACCCCGATGCGCCATTCTTCATCGATGCCCCAATCAGCTCCCAGTACCAGACCGTGGGTTGTGTGTTTCAGAGCGTCGTAGTCGCGATCCAGCGTTCCACCGTGACCCATTGCTTGAAGCCAGACTCGGCCATTGTCTTCGCTGCCGGCGGCCAGGCGTGGCGCATTGCGCCTGATGGAATTGCTGTAGCTACTGGCGCTGTGCAGCTGACGCATGGCCGAGAGCATGGTCGCGCTGATTGGGCTGTCACTGTTCAGGGTCGCTTTCGCAAGGTTGGCGTTGTTGCCGCCGTCCAGCTGGTCGATGGCCTGGGAGGCTGTTTCGGTGGTGGAGGCAAGCAGGGCCGTGACAGCGGCGTTCGCGGTATTGGGAGGTGTCTGCGCCGTCGGACTGGCTTTGGGTTCTTCAATACTGCGGGCGAGTTCCCGACCGTTTTTGTTGGTCGCGAGACTCTCGAAAGGCACTTCGTTGCGAGCGTAGGTCAGGCGGACGGCCTTTTCGTCGCTATAGTCCGGGGTGGCCGTCATGAATGCGAGATTGTTTTCAATATTGCCAAAATGCCCATCGACCTTGTCGGCCTCGATAATGGTGTACTGGGTGGTTTGCGGATAGTCACCCGATACTGCGACGATTTTCAGGGTGGCATTGCCGAGGCTGGCGGTGCCGTCGACTTTGATCGTTTCGTGACGGCCGTCGGGGTTGACCTCATAGGCCAGGATGGCTGAGTTGGACAGGTTCAAATTGCCTTTGACCCTTGGGGCGCCATGCAATCCATCGACGTTGACGCGGCCGGAGACATCCAGGCCACCGACGGTGCCTGCACCTGCAAAAGTACCGCCGTGCGCGACTGTTACATGACCTTTGATGTCGCCATTGTTGAAGAGCTTTCCGACCGTAATCGCCCCACCTTCGATTTTCCCGTCATTGGTCAGGATGCCGTCATCGAGCACCACCACACCCTTGTTGAAATCTCCGGTACTGGTCAGCGTCCAGGATCCCTGCGAAACATACAGGCCGTTGAAGTTGCGGGTATTCCCCAATCGGCCACCGTCAGTTGCATCAAGCTGTATGACGTTGGTTCCTTTGCCGCCATCGACCCGACCTTCGAAGCTTCCACCATTTTTGACGATGATGAGGTCATCTCTATTTTCCGGTCTCAGGGAAGCACCTCGCCGAGCGGGCTGCGGCGCATCAATCACCGTTTGAAAGGTGGTGTCCGCCTCGATAAAGGCTAGAAGCCGGGTAAGCGGGTGCGGCTCAGTATCAAGCTGCCCGGTTACCTCAGCGATATTCGTTGCCTCAGCTTGCGCGGGTAGTTGTTGGGCGCTTGAAAATTCGGCGCAACCCAGCGCAAGCGCAATGGCCAGCGCCAGGTGTTGTGGTCGGTATTTGTGTTGAACGGGCATCGAGTACGGCCTCTTTTGATGGGAGGCCAAACTCTAAAAGTGAGGCTATAGGTGCCGATGTCAGCTGCTTCCGGCGGGCTTGCGGGGGGTGTCAGCAGGTTGTGTAGAAAATAGCCAGCCGCTTGAGGGCGGCTGTTTTTTGCCCATTTGAACTGGGCGCTTTTTCTTACAGTGAATCAGGACAAGGGGGCTGGCGCTCCAGCAAAAATGCATCTGTCGCGGATCAAAAAAAGCGCAGCTCTCGACGGCTCCTATCGACTTACGTACGCCTTCCCGTAGTGCCGTTCCATCCGCGCCTGAATCAGCTCCAGTCCAATCGACATCAGCCAATAAATGATCGCCGCCGTCGTCAGCATTTCGATATAGCGATAGCTCGAGCGCCCGTACGATTGCGCCAGGAACATCACTTCCCAAACCCCCATCACCGAGATCAGCGACGAGTCCTTGAGCATGGAGATGAACTGGTTGGTGGTGGGCGGGATGATGGCGCGCATGGCCTGGGGTAGGGTGACGCGCCAGAAAATCACGGTTTCGCGCATGCCCAGGGCCAGCGATGCTTCGCGTTGGCCGTGGGGAACGCCGAGGATGCCGGCGCGGAAGATTTCGCTCAGGTAGGCGCCATAGTTCAGCGACAGGGCGATGATGCCGGCGGCGATGGCGCCCGGCACCACGCCCAATTGCGGCAAGCCGAGGTAGATCAGCAATATCTGGATCAGCAGCGGCGTGCCGCGAAAGAACGAGGCATAGAAGCTTGCGATGCCGAACGCCACGGCGCTTTTCGACAGTCGAGCCAGGGCCGTGATGAAGCCCAGCAGCGACGAAGCCACAATCGAGCACAGGCACAAGAACAGCGTCAGTGCCGCGCCTTGCAGAAAGCCGTTGGGCGCCAGGTGCAGGCCGATCAGGTTCGGCAGTTTGTCGAGGATGATCGAGAACTTCAGGTCGAAGCTCAGGAAGAAACTGGCGAACAAGCCGAACATCGCCGCCCAGGTCAGGTACAGCCGGGTACGGAAGCCGAAGACCCGTTGCAGTAATGACTCAGCCACCGGTTGCGGCGGCTGAGGAGGTTTGGGGAAGGAAGTCATTTGCTGATGTCGGCGCCGATCCATTTTTGCGACAGCTTGCTCAAGGTGCCGTCCTGTTTCAACTGAGCGAACACATCACGCACTTTGGCGTCCCACTGCGCGTCACCTTTTTCGATGGCCACCGAGTTCGGCTCCGAGTACAGCGGCTGGCCGGCGAGCTTGAAGCGCTTGTCTTCGTTCAGGCGCGGTTGCGCGGTGACGAGGTTGGTGAGGATCGCGTCCAGACGCACGCCAGCGCCCAGGCCCAGATCCTGGAACGCGACGTTGTCGGTGTCATACGGGGCGATCTGCACGTTCTCGAACGGATACTGCAATTGGGTGTCTTCGGCGCCTTCGATCACCAGGTTTTTGTTCAGGTAGCTTTCATAGCTGGAGGCGCTGGTGAGACCGACTTTCTTGCCGCTCAGGTCCTTGGCGCTGTGAATGCTATCGTCCTTGGCATTGACCACGATCACGGCAGGGGAGGCGTAGTACTCGACCGGGAAGTCGAAGACTTCGGCGCGGGCCTTGCTCGGGGTCATGGAGCAGATGCAGATGTCGTAACGCCCGCTCCAGCGGCCGGCGGCGATCACATCCCAGGACGGCGTTTCCAGACGCAGCTTGACGCCCAGTTTGTCCGCCACGGCCTTGGCCACGTCGACGTCGAAACCGTCGAGCTGGTTTTGATCGTTGAGGAACGAGAAGGGTGGATAGCTTTCCATCAACACGCCGACCAGTTCTTTCTTTTGCTCGATGCGATCCAGAGTGGCGCCGGCAAAGGCTTGGGTGGAGGCAGCCAGAATCGTCAGGCCCAGGGCCAGCAGCGGTTGAAATTTCACAGTTGATCCCTGAAAAAAAAGAGGTTGTTATTAACCGAGTGGTGCGTATTAAATAGTTATAAGAACGACTCTGATAGTGAGTTATTTTCATAAGCTTATGAGTGAAAAGCATATGGGCGCAGGGACGGTAATTCTGGATGGTGGCATGGGTCGGGAGCTGCAGCGCCGAGGGGCGCCGTTCAGGCAGCCCGAGTGGTCGGCGCTGGCCTTGAGCGAAGCGCCGCAGGCGGTGGAGGCGGTGCACGCGGCTTATATTGAAAGCGGTGCCAACGTGATCACCAGCAACAGTTACGCGGTGGTGCCGTTCCACATTGGCGAGGAGCGTTTCGTGGCTGAAGGCCAGGCTCTTGCGGCGTTGGCCGGTGAGCTGGCTCGGCGTGCAGTCGATGCCTCGGGCCAAGCGATTCGTGTGGCCGGCTCATTGCCGCCGTTATTCGGCTCCTACCGCCCGGACTTGTTCGACGCTGCTCGGGTGACTGAACTGCTGAGCCCTCTGGTCAATGGTCTGGCGCCTCATGTCGACCTGTGGCTGGCCGAAACCCAGAGTTCGATCGTCGAAGCGCGGGCGATCCATGCCGGTCTGCCGAAGGACGGCAAACCGTTCTGGCTGTCGTTTACCTTGAAAGATGAAGACACCGATGAAGTGCCGCGTTTGCGCTCCGGTGAACCGGTGGCTGAGGCCGCTGTGGTGGCGGCTGAGTTGGGTGTCGAGACTTTGCTGTTCAACTGCAGCCAGCCGGAAGTGATCGGGGCGGCGATTGATGCGGCGCGGGAAACCTTCGAGCGCCTGGGGGTGAAGATTCACATTGGCGCATACGCCAACGCCTTCCCGCCGCAGCCGAAAGAGGCCACGGCCAACGACGGTCTGGATCCGCTACGCGACGATCTCGACCCGCCGGGTTACCTGATGTGGGCGGCTGACTGGCAGAAGAGGGGAGCCAGCCATTTGGGCGGGTGCTGTGGGATCGGGCCGGAGCATATTGCGGTGTTGGCGCAAAAGCTGGTGTAAAAAAGAAAGATCAAAAGATCGCAGCCTTCGGCAGCTCCTGCGCGCCAGTGGGCGCTGCCGAAGGCTGCGATCTTTTGTCGTTAAGGCTTTTAGCTCCGGCACTCCGTCAACGTTTGCACTTGCCCCGATTCCGTCTGGTTTTCATCGCTCAACCACCGCTCGAACCCCGCCTGAATCGCCGGCCATTCCGAATCCAGAATCGAATACCACGCCGTGTCACGGTTCTGACCCTTGACCACCATGTGCTGGCGGAACACCCCCTCAAAACTGAATCCCAACCGCTCTGCTGCGTACTTGGAGCGAGCGTTGCCGTTGTTGCACTTCCATTCCAGGCGCCGGTAACCCAACGCAAAGGCTTCCCTGGCCAGCAGGTAAACCGCCTCGGTACTTTTCGGCGAACGCTGCATCGGTGCGCCGAAGGTCACATGGCCGATCTCGATACGCCCCTGGGCAGGAACGATCGACATCAGGCTGAGCAGGCCCTGCACCTCGCCGCTGACACGGTCGATCACACTGAAGAAATACGGATCGCTGTTGGCCGCATGGTTGTTCAGCCAGTCATTGAACGCACTGCGTTCCGGGAAAGGACCGTAGGGCAGATAGTCCCAGAGTTTCGGGTCCGAGCCCGGGCCTTCAAGGGCTTTCCACAAACCGTCGGCGTGACGCGCCGGGTCGAGTTTTTCCAGGCGAATGAAACGCCCTTCGATCAGTTGGACCGAGGGCGCCGGAACGCCTTTCCAGTCTGCGAGTGAAGTCGACATGGTGTTCTCCTTGAACCTTAAAGGGCTTTGCGAAACTGGATGAAACCGGGCCGTTCGGCGATGCGCTCGTAGAGCTGGATCGCGGTGGCGTTGGTTTCGTGGGTCAGCCAGTGGACCTTGCAGCAACCGTCGGCCTTGGCTGTGCTGTAGACGAATTCGATCAGTTTCCGACCGACGCCGGTGCCACGAGTTTCGGGTGTCACCAGCAAGTCTTGCAGGTAACAGGAGTTTTCGATGCTCCAGTTCGAGCGGTGATAGATGAAATGCACCATGCCCACCGCTTTACCGTCGACCCAGGCCAGCGCCCCGTGGGTCGGTTCGCTCGGGTCGAGCAGGCGCTGCCAGGTGCTTTGAGTGACCGCCTCGGGCAGCTCGGTGTTGTAGAAGCGCAAGTAGGCTTGCCACAACGGCAGCCAGGCAGCGTGATCGTCGGCGGTGACCTGGCGGATGTCGATCTGACTCATGTTCATTCCTTAACGCGTCAAAGTGGCAGGTACATGGAAAATTCCTTGGCGAATGCCTTCATCCTAGGCAGGCTATTGGTCTGTTGTAAGAGCCATTAATGACCAATTTCATAGGTCCATTGTCATGTCGAATACGCCGCTTCCCTCGTCGTTCAACCCGGCGGGTATCGAACTCGACCGCCGCCAGGGCCTGAGTCGACAGCTCTATCAAGCGCTGCGGGTACGCGTACTCGACGGACGATTGGCCAGCGGCACACGACTGCCGGCCAGTCGCGATCTGGCTACGGCCTTATCGATTTCCCGCAACAGCGTGGTTCGTGCCTACGATCAGCTTTACGCTGAAGGCTTCATCGAGGGGCGTGTGGGTGACGGGACTTACGTGGCGCAATTGCCTCAGGCGGCGTTGCCGGCGAAAAAATTATCCACAAAAGTATCCACAGGGTTTTCAACAGGGTTACCCACAACCTTATCCACAAATTGGCTGGATTTACCTGTTGTTCCATCCAGTAAAGTTATCCACAGCAGTGCTTTGGGGCGCGTTGAAAAGAATCATTTGGCTGTGCCGCCCGGTGGTCCGCCGCGCGCATTCAGGGTTGGCGTGCCGGCGTTCGATCTGTTCCCGTTCGAGGTTTGGGCCAAGCTGAATGCGGCTTTCTGGCGTAAGCCGGATTTACAGCAGCTGTGTTATGGCGACCCGGCAGGTGATGAACGCTTGCGCGGATTGATTGCTGCCTACTTGCGCAGCTCGAGAGGGATGCAGTGCGCCGCTGAGCAAATTGTGATCACCAGTGGCGCGCAGCAGGGGATCAGCCTTTGTGCACAGTTGCTGGTGGAGCCTGGCGATGGGGTGGGCATTGAAAATCCGGGTTATCGTGCTGCCGGCCATGCCTTTGCGGTAGCCGGGGCGCAGCTGCACGGTGTGCCGGTGGATGAGGAGGGGATCGACTGCAGCGCCTTGGCGCAGTTGAGCGATTGCCGGCTGGCTTACGTTACGCCTTCCCATCAATACCCGACCGGTGTGGTCATGAGTCTGGCCCGGCGTCTGGAACTGCTCGCCTGGGCCGAGGGCAACCAGGGCTGGATCATCGAGGACGACTACGATGGCGAGTACCGTTACAGCGGTGCGCCACTGGCGCCGCTGGCGGCACTCGATCGCCATGGGCGGGTGCTGTATGTCGGCACCTTCGGCAAGGTCGCTTTTCCGGCGCTGCGCCTGGGTTATCTGGTGCTGCCGCCGGGCCTGGTGGACGCATTCGCGCAGCGTCGGGCGGTGGATGTGCGGCATTCCGAAGTGAGCACTCAAGCGGTGATGGCCGAGTTCATGGCCGCCGGGCATTTCCAGCGGCACATTCGCCGGATGCGGCGTGCCGCCCTCAGCCGTCGCAATTGTTTGCTGGGCGGCTGGCCGGCGGGGATGACCGGAGTGGGTAGCCTGCCCACCGTCTCCGCCGGGCTGCACATGACGGTTTCGGTGGACAGCCTGGCCCGCGAACGGCGACTGATCGAACAAGCGGAAAGCGTGGGTGTGGAGATCAATGGCTTGAGCAACTATTGGCTACCGGACTCCAGGACACCAGTCGATCAGCGCGCCGGTCTGGTATTGGGTTTTGCAGCGGTGCCAGAGCCAGCGATAGAGTCGGCGCTGGCACGGTTGCGACAGGTCTGGCGGGATTGAACGATGGCCTCCCGGTTTTTAAATGAACCGCTGATCTATGAAAAACACTGAGGCGGCGAGTGTGCGACTGATCTCGCCGCGATAAATGGCGATGAGTTCCTGATTGCTGCCACCCGCGCAGATCAAAGCCCCCCCTATTAGCCGTTGACCAAAAAAGACCCGCGATGGCGCGGGTCTTTGATTCACCGGGTGTTTCAGGTCCCGGACTTGATCTTGGTCCAGGCCCGGGTCCGTGCCCGTTCAGCATCGCGAGGCAAGGGTTGCAGGGTGTAAAGCGTGCTCATCGCCGTTTCGGTCGGGTACAGGTTCGGGTTGTTGCGAATCGCCGGGTCGACCATTTCCGTGGCGTCCTTGTTCGGGTTCGGGTAGCCGACGAAGTCGCTGACCGGTGCGATGACCTGGGGTTGCAGCAGGTAGTTGATGAAGGTGTAGGCGTCTTCCGGGTTTTTCGCGCCTTTGGGGATCGCGAGCATGTCGAACCAGATCGGCGCGCCTTCCTTGGGCAGGCGCATGTCGACGATCACACCGTTCTTGGCTTCCTTGGCGCGGTTGGCGGCCTGGGAGAAGCTGCCGGAATACCCGACCGCGACGCAGATGTCACCGTTGGCGATGTCGGCCATGTACTTGGACGAATGGAAGTAGGTGATGTACGGCCGGATCTTCATCAACAGCGCTTCAGCCTTGGCGTAGTCCGCCGGCTTCTTGCTGTTGGGGTCCAGGCCGAGGTGTTGCAGGGCCAGCGGCAGGATCTCCGAAGGTGAGTCGAGCAGGGCCACGCCGCACTGCTTGAGCTTGCTGATGTTCTCTTCCTTGAAGATCAGGTCCCAGCTGTTCACCGGTGCGTTGTCACCCAGCGCAGCCTTGACCTTGGCCGGGTTGAAACCGATCAGGATGGTGCCGTACATGTAGGGCACGGCAAATTTGTTACCCGGGTCGTTGGCTTCGATCAGCTTCATCAGCTTGGGGTCGAGGTGGTTCCAGTTCGGCAGTTTGCTGCGGTCCACTGGCTGGAATACGCCGGCTTCGATCTGCTTGGCGAGGAACACGTTGGACGGCACCACCACGTCGTAGCCGGAGTTGCCGGTCAGCAGCTTGGCTTCCAGCGCTTCGTTGGTGTCGAAGATGTCGTAGACCAGTTTGGTCTGGGTGTTCTGAGTCTTGAAATCGTCCAGGGCTTTGGGGGTGATGTAGTCGAACCAGTTGTAGACCCGCAAAGTACGTTCTTCAGCATGGACGGCGCCACTGAGCAGTGTGGCGCAGAGCGCTGGAGCGATAAGACGCTTGAGTCTGTTCATTCTTCTAATTCCTCATTGGGCGCTTTCAAAACCTTCGAGAACGTTCACGGCGTTGATGCCGATTTCTTCTACCGCGTAACCGCCTTCCATCACGAACAGCGTCGGCTTGCCGAGGCCTGCGATGCGGGTACCCATCGCCAGGTAATCCGGGCTGTCGAGTTTGAATTGGGAGATGGGGTCGTCCTTGAACGTATCGACGCCCAGGGACACGACAACGATGTCGGCGCCGTACGTTTCGATCTCTTTGCAGGCTTGTTCCAGCGCGGCGCTCCAACGGTCCCAAGCACTGCCGGCGGGCAATGGGTAGTTGAAGTTGAACCCTTCGCCTGCGCCTTCACCGCGTTCGTCTTCGTAGCCGAGGAAGAACGGAAACTCGGCTTCTGGATGACCGTGGATCGAGGTGAACAGCACGTCGCTGCGTTCGTAGAAAATCGATTGAGTGCCGTTGCCGTGGTGGTAATCGACATCGAGGATCGCGACCTTTTTATGGCCCTGATCGAGGAAGGCTTGAGCGGCGATGGCAGCATTGTTGAGGTAGCAATAGCCGCCCATCAAATCGCTGGCGGCATGGTGTCCCGGTGGACGGCACAGGGCGAAGGCACTGCGGGCGCCGCGCTGGATCGCCGCTTGGGCCGTGAGGGCAACTTGCGCTGCGCTGTACGCCGCTTGCCAGGTGCCGGCGGTAATCGGTGCGCCGCCGTCGAAGCTGTAATAGCCGAGTTGGCCGTGCAGGCTGGTGGGCATGATTCGGCGCAAGGTGCGGGCCGGCCAGGTGTAGGGCAGCAAGTCGCCGTCGGTATTGAATGCGGTCCAGCGCGCCCAGGCGCCTTTGAAGAAGTCGAGGTAGTCGCGGCTGTGGATGCGCGCGATCGGATCAAGGCCAAAGTCTTTCGGCACTTCAACCGGGCCGAGGTTCTGGTCCTTGACCCGTTGCAATACGTGATCGGCCCGTGAAGGCATTTCGAAGCAGGGCATCAATTGCCCGTCCATCAATTCACAACGGCCGTGGTGCAGGTGGTGATCGTCCGAGTAGATCGTCAGCATTGTTGTTCTCCGCAGGCTGATTCGGTTTGAACACAGTCTTGCGGCAGGCGACGTTTGGGAGAACGGCAGGAAAGGCCAAAAGGGGATCTATGTGGCCAAAACATTTGACCGAAATTCGCCCCCTGTGGCGAGGGAGCTTGCTCCCTCGCCACAGGGGCGGCTCAAGGGCGGAACTGGCTGGGCGCCACGCCACTCCAGCGCACAAACGCATGCCGGAAGCTCGCGGTCTCGCTGAACCCCAGTGCTTCGGCGATTTGATAGATCGGCAGTTGATCCTCGCAAAGCATGCGTTTGGCTTGCTCAAATCGCAGTTCATCGAGCAGTTCCTGATAGCTGCATCCCAGGTCCTTCAGATGTCGGCGCAGGGTGCGCGACGAGCAATTCAGCTGTTCGGCCAACCCGTCCAGGCCTGGCGCCGCGCTCAGTTGCGCGGCGAGCAATTGGCGGATGCGCCCGAGCCAGGCCTGACGCCCGGTGAACTCGGTGTTTTGCTTGCGGCAGCGTTCGGCCATGGCCTGGTGGGTAATGGCGTCGGCCAGTGGCAGGGGGTGTTCGAGCCAGCGCTTGTCGAAGGCAAATCCGTTGGACGCTGCATCAAACTGCAACGGACAGTCGAAACGCTCGCTGTAGCGCGTCTGATAGTCCGGTGCCGGGTAATCGAAGCGAGCGCCAAGCAGAGGTAGAGGGTGGCCGAGCAGGTCTTCGCAGGTGACTTTCATCGAGACCAGGCAAAACTCGACATTGAACGGTGCCAGCGCGGGGTTTTCCCGATAGTCGCCCGCGGTGAGCCAGATGCGCTCGCCATCCTCCTCCAGGCTCAACTCGAACAGTGTTCCCAATAGCGCCGGGTAGTGCAGCGCCAACTGCAAGGCGTCACCTAAAGTGGCGCTGGTGAGTAAGGCGTACCCGAGCATGCCATAGGACGAAACGTGCATCCGCCGGCCCAACTCCAGACCGATATCGCGGCGCAGCGCGACGGCATTGGCGCACACCAGCATCTCTTGATTGGTGGTGATGCGCGTGTCCGCCCGGCTCAGATCCGCCACGCTGATGCCGCTGCCGGCCAATAACGCCTCGCTGGACAGGCCTTCGGCCTTGAAGGTGTTGAGCACCAGGGAGACGGCGTTGAGGGTGGTGAGGTGGGAGTGGAGCATGGAGTCTTCCAGCGTCGAGATGCTGGAACGGGAGCAAGTTATGTGCCCAACAACGATCTTGTGGGAGCGGGCTGTGGCGAGGGGGCTCCCACAAGATTATGTGTTGTGTCAGCTCAGTTCGCCACACAGGTCGAGTTCGACCAGCCGCCGAACTTCAGCGGTTTCAAGCCCTGCACCGAGCAGCCCATGCAACTTGCCGAGCGCCGCCTCGCGAGTCATGCCGCCACCGGACAACAGGCCGGCATCGCGCAAGCGGCTGCCCGCCTCATACACGTCGAGCTTCACGCCACCCTCATGACATTGGGTGACCGCAACCACTACCACGCCATTGTCTCGTGCCCGTTCCAGGCTGGCGATAAACCCGGGGTTGTCGCTTGGTCCGGTACCGCTGCCATAACATTCCAGCACCAGACCCTGAATACCGCTGTTGAGCAGGCCATCCAGTTGCTCGGCGCCGATGCCGGGGAACAACGGCAGCACCGCGACCTTCGCCAGTTGCCTTGGCTGGTTGTAGTTCAGTTGGGCAGGTATCGAGGAAGCTTTCACGCCGCCGCCCTGACGCTCCAGTCGCTTGAACGGATGACGACCGAAACTGCGAACCTTGGCGCAGCGGGTCGGGTCGAGCAGTTCGCCGTGGAAGTACAGATGAACACCCGGCGCCAGGCCTTGGCCAAGGGCGCCCAGTGCACCACTGATGTTTTCCCAGGCATCACTGTCGGTCACGCCGGCCGGCAGCATGGAGCCGGTGAAACATACACGGGCGTTCAGGCCGAGCAACTGGAAGCTCATGGCCGCGGCACTGTAGGCCAGGGTGTCGGTGCCATGCAGGATCAGCACGCTGTCGCAGCCCTGGGCATCAACGGCGTCGACCACCGCTTCACGCAGTTGCTGCCAGTACGCAGGGGTCATGTTGGCGCTGTCGATCAGTGGCGACATCTCGCGAAAGCGCCACTGCGGCACCACCAACTCAGGCTGGCTGTGCAGGTAGTCGCGCATCCGCGCTTCGAAACCGGACGCCGGGGCCAAGCCGTGGGCACTGGCTTGCATGCCGATGGTGCCACCGGTGTAGAGCACCATGACGTGCTGCGCGGCAGGGTAAGAGGCGGAATTCATTGATGGGTCTCCTGGACGAATGCACCTTGCGCCGCAGCATGCCTGCGTGCGCAAGGTGTGTCACGTCGAGTGGCAGGACGCCACTCGTTGCGGTCTGTCGCGGCGGGTGGCGGGTGGCGGGGAGCCACCCGCCAGGGCGATCAGCGTTGCGTGGCAGGCGTGCCCTGGGCTGCGCCTTGCTCGCGTGGAGCCGATTGGCTTGGGCTGCTCGGCCAGGCCTTCAGGTCCAGGTCCAGATCGGTGAATTTGCTGGAGTCGAACACTGGCTGCTTGACGCCGGCGCGGCGCTGCTCGTCGTAGTCGCGCATCACGCGCAGGCCGACCTTGAACAACATGGCCAGGGCCATCAAGTTGACGAAGGCCAGGCAGGTCATGGTGATGTCGGCGAAGGCGAACACGGTCGACAGGTCCTGCATCGAACCCCATACCACCAGCGCCAGAACCAGGCCGCGGAAAACCATCAGCACGGCGCGGTTGCGGCTGAGGAACTGCAGGCTGTTCTCGCCCAGGTAGTAGTTGTAGAGGATGCAGGTGAAGACGAACAGCGACAGCGCGACGCTGACGAACACGCGGCCCCAGTCACCGACCACGGCGGCCAGCGAGTTTTGGGTCAGGACGATGCCGTCACCTTCGAAGCCCGGGGTGTAGAAGCCCGACAACAGGATCAGCAGCGCGGTGCAGGTGCAGATCACGAAGGTGTCGAGGAACACGCTGAAGGCCTGGACCACGCCCTGGGCGCCCGGGTGCTTCACGGCGGCCACGGCGGCGACGTTCGGCGCACTGCCCAGGCCTGCTTCGTTGGCGAACACGCCACGCTTCACGCCCATCACGATGGCGCTGCCGAGCAGGCCGCCGAAGGCTGGGTCGAGGCCGAAGGCGCTCTTGAAGATGGTTTCCAGCATGGCTGGCACGTGTTCGATCTGGGTGCCGATCACGTACAGGGTCACGCCGATATAGGCCAGGGTCTTGACCGGTACCAGCAGGTCGGACACCGCGGCGATGCGTTTGATGCCGCCGATGAAGGTAATGGCCAGCAGCACCGCCAGGACGATACCGGTGTGGCGTGGGTCGAAGGCAAAGGCGTTCTGCAGCGAGTGGGTCACGGTGTAGGACTGCAGGCCGATGAAGGCGAAGCCGTAGGTGACCAGCAGCAGGATGGAGAACACCACCGCCATGCCTTTCAGCTTCAGGCCGTGCTGAATGTAGTAGGCCGGGCCCCCACGATACAGGCCGTCGCCTTCGGCGCGCTTGTAGACCTGGGCCAGGGTGCATTCGAAGAAGCTGCTGGACATGCCTACCAGTGCGGTGACCCACATCCAGAACACGGCGCCCGGGCCGCCGAGGGTCACGGCGATGCCGACACCGGCGATGTTACCGGCGCCGACGCGGCCGGCGAGGCTCAGCATCAGGGCCTGGAACGAGCTCAGCTGGCCTGCCTGGCCGTGAAGGGACTCTTTGAAGACACTGAACATGTGGCCGAAATGGCGGAACTGGACGAAACGCGAGCGGATCGTGAAGTAGCTACCGAGCCCGACAATGAGCGCGATCAGTACTTTCCCTGAGAGGAAGTCGTTGATGACTTCGAGCATGGATTATTCCTCGCTATTTTTTGTGTGTGCGAATACTGGGTGGTCGACACATCGCGTTACACCAGGTTGTGCGTGGCACAACAGGTGGGTCGAAGGTTCGTCCCTGTTCCATTTCGCGGGTTGTTATTAGTTCGGCTTTCGCATGGGCTTGGGTCTCGTTATCGACGACCGCTCACGCGAAGAGGGCCGGCACTATACATAGGAGAGTGCCGTCCGTCTGCACAGTTGTGGTGCAATCGACGAAACGAAAGTGCTGCAAAATCAAAAAATCGCAGCCTTCGGCAGCCTCTACGGGTCTCTGTCAAACCCTGTAGAAGCTGTCGAAGGCTGCGATCTTGGCGGCACTGAAAACATTCAACATGTTCGTAAAATCCGCAAAGTGTTGGAAAAAAAAGGGCTTGAGGGAGTAAATCCCCAAGCCCTCAAAAGGTGAGAGGTGTCTAGTCCCTCGACCTGGTGAGCGTGCTCTTCAAAAGAGCCTGCGTTTGGTTAAGCCTTCAAAGGCACCAGACGCGGAGCAATCATGTTTTCCGGGCGCAGGATGTCGGCGAGCATTTCTTCGTCGAGCAAGCGTTCCTCGCGCACCAGTTCCAGCACGCCGCGGCCGCTTTCGAGGGCAACACGGGCAATGCGGGTGGCGTTTTCATAGCCGATGTACGGGTTCAGCGCGGTGACCAGGCCAATCGAGTGTTCGACCAGTTCACGGCAACGCTCTTCGTTGGCGGTGATGCCGACGATGCAGTGCTCGCGCAGCATGTCCATGGCACGTTGCAGCAGGCGGATCGAGTCGAAGATCTTGAAGGCGATCAGCGGCTCCATCACGTTCAGCTGCAGCTGGCCGCCTTCGGCCGCGATGGTCAGGGCCAGGTCGTTGCCGATGATCTGGAACGCCACCTGGTTCACGGCTTCAGGGATAACCGGGTTGACCTTGCCTGGCATGATCGAGCTGCCTGGCTGACGCGCCGGCAGGTTGATTTCGTTGATGCCGGTGCGTGGGCCGCTGGACAGCAGACGCAGGTCGTTGCAGATCTTCGACAGCTTGACCGCGGTACGCTTGAGCATGCCGGAGAACAGCACGAAGGCGCCCATGTCGGAGGTGGCTTCGATCAGGTCGGCGGCTGGCACCAGCGGTTGACCGCTGATCAGGGCCAGACGCTGAACGGCCAGGGCCTGGTAACGCGGGTCGGCGTTGATGCCGGTACCGATCGCGGTGCCGCCCAGGTTCACTTCGGTCAGCAGTTCAGGCGCCAGGGATTTGAGGCGTGCCAGGTCTTCGCTCAGGGTGGTGGCGAAGGCGCGGAATTCCTGGCCGAGGGTCATCGGCACGGCGTCTTGCAGCTGGGTACGGCCCATCTTCAGGACGTGGCTGAATTCTTCACCTTTGGCGGCGAACGACTGGATCAGGCTGTCGAGGCTGGCCAGCAGCGCGTCGTGACCCAACAGCAGACCCAGGCGGATAGCCGTCGGGTAGGCGTCGTTGGTCGACTGCGCCATGTTCACGTCGTTGTTCGGGTGCAGGTACTGGTATTCGCCCTTGCTGTGGCCCATGGCCTCCAGCGCGATGTTGGCGATGACTTCGTTGGCATTCATGTTGGTTGAAGTGCCAGCGCCGCCTTGAATCATGTCCACCACGAATTCTTCGTGGAAATCGCCGCGGATCAATCGGGCACAGGCTTCGCTGATGGCAGCGTGCTTGGCTTCGCTCAGGTGACCCAGCTCGCGGTTGGCGTCAGCGGCGGCCTGTTTGACCATCGCCAGACCAACAACCAGTTTTGGGTAATGCGAAATCGGAACGCCGGAGAGACGGAAGTTGTTCACCGCTCGCAGGGTCTGGATGCCGTAATACGCTTGAGCAGGTACTTCGAGTACGCCAAGCAGGTCTTTTTCTGTGCGGAAAGATGCAGCGGAGGACATGATAGAAATCATCTCGATATGGACCCGGTCTGTGCCGGAATAGCGCAAATGCTAGGCTTGAGAAGAATTTTGGGCCAATGCTGTTAAACACTGGGCTATGCACATTCGGCATAATGTCGGTGTGACGCCGCGTACGTGGCGAACGTGTGACCTAAATTGGTGCATGTCCGGGAGGGCGTGATGAATCTGGAAAGCAAATGGCTGGAGGACTTTAGTGCTCTGGCTGCCACCCGCAGCTTCTCCCAGGCGGCCGAAAGACGCTTCGTGACTCAGCCCGCCTTCAGTCGGCGGATCCGCAGCCTCGAAGCCGCGCTGGGGCTGACCCTGGTCAATCGCTCTCGCACCCCGGTCGAGCTGACGGCAGCGGGGCAGTTGTTTCTCGTGACCGCGCGAACCGTGGTCGAACAGCTGGGTGAAGTGTTACGTCATCTTCATCACCTGGAAGGCGGGCAGGGCGAGGTGATCCAGGTCGCCGCCGCCCACTCCCTGGCACTGGGTTTCTTTCCACGCTGGATCGCACAATTGCGCAACGAAGGGCTGAACATTGCCACGCGGCTGGTGGCCACCAACGTCGGCGATGCGGTGCATGCGCTGCGTGAAGGCGGGTGTGATCTGATGCTGGCGTTCTATGATCCGGACTCCGCGATGCAAATGGACCCGGAAATTTTCCCGTCACTGCATCTGGGAGACACTGAAATGCTCCCGGTGTGCGCCGCGGATGCTGACGGCAAACCGTTGTTCGACCTGGAAGGCGAGACCAGCGTGCCTTTGCTGGCCTACAGCGCCGGGGCATTTCTCGGGCGCTCGGTGAACATGCTGTTGCGCCAGCGTGCCCTGAGGTTCACCACTATTTACGAGACCGCCATGGCCGACAGCCTGAAAAGCATGGCGCTGGAAGGCCTGGGCATCGCCTGGGTGCCGCGCTTGAGCGCGCGCGCCGAATTGGCTCGCGGCGAGTTGGTCATCTGCGGTGGCCCGCAATGGCATGTGCCGCTGGAGATTCGGCTGTATCGCTGCGCGCTGGTGCGCAAGGCGAATGTGCGGTTGCTCTGGCGCAAGCTGGAAGGCGGCACAGCGCCAAACCCTGCGGGTTAATGATTTTTTGTAGGCGTCGGGCTGACCCTGAAGTCAATAAAACCGGTACTTTGCGCCGTATGACAGATGGTCGTATGGGGGGCTGTTTATCTGCTTCATTGAGGTATACTGCGCGGCCTTCGGCCGGTTTGACTGGCCATAATTCGTACAATCAAGCCACGCATTTTGCGTGGCTTGTTGTTTTTTGACGCGCCTGCGGGCGCCCAGAGAGAAGAGGCACGACGATGAGCGCACTGGTTGGCGTGATCATGGGCTCCAAGTCCGATTGGTCCACCCTTAGCCACACCGCCGATATGCTGGAAAAGCTCGGCATCCCTTACGAGGTGAAAGTGGTCTCTGCCCACCGCACCCCGGACCTGCTGTTCCAGTATGCCGAAGAGGCTGAGGCCCGTGGCATCGAGGTGATCATCGCCGGTGCCGGTGGCGCGGCCCACCTGCCTGGCATGTGTGCGGCCAAAACCCACCTGCCGGTGCTGGGCGTGCCGGTGCAGTCGTCGATGCTCTCGGGCGTCGATTCGCTGCTTTCTATCGTGCAGATGCCAGCGGGCATTCCGGTCGCCACCCTGGCCATCGGCAAGGCCGGTGCGATCAACGCAGCCCTGCTCTCGGCGAGCATCCTGGGCGCCAAGCATCCGCAGTTTCATACCGTGCTGAAAAAATTCCGCGCTGAGCAGACAGACAGCGTCCTGGACAATCCAGACCCACGCATCGCCTGAGGTTGTTGACGATGAAGATCGGTGTAATCGGTGGCGGCCAGTTGGGTCGCATGTTGGCGCTGGCGGGCACTCCGCTGGGCATGAACTTCGCTTTCCTGGACCCGGCGCCGGATGCTTGCGCAGCCGCATTGGGCGAACACCTGCGGGCCGATTACGGCGATCAGGATCACCTGCGTCAGTTGGCCGATGAAGTCGATCTGGTGACCTTCGAGTTCGAAAGCGTCCCGGCCGAAACCGTGGCCTTCCTGTCGCAATTCGTTCCGGTGTACCCGAGCGCCGAAGCGCTGCGCATTGCCCGCGATCGCTGGTTCGAGAAGAGCATGTTCAAGGACCTGGGGATCCCGACTCCCGCGTTCGCCGACATCCAGTCCCAGGCCGATCTGGACGCCGCCGTGGCCTCCATCGGCCTGCCGGCCGTGCTGAAAACCCGCACCCTGGGTTACGACGGCAAGGGTCAGAAAGTCCTGCGCAAGCCTGAAGATGTGGTCGGCACCTTCGCCGAACTGGGCAGCGTCGCCTGCTTGCTGGAAGGCTTCGTGCCGTTCACTGGCGAAGTCTCGCTGATCGCCGTGCGCGCTCGCGATGGCGAAACCAAGTTCTACCCGCTGGTGCACAACACCCACGACAGCGGCATCCTCAAGCTGTCCGTGGCCAGCACCGACCACCCGTTGCAAGCGTTGGCTGAAGACTACTCCAGCCGGGTACTCAAGCAGCTGGACTACGTCGGCGTGATGGCGTTCGAGTTCTTCGAAGTCGACGGTGGCCTCAAGGCCAACGAGATCGCCCCGCGTGTGCACAACTCCGGACACTGGACCACCGAAGGTGCCGAGTGCAGTCAGTTCGAAAACCACCTGCGGGCCGTTGCCGGTCTGCCGCTGGGTTCGACGGCCAAGGTCGGCGAGAGCGCGATGCTCAACTTCATCGGCAAAGTCCCGGACACCGAGAAAGTCCTGGCCATCGCCGATTGCCATCTGCATCACTACGGCAAGGCCTTCAAGGTCGGCCGCAAGGTTGGTCACGCCAACCTGCGTTGTGCTGACCGTGCGACGCTTGCCGCGCAGATCCTCAAGGTCGAAGCGCTGATTGCCGAATAGTTTCATGTGGCGGCGGCGGAACCTTCCGAGGCCGCCGTTCTCTGATGGCAGGATGCCAAAGTCTGGCTAGGCTTTAGCCAATTCAATCAGAGGGAAATGCCATGGGAATTATCGGAACCATCTTTATCGGCTTGATCGTCGGCCTGCTGGCTCGGTTTCTGAAACCGGGCGATGACAGCATGGGCTGGATCATGACCATCCTGCTCGGTATCGGCGGTTCGCTGGCGGCCACTTACGGCGGCCAGGCCCTGGGCATCTACCATGCGGGTCAGGGCGCAGGGTTCATCGGTGCGCTGGTGGGCGCGGTGATATTGCTGGTGGTCTACGGCCTGATCAAAAAGAACTGATTCAAGCGACAAAGCCCTCTCTGCGCCAACACCGGAGAGGGCTAGAATGCTTGGCGTTCCACCGTCCTTTCCTTTGCCGAGCACCTTCATGCGCCGTCTTCTGTTGACTCTTCTCTTCCTGGGCAGTGGTTTGGCCCATGCCGGCGAACTGCCGGAAACCGACTGGCTCGAACTGATGCCCAAATCGGACCAGAAGGCCCTCGAGGCCATGCCCGAAATCGATCACAACTCACCGGAAGCCAATGGCACCTTTACCCAAAAAGGTGGCATGAAGCAGAGCAAGGGCTTGCCGGCGGTGATGTATTCGACCAAGACCGTGCCGTCGATGAACGACAAGCACATCCGCATCGGCGGTTATCCGGTACCGCTGGAATCCGATGCGAAGGGCCGCAGCACGTTGTTCTTCCTCGTGCCGTACCCAGGCGCTTGTATCCACGTGCCACCACCGCCGCCTAACCAACTGGTGCTGGTGCGTTATCCCAAAGGCCTGAAGCTGAATGACATCTACACACCGCTGTGGGTGACCGGTACGCTGAAGATCGAGAAGGTCAGCAACGACCTGGCGGATGCGGCGTATGCGCTGGATGCGGCGCAGGTGCGGGTGGTCAAGGAGTCGGATTTGTAGGTTTTTAAATGTGGGAGCAAGCCTGCTCCCACATTTATTGTGTGGTGTTAAAGCGGTTTGCTGGCGATGCTCACGCCCAGGGTATGGCTAGCCCCCGGCGCCAGCGTCACCACATCATCCATCACATTTGCCGTTTCAATGCACAACATGCGCTGCCAGCCATCGTCAGCCATGTCGCTGAACGCCGCCGCACGGTCGACCCACGGGTTCCAGATCACCGCCGAGCGCGAACCGCTGCTGGTCAGTTCAATGCGTCGCTCCCAATGCGGGTCAACGATGCTCAATGTCGGCGGGGTATTCAGATAGATGCGGTCGGTCTCACCGGTAAAACGCAGATCACCGGTCTGAGTGACGGTTTTCCAGTCGTCCAGTGTCTCGATGTAACTCAAGCCATCCAGCCCTTCAACGTGCACGTTGCGCACATCGCTGACCGCGAAATAGCTGTGCAGCGCCTGGCTGATCGTGACGGGTTCGGCGCCGTTGTTTTCGCTCGTCAGGCTGATATGCAATTGTTCATCCAGACGAATGCTCAGTTTCAAGTCCACCTGATGCGGCCAGCCTGGCAGTCCGCCTTCAGGGTAGGGCAGGACGAATTCCACCTTCAGGCTTTCGCCCTCGGTTTCGATGCTGCCCAGTTCCCAGTCCATCGCTCGCACCAGCCCGTGAGCGGTCGGCGGCTCCTGGCTGATGCGCATGGCCTGGACACTCTGCGGGTTGCGCGACAGATTGCCGAACCACGGCCAGCACACCGGCACACCGGCACGAATAGCTTTGCCGGTCTTGAACACTGCCTCGTCGTTGAGCCAGATCAGCGGCGGTTGGCCGGCCAATTGATAACTGAGGATGTGCGCGCCTTGCTGGGCCACCAGCAATTCGGCCTGACCGTGGCGGATGCGCCAGCAGTTCAGTTCATCCAGTTTCACGGCTTCGACGGTGGGCGTGCTCATGGGGCGACTCTCAATCAGGAACAATGACTGCTATGGACCGCAAAACGGTCACCGCGTTTAACGAGCGCCTTGTTTAACGAGCTCTGGGCGGAACCGAACGAGTGCGGCCGCTGCCGTCGATGGCGACGAACACAAACACGGCTTCGGTCACTTTACGCCACTCGCTGGACAGTGGATCGTCGCTCCAGACTTCGACCATCATCTGAATCGAGCTGCGACCGATTTCCAGGGCCTGGGTATAGAAGGAGAGCTGAGCGCCCACCGCCACCGGCACCAGAAACGCCATGCGATCGATCGCAACGGTGGCCACGCGACCACCGGCAACCTTGCTGGCCATTGCGGTGCCAGCCAAATCCATCTGCGCCACCAGCCAGCCGCCGAAAATATCGCCAAAGCCGTTGGTTTCACGCGGAAGCGCGGTAATTTGCAGGGCCAGGTCGCCTTGCGGGATTGGATCTTCTTGTTCGAGCTCTATCATGCCGGGGGTGCCTCTGACCCGTGACTCTCATTGGTACTTCAGGTGAATAGCCGTCTCAAGGAAAAACGATTCAGCCCCGAACATACTACGTTCGTCACGTTTTTCGTAAGGCGCCTAAAGGGAAACTCTGCGAAATCGGCTGACGGGTGCCAACGACGGTTTCGCACAGCAACCCCTTACAAACCGTTGCAACGTTGTGAGTATATCGGTCGATAGACTTCGAGACGACCGTCCGGTTCTCATTTCGACCGTCAAATACGCACCTCTATGTGCTTTTTCGAACAATTTGCTATCGTGCCGAACCTGCCCAAGCCTCCGCCAGCGTTGTTGAGGTTGCAGATCCGACTATAAGAGAAGCCCTTGCCATGACCACAGCGCCCTCGAGCATCGCGCAACCAGCCCAACCTGCACGTCCGCTGACCCGCAACGACTACAAGACATTGTCGCTGTCTGCCCTGGGCGGTGCGCTGGAGTTTTACGACTTCATCATCTTTGTGTTCTTCGCCACAGTGGTCGGCAAACTGTTCTTCCCCGCCGACATGCCCGAGTGGCTGCGCCTGATGCAGACGTTCGGCATTTTCGCCGCCGGTTACCTGGCCAGGCCGCTGGGCGGCATCGTCATGGCGCACTTCGGTGACCTGCTGGGACGCAAGAAGATGTTCACCCTGAGCATTTTCATGATGGCGGTACCCACCCTGATCATGGGCTTGCTGCCGACTTATGCGCAGATAGGCATGTGGGCGCCGATCCTGTTGCTGCTGATGCGGGTGATCCAGGGCGCAGCGATTGGCGGCGAAGTGCCGGGAGCCTGGGTATTCGTTTCCGAACACGTACCGCAACGGCATATCGGTTATGCCTGCGGCACGCTGACCAGCGGTCTGACTGCCGGCATTCTTTTGGGTTCGTTGGTCGCCACGGCAATCAACAGCCTCTATACGCCGGTGGAAGTGGCCGATTACGCCTGGCGGATCCCGTTCCTGCTGGGCGGCGTGTTTGGCCTGTTCTCGGTCTACCTGCGCCGCTGGCTGCACGAAACCCCGGTGTTTGCCGAACTGCAATTGCGTAAAGCCCTGGCCGAAGAAGTGCCGCTGCGCGCTGTGCTGCGTGACCATCGCGGGGCGATTCTGATTTCCATGCTGCTGACCTGGTTGCTGTCCGCCGGGATCATCGTGGTCATCCTCATGACGCCGACTGTATTGCAGACCGTTTACCACTTCCCGCCGACTACCGCGTTGCAGGCCAACAGCCTGGCCATCGTGTTCCTGAGCCTGGGCTGTGTGGCCTCCGGTGCACTGGCTGACCGTTTTGGCGCCGGGCGGGTGTTCGTGTTCGGTAGCGCGTTGCTGCTGCTGACCTCGTGGACCTTCTATCACAGCCTGTTCAATCATCCCGACTGGCTGTTCCCGATGTATGCCCTGACCGGTTTGCTGGTCGGCACCATCGGTGCAGTGCCGTATGTGATGGTCAAAGCCTTCCCGGCGGTGGTGCGCTTCAGCGGCCTGTCGTTCTCCTACAACTTGGCCTACGCCATCTTCGGCGGCCTGACCCCGATGGTCGTCACCCTGCTGCTCAAGGAAAGCCCGATGGGGCCGGCGTATTACGTGGCGATTATTTGCGGCGTCGGGATTGTGGTGGGTGGTTACCTCTGGAAGAAAGGTCGCTAAGCCGACCGATGCCTTCGCGGGCAAGTCGGATCGCCGCACCGCTCGCTCCTACAGGTCATGCGCCAGTTTTGAAATGACACTGATCCTGTAGGAGCGAGGCTTGCCCGCGAAGAACGATGACGCGATATCCCTTCAAAAATCCAAATACTGGCCTTTCATCCAATTGTCATATTTCAGCCATAGAGTGTTCACACGGCCTGCTGATACTTGGCCCCGACTTAACACACCCTATCTGCTAGGAGTAAGGCATGAAACTGAAGCGTTTGATGGCGGCAATGACTTTTGTCGCTGCTGGCGTTGCGACTGCCAACGCGGTTGCCGCTGTTGACCCTGCTATCCCGAGCTACACCAAGACCACTGGTGTGTCGGGCAACCTGTCCAGCGTCGGCTCCGATACCCTGGCCAACCTCATGACCCTGTGGGCTGAGAACTACAAAAAAGAATACCCGAACGTAAACATCCAGATTCAGGCCGCTGGCTCTGCCACCGCGCCACCTGCGCTGACTGAAGGCACCTCCAACCTGGGCCCGATGAGCCGCAAGATGAAGGACACCGAACTGGCGGCCTTCGAGCAGAAGTACGGCTACAAGCCAACCGCTATCCCGGTGGCCGTGGACGCCCTGGCGGTCTTCGTACACAAAGACAACCCGATCCAGCACCTGACCATGGAACAAGTCGACGCGATCTTCTCCTCGACTCGTCTGTGCGGTGCCAAAGCTGATGTGAAAACCTGGGGCGACCTGGGTGTGACCGGCGACCTGGCCAACAAGCCAGTACAACTGTTCGGCCGTAACTCGGTATCCGGCACTTATGGCTACTTCAAAGAAGAAGCCCTGTGCAAAGGCGACTACAAGCCAAACGTCAACGAACAACCAGGTTCGGCTTCGGTCGTGCAGTCGATCAGCTCCTCGCTGAACGGCATCGGTTACTCGGGCATCGGCTACAAGACCGCCAGCGTGAAGACCGTGGCCCTGGCCAAGAAAGGCAGCACTGACTTCATCGAAGACAGCGAAGAAAACGCCCTGAACGGTAAATACCCGCTGTCGCGTTTCCTCTACGTATATGTCAACAAGGCCCCGAACAAGCCTCTGGCCCCGCTGGAAGCCGAGTTCGTGAAACTGGTTCTGTCCAAGCAGGGCCAGGAAGTTGTAGTGAAAGACGGCTACATCCCACTGCCAGCCAAGGTTGCTGCAAAAGCACTGGCTGACCTGGGTCTGGCGGAAGGCGGCGCTGAAGTCGCAAAAAAGTAAAACCCTAGGTCCGGGGTAAACCCGGACCTGCGTAGGAGCGAGGCTTGCCCGCGAAAGCGGTGGGTCGGTCAACATTGATGTTGAATGTAACGACCCCTTCGCGGGCAAGCCTCGCTCCTACAATTGCCGGTAAATACCGGCCCCCAAATTTCCGATCCACTGCCAGTTTCCACTGGCAGCGGATTTGTTGCGTCACTGCATTGTCATCTTTCTGTCATACAGGATCGCTAGGGTGTGCGCATGAATGATCTGGCCAATTCCACCATGACTACAAATCCCCCCAAGCGAATTGACTTCAATACGCCTGAGCTGCACCGCAAGCGCCGTATTCGTGCGCTGAAAGATCGCCTGACCCGTTGGTATGTGCTTGTCGGCGGCCTCGCCGTCCTGGGCGCGATCACCCTGATCTTCTTCTTCCTCGGTTATGTTGTCGCGCCGCTGTTCCAGGGGGCTGACCTGACCGCCAAAGACGCCATCACGCCTGCCTGGATGCAAGACGCCGGCAAGCCGCTGATGATCTCCCTTGAAGAACAGAACCAGGTGGCCATGCGGGTTTCCGACAAGGGCCAGGCGCTATTCTTTGATATCGATAGCGGCGCCGAACTGCGTCGTGTCGACCTGCCGATCCCGGCCGGTACCAGCGTGACCTCCATCGGTGAAGATCAACCCGGCCATCCATTGGTCGCAGTGGGGTTGTCCAACGGTCAGGTGCTGGTGTTCCGTCACACCTATAAAGTCAGCTACCCGGACGGCAAGAAAACCATCTCGCCGGCCATCGAATACCCGTACGGCGAAACGCCAATCGTGCTGAACGAGGCGGGCGGCGCTCTGGAGCACGTCAGCCTCAATGCCACCGATTCGACCCTGCTGCTGGCTGGCTCCACTGGTGCGCAACTGCATGTCATGTCGCTGACCAGCGAAGAAAACATGATGACCGGCGAAGTCACCAACGAGCAGAAACGTATCGACCTGCCGCAAATGACCGAGCCAGTGAAGAACATCTTCGTCGACCCGCGTCAGCAGTGGCTGTACGTGGTCAACGGTCGTGCTCAGGCTGACGTTTTCAGCCTGCGCGACAAGAGTCTCAACGGTCGCTACAAATTGCTCGAAGACGGCGATGCCGAGATTACCGCCAGCACCCAGCTGGTGGGTGGTATCTCACTGATCCTCGGCGACTCCAAGGGCGGTCTCGCCCAGTGGTTCATGGCTCGCGATCACGATGGCGAACTGCGCCTGAAGCAAATCCGCACCTTCCAGATGGGCGCTGCGCCGATTGTTGAAATCACCGCCGAAGAACGTCGCAAAGGCTTCGTTGCCCTTGATGCGTCCGGCAAGCTCGGCGTGTTCCACAGCACCGCGCACCGCACTTTGCTGGTGGATCAGGTGGTCGACGGCCAAGGCCTGTTCGGCCTGTCGCCACGGGCCAACCGCGTGATCGTGGAGCAGGGCGGCAAGCTGCAACCGTTGCTGCTCGACAACCCGCACCCGGAAGTTTCCTGGAGCGCGTTGTGGAGCAAAGTCTGGTACGAGAACTACGACGAGCCTAAATACGTCTGGCAATCGACTGCCGCCAACACCGACTTCGAACCCAAGCTGAGCCTCTCGCCGCTGACCTTCGGTACCCTGAAAGCCGCGTTCTACGCCATGCTGCTGGCCGCGCCCCTGGCCGTCGCCGCGGCGATCTACACCGCGTACTTCATGGCCCCGGGCATGCGTCGCAAGGTCAAGCCGGTGATCGAGCTGATGGAAGCGATGCCGACGGTGATCCTCGGCTTCTTCGCCGGCCTGTTCCTCGCACCGTATGTAGAAGGGCATTTGCCGGGCATCTTCAGCCTGCTGATGCTCCTGCCGATCGGCATTCTGGTGGCCGGTTTCGTCTTCAGTCGCCTGCCTGAGTCAATCCGCCTGAAAGTACCGGACGGCTGGGAAAGCGCGATCCTGATTCCGGTGATTCTGTTCGTGGGCTGGCTGTCGCTGTACATGAGCCCGTACATGGAAGCCTGGTTCTTCGGCGGTGACATGCGTATGTGGATCTCCCACGACCTGGGCATCACCTACGACCAGCGCAACGCTCTGGTGGTCGGCCTGGCCATGGGCTTTGCAGTCATCCCGAACATCTACTCGATCGCCGAAGACGCCGTGTTCAGCGTGCCGCGCGGCCTGACCCTCGGTTCCCTGGCCCTTGGCGCCACGCCGTGGCAGACCATGACTCGCGTGGTGATCCTCACCGCCAGCCCGGGCATCTTCTCGGCGCTGATGATCGGCATGGGCCGCGCGGTCGGTGAAACCATGATCGTGCTGATGGCCACCGGTAACACCCCGGTCATGGAAATGAACCTGTTCGAAGGCCTGCGCACACTGGCAGCCAACGTCGCGGTGGAAATGCCCGAATCGGAAGTCGGCGGCAGCCACTACCGCGTGCTGTTCCTCTCGGCGCTGGTGCTGCTGTTGTTCACCTTCATCATGAACACCCTCGCGGAACTGATTCGTCAGCGTCTGCGCAAGAAATACTCGTCGCTTTAACAAAGGTAGAAGTCTGTGAAACAGAACTCCCTGAATGGATGGTTCAAGAGCGGCGCCCCCGGCGTCTGGATCAGCGGCGGCGCGGTGTCCATTGCGGTCATCATGACCATTGGCCTGCTGGCGGTCATTGCCGTGCGCGGTCTGGGGCACTTCTGGCCGGCGGACCTGATCCACGCCAATTACGACGTGCCGGGCCAGGCCAACCACCTGGTCATCGGCGAAGTGGTGCAGAAGGAAGAAGTGCCACGCGAGCGCCTGAAAACCGCTGGCCTGCCGGTGCCCGATCAGGGCCCGGAGTTCATGACCCGCGAGCTGATCAAAGTCGGCAACCGTGATCTGAACGGCACGGACTTCACCTGGATTGTCGGCGAGTGGCTGACCAACCAGAAAACCCCGCCAGAGCTGATGACCATCGAGCGTCGCGAGTGGGGCAACTTCTACGGCTATCTGGTCAACGTTAAAGAGGACGGCAAGGTCGTCGCTGAAGGCGAAGCCGCATGGCCTGAGTTGCAGGCCCGTGTCGATCGCGTCAACCAGTTGGCTGGGCAGCTCAAGAGCTTGGAAAAAACCGACATCGGCGCGATCAACGCCGGTCTCGAACGTGTTCGTCTGCACGGTCGCAAGCTGGAATTGGCCGGCCGTCTCGACGCTACCGCACAGGCGGACCTGGAGTCTGAGCGCGCCGAGCTGAATGCCCGTTATCAAGAAATCGAAGCGCGTCTGAACGACCTGCACAAGCAGTTCAACCGTGACAGCCTGACGGCTCGTGACGCGAACGGTAAAGAGGTCGAGATCGGCATCGGCAAAGTGGTTCACGCCTATCAGCCGAACGCCATGAGCACCTTTACCAAGGTGGGCTTCTACTTCAGCAAGGTCTGGGAATTCCTCAGTGATGATCCGCGCGAAGCCAACACCGAAGGCGGGATCTTCCCGGCGATTTTCGGCACCGTGATGATGACCCTGATCATGGCGATGATCGTCACTCCGTTCGGTGTGCTGGCGGCGGTCTACCTGCGTGAATACGCCAAGCAGAACACCCTGACCCGAGTGATCCGTATTGCGGTGAACAACCTGGCGGGCGTACCGGCGATCGTTTACGGCGTGTTCGGCCTGGGCTTCTTCGTTTATGTACTGGGCGGCTCGATCGACCGGTTGTTCTTCCCCGAAGCCTTGCCGGCGCCGACCTTCGGTACGCCGGGTCTGTTGTGGGCTTCGTTGACCTTGGCCCTGCTGGCTGTGCCGGTGGTGATCGTGGCCACCGAAGAAGGCCTGGCGCGGATTCCTCGCACCGTGCGCGAAGGCTCGTTGGCCCTCGGCGCGACCAAGGCCGAGACCTTGTGGAAGATCGTGCTGCCGATGGCCAGCCCGGCAATGATGACCGGCATGATCCTCGCCGTGGCCCGCGCCGCCGGTGAAGTGGCGCCGCTGATGCTGGTGGGTGTAGTGAAACTGGCGCCGTCGCTGCCGCTGGATGGCAACTACCCGTACCTGCACCTGGACCAGAAGATCATGCACCTGGGCTTCCACATTTATGACGTCGGCTTCCAGAGCCCGAACGTAGAAGCCGCGCGGCCGCTGGTGTATGCCACGGCGCTGCTGCTGGTGCTGGTGATCGCGACATTGAACCTGTCGGCCGTTTATATCCGTAACCACCTGCGCGAGAAGTACAAGGCGCTGGATAGCTGATCAACACCGAACTGTAGGAGCCGGCTTGCTGGCGAAGGCATCACCGCGGTGAGCCTGCGGGACCGAGTTGTCTGCATCGCCAGCAAGCCGGCTCCTACAAAGAATTGCGTAACCGCGGGCCTGGCCTGCGGCCCCGAACCGAATTTGTTAGCACAGGGAGCCTCCCATGCAGCACGAAGCACACACTCACGGCATCAACATGTCGGCCCTGGGCCGCGACAAACAGAGCCTGAGTCTCGAGCAGGAAACCGTGGCCATCGAAGTGCCGGGGTTGAGCCTGTTCTACGGCGACAAACAAGCGCTGTATGACGTCAGCATGAACATCCCGAAACAGCGCGTGACCGCCTTCATCGGCCCGTCCGGCTGTGGCAAGTCCACGCTGTTGCGCACTTTCAACCGCATGAACGACCTGGTGGATGGCTGCCGCGTCGAAGGCGCGATCAACCTCTACGGCAACAACATCTACCGCAAGGGCGAGGACGTGGCCGAGCTGCGTCGTCGCGTCGGCATGGTGTTCCAGAAGCCCAACCCGTTCCCGAAAACCATCTATGAAAACGTGGTTTACGGCTTGCGCATCCAGGGCATCAACAAAAAGCGCATCCTCGACGAAGCCGTCGAGTGGGCGTTGAAAGGCGCGGCGCTGTGGGATGAAGTCAAGGATCGTCTGCACGAGTCGGCACTCGGTCTGTCCGGTGGTCAGCAGCAACGTCTGGTGATTGCCCGCACCATCGCCGTGGAGCCGGAAGTGCTGCTGCTCGACGAACCGTGCTCGGCACTCGACCCGATCTCCACGCTGAAAGTCGAAGAGCTGATCTACGAACTGAAATCCAAGTTCACCATTGTTATCGTGACCCACAACATGCAACAGGCCGCGCGGGTTTCCGACTACACGGCGTTCATGTATATGGGCAAACTGGTGGAGTTCGGCGACACCGACACCCTGTTCACCAATCCGGCGAAGAAGCAGACCGAAGACTACATCACCGGTCGTTACGGCTAGGAAGCTGTTGTTGCTCACTGAACTGACGCTGCGGCCCACCGCACCTTACCGGACGCTCCAAGGACGCCAACATGATTAGTAAAGAAGGCCTTACCCATCACATCTCCCAGCAGTTCAACGCTGAGCTCGAGGAAGTGCGCAGCCACCTCCTGGCCATGGGCGGGCTGGTCGAGAAGCAGGTCAACGACGCGGTCACCGCGCTGATCGAGGCCGACTCCGGCCTGGCCCAGCAAGTGCGCGAGGTCGACGACCAGATCAACCAGATGGAACGCAATATCGACGAAGAATGCCTGCGCATTCTGGCCCGTCGTCAGCCGGCGGCGTCGGACTTGCGTCTGATCATCAGCATCTCAAAATCGGTGATCGACCTCGAGCGTATCGGCGACGAAGCCACCAAGATCGCCCGTCGCGCCATTCAGTTGTGTGAAGAAGGCGAAGCGCCGCGCGGTTATGTCGAGGTTCGCCACATCGGCGACCAGGTGCGCAACATGGTTCGCGATGCCTTGGACGCATTTGCCCGTTTCGACGCCGACCTGGCGCTGTCGGTGGCGCAGTACGACAAGATCATCGACCGCGAATACAAGACCGCGCTGCGCGAACTCGCCACCTACATGATGGAAGATCCACGCTCTATCTCGCGTGTCTTGAGCATTATCTGGGTGCTGCGTTCCCTTGAGCGAATCGGCGACCACGCGCGCAATATCTCGGAACTGGTGATTTACCTGGTGCGCGGCACCGACGTGCGTCACCTGGGCCTCAAGCGCATGAAGGAAGAAGTGGAAGGCACAAGTGCCGAAACCGCTAATGTTCCGGACAAAGCTGACGATAAGTAAGGTTGCCCAAGAAAAAGCGCCCGGCCTCTTGGCCGGGCGTTTTTGTTTGTGTGGCTTTTGAACTGAAAAGCCGAATTGAAAAGCAGCACCCGCGAACGAAAAGTCCCGGCGTGACTGAAGAGTTTTGGCAAAGTGCCATCAGCCAGCGTTATGCTTGCCGGGATTTTTAAAGGGGTGTTGGATGAGCAAGATCAGTGTGTTGGTCGTGGACGATGCGTCGTTCATTCGTGACCTGGTAAAAAAGTGCCTGCGCAACTACTTCCCGGGGATCCGGACCGAAGATGCAGTCAACGGTAAAAAGGCCCAGGCCATGCTGGCCAAGGAAGCGTTCGACCTGGTTCTGTGCGACTGGGAAATGCCGGAAATGTCCGGTCTGGAGTTGCTGACCTGGTGCCGTGAGCAGGACAACCTCAAGGCCATGCCGTTCGTGATGGTGACCAGCCGTGGCGATAAAGAAAACGTGGTCCAGGCGATCCAGGCCGGGGTTTCCGGCTACGTCAGCAAGCCATTCACCAACGAGCAGCTGTTGACCAAGGTCAAGCAGGCCCTGAACAAGGTTGGCAAGCTCGATACCTTGATGAACAGCGCGCCGACCAAAATGAACTCGGCGTTCGGCAACGATTCCCTGAGCGCATTGACCGGTGGCAAAGCGGCGGTAGTCGCACCCTCGGCTGCAGCGGTCAACCCGTTTGCCAAACCTGCCGCCGCCGCGCCAGCCCCGGCTGCGGCGCCGTCTCGCGGCCTGCTCAACAATCCACCGGTCAAGGCGCCTGCCTCCGCATCAGCTGGCGGTCGTGGCCAAGGCCAACTGCGCCTGTCGAGCGGCACACAGCAATGCGTGATCAAGGCCTTGAGCATCAAGGAAGCGCTGCTGGTGGTGAAACGCACTGACACCTTGCCGCAAGTCCTCGACAACGCCGTACTCGACCTGGAGCAGGGCGACAATGCCGAAACTGCCCGTCTTAACGGCTACTTGCACGCCATCGTCGCCCACGAGCCGAAGCCGGACAGCGAGTGGCTGCAACTGACGTTCCGCTTTGTCGACCAGGATGCACAGAAGCTCGACTACATCTCCCGCCTGATCGCCCGTGGCACCGCGCAGAAGCACTTCGTACCGGGTGCGTAACGTGTACCGCTGATCGTTCCCACGCTCTGCGTGGGAATACCTCCCCGGACGCTCCGCGTCCGCTTCGGATGGGACGCAGAGCGTCCCTTGCTGTATTCCCAGGCAGAGCGTGGGAATGATCATTTGAAACATCTGTCGACTACGCAGGTCCATTTCTGCTGCTAGGCTCCTTCCCAGGCCTACTCAACAGAATTTTGCCCATGCTCGCGCGCCTGCTGTTTTTCTGTGGTCTTTTCATGGCCTCCACCTCGGCTGTGGCCATGACGATCTATAAGTCCACTGATGCCAGTGGCGTGGTCTCTTACAGCGACCGCCCCACCAAAGGCGCGAAGGTGTTCGTTTTTCGCGACCGAATGGTCGAACACCTTGAGCGGCAGGTGTACCTCGACATCAAGAGGCTGAATGGCATGGACAGCGTGTTCGTGCGCAACGACCTGTATGCGCCGGTCGAGATCGAGCTGAGTTTCGACCGGTTGCAGAACGTCAGCGGAGCGCCGAGCCGACCGATCCGGCGGGTGATGCCGGCGCGCAGTAACCTTCGTCTGGCCCTGCTCACGCCGACGAAGGCCGGAAGGCCGATCGTGTATAACCCAAGGTTCGCATATTTCCTGGGCGACCCCTCAGGGGCTGCCATGGCCTATCGATATCCGTTGCCCTGGCGTGGCGGTCCGTTTCGGCTGACCCAGGGCCCCAATGGCCAATACAGCCACTACGGACCGAAGAACCGTTACGCGATGGATATCGCCATGCCCGAAGGCACGCCGATCATCGCGGCGCGCGGCGGGGTGGTGGTGAAAACCGAGAATGGCCAGACCGGGCGCGGCAACGATCCATCGGGCAATTTCGTGCGGGTGTTGCACGATGACGGGACGATGGGCGTGTACCTGCACCTCAAGAAAGGTTCAGTCTGCGTACGGGAAGGTCAGCGGGTAGTGGTGGGCAGTGCACTGGCGCTGTCGGGCAACACCGGCAACAGCAGCGGCCCGCACCTGCACTTCGTGGTGCAGCGCAATACCGGGTTGGGCCTGGTGTCCATTCCATACCAGTTCAATCAACCGGTGGGGGCGTTGCCCAACTTTGCGTTGGGCAGTAGGAGCCGGCTTGCTGGCGATGAACGATAACGCGGTATAACAGAGACACCGCAGCGCTCCTGATCGCCAGCAAGCCGGCTCCTACAAGGGCGTGGCTCAGTCCAGCATCAACACCTTGGCCAATATGATCTTCGGCCCTTTCATCTTTTTGATGATGATCCGCAAACCTTCGACTTCCAGCACTTCTTCCTCTTCGGGCACCCGTTTCAGGGTTTCGTAGACCAGCCCGGCGAGGGTTTCGGCTTCGATGTGGTCCAGGTCGATGCCCAGCAGGCGTTCCACCTTGAACAGCGGCGTATCACCCCGCACCAGCAGCTTGCCCGGCTGATACGCGAGGATCCCGCGTTCAGCCTTGCGGTGTTCGTCCTGAATGTCGCCCACCAGCACTTCCAGCACGTCTTCCATGGTCAGGTAGCCGATGATGTTGCCGTCGGCTTCCTCGACCAAGGCGAAGTGCGAGCCGCCCTTGCGGAACTGCTCCAGCAGTTGCGACAGCGGCATGTGCCGCGATACGCGCTCCAGTGGTCGGGTCAGTTCGGCGAGGTTGAACGACTCGGGAATGTGATCAAGGGCGGCCAGTTCCAGCAGCAGATCCTTGATGTGCAGCAGGCCGACGAACTCCTTGCGCTCGCTGTCGTACACCGGGTAGCGGCTGAACTTGTGGCGACGGAACAACGCCAGGATTTCCTTGAGCGGAGCGTTGAACTCGAGGGTGACCAGGTCTTCCCGGGAGTTGGCCCAGTCGACCACTTCCAGCTCGCCCATTTCCACCGCCGAGGCCAGTACGCGCATGCCTTGGTCGCTTGGGTCCTGGCCACGGCTGGAGTGCAGGATCAGTTTCAGTTCTTCGCGGCTGTAATGGTGCTCGTGGTGCGGGCCGGGCTCACCTTGCCCGGCGATGCGCAGGATCTGGTTGGCGCTGGCGTTGAGCAGGTAGATGGCCGGGTACATGGCCCAGTAGAACAAGTACAGCGGCACCGCCGTCCACAGCGACAGCAACTCGGGTTTGCGGATGGCCCAGGATTTTGGTGCCAGCTCACCGACCACGATGTGCAGGTACGAAATGATGAAGAACGCCGTGAAGAACGAAACCGCCTTGACCACCTCAGCGGAATCTACGCCCACGGCACTCAGCACAGGCTCCAGGAGGTGCGCGAATGCCGGTTCGCCGACCCAGCCCAGACCCAGAGAAGCGAGGGTGATACCCAATTGGCACGCTGACAGGTAAGCATCGAGCTGACTGTGTACGGTGCGCAGGATATGCCCGCGCCAGCCGTGCTGTTCAGCGATGGCTTCGACCCGGGTCGAGCGCAGTTTGACCATGGCAAACTCTGCCGCAACGAAAAAGCCGTTGAGCAAAACCAGGATCAGAGCAAAAAGAATCATGCCGAAGTCGGCGAATATTGTTGCGAGGGTCAAGCCAGGGGAAGGGTCCATGATGGAGTTTTGCGGGTTCCGTGTATTCAAAAAAGGGGGAAATGCAGTGCCTGAAGGGCAGGCACAAGTCAGCCAATGTAGCGGCTGACTGATCGATTGCCTAGTGGCGAGTGCTAGTCGGTATCAGTCCGCTGCACTGATCACGCGGGATTTGGTGACCTGGGCCGGCGCAAAATGGCAGGTAAACGTGCTGCCATGCCCCGGCACACTGCTGATTTCCATGCGTGCCCGGTGGCGCAGCAACACGTGCTTGACGATGGCCAGCCCCAGCCCGGTGCCGCCGGTGTTGGAATTGCGGCTGGAATCGACTCGGTAGAAGCGTTCGGTCAGACGCGGCAGGTGTTTGCTGTCGATGCCGATTCCCGAATCCTGCACGCTCAGGTGTGCACCTTGCTCGTCGCCCCACCAGCGAATGCGGATATTGCCCTCGGCCGGGGTGTATTTCACCGCGTTGAACACCAGATTGGAAAACGCACTGCGCAGTTCGGCTTCACTGCCCTTGAGCAGAATCGTCGGGTCGGCTTCCAGGGTGATGCGCTGATTTTTCTGACCCGACAGCTGTTGGGCGTCGCTCTTGATCGATTGCAGCAGGCTATCGATGGACACTGGTTGGTTGTCCGATGGGTAATCGGTGGCTTCCAGTTTGGCCAGCAGCAGCAAATCGTTAAGCAAGGTCTGCATGCGCCCGCCTTGCTGCTGCATTTGCTGCAGGGCACGGGTCCAGCGCGGATTCACGTCCTCGACGTTATCGAGCAGGGTTTCCAGGTAGCCGCAAATCACCGTCAGGGGTGTGCGCAGCTCGTGGGACACGTTGGCGATGAAGTCTTTGCGCATCTGCTCCAGCTGATGGATACGCGTCACGTCGCGCACCAGCATCAAGTGCTCGTTGTTGCCATAGCGGGTGATGTACAGCTGAATGCGCAGGCGATCGTTGATCGGCGACGGAATCTCCAATGGTTCGGCGTAGTTGTCCTGCTCGAAGTATTCCTTGAAGCGCGGATGGCGCACCAGGTTGGTCACCGGCTGGCCACTGTCCTGAGGAGTCTTGAGGCCGAGCAGGGTTTCGGCGGCGCGGTTCCACCACTCGAGGTTGCCGTCGCTGTCGAGCATGATCACTGCGTCTTTCAGCGCGGCAGTGGATTCCTGGACCCGGTCGATCACCGCTTGCAGGCGCCCGCGTACCCGTTGGTCGCGGCGTTGCAGGTGATAGATGCTGTCGAACACTTCGCCCCACAGGCCATAGCCGTCGGGCGGTGCTTCATCGGGTTGGTGCAGGCGCAGCCATTCGTGCAGGCGCAGCAGCTGTTTGAGGGTCCAGGCCAGGTAAACACCCAGGCCCACGGCGAGACTCCAGCCGTAGTAGCCGGAAATCAGGCCGATCACCAGGCAGGCGGTGACCAGCAACAGCATGTGGCGAATCAGGGTGCCATGCCAGTTTTGGTTCACGGAAAATATGCGTCCTTGTCAGCGAGGCTGGCGGTCTGTTCAGGCCTTGGTGGAAAACCGGTAGCCGGTGCCGCGCACGGTTTGTACCAGATTTTCATAGGCATCGCCGAGGGCTTTGCGCAGGCGACGGATGTGCACGTCGACAGTGCGCTCTTCGACGTAGACATTGCCGCCCCAGACCTGATCCAGCAACTGGCCGCGGGTGTAGGCGCGTTCCTGGTGGGTCATGAAGAATTGCAGCAAACGGTACTCGGTGGGGCCCATCTCGGCAGGTTTGCCGTCGATGGTCACGCGGTGGCTGATCGGGTCCAGCAGCAGGCCGCCGACTTCGATCGGCGCTTCGCCATCGGTCGGGCCGGCGCGACGCAGCACGGCTTTGAGGCGGGCCACCAGTTCGCGGGGGGAAAACGGTTTGGTGATGTAGTCGTCGGCGCCGACTTCCAGGCCCTGGATCTTGTTGTCCTCTTCGCCCTTGGCGGTGAGCATGATGATCGGGATATCCCCGGTCAGTTCGTCGCGCTTGAGGCGGCGGGCCAACTCGATGCCGGAGGTGCCGGGCAGCATCCAGTCGAGCAGGATCAGGTCCGGTTTGCGGTCGACGATAATGGCATGGGCCTGCTGGGAGTTCTCCGCCTCCAGGCAGTCATAGCCGGCCATTTCCAACGCAACGGCGATCATTTCGCGAATGGGCGCTTCGTCGTCGACGATCAGAATGCTCCTGCCAACCATGCCTTAATCCTCTTGTCATTTAACTGTCTTGCGCCGCATTAGATAACGGAATTATTGCAGTCGTGTGACAGTATTTTAGCCGCCCTGCGATTGTCGCGATCCTGAACTAAGCTCTAATTCCGAATCCTGACAACCACAAAAGGAAGGTTTCCATGAATCACATTGCTAAATCCTGGAAGGTCCTGCTGGTCACGGCTGCGTTAACGCTGCCGTCCCTGGCCTTTGCGGCAGAACCCGCCATGATGAAAGGCGGCATGATGGTCGATCAAAAGGGTATGACCTTGTATACCTTTGACAAGGACAAGGACGGCAAGTCGATGTGCATGGGTGAGTGTGCGAAGAACTGGCCGCCGATGATGGCTCCGATGGATGCCAAGCCCATGGGTGAATGGAAGCCGATCAAGCGTGACGACGGCACAATGCAATGGACTTACGACGGCAAGCCAATGTACACCTACAAAATGGACAGCAAGCCGGGAGACATGAAAGGCGACGGCATGATGAAAATGTGGCACGTGATTGGCGAACACAAGTAAGCGATTTGCCTGCCCTGTAAACAGTCTGTAGCAGCTGGCGAAGCCTGAGTTCGGCAGCTGCTACAGATCAATCGCAGTCAGCGTAATGCGTAATCCAGCACAATCCCCACAAAAATCGCCAACCCCGCCCAGTGGTTATGCAAAAACGCCTGGAAGCAACGCATCCGGTCTTTGCTGCGGGTGTACCAGAACTCCCACGCAAAGCAGCCTGCCGCCACCAGCAACCCAAGGTGGAACCAGCCACCGAGATGGAATTTCGAGCCAGCCAGCAACAGGCAGCCCAGCGCCAGGCCTTGCAAGGTCAGAATGATCACCCGGTCGGCATCGCCAAACAGGATCGCGGTGGATTTCACCCCGATCTTCAGGTCATCGTCGCGGTCGGTCATGGCGTAATAGGTGTCGTAGCCCACGGTCCACAGCAAGTTGGCGATCCACAGCAACCAGGCTGTCGCCGGCAACTCACCGGTCTCGGCAGTGAACGCCATCGGCATGCCCCAGGAGAACGCTGCGCCCAGCACCACTTGCGGGTAATAGGTGTAGCGCTTCATGAACGGATAACTGGACGCCAGGGCCAAACCGCCCAGCGATAGCCAGACAGTCGCCGCGTTGGTGCACAGCACCAGCAAGAAGCTCACGCCCATCAGCACCGCGAAGAACACCAGGGCTTCTTTGGAACTGATCTTGCCGCTCACCAGCGGCCGTTGCTCGGTGCGTTTCACATGGCCATCGACCTTGCGGTCCGCCCAGTCGTTGATCACGCAGCCGCCAGCACGGGTCAGTACCACGCCGAGCACGAAAATCACGATATTGGCCAGTGACGGCGAACCTTCACCGGCAATCCACAGTGCCCACAATGTCGGCCACAGCAGCAGGTAAATGCCGATCGGCTTGTCCATGCGGGTCAGCTGAATGAAATCCCAGGCCCGAGGATTCACGCGGTTCAGAGACTTGAGCAGGTTCTGGTACATCAGCAGTTCTCCGGATGCGCGCGGGCGGCGCTCCACAGGGTCGGCAGGAAAACCTCGGCCACCAGCACGCTCAGGGCGCCACGGTCGAAACGTGAGCGCCGGCCCCACAGTTCAGGCGCCTGAGCCTCCATCGGCAACCACGCTTGAGGATAGTGACAAACCTCGATGGCCCGGCGCTGAAACGCCCGATCGCAAAACAGCAGTTCGCCCAGGGAGCGGCTACCCAGCTCATCCATATGCAATCCGTCGCCCTGCAGCGCGCTACGCGCCGCCACGCTGCGGGCAAACACCCAAGCTTCACCGTGGCCGCGCAGATACACCTCGCGCACCCAGCCTTCGCTGCCTTCGGCCAGCTCCAGCGCGGCACATTCGTCGGCGCGCAGCGATTGCCAGCCTTCGAACAGCGGCGTGACGCTGAAACCGTCATTCGACAAACGGGTCAGGCGTCGGGTCAGTGACCCTTCATCGAACAACCAATCGAGCGTAGACGTGTCGGGGCGGGGCATCAGTTGGCTTTGAGAAAGCCAGAGCGGCGTCGGGGAGGGGGCTTTTGAGTGCGGCACAGTGAGTCATTATTGGCAGCAAATGAGGCGGCGAGCTTACCATGTCAGGCGGCGAGTTTGATTGATCCGGCCTGCCGTTGCGCCGAACAGGCTTGCATCTGTCGGGCCCGATCAGTACAAAACGCCCTGAGCCGGACGGCAACGCTTCATCTATCGACCGTTCGCGCCGGCAAAAGCCTGAATCCCGAGGAAGTACCTGAATGAAAAAGTGGCAATGTGTGGTCTGCGGCCTGATCTATAACGAAGCCGAAGGCTGGCCGGACGACGGTATTGCGGCGGGCACACCGTGGCAGGACGTGCCGGAAGACTGGCTGTGCCCGGACTGCGGCGTGGGCAAAATGGATTTTGAAATGATTGAAATCAACTAAGCATCCAAGGAGCTAGGAATGAACGCACCTGTCGTGATCGTCGGCACTGGGCTGGCTGGCTACAACCTGGCCCGGGAGTTTCGCAAACTCGATGGCGAAACCCCGCTGCTGTTGATTACCGCAGATGACGGACGCTCCTACTCCAAGCCGATGCTTTCCACCGGCTTTGGCAAGAATAAAGACGCCGATGGCCTGAGCATGGCCGAACCGGGCGCCATGGCCGAGCAATTAAAGGCCGAAGTGCGCACCCACACGCGCATCAGCGGCATCGATCCGGGCCACAAACGCCTGTGGATTGGCGAAGAATCAGTGATCTACCGTGACCTGATCCTGGCCTGGGGCGCGGAAACCGTGCGGGTGCCGATTGAAGGCGACGCGGCCGACGCGGTTTTCCCGATTAACGACCTTGAAGACTACGCACGTTTTCGCGCAGCCGCGGCCGGCAAGCGTCGGGTGCTGCTGCTGGGCGCCGGTTTGATTGGCTGCGAATTTGCCAACGACCTGATTCTCGGTGGCTACGAAGTGCAACTGGTTGCGCCCTGCGAACAAGTCATGCCGACCTTGCTCCACCCGGCGGCGGCCGCTGCGGTCCAGGCCGGCCTGGAAAGCCTGGGCGCGCGCTTCCACCTCGGGCCGGTGCTCAATCGCTTGCAGCGAGTGGCGGACGGCCTGGAAGCGCATCTGTCTGACGGCCAGGTCATCCCTTGCGACGTAGTGGTGTCAGCCATCGGTCTGCGTCCGCGCATCGACCTGGCGGCCGCTGCCGGGGTGCAGGTCAACCGTGGCGTGGTGGTTGACCGTCACCTGAAAACCTCTCACGCCAACATCTACGCCTTGGGCGATTGCGCCGAGGTCGATGGGCTGAATCTGTTGTACGTCATGCCCCTCATGAGCTGTGCGAGAGCGCTGGCCCAGACCCTCGCCGGAAACCCTACGGCGGTGAGTTACGGCCCGATGCCGATCACCGTCAAAACCCCGGTCTGCCCATTGGTGGTTTCGCCGCCGCCACGGGGCGCGGAGGGCATCTGGACGGTCGAAGGGCAGGGCGCGGATATCAAGGTGCTGTGCCGCGATAGCGCCGGCAAATTGCTGGGCTATGCCCTGACCGGCGCGGCGGTGATGGAAAAACTCGCCCTGAACAAAGAACTTCCGGCCCTGTTGGCGTAAATGCCGGTCGTTCTGTCGGAATCACCCCGTTTTTGCTCCCACAAAGGTCGCGGGGAGACTGGCGCCACTCTTGCGCGCATGCCATCCTCATTCCCGTCTGCCGCAGAGTAGAGCACCTGCGGCGCCTTGGGCGCTGTTCCAACGAGAACAGCACGGACATAACAACAAAAAACCGTCAAAGGGGCTTCACTCATGCGTAAACCAGAACTCGCCGCTGCCATCGCGGAAAAAGCAGATCTCACCAAAGAACAGGCCAATCGCGTTCTCAACGCCGTTCTCGAAGAAATCACCGGCGCTCTGCATCGCAAGGATAGCGTCACGCTGGTGGGCTTCGGCACCTTCCTGCAACGCCATCGCGGTGCCCGCACCGGCAAAAACCCGCAAACCGGTGAGCCGGTGAAGATCAAGGCCAGCAACACTGTTGCGTTCAAGCCAGGCAAGTCGTTGAAAGACAGCGTTAATCCGTAACACGCACCGACTTCCCGCACCGCGGGCGAGCGGGATAAAAAATGGGCACGCCAACGAGGTTGGGTGCCCATTTTTTCTGTCTGGCGGATCAGCCGACTCGGCTTTGTTTCCTGGCGAGAATCGCTGCTATTTCCGGCTCATTCAGGTGATCCAGCGCGCGCTCTACCAACAAATGCACCCCGTCGGCCATGCGGCTGAGCGCCTCATTCCTCGTCCAAATCTTCCTCATCGATCAGTCCTTGAACGAAACGGAGGAAGTTCGAGCAAATAGGCTTCTCGGATTCAGCCTGGTTCTCTTCCGGGCTAAGGTCACTATCAAACGTGTCAGTCGTGAAATAACTGATGGCTCCCGAATCAAGGTTCAAGCAAAAGAAATTGCCGCCCAGGTCGTCTGCGAAAGGAAGGAGATGTGCAGGAAGAACTTGTTTCTTCAGCATCAACTGATAGGTGGACAGCAGCGTGGGTTCACCATAGGTAATCGGCCTGAAAGAGGCGACTTCGATGGGGTCGAAAAAGTCTTCGCTGACCCAATAAGCTCGTTCCGGCATGCCGCCGTTGTACTTGAGGTAATGGTTTCGAAAGGGAGCCGGTAGCTTCTTGCCGATGACGGACTCCAGCTGGTCCAGATTCGCTGGGGTAATGGCCTTTTCGTAATCTGAGAATTTGTTTTCAAGCATTGAAATCTCCAATCATGAGCAGCGCCCAGGTTTGACTTTGGTGTTGGGAATCTTGTTGGCGAGCCAGCCTTTCTTAGACGCTGCTAGGACTGATTCGCTGCTGTCGTAATTAACTTTGAAATGTTTCTCATATTGCGCAACTGAGCCGCCATGGGGATAGGTGGCTTCGTGGGCAGATTTCCTGACAAGCTGCATCGTTGTGTTACCCGTTTTAGGGTCGAAGTCATCAACGTGGTGCCAGGTATAGTCCTTCTTGGCACTCCTTGGAATACCGGCTTCTTTATAGGCTTGAGTAAAGTCACGCGACCTGGAGCCTTGCATCTTGATAGTCACGATATTTTTTTGTGCGCCTTTAATCGGATACAAATCACTGCTTCCCGTGAAATCTACCCCGGCATACGCCCAGCCCCATGGATCCGCCCAACCGATAGGGTTCGGAGCGTATTGGTAAAGATTGAGCCCACCTTCCAACTCAATCGGATCCGGCGTCGTAAACCGCCCCACATCCGGATCATAAAACCTGAACGTATTGAAATGCAGCCCCGTCTCCCGGTCCAGGTACTGTCCCTGAAACCGCAGGTTCTGCTCTTCAATGTAATACGGCTCGCGCACCTCTTCTAACGTGTTGCCCCACACCCGATAACTTGCCTTCCAGACATTGTGGCCGTCTGCCTCGGTGAGTTGTTCCGGCAGGCCGTTGAGGTCGTTGTGGTAGTAGCGGATTTTTTGCAGTGGGCCGGTGCCGTCGACGCGGGCCAGGGGCTCGTAACCTTCGTCTTCGTAGAGGTAGAGGCTGGTCTGTTGATGGCGATGTTCCTGCAACAGGCGCAGGCCGTCCCAGGTGAAGCGGGTTTCGCCGAGAGGGTAGCCGTTGGTGTCGTGTACGGTTTTTTCGATGCGCCGGCCCAGCGGGTCGTAGGTCATCCTGACCACGCTGCCGTTTGCGTTGCGCACTTCGATCAACCGGCTTTCGGCGTCGTAACCGAAGCGTTGCAAGCCCCGTTGAGCGCTACGTTTTTCGATCATCCGGCCAAACGCGTCATAGCGATAACGCTTGTCCTGATAGGTCAGCAGTTTGTTGTGAACCACCAGCCCGGCGCCGGGTTGTGGGCCGTCCAGCAGGTTGGCGGCGGCGTCGTAGGCGAAGGTTTCGCGCTGGCCGTGCAGGCTGTCCTGGCTGGCGATGATGCGGCCAGTGGCGTCGTAGTGCAGCAGTTGGCGGTGTTGTGCGGCGGGTTGCTGGTCGAGTTTGCCGATCAGGTTGTCGGCGGGGTCGTACTCGAAGTGCTTTTGTACCGCTGCCGGCATCAGCGATGGCTGACTGCTGTGACGGCGTTGGCGTGAGCGTAAACGCCCGCTGCGGTCGTATTCGCTGCGGGTGCTGATCTGGCCCTGGGTGCGCAGCACTTCGCGGTGCAGGCGGTCGCGTTCGAAGTCGCTGATGACCTGGCCGTCGAGGTTGATCTGGTGCAGGTGGCCGCTGCCGTAGTACAGGCGATTGAGCCAGCGGCCGTCGGGCAGTTGGGTCTGGATCAGGTTGCCGAGTTCGTCGTAGTGGTAGTGCAGGTTGCCGGCCGCGCTGTGTTCTTCGAGCAACTGGCCGAGGGCGTCGTAGGCGAAGCTCAGGGTTTGTGCGTTGCCCTGGTGGTCGGTGAAGGTGACGGCGGTGAGCTGGTCCAGTGGGTCGTAGGAGTAGTCGGTGCGGCCATCGTCGGTGATTTTGGCGATCAGCCGGCCGACGGCGTCGCGTTCCAGTCGGTGAACGATGGGAGCGGGGGGCGCCTCGGGGACGACGGCCAGGCCGTTGCCGCCACCACCGCGGTGATCGCGATGTTGGCCGCCACCTCCAGCACGCCGCCAAGAATGTCGGCCATCATCGAGGTGTGGCTGAGTGCATCGCCCAGCCGGGCGGCCCAGAGTGCGTCAGACATGCGGGATGTTTATCCGGCGCAAGCGTCTGGCCGCCGCGCAATCGTTGCGCTTGTTGAG
Source organism: Pseudomonas sp. B21-017 (assembly GCF_024749245.1). Taxonomy (NCBI): domain Bacteria; kingdom Pseudomonadati; phylum Pseudomonadota; class Gammaproteobacteria; order Pseudomonadales; family Pseudomonadaceae; genus Pseudomonas; species Pseudomonas sp. B21-017. The sequence continues at coordinate 6,435,717 of NZ_CP087194.1, read as the reverse complement.
TCGTTCGATGCCTTCCATTGCACCATTCTCCTTGTCGATTACGGCATGCGCATCAGCGCAGTCCTCAGGCGTTTGATCAGCTTCGGATCCTTGAAGCAATCGGCTGGCCGTATGTCATCCAAGGCCGGTACCTGCTGTTCGATCCACCACAACCCTTCCTTAAGTCCTCTTTTACCATAGAGGATGACGGCCGTATCGAGGTTGCCATCCAGTTGTTTCGCCAGGGTGCGGGCATTGTCGTCGAGATAGTCCTCTTCGTATAACCGCACAAGCACTTGCCAATCGGCATCGCTGGGGTAATCGTCTTCCAGCTGTTCCATCTTTTGCGCTCATTGGTCGGGTCAGATCCAGAACCAGAAGACTAACCATAAAAATAATCAAAGAACCGTTCGAGGTTTTCTTCTAAGTCGGTTGATCGAGCACCTTCACAGCTGTTACCACATGCTGTGCATTAAACGCTGCATGCTATTTATCTTAGTGGTACAGGTAAACGTCGGGTTAAAGGTCGCAGACTCTCACGATCCGTCCACAGCCCCGGAAATACTTCAAATTTCAAATCGTCACGGTTAAGTCCAGTATCGAAATAGCGGCACAATCTGTCGCTCAAGTCTTCGTCCCCCCACATGTTGGTAAGCTCATACTGTTCAATAGCATCGCGATTTTTTGAAAGCTTCAGCTCTTTTTGACGCACGGGTGCCAAGCTGTAATCGATAGCGCAGTCTTTGCCGGTATCGATCAGGTCGGCACCGCGAAAGGGGAATCCACCTTCAAAGTTAACGTGCGGTCTTAACCAGTAACGTTCGTGGTCTGGCAGGACCAGTGGAGTCGCAGGCTGTAGTTTTTCGACGGCAAGTCGTTGGGTAACGACCTCCCCTACAAAACCGCTGAACAGAATTTTGCTGTCGTTCAGCACGAGATCGCTCCAGATTCCATTCACGCTCCTCACGTTGTAAAAACGCATGACGGAATTTTTGATCATCTGGCCTACGGTATATAAATCGTCTCGCAGTTTGAGGCTGACTAAATCGCCTTTCTTCCAGGTTATGCGTTTGGCCATGGGGCTCACTCCAGATGCGGACGCTCAAAACTGAGCCCCGTTGTTTCGCTTACTCCTCGTATACATCCTCTTCATTAATCAGCCCTTGAACAAACCGAAGGAAATTCGAGCAGACCAGCTTTTCGGATTCAGCCTAATTTTCTTCAGGGCTTAGGTCGCTATCAAAGCTATCAGTCGTAAAATAACTAACGGCCTCCGTATCAAGATTCAAGCAAAAGAAGTTGCCACCCCAGTCGTTCGCGAAAGGCAGGAGGTGTGCAGGAAGTACCTGTTTTTTTAGCATCAACTGGTAGGTGGACAGCAGCGTGGAGTCGCCACCGGTAATCGGCTTGAATGCAGCCACTTCCAGTGGCTCGTCAAAATCTTCGCTGACCCAATAGGTCCGCTCCGGTACGCCGCCGTTGTACTTGAGATAATGGTTTCTAAAGGGCGTCGGTAGCTTCTTACCAATGGCGGATTCCAGATGATCCAGATCCGCTGGCGTAATGGTCGCTTCGTCATTTGAGAATGTGTTTTCAAGCACTCGTTATCTCCGGTCATGAGCAGCGTCCAAGTTTGGGGCCAACAGGTATTTGGCTGATTCTTTGCCGTTCCACTTTTCTACTGCATTATCCCTGGATCCGGAGCCGGAATGACCACGCTCGCCCAACTGGCTGTACGTTTGCGTTGTGTCAGAACACGCAATGCTGCTGCGTCGGGTTCGCCTTTTTTCGTGAATTTGACAGGCACCAAAACATAGAGCATCACCTTTTCATCGTCGGGGATGATCTCTTTTTCAGTTTTCGTATCCCAGGCTTTATCCACGGCCACGAAAGCATCCACTTCGTCTGGCCAGGCCAGGTTGGCATACATGGCATCGGAACGACGAATCAAGAAGCCTTCCGACAAGGGGCCATTATCGAACGTGTGGCGAGCGAGCAGAGACAGCAACTCAACCGGAAAAACCCAAGGACTGTGGGGGGGAAAACCATGCTGCGTAAGAGGCCAGTCGCCAGGTAAGCATACGAATAATTCGGTATGAGGACTTTTGGCAAAAAGTCCGATGGTGAAGAGTAACTTGAACTTGCTTTTGCCATCAATACAGCTGATACGCAGCTCCAGCCCCTCTTCATTAGTGATGGGACTCAGTTGCGCGGGTAGAACCCAGCCAGCGGTGTTGTGCACGAAAGTGACTATAGAACCACCAAATTCCTCAGGCTGGCTTTCAACGTCCATGATACTGACCGCCCCGGATTTTCTTAAGGTGGACGCAATCTCTGTAAATCCCCAGGTGTTGGCGATGTCCAATGGCGCAGTATTCAGTCTGGTGTGCAGTCGATTGATGTTGGCATGGTGTTCTACAAGAAGATTGACGACGTCCTGATGCCCAAAGGTAATCGCGTCAATCAGCGGGGTGGTTATGCTGTTAGGCCACCCATCCACCAAAGCACCGGCCTCAAGAAACCATTGGCATGTTTGTAAGTGTCCATTGCCAGCGGCTGCGGCAAGTGGCGTGCTATTGCCGGAACTGGCGGCAGGCTGGTCCAGCGCAATACCTAAAGACACCAATAAGCGGCAAATTTCGGTTTGCCCCTGTTCAGCGGCCATGTGCAGCAGGGTTTCATGCCCATCAAGACCATACATGGGCAAGTGCAATAGAACGGAATTTTTCTCTAGGCACTTTTTTAGTGAGGCTGCATTTCCCGACGCGATGTCTGCGTGAATGGCTAATAAAGTTTTAATGTTCTTTTCATAAATTTCTTCTGGGTTGTTCATTTAAAAAATACCTTTTGTCATTTGAGCACCCATGTTTTTCAATGCGTTTTGGACACTGGCCAGCCCGCCGACGTCTGCTTTCTGTAGTATTTCATAGACTTTTTTGGCGCTGGCTATCGAGTGATTCCCTCCACCATTTTGGGCCCAGGTGAAGTTGCGCGGGTCGTTGTTTAGGCCAATTTTGTGTTTGGCCAGAATTTTTTGCGAGTCGGTAATGTACTTTTGATTTTGAGCTTTCCAGCTTTTCGGAGCTTTTTCGCGGACGATATGATGGTAATGCGGCTTTACCATACCCTTAGGTGCAGGCCCCATCGCTCTCTTCTGTGAGGCGCTGAGTCGACAAACTTCCCACCCCCACGGATCCACCCACCCAATCGGATTCGGTGCGTATTGATAGAGGTTGAATCCCCCCGCCAACCCAATCGGATCCGGCGTCGTAAACCGCCCCACATCCGGATCATAAAACCTGAACGTATTGAAATGCAGCCCCGTCTCCCGGTCCAGGTACTGTCCCTGAAACCGCAGGTTCTGCTCTTCAATGTAATACGGCTCGCGCACCTCTTCTAACGTGTTGCCCCACACCCGATAACTTGCCTTCCAGACATTGTGGCCGTCTGCCTCGGTGAGTTGTTCCGGCAGGCCGTTGAGGTCGTTGTGGTAGTAGCGGATTTTTTGCAGTGGGCCGGTGCCGTCGACGCGGGCCAGGGGCTCGTAACCTTCGTCTTCGTAGAGGTAGAGGCTGGTCTGTTGATGGCGATGTTCCTGCAACAGGCGCAGGCCGTCCCAGGTGAAGCGGGTTTCGCCGAGAGGGTAGCCGTTGGTGTCGTGTACGGTTTTTTCGATGCGCCGGCCCAGCGGGTCGTAGGTCATCCTGACCACGCTGCCGTTTGCGTTGCGCACTTCGATCAACCGGCTTTCGGCGTCGTAACCGAAGCGTTGCAAGCCCCGTTGAGCGCTACGTTTTTCGATCATCCGGCCAAACGCGTCATAGCGATAACGCTTGTCCTGATAGGTCAGCAGTTTGTTGTGAACCACCAGCCCGGCGCCGGGTTGTGGGCCGTCCAGCAGGTTGGCGGCGGCGTCGTAGGCGAAGGTTTCGCGCTGGCCGTGCAGGCTGTCCTGGCTGGCGATGATGCGGCCAGTGGCGTCGTAGTGCAGCAGTTGGCGGTGTTGCGTGGTGGGTTGCTGGTCGAGTTTGCCGATCAGGTTGTCGGCGGGGTCGTACTCGAAATGTTTCTGCACCGCTGCCGGCATCAGCGATGGCTGGCTGGTGTGTCGGCGTTGGCGTGAGCGTAAGCGCCCGCTGCGGTCGTATTCGCTGCGGGTGCTGATCTGGCCCTGGGTGCGCAGCACTTCGCGGTGCAGGCGGTCGCGTTCGAAGTCGCTGATGACCTGGCCGTCGAGGTTGATCTGGTGCAGGTGGCCGCTGCCGTAGTACAGGCGATTGAGCCAGCGGCCGTCGGGCAGTTGGGTCTGGATCAGGTTGCCGAGTTCGTCGTAGTGGTAGTGCAGGTTGCCGGCCGCGCTTTGTTCTTCGAGCAACTGGCCGAGGGCGTCGTAGGCGAAGCTCAGGGTTTGTGCGTTGTCCTGGTGGTCGGTGAAGGTGACGGCGGTGAGTTGGTCCAGTGGGTCGTAGGAGTAGTCGGTGCGGCCATCGTCGGTGACTTTGGCGATCAGCCGGCCGACGGCGTCGCGTTCCAGTCGGTGAACGATGGGAGCGGGGGGCGACTCGGGGACGACGGCCAGGCCGTTACCGTAAGGTGCCGGAACAGCCGTGACCGCCGCGACGTTATCCAGCAGGTCATAGGTGTAGCGCTTGGCACTGCCATCCAGATCCTGTTGTTCAATCAGTCGATCCCCAGCATCCCAGGCAAACCGATAACTCTCGCCATTTTCGTTGGTCAGCGCCTGCAGCCGCCCATAGCGGTCGTACCCGAACTGCACCTGCCGGCCATGGGCGTCGGTGCGTTGGCGGACCTGGCCGCGACGGTTGTGTTGGTAGAGCGTGGTGTGCCCGGCCGGGTCGGTATAGCCGGTCAACTGGCCGCTGACGTCGCGCTGATACTGCTCGGTGCGGCCGTCCGGCAATTGGCTGCTGAGCAACCGTCCCTGGGCGTCGTAACTGAATTGGGTGCGTTCGCCGAGGGCATCGGTGATGGTTTGCAGATAGCCCCGGTTGTCGTAGCTGAACCGCGTCGGGTAACCCGAACAATCGATGTGTTCGACCAGTTGGCCGAACGGGTTCCAGCGCAGCCTTTTGCTTTTGCCGGTGGCGTCGATGATCTCGACGACCTGGCCTTGGGTGTCGTAGCGGTATCGCGTTACATGGCCCAGCGGATCGGTTTCGGCGATGCAGTTGCCGCGCTGATCGTAGCGATATTGCCAACTGTTGTCCGCGGTATCGGTTTCCACCAGCGGCAAGGCCCAGTGCTCGAGCCATAGGGTCGATTCACTGCGGCCCAGCGGGTCGGTTTCGCCGATCAGGTTGCCGGCGTCGTCGTAGCTGTATTCATAGCGCCCGCCCTGCGGGTCGGTCGCGCTGAGCAATTGGCGTTCGTCGTTCCACTCGAACTGCCAGGTCTGGCCGAGGTTGTCGGTGTATTCGGTGATCTGGTGCTGGGTGTTCCAGCGCCGTGTACTGATGCGCTGTGAGCCGTCGGTGATGCGCGTTGCACCGGCCTTCAGGTCATAGTCGAACTGGTAAGTGTCGCCTTCGTCGGTCCAGTGCCGGACCACGCGCCATTCAAGGTCTTCAACCAACGCCCATTCATAGAAACATCGCAGCCCCGTGGGCAACTGATGCTCGACCATCCGCCGCCCGGCGTCGTAGGCGAAGCGCCGTTGCACCTGGTCGGTGGCGTCGCGCACTTCGGCCAGGTTGCCCACTGTGTCGTAGCCATAACTGACGAGCACTTCACGATGCTGGTCGGGATACACGCGTTCCACTCGAGCCACGCGGTCGCGCTCCCGAATCAATTCGACCTGCACCAGATCGAAGGTGTCCCGTAGGCGCGCCAACTGTCCGGCGTCGTCATAGTCGAGGTGGATGCGGTTGTCATTGCGGTCACCGAGCTGGTTCAGGCGCAACAACGACGGATTACCGGGTGTACCGTCGAACAGCCGATACAACCCGTCATCGCTTTCAATCAACAATTCCCCATTGCGATGCCGCCGAACACTCAGCCCTTCACCCGCACTGAACACCGCGCCGCCCAGAGGAATCGAGCCCATATCGATGCGCCGGCCCTGTTCATCGGTGTACACCAGCGTTTCCCCGCCCTCCGGGTGAGGCAGGATTTCAACCCGCACCTCGTAGGACACGCTCCAACCCGCTCCGAACAAGCTGTCGCGGCGTTCGTCGCGGCTGTTGTAGAAGCGCTGCCAATCGATCGGCAAGATGCCCGGCAGCACGAAATCCAGCTCTTCGTCCCCACCCAGCACCTTGGCCCCGGTCGCAGCATGCACCGGGTTCGACGAACCCATGGCGGCGTTGGCCATGGCGCCCATGGCGCTGCTGACAGCCATCGACGCCGCGCCGCCGATCAGCATGCACGGCAATTTGCTGAAGAACTTGCCCTTGCCGCCCTTGAGCATCAGCAACGCGGTGACCGCCAGGCCCACGCCCGGGGTCTTGCCGCTGCGGATCTCGCGTACCACCACCGAGCCGCCGCCAATGGTCACGTTGGAGGAAATCAGCCCGGACGATACGACCTTGGCGTCGCAGGTGCTGCGGTCGCCGCTGCGCACGGCAGGCTGGCCGTTGATGGTGACCTTGTCCGAGCCCTCGGCCATGAACTGCGGCGGCATCGGCGGATGCTTCATGCAGACGAGCAGGTCCAGCGGCTTGGGCACGGCGCCGGGCGCCGGAGTGGCGACGGTGGGGCGCCACATCTGCGAGAAGAAGCTCTCGGCCATGTCCAGGTAGCTGGGCTCGGCTTCGGGCTCGGGTGCCTCCAGCTCGGTGCCGGCCGGCGCAACATGGGACGGAATCGCCCCGGCGGCGCGGGCGGCGGGGATGTTGTTGGTGAGGGTGTTGGTGGAACCGGTGAGAATATTCGCCTGCACCGTGGGCGGAAACAGCGCATTGCTGAAGCTCTCGCACAGGTTGCTCAAGCCCTTGTCGGCCCCGGTCTTGCTCATGGCAAGGCCGACGATGGTGCCCACCACCGCGCCGAGCAGGAAGCAGCCGAGGCCGCCGGTGGCGACGGTGATGCCCGTGGCCGCCACCACGGCAGCCGTCGCCAGCGCGGTGATCGCGATGTTGGCCGCCACCTCCAGCACGCCGCCGAGGATGTCGGCCATCATCGAGGTGTGGTCGAGGGCATCGCCCAGGCGGGCGGCCCAGAGTGCGTCAGACATGCAGGGTGCTCATCAGGCCGGAACGTCGAACAACAGCGAACTCTTGATGGTTGCCCAATGCGCGGCTTCGGCATCGCCGAGTTTTTCCGCCTTCACGTAGCTCAGGGCGAGCATTTTGCGGGTGCCGGGCAATACCAGCGCCAACTGATATTGGAAGACTTTGTCGTTGCCCTTGTTGAACTGGCTGCGCAACTCGATGCCTTCGACCTCCTGGCTGGCGCCCAGGCGCACGGCGACACCCGGCTGAAAACGCAAGTCCTGCACTTGTTTTTCCAGGCGCTTGAGCTGGTCGTCGAAGTTGCTTTGCAGGGTTTCGCCCTCGGCCAGCAAGCTGCGGCTGACAATCAGCGAGGTGCCCAGTTCGGGGAACTTGAGGATGTTGATCGTCGCGTCTTGCAGCTCGCCTGCCGGCAGCTGGAACTGGAACTCATTGATGCGGTAAGTCATGGCGCTTGAATCTCGTGGTTAGCCCTTGGGCTTGGGGAATGCGGCATTGATATTGGCGTCGATGCTGGCCTTGACGCCCTGGCCGTCAGGCGTGGCGCCAGGGCCGCCGCCGTTGTTCAGGTGCAGCACGCCGCCGGTGTTGATCTCGGCGTCACCGCTGGCATAGAAGCTTATTTGCACGCCGGTCAGGTTGATCTGGCCGCTGGCATTGAGCTCCAGGATGCTTTCGCCGCATACCAGCCGCAGGTTTTCGCCCACTTCGATGACGTAGCTCTGGCTGATGCTGTCGGTCTTGCGCTGGCCCACCGACAGAATGTCTTCCTGCTTGACGATGCGCAGCCGGTTGTTGCCGATGGTCACCGTCTCGTTATGCCCGATACTTTTGTTGCGGTCGTGGCCCACCGAGTGGCTTTCATCCACCTCGACCACGATGTCCTGATTGCGCTCGGCATGGATGTACAACTGCTCGGCGCCTTTTTTGTCTTCCATGCGAATTTCGTTGAAATTGGCCGGCGAGCCGCCCTTGCTCGAACGGCTTTTCATGCCGCTCTGGGTAGCGTTTTCCGGCAAGTCGTAGGGCACGGTCTGTTCGGCGTTGTAGACGCGGCCGGTGATGATCGGCCGATCCGGGTCGCCTTCGAGGAAGCTGACGATGACTTCCTGGCCGATTCGTGGGATTTGCATCGAGCCCCAGTTTTTTCCGGCCCAGGATTGCGACACGCGAATCCAGCACGAGCTGTTTTCGTTGGATTGGTCGTGACGGTCCCAATAGAAATGCACTTTCACCCGGCCGAACTGGTCGGTCCAGATTTCCTCGCCCTTGGGGCCGACCACCAGTGCGGTCTGCGGGCCTTTGACGATTGGGCGGTGGGTGTTGGGCAGGGGGCGATAGCTTTGTTGTGCATCTATGCAGGTCAGGCTGCTTTCGAACTGCGCCGAAGCCACGCCACCGCTGGTTTCCAGGCTTTCCTGGTCAATGTGGTAGCGGGCGCCGACGATCAGGTATTCGCGGTTCTGGTCCTGGCGGCTGAAGCCGGTGAGGCTGAACAAATGACCCGACCCCAGGCCTCGGGCGTTGCCGGCCAGCTCGACCTGTTCGTGCAGGGTCTGCAAGGCTTCGATGCGGGTACGTGCGTAGTGTTCGCCGTCTTCGCTTTGCACATAGGTGCCGGGGTAGTCGTACAGCGGATAATCGCCGGCGGTGTGCGGACGAGGCATGGCCGAGCGCACGTCAATCCGCGCGCCAGGGCGCTGGAAGTCATAGTCGTTGAGTTCCAGCGAGCCCGGCTGGACTTGCTGGGCCAGGTGCCAATCGTAGATGTGATCGCGTTCGCGCTGCTGCTCATTCTTGGGGTAGTAGGGCACCGAGGCATAGCCGGGCACGTTGGCATGGGCGCCGTAGGCATCGGCCAGAACCAGCACATGACGACCCTGTTCATGGCGGAAGAAGTAGTAGATTCCTTCCTGTTCCATCAGGCGGCTGACGAAGTCGAAGCTGGTTTCGCGATACTGCACGCAGTATTCCCACTCGCGATAGGGCCGGCTCAGGGTATCTTCGAAATCCGAGAAACCCAGGTCACGAAACACCTGCTTGATGATCTGCGGGATGGTCAGGTTCTGGAAAATCCGGCAATCGGACGTGCGGGTCAACAGCCATAGCCAGGGCCGCAGCGTGACCTGGTAACTGGCGAACTGGCCCTGGTCGACGTTCTGGCTGCAACGGGCAACGATGCCATGGAAATGACGCTCGCCACCGCCGTCCAGTTGCAGGCTCAGGCACATGGGTTTGCCGAGCAACTGGTTGAGGTCGATGGCGTTGTCCAGCGAGTGCAGCTGCAACTCATAGTTGAACAGCCGCCCCAATTCTTCGTCTCCGCCCATGTCCTTGAGCAACAGCACATCCGGCCCCAGGGGGCTGGTGATCTTTGCCAGGCGTGAGAGTTGCTTGAATAGCATCAGTTATCCCTTGTCACTGCTCGGTTCCTTCCTACGGAGGAAGGCCGCTTAGGCGGCGTCGCTGAAGTCGTAGTGCAATTCGTTGTCCCGGGCGCTGATCCGCACCCCTGCCAGCGCTTTGCCTTCGAGCATGCGGGTGAGGAATTCGCGGCTCATGTCCGGTAGCAGGCTGTTGGTCAGAATGGTGTCGATCATCCGCCCACCACTTTCGGTTTCGGTGCAGCGGGAGACGATCAGGTCGATCACCGCGTCGTCGTAATCGAACGCCACTTTGTGGGTGTTCTCCACGCGCTTCTTGATGCGGTTGAGTTGCAGGCGGGTAATGGCCTTGAGCATCTCGTCGCTGAGCGGGTAATACGGAATGGTCACCAGGCGGCCCAGCAATGCCGGCGGGAAAATCTCCAGCAGCGGTTGGCGCAGGGCCTTGGCGATTTCTTCGGGCTCCGGCACGTTTTGCGGGTCTTTGCAGACCTGGGCAATCAGTTCGGTGCCAGCGTTGGTGGTCAGCAGAATCAAGGTGTTCTTGAAGTCGATCACCCGGCCTTCGCCGTCCTCCATCACACCTTTGTCGAAGACCTGGAAGAAGATCTCGTGCACGTCCGGGTGGGCCTTTTCCACCTCGTCCAGCAGCACCACGCTGTAGGGTTTGCGCCGCACGGCTTCGGTCAGCACGCCGCCTTCGCCATAGCCGATGTAGCCCGGTGGCGCACCCTTGAGGGTGGACACCGTGTGAGCTTCCTGGAATTCGCTCATGTTGATGGTGATGACGTTTTGCTCGCCGCCGTACATGGCTTCGGCCAGGGCCAGGGCGGTTTCGGTCTTGCCCACGCCGGAGGTGCCGGCGAGCATGAATACCCCGATCGGCTTGCTCGGGTTGTCGAGGCCGGCGCGGGAGGTCTGGATGCGTTTGGCGATCATCTGCAAGGCGTGGTCCTGGCCGATGATGCGTTTTTTCAGGTGCAGGTCGAGGTTGAGCACGGTTTCCAGTTCGTTACGGGCCATGCGGCCCACCGGAATCCCGGTCCAGTCGGCGACCACCGAGGCCACGGCCTGGTAATCGACCGTCGGCAGAATCAACGGGGTTTCGCCTTGCAGGGCGCTGAGACGCTGTTGCAGGTCCACCAGCTTTTCGCGCAAGGCGTGGCTGGTCTCGCTGCCGTCCTCGCTGTCCACCACGCCGACGCGTTCACGCAGGGTGGCGCGGGTGGCGAGCAATTCGTCCACCAGGGTTTTCTCTTCGGCCCAGCGACTTTCCAGCTCGGCGAGGCGTTCGCGTTCGGCACTCAGCAGGTTTTCACTTTGGGTTTGGCGGGCGCCGATGACGATGCCGATGGCGTGCTCGCGGGCGATGATCTGCAGCTCGGTTTCCAACGCCTCGATGCGCCGACGGCTGTCGTCCACTTCGGCCGGCACGGCGTGCAGGCTGATGGCAACGCGGGCGCAGGCGGTGTCCAGCAGGCTCACGGATTTGTCCGGCAGCTGGCGCGCGGGGATGTAGCGATGGGACAGTTTGACCGAGGCTTCCAGGGCTTCGTCGAGGATCTGCACCTGATGGTGTTTTTCCATGGTCGAGGCCACGCCGCGCATCATCAACAGCGCCTTGTCTTCCGACGGCTCGGCCACTTGCACCACCTGGAAACGGCGGGTCAGGGCCGGGTCTTTTTCGATATGCTTTTTGTACTCGGCCCAGGTCGTGGCGGCCACGGTGCGCAGGGTGCCCCGGGCCAGGGCCGGCTTGAGCAGGTTGGCCGCGTCCCCGGTGCCGGCGGCGCCACCGGCACCTACCAGGGTGTGGGCTTCGTCGATAAACAGGATGATCGGTTTTGGTGAGGCCTGGACGTCTTCGATGACTTGGCGCAGGCGCTGTTCGAATTCACCTTTCATGCTCGCGCCGGCCTGCAACAGGCCGACGTCCAGGCTGCGCAGTTCCACATCCTTGAGCGCCGGCGGCACGTCACCGGCGACGATGCGCAGGGCAAAACCTTCGACCACGGCGGTTTTACCGACGCCGGCTTCACCGGTCAGAATCGGGTTGTTCTGCCGACGACGCATGAGGATGTCTACCAATTGGCGGATCTCTTCGTCACGGCCGACGATCGGGTCAAGCTTGCCACTGCGCGCTTGTTCGGTGAGGTCGACGGTAAAACGCTTGAGCGCTTCCTGCTTGCCCATGGCACTTGGGGCCATGGCGCCACTGGCTTCACCGGGCACGCTGCCGGCGTTGAAACCATCGCTGGCGCTGAGTGCATTTTCCGGCGAGTCGCCGACGTACTCGTCAAAACGCTCGCTCAGGGCCTCGACCTTGATCTTGTCGAACTCTGCCGACAGTCCCAGTAATCCATGGCGCAGGCTTGGGGTCTTGAGGATGCCCAGCACCAGATAACCGGTACGCACCTGGCTTTCGCCGAACATCAGGCTGCCGTAGACCCAGCCACGCTCCACGGCTTCTTCCACATGGGAAGACAAGTCAGTGATTGACGTCGAGCCTCGTGGCAAACGGTCCAGGGCGTCGGTCAGGTCCCGGGCCAGGCGCGCCGGCTCGATATTGAACTGGCGGATGAGGCGGTGCAGGTCCGAATCCTGCAATTGCAGCAACTGATGAAACCAGTGGGCCAGTTCCACATAAGGGTTACCGCGCAACTTGCAGAACACGGTGGCGGCTTCGATGGCTTTGTAGGCCACGCTGTTGAGTTTGCCGAACAACGCGGCGCGACTGATTTCACCCATGCTCTTGGCTCCTTGAGATCTGTGAGGTGTTGGCTTGCTCGGCGTAATGCCGGGCCAGTATTAAGTCCTTGGCATCTTTTGCGGGCTTGCCCACCCAGGTATTGAACCCCAGGCGGAAGCGGCCATTGAGTTGCAGCGTCGGCACTTCGGGCTGTTTCAGAACCAGGTTCAGATCCCAGTCCAGTTCATGGCCCAGGTATTCGGCCACCCAGGCCACCAGCTCATTGAAGGATGGGCTGCCGGGCAACATGCTCATGTAGTCGTCCAGCTTGAGCGGCCCCAGGCGAATGCGGAATTTGTGCTGGCGATCCCAGACGCAGCGGCCCAGGCAAAAATCCACGCCCAACTGATGGGCGCTGACGCCCACGCGGCTGCGCTCCGGCAGCACCAGCCATTGGCCGACGTACTCTTCGATCTCCACCGGCAGGCCGAAGTACTCGCCGATGATTGCCTTCAAACCGTCGGGATAGCGGGTTTGTGCCGACAGATGACCGCTGTAATGCAGCTTCGCCGTGTCGGGTATCAGGCCTTGTTTGAGCAGGCTCGGCATGCCTCGACCGCTCAGCGCTGCCAGACGTGCCGACCAGTAGTCATCGTCCGGGCGATCATGGCTGACTGTCGGTCGCGCTTCGGCCCAAGCCCGGTAAAACAGGCTCAGCAGGCGATGGTGGAATACATCCAGAAAGCGTTTGCTGGTGCTGTCGGCGTTGTTGCGCTGGCGTTCACGCACATATTCGGTGAGGTGCAACGGCAACGGGCCGTTGGGGCCGCCGAGGCCAAAAAAGAATTGTTCCAGACGTGCCGGCGAACCGTCGATGCCCGGCTGTACCGAGGCCAGGGTCGAGGGGGCGAAGGTGCAATCGGCTTGCTGCCCAAGGCGCAAGGGGTCATCGGCCAGGCGCAACGAATGACCCAGGCGCGGAAGCTCAGGCGATTCGCACTCGATGCGCCGTAATGCCTGGAAGAAGTCGTATTCCCAGGGCTCCTGGTGCATCGCGTCCAGGGTATTCACAGGGTCGGACGACGTCCGGGTTTGGCTTTCCATCGCATGATCTCGCCGCGCTCGGTGGTACGGATCACCGTCTCGGTAAAACTGTTGATCGACACGTAACGTGCCAGGAAGCGCTCGAACACTGCACCGAGCAAAAAGACGCCCGTGCCACGAAACGCGTTCTCATCGAATTCCAGGGTGATCTCCAGGCCGCGGCCAAACACGATCGGGCCCGGCATTGGCAAACGTCGGGTGCAGGCCTTGCTGCTGACTTCGCGCAGGCCTTCGATCTGCAATTGCAAGGCTGCATCGTTGTCGTCGCCATACAGGCGCAGCAGCTCGCGCAGGGCGGCGGCGCCCTGGCCTTGCTCGCTGAGGGACAAGTAATTGAGCGAAAGCTGGCTGATCAACCGCCAGGCCTTGGCGTCGTGGGCATGGCTGGCGCGTGGGCGGCTCGGGCCGGCCACGCAGCGTACCGCCGCTACCGGTGCGCTGTCGGCCAGGGTGAAGTCGGTCTTGTTGTTGCCCACGCTCATGAACAGGGGCAGGTCGCGGTTGGTGCATAACGCCGTTACGCCCAATTGGCGCAGGTCGTGACGATAGGGCGCCTGCTGGCTGTCCACCAGACTGACGAAGGTTTCGCTGCCGATGTAAGTCGAACGTGGGCCGTTGCGCCGCTGGCCGCTGGAGAGCATGCGGGGTTCGCGCCGCACCGTGTAATACGCCTGATCGCGGCCGTAGCGAGACGGATCGCGGACGGCGTAGAACGGCAAAAAAGGCTGTTCCGACCCGGTGCCATGGCCGGTGAGGGCGGTCAGGGAATGAATCTCGAAATCCATCGGCCGGGTACGGTCGGCGATCACATGGTGTTCATTCACCCGTTCCGACAAGTGGATGCGATCCAGGCGCTTGGGAAACAAGTTGATTGCCGGGGTGCAGAACGGCAGGAACTGTGCGGCACCGACACTGCCTTCCAGGCTCGGATCGTGACGGTCGAACAGCACGATCAATTCCAGCTCCTGGCCCTGGCAGCGTTTGACCGCCCGGCTCAACCCGGTGAAGTCGACAAACAGAAAGCGGCGGGGCAGGGCGAAGTATTCCTGCAACAGGCGATAGCCCTGGAAGGCTCGCGACACCACGGGCAGCGCGGCGTCGGTATCGTCGAACCCCACGGAGCGCAGTGCATCCTGGGGCAGGCGTTCTACCCAATCGCCGCCGGGCTGACGGGCGAAGACGGCGCAGGCGTTACCCAGCAACTGTTCGTAGAGGCGAAAGGGTTGTTCGTCGGCGCCGTTGAGGTACAACGGCAGGTTGTCCAGGGCCAGACTGTTGAAAGGCAGTTCGGCACCGGTGCGCAGGGTCAGGCGCAGGCCAGCCTTGGCCTTGGGGGCACTGGCGGCCAGGCGCCCGAGCACGGCGGACGGGTTGCCGAAGTACTCGGCCTGGCTGACCTGCAATGGCCACAACGTCACCGCATGGGCGGTGCGGTACTCACAGCAGGTTTGGCTTTCGCGACCCAGGGCTGCGCGCAGAACCGTATCCCGGGGCAACGGGAAGCCGCTGCTCAGTGAGCCTTCATCGGGGTCTGCCTGAAATTGCACCACGGTCATCGACGGTGTCGGCGCCAGGTAATGGGGGTACGCGATTTCCAGCAGGTTGTGGGTGAAGGTCGGGTATTCGGCATCGAGCTTGAGCTGTACCCGCGCCGTCAGGTAGGCGAACCCTTCCAGTAAGCGTTCGACGTACGGATCGGCGCAGTCCATGCCGGACAACGTCAGCCGGCTGGCGATTTTCGGGTACTCCTGGGCGAACTCCGCCGCGCTTTCGCGCACGTGGTGCAGTTCCTGGTTGTACAGTTCCAGCAGGCGCGGGTTCATGAGTGTCTCCGCTGGTCGGCGTTGACCACTCGCACATGGCCGGATTCCAGGTCCAAGTCGGTTTGCAGCATCAGGCGCAGCGGCACTGGCTGCGCCCAGAGATCGCCTTCGATCTCGAAACTCAGGGCGTTGTGATTCATCTCGGCGGATGCCCGGGCCCGCACGCGCAGGGTATGGCGCAGAATCCGCGGCTCGAACGTGGCGATGGCCTGGTGGATCAGTGCTTCAAGCGCCGCGATATCGACGTTCGATGCACTGTTGCCGGCCAGGGCTGGCAGCCCGAAGTTGACCACCGAAGTGCCGGCCGGTGTGTGCAGGGTCGCATCGGCGCTGAGCAATGACGTGGTGTTGAGCAGCCACGCCAGGTCCCGCAGCACCGAAGCTTTGAGTTGGGTCAGGGACAGCACGCGCTTGTCGGCGCTTTCCTTGAGGTTGCCTGGGTCGTCGTCGGTCAACCGATCCAGCAGGGACGGTTGCAGGCGATCACGGGTGGCGATGTCGGTTACCACGTAAATGGCGCTACATACATTTTTTGGTCCCCTCCCGTGCCGCAGGACGCAAACGTGTTGACCGCTCCCGCCTCCAGCCCTCCCGGGATCTGGCGGATAGCCTGCATTTTGCTGAGGCAGTCGCGGCTGGGCGCAGGCATGTGCTCGCTGCGCCAGACCGAAAATATCGGGATGTTGTTGAACGTTTCTACGCGCAGTTGCTGTTGTTTATTCAGGCTGAAGCTGCAAGGCCATTCCATGTCCAGCTTCATGCGACTCTGGTCAGGTTTGACCAGCGTGCATTGACCCTGGTCGTCAATCAGGCTGAGTTGCTGCCCAACAAAGACGGCCTGGGTTGTTGGCATCTGGGCATGTTCGGCGCATGCGCTCAGGCTGGTCAGGCTTATCGCCAGGCACATGGCGAGCCGGTGATTTTTCATTATGCGAGCTCCCAGAACCAGACAGCTCTGGATCTGTAAAAGAGGTCGCCGGTTTGGGTCAGGCCCCGATTCCATAGATCAATATGATCGCCAGTACGATTGTCCGCCGACTCCCCTGACTGCTGGAAACAGTCCTTGAAGAAGATAAGCCCGGTCTTGCCCATCAACGTGCGACGCTCCTCGGCGCTGTTACCCAGAATGGTTGGCCGCCCCAGATGATGCTTCCACAACCAGTTCGCCAGCGACTCGGCACCCCGGGCGTGCTCATGTGCACACTTGGGTTCGGTATAGGTGGATTTGTTGACCTTGATGGTCAGCTCTGCATTGAGTGTCGCGCTCATGCGGATAGCACACTGGTTTTCCCAAGGGCCCTCACAGGGCTTGGCGTCAGGATACGTAACCAGAAGGTCGGAATAGGCTTTCCACAAATTGACAAACGAAGGCTTGGCCATGACTCAGACACCGGATGGGAAAGGATTGGATTCGAGCAAGCACCAAAATGCCCCCGGCGCATAACGACGGGGGCACGTTCGATTACACCTTGACGTTCTGGCGGATGTTCCAGCCGAACTTGATCGGCCCGCCTTCCTTGGTGCCGTCGGCTTTTTGCGGCTGGTAGTCCACCAGCACCTTGGCGAAGTTCAGGGTGACGTTTTCAGTCAGACGATCATCGCTGCCCGAGCCGCCGGTGCTCAGGGAACTGATCAGCACTTCTTCCAGGTTGATGATCATGTACTCGACCTGGCTTTCGCCGCCGGCCTTGCGCACGGTCAGCTTGACCTTGTCGATGTGCTTGCCGCTGGCGCAGTGCATCATCAGGTTGGGTGTAGCCTTGTCGACGTACTTGGTCAGCGACAGGTCCTGGACGTTCACCTTGCCGGCTCCGCCGCCGCCGCCCACGTGCATATTGCCGGACTGAGACATGCCCCAGCTCCAGTTCAAGACGTCGATTTCGTCCTTGTGGGCCTTGTCCATGGACTCGCCCTTGATGTCGCCGATCTTGATGAAAATATCAACAGCCATGTTCTCTCCCTGTGTGGTGTCTACCACGTTGTGTTTTTCTGATCGTTCCCACGCTGAGCGTGGGAACGATCACATCAAGGGCGGTGTTACGCGCCTTTGGCCGAAGGCAGCTTGGATACCAGGCGCAGTGACACAGTCAGACCTTCGAGCTGATAGTGCGGGCGCAGGTAGAACCGGGAGTTGTAATACCCCGGGTTGCCTTCCACCTCTTCGACAATCACTTCGGCCGCCGCCAATGGGTGCTGGGCCTTGGTGGTTTCGGTGGAGTGCGCTGGATCACCGTCGACGTAGTTGAGGATCCAGTCCTGCAACCAGCGCTGCATTTCGTCCTTCTCTTTGAAGGAGCCGATCTTGTCGCGCACGATGCACTTCAAGTAATGGGCGAAACGGCAGGTGGCGAACAGGTAGGGCAGGCGCGCGGCCAGGTTGGCGTTGGCGGTAGCATCCGGGTCGTCGTACTCGGCCGGCTTTTGCAGCGACTGGGCGCCGATGAACGCGGCGAAGTCGGTGTTTTTCTTGTGCAGCAGCGGCATGAAACCGTTCTTCGCCAGTTCCGCTTCACGGCGGTCCGAAATGGCGATTTCGGTCGGGCACTTCATGTCCACGCCACCGTCGTCGGTCGGGAAGGTGTGCGCCGGCAGGTTCTCCACTTCACCACCAGACTCCACGCCACGAATGCGCGAGCACCAGCCAAAGTGTTTGAACGAGCGGTTGATGTTCACCGCCATCGCGTAAGCGGCGTTGGCCCAGGTGTACTTGGAGCTGTCGGCGCCGTCGGTGTTTTCTTCGAAGGCGAAGGCTTCCACCGGGTCGGTCTTGGCACCGTACGGCAGGCGTGCCAGGAAGCGCGGCATGGTCAGGCCGATGTAACGCGAGTCTTCCGATTCACGCAGCGAGCGCCAGCCGGCATATTCCGGGGTGGTGAAGATTTTGGTCAGATCGCGCGGGTTCGACAGTTCCTGCCACGAGCCCATGCCCATCACGGTCGGCGATGCGGCGGCAATGAATGGCGCGTGCATGGCGGCGCAGACTTTCGACAGTTCGCCCAGCAATTCGACATCCGGCGGCGACTGGTCGAAGTAGTAATCGCCCACCAGGCAGCCGTAAGGTTCGCCGCCGAACTGGCCGTATTCTTCTTCGTACATCTTTTTGAAGATCGGGCTCTGGTCCCATGCGGTGCCCTTGAATTTCTTCAGGGTCTTGTGCAGGTCGGTCTTGGAGATGTTGAGCACGCGGATCTTGAGCTGCTCGTCGCTCTCGGTATTGTTGACCAGGTAGTGCAAGCCACGCCAGGCGCTTTCCAGTTGCTGGAACTCCGGGTGATGGATGACCTGGTTGACCTGGGCGGTGAGCTTGGCGTCGATGGCGGCGATGATCGACTCGATCGACTTGATGGCGTCGTTGGACACCAGGTCGGTCTGCGCCAGGGCCTGCTCGGCCAGGGTGCGCACGGCGGTCTCGACGGCTTCACGGGCGCGTTCGGTCTTGGGTTTGAATTCTTGCAGCAGCAGGGAGGCGAACTCGCTGGCTTCTTCGGTGGTGCCCAGTGTCTGGGCGCTTGCGCGTACTGGATCGGTCATGATCATTCGTCCTGATTAAGCCTGAGGCTCGGCGGGCTTGGGCGCACTGGCAAGTGCCTGGAGCAGCGCCGGATCCTTGATGGCCTTCATGATGATTTCTTCGGCACCGGTCTTGCCGTCCATGTAGGTCAGCAGGTTGGCCAATTGAGTGCGCGCTTCGAGCAGTTTGTTCAGCGAGTCGACCTTGCGCGCCACGGCGGCCGGGCTGAAGTCGTCCATGCTTTCAAAGGTGATGTCCAGGCTCAGGTTGCCTTCGCCGGTCAGCTCGTTGGGCACGTGGAACGCAACGCGTGGCTGCATGGCCTTGAGGCGGGAGTCGAAGTTGTCCACATCCACTTCAAGGAACTTGCGATCGGCCACAGGTGCCAGAGGCTCGGCCGGCTTGCCGGCGAGGTCAGCCATAACGCCCATTACGAAGGGCAACTGGACCTTTTTCTCGGCGCCGTAAAGCTCGACGTCGTACTCGATCTGCACTCGAGGCGCACGGTTGCGCGCGATGAATTTCTGAGAACTTTGCTTCGCCACGTTGCTGCTCCTGGTCGCTCAAGCGACGGTGTTGGCGTCATCGGCGGTGCCGGTGACGTGACTGCGTGATCCGTACGCTTTTTATTCGCTGTCTGGTCCGCGCAGGTTTTCAAATTGGCTGATGCCGTCGGGAATCAGGTTGCGCACGATCGCCGCGAAGTCGGCGTGCACCAGATTCTTTGCCCGATTCAACAGCACCGGCAGGGGGCTGGAGGGCTCGTGACGGGTGTAATACGCAAGAATCCGGTCCAGGCTGCGCAGCACGTCGTCACGGTTGTTGATTTCGCCGCTGCTGGCGTTAGCGTTGCGCGGCGCGCTTGGCGCGGTGGTGTATTCAACCGGCGCGGCACTGTCGTCGCTGATGGCATCGGGCTGGGGGCTGTCGCCGCTCTGCGGGGCGAACTGGCCGAGAATCTGCAAGGCCATTTTGAGCGGTTGCTTCAATGGGCCAAGGTCAACGCCCTGGGCGGAGCCGACTTGTTCGCTGACGTGTTGCTCGATGGTCTCGGCGGCGCTACGGGCCTCGTGCAAGGCTTTGCGGATGATGTCCAACTGTTCGGGATCGCTGTCGAGGAACGCTCCGGCGAGTTGTTCGGCGCCGAGGTTTTCGTCAGGGAAGCTTTGCAGACCGCTGGCGTTGGCGGCGGCGCGCAGGCTGACAGCGCCAAAGGTTCGCGAACGGGCCAGGATACTTTCGCGCAACAGGCGAATTGTGGCATCGGACGCCAGGCCGGCGAGGGCATTGATGCGCACGGTGGGATCGTTGTCGTCTTCGGCATCCAGGCGTGGATGCAGGTCGGCCCAGTATTGCTTGAGCAATTCGCTGATCAGCGTCAGGACGCGGGCCAGGCCGGGGACACCTTCCAGGGCAAGGGAGCTTTGCAAAAGGAAATGGGTGATACGCAGGTCTTTGCTGCGTTGCAACAAATCCAGGCTTTGCTGCTGGATGCTGCGCCATTCAGGCGGTTCGGCAGGCAATATCGAATCGCCCATGCTGCGCTCGGGCTGGCCTTGGGAATCGCGTTCCAGGCGCAAAAAGTCAGCGTCGTATTCCAGATCTTCGCCACAAGGCGAAGTCGCGGAAACGGCGGCGAGCAGCAAAGGCACTTCCACTGAAATTGATCTCCCTATCGCCCGCGACAGAAACGGGCAGTTCACACGTTAGTTCCAAGTGGAACTTCGCATGTTTCCTTGTGTGTAATGGCCCTTTGGATCCTCTGTGATCTTAAAGTGCCATCACTGTATTCAAGAAAGTTGTTCATTTTTGGTGTAGTACTTATGGCTTGTCAAGGTAAGCTATTTCTCCTGTGTGACAGATGTGAGGTGCTTAACAACCCTCGCGACCGGTAGGTCCAAGAAGGTACTGACGCAGATTTTTTGTCACGTAAACCGGTTAAGATCAGCAAATGTGCTGGTAAAAAGCTGTTTTTTAGGTTGTTTGCAAGGTTTGTCGGCGAGCTTCGCGGGGATTGATCCCTTCATTCGCCGGCGCGCAAAGTGTGCAGCAAGGAGGCAAGATGCCGCTGTGTTTGACTATCACTAGTTATCACAAGATTACCCCTGGTCAATGCTCTGAAAAATCCATGGATCAGGGAGTAATGGCAATTGGCCGTAATTCTGATAATGACTGGGTATTGCCCGATCCAGAGCGCTTGGTTTCCGGAAAGCATTGCGTTATTCAATATAAAGATGGCCGGTATTATTTAACCGATAACAGCACTAATGGTGTGGAATTGGTTAAGGCCGGCATTCGTCTACGCAAAGGAAACAGCGAGCCATTGCAAGATGGGGAAGTTATCCGCATAGGTGATTATGAAATCCAGGCGCGCATCGATTTCAATCTGCCGGTGACTGACAACAACCCTTTTGCCGATTCGTCCAACAGCTTCGAGGCTCTGATGGGGCGTCAGGGCGCCGGCGTGGCTACGCCGACATCGTCGCCCATGACACCACCTGCACATTTCCAGGGTGTGTCGGCCATGGACACGCTGCCGGACTTGTTCGACTTTCTGGCACCGACCACCGTCCCGCCGGCCACCCAGTCCGACCATGTCCCGGCTGAGCAGCACGACTTCCGCCCACCGACCCCGATCCCCAACCCGACGCCCATGGCCGAGCCTGTGCCGCTGGCGTCGGCCCCAGCCCCGGTGATTCCGGAAGATTGGGACCTGTTCAGCGACCAGCCTGCGCCGATGGCAATTGCTCCCTTGCCTGTTGCAGAGGTTGCGCCACCACCCGTACCTCAAATCAGCGTACCGATCGAGCCGGCACCCCTGCGCGAACCGCCCGTGGCTATCGTTGAGCCCCCGGTCAATCCGGTCAGCCCGGTCGACCATTCGCAACCCGACCTGTTGCGAGCCTTTCTGCGCGGCGCCGGGCTGGATCAAGTGCGCCTGGAAAAGGCCCAGGCCGAAGCGCAGATGGAAAACATCGGCCGCAGTTATCGATTGATGGTCGAAGGCCTGATCGATGTCTTGCGCGCCCGCAGCAGCCTCAAGGGCGAGTTTCGCATTCAGCAGACGATGATTCAGCCGGTGGAAAACAACCCGCTGAAATTCGCTCCCAACGTCGATGAGGCCTTGCTGCTGCTGTTGCGCCACACCAATCAGGCGTTCATGGCGCCGGACCTGGCGGTGCGCGACAGCTTCGATGACTTGCGTGCCCACCAGTTGGCGGTGATGGCCGGTGTGGAAGCGGCGATCAAGCATCTGCTGTCGCGTTTCGAGCCGGCACAACTGGAAGAGCGCATGGGCAAGCCCGCTGGCCTGTCGAGCATTTTCAATGGTTCACGACAGGCCCAGTACTGGCAGCAGTTCACCGAGCTCTACAGCAATATTTCCCGTGAGGCCCAGGAGGATTTCCAGGACCTGTTCGGTCGGGAATTCAGCCGTGCCTACGAAGAACACAGTACCAGGCAACGCCGCCGCTGAGCGTGGCCGTTGCATAACGGCATTCAGAGCAAAGAACGGAACAACGGATAGCTGAAACGTCATTGAGGACGCAGGATGATTCACAGGTTTTTACTCGCAGTCGCCACCGCGCTTCTGCTGACCGCGTGTGCCAAGGAGGCCACCAAACCCCAGCCCGAAGAGGCTGAGGCCGACACGGCCGCCGTCGAGTTGCACTTTCACGCCATCGCCGGGCTCAACCCCGGAGCCACTGGCCAGCCGGCCCCGGTCCGGGTGCGCATTTTCGAATTGAAAAATGCCGCCACCTTCGGTCGTTCCGATTATTTCGCACTGGCCGAACGAGCCCAGGCGACGCTCGGTGCGGATCTGATCGACCAGGACGAAGTGCTGATCCAGCCTGGCCAGCAGTTGAGTCTGCAGCGTGACCTCGATCCGGCCACCCGCCATATCGGCGTGCTGGTGGGGTATCGCGAGCTGGATCAGTCGCTGTGGCGCACGGTGATGAACGTCCCGCCGCGCCAATACACCGAATACCAGATCAGCCTCGACGTGCGAGCCGTGCGCAGCGCCGTCGCGGTTCCCCCATCCAGCCCTGCCCAATAAACAATCGGAGCCCCCCATGTCCTGGAACAATCGCGTGGTCTGGTCGGAAGGCATGTTCATTGGAACGCAGCACTTCCAGCAGCATGACCGTTACCTGGAGAATCTCATCGACGCCCGGAGTCGCCCATTGTCGGCCGGTGCCTGGGGGTTTTCTGAGTTGCTGATCGACCAGGGCCTGCTGGCCCAGGGCAAACTGGCGATCATCTCGGCGCGGGGCCTGTTGCCAGACGGCACGCCATTCAACATTCCCCAGGATGATCTGGCGCCGAGCCCGCTGAATATCGATGACAACCTGCGCGATGGTTTGGTGTACCTGGCCTTGCCGCTCAAGCGCGCCGGCGCGCGTGACACCGTTGACGAAGGCGAGGCCCTGGGCGCTGCGCGCTATGTGAGTCAGGTGCGCGAAGTGCGGGACGACAACGCGCCGTTCGAAAACCAG
Source organism: Pseudomonas sp. B21-017 (assembly GCF_024749245.1). Lineage (NCBI taxonomy): Bacteria > Pseudomonadati > Pseudomonadota > Gammaproteobacteria > Pseudomonadales > Pseudomonadaceae > Pseudomonas > Pseudomonas sp. B21-017. The sequence goes on along the minus strand of NZ_CP087194.1, from coordinate 6,412,541 downwards.
GCCCCGGTGGCCGTGGGGTCGAGGGCACTGCGATTATTGGTCGCCCGGGATGGCATCAGCGACTACGCGGCCATCGGCCTGGTGCGAATCAAGGAGAAACGCGCCGACCGCGCCTTGGTGCTCGATGACACTTACATCCCGCCGCTGCTGGATGTGGTCGCCTCCACGCCCTTGGCTGCGTTTCGCAACGAGCTACTGGGCCTGCTTCATCAACGCGGCGAAGCGCTCGCTGGGCGGGTGGTGGCGTCCGGTGCCGGCGGTGCTTCGGAGATTGCCGACTTCATGCTGCTGCAACTGGTCAACCGTGCTCAGCCGTTGATCCAGCACCTGAGCCACTTGAGCCCTTTGCATCCCGAGCGCTTCTACAGCGAGTTGGTGAGCCTGGCCGGGGAATTCTCGACTTTTACCGCTTCCGGGCGGCGACCGCAGGAATTCCCGCAGTACCAGCATGATGACCTCGCGCTGAGCTTTGCGCCGGTGATGCAAGCCCTGCGTGAAGCGCTGTCGATGCTGATCGACAGCAAGGCCACGCCGATTCCGATCGTCGAAAAAGCCTATGGCATTCATGTGGCCATGCTGGCTGACAAGACCCTGCTCGACAACGCCAGTTTTATTCTGGTGGTGCGCGCCGATGTACCTGCCGAGACCCTGCGCAGCCGCTTCGGCCTGCAGAGCAAAATCGGCTCGGTGGAACACATTCGCGACATGGTCAACCTGCAATTGCCGGGCATCGGCCTGCTGCCGCTGCCGGTGGCGCCACGGCAGATTCCCTATCACGCCGGCTCCACCTATTACGAACTCGACCGGGGCAGCGAGCATTGGCAACAACTGGCCAACTCCGGCGGTTTTGCGTTCCACATCGCGGGTCAGTTCCCGGGGTTGAACCTGGCTTTCTGGGCGATCCGAGGATAAACCGCGATGAATAACGACGATCGTACCCAGTTCATGCCGACACCCGGTGGCCGTGGCGCCGAGCCGGCCCGCCCGGACCCTGGCCGCGCCCAGCCCGCGCCACTGTCGATGCCGGCCGCGCCGCTGTTGACCGGCAAAGCCGAAGGTCTCAACCCCCTGGAGAGCGCCGCGGGCCCGCTGCTGGCTTTGCTGACCCGCTTGCGCAACACCATTGCCCACCCGGCACCGGCGAGTCTGCGGGCGCAACTACTGGCCTACCTGCGCCAGTTCGAGGAGCGCGCCGAGGCCGCCGGCGTGGTGCGCAACGATGTGTTGCTGGCCCGTTACGCCTTGTGCACCGCCCTGGATGAGGCGGTGTTGAGTACGCCGTGGGGTGGCACCGGCGACTGGGGCAAGCAGAGCCTGCTGATCACCGTGCACAACGAGGCCTGGGGCGGCGAGAAGGTGTTCCAGCTATTGGAACATTGCCTGCAAAGCCCCCGCGAACGTTTGTATCTGTTGGAGCTGTTGTACCTGTGCATGTGCCTGGGTTTCGAAGGGCGTTATCGGGTCATGAATGATGGTCGCAGCCAACTGGAGGCGTTGCGTGAGCGCACCAGTGCGGTTATCCGCAGCGCCCGTGGCGAATATGAGCGTGAACTGTCGCCCCATTGGCGCGGCGTGACCGTGGCGCGCGATCGACTGGCGCAATTCATGCCGCCATGGATCGCGGTGGCCATCGGTGTGGCGTTGCTGCTGGCCCTGGTGTTCGGCCTGCGCTTGAAACTGGCCGCCGATGCCGAGCCGGTGTTTAAAAACATTCATGCGCTGGGCGAGATCCCGGTGCAGGCCATCGACCGTCCGGTGGTGCAGCCGAAACTGGTCGAGCGGCCACGCTTGGCCGGTTTTCTCGCTGATGAAATCAAGGCCGGCCGGGTGGCCGTGGAAGATGCCGTTGACCGTTCAGTGGTGACTATCCGTGGCGATGAGCTGTTCGCCTCGGGCAGCGCCAGTATCGTCGACAATTTCCAGCCGCTGATGCTGCGCATCGCCGATGCCATTCGCAAGGTCAAGGGCCAGGTCCGGGTGACCGGCCACAGTGACAATCGCCCGATTGCCACCTTGAGGTTTCCATCGAACTGGGCGTTGTCCGAGGCGCGGGCCACTTCGGTGCTGCAAATCCTTTCGGCCAAGACCGGCCAGCCCGAGCGCTTCAGCGCCGAAGGCCGCAGCGACACCGAACCGTTGGCCTCGAACGCTACGACCGAGGGCCGCGCACGCAATCGTCGGGTCGAAATCACAGTGTTGGCGGAGGGGGTCGAGTGAAGGCGTTTTTCAGTTTTATGACCCGCTGGGTCATTCCGTTGCTGGGGCTGATCGCCCTGAGCCTGATCATCTGGTTTGTCGGGCCGCTGCTTGAGCTCCTGGTGCCCGAAGGCCGGCGCTGGGCGCTGATCATTCTGGTATTCGCGGTGTGGATCGCCTATCGGGTGTTTCGCATCATCCAGGCCCGCCGTCAGGCCGCCGAAGTCATGCGCAGCTTGGCGGCGCAAACCCCGCCGGACCCGACCAGCATCGCTACGGCCGAAGAGCTCGAAACCCTGCGCCAGCGCATGGACGAAGCCCTGACGCTGTTGAAGAAAGCCAAGCTGGGCGGCGACGAACGACGCAATCTCTACGAATTGCCGTGGTACGTGATCATCGGCCCGCCGGGTTCGGGCAAGACCACGGCGCTGGTCAACTCCGGTCTGCATTTTCCGTTGGCCGCGCAGTTGGGCGCCGGTGCGGTGCGCGGCGTCGGCGGTACGCGCAATTGTGATTGGTGGTTTACCGACCAGGCTGTGCTGCTCGACACCGCAGGCCGCTACACCACTCAGGACAGCGACGCGACGGTCGACAAGGCCGCATGGCTGGGCTTTCTGGGTCTGTTGAAAAAACAGCGGGCCCGTCGCCCGATCGACGGTGCATTTATCGCTATCAGCCTCTCCGACCTGTTGCTGGGCAGCGACGCCGAGCGCGCCGCCCATGCCGCTGCGATACGCCTGCGCATTCAGGAGCTGTACACCCAACTGGGCGTGCGCTTCCCGATCTACCTGATGCTGACCAAGCTCGATCTGGTGCCCGGGTTCATGGAGTATTTCGACACCCTGAGCAAGGAAGAGCGAGCTCAGGTCTGGGGCATGACCTTCGCTCTGGATGACGGCAAAAGCAATGACAGCCCGCTGGCCCATCTGCAAAGCGAATTCGCCGGTCTGGAGCAACGCCTGAACGATCGGCTGGTGGAGCGCTTGCAGCAGGAACGCGACCCGGCGCGACGCGATCTGATCTACGGTTTTCCACAGCAGTTCGGCGCGTTGAAGGATTGCCTGCAAAGCTTCCTTGAGGGCGTGTTCAAACCCAACGCCTTTGAAGAGCGGGCGCTGTTGCGCGGGGTGTATTTCACCAGCGGCACCCAGGAAGGCAGCCCGATTGACCGGCTGATCGGCTCCATGGCCCAGAGCATGAACCTGGACCGCCAGCACCTGGTGCGCCAGAACGGCACCGGGCGCAGTTACTTCATCGAAAAGCTCTTCAGCGCCGTGGCCTTTGCCGAGCGTGGGCTGGTGGGTGTCAATCCGAAAGTCGAACGTCGACGCAAGTGGATCGCCCAGGGCGTGCTGGCCTCGACTGTAGCCTTGGTGCTGGTGGTCGGGACCTTGTGGTGGGTCAGCTATCGCGCCAATCAGGCGTATATCGCGCAAGTCGATCAGAAAGTCGTGCCCTTGGGCCAGGCCGTGCAGAACCTCAGCCCGGCGCAGCGGGACGTGCTCGCCGTGTTGCCCTTGCTCAACGCAGTGAAGCACTTGGCCGATGATGCGCCGAACTGGGCCGAAGGCTTGGGTCTGTATCAGGGCGACATGCTTGAAGCCGAGTCCGGCAGCGTTTATCGCAAGCTGTTGATCGCGGTCTTCGCGCCGCGCTTGCTCACGCGTATCGAGGAGCAACTGCACGGCGGCGGCAATTCGGACTTCCTTTACGAAGGCTTGAAGGCCTACCTGATGCTCGCCGACAGCGAGCATTACGATGCTGATTTCATCAAGGCATGGATCGCCCTGGACTGGGACCGCAGCCTGCCGCGCGACTTACCGGCCGAGCAGCGCGTAGCCCTCGGTGAGCACTTGCAGGCGCTGTTCGAACGCCATCCGCCCACTGCGCGTCTCGACCCACGCCTGATCGACGATTTACGCCGGCAGTTGCAACAGCTGCCGGTGGCCCAGCGTGTCTACGACCGGATCAAACGGCAGAAACTGCCGGACGGCATTGCGGACTTTCGTCTCAACGAAGCGGCCGGGCGCGATGCTGCGCTGGTGTTCAGCCGCAAGAGCGGCAAGCCGCTGGGCGACCCCTTGAGTGGCTTCTTCACGGCCAAGGGTTACCGCCAAGGGTTTTTGCTCACCAGCCTGAACCAGACCGGCACCCTGGCCGAGGAGCAGTGGGTGCTCGGTCGCGATCAGGCAGAACAACAGAACGTCGCCAGCCTGGCTGCCGATGTACGCCGTTTGTATTTCCAGGATTACCAGCGCCAGTGGGACGCCTTGTTGGCTGATATCGACTTCGTGCCGATCACCAGCGTGGCCCAGGCCGCCGATGTGCTGCGGGTGATTTCCGGGCCGACTTCACCGTTGAAAAAACTGCTGGTGGCGGTGGCGAAGGAAACCGACCTGCAACAGGAAGAACGCGTGCTGGCCGCCAAGGGCGCGCCGGTGGAGGGCGGGGTCGACAAGCTCAAAGAGCGCTTGGGCACTTTGCTCGGCCAGGAGCAGGCGATGCAAAACACGCCTGAGGCCAGTGACGATCCAGTCACCGCGCATTTTGCCGAACTCAACCGCATCGTCAGCAAGAACGAAGGCGAGCCGGCAGCCATCGACGGCCTGCTGGCCGACATGAACGCCCTGTATGTGCAGGTCAGCGCCATGGTCGGTGCCAGCGGCGACGCCTTGCTTGGCGAAGCCAAGAACCAGGCCGCAGCGGCGGCGACGCGGGTCAGCCTCAACGCCGAGCGTCAACCGGCGTTGGTGCAGGGCCTGGTCAAGTCGGTGGTCAACTCCACCACCAACAGCATGATGGGTGGAGTACGCAATCAACTGAACGCGGCCTGGACCAGCGAAGTGGTGAACATCTATCGCCAGTCCCTGGCCGGGCGTTATCCGATGTCGCCAGGCAGTGCACGGGACGCGACCCTCGACGACTTCGGTCAGTTCTTCGGCGTGGGCGGGGTGATGGACAACTACTTCCGCAAATACCTGCAGCCCTACGTGGATACCTCGACCCAGGCCTGGCGCTGGCAACCGGGCGCCGCGCAGAAGCTCGGCATCGCCCCGGGCGTGCTGCAAACCTTCCAGCGGGCAGCGACCATCCGGGATGCGTTTTTCCGTTCCGGCGGTACCCAGCCGATGGTGCGCTTCGAACTCAAGCCCGTGGCCATGGATTCCACCATCACCCAGTTTTTGCTCGACCTCGACGGCCAGCAATTGAGCTACGACCACGGACCTAGCCGTCCGACCGCGATGCAATGGCCCAACCCCGGCAGCATCGGCGTGGTGCGGATCTCGATCATGCCGCCCACGGCCAGCGGTCGGTCCGGCATCACCCTGGACGGGCCCTGGGCCTGGTTCCGCCTGCTCGAGCAATCGGACCTGACCGCCGGCAACTCGCCGGACCGCTTCAACCTGCGGTTGCGGGTCGATGGCGCCAGCGCCTCTTATGAGCTACGGGCCAACAGCGCCTTCAACCCGTTCAAGAGCCGTGTGCTCAGCGGTTTCAGCCTGCCGGAGCGCTTATGAGCACGCCGGGCTTCTATGGAAAGTTGGCCAGTCGCGGGGACTTTGTCAGCCGTGGTTTGCCGCAGAGTTTTATCGGCCCTTGGGATTCGTGGCTGGCAGCGGGGTTGCTCGCCAGCCAGAGCCTTGGCGACCGTTGGCTGAATGCCTATCTGGTCAGTCCGCTGTGGCGCTTTATGGTTGCGCCCGGTGTGTGTGGGCCGCAGGCCGCCGTGGGGGTGGTGATGCCGAGCATTGATCGGGTTGGCCGGTATTTTCCGCTGACCGTCGCGGTGCTGCTGGATCACGACGCTGATCCTGCGTCGGTGATAGGCGGCTCGGATATCTGGTTTGAACAGGTCGAGCAATTGCTGTTGAGCACCTTGAACGTGGAGGCAAGCTTCGAGGCCTTCGGTGCAGGACTGGAGGCGCTGGGCAGCCCGGCTTATCTGCGACGCACCCCGAGCGGCCGTTTTGCCGGGTTGCACCGCTTTGATGTCACTGATCCGCAGGCGCGAATGATCGCCCTCGCCGAACAGGCCTGCGAAGGGGCCAGTGTGTGGTGGGGCCAGGGTTCGGAGCGCATCGCCCCCGGTTTATTGCGGTGCCAGGGCCTGCCGGCCGCCGCTGATTTTGCGCAATTTTTGCTCGGCCAAGAAGGTGTTGTGTAGATGTGTTCAAACGTGGGAAGGACCCTCAAGTCTGCAAGCAAAAGCCATGTCGGCATGGTCCGCCAGGTTAACGAAGACGCTTGCCTGGACCTGCCGCAAAAAGGCCTGTGGGTGGTCGCCGATGGCATGGGCGGGCACGCGGCGGGCGACTACGTCAGCAGTCTGATTGTCGACAGTCTGCGTAGCATTGCTGTGGGCCGTTCGCTGGATGAATACGTCGCGGCGTTGAAAACCGACCTGCTGCGGGTCAACGCCGCCGTGCGTGAAGAAACCGCCAACCGCGGCGTGACCATGATGGGCAGCACGGTGGTGGTGCTGGCGGCGCGTGACTTGCGTGGGGTGTGTCTGTGGGCGGGCGACAGCCGCTTGTATCGCCTGCGTGACGGCCGGCTCAAACGCATCTCGCGGGATCACAGTTACGTCCAGGATCTGCAGGACAGCGGCCTGCTCAGTGAAGCCGAAGCCCGGGTGCACCCGCGGTCCAATATTGTCACCCGCGCCATCGGGGTCCAGGCACAGCTGGAACTGGCGATGGTCGAGTTGCTGTTGAAGCCCGGCGACAGTTACCTGTTGTGCAGCGACGGGTTGAACAAAACCGTTGAAGATCATGAGATCCGCGAGGTGCTGGGCCACGACGAGCCAGGGGAAATCGCCAGCAGCCTGGTGTCCCTGGGCCTGATGCGCGGCGCTCCGGACAACATCACCGTCCTCGTCGTGAAGGTGCCTTCATGAACCTCACCGCGAACATTCTGATCCCGGGCTACGACATCGACGGTGAGATCGGTGAGGGCGCCATGGCCAGCGTTTACCTGGCGACCCAACGCTCGCTGGAGCGCAAGGTGGCGTTGAAGGTCATGGCCGCCGCGCTGGCAGCCGATCCGAGTTTCTGCGAGCGCTTCCTGCGCGAAGGCAAAACCCTGGCGCGCCTGTCTCACCCGCATACGGTCACCATCCATGACATCGGCAATGTCGGTGAGCTGTATTACATGGCTATGGAATACCTGCCCAATGGCACGCTCAAGGAGCGCATTGCCGCCGGCCTGACGCCGGAGCAGGGCCTGATCTACATCCGCCAGATCGCCTCGGCGCTGGGCTATGCCCATGGGCTGGGGCTGGTTCATCGCGACGTCAAACCGGCGAACATTCTGTTCCGCGCCGATGGCACAGCGGTGCTCTCGGACTTCGGCATCGCCAAGTCGCTGGACGACCGCACCCAGTTCACCCAAGCGGGTTTCGCCGTCGGCACGCCCAGCTACATGAGCCCGGAACAGGCGCGCGGCCAGGACATTGACGGCCGGGCCGATCTTTATGCCCTGGGCGTGGTGCTCTACGAAATCCTCGTCGGCAAACTGCCGTACACCGGCAACGACGCGCTCTCTACGGCCCTGGCGCATTTGACCGAACCGCTGCCGGAGCTGCCGGTGCACCACGGCCGTTATCAAGAGGTGCTGCGCAAGCTGTTGGCCAAGGATCCGGCCGAGCGTTTCCCGGATGCAAAGGCGTTGTTGCAGGCGCTGGATAATCTGCCCGGGGAATCGGTTGAAGCGACCACGATCCGGCCGTTGCCCCTTCCAATGAACAATGACCTGGCGGGACTGACGCCGGTGTCCATCGACATTCCGACGAGCCCCGCACAGCCGCAACCCCAAGCCAAGCCTGTTGCGCCGACGGCGAAGTCGACGCCGCAATCCCCGGCCTCGGAGCAGCGCAAGGGACCGGTGTTCGCGCTTGCCGCTGTTGCGGTAGCCGTGGTGCTGGCCTTGGGCGGCGCGGGTTATTGGTGGCTGTCCGGTGACGTCGAGGCGGACGCCAAGGTGCCAGTGGCTTCAGTGCCTCCAGTCAAAACACCACCAGCCGTGGCGCCACCGGTGAACCCCCCTGTGGCGACAGACGTCGATAATGGTCAGCGCCCGCTGCTGATGGCCGGCAAAAAAACCTTGTTCCAGCGGGTGCTCAGCAAGCCGGGAGCGAAACTCGCCAGTGAACCGGGGGCAGCACCTGACAAGGCCTTGCCGGCGTTTTCCGTGCTGTACGTCTATCAGCGCCAAGAGGTGGCCGGCAGCCCGTGGCTACGCGTCGGCGCCGCCACCGACGGGCGCAGTGACGGCTGGTTGCCAGCCGAGCAAGTCAGCGACTGGAAGCAAAGCCTGGTGCTCAAGTTCACCGAACGCTCCGGTCGTGCGCCGGTGATGTTCCTGCGTCAGCCTGGCGAAGTGGAGCGGCTGCTGGCCGATCCGTCGGCTGCAAAAAACCTGTTGCTCAAGGCCCAGCAGAACCGTGAAGACAATCAGCAGGTACTGGCCCTGGAACCGGCCGCCAGCGCGGTGCCGCAAAACCAGTTTTATCTGTTGCCAATCTTTGATTCGCGCGAGAGCTTCGATGAAAACGGCCAGCCGGTGCAGTTGCTGAACGTGGCGTCTATCGACCCCGGCAATGCACCGAAGGCCACTGTCGGCAACACTCCGATCAGCGCCGCCAATGCCGATGCATTTCGCACCGCTGTGGTGTTGGTCGTCGACACCACGGTGTCCATGCAGCCCTACATCGATCAGGTCCGCGACGTGGTGCACCAACTGCAAACCCGCATCGCCGAGCGGGGCGAGCTGGACAGTGTCAGCTTTGGCCTGGTGGGGTTTCGAAACAGCATCCAGAAAACCCCTGGCCTGGAATACGTCGCCAAAACCTTGATCACCCTGGACCAGGGCCGCGACCCACAGCGCTTCATGGACCTGGCGCGGCAGGTCAAGGCGTCCACGGTCTCGAGCCATTCGTTCAACGAAGATGCGTTTGCCGGCGTGATGGAAGCGGTCGAGGGCATGGACTGGTCCGGTTATGGCGGACGCTTGATTCTGTTGGTCACCGATGCCGGTGCGTTGCGCAAGAACGACCCGTATGCCACCACGCAAATGAACGAGGCCGAAGTACGTCAGGCCGCATTGGGCAAACAGATCAAAATATACGCCTTGCACCTGCTCAGCGATGCCGGCAAGAAAACCCATGGCGGTGCGCAAAGTCAGTATCGCACCCTGACCGCCGACGCCAACCCGCAGATCGGCGATCTGTACATCCCGGTGCCGGGCGCCGATGTGCGCAAGTTCGGTGAGCGGGTGGACGAGATCGGTTCGGTGTTTGCCGACCTGGTGCATCAGGTGCGCAGCAACAAGTCGCAGACCGTGCCGCTGCTGAGCGCCGCGCCGAGCCTGGCCGACAAATCGGCGGCCATCGGCTACGCGATGCACATGGACTTCCTGGGGCGAAAAGCCGCCAGCCAGGCGCCGCAACTGGTCAGCGCCTGGACCGCCGACCGCGACCTGACCAACCCGGCCCTGCCGGCGTTCCAGGTGTGCGTGATGCTGACCAAACTGCAGCTCAACGACTTGCAGCAATCGCTGAAACTGATCGTCGACGCCGCCCGCAAGACCCAGACCTCACCGAAGAATTTCTTCCAGGAAATCGCCAGTGCCAGTGCCTACATGAGCCGCGATCCCTCGGCCTTGCGCAAAGGCGGCAATCTGGCCGATGGCGGGGTTTTGGGGGAGTACCTGGAAGGACTGCCTTATCGCAGCAAGTCGCTGAACATGACCCAGGATTTGTGGCTTTCCCTGAGCGTGGCCGAGCAGGAGGACTTTATCGACGAGCTGGACTCGAAAATCCGCCTCTACGAAACCTTCCACAACGACCTGGCCAACTGGGTGCGTTTCGGCGATGCCGAACCGGGTGATGCCTTGTACCGCGTTCCATTGTCGACGCTGCCGTGATGCTGAACATGAGCGCAGTGCACAAAAGCCGGGGCGCCGGCAGCCAGCGCTACAGCCTGGTGATTCCACGGCTGCAACTGCGTGCCGGTGAGCAACTGGCGGTGGTCGGTCCCAGTGGCTGCGGCAAAAGCACGTTGCTCGATTTGCTGGCGCTGGTGCTGGCGCCGGATCAGGCCGGGCAGTTTGATTTTGCGTCCGGCCAAACCACGACGGACATTGCCGGGCTGTGGCGCGCAGATGCGCAAAGTGCCTTGGCGAACCTGCGCAGCCGGCACTTGGGCTACGTGCTGCAAACCGGTGGCCTGCTGGATTTTCTGGACGTGCGCGGCAACATCGACCTGTCGCGCCAACTGCTCGGCTTGAACGACGACGGCAGCGTCGATCGCCTGGCCGGGGCGTTGGATATCACCGATCAACTGGGCAAAAGACCGTGCGACTTGTCCGTCGGCCAACGGCAACGGGTGAGTTGTGCCCGCGCCCTGGCCCATGGGCCGCGCCTGCTGTTGGCCGATGAACCGACCGCTGCCCTCGATCCGCTGAACGCGGAACGCGTGATGCAGTTACTGGTGACCCAGGCTCGTGAACACAGGGTGTGCTGCGTCGTTGCCACCCACGACGAGTCACTGGCCCGCGCCAGCGGTTTGCAGGTGCGACGCATCAGTTGTCATCGCGACGTCGATGGCGGTGTCACCGCCACCCTTGGGGAGGCCTGCTGATGCGCGGCGCGCTGGTGGCTTCCCTGGCCTGGCAGGATTACCGCAACGATGCCTGGCTGTCGGCCTGCTCGGTATTGGCGCTGGTGGCGGTGATCGCACCGCTGCTGGTGCTGTTCGGTTTGAAATTCGGCCTGGTCAGCAGTTTGACCGAGCGCCTGGAAAACGACCCGGCCACCCGGGAGATCATCCCCCTGGGTGGCGGCCGGTTCAGTGCCGCGTTTATCGAGCAGTTGAGCCAGCGCAGCGACGTGTCGTTCGCCTTGCCGCGCACCCGGCAGATTGCCGCGACAGCGGATCTGACCGCTGGCGCTTCGACGGTGACTGTGGAAATGATCCCCACCACCGCCAACGATCCGTTGCTCGGCAGTCTGCCGGTACCCCAAGGGCTGGATCAGGTGCTGCTCAGCCAGACCGCCGCCGAAAAGCTTGGGGCCAAGGCCGGTGATTGGTTACAGGCCGGTTTTGGCCGGCAGGTGGCCGGTCGTGGCGAGGCGCAGCGCACTCGCGTTCAGGTGCTGCAGGTTCTGCCGCTGGAAGCCTTCGCCCGGGACGGATTGTTCGCGCCGTTGACGTTACTGGAAGCGGCTGAAGATTACCGGGACGGCCGCGCCGTGCCTGCGTTCGATTGGCCAGGTGATGCGGTGGGCGCGACGGAGCAGCGGGTATATCCGGCGTTTCGCCTGTACGCCCGCAGCCTCCAGGATGTCGAACCGCTGCGCCAATACTTCGCTGCACAGAACCTGCTGGTCTCGACCCAGGCCCAGGCCATCGCCCAAGTGCAATCGCTGAGCCGCAACCTGTCGATCGTGTTCTGGATCATCGCCGGATTAGCCGTGGCGGGAGCGTTCGCGGCGATTTTTGCCGGGGCACTGGCGGCGGTCGAGCGCAAGCGTCGAGCGTTATCGGTGCTGCGCTTGCTGGGGTTTTCCACGGCAGCGTTGCTGTTGTTTGTGGTGGTGCAGGCGCTGTACAGCGCCGGCCTTGCCGCCCTGTTGAGTGCCGGGCTGTATGGCCTGGCGCAATCGGGCCTGAACCATTTATTTGCGCAGATGCCGGGCGAGTACGCCAGCCATCTGCTGGCGCGTCACTACGCGTTGGCCCTGGCGGCCGTGCTCGGCGTCAGCGCCGTGGCGGCGCTCTGTGGTGGCTGGCGAGTGGCGCGTATCCAGGCGTGTGAAGGAATCCGAGATGTATAAGTTACTGGGCGCCGCCGTGGCGCTGAGCCTGGCCGGCATGGTCTGGGCTGATGAAGGCACCGACAAGCTGGACAACCCCAAGCCGTTGCCCGATGACGTCAGCCTGCCGCTGCCGTGCGAAGGGCAGATGGTGTTCCGTTACGTCTACATCCTGGCCCAGGGCAGTCTGGACGACCGCGAGATCAGCCTCGGTTACCCGTTCAGCGAAGGCGAGGCCGGCTATCAGCAGTCGTTCATTTCCGGTTATCGCCGGGACTTCATCAATGGCCAGTTCACCCTCAAGGATCTGCCCAAGGACTGGAGTAAAAGCATCACCCCGTTGATGCCCAAGACCGACGCCAACACCCCGCTCAAACCGATGCTCTATTTCATCGGCAAATACGAAGTCACCGCCCGCCAATACGCGCAGGTCATGGCCCAGGCGCAATCGTTGGCCAGCGGTGAACCAGCGCCAGCCTGCGAGGCGTTGCAGGCTGAAATTCCGCAAGGCATGGCCGGGCGTTTGCCCAAGGTGAAGCTGTCGCGATTCGAGGCGGAACGCTTCTCGGCGGTGTACAGCGCCTGGCTGATGAAATACCACAAGGACCTGCTGCCGGTGAGCGGTCGCGGCACCTCGGCAGAGGAGGGCGGGCTGGGTTTTGTGCGCTTGCCGACCGAAGTCGAATGGGAATTTGCTGCCCGTGGCGGGCAGGCCGTCAGCCGTCAGGACCTGGAAGGGCGCCTGTTTCCCCGGCGCCTGGACGGCAGCGAAAGCGACGGACCGCTGGCCGATTGGGCGGTCTTCAATCAGGTCGCCGGCGGCACCGGTCAGGCCGCGCGGTTGATGCCGATCGGTACCAAACTGCCAAACCCCATTGGCTTGTTCGACGTGATCGGCAACGCCGCCGAAATGGTCCAGGAGTCCTTCCAGCTGGTGCACGCCGGACGCCGCCAGGGCACCTACGGCGGCTTCGTGGTCAAGGGCGGCAATTACCTGGAAGGCGAGGGCACCTTGTTTACCGGGATGCGCCGCGAGTACCCGCTGTTCGCCGCCGACGGCACCGAGCAAAACAACGAAACCACCGGGTTCCGGGTCGCGGTTGGCGCGTTGTCGGCGCCCCGTTCGCGCTACAAGGAACTGTTTGCCCAATGGCAGAAAGAAGGTCGGCTGGCTTCGCTGACCGATGCCATCGATGACGCCCAGGACCCGACCAAACGCCTGGACAGCATCATTGCCGCCAGCGTCGATCCGCGTTTGCAAGCCGAGTTGGGGCTGGTCAACGAAGAGCTCAAGCGCAACGTCTCGCTCATCGCCCAACAGCGCGAGGAAGCGGCCGGCAACCTGATCCAGTCGGCGGCCCTGGTGGCCGAGACCGTCAACAACTACAACATTCGCCTGACCAATTTGCAGAAGAGTCGCCAGCAGGCCGTGGACGCCAAGGACGAGGCCAGCGCCAAGCTGTTCGCCATGGCCATCGACAACGGCCGCAGCGCGCTGGACGGCGCGGTGGCGATCTACATCGACAACCTGGCGACTGGCACGCGCTACACCGATGCCGTGATCCAGGCGCAGTTTCAACGCATCAAGGAAGAGTTGGAGCGCAAGCCGGTACTGGGCAAGAGCCTGGTGACGCGCGCGACGTTATTCGTTCGCCATGTCGGTGATTATCGTCAGCAACGACGAGCCGACCCGGCGGCGATATTGAAGGAATTGCTCGCATCGAACGCTCAGCGGTCTTGATCGTTCGTTGTACAGCGAGCTTGGAAGGGACTCAGGCGGCGATGGGCCGTGCTGAGCTGGTCAAACTTAAACGAGAACACAACTATGCTTTCCTCCCGTAAAGCTTTTGCTTCGGTTTCCAAGCGTCACTTGCTGCTGATCGCTGTTGGCTTCAGCACCGTACTGACCGGTTGCGCTACGTCGCCGACGTCCAAGGTCGCCTCGAGCACCAAGGTCGAGTACTACCCGAACTGCTACGAGCCGGTGCAGCACCTGCGCGCCACCGATTCGAACATGACCAAGTCGGTGGTTACCGGTGCGGCTGTCGGCGCTGTCGGCGGTGCACTGTTGGGCGCCCTGACCGATTCCGAGAACCGTGGCCGCAACGCCGCCATCGGTGCAGCAGGCGGTGCCCTGGCGGGCGGCGCGGTCGGTTACTACAACGAGCGTCAGAAGCAGATCGCCGATGACAACCAGCGCATCGCGTCCTACGCCTCCGACGTCAACAAAAGCGCCGCCGACATCGACCGCAGCACCGCGTACGCCAAGGCTTCGCAACAGTGCTACCAGAGCGCGTTCACCAAACTGGTCGCCGACCGCAAGGCCAAGACCGTCAGCGACACCGAGGGCCGCAAGCGCCTGGCAGAAATCGTCGCCGGCCTCAAAGAGTCCAACGACCTGATCGTCGCGGTGAACGGTAAAGCCAGCGAAGACCTGAACAACTACACCCAGGCCTACGAAAAAGACCTGCAGCAAGTAGGCGTGCAGCGCACTGACGTGGTCACCGTGGCGACCGCCGACACCACACCGGTCGTGACCCCGACCAAGAGCAAAAAAGCGGTGAAACCGGCGAAAAAACCGGTGCTGCCAACCGTGCCGAAAGAAGCGGTCACCACCGAGAAAACCCTGCAAACCGCACAAGCCAAACAGGCGGAAAGCAAGCAAGTCGCCAGCGCAGGCACCACTCAGGTCAACAGCATGTGCAAGAACCCGGACCTGGGCGACTGGGCACCGGTACCTTGCCCGAATGTTTGATTGAGCTTTCTGTAGGGCTTTGATCATTCCCGCGCACTGCGTGGGAATGATCTGTACTGGCTACGCCTGGGCGCCATGCGCCGCCATCTCCTGCGCTGGCAAATGATCCAGCGCTCGCTTCACCAGCAACTGCGGATTGTCCGCCATTCTGCTCAACGCCAATTTACATCCCTGCCAGCCTCCATAGGGGATGCCGAGTTGGAGCAAGCGCAAACTACCCGACACGCTTACAAGCGAACAAAAGAATGATGTCGGACGCCTCCAGAAAGTACGTCAGAGTTTTCCGCGTTTCAGAATGTTGCGTCAGCAACGCGCGAAGGGCTTTCGATACTTTTGTAAGAAATTTGAGGCGAACAGAATATGTATTTGGAGAGAAGTGGATCAAATACAAGGCGCCATCATTTTGACGGAATCTTGTATTGCTTATTGTCTGTCACTGCTATGTCCATAGATGACTGTAACTTTTCGGAAACCTCCTACATTTTTCATTTTTTATTTTTGTCATGCTGGGTTCCGCTTCAGGGCGTGAATGTTCAGCGATTATCCACTGGTTTGATAAACCGCTCTGGCCCAATGGTTTCGGGGGCAATTCGTCGAGATTGGAGGGTTAAAGCCAGCGTCAGGGAATCCCCTGTCACATATAGGGCTTTCTCCTACATGCAATAGAGAAACCGCCGTTTTATTGTTTATTTGGGTGCTTGCTAATGGCCATCATTGTGATTAGGATGCGCGCACTTGAAAGAGCACGAACTCAATTGGATGAGACTCATCGCAGCTCTTTGATACTGTCCGGCGCCATTGCAACTGCAATGGCCGCATGACCGTTTTCCTAATTAAAGGCCATGGATGTCCTACTCAAGCAAACTTTCTGCCCATTACCTTGAACTCGCAAAAGCCTCTGTTTCCCAAGAGAGTTTCGCGGGCGAGGATGTTCGCTTTTCGAGCGAATACGAGGCATTGGAAAGCGAACTGGCCAAAGCCCAGTCCATGCACGAAAGTGGTCAGATCGACTGGCTGAAAATCCGTGAAAACAGCGAAAACCTGCTGCGCACTCAATCCAAGGATTTGCGTGTCGGCGCGTGGCTGACCTGGGCGCTATACCAGCGTGAATCCTTCCAGGGGCTGCTGGCCGGCCTCGGTTTGTTGCACCATCTCTGTGAAAACCATTGGGCCGAAGTTCACCCGAACAAGGCCCGCACCCGCTCCGCCGCCATCAGCTGGTTGGTGCCGCGTCTTGAGCAGGTGCTGAACGAAAACGTTGCGATCAAAGAGCAGCTGCCGCTGTTCCGCCGGCTGGTCGAGCATCTGGAAGGCCTCGACGCCGCGTGCACCGAGCACTTGGGCGATGACGCGCCGTTGCTGCTGCCGATCTCCCGCCGCTTGAAAAACATGGTTCAGCGCGCTGCCGACAACCAGCCGGAGCCCGGTGTGGTGGGCGCCGCAGTCGCCCAGGTCAAGCAGGCTGCGACTCAGCTGTTCACCCCCGGCGCACCGATCGACAACGAGAAAGAAGCCCATAAGGCCCTGCGCGCTCAGCAGGAAAGCGCCCGTCCGTTGTGCGCCTGGTGGCTCAAGCAGAAAGCCACCGACCTGCGCGCCCTGCGCCTCAATCGTACGCTGCTGTGGCTGCCCATCGACGCGGTGCCCGAGCGCAATGCCGAGCAGATCACCGTCCTGCGTGGCGTGCCGGCAGACAAACTCAAGGCCTATCAGGACCGCTTCGACCAAGGGAAATACGCTGATCTGCTGGTAGAGCTGGAGGCGAGCCTGGCGAAGGCGCCGTTCTGGTTCGATGGCCAGCGAATGGTCTGGGAATGCCTTCAGGGGCTGAACGCCGAGATGGCCATGCGCGAAGTGGAAATCCACTTCGCGCTTTTGGTTCAGCGCCTGCCCGGCATCATCGAATTGCGTTTCCACGACGGCGCGCCGTTCGCCGACCCGGCCACCCGCGCCTGGATCAGCGCCCACGTCATGCCGCACCTGCAAAGCGCCAGTGCGCCGCGCAAGGTCGAAGTCGCCGATACCCAGCCGGCCTGGGAACTGGCCCTGGAAGAAGTCATGCCGATTCTGCGCAAGGACGGCCTCAAGGCCGCCGTGCAGATCCTCAAGCAGGGCCTGCAAAGCGCCCACGGCGGGCGGGTTCGGTTCTTCTGGCAGTTCGCCCTCGCGCGGCTGTGCTTCATGGCCAAGAAATACGAACTGGCCAAGACCCAACTCGAAACCCTCGACCAAACATTACAGGACTCAGGCCTGCACGCCTGGGAGCCCGATCTTGCGCTGGAAGTGCTGCATTTGCTGCATAGCTGCTGCGAGTTGTTACCGCAGAACCATGCAGTGCGTGAACGCAAGGAAGAGATTTATCGCAGGCTGTGCCACCTCGATCTCGAAGTGGTACTCGAATAGGCCCCAGGGCCACAACCGCAAGGAGAAAAGCCATGGCCAAAGAAGGCTCGGTAGCCCCCAAGGAACGCATCAACGTCACCTTCAAACCCGCCACCGGCGGTGCTCAGGAAGAGATTGAACTGCCGCTGAAACTACTGGCAATCGGTGACTACACCCACCGCAAGGACGAACGCAAAGTCGAAGATCGCAAGCCGATCAGCATCGACAAGATGACCTTCGACGAAGTGCTGGCCAAGCAAGAGCTGAGCCTGACGCTGAGCGTACCGAACCGTCTTCAGGAAGAAAGCGACACTGAAGAACTGGCCGTGCAACTGCGCGTCAACTCGATGAAGGACTTCAACCCGGCATCCTTGGTCGAGCAAGTGCCTGAGCTGAAAAAACTGATGGAACTGCGCGACGCGCTGGTGGCCCTCAAAGGCCCGCTGGGTAACGCGCCTGCGTTCCGCAAAGCCATCGAAGGCGTGCTCGCCGACGACGAATCCCGCGGTCGCGTACTCGGTGAGCTGGGCCTGAACGCCGCAGCCCAGGACGCCTGAGCCCCCATCAGCCAAGGAAGCCAACACAATGAGCACTAGCGCAGCACAGCAAAAGAGCAACGAGAACGGCGAATACAGCATTCTCGACAGCATCATCGCCGAAACCCGCCTGACCCCGGATGACGAAGCCTACGACATCGCCAAGCGCGGTGTGTCGGCGTTCATCGAAGAGCTGCTCAAGCCGCAGAACAACGGTGAGCCGGTCAAGAAGGCCATGGTCGACCGCATGATCGCCGAGATCGATGCCAAGCTCAGCCGCCAGATGGACGAAATCCTGCACCACCCGGACTTCCAGTCCCTGGAATCGTCGTGGCGTGGCCTGCAGTTGCTGGTCGACCGCACCAACTTCCGCGAAAACATCAAGATCGAAATCCTCAACGTCTCCAAGGACGACCTGCTGGATGACTTCGAAGATTCGCCGGAAGTGATGCAGTCGGGCCTGTACAAGCACATCTACACCGCTGAATACGGCCAGTTCGGTGGTCAGCCGGTTGGCGCGATCATCGCCAACTACTACATGTCCCCAAGCTCGCCGGACGTGAAACTGATGCAGTACGTGTCCAGCGTAGCCTGCATGTCCCACGCGCCGTTTATTGCTGCCGCCGGCCCGAAATTCTTCGGCCTGGAAAGCTTTACCGGTCTGCCGGACCTGAAAGATCTGAAGGATCACTTCGAAGGCCCGCAGTTCGCCAAATGGCAGAGCTTCCGTCAGTCGGAAGACTCCCGTTACGTTGGCCTGACCGTGCCGCGCTTCCTGCTGCGTAACCCGTACGACCCGGAAGAAAACCCGGTCAAATCGTTCGTGTACAAAGAAACCGTCGCCAACAGCCACGAGCACTACCTGTGGGGCAACACGGCCTACGCGTTCGGCACCAAGCTGACCGACAGCTTCGCCAAATTCCGCTGGTGCCCGAACATCATCGGCCCACAAAGCGGTGGCGCGGTTGAAGACCTGCCGTTGCACCACTTCGAAAGCATGGGCGAAATCGAAACCAAGATTCCTACCGAAGTATTGGTTAGCGACCGTCGTGAATACGAACTGGCCGAGGAAGGTTTCATCTCCCTGACCATGCGCAAAGGCTCCGACAACGCGGCGTTCTTCTCCGCAAGCTCGGTGCAGAAGCCGAAATTCTTCGGCATCAGCGCTGAAGGCAAGGCTGCAGAGCTGAACTACAAGCTCGGCACCCAACTGCCGTACATGATGATCGTCAACCGCCTGGCTCACTACTTGAAAGTGCTGCAGCGCGAGCAACTCGGTTCGTGGAAAGAACGTACCGACCTCGAGCTGGAACTCAACAAGTGGATCCGCCAGTACGTGGCCGACCAGGAAAACCCGAGCGCCGAAGTCCGTGGCCGTCGTCCACTGCGCGCAGCCCAGATCATCGTCAGCGATGTTGAAGGCGAGCCGGGCTGGTACCGCGTCAGCCTGAACGTGCGCCCGCACTTCAAGTACATGGGTGCCGATTTCACCCTGTCGCTGGTTGGCAAGCTGGACAAAGAGTAAACGGAGCGACTCATGACTGGATACGGCAGCCTTTTCGAACGCCTGGGTGGCGACGCGGACAAACGCGTCGGCTGGAGCCGCGAGGTTTCCGCCATGGCGTCGGTGGCTGCCCATCTGGCCAAGATGCTCAGCACCCGTGCGGGCAGCGTGCAAACGCTGTCCGATTACGGGCTACCCGATCTCAATGACATGCGCCTGAGCCTGCACGACTCCCTGAGTCAGGCCCGCCGGGCCATCGAAAGCTTCATCGAAGCCTACGAACCGCGCCTGAGCAACGTGCGTGTCATCTCCCTGCCGCGTGACAACGATCAGCTTCGCCTGTCCTTCAGCATCGAAGGCCTGCTGGAAGTTGATGGTTTCAAGCGCCAAGTCAGTTTCGCCGCGCGCCTGGATGGCAGCGGTCAAGTAAAGGTCAACTAAGGAGACTCCGATGTCCGGCAAACCCGCAGCACGCGTATCCGACCCCACCGCTTGCCCGCTCCCCGGCCACGGCACCAACCCGATCGCCGCCGGTTCCGGCGACGTGTTCTTCGACGGCCTCGCGGCCGCCCGCCAAGGCGATGCCTCGGCGTGTGGTGGTGCGATGGTTGGCGACCTTGCAACGACTGTTTTGATTAACGGTAAACCGGCGGCGACCGTGGGTTCCGTTGGTGCTCATGGCAATAAAGTTACGGCCGGGTCTTCGACGGTGATTATCGGGAACTCGCATTCGCCGGCGCCGTTTGTTCCGCCTTTGCCGGTGGAGATTCAGTGGCCGTTTAACGAGCACTACGTGATCAATTGCCAGGACACCGGGAGGCCGTTGGCTGGTGTCGAGTACACACTTAAGACAGCCTCGGGAAAGATCATTTCCGGTGTCACAGATAGCGACGGCAAAACGCAGAAAATCTTTTCGTCAATAGCGGAAGAGTTTGAGTTGGTGATAGAGCCGCAGACTAAAGTGGTGCTCGCGTAACGCTAGTTGTAGGAAGAAAACCTGTCCGTTGACGGGTGTTATGAATATTCATTGGGCGGAATAAAAATGGCAGCGACAACTATCAAGTCAATCATGACGCCGGCAAGTAATCAGGTCGGACAAACTGTCGCTGTGCGTCAATTTAGAATCACTGATATCCCAGCGGCAATGAAAAAAATTCAATGGCCGGTTGCGGCAGATTTGATGTTGCACTGGTTCGCTGGCAAACCATGGCCTACGACAAAAGATGGCGGCATGGAAGAGGAAGTTAAAAGTCATAAAAAATTTGCCCCTGACGAATACATTAACGAAAGCATAGTAAAAATGAGCTGGGCTCTTAAATTCGCCAGAACAAAAGAGTCGGTCGAGCGTCTGCGCACTAAATGGAATAATCCAGCGGGGATAGCTCTCATCAAGAAAAAAATGATTCCAGTTTACGGTGGTAGAACTCCGGGTGTTTATCCATTTGCTTTCAATGGTGTAGCCAGTGCAGTAGAAAGATTCGGATATGCTAATAGTGAGACGATTGAGTTTAATCAGGACGGTGAAGACGAAGTCAACGAACTACGTGCGGCTTTAGCTAATTTTAATATTCATGTGTTTGCGGAGGGAGAAATAATAGTTACTAAGAAAAACGTCGTTTTCCTTCCGGTTCGGATTGGTTTTTATATTGAAGATTCTTACGACTTCAATGATGGCCTTTCCCTGTACAGTCAAGGGCTTGGCTACTGGAACTTTGACGGCATTGAGGCAGATATCGTTGAGGGTGCCAAAAAAATTCGAGCTACGCTCTTGAAAAAAACAAGATCAGATTTAACTCTCGCGGTGGAATGAGTCCCGAAAAACAGGCTGCCTTTAACGAGTTGGAAAGAAAGCATTATATGCTTGTACAGAATAGCGATTTTCGAGAGTACCGTGAGAAAAATCGGAAAGGCGGGGACTTTCGGGTTTATTCCGACATTCTTTATGAGAGCGTAACCGCTGCACCGATTGAGATCTTGGTTAAATGAACAGTTATAAAAAATCAATTACCGTTATTGCTGTTTTGGTGGCGGTGTTTTCTATGTGTTTTTTTGTGGTTAATCGCGAGTTGACGCGTACACCTTATGTCTCACTTGTCACCCAGTCAGGCGATTACCAAATCGAAGCGGTTCGAGCTAGTTGGCTTTTGAGTGCTTCCGGCATGGTTTATCTCCGTTTTGTTGAAGTAAAGAATTCCAATCATGTTTATCGAACGCCGCTGACTTCAGAGACGTCGTTGGATATGCAGTCTTTTGAAGATGAAGGCACGGTCGGGGTTACATGGATAGACCTGAGCAAAAGTCAGGGAGTGTTTACATTGTCAGTTCCGAATTGGAGAGAGCATTGGGCGAATTTTGTAATCAGTAACACCCCTTACAAAGTTTTGGATAACTGATGTCATATCCTAAATACCAGGACGCGAATAGTTATGAGCATGGTTGAAATGGAGGGCTACCTGGCTGGGGTGGCCGACAGTGATTTGTTCGGCAGCCTGGCATTGCTCTGTCTTGTGCTGCTCCTGACGGCACTCCATCGCGGGATGCGGCAGTCACGCTTGCATCGGACGCTGATGTTTGTCGCCCTGGCTAGCATCGTCGCTATACAAGTCGCGGGTTCTTATTACGGGAGTCTGGATCCGGCATGAACAAAAACATTCGCGCCGTCATGTGCCTGTTGTGCCACGCTCTGGGGTGTATTGCCTACGCGTTTCTTAACGATGCAGTTGTGAGTGCCTACAAGGTTCTGAACGGTGGCTTCACCTCGCACGGTGTCGGTATCGGAATGGCCAGTTACGCGCTTTTTTATATTTTTCTGGCCATGAACCTGGTTGTTGCATTGGTACCGAACCTCATGGTCAAGCTTTTACTGCTGAGCGTGATGGTCGGTTTCATCCTGCTCTGGATGCTGCCTGAGAATCCTCTACGGGCGCTGTTCTATAGCGTCGCCCAGGGTTGTGTCACGTTGCTGGCGATTCTGGCGACGCAAGTCATTGAGTTGCGTTGGGTACAGAGAACGTTCATTCACCGCGTTGGGCAGAGCCCATCTACAGGCGAATGCGAATGACCAGTGCTCCCGACTATTTGTTTCCGACAGCGGGGCGAACGATGCTTAGCAGAGGTCGCCTGAGTTTTCTGTTGGTCGCCCTGTGGTGGCCGCTGCCAGTGTTGCTGGGGATTTTCTTCGTCAGCTTGCTGGGCGGCTATTACACGAAAATCGACTCAACGTATTCCGAGTGGATGTATCTGCTGTGGTGGGGAATTCCTGGCTACTTGGTGTTTGCGTTGTGGACGACCCGCTCCGTGATAGGGCGGGATGAAGCCCAAGTATTGCGGATGGTTTGGCTTGCTCCTTTAAAACTCCTCCCTTTTTATGCCGCGCCGTGGGTCGTCTACGACTTGTGCCATGCGTTCAACGGGCAGTCCGAAAGCCTTTACATGTTACTCGGCTGGGTCACGATTTTGCCTTACCTATTGGTGGTGGGCTACGTGTGTGCCTGTCTGACAGTCGCGCTCTACAGGACAGTTTTTTCATGAGTTCCACTACCAGGCAGCCCACCCATGTCCTTTAACCACTACTACCAAAGCGAACTCACCGCACTTCGCCAGTTAGGTCGTCGTTTCGCCGAGCGTAGCCCGGCGTTGGCGCCTTTCCTTGGTCAGGCCGGGCGGGATCCGGATGTGGAGCGGTTGCTGGAGGGCTTTGCCTTTCTGACTGGCCGTCTGCGCCAAAAGCTCGACGACGAGTTGCCGGAGCTCAGCCACTCGCTGATGCAGTTGCTGTGGCCGAACTACATGCGGCCGCTGCCGGCGTTCAGCATTTTGCAGTTCGATCCGTTGAAGCGTTCCGGGCCGGCGTTGAGGGTTGAGCGTGATACGCCGGTCGAGAGCGTGCCGGTCGATGATGTGCGCTGCCGTTTCCGTACGTGCTACCCGACCGAGGTGCTGCCGCTGGATCTGGCTGCGCTGAATTACTCGGTGAAGGGTGACGGTTCGCTGTTGAGCCTGCGCCTGGAGATGAGCGCGGATGGTCACCTCGGCGAGTTGGAGCTGAGTCGTCTGCGCCTGCACTTTGCCGGTGAGCGTTACATCAGCCAGATGCTTTACCTGAGCCTGTTGCGCAACCTCGAAGGCATTGAGCTGATCCCGCTGGACGGCGCCGGCAAGCCCATCAACGGCGTAAGCGGTCAACCGATGGCGTTCAAGATGCCCGGCGACCGTGTGCAGCCGGTGGGTTTTGCCGAAGAGGAAGCGTTGATCCCGTATCCGCTGAACACCTTCCGCGGCTATCGCTACCTGCAGGAGTATTTCGCTTTCCAGGACAAATTCCTGTTCGTTGATATCAACGGTCTGGACCTGCTCAAGGCATTGCCGGAAGACACCCTCAAGCAAATGCGCGGCCTGGAGTTGCGCTTCGATATTCGCAAGAGCGGCATCATGCGGATGCGTCCGACCCTGGACAACGTGAAGCTCTATTGCACGCCGATCGTCAACCTGTTCGAGCACGATGCACTGCCGATTCGCCTCGACGGCAAACAGGACGAATACCTGCTGTTGCCGGCCGAATACGACCTGGAAAACTGCGGTGTGTTTTCGGTGGAAACCGTGACTGGCTGGAAGCCCGGCGGCCTCGGTTATCAAGAGTACGTGCCATTCGAATCCTTCGAGCACGACCCGAGTTTCGACGTGCCCAACAGCCGTCCGCATTACAGCATCCGCCAGCGTTCGTCGTTGCTTCACGACGGCCTCGACACCTACCTGAGCTTCGGCATCCGCCACACCGAAGCCCACGAAACCCTGTCGATCGAGCTGATGTGCACCAACCAGAACCTGCCGCGCAAGCTCAAGCTCGGCGACATCCGCATGGCCTGCGAAGAGACGCCGGAGTTTTTGAGTTTCCGCAATATCACCCCGGCTACCTCGAGTTTCGCGCCGCCGCTGAACCGCGACTTCCTCTGGAAGCTGATCAGCAACATGTCGCTCAACTATCTGTCGCTGGCCGACGTCAACGCGTTGAAGGTGATTCTCGAAACCTACGACCTGCCGCGCTACTACGACCAACACGCGGAAAAAGTCAGCAAACGCCTGCTGGGCGGGCTCAAGTCGATCAAGCACCAGCATGTCGACAGATTGCACCGAGGGTTGCCGGTTCGCGGGTTGCGCACCGAGCTGACCATCGACCCGGAAGGGTATATCGGCGAGGGCGACCTGTTCGTGTTCGCTTCGGTTCTTAACGAGTTTTTCGCGCTTTACGCCAGTCTCAATTCGTACCACGAGCTGCGGGTAAAAAGCACACAGGGAGAGGTGTACCAATGGACACCACGTATGGGCCTGCAGCCCCTGCTTTAAGCGGGCTGACCCGGGTAATACGCGAGTACTCGCTGTTTCAGGCCGTGCTGCTGGTGATTGACCGGCTGCGCGATGCACACCCGCACCTGAGCGAAGACGACCTGTACGACCAGCTGGAATTCCAGGCCAACCCGAGCCTGGGTTTCCCTGGCAGCGACGTCGATCGCGTGGAGTTTTTCGAAGAACACGGGATGAGGCGCGCGCGTCTGCGTTTCAACCTGATCGGCCTGGTCGGCTCCGGTTCGCCGTTGCCTGCGTTTTATGGCGAACAAGCGCTGGGTGACAGCGAAGACGGCAACCCGACCCGTAACTTTCTCGACCTGTTTCACCATCGCCTGCAACGGCTGATGCTGCCGATCTGGCGAAAGTATCGCTACCGCGCCAGTTTCCAGAGTGGCGCGCTCGACCCGTTTTCGGCGCAGTTGTTTGCCCTGATCGGCCTCGGCGGCGAAGAGATCCGCAAGGCCCAGGAACTGAACTGGAAACGCCTGCTGCCGTACCTCGGCCTGCTCAGCTTGCGGGCGCACTCGGCGGCGTTGATCGAAGCGGTGCTGCGCTACTACTTCAAGCACGCCGAGCTGACCATCGAGCAGTGCATCGAGCGCCGCGTCGAAATCCTCGACGAGCAGCGCAATCGCCTCGGTCGCGGCAACAGCATGCTCGGCGAAGACCTGGTGCTGGGCGAACACGTGCGCGACCGCAGCGGCAAATTCCGCATTCACATCCGCGAGCTCGACTGGCAACGCTTCCACGAATTCCTGCCGATCGGTTTCGGCTACCAGCCGCTGTGCGCGCTGGTGCGGTTCACCCTGCGTGACCCGCTCGATTACGACATTCGCCTGGTGCTGCGCCAGGAAGAAATCCGCGAACTTCGCATCGGTGAGCAGAACGCCTGTCGCCTGGGGTGGACCAGTTGGCTCGGCCGCGAAAAAGCGGACGGCGTGGTGACCCTGGGCAGCAAAATTCATTAAGGACAGATGACACATGATCAACGTAGACCTGCAACAACTTATCCAGGCGCTGGACGCCGAAACCCGTCGTGACCTGGAAAGTTCTGCCGAACGCTGCGTCGCCCGTGGCGGCAGCAAGATCCTCGTCGAAGACTTGCTACTGGGCCTGCTGGAGCGTCCGCAAGGCCTGCTCGCCCGGGCGTTGCAGGATGCCGAAGTGGACGCTGGCGAGCTGAGCGCCGCGCTGCAATCGCGGGTCGAGCACAGCGCCTCGCGCAACCCGGTGTTCGCCCCGGAACTGGTGCAGTGGCTGCAGGATGCCTTGCTGGTGGCCAACCTCGAACTGGGCCAGAGCCAGGTCGAGCAAGCCGCGTTGATCCTCGCGCTGCTGCGCAACCCGATGCGCTATGCCGGCAGCCGTTATCAGTCGTTGCTGGCCAAGCTGAACATCGAGCGTCTGAAAGAATTCGCCCTGTCGCAGAAAGAACAACCGGCCACCGGCAAACCGGCGGTGCCCGGCGAATCACTGCTGGAGCGCTTCACCCACAACCTGACCCAGCAGGCTCGCGACGGCAAACTCGACCCGGTGCTGTGCCGCGATGGCGCGATCCGTCAGATGGTCGACATCCTCGCTCGTCGCCGCAAGAACAACCCGATTGTGGTGGGTGAAGCGGGCGTCGGTAAAACCGCTATCGTCGAAGGACTGGCCTCGCGCATCGCCGCCGGTGAAGTGCCGCAAGTCTTGAAAGGCGTTGAGCTGCTGTCGCTGGACATGGGCCTGTTGCAGGCCGGCGCCAGCGTCAAAGGCGAGTTCGAACGTCGCCTCAAAGGCGTGATCGACGAAGTCAAAGCCTCGCCGAAGCCAATCATCCTGTTCATCGACGAAGCCCATACCCTGATCGGCGCTGGCGGCAACGCTGGCGGTTCCGACGCGGCCAACCTGTTGAAACCGGCCCTGGCCCGTGGCGAGTTGCGCACCATCGCCGCCACCACCTGGGCGGAGTACAAAAAATACTTCGAGAAAGACCCGGCCCTGGCCCGTCGTTTCCAACCGGTGCAACTGCACGAACCGACCGTCAGCGAAGCGGTGACCATTCTGCGTGGCCTGGCTCAGGTCTACGAGAAGAGCCACGGCATCTACCTGCGCGATGACGCGGTGGTTGCCGCGGCTGAGTTGTCCGCCCGTTACCTGGCGGGTCGTCAGCTGCCGGACAAGGCGGTCGACGTGCTCGACACCGCCTGCGCCCGGGTGCGCATCAGCCTCGCCGCCGCCCCGGAAAGCCTGGAACGCCTGCGTGGCGAACTGGCCGAAGGTGGCCGTCAGCGTCAGGCCCTGCGTCGTGACGCCGAAGCCGGTCTGCTGATCGATCACGAAGCGCTGGACGCTCTGGAGGATCGCCTGGCCGACGCCGAAGACGAAAAGGTCGCCCTCGAAACGCTGTGGACCGAGCAGAAAGAACTGGCCGAGCACCTGCTGGAGCTGCGTCAGCAACTGGCCAAGGCTCGCGAAGCCGCTGCTGTCGAACCGAGCATCACGGTTGAAGAAGACGCCGAAGGCACCGTGATCGAAACGTTGCCGGTGGACGAAGCGCAAAGCGTTGAAACCCTGGAAACCGCGCTCAACGAAACTCACAAAGCTCTGACCGAGCTTCAGGTCAAAGAACGCCTGGTGAGCTTCGAAGTCTGCCCGCGTCTGGTGGCCGAAGTGATCAGCGCCTGGACCGGTGTGCCATTGGCGCAACTGGCCCGCGAACACAACGCCAAGGTCGCAAGCTTCGCCACCGACCTGCGCACGCGCATTCGTGGTCAGGAACAAGCGGTTCATGCGCTGGACCGTTCGATGCGCGCCACTGCCGCTGGCCTGAACAAGCCGGATGCCCCGGTCGGCGTGTTCCTGCTGGTCGGCCCGAGCGGTGTCGGCAAGACCGAAACCGCGCTGGCCCTCGCCGATTTGTTGTACGGCGGTGATCGTTTCATCACCACCATCAACATGTCCGAGTTCCAGGAGAAGCACACCGTGTCGCGTCTGATCGGTGCGCCGCCGGGCTACGTCGGTTACGGCGAGGGCGGCATGCTCACCGAAGCCGTGCGGCAGAAACCGTACTCGGTGGTGTTGCTTGATGAAGTCGAAAAAGCCGACCCGGACGTGCTCAACCTGTTCTACCAAATCTTCGACAAAGGCGTGGCCAACGACGGGGAAGGGCGCGAGATCGATTTCCGCAACACGCTGATCCTGATGACCTCGAACCTGGGCAGCGACCGCATCAGCGAGCTCTGCGAAAACGGCGCGCGGCCGACAGCCGAAGTCCTCGAAGAAACCATTCGCCCGGTGCTCAGCAAACACTTCAAGCCGGCATTGCTGGCGCGCATGCGCGTGGTGCCTTACTACCCGGTGGGCGGCCCGGTGCTGCGTGAGCTGATCGAAATCAAACTCGGTCGTCTGGGCGAGCGCCTGAACCGCCGTCAGCTGGATTTCACTTACTCCCAGGACCTTGTCGATCACCTGGCTGAACGCTGCACTCAAAGCGACAGCGGTGCACGCCTGATCGACCACTTGCTCGACCTGCATGTACTGCCGCTGGTGGCCGACCGTTTGCTCGATGCGATGGCCACCGGTGAAAGCCTCAAGCGCGTGCATGCGACGCTCGACGGCAATGCCAGCGTGACGTGCGAGTTCGCCTGAGGTGGGTGTGATGTTCACTCAAGTGCCGCAACCGCTGGTCTATGCCGAAGCCTTGCTGGCGCAGTTCGCCAGCCTGTCGCGGGCGGCGGACAGCGCTGTGCTGCTGGGTGACTTCGTGCGCGGCCTGGCCGAGCTCAGCGGTTGCGAGCTGACGCAGTTGTACCTGCTGGATGCGACCCACACTTGCCTGGGGATGAACGCCGAGTGCCTGAACGGCGTTCTGCAACCCCGGGAAGGGGCCAGCCTGCCGGCGGATTACAACGGTGAACAACTGCTGCAATTCGCCCTGTGCCAGAACCGCGTGGTGTGCCTCAGCGAGCTGAGCGGCAGCCTGCACGAAACCAGCTTCCTGCCGCCCCAGGCTACGCCCTGGCAGTCGCTGCTGTGCGTGCCGCTAGTCAATCAGCAGAAGGCTGTCGAAGGTTTGCTGCTGTGCGCCAGTCGCCGGGTAATCGACCTGCAAGGCTTTGCCGATTCCCTCGGTCAACTGGGCTCGTTCGTGCTCGGCCAACTGCACTTGCTGCAGCGTTTGCGTCAGCCGAACGGTGATACACGCCCGGCGCCGCTCAACGTCCCGAGCGCCAGCGGTTATGGCCTGATCGGCAAGAGCGCGGCGATGCGCCAGACCTATTCGCTGATCAGCAAAGTCCTGCACAGCCCCTACACCGTGCTGCTGCGCGGTGAGACCGGCACCGGCAAGGAAGTGGTCGCGCGGGCGATTCACGATTGCGGCCCGCGCCGGTCCCAGGCGTTCATCGTGCAGAACTGCGCGGCGTTCCCCGAGAACCTGCTGGAAAGCGAGCTGTTCGGCTACCGCAAGGGCGCCTTCACCGGTGCTGATCGCGACCGTGCCGGGCTCTTCGATGCGGCCAATGGCGGCACCTTGCTGCTCGATGAAATCGGCGATATGCCGTTATCGCTGCAAGCCAAATTGCTGCGGGTATTGCAGGAGGGCGAGATCCGCCCGCTGGGTTCCAACGACACCCACAAAATCGACGTGCGCATCATCGCCGCGACGCACCGGGATTTGTCGGTGCTGGTCAGCGAAGGCAAGTTCCGCGAGGACTTGTACTACCGCCTCGCGCAATTCCCGATCGAACTGCCGGCGTTGCGTCAGCGCGAAGGCGACATCCTCGACCTGGCGCGGCACTTCGCCGACAAGGCTTGCGCGTTTCTGCAGCGCGATGCGGTGCGTTGGTCCGACGCGGCGCTGGATCACCTGTCCGGTTATGCCTTTCCCGGCAACGTTCGCGAACTCAAAGGCCTGGTCGAGCGCGCGGTCTTGCTGTGCGAAGGCGGCGAGTTGCTGGCCGAGCATTTCTCCCTGCGCATGGAAGCCATGCCGGAAGACAGCAGCCTGAACCTGCGCGAACGCCTGGAGCAGGTCGAGCGAAGTCTGCTGCTCGACTGCCTGCGCAAAAACGACGGCAACCAGACCCTCGCCGCCCGCGAACTCGGGCTGCCACGGCGCACGCTGCTGTACCGCCTCGGGCGGCTGAATATCAATTTGGGTGATTTCGATGGCTGATCTCGATTTCTACAACCCGACCACTCAGGTTGGAATGCCCCCTGTGGCTGGCGAATTCCCTGTGGCGAGGGAGCTTGCTCCCGCTGGGCTGCGCAGCAGCCCCAAAACCCTGCGCCGCGGTGTGGCAGTCAAACCGCACCCTCTGTTTTACGACTGCTTCGCAGCCGAGCGGGAGCAAGCTCCCTCGCCACAAAGGCGATGCGCAAGGCCTCTGGCTGGAGCGCTCGAATCCACCTCATCTGCTTCTGATAGCGCCACCCGAAAGGGTCGGCGCTTTGTGCTTTGTCTACCCCTGGAGACCCTCTGATGCCTGTTCGTCACTGGCAAGCCGTCCTGCTGACCCTCGTCGTTCTATGCGGCCTCGGCGGCTGTAGCGGCAATTACAAATACAACGACAACACCTATCGCCCATTGGGTGATCCGCAGGCGGTCAATCGCGGCAAGTGACCGCAAGGAGCATCATCATGGAACTGGTTTTCGAAATGCTGAACACCAAGCAGTTCGTGCCCACGGATTTGTGCCAGAAGACCTTCAAACAGGCCGGTGGCGTGATCGGCCGGGGCGAGGACTGCGACTGGATCATCCCCGACCGCAAGCGTCACCTGTCTAACCACCACGCGGTGATCAGCTACCGCGAAGGCACGTTTTTCCTGACCGATACCAGTAGCAACGGGATTCAGGACAGCGAAAGCGGCGCACGCCTGCGCAAGGGCGAGCCGATGCGCATCGAACACGGCAGCGTGTATGTGCTGGGTGACTTCGAGATTCGCGCGCGACTGGTGCGCGACCCGGCGACGTTCGACGTCGAA
This sequence comes from Pseudomonas sp. B21-017, assembly GCF_024749245.1. Lineage (NCBI taxonomy): Bacteria > Pseudomonadati > Pseudomonadota > Gammaproteobacteria > Pseudomonadales > Pseudomonadaceae > Pseudomonas > Pseudomonas sp. B21-017. The sequence goes on along the minus strand of NZ_CP087194.1, from coordinate 6,382,041 downwards.
GTCGGCCGTCCGCAGGCCGCGGGCAGCATCATCCCGGACGATGCGTTCCTCGACCTTGACCCGCTCAATGCCCTCGACCAGCAAGAACGCGTGTACTCGGAGATCGAGGAGCTGATTTCCCCGAGCACGGTGATCGAGGACACCCGTCAGCGCGCCGACTACGCGCGCATCGACATGGAAAGCCTGATGGTGCCGGAGCTGATCGCCGCCCCGGCAGAGCCAGCGCCAGCCCCGCTGCCAAAAGCGGTTGAGCGTCAGAGCGAAGGTTTCTGGGAGCACTTCGGTGCGGCGTTGGGCGTGGACCTCAAAGGCCTCGACCACGATGCCCGCGAAGCCCTGGCCCTGAACGCCGCACGCCTGCTCAAGCAGAGCGTCGGCGGTTTGCAGCAGAGCCTGCGCACCCGCAGCGAGCTGAAAAACGAACTGCGCCTGGCCCAGACCACCGTGCAGGGCAGCCAAAAGAACCCGTTGAAATTCGCCGTCGATGCCGGTGAAGCGCTGGGCATTCTGTTGCAGGGCAACAAGCCGGGCCAATTGCCGGCCGAGCAAGCGATCTCCCGTGCGTTCCGCGATTTGCAGGCGCATCAGGTGGCCTTGCTGACCGCCAGCCGCGCCGCTGTTCGCGGCACCCTGGAGCACTTCTCGCCGCAACAGCTGACCCTGCGTTTCGAGCGAGACAACAAGCCGTTGCTCGCCACCTCCGGCAGTCGCTGGAGAGCTTATGGGCGTTATCACCAGGCCCTGCGTCAGGACGATGACTGGAGCGAACGTCTGTTGGCCCGCGACTTCGCCCAGGCCTACGAAGAACAGATCCGCCTGATTTCCACCCTTCACACCGACCACCAAGGATGATGCGCATGTCTCGCTGTTCCACCGCTTTTTTCAAGATGCTGACTGCGTTCGCTGCTTTGGTGCTGCTGGCCGGTTGCTCGTCGCTGTCGCCGTATTCCACCGTGACCAAACTCAACCTGAAGCTGACCGCCAGCGATCAATTGAACCCGGACCTCAACGGTCGTCCATCGCCGATTGTCGTGCGCCTGTTCGAGCTCAAGCACCCGGTGGCCTTCGAGAACGCTGATTTCTTCAGCCTCTACGAACGCGCCAAGGAATCCCTGGCCCCGGACCTGGTGGCCAGCGAAGAACTGGAACTGCGCCCAGGCGAAACCGTCGAGCTCAAGCTCAGCGTGGAAGAGGGCAGCCGTTACGTTGGCGTGCTCGCCGCCTACCGCGACCTGCCGGAAACCAAGTGGCGCTACACCGTGCAAATCACTCCGGTGCAAGTCACCGCGGCTGATCTGACCCTCGATCAGGCCGGCATCCGCAACACCCATGAAACGCTCGCCAAGGCGGATGACTGAACATGAATGCCCATAAAGTCATTTGGCAGGAAGGCATGCTGCTGCGTCCGCAGCACTTCCAGCACAACGATCGTTACTACGACCACCAGATGAAGACCCGCACCCAGTTGCTGGGCAGCTACACCTGGGGCTTCCTCAACCTGGAAATCGACTTGCAGTTCCTCAACATGGGCAAACTGGTGATCAGCCAGGCCTCGGGGATTCTGCCCGACGGCAGCCTGTTCGAACTGGGCGGCAACACCGAGCCGTTGGCCCTGGACGTGCCGCCGAACACCGGCAATACGCCGATCTACCTGGCACTGCCGTTGGTGACGGGTAACCACATCGAGGCCCGCCGCCCGGAGCAGTCCGACGTGCTGGCGCGCTACACCGCGTATGAAGCGGAAGTGGCCGACTCCAACGCCGGTGACGACTCCGCCAGCCAGGTCAGTTGCGCCCGTCCGGACTTCAAGCTATTGCTCGGCGAGCAGCAGAGCGATCAGGCCTACGTGAAACTGAAGATCTGCGAAGTGCTCGACACCACGCCTGACGGCGTGATCAGCCTCGACCCGGATTTCGTGCCGACCTACATTCAGGCGCACTCGTCCAGCTACCTGCTGTCATGCCTTAAAGAAGTGATCAGCATGCTCGGCCACCGGGGCGACACCATTGCCGACCGGATCCGCTCCAACGGCAAGGTCGGCGGCGCGGAAGTCGGCGACTTCATGATGCTGCAACTGATCAACCGCACTGAACTGTTGCTGCGCCATTACCTCGGCCTGGAACAGGTTCACCCGGAAGAGTTGTACCGCACGCTGCTGACCATGCTCGGCGATCTGGCGACGTTTTCCAGCGACAGCAAACGCCCGCGTCTGGACAGCCGTTACCAGCACAGCGACCAGGGCGCGAGCTTCCGCAAACTGATGGAAGCGATTCGTCAGGTGCTGTCGATGGTGCTCGAACAGCACGCCATCGAACTGGTGCTGCAAGCGCGTCAGTACGGGATCATCGTGTCGCCGTTGCACGACCACAAACTGCTGGGCTCGGCTTCGTTCGTGCTCGCGGCCAGTGCCAACTGCGACTCCGAAGAACTGCGCCATCGCCTGCCGGCGCACCTCAAGGTCGGCCCGGTGGAGCGCATCCGCCAACTGGTCAACCTGCACCTGCCGGGCATCAAGGTCAAACCGTTGCCGGTGGCCCCACGGCAGATCGCGTTCCACTCCAACAAAACCTATTTCATCCTCGAACTCAGTTCCGAAGACCTGGCGCAACTCGAACGCTCCGGCGGCTTCGCGTTCCACGTGTCCGGCGAATTCGCCGAGCTTGAACTGAAATTCTGGGCCATCAGGAACTGACCGACATGATCAAGGACATGGAACACACCCAGGACGACAAAACCGTCCTGCTCGACCGCCAGGGCCACGGCCCGGCCTCGAGTCCGCTGACTGACTTCGCGGCACCGCCGCGTTTTGAACAGTTGGAAGAACGGATGATCTACGCCGCGCGCCTGCGCCCGGCCGAAGCGTTCAACATCAGCCTCAATTCGCTGGTGGCGGCGGCGTCCGAGCTGCTGTCGGAAGTGGTGCGGCTCAAACACAGCGACACCCGCGAAGACCTGTACGCGCTCAACGAGCGGCTGACCGCCGGGTTGAAACTGTTTGAAGTGCGGGCGCTGCACAACGGTGCTGAAAGCAGCCAGGTGATGGCCGCCCGTTATGTGCTCTGCACCGTGGTCGACGAAGCTGTCGTGACCACGCCGTGGGGCAACGAAAGCGAGTGGTCGCAGATGAGCCTGCTCAGCAGCTTCCACAACGAAACCTTCGGTGGCGAGAAGTTCTTCCAGCTGCTGGATCGTCTGTCGAAAAACCCGGTCAAGCACCTGCCGATGCTGGAGCTGATGTACCTGTGCCTGTCCCTCGGCTTCGAAGGCAAGTACCGCGTGCAAGCCCGCGGCATGCTCGAACTCGAAGGCATCCGCGACGCTTTGTATCGGCAGATTCGCCAACTGCGCGGCGACGTGCCTCGCGAGTTGTCGCCGCATTGGGAAGGCTTGAACGATCAGCGTCGCAGCCTGGTGCGCATCGTGCCAGCGTGGATGGTGGTGCTGTTCACCGTGGTGTGCCTGGTGGTGATGTATTCGGGCTTTGCCTGGGTGCTGGGCGAACAACGCGAAACCGTTCTGCAACCTTATCAGCAGCTTGATCCGGCCACGGCTCAGCCGCAGTCGAAGCCGTAAACAGGGACGTGTGATGAAAAAGTTTTTCAAGAAAGTCGGCGCATTCCTGCGCCAGACCTGGGTCTGGACCCTGTTGCTGGTGCTGTTCGTTGCGCTGCTGGTGTGGTTCGTCGGGCCGCTGCTGGCGGTCAATGACTACAAGTTCTGGGAAGGTTCGACCTCCCGTTTGCTGACCATCAGTGTGCTGTTCCTGATCTGGGGCCTGACCATGGTCTTCGTCAGCTGGCGCGCCGGTGTGCGCAAAAAGGCTGTGGAAGCCACCGAAGACGGCCAGGACCGCATTCGCCGTGAAGAGCTGATCGACGAAGAAGAGAAAGAGTTGAAGGTGCGTTTCAAGGACGCCCTGAAAACCCTGAAGACGTCGAGCCTGTATCGCGGCCGCAGTGAACGCTGGCGCAGTGATTTGCCGTGGTACTTGCTGATCGGCCCGCAGGGCAGCGGCAAGACCAGCCTGCTGGACTTCTCGGGCCTTGAGTTTCCGATCAACAAGATCGACCGCAAACTCACCCGCGACACCCTCGGCACGCGGCATTGCGACTGGTACTTCGCCGACCATGGCGTGCTGATCGACACCGCCGGGCGTTACCTGACCCAGCCGGATGCCGAAGTCGATGGCAGTGCCTGGAGCACCTTGCTCGACCTGCTGCGCAAGCGTCGCCGCAACCGCCCGTTGAACGGCGTGCTGGTGACCATTCCGGTGGAAACCCTGCTGGGCGGCAGCGAGCAGGACCTCGAAACCCTGGCCCGCCAGGTGCGTGCGCGCCTGCAAGACGTGCATCAGAAACTGCACGTCGATGTGCCGATTTATCTGGTGTTGAGCAAGGCCGATCGCCTGCTCGGTTTCGACGAGTTCTTCGATCAACTGACCCGCGAAGAAAGCGATCAGGTCCTCGGCACCAGCTTCCGCAAAGAGCAGAGCGGCACCGATGTGGCCGTGCTGCGCGCCGAGTTCGAAGAGCTGCTGCGTCGCCTCAACAGCCAGGTGATCATGCGCATGCACCAGGAGCGCGACACCCAGCGCCGTGGCCGCATCCTCGACTTCCCGCATCAACTGGGGCAGATCGGCGAGCGCCTGTGCCTGTTCGTCGACCTGGCGTTCACCGGCAACCGCTACCAGCGTGTCAGCCAGTTGCGCGGTTTCTACCTGACCAGCGCACCGCACCTGACTCAACAGATGGACCAGACCACCGCCAGTATCGGCGCCAACCTGGGCATGAGCGCCGGCATGCTGCCAACCCTGCGCAGCGGCCGTTCGCGGTTCATTCACCATTTGCTCAGCCGGGTGATCTTCCCCGAGGCCGACCTGGCCGGTCTGGACAAGCGCGAGCGCAGCCGCATCCACTGGGGTCAACGTGCCCTGTATGTGGGCGCACTGGCGGCATTGGCGCTGTTCGGCATGCTCTGGGCGGGCGGCTTCTCGGCCAACTATGAGCGTCTGGAAAACCTGCGTTCCCTGGCACAAACCTGGAACCAACAACGCTCGGCCCTGACTGCGCGCGATGATTCCATGGCGGTGCTCAAGACCCTCGACACCAGCTACGCGGCGACACAAGTGTTCCCGAACAAAGGTGACGTGTCGTACCACGAACGTGGTGGCCTGTACCAGGGCGAAGACGCCAATCCGGTGGTCAAGAGCGCCTACGAGCGTGAGCTCGAAGCGCAACTGCTGCCACGGGTTGCGACGCTGCTGGAAGGGCAGATCCGCGCCAACATGAAGGACCGCGAACGCCTGCTCAACAGCCTGCGCGCATACCTGATGCTGAACATGAAAGATCGCCGCGATGCGGCATGGCTCAAGGATTGGGTCGCTACCGAATGGTCCCAGCGTTACGCCGGCAACACTGCGGTGCAGAACGGTTTGAACACCCACTTCGAGCGTTTGCTCAAGCAGCCGTTTATCTACCCGCTCAACGAACAACTGGTGGCGCAGGCGCGTCAGGTGCTGCGCAGCGAGTCGCTGGCCAACGTGGTTTACCGGATGCTGCGCGAGCAGGCTCGCAACCTGCCGGAATACCGCCTGAGCCAACACATCGGCCCGCAGGGTTCGTTGTTTGTCGGCACCGATTACGTGATTCCGGGGTTCTACACCCAACAGGGTTATCAGCAGTATTTCTCGGTCCAGGGTTCGGCGCTGGTCACCGATATCCTGCGTGATAACTGGGTGCTGGGCGAAGGCTCGGGCATCAGCGGCATGGACTTGCGTCGCCTGATGGTCGAGCTGGAGCAGCTGTACTTCCGCGACTACGCCAACTTCTGGAGCGAAGCGGTCGGCCAGGTGGCTCTGCCCGCGATCAGCGATTTCAGTGAGGGTGCCGAGCAACTGGCGGGCCTGACGTCGGCCAATTCCCCGGTGCTGCAACTGCTGGTGGAAGTGCGCGAGAACACCCGTTTCCCGGCGGAAGCCGAACCGGTTGATGAAGCCGCCGATGCCGCCGCGAAACTGGGCGAGCAGAAGGGCAAGCTCGGCAAGTTGGGCAAACTGGCGTCGGCCGCAGCGGACGCGGCGTCTGACATGGCCGCGACCAAAAACCTGCCGGACACCGCGAAGAAATCCCTGCAACGTCGCTTCGAACCGCTGCACCGCTTGCTGGATGACAACAACGGCCCGGCCGCTGATTTGACTCCGGCCCTGCAAGCACTCAACGACCTGCAAATGCAAATGGCAAGCCTGGCCCGCGCCAGTTCACCGGAGCAGGCCGCGTTCGAAATGGCCAAGACCCGCATGAGCGGCCAGCGTGATGCGCTGAGCACCCTGCGCAATGCGTCGAACCGTCTGCCGCGCCCTGTCAGCGTGTGGTTCAACGTGCTGGCCGAGGACACCTGGCGTCTGGTGCTCAACGATTCTTACCAGTACCTGAACCAGCGTTATCAGAGCGAGCTGTACAGCTTCTACGGCAAGGCGATCAACAAGCGTTACCCGTTCAGCGCCCACAGCACCAGCGACGTCGCGATCAGCGATTTCCGCGAGTTCTTCAAGGCCCAGGGCATCGCCGATCGGTTCTTTGATACCTACATGCGTCCATTCGTCAGTGGCGACCCAGGCAACTACCGCCTGCGCAGCATTGACGGTCACAGCATGCCGATTTCCAAGGTCTACCTCGACCAGATGGCCGCGGCACAAGTGATCCGCCAGAGCTTCTTCGCCATCAACCCGGCCGAGCCGCAAGTGCAGTTCAAACTGGAGCCGTACACCCTCGACCCGGCGGTCAGCCGTTCCGAGTTCAAGTTTGGCGACAAGACCATCGAATACCGCCACGGCCCGATCGTGCCGGTGTCGTTCAAATGGCCGACCGATGCCGAAGACGGTCGCACCAGCCTGGTTCTCGACAAAATGGCTGGCCGCCCGATCGGCATCGAGAAGAACACCGGCCCATGGTCGTTGTTCCGTCTGTTCGACCTGATGCAGACCGAGTACCTGACCGGTCGCGACGTGCTGGTGCTCAAGGCTGATGTGGGTGGCCTGCGCGCCAACTACTTGCTGTCGAGCCAGCGCACGCCGAACCCGTTCGATATGGGCGTGCTGCGCACCTTCCGTATGCCGGTGCAGCTCTGATGCTGGTTGCCAGCCCCTGGCGCAGCGCTGCGCGTACCGATCCGGGCAAGGTTCGGGCGCGCAACGAAGATGCCTTTCTCGACTGTCCACAGCAGGGGCTGTGGGTGGTCGCGGACGGCATGGGCGGTCATCAGGGTGGCGACATCGCCAGCCAGTTGATCGTCGCCAGCCTGGCGGAATTGCCGGTGCAGGATGACTTCGACGAACGACTCAAAGGTATTCGCCAGTGTCTGCACTGGCTCAACCGCCGCTTGGGTCAGGAGTTGACCGTCACCGCCGGCCGTCACGACAGCATCATGGGCAGCACCGTGGTGGCGCTGCTGGTGGAAGGCAATCGCGCGGCCTGCATCTGGGCCGGCGACAGCCGCTGCTACCTGTGGCGCGGCCAGCGTTTGTATCAACTGTCCAAGGACCATTCGCTGCAACAACAACTGATCGACGAACAGAACATGAGCGTCGAAGACGCTCGCGCGCATCCTGCCGCTCATGCGCTGACCCGTGCGGTCGGCGCTGCCGAGCAACTGACGCTGGATGTGTTGGAACTCGAGGTCTATCCCGGCGATGCGTTTCTGTTGTGCAGCGACGGTTTGTATCACGGGCTGACTAGCGATGCCCTGGGCAACGCCCTGAGCCTGACCGCGCCGCACGTTGCGCTGGAGCGTCTGTTCGACGGCGCTCTGCGTGGCTCGGCCCGGGATAACCTAACTGCCGTGGTGATCCGCCAATGACTGAATTCATGCCACCGATCGACGACCTGCTGGTGACCGAGGAAGAAGCCAATAACCTGACTTACTTCGCGTTCGCCAAGCCTCTAAACGGAAAGCCGCATCAGGCCGAGCTTGCGCTGGCGCCGACCCGGGCCAGCATTGGTGAACTGCCCGACGTGCTCGCGGGACGTTACCGCATCGAGCGTCTGCTGGGGGCTGGTGGCATGGGCGCGGTTTACCGTGCACGGGATCTGCTGCGCGAACAGTTCGGCGATCCCGACCCTTACATTGCGCTGAAAATCCTCAGCGAAGAATTTGCCGAATCGCCGGACGCCAGTGCCTTGCTCTACAGCGAGTTCACCCTGACCCGACGACTGCGCCACAACAACGTGCTGCGTTTGCACACCTTCGAAGTGGACACCGACTGCCAGCGGGCCTTCATCACCATGGAACTCATGCGTGGGCTGACCCTGGACAAATTACTCTGCGAGCGGCCCCTGGGCCTGCCGTGGAAAGAGCTGCGTGACATCGCGCTGCCGCTGCTTGATGCGCTGGCCTACACCCACGCCCGCGGCGTGCTGCACGGCGACATGAAACCGAGCAACGTGATGCTCAGCGAAGAGGGTGTGCGCCTGTTCGACTTCGGTCTTGGCCAGGCCGAAGAGGGCATCTTGCCCGGCCTGCCGCACCTGAGCCGCGACCGCTTCAACGCCTGGACCCCCGGCTACGCCGCCCCCGAACTGCTCGAAGGCCAGCCACTCTCGGCCAGCGCGGACGTGTACGGCGTGGCCTGCGTGCTCTATGAATTGGCGGGCGGCAAACACCCGTTCCGCCGCTTGCCGTCGACCGAGGCCCGCGACGGTCACCTCGACCGTGAGCTGCACGCACCCCGAAATCTACCCAAACACTGCTGGCCAGCCCTGCGAACGGCGCTGGCTTTCGATGCGGCCAAGCGCACCATCACCGCCGCCCAATTGCGTGACGCCCTGGGCGCCACTTCGTCTTTGCTGCAACGCCTTCGACTGCGGGCATAACGGATGACTACCGAACAGGGAGCAAGCAATGTTCAACTCAGCTAACGAAACGCACTTCAGCCTCACAGTCGAAGACTACGTCGGCGACCTGCAAGTGCTGTCGTTCACCGGCACCGAAGGCATCAGCCAGCCGTATCGCTTCGACCTGGAACTGGTCAGCGAAAACCCGGACCTGGACCTGGAAAAACTCCTGCACAAGCAAGCCTTTCTGGCGTTTGATCCGAAGGGTTCTGGCATCCACGGCCAGATCTACCGCGTCGCCCAAGGCGATGCCGGCAAGCGCCTGACCCGCTACAAAATCTCCCTGGTGCCGCACCTGCAATACCTGCATCACCGTACCAACCAGCGCATCTACCAGCAGATGTCGGCGCCGAAAATCATCGCCCTGATCCTCGAAGAACACGGCATCAAGGGCAACGCCTACCGCTTCCAGCTGAGCACCCCGTGCCCGGACCGCGACTACTGCGTGCAATACGACGAAACCGACCTGCACTTCGTCCAGCGCCTGTGCGAAGAAGAAGGCATTCACTACCACTTCCAGCACAGCGAAAAAGCCCACCTGCTGGTGTTCGGCGACGACCAGACCGTGTTCCCGAAACTCGGCCAGCCCACCGCCTACGTGCAAGGCAGCGGCATGGTCGCCGATGAGCCGGTGATCAAAGGTTTCAAGCTGCGCCTGGAAACCCGCACCGGCCGCGTCACCCGCCGCGACTACGACTTCGAAAAGCCCAACCTGCGACTTGAAGCGGCGTACAAGCCCGACGGCGAAAGCACCGAACCGGACCTCGAAGACTACGACTACCCCGGCCGCTTCCTCGACCGTGCCCGCGGCAAATTCCTCAGCCAACGTGCCCTCGAACGCCACCGCGCCGACTACCAGCAAGCCGAAGGCCATGGCGACCAGACCACCCTCGTCAGCGGCCACTTCCTGGAAATGTCCGACCACCCACGCACCGAGTGGAACGACCTCTGGCTGCTCACCGAAATCGTCCACGAAGGCAAACAGCCGCAAGTGCTCGAAGAGGCGGTGACCAGCGACACCACCGACAACAAAGATGACTTCCACCAGGGCTACCGCAACCGCTTCCTCGCCACCCCGTGGAACGTGTTCTACCGCCCGGCCCTGGAACACCCAAAACCCCGCGTCCTCGGCAGCCAGACCGCCATGGTCACCGGCCCCAAAGGAGAAGAAATCCACTGCGACCCATACGGCCGCATCAAAGTGCAATTCCACTGGGACCGCGAAGGCCTGGCCGACGACAAAACCAGCTGCTGGCTGCGCGTCTCTTCGAGCTGGGCCGGCGACCGCTACGGCGCCATCGCCATCCCGCGCATCGGCATGGAAGTACTCGTCACCTTCCTCGAAGGCGACCCCGACCAACCCCTGGTAACCGGTTGCCTGTACCACAAGGAAAACCAGGTTCCCTACGACCTGCCAGCGAACAAAACCCGCACCGTCTTCAAAACCCTCAGCTCACCGGGGGGCGGCGGGTACAACGAACTGCGGATTGAAGACAAGAAAGGGGCGGAGCAGATCTTTATTCATGCCCAGCGGGATTGGGATGAAAACATTGAGCACGACCAGAAGATTCGGGTGGGGAATGAACGCCACGATACGGTGGTGAAGAACACCTACACCGAGCTGAAAGCCGAAGAGCACCGCACCACGATTGCCGACCGCAAGACTGAAGCGCGGATGGATGACCACCTGACGATTGGGCAGAACCAGCATATCAAGCTTGGGACTGCGCAGCTGACCAGTGCCGGGAAGGAGATTCACCTGAAGGCTGGGGACAAAATCGTCATCGAAGCAGGGATGGAACTGACGGTAAAAGCGGGCGGAAGCTTCATCAAGCTCGATGCCGGTGGGGTTACCGTGGTTGGGCCGGTGGTGAAGATTAATGCGGGTGGATCGGCGGGGAGTGGGACCGGGATTGGGATTAAGCCACCGGTGCTGCCGGGGGCTGCGGATAAGGATAAGGCGGGGAGTTTGATGGATCAGGCGTTGGGGAATGCGCCTGAGGAACAGGTCAAACGCAAACCGAAACGAATGCTCAATTTTTCCGGGTAAGACATTGACGGCAATCCAAGCCACCAAGGATCAGAATTCAGGTAATTGGTAATGACAGAGACAACAAACAAAATTCAAAAATGGTCGTATCCCCTGAAAGTAGGGACAGCCGAAGCGACCGATCCGCAGCAGTTCTACAAAGCGTTAGCCAAAGCTAAAGATGGTTACTACCCATTGGGGGCAAATGGCCTTTGGCATGGTGGTGTTCACTTCGATGAAGCTTCGGGGTTGGTGAAGGATTTGACGGAGGTCAGATGCATCGCTGATGGAGAGGTCGTCGCATACCGAATTGACGAGAAATATCCGACTTCTGATTTTGGCTCGGCGCACTCGGTTTATTCGACGGGGTTTGTGCTGGTGAAGCATCGACTTGAACTTCCGTCACCTTCTACGCCAGCTCCTGCTACCGGTGCGGCTGCTGCAACTGGGCCGAGCCTGACTTTCTTCAGTCTCTATATGCACCTACTTGATTGGGAAACCTATAAAACGAATCCTACGCTTAAACCACCGGGTTTCTGGGGGAAAGGCCTTTATCAAGTAAAGGAAAATCTTCGAACCAAATCATTGGGGCTTAGGGTTCGTGAAGGAAATTCGTCTCAAACACCCATTTTGGCCGTACTACCCCGTGGTACTAAGATTCTCACCAAACCGGCACCGTCTAACCAAAACTGGCTTGAAGTAGTAAGCGTCACTCCTGAGTTCCCAAGCTTGGCTGTCAACACTGGATGGGTATTTAAGGGGCAAATGAAACATCTGGGGGGTGAGAGCTATCTGGTAGGAGAGGAAGCAAAAGACGCTCCTCCAGACCAAAAGAGCGGCGCTAACGTTCGCGATGCTACTAGCAGTGGGCAACCGATCGCGTTTTTACCGGCGGGTACGCAGATTAGGATTAGCGACGAACAAGCCGCAAGACAATATCGCAAGCTGGTAGAGATCGTAAGCGGTCAGCCTATTCCAGTTCTAAAGGCTGGTGGCGACGGTAAATTGCCTGGATTTGTTTGGCTTGAAGATTTGGAGGCCAAGAACGAGCCCCATGCCCCTATTGGGCAGGTAGTTCCACTGGCTCAGGCCTTCAAAATTAGGGCCGGTGAGGTGTTGGGGCATGTTGGAAAATACCAGACCCATGCAGATGCCGCCCCGAAGAATTTATTACATCTCGAAGTTTTCAGCTGTGAGGACGTGAAATCTTTTACTAGTAAAAGTAAAGAAAAGGCTGTCGGCCTACCCGCTGCTGAAAAGACATTAGTCAAGATACCAGTAGACACGTGGTTAGTTACTCATGCTCCACACATGAATGCCGCGACCCCTCCTAAAGCAGCAGATCCAGGTAATAAAGTGGGGTATGACTTCTATATTCCTGTTGGATTGCTTGAAGCATTGCCAGCGGAGAAGAAAATCAAAGAATCTGTTGTGATGGGTACATCGACCTCCACCACCTATTGGTGGCGCCTAGATGGGTTATTAGGTGACAAAGACGGTAATGGAATTGATGGATGGTTTGCAGAACCCGACACAGTGCTCTCGCGGCACTCTCCTTTTGAATGGAATGGGTTCAAATTTATTGACGAAACCACGAGCAATGTCGACCACCTAGCAGCTTTTCTGCATGCCCAAGATAGGCTCGATGAACAAGAGCGTGAATCGTATCTTCCGAATGTAGAGGTCGCCCTCGCTGGTTCTGTTAGCGAGACGCTGTACAAGATTCTCGACAGGAATGGGGATAAAAAGCTGGCGCCGTCTGAAATTGCGGAGGCGTTGGGCAAACCGTGGTTCTCTCAACCCATATCGCAGATGGTGACGCGTTATGAGAATGAATGGGACTACAAAAAAGAAAACTGGGATGCCCTGGATGAAATTATTGGCCACAGCGATTCTGACCCTCATAAAGCTTGGGTAGAAGAAAAGGTACGAATTGAACGGTTAAGTTGGTGGGCGAAGTTGGTTGGGCAGCATGGAATAACTGCTACTACTAGCGTACAGCATATTCACCCTGTTGGCTTGATATCAAATTGTATGAAGTATTCTTGCGGGTGCTTAAATATAGAGAAGTTCGTTGAAGAGTACAAAAAAGAACATCGGCATGTATTTGGCTGGTTCGAAGACGACAACGTGACTCATGTTTCACTGGCTTATTCTCTGAATCAAGAGTCAGAGGAAAATCTGAAAAAGCTATTGGCGATGATGATGAAGTTGCGGGGTGAGTACTTTGATGAGTGCAATGATGTTTACTTGGCCTATATGTTAGCCACAATTCGTGTGGAGGCATACGATTTTAATCGCGTTGTTTTCTTCGCCCCTATTGCTGAAAAAATCAGTGAAGAAAAAGCTGAAATAGATTACGGTTCTGGCCCCACAGGGCGTAGGGCCGCTATGGCGAGGGACTATCATAATACTGAAATTGGTGATGGCTACAAGTATCGGGGTCGTGGGCTTAGTCAGATAACCTGGAAAGCTAACTATGAAAAGTTTTCTGCAGCCTTGGGGATAGATTTCACAAATAATCCAGATTTGGCTTTAGAGTTAGAATATGCAACTAGAATTATGATTGGCGGAATGAAGGGCGGGGTATTCAAAGCAGGAGAGACACTTGCTGCGCATTTATCTCCTGGAAATAAAAATTATGTTACGGCTCGTCGAATCATTAATGGGACTGACAAGAAAAACGTAATTGCATTTTATGCCCAAAAATTTGAAAATCTTTTAGAGAGAATTAAAAATTGAAGATTTTAGTTTTGATTTTAGCCATTCTGGTTCCCGCCTTAAGTTACGCGAAGCCATTTTTTCCCAGTCATGATTCGTGCGCCGGTAAAGAAAAATCACAAGCTTGCAAAGTTGTACTCAATGAAGACGGTTTTTTAGTTGATGCTGTTACAGGTGAAAAGCTATCAGAAATCTCTGAGGATACGGGGATGATGAGCGCTAACTGGCTTTATATATATGGTGATAAATATGTTCTGGAACATTTGGACTTTTCATCCTCTAAGTCCCGTAGCTGGGTAGTATTCTCCTACAGTAAGCAGCAAGTTGTGGTCGATAGGATCTACAGTTTTTCTCAGGTCATTTCAGCGGCATCGGTAGCTGCTTGGTATGGATATGAATGCCGAGCCGGCGAAGGAAGTCTAATCAATGCAAAGGATCAAGCATTTAGTGAGTCGGCAGTAAGCGCATTTTGTGGAAAAGCTGCCAGAAATAGTCTGAAGCTAAGAAAAGAAACGCCTGATTCGTCCATGGGTGTAGATATCGCTATAAATATCCCTGTTTATAGCGCAGGGGAAACAGCCGATTCAGCTACGTATTTGTTTTTCGACACGGATAAGCCCGATTTTTTTCAGATGGCTTGTTATTCGAACTGCAAGCTGAAGTCTGATGGCACGGCCATCACGTATGTCGGAAGAGTTTCCAAAAGTACCTGGTTTCTCGGCGACATAAAAAATACTTCATGTGCTAGTGAAGGGAGTTATAAATATAAGAGCTCCTCCGAGAAAATTGTTTTTGATGGATGTGTCGAAGCAGGAAGCATGAAATTGACTGAGTACGCAGCTGGTGGAAAAAGCCCGCGGGCTCAGTTTGTTGGTAAGGCAGATGGTGATGGCTATAAAGGCGAGTGGATATCAAAATCTGGTGATAATAAAAAATATAGCTTCTTCATGTTTCCTTTAACAGTTTATTGAATTGCAGATGAAAGGGGGTGGGGCAAGCTTTAACAGTTATGTGGAGGTTTGGCCTGTCTCGCAGCAAATTCGAAAAGAGCGAATTTATATATGAAGTACTTTTTTGTTCTTGCTTTGTTTGCTACTGCTGCTCGCGCTGCCCCTGTAGATGTCTGTTATCCCACGGAAGGGCCTAAGCATTTTTTATCGCAGTGGACCGAAGACTCACGCACAATCGATTTGCTTTCACGGATTGAGGATGAGAAATTTTCAATTGAGGAAGGGAAAATCGTCTATAACGAAGACTTCAATGGTGATGGAGTGAAGGACTTTATTTTTCTTTCATATTCTAGCGCGGGTTCCAGTGGTGATTTTACTTACGGATTTTTTGTCCAGTGCCAAGGCTTTCTGAGGAATGTGGGAGGTGATTACTTTGCAGATGTAAAAGTTCTAGATAGCCATCCAGAGAATACTCCATATAAAGATATTCAGATCCATTCTTATAATAGAGATAAACAAGATCAAATTATGCACAGAGATGGAATGCCGCTGACTACTCCCCATCTTTGGCGCTTCAATTCAGAAACGAAGCTGTATGAAGGTGAGTCAAGATAAGTGGAGGTTGAAAGTGAAAAGTTGACGGATTTATTTATGATGATGCGGTCGCCAATAAATAAATCCGTCCCCTTTTCCTTCATAGGAAACTGTTATGAATATTAAAATTCTGCTCGTTTGTTTGTTTTTTTCTCGTTTCGCTTTAGCTGAAGAGCTGGACTGTCAAAATATAACCGTAAGTGCGCAAGTTGATGAATGTGTTAAATATGCCAAAGAGTCATCTGACCTAAAGCTGAATTTGGCCTATAAAAAACTTATTGCTAGGGTTAAGTCACAATAAAAGTGAAATGGGGACAGACCACGTTTCAATAATGATCTGAAAAACGTGGTCTGTCCCCGTTTTTTTCTTAAAACATTAGAAATACAAGGGTGCGCCAAGCTTAATAGGTTTGGCATCTATGAGTTGGCTGACAGCAAAGCATATAAAAATGCGAAGTTTTCATTTGCTTGGGGGCTATGGAGCGATCCAGGAGGAGGTACTAGTGGGAAAGCTGCAGACCGAAATCAAGCGATAATAGGGTATAAGCGTTTTATTGAGCTATATAATTCAGACTCGTCTGTGAGTGGCAATACTACGCGGAAATACTACGCATCAAGCCGCACCGCTTCTGTCGCGAAACAGCACGCTGAAGCTCGAATAGTTGCTCTTGGAGGGTCGCTTTGATGAAGGTTTTGTTTGTTTTTATTCTTTTTTCCGTGTTTGGCGCCGTGCAGGCAGCCACCCAGTGTGAAGTCGATCTGAATGTCGATGGGATATGTGATCAATATTCTGTGTTTTCTTCCAATGAAGACGAGACTTTTTCAAATATTACGATCGGCATTGGTGGTAGTGATAAAAAAATAAAAGGTAGTTTTGAGCTCGGCGATGGTGGGCTTTCTAGTGGGTATATGCCAGGTGATTTTTCACTGCTGATTGACTATTACCCTCGCAATACCCTAATGACGAAATACGATTTCAGATGGGATCTGAATCTTAATGATTTTGTGCTATACAAAATATCGGGTTGGGAGGAGCCGGATCGGGATGAAAAATATTCTATTGGCGGCGAGAGTGTGCCAAGCGAGGATAGATTTCCTCGTGTATTTGATGTTCGTCGCATTGAGTGTTGCGTAAAGTTTTCTCAGTTTGTTGGCAATGGGCCGGTTGTCAAAAATATGAGTGAAGATAATAAGGTTGCAGAAATTAAGAAAGACTTCAAGTATGTAATGAAGAAGTTGCCCGAAGGGGAGAAAGGGGTGCTGTTTTTTCGGCCCGGTACAGGTGGGGAGAGAATAAGTATTCCGAAAGATTTGGTATATGAAATGACATTAATCGTTGAAGATGGCAATGTTGGAACGATCAATGATTATGCTTATTATCTATACCGTAATAAAGAGACCGCTTTGGCAGCAATGCTTTTGAAGAAAATTCACCAAAAGTACCCTGAAAGAGTGGTTGCTACACTGAATCTGGCAGATGCTTATTGGGATTTAGGTATGAAGGACGATGCTTGTCCGCTTTACAAGAATTATGTCAATAAGATGAATGCGCTTGGTAAATCTTCACGTATACCTGCATCGGTAAAAAATAAGGATTATTGCATATCGCGCTAAAGATCGAAATTAGCATGCTGCCGAATAAAAGGGGACAGATTTGGGTGAAAATGGGGACAGACCACGTTTCAATAATGATCTGAAAAACGTGGTCTGTCCTCGTTTGCCTTTTTGTTTGGCAGCACTAGCTGTGAGCAAATATCTGAGGCGAAAAGGAGGCTGATTTATTTATGAGGTACGTTTAGCTTTCGATAAATAAATCAGTCCCTTGGTATATTAGGAGATGATATGTTCCAATCGAATAGCCTTAAGGTTTTGTTTGCAATTGGGGTATTTGGGGTTTTTATCTCGTCAGCATTTGCAGAGGAAGAAGAGGTTACGCTTTGCGAGTCACAGGAAGATATTTATTTCAGTTGTCCGCTCCCTGGTGGGGAAATTGTATCGGTATGTGCTTTTGGTAATAATAAGCCCAGTTCTGGATATGTGCAGTATAGATATGGTGTGCCTGAAAAATTAGAGCTTACATATCCCCAGAGTAAAGTGCCTCCGAAAGGACGGTTTTATGTAGTAAACGCCTCTGAAGGTAGCGCAAACTTGAATATAATCAAGTTTTATAATGGGAGGTATACATATCTTGTTGCGCAAGCGTTTAGAAGCTATTTGACCGTTTTAAAAGATGGGGCGCTTACTTTTAGAAAATCTTGTGAGGCGGGCGGTTACGCATTTATCAATAGGAACGCCTTAAAAGGTATCGAGGCGCTTCCGAAAAGTGCCGAAGATTTTAAGTGAAAAGGAAGTGAGAAACGGTGAAATAGGGACAGACCACGATTCAATAATGATCTGAAAAACGTGGTCTGGCCCCGTTTTCCGCTTTGAGTCTTCAAAATGATTTGGGGCAATAAATGGTAAGTGTAAAGTCGATCGCGTTAGCGGTCTCTCTGGTTTTAGCCGCTGGACATGTTTGGGCGGATGCTGGAAAGCTTAACTGCGATCCAGATACCAATGTTTGTACTGTTGCTTCTGTTGATAATTATTGTGGTTTAGGTGAAGTGGCCAGAACCAGATGGGACATGCGTTCTGACCAGTATGTGCTCAGTTGCGAATGTAACTGTACATCGCAAGAAAATACGTTTTGGCTTGTGAACAAGCCCGATAATTTTTCGGTCGCCCTGATTGAGGCAAGTAAAGTATTGGGTTCTGCAGAGTTTGAAAAGAATAAGGTGGGAGTATCAGATGTTTTTGGCTTGGTACCTTATTGCTCAATGTCGCCGAATTCGCAAGGGGCGCTAGTGAAATTGCGTAAAATGCCAAGTCCCGATGGCGCCTCTCAACCTTATTGTTACACGGTTGATGATTCAAAGCTGCCAAAGTCCTGCGACACAACCGACTGTGAAACAAAGAAAGAACTCGTTCAAAGGGTTGATTTAAGTGTGAAAGCCGAGGCGTTGAGCAAGTTTAAAAAAGCTACGGCTCGACTATACCTTGATGAAAAGCATTTTCGCGACTTCCCTAAGCGCTTATTTGTTGAGCGTTATATAGGTCAGAATAGTTACTCTAAGTCTGAGCAGCAGTCTTACAATGATATTGCCTACTATTGGCAACAAGCTGGATTTAATGATGATGCTATCTGGTTACTTGAAAAGGTGATATCTAACAGTCCTGAACGTGCAGTTGCCTATCTCAATCTGGCTGACGCTTATTGGGGGCGGGACGAAAAGCGCATTGCGTCAGGACATTACAAAAAATATTCGGAATTAATGGTGTTGTCGGGCAAGCAGCAAAAAATTCCGGAGCGCGCTAGAGAGCGAAGCAAGGGTTTAGAACTAGTGCCCGATAATGCCGAGCCTTCCAGTTTGAACGTAGAACCCTCATTGCCCGTTGCCATGATCGCCGCCATTGAGGAGGAAAATCATATGTCGGCGAAGGAGCTTCGCCTGATGCCAAATGGCTCGGTGAGTTGGAAGGGGAGTGTTATTGGGGCCGCGACGTTTGAGGACTCGATAGGCAATTGTTCGATTTTTACCTATCAGGTGGGTCTTCTAAATGAAGTATTTGTGGGCGTCCCCTGCAAGTTCAAAGGCCCACCGACGCTGAAGAACGACAGGAAAAATGCGCTGCCGGATGTCGTGTACGAGTTGGAGGTTTTCTTGGCCAACCGTGGCGCGATGGTGAACCACACTGTGGCGTTTTATTTCGATGCTGCGAAAAACGCTTTTTGCGCAAGCGATTTGCTTGCTGAGTGGTATCAGTCAGGGGATAGGAACAGGAAGCCAGATATCCAGGATGGAATGTGTGCAGCAGGATCGTGATACAACAGGTTTGATCGGAAACAAATGAAATGGGACAGACCACGATTCAATAATGATCTGAAAACGTCGTCTGTCTCCGTTTTCTCGTAAGAGATCGTTATAATGAAAGTGTTGTTCATGTTGCTTGGCGGCTTGTCTTTTATTACGCTTTCGTCGGTGGCTCAGTCCGAGTCTCTGGATGTGTGTGGAGTTGTAATTCCAGAGATTCCTGGTTTTAAATTGAACGTGAGAGCTGAGAATGGGGTGTGCTATGGGGACTTGGTTTCGAACGTTAATTTAAATCCAGATATACTGACTGAGGAGAACGTTTTCATTGTGGAGCCGGTTGAGTTTGAGAAGAGTTTGAGTGCGTCGGGGCGTTTTGATAGTCATGGTAAGTATATATACAGCTATGCCGTTGACGATGCATTACATCAAGAGTCTGAGGCGGGCTCGGTAGATTTTGTTCATTCCTCGGCATCGGGTTCTGCTGCCGTCCGAGTAACAATGTCTCCTTTTATGCTTTGGAACTCTGATGGAGACATCGCTGCTGCCAAGAACAAATTTTCGTTAGACAAAACAGGCCTGTGGTTCGACTGTTTCTATGGGTTGAAGGGTGTGAAAGATGCCACGGTTAAATTTTCTGCATGTGTACCTAGGTCTAACCTGAGAAGTGATCCTAAGTTATCTGATATAAAGGCGTCATTTGAGGCCATTACGCCTAGCAAAAATTAGTTATTTACAACGATGAGAGGCAAAAAGGACGATGCGTAAATTTTGTTTTGTATTGTTGGTATTTATGTTCTGTAGGGTCGCCGTGGCTCAGGATGATAGCCTCTATCTGCGGGGGGTGGTAATAAATGGTCCCTATAAAACAACTGTCGTCGAAAATGCGGAATTGTCGGTTTTGGAAACGGGAGATACAGAGTATCCCGTGTCTTTAGTCCTCGACGTGAAAAACAGCGATGGAGTATCGGCTAGACAGTTAGTTGATAAATATGATGTTGCCGGTTCGCCACCTAAGGTCGAATCGATATTTTTTTATCCGGTTCAGGATGTAAAGAATGTCTTTGTTTTGGTTTCTTGGGAAATTAACAGTAGAGGTATTGGTACCTACGGTACGCTGTATCAAGTTTATGCCTATGCGCGACATAGCAATGGTAGGTTGATCCCCAATCAGTTGATTCAGGCTAATAGGTACTTAAGCGGGATTGACGGCTTTAGTGACGGTGTGCCACAGACGTTTGCTTATAAGGACGCCGCCTCAATAAAGGCTTACGTGAAAAAACACCTGAATACGCCATAACCCCTCTTAAGGGGGTGTTGAAAAAAACAGCAAGGATGATTTGGATGAATCGATTTATTAGGCTCCTCATTGGAGCAGCACTTAGTGGCCTGCTAGGTTTGCCCACTGCGTTTGCGCAGGATGATTGCAACGAGATCACCGTAAGCGAGCAAATTGACAGGTGTTCTGAGGTCGCGAAGGACGCTGCCGATTCGCAGTTGAATAGCAGTTACCACCAACTGATGGCTCGACTCGAGGCGCAGTACCGAGCCGAACCCGAGACTGGGGCGGCGTATACGGCGAAGGTCAAAGAAGCGCAGCGTGTGTGGATAAAATTGCGCGATGCGAATTGTCCGCTCGAAGCGTTTGAGATTAAGCCAGGCACGTCCGCCTATGTAGCGACGGTGAACAATTGCATCGCAAGAATGAGCCGTGAGCGTACAGTCTTTCTGGACAATATCGCGCCCGAGATCATGAGTGGTTCAGCTGTTGGGCGAGGATCAGACGTCTCGTGTCCATCCCAGAGCTTTGCTCAGTTTCTGCCGGCGTTCTCCGCCAGTGCTGAGTCCCAGAAGCGCCTAACCGCACTGGCGGTAAAAATATTGGTATTGAAGCACACCTCGGACCCTGGTCAATTTGAACCGCAAATTACTGCGGAGACTGGCTCCAGTTTGATGTTTCCGTTGATGGCTGCGATGGAAGGCAAGACTGAAGGGGTTGAGATCGAAACAGTCGATGACGCTCACATGAACGTTGTGGATAAACGGGCCGGCAACAGCAATATCAAGATTTTTAACTTTGCTAAAAAGTCGTGTTGGTCGCTGGTGGGGATTGAGGATTGGTCGATCAGCGAGAAGGAGCTTGTCGCACCCGATAGACCCGGAATGAGCCGCGCGGAGAACCTTTGTTATCAACGTGCTGAGGGCTTGGGTGGGTTGGGGTTTCTTGAACGATACCGTCTGACTGGGGAGTTGATTGAAGCGTCACTGGAAAACTATGTCTGTGCTGCAGAGTCGGGTGATCCACAGGCGAGTCTGTCGGCGGCAAGCTTAAGTCTTTCGCAGATGGCACCTCAGCTGGAAACCAGCAAGGTTGAGGCTTTGTTCAAAGCGGCATCGACGACAGCGAGCGGCGCGCTGGGTTATGCCACTTATTTTTGTAACGGTAATTCCACCGACTATAACGGCCCTTGCCTCCACCCCGAGCAGGCAGAAAGGGAAGTTATTCGCGCGGTTTCCATGGGATCCACAGAGGCGATGAACTACCTGGGGTCTTCTTTTGAGAGTGGTGAATTGGGAACAAAGGATATGTCCCGGGCGTTGGCCTGTTATCAGATGTCAGCTGATAAAGGTAGCCCGGGGGGTAGCGACGGCGTGAAGCGTTTGGTTTCGCAAGGCTCAGACATAAAGGCCAGTCACTGCCTGTAAATTTCGCGGTGCAGGTATAACGCTGAGGAAGGGGACGTTAAGTCCCCTTCATATTTTTCGCTACGCCTTCGCCCGATGCTCCGCCGGATTCGGCAAATCAATATGATCCAGCGCTCGCTCCACCAACAACTGCGCCCCATCCGCAATTCTGCTGAGTGCCAGGGCGACTGAGCGGCGGGTGCCTTCGATGTCGTCGGCCAGGTCGGCGGCGATGGCACTGATGGATTTCAGGTCTTCTGAGGCGTTGGCCAGGAGGGCTTCGGTGTCGATGTCGGGGGAGACGGTGAAGAGCTTGCCTTTGCGCTTGGGTTTTTCGTTGGGGGGTGGGGCGAAATGATGGTCGAGGGCGCGTTCAGCGGCTTCGTGGAGTTTTCTGGAATCGAAGGATTCGTAGGGGGATGTGGCTTCGTTTTCAGGAGGATTTGGTGTTGGCTTGAACATAGATGTAATCCCGTAATTAAGGAGCCGACACCGTTTCGCGTGCACTTCGAAAGAGGTGGCAGCTGTGCATAGGTGTGCAAGACCGGCGGGATTACCCGGCAGACCCGAAGGTCTCCCATACACAGCCGCCATAACGGTTCGCGAGCATAGAAAAATGCTCGATGAATTACCATAACCATTGTGTATCCCGCCGGACTTGCACGTCCGTGTCACCGATTTTGCGGTGACGAACAGAGGTTATCGATGAGCGCGAGCGCTGGATAGTTCATGAACAGCCCGGCGTGTTGAAGGAAATGTCCGATGGTGTCGACGTCTACGTAGGCGGATGATTGAGCGTTTTTAAACACGACACCTGAGCCGTTTAAACCGTAGGTTTTTTGAGTGATCAACATGGATTGTATTTTTAAAAAAGGATACGGCTTCACGGCGGCGCTGATGGGCGCCGTTGTTCTGAGCCTGTTCCTTGGCGGCACGGATGCGTTCGCTGAAGATCAACCTTGCCCGTTCGACGTGCCTCAAACAGAACTGAAGGTTGCAAGCTGCGTTCAGGAAGGGGGCGTGAACGTACTCAAGCTTGTACCCCGTAACCAGCCGGACTACGCCAACAACTTCGATAGTCTCCCCACTGTCATTGTCACTGGGAAAAATCTGCAGGACATTTTGGCGGTTGTCGGAATCGACAATACACGGCGCTACAACAAGCTGATCGAACTGCCTGATGCTGAATCAATCATGGAGTTTTCGGACGCTACGGCGACAGCCAAAGCGTCGATGCAGCAGCAAGGCTGGAAGCTGCTGGACATGAAAAACGTCATTTATCCTGGGCCGGGCGGTGTTGAAGGGTTCGGATTAATCTGCAACACACTTCAAGCAGAAACAGCACAGGGCTTTGTCGTTGTTTCTCAGTGCAATACTTTTTATGAAAGCGAGAGATCAAGCCTGAAAAAGATCCTTTCCAGGATCACCTGCGAACCCCCAAAAAGTGAAGCATTCCCAGCGCTCAACACAGACTCGGGCTCTATCGTTTTCAACCACGCCAAACTGCCCGAAGACGAATCCCAAGACGCCGATGACGTCGCCATCAACGTCGATTATGTAAATTGTGCCGATGGTACAAATAAGAACATAGGCGGCCTGCCATTTTTGGCGGCCACTGGACGAGTGCAAGCGGCTTTCTTTGCGCAGGCTGAACCCGAAGCCGAGCCGATGCTATTCGTCATTCATGCGGTCGGAATCAGAGCTGATACGGGCGTTAATTATTTGGGCGAGTATTACACCACTCATGCGTATTCCCGTACGGCGGTGGGTTATGTGAGAGATGAGCGGCTGTCGAATTATTTTGGTAATGGCGGCGATATTGCGCGCGATTCCGAGTCGTCGGAGTTGATCTACACGTTCCCTTATAAAACCGCTGAGGGGATCGTCGCCAAACTCAATTCTGCCGCCTATAAACGCTGGGCAGCGGGGGACAAGGTGACGCTCACGATTAACAAAAAGACCTCGATTCACAGTTTGCCCGTTTTGGCGGACATGACGAAAATGTATTTGATCAAGGGCGACTCGGTGTTGCAGGAAGGGGTTGAGGCCGGGTGGCTGCAAATCATGTTTAAAACCCCCAAAGGAAAGGAAATTCGGGGCTGGGTTCAATGCAACGATGCCGATGGTTGTTAGTCGACTTTCTATTAGAAATTTTAGAGGCGAGACGGGCCCCGTGATTAATCACTGAATCTCCCGATTTCCTTTAGACTTGCGCCCCTCAAGGAAGACCTCAGGACACGGAATGCCAGTCCCCTCAAATACCCTTCGCCAAGCCCTGGTCGTTTGGCTATACGCCGCCGCACTGGCGCATCTGCTCGTCAGCATCCTGCTGACCTGGGCCGGCCATTCCGGTTTGCTCGACGGGTATCTGCAAACTATCGAAAAAGCCTTCTGGTTGGCCGACACCGTACCCACCGCCGCCCGCGCGCAACAAGTCTGGTGGCTCGCCCTATTCGGCGCCACGCTGCAAAGCTATTCCCTCTACATGCTCGCCCTCGTGCACTTCGGCCATCGTCTTAAAACCCCTATGGCATGGGGCTGGTTGATTGCCGGCATCGTGCTCTGGGCGCCGCAGGACATGTTGATTTCCCTCCAGGCGCAGGTCTGGTCGCATCTGTGGTTCGACAGCTTCGCGCTGCTCACTTTACTGCCTCCGCTGATCTGGCTGTATCGCCACGACCGCCGCACCTCCACCTCAACACACACCGAGTGATGCCAACCATGCCTGACTTTTCTCTCCTGGATTGGGCGATTGCTCTGTTGATTGCCCAGGCCTGCCTGGGTGCGCTCGATACCCTGTACCACCACGAACTGACGGTGGCGTTGCCGTATCGCCACAGTGCCCGGCTGGAGTTGTCGATCCACGCGATGCGCTCGTGTTTCTACGGGATTCTGTTTCTGGGCATGGCGCATCTGGCATTCCACGGCACGTGGGCGATTGTGATTGCGCTGCTGTTCGCGCTGGAGATCGGCCTGACGCTCTGGGACTTCGTGGTCGAGGACCGCAGCCGCAAGCTGCCGGCCATCGAGCGCATCATGCATACCGTGCTGGCGGTGAACGGCGGGGCTTTCTTTGCTCTGTACGGGGGGCAATTGGCGCAGTGGGCGAGTTTGCCTACCGGCCTGAGCGCTATCGATTTCGGCTGGCGTGGCTGGTTGCTGACGCTGTTCGCTATCGGCGTTACGGCCTCGGGTATTCGAGATGGATTGGCGGCGCTGCGCATGCAGCGCGAAGGTAAGCCGTCTAACCCGTTCGCTGGCGGAGCTTACAAACGGGTACTGGTGACCGGTGGCACCGGGTTTATCGGTGAAGCCTTGGTCAATCAATTGCTCGACGCCGGCCACACCGTCAGCGTGCTGGCTCGCGATCCTTTGAAAGCCGCGTACCTGTTCGACGGCCGCGCCCGTTGCCTGCGCTCGCTGAGCAAACTCGGTTACAACGAAACCTTCGACGTGGTGATCAACCTGGCGGGGGCACCGGTTGCTGGTCCGCGTTGGAGCGCCAAGCGTCAGGCGCAACTGATCGCCAGTCGCGTCAATACCACCGAAGCGCTGATGACTTGGCTGAAAAATGCCACGCATAAACCGGCGTTGTGGGTTCAGGCCTCGGCCATTGGTTTCTACGGCGTGCGCGATGCCAGCGAACGTCTCGATGAAACATCGACCAGGGGCGATGGCTTCATGGCCGAACTCTGCGCGCAATGGGAAACGGCCGCGCAACCGGCCACTGAGTTCGGTGTGCGTCAGGTGGTGATGCGCCTCGGCGTGGTGTTCGGGCCGGGCGGTGCGTTGTTGCCGTTGCTGATTCCGTTTCGCCTGGGCTTTGGCGGACGCATGGGCGATGGTCAGCAGATCATGAGCTGGGTGCATCGCGACGATGTGATTCAAGTGATCGCACGCGCGTTCGATGATGAGAGTTTGAGCGGCGCTTACAACTTGGTGGCGCCGGATACGGTCAGTCAGGCAGCGTTTGCCGAGCAGGTCGGCAAGGTCTTGAAGCGTCCGGTGTGGTTTCACATTCCGGCGGCACCGGTGCGCGCACTGGCGGGGGAAATGGCTCAACTGTTTTTCGACGGCCAGCGTGTGGTGCCCGAGCGTTTGAGCGAGGCGGGCTACACGTTCCGCTATCCAACCCTCGACGCCGCCCTGCGCGATCTGGCCTGAGGATTGTTCATGAGCAAGCCCCTGATGTACCTGCTGGCCGGCAACGGTAGCGCCGCCGATTGGTGGGATGATGCGCTGCCGCACTTTCAGCGCTATCAGGTGGTGCCGCTGGAGTTGCCGGGCTTTGGCAACAATCCACAGGCACCCTGCGAAGACCTCGCGGCGTATGCTCAAGCGTTGCTCGCGATGACGGTGCAGGGCTGCGCGATCATGGCGGTCGGGGTGAATGCGTTGCTGGTGTTGCATGCGCTGCAACGTCAGCCGGGGCACTTTTGCCGCAGTGTGTTGCTCGCGCCAGTCGGGGCGTTCTTGTGGCAACGACGGCTGCCAGCGTTGATGTCGCCGCTGCCGATTCGCAAGACCATTCACTGGTTGCTGGCGAACAAACCAGCGCTTTTTAAACACAAGTTCTCCAATCAGACTTGGACACCCGCGCAATACCAGCGCATGGGCGCCGGGTATGCCCGCTGCCGCGCGTTTGTGCCGCATTGGGATCTGGTGCGAGCAGACACCGCGTTGCCGCTGCTGGAGTGGATCACTGATCCGGTCGAGCTGGTCTGGGGCGATCAGGACAATGTGCTGGGCATCGCTCAGGCCGCAGCATGGTCAGCCATTCTTGCCCGCGCTGATCTGACTATCAGCCTGAAACCCGGTTGGGGTCATTACCCGTGGATCGACTCGCCGGCCGAATTCGCTGCGTGGCTGGAGTCGGGCGAGCGTGGGTTCGTCGCGCATACCAAGGGCGGGCGCTTGCGTCTGGCCGAGTTGGCCAGGCAAGCGGTGCCGCCGGCGCTGTCACTCAATGATTGTCACGATGAACGTCTGCCGGCGTTTCTCGCGAGCCAACCGGACGCCACGTGGGCGGTGCGCTCCTCCAGTTATGGCGAGGATCAAGCCGATGCGGCGAATGCGGGTTTGAGTACCACGTTCCTGCGGGAACCGACGCCCAACGTGCCCGCGCGCATTGCCGAGCTGAGCGCGGCAGGTGTGGAAGAAGTGGTGGTGCAACGCTTCATCACACCGCAGTTGTCCGGGATCGCTTTTGTGCGACATCTGTCGGTGGAACTGGAATGGGTCGAAGGTCATCTTGAGTCGTTGGCCGATGGTCAGGTGAGCCCCGAACGCGCAATCATTTCCCGCCTCGGCGACTCTTGGGGCAGCGACACTTTCAAACCTTCCCACGGCCTGACAGCGGACCTGTTGTGGCGTTTTCTGCAAGACGTGTTGCGAGTCTTCCATTACGTGCCTGGCGACGTCGAATGGGCCTGGGATGGCCAGCAACTATGGTTGCTGCAATACCGGCCGATCAGCGATTACGGCTGGCGTCGGCACCTGACTGCCGCCAACATCGCCGAGATCCTGCCGCCCCAACCCAGCACTTTGGTGGAGTACGCCCAACGGCGTGCAGCGGCGAGTATTCCAGCGAGCATGGCGCGTTGGGATTCGCGGGTGTTGCAGGACAACGAACCGTTCACGGCGGTGTTTGGCGGCGCCTCGTACATCAACAACGATTTGTTTCTCGCACGACTCGCAGACTGGGGCATCTCTGCCAGCAGCTACGCCGGCGAAGTCGGTGGCGCGACTCCGTATCTGCCTTGGCGACCGCTACGGATGTTACATTCGCTACCGTTATTCCTGCGTATGCAGCGCGTTGCTCGCGGGCATTTGCTGAGCCTTGAGCGTGGCTTGCGGCGCTTCGACGGTGAACTGTCCGAGCTCACCACCCAAGGCGCCGACGGCCGGCAACTGGCCGACTGGTTCACCCGATTTTATGTGTTCGTGGTGCAAGGCAATCTGTGCATCGCCACCTCACTGGCCAGCAGCGGCGGCGACCTGTTGGGACGGCCACCGACGGCTTATGACGACCTTGAACACAGCCCACATCGTCTGCCGTGGGAAACCGATCCCGCCACACCGCGCCCGGCACCAACCGACCTGCCGTTGCAGGCCTTCCCGCAGTGGCCGGGGTTTATCCGCTTAGCCCATTCAACTGGCCTGCCGGGCCTGCGCGGCTACTACCTGCAAGTGCGTGAGTGGTATCGCGACAATCTCATGCGGATCTTCTTCCGCCTCCATCACGCCATGCCGCTGGCAGATCGCGAGCATTGGTTTGCGCCGCATCCCGACGTTCGTACCCGCGACGGCAGCTTCTGGCAGGACGGTCGCGAAGGCACGGAGCAGGCGACCGGGTTCATGATTTATCCGGGGCAGGTGCAAGGCGTGCTCGGCGCCGACATCCTGCTCGAAGACACCCTCGACCCCGGTCGCCACGCGCACTATCAAGCAGCGCGGGCGGTGATTGCGCGAATGGGCGGGCGGTTGTCCCATGGCTCGACGCTGCTGCGCGAGCTGCGTAAACCTTCGGCGGTGATGCCGCAGGTTGATCCGGGGTGGGTCGGGTGTGAGGTGGTGTACCGCGATGGTGAGTTGAAGTTGATCATTCCAGCGAACAAAGGATGAACCGACTGCTGTTGAGCAGTCGTCGATAACGTTATGCACAGGGATGTCGGTTGATGGGCTTAATCAAGTCTTCATGGCTGCGGGGTTCGCTACTTGGCTGGGTTGCGCTGACGCATACAGCTCTCGCCGCCGATGCCGTGGTGGTCGGCGGTGAGTCAGGCCAGTCGGCGGTTGCACACGGTCCGACCGAGGCTGTTGTCGAGCTGGATACGTGTCGGTTCTCCATGCCGTTGTTGCAAGACCAATGGCTGACGTTCGATCGCTTTTATCTGGTGTTTGTCGCGGGTAAACAACTGCCCGCTCGGGCCAGCGCGCCTAGCTTATGGCAGGCGGAAACATCGAGCGGTTATGACTGGCATTTCGAGAAGTCCGACAACCTGAGTCAGCCGTGGTTTGGCGTGATGTGTGAAAACGCTGACAGCTTCTCCCGGCTCACGGCCCGGAAGCCCCCGGAAGAGGACTCCATCGCGCTGCAAGTCCTACGTGATGACAACGACCGCAGATGCCCGGCGACCCTGACCGATCACGGTTGGGAGCCCACGTCGCTGGCGGGCCCCAAGAAAAGCTACACCTTCGAGGCACTGGGTGGGGAGAAGTCATCTGGGTTCATCTTCGGTTTCCATGACAAATCACGACGTCACATCACTCGCGTCGCTTTCTGCTTGCTCAGGGGCGAAAGCGTACTGATCGGCTCAGCAGAGTCAGGCTCATCCACTCCTTTGGCTATCAGCGCCGAAGGGTTTGAACAAATCAAAACAGCGGTGCGCAGTATTGTTTTTGAGAAAGCAGCCCAATGATGTACCCCATATACGGAGTTACAGCGTGAAAGGATGTTCAGTTCTACTCGGAGGCCTCTTGGCCATTGCCACGTCCATGGCTTTCGCCGCCGACCCGGACTTCAAGGACTACACCGTCACCCCAGTGTTCACCGGCGCCAACCATGAACCGGTACCGCAAGAAAACGGCAACGCGATGATGGATCAAGCACGAGCGCGGGCTCTGAAAGGCAAGGTCAATTTCGCCGGTCATTACATCCTGTACAGGCTCGGTTGTGGCGGCAGCGCCATTTGCGGCGAAGTGCTGGATGCGCGTACGGGGGACGTTGTCGTCGGGTTGCCGAACGCATACGACGGCAGCACTTTCGATATGGCCTACCAGTCCGATAGCCGCTTGATCTTCATTTCCGGCCTCGCGCTCGATGGCGAAGAGGACGCGCAAGGCAATCGGTTGGAAAGTCGTTACCGGGATCGTTACTACGAGTTTGTGAACAATGAGTTCCGGCTGCTGACGATCACTGACGTGGAATCACCGCCGCTTGATTAAGGATGATTGGATGAGCCGCTTTTCCATTCGGCCCACGCTGAATGCTCTTTTACTGTTGCCCCTTGCCTACGCCATCCCGGCAACCGCCGAAGCAGGAAGTTGCTACGGCTACCTCACCGAGATGGTCAGGAGCAGCAACTTCCCGTTCCGCTATGTCGGCAAGGACAAGGTCAACCTGCTGATTGACGATGACGACGGAGAAACCGTGCGGGCCAAGTTGCTCTATGACACGAACGGCACCGGGACCATTGGCTGGGTCAAATACATCCCGGCCACCCGAGTGTTGCTCAATACCTCGGCTGAACTGGAAGAACCGGTGGAACTGTCATTCGATGCCAAGTTCGCTGACGCCTATGCAAAGTGCCTCGAAAAAAAACAGCCCAGTTAACGGTGAAAGGGAATTTTCCATGAATCAGCGTCTTCTCGCGGGCAGCCTTTCGCTGCTGCTCTCGTTTCCAGCCTTCGCCGCGCCTTCGGATGCCTACACCCAACGCGATGTCATGCAGTGTGGCGGCGTTGAAGTGGTGTTGGTGTCGTCCTGTCGATCCGTGACGGTGCAGGACACTGAAACCCACGTAATCCCGGTCTGCTCCGACCAGACAATCAATATCGGCGGCAAAGTGCTTCGGCGCAACATCGACAAGGTTTCACAGCTCACGTCCGACGGTGCGAAGACGAAGATGTTGAGTAACGTGGTAGTGGCGATGGATTGTGTGAAAGGAACCACGGGCAGCCTGGTTTCAATCGGCGGTTATGGCGGGTGCGGATCCTGCCCGGAGTGGCGCGGGTATTACTCCACGGCCGGCCGGTTAGAGCATTACAGCTACAGCAATAGCTATCGGTCGTTTGGTTCGAAAGGCTCCTGGGAAGGGCTGATCAAGGCTTATGGCGTCACGAAGAGACAACTGCAATCGGAAAGCCCTGCAGTGAAAAGGATTGTTTATGGCCAGCCTTAAGTGGGTGTTGATATTCGGCTGCCTGTTTGCCGCCAGAGCCTTTGCCCAAGACCTGCCAATAGTCGGTGTCGGCGGGCACACAGTGACGTTTCGGGCGACAGAATGGACGATGCCCGGTGTGGAGTCGGCGACCGCTTGGTTCACCGAAAACGGCAAAACTTTCCCGCTCTTCGGTCCCGATATTGGCGCCGATGCACACCCCGATTTGCTCAGTCCTGACAAGAAAACCTTGGTGCTCGACCCGGTGAGCTTCGGCATGTTGTCGGTCGAGAGTGGTGAAGAAAAACTGGTGTCGCAACAGCATTGCGATGTGATCTCGATGGAGACCGGTTGCGTGCTGGCTGAGCGTTCTGCCAGCTTTTGTGTCGGTAAATGGGTGGGCAATCAGTGGGTTTCCAACGACGGTGAAGTGTTCAATCCCGTCCTGGAGACGACCCCCCCAAAGGACTTGTTGAGGCATGCCGTGGACATCGAGCCGGCGCAGTCCCGCGCGGAATCCATCGAATGGAGCCTGAGCTTTCTGAGTCCGGAGTCCTACATGGCGTGTCATCCCCCGGCGCGTAATGTTCAGGCGTTCAATGACTTGGGTTTCTACTTGGCCGAGGGTGGTAACGATGCGCTTGCACTGAAATTTTATCGAGGCGTTGAGGCGGTCGGTAAACGCACAGTGTTGATGTTGAACATCGCCGATTCACTGTGGCGCCTTGGTCGCAAAGACGAAGCGCAGCGCTATTACAGCCAATACCGCGACGCGATGAGCGCCGACGGCAAGGCGCAGAAAATTCCGCAACGTGTAGTTGAGCGATCTGTAATTCAGGGAATGAAAAATTGAATATGTTTGTGCGCTGTGTCGCGTTGTCCTTTGGATGCCTGTTTGCCTCCATCGCGATGGCCAAGGACGAATGCAAAGAGACCACCGTGAGCTGGCAGATCGATCTGTGCGTGGAAGCGGCACGCAAAGAAGCCGACGCACAGCTCAATGCTAGTTACAAGAAACTGCTAGCGCGGTTCGAGTCTCAGCAGCGGCGCGACTCTGAACAGGGCAAGGCGTTGATGGCGATGGCCAGAGAGGCCCAGCGCGCGTGGATCAAGCTGCGCGACACCACGTGCCCGCTCGAGGCCACGGAAAGCGAGCCCGGTGTGGCGCTGCATGTTACGACTATCAACAACTGCATGGCCAGAATGAGCCTGGAGCGTGCGGCTTATCTGGACACTATCGTCGCTGATGAGCCGGGTAATGTGGTTGATCTCAACAAGGTGTTCCTGTCCGGCTCCCAGCGCTTCGGCGATGTCGTGGCGCGTTATGTCAGCACCTTTGGCAGCCCTTGTTTGACGGTTCAGATTCTGGCGCCTGACGGCGGTTGGAGAGTGCTTTCCTCCAAGCGGTTCTGCAGTTTTGACGGCAAATCGTTTTGGGATGGCTATGCCAGTGCGTTGTTTGAGGATCATGCATTTGCTGCCGATGGTTTACACCTGACGCTCAGCTTGTTCGAGCTTCGTGGGGACGGAGAGAAGCGTCTCGCCTGCGTGATTCCGATTCAGAATGAGCAAATCAAAGAACTGAAGTGCGGCGCACCTGAGGCAGCGTGAAACCATCAGCGTAAACATTTGAAGATTGATCAATAGGGAAGTGGGTGGCATTGGCCAGGCTCTTAAGTTTTATTGCTGCGCTCGGATGCATGGTCGGTTTGTCGGCTCAACCGGCATCGGCAAGTGACCTACAAACCATAGGCGAGCTGCATCCGCCGGTGGTTGCTTCGTTGGGTGATCAGAAGATCACGGTGTTCTTTTTGAAGAACAACCTTAAAGGTCAGGTTGGGGGCGTGCATGTGCCGGATGCTGAAATTTTCTACGCACCCATGAATGCGGTGAAGCCTTCGCTGAATTATGTGTGGAAGGTCGAAGGCGAACAAATTGCCTCGGTGTTCTTCTTCGAGCGCAAATTCCCTGAGCGAGCGGGGAAGTCCATGTTTGTTCTGACAAAACACAAAGTCTCGCACAGCCATTTCGAAGGTGATTCCTATTCGGTGCTGGAACTGCCGCTCTTCAAGGACGGCGATCACTTGTCCTTGCAGTTTTTTCGCGGTGACCCGCCAGACCCTGAGTTGCAGAACTGCCGCGACGGTCTAAATCTGGAAGATGACGTAGAAGTCGAGTGTGCTTACAAGGATGCGGCGAGCATTAAGAAGCGCTTGGAAGACTTGGATGCAAAGATGATTGCGGATTCAAAACTGGGTCAGGGCAACCGTCAGAAGACACTACAAGCCGATGGTGGCGCGGCCAGTGATTCTTGCCCCTCGACCGACTTTTTAACGTTCCTCTCCGCTTTCTCCGAACGCGCAGACGTGCAGAAAGCCTTCGTCCAGCAACCGCTGAAAATGGTCACGACTGTGGCGGGAGATCCCGAGCCTGAGATGGAAAAGCGCAGCGTCAGCGGCGATCAGATCAAGTTTCCAATCATCCCGGATCGCGTGAAACGAGAGGCCGATGGTCTTACGTTGACCGTCAAGGAAGAACGGGGCAACAACGCCACGGCGATCCTGCAGAAGCCGGATACCGATTATGTCTTCGAGTATCAGTTTGTTCGTGGGCAATGTTGGCGGCTTGCAGAAGTCTCGGATTTTTCACTTTAGGCATGCGGTAAGCTCGCACGTCATCGTTTTCAAAAAAATGAGATCAGAGGGATCTGTGAAGAAGTTATTTTTAATGCTGTTGTTGGTATTGCCGCTGACGGCCCGTAGTGAGATCACAACACAGGTCTCGTGTTTCCGTTCGCTGGAAGGTAAAAACATCAATTTCGAATTCAGAACCTATTACGACTCGGTCACCCAATGGAGCGGCGCGGGGGTTAGGTATAGCAAGTCAAAGAAGGCCATTCCTCTCGTCTATCGGAACACTGTGGAAGAAGTCATGACGGAGGACGGGCCTTATCAGTTCACGACGACTTGGGTGGAGGTTTCTGACGGTGTGGTGACGGGGGAGTATGAAAGGGCGACTCAGGGGGCTCGGGTAAACTCGATGTACTACACGAATTACAAATCCGGTAAGAAATATTCGTTCGATCAGGATATCAGCATGGAGGCGTCATCAGAGACAGGCTGTCAGTGGTGAGTCGAGATCATCGAGAAAGGGGACTCAACGTCCCCTTTCTCTTTCCGCGATTTCGCTACGCCTTCACCCGATGCTCCGCCGGATTCGGCGAATCGATATGATCCAGCGCTCGCTCCACCAACAACCGAACCCCATCTGCCAATCTGCTTAGCGCCAAGGCTAAGGAGCGCCGTTCTCCATCAACATCGTCGGCCAGGCTGGCGGCGATGGCGCTGATGGACAGCAGGTCTTCTGAGGCGTTGGCCAGGAGGGCTTCGGTGTCGATGTCGGGGGAGACGGTGAAGAGTTTGCCTTTGCGCTTGGGTTTTTCTTTGGGGGGTGGGGCGAAATGGTGGTCGAGGGCGCGTTCGGCGGCTTCGTGGAGTTTTCTGGAATCTAAGGATTCGTAGGGGGATGTAGCTGGGTTTTCTGGGGGATTCGGTGTTGGCTTGAACATAAAGTGTTACTCCAAAATTTAAGGAGCTGACACCGTTTCGCGTGCACTTCGAAAGAGGTGGCAGCTGTGCATAGGTGTGCAAGACCGGTGGAGTCACCCGGCAGACCCGAAGGTCTCCCATACACAGCAGCCATAACGATTCGCGAGCATAGGAAAACGCTCGATGAATTGCCATAACCGAATGTGTACTCCATCGGACTTGCACGTCCGAATCACCGATTTTTGCGGTGACGGATAGAGGTTATCGGTGAACGCCAAAGTCGCCTAGTTCACGGACAGCCCGGCGTTTTGAAGGAAATGTCCGAGAGGTTTGAGGGCATCAAGATCAAAAGATCGAAGCCTTCGGCAACTCCTACAGAAATGTGTTTCTTCAGGTGTAGGGCGGGTGTGGGAGGTGACACGCGGCGTCACGGGATGCATTCCCACGCGGGAGCGTGTGAACGATCAAGGTTGAGGCGGGAAAGCGTGACTTGGCGGTCATCATGCGGGAAAAGCAGCTCATCTTCTTCTAACGCAACACGATGGTGGCGTTCTGGCTTGGAGCGGCTACACTGCGCCGGCCGTTCATTTTTCTTTTGAGGCTGTGCGCATGAAATTTCGTTTTCTTCTGTGGATGATGGGTTTGTTGATGGGTAAGGCCAGTCGGACTAATCCTGCGTTTCAGCAGCAGTTGGGTGACAAGGCGTTGGTGTTTCAGCTACAGACCCTGGACGGGAAGGTAGCGCGGCATTTCGTGGTGAAGGATCAGCGCATTACCAGCAAGTCCGGCGTGTATGCCGAACCTGCGTTTGCGATTGCCTTTAAAGACGCGGCGTATGGCTTTGCCACGATGCAGGCGAAGAACAAGCAGTTGGCGTTTATGACGGGGATTCAGGACAAGTCGATTCAGATCAAGGGCAACCCGGCGCTGGTGATCTGGTTTCAGGGGTTGACCAAGTATTTGAAGCCTAGGAAGGCGAAGGCTAAGGCCTGAGAACCTTGATCCAGTCAGGAGTGGAGGAGGCTTTTGTGGCGAGGGAGCTTGCTCCCGCTGGGCTGCGAAGCGGCCCTAAAGCCTGAGACTTCGGTTGTATCTGACACACTGCGGCGGCTGGGTTGCGACTGCTGCGCAGTCGAGCGGGAGCAAGCTCCCTCGCCACAGGGGTTGGTGTATTTCAGTCAGACCGAGGTGGATTCATCGCGGGCAAGCCCGCTCCCACAGGGATTACCTGAGTCCTGTGGGAGCGTGGCTTGGTCCGGGCGGCGATCCGACGATGCTTTTAGGCCTGGCTAAATTGCGAAGCCAATTCGCGCAGCAGCACTTCAGCTTCAAGCACTTTGCTGACGACATCATTGGCTTTGTCGCGCGTCAAACCAACGCGTTCCAGCAACGCATCCGGAATATCTTCATCCGGCCCCGAACCAATCCCGCGACTACGCAGCAAGCGCACTGCCAGGCACACGAGGTTTGGGTACTCGGCGTAGTCGCCGTCGTAGCTTGGGTCGTGCTGGAAGCGCAGGGCGGTGGCCAGTTCTTCGGGCATGTCCCAGTAGCGCATCAGCCATGAGCCGATCTGTTCGCGGCTGATGCCCAGCAGGTGTTGCTCGACGTAGCTGTGGCACAGGTGCGGGTTGACCTCCAGGTGGCGGCAGATCAGCGAGAAGTGCGGCGGGAAGACGTGGGCCAGCAGCAGGTAGCCGAAGTTGTGCAGCAGGCCGGCGAGGTAGGTCAGGCCGGCTTCCGGGCGCTGGGCGCGGGGCATGGCGCGGGTCAGGCCTTCGATGACGGCGGCGGTGTAGATCGATTGCTGCCAGTACGGCGTGGTGTGTTGCGGGTGGTCTTTGGGCAGGCTCAGGGTTTTGCCCAGGGCCAGGCCCAGCGCCAGGTTGATCACCAGGTCGAAACCCAGCACGCGGACGATGGCGTCTTCCACTGAACGAATCTTGCCCGGCGAGGCGTAGTACGGCGACGCCGCCCAGCTGACGACTTGGGCGGCCAGGGCTGGGTCGGTTTCGACCACGCCGGTGATGTCGTCGATGGTGGCGTTGGGGTCGACCCGCAGTTTGATGATTTTTTGCGCGGTTTCGGCCAGCGGCGGTATCTCGATGGTCGCTTCCAGGCGTTGCTGAATGCGCCGCGCGGTGAACGCTTGCACGGCCTGGGTGATTTCCTCGCGGTCATCGTCGGGGCGGTCGAGGTTCGGGCGGATGCTGTGCACGGCTTCGCCGAAGTTGCCGGCGCTGGCCTTGGTCAGCATGGTTTTGAAATCTTCGCTGGTGATTTCCAGCAGCACGCCCGGCTCGCCCGAGTTGATCAGCAACTTCGGTTCGCGCAGCAGGCTTTCTTCATACAGGCACGGTGAGCTGGTGAGCGCCGGCAGGCCGGGCAGCAGGCTCAGGCTGTGTTTGCCGAGCATTTTTACCAGGCGTTCGGTGGATACGGCGGTCAACCGGCGGCCGGTGAGTTCTGCGAGGCGGTTGAGGTCGAGCAATTGACTTTGCGGAAACAGCACCATGAGCGCGCCGACGGCATCGTCCAGCAAAACCGCCTGCACTTTGCGCGCGGCATTCAGGCCGTGATGGTCGAGGACTTCCTGGTAGGCGATGCCCAGTTTGCCGAGCAGCAGCCGAATAACAGACGGAGCGTGCGGGGTTTCAGGGGCGAGGGCAGCTTCTGTCATGGTCTGTATCCGTTTTCAAACAATTGCAGGAGTATAACCAGCTTGTTTAAGGCCAGGGTCCAGAAACTGCGACAGTGCTCACACTTGGCCGTATTGCTGCCCATGGCGTAGCCAGCGGTCGAGCAGCGGGCTGACGTGATCCGGCCAGCGTTCGAGCAAGGCTTGGGCGGCGTCGCGCACGGCGGGCAGTAAATCGGCATCGCGCATCAGGTCCGCGACCTTGAATTGCAGCAGGCCGGTCTGGCGTGTGCCGAGCATTTCGCCGGGGCCGCGCAGTTCGAGGTCTTTTTCGGCGATGACAAAACCGTCGTTGGTTTCGCGCATGATGCCCAGCCGCTGACGGCCAATCTGCGACAGCGGCGGATGGTAAAGCAGCACGCAATGGCTGACGGCGCTGCCCCGGCCGACACGGCCTCGCAGTTGGTGCAGTTGCGCGAGGCCAAGGCGCTCGGGGTTTTCGATGATCATCAGGCTGGCGTTGGGCACGTCCACGCCGACTTCGATCACGGTGGTGGCGACCAGCAGTTGCAGGTTGCCGGCCTTGAATTCGGCCATGACGGCAGCTTTTTCGGCGGGCTTCATGCGGCCGTGGATCAGGCCGACCTTCAACTCGCCGAGGGCGGCGGTGAGGTCTTCGTGTGTGGTTTCGGCGGCCTGGCAGGTCAGCTCTTCCGACTCTTCAATCAGCGTGCACACCCAATAGGCCTGACGGCCCTCGGCACAAGCGCCGCGCACCCGTTCGATCACTTCGACGCGCCGGGTGTCGGTGACCAGCACCGTATTCACCGGGGTGCGGCCGGGGGGCAATTCGTCGAGGATCGAGGTGTCGAGGTCGGCGTAGGCGCTCATGGCCAGCGTCCGCGGGATCGGCGTGGCGGTCATGATCAGCTGGTGCGGACACATCCGCCCGCCGACGCCTTTCTGCCGCAATGCCAGGCGCTGCTGCACGCCGAAGCGGTGCTGTTCGTCGATGATCGCCAGCGCCAGGTTCTTGAATTGCACTTCGTCCTGGAACAGCGCGTGGGTGCCGACCACCATCGGTGCGCCGCCCGCGATCTGCTCCAGCGCGGCCACGCGGTTTTTGCCCTTGAGCTTGCCCGCCAGCCACGCAACTTCGATGCCCAGCGGTTCGAGCCAGCGCTTGAAGGTGATGAAGTGCTGCTCGGCGAGGATTTCGGTGGGCGCCATCAGTGCGACCTGATAACCCGCTTCCAGCGCTTGAAGCGCGGCGAGGGCGGCGACTACGGTTTTGCCCGCGCCCACGTCGCCCTGAATCAGCCGCAGCATCGGTTCGTGCTGGCTGAGGTCGTAAGCGATTTCGTTGCCGACCCGCTGTTGGGCGCCGGTCGGGGTGAAGCCGAGGTTGGCCAGATACTGTGCTGGCAGCTTCGTGGCTTTGGGCATGGCCGGCGCGCGTAGGGCACGCATGCTTTCGCGCAGGCGTTGCTGGGACAGTTGATGGGTCAGCAGCTCTTCGAAGGCCAGGCGGTGCTGGGCCCAGTGATGACCGAGGGCGAGTTCGTCGACGTCGGCATCGGCGGGCGGGTGATGCAGGTAGCGGATCGCATCGGCCAGCGGCGCCAGTTGATAATCCCGGGCCAGTTCGGTCGGCAGCCAGTCGGGCAGGCTGCTGGGGCCGAGCAGGGTCAGGGTTTGCATGCACAACTGGCGCAAACGCTGCTGGGTCAGGCCTTCGGTGAGCGGGTAGACCGGGGTCAGGGTTTCATCCACCGGCGGCGGCTCGTCACCGGTGATGGCGCGGTATTCCGGGTGGTAGATCTCCAGCCCCGAGGCGCCGGGCCGCGCTTCGCCGTAGCAGCGAATCCGCGTGCCGCGTTTGAGGCCTTCTTTCTGGGCGTTGCTGAAATGATAGAAGCGCAGGCTGAGCCCGCCGGTGCCGTCCTGCAGACGGACAACCAGGCTACGGCGCCGGCCCATGACCACATCGGCGCCGCTGACGGTGCCTTCGATCACCGCGTCTTGCCCGGGTCGCAAATGGCCGATCGGGACCACGCGAGTGCGGTCCTGATAGCGCAACGGCAGGTGGAACAGCACGTCCTGGAGATTCTCCAGACCGACCTTGGCGAGTTTCTCGGCCATGGCTTCGCCGACACCCTTGAGTGCCGTCACCGACACTTGCGACAACTCGGTCATGACAGCGACTTAACCGGCCACCACCGGCGCTGGCGGCTTGGCCACCGAGCACAGGCGAATGGAGTCGGCGAGGATTTCAATCGCCTTGGGCCGCGGGAAGCTCGCGCGCCAGGCGATGGCTACGGTGCGGAACGGCACCGGCGCACTCAATGGACGCACTTCGATCACGCCGGGGGCGTAGTGGTGGCTGTCCACCGCCGACAGCGGCAGGATCGAAATGCCCAGGCCAGAGGCGACCATGTGGCGGATGGTTTCCAGCGAGCTGGATTCCACCGTGGTGTGCTTGGCGCCGTCGTTGCCTTTGGCCAGGGTCGGGCAGGCTTCCAGCACTTGATCGCGGAAGCAGTGGCCTTCGCCGAGCAGCAGCAGGCTCTTGTCGTTGAGCAGGGCGGCGTCGATGGATTCTTTTTGCGTCCACGGATGCTGGGCCGGCATCAGGACGTAGAACGGCTCGTCGTAGAGCTGCAACGTCAGTACATCGGCTTCGTTGAACGGCAGGGCGATGATGATCGCGTCGAGCTCGCCGTTGCGCAGTTTGTCGCGCAGCACGTGGGTGAAGTTTTCTTCGATGTACAACGGCATCTGCGGGGCGACCCGGTGCAGTTGTGGAATCAGGTGCGGGAACAGGTACGGGCCGACGGTGTAGATCGCGCCGACTTTCAGCGGGGCGGTCAGCTGGTTCTTGCCGGCCTGGGCCAGTTCGCGGATGCCTTGGGCCTGTTCCAGGACTTTCTGTGCCTGGGCAACAATGCCTTCGCCCACCGGGGTCAGGCGCACGGCGCTCTTGCTGCGCTCGAAAATCAGCACACCGAGTTCGTCTTCAAGCTTTTTCACGCCCACCGACAGGGTCGGCTGGCTGACGTGGCAACGCTCGGCCGCGTGACCGAAGTGCTGCTCTTGGGCGAGGGTAACGATGTAGCGTAATTCTGTGAGAGTCATAGCAAGCGTCCATGAAGTTGCGGGCCAAGCATACCGGCTGCAATCGATAGACGCACGTTATCAGACTGAGTGTGCTAAGTGACACTGGGCAATGCAGGTTTGCCGTTTCCAGATATGCAAAAAGGCACCTTTCGGTGCCTTTTATAGGTTTTGTAACCGCCGAAGAACCTGTGGGGGCGGCGGTGTTTTTAGCGTCGGCGTTCCAGCGAGTAAACAAACGGTGCAACGATTTCGATGGTGCCGTTGTTCAGCATGTCGGCCGGTGGCTTGGGCAGCGGTTGGGCGCGGCGGATCATTTCCAGGGTAGCCCGGTCCAGATCGGCGTTGCCGGAGCGGCCCACCAGTTCGAACGACAGCACGTTACCTTCGGCATCCACCACAAAGCGCAGACGGTTCAAACCTTCCTTGCCGCGTTGCTGTGCGCTGGCCGGGTACTTTTTGTACTTGGCCAGGTGCGCGAGCAGGGTGCCTTGCCAACTGGCCTTGGCGGCTTGTTGCGCGGGCGATGGACCGGGAGCCGGCTGAGCGGACTTCTCCGTCGGCGCCTGGGTTGGCTGCGTGTCGCTAGGCTTCTCCTCGGAAGGCTTTTCCTTCGGTGGCTCCGGCTTTTTCTCCACAGGCTTGGGCGGTTGCGGCTTCGGCTTGGGTTTGACCGGCTTGGGCACGGCAATCTCGGCCTTCGGCGCTTCAGCGAGTTTTGGAATCGGCAGTTCTTCCACCGGTGCCGGTGGCTGTGGCGGCGTGATCACCTTCGGCGGTGCGGGCGGTGGCGGGGCCGGCATCGGCGCCAGCTCGACCATCATCGCTTGCGGCGGCAGCTCGATCGGCGGGCGCGAGGTCCAGTTCAGCGCGAGCGCAATGGCCAGCGCATGGACGCCCAGCACCACGGCCAGGCTACCGCTGTAACGCGTCAGCTTTTGGCGCGTGTTGATCATTTTTTGGCTGCCGTCTCGAGTCCGACCAGACCGACCTTCAGGTAGCCGGCGGCGCGCAGGGCGTCCATCACGCTCATCAGGTCGCCGTAGTCCACGCCTTTGTCGGCCTGGAAGAAGATCGTCGTGTCTTTCTTGCCCTGGGTCTTGGCGTCGAGTGTGGCGCCGAGGGCTTCGGTCTTCACTTCGTCTTCGCCGAGGAACAGGCGCTGGTCAGCTTTGACGCTGAGGAACACCGGTTTCTCTGGCCGCGGCGCCGGTTTGGCGGTGGAGGCGGGCAGGTCGACCTTGATGTCCACGGTGGCCAGCGGCGCCGCCACCATGAAGATGATCAACAGCACCAGCATTACGTCGATGAACGGCGTGACGTTGATTTCGTGGTTCTCGGCCAGATCGTCGTCTGCGCCTTCTTTCAAATGCAGGCCCATGGCCGATTACCCCACTTTCACCATGTGCGGTTGCGAGCTGCGCTCGGGCGGCTGGTGGTCGAGGTCGCGGCTGACCAGCAGCAGGACTTCCGCCGAGGCGTCGGACACTTGTGCCTTGTAACCGGCAATGGAGCGGGCGAAGACGTTGTAGATGACCACCGCAGGAATCGCTGCAACCAGACCCAGCGCGGTCGCCAGCAGGGCTTCGGCGATGCCGGGGGCCACGACGGCGAGGTTGGTGGTCTGGGTTTTGGCGATGCCGATGAAGCTGTTCATGATGCCCCATACGGTACCGAACAGGCCGACGAACGGCGCGGTGGAACCGATGGTGGCCAGCACGCCGGTGCCGCTGCTCATGTTGCGACCGCAGGCTGCGACGAGGCGCTCCAGGCGGAAGCTCACGCGTTCCTTGATGCCCTCCTTCTCGCGGCTGTTGGCCGACAAGCGCATTTCTTCCAGCGCGTCGTGGACCAGCAGGTTGGCCAGGGTGCCTTCCTTGGCCGCCGTGGTGCTGGCTTCCTTAAGGGTGGCGGCTTTTTTCAGGTGGGTGATTTCAACGCGCAGACGACGCTTGGCGCCGATCAACTCGAAGCCCTTGGCGATCCAGATGGTCCAGGTGATGATCGAGGCGATGGCCAGGCCGATCATCACGATCTTCACGATAATATCGGCGTTCTGGTACATGCCCCATGGCGACAGGTCGTGGGCCATGCCCAGGGAGTTACCTTCTTCCAGCTGCTTTTCCATCAGCTTTGTCTGTTCACCGAATTCAGCCAAAGCCTTTTGCACTTCTGGCGGCAGTGATGAAGTATCGACACTGCCGTCGGGGTTTCTCGGTACGTCAGGCGTGGCATGAGCAGCTGGCACGTTGGTGGCTGCGGGAACAGAAGTTTCAGTAGCGAATGCGACGGTCGGCGCCAGCATCAGGCTGAGCAGCAGGGCGGCTACCGCGCTCCAGGCGCGAGGTCGTTTGGTTGGCGAAGCGGAGAGTTGATTGCGTGTCATGCTGGCCGGACCTGAGAGGAAAAGACGGTAAGTGTTCTTCCAGGCCTCGTAAGGCCGAGAACAAAAGTGGCTGGCATTATTGCAATTAATTCTTGTTAACAAAAGTAATAGCGTCTCTTTTTTTCTTCCATTGCTAGCTGTCCATCCATTTCGGGCGCTAGTCTGTACCTTTCTTGAGGGAGTCTTCTGATGTCCGCGCCTTCTGTTTTGATCGCCGGCTGCGGTGATGTCGGCAGCCGTCTGGCTACGCAATTGTTGAATTCGGGGTGGGAGGTTCACGGCTTGCGGCGTGACGTCTCACGCCTACCCCAAGGGGTGATTGGCGTTGCCGGTGACTTGTTCAATAAAGACTGCCCGGCGACCTGGCCAATCGGGGCGGTGGATTACCTGGTGTATTGCGCGGCGGCTACCGATCACGATGAGGCCGGATACCGCGCCGCTTATGTTCAGGGTTTGCAGCACGTGCTGGAATGGCTGGGCGACTACGGGCAAGTGCCCAATCGGCTGCTATTCGTTTCCAGCAGCAGTGTTTACGGCCAGCAAGAGGGTGAGTGGGTCGACGAGAATTCGCCGACCGTGGCGGCTGGCTATTCAGGGCGTGTGATGCTGGAGGCCGAGCAAGTAGCGCGTGATAGCGGCATCCCGGCCAGCATCGTGCGTCTGACCGGTATTTATGGTCCGGGTCGAGAGTGGCTACTGACTCAGGTTCGTCGCGGTTATCGCGTGGCGATCGATCCGCCGCTGTACGCCAATCGCATTCACGTCGACGACGCGGCGGGGTTGCTGGCGTTTCTGCTTGAGGCGGATCGGCGTGGAGTGGCGCTGGATGATGCCTATATAGGTGTCGATGATGCGCCTGCGCCAATGGCGGAGGTGGTGGGCTGGTTGCGTGAGTATCTGGGCGTGACCGAGTGGGCCGATGATGCCAGTGTGCGTCGTGCCGGCAGCAAGCGCTGCAGCAATGCTCGGGCGAAGGCGTTGGGCTGGACGCCGCGCTATCCGAGTTTTCGCGAAGGTTATGCCGCGATCCTTGAAGGCCGCTGCTGACTTCCGGTCACCTCAAACCAAATGTGGGAGCAGGCTTGCTCGCGAAGGGGACATAACATTCA
Source organism: Pseudomonas sp. B21-017 (assembly GCF_024749245.1). Classification (NCBI taxonomy): domain Bacteria; kingdom Pseudomonadati; phylum Pseudomonadota; class Gammaproteobacteria; order Pseudomonadales; family Pseudomonadaceae; genus Pseudomonas; species Pseudomonas sp. B21-017. The sequence goes on along the minus strand of NZ_CP087194.1, from coordinate 6,338,649 downwards.
ACATCATCGTTGATTGTTACACCGCTTTCGCGAGCAAGCCCGCTCCCACATGGGTTCTGCGTTGGCCTCAGGGCCGGCTTACTGCTTTTCGAGCAACCACTTGCGATCACCCGGTGTGAACGAAGGCATCTCGTCCGCCAGTGCCGTGTTCACCGTCTGGAAAATCTCCAGTTCTTTGCCCTTGCGCGCAAAGATCCAGGTATTGCCCTGGCCATTCAACTGCAGCCAGATGTTGTCGTTGCCGCCGCTCATCGACGCGCAATCGCCCGCCAGGCACAGGGCATAGCGATCTGCACCGGGCAGACCGGCGACCTGACCGTCTGCCTGGAACTGGACGGTGCTGCCTTCGCCCGGGCCGCTGAGGATTTTCCAGCTGCCGCCCATGTAAGCCGAATACAGCGCGCGCTCGAAACTAGCGCCAATAGGCGCTCCTTCCGGAACCTGGACCGATGCACGGTCGAAGACTTGCTCGGGCTCGTTGTCGTTGGCAGCCTGGTTCAGTCGCTTGCCATCACGCTTCAGCTCGCTGGCGGAGCTGCCATAAAAGTCGACATTCCAGGCGCCGGACTTTTCGCCCAGCAGCTTGCCTTCGACGTTTTCAAAACCATTGGTGTAGCGGGCCTGACCGGCCCTGGTGTTGACGTTCCATTCCAGATTCGGGCCATAGGCCTGGAGCGCTTCACGCAGGGGGCCGCCTTTGGATGCGGCATCGATCGCCACCTGGTTGATCCAGGTGCCGCTGATATCACGGTCGGCAGGGTTGCTGGCACATCCGCCCAAGAGTAGGGCGACCAGCGAGAGAGCTAGCGCGTGGCGCATGGTGGAATCCTTTCAGAACCCTTTGTACAAGATCAGTCGGCGCAGCCTCGCAAGGCTGCGCCAGACACATTACTCGATGACCAGAATGGCATCCATTTCAACCTGCGAACCCTTTGGCAGGGCTGCAACGCCGATGGCGGCGCGGGCTGGGTAAGGCTGGTCGAAGTACTTGCCCATGATCTCGTTGACCTTGGCGAAGTGGCTCAGGTCGGTGAGGAAAATGTTCAGTTTGACGATGTCTTTAAACGAACCACCGGCGGCTTCAGCCACGGCTTTGAGGTTCTCGAATACCTGGACGGTCTGGGCTTCGAAGCCTTCGACCAGTTCCATGGTTTTTGGGTCCAGAGGAATCTGACCCGACATGTACACGGTGTTGCCAGCCTTGATCGCCTGGGAGTAAGTACCGATGGCGGCCGGGGCCTTGTCGCTGTTGATAACGGTCTTGGTCATGTATGACTCCTTGTGAAGGGTGGGCTACGCGCGCATGCGGGTGATGCGGATGACCCCGGTCAGGGCGCGCAGTTTCTTGATCACGCGGGCCAGGTGCACGCGGTCGTGCACGCTGACCACCAGTTGGACCACGCTGATACGACCGTCGCGTTCGTCCATGCTGATTTTTTCGATATTGCCGTCGGCCGCGTTGACGCTGCTGGCCAGCAGGGCGATCAGGCCGCGCTGGTGTTCCAGTTCGACGCGCAGCTCGACGTTGAATTCGCCGGTGACATCCTTGGCCCACGAGAGCTGGATGCATTTTTCCGGGTTGTGGCGGATTTCGCTGATGTTGCGGCAGTTGTCCAGGTGCACCACCATCCCTTTGCCGGCGGACAGATGGCCAACGATCGGGTCGCCAGGGATCGGCGTGCAGCACTTGGCGTAACTGAGCACCAGGCCTTCGGTACCGCGAATGGCCAGCGGACCTTCCGGGCTTGGCAGCTGTTCGCCTTCGCCGAGCAGGCGGCGGGCGACTACGTAAGCCATGCGATTGCCCAGGCCGATGTCTTCGAGCAGGTCTTCGATCAGTTCGAGGCGGTATTCGTGGAGCATCAACTGCACGCGCTCGGCCGGGACTTTTTCCAGCGAGCTGTCGAAGCCGTTGAGCACCTTGTTCAGCAGGCGTTCGCCGAGGCTGATGGATTCGGAGCGGCGTTGCAGCTTAAGCGCATGACGGATGTGGGTCCGCGCCTTGCCGGTGACCACGAAGTTGAGCCATGCCGGGTTCGGCCGTGCGCCGGGGGCGCTGACGATCTCGACCGTGGAGCCGCTTTGCAGCGGTTCGGACAGCGGCGCGAGACGACGGTTGATCCGGCAGGCAATGCAGCTGTTGCCCACGTCGGTGTGTACCGCGTAAGCGAAGTCGACCGCCGTGGAGCCTTTTGGAAGCTCCATGATCCGGCCCTTGGGCGTGAACACGTAGACCTCGTCCGGGAACAGGTCGATCTTCACGCTCTCGATGAATTCCAGCGAGTTGCCGGCCCGTTGCTGCATCTCCAGCACGCCTTTGACCCACTGGCGGGCGCGGGCATGAGTGCCTTTGGGCTGTTCGTCGCCGCTGGATTTGTACAGCCAATGGGCGGCGATGCCATTGTTGGCCATCTCTTCCATTTCACGGGTGCGGATCTGGATCTCGATCGGTACACCGTGCATGCCGAACAGCGTGGTATGCAGCGACTGGTAGCCGTTGGCCTTGGGGATCGCGATGTAATCCTTGAAGCGCCCCGGCAACGGTTTGTACAAATTATGCACGGCACCCAGCACGCGGTAGCAAGTATCGACCTTGTCGACGATGATCCGGAACGCGTAGACGTCCATGATCTCGTTGAAGGCCCGACGCTTGCCGCGCATTTTCTTGTAGATGCCATAGAGGTGTTTCTGACGACCGCTGACCTCACCCTGGATGCCGTCGATGGCCAGGCAGTGGCTGAGGGACTCTTCGATCTTGTTGACGATTTCCTTGCGGTTGCCCCGGGCGCGTTTGACCGCCTGGTTGATCCGCGCGGAACGCATCGGGTGCATGGCCTTGAAGCCGAGGTCTTCGAATTCTATGCGGATGGCGTGCATGCCCAGCCGGTTGGCGATGGGCGCATAGATTTCCAGGGTTTCCTTGGCGATCCGCCGGCGTTTTTCGCCGGACAGCACTTCCAGGGTACGCATGTTGTGCAGGCGGTCGGCCAGCTTGACCAGGATCACGCGAATGTCGCGCGCCATGGCCATGGCCATTTTCTGGAAGTTTTCGGCCTGGGCTTCGGCTTTGGTCTCGAAGTTCATCTGGGTCAGTTTGCTGACCCCGTCGACCAGTTCGGCCACGGTTTCGCCGAACTGCGCTTGCAGCGCTTCCTTGGCAATACCGGTGTCTTCGATCACGTCATGCAGCATTGCAGCCATCAAGCTTTGATGGTCCATGTGCATGTCGGCAAGAATATTCGCCACCGCAAGAGGATGCGTGACGTACGCCTCACCGCTGCGGCGGCGTTGACCGTCGTGGGCTTGTTCGGCGTAGAAGTACGCTCGGCGGACCAGGTTGACCTGGTCCTTGCCGAGGTAGGTCGATAAGCGATCGGCGAGGGCGTCTATGCTCGGCATGATAATTCCTGCCGTTTGCTATGACCCCGCGCCGTGCTACGTCGACCAGGCATGGCTTATACTGCCTCGTTGGACTCGTCCTCGAACGCTGCGAACAGCGGTTCGTCTTCGACGATTTCAGCGTTGGCGATGAACTCGTAGCTCATCAGGCCTTCAGCGATTTCACGCAGCGCTACAACTGTAGGCTTGTCGTTTTCCCACTGAACCAGGGGCTCTTTGCCACCAGTGGCCAGTTGACGGGCACGCTTGGTAGAGAGCATGACCAGCTCAAAGCGGTTTTCCACGTGTTCTAGGCAGTCTTCAACGGTTACGCGGGCCATGGTATTCCTCGGAGCGAATGCAATATGCGCGCTGCCCGGTTGGGCGAGCGGACTCAACAGTTTAAAAAATCACCAGCGATTAGGGAAGCGCTGATTTTTTGACCAGGCTCTTCAACGCGCTATAAGCACCAATGTAAAGCCCTTGCAGCGGTTTTGGGAAGAGCTGATTAGCCGAGCAATTCAGCTAATAATTTGCCATGACGCTGCTGCTGACGCTTCTGATGCAGCTGATTGGCGCGGAAAATCGCCTTCAGATCGTCCAGTGCGTGGGCGAAATTGTCGTTGATGATCAGGTAATCGTAGTCGACGTAATGGCTCATCTCGCTGACGGCTTCGCGCATCCGGCCTTCGATGATCTCGTCACTGTCCTGGCCGCGATTGGTCAGGCGCTGGTGCAGGGCCTCCAGGGACGGCGGCAGAATGAAGATCGAACGGGCCTGGGGCATCAACTTGCGCACTTGCTCTGCACCCTGCCAGTCAATTTCCAGAATCAGGTCGTGGCCTGCATCCAGGGTCTGCTGCAGGTGGCTTTGCGAAGTGCCATAGAGATTGCCGAACACTTCGGCGCGCTCGAGGAAATCTCCGTGCTCGATCATCTTCACGAACTCGCTGCGTTCGACGAAGTGATAGTTCACGCCGTTCACTTCACCAGGGCGCATGGCGCGGGTGGTGTGGGAGACCGAGACGCGGATCTCCTGATCAGCGTCGGTCAGGGCTTTGACCAGGCTGCTCTTGCCCGCACCAGAAGGTGCGGAAATGATGTACAGGGTGCCGGTACTGTGGGTCATGTCAGGTTTGCCTTACTCAATATTCTGTACTTGTTCGCGCATCTGCTCGATCAACACCTTGAGGTTGACCGCCGCTTGGGTGCTGCGCGGGTCGAAGGCTTTGGAGCCCAGTGTGTTGGCTTCGCGGTTGAGCTCCTGCATCAGGAAATCCAGGCGTCGACCGGCAGCGCCGCCGGATTTGAGCACCCGGCGAACTTCGATGATGTGAGTGCTCAGGCGATCCAGTTCTTCGGCGACGTCGCTCTTTTGCGCGAGCATGACCATTTCCTGCTCCAGGCGCTGCGGGTCGAGGTCGGCCTTCATGTCGGTGAAGCGGTCGAGGACTTTCTGACGCTGCGTGGCGAGCATCTGCGGGACCAGCTCGCGCAGGATCACCACATCTTCTTCGATGGACGTCAGGCGCTCGTTGATCAACCGCGCCAGCTCCGCGCCTTCGCGTTCGCGGCCGGCCTTGAGTTCTTTCAGGCCCTGGTTGAACAGCGTCAGGGCTTCGGCATTCAGCGCTTGCGGGTCGGCGGCGTCGGCCACCAGCACGCCGGGCCAGGCCAGGACTTCCAGCGGGTTCAGCGCGGCCGGGTTCTTGATCAGGCTGGCGACGGTCTCGGCGGCAGCGACCAATTGCGCGGCGCGCTCGCGGTCCACTTGCAGCGGTTTGCCAGTGTTTTCTTCGGTGAAACGCAGGGTGCATTCGAGCTTGCCCCGGGACAGTTCCTGGCGCAGGGCCTCGCGGACCGCGCCTTCAAGGTCGCGGAAAGATTCCGGCAGACGCAGGTGGGGTTCCAGGTAGCGGCTGTTGACCGAGCGCAGCTCCCAGCTCAGGGTGCCCTGGACACCGGCTTTCTCGACGCGGGCGAAAGCGGTCATGCTGTGCACCATGAAGGTACCTCGCAATGCAGGTCGGCGCGTAACCCATGGTTCGCGGACCCGCTATCTGTGAATTAAAGCCGACAGGCAGCAAAGGCGCAGGATTGTAGCGCAGTGACGCGGATGCGCCCAATCACACGCTGTGACAATGAGCTGCAGGCCGTCGGCTACGCTCTATTCAGAGCCTTCAATCGTCGGGTGATTTTTTTAGAAGTGCCCACTCGCGGCCCACGGCTCTATAATGCTCGGCAGTTTTCCGTCCCCCGTACAGGTAATCCCTATGAAACGTCCAAGTGGTCGCGCTGCCGATCAGCTCCGCTCGATCCGCATTACCCGCAACTACACCAAACACGCCGAGGGATCTGTACTGGTCGAGTTCGGTGATACCAAGGTCATCTGCACCGTCAGCGTCGAGAACGGCGTGCCGCGTTTCCTCAAGGGGCAGGGCCAGGGCTGGTTGACCGCTGAATACGGCATGTTGCCGCGCGCCACCGGTGAGCGTAACCAGCGTGAAGCGAGCCGCGGCAAGCAAGGCGGTCGCACTCTGGAGATCCAGCGTCTGATCGGTCGTTCGCTGCGCGCTGCGCTGGACATGTCCAAGCTGGGCGACGTCACCCTGTACGTCGACTGCGACGTGATCCAGGCTGACGGCGGCACCCGCACCGCGTCAATCACCGGTGCCATGGTTGCACTGGTCGATGCCTTGAAAGTGATCAAGAAGCGCGGCGGCCTCAAAGGTGGCGACCCGCTCAAGCAAATGATCGCTGCCGTTTCGGTGGGCATGTATCAGGGCGAACCTGTGCTTGACCTCGACTACCTGGAAGACTCGGCTGCCGAGACTGACCTCAACGTGGTGATGACCAGCACTGGTGGTTTCATCGAAGTCCAGGGCACTGCCGAAGGCGCACCGTTCCAGCCGGAAGAGCTGAACGCGATGCTGGCACTGGCGAAGAAAGGCATGATCGAGATTTTCGAACTGCAGAAGGCTGCACTGGCTGACTGATTGTTTTGATGTCCGGCAAAGGAGAGCGCCATGAGTGATGAACAGCAGTTGCTTCCCACCCCGAGCTCCGAGGCTCGCCAGTGGGCGATGTTTTGTCACCTCTCGGCGTTTCTCGGTGTCTGGTTTCCGTTCGGTCACCTGATCGGGCCGCTGATACTCTGGCAGTGGAAGCGTGAAGCCGACCCCTTCATCGATGCCCAAGGCAAAGAAGCGCTGAACTTTCAGATTACCGTGGCCCTGGTCTCGGGCATCTGTTACGTGCTGATGCTGGTGTTGATCGGTTTTGCGCTGCTGCCGCTGGTCCTGATCGGGGCGATGGTGCTGTGCATCATTGCCGGGCTCAAGGCCAATGACGGGGTGCCTTACCGCTATCCCTTCACCTGGCGGTTGATCAAATAACAGGCAGTAAAAATCAGCACGCACAAAAAAGCCGACAGCAATGTCGGCTTTTTTGCATCTGCGAAAAGACGCTTAGATCGTCAGCGTCCAGTCGTAGTCCACGATCAACGGTGCGTGCTGCGAGAACCGTGGCTGACGTGGCAGGCGTGCGCTGCGTACGAAGCGGCGCAGGCCAGGGGTCAGCAACTGGTAGTCGAAACGCCAGCCCAGGTTGAGCATCTCGGCCTGTTCGTTGTCCGGCCACCAGCTGTACTGGTCGCCTTCGCGGCTGACTTCCCGCAGGGCGTCGACATAACCCATGTTGCCGACAATCTCGTCCATCCAGGCACGCTCAGGCGCCAGGAAGCCCGGGGATTGCTGGCTGTCGCGCCAGTTCTTGATATCCAGCTTCTGTTGCGCCACGTACAGCGAGCCACAATAAATGTACTCGCGACGTTTGCGTCGCTGTTTATCCAGATAACGGGCGAAGTCGTCCATTAGCTTGAACTTCTGGTTCAAGTCTTCATCGCCATTCTGCCCCGAAGGGAGCAGCAAGGTCGCGATGCTGACCTTGTCGAAATCGGCTTGCAGGTAGCGCCCGTAGCGGTCGGCCGTCTCGAAGCCGAGACCGCTGATGACAGCCTTCGGTTGCAACCGCGAGTACAAAGCCACGCCACCTTGGGCGGGAACTTCGGCTTCGCAGGCATAAAGGAAGTAGCCATCCAGTTGGAAGGCTGGATCGTCCAGTTCAAAGGCGGAGGCGCGGGTGTCCTGCAGGCAGATGACGTCGGCATTCTGTGCTTGCAGCCAACTGAGCAAACCACGCTCGACTGCAGCCTGAATACCATTGACGTTCACACTGATGATCCGCATAAGTGGCCCCAAAAATCGCGTGCGGGTATGATACACGGCGTCTACCTAATTAGCTAAATCCGTGGTATTTGGGGTTTTTTTCATGCAAGCGTATCAACGCGATTTCATTCGTTTTGCCATCGATCGCGGCGTTTTGCGCTTCGGTGAGTTCACCCTGAAGTCCGGGCGCACCAGTCCATACTTCTTCAATGCCGGCCTGTTCAACTCAGGGAAGGCCCTGGCACAGCTGGGCCGTTTCTATGCGGCAGCCATCGTCGAGAGCGGTATTTCCTTCGACGTACTGTTCGGCCCGGCCTACAAAGGCATCCCGTTGGCGGCAGCCACCGCCGTGGCACTGGCCGAACATCACGACCGTGACCTGCCATGGTGCTTCAATCGCAAGGAAGCCAAGGCCCACGGCGAAGGTGGCAGCCTGGTTGGCGCGCCATTGACTGGCGACGTGCTGATCATCGACGACGTGATCACCGCGGGCACCGCCATCCGCGAAGTGATGCAGATCATCGCTTCCCAGGACGGCGCCAAAGCTGCCGGTGTGCTGATCGCCCTGAACCGTCAGGAGCGTGGCAATGGTGAGTTGTCGGCCATCCAGGAAGTGGAACGTGACTTCGGCATTCCGGTGATCAGCATCGTTTCGCTGAACCAGGTGCTGGAGTTCCTGGCTGACGATCCGCAGCTCAAGCAACATTTGCCTGCGGTTGAAGCCTACCGCGCCCAGTTCGGCGTGTAATCACGCTCCCACAGGGATTGCAGACAGCAAAAGACCCCGCTCAGCAAGTTGAGCGGGGTCTTTTGTTTATGTATGGCCCAGTCCCCCAGCATTATTTTTTGCTGGTGCTGCTGAATGTCTCGGCTTTTTTGATCCCGCTGGGTTCATTGGTTTTCTCCGGGTACGGATCAGCCACAGCATCGCCCTGGCCAGTCAGAATTCTCCAGCCATGACGGGTGTGTGCGGTCTTGCGGAGTTGCGGGCAGGGCGGCATCGATGTTTTGCCCTGATTCGAGTATTCGTGACCGCAATCGACACAGGCATAGGTGCCAGGTGAAACATCGCTGCCGTAAGGGACGTAGTCTTTTTGCATGGGTAGACCTCCTGTGGATTCAGAGAAGATCCTATGCAGATTGCTTCCTTCGTGAAGTCGGACGTTTCGCCCAATCAGGTCAGGCATTTCCGGCGCGCATAAAAAAGATCGCAGACTTCGTCAGCTCCTACAGGTTTTTCGTACATCCGAAATCCGTAGGTGCTGCCGAAGGCTGCGATCTTTTTAAGGTTTTGAATCAGGGACGCTTGCGATTGCTGATCAGCGTACCCACACCGGTGTCGGTGAAGATTTCCAGCAGAATTGCATTTGGCACCCGACCATCAATGATCAGCGAGCTGCCCACGCCACCCTGTACCGCTTCCAGCGCGCAACGGATCTTCGGCAGCATGCCGCCGTAGATGGTGCCGTCGGCGATCAGGTCGTCGACTTGCTGGGTGCTCAGGCCGGTCAGGACCTTGCCGCTCTTGTCCATCAGGCCGGCAATGTTGGTCAGCAGCATCAGCTTCTCAGCTTTCAGAGCCTCGGCCACTTTACCGGCCACCAGATCGGCGTTGATGTTGTACGACTCGCCGTTGGCACCGACGCCGATCGGCGCGATCACCGGAATGAAATCGCCTTTGACCAGCAGGTTCAGCAGGTCGGTGTTGATCCCGACCACTTCGCCGACGTGGCCGATGTCGATGATTTCCGGCTGGGTCATCTCAGGGGTCTGGCGGGTGACGGTGAGCTTCTTCGCGCGAATCAGCTCGGCGTCTTTACCGGTCAGGCCGATGGCGCTGCCGCCGTGACGGTTGATCAGGTTGACGATGTCCTTGTTGACCTGGCCGCCGAGGACCATTTCCACCACGTCCATGGTCGCGGCGTCGGTGACGCGCATGCCATCGACAAAGTGGCTCTCGATCGACAGTCGCTTGAGCAGGTCGCCGATTTGCGGGCCGCCGCCGTGAACCACCACCGGGTTGATGCCCACGGCTTTCATCAGCACGATGTCGCGGGCGAAGCCGGTTTTCAGCTCCTCGCTTTCCATCGCGTTGCCGCCGTATTTGATCACCAGCGTCTTGCCGACATAGCGGCGAATGTAAGGCAGCGCTTCGGACAGGACCTTGGCGGTGTTGGCGGCGGCTTCGCGTTCGAGGGTCATTCAGGGCTCCGGGTGCTTCAATAGATCAAAACGGTAGTTGGAGATCAGGTGCAACGCGCTTCAGCTGGACGTGGAATACATCCTTGATGCGCTGCAATTCAGCCTCGTCATCGGCCTCGAAGCGCAGCACCAGCACCGGTGTGGTGTTGGAGGCGCGAACCAGGCCCCAGCCTTTGGCATAGTCGACTCGCACGCCGTCAATGGTGGTCAGGTCGGCGCCTTCACCCCACTGTGCGTCGTGCAGTGCATCAATGATGCTGAATTTGCTCTCTTCGGTCACATGGATATTGATTTCCGGCGTAGAAATATCGTTCGGGAAGGTCGCGAACAACTCTTCCGCGGTGGATTTCTCTTTGCTGAGGATCTCCAGCAGCCGCGCGGCGCTGTAAATGCCGTCGTCGAAACCGAACCAGCGCTCCTTGAAGAAGATATGCCCGCTCATTTCGCCGGCCAACAGGGCGCCGGATTGTTTCATTTTCTTTTTGATCAGCGAGTGACCTGTTTTCCACATCAGTGGGCGACCGCCATATTCTTTGATCAGCGGGATCAGGCGACGGGTGCATTTGACGTCGAAGATGATTTCCGCGTCGGGGTTGCGTGCTACCACATCCTTGGCGAACAGCATCAGCAGGCGGTCCGGGAACACGACGCTGCCGGTGTTGGTGACCACGCCCACGCGGTCGCCATCGCCGTCGAAGGCCAGGCCCAGGTCGGCGTTGGTTTCCTTGACCTTGGCGATCAGGTCTACCAGGTTTTCCAGCTTGCCCGGGTCCGGGTGATGGTTCGGGAAGTTGCCATCGACATCGCAGAACAGCGGGATGACTTCGCAGTTCAGGGCTTCGATCAGTTGCGGGGCAATCACGCCGGCCGCGCCGTTGCCGCAATCGACCACCACTTTCAGGCGGCGGGCGAGTTTGATGTCCTGGACGATTTCGGTGTTGTAGCGGTCGAGGATCTCGACCTTGGTGATGCTGCCCTTGCCGCTGCTCAGGTTGTTGGTCTTGAGTCGGTCGTGCAGGGCCTGGATCTGTTCGTTGGCCAGGGTATCGCCAGCAATGACGATCTTGAAGCCGTTGTAGTTCGACGGGTTGTGGCTGCCGGTGAGCATCACCCCGGATTTGCCGGCCAGTACGTTGGCGGCGTAGTACAGCGCTGGCGTTGGCACCAGGCCGACGTCGCTGACGTGGCAACCACTGTCGGCCAGGCCCTGAATCAGTTGTTCCACCAGTTCCGGGCCGGACAGGCGACCGTCGCGGCCGACGGACACATTGGGTTCGCCCTGGGCCAGGCTCTGGGAGCCGATGGCGCGACCGAGCCAATAAGCGGTTTCAGCGTTCAAGAATTCCGGGACGGTGCCGCGAATGTCGTAGGCGCGGAAGATGCTGTCGGGGAACTTGGGTGCGACTTGGGCTGGGGTGCTCATCTGTAGGAATGCTCCATCTCGAAAGTGGCTGGACCTGCCGGCGAAGAACTCGTCGGCAGGCTCAAACTGAAGGGTATGACGGTGTTTTCCACCGAGAGTTCGTGGTGTGAAAAGGCCATGCCATCAACATCGGCGAGCAATTGGCCGGCCAATGCCTTGATTTCCAGTGGTAAACCTTCCAGATGACGTCTGTGCAATTTTCATCCTTAAAATGCAGAGGGCAGGTCAGGCCGGGCAGTGCTCCCAGCCTGAATGCCGATGATCAGTGGCTGCCGGAGTGGCCGAACCCGCCGGTGCCGCGCTGGGTTTCGACGAACTCTTCGACCATTTCAAAATGCGCTTGAACCACCGGTACCAGCACCAATTGGGCCAGGCGTTCGCCGACAACGATGTTGAAATCGGTCTGGCCACGGTTCCAGCACGACACCATCAGCGGGCCCTGGTAATCGGAGTCGATCAGGCCGACCAGGTTGCCCAGCACGATGCCGTGCTTATGGCCCAGGCCGGAGCGCGGCAGAATCAAGGCCGCCAGGCCCGGATCGCCGATGTACACCGACAGGCCGGTAGGGATCAGCAGGGTCTCGCCCGGCTTGATGACAGTGTCTTTTTCCAGCATGGCGCGCAGGTCGAGGCCGGCGGAGCCGGGCGTGGCGTACTGCGGCAGCGGAAATTCGCTGCCGATGCGTGGGTCGAGGATCTTGGCTTGCAAAGCGTGCATGTAAATTAAACCTGGTTCAGACGTTCGGCGATAAAAGTGATCAGCTGGCGGGCAATCTTGCCTTTGCTGGTCTGGGCAAAAATAGTGGCGTGCAGCTCACGGTCGATCACGCTGCAGGCGTTTTCTTCGCTGTTGAAGCCAATACTCGGGTTGGCGACGTCATTGGCGACGATCAGGTCGAGGTTCTTGTCTTTCAACTTGCGGGCAGCGTAGTCGAGCAGGTGTTCGGTTTCGGCGGCAAAGCCGACACTGAACGGACGGTCGGGACGGGTGGCGATGGTGGCCAGAATGTCTGGGTTGCGCACCATCTGTAGCAACAAGCCGTCGCCGCTTGTAGGGTCTTTCTTGAGTTTCTGTGGGGCCACGACTTCCGGACGGTAGTCCGCGACCGCTGCCGAGGCGATGAACAGGTCGCAAGGAATCGCGGCTTCACAAGCGGCGAGCATGTCCCGGGCGCTGACCACGTCGATGCGGGTGACGCGATCCGGGGTCGGCAGGTGCACGGGGCCGGTGATCAGGGTCACGCGGGCGCCGGCTTCTACCGCGGCTTCGGCCAGGGCAAAGCCCATTTTGCCGGAGCTGTGGTTGGTGATGTAGCGCACCGGGTCGATGTTTTCCTGGGTCGGGCCGGCGGTGATCAGCACGTGTTTGCCGGTCAGCGCCTGGCGCTGGAAGCAGTCTGCCGCGCACTGGGCGAGGTCGGTGGCTTCGAGCATGCGGCCCATGCCGACGTCGCCGCAGGCCTGGCTGCCGGAGGCCGGGCCGAAGACTTTGAAGTCGCGGTTTTCGAGGGTTTGCAGGTTGGCCTGGGTCGCCGGGTCGCGCCACATGGCTTGATTCATCGCCGGCGCCACGGCGACTACCGCGTCGGTGGCCAGCACCAGCGTGGTCAGCAGGTCGTCGGCAATGCCTTGGGCCAGGCGAGCGATCAGGTCCGCAGTGGCGGGGGCGATCAATACCAGGTCGGCCCATTTGGCCAGTTCGATGTGACCCATGGCGGCTTCGGCCGCCGGGTCCAGCAGGTCCAGGTGGACCGGGTGCCCGGACAGGGCCTGCATGGTCAGCGGGGTAATGAATTCGCTGCCGCCACGGGTCATGACCACGCGCACTTCGGCGCCCTGGTCGATCAGGCGGCGAACCAGCTCGGCGCTCTTGTAGGCAGCAATGCCGCCGCCGACGCCCAGAACGATGCGTTTCCGATACAGCCGCTGCATAGGTCTGCCTTTCATTTCGTTGATGACTGCATGGCGATACCCCCTCCCCAGGGGTGAAATCGCCCGCAAAAAAGATGGGCTACGATATCACAGCGACCGCTACGGAACAGCGGCGCCCACTTACATGGAGGTGTTATGAGCATTCGCGATTGGCCAGCGGCGGAGCGACCGCGGGAGAGGTTACTTGAGTTGGGTTCGGCGAGTCTTTCGGACGCCGAGTTGCTAGCGATTTTTTTACGTACCGGTGTATCGGGTAAAAGTGCAGTAGATCTGGCACGACATCTGCTGAGTCAGTTTGGCAGCCTGCGTTCACTGCTCGAAGCCGATCAAACTGCGTTCAGCAGGCAATTGGGGCTCGGGCCGGCGAAATTCGCTCAGTTGCAAGCGGCACAGGAAATGGGCAGGCGGCATTTAGCCGAACGTGCGCGCCAGAAATCGGCACTGGAAAATCCGCAGGCGGTTCGTGATTACCTGAAGTCGATGCTGCGCCACGAGCCTCACGAGGTATTCGGCTGTCTGTTTTTGGATTCAAAACATCAAGTGCTGACCTTTGAAGTGCTGTTTCGCGGCTCCATCGACAGTACCAGTGTCTATCCAAGACAAGTGGTTAAACGCGCTTTGGCCCACAACGCCGCAGCGTTGATCCTCTGCCACAACCATCCGTCGGGTAACTCCAACCCCAGTCAAGCCGACCGGATGCTGACCAAGCGCCTGCAAGAAGCGCTGGACCTGATCGATGTGCGGGTGCTCGACCATTTCATCGTCGGTGATGGCGATCCGTTGTCCATGGCCGAGTACGGGTGGATGTGAAGAGGAAAGGCTAGATGAGTCACTGTGAGCGAGCCTGCTCCCACGGCTTTTGTGGTGACGCTGATTACTTGAAGTTGACCTTGGAGTAATCCTGCCGGCCAAACGGGCTGACCCGATAACCCTCGACGTCTTTGCGCGTCAGGGCAAAGGCCGTCGGGTGAGCCAGAGGCAGCCACAATGCCTGTTGCTGTATCTGCGCCTGGGCCTGTTCGTACAGCTTGGTGCGTACACCTTGCTCGCCGGTGGTCTTGCCGGCGCTGATCAGCTTGTCGAGGTCCTGGTTGCAGTAACGGGCGAAGTTGGTGCCGGATTTGACCGCCGCGCAGGAAAACTGCGGCGTGAGGAAGTTGTCCGGGTCACCGTTATCTCCGGCCCAGCCCATGAACAGCAGGTCATGCTCGCCGGCCTTGGCGCGGCGAATCAGCTCGCCCCATTCGATCACACGGATTTCGGCCTGAATGCCGATTTCCGCCAGGTCGGACTGAAGCAATTGCGCGCCGAGGCTCGGATTGGGGTTCAGCAGGCTGCCGGAAGGGCGGGTCCAGATGGTGGTCTGGAAGCCATTCTTGAGCCCGGCCTTGGCCATCAATGCCCGGGCTTTCTCGACATCATGCGGGTAGCCCGGCAAGTTTTTGGCATAGCTCCAGGTGTTGGGTGGGTAGGGCCCATTGGCAGGCTCGGCGGTGTCTTCGAATACGGCTTTGAGGTAATTGGCCTTGTCGAACGCCAGGTTGATTGCCTGGCGCACTTCCGGCTTGTCCAGCGGCGGATGTTGGCTGTTGATGCCGACGAATGCGGTCATGAAGGCGTCAGTCTTTTCCACCTTCAGGGTCGGCTCCAGCTTCGCAGCCTGCACGTCCAGCGGTTTCGGCGACAGGGCGATCTGACACTCGTTGCGGCGCAATTTCTGCAAGCGCACGTTGGCGTCCGGGGTGATCGCGAAGATCAACGGGTCCACCGATGGCTTGCCCTGGAAGTAGTCGCGGTTGGCCTTGTAGCGAATCGAGGCATCTTTCTGGAAGCGTGTGAAGATGAACGGGCCGCTACCGATCGGCTGGCTGTTGAGCTTCTCCGGAGTGCCGGCCTTCATCAGTTGCTCGGCGTACTCGGCCGAATAGATCGAGGCGAAGCCCATGGTCAGGGTCGGCAGGAACGTCGAGTCCGGGTGATCGAGGGTGAAGCGGATGGTGAGCGGGTCCAGGGCGTCGATCTTTTTGATCAGTGTCGGTAACTGCATCGACTGAGCGTGCGGGAAGCCGCTCTGGGCGATTTTGTGCCACGGGTTTGCCGGATCGAGCATGCGGTCGAAACTGAATTTCACGTCTTCGGCGGTCAAGTCGCGCGTCGGGCTGAAATACTCGGTGCGGTGAAATTTCACCTGCGGATGCAACTTGAAGACGTAGGTCAGGCCGTCGGGCGTGACGTCCCAGCTGTCCGCGAGGCTGGCGACCACTTTGCCGCTGGCCGTGTCGAAGTCCACCAGGCGGTTCATCAGCACGTCGGCCGAGGCGTTGGTGGTAGTCAACGAGTTGTATTGCACCACATCGAACCCTTCCGGGCTGGCCTCGGTGCAGACGCTCAGGGCGGCGGCATGGGCCAGGGGGCTCAGTAGAAGCGGTGCGAGCAGCAGCGGTAGGGCAGCGAGGCGCATGGTTGGATTCCTTTACAGATGAAGGCCCATCTGCAAGTGCAGTCTGGAAAAGGCTTACCCTAGTGGGCTCTTTTGCAAATGACTATCCCCTTTTTCATTTTCAGGGGAGTATGGGCGATTGTTTTCGGTGAGTGACGGTTGAGAAAAACCCTGAATTGTCCCGTTGGCCGATTCTCTGCGACGAGCGGTCGCTATCGGGCTTAGCCTTTGCCCAAGGCGCTCGGCGCCCGAAAAAACGGGTTTTTATCAACTCAATTCACACCGGTTGTTGTTGCTCTCTGGTCTTTCTGGTATAAAGCAGCGCTCTTTTCTAGGGGCCCGGTTCCTTCGTTTGTAGGTGTAGCCGGTAAGACCCTTAAAGAAACGCGGCGCCTGGCGCCAAATGACTGAGAGATTAAGCGGCCAACCCATGCCGGGTTGGGCATGTGGTTTTAGAGGGCTGAGGCATGTCGAGAGTCTGTCAAGTTACCGGTAAGGGTCCGGTGACTGGGAATAACATTTCCCACGCAAACAACAAAACCCGTCGTCGTTTCCTGCCGAACCTGCAGCATCACCGCTTCTGGGTTGAGTCCGAGAAACGTTTTGTGCGTCTGCGCGTATCTGCCAAAGGCATGCGTATCATCGACAAGCGTGGCATTGATGTCGTGCTGGCCGAAATCCGTCGCGATGGCAAGATCTAAGGGAGCTAATCATGCGTGAATTGATTCGTTTGATTTCGAGCGCCGGTACTGGTCACTTCTACACTACCGACAAGAACAAGCGCACTACTCCGGACAAAATCGAGATCAAGAAATATGATCCGGTTGTTCGTAAGCACGTGATCTACAAAGAAGGCAAAATCAAGTAATTGATTTTTCCTCCTTACGAAAAAGGCCCGTATCGCGAGATACGGGCCTTTTTTGTTGTCTGTCGGTTCAAGCGGCACAAACCCTCAAGCCTTCTGTTCGAACACCACATAAATCTTGCGGCACGGCTCCAGCACTTCCCAGGTGCCTTTGAAACCGGCCGGAATCACGAAGCGATCGCCCACGCGCAGGGTCTTGGCGCCGCCGTTGTCATCGCGCAGCACTGACACCCCCTGAACGATTTCGCAGTATTCGTGTTCGGTGTAGTTCACCCGCCACTGACCGACTTCGCCTTCCCAGACACCTGCACTCATCTGGCCGCACGGGCTGTTGTAGTGGTTGTACACCGTTTGTTCGGGGTCGCCCTTGAGGACTTTGGCCGGGTCTGGCCGATAGCGATCGGGCTGGGTGGTGGCCTGACTGAAATCGACGATATCCTGAATGCTCATGTTGGTATTCCCACGTGATTGCGGCGCGACTGACTGGAAAGTTGAAAGTCTATGTTTATTAAAATGAACATCGCAAGGCCATTTAACGGTCCTTTGTCAAATATATTGAAACTTCACCCGCCGCTGGTTTAGGGTAACGGTTGCCTTGAGCCGAAAAGCAGGCTGGCCGGGCAGAATTCCTGACAGCACCCGCGAAGAGCGCGGGCGCTCGTATTCAATAAGAGGAGGACACTCGTATGACCACCCTGACTCGTGCCGACTGGGAACAACGGGCTCGCGATCTGAAGATCGAAGGCCGTGCCTACATCAATGGCGAATACACCGATGCAGTCTCCGGTGAAACGTTCGAGTGCATCAGCCCTGTCGATGGCCGTCTGCTGGGCAAGATTGCCAGCTGTGACGCCGCCGACGCCCAGCGCGCCGTGGAAAACGCTCGCGCCACGTTCAATTCCGGCGCCTGGTCGCGCCTGGCGCCGACCAAGCGCAAAGCCACCATGATTCGTTTTGCCGGCTTGCTGAAACAGCACGCCGAAGAGCTGGCCCTGCTCGAAACCCTGGACATGGGCAAGCCGATCAGCGATTCCCTGTACATCGACGTTCCTGGCGCGGCGCAAGCGCTGAGCTGGAGTGGTGAGGCCATCGACAAGCTCTACGACGAAGTCGCCGCCACCCCGCACGATCAGCTGGGGCTGGTGACTCGCGAGCCGGTCGGTGTGGTCGGTGCGATCGTGCCGTGGAACTTCCCGTTGATGATGGCCTGCTGGAAACTCGGCCCGGCGCTGTCCACCGGTAACTCAGTGATCCTCAAGCCTTCGGAAAAATCGCCGCTGACGGCTATTCGTATTGCAGCGCTGGCAGTTGAAGCCGGCATCCCGAAAGGTGTGCTGAACGTGCTGCCGGGTTACGGTCATACCGTCGGCAAGGCCCTGGCCTTGCACAATGATGTCGACACCTTGGTGTTCACCGGTTCGACCAAGATCGCCAAGCAACTGCTGATCTACTCCGGCGAATCGAACATGAAGCGTGTCTGGCTCGAAGCCGGTGGCAAGAGCCCGAACATCGTGTTCGCCGATGCGCCGGACCTGCAAGCCGCCGCCGAGTCGGCTGCCAGCGCTATTGCCTTCAACCAGGGCGAAGTCTGCACCGCCGGTTCGCGCTTGCTGGTCGAGCGTTCGATCAAAGACAAATTCCTGCCGCTGGTAATCGAAGCCCTCAAGGCCTGGAAGCCAGGCAATCCGCTGGACCCGGCGACCAACGTCGGTGCGCTGGTGGATACCCAGCAGATGAACACCGTGCTGTCCTACATCGAATCCGGTCACACCGATGGCGCCAAACTGGTGGCTGGTGGCAAGCGTATTCTTCAGGAAACCGGGGGCACCTACGTCGAGCCGACGATTTTCGACGGTGTCAGCAACGCGATGAAAATTGCCCAGGAAGAAATCTTTGGCCCGGTGTTGTCGGTGATCACTTTCGATACCGCCGAAGAAGCCGTTGCGATTGCCAACGACACGCCGTACGGCCTCGCGGCTGCGGTATGGACCACGGACATCTCGAAGGCTCACCTCACCGCCAAGGCTTTGCGCGCCGGCAGTGTGTGGGTCAACCAGTACGACGGCGGCGATATGACTGCGCCGTTCGGTGGCTTCAAACAGTCCGGCAACGGTCGCGACAAGTCGCTGCATGCGTTCGACAAGTACACCGAGCTGAAGGCGACCTGGATCAAGTTGTAAGCCTGTGTGGAGCCCGATCGAACATCGGGCTCCCGAGCGACACAGATCCCCTGTGGGAGCGGGCTTGCTCGCGAAGGCGCCGTAACAGCCAACGATGATGTTGGATGTGATGGCCTCTTCGCGAGCAAGCCCGCTCCCACATTTACTTTGTGCGGCCAGTAAAAATAACAATCCACAGGAGCGTGGAACATGCGTTGGGCGACTTATTTCGCCGTCTTGGCGTCTGTCTTGAGTGTCGGCCTGGCCCTGGGCGTCAGCATGCCGTTAGTGTCGCTGCGCCTGGAAGGCTGGGGTTACGGCTCGTTCGCGATTGGCGTGATGGCGGCGATGCCGGCCATTGGCGTGTTGCTGGGGGCGAAGATCTCCAGCCATCTCGCGGCCCGTCTTGGCACGGCCAATCTGATGCGCCTGTGCCTGTGGGCCGGGGCGGTGTCCATCGGCTTGCTGGCGCTATGGCCGAGCTACCCGATCTGGCTGGTGCTGCGGTTGATGATCGGGGTGATCCTGACACTCGTCTTCATCCTTGGTGAAAGCTGGATCAACCAACTGGTGGTCGAGCAATGGCGCGGCCGATTGGTAGCGCTGTATGGCAGCAGTTATGCGCTGAGTCAGCTGGCCGGGCCGCTACTGTTGGGGGCGTTGGGCACCGAGCACGATTACGGTTTCTGGGTGGGCGTCGGTTTGCTGATGACGTCACCGTTCCTGCTGCTGGGCCGTAGCGGAGCGCCCACCAGTGAGGCCTGCAGCGTGACCCTCAACGATTTGCTGAACTTCTGCCGCGGCCTGCCGGCAATTGCCTGGGCGGTGTCGCTGTTTGCTGCGTTCGAAGCGATGATCCTGACCTTGTTGCCGGTCTACTGCCTGCGTCAGGGCTTCACCACGGAAATCGCCCTGGCGATGGTCAGTACGGTGGTGGTGGGGGATGCCTTGCTGCAATTGCCGATTGGTGCGCTGGCTGATCGCTTGTCGCGGCGTACATTGTTTACCGGCTGCGCGATGCTCTTGCTGCTGTCGAGCCTGGCGATTCCATTGCTGATCGATACGTTGCTGATCTGGCCGCTGTGGGTGTTGTTTGGCGCCAGCGCTGGCGGTCTGTTCACCTTGTCGCTGATCCTGATCGGTGAGCGTTATCGCGACGATGCGCTGGTGCGGGCCAATGCCCATATCGCGCAGCTGTGGGGGATCGGTTGCCTGATCGGGCCGTTGGCGGCCGGTGCCGGGAGCCAGTGGATCAGCGGGCATGCCTTGCCGTTGCTGATGGCGGCGGGCGCGTTGGGGTTGGTGATTCTGGTATCGCGGCAAGGGGCGTTTGGAGTGGTTGCCGAGCCGGCCTGAGCGCTGCACAAAACCTGTGGCGAGGGAGCTTGCTCCCGCTGGGGCGCGCAGCGGCCCTAAATCATGTGCTGTCGCTTACTCAGGTGGAGCGTGGACGTCGATTTGCGACTGCTGCGCAGCCGAGCGGGAGCAAGCTCCCTCGCCACAATTTATCACCAGACTCCTGACTACAGCATTTTCTCCAGGCCAATCGTACTGCTGAACCACGAATTGAAATGCCGCCACCAGCTCCCCGGTTCCTTGGTCAATGTGTGCTGCTTACCGTCGTCTTCGGTGATCCAGACTATCTGACCCTTTTCCAGTCGCGCGTGATAGCTGAGAGCCGGGGCCATACCCTCCAGCGCCAGTTCGCGCACACGCTCGGCAAGTTCCGGGTTGTCCACCAGCACCCCGACTTCGGTGTTCCAGAGCACCGAGCGCGGGTCGAAATTGAATGAGCCGATGAAGGCTTTTTGTCGGTCGAAGATCATGGCCTTGCTGTGCAGGCTGGAATCGGAGCTTTGGTTGGATGATCCTCTGTGAAACAGGCTCGGTCCGCTGCCGCCGTTGTCCCCGGGCTGGCGGCGTAATTCGAACAGCTGCACGCCATGCTCCAGCAAGGCTTTGCGATAAGGCGCATACCCACCATGCACGGCAGGAACATCGGTGGCTTCCAGTGAGTTGGTCAGCAAACTGACCGACACCCCGGCATCGGCGCGACCGGTCAGGTACACCAGTCCCGGTTGGCCGGGTACGACGTAGGCCGAGATCATGATCAGCTCTTTGCTGACCCCGTTGAGTTCAGGCGCCAACTGGGTGGTCAGCAGCAAGTGCGGATCAGGTTCTCCGTCGGACAACACCTTGCTCGGTGCGTCCCATAGCGCCTTGTTCCAGGCCCAGATCAATTCCTGCCGCCAAACGTCCATGCGTGGATGAGTGGTGTAGGTCATCAACTGCAGATAGAGCGCGTGGTTCTGTTTGCGCGTTTCTTCCAGGGATTCGTCCAGGCGGGTCCGGGTATTTCTCAGGTCCCTGGCGCTCGGCCTGCTTGAGAGAAACTGCTCGATCGGCTTGCTCAGGGCGCTGTTCCAGTATTGGTCGAAGCTGTGTCCCAACTGCTCTGCAACCGGGCCGACACTGAGCATGTCGATGTCGGTGAAATTCAGTTTGGGCTCGGCATCGAAATACTCATCCCCCAGGTTGCGCCCGCCCACGATTGCCACGCTATTGTCCGCCACCCACAGTTTGTTGTGCATGCGGCGATGTTGCTGCGACAGGTTGAACAGCCGGCCCATGGTACGCGTCACGACGGTGCTGCGGCCCAGGTGCAGCGGGTTGAAGACGCGGATCTGAATCTTCGGATGGACAGCGAGGGTTGCGATGATCTGGTCCAGGCCATCGCTGGTGGTGTCGTCGAGCAGAATCCGCACCCGCACGCCTCGGTCGGCGGCTTTGAGCAGCTCGCTGATCAGTATCCGTGTGCTGATGCCGTCATGGACGATGTAATACTGCAAATCGAGGCTGCTTTGGGCATTTCGAATCAGCTCGGCGCGGGCGGTGAAGGCCTCGGTGCTATCGGATAGCAAGCGGAAGCCCGACTGACCCTGGTGGGGAGCGGCCTGGGCCTGGATCGAGCGGCCGAAAGCAGAGTCGGTCGCCGGCAGGGCCTGGCTCGGTTCGCGAGGGACGTGGAGCGTCGTGCAGCCACCCAGGAACGAGGCGAGTAACAGCAGAGCAAGCAGGGGCTGTCTGATTCTCACGGCGCATATTCCGGATGGTGGCGGATAGCATATGGACGCCGTATCCCGAAGAAAGGTCAGTCGGTTTCCGCCAGCAGTTTGATTGCTGTCGCACCGACCTTGCGCACAGCTTCTTCAATCTGCGGGGTCGTTTTGGCAGCGTAGTTCATCCGCAGGCAATTACGGTATTTGCCCGAGGCGGAAAAGATACTGCCCACGGCAATCTGTACGCCCTGATCATGCAGTGCACGATTGAGTTTCAGGGTGTCGAAGCCCTCCGGCAGCTCAACCCACAGCATGAAGCTGCCTTGCGGACGGCTGGCGCGGGTGCCGGCCGGGAAATAACGGGTGACCCAATCGATCATCGCGTCGCGATTGCGCTGGTATTGCATCCGCATCCGCCGCAAATGCGGTTCGAAGTGCCCGGCCTTGAGAAATTCGGCAATTGCAATCTGTGGTTGCGTCGCGGTGGAGCCGGTGCTGATGTACTTCATGTGCAGCACGCGCTCCAGATACCGGCCCGGCGCGACCCAGCCAATGCGCAGGCCCGGTGCCAGGGTCTTGGAAAAGGAACTGCAGAGCAGGACGCGGCCGTCTTCGTCGAAGGATTTGATCGTGCGCGGGCGGGGGTAGGTGTAGGCCAGTTCGCCATACACATCGTCCTCGATAATCGCCACGTCGAAACGCTGTGCGAGGTTCAACAGCGCACGTTTGCGTGACTCCGGCATGATGTAGCCCAGCGGGTTGTTACAGTTGGGGGTCAACTGTATGGCTTTGATCGGCCATTGCTCCAACGCCAGTTCCAACGCTTCGAGGCTGATGCCGGTGAGCGGGTCGGTGGGGATTTCCAGCGCTTTCATGCCCAGGCCCTTGAGGGTCTGCATGGCGCCGTGAAAGCTTGGCGAATCCACTGCGACGATGTCACCCGGTCCGCAGATGGCGCGGATGCTGGTCGACAGCGCTTCGTGGCAACCGGTAGTGATCACCAGATCGTTGGCGCTCAATTGGCAGCCGGAATCGAGCATCAGGCGGGCGATTTGTTCGCGCAGTTCGAGGGTGCCGCAGATGTTGTCGTAATACAGGCCTCGCATGTCCTGCTGGCGGCTGATACGTGCCAGGTTGCGCAGCAGCGGTTTCATGGTCGGCGAGGTGATGTCCGGCATACCGCGGCCCAACTGCACGACATCCTTGCGCGGCACGGCGCGGATCAGTTCCAGCACCTGATCCCACTGTGAAATATCCACCGGTCGTTGGGCTGGGCGGCCGACCACGGGTAGCTCCGGCAGTTCGCGGCTCACCGGTACGAAATAGCCGGATTTGGGTTTGGGCATCGCCAGGCCTACGTCTTCCAGCACTCGATAGGCCTGTTGCACCGTGCTCAGGCTGACCCCGTGCTCGACACTCAGCGCCCGCACCGAGGGCAGCCGGTCACCGGGGCGATAGAAGCCCTGTTCGATACGTGTGCCGAGCAACTCGGCGAGGTTGACGTAAAGGGTCATGGTGCAGTCTCGATGTGGGTGAGTCGGTTAACCAATACAGATGGGGCAAAAATAAGCGATTCAGAGGCCGAAACAGAAAAACTGTATGGAATTAATACTGCCCTGTTGAATCTGTAATGCTTTTTGCCGTCCGCGCATCATGAAAGCTCTGGCTACCCAAGTAAACAGGAGCGACGAAAATGAACGGCTTGAGCGATGTGCGGCTGACGTTACACAGTCAGGAACTGGCAGCAGGGCAACAGAACGGCGCGCGCGAGGCAATTATGCGCAACGCACCGTCCTGCCTGGGTCGCTGGGGTCTGTTCTGGCATCGTCTGCACACGCGTAAGGCGTTGTTGGAGCTGACGCCGGAGCAACTCAAGGATGTCGGGTTGAGTCGGGAGCAGGCGCGGGAGGAGGGGCTTAAACCTTTCTGGCATCTGTGAGATGAACCGCGATCCCTTGCAGGTGCAGCCTTCGGCAGCTCCTGCAAGGGTTCAGGTCAGTTCTTTAAGACGATGCCAAAGCATTCCCAACGCCAACAACGGCGAGCGCAAATGTTTGCCGCCTGGAAAGGTAATGTGCGGCACCTTGGCAAACAGATCGAAACCACCACTGTGCTGGCCGCTGATGGCCTCAGCCAACAACTTGCCTGCCAGGTGCGTGGCGTTTACGCCATGACCAGAATAGGCCTGGGCGTAATACACATTCGGTTGCTCCTTGAGCCGGCCGATCTGCGGCAGGCGATTAGCCCCGATGCCGATCATCCCGCCCCACTGATAGTCGATTTTCACCCCGGCCAGTTGCGGGAACACCGCCAGCATCTTCGGACGCATGTATGCGGCGATGTCTTTCGGATCGCGTCCTGAATAATGGCAGGCGCCGCCGAACAGCAGGCGGCGGTCCGCCGAGAGTCGGTAATAATCCAGCGCTACCCGTTGATCGCAGACCGCCATGTTCTGCGGCAGCAGCGCGTGAGCTTGCTCTTCACTCAAGGGTTCGGTGGCGATGATGTAACTGCCGGCGGGCAGCACCTTGCCGCCAAGTTGCGGGTTGAGATCGTTGAGGTAGGCGTTGCAGCCCAGCACCAGGGTCTTGGCGCGGACCGAGCCCCGGGCGGTGTGGACCTTGACCTCGCGGCCATAATCGATGCGGGTTACAGCCGATTGCTCAAACAGTTTGGCGCCCAATTGCCGGGCTGCGGCCGCTTCGCCCAGTGCCAGGTTCAGTGGGTGCAGATGCCCGGAGCCCATGTCGATCAAACCACCGACATAGCGATCGGAACCCACCACGCTGTGCATTTCGTTGGCTTGCAGCAGACGGGTTTCGTAACGGTAACCGAGGCTGCGCAGCTCGCTGGCGTCTTCAGCGAAGCCTTCCAGGTCATGGGCCTTGTTGGCGAGGTCGCAGTAGCCCCAGGTCAGGTCGCAAGCGATCTGAAAGCGCTCGATTCGCTGGCGGACGATTTCCACCGCTTCCAGGCCCATCAGTTTCATCTGACGCACGCCGTCTGCACCGATCACATTGGCGAACTGATCGAGGCCATGGCCGACGCCGCGAATCAATTGCCCGCCATTACGTCCGCTGGCGCCCCAACCGATCTTGTGCGCTTCAAGGAGCACCACGCGCAAGCCTCGTTCAGCCAGTTCCAGCGCGGTGTTCAGCCCCGAGAATCCGCCGCCCACCACGCACACGTCTGCGACCAGCTCACCTGTGAGCGCCGGAAGGTCGGGTTGCGGCAGGCTGCTGGCGGCGTAATAAGAGGCGACGTGCCGGTGGTTAGGGGCAGGTTGCTGAACGGGGGCGTTCATGGACGTCATCCTGATGCGTGTGTTTGAAAAAGTTGACGGAGCATAAGCCGCCCCTTCGGATACGGGCAACATTGGTCGGTTGGCGCTGTCTGGATTGGGGCTTTTGCGTCAGAATCCCGGTCTATTCCGCATTCGGGTCACCGCTTCGATGAGCTGCAACAGTCAGAAAATTCGCACGCTGCGCCAGCAAATTCCCACCTTCGAGTGCGTGCCCGGCTGCCATGACTGCTGTGGGCCGGTCACCACCTCGCCCGAAGAAATGTCCCGCCTGCCGCGCAAGACCCGGGCCGAGCAGGACGCGGCGATGGACGAACTCAATTGCGTCCATCTGGGGCCCAACGGGTGCACGGTGTATGACGAGCGCCCATTGATCTGCCGTCTGTTCGGTACCACCAAGACATTGCCATGCCCCAATGGACGGCGGCCAGTGGAGCTGATTCACCCGCGGGTCGAGAAGCAGATCCACGAATACATGGCCAGTACCCGGCAGGTGTTGGTGTAGGGCTCAATCCGGAATCGGCAGACTCAAACTCTCTTTCACTTCTTCCATCACGATATAGCTCTTGGATTCGCGCACATGCGGCAACTTGAGCAGGATGTCGCCCAGCAATTTGCGGTACGAGGCCATTTCGGAAATCCGCGCTTTCACCAGGTAATCGAAGTCCCCTGACACCAAATGGCATTCAAGTACGTGGGGCAGTTTCAGCACCGCGCGTCGGAACTCTTCGAAAGTATCGCCGGATTTGTAGTCGAGACTGATCTCGACGAACACCAACAGACTACCCTTCAAGTGCTGCGGATTCAGCCGGGCGTTGTAGCCCATGATGATCCCTTCGCGCTCCAGGCGCCGTACCCGTTCAGTGCAGGGGGTGGTGGAGAGGCCGACCTTTTCCCCCAGTTCGGTGAAGGAGATACGCCCGTCCGCTTGCAGGATCCGCAGGATGTTGCGGTCGATCTTGTCCAGCTCACGTTTGGTCTGAGTGTTGGTCCGCATAGGGGATGCGCCTCCGTGAAAAGGGTTTTTGCCGAGAATTGTCGCCAAATATAAGCACTTATATAGTGAAAAGCACTGGCTAATCTTTTTTAAACTGCCCACATCTTCGGTCTGCACAATAAACGTCAGCGGTAAGCCGCGATGAGGGATATGAAAATGCGCGTTCTGGTCTTGGGTAGCGGCGTCATCGGTACCGCCAGTGCCTATTATCTGGCACGAGCCGGCTTTGAAGTGACGGTTGTGGACCGTCAGCCAGCGCCGGCCATGGAAACCAGTTTCGCCAACGCCGGGCAGGTTTCGCCGGGTTATGCCTCACCGTGGGCCGCACCGGGCGTGCCGCTCAAAGCCATCAAGTGGCTGTTGCAGCGTCACGCGCCATTGGCGATCAAGGCCACTGCTAATATCGACCAATACCTGTGGATGGCGCAGATGCTGCGCAACTGCACCGCCAGCCGTTACGCGGTGAACAAGGAGCGCATGGTGCGTCTGTCCGAGTACAGCCGCGACTGCCTCGACGAATTGCGCGCCGAAACCGGCATTGCCTACGAAGGCCGTAGCCTGGGGACTACCCAGCTGTTCCGCACCCAGGCGCAGCTCGATGGCGCCGCCAAAGACATCGCCGTGCTGAAAGAGTCCGGTGTGCCGTTCGAACTGCTCGACCGTGCCGGCATTGCCCGGGTCGAACCGGCCCTGGCCAGCGTCACCGACATCCTCGCCGGTGCCTTGCGCCTGCCGAACGACCAGACCGGCGACTGCCAGATATTCACCACCCGCCTGGCCGAAATGGCCGTGAAACTGGGTGTGGAGTTCCGTTTCGGCCAGGACATCCAGCGCCTCGACTTCGCCGGTGATCGCATCAACGGTGTGTGGATCGATGGCAAGCTGGAAACCGCCGACCGTTACGTGCTGGCTCTCGGCAGTTACTCGCCGCAGTTGCTCAAGCCGCTGGGCATCAAGGCCCCGGTGTACCCACTCAAGGGTTACTCGCTGACCGTGCCGATCACTAACCCGGCGATGGCCCCGACGTCGACCATTCTCGACGAGACCTACAAGGTCGCGATCACCCGCTTCGACAATCGCATCCGCGTCGGCGGCATGGCTGAAATCGCCGGTTTTGACCTGTCGTTGAACCCGCGCCGGCGCGAAACCCTGGAGATGATCGTCAACGACCTTTATCCTCAGGGCGGCAATCTGCCCGAAGCGAGTTTCTGGACCGGCCTGCGTCCGACCACTCCGGACGGCACGCCGATTGTCGGTGCCACACCGTTCAAAAACCTGTTCTTGAACACGGGTCACGGTACGCTCGGCTGGACCATGGCTTGTGGGTCCGGTCGTTTGCTGGCTGACCTGATGGCCAAGAGAACGCCGCAGATCAGCGCCGAAGGCCTCGATATTTCCCGTTATGGCAACACACTTAAGGAGCCTGCAAAACATGTCAATCCAGCGCCAGCTCACCAATGAGCGCATGAGCCAGATCGTTGTCCATAACGGTACTGTGTATCTGGCAGGACAGGTCGGCGACGACATGAGCGCCGGGATTGAACAGCAGACCCGTGAAGCCCTCGCCAACATCGAGCGTTTGCTGGATCTGGCCGGGACGGACAAGAACCGTTTGCTGTCGGTGACCATTTACCTGAAAGACATCGACGCGCACTTCGCAGGCATGAATTCGGTGTGGGACCAGTGGCTGCCGAAAGGCGTCGCGCCGGCCCGTGCCACGGTCGAATCGAAGCTGTGCGAACCGCAAATCCTGGTCGAGCTGTCGGTCGTTGCCGCGCTGCCATAAACGCTCTGCCGTAAATCAAGTCACAAAGATCCCTCTCCCGGCGCTGTTGGTGGTTCACGCTGTCAGCCAGCGCCGGTTTTTTTCCCAATGACCGACTAGAAGTCTGCCGCCATGCGTCCTGCCCGTGCCCTGATCGACCTTCAAGCCCTGCGTCACAACTACCGGATTGCCCGTGAAGTCACGGGTGCCCGTGCCCTCGCGGTGATCAAGGCCGATGCCTATGGCCATGGCGCGGTACGTTGCGCCCAGGCGCTGGAAGCCGAGGCGGACGGCTTTGCCGTGGCGTGTATCGAAGAGGCCCTGGAGCTGCGCGCCGCTGGTATTCGTGCGCCGGTGTTGCTGCTGGAAGGTTTTTTCGAAGCCGATGAGTTGGCGCTGATCGTCGAGCATGACTTCTGGTGTGTGGTGCATTCGTTGTGGCAACTCGAAGCCATCGAAAAAGCCACACTGAGCAAACCGATTACGGTGTGGCTCAAGCTCGACTCCGGCATGCATCGGGTTGGCCTGCATCCAGCGGATTACCAGGCAGCCTATCAACGGCTGCTGGCCAGCGGCCAAGTGGCGAAGATCGTGTTGATGAGTCACTTCGCCCGCGCCGATGAACTGCACTGCCACGCCAGCGTCGATCAGGTCGCGGTATTCGAAGCGGCGCGTAAGGGTTTGGCGGCCGAAATCAGCCTGCGTAACTCGCCGGCGGTGCTTGGTTGGCCGCAGATTCCGAGCGATTGGGTGCGCCCGGGCATCATGCTCTACGGCGCGACGCCGTTCGAAGAGGCCAATGCCGTGGCGTCTCGCCTGCAACCGGTGATGACCCTGGAATCGAAGGTGATTTGCGTGCGTGAACTGCCGGCCGGCGAGCCGATTGGTTACGGCGCGAAATTCGTCACCCCCAAGCCGATGCGTGTGGGTGTGGTGGCGATGGGGTATGCCGATGGTTATCCGCGCCAGGCACCGAGCGGCACACCGGTGCTGGTGGCCGGGCAACGCAGTCAGTTACTGGGTCGGGTATCGATGGACATGCTCTGCGTCGACCTGACCGACGTGCCGCAAGCCGGCCTCGGTTCGCCCGTCGAGCTATGGGGTAAAAATATCCTCGCCAGTGATGTCGCGACAGCCGCCGACACGATTCCTTATCAGATCTTCTGCAACCTGCGTCGGGTTCCGCTGCTCTATTCCGGGGCCTGACAAACAGCGCTCCCGACCGAAAGTCGCTTCGCCAGGCTGGATTCAGGCGCAAGTGTTGTAAATACTGAACGCTGTCGCCATGATAACGCTCAATATTCTTGCAACCTGAATCCCTGGAGGCTCCAGCATTGGACGTCGGTGAACGACTGCAATCGATCCGTAAGCTCAAAGGTCTTTCCCAGCGTGAGCTCGCCAAACGCGCGGGTGTTACCAACAGCACCATATCGATGATCGAGAAGAACAGCGTCAGCCCCTCGATCAGTTCGCTGAGGAAGGTACTGGGCGGGATTCCCATGTCCATGGTCGAGTTCTTTTCCGAAGAAATCCTGCAGGAAAAGCCGACTCAGATCGTCTACAAGGCCCACGAGCTGATCGATATTTCCGATGGCGCAGTGACCATGAAGCTCGTCGGTCGGGCTCACCCGAGCCGGGCTATCGCGTTCCTCAACGAAATCTACCCGCCAGGCGCCGACACCGGCGAGGAGATGCTCACCCACGAGGGCGAGGAAACCGGGATTCTGGTGGAAGGTCGGCTGGAACTGGTGGTAGGGCTCGAAACATTTGTGCTCGAGGCCGGCGACAGCTACTACTTTGAAAGTACCAAGCCGCACCGTTTCCGGAATCCGTTCGATGCCCCGGCGCGACTAATCAGCGCAGCCACTCCAGCGAATTTCTAAGAGACACGGCGTCGTGCCCGGATTGCACAGACGCCCATGCTGTATTCCCGCCTTGTGATAAGACCCCTTCGACTTTGGGGTTGTTTCAGTGTGGCGGGCTTACCGCTATACTTGCGCCCGCCTGCGAACCGTGGCCGCAGGCGTGACTAGCCACCATTGAGGGTGTACGCGTGAACCTAATTATGAAAATGCTGGCCGCACCAGCAACCGTATTGGCCCTTTGGGCAGTCAGCGCACAAGCTGCGACCAACGACGATATCGCTAAACGTCTTGAGCCAGTCGGCCAAGTCTGTGTGCAGGGTAAAGAATGCAAGGGGATGGAAGTCGCTGCTTCGGTTGGCGGCGGTGCGTCGAAAACGCCTGACGAAATTATTGCCAAACACTGCAATGCTTGCCATGGCACCGGCCTGTTGGGCGCACCGAAGATCGGTGATGCCGCAGACTGGAAAAAACGTGCCGATAAAGAAGGCGGCACCGCTGCTGGCTTGGCGAAGGTAGCGTTGAGCGGGCTCAATGCGATGCCACCAAAAGGCACATGCAGTGACTGCGAACTGAAAGACCTTGAAGGCGCCATCCAGAAGATGTCTGGCCTGAAATAAGCCTGTTTTCAACGAAAAGCCGCTTGTGAGCGGCTTTTTTGTGCCTGCGATTTGCCTGAGGCTATTCTTTGCAGCAAAGACCCGGCAAGCTCGGTTCAACCCAATTCATGGGTTGGGCGGGAGGATCAGATGGTGCAGTTGTGTTCTATCGAGCAGGCGGTCGATGACGTTCTGGCACGGTTGCCGGCGCATATCCATATGGGCCTGCCGCTGGGGCTGGGCAAACCCAACCACTTCGTCAACGCGCTGTATCAACGCATTGCGCAACAGCCCGAGCGGCAGCTGACGGTCTACACCGCCCTGTGTCTCGGCCGTCCGCCCTTGGGTGATGGCTTGCAAAAGCGCTTCCTCGAACCCTTCATCGAGCGGGTGTTCGGCGATTACCCGGAACTGGATTTCCTCGCCGACCTGCATCGCGACAGCCTGCCGAACAACATCCACATTCATCAGTTTTTCATGCAACCGGGCAGCCTGCTGAACAGCGCCCCGGCCCAGCAGGATTACGTCAGCAGCAATTACAGCCACGCCGCACGGGACATCAATGCCGCCGGTTTGAATCTGGTGGCGCAACTGGTCGCCAGCCACAGCGAACATCCCGATCGCTTGAGTATGAGCTGCAACCCGGACATCACCCTCGACCTGTTGCCGATGATCGCCAAGCGCCGGGCAGCGGGGGAGACGATCCTGATGGTGGGCCAGGTGCACAACGATTTGCCGTACATGCCCGGTGACGCGGAAGTCGGCATCGACACCTTCGACCTGCTGATCGACGCCAAGGACAACACCACGTTGTTCTCCACACCGAACATGCCGGTGGGTTGCCAGGATCACTTCATCGGGCTGCACGCCAGCACGCTGGTGCGCGATGGCGGCACCTTGCAGATCGGCATCGGCGCCATGGGCGATGCCCTCACAGCGGCGTTGCTGGCGCGGCAGGCTGACAGTGACGGTTACAAGGCGTTGCTGGCAGATTTGAATCTCAGCCAGTGGGCGCAGCTGATCGAGCGCGAAGGGGGCGTCGAACCGTTTGCCAAGGGCCTTTACGGTTGCAGCGAAATGTTCGTCAACGGCTTGCTGGTGCTGGCGGACGCCGGGATCGTGCGACGCAAGGTCTACCCGGATGTGCAGACCCAGCAGCAGGCGAACGCCGGGACGCTGAATGAGTCGGCGCAAACCGATGGCATCTCGGTACATGGCGGGTTTTTCCTCGGGCCGCGCAGTTTCTACGAGCGCTTGCGCGAGTTGCCGCAGAGCAAACGGCTCGAATTCAACATGACCCGCATCAGTTACATCAACGAGCTCTACGGTCAGGAAGAGCTCAAACGCTTGCAGCGCCTTGATGCGCGCTTCATCAACACTGTGTTCACCATGACGTTGCTCGGTGCGGGCGTGGCGGATCAGCTCGAAGACGGGCGGGTACTGAGCGGCGTTGGCGGGCAATACAACTTCGTCGCCCAAGGCCATGCGCTGGAAGGCGCGCGTTCGATCCTGCTCCTGCGCAGTTGGCGTGAGTCGGGCGGTGAGGTCAGTTCGAACATCGTCTGGGAATACGGCCATTGCACGATCCCACGGCATCTGCGGGACATCGTCATCACCGAGTACGGCATCGCCGATTTGCGGGGCAAGACCGACGCGGCGGTGATCGAGGCGTTGCTGAACATCAGCGACTCACGCTTCCAGCCGGGGCTGATCGAACAGGCGCAGAACGCTGGCAAATTATCGAAGCATTTTCGCCTCGATCCGCGTTTCGCCGACAACAGCCCGCAGCGTTTACAGGCCATTCAGGCCCGGCATTCGGATCTGTTTCCGGAATATCCGTTGGGCTGCGATTTCACGACGCAGGAGCGGGATTTATTGCGGGCGCTGAACTGGTTGAAGAGCAAGTTCAAGCTCACGGAGATTCTGGAATTGGGCAAGGCGGCGCTGGATGCGCCGGAGCCGGCGGAGTTTCCCGAGCATCTGGAGCGCATGCAGCTGACGAAACCCGAAGGATTGAAAGAGGATGTGTTTCAGCGGTTGCTGCTCACCGGCCTGAAGGCCACCGCGCAGTAATAGCCACCACAAAAACTTGTGGGAGATTCTATGGTTGAGGGGAAGTCCTCAATTAACTAGTGTATTGGATTTACGCTCACGGATGGACTAAGGAAGTCTATATGATAACCAGAAGACCCATCGCCAATGGCTAAGTGAACCCCGCTGATGCCTTCATTCAATTGTGAGTTGATTTTGTAATCAATATTTGACGCGATAGCCTCGTTTACCCCGATGGCGAACTCCGTCAGCTTAAGTCCACGGGAGCCAGCTGCAAGATCTAGAAGCTTTACGTGCTCCTCGTTTCTTATTTTTAGTGAGGTGATGGTGTTGTCTTTAATTGACAAGAGTGCACCTTCTTCCGATATTAGATCACTCAGCCATTTAAGTGAGGTTTTCAAGCCTTCTGGTAGTATCGGATTTGGTTTTCTAAGTACTGTCAATATTCCAGAAATTTTTAACGTGCCGGTAAAAGAAAACGGACAGGGCTCTTGTGGGTTCATATGAGCGTAATGAACTTCAAAAAACTCTGCTACGGACTGAACAAAGTCGTGAGACACGTCTTCGGCAAGTAGTGCATAAGGCTGGGCGTGCGGAAAAACTGAGACCTGCGCATCAGCGTCGTTACCAGACAGGAAAAATGACTCATTTGAATTGAGCATGTTTAACACGGATCGCTGTGTGCGTAAGGCATGTTCAAAATTACAGCTCAGCAAAAGCTTCAGGCTATAGAGCGCAGTAGCTACGGTGGGCTCGAACACTTGAGTTGCGCAGAAAACACTTCTCTTGCGTTCTGTGTTTTTTGCTAGCTCAAACGTCATTTTCGCAGCGTCATTGCTAAAAGAAAAAACAATACTATTTGTTGGTAACTTCTCTAGTTCAAAAATATTGGCCGTATTGAACCCTAAGAGTGCACATTCTCTGAGGAAGTCCTCTGAGTCCGCAATAATTGATAATTCTTCATGGCCGAAGAGTGTCGATATCATATTCGGTAGTGACATATAATTCTCCTGATTTTTCCAATGCGCGGCAAGAATGCTTGTCGCGCATTGGTATTATTTACTCTTCAGTGTGAGCCCAAGCCAACGGTGCCCACCCAAAATTATCCGGGCCAGAAGTGATCCGGTTAAGTTTTTCTTTGACATTTTTTTCGTTTTTCATCTGATCATCCTTTTTCATTTTTTGGTTTTTGCTCCCTGAGCTGCTTGGGAGTGGAATAATTAATACATAATTTTTTTGGTGTGTTAAATGGTTTGTTAGGCATTTTTTAGAATTAATTTATCTGCCAAGCTTCTCGGAGGGTTTAATTCGGTTATTTGTGTGGGGCGCATCTGTAGTCTTGTTCTGAAAATTTTATATTTTCCATTTTTTTGTTGTGGTAGATGATCTTGTGTCGTTAGGTTTATTTATGGGCTTGGTTATCTGGCTCGATATTCAACTGTAGATTGAGGATTATATAGTGCGTGCATCAAAGAAATACCTGACAGATACGTCTGTCCATCAGGCCCTATTACTGGTTGATCTAACCGAAACAAACGATCCCGATCACGCTGTTCGATTGCTGCTAAATGAAATCCTCCAGGGACTCTCTGAAAAAGGTTGGCCCCAAGCGCAACTACAAACTGGGCCGCGGATTGTGTCTGCTGAAGAAAATTACGGTCTGCTCGGTTATGACCCTGCAGAGATTACGCTCGGGAGCGAGCACACCCGTTGGGTCGATGAGTGCTCGCTGTTGCGAACACAAACCACCAGTCAGATTCCGGTAGCGCTTCAGCGAGCGGCTCAGGTGCGGCAGTCGGGACAGACGATACTGCTGGCAGCACCAGGTATTACTTTCCGTCGTGATAGTCGGGATCGTTGGCATTGCGCGGAACCGCATCAAATGGATATTTGGGTGCTGGGTGATCCGGAACTGGCAACGCACGAACATCTGTTGCGTTTGGTCGGCGATATTCTTAAGTCTGCCGTTCCCGATAAATCTTGGGTCTACAGCGATAGTCCGCATCACTACACGGAGGGCGGAATCGAAGTAAATGTGTTGAATGACGGGGCTCCGGTTGAGGTGCTGGAGTGCGGTCGTATTGCGAGGTCTTTGTTGGAGCGTTTGAACATTGATCCGCTGCATCATGGAGGGCTGGCGCTTGGGATGGGGCTGGATCGCCTGACGATGTTGCGAAAAGGCATTCCGGATATTCGCTTGCTGCGTGATCAGAACGTGCGAGTGCAGGCGCAGATGCATGATCTGAATCCATGGACGGCGGTATCTCGTTTGCCGTCGATTGCTCGTGATATTTCGTTGGCGGTAACGCCGGGGCTGAGCGAGGAAGTGTTGACCGAAAGAATGTTGCAGGCGGCCGGCGACTGCTCTGACTGGATCGAGGAGATGCAAGTCAAGGGAAGGTGGGAGTTCTCGGATTTACCCGCGCAGGCAATTGAAAGGCTCGGGCTGCTGCCGGGTCAGGAGAATGTGCTTTTACGCGTGGTGCTGCGTGATTGTTCGCGATCAATCACTACCGTTGAGGCGAACGCTTTGTATGCGGACATTCAGGCGGCGATGCATGAAGGAGCGCCTGGGGCGGGTTACAGAATGGACCTGTCAAAGGCTTGAAACCGAAGTGGGAGCAAGCAGGCTCGCTCCCACAAGGCATAGGCGGTGTGGCTTTATTCGATGAAGGTTACAACGCCATCCTTCAGCGACTGCACCCGAGCCAACGATTCCACGCGATAACCCTGGGCATCCAGTTCCGCACGGCCACCCTGGAACGACTTCTCGATCACGATGCCCAGACCGGCCACGGTCGCGCCGGCCTGTTTGATGATCGAGATCAGCGCTTGCGAAGCCTTACCGTTGGCCAGGAAGTCGTCGATGATCAGCACGCGGTCGCTGCTGGTCAGGTGACGCGGGGAGATCGCCACAGTGCTTTCGGTCTGCTTGGTGAACGAGTAAACGGTCGCCGACAGCAGGTTTTCAGTCAGGGTCAGGGACTGATGCTTGCGCGCGAAAATCACCGGTACGCCGAGGTTCAGGCCGGTCATGATCGCCGGGGCGATACCCGAGGCTTCGATGGTGACGATCTTGGTGATGCCCGAATCCTTGAACAGCGAGGCGAATTCGTCGCCGATCAGCTTCATCAGGGCCGGGTCGATCTGGTGGTTCAGAAAGGCGTCGACTTTCAGGACCTGGTCGGAAAGCACGATGCCTTCTTCGCGAATTTTCTTGTGCAGTGCTTCCATGAAGCTGTCCTCTGTTGGCGTCTTTTGTGCCGAAGGTCTAAATAAATGTGGCTAATTCTAGCGCTTTAACATCGCGCGTATATCTGCCAGCGCGCTGTTGCCGCGAACGGCTTTGACTTCGGTCGGGGTGTCGTCGTTGCCTTCCCAGGCCAGGTCGTCCGGCGGCAGTTCATCGAGGAAGCGGCTGGGCGCGCAGTCGATGATCTCGCCATATTGCTTACGCTTGGCGGCGAAGGTGAAAGCCAGCGTCTGACGCGCTCGGGTAATCCCGACGTAGGCCAGGCGGCGTTCCTCTTCGATGGTGTCGGCTTCGATGCTGGAGCGGTGCGGGAGGATTTCCTCTTCCATGCCCATGATGAACACGTAAGGGAATTCCAGGCCCTTGGAGGCGTGCAAGGTCATCATCTGCACCCCTTCGGCGCCGTCTTCCTCTTCCTGCTGACGCTCCAGCATGTCGCGCAGCACGAGTTTGCCGATGGCATCTTCGACGGTCATCTCACCGTCTTCGTCTTTCTCCAGCGTGTTCTTCAGTGCCTCGATCAGGAACCAGACGTTACCCATGCGGTAATCGGCGGCCTTGTCACTGGAGCTGTTGGTGCGCAGCCAGTTCTCGTAGTCGATGTCCATGACCATGCTGCGCAGGGCGGAGATCGGGTCTTCGCCGGCGCACTGCTCGCGGACCTTGTCCATGAAGCGCTTGAAGCGCGACAGGCGATCGGTGAAGCGGCTGTCCAGGTGTTCGCCCAGGCCGATTTCGTCGGTGGCGGCGTACATCGAGATTTTTCGCTCGGTGGCGTAGTTGCCCAGCTTCTCCAGGGTGGTCGAACCGATCTCCCGGCGTGGGACGTTGATCACCCGCAGGAAGGCGTTGTCGTCGTCCGGGTTCACGATCAGGCGGAAGTAGGCCATCAGGTCCTTCACTTCCTGGCGTCCGAAAAAGCTGTTGCCGCCGGACAGTCGGTAGGGCACCTGGTGATGTTGCAGCTTCAGCTCGATCAGCTTGGCCTGGTAGTTGCCGCGATACAGAATCGCGAAATCGCTGTAGGGCCGGTCGGTGCGCAAGTGCAGGCTGAGGATTTCCACGGCCACGCGCTCGGCTTCGGCGTCTTCGTTGCGGCAGCGGATCACGCGGATCTCGTCGCCGTGACCCATTTCACTCCACAGCTGCTTTTCGAATTCGTGCGGGTTGTTCGAAATCAGCACGTTGGCGCAGCGCAGGATGCGGCTGGTGGAGCGGTAGTTCTGCTCCAGCATCACCACTTTCAGGGACGGGTAATCGTCCTTGAGCAGCATCAGGTTTTCCGGGCGGGCGCCGCGCCAGGCGTAGATCGACTGGTCGTCGTCGCCTACCACGGTGAACTGGTTGCGTTTGCCGATCAGCAGTTTCACCAGCAAATACTGGCTGGCGTTGGTGTCCTGGTATTCGTCCACCAGCAGGTAGCGGACCTTGTTCTGCCATTTTTCCAGGATGTCGTCATGTTCCTGGAACAGTTTTACCGGCAGCAGGATCAGGTCGTCGAAGTCCACCGCGTTGAACGCCTTGAGCGTGCGCTGGTAGTGGGTGTAGACGATGGCGGCGGTCTGTTCCTTGGGGTTGCGTGCGTTTTCCAGGGCTTCGGGCGGCAGGATCAGGTCGTTTTTCCAGGCGCCGATCATGTTCTTGATCTCGTCGACGCCGTCGTCGCCCGAGTATTCCTTCTGCATGATGTCGGTCATCAGGGCTTTGACGTCGGTCTCGTCGAAGATCGAGAAGCCCGGTTTATAGCCCAGCCGCACATGTTCCTTGCGGATGATGTTCAGGCCCAGGTTGTGAAAGGTGCACACCGTCAGGCCGCGGCCTTCACCGCCCTTGAGCAGCGTGCCGACCCGTTCCTTCATCTCCCGCGCGGCCTTGTTGGTAAAGGTCATGGCGACGATGTACTGGGCACGGATGCCGCAGCTCTGGATCAGATGCGCAATTTTGCGGGTGATCACGCTGGTCTTGCCGGAGCCTGCGCCGGCGAGCACCAAAAGAGGGCCGCCGACGTAGCTCACGGCTTCTTGCTGCCGGGGATTGAGTCGGGACATACGAAATCAGGGAGTCGTTAGCGAAATGGGCCGGCATTTTAACAGGCTCAGAGAATTGTGCTGCTCTCTCCGACTTGTGACGCAACACGCGATCTCTATTTGCCGGTTTTGATACTTTCACGCAGGATGCGCAATGAATTCGCGTCTAAGGTACGTATTCAAGACTCGGAGTCGTGTTTGATAACCGATGATATTGGGTCATTGGTTACCCGAGCGGCATAATGCGCGCCGCCTACATCTTTGCAGAGTCTAGGGAGCTAGCTTGTCTACGCCTGTCGAACCCTTGCGTTTGCTGCTACTGGCCGAAGAGCCGGCGTGGGCAGCGTTGTTGCGCGAGTGTCTGGCTCCAATGGGGAGTTCGGCAGTGCTGCTCAGCGCGCCGAGCTGGGAGTCGGTCAGCAACCTGTTCGATGACAACCGCAGCGCGGTGTTGTTGACGATTCCTGCTCTGCAGCCAGCACCCGGCCGTTGCAGCCTGCCGACGGTGTTGCTGCTCGAACACGAACCGCTGGTGCCGCCCGACGGTGTGAGCGACTGGCTGGTGCGCAACCTGCTGGATCCCGGCATGTTGCGCCGCTGTCTGCGTCATGTGCGTGAGCGCGGGGTGCTGGAAAACACCTTGCAGCGCCTGGCCGAGCAGGATCCGCTGACCGGCATCGCCAACCGTCAGGGTTTCCAGACCTTGCTGGCGGCGCGTCTGGCGGACAACGACGGCCGCGGCCTGGCCCTCGGTCACCTCGACCTCGACAACTTTCGACACGCCAACGACGCCCTCGGCCATCAGGCAGGCGACCGGTTGATTCTGCAAGTGGTCTCGCGGCTGAAAAGCCAGCTGGAGGCCGGCGATCAACTGGCGCGGCTGGGTAGCGATGAATTCGCCCTGCTGATCGACACCCGCCGCGCCCCTCAGCGCGCTGAATGGATGGCCGAACGGATTACCGAAGCCCTGTCCGAGCCCTACTGGATCGACGGCGAAAGCCTGTTGATCGGTTCCAGTCTCGGCATTGCTCACGCCCGGGCGCAGGCCGGCGCCGACCCGTTGATGTGGCATGCGCACATCGCCATGCAGCAGGCCAAGAGTACTCAAGGCTGCACCTTTCACATCTTCAACGAGCGGATCAATCGCAATGCCCGCAGCATCGCCGACCTTGAAAGTGAGCTGCGTCGGGCCTTGCGTCGCGATGAGCTGGAGTTGCATTACCAGCCACGCCTGAACCTTGCGGACGGCCAGATCGTCGGCCTCGAAGCCTTGGTGCGCTGGCGTCATGGCGAACGCGGTTTGCTGCCCCCCAGCGAATTCGTGCCACTGGCCGAGCAAAGCGGCTTGATCGTGCCGCTGGGTTACTGGGTGATTTCCCGAGCCCTGCGGGACATGCAGGCGTTGCGTGAGCGGGGCCTGCCGGCGCTGCACATGGCGATCAACCTGTCGTTCCGGCAGTTTCAGGACAGCCAGTTACTGTCGACCCTGAGCCGGTTGATTGCCGAGCGTGGCGTCGAGGCGCAATGGCTGGAATTCGAACTGACCGAAACCGCGGTGATGCGTCGCAGTGACCTGGTCAAGCAGACCATGGACGCCCTCGGACGGCTCGGTGTGCGCTTTTCGCTGGACGATTTCGGCACCGGGTTCTCATCGTTCGTGCACCTGAACAGCCTGCCGATCGCCTTGTTGAAGGTCGACAAGAGCTTTGTCGGCGGCATGGAAGAACGGGAAGAGAATCGCAAACTGGTGCACGCCATGATCAACCTGGCGCACAACCTCAACCTCGAAGTGGTTGCCGAAGGGGTGGAAACACCGGAGCAGCTGGATTTGTTGCGCGGATTTGGTTGCGATCAGGTGCAGGGGTATCTGATCAGCAAGCCGTTGCCGTTGGCGGAGTTGGTTGAGTATTTGACCTTCGGCTCCAGCCAGCAGGCTGTGCTGGCTTAACAACGTACCGTAGGAGCGAGGCTTGCCCGCGAAGGCGGAGTGTCAGTCGATATTGTTGTTAACTGACACTCCGCCTTCGCGGGCAAGCCTCGCTCCTACAGGGTTTAATCAGGCTGGGTGATTTGGAAGCTCGGCTGCGACGATGGCTCGCGCCGAATCATCCGCGTCATCTTCCACTCAAACGCCAGCGTCAGGCTCACCGCCGCACACGCCAGCCCCAGCGCCAACCCCCACCAGACGCCCGTCGGCCCCCAGTTCAGATGGAAGGCCATCCACCAAGCGGCCGGCGCACCAATCAGCCAATAGCAGCCCAAACCTACCAGGAACGTGGTCTTGGCATCCTTGAGTCCGCGAATGCAGCCCATGGCAATGGTTTGCGTGCCGTCGAACAGCTCGAACCACGCCGCCACCGCCAACAAGCTCACGGCCAGTTCGATGACCGGGCGAAACGCCGGGTCGTTGTGGTCCAGGAACAAGCCGATCAGCTGATTCGGCAGTAGCCAGAAGACCATCGCGAACCCCAGCATCGACACCGCCCCGAAGGCGATCCCGACCCGTCCGGCCAGCCGCGCATCCAGCAATTGCCCGGCGCCGTAATGCTGGCCGATGCGCATGGTGATCGCGTAGGAAAGCCCCGCCGGCACCATGAACGCCACCGAGACGATTTGCAGGGCGATCTGGTGCGCCGCCAGTTGCGTGCTGCCCATGGTGCCCATGCACAGCGCGGCGAAGGCAAACAGGCCGACTTCCACCGCATAGGTGCCGCCAATCGGCAGGCCCAGGCGCCACAATTCCTTCAAGTACTGACGATTGGGCCGCGACAGCCCCTGGCGCAACGGATAAGCGTCATAGGCCGGGTGCCGACGAATGTGCAGCGCGAGCGCCAGCGCCATCAGGTTGGCCACGATCGCTGTGACCAGACCGATGCCCATCAGGCCCATTTTCGGCAGGCCGAACATGCCGGTGATCAACGCATAGTTGAGCAGGAAGTTGGCCACGGTGCCGCCGAGGCTGATGACCATCACCGGCGTCGCCCGGCCGATGGCGCTGGTGAAGCCGCGCAGTGCCATGAAACTCAGGTAGCCGGGCAGGGCGAACGGCAGGATCAACAGAAACTGGCCGGCGGCCTGGACGTTGGTTGCGGTCTGGCCGAACAGCAGCAACACCGGTTTGAGGTTCCACAGCAGCAGACCCGCCACCAGCGCCATCAACCAGGCCAGCCACAAACCGGCCTGGGTCAGCCGCGCTGCGCCGATGATGTCGCCCGCGCCCTGACGAATCGCCACCAGGGTGCCGACCGCCGCGATCACGCCGATGCAGAAGATCGACACGAACGAATACGTCGCCGCGCCCAGACCGCCGCCGGCCAGCGCCTCGGGACTCAGGCGCGCCATCATCAAGGTGTCGGTGAGGACCATCAACATGTGCGCCAACTGCGAGGCAATCAACGGCCCCGCCAGCCGCAGGATGGCCCAGAGTTCAATACGCGCTGGATGCTGCATGATCATCACGCTCGATTGTCAGAGAGAACAGGAAGCGTCGATTCTCGGCGCTCTGCGGGGTTTCCACAAAGGGATAAAAAGGATGGGTAGCATGATTAAAACTCATGCTCGGGACTTTCTGATAAGTTGAGGCAATCGCGCTATAGGAGGTTTCCCAATGTCTCGTCGTCTCCCTCCCTTGTATGCCCTTCGAGCATTCGAAGCGGCGGCGCGGCATAGTTCGTTTACCCGCGCCGCCGAAGAGTTGTCGATCACGCAAAGTGCGGTCAGCCGGCACATTCGTACGCTCGAAGAGCATTTCGCCTGTCGGCTGTTTCATCGCAGCGGGCGCAACCTGCAACTGACCGAGTCAGCGC
This sequence comes from Pseudomonas sp. B21-017, assembly GCF_024749245.1. Classification (NCBI taxonomy): domain Bacteria; kingdom Pseudomonadati; phylum Pseudomonadota; class Gammaproteobacteria; order Pseudomonadales; family Pseudomonadaceae; genus Pseudomonas; species Pseudomonas sp. B21-017. Next base: position 6,297,303 of record NZ_CP087194.1, on the reverse strand, counting down.
GGCTGATCCTGCCGGGCATTCGCGAAGGCTTCACCGCCCTTGAGCGGGCCTGCAACACCTTGCGCGCCGAAGACGACATCCTGCGCATGAAAGCCCCGTCGACCCTGACCATGCGCTGGCTGTTGGCGCGGCTCAGTCGGTTTCGCCACCTGCGACCGGGGAACGAGGTGCAATTGACCAGCGCCTGGATGGACGTTGATACGGTGGACTTCAACCACGAACCCTTCGACTGCGCCGTCATCCTCAGCAACGGGCATTTTCCACCGGACTGGGAGACGACTTTGCTGTTCCCCGAAGAGTTGATTCCGGTGGGCGCGCCGAATCTGCTGAAGGATCAACCGTGGGACGTTGCGCGCCTGGCCAGCACCGAACTGCTGCACCCGACGCCGGACCGCCGTGACTGGCGCAACTGGCTGGAGCGCATGGGCCTGAGCGATCAGGTCTCGCTCAAGGGCGGGCAGGTGTTCGACACCCTGGAACTGGGCATGATCGCTGCCGCCCGTGGCTACGGCGTGTCCATGGGTGATTTGCTGATGGTGGCGGAGGATGTCGCGCAGGGACGTCTGAGTTTGCCGTGGCCGACGGCCGTCGCCAGTGGTGAGAATTATTACCTGGTCTGGCCGAAAACCCGCCCGGGAGGTGAACGTTTGCGCCGGCTCAGCGATTTCCTGCAAGGCGAAGTCCGGGCCATGGAATTACCGGATGTCGAACGCCTGGGTTGAATCGATGGAGCCGCTGCGATGGCGGCCTTGAGCCATATCCCCGTTAATCACTCAAGTATTCGGCTTTGCCGCCGAAAATCTGCTGATGGAACCTTCGTACCAGGCTCCACGTTTTCCCCTCTATCAGAAATTTAGCCGAGTGCGACGGGATCAGGATGATCCGGCCCACTGGGTCAGGAGCTGTCATGTCTCAACCTCGTGCTCGGATTGCCTCACAGCTGGGTCTTGCGCTTGCCGTGATACTGGCGATTGTCATCAGCGGCAGCACCGTGTTTGCCCTGCGCTCGCTGGACGCCGCCAACCTCGCCACCCGCGAAGAGCACCTGGCCAGCGAGGCGCGGCTGCTGGCCGATCAGCTGAGCACGTTCCACGGCACGTTGCGTGAGAGTACCCAGCGCCTCAGCGGCCTGTTCGAGAAGCGCTTCAGCGCCGGTTTGAGCGTGCATCCGGATGAGCCGGTGACCGTGGCGGGCGTGCAGACCCCGGGCCTGCACCTGGGTGGCGAAGTGTTGAACAACAACTTCAAGGAAGTGGATGAGTTCAAGCAAATGACTGCCGGCGTTGCGACGCTGTTCGTGCGCAGTGGCGAAGACTTCATCCGGGTCAGCACGTCCCTGAGCAAACAGGACGGCACCCGGGCCATCGGCACATTGCTGGATCACGCTCACCCGGCTTATGCGCGCTTGATGGCCGGGCAGAGCTACGTCGGTCGCGCCTTGCTCTTCGAACGGTCCTACATGACTCAGTACACCCCCGTACGCGACAGCGGCGGTAAGGTGATTGCCGTGCTGTTCGTAGGATTCGATTACACCGACGCCCAGAACGCCCAGTTCGAAAACCTCAAGCGCTTCCGCATCGGCCAGACCGGCTCCCTGGCGCTGCTCGATGAGCAGAACAAATGGCTGGTGCCGATCGCCGGTGTGCAAGCGTTGGACGTGGCAGCACCGGCCATCGTCGGTCTGGCCAAGACACCGGGCAAGGGCGATTTCTGGAGCGACAAGTCGCAAGACTTCTACAGCATTGCCGTACCGTTCGAAGGCGGGCCGTGGTCGGTGGTGGCGAGCATGCCGAAAGCGGAAATCCGCGCGGTGACCTGGAGCGTCGGCATTCGCCTGGCCATCGGCAGTCTGTTGGCGATGTTGCTTGCGGTGGGTTCGGCGGTCTGGTTGTTGCGCAGCAAACTGGCGCCGCTGGGGGATCTGGTGCGTCAGGCCGAAGCCTTGGGTGCCGGTGATTTGAGCGTGCGCCTGAACGTGTCGAGCAACGACGAAATCGGTCAGTTGGCCCGCGCTTTCAACCAGATGAGCCAGGCCTTGTCGACCATGGTCGAGCACATTCGTAGAGCCTCGGAAGAGGTCAACAGCCGCGCCCAGGCGTTGTCCGGTCTGTCTGGCGGTGCCTATGAAGGGATGGAGCAGCAGTCCGGCGAAATCACCAGCATGGCCGGCGCCGTGGAAGAATTCAGCGCCACCTCGCTGAACATCGCCGACAACATGGGCAACACCCAGCGCCTGGCGCAGGAAAACGCACAGCAAACCCAGATCGGTCGTACGTCGATGGACGAAGCGTCCTCATCCCTGGAGCAAATCGCCGGTGCGCTGAACAGCACCGCGACGGTAATCAACACCTTGGGTCAGCGCTCCCAGGAAATCGGCGGCATCGTCGGGGTGATCACCGCGATCGCCGAGCAAACCAATTTGCTGGCGCTCAACGCTGCCATCGAAGCCGCCCGTGCCGGTGAACAAGGTCGTGGGTTTGCGGTGGTGGCCGATGAGGTGCGCAACCTGGCTTCACGCACTCGCCAGGCCACTGACGAAATTTCCGGGATGATCCAAAGTATCCAGCAGGAAACCGGCAACGCGATCAGCACCATGGAGCAGGGTAACGTGCTGATGCAGGAAGGCTTGTCGCGCAACGCCAACGTCGCCTCAGCCCTGGCGCGAATCGATGAGCAAAGTCGCTCGGCCGGTCAGCAATTCGCCGCCATCACCACCGCGACCCAGGAGCAAAGCAGCACCGCGACCTTGCTCAGCAGCAACCTGCAAAGCATTGCCTTGGCGAACAGTGAGCAGCGGGAAGTGGTGTCGAACCTGGCGGTGACTGCCAAAGAGCTGGAGAAGCTCGCGGCGGACTTGCGGCATGAGGTTGACCGGTTCCGCTGAGGCACCTCCGAAACAGCCATCGCGAGCAGGCTCGCGATGGCATCAACTCGATTCTGCGCGTTATCCACAAGCCCCGTATCGACGATCATTTGGCATTTGCCGTCGTGATCTTGATTTTTATGCTTGCTGAAACGTTTCTTCAAGTTTATAAAAATGGCACAACTCCAAGAAAGGCTGCTGCCATGACCCCGCTCAAACTCTTCGTTGCCCTCAGCGCACTGTCCGCTGCTTCCCACGCCATGGCCTGGGATTACGTCCTGCTCGATACCGACAAAGCCGCCCAGAACTGGCAGATCACCAGCCAGCAACTCGGCGTGAAAACCGACAAGCCCTTCTCCGTGACCCTGCGCACCTTGCATGGCGGTCGGCAGGAGGGCGTCAGCATTGTCGACATCGATAATGGCGCGATGAAACTCTCGGTGGTGCCGACTCGCGGCATGAACGTGCTGCAAGCTTCGGTCGGCAATGTGCGCATGGGCTGGGATTCGCCGGTCAAGGAAGTGGTCAACCCGTCCTTCATCGAACTCAACGGCCGCGGTGGCCTGGGCTGGCTGGAAGGTTTCAATGAACTGGTCACCCGCTGCGGCTACGAATGGGTCGGCCATCCCGGCATGGACAATGGCGAGCTGCTGACCCTGCACGGTCGCGCCGCCAACATCCCGGCCAACAAAGTCACCCTGCACATTGATGAAAAACCGCCATACGCCATCAGTCTGCGCGGTGAACTGAAAGAGCAGGCATTCAAGAAAGTCGACTTCTCCGTCGCGACCGAACTGGTCACCGACCCCGGCAGCGTTGTGTTCGCCCTCAACGACACTCTGACCAACAACGGTGATTATCCGAAGGAATACCAAGCGCTGTATCACAGCAACTTCAGCACCCCGTTCCTGGAACAGGGCGCCCGCTTCGCCGCGCCGGTGAAGCAAGTGTCGCCGTTCAACGACAAAGCCAAGGGCGATTTGCCGGACTGGCAAACCTACCGCGCACCGACCAAGGACTACGACGAAACGGTTTACAACGTGGTGCCGTATGCCGATGCCAAGGGCGATACGTTGACCGTGCTGCATAACAAGGCCGGCAGCCTGGGTGTCTCGGTCGGCTTCAACACTCAAACACTGCCGGTGTTCTCCCTGTGGAAAAACACCGATACCCAGGGCCAGGGCTATGTTACGGGGCTGGAGCCGGGAACGAGCTTTTCCTATAACCGCCGGTATCAGCGGCCACTGAACCTGGTGCCGACAATTGCGCCGAAGGAACAGAAGCAGTTCCGTATCAGCTACAGCTTGTTGGCGGATAAGGCGGCTGTGGATAAGGCGTTGAAACGGGTGAGCGAGATTCAGGGCGGGCGCGAGACTGAAGTGCGGCAGACGCCGTTGGTTGATCTGACCAAGGGGTGACACGGACTAGAGCGTTGTTGGCCGATATTGCAGCGCTTCGGCCAGGTGTTCGCGTCTGATCCCGTCAGCCTGCTCAAGGTCCGCCAGCGTGCGCGCGACCTTGAGCAGTCGATGGGCCGCTCGCAACGACAGCGTTAAACGCTCGCAGGCGGATTCCAGCCAGTTTTCATCGGCTGTGGATAACTTACAGTGCCGGCGTAGGCCTGGCAGGTCGAGGAAGGCATTGGCGCAACCCTGGCGTTTGTGTTGCCGCTCTCTTGCATCAGCAACCAACTCGGCGGCGGTGGCTGTATCGTCGCCGGGTTTCAACGCAGGATTCAACGCCGTGGCCTCCCGAGCAACCGTCAGGTGCAGATCGATGCGGTCCAGCAGCGGCCCCGACAGCTTGTTGCGATAGCGCTGCACCATGTCCGGCGTACAGGAACAACGGCCGCTTGGCTCGCCAAGATATCCACAGGGGCAGGGATTCATCGCAGCCACCAATTGAAAGCGCGCCGGAAAGCGTACGCGGTCCTTGGCGCGGGAAATCACGATGTGGCCGGATTCCAATGGCTCTCTCAACACCTCCAATACCTTGCGATCAAACTCTGGAAGCTCATCGAGGAACAACACGCCATGGTGGGCGAGGGTGATTTCGCCGGGTTGCGGTTTCGAGCCGCCACCCACCAGTGCCGGGCCTGAGGCGGAGTGGTGTGGCTGTCGGAAGGGACGCTGTGGCCAATGACTCAACGGCACACAACTGGCGACCGATTGAATCGCCGCGACTTCCAGTGCTTCGCTCTCGGCCAATGGCGGTAACAACCCCGGCAGACGACTCGCCAACAACGTTTTCCCCGTCCCCGGCGGACCGCTGAACAGCAGGTTATGAGCCCCCGCCGCTGCAATCAGCAAGGCTCGCTTGGCCGCAAGTTGTCCCTGAACTTCATTCAAGTCGGGATAGGGTTTGCTGGCGTAGAGCAAACCGTTGGAAGCGTAGGGTTCGATGGGCGTGTGACCATTGAAATGCGCGACCGCTTGAAGCAGATGATCCACCGCAATCACCTTCAACCCCGACGCCAGGCAGGCTTCTTCAGCGTTCGCTCGCGGGACTACCAGCGTGCGCCCGGCCTTGCGCGCCGCCAGCGCCGCCGGCAAAACCCCGCGAACCGCACGCACCGCGCCCGACAGCGCCAGCTCTCCCAGGCACTCCACGTCATCCAGCGTCAACGTCGGCACCTGCACGCTGGCCGACAGAATCCCCAAGGCAATCGCCAGATCGAACCGCCCGCCGTCCTTCGGTAAATCGGCGGGTGCGAGATTCAAGGTGATGCGCCGCGCCGGAAATTGCAGCCCCGAATTGATGATCGCGCTACGCACCCGATCCTTGCTTTCCTTCACCGCCGCCTCGGGCAGCCCGACCATGGTCAGCGACGGCAAGCCGTTGGCCAGATGCACTTCTACGGTGACGGCGGGCGCATCCACACCAATCTGGGCGCGGCTGTGGACGATGGATAGGGACATGGTCGTTCCTTGAGCTGACGGGGAACCGCTTCCTGCGGCTTTTTTAAAGCGTAGTAGGAGTAACGTGGCAGAAGAGCCGCCAAACTTTCGCAGGATGTTGCTGGGGCCGGTGAGTTGATTCCAGCCAGTTAAGCCATAACACGATCCGTAGCAGCTGGCGGAGCCGGCGCACGGCTGCGCAGCAGTCGTAAAATCAGATCACGCGGTGGATCAGGCAGACCGTACAACTTGGATTTACGACTGCTGCGCAGTCGAACGCAGCCTTCGGCAGCTGCTACAAAGGTTACGTCGCGGCTGGTATTTGGGCGTAATCAACCGAGGAGCTAGATTTCTTTGTAGGACCGGGCCTGGATAGATGAAGGACTTCGGTGAAAGAGTTCGGACGCTCTTGTCGGATCGGGGGGGATGCTTATGATCACAGCTGATCAAGCCCTAAGGAGGGGAGATGAGCAATTCTGGAATGCGGCCGATTCATCCTGGCGAAATCCTTGAAAAGGAGTTTCTAGAGCCTCTGGGCATTACGGCGACTGGTCTGGCTAGCGTGTTGAATGAAGGCACGGATGAAGTGAGTGCCCTTTTCATGCAGGAGAGAGGTATTAGTCCTGAGCTCACAAAGAAGCTATCGCGCTACCTGAAAACCACGCCCGGATTCTGGTTAAAACTGCAATCGACCTACGATCAGCGCAGGGCCGAAATCGAGCGTGGTTGAGCTTCGGGTACTTAAAAAGACTGCAGCGTCCGCGAAGCACGCTTGAACGATGGTTCCCACGCTCTGCGTGGGAACCATCCCGTGACGCTCTGCGTCACATCTGGAGCGTCCCTGGCGGCGTTCCCACGCAGAGCACGGGAACGATCAGGTTACTCGGTGTCAGCAGGTGGATTGAGCTTCGCTTCCAGCTCCGCCACTTTCGCCTCCAAGCTCTCCAACCGGGCGCGGGTCCGCGCCAGCACAACCATCTGGCTGTCGAATTCTTCACGGCTTACCAGGTCCAGCTTGCTGAAGCCGCTCTGCAACAAAGCCTTGAACTGGCTTTCGATTTCGCTTTTCGGCAGTGGGGTGTCGCCGCTGAAGAGGCGGGAGGCGGTGCCGCTCAGGGCGTCGAGGAAGTCTTTGGGCGCGAGCATGGGAAATGTCCTGTCAACAATGGCGGGCAGTGTACCACGCAGTGTCTATAGTCAATCTCGAAGGCTGGGATGCACGCTTTTCGCGCATGCGAGTGGACAGCCACGCACTGTTGTTGTGCGTAACCGTGGCGTCAATCGGCTGGAGAGGTCTGCGTTAGCGGCCAAGGGCTTGAAATCAATGGGTTTTGGATAGATGGCAAGCTTTCTGCTTAGTCGCTGGTGACCCATGCACTGATGCAGTCGCTGTGACGAATGCAGTGCGCCAAGCGGAACGGGGGAAGTTTCGTGCGGAGTGGTTAGCTGGCGTCGGATGGGCAGGTAAGGCCGACGATGCGTTACAAAGCCAGGCACTGCGCTTAGACTTGAGTCGGGTTTGTTTTCCTGGGGCAAGTCCACCAATTCGGGAGAGAGTTTTCATGAAGCTAGTCACTGCCATCATCAAACCGTTCAAACTGGACGACGTGCGCGAGTCGCTGTCCGAGATCGGCGTGCAGGGCATTACCGTTACTGAGGTCAAAGGCTTCGGTCGGCAGAAGGGTCACACCGAGCTGTATCGCGGCGCGGAGTACGTGGTCGATTTTCTGCCTAAGGTGAAGATCGATGTCGCCATTGACGACAAGGATCTGGACCGGGTTATCGAGGCGATAACCAAGGCCGCCAACACCGGCAAGATCGGTGACGGCAAGATCTTCGTGGTCAATCTGGAACAGGCGATTCGCATCCGTACCGGCGAAACCGATACCGACGCAATCTAAGCCGCCACAAACCCAACGCCCCAGGAGAAAACAAAATGACTCTGCGTAAATTCGCAGGGCTAGGAGCCCTGTTGTCCATCGTAATGCCTGGCCTGGCCATGGCGGCAGATCCGGTGGCGCCTCCAGTCCTCAATTCCGGCGATACCGCCTGGATGATGACCTCGACAGCCCTTGTGCTGTTCATGACCATCCCCGGCCTCGCGCTGTTCTACGGCGGCATGGTTCGTTCCAAAAACGTTCTTTCGTTGATGATGCAATGCTTCGCCATTACCGGCCTGGTCACCATCCTGTGGTTCCTTTACGGCTACAGCATGGCGTTTGACACAACGGGTATGGAAGCTAACGTCGTCAACCTCAATTCGTTTGTCGGCAGCTTCGCCAAGGCATTCCTCGCCGGCATCACGCCTGCCAGTATTACCGGCCCCGCGGCGCTGTTTCCCGAGGCGGTGTTTGTCACCTATCAGATGACCTTCGCCATCATCACCCCCGCGCTGATCGTCGGTGCTTTCGCCGAGCGGATGAAGTTCTCCGCAATGCTGGTGTTCATGGGGATCTGGTTCACCCTGGTTTACGCGCCGATTGCGCACATGGTCTGGAGCGGTCCGGGTTCGCTGTTGGGCGACTGGGGCGTGCTCGACTTCGCAGGCGGCACCGTGGTGCACATCAACGCCGGTGTGGCCGGGCTGATCGCCTGTCTGGTACTGGGCAAGCGTAAAGGCTTCCCAACCACCCCGATGGCTCCGCACAACCTCGGCTATACCCTTATGGGTGCCGCGATGCTCTGGGTTGGCTGGTTCGGTTTCAACGCCGGTTCCGCTGCCGCAGCCAACGGCACTGCCGGTATGGCCATGCTGGTGACTCAGATCGCTACCGCCGCCGCAGCCTTGGGCTGGATGTTTGCCGAATGGCTGACCCACGGCAAACCGAGCGCACTGGGTATCGCTTCGGGCGTGGTGGCCGGTCTGGTTGCGATCACTCCGGCGGCGGGTACCGTTGGCCCGATGGGCTCGATGATCATCGGTCTGGCGGCGGGCGTGGTGTGCTTCTTCTGCGCCACGACTCTGAAACGCAAAATGGGTTACGACGACTCCCTCGACGCTTTTGGCGTGCACGGTATCGGCGGTATCCTCGGCGCGATCCTGACGGGTGTGTTCGCTGCACCGTCCCTGGGTGGTTTCGGCACCGTCACCGACATCGCGGCTCAAGTCTGGATTCAGTGCAAAGGCGTGGGCTTCACGGTGATCTACACCGCGATCGTCACCTTCATCATCCTCAAGGTGCTGGACGCTGTCATGGGTCTGCGCATCACCGAGGAAGAAGAAGCAGTCGGCATCGATCTGGCGCTGCACAACGAACGCGGCTACAACTTGTAAGCACGCCTATAAAAAATGCCCGGCTTGCCGGGTATTTTTTTGTCTTGATTTTGTCAGTGAAGGAAAGGCTGAAAGGTTTTTTCATACACGTTCAGGGGCGTTTACAACGGGTGTTTTTCTGCGGCCAATGGCTTACACGATTGAAGGAATATTAGGGCCTTTGTTTTTTCCCAGAGCGCGCTAGAATGCGCCCCGAACGTGCGGAGAACTGTATGTGGCAACAGACTCTGATTACCCTGCGGGCACGGCCCCGGGGCTTTCATCTGGTAACGGACGAGTTACTCGCCGGCTTGCCTGAACTCAAGGCGTGTCGGGTCGGTCTGTTGCATTTGTGGCTACAGCATACCTCGGCGTCGTTGACCATCAACGAGAACGCCGATCCGGCGGTACGTCGCGACTTCGAACGATTTTTCAATCGTCTGATCCCACAAGGAACGGACGACTATGAGCATAACGACGAAGGCCAGGACGACCTCCCGGCGCACTTCAAGGCCAGCGTACTTGGCTGTCAGCTCAGTTTGCCGATCTCGGCAGGCCGACTGGCGTTGGGAACCTGGCAAGGCGTTTATCTGGGCGAGCACCGTGATCATGGCGGTGCCCGTAAAGTCCTCGCCACCGTGCACGGTGAAGGGGAATAAACCGCTGGTCACCAGCGGTGGTTGAATTTTTTCCGGCGGCCTTCGACAGAAGGCAAAGCTGGGCTATAACTAATCTGCTTTTCGCAAGTCATGAGGTAGAACATGAGCGACGATGATCTGGAAAACGACGACCTCGAAGTAGGCGACGACGACGAAACCGAAGAAGGCCTGGAAGCGGCGGCTGAAGACGTCGCTGAAGACGACGGCGGTGATGTGCCCGTTCCGACTGCCAAAGGCAAAGCCAAGGCAGCGGTATCGGTCGATGAGCTGCCGAGCGTTGAAGCCAAGAACAAGGAACGCGATGCCCTGGCCAAGGCCATGGAAGAGTTTCTGGCACGGGGCGGCAAGGTGCAGGAAGTGGAGGCCAATGTGGTCGCCGATCCTCCCAAGAAGCCTGATAACAAGTACGGCAGCCGGCCTATCTAAGCGCCTGCTTCCTGCTTGCTGAAAAAAGCCCGCCGTCGCTGCGGGCTTTTTCATGGGTGAAAATCAAAAGATCGCAGCACCTCAAATATCGACTGAGTTCCAGCGGGCGAGCAGTGCAGGCAACTCGGTCAAACTGCGAATCTCGGCATCCGGCGCCTTCTCGGCTTCCCACACTTTGCCCGCCGGGTTAAACCAGATCGCTCGCAACCCCGCCTGCTGTGCTCCGGCAATGTCATCACCAGGATGATCGCCGATATGCACCGCGGTTTCGGCGGTCGCGCCGCCCCGTTGCAACGCTTCATGAAACAGTCGCGCATCCGGTTTGGCGATGCCGATGTCTTCGGCGCACAGGGCAAACCTGAAGTAATCCGCCAGGCCCAGTCGGCGCACATCGGCGTTGCCGTTGGTCACTACACCGAGGGCGTAGTGCTTGGCGAGTGTCTCCAGCGTCGGCTCGACTTCGGGGAAAACTTCCAATTGATGCCGGGCATGCAGAAACACTTCAAAACTTTGATCAGCCAGGTCTGAGGCTTGACCATGGTCGTAACCAGCCTCTTCCAGAGCATGAAAAAGCACCCGCCGACGCAGCGCACTGATTCGGTGCTTGAGGTTCGGCTCGTTGCTCAACACCCGCTCGCGAATCGACCACAAATGCTCCACCGGCACCGCGCCCAGGTTCGGCGCATGCTCGGTCAGCCATTCACGCAATATGGCTTCGGCGCTGGCGATTACCGGGGCGGTGTCCCACAGGGTGTCGTCGAGGTCGAAGGTGATCAGTTGGATGGTCATGAATCATCGCCTTTAATGCGTTTGGCCCGTGGATGGGCGCTGTCGTAGACCGTCGCCAGGTGCTGGAAGTCCAGATGGGTGTAGATTTGGGTGGTCTTGATGTCTGAGTGGCCGAGTAGCTCTTGCACGGCGCGCAAGTCCTGAGAGGACTCCAGCAAATGGCTGGCGAAAGAGTGTCGCAACATGTGCGGGTGCAGGTTCTGCCCCAGCTCGCGCTCGCCGGCGGCCTTGACCCGCACCTGAATCGCCCGAGGACCGAGGCGCCGACCTTGCTGGCTGACAAACACTGCGTCGTCCGCCGGGTTGGTCATGGCCCGCAACGGCAGCCACAGTTCCAGTGCTTCGCGAGCCTTTTTACCCACTGGCAACAGCCGGGTCTTGCTGCCTTTACCGAGGACCTGGACCATGCCGTCAGCCAGGTCCAGCTGATCGAGGTTGAGCCCGGTCAGCTCCGAAAGCCGCAAGCCGGAGGAGTAGAACAACTCCAGAATCGCCTGATCCCGACGGGCCAGGAAATCATCCTCTACCGCGCCTTCCAGCAGTTGCAGCGCACGGTCGGTGTCGAGGGTTTTCGGCAGACGACGCTCGCCTTTGGGCGGTGCCAGGCCGTTGGCCGGATCGTGGTCGCACAGGCCTTCGCGGTTCAGATAATGATAGAGCCCGCGCACCGCCGACAGTAGCCGTGCCAGGCTGCGGGACGATTGGCCTTGTGCATGCAGACGGGCGATCAGGCTGCGCAGCCGCTGGATATCCAGTGCGGCCCAGCTGCCGATGTTCTGTTTGACGCACCAGCCAAGCACTTTATCGAGGTCGCGGCGGTAGGCGTACAGCGTATGCGGCGACACTTGCCGCTCACTGCGCAGGTGTTCGCAGTAAGCGTCCAGTTGCCGTTCCACGATCAGCGTACCGAGCGCAGGGAGTTGTTGACCCGTGGCAGTACGCGGCCCATGACTTCGGCGATGTAGCTGAGGAACAACGTGCCCACCGAACTCTTGTAGTGCTGCGGATCGCGGCTGGCGATGGCCAGAACACCGTGGATGCCCTGGTGGCTGATGGCGACGACGGCGGTGGAGCCGATCTGCTTGCGCTGTTCTTCGCCGAACAGGAAGTCCAGTTCATGCTCACGCAGGCTGCCGCAGACGCTCTTGTCTTCCGAGAGCAGGCCGCCGATGGCCGTTTGTGCGTCGGCGTGGGTGACCCAGCGGCCTACCGGCATCGGGTTGTCGCCCAGCAGGATCAGGCTGACGAAGGGCACCTGAAAGTCCTGGCGCAGGCTGTCTTCGACGCCGATCACCACGTCTTCCAGGCTGGTCGCGTCCATCAACGTGAGAATCAGACGGCGGGTCTTGTCGAACAGGCGATCGTTGTCGCGGGCCACGTCCATCAAGTGCGAGAGACGATGACGCAACTCGATGTTGCGATCGCGCAGAATTGTCATCTGGCGTTCGACCAGCGAAATGGTGTCGCCGCGCTGGTGCGGAATGCGCAGGGCCGGGAGCAGTTCTTCATGCTCGATGAAGAAATCCGGATGAGCCTCCAGGTACGCGGCAATCGCCGCCGCCTCAAGGCTTTCGGAAGGGGATTCGTCGGGCTGTAGGGCGGGAACCTGGGGCTTGTCGGTCATGGATTTCGCTCACTCAAAGACGCACTTGTCCTTCGTATACGCGTACTGCCGGGCCGGTCATCATGACCGGTTGGCCAGGGCCTGCCCATTCAATGGACAGGCGCCCGCCGGGCAGGTCGATCAATAGCGGCGAATCCATCCACCCCTGGCTGATCGCGGCCACCGCGGCAGCACAAGCGCCGGTTCCGCAGGCCTGGGTTTCCCCGGCCCCGCGTTCCCAGACGCGCAACTGCGCGCGGTTCCGGTCGATGACCTGGAGAAAACCGACATTGACCCGTGCCGGAAAGCGCGGGTGATGTTCGATTTTCGGCCCCAGTTCATGCACCGGTGCTTTGTTGATGTCGTTGACCCGCAACACGGCATGGGGGTTGCCCATGGACACCGCAGCCAGTTCGACCATGGTGCCGTCGACGTCGACCTGATAGCTCAGGGCCTGGCTTGGGGCTTCGAACGGAATCTCGGCCGGCACCAGGCGCGGGGCGCCCATGTTGACGCTGATCTGGCCATCGTTGCGGATGTCCAGTTCGATGATGCCGCTTTTGGTCTCGACGCGAATCTGCCGCTTGGCGGTCAGGCGCTTGTCGAGCACGAAGCGGGCGAAGCATCGAGCGCCGTTACCGCACTGTTCCACTTCGGAGCCGTCGGCGTTGAAGATCCGATAGCGGAAATCCACGTCCGGGTTGCTGGGCGCCTCGACGATCAGCAACTGGTCGAACCCGATGCCGGTGTGCCGATCGCCCCATTGCTTGGCATGCTTGGGCAGGATGTGCGCGTGCTGGCTGACCAGGTCGAGAACCATGAAGTCATTGCCCAGGCCGTGCATCTTGGTAAAACGCAGCAGCATGGGGTTACTCCGGCAGCAGGCTTTCGCCAGCAAACAACTCGGCTACCGTCTCGCGGCGACGCACTTCGATTGCCTGATCACCGTCCACCAACACTTCAGCGGCGCGGCCGCGAGTGTTGTAGTTGGAACTCATGACAAACCCGTAGGCACCGGCCGAATGCACGGCCAGCAGGTCGCCTTCTTCCAGCGCCAGTTGACGATCCTTGGCCAGGAAGTCGCCGGTTTCGCAGATCGGGCCGACGATGTCGTAGGCACGCGCGGCGGTATCGCGAGGGCGCACGGCGGTAACGTCCATCCAGGCCTGGTACAGCGCCGGGCGGATCAGGTCGTTCATGGCCGCATCGACGATGGCGAAGTCTTTGTGTTCGGTGTGCTTGAGGTACTCGACCTGGGTCAGCAGCACGCCGGCGTTGGCAACGATGAAGCGGCCTGGCTCGAACACCAGCGCCAGGTCACGACCGTCGAGACGTTCGCGCACGGCCTTGATGTAGTCGGCGGCCAATGGCGGCTCTTCATCGCGATAACGCACGCCCAGACCGCCACCCAGATCGATGTGGCGCAGGTAGATGCCGCAATCGCCGAGGCGGTCGACCAGGCCCAGCAGGCGGTCGAGGGCATCGATGAAGGGCGGCAGGGTGGTCAGTTGCGAGCCGATGTGGCAATCGACGCCGACCACTTCCAGGTTAGGCAGTTGCGCGGCGCGGACGTACACGTCTTCGGCGTCGGCGATGGCGATGCCGAACTTGTTTTCTTTGAGACCGGTGGAAATGTACGGGTGCGTGCCGGCATCGACGTCCGGGTTGACGCGCAGCGAGATCGGCGCGCGAACGCCCAGCTCGGCGGCGACTACTTGCAGACGCTCGAGCTCGTCGGTGGATTCGACGTTGAAGCAGTGCACGCCGACTTCCAGGGCGCGACGCATGTCGTCACGGGTCTTGCCGACACCGGAGAACACGATCTTTTCGGGGCTGCCGCCAGCGGCCAGTACACGCTCCAGCTCGCCACGGGAAACGATGTCGAAACCGGCGCCCAAACGGGCCAGGACATTCAGTACACCCAGGTTGGAGTTGGCCTTGACCGCAAAGCAGACCAGGTGAGACGTGCCGGCCAGCGCATCGGCGTAAGCCAGGTACTGGGCTTCGATGTGGGCACGGGAGTAGACGTAGGTCGGTGTACCAAAGCGTTCGGCGATGGCGGACAGGGCAACACCTTCCGCGAACAGCTCACCGTCACGGTAGTTAAAAGCGTCCATGGCGTTCCCTTATTGGTAGACGTCGTGTTTGTGTGCTTTCGACGGAGACTGTTGCGACGACTTGGCCTGCTCTGCAGGATCCTGGCTGTCATCGGGCAGGTACAGCGGGCCTTTTTGACCACAGGCCGATACCAGGCAGGCAACCGCGACGAGCGCAGCAAGGGAAGAGATCAGGCGCTTCATGGCGAAATCCTTGAAAATGCGTTAATTGCGCCGGAGTATACCGGCCACCCGGCAGCTTGCCTATGTGACGCGGCTCCCGTCCGGCGGGCCTTTGACTGTGGCGCAGTAACTTGTCCTGCGTTGCGCAGGGATATTTCGTACCGCACCTCGTCCTTGGTGGTTATTCTTTGCAATCATCGGGGCTCGCCCGTATCTTGCGGCGCTTGAGCGTGAGTAGACACTTTTTGAGGTTCCCGTAATGAGTTTGACTGAAGCCCGTTTTCACGACCTGGTCGATGCCACCCAGCAGACGCTGGAGGATATTTTCGATGAGAGTGACCTGGATATCGATCTGGAGAGCTCGGCCGGTGTGCTCACCGTCAAGTTTGAAAACGGCAGCCAGTTGATCTTCAGTCGCCAGGAGCCGTTGCGGCAATTGTGGTTGGCGGCGGTGTCCGGCGGTTTCCACTTCGACTATGACGAAGAGAGCAAGCGCTGGATGTGTGACAAGAGCGACGAGCAACTGGGTGAGATGCTCGAGCGCATCGTCAAGCAGCAAGCCGACGTCGAACTCGATTTCGAAGGTCTGTGAGATCGTGACCCAGCCTGCGCCCGTTCGCCCGCCCAAACCGCTCTATAGCAACGTCAGCCCGGCAGTGCCTTCGCCGTGCAGCGGTGTGTGCCGGCTGGATGAGCAGAAGGTTTGCCTGGGGTGTTTTCGGCATGTCGAAGATATCCGCGAATGGCGCTCGGCCGATGATGAGCGGCGGCGGGTGATTTGTGCGCAGGCTGTACAACGCAAGATCTTGTCTTAAGGGCTTTTGTGGCGAAGGAGCTTGCTCCCGCTCGGGTGCGAAGCAGCCGCAAGGTTTTTAGGGCCACTCCGCGCCCCAGCGGGAGCAATGGTCAGCGCTGGGCCGTGGTCGCCCCCGGCTTGTTTATTTATTGAGCTGTGATAGTGTCCAGATACGCCTCAACCCATCGAGGCTCGTGAAAACCCCGCCTTTTTCTGGCGGGGTTTTGCTTTTTTCGTGCAGAAGAAAGGAGTCTGCCCTGATCATGACCGCACCTTCCATCACCCTTACCCGTCTGGACGTGCAACGTCTGGAGCGCCTGATCGACAGCCTGGATGACTCGCTGCCGGGCGTTATCGCGCTGCAAACCGAACTGGATCGCGCCGATACCCTGGTCGGTCACGAAGAGGTGCCGGCCGATGTCGTGACCATGAATTCTAAAGTGCATTGCCGCGAAGAAAGCAGTGGCAAGGACTACCACCTGACCCTGGTCTACCCCAAGGATGCCAACGCCGACGAAGGCAGGATTTCCATTCTGGCGCCGGTGGGCAGTGCGTTGCTCGGCCTGAAGGTTGGCCAGCACATCGACTGGCCGGCACCGGGTGGCAAGACCCTCAAACTGACCCTGCTGGAAGTTGAATCGCAGCCTGCCAATGGCGGCGCGTTCCCGGAATGAACCCCTCAGACCTGCTCGAGCGCCTCGTTCAATGCGCGCTCCAGGTCGGCCTTGTAGCGCAAATACAGATTGCTTGAACTCTGACCATCACCGAGCAGGCCCGACAGGTCCAGGTCGGTGATGTAGCAGCGATAGCGTTCGGTCTCGCGGCGCTGTTCGACGATTTCCCGGGCGACCACGCTGAACAGTTGGTCGCCATGTTCCAGCTCTGAAAATTCCCGCTGATTGCAATACAGCGTGACTTGCACCTGTCCTGGTGCGGCTTTGCCGACGATCGCCTGCACGTCATAGAACGGTTTGTTGACCGGGGTTTGCGGCGCCGGTCGGGCTTCGACCCGACGCGCCCGCGCGGAGCCTGAAGGCAATAACTGGTAATACAAAGTCTCCAGGCTCAGCGGCTGGGCGGCGTCCATCGGTAGCAAGGCGTCGCGCCGGTACTGGATCGATTGCAGAAAACGTTGCAGCGGCACCAGCAGGCTTTGTTCGTCGTGATAGGGCAAGCGTTGTTGCCACAAGGCATTGAACTCATCCAGTACGTACAGATCGGCCTGGTGTTCGTTGATCCGGTAGAACACCTGAACGCAGTCGGGTTGCCCCATGGGCAGGATCAGCGCCAGGTCGTGGTCTTCCAGTGCCATCGGGTCCAGATGCAGCGGGCTGTAGCTGGCCAGCTCTTCGCCAAGGTAGTCAAACAGCGCCGGCAGCGTGGCGAGGGCAACGTGATTGACCTGGCCGGGCACCAGCTCCAGCACGTGGTAATGCTGCTGGACCTGAATCAGGTAGCGATGATTGAGTTTGCTCAGCAGCAGGTTTTGCGCGGTATCGAGAACTTCTTCGACTCGTCGGGCTATGAATTGCGCGCGGTTGTGGCAGAAGCAACGTACCCGCAGCTTGGGCTGCTGTGGCCCGTCCGGCAGGTTGTTGAGGTAATCGCGCAGGCAGTCGAGCAGGGCATGGGGACCGTCAAAGCGGCTGACCAGCACCTCGTTCCAGCTGTTTAGCGTGACCTGATCCAGGGTCAGCACCAGATTTTCCCGCACGCCGGCGTAGCTCAGGGAATCGGTGCGCTCGGTGGTCATCAGGATGTTCATGTCGCGATGGTGCTTGAGCGGATCGACGCCGACGTTCACCAGAATCAGTATTTCGCTCGGCACGCTGGCGCGCAGCAAAGGCTCTTCGGCGACGGTGGTCAGGGGCAGGGCGATGCTTTGCTGCAGGCTGCCGAGCAGGTTGAACAGTTCGAACTCGCTCAAGTCGCTGGTGCCGGGGTGCAGGGCCAGGCGGGTGCTGCTGTCGATCACGCCGTTACGGTGACACCAGGTGAGCAGTTCGAGTAACTGGCGGCTGCGCTTGATCGGCGCGAAATGCTCCCACTCATGAACGGTCAGGCTGCCGTTGTACAAACCCCATTGGGTTTGCCCCGGCTCTCTCTTGTTCGGGGCCTGCACCAGCGTCAGAGTGTCTTCGGCCAGATCGGGGGCGATGCCCGGGTTGATGCATTCGACCTTGTCTGCCTTGCGCTCGAAGGCCGCGTACAACCGCCGGCCCAGCACATTGAGGTCGCGCTTGTTGATCAGGCTGACGGTCTGCTCGTTACGGGCAAACTGTGTCAGGAAGCGGTAGCTGTAATTCAGTTCGCCGACCAAGGCACGGCGCTCGGCGCTGACCTGGCGGACTTTCCACTGGCTGCGGCTGTCGAGCAACGCCAACTGACGCTGATCCCAATGCCATTCGTGGGCCAGACGTTCGAGCAGCGAACGCTGCCAGCTCTGGGTGCGACCGCTGCTGCCGGTGAGCTTGCGATTGACCTTCAGGTACAGCGCACGACGTACCAGTTCGAGCCGCTCCGGTTCGCCCCGAGCCGTGAGGTATTCCTCGATGCGCCGGTAAACCACCATGTACGGGTCCAGTTCATCGAGGTCCAGTCGATTGGCAAACACCGCCTGTTTGAAACGCAGGCTCAGGCAGTGGACTTTCGGGTGTTCACTGGCGTAGACCTCGGTCAGCAGCAGTTTGAGCACTGATTTGTAGGGCGATTCGATGCCTTTGAACAGCTGCCAGAGCCCGGCACCGATGAACTCCCCGGGAGGGATGTACGCCAGATGCCCCAGGTCCAGGGTTTCGTCGGCACGGATGAAGCGTTTGGAAAGCAGCGTGTGGGTGTAACGGTCGTACGCAGCCTCTTCGTAGACCGGCACCAGCCACCAGATGGGGGTGCGTCCGGCCAGCCAGATCGCGGTTCGATAGAACTCGTCCAGCAGCAGATAGTGCTGGGTGGTGCCACAGTCTTCCGAGCTCAACTGCGTATCGCGCTCGCCGAGCACGAAGCGGGCCGGGTCGATCAGGAAAAAGTGCGCCTCGGCGCCCTGGCTGGCGGCCCAGACTTCCAGCAACTGGCATTTCTTGCGCAGTTCAGCGAGCTCGCTTTCGCTCAGGTCCGGCCCATGACAGACCCACACGTCCATGTCGCTCTGATCAGCCTGGGCCAGAGTGCCGAGGCTGCCCATCAGGAACAGGCCGTGAATGGGGCGCGGCGGATTGCTGCCGTGGCGCGGTTTGTAGGAAAACGAGCGGGTCAGGCGTTGGGCTTCGGCGAGGGTGTTGGTGTCGGGGTCGTAATTCGACAGGCCGGCCGGGGTGCTACCCGAAACGTAACCCGGCAATAGCGGATGATTGACGTGGAAAAACAGCGGCAGCAGGGTCAGCACCGTTTGCTGGCGGGTCGACAACCCTTCCATCGCACGGGCCATGCGACCCTCGTTGAGCTTCAGGAAACGGGCGCGCAGCTGGCTGAGAACCTTGCGATCGATTCCCTCGTCCAGATCGGGGCGGATTTCATGGGTGCGGGTCATGTCAGCTCAATCCGGCTCGCGGGGCTCGGACATAGGAGGGCTCAGGGTGAGGGGCAGTTTAGCGCCTCGGCCCCGGGACTTTTAAGCTGATTTTGTTTTCCTGGCGTCAGATTTCTATCGTTTGGCGACGGCAGGTAACAGGGCCAGTCATCAAGTGTGCCCGCGGAAATCCCGTGACAGAGCTTTCCGTGGGCTATGCAGTGATGCTCAGGCTGTTTCCCGCACGGACAGAATGGTGAGAACGGTTTGCACGTTTTGTGCGGCGTCACGCCCCAGGCTGGTCAGATAACCGCCATCGGGCTGGGTGATCAATTCTTTGTCGAACAGTCTTTGTGCGGCGGCAATGGCTTTCGGGGCAGCGGTCTGATGAATTTTCAAACCTTCCTGGGAACTGTCCAGGTTGAAGAGTGCGAGGATTTCCAGTTCGGCAACCAACTCAGGGGTAAGCGACATAAGGACTCCAGACTTTCTAGGAATTAGACGATAGCGTCCCTAAGGTGAACCCGTCGGTGAGGCATGTCCAGTGCTGGCAACAGGGTTTTTCTCCCCCAGAGGCATTCCTCGGAAGGTGGTACGGACAGCGGGGGTGGTTTCTGTAGGAGCGAGCGCGCTCCTACAGGGGGGCGGGGTTATTGCTTTTCCGGCGGCAACTCTGGCAGTGCGCGCAGCGCCGTTTCATACCATTCGGTGTCGAATGCACGGTCCTCATCGAGCATGGCGTCGATCTCGTAGGCCAGCACATGGGCCATCAGGTTGAGGATTTCTTCACGCTCGTAACCCACCAGGGTCAGCTTGTTGAAGGTTGCCTTGGCCGCTGGCGGGTTGTCGCTTTCGATCTGGTTTTCGATTGCTTCGATCAGCGTCGTTTCGGCGAATTCTTCTTCGTCGTTGTCGATGTCGTTTGGCTCGCTCATGGCAGGCTCCTCAAGGAAAGGCGGCCAGTTTACCTGCATTCAGCATTGTGATGCTGCTGGCAAGAAGTGCCTGGGCGTTCTATAACTGGCGCTGCCAACCCCCTGCACGGCCTGGAGGCTATGTAATGCTCAAGCTTTATGGATTTTGCGTCAGCAACTATTACAACATGGTCAAGCTGGCGTTGCTGGAGAAGGGACTGCCGTTTGAGGAAGTACCGTTTTACCCAGGCACCAGCCCCGAGGCGCTGGCCATCAGCCCGCGCGGCAAGGTTCCGGTACTGGGCGTCGAGCAAGGTTTCGTCAACGAAACCAGCGTGATTCTCGAGTACCTCGAGCAGAGTCAGAAAGGCACACCGCTGCTGCCGAGCGAACCCTTCGAGCGAGCGCAGGCGCTGGCTTTGGCCAAGGAAATCGAGTTGTACATCGAACTGCCAGCGCGAGCCTGCTACCCCGAAGCGTTTTTCGGCATGTCAGTGCCGGAAGCGATCAAGGACAAGACCAAGGCCGAGTTGCTGCTGGGGTTCGCCTCACTGGGCAGGCACGGCAAGTTCGCCCCTTACGTGGCGGGCGACCGTCTCAGCATTGCGGATTTGTATTTCCTGTACAGCGTGCCGATGGCTTGTGCCGTGGCGCAGAAGCTGTTCGATATTGATCTGCTGGCTGAGATGCCGGCGGCCAGGGCGCTGCTGGAGCGTCTGGGGCAGAATCCGAACGTGCAGCGAATTGCGGCAGACAAGGGCGCAGCAATGCCCGCGTTTCTGGAGATGATCGCGTCGAAGAAATAGATTGTGTAACGATCTTGAGAATACCTTTGCGGGCAAGGCTCGCGCCTGAGGGAGTCTGGTCCCCTGTAGGCGCGAGCGATGCGGCGATCCGACTTGCCCGCGAAGCTTTTAACGGCTGGCGAGTAGTGCCTGACCGCGAGCCACGGCAGCCTTGACCTGTGCCGGCGCGGTTCCGCCGATATGGTCACGGGCATTCACCGAACCTTCCAGGGTCAGCACGGCAAACACGTCCTGCTCGATCTGGTCGCTGAACTTGCGCAGTTCTTCCAGGCTCATTTCCGCCAGGTCCTTGCCGCTGTCTACGCCGTACTTCACCGCGTGGCCAACGATCTCGTGGCAATCACGGAACGGCAAGCCGCGGCGTACCAGGTAGTCGGCCAGGTCGGTGGCGGTCGAGAAACCGCGCAGGGCCGCTTCGCGCATCATCGCGTGCTTGGGCTTGATCGCCGGGATCATGTCGGCGAAGGCCCGCAGCGAGTCGCGCAGAGTGTCGGCGGCGTCGAACAGCGGTTCCTTGTCTTCCTGGTTGTCCTTGTTGTAGGCCAGGGGCTGGCCTTTCATCAGGGTCAGCAGGCCCATCAGCGCGCCAAATACCCGGCCAGTCTTGCCGCGAACCAGCTCCGGCACGTCCGGGTTTTTCTTTTGCGGCATGATCGAGCTACCGGTGCAGAAACGGTCCGGCAGATCGATGAACTGGAACTGCGCACTGGTCCACAGCACGAGCTCTTCGGAGAACCGCGACAAGTGCATCATCGCGATGCTCGCGGCCGAGCAGAACTCGATGGCGAAGTCGCGATCGGACACGTTGTCCAGGGAGTTGCCGCCAACAGCGTCGAAGCCCAGCAACTTCGCGGTGTACTCGCGGTCGATCGGGTAAGTGGTGCCAGCCAGCGCAGCACTGCCCAGCGGCATGCGGTTGGTACGCTTGCGGCAGTCCACCAGGCGCTCGTAGTCGCGGCTGAGCATTTCGAACCAGGCCAGCATGTGGTGCCCGAAAGTCACCGGCTGCGCGGTTTGCAGGTGGGTGAAGCCTGGCATGATGCTGCCGGCTTCGCGCTCGGCTTGCTCCAGCAAGCCTTTTTGCAGGCGGGTGATCTCGGCCAGGATCAGGTCGATCTCGTCACGCAGCCACAGACGAATGTCGGTGGCGACCTGGTCGTTGCGGCTACGGCCGGTGTGCAGCTTTTTACCGGTCACGCCGATGCGGTCGGTCAGGCGCGCCTCGATGTTCATGTGCACGTCTTCGAGGTCGATGCGCCAGTCGAACTGGCCAGCCTCGATTTCACCCTGGATGGTCTTCAGGCCATCGATGATGCTGTCGCGCTCGGCATCGGTCAGCACGCCGACCTTGGCCAGCATCGTGGCGTGGGCGATCGAGCCCATGATGTCGTGGCGATACAGGCGCTGGTCGAAGGTGACGGAGGCGGTGAAGCGGGCAACGAAGGCGTCGACGGGTTCACTGAAGCGGCCGCCCCAGGACTGATTGGTCTTGTCAGTGCTCATGAATTCGCTCGTATCGGCTTGAAGAAAGATGGCGTGGAACGCTGACGCGGATAATAACAGGGTTGCCAATCCTGTCGCTGACACTGGTCGATACGTTTTTTTCTCATGGGGCGATCCATACTCGAAGCCAGCGATGCGCAAATTGCGCAACGATATTTCTCATTTGAGCAATATCGTCGCGGCAACCGTCTACAGTTGGACAGTAGGATCAGCGCACTTCTCGATGCTGCAGCTGACTATAGAGAGAAGAGGGGTGTTCATATTGTGTATCAGCAAACCTTATGGCGATGCCTCGCCAACGCGGGCCTGGGCCGTCAGTCACCCGGCAGATGAAAATTTAGCCGCCGGTCTTGCGGCACTTTTTGGCCCTCGCGCTAGTCTTAGCGTGGATCGCGGTGACGGACGTCACTTCACCTGTCTACGCTATCTTTGTGCGAGACTCACGCAGGAATCCAGCGCAATATGAATGTCCTGATCGTTGATGACGAACCCCTGGCCCGCGAGCGCCTGAGCCGAATGGTCGGCGAACTCGAGGGATACAACGTCCTGGAGCCCAGCGCCACGAATGGCGAAGAGGCGTTGGCACTGATCGACAGCCACAAGCCGGATATCGTACTGCTCGATATTCGCATGCCGGGCCTCGATGGCCTGCAAGTGGCGGCACGATTGTGCGAACGCGAAACCCCGCCCGCCGTGGTGTTTTGCACAGGGCCCGATGAATTTGCCTTGGAAGCCCTACAGGCCAGCGCCGTGGGCTATCTGGTGAAGCCAGTGCGCACAGAACAGTTACATGAAGCATTGAAAAAAGCCGAACGCCCCAATCGCATCCAGCTCGCCGCCTTGACTCGTCCCGCCGCCGAAACCGGCAGCGGCCCACGCAGCCATATCAGCGCCCGCACCCGTAAAGGTATTGAACTGATCCCGTTGGGCCAGGTGGTCTACTTTATTGCCGACCACAAGTACGTGACCTTGCGCCATGAAGGTGGCGAGGTGCTGCTGGATGAGCCACTCAAGGCCCTCGAAGACGAATTTGGCGACCGTTTCGTGCGGATCCACCGCAATGCACTGGTCGCCCGCGAACGCATTGAACGGCTGCAACGCACCCCCCTGGGGCATTTCCAGCTGTTTCTCAAAGGCCTGAACGGCGACGCCCTGATCGTCAGCCGACGCCATGTGGCCGGCGTGCGCAAAATGATGCAGCAGCTTTAATCCGCCATTCAGGGCGGATTTCTACCCTGTTTTAGGGCCTTGAGGGCCAGGGAGGCCATGCAGTTTCTGATACAAGTCAAAGTGGATTTGGCTGAGCTGTTATTATCCGCCGTATCTATTCAGTACGGATTGATCCATGTCCTCTCGCGAAATCCGCATCGCCACCCGCAAAAGTGCTCTCGCCCTGTGGCAGGCCGAATACGTCAAGGCTCGTCTGGAACAGGCCCATCCGGGCCTGCTCGTGACACTGGTGCCCATGGTCAGTCGCGGCGACAAGCTGCTCGATTCGCCCCTGTCGAAAATCGGCGGCAAGGGCCTGTTCGTCAAGGAGCTGGAAACCGCGCTGCTGGAAAACGAAGCCGACATCGCCGTGCACTCCATGAAGGACGTGCCGATGGACTTCCCCGAAGGCCTGGGTCTGTTCTGCATCTGCGAGCGCGAAGACCCGCGCGATGCATTTGTCTCCAATACCTTCGCCAGCCTGGATGAGTTGCCACCAGGCAGCATCGTCGGCACCTCCAGCCTGCGCCGCCAGGCTCAGTTGCTGACCCGTCGCCCGGATCTGGAAATCCGCTTCCTGCGTGGCAACGTCAACACGCGCCTGGCCAAGCTCGATGCCGGCGAATACGACGCCATCATCCTCGCCGCGGCGGGTTTGATTCGTCTGGGCTTCGAACACCGCATCACCTCGGCCATCAGTGTCGATGACAGCCTGCCGGCCGGAGGCCAGGGCGCGGTCGGTATCGAGTGCCGTAGCGCCGACACTGAGATTCATGCACTGCTCGCGCCGCTGCATCACCAGGATACGGCCATCCGCGTGACCGCTGAACGTGCCCTCAACAAACATCTGAATGGCGGCTGCCAGGTGCCGATCGCCTGCTACGCCGTGCTTGAAGGCGAGCAGATCTGGTTGCGTGGCTTGGTGGGCGATCCGAACGGCGGCCTGTTGCTCTGCGCCGAGGCCCGAGCGCCGCGCAGCGAGGCCGAGGCCCTGGGCGTGCAAGTGGCCGAAGACCTGCTGAGTCAGGGCGCCGACGCCATTCTCAAAGCAGTCTACGGCGAGGCTGGGCACGAGTGACTGGCTGGCGCCTGCTGCTGACGCGCCCTGCGGATGAATCGGCGGCGCTTGCCTGCGTGTTGGCTGACGCGGGGGTTTTCAGTAGCAGCTTGCCGCTTTTGGACATCGAGCCGATGCCGGCCTCTGCCACAATGCGCGCAGTGATTCAGGACCTGGATCACTATTGCGCGGTGATCGTGGTCAGTAAGCCGGCCGCCAGAATCGCTGTCGAGCTGCTCCACCAGCATTGGCCGCAACCGCCGGTTCTGACGTGGTTCAGCGTCGGCGCGGCAACGGCGCAGATCCTCGAGGCTAACGGGCTGGATGTGAGTTTCCCGGCCGACGGTGATGACAGCGAAGCCTTGCTTGAACTTCCACGATTGCGCGAGGCTATCGCCCGTCCCGATCCTCGGGTGTTGATCGTGCGTGGGGAGGGTGGGCGCGAGTTGCTGGCTGAGCGTTTGCGCGAGCTTGGTGCTAGTGTCGAGTATCTGGAGTTGTACCGACGCGGCTTACCGCAGTACCCACCGGCAGCGTTGCCTGAGCGGATCGAGGCGGAACGCTTGAACGGGCTGGTGGTCAGCAGTGGACAGGGTTTTGAGCACCTGCACCGATTGGCTGGCGATGCCTGGCCGATCATGGCGCGGTTGCCGTTGTTTGTTCCAAGCCCCAGGGTCGCCGAGCTGGCACGCGCCGCCGGGGCCCAAACAGTTGTGGATTGTCGTGGCGCCAGTGCCGCGGCCTTGCTGACGGCGTTACGGGAGCACCCCGTACCCGTTTTCTAATGCAAAGGATGGATACGTGAGCAAAACAGCCTTGCCTAAAGATGACGTCCAGCCGGTGCTCGATGCGCCGGTAGAAGCACCGGTTGTAACCGGGCCACCTGCTACTGAGCCGCGCCGAGGCAATGGGCTGGCAATCGTCGCGCTGCTGTTGGGCGCTGCCGGTGTTGCCGTGGGCGGTTGGGGAGTCTGGCAGGTGCGTCACCTGCAAGCCGATAACCTGCAACAGTTGAGTCAGGTACAGGCGTTGAACGATCAGGCGCAGAGCCTGAAGCTCAACGAGCAGCGTCTGACCGCTCGCCTCGAACAAATGCCTGCCGCCGAAGAGCTCGATGCGCGCAGTCGCTTGGTCACTCAACTTCAGGGCGATCAACAGCGTTTGAATCAACGCTTGGAAACCGTCCTCGGTGCCAGCCGCAAGGATTGGCGTCTGGCCGAGGCTGAGCATTTGCTGCGACTGGCCAGCCTGCGTCTGTCGGCGTTGCAGGACATCAGCAGTGCCCAGGCCCTGGTGCAGGGGGCTGATGAGATACTCCGTGAACAGAATGACCCGGGGGCTTTTGCCGCTCGCGAGCAAGTGGCCAAAACCCTGGTGGCCCTGCGCAGTACCGAACAGCCGGATCGCACCGGGTTGTTCCTGCGACTGGGTGCCTTGCGCGATCAAGTGATCAGCCTCACCGAACTGGCGCCCGAGTACAAGGACCGTGGCGAATCCCTGCTGGGCCTGACGGCCGATGGCGACGGCGCCAGTCGCTGGGCGCAATGGTGGGATCAGATCTCGCGTTACATCCGAATCGATTTCAACGCCGACAAGAATGTCCGTCCATTGCTGGCAGGGCAGAGCCTGAGCCAGGTGCGTCTGGCCCTGAGCCTGGCGCTGGAACAGGCGCAGTGGGCCGCGCTCAACGGTCAGGCTGCGGTTTACACTCAGGCGCTGACCGAGGCGCGGGACGTGCTCAAGGGTAACTTCAATCCGGACAACCCTCAGAGCAAGATCATGCTGGAGCAGGTGGCCGAGTTGAGCAAACAGCCAGTCACGGTGGTCACGCCGGATCTGACAGGCACGTTGAGCGCCGTCCAGGCTTACCTTGAGCGACGCAACGTCAACGCCGAGGACTCAGTGAAACCTCTGGGCAAACCTGCCGCGAGCACTGCGCAGGAGGCCACACCATGAAGCGTCTCTATGTGATCGTGTTCGTGGTCATCGCTGCCGCCGCCGCGTTGGGGCTGGCGATTGCCGAGCATTCCGGCTACGTGCTGATCGCCTACAAGAGCTTCCGTTACGAATCGAGCCTGTGGGCAACCCTGGCCTTGGTGGCCGTGCTGTGGCTGGTGTTCTGGGGCATCAAGGCGCTGGTCGAACTGGTGACAACTTCCGGTGGGGTGGTCAACCCATGGTCGCGGCGCAATCGCAGTCGACGGGTGCAAGTGGCGATCGAGCACGGCCAGCTGGATTTGGCCGAGGGCCGCTGGGCCAGTGCGCAGCGTCACCTGTATCGCGCGGCAGAAGCCGAACGTCAGCCGCTGCTCTACTACCTGGGTGCTGCCCGCGCCGCGAACGAACAAGGTCTCTACCAGGAAAGCGATAACTTGCTGGAGCGCGCTTTGGAGCGACAGCCCCAGGCCGAGCTGGCGATTGCCTTGAGTCATGCCCAATTGCAGACCGACCGCGGCGACACCGACGGCGCCCTGGTCACCCTGCAAGCCATGCACGAGCGTCATCCTCATAACGTCCAGACCCTGCGCCAGTTGCAACGCCTGCATCAGCAGCGGGGCGACTGGTCGGCAGTGATTCGCTTGCTGCCGGAGTTACGCAAGGACAAGGTGCTGCCGCCAGCCGAGCTGGCTGAACTGGAGCAACGCGCCTGGGGTGAGAATCTTTCGTTGGCGGCGCACCGGGAAGAGGACGGAACGGTCGGTTTGCAATCGCTCGCTCGTGCCTGGCAGCAGCTCACCGCCGCTCAGCGGCAGGAACCGCAACTGGTGCTCGCCTATGCCGAGCAACTGCGGCAACTGGGAGCGCAGGTCGAGGCCGAAGAGGTTCTGCGTACGGCTCTCAAGCGCAAATACGACAGTCATCTGGCACGCCTGTACGGTCTGGTTCGCGGTAGCGATCCGGCCAGACAGCTGCACACCGCTGAAGGTTGGCTCAAGGATCATCCGGCCGACCCGAGCCTGTTGCTGACGTTGGGCCGTTTGTGTCTGCAAAGCAGTCTGTGGGGCAAGGCCCGGGATTATCTGGAAAACAGTCTGCGTGTACAGCGTAATCCTGAAGCCTGCGCCGAACTGGCGCGGTTGCTGGCGCAATTGGGTGACACTGAACGCAGTAATCAGTTGTTCCAGGAGGGCTTGGGCCTGCTGGACGAGCGCTTGCTGTCGGCTCCGCTGCCGGTGCCGGCTCATGCTTGATGCCGGCCTGTAGCCGCTGCCGAAGGCTGCGTTCGGCTGCGCAGCAGTCGTAAATCAGGCGCCGCAGTCGGATCAGGTGAGTCGTGTTAAACCGACTACGACTGCTGCGCAGCCGAACGCCGGCTGCGCCAGCTGCTACAGGGGGAGTCGTTCGTCAGGGCAATCCAACCGCTCCGAGTCTGCCACTGTTTTTGAGTTGTGGTCCTGGTCTGGCAAAGTCCTACAGCGGACTACATCTTATCCTCTCGACTCTGTCGGGAATTCCCTACACTTCTGGTGAAGTGTCCGTGCTGGCCTGCCTTGAAAGGCTGCTGCGCTTTCCTCTACCGTAACCGCTTGTCTCTACAGTTACGGAAAAGCCATGTCTTTGGCCTGCTCACGCTCCTTGTTTTTCATGGTTTTCATTGCAGGTGCCCTGGCCTTGGGCGTTTCCTATTACCTGGAATATGCGGTCGGCCTCAAGCCTTGCGGGTTGTGCCTGTTGCAACGGGTTTGCCTAGCGCTGCTCACGGGTGTCTGCCTGATGGCTTCGGTGCAGGGGCCTGGTCGCTTCGGATCATTCCTGTATTGGTTACTGGGTCTGCTATGCAGTGTGGCGGGTACCGTCACGGCGTGGCGGCAGGTTGTGTTGCAGAGTGATCCGGTGCATCAGCTCTCGGCATGCTCGCCCAACCTGACTGATCTGTTTGCCAGTACGCCCTGGTTGTGTGCCTTGCAACGGTTGTTCAAGGGAACCGACGACTGCGCGGAAATTTCCTGGACGCTGTTCGACCTGAGTATCCCGGAATGGAGCCTGTTGTTCTTCGTTGCGATGATGATTCTGGGCGGGTATCAATTGCTGCGCCTTGTCTGGATCGCCTGTCAGCGACCGCTCAGCGGCGAGTCGTCGCACCGGGTATTGACGGGCGATTAAACACTTGTATGAACTTTATCTCCTGCGTACCTTGAAGCCATAGGCGCGCGGGCATAATCTGGCCCGCACGTATCATTGGAATTATGTTGCTCGTTGCTGTTCTACCTGACCCAGACCGGATGTGCCGAGTCTTGGTCAGGCGTAGAACGGCATGACCCATTAGGGAAGAGAGATCGCCATGTTAGATAGTTGTCAGAATGCTCAGGAACGCTGGGGTGGGGTTCATAAGCTCATTGACCGCTGGCTACAAGAGCGTGAAGAGTTGGTAAAGTCGTTCCACGACTTGCGAAATGCCAAACCGGCTTTCGCCGACAAGTCCTTGAACGGTCGGTTCTGCGAGATTCTTGTCGATTACGTTTCTGCCTGGCACTTCGAAGTGAGTGAGCATCTGGTCAATGAGGCCAAGGCCTTTGGCGACGATGGCGGCCTTGAACTGGCGGAGCAGATCAACCCGCGTATCGACGTGAGCACCGAGATGGCGCTGTCGTTCAATGATCATTGTCACAAGGGTGACTGCAATGACACCGAGCGTTTCGCCGAAGCGCTGGAAAAGCTGGGCAGCCAACTGCGTGAACGCTTCGAACTGGAAGATTGCCTGATCGAAGTGCTGCACACCGCCCACAAGGAAGAGAGTTCGGTTCAGGCCTGAACCCTTCCCGGCTAGACACTGAAAACGGTGCGCAATGCGCACCGTTTTTCGTTTCCGGCATTCAGCTTGTAGCACCACGCAATTCGACTTCGAATAC
This sequence comes from Pseudomonas sp. B21-017, assembly GCF_024749245.1. Classification (NCBI taxonomy): domain Bacteria; kingdom Pseudomonadati; phylum Pseudomonadota; class Gammaproteobacteria; order Pseudomonadales; family Pseudomonadaceae; genus Pseudomonas; species Pseudomonas sp. B21-017. The sequence goes on along the minus strand of NZ_CP087194.1, from coordinate 6,267,894 downwards.
CAGCGGCGTGAACGGCGCGATCAAGTCGCCGGCACCGTCGGCGCCATAGGCTTGCGCCGATGGAATTACCAGGCGCCATTTTGCGCCGACCGGCATATTTTGCAGCGCGCTACGCCAGCCGCTGATCACACTATCAAGACTGAACCACTGTGGCTGACTGTTCTGATCGAACACGGTGCCATCAGGTAGACGACCGATATACAGCACCTGGACTTTGCCGTTCGGTCCTGCCTTCGCGCCGGTTCCGGGAGCCAGCTCGGTCAGCAATACTCCATCTGCCAATTGACGGACGCCAGGTTTGGTTTTTTCCTCATCGAGAAAGCGCCGCTCTTTTTCGAGGGCAACTTCGCTTTGCGCGACGGCGGGTTGCTCGGCGACCTGGGCTTCGTGCTCGGCAAGAATCTGTTCGATCTGCTCGTCTTTCAGCGCTAGCGGCTTACCTTGGTAGGCTTGCTGCAAACCTTCGAGCAGTGCCTGAAGTTGCAGGTCCGGAACCTCCTGGCGCAAGCGTTCGCCAAGGCTCGCACCCAAGCTGTAAGCGAGATCGTGAGCGTCATTTGTGGTGGTTTTTTCGGCGGCCTGGACCACGGAAAAAAACATGCACAGCGATAAAAAAAGGTAGCGCGACATAGGCACTCTCCGACCTGAGATGCGCAGGATTATGCCAGTGTGAATGCTCTCGAAGGTGAACTGGTTTTGCGTAAGCGCAGAACATTTTTACTTCGTTGCAACGCAGCGCTTTCGATACTGTCAACATGCCCTAGCGGCGGTTGCAGCAGAGGTCTAGTATGAGCCGCATTCACGTCAGCCAGGAGGTAAACCATGTCGGCCACCAAGAAGCCAGTAAATACTCCGTTGCACTTACTCCAACAACTCTCGGGCAGCCTGCTCGAGCACTTGGAAAACGCTTGTTCCCAAGCCTTGGCTGATGCTGAAAAACTGCTCGCCAAACTGGAAAAGCAGCGCGGAAAAGCGCAGGAAAAACTGCATAAATCCCGCACCAAATTGCAGGACGCTGCGGCGGCCGGCAAAGCCAAGGCACAAGCCAAGGCCAAAGATGCGGTGAAAGAACTTGAGGACCTGCTCGACGCCCTCAAGGCTCGTCAGTCCGAAACTCGCAGCTACATCCTGCAACTCAAACGCGACGCTCAAGAAAGCCTGAAACTGGCCCAGGGTGTCGGTCGTGTCCAAGAGGCTGTCGGCAAGGCGTTGTCCCTGCGTTCGGCCAAGCCAGCCGCGGCACCTGCGAAGAAAGCCGCTGCCAAACCGGTTGCTGCAAAAGCACCGGCCAAGCCTGCTGCGGCTCCTGTTAAAAAAACCGCTGCCAAAGCACCGGTAAAAGCTGCAGCGAAACCAGCCGCAAAACCTGCGGCGAAAAAACCAGTCGCTGCCAGCGCTGCGAAACCAGCAGCTAAAACGACAGCTGCCAAACCTGCCGCTAAGCCAGTCGCTGCCAAAACAGCTGCCGCTAAACCCGCTGCGAAAACCACGGCTGCCAAACCCGCCGTGGCGAAAACTGCAGCTGCAAAACCGGCCGCTAAACCGGCCGCTAAACCAGCAGCCAAAACTGCCGCCAAACCTGTCGCGGCTAAAACCGCTGCAGCCAAGCCTGCTGCAAAACCGGCGGCGAAACCTGCTGCAAAAACTGCAGCCAAACCCGCCGCTAAACCGGCTGCCAAAACTGCTGCTGCGAAACCTGCCGTCGCTGCCAAGCCAGCCACTGCCGCCAAACCAGCTGTAGCGAAACCAGCAGCCAAACCTGCCGCTGCCAAACCGGCTGCAAAACCTGCCGCCAAGCCAGCAGCAAAACCTGCCGTGAAAAAGCCAGTCGTTGCTGCGAAGCCGACTGCCGCACCTGTCGCCAAGCCAGTAACCCCGGCCCCGGCTGCATCGGCTTCGCCGGCTCCGGTAGCCACTACCTCGACAGCTTCGCCTGCGCCAGCGGCATCGTCGAGCACCAGCACTACCCCAACCAGCGCTTCCTAAGTGCCGGTTACCGCGACGCGCAGCTGATGCAGCGCGTCGCGGCTCAGGTTGGCGGCGCCTGCTGCCATACCTTCCAGCCAGGCCGTTAGATCGGTCGCTTCACACTGCGGCCAACTCTGCGCCAAACGCTCCAGTCGCAACAGCAAATGCCTTTCGGCTTCCATCTCCAGTGTCTTCACTTGTTCGCGTAAATCATCCAGACCGGCATCCTCGCTGGCAGCGGCTTTCCATTGCTGGCGCAAGGTGCGCAACGGTTGCACGACATCCGCGTCCCAAGGCCCGGCTACATCGCGTAGCAGCTGCAGGCGTTGTTCGTTGCAGGCGACTCCACATTTCCCCAGCCACAATCCACAGAGCAGCAGGCACACATTCACACCCGCTGCCTGCAATTGCAGGCAGGCGTGTTCAACGCCGGGACGGGCGTAAGTGTCGAGGGAAAAGCTCCACAGGTCAGAGGACATAGTGCTACTCGCGCCAGTTGCGAGCGAAGCTGGTAGACTCCGCCGCCATTATGATTCGACTTCAGAACCTGACTTTACAGCGTGGCCCGCAACGTCTGCTAGAAGACGCCGAGCTGACCCTGCACGCCGGCCACAAAGCCGGCCTCATCGGTGCCAACGGCGCCGGCAAATCGAGCCTGTTCGCCTTGCTTCGGGGCGAACTGCACCCGGACTCGGGTGACTGCTTCCTGCCGGCCGACTGGCGCATCGCCCACATGCGCCAGGAGGTCGACACCCTCGAGCGCCTGGCGGTCGACTACGTGCTCGATGGCGACCTGCGCCTGCGTCAGGTGCAACGCGACCTGGCGGCGGCCGAAGCGGCCCATGACGGTGCCGCTCAGGCCCGCCTGCACTCGGAGCTCGACAGCGCCGATGGGTACACCGCCGATGCCCGGGCTCGCAAGCTATTGGCGGGCCTTGGGTTCACCAACGAGCAAATGGACCGGCAAGTAGGAGATTTCTCCGGTGGCTGGCGGATGCGTCTGAATCTGGCGCAGGCTTTGATGTGCCCCTCGGACCTGTTGCTGCTCGACGAACCGACCAACCACTTGGACCTCGACGCCATCATCTGGCTCGAAGAGTGGCTCAAAAGCTACCCCGGCACTTTATTGCTGATTTCCCACGACCGAGACTTCCTCGATGCCGTGGTCGATCACGTAGCTCACGTCGATCAACGCAAGATCACCCTGTATCGCGGCGGTTACACCGCGTTTGAACGGGCCCGTGCCGAACGTCTGGCACAGCAACAGCAGGCGTACGAGAAGCAACAGGCGCAACGTGCGCACATGGAAAGCTACATTGCCCGCTTCAAGGCCCAGGCCACCAAGGCCCGTCAGGCCCAGAGCCGGATCAAGGCGCTGGAGCGGATGGAAGAGCTGTCCGCCGCGCACGTCGATTCGCCGTTCGATTTCGTCTTTCGCGAATCGCAGAAAATCTCCAGCCCGCTGATCGATCTATCGGACGCTCGCTTGGGTTATGGCGAAAAAACCGTGCTGGAGAAGGTCAAGCTGCAACTGACCCCTGGCGCGCGGATCGGTTTGCTCGGCCCCAACGGTGCCGGTAAATCGACCCTGATCAAGAACCTCTCCGGTGAGCTCGAGCCATTGGCGGGCCGACTGACTCGGGGCGAGAACACCGTGGTCGGTTACTTCGCCCAGCATCAACTGGATTCCCTCGATTCCAAGGCCAGCCCGTTGCTGCACTTGCAGCGCCTGGCGCCAACCGAACGTGAGCAGACCCTGCGTGACTTCCTCGGTGGTTTCGACTTCCGGGGTGCACGTATCGATGAGCCGGTGTTGAATTTCTCCGGTGGCGAAAAGGCGCGACTGGCCCTGGCGCTGATCGCCTGGGGCCGGCCGAACCTGTTGCTGCTCGACGAACCGACCAACCACCTGGACCTGGAAATGCGCCTGGCGCTGACCATGGCCTTGCAGGAATTCAGTGGCGCGGTTCTGGTGGTCTCCCACGATCGTCATTTGCTTAAAAGCACCACCGACAATTTCTATCTGGTGGCAGACGGCAAGGTCGAGGAGTTCGACGGCGACCTGGAAGACTACACCCGTTGGCTGGTGGAGTACCGTCAGCGCAACGTGCCGGTCAGCAATACCCCGGTCAACCCGGACAAGACCGACAAGAAAGCCCAGCGCCAGGCCGCCGCCGCGTTGCGTCAGCAACTGGCACCGCACAAGCGCGAGGCCGACAAGCTCGAAGCCGAGTTGGGCAAGCTGCACGAGAAACTGGCGAAGATCGACGCCGGCCTCGGCGACAGCGATATTTACGAGCCGGCACGCAAGAACGAATTGCGTGATCTGCTGGCCGAGCAGGCCCGGCTGAAGGTGCGTGAAGCCGAGCTGGAAGAAGCCTGGATGGAAGCGCTCGAATTGCTCGAAAGCATGCAGGCGGAGCTGGAGGCGCTGTCTTGATGGAGGCCTTCAAGCTGCCGTTGCCGGCGATGTGGGTCGAGCCGCTCTGGCTGGTCGTGCAAATCCTACTGATCCTGCTGGCCGGCTATGTCGCTCAGCGCGTCGTCGCCAAATGCCTGACTCGCCTGGGCGAGCGCTACCCGTTCCCGCCGCAGTTCTTGATGCCGCTGCGCGGTGGTTTGCGTTGGCTGATCATGGGTAGCGCGCTGATCTTCGTGCTGGAGCGTCTTGGGGTGTCGGCCACGGTGCTCTGGACCGCGTTGTCCGGCTTCGTGGCGGTGGCTGCCGTGGCGTTTTTCGCCATGTGGAGCGTGCTGTCCAATCTGTTGTGCGCGATCCTGATCTTCACCGTCGGACCATTCCGAATCGGCGATGTGGTCGAGTTGGTGGACACCACCGACAAGACGGGCGTCAAGGGCCGGGTGGTGGCGATTAATCTGCTCTACACCACGCTGATCGAAGCCGAAGAGCTCGGTACCGGCAGTGCCATGGTGCAAGTGCCCAACAGCCTGTTCTTCCAGCGCTCGGTTCGACGCTGGCGCGGTACTGATGTATTTCCTTCAAACGGGTTCGAAAAGCAGGCTCGATAGGACGCTACCGCCGTCAACGCTGGTCGGCAGTCACTCTGTCCTGCAAAAAATCGGTAGTCATTGATCGTAAGGCGCATTAGCTTAGACGTTTGTCACGAGTCTGAGTCGAGGTGTGCAATGCTGCTTCAAACATGGCTGGCATTTTTTGCCGCCTGCTGGGTGATCAGTCTTTCCCCCGGTGCCGGCGCCATTGCGTCGATGTCCAGCGGCCTGCGCTACGGTTTCTGGCGCGGTTACTGGAACGCCCTGGGTCTGCAACTGGGCCTGGCGTTGCAAATTGCGATTGTCGCTGCCGGTGTCGGTGCGATCCTCGCGGCCTCCGCCACTGCCTTTTATGCGATCAAATGGTTCGGCGTGGCTTACCTGGTCTACCTCGCGGTCAAGCAATGGCGCGCGCTGCCCAATGAGATGAGCGACGACGCTGCCATTCGGCAGATCGGCAAGCCGATGGCGCTGGTGTTCCGCGGTTTTCTAGTGAACGTCAGCAACCCCAAGGCTTTGGTGTTCATGCTCGCGGTGCTGCCGCAATTCATCGATCCCCATGCGCCGCTAGTGGCCCAGTACCTGATCCTCGGCGTGACCATGATCTGTGTCGACCTGATCGTCATGGCCGGCTACACCGGGCTGGCGGCCAAGGTCCTGCGTTTGTTGCGCACGCCCAGGCAGCAGAAACGCATGAACCGCACTTTTGCCGGGCTGTTCATCGGTGCGGCGGCATTCATGGCGACTTTGCGCAAAGCAGCGACATAAAGCTTCAGGCACAAAAAAGGCGACCTATCGAGGTCGCCTTTTTCATTACTACAGAGTGGCCAGTCTGAGATCAGTGCAGAATCACCGGCGCCGTATCTCGCGGCAGGTTATTACGCAGCGGTGCCTGCCCCGGCTGCTCGTAACCGCCACCACCGAGCTGTTGGCTCAGTTGTGAAGCCACGTCTTCACCCAACGCCTTGGACACGTCACGCACCACCCGTGGGCGGTTCAGGGAAACCCGGATGTCCCGGCCATTCACCAGTTTGGTGTCCTGACCTTCGCCCATCGCCGTGAAGGCCGAGGTGATCTCGAAGGTCTTGGTGTTGATCAGGCTGAAGTCCGCCACCAGCGTCAACGCCAGCACCGCCGAGTAACTGTCGGTGTTGGCCAGCTCATTCATGTCGCGGGTGAAGTCGATGTCTGACACGGTGCCGAACAGCACATAGTCGGCACCCTTGAAGCTACCGGCCTTGATGCGCTTGATCACGTCATACACGTCGCCTTTGGACGATGCCGTGTAAGGCGTGCCCTGCACCAACTGGAACATCCCGGTGCGCAGGATCTCGCCCTTGATGTCGCCGGTGAATTTGCGCAACTCGCCTTGCTCGATGTAGCTGTTGGTGGCTTCGTACTCTTCGTAACTGGAAGAACCACTGGCGCCGTAATAACTCTGGCTATGGTTACTCTGTGCCGAAACAGTGTGGACGTATTGCTCCACGCGCTCCTGGTACGCCAGATCCGCTACTGCAACTTTCGGGGCCGCTTGCACGCTGAACGCGCAAGCCAGGGCCATCATGCCAATCCATGTGCGCATCGATTAACGCTCCGTGGTTTTGCGGATCTCTTTTTCGTCCATCCACTCGGCCAGACCGCTTTCAACGTCGATCAATTGCAGGCTGAATTTGTAGAAGACGTCCTTGTAGTCGCTGCTGCGCTTGACGATCGAGCTGATCGAACCTTCAAGACGGTATTGGGCGGCAATCATGTTGCCGGTCTTGGCCACGGTGCTCTTCTTGTACAGGCCGCTCTGGTTTTGCAGCTTGAGCTGGTCGACCTGGCTCTGCATTGCGGTGTTGTCGCTGGCGAAACGGGCGACGCCGGACTTCATCAGCTGGGTCTTGATGCTGGTAGTGATTTCGCGGGTATCGATGTACTCGCTGGTCTTGTTCTTCACGTCGTAGACCTGAACCACCGGACGGCCTTGCAGGATGCCGGACTGGGCCAGGGAGCGGGTCATGGATTCGGCGATCATCTGCAGGTCGGTGGAGCCGAACTCGTTGGTCACGGTTTCCACGGCTTTGGTGTCGCCGTAGCTGATGTTTTTGCTGCCCAGCGTCGGCGAAGTGTTGGCGCAACCGCTGGCCAGGAGGGCGATGACGGCGATGAACGAAAAGCGTGCAAACATGGGAATGCTCTCTAGAACTGAACGAATAGGTGTCGGGCTTAAGGCGTTTTGATTTCGAGACGGAAATCCACGGCTTTGGCGGTTGGCGCAATGGCCTGGATGAAACTGGTCTGCTCGCCGTACATCATCTGGCTTTTCCAGGTTTCCTCTTCGGCAACCGGGAAGCCTTCAGGGCCGAGCCAGGCAAAGCGGTAGTAGAAGGTCTTGTTGTTGTAGCTGGTGTTGCTCAGCTGTGCGTTGACCGTCATGAAGCCGTTTTCCCGCGCCACGCGCATGGCGCCGACCACGATGTTCTTGAGCTTGCCCATGGCCACGACCTTGCTGGCAGCGCTGCCTGGCTCTGGTGGTGGCGGGGTGGCGCAGCCGGCCAGCAAGGCCAGGGCGACGACAGTGATGAGTTTGAAGCGCATGCAAAGACTCCGTTCTTAAGGTTGTTTGAGGCTGGCCACGGTGGTCGGGTTGGCGCTCGGGATCACATGAGCGGCCTGGCCGCTGGCGAATACCTGATTGCCCACGGCGCGCAGGCTGATGACCTGATAGCGCTGATCGACGGTGATCTTGACCACCGAACCACCTATGGCACTCGGCAGCGAGACGTGATGCTCGCCTTTCTTCAAGCGCAGACGCACCACTTGAGTGGTGTCTGGCAGGGTGCGCCATGTACGGGTATCGGCACCTTCGAGCACCGCTGAAGAGATACCGACCGCCAGGCCTGCCAGCGGGTTGGTTTCGTTGATCTTCTTCTGCGCCACGCCTTTGGTCACGGCACGGACGGTGGTGCGCAGGATGATGCCCGGCATGTCATCACGCAGCGCGCGGCGGGACATGGCGGTGGTGCTGTTGAGTTGCGTCAGGTTCACCTGCTGACCGTCCACGCCGATCTGGGCGAAGGTGGCGGTGGAGGTGTCTGGCTTGATGATCGGGAACGACAGCGGAGTGATCACCACGTTGTTGCTGATCGGCAATGGCAGCGGAATACGAATCGAGTCGCGGGACGGCGCCAGGCCGCTTTGCACGACGATCAGGATGTCGCTGTCCTCGTCCTTGGCGGGTTTGTCGAGATTCACCAGCGCCTGTTCCAGCAGCGGGGTGTTCGGGCGCAATTCGGCGGCCTTGCGATAGCCCGGTGCAGCCAGGTCTTTCTCGCCCAGGGCTTCATAGACGAAACCGGCCAGGTAATGGCTGAACGCACTCTGGTAGCTGTTTTTCAGGCTGACCACTTCTGGCGCGTCGAGGCTGGCCACCGGATAACCCTGGAGATCCTTGTACTGGGTTTTGACGCCTTCCTTCTCGGCCTGCTCTTCGCTCTTGAGGTATTCCTTGTCGCGCAAGTCGGCGATCACCGCTTCACGTTCGTGAGTTTTCTTGATCGCGGTGCGCGCGCCGTCGAAGTCATTCACCGCCAGCAGGTTGAGGGCCATCTGCGTGGTCAGCATGACTTTTTCGTAGTCGTAGCCTTCGTAGCGACGGACTTTGTCATTGACCAGGAAGCTGCCGAACTGAGCCAGGTACTTTTCGGTGTCGAGCTTGACCGAGTCTTCCCACTTGCCCACCACCTGATCGGCGCTGCTCCAGGCGTTCTGGCTGCCGGACAAGTCACCCTTGGCGCGCAGCAGTTCACCCTTCTCGAAGTAATAGAGCAGGTCTTTGTCGGCGCCGGTGTTGTTCTTTTCCAACAAGGTCAAGGCGGCGTCGACGTTGCCGGCAGCCAGTTGCTGGTTGGTTTGTGCCAGTTCGGAATCGTAGTTGCGAAAAGCCGAACAGCCGGAGAGCAAGGTGACAGCGCTGAGCGCGATCGAGGTAAGGGCGCGAGAGGCCATAGGGGGTACTTCTTCCCTGAGTATTAGCAGCCGCGCGTGCTGGTCGGGCTGTTGGGACCTATCGGCAGGGAGACTGGCGTCCTGCCAATTCCTCATAAAAAGAGGAGCTTAAATGCCGTATCGTGATAACGACGGCGCGGCATTATAAACAGGGATGCTGGCTATGTAATGGCTTTTTAATTGTATGTTTTCACAGCGTGCCATTACTTATTTCTGGCCTGATACCACACTGCTTTCAGGCGCAACGGCAGGTTCGAAAGCCACTCCGTTGCTGTAAATCCGCTCTCCCAGCGCTCGCAGGGTTATGACCTGATGGTTTTGCTCGATGCGGACTTTCAGGGGTGCGGCGCCCGGCGCGTTGGGCAGGCTGATCAGGTGCTCGCCTTTTTTCAGGCGTAGGCGCGCCACCAGGGTGATGTTGGGCAAGGTACGCCAGGTTCGGGTGTCCGCGTGCTCAAAGCCATCGTGCTGCGTCACGTACGAGGCTTTGCTCGGGTCGCGTCGGTTGTCCGTAGCCTGAACAGAAGCGGCCAGGTAGGCACGATATGCGGTGCGCTGAATGATGCCCGGCATATCGTCGCGCAACGTGCGTAAAGACATGTCGGTGATGCTGTTTACAAGGATCAGTTGCTGTTTGCGACCGTCGATCGTCATCTGCGTGAACGCCGGGGTCGACGTGTCGGGAACCATCACCGGAAACGACACGTTGGCGACGATCACCTGATTGTCTTCCAGCCGCACCGGGTAGGGGACACGAACCGAACTGCGCGCTGGCGCCAGGCCACTTTGAACGATGATCAGCACATCACTTTCATTGGCCTTGGTGGCCGGTTTGTCGAGTTCGCGCAATGCTTGCTCGAAGAAGGGCAGGTCGGGTCGCAACTCGATGGCCTGGCGATAACCCGGGGCGGCAAGATCGCGCTCACCCAGCGCTTCATACGTAAACCCGGCCAGGTAGTGACTGAATGCACTCTGATAGCCGTTTTTCAGCGCGATCACGGCGGGCGCATCGAGGGTCATCACGGGGTAGCCCTGGAGATCCTTGTAGTGCACGCGAACGCCCTGGGCCTTGGCTTCCTCTTCAAGTCGCTCGTATTCCTTTTCCCGCTGACGGGCAATCAGAGCTTCACGTTCGTGGGTTTTCTTGATGTCGGCGCGAGCACCGTCGAAGTCATTCACGGCCAACTGGTTCAGGGCCATTTGCGTGGTCAGCATGACTTTTTCGTAGTCGTAGCCATCGTAGCGACGCAGTTTGTCGTTGATGATACTGCCCCAATGATCGCCCATCGCGGACAAGAGCTGTGTGCCGGCAGACTCGACGGTGTCCTGGCGCTGGATCACCATTTGCTCTGCACTGCGCCAGGTAACCTGGCTTTGCTGCAGCGCACCACCGGCACTCAGGACTGCACCTTTTTCGAAGTAGTAGAGCAGGTCCCGTTCTTCTGACGGATTGTGCAGCTCCAGCAGTTGGAGAGCGCCCTGCGGATTTCCCGCTTTCAACTGGGCGGTCGTTTGCTCCAGTTCCAGGTCGTAGTTGCGGTAAGCGGCGCAACCAGTCAGTTGCAGGGCAAGGCTTAACAGCAACGAGAAAAACAGGCGTGAATGCATGGACGTTGATTCTTCCCTGAACGAAACTGACGGAGGGTGGCAATTGGCCGCTGAATTTATACGCAGCTACGCAGGAAATTCCAACAAAGCTTGAGCGAAACTCATTGGAAGTGAACAATGTGTTACTTCGTATTTCCATTTGAGATTTATTCATGACTGGCTCCTCTCGTTTTCTGGCGTGGCTCGTGCTGCCGATGATCGCGTTCTGCAGCTTCAATGCGCTGGCCGAAACCGCGGAGGGTGCGCCCAAGGCCTTGCATTTGCTCGATTACATTGCCGCCGATTACCCGACGGCGGTCGAGGGAGGCAAGGTTATTGATGAGGCTGAGTATCTCGAACAGCAGACATTCCTGGGGGAGCTGCAAGGGTTGATCGCCGATTTGCCGGCCAAACCCCAGCGTGCCGAACTGGAGCAGGGCGTTAACGGTCTGCGCACCGCGATCGCCGCTCGCAAGGACGGCGCGGACGTCACCCGTCAGGCGCGTCAACTGGGGGCAAAACTGGCGGTGACCTATGAAGTCAGCCAGGCTCCGGTCATTACCCCGGACCCGACCCGCGGCGCGCCGCTGTATGCCCAGCAGTGCTCGGTGTGCCATGGCGATACGGGCTTCGGTGACGGCCCGGCAGGTGTCGGCATGACGCCACCGCCGACCAATCTGCGCGATGCCGCGCGACTGGACCGTCTGAGCCTCTACGCGCTTTACAACACGCTGGGTATGGGCGTCGAAGGTACTGACATGCCGGCCTTCGCCGATCAGCTGGATGATCGTCAGCGTTGGGACCTGGCGACCTACATCGCCGGCTTCAGCGCCGATCCGGCCGCGGCAAAATCCGAAAAAACCTACAACATCGCCGACCTGGCGCGTCAGACGCCAGCCGAAGTGCAGGCCGTCGAAGGTCCGCAAGCGGCCGCGACCTTCCGCGCGCAACGAGCGCAACCGCCGCAGGTCAAGCGTGGCCCGGGGCAATTGCTTGAATACACGGCGGCCACGCTGGACAAGAGTATCGCCGCCTATCGCGCTGGCGAGCACGATCAGGCCTACGACCTGTCGGTGGCGGCGTACCTGGAAGGCTTCGAACTGGTTGAAAGCTCTCTGGACAACGTCGACGCCAACGTACGCAAAGACACTGAAAAGTCCCTGATGGCTTACCGTCAGTCGTTGCAGGACGGCTTGCCAGTGGCCCAGGTCGAGCAACGTCTGGAAGTGGCCAAGGCCAAGCTGAAAGAATCCGCTGGCCTGCTCGGTAGCGATGGCTTGAGCTGGTCGCTGAGCTACATTTCCGGTCTGTTGATTCTGTTGCGAGAAGGTCTGGAAGCCATTCTGGTGCTCGCGGCGGTCCTCGCGTTCCTGCGCAATACCGGCCAGCAATCGGCGGTGCGCAGCGTCAACATCGGTTGGGGCCTGGCGCTGTTGGCCGGGCTGGCGACCTGGGCGGTGGCGGCGTATGTGATTGACGTCAGCGGGGCCCAGCGTGAGCTGCTGGAAGGGGCCACTGCGCTGTTTGCCAGTGTCATGGTGCTCTGGCTCGGCGTGTGGATGCACGACCGTCGCCACGCAGCGGCCTGGCAGGATTACATCAAGAGCAGCCTGGTGAGCGGCGGTGGGCGTTTCGGGTTTGCGATCCTGGCGTTCTTCTCGGTGTATCGCGAACTGTTCGAAGTGATCCTGTTTTACGAAACCTTGTGGTTGCAGGCGGGGCCTGCGGGGCATAACGCCGTAATGGCTGGCGGCGCGACGGCGCTGGTTATGCTGGTCGGTCTGGCCTGGGTGATTCTGCGCGGCTCGGCAAAGCTGCCGCTGGCACTGTTCTTCGGCATCAATGCCGGATTGCTGTGCGCGTTGTCGGTGGTGTTTGCCGGCCATGGCGTGAAGGCGTTGCAGGAAGCCGGAGTCTTCGGCACGCGGCCGGTACCGTTCTTTGACTTCGACTGGTTGGGGATCCACGCTGACGCGTATTCGCTGAGTGCCCAGGCTGTGGCGATCATTGCGATCATCGTGCTGTACAGTCGCAGCCGGATGGCCGAGAAGCGGCAGTTGCCGGCTTCTTAAAAGCATTCGCTGCGCTCATATTCGCGGGCAAGCCCGCTCCCACAGGTTCAGCGCTAACCTTATGGGAGCGGGCTTGCCCGCGATGCTTTTCAATAGAGGAAATCCAATGCGCGTATGGATCGATGCCGACGCCTGCCCTCGGGCAGCCAAGGATCTAGTGGTGAAGTTCGCCCTCAAGCGCCAGTTCGAAGTGGTACTGGTGGCCGGTCAGCCGCAGATCAAGCCGGGCCTTGCGCTGGTGAAACTGATCGTGGTGCCCAGCGGCCCGGATGCCGCCGACGATTACCTGGTGGAACACGCGGTGCCGGGGGAGTTGGTGATTTGCAGCGATGTGCCGCTGGCGGATCGGCTGGTGAAGAACGGCGTTGCGGCGCTGGATCCGCGGGGTAAGGAGTTCGATGCGCAGAACATGGGCGATCGACTCGCGGTGCGTAACCTGTTCACCGACTTGCGCGAGCAGGGGCAGATGAGCGGCGGCCCGGCGCCGTTCGGCGAGCGCGAGAAACAGGCGTTCGCCAATGCGCTGGACCGGATATTGACCCGGTTGTCGCGTAAAGCTTGAGCAAGACGGTAATGATCGTTCCCACGCGGAGTGGGAACAATCACGAGTGTTACTCGTCGTTTTCGTGGGTCAGTTCCAGTACGCGGTCGACCAATTTGTTGATGCCGGAAGCGGCTTCGCTGATCGATTGCGCGAGCATGTACGCCGGCGTGCTCACCAGCTTGCGCGCCTTGTCTTCGACAATGTCGGTCACTGCGCACTCGGCGTGGGTGGCGCCCATCTTGTTCATCGCGGCGGCGGTATCGGCATCGTTGCCGATGGTGCAGGTCACGCCCGGGCCGTAGATTTTTGCCGCCAGGGCCGGCGAGATGCAGATCAGCCCCACCGGTTTGCCAGCCTCGGCGAACGCTTCGGTCAACGCCAGGACGTCAGGTTGAACGCTGCAGCCGGCGCCTTCGACGGCAAAGTTCGACAGGTTCTTGGCCGCCCCGAAACCGCCGGGAACGATCAGCGCATCGAAGTCTTCGACGTCCGCTTCACGGATATCCTTGATGTTGCCCCGGGCGATACGCGCCGATTCCACCAGCACGTTGCGCGATTCGGGCATTTCTTCGCCAGTCAGGTGGTTGATCACATGTAACTGCGCGATGTTGGGTGCGAAGCACTGCACCTGGGCACCGCGCTGGTCCAGCCGCAGCAGGGTGATCACGCTTTCGTGGATCTCGGCGCCGTCGTACACGCCACAGCCGGAAAGGATCACTGCAATTTTTTTGCTCATGGGCTTTTCTCCAGATTCATGGCGTTAAATGTCCACTAATTTGTCACTCGTTGCCATAGGGTTAATTCGCGGCTACACCTAATCTCTGCTGAACGATTCCGATCAGGTCGCGTCATGAACTTCATTCTGTATGCGGTGCCGTTTTTCTTTGTGCTGATTGCGGTCGAGTTGTTGGCCGACCGTTGGCGCGGGGTGAGCAATTACCGCGTGGCAGACGCGATCAACAGCCTCAGCACCGGCGTATTGTCGACTACCACGGGCCTGTTGACCAAAGGTGTCGGCCTGGTCACTTATGCCTTCGCCCTGGAACATCTGGCCTTGATCGAGCTGTCGGCCGACAGTGTCTGGGTCTGGGTGTTTGCATTCGTCTTCTACGACTTCTGCTACTACTGGCTGCACCGGATGGGCCATGAGCGCAACATCCTCTGGGCCGCGCATTCGGTGCATCACCAGAGCGAGGACTACAACCTCTCCACGGCCCTGCGCCAGACCAGCACCGGGTTTCTGTTGAGCTGGATTTTCTACCTGCCCCTGGCCGTGCTCGGCGTGCCGCTGCTGGTGTTCGTCAGCGTTGCGGCGTTGAACCTGCTGTACCAGTTCTGGGTGCATACCCGGCATATTCCCAAACTTGGCTGGTTCGAGTGGTTCTTCGTCACGCCGTCCAATCATCGGGCTCACCATGCACAGAACGCTCTCTACATGGATCGCAACTACGGCGGGGTGTTCATTATTTGGGACCGTCTGTTCGGCTCGTTCCAGGAAGAGGACGATAACGAACCGGTGATATTCGGCGTGACCACGCCGCTGGCGAGCTGGAATCCGTTGTGGGCGAACGTGCAGTTTTACGCGCAGTTGTGGGATGACGCCCGGCGCGCCGAGCGCTGGTGGGACAAGCTGCGGATCTGGTTCATGCGCACCGGTTGGCGGCCGGCGGACGTGGCGGCCAAATACCCGATGAACAAGCCGGACCTGGCTCAGTTCCGCAAATTCGAGGTGCCGCTGGACGGACGTCAGCAGTGGTATGTGGCGCTGCAGTTCTGCGTCTACATCGCCTTGGGCAGTTACTTGATGAACTTGGAGCAGAGCCTGCCGACCGCAGCCCTGGTGTTGGGTTGGGGCGCCGTGGCGTTGGGGTTGTTCGTGTTGGGTGCAGCCCTGGAGAATCGCCCGCAGGCGTTGAAGCTGGAGCTGTTGCGGCTGGTGTCGAACCTGCCGCTGGTGTGGCTGGCACCGATGGTCGGGCTATGGCCGGGCAGCGCGGTGGGCTGGGTGGTGCTGCTCAGTTACAGCCTGCTCAGCGGCATCGGTCTCTACTGCTGTAGAAACCGCGTCACTCGATGGGCGTCGTAGGTTCGCTGGACTTGGCCTGTTCGGCTTTCAATGCCTGCTCATCGGCGTAGATCTTTTTCGCCAAGCGGGCATTCTTGAAGCGCCGCCGCAGCCACAGGACAAAGCCCAGGACCAGCAGGGCGCCCAGCACCCACAGCTCGTATTTCTTGACACTGCCCAGCATACCTTCGAGCACCGCGCCGAAGTGATACGCAGCCGCTGCCAGCGCCGCAGCCCAGATGGCCGCGCCAATCCCGTTGAGCAGCAGATAGCGTCCCGGCGGATAGCCCGACAGACCGATTGCCACCGGCATGACGGTGCGCAAGCCATAGACAAAGCGGAAGCTCAGCACCCAGATGTCCGGGTGCTTGCGGATATGTTCCAGTGCCCGATCGCCCATCAATTGCCAGCGCGGTTTGCGCGCCAGCAATTTGCGCCCGTGCTTGCGCCCCAGGAAGTACCACAGCTGATCGCCGGCATAACTGCCGAAGAACGCCACGACCACCACCAGGTTGATGTCCATGTACCCACGGAACGCGAGGAAGCCTGCGAGTACCAGAATGGTTTCGCCTTCGAAAAACGTGCCGAGGAACAGGGCAAAGTAGCCGAAGTCATGTAGGAATTGTTGGAGCATTGTCTGGGTGCTGGCGAAATGAACGCGCAGCCTAACCCTTCGTGCACATTCATGAAAGTGTCCAAATGTGTCTCGACGTGAACATTTCCTACAAGGACAATGGAATGCGGCTACCTGTCACAGGGGTGCACACAACTGTCATACGTTGGTCATAATGGCCGCTTATAACTGTCACGCTCGCCCGCCAGCGCGGGCTCAGGAGTCTGCCGTGAGCTTTACCCCCGCCAACCGTTTGTTTCCTGCAACCCGCCTGCGTCGCAACCGTCGTGATGATTTTTCGCGTCGTCTGGTCCGTGAAAACGTACTGACCGTCGATGACCTGATCCTGCCGGTGTTCGTGCTGGACGGTGAAAACCGTCGCGAAGCAGTGGCATCGATGCCGGGCGTCGAACGCCTGACCATCGATCTGTTGCTGGAAGAGGCTGCCAAGTGGGTCGAGCTGGGCATTCCGGCGCTGGCACTGTTCCCGGTGACGCCACCGGAACTCAAGTCACTGGATGCCGCCGAAGCCTGGAACCCCAACGGCATCGCCCAGCGCGCTACCCGCGCTCTGCGTGCGCAGTTCCCGGAGCTGGGTGTGATCACCGACGTCGCCCTGGACCCGTTCACCACTCATGGGCAAGACGGCATCCTCGACGAAGAAGGCTACGTAGAGAACGACATCACCGTCGACGCACTGGTTAAGCAGGCTTTGTCCCACGCCGAAGCCGGCGCTCAAGTGGTGGCTCCGTCAGACATGATGGACGGCCGCATTCAGGCGATCCGCGAAGCGCTGGAGCTGGCGGGGCACGTTAATGTGCGGATCATGGCCTACTCGGCCAAGTACGCCAGTGCCTACTACGGCCCGTTCCGCGATGCGGTGGGTTCGGCGTTGAACCTGGGCAAGGCCAACAAGGCCTCCTATCAGATGGACCCGGCCAACAGCAACGAAGCCCTGCACGAAGTGGCGGCCGACTTGTCAGAAGGCGCAGACATGGTCATGGTCAAGCCAGGCATGCCGTATCTGGATATTCTTTATCGGGTCAAGGAAGCGTTCAAAGTGCCGACCTTTGTGTATCAGGTCAGCGGCGAATACGCCATGCACATGGCGGCGATCCAGAATGGCTGGTTGAGCGAAGGGGTTATCCTCGAATCCCTGACCGCTTTTAAACGTGCAGGCGCAGATGGCATCCTGACTTACTTTGCCGTCCGTGCTGCTCAATTGTTACGAGAGCAAAAATAGCCCTCCCAGGAACATTCGATGAATACCGAAGGACTCACTGAAGTTGCCGTAAAAGACGCTCAACCTGTGGTGGAGCAAATCGCTGAAACTCCGCCGGAGCTGGAGCCCGCTCCACCTGCGGTGGTGGCCGAGCCCGTTGTGGCGGCGCCAGCGATTGCCATTCCCGGTCTGGATGACAGCAGCCTGTACATCCATCGCGAGCTCTCGCAACTGCAGTTCAACATCCGCGTGCTGGAACAGGCGCTGGATGAGTCCTACCCATTGCTGGAGCGGCTGAAGTTTCTGCTGATCTTCTCCAGCAACCTGGACGAGTTCTTCGAGATTCGTGTGGCCGGCCTGAAGAAGCAGATCACCTTCGCCCGTGAACAGGCTGGCGCCGATGGCCTGCAACCGCATCAGGCCCTGGCTCGCATCAGCGAATTGGTGCACGGTCACGTCGACCGCCAATACGCGATTCTCAACGACATTCTATTGCCGGAACTGGAAAAACATCAGGTCCGCTTCATCCGTCGTCGTTACTGGACTACCAAGCTCAAGACTTGGGTCCGCCGTTATTTCCGCGACGAGATCGCGCCGATCATCACCCCGATCGGCCTCGACCCGACGCACCCGTTCCCGTTGCTGGTGAACAAGAGCCTGAACTTCATCGTCGAGCTCGAAGGCATCGACGCCTTCGGTCGCGATTCCGGCCTGGCGATCATCCCGGCGCCGCGTCTGCTGCCGCGGATCATCAAGGTGCCGGAAGAAGTCGGCGGCCCGGGTGACAACTATGTATTCCTGTCGTCGATGATCCACGCGCACGCCGACGACCTGTTCCAGGGCATGAAGGTCAAGGGCTGCTACCAGTTCCGCCTGACCCGGAACGCCGACCTCGCGGTCGATACCGAAGACGTGGAAGACCTGGCCCGCGCCCTGCGCGGCGAGTTGTTCTCCCGTCGCTATGGTGATGCGGTGCGGCTGGAAGTGGCCGACACCTGCCCGAAACACCTGTCCGATTACCTGCTCAAGCAGTTCAACCTGCAGGAGACCGAGCTGTATCAGGTCAATGGTCCGGTCAACCTGACCCGGCTGTTCAGCATCACCGGCCTGGACAGTCATCCGGAGCTGCAATACACGCCGTTCACCCCGCAGATCCCGAAACTGCTGCAGAACAGCGAGAACATTTTCAGCGTGATCAGCAAGCAGGACATCTTGCTTCTGCACCCGTTCGAGTCCTTCACCCCGGTGGTCGACTTGCTGCGTCAGGCGGCCAAGGATCCACACGTGTTGGCGGTTCGCCAGACGTTGTATCGCAGCGGCGCCAACTCGGAGATCGTCGATGCGCTGGTGGATGCGGCGCGGAACGGCAAGGAAGTGACGGCGGTGATCGAATTGCGCGCGCGGTTCGATGAAGAATCCAACCTGCAGCTGGCCAGCCGTCTGCAGGCGGCCGGCGCCGTGGTGATTTACGGCGTGGTCGGCTTCAAGACCCACGCCAAGATGATGCTGATTCTGCGTCGCGAAGCCGGCGAGATTGTTCGCTACGCTCACTTGGGTACCGGCAACTACCACGCGGCCAACGCCCGTCTGTACACCGACTACAGCCTGCTGACCTCCGACGATGCCTTGTGCGAAGACGTCGGCAAACTGTTCAGCCAGTTGATCGGCATGGGTAAAACCCTGCGCATGAAAAAACTGCTGCACGCGCCGTTCACGTTGAAGAAGGGCATGCTCGACATGATTGCCCGGGAGACGCAATTCGCCCTCGACGGCAAACCGGCGCACATCATCGCCAAGTTCAACTCGCTGACCGATCCAAAGGTCATCCGCGCGTTGTACAAGGCCAGCCAGTCCGGGGTACGCATCGATCTGGTGGTGCGCGGCATGTGCTGCCTGCGACCGGGCATCGCCGGGGTATCGCACAACATCCACGTACGTTCGATCATCGGTCGTTTCCTGGAACACACCCGGGTCTTCTACTTCCTCAATGGCGGTGAAGAGCAGATGTTCCTGTCCAGTGCCGACTGGATGGAACGCAACCTCGACAAGCGCGTCGAGACTTGCTTCCCGGTCGAGGGCAAGAAGCTGATTTTGCGGGTCAAGAAAGAGCTGGAGCTTTATCTTACCGACAACACCCACAGCTGGAGCCTGCAGTCGGATGGTCGCTACGTCCGTAATACACCGACCGGCAACCAGAACCCGCGCAGCGCCCAGGCCACCTTGCTGGAGCGGTTGGGCAGCCCGATTCTGGCGGTGCGTTAACGCAAACCTTGGGCGATAAAAAATGGCGATCCATGTGGATCGCCATTTTTTTTACCTCGCCCGAGCGATGAGCGATGAATAACTGTGGCGAGGGAGCTTGCTCCCGCTGGACTGCGTAGCAGTCCTTCTTTTGGGGCCGCTGCGAGGCCCAACGGGAGCAAGCTCCCTCACCACAGGCTTAGCGAACGTTCAGCACGAAGCTGACGCGGGTCAGCCATTCGGCTTCCAGGGCGAAGTCGGCCTGGGTCAACTGGTTGTCATCCAGCCAATGTTCCGGGAATAACACATCCAGGCTGTCGCCATTGGCGTGCAGCACGACCTGTGGCATTTCCTGGGTGCCACGGATGTGGTGGAACAGAATCGCGAAGCGCAGCAGCACGCACAGGCGAATCAGCTTGATGCCGTCGTCGCCAAAATCGGCAAACCTGTCCTTGGGAATATTGCGACGGTGGCCACGCACCAGTAGCGCGAGCATCAGTTGGTCTTCGCGGGAGAATCCGGCCAGGTCCGAGTGCTCGATCAGGTAGGCGCCGTGTTTGTGGTACTGATAGTGCGCGATGTCCAGGCCCACTTCGTGGACCTTGGCCGCCCAGCTCAGCAGTTCGCGCCAGACACCGTCGTCCAGGTCCCAGTCCGCGGCCACTTGATCGAAGGCATGCAGCGCCTTGCGTTCGACCCGCGCGGCTTGCTCCAGGTCGACGTGGTAGCGCTCCATCAGCGAGCTGAGCGTGCGCTCACGGACATCTTCGTGATGATGACGGCCCAGCAGGTCATAGAGCACGCCTTCGCGCAGGGCGCCTTCACAGTGGTCCATGCGTTGCAGTTCGAGGGCATCGAAGATCGCTTCGAGAATCGCCAGCCCGGCGGGAAAGATCGCCCGGCGGTCGGGCTTGATGCCTTCGAAGTCGATTTTCTCGACATCACCGAGCTTGATCAGCTTGCGCTTGAGCCAGGCCAAGCCTTCGGCGTTCACCTCGCCAGTGCCATGCCCGCCGGCCTTCAGCGCCAGGCCAATGGCGCGAATGGTGCCCGAGGAGCCGATGGCTTCATCCCAGGTCAGGCGGTGCAGGGCGTGTTCGATGCTCATGATCTCCAGCCGCGCCGCGGTGTACGCCTGGGCGTAGCGGGCCGGGGTGATCTTGCCGTCCTTGAAATAGCGTTGGGTATAGCTGACGCAACCCATTTGCAGGCTTTCGCGCAGCAGCGGTTCGAAGCGCTGGCCAATGATGAATTCGGTACTGCCGCCGCCGATGTCGGCCACCAGGCGTTTGCCCGGGGTGTCGGCGAGGGTGTGGGAGACGCCGAGGTAAATCAGGCGCGCTTCTTCACGGCCGGAGATGACTTCTACCGGATGGCCGAGGATTTCTTCGGCCCGATGGATGAATTCACCGCGGTTACGGGCTTCGCGCAGGGCGTTGGTGCCGACGATCCGCACGGTGCCGGGCGGCATACCGCTGATCAGTTGGGCGAAGCGCTTCAGGCAATCGAGCCCGCGTTGCATTGATTCTTCGCTGAGTTGACGCTCTTCGTCGATACCGGCGGCCAGCTGAACCTTCTCCCCGAGACGCTCGAGAATCCGGATTTCGCCGTTCTGGGCCTTGGCCACGACCATGTGAAAGCTGTTGGAGCCCAGGTCGATTGCGGCGATCAGGGACAGATTCTTGACTTGGGATAGCGGCATGGTCAGGGGGTCTCGGTCGATAACCTCGACATCCTGCCACGATCAAACGCTCGCGCCAACGCGTACGGTTTAATGCCTTGATCCAGCGCACGGACGACGTGGGTTCCTGTGGCGAGGGAGCTTGCTCCCGCTGGGCAGCGCAGCGGCCCCAAAACCATTCAACGCAGTGCTTCAGGAAAAGCCGGCCAGCAGGTTTACGACTGCTGCGCAGCCGAGCGGGGGCAAGCTCCCTCGCCACAGCGGTTCAGCCCGCCGCCTCCACGGTCCCAATGAAGTTCGCCAGCTCCGCCGTCTGCGGATTGGCAAACAACACCTTCGGATCTCCCACCTCATGCACCTTGCCCTGGTGCATGAACACCAATTTGTCGCCCACCTCCCGGGCAAAACGCATCTCATGGGTGACCATGATCAATGTCATACCCTCCCTGGCCAGTTGCCGGACCACGCTCAACACTTCATTGACCAGTTCCGGGTCCAAGGCCGAGGTGATTTCGTCGCACAGCAAGACTTTCGGCGACATGGCCAGCGCCCGGGCGATCGCCACCCGCTGTTGCTGGCCGCCAGAGAGTCGATCCGGGAAGGCGTCGAATTTCTCGCCCAGCCCGACCCGTTCCAGCATCTGTCGCGCCAGCTCGGTGGCTTTGGCTTTCGGCACTTTCTGCACCACTTGTGGCGCAAGCATGACGTTTTCGCCGACGGTCAGGTGCGGGAACAGGTTGAACTGCTGGAACACCATCCCAACTTTCTGCCGCAGGCTGCGCAGGTCGGCGCGGGCGGCGTCGAGGTATTCGCCGTCGACTTCGATCACACCGTCATTGATCGATTCCAGACCATTGAGGGTGCGCAGCAAGGTGGACTTGCCCGAGCCGCTGCGACCGATGATCGCCACCACCTGGCCTTCCTCGATACTCAGATCGATGCCTTTGAGTACATGGTGGTCGCCGTAATATTTATGCAGGGCGGAAATTCTAAGCAGAGGCATGCAGTCTCCTTTCCAGGTAGCGCGCACTGAGGGACAAGGGGTAGCAGAGCAGGAAGTAACCGAGGGCGACGAGGCCGTAGACCATAAAGGGTTCGAAGGTCGCGTTGGCGAGCATGCCGCCGGTCTTGGTCAGTTCGGTGAAGCCGATGATCGAGGTGACGGCGGTGCCCTTGACCACTTGCACCGAGAAGCCCACGGTCGGCGCCACGGCGATGCGCAGTGCTTGTGGCAGGATCACGTAACGCAATTGCTCCAGCGGGTTGAGCGCCAGGCTCGACGAGGCTTCCCACTGGCCGTTGGGGATCGAGTCGACGCAACCGCGCCAGATCTCTGCCAGGTAGGCGCTGGTGAACAGTGTCAGGGCAATTGCCGCCGCCATCCACGGTGAAATTTCCACACCGGCCAAGGCCACACCGAAGAACACCAGAAACAGCTGCATCAACAGCGGCGTGCCCTGGAACAATTCGATGTAGGTGCGGGCGACGTGGCTGGGCAGGGATTTCTTAGAAATCCGCATCACCATGATCAGCAAACCGATCAGCCCACCGCCGATAAACGCCACCAGCGACAACGCCAGCGTCCATTGCAGGCCCGTAAGCAGGTTGCGCAGGATGTCCCAGAAGGTGAAATCGCTCATTGGCTGCTCCTTGCGCTGCTCTTGGATATGTAGCGGCGACCGATCCAGTTCAGCAGCTGGCGGATCAGCAGCGCCATGCACAGGTAGAGCAGCGTGGTCAGCGCATAGGTTTCAAAGGCGCGAAAGTTGCGCGACTGAATGAAGTTGGCGGCGAAACTCAGCTCTTCGGTGGCGATCTGCGAACAGACCGCCGAGCCGAGCATGACGATGATGATCTGGCTGCTCAGGGCCGGCCAGACTTTGCCCAGTGCCGGCAGCAGAACCACGTGGCGGAAGGCTTCGAAACGCGACATCGCGAGGGCGGCTGCGGCTTCCAGTTGTCCGCGGGGGATCGCTTGAATGCCGGCGCGGATGATCTCGGTCGAATAGGCGCCCAGGTTGATCACCATCGCCAGCACCGCCGCCTGCCATTCGGAAATCTGCAGGCCCAGCGACGGCAAACCGAAGAAGATGAAAAACAACTGCACCAGAAAGGGTGTGTTGCGGATCAACTCGACGTAGACCCCGAAAATGCCGGCGAACGGGCGGATGTTCCACGCCCGCACCAGTGCGCCGATGATGCCCAGAGCGACCCCGAACACTGCGCCAACGGCCGTCAGCTCAAGGGTGAACAACGCACCGCGCAGCAGCAGGTCGGTGTTTTCCACCACCGGCAAAAAATCGAACTGATAAGCCATAAGTCGTCTCCCGAGCGAACGATCAGAGATCGGCCGGCAGCGGTTCTTTCAGCCAGGTTTGCGAGTTCTTTTCCAGCGCACCGTCAGCCTTGGCGGTGGTGAGGATCTGATTGACCTTGTCCAGCAACGCCGGCTCGTTCTTGTTCACACCGACGTACACCGGCGAGTCCTTGAGCTTCACTTTCAGGGCCGGTACGCGTTTCGGGTTTTTCTCGCTGATAGCCACCATCACCACGTTGCCGCTGGCGATCAGGTCGACTTGCCCGGCAAGGTAGGCGGCGATGGTCGAGTTGTTGTCTTCGAAGCGTTTGATAGTCACGCCTTCGGGGGCGACTTTGGTCAGCTCAATGTCTTCGATGGCGCCACGGGTGACGCTGATGGTTTTGCCCTTGAGATCGTCCAAACCCTTGATGGCGGCGTCTGGCGGACCGAACACGGCGAGGTAGAACGGCGCGTAGGCACGGGAGAAATCGATGACTTTCTCGCGTTCAGGGTTCTTGCCGAGGCTGGAAATCACCAGGTCGACCTTGCCGGTGGTCAGGAACGGGATGCGGTTGGTGCTGTTGACCGGGGTCAGTTCGAGTTTGACCTTGAGTTGGTCGGCCAGCAGTTTGGCGGTGTCGATGTCGAGGCCGCGCGGTTTCATGTCGGGGCCGACTGAACCGAACGGCGGGAAGTCCTGGGGCACGGCGACTTTGAGGGTGCCGCGTTTGACCACATCCTCCAGACCGTCGGCGTGGGCAGGTGCCTGGCTCAGCATCAGGCTGGCAAACAGGGCGGCGAGGAGGGCGCTGTAACGCTGGGTCATGGCAAATCTCCGGATCGGCGGGAAGTGATTTCTGCGGATCGACAGAGCACGGGCCATGCCAAGATTCGGTTTCAGGGGTTGCAGGCCACGGTTTTGCTGGTGTTTCTCGGTCTTACTGGTCTGAACAGTTAGGTGGCATTTCGCACCTTGATGGCGCAATCGTGAAAACTCCCGAACCCCCATGGGGCACGACTTGCCGGACGTCGCGAATAGCTTTACAACTAGCCGCTCATTGGCCTGGTTCGTCTGAAGAAACCATGAATTCGATCTCCCGTGCAGTACCTGAAGTGGCGCTGCAAGCCATCCGCAAACTGATCACCGAGCAAGGTTTCGGGCCGGGTGATGCCTTGCCTTCGCAACGGGACCTGGCGGTGCAATTGGGGGTCAGCCGGGCGTCGTTGCGCGAGGCGTTGTCGTCCCTGAGTGCGCTGGGCGTGATCAGCATCCAGCCGGGCAAGGGCGTGTTCGTGCAGTCACCGGTCGATCTGCCCCGGGGCGAGGCGGTGCCGGGCTGGCCATTCGCGGCCCAGGCATCGCCGCTGGACATCTTCCAGTTGCGCTATGCGCTGGAGGGTTTTGCCTCGGGTTTGGCGGCCGTGACCCTGAGCACCGAGGATCTCGATGCCCTGGAAGACAACGTCGCCGCCATGCGCAACGAACTGCGTGCCGCCAACTTCGATGCAGCGGCGCGACTGGACTTCGAGTTTCACCGACGCATCCTCCTGGCCAGCGGCAATCAGGCGATGCTGAGCATCCTGACAGCCAGCGCCGACATCTTTCTGGAGAGCCAGAAGCTACCGTTCATCCGGGCCGAACGGGCCATGGAAACCTGGCAGGAACACCGTAAAATCCTCCGTGCACTGGCGCGCCGATCGTCCGGCGCCGCACAGAAGGCCATGCAGGAGCATGTGCGCAACGCCGCCCTGCGCACCGGGATTGCCTTCGTCGCTCCCGCCACCTCGTGACTTGAGCTATACCCAAATTCATGGGCCACCATAGCGAGACTCAATCATCTGCGGCTTCCTGAACGGGGGAAGGGCAGCTATGATGGGCCACGTTTTTTTGCTTACAACCTGGAGACTTCCATGAGCAGCGATCTTATCAAACACGTTAGCGACGCTAGCTTCGAGGCCGACGTACTCAAGGCCGAAGGCGCTGTACTGGTCGACTACTGGGCTGAGTGGTGCGGCCCTTGCAAAATGATCGCTCCTGTCCTGGACGAAATTGCCGAGACCTACAAAGGCAAGCTGACCGTTGCCAAACTGAACATCGACGAGAACCAGGAAACCCCGGCCAAGCATGGCGTGCGTGGTATCCCGACGCTGATGCTGTTCAAGAACGGCAACGTCGAAGCCACCAAGGTCGGTGCGCTGTCGAAGTCGCAATTGGCCGCTTTCCTCGACGCCAACATCTAAGCGTTGTTATAAAGCGTCATGAAAAGGCCCCGCATTATGCGGGGCCTTTTCGTTATTGAGGGCTAGACGCTCCGAAACTCAGGTGGTACATTCGGCCCCGCACTGGTTTCTCCACTGCCCCCTGCTAGCCGTCGCCGACGCACTCCTTTTCGAATAAGTACGCGATCCTGTCGCCTTCTCTGCGGCGCGGCCTCATTAAGCCAAAAGCTTAATTTCCCCCCTCCATAAATGATTACGTCATTCCTATATGAATCTGACTGAACTCAAGCAAAAGCCGATTACCGAACTGCTCGAATTGGCCGAACAGATGGGCATAGAAAATATGGCCCGTTCGCGCAAGCAGGACGTGATTTTCTCCCTGCTCAAAAAGCACGCTAAAAGCGGCGAGGAAATCTCCGGTGATGGCGTGCTGGAGATTCTCCAGGACGGCTTCGGCTTCCTGCGCTCCGCTGACGCTTCCTATCTCGCCGGCCCGGACGATATCTACGTCTCGCCGAGCCAGATCCGTCGCTTCAACTTGCGCACCGGTGACACCATCGTTGGCAAGATCCGTCCTCCGAAGGAAGGCGAGCGGTATTTCGCGCTGCTCAAGGTCGACACGATCAACTACGATCGTCCCGAGAACGCGAAAAACAAGATTCTCTTCGAGAACCTGACCCCGCTGTTCCCGACTGTGCGCATGAAGATGGAAGCCGGTAACGGTTCCACCGAAGACTTGACCGGTCGTGTCATCGACCTGTGCGCCCCGATCGGCAAAGGCCAGCGCGGCCTGATCGTCGCTCCGCCGAAAGCCGGTAAAACGATCATGCTGCAGAACATCGCGGCAAACATCGCGCGTAACAATCCTGAAGTTCACCTGATCGTGCTGTTGATCGACGAGCGTCCGGAAGAAGTGACCGAAATGCAGCGCACCGTGCGCGGCGAAGTGGTTGCCTCGACGTTCGACGAGCCGCCAACCCGCCACGTGCAGGTTGCCGAAATGGTGATCGAGAAGGCCAAGCGCCTGGTCGAGCACAAGAAGGACGTGGTGATTCTGCTCGACTCCATCACCCGTCTGGCGCGTGCCTACAACACCGTGATCCCGAGCTCCGGCAAGGTGCTGACCGGTGGTGTCGATGCCCACGCCCTGGAGAAACCGAAACGTTTCTTCGGTGCTGCACGGAACATCGAAGAAGGCGGCTCGCTGACCATCATCGCTACCGCGCTGGTTGAAACCGGTTCGAAGATGGACGAAGTGATCTACGAAGAATTCAAAGGCACCGGCAACATGGAATTGCCTCTGGATCGCAAGATCGCCGAAAAACGTGTGTTCCCGGCCATCAACATCAACCGCTCCGGTACTCGCCGCGAAGAGTTGCTGACAGCCGACGACGAACTGCAGCGTATGTGGATCCTGCGCAAACTGCTGCACCCGATGGATGAAGTCTCTGCCATCGAGTTCCTGGTCGACAAGCTGAAACAGACCAAGACCAACGACGAGTTCTTCCTGTCGATGAAGCGCAAGTAACACGAAGTACTGTCTGGTCCTGGAGTTGGTTAAACCTGTCCAGGACGGGACAAACGCTTCAAAGAAGGGCGCCCCCAAAAGGGCGCTCTTTTTTTTGCGCTCGGTATTTTGTATCTGGATTGATACTTGTCGTGCTGTAAACTGGAGCCCATTCAATGGGTGCCGCCGCCCGCTAACAGCAGATCAATTGCCCCTGTATTCAATCTGGCTGGCGATTGAGTCAAGTGTTTTGACAGATCTTTCCAGAAGTTGATCTCCGTCGAATCTCCGCAGTCGCGCTACCGGTGAGTCCCTTTTCAATCAGCTTTGTATCGGGAACGACAAGGAACGTTATGCACACATTTGGCAATCGCCGTGATATCGACGGATTGCGGGCTCTGGCCGTTATTCCGGTCGTGC
This sequence comes from Pseudomonas sp. B21-017, assembly GCF_024749245.1. Lineage (NCBI taxonomy): Bacteria > Pseudomonadati > Pseudomonadota > Gammaproteobacteria > Pseudomonadales > Pseudomonadaceae > Pseudomonas > Pseudomonas sp. B21-017. The sequence goes on along the minus strand of NZ_CP087194.1, from coordinate 6,240,450 downwards.
TGTTTCATTTTGGCTTCAGCACTTTCAGCGGTGGCTTTGTCGGTGTCGATGTCTTCTTTGTCATTTCCGGATTCCTGATTACCAGCATTCTGTTCCGTGAGATCGGCGCGCAGCGTTTCAGCTTCGTCGATTTCTGGGCTCGCCGTGCACGACGGATCATTCCGGCCCTGAGTGTGGTGCTGCTGGCGACGCTGGCTCTGGGCTGGTTGCTGCTGACGGCCAAGGACTTCTCCGAGTTGGGAAGAACGGTTCGTTATCAGTCGCTGTTCATTTCAAATATTCTGTTCATGCGCGAAGACGGCTACTTCCAGCCTGCGTCGGAATTGAAGCCGCTGCTGCATACCTGGTCCCTGGCCGTTGAAGAGCAGTACTACATCTTCTTTCCGCTGTTGATGGTGTTGTTGATGCGCCATGTACGCCATTGGCGCTGGATGCTGTTTGCCATGCTGCTGGTGTCTTTTGGGCTCAATATTGCCTATATCGACCGCAAGCCCGACGTCGCTTTCTTCTCGCTGCCGACACGCGCCTGGGAGCTTTTGTGCGGTGCCATGCTTGCGGTCTTGCCCGCCTCAAAACAGGCTGTGCGGCCCTGGCTCTATCAGTCTGTGGGAGTGGCCGGGTTAACGGCGGTCCTGGTGGCAGTTTTCACTTTTGACAAGGCGACGGTGTTCCCAGGCTGGGCGGCACTGCTGCCTGTGCTCGGTGCAACCGCGCTGATCTGGTCTGGCGGGTACGGTTCTACATGGAGTGGTCAGGTTTTAAGTGCTCGCGCGCTGGTATGGATCGGCTTGCTCTCCTATTCCTTGTATTTGTGGCACTGGCCGGTCTATGTCTACGCCAATGCCACTTCGATCGACGGCATTCAGCCCTTGGAGGCTACGGGCTGGATGCTATTGGCGCTCGGGCTTGCTTGGTTGAGCTGGCGCTTCGTCGAGCTTCCATTCCGTGAACGGCTCCTGCTTGCCGGACGCAAGCCTGTGTTATTGGGGGGCTTGCTAGCCATGATCGCGCTGGCCGTCACCGGTTCGATGGTGCGATCGGCGGACGGTTTTCCTCAACGCCTTACCGGCAAAGCGCTGGAATATGCGCAGTCTCGAGAGTGGCGGGCCGGGCAGATGAAATGCATGTTGGTGACTTCGGACAAAGAACTGGACAAGGCGTGTCTGGTGGGTGGTAACGAAGAGATTCCGGCGACACAAATGTTCTGGGGCGACAGTCACGCGGCCGCGCTGTTACCGGCGATCGAAAGTAGCGCAAAGCGCGAGGGTCGCCCGGTATGGCTTTACAGCATGAGTGCCTGTCCGCCGGTTCTGAGCAATGACCTGCGCCAGCGTTGCAAGGATTTCAACGAGCAGACAATGGAGCGGGTTCGCAGTCTGCAGATCAAGGATGTGGTGCTGGCATCCAATTGGAACCTGTACATTTACGGTCGCGAAGACGGCGATAAAAAGGTCCTGCTTAATCAGTATGACAATATGGCTCAGGCCGAGGAACGCATGGCCATGGCGCTCAAGGCGCGGGTGGCGGCGATAAGAGGCGCGGGCGCGCAAGTCTGGTTGTTCAAGGAAGTGCCGCTGCGGCGCAAGGGCTCCATTGACCGACTGACGAGCCTGGCCCGCATCGGGCGATCGGCCGAGGGACTGGGCCGACCGCTCGAAGAGCATCTAGCGCGCCAGCGTTTTCTCAATACCTTGTTCGACTCGATGAGTGCCGCCGACTCAGGTGTGCATGTCATCGATCCCACGCCATTGATGTGTGTGGGCCAGATTTGCAGTATCGAGGTCAATGGTCATTCGCAGTACAAGGACGAGGATCATCTTTCGGACGCCGGCAGTGCCCGCTTGAGCCCGTTGTTTGCCCCGGTGCTGCTGGGTGCAAATCACAATTGATTGCTGCTGCGCACTGACAGGCTGCTGTTTGGGCGGCAGAGCAGGTAGGATGTACGCCTATTTTAGGGGTGCCATCGTCAAATGAAATTCAAGGATCTTCGGGATTTCGTGCAGCAGCTTGAGCAGCGCGGAGAGTTGAAACGCATCCAGATCCCCGTCTCTCCAGTGCTGGAGATGACCGAAGTCTGCGATCGCACGCTACGGGCCAAGGGCCCGGCGTTGCTGTTCGAAAAACCTGTCGGCTATGACATTCCGGTGCTCGGCAACCTGTTCGGCACCCCCGAGCGGGTGGCCATGGGCATGGGGGCCGAATCGGTCAGCGAGTTGCGCGAAATCGGCAAGTTGCTGGCGTTCCTCAAGGAGCCCGAGCCGCCGAAAGGTTTGAAGGACGCCTGGTCCAAGCTGCCGATCTTTCGCAAGATCATCTCGATGGCGCCGAAAGTCGTCAAAGACGCGGTGTGCCAGGAAGTGGTCATCGAAGGCGACGATGTCGACCTCGCGATGTTGCCGGTGCAGACCTGCTGGCCAGGCGATGTCGGCCCGCTGATCACCTGGGGCCTGACTGTCACCAAAGGTCCGAACAAGGATCGCCAGAACCTCGGCATTTACCGTCAACAGGTGATCGGTCGCAACAAGGTGATCATGCGCTGGTTGAGCCACCGTGGCGGCGCGCTGGATTACCGCGAATGGTGCGAAAAACACCCCGGCCAGCCGTTCCCGGTGTCCGTGGCGCTGGGCGCCGACCCGGCCACCATTCTTGGCGCCGTGACGCCGGTGCCGGACAGCCTCTCCGAATACGCTTTCGCCGGTCTGCTGCGGGGCAATCGCACCGAACTGGTGAAATGCCGCGGCAACGACCTGCAAGTACCGGCCACTGCCGAAATCATCCTCGAAGGCGTGATCCATCCGGGCGAAATGGCCGATGAAGGTCCGTACGGCGACCACACCGGCTACTACAACGAAGTCGACAGCTTCCCGGTGTTCACCGTCGAGCGCATCACCCATCGGATCAAGCCGATCTACCACAGCACCTACACCGGCCGTCCGCCGGATGAGCCGGCGATTCTCGGTGTGGCGCTGAACGAAGTGTTCGTACCGATCCTGCAGAAGCAATTCCCGGAGATCACTGACTTCTACCTGCCGCCCGAAGGCTGCTCGTACCGCATGGCCATCGTGACCATGAAGAAGTCGTATCCCGGTCACGCCAAGCGGGTAATGCTCGGTGTCTGGTCGTTTTTGCGACAGTTCATGTACACCAAGTTCGTTATCGTCACCGACGACGATATCAACGCACGGGACTGGAACGACGTGATCTGGGCCATTACCACGCGCATGGACCCCAAGCGCGACACGGTGATGATCGATAACACGCCGATCGACTACCTGGACTTCGCCTCGCCGGTCTCCGGCCTGGGTTCGAAGATGGGGCTCGATGCCACGCATAAATGGCCAGGCGAAACCACCCGTGAGTGGGGCCGGGTCATCGTCAAGGATGAAGCCGTTACCCAACGGATCGATGCCATCTGGAATCAGTTAGGAATAGATTGATGCGTGTAACCTTGCAGCCCTCCGGAGCAGTGCTTGAGATTCTGCCCGGCGAGCGGATTCTCGATGGCGCGCGGCGCCTGGGCTATGAATGCCCGCAAAGCTGTCGTAACGGCAATTGCCATGTGTGCGGCGCATTGCTGGTGGAAGGGCGGGTCGAACAGGCTGGCGATGTGCGCGACCATGGCGAGTTCTACACTTGCATTGCAGAGCCGCTGGAAGACTGCATCGTGTTGTGGGATGGCGTGCTCGCGCTGGGAGAACTGCCGGTGCGCAGCGTGTCGTGTCAGGTCATTGAATGCAGGGACGTCGGTGGCGATACCTGGCGCGTGCGTCTGCGTGCGCCAGCGGGCAAGCCGCCGCGCTATCACGCCGGCCAGTACCTGATGATCGAGCGTGAGAGTGGCGAGAAATCCGCTTTTTCCCTGGCCTCTGCACCGCATTCCGGCCGCGACCTGGAAATTCATGTGCTGGCGCGCGAAAGCAGCGCGCTGAGCCTGATCGAACAGCTCCAGCGCAACCCGATGGTGCGGATCGAGATGCCGTTCGGCGACACCCATCTGGCGGAACTGCCGAACGGTCCTCTCGTACTGATTGCTGCCGGTACCGGCATGGGCCAGATTCACAGCCTGATCGAACATTGCCGCGCCACGGGCTTCAAGCATCCGGTGCACCTGTATTGGGGCGTACGTCGTCCCGAAGACTTTTATGAGATCGAACATTGGGATGAATGGCTGAAGCTGCCCAATCTGTTCCTGCATAAAGTCGTCAGCGATCAATGCGGCTGGCAGGGGCGTTGCGGCATGTTGCATGAGGCGGTGTGTGAAGATTTCCCTGATCTGAAAGCACTGCACGTCTATGCCAGCGGCTCTCCAGCCATGGTCTATGGCACGCTCGATGCTTTGGTCGAAGCGGGGATGGATGCCCATCAAATGCGTGCCGATGTATTTGCTTACGCCCCGCGATCATAGGTGCGTGAACCGTTCTAGAAGCGCACCCCGGTTGTCACCATGGCGGCATTGAAGCCGAGCAACACCAGCTCGGCTGCCAATGGTCCGTAGTGTGCCCCGACTGAAGGAATGATCACCGGCGCGACCCCGAAGTGATTCAGAGGGATCTTGTCCTGAGACTTGCCGCTGTAACCTTGCAACAGACCACCGGTAAGTTTTATGTACACGGGATAGTCAGCGCTCTCGTAGCGTTTGCCCGCATACGCATAATATGAACGCTGGCTGAACGAGTTGCGAAAAGTTGCGCCACCAAACAACCAACCGGACGCTTGCTCGCGCTCAAGACCGATGAGGTCCTGATTGTTATTGTGGTCGGAGTCGGGGGAGAAGTGTCTGGTATAGACGCTGGCCTGCAAATACCAGGAGCCGGTGTCTTTCGCAGAGGTGTCCTCGGCCAGCGAGTGCTGCGCCGTGAGCATTAGAAGTAACCCGTAAATCCATGGTGTTTTCATTGTTCAGGCCTTTGAGGCAGTTTGGTTTGCGTCTTTGGGTGGCCGTTATACGCGACGTAAAGCTGCAATGGGTAGGCGGTAAATCCGAAGGGTTTGTAGGCATTTTCTCCTAGGTGAGCTTTATCCTAGACGCGCCGAATGCTTATGTATATTTCGTTCTGGTATTTAAGAATTCTCTTAAATGATATTAGGGTATATCGCCAAGCCCTCCAGCTTCAGTATTGGATTTTTTATAGGGGGCGCAAGGTCATAGGGCGCTTAGTACTTTTCGTTTTAGTATTACTGCTATATGTTCTATGAAGTGAAAGTTGTTTATATTTTGTAATAATTGCTGGGCCAAAATTTTATTGCCATGAGCGCCATTGAATCTGCTTTTTTGAATCTGGCTTACCCTCCGCGGCTCGATCTGGGGCCGCAGCTTACACACGAACAATTGCTCAGCTCGATGCAGTCGACCATGGCGCGCCACAAGGGTGGGCCGGTCTGGTTATTCGCGTATGGTTCGCTGATCTGGCGGCCTGAATGTGCGGCGGTTGAGCGGGTGCGCGGCCGGGTGCATGGCTACCATCGCGGTTTGTACCTGTGGTCCCACGAGCATCGCGGCACGCCGGAAGTGCCGGGGCTGGTATTTGGCCTGGATCGCGGTGGTTCGTGCAGCGGGTTCGCCTATCGTTTGCCCGAAGAACAACTCGAGGCTTCACTTTATGCACTCTGGCAGCGCGAGATGCCATTCCCTTCCTATCGTCCACACTGGCTCAACTGCCGTCTTGAAAACGGAAACCAGGTTCAGGCATTGGGATTTGTATTGGAGCGGCACCTGCCCAGCTATGCCGGCAACTTGCCGGATCACGTGCTGAGCCAAGTATTCGAGAACGCTTGCGGGCGCTATGGCACTACTCGCGAGTATGTCGAGCAGACCGCCCACGCCCTGCGTAGCCACGCCATGCCAGACCGGAATCTGGAGGCGCGGCTCAAGCGCTGTAAATCAAAGGCAGATCAGGCGAGCGCTTCGCGGCCCTGACTGGCGACGTTTTTGTGGCCCAGGGTGGGGGCCAGGAACGCCATCGCCAGCAGGCAGGCAACGACCAACAGAATGAAGCCGCCATTCCAGCCGAAATAGTCCACGGTGTAGCCCATCATGGCACTGGCCGCGACGGAACCACCCAAGTAACCGAACAGGCCGGTAAAGCCTGCGGCCGTACCCGCGGCCTTCTTCGGCACCAGTTCCAGCGCCTGCAGGCCGACCAGCATCACCGGGCCGTAGATCAGGAAGCCGATGGCGAACAGCGAGATCATGTCGATCATCGGATTGCCCGGTGGATTCAGCCAATACACGATCGTCGCAACGGTCACCAACGCCATGAACACCATGCCGGTCAGGCCACGGTTGCCACGGAAGATCTTGTCCGACATCCAGCCGCACAGCAGCGTGCCGGGAATGCCCGCCCACTCGTACAGGAAGTAAGCCCACGAGGTCTTGTCGAAGTCGAAGTGCTTGACCTCTTTGAGGTAGGTCGGCGCCCAGTCCAGAATGCCGTAGCGCAGCAGGTAGACGAAAACGTTAGCCAGTGCGATGAACCAGAGCATTTTGTTGCGCAGCACGTATTTGACGAAGATGTCCTTGGCGCTGAATTCCTCTTCGTGACTGGCGTCGTAGCCTTCCGGGTAATCGTTTTTGTACTTCTCAATCGGCGGCAGGCCCGTCGACTGCGGAGTATCGCGCATCACAATGAAGGCAAACACGGCGACCAACAGCGCCACGGCAGCCGGTACGTAGAACTTGCTGTGCCAGTCGTTGAACCAGCCCATGCCGAGAATCGCCAGCGGGCCGATCAAGCCACCGCCAACGTTATGCGCGGTGTTCCAGACCGAAACCACGCCGCCACGCTCTTTCTGTGACCACCAATGCACCATGGTTCGCCCGCTCGGCGGCCAGCCCATGCCTTGCGCCCAGCCGTTGATGAACAGCAGGATGAACATCATGGTCACGCTGGAGGTGGCCCAAGGTGCGAAACCGAAAACGAACATCACCGCGGCGGACACCACCAGGCCAAAGGGCAGGAAGTAACGCGGGTTGGAGCGGTCGGACACGATGCCCATCAGAAACTTGGACAGGCCGTAGGCGATTGCAATCGCCGACATCGCCACACCCAGTTGGCCTTTTGTATAGCCTTGGGCGATCAGGTCCGGGAACGCCAGGGTGAAGTTCTTGCGCAGCAGGTAGTAACCGGCATAGCCAATGAAAATCCCGGCGAAGATCTGCCAGCGAAGGCGTCGGTAGGTGCTGTCTATTTTTTCTTCAGGCAATGGAGCCTGATGTGCGGCAGGACGAAAGAAAGCAAACATTCAAGAGCTCCAGATTTCTTGTTTTGACTGCGGATGCGAATGTTACAGTTTCGTTACCGAAAATAGCACCGGTTCGCATCGGCAAAACAGCGGAAATGTTGGAGATTGCATGTTCCTTTATGAACATGTCGCTCAGGTATAAATGAGAGTCGGTACGGGGATGACGGAGCCAGGTCGCAGGCTGCGACCTGGCTTGAAAACGATCAACGAACCTGCACGACCACCTTTCCGACCGCCTTGCGCTGGCCAAGATCATTGATCGCCTGCGCCGCATTGCTCAGTGGATACACCTGCGACACCAGCGGCTTCAATTTGCCTTCGGCGAACCAGTGAAACAACTGCTGGAAGTTCGCCGCGTTGTCCTGTGGTTGGCGCTGGGCAAACGAGCCCCAGAACACGCCGACCACTGCAGCACCTTTGAGCAGTGCCAGGTTCACTGGCAGTTCGGGGATGCGTCCACTGGCGAAACCGACCACCAGAAGACGACCGTTCCAGGCGATGGCGCGGATGGCCTGGTCGAACAGGTCGCCGCCCACCGGGTCGTAGATCACGTCGGCGCCCTGGCCGTCGGTCAGGCGTTTGATTTCGTCCTTGAGGCTGGTTTCGCTGTAGTTGATCAGCTCATCGGCGCCGGCGGCTTTGGCCACCGCGAGTTTTTCCGCACTGCTCGCGGCGGCGATCACTCGGGCGCCCATGGCTTTGCCGATTTCCACGGCGGCGAGGCCGACGCCGCCGGACGCGCCGAGTACCAGCAAGGTTTCGCCGGGTTGCAGGTTGCCTCGTTGCTTGAGGGCGTGCATCGAAGTGCCGTAGGTCATGCTGAAAGCGGCGGCAGTGTTGAAGTCCATCGATGGCGGGATCGGCAGCACGTTGTAGCCCGGCACCGCGACCTGCTCGGCGAAACTGCCCCAGCCAGTCAGGGCCATGACCCGGTCACCGACCTTGAGGTGGCTGACCTTTTCCCCCACCGCGCTGACCACGCCAGCCGCTTCGCCACCCGGTGAAAACGGGAAGGGCGGTTTGAACTGGTATTTGCCCTCGATGATCAGCGTGTCCGGGAAATTCACCCCGGCCGCGTGCACGTCCAGCAGGATTTCGTTTTTCTTCGCAACAGGACTGGCGACGTCTTCCAGCACCAGCGATTCGGCAGGGCCGAAGGCTTTGCACAGCACGGCTTTCATCAGGGCTATTCCTTTGGGAGTGATGGCCGATAAGTGTAGGTGTGTGAGTTAACGGGTCAACGAGCATGCCCGACCCTGATAGTCAGCCATAAGCTTGTGCTTGAGCGGCGGGTCGTTATGCTAGGCCGCAAACCGGATAAGGAGCGAATTGTGAAAGCGTGGATCATGTTGATGCTGGCCCTGTCTCTGCCTGTGGCAGCGATGGCCGAAGAAGCCAAAGAAGGTGAAGCCCCGAAGGTCAACTACATCACCCTGAGCCCGCCGTTCGTGGGCAACTATGGGTTGGATGGCACGCCGAAGCTCAAGGTCTACAAGGCCGATGTGGCGCTACGGGTGACTGGTGACGAGGCGACCAAGGCGGTGAAGGCCAATGAGCCGTTGATCCGCAATCAGCTGGTGGCGTTGTTTGCCCAGCAGACCACTGAAACCATGAACAACGTCGAAGCCAAGGAAAAGCTGCGTCAGGAAGCCTTGAAGCAGACCCAGCAAGTGATGAACGACGAAACCGGCAAGCCGGTGGTTGAGGATCTATTGTTCAACAACCTCATTATCCAGTAAGGCTTTTGTTGTCTGGGGCGGCCCCTTCGCGGACTTGCCCGCGAAGGGCGACTCGGCCCTTCAGGACGCCAGGCTCTTGCGAAACCGCAGCAGTGCAATGGTAAAGAACAGCAGGCCGATGGCGCTCAATGCCAGCAAGTCCGGCCAGACCACGCCAATGCCGGCGTCGCGAAACAGTATCGCGGCGCTGAGGCTGACGAAGTGCGTCGATGGCGAGCCCTGCATCACCCATTGCAGCCATTGCGGCATGCTGTCGAGGGGCGTACTGCCCCCGGAAAGCAGCAACATCGGGATAATCACCGGAATCGCCAACAAGCCGAACTGCGGTGTCGAGCGGGCGAGGGTCGCGAGGAATATCCCCAGCGCCGTGCTGGCGAACAGATAAACCGCCGTTACCAGCAAGAAAAAGCTCATGGAGCCAGCCAGCGGCACGCCAAGGGCGCCTTTGACAATGACTTCCAGCGACACCCAGGTGCACAGCACCACCACCAGCATGTTGCTCCAGACTTTCGCCAGCATGATTTCCAGTGCCGTCAGCGGCAGCACCAGCAAATGGTCGAGAGTGCCGTGTTCGCGTTCACGCAGCAGCGCCGTGCCCGTCAGGATGATGGCCAGGATCGTGATGTTGTTGACGATCTGAATCACCGCCAGGAACCAGCCACCCTCCAGATTGGTATTGAACAGCGCTCGTGTTGTCAGCCGCACGGGTGTCTGGCTCGCCGCATCGCCCTGGCCACTGTAGGTCAGCAGCTCGCGCTGGAAAATCCTCCCGATATAGCCTGCCCCCATGAACGCCTGGCTCATGGCCGTGGCGTCGACGTTGACCTGCACCGCCGGCTGGTGGCCGCCCAGCAGATCGGCCTGAAAATTGGCTGGAACATTGATCACGAAGGTGTACCGCCCGTTGTCCAGCACCTCGTCCAGTTGACCATAAGGCAGCGGCACCGGTGGTTGAAATTCCGGCGGCCGCAGAACCTGGGCCAGTTGGCGTGACATGGGGCTGTGATCTTCATCGACCATGGCCACACTGGCGTTGTGCACACCGATCACTGAGCCCGCGGCCGGCATGTAGATCGCCACTGTAAAGGCGTAAAACAGGAACAGCAGCAACACACTGTCATGTCGCAGGCTGGTGAGTTCCTTGAGGCCAAGACGCAGGATGTGCGCGAGCTTATGCATCAGACCTCCTGCTTTTTCAGCATGGCCAGGCTGAGCCCGGTGAACCCGAGAAAGAACCCGAACAGCGCCAGGCATTGTGGCCACAACTGCCGGATATCCAGCGCCTTGGTAAAGGTGCCGACAGCGATATCGAGAAAATAGCCTGCCGGAAACAGCATCCCCATGACCGCGGCGGCGCCATCAAGGGACGACCGTGGCACGATCAGACCGGAAAACTGGATGGTCGGCAGACTGGTGATGATCATGGTGCCGAGAATGGCGGCGATCTGGGTTCGGGTGAACGCCGAAATCAACAGGCCCATGCTGGTGGTCGCCAGCACGTAGAGCAATCCGCCGAAGGCCAGGGTCAATGCGCTGCCCTTGAAAGGGACGCCGAACAGCCAGCGGTTCATGGCTGTCAGCACGGCGAGATTGATCAGGCTGACGGCCAGATACGGCACCTGTTTACCTAACAGGAACTCCAGGCGGGTCAGCGGTGTGGCGTAGAAGTTGGTGATCGAGCCCAGTTCCTTCTCCCGCACAATGCCCAGCGCAGTCAGCATGGCCGGGATGAACGCCAGGATCAGCGCCATCACTCCAGGGCCGATGGCGTTGACGCTGACGACATCCTGGTTGTAGCGGAGACGGGTTTCCAGTTTGGCTGGCGCTTGCCGGGATGGTGCGGGACTGGACTGATCCGCCAGTTGCTCCAGGTTGGCCTGGTGTACCGCTTCCACATAGTTGCGGCTGGTTTCAGCGCGAAACGGCATACCGCCGTCGAGCCAGGCCGCCACCGTAGGCTGGCGACCGGCGAACAGATCCCGACCGAATCCGGGGGGAATCTCCAGCGCCAGTTTGATTTCCGAGCGTTGCAGTCGTCGATGCAACTGCGCCGGATCGCTTATCGGGGGTTGCTCGTCGAAGTAACGGGAGCCGCGGAAGGCCTCCAGATAAGCCCGGCTTTGCGGGGTCTGGTCCTGGTCGTAGACCGCGAAGGCGAGTTTCTCCACGTCCAGGGAAATGCCATAGCCGAAAATCACCATCATGAGCATCGCCCCGAGCAGAGCGAAGGCCAGGCGTACTCTATCGCGCAGCAGTTCCTTGCCTTCACGGCTCGCCAATGCCCGCAGTCGCCCAAAGCTGAAGCGACGGTCTTTCATCGATGGGGTGGGTGCGAGCGTTGTGTCGATGGGCGTTGGTGGCGCCTCTGTCGCGCCCGGGCTCTGGGCCTGTTCCAGGCAGGTGACGAACGCGGCCTCAAGTGTCTGGCCGTTGAACTGCTGTTGCAGTGCTGCCGGGGTGTCGCAGGCCAAAACCTTGCCTGCGTGCATCAATGAGATGCGGTCGCAACGCTGGGCTTCGTTCATGAAGTGGGTGGACAGGAAGATCGTCACCTCCTGTTCACGGGACAGTTCGATCAGCAGTCGCCAGAAATCGTCCCTCGCCGCCGGGTCGACGCCGGAGGTAGGTTCGTCGAGGATCAGCACTTCCGGGCGATGCAGCACCGCCACCGCCAGGGATAATCGTTGGCGCAGACCCAGCGGCAATGCACCGGACGGCTGATGGGCGACGCTGGCCAGGCTGAAGCGCTGGATCAATTCGTCGATGCGCTGAGTGCTGTCGGCCTGGGGCAGATCGAACAGTCGCGCATGCAGGTCCAGGTTCTGCCGAACGCTGAGTTCGCCATAGAGCGAGAAGCTCTGAGACATGAAGCCGACGCGCTTGCGGGTGGCCAGATCCTTGGCGTTCACTGGGTTGCCCAGCAGCGTGGCACTGCCTTCGCTGGCCGGAATCAGTCCGGTAAGCACTTTCATGGTGGTGGTTTTGCCGCAGCCGTTGGAGCCCAGAAACCCGAAGATCTCGCCGCGGCCTATGGCGAAGCTGACTTTATCCACAGCGGTGAAATCGCCGAAGCGCAGGGTCAGGTCATGGGCTTGGATAGCGATGTCGGCCGTAGCATTGGTTCGGGGAGGGATCACTAGCGGCTGGTTGTCGTGGCCGGTGTCACCCTGAAAGTGGGTGAAGGCTTCATCGAGCTTGCCGCTGGGGGTTACCGCCGCCAGATCGCGGCTCAAACCGGCGGCGATCAGCTTGCCGTCATCGAGCATCAGGCAGTGTTCGAACTGTTCGGCCTCTTCCATGTACGCGGTGGCGACCAGTAGCGTCAGTTGCGGGCGTTGGCGCCGAACATCATCGATCAACTCCCAGAAATGCCGTCGGGACAAAGGGTCGACGCCAGTGGTCGGCTCATCGAGGATCAACAAATCCGGCTCATGGATCAGTGCGCAACAGAGTCCGAGCTTCTGTTTCATTCCGCCCGACAGCTTGCCGGCCGGGCGTTCGGCAAATCGCAGTAGATCGGTGGCCAGCAGCAGGCTGTGCATGCGCTGATCGCTTTCGGCCGCGGACAGCCCGAACAGCGTGGCGAAGAAGTGAATGTTCTCGCGGATCGACAGATCAGGGTACAGGTTGCCGCCCAGACCTTGAGGCATGAACGCGATGCGCGAGTAGAGGCTGTTGCGGTGGCGCCGGTCCTGGATCGAGCCACCGAGCACTTCCAGTTGGCCCTCCTGTAGCGTCTTCACGCCGGCGATCAATCCCAGCAGGCTGGATTTGCCGGCGCCATCCGGGCCAATCAACCCACACCGGGTACCAGTGGGCAGACTGAGCGTGATGTCGGTCAGTGCATGCCGTTCGCCATAGCGGTGCTGAAGGCGAGTGGCATGCAGTGCCAGGCCGGTCATTGAAGATTGGCCGGCCAGTCAATGGGAGCGGTGCGCACGTAACCATTGCCGGGCATCCCCGGTTTGGCCTGGGGCACGGCGCTGGGACGGGTCAGGCGTAGCTTGACCCGAAATACCAGTTTCTGACGTTCGTCGCGAGTCTCGACTTCTTTGGGCGTGAACTGCGATTTGGCCGCCACGAAGCTGATTTTTGCCGGCAGTGGCTGGTCGGGCAGGGCGTCCAGCAGGATCCGCGCTTCATCGCCGACCGCCAGGCGTCCGGCGACGGATGCTGCAAGGTAGAGATTCATGTATTGGTCATTCGGGTCAATCAGCAGCAACACTCGCCCTCCGGCGCCGAGCACTTCCCCGGGTTCGGCCATGCGAAGCTGAATGATCCCGTCGATGGGGGCTCGCAAACTGCTGTCGTCGATTTCGCTGGTTAACTGAGCCACTTGTGCCTGCGCCGCGCCAATGGCTGCGCCGACGGCGGACACCTGGGCGCGGGCCGCAGTAACAGCTGCGTTGGCGGTGTCGAAGCGTGACTGCTGTTGGTCGATGATCTGGCCGCTGGCGAAACCGCGATTGAACAATGCCTGGGAGCGCTTGAGCTCTTGCTGGGCAAGCAGTTGCTCGCTCTGGCGCAGTTTCACATTGGCCTGGGCCGCGGAAAGATTTTCCCGGGCGCGTATCACTTCGGCTTCAGCCTGGTTGCGCTGTGCTTCGAGGGTACGGGTGTCCATGCGGGCCAACAGTTGCCCCTGGGTTACCTTGTCGCCTTCGTCCACCAGCACTTCAGCCAATCGACCGGGTGTTTTGCTGGCGATCTGCACTTCAGTGGCTTCAAGTCGACCATTGCCGACAGACAACCCTTGGGGCAGTCGGTTAACGGTCGACCGCCAATAACCAAACCCTCCGGCGGCCAGCAATACAGCCCCCAGCAAAAAAACGAAGAAAAGCGAAGAGCGGCTGTGCGTCGACATGTCTGCATCCTGCGTCTATTGCGTCCCAGTCTGACAGGAAAGTGCTAGGGCGACTTGATGTCAGTCAACTGAGGGGTAAGCCTGACCGTTTGGCAAGGTAAGCCAGAGTCACAGGCTGTAGCGCAGTATTTAGCGCAGATTAAGCACCACTGCCCATTGCTCGGCTGTCACCGGCATTACCGACAGGCGCGAGCCTTTCTGCACCAGTGGCATCTCGGCGAGTGCCGTTTGCTGCTTCAGATAATCGAGTTTAAGCACCTTGGAAAACGTCTCGACGTGAGCGACATCGATCGCGCTCCAGGCGTTTTTCTCGGCGGTGGCCTTCGGATCGAAGTAATGACTCTCGGGCTCCAGCGCCGTCGGGTCCGGATACGCCGCCTCGACGATCTTTCCGACCCCGGCAATCCCTGGCTCAGGGCAGCTGGAGTGATAGAAGAAAAACTCGTCGCCGACTGCCATGGCCCGTAAAAAATTGCGCGCCTGGTAGTTGCGAACCCCGTCCCAGCGCGCTCGCCCAAGCTTCTCCAGGTCTTTGATGGAGAGTTCGTCGGGCTCGGATTTCATCAGCCAATAAGCCATGGTTTTGCTCCTTGCGAGGTGGGTGGACAAGTGGTCAGGCAATTTTATGACAAACCGACAGTCGGTTGACGCCAGCGTTTGCGTGTCGGTTCACGTTGTCGCAAAATGCCGGCCTTCTTAGCTTGACGCTGCTGCACGGCCTACAAACGGAAACCGCTGCTGTCATCGTGTTGATGTGCCTTGAGGGGGGCAATCGATGAAACGCAAACCGGATTTATTATGGATATTGGTTATTTTGTTCGGTTTGGGCGTCGTGACCACCGGCTACGCCCAAAGCCTGTGGGCCAACAAGACCGATGCTCCCGTCGAGATCGCGCAGCAACAGCCGTCGGCCTTCAAGCGCTGAGCCCGTCTTTTGGACGCCGCTGATATCAGTGGCGTCTAGTCCGCGAAATACCACGCCTTGTCAGTGACCGTGCCCTGCAACGGCACATCCCAGCTCGCCTGAGCCAATCGTTGAACCTTCTGACATTCATGGGCCAAGCCCAGCAGCGTCGGCTTGTGCCAGCTTTTTCGGCGCGCCAGGTACGCCAGGCTTCGGTCGTAGAAGCCGCCGCCCATACCCAGGCGTCCGCCGACATCGTCAAACCCCACCAGCGGCAGCAACACCAGATCCAGCGCCCAGACCTTGCGTTGCCGGGCGATATTGGCCCGTGGTTCTGGAATACGGAAACGGTTGGGTTTGAGTTTTTCGCCGGGACGAATCCGCTGGAACACCATTTTGGTTCGCGGCCAGGCGCTGAGTACCGGCAGGTACGTCGCCTTGCCCCGACGTTGTGCGGCACGCATCAACAGGCGCGGGTCGATTTCACCGTCGGTGGGCAGGTACAGGGAGATGTGTTTTGCGCGGCGGAACAGTGGGTGCTGGGCCAATTGCTTATACAGCCCGCGAGCGGCCTCGCGCTGCTGACTGGGGGTCAGTGCGCGGCGGGCCTTGCGCAGCATGCGTCGAAGTTGCGGTCGGGGCAGCAGCGCAGGTTCGGTCATGGATTCAGGCTTCAGAAGTGCGAGTACTAAAAGCGTACCCGTAAACATGCCGATGCCGGTATGAAAACCGGCATCGGATTGAAATCAGGCTCCCCGGATGAACCGCTGCTGACTTAGCCCTTGAACCCGAAAGTTCAAGGTGGAAGATGCAGTAGGCTTTAAGGCTTTCCGTCTAGCGGACATGCACACCAGCCCAACGTGCAACCTCCAGGGTAGTGCGAATCGGCTCAGGGACGTGGTCAACTGGCAAGCACCCCAGGGAGTGATGCGAGTATAACTCAAGCGGCCTGGCGAATCAGCCCTTGGTGACATCCGGATCGGTCGACAGCGCCAGGTCGACGCGGTCCAGCAGGTCGCGAACCTGTTCGCGGGTCGAACCGCTGGCCTGCACATCCGGACGTTCTTCCTTGTGCAGAAGGTCGTGCGTGATGTTCAGCGCAGCCATCACGGCAATGCGGTCGGCGCCGATGACTTTGCCGCTGCTACGGATTTCGCGCATCTTGCCGTCCAGGTAGCGGGCGGCGCTGATCAAGTTGCTGCGCTCTTCCTGGGGGCAGATGATCGAATATTCTTTGTCGAGGATCTGCACGGTAACGCTATTGCTTGAACTCATGAGTCTTGCTCCAGGGCCTTGAGGCGCGAAATCATCGATTCGACCTTACGCCGGGCGATTTCATTTTTTTCAATGAGGTGCGCGCGTTCCTCGCGCCAGGTCTTTTCTTGAGCTAGTAAGAGTGCGTTTTGACTCTTTAGTTGCTCGACTCGGGTAATCAGCAGCTCGAGTCTGGCCATCAGCGCTTGCAGGTCGGTGTCTTCCATTGTGTCCACGTGTTCGTCTGATGGGAGGTAGCTGGCGGACAGCCTTTAATAGTCTTGGCGAGTCTGTCGATGTAGGATACAAGGCCTTCATTCTAGACATAGCGCCGTCTGGCGCCTAGCTACCCATGCCCATTCAGAATTCTCCGTACCAAGCCTTCGCCACCCTGCTGAGTACCAGCGGCCATCCCGTCTCGCCTGCCGAGTTGCACGGCCTGCTGCTCGGCCGTAGCTGCGCCGGTGCCGGTTTCGATGCCGACAGCTGGCTGGCAGACGCCGCCGAGCTGCTCGAAGGCGAGCCGCAAGACAACGTTCGCAACGCCTTGATCGGCCTGCAAGAGATGGTCAAGGGCGAGCTTACCAGCGACGACATGACCGTTGTTCTGCTGCTGCCGAGCGACGACGCGCCGCTCACCGAGCGCGCAGCCGCGCTGGGCCAGTGGTGCCAGGGCTTTCTCACTGGCTTCGGCCTGACCCGTCGCGAATATGCCCTCAGCGCTGAAGCGACTGAAGTGCTGCAGGATCTGGCCGCCATTTCTCAGGTGCAAGACGCCCTGGAAGAGTCCGACGACGGCGAAAGCGACTACATGGAAGTCATGGAGTACCTGCGCGTCGCACCGTTGCTGCTGTTCACTGAAACCAAGAAAACCGACGAAGCAGCCGCCAAACCGTCGTTGCATTAATCGCGAGCCAGGAAAAGCCATCTGCCCATGATTCATATCCCGAAATCGGAATACAGCCGTCGCCGCAAGGCCCTGATGGCGCAGATGGAACCCAACAGCATCGCCATCCTGCCCGCCGCCGCGGTTGCCATTCGCAACCGTGACGTCGAGCACGTTTACCGTCAGGACAGCGACTTCCAGTACCTCAGCGGCTTTCCCGAGCCTCAGGCCGTTATCGTTTTGATTCCCGGTCGCGAACATGGCGAGTACATCCTGTTCTGCCGTGAACGCAATGCCGAGCGTGAGCTGTGGGACGGCCTGCGCGCCGGCCAGGAAGGCGCGATCCGCGACTTCGGCGCCGACGACGCTTTTCCCATCACTGACATCGACGACATCCTGCCGGGCCTGATCGAAGGCCGCGACCGGGTGTATTCGGCCATGGGCAGCAACCCGGAATTCGATCGACATCTGATGGACTGGATCAACGTGATCCGCTCCAAGGCGAATCTCGGTGCCCAGCCGCCGAACGAATTCGTTGCCCTGGATCATCTGCTGCACGACATGCGCCTGTATAAATCGGCGGCAGAAGTGAAGGTGATGCGCGAAGCCGCGCGGATTTCCGCCCAGGCGCATATCCGGGCGATGCAGGCCAGCCGTGCCGGTTTGCATGAGTTCAGCCTCGAAGCCGAGCTCGATTACGAGTTCCGCAAGGGCGGGGCGAAGATGCCGGCCTATGGTTCGATCGTCGCCGCCGGGCGCAACAGCTGCATCCTGCATTACCAGCAGAATGACGCGGTGCTCAAAGATGGCGATCTGGTGCTGATCGACGCCGGTTGCGAAATCGACTGCTATGCCAGCGACATCACCCGCACCTGGCCGGTCAACGGCAAGTATTCACCGGAACAGAAGGCGATCTACGAGCTGGTGCTGGCTTCCCAGGAAGCGGCGTTTGCCGAAATCGCACCGAACAAACACTGGAATCAGGCGCATGAAGCCACGGTTCGCGTCATTACCGCGGGCCTTGTGAAGTTGGGCCTGTTGCAGGGCGAGGTCGATGAACTGATCGCCAGCGAAGCCTACAAGGCGTTTTACATGCACCGCGCCGGCCACTGGCTGGGCATGGATGTGCATGATGTCGGCGAGTACAAGGTCGGCGGCGAATGGCGCGTGCTGGAAGTCGGCATGGCGCTGACGGTCGAGCCGGGCATCTACATTGCCCCGGACAACCAGAACGTGGCGAAGAAATGGCGCGGCATTGGCGTGCGCATCGAGGACGACGTGGTGGTCACCAAAACCGGTTGTGAAATCCTGACGAACGGCGTGCCGAAAACGGTCGCCGAAATCGAGGCTCTGATGGCCGCCGCACGGACACAAGCGGCATGAGTCGAGTCAATCTGGCAATCATCGGCGGCGGCCTGGTTGGCGCCAGCCTGGCGTTGGCGTTGCAGGCCGGGGCCAAGGCCCGAGGCTGGAAGATCGTGCTGATCGAACCCTTTGCCCCCGGCGATACGTACCAACCGAGCTATGACGCTCGCTCTTCGGCGTTGTCGTTCGGCGCCCGGCAGATTTATCAACGGCTGGGCGTGTGGCAGGAAATCTCCCGCCGCGCTGAGCCGATCAAGCAGATTCATGTCTCCGACCGTGGGCGTTTTTCCACGGCGCGGTTGTCGGCGATGGAAGAGGGCGTTCCAGCACTGGGTTATGTGGTGGAAAACGCCTGGCTCGGCCAATGCCTCTGGCACAGTCTGGACAAGGACGTGATCAGTTGGCGTTGCCCGGCGGAAGTCACCGCCATGGAGCCGCTGACCGACGGCTATCGCCTGACGCTCAGCGATGAAACCCTGGTGGAGTGCGACCTCGCGGTGTTGGCCGATGGCGGCCGTTCGGGCCTGCGTGAACAGCTGGGGATCGGCATCAAGAAGCGCCCGTACAACCAGAGCGCGCTGATCGCCAACATCACTCCGAGCGAAGCGCACAACGGCATGGCCTTCGAACGCTTCACTGACGACGGCCCAATGGCTTTGTTGCCGCTGCCGGAAAACCGTTGCGCCCTGGTCTGGACCCGTCTGGGCATGGACGCGCAACGGTTGGCGGCCCTTGATGACCGCAGCTTTCTCAACGAGTTGCAGGGCGTGTTCGGTTATCGCCTCGGCACGCTGAAACAGGTCGGCGCCCGCAATTTATATCCGCTGTCGCTGATCGAAGCCGAGGAGCAAGTCCGCCCACATCTGGCGATCCTCGGCAACGCCGCGCACAGCCTGCACCCGATTGCCGGACAAGGCTTCAACCTGTCCCTGCGCGATGCCCAGGCTTTGGCTGACACCTTATTGAGCAGCGAGACCGCGCTCGGCGACTTTGCGACCTTGCAGGCTTATCGCGAGCGTCAGCGTCTGGACCAGAACCTGACCGTGGGTTTCTCCGATCAGGTCACCCGGTTGTTTGGCAGCACCCAGCCGCTGGTTTCCCTGGGGCGCAACATCGGCCTGCTCGGTCTCGATCTGCTGCCGCCGGCCAAGCGCTGGTTCGCCCGGCAGGCCATGGGCCTGGGTACACGTCCCGATGTTTAAGCGGGCGCACCTGCACATCAATATTCATGACGACGCGAGCACTTCGGTGACGCGCGTCGAGAGAACCCTTTACCTGCGGCTCAAGCCGCAAGAGAGACAGGCCTAAAGCATGGAAATGCGCGCAGATCTGCTGATTGTCGGGGCCGGAATGGTCGGCAGCGCCTTGGCGCTGGCGTTACAAAACAGTGGACTCGAAGTCTTGCTGCTGGATGGCAGCCCCCTGAGCGTCAAACCCTTCGATGGTCAGGCGCCGTTCGAACCACGGGTGAGCGCCCTGTCGGCGGCCAGCCAACGAATACTCGAACGCCTGGGCGTGTGGGACGGCATCGCCAACCGGCGCAGCAGTCCTTACACCGACATGCACGTCTGGGATGGCAGCGGCACCGGGAAGATCCATTTCTCGGCGACCAGCGTACATGCCGACGTACTCGGGCATATCGTCGAGAACCGTGTGGTTCAGGACGCCTTGCTCGACCGGCTGCACGACTGCGACCTCGGGATGCTGGCCAACGCACGTCTAGAGCAGATGCGCCGTTCCGGTGACGATTGGCTGCTGACCCTGGCCGATGGCCGCACCTTGCGGGCACCGTTGGTGATCGCGGCGGATGGCGCCAACTCGGCGGTGCGGCGCCTGACCGGCATTGCGACCCGCGAATGGGATTACATGCACCACGCGATCGTCACCAGTGTGCGCTGTTCCAAACCGCATCAAATGACCGCGTGGCAGCGTTTCACCGACAACGGCCCGCTGGCGTTTCTGCCGCTGGAACGGGACGGTCAGCAGGATTGGTGCTCGATTGTCTGGTCGACCACGCCGAGCGAAGCCGAACGCCTGATGGCGCTGGACGACGAAAGCTTCTGCAAGGATCTGGAGCGGGCCTTTGAAGGCTGCCTCGGCACGGTGCTCAGCGCCGACCCGCGTCTTTGCGTGCCGCTGCGTCAGCGTCATGCCAAGCGTTACGTGGCAGAAGGTCTGGCGCTGATCGGCGACGCGGCCCATACCATCCATCCACTGGCCGGGCAGGGCGTGAACCTCGGTTTCCTCGATGCCGCTGTATTGGCCGAAGTACTGCTGCAAGCGGCCGCGCGCGGTGAGCGGTTGGCGGATGTGAAAGTGCTCAGTCGCTATGAGCGTCGGCGCATGCCCCACAACCTGGCGTTGATGGCGGCGATGGAAGGGTTCGAACGGCTGTTCCAGGCCGATCCGTTGCCGGTGCGCTGGTTGCGCAATACCGGATTGAAGATGGTCGACCAGATGCCCGAGGCCAAGGCGTTGTTCGTGCGCGAAGCGCTTGGGTTGATCGGGGATCTGCCGGCGTTGGCCAAGGCCTGAAGCCCCCTCGCCACATTGTCATTCATTCGATTGTGCAACATCTGGTAACTCCTCCACCCAGTGTTCGATTGAGAAGCGAAATGTGAGTCCTTATCATTTGGGCTCACTTCCCCATTTCGAGAGACCGCTTCCATGTTGGCACCCAAGCGTCTACTGACCGCACTGGCCCTGACCCTGATAGGCAGCACCGCCGCCCAGGCTGCCGACGAGGTGGTGGTTTACTCCTCGCGTATCGATGAGCTGATCAAACCGGTCTTCGATGCCTACACCCAGAAAACCGGCGTACAGGTGAAGTTCATCACCGACAAGGAAGCGCCGCTGATGCAGCGGATCAAGGCCGAGGGCGAAAACGCCACTGCCGACCTGCTGCTGACCGTCGATGCCGGCAACCTCTGGCAGGCCGAGCAGATGGGCATCCTCCAGCCGTTCACCTCCAAGGTGATCGACGCCAACATTCCGCTGCAATACCGCGCATCCTCCCATGCCTGGACTGGCTTGAGCCTGCGGGCGCGGACCATCGCCTACTCCACCGACCGGGTGAAACCCGGTGAGCTGACCACCTACGAGGCGCTGGCCGATAAACAGTGGGAAGGCCGCCTGTGCCTGCGCACGGCGAAGAAGGTCTACAACCAGTCCCTGACCGCCACCATGATCGAAGTCCATGGCGCCGAGAAAACCGAGAAGATCCTCAAAGGCTGGGTCAACAACCTGTCCACCGACGTGTTCTCCGACGACATCGCCGTGCTGGAAGCGATCAACGCCGGTCAGTGCGACGTCGGCATCGTCAACACGTACTACTACGGCCGTCTGCACAAGCAGAAGCCGGACCTGCCGGTGAAACTGTTCTGGCCGAATCAGGGCGACCGTGGCGTGCACGTCAACCTGTCGGGTATCGGCCTGACCAAACATGCACCGCACCCGGAAGCCGCCAAGGCGCTGGTGGAGTGGATGACCATGCCTGAAGCGCAGAAGATTTTCGCTGACGTGAACCAGGAGTTTCCGGCCAACCCTGCCGTTCCGCCTTCGGCTGAAGTCGCGAGCTGGGGCAAGTTCGTGGCCGATACCTTGCCAGTGGAAATCGCCGGCAAGCGTCAGGCTGAAGCGATTCGGATGATGGATCGGGTCGGCTGGAACTGAGTCTGCTGTTTTAAAGATCAAAAGATCGCAGCCTGCGGCAGCTCCTACCGGGTAAATACCATCTCGACGTAGGAGTTCCCGTAGGCTGCGATCTTTTTGCGGTTTGCATACACTTCGTTGATTTACCCGAGAGCTTTTCCTTGGCCCACCCCGCCCAACGCCGCTGGTATCCCCTGGTCTTCGCCATCGCTGCGCTGGTCCTGCTGCCCCTGAGCGTCCTGCTTCTTTCCTGGCAAACCATCGATCAGCAGATCTGGTCCCACCTGTGGGGTACGCAGATGCCGCGGCTGCTGGGCAATACCCTCACGCTGGTCGTCGGCGTTGGCATCGGCGTGACGCTGTTGGGCGTCAGCCTCGCCTGGCTCACCAGCCTCTGTGAGTTCCCGGGGCGGCGGTGGCTGGACTGGGCGTTGATGCTGCCGTTCGCGATTCCTGCCTACGTGCTGGCCTTTGTCTTCGTAGGCCTGCTGGATTTCGCCGGGCCGGTGCAAACCCTGTTGCGCGAATGGTTCGGCAGTGGTCTGAGGCTGCCGCGAGTGCGTTCCACCGGTGGCGTGATTCTGGTGCTGGTGCTGGTTTTCTATCCCTACGTTTACCTGTTGGCGCGCACTGCATTTCTGGCTCAGGGCAAAGGCCTGATGGAAGCGGCGCGAGTCCTTGGGCAATCCCCGTGGCAGGCGTTCTGGCGAGTGGCGTTGCCCATGGCGCGTCCGGCGATCGGCGCGGGGGTGGCGTTGGCGCTGATGGAAACCCTGGCGGATTTCGGTGCGGTGTCGGTGTTCAACTTCGATACGTTCACCACCGCCATCTACAAGACCTGGTACGGCTTTTTCAGTCTCTCCACCGCCGCGCAACTGGCCAGCCTGTTGCTGTTGGTGGTGATGGTTGTGCTGTATGGCGAACGCCGTGCCCGCGGCGCCAACCGGGCGAGCAACGAACGGCCGCGGGTCAAGGCGCTGTATCACTTACGCGGGGTCAAGGCGCTGGCGGCGATGAGCTGGTGTGGTCTGGTGTTCGCCTGTGCCTTCGTCATTCCCGTGCTGCAACTGCTGGTGTGGTTCTGGCAACGCGGGCGCTTCGATCTGGACGAGCGGTATGCCGGGCTGATCGTGCACACCCTGTACCTGGGCGGCATGGCGGCGTTGATTACTGTCAGCGTCGCGCTGCTGCTGGCGTTTGCCCGTCGATTGGCACCAACCCGGGTGATCCGTTCCGGAATCAGTCTGGCCAACCTCGGCTACGCACTGCCGGGCTCGGTATTGGCGGTTTCGATCATGCTGGCGTTCAGTTATCTGGATCGCGAACTGGTGATTCCGCTGTCGGGCTGGCTTGGCGGCGCGGGCAAACCGCTGCTGCTGGGCAGTCTGTCGGCGTTGTTGCTGGCCTATCTGGTGCGATTCATCGCCGTGGCTTACGGGCCGCTGGAAAGCAGCCTGGCGCGTATACGGCCTTCTTTGCCCGAAGCAGCACGTAGCCTTGGCGTCAGTGGGCCACGACTGTTTTTCAAAGTGTATCTGCCGCTGCTGCTTCCGGGCACGTTGAGCGCTGCGTTGCTGGTGTTCGTCGACGTGCTCAAGGAAATGCCCGCGACCCTGCTGATGCGCCCGTTCGGCTGGGACACGCTGGCGGTGCGGATCTTTGAAATGACCAGCGAAGGCGAGTGGGCGAGGGCCTCGTTGCCGGCACTGACCCTGGTTCTGGTCGGGCTGTTGCCGGTCATCGGATTAATCAGAAGGTCGGCGCATCGAAACGGCTAGGTGTCAGTCCTACACCTTGCGGCTACAATGCGCGGCATTCGGTGCGGTCCGTCTTTCAGACCGGGTTGCTGAAATCGGCTGAAAGCCTTTATTTCAAGGCATTTCACCCCGTACAGCGGCTGTCCGCACCTTCGCCACGCCCGGAAGGAGAAACCCATGGGACAGCGTACGCCTCTGTATGACCTTCATCTCGCCCTCGGCGCGAAGATGGTCGATTTTGGCGGTTGGGATATGCCTCTGCATTACGGCTCGCAGGTCGAGGAACACCATCAGGTGCGCCGCGATTGCGGGGTTTTCGATGTATCCCACATGACCGTGATCGATGTCGACGGCCCCCAGGCCAAGACCTGGCTTCAATACTTGCTGGCCAATGACGTCGAACGTCTGCACAGCCCCGGCCGTGCCTTGTACAGCGCCATGCTCAACGAGCACGGCGGTATCGTCGATGACATGATCGTTTATCGCCTCGATGACGGCTATCGGCTGGTGGTCAACGCCTCCACCCGCAATCAGGACCTGGCCTGGATGCAGGCTCATCTCGGCGACTTCGATGTGCGGCTCAACGAGCGCTCCGAACTGGCGATGCTGGCCATTCAAGGGCCTCACGCCCGGCACAAGATTGCCGAACTGGTGACCCAGTCCCGCGCTACGTTGATCCAGCAGCTCAAACCTTTCGAAGGTCAGGCCGACGGTGACTGGTTCATCGCCCGCACCGGTTACACCGGTGAGGACGGTCTGGAAATCGTGCTGCCGGCCGATCAGGCGCCGGGGTTTTTCAACGATCTGGTGGGCGCAGGAATTTCCCCGATCGGCCTCGGGGCGCGCGATACCTTGCGGGTCGAAGCCGGCATGAACCTGTACGGTCAGGATATTCATCAAGACGTTTCGCCATTGGCTTCCAACATGGCCTGGAGCATTGCCTGGGAACCGGCCACGCGCCAGTTCCTTGGCCGCACCGCCCTGGAGGCCGAGCAGGCCGCTGGCGTGCAGCACAAACTGGTCGGTCTGGTCCTTGAAGAACGTGGCGTTCTGCGGGCTCATCAGGTGGTTCGCATCGCCGATGTTGGCGAAGGGGAGATCACCAGTGGTAGTTTCTCTCCTACGCTTAGCAAGTCGATTGCACTGGCGCGCGTGCCGGCGGCTACCGCCGACCGCGCTGAAGTGGAAATCCGTGGCAAGTGGTACCCGGTTCGAGTGGTCAAGCCGACCTTCGTACGCCATGGCAAAACCTTGATCTAACCTTTTTTGGCGGTCAATGACTGCCGACATTTTTCTTGAGGACACAGAACATGAGCGAAATTCCTGTCGACCTGCGTTTTGCCGAAAGTCACGAATGGGCCCGTCTAGACCATGATGGCGGCGTGAAAGTGGGTATTTCAGACCATGCTCAGGAAGCCTTGGGTGATGTGGTGTTCGTCGAGCTGCCGGAAATCGGCAAAGTGTTCGCTGCCGGTGAGGCTGCGGGTGTCGTCGAGTCGGTCAAGGCTGCGTCGGATATCTACTCGCCGGTCTCCGGCACAGTCATTGCCGTCAACGAAGAGTTGGCCAACAGCCCGGAACTGGTCAACAGCGCGCCTTATGACAGCTGGTTCTTCAAACTCGAGCCAAGCGATACCTCTGAGCTGGACAAGCTGCTCGACCCGATGGCCTACAAGGCCGCCATCGGCGAGTAATGCCCGCTTTGCAGGAGCTGTCTTCGGCAGCTCCTGCAAAGGCCGAATCAAGTCCGCAACACGGCTTTCACCGCAGCCACCGAACGCTCGACATCCGCTTTATCCATGGCCGTGAACATCGGCAGCGAGACGATCAGTCGTCCGACCCGCTCGGCGACCGGGAACATGCCTTCCTTGAACCCGCGTTCGCGGTAAAGACTCAGCAGGTGAATCGGTGGGTAGTGATAGCCGATACCCACTCCCAGTGCCTGCATCTGCTCCATGAAAGTAGCCCGTGCCGGTTTGCCATCCTGGCGTTCCGGGAGCACCAGTTGGAACAAATGCCAATTGCTGTTCTCGAAATCCGCCGGGGGCAGTTGAGCACCGTATTGCGCTTCGAAGTTCTCGCCGAAGCAAGCGAAGTAATGTTTGGCCAGCTCACGACGATGAGCGGTGATCGCTTCGATGTGGGCAAACTGCCCCAGGCCAATGGCTGCCGCGACATCGGTCATGTTGAACTTGCCGCCCAGCACATCAACGTCCAGCCCGTCGAAACCGCTGCGGGTGACGCCCTGCAAGCGGTACTTTTCCGCCAGCCGCGCTTCCTCGGCGTTGTTCAGTACCAGGCAACCGCCTTCTGAACAGGTGACGTTCTTGTTCGCCTGGAAACTGAAGGACACGAAATCACCAGTCGCACCGATGCGCTGGCCGTTCCAGCTCGAACCCAATGCCTGGGCCGCGTCTTCCACCACTCGCAAACCGTGTTTTTTTGCAATCGCGTAAAGGCGCGTCATGTCCACGGGCAGTCCCGCGAGATACACCGGGATAATGGCTTTGGTGCGCGGGGTAATTGCTGCTTCAAGCTGCGCCAGGTCGATATTGCGGGTAACCGGGTCGATGTCGGCAAACACCGGCGTGGCGCCAACTTCCAGAATCACGTTGGCGGTGGCTACCCAGGAAATCGGCGTGGTGATCACTTCATCACCCGGTCCGACGCCGGCAATTCGCAATGCGATCTCCATGGTGCAGGTACCGGAATTGAACGTACGCACCGGGCGCCCGCCGAAATATTCCGAGAGTTGTGCTTCAAAAGCCTGCACCTTGGGGCCGCTGGTAATCCAGCCCGAGCGCAGCACATCGCCGACAGCGGCAATCGTGGCTTCATCGATGGTGGGTTTGGAAAAGGGCAGGAAAGACAGTTGGCTCATAAATGTGGATACCCGATCAGCGAACGTTTGTAGGCGCCGAGCATAATGATCCGGATTGACCGACAGCGCCACGCCATCCGTGCCGGTATCGACTGCTATGCTGGTTTGACCGAGTTGCATCGACGCTGAGCGCCAGTCATGAGAGAGCCCGTCATGTCCCAGTTGCCGTCCTTGAGCCAGTTACGCGACCCCAATACCTTCCTGCGCCGCCACCTCGGGCCCGATGCCGCCGAGCAGCAGGCGATGCTCGACAGCCTGGGCCTTGGCAGCCGCGTCGAGTTGATCGAGCAGACGGTGCCGCCGGGAATCCGCCTCAACCGACCGCTGGACCTGCCGCCCGCCCTCGATGAGGTAGCCGCACTGGCCAAACTGCGCGGCTACGCCGAACAGAACCAGGTCTGGATCAGCCTGATCGGCATGGGGTATCACGGCACCCTCACGCCGGCCGTCATCCTGCGCAACGTGCTGGAAAATCCCGGTTGGTACACCGCTTACACGCCTTACCAACCGGAGATTGCCCAAGGCCGGCTCGAAGCGCTGCTGAATTTCCAACAGCTGACCATCGACCTGACCGGTCTGGAACTGGCCAACGCTTCGCTGCTGGATGAAGCCACGGCGGCCGCCGAGGCCATGGCGCTGGCCAAGCGTGTCGCCAAGTCCAGAAGCAATCTGTTCTTCGTCGACGAAAACTGTCACCCGCAGACGATTTCCGTGGTGCAGACCCGGGCCGAAGGGTTCGGTTTCGACCTGGTCATCGACGCTGTGGATAACTTGAAGCAGCATCAAGTGTTCGGCGCGTTGCTGCAATATCCCGACACCCATGGCGAAATTCGCGACCTGCGTCCGCTGATCGATCATCTGCATGCCCAGCAAGCCTTGGCCTGCGTCGCCACCGACCTGCTCAGCCTGTTGTTGCTGACTCCGCCGGGAGAGTTGGGCGCCGATGTGGTGTTCGGTTCATCCCAGCGCTTCGGCGTGCCCATGGGGTACGGCGGCCCGCACGCGGCGTTTTTTGCCAGCCGCGACGAGTACAAACGGGCGATTCCCGGGCGGATCATCGGCGTGTCGAAAGATGCTCGCGGCAATGTCGCCCTGCGCATGGCCCTGCAAACCCGCGAGCAACACATTCGCCGGGAGAAGGCCAACTCGAATATCTGCACCGCCCAGGTGCTGCTGGCCAATATCGCCAGTTTCTATGCGGTCTACCATGGCCCGGAAGGGCTCAAAAATATTGCCCAGCGCGTCCATCGGCTGACCTGCATCCTCGCCGCCGGCCTGGAACGCCATGGCGTTACACGTGTGAACCAACAGTTCTTCGACACCCTGACCCTGGAGGTCGGCGGCGCTCAGACCGCGATCATCGAAAGCGCCCAGGCGGCGCGGATCAACTTGCGCATTCTCGGTCGCGGGCGGTTGGGCCTGAGCCTCGACGAAACCAGTGATGAAACCACCGTGGCGAAGCTGTTCGATGTGTTTCTCGGTGCCGACCATGGGCTCAACGTCGGCGAGCTGGATGCTGAGGCCCTGGCGTCCGGCATTCCTGCAGGATTGCAGCGCAGTACGCCTTATCTGCGTCATCCGGTGTTCAACGCCCATCACAGCGAAACCGAAATGCTGCGTTACTTGAAGCAGCTGGAAAACAAAGACCTGGCGCTCAATCAGTCGATGATCCCGCTGGGCTCCTGCACCATGAAGCTCAATGCCACCAGCGAGATGATCCCGATCACCTGGCCGCAGTTCGCCAACCTGCACCCGTTCGTGCCGAAAGAGCAGGTGGTGGGTTATTCCTTGATGATCGAGGAACTGGAACGCTGGCTCTGCGCAATCACCGGTTTCGATGCGATCTGCATGCAGCCCAACTCGGGCGCCCAGGGCGAATACGCCGGGTTGCTGGCGATCCGCAAATATCACGAGAGCCGTCATCAGGGCGCGCGGGATATCTGCCTGATCCCGTCTTCGGCCCACGGCACCAACCCGGCCTCGGCGCAAATGGCCGGGATGCGGGTAGTGATCGTCGAGTGTGACGAGGCGGGTAATGTCGATCTGGAAGATCTGAAAGAAAAGGCCATCGAGGCGGGGGATAAACTCGCCTGCCTGATGGCGACTTATCCTTCGACCCATGGGGTCTACGAGGAAGGCATCAGCGAGATCTGTGAAGTTATCCACCGCCATGGCGGTCAGGTGTATATGGATGGCGCCAACCTCAACGCGCAGGTCGGGTTGGCGCGGCCGGCAGACATCGGCGCCGACGTGTCGCACATGAACCTGCACAAGACTTTCTGTATTCCCCACGGCGGTGGCGGGCCGGGGATGGGCCCGATTGGTGTCCGGGCGCACCTGGCGCCGTTTGTCGCCAATCACCCGGTGGTGCCGATCGATGGCCCGCTGCCGGGGAACGGTGCGGTAAGCGCAGCCCCTTGGGGCAGTGCAAGCATTCTGCCGATCAGCTGGATGTACATCGCGATGATGGGGCCGCAACTGGCGGATGCGAGTGAGGTGGCGATCCTCGCCGCGAATTACCTGGCGCAGCATTTGTCCGGGGCGTTCCCGGTGCTCTACACCGGGCGCAACGAGCGCGTGGCCCACGAATGCATCCTCGACTTGCGTCCGCTCAAGGTGCTGACCGGGATCAGCGAAGAAGACGTTGCCAAACGCCTGATGGACTACGGCTTCCATGCGCCGACCATGTCATTCCCGGTGCCGGGGACGTTGATGGTCGAACCGACCGAGAGTGAATCGAAGGCGGAACTGGACCGTTTTATCGATGCGATGCTGAGCATTCGCGCGGAAATCAACGAGGTGCAGAACGGCAACTGGCCGGCGGAGGACAACCCGCTGAAGCGTTCGCCGCATACCCTGGCCGACATCACCGGTGTCTGGGAGCGGCCGTACAGCATCGAGCAGGCGGTGACGCCGGATGCACACACCAAGGCCCATAAGTATTGGCCGGTGGTGAACCGTGTGGACAATGTCTACGGCGACCGCAACCTGTTTTGCGCGTGTGTGCCGGTGGATGAATACCGCTGAAGTCACTCGCCCCGACAAATCAGGGGCGAAAAAATGCCGCTCATTTAGAGCGGCATTTTTTGTTCAGCAACGAACCTTACTTCGAGGCGATGGCATTCTTCGCCAGGATGGCGTTCGCCAGTTCCATGTCCGTGGCTTGCAGGCCAGGGTTTTCAGCGCGGACTTTCTGCATGGCGGCTTCCAGATAGGGGCCGCGAATAGCGCCGTCACTGGCGACAAAGCTACCGGCGTCGTCCTGGGCGGCGACGATCAGCTTGTGATCCCTGGAGGTCAGGTAGGACGTACCGGTGGTGGCACCGGAAGTAAGGACGTTACGCAAAAAGCTGTCATCAGCCATCGCCGAACCGACTTGAAGGGACAACACGGCGACGGTAGCGACAGCAAGTTTGAGACGCATAAAAGGTGACTCCACTGGGTTTTAACTGCGGCCTTTGATTGCCAATAACCCAATCGAGTTCCGTGACGTTAGTCGGCCCGCTCCACCAGTAAAATCGCCCCTTGTTGCCCGATCACCCGAACACGGCTGCCGGACGCGGCATCAGGCCCTCGGGCCATCCACACACCGTCGGCGACCTTGATCTTGCCGCGGCCATCGACAATCGCTTCAGTGACCACGAACACCTTGCCGATCAGCTCTTGCCCTCGCAGGTTCAGGTTCGGCTGATCGCTGGCCCGCACCACACTGCGCTGACGTCTCCACCAGTACAGGGCGGTGAGAATCGAAAAAACGGCAAACAACAGCACCTGCCATTCCCAGGGTAAACCCGGTATCAGGAACTTCAGCACGCCGACGGCGGCGGCTGCCATGCCGATCCACAGCAGATAACCGCCGGCACCGAACACCTCGAGGATCAGCAACAGCGCACCCAGGGCCAGCCAGCTCCAGAACGAGAACAGTTCCATGGGCGGCGACCTCAGCCTTTCTTGCCGTCGAAGGTGGCCTTGACGATTTCGCCGATGCCGCCGACTGCACCAATCATCGAACCGGCTTCGAGCGGCATCAGGATCACTTTGCTGTTGTTGGCCGAGGCCAGTTTGCCCAAGGCATCAATGTACTTCTGTGCGACGAAGTAGTTGACCGCCTGCACGTTACCGCCGGCGATGGCTTCGGACACCACTTTGGTGGCCTGGGCTTCGGCCTGGGCCTGACGTTCCCGGGCCTCGGCTTCGAGGAACGCCGCCTGACGACTGCCCTCGGCTTCGAGAATCTGCGCCTGCTTCTTGCCTTCGGCGGTGAGGATCGCCGAAGCGCGCAAACCTTCGGCTTCCAGAATCTGTGCGCGCTTGATCCGCTCGGCTTTCATCTGGCCGGACATGGCGGCCATCAGGTCGGCGGGAGGGCTGATGTCCTTGATCTCGATCCGGGTGATCTTGATGCCCCACGGCGCCGTGGCTTCGTCGACGGTGCGCAGCAGTTTTTCGTTGATGTTGTCGCGCTGGCTGAGCATCGCGTCCAGCTCCATGGACCCGAGCACGGTGCGGATATTGGTTTGCAACAAATTGCGCACGGCATGTTCGAGGTTGTTCACCTCGTAGGCGGCCTGGGCAGTATTGACCACCTGGAAGAAGCACACGGCGTCGATCTGCACGGTGGCGTTGTCGGCGGTGATGACTTCCTGGGGCGGAATGTCCAGCACGCTTTCCATCACGTTGATCTTGCGGCCGATGCGGTCCATCACCGGAATGATGATGCTCAGGCCTGGCTTGAGGGTGTTGGTGTAACGGCCGAAGCGTTCGACCGTCCATTCAAACCCTTGGGGCACCACTTTGAAACCCATGAAAAGAATGGCCACGACCAGCGCGACGAAGAGAATCAGTGCAATGCTCATAACGGTCCCTGTCCAGTCTGGATTGAGTTGCGATGACCAGAGTGTAGGGCAAAAGGTTTGGATGCGACTTGGGGGAAGTATCCGAGCGCAATCTGTAACCTATTTCTGCTCACTCTGCGGTGTCACCCGCAACACCTCTTCAATCGTGGTCAACCCCGCCGCCACTTTCTGCGCCCCCGACAACCGCAAACTGCGCATGCCTTCCTTGAACGCCTGACGCCGGACCGCCAGCAAGTCGGTGTCGGGGTTGATCAGCGCTTTGATGCCATCCGTCAGCTGCATGATTTCGTAAACCCCGGCGCGACCGCGATAGCCGGTTTCGCGGCATTCCAGGCAACCGATGGCGCGCTGGGCATTGGTCGGCAGTGGCGCTTGCCAAGGCCGGGTCAGGGTTTGCCAATCGTCTTCGCCCAACGTCAAGGGGGCCTTGCAGTGAGGGCATAACGTACGCACCAGGCGCTGGGCCATGACCCCGAGTACCGTGGCCTTGATCAGGTAATGCGGCACGCCGAGTTCCAGCAGGCGGCTGATGGCACTCGGGGCATCGTTGGTGTGCAATGTCGACAGCACCAGGTGCCCGGTGAGTGCCGCCTGAATTGCCATCTCGGCGGTTTCGAGGTCGCGGATCTCGCCGATCATGATGATGTCCGGGTCTTGTCGCATCAGCGCGCGCACGCCGGCGGCAAAGGTCAGGTCGATGTTGTGCTGGACCTGCATCTGGTTGAACGCCGGTTCGACCATTTCGATCGGGTCTTCAATGGTGCAGAGGTTGACCTCCGGCGTCGCCAGTTTTTTGAGGGTGGTGTACAGCGTGGTGGTCTTGCCCGAACCGGTTGGCCCGGTCACCAGAATGATGCCATTGGGCTGGCGGATCATGTCTTGCCAGCGGCGCAGGTCCTCGGCGGAAAAACCCAGTTGATCGAAGTCCTTGAGCAGCACTTCCGGGTCGAAGATCCGCATCACCATCTTCTCGCCGAACGCTGTCGGTAATGTCGACAACCGCAGCTCGACTTCGCCGCCGTCCGGGGTCTTGGTCTTGACCCGGCCGTCCTGGGGTTTGCGTTTTTCCGCAACGTTCATCCGCCCCAGGCTTTTCAGGCGGCTGACGATGGCCATGGTCACCTGCGGCGGGAATTGATAGACGTTGTGCAGCACGCCGTCGATGCGAAAGCGCACCGTGCCTTGCTCGCGCCGGGGCTCGATGTGGATATCGCTGGCCCGCTGCTGGAACGCGTACTGGAACAGCCAATCGACGATGTTGACGATGTGCGCATCGTTGGCGTCCGGCTCCTGGTCGCTGGCGCCGAGGTTGAGCAATTGTTCGAAGTTGCCCAGGTTGCTTGTCTTCTGATCGGCGTTGGTGGCGCCGGTGACCGATTTAGCCAGGCGGAAAAACTCCACGCTGAAGCGCTGGATATCCACCGGGTTGGCCACCACGCGCTTGATCGGCAGTTTCAATACGTGGGTCAGGTCGACTTCCCAGCCGCTGACGAAGGGCTGGGCGCTGGCCACGGTGACGGCATCGCGGTCGATGGCCACCGCCAGAATCTTGTGGCGTTGGGCGAAGGCATAGGACATCAGCGGCGTAATGGCGGCGACGTTGATTTTCAGTGGGTCGATGCGCAAGTAAGGCTGGCCGGCCTGCTGGGACAGCCACAGCGTCAGGCTTTCCAGATCGAGGTGTTTACCGGGACGGCTGAGGTCGTCCAGATGTTGGCTGGCGATGAACTCCAGCGGATGTTGCTGAGCATTGGTGGCGTGACGGCGGCGGGCGTTGAGTGCGTGTTCGGCAGAGTCCTGGCTGACAAAGCCCTGGGCGACCAGTTCACGCAGCAAATCGTTAAGGTCCAGCCAGCGGTCCTGAGTGGCAAGTTGAACGGACATGCGGGCTCCTTATGAACAACCGTTCGCAAAGGATAGCTGGGCACCCGCAGACCGTTGGGCCACTACCCGACCAACACGTGTCGGGTTTTTTCAGGGGAGGGGGTCAGCCCGCTGCCTGCGCCGGCTCCTGCCACGCCGAATCGGCCGTTTGCAGATTCACCGAGCAGACGCTGATCAGGTTACGCAGCTTTTCCGCGATCACCTGGGCTCGGTGCCAGCTCAGGCCGTCCATGACGATGTCGATCGACAGCAGATCGTCCAGGCGCTGCACGTTGACCTGCTGCGGCGTCAGAAACTGCAAGGCGAACAGATTGAGCGCGCGGCACAGCAGGTCCGGCTCGGCCTCGGCCAGCAGTTGGTATTGAACGCGGCAGTGGGTGTTGCTGACGTTCCAGACATCGGCGCGGGCGGGCGCGGTGTTCACGGCTTCGAGGGGCGGCATGGTCAGGCTCCAAAATCATTGGAGGAATTTTTACATTCGGTGTGGGGTATTTCTTATCTATGATTGGGCTTGTTGACGATTTATCGAATCGATCAATTCAAGATCATATTAATTTCAGGTTTTTCTATGCATAGCGAGCTGGATGGCTACGACCGCAAGATTCTCGCGTTGCTGCAAGAGGACGCTTCGCTCTCCAGCGCGCAGATCGCCGAACAGGTGGGACTCTCGCAGTCGCCCTGCTGGCGGCGGATTCAGCGGATGAAGGAGGAGGGGATCATTCGCGGTCAGGTGACGTTGCTTGACCGCAAGAAAATCGGCCTCAACACGCAAATCTTCGCCGAGATCAAACTCAACGCCCACGGGCGCTCGAACTTCACTGAGTTCACCGAAGCGATTCGCGGTTTTCCCGAAGTGCTGGAATGTTATGTGCTGATGGGATCGGTGGATTTCTTGTTGCGGATCGTCACGGCAGACATTGAGGCTTATGAGCGTTTCTTCTTCGAGAAACTGTCGATGGTGCCGGGGATACAGGAGGTCAACTCGATCGTGGCTTTGTCGGAAATCAAATCCACGACGAGTTTGCCGGTGTTGCGTTGATGATGTTCGAGGGCCTTTGTGGCGAGGGAGCTTGCTCCCGCTGGAGTGCGAAGCGCTCCTAATCCGGCCATTGCGGTATGCCAGACAAACCGCGATGCCCGGATTACGACTGCTTCGCAGCCGAACGGGAGCAAGCTCCCTCGCCACAGGTGTTGGGTGTTACATGCGCAATAGCATTTTCCAGGCACGATTCTGATACACCGCAATCGCCTGCTGCTTACGCGCATCCAGCGACTCATCGGTGATCGGCTCGTTAGCCAGCAGGGCAAGCTGTTTCAACTCACCGTACAAGCGATCCATTTCCGGGATGTCCAGCACGCTACGGGCGTGGTGCAGCCAGGCCTGGATACGCTCGATGCGCGGCAGTTGTTCGGCCAGGTCTTCCGGCTGTTGCTGGTAACGCTGCAGTTGCAGCGAGTTGGCTTCTTCGCCCAGAAGGCGTGGCAGCCAGCTGCCCAGTTGCGCGGCACCCTGGCGATTGCCACGGGTGTTGCGATCGGCAGCCCAGGTACGGGCCAGCAACCAGCGCGAAGTGTTCAGCGAGAACAGGCCCCAGCGCGGATCTTCCAGCTCTTCGAGGAACTGCTCCGGCGCGGCTTTGCGCACGTCTTCGTCGTCCAGGCCGGCCTGTACCAGCGGGCGCCAGTCTTCCAGCAAGGCATCCAGCGCGACCCGCAGATCGTGAGTCGACTGACGCGGCGCGGCTTGACCGAGGCTACTGATCAGCGCGCGCATTTCAGCGAGGTTTTCGACCCAGTCCTGCAGCAGGCGCCAGTGGCCATTAAAGCGATATTGCTCGGCCAGGCGCTGGCTGCTGCCAAGCAAATGCCAGCACAAGGCGGCGAACGCATCGTCCAGTGGCATTTCGGCGGTGATCTGCGGCGCCGGCAAGCTCAGCGAGTAGCTGTTGGCGTCGAACAGGCGATAACCGCGTTCGGCCTTGCTGATGTCGCATGGCATCAGCGGCAGGGTCGCGGCCAGTTCGGCGGCCAGTTCCAGCAGTGCGGCCGGCTCGCCTTCGCGCAGTTCCAGTTCCAGCTCGCAGATTTCTTCTTTCTGCTTGCCGACCACCACGTGGCCCAGGTCCAGCGCGGCTTCGATGACCACTTTGGTCTTGCCACGGCCCCAGGCGATTTCCGCGCGTTCACGCACGAAATCGGTGGTGAAGATGGCTTTCAGGGTTTTCTTGTCCAGTTCGGCCAACTGCTCGGGCCAGCATTCGCCGTCGAGCTTCTTCACGTCGAGTTTGGCTTTGGGCAGGTGCCAGTCGTACTCGTGACGTTCGGACAGACCGGCGACGCTCTGGCCACGGGTCTTGAGGGTCTGAATCACTTCTTCGCCATCGCGGCGCAGGCGCAGGGCAACCTTGGCGCGGGCCAGGTCGCGCTCGGGCGTGTCGAAGTACTGGTTCATCAACTCACGGCGTTCCCAGCCACTTTTGTTGCGTTTCTTCAGTAACGGGTGCTCGCGCAGGGCGGCGAGGGTTTCGCGGCTGACGCGGAGTTTGATTTCGGTTTCTTTCTGCATGGCCGGAAAATCCAGGATCGGGAGCGCAGCCGGGGAAATGTGTGGCTGCCAAGGTCGTGCAGTGTACAGGACTCAAGGGTTGTAGGGTCTGTTGACGCTTGGTGACGGCCGCGACGGTTTATTCCTGTCGCCGGATGGCTCTATGATGGACTTCAATTCGGGAGTTGGGAGTCAGCGATGCCTTTACCGTCCATGAAAGATCAGTTCGCTGCGCTGATCGCCGCGCCGTCCGTCAGCTGTACCCAACCGAATCTGGATCAAACCAATCGGCCGGTCATCGAATTGTTGGCGACATGGCTCGGGGAGCTGGGTTTTGCCTGCGACATCCAGCAGGTCAGCCCCGGCAAGTTCAACCTGCTGGCCAGTTTCGGTTCCGGTCCCGGCGGCCTGGTGCTGGCCGGTCACAGCGATACGGTGCCGTACGACGCGGCGCTGTGGCAGACCGATCCGCTGAAACTGACGGAAGTGGACGGCCGTTGGGTGGGCCTGGGCAGTTGCGACATGAAGGGCTTTTTTGCCCTGGCCATCGAAGCCGTCAAACCCTTGCTCGAGCAACCATTCAAGCAACCCTTGCTGATTCTTGCGACCTGCGATGAAGAAAGCTCGATGTCCGGTGCGCGTGCCTTGGCCGAAGCCGGGCGGCCACTAGGTCGTGCGGCGGTGATTGGCGAGCCGACGGGGTTGAAACCGATCCGTCTGCACAAAGGCGTGATGATGGAGCGCATCGACATCCTCGGTCAGAGCGGTCACTCCTCGGACCCGAGCCTGGGCCATAGCGCCCTCGAAGCCATGCACGATGCCATCGGCGAACTGCGCGGCTTGCGTCTGGCATGGCAGCGGGAATTTCGTAATCCGCAGTTCAGCGTGCCGCAGCCGACGATGAATTTCGGCTGCATTCACGGTGGCGATAACCCCAACCGCATCTGCGGCCAGTGCTCGCTGGAATTTGACTTGCGTCCGCTGCCGGGCATGGACCCCAGTGCCCTGCGCGCGGCGATTTTGCAGAAGCTCAACCCTATTGCCGCACGGCACCAGGTGAAGATCGATTACGCGCCATTGTTCCCCGAAGTGCCGCCATTCGAGCAGGCCGAGGACTCGGAATTGGTGAGGGTCGCCGAAAAGCTCACCGGCCATCGCGCCGAAGCAGTGGCGTTCGGCACAGAAGCGCCTTATCTTCAGCGCCTTGGCTGTGAAACACTGGTCTTGGGCCCCGGCGATATCGCCTGCGCCCACCAACCGGGGGAATACCTCGAAATGTCACGTTTGCAGCCTACCGTGCATCTATTACGTCAACTGATCGAACATTACTGCCTGACGCCGGCGTCGCTCGTATAAATTGCCAGTGTCACTACCCGTACTTATGAGGAGAGCGCGCGTGTCGCCAAGCCTGTTCCGACGATAACCATCAGCCCGCTGTGCGTTTACTGCGTTACTCTTTTTTCGGCTGCTATTTATTACAGGCCCAGGTTCATGCCCGAATACGTCAATTGGCTTCGTCACGCTTCGCCTTACATCAACGCCCACCGCGATTGCACCTTCGTCGTCATGCTGCCCGGCGACGGTGTGGAGCACCCGAACTTCGGCAATATCGTCCACGACCTGGTGCTGCTGCACAGCCTGGGCGTGCGACTGGTGCTGGTTCACGGTTCGCGTCCACAAATTGAAACCCGCCTCGCTGCTCGCGGCCTGACTCCGCACTACCACCACGGCATGCGCATCACCGATGCGGCGACGCTGGAGTGCGTGATCGATGCGGTCGGCCAACTGCGCATCGCCATCGAAGCGCGGTTGTCCATGGACATGGCCTCGTCGCCGATGCAGGGCTCGCGCCTGCGGGTGGCCAGCGGCAATCTGGTCACTGCGCGGCCGATCGGCGTGCTCGAAGGTGTCGATTATCACCACACCGGCGAAGTGCGCCGGGTCGACCGCAAGGGCATCAATCGCCTGTTGGACGAACGCTCCATCGTGCTGTTGTCGCCGTTGGGTTACTCGCCGACCGGCGAAATCTTCAACCTCGCCTGCGAAGACGTCGCGACCCGCGCGGCCATCGACCTGGGCGCAGACAAGTTGCTGCTGTTCGGCGCCGAGCTCGGTCTGCTGGATGAACAGGGTCGTCTGGTTCGCGAGTTGCGTCCGCAACAAGTGCCGGCACACCTGCAACGCCTGGGCAGCAACTATCAGGCCGAGCTGCTGGATGCGGCCGCTGAGGCATGCCGGGGCGGTGTGGCGCGCAGTCATATCGTCAGCTATGCCGAAGATGGCGCGCTGCTGACTGAACTGTTCACCCGTGACGGTGGCGGTACGTTGGTGGCCCAAGAGCAATTCGAAGTTGTACGCGAGGCGGCTATCGAGGATGTCGGCGGTTTGCTGGACTTGATCAGCCCGCTGGAAGAGCAGGGGATTCTGGTACGCCGTTCCCGCGAGGTGCTGGAGCGTGAGATCGAGCAGTTCAGTGTGGTCGAGCGCGAAGGCATGATCATCGCCTGCGCGGCGCTGTATCAGATTGCCGATTCGGATGCGGGGGAGCTGGCATGCCTGGCGGTGAACCCGGAATACCGCCATGGTGGTCGCGGTGATGAATTGCTGGAGCGCATCGAAACCCGCGCCCGGGCTCAGGGCCTGAAAACCCTGTTCGTGCTCACCACCCGGACCGCCCACTGGTTCCGTGAGCGGGGTTTCGTGCCGAGCAGCGTTGATCGCCTGCCGTCGGCGCGGGCGTCGCTGTACAACTATCAGCGTAATTCGAAGATCTTCGAAAAAGCCCTCTGACTGAGTGGCTGTGATCGTTCCCACGCTCCGCGTGGGAATGCAACCCGGGACGCTCCGCGTTCCATCGAGAGCCGAACGCAGAGCGTCCGAAGAGGCATTCCCACGCAGAGCGTGGGAACGATCATCACTCAGTGACGTATTTGGCGCTGACATACGGCGAATAATCCGGCAGCACCGTTTCTACCTTCCCTTGCTCCCGCAAGAACTTCGCCATCTCTCCAATCGTCTTCGTCGTGCCGCCAACGCACCGCGGTCTGCTGCGCGGCGCTGACCACTTACGAACCGCGATTGAAACGACGCCAATCGACTTTATGGCCTATGGTTTCTCGAATCGCCGTCGGCTCGAAGGCCTTCGGTGGGGGGCGCCGGTTTGATAATCGACCGTGAGCGTCGTCGCCTGAGTGGAAAGAGAAAAATATTAGCGATACACAAACTGTAACAAATTGACTAGATAGTGCGCGTTTAGCCATGATGGCGTCGCCTTTTCGATAGGGATTGACGCGTACGGGATGTGCCAAAGCCAATGGGAATAAAAAAAGGCTGGTAAATACCCTTTAGGAATTAGCTTTTGGGCCAATGCCGTTATATCCGGTTCGATGAGCCGCCGGCAGGGACTCAATATTCGACGTTAGACCTTGGTCGTAGACATACATGGTTACGATTGACTTGGTAGTCACGGTCTGGCGCTAATCGCGCATCTGTGGATCCAGGGCTTTCGACCCAAGACCAAAGAACACAAAAATTAGAAAACGAGAGGAGCGAAACATGAATAAGTCCACCTTAGCCCTGGCTGTGGCCGTGGGGGTTTTGGCGCAGCAGGCAGGCGCAGCGGGTTTCCTGGAAGACAGCAAGGCTTCCGTCAGTTCCCGGACCATGTATTACGACGCCGATGTCCGTGAAGGCGACAATAGAGCTGCAAACCGTCAGCGAGAAACCGCTGAAGGTCTCAAGTTCGATTACCTGTCCGGGTTCACCCAGGGTACCGTTGGTTTCGGTATCGACGCCCAGGCACTGGTCGGCATCCACCTGGATGGCGGCAGGGGACATCACCCGCTCGGTAACAGCAACTCCTTCTTCCCGAGCGACGGCGACAGGTCCGCCGACGAGTGGAGTCGTCTGGATGGTAACGTCAAGGCGCGCTTCTCGAAGACCGAGGCCCACTTGGGTGGCGCTCTGGCACCTAACTTGCCGATCCTGATCGCGAACGACAGCCGTGTGCTGCCGCAGACCTTTGACGGTGGCACCATCACCTCGAAGGAAATTGACAATGTGACCTTCAACTTGGGTCAACTGGAGCACGCGTCGGGTCGCGCCTCCTCCAACAGAACTGGCCTGGCAGTGGCTGGCGGTGCTCAGGACAGCAACCAGTTCCGTTACGCCGGTGCTGACTGGAAAGTCACCAAAGACCTCACGCTGCAGTACTACTACGCGAACCTGGAAGACTACTACAAGCAGAACTTCCTCGGCCTGGTGCACGTCTACCCGATCGCCCCGAACCAGTCGTTCAAGACTGATATTCGTTATTTCGACAGCAGCTCCGATGGCAAGAACGGCGACGTCGGCTACCGCTTCAACAACAACAATGGCTACGCCAAGAATCCAGGCGAGGTCGATAACAAGACCTGGAGCGCGACGTTCACCTACACCCTGGGTGGCAGCGCGTTCCTGCTTGGTCATCAGCGTGTCAGCGATGACGGCGGCTTTGTCTTCTTGAACCAGGGCAGCCTGATCGATAGCAAAGGTCGTCCAGAAGGTGCCGGTGGCGCCAGCTTCTACTCGTTCACCGACGCCACCGTGGGCAGCTTCATCCGTGCCGGTGAAAACACCACGTACGGTCAGTACTCCTATGACTTCGCCTCACTGGGCGTGCCAGGTTTGAAAGCTTCGATTGCTTACCTCGATGGCCGAGACATCAAGGCAACCAACGGCGTGGGTAAAGACCTGAATGAGCACGAGACCGACGCGCGTGTGGACTACGTGATTCAAACGGGCCCACTCAAAGGGTTTGGCACGACTCTGCGTCACGGTACTTACAGCGGTAATACCAGCACCGCTGACCAAGACCAGACCCGTCTGATCTTCAACTACACCTACAGCTTCCTGTAATAACCCTCAGAAAAGAGCCTCGCCTGTTGGCGAGGCTTTTTTTTGTGTGTTTTTTCATATTCCAAAAAAATAGTTTCAGTTGATTATTTATTCTTTTTTGTTTTTTGCCCAAGTCTATAAAATGAATCCATCAGGTACTCATTGGCAGCAACACGAGTATCGGATTCAGCACCCCCCGATTTTGAAGATCAAGGAATTGGTTCATGAGCCGATACCTTGAGTCCCGGCATGGATATATATGCCTAAATGGCATTAAAAAATACCGCGGTAAATCTTTTGGTTTGTCATGTCGGCAAAAACAAGGGGGGCTGACCACCCGGCGCTCATTGCGCATCTTTGGATCCGGGCACTCGACCAGGACCAGGAACCCAGAATTAGAAATGAGAGGAGCGAAACAATGAACAAGTCCACCTTGGCCCTGGCTGTGGCCGTAGGGGTTTTGGCGCAGCAGGCAGGCGCCGCCGGTTTCATCGAAGACAGCAAGGCTACATTGGGGCTGCGCAACTTCTACATCAACACTGATAACCGTGATTCGGCAGCTAGAACTGCTTCCAATGTTCAGAGCAAAAACGAAGAGTGGGGCCAAGGCTTCGATCTGCGTTTCACTTCGGGCTACACCCAAGGCACCGTTGGCTTTGGTATTGATGCCATCGGCCTGCTGGGCGTCCGTCTGGATTCGGGTGGCGGCACCAACGGCGCAACTCCTACCTCTTACGGCGGCACTGTTTTCCCAAGTGAGTCCAACGGCAAAGCGGTTGATAACTTCTCCAGCCTGGGCCTGACTGCCAAAGCCAAGATCTCCCAGACCGAATTGAAGTTGGGTACCCTGCAGCCAAAACTGCCGGTGATCGTGACCAACGACGGTCGTCTGCTGCCGCAAACCTTCCAGGGCGGTCAGATCACCTCGAACGAAATCAAAGACCTGACACTGGTCGGCGGTCAGATCGAGCACGCCAAGGGTCGTAACTCCAGCAACAACGAAGAGTTGTCGATCGCTGGTGCGAACACGCGCGGTGCTGGTTTCCGTGACAGCAACAAGTTCATCTACGGTGGCGGTGACTACAAAATCACCAAAGACCTGACTGCCCAGTACTACTACGGCAACCTGGAAGACTTCTACAAGCAACACTTCCTGGGCCTGGTTCACAACTGGTCGATTGGTCCTGGTGTGTTGAAGTCTGACTTGCGTTACTTCAACAGCTCCGATGACGGTGCCAACGGTCACGACTCGGCTTATTTCAGCTCCGGCAACTATCAGGGCTTCCGTGCCGGTCGCGGTAAAGTCGACAACAACCTGTATAGCGGCCTGTTCCTGTACTCCGTTGCCGGTCACACCTTTGGCGGCGGTTATCAGGTCAGCAATGGCAGCAGCGACTTCCCTTGGTTGAACCAGGGTGACGGCTCGTCGGCCTACATAATTACCGACAGCCAGATCGCCAAGTTCGCCCGTGCCGGCGAACGTACCTGGCAAGCTCGCTACTCGTATGACTTCGCCAAGGTTGGCCTGCCAGGCGCTACTGCCGGCATCGTTTACCTGCGTGGTGACAACATCGACACTATCGCCAACACCGCTGCTCACCCGGTATCCGGTAGTGGCCGTTCCGAGTGGGAACGCGACCTGACCCTGGCGTACGTAGTACAAGAAGGTCCGTTGAAAAACCTGGGCCTCACCTGGAAAAACGCCATGTGGCGCAACGACGTTCCGGGTCAGCGCGACCAGGACGAAAACCGTCTGATCGTCAGTTACTCGATCCCGCTGTTGTAATAGCGCTCGCGTAACCGACGAAAAAAAAGCCCCGCCCGGCATCACGCCGGGCGGGGCTTTTGCGTTTTCAAGGCGGGCTCACCCCCGTAAACCCTCCTTGAAGTTCCCTTTTTGCAACAACTCAAGGCCTTCTCGAACCTTGGGGTCGATGTTCGTCCCGATGGCGGGTCAGGTCCAGTGAACAGATCTTTAATATTTCTTTATGATCTAAATAAATTGATATTTATTCTTTTTAATTAAATAGGAACGCAGGCACAGTTGAGCTCAACAAGCACTCACCAGGAGCAGCACCATGAGTCTCAGACTTGGCGATATCGCCCCCGATTTCGAACAGGATTCCAGCGCCGGCACCCTCCGTTTCCACGAATGGCTGGGCGATAGCTGGGGTGTGCTGTTTTCCCATCCGGCAGACTTTACGCCGGTGTGCACCACCGAGCTGGGCTTCACTGCCAGGCTCAAGGATGAATTCGCCCAGCGCGGTGTCAAAGCCATTGCTCTGTCCGTGGACCCGGTGGATTCGCATCACAAGTGGATCGAGGACATCAACGAAACCCAGAACGCCATCGTCAACTTCCCGATCCTCGCCGATGCGGACCGTAAAGTGTCCGACCTGTATGACCTGATCCACCCGAATGCCAACGACACCTTGACCGTGCGCTCGTTGTTCGTGATCGATCCGAACAAGAAGATTCGGCTGACCATCACTTACCCGGCGAGTACCGGCCGTAACTTCAATGAGATTCTGCGGGTAATCGATTCGCTGCAGCTCACCGACAACTACAAGGTGGCCACCCCGGCCAATTGGCAGGACGGTGATGAGGTGGTGATCGTGCCGTCGCTCAAGGACGAAGATGAAATCCAGCGACGTTTTCCCAAGGGTTATCGCGCGGTGAAACCGTACCTGCGCCTGACGCCGCAGCCGAATCGCTGAACCCTTGTAGGAGCGAGGCTTGCCCGCGAAGCGAACGCCTCGGTCTTTCTAGCGTCAGGGATGACGCCTTCGCGGGCAAGTCGGATCGCCGCACCGCTCGCTCCTACAAGGGCTGTGTAGATTTACAAAGCAGGGGATTTTCAGGCCGTTTCGACGGCCTGTTTTTTTGTCCGGAAAAAGACAAACAGCATATTCACTTAAGCTATAACCAAATGAATAAATATGATTTATAGATATATAAATCACCTGTTAAGGTCATTCCATCGACGCGAGATCGCAAGCTGCGAATCGCCAACACCGCTCAAGGAATTGTCTGAATGCTGGTCGTCTCACTCGGTGGCAGCCCCAGCCTACGCTCCCGTTCCGGGGTGTTGCTGGAGCGCTCCAAACGCTGGTTGCAAGAGCAAGGTGTGGAAGTGGTGAGTTATCAGGTACGGGACTTCCCGGCTGAAGATTTACTGCATGCCCGCTTCGACAGCCCGAAGGTGATCGATCTGTTGCAACAGATTGATAACGCCGACGGCCTGCTCATCGCCACACCGGTTTACAAAGCCTCGTTCTCCGGCGCGTTGAAAACCGTACTGGATTTGCTGCCCGAACGCGCCCTGGCCCACAAAGTGGTTCTGCCAATGGCGACCGGTGGCAGCATCGCCCACATGCTGGCGGTGGATTACGCGCTCAAGCCAGTGCTGTCGGCGTTGAAGGCCCAGGAAATGCTCCACGGGATTTTCGCCGTAGACAGTCAGATCGCTTATGGCGAAGGCAGCGCCCAGGCGCAGTTGGCTCCCGAGCTTGCACAACGACTGAATGAATCGCTGGAGCTGTTCTACAGCGCCATGGCTCGCCGGCCCAAGCCGCTCGATCCAAACCTGTTGAACGAACGTTTGTTGAGTGCTCGCTGGAGCATTTAAGCCAGCCCTCAAGCAACATCTGAATTTGAAGTACTCACCTTACTGGCCCGCTAACGGGCAAGCAGGTGCAGCCAAAACCCAACTGCAAAAAGGAGAGCGCCATGCGCCCTGTCATTTTGCGTCGTGGTCTGGTCGCTCTGTTTGCTGCGGCTGTGTCCTTCGGCGTCATTACTCAAGCCCAAGCCGAGACTTTGCGAATCGGCTATCAGAAATACGGCACCCTGGTGCTGCTCAAAGCCAAAGGCACTCTGGAAAAACGCCTCGCCGCCCAAGGCGTGGACGTGCAATGGACGGAATTCCCCGGCGGCCCGCAACTGCTTGAAGGCCTGAACGTCGGCTCCATCGACTTCGGCGTCACCGGCGAAACGCCTCCGGTTTTCGCTCAGGCCGCGGGCGCCGATCTGCTCTACGTCGCTTATGAACCGCCAGCGCCCCACAGCGAAGCGATCCTGGTGCCGAAGGGCTCGCCG
This sequence comes from Pseudomonas sp. B21-017, assembly GCF_024749245.1. Classification (NCBI taxonomy): domain Bacteria; kingdom Pseudomonadati; phylum Pseudomonadota; class Gammaproteobacteria; order Pseudomonadales; family Pseudomonadaceae; genus Pseudomonas; species Pseudomonas sp. B21-017. The sequence continues at coordinate 6,195,649 of NZ_CP087194.1, read as the reverse complement.
ATCAAATCGGTGCAGGAACTCAAGGGCAAGAAAGTCGTGCTCAACAAAGGCTCGAACGTGCACTACCTGCTGGTGCGTGCGCTGGAAGACGCCGGCCTCAAATACACCGATATCCAGACCGTGTTCCTGCCGCCCGCCGATGCCCGCGCCGCATTCGAGCGCGGCAGCGTCGATGCCTGGGTGATCTGGGACCCGTACCAGGCTGCCGCCGAACAGCAACTGCAAGCGCGCACCTTGCGCGATGGCAAAGGCATCGTCGACAACCACCAGTTCTACCTGGCGACCAAGCCTTACGCGCAAAAAAATCCTGACGTGATCAAGGCCCTGGTGGAAGAGGTGCGTGCGGTCGGCGAATGGTCCAGGGTCAATCCCGAGGACGTCACCAAACAGGTTTCGCCACTGCTCGGCCTGCCAGCGGACATCACCCTGACTTCGGTGAAGCGCCAGGGCTACGGTGCGCTGTTCCTGACCCCTGAGGTGGTCGCCGCCCAACAGAAAATCGCCGACAGCTTCTACCAGCTCAAGCTGATTCCCAAGCCCTTGAGTATCAAGGACGTGATCTGGACGCCACCGGCAGCCGTCGCCAAAGCGCCGTAATCCGATTCCCCAAGGAGACCACTCCATGAGCCTCAATATCTTCTGGTTCCTGCCTACCCACGGCGACGGCCATTACCTTGGTACCGCCGAAGGCGCTCGCGCCGTCGACCACGGTTACTTGCAACAAGTCGCGCAAGCGGCGGATCGTCTGGGTTTCGGCGGGGTGCTGATTCCCACCGGTCGCTCCTGCGAAGATTCGTGGCTGGTGGCTGCCTCGCTGATCCCGGTGACCCAGCGTTTGAAATTCCTCGTCGCCCTGCGCCCCGGGATCATTTCCCCGACGGTGGCGGCGCGTCAGGCCGCGACCCTGGATCGTCTGTCCGGCGGCCGTGCGCTGTTCAACCTGGTCACCGGTGGCGATCCGGAAGAACTGGCCGGCGACGGTCTGTTCCTCAGTCACGAAGAGCGCTATCAGGCCTCGGTGGAATTCACCCGCATCTGGCGCCGGGTACTGGAAGGCGAAACCGTCGATTACGACGGTCAGCACATCAGCGTGAAGGGCGCCAAGTTGCTCTATCCGCCGATCCAGCAACCGCGTCCGCCGCTGTATTTCGGCGGCTCGTCGGAAGCGGCGCAGGATCTGGCGGCGGAGCAGGTCGAAATGGTCCTGACCTGGGGTGAGCCACCGGCCGCCGTTGCCGAGAAAATCGCACAGGTTCGCGCCAAAGCCGCGAAGCTCGGGCGCACCGTGCGTTTCGGTATTCGCCTGCATGTGATCGTTCGCGAAACCAACGCCGAGGCGTGGCAAGCGGCGGATCGACTGATCTCTCATCTGGACGATGACACCATTGCCCGCGCCCAGGCTTCTCTGGCGCGTTTCGATTCGGTCGGCCAGCAACGCATGGCCGCTTTGCATGGCGGCAGTCGCGACAACCTGGAAGTCAGTCCCAACCTCTGGGCCGGTGTCGGTCTGGTGCGCGGCGGGGCCGGTACGGCGCTGGTCGGCGATGGTCCGACCGTGGCCGCTCGGGTGAAGGAATACGCCGATCTGGGCATCGATACGTTCATCTTCTCCGGTTATCCACACCTGGAAGAATCCTATCGGGTGGCCGAGTTGCTGTTCCCGCACCTGGACATCGAGCGCCCGGAACTGCCGAAAAGCGCCGGTTACGTCAGCCCGTTCGGCGAGATGGTGGCCAACGACATTCTTCCCAAAGCCGCGTCCCAGAGCTGAGGCGTGGCCATGAAGAAAACTATCCACAACCTCGCGCCCTGGGTGTTGCCGATCCTGTTGCTGGCGGTATGGCAGTTGTCGGTGTCGGCGGGCTGGTTGTCGACGCGGATTCTGCCGGCGCCCATCGCGGTGATTGAAGCCGGTGTGAGCCTGTTCCGCAGCGGTGAAATCTGGACTCACTTGGCTATCAGCGGCTGGCGCGCGGCACTCGGGTTCGCCATTGGCGGCGGCATTGGCCTGGCGCTGGGCTTTATCACCGGCCTGTCGAAGTGGGGCGAGCGCCTGCTCGACAGTTCGGTGCAGATGATCCGCAACATACCGCACCTGGCGCTGATCCCGCTGGTGATCCTGTGGTTCGGCATCGATGAGTCGGCGAAGATTTTCCTGGTGGCGTTGGGCACGTTGTTCCCGATCTACCTCAACACGTACCACGGCATCCGCAACGTCGATCCGGCGCTGGTGGAAATGTCCCGCAGTTATGGCCTGTCCGGTTTCAGCCTGTTCCGTCAGGTGATCCTGCCGGGTGCGCTGCCTTCGATTCTGGTCGGCGTGCGTTTTGCCCTGGGCTTCATGTGGCTGACCCTGATCGTCGCCGAAACCATCTCCGCCAACGCCGGCATCGGCTACCTGGCAATGAATGCCCGGGAATTCTTGCAGACCGACGTAGTGGTGCTGGCGATTCTTTTGTATGCCGTGCTCGGCAAACTCGCTGATCTCGCGGCCCGTGGACTTGAACGCGTGTGGCTGCGCTGGCATCCGGCCTATCAGGTTGCCAAGGGAGGTGCCGCATGACGGCTCAACAACCTCCACGCCTGCTGCGCGGAATCCCGCTGGCAGTGCGCGAGCTGCAAAAGACCTTCGGTTCGCGGCAAGTGCTGCGTGAAATCGACCTGCACATTCCTGCCGGGCAGTTTGTGGCGGTGGTCGGGCGCAGCGGTTGCGGCAAAAGCACCTTGCTGCGCTTGCTCGCCGGTCTCGACAAACCTACGGCTGGCGAGTTGTTTGCTGGCTCCGCGCCGCTGAGTGATGCCCGGGAAGACACCCGGCTGATGTTTCAGGAAGCGCGGTTGCTGCCGTGGAAAAAGGTCATCGACAACGTCGGTCTAGGGCTCAAGGGCAACTGGCGGCCGCAAGCGCTGGAAGCGTTGGAGTCGGTCGGCCTGGCGGACCGCGCCCACGAATGGCCGGCGGCGCTGTCCGGTGGCCAGAAGCAACGCGTAGCCCTGGCCCGCGCGCTGATCCATCAACCGCGCCTGCTGTTGCTCGACGAACCGCTGGGGGCACTGGATGCCCTGACCCGTATTGAAATGCAGCAACTGATTGAACGGCTCTGGCAGAAGCACGGTTTCACCGTGTTGCTGGTGACCCACGACGTCAGTGAGGCGGTGGCGATTGCCGATCGGGTGATTCTGATTGAAGAGGGCGAAGTCGGCCTCGACCTGGCAGTGGAGTTGCCGCGCCCTCGGGTTCGCGGCTCCCATCGGCTGGCGGCGCTGGAAACCGAAGTGCTCAACCGCGTGCTGTCGGTACCCGGCCAACCGCCGGAACCGGAACCTGTTTCACCATTGCCCACGCAATTGCGCTGGGCTCAATAACGTAAAAACTCATCCAACGACAGGAATCAACATCATGACTATCAAAGCCATCAACGTTCGTAACCAGTTCAAAGGCTCGATCAAGGAAATCGTGCTCGGCGACGTCCTCTCGGAAATCGACGTGCAGACTGCCTCCGGCATCGTCACTTCGGTGATTACCACTCGTTCGGTGAAAGAGCTGGAACTGGTGGTCGGCAGCGAAGTGATCGCGTTTGTGAAATCCACCGAGGTGTCGATCGCCAAGTTGTAAGTGCGTGCGCCAACAACAACCCCGGAGGGTGTGAGCCCTTCGGGGTTTTTTATGCGTGCAGTGGTAGTGGTGGTGTATTCGAAGGCTGCGATCTTTTAAAGCGCTACGCGCTTGGGCAGGTACGGCGGCAAATACAGCCCGAGGTAGGCATCAAACACCCGCATCCCTTCTTCAGCCATGCGCGGCGTGATCTGCCCATGTTGCTGCACCGAGCGCGCATACACTCGATCTCCCAGCTCCATGGCCAGGGCAAACACATCGACATCTGTCGGCAGCTTTGGCAGCTCGAAGTGATGGTCGAACAGTTTGTGCATCAGGTCACCGAGTTCGATGTCGTGCTGGCGGTCAGCCTGGGTGACTTCGGTCAGGCCGTGCTGGGCGAGGATGAGTTGGCGGGCAGCGGCGTCTTCGTCGTAGATGTCGAGCATGCGTTGCTCCACCAGTCGCGACAGATCGCGCCAGCCGTTGAGGGCGTGGTGGTCGATGGGCGCTTGCAGGCAAGCACGGAACGCGGCGTGGACGTCGGCGGTCAGGGCTTCGAGCAGGGCCGGGACGCTGGCGAAAAAGTGGTAGACGGAGGAGGGCGGGATCTCTGCGCGTTCAGCGACGCTGTAGATCGACAGGCTGGCCACGCCCTCGGCGGCCAGCAGCGTGCGGGCGGCATCGAGTATCGAATCGATCCGGGCCTGGCTGCGTGCGCGGGGTTTGCGTGGGGTGGCGAGTCGGGTCATTGAAGTCTCCTGCAGGGCAGCGGGCATTGTACGAGCAGGTTTCTTTGTTGTCTGCCAGGACGCTTTCGCGGGCAAGCCTCGCTCCTACAGGGGCGCCGATCGACATGGGCTTGTAGGAGCGAGGCTTGCCCGCGAACCGCCGCAGGCGGCCATAAAAAAACGCCGCAGGCGGTAAGGCCGGCGGCGTTGTATTTACAGCAACCGTTTACACGGTATGCAGGTACCAGTTGTATTCGAGGTCGGAGATGGAGTGTTCGAACTCCTCCAGCTCGCTCTCTTTACAGGCGACGAAGATATCGATGTATTTCGGATCGATGTACTTGGCCATGACTTCGCTGTCGTCCAGCTCGCGCAGTGCATCGCGCAGGTTGTTCGGCAGGCTTTGCTCGTTCTGCTCGTAGCTGTTGCCTTCCACGGGCGCGCCCGGCTCGATCTTGTTGACCAGGCCGTGGTGCACGCCGGCCAGGACCGAGGCCATCAGCAGGTACGGGTTGGCATCGGCGCCAGCCACACGGTGTTCAATGCGCACGGCATCGGAGGAGCCGGTTGGTACGCGAATCGCCACGGTGCGGTTGTCCAGGCCCCAGCACGGCGAGTTCGGCACGTAGAACTGCGCGCCGAAACGACGGTAGGAGTTGACGTTCGGGCAGAGGAAAGCCATCTGCGCCGGCAGGGTCTCGAGCACACCGCCGATCGCGTGACGCAGTGCGGCGTTCTGCTCGGGATCCTCGCTGGCAAAAATGTTTTTGCCATCTTTATCAAGAATCGAGATGTGGACGTGCAGACCATTACCCGCCTGGCCTGGATAAGGCTTGGCCATGAAGGTGGTGTCCATCTCATGGTCGTAGGCGATGTTTTTGATCAGACGCTTGAGCAGCACCGCGTAGTCGCAGGCCTTTATAGGGTCGGCCACGTGGTGCAGGTTCACTTCGAACTGCGCCGGGGCACTTTCCTTGACGATCGCGTCGGCAGGAATGCCTTGCTCTTTCGCACCTTCCAGAATGTCCTGGAGGCAGTCGACATATTCGTCGAGGTCGTCGATCAGGTAGACCTGGGTCGAGTGCGGGCGTTTGCCGGAGATCGGCGAGCGCGGCGGTTGCGGGCGACCGTTCACGTTTTCCTGGTCGATCAGGTAGAACTCCAGTTCGAACGCGGCGCAGATGGTCAGGCCCATCTCATCGAACTTGGTCACCACTTGACGCAGGACTTCGCGCGGGTCGGCGAAGAAAGGTTCACCTTCGAGTTCGTGCATGGTCATCAGCAGTTGCGCAGTCGGGCGCTTCTGCCAGGGCTCATTGCACAGGGTGTCGGGGATTGGATAGCAGATTCGGTCAGCATCGCCGATGTCCAGGCCCAGGCCGGTGCTTTCCACCGTCGAGCCATTGATATCCAGAGCAAATAGAGAGGCCGGCAGGTTGATGCCTTTCTCGTAAACCTTGTGGAGGCTGGTGCGTTCGATGCGCTTGCCGCGCACCACACCATTCATATCCGCAATCAGAAGGTCAACGTACAGAACCTCAGGATGTTCCTTAAGGAACGCGTTCGCTTCGTTAAGCTGAACGGCACGCGGGGGTACCGACATGATGCAACACCTTTGTTGTTAAAAATATCAATCATTGATCTTTTCAGATTCCAGTCAACCCGAACGGCATGCCGAAGTCAAGCGAGGCCTTTTTTGCCCTAAAAAAGCGCTCACAAGGCTTTTTTGAGGCACTTTGGGGCGTATTTTTGTCTTCTGACGTCTTGGCGCCCGCGGGCTTGAGCGGGCCGTGTTGTATTTTTTACGGGGGTGTTGTGTAAAAAAATGAACAAGGCTAAGCTCGATTTAAACCCATAACAGCAATAATACCGGGGTGCTTCATGTCTCGCCTGCCGTTAATCGGCGTCACCGCCTGCTCAAAGCAGATCGGTCTGCATGCTTATCACATCAGTGGCGACAAATACGTACGCGCCGTGGCTTCAGCTGCCAAAGGCCTGCCGTTGATTCTTCCATCCCTGGCAGATCGACTGGCGCCGTCCGATATTCTGGACGCTCTGGACGGCATTCTTTTTACAGGCTCTCCTTCTAATATAGAACCGTTTCACTACAACGGCCCGGCCAGCGCGCCGGGTACTGCTCATGATTCTGCACGCGATGCCACCACTCTCCCGCTGATCCGCGCCGCCGTCGAGGCTGGCGTTCCCGTGCTCGGTATCTGCCGCGGCTTCCAGGAAATGAATGTGGCGTTCGGTGGCAGCCTGCATCAGAAGGTCCACGAGGCCGGTCCCTTCATGGACCACCGTGAAGACGACAGCCTGCCGCTCGAAGGGCAGTACGCCCCCAGTCACCCGGTACACGTCCAGCCGGGTGGTGTACTTGCGGGGCTGGGCCTGGCGAGCGACATTCAAGTCAACTCGATTCATGGTCAGGGCGTCGAGCGGCTGGCGCCGGGCCTTCGTGTGGAAGCTGTGGCGCCCGATGGGCTGATCGAAGCGGTCTCTGTGATCGAAGGCAAGGCTTTTGCTTTAGGCGTGCAATGGCATCCCGAATGGCAGGTAAGCTTGAATCCTGACTACCTTGCGATTTTCCAGGCATTTGGCGATGCCTGCCGCAAGCGCGCATTACAACGCGACGCCGATGCGTCAAACAACGCCTGACTTATAAAAGTCAGGAAACTCAAGCCTAAGAGGCATTTATGAGTAACAACCTCGACCAGCTCACCGATTGGTTGAAAGACCACAAGATCACAGAAGTCGAATGCATGATTGGCGACCTGACCGGCATCACCCGGGGCAAGATCTCGCCGACCAACAAGTTCATCGCCGAAAAAGGCATGCGCCTGCCCGAAAGCGTTCTGTTGCAGACCGTGACCGGCGACTATGTCGAAGACGACATCTATTACGAACTGCTCGACCCGGCCGACATCGACATGGTCTGCCGCCCCGACCAGAACGCCGTGTTCCTGGTGCCCTGGGCCATCGAGCCCACCGCCATCGTGATCCACGACACCTATGACAAGCAGGGCAATCCGATCGAGCTGTCGCCGCGCAACGTGCTCAAGAAGGTACTGAAGCTCTACGCCGACCACGGCTGGCAGCCGATCGTGGCGCCGGAAATGGAGTTCTACCTCACCAAGCGCAGCGATGACCCGGACTACCCGTTGCAACCGCCGATTGGCCGTTCCGGTCGTCCGGAAACCGGTCGCCAGTCGTTCTCCATTGAAGCGGCGAACGAATTCGACCCGTTGTTCGAAGACGTCTACGACTGGTGCGAATTGCAGGAGCTGGACCTCGACACGTTGATCCACGAGGACGGCACTGCGCAGATGGAAATCAACTTCCGTCACGGCGATGCCTTGTCCCTGGCCGACCAGATTCTGGTGTTCAAACGCACCATGCGAGAAGCCGCACTCAAGCACAACGTGGCGGCGACCTTCATGGCCAAGCCCATGACTGGCGAGCCGGGCAGTGCCATGCATTTGCACCAGAGCATCATCGACATCGAGACCGGCAAAAACGTCTTCTCCAATGAAGACGGGACCATGAGCCAGCTGTTCCTCCATCACATCGGCGGTTTGCAGAAATTCATCCCTGAGTTGCTGCCGCTGTTCGCGCCCAACGTCAATTCGTTCCGCCGCTTCCTGCCGGATACCTCGGCACCGGTGAACGTGGAGTGGGGCGAAGAGAACCGCACCGTGGGCCTGCGGGTGCCGGATGCCGGGCCGCAGAACCGTCGGGTGGAAAACCGTCTGCCGGGTGCCGACGCCAACCCTTACCTGGCCATCGCCGCCAGCCTGTTGTGCGGCCTGATCGGGATGCTCGAAGGGCATAACCCGAGTGCCCCGGTGGTGGGGCGTGGTTACGAGCGGCGCAATCTGCGCCTGCCGTTAACCATCGAAGACGCGCTGGATCGTATGGAAAACAGCAAGACCATCGAAAAGTATCTGGGCAAGAAATTCATCACAGGCTACGTCGCGGTCAAGCGGGCCGAGCATGAAAACTTCAAGCGCGTGATCAGTTCGTGGGAGCGGGAGTTCCTGCTCTTCGCCGTCTGATGCGCCGGGCGCGACAAGGGGCGTGATTGCCCTCTGACGTCGCGCCGTCACTGCAATCCAAGGAGAATTCGCATGACCAGCAACAACCCGCAAACCCGTGCATGGCAAACCCTGAGCAATGATCACCACCTGGCCCCGTTCAGCGACTTCAAGCAGCTGAAAGAGAAAGGCCCGCGGATCATCACCAATGCCAAGGGTGTTTACCTCTGGGACAGCGAAGGCAACAAGATCCTCGACGGCATGGCCGGTCTGTGGTGCGTCGCGATCGGCTATGGTCGCGATGAACTGGCCGATGCCGCCGCCAAGCAAATGCGCGAACTGCCTTATTACAACCTGTTCTTCCAGACCGCTCACCCGCCGGTGCTGGAGCTGGCCAAGGTCATCGCTGAAATCGCGCCTGAAGGCATGAATCATGTGTTCTTCACCGGTTCCGGTTCCGAAGGCAACGACACCATGCTGCGGATGGTTCGCCACTACTGGGCGATCAAGGGCCAGCCGAAGAAGAAAGTCATCATCAGTCGCAAGAACGGCTATCACGGCTCCACCGTGGCCGGCGCGAGCCTGGGTGGCATGACGTACATGCACGAACAGGGCGATTTGCCGATCCCGGGCATCGTCCACATCGCCCAACCGTATTGGTTCGGTGAAGGCGGTGACATGACGCCACAAGAGTTCGGTATCTGGGCGGCCAATCAGCTGGAAGAGAAGATTCTGGAAATCGGCGTCGACAACGTCGGTGCCTTTATTGCCGAGCCGATCCAGGGCGCCGGCGGCGTGATCATTCCGCCAGACAGCTACTGGCCGCGCATCAAGGAAATCCTCGCCAAGTACGACATCCTGTTCGTGGCCGACGAGGTGATCTGCGGTTTCGGTCGTACCGGTGAGTGGTTCGGTACCGATTTCTACGACCTCAAGCCCCACATGATGACCATCGCCAAAGGTCTGACGTCCGGCTACATCCCGATGGGTGGCCTGATCGTGCATGACGATGTGGTCGAGGTGCTCAACGAAGGTGGTGATTTCAACCACGGTTTCACCTATTCCGGGCACCCGGTGGCCGCGGCGGTGGCGCTGGAAAACATCCGCATCCTGCGCGATGAGAAAATTGTCGAGCATGTGCGGGCAGAAACGGCACCTTATTTGCAAAAGCGTCTACGGGAACTGAACGATCACCCGTTGGTGGGGGAAGTGCGTGGGGTCGGTCTGTTGGGGGCTATCGAGCTGGTTCAGGACAAGGCCACTCGCAAGCGTTACGAAGGCAAGGGCGTCGGCATGATCTGCCGGCAGTTCTGCTTCGACAACGGCCTGATCATGCGTGCGGTCGGCGACACCATGATCATTGCACCGCCACTGGTGATTACACCGGCTGAAATCGACGAGTTGGTGACCAAGGCGCGCAAGTGCCTGGACCTGACCCTGAGTGCGTTGCAGGGCTAAGTGCTAGGCTCTGAGCGAGGTGCAATGTCTGCACTTCGCTCAGTGCAAACAAAGGATGGGGCTTTCCTTGAAAGCCTGCCTTGGATCTTGCCAGACTAACGGTTGTTCGGATGCCCTGTAACAGGCTGCTGAGCACGTGGTTAAAAAGAAAAACTGGAGCATTACCCATGAAGGCATTAGGTATGAAGATAACTGGCAAGACCCTCCTCGCCATGTCCCTGATGGGCGTGATGGCGGGCGCCGTTCAGGCCGACGATAAAGTGCTGCACGTGTACAACTGGTCCGATTACATCGCACCGGACACCATCGCGAACTTCGAAAAAGAGTCCGGGATCAAGGTGGTGTACGACGTATTCGACAGCAACGAAACCCTGGAAGCCAAGTTGCTGGCAGGCAAGTCCGGTTACGACGTTGTCGTACCGTCGAACAACTTCCTCGCCAAGCAAATCAAGGCCGGTGTTTACCGGGAGCTGGACAAGTCCAAGCTGTCCAACTACGGCAACCTGAACAAATCACTGCTTAAAGCGGTTTCCGTCAGTGACCCGGACAACAAACATGCCTTCCCTTACATGTGGGGCTCGATCGGGATCGGTTACAACCCTGAGAAAGTCAAGGCAGCACTGGGCGTCGACACGATCGATTCCTGGGACACCCTGCTCAAGCCTGAAAACATTGCCAAGCTCAAGGGCTGCGGTGTGAGCTTCCTGGATTCGCCTACCGAAATGCTGCCGGTCGCCCTGCATTACCTGGGTCTGCCAACCGACAGCCAGAAGAAAGAAGACATCAAGAAAGCCGAGGAGCTGTTCCTCAAGATTCGTCCTTCGATCACCTACTTCCACTCCTCGAAGTACATCTCGGACCTGGCCAACGGCAACATCTGCGTAGCCGTCGGCTATTCGGGTGACGTCCAGCAAGCCAAGTCCCGTGCTGCCGAAGCCGGTGACAAGGTGAAAGTCAGCTACGCCATTCCAAAAGAAGGCGCTGGCAGCTTCTACGACATGGTCGCAATCCCCAAGGATGCGGAAAACGTCGAGGGGGCCTACAAGTTCATGAACTACCTGCTGCAACCGAAAGTAATGGCTGACATCACCAACGCTGTGCGTTTCCCTAACGGTAATGCTGAAGCCACCCAGTATGTGAGCAAGGACATCACTTCGGATCCGGGCATCTATCCGACTCCTGAAGTACAGGCCAAGCTGTATGCGATCGCTGATTTGCCAGCCGCAACCCAGCGCGAACTGACCCGCAGCTGGACCAAGATCAAATCCGGTAAATAAGTAATAAACCCTGTAGCAGCTGCCGAAGGCTGCGTTGAGGTCCGAAGGACCTCCGCTTTTCGACAGCACAACTGCTTCGCAGTTGAATGCAGCTTGCGGCCGCTGCTACAGGATCTTCATAAAGTTTGCTGGAACGGTTTTTCGAGGGTAAGTTGCGCGCCGGTTTTGTTGTCAGGCAGCCATGGCTGTCATGTAGCGCGGGGCAACTTGGGCCCAACTAATTTTAGAGGACCTCCACTTGCCTGTTTTTTCTTTGTTGCGCAATGCCCTGCTGGTCGGCGCCGGGCTGACGCTTGCCGTCAGTGCCCAGGCCACCGGCACGGTGCATATTTATAACTGGTCGGACTACATCGGTGAGACCACCCTGGCCGACTTTCAGAAAGACGCCGGTATCAAGCCGATTTACGACGTATTCGATTCCAACGAAACCCTGGAAGGCAAATTGCTGGCCGGGCGTACCGGTTACGACGTGGTCGTGCCGTCCAACCATTTCCTTGGCAAGCAGATCAAGGCCGGCGCTTTCCAGAAGCTCGACAAGTCTAAGCTAGGCAACTATTCCAACCTCGACCCGGTGTTGCTCAAGCGCCTGGAGCAGAACGATCCGGGTAACCAATATGCCGTGCCATATCTGTGGGGCACCAACGGCATCGGTTACAACGTCGACAAGATCAAGGCTGTGCTGGGGCTCGACAAGATCGACTCCTGGGATGTGGTGTTCGAGCCGCAAAACATCAAGAAGCTGCACAGCTGCGGCGTCGCGTTCCTCGACTCCGCCGATGAAATGATGCCCACGGTCCTCAACTACATGGGCCTGAACGCCAACAGCACCAACCCCGAAGACTACAAAAAGGCCGAGGCTAAATTGCTGGCGGTGCGACCTTATGTGACGTACTTCCACTCATCCAAATACATCGCGGACCTGGCCAACGGCGATATCTGCGTTGCGATCGGTTTTTCCGGCGACATTTTCCAGGCCAAGGCACGCGCGGCTGAAGCCGGTAAAGGCATGAACATCGCCTACTCGATTCCAAAAGAGGGTGGCGCACTCTGGTTCGACATGCTGGCGATCCCCAAGGACGCGGCCAACGTCAAGGAAGCCCACGCCTTCATCAACTATTTGCTCAAGCCTGAAGTGATTGCCAAGGTCAGCGATACCGTCGGCTATGCCAACCCAAACCCCGGGTCGGACAAATTGATGGAGCAGTCCATACGTACCGACGCATCGGTTTATCCACCACAGGCGGTCCTCGACAAGACGTATGTGTCCATCGAGTTGCCACCGAACATACAACGTTTGATGACGCGCAGCTGGACCAAGGTCAAGTCGGGCAAATAGCGTCAAACTATCCAGGTTCGCCACATTGAGCGAACTGCAAATTCTGTTGGGAGTTTCGTAAATGGCAGTTGCCTCCGGCGCCTATAAGAAAGCCCTCGAGGGCGACCAATCACCTAAACAGGTGTTGGTCAAAATCGACCGGGTCACCAAAAAGTTCGACGAGACGATTGCCGTGGACGACGTGTCCCTGGAAATCAAGAAAGGCGAAATCTTCGCCTTGCTCGGCGGCTCGGGTTCGGGCAAATCCACCTTGCTGCGGATGCTGGCAGGTTTCGAACGGCCCACGGAGGGGCGCATTTTCCTCGATGGTGTAGACATCACTGACATGCCGCCGTACGAGCGGCCGATCAACATGATGTTCCAGTCCTACGCCTTGTTCCCGCACATGACCGTGGCGCAGAACATCGCTTTCGGCCTCAAGCAGGACAAGATCCCGACGGCCGAGGTCGATGCCCGCGTGGCCGAGATGCTCAAGCTGGTGCAGATGAGCGAGTACGCCAAGCGCAAACCGCATCAGCTGTCCGGTGGTCAGCGTCAGCGCGTGGCCCTGGCGCGTTCGTTGGCCAAGCGGCCGAAGCTGTTGTTGCTCGACGAACCGATGGGCGCGCTGGACAAGAAGCTGCGTTCGCAAATGCAGCTGGAACTGGTCGAGATCATCGAGCGCGTCGGCGTAACCTGCGTCATGGTGACCCACGACCAGGAAGAGGCCATGACCATGGCCGAGCGCATCGCGATCATGCACCTGGGCTGGATCGCCCAGATCGGCAGCCCGATCGACATCTACGAAACCCCGACCAGCCGCCTGGTCTGCGAATTCATCGGCAACGTCAACATCTTCGAAGGTGAAGTGGTGGACGACGCCGAGGGCCATGCACTGATCACCTGCAAGGATCTGGACCGCAACATTTACGTGGGTCACGGCATCAGCACCTCGGTGCAGGACAAGTCCGTTACTTACGCAATCCGTCCGGAAAAACTGCTGGTGACGGCCGAAATGCCGACCTGCGAACACAACTGGTCCAGCGGCAAGGTGCACGACATCGCCTACCTCGGCGGCCATTCGGTGTTCTACGTCGAACTGCCGAGCGGCAAGCTGGTGCAGTCCTTCGTCGCCAACGCCGAGCGCCGTGGCCAGCGCCCGACCTGGGGTGACCAGGTTTACGTGTGGTGGGAAGACGACAGCGGCGTGGTACTTCGCTCATGAACATGCGCAAACTCAAACGCCGGCTCAATCGAATACTTCCCGGTGGCCGTCAGCTGGTCATCGGGGTTCCGTTCATCTGGCTGTTCATGTTCTTCATGCTGCCGTTCTTCATCGTCCTGAAGATCAGCTTCGCTGAAGCCGACGTGGCCATTCCGCCGTACACCGAGATCTACACCTTCGTTGACCAGAAACTGCAGGTGCTGCTCAACCTGGCCAACTACGCGATGCTGGGCGATGACGAGTTGTACATCGCCGCTTACCTAGGCTCGCTGAAGATGGCGCTGTTCAGCACCATCCTCTGCCTGCTGATCGGCTACCCGATGGCCTATGGCATTGCCACCGCCCGCAAAGAGCTGCAAACGGTGCTGGTGCTGCTGATCATGATGCCGACCTGGACCGCGATCCTGATCCGCGTGTATGCGTGGATGGGCATCCTCAGCAACAACGGGCTGCTCAATGGTTTTCTGATGAGCATGGGCTGGATCGACGAGCCGTTGCAGATCCTCAATACCAACCTGGCGGTTTATATCGGGGTTGTTTACTCCTATCTGCCGTTCATGATCCTGCCGCTCTACGCCAACCTGGTGAAACACGATCACAGCCTGCTGGAAGCCGCATCGGACCTCGGTTCGAGCAACTTCAACAGCTTCTGGAAGATCACCGTGCCGCTGTCGAAAAACGGCATTATCGCCGGCTGCATGCTGGTGTTCATCCCGGTGGTGGGGGAGTTCGTGATCCCGGAACTGCTCGGCGGTCCGGAAACCCTGATGATCGGTAAAGTGCTCTGGCAAGAGTTCTTCAACAACCGCGACTGGCCGGTGGCGTCTGCCCTGGCGGTGGTGATGCTGGCAATCCTGATTGTGCCGATCATCCTGTTCAACCGCAGTCAGGCCAAGGAAATGGAGGGTAAAGAATGAAGCGCTTCCGTTTCTCGAACCTGATGCTGGTGCTGGGTCTGCTGTTCATCTACGCGCCAATGCTGATCCTGGTGATCTACTCGTTCAACGCCTCGAAACTGGTAACGGTGTGGGGCGGCTGGTCGGTGAAGTGGTACGTCGGCCTGCTCGACAACACGCAACTGATGGGCTCAGTGGTGCGCTCGCTGGAAATCGCTTGCTACACGGCGATAGCGGCGGTGGCATTGGGGACGCTGGCGGCGTTCGTGCTGACCCGCATCACCCGCTTCAAGGGCCGCACACTGTTTGGCGGCCTGGTCACCGCACCGCTGGTGATGCCGGAAGTGATCACTGGTCTGTCGCTGTTGCTGCTGTTCGTGGCCATGGCGCAGATGATCGGCTGGCCGCAGGAGCGCGGCATCGTCACCATCTGGATCGCTCACACCACATTCTGTGCAGCCTATGTGGCGGTGGTGGTGTCGGCGCGCTTGCGTGAATTGGATTTGTCCATCGAAGAAGCCGCCATGGACCTCGGTGCGCGGCCATGGAAAGTGTTCTTCCTGATCACCATCCCGATGATCGCGCCGTCACTGGCGGCCGGCGGCATGATGTCGTTTGCCTTGTCGCTGGATGATTTGGTGTTGGCGAGCTTTGTGTCCGGGCCAGGCTCCACGACCCTGCCGATGGAAGTGTTCTCGGCGGTGCGTCTGGGCGTGAAGCCTGAGATCAACGCCGTGGCCAGCCTGATTCTGCTGGCGGTGTCGCTGGTGACCTTCCTGGTCTGGTTCTTCAGCCGTCGCGCCGAAGAAAGCCGCAAACGTGCGATCCAGCAAGCCATCGAGGAAGCCGCTGCCGACTCCTGGAAACAACCGGACGTACGTCGGGCGCAGGCACCGGAAGCGGCTTAAAACTGCTGCCGATCAAAAGATCGCAACCTGCGGCAGCTCCTACAGTGGAATGTGAATCCCGTAAGAGTTGCCGCAGGCTGCGATCTTTTGACTTTATGGCCCAGAGTTTTGCGGCGAAGGCGTCAGCCCGGCCAGAAAAAATCTACCGCGCCGGCAACAGCTTCAAGGTGCTGCGGGTATTGGCCATCACTTCTTCCTCATTGAAATTCGCCTGGTAATAAACCCCTTCGATATACGCCTCGGCCTGGTCGGCATAATGGCTGTCGAACGGCACGCCGCTCTGGCCCACCGGGTTGATGGTCAGGCTGTGGGCCGGGTCGGCGAAGTCGATCAGCCGCCGGGTCGACGGGCCGTAGGTCACGGGCCACGGCGCCGGGCCGATCTTGGCCGAGAGGTTGTTCGGTACTTCGTGGGTGCCGGGGGCCGCGAATGGGCCAACGTTGAAAATCTGGTCCAGGGGCTTTTGCATCCCCAGCGGATGGCCGTGGGTCAGGGTGTGCGCCTTGCCCCACTGCCATTGCGCGGAATCGGCGCCAAGGGTGGCTTTGAGATGAGCCATGCTCGCTTGCCAGGCCACCTTGACCGTATCGGCGCGGGTTTCCTTGCCGGGGGTGTTGCGGTTGTCCCACCACGGCGAGTCGGCGGAGGCCGCCAGGCGCGGTAGCGCGGCATCGATCACCCGGGTCGGGAGCAGCGTTTCGAAGAAGTCATTGCCCAGTTCATCGCGCAGCGCCGCGTCGGCGAGGTTGAACAGGAACTGGTTGAACAGGGTGGCGCTGATGGAGTCCAGCGGGTAATCGCCGCTCCACTGCGCCAGTTGCTCCACCAGTTTGAGTTCGGCCGGGTCGCTCACCACTTCACGCAGTACCGGCAGCAAAGGCGCCAGCAAGCGCGGCCCGTAGGCGGTGGTCGTACCCAGTTGCAGCTTCTGGTTGGCCGCGTTGTCCCACTTCACGTTCTTGTCGCTGAGCTGGCGATTGAGCTGCTGCCCGCGATCGGCGAGGTTGTAGTACCCGGGAATTTCCATGCCGGTCGGCGACACCGGTTGGAAGTTGGCCGAGACGATGTAGCCCCGCGCCGGGTTCTCTTCCTGCGGGTTGGCACTGAACGGGTAAAAACCTTCCTTGTCCGCCTGAGGGGTGCTGCCGTCGAGGATGAAACCGGGCTTCATCCCGGCCGGACGCTTGGGCAGCAACGCCGAGGCCCACCAGCCGATGTCGCCCTTGGCGTTGGCGTAGACGATGTTCAACCCTGGAGCCTGAACCTTGGCGGCCGCGGCGCGGGCCTTGGCCAGGGTGTCGGCGCGATTGAGCTGGTAGAAGCCGTCAAGGATCGGATTCGGGGTTTCGAGGAACGCCCACCACATGGCAACCGGCGTCTTGCCGGCGGCAGTGCCAAGCGCATCGTTGACGATCGGGCCATGGGGCGACTGGCGCAGCGTCAATGTGACCGGTGACTGGCCTTTCACTGCGATCTGTTGTTCGGTGGTGACCATGTCCACCCACTTGCCGCGATACCAGACCTGGTTCGGGTTGTCCGGGTTGACCTTCTCGGCGATCAGGTCCAGATCGTCGTTCTGGAACATCGTCAGGCTCCAGCCGAAGTCCAGGTTGTGGCCGAGAAATGCAAACGGCACCAGCGCCTGATGGTAGCCATACAGCTCGAAGCCTGGCGCCGACAGGTGCGCCTCGTACCACACTGACGGCACCGAGAAGCGTATGTGCGGGTCACCGGCCAGCAGCGGCTTGCCGCTTTTGCTGCGGTTGCCGGAAATCACCCAGGCGTTGCTGCCTTCGAATTGCGGCAGGCCGTGGTCGGCCAGCGCCTGTTCGCTCAGGCGGGCGAGGGCGTTCAGATCCTTCCAGTCACTGGCGGCGAGCGTCGGCGCAGGGCTGGCGTGACCTTTGACCAGCACGCCCTTGGGCTGCCAGTCGAGGTCGAAGATGTTCAGGTAATCGGCGCCCAGTTGATCACGCACGTAAGTCAGCAAGGGTTCGGTGCGAAACGCCGCGGCAAAGCTGTAGGCCATGTAGCCGGCGATGCTGATGCTGTCTTCGGCGGTGAAAGGGCGCTTGGGGATTCCCAGCACGTCGAACTCTACTGGCGCGGCGTGGCTGTCCTGATATTGATTGATGCCGTCCAGATAGGCTTGCAGGGCCTTCCACGCCGGCGACTCACGATCCAGCGCGGCCACGTAACTGTCAGCACGTTCGCGGATGCGCAGGCTGCGAAACAGTTTGTCGGTGTCGAGCAGTTTCGGGCCGAGGACTTCGGCCAGCTCACCACGGGCCAGGCGCCGCACGGCTTCCATCTGGAATAGTCGGTCCTGGGCCTGCACGTAGCCGAGGGCGCGGTAGAGGTCGGTTTCGTTTTCGGCGCGGATATGCGGCACGCCGCGCTCGTCGTAGCGCACGGTCACTGAGCCTTGCAGATGCTGCAACGCCACCTGGCCCTGGCGCGTCGGTTGTTTGCTGTACACATACCAGCCGCCCCCGGCGGCGAGCGCGACGATCAGCAAGGCAAGTACGGTCAGGACGCGTTTCATGGTGGCTCCTTGTTCTTTCGGGATTGCCGCCCGTGTGGGCTGCAAACGTGTAGCACAGACCTCCTGTGCCGGGCATCGCGGTCCTGGAAAAGTCAGGAATGCCTTACTTCGCCACCGCGGGCCACGGGCAGTAGCAACCCACCGCCATCGTATGGGTGGCGTTCACCGCCCTGCCTGCGTTCAGCGCCTGCAGGATAGGCTCGATAAAACTGTTGCTCGAATTGCAGGTCAGGCCTTCGCTGTACGGGCCGAAATATGCCAGCTTGCCGTCGCGGTCCCATATCGCCACTGCCGGACTGGCGGGAATCTGTTCGGAGCCAGGCAGGGCAGCGAGGGTTTTCAGGCGGCTCAAGGTGCCGGGCAACTGGCCGTGACTGCCGGGCTTTTGTACCGTATAGAACTCGACGCCCTGCGGTACATATTGCTCAACCAGTTCAGTCAGGTGTTGTTGGTTGCCGACATTGCATGGGCAGGCCGGGTCCCAGAAGTGCACCAGGCGAATGGCGCCGGGGCCGGCGAGTTCGTCGGGCAGGCGCAACGGGTCGCCGGAGAACACGGCGGTGTGCGAACTGAAGGCTCGCAGGTAGCGTCCCTGAAACCAGTCGTAAGCGGCCCACAGCACACTGGCACACACAAGGGCGAGCAGGCTGGCAAGCAGTGTGGTGCGATAGGCCGGGCGCATGGGTTTCAATCCTCGAAGGTCGGCTAGCTTGCCATGCTTGCTGCGACAGATGAATATCGCAGGCCGATAAAGTCCGTTTAGCGCTCTGGAATAGCCCATGTCTGCCACTTTCGACCCCGATCATTTGCGTGCCAGCCTGCGGCCGTTGGCCGAGTGGCGGCCGCTGTCGACGGAGGCCATGGCCTATCAGCGTTTTTACGGGCTGGATTTTCCACAGCGGACCCTGCGCCGTGGTTTGGGGCGTTTCGAGATCGATGGTTATGAAGTGGTCAGCCAGCTCTGGTGGCCCGAGCGGGCGAAGGCGACGCTGTTTCTATTTCACGGCTTCTACGATCACACCGGGCTCTACCGGCATGTGATTGAGTGGGCGCTGGACCAAGGGTTTGCGGTAATCGCCTGCGACCTGCCGGGGCATGGCTTGTCCAGTGGCGAACGGGCGAGTATCAAGGACTTCGCCGAGTACCAGAGCGCCCTGCAAGGCCTGCTGGCCGAGGCGCAGTCGTTGGGCCTTCCGCAGCCCTGGCACTTGTGCGGGCAAAGCACCGGCGGGGCGATTGTGATCGACCATGTACTCAATCAAGGTGCGAGCAGCCCGGCCCAGGGGCAAGTGATTCTGCTGTCGCCCTTGGTGCGGCCGCGAGCCTGGGGTTGGTCGCGGCTCAGTTATTACCTGCTCAAGCCGTTTGTCAAAGGCATCGCCCGGCGCTTCAGCGAGAATTCCAACGACCCTGACTTCCTCGCGTTCCTGCAGGCCGATCCGCTGCAACCGCTGCGTCTGCCAACGGCCTGGGTCGGTGCGCTGGGACGGTGGATCAAGCGTATCGAAGCGGCACCGAGCAGCCCGCGGCGGCCGCTGATCGTGCAGGGGCAGGCGGACATGACCGTGGATTGGGAGCACAACCTTGAAGTGCTGCGAGGCAAGTTCGATCGGCCCCAGGTGTTGATGCTGCCTGAGGCGCGGCATCATCTGGCGAATGAGTCGCCGGGGCTGCGGCAGGAGTATTTCGGGTTTTTGACCAAGCGCATGAGTCGGGATCGGCGGTGACATTTCGATAGTCTTCGCGGGCCATTTCACGGACGCCAAAAATTACTGGGTCAGGCTCGACGTACTTTGCCCCACTGCCAACCCCGCCCGAATCGCCGCCAATGCCGCTTGGTAATAAGCCTTGCCTTCAGAGGACTCGGCAAAGGTCGAAAACTCTTCCAGTTCGTCATCCGACAGGTCGCGATAGACATACAGCAGCGTGTTGTTCAGGTCGGCGCCGATCTGCTCCATCAGGCGCTGGCGCTGACCGTTCAACATGCCTTGAGCCTGACCGTTGCCGAGCAAGCCAGGGATCATCGAACTCAGGCTGTCGGCCGCGACGCCTGCGATCGCCAGGCTGACTTCAGCGCCGGCCTCGCGGGCGGGCAGGGCCTGGGCCAGGTGGCCGATGATCAGTTGACGGGTATCGCTGGCCTGCATCTTCGGCAAGCCCTTGGCGTTTTTCGCCAATTGATCGCGACGGGTCGCCAGCAGTTCGGCGGCGACGATTTTCTTGCCCAGGGGCGATTGAAAGAAGGTCAGCGCAGGTTTCGGGTCGGCGAGCTTCTTGCGCAGTTGCGCTTCGGCGCGCTGGTCCATGGCCTTGGGGGCGAACCGCAGATTGCTGTTGTCGACCAGGGCCTGGAACACTGCCGGTGGCAAGCTGTTCTGATAGCGCTGCTGAGCGGCCGAGAGAGCATCGTTGAAATGCGCGCGTTGTTCTGGCCAACCGGCGACCTTGTACAACTGGTCGTGGCCGTCCGCCCAGGCGGGCAAAACGCAGAACATCAACAGTGAGAAAAGCAAGCGACGCATAGGGACTCCTGTCAGCAGGCGACTATTCTCCGTGCGGCATTCGTACTTGTCGAGAATTCGTATCAGGTTGAGTACCTTATCCGACCAATCCTCCGCTGCGTGGCTCTGTCGGATTTGCGGGCACAGGAATACTATGCGCGCCATGCACATACCCTCTGATCATCCACTGCTGTTACGTATCGTCGACGACCTGGCCGAACACGGCTGGTCGCAGCAGAATATTTTCCTGCCCCTGGACCTGACCCGGGCGCTGGCCGCCGAATGTCGTAAACGTGCCGCCGAGGGTGAGCTCGCCCCGGCCGCCGTGGGGCGCGGGGCGTTTTCGGAGATTCGCGAGGGCATTCGCGGCGACCATATCCAGTGGCTCGAACCCGGCCAGGCCGAGTCCTGCGACAGCTACCTGGGGTTGATGGACAGCCTGCGTGAGGCGATGAATCGTGGTTTGTTCCTGGGCCTGGAAGATTTCGAAAGCCATTTCGCCCTGTACCCGCCCGGCGCTTTCTACCTCAAGCATGTCGACCGTTTTCGTGACGACGACCGGCGCATGGTCTCGGCGGTGATCTACCTCAACGACGCCTGGCTGCCCGAGCATGGCGGTCAGTTGCGCATGTACCTGGACGAAGGCGTCGAGCACGATGTGGTGCCCACCGGCGGATGCCTGGTGGTGTTCCTGTCGGGCGACGTGCCCCACGAAGTCCTGCCCGCGACCCGAGAACGCCTGTCGTTGACGGGCTGGTTCCGCCGTCGTGGCAACGAGCCGTTCTAATCATGCAAAAAATTCTGGTAAGCCGCTGTTTGCTCGGTCACCGCGTCCGTTACGACGGCGGGGCCAGCGGGCCGTTCGATCTGTTGGGACAGTGGATTGCCGAGGGCCGGGTGGTGCCGTTGTGTCCGGAAGTCGCTGGCGGGTTGCCGACACCCAGGGCTGCGGCGGAAATTCCCGGCGGGCAGGGCGGTGAAGTGCTTGATGGCCTTGCATCGGTCATCACCACCGAGGGCGAGGACGTCAGTGCCGAGTTTCTATCGGGGGCTTCTCAGGCGCTGGAGCTGGTGCAACAGCACGGCATCCGGATTGCCGTGCTCAAGGCCAACAGCCCGTCTTGCGGGAATCTGCTGACCTATGACGGGACGTTCAGTGGAGTGAAGGTCAGCGGTGAGGGCGTGACCGCCGCGCTGCTCAAGCGCCATGGTGTGCAAGTCTTCAGCGAGCTGGAGTTGCCGCAAGCGGCGCAGGCCCTGGCAACCCTGAAGTAACAGCCCGCAGGGTTACTCATTCGCCCGAATCAAGGTTTCGGCGCCGCACCCGCATCTGCCCCAAACCACTTCTGCTCCAGGGCCTCCAGCCGGCCATCGGCCTTGATCCGCTGCAAGGCGTTTTCCAGGCTGGCATGGAACGCCGGGTTACCCTTCTGAAACGGAATGGCCAGGCTTGCAGCCGGGGCGGCTTTCGGCTTTTCCTCCGTCAGCGACTGCACTATCAGGATTGATCGCGGTTGCACTTCTTTCTGCGCGATCAATTGCGCGTTGGTGTGAATGTAAGGTTCGCTGAAGTCGAAACGATCCTTCAGATCCGGGGTCAGTGCTATGTGATTGATGGCAACGTCGTATTTGCCGCTTTCGACGCCGGTCATCAGATCGTCGGAATCAGTGACGACGAAGTCGGCCCGTACATCCAGCTCATTGGCCAGCAGTTGACCCAGCTCGACCTCGAACCCGGTCAGTTTGCCGTCATCCTTGAAATTGAAGGGCGGTGTATTAGCCTCAAGAGCAATGCGCAATTCGCCGCGGTCGTTTACATCGTCCATCAGTTCGGCATGAGCCAAAGGGCTCAAAAGGGGTAGCAGGCAGATCAGGCCAGGCAAAAAGCGCATGGTCACTCCTTTGAATTCATTTATCGCGACGCGCTGTTCAGGCTCGCTTTGCTATGGTTATTGAGTGCCTTCGACAACGAATGGCCGTTAAGTTGTTCACGGTCGAGCGAATTTTACGGAAAAACTGGAGAAGAGAATGAAAAGCTTTATGTCACGAGCAGCATTGGCTGGTGTGCTGATGGGTGTTTCGGTGCTGGCCGGTGCCGCCACCCCGGCTCCGAAGGGGGCAGAAGTGTTCATCGTATCTCCTGCGGACGGAGCCACGGTCGCGCAAACCTTTACAGTGAATTTCGGCGTCAAGGAAATCGCACTGGCACCAGCGGGCGACACCACCAAAAACACTGGGCACCACCATCTGCTGATCGATGTCGACAAACTACCGGCTGCCGGCGCTCCGATTCCAAACGATGCCAATCACATGCACTTTGGCAAAGCGCAGACTCACGCTGAAATCAAACTGGCACCGGGCAAGCACACCTTGCAGCTCGAACTGGGCGACAGCGGTCACATGCCGTTCGATCCGCCGATCGTGTCGAAGAAAATCACCGTGACGGTGAAGTAACTTTTCCACAACGATGAAAAAGCAGCCGTAAAAAAGGGAGCTCCGAGGAGCTCCCTTTTTTGTCGCTCAAGTCGCGATCAGAACAACACGCGGCAACGAATGGTGCCGTTGATGTGCTGCAGCTTCTCTTGCGCCATTTCCGAGTAATCGGCATCGACGTCGATCACGACGTAGCCGACTTTCTCGTTGGTCTGCAGGAACTGACCGGAAATGTTGATGCCGTTTTCGGCGAAGACCTTGTTGATCTCGCTCATCACGCCCGGAATGTTCTCGTGGATGTGCAGCAGGCGGTGCTTGCCAGGGTGAGCCGGCAGGGCCACTTCCGGGAAGTTCACGGACGATACCGATGTACCGTTGTCGCTGTACTTGACCAGTTTTTCCGCCACTTCCAGGCCGATGTTGGCCTGCGCTTCAGCGGTAGAACCACCGATGTGCGGGGTCAGGATCACGTTGTCCAGGCCACGCAGCGGGCTTTCGAACTCTTCTTCGTTGGAGCGTGGCTCCACCGGGAATACGTCGATGGCCGCGCCGATCAGGTGCTTGTCCTTGATCGCGTCCGCCAGGGCGTCCAGTTCGACCACGGTGCCGCGCGCGGCGTTGATCAGGATGCCGCCCTTCTTGATGGCGCGGATTTCCTTCTCGCCGATCATCCACTGGGTGGCAGCGGTTTCCGGAACGTGCAGGGTGACGATGTCGGACATGCCCAACAGCTCGTGCAGGTTGCCGACCTGGGTGGCGTTGCCCAATGGCAGCTTGGTCACGGTGTCGTAGAAGTAAACCTGCATCCCTAAGCCTTCAGCCAGGACCGACAGTTGAGTGCCGATCGAGCCGTAACCGACGATACCCAGCTTTTTACCGCGGATTTCGAAGGAGTTGGCTGCGCTTTTGATCCAGCCGCCACGGTGGCAGGAAGCGTTCTTCTCAGGGATGCCGCGCAGCAACAGGATCGCCTCGGCCAGCACCAGCTCGGCAACGGAGCGAGTGTTGGAGTACGGCGCGTTGAATACCGCGATACCGCGTTCGCGAGCCGCGTTGAGGTCGACCTGGTTGGTGCCGATGCAGAAACAGCCGACAGCCACCAGTTTCTTCGCGTGATCGAAGATCTCTTCGGTCAGTTGAGTGCGGGAGCGAATGCCGATGAAGTGAGCATCAGCGATCTTTTCCTTCAGCTGGGCGTCCGGCAGAGAACCTGTGAGGTACTCGATGCTGGTGTAGCCCGCCGCCTTGAGGACGTCGACAGCCGATTGGTGGACGCCTTCGAGAAGAAGGAACTTGATCTTGCTCTTATCGAGAGAAGTCTTGCTCATCTGCGTAAACCTGTGTCCCGGAGAAAAAATGGCAGGGAAGGGAGCAGCCAGAGCTGACCCGGACGGCAGGAAAGCCGTCGCCGCAGAACAGCCTTTGGGCACTATCCTGCGGGGTCGGTATGCTAGCATATGCGACCTGCTAACACTCATTCTGCGACGTGAAGCGTACTCAGGATGACCATGAATTGTTCGAGAGTTCTGTCGATGACCAATCCTGCGCTGATTGATGAGCTGAAGACCCTGGTTGAGCCTGGCAAGGTGCTGACCGACGCCGACTCCCTGAACGCTTACGGCAAGGATTGGACCAAACATTTCGCCCCGGCCCCGACGGCCATTGTGTTCCCCAAGACCATCGAGCAGGTCCAGGCCATTGTCCGTTGGGCCAATGAACACAAGGTTGCGCTGGTGCCGTCCGGCGGTCGTACCGGGCTTTCTGCCGCAGCAGTGGCGGCCAATGGCGAAGTGGTCGTGTCCTTCGACTACATGAACCAGATTCTCGACGTGAACCTCACCGATCGCACCGTTGTTTGTCAGCCGGGCGTGGTTACCGAACAATTACAGAACAAGGCTGAAGAGCACGGTTTGTACTATCCGGTGGACTTCGCTTCGGCAGGTTCCAGCCAGATAGGTGGCAATATCGGCACCAATGCCGGCGGGATCAAGGTAATTCGCTACGGCATGACCCGTAACTGGGTGGCTGGCATGAAAGTCGTCACCGGCAAGGGCGATCTGCTGGAACTGAACAAAGACCTGATCAAGAACGCCACCGGCTACGACCTGCGTCAGCTGTTCATCGGCGCTGAAGGCACCCTGGGTTTTGTCGTCGAAGCCACCATGCGTCTGGACCGTGCGCCGAAAAACCTTACCGCGATGGTGCTCGGTACCGCCGATTTCGATTCGATCATGCCGGTATTGCACGCGTTCCAGAGCAAACTTGACCTGACTGCCTTCGAATTCTTCTCCGACAAAGCCCTGGCCAAGGTCATGGCACGCGGCGATGTGCCGGCGCCGTTCGAGTCCGACTGCCCGTTCTATGCATTGCTGGAATTCGAAGCGACCACCGATGAAGTGGCCAATCACGCCCTGGAAACCTTCGAGTACTGCGTCGAGCAGGGCTGGGTGCTGGACGGTGTGATGAGCCAGAGCGAAACCCAGTTGCAGAACCTCTGGAAGCTGCGCGAGTACATCTCCGAAACCATTTCCCACTGGACGCCGTACAAAAACGACATTTCGGTCACTGTGTCGAAAGTCCCGGGGTTCCTGAAGGAAATCGACGCGATCGTCGGCGAACACTACCCGGACTTCGAAATCGTCTGGTTCGGCCACATCGGCGACGGCAACCTGCACTTGAACATCCTCAAGCCGGATAACCTGAGCAAGGATGAGTTCTTCGCCAAGTGCGCCACCGTCAACAAGTGGGTGTTCGAAACCGTCGAGAAGTACAACGGTTCGATTTCCGCCGAACACGGCGTGGGCATGACCAAACGTGACTACTTGACCTATAGCCGCTCACCGGTTGAGATCGAGTACATGAAAGCCGTCAAAGCGGTGTTCGACCCGAATGGCATCATGAACCCGGGCAAGATTTTCGCTGTTTGATTCTTCGAACTTTAAGAGCACGAAGCAGGAGTCGGTCAATGAGCTATCAGCACCAGTATGTCGACGGAACGCGTATTCATTTTCCGCTGGGGAAAGTGGTGTGCATCGGCCGCAACTACGCCGAACACGCCAAGGAACTGGACAACCCGGTGCCCACCGAACCACTGCTGTTCATCAAACCCGGCAGCTGCGTGGTGCCACTGGAAGGCAGCTTCAGCATTCCGACCGAGCGCGGTTCGGTGCATTACGAAGCAGAAATAGCGGTGCTGATCGGCAAGCCATTGTCGACCAAGCCGAGCCGCGAAGAAGTGCTGGATGCCATCTCCGGCTTCGCCCCGGCCCTGGACCTGACCCTGCGCGACAAGCAGGCCGAGCTTAAAGCCAAGGGCCTGCCGTGGGAAATCGCCAAGTGCTTTGACGGTGCGGCGGTGATTGCGCCATTCGTGGCTGGCAGCACGTTTACCGACCTGACCGACATCGGCATCCGCCTGACCATCAATGGTGAAGTCCGCCAGGATGGCAACACCAAGGACATGCTCAATCCGATCGTGCCAATGATCCAGTACATGGCCGGCTGCTTCTCGCTGCAGGCCGGTGACGTGATCCTCACTGGCACGCCGGTGGGCGTTGGCCCGCTGAACGTCGGTGACGAACTGGTGCTCGAATTGCCGGGTGTCAGCCGCTTTACCAGTAGCGTTCTCTAAAAAGCAAAAACCGCAGCCTGCCGCAGGCTGCGATCTTTTGATCTTGGCTGCCCACACAGGGCAATCCGGCCATTTCCCGTTTTTTTCACATTTTGTCTGGATAATTCCGGGGCTTATGGCATCTGAGCCTGTCCCAATGTGCTATTACCCATAGCCTGAATTTCTGGAACGCATCCCTGAATGGCCATCGAATCGCTGCCCAAGCTGAAAACTGCCCGCCGCTCGCGCTTTGTCATGCGTTGGTATTCCTGGCTTTTACTGGTGGCGGTCGCCGCTTATGGCCTTGCGTTTGCGATGCATTGGGATGATCGCGGTGTGCTCTGGGTGAAGGAGCGCTTCGAAAGCCCTGCCGAACGAAAAGAGAGTGTCTGGCTGCCGGACTATCGGGCGGTGATCGACGCCAAACTGCTGCCGGGCATGGAGAAGGACGAAGCGTCGGACGTGTCTTACGACCCGCAGACCAAAACCCTGTTCTCCGTGATGGGCAAGAACCCGTTCCTGGTCGAGCTGACGTTGCAAGGCGACGTGTTGCGCAAAATGCCGCTGGTGGGGTGGAGCAACCCGGAAGGGGTGACGGTAATGGGCAATGGTTTGCTGGCGATTACCGATGAGCGCGAACAACTGCTCTCGATCGTCAAGGTCGATGCCGATACGCGCGAGCTGAACATCGCCAATTTCCCGAAATACGATCTCGGCCCCTCGAAAAACCAGAATAAAGGCTTCGAAGCCGTCGTCTGGGATGCCCGTCGCCAGCAACTGCTGCTGGGTGAAGAGCGTCCACCAGCGCTGTTCAGCTGGAAAAGCGATGGCAGCCAGATCCTGAAGGGTGACAAGCAGAAACTCTCCAGCGACGCACTGGATGTCCGTAACCTGTCGGCCTTGGCCATCGATCCGCGCACTGGCCACACCCTGGTGCTGTCCGCCGACTCTCACTTGTTGTTGGAACTGGACGAGAAGGGCGAGCAGGTCAGTTTCATGACCTTGCTCGGAGGGTTCAATGGCCTGAAGAAAACCATTCCCCGTGCCGAAGGCGTCACCATGGACGAAGCAGGCACGCTGTACATGGTGAGCGAGCCGAACCTGTTCTACCGCTTCGAAAAGCAACAGGTTCGGTAGTTGCGGTAGAAGGTCGCGGGCCATTAGGGTTTTAATTCAGGCAGCCGTGGTGTTTCATCCGCCCGTCCTGTTTCCGAGTTTGCCTGAATGCGTCGACTTGTCCGCCCCAAACCCCTGATGCTGATCCTGTCGGTCATTGCCCTGATCGTGTTGGTTGCCGTCGGCCAGTACCAGCGCCTGTTTGAACGCAGCGGGTTCAATGTGCAGGCGCTATGGCAGCCGATGAATACCCGATCCATTGGCCTGGACCAGTATCAGGTGGCGATCGAGGCGCGAGTCATTGACGGTCTGGACGACGATGTTTCAGCGCTGACCTTCGATCCCGTGCGCAAAAGCCTGTTCACGGTCACCCAAAAAAACGCCGAGCTGATCGAGTTGTCCCTGGAAGGCAAAATCCTGCGGCGTGTGGCGCTGGTCGGGTTCGGCGACCCGGAAGCAGTGGAGTTCATTAGCGCTGACACTTACGTGATCACCGATGAGCGTGAGCAACGGCTGATCAAGATTCATCTGCGCAAGGGCACGACGTTCCTCGATGCCGCGGACGCCGAGCAGATGACCCTCGGCGTGCACATGAGCGGCAACAAGGGTTTCGAGGGTTTGGCCTATGACTCGGTGGGCAAGCGCTTGTTCGTCGCCAAGGAGCGCGACCCGATGCTGATCTACGAAGTGCAGGGCTTTCCCCATTACAACCCGGAGAAGTCCTACGCGGTGCACGTGGTGAACAATCCCAAGCGCGATGGCGGAATGTTCGTGCGAGACCTGTCGAGCCTGCAATATGACGAGCGCAGCGGCCATTTGCTGGCACTGTCCGATGAGTCGCGGTTGATTCTTGAACTGGATGTGGACGGGCGACCGCTGAGCACCCTGTCACTGAGCAAGGGTCGTCAGGGATTGCACAAGCCGGAAGGCATTGCCATGGATGACGACGGCACCCTGTACCTCGTCAGCGAGCCGAACCTGTTCTACGTCTTCAAAAAACCGGCACAGCCCTGACCAACACCGCAAAACCAATTGTAGGAGCGAAGCTTGCTCGCGAAGAGGTCATATCAGTCAACTGAGATGTTGAATGCTATGGCCTCTTCGCGAGCAAGCTTCGCTCCTACAGATGGCTAAGGCATCAGGCCTTGAGGGTTTTCACGCCTTCGCTCGTGCCCAACAGCAGCAAGTCCGCCGGGCGGGCCGCGAACAAACCGTTGGTGACCACGCCGACGATGGCGTTGATCTGTGCTTCCAGCTCCACCGGGTTGGTGATCTGCATGTTGTGCACGTCAAGGATGATGTTGCCGTTATCGGTCAGCACGCCTTCACGGTAAACCGGGTCGCCGCCCAGCTTCACCAGTTCGCGGGCCACGTGGCTGCGAGCCATCGGGATCACTTCCACCGGCAATGGGAACGCACCGAGCACCGGCACCAGTTTGCTGGCGTCGGCGATGCAGATGAAGGTCTTGGCCACGGCCGCCACGATCTTCTCGCGGGTCAGGGCTGCACCGCCGCCTTTGATCAGGTGCAGGTGCTCGTCGCTTTCATCGGCGCCGTCGACGTAGAACTCCAGATCGCTGACGGTATTGAGCTCATACACCGGAATACCGTGGCCTTTGAGGCGCGCGGCGGTGGCTTCGGAACTGGCCACTGCGCCGTCAAACGCGCCTTTGTGCTTGGCCAGGGCGTCGATGAAGCAATTGGCGGTAGAGCCGGTGCCGACCCCGACGATGCTCTTGTCATCGAGTTTCGGGAGGATGAAGTCGACGGCGGCCTGAGCCACTGCCTGTTTGAGTTGATCCTGGGTCATGCGGGCTCCGAGGTGCCGAAGAGGGGGACGAAAGGCCGGCATTATAGGCCTCGCGATGTGGAAGGTCATTGCCAGTGTGTCGAATGGAGACGAGGGGGCTTGTCTGTGGCGAGGGAGCTTGCTCCCGCTCGGCTGCGCAGCAGTCGTAAAACCTGCCAATACAGTGTGTTTGAAGAAACGGGCTGCCTGTTTTGGGGAGCACTTCGCACTCCAGCGGGAGCAAGCTCCCTCGCCACAATGAGTCTCTTGCGTTTGCGAGTGGCTAAAACCACCTGTTTAGTGTGGTCGCCCGCCCGAAAGCCGGGTTAGACTCCTTGGCCCTGCCCAACCCGTTCAGTGATGCTTTCCGATGCTCGAACAGTACGTCAAAAAGATCCTCACCTCGCGCGTTTATGACGTTGCCGTAGAAACCCCATTGCAGACTGCTCGCCAGCTCTCCGAGCGGCTGGGCAACGAGATTTGGCTCAAGCGTGAAGACTTGCAGCCGGTGTTCTCGTTCAAGATTCGCGGCGCTTACAACAAGCTGACGCAACTGAGCGATGAAGAGCGCGCCCGTGGCGTGGTCACCGCTTCGGCGGGCAACCATGCGCAAGGCCTGGCCCTGGCAGCCAAAGTGCTGGGCGTGAAAGCGACCATCGTGATGCCCAAGACCACCCCGGAGATCAAGGTCGAGGGCGTGCGTTCGCGCGGCGGCAAAGTGGTACTGCACGGCGATTCGTTCCCGGAAGCCCTGGCCTACTCGCTGAAACTGGTCGACGAAAAAGGCTACGTCTACATTCACCCCTACGACGATCCCCACACTATTGCCGGGCAGGGCACGGTGGCCATGGAGATTCTGCGCCAGCACCCGGGGCGTCTGGATGCGATCTTCGTTCCGGTGGGCGGTGGCGGATTGATCGCCGGGATTGCGGCGTACGTGAAATACCTGCGTCCGGACATCAAGATCATCGGCGTCGAACCGGATGACTCCAACTGCCTGCAAGCCGCCATGGCGGCCGGTGAGCGCGTGGTGTTGCCGACCGTGGGCCTGTTTGCCGATGGCGTCGCGGTGGCGCAGATCGGCCAGCACACCTTCGATATCTGCAAAGACTACGTTGATGAAGTGATCACCGTCAGCACCGATGAAATCTGTGCGGCGATCAAGGATATCTACGACGATACCCGCTCGATCACTGAACCTGCCGGCGCCTTGGGCGTGGCCGGGATCAAGAAATACGTCGAGCAACGTGGTGTCACCGGCCACACCTTCGTGGCCATCGATTCCGGTGCCAACGTCAACTTCGACCGCTTGCGACACGTCGCCGAGCGTGCCGAGCTGGGCGAGGGCCGCGAAGCTATCATCGCCGTGACCATCCCCGAGAAACCGGGCAGCTTCAAGGCGTTCTGCGAAGCCATCGGCAAGCGCCAGATCACCGAATTCAACTACCGCTACAACACCGGCAGCGAAGCGCACATCTTTGTCGGCGTGCAGACCCATCCGGAAAACGACCCGCGCAGTGCGCTGCTCGCCAGCCTGACCGAGCAGGGTTTCCCGGTACTCGACCTGACCGACAACGAACTGGCCAAATTGCACATTCGCCATATGGTTGGCGGGCGTGCCGCCCAGGTGGTCGATGAGGTGGTGCTGCGCTTCGAGTTCCCGGAGCGTCCGGGGGCGTTGTTCAACTTCCTCAACAAGCTCGGTGGGCGCTGGAACATTTCGATGTTCCACTACCGCAACCACGGCGCGGCGGATGGCCGTGTGGTCGCGGGCCTGCAAGTGCCCCACGACGAGCGTCATCTGGTACCGGCGGCGCTGGAAGAAATCGGCTACCCGTACTGGGACGAAAGCGACAACCCGGCCTATCAGCTGTTTCTCGGCTGAGCGGCTACGCTGATGGGCAGCCTATAAGGAATTCGAACAATGGAAACGTTAACCGCCCTCAAAGTCGCGCATGGCGTGGCGACGGTGCTGCTGTTGATCAGCGCACTGGGGCTGGCAATCTGGGTCTGGCGCACTCGTCGTAACGGTGATGCGACGGCGCCTGCGCGTACCTTGCAGCGACCGCAGGTGTTCATCTGGTTGTTGATGGGCCTGGCGCTGTTGAGCATGCCGTTTACCGGCTGGTGGATGGTGCATCTGGTGGGCTGGCCGTTGGGGCAGACCTGGTTGCTGGCGTCCAGTGTGCTGTACACCGTGGCGGCGCTGGGCTGGTTCTGGCTGCTGGTGCGGCTCAATCGGCTGCGCAAGGCGCCGGCGGCGGGGAATGGGAAGTTTACGTTGGCGTTGGCGTTGGCGTTGTTCAGTTTTGTCTGCTTGATCGCCATTGCGGGGTTGATGGGGGCCAAGCCGGTATAGCGCGGAATCTGTAGCAGCTGCCGAGGTACGAGGCCGCGATGGGCTGCGAAACGGCCCCAAAGGGCGGTCCTGCGGACCGCAACGCAGCCTCGTACCTCGGCAGCTGCTACAGGCTTAATCAATCGCGCAAACTGATCACCGGCCAGCCACGTTTCTCGGCCTCGGCCCGCAAGTTAGGGTCCGGATCGACCGCGATCGGATTCGTCACTTGCTCCAGCAACGCCAAGTCGTTCATCGAGTCGCTGTAGAAATAACTGTCTTCCAGGCTGTGGCCGGTTTCTTCCAGCCAACGATTCAACCGGGTCACCTTGCCTTCACGGAAGCACGGGATATCGGTGCTGCGCCCGCTGTACCGGCCGTCGATCATTTCGCATTCGGTGGCGATCAGGGTTTCAACGCCTAAACGCGTGGCAATCGGCCCGGTCACAAAGCGGTTGGTGGCCGTGATGATGACCAGCTTGTCGCCGGCCTCACGGTGTTGGGCCAACAGTTCGAGGCCCTTGGGCAGCACGAGCGGTTCGATGCAGTCGCGCATGTAATCCAGGTGCCATTGATCCAGTGTCGCCATTTCGGTGCGGCCGAGGACTTCCAGGCAGAAGTTCAGGTAGGCGGCCTGATCCAGCTTGCCGGCCAGGTAGTCCTGATAGAACTCGTCGTTGCGTGCCTTGTAGGCGACGGCGTCGAGGAAACCGCGTTCGCACAGATAATCGCCCCAGGCGTGGTCACTGTCGCCGCCCAGAAGCGTGTTGTCCAAGTCGAATAAAGCCAGCCGCATTGCAGTTACTCGCTGAAAAGTCTGTAGAAAGGTCTCCAGAATACGGACTTTTCACAAGAGTGCACATAAGGTAGGTCGGCTCGTTGCTGCTTTCACAACCTTTGTGGAACAATGCGGCGACATGCGTTTGCGAGGTTGTTGCCGTGATCGACCCCGATGGTTTCCGCCCCAATGTCGGGATCATTCTGACGAATGATGCTGGCCAGGTGCTATGGGCTCGCCGAATCAATCAAGATGCCTGGCAGTTTCCACAGGGCGGGATCAACCCCCAGGAGACGCCGGAAGACGCCTTGTACCGCGAGTTGAACGAAGAAGTGGGCCTGGAGCGCGAAGATGTTGAAATTCTCGCCTGCACCCGGGGCTGGTTGCGTTATCGTTTGCCGCAACGTCTGGTCAGAACGCACAGCCAACCGCTGTGCATCGGCCAGAAGCAGAAATGGTTTCTCCTGCGCCTGATCTCCAACGAGCAGCGGGTGCGGATGGATTTGACCGGTAAACCGGAATTCGATGGCTGGCGCTGGGTCAGCTATTGGTATCCGTTGGGCCAGGTGGTGACATTCAAGCGCGAGGTGTATCGACGCGCTCTCAAAGAGCTTGCCCCGCGCCTTTTAGCGCGCGACTGACGACGGAGTTCGACCCCGAGCCATGCTCAATACGCTGCGCAAGATCGTCCAGGAAGTTAACTCCGCCAAGGATCTCAAGGCGGCGTTGGGGATTATTGTGTTGCGCGTCAAAGAGGCCATGGGCAGCCAGGTCTGCTCGGTCTACCTGCTTGATCCAGAGACCAACCGCTTCGTGCTGATGGCCACCGAGGGCTTGAACAAGCGCTCGATCGGCAAAGTCAGCATGGCACCCAACGAAGGTCTGGTCGGCCTGGTCGGCACGCGTGAAGAACCCCTGAACCTCGAAAACGCCGCGGATCACCCGCGCTACCGTTACTTCGCCGAGACCGGTGAAGAGCGCTACGCGTCGTTCCTCGGGGCGCCGATCATTCACCACCGCCGCGTCGTCGGCGTGTTGGTCATTCAACAAAAGGAACGCCGCCAGTTCGATGAGGGTGAAGAAGCCTTCCTCGTGACCATGAGCGCGCAGCTCGCCGGCGTTATCGCCCATGCCGAGGCCACCGGTTCGATCCGTGGCCTGGGCCGTCAGGGCAAAGGTATCCAGGAAGCAAAGTTCGTCGGCGTACCTGGTTCGCCGGGCGCGGCGGTCGGCACCGCAGTCGTCATGCTGCCGCCGGCCGATCTGGATGTGGTGCCGGACAAGACCATCACCGACATCGATGCAGAACTTGGGCTGTTCAAGACGGCCATCGAAGGCGTGCGCGCCGACATGCGTGCCTTGTCCGCCAAGCTGGCAACCCAGCTGCGACCTGAAGAGCGGGCCCTGTTCGACGTCTACTTGATGATGCTCGACGATGCTTCGCTCGGCAGCGAAGTCACCACCGTGATCAAGACCGGTCAGTGGGCCCAGGGCGCGCTGCGTCAGGTGGTTACCGATCACGTCAACCGTTTCGAACTGATGGACGACGCCTACCTGCGTGAGCGGGCCTCGGACGTCAAGGACCTCGGCCGCCGTTTGCTCGCCTACTTGCAGGAAGAGCGGCAGCAGACGCTGGTCTACCCCGACAACACCATTCTGGTCAGCGAAGAACTGACGCCGGCGATGCTCGGCGAGGTGCCGGAAGGCAAGCTGGTGGGCCTGGTGTCGGTACTCGGTTCCGGCAACTCCCACGTGGCGATCCTGGCGCGTGCCATGGGTATTCCGACGGTGATGGGGCTGGTCGACCTGCCGTATTCCAAGGTCGACGGCATCCAGATGATCGTCGACGGCTACCACGGCGAGGTCTACACCAACCCGAGTGACGTGCTGCGCAAGCAGTTCGCCGACGTGGTTGAGGAAGAGAAACAACTGGCCCTCGGGCTGGATGCATTGCGCGACCTGCCGTGCGTAACGGTTGATGGCCACCGCATGCCGCTGTGGGTCAACACCGGCCTGCTGGCGGACGTGGCGCGGGCGCAGAAGCGCGGTGCCGAGGGCGTGGGTCTGTACCGCACCGAAGTGCCGTTCATGATCAATCAGCGTTTCCCGAGCGAAAAGGAACAGCTGGCGATCTATCGCGAGCAACTTGCCGCGTTCCATCCACAACCAGTGACCATGCGTAGCCTGGACATTGGCGGTGACAAGGCGCTGTCGTACTTCCCGATCAAGGAAGACAACCCGTTCCTCGGCTGGCGCGGCATTCGCGTGACCCTCGACCACCCGGAAATCTTCCTGGTGCAGACCCGCGCCATGCTCAAGGCCAGCGAAGGCCTGAACAACCTGCGGATTCTGCTGCCGATGATTTCCGGCACCCATGAACTGGAAGAAGCCTTGCACCTGATCCACCGGGCCTGGGGCGAAGTCCGCGACGAAGGCACCGACGTGCCGATGCCGCCGGTTGGCGTGATGATCGAGATTCCGGCAGCGGTGTATCAGACCAAGGAACTGGCGCGGCAGGTGGACTTCCTGTCGGTCGGCTCCAACGACCTGACCCAGTACCTGCTGGCCGTGGACCGAAACAACCCACGGGTGGCCGACCTCTACGACTACCTGCACCCGGCGGTGCTGCAAGCCCTGCAGAGCGTGGTGCGCGATGCGCATGCCGAAGGCAAGCCGGTGAGTATCTGCGGCGAAATGGCCGGTGACCCGGCGGCGGCGGTGCTGTTGATGGCAATGGGCTTCGACAGCCTGTCGATGAACGCCACCAACTTGCCGAAAGTGAAGTGGATGCTGCGTCAGATCAACCTGAGCAAGGCCAAGGAGTTGCTGGCGGAGCTGATGACGATCGACAACCCACAAGTTATCCACAGCTCGCTGCAACTGGCGCTGAAAAACCTTGGGTTGGCACGGATGATCAATCCGGCTTCGGTCAAGACCCTCTAGGTCAGCGGCGGCCCTGTGGCGAGGGAGCTTGCTCCCGTTCGGCTGCGAAGCAGTCGTGATCCAGCCGATGCGATCTCTATGAAAGAACGCATCGGCCGGATCGGGAGCGCTTCGCACTCTAGCGGGAGCAAGCGCCCTCGCCGCAGTTTATTGTCCGACCTTCAAACCCTGACTTCCACTTCCCCTAGATGCCCCCCATACGGCCCGAAACTCCGCTCGACCATATGCCGCATCCCATTTGCCTGAACAATCAACGCCGTGCTCGCCCGCGTCCCATAAGCCTGGCTCTTGATAAACACACTCGACAACAACGTCTCGGTGGCTTGCCCCACGCCAGTGTCCGGCAGCTCGGCAAGCGGCGCCGTCTGTGGATCGCTGAGCAAGGCCAATAGCGCCTGCGGCTGCGGGTCGTCCAGCACTTCGCTCAAGGCTGCCTTGGCCTTGAGCACTTTTGGCCACGGCGTATCCAGCCCCGCGTTCGATAACCCATAAATCCCTGGTTCGAGCCTGACCGCCGAGGTTTCCCGAGCGTTGAAGTGCCAGAGCTCTTTGGCATTGCCGATCAGCAGATTGAACCCGGCATATTCAGCCGAACGTCCGATAACGTCGCTTAAATAGTCTTCAATGGGCGTTTCCCCGCTGAGAAACTGCGCCACCAGTTCGCCTCGCGACTTGGCGGCCGGCGGTTGAAGGGGATCACGGATGTTGGTCAGTGCGGCGAAGCGCCCATTGGCGCCGACACCGAGCCACGTACCGCCGGCCTCGAGGTCACGCCCGGCGTAGACATGCGGGGCGTGCGGCCATTGCGCCAGGGGCAGGCTGGGCCGGGCATAGAATTCGTCGCGGTTGGCCGCCACGATCAGCGGCTGGGCATGACCCGGCCGCCAGGCAAAGACAATCAGGCACATAAGGTGGTCCTTGTGTGTTTTTTGCTCACTCTACGCAGACATCGCTCATCGATCCATCGCCATCCGCAGTGGAGCCCAAGGCCATGCATCCGTTACCATGCCGCTCCTGTTTCGGGATGCTTGGGGACGTGGCCATGGAATTTTTGCTCTATCTGGCGCTGGGCGCCTGTGCGGGCGTGCTGGCCGGGCTGTTTGGGGTAGGCGGCGGGATTATCATCGTCCCGGTGCTGGTGTTCAGCTTCACCTTGCAGGGATTTGATCCGTCGATCCTGACGCATCTTGCAGTCGGTACTTCCCTGGCGACGATCATTTTTACGTCGGTCAATGCGGTTCGCGAACATCATCGCCGTGGCGCCGTGCGTTGGCCGATTTTTGCCTGGATGACCCTCGGCATTCTGATCGGTGCCGGTTTCGGCGCGCTGACCGCCGAAGCGATCTCCGGGCCGAATTTGCAGAAAATCATCGGCGTATTCGCGTTGATCATCGCTGTTCAACTCGCCTTGGACTTCAAACCCAAGGCCAGCCGAACGGTGCCCGGTAAAGTCGGTCTGACCGTGGCCGGCAGTGTGATTGGCTGGGCCTCGGCGATTTTCGGGATCGGCGGCGGTTCGCTGACCGTGCCATTCCTGACCTGGCGCAGCGTACCGATGCAGCAAGCGGTGGCCACGTCGTCGGCCTGTGGCCTGCCCATCGCCTTGGCAAGTGCATTAAGTTTCATGATTCTGGGCTGGCACGATCCACTGCTGCCGGCCCATAGTCTCGGTTTTGTTTATTTGCCGGCGCTGCTGGGGATCGCTCTGACCAGCATGGTCTTCGCCCGCCTCGGTGCACGACTGGCCCACAGGCTGTCGCCACGCTTGCTGAAAAGACTGTTTGCCGCTTTGCTGTTTTGCGTCGGCTTGAACTTCCTGCTCTGACACCTAACGCAATCCTGGCTTAATCCTGGCGTGACAGCGTCGCCCGGGAATTTTGAAGGTTTCAACTCTAACGAGGAGTCGCAATGCTGCCTTACCCGCAGATCGACCCGGTGGCCCTGGCCATCGGTCCGCTGAAAATCCACTGGTACGGCCTGATGTATCTGGTCGGCATCGGCGGCGCGTGGCTGCTGGCGTCCCGTCGGCTGAACCGCTTCGACCCGACCTGGACCAAGGAGAAACTCTCCGACATGGTGTTCTGGATGTCGATGGGCGTCATCGTCGGCGGCCGCCTGGGTTATGTGCTGTTTTATGATCTGAGCGCTTACCTGGCCAACCCGATGTTGATCTTCGAAGTGTGGAAGGGCGGCATGTCGTTCCACGGTGGCTTCATCGGTGTGATGCTCGCAGCGTTGTGGTTTGGTAAAAAGAACAACAAGTCGTTCTTCCAGCTGATGGACTTCGTCGCGCCGATGGTGCCGATCGGCCTGGGTGCCGGTCGCATCGGTAACTTCATCAACGCCGAGTTGTGGGGCAAGCCGACCGACGTGCCGTGGGCGATGATCTTCCCGCCGTTCAGCGACCCGGCGCAGTTGCCGCGTCACCCGTCGCAGCTGTACCAGTTTGCGCTGGAAGGTGTGGCGCTGTTCCTGATCCTCTGGCTGTTCTCGCGCAAGCCACGGCCGACCATGGCGGTGTCCGGGATGTTTGCGCTGTTCTATGGCATTTTCCGTTTCATCGTCGAGTTCGTCCGCGTTCCGGATGCGCAACTGGGCTATCTGGCGTGGAACTGGCTGACCATGGGCCAGGTGCTGTGCGTACCGATGATCGTCGGCGGTCTATTCCTGATCTGGCTGGCTTATCGACGCGCCCCGGCGGCCCCCGCAGCGGCTGTATAAGCAGCTGGCGCAAAAAATTCGAACCCCGGGGCGACGGCTCCGGGTTCAAGGACACAGGTAATTCATGAAGCAATATCTCGATCTGGTCGCCCACGTCATCAAGAACGGCACCAAACAGGCCAACCGCACCGGCGTGAACACCATCAGCTTTCCGGGTGCGATGCTGCGCTTCGATTTGCAGGAAGGTTTCCCGGCGATCACCACCCGCAAGATGGCCTTCAAGTCGGCCATCGGCGAGATGTGCGGTTTTCTGCGCGGGGTGAACAACGCCGCTGAATTCCGTGCGCTGGGTTGCAAGGTCTGGGACCAGAACGCCAACGAAAACGCCCAGTGGCTGGCCAACCCGTTCCGTCAGGGCGAAGACGACCTCGGCGAGATCTACGGCGTGCAATGGCGCAAATGGCCGGCGTACAAGCAGATCCCGGTCAGCAACCAGGCCGCCATCGAGCAGACCCTGAGCCAGGGCTATCGGCAAATCGCCGAAGGCGAAGAAGACGGCCAGGCGTATGTGGTGCTGTACAAGGCGATCGACCAGATCCGCCAGTGCGTCGACACCATCATCAAGGACCCGGGCAGCCGTCGCATCCTGTTCCACGGCTGGAACGTTGCGCAGCTCGATGAAATGGCCCTGCCGCCGTGCCACTTGCTGTACCAATTCCACCCGAATGTCGAGACCAGGGAAATCTCCCTGACCCTCTACATCCGCTCCAACGACCTGGGCCTGGGCACTCCGTTCAACCTCACCGAAGGCGCTGCGCTGCTGAGCCTGGTCGGTCGCCTGACCGGTTACACGCCGCGCTGGTTCACCTATTTCATCGGTGATGCCCACGTCTACGAAAACCACCTGGACATGCTCAACGAACAGCTCAAGCGCGAGCCGTTCGCCATGCCGAAGCTGAAGATCTCCGATCGCGTGCCGGAGTTCGCCAAGACCGGTGTGTATCAGCCGGAGTGGCTGGAGCTGATCGAGCCAAGTGATTTCTCGCTCGAAGGCTATGAGCACCACGCTCCGATGACGGCGCCGATGGCGGTCTGAGTCTGGCACCGCTTCGCGGTGTTCGCGGGCAAGCCTCGCTCCTACAGGTTCACACGATACCTGTAGGAGCGAGGCTTGCCCGCGAAGGCATTCTTAATGCCCATGGCTTCGGCCGACATGGGAATGCTCAACCTCCGTCGCCACAACCCCGCCACTCACCTCCAGCCGCTGCAAAATCCCGCACTGATCGATATCCGGCCCTTCGCCGCAGCGTTGGCGCAGGTCGAGCAGTTGTGTCTGCAACGCCAGCAAGCCGTCGATTCGTGCTTTCACATGATGGATATGTTCGTCGATCAACGCGTTGACGTTTTCGCATTGATCCTGCGGGCTGTCGCGCAGGGCCAGCAGGCTGCGGATTTCCTCCAGGGTCATGTCGAGGGTCCGGCAGTTGCGGATGAAGGTCAGGCGTTCGGCGTGGGCCTGGGTGTAGACGCGGTAATTGCCGTCGCTGCGGGCCGGTTCCGGCAGCAGGTGTTCGCGCTCGTAGTAGCGGATGGTTTCCACGGCGCAATCGGTGAGTTTCGCCAGTTCTCCTATCTTCATCGCGTCGATCTCCAAAAGGGTGCTTGACCCTATAGTGGCTACAGGGTCTTTACTTGGCAACAGGCACCTTCATGGACGCGACCAATGAGCGATTCTCTTCACACCCACAAACCCGAGGCTGATCACGATCACGATCACGATCACGATCACGATCACGATCACGATCACAGCCACAAACTGCAGCCTGTGCCCCAGCATGCCCATGGTAGCCATGATCATGGCGGCCACGGCGATTCCTGCTGTTCCTCCAAAGCGGCGCCATCGCTGATCAAGTTGAGCGAGACACCGACCGCCGGCGCGCGGTTGAGCAGCTTCCGCATCGAGGCCATGGACTGCCCGACCGAACAGACGCTGATCCAGAACAAACTCGGCAAGCTTGCGGGCGTGCAGCAACTGGAGTTCAACCTGATCAACCGGGTGCTGGGCGTAACCCATGACCTGCCAACCAACGCGCCGATCATAGAGGCGATCAAGTCACTCGGCATGCACGCCGAGCCGTTGGAACAAGGCGTCGAAGCGCCAATACCTGTGCCAGAGAAAAAACCTTGGTGGCCATTGGCGCTGTCCGGTGTTGGCGCGCTGGCGGCTGAAGTGATCCACTTCACTAACGCTGCGCCCAATTGGGTGGTGGCGGTGATTGCGCTGATCTCAATTCTCAGTGGCGGCCTGGGTACCTATAAAAAGGGCTGGATCGCCCTGAAAAACCTCAACCTGAACATCAACGCGCTGATGAGCATCGCGGTGACCGGTGCGGTCCTGATCGGCCAGTGGCCGGAAGCGGCAATGGTGATGTTCCTGTTCACCGTCGCCGAGTTGATCGAAGCCAGGTCCCTGGACCGGGCGCGCAACGCCATTGGCGGACTGATGCAGATGGCGCCCGAGCAAGCCACGGTGCAGCAAGCCGATGGCAGTTGGGTCGCACAACCGGTGAAAAACATCGAACTGGGCGCACGGGTGCGGGTGCGTCCCGGCGAGCGTATCGGTCTGGACGGCGAAGTGCTGTCCGGCAGCTCGACCATCAACCAGGCGCCGATCACCGGTGAAAGCCTGCCGGTCGAAAAAACCATTGGCGACAAAGTGTTCGCCGGCACCATCAACCAGTCCGGCTCGCTGGAATACACCGTGACCGCAGCGGCCGATCACTCGACCCTCGCGCGGATCATCCACGCCGTCGAACAGGCCCAGGGCGCGCGGGCGCCGACCCAGCGTTTCGTCGACAGCTTTTCGAAAATCTACACACCGGCGGTGTTCATCCTGGCCCTCGCCGTGGCGGTGATCCCGCCGCTGTTCATGGATGCGCTGTGGTTCGACTGGATCTATCGGGCGCTGGTGTTGCTGGTGGTCGCCTGCCCATGCGCCTTGGTGATTTCCACCCCGGTGACCATCGTCAGCGGCCTCGCGGCAGCGGCGCGCAAAGGGATTCTGGTCAAGGGCGGCGTCTACCTGGAGCACGGCTACAAACTCGACTACCTGGCCCTCGACAAGACCGGCACCCTCACGCATGGCAAACCGGTGCAGACCGACTATTTGTCCCTCGACCCGACCGCCGATCAAACAGCCCCGGCCCTTGCGGCGGCGCTGGCTGGTCGCTCGGATCACCCGGTGTCGCTGGCCATCGCCAACGCGGCAGTTGTGGATAACCAGCGCGCGCCGCTGACTGTGGATAACTTCCACGCCCTGGAGGGGCGAGGTGTGCGCGGCGAGATCAATGGTGAGCTCTACCACTTGGGCAATCACCGTCTGGTGGAAGATCTGGGGCTGTGTTCTCCAGCGTTGGAAGAGCAGCTGTTTGCGCTGGAGAAACAGGGCAAGTCGGTGGTGCTGTTGCTCGACAAGTCGGGTCCGCTGGCCTTGTTTGCCGTCGCGGACACCGTGAAAGCGACCAGTCGCGAAGCGATCCAGCAGTTGCATGAACTGGGCATCAAAACCCTGATGCTGACCGGTGACAACGTTCACACCGCTGAGGTCATCGCCGCCCATGTGGGCATCGATCAGGCGCAAGGCGATCTGTTGCCGAGCGAGAAGCTGCAGGCCATCGAAACGCTGTATGCCCAGGGCTATCGCGTGGGGATGGTCGGCGACGGCATCAACGACGCTCCTGCACTGGCGCGGGCCGAGATCGGTTTCGCCATGGCGGCCGCCGGGACCGACACCGCCATCGAAACCGCCGATGTCGCCCTGATGGACGATGATCTGCGCAAGATCCCGGCCTTCATCAGCCTGTCGCGGCAGACCTCCAATATCCTCAAACAGAACATTGCCCTGGCATTGGTCATCAAAGCGATCTTTCTTGGGGTAACCTTCGCCGGGATCGCCACCATGTGGATGGCGGTGTTCGCCGACATGGGCGTGAGCCTGCTGGTGGTGTTCAACGGTTTGCGCCTGTTGCGCAAATAGACGATGAGGGACGGGTGTGCTGAGTGCCGAGCTGAAGGCGTTTTACATGGTGGCCCGGCTGGGCAGCATTACCCTGGCGGCGAAAAAGCTCGGCCTGAGCCAACCGACGGTGACGACCCAGATCCGGCACCTGGAAAGCCAGTATTCGGTTGAGCTGTTCTACCGTGGCGGCCGCCGCCTCAGCGTCAGCGACGAAGGTGCGCGGCTGTTGCCGATGGTCAAGGCACTGCTGCAGCAGGAAGCCGATATCGAGTTCTTCCTGCGTAACAGCGGTCAGGTCCAGGGCACGTTGCGCATCGCCGCCACGGCGCCGTATTACATCCTCGATCTGGTGAAGACCTTTCGCGAGCGCTTGCCGCAGGTGGAGGTGTCGGTGGAAATCGGCAACTCCCAGCAGGTGCTCGAAGCGCTGGAGGATTACCGGGTCGATGTTGCCGCGTCCTCGCAGTTGCTCGACGATGCGCGGTTGATTCGCCGGGTGCTCGGCAGCGATCCGCTGGTGTTGGCGGTGCATCGAAATCATCCGCTGGCGGTGCATGACCATGTGCCGCTCAGTGCGTTGGCTGGGCATACCTTGTTGATGCGCGAGTCGGGCTCGACCACCCGGCGCTTGACCGAAGAGTTGCTGGCCAGTGCCGGGGTGAGTTTCGGGCCGCTGCTGGAGATTGGCAGCCGTGAGTCGATCCGTGAAGCGGTGCTGCGCAACATCGGCATCAGCATCATCGCGCGGCAGGAAGTGCCGCACGATCCGCAATTGCGGGTGCTGACCCTCGAGAATGCGCCGCAGATTCCCGAGTACCTGTACTGCCTCAAGGAGCGAAAAGGCGCCCGGCTGCCGGCGGCGTTTCTCGGACTGGCGCAGGAAATGGCCCCGGCGTAGATCTCTGTGGCGAGGGAGCTTGCTCCCGCTGGACTGCGCAGCAGGCCCATTTTCTGGGGCCGCTTCGCAACCCAGCGGGAGCAAGCTCCCTCGCCACAGGTTATTCACTGTTCGCTCCATCCAACTAAAATCCTTGAATACCACTATCGGCCGTTTTTGCCTCGTTGCCACATGACGGACGCATTGCAAACCTAGGATGGCCCTCATCTGCTTGATGAGGCCTGTCCATGAACCACTCGATCGCAACTGCCCTGACCAACCCCGGCGCGCCGATGAAAGTGCGCGGCGTGCAGAAGCGCTTCGGTGCGTTCACCGCGCTGGATAACGTTTCCCTCGACGTGGCAGCCGGTGAACTGGTGTGTCTGCTGGGGCCGTCGGGTTGCGGCAAGACCACCTTGCTGCGTTGCATCGCCGGCCTTGAGCGCCAGGACAGCGGCGAGTTATACCTCGGTGATCGCGACGTTTCCCACCTGGCGCCTCAGGCCCGGGACTACGGCATTCTCTTCCAGTCCTATGCGCTGTTTCCCAATCTCACCGTCGAAGCGAACATCGCCTACGGCCTCGCCGGCAGCGGTCGCGATGAGGTGCGCAAGCGTGTCGGTCAGATGCTGGAGCTGGTTGGCCTCACCGGCAGCGAGAAAAAATACCCCGGCCAGTTGTCCGGCGGACAGCAGCAACGCGTAGCGCTGGCCCGGGCTCTGGCGCCGGCCCCTTCCTTGTTGCTGCTGGACGAACCGATGTCGGCGCTCGATGCCCGGGTCCGCGAGCATCTGTGCACCGAGTTGCGCCAATTGCAGCGCAACCTCGGCATCACCACCCTGATGGTCACGCACAATCAGGACGAAGCCATGCTGATGGCCGACCGCATCGCCGTGATGAATAACGGCAAGGTCGAGCAGTACGCCACACCGCAGGACATCTACGACCGCCCGGCCACACCGTTTGTGGCGGAGTTCGTCGGTCAGGGCAACTGGCTGCCGTTCCGCCGTAGCAGCGACAGTCATGCCCTGGTCGGCGGGATGCACATGCGCCTGGCCGAAGGCAGTGCGAAAACCGCGTCGGGCCGCTTGTTCTGCCGCCCCGAAGCGATCAACGTCAACCCGCTGGTGCATGAAGAAAACCTGTTCCCGGCCAAGGTTCGCGAAATCACTTTCCTCGGCAATCGTTGCCGCATGAGCTTCGAACTCGATCAGCTGCCGGGTCATGCATTGCTGGCGGAACTGGCGCCGGAAGCGATGCCGCGTCTCGGTGCGCAGCAGATCATGGTCGCCTTGCCGCCGCGTAGCCTGCAGGTGTTCGCCTGATGAGCGCGAACGTCGCGCTGCCGATACCGCACAAGCAGGTTCGGCAGGCCTCCCGTGCCGAGATCGGCGACCGGCTGTTCGTGGTCGGCGGCAAGCTGCTGTTGTTGGTGTTGCTCTGTGTGGCAGTGTTGATGCCGTTACTGGCGATCTTCTGGCGCGGGTTCAGTTCGCAGGCCGGGCAGGGCGGTGGTCTG
Organism: Pseudomonas sp. B21-017; assembly: GCF_024749245.1. Classification (NCBI taxonomy): domain Bacteria; kingdom Pseudomonadati; phylum Pseudomonadota; class Gammaproteobacteria; order Pseudomonadales; family Pseudomonadaceae; genus Pseudomonas; species Pseudomonas sp. B21-017. Next base: position 6,151,082 of record NZ_CP087194.1, on the reverse strand, counting down.
GTGGCTGCCGGTGAATTGCTGACCGGTGCGAATTTCCATTGGTTGCTGGGTAACAGCCTGAAGGTTTCCCTCAGCGTGGCGGCGATTGTCGTACCGTTGGCCTACCTGTTTGCCTACGCCCTGCAACGCACGTTGATTCCCGGCAAAGGTATCTGGCGCGGCATGTCGCTGCTGCCGTTGATGGCGCCGTCGATGTTGCCGGGGATTGCGCTGGTTTATCTGTTCGGTAATCAGGGCCTGTTGCGCGGTCTGTTCTCGGACAATATCTACGGTTTCTGGGGCATTGTGCTCGGCGAGGTCATCTACACCTTCCCGCACGCCTTGATGATTTTGCTGTCAGCGCTGTCCCTGGCGGATGCGCGACTGTTCGATGCCGCCTCCAGCATGGGCGCGAGCCCGGCGAAAGCCTTTCGCAGCATCACTTGGCCGGCGACGTGTCAGGCGGTGTTCGCAGCGTTCTGTCTGGTGTTCACCCTGACCATCACCGACTTCGGTGTGCCCGTGGTGGTCGGTGGCGACTATCAGGTATTGGCGCTGGAAGCCTACAAAGCGGTGGTCGGCCAGCAACAATTCGGTCGCGGCGCACTGATCGGCATGGTTCTGCTGCTGCCGGCGCTGTTCAGCTTTGGTGTCGACGCCTGGCTGCGTCGGCGTCATGGCGATTCCATGAGTGGTCGGGCGCAAGTCTTTCAGCCAATGCCGTCGAGGCTGCGCGACGGTTGTTATCTGGCCATCGTGCTGCTGATCTGCGCGGTGTTGCTGCTGGTGTTCGGCATGGCGGTGTACTCATCGCTGGTGAAATTCTGGCCGTACAACCTGTCGCTGTCGCTCAACCATTACCAGTTCAACGATACCGCGGGCGGCGGCTGGCTGGCCTACGGCAACAGCGTGAAGATGGCGTTGTGCACGGCGTTAATCGGCAGCGTGCTGATCTTCACCGGCGCCTACCTGATGGAGAAAACCCGTGGCCAGCGCGGGCTGAATCTGACACTGCGCATGCTCAGTTTCGTACCGATGGCGGTGCCGGGTCTGGTGCTGGGCCTGGGTTACGTCTTCTTCTTCAACCTCAGCGGCAATCCGCTGCATGTGCTCTACGGCAGCATGACGCTGCTGGTGGTTTGCACCATTGCTCACTATTTGACCACTGCGCAAATGACCGCGACCACCGCGCTGCGCCAGCTCGACGCCGAGTTCGAAGCCGCCGCGCTGTCGCTCAAGGCGCCGCTGTATCGGCATTACCTGCGAGTCACCGTGCCGATCTGCCTTCCGGCGTTGCTGGACATCGTGCGCTACCTGTTCGTCTCGGCCATGACCACCGTTTCGGCGGCAATCTTCCTCTACAGCCCTGACACCATCCTCGCGGCGGTGGCGGTGCTGAACATGGACGACGCCGGCAACGTCGGCGGTGCGGCGGCGATGTCGACCCTGATTATGTTCACCTCGGCGGGCGTGTCCCTGCTGCTGGCCTGGGCCTCGCGCGGTTTATTGCGCCGCTCCCAGGCCTGGCGGCAGACCGCGCCCGGTCTTTGATTCACATCTTCAACTCACACAGGAATTGCACCATGTTCAAGCCCTTGGCCCTGGCCGCTGCTGTCCTCACCGCTTTCAGCCTGAACGCCTTCGCTGCGAAAACCGAGTTGACGGTGTACACCGCCCTCGAAGCCGAACAACTGAAAACCTACAAAGAAGCCTTCGAGAAGGCCAACCCGGACGTCGAGATCAAGTGGGTGCGCGACTCCACCGGCATCATCACCGCCAAGCTACTGGCCGAAAAAGCCCGTCCGCAAGCCGACGCAGTGTGGGGCCTGGCGGCATCGAGCCTGGCGATCCTCGATCAACAGGGGATGCTGCAAAGTTATGCGCCTAAAGATCTGGGAAAAATCGGCGGCAACTACCGCGACGCCGCCAACCCACCGGCCTGGGTCGGCATGGATGTGTGGGCGGCGACCATTTGCTTCAACACTGTCGAAGCCGAAAAGCAGGGGCTGAGCAAACCCGTGAGCTGGCAGGACCTGACCAAGCCTGAGTACAAAGGCAAGATCGTCATGCCCAACCCGGCCTCGTCCGGCACCGGTTTCCTCGACGTCAGCGCCTGGCTGCAAACCTTCGGCGAGAAGCAGGGCTGGCAATACATGGACGACCTGCACCAGAACATCGGCCAGTACGTTCACTCCGGTTCCAAGCCGTGCAAGCTCGCCGCTGCCGGTGAGTTCCCGATCGGTATTTCCTTCGAATACCCAGCTGTTCAGCTGAAACGCCAGGGCGCGCCGCTGGACATCATCCTGCCGAAAGAAGGCCTGGGCTGGGAGATCGAAGCGACCGCCGTGATCAAAGGAACCGCGCATGAAGAAGCAGCGAAGAAACTGGCCGACTTCTCCGCAAGCCCGGCGGCGATGGAGCTTTATAAAGAGAACTTTGCGGTGCTCGCGCAACCGGGTATCGCCAAGCCGCAGACCGAATTGCCGGCGGACTATGAGCAGCGCTTGATCAAGAACGACTTTGCCTGGGCCTCGAAGAATCGCGACGAGATCCTGACTGAATGGCGCAAGCGCTATGACGGCAAGTCCGAGAAAGTGGCTGCCAAGTAACTGACTCACACCTTGTGGCGAGGGAGCTTGCTCCCGTTGGACTGCGCAGCAGGCCCCTTCTTTTCAGATAGAGCGGGGGGGGGGGCCGCTACGCGCCCCAGCGGGAGCAAGCTCCCTCGCCACAAAAAGCGGGATTATCTTCATGACACACCACAGCGACATGCTGATCGTCGGCGCCGGCATTCTAGGCCTGTCCCACGCCTATGTCGCCGCCAGGCGCGGCCTCAAGGTCAAAGTCTTCGAGCGCAGCGCCACACCATTGGGCGCATCTGTACGCAACTTCGGTCAAGCACTGGTCACCGGCCAGCCACCAGGGCCGATGCTCGAATTGGCCAGGGCCAGTCGAGAAATCTGGGGCCAATGGGCAGAACTTGCCGGCCTGCACCTCAAGCGCAACGGCTCGTACCTGTTTGCGCGTACCGAAGCGGAAGAACACCTGCTGGAAGCCTTCTGCGCCGGGCGTGCCGTGGAGCACGGTTACCGTGTCGAGCTGTTGCGCGGCAACCCATTGCGGGATTTATACGGCGGTCAATTCAGCCATCACCGCGCCGCGTTGCACGGCATGGACGATCAACAGCTGTATTCCCGCGAGGCGATGCCGGCATTGATCGACTACCTGCGCCGTGAGTGGGGTGTCGAGTTTCACTTCTCCACCCTGGTGCGCGACATCGAGCCGGGCCGCTTGCACAGCACCGCCGGCACCTTCAGCGCCGAGCAGATCATCGTTTGCTCCGGCCACGATTATCAAACTTTGCTGGCCGAGCCGATTGCCGAACTCAACCCGCAAATCTGCCGCCTGCAAATGCTCCGCGCCCGGCCGCAGATCAACCTCAACCTGCAACACGCACTGCTCACCGGTCTGAGTTGCGTGCACTACGGCGCCTTCGCCGATCTGCCGGAAGCTGCGGCGGTACAGGCGCAAATTCTGCGCGAGGCGCCCCATCTGCATGAAAACGGCATTCACCTGCTGATCAGCCCGACACCGTACGGTGAGTTGATCATCGGCGACTCCCACCATTACGGCAGCGATCCATCACCGTTCAATGCCGAACAGGTGGACGACTGGATGCTCGAACTGGCCGAGCAGACGTTGGGCTGCAAAGTGCAAGTGGTCGAGCGCTGGCAGGGTGTTTACGGTTCACGCGGCCCCGGCCCGTTCTCCTTTCTGCGGCCGATGCCGGGTGTGAGCGTGGCGCTGATGCACACCGGTGTCGGCATGAGCGTCGGGCCGGCGTTGGCGGAACGTAATGTCGCCAGCTTATTGGGAGACAGTTGATGGACTGCCATCAGCAAGTGATCGCCGAGGTGTTCGGTCTGTACGAACGGTTTGGCGATAACGACTACATCGGTGAACCGGTGTCGCAGATCGAGCACATGTCGCAAGCGGCCGAACTGGCGATGGCCGAGGGCTTCGATGATGAAGTGGTGCTGGCGGCGTTCTTTCACGACATCGGGCATCTCTGTGCCGAGGGGGCCGAGAGCATGGGTGGCTTCGGGGTGGTCAGCCATGAGCGTTTGGGTGCTGATTATTTGCGTCGGGCCGGTTTCAGCGAACGCATGGCGCGGCTGGTGGAATATCACGTGCAGGCCAAGCGTTATCTGACGCTCAGAGAGCCTGGGTACTACGAGCGTTTGAGTGAAGCCAGTCGGCGGACGCTGGAGTATCAGGGTGGGGTGATGAGTGCTGAAGAGGCTGAGGCTTTTGAGCTCGATCCATTGTGCGAGGTCAGTCTGCGGATGCGTCAGTGGGATGAGTGCGCCAAGGACATGGACGTGCCGGTGATGGACCTCGACGTCTTGAAACGCAAGGCTGCGGGCCTGTTGTCCGGCGTTCTGCGCTGAGTTGTCTGACACACGATAGGGAATCGGTTTATGGATCAACGCGCGTCGAAGCATCAATCTGGCCTTTTCGCAAAGGAGCGCATGGATGCATTTTTTGAAAGTGATTGCACAGGATCAAAGCGGGAAGGGCTCGGCAGATACCGTCGTTTTCCAGTTCTTTGAAGGTGAACAGTTGCAGCGCGAGGCGACGGACGCGGATCGTCAACAGCTCAAGTCGTTTGGCAAAACGTACTTGAAATGCGCCTGGTATAACGCGGATGAAGCTGAGGAGCGGCACTTGCGCATCTTCTCGCAGAATCCATCCGCTGACGGTATGCCTGAGACGGTACGACTGCATTTTCATGACGGACCGAGGATTGCCTACAAGGCTGCGGTCCGCGATCTGGATAACGATGGGGTTTTTGAGTGGGTGTTGAGCTCGGATGTGGACAATGACGGGCGAGCGAACAGGACCGATCGTAGCCGTGTGAAGGCATTGGCCAAAGAGTTTCTGAAACTGGATTGGCGCTGACGATCGTTGGTTAGAGCTGCTGCGCCAACACCTCAACCTGCTCCTGCCGCTCCGCCTGATTCACCTTCGAATGAGGATTGAGCGACGACCACTGCGGATGTGCCCGAGCCTTGTTCAGCGCTTCCGGCAGTTTGCCTTCGCGCCAGGTTTTGTCCTGTGGTGTGGCGACCTGAATGCTGTCCATCGCCGCGTGCCCGCGCTGGTTCAGGGCTTGCAACAGTTGTCGCTGACGCAGGGCCAACAACCGCAGCACGCTGTCGTCGACAGTCAGTTCTCGCTGGCCCTTGATCTTGCCCAGCAGGCGGCTGCCGTAACTGCGGGCGGTTTGCAGGGCGCCGCCGGCAATCGCTCCGGCCAGTGCCGCCGCGCCGAGGGTCAGGCCGCCCACCAGCAAATCGACGCCGGCCCCGGCCGCCGCGCCAGCCGCGATGCCACCGCCGACCCGTACACCGAGTTGTTTCAGGGTTTCCGGGTTGAACAGGTCATCGCCCCAGCGACCATCGAGCAGCGGCAGGTCACTGGCCGCCGCGTCCTGTGGGCGGAAGGCGTAGAGCTTGAGCAAGGCTTCGACGCAACGTTGTTCACGCTGACGCACCGCTTTGCGCAGTTCGCTGATCGCTTGCTGTTCCTGCTCCGCCTCGCTGGCGACACTGCGGCGGCAGGCGGCGCAATCGATCAATAAGTCGGCAATCAACTGCGCTGCACTCTGCTGACGGGCCAGGCGTTGGGCCTGCTGATCGGCGATCAGGCGTTCCAATTGTTCGCGGGAGTTTTCCAGCAGCAGCGCGAGGCTTTCATACAGTCGGCGTTCGCCATCTTCCGGCGGCGCGACGCTGTCGAACCGCACCAAGGCATGCAAGCCCAACCGCGCCAGGGCTTCACGCCAATCCGGTTCGCGCTGCTGGGCGCTGCTGACAAAATTCAGCACTGGCAGCAGCGGTTTGCCGCAACTGGCCAGCACTTGCAGTTCGTCGCGGTACTTGGCCAGCACTGGCTCCCGAGCGTCGATCACATAGAGGCCGGCGTCGGAGGCGAGCAATTGTCGCAACACCTTGGCTTCCTGTTCGAAGCGCTGCCGGGCTTCGCTGCCCTCAAGGAAGCGCGCCAGCCGCGCCGGGCCGTCGAGGCGTTCACCGGGTCGCTCCAGGCGCTCGAGGTAGTCGAGCAGGGCGATGGCATCTTCCAGGCCCGGCGTGTCGAACAGATCGAGCAACGGCTCGCCGTCTACCGACAATCGCGCGCCTTCGACGTGGCGCGTGGTGCTGGGGCGATGGGAGACTTCGCCGAAGCCGACATCCCGCGTCAGCGTTCGCAGTAACGAGGTTTTGCCGACGTTGGTGTGGCCGACCACGGCGAGTTTCAATGGCCGTTTCCAGGCATCAGTCATGACCCGTCTCCAGCCAGCTCAACGGCGCGCAATCGGCGAATGGCAAGTCCAGTTGTTGCAGCGCAACGTGCCAGTCGCCCAGGCGTTCGGCATCCAGCGCTTCGCCGGGCGGCGCTTGCAGCAACCACACGCGGGTGGCGGTGGCGCTGCGAGCCAGTTCGGCAATCAGCGCGAGGCTGCCACGGTCCGGCGAACGCCGTGGATCGCAGGCGATGGCCAGGCGGGCCGGGGGAAAGCGACTCAGCTGTTCAAGCAGTTTGTGCCGGGATTCGCGGCTGTCGAGGATGCCGGCGTCGTTGACGCTTTTCGGCAGCTGCGGTGGCCAGGGGCGTTGATCGTCCAGCTCGATGGCCACCAACAGTGCGCCATCGCTTTGCAGGTCGCTGGCCGCGTTTTCAACCCGGTGAAGTTGCTCAGGCGCGGCATCGCTAATACCCAGGCGTTCGCTGGTGGGCATGAGCCGTTCGCGCAGTTGGGCGTAACCGGGCAGGTTCAAGTCCAGATGCAAGGTTGCCTGGCCGGTTTTCCAGCGCCACCGGCAGAACAATGCGAGCAGCAAACGCGGTAACACGCCGTACACCAGCAGCACGCCCACCAGCCACGCCGCCCAGGCCTGGCGGGCGCTTTCGATGTTCAGCGCGGCATCGCCGCTGGCGCGGATCATCTCCACGCTGGGCACACTGAAACCGAGCAAGGCCGGCAGGGCGCCGAGGGCCTGGGTCATGGCGACGAAGGTGTCGGCGCCGAGAATGGTGGTCTCCCAGACGAAGCCATAGCGCCGGGTCGCCATCAGCGTCAGCAGCATCACCAAGGCACTGAGCATCGCCAACAACCACAAGCCGTTGACCAGCACACCCAGCGCCCACCGATTGAGTTTCTGCCGTTGCAGTAACAGCAGCAGGGCTGGCGCCAGTTGCGCGGCGTTGGCATCGCGGGCGAGTTTTTCACTGAGCCACAACCACAAGCGTCCGAGGGCGGCGCTCTGTTCGCCGGCGAACACCAGGCCCAGGGCCCAGCTCAATAGCAGAATCAGGTTCAGCCCCAGCAGGCTGCCCAAGGCCCAAAACACATTGACCGGGGTCTGGCCGTCGCCCAGCGCGGCAAACGCCAGGCCGGCGCCACTGATCACGGCCAGCACGGCGAGCACGATCAACGCCAGTCGCGCGCCTTGCAGCCAGTGTTTGAGGGCGCGGGTCTGCCCGTCGCGCTCGGCCAGCCACCGGGCGCGGCATTGAATGCGCGTCGGCAGGTCGCCGCCGGCGCTACGGGCGACTCGGTTGGCTTCCAGATCATCCAGGGGGCCGGCGTGTTCTTCACGCAGGCGTATGGTTTCGCTCAGCCAGAGGTTTTGCAGGGGCGTCAGTTCAGTCACGCGGCATCCCGTCGCTTCATTGAGCGATGAGCATAACCGCTGTGACGCTTATCGGGGTAAGGGAGGCTCTGGTATCCTCGCCGGCATGACTAAATCACTCCCCCTCAGCCTGATCGCAGCCCTCGGTGAAAACCGTGTGATCGGCGTCGACAACAGCATGCCCTGGCACTTGCCGGGGGACTTCAAATACTTCAAGGCCACCACCCTCGGCAAGCCGATCATCATGGGGCGCAAGACCTGGGATTCCCTCGGTCGTCCGCTGCCGGGCCGGTTGAACATCGTGGTCAGTCGCCAGGTGGATTTGCAGCTGGAAGGCGCGGAGGTTTATCCGTCACTGGAGGCGGCCGTGGTTCGCGCCGAGGAATGGGCGCTGGAGCAGGGTGCCAATGAGTTGATGTTAATTGGTGGTGCGCAGTTGTATGCGCAAGGTCTGGAGCAGGCCGATCGGCTATACCTGACGCGCGTGGCGCTGAGCCCGGAAGGGGATGCGTGGTTTCCGGAGTTTGATGTGAACCAGTGGAAGCTGGTGTCGAATGTTCCGAATCCGGCAGAAGGCGACAAACCGGCGTATAGCTTTGAGGTTTGGGAGAAGGCCTGAGCGCATCGCGGGCAAGCCCGCGATAGCGATCCATCAGGCGCCAATCAAGCCTGAGCCAACGCCCCATGCTCATCCGCATCCAACAGCGCTTTATCCGTCTGCTGCATGATCTGGCTGGTGATCGCCCCGGCGGTGATCGAGCCACTGACGTTCAACGCCGTGCGACCCATGTCGATCAGCGGTTCAACGGAAATCAGCAACGCCACCAGTGACACCGGCAAGCCCATGGCCGGCAACACGATCAGCGCGGCGAAGGTTGCACCGCCACCAACCCCGGCCACCCCGGCCGAACTCAGCGTCACAATCGCCACCAACGTCGCGATCCACAAAGGGTCCAGCGGGTTGATGCCCACGGTTGGCGCAACCATCACCGCCAGCATTGCCGGGTACAGACCGGCACAGCCGTTCTGGCCAATGGTCGCGCCAAACGAGGCAGCGAAACTGGCGATGGACTGTGGAATACCCAAACGGCTGGTCTGGGCTTCGATGCTCAGCGGAATGGTGGCGGCGCTGGAGCGGCTGGTGAAGGCGAACGTCAGCACTGGCCAGATCTTGCGGAAGAAGCGCAACGGGTTGATCCCGGCGGCCGACACCAGCACGCCATGGATCACAAACATCAGGCCCAGGCCGATGTACGACACCACCACGAAACTGCCGAGCTTGATGATGTCTTGCAGGTTGGAGCCGGCGACCACTTTGGTCATCAGCGCCAACACGCCGTATGGGGTCAGCTTCATCACCAGGCGCACCAGACGCATCACCCAGGCTTGCAGGGTGTCGATGGCGTTGATCACTTTCTGACCTTTCTCGACATCATCCTTGAGCAGTTGCAGCGCCGCGACCCCAAGGAATGCGGCGAAGATCACCACACTGATGATCGACGTCGGTTTGGCGCGAGCGAGGTCGGCGAACGGGTTCTGCGGGATGAACGACAACAACAGTTGCGGCACATTCAGGTCGGCGACCTTGCCCGCATAGTCGGTCTGGATGGTTTGCAGACGAGCCATTTCCTGGGTGCCGGCGACCAGGCCTTCAGCCGTGAGACCGAACAGGTTGGTCAGGCCGATACCGATCAGCGCCGCGATGGCGGTGGTGAACAGCAGCGTGCCGATGGTCAGGAAACTGATCTTGCCCAGCGACGAAGCGTTGTGCAGACGGGCCACGGCACTGAGGATCGAGGCGAACACCAGCGGGATCACGATCATTTGCAGCAACTGCACATAACCGTTGCCCACCAGATCGAACCAGCCGATCGAGGCTTTCAGCACCGGGTTGCCCGCACCATAAATCGTGTGCAGGGCGACACCGAATACCACGCCCAGTACCAGCGCCAGCAGCACTTTCTTGGCCAGGCTCCAGGTGGTGTGACGGGTTTGCGCCAAGCCGAAAAGCAAGGCGAGGAACACCAGCAGATTGAGAATCAGCGGCAGATTCATAGAGGCTCCATAGACTTGTGCCAGCCACCTTCGTGTGTGACTGCGAACCGGTAAGCCTAACAGCTTGATATGTAATGATTTAATATCAAAAACAGCGGTCAACTGTCGTTTTTGGAATAAGCCAATGCCGCTATAAGGAATGCCGCTGACGGAATCAGGATGCAAGCGGTCGCGGGCAGGCGAGGACTGTCACACAGATTTGTTAGCGTCGATCTCTTTGAACCAGGGGAGAAACGCCGATGAAGCTTGCACCGAAATTTCTTGCTGCTGCACTTGGATTGGGTTTGAGTCTTGGCCTTGCCGGCCAGGCGTTCGCTACCGACCTGAAGCACTGGCCAGCGGATCAGGCCAAGGCGCTGGACGCGATGATCGCGGCCAATGCCAACAAGGGTAACTTCGCGGTGTTCGACATGGATAACACCAGTTACCGCTACGACCTCGAAGAGTCATTGTTGCCGTTCATGGAAAACAAGGGCCTGATCACCCGCGAGAGCCTCGACCCCTCGCTGAAACTGATCCCGTTCAAAGACACCGCCGACCACAAGGAGAGCCTGTTCAGCTACTACTATCGTCTCTGCGAAATCGACGACATGGTCTGCTATCCATGGGTCGCCCAAGTGTTTTCCGGCTTCACGCTTCAAGAGCTCAAGGGCTACGTCGATGAGCTGATGGCGTCTGGCAAACCGGTGCCGAGCACTTATTACGACGGCGATGTGGTCAAGACCATCGACGTCCAGCCGCCGAAAGTCTTCACCGGCCAGGCCGAGCTCTACAACAAGCTGATGGAAAATGGCATTGAGGTCTACGTGATGACCGCTGCCTCCGAAGAATTGGTGCGCATGGTCGCTGCCGATCCGAAGTACGGCTACAACGTCAAACCGCAGAACGTGATCGGTGTGACCACGATGCTCAAGGACCGCAAGACTGGTGAACTGACCACGGCGCGTAAGCAGATCACTGCGGGCAAGTATGACGAGAAGGCCAACCTTGGCCTCGAGTTGACCCCGTACCTGTGGACTCCGGCAACCTGGATGGCCGGCAAGCAAGCGGCGATCCTGACCTACATCGATGAATGGAAAAAACCGGTCCTGGTGGGTGGTGATACGCCGAGCAGCGACGGTTACATGCTGTTCCACAGCGTCGACGTGTCCAAGGGCGGCATCCATTTGTGGGTCAACCGCAAAGACAAGTACATGACCCAGATTAACGGCATGATGGCCAAGCACGCAGCGGCCCAGGCGAAAGAAGGGTTGGCGGTGACGGCGGACAAGAACTGGGTGATCGTCAAGCCGGAAGAGATTCAATAAGCGCTGTGATCTCGTTCCCACGCTCTGCGTGGGAACGATCAAAAAAAATGCCCCGCACTTGGCGGGGCATTTTTTTGTTCGACGGTTAAGTATTACAGCCCGTCGAGCATCGCTTTGTTACGCACGGCACCCTTGTCGGCGCTGGTCGCCAACAGGGCATAGGCTTTTAGAGCGGTGGTCACTTTACGTGGACGCTTTTCCACCGGCTTCCAGCCTTTCTTGTCCTGCTCGACCCGGCGCGCGGCTAGTTCTTCGTCGCTGACCAACAGGTTGATCGAGCGGTTCGGAATGTCGATCAGGACCTTGTCGCCGTCCTGCACCAGACCGATCGCGCCACCGGCAGCGGCTTCTGGTGAAGCGTGGCCGATGGACAGGCCCGAAGTGCCGCCGGAGAAACGGCCGTCGGTCAGCAGGGCGCAGGCTTTGCCCAGGCCTTTGGATTTCAGGTAAGAGGTCGGGTAGAGCATTTCCTGCATGCCCGGGCCGCCTTTCGGGCCTTCATAACGAATGATCACGATGTCGCCAGCCTTCACTTCGTCGGCGAGGATGCCGCGTACGGCGCTGTCCTGGCTTTCGAAGATCTTCGCGTTGCCTTCGAAGACGTGGATCGACTCGTCGACACCGGCGGTTTTCACCACGCAACCGTCCAGCGCGATGTTGCCGTACAGAACGGCCAGGCCGCCTTCTTTCGAGTAAGCGTGTTCGACACTGCGGATGCAGCCGTTTTCACGGTCGTCGTCCAGGGTTTCCCAGCGGGTCGACTGGCTGAACGCGGTTTGCGTCGGGATGCCCGCAGGGCCAGCCTTGAAGAAGTGATGCACCGCTTCGTCGTTGGTCTGGGTGATGTCCCACTTGGCGATACCTTCGGCCATGGTCTTGCTGTGTACGGTCGGCAGGTCGGTGTGCAACAGGCCGCCACGGGCCAGGGAGCCGAGGATGCTGAAGATCCCGCCGGCACGGTGCACGTCTTCCATGTGGTATTTCTGGATGTTCGGCGCGACCTTGCACAGTTGCGGTACATGGCGGGAGAGGCGGTCGATGTCGCGCAGGTCGAAATCGATCTCGGCTTCCTGGGCCGCGGCCAGCAAGTGCAGGATGGTGTTGGTGGAACCGCCCATGGCGATGTCCAGGGTCATGGCGTTTTCGAACGCCTTGAAGTTGGCAATGTTGCGCGGCAACACCGACTCGTCGTTCTCGCCGTAGTAACGCTTGCACAGCTCGACGATGGTGCGGCCGGCTTGCAGGAACAGCTGTTCGCGGTCGCTGTGGGTGGCCAGGGTCGAACCGTTGCCCGGCAATGCGAGACCCAGGGCTTCGGTCAGGCAGTTCATCGAGTTGGCGGTGAACATGCCGGAGCAGGAACCGCAAGTAGGGCAGGCGCTACGCTCGTACTCGGCGACCTTCTCGTCAGAGGCGCTGGAGTCGGCGGCGATCACCATGGCGTCGACCAGGTCGAGACCGTGGCTGGCCAGTTTGGTCTTGCCGGCTTCCATCGGGCCGCCGGACACGAAGATTACCGGGATGTTCAGGCGCAAGGCGGCCATCAACATGCCAGGGGTGATCTTGTCGCAGTTGGAAATGCAGACAATGGCGTCGGCGCAGTGGGCGTTGACCATGTATTCGACGGAGTCGGCGATGATCTCGCGGCTCGGCAGCGAATAGAGCATGCCGTCGTGGCCCATGGCGATGCCGTCATCCACGGCGATGGTGTTGAATTCTTTGGCTACGCCGCCGGCCCGTTCGATTTCACGTGCGACCAGTTGACCCAGATCCTTCAGGTGCACATGGCCCGGTACGAATTGGGTAAAGGAGTTGGCAATGGCGATGATCGGCTTCTTGAAGTCGTCATCTTTCATCCCCGTGGCGCGCCACAGTGCGCGAGCACCGGCCATGTTGCGACCGTGGGTGGATGTTTTCGAGCGGTAATCAGGCATGGAGCACTCCGGGCGGCAAATCAGGTATCAAAAGGGAAGTGAGCTTCTATTGACGTCTGGAACACTCAGAAATGGCCGTGTGTCCGGAAGTTGCCGATAACTTTGCGGGATCGCCGCGCGCTTCAGCTTGAGCTCATAAACCCGCCGGGGGATGACTGGCGATGAATCTCGCGATTCTACACCGCTGGCGTCAGGAGGGAATGCCGGAAAACGTTGATCCAGTGCTGACGGGGCGTGTGGGATGACGACTGGCAGGATTATTCGACGCTTGGGCTGGCTCCCGGGCTCTTGGCTCGGCTATGGATACGACTGTTGAGTACCAGCGCCACGCTGCTCAGGATGATAAAGCTGTATCCCAGCGTGGATTGCAGGTTGGCCGGGCTCAGGCTGATGAGCGCACTGATCAACCCGCCACAGATGAAAATCACCGTACTGCCGGCCGACGCCGAAGTTCCCGCATTTTCAGGGAACAGGCTCATGGCTTTGGACGTGGCGGCCGGTCGGGCAATGGTGGTGCCGGCGGTACAGATGAGCATCGGTACCAGGACGGTGATCGGGGACAACGCAAAGTGGCTTGAGAGGTAAAGCATGATCAGGCCGGACAGCAGGATCAGGCTCAGCCCGCTGATGACTTGATGGCCGGGACTGAGACGTTTACCCAGCAGCGTCGCAACCATGCCGCCGATAATGTAGGCGCCGCCGTATGCCAGCAGGACCAGGGAGAAGTCATAGGCCGATAGCTGCAGTCGATCCATGAAAATCAGCGGCGAAATCACGATGAAGGAAAAATGGCAGGCGAAAGCAAAGGCTGAAATCAGCCAGTAGGACAGAAAGTCGACATCGCACAAGACCCGGCGGTAGGGCTGGAAGATATTCGATAGCGCCCTGGTTGCCGCAGGCCGAGTGTTTTCGAGAAAAAAACAGGCCTTGAGCAGTACTATTCCAGCCAGTGCGATAAACACCACAAAGCTGCCCTGCCAGCCCAGCGTGGCTTGCAGGAACGTGCCGGCCAACGGTGAGACCGAGATGAAAACGCCGGTGGCAGTCACCATCAGGATCCGCAACCGGTCACGCTCCTCGCCCTCGAACAGGTCCTGGATCAATGCTTGTGACAGCACGAAACACCCGCAGCCGAGTGCCTGAATCACACGGAACAACAGGAAGTGAACATAGTCCGTGGTCAGCATGCAGCCCACTGCACCCAGCATCGAGATGGTTATTCCAGCGAGCAACAGTCCTTTGCGCCCGATCACATCCGACAGCGGCCCGATCAGCAGTTGGGAGACCGCTATGCCGACGGCAAACAGACTGATCGACAGCGCAATGTCGGCGGGTGTGCTGCGAAAGTGTTCGGCGAGCGCCGGGAAAGAGGGCAGCAGGACATCCAGCGGGAACACGCCAAGCAGCACCATGGCCAACAACAGGCTGACCGCTCCCCGACGTTGTCCGGCGGTTACTGCGGATTGTCCTTCAGCCATCGATAAGCCCTGCCTTCATGAACAGTTGCTGGTTGGAGGGCAGGTCGAAGAAACCAGCCTTTTTTAACGCCTGAAGCGTTGCGCCAGCACCGGATCGCGCCCGTTGATGGGTGGCTTGGGGGCTGGTCAGTCCGCCAAGAATTTCCGTGATGGAGGTCTCGCCAAGACCCGCGCTGAGCAGGCTTTCGCGCATCCATCGCTCATCGGCTTCGAAGAACATCCGGATGATGTCCAGCAGCGCTTTGGCGACAAACGTGCGTTGAGGGCTGTTCAGCGTCAGCCACAGGTAATGGAACACTTCAGAGAAATAGCGACTATGGCGCGCCTCGTCCGCCAGATGATCCCTGAGCATTGCCTGGACGCTGGAAACCAGGTCGTTACGGCAGACATCGAGCAGTTCCTTGGCAATGATCGTCTCCGACACGAACCCGACGAGGAACCAGGCCAGCGCCCTGTATCTTTCTGGGGCGCCGTCAAGCAGGGCGTTCAATCGCATGATGCGGTGGGGCATGACCGGACGTCGGCTGATCCCGTAGAAACTGGCTACTTGCTCGGCAAGGCTGTTGGAAAACAGGGCGTGATAACCCTCGTCGGTATAAAGCTGAAGCGCGGCGGTCTTCATTCGTGCGGGAATGTGGACGTTCAGTTCATCATGGATGATGGTTTCCACGGAGCGGTTGACGATGCGGTGCTCAAGCAAGGTGGTGTAGTCGAGGAAGTACACCAGATGATTGGCCGACAACCGATGGATGACGGTTTGACCTGCCGCCTGGATGGCCGGGTGAGTCAGGTAAGCCAGGAAGCCTGGAGGAAACCAGTGGCGCGTTTCCAGTTGCTGTTCCAGGTCTGGTGGTAATAGATAGTCGTGTTCGCTGGTGCGCACTGACGCACGGGTATTCCAGTCGCCCAGGGTGTAACGATGAGCCCAGGACACGGGCTGCTCCAACGGGGCAATGATGGGAGTGGTCATTGTTGCGGCTCCCGACTGCTCAGAAGATCTTTCAATTCCTTGCACATCACTTGTCCGTCGCTGTAGCCACAGCCGACAAAAAACAAAGGTTGTTCCGCGCTGTTCTCGATCCCCAGCAAGACCTCGACCTGATCATCGGCCAGCGCCCCCGTCAGCCAGGTGTTCAACCCCAGTGCAGTGGCCACCAGTTGGAATGTTTGAGAAATATGCCCTGCTTCCACGAAGGCCATTCGGTAGGCTCGCGAGTGTTCATATTTCCACCACAGCTTGTCGAACCGACTGGTGATGAACAGGCCCACGGGCAGGTTGTTGATGAAGTGCTGTCCACACAGCAACTGCCCCAGTGGTGAGTCAGGTGTCGGGTTGACGAAACTCAAGGCGTGGTCGGTGGGGTGATAGGCGTAGAGCCCGGGTTTCAGGCCGCTGACGTTGTGTACATGAAGAAAGCCTTCGCAGGCATTCAGCCCGCCACCGGATGGGCTGCTGCGCCGGGCATCGAGACCTTCGACAAGGGTTTCGTCGACATCGTTTTCGCGCTCATGCAAGTAGCCAAGGGACAGGTAAAGCAGCGTGCCGATAGCTTCCAGTGAAACTGCTGCGTCCGTGAAGGTGCGGCAGGTTTTTCGGCCGATCAGGACGTTGGCAAGAGACCCTTCCGGCAGGCAGGAAGGCTTTGGCAGGCCAATCAGCTCCCGCGCCTGGCGTTCTGTGGGCCGGTTGCTCGGCGCAGGAGCGGCCAGCACTTCGGTGCAGTGATCCAGGTAGTGTCTGGACCATTCATGAATATCCTGAGGAACATGTTCGCAGGGGATGTTTTTGGTACCGATATGGAATATCTTCGACAGTTCATCCCAGCCCCATTCAACAGTACCTTGTATTGATGTTGTCAGTATTCCTGCGTTCAGGAGTTGAGTGTCAACTATGTTGCTGTCGTTATAAAGTTCGGGGTTGTTGATTAGTTGCGTGAGTCTGCTTGAGTATTCAAGGCTTAGTTCAAATTGTTTGTGATTTTTGTAATCCCAGACTATTTGGCCGGGCGTGCGAGGAAGTATGAATAGATATGGGTTTATCTGCATGGTGGGCGGTTCGCTCTGGACGGGTGCCATAGAACACGCTGGGTAGCCGGCACTCCCCAGCGTCTCATTTACTTAGCGGGCTTTTGGTGCAACCAGAAAAGCCAGGTTGGCGATTTTGTTAGCTTCCAGAGTAATTGCTTTCATGTTGTTGACTCCTTGTCATTTGATAGTGAGTGTCACTTCGAGGTGACAACTCAATCATAGGCTTTAATGGGCTCTTATCAAGGGGAGATCAAGTAGGAATATTCCAGTAATTTTGTCGGAGCAGTCTTGGGGTTGGAGAAAGTTTGTAAGTTATATTCTTTCAAATCAAATGTGCAGGGAAACGTCCTGCAAGTTTGTAGGACTGCAAGAGTAAGACGATGGGGCGGGAGAGGAGATGTCGCAGCGTCAGAATGGCTGACGGAGAGCCTGTCGGCTCCCCGTCAAACCGGCGTACTCAGCTGTTTGGCAGCAGACGGCAGGTAATGCTCTTGATGTAGCGGGTTTCGGCAATGGCTGGGTGAACCGGGTGATCCGGGCCTTGTCCGCCGCGCTCCAGCATCTGGATGTTGCGGTCCAGGTGACGGGCGCTGGTCAGCAGGATGTTCTGCAAATCGTCTTCCGGCAGGTGCATCGAGCACGATGCGCTGACCAGGATGCCGTCCTTGCTGAGCAGGCGCATGGCTTGTTCGTTCAGGCGACGGTAGGCACCTTCACCGTTTTTCATATCTTTCTTGCGTTTGATGAATGCAGGAGGGTCGGCCACGATGACGTCGAAACGTTCTTCGCTGGCTTTCAGCTCTTTGAGGGCTTCGAACACGTCGCCTTCAATGCAGGTCATTTTTTCGGCGAAACCGTTCAGTGCGGCGTTGCGCTCGACGCCGTCGAGGGCGAAGGCCGACGCATCGACGCAGAACACTTCACTGGCGCCGAAGGCGGCCGCTTGCACGCCCCAGCCACCAATGTAGCTGTACAAGTCCAGTACGCGTTTACCTTTGGCATAAGGTGCCAGACGCGCGCGGTTCATGCGGTGGTCATAGAACCAGCCGGTTTTCTGGCCCTGGATGACCGGCGCTTCGAACTTCACGCCGTTTTCTTCCAGCGCCACCCACTCCGGCACCAGGCCGAACACGGTTTCGACGTAACGGTTGAGGCCTTCGGCGTCACGGGCTGCGGAGTCGTTCTTGAACAGGATGCCGCTTGGCTTGAGCACTTGGGTCAGGGCCGCGATCACGTCATCTTTGTGAGCTTCCATGGTCGCCGAAGCGATCTGGACCACCAGGATGTCGCCGAAACGGTCGACCACCAGGCCTGGCAGCAGGTCGGAGTCGCCATAGACCAGACGATAGAACGGCTTGTCGAACAGGCGATCGCGCAGCGACAGGGCGACGTTCAGGCGATGCACCAGCAGCGATTTGTCCAGCGGCAACTTGATGTCGCGCGACAGCAGGCGGGCGCAGATCAGATTGTTCGGGCTCATGGCAACGATGCCCAGCGGCTTGCCGCCGGCGGCTTCGAGGATCGCCTGATCGCCAGCCTTGAAGCCGTGCAATGGGGTGGCGGCTACATCGATTTCGTTGCTGTAGACCCACAGGTGACCGTTGCGCAGGCGTCGGTCGGCGTTGGCTTTGAGGCGCAGGCTAGGCAGGGACATGACGTCGCTCCGGAAAAAAGAGCGGGAGTATAGCGTGTTGAGGGAGTGGCGGGTTTGACGGACGATGAAACGCGCATGGCGCCATCGCGGGCCCGCACACATATGGATTGAGTTTGACTGGCTGTCGGATCGATCTTTTTAAGGGTTAGAATCCCCGCCTGACCCGGAGTGCGTACTTATGTCCCAAGAGCTGTCTTCTGAACAGATTCAACAGTCCCTGCAAGGCATCAGTGTGCCGGCCCAGCCGCAGATCATGGTGGATCTGCAGATGGAGCAATATATGCCCGACCCGGACCTGGAGGTGATCGCCAAGCTGATCTCCCAGGACCCTGGCCTTTCCGGCGCCTTGCTGAAAATCGTCAATTCGCCGTACTACGGCTTGAGTAACAAGATCACCGCGATCCAGCGTGCAGTAAACCTGTTGGGCAGTCGTTCGATCATCAACCTGATCAACGCGCAGTCGATCAAGGGTGAGCTGAACGACGAGACCATCGTCACCCTCAACCGTTTCTGGGACACGGCGCAGGACGTGGCGATGACCTGCCTGAGCCTGGCCAAGCGCGTCGGTGTCCAGGCCGGCGATGAAGCTTATGCGCTGGGCCTGTTCCACGATTGCGGCATTCCGCTGATGCTCAAGAAATTCCCCGATTACATGAAAGTGCTGGAACAGGCCTATGCCAACGCCAGCGCCGAATGCCGCGTGGTGGATACCGAGAACAAGCACTACAACACCAACCACGCCGTGGTCGGGTATTACACCGCCAAGTCCTGGCGTCTGCCGGAACATGTCACCCAGGCCATTGCCAACCATCACAATGCCCTGGCCATTTTCAGCGATGAGTCATGCCGCAATACGCCGCTGAAAAACCTGCTGGCAATCCTGAAGATGGCCGAGCACATTTGCGCCTCCTATCGGGTGTTGGGCAACCAGGCCGAAGACCACGAATGGAACAATGTCGGGCATCTGGTGCTCGATTACATCGGTCTATCGGAATACGATTTCGAAACCCAGAAACAAGAAATTCGCGACCTCGCCACACGTTGAGTGTCGAACCTCGCCTGATTCGAGAGCCCCATGCCAGAACTGCCGGAAGTCGAAACCACCCGCCGCGGAATTGCACCGCACCTGGAAGGCCAGCGCGTCAGCCGGGTGATCGTGCGTGAGCGCCGTCTGCGCTGGCCGATCCCCGAAGACCTGGATGTGCGGCTGTCGGGCCAGCGCATCGTGCTGGTGGAACGGCGGGCCAAGTATTTACTGATCAATGCCGAAGTCGGCACGTTGATCAGCCATTTGGGCATGTCGGGGAATCTGCGGCTGGTGGAAGCCGGCTTGCCGGCGGCCAAGCATGAGCATGTGGACATCGAGCTGGAATCGGGCCTGGCCCTGCGTTACACAGACCCGCGTCGGTTCGGGGCGATGCTCTGGAGTCTGGACCCGCTGAATCACGAACTGCTGGTTCGCCTGGGGCCGGAGCCGTTGACCGATCTGTTCGATGGCGAACGTCTGTTCCAGCTGTCCCGCGGGCGATCCATGGCGGTCAAGCCGTTCATCATGGACAACGCGGTGGTGGTTGGCGTCGGCAATATCTACGCGACCGAAGCGCTGTTTGCTGCCGGCATCGACCCGCGCCGCGAGGCCAAGAGCATTTCCCGGGGGCGTTATTTGAAGCTGGCGATCGAGATCAAGCGCATCCTGGCGCTCGCCATCGAACGGGGCGGCACCACGTTGCGGGACTTTATCGGCGGCGACGGCCAGCCGGGGTACTTCCAGCAGGAGCTGTTCGTATACGGCCGTGGCGGTGAACACTGCAAGGTCTGTGGCACGGGGCTGCGGGAAGTCAAACTCGGGCAGCGCGCCAGCGTCTTTTGTCCGCGCTGTCAGAGCTGATATCGGCTACGGTCTATAGTCAGTGTTCTCACTGCCTAGCCGAAGGACCGTGCCATGAATCTGTTTCGAACCCTTGTCGTCACGCTGCTGCTGAGCATCGCTGCGCCCACGCTGGCTACTGAGAACGGCAGCGGCGACCCGCGTTACACCATCCAGAATCCACCGGCCTACGCCATGCTTGGCGATCTGCTGATTGCCCGACCGTTGCTGGTGGTGGCGACAGTGATCGGTGCCGGGGCGTTTGTGGTGTCGCTGCCATTTACCGCGCTGGGCGGCGGCATTGGCGATGCAGGGCAGGCGCTGGTGGTCGACCCGGCGAAAGCGGCGTTTGTGCGGTGTCTGGGGTGCGTCGGGGAAGGGTTTGAGCAGCGGGAGTGAGGCATAAAAAAGATCGTCCGAAGGTTCGGGCCGCCTTCGGACGATCTTTCCAGGCTTTCAAGCCTTACCGGTAATCTTCCGGTACTTCTCCATCAACTGTTCTTCAGTTTCCGGATGGGCCTCGTCCAGTGGAATGCAATCCACAGGGCAGACCTGCTGGCACTGCGGTTCGTCGTAGTGGCCGACACATTGCGTGCACAGGTTCGGGTCGATCACGTAGATCTCTTCGCCCTGGGAAATGGCGGCGTTCGGGCACTCGGGTTCGCAGACGTCGCAGTTGATGCAATCGTCGGTGATGATCAGGGACATGCTAACTCCAGCCGGGGCGGCAGGCCCTGGCGCAATAAACCAATGCGCACAATTGTGCCGCATTGGCGCCCGCAGTGCACGCGGGCGCGATCAAGTGCAGCAGATCGCAGCCTTCGGCAGCGCCTACTTTTTGAAGCGTTCGGTGAGGGCATCGGCCACCACCGGGTGGACGAACTTGGTGATATCGCCGCCCAGGGCCGCGATTTCACGGACCAGTGTCGAGGAAATGAACGAATAACGCTCGGACGGGGTAAGAAACAGGCTTTCCACATCCGGTGCCAGTTGGCGGTTCATATTGGCCAGCTGGAATTCATATTCGAAGTCCGACACCGCGCGCAAACCACGCAGGAATACATTGGCGTTCTGCTCTTTGGCGAAATGCGCGAGCAGCGTCGAGAAGCCGACGACTTCAACGTTCGGCAAATGTTTGGTGACCTCGCGGGCCAGCTCCACACGTTGTTCCAAGGGAAACAGCGGGTTTTTCTTCGGGCTGGCGGCGACGGCGATGATCACGTGATCGAACAGGCGCGAGGCGCGTTCGACCAGATCGCCATGGCCCTTGGTAATAGGGTCGAAGGTACCTGGGTACAACACTCGGTTCATCGCGTCGTCCTGGCGGGAGTCCGTTGGGGAGTCGGATGGTATCGCAGCCTTCCCGGTCGGCCAAGTCGCCTGTTGGGTAAGAAAGCACTATAGACGATGGGAATATTCCTCGTTTTCATGGGTTTTTCAAACGCTGGGCCAGTGAATTCGCCAGTTGTGCCGTCAGTCCGTAGACCGACAATTGTGGGTTTGCACCAATGCTGGTGGGGAATAGCGAGCCGTCGTGAATCGATAGATTGTGCAGTTGGTGATGTCGGCCGAGGCTATCGGTCACGGCGTTTTTCGGGTCTTCACCCATGGCACAACCGCCCATTACATGAGCACTGCCCAGGCGCGTGCGATACAGCTCAAGGCTCAATCCATCGATCAAGGCACGCGCTTCGGTGAGGGTTCTGACGTAACGGGCGTCGGCATGCATCGGCATCACGGCGTTGGCGCCACCGGCGAACTGGATCTCGGCCATGCTATGGAACGCCCGACGCAACCCGTCCCAGGCATACGATGAAACCTGATAGTCGAGCACCGGCGTGCCGTCACTGCGTAATTCGACACTGCCGCCGGAGCTGTCCGGGTGAAAGCCGTCTCGCAGCAATGCCAGCATGGCGTGGGTATGCGGAAGGTTTTCCATGTGCCGGGCGTTTTCCGTGCCGAAGCCACCGAGCAGGGTGGTGGCCAGCGCCGGGTGCAGCGGTGGGACCTCCAATTTGTAGGACATCTTGCCGGTGATGCCGTCCTGCCACTGGAAATGGTCGGAATAAATCGACTGCGGCGCGCCGTAGAACGGGTTGATCACCTCGTCGAACAGCCCGGCGGACATGTTGACCAAATGCAGGAACGTCCGTTTTCCCAGTCGCTCATGGGGATCCGGCGCCTCTGAACGCAATAGCAGCGCCGGGCTGTTGATCCCGCCGCCGGCCAGCACGTAATGCCGTGCCTTGACCGTGATTGTGCGTCCGGTAGGGGCAACGCAACGCTCATCCATCGCCACACAGTGCAGACCCGTGACCCTGGCGTCCTTGATCGACAACTTTTCAGCGCGTGCCAGATAGAGCAGCTCGCCACCTTTTTCCAGGGTCGCCGGGATGGTCGTGACCAGCATCGATTGTTTGGCGTTGGTCGGGCAACCCATGCCGCAGTAGCCGATGTTCCAGCAGCCGCGCACGTTGCGCGGGATCACATGCCAGGCGTAGCCGAGTTTTTCGCAGCCTTTGCGGATGACGTCGTTGTTGGCGTTGGGCGGCACTAGCCACGGGGCGACGCCCAGGCGTTGTTCCATTTTCTCGAACCAGGGCGCCATCTCGGCCGGTGTGTGGCCTACGACGTCATGTTCTTTGGCCCAGTGTTCGAGCGTCTGATCCGGGGTGCGAAAGCTCGAAGTCCAGTTGATCAGCGTGGTACCGCCCACCGCCCGGCCCTGGAGGATGGTGATCGCACCGTCCTTGCTCATGCGCCCGATGCCTTCCTGATAGAGGCTGGTGTAGGCCTGATCTTCGAGCATCTTGAAGTCGCTGCTGGTCTTGAGTGGGCCTTCTTCGATGAGCAAGACCTTGTAGCCTGCGGCGCTGAGGATTTCGGCGGTGGTTCCGCCGCCGGCACCGCTGCCGATGATCGCCACATCCGCTTCGAGGGTCAGGTCCTGGGGCAATTGCGAACCGTTATAGGTTTTCCAGCCACGGGCCAGGCCTTCGCGAAACGGATCGGGTACGGGCATGTTCGGGTTCTCTTGTTGTTATGTTTTGGGTGCGATGGTGAGGCGGCTTGCCCGCGAAAGGGACGCCACGGTTTCAGACCGTAGGCGGCCCCGGATACCCACAATGCGCCCAAGACTCCGCCCGGCTGTACCACGCCATCATCACCATTTGCAGCAACGAGCTATGGCCCATGCGCAGCAGGCTCAACGAGCTGTTTTCCCAACGGTCGAGAAAATGTCGGATGGCTTCGCTGCTGGCGTTTTCCCAGCTGCCCCAGATCCCGGTCAGTGGGCCGCGGGTGATGCCCATCCCCAGCACATCGAACAATTGCCGGGTCAGCTTGAGCATTTCCGCAGACAGGTGATCGAGGCTGTAATCCAGGCTTTTGAGGGTGCCTTCGACGGCGGCCGGCATTTTCTCGACGATCACGGCACCGTCGAGCATTACCGGGATCAGTGCCCGCAGAAACAACAGGTCACCGCTGCGCAGAGTCGCGAAACCGTTGGCCGCCGTGCTCGACGAGCAGCCGCTGAGGCTCGCGCCGAATCCGGCTGTGGCCAGAAAGGCGCTGGCGCCCAGGCTGAATTTAAGCAGGCCGCGCCGTGACAGCGCGGGTGTGTCGGACAGGCTTGGGCTCATTATTGTTATTACCCGGCGGTGTTGATCGTTAGCGGATAAACAGCTTCTGGATCAGTTTCTGAATGGATTTGCCGTACGGCGGATAGATCAGCTTCGCCGCATTGAAACGCTGTTTGATCAGCACGCCCTTGGCCTTGCTGAAGGTCAGGAAACCCTCATGGCCGTGGTAGTGGCCCATGCCCGAGGCGCCGATGCCGCCGAACGGCATGTCGTCCTGGGCAACGTGCAGCAAGGTGTCATTGAGGCATACGCCGCCGGAATGGGTTTCGTGGAGAACGCGGTTTTGCTCGCGCTTGTCGTAGCCGAAGTAATACAGCGCCAGCGGACGAGGCCGTTGGTTGATGTAGGCAAATGCTTCATCGAGATCCTTGTAGGGGACGATCGGCAACAGCGGGCCGAAAATTTCGTCCTGCATCACCGTCATGTCGTCGCTGACGTTGAGCAGCAGGCTATGACCCATGCGTCGGCCCTGGCCCTGATCGAACAGCGGAATCAGCAGCGCGCCCTTGCTGGTAGCGTCGCTGAGGTAACCGTTGAGCCGCGCCAGTTGTCGGTCATTGATGATGGCGGTGTAGTCCGGATTGTCGGCCAGGGTCGGATAAAACCCGCGAATTGCCTGGCGATAGGCTTCGACGAAGGAGCCGACGCGGTCTTCCGGCACCAGCACGTAGTCCGGGGCGACACAGGTTTGCCCGGCGTTGAGGGTCTTGCCGAAAGCGATGCGTTCGGCGGCATCCTTGAGCGGCACATCGCGGGAAACGATGGCCGGGGACTTGCCGCCCAGTTCGAGGGTCACTGGAGTCAGGTTCTCGGCGGCGGCGCGCATCACGTGTTTGCCGATGCTGGTGGCGCCGGTGAACAGCAGGTGATCGAAGCGCAACCGGGAGAACGCCACGCCGATGTCGGCCTCGCCGAGCACCACGCAAACCAGGTCTTGAGGGAATATCCGCCCCAGCAATTCCTTGAGCAGCAAACCGGTGGCGGGGGTCGATTCGCTGAGTTTGAGCATCACCCGGTTACCCGCCGACAGCGCCCCCACCAGTGGCCCGATGGCCAGATACAGCGGGTAGTTCCACGGCACGATCACCCCGACTACGCCCAGCGGTTGATAAACGACTTTGGCCGACGCGGGCTGAAAGGCGATGTCGACTTTACGCCGCGAGGCCTTCATCCAGCCTTTGAGGTGTTGGCTGGCGTAGTGAATACCTTGCAGGCTGGGCATCAATTCGGCGAGCAGGGTTTCGTCGGCGCTACGGTGGCTGAAATCCTGGCTGATGGCGTCGATCAAGGCCTGGCGCTCATTGCTCAACAGGTCCCGCAATGCCTTTAGCCATTGTTGGCGCTGAGCTGCCGGCGGCATCGGGTTGCCTGTATACGCAGCGCGTTGAGCATCGAACAGGGTTTGGAGCTCGTCCAGAGGCTGCTGCAAGTTCTTCAGGTAGGCGATGTCAGCAGGCATGGTCGGCTCCGGATTTATTGTAATGAGGGGATTTTTAGAGTCAGTACTCTAAAAAGTCAAATGACATCCTGACGCAGCTTTGTTTTATCCACCCGCGGATAGGTCGTAAGATGCCCGTCACCGCACTCTGAATTAAAGCTCAAGCCATGGCCCCTCGGATCAAAACCAGCGAGCGCATCGTGCAGAACAGCCTGGAGCTGTTCAATCAGCAGGGCGAGCGCAGCATCAGCACCAACCACATTGCTGCCCACATGGAGATTTCTCCGGGCAACCTGTACTACCACTTCCCCAACAAGCAGGCGATCATCGCTGTGCTGTTCAGTGAGTACGAAAGCCTGGTGGACAGCTTCCTGCGCCCACCCCAGGGCCGCGCCGCGACGGTCGAAGACAAGCGCTTCTACCTCAAGGAATTGCTCGCCGCCATGTGGCGTTACCGTTTTTTGCATCGCGACCTCGAGCACTTGCTCGACAGCGATCCCGAGCTGGCCGCCCGTTACCGGCGCTTTTCCCAGCGCTGCCTGATCCAGGGCACCGCCATTTACGAAGGGTTCGTCGCCGCTGGCATCCTGAACATGGATAAGGTTCAGATCGAGTCCCTGACGCTGAACGCCTGGATCATCCTCACGTCGTGGGTGCGGTTTCTGTGCACCACGCGGGAAAACTCCAACCACTTGAGCGAACAGGCTATTAAGCGCGGCGTGTATCAGGTGTTGGTGCTTGAGGCCGGGTTCGTCACCGATCAATCGCGCGACGCGGTAAATGCGCTGTTCGACGAATTTTACGTGCCACTGGCCCAGGCGCTGGAAGAAGTGCATTAGGATTCAAGACTGACAACATCACAGGAGCCCGTTATGCCCATTGCGCAACTGATCAGCCCGCAAGCGTTGGACCTGAAAAAGGAGACCCCGGGGCTGGTGATTCTGGATTGTCGTTTTGCCCTCGAAGACCCGGATTATGGTCAGCGCAGTTATGCCGAAGGGCATATTGCCGGGTCGAGTTTTGCCGATCTCGAGCGTGATCTGAGCGGGGCGGTGGTCAAGGGGGTTACCGGGCGTCATCCGTTGCCTGAACCCGAAAAGCTGATCGAGCGCCTGCAAGCCTGGGGCATCAATGCCGACAGCGAAGTGGTTTTGTACGATGACGGTCCAGGCGCCTACGCGGCGCGGGCCTGGTGGTTGCTGGCCTGGCTGGGCAAGCGCGACGGTGTGTTCATTCTCGATGGCGGGCTGAAAGCCTGGCATGCCGCCGGATTACCCCTGAGTCTTGATCCGCCGTCGATCAATCGCGGCACCTTCACCGGGACGCCGGATGCTTCGCTGGTGCTCAGCGCCAAACAGCTCCAGAAACGTCTCGGCCAGCCCGCGTTGACCTTGCTCGACGCCCGCGCCCTGCCGCGCTTCAAGGGCGAAGTGGAACCGATCGATCCGATTGCCGGGCACATTCCCGGCGCACAATGCGCCGCGTTCACAGAAAACCTGGGCAGCGACGGGCGTTTTCTGCCCGCCGATCAGCTCAAGCAGCGGTTTGCCGCGAAGCTCGGTGATCGTTCGCCGACGGAGCTGGTCGCGTATTGCGGTTCCGGCGTGACGGCCTGCCACAACCTGTTCGCCCTGTGCCTGGCGGGTTATCCATTGGGGGCGTTGTATGCCGGTTCGTGGAGTGAGTGGATCAACGACCCTGCACGAGGCGTCGCCACCGGCGAGTAAGCGCAGAGCAGATGTGGGAGCGGGCCTGCTCCCACATTTGGATCTTCGTTGTCATCTATGGTCGGGCAATTGCCGCGCGCTGCGATACGCTCCCGGTCCAACGCCATAAACCTGCTTGAATTGCCGACTCAGATGACTTTGGTCGGCAAAACCCAGTTGCGTCGCGACTTCCAGCGGCAGACAGCCGTCCTGTAACAACGCCCGTGCCCGAGCGATACGTTGCTGCATCAGCCAGGCGTGCGGCGGCATGCCGGTGGCGCGGCGGAATACCCGGGCGAAGTGGAAGGGGGACAGGTTCACCGTCGCCGCCAGTTCTTCCAGCGAGGGCGGCGCCGCCAATTGCGATTGCAGCCGTTCTTTGGCCAAGGTCACCGCGCGGTGTTCCTTGCCGGGTTTGCCGGCGATCGGAAC
The DNA here is from genome assembly GCF_024749245.1 of Pseudomonas sp. B21-017. Lineage (NCBI taxonomy): Bacteria > Pseudomonadati > Pseudomonadota > Gammaproteobacteria > Pseudomonadales > Pseudomonadaceae > Pseudomonas > Pseudomonas sp. B21-017. The sequence goes on along the minus strand of NZ_CP087194.1, from coordinate 6,123,863 downwards.
AGCTGCGTGGCGTTGCAACAGCGACAACATCATTTCCCGCCAGACCGTTTGCTGCTGCAGGGCCGTGGATGGACTTTCCAGCAGTCGATGCAGTTGGCAGAACCCCCTCACCAGATCCGGGTCGCGGTACAGCGTGGCGCCAAACACCGGCAAGGTGTCGCTCGGCAGTTCTAGCTCTTCCAGCAGCGAGAGAATTTGCCCGCTGTCGGGATAAAACGCCCGGTACAACCAACCGTCTTCCGTACCTTTGTGGCCGGTGTGCAGTTCGTCCGGATTGATCAGCACCAGCGTGCCGCTGCCCGCCAGATGCTCGGCACCGCGATAGCGATAACGCTGGGCGCCGGCCATGATCATGCCGATCACATAGCCGTCATGCACATGCGGGGCGAAACGGTGTTCAATGTAGCGCGCAGACAACAACTCGACCCCGGCCAGCGGTGCCGTTTGCCAGAAGTGGATCGACTCGCCCTGATCGACTTCCACTGTTTACTTGCGCCCTGTGGCGGCCAGCCATTGGGGAATGCGCCGCTCCAGGTAGTAACCCGGTTGCCTGAACGAGCCCTCGACGAAACCGACATGCCCGCCCTTGGCCTGCAGCTCGAATTGAGTGCTGGCGGACAATTCGTCGGCTTGCGGCAGGCTATGCGGAAACACAAACGGATCGTCAGCCGCCTGGATAATCAGGGTCGGCGTGCGAATTTCTCCAAGGAAATAACGACTCGAAGCGCGACGATAGTAATCCGCGGCATCGGCGAAACCATTGAGCGGTGCGGTGACCCGGCCGTCGAAATCCCAGAAGGTGCGCAAGTTCTCCAAAGAGCCCAGCGCCTCCAATGCCGCCAGGCCATCCTCATGTCCCTCGTGCTGGAATCTGCGTTGCTTGTTCTTGATGTAGGCGACCATCTCTCGCATGAAATGCGCTTGGTAGAACTGGGAAAAACCCTGGCTGATACGATCGGCACAGTGATCGAGGCGAAACGGCACCGACACTGCCACCGCACCGAGTACACCGCTGTTGCTGCCGGTTTCACCCAGATGCTTGAGCAACACGTTACCGCCCATGGAATAACCGACCGCATACAGCGGCGCGAGGGGGCGTTGGGTGCGCAGGTGCCTGATGGTTTCGGCCAAGTCTTCACTGGCCCCGGAATGGTAGCTGCGCGGCAACAGATTGGGCTCGCCGGAGCAGCCTCGCCAGTTCAACGCGACGCTGGCCCAACCCTGGGCACCCAACGCTTTCTGCATGCCGGCCACATAAGGCGAATTCGACGAGCCGGTCAGGCCGTGCAATACCAGCACCAACGGTGCATTCGCGCTGTGTGGGCCGTGCCAGTCCAGGTCAAGGAAATCGCCATCTTCAAGCCACAATCGCTCGCGCTCACGCTCGATATGTGTGGTTTTTCGCCATAGCGGTCCCCACAAGGTTTGTAAGTGCGGATTACCCAGGCCGTAGGCGGGCGTGAAGGCAGGGGTGAAACGTTCTGGCAGATGGGACACGATTGCTCTCGATGCTGCGGCGCGTACCCGCAGCGTTAGCTGACTGAGCTTCGCACCGTTTTCTCAGGCCGGACTAGCCGGCGATCCCTGCCATACGTTGCCACAACGCGTAGTACACACGTCCCGATTTTTGCTCCCGATGCAGGCGCCAATTTTCTGGCAAACCCAATATCGACGGTGCGCTTTCGCTTTCAGTGTAGACCCACGCATCGTCGGCCAGCCAATGACGTTCTTCGAGCAGAGTGCAAACCACAGGCAACAGATTCTGATTGAACGGCGGGTCGAGGAATACCAGGTCGAACGCCGTGGCCGGTTGGGTTTCCAGATAGCGCAAGGCGTCGGCAGTCTGTACCTGGCCGTTGGTGCAGCGCAGGGTGCCCAGATGTTCTTTCAGGCTGGACACCGCGATGTTGCTGGCGTCCAGCGCCTGGCCCATGGCCGCGCCACGGGACAAGGCTTCCAGGAACAGCGCGCCGCTGCCGGCAAACGGATCGAGTACCTTGGCCCCGGCGACGTAAGGCGCGAGCCAGTTGAACAGGGTTTCACGCACCCGGTCCGGCGTCGGGCGCAGGCCTGGGGCATCCGGGAAGCTCAGCTTTCGGCTGCGCCATTCGCCACCGATGATGCGCAGTTGGTTCACACCGTTATGCACGTTATGGACAGGTTTTTTTGGGCGAGTGGCCATTAATGCTCCGGAACCCCGAGCGGCTGCTCGGCAGGTTTGTCAGTAGGGGCCGGCAACGGCTTTTGTGGCACGGTCGGGCCAGCGCTGACGATGACCAGTTTATCCGTGCTCAGGTGTTTGTTCAGTGCGGCTTTGACTTGCTCGACGGTCAGGCTCTGGGACTGTTGCATGAAGTCTTCCAGGTAGCTCAGCGGCAAGTTGTAAAAGCCCATGGCGCCGAGCTGACCGACGATATCGGCGTTGCTGGCGGTGGACAGCGGGAAGCTGCCGGCCAGTTCACGCTTGGCGTCGTCGAGTTCTTTCTCGGTGGGGCCGGTCTTAAGGTAGTCGGCGAGCACATCCTGCACCAGTTTCAGGGTGCCTTCGCTCATTTCGGCGCGGGTTTGCAGGTTGATCATGAACGGGCCGCGAGCCTGCATCGGGCTGAAACCCGAATACACGCCATACGACAAGCCACGCTTCTCGCGCACTTCGCTCATCAGCCGGGTGCCGAAACCGCCGCCGCCAAGAATCTGGTTGCCCATGGACAGCGCTGCGTAATCCGGATCGTCACGGTCGATACCCAGTTGCGCGATCATCAGGTTGGTCTGTTTGGACGGAAACTCAATGTGGCCGATGCTGGGCTTGGGGTCGGTCGGTTGTTCGATTTTCGCCAGGGCCGGGCCTTTGGGCAGGTCGGCGGACACCTGGGCGGCAACCGCCTCGGCCTCGGTGCGCGACAGGTCGCCTACCAGCGCAATCACCACGTTGCCGGCGGCGTAGGCTTTCTGATGGAAGGCTCGCAACTGCGCCAGGGTAATCGGGGGAATACTCTTGGCTGTGCCGTCGCTGGAGTGTGCGTACGGATGATCGCCGTACAAACGGTTCATCAGCTCCAGGCTGGCGAGTTTGCCGGGGTTCTGTTTCTGGTATTCGAAGCCGGCGAGCATCTGGTTCTTGATGCGCGCAAACGAGTCGGCGGGGAAGGTCGGCTTGCCGACGACTTCAGCGAACAGCTTCAAGGCAGGCTCGCGCTTGTCCACGGCACTGAGGCTGCGCAGGGAGGCAAGCGCCATGTCCTTGTACGCGCCGTTGCTGAAGTCGGCGCCCAATCCTTCGAAGCCCTGAGCGATGGCGCCGACATCTTTGCCGGCCACACCTTCGTTGAGCATGGCGTTGGTCAGCAACGCCAGGCCGGGTGCATCACCGTCCTGGCTGCTGCCGGCGGCGAAGATCAGGCGCATGTCGAACATCGGCAGTTCACGGGCTTCAACGAACAATACCTTGGCGCCTTCGGCGGTATTCCAGGTCTGCACGTTCAGCGAGCGATGGCTTGGGGCCTTGCCGTCGAGTTCGGCCAGCGATTGCAGCTTTTGGCTGGACTTGGCCTTGTCGAGGGCTTCGCTGGCGTTGGACTCGTCGGGTTTTGACAGATAGAAGGCGGCAGACCCGATCAGTGCAACAGCGATCAGGCCGATCAGGGCCAGACGCGACTTTTTACGCTCACTCATGAGTCGTCTCCTGTGGCAGTACATGGGCGACGCTGAGACGTTCGCGGGTGAAATACAGCTTGGCGGCCTTCTGGATATCTTGCGGGGTCACGCTTTCCAGGTCGGCGAGTTCGGTGTCCATCAGTTTCCAGGACAGGCCGACGGTTTCCAACTGACCGATGGCGGTGGCCTGGCTGGTGATCGAGTCACGCTCAAAAACCAGGCCGGCAATGACCTGCGCTCGTACCCGCTCCAGTTCTTCAGCGGATGGCGCGGTGGTTTTCAGTTGTTCGAGCAGTTTCCACAGGCCGGCTTCGGCCTGGGCCATGGTTTTATTTTTCTGGGTGTTCGGCGAAGCCGACAAGGTGAACAGGCTGTCGCCACGGGTATAGGCGTCGTAGCTCGACGACCCGCCGGACACCAGCTCTTCGCCGCGTTCCAGTTGCGTCGGGATGCGGCCGCTGTAGCCGCCGTCAAGCAGGGCGGAAATCAAGCGCAGGGCGTTCACCGAGCGTTTGTCTTCGGCGGTGGCAATGCTCGGCACGTTGAAGGCCAGCATCAGGCTCGGCAATTGGGTCTGCACATGCAGGGTGATCTTGCGTTCGCCGGGCTCAGCCAGCTCCAGCGGGATTTTCGCCGGTGGCACGTCGCGCTTGGCGATCGGGCCGAAGTAACGCTGGGCCAGGGTTTTGACTTCGTCCGGGGTCACATCGCCGACCACCACCAGAGTGGCGTTGTTCGGCACATACCAGGACTGGTACCAATGGCGCAGTTCTTCGACTTTCATGCGGTCGAGGTCGGCCATCCAGCCGATGGTCGGCGTGTGGTAACCGCTGGCGGGGTAGGCCATGGCCATGAAACGTTCGTAGGCCTTGGACATCGGCTTGTCGTCGGTGCGCAGGCGACGCTCTTCTTTGATCACCTCGATTTCGCGGGTGAACTCGTCGGCCGGCAGGCGCAGGTTGGCCATGCGGTCGGCTTCCAGTTCGAAGGCCACGCCAAGACGGTCGCGGGCCAGCACCTGGTAATACGCGGTGAAGTCGTCGCTGGTGAAAGCGTTCTCTTCGGCGCCGAGGTCGCGCAGGATCAGCGAGGCTTCGCCGGGGCCGACTTTCTCGCTGCCCTTGAACATCATGTGTTCCAGCGCGTGGGACAACCCGGTCTGGCCCGGGGTCTCGTAGCTGGAGCCGACCTTGTACCAGATCTGGGAAACGACGACCGGCGCACGATGGTCTTCGCGCACGACAACCTTCAGGCCGTTGTCGAGGGTGAATTCGTGGGTCGGTTGTGGATCGGCAGCCAGGGCCGAGAGGGGCAGACAAACTGTGCTGAGCAGCAGGCCTGCAGCGCGGCGGGCTAGAGCATTCATTCGTTTTTAAACCTGTTGGGCTGCCCGCTTGGTCTTAGCGTCGGCGGGCGAGAGGGTGCTAGGATACTGATCCGTTTTACTGGCGGCCACGCCTATCAAGCCTTTGATCGGCTTGCAGGTTGTATGGGTTACCGGCAGAAGCTTTGAGTTTGTCAGCTAAACTCTGCGTTTTCGCCGACGATGCCGTTCCAGTCCTTCGTATTAGTCGACCTTTGAGGCGCCGTTGGCTCCTCGACAAAATGTTGCGCGTGAACAAGCTGGATGAATCGCAGTCTGTTCAGCATCGAATTATTTATTTGCCGAGGCGCCTTTTGGCGCGTCGCTACCGTGAGATAGCCGTCCTCCATGTTTGGTTCCAACGACGACAAGAAGACCCCAGCTGCGGCTGGTGAGAAGAAAAGCCTGTTCGGATGGCTGCGCAAAAAGCCGCAGGAACCCGTTGTCGAACAGCCACAGCCACTTTCTGAGCCAACCCCGGCACCGGTTATAGAGCAAAAGCCTGCGCCGATTGCCGAGCCGGTGCTGCAACCTGCGGCCGCGCTCGTACCTGAAACCGAAGTCGCGGCCCCATTGCCGCTGACGCCAGTTGCCACGCCGTGGCTGACTTTGCCGGTAGCGGAAGAGCCGGTGGCGTTGGTTGAAGATGAGCAAGCGCCGCACATCACGCCACCGATTCCGGCCCCGACTGCGTTTGCTCCGGAGCCGGTTCGGGCGCCAGTAGTTGAGCCGGCAGTCGTTGCACCGGCAGCCGTTGCGCCCGTGTTCGTGGCCGAACCTGCTCCAGTGGTTCCAGAGCCGGCAGTGCCAGCATTTGTTGCTCCGGTTGCTCCAGCGCCTGCGCCTGCACCCGTCATCGCTCCTGTTGCCGCCACACCGGTTGCGCCCCTCGAAACTCCAGTCGAGCCTGTGCGTACCGAAGAGACCAAAGCCGGTTTCTTCGCCCGTCTCAAGCAAGGCCTGTCCAAGACCAGTGCCAGCATTGGCGAGGGCATGGCCAGCCTGTTCCTCGGCAAGAAAACCATTGATGACGAACTGCTCGAAGACATCGAAACCCGTCTGCTGACCGCCGATGTCGGCGTCGAAGCGACGTCGGTGATCATTCAGCGCCTGACTCAGAAAGTCGCCCGCAAGGAGCTGGCCGATGCCGACGCGCTGTACAAATCCCTGCAAGCCGAATTGGCAGCGATGCTCAAACCGGTCGAGCAGCCGCTGAAAATCACCTCGCAGAACAAGCCGTTCGTGATTCTGGTGGTCGGCGTCAACGGTGCCGGCAAAACCACCACCATCGGCAAGCTGGCGAAGAAGCTGCAACTGGAAGGCAAGAAAGTCATGCTCGCCGCCGGTGACACCTTCCGCGCCGCAGCGGTCGAGCAACTGCAGGTCTGGGGCGAGCGCAACAAGATCCCGGTGATCGCCCAGCACACCGGCGCCGACTCGGCTTCGGTAATTTTCGACGCTGTGCAGGCCGCCAAGGCCCGTGGCATTGATGTGTTGATCGCCGACACCGCCGGTCGCCTGCACACCAAAGACAATTTGATGGAAGAGTTGAAGAAGGTTCGCCGGGTGATCGGCAAGCTCGATGCCGACGCGCCTCATGAGGTGCTGTTGGTGCTCGACGCCGGTACCGGCCAGAACGCCATCAACCAGGCCAAGCAATTCAACCAGACCGTCGAATTGACCGGCCTGGCGCTGACCAAACTCGACGGCACCGCCAAGGGTGGGGTGATTTTCGCCCTGGCCAAGCAGTTTGGCTTGCCGATCCGTTACATCGGCGTTGGTGAAGGCATCGACGATTTGCGTACTTTTGAAGCAGAACCCTTTGTCCAGGCATTGTTTGCCGAGCGGGAGCGTTCATGATTCGTTTCGAACAGGTCGGTAAACGCTACCCGAACGGTCACGTCGGCTTGCATGAGCTGAGCTTTCGAGTCCGTCGGGGCGAATTCTTGTTTGTCACCGGCCATTCCGGCGCCGGTAAAAGCACCTTGTTGCGGCTGTTGCTGGCCATGGAGCGTCCGACCACCGGCAAATTGCTGCTGGCCGGGCAAGACCTGAGCACCATCAGCAATGCGCAGATTCCGTTCCTGCGCCGGCAGATCGGCGTGGTGTTCCAGAACCACCAGTTGCTGTTCGATCGCACGGTGTTCAATAACGTCGCGTTGCCGTTGCAGATCCTTGGCCTGTCCAAGGCCGAGGTCGTCAAGCGCGTGGACTCGGCCCTGGAGCGCGTGGCGCTCTCGGACAAAACCGATCTCTACCCTGGCGACCTGTCTACCGGCCAGCAGCAGCGCGTCGGCATCGCTCGCGCCATCGTTCACCGCCCGGCCTTGCTGCTGGCGGATGAACCGACCGGTAACCTCGACCCGCGTCTGGCGGCAGAAATCATGGGCGTGTTCGAAGACATCAACCGTCTGGGCACCAGCGTGCTGATCGCCAGTCACGACCTGGCGCTGATTGCCCGCATGCGTCATCGCATGCTGACCCTGCAGCGTGGCCGATTGATCGGCGACGGGGAGGCCGGCGTATGAGTGCGACACGTAGCCCCAAGGTTTCCGAGCGTGTGGCCCCGAAGGCCGCCGACCCGCAACCACAGCAGAAGAAAAAACGCGACGATGACGATGGCCCGGATTTCGCCACGCTGTTCCGCGCCTGGATCGAAAGTCATCGCGCCAGTTTGCTGGACAGCTTGCGTCGCTTGGGCAAGCACCCGATCGGCAGTTTTTTCACCTGCATGGTGATGGCGGTGGCCCTGAGCTTGCCGATGGGTCTGTCACTTTTGCTGAATAACGTCGAGCGTCTCGGTGGCTCCTGGCAGCGTGCGGCGCAGATTTCCCTGTATCTGCAACTTGAGGCCAGCCCTGCCGAGGGTGAGTCGTTGCGTGAGCAGATCAAGGGCATGCCGGGCGTAGCGGATGCCGAATACGTGGGTCGCGATCAGGCGCTGGAAGAATTCCAGCAGCAGTCCGGTCTGGGCGAAGCCCTTAAGGAACTGCCGGAAAACCCGCTGCCGGGCGTGGTCCTGGTGACTCCGAAAGAGGTCGACAAGCCTGCGCTTGAAGCATTACGACAAAAACTTTCCGAGTTGCCGAAGGTACAACAGGCGCAACTTGATCTAGTCTGGGTCGAGCGTCTGGCGGCCATCCTCAAGCTGGGCGACCGTTTTGTCTTCGGTCTGACCGTGCTTTTGGTTTCTGCATTACTTTTGGTGATAGGCAATACCATTCGTCTTCATATTGAAAACCGCCGCACAGAGATAGAAGTGATTAAACTCGTCGGCGGCACGGACAGTTATGTGCGCAGGCCCTTTCTGTACATGGGCGCGCTATATGGCTTCGGTGCGGGGATTCTTTCCTGGGGCGTATTGGCGTTCGGCCTGAACTGGCTGAACGACGCGGTGGTTGGACTGGCCGGTTTGTACGGCAGTGATTTTGCGCTGGCCGGAGTGCCAGTTGCCGACGGTCTGTCGCTCTTGCTTGGCGCGGTGCTGTTGGGGTATATCGGTGCATGGATTGCAGTCGCACGCCACCTGCGGGAGCTTGCGCCAAAGTAATATCATTTTGCTCGTATTGACCTTTCAGCGTTTATGGGAACTTGTTTTTTGGTTTCCGGTCAATTTTCGCAGTGCTGAACTGCACGAGTTATGTAAGTCGGAGGTTTTTTCGTATGACCAATTCTTTGCAACCTGCATATGCTCTGGTCCCGGGTGCGAACCTGGAGGCCTATGTGCACACGGTGAACAGCATTCCATTGCTGACGCCGGAGCAGGAGCGTGAACTGGCCGAGAGTCTCTATTATGAGCAGGATTTGGGGGCGGCTCGGCAGATGGTGCTCGCCCACCTGCGTTTTGTCGTACACATTGCCCGTAGCTATTCCGGTTACGGCCTGGCCCAGGCTGACCTGATCCAGGAAGGCAACGTCGGCCTGATGAAAGCGGTCAAGCGTTTCAACCCGGAAATGGGTGTGCGCCTGGTGTCCTTTGCGGTGCACTGGATCAAGGCGGAAATCCACGAGTTCATCCTGCGCAATTGGCGGATCGTCAAAGTCGCGACCACCAAGGCTCAGCGCAAGCTGTTCTTCAACCTGCGCAGCCAGAAGAAACGTCTGGCCTGGCTGAACAACGAGGAAGTCCACCGTGTGGCGGAAAGCCTCGGCGTAGAGCCGCGGGAAGTGCGTGAGATGGAAAGTCGCCTGACCGGCCATGACATGGCCTTCGACCCGGCCGCGGAAGCGGACGACGACAGTGCCTTCCAATCGCCGGCCAACTACCTGGAAGACCACCGGTACGATCCGGCCCGTCAACTGGAAGATGCCGACTGGAGCGACAACTCCAACCACAACCTGCACGAAGCGCTTGAAGTGCTGGACGACCGCAGCCGCGACATTCTCTATCAGCGCTGGCTGGCAGAAGAAAAAGCCACGCTGCACGACCTGGCGCAGAAGTACAACGTGTCGGCCGAGCGTATTCGTCAGCTCGAGAAGAGCGCGATGAACAAGCTCAAGTTGTCGATCGCTGCGTAACCCGCGCGAAGGCAATAAAAAACGCCCCGATCATTGATCGGGGCGTTTTTGTTTCTGCCCAATTTCCGGTTTAGCGTCGACTTTGTGGGATCTTCGGTGTCATTGAGCCCATGGCGCCCGGCGGGAATCGTTGAGGCCGACCAGATAGCTGTCCCCGCCCAACTGATTCATCTGCTGGCGAATCCACCCCGCCCGCCTTGCAACGTAAGAAGTCGGATGGCTGGCACTCCACACCCGCGGGTTCGGCAGTACCGCGGCCAACAAACTTGCCTGCTGCCGGGACAGCGAACCAGCGCCCACGCCAAAGTGATGCCGGGCCGCCGCTTCGGCGCCGAACACACCTTCATCCCACTCGACGCTATTGAGGTATACCTCAAGAATCCGCTGCTTGGGCCAGAACACTTCGATCAGCCCGGTAAACCAGGCTTCCAGGCCTTTACGCAGCCAGCTGCGGCCAGACCACAGAAACAGGTTTTTCGACACTTGCTGGCTCAGGGTGCTTGCGCCGCGAATCGAGCCGCCGCGCTCGTTATGTGCAAACGCCGCCTGAATCGCGCTGAAATCAAAGCCCCAATGCTCGGCAAACTTCTGGTCTTCACCGGCAATCACCGCGACTTTCAGGTCGTCGGAGATTTCATCCCAGGGTTTCCAGGTGCGTTGCAGATCGATGGGCTCGCCGTCGACCCAGGATTCGATCTTGCGCTCGACCATCAACGCCGTTCCTGGTGGCGGCACCACCCGAAACAGCAGAACCAGCAAAACACTGCCGACCGCGAACCAGAGCAGGGCCTTTGTGAAACGACGGAAAATTATCTGCAGCATAGAGATGGCTTGGCCGAACCCGTTGAGCCGGCCATTATACAGACCCTGCTGATCGAGTCTGACTGGAGTTCTTCATGCTGCGTGGCTTTCTGATGCTTGCCGCTTTCTTCGGATTCACCGGCGTTGCCTTGGGCGCATTCGCCGCCCACGGCCTGAAAAACCGCCTGACGCCTGAGTATTTGGCGATTTTCCACACGGGCGTCACTTATCAACTGGTGCATACCTTGGCGTTGCTGGGTGTTGCATTGCTGGCCACGCAGATTCCCGGTCGTCTGATTACCTGGGCCGGCGCGTCTTTTGCTCTCGGCATTGTGTTGTTTTCCGGCAGCCTGTACCTGCTGACGATGACCGGCATCAGCAAGCTCGGGATCGTTACACCGTTCGGCGGCCTCGCGTTTCTGGTCGGCTGGGTTTGCCTGGGGCTAGCCGCCTGGCGGCTGAGCTGACCACGCAGTCCATTTCGTGACGAATGGCTTGGGTCGCCAAGTCTGATCGGGCTAGAATGCCAGCCCCTAAAAATGATGGCGGCATTCGGCATGCGCATTCAGTTGAACGGCGAATCCCTTGAACTGCCCGACGGTGAAACCGTTGCGGCCCTGCTGACCCGTCTGGAACTGACCGGGCGCCGGGTGGCGGTCGAGCTCAATCTGGATATCGTCCCGCGCAGCCAGCACGCTGAAACCACGCTGAACGACGGCGACTCGGTCGAAGTGGTACACGCCATCGGCGGCGGCTAGCCGCCCGGCCCGAGCGGCCACAGAATCATTGTGCAAGAACCTCACCCCAACAGAGGATTTCCCATGAGCATCGTTCGTAGCGACAAGCCCTTCGTCCTGGCCGGTCGTACTTACCAGTCGCGTTTGCTGGTAGGCACCGGCAAGTACCGTGACATGGAAGAAACCCGCCTGGCCATCGAGGCTTCGGGTGCCGAGATCGTCACCTTCGCCGTGCGCCGGACCAACCTCGGCCAGAACCCGGGCGAACCGAACCTGCTCGAAGTCCTGTCGCCGGATCGCTACACCTTCCTGCCGAACACTGCCGGTTGCTACGACGCCATTGAAGCCGTGCGCACCTGCCGCCTGGCCCGTGAGCTGCTCGACGGCCACAACCTGGTGAAGCTGGAAGTGCTGGCGGATCAGAAAACCCTGTTCCCCAACGTGATCGAAACCCTCAAGGCCGCCGAAGTGCTGGTCAAGGAAGGCTTCGACGTGATGGTGTACACCAGCGATGATCCGATCATTGCCCGTCAACTGGCGGAAATCGGCTGTATCGCAGTCATGCCGCTGGCTGGTTTGATCGGCTCGGGCCTGGGGATCTGCAACCCGTACAACCTGCAGATCATCCTCGAAGAGGCGAAAATTCCGGTGCTGGTGGATGCCGGTGTCGGTACTGCCTCCGACGCCACCATCGCCATGGAGCTGGGCTGTGAAGCGGTGCTGATGAACTCGGCCATCGCCCATGCCCAGCAGCCGATCATGATGGCTGAAGCCATGAAACACGCCATCGTGGCAGGTCGTCTGGCCTACCTCGCGGGCCGCATGCCGAAAAAACTCTATGCCAGCGCCTCCTCGCCGCTGGATGGTCTGATCAAGTAAGAGCCATTGATGACTGAATCAAACGACACGCCTATCCAGCAGGAAGAAGGCGAAGAGCGCCAACACCGCCGCATCAAGAGTTTCGTGATGCGCGCCGGGCGCATGACCGAAGGCCAGCAACGCGGCCTGGAGCAGGGCGCTCCGCTGTTCGTGCTGCCTCTGGCCGATGCGCCGGTGGATTTCGACCAGGTGTTCGGCCGTTCGGCGCCGCGCTCGCTGGAAATCGGTTTCGGCATGGGCCATTCGCTGTTGGAAATGGCCGCGGCCTCGCCGGAGCAGGATTTCATTGGCGTTGAAGTTCACCGTCCGGGTGTTGGCGCGCTGCTCAATGGCGTGCTGACTCAGGGCCTGACCAACCTGCGTGTCTACGATTGCGATGCGATCGAAGTGCTCAACCGTTGCATCGCCGACAACAGCCTCGACCGCCTGATGCTGTTTTTCCCGGATCCGTGGCACAAGAGCCGTCACCACAAGCGTCGTATCGTTCAGGCATCGTTCGCTGAGCTGGTGCGCAGCAAGTTGAAGGTCGGCGGTGTGTTGCACATGGCCACCGACTGGGAGCCGTACGCCGAGTACATGCTGGAAGTGATGAACGTCGCTCCGGGCTATCGCAACCTCGCCGAAGACGGCAAGTGCGTCCCGCGCCCGGCCGAACGCCCGATCACCAAGTTCGAACGCCGCGGCGAACGTCTTGGGCATGGCGTGTGGGATCTGAAGTTCGAAAAGCAGTCCTAAGCCGTAACGCAATACAAAATGTGGGAGCGGCGGTGCGCCGCTCCCACATTTTTTTGTGTGTTATTCGAAGTCAGCGGCGGTCTGCCACAACCCCGATCAACACCAGCACCACCAACAACACCGGCGCCAGGCTGTAGTTGTTGAACTGGCTCAGGCCTTTGATGATCCATGGCGTGGCATAGATCAGCGCTACGCCGCTGCCGACCATGCACAGCAGGGCCATCAGCGGGATGCGCAAGGCGCCAGCGATGCTGCCCAGGCGTTGGTCGACCCAGCCCTTGAGGTCGGCGCCAAACAGCACGAGCAGGCAGCCCACCAGCGCCAGAGAGATTTCCGACAGGTTGCTACGGCTCCAGCGGGACACGGTGGCGAGCAGGTCGAGTACCAGATCCATTCGATTTCCTTATGTCAGAAAAGTCTGCAGCAAGTCATTGAGAAAGAGTTGTCCGCGCATCGTGGCTGCCAGACGTGACGGTTCGACCTGCAACAAGCCACTTTGTTCGGCCTCTCGGCGGCCTTCGGCAAGGCTTTCCAGGGGCAGCCCGGTGCGCTCCGTATACAACCGCGCTTCGACACCCTCGGTCAGGCGCAAGGCGTTCATCAGGAACTCGAACGGCAGTTCTTCGTTGGTCAGCGCTTTCTCGCCAGCCTTGAAGCTTTTGGCCGGATTGAGGTAATCCTTCGGCAGGCGAGTCTTCCAGGTGCGTACGATGCGCCCGTCTGGATGGCTGAGCTTGCCGTGGGCACCGGCGCCGATGCCGATGAAGTCGCCGAAACTCCAGTAATTGAGGTTATGCCGCGCTGGCCGGCCGGGCTGGGCATAGGCCGAGACTTCGTACTGCGCGTAACCGTGTTCGGCCAACAGCGCCTGGCCGGCCTCTTGAATGTCCCACAGGGCGTCATCTTCCGGCAGCGTCGGCGGCTGGTTCCAGAACACCGTGTTCGGCTCCAGGGTCAGCTGATACCAGGACAGGTGCGTCGGCTTCAGGGCGATGGCCTGGCGCAGGTCGCTCAGGGCATCGTCCAGCGTCTGATCGGGCAAACCGTGCATCAGGTCCAGATTGAAGTTGTCGAAGCCAGCCTGGCGCGCCATGTCGGCGGCCCGCACGGCTTCATCGCCGTTGTGGATCCGTCCCAGCGCCTTGAGTTTTTCTTCCTGAAAGCTCTGGATACCGATCGACAGGCGATTGATGCCCAGCGCCCGGTAAGCGCGGAATTTCTCCTGCTCGAACGTTCCTGGGTTGGCTTCCAGGGTGATTTCTATGTCGCTGGCAAACGGAATACGTTGCTCGACACCCTTGAGCAAACGGCCCAACGCCTCGGCGCTGAACAGGCTCGGCGTACCGCCACCAAAGAAGATCGAGCTCAGTTCGCGGCCATAGACCGCATGCAGGTCCTGATCGAGGTCGGAGAGCAGGGCGTCCACATACTCTTGTTCCGGCAGCACCGGGCTGGCGGTGTGGGAGTTGAAGTCGCAATAAGGGCATTTGCGTACACACCACGGGATGTGGATGTACAGCGCCAAGGGCGGCAGCACAGGCAAAGCGGCCCGAGGCGATTGCGCGCCGCCGAAGATCAGCGGCGACGCGGACGATTCAATGGTCATTTCAAGCCCAGACGCTGGCGCAGCAGATCCATTGCACGGGCGCGGTGACTGATCTGGTTCTTGTCGCTGGGCTTAAGCTCGGCGCTGGAGCACTCGCGCTCCGGCACCCAGAACAGCGGATCGTAGCCAAAACCGTGCTCACCGCTGGCCTGGGTCAGGATGCGCCCATGCCACAGGCCTTCGCAAAGGATTGGCAACGGATCGTCGGCATGACGCACCAGCGCCAACACGCAGACGAATTGCGCGCCGCGCTCGGCTTGCGGCACGTCTTTCATGACGTCGAGCAGTTTGGCGTTATTCGCCGCATCGCCCTTGCCGTCGGCATAACGGGCCGAATAGATACCCGGCGCACCGCCGAGGAAATCCACCGCCAGCCCCGAATCGTCGGCCAAGGCCGGCAGGCCGGAAATACGCGAGGCATTGCGGGCCTTGAGAATGGCGTTTTCGACGAACGACAGGCCGGTTTCTTCAGGCTCGACGCTGCTGAACTCGCCGATCGAGCGCAAGTGCACCGATTCGCCCAGCATGGCCTGGAGTTCCTTGAGTTTGCCGGCGTTATGGCTGGCCAGTACGAGTTGCGTGAAATTGATCATTCGCCGGGGAAGAGCTCTTGGTTGAAATTGATGGTGTTGATTTTGTCACCGGTCTGCACCTTGATTTCAAAGGTGCGGATTTCCTGCTGTGGCACCGGATACTGGGCGATGTAGTAGACCGCGCCGGTTTCGGTGATCTGTTTGAACTGCAATGGGACGCTTTGGCTGGTCAGGTCTTTGACCGTCCCGCTGACTTGTGCGGTTTGCGGTTTGCCGTCCTTGATCACCGACACGTTGATCACGCCCTGGTTCTTGCTGCGGATCAGCTCGGCAGCCTTGGCGATGTCCGGTGTCAGATAAGTCGAGTTGAAGGTGTTGTAGTGCACTGTCACATCGCCAAATGTTTCCTGGCGTTCGCTTTTGATGACGTCGGCGGCCATGGCGGTGACGCTCAGGCAGGCAGTAAGTACAAACAGCGCTAGACGACCCATGATCGTTCTCCTCGAAGTGTCGTGATTCAGACCGCGACCTTGTGGTCCGGCAGACCGGGGCTGCTGACGCGATAGATACCGATCTCACCTAACAGATTAGGCCATAGCTTACTGGCCCACCCGTGTCGATGCTGTTGATCCACGGCAAGTCGATCAATGACCTTGGCTTCACGTTCGCGACACAGCGCTTCAAAGTCTTCGAAGGTGCAGAAGTGAATGTTTGGCGTGTTGTACCAGGTGTACGGCAGAAACTCCGAAACCGGCATCCGGCCCTTGCTCGCCAGGTACCAGCGGCAGCGCCAGTGGCCGAAGTTGGGGAAGGTGATGATGCACTGGCGACCGACCCGCAGCATTTCGTCGAGGATCTTGTCCGGGTAATGCACGGCTTGCAGGGCCTGGGTCATGACCACGATGTCGAAACTGTTGCTGGCAAAGTTGCCCAGGCCCTTGTCCAGGTCCTGCTCGATGACGTTGATGCCTTTGGCGACGCACTCGGCAATGTTGTCCGGGTCGTTTTCCAGGCCATAGCCGGTGACCTGCTTGTGGTCACGCAGCCAGGTCAGCAGCTCGCCGTCACCGCAGCCGAGGTCGAGCACGCGGCTGCCGGCGGGGATCCATTCCTGGATGATTTCCAGATCGGCTCTCATGTCTTCCTCAAAGCGATATGCGGTTCATGTAATTGCTGAAGGCCTGCAAGTAACGCGGGATCGGAATCAGGAAGGCATCGTGGCCTTGCGGAGCGTCGATCTCCAGATAGCAGACGTCTTTCCTGGCCGCCATCAGCGCGTCCACCAGCTCCCGAGAGCGGGCAGGGGAGAAACGCCAGTCGGTGGTGAAGGACATCACGCAGAACTTGGCTTTCGCGCCTTCGAAGGTTTTCGCCAGGTCATCGTCGAAGTTCGCCGCAGGGTCGAAGTAGTCCAGCGCCTTGGTCATCAGCAGATAGGTGTTGGCGTCGAAACGCCCGGAAAACTCTTCACCCTGATAGCGCAGGTAGCTTTCGACCTGGAACTCGACACTGTGGAAGTCGTAGTTGAGCTTTTCGCTCTTCAGACCGCGGCCGAATTTTTCGCCCATGGAGTCATCGGACAGGTACGTGATGTGCCCGACCATTCGCGCCAGCATCAGCCCGCGCTTGGGGATCACCCCGTATTCCTGGAATGAACCGCCGTGGAACTCCGGGTCGGTAAGAATCGCCTGGCGTGCGACTTCGTTGAACGCGATGTTCTGCGCCGACAGTTTCGGTGCCGAGGCGATCGCCAGGCAGTGCCGCACGCGATCCGGATAGGTGATGGTCCACTGCAAGGCCTGCATGCCGCCCAGACTGCCGCCGATCACCGCCGCCCATTGGTCGATGCCGAGCAGGTCGGCAAGGCGTGCCTGGCTGTGCACCCAGTCTTCCACGGTCAGTACCGGGAAGTCGGCGCCAAACGGCTTGCCGGTTTCCGGATTGACGCTGCTGGGGCCGGTGGAGCCGTTGCAACCGCCGAGGTTGTTCAGGCTGACCACGAAGAATTTGCGGGTGTCGATCGGTTTGCCGGGGCCGATGCAGCTGTCCCACCAACCGGGTTTGCGGTCGTCGGGGCTGTGGAAGCCGGCGGCGTGATGGTGACCGGACAAGGCATGGCAGATCAGCACGGCATTGCTCGCCGTGGCGTTCAGCGTGCCATAGGTTTCATAGATCAGGTCATAAGCGGGCAGCGAACGACCGCAGGCCAGGGCCAGGGGTTCACTGAAGTGCGCCACTTGCGGCGTCACCAGACCAACAGAATCGGGGGGGAAGGCAGCTGGCATCGACCCTGCTCTCATTGAAATGAGGCGTAAGTCTAAAGACCGCTGTGGCTAGCGGCAAGCAAAGGCCGGGCCTGATTTTCCCTCGCCACATTGAGGTCAGGCCGGGCGCACCAGATCCGGCAAATCCGGCAGCTTCTTCGGCGAACAGATCCGCACTCGCTTCTGCCGGTTCAACTCGCCGCTGATCAGGCTGACCTGGCTCTTGGAAACCCCGAACGCCTTGGCCAGAAACGCCATCAGGTACGCATTGGCCTTGCCCTCGACCGGCGGCGCCGTCAGACGGATCTTCAGGCGATCACCGTGCAGTCCGCAGAAATCATCGCTGCGGGCCGCAGGTTGCAGGTGACATTCCAGAATCAGGTCATCACCGTCCCAGCGAAAGTAGCTCACCGGATCAGATCAGCAGGCGCAGGATCTGCGGCATCATGGTCAAGGCTGCGAGGTTGTTGATCACCAGCATGTCGATCAGCTTGAGCACCATGAACGCCAGGATCGGCGAGATATCCAGGCCGCCGAGGTTTGGCAGAATCTTGCGGAACGGCGCCAGGGCCGGCTCGCAGATCTGGTTCACCAGCTCGGCGCCGGGGTTGTGGCTGCCCGGCGCGACCCAGGACAGGATCACGCTGATGATCAGGGCATAGAAGAAGATATTCAGGAACAGCGCCGTTACGCCGATCAGCGACCAGATCAGCAATTGCAGCGGGTTACCGGTGGTGCCGAAGGTCAGCAGCAGGGTCAGGGCCATCAACGCCAGTTGCACGAGGATTGCCAACACCAGCGAGGACATGTCCAGGCCGAACAGGCTCGGGATGATCCGGCGCAGTGGCTTGAGCAGTGGCTGGGTGGCTTTCACGGCGAACTGGCACAGCGGGTTGTAGAAGTTTGCGCGCACCAGTTGCAGCACGAAACGCAGCAGCACGATCAGCAGGTACAAACTGCCGAGGGTTTGCAGCACGTAAATCGCTGCAGTGTTCAATCCAATCATGTAAGGCTCCTTATTTGCCCAGTTGTTCGGCCATCTCGGCCGAGCGGTGCGCGGCGGCGCCGAGTGCTTTTTCCACCAGGGCTTCGAAGCCGCCGGCCTGGAACGCTTTGATCGCCGCTTCGGTGGTGCCCGCAGGCGAGGTCACGCGGCGACGCAGTTCAGCGGCGTCGACATCACTGGCGACTGCCATGTGTGCAGCGCCCAGCGCGGTTTGCACGGTCAGTTGTGCAGCGATTTCGGGTGGCAGGCCGAGCTTCACGCCAGCGGCGGTCATGGCTTCGATCAGCAGGAAGAAATACGCAGGGCCAGAGCCGGAAACGGCGGTGACCGCGTCCAGTTGCTGTTCTTCGTCCAGCCACAAAGCGATGCCGACTGCCGACAGCAGCTCTTGGGCCTGCTGGCGTTGCTCGGCGCTCACTTGGGCGGTGGCGTACAAACCGCTCACACCCTGGCGCACCAGCGCCGGGGTGTTGGGCATGCAGCGCACGATCGGCTGGGCCCCCAGCCAGTTGTTCATGCTGGCGCAGGTGATGCCGGCCGCAATCGACACCACCAGCTGGTTCGGCTTGAGGCTTGGGCGAATGGCTTCGCAAACGGCTTTCATCGCCTGTGGCTTGACCGCCAGCACGACCACGTCCATGCCCTCAATGGCTTGGGCGTTGTCGGCAAACACTTCGATGCCGTGTTCGGCTTTCACGCGGGCACGGGTTTCTTCGCCCGGATCGCTGGCGCGGATCTGCGCGGCGTCCAGACCTTTGGCGCGCAGGCCGCCGATCAGGCTGGCGGCCATGTTGCCGGCTCCGATAAAGGCAATACGAGTCTTGCTCATGTCAGGTCCTTATAGAGAGGTGAGTCAGCCATGTTCATGGTCGACTGTAATCGCGGGCGCCAAACAGGGCCGTACCGATACGGACCCAAGTGGCGCCCTGGGCGATGGCCGACTCGAGGTCGTGGCTCATGCCCATGGAAAGTGTGTCGAGTGGCAGGTTCAGGCTGGCTTGCAGGCTCTGCACGGCAGCAAAAGCGGCGTCCTGGGCGGCGCGATCTTCAGTCGGCTCGGGAATCGCCATCAGCCCGCGCAATTTCAAACGCGGCAGCGCACTGATGGCATCGGCCAGGGCGGGCAGGTCGGCCGGGGTGCAGCCGGATTTGCTGGCTTCACCACTGACGTTGACCTGGATGCAGATGTTCAAGGGCGGCAAATCGGCAGGGCGCTGTTCGGACAGGCGTTGTGCGATTTTCAAACGATCCACGGAGTGCACCCAGTCGAAATGCTCGGCGATAGCACGAGTCTTGTTCGATTGAATGGGGCCGATGAAGTGCCAGATCAAGGGCAGGTCGGCCAATTCGAGCTGTTTGCCCAAGGCTTCCTGCAGGTAGTTTTCGCCAAAGTCGCGGATCCCGGCGGCATAGGCTTCACGCAGGGCCTCGGCGGGCTTGGTTTTGCTCACGGCCAATAGCTGGATGCTGTTCTCATCGCGGTGGGCGGCTTTGGCTGCTGCCTGGATGCGTGAACTAACCTGAAGAGTGTTGTCTGCTATCGTGGACATCAAGAGGCGCCAGCGGTCTGAAGGTTCGCGGCATTCTACTGGAATTGAGGAGCGCTATGGATATCACTGAGCTGCTGGCTTTCAGCGCCAAACAAGGCGCGTCCGACCTGCACCTGTCCGCCGGCCTGCCACCGATGATCCGTGTCGATGGCGATGTGCGACGCATCAACTTGCCGGCCCTGGACCACAAGGAAGTGCATGACCTGATCTACGACATCATGAACGACCTCCAGCGGGTGGACTTCGAGAAGCATCTTGAAACCGACTTTTCCTTCGAAGTGCCCGGCGTGGCGCGTTTCCGGGTCAATGCCTTCAACCAGAATCGTGGCGCGGGCGCGGTGTTCCGGACCATTCCGTCGAAGGTCCTGAGCATGGACGATCTGGGCATGGGGGACGTGTTTCGCAAGATTACCGAAGCGCCCCGGGGCCTGGTGCTGGTGACCGGCCCGACCGGTTCCGGCAAGTCCACCACGCTGGCGGCGATGATCGATTACCTGAACAACCATCGCCATCACCACATCCTCACCATCGAAGACCCCATCGAGTTCGTCCACGAATCGCGCAAATGCCTGATCAATCAGCGAGAAGTCCATCGCGATACACGCAGCTTCGCCACGGCCCTGCGCTCGGCCCTGCGTGAAGACCCGGACGTGATTCTGGTGGGGGAAATGCGTGACCTGGAGACTATTCGGCTGGCATTGACCGCCGCCGAGACCGGCCACCTGGTATTCGGCACGCTACACACCACCTCGGCGGCGAAAACCATCGACCGGGTGGTGGACGTGTTTCCGGGTGACGAGAAATCGATGGTGCGCTCGATGCTCTCCGAGTCGTTGCTGGCGGTGGTGTCCCAGACACTGATCAAGAAAATCGGCGGTGGGCGGATTGCCGCCCACGAAATCATGCTCGGCACCTCGGCGATCCGTAACCTGATCCGTGAAGACAAGGTGGCGCAGATGTATTCGTCGATTCAGACCGGTGGGTCGCTGGGGATGCAGACGCTGGATATGTGCCTGAAGGATCTGGTGACCAAGGGCGTGATCAGTCGCGAGCATGCGCGGGAGAAGGCGCGGTCGCCGGATAATTTTTGAGGGTTGGAGCGCGACCTGTGGCGAGGGGGCTTGCCCTCGTTCGGCTGCGAAGCAGTCGCAAACTCGGGCGATGCGGTCTTTCTAGTAACGCTTGGTGGCAGGTTTTGGGGCCGCTCCGCGGCCCAACGGGGGCAAGCCCCCTCACCACAATCGGATCAGCGCTGTACGACGCGCAGTTGATTCGGTTCTTTTGGCAGAACCCGCTTGGCAACCACGTAGTGGTTGTCCCAATACGGCTTCTTCAGGGTGTCGATGCTTACCGACTTGCCACGGCGTGGTGCGTGGATGAAGCGGTCGTTGCCCAGGTAGATGGCCACATGGTTGACCCGGCGGCTCTTGATGTTGAAGAAGATCAGGTCGCCTGGCTTCAGTTCGTTGCGATCGACTTTCTCACCGTGACCGCTGGCCATGGCATTGGAGGTGCGTGGCAGGTCGAAGGTCGCGTCGTTGAACGCGTATTTCACCAGGCCGCTGCAATCGAACCCTTTACTTGGGCTGCTGCCACCCCAACGATAAGGTGTGCCGAGCACGTTTACCGCGCGGCTCAACACGTTGCTGCTTTCCTTGGTCGCCATCGGCGGAACCAGCTTGCCGTTGGCGCGGCTCAGTTGGGTGGAGCGTTTTACCGTCTGTTGGTTTTTGCTCGAAGGAGCAGAAACATGGGATTTTGGGGTGTAACCATTAACGTTCGGAAGACGTTGCTCACGATTGGTGGCGTGGGCGGCCAGAGGCAATAATAGGCAAATGGTTAGCCATGTCTTGAAAAATGGACGCATTAGGCAAGGCTCGTATGGGTTAGCGCGCAACTTTATAACAGCTTTTTTGTCCCTTCCGAGGCCGTTGGTCGATTCAACCTTGGGGTCAACGGAACCAAATAAGCGGCAATTTGGCGCAATTGTCGGACACAAGTCAGGTGTTACAAGGCTTTGACGGGACCCAAGGTAGCATTCGCCGTATGTCGGCTGCCTGTAAAAAAGTCACAAAGAATTCAAGAATATTTCTCTATCGCGTGAATCGAGGCCATCCATGAACACCTATCGACAACCCGTTTCACAACAAGACACGCACAGCAAAGTGATCGGTTACCTGCTGTGGATTTTCGGTTTTACCGGGGCTCACCGCTTCTATTACGGCAAGCCTGTGACCGGGACGATCTGGTTTTTGACCTTGGGCCTGCTGGGTATTGGCTGGTTGATCGACGTGTTCCTGATTCCGGCCATGGATCGTGAAGCAGACCTGCGCTTTACCGCCGGCCCCATCGAATACAACGTCGCGTGGATTCTGCTGACGTTCCTTGGGGTATTCGGCGTACACCGGATGTATCAGGGGAAGTGGATCAGCGGGTTGCTGTACCTGGTCACGGGCGGGTTGTTCTTTCTGGGGTGTTGTATGACTTCTGGACGCTGAACGATCAGATTTCAATTCGTAACGCGCAGAACAGAGGCGCCTTCCAGTAAGTAGTGGCGAGGGAGCAAGCTCCCTCGCCACAGGGTTTTACGCCTGGTGGCTGATCCGCCCATCCACCAGGGTATAACGCACCACGCCCGGCAGGCTGTGGCCAATGAACGGGCAGTTTTCGCCCTTGGACAGCCAGGTTTCACCGGCCACGGTCGAGGCCGTCGGGTCAAACAGCACGATGTCTGCCGCGCCACCTACTGCCAATTTCCCTGCCGGCAGGCGCAACGCCTCGGCAGGGCCGGCACTCAGGCGTGCCAACAGCGTCGGCAGGTCGAGCAAACCGTCTTCCACCAAGGTCATCGCCAGCGGCAGCAGCAGTTCAACGCTGCTGATGCCCGGTTCGGTCGCGCCGAACGGTGCCAGCTTGGCGTCGCGCTCATGGGGCTGGTGATGGCTGGAGATGGCGGATACCACACCGGACTTCACCGCTGCCCGCAGGCCGTCGCGGTCGGCGCGGGTGCGCAGCGGCGGCTGGACGTGATAGAGGCTGCTGAAGTCGATCAGCGCTTCGTCGGTGAGGATCAGTTGATACAACGCCACATCCGCCGTGACCTTCAGCCCGCGAGCCTGGGCCTGAGCGATCAGCGCTACGCCGCGCGCGCTGGTGAGCTGGCTGAAGTGCGCACGTACGCCGCTTTGCTCGACCAGCAGCAGATCCCGGGCCAGGGCCACGGTTTCGGCGGTTTCCGGAATGCCCGGCAGACCGAGGAAGCTTGCGGTCGGGCCTTCATGGGCCAGGCCACCTTCGGCCAAGTCGTGATCCTGCGAGTTGAAAATCACCGTCAGGTCGAACGTCGCCGCGTACTCCAGCGCCCGGCACAGGGTGCGGGTGTTGCGGAAGCTCTCCAGGCCATTGCCGAAAGCCACGCAGCCGGCATCGCGCAAGGCGACCAGTTCGGCCAGCTGCTCGCCGTCCAGGCCTTTGCTCAGGGCGCCGATCGGGAAAACTTTGGTGTTGCCGGCCTCACGAGCACGGTCGAGGATCAATTCGGCCACGGCCGAGGTGTCCAGCACCGGTTTGGTTTTCGGCGGGCAGCACAGGCTGGTCACGCCGCCGGCGGCAGCTGCGCGGGTTTCGCTGGCGATCGAGCCTTTGCGGCTGTAGCCCGGCTCGCGCAGGGCAACGTTCAGGTCAACCAGGCCCGGGGCGGCCACCAGGCCCTTGGCGTCGATGGTGTCGACGGCAACAAAACCGGCCGGAGCGGCGCCAAGGGCGACGATCTTGCAGGCTTCAACATGGATGTCAGTCACTTGATCCAGGCCGCTGGCCGGATCGATAACGCGTGCGCCGAGAATGCTGAGCTTCACTGGGCGTTCTCCTGCTCGAATTGGCGCTGGGCTGTTTGCCCGCTCATGGCCATGGACAGCACGGCCATACGAATCGCGATGCCGTAGGTCACTTGGTTGAGAATCACCGAGTGCGGACCGTCGGCCACCGCCGACTCAATCTCCACCCCACGATTGATCGGCCCAGGGTGCATCACGATGGCATCGGGTTTGGCACCGGCCAGGCGCGCGGTGGTCAGGCCGAACAGGCGGTAGAACTCGCCTTCGCTCGGCAGCAGGCCGCCGGTCATGCGCTCACGCTGCAAGCGCAGCATGATCACTACGTCGACGTCTTTCAGGCCTTCGGTCATGTCGGTGTAGACCTTCACACCGTATTGCTCGATGCCGATCGGCAGCAGGGTTTTCGGCGCGATCACGCGGATGTCCGGGCAGCCGAGGGTTTTCAGGGCCAGCATGTTCGAGCGCGCCACCCGCGAGTGCAGGATGTCGCCGACGATGGCCACCGAGAGGTTTTCGAAGCCACCCTTGTGCCGACGAATGGTGAGCATGTCGAGCATGCCCTGGGTCGGGTGCGCGTGACGGCCGTCGCCACCGTTGATGATCGCCACTTGCGGGCAGACATGTTCGGCAATGAAGTGCGCCGCGCCAGAATCACCGTGACGCACGACGAACATGTCGGCGGCCATGGCTTCGAGGTTGCGCAGGGTGTCGAGCAGGGTTTCGCCCTTGCTCGCCGATGACGTGGACACGTTCAGGGTGATCACGTCAGCCGACAGCCGCTGGGCTGCCAGTTCGAAGGTGGTGCGGGTGCGGGTGGAGTTCTCGAAGAACACATTGCACACGGTCTTGCCGCGCAACAACGGGACTTTTTTCACCGCCCGGGCGCCGACTTCGAGGAACGAGTCGGCGGTGTCGAGGATTTCCGTCAGCAGCTCGCGGCGCAAACCGTCGAGCGAGAGGAAGTGGCGTAGCTGGCCCTGATCATTGAGCTGCAGCGGGCGCTTGGTTTCTAGAGGCGTCATCGCGAGGGGGACTCTCAATAGGGCGAATTAAAGGGCGAGGTCTTGCAGTTCGAGCTTGAGTTCCGGACCGGACAACTTCACCCGTTCGTGGGCCGCCAGTGACAGGGTCGCTCCGACTATATTCGGGCGGATCGGCAGCTCAGCGGCGTCCAGGTCCAGCAGGCACACCAGCGTCACGCTGGCCGGGCGGCCGTAGTCGAACAGTTCGTTCATCGCGGCGCGGATGGTCCGACCACTCATCAGTACGTCGTCGATCAGCACCAGATGCTGGCCTTCGATCTCGAAGGGCAGCGCCGAAGGGCGTACTTGCGGGTGCAGGCCGCTCTGGCTGAAGTCGTCGCGGTAGAAGGACACATCAAGGGTGCCCAGCGGCGCGTCGCTGCCCAACTCCTTGAGCAACGCCTGAGCGACCCAGATGCCACCGGTCCGAATACCGATATAACGCGGTTCGCTGATGCCACGGTTTTCCAGGTAAGCCTTGAGACGGATCGCCATCTGGCTGATCAGTTCGGCGGGATTAGGCAGGCTCATGGTTTGCTCCTTCTTGGTCCCGAGCCCTGCTTTTGGGGTAGAGCGCCTGGGTGGGGGCTCGGGTTGTAGCTAAAAGAGACGCGCAGCGACTCGTCAGGATCAGGTGCTTGAGGATTCGAACAGTGCGGTGTTTTCGTCGAGCCAGCCTTGCAGTAGCAGGGCGGCGGCGATGGCATCGACCGGGTTGTCGCGGTAACTGCCTTTCTGGCCGCCACGGACCAGGCGTTCGCCCTTGGCCTCGAAGGTGGTCAGGCGCTCGTCGTGAGTATAGAAGGGCAGGTTGTAGCGGCCGTTCAGGCGCCGGGCGAATTTTTCGGCCCGCAGGCACATGTCGCTGGGCGTGCCGTCCATGTTCAACGGCAGGCCGACCACCACGGCGTCGGGTTTCCACTCTTTGATCAGGGCTTCGACCTGATTCCAGTCGGGAATGCCATTTTGTGCCTTCAAGGTGCACAGCTCGCGGGCCTGGCCGGTAATCACCTGGCCGACCGCAACGCCGATCTGCTTGGTGCCGTAGTCGAAACCCAGAATCAGCCGCAGGGCCATCAGGCGTGCCCCGCCTGGCTGGTGAGCAGGCTGAGGTTGATACCCAGGTGCTTGGCCGCCGCTTCGAGACGTAACTCGCTGCTGGTGTTGAACAGGATGTCGGCATGGAACGGGCAAGTCAGCCAGGCGTTGTCGGCCAGTTCGGCTTCCAGTTGCCCGGCTTCCCAACCGGCATAGCCGAGGGTGATCAAACTTTTCGCGGGGCCGACGCCATCGGCGATGGCGAACAGCACGTCCTGGGAGGTCGACAGCGACAACTCGCCATCCAGATCAACGGTAGCCTGATAGGTTTTTCCCGACGGGTGCAGGACAAAGCCGCGATCGGTTTGCACCGGGCCGCCGATAAAGATCGGCACGTGCTGGCAGAGCACTGGCGGTTCGATATCGGGGCGCAATTGCTCGAGGATATCGGCCAGGTTCAGGTCCTGCGGACGGTTGACCACCAGCCCCATGGCACCATTGGCCGTGTGCTCGACGATGTAGGTCAAGGTGTGCGCAAAGTTCGGGTCGGCCATGTGGGGCATGGCGATCAGGAAGTGATGCTTGAGGTAGCTGGGGCTGACGTTCTTCATGAGCGCTAGTGTGGCGTTGGAGGGGCGAACTGACAAGCTGAGGATGCACAGGAAATGCCTGTGCAGGTGTCTTTTTGATCCGGGCTTGCCCGCGAAGGCATTGGCTCGATCACTGCAAATCTTCCGGCTAATTACTGGACAACCGGTCCCCGCGCGCAAACCTCCAGGTGCGGATGATTTCCAGGCGGTCGATGTCCGACAGATCCCCGGTAAACGGTGCGAACGGCGCGGCCAGCCGCACGATGCGCTGCGCCGCCTGATCCAGCAGCGGTTGGCCGGACGATTCCAGCACCAATACTTCATACAGCGAGCCGTCTCGATTGATCGAGACCATCAGGCGCAAATTGCCATAAATCTGTTTGCGTCGGGCCTCGTCGGGGTAGTTGAGGTTGCCGATGCGCTCGACCTTCTTGCGCCATTCATCCTTGTACCAGGCACCCTTGTCGCGCATGGTCGACGCGGCGCTCAAGCGGTGGATGCGCGGGCGTTTGGCGTACAGCTGTTGCTCGTTGGCCAGTTCCGCTTCCAGGCTGGCGATGTCGCTGGACAACTGTGAGCTGTCGAAGGTCGGTGCTTCGACCTTGGGCTTGGTCTCGGTCTTGACGTCTTCCTGCTTGGTCGCGGCTTTTTTCGGCTTCGGCGCGACAGTCGTCACGGCGGCCTTGGGCGCGGCTTCCTGCACTTGGGGTTTGGCGGTTGGCGGCGGAGTGACCGTCTGCACCTTGTTGTCCTGGAAGGGCGCGACCTCGGTGGTCTTTGGAATGGCCTTTTTATCCAGGGTGCCGCTGCCTTGCTGATTCTCTTGAGCGAGGAAATCGGCTTTTTTCGGCTTGGTTTCGCTTTTGAAGGTGGCGAGGGTGATTTCCAGGGTTTTGCTGATTTGCTTGGGTTCGACCATGGTGAACCCGACGCCCAACAGCAAGGCCAGGTGAATCAGTGCCGCGAGAAACAGGGTAAAACCGAGGCGATCGGCCGGGCGCACGCCACGATGGGCGAGTTCAGGGGGCAGATCGGACGGGAGTGTCATGACAAGAAAACCAACATCGCGTTTTTTACAGGCCGGCGATGATAACGCAATGTTGGTTGTCTCTTGGCTGTTCTCGATCAACGAGCCTTGAGCTTCTGATCGATGGCATCCATCAACTGGCCGCCGATGTCGGTGCCGAACGCGTTATCGATCTCGCGAATGCAGGTCGGGCTGGTGACGTTGATTTCGGTCAGGTGCTCACCGATCACGTCGAGACCGACGAACAGCAAGCCCTTCTCGCGCAGGGTCGGGCCGACTTGCGCGGCGATCCAGCGATCTTTCTCGGTCAGCGGTCGGGCTTCGCCACGGCCACCGGCGGCGAGGTTGCCACGGGTTTCGCCTGCTGCCGGAATCCGCGCCAGGCAATAATCCACAGGCTCGCCGTCGATCATCAGGATGCGCTTGTCGCCATCAACGATCGCCGGCAGGTAGCCCTGGATCATGATCTGCTGCTTGCCATGCAGGGTCAGGGTTTCGAGGATCACCGACAGGTTCGGGTGGCCGGCGGTATGACGGAAGATCGACGAACCGCCCATGCCGTCCAGCGGCTTGAGGATCACGTCACCGTGATGGTCGGCGAATTCACGCAACACGTCCGGGCGACGGCTGACGATGGTCGGCGGCGTGCACTGCGGGAACAGCGTGGCGAACAGCTTCTCGTTGCAGTCACGTAGGCTTTGCGGCTTGTTGACCACCAGCACGCCAGCGTTCTCGGCTTGCTCCAGCAGGTAAGTGGAGTAGACGAACTCCATGTCGAACGGCGGATCCTTGCGCATCAGGATCACGTCCAGGTCACTCAGCAATGCGTCGGATTCGGCGCCCAGCTCGAACCACTTGTGCGGGTCGGCGAAGACTTTCAGCGGACGCATCCGCGCGCGCGCCTGGCCCTCGGCCTGATACAAATCGCGCTGTTCCATATAGAACAGTTCCCAGCCACGCTTTTGCGCGGCCAGCAGCATGGCCAGCGAGCTATCCTTTTTATAGGAGATGCTGGCGATAGGATCCATGACAATCCCGACGCGAACGCTCATGGGGTTTTCCTCGAAATTGGGGTGGAAAGTGCGATGAAAAAGTGGCGTCAGAGTGGCGCTGAGTGGGTTCCCGGTCAAGGAAAAACCACCGCACAGGTCACCCGATAGATTGGACGGGGAGACTGTGCTAAAAAGGCTGCCATGCCGTCTTGGCCCTTGAGTATCAAGGGTTTCGGGCCGCAAACGGACAAATTGATTCACAAAGGCGACGGTAGAGCCCCTATGGAACAGCATTCCAGCGCCTTGAAGGTCATGGTGATCGATGATTCGAAAACGATTCGTCGCACCGCCGAAACGCTGTTGAAAAACGTGGGCTGTGAAGTCATCACCGCAATCGATGGTTTCGATGCCCTGGCCAAGATTGCCGACAATCACCCAGGCATCATCTTTGTCGACATCATGATGCCGCGTCTGGATGGCTATCAGACCTGCGCGTTGATCAAGAACAACAGTGCGTTCAAGTCCACGCCAGTGATTATGCTGTCGTCCAGGGACGGGTTGTTCGACAAGGCCAAGGGGCGGATCGTCGGCTCCGACCAGTTTTTGACCAAGCCTTTCAGCAAGGAAGAACTGCTGAACGCGATTCAGGCCCACGTACCGGGCTTTGCTGTCGTTTCGCCGCAGTAGGACACGCACAGTGACGCTCGGCCAGTGGGCCTTGCGTCGACAAGAATGGGGAAGACCATGGCACGTATTCTGATCGTCGATGATTCGCCGACCGAAATGTACAAACTGACCGGCATGCTCGAAAAGCACGGTCATGAAGTGTTGAAAGCCGAAAACGGCGCCGACGGCGTGGCCCTGGCCCGTCAGGAAAAACCCGACGCGGTACTGATGGACATCGTCATGCCCGGCCTCAACGGTTTCCAGGCGACCCGTCAGCTGACCAAAGACCCGGAAACCGGGCACATCCCGGTGATCATCATCACCACCAAGGATCAGGAAACCGACAAAGTCTGGGGCACGCGCCAGGGCGCCAAGGACTACCTGACCAAACCGGTCGATGAAGACACCCTGATCAAGACGCTGAACAACGTGCTGGCCGGTTGATCGTCCGGCCATGACCGAGTCGCTGACGGCCTTCGAACTGCTGCTGCAGATTGATCAACGTTGTCGTCTGCTGGCGGCGGACCTGCCGTCCCAGCCGACTCGACAGGACAGCTGGAGCGGCATCGGTTTTCGCTTGGGCGAGCACGGGTACGTCGCGCCCATGGGCGAAGTCAGCGAAGTCCTGCACGAACCGCGCGTTACCCAAATGCCGGGGGTCAAGCCCTGGGTCAAGGGCGTAGCGAACCTGCGTGGGCGGCTGCTGCCGATCATGGATGTGTACGGCTTCTTTTATGGTTATGAGGCCGGC
This sequence comes from Pseudomonas sp. B21-017, assembly GCF_024749245.1. NCBI lineage: Bacteria > Pseudomonadati > Pseudomonadota > Gammaproteobacteria > Pseudomonadales > Pseudomonadaceae > Pseudomonas > Pseudomonas sp. B21-017. The sequence goes on along the minus strand of NZ_CP087194.1, from coordinate 6,094,295 downwards.
CATGAACTGTCGGCCCTGCGCAAGCAGCGGCGGATACTGGTGGTGGAGCACAACGACGTGTTCGCCGGGTTGCTGGTCGATGAGGTCTTCGGCTTGCAGCACTTTGCCCAGGACAGCCTGGAGCCGGTGCCCATGGACGAGCTGCAGGGGCCGATCGCGCCGTTCGTCAAAGGCCGCTTTCAGCGTGAACAGAATTGGCAGGTGTTCAGCCCGTTTGCGTTGGCGCAGTCGCAAGGTTTCATGAATGTAGCGCTGTAGCCGGGGAGTAGGTTGAATTGGGCAGGACAGGCGAGGACCGATGATTAAAGCAAACGCAGGTACGCCGGAAGGGTCGCGCAGCCGGTCGCAGATCATCGTGCTGTTCATCGCGCTGATCATCTTCATCATGCTGCTGTTCGCCAACTTCGCGTACCTCAACACCCAGGCGAATTACGACAAGCAGTACATCGGCCACGCCGGTGAGCTGCGGGTGCTGTCGCAACGCATCGCCAAGAACGCCACCGAAGCCGCCGCTGGCAAGGCCGCGGCGTTCAAGTTGCTCAGCGATGCGCGCAACGACTTCGCCCTGCGTTGGGGCTATCTGAAGAAAGGCGATCCCTCCACCGGCCTGCCGCCGGCACCGTCCACCGTGCGCCCGGAAATGCGCGCGGTACAGCTGGATTGGGAGCGGCTGCTGAAAAACACCGACGCCATTCTCTCCAGCGAACAGACCGTGTTGTCATTGCATCAAGTCGCCGCGACGCTGGCCGAAACCGTGCCGCAATTGCAGGTCGAGTACGAAAAGGTCGTCGAAACCCTCCTGCAACGTGGCGCCCCGGCCGCTCAGGTGGCGATGGCCCAGCGTCAGTCGCTGCTGGCCGAGCGGATTCTCGGTGCAGTGAACACCGTGCTGTCCGGCGACGAAAACTCGCAGCAGGCCGCCGACGCCTTCGGTCGCGATGCGGCGCGTTTTGGCCAGGTGCTCAACGGCATGCTTCAGGGCAATGCGGCGCTGAAAATCAGCCAGGTCGAAGACCGCGATGCCCGTGCCCGGTTGACCGAGATTTCCGAACTGTTCGAATTCGTCTCGGGTTCGGTGGACGAAATCCTCGAAACCTCGCCGGAGCTGTTCAAGGTCCGCGAATCGGCCAGCAACATTTTTACCCTGTCGCAAACCCTGCTCGATGAAGCTTCGCACTTGGCCAGCCGTTTCGAAAACCTCGCCGGCGGGCGCAACACCGATACCATCGGCGGCTACGTGCTGGGTTTGCTCGCGTTGATGTCGATCATTCTCATTGGCCTGGTGATGGTGCGCGAAACCAACCGTCAGTTGCGTGAAACCGCTGAGAAGAACGAGCGCAATCAGAGCGCGATCATGCGCCTGCTGGACGAAATTGAAGACCTGGCCGACGGTGACCTGACCGTGACCGCCTCGGTGACCGAAGACTTCACCGGGACCATCGCCGACTCGATCAACTATTCCGTCGACCAGTTGCGCGATCTGGTGGCGACCATCAACCTCACCGCCGGCCAGGTCGCCGCCGCCGTGCAGGAAACCCAGGCCACCGCGATGCACCTGGCCCAGGCCTCGGAGCATCAGGCGCAGCAGATTTCCGAAGCCTCCATGGCGATCAACGACATGGCCGAGTCCATCGATCAGGTCTCGGCCAATGCCGCCGAATCCTCAGCGGTGGCCGAGCGCTCGGTGGAAATTGCCAACAAGGGCAACGAAGTGGTGCACAACACCATCCACGGCATGGACAATATTCGCGAGCAGATCCAGGACACCGCCAAGCGCATCAAGCGCCTCGGTGAGTCTTCTCAGGAAATCGGCGACATTGTCAGCTTGATCGATGACATTGCCGATCAGACCAACATCCTCGCCCTCAACGCGGCCATTCAGGCGTCCATGGCCGGTGACGCCGGGCGCGGTTTTGCGGTGGTGGCCGACGAAGTACAGCGGCTGGCCGAGCGCTCGTCCGCGGCGACCCGGCAGATCGAAACGCTGGTGCGGGCAATTCAGACCGACACCAACGAAGCGGTGATTTCCATGGAGCAGACCACCACCGAAGTGGTGCGCGGCGCGCGTCTGGCGCAGGATGCCGGAGTGGCCCTGGAAGAAATCGAAGGCGTATCGAAGACCCTCGCGGCATTGATCCAGAGTATTTCCAACGCCGCGCAGCAACAGACGTCTTCGGCCGGCCAGATTTCCCTGACGATGAACGTGATCCAGCAGATCACCACGCAGACCTCGTCCGGCTCCACCGCCACTGCCGAGAGCATTGGCAACCTGGCGAAAATGGCCAGCCAGCTGCGGCGTTCGGTGTCCGGTTTCACCTTGCCGGCCAAGCCTGCGCAAGCTGCGGACAACGCTTGAACCGCCTCAGGGCGTATGCATTTGATTGGAGTAGTTATGGGTGATCGGCACGACTATGTGGCCCTCGAATGGGTCAAGGGCGAGATTGCCGAAACGCTGAAGCAGGCTCATCGGGCGATCGAAACCCTGATCGACGACCCGCAGGCGACGCACGCGCTGAGTGAGTGCCTGGCCTGTGTCCATCAGGTGCACGGCAGTTTGCAGATGGTCGAGTTCTACGGCGCGGCGCTGCTCGCCGAAGAGATCGAGCAACTGACCAGCGCCTTGCAGCAGAACCGCGTCAGCCATCGCGACGAGGCCATTCGTTTGCTGCTGCATGCCCTGGGGCAATTGCCGACTTACCTCGACCGGGTGCAAGGCGCCCGGCGTGACCTGCCGCTGGTGGTGTTGCCGCTGATCAACGACCTGCGCAGTGCCCGTGGCGAAAGCCTGTTGTCGGAAACCAGCCTGTTCAGCCCGCAACTGCCGGAACTGCCGCCCCTGAGCGAAGAAGCCCTGGCGCTGCTGGAGCCGTCCGACTTGCCGAATGTGCTGCGCAAGTTGCGGCAAATGCTGCAGATGGCGCTGGTCGGCTTGCTGCGCGAGCAGGATGACGAAACCCACTTGGCTTACCTGTCCAGGGTTTTTGCACGCCTTGAAGGGCTGTGCGGCAATGCGCCGCTGAGCCCGTTATGGCACGTCGCTTCGGCGCTGGTCGAAGGCATGCGCAATGGCTCGATCGCCAACAGCCCCGCGTTGCGCAGCCTGTTCAAGGAGGCCGACAAAGAGCTCAAGCGTCTGCTCGAACAAGGCATGCCCGCGATCAATCAACCGGCACCGCCAGAGCTGCTCAAGAGTTTGTTGTTCTATATTGCCAAGGCCGAACACCCCACCGGGCAGATGCTGACCATGAAAGATCGCTACTCACTGGACGACGCGCTACCCGACAGTGCGATGGTCGATGAAGAACGGGCGAGGCTGGCCGGCCCTGATCGCGATGCCATGCGTTCGGTATTGGCGGCGTTGTGCGAAGAGCTGGTGCGGGTCAAGGAGCGCCTGGACCTGTTCGTGCGCAGCGACCGCCAGCACACCTCGGACCTCGAAAGCCTGCTGGCGCCCCTGCGGCAAATCGCCGACACCCTGGCGGTGCTCGGTTTCGGCCAGCCGCGCAAGGTCATCATCGATCAACTGGCGGTGGTGCTGAGCCTCGCCCAGGGCCAGCGCGAACCTAACGACGCGACCCTCATGGACGTCGCCGGGGCCTTGCTCTACGTCGAAGCGACCCTGGCCGGCATGGTCGGCACCGTGGAGCCGGAAAGCCAGGAAGACAGCCGTCTGCCGACCACCGACCTGACGCAGATCCACCAGATCGTGATCAAGGAAGCGCGCATCTGCCTGCAGCAGGCCAAGGACATGATCGTCGACTACATCGACGCCGACTGGGACCGTCAGCATTTGCAACCGTTGCCGGCATTGCTGACCCAAGTGCGCGGTGCGCTGGCGATGATTCCGTTGGCCCGCGCGGCGAGCCTGGTCGAGGCCTGTAACGGTTTCATCCGCGAGCATCTATTGGTGGACCCGGGGCAGCCCGGCTGGCAGCAACTGGACAGCCTGGCTGACGTCATCACCAGCATCGAGTATTACCTGGAGCGCCTCAGCGACGACCCCGAAGCGCCCGGTGAACAACTGCTCGACGTTGCGGAAAAAGGCCTGGCCGCACTCGGCTGTTTCCCCAGCGAACAGCACGTGCCGAAGCTTGAGGATGTGCTCAGCCCCAGTGAAGCCCTGGTGATGCAGGACATGCAGGAGCTGGACGACCCCGAAACCGTCCAGTCGTTGGCCGATGTACTGGCCAGCCCGGTGTCGTCCGTCAACCCGCCGGCACTGACGATGCCCGGTAGTCTGTTGCCGCCGCCCGCCGATGAACAACCGGTGGACGATGAACTGCGGGAAGTCTTCCTCGAAGAAACCGACGAGGTTCTGGAAATCCTCCAGGAGTACCTGCCGCTCTGGTCGGCCAATCCCGACAGCACATCGGTTTTGAGTGAATTACGCCGCGCCTTCCACACCCTCAAGGGCAGTGGCCGGATGGTCCGCGCGTTGGTGCTGGGCGAGCTGGCCTGGGCGGTGGAAAACCTGCTCAACCGCGTGCTTGAACACAGCGTTGCACCTTTGCCTGCAGTGCAGCAACTGGTGGGCGACGCGCTGAAGTTGCTGCCGGAACTGGTGGCCGAGTTCGCCGCCAACGCCCAGCGCCAGCGCAACGATGTCGATCAATTGGCTGCCCGCGCCCATGCCCTCGCCAAGGGTGATGAGCCGCTGTCCGATGAGGACGCGCAGGATGTCGCGGCGCTCGATCCGCTGTTGCTGGAGATCTTCCGCAACGAAGCCGAAACCCATTTGAACAGCCTCAATCGCTTCCTCGATCAGGCCGCCGAGCACGTACCGCTGCAGGCCAGCGACGAGTTGCAGCGAGCCTTGCACACCCTCAAGGGCAGCGCGTCGATGGCCGGCGTGCTGCCGATTGCCGAGCTGGCGGCGTCGCTGGATCAACTGGCCCGGGAGTACAAGGCGCACCGGATTGCCCTCGACCTCGACGAAGTCGAGTTGCTGCTGGAAGCCGAAGGCTTGTTCCGCCTGGGGCTGCGACAGCTCAAGAGCGACCCGCTGGCCGAAATCCCCGGCGCCCGTTCGTTGATTGAACGCACCCGGACATTGCTGGCCGAACATCTGCAAAGTCTGTCGAGCGCGCCCGGCACGGGGCTGCGGATCAAACGCGCCCCGCAACTGATCAACAACTTCCTCGCCCAGGGCATGGACATCCTGCTGGACGCCGAAAGCCTGTTGCAGCGCTGGCAGCAGCATCCCGGCGAGCGCCAGGAACTCAGCGCACTGCTGGACGAATTGACGACACTCGGCGAAGGCGCGCACCTGGCCGACCTGCATCCGGTGGATGAACTCTGTGAAGCCTTGCTCGATCTCTATGGCGCTGTGGAAGAAAGCAGCCTGGCGGTCAGCGACAGGTTCTTCCACGAAGCACAAAGTGCCCACGAAGCGCTGATCAACATGCTCGATGAACTGGCTGCCGGCCAGGAAGTCACTGCGCAACCGCAGCGGGTGCGGGCCCTGCGCGACTTGCTGGATGAGAGTCTCGACCCATCCTCCATGGGCCTGATTCGCAGTGATGGCAGCCGCACCCTGAGTATTCGAGAACTGGGCAGCGCCACGGCCGAGCTGGAGCAGGCCGCGACTGAGGTGGATCTGGACGACGAAATCGTTTCGATCTTTCTTGAGGAAGCGGTGGATATCCTTGAAAGCGCCGGCCAGGCCTTGCATCGCTGGTTGAGCGACCCGGAAAACGCCGCGCCGCTACTGTCTTTACAGCGCGATTTGCACACCCTCAAGGGCGGTGCGCGGATGGCCGAGGTCGAGCCGGTCGGCGATCTGGCCCATGAACTGGAAAGCCTTTACGAAGGCCTGGTGGACCGCCGTTACAGCCACAGCGAAGCGCTGGCGCAGTTGCTGCAACAGAGCCATGACCGACTGGCCGTGTTCCTCGAACAGTTGCAGCACAACCGTCCGTTGGGCGATCCGGGCGAATTGATCGAGGCCATTCGTGAGTTTCGTCTGGGTAATGCCGGCAGTGCCGAGGTGATCGAACCGGCGGCCAGCAACGACTCGCCGGGGCATGATCCCGAGCTTCTGGACATCTTCCTCGAAGAAGGTTTCGACATCATCGAAAACTCCGGCGCGGCGCTGTTGCGCTGGCAGGCCGAGCCTTCGAATCGTCAGGAAGTGGAAACCCTGCTGCGCGACCTGCATACCCTCAAGGGTGGCGCGCGAATGGTGGAAATCGCGACGATCGGCGACCTGGCCCATGAGCTGGAATTCCTCTACGAAGGCTTGTCCGCTGGCGCGCTGCAACCGACCGCGGCGCTGTTCACGCTGTTGCAAAGCAGCCATGACCGACTGGCGCAGATGCTCGACGCCACCCGCGCCGGTCAGCCACTTCCACCGGCCGATCAGCTGATCGAGGCGATCAAGAATTTCAGCCACCCGGCGGTGCCCGAAACACCGACACCGGCGGCGATGCCCGCAGCGCCCAAAGCCGAGCCAGCCGCGTTGCAACCCGAAGGCGCCGACACGGTCAAGGTCTCGGCGGAGTTGCTCGACGACCTGGTCAACCTGGCCGGGGAGACTTCGATCTTCCGTGGCCGTATCGAACAACAGGTCAACGATGCGCGGGTGGCCCTGAGCGAAATGGAAACCACCATCGAGCGCATGCGCGACCAGTTGCGCCGCCTCGATACCGAAACCCAGGGGCGGATTCTCAGCCGTCAGCAAGTCGAGGCCGAACGCCTGGGTTATGAAGAGTTCGACCCGCTGGAGATGGACCGTCACTCGCAGTTGCAACAGCTGTCGCGGGCATTGTTCGAGTCCGCCTCCGACCTGCTCGACCTCAAGGAAACCCTTGACCGGCGCAATCAGGATGCGGAAAACCTGCTGCAACAGCAGGGCCGCATCAACACCGAATTGCAGGAAGGCCTGATGCGCACGCGCATGGTGCCGTTCGAGCGAATGCTGCCGCGTTTGAAACGCATCGTGCGTCAGGTTTCCAGCGAACTGGGCAAGGATGTGGAGTTCATCGTTGGCAACGCCGAAGGCGAGATGGACCGCAACGTCCTCGAGCGCATGGCCGCGCCGCTGGAGCACATGCTGCGCAACGCCGTCGACCATGGGCTGGAATCGGCCGAGGTGCGGATCGCGGCCGGTAAACCGGCCCAGGGCAAGATCACCCTCGACTTGTCGCGAGAGGGTGGCGACATCATTTTCGACATCTGCGACGACGGCGCCGGCGTGCCGCTGGACGCCGTGCGGCGCAAGGCGATTAAGCGCGGCTTGCTCGCCCCGGACAGCGACATCAGCGATCGCGACGTGCTGCAATTCATCCTGCAACCGGGGTTTTCCACCGCCGAGAAAATCACCCAGATCTCCGGGCGTGGCGTCGGCATGGACGTGGTTCACGAAGAAGTCCGGCAGCTCGGCGGGACCATGAGCATCGACTCGACGTCGGGGCAGGGCGTGCATTTCCGGATTCGCCTGCCGTTCACCGTGTCGGTCAACCGCGCGCTGATGGTGCAGTGCGGGGAGGATCAATACGCGATCCCGCTGAACACCATCGATGGCATCGTTCGCGTGCTGCCCAACGAACTCGAAGGGCATTACCGGCTCGATCCACCGAGCTACGAATACGCCGGGCAACGCTATGAGCTGTGCTACCTCGGCGATCTGCTGAAAACCAGTACCCGCCCGAAACTGCTGGGCCAGAGCCTGCCGTTGCCGGTATTGCTGGTGCAGTGCAACGAACGGCACGTTGCGGTGCAGGTGGACGCCATGGCCGGCACCCGGGAAATCGTGGTCAAAAGCCTCGGCCCGCAATTTGCCGCAGTGCAGGGTTTGTCCGGTGCGACGATTCTCGGCGATGGTCGGGTGGTGCTGATTCTCGACTTGCTGGCGCCGATCCGCGCGATGCAAGCGCAGGTGCCGCAACGACCGGTGACACAGGACGTCGAGCCCGAGGCGCAACGGCCGTTGCTGGTGCTGGTGGTCGATGATTCGGTCACCGTGCGCAAGGTCACCAGCCGTCTGCTGGAGCGCCACGGCATGAACGTACTGACCGCCAAGGACGGTGTCGACGCCATGCTACTGCTGGAAGAACACATGCCCGACCTGATGCTGCTGGACATCGAAATGCCACGCATGGACGGCTTCGAAGTGGCGACCCAAGTGCGCGCCGACGAACGCTTGCAGCATCTGCCGATCATCATGATCACCTCCCGCACGGGTCAAAAACACCGCGACCGCGCCATGGCCATCGGCGTCAACGACTACCTCGGCAAGCCGTATCAGGAATCGGTGCTGCTCGACAGCATCGCCCGCTGGAGCAAAACCCATGCATGAGCACCGCTCCAGCAACCTCACCGGTTTGCTGCTGCCCCTGGCCGACCGCAACCTGATCCTGCCCAACGTCGCCGTCGCCGAACTCATCGACTATCAGCCGGGGGCTTTCGATCTCGATACACCGCCGTGGTACCTGGGGCGGGTGACCTGGCGCGAACGGCAGATTCCACTGCTCAGTTTCGAGTCGGCGTGTGGCAACAAAGTGGTGATCGGGGAACGGGCGCGGATCGTCATCCTCAATGCCCTTGGCGGGCGGCCTGAGTTGAAGTTCATTGCGCTGCTGGTGCAGGGGATTCCGCGTTCTTACAAGCTCGATAGTCAGTTGAGTTATGTCGACGTGCCGTTGTGTTCGCTGGAAAAGGCGGCGGTGCAGGTGGGGGAGCAAGTGGCCAAGGTGCCTGACTTGCTCGCGCTGGAAGACCTGCTTGTGAATGCGGGTCTGGTCTGACCGGACCCTGTGGCGAGGGAGCTTGCTCCCGCTGGGTCGCGAAGCGGCCCCAAAACCTGTCATCGATGTGTGTCAGGTACACCAAGCACAATGGTTTTACGACTGCTTCGCAGCCGAACGGGAGCAAGCTCCCTCGCCACAGGGGGTTGTGCGTTAAACCCCGGCCCGAGCCTTCATCTGCAACGACTCATGATGATCCAGCACCCGCTCCACCAACAACTGCACGCCATCGGCCAAACGGCTGAGCGCCAAGGCTACAGAGCGGCGTGAGCCTTCCACATCGTCCGCGAGATCGGCTGCAATGGCGCTGATGGACAGCAGGTCTTCGGATGCGTTGGCCAGAAGGGCTTCGGTGTCGATATCGGGGGAGACGTTGAAGAGCCGGGGCTTACGGCGTTTGGCCGGTTTGTCGTGGGGTGACGGGAAGTAATGGGAGAAGGCGCGGTCGGCGGCTTCCTTCATTTTTTCTGCATCGAGTGATGCTTGGGAATCGACGCCGGTTTCCGGGGGGTTGGGAGTAGCTTTGAACATAGTGAATCACCGTATTGGGTTGGAGCTGGCCCATTCGGTTTCCAAGACGAAGGGGTGACAGCTGTACGCAGGCTGGAAACCCGGGGTACGGCAACCCGGTCGACCCGAAGGTCTCCCGCGCACAGCCGCCATAACGGAGTGCACACTTTGAAAGGTGCGCAAGCATACGTTATGAAGGGCGCTTTGGCGCCAGTAACTCATCGGGGTTTCCAGTCCCGGTCGCTGAATTGGCAGCGACACACAAACGATAAAGATCAACGCAAAACCTCACCAGTCAGCGGCTTCCGGCATTGCTGTAGGCAGCGACGCACGACTGTGTAGCCTCACACCGTTCCTGCCGACAAACTTTTAAACACAAAACCTCAGGCTGTCGGACCTTCCTGTGGCGAGGGAGCTTGCTCCCGCTGGGTTGCGAAGCAGCCCCAAAACCTGCAACCGAGGTGTATCAGGTACACCGAGAACAATGGTTTTACGACTGCTTCGCAGCCGAACGGGGGCAAGCCCCCTTGCCACAAAGGTTTCTGCATTAGGTTGAAGATTCCCAAAAAGGGACCTATCGTTCCTTTTTTGGGACTTATCGGTCGTTGCCGTGAAAAACCTGTCATTGAGCGAAGCCTTGTTCACCACCACCCAGCAAAAAGTGCTCGGCCTGCTGTTTGGTAAACCCGACCGAAGTTTTTACGCCAACGAGATCGCCCGCTGGGCTCAAGTGGGTAAAGGCAGCCTCATGCGCGAGCTGGATCGGTTGCAGCGGGCAGGCGTGCTGACCATGACCCGTCAGGGCAACCAGACCCACTATCAAGCCAATCCCGACTGCCCGATCTATGCCGAACTGCTGGGCATTGCCCGCAAAACCTTTGGTATTACAGAGCCTCTGCGTCAGGCGCTTCAACCCTTTGCCGAACAGATCACCTGGGCATTTGTGTACGGCTCTATCGCCAAGGATCAGGCAAACGCATCCAGTGACATTGATCTCATGCTGATCGGCGAGGGCCTGCACTACAGTGAAGTGATGGAGCGGCTTATACCAATGGAGGAGCAGTTGGGCCGCGTCCTCAACCCGACGCTCTACACCCCCGACGACTGGGCCGCAAAACTGGCGGCTGAAAATAGTTTTGTCGTGCGGGTAGCGCAGCAGGACAAGATCAATCTGATGGGGGGAAACCCTTTGGAGTCCAAGGATGGGCAGCAACGAGAACCTGGAAAACCTGTTACGTAGTGGTGGACTGAAAGCTGAGCCGCCGGATCGCAAGGAATGCGAAGGGCTGATGCGTTCGGCTGTGGATCGATTGAAGGACGCCCAAACGTCTTCACTTTCCTTCGCGAGTCGTTTCGACCTGGCATACAACGCTGCCCATGCCCTTGCACTGACGGCTCTTCGTTTGTGCGGCTACCGTTCAGACAAACGCTATCTGGTGTTTCAGTGCCTGGTTCATACCGCTGATATTGGCAAAGTACAGGTTCGGCTATTCGCCCTGTGTCATGAGCGACGAAACCTGGCGGAGTACGAAGGCTATATGGATGAAGATCCGGCGCTGTTGGCGCAGTTGTTGGAAAGTGCTGAACAGCTTCTGATTCGAGTGCAGGAACAGATGGCGTCCTTCAGTTCATCGCGGACCTGATCGTTCCCACGCGCAGCAAAGGAATGCAGCCCGGGACGCTCCGCGTCCCATTCGAGAGCTGGAACGCGGAGCGTCCCTTGAGGCATTCCTTTGCTACGCGTGGGAACGATCGGGGCGGTGTTCGATCATTACGGTCAGCGTAACGATCCGTCTCTCTGCTTGATTGATGCCCCCCACCCAACACTCCTAAGGTGACTCCCACGACAGCGAACCCGTGGAGTGGTCATGACAACAACAATATCCCCCGACTCGCGATGGACGCGGCGGCGCAGCGAAAAGCAGCGGCGTCTCGAATTGGTGAAGGGGCTTGCCGACGGTGTGGTGTTGCCCACCGACAAGATCGTGGCAGCGCTGGAGGCGTTGATCTTGCCCGGCGACCGTGTGGTGCTGGAGGGCAATAACCAGAAGCAGGCGGATTTCCTTTCCCGCTCCCTGGCCAAGGCCGATCCGGGCAAGCTGCATGATTTGCACATGATCATGCCCAGCGTCGGGCGCTCCGAGCACCTGGATCTGTTCGAACGCGGCATCGCGCGCAAGCTCGATTTCTCGTTTGCCGGTACCCAGAGCCTGCGCATCAGCCAGTTGCTCGAAGACGGTTTGCTGGAAATCGGCGCGATCCACACCTACATCGAACTCTATGCGCGGCTGGTGGTGGACCTGATCCCCAACGTCGTGCTCTCGGCCGGTTTCATGGCCGACCGCGCCGGCAACATCTACACCGGCCCAAGCACCGAAGACACGCCCGCGTTGATCGAACCGGCGGCCTTCAGTGACGGCATCGTCATCGTCCAGGTCAATCAACTGGTGGACGATGTCAGCGACTTGCCTCGCGTGGATATCCCCGCCTCCTGGGTCGACTTCGTGGTGGTGGCGGACAAGCCGTTCTACATCGAGCCGTTGTTCACCCGCGACCCACGGCACATCAAGCCTGTGCACGTGTTGATGGCGATGATGGCGATCCGCGGGATCTACGAAAAACACAATGTTCAGTCGCTGAACCACGGCATCGGCTTCAACACCGCCGCCATCGAATTGATCCTTCCGACTTACGGCGAGTCCCTCGGCCTCAAGGGCAAGATCTGCCGCAACTGGACGCTCAATCCGCATCCAACCCTGATCCCGGCCATCGAAAGTGGCTGGGTCGAAAGCGTGCATTGCTTCGGCACCGAACTGGGCATGGAAAACTACATCGCCGCCCGGCCTGATGTGTTCTTCACCGGCCGCGATGGCTCCCTGCGCTCCAACCGGATGTTCAGTCAGCTCGCCGGGCAATACGCGGTGGACCTGTTCATCGGCGCGACCCTGCAAGTCGATGGCGACGGTCATTCTTCGACAGTAACTCGCGGTCGCCTGGCCGGTTTCGGTGGCGCGCCGAACATGGGGCACGACCCGCGCGGGCGTCGTCACGGCACACCCGCCTGGCTCGACATGCGCCACACCGACGTGGCCGAGCCGATGCTCGAACGCGGCAAGAAACTCGTGGTGCAAATGGTCGAGACCTTCCAGGAGGGCGGTAAACCGACCTTCGTCGAAACCCTCGACGCGGTGGAGGTGGCGAAGAAAAGCGGCATGCCGCTGGCGCCGATCATGATCTATGGCGACGACGTCACCCACCTGCTCACCGAAGAAGGCATTGCCTATCTGTACAAGGCCCGTTCCCTCGAGGAACGCCAGGCGATGATCGCTGCCGTCGCCGGGGTGACCGCCATCGGCTTGCGCCACAACCCCAAAGACACCGCGCGCATGCGCCGCGAAGGGCTGATCGCCTTGCCCGAAGACCTCGGCATCCGCCGCACCGACGCCACTCGCGAACTGCTCGCAGCGAAAAGCGTGGCCGATCTGGTGGAATGGTCCGGTGGCCTCTACAACCCGCCCGCCAAGTTCAGGAGCTGGTAATGCACGCATTCAACCTGCAACCGAGAACGTTAACCCAGCCCTTGTCGATGCCCGAACGGCTGGCGGACCTGGCGGTGGACGCGCTGATCGACGAAGCGGACCTGTCGCCGAAACCGGCGCTGGTGGACCGTCGCGGCAATGGCGCGCACACCGATTTGCACCTCGGGCTGATGCACGCTTCGGCGTTGTCCCTGTGGCCGGCGTTCAAGGCAATGGCGGACGCGGCCATCGAGTTCGGCGAAGTCGGCCTGCCCCTGCGTGAAGCTGTCGGGTGCATTGGTCGTGAAGGCGAGCAAGTGATGCTCGCTACTACAGGCGGTGTGAACACCCATCGTGGGGCGATCTGGGCCTTGGGGCTTCTGGTCACGGCCGTCGCGCTGGAACCTGAGTCCAGTGCCGCAAGCGCCATCACCTTGCGCGCTGCGCGCCTGGCCCTTCTCGACGACCGTTACGCCCCGCGTCCGCTCAGCCACGGTGCGCAAGTCGCACAGCGTTACGGCGCACGCGGTGCCCGTGAAGAGGCACAGCTCGGTTTCCCGGCGGTGATTCAACGCGCACTGCCGCAACTCAAACGCAGCCGCGCCGCAGGCGTTGCTGAACAGAACGCCCGGCTCGATGCCTTGCTGGCGATCATGACGACACTGGCCGACACCTGCGTGCTCTACCGCGCAGGCGAAACCGGCCTGCACACCATGCAACTCGGCGCGCAAGCCGTGCTCGACGCCGGCGGCAGCGCCAGCTTCGCCGGTCGCCGCCGTTTGCATGAGCTGGACCAACAATTAATCGCGTTGAATGCCTCGCCCGGTGGCGCTGCGGACTTGCTCGCAGCCTGCCTGTTCATCGACCGCATTGAGTCGCGCGACGGCATCTCCCAGGGAGCGTTTTGATGGAAACCTTATCCTTTGAATTCCCCGCCGGGCAGCCGCCACGGGGCAGGGCGCTGGTGGGCTGTGTGGGCTCGGGCGATCTGGAAGTGCTGATCGAGCCGGGGCTGGCGGGCAAATTGACGATCCAGGTGCAGACCTCGGTCAATGGCAGTGAACAACGCTGGCAGCATCTGTTCGCACGGATGTTCGATGGCCAGACACCGCCGGCGATGGCGATCGATATCCACGATTTCGGCGCCACCCCTGGCGTGGTGCGCTTGCGTCTGGAACAGGGCTTTGAGGAGATCGGTCATGACTGACAGCGCAGCGCTTCTCAACCCATTCCTTGAAAGGCAGAGCTTCGTCGAACTCGGTGCCCGGCAACGGGCAAAAGCGCTGCTCGATGCCGGCACCTTCCGCGAATTGCTCGACCCGTTTCAGCGCGTCATGTCGCCATGGCTCTCGCGCCAGGGCGTAGTGCCGCAAGCCGATGACGGGGTGGTGATCGCCAAGGGCAGCATTGGCGGTTTGCCGGTGGTGATCGCGGCCATCGAAGGCGCGTTTCAGGGCGGCAGCCTGGGTGAAGTCGGCGGGGCGAAGATTGCCGGTGCGCTGGAACTGGCCGCCGAGGACAACCGCAAAGGCATTCCCACCCGTGCCGTGTTGCTGCTGGAAACCGGCGGCGTGCGTTTGCAGGAAGCCAATCTCGGGCTGGCGGCGATTGCCGATATTCATGCGGCGATCGTCGATCTGCGCCAGTACCAACCGGTAATCGGCGTGGTCGCCGGTAGCGTTGGCTGTTTTGGCGGGATGTCGATTGCCGCCGGGTTGTGCAGTTATTTGCTGGTGACTCAGGAAGCACGCCTTGGCCTCAACGGCCCGCAGGTGATCGAGCAGGAAGCCGGGCTTGAGGAATACGACTCCCGTGATCGCCCGTTTATCTGGAGCCTGACCGGCGGCGAGCAACGCTTCGCCAGCGGCTTGGTGGATCGCTATGTCGAGGACGACGTGGCGCAGATTCAGCAGCAGGTCGGCGAATTGTTCAAGCAAGGTTTGCCGGACCAACAACGTAGCGGTCAGGCCGAGTGGTTCTTGCAACGGCTGGCCCGTCTGGACGCCGAACCGCAAATCGAGCCGTCAGTGGTTCGCGATCTGTATCAAGGAGAGCGCTCATGAGTTCGTATTCCCTGAGAGGCCTGAACTGGTTCAACGCCTTGCGCGCTGGCGCGAAATCGGTCGAGGGTTTGCCGGCTTCGTTGAAAGTCGCCGACGGTGTACTGGGCGATCAGCCCGTGCGGTTTATTGCGGTGGTGGCCGACCCCGACAACCGCTTCGTCCGCGCCCGCAATGGCGAGGTTGGTCTGCTGGAAGGTTGGGGCCTGGCCAAAGCGGTGGATGAGGTGATCGAAGCCGATCGGGATACACCGCACAAACGGGCGTTGATCGCCATCGTCGATGTGCCGAGTCAGGCTTACGGTCGGCGCGAAGAAGCACTCGGCATTCATCAGGCATTGGCCGGTGCGGCGGACAGTTATGCCCGCGCCCGACTGGCCGGCCATGCGGTGATCGGTTTGCTGGTGGGCAAGGCGATGTCCGGGGCGTTTCTGGCTCACGGGTATCAGGCCAACCGGCTGATCGCGTTGCGCGATCCGGGGGTGATGGTGCATGCGATGGGCAAGGCGTCGGCGGCGCGGGTGACGTTGCGCAGTGTCGAAGAGCTGGAGGCGTTGGCCGCCAGCGTGCCACCGATGGCTTATGACATCGATAGTTTTGCCAGCCTGGGGTTGCTCTGGGAAACCTTGTCGGTGGAGCAGATCGAGCAGCCGACCGCAGCAGATTTGGCGCGAGTGAATGAATGCCTGAACCAGGCGATTGGCGATGTCGCTGCCAGCGGTCGCGATCTGAGCAGCCGCTTGGGCGCGAGTAACCGCGCAGCGTCGAGCAAGGTTCGTCAACTGCTGAGAGCGCAGTGGTGAACAGGTTTCTGGCCCACGACCTGCTTTGGGGGATGACCCCGGAGCAGTTGCCGGCGGATGCGCCTGGGTGGGTGGTCGAGTCGATCAGCGCGGGTCAGCCGGTGGTAGTCCGGCGCGCGATCACCGCGCCGGGTCAAATCGCGGTCGGAGTGCGTGGGCACTTGCGTGAGCAGCGTTATGCAACGTCGATGGCGATCACGGCGATTTCGCGTCGCGTGATGCCGGAAGACCTCTGTCATGTCGCCCCGGCTCGCGACTTGCCGGCCCTGCGAGCGCTGGCGCACCTGCGGTCGATGCTCGACACCTGTGGTTGGGCGTGGGGTGTCAGCGGCAGCGCCGGGTTTGAATTGGCCAGCGGTTTTGCGGCGCTCCATGAACGTAGCGATCTCGACTTGATTCTGCGTACACCGCAGCCGTTGAGCCGTACTCAAGCGCGGGCATTGATGATGCTTCTCGGCAGCGCCGAGTGTTTGGTGGACATGCAATTGCAGGCGCCGAATGGCGCTGTCGCCCTGCGCGAATGGGCTAGCCCGTCGCAACGGGTTCTACTCAAGAACGCCCATGAAGCGTGTTTGGTCAACGATCCCTGGAACCCGCAGGAGCAAGCAGCGTGAGCAGCTTGCTGGTGTTCCCCGGCCAGGGCGCGCAGCAGCCGGGCATGCTCCATCGTTTACCTTGGGAAACGCTGATCGAGGCCAGCGAGGTGCTTGGCGAAGACGTCTTGCTGCTCGATTCTGCCGAGGCGTTGCAGTCGACAAGGGCGGTTCAGCTGTGCCTGCTGATTGCCGGCGTCGCCGCTTCGCGTCAGTTATCAATGGCACCGGATTACGTGGCGGGACTGTCCATCGGTGCCTACCCGGCGGCGGTGGTTGCGGGCGCCTTGAGTTTCAGTGATGCGCTGCATCTGGTCAGCCTGCGCGGTGAGCTGATGCAGCAGGCATATCCTCAAGGCTACGGCATGACCGCGATCATCGGTCTGGAATTGGCGACGGTGGAGGGGTTGCTGGCGCAGGTTCACTGTGTTGATACACCGGTTTACCTGGCCAACATCAACGCCGATAACCAGGTGGTGATTGCTGGCAGTGATTCGGCGATGAAAGCAGTTACCGACCTGGCGCGCAGCCGTGGCGCCGGTCTGGCCAAGCGTCTGGCGGTCAGCGTGCCGTCCCATTGCCCGCTGCTGGAAACACCGGCGAAAACTCTGGCCGAAGCCTTCGCCAAGGTGCAATTGAAAACGCCGACCCTGGGTTACCTGAGTGGCAGTCGAGCCCGGCCCGTCATCAACACGGATGCCTTGCGCGACGACCTGGCGTTCAACATGTGCCGCGTCGTCGATTGGCGCGGTACGGTGCAAAGCGCTTACGAGCGCGGCGTGCGTTTACAGATCGAACTGCCGCCCGGTGCGGTGTTGACCGGGCTGGCGCGCCGGGTGTTCGAGCAGGGCACCGTGATTGCCTTCGACGGTGCACGGCTCGATACCTTGCAGGCGCTGTTGCGTGAGGAGGGAAGCCGCTAACCCTAGATCACCGACTCAGGTTGCGAACTACAAAAACAACAATTCCGACGATGCACTTTGAGGACTACAACAATGATTATTTACGGTGTGGCGCTGTTGGCGATCTGTACGCTGGCAGGGGTGATCATGGGTGACATGCTCGGCGTGTTGCTGGGTGTGAAATCCAACGTCGGCGGGGTCGGGATCGCGATGATCCTGCTGATTTGCGCGCGGTTGTGGATGCAAAAACGCGGCGGCATGACCAAGGATTGCGAGATGGGCGTCGGCTTCTGGGGCGCCATGTACATTCCGGTGGTGGTTGCCATGGCGGCGCAACAGAACGTGGTCACCGCCCTGCACGGCGGCCCGGTGGCGGTGCTGGCGGCGATCGGTTCGGTGGTGCTCTGCGGCTGCACCATTGCGTTGATCAGCCGAACCCACAAAGGCGAACCCTTGCCCGATGAACCGGTGGACATAACACCGGTCGGCACGCCAGTAGGAGGTCGCTGATATGTGGGAACTCATTGAGAAAGGCCTGGTAAATAACAGTCTGGTCACGGCATTTGCGTTTGTTGGCGTAATCATGTGGGTGTCGGTGATTCTGTCCAAGCGCCTGACTTTCGGGCGGATTCATGGCTCGGCGATTGCCATCGTCATCGGCCTGGTGCTGGCGTGGGTTGGCGGCACCATGACCGGCGGGCAAAAAGGCCTGGCGGATCTGTCACTGTTTTCCGGCATCGGTTTGATGGGCGGCGCCATGTTGCGTGACTTCGCCATCGTTGCCACGGCGTTCGAGGTGCAGGCCACCGAAGCGAAAAAGGCCGGGATGATTGGCGTCATCGCGCTGCTGCTGGGCACGATTCTGCCGTTCATTGTCGGGGCGAGCATTGCCTGGGTGTTCGGTTATCGCGATGCGATCAGCATGACCACCATTGGCGCGGGTGCGGTGACGTACATCGTCGGGCCGGTGACGGGTGCTGCGATTGGGGCCTCATCCGATGTGATGGCGCTGTCGATTGCCACCGGGTTGATCAAGGCGATTCTGGTGATGGTCGGCACGCCGGTGGCGGCGCGCTGGATGGGCCTGGATAACCCGCGCTCGGCCATGGTGTTTGGCGGCTTGGCCGGGACTGTCAGCGGTGTGACCGCCGGGTTGGCGGCGACGGATCGGCGGCTGGTGCCGTATGGCGCGCTGACGGCGACGTTCCATACCGGGCTTGGATGCTTGCTTGGGCCTTCGTTGCTGTACTTCGTTGTTCGCGGGATCGTTGGTTAACGAATGACTGCTTCTTGTGGCGAGGGAGCTTGCTCCCGCTGGGCTGCGCAGTAGCCCCAACTTCTACCACCGAGGTGTATCAGGTAAATCCGGTGGCCTGGTTTTGCGGGCGCTCCGCACCCGAGCGGGAGCAAGCTCCCTCGCCACATTCAAGCCTGGCGATTGGCATACATCCGGCATTCCGCCAACAGCGCCAGCAGATTCGGGTCACGCTCCTTGGCCTTGAGAAACACCACGCCAATGTGCTGCTGCAACCGGTACTTTTCCTGCAATGGAATCAGCTTCACCCGGTTCTCATACACCGCCGCAATCCGCCCCGGCAGCAACGCATAACCCACCCCCGAGCTGACCATGCTCAGCAGGGTGAAGATGTCGTTGACCTGCATCGCCACCTTTGGCTCGAACCCCGCCTGCTTGAACACTCGAATGCCGTCCTGGTGCGTGGCGAAGCCTTGGGTCAAGGTGATGAACGTTTCGTCGCGCACCTCGGCCAGGTCGACTTCGCTCCGCTGGGCAAAGGGCGAGTCCGCCGGGGTGGCGAGGAAGATGTCATCGGAAAACAGCGGGATCTGTTCGCAGTCCGGGTCGTTGACGCTGTCGTCCAGTGACACCAGGATCGCGTCGACTTCCATGTTCTTGAGTTTGTACAGCAGGTCGATGTTCGAACCCAGGATCAGGTCGATATTGAGTTCGCTGCGGCGGATTTTCAGGCCCATGATCAGCTGCGGCACAGTCTTCACCGTCAGCGAATACAGCGAGCCGAGCTTGAAGCGTTCGGCGGAGAACCCGGCGGCTTCGCGGGTCAGGCGCACGGTTTCGAGCACGTCCTGAATCAGCTTCTGCGCCCGCTCTTCCAGCACATAAGCACTTTCCAACGGGGTCAGGTTGCGCCCTTCGTGCTTGAATAGCGGGCAACGCAGGGCGCTTTCCAGGGAGTGGATGGCGCGGTGCACGCTGACGTTGCTGGTCTGCAACTCGACGGCGGCGCGGGCCAGGTTGCCGGTGCGCATGAAGGCCAGGAACACTTCGAGTTTTTTCAGGGTCAACTCTTCATCGATCAACATGGGCCAGACTCTTATTCGTATGTCTCGATTGTGCCCAATTGGCTAACGTTTGGCTCGATGGCTTTCGTAGGGGGGCATTGTGTTCTGAAACATTGCGCTTTTAACCTTGAGGCCTGAGCCTTGCGCGCGGCGGTAATGAACGTAGAGGTGAGCAACACATGTATCACGGGGAAAGATTGAACGCCTGGACGCATTTGGTTGGGGCGGTGGCGGCATTGGTCGGGGGCGTGTGGCTGCTGGTGATCGCCAGTATGGATGGCAGTCCGTGGAAGATCGTCAGTGTGGCGATTTACGCGTTTACCTTGCTGGTGCTCTACAGCGCCTCGACCGTGTACCACAGCGTGCGTGGGCGCAAGAAAGCGATCATGCAGAAGGTCGATCACTTTTCGATCTACTTGCTGATTGCCGGTAGTTACACGCCGTTCTGCCTGGTGACCCTGCGCGGGCCATGGGGCTGGACCTTGTTCGGGATTGTCTGGGGGCTGGCGCTGATCGGTATCCTGCAAGAGATCAAACCGCGCTCGGAAGCACGGATTCTGTCGGTCGTGATTTACGCGGTGATGGGCTGGATCGTGCTGGTGGCGGTCAAGCCGTTACTGGCGGCACTGGGCCCTGTCGGCTTTACCTTGCTGGCGTCGGGCGGGGTGTTGTACACCGTGGGGATTATCTTTTTTGCCCTCGACCATCGTCTGCGCCACGCCCATGGGATCTGGCATCTGTTCGTGATAGCCGGGAGTTTGCTGCACTTTGTGGCGATTTGGTTCTACGTCTTGTGACTGCTTTTGTGGCGAGGGGGCAAGCCCCTCGCCACAAGTCCCTAGAAGTCACCCCAGAGTTGTTGGGCCACCGCCAATGCCACCACCGGCGCGGTTTCGGTGCGCAGCACGCGCGGGCCGAGGCGGGCGGCGTGGAAACCGCCAGCCTTGGCCTGTTCGACTTCGACGTCGGACAAGCCGCCCTCCGGACCGATCAGGAACGCCAGGCTTGCAGGTTTGGCGTGGCTCACCAGCGGCTCGGCCACCGGATGCAGCACCAGTTTCAATTCGGCCGCGGTCTGCTTCAACCAGTCAGCCAACAGCAATGGCGGATGAATCACCGGCACCCGTGAACGCCCACACTGCTCGCAGGCGCTGATCGCCACCTGACGCCAGTGCATCAGGCGTTTGTCGGCGCGTTCGTCCTTAAGGCGGACTTCGCAGCGGTCGGTGAAAATCGGCGTGATTTCGGTGACGCCCAGTTCGGTGGCTTTTTGAATCGCCCAGTCCATCCGCTCGCCACGGGACAAACCCTGGCCGAGATGGACCGCCAGCGACGACTCGACCTGACCGGTAAAGCTTTCATCGATTTGCACCACCACGCGCTTCTTGCCGACTTCCACCAGCGTGCCGCGAAACTCATGGCCCGAGCCGTCGAACAGTTGCACCGCATCACCCTCGGCCATGCGCAGCACACGGCTGATGTAATGCGCCTGGGCTTCGGGCAACTCGTGTTCGCCGGTGCTCAAAGGGGCGTCGATAAAGAAGCGGGACAGTCTCATCTTGGGTCTCTACGGTAAGTTCGGATCGAGTTGCTTTTGTGGCGAGGGAGCTTGCTCCCGTTCGAGCGCGAAGCGGTCGCAAGGTTTACCTGACACTCCTCAGTGTCAGGTTTTTGGGGCTGCTACGCAGCCCAGCGGGAGCAAGCTCCCTCGCCACAGGGTTACTACTCAGTGGCAGCTAGCCCGGATCGCGATAGCCCGGATGAAAGTCCTTCGGTACCGCCACGCTGACGCTGTCACGGGTGGCGATGTCGATGCCTTCGCTGGCCACTTCGGCCAGAAAATCGATCTGCTCCGGGGTAATCACGTAAGGCGGCAGGAAATACACCACGCTGCCCAACGGCCTCAGTAAAGCACCTCGTTGCAGTGCATGCTGGAACACGGTCAAACCGCGACGTTCCTGCCACGGGTAAGCGGTCTTGCTGGC
Organism: Pseudomonas sp. B21-017; assembly: GCF_024749245.1. Lineage (NCBI taxonomy): Bacteria > Pseudomonadati > Pseudomonadota > Gammaproteobacteria > Pseudomonadales > Pseudomonadaceae > Pseudomonas > Pseudomonas sp. B21-017. Next base: position 6,072,861 of record NZ_CP087194.1, on the reverse strand, counting down.
CTTGTCCTTGACCATCTCGATCGCCAGCACCATGCCGGTCTGGCGCACTTCAGAGACGTTCGGGTGATCGGCCAGGTGCGCGGTGGAGGAGGCCATGCGCTGGGCCAGAGCCTTGTTGTTCTCGATGACGTTGTCTTCTTCGAAGATATCCAGCGTCGCCAATGCCGCCGCGCAGGCCAGCGGATTGCCGGTATAGCTGTGGGAATGCAGGAAGGCGCGCAGGGTCGGGTAGTCGTCGTAGAACGCGCTGTAGACCTCATCGGTGGTCAGGCAGGCCGCCAACGGCAGGTAACCGCCAGTCAGGGCCTTGGACAGGCAGAGGAAGTCCGGGCGGATACCAGCCTGTTCGCAGGCGAACATTGTGCCGGTACGACCGAAGCCGACGGCGATTTCATCGTGGATCAGGTGCACGCCATAACGATCACAGGCGTCGCGCAGCAGCTTGAGGTACACCGGGTGATACATGCGCATGCCGCCGGCGCCCTGAATCAGCGGCTCCAGAATCACGGCGGCCACGGTATCGTGGTTGTCGGCCAGGGTCTGCTCCATGGCGGCGAACATGTTGCGTGAGTGTTCTTCCCAGCTCATGCCCTCGGGGCGCAGGTAGCAATCGGGGCTCGGCACCTTGATGGTGTCCATCAGCAGGGCTTTGTAGGTTTCGGTAAACAGCGGCACGTCGCCCACTGCCATCGCCGCCATGGTCTCGCCGTGGTAGCCGTTGGTGAGGGTGACGAAGCGTTTCTTGTTCGGCTGGCCGCGGTTGAGCCAGTAGTGGAAGCTCATTTTCAGCGCGACTTCAATGCACGATGAACCGTTATCGGCGTAGAAACACCGGGTCAGGCCTTCGGGCGTCATCTTCACCAGACGCTCGGACAGCTCGATCACCGGCTGATGGCTGAAACCGGCGAGGATCACGTGTTCCAGCTGATCGACCTGATCCTTGATGCGCTGGTTGATCCGCGGGTTGGCGTGGCCGAACACATTGACCCACCAGGAGCTGACGGCGTCGAGGTAGCGTTTGCCTTCGAAGTCTTCCAGCCACACGCCTTCACCGCGCTTGATCGGGATCAGCGGCAGCTGTTCGTGGTCTTTCATCTGGGTGCAGGGATGCCATAACACGGCGAGATCGCGTTCCATCCACTGTTTATTCAGGCCCATTTTCTGTCTCCTCGAGGCTACCCGTGACGTAGGCGGGTAAACAATCGCGCAAGCCTATGCAATGCGCGTCACGGGGACAACCCATTGTGTCGATTGAGCTACTTTGTATAGGACGATAGACGTCGCTGGCGGCGTTTTGATGGCTGACGTATTCTTCGCGGCTCTTTGAGTCGTCTGACTCGTAAAACCGCTATTTCCTCGTGTATTTCCGGAGTTCTCTGAATGTCTGCTGGTTGGCTGCGCGCCTGTGCGCTGGTGATGTTAGGGCTGTTCAGCGTTTCGGCGCTGGCCAAGGATAAAACGGCGATCGTGGTCGGCGGCGGGCTTTCGGGCCTCACCGCGGCGTACGAACTGCAGAGCAAAGGCTGGCAGGTCACCCTGCTGGAAGCCAAACCGACCCTGGGCGGTCGTTCCGGCATGGCCACCAGCGAGTGGATCGGCAACGACAAGACCCAACCGGTTTTGAACAAGTACATCTCGACGTTCAAGCTGAGCACCACGCCAGCCCCCGAGTTCGTGCGGACCCCGGGTTACCTGATCGACGGTGAATACTTCAGCGCCGCCGATCTGGCGACCAAACAGCCGGCCACCAGCGACGCGCTGAAACGCTACGAAAAGACCCTGGATGACCTGGCGCGCTCGATCGAAGACCCGCAAAACCCGGCCGCCAACAGCACGCTGTTCGCCCTGGACCAGATCAACGTGGCCAACTGGCTCGATCGCCTGAATCTGCCAGCCACTGCGCGTCAGTTGGTGAATCAGGAGATTCGTACCCGTTACGACGAACCTTCGCGCCTGTCGCTGCTGTACTTCGCTCAACAGAGCCGTGTCTACCGTGGTGTTGCCGACCGTGACCTGCGTGCCTCGCGCCTGCCCGGCGGTAGCCCGGTGCTAGCCCAGGCCTTCGTCAAACAACTGAAAACCATCAAGACCGGTTCCCCGGTTTCATCCATCACCCAGGACAAGGACGGCGTGACCGTCAAGGTCGGCAGCGTTGGCTATCAGGCGGACTACGTCGTGCTGGCGGTGCCGTTGCGCGCACTGAGCAAGATCCAGATGACTCCGGCGCTGGACGCCCAGCACATGGGCGCCATCAAGGGCACCAACTACGGCTGGCGTGACCAGATCATGCTGAAGTTCAAGACGCCAGTGTGGGAAAGCAAGGCGCGCATGTCTGGCGAGATCTACAGCAACGCCGGTCTGGGCATGTTGTGGATCGAGCCGGCCTTGAAGGGCGGCGCCAACGTGGTGATCAACATTTCCGGCGACAACGCGCGGGTGATGCAGGCCTTTGGCGACAAGCAAATGGCCGATCAGGTGCTGATTCGTCTGCACGCCTTTTATCCACAGGCACGCGGTTCGTTCACCGGTTATGAAATCCGCCGCTACAGCACCGACCCATCGATGGGCGGCGCTTACCTGGCCTTCGGTCCGGGGCAGATCAGCAAATACTGGCGCCTGTGGGAGCGTCCGCTGCAACGTGTAGCCTTTGCCGGCGAACACACTGACACCTTGTACCCAGGCACCCTGGAAGGCGCCTTGCGCACCGGTCAGCGTGCAGCCAGTCAGCTGGAAGACCTGGCAGCGGGCAAATCGTTTGAACCGGCGAAAGTTGTGCCGGCAGCGACCGCTGCGGCGGCAGGCGCGGTAGTGGCGAAGAAAGGCAATTTCTTCAGCAACATGTTCGGTGGTTCGTCCGATAAAGCGGCCGACAAGGCAGAACCTGCGAAGGTTGAAGCGAAAGCTGAAGAGACCAAGCCTGGCTTCTTCTCGCGGATGTTTGGTGGTGGCTCCGACAAGGCTCCGGCCAAGGCGCCAGAACCCGTGGCCCCCGTTGCTCCGGCATCCGCGCCAGTTGCTGCGCCGGCTCCGGCACCTGCACCGGTTGAGGCACCGAAGCCAGTGGTGCCGGCGCAAGCCGAGCCGGTGAAGAAAGCACCGGCCAAAGCGCCAGTGAAAAAGCCTGCTGCCAAAACCGAGGCCAAAAAGGCTCCGGCCAAGGCAACGGCGAAAAAGGCTGAACCAGTGAAGAAACCAGTGGTGAGTACCGCTGCGAAGGCCCCGGTGGCGACTGAAACCAAGACACAGTAAGTCTTGGGATCAAAAAAAAGCGCGGCAGTGATGCCGCGCTTTTTTTATGTCTTTGCCCCCTCGTAGAGGCCGGCTGATGCTTTGGTACTAAGGCAGATCGACGATATGGACTTCGTCGCCTTGGTAGTCGCTGATATAGGCACAGTTATGATGATCAAGAACCATATGATGCGGGTCGATAGCCCCAGGGATGGGAAACCTGCGAACAATCTTATGGGTGGCGGTATTCACTTCCACGACCTCTTTTTCGGTGTGATCAACGGCGTAAGCGTTCTTTTTGCTAAACACTATTTCCCCTTCGCAAGCCACAAAATCGAAATGCCGGGTGGTCAGTGACCGGGTGTCCAACACGGTCAGTCTTCGAGCGTCCAGACCCACGATATACACTTTTCTACCGTCGGGACTGACAGTAACGGCTGACGGATATTTTTCGGTTTTGATGATGTTGATGACTTCGAACGTCTTGCTGCTGATGACCGTGAGCGCGTCCTGAAAAGGGCGACCAGGGGAATCGGTACTGGAAATATAGAGACGCGAATCGTCCTGGCTGATGTCCACACTTATGGACGGTGAAGGTAACCCTCGGACTCTGCTCACCACATAAGTGCGAGCGTCAATTATCGCCAGCCACTCTTTATCCTGCCGTACGGTGACGTAAACATGCCTCCCGTCCCGGCTCGCGACGACTCCCCAAGGGTGTCTACCCACCGTGATGTTACCCACCGCGTATGTTTCGGTATCAATAACCGAAACCGAACTTGAACCGTAGTTGGTCACGTAAGCTCTTTTCCCCTCATGGCCAAGGGCAATGCTTCGGGGATACTGCTCCACGGCGATGGTGCGGATTACCTTTTTGTTCCGGGTGTCGATGACGGACACATTGTCCGACATGTAATTGCAAACAAATACACGTGATCCATCGTTGCTGATGGCCATCCCTCGCGGTCCTTCCCCTACGGGTATTGAATTGGATTGACTGCGTGTTATCACGGGGGATGAACTCGAATTGTGACTCATGGTAGAACTCCTGTTCAGACACTTGGACTGACGTCCAAGTTCAAGTTCATCAATGACCTGCAATGAAAGCCACTGTTAAATGTGACAGTTCTGACGAGTGGTATCGGCTCATAAATGAATATAAGGAGGGTGCGTGAAGGTTTTTTCCTTCGGTTAACACTCTCTTAACCTCCCGGCCCCAAGGTCTTGATCGTATTTCTCGATATTTCAGAGCGAAATTTTCCGCTTTAAATCGATAGATAACTCGATAGTCTTGGGCGCAGTTCTTACAGGATTTGGGCAATGCAGCTACGTAACTCTTCTTCCCGCTACGGTTGGGTCAGCATCTTTATGCACTGGGGTGTGGCGTTGGCCGTCTTCGGCCTGTTTGCGTTGGGGTTGTGGATGGTCGGTCTCGATTACTACAGCACCTGGCGTAAAGACGCGCCGGATCTGCACAAGAGTATTGGTCTGGTGTTATTTGCCGTGATGTTGCTGCGGGTAGTGTGGCGCTTCATCAGCCCACCGCCGCCGCTCTTGCCAAGCTATAGCCGCATGACCCGCCTTGGCGCCAAGTTCGGCCATTCGTTCCTTTATCTCAGTCTGTTCGCTGTGATGATCGCCGGTTACCTGATTTCCACCGCAGACGGTGTCGGGATTCCGGTGTTTGGCCTGTTTGAAATTCCTGCACTGGTTTCCGGACTACCGGACCAGGCAGACACCGCGGGTGTGATTCATTTGTACCTGGCCTGGCTGCTGGTAATTTTTTCCGGTTTCCATGCGTTGGCTGCATTGAAGCACCACTTTATCGATCGTGATGCGACCCTGACGCGAATGCTGGGGCGCAAAGCCTGATGTTCTACCTCGACTCCAAAGGAATAGAAAGCATGTTGAAAAAGACGCTCGCCGCTCTGGCAATCGGTTCTGCTCTGCTGTCGGCTAACGTGATGGCGGCCGACTATGTGGTCGACAAAGAAGGCCAGCACGCCTTTGTTGACTTCAAGATCAGCCACTTGGGCTACAGCTACATCATCGGTACCTTCAAGGATATCGACGGCAAGTTCAGCTTCGACGCTGCCAAGCCTGAAGACAGCAAGATCGAGTTCAATGTGCGCACCGCCAGCGTGTTCACCAACCACGCCGAACGCGACAAGCACATCGCCAGCGGTGACTTCCTGAACGTGGGCAAATTCGCCGACGCCAAGTTCGTCTCCACCAGCGTCAAACCTACCGGTAAAAACGCCGCAGGCAAAGACACTGCCGACGTGACCGGCAACCTGACCCTGCTGGGCGTGACCAAGCCAATCGTAGTCAAAGCCACGTTCCTGGGTGAAGGCAAGGATCCATGGGGCGGCTACCGTGCCGGCTTCGAAGGCACCACCAGCATCAAGCGTTCCGATTTCGGCAAGCAGAAAGACCTGGGCCCAGCGTCCGACGCAGTCGATCTGTACGTGACGTTTGAAGGTGTCAAAGCGAAATAATCTTCGCACCTGACACAAAAACGCCCCCGATCTCACGATCGCGGGCGTTTTTTATGGTCGGAGAAAATCTGCAGGGATGTTCTCAACTGAAATGAAAATGCCCCGATCGCAAGATCAGGGCATTTTTTATAACGGTGCTAACTCAGCGGTTGCGGGTCAGCAATGCTGGTTTTTCGCCGCGCGGACGGCCTGGCAGTTGATCCAGTTGCTCAGGGGTCGGGAAGCGATCGCTTTTCGACTCCTTGTGAATGATCTTCGGTGCCGGGCTCCGCGGGTTCTGCACGGCCGGTTCCGAACGAGACTGGTCGTCACGGGCCGGACGGCGGTTGCGGGACTCTTCGCGACGGGCCTGGCCGTCACGTGGAGCGCCGTTGCGCGGGCCACTGCGCTTGGCCGGTGGGGTGCCGGTGGTTGCGCCGCTGCTGTTGCGCGGACCGGTCTGGCGACCTTGTGGCTGACCGGTGCGTGGAGCACCAGCGCCTTGTGCCGGTGCGCCCGGACGGCGGCCACGGCCCTGAGCCGGTTTGGCTTGAGGCACGTAGTCGACGCGGTTACCGAAGTTATCGATATCGTCGTCCAGGAACTCGTCCGGAGCACGGTCGGCGGCAGCGCGAGGGGCCGGGCGCTGTTGCTCGCGGGCCGGAGTGCCTTCGCGTGGCTTGTGTTCACGGGCCGGGCGCTCGCCACGGCCGGCGGCAGGTTTTTCCTTGCCACCCTTGTCCTTGCCTTTGTCTTTACGACCGCCACCACCACCGCTGCCGTTCGGGCCGTCACCGCGTGGGCCACGTGGGGCGCGCGGGTTACGCACATCCGGACGCTCGCGGACCTCCGGTTTCTCGGCTTCCACAGCGCTGGAGTCGAAGCCCATCAGGTCGCCGTCGGCGATTTTCTGCTTGGTCATGCGCTCGATGCTTTTCAGCAGTTTTTCTTCGTCCGGAGCGACCAGCGAGATCGCCTCGCCCGAACGACCGGCACGGCCGGTACGACCGATACGGTGTACGTAATCTTCGTCGACGTTTGGTAGTTCGAAGTTGACCACATGAGGCAACTGGTCGATGTCGAGGCCACGAGCAGCGATGTCGGTGGCGACCAGGATGCGCACTTCACCGGCCTTGAAGTCGGCCAGGGCCTTGGTGCGGGCGTTCTGGCTCTTGTTGCCGTGGATCGCGACGGCGGTGAGGCCGTGTTTGTCCAGGTACTCGGCCAGGCGGTTGGCGCCGTGCTTGGTGCGAGTGAATACCAGCACCTGTTCCCAGGCGCCGGCAGTAATCAGGTGTGCCAGCAACGAACGCTTGTGGCTGGCGGCCAGACGGAATACGCGTTGTTCGATCCGCTCGACCGTGGTGTTCGGTGGCGTGACTTCGATGCGTTCCGGGTTGTGCAGCAGCTTGCCGGCGAGGTCGGTGATGTCTTTGGAGAACGTCGCCGAGAACAACAGGTTCTGCCGTTTGGCCGGGAGGCGGGCGAGGACCTTTTTCACGTCATGGACAAAGCCCATGTCGAGCATGCGGTCGGCTTCGTCCAGCACCAGGATTTCCACGTGGGACAAATCGACACTGCCTTGGCCGGCGAGGTCGAGCAGGCGACCTGGGCAGGCCACCAGCACGTCGACACCACGGGACATGGCTTGAACCTGCGGGTTCATGCCGACGCCACCGAAGATGCAGGCGCTGACGAACTTCAGGTCACGGGCATAGACCTTGAAGCTCTCGTGCACCTGAGCCGCGAGTTCGCGGGTTGGGGTCAGGACCAGTACGCGTGGTTGGCGCGGGCCGTGACGCTGGGATTTGTCCGGGTGACCGTTGGGAAACAACCGCTCCAGAATCGGAAGGGCGAAGCCACCGGTTTTACCAGTACCTGTCTGAGCCGCAACCATCAGGTCGCGACCTTGCAACACGGCGGGAATGGCCCGCTGTTGCACCGGAGTAGGCTCGGTATAGCCCGCTGCCTCGATGGCGCGGACTAAAGCCTCGGAGAGACCGAGGGAAGCAAAGGACATGAGTAATCCTGTTTTAGTTAGGGCTTGGCCCAATGGGAGTCTTGCCTGGCGCGAATGGCGTTTAAGAGGACGCAATCCCGTCCGGTCCTGCTGGGCCTCGAAGGCTCGTCTGGAGCGCTCGCGCGGGCTGAAAAGCTGCGCTGTAGCGGGATCGAGATGCCTTGAACAAGTCCGAGCGTCCGGGCGTGAGCCTGGCGGGAAGGCCGGAGTATAACAGAGCAATCACTGTGCGCCGCTTTCCTGCTGCTCAACGGTTTTTCCACCGGTTGCGGTGGCGCTGGCGGCCCGGGCTTCGGCAGCCGGACCGGCACCATAGCGGGCGCTCAGTTCGGCGTAGGCCGGTTCGCGCTTGAAGCGCTTGAGCTCGGCGCCGAAACGCTGCACCAGCAAATCCATCCCGGCATTGCGGCGCACCGCCAGATACTGGCTCTGCTGGCTGATGACGGTCGGGTTCTCGGTGATCTTGTCGCGGATGTCCAGTTGATCGAGCAAGTGCTGGCCGACCCGGCGATCGGTGATCAACAGGTCGATCCGCCCACGCACCAGTTTGCCGAAGTTGGCTTCATGGGTAGGCGCCGGTTCCCGGGTAAACAACGTCGATTCGCTGAAATCCTTGCTGTACAGGTAGCCCGGCGAGGTGCCGATGGTCAGGCCTTTCAGGTCGTCCAGGGTGCGAAACGGGAACGGCCGTTCATTGGCGTAGAACATCACGAATTCGACTTGCGAGAGCGGTTCGCTGGGGTAGAGCAGGGTCGCTTCGCGTTCATCGCTGTGGAAAATATCCAGCACACCGTCCGCCTGGCCTTGCTCAAGCATCGACAGGCAGCGTTTCCACGGCAAGAATTGCCATTCCACGTCAATCCCCAGGCGTTTGAAGACGATGGCCGTGGTTTCGTAGTCGAGCCCGAGGTTCTTGCCGCCTTCTTCATAGACGTAGGGCGCCCAGGGTTCGGTGACAATACGCAGCTTCTCGCCGCGAGCGGTGAAGCTCAGGCAAGTGAATAGAAGCACGGTCAGTAACTGGGTGATCAGGGGCATGGCTTGAGATTACGACGAGAAATCATAAAGAGCCAGAAACCGGATCCAGAAGCTCTGGATCGGGCATTAAAAGCAAAAGATCGCAGCCTTCGGCGGCGCCTGCAGAGGTACATATTCCCCTGGAGGCGCTGCCGAAGACTGCGATCTCTTGATCTTGCGTTAACGGCTATTAGCGCGGCAACTTCAGGTTGTTCCACACCGCCAGGCTCGGTTCAGCCTGGTTCAGTGTGTAGAAGTGCAGCCCCGGTGCGCCACCTTGCAACAGGCGTTCGCACATCTCGGTGATGACTTGCTCACCAAAGCTTTGAATGCTCTGGGTGTCGTCGCCGTAGGCTTCCAGTTGCTTGCGGATCCAGCGCGGGATTTCCGCACCGCAAGCGTCGGAGAAGCGCGCCAGCTTGCTGTAGTTGGTAATCGGCATGATCCCCGGCACGATCGGGATGTTCACACCCTTCGCCTGTACACGCTCGACGAAGTAGAAATAACTGTCGGCGTTGAAGAAGTACTGGGTGATCGCACTGTTGGCACCGGCGTTGGCCTTGCGCACGAAGTTGTTGAGATCGTCTTCGAAATTGCGCGCTTGCGGATGCATTTCCGGGTAAGCGGCGATTTCGATGTGGAAATGATCGCCAGTCTCTTCACGAATGAATTCAACCAGGTCATTGGCGTGACGCAACTCGCCGCTGGCCATGCCCATGCCCGAGGGCAGGTCACCGCGAAGCGCGACGATTCGCTGGATGCCGGCTGCCTTGTACTGGGTCAGCAGGCCGCGCAGATCGTTCTTGCTGTCACCCACGCAAGACAGATGCGGAGCGGCTGGGACTTTGACTTCACTTTCCAGCTGCAGCACGGTGTTGAGGGTGCGATCACGAGTCGAACCGCCAGCGCCGTAGGTGCAGGAGAAGAAGTCGGGATTGTAGGTCGCCAGCTGACGGGCAGTGGCGATCAGTTTTTCATGCCCAGCATCGGTCTTCGTCGGGAAGAATTCGAAGCTGTAGCGACGTTCTTGGGACATGGTCATATCCTTGGAAACACGTAAGCCTTGTAGGCGCCGTACTTCCTGTAGGAGCGAAGCTTGCTCGCGAAGCAGGCGCCGCGGTCTTTCAGCAGCACCGCGGTGAAGCGTTCGCGAGCAAGCTTCGCTCCTACAGGAAGCGTGGTTCCTGCATAAGTCCGCTCCCATGGGGAGCGGACTGCTGGACCGATCAGTAGCGGTAAGCGTGCGGCTTGAACGGGCCTTCGACGGTAACGCCGATGTAGTCAGCCTGTTGCTTGGTCAGTTGAGTGACCACGCCGCCGAAACCGCGGACCATTTCCAGGGCCACTTCTTCGTCGAGTTTCTTCGGCAGTACTTCAACGGTCAGGCGCTCGGCTTTCTGGGCTGGCGACAGGTCGGCGTACTTCTGGCCGAACAGGAAGATCTGCGCCAGAACCTGGTTGGCGAACGAACCGTCCATGATGCGGCTTGGGTGACCAGTGGCGTTACCCAGGTTAACCAGACGGCCTTCGGCCAGCAGGATCAGGTAGTCGTCGTTCTGAGCGTCGAAAGCGCCTGGACCGGTGCGGTGAACCTTGTGAACCTGCGGCTTCACTTCTTCCCATGCCCAGTTCTTGCGCATGAAAGCGGTGTCGATTTCGTTGTCGAAGTGACCGATGTTGCAGACCACAGCGCGTTTCTTCAGGGCTTTGAGCATGTTTGCGTCGCAAACATTGACGTTGCCGGTGGTGGTCACGATCAGGTCGATCTTGCCCAGCAGCGCTTTGTCGATACTCGCTTCGGTACCGTTGTTGATACCGTCGATGAACGGCGAAACCAGTTCGAAACCGTCCATGCAGGCTTGCATGGCGCAGATCGGGTCGACTTCGGAGACTTTAACGATCATGCCTTCCTGACGCAGGGACTGGGCCGAGCCCTTGCCCACGTCGCCGTAACCGATGACCAGCGCTTGCTTGCCGGACAGCAGGTGGTCGGTGCCGCGCTTGATCGCGTCGTTCAGGCTGTGACGGCAGCCGTACTTGTTGTCGTTCTTGCTCTTGGTCACCGAGTCGTTGACGTTGATGGCCGGGATTTTCAGCTCGCCCTTGGCCAGCATGTCCAGCAGACGGTGAACGCCGGTGGTGGTTTCTTCGGTGACGCCGTGGACGCGGTCCAGTACTTGTGGGTACTTCTTGTGCAGCAGCTCGGTCAGGTCGCCGCCGTCGTCGAGGATCATGTTGGCATCCCAAGGCTGGCCATCCTTGAGGATGGTTTGCTCCAGGCACCACTCGTACTCTTCTTCAGTCTCGCCTTTCCAGGCGAACACCGGGATGCCGGCAGCGGCGATCGAAGCGGCGGCCTGATCCTGAGTCGAGAAAATGTTGCAGGACGACCAGCGTACTTCGGCACCCAGGGCAACCAGGGTTTCGATCAGCACGGCAGTCTGAATAGTCATGTGGATGCAGCCGAGGATCTTCGCGCCCTTGAGCGGTTGCTCAACGGAGTACTTGCGACGCAGACCCATCAGGGCTGGCATTTCGGATTCGGCGATGATGGTTTCGCGACGGCCCCAGGCAGCCAGGGACATGTCGGCGACTTTGTAATCGTTAAAATCTACAGGCGTGATAACAGCGCTCATGAAGAGCCTCCATTCGTAATGTATGCGAATGGGCGCCGTTGTGCGTTTAGTGTCTGGCCGTGGCCAGTCAACGCCCCATCCGAGCCTGACAGGTTGAACCTGCTGCAGCGCCCCTCGGACAGGTGGCGGGAAAACGGTATCAATCAAACATGACCGTTTTGAAACGGGGGCGATTATAGCGGGCTATGCTGATCTTCCAAAGCGTTTCTGTTGGTCAATGTCCGAACGGTAATCGAGACCATAGTCGATGCTTGATAGAGCTCTAGTCCGGGCTCTGCCATGATGGCCGGCATCAATCGGCAAGACGGTCAGGAGTGAGTATGAATTTCCACACCCGCAAATGGGTAAAACCCGAAGACCTCAACCCCAACGGCACGCTGTTCGGCGGCAGCCTGCTGCGCTGGATCGACGAAGAAGCAGCGATCTACGCCATCGTCCAGTTGGGTAATCAGCGCGTGGTCACCAAGTACATTTCCGAAATCAATTTCGTCAGCGCCTCGCGTCAGGGCGACATCATCGAGCTGGGCATCACCGCCACCGAGTTCGGTCGCACCTCGATCACTCTGACCTGCGAAGTGCGCAACAAGATCACTCGCAAGAGCATTTTGACGGTAGAGAAGATGGTGTTCGTGAACCTGGGCGAAGACGGCCTGCCCATGCCGCACGGTCGGACCGAGATCAGGTACGTCAAAGACCAGTTCAAGGATGACGAGATCGGCGGGTGATTGTTGTTTCTGTGGCGAGGGAGCTTGCTCCCGTTGGGCCGGGCTGGCGCTCCAGCGCGAAGCGGCCCTGAAATCTGTCATTGGGTTCTTTCAGGCAGGCTTCACGTCAGCTTACGACTGCTTCGCAGCCGAGCGGGAGCAAGCTCCCTCGCCACAGGGTTTGCTGCGTTTCCCCCGGGTAGTGAACAGCTCCGAACTCCGCGTGTCGTACGTAAACGACACGCCACCGGTTCAGGAGCAGCCTTATGGACACGCCCAACGACGGCAAGACCCCGGACCTCTCGGCACAGGAACAGCGCGAGGTCGATAAAAACCAGCCCCCGCGTGCGGCGGTGCTGCACGAAATCATTCGCACCCAAGGCGATCAGGAACTCGAACGTAGCGTTGCGGCACTGTGGTGGTCGGCGCTGGCTGCCGGCCTGACCATGGGCCTGTCGCTGATGGGCATGGGACTGCTCAACTCGCGCCTGCCGGACGGCGAAGGCTACAAGGTGATCGCCAGCTTCGGTTATTGCGCCGGTTTTCTCGCGGTGATTCTCGCCCGTCAGCAACTCTTCACCGAAAACACCCTGACCGCCGTGCTGCCGATCATGAGCAAGCCAACGTTGGGTAATGTCGGTCGGTTGCTGCGGCTGTGGACGGTGGTGCTGGTGGGCAACCTCTGCGGCACCTTGCTGGTGGCATATGTGATGCTGCACCTGCCGATATTCGACAGCAAGACCGATCTGGCCTTCCTTGAGATCGGGCGCAAGGTCATGGAGAACGATGCCGGCAAGATGCTCGCCAAAGGCATCATCTCCGGCTGGATGATCGCCACCATGGTCTGGATGATCCCGTCCATGGAAAGCGCCAAGATGTGGATCATCATCCTCATCACCTATTTCATGGCGCTGGGCGATTTCACCCACATCGTGGTCGGATCGGTCGAGGTTTCTTACCTGGTGTTTGCCGGCGAGTTGCCGTGGAAGGATTTCTGGTGGGTGTTCGCAGGTCCCACGCTGGTGGGGAACATTATTGGCGGCAGTTTTATCTTCGCGCTGATCAGTCACGCGCAGATTCGCAGTGAAAGCGGGCCGCCGAAGACCTCTGCGGAGCGGACTCAGGAATCCGAACCGCAGAAGATCAAAAAATGATCAATGTCAGCCAGAGACGTTGATTGCGGCAGCACTGCGACGTTGCAGGTAGATGAAGAGCAGCGCCGTCAGCAGCGTGAATACGCTGACCAGTGCGCCGGTCCACGGCAAGTCCGCCAGGTCCGCGCCACTGGCCACCACCAGCCCGCCAATCCACGCCCCGGCGGCGTTGCCGAGATTGAATGCACTTTGATTCAAGGTCGACCCGAGGTTTGGCGCCTCATGGGCCTGATCGATAATCAGCAATTGCAGGATCGGACACAGCGCAAACGCGAAGATGCCCCACAACACCAGCGTGATCGCCGCCGGTATCACTGAATGGCTGGTTTGGCTGAAGGCGGCCAGCACGATGGCCACGGCCAATGTCATCCCCACCAGCGAAGGCAGCAAACGACTGTCCGCCAATCGGCCGCCGAGCATGCTGCCCCCGGTCAAGCCGACCCCGAACAACAGCAACATGATGGTTACGCCATGCGGACTGACGCCGGTGATGTCCTGCAGGATCGGCGCAATGTAAGTGAACACGCTGAACAGGCTGGTGGACGCCAGCACGCTCATGCCCAGCGCCAGCAGCACATTGACCTTGCCCAGCACTTTGAATTCGCTGGCCAGGTTGGCTTTGTCCATGGGGATTTCCTTGGGCAGCCAGACCCACTGCGCAATGGCCGCAATCACGCCAATCACCGACACTGCCCAGAAGGTCGAGCGCCAGCCGGCGTATTGCCCCAGCGCAGTGCCTAATGGCACGCCCAGCACGTTGGCCAAGGTCAGGCCGGTGAACATCATGGCAATTGCCTGGGCTCGTTTGTTCGGTGCCACCAGACTGGCGGCGACCACTGAGCCGATGCCGAAAAACGCGCCATGGCACAGCGCGGTGATCACTCGTGCGGCCATCAAGGTGGCGTAGTTCGGCGCCAGGGCGCAGAGGATGTTGCCGAGAATGAACATCAGCGTCATGCCCAGCAGTGTGGCTTTGCGCGGCATGTTGGCGGTGCCGACCGCGAGAATCGGCGCACCGAACACCACGCCCAGGGCATAACCGGTGATGAGCAGGCCAGCATGAGGAATGCTCACGGCGAGGTCGCGGGCGACATCGGGCAGCAAGCCCATGATGACGAACTCAGTGGTGCCGATGCCGAAAGCGGCAACGGCCAGTGCAAGCAAGGCGAGTGGCATGCGCAAGGTCTCTGTCGGTAGTCTTGACGCTTTGATCAGGCATACGCAGGCCGACGACCGTTCTCGATGAGAGCGGGCAGAGGCAGGAATTATTGGAATTAGTCTGTGCGCAACTGAGTGCGGCGTGGTCGCTTGCAGTATAAACAGCTGCGGACATATGGCGAATCAAATCTCTGTCCCGCGATGTAGGGGCAATACAAGGAGTGTGCTGTGCTTGCGACGATTCTGGTGTTGGTGGCGGCGCTGTTGCACGCGGCGTGGAATACCCTGATCAAGTTCAGCGCGGAGCGGCTGTTGGTGGTGGCCTGCATGGACAGCGTGGCGTTGCTGTTTGTCGCGCTGATGCTGCCCTTCGTGGCGCTGCCGCCACTGGATATGTGGCCGTGGATTCTTGCGTCGGCGGCATTCGAGTTGCTCTATCGCTACCTGTTGATCCAGGCCTATCGGGTCGGCGATCTCGGCCTGGTCTATCCGTTGATGCGTGGCCTGTCACCGTTGGTGGTGCTGGCGCTGACGCTGATCTTCGCCGGAGAAGTGCTGACGGCTCAGCAGATCTTCGGGATTTTGCTCATCCCGTTCGGCATGGTGTGCCTGCTCTGGCAGGGCGGTGGCGGGGTGCGCCTGCCGTGGTCGATGCTGCCGGTGGTGGCGCTGATCGGCTTGTGCATCGGCTGCTACACCTTCATCGATGGCCAGGCCTTGCGGCGCTGGTCCCATCCGCTGGACTACCTGGTTTGGGTCACAGTGCTCAGTGCCTGGCCGTTCCCATTGCTGGCGCTGGTGCGCAAACGCCCTGCGTTCATGCTGTTCTGGCGTGAGCAGTGGCGGTTGGGGTTGGCGGTCGGGTTCTGCGTATTGTTCAGCTACGCTCTGGTGCTGTGGGCCATGCAGCTCGGATCGATTGCCGAGGCAGCGGCGCTGCGCGAGATCAGCGTGATTCTGGTGGTGCTGTTCGGCATGCGCTACCTCAAAGAACCTTTTGGCAGGCCACGGCTCTTAGCCTGTGGACTGGTATTGATCGGCATGTTGGTGATGAAGTTTTAGTCGCCGCTGATGGAATTCGATTCTCTACAACTTGAAGAAGGGACTGCGTTATGACGGTTGCTCTGTGGTGCATTTTGATTGCGATCTGCTTGCCTTATCTGTGCACAGGCGTCGCCAAGTTCAGCAATGGCAAGTTCGGGCTGAAACAGAATCACGACCCAAGGGCGTTTCTGGATTCGCTCGAAGGCGTGGCCAGGCGTGCGCATTCGGCGCAGTTGAACAGCTTCGAAGTGACCCCGGCGTTTGCCGCGGCGGTGATCGTGGCGCATCTGGCCGGCAATGCCGAACTGGTGACGATCAATGTGCTGTCGGTGTTGTTCATCACCAGTCGGCTGCTGTACATCATTTGCTATCTGGCGGACTGGGCGATTCTGCGGTCGCTGGTGTGGGCCATTGGCATGGGGCTGATTGTCAGTTTCTTTGTGGTGTCTGTTTAACGGCAAGATCAAAGGATCGCAGGCTGCGCCATTCCCTGCAGGGATCGATGTTCATTCGCGATATTGCGACGAACGCTCTCGATGTTGAAGCTGGCGCAGCCTGTGATCTTTTGCTTCTAAAGTTTGTCAGCCACCTGCGGCACCTGAGGCAACGCCGCCCCTTTTGGCCAGAGCATCCAGATCTGCCCCTGCTGTTTCATGTCGCCGGCCAATTGCCCGGCCGCCTCGCCCGTGCCCCAGAACAGGTCCGCGCGGACCTCGCCGGCAATCGCGCCGCCGGTATCTTGAGCGGCCACCGGACGCACCAGTGCGCTGCCGTCCGGTCGCGTCGTCGATAACCACAACAGGCTACCGAGCGGAATCACCTTGCGATCCACTGCCGCGCTATAACCCGCGGTCAATGGCACATTCAGCGAACCGCGCGGCCCTTCGTTGCTGTCCGGGTTGCGATTGAAGAACACGTAGCTGGGGTTGCTGCCGAGCAGTTCGGGAATGCGCGTCGGATTGGCCTTGGCCCAGTTATCGATGGCGCTCATGGTTACCTCTTCTTTCTTCAGCTCGCCCTGATCCACCAGCCAGCGGCCGATAGGTCGATAGGGGTGGCCGTTCTGGTCGGCATAACCAATGCGCAATTGACGGCCGTCATCGAGCTGGATGCGCCCCGAACCCTGGATTTGCAGGAACTGCAGGTTCATCGGGTCGGTCAGCCAGGCAATCACTGGCGCCTTCACGCCATTGGTTTCAATGGTTGCTGCATCGTCATAAGGCTTGAGCACGCGACCTTCGAGTCGTCCGCGCAGGCGTTTGCCTTTGAGTTCCGGGTAAATGCTGTCCAGCGAGACGATGATCATGTCCTCGGGCACGCCGTACACCGGGATGTTCGCTTGCTTGGTCTGGGTCAGGCTGCCGGGATACACCGGTTCGTAGTAACCGGTGATCAGGCCGTTGGGGTTGTCATTGGCGGCGCGCAGGCCGTAGACGTCGAGGTTCTGTTTGAGAAAACCACGGATGTCGCTGGCGGTTGGCTGCACGTTGGCGGAAGCGGCACAGGTGCCACCCCAGACCGGGTCGGCCTTGAGTCGGGTGCAGGCGCTGCGCCACGAGCCAAAACCGGCGACGAGGTCATTGTCGGACACCACTGGAAGGGCTTCCCAGGTAGCGCTGGAGTAGGTCGCCAGTGCGTGGGTTTTCGGTTTGCTACTGTCGCCACCGGTGCAGCCAGCAAGTATGGCCACCATCGGAAGGGTCCAGGCCAGGTTGTGACGCCACGCCTTGAAACGGCTGTTCATGGAGTAATTCCTTTGCCGGTTGCCTGAGTGCTCCATGCGCTCAAACAACCCGTATTGATAATAGGGCTATTGGTCTTTGCCGGTGACGCGAGGATACTGGCCGCCGTTTCCAGTGATCTGAAGCCACCATGACTCTTAAAAGACTCTCTGTTGTATTGCTGGCCTGCCTGACCTTGTCCGCCTGCGGCGGTGTCGACCCGAACTCGCCTCTGGGCCAGCGCAAGGCGATCTTCAAGCAAATGCTCAAGACCGGCGAAGACCTGGGTGGCATGTTGCGTGGGCGTATTCCGTTCGATGGCCCGAAATTCGCCGACGGTGCCGTGAAGCTCGACGCGTTGTCCCATGAGCCGTGGAAACATTTCCCGCAGGTGCGCGAAGCAGATCACACCAGCGCGAAGGATGATGTCTGGCAGAAGCAGGCACGCTTCCAGGAAATGGCCCGCACCCTCGAAGGCGCCACCGGTGAACTGGTGATCGCCAGCCAGGTTCAACCTTACAAGGCCAGCAACCTGGGGCCGGCGGTGCAGAAAGTCGAAGACGCCTGTAGTGCCTGCCATAAAGAGTTTCGGGATCATTGAGGCGGCGTGTTCAAACCGGATTACTTATCCAGCTCGTCGAGCGCGTCCTGTAAATCCTTGCGCGATTGAGCCAGTTTGTCTTTGCGCTTGTTGATCTTCTCGGCGTCGCCTTTTTTCATCGCCTTGTCGAGGTCGGCCTGACGCCGGCTGACTTCGTGCTTGGCGTCGAGCACCTTGTTTTCCCTTTCCTTCTTCAAGGAAGCGTCGGTGCAATGGGCGGTGACCTCGCTCAGGGCGGTTTCCAGGCCAGCCTGTTGATCGGCGTTGCCGTGAGACTTGGCCAGTTCAATCTGGTTGATGATGCCTTGTTTTTTTGCGGCGCAGCCGGTCAGACCCGGGGCGTCTTCGTCGGCCATTAATGGAGCGGCCATCACGCTGCACAGGGTCAACAAGGCGAGCGGTGAAAGAAGTTTCATAAAGGCTCCAGGTGAAAAAATCGATGTAGCGATGGGCTGTTTGAGCGCATCGGTACCTATGGGTTCCCAGGCTGACGGGCGTCGCCGGCTGCTAAAAACCGTCAATCCCGGCAACACGTAATGTCTCGCTCAAGGCCAGGACCTGCGGGTCGCGGAAAAATGCGCTCAGTTGCGCCGCGCGTCCCGGGCCGATGCCGGTTTCGGCCTGCCATTGTTCGGTGTTTCGTTGCGCCAGCACCTGCCATGAATCGGCGAGCTGTGCCTGGCCGGTCGGCGGCAAGCCCAGGGCTTTGAGCCAGCGAGCGAACGGTCGTTGCCGGGCGCTGTTGAAACTGTTCAAAAGACGAGCACTGCTGCGTTCGCCGAAGCCGTCAATGTTAGCAAGCTCTTGCTCATCGAGGGTCAACCAATCGAGCAGGTTGTCGAGACGTTCGGCCTTGAGCAGTTTCTCCCAGGTGCCCGGCCCGACATGCGGCAAGGCTAGCCCCTGTTTGCCGCTGAGCCAGGCCAGCCGTGCGAGAAACTGGCTTTCGCATCCGGGTGTCGGCTGCCAGCAACTCAACGGATGAAAATCTGCTGCCAGCGGTGCGTTCAATTCAGGACGTTCGGTGCTGCGCAATACCACACCGTCGAGCCTGGGGATGGTCAGCCCGGCCAGGCTGATGGCGACCTGATCGCCGGGACGAATGTCCAGCGCTTCCCAGCGCTGCAGGGAGCTGACGCTGACACGCTTGATCTGCCGGTCATCGAGCATCACCGGTGCCAGATCCAGCACCGGTGTGATCCGGCCGGTCCGTCCAATCTTGAAGTGGACCTTGCGCACCTCGGCCAACGCCTGGGCGAAGGGGTACTTCCAGGCGACACTCCAGAAAGGCGTTTTCGCCTGCCAGCGCTCGGCGGGTGGGCGCTGGTTCTGTCGTAAAACGACGCCGTCGCTGGCAAAGGGCAGGGGCGAGCGATACCAGTAATCGCGCCAGCGTTCGGCATCGGCGAATGCCTCGATCGGCTGGCTGTAGGGCGCGGTGCTCGGGAATCCCAGCTCATCCAGAGCCGCCACGCGGGCGGGCAGGCTTTTCGGGCCTTGTGGCCAGTCCCAGACGAACACGCCGATACCGGCGGCTTGCTCGGGGTTCAGCGTCTTGCGTGCCATTAACCCGGCCACCGTGGCGCGGGCATTGAGGCTGCCGGCCTCGGCTTGCACGTGTTCGGTCAGGCGCCAATAGAGTTCGCCTTGCAACAGCAGGTCGAGCGGTTGTGGAAGTTTTTGAGGGATGGCGGCGATCTGGCGCGCTGAGGCAGTCCAGTCGTGGCCGGTTATCCCGTCACCACGACTGATCGCCTGGTGCAGCCAGCCGTTGCGATAGATCAACGTCACAGCCACACCGTCGACCTTGGGTTGAATCCAGACCTCATCCCGATTTTTCAGCCAGGCTTCGACGGCGCGCCCATCGCGCAGTTTTTCCAGGCCGGTGTGGACGATGGGGTGAGCAATCGTGCCACCGGCAGTGCGCAACGGTTCGGCTGAAGGGCCCGAGTCAAAACATTCGCGCCATTCGCTTAGTCGTATGCGGGATTGATCATAGAGTTCATCGGCGACCAAAGAGCGTCCTTCGCGATGATAGCTGTCGTCCCAGAGGTCGATTCGCTTTTGCAGTACGTTGATTTCGTCCAGAGCGCGGGCCGGCGGCCAATCGGGGCAGTCGGCGGCATTGGCGGTCAGGCAGGTGAGGGTCAGCAGGAAACCGAAAAACAGGCGCAGGTTGGGCAGCATCGAGAGCGTCCTTGCTCGTTGGGATGCTTTCAAGGCTAGTCAGGTTTCGAGTGTGGAGTGCAGAGGTGTAATTCTGCGTGTTTCGAGGTGGGATCTTCTTCATGAAAAAGCCCCGCACGGCGAACCGTGCGGGGCTTTTTGTACAACCGGAGAAGTCTTACAGGCCGGCAGCAGAACGCAGAGCGTCGGCGCGGTCGGTTTTTTCCCAGGTGAACGTGGTGAACGTATCGTCGCCCACGGTTTTGGTTTCCGGGGTGCGACCGAAGTGGCCGTACGCAGCGGTGTCCTGGTACATCGGGTGCAGCAGGTCGAGCATGGTGGTGATCGCGTATGGACGCAGGTCGAACACTTCGCGGACCAGTTTGACGATCTTGTCGTCGCTGATCTTGCCGGTGCCGAAGGTGTTCAACGAAATCGAAGTCGGTTGAGCGACGCCGATTGCGTAGGAAACCTGAATCTCGCAACGCTCGGCCAGGCCGGCAGCCACGATGTTCTTGGCCACATAACGACCGGCGTAGGCCGCCGAACGGTCAACCTTCGATGGATCTTTACCGGAGAACGCGCCGCCGCCGTGACGGGCCATGCCGCCGTAGCTGTCAACGATGATCTTGCGACCGGTCAGGCCGCAGTCGCCCACCGGGCCGCCGATGATGAACTGGCCAGTCGGGTTGATGTGGAACTGGGTGTCCTTGGACAGCAGTTCGGCAGGCAGCACGTGCTTGACGATCAGTTCCATCACGCCTTCGCGCAGGTCTTTGTAGGACACTTCCGGGTTGTGCTGGGTCGACAGTACAACGGCGTCGATACCGACAACCTTGCCGTTTTCGTAGCGGCAGGTCACTTGCGACTTGGCGTCTGGACGCAACCAAGGCAGCAGGCCGGACTTGCGGGCTTCGGCCTGGCGCTGAACCAGTTGGTGCGAGAAGGTGATCGGTGCTGGCATCAGCACGTCGGTTTCGTTGCTGGCATAGCCGAACATCAGGCCCTGGTCGCCGGCGCCCTGGTCTTCAGGCTTGGCACGGTCAACACCCTGGTTGATGTCGGGGGACTGCTTGCCGATGATGTTCATCACGCCGCAGGTCGCGCCGTCGAAGCCGACATTGGAGCTGTTGTAGCCGATGTCGAGAATCACGTTACGGACGATGTCTTCCAGATCGACCCAGGCCGACGTGGTGACTTCACCTGCGATGATTGCCACGCCGGTTTTCACCAGAGTCTCGCACGCCACGCGGGCGAACTTGTCTTCAGCAATGATGGCGTCCAGCACCGCATCGGAAATCTGGTCGGCGATTTTGTCCGGATGCCCTTCAGACACGGACTCGGAGGTGAAGAGGGAGTATTCGCTCATCTCGATTTTTTCCTGAATTTACCGATGGTGAGTGTCGCCAGCCGGTCGCTGAAAATGGCGGACCTGTATCTGGAAACCATTACGTAAGCCTACATAGAGGCTTTCCCCGGGAACGAGTCCCGCAGCGGTGGCCCAACGGGCCAGATCGTCCTGTTCAAACCCCAACCAGAGATCACCGCAGGCCTCCCTGGCCCAACTCTGGTTGTGGCTACATAACTCTGTCACTAACAGGCTACCGCCTGGTTGCAGCAAACCGGCCATGTGCTTGAGCGCTTCGGCCGGCGCGGCAAAATGGTGCAGCACCATGTTCAATACAACGCAGTCGGCCTGAAGGTTTACACCGTTCAATGCATCGGCCAATTGCAGGCTGACGTTAGCCAGCGTTTCACGTTCGCAGACCTGGCGGGCCAGTTCGAGCATCGCCGGGCTGTTGTCCAGCGCCGTGACCTGAGTGAAGCGACGCGCCAGCTCCGGCAGAAAGGCACCATCGCCGGGGCCTACTTCGATGGCCGTGGCGCCGGGGCCGAAACTCAGCTTGTCGAGCAGGGCCACCACGCTTTCGCGGTATTGCGGCAGGCCGGCGATCAAGTCTTGCTGGGCGCGAAACTTCTCCGCGACCCGCGAGAAAAAGTCCTGGCTAGCCGCCTCACGTTGCCCGTGGACCTGACCGATCCGCGCCTGGACGTCAGTCGGCAGGGTCAGGTTATCCACTTCTTCGAGCAGCGCGGCATGCAGCTTGCCGCCCAATAGGTCGGTGTGGGGCAGGGCACGACGGTAGAAAATCGCATTGCCTTCACGGCGGGTCGCCACCAGTTCGGCCTGGGCCAATACCTTGAGGTGATGACTCATGCCGGACTGACCGATGCCGAAGATCTGCGCCAGTTCCAGTACGCCGAACGAATCGTTGGCCAGCGCGCGCAATACATTCAGCCGCAGAGGATCGCCGCCGGCCTTGCACAGGGCCGCCAGCTCATCGCAATCGTCATGTTGAATGGAAGGCACGCGCAGATTCATAAGGCCAGCAGTCTAGTGACGGTAAGAAAACACCGCAAGAGCAATATCAAAAAGTTTTGATATTGGTCGATAGATGGCACTTCTTAACGTTAGTTTCAGTCCACAACCCAACAGCGGAAAGGTTTCATCAGTCGAATACGCCGTTATCCATTGGAAAAACGCCTTCGGATGACTATCTGTCATTGCCCCGAGGCGGGTCGGTGAGGGAAAATGCTCGCCTTTTTTCCGTTTCGTTTTATTCACTCTCGATTCAATATCCGCAGGAGATCAGCGATGCCCAGCCGTCGTGAGCGCGCCAACGCCATTCGTGCCCTCAGCATGGATGCCGTGCAAAAAGCCAACAGCGGCCATCCCGGTGCCCCTATGGGTATGGCGGATATCGCCGAAGTACTTTGGCGTGACTACCTGAAGCACAACCCGAGCAATCCATCGTTCGCCGACCGTGACCGCTTCGTGCTGTCCAACGGTCACGGCTCGATGTTGATCTACTCGCTGCTGCACCTGACCGGCTACGACCTGTCGATCGATGACCTGAAAAACTTCCGCCAGCTGCACAGCCGTACCCCGGGTCACCCGGAATATGGCTACACCCCGGGCGTTGAAACCACCACCGGTCCACTGGGCCAAGGCCTGGCCAACGCGGTCGGTTTCGCCCTGGCGGAAAAAGTCCTGGCGGCGCAGTTCAACCGTCCTGGCCATAACGTCGTCGATCACCACACCTACGTATTCCTGGGTGATGGCTGCATGATGGAAGGCATTTCCCACGAAGTCAGTTCCCTGGCCGGTACGCTGGGCCTGGGCAAACTGATCGCCTTCTACGATGACAATGGCATCTCCATCGACGGTGAAGTCGAAGGCTGGTTCACCGACGACACGCCGAAGCGTTTCGAATCCTACAACTGGCAAGTGATCCGCAATGTCGACGGTCACGATCCGGAAGAAATCAAGATCGCGATCGAAACCGCGCGCAAAAGCGCACAACCGACGCTGATCTGCTGCAAGACCACCATCGGCTTCGGTTCGCCGAACAAGCAAGGCAAGGAAGATTGCCACGGCGCCCCGTTGGGTGACGCGGAAATCGCCCTGACCCGTGAAGCGCTGAAGTGGAACTACGGCCCGTTCGAAATCCCGGCTGATATCTATGCCGAGTGGGACGCCAAGGAAGCCGGTCGCGCTGCCGAAGCCGAGTGGGATCAGCGTTTCGCTGCGTACTCCGCCGCCTTCCCTGAGCTGGCCAATGAACTGGTTCGTCGCCTGAGCGGCGACCTGCCGACCGATTTCGCCGAGAAGGCCCAGGCCTACATCGCTGAAGTCGCGGCCAAAGGCGAATCCATCGCCAGCCGTAAAGCCAGCCAGAACGCCCTGAACGCCTTCGGCCCGCTGCTGCCTGAACTGCTCGGTGGTTCGGCTGACCTGGCCGGCTCCAACCTGACCCTGTGGAAAGGTTGCAAAGGCGTCACCGCCGAAGACGCCAGCGGCAACTACATGTACTACGGCGTTCGCGAGTTCGGCATGAGCGCGATCATGAACGGCGTGGCCCTGCACGGCGGCCTGGTGCCTTACGGCGCGACCTTCCTGATGTTCATGGAATACGCCCGCAACGCAGTGCGCATGTCGGCGCTGATGAAGAAACGCATCGTCTACGTGTTCACCCACGACTCCATCGGTCTGGGCGAAGACGGCCCGACTCACCAGCCGATCGAGCAACTGGCCAGCCTGCGCTGCACACCGAACCTCGACACCTGGCGTCCGGCCGATGCCGTTGAATCGGCGGTGGCCTGGAAGTTCGCCCTGGAGCGTGACGACGGTCCTTCGGCGCTGATCTTCTCCCGTCAGAACCTGCAGCACCAAACCCGCAATGCGATCCAGATCGAAGAGATCGCCCGTGGCGGTTACGTGTTGAAGGACTGCGCAGGCGAGCCTGAGCTGATCCTGATCGCCACCGGTTCGGAAGTCGGTCTGGCCGTTCAAGCATTCGACAAACTGACCGAGCAAGGCCGCAAGGTTCGTGTGGTGTCGATGCCATGCACCAGCGTCTTCGAAGCCCAGGACGCCGGCTACAAGCAATCGGTTCTGCCATTGCAGGTCAGCGCGCGTATCGCCATCGAAGCCGCCCACGCGGACTACTGGTACAAGTACGTGGGCCTGGAAGGTCGCGTGATCGGCATGACCACCTACGGCGAGTCGGCGCCTGCGCCGGCCTTGTTCGAAGAGTTCGGCTTCACCCTGGAAAACATCCTGGGTCAGGCTGAAGAGCTGCTGGAAGACTAAGGCACGCCGCGGTGGTTTTATGGCCACCGCGTTCCCTGTGTAGGAGCTGCCGCTGGCTGCGATCTTTTGATCTTAAAAGATCGCAGCCTCGTTTCACTCGACAGCTCCTACCAGCTCCTACAGGGATTTGTGTTGTTAGCAAGAATTCGTCTGCCGCGACTATCGAGAACCCCATGCCTCAACCGCGTCCTTACAAAGTTGCACTCAACGGCTACGGCCGAATTGGTCGTTGCGTCTTGCGTGCGTTGTTTGAGCGAGGCTCGACGGCTGGGTTTGAAATTGTCGCGATCAACGATCTGGCCGATATGGCCAGCATCGAATACCTGACACGCTTCGACTCCACTCACGGGCGGTTTCCCGGTGAAGTGAGGGTTGAGGGCGATTGTCTGCATATTAAGGGCGACTGCGTGAAGGTCCTGCGCAGTGCCACCCCCGAAGGCATCGATTGGGCGTCGTTGGGCGTTGATCTGGTGCTGGAGTGCTCCGGCGCTTATCACACCCGTCAGGATGGCCAGCGTTTTCTCGACGCCGGTGCGCCACGGGTGCTGTTTTCCCAGCCGATGGCCAGCGAGGCGGATGTCGACGCCACCATCGTCTACGGCGTGAACCAGGATTGCCTGACCGGTGACGAGCTGCTGGTGTCCAACGCGTCCTGCACCACCAACTGCGGCGTGCCGCTGTTGCGCCTGCTGGATCAGGCCATTGGTCTGGAGTACGTGTCGATCACCACCATCCACTCGGCGATGAACGATCAGCCGGTGATCGACGCCTATCACCACGAAGACCTGCGCCGCACCCGTTCGGCGTTCCAGTCGGTGATTCCGGTGTCCACTGGTCTGGCGCGAGGCATTGAACGCTTGCTGCCGGAACTTGCCGGACGAATTCAGGCCAAAGCCGTGCGGGTGCCGACGGTTAACGTGTCCTGCCTCGATATTACGATGCAGACCGTAAGCGATACCGACGCCACCGAGGTCAACCGGATTCTGCGCGAGGCCGCCACCCATGGCCCGCTCAAAGGCCTTCTGGCCTACACCGAGTTGCCTCACGCCAGTTGTGATTTCAATCATGACCCCCATTCGGCCATTGTCGATGCCAGTCAGACCCGCGTTTCCGGCCCACGGCTGGTGAACATCCTGGCCTGGTTCGACAACGAATGGGGTTTTGCCAATCGAATGCTGGACGTTGCAGAGCACTATTTGCAAGCCGCTACTACTCCACAATCTGTCTTTCAAAAACAGTAACCCAGGAATTGCGACCCATGACCGTGTTGAAGATGACCGACCTCGATCTGCAAGGTAAGCGCGTACTGATCCGCGAAGACCTCAACGTCCCAGTCAAGGACGGTGTTGTCACCAGCGATGCGCGTATCCTGGCTTCGCTGCCGACCATCAAGCTGGCCCTGGAAAAAGGCGCGGCAGTGATGGTCTGCTCGCACCTTGGCCGTCCGACCGAAGGCGAGTTCTCGGCCGAGAACAGCCTCAAGCCAGTGGCTGACTACCTGAGCAAGGCCCTGGGCCGTGAAGTGCCGCTGGTGTCCGATTACCTGGGCGGCGTCGACGTGAAAGCCGGCGACATCGTGTTGTTCGAAAACGTGCGCTTCAACAAGGGCGAGAAAAAGAACGCCGACGAACTGGCCAAACAATACGCCGCTCTGTGCGACGTGTTCGTAATGGACGCTTTCGGCACCGCTCATCGCGCCGAGGGCTCGACCCATGGCGTGGCCAAATTCGCCAAAGTCGCCGCTGCTGGCCCGTTGCTCGCCGCCGAACTGGACGCACTGGGCAAGGCCCTGGGCTCCCCGGCCCAGCCAATGGCCGCCATTGTTGCCGGCTCCAAAGTGTCGACCAAACTCGACGTGCTCAACAGCCTGAGCCAGATCTGCAACCAGCTGATCGTTGGTGGCGGCATCGCCAACACCTTCCTGGCCGCTGCCGGTCACCCGGTTGGCAAATCGCTGTACGAGCCGGACCTGCTGGACACTGCCCGTGAAATCGCGGCGAAAGTCAGCGTGCCATTGCCGGTGGACGTGGTGGTCGCCAAGGAGTTCGCTGAAAGCGCGACGGCGACTGTCAAGCTGATCGCCGACGTGGCTGCAGACGACATGATCCTGGACATCGGCCCACAGACCGCGGCGAATTTCGCCGAGCTGCTGAAGTCGTCCAAGACCATCCTGTGGAACGGCCCGGTGGGCGTGTTCGAATTCGACCAGTTCGGTAACGGCACCAAAGTGCTGGCCCAGGCCATCGCGGAAAGCTCGGCATTCTCCATTGCCGGCGGTGGCGACACCCTGGCGGCCATCGATAAATATGGCGTTGCCGAGCAAATCTCCTACATTTCTACCGGCGGCGGCGCGTTCCTCGAATTCGTCGAAGGCAAAGTGCTGCCGGCCGTTGAAGTCCTGGAAAGCCGGGCCAAGGCCTGAGGCCGCTCATTTGACCAGGCAAAGGAGTGTTCAGATGGTCAGGACATTAATGCTGTTGATCGCCGCGGGTATGCTGGCGGCTTGCGGGAGTAACCCGAAAGCCACGCCGGAGCCCGCGCCATCCGCGTCGGATAAAGGCTGCTACCAGGCTGACTGGCAAGCGGAAACCAACCCGGTGATCAACAAGCGGTCCGGGCCCGATGGCCTGGACAAATACGAGACGCAGACCCCGACCAAGGAACATGGCTGCCCTTGACGGGTCTGACTCTTTACTCAGGGCTGGCGGCATGCGCCGTCAGTCGAGGAACATGGATGAAAGGTTTTATCGCCGTTTCGGCGCTGGTATTGCTGGCAGGTTGTTCGAATTTCGACCTGTTCAAGCCTGCCGAATCAACGGACAACTGGACCACCTGGACCTGCGACAGCCAGGCCAAAGTGCTCTGGCGCTACACTGATGTGAGCCGCAAGGAAGTCGATGTTCGTTTGGGCGGCGCCGACCAGGTCTACCGCCTGAAGCTTGAACCGGGTGCCGAAGGTTCGCTGTACAGCAACGACATGCTGGCGTTTCACGTAAAAGGTGAGGAAGGCCTGGTGTACTGGGTCGCCACCAATGATTTGATCGGCCGCGGTTGTAAAGCGCAGTAACAACGCCGATCGCAGGACTATTGTTGTGTCGAGGGAGCTTGCTCCCGCTGGAGCGCGAAGCGGTCCCAAAGCCAGTCGATTTGGTGTTTCAGAAGGACCGAGTCGACGGGTTTACGACTGCTTCGCAGCCGAACGCGAGCAAGCTCGCTCGCCACAGGTTCTTCGTTACGCACAGGTTTTTGTTGTACCGAATTCGCAGCCCGGGCCAACCCCCGATCTGCAATAACTTGAATAGCCGCCGCCGCTACGGCAGGCTGGCACGATTAACGACCCTCAACCGGGAGAGACACACACAATGGCACTTATCAGCATGCGCCAGATGCTGGACCACGCAGCCGAGTTCGGCTACGGCGTTCCAGCCTTCAACGTCAACAACCTTGAGCAGATGCGCGCCATTATGGAAGCCGCTGACAAGACTGACTCCCCGGTGATCGTCCAGGCTTCGGCCGGTGCTCGCAAATACGCTGGCGCCCCGTTCCTGCGTCACCTGATCCTGGCGGCCATCGAAGAGTTCCCGCACATCCCGGTGTGCATGCACCAGGACCACGGCACCAGCCCTGACGTCTGCCAGCGTTCCATTCAACTGGGCTTCAGCTCGGTGATGATGGACGGTTCCCTGGGCGAAGACGGCAAGACCCCGACCGACTACGACTACAACGTTCGCGTTACCCAACAAACCGTGGCCATGGCTCACGCCTGCGGCGTCTCGGTGGAAGGCGAGCTGGGCTGCCTGGGTTCGCTGGAAACCGGCATGGCCGGTGAAGAAGACGGCATCGGCGCCGAAGGCGTTCTGGATCACAGCCAAATGCTGACCGACCCGGAAGAAGCCGCGGACTTCGTCAAGAAGACCCAGGTCGACGCCCTGGCCATCGCCATCGGCACCAGCCACGGCGCCTACAAGTTCACCAAGCCACCTACCGGCGACGTGCTGGCCATCGACCGCATCAAGGAAATCCACAAACGCATCCCGAACACCCACCTGGTGATGCACGGTTCGTCTTCGGTTCCGCAAGAGTGGCTGGCGATCATCAACCAGTACGGCGGCGACATCAAAGAAACCTACGGCGTACCGGTTGAAGAAATCGTCGAAGGCATCAAGCACGGCGTGCGCAAGGTCAACATCGATACTGACCTGCGTTTGGCGTCCACCGGTGCGATGCGTCGCCTGATGGCCACCAACCCGAGCGAGTTCGATCCGCGTAAGTTCTTCGGCGCGACTGTTACTGCGATGCGTGACGTGTGTATTGCGCGTTATGAGCAGTTTGGTACTGCCGGTAATGCTTCGAAGATCAAGCCGATTTCGTTGGAAGCGATGTTCCAGCGTTACCTGAAAGGCGAGTTGAACGCTAAGGTTAACTGAGCCTGAGCGTTAAGCTGCGTTGATAAGAAACCCGCCGAGAGGCGGGTTTTTTATTGGAAGAAAGTTTGCTCGCCTTGCACCAACCGAGCCGCGATTACTCCTTCGGTTCGACGTGATCCAGCGCCTGATTCACCGCCAGTTCACCGAGCATGACCACTTGGGCAATGCCCAGCAGGGTCTTGCGATGTGAGGTTTCCAGCAGCGCGGCGAAATTATTGAGCATGAGGGTGGCCGAGCCGAGTGTTTCGCTGGCGTTGGCCAGCAGGGCTTCGGTGTTGTACTTCGGGTTGGCGAGGTACATGGGCTCGGGTTCGTGGGTGGAGGCCATGATTTTGGCGGCCGGGTTGAGGTAGTGGTCGAGGGCTCGTTCGGCGGCTTCGTGGAGTTTTTTTGAATCGGGGGATACGTAGGGGGAGGCCGGGTCTGTGACCGGCGGATGCGGCGTTGATTTAGTCATTTGCTCGAAACCTGATTGGAGTGCCCCTCTCTGGCTACTAATCAAAGTGGAGGCAACTGTACGCAGGTTAGTAGACCGGGGTTTCGAGCAAGCCGGCGCACCCGAAGGTGCCCTGCGCACAGTTACCATCAAGCGCAGGAATCGAAATCCCTGACTGACAGATGCTTGTGCACCAAGCTCGAAACCACGGGCTACTAAACCCGATCACTGCGAATCAGTGACACGAATCAAGTTACCGATGGCCTCCCAGGCGCACAAGTCGGCGGATTCTGGCGTACCCGTAGGCGGTGACGCAAGCCGTTGTAGGCCTCATGAAGTAACGCTGAGTGTCTTTAAACGTGGGCGTTTAAGTGGGGCTGATGCCGGTCAGTGAAGAGATGGAGTTGGACATAAAGAACCTGTGGCGAGGGAGCTTGCTCCCGCTGGGCCGCGAAGCGGCCCCCAAAAAGAGGGTCTGCTGCGCAGCCCAGCGGGAGCAAGCTCCCTCGCCACAAAGGGTGGATTCCTGCGGTCTTTCAGGGATTACGTATTGTGATCGATATCCAGATGGCTGAACGTCACTTCCCCGCCTTCAGTGGTGTACCCGGTGTTGTCCTGCACATAAACCCCGGCCTTGAAATACAGCGGCTTATCACGCCACATCGTGCTGATGTCGGTGTCCCATTGGTACCCCGCCGCACTGATGCCCAATGCACCGCCTGGGCTGAGGTGGATGAGGTAGGAGAATTCCTGATTGAGTTTCACGCCGGTGGCGATGGTGATGACCCGGGCGGTGTCGTCGTCGGGGTGCATGCGGACTTTGGCGACGATGTTGCCGGTCGAGGTGGAGGTTTTGTATTGATACTCGACCTTCACCAAGGGCTTCTGGCTCTTATAGGCGTGAATCTGACCAATGACGATCTTGCCCGAACTGGGCACCTGGCTGACCGAGAGGGTGGCACGCAGGGTGTTGTCCGCGTCAGGGTAGTACCAGTTTTTCAGCGTGCCGTTGCTGTAGGTTTCGCGCAGTTCGGTGCGCGGGTAGATCGCATTTTCGGTTTTGGAACCGGTGACCGGGGACCAGAAAAACAAGGTACCGGTGTCGGAGTGGAAGTATTGATCCTTGAAGCCGTCCACCAGCTTGGTGGTTTCGACAGTGTACGGCGGGCTGCCGACGGGAACACTGAGGTTCCAGGTTGCGAGATCGATCATAATTCAAGCTTCCACTTTTTTACTGCACGTGCGTGCCAGAAGCTCTAGCTCGCGCCTTCGGGTGGGTCTTTATAAGCGTAGAAGGCCTCTTTGTTAATGCCCTTCTGGCAGATGATTGGCGTCAACAACCTGTCGAAATGCCATCCTTCCCGGTTTATAAGGCCTGCAGGGCTGACCGTTAGTCGGCTATATGAAACTTTACCGAAGTGATGGGATACGAGCGGCTTCTGCTTTAAGGGATCCGGGTCTAGAGTGAAGTCGCAATAGGTGACCGGTTTTAACAAAAGGCCGGCCTGAGGCCCCGAAAAAGAGATGCAGCATGGAATGCGCACAATCTAAGCCAGCTGAAGGCAACTCAATCCTGTTAATTGTTGATGATTACCCTGAAAACCTGATTAGCATGCGCGCGTTGTTACAGCGCCAGGATTGGCAGGTCATGACCGCGGCTTCCGGTTTTGAAGCCCTTGGCCTGTTACTCGAACACGATGTCGACCTGGTGCTGCTGGATGTGCAGATGCCGGGCATGGACGGTTTTGAAGTGGCGCGCTTGATGCGCGGCAGCCAGCGAACCCGTCTTACGCCAATCATTTTTCTTACCGCCAACGAACAGTCCCAGGACGCCGTGATCAAGGGCTACGCCAGTGGCGCGGTGGATTACCTGTTCAAGCCGTTCGATCCGCAAATTCTCAAGCCCAAAGTCCAGGCGTTGCTCGAGCACCAGCGTAATCGCCGTGCCTTGCAGCGGTTGAGCCATGATCTGGAAGTCGCCCGGGCCTTCAATGCCTCGGTGCTGGATAACGCCGCCGAAGGCATTTTGGTGGTGAGTGAGGACGGGCTGATTCGCTTCGCCAACCCGGCGATGTCTCGCTTGCTCAATGCCACGGTGAACGACCTGCAAGGCAAGGAGTTTCTGGATTTCCTGCAAAAACCGCACATTCCGATCTGGGCCGATTCCGAGTTGTTTGCCGGTTACAAACGCGGTGAAACCCTGCGCTTGCACGATGCGCTGCTGCGTACCGCGCCCGGCCAGCAAGTGCCGGTGGCGTTGTCTTGCGCGCCTTTGCCCGCCGAACAACATGCGATGGTGGTGACGGTGCTGGACATGTCGGTGGTGCGCCATCTGCATCAGCAGTTGGAGTTCCAGGCGGTGACCGACCCGCTGACCGGGCTGCTCAATCGCCGGGGTTTCTACCAGACCGTTGAAAACCTGCTGCTGCGCGGCGAACGTTCCGACAGCACTTGGGTGCTGTTGTACCTGGACCTCGACGGCTTCAAGCGGGTCAATGATTCCCTCGGCCACGATGCCGGCGACCGGGTGCTGCGTTGGGTGTCCGAGCAGTTGAAGGCGTGCCTGCGGCCCTTCGATATTCTGGCGCGGATGGGGGGCGATGAGTTCACTGCGTTGCTGGATCTTGAGCTCCCCGAGCAGGCGGCAAAGATTGCCGAGAAGCTCATCGAGCGGGTGTCGATCTGTCAGCAGATCGAAGGCATGGACATCGCCTTGGGTGCCAGCATCGGCATCGCCACTTATCCCGATTGCGGGTCTAATCTGGACGGGCTGATGCGCGCCTCCGACATTGCCATGTACGAAGCCAAGCGCGCCGGGCGTCAGCAATATCGCTTCTACGATCACGAAATGAACGGCCGGGCACGCTCGCGGCTGATGCTTGAAGAGAGCGTGCGCACGGCCATCGAGAACCGCGATTTCAACCTGGTGTATCAGCCCCAGGTGGCGATTGCCGATGGGCAGATCCGCGGGTTCGAAGCGTTGTTGCGCTGGCAGCATCCGAGTGTCGGCGATGTACCGCCGGGGCTGTTTTTGCCGTTGCTGGAAGAGGCGCGGTTGATCAGTCGCCTGGGTAGCTGGATTTATCATCGCGGGGCCAAACAGCGCAAAGCCTGGGAAACCTTGTTTGCCGAAGATCTGGTGCTGGGCGTCAGCTTGAGTAGCACCCAATTCGGGTTGCCCAACCTGGTCACCGAGCTGCGTCAGGTGCTGGAGCGCCATGGCCTGAAGCCGCAGCAGCTGGAAGTCGAGGTCACGGAAGAGGCCTTGATGTCTAACCCCGACGAGACCCGCAAACAACTGCGTTTGCTGCGCAATCTGGGGGTACGGGTGGCGCTGGATGACTTCGGCTCCGGGGCTTGTTCGCTGGCGCATTTGCGCGACCTGGAACTGGACACGCTCAAGCTCGACCGGCATTTGATCGCCCGGTTGCCAGGGTCCGAACGGGATGCGGCGCTGGCACGCAGTGTCATCGATTTGTGCAACCGGTTAGGGCTGCTGGTGATCGCCGAAGGGGTTGAAACGGTGGCGCAGTATGAGTGGCTGCAAGCCAACGGTTGCCAGTATGTGCAGGGTTTCCTGGTGGCGCGGCCGTTGATGGCCGAGGATACCGGTCACTTTGTCGAGCCGTTCGACTGGGGCGCGCTGACGAGTTGAATTCGCTACACTGGCAACCTTTTCGTGATGCGTGTTGCCGCTCCAATGACTGTGTTGAAATACCTCCAGGCTTATCCTGCCGCGTTGCAGGACCAGGTGCGCAAACTGATCGCCGAAGGTCGGCTGGGCGATTACCTGAGCCAGCGCTATCCAGAAAAACACGGGGTGCAGAGCGACAAGGCGCTGTACGCCTATGCCCTGGACCTCAAGCAGGAATACCTGCGTAACGCCCCGGCCATCGACAAGGTGTTGTTCGACAACCGTCTGGACCTGACCCACCGCGCGCTCGGTCTGCACACCGCGATCTCACGGGTGCAGGGTGGCAAGCTCAAGGCCAAGAAAGAAATTCGCATCGCCTCGCTGTTCAAGGACGCGGCGCCGCAGTTTCTGAAGATGATCGTGGTGCATGAGCTGGCGCACTTCAAAGAGTCGGATCACAACAAGGCGTTCTACAAGCTGTGCGAGCACATGTTGCCGGGGTATCACCAGGTGGAGTTCGATTTGCGGGTATACCTGACGTGGCGGGATATGCACTGAACAAATCTGCTAATTAATCGGGAGCGCATGGATGGACGTGAGCAAGACCAAGAGCAGCTTCTACCGCCGATTGTACGTGGCGTACCTGATCGACAGTGGGCTGGCCAGTAACGTCCCTGCATTGACCGAGGTGACCGGCATGCCCCGACGCACGGCTCAGGACACCATCGCGGCGTTGGCGGATCTGGATATCGTTTGTGAATTCGAGCAGGAAGAAGGCGCACGTAACCACGCGGGGCGCTATCGGATTCGCGAGTGGGGGGCGATTGATCGGGGGTGGATCGAGCGTAATCTGCGGCAGATCAAAGCGGTGCTTGAATACCCCTGAATTCCCGACCCCGATCATTCCCACGCAGAGCGTGGGAACGCTCATAGGGGCCTCAGGAACGGCGCATCCCGATATGCGGAATCTGATCCTCGAGGTATTCCTCACCCACCACCACAAACCCGTACCGCCCGTAGTACCCCTGCAAATGCGCCTGGGCCGAGAGGTAGATCGGCACCTCGGGCCAGTGCTTCTCGGCCTGTTTCAACGCCTGGCTCATCAACTCATGCCCAAGCCCGGCACCGCGTGCCTGGGGTGCAATGATCACCCGGCCAATCACCACGTCGCCGCCCTGCAATTGCGGGTCGAGCAATCGCAGGTAGGCCACCAGCCGATCCCCGTCCCAGCCCATCAAATGGCAAGTGTCACCTTCCAGGTCCTGGCCATCGATGTCTTGATAAGCGCATTTCTGCTCGACGACAAACACTTCGGCGCGCAGTTGCAAAATGGCATACAGCTGCTCTTTACCCAGATCGCTGTGGTGTTTGCAGACCCAATCGATTGTCATCTTCACATTCCTTGAACAACGTTGTTCCGATACTAAGCGCCCTGAGGCGGGATGTCTTTATCGCAGGGAATCTGTGATAAAGACCAAAATGCCATCATTCATTTCTCGCGAAGTTGTCTTCTTTGTGTAATCTGCGATGAAGCGCTGTGCAATGGCCTCAATGAGCTAATGTTAGGACCTGGGTTCGCCGGTAGAGGAATCTTGGAGTTTTGGCTGAAAAACACGTCGGGCAGCCCGCCCGCTAAGGATTTCTGGCATGCCGCGGTTTCATCGAGCGTTTGCTTTGATCGGATTGCTGTTGCTGACACAGGCCGAGGCTGCGGAAAAGCTGCGTCTGGTCGCCGATGCCTGGCCACCCTTTACCGACGCCACGCTGGTCAATGGCGGTGTGGCCACGGACATCGTCAGCACCGCGCTGGCCCGGGCCGGTTACGCCAGCGATTTCGAACAAGTGCCGTGGGCCCGGGCCTTGTTTGGGGTGGGCGAGGGACGTTACGACGTACTGGTCAACACCTGGTACACCGACGAGCGCACGAAGCTGGGGCAATTTTCCGGCGAGTACCTGCTCAACCGCGTGCGCTTTCTCAAGCGCAAAGACACGCCAATCGAATACAACAACCTGCAACAACTGCACACCTACCCGATAGCGGTGGTACGCGGTTATGCCTATTCGCAGGAATTTGATGAGGATGTGTCGTTGCAGAAAGTCCCGGTGCATAATTTCGCCATGGCTGTGCGCATGGTCGCGGCCGATCGGGTCAAGCTGACTTTGGAAGACGAGTTCGTCGCCCGGTATTACCTGGCGCGGGAATCACCCAAAGTGCGCAATGCCGTGGAGTTCCTGCCCAAGCCGTTGAGCGAGAACAGTCTGCATATTCTGGTGAGCCTGAAGAACCCGGAGCATGAACAGATCGTCGCCGGTTTCGATCGCGAGATTGCGGCGATGAAGGCTGACGGGAGTTATGAGAAGTTGCTCAGGCAGCATGGGATGTAATCTGAAAGGCCTGCAGTGTCCGAGCTGAAGCCTTCGCGGGCAAGCCCGGTCGCTGCACATTTCAGGCTTCGTTAGTGTCCTTGATCAAATGCGCCGCCAACGTCCGCAACGGCCCCAGTTGCCGACAGATCAACGCCAGTTGTGTCTGTACCAGCCGCTGGCCTTCATCGATTTCATCCGGCATCTGCTCAAGCGCATTGGCCAGTGCTTCTTCCTCATCACTCTGAATCGCAATCGGCTGTTTGCTCGCCAGGCCCTGGGCAATGTCGTCGAGGCTGGCGGCCACGCTCACGCCCGCACCGTCGATCAGGTGCTCGCGCACATCCGACGGCAGTTGGGTTTCACGGTGTGCCCCAAGCCCCGACAAATAGCTGAGCAGGGTGTGCGATAGCACCAGGAATCGGAACCCGACATCGGCTTCCTTACGGAAGTGCCCCGGCTCCATCAGCATGTTGGCCAGTGTCGTCGACAACGCCGCGTCGGCATTGTGCGCGTTACGTCGGGCCAGGCGGTAAGCCAGGTCGTCGCTTTTACCGGCGGCGTATTGCTGCATGATCTGGCGCAGGTAAATGCTGTTGCAGGTCAGGGTATTGGCCAGCACTTTGTTCAGGCGTCGGCCCTGCCAGTCCGGCAGGAACAGGAATACCGCCAGGCCGGCGATCAGGCTGCCGAGCAAGGTATCGAACAGTCGCGGCAGAAGCAGCCCGTAACCGTCGCCCACCTGGTTGAAGCAGAACAGCACCATGATCGTAATGGCGGCTGTCGCCAGGGTGTAGCGGGTGGTGCGGTTGGTAAAGAACACCACCCCGGCGACGATGGCGAAGCTCGACTGGATCAACGGGTTGGGGAACAGATCGAACAGCGCCCAGGCCACTGTCAGGCCGATGGCGGTGCCGATGATCCGTTGGCCCAGTTTGCGGCGGGTGGC
Organism: Pseudomonas sp. B21-017; assembly: GCF_024749245.1. Taxonomy (NCBI): domain Bacteria; kingdom Pseudomonadati; phylum Pseudomonadota; class Gammaproteobacteria; order Pseudomonadales; family Pseudomonadaceae; genus Pseudomonas; species Pseudomonas sp. B21-017. The sequence goes on along the minus strand of NZ_CP087194.1, from coordinate 6,036,471 downwards.
GCCGTAGTTCGGCTGACAGACAAACAACGTGGTGAGGATGATCCAGTAACCTTGCGAGGGGTGGATCAAATGCACCATCGCGTAGCCGATGCTCAATGCCAGGGGCAGGCGCAGGGCGTGGCGGAATAGCAAGGACGTTGGCGTCAGCTGCGTGCGCAAGCGAATCCACACATCCTTGAGACTGCGTGGCGAACGGTCGAGCAGGCTGCTGTCGGTGGCGTCTGCAAGCGCATCGGGGTTGCTGGCGTCGCTGAGCAAACGGTCGAGGGTGCCGAGGTTGGCGGCCAATGCCCGCAACGAGCGCAACAGACCACGCCAGGCCGGATTGCTCTGGATGCGCAGGTGTTCGAGGGAGGCGTGCAGGTCGCTCAGGGCTTCGGCGAAGCTGGCGTCATAGATGAACGGCTGGCGCATCTGGATCGATTCGGCCAGCGCGCGGCACACCTTGCCTTGTTGGCGCAGCAGGCGCTGACAGCGGAACAGTACGTCGCTGTGGAAGAACGCCTCGGCCAGCGCGTTGTAAGGGTAGTGCGAGGAGCTGGCGCGCTCGTGGATGTCCTGGGCGAGGAAGTACAGCTTCAGGTAACGGCTGAGTTTCGCCCCCGGCCTGCCATCGCCGACCCGGTGCAGAATGATTTCCTTGGCGGCGTTCAGGGCTGCCACCACCCGACCGTTCTGCTGGGCCAGTTCCAGGCGGCGCGCTTCCACGTCCAACTGCCGGATCGGTTCGAACAACGACGATTTCAGTTTCAGGTAATAACCCAGTTCACGGAACAACCGCGCCAGGCTCTGTTGCACCGGCTGGTTGGAAAACAGCACCTGCCACAACACCGAGAGCAAGCCATACCACGCCGCACCCGCCACCAGCAGTACCGGCTCGTGCCAGAAATCAGTGACTGCGCCGCCGCGCTGGTCCACGCCGATCATGGTGTAGACCGACAGAATCAGCGTCGCTGACGCAATCGCGCCATAACGCTCGCCCAGCGCGCCGAGCATGGTCAGGCAGAAGCTGGCCAGGGCAAAGGCGATGATAAAGAGGATGGGGTAGGGGAAGAGCAGTTCGACGGACAGGGCGGCGACCATAAAACACACCAGCGTCACGGCCAGTGCGTTGAGGCGGCCCTGCCAACTGTCGTCGGTTTCGGCCAGGGCGCTGGCGATGATCCCCAGGAACAACGGGATCAGCAGCCCCATTTGATCCTGAGACCAACACAGCGCCATGGTGCCGGTCAGGGCGATGAATACCCGAACGCTGTAACTGAATTTATCCAGCGCCCAGAGGCGACGCAGAGACTGCCGAAATGTGGTCGATGACATGAAGTGCGAAGGCCTTCCGAGGCAATGACGCTAAATTGAGCCACTAATGACGCCGACGCAATGGCGCCGATCACATCAGACAGCAAAATCTGTTCCTTCCTCGTTCTGTGTTGCCTGTCAGGACGTCTTCGCGGGCAAGCCTCGCTCCTACAGGGATTTAGGTGACCCTTGTAGGAGCGAGGCTTGCCCGCGAAGAACGATAACGCGATCGGTCAGACGTATTGCGCCGCCGCGTAACCGGAGGCCCAGGCCCATTGGAAGTTGAAACCACCCAGATGCCCGGTGACGTCGAGCACTTCACCGACGAAATACAGGCCGGGGCTTTTCAGCGACTCCATGGTCTTGGATGACACTTCGCGCGTGTCGACGCCACCCAGGGTCACTTCGGCCGTGCGGTAGCCCTCGGTGCCGGCCGGCACGACTTTCCAGCTCGCCAGTTTTTCAGCGATGTCTGCAATTTCTGCGTGGGTGTATTGCTTCATCGGTTTGGAGACGAACCAGTTGTCTGCCAGCAAGTTGGCCATCTTCTTGGTGAAGATCTCACCGAGCAGGGTTTTCAACTCGCTGTTCGGGCGTTCGACTTGCTGCTGTTGCAGCCAGCTCGGTACGTCGTGATCCGGCATCAGGTTGATCTCTACCGTGTCGCCGGATTCCCAGAACGAAGAAATCTGCAAAATCGCCGGGCCGCTGAGACCGCGGTGGGTGAACAGGATGTTCTCGCGGAAACTCTGGTCGTTGCAGCTCACCAGGCAATCCACCGACGTACCGGACAGCTCGGTGCACAGCTCCTTGAGCTGATCGGTGATGGTGAACGGTACAAGACCGGCGCGGGTCGGCAGCAGGTCGTGGCCGAACTGCTTGGCCACCTGATAGCCGAAACCGGTGGCGCCGAGGGTCGGAATCGACAGGCCGCCAGTGGCGATCACCAGGGATTGGCAAGTGATCTGGTCCAGCGTGGTATCCAGCAGATAACCGCTTTCGAGCTTCTCGATGGTCTGGATCGAGGTGTCCAGGTGCAGGCTGACGCCAACCTGATTGCACTCGTCGAGCAGCATGTCGAGGATGTCGCTGGATTTGTTATCGCAGAACAACTGGCCGAGTTTCTTCTCGTGGTACGGCACGCCGTGTTTGGCCACCAGAGCGATGAAGTCCCACTGGGTGTAACGTGCCAACGCAGATTTGCAGAAATGTGCGTTCTGCGAGAGGAAATTGCTCGGCTCGGTGTACATGTTGGTGAAATTGCAGCGGCCACCGCCCGACATCAGGATTTTCTTGCCGGCCTTGTTGGCATGGTCAAGCAACATCACCTTGCGCCCGCGCCCGGCGGCGGTCAGCGCACACATCAACCCTGCGGCGCCAGCGCCAATGATCACGACTTCGGTAGAGCGCAAAACGGTGTCCTCACATAAATCTCAGAGCTAACGGCGATCCCGTAGGAGCGAGGCTTGCCCGCGAAGAACGATAACGCGTTGCATCAGGTGTACCGAGTTTTCGTTCTTCGCGGGCAAGCCTCGCTCCTACAGGGGGGGCGGTGCGGTTTTACAAAATGCGAACGCGCAGCGAACGGCCTTTGATTTTACCGTCGTTCAGACGCTGCAAGGCTTGCTTCGCGATCCCGCGTTCCACGGCCACATAGGCCTGGAAGTCGAAAATCGCGATCTTGCCGACCTGGGCGCCGGGAATGCCCGCCTCGCCGGTCAGTGCACCGAGAATGTCACCCGGACGGACTTTGTCTTTACGGCCCGCACCAATGCACAGCGTGCTCATCAGCGGCAGCAGCGGACCGCCGCCCTGGGACGTGAGGTTATCCACCTGATCCCAATTCAACGGCGACTTCTGCAGTTGCTCGATGGCTTGGGCGCGATGCGCTTCGGACGGTGCGACCAGGCTGATCGCGATGCCTTTCTCACCGGCACGACCGGTACGGCCGACACGGTGAATGTGGATTTCCGAGTCACGGGCCAGTTCGACGTTGATCACCATGTCCAGCGCATCGATGTCCAGGCCGCGTGCGGCGACGTCGGTGGCAACCAGTACCGACGTACTGCGGTTGGCGAACATGGCCAACACCTGGTCGCGGTCACGCTGTTCCAGATCGCCGTGCAGGCCGACGGCGGAGATGCCTTTGGACGTCAGGTGATCGACGGTTTCCTGCACCTGCTGCTTGGTGAAGCAGAACGCCACGCAGGACGCCGGACGGAAGTGGCCGAGCACCTTGGTCACCGCGCTCATGCGCTCTTCCGGGGAGATTTCGTAGAAGCGCTGCTCGATCTGCGTGTCGTCGTGGAACGCCTCGGCCTTCACTTGCTGCGGATTACGCATGAACTTCGACGCCAACTGCTTGATGCCCACCGGATAGGTGGCGGAGAACAGCAGGGTCTGGCGACGTTCCGGGCACTGGGCGATGATTTCTTCGATGGAATCGTAGAAACCCATGTCGAGCATGCGGTCGGCTTCGTCGAGGATCAGCGTGTTCAGGCCGTGAAGCACCAGCGAACCCTTGCGCAGGTGTTGCTGGATGCGCCCTGGAGTGCCGACGATGATGTGTGCGCCGTGCTCCAGCGAGCCGATCTGCGGGCCGAAAGACACACCGCCGCACAGGGTCAGGACCTTGATGTTGTCTTCGGCACGGGCCAGGCGACGGATTTCCTTGGCGACCTGGTCGGCCAGCTCACGGGTCGGGCAGATGACCAGTGCCTGGCAACCGAAGAAGCGCGGATTGATCGGGTTCAACAGGCCGATACCGAAGGCGGCGGTCTTGCCGCTGCCGGTCTTGGCCTGGGCGATCAGGTCCATCCCCTTGAGGATCACCGGCAAGCTTTGCGCCTGGATCGGCGTCATCTGGGCATAACCGAGGGAGTCGAGGTTAGCCAGCATGGCGGCGGACAGCGGCAAAGTATTAAAAGCGGTGGCGATGGTGGTCACGGGACTGGCCTGCAAAACAAAATGTCGCGCAGTGTATCAGTCCCAGGCTCTCCACCTGCAAATTCTGGACGAATAGCCGTAGCAGCTGTCGAGGTACGAGGCTGCGTTGCGTGTCCGCAGGACCGCCCCGGGAGGCCGCTTCGCAGCCCAACGCAGCCTCGTGCCTCGGCAGCTGCTACGGGTCAGTGCTCGATATCGTGCTCACGGCTGACCATCCGTCGGCCGTCCTTTGGTGAAAGTTGCGAGAAGATCGTTGCAGCCAGCATCGCCATGATTCCTACCGTCACAAACGTCAGCTGGAACGCGCCCAGCACCGTGTCCACGTCGTCATTGCCCATCTCCGCCGTGAATCCGCCGAGCAGCGCACCGGCGCACGCCACGCCCAGGCTCAGGGACAATTGCGCTACCACCGACAGCAAACTGTTGCCGCTGCTGGCGCTGGCGTCGTCGAGGTCGATCAGTGTCACGGTATTCATCGCGGTGAACTGCAAGGAGTTGATCGCCCCCAGAATCGCCAACTGGCCCAGCAACAGCCAATACGGCGTCTGCTCGCTGACCAGACCCATGCTCGCCAGCATGATCCCCAGCGCCAGTGTGTTGCCGGTCAGCACGATGCGGTAGCCGAAACGTTCGATCAACGGCCGCGCCACCGATTTGGCGACCATCGCGGCCGCGGCCAGGGGCAGCATGCTCATCCCGGCCTGTGACGGCGAATAGCCCAGCGCCACTTGCAGCAGCAACGGCACCAGGAACGGCAATGCGCCGCTGCCCAACCGGGCGAACAGGTTGCCGAGGATGCCCACGGCAAAGGTCCGGGTCTTGAACAGCGATGGCGCAAACAGTGGATTGTCGATGTGCCCGGCCCGCAGCCAATAGGCCGCCAGACAGGCCATGCCGGCAAACAACAGCAACATCACCCGCAAGTGCGGCAGACGCAGTTCGCCGAGGCCTTCCATGGCGATGGTGATCAGCACCATCGCCGCGCCGAACAGCAAGAAGCCCAGGCTATCGAAGCGGGTGCGTTCACTGCCGCGCAGGTCGGGAATGAATTTCCATACCGCGTAGCAACCGATGACACCCACCGGCAGGTTGATCAGGAAGATCCAGTGCCAGGTCAGGTATTGCACCATCCAGCCGCCCATGGTCGGGCCGATCAGCGGGCCGAGCAGGCCGGGAATGGTGATGAACCCCATGATCCGCACCAGATCCGAGCGCGGATACGCGCGCAGCACTACCAAGCGTCCGACCGGCAACATCAAGGCGCCGCCCAGGCCCTGGATCACCCGGGCGCCGATCAGCATGCTCAGGGTGCTCGACAAGGCGCAGAGCAATGAGCCGATGCTGAACAACAGGATGGCGCCGAAGAAGATTTTCTTGGTGCCGAAACGGTCGGCGATCCAGCCGGAGGCGGGAATCAGCAAGGCGACGGTGAGCATGTAGGCGATGATCACACCCTGCATGCGCAGCGGGTCTTCGGCCAGGTCCCGGGCCATGGCGGGGAGGGCGGTGTTGAGGATTGTCCCGTCGAGGGACTGCATGAAGAAGGCAATGGCCACGACCCATGGCAACCAGCGGGCGGTGACGGCGTCGAGAGGTGGGCGGTTGGGCATGGGGCCTCTTGTTAATGCAGATTCGTGGCTGGCGCTGAACCCTGTGGCGAGGGAGCTTGCTCCCGCTCGGCTGCGTAGCAGTCGTAAATCCGGTGAATGCGGTCTGTCTGATAGAGCACATTGCCGGTCTGGGGCCGCTTCGCAGCCCAGCGGGAGCAAGCTCCCTCGCCACAGGTTTTTGTGTTTACAGGGTCAAGGTCAATCGGCTGACGAGCGCTCCCGGCAGCAATGCCGAAGACGTGTTCCGCTGACTGTAGGTGCTGGCCGACAACATCAGCTCGCGTTCCTCGGTCAACGCTTCCAGCTGCGAACCGAGCAGGCTGTAGGCGCTGTCATCGAAACGCATGGTGCTGACCGGTGCCTGAATCTCGCCGTTCTCGACCCAGAAGGTCGCGAACCGTGTCATGCCGGTCAGGCGCGCTGCCGGTTGGTCCGAGTAGTTCAGGTACCACAGGTTGCTGATGTACAGACCTGTGCCCAGTTGCTTGAGAATCTCGGCGTCAGGCAAAGAGCCGGCCGCCATGTTCAATGCACTTGGGGCTTCACCGCCGCCGGCGCCGTTGGCGGTCAGGCCGTATTCGGCGGCGCTGCGTGAACCGACCAGTTGCTCGCCCGCCTTGCCCTCAACAATCAGCCGCAGATCACTGCGTGGATAACCTTCACCGGAGAACGCCGGGCTCAGGGAGCCGCTGACTTTTTCATCCAGGGACACCAACGGGCTGAACGAGCTGTCGCCACCGTAGAGCTTCTGCAACGGACTGCTCTTGCTGGCAATCGACTGCGCCGAGAACCCGCCCCAACTGAGCATGCCCATGATTTCTTCCAGGGCTGCCGGCGCGAGGTAGGCGCGGTACTGACCCGGCGCCAGCGTGCGCGTTGGCCGACCCAGAAACGCCAACTGCTCGCGGGCCTGCTGGAAACGCCGGGCAAAGCCTTCGCTGTTCCAGTCGTGCCCGGCATAGCTGGCTTTCACCGCCTGACCGTTTTCATGGAACAGGCTGAAATCGAAGTTGAAGCTATTGGCCTGATGCCAGCCGAACGCGCCCGAGGAGCTGGCGAAGCCGCGACTGATCGGCCCGGCGGCATAGAAACCGACCAGATCCAGCCCCTCGCCGGCCTGAGTGATTTCAGCGACCACCTGCTCGGTGTCCGGCAGCGGATGATCCTGCACGTTGTTGCTCTGCCAGTCGTCATGGTTGAGCAGCAGGTACGGGTCCTGAGGCAGCAACGGCAGGGTTTCGCGCAACTGTTGTAGCCCCTCGGCCAGACGCTGAAGGTCGACTTCCGGATCGCCCGACAACGTGATATCGAGGTCGGCGTGGCGGCCGTCGTTGATCAGTTTGAAGCCGATGCTTGCCTGCTGCACCTGCCCGGCCTGACGCACCTTGGCGTGGTTGAAGCGCACGAAGGCCGACGATTCGGCGGCGTAGCTGAGGGTGAACTGCTCAGGCGTGCGCAGTGCATCGCGCAGCCAGTCGACCAAGGCCTTGAACGAATCGGCCTGGTTTTTTGAAGTGCTCGTGGACGTACTCATCAGGCATCTCCCCCAAACACATCAACGTTGCTGAACACACAGGCCGGCGACGCATGGCCGACACGGATCACCTGGTTCGGTTCGCCCTTGCCGCAGTTCGGCGTCCCCAGCACCTTGAAGGTGCTGACGTCACCGACGGCGCGCAGGCTCTTCCAGAATTGCGCGGAAATCGCCCGGTAGTTCGGGTTCTTCACCACGCCTTTGAGTTCGCCGTTTTCGATCAACTGGCCCCATTCGCAACCGAACTGGAATTTGTTGCGCGCATCGTCGATGGACCACGAACGGTTGGTGCTCATCAAAATGCCGTGCTCGATGTTGCCGATCAGTTGCTCAAGCGGCTGATCGCCGGGCTCGATGTTGAGGTTGGCCATGCGGTCGATCGGCGGACGGTTCCAGCCGCAGGCGCGGCTGTTGGCCACGCCGTCGAGGCTGGCCCGGAACTGCGAGAGCGCGCCGCCCAATGGTCGCAGCAGCAAACCTTGCTTGATCAGGAATTGCTTGCTGGCGGCGGTGCCTTCGTCGTCATGGCCGTAGCTGGCGAGCTGTTCGGGGATGTCCGGGTCGAATGTCACGTTGAGCAGTTCGGAGCCGTATTGCAGGCGGCCGAAGTCTTGCGCCTTGACGAAACTGGTGCCGGCGTAATTGCGCTCGTCGCCCAGGATGCGGTCCAGTTCCAGCGGGTGACCGATGGACTCGTGGATCTGCAGCATCATCTGGTCGGGCATCAGCAACAGGTCGCGCGGGCCTTGCGGGGTGTTCGGTGCCAGCAGCAATTGCAACGCCTGGTCGGCGACTTTCGGGCCGGCGCCGATCAGGCCGCAGCGGCTGATCACATCAAAGCCGCCCTGCTGACCGAAATTCTCGCGGCCGAGGGTGCGGGTCTGGCTGTCGTTACCGTCGTAGGCGGTGACGTCCATGCTCGGGTAGACGAAGCGCTGGGCCTGGCGCAGTTCGGCGCCGGCGCTGTTGAGGTAGATCTGCTCGACGTTGGTGATACCGATGCTCGCCTGCCAGTTCACCAGGCGTTCGTCCTTGGGCACGGCGGCGGATTCGGCGCCGAGCAGTTGGTAGCAATCGCTGAGAGACGGGAAGGGTTGGTCGAGGCTCGGCGAGAAATAGTCGGCGCGCTCGCTGGAAACCGCTTGCTCACGCAAGTCGAGGAGGGCGTGTGGCTTGAGTCGACGGGCTTGTTGCTCGGCCTTCTCCAGCGCGGCTTGCAGCCCGGACTGGGACAAGTCGTTGGTCGCGGCATAGGCTTCGACGCCGTTGACCCGAACGGTCAGCATCGCCCCTTCGTCCCGGCTCAGGCTCGGTGGTTCGGCGACGTTCTTGCGCACTGAAAGATACTGACCGGATTCGCGAACATAACGCAGCGAAAAGAATTCAGCGCCCGTGCGCAACGCAGCGAAGCGCTGCTTGAGCTGGGGGTGGAAATCGAACATTCGGGAACCTCCTTGGTATGGAGTGGCGGCGAATCGGTGTTGCGAGGGGGGGAAACGTTTGCGTGGCGCTAGATTAGGCCTGCGTGGGGGGTAGGATCAAGTGAAGAGCGGTGTAGGAAGAGTTGAGGTTGGGTGAGTCAGGAATTTATCTTATTGCTTGGGCGGACGCTTTCGCGGGCAAGCCTCGCTCCTACAGGGCGAATGCGATTCCCTGTAGGAGCGAGGCTTGCCCGCGAAGGCCGCGCCTCGGTGTTACGGCTTACTGAGCGCTCACATCCCGCAACGGCTTGCCCTTCACCGGTGCACCGCCGGCCACGTAGTACTTGGCCTTGCTGCGCGGCAATGGTTTGCGACCGCGGATCTTGTCGGCGATTTTCTCGGCCATCATGATCGTTGGTGCGTTCAGGTTGCCGGTGGTGATGATCGGCATGATCGAAGCATCGACCACGCGCAGGCCTTGCATGCCATGCACACGACCTTCGCCATCGACCACGGCCATTTCGTCGGTGCCCATCTTGCACGAGCAGGACGGGTGGAACGCGGTTTCGGCGTGCTCGCGGATGAACTTGTCCAGCTGCTCGTCGGTTTGCACGTCGATGCCAGGGCTGATTTCCCGACCACGGAAGGCGTCCAGTGCTGGCTGTTGCATGATTTCACGGGTCAGGCGGATGCCGTCGCGGAATTCCTGCCAGTCCTGCTCGGTGGCCATGTAGTTGAACAGGATGCTCGGGTATTCGCGCGGATCCTTGGACTTGGCCTGGATGCGGCCGCGGCTTGGCGAACGCATGGAACCCATGTGCGCCTGGAAGCCGTGCTCTTTCACGCCGTTGCTGCCGTTGTAGTTAATCGCTACCGGCAGGAAGTGATACTGGATGTTCGGCCATTCGAATTCCGGGCGGGTACGAATGAAACCGCCGGCTTCGAACTGGTTGCTGGCGCCGATGCCGGTGCCGTTGAACAGCCACTCGGCACCGATGGCCGGCTGGTTGTGCAGGAGCAGCGACGGGTACAGCGAGACCGGTTGGGTGCAGGCGTATTGCAGGTACAACTCGAGGTGATCCTGCAGGTTTTCACCGACGCCCGGCAGGTCGTGGACCACCGGAATATCAAGCTTTTTCAGCAGTTCGGCCGGGCCGACACCGGAGCGTTGCAGGATCTGCGGCGACGCGATGGCGCCGGAGCACAGCAACACTTCTTTGCGGGCACGGACTTCAACGCGTTCTTCGGCGGCACCGATCAGGTAACGCACGCCGACTGCACGCTTGCCTTCGAACAGAATCTTGTCGGTCAGGGCGTGGGTGACGATGGTCAGGGTCGAACGCTTCTTGGCGATGTCCAGGTAACCGCGAGCGGTACTGGAGCGACGGCCTTTCGGCGTCACGGTGCGGTCCATCGGGCCGAAACCTTCTTGCTGGTAACCGTTCAAGTCTTCGGTACGCGGGTAACCGGCCTGCACGCCTGCTTCGACCATCGCGCTGAACAGCGGGTTGTTGCCGGCTTTGGGCGTGGTCACGCTGACCGGACCGTCGCCACCGTGGTAGTCGTTCGGGCCGATGTCACGGGTTTCCGCCTTGCGGAAATACGGCAGGCAGTCGAGGTAAGTCCAGTCTTCCAGGCCTGGCAGTTTCGCCCAGTTGTCGTAGTCCATGGCGTTGCCGCGGATGTAGCACATGCCGTTGATCAGCGAAGAACCACCCAGGCCCTTGCCGCGACCGCATTCCATCCGGCGACCGTCCATGTGTGGCTCTGGATCGGTTTCGTACGCCCAGTTGTAGCGACGGCCTTGCAGCGGGAACGCCAAAGCCGCTGGCATTTGTGTGCGGAAATCCAGACGGTAATCCGGGCCGCCCGCTTCGAGCAGCAGGACGGTGACGCCTTCGTCTTCAGTCAGACGGGTCGCCAGGGTGTTACCGGCGGAGCCGGCACCGATGATGATGTAATCGAATACTTGGGACATTGAATGCACCCTCTTTGAAGTTGGTCAGGTCGCGGTCGCGGATTTGTCACTTACTGTGGCGAGGGAGCTTGCTCCCGCTCGGCTGCGCAGCAGTCGCAAATCAGCGACCGTGTTCTGTCTGAATGAGCGCTGAACCTGAAGTTGGGGCTGCTTCGCAGCCCAGCGGGAGCAAGCTCCCTCGCCACAAAGGCCCCAGCTTCAGGTTCGCGTCAGATCAGAAAACCGAGGCGTAATCGCCCAGTTCGACCTGTACCGATTTGATGCGTGTGAAGTTGTTCAGCGAGCTGATGCCGTTCTCACGGCCCACGCCCGACTGCTTGTAGCCGCCGACCGGCATCTTGGCGTCGGACTCGCCCCAGGCGTTGATCCAGCAGATACCGGCTTCCAGTTGATGAATCACGCGGTGCGCGCGGTTCAGGTCTTTGGTAACGACGCCGGCAGCCAGACCGAAGTCGGTGTCGTTGGCGCGACGGATCACTTCTTCTTCGGTTTCGTAGGTCAGGATGCTCATCACCGGGCCGAAGATTTCTTCGCGCACGATGGTCATCTCGTCGGTGCAGTCGGTGAACACGGTCGGGGCCACGAATGCGCCTTTGGCGAATTCGCCGTCGGTCAGACGAGCGCCGCCGCACAGCAGGCGAGCACCTTCTTCCTTACCTTTGGCGATGTAACCCAGCACGCTTTCCATGTGGGCGAAGCTGACCAGCGGGCCGAAGTTGGTGTTTTCGTCTTCCGGGTTGCCAACGCGGATGCGTGCAACGCGCTCAACGATCTTGGCTTCGAACGCGGCTTTCAGGTGGCTCGGGACGAACACGCGAGTGCCGTTGGTGCAGACCTGACCGGAGCTGTAGAAGTTGGCCATCATCGCGGTGTCGGCGGCGCGATCGAGGTCGGCGTCGTCGAAAATGATCAGCGGGGATTTGCCGCCCAGTTCCATGGTCACGTCTTTCAGCGTGGAGGCGGAAGCGCTGGCCATGACTTTCTTGCCGGTGTCGGTGCCGCCGGTGAAGGATACTTTTTCGATGCGTGGGTGTTCGGTCAGCCAGGTGCCGACTTCACGGCCGCTACCGGTCAACACGTTGAACACACCAGCCGGCAGGCCGGCTTCGGTGTAGATCTCGGCCAGTTTCAGGGTGGTCAGCGAGGTGACTTCGCTTGGCTTGAAGATCATCGCGTTGCCGGCCGCCAGGGCTGGAGCGGATTTCCACAGGGCGATCTGGATCGGGTAGTTCCACGCGCCAATACCGGCCACGATGCCCAGCGGCTCGCGACGGGTGTAGACAAAAGAGGTGGTGCGCAGCGGAATCTGCTCGCCTTCGATGGCCGGTACCAGACCTGCGTAGTATTCCAGCACGTCAGCGCCGGTGACGATGTCGACGTAACGGGTTTCGGAGTACGCCTTGCCGGTGTCCAGGGTTTCCAGGGCGGCCAGTTCATCGTTGCGCTCGCGCAGGATGTCGACGGCACGACGCAGGATGCGTGAACGCTCCATGGCGGTCATCGCGGCCCAGATTTTCTGGCCCTTTTCGGCACTGACCACTGCACGCTCGACGTCTTCCTTGGTCGCACGCTGTACGGTTGCGAGGACTTCACCGTTAGCCGGGTTGATGGCTTCGAAGGTGGCGTCGCTGCTGGCGTCACTGTAGCCGCCGTCGATGTAGAGTTTTTGCAGTTCGAAACGGGCCATAAAGTCCTCGCAAGTGCATAAGTTGGTTGGCGTTAACCACTGGGACGTGCCGTGTAGCGTTGGCGACGCTGATCAGTGGCGTTCAGGGGCTGAGCGGTTTTATGTGTGCTCTAACTCACCTGCTTGGCCAATTGGATATCCATGTATTCGTAAGCGATTCTTTGCGCCTGCTCGGTGTCGAAAGCATCTCCCGACAGCGCGCCGCGCAACCACAAACCGTCAATGAGGGCTGCCAGGCCCCGGGCGGCGCTGCGCGCTTGATCAAGCGGCAACGCACGGCGGAACTGGCAGCACAGGTTGGAATACAGACGGTGATCGTTGATCCGCTGCAACCTGTGCAAAGACGGCTGGTGCATGCTGGTGGCCCAGAAGGCCAACCAGGTTTTCATTGCCGGGCCATTGACCTGGCTGGCGTCGAAGTTGCCTTCGATAATCACCTGCAGATGCGCCCGTGGGCTGTCATCTGCCATCGCCTGACGGCGCGCGGTGACGTTCTCGCTGAGGACGCTCATCAGATACCGCATCGTGGCGGCGATCAGGCCATTCTTGTCCTGAAAATAGTGACTGATGATGCCATTCGAGACACCGGCCAAACGGGCGATCAGCGCAATGCTGGCGTCCCCCATGCCGACCTGATCGACGGCCTGTAGCGTGGCTTCGATCAATTGCTGGCGGCGGATGGGTTGCATACCGACCTTGGGCATCTTGCACATCTCCTTAGGCCTCCCGGTGGACGAAATACGCCTACCGGATTGAGGGCCAGTCTATTTTGTTTTGATTGAACGTTCAATCAACAAAGAATAAGATCTGCGACAATTCGTCGCTGCTTACAGATTTTTCCTACGTGTAAATGACGATAAACCGACATCCAAAAATGCTCGAAACCCATACGCAGACGCGTTCCAGGGGCTTCGGGCTTTTTTCGGGGTGTCTTTATATCACCCGCCGGTCGGCTGCCAACTAATCGATTGGTCGGGTACCGCGTTGCCTTGTGTTCTTCTCTCGCACTGCCCGGAGCATCTGTGCCATGAGTTCTGCCTCTCTAATAAAGACCCCACCCGAGAAGGTGATGGTCAACGGTTGGGTGTTCTACACCTCTACCGCGCTGATCCTGCTGTTGACCGCCATTCTGATCGTCGCCCCGCAAGAGGCCGGCAGAATGCTCGGTATTGCCCAGGCCTGGTTGTCCCGCAGCTTCGGCTGGTACTACATGGTAGTGATCGCCGCCTACCTGGTGTTCGTGGTTGGCCTGGCGTTTTCGTCTTATGGCAAGCTCAAGCTGGGCAGCAAGGACGATACCCCGGACTTCAGCTACGGCGCCTGGGCGGGGATGCTGTTCTCGTCGGGTATCGGCATCTCGCTGTTGTACTTCGGTGCGTCCGAGCCACTGGACCATTACTTCAACCCGCCGGAAGGCGTCGCCGGCAGCAACCTTGCCGCACGTCAGGCAGTGCAGCTGACGTTCCTGCATTGGGGCCTGCATGGCTGGGCGATCTACGCCTTGGTCGGCCTGGCCGTGGCGTACTTTGCTTATCGTCATAACCAGCCGTTGGCCTTGCGTTCGGCGCTTTATCCGTTGGTCGGCGAGCGTTGGGTCAAAGGCGCGGCCGGTCATGCGGTGGATGGCTTCGGCATGTTCGTGACCCTGCTGGGGCTGGTGACGAACCTGGGGATCGGTTCGCTGCAAGTGTCGTCGGGGCTGGAAAACCTGTTCGGCATGGCACACAGCAACACCAACCTGCTGATCGTGATCATCGTGATGAGCACCGTGGCGACCATCGCCGCTGTGTCCGGCGTGGAAAACGGCATTCGCCGTCTGTCCAACCTGAACATCGTGCTGTTCAGCGGTCTGCTGATTTTCGTGCTGTTGTTCGGCCCGACCCTGCACCTGCTCAACGGCTTTGTGCAGAACATCGGTGACTACCTGAATGGCGTGGTGCTGAAGACCTTCGACCTCTACGTGTACGAAGGCGACAGTGAGAAGTCTGACCGCTGGCTGGGCCTGTGGACCCTGTTCTACTGGGCCTGGTGGATTTCCTGGGCGCCATTTGTCGGCATGTTCATCGCGCGTATTTCCCGTGGCCGCACGGTGCGTGAGCTGGTCGCCGGTGTGCTGCTGATCCCGCTGGGTTTCACCCTGGCATGGCTGTCGATCTTCGGTAACTCGGCCCTGGACCTGGTGATGAACCATGGGGCGGTGGAGCTCGGGAAGACGGCGCTGGAACAGCCATCGATGGCGATCTACCAGTTGCTTGAGCATTACCCGGCGTCGAAAGTTGTCATTGGCGTGTCGATTTTTGTCGGTTTCGTGCTGTTCCTGACCCCGGCGGACTCCGGCGCGGTGATGATGGCCAACCTTTCGTGCAAGGGCGGCAACGTCGACGAAGACGCGCCGCACTGGCTGCGGATTTTCTGGTCGGTGGTGATCACCCTGGTGACCATCGGTCTGCTGTTCGCCGGTAACTTCGAAGCCATGCAAACCATGGTGGTGCTGGCGGGGCTGCCGTTCTCGGTGGTGCTGGTGTTCTTCATGTTCGGTTTGCACAAGGCCATGCGCCAGGACGTGCAGATCGAACAGGAGCAAGCGGAACTGGCGGCGCGTGGTCGTCGTGGTTTCAGCGAGCGTCTGACCCAGCTGGATTTGCAGCCGAATCAGTCGATTGTTCAGCGTTTCATGGACAAACAAGTCAGCCCGGCGCTGGAAGAGGCCGTGGTTCAACTGCGTGGCAAGGGCCTGAACGTGCAAACGTTGCTGGGTAAAGCCAAGCGTTGCATGGGCCTGCGGATCGAGATGGAAGAGGGCAACCCTTTTGTCTACGAAGTGAGCCTGGACGGTTATCTGGCGGCGGCGAGTGAAGCGGTGTCGGCCGAAAGTGCCGATGAACCGCGCGCACGTTACTACCGCGCCGAGGTGTACCTGCACAACGGCAGCCAGGACTATGACTTGATGGGCTTCACTCAGGATCAGATCACCCGTGACGTGCTCGATCAGTTTGAAAGCCATCGGCAGCTGCTAGGCCGGGTTTATAGCTGAGGTTTGAGGTGATGCGGTGCACAAGCTGCACCGCAGATCCATTGTGGCGAGGGGGCTTGCCCCCGTTCGGCTGCGAAGCAGTCGTAGATCCTGGTTACGCGATCTATCTGAAATACCGTGGTGTCTGGATTGGGGTCGCTCCGCAACCCAGCGGGAGCAAGCTCCCTCGCCACAGTTGTCGGTATTCCAGACCTGATATCTGCACAAACAAAAACGCCGCGATCATCTCGCGGCGTTTTTGTGTCTGCTGTCTTGCTTACCCCAGGTTCTTGCCGAGCAGCGCGTGGTACAGCTCGCTGTCGCCCAGGATCCCGACCACTTTGTTGTTGTCGTGCAGCACCAGCTTGTTGCCGGTCTGGTAACGAATCTGCAGCGCATCGCGCATGCCGATGTTGGAGTCCACCAGCGTTGGTCGACGGCCCAGGGCTTCAACCGCTTGCCCAGGTATCCATTTCTGCAGATCCAGGCTCGAGCCGTTCTGGCGCGCGCCTTTGATGGTGTTGCCTTCGGCCAGGTCCAGCCACGAATCGCCGCCCGGATCCAGGCACACCGAACCGTTGATGCGTTTGCAGTTGTCCAGGGTGCGCATCAGGCTGCGACCACACAATACGTTCAGCGGATTGGTGTGGGCGACGAAGGTGCGCACGTAATCGTCCGCAGGGTTCAGGACGATTTCTTCCGGCACGCTGTACTGGATGATCCGGCCGTCTTTCATGATCGCGATACGGCTGCCCAGCTTCAGGGCTTCATCGAGGTCGTGGCTCACGAAGACGATGGTCTTGCTCAGCTTGTTTTGCAGTTCCAGCAGTTCATCTTGCAGGCCTTGGCGAATCAGCGGGTCGAGGGCCGAGAACGGTTCGTCCATCAGCAGGATGTCGGCGTCCATCGCCAGCGCACGGGCCAGGCCGACACGCTGCTGCATGCCGCCGGAGAGCTCATTGGGTTTCTTGTTGCGCCACTGGGTCAGGCCCACCAGCTCAAGCTTCTCGTCCACCAGTTTGCGGCGTTCTTTCTCGGGGCGACCCTGCATTTCCAGGCCGAAGCTGATGTTCTCGCGCACCGTCAGCCAAGGCATCAGGGCGAACTTCTGGAACACCATCGCGATGCGCTTGGTGCGCATCATCTTCAGTTCCGCCGGGGTGCAGGACGCGATGTCGATCTGCCGGCCTTCGTGTTCGACGAACAACTTGCCACGGCTAACGGTGTTGAGGCCGTTGATGCAGCGCAACAGGCTGGATTTGCCGGAGCCGGACAAGCCCATCAGTACGCAGATTTCACCTTTCTCGATGTCCAGGCTGGCCTTTTCGACACCGACGATTTGCCCGGTCTTTTTCAGAATCTCGTTGCGGGTCATGCCCTGGTCGAGCAGTTTGAGAGCGGCGCGTGGATCTTTGGAGAAGATCACGTCCACGTCTTCGAAGCGAATAATGCTCATGCGTCACCCCCTACTTTGGCTTCGGGTTGTTTGCAGATACGGTCGAGCATGATCGCCAGCAATACGATCGCCAGGCCTGCTTCGAAGCCCAGTGCGATATCAGCAGTGTTCAGTGCGTTGACCACAGGTTTGCCCAGGCCGTCGGCGCCCACCAGTGCCGCAATCACCACCATCGACAACGACAGCATGATGCACTGGGTGATACCGGCCGCGATGCTTGGCATGGCGTGGGGCAGTTCGATGCGCGAGAGCAACTGACGGCGCGAGCAGCCAAAGGCTTTGCCGGCGTCCATCAGTTCGTCCGGAACATCGCGGATACCCAGGTAGGTCAGGCGGATGGGCGCGGCAATCGCGAACACCACCGTCGAGATCAGACCCGGGACCACACCCAGACCGAAGAGGGTCAGGGTAGGAATGAGGTACACGAAAGTCGGTACGGTCTGCATCAGATCGAGCACCGGCCGCATCAGTGTGTAGAACATCGGTTTGTGCGCGGCGACGATACCCAACGGCACGCCGATCACTACGCAGACCAGGGTGGCGAACAACACCTGGGCGAGGGTTTCCATGGTTTCCTGCCAGTACCCCAGATTGAGGATCAGCAGGAAGGAGGCGATGACGAAAACGGTCAGGCCCCATTTGCGTTGGATGAAATGTGCCAGTAGTGCGATGAGGCCGATCAATGCCAGCGGGTTGAACCAGGTCAGCGCAAAAGTCACGCCGTGGATCATCGTTTCCAGTGACACGGCGATGGCGTCGAAGGTGCTGGCGCCGTGTTGCGTCAACCATTCAACGAAGCTCGCGATGTACTGGCCTAAGGGTATTTTCTGATCAATCAGCATGGTAGTGAACGTCCGCATGCAAGGAAATAAACAGCCCGGGCAGGCGAGCCTGCCCGGCGTAAGCGATTACTGCGCGAGCTTGGCTTTCACGGCCTCCAGGCCTGGTTTACCGTCAATGGTGGTCACGCCAGCGAGCCAGGTATCGAGCACCTGTGGGTTCTTTTTCAGCCAGGCCTTGGCGGCCGCTTCAGGCTTCATCTTGTCGTCCAGGATGTTGCCCATCAGCGTACTCTCCATGTCGACGGTGAACTCCAGGTTTTTCAGCAGTTGGCCGACGTTGCTGCACTCTTGGGTATACCCCTTGCGAGTGTTGGTCGCAACGGTGGCAGCACCGAAATCCGGGCCGAAGAAGTCATCGCCACCGGTCAAGTACTGAATCTTGAAACGTTTGTTCATCGGGTGCGGTGCCCAGCCGAGGAACACCACGGCGGTGTCGCGTTTTTGCGCACGGTCGACTTGCGACAACATGCCCGCTTCGCTGGACTCGACGACTTTGAAACCGGCGGTTTTGAGACCGAAGGCGTCTTTGTCGATCATGCTCTGGATCAGACGGTTGCCGTCGTTGCCTGGCTCGATACCGTAGATCTTGCCGTCGAGTTCTTTCTTGAATTTGGCGATGTCGGCAAAGTCATGCAGCCCTTTGTCGTACAGCGCTTGTGGTACGGCGAGGGTGTATTTGGCACCTTTGAGGTTGGTGCGCACGGTTTCCACGGTGCCGGCATCCCGATAGGCCTTGATGTCGTTTTCCATGGTCGGCATCCAGTTACCCAGGAACACGTCCATGTTCTTGCCGTCGGCCAGGGACTTGTAGGTCACCGGCACGGAAATCATCGTGGTCTTGGTCTTGTAGCCGAGGGCGTTGAGCACAACGCTGGTGGTCGCGGTGGTCGCGGTAATGTCCGTCCAGCCGACATCGGAGAAGTTTACGGTGCTGCATTGGGCCGGCTCTGCGGCTTGAGCCAGGAACGGCAGACTCAGCATGGCGGCCAACAACAACGACGGGGAACCTTTCATAGGGGCGACTCCTAAGTGTTTTTTTTGGCAGTGTTCCGACTGGACCACCGCACTTATCTGTTGCGGTTGGATGGCGTTTTGGAGACAGCTCTACCACAGCGCCTTGCAATCGAGTCGATACGATCATGTACCAGTGAAAATCTGACGCCTACAGGGTGCGTCGTAACCAGTACAGGGATGGTCGCATCCAGTGTCGGTGACGTCGTTTACAGCTTTTTTCAGCCCGATTTGCCCCGCTGATCCGCAAAAAAACGGCGAAAACATTGCGTAAGAGACCTGCGGCGCTAGTGGGCATGAGTGCGTCGGTGTGAGACGTTGAACGACATGGTAAAAGCCTGATGATGCGGCCATCTCGACGGATTGCAGCTTGAGCGTAGCAGCTCCGTCACTGGGCGCTTTTGCGCCTGGAGCAGGCACATCCAGGAGTTCAGCAGTAATGGCTATCAGCGTTTTCGACTTGTTCAAAATCGGCATCGGCCCTTCCAGTTCGCACACCGTGGGGCCTATGCGCGCCGCGGCGCTGTTCGTGCAAGGTTTGCGCGAGCGGGGGCTTCTGGAGCAGGTGTGTCGCATCGAAGTTCAGCTATACGGATCGCTCTCGGCCACCGGCATCGGCCACGGCAGCGACAACGCGGTGATCATGGGGTTGATGGGCGAGTGGCCCGACGCGATCGATCCGTCGCAAATCGGCATCCGTATAGAAGCCTTGCGTGAAACTCACACGCTATTGCTCGACGGCCGCTTGTCGGTCCCGTTCATCTGGGCTCGGGACATGCGTCTGATCGACGAGAACCTGCCGTTCCATCCGAACGCCATGACCCTGGTCGCCGAAGGCGATCACGGCGAGCTGCATCGCGATACCTACTATTCCATCGGCGGCGGTTTTGTCGTCGACGAGGCGCAAGCTTCCAGCGGTGTGGTGGATCTGGATAACACCGTGCTGCCTTACGACTTCTCCAGTGCCGTCGAATTGCTCAGCCTGTGCAAGAAGCACAACCTGCGCGTGGCCGAATTGATGATGGCCAACGAGAAAGTCTGGCGCAGCGAAGAAGAAATCCGCAGTGGCCTGATGAAGCTCTGGCGCGCCATGCAGGATTGTGTGGAGCAAGGCCTCAAGCACGAAGGCATCCTGCCCGGCGGTCTTAATGTGCGCCGTCGCGCGGCCAAGTTGCACCGCAGCTTGCAAGAGCTGAACAAGCCCAACGTGATCGGCTCGACCTTGAGCGCGATGGAGTGGGTCAACCTGTTCGCGTTGGCGGTCAACGAAGAAAACGCTGCCGGCGGGCGCATGGTAACGGCGCCGACCAACGGTGCGGCGGGGATCATTCCGGCGGTGTTGCACTACTTTATGAAATTCAGCGAGGCAGTGACCGACGCCAATGTGGTCGATTACTTCCTCAGTGCCGCGGCGGTAGGGATTCTGTGCAAAAAGAACGCCTCGATCTCCGGTGCCGAAGTCGGTTGCCAGGGTGAAGTCGGTTCGGCTTGCGCCATGGCGGCGGCCGGGTTGGCGGAGGTTCTTGGTGCCACGCCGGAGCAGTTGTGTAACGCGGCGGAAATCGGCCTGGAGCATAACCTCGGCTTGACCTGCGACCCGGTGGGCGGGTTGGTGCAGGTACCGTGCATCGAGCGCAATGCGATTGCTGCGGTGAAAGCGATCAACGCCGCGCAGATGGCGCTGCGCGGTGACGGCCAGCACTTTATCTCGCTGGACCGGGTGATCCGCACCATGCGTGATACCGGTGCCGACATGCACGACAAATATAAAGAGACGTCGCGCGGTGGCTTGGCGGTTAGCGCGGTGGAGTGCTGAAACCGAGTTGACCTGTGGAGAGGGGGCAAGCCTCCTCTCCACAAAGACCTCATGCACTACACAAGACCAGTCAAAACTGCGCACCAATTGAACACGCGCATCAAAACGCGCCACCTTTTGGCGCGTCGCAAACAGGCAAGCCCGGCTCCCCGGTCGGGGATCAAATTCAAACCCTGACCGTTCGTCACCTGTGCCAGCGGTGACACTCTTGACCGCCGCGTCGCAGACCTGTTCCCACAAGTGCTACCGATTTGCTCACACGCAACGGGGGCACGGGTTTGGGGCCTTTGATGGCACTTTTAACCTCTTATCTCTGCGCGCCATATCTAGACGCATCGCGACGTCGTTTTCAGGAGTTATTGAACGCGCATTCAATTTAGGCATGGCAATTGCTCTGTCATTACAAAGCCCGTCTCCCACGCGAGAACGATGGCAATAAAAAGAGCCTCCGCCTGAGGCCATCACCCGCTTTGTGTGAGGAGATACCGCGATGACGACGTTCAACTCCGGGGCCCAACCCCAGAACCGTGCGCCTCAATCCATCGGCTTTCTGCTGCTGGACAATTTCACGCTGATTTCTCTGGCCTCCGCAGTAGAACCCCTGCGCATGGCCAACCAATTGTCCGGTCGCGAGCTGTACCGCTGGACCACGCTCACCGTCGATGGCGGTCAGGTCTGGGCCAGTGACGGCCTGCAGATCACCCCCGACGCCTCCATGCACAAAGCACCACCCATGGACACCGTCATTGTCTGCGGCGGTATCGGCATTCAGCGCACCGTAACCCGTGAGCATGTGTCGTGGCTGCAAAGCCAGGCGCGTCAGTCCCGTCGTCTCGGCGCGGTCTGCACCGGCAGCTGGGCCCTTGCGTGCGCCGGCCTGCTGGACGGTTTCGATTGCAGCGTGCACTGGGAATGTCTGGCCGCTATGCAGGAAGCTTTCCCGCGAGTGGCCATGAGCACCCGGCTGTTCACCCTCGACCGTAACCGGTTCACCAGCTCCGGCGGCACCGCGCCGCTGGACATGATGCTGCACCTGATCAGCCGTGATCACGGTCGTGAGCTGTCGGCCGCGATTTCGGAGATGTTCGTTTACGAGCGCATCCGCAACGAGCAGGATCACCAGCGCGTGCCGCTCAAGCACATGCTAGGCACCAACCAGCCGAAACTGCAGGAAATCGTGGCGCTGATGGAGGCTAACCTCGAAGAGCCGATCGACCTCGATGAACTGGCGGTTTATGTCGCCGTTTCGCGTCGTCAGCTGGAGCGGCTGTTCCAGAAATACCTGCACTGCTCGCCGTCGCGTTACTACCTGAAACTGCGCCTGATCCGTGCTCGGCAATTGCTCAAGCAAACGCCGATGTCGATCATCGAAGTGGCGTCGGTGTGCGGGTTCGTGTCCACGCCGCACTTCTCCAAGTGCTACCGCGAATACTTCGGCATTCCGCCGCGTGACGAGCGCGTAGGCTCCAATACCACGCAACAAGTGGCGATGATGCCGCTGCCGCAAGCACTGGTGCTGTCGCCGTTGTCCGGGCCGCTGTCGGCGTTGAGCCAGGCGCGTAATGAATCGACGTTTGCCAGCGTAAGGCTCTAAACCAGGCAAACTATTGTGGCGAGGGAGCTTGCTCCCTCGCCACAAAGTGTTCACACCCCGGAAATCAGGCGCTATGGCTCTGTTGGTACTGCGCCAATGCCGGTAACAGTTGCTTGTCAATGGCCTGACGCACGGCCGGCTGGATTGACGCGCTGCTGGTGTACATCTGCTTGACCATGGTCCGCAGTTCGATTGCCCGCTCGTTGTTCAAGCCCCGTACTGCGCATTCGCAGGCTTGCTCGGCGGTTGCGCCGGGGGGCACTGAAAACCCCAACGCTTTCAGCTGGCTCAACAGGTCTTCCTGGTCTATCAAATCGGCGTACATCATGACGCAATCCTTCTTCAGGGAACGGTGTCGTGGTTCGATTCTGGTAGGGGCTGTAGGCGTCGGCAAGGACGATTTGTCGCAATGGCCGCAATACCTATGAACAGGTCGTTTTCGGCTAACTTGCTAAGGATGGGAGTAGGCACACTGGACTCAGCTGGCATCACGAAGGTTTGGTCACCCTCGCGCAACAGCTCCTCAACAGTACCCTCCTCAGCTCCGATCTTGTCACGGCTTGATCGGGGTTTTTTTTGCCTGCGAATCCAGAATTTGTGTTGTTTGTGCGGACGCCATCGCGGCGGTGCGGCGATCCGACAAGCCACGCTCCCACAGGGGGCGTGAGTAACCTGTGGGAGCGAGGCTTGCCCGCGATGAACGATGACGCGGTCTAGCGTTGTAAAACGAGAATGCGCGACAGCAATTCATCCCGGTCGACATAGCAACCCTGGAAATGCCGGGCGCCGGTGGCGGGGTCGAAGGCGTTGCGGGCGTGGAGGGTGCGGCGGTTGTCGAAGCACCACAACTCGCCGGGGTTGAGCCGTGTCATCACTCGGAAGCGCGGCTCGCGGGTCATCGCAATGAAACGCCGGTAAGCGCGATACAGCCTGGGCATCTGCTCCACTGAAGCATCGAATGGCCCGCGCAGAAAGTTCGCCATGCGGATTTCCGACACTTGCCCGAATGCATCCAGCGCGATGATCGGCGCCAGGCAGCGGTAGTCGCTGTGGCGGTCCTTGTTGCGGAACTCCACGGGGATTTCACACAAGGCTTGAAACGCCTCTGGATCTTCCTGACGCAAAGCTTGGGCGATGGCAAAACCGTCGACGAAAATACTCTCGCCACCGTCGGCGTCATTCACCAGGCAATGCAGAAATTGCAGCCCCGGTTGCAACTCCCGGGTCGGCAAATCGCTGTGCAGTGGCAGGTTGAAGGCGGTGTAGGCATTGCTGTCGGCATCGGCCTTGGATTGCACGTTGAACAGCACGCCGAAATTGCTCTCGCGGATGAACGAAATCCGTTGGGCGATCAGCTTCAGCGAGCCCGGCTCGGTGGGGACTCCGCGTACTTGAGTCAGGCCGATATCGCGCACGGCCAGCAGCCATTGCAACAAGGCGTCGTTGTTCTCCATCAGGGCCAGGTATTCGAACACTGGCAGCTGCAAATCGCTGTGCCAAAGCCTGGCTTTCGGTTTTCCGGCCTGGCGTTCGGCGCGGGACTCGTCGTCATAGGCATGGGCCCGCAGCCAGCCCGGATCGAAGCGGCTGAGGTGGCCATCCTGCCAATCGACGCACAGGCAGCCTTCGGCATCGACGGTGGCGTTTTCAGGCATCAGGTGCTCTGCGACATCGACGATTTCCAGCACTTGCTCACGCGTCACCGTGTAGACGCACTGTGGGCACGGGCAGTTGTCCCGCAGCCATTGATGATGAAAAGGGCTGACCCGACCGTCCGCCCACTTCACTTGAATGCGGTCCGCCAGGGTGTGCACGGCGTTCAACGCGCTGATCAATGGATAGGTGCGGAAATCGGCAAAAGCGGCGGCGGTGTTCATGGCGGGCTCCTTGTTATTTTTCGGGGGGTAATGCGATCACTCGGCCGATCCAGGCGGGTGCGGGCAAGTCGGCTTGATCAGCGACAATGGCCTGTAGCTTGCTCAAGGTTTCTTCGCTGAATGGCGCGGATCGCGGCCCGGCGAGGTCGACGTGCAGCAGCATCTGTTCATTGCCCGCCAGCTCCTTGTCACCGCCCACCAGATGCAGGCTGTGGTAGAGGTGCAGGCGCTTGCGGTCGTGGCCGATGATCTGCGTATGCACTTCGACGTCGGCATCGAGTTTCACTTCGTGCAGGTAATTGAGGTGCAGTTCGAGGGTAAACAGCGAGTGGCCGCTGGCCTCGCGGTTGTTGCTGTCCATACCCAGCCGGTCCATCAACGCGTCAGTGGCGTAGCTGAAAATCAGCAGGTAGAAGGCATCGCGCAGATGGCCGTTGTAGTCGACCCAATCGGGGATGATTCTGGTTTGGTAGGTGGTGAGGGTGGGCATGGTGGAACTCCACAGATAATCGCTGGTGTACACATGTGTGGCGAGGGAGCTTGTTCCCGCTGGACTGCGAAGCAGTCCCAAAACCGGTGGATGCGAGGTATCAGTCAAATCGCGTTTGCTGGTTTTACGACCGCTTCGCGGCCGAGCGGGAGCAAGCTCCCTCGCCACAGGGTGTGTGTTTATTCGCTGAAGGCCATCCCATGCTTCTCTTTGGTGGTTTTCACCGCCTCCAGCACCGCCAGCAAGCAATCGTCACGATAGCGTTCCAGTGCCGAGATGCTGTGTGTGCCCAACTGATCGCTGGTGCCATCCACCACATCGTCAATCAACTTGTCGGTCAGCTCCGGTGCCGGCAGGTACGTCCAGGGCAGCTGCAACGCTGGCCCGAACTGCGCCATGAAGTGCCGCATCCCGGCATCGCCGCCTGCCAGGGTGTAAGTCAGGAAGGTGCCCATGAACGACCAGCGCAGACCCGCGCCAAAACGAATCGCATCGTCGATTTCACCCGTGGTCGCCACGCCGTCGTTGACCAGGTGCAGCGCCTCACGCCACAAGGCTTCGAGCAAACGGTCGGCGATAAATCCCGGTACTTCCTTGCGCACATGCAGCGGGCGCATCCCCAGGGATTCATAGACTTTCATCGCCGCTTGCACCGCTTCTGGCGCGGTGTTCTTGCCGCCGACCACTTCCACCAATGGCAGCAGATAAACCGGGTTGAACGGGTGCCCGACCACGCAGCGTTCCGGGTGCGTCGAACTCTCGTAAAACTCGCTCGGCAACAGTCCCGAGGTGCTGGAACCGATCAACGCATTGGGCTTGGCCGCCGCGCTGATTTTGCTGTGCAGTTCCAGTTTCAGTTCCAGACGCTCAGGGGCGCTTTCCTGAATGAAATCCGCGTCGCGAACACATTCTTCGATGGTGGCGACAAAGCGCAGCCGATCCTGCGATGCGCCGGGTGCCAGGCCTTGTTTCTCCAGCGCGCCCCAGGCATTGGCGACACGTTTGCGCAGCGCCGCTTCGGCACCGGGTGCCGGATCCCAGGCCACCACATCGAGGCCGTGGGCGAGGGCGCGGGACACCCAGCCGCTGCCGATGACACCGCTGCCCAGTGCTGCGAAGGTTTTGATA
Organism: Pseudomonas sp. B21-017; assembly: GCF_024749245.1. Lineage (NCBI taxonomy): Bacteria > Pseudomonadati > Pseudomonadota > Gammaproteobacteria > Pseudomonadales > Pseudomonadaceae > Pseudomonas > Pseudomonas sp. B21-017. The sequence continues at coordinate 6,010,772 of NZ_CP087194.1, read as the reverse complement.
TCAGTGATAAAGCTCATGGCGACTTCCTGAATTGGGCTCAAAAAAAATGTGGGAGCGAACCTGCTCGCGATGACGCCGGTACAACCGATGCGTTATCTGCGGCAGGACAACCGTCATCGCGAGCAAACTCGCTCCCACAGGGGGAAAGGGTGATTTGTTTCAACCGCGCTTGGTCAGGCCCATTTTTGCCCGGCCTTCTGCCGGGGTCAGAACGCGGGCGCCGAGGCGGCTGAGGATTTCCGAGGCGCGTTCGACCAGTTGGCCGTTGGTCGCCAGTACGCCCTTGTCCAGCCACAGGTTGTCTTCCAGGCCGACCCGCACGTTGCCACCGAGCAGCACCGCTTGCGCCGCCATCGGCATCTGCATGCGCCCGATGCCGAACGCCGCCCAGACCGCATTGGCCGGCAGGTTGTCGACCATGGCTTTCATGGTGGTGGTATCCGCTGGCGCACCCCACGGGATGCCCAGGCACAGCTGGAACAACGGGTTATCCAGCAGACCTTCCTTGATCATCTGCTTGGCGAACCACAGGTGACCGGTGTCGAAAATTTCCAGCTCAGGCTTGACGCCCAGCTCTTGAATTCGCTTCGCGCCGGCCCGGAGTTGCGCCGGGGTGGAGACGTAAATGGTGTCGCCGTCGCCGAAGTTCAGGGTGCCGCAATCCAGGGTGCAGATTTCTGGCAGCAATTCTTCAACGTGGGCCAGACGGGTCAGTGGGCCGACCAGATCGGTGTTCGGACCGAACTCCATCGGGTTCTCGCCTGCGCCGATTTCCAGGTCGCCGCCCATGCCGGCAGTGAGGTTGACGATGATGTCGACGTCCGCCTCGCGGATGCGCTCCATCACTTCGCGGTACAGCGCCACGTCACGGCTGAACTTGCCGGTTTGTGGGTCGCGAACGTGGCAGTGGACCACGGTAGCGCCCGCCTTGGCGGCTTCCACGGCGGCGGCAGCGATTTGTTTCGGGGTGACCGGCACGTGTGGGCTCTTGGCGGTCGTGTCGCCAGCACCGGTGAGTGCGCAGGTGATGATGACGTCGTGGTTCATGAGGCGGTTTCCTTCAGGCTGGAGTTTTTTGGTGGAGCTTGGGCGTGGCGATTCCGCTCGCAGCCCGCATCGGGCTGCGAATCGGTGGTTCATTTCGGTTCTATTTGCTGGTCAGCTTCAGGTTTTCAGCGGCCGGCTTGCCATCGAATGTGGTCACGCCTTCAAGCCAGCGTTGCTTGTCTTGCGGGTGATCCTTGAGCCACTGTTTGGCCGATTCGAAAGCGTCCTTGTGATCCAGCAGCGGCTGCATCATCCGGCTCTCGTCTTCGGCGGTGAGCGTCAGGTTGCTCAGCAAGCGACCGACGTTCGGGCATTGCTGCGCGTAGTTCGGCGAGGTGACGGTCCAGACCGTGGCCATGCCTTCGTTCGGACCGAGGGCGTCGTCGCTGCCGGTGAGGTAGGTCATCTTCACGTTGACGTTCATCGGGTGCGGCGCCCAGCCGAAGAACACCACGGCTTCCTTGCGGCGTACCGCGCGATCTACTGCCGCCAGCATGCCGGCTTCGCTGGACTCGACCAGCTGGAACTTGCCGAGGCCGAACTGGTTCTTGGCGATCATCGCCTTGATCTGGGTGTTGGCGCCCGAGCCAGGTTCGATGCCGTAAATCTTGCCGCCCAGTTCTTTTTCAAACTTGGCGATGTCGGCGAAAGTTTTCAGGCCCTTGTCGGCAAGGTAAGTCGGTACTGCCAGGGTGGCGCGGGCGTCCTTGAGGCTTGGCGCTTCAAGCACTTTGACCTGCTTGGCATCGACAAACGGCGTGATGGTCTGGGTCATCAGCGGGTTCCAGTAGCCCAGGAACAAATCCAGGCGCTGGTCGCGAATGCCGGCAAAGACGATTTGCTGGGAGGCGCTGGTTTGTTTGGTGCTGTAGCCGAGGCCGTCGAGCAGGACCTGGGTCATGGCGCTGGTGGCGATCACGTCGGTCCAGTTCACTACGCCCATGCGCACGTTCTGGCACGACGCGGGTTCGGCTGCCATGACACTGGCGCTCAAGAAAGCGGTACCGCTGAGTGCAAGAACACAGCTGCTGATCAGTCGTTTCATGTCGGGGTTCCTCGGCAGGTCGTTTATTGTGGGTTCCGGTGTCTGATGCGCCGGTGATGCCAAGTTACGCAGCAAAGCCCCCGTGAAAGCGCACTGCGGCGACCAGCTCTTGCACTGCGGCGACCTGCGCACTTGAATGCTGCTGGCAAGTGGCGTATCAACGTCCACACGCTTCCCGCCCTCTCGTTGCCTGCCAGTCGAGTGCGCTCCATGTCCCAGGATTTCTACTTCTTGTTGATGCCGGGTTTTTCGGCGATCGGTTTTATCTCGGCGATCGAGCCGCTGCGGGTCGCCAATCGCTTTCGCGGCGAGTTGTACCGCTGGCATGTGTTGAGCGCCGATGGCGGGGCGGTTCTGGCCAGTAACGGCATGTCGGTCAACGCCGATGCAGCGCTGGAGCCGCTGAAGAAAGGCGCAACCCTGTTGGTGGTCGCCGGTTTCGAACCGCTGAAGTTCGCTACCCCGGCCCTGGAGCATTGGTTACGTCGGCTGGACAACGAAGGCGTAACCCTCGGCGCCATCGACACCGGCAGTTTCATCCTCGCCGAAGCCGGCCTGCTCGACGGCCATCGCCTGACCCTGCACTGGGAAGCGATCGACGCCTTCAAGGAATCTTATCCACAGCTGAGCGTCACCCAGGAACTGTTCGAGATTGACCGACGGCGTATCACCTCCGCCGGCGGCACCGCCTCGATCGACCTGATGCTTGACCTCATCGGTCAGGCCCATGGCCCGGAACTGGCGATTCAGGTCAGCGAACAATTCGTACTCGGGCGCATTCGCCCGCGCAAAGATCACCAACGCATGGAAGTCGCCACGCGATATGGCATCAGCAACAAGAAACTGGTGCATGTCATTGGGGAGATGGAACAGCACAGCGAACCGCCGCTCAGCACTTTGGAGCTGGCGGAATCGATCAAAGTGACCCGGCGTCAGCTAGAGCGCCTGTTTCGCCTGCACCTGCACGACACGCCGAGCAATTTCTATCTGCGACTAAGGCTGGAGAAGGCGCGGCAGCTGCTGCGCCAGACGGACATGAGTGTGCTGGAGGTGAGTATCGCCTGCGGGTTTGAATCGCCGTCGTATTTCACCCGCAGTTATCGGGCGAGGTTTGAGCGGTGCCCGCGGGAGGATCGCCGACAAAGCCAGAAGGCCTGAAACCGACCCCTGTAGGAGCGAGGCTTGCCCGCGAAGAGGCCGGCACATTCGAAATCATTGTTGTCTGACACGACGCCTTCGCGGGCAAGCCTCGCTCCTACAGGAGATGTGTCGTTTTTACTTCTTCATCAGCACCGAGCAGGCCGCTTTGTAGGCCTCGTGCTGATACTTGTTCAGCGTGGCCGGCAGTTCAAAGTCAAACTTTTTGTTCTGCGCATTGATGGTTTGCGGCGACAGCAGCGTTACCTCGCAATTTTCCAGTAACTGGAAAACCCCTTCGATCTTGAACGTGGTCGGCCCACCGGCGAACTCACCTTTCTTGCTGCGCTTTTTGATCGCGATGCGGTCGATTGAATTCTCACGAATAAACGACGCCACCTGAGCGGCAAAGACTTTGACGTTGGCGGCTTCGTCGTCATTGTCGAGGGCGATTTTCTTGGTGGCCAGCGCGACGTGGGTCAGCCCCTGATCGTCGAGGGAGGCCACGGCAAGGATTGCTTCGCTGCCTTTGATTTCGATGCCGCAGATTTTCATTTCAATCCCTTTTCCGATGTTGGCGTGCAGCTTACAGCTCTAGTTGATTGGCGGTGATGCCAAAAGCCGCGGCGATTTTCTCACGCGTGGCCTTGCGGGGCTTGGCAACCGTTTCCTGCTGGGCAAAGGCTGGTTGGGAGATGCCCATGCGTCTGGCCACTTCATCCTGCGTAAGGTTCAGGTGTTCACGCCAGGCACGAGCAGGGGGTGCGCCATCGACGATGCGGCTGACTACTTCGTGTGGGATCAAATGATTCTCCATTTTTATGTTTTTATTCCTGCCCAATCGACTCCAAAAACTCCGACCGCTCGTCACTCATCCGTGCCACGCAATCATTTTGCGCAATGTTGAACGCCTTGCTGCCGCTCGTCGCCGGGAACGCTTCCACCGCGCAATCGGCATCCCGGGTCTTCAGCCATTGTTGTTGCGCAGTTTTGATTTTTGCGGTGATGTCGGCCAGTTGCGCCTTGTTGCTGCCGTAGCGCGTTTGCATGCGTTCGTTCAGGCCTTGGTAGTTGTCGCTCAGCAGCTGTTCGGCGGTGTTTCTGCTGTAAGCCGAGCATTCCAGGGTCTGGACTTCGTTTTCGACGGCGTCACAGGGGTTGTCGTCGGCCCCTTCGGCCGCCTGTACGCCGGTCGCTATCAGTGCCAAAGCCAAGAAGATGGATTTCATTGCGTCGCCGCCCTTAATTCAGTGAAACATTCGGTGATGCGACGAATTCTGGCCCATGCGAACGGGCTTGAACAGGTAGGCAATCATGTCGGTTGGCGACCCTTTGTCGCGGATTGACGCTTTCGGCAATTCCCCTGTCGTTTTTGCACCCGGCTGCACCGTCCCTCAGGCATATGCTGGCCCCAAAGCGCCGGCACACGATTCGGCGCATGAATCGTTAATAGGGGACTGCCTGATGAGCCCAGCCGAATTACACGCCGACAGCATCGTTATCGACGGCCTGATTATTGCCAAGTGGAACCGTGAGCTGTTCGAAGACATGCGCAAGGGCGGTCTGACCGCGGCCAACTGCACCGTGTCGGTGTGGGAGGGCTTCCAGGCCACCGTCAACAACATCGCCGCCAGTCAGAAGCTGATTCGCGAGAACAGCGACCTGGTGATCCCGGTGCGCACTACCGCCGACATCCGCAAAGCCAAGGAGCAGGGCAAGACCGGCATCCTGTTCGGCTTCCAGAACGCTCACGCCTTCGAAGACCAGATCGGCTATGTCGAGGTTTTCAAGCAGCTGGGCGTCGGTATTGTGCAGATGTGCTACAACACCCAGAACCTGGTCGGTACCGGTTGCTATGAGCGCGATGGCGGCCTGTCGGGTTTCGGTCGTGAAATCGTTGCCGAGATGAACCGCGTCGGTGTCATGTGCGACCTGTCCCACGTCGGCTCGAAGACCTCCGAAGAAGTCATCCTCGAATCCAAGAAGCCGGTCTGCTACTCCCATTGCCTGCCGTCGGGCCTGAAAGTGCACCCGCGCAACAAGTCCGATGAAGAACTGAAGTTCATCGCCGATCACGGCGGTTTCGTCGGCGTGACCATGTTCGCGCCGTTCCTGGCCAAGGGTATCGATTCGACCATCGACGATTACGCCGAAGCCATCGAATACACCATGAACATCGTCGGCGAAGACGCCATCGGCATCGGCACCGACTTCACCCAGGGTCATGGCCAGGACTTCTTCGAATACCTGACCCATGACAAGGGCTACGCCCGCCGTCTGACCAGCTTCGGCAAGATCATCAACCCGCTGGGCATCCGCACCGTGGGCGAGTTCCCGAACCTGACCGAAACCCTGCTCAAGCGCGGCCATTCCGAGCGCGTGGTGCGCAAGATCATGGGCGAAAACTGGGTCAACGTTTTGAAAGACGTTTGGGGCGAATAAGCCGCCGCATCTGAAGAATCCTTTCCCCCGGCCGTCCGTGCCGGGGGCAACACAACGAATTTTCTGGAGTTAAGTTTCCATGGCCAAGATCGCCCCGCAATTGCCAATCGAAGTCGACAGCGAAACCGGTGTCTGGACCTCCGACGCCCTGCCGATGCTGTACGTTCCGCGTCACTTCTTCGTCAACAACCACATGGGCATCGAGGAAGTGCTGGGCGCCGACGCCTACGCCGAAATCCTCTACAAGGCCGGCTACAAGTCCGCCTGGCACTGGTGTGAAAAAGAAGCTGAGTGCCATGGCCTGGAAGGCGTCGCGGTGTTCGAGCACTACATGAAGCGCCTGTCGCAGCGCGGCTGGGGTCTGTTCAAGATCCAGGACATCGACCTCGACAAAGGCACCGCCAGCGTCAAGCTCGAACACTCCGCATTCGTCTACGTGTACGGCAAGGTCGGGCGCAAGGTCGACTACATGTTCACTGGCTGGTTCGCCGGCGCCATGGACCAGATCCTGGCTGCTCGCGGCAGCAAGATCCGCACCGTCGCCGAACAAGTTTACGGTGGCTCCGAAGAAGGCCACGACGACGGTTTGTTCACCGTCAAGCCGTTGTAAGTCGAGGAACCCGCCATGGCTTTCGAAGCAATGTTCCAGCCGATCCAGATCGGCAAACTGACCATCCGCAACCGCGTGCTCAGCACCGCGCACGCTGAGGTCTACGCCACCGACGGCGGCATGACCACCGATCGGTACGTCAAGTATTACGAAGAGAAAGCCAAGGGCGGGATCGGCCTGGCGATTTGCGGCGGTTCCTCCAGCGTGGCCATCGACAGCCCGCAAGGCTGGTGGAAGTCGGTCAACCTGGCCGACGACCGGATTATTCCGCACTTCCAGAATCTGGCCGATGCCATGCACAAGCATGGCGCCAAGATCATGATCCAGATTACCCACATGGGTCGCCGCTCCCGCTGGGACGGTGAGCATTGGCCAACCCTGCTGTCGCCGTCGGGCATCCGCGAGCCGGTGCACCGCGCGACCTGCAAAACCATCGAGCCGGAAGAAATCTGGCGGGTGATCGGCAACTACGCCAGCGCCGCTGCGCGTGCCAAGGCCGGTGGCCTGGATGGCGTCGAGCTGTCTGCCGTGCACCAGCACATGATCGACCAGTTCTGGAGCCCGCGAGTCAACAAGCGTACCGACGAATGGGGCGGCAGCTTCGAGAACCGCATGCGTTTCGGCCTGGAAGTGATCAAGGCTGTGCGCAAGGAAGTCGGTCCGGACTTCTGCGTTGGTATCCGTATCTGTGGTGACGAATTCCACCCTGATGGCCTGAGCCATGAGGACATGAAGCAGATCGCCAAGTACTACGACGACACCGGCATGATCGACTTCATCGGTGTCGTGGGCTCGGGTTGCGACACTCACAACACCCTGGCCAACGTTATTCCGAACATGAGTTATCCACCGGAGCCGTTCCTGCACCTGGCCGCCGGTATCAAGGAAGTGGTGAAGGCTCCTGTGCTGCACGCGCAGAACATCAAGGACCCGAACCAGGCAACCCGTATTCTGGAAGGCGGTTACGTCGACATGGTCGGCATGACCCGCGCTCACATCGCCGACCCGCACCTGATCGCCAAGATCAAGATGGGCCAGGTCGACCAGATCAAACAGTGCGTGGGCGCCAACTACTGCATCGACCGTCAGTACCAGGGCCTGGACGTCTTGTGCATCCAGAACGCCGCGACCTCCCGTGAATACATGGGCGTGCCGCACATCATCGAGAAATCCACCGGGCCGAAGCGCAAAGTCGTGATCGTCGGTGCCGGCCCTGCCGGGATGGAAGCTGCTCGTGTATCCGCTGAACGTGGCCACGACGTGACCCTGTTCGAGAAGAAAGAATTCATCGGCGGGCAGATCACTACCGCCTCGAAAGCCCCGCAACGGGACCAGATCGCCGGTATCACCCGTTGGTTCCAGCTGGAACTGGCGCGTTTGAAAGTCGACCTGCGCCTGGGCGTGGCGGCGGATGCGGCGACCATTCTCGACCTGCGTCCGGACGTCGTGGTGCTCGCCGTTGGCGGCCATCCGTTCCTGGAGCAGAACGAGCACTGGGGTGCGGCTGAAGGCCTGGTGGTCAGCAGCTGGGACATCCTCGACGGCAAAGTGGCGCCGGGCAAGAACGTGCTGGTCTACGACACCATTTGCGAGTTCACCGGGATGTCGACAGCCGACTTCCTCGCCGACAAAGGCAGCCAGGTCGAGATCGTCACTGACGACATCAAGCCGGGCGTGGCCATCGGCGGTACGTCGTTCCCGACTTACTACCGCAGCATGTACCCGAAAGAAGTGATCATGACCGGCGACATGATGCTGGAAAAGGTCTATCGCGAAGGCGACAAGCTGGTGGCGGTACTGGAAAACGAATACACCGGCGCCAAAGAGGAGCGGGTGGTTGACCAGGTGGTCGTCGAGAATGGCGTGCGTCCGGACGAAGAAATCTACTACGCCATGAAGGAAGGCTCGCGCAACAAAGGCCAGATGGACATCGAAGCCCTGTTCGCGATCAAGCCACAACCTTCGCTGAGCCAGGCGGGCGACGGCTACTTGCTGTTCCGCATCGGTGACTGCGTGGCCCAGCGCAACACTCACGCGGCGATCTACGACGCGCTGCGGTTGTGCAAGGATTTCTAACGGATTTACCACCGTCACCTGTGGCGAGGGAGCTGGCTCCCGCTGGGCTGCGAAGCAGCCCCAAAACCTGCAGTCGAGGTGTATCAGGTGTACACCTGAGACTGTTTTGGGAGCGCTTCGCACTCCAGCGGGAGCAAGCTCCCTCGCCACAAGTAGGTGCGTCGCTCTCATCGGCACGCACATGACCCCGAGGTCTTTGGGAGCTCCACCATGTTGAACACCCTTCTTCCAATCCTGTTGTTCGCTGCCCTGGGCCTGGCTGTCCTGGGCGCGTTGCGGCGGGTGGCTATGTGGCGTCAGGGCCGGGCTTCGAAAGTCGACCTGATCGGCGGTCTGTTCGCCATGCCCAAGCGTTACATGGTCGATTTGCACCACGTCGTCGCGCGGGACAAATACATCGCCAATACACACGTCGCCACGGCCGGTGGTGCGGTGGCGTCCATTGTGCTGGCGATTCTGGTTCACGGTTTCGGCCTGCATAACCGCATCCTCGGTTATGCACTGCTGTTGATGACGGCAGTGATGTTCGTCGGTGCGATCTTTGTCTTCCTGCGCCGCCGCAACCCACCGGCCCGCTTGTCCAAAGGTCCGTGGATGCGCCTGCCGAAAAGCCTGCTGGCGTTCTCGGCGTCGTTCTTCCTGTTGACCCTGCCGGTGACGGGCATCCTTCCGGAAAACTTCGGTGGCTGGGTACTGGCGGCGATTCTCGGCGTCGGTGTGCTGTGGGGCGTGTCGGAACTGTTCTTCGGCATGACCTGGGGCGGGCCGATGAAGCACGCCTTCGCCGGTGCCTTGCACCTGGCTTGGCACCGTCGCTCCGAACGGTTTGGCGGCGGTCGTTCCACTGGCTTGAAGCCGCTGGATCTGAACGACCCGACCGCGCCACTGGGCGTGGAAAAACCCAAGGATTTCACCTGGAACCAACTGCTCGGCTTCGACGCCTGCGTGCAGTGCGGTAAATGTGAAGCTGCGTGCCCGGCGTTCGCCGCCGGCCAGCCGCTGAACCCGAAAAAACTGATTCAGGACATGGTCGTCGGCCTGGCCGGTGGTACGGATGCCAAGTTTGCCGGCAGCCCTTACCCAGGCAAGCCGATCGGTGAGCACGCCGGTAATCCGCATCAACCGATCGTCAACGGTCTGGTGGACGCTGAAACCCTGTGGTCCTGCACCACCTGCCGCGCCTGCGTCGAGGAGTGCCCGATGATGATCGAGCACGTCGATGCCATCGTCGACATGCGCCGCCATCTGACCCTGGAAAAAGGCGCGACCCCGAACAAGGGCGCCGAGGTCCTGGAAAACCTGATCGCCACCGACAACCCTGGCGGCTTCGCGCCGGGCGGGCGGATGAACTGGGCGGCGGATCTGAACCTGAACCTGCTCAGCGAAAAGAAAACCACCGACGTGCTGTTCTGGGTCGGCGACGGTGCCTTCGACATGCGCAACCAGCGCACCCTGCGTGCCTTCGTCAAAGTGCTGAAAGCGGCCAAGGTCGACTTCGCAGTGCTGGGCCTTGAAGAGCGCGACAGCGGTGACGTGGCCCGGCGTCTGGGCGACGAGGCGACGTTCCAGCTGTTGGCCAAACGCAACATCCAGACCCTGGCCAAATACCGCTTCAACCGCATCGTCACCTGCGACCCGCACAGCTTCCATGTGCTGAAAAACGAATACGGCGCCTTCGATGGCAACTACCTCGTGCAGCACCACAGCACTTACATGGCGGAGATCATTGGCGAAGGCGCACTGAACCTCGGTCAGCACAAAGGCAACAGCGTGACTTATCACGACCCGTGCTACCTCGGCCGCTACAACGGCGAATACGAGGCGCCACGCGAAGTGCTGCGCGCCCTGGGCATCGAGATCAAGGAAATGCAACGTTCCGGTTTCCGTTCGCGCTGCTGCGGCGGCGGTGGCGGTGCGCCGATCACCGACATTCCGGGCAAGCAACGGATCCCTGACATGCGCATGGAAGACATCCGCGAAACCGGCGCCGAACTGGTGGCCGTGGGTTGTCCACAGTGCACCGCGATGCTTGAGGGCGTGGTCGAGCCACGGCCATTGATCAAGGACATCGCCGAACTGGTGGCTGATGCGCTGCTTGAAGACGCCGCGCCGGGAAAGCCTTCGGCACCGGCCAAACGTGAACCTGCGGAGGTGCATTGATGAGCGACATTATCCGCCGCGACCCTCGCGCTGAATGGATCGCCCGCAACCGTCTGCACCCGCTGCACGCGGCCATGCAACCGGTGCAACACAGCTGGATGGGGCCTAACGGCGTCATCCGCAAGAATCCCCACGGGATCGGTTTTATCGGTCCCAACGGGATCAAACGGATCGACCGCAGTGGCGCTCAGCAGGGCGGGGCGACGAAACGCTCGGCCGCGGTTGAAGTGCAATTGCCGCTGCATCAAGTGGCTGCACCCGCGTTCTACATCAGCGTGGTGCCGGACATGGTCGGCGGCCGCTTGAGCAGCCACGACCGCGATTTGCTCGGCTTGGCCCATCAGTTGGCCGGCAAGGACGGCGCGGTACTGGCGGTGGTCTTCGGTGAGCACAAGGAAAACACCTTCGCCACGGCAGGCGTTGACCGCTTGCTGGTACTGGAAGGCGATGAATTCAGTGGTTATGCACCGGAACAACGCGTCCAGGGCCTGCGGGCTGTGGATAACCAGTTCAGCCCGCGTCACTGGCTGCTGCCGGACAGCCGCAGTGGTGGCGGCGAACTGGGTCGACGCTTTGCTGCCGCACTGGGCGAACGTCCGGCCACACGGGTCTGGCAGGTCAAGGATCAGGAATGCATCGGCCGTGCCGGTGCCGGTTTGCAGGACCTTGCGCGGCCGGTGGCCCGCTTGATTTTGGCGGCTGCCGAATGCGCCGAACCGGTCAGCGAAACCCGTCACGAAGCGTTGCCGGTGGAGTTATCCACAACGGTCGCTCGCAGCCTGTCGCGGATCGAAGATCTGGGCGCGGTGGCGGTGGACCCGGCGGCGATTCCGATGGCCGAAGCCGAGTTCATCTTCTCTGGCGGCAACGGTGTCAAGGACTGGGGACTTTTCCACAGGACGGCCGAAGCGTTGGGCGCGACCGAAGGTGCGTCGCGGGTGGCGGTGGACGATGGTTTCATGGCGCGCGACCGTCAGGTCGGCGCGTCCGGCACCTGGGTAACCGCGCGGGTTTACGTGGCGGTGGGGATTTCCGGGGCGATCCAGCACCTGCAAGGCATCGGTGCCTGCGACAAGGTGGTGGCGATCAACCTCGATCCGGGTTGCGACATGATCAAACGGGCCGACCTGTCGGTGATCGGCGAGAGCGCCGAGATTCTTCAAGCCTTGATCGATGCGGTAGAGGCTTACCGCAACGACGCCAAGCGCGATGCGGCTTAAGGGAAGGAAAGGGTTATGAGCACGAAAATCATCAGCCTGGTGTCCATCGGCGCCCACCCGACTTCCGGCCGGCCACGCCGCGCCGAGCAGGACGCGCGGGCCGTTGAGCTGGGTCTGCAGCTGGCTGGGGATAACCTGCAAGTGCTGCACGCTGGCGACGTTGCGGAACCGGCGCTGCGTGCCTATCTGGGCATGGGCCTGGAACAGTTGCATGTGCTGGAACAACCGGTCGGCGCAGATGCGCTGCCAGCGTTGACCGACTATTTGCGTGACGCCGGGGCGCAGGTGGTGTTGACCGGCAGCCAGGCGGAAACCGGTGAAGGCTCGGGCATGTTGCCGTTCCTGCTGGCCGAAAGCCTCGGCTGGCCGCTGGTGGTGGGTTTGGCGCAAGTCGAATCCATCGACGGTGGTTCGGCGCTGGTTCTGCAGGCCTTGCCGCGCGGTCAGCGCCGTCGCTTGAAAGTGCGCCTGCCGTTTCTGGCGACTGTGGATAACGCAGCGCCCAAGCCTCGGCAAAGTGCCTACGGTCCGGCGCGACGCGGGGTATTGCAGGCAGATGAAGTTGAAGTGGTCGACGATGAACTGCTGGCGGTAGCCACGTTGCAACCGGCCAAGCCACGACCCAAGCGCCTGAAAGTGATCAAGGCCAAGAGCGGTGCCGACCGCATGAAGGCCGCGACGGCCAAGGCCAGTGGCGGCGGTGGGCAAGTGCTCAAGGGCGTGACCGCGCAGGCGGGCGCCGAAGCCATCCTCAAGTTGCTGATTGAAGAAGGCGTGGTCCGTCAGGGTTGATCCACAGCGACAACCGGCCATAAAACCGTTGGCCTGGCCGGTTGTTACGTATCAACCTGCACGCTAAGCAGGTCGCTCGTATTCTGGGGAGTTACATCAATGGAAGTTGAATTTCGTCCGGCTCTGCGCACGGATGCGCGCGAGATTGCCCGTTTGTTCCAGATTTCGTCAGAGGGGGCTTCGGATTACATCTGGAGCCAGCTGGCGGAGCCCGGGCAGGATCTGTTGGAAGTGGGGGCCATTCGTTACGCCCGTGAAGATGTCGATTTCTCCTATCAGAACTGCGTTATCGCGCAGGCACAGGGGCGGGTCATCGGCATGATGCACAGTTACGTGACGCGTCACGATCCGTTGGCAGCTCCCGTGACTGATCCGGTCCTGGCGCCTTACGCCGACATGGAAGTCCCCGATACCCTCTATATTTCAAGCCTGGCCCTGCATGAAGGGTGGCGCAACAAGGGGCTTGGTGTGCGCTTTCTCGAGCATGCTCAACAGCGCGCCGATCAACTGGAACTCAACGGCCTGAGCCTGATCGACTATGCAGCGAATACCGGGGCCCGGCGTTTTTATGAGCGCCATGGTTTTGGGATCGTCAAAACTTGCCAGGTCGTTCCTCATCCGATGATTCGGGTGACGGGTGATGCCTATCTCATGCATCGGCCTTAGGGGCTTCCCGTTTTTGATGGAGTACATATCCGTTTCTGCGGTCACGGCGGCTGGCGGTTTCGCTTTTACAGCGAGTCACTTTCGAAAAGCCGGAATGCCGGCCCAGGCGAAAGTAACCAAAGCGCTTTTGCCCCTCCATTCGGTGCCTCGCCTAGGCTCGGCATGCCCTCACTCCGGTCCTGCTCCGTGGGCCCACTGCGCAGAACCTCCACTCGGCCTCTCGAGGGGGCGGTGCGTCAAAATCAAAAGCAAGGCGGCCTACCGGCCGGCCTGATCTCACGTGCACGCATTTCCCTGTAGGAGCTGTCGAGCGAAGCGAGGTGGCGATCTTTTGATCTTGCTTTTGCTTTGCTTTGCTTTGGTTTTTGATCTTGATCTGTACGCCCCTTTCCCAGAGGCCGAACGCAGGCGTTGCGCAGGGGGCACCGCGGCAAGGATGCCGCGGTAGCCGCCCCCGGCCATGGATGGCCGATGGCGGCGGGCCCCCGGAGCAATGCCGGAGTGAGGGTATGCCGAGCCTAGGCGAGGCACCGAATGGCGGGGCAAAAGCGTTTTGGTTACTTTGGCGCTTTTCCAAAGTGACCCGCTGTAAGAGCGGAACCATAAGCCGCCGTTACCGCAGAAACGGATATGTACTCCTAACGCACTTGGGTTACCCACAATCCCTGTTAGCGCTTCTGTGGATAACATGTTCGCCCCTCGCTACACCCCATGCCAATCAAGCCCTGCAGCCCTCCGTACAAAAAACAACCAGCCTAACCCACGGTTTTTTCGGGCTTTTTCCACAGAGTAACGTCGCTCACTGGCCGACACTTGCCCCCAATCTCTGTTGGCGCTTCTGTGGATAAGATGTTCGCTGTCCGCTACAGGCCATACAGATCGCGGCTTTCAGTGGGTTGATCAAATATTGTTCAATTCGGCGTTTTCCTCCGCTAATCGTCCCGTAAACCCGGAATACTCGCGGGTTTCAGCGGTTTTCCACAGAGACCGCAAAGTTGCCCCCAAAGTCTGTTGGTGCTTCTGTGGATAAGGTGTTCGCCATCCCCTGCACGCTATGTAAAACGTGGTCTGCAAGCTTCTGATTAAAAAACAACCAGTGCCTGGCTAAAACCCTGCTTCTGGATAAGTCACGGTTTTTCTTCGGTTTTTGTGAATAGATTTAGCCTGTCACCCGCAGTTGTCCCCATTTGCTGTGGGTGGAGATGTGGATAACTTGTTCGCCGAACCCTGTAAGCCACGGCCCGTATAGGCCGGAACGCGATAGATCAGATTTCATACAGTTCTAAGGCACTTCCTTGACTTCGATCTGTCGCCTGTCTTCACTCTCATCGCATAAGGACAACTGTCACTTATCCACATCTGGTTCAGGGAGAACGCGTGATGGATAGCCAGCCACATCGCTCGCAGCCACATTCGCACCCCAGCCCCTGCGTGACCTGTGTTCCGACATCCGCCACCTCGTTGCACAAGCGGATTCATCGTCGCGCCGCCAATCAGCGCGCTCGTCTATAGCGCCTGGCCCCCTTATGCCATAACACCGCTGCCATTGAGGCCCGACCGTGCCCGGTGACCAGGCGTTTGTTCGTCTATCGATTGCAGGCAACCGCAGAGTTGCCCCATCTGCCCGAGAGGAAATGACCCATGACACGGATCGCCACGCCCATCAGCGATATCAAGGAACATTACGACGTGATCGTCATTGGCTCCGGCTACGGCGGCGGGATCGCGGCGTCGCGCCTGTCCCGGGCCGGCAAGCGGGTGTGCCTGCTGGAGCGAGGCCGGGAAATCCAGCCCGGCGAATACCCCAATACGATGCTGGCGGCCACTGAAGAGCTGCAAGTGCATGACCCGGACGGGCACATCGGCTCGCGCACCGGGCTGTTCGACCTGCACGTCAACGCCCAGCAGAACGTAGTGGTCGGTTGCGGCCTGGGCGGCACGTCGTTGATCAACGCCAACGTCGCGCTGGAACCTGAACCCGGTGTGTTCGATGATCCGCGTTGGCCGTTGGCGGTGCGTGAACATCGCGACACGCTGCTCAAGGACGGTTACGCCCGGGCTCGGGAGATGCTCAAGCCCAATCCCTATCCGAAAACCGCTCCGACCTTGCCCAAACTCGAGGCTAACCAGAAGTCCGCCGATTACCTCAAGCAAGGCGCACACTTCTACAAGCCGCCGATCAACGTGACCTTCGACAAACTGCCGAACAACCTCAACCACGTCGGCGTCGAGCAATTGCCGTGCAACCACTGCGGCGACTGCGTTTCGGGCTGTAACAACAAGGCCAAGAACACCACGTTGATGAATTACCTGCCGGATGCCTGCAACCACGGCGCAGAGATTTTCTGCCAGGCCGAGGTCCGGCATCTGGAGCGCGACGGCGATGGCTGGATCGTGCACTTCCAATACCTGGACAGCGGCCGCGAGAAATTCTCCGCGCCGACGCTGTTCGTCAAGGCGGACATTGTCGTGGTGTCGGCCGGCACCCTGGGCTCCACCGAAATCCTCCTGCGCTCTCGGGACAAAGGCCTGTCGACGTCCAATCAGCTTGGCGAAAACATGAGCGGCAACGGCGACATCCTCGGTTTCGGCCACAACTGCGATGAAACGATCAACGGCATCGGTTTCGGTGCCCATCCGGCGAAGGAAATGAAACCGGTCGGCCCGTGCATCACCTCGATCATCGACATGCGCACCGAAGGCGACTGGCGCAGCCGCATGGTCATCGAAGAAGGCTCGATCCCCGGCGCACTCGGCCGGCCCATGGTGCCGAGCATGGCCACATTCGCCGGGTTGATCGGCAAACCCACCGATGACAGCTTCACCGGCAAGCTCAAATATGCCGAGCGCGAAGCCGAAAGCTTCCTGCGCGGCCCGTACCACGGCGCCCTGCACAACATGCAGACCTACCTGATCATGAGCCACGACGACGGCAAGGGGCGCATGGTGCTCGACAGCAAGGATCAGTTGCGCATCGACTGGCCGGGCGTTGGTGAGCAGGAAAACGTCAAGATCGGCAACGAGCGCCTGCACCAGAGCACCAAGGCCTTGGGCGGGATCTGGGTCGAGAACCCGATCTGGACCGAGCTGCTCAAACACAGCATCGTTTCCGTGCACCCATTGGGCGGTTGTGTGATGGGCGAGGATGCGACGCAGGGCGTGGTCAACCACAAGGGCCAGGTGTTCAGCGGCGTCAGCGGCACTGATGTCTATGCCGGGTTGTACGTAGCCGACGGCGCGGTGATTCCGACCTCCCTGGCGGTCAATCCACTGCTGACCATCTCTGCCGTGAGCGAGCGCAATATGAGCCTGCTGGCCGCCGATCGCGGGTGGCACATCGACTACACGTTGCCCTCGGCACCGCGCAAACCGGTGGCGGCACCGACCCTCGGCGTGCAGTTCACCGAAACCATGAAGGGCTATTTCTCCAAAGATTTCACCCAGCCCCAGAGCACCGATCTCAAACTCTACGAAGCGGCGGCCAAACGCGGCAAGTCGGATAACTCGCCGATCGAATTCACCTTGACCATCACCGCCAACGACCTCAATCGCATGATCAAGGAGCCAGAACACGCCGCGACACTGGTCGGCTCTCTGGATGCGCCGGGCTTGTCGCCGGAACCACTGACCGCCAGCAATGGTGTGTTCAATCTGTTCGAGGAATATCAGGAACAGGTCGGTGTGCGGCACATGAATTACGACATGAAACTGACCGCCGAGGACGGCAGCGATTATTACTTCAGCGCATTCAAGACCGTGCCCGAAGACAACGGCGTGCTGAACGTCTGGCACGACACCAGTACACTCTATGTGACGCTGTATCGCGGGCCGGACAAGACGGGCGAGGTGATCGGCTCGGGGGTGATGCACATCGAGCCGGCCGATTTTGCCAAGCAGATGACCACCATGAAGGTGCTCAACGCGCGCAACGAACGTGAGCGCATTGAAGGGCTGGCGCGGTTCGGCAAGTTCTTCGCCGGCATCTTGTGGGAGAGCTACGGCGGGGTGTTCGCGGGCGACATCTACTTCAACCCCGATGCGCCGCCCCGGCAGAAACGGCCGCTGGATGCGCCGACGCCAAGCGTGCAGTTCTTCCAGACCGAAGACAGCGTCCAGCTACGCTTGACCCGCTATCAGGGCGGCACCAAGGGGCCGGTGATGCTGGTGCATGGTTTGGGTGTGGGCTCGAATATTTTCTCCACCGACACCATCCAGACCAACCTGCTGGAGTACCTGTGCAAGCACGAGTACGACGTCTGGCTCCTGGATTTCCGGGTCAGCATCCTGCTGCCGGCCAGCAAACATGAATGGAACGGCGACCAGATTGCCCAGTACGACTTCAAGGCCGCCATCGAGCATATCCAGCAGGCAACCCTCGCCGCTGACGTGCAGTGCGTGGTGCATTGCTATGGCGCGACGACCTTCTTCATGTCGCTGCTGGCCGGGTTGCAGGGCGTGCGTTCGGTGGTCTGTTCGCAGATTGCCGCGGACACGGTGGTCGCCACGGCAACGGGGCTCAAGGCCGGTCTGCATTTGCCGGGGATGCTCGACGCCATCGGCATCAAATCCCTCACCGCGTATGCCGACAACAAGGAGAGCTGGTTCAACAAACTCTACGACAAGGCCCTCAACATCTACGCCCGCATCGAGGCTCAAGGTTACTGCACCAACCCGGTGTGCCACCGCATCACCTTCATGTACGCGTCGCTGTACCGCCACGACACACTCAACGAAACCCTGCACGACAACCTGCACGAGTTGTTCGGCGAGTCGAACATACAGACCTTCGAGCATCTGGCGCTGATCCTGCGCAAAGGCCATCTGGTGGACTTCAAGGGCCAGGACGTCTACATGCCGCACTTCGACCGGCTGACCATGCCGATCTGCTTCATCAGTGGCGAAGACAACCAATGCTACTTGCCCGAAAGCACGCTCAGGACCTATGAGCGCGTGTGCAAAATCCATGGGCCGGAACGCTACAGCCGGCATGTGGTGCCGGGTTATGGGCATATCGACTGCATGTTCGGCAAGAACGCGGTGGTCGATGTGTACCCGATCATCCTGCAGCACCTGGAGAAAACCGCCCTCGGTTGATCGGGCTTTTTGTGGCGAGGGAGCTTGCTCCCGCTGGGTTGCGCAGCAGCCCCAAAACCTGAGGATGCGATCGATCAGATACACCGCGTTTTCTGGTTTTACGACTGCTTTGCAGCCGAACGGGAGCAAGCTCCCTCGCCACAAAAGCCGTGTGCTGACTTGGGATTGGCGACTACAAGGAAATGGATGCCATGGACAGTTACATCCGCTGGTTTCAACGCTTCATCTGGATAGGCATCGCAATGAACATGGTCTTCGCGATTCCGGCGCTGTTCGCGCCGGCATTGCTGACCTCGATGCTCGGAATGCCTCCGCAGCTCTCCGATCCTTGGCTGGAGAACGCCGGCATGTTGCTGGTGGGGATCAGCCTTTTTTACATGCCGTCAGGCTTCAATGCCCCCAAATACGTGGTGCATTCGTGGCTGTGCGTATTGTCGCGGTTGGTCGCCGTGGCGTTCTGGATCTACCTGATCAACACCAGCAACCAGGCCCAGGTGTTCGTGCCGATGCTGCTGGGCGATCTGGGCATGTTCCTGATCCTCGGGATTCTGCTGTATCTGGGCAGCGCGCCGGCCAATCGGCCGTTCGCCCTGCTTCGCGATGGCTGGCGTGAGTGGTGCGCAGCGTGGGCGCGACGCTGGCGGCGGCACAGCTTCAAGGTCGCCACGCTGGTCGTAGTGCTGGCGCTGGGGTTTATCGGTTACGAAACCTGGTACCAGATGCTGCGGGTGGTGCCGGCCGAGCAATACGCTTCTGACGAAGACCACTACAAATACGCCGCCATCGGCCTGGGCATCGAAGCACGGATTCCCTATTACCTGTTCGCCGTGTTGCCGCAGATGTGCCCGGAGAAACTGCCGAAGCCCGGGGGTTACGAAGTGTTCGGTTTCCTCTACGAGAACGGCAAGGACCTGCCGATCGGCATGGCCAAGCGGCAGATCGGCTACCCGACCGTGGAGCCCAATTGCGCCTTGTGCCACACCGGCTCCTACCGCGCCAATGCCAGCGATGTTGCTACCCCGGTGGCCTCCGCACCGGCCAATACCCTGCAACTGCAGGCCTTCCAGTGGTTCGCCTACGATTGCGCGAGCGACCCCAAATTCACGCCCGACGCGGTGATGACTGCGATCAACAGCAAGTTCCAGCTCGGGTTTTTCGAGCGCCTGTACAACCGCTACCTGATCATCCCGATGGCCACCAGCGCGCTGATCAAACAGAAGCAGGCCTATGCCTGGCAGAAGCTGCGCGCACCGCAGGGGCCGGGACGTACCGACACTTTCAACCCGACGAAAATGGTGGTGTTCGGCTTCCCGGATGACTCGACCATCGGCACCGTCGACCTGCCGCAAGTCTGGAACCAGAAACCCCGGGAATCGCTGTACCTGCACTGGGACGGCAACAACAACGATATCCATGAGCGCAACTACGCGGCGGCCATGGCCGTGGGCGCGACGCCGGAGTCGGTGCTGCCGGACAGTTTCAACCGGGTGACCAATTGGCTGCTGGGCCACAAGGCACCGGCCTGGCCGTTCGCGCTGGATCAGGCCAAGGTCGCCCGGGGCAAGCCAGTCTGGGAAAAGAATTGCGCCGGTTGCCATGACTTCGGTCGCACCGACACCGGTCAGGTCACCACCACGATTGATGAACTGGGCACCGATCCCCATCGGCTGAACTCGTTCACCACCGGTTTAGTGACAGCCTTCCACGGCTTCAAGAAACCGCCGTTCGACTTTGGTGCTTACCGCAAGACCCAGAGCTACAGCAACACGCCCACCGACGGCATCTGGTTGCGCGCGCCGTACTTGCACAACGGCTCGGTGCCGACCCTGTGGGATTTGCTGCAACCGCCGGAACTGCGGCCGCAGGTGTTCTTCACCGGTTCCGACATTTATGACAAGGACAAGGTCGGCTACGTCACCAGTGGCGAGCAGGTGAAAGCCTCGGCGGACTTCAAATACGACACGCGCCTGGAGGGCAACCACAACGGTGGCCACCTGTACGGCACGCAGTTGTCGGAACTCGATAAGCGGGCGCTCATCGAGTTCATGAAAACCCTGTGATTCCACTACGGATGGAGGAAAGCGACATGTCATTGGTCAGACATTGGGAACATGAATACGACAAGGTGAAGGTGCGCCTGCACGGGCTGTTCACACGGCTGGAAATGGCCTGGAAGAAGCTCGTCAGCGAGCTTGAACCGGAGGAGTACCAAGCCATCGTCGCGCTGCTGCAGCGGGGGCACGATCAGGCGCAATACGTGCTCAAGCACGGCGACTTGCCGGACGATCAACCGAGTGTGCCGTGGGAGTTGTCCCACGGTTTGTCGATCCTGCACATCGGAAACGCCAGCCCCTTGCCGCAATCGGTAGATGAGCTGCAGACCCAAGTGCTCAAGGATGGCAGCCTGCTCGGTTGTCGCAAATGGGAGCTGCTGGATCTGTTGTGGAGCGAAGCGTTGCTCAAGTGGATCGAGAACCTGCGGCATCACGCACCGTTCGCTACCAACCCGGCGTTGATGCGCATGGACAGTGACGTGACCCTGGCCATTGCCGGCGACTGGGGCACCGGGCCGTTCGACAGTCATGCCCCGGCAGTGGCGGTGGCCGATCAGATGCAACTGGCCCAGGCCGACTTCACCATTCATCTGGGGGATGTGTATTACGCCGGCACCCGCTCCCAGGAAGACGTCGACATGGTCGGTTGGCCGATGGGCAAGCAGGGCTCATTCACTCTCAACTCCAACCACGAGATGTACAGCGGCGCCCATGGCTACTTCAAGGAACTGGCCAAACGTTTCCCGGCGCAGCAGGGCACCAGTTATTTTGCGTTGTACAACGATGACTGGCTGGTGGTCGGGATCGACTCGGCTTATGCCTCCAGTCCAATCAACCTGTATATGGACGGCGCGCTGAACAAGCAGCAGATCGACTGGATGAAAGACCTGCCCAAACGCAAGAAGATCATGGTGCTCAGTCATCACCAGGGCTTTGACATTACCGGGCGTGACAAGACCGCGTTGTACAAGCCGGTCTGCGATGCCTTGGGGCGCGAGCCGGATTACTGGTATTGGGGGCATTTGCATAACGGCATCTGCTATGCCACTCAAGGTGGCTTGCATGCACGTTGCGCCGGGCACGGGGCGATTCCCTATGGCAATGCCAGCGAGCTGAACGGGCATCCGGGGGTGCTGTGGTCGGAAACGCAAAATGCGCGGGATGAGGCGTACCCGGATCGGGTGTTGAACGGTTATGTGAAGGTGCGGCTGGTGGGGGAGAACATCGAAGAGACGTTTATTGGCGAGGATGGTTCGGTGCGGTGGTCTTCAATTTAGCGAGGAAGGATCGTTCCCACGCCTGGCGTGGGAACGATCAGATTTCGATTAACCCTGAACCGGAACACCTTTGAGGTAAGGCGCAGGCTCGGCCCCCAGGTTGTTCAGCATCCGCTCGCTGTACCAGTCCACGAAGTTCACCACGCCGAATTCATAGGTCTTGGAGTAAGGCCCTGGCTGGTACGCGGTGGAGTTGATCCCGCGCTGGTTCTCTTCGGCCAGGCGACGGTCCTGGTCGTTGGTCGCATCCCAGACCTGGCGCATGCGCTCCACGTCGTAGTCCACGCCTTCGACCGCGTCCTTGTGGACGATCCACTTGGTGGTGACCATGGTTTCCTGGGCGCTGATCGGCCACACGGTGAACACGATGATGTGGTCGCCCATGCAGTGGTTCCAAGAGTGCGGCAGGTGCAGGATGCGCATCGAGCCCAGGTCCGGGTTCTTGATGCGTCCCATCAGTTTGGCGCAGCCCTGTTTGCCGTCCATGGTCATCGATACGGTGCCCTTGAGCAGCGGCATGCGCACGATACGGTTACGCAGGCCGAAACTGGCGTGGGCGTAAGGGATCTTCTCGGCTTCCCAGGCAGCGGCGGAAGCGGCTACGTGGTCCTTGAAGGCCTGGTCGGCACGCGGATCGGTGACGTCGTCCCATTCCAGCAGGGTTTTCAGCAATTCCGGGTGTGAACCGCCGCAGTGGTAGCACTCGCGGTTGTTTTCCAGCACCAGTTTCCAGTTGGCCTTTTCCATCAAGGTGGTTTGCACCGCCACCTTGGTGTTCTCCATGTCGTACGGTTCCATGTAATGGCTGAGCGTCGACAGGAAGTCATCGATGGCCGGCGGGTTTTCTGCCAGGCTGATGAAGATGTAACCGCCGGCGGTCTTCACGTTCACCGGTTTGAGGCCGTATTGCTTCATGTCGAAGTCGGCGCCCATTTCGGTGCCGGCGAACAGCAGGCGACCGTCCAGCTCGTACGTCCACTGGTGGTAGTGGCAGACCAGTTTGGCGACCTTGCCTTTTTCACTGGTGCACAGGCGTGAACCACGGTGGCGGCAGACGTTGTGGAACGCATGGACCACGCCATCGGCGCCACGAATCACGATGATCGGGTTCTTGCCGACTTGCAGGGTCAGGTAGTTGCCCTTGGTCGGGATCTCGCAGGTCATGCCGGCAATCAACCACTCTTTCTGGAAGATTTCCTGCATGTCGATATCAAACAGCCGCTCGTCAGAGTAAAACGGCTGCGGCAGCGAGAAAGTGCGCTCGCGCTCTTGCAGCATCTGCGCAGTGGCCTTGCGTGCGGGTTCCAGTGGATCGCCCAGGCTCAGGGTAGTGGTGACGTCCATCGTTTAATCCTCAAGGCCATTCTGTGTGGCCGGCGAAAGTGGCTAATCAGGTTTGCTACGCAAGGTGTAAAGGTTGTGTCTTGGTATGGGGCGAGTGTGGGGCCGGCGCTCCCCGGAACCTTATCCATGGGCGACATGGCCCAATCTGTTCCCGACGCCCAACCCCCGGTAATTGGGGGCTGGTCGCGATAAGTATGTCAATGTCGCAGATAGGTAAATGGCGGGGCTGCGCTATACGCAGAATCGCCAACATAAAGGCCGGTAGTCGGCCGTGGAGATCAGCATGTCCAACAACTTCCTGAACCCGGTAACCACCCAGACCTGGGCCAATGGTCGACACATTGTCCGTTGCGTCAAAGTCATCCAGGAAACCTGGGATGTGCGCACCTTCTGCTTTATGGCCGACCAGCCGATCATGTTCTTCTTCAAGCCGGGGCAATTCGTCACCCTGGAGCTGGAAATCGAAGGCCAGCAGATCATGCGTTCGTACACCATTTCCAGCTCGCCGTCGGTGCCGTACAGCTTCTCGGTGACGATCAAGCGCGTACCGGGCGGCAAGGTCTCGAACTGGTTGCATGACACCCTGCATGAAGGTTACGAGCTGGCGGTGCACGGCCCGGTCGGGCTGTTCAACGCCATCGACTTTCCGAACCCGAAAGTGTTGTACCTCAGTGGCGGCGTGGGCATCACCCCGGTGATGTCCATGGCGCGCTGGTTCTTCGATACCAACGGCAATGTCGATATGGCCTTCATCCATAGCGCCCGCTCGCCGAAAGACATCATTTATCACCGCGAGCTGGAGCACATGGCGGCGCGGATCGAAAACTTCAGCCTGCACCTGATCTGCGAGAAACACGGTTTCGGTGAGCCGTGGGCCGGATACCGCGGTTATCTCAACCACAAGATGCTCGAACTGATGGTCCCGGACTTCCTTGAGCGGGAAGTGTTCTGCTGCGGTCCGACGCCCTACATGAATGCGGTCAAGCGTTTGCTGGAAAACGCCGGCTTCAATATGAAGCGCTACCACGAAGAGTCCTTCGGCGCCACACCGCCAGAGGCTATCGCCGATGCAGAGGAACACGCTGAACAAGCGGCCGACGCCCCTGCAATCGACGCCGCCGACCTGCACCAGGTGGAATTCACCGCCTCCGGCAAGAGCATCCGCGTGGCTCCGGGCGAAACCGTCCACGCCGCTGCCGCCAAGCTGGGCCTGATGATCCCCAAGGCCTGCGGCATGGGTATCTGCGGTACCTGCAAGGTAATGAAGCTTGCCGGCGAAGTGGCAATGGAACACAACGGCGGGATTACCGAGGAAGACGAAGCCGAGGGGTTCATCCTGTCTTGCTGCAGCGTGCCGAAGGGTGACGTGCGGATCGAGTATTGATCGGTCGGATGATCGCTGAATAACCTCTACAGGAGCAGCCTTCGGCAGCGCCTGTAGAGGGCGCGCTTCAGTCAGTCGACAAACAGGTCTGGCATCAGTTTGTCGGTGGAATCAGGCGCATACCGATACCCTTCAAAATCCGTCACCCCTTGCTCGCGCAAAATCTCCTCATCGATCAGCAACCGACCGGTAATGCTGCGACCGCTGCTGTCGAGAATGACGTGGGCGGCATCCGCCATGATCGCGGGTGTGCGGGCATGTTTGAAAGATTCGCGCGATCCGAGCTGAAACTCGATCGCGGCCGTGGCGATCATGGTCTGCGGCCATAGAGAGTTGACGCTGATACCGTAGGCGGCGAATTCCTCGCTCATGCCCAGGGTGAGCATGCTCATGCCGTACTTGGTGACGGTGTAGGGGCTGTATTGGGCGAACCATTTGGTGGCCAGGTTCAACGGCGGTGACAGGTTGAGGATGTGGCCGCTGGATTTTTTCAGATAGGGCAGGGCGGCCTGGCTGCACAGCAGCACGGCGCGGGTGTTGATCTGGTGCATCAGGTCGAAGCGCTTGAGTTCGATGTGCTGCACGCCGGTCAGCTTGATCGCTCCTGCATTGTTGACCAGCGCGTCGATGCCGCCGAAATGCTCATTGGCGTCAGCCAGGGCCTGGCGCACGATGGTTTCATCGCGCACATCCACCTCCAGGGCCAGCGCCTTGCCACCCGCGGCTTCGACTTCCGCTGCCACGCTGAAGATGGTGCCAGGCAGTTTGGGGTGAGGGGCGGCGCTTTTCGCGGCAATCACGATGTTGGCCCCGTCGCGCGCGGCCCGCAGCGCAATCTCACGACCAATCCCGCGACTGGCGCCGGTGATGAACAGGGTTTTGCCTTGTAGTGACATGCGGACGCTCCCGATTGGCGTGATCCGAGCGGATCGAAACGGCTCGCAGTCAATGTAGACCAACTCGTGCGGGACTGTGGCAAGGGGGGGCAAGCCCCCTCGCCATAAGATCTCTTGCCAATCAAATAGCTGAGGTCGAGCGCAGAACCTGTGGCGAGGGAGCTTGCTCCCGTTGGGTTGCGAAGCAGCCCCAAAGCCTGAGCATGCGGTCTGTCAGGTGGACCGCGTTGGCTGGTTTTACGACTGCTGCGCAGCCGAGCGGGAGCAAGCTCCCTCGCCACAAAGTCGCATTTCAACCAAATAGCTGAGGTGGAACACAGAGCCTGTGGTGAGGGGGAGGGAGTCAGGCTGTCATCACGTGCCGAATATCTGCCGCCAGTTCCCGCACGCGTTCTTCT
Source organism: Pseudomonas sp. B21-017 (assembly GCF_024749245.1). Classification (NCBI taxonomy): domain Bacteria; kingdom Pseudomonadati; phylum Pseudomonadota; class Gammaproteobacteria; order Pseudomonadales; family Pseudomonadaceae; genus Pseudomonas; species Pseudomonas sp. B21-017. Next base: position 5,985,130 of record NZ_CP087194.1, on the reverse strand, counting down.
TCGGTGTCCCACGAGCACATGAACCGTGCGCCGCCGTTGCCGATGAAGGTGTAGAAGCGCCAGCCCTTGGCGGTCAGTGCGGCGATGGCCGGCTCGGAGAGTTGCAGGAACACACCGTTGGCCTGCACCGGGAACATCAGCTCGACGCCAGGAATGTCGCTCACCAGTTCGGCCAGCAACTGCGCGCAGTGGTTGGCGTGGCGGGCGTATTTGAGCCAGGCGTCGTTTTCAAGAATCCCGACCCAGGGGGCCGAGAGGAAGCGCATCTTCGACGCCAGTTGCCCGGCCTGTTTGCAGCGGTAGTCGAAGTCTTCAGCCAGTTTGTGGTTGAAGAACAGAATCGCTTCGCCCACCGCCATGCCGTTTTTCGTACCGCCAAAGCACAGCACGTCGACGCCGGCCTTCCAGGTCAGGTCGGCTGGCGAGCAACCCAGATAAGCGCAGGCGTTGGAGAAACGGGCACCGTCCATGTGCAGGTTCAAGCCCAGTTCTTTACAGGTGACGCTGATGGCGCGGATTTCTTCCGGGGTGTACACGCTGCCGACTTCAGTGGCCTGGGTCAGGGTCACGACGCGCGGTTTCGGGTAGTGGATATCCTGGCGCTTGAGGGCAATTTCGCGGATCGATTCCGGGGTCAGCTTACCGTTTTCGGTGCGGGCGATGAGCAGCTTGGAACCGTTGGAGAAAAATTCCGGAGCGCCGCATTCGTCGGTTTCGACGTGGGCGGTTTCCGAGCAGATCACGCTGTGGTAACTCTGGCACAGCGACGACAGGGCCAACGAGTTGGCCGCGGTGCCGTTGAAGGCGAAGAACACTTCGCAGTCGGTTTCGAACAGTTTGCGGAATTGATCCGCGGCGCGTGCGGTCCACTCATCGTCGCCATAAGCGCGCTGGTGTCCGTGGTTGGCCTGTTCCATGGCAGCCCAGGCTTCAGGGCAAATACCGGAATAGTTGTCGCTGGCGAATTGTTGGCTCTTGTCGGTCATGGCCGGCTTCCGTGATCGAGGCGCTTGTGGCGCTTCGTTGGTCAATGATGATGTGCACTTTACCGAAGATCGTCCGGGGAGCACACGGGATGAGTCTGTCAGAAAAATACAAATGCCTCGGGCAATTATGCACATGACGCAGAGGGACGGTGCACTGGATCTGCTCAAGTGGCTGGCGCTGTTGAGCATGGTGCTCGATCACCTGCGATATGTCGGTTATTCCCTCGATCTGCTGTATGTGCCGGGCAGATTGGCGTTCCCGTGGTTCTGTCTGGCGATGGCGGCGAACCTGGCGCGTGTCCGTACAGTGACGACCGACGGCCAGTGGCGCTACCTCGGTTGGTTGTTGCTGTTCAGTGCCCTGAGCGAAATTCCGTATCGGATGTACATTCCTGATCACGACACCTTGAATGTATTGCCTACGCTGGTCATGGGGTTGCTGGTGGCCCGTGGCTGGCAGCACGGGCCAGTTCAGTCGCGTCTGTTGGCGGTCGTTGCCTTGGTGCTGGCGGCACTGTTCCCGCAGCGATTGATGTTCGGCTTTTTCGGCGTGCTGTTGCCACTGGCGATGTTGCTGGTGATCCAGCGGCCCTGGTATTTCGGCCTGTTGCCGGGGCTGGTGTGCCTGGCGGCCAATCAATGGCAAGTGCTGTACTCCGCTGCCTGGTTCGGCAGCGGTGCGGCGATTTTGGGTATTGTCGTTTGTCTGATTGCGCCATTCTCGGGCCTGCTGCTATTGCGACATGCCCAAGGCATCCAGCCACCGCCGATGCGCCGCTGGGCCTACGCCCTTTATCCCGGACATTTCCTCGTACTTTTGGCCTTGCGCCAACTCATCGCCTGACGCCCGTCCCCTGTGGCGAGGGGGCTTGCCCCCGTTGGGCTGCGCAGCAGACCCAAACCCGGCGCATGTGGTTCGTCAGTTAGATCGAATTTGTCGGTTTCACGACTGCTTCGCAGTCGAGCGGGAGCAAGCTCCCTCGCCACAGGGGTGTTCGCCCGTTCACCCATTTCGGCCCATGTCGTAAACGCACCTTTGCGTGGCGTCCATAGGCATTTGACCTGTCTGCGCCGGTCATACCATCGCTATCAAAGGGCACTGCCGAAATGCCAGTGCCTCACCGAGACGAAAGGCGCACCGCCGCCGCTGGGAGAGACGCGATGTTCAGCAAGCAAGACCAGATTCAGGGTTACGACGATGCACTGCTGGCGGCGATGAATGCCGAGGAGCAACGCCAGGAAGATCACATCGAGCTGATCGCGTCAGAGAACTACACCAGCAAGCGCGTGATGGAAGCGCAAGGCAGTGGTCTGACCAACAAATACGCCGAAGGCTATCCGGGCAAGCGCTACTACGGTGGTTGCGAGCACGTCGACAAGGTTGAAGCCCTGGCCATCGAACGCGCCAAGCAGTTGTTCGGTGCCGATTACGCCAACGTGCAGCCGCACTCCGGTTCTTCGGCCAACAGCGCCGTTTACCTGGCCCTGCTGCAAGCCGGCGACACCATTCTGGGCATGAGCCTGGCCCACGGCGGTCACCTGACCCACGGTGCCAAAGTGTCGTCGTCGGGCAAGCTGTACAACGCTGTGCAGTACGGCATCGACACCAAAACCGGCCTGATCGACTACGACGAAGTCGAGCGTCTGGCCGTCGAATGCAAGCCGAAGATGATCGTCGCCGGTTTCTCGGCCTACTCCAAGACCCTCGATTTCCCGCGTTTCCGCCAGATCGCTGACAAGGTCGGTGCCCTGCTGTTCGTCGACATGGCTCACGTTGCCGGTCTGGTCGCCGCTGGCCTGTACCCGAACCCGCTGCCATACGCTGACGTGGTGACCACCACCACCCACAAGACCCTGCGCGGTCCACGTGGTGGCCTGATCCTGGCCAAGGCTAACGAAGAAATCGAGAAGAAGCTCAACGCCGCGGTATTCCCTGGTGCCCAGGGCGGCCCGCTGATGCACGTCATCGCCGGTAAAGCAGTGTGCTTCAAGGAAGCACTGGAGCCTGGCTTCAAGGCCTACCAGCAACAAGTGATCGACAACGCCAAGGCAATGGCCGGCGTATTTATCAAACGCGGCTACGATGTAGTGTCCGGCGGTACCGACAACCACCTGTTCCTGGTCAGCCTGATCCGTCAGGGCCTCACCGGTAAAGAGGCGGACGCAGCACTCGGTCGCGCCCACATCACCGTGAACAAGAACGCTGTCCCGAACGATCCACAGTCGCCGTTCGTGACCTCCGGCCTGCGTATCGGCACCCCGGCGGTGACCACTCGCGGCTTCAAGGTTACCCAGTGTGTTGAACTGGCTGGCTGGATCTGCGACATCCTCGACAACCTCGGCGACGCCGATGTCGAGGCCAATGTCGCGCAGCATGTGGCAGCCCTGTGCGCGGACTTCCCGGTTTATCGCTGAGCGCGGTTTTGGAGTAAATGACTATGCAACGCTATTCGGGCTTCGGCCTCTTCAAACACTCCCTCAGCCACCATGAAAACTGGCAGCGCATGTGGCGTACGCCGACCCCGAAAAAGGTCTACGACGTGGTCATCGTCGGCGGTGGCGGGCATGGTCTGGCGACCGCCTACTACCTGGCCAAGGAACACGGCATCACCAACGTGGCCGTGGTCGAGAAGGGCTGGCTGGGCGGCGGTAACACCGCGCGCAACACCACCATCGTGCGCTCCAACTACCTGTGGGACGAGTCGGCACACCTGTACGAACACGCGATGAAATTGTGGGAAGGCCTGTCCCAGGACCTGAACTACAACGTGATGTTCTCCCAGCGTGGCGTCTACAACCTGTGCCACACCCTGCAGGACATTCGTGATTCCGAGCGTCGGGTCAGCGCCAACCGCCTCAACGGCGTGGACGGCGAACTGCTCGATGCCAAGCAAGTGGCAGACGAGATCCCGTACCTCGACTGCTCCAAGAACACCCGCTATCCGGTGATGGGCGCTACCGTCCAGCGTCGCGGCGGCGTGGCCCGTCACGATGCCGTGGCGTGGGGCTTTGCCCGTGCCGCCGACGCCTTGGGCGTGGACCTGATCCAGCAGACCGAAGTGATCGGTTTCCGTAAGGAAAACGGTGTGTGCATCGGTGTTGAAACCAACAAGGGCTTCATCGGCGCCAAGCGCGTCGGCGTGGTGACTGCCGGTAACTCCGGGCACATGGCCAAACTCGCCGGTTTCCGCCTGCCGATCGAATCGCACCCGCTGCAAGCGCTGGTGTCCGAGCCGATCAAGCCGATTATCGACAGCGTGATCATGTCCAACGCCGTACACGGTTATATCAGCCAGTCCGACAAGGGCGACCTGGTGATCGGCGCCGGTATCGACGGCTACAACGGCTACGGCCAGCGTGGTTCGTACCCGGTGATCGAGCACACCATCCAGGCCATCGTCGAGATGTTCCCGGTGCTGTCGCGCGTACGCATGAACCGTCAGTGGGGCGGCATCGTCGACACCACGCCGGATGCGTGCCCGATCATTTCGAAGACTCCGGTACCGAACATGTTCTTCAACTGCGGTTGGGGCACCGGTGGCTTCAAGGCTACACCTGGCTCGGGCAACGTGTTTGCCGCCAGCCTGGCCAAGGGTGAAATGCACCCATTGGCTGCACCTTTCTCCATCGACCGCTTCCACAGCGGTGCGTTGATCGACGAACACGGCGCTGCAGCAGTCGCCCACTAACAGGAGAAATCCCTATGTTGCATATCTTCTGTCCTCACTGTGGCGAACTGCGCTCCGAAGAGGAATTCCATGCATCCGGCCAGGCGCACATCCCGCGTCCACTGGATCCGAACAGCTGCACCGACGAGGAGTGGGGCGACTACATGTTCTTCCGCGATAACCCTCGCGGTCTGCACCACGAACTGTGGGATCACGTCGCCGGTTGCCGTCAGTATTTCAACGTGACCCGTGACACCGTGACCTACGAGATTCTCGAAACCTACAAGATCGGCACCAAGCCGCAGTTCACCGACAAGACCGACAGCCCGAAAGCGGCCGCCACGGCTCTGGGAGAGAAGGTATGAGCCAGATCAATCGCCTGTCCAACGGCGGACGCATCGACCGCAACAAAGTGCTGAGCTTCACCTTCAACGGCCAGGTCTACAAAGGCTTTGAGGGCGACTCGCTGGCCGCAGCCTTGCTGGCCAACGGTGTCGATATCGTCGGCCGCAGCTTCAAGTACTCGCGCCCACGCGGCATCTTCGCCGCCGGTGCCGAAGAGCCGAACGCCGTGCTGCAGATCGGTGCGACCGAAGCCACGCAGATCCCGAACGTACGCGCCACGCAACAAGCGTTGTATCAAGGTCTGGTCGCCACCAGCACCAACGGCTGGCCAAGCGTGAACAACGACATGATGGGGATTCTCGGCAAGGTCGGCGGCAAGCTGATGCCACCGGGCTTCTACTACAAAACCTTCATGTACCCGCAATCGTTCTGGATGACTTACGAGAAGTACATTCGTAAGGCAGCCGGTCTTGGCCGTTCGCCGACCGAGAACGATCCGGACACCTACGACTACATGAACCAGCACTGCGACGTGCTGATCGTCGGCGCTGGCCCTGCGGGTCTGGCGGCTGCACTGGCGGCTGCTCGCAGCGGCGCCCGTGTGATCCTGGCCGATGAGCAGGAAGAGTTCGGCGGCAGCCTGCTCGACTCCCGCGAAAGCCTCGATGGCAAACCAGCTACCGAGTGGGTTGCCAGCGTCATCGCCGAGCTGAAAAACACCCCTGACGTGCTGCTGTTGCCGCGCGCCACGGTCAACGGTTACCACGACCATAACTTCCTGACCATTCACGAGCGCCTCACCGATCACCTCGGCGACCGCGCTCCGATCGGCCAGGTGCGTCAGCGCATCCACCGGGTTCGCGCCAAGCGCGTGGTGCTGGCGACCGGCGCTCACGAGCGTCCACTGGTTTACGGCAACAACGACGTGCCGGGCAACATGCTCGCCGGCGCTGTGTCGACCTACGTGCGTCGCTACGGTGTGGCACCGGGCAAGAAACTGGTGCTGTCGACTAACAACGACCACGCCTACCGCGTTGCCCTGGACTGGCTCGACGCCAGCCTGCAAGTGGTGGCCATCGCCGACGCCCGCAGCAACCCTCGCGGTGCGCTGGTGGAAGAAGCGCGCGCCAAAGGCATTCGCATCCTGACCGGCAGCGCCGTGATCGAGGCCCGTGGCAGCAAGCACGTGACCGCCGCTCGCGTTGCAGCGATTGATGTAAAAGCACACACCGTGACCAGCCCGGGCGAATGGCTCGATTGCGACCTGGTCGCCAGCTCCGGCGGTTACAGCCCAGTGGTTCACCTGGCTTCGCACCTGGGTGGCAAGCCGATCTGGCGTGAAGACATCCTCGGTTTCGTACCGGGCGAAGCACCGCAGAAACGCGTGTGCGTCGGTGGCATCAACGGCGTCTACAGCCTCGGCGATTCGTTGGCCGATGGTTTTGAAGGCGGTGCTCGCGCTGCCAGCGAAGCTGGATTCGGCAAGGTCGAAGGCGTACTGCCCAAAGCCCTGAGCCGACTCGAAGAGCCGACGCTGGCGCTATTCCAGGTGCCTCACGAAAAAGCCACTGCCCGTGCGCCGAAGCAATTCGTCGACCTGCAGAACGACGTCACCGCAGCCGCCATCGAACTGGCGACCCGCGAAGGCTTCGAGTCGGTCGAGCACGTCAAGCGCTACACCGCACTGGGCTTCGGCACCGATCAGGGCAAGCTCGGCAACGTCAACGGCCTGGCCATCGCTGCCCGTTCGCTGAACGTGACCATCCCGCAGATGGGCACCACCATGTTCCGCCCGAACTACACGCCGGTGACTTTCGGCGCCGTGGCCGGTCGTCACTGTGGGCACATCTTCGAGCCGGTTCGCTTCACCGCGCTGCATCACTGGCACGTGAAGAATGGCGCCGAGTTCGAAGACGTCGGTCAGTGGAAACGTCCTTGGTACTTCCCGAAAAACGGTGAAGACCTGCATGCCGCGGTCAAACGCGAATGCAAAGCCGTGCGCGACAGCGTCGGCCTGCTGGACGCTTCGACCTTGGGCAAGATCGACATCCAGGGCCCGGACTCCCGCGAGTTCCTCAACCGTATCTACACCAACGCCTGGACCAAGCTCGACGTGGGCAAGGCGCGCTACGGCCTGATGTGTAAAGAAGACGGCATGGTGTTCGACGACGGCGTGACTGCATGCCTGGCCGACAACCATTTCGTGATGACCACCACCACCGGCGGCGCTGCGCGCGTGCTGCAATGGCTGGAAATCTACCACCAGACCGAATGGCCAGACCTGAAGGTGTACTTCACTTCCGTGACGGATCACTGGGCAACCATGACCCTGTCCGGGCCGAACAGCCGCAAGCTGCTCAGCGAAGTCACCGACGCCGACCTGAGCAACGAAGCCTTCCCGTTCATGACCTGGAAAGAAGCCCTGGTCGGTGGCGTGCCGGCGCGGATTTTCCGGATTTCGTTTACCGGTGAGCTGTCGTACGAAGTCAACGTGCAGGCCGACTATGCGATGGGCGTGCTGGAAAAAATTGTTGATGCTGGCAAGAAGTACAACCTGACGCCATATGGCACTGAAACCATGCACGTACTGCGGGCCGAGAAGGGCTTCATCATCGTCGGTCAGGATACTGACAGCTCGATGACCCCGGACGACCTGAACATGGGCTGGTGTGTCGGTCGCACCAAACCGTTCTCGTGGATCGGCTGGCGTGGCATGAACCGCGAAGACTGTGTGCGTGATCAGCGCAAACAGCTGGTTGGCCTGAAGCCGATCGATCCGACCAAATGGCTGCCGGAAGGTGCGCAACTGGTGTTCAACACCAAGCAAGCGATTCCGATGACCATGGTGGGTCACGTGACTTCCAGTTACTTGCACAACTCCCTGGGCTATTCGTTTGCCATGGGCGTGGTCAAGGGCGGCTTGAAGCGCATGGGTGAGCGGGTGTTCGCACCGCTGGCCGACGGCAGCGTGATCGAGGCGGAAATCGTTTCTTCGGTGTTCTTCGATCCGAAAGGCGATCGCCAGAACGTGTAATCGATCACCCCCGCGCCAGGCGCGGGGGGCGACAAAGAATTCAGGACAGGTGCTTTATGACCGCAGCCAATGTTTACCAACAACGCCCAACCACTGGGGCCAAGGCCGAGTCGTCGCTGCATCACGCCGACCTCGCCAGCCTGGTGGGCAAGGGTCGCAAGAACGCCGGCGTGATCGTGCGTGAGAAAAAACTCCTCGGTCACCTGACCATCCGTGGCGATGGCCACGACGCCGCGTTCGCCGCTGGTGTGCACAAGGCTCTTGGCATCGAGTTGCCAGGTGCGCTGACCGTGATCATCAAAGGCGAAACCAGCCTGCAATGGATGGGGCCGGATGAATGGCTGCTGGTCGTGCCGACCGGTGAAGAATTCGCCGCCGAGAAAAAGCTCCGTGAAGCGCTGGGCGACCTGCACATCCAGATCGTCAACGTCAGCGGTGGCCAGCAGATCCTCGAACTCAGCGGCCCGAACGTGCGTCAGGTGCTGATGAAGTCCACCAGCTACGACGTGCACCCCAACAACTTCCCGGTGGGCAAGGCTGTGGGCACGGTGTTCGCCAAGTCGCAACTGATGATCCGCCATACCGCCGAAGACACCTGGGAACTGCTGATTCGCCGCAGCTTCTCGGATTACTGGTGGTTGTGGTTGCAGGATGCGTCGGCTGAGTACGGGCTTAGCGTCCAGGCGTAATTGTGGCGAGGGAGCTTGCTCCCGCTCGGCTGCGCAGCAGTCGTAAAACCTGAATCCGCGTTCCTTCTGCAGGAATGCGGTTGCTGACATAGGGGTCGCTTCGCAACCCAGCGGGAGCAAGCTCCCTCGCCACAGAGTTCTCTCTGATCACAGATGTAGCAGCAGGAGTCACCGCACTATGAGCCGCGCCCCAGACACATGGATTCTGACCGCCGACTGCCCAAGCGTCCTCGGCACCGTGGATGCGGTGACCCGCTTTCTGTTCGAGCAGGGCTGCTACGTCACCGAGCACCACTCCTTTGATGACCGGCTCTCAGGCCGTTTCTTCATCCGAGTGGAGTTTCGGCAACCCGACGCTTTCGACGAACAAGCCTTCCGCGCAGGCCTGGCGGAGCGTGGTGCCGCCTTCGGGATGGTCTTCGAGCTGACCCCGCCGAACTACCGGCCGAAAGTGGTGATCATGGTCTCCAAGGCCGATCACTGCCTCAACGACTTGCTCTACCGCCAGCGCATCGGCCAGTTGTCGATGGACGTGGTCGCGGTGGTCTCCAACCACCCGGACCTCAAGCCGTTGGCCGACTGGCACCAGATTCCGTACTACCACTTTCCGCTGGACCCCAACGACAAACCATCGCAAGAGCGCCAGGTCTGGCAGGTGATCGAAGAGGCCGGCGCCGAGCTGGTGATCCTTGCCCGCTACATGCAGGTTCTGTCGCCAGAGCTGTGCCGCAAACTCGACGGCAAGGCAATCAACATTCACCACTCCCTGCTGCCGGGCTTCAAGGGCGCCAAGCCGTATCACCAGGCCTACAACAAAGGCGTGAAACTGGTCGGCGCCACGGCGCATTACATCAACAACGATCTGGATGAAGGTCCGATCATCGCCCAGGGCGTGGAAGCCGTGGATCACAGCCACTATCCCGAAGACTTGATCGCCAAGGGGCGGGATATCGAAGGGCTGACGTTGGCGCGGGCCGTGGGTTATCACATTGAAAGACGCGTGTTCCTTAACGCTAACAGGACAGTTGTTCTCTAGCGTTTTTACTGCCTGAAAAGATCGCCTGCCTCTGTAGACGCTGCCGAAGGCTCGGGCCGCGTTCGGACGATCTTTTGATTTATCGAGCAATCAACGCGCCGCCGTTTCCTGGCGACGCGACCGCTACATAAAAACAACAGCGAGGTGAAAGCATGTCTGGTAATCGTGGTGTGGTGTATCTCGGCGCAGGCAAGGTCGAAGTACAGAAAATCGACTATCCCAAAATGCAGGACCCGCGCGGCAGGAAGATCGAGCACGGTGTCATCCTGCGCGTAGTTTCCACCAATATCTGTGGTTCCGATCAGCACATGGTGCGCGGGCGTACCACCGCTCAGACCGGTCTGGTGCTGGGCCACGAGATCACGGGTGAAGTGATCGAGAAGGGCAGCGGTGTCGAGAACCTGCAGATCGGCGACTTGGTGTCGGTACCTTTCAACGTTGCCTGTGGCCGTTGCCGTTCGTGCAAAGAGCAACATACTGGCGTCTGCCTGAGCGTTAACCCGGCGCGTCCGGGCGGTGCCTATGGTTATGTCGACATGGGTGACTGGACCGGTGGCCAGGCCGAATACGCGTTTGTACCGTATGCCGACTTCAACCTGCTGAAACTTCCAGATCGCGACCGGGCCATGGAAAAAATCCGTGACCTGACCTGTCTCTCCGACATCCTGCCCACCGGTTACCACGGCGCAGTGACTGCCGGCGTCGGCCCTGGCAGCACCGTGTACATTGCCGGCGCCGGCCCGGTTGGCCTGGCAGCTGCCGCTTCCGCTCGCCTGTTGGGTGCTGCGGTGGTGATCATCGGTGACGTCAACCCGATCCGCCTGGCCCATGCCAAGGCTCAGGGTTTCGAAATCGCCGACCTGTCGACAGACACCCCACTGCACGAACAAATCGCTGCACTGTTGGGCGAACCAGAAGTGGACTGCGCCGTCGATGCCGTAGGCTTCGAAGCTCGCGGTCACGGCCATGCCGGCGTGAAGCACGAGGCTCCCGCCACCGTACTCAACTCGCTGATGGGCGTGGTTCGCGTCGCTGGCAAAATCGGTATTCCTGGCCTGTACGTCACTGAAGATCCGGGTGCAGTGGACGCTGCCGCGAAAATGGGCAGCCTGAGCATTCGCTTCGGCCTGGGCTGGGCCAAATCCCACAGCTTCCACACCGGCCAGACGCCAGTGATGAAGTACAACCGCCAGCTGATGCAGGCGATCATGTGGGACCGCATCAAGATTGCCGAAATCGTGGGTGTGGAAGTCATCAGCCTGGATGACGCGCCACGGGGTTACGGCGAGTTCGACGCGGGCGTGCCGAAGAAGTTTGTGATCGATCCGCACAAGTTGTTTAGTGCGGCGTAAGGCCTGGAGCAAGACGGAAAAAAGGGCGACAGTGATGTCGCCCTTTTTTATGGCGAGTGGCACGTAATTGCTCAGAGAAAATGAGCGATCACCAATGGACCTCGAACGATAATCTGATTTGCTCCATGCCGTAGACGTCGCTTTCCAGTTGATCTCATTGTCCAGAACTCAGACGCAGCCGGTTCGGTCATACCGTTCATCGGTTGCGTCCCAGGAGGCACGTTTTATAGACGCCACCTCGGGATAAATGCCCACGCAAACGAGGAACATGCTGGCGTACATCCGGTCCAATCAGCAGTTTTGCCGCCCCGCCGTTACCGGGCGGCTTTCATGGCACAAGAGGATGTCTGGATGAACGTTTCACGCTGTTTTGCACTGGCATCGCTCATGGCTGTCGCTTCGTTGACGACGCTGGCCGCCAGCCCGGCCTTTGCACAGTTAAGCCTCAGCGATGCGGTCAAGGCGGTGTCATCGATGCAGGACGACGAGGATGTCGAGGGTGTCGAGGCCGATGATGTCGATGGCATCGTGGCGGCGGCGCCCAAGGCCGCCGGTTTGCTCAATACCCTGGGCTCGCAGCTCGACATCACCCCGGAGCAGGCCATCGGCGGCGCCGGTGCGATGCTGGGCCTGGCGAGGAATCAGCTCAGCGGCCAGGACTTCTCCGAACTGAGCAAAACCGTGCCGGGCCTCGCTCAGATCGCCGGCAACAGCGCGATCAGTAGCCTGACTGGCTTGGGTGGGTTGCTCGGCACGGGCTCGGACAAAAATGCGTTGCTCGATGGCTTGCTGGGTAACGTCAAGGACACCAAGGACCTGAACAACGCCTTCAGCGCCCTGGGCATGGACACCGGGATGGTCGGCGTGTTTGCCCCGGTGATCCTGCAATACCTCGGTCAGCAAGGCGTTGCCGGTTCGCTGTTGCAAAACCTCGGCGGGATCTGGGGCACCGGCGCCGGTAGCTAAGTCAGCCCTCGGCGCGTAGTGCCTGGATGCGCCGGTCCTTCACGATCCAGAGCTGGTTGACCCAGTTCTGGATTGTTTCGCGAAACTCCGGATCGTTTTCGTAATCGCCTTGCCACAGTGCCGGGTCCAGTTCGCGGGTGTGGATGTCGATGATCACTTTGGGCACGTTGCCACTAAGCAAATCCCAGAACCCCGGAATCTTCTGCTGCGGATACACCACCGTCACATCGAGAATGGCGTCCAACTGTTCGCCCATCGCCGCCAGCACGAACGCCACGCCGCCCGCCTTGGGCTTGAGCAGGTGGGTGAACGGTGACTGTTGTTGGGCGCTTTTCGCCGCGGTGTAGCGGGTGCCTTCCAGGTAGTTGACCACGGTCACCGGCTGGCGCTTGTACAACTCGCAAGCTTGTTTGGTGATCTCCAGGTCCTTGCCGGCCAGCTCTGGGTGCTTCTCCAGGAACGCCTTGCTGTAGCGCTTCATGAACGGATAGTCCAACGCCCACCAGGCGAGGCCCAGGAATGGCACCCAGATCAGTTCTTTCTTGAGGAAGAACTTGAAGAACGGCGTGCGCCGGTTCAGTGCCTGGATCAGCGCCGGGATATCGACCCAGGACTGATGGTTACCGATCACCAGATACGAGGTGTCGCCGCGCAGCTCATCGCCGCCGCGAATGTCCCATTGGGTGGGAATGCACAGGCGGAAGATCAGCTTGTCGATCTCGGCCCAGGTTTCGGCAATCCACATCACCGCCCACGAGGCGTAATCGCGAAAGCGCCCGGGCAGGAGCAGTTTGAGCAGCGCGAACACCATCAAAGGCCCGAACAGGACCAGCGTGTTGAGCAATAGCAGCAGGGTAACGAAACAGCCGGTGAGCAGGCGGCGCATAGATAACTCTTGAAAGCGTGTGGGCGCGCCATGATAAGCAGCTTCGGTTGGCAGGCCAAATCGGTGGTGACGAATGTTTCACCTTGGTAGCGGTATGCTCTCAGCGTATCGCTGTTGCCTTTGTGGCGAGGGAGCTTGCTCCCGCTGGGTTGCGCAGCGGCCCTAAAACCAGGCGCCGCGATTTTCAGGTATACCGCAGGCAACGGTTTTGCGAGCGCCGCGCCCCCGAACGGGAGCAAGCTACCTCGCCACAAAAGTGGGAAGTGGTCCAACTATCGTTGTTTTTTGCGGTCTAGAATTCGGCCAATGCGTCCACATCCCTCAAGGAAGCCCCTTACGTGAAATCTCTCCTTGCACTGCTTGCCCTCGTGACCCTGCCGGTCCTGGCCGCCGAGCCGACCCTGTACGGGCGTTACGAATACATCGCGCTGCCGGAAATCGGCGGTGAAGTCCTCAAGGCCAAAATGGACACCGGCGCCCTGACCGCGTCGCTGTCGGCCAAAGACATCGAAACCTTCACCCGCGACGGCGACGAGTGGGTACGTTTCCGTCTCGCCACCAAAGGCGCGAGCAACAAGGTCTACGAACACAAGGTCGCGCGGATCAGCAAGATCAAGAACCGTGCCGATGAAGAAGATGAAGATAAGGCCGTGAGCGAAGTGACCAAGCGTCCGGTGGTCGATCTGGAACTGTGCCTGGGCAACGTCAAGCGCACCGTCGAGGTCAACCTCACCGACCGCAGCAGCTTCAACTATCCACTGCTGATCGGCGCCAAAGCCCTGCGCGAATTCGGCGCAGCAGTGAACCCGGCGCGTCGCTTTACAGCCGACAAACCCGACTGCTGATTGACGGCGAATCAGCCTTGGGGCACCGTTCGCCCACTTAACCAGTGGGCTCGGACGCCATGCCTCATATCCTGATTGTCGAAGACGAAGCGGCGATTGCCGACACCCTGATTTTCGCCTTGCAGGGCGAGGGCTTTACCACCACCTGGTTGAGCCTTGGCGCGGCGGCGCTCGAACATCAGCGCGCCACGCCGGCCGACCTGATCATTCTCGATATCGGCCTGCCGGATATCAGCGGCTTCGAGACCTGCAAGCAATTGCGGCGTTTCAGCGAAGTGCCGGTGATGTTCCTCAGTGCCCGTGACGCCGAGATCGACCGCGTGGTGGGCCTGGAAATCGGCGCCGACGACTACGTGGTCAAGCCGTTCAGCCCTCGGGAAGTGGCGGCGCGGGTCCGGGCGATTCTCAAGCGCATGGCGCCACGACCGGTGGCGGAGGTGGCTTCAGCGCTGTTTCGCATCGACGGCGATCGGGTGCAGATCAGCTATCGCAACCAGCCGCTGAGCCTGACTCGCCATGAGTTTCGTTTGCTGCAATGCCTGCTGGAACAACCGGAGCGAGTCTTCAGCCGCGAGCAATTGCTCGATGCGCTGGGGGTGGCCGCCGATGCCGGTTACGAGCGCAGCATCGACAGTCACATCAAGAGCGTGCGCGCCAAATTGCGCCTGGTGAAGGCCGACGCCGAGCCGATCCAGACTCATCGCGGCCTCGGCTACAGCTACAGCCCGGGGCACAGCTGATGTCACTGGGGATCCGGATTTTTCTGGTTTACGTGCTGTTCATCGGCCTGACCGGTTACTTCGTGCTCAACACCGTGATGGAAGAAATCCGCCCCGGTGTGCGCCAGTCCACCGAAGAAACCCTGGTGGACACCGCCAACCTGATGGCCGAGATCCTGCGCGACGACTTCAAGGCCGGCACCCTCAGCCAGAACCGCTGGCCCGAATTGCTCAAGGCTTATGGCGAGCGGCAACCGAAGGCGAAAATCTGGGGCCTGTCGAAGAATCAGGTCAATCACCGCATTTACGTCACCGATGCCAAAGGCATCGTGGTGCTGGATTCCAGCGGGATTGCGGTGGGCCAGGACTACTCGCGCTGGAATGACGTCTACCTGACCCTGCGTGGCGAGTACGGTGCGCGTTCGACGCGCAGCAACCCCGATGACTCGAACTCGTCGGTGATGCACGTCGGGGCACCGATTCGCGACAACGGCCAGATCATCGGCGTGGTGACCGTGGCCAAACCCAACAGCTCACTGCAGCCTTACGTCGATCGCACCGAACGGCGATTGCTGACGTATGGCGCTGGATTGATTGGCCTCGGTTTGTTGTTCGGTGCGCTGTTGTCCTGGTGGCTGAGCGCGGCGCTGCGGCGGTTGACGGCTTATGCCCAGGCCGTCAGCGAAGGTCGACGGGTCGAGGTGCCGCATTACCGCGGCGGCGAGCTGGAGCAACTAGCCACGGCACTGGAGCACATGCGCACTCAGCTCGAAGGCAAAGCCTACGTCGAACGTTATGTACACACCCTGACCCATGAATTGAAAAGCCCGCTGGCGGCGATTCGTGGCGCAGCGGAGCTGCTGCAAGGCGAAATGCCGCCGGCACAGCAGCAGCGTTTCGTCAGCAACATCGACAGCGAAAGCGCGCGCATGCAGCAGTTGATCGAGCGACTGTTGAACCTGGCGCAGGTTGAGCAACGCCAAGGGTTGGAGGAGCGGGTGGTGGTGCCGTTGGCGGGCTTGGTGGAAGAACTGTTGAACGCGCAGGCTGCACGAATCGAAGGCAAGCAATTGCGTGTGGAACGGCAAATTGCGGCGGATCTGAATCTGCTTGGCGAGCCGTTCCTATTGCGCCAGGCGCTGGGCAATCTGCTGGAGAATGCCTTGGACTTCACCCCAGCGCACGGCGTGCTGCGATTGTGTGCCGAGCGAGTCGGTGAGCAGATCGAGTTCAGGCTGTTCAACCAGGCCGAAGCGATTCCCGACTATGCGTTGCCACGCTTGAGCGAGCGCTTCTACTCACTGCCGCGTCCGGACAGTGGACGCAAGAGCACCGGTTTGGGGCTCAATTTCGTTGAGGAAGTGGTCAAGTTGCATGGTGGTGTGATGAGTATCGGCAACGTCGACGGCGGTGTTCAAGTGCGTTTGCGGTTGCCTTCAAGCCGCTGAAGATCGCAGCCTTCGGCAGCTCCTGCGCCGAGCGCAAATTCCACACACTCTCCACATTCCTCCCACAAAACCCCCACATACCCAATCCAGACTTTCCCCATCCAAACAGGGAGAGTCCCATGAACCGAAGCCTGACCCTAAAACTCGGGGCAATTGCCCTGCTGATTCTGTTGCTGCTGATCCCGCTACTGATGATCAACGGCGTGATCCAGGAGCGCCAGCAACTGCGTGACGGTGTACTCGAAGACATCGCCCGCAGTTCCAGTTACAGCCAGCAATTGAGCGGCCCGCTGATGGTGGTGCCCTATCGCAAAACAGTGCGCACCTGGAAAACCAACGAAAAAACCAACCAGCGTTATCAGGATGTCGGCGAGGAGCGTGGACGTTTGTATTTCTTGCCGGAGCGTTTCGAACTCGACGGCCAGGTCCAGACAGAGCTGCGCTCCCGGGGCATCTACGAGGCGCGACTGTTCCATGCCGATAACCGCATCAGCGGGCATTTTTCGGTTCCGGCACAACTGGGCATTAAGGAAGACTTCGCCGATTACCGCTTCGATCAGCCGTTCCTGGCTGTTGGCATCAGCGACATCCGCGGCATCGAAAATGCGCTGAAACTCGAACTCAATGGCCAGAAGCTGGATTTTGTACCGGGTAGCCAGGTGGGCTGGCTGGGCGAGGGTGTGCATGTGACGTTGCCGGCGCTTGACACCCAACAGGCCACGGAGTTGGCCTTCGGTTTCGACTTGCGTCTGCAAGGCACCGGCCAGTTACAGGTTCTGCCGGTGGGCAAGACCAGCAAGGTTTCACTGGCGGCCAATTGGCCTCACCCCAGCTTCATCGGCAATTACCTGCCTGCCCAGCGGGAAATCACCGATCAGGGCTTTACCGCCAACTGGCAGACCTCGTTTTTCTCCACCAACCTGCAAGAAGCGTTGAACAGTTGCGTGTCGGGCGGTCATTGCGAGGCGTTCAGCGGTCGTAGTTTCGGCGTGAGTTTCATCGACCCGGTGGACCAGTACCTGAAAAGCGACCGGGCAATCAAATATGCATTGCTGTTTATCGTCCTGACCTTCGCCGGTTTCTTCCTGTTCGAAGTGTTGAAAAGCCTGGCGGTGCACCCGGTGCAGTACGCCTTGGTGGGTGTAGCGCTGGCGTTCTTCTACCTGTTGCTGTTGTCGCTGTCCGAACACATCGGCTTTGCCCTGGCGTATCTGCTGTCGGCGAGTAGCTGTGTGGCGTTGATCGGTTTTTATGTCTGCCATGTGCTGCGCAGCGTGCGTCACGGTTTGAGCTTTTCGGCGGGGTTGGCGGCGTTATACGGGCTGCTTTACGGCTTGTTGAGCGCCGAGGATTACGCGCTGTTGATGGGCTCGCTGCTGTTGTTCGGGCTACTGGGTGTGTTCATGGTGCTGACCCGCAAGCTGGACTGGTACGGGATCGGGCAGAAAACCACGAAGCCCTTGGACTTTGATATAGGTGCCGTGGAATGAGCCGGTGGTTGGGGTTGCGCGAGGATCAGCGTGTGGGTGAGGTGTTGGCGACGCGGATTTGCCAGTTATTTCCGTCAGATCCGGTGTGGTGCCATCGCGAGCAGGCTCGCTCCCACATTGGAACTCAGTTGCGCACCGATGGTGTGAACAACACAAATCCCCTGTGGGAGCGAGCCGGCTTGCGATGAGGCCGGTACAGCCAGCGAAGATTTAAGCCTTGGGCATCGTCGCGATCATCGAAGGCCGCTGACTCACTTCGAAATACCACTCGGCCAACTTTGGATTTTCCTTGCGCCATTCCAGATCCGGATGGCGCAAATCCAGATAACCCAAGGCACAGGCCACACTGATCGCTGCCACATCGAAATGGCTGGTCAGCTCGGCAATCGCATCGGCCTCCAACAGCGCCAGGGCGCGACGAATCTTGTCGCGTTGACCGTCGAGCCATGCGTCCCAATGTTTCTCCGGTGAGCGCAGGGCCACTTCATAGCGAATCATCACGGCGGCATCCATGATCCCGTCTGCCAGAGAAGCCAGGGTCAAGCGCCGCCAGCGCGCCGAGCCTTCACGAGGAATCAGCGGATTGCCGACGTGCTGGTGATCGAGGTAATCGAGGATCACCCGGCTGTCGTACAACACATTGCCGTCGGCCAGGCGCAGCGCCGGAATCTTGCCCAGCGGGTTGTCTTTGTTGAGAGCCTGATCCGGGCTGACCGGCGTGAGCTGGCAGGCTTGCAGCGCCACGCGGTTCGTTTGGCCGGTCTCGTGCAACAGCACCATGACTTTGCGAACAAAGGGCGAGGCGGGGTTGTGGAACAGGGTCATGCTGGGGGCGGACATGGCGGCATCTCGATCATGGGCAGTGTCGGGAGCATAGCGCTTTGGTGTTTGAGTGTGGGAGCGAGCTTGTGGCGAGGGGGCTTGCCCCCGTTCGGCTGCGCAGCAGTCGTAAAACCGCCGAATGCGGTTTATATGGCGAAATGCAGGGGGCCGCTTCACGACCCAACGGGGCGGTGCGGCGGTCCGACAAGCCCCCTCGCCACAGGTCAGAAAGAAGGCGCTTGCCGCCGCCGCTTCCACTGACTCAGCCGCTGCTGCAGGTTCAACGGGCTATGAATCTGTTGCTGCCGCGCGCGGCTGAACAAAATCAGCATCAGCTCCGCCGTCGCCAAGGCATCGGCGCTGGCGTTATGCCGTTCGAAGACCTCCAGTTTGAACCAGTCGATCCACTCATCCAGCCCGGCCTCGCGAAAGTGTGCCTGGGGACAAAGCAGCGGGGCGATGTCTGCCACGTCCAGAAACGGATGCTGCAGCTTGTAACCCAGATGTTCTTTCAGTGCGCGCCCGAGCATGTGCTGATCGAACGGCGCATGAAACGCCAACACCGGGCTGTCGCCGACAAATTCCATGAGTTCGAGCAGGGCCTGCGCGGGGTCGCTGCCGGCGGCAATGGCGCTCGGACCCAGCCCATGAATCAACACGCTGGGGCCGAGTTTGAGTTCGGTGCATTGCAGCGTGCGCTCGAACTGCTGGCTGAAGTCGATCGCGCCGTCCTCGATCACCACGGCCCCGATGGACAACAGCCGATCCTTGTTCAGATTCAGCCCGGTGGTTTCCAGGTCGAGCACCACCCAGCGTTGCTCGCGCAGGCTGCAGTCGCTCAGTTGGGCCACGGCCGGCAAGCGATCCAGACGGTGTTGCAGTTCGCCGGGCAAAACGGGACTGGCCGGGCGCAGCCATGAAAACAGGCTCATAACTGATACCGCAGGGTCAGGCTGCTTTGCAGGCGTTGGGCCTGGCGCAGGGATTCACGCAGGATGCGTCGGTCCAGATGATTGAGGCTGTCGGGATCGACCCGGTTGGAGTAGGGCAAGTTCTCCCGGGTCTGTAGCTGATGTTGCTGCATGCGGGTTTGCTGGATGAAGTGATACGCCTCTTCATAGGCCGCGCCGTCCAGCTGTTCGATGACCTCTTTTTTCACCAGTTGGCGAAAGCGCTCCAGGGTATTGTTGGCGTCGATGCCGTGGGCCAGGGCCAGCACTCGTGCGCCGTCGACGAATGGAGTCAGGCCCTGGAGTTTCAGGTCGAGGGTGGCTTTCTCGCCATTCTTGCGCGCCAGGACGAATTCGCGGAAACGTCCTACGGGCGGACGGTTGCGCAGGGCGTTCTCGGCCATCATGCGCTGGAACAACCGGTTGTCGCCGACCTGATCGAGAATGCCCCGGCGCAGTTGCTCACAGCCTCGCTCATCGCCCCAGACCACGCGCAGATCGAAATAGATACTCGACCCCAGCAGGTTTTCCGGCGTTGCCTCGCGGATAAACGCTGCAAAGCGTCGTGCCCACTCGATCCGGGACAAACACAGCTCGGGGTTGCCGGCCATGATGTTGCCTTTGCACAAGGTAAAGCCGCACAGCGCCAGGCTCTGATTGACCTGCTGGGCGATGGGCAACAACTTGCCGCGAATTTCGGCGGCGTGGGCCGCATCGCGAGCTTCGAACAGAATGCCGTTGTCCTGATCGGTGTGCAGCGTCTGCTCGCGGCGGCCTTCGCTGCCGAAGCAAAGCCAACTGAACGGCACACCGGGATCACCTTTCTCCGCGATGGCCAGTTCGATCACCCGGCAGACGGTGTGGTCGTTGAGCAGGGTGATGATATGGGTGATCTGCGTCGAGGACGCGCCGTGGGCTAGCATCCGCTCGACCAATTGGCCGATTTCGCCGCGGATCGCCACCAGGTTTTCCACCCGCTGGGCGCTGCGAATGGTCCGCGCCAGGTGCACCAGATCGACCCTTTGCAGGGAAAACAGGTCACGCTCCGAAACCACGCCACACAGGCGCTGGTCCTTGACCAGGCAGACGTGGGCGATGTGTCGCTCGGTCATGGCGATCGCTGCGTCGAAGGCACTGTGGTCCGGCGACAGGAAAAACGGCGCCCGGGTCATGTGCCGCTCGATGGATTCATTGAAATCGCTGGTGCCGTTGGCCACCACATGCCGCAAATCGCGCAGGGTGAAAATGCCCAGCGGCGCCTTTTGTTCATCGACCACCACAATGCTGCCGACTTGCTGATCGTGCATCAGCGTCACCGCTTCACGCAGGGGTGTGATCGGGCTGCAGGTAACCGGGTGACGCATGGCCAATTCGCCCAGCCGGGTATTGAGCGAGTATTGGGTGCCGAGGGTTTCCACGGCTTTTTGCTGGACTTGCTGATTGACCTGGTCCAGCAAGCTGCTGACACCCCGTAGGGCAAAGTCGCGGAACGGATTGGACAGTGCGAACAGTTTGATGAACGCGAGCTTGTTCAGCTGTAGGCAAAAGGTATCTTCGGCCGCCAGATGTTCGGTGCGGGTTGCACGTTCGCCCAGCAGCGCGGCAAGGGGGAAACACTCGCCGGTGGTGATTTCGAAAGTGGTTTCGGTGCCACCCTTGGCCGTGTGCGGGCGTTCCCCCACGACCCGGCCTTGTTTGACGATGTAGAAATGCTCAATCGGGCCATCGGCGGGTTTGATGATGCTCTCGCCGGGGGCATAAAAACGCAGCTGGCATTGCTCCACCAGATAGGCCAGATGAGCGTTTTCCATCTGATTGAAGGGTGGGAAGCGCTGCAGGAATTGCAAAGTGCCCTGGATGTTCTGCAACACCGCGGTTTTCCCTGCCTGGGTGAAGGCGTCCGCTTTACTCATAACCATTACCGCAGTCTTTTTCTGATTGTTGTGTCGGATCGTTGTTTCAGATCGTTCCAGGCATGGTCGACCCCTGCGGGCAGGGTGCCCATTGGACGTAAGTCTAGGTAGGCAGTGCAGCGGCCGGAATATGGGAAATGTCTGACACAACGGTGGGAAAAACCTCCTACATTGTCTATTGGAAAAGATTCCGACGAAGTGCACATTGAAGTCTGCTGAGCGATGTCTGACACCCTGTGTCAGGGATCGCATTGAAAACGTTGAGAACGCCATGTCCGACCACGATATTTTGAGTGATGCCGAGCGCGAAGCGCTCAGCGCCGTCATGCTGGAACCAGACTTGCCGCCGCAGCGGGTGCTGATCGTCGATGACGATAAGGATGCCCGCGAATTGCTGTCGGAAATTCTGGGGCTCGATGGCATTCACTGCATGACGGCGGCCAGTGGCGAGATGGCGCTCAAAATGCTGGAAGAGAAGCCATCGATCGGTCTGGTGATTACCGACCTGCGGATGGGCCACGTCGACGGCCTGGAACTGATCCGCCTGGTGCGGGAGTCGCCACGCGCGGCATTGCCGATCATCATCGTTTCCGGCGATGCCGATGTGAAGGATGCGATCGAAGCGATGCACTTGCACGTCGTGGACTTTCTGCTCAAGCCCATTGATAGCGAAAAATTGCTTGAACTGGTCAAGCATGAGCTGGGGATGGATGTGTAGCGCGGACTTCCAGGTTGGCAGCTTTTGTGGCGAGGGGGCTTGCTCCCGTTGGGTTGCGAAGCAGCCCCAAAAACTGCGATCCCAATGTCCCTGATACACCGCATACGCCGGATTTACGACTGCTGCGCAGTCGAGCGGGAGCAAGCTCCCTCGCCACAGGGGACCGCAGCGTGTCTAGTCCTGAAACAGGTGTGAACCTATTTCAGGAAGAAACAGCGTAAATGAAAAAGCCCTGATCTCTCGATCAGGGCTTTTTCACGTCCGGCGTCAGCGTTTACTCAAAGGCCGTTGGCAGCCTTGAACTCACGACGACGACGGTGCAGAACCGGCTCGGTGTAGCCGTTCGGCTGTTTAGTGCCTTCGACCACCAACTCGACCGCCGCCTGGAAGGCGATGTTGCTGTCGAAGTTCGGTGCCAGCGGGCGGTACAACGGGTCGTTGGCGTTCTGACGGTCAACCACCGGCGCCATGCGCTTGAGGCTTTCCATCACTTGCGCTTCGGTAACGATGCCGTGGCGCAGCCAGTTGGCGATGTGCTGGCTGGAAATACGCAGCGTCGCACGGTCTTCCATCAGGCCGACGTCGTTGATGTCCGGCACTTTCGAGCAACCTACGCCCTGGTCGATCCAGCGCACCACGTAACCGAGAATGCCCTGGGCGTTGTTGTCCAGTTCGTTCTTGATCTGTTCCGCAGTCCAGCTCGGATTTACAGCCAGCGGGATAGTCAGGATGTCGTCCACCGAAGCACGTGCACGTTTGGCCAGCTCGGCCTGACGGGCGAACACGTCGACCTTGTGGTAGTGCAACGCGTGCAGCGCAGCAGCGGTCGGCGATGGAACCCAGGCGGTGTTGGCACCGGCCAATGGGTGAGCGATTTTCTGTTCCAGCATGGCGGCCATCAGGTCGGGCATGGCCCACATGCCTTTACCGATCTGGGCACGACCTTGCAGGCCGGTGCTCAAACCGATGTCGACGTTCCAGTTCTCGTAGGCACTGATCCACTTCTCGGCCTTCATGTCGGCCTTGCGCACCATCGGGCCGGCTTCCATGGAGGTGTGGATTTCATCGCCCGTGCGGTCGAGGAAACCGGTGTTGATGAACACTACGCGCTCGCTGGCAGCCTTGATGCAGGCCTTGAGGTTGACCGTAGTACGGCGCTCCTCGTCCATGATCCCGACTTTCAGCGTATTGCGCGGCAGGCCGAGGACGTCTTCGATGCGACCGAACAGCTCGTTGGTAAACGCGGCTTCTTCCGGGCCGTGCATCTTCGGCTTCACGATGTAGACCGAACCGGTACGGCTGTTCTTGCGCGAGCTGTTGCCGTTGAGGCTATGGATCGCCGCGAGGCAAGTCACCAGACCGTCGAGAATGCCTTCTGGCACTTCGTTGCCGTCTTTGTCGAGGATCGCGTCAATGGTCATCAGGTGACCGACGTTGCGCACGAACAACAGCGAGCGACCGTGCAGGCTCAGTTCGCTGCCATCGAGAGCGGTGTAGGTGCGGTCGGCGTTCATGGTGCGGGTAAAGGTCTGACCGCCCTTGGAGACTTCTTCCGACAGATCGCCCTTCATCAGGCCGAGCCAGTTGCGGTAGATCACCACTTTGTCATCGGCATCGACGGCGGCGACCGAGTCTTCGCAGTCCATGATGGTGGTCAGCGCGGCTTCCATCAGGATGTCTTTGACACCGGCCGCGTCGGTCTGGCCGACCGGGGTGCTGGCGTCGATCTGGATTTCGAAGTGCAGGCCGTTGTTCTTCAGCAGGATCGCGGTCGGAGCCGCTGCATCGCCGTGGAAACCGATCAGTTGAGCATCGTTGCGCAAGCCGGAGTTGCTACCACCCTTGAGGGCGACAACCAGTTTGCCGTCAACGATCTTGTAGCCGGTGGAATCGACGTGGGAGCCGGCAGCCAATGGCGCGGCTTCGTCGAGGAAAGCGCGGGCGAAGGCAATAACCTTGTCGCCACGTACCTTGTTGTAGCCTTTGCCCTTTTCCGCGCCATCCGCTTCGCTGATGGCGTCGGTGCCGTAGAGCGCGTCATATAGCGAACCCCAGCGGGCGTTCGAGGCGTTGAGCGCGAAGCGCGCGTTCATCACCGGCACCACCAACTGTGGGCCGGCCATGCGGGCGATTTCGTCATCGACGTTTTGTGTCGTTGCCTGGAAATCGGCCGCTTCTGGCAGCAGATAACCGATGTCTTGCAGGAAGGCTTTGTAGGCCACCGCATCGTGCGCAACGCCTGCACGAGCCTGGTGCCAGGCATCAATGCGAGCCTGGAAATCATCGCGTTTGGCGAGTAGGGCTTTGTTCTTCGGTGCCAGGTCATGGATGACCTTGTCGGCACCGGCCCAGAACGTGTCGGCGGTGAGGCCGGTACCGGGAATGGCTTCGTTGTTCACGAAGTCGAACAGGACTTTGGCGACCTGCAGGCCACCGACTTGAACGTGTTCAGTCATTGCTTGCCTCACTCTGCTCAGCTATTTCGCTTTTCAGCTCTTCAATTTAACAATGAAGCCTCTGGCCATTTAAACCACAAACCCTTCTACCAGTACATGCCATTGCTGGCGGCTGGGTTCGTTCCGATCAACGGCATTGCGGCCTTGCTGACGGGGCTTTCAGGGTTGCGAGTGTGCCTGCGGCAGGCATCGATCCAACGTTATGTAGTGCGCGCTGCGGCATACTACATGATGAATTGCGGTTGTGAAAATTAGACTAATTACGTCGTTCTGCGACCCTGTGACGCATTGCAGTCATGTCGGGGAATGGGATGTTCTCAAAAAACTATTGGATTGTTCCAGTTAAATATAAAAACTTGTACACATAATATTTGATGCCCTGCTATGGAGATGGGGCTTTTGTGGCGAGGGGGCTTGCCCCCGTTCGGCTGCGAAGCAGTCGTAGATCGCCTGATGCGAACACGCTGGAGAAACTCAAGGGGCCGCTTTGCGACCCAACGGGGGCAAGCCCCCTCGCCACATCCAGCCCCTTGCCTATACTTGCCTTTCCATAACAAAAGTCATGACAAGAGGGCTGCGCCATGGACCATCTCGTACTCACGGTATTCGCCCCGGACAAGCCTGGGCAGGTCGAGCGCATTGCCCAATGCATTGCCGAGCATGGCGGCAACTGGCTGGAGAGCCGCATGTCGCGCATGGCCGGGCAGTTCGCCGGGATTCTTCGGGTGGGCGTACCGGCCGAAGCCTACGATGAACTGGTAGACGCCCTACAGGGACTGTCGACCCAGGGCATCCGCGTGATGATCGCCGAAAGCAGCATCGAACAATCCTGCACCTGGAAGCCGATTGCCATGGAACTGGTGGGCAATGATCGTCCGGGCATTGTGCGGGACATTACGCGTCTGCTGAGTGAGCAAGGGGTGAGCCTGGAGCGGCTGGTGACCGAAGTGCGTCCGGCGCCGATGAGCAGCGAGCCGTTGTTCCATGCCGAAGCAATCCTCGCGGTGCCCCTGACTTTGTCGCTGGAGGTGCTGCAATCGCGCCTGGAAACCCTGGCGGACGACCTGATGGTCGAATTGGTGCTGCGCAGCGAGCCTTGAACAGGTTATCCAAGTTATACGTGCACCTGCCTGTGGATAACCTGTAGAGACACCCCGCCAGCCCACGCCGGCCGGGGCTCTTCAGGATCTGATCAAAAAACCAGCAGTTTCAGTGACTTGCGCACAAACGCCGGGGATCACGTTGTGGATAACCTTGGGAAGGATGGATGCAGGCCACGGGAGACGTGGCCTGTAGAGATTTGTACGTTTTCTGATCAGCTGCGGCGGCGCAGACTTATCCACGCGTCGACGCTGTAAACCGCCAGACCTGCCCAGATGAAGATAAACGCCACCAGCGTGCTGGATGACAAGTGTTCGCCAAACAGCAGGACGGCTTGCAACAGCACCAGCGTCGGCGCCAGGTACTGGAGAAATCCGAGGGTGGTGTAGGGCAAGTGCCGTGCGGCGGCGTTGAAACACACCAGCGGCACCAACGTCACCGGACCGGCGGCTACCAGCCACCAGGCTTCGGAGCTGGTCCAGAATGCGGCTTGCGCGCTGGTCGCCGTCGGGTTGAACAGCAGCCAGGCGACAGCAATCGGCACCAGCATCCAGGTTTCCACCACCAGCCCCGGCAGCGCCTTGACCGGCGCCTGTTTGCGGATCAGGCCGTAGAAGCCGAAGGTCAATGCCAGCACCAGCGACACCCACGGCAGACTGCCGACTTGCCACACTTGCTGCGCGACACCGACCGCCGCCAGCCCCACCGCAATCCACTGCATGCGCCTTAGCCGTTCGCCGAGGATCAGCATCCCCAGCAGCACGTTTACCAACGGGTTGATGTAGTAACCGAGGCTGGCCTCAAGCATGCGTCCGTTGTTCACCGACCAGACGTAAGTCAGCCAGTTGGCCGCGATCAGCGTGCCGCTCAGGGCCAGGATCGCCAGCCGCCGTGGATTCTCACGCAGCTCGCGCCACCAGCCGGGATGCTTCCAGACGAGCAGCAGCAAGGCGCCGAACAACGCAGACCAAAGCACTCGGTGGATGATGATCTCCACGGCGGGCACGCTGGCGATGGCTTTGAAGTAGAGCGGGAAAAGTCCCCAGATGATGTAGGCACTCAGGCCCAGGATGTACCCGCGACGCAGGTTGGCGGCTTGCATGAGAATCCTTGCTTAGGCAGCTAACTAAAGAGGGGATTGTATAGATGTGTGGCCTTTTTTGTAGGAGCGAGGCTTGCCCGCGAAGAACGATGACTCGGTATGTCAGGCAAACCGCATTATCGTTCTTCGCGGGCAAGTCGGATCGCCGCACCGCTCGCTCCTACAGGGACGCGGTGTTTAGAAGAGTTTCAATGGCTCTTCATTCAGTGCCGCCAATTGCTCACGCAACGCCAACACTTGATCGCCCCAATAGCGCTCGGTGCCGAACCACGGAAAGCTGCGAGGGAAGGCCGGGTCGTCCCAGCGACGGGCGAGCCAGGCGCTGTAGTGCATCAACCGCAAGGCGCGCAGCGGTTCGATCAGTGCCAGTTCCCGCGGGTCGAAGTCGTGGAATTCGCTGTAGCCGTCCATCAGTTCCGACAATTGCCCCAGACATTCCTGGCGGTCACCCGCCAGCATCATCCAGATATCCTGCACCGCCGGGCCCATGCGGCAGTCGTCGAGGTCGACGATGTGGAACATTTCATCGCGGCACATCATGTTGCCGGGGTGGCAATCGCCATGTATGCGGATGTTCTGGTGTGGCGTGGCCTGGTAGACCTCTTCCACGCGCTTGAGCAAGTCGCGGGCGACGGACTCGTAGGCCGGCAGCAGACTGCGCGGTACGAAATTGCCTTCGAGCAAGGTGGCCAATGAGTCGTGACCGAAGTTTTTCACCCCAAGCACTTCACGGTGTCCGAACGGTTTTGTAGCGCCGACCGCATGCAGACGACCCAGCAGTTGGCCCAGGCGATACAGCTGATCAAGGTTGCCCGGCTCCGGTGCGCGACCACCCCGGCGCGGGAACAGGGTGAAACGGAATCCGGCATGTTCGTGCAGGCTTTCATCGTTGTGGATCAGCGGCGGGACCACCGGTATATCGCACTCGGCGAGTTCGAAGGTGAATTGGTGTTCTTCGAGAATCGCTTCGTTGGTCCAGCGCAACGGACGGTAAAACTTGGCGATCAGCGGCTCGGAGTCTTCGATGCCGACCTGATAGACACGGTTCTCGTAGCTGTTGAGCGCCAGAATACGGGCGTCGCTGAGAAAGCCGATGCTTTCGACGGCATCGAGCACGAGGTCTGGGGTGAGGGTTTCAAACGGGTGGGCCATGCTGACTCCTGCGCGCGGCAGGCTGCCGCGTCCGGCCAAGCATGGTAGCGCAGACGGGGCCTCTTTAGGGGGTGGGCTTGAGGTAAGTGTGGTTTGGGCTGACGCTTTCGCGGGCAAGCCTTGCTCCTGCAGTAGGCGCGAGACTTGCCGCGAAGAGGCCCTGTCAGGCGCCGACGATTCCGCCATCCTCGCGGGTAATCGCCATCACCGAAGACCGCGGCTTGCCATTGGGCAGGTGTTCAGGGAATGTCGACCCGCCGTTTTCCCCCGGATGCTGAATCCCGACAAACAAGGTCTTCTGATCCGGCGAGAAGCTGATCCCCGTCACCTCACAGCCCACCGGCCCGACCATGAAACGGCGGATCTCACCGGTTGCCGGGTCGGCGCACAGCATCTGGTTATTGCCCATGCCCGCGAAGTCGCCCGCATTGCTCGTGTCGCCGTCGGTCAGAATCCACAAGCGTCCGGCCTTGTCGAAGCCCAGGCCGTCCGGGCTGTTGAACATGTTCTGCGGGGTGATGTTTGACGAGCCGGCCTTCGGCGTGCCGGCGTGGACGCCCGGGTTGCCGGCGACCACAAACAGGTCCCAGGCAAAGCTATTCGAACCGTGATCGTCGCGGTCGGTGCGCCAGCGCAGGATCTGCCCGTAGACGTTCTTCTCGCGTGGGTTCGGGCCGCCCACCGGTTGGCCTTCTTCGCCGCGCTTGGCGTTGTTGGTCAGGGTGCAATAGACCAGGCCGTCCTTGGGGCTGACGACGATCCATTCCGGGCGGTCCATGCGCGTGGCGCTCACCACGCTGGCGGCGAGGCGCGCATGAATCAGCACTTCGGCCTGATCGGCAAAACCGCTGCTGGCGTCGATGCCGTTCTTGCCGTGGGTCAGTTCGATCCACTGGCCCTGGCCTTTCGGATGATCGGCGTTGCCGTCGCCCGCATCGAAACGCGCCACGTACAAGGTGCCGTGGTCCAGCAGATCGCGGTTGGCTTTGGGGTTTTTGTGGTTGATCTTGTCGCGGCTGACGAATTTATAGATGAACTCGCCACGTTCGTCGTCGCCCATGTACACCACGGCGCGACCGTCGTTGGTTTCGGCCAGGGCAGCGTTTTCATGTTTGAAGCGGCCCAGCGCGGTGCGTTTGACCGGCGTCGATTGCGGATCGAACGGGTCGATTTCCACCACCCAGCCGTGGCGGTTGAGTTCGTTGGGATTTTTCGCCAGGTCGAAGCGTGGATCGTGTTGATGCCAGTTGATGTCTTTGCTGGTTGCCACTGCGCCGTAGCGTTTCTGCGCGGCGTCGAATTTTTGCTCGGCATTGCTGCTGCCGAAGCAGTCGGTGAAGTTCTCTTCGCAGGTCAGATAAGTGCCCCACGGCGTTTTGCCGTTGGCGCAGTTCTGGAAGGTGCCGAGGACTTTCTTGCCGTGTTTGTCGGCACTGGTTTTCAGCAGGTCGTGACCCGCTGCGGGGCCGCTCAGTTTGATGGGCGCATTACCGTGAATGCGCCGGTTGTAGCGCGAGCCCTGGACGAACTGCCACTGGCCGTTCTTGCGCTGCACTTCGATCACTGACACGCCTTCGCAGGCCAGGGCCTTGCGCACATCTTCCGCCGATTGCGGCATGCCGCCGTGGGGGTAGAGGTAGCGGTAATTGGTGTATTCGTTGTTGATCGCCATCAGCGCCCGGTCTTTGTCACCGGGGAATTCGAACAGGCTCATGCCGTCGTTGTTGTCGCCGAACTGGACTTCCTGCGCCTGGGCCGTGCCGTTACCGCTAGGGTCGAATGTCGGGCCATTCTTTTGCAGCGGCTGGCCCCAGCTAATCAAAACCGAGGACTTGTAGCCCGGCGGCAGGGTGATGGTATCGGTCGTGGCGACGGCAATGCTGTCGAAGCCCAACAGTTTGCTGGAACCGGCGCTGACGCTGGCGGCCAGCACGCTGCGACTCAACAGGTTG
The DNA here is from genome assembly GCF_024749245.1 of Pseudomonas sp. B21-017. Lineage (NCBI taxonomy): Bacteria > Pseudomonadati > Pseudomonadota > Gammaproteobacteria > Pseudomonadales > Pseudomonadaceae > Pseudomonas > Pseudomonas sp. B21-017. The sequence continues at coordinate 5,955,500 of NZ_CP087194.1, read as the reverse complement.
CCACCGAGAAACATCGCCGCACCGCAGAGGGCGCCGGCGCTGATGAAACCACGACGGCTGAGGCCGACCATTTTTTCGAGGTCGGTGGGTTGGTTGTCTTCTAATAGGCTCACATCAGGCTCCCTGCGGGTTTTTGCAGCCACCTTAAGGGCGGTTGATGAAGCTTTTGTTGCAGCGCCTGCAGGCTAGAGCGGTGTACCCAGCAGGATATTCGATGGCGCGAACTGCACCTGCACCGGTTTACCGGCGGCAAGCCCGAGGTTTTTCAGGTGCAGCGGCTCGGCCAGGGCGCAAAGTGTCTGGCCATTGGGCAGGCCGATGCGCACTTCGCTGGGGCTGTCTTCGGCGTCGAGGATTTCTTCGATCGTGCCCTTCAGGCAATTGTTGCCATGTGTTGCAGCTTGATCGATGCCAAGCAGTTCCAGCCAGCCGGCCTTGATCAGTGCGACCACTTCGGTACCCGTTTCCAGCTCCAGGCGCAGGGTGCTGTCGTGAGTGATCTGCGCGTCGATGAGCAAGCCTTCGGCCAGTTCAAGGCGGATCCGGTCGTTGCGCCCCTGTGCATCGATCGCCACGACCTTGCCGTGCAATTGATTGCGCGCGCTGGTTCTGAGCATCAGCCGACCGAGCAAGTCCAGGTCGCTGGCCTCTTCAGCGGCTTCCAGAACCTGAGCCTGCAACGCTTGCAGCTTTTGATACAGGCGCAACACGCGCTCGCCTTCGCTGGACAATTTGGCGCCACCGCCGCCCTTGCCACCAACGCTGCGCTCCACCAGTGGTTTCTGCGCGAGGTTGTTCAGCTCGTCGATGGCGTCCCACGCGGCCTTGTAACTCAGGCCGGCGCTTTTTGCGGCGCGGGTGATCGAGCCCTGTTCGGCGATGTGTTGCAGCAACGCAATGCGTTGCGGACGACGGGCAATGTGCTGGGACAACAACGTAGGCAAGGACATGGCAAGGCGCTTTGGGCTGTGGCGATGGATGGGACGTTGGCGACTTGGCGTGCGGGAGTCAAGTCAGGCCCCATCGCCAGGTTTGGGGGTACGGGCCAGGCAGTAGACGTCGACCCGCGTCGCCCCCGCCGCCATCAACAGCCGGGCCAGGGCCTGTGCAGTGGCGCCGGTGGTCAGCACATCGTCCACCAGGGCGAAGTGGCGACCTTTGACCGAAGCCTCGGGCGCCAGGGCGAAGGCGTGGCGCAGGTTCTTTTTACGTGCGTCGGCATTAAGGTCTTGTTGCGCGCTGGTGTCCTGAGTCCTCACCAATAGCGTTTCATCGCAAGGAATGTCGAGGCCGGCGCTGAGCCAGCGGGCGAGCATCGCCGCCTGGTTGAAACCCCGCTGGCGCAGCCGCTTGGGGGCCAGCGGTACCGGTATCAGCGCGTCGGGCCGATCCAGATCTTCATCGAAGCGATGTTGCAGGAACTGAGCAAGAAGTTCGGCGAGCAGGCGGCCAAGCGGCCATTTTGCGCTGTGCTTGAAGCGGGTGATCAAACTGTCGACGGGAAAGCTGTAAGTCCAGGGCGCGGCGACTCGCTCGAAGGCTGGCGGTTGTTTCAGGCATTGGCCGCACGTCAGACCGGTGGCGGGCAAGGGCAGGGCGCAGGTGTGGCATTGGTCGTCCAGCCAGGGCAGCTCGGTTTCGCAGGCCATGCAGATCGGTATGGTGTCGTCCGCGACCTCTGAGCAGAGCAAACAGGATTGTTTGTTTTTTAACCAGATGTAAACCGGTCCTTCGTATCGTGGTTGACAGTGCATGAGTCTTCCTTAAATATGCCGAACATCCGTGTCGCGTCTGTGGGTATTCCATTCCCCAGTCGCTTGCCAAGCATAACCAAGGAATCGCCCATGAGCGCCAGCACCACTGCCACCCTGCGTCACGACTGGTCTTTGGCTGAAGTCAAAGCACTCTTCGTTCAGCCATTCAATGACCTGCTGTTCCAGGCGCAGACGGTGCACCGCGCGCATTTCGACGCCAATCGCGTCCAGGTTTCCACCCTGCTGTCGATCAAGACCGGCGCGTGCCCTGAAGATTGCAAATATTGTCCGCAGTCGGGTCACTACAACACTGGCCTGGAAAAAGAAAAGCTGATGGAAGTGCAGAAGGTCCTCGAAGAGGCTGCTCGCGCCAAGGCCATCGGTTCGACCCGTTTCTGCATGGGCGCGGCGTGGAAACACCCGTCGGCCAAAGACATGCCTTACGTGCTGGAGATGGTCAAAGGCGTGAAAGCCATGGGCCTGGAAACCTGCATGACCCTTGGTCGTCTCGATCAGGACCAGACCGTCGCCCTGGCCGAAGCCGGCCTGGACTACTACAACCACAACCTCGACACCTCGCCGGAGTTCTACGGCAGCATCATTACCACCCGCACTTACAGCGAGCGCCTGCAAACCCTGGCCTACGTGCGTGATTCGGGGATGAAGATCTGCTCCGGCGGCATTCTCGGCATGGGCGAGTCCCTCGACGACCGCGCCAACCTGCTGATCCAGCTGGCCAACCTGCCAGAGCATCCAGAGTCGGTGCCGATCAACATGTTGGTGAAAGTCGCCGGCACGCCGCTGGAAAATGCCGACGACGTCGATCCGTTCGACTTCATCCGCATGCTCGCCGTTGCACGCATCCTGATGCCGAAATCCCACGTACGCCTGTCCGCCGGTCGCGAAGCGATGAACGAGCAGATGCAGGCCCTGGCGTTCTTTGCCGGCGCCAACTCGATTTTCTACGGCGAAAAACTGCTGACCACCGCCAACCCGCAGGCAGACAAGGACATGCAACTGTTCTCGCGTCTGGGCATCCTGCCGGAAGCCCGCGAAGAGCACGCCGACGAAGTGCATCAGGCCGCCATCGAACAGGCACTGGTGGAGCAGAAGAGCAGCGAGCAGTTCTATAACGCTGCTGTTTAACCCACGCAAAACCCTGTAGGAGCCTGCTTGCTGGCGATAGCATCACCACGGTCTGTCTGATGACCGTGGTGATGCTATCGCCAGCAAGCAGGCTCCTACACTCTGATCTTCGAGGCCTGCATGTCTTTCGATCTCGCCGCACGCCTTGCTGCCCGTCGTGCCGAAAACCTTTATCGCCAGCGCCCGCTGCTTGAAAGCCCTCAAGGCCCGGAAGTGGTGGTCGATGGTCAGCCATTGCTGGCGTTCTGTAACAACGATTACCTGGGCCTGGCCAATCACCCGCAAGTGATCGAAGCCTGGCGCGCCGGCGCGTCTCGTTGGGGCGTGGGCGGTGGTGCTTCGCATCTGGTGATTGGCCACAGCGGCCCGCATCACGCGCTGGAAGAAGCCCTTGCCGAATTCACCGGCCGTCCGCGCGCATTGCTGTTCACCACCGGCTACATGGCCAACCTCGGCGCGGTCACCGCATTGGTCGGGCAGGGCGATACGGTGCTGGAAGACCGGCTCAATCACGCGTCGTTGCTGGATGCCGGTTTGCTGTCCGGTGCGCGTTTCAATCGCTATCTGCATAACGATGCGGCCAGTCTGGCCAACCGCCTTGAGAAGGCCACCGGCAATACGCTGGTGGTCACCGACGGCGTGTTCAGCATGGACGGTGACATCGCCGATCTGCCGGCGCTGGCGCGGGAAGCCAAGGCCAAAGGTGCCTGGTTGATGGTCGATGACGCTCACGGCTTTGGTCCGCTGGGCGCCAATGGCGGTGGGGCCGTCGAGCATTTCGGCCTGAGTCAGGAGGACGTGCCGGTGTTGGTTGGCACCCTCGGCAAGGCGTTCGGTACGGCCGGTGCTTTTGTGGCTGGCAGTGAGGAGTTGATCGAGAGCCTGATCCAGTTCGCTCGCCCCTACATCTACACCACCAGCCAGCCGCCGGCACTGGCCTGCGCGACGCTTAAAAGCCTGGAATTGTTGCGTAGCGAACACTGGCGACGTGAGCATTTGCAGGCGCTGATTCGCCAGTTCCGCCAAGGCGCCGAGCAGATTGGCCTGGAGTTGATGGACAGCTTCACGCCGATCCAGCCGATCATGATTGGCGATGCCGGGCGTGCGGTCCGGCTGTCGCAGATGCTGCGTGAGCGTGGCCTGATGGTGACCGCGATCCGTCCACCGACCGTGCCTGCCGGCAGCGCACGCTTGCGCGTAACCCTGACCGCCGCTCACAGCGAGGCGCAGGTGCAGCTATTGTTAAATGGACTGGCCGATTGTTTTCAACAACTGGGACCGGAGCCAAGCCATGCGTGATCGTCTGATTCTGCTGCCGGGCTGGGGGCTCGGGATTTCTCCGCTGGAACCCTTGGCGGCTGCCTTGCAAGGCCTGGATGAGCATCTGCGCGTCGAAATCGAACCACTGCCGGAACTGGAATCGAGCAACCTTGAAGAATGGCTAGATGAACTGGATTCGACGCTGCCCCAGGATGCCTGGCTAGGTGGTTGGTCATTGGGCGGCATGCTGGCATCCGAATTGGCGGCGAAGCGCGGTGACCGTTGCTGCGGTTTGGTGACCCTGGCTAGTAACCCTTCTTTTGTCGCCCATGAGCAGTGGTCGAGCGGGATGCCTGGCGAGACCTTCGACGCGTTTCTGGCCGGTTGCAAAGCCGATCCGGGCATGACGTTGAAACGTTTCTCGCTGCTGTGCACCCACGGTGCCGCAGACCCGCGCGGGCTATCGCGGCTGTTGCTCGCTGGCGCACCGCTTTCGTCTCCATCGGTGCTGATGAGCGGCCTGGAGTTGCTTGCACAGCTGGATACCCGGCAAGCGTTGCAGGCGTTTCGCGGTCCGCAATTGCACTTGTTCGGTGGTCTCGACGGATTGGTCCCGGCCGAAGCGGCGGGGGATTTGCTGGCGCTGCTGCCGGATGTCGAAATCGGTCTGATTGAACAGGCCAGCCACGCGTTTCTTCTGGAAGACCCCCACGGTGTGGCGGGGGCGATTCAGGCCTTTTTGCATGAGTCCGGTGATGACTGATTTGTCCTTTCCCAACCTGCCCGGCGGCTTGCCCGATAAACGCCAGGTAGCGGCGTCCTTTTCCCGAGCGGCGGCGAGCTACGACAGCGTGGCCGAATTGCAGCGCGACGTTGGCAATGAATTGTTGCGTCGCTTGCCGGAGGATTTTGTCCCGGGTCGATGGCTGGACATGGGTTGTGGCACCGGGTATTTCAGCCGTGCGCTCGGTGAGCGTTTTCCTGCCGGCAACGGGCTGGCCCTTGATATCGCTGAGGGGATGCTCAATCACGCCCGTCCCTTGGGCGGCGCCAACCATTTCATCGCCGGTGATGCCGAACGCTTGCCGTTGCAGGATTCGACCTGCGACCTGGTCTTCTCCAGCCTGGCGGTGCAATGGTGCGCGGATTTCGCCTCGGTGCTCAACGAAGCGTATCGGGTGCTGAAACCGGGCGGTATTTTCGCGTTTGCTAGTCTGTGTGTAGGCACGCTGTACGAATTGCGCGACAGCTGGCGTCAGGTGGATGGCATGGTGCACGTCAACCGCTTCCGCGAGTTCGGTGTTTACCAGCAGCTTTGCGCGGGCAGTGGCTTGAAGGTCATCAGCCTTGAAACACATCCACATGTGTTGCATTACCCCGATGTCCGCAGCCTGACCCATGAGCTCAAGGCACTCGGGGCGCATAACCTGAACCCCGGTCGGCCGGGCGGTTTGACCGGCAGGGCGCGAATCCTCGGCTTGATCGAGGCTTACGAGCAGTTTCGTCAGGCACAGGGACTGCCGGCGACTTATCAAGTGGTTTACGCCGTGCTGGAGAAACCCTTATGAGCGCAGCCTATTTCATCACCGGTACTGACACCGATGTCGGCAAGACCACCGTCGCCGCAGGTTTGCTGCATGCCGCGCGATTGTCAGGCTTGAGCACAGCGGCGGGTAAGCCGGTAGCCTCCGGGTGTGAGCTGACGCCCAAGGGATTACGCAACGCCGACGCACTGGCACTGCTGGCCGAATGCTCGATACCGTTGACCTACGATCAGGTCAATCCGGTCGCGTTCGAGCCGGCGATCGCACCGCATCTGGCGGCGCGGGAGGCTGGCGTGGCGCTAACAGTGCAATCGTTGCTGGCACCAATGCGGCAGGTTCTCGATCTGCAGGCGGACTTCACCTTGATCGAAGGCGCTGGCGGCTGGCGAGTGCCGTTGGCGGATCAGGATAATCTGTCAGACCTGGCCATGGCGCTGGATCTACCGGTAATCCTGGTGGTCGGCGTGCGCCTGGGCTGCATCAACCATGCGCTGCTGACGGCTGAGGCAATTGCTCGGGATGGTTTGCAGTTGGCGGGGTGGGTGGCGAACATCATCGATCCGAAGACCTCGCGTCTTGAAGAGAACCTGGCGACGCTGGCCGAGCGCATTCCCGCGCCGTGCCTGGGGCGGGTGCCGAAACTCAAGTCGGTGACGGCCGAAGCGGTGGCCGAACATCTACAGCTGGATCTGCTGGACTGACGTTTCTGGCGTGGGTTTTACCTATGATAAGGCACTGTGCCATTAGTGTTTTTGTCGGGCCTTTTAGCGGCGTGTCTGGTTCAATGGCCGCTGTTGATCCTTTGTAGGACGAGTTCTCCCATGGAAATCTCAGGAAACACCGCTTTCTATGCCGGTCTGAGCACAATTCAGACAGGGCAGAGCCGCGTCGATCAGGCTTCGGGGCAGATCGCCAACAACACCATCGAGCGTTCGGTCACCAGTCAGTCCTCCGAGGTTCAGGTCGATCGTCTGCGCTCGGTAGACCGCAGCCAGCAATCGGATCTGGCCAGCAATGTGGTCGAGATGTCTCAAGGCAAGTTCCAGGTGGAACTTGGCGTCAAAGTCGCCAAGGCCTCCGATGAAATGCTCGGTACGTTGATCGATACCTTCGCCTGATTCCTCATTGAATTCACTACCCCAGCGCCGCGCCTGTTCGCGGCGTTTTTCTGCGTAAGTCCTTCTCCCTCAACTAATCTCTCCTACATGACGTGTTGCTCAATCAACGACGCTGCGCCACTGCGCGCCCAAGATTTTCATAGATCGAAGACGAACGGCAAAAGATCGGCGCTTGACAAGGTTTGGGCGTAAACGTATGTTTCAAACAACTGTTTGACCGTCACAACAAATCACCACGGTCGTTCATTCCCGGTTACATCAGCAGAGGTTTATCGCTATGCCTGACTACAAGGCCCCCTTGCGTGATATTCGCTTCGTTCGTGACGAACTGCTCGGCTACGAAGCGCACTATCAGAGCCTTCCGGCTTGCCAGGACGCAACTCCGGACATGGTTGACGCCATTCTCGAAGAAGGCGCCAAGTTTTGTGAGCAGGTGCTGGCTCCGCTGAACCGCGTGGGTGACACCGAAGGCTGCACCTGGAGCGAGTCGGGCGTTAAAACCCCGACCGGTTTCAAAGAAGCCTACAAGCAATTCGTCGAAGGCGGCTGGCCTAGCCTGGCCCACGATGTAGAGCACGGCGGCCAGGGCCTGCCGGAGTCTCTGGGCCTGGCTGTCAGCGAAATGGTTGGCGAGGCCAACTGGTCGTGGGGCATGTACCCAGGCCTGTCCCATGGCGCGATGAACACTATTTCCGAGCACGGCACGCCTGAGCAGCAAGAGGCTTACCTGACCAAACTGGTTTCCGGCGAATGGACCGGCACCATGTGCCTGACCGAACCGCACTGCGGCACCGACCTGGGCATGTTGCGCACCAAGGCCGAACCTCAGGCCGACGGCTCCTACAAAGTGTCCGGCACCAAGATCTTCATCTCGGCCGGTGAGCACGACATGGCCGACAACATCGTCCACATCGTTCTGGCACGTCTGCCGGACGCACCTGCCGGCACCAAAGGCATCTCGCTGTTCATCGTGCCGAAATTCCTGCCGAACGCAGATGGCTCGATCGGCGCGCGCAACGCTGTGAGCTGCGGTTCCCTGGAACACAAGATGGGCATCCACGGCAACGCCACCTGCGTGATGAACTTCGACGCGGCCACCGGTTACCTGATCGGCCCGGCGAACAAAGGCCTGAACTGCATGTTCACCTTCATGAACACCGCACGTCTGGGTACCGCGCTGCAAGGTCTGGCACACGCCGAGATCGGCTTCCAGGGCGGCCTGAAATACGCTCGCGATCGCCTGCAAATGCGCTCCCTGACTGGCCCGAAAGCGCCGGACAAAGCCGCTGACCCGATCATCGTTCACCCTGATGTTCGTCGCATGTTGTTGACCATGAAGGCGTTCGCCGAAGGCAACCGTGCGATGGTTTACTTCACCGCCAAGCAAGTCGACATCGTCAAATACGGCGTCGATGAAGAAGAGAAGAAGAAAGCCGACGCATTGCTGGCCTTCATGACGCCGATCGCCAAAGCCTTCATGACTGAAGTCGGTTTCGAATCCGCCAACCACGGCGTGCAGATCTACGGTGGCCACGGCTTCATCGCCGAGTGGGGCATGGAGCAGAACGTTCGCGACAGCCGTATTTCGATGCTGTACGAAGGCACCACCGGCATCCAGGCACTCGACCTGCTGGGCCGTAAAGTGCTGATGACTCAAGGCGAAGCGCTCAAGGGCTTCACCAAGATCGTCCACAAGTTCTGCCAGAGCAACGAAGGCAATGACGCGGTCAAAGAGTTCGTCGAGCCATTGGCTGCGCTGAACAAAGAATGGGGCGAGCTGACCATGAAGGTCGGTATGGCGGCCATGAAAGATCGCGAAGAAGTCGGCGCAGCATCCGTGGACTACCTGATGTACTCCGGTTACGCCTGCCTGGCCTACTTCTGGGCTGACATGGCGCGTCTGGCGGCCGAGAAACTGGCTGCCGGTACCACCGAAGAGGCGTTCTACACCGCCAAGCTGCAGACTGCGCGCTTCTACTTCCAGCGCATCCTGCCGCGTACCCGCACTCACGTTGCAACCATGCTGTCGGGCGCCAACAACCTGATGGACATGAAAGAAGAAGACTTCGCACTGGGTTACTAAGCCCTACGCGGTCTCTTCACAAAGCCGCTGCTTCTTCGGAAGCAGCGGCTTTTTTATGCCTGACGCAAACGATCACGTCTTTAAATATTCCTGACTAAAACGCTAAGAAGAACGACTTTGCTGCCGTTAAAGAGGCTGCGATGTGACGCCTGTCACGTTGCACGTGCTTAGCTGCGCCAAATGCAGGCACAATGCCATCTTTGTTTGCCGGGTCGGAGCTTTACCCTTGCCGCGTTCTTCCGCTGTACGTTTCAGCCATTTTTTGCCATCGCTGCTGTTGTTGCTCGCGGGGCTTGCGGCTGCCTACGTCAAGGATCTCAACGTCTTCTTCACTTCGCTGTTCAACGTGCTGCCCACTCTGGTGCTGTTGCTCGGCGGTGCGTATTGCGCGGTTTATCGACGTCAGCGTGAACTGTTTCTGATGGTCACGGTGTACATCGCCTACTTTCTGCTCGACACCCAGACTGACTATTACCGCGACAACGGCAAGGTTCGTGAAGACGCCGCGGTGGTGTTCCATCTGTGCTGTCTGTTGTTGCCGTTGCTGTTTGGCTTGTTCGCTGCCTGGCAAGAGCGTACTCACCTGTTCCAGGACATGGTGGCGCGTTTCGCTGTGTTGCTGGCGTTCGGCAGTGTGGCGCTGGGGCTGGAGCAAAGTTACCCACAGGCGCTGCTGATGTGGCTGTCGGAGATCCGCTGGCCGGCGTTGCATGGTGCGTGGATGAGCCTGATCCAATTGTCTTATCCCGTGTTCGTCGCCTCGTTCCTGTTATTGGCCTGGCAATACTGGCGCAACCCAAGACCTTTGCACGCTGCGCAATTGGTGGGGCTGTTGGGATTGTTCTGGATGTTGCCGAAAACCTTCATCCTGCCCTTCACCCTCAACATCATGTGCAGCCAGGTGATGTTGATGATTGCCGCCGCGGTTGCCCATGAGGCCTATCAGATGGCTTTCCGCGACGAACTCACCGGCCTGCCGGGGCGCCGCGCCCTGAACGAGCGCATGCAACGGCTGGGGCGCAATTACGTGCTGGCGATGAGCGACGTCGATCACTTCAAGAAATTCAACGACACCCACGGCCACGATGTCGGCGACCAAGTGTTGCGTCTGGTCGCCAGCAAGCTGTCGAAAATCAGTGGTGGCGGTAGGGCATATCGCTACGGCGGTGAGGAATTTGCCTTGGTGTTCGCAGGCAAGACCCTCGAAGAGTGCATGCCGCATCTGGAGGTCATCCGCGAATCCATTGCCACTTACAACATCCAGCTGCGCAATCAGGACAGCCGTCCCCAGGATGACCAGCAGGGGCGCCAGCGTCGCGCGGGTTCGGGTGCCTCGAGTGTTTCGGTCACCGTCAGCATCGGTGTCGCCGAACGCCTGGAACAACGCACCCCCGAAGAAGTGCTCAAATCCGCCGACCAGGCGCTCTACAGCGCCAAGGGGGCGGGGCGAAACTGTGTGATGGCCTTCGGTCAGAACCGCCGTGGCGCAGTGCGCATGGACGCCGCTGCGGGTTGAGTGATGATGGCGCATTCAGCGTCTGGACTGTGATTGTGAGGTGTGATGCACGGCAGTAGGTTTGGGCCATCTGCTGCCGGAGAAATGAACATGCCCGAGTACAAAGCTCCCCTGCGCGACATGCGCTTTCTGATCGATCACGTGTTTGATTTTCACAGCAACTACGCCGCGCTGGGGGCCACCGATGCCAGCCCGGACATGGTCAATGCGATTCTCGAAGAAGGCGCGAAATTCTGTGAGAACGTTCTCGCACCGCTGAACCGCAGCGGCGACGAAGAAGGCTGCCATTTCGACAACGGTGTAGTCACAACGCCTACAGGCTTCAAGCAAGCATTCGCACAATACGTGGAAGGCGGCTGGCATGGTCTGGCGGCGGACCCGGCTTACGGTGGCCAGGGCCTGCCAAGTTCCTTGGGGCTGGTCATCAGCGAAATGGTCGGCTCCAGTAACACGTCCTGGGGCATGTACCCCGGCCTGACCCACGGTGCGATGTCGGCCATCCATGCCCATGGCACTGAAGAGCAGAAACACACCTACTTGAGCAGGCTCACCGCTGGCCAATGGACCGGCACCATGTGCCTGACCGAAGCCCATTGCGGCACCGATCTGGGCATCATCAAGACCCGCGCCGTGCCTCAGGCCGATGGCAGTTACGCGATCTCTGGCAGCAAGATATTCATCTCCGCCGGTGAGCACGACATGAGTGACAACATCATTCATCTGGTGCTGGCCAAATTACCGGACGCGCCAGCGGGGACCAAAGGCATTTCTCTGTTTATCGTGCCCAAATTTCTACCCAATGCCGAGGGTGAGGCAGGCGAGCGCAACGGCGTTTCCTGCGGTTCGATCGAACACAAAATGGGCATCAAGGCCTCGGCCACCTGCGTGCTGAATTTCGACGATGCCAAGGGCTTCTTGATCGGTGAGCCGAATAAGGGCCTGAACTGCATGTTCACCATGATGAACCACGCGCGGCTCGGCACCGGCATGCAAGGTTTGTGTCTGGGGGAGACGAGCTTCCAGGGTGCGGTCAAATACGCCAACGACCGTCTGCAAATGCGCTCGCTGACCGGCCCGAAAGCCCCGGAAAAACCTGCTGACCCGATCATCGTGCATCCCGATGTGCGCAGGATGTTGTTGACCATGAAGGCCTTCAACGAAGGCAACCGGGCGCTGACTTACTTCGCCGCACAGTTGCTGGACGCTGCGCACCTGAGCCCGGATGAAACGGCGCGTCAGGACGCCGAGGATTTGCTGGCGTTCCTCACACCGATCTGCAAAGCCTTCATGACCGACACCGGGCTGGAGGTGACCAACCTCGGCATGCAGGTGTTTGGCGGCCACGGTTTCATTCGTGAGTGGGGCATGGAGCAGTTGGTTCGCGACTGCCGGATCGCGCCGATCTACGAAGGCACCAACGGCATACAGGCGCTGGATCTGCTTGGGCGCAAAGTCCTTGGGAGTCAGGGAAAACTGCTGCGCGGCTTCACTAAAATCGTCCACAAGTTCTGTGCGGCAAACGCTGAGCACCCGCAACTTGGCGGTTATGTGGCGCAACTCAACGATCTGAATCAGCAGTGGGGTGAATTGACCACCAGGATCGGCATGGCTGCGATGAAAAATCCGGATGAGGTCGGCGCCGCTTCGGTGGATTACCTGATGTACTGCGGCTACATCATCCACGGCTACCTGTGGCTACGCATGGCGCTGGTGGCTCAGTCGCAGTTGGAGGCGGGCAGCGGTGATGCCGATTACTGCCGAGGCAAACTGGCGACCAGCGAGTTTTACTTCAAGCGTTTACTGCCGCGGACGGCTGCTCATCGGGCGGCCATCGAGGCGGGTAGCGATTGCCTGATGAAGTTGCCGGCGGAGTCGTTTGCACTTTAATCATTCAAATCGGCCATAAAGAAGCCCGCCTTGCTGCGGGCTTCTTTATGAAGAACAGGTCAGTGACTAAAAATAACAAATCGGTCATGGGCTGACCCTATGTGTCGTAAAAGTTGTTGAGGTACACTCGGACACAGCGAAATCACTATTCCTACGAACCACCTGTTTAGATCTTGCGAGGTTTGCCATGGCTGACTACAAAGCGCCCCTGCGCGATATGCGCTTCGTCCTCAATGAAGTTTTCGAGGTCGCCAAACTCTGGGCCGAACTGCCTGCGCTCGCCGAGACCGTCGATGCTGAAACCGTCGAAGCCATTCTGGAAGAAGCCGGCAAGGTCACCAGCAAAAGCATCGCGCCCCTGAGCCGTGCGGCTGACGAAGAAGGTTGCCACTGGGCCGACGGTGCCGTCACCACCCCGGCCGGTTTCCCACAGGCGTATCAGACCTACGCTGAAGGCGGTTGGGTCGGTGTCGGTGGCGATCCAACCTACGGCGGCATGGGCATGCCCAAGGCGGTTTCGGCGCAGGTCGAAGAAATGGTCAACTCCGCCAGCCTGTCGTTCGGTCTGTACCCGATGCTGACCGCCGGCGCCTGCCTGTCGATCAACGCCCACGCCAGCGAAGAGCTGAAAGCCGCGTACCTGCCGAACATGTACGCCGGTGTCTGGGCCGGTTCCATGTGCCTGACCGAGCCACACGCCGGTACTGATCTGGGGATTATCCGCACCAAGGCCGAACCTCAGGCTGACGGTTCCTACAAGGTCAGCGGCACCAAGATCTTCATCACCGGCGGCGAGCACGACCTGACCGAAAACATCATCCACCTGGTATTGGCCAAACTGCCAGACGCGCCAGCAGGGCCGAAAGGTATTTCGCTGTTCCTGGTGCCGAAGTTCATGGTCAATGCCGATGGCAGCCTCGGTGCGCGCAACCCGGCGACCTGTGGTTCGATCGAACACAAGATGGGTATCCAGGCATCCGCAACCTGCGTGATGAACTTCGACGAAGCCGTGGGTTACCTGGTCGGCGAGCCGAACAAAGGCCTGGCGGCGATGTTCACCATGATGAACTACGAGCGTCTGGGTGTTGGCATCCAGGGCCTTGCCTCGGGTGAACGTTCCTACCAGAACGCCATTGAATACGCTCGCGACCGCCTGCAGAGCCGTTCGCCGACCGGCGCGCAGAACAAGGACAAAGTGGCTGACCCGATCATCGTCCACCCTGACGTGCGTCGCATGCTGCTGACCATGAAAGCCTCGAACGAAGGCGGCCGTGCATTTTCCACTTACGTGGCGATGCAACTGGACACCGCCAAGTTCAGCGAAGACGCCACCACCCGCAAGCGCGCAGAAGACCTGGTCGCACTGTTGACGCCTGTTGCCAAGGCATTCCTGACCGATTTGGGGCTTGAAACCACAGTTCATGGCCAGCAGATTTTTGGCGGCCACGGCTACATCCGTGAGTGGGGCCAGGAGCAACTGGTTCGTGACGTGCGTATCACGCAGATCTACGAAGGCACCAATGGTATTCAGGCGCTGGACCTTGTCGGGCGCAAGATCGTCGGCAGCGGCGGGGCGTTCTACAAACTGTTCGCTGACGAGATTCGTCATTTCACCGCGACGGCCAGTGCTGATTTGGCGGAGTTCACCAAACCGCTGAACGATGCAGTGGGCACCCTCGACGATCTGACCGCATGGCTGCTGGACCGGGCGAAAAACAACCCGAACGAAATCGGCGCTGCTTCGGTCGAGTATCTACAAGCATTCGGTTACACCGCCTATGCCTACATGTGGGCACTGATGGCCAAGGCAGCCTTCGGCAAAGAAGCGCAGGACGATTTCTACGCGAGCAAGCTCGGTACGGCGCGGTTCTATTTCGCTCGTCTGCTGCCACGTATTCACTCGTTGAGCGCGTCGGTAAAGGCAGGAAGCGAATCGTTGTTCCTGTTGGACGCAGGACAGTTCTGACGTCTGTAACGTCATGTAAGCATTCTCTTACATGACGTGCTGCTGTTTTCCCATATGCGCAGATTGGATCCAGAGCTAATCTACTTCACATGGACGTCGCGCAGGAAGCGCAAAGCAACAACACGGACACGTAGGATTCTGCCAGGATGGCGGAGTGAAATGGATGTCAGGGAAACAGTCTGCAAAGCCCCGCTTCGGCGGGGTTTTCTTTTGCCTGAAGAAAAGTTCAGCTCAACCCGTCCAGGGCCGTCGGGCTACGCATGTGTTCATCCATCACCTCTTCCAGCAATGTCCGCAACAACGCCAGCGAAGCCTGTTGCCGCTGCACATCCCGACACACCAACCCCACTTTCAGCGGCACCCGCGGCTCACTCAGTGGTTTCCACAGCAACTCTTGGTCGCCATGGGTCTTTTGCGAGCGTCCGGGCAGCACAGTCGCCAGCCGCGTGTGCGGCAGGCTGTCGAGAATCCCCGCCATGTTGTTCAGCTCGGCCTGCACCTGCGGCCGGCGCCCAAGACTGGCCAGTTGTGCCTGCCAGATCTGCCGCACCTGGAACTCTTCACCCAACAGCAACATGGGCAACTCGGCCGCCTGGCTCATGGAGACCTTCTTGAATTCGCGCAACGGATGGTCCGCCGGGATGACAAGGGTCAGCTCATCTTCGTACAACGGCACGCCGTGCAAACCCGGCTGACGGGGCGGCAGGTAACTGATCCCGATGTCCAGCGAACCATTGAGTAGTCGCCGCTCGATTTCCAGGCCGGTCAGTTCATAGATCTGCACCACCAGATGCGGCTGTGCCTTGCGCACGCGTTCGAGCATTTGCGGCACCAGGCTGGAGTGGACGGTCTGCAGTACGCCAATGGCCAAGGTTCGCAGCGCCTTGCCCTTGAAATTGCCCAAGGCTTCGCGCGCGCGTTGCAAGCCATCGAGCAAGGGCAGGGCATGGTTGTACAACGTGTGGGCCGCCAGGGTTGGCAGCAGACGCTTGCTGCTGCGTTCGAACAGGCTTACATCGAGGTTCTGTTCGAGTTGGCGGATCTGCTGGGACAACGCAGGCTGGGAGATAGAAAGCCGCTCGGCGGCCCGACCGACGTGGCCCTCTTCGTAGACCGCGACGAAATAACGCAGTTGTTTGAAATCCATAAGTAATACTTATCGAAAATGCTGAGAAATCGAAATGGCTCAGTGCCTTGCCTACGCCTAGTCTAACCGCATTCACAAGGCTTACAGGGCCATAAAGCACGATGAATACCGTTTACAGCGATGGTGTTTACATAGGCAAGGCAAAAAACCTCGGACGAGGTTTTATCCGATGAATCTGTTCAACCTGCGACGCAAGCCACCGAGCCTTGATGACCTGGCGATGGACACTTCCCTGCCGGCCAGAAGCGACAACTTTTCCAGCGAGTGCCTGATGCCCAGTGTCGAACGACCGAAACAGATTTTCGTGCGTGGCCAAGGCTCCTGGTTGTGGGACAGCGATAACCGCGCTTACCTGGATTTCTCACAGGGTGGCGGCGCCAATAGCCTCGGACATAGCCCTTCAGCACTGGTCAAAGCGATTTCGGAGCAGGCTCAGTCGCTGATCAATCCGGGTTTCGGACTGCACAACCGCGGCATGCTCAACCTCGCCGACCGGCTCTGCGCCAGTACCGGCAGTGACCAGGCGTACCTGCTCAACAGTGGCAGCGAAGCCTGTGAAGCGGCGATCAAACTGGCGCGCAAATGGGGCCAGCAACATCGTGGCGGCGCTTCGCGGATCATTGTGGCCAGCAAAGGCTGTCATGGCCGTAGCCTGGGGACGATTTCTGCGTCGGACAGTTCGAATCTGATCAACCGATTCGAGCCACAGTTGCCGGGCTTCAGCCATGTCCCGTTCAATGACCTGCCCGCCTTGCATGCGGCCGTGGATGCCCAGACGGTCGCGATCATGCTCGAACCGATCCAGAGCGAGGCCGGGGTGATTCCCGCTACCGAGCACTACCTCAAGGGCGTCGAGCGCTTGTGTCGTGAGCTTGGCATTCTGCTGATATTTGACGAAGTGCAAACCGGCGTCGGGCGCTGCGGCACATTGCTTGCCGAACAGTCCTACGGCGTACGGGCGGATATCGTGGTGCTC
The DNA here is from genome assembly GCF_024749245.1 of Pseudomonas sp. B21-017. Classification (NCBI taxonomy): domain Bacteria; kingdom Pseudomonadati; phylum Pseudomonadota; class Gammaproteobacteria; order Pseudomonadales; family Pseudomonadaceae; genus Pseudomonas; species Pseudomonas sp. B21-017. The sequence goes on along the minus strand of NZ_CP087194.1, from coordinate 5,939,103 downwards.
GGCAAAGGGCTCGGTGGTGGCGTGCCATTGGCGGCATTGTTGGCGCGAGGCAAGGCCTGTTGTTTCGAAATCGGCGAAATGAGCGGTACTCATCATGGCAATGCGTTGATGAGTGCCGTCGGGCTTGTCGTGCTCGACAGCGTGCAGGACAAGGGCTTTATCGATCATATGCGGGAAACCGCTCAGCATCTGGGCGAAGGCCTGAGTCGTCTGGCCCATCGCTATGGTCACGGCGAATTGCGCGGGCAAGGGCTGCTCTGGGGGCTCGATCTGTCCGACGATTCGGCCGACGCCGTAGTCAAGGCTGCGTTGTACGAAGGCTTGCTGCTCAATGCGCCGCAAGCCGATTGCCTGCGCTTTACCCCGGCCCTTACGGTCAGCAAGGCCAATATCGACGAAATGCTCCTGCGTCTGGCCCGCGCCTTCTCCCGCGTGCGCACCGCGCAACTGCAGTGCCGCAAAGGTATTGCGGTCTGATCAAACCCGCCCTGCACGAATTTCCGAACCGTCTCGCGGTATAACGCAGCGCCCCACGTTTGATTCTTTTCGCGTGGGGCGTTTTTTTGTCTCTGCGTTTTGCCGAAGGCATTTCAGTGCTTGAGCGATAGCAGGATCAATGGTTGCCCGCGAATGGGGCACTACGATTTCAGTCCGCCAACTCCATCACCCGCCGATAAAACAACCATTCCTGCTCCAGCGCATGGGCCTGATTGCCGGCCTTGCGAAAGCCATGGCGTTCGTCTGCGTAGTAGTGGGCTTCGACCAGAATGCCGTTGTCCTGTAATGCCTTGACCATGTCGCGGGTCTGTTGCGGCACCACCACGGCGTCCAGTTCACCCTGAAAGAAGATCATTGGAACGCTGATGTTGTTCGCGTGCAGCAGCGGCGTGCGCGCGGCGTAGCGTTCAGCGTCCTCTACCGGGTCGCCGATCAACCAGTCCAGATAATCGCCTTCGAACTTGTGGGTGACGCGGCCCAGCGCAACGGGATCGCTGACGCCATACAGGCTGGCGCCCGCACGAAAGACCTTGTGAAAGGCCAATGCGCACAATGCGGTGTACCCGCCGGCGCTGCCACCACGGATAAACGCTTTATCGCCGTCGATCAGTCCGCGCCCGGCCAGGTAGCCGACCACTGCGCAGGCATCTTCCACGTCCACGTCGCCCCAGCTCAAATGCAGCGCCTGGCGATAAGCACGGCCGTAGCCGCTGCTGCCTCGGTAGTTGAGATCGGCCACGGCGAAGCCGCGTTGTGCCCAATACTGGATTCGCGGGTCGAACATCGGGTAGCAGGCCGAAGTCGGGCCGCCGTGAATGAACACCACCAACGGCGGTTTCGTGTCACCGGTCATCGCCGGGTAGAAGAAACCGTGGGCCTCGCCCGAACCGCTCGGATAACGCAGGGTTTGCGGGCGGCTGATCTGATCGGCCGGCAGGGGGACATCACCACCGGCGAGGGTCTTCACCTGACGGGTCTTGCGGTCAATGGCAATCACCGACGCCGAACTGACTGGTGAAGCGGCGATGCAGTAGATGAACTGGTCATCCTGTGCGAGATGGCGGAAGCGGCTGTAGTCGCCCGTGAAATCCTCACGGGAGCCATCGCCATGACAAAGCCCCAGTCGCCCAAAACCCTCTTCGGTCCAACTCGCCAGATAAGTGTCTTCGCTCAACGGTAACCAGGTGCAACCACCCAATTGCCAGGGCGCCGGTCCATGGTCGGCAGCAGCGCTCGGGAGTGGGCTCAGTCCTTCTGTCGACTCCACCCACGGCTGCCAGAAACCGCCGCGATCGGTCAGACAATACAGACGGCCGCTGTCATCGAATCCCGGTTGTTGCAGTGACTCCTGAGCACCGTCACCGGCCACACAATGCGGCTGCGCAAAGGTGTGATCGCGCTGGCGTTCGGCAACCATCAGGCGTGTTGCGGTCCAGGGCTGATCCGGGCGATTCCACTCGATCCAGGCCAAACGTCGACCGTCAGGACTCAAGGTCGGTGCCGCGTAGAAATCAGCGCCTTCGGCCAGCAGATGGCGTCGGCCATCGGCCAGATCGATCGCCACCAGGCGATGCCGATCGCGGTTTTCTTCCACCGCCAGCACTTGCCCGTTGGCGAACTGCAGATCGCCGTACCGGCATTCACTTGAAGTCAGCACCTCAGGCGTCTCATCGCTCAGCGATTGCCGATACAGCTGCTGATCGGCCTCGTTGACGAACACCAGCCCGTCATCGGTCAGACAAAACGCGCCACCGCCATATTCGTACACCCGGCTGCGCACACTGAACGTGGGTGGCGTCAGGCAATGGGCCTGACCGTCGCGCCACTGCCAGACTCGGCAGGCAGCATCTTCGGGGCGGTACTCGTTCCAGAACAGGCCATGTGGCCCGACCTGCAACTCGGCGAAGTCGATGCCGGCCGCGACGGCCCTGGCGGCGCTCAAGGGTTCAGCTTTTGGCGATGAGGCGTGAGTTTCGTTCATTGCGAAAGGCCAGTTGCTCGATGGTCTGGGTCGCGTGCTCGGCTTCTTCGCGGGCCTTGAGGATCACGCCGTGATGTTTCGACTTGCTGCACACCGGGTCGGCATTGCTCGCGTCACCCGTGAGCATGAACGCCTGGCAACGGCAGCCGCCGAAGTCCTTTTCTTTCTCGTCGCAGGAGCGGCACGGCTCGGGCATCCAGTCGTAACCGCGAAAGCGGTTGAAGCCGAACGAGTCGTACCAGATGTGCTGCATGCTGTGGTCGCGCACGTTGGGAAACTGCACCGGCAGCTGTCGGGCGCCATGACAGGGCAGGGCGGTTCCGTCTGGTGTGACCGTCAGAAAAATACTGCCCCAGCCATTCATGCAGGCTTTCGGACGCTCTTCGTAATAGTCCGGCGTCACGAAAATCAGCTTGCACGGATGCCCTTCGGCTTCCAGTTTCGCGCGGTATTCGTTGGTGATGCGTTCGGCGCGAACCAATTGTTCCTTGGTCGGTAGCAGGCCGACCCGATTGAGCTGAGCCCAACCATAGAACTGGCACGTCGCGAGTTCGACGAAGTCTGCCTCAAGGGCAATGCACAGCTCGATAATCCGGTCGATTTTGTCGATGTTGTGCCGATGGGTGACGAAGTTCAGCACCATCGGATAGCCGTGCGCCTTCACCGCACGGGCCATTTCGAGTTTTTGCGCGAAGGCCTTTTTCGAGCCGGCCAGCAGGTTGTTCACCTGCTCGTCGCTGGCCTGGAAGCTGATCTGGATGTGGTCCAGGCCGGCCTTTTTGAAGTCGCTGATTTTCTGCTCGGTGAGGCCGATGCCGGAGGTGATCAGGTTGGTGTAGAACCCCAGTTTGCGCGCCTCAGCGATCAACTCGGCGAGGTCCTGGCGTACCAGCGGTTCACCACCGGAAAACCCCAACTGCGCCGCGCCCATTTCCCGGGCTTCGCGAAAGACCTTGATCCACTGCTCGGTGGTCAACTCCTGGCCTTGCTCGGCGAAATCCAGCGGATTGGAGCAGTACGGGCATTGCAACGGGCAGCGATAGGTCAGCTCCGCCAGCAGCCAAAGGGGCAGGCCGATTTCGGGCTTGGGCGGTAACTTGTCTGACACGGAATCAGGCAAGTTCGATCCAGTGCTGAGCACGGGCGACCTCCATGAATTGCTCGATGTCGTCACCGAGCTCGGGCACGCCGGGGAACTGTTTGTCGAGCTCGGCGATGATGGCCGCGACATCTCGCTGGCCATCGATCAAGCCGCCGATCAGCGCGGCGCTCTCATTGAGTTTGATCATGCCTTCGGGGTAGAGCAATACATGGCCCTTTTGCGCCGGTTCGTACTGGAAACGGTAGCCGGGACGCCAGGTCGGGGTTTTGCTGCGATCAAAACTCATAAGGTGATTCCTTTATGCCAGACCCGCTGTTCGGTCACGCTGTGGTACGGCGGGCGGTTCAGTTCGTAGGCCATGCTCATGGCATCGAGCATGCTCCAAAGAATGTCCAGTTTGAACTGGAGAATTTCCAGCATGCGCTCCTGGCCTTCCCGCGTAGTGTAATGCTGCAGCGTGATCGCCAGACCGTGTTCCACATCCCGGCGAGCCTGGCCCAGGCGTGTGCGGAAATATTCGTAGCCGGCCGGGTCGATCCACGGGTAATGCTGCGGCCAACTGTCGAGGCGCGATTGGTGGATTTGCGGCGCGAACAGCTCGGTCAATGAGCTGCTAGCGGCTTCCTGCCAACGGGCCCGGCGGGCGAAGTTGACGTAGGCATCCACGGCGAAACGCACGCCGGGCAGCACCAGCTCCTGGGAGCGCAACTGATCCGGGTCGAGGCCGACCGCTTGCCCAAGACGCAACCAGGCTTCGATACCGCCGTCTTCGCCGGGGGCGCCGTCATGGTCCAGCAGGCGCTGAATCCACTCGCGACGAATCTCGCGGTCCGGGCAGTTGGCCAGGATCGCGGCGTCCTTGAGCGGGATGTTCACCTGATAGTAAAAGCGGTTGGCGACCCAGCCCTGGATCTGCTCGCGGGTCGCCCGGCCTTCATACATCGCCACGTGATACGGATGATAGATGTGGTAGTAGGCGCCCTTGGCGCGCAGGGCCGCTTCGAATTCGGCGGGGGACATTGGGGTATCAGTCATTGCGGTTCTCCGGGAACAACCGGTGGATTCTTTGGTGTCTGGTCTGACGCCTTCGCGGGCAGGCCTGCTCCTACAGAGATAGCGCTATCCCTGTGGGAGCGTGGCTGGCCCGCGAAGAGGCCATCCGCTACAGCACAATACTCATGCCGTCATAGGCCACTTCAACTTCACGACGGGCCAGCTCCGCACGCTCTGGCGAATCCTCATCGAGAATCGGGTTGGTGTTGTTGATGTGGATAAGCACTTTGCGCTGTTTGGGCAGTTGTTCCAGCACTTCGAGCATGCCGCCGGGGCCGTTCTGCGCCAGGTGGCCCATTTCCCGACCCGTGCGCGTGCCGACACCACGGCGTTGCATTTCGTCGTCGTCCCACATCGTACCGTCCACCAACAGGCAATCGCTGCTGGCCATGATTTTCAACAGCGGAGCATCGACCTTGCCCAGGCCCGGTGCGTAGAACAGTTTACCGCCGGTGCTCAGGTCTTCGACGATCAGGCCGATGTTGTCGCCCGGATGCGGGTCAACGCGGTGCGGCGAGTACGGAGGGGCGGCGCTGCGCAGGGGCAGCGGGGTGAAGCGCAGGTTCGGGCAGGCCGGCACGGTGAAGCTCTGATCGAGTTCGATACGGTTCCAGTTCAACCCGCCGTTCCAGTGGGTCAGCATGGTGAACAACGGGAACCCGGTGCTCAGGTCTTCATGGACCATGTCGGTGCACCAGACCTGATGCGGGCAGCCTTCGCGCAAGCTGAGCAGGCCGGTGGTGTGGTCGATCTGGCTGTCCATCAGGATGATTGCGCTGATGCCGGTATCACGCAGCGCGCGGCCCGGCTGCATCGGCGCGAAACTCTGGAGCTGGGCGCGGATGTCCGGCGAAGCATTGCACAGCACCCAGTTCACGCCATCATCGGAAATCGCGATGGACGACTGGGTACGCGCTTCGGCCCGCAGGCTGCCGTCGCGAAAACCTGCGCAGTTCGCGCAGTTGCAGTTCCACTGGGGGAAACCGCCGCCGGCGGCGGAACCTAGAATCTGGACAAACATGGCCGCTCCATCATTGAAAACTGAAAATAAAAACGCCCCGGCAAGCCGAGGCGTAGCACTGCATTCTCTACCAAACGGCAGAGCTTAGCGGCTTGCGAAGTACATGGTGACTTCGAAGCCGATACGCAGGTCGGTGTAAGCAGGTTTGGACCAGGACATAGAAGCGCTCCTTCAGGTGGATGGGACAGTTGAGACCTACACATATAGTCCACCTCCAGCCGGAGATGTTCAGATAGTTAGGTGGCTATGTTACTCAAAATTACAGAGTGATTGGCTGCGAATCTTTGAGAAAGCTAATTGCAGCGCCGGTAATGATCATTTTGCCACTTGCCAGCGCGTAGTCGGGCAAGGTCCGCTGGCCAGACAGCGCCAGCCACCTTCGGCCCTATTCAGTCGCTGTGCCGCGGCCAGCAAGGCTTTGCGGTCGATCTTCAGAATCGCTTGAGGTAAAAGGCCCAGATAATCCGACGAGTGGCCGGCCAGTTTGCCTTGCCAGAGCAGTTCGGCGGCCTGGGTGTTGGGCAGGGCGGTGCTGTCGAATTGATCGGCCAGGGCTTGGCGTTGGGCGATGAAGGTCAGCTCATCGATGCTTTCGATCATCCTTTCGAGCTCGCCGAGGAATTGTTCGATGTGCTGCAACAAGTCCAGAGGCGCGACGCTCGGCGATTGCACGCCGAACAACAGCCCGGTCTGACCGTTGATCTGGCGCAGGCCACTGAACACCGCGTAACCGAGTTGCAGCTCCACCCGCAAGCGTTGATAGAACGGTGTCTGGCACACGTGTGCGAGCAAGCGCCAGGCAGCTTCGTCGGCGATGTCATGGGTTGCCGTCGGACAAAAGAGTAACAGCGCGTGTTCGCTGGAGCCGGTATCGATGGCGCTCCAGAGATGCTGTGAGCCGATCGATAGAGGTGACGTCGATTGATGGTCTGGCGTTCCCGGCACACGACTCAACGCCAACCCCATCGCCGCTTGCGTCTGGGCCGACAATCCGGTCGCCAGGCCATCCCAGCGCGCACTCGACCAGAGTTGCTGCAAGTCATCCGAGGCTGCGGTGTGCTCAGTGCATAGATCGGGCAACGCCTTGAGCAGCTGTCGAATCGGCATCAATGGGGTGGCCGTCGGTGCTTCCTGTAAGAAACGGGCATCAGGTTTTGTCAGCGCTTTCAGCACATGTTCGAGGACTGTTGGCATCGGCTCCTGCAGGCCCGTCAGTTTCAGCAGCCACTCATTGCCCGATGCGCTGAAGGAAACGTCGACACCGGCCTGACGTGCATCCTCGCGCAACGGCCCCAGGTTGTTTTCCAGATTGGTCTGAAGACGGCCGTGAGGCGCGGACTCCAGGCGCCAGCGCAGATAAACCGCGCCTTCATCCGTGTTATCCGGCAACGCCTGACTGAACTGCATCGGCGAACGTTCGCGGCGACTGCGCGAGCGATCCTGGGCAAAGGTCCGCAGGCCACGGTGGGCGCTGGTCTGGCCGCGAATCAAGCCGGCATTCGGGGCTGGAGTCTCGGTACGCAAAAACGGGTTGGGGGGCGGTAGTTGCCACTGGCCGGTGAAGTTATCCACAGCGCCGATTTGTTGCAGGATTGCCTTGAGGGCGACAACGCCCTGTTCGGACAACCCCGGTTCAAGTTGCTCGCTGTCCCGTTGGGCCAGTTGCAAGGCGCTGCTGACTTGTTGTTGGCGCTGCTGCAGGGCTGCGTATTCTTCGCGCAATTGGGCCCAATCCTGACGGGAGGCAAAAAAGCCCAGCCAATCCAGAAGCCGTTCGCGGATCACGTTGCCCGATTGCGTGGCGTTTGCGGGCAGCGTGAATTCGATGTGCAGCAAGGCTTGCCCGGCATAGCAGTAGAGCGGCGCGGCTTTCAGGTTGTCTGCCAGCCCGCTGTCTCGCAGCTGCGCCAACAGGCCGCCGGGTTTTGCGGCGGTCAGCCAATGGCACAGGAACGCCAGCGCTTCGGGCGATGAGTCGGGCAGCCCTTCGAAGGTGAACAGCAGATCCAGTCGACGTTCTCCAGCCTGTTGATAACTATTGGCCGATGAATCCATCAACAGGCTGGGCTTTGCCTGGGGGACTTTTTTACCGGCGGGAATGGCAATGGCAAACGCCTGCGCCATCCCTTTCAATGCTTCGAGACTCTGCGGGCCGGCCAGGCTCAACGTCATTTGCCCGGTCTGATAAAACTGCTGATGGAAGTCCTTCAACGCTTGCTGAAACTCGGGCTGCGGAATCGGCAGGCTGTAACGGTTGCCAGCATGAAACGCCCGTAACGGGTGAGCCGCCGAGAGCCCGTCGAACAGCGCGAATTGCTGTTGGGCTGTGGCATCCCGCGACCAGGCGACAAATTCGGCGTGCAGCACTTCCCGTTCCCGCCGCTGATCGTCCGGATTCATACGCGGATGGGCGAGCATGTCTGACAGATGCTCCAGCCCAGCGCTGAACGCCTGGGGCGGCAGTTCGAAAAAGAAGTCCGTCGTCCGTTCGCTGGTGCGCGCATTCACCTGCCCGCCATGACCTTGCACATAGGCCATCAGCCCTTGTCCTGCGGGAAAGCGCTCTGTACCCAGGAACAGCAAATGCTCGAGAAAGTGCGCCAGCCCCGGCCAGGCCGATGGCACGTCGTGACTGCCGGCAGCGACCCGCAACGCAGCGGCGCCGCGCTTCAAACCGGGAGCATGACGCAGCGTCACCCGCAGACCGTTGGCCAGGGTTTCAGTGTGAAGGTGGGGGTGATTCAGCGCAGGCATGAGCACTTCCAGAACAGAGAAGCTCTAATGCTAGCGGATTAGGGGGCGTTCTCAATGAGTTTCCACACTGCGCCGGGGAAACTGATTGAGAACGCCCCCTAAGTGGATCAGCGCTTGTTCAGCGCGCCGTAAAGCTCGGGACGACGATCGAGGAAGTAGCGATTGGCTGCGCGGGAATCGATCATCAGCTGGCGATCCAGCTCACCGACAATCAGCGCTTCATCAAGACCGGCCTGGGCGATACGGCTGCCATCCGGCGCGGCGATGCTGCTCTGGCCGCAATACTGGATCTCGCCCTCGCTCCCACAGTAGTTGGCGTAAGCCACATAACACTGGTTTTCGAAGGCCCGGGCGCGGACGGTGACGTCGGCGATGAAATCGTAGGGAATCATGTTCGCCGTCGGCACCAGGATCAGCTCGGCACCGGCCAGCGCCAGACGCCTGGCGTTTTCCGGGAACTCCAGGTCGTAGCAGATCAAGAAGCCGAGCTTCCAGCCGTTGAGTTCAACCAACGGAAACTCATCCGGCCCGGGGCTGAACATCGAGTGATCGAGGTCACCGAACAGATGAGTCTTGCGGTAGTTGCACAGCCGCTCGCCATGGGCGTCGATCAACTGCACGGCGTTGTAGATCTGCCCGTCCTCGGTACGCTCGGGGTAGCCATACAGAATGGCGATCCCGGCTGCCTTGGCGATGCGCGCGATTTGCTGCGCCGACTCACCGTTGTGCACCTCCGCCAGCACGCTGACCGCATCAATGCCGATGTTGTAGCCGGTCAGGAACATCTCCGGCAGCACCAGCAAATCCGCGCCTTTGGCCTCCAGCGCCAGTTGATGCAGGCGTTGCAGGTTGCCCGCGACATCCAGGGGCAGCGGTGGGCATTGGTAAAGGGCTACGCGCATTTCGGATTCCTCTTACTCGGGCAGGGCGATCGGACCGATCTCGTTGAACACATCTCCTGGACCCGGGTTTTCGGCGTGAGTTTCACCGCCGAAGTGTTTCATGATGCCCCACACCGCGTTGAGCGAGGTCTGCACCGCGCCTTCAACCCACGCCGGTGTCCATGAAACGTCATCGCCGGCGATGAAAATCCCGCGCTGCTCGGGCGGCATGTCGTCCTGCATGAAGTGCGCGTACATGCGCTGGTTGTAGCGATAGTGGCCGGGCAGGGCGCCTTTGAAAGCCCCGAGGAAATGCGGGTCGGCTTCCCACGACACGGTGATCGGATCGCCGATGATGCGCGCGGCGATGTCGACTTTCGGGTAGATCTTCTTCAGCGCATCCAGCGCCAGCTTCACGCGCTTTTCCACTGGCTGTGGAAGCATTTTCAGCGCGTCGCTCATCCACGAGTACGACAGGCAAATCACCCCAGGCTTGTCGTCGCCGTTATCGAACAAATACGTGCCACGGGTCAGGCGATCAGTGAGGGTCATGCTCATCAGGTCGCGGCCGGTTTCCGGGTCTTTGTCCTTCCAGAACGGGCGGTCGACCATCACGAAAGTTTTCGACGACTGCATGTAGCGGGTACGGTCCAGGGCCATCCACATCTTTTGCGAGAACAGGCTCTCGTCGCATTCGATTTGGGTGGTCAGCAGCCAGCTCTGGCAAGTGGTCAGCACCGCTGCGTATTCGCGGGTATCGCCCCAGTTGTCGGTGACCGCAAAACGGCCGCCTGCCGCGTGGGCAATTTTCTTCACGCCGGTACGCGGCGCGCCGTTGTGCAACGAGCTGAGGCTGGTGCCTTCCGGCCAGTGCACGCAACGCTCCGGCACATGGCGCCAGATGCCTTGCGGCACTTGTTCCACGCCGCCGACCACCAGGTGCTGGTGATCGTCGCAGTTGGTCATCACCACGCGGAAGATTTCCAGCATCGAGTTGGGGAAGTCCGAGTCCCAGCCACCGGTGCCGAAACCGACCTGGCCGAACACTTCGCGATGATGGAACGATAGCTTGGCGAAGGCTTTGGAGGTGGCGACGAAATCGTAGAACGTGCGGTCGTCCCACAACGGCACGAGGGTGTTCCACAATTCCTTGAGGCGTGGCACGTCGCGATCGCGGATCGCCTGCTGGATCTCGCCGAAGCGCGAACCGTCTTCCAGGGCATCGGCCCAGGCGTCAGCGACTTCCTGGAACAGTGCAGGAAGATCCGCCAGTTTCTGTGCGTAATGGGTTTTGCCTTCCAGATCGATCACTGTGCTGCCAGACGCGGGGGTCAGCGGGTTCGGGAAGGGCTTGGTCTCGAGGCCGAGCTTGTCGACGTAGTGGTAAAACGCAGTGGACGACACCGGGAAGCGCATGCCGCCGAGCTCGGCGATGATGCCTTCGGCACCGTTGAACGCCTGGGAGCGCAGACGACCGCCCATTTTCGAGGCTTCGTAGACGACCGGTTTGAGGCCCAGTTTCATTAGTTCATAGGCGGCCACCAGACCGGCAATGCCAGCCCCGACGATCGCCACTTCGGCGCCGTGATTGTGCGCTGGAATGCTCCCCAGGCCGGCTGGGTGCTCGATCCAGTCGTCGAAGGCGAAAGGAAAATCCGGGCCGAAAATAGTGACTGGTTTTTTACCGTCTGCAGGATGGCGATTGTTCTTGTTCATGGCTGACCTTGCTGGCGACCCGACGCAGGATGCGCGTCTGAGTATAGGAAAAGATGGCAGCCATTCTAGAGAGCGTAGAGCACGTTAATAAGACGCAATGTGTCGTCGTTTTGCTAATTGTTTTATCAATATGACGATGTATCACTACATATTGTCGGTGTGAGCAGTGCAGCGATCCGACTTGCCCGCGAAGAGTCCCGACCAGACACCGAAGGCCTCAAACCGGCTGCCCCCGATCAATCTTGCTGCTCAGGATGATCGAAGTCGTCGTCTTCTCCACCCCATCCACACTGCCGATCTGATCCAGCAACTGATCCAGCTGCTCCGGCGAATCGGTGCGCAACCACGCCACATAATCAAACTCGCCACTCACCGCACACAGCTGCTGCACCTGAGCCATGGCGCTAAGTCGTCGCAGCACTTCCTTGCCAGACCTCGGTTGCACCGTAATCCCGACGTAAGCCTGCAATCCGCCATCCACCACACGCTGACCCAGTCGCACACCGTAACCGGTGATCACCTTGGCCTTTTCCAACCGGGCCAGGCGCGAAGTAACGGTGGTCCGGGCGATGCCCAGTTGCCGGGCAAGCATGGCCACACTTTCACGGGCATTGATCTGCAAGGCGGCGATCAATTGGCGGTCGATTTCGTCGAGAACGGGCGGGCGAGTGTCAGGCAAAGGGGCATCTCCAGCGGTACAGAGCAATGGGCTGGCATATTACAGGCAGTCCATGCCCTCAACGGGTTAATTGGATGGACACAAATTGTCACTCGTAGTCGAATGCGCAACCAGGGGCTGTGAAGCGAGGGGATCGAAATGAAGAGCATGCCTGCGGCTCTGCGCGACTATGCACTGCAGATTGCCAATCACGAAATGGGGCATTACGTCGTAGCCCGAGCCCTGGGTTTTGAAACGGGTGATGTGACCCTGAAAGTGACCATGGGCCTGACGCATCATGGCGGGGCCTCCATTACCTTGACGCGGTCCATTTCGTCGCTCGAAGCCATGAAGGAACATTTGGAAGCCCGGATAATGGTCCTCTTCGCTGGCGCCATGGCGCAGACCTTGCCTGCAAAGCACTCGCCCGAGAAACGCGTCCATAAGTCGAAAGCGGCAGCCATCCTGAACGGAGAGTTTGGAGCGGAACAGGATCACGCAAAAATAAGAGAATTGCGGTACTTGCTTCGAAATATCGCCTATCCCGATACGGATCCAGCGTCGTCTGATCGCATCATTGCTGAGCTGACAGAAATTAATGATCGCTTGTGGTTGCGCACTCAAGAAATCGTAGAGGAATTGGCCGAGACGATTACTGGACTGGCAGGGCTTCTGGTAGAGCGCATGGTCATTGTGGAGCAGTGGGGGCGGCCGGCGGATACGTATGAGGTTGTGTTGACGGGGGAAGTGCTTGAGCGGTTGCAGCCGGTGCAGGCGATCCCCTCATTGGGTGTTTGGACGTAAGCTGATTGGCAGCGACGTCCGGAGAGTATCCCGTCGAAAAAAAGCCCAACAAGGCGGCAAAGTGCCCAAATGCGCCCATTACGCAATTCTCGGAGTTTGCCTACAACCTTGGCGGACGTCATCCGATAACCCGCCGTCCGCGCAAAATATAACCTAGACGACAGGCAGGAAAAATGACGCACGACCCGCCTCGGAGCCGCGCACAAGGCGCGATCTGATCCCGACAGGAAGACGCTGTATGTCCTTACCTCCCACGACTCAAGCCAGCATTGAACAGTTGCACCGAGACGTGGCTGCTTTGGCTGAAGACATGCGTAGCCCGGCCCCCACCGCGACCCGAGCGATACTACTGCCGTTCGGGCTCGGCGCCGCGCTGGCCCAGGTGACCTTTCATGTGCGCTAGATCCGTGCTGTCTAGGATCAGAATTAGGCCGCGCCCGCAGAGTTGGCAAGGCTGGTCAATGTGGCATTACACATTTCCGACTGCACCTGGCCTGCGTTACAGCCGCCACCGATCATTTAGCAGTGATTTTGGCGGCATCTAACCAACGTTAGGAGTTACCAGTATGTTCAAAGTAACCCCCAATCCGCCGGCAAGGTCCAACGCTAAGATCATCGATCAACGCGCTGTTGATCGACTGTTGTCCCATATGATTTTGGGTCAGAGACGGCACCGAGAAATCGTGCCAGGGCTTCAGTCCCCCTCCGTGAACCGCCGCCGCGTCAGGAAAAGCACCACGCCCAGCGGCACGGCCAGCAGTGCTAGCAGTTCCAGGTCAAAGCCCAGCACCTGCTGCTCACCAACCTTGAAGATGCTGACCAAGCCCGTTGCTAGCAGCGTCAAACCCAGCCACTTGCGCAGCGGGTACGGTTTCAGAAACTGAACGAGGATCGCGCCCAGCACCAGAAGGACGATAGTTTGCATGATGTAGGGCATGTGCAGTTCCTCAGACCTTGATGACCAGCGTCACGACAGAGCGCTGTGGGCCAATCCCGCCATGGACCTCTCCCTCGATGCTGACCAGCACGTCACCTGCATGCAGGTTCGGCAGGGCCCCTTTGAGGTACCAGTTGACACCTGTCGTCACGACTGCACCTGAAGCCCAGCCAATGAGCGGCCCGCCCAACGCACCTACCTTCCCGGCAACGCCACCTGAGGCCGCAGCAATTCCCTTGGCGACGTTGCCGCGCATAGTGCTGATAGCATCGGCCTGCTGCCGGGTGAGGGGATTGGAAATGCAGACTGTCAGCAGGCATGGCAGGTTTCGAGCCTGCATTCGGTCGTACATATCGACGACTATGCTGTTGACTTGGTAATGGGCGCGTTTTGCTTCGCCAAAGTGCAGCTCGCGCAGGCGACCTCGGTCGCTTTCCATGAGGGTGATTTGAGACAGATTGAAGACGATCCCTTCCTCGGACCTGTACTGCGTGGTCTTCTCGAACTTCATGCGCGTATCCATTCGTGCAAAAAGACGATGATTTTCTACAAGCGGTGACTAAGATGCAAACCGTCTTTGATGTGAGGCCCCGGGGAATTTGACGTCTGCACGGGTCTCATCGCCAGCTACCGCACCCCCGCAAGGTCAGTTTTCGGTCAGCGGCAACAGCGACGGCTCTGGGACGGTACTCCTTCGCGGTGCCGGATGAGGTTGCACGCGGTGAGTTGCGGCTGTTGCGCAATCCAGAGGATGACCTGTAGGCCAAGGCACCTCCTTGAAGCGCCTTGGCGGCTGGCGAACCAGCACTGTACCTAAATTGTACCCTTGGACCCTGGGACTGTATCTGTGGTGGACCAGCCAGAAACGCGAAAGCCGCGCAATGCGCGGCTTTGGAGTTGGTGGGCCCACACGGACTTGAACCGTGGACCAAAGGATTATGAGTCCTCTGCTCTAACCAACTGAGCTATAGGCCCTCAGTAGGCCGCGGATTATAGCGATGGTTTCTCGGCTGTGCTATCCGAAAAATCCGATACGGTTATACGAAGAAACGTCGCGGCGAATTCGTCGGGGGAAAGTGGCAGGCTGACGATGTAGCCCTGGATCTGTTCGCAGCCTTCGGTGGTGAGGAATTGTTGCTGGGCATGGGTTTCGACGCCTTCGGCGATGACGGTGAATTGCATGCTGCGGCCCAGGGCGATGATTGCGCGGACAATCGCCGCGTCGTGCGGGTCGTCCGGCAAGCCGCGGACGAAGGACTGGTCGATCTTGAGGATGTCCAGCGGCAGGCGTTTGAGGTAGCTCAGGGACGAATAACCGGTGCCGAAATCGTCGATCGCCAGCTGCACGCCCAGGCGTTTGAGTTGGTGCAGGACCGTCAGCGCTTCTTCGGCCTGGCTCATGATGAAGTTTTCGGTAATCTCCAGTTGCAGAAAATCAGGTTTGAGGCGGTTGTCCTTGAGCAATTGCTCGATCCGGCCGAGCAGGTTCGGCTGGCGTAATTGAGCGCCCGCCAGGTTGACCGAGAGTGGGCCGAGGCACTCATAGACCTGATTCCACTCGTACATCTGCTGGCAGGCAGTCTCCAATACCCAATCACCGATTTGCAGGATCATGCCGTTTTCTTCGGCCAGGGGAATGAAGTGCTCGGGGGGCACATCGCCAAAGGTCGGGTGATGCCAGCGAATCAGCGCTTCGGCACCGACCAGCCGATGATCCTTGAGGCTGATTTTGGGTTGGTAGTACAAAAACAGCTCATTGCGCTCGATGGCGCGTCGCAGTTCATGCTCCAGTGCCACGCGTTCGCTGGCCTGGGCGGTGAGGTCGCGGGTGTAGCTTTCAACCCGGTTACGGCCCTTGGCCTTGGAGCGATACATCGCGGCATCGGCGTTCTTGACCAGCGTGGCAACGTCGCAGCCGTCCTTGGGATACAGGCTGGTGCCGATGCTGGCGCTGATGAAAAACTCGTGCTCGCCGGCCTGGAAAGGGGCGCTGAAGCAATTGAGCAGCTTGGTGGCAATGTTGTCGGCATCGCTGGCCTGTTGCAGGCCGGGGAGCAGGATGATGAATTCGTCGCCACCCAGCCGCGCCACGGTATCGATATCGCGCAACTGCTCCTTGAGGCGTACGGCGATGCCTTTGAGCAGCAGGTCGCCGACCGGGTGACCGAGGCTGTCGTTGATGTGTTTGAAACGGTCCAGGTCCAGGAATAGCACGGCGCCTTGGCCACCGTTTTCCTGCTGGTTGTTCAGCGCGGTCAGCAGGCGGCTTTCGAACAGTGTGCGATTCGGCAGGCCGGTCAGCGGATCGTGGTGCGCCTGGTAGTCGAGTTTGGCTTGCGCATGCTTGAGGCTGGAAATGTCCGCGAACACCGCGACAAAGTGGGTGATGAGTTTGTCCCGGTTGCGCACGGCGCTGATGGTCAGCCAGCTCGGGTAGAGCTCGCCGTTCTTGCGCCGGTTGGAAATCTCGCCTTGCCAATGACCTTCGGCGGTCAGTTGATGCCACATCGCAGCATAGAAGGCGCTGTCGTGCAGGCCCGAGGCGAGCAGGCGAGGGGTGTGGCCCAGTGCTTCGGTCTCGCTGTAGCCGGTGATTTCGGTGAATGCCCGATTGACCGCGCTGATGTGCTGTTGGGTGTCGGTGATCAAGACGCCCTCGGCGGTGCTTTCGAACACGGTGGCGGCCTGTTGCAGTTTTTCCTGCATCAGGTGCCGCTCGGTAATGTCCCGGGCGATGGTCAGCATGCAGTCTTCATCGCCGATGGGCAGCGGTCGGCTTGAAACTTCGCAGAGCCGGATCTGCCCGTCCTTGCGGCGGATGTGGCAACTGAAATCGCGGACGAAACCATCCCGGTGCAGCAATTCGAGCATCTGTTTGCGCTCGTTGAGATTGACCCAGATCCCCAGGTCCAGCGCCGACCGATCTACCGACATCGCACTGTTGAACCCGGTTATACGGCTGAAACCTTCGTTGACCTCCAGCAGCAAGCCGTCGCTCTGCCGGGACAGCAGCAAGCCGTCGGGGGAGGCGTGGAAGGCCTTGGCGAATTTCTCTTCGGAGGTTTGCAGCTGTTGCTGGGTTTCCTTGAGCTGACTGATGTCTCGTACGACGACCACCAGGGCCGGGGTCGTGTCGAGGTCGAAAGGCTCGGCAGAGATCAGGCCGGTAAACACCTGGCCATTGTTGCGGCGAAAGGGCATCTCCAGGTTGCGGATACTGCCGGCCTGCAATCGCTGCAGCAAACCCGGTCCCACGCCAGGAACGCCCCAGATGTTCAGGTCGGTGGCCGTCTGGCCTATGACGTCTTCGGCCTTGAGGCCGATCTGTTCCTCGAACGCTTCGTTGACTTCCAGCAGGCAGCCATCGGAAAGCCGTGCGATCACCAGAATATCCGGGCATTGCTGGAACACTGAGGCGAACTTCTGTTCCGACAGGCGCAGCGCCTCTTCGGTGCGTTTGGCTTCGCTGATATCGATCATCAGCCCGCGCAGGACCGGTTCACGGCCATGTTCGATCAGGCTGACGATATCGCGGACCCACAGGCAACGGCCATCAGCGGTGATGACCCGGTAATCGACGCTGTGATCGCGCCCGGCCGCCACTTCACGGTCGCAGAACGCCTGGGCCCGAGTGAGGTCCGCGGGGTGGATGATGTTGCGCCAGAAGCCCGGAATCAGCCAATGGGACAGGGGATAACCGAGGAGGTCCTGGGCGTGGGGCGACACGTAACTGTAGGTGTAATCGCTGATCTGCGCTTCCCAGGCGATGGCTGAAAGACTCTCCACCAGCCCGCGGTAATGGTATTCGCTG
Source organism: Pseudomonas sp. B21-017 (assembly GCF_024749245.1). Classification (NCBI taxonomy): domain Bacteria; kingdom Pseudomonadati; phylum Pseudomonadota; class Gammaproteobacteria; order Pseudomonadales; family Pseudomonadaceae; genus Pseudomonas; species Pseudomonas sp. B21-017. The sequence continues at coordinate 5,921,887 of NZ_CP087194.1, read as the reverse complement.
CTGCGCAGCTCCTGTTCCAGGTCGACCCTGCGGGCAATTTCCGAACTCAGTCGGCGATTGATCCGGATCACCACTGCCAGCACGATCATCAGTGCCAATAGTCCTGGCAGGCCGTAAATCAGTACGTCGGACCAGAAGGTCCGATGGTCCAGGACGTTACCGACCCAATGTTCCTGGATGGCACTGATTTCACTCGGGCTCATGTCTGCCAGGACTTTGTCCAGGATACTGACCAGCAGCTTATTGTTCGGGGGGACGGCCATCGCCAATTGATAGCGGTAGGGCGTCTCACCGCTGACGTAGAGCCCTTCGAGCTTGAGCTGGCGCAGGCTCCAGACACTGGAGGCGAGATCGCCCACGACCGCGTCCACTTCGTCAGTAGCCAGCGCTTGCAATGCCGAACTGACATTGGGCATCGCCACCAGATTCAGGTCGGGATGTTGGGTGCGCAACAGTTCATGGGGGGCGTAGTTTTCCACCACGGCGATCTTCAGTCCGTACAGATCTTTGAGTTTGCGCGGTTGGGGGCCTCCGACGTGGGCCAGAATGACAATCGGAAAATCGAGGTAGGGGCGGGTGAACGACAGATAGGTCTGGCGCTCGGGGGTCGACATGATGCCCGGCAAGATGTCTAGCTTGCCTTGTTTGGCCTGCTGCAGCACTTCGGTCCAGCTGACCGGTTCGATGGGCGTGAGTTTGATGGCCAGCCGTTGCCGGATGACGTTGATATAGTCCGCTGCCAGGCCCTGATAACGCCCATGATCGTCGCGAAACTCAAACGGCGGCCAGGAGGCATCGACGCCCAGGCGCAATTCCGGGTGAGCCGCCAGCCAGCTACGTTCTTCGTCGGTCAGAGTCAGCGCGCCAGCCGTTGCGGTCCAGGTCATCAGCGACAGCAAAAAAAGCACGGTCGACCATCTGGGCATAACGGTCTCGTTATGGCTTTGGGGGAATGCTTCGAGTGTAGACGGGCTATTCGGCGGGTGGGACGTGCGGGGCATTTAATCTGCATAAAGCAAAACCCCCGGCCTGGGCCGGGGGTTCTGTGATCACTCGTCGAGGAAGGAGCGCAAATGCTCGCTTCTCGTCGGGTGGCGCAGCTTGCGCAGCGCCTTGGCTTCGATCTGACGAATCCGTTCACGGGTCACGTCGAACTGCTTACCAACCTCCTCGAGGGTGTGGTCGGTATTCATGTCGATACCGAAACGCATGCGCAAAACCTTGGCTTCACGGGCAGTGAGGCCGGACAGGACTTCGCGAGTCGCTTCTTTAAGGCTCTCAACGGTGGCGACATCGATTGGCGACTGCATGGTCGAGTCTTCGATGAAGTCACCCAGATGGGAGTCTTCGTCATCACCGATCGGGGTTTCCATGGAGATCGGCTCTTTAGCGATCTTCAATACCTTGCGGATCTTGTCCTCAGGCATTTCCATGCGTTCGCCCAGCTCTTCCGGGGTCGGTTCGCGACCCATTTCCTGCAACATCTGCCGGGAAATACGGTTGAGCTTGTTGATCGTCTCGATCATGTGCACCGGAATACGGATGGTGCGGGCCTGGTCGGCGATCGAGCGAGTGATCGCCTGACGGATCCACCAGGTGGCATAAGTCGAGAATTTGTAGCCGCGGCGGTATTCGAACTTGTCTACCGCTTTCATCAAGCCAATGTTGCCTTCCTGGATCAGATCGAGGAACTGCAGGCCACGGTTGGTGTACTTCTTGGCGATGGAGATCACCAGACGCAAGTTCGCTTCGACCATCTCTTTCTTCGCGCGGCGGGCCTTGGCCTCACCGATCGACATGCGACGGTTGATGTCCTTGATCTCGGCGATCGTCAAACCGGTTTCGGTTTCCAGCGCGGTCAGCTTCTGCTGGCAACGAATGATGTCCGGTTGTAGGCGACCAATGGCTTCAGCGTATTTGCTTTTGCCTTTGGCCAGTGCATCGCTCCAGCTTTCGTCGACTTCATTGCCCGGGAACTGGCGCAGGAAGTCGGCACGCGGCATGCGGGCATCACGAACGCACAATTGCATGATCGCGCGCTCTTGCTGACGCAGACGATCCAGGGCGCTGCGAACACGCTCGACCAGGCCTTCGAATTGCTTCGGCACCAGTTTGATCGGCATGAACAGCTCAGCCAGGGCCAACAGCTCGGCAATCGCAGCCTTGTTGTAGCGACCGTGCTTTTTCAGCGCCTTGCGGGTGATTTCCATCTGATCGGCGACAGCGCCAAAACGCTGTGCGGCGATGACCGGATCCGGACCGCTTTCGGCTTCTTCTTCGTCATCGCTTGCTTCGGCGTCATCGTCGTCGGTGTCGTCGTCCGCTTTCACGGCTTTCGGGTCGACAGGCGGCGGCACTTCGGCTGCAGGCGGCGCAATGCCGTCGTCCGGGTCGATATAACCGCTCAGGACGTCGGACAGGCGGCCACCTTCGGTGGTGACGCGAGTGTACTCGGAGAGAATATGGTCAACCGTGCCAGGGAAGTGCGCGATTGCGCCCATCACTTCGCGGATGCCCTCTTCAATACGCTTGGCGATTTCGATTTCGCCTTCACGTGTGAGGAGCTCTACCGTACCCATTTCACGCATGTACATGCGCACTGGGTCGGTGGTGCGACCAATGTCGGTCTCGACCGCTGCCAACGCTGCTGCTGCCTCTTCGGCCGCGGCTTCGTCGGTATCGGCGTCGGCCAGCATAAGGGAATCCTTATCTGGCGCAACCTCGAATACGTTGATCCCCATGTCATTGATCATGCGGATGATGTCTTCCACCTGTTCCGGATCTGAAATATCCTCCGGCAGGTGGTCGTTGACCTCCGCGTAAGTCAGGTAGCCCTGCTCACGACCAAGTGTGATCAACTCTTTGATACGAGACTGCTGTTGCGCTTTTCCGGACATAACACCCTATCCACTGAAGGTCTTGGCGGGCAAAAAACAAGCCGAGGATTATACCTGAGCTATGACCTCACGCGCCAGTTGAGGTCGGGTTTGATGCGCAAACATTGCGGCTTAAAAGGTCGCGCAGTTGATTTTTCTCTTCGGCACTCAACTCACTTTGACGCGCTTTTCGAAGAAGTTGTTCCAGATTTCGCTCGCGTTGGCGGGCTGACAAGCTAGTAATGGTGTCGAAAAACTGTTGTTCAAGGTTATCTCCATCAATCAGCCATTCCTTTTCTGCCAGCGCTTTCAGCAGTCGGCCCTGTTCAGTGCCGTGCCAACGCGCAATCAGTTGAAATGAGTTTAGCTTGGGATTCTTCTGTACGGCTTCGAGCAGGGCGACCAGCAGTTGCGTGTTAGTGTGGTCTTCGGCCGCAAAGTGCCCGGCATCCTCGACTTTTTCGGCCAATTGCGGGTGATGCAGCAACGTGCGCAAGGCGGCCAGGGTGGGTGGCTCTACAGCAGCCGGTACTCGTGGCGCGCGTGGTTGATCGCGATCGCCGCCACGTTTGCCGTTCTTGTCCCACGGTTTCTTGTCCCATTTCTTGCCGCCCGCACCGGGTTTTTTCGGCGTCCACTCCTGCTGCGGCACATACATCTCTTGTGCCTGCGGCTGATGGTAGTCGCTGTAATCGGGCATGGCGTCGTAATCAATGCCTGGGTCGTAAGCCGGTGGTGCTTCCTGAGGTGCGCTTAGCACCAGTTGACTCACGGCTTCGCCGCTGAGCCCGGTAATTTCGGTCAGGCGCTGGCGCATCAGAATGCGTAGGTTGGCGCCCGGAACCTTGTCGATCAGTGGCGCGGCGAGGGTAGCCATGTGGGCCTTGCCTTCAAGCGAGCGCGGGTCCGATTCCTCGGTCAGCTGTTGGAAAAAATAATCGGCCAATGGCTGTGCGTGCTGATTGATCCGCGCGCGGAAGGCGTCAGTGCCTTCGGAGCGGACCAGCGTGTCCGGGTCTTCGCCTTCGGGCAGGAATAGAAAGCGTGCGCGCCGTCCGTCCTGCAGGCTCGGCAACGTCGCTTCCAGTGCACGCCAGGCAGCGTTGCGGCCGGCCTGGTCGCCGTCGAAGCAGAACAGTACGTTGGGTACGACGCGAAACAGTCGCTTCAAGTGCTCTTCGCTGGTGGCGGTGCCCAGGGTTGCCACAGCATTGCGCAGGCCTTGCTGGGCGAGGGCGATGACGTCCATGTAGCCTTCGACGACGATGATTTCGTCGAGGTTGCGGTTGTTCTTGCGCGCTTCGTAAAGGCCATAGAGTTCCTGGCCCTTATGGAAAACCGGGGTTTCCGGTGAGTTCAGGTATTTCGGCTTGTCGTCGCCCAGTACCCGGCCGCCGAAGGCGATGATGCGCCCGCGACTGTCACGGATCGGGAACATCACGCGATCGCGGAAGCGGTCATAGCGCTTGCCGGTTTCGGCGTTCTCCACCAGCAGGCCGGCATCGATCATGGCCTTTTGCTGCAGGGTGTCGCTGCTCAGATGCTTGAACAGATTATCCCAGCCGGGCGGAGCGAATCCGAGGCCGAAATCCCGAGCAATTTCGCCGGTCAATCCACGACCTTTCAAGTAATCCACGGCCGCTTTGCGCGCCGGATGGCTTTTCAGGGCCTGGCGGTAAAAATCGGCGGCAGCGGTGAGCAGCGGATACAGCGGCGAATCGGTGGGCTGCCGCGGTTTGTGCGGTCGGCCGCTTTCTTCGCGGGGGATTTCCATGCCGGCGGCTTTGGCCAGTTCTTCGACTGCCTGGGGGAAGTCCAGGTTGTCGTGGTCCATGATGAAGCCGAGGGCGTTACCGCCAGCGCCGCAACCGAAGCAGTAATAGAACTGTTTGTCGGGGCTGACGCTGAAGGAGGGGGTTTTCTCTTTGTGAAACGGGCAGCAGGCGGTGTAGTTCTTGCCGGCCTTTTTCATTTGCAGGCGCGAGCTGACCACGTCGACGATGTCGGTGCGGTTCAGAAGGTCGTCAATGAAGCTCTGGGGAATTAGCCCGGCCATGGCGTTCTCGTCATCTGCGCTGAAATGGACCCGAAACGAAGTGCGGCCGAACGCAGGTCGTTGTTTGAGGCGCGCAGGGTGTGCGGCTCGACCGGTGTCGTCTGCGTAATCGCTGTCGGGAAGTGTATCTGCCGAAAATCCACTGACGTTAGTACCAATCAGCATTCGACTATTCGAAAGTGTTTCGCTGAGTCCGGCGACGGCCAATCTATGGCCTCGGATAGCTCAATAAGCGGGCACGCAAGACGGTGCCTTGGGCTGATCGTCGTGAGAGGAATCAGTGGGTGTGCTCGTCAGTAGCCTTGAAAGGCTCGTCAGAAAAGACGTGCACCGCTGGCAAAAGAGCCAGGTCTGACGCTGTGAAGCAGGTTTGTCTCGGTCGCGTCTGCGGCTTTGACGGTGAAGCATCAAGCGTTGTCCGCAAATGCCATTAGCCCGGCTGAGGGCCGGGCTTGGCAGAAGCTTGCTACGATCGTCTGTGTATTAGTACAGACGAACGGCGCGGCGCTGTTCGCGCTGTACTTTCTTGGCGTGACGCTTAACAGCGGCTGCTGCTTTGCGCTTACGCTCAGAAGTAGGCTTCTCGTAAAATTCGCGGCTACGAACTTCAGCCAGTACACCGGCTTTTTCGCAGGAGCGCTTGAAACGACGCAGAGCTACGTCGAAGGGTTCGTTCTCTTTAACTTTGACGGCTGGCATCCAGAGCTACCTTCATTCATTACCGGGGTCAACATCCTCGCGGCAAAAGAGCACTTGAAGACGTCGGTTTTTAAGGGTTGCGGATGTTAACCCCTCATCGCTCGGAATGCAAAGCCTCTGATCGAAAACCGCTGGTCGGGGCATCACGCGACGACTATTATGCGCGCCTTCGAATTCAGCCTCTACAAGGCGCAAACCCATGCTAGTACTGGGATTAGAAACCTCTTGCGACGAAACCGGTGTCGCACTTTACGACAGTGAACGCGGGTTGTTGGCCGATGCGCTGTTCAGTCAGATCGACCTGCATCGCGCTTATGGCGGCGTTGTGCCGGAGCTGGCTTCGCGCGATCACGTCAAACGCATGCTGCCCTTGATCCGTCAGGTGCTGGCGGAGGCCGACTGCGTGCCGACCGAGATCGACGCCATCGCTTATACCGCCGGTCCCGGCCTGGTCGGAGCCCTGCTGGTAGGGGCTTCCTGCGCGCAGGCGCTGGCTTTTGCCTGGGGTATCCCGGCCCTGGGCGTGCACCACATGGAAGGTCACTTGCTGGCGCCGATGCTGGAGCCGCAGCCACCGGAGTTCCCGTTCGTCGCTTTGTTGGTCTCGGGCGGTCATACGCAGCTGGTTCAGGTCGACGGGATCGGTCAGTACACGCTCTTGGGCGAGACCCTCGACGATGCCGCCGGCGAAGCGTTCGATAAAACTGCAAAAATGATGGGCCTCAATTACCCGGGCGGTCCGGAGATCGCTCGTCTGGCGGCGCAAGGCGTTGACGGACGTTTCGTCTTCCCGCGTCCGATGTGTGATCGTCCGGGCCTGGCGTTTAGCTTCAGCGGTTTGAAAACCTTCGCCTTGAACACCTGGCAGCAATGCGTCAGCGCCGGGGACGACGGCGAGCAAGCCCGTTGCGACATCTCGCTGGCGTTCCAGCAGGCCGTGGTGGAGACTTTGACCATCAAGTGCAAGCGTGCCCTGAAACAGGCCGGCATGAAGCGTCTGGTGATCGCTGGTGGCGTCAGCGCCAACAAGGCGTTGCGTACGTCACTGGAAAAAATGCTCGGCGACATGAGGGGCGATGTGTTTTATGCCCGTCCGGAGTTCTGCACCGACAACGGTGCGATGATTGCGTTTGCCGGCTGCCAGCGCTTGCGGGCCGGTCAGCACGAAAGCCTGGCAATCAGCGTGCAGGCGCGCTGGCCGATGGAGCAGTTGTCGGCGCTGTGATGAGTGGCGCTCACGTGCGGTATTTAAAAATGCCGTTCGCGCCCGGCAAACAGGTCGCGTAGATTGCCGCGATGACGCCAGACGATCAGCCCCGTGAGCGCGCTCATGGGCAGCAGTGCCGCCGGTTCTTGCCAGGCGAGCAGCGGCAGGGTCAGGGGTGTGGCAATCAGGGCGGCGAGTGAGCTGGTGCGGGTCAGGTAGAACGTCAACAGCCAGGCACAGACCGCCAGCAGCGCAGCGGGTGGATAGAGCCCCAACAGCATGCCGGCCGCGGTGGCGACACCCTTGCCGCCGCGAAAGCGGAAGTACAGTGGAAACAGGTGACCGATGACGGCGAAGACGCCGATCCAGGCCTGTTCCTGCAGTGAAAGGCCCATTGCACCTGCGACCAGCACTGGCAGCAGGCCTTTGCAGAGGTCGCCGAGCAAGGTCAGGATGGCGAGTTTTTTGCCGGCCAGACGCAACATGTTGGTGGCACCGGCATTGCCCGAGCCACTCATTCGCGGATCGGGGTTACCGGTCAGGCGGCTGAGCAAAATGGCGAAGGACAGAGAGCCGAGCAGGTAGGCGAAAATCGCCAGTGACCAAAACATGCTAACTATTCCGGGCGAGGACGCCCTGATTCTAACGGCGCATTGCGCCCTTGTCGTGCAGCGGAGAGAAGTGCTTGGACAGAGTGTTTATCGAGGGCCTGGAAGTCGACACCGTGATCGGTGCCTACGACTGGGAACGAGGCATCCGACAGTGTCTGCGACTTGATCTGAGCTTCGCCTGGGACAATCGTCCGGCCGCTGCTGGTGATGACCTGACTCTGGCGCTCGACTACGCGAGCGTTTCGTCACGCATCCAGGTTTTTGCCAAGCAGGCGCAGTTCCAGCTGGTCGAGACGTTTGCCGAGCGTCTGACAGAAGTGCTGATGAGTGAGTTCAAGATCACCTGGATGCACCTCAAGCTGACCAAGCCAGGTGCCGTTCCGGCGGCCAAGGGCGTGGGTGTGGAGATCGAGCGCGGATGTCGCTGACTCAGGTGTACCTCGGGCTCGGTAGCAACATCGAGCGCGAATCCCATTTGCAGGCTGGCCTGGACGCCCTGGCGGGTTTCCTGGTGGATATGCGCTGCTCGGCGGTGTTCGAAAGCCAGCCGGTGGGGATCAAGAGCGGGCCGTTTTTCAACTTTGTGGTCTCGGCCTATACCGATCTACCGTTGATGGAGCTGGATCGACGGCTGAAATTCATCGAAGCGGATAACGGCCGTTACGCGCCGGACCGCAAGGGCTTGCCGCTGGATATCGACGTGCTGCTGTTCGGCGATCTGGTGGGCAATTTCGATGGTTTGGTCTTGCCGCGGGCAGAGATTCTGAAAAACGCATTCGTGCTGTGGCCGTTGTCGCTGATTGCGCCGGACAGAGTGCATCCGGGTGTAGGCAAAAGCTTTGCGACCTTGTGGAGCGAGGCGCGGATCGATCAGGTGTTGGCGCCGGTGGCTTTTGAGTGGCGCGGTGAGCAGTTGACCCCTTCCGATATGCTGTAAAGCAAAAGATCGCAGCCTGCGGCAACTTCTACGCCGATCTCTGTAGGAGTTGCCGCAGGCTGCGATCTTTTGCCCTTGCTTATGCTTTTTCTTTGTAGGCCTTCAGCGCCTTGAGCCGCTCGCGCTTGATCGCCTCGCCCAATTCCGGCCCCTTGAATCCCTTCTCCAGCAACGGCTGAACCGCCACGCTTCGCGCTGCAGTCGCGGCACCGCGCAAATAATCCGCCTGTGGATAACTTCGCTGCTCCAGGCCTTTGCGCCCTTGAGCGTCCATCTCGCACGCCGCAATAAACTCCTCAAAGCGCTGAGGTCGACGATAGACGTCGAAACTCTGCAGCAACTCCAGCAGGGTCGACGGTTTCAGCTCCAGAGCCCGGTGGCCATGGGTGTGATACTCGCCCACCAGCAGTGCCAATTCCTGACAATCCTTCGGTGCCTTGAAGCGCTCGTTGATCGCTTTGATCAGCTTCAGGCCTTTGTGCTCGTGGGCGATGTGGCGGGGCCATTCCTCCTCGGGCGTCAGTCCTTTGCCCAAGTCGTGCAGCAGGCAGGCCCAGCGCACGGTCAGCGGCTGTTTGTGCTGTGCCGCTTGCTCCAGCACGCTCAGGGTATGCACGCCTGTGTCGATTTCCGGGTGATGGGCCTCGGGTTGCGGTACACCGAACAGCGCATCGACTTCCGGCATCAGCACTTTGAGCGCACCGCACTCACGCAGCACCTGGATGAACACCTGGGGTTGGTCTTCCATCAGCGCACGGGCGATTTCTTTCCAGCTGCGTTCCGCGGTCAGTGCCTCCAGTTCACCTGATTCGCTGAGTTGCCTCATCAGCGCCAGTGTTTCGGGGGCGACGGTGAAGCCCAGTCCTGCATAACGCGCGGCGAAGCGGGCAACGCGCAGAACGCGGAGCGGATCTTCGGCGAACGCGGGGGAAACGTGACGAAGCAGGCGAGCCTCGAGATCCCGCTGGCCATGGTAGGGGTCGGTCAGGTTCTGCTGATCGTCTTCGGCCATGGCGTTGATCGTCAGGTCACGACGAATCAGGTCTTCTTCGAGCGTGACTTCGGGGCTGGCGTGAAAGGTGAAGCCGCCGTAACCGCGCCCGCTTTTGCGTTCGGTGCGGGCGAGGGCGTATTCCTCACCGCTTTTGGGGTGAAGAAATACCGGAAAATCCGCACCCACCGGGCGAAAGCCCTTGGCGAGCATTTCTTCGGTGGTGGCGCCTACCACGACCCAGTCGATATCGGTGACAGGCCTGCCCAGCAGGCGATCGCGTACCGCACCACCGACTTTATAAATCTGCATAAAAAAACCTCCGTTAGCCCGACAGAATAACCTTTGCGTCGAACTTCCGGAGGCCGAAACAGGATCAAAGATGAATGACAGCCAAGTCTAGCCGGCCGTAGTCTCCCTCGCCGTGTTCGCTTCTGGGTGGAACATGGTGGGTTTTCACCACCTGATCCCCTTGCAGGGTTTCCAGGTGAATGTCGAAGCCCCAGAGCCGATGCAGGTGCTTGAGCACTTCCTCGGTGGAATCGCCGAGCGGCTTGCGGTCGTGCTGCTGGTGACGCAGGGTCAGCGAGCGGTCCCCGCGCCGGTCGATGCTGTAGATCTGGATGTTGGGTTCGCGATTGCCCAGGTTGTATTGCGCCGCCAGGGTTTCGCGGATGGTTCTATAGCCCTCTTCGTCGTGGATCGCCGGAACCAGCAGATCATCCTTTTGGTCGTCATCGAGGATGCTGAACAGCTTCAGGTCGCGGATCACCTTGGGTGACAGGTACTGCAGGATGAAGCTCTCGTCCTTGAAGCTGCTCATGGCGAATTTGATGCTGGACAGCCAGTCTGTGCCGGCGATTTCCGGGAACCAGCGGTAGTCCTCTTCGGTAGGCTGTTCGCATATCCGCCGGATATCGCGATACATGGCAAAACCGAGGGTGTAGGGGTTGATTCCGCTGTAGTAGGGGCTGTCGAAGCCCGGCTGGAACACCACGCTGGTATGGGACGTCAGGAACTCCATCATGAAGCCATCGGTGACCAGGCCTTCGTCATACAAGTCGTTCATCAAGGTGTAGTGCCAGAAGGTGGCCCAGCCTTCGTTCATCACCTGTGTCTGGCGCTGTGGATAAAAATACTGGGCGATCTTGCGCACGATCCGCACGATTTCACGTTGCCATGGCTCCAGCAGCGGGGCGTGTTTTTCGATGAAATACAGGATGTTTTCCTGAGGCTCGGCGGGGAAGCGTGCGTTGTCCTTGTCGCTGAATTTGTCCGCGCCTTTTGGAATGGTTCGCCACAAATCGTTGATCTGCTTTTGCAGATGTTCTTCCCGATCCTTCTGCCGACGGCGTTCTTCTTCGGCGGAAATCGGATAAGGGCGTTTGTAACGGTCGACCCCGTAATTCATCAGCGCATGGCAGGAATCGAGCAAGTCCTCTACCGCGTCGATACCGTGGCGTTCTTCGCACTGCATGATGTACTGCTTGGCGAACACCAGGTAATCGATGATCGAGCTGGCGTCGGTCCAGGTGCGGAACAGGTAATTGCCCTTGAAGAAGCTGTTATGGCCATAGCAGGCGTGAGCCACCACCAGGGCCTGCATGCAGATGGTGTTTTCTTCCATCAGATAGGCGATGCAAGGGTCCGAGTTGATCACAATCTCGTAGGCCAGCCCCATCTGGCCGCGGCTGTAGGATTTTTCGGTACTTAGGAAGTGTTTGCCATAGGACCAATGGTGATAACCCAGGGGCATGCCCACAGAGGCGTAGGCGTCCATCATCTGTTCGGCAGTGATGACTTCGATCTGGTTGGGGTAGGTATCGAGCGCATAGCGGGCCGCGAGACGACTGATTTCGCGGTCGTAGGCCTGGATCAGCTCGAACGTCCATTCGGAGCCGGTGGAAATGGGTTGGCGCTTTTGCTCTTTGGCGGTCATGTCACTAACCTGCGCTGGAAGAGTTCACGGAAGACCGGATAGATATCCCCGGCCGAGACCAGTTGCTGCTGGGCAAAAGTGTCAGAGAAGGCTTCGGCGATGCGTTCGTACTCGAACCACAGGGCCTGGTGTTCGCGCGGGGTAATCTCTACATAAGTGTAGTACTGCACGAACGGCATGATCTGATTGATCAGAATGTCGCGGCAGATCGGCGAGTCGTCGTTCCAGTTATCGCCGTCGGACGCCTGGGCGGCATAGATATTCCACTCATTGCTCGGATAACGCTCGGCCATGATCTCCTGCATCAGTTTAAGGGCGCTGGAAACGATGGTACCGCCGGTTTCCCGGGAGTAGAAAAACTCCTCCTCATCCACTTCGCGGGCACTGGTGTGGTGGCGGATGAACACAACGTCGATTTTGTCGTAGTTCCGCTTGAGGAACAGGTACAGCAGGATGAAGAAGCGCTTGGCGATGTCCTTGGTCGCCTGGGTCATGGAGCCGGACACGTCCATCAGGCAGAACATCACTGCTTTGGAGCTCGGGTTCGGCTGTTTGATCAACAGGTTGTACTTGAGGTCAAAGGTGTCGAGAAATGGCACTCGGTGAATGCGCGCACTGAGCTTCTCGATTTCCGCTTCGAGTTCCTGGATGTCGCCGAAGTTGTCCGGCTCCTCCCGTCTAAGCCGGGCGAGCTCCTCTTTGACTTCGCGCAGTTTTGCCCGGCTGCTGCCGGACAGGGCGATTCGCCGGGCATGGGCCGAGCGCAGCGTACGGATAATGTTGATCCGTGACGGGTTGCCCTCGTTGCTGATGCCCGCGCGTACGGTCTTGAAGGTGTCGGTGCCGGTCAGGTGACGTTTGACCAGGTTAGGCAGTTCAAGGTCCTCGAACATGAATTCGAGGAATTCTTCCTGGGTGATCTGGAAGACGAACTCGTCCATCCCTTCACCCGAGTTACCGGCCTTACCGGGGCCTCTGCCGCCGCCACCTCCGGGCGGACGGGCAATGTGCTCGCCGCTGGTGAACTCCTTGTTGCCCGGGTGCACGATGGTCTGCTTGCCGCCCCGGCCATGGTGAAGCACCGGCTCGTCGATGTCGCGGCCGGGAATGCTGATTTGCTCGCCGTGTTCCATATCGGTAATGGAACGCCGGCCTACCGCCTCTTCGACGGCCTTTTTGATGTGATCACGGTAGCGCCGCAGAAACCGCTGACGGTTTACCGTGCTCTTGTTCTTGCCATTGAGACGTCGGTCGATCACATAGCTCATGACTGCTCCTTAGAAGCTGTCCTGAAAGGGGCGAGCGGTTATGCAGCATCGACCTGTGCCGAGGGATGTTCACGCTCCCCCAAGCGCTTCTGGATGCTGCCTGAACCTCGTTACCGACTTTCGAACACCTCCCAGAGGTCTGTGTAACAGAAAATGCGTACACAGGCCTCTGGCTAACGACAACCGGTCTGACCGGCAGCGGGTTACTGTGATTTTCTGACCCGCAAGTACCACTCGGACAGCAGTCGTACCTGTTTGTCGGTGTAGCCCCGCTCGACCATCCGTGTGACGAAGTCGTTGTGCTTCTGCTGGTCCTCTTTGCTGGCCTTGGCGTTGAAGCTGATGACCGGCAGAAGGTCCTCGGTGTTGGAGAACATTTTCTTCTCGATGACCACCCGCAGTTTTTCGTAGCTGAGCCAGGTTGGGTTTTTGCCGTTGTTGTTGGCACGGGCGCGCAGTACGAAGTTGACGATTTCGTTGCGGAAATCCTTCGGATTGCTGATGCCGGCCGGTTTCTCGATTTTCTCCAGTTCCTCGTTCAGGGCTACGCGGTTGAGGATCTCGCCGGTTTCCGGATCGCGGTATTCCTGATCCTGAATCCAGAAGTCGGCGTACAGCACATAGCGATCGAAGATGTTCTGGCCGTACTCGCTGTAAGACTCGAGATAGGCAGTCTGGATCTCCTTGCCGATGAACTCGATGTAACGCGGCGCCAGGTACTCTTTCAGGAAGCGCAGATAGCGTTCGCGGGTCTCGGCCTGGAATTGTTCCTGTTCGATCTGCTGTTCCAGCACGTAGAGCAGATGCACCGGGTTGGCGGCGATTTCGTGCGGATCGAAGTTGAAGACCTTCGACAGGATCTTGAAGGCGAAGCGGGTCGACAGACCGTTCATGCCTTCGTCGACACCTGCTGCATCGCGGTATTCCTGGATCGACTTGGCCTTCGGATCGGTGTCCTTGAGGTTTTCGCCGTCATACACGCGCATCTTGGAGTAGATGTTGGAGTTTTCCGGCTCTTTAAGGCGCGAGAGCACGGTGAACTGAGCGAGCATTTTCAGCGTGTCGGGTGCGCAATGGGCCTTGGCCAGCGAGCTGTTGAACAGCAGCTTGTCGTAGATCTTCACCTCGTCGCTGACGCGCAGGCAATACGGCACTTTGACGATATAGATCCGGTCGATGAAGGCTTCGTTGTTCTTGTTGTTCCGGAAAGTGTGCCATTCCGATTCGTTGGAGTGGGCCAGCAGAATCCCGGTGAACGGAATTGCCCCCAAGCCTTCGGTGCTGTTGTAGTTGCCTTCCTGAGTGGCCGTCAGCAATGGGTGCAGCACCTTGATCGGTGCCTTGAACATTTCGACGAATTCCATCAGGCCCTGGTTGGCCCGGCACAGCGCACCCGAATAGCTGTAGGCATCGGCGTCGTTCTGCGGGAACTCTTCCAGTTTGCGAATATCGACCTTGCCCACCAGTGCCGAGATGTCCTGGTTGTTTTCATCGCCCGGCTCGGTTTTCGCAACTGCAATCTGGTTGAGGATCGACGGGTAGAGTTTCACCACGCGGAACTGGCTGATGTCGCCGCCGAATTCGGCCAGGCGCTTGGTGGCCCATGGCGACATGATGGTGTTGAGGTAGCGCCGGGGAATGCCGAAGTCTTCCTCGAGGATCGCGCCATCTTCAGTGGCGTTGAACAGACCCAGGGGCGACTCGAAAACCGGCGAGCCCTTGATTGCGTAAAAGGGCACTTTCTCGATCAGCTGTTTGAGCTTTTCGGCCAAAGATGACTTACCGCCACCGACTGGGCCAAGCAGGTAGAGGATCTGTTTCTTTTCTTCCAGACCCTGAGCGGCATGGCGGAAATACGACACGATCTGGTCGATGCATTCTTCCATCCCGTGGAAGTCTTCAAAGGCCGGATAGCGGCGGATCACCTTGTTGGAAAAGATGCGCGACAGCCTCGAGTTGGTTGAGGTGTCGAGCAGTTCCGGTTCGCCGATGGCCAGCAATAGACGCTCGGCCGCGGAAACGTAGGCGCTGCGGTCCTTTTTGCACAGTTCAAGATACTCTTGCAGCGAGAGTTCTTCCTGGCGCGTGGACTCGAAGCGTTGTTGGAAGTGGCTAAAGATACTCATGACGTCACCTCGCTCGATACGTGGAGCCGACGCCGGATCACTCAGTCGATGCTGGCAGCAACCGAACAGGCAGTTGCTGTTTACCCCCCAGAACTCTTCCGGAGCTGACTACTCCGAAAGCTACTCCCGATGACCCGTGCGCCGGTGTACCGGCTCTCCCCTGTTTTGGATGGCCTGCGCTTAAGGATAGTTGGGAATTTGGGAGGTAAAGGCAAGATACGTAATTAGTTGTGGCAGACCGTTCGTCTGTAATCGCGCGAGCCCACGGGGGCCGGGGCTTGCGCATTACAAAATAATTATTCGGAAGTGCCTTGCGCCGTTTCCGAAGGATAGGTCGTACGCCACAGCTCAAAACCGCCGTCCATGCTGTAGACGTCGGAAAAGCCCTGGCTGATCAGATAAGCAGCTGCGCCCTGGCTGGAATTTCCGTGATAGCAGACCACTACCGTCGGTGCATCCAGATCGGCGCCCTGGATGAAAGCATGCAGAGAATGGTTATCCAGATGCTTCGAACCGGTGATGTGCAGTGCGGCAAATGTTGCCGGGTCGCGGACATCGACCACCACCGCGCCTTGTTCGCGCAGGGCCTGGGCCTGTTCTGGGGGGATACGTTTGAATTCGCTCATGGCGGGCTCCTGTGGCTCGGCTGAAAGCGCAGTCTAGCGCGGGGCGCTGGCTGACGTTTGTTCGGGAATAGAGGTGGCGACTGCCGGTCGAAGGTGGCCATGGGCGTCACACTTGCATTGCAGGCGCTCGAAGGTGTCGACATTCATCAGGGTCATGGCACCACCCCAGACGCAACCGCTGTCGAGGGCAAAGAGCCCCGGTTCGTTGCACTGGCCTTCGAGCGCCGCCCAATGGCCGAAGATGATCTTCAGGCCTTTGGTTTTACGCTCCTTGTGCGCGAACCACGGTGCATAGCCCGGCGGTGCGGTGTCGATGCCTTCCTTGCCCTTGAGGTCGAGTTTGCCGTCGCTGGTGCAAAAACGCATCCGGGTGAAATAGTTGGTGATGACTCGCAGGCGGGCGGCGCCTTTGAGGTCGCTATTCCATTTCACCGGCTCGTTGCCGTACATGCCGTCAAGGTAAGGCGCGAAGCGGTTGTCATCGTGAAGGGCTTCTTCGACTTCGGCGGCGCACTTCAAGGCTTTGCGCAGCGACCATTGCGGCGGGATACCAGCATGGACCAGGGCGATATCGCGTTGTTCATCGTAGTGCATGAGCTTTTGCTGGCGAACCCACTCCAGCAGCTCCGCGCTATCGGGTGCTTCGAGGATCTCACGCAAGGTATCGGCTTTCTTCAGGCGCTCGATGTTTTGCCCGACGGCCAGCAAGTGCAGGTCATGGTTGCCGAGTACGCATACCAGCGACTCGCGGATGCCATAGAGGAAGCGCAGGGTTTCCAGCGACTGTGGGCCACGGTTGACGAGATCACCCACCAGCCACAGGCGATCTCGGGCAGGGTCGAAGGCCACTTGCTCGAGCAGGCATTTGAGCGGTTCAAGGCAACCTTGCACATCACCGACGGCATACGTCGCCATCAGTGCAATGCCCCTGGGACCGCCAGACGGAACGGCGCGATGATGGCGTCGAAGTGCTTACCGTCTTCGGCGAGCATCTGGTAGGTGCCCTGCATCGTGCCGACCTTGGATGTCATGACGGTGCCGCTGCTGTACGTGTGGCTCTTGCCCACCTCGATCAACGGCTGCTGGCCGACGACGCCCGCACCGCGAACCTCCTCGACATGGCCGTCACCGTCGGTGATGACCCAATGCCGTGAAAGCAGTCTGGCGGGTAGCAGGCCATTGTTTTGCACGGTGATGGTGTAGGCGAAGGCAAAGCGGTCTTGCTCGGGTTGCGATTGTTCTGCCAGATAGCGGGTGACGACGCTGACGTCGACCTGGTAACGAGGATCGGACATGCAAAAGGCCTTAGAAACGAAGCGGAACGCGGGGCGTAGCTGATAGAACTCAGTCTAGGCCAAGTATCGGGTAGTAAACCAGAGTGGCGTCCTACCCGATAGCGCTCATCGCCTGTCAGTCAGTGGCAGGCTTTTGTAGGGCTTGTTCGCTGAGCTTGTCGGCCAGGCGTACGAAGGCGGCCAGGTCGAGCTGCTCGGGGCGCAAGCTGCCATCGACGCCGGCGGCTTCGATTTCGGCATTGCTCAGCAAAAGTTTCAGTGTGTTGCGCAGGGTCTTGCGGCGCTGGTTGAAGGCTTCACGCACAACGCGCTCCAACAGGCGATGATCCTTGGCCGGGTGCGGCAGTACCGCGTGGGGCACCAGGCGCACGATCGCGGAGTCGACTTTCGGCGGAGGATTGAACGCGCCCGGGCCGACGTTGAACAGATGCTCGACCCGGCAATGGTACTGAACCATGATCGACAGGCGACCCCAGTCACCGCCACCCGGACCCGCCGCCAGACGTTCGACCACTTCCTTTTGCAGCATGAAGTGCATGTCGCGAATCAGGTTGGCGTTGTTCAGCAGATGAAAGATCAGCGGCGTCGAGATGTTGTACGGCAGGTTACCGACCACTCGCAGGCTGTTTGGCGCAGCGTTCAGGCTGTTGAAGTCGAACTTCAGCGCGTCACCCTGATGCAGGTTGAAGTTGCTCTTGCCGGCGAACTGCTGATTGAGAATCGGGATCAGGTCCTTGTCCAGCTCTACGACGTCCAGTTGAGCGCCGCTGTTGAGCAGGCCGGCGGTCAATGCACCCTGGCCCGGACCGATTTCCAGCAGGCGGTCTTCAGGTTTGGCGTGAATGGAGCGCAGGATGCGATCGATAACGCCGGCATCGTGCAGGAAGTTCTGGCCGAAGCGCTTGCGCGCCCGGTGTTGGTAATGCTCGGTCATAAACGGGTCTCGGCCATCTGGTAGGCGGTTTCCAGGGCGACTTGTAGGCTGCCGGTGTCGATGTTGCCGCTGCCGGCCAGGTCCAGGGCGGTGCCGTGGTCGACCGATGTGCGGATGATCGGCAAGCCGAGGGTCACGTTGACTGCCGCGCCGAAGCCTTTGTATTTCAGCACAGGCAAGCCCTGGTCGTGGTACATCGCCAGCACCGCGTCGCAGTGCTCCAGATATTTGGGGGTAAACAGAGTGTCGGCGGGCAGGGGGCCGCGAAGGTCCATGCCCTCGCCGCGCAGGCGCTCTAATGTAGGTTCGATGATGTCGATTTCTTCATGGCCCAGATGACCGCCTTCACCGGCGTGCGGGTTGAGCCCGCAAACCAGGATGCGTGGCTGGGCGATGCCGAATTTTTCTTTCAGATCGGTGTGCAGGATCCGCGTGACCCGCTCCAGCCGCTCCGGCGTGATCGCGTCGGCAATCTCGCGAAGAGGCAGGTGAGTGGTGACCAGCGCCACGCGCAAACCGCGGGTGGCGAGCATCATCACTACTTG
Source organism: Pseudomonas sp. B21-017 (assembly GCF_024749245.1). Lineage (NCBI taxonomy): Bacteria > Pseudomonadati > Pseudomonadota > Gammaproteobacteria > Pseudomonadales > Pseudomonadaceae > Pseudomonas > Pseudomonas sp. B21-017. The sequence goes on along the minus strand of NZ_CP087194.1, from coordinate 5,903,777 downwards.
CGCGGTGTGGGTCAGGTCAGCGAGAAACTCCGTGTGCCCGGAAAAGGCGATCCCGGATTCGTTGATCACGCCTTTGTGCACCGGCGCGGTGATCATGCCGGCGAAATGCCCATCCAGACAGCCCTGGCCAGCGCGGGTCAGGGTTTCCAGGACGAAAGCCGCATTGGCCTTGTCCAGTTGCCCGGCGGTGACCCTGGCGTTGAGTGGCGTATCCCACACATACAGGCTGTTGGCCGGTGCAGGAACATCTGGCCAACTGTCCGGCGTGACCGCCAGCAGATCGACAACCACGCCCAGCTGCGCGGCCCGCTCAAGGAGCAGGTCGCGGCTGGTAATGGCAATCAGGGGGTGTGGCTGGGCTTGCGAGGCGAGCAGCAGGCACAGGTCGGGACCTATGCCGGCCGGTTCGCCGGGGGTCAGCGCGAAACGCTTGGGTTTCACTGCGCTGCCTGGTCTGCACCAGGGAGTTTGATTTCTACGTACGCTTCGTCACGGATCTGACGCAGCCAGGTTTGCAGCTCTTCGTCGTATTTGCGGTTACGCAGTACGGTCATCGCTTGCTGCTCGCGGGCCTGGGTCGTGCTGTCGGTGGCGCGGCGGCCAAGGACTTCCAGGACGTGCCAGCCATATTGGGTCTTGAACGGCTTGGACAGCTGACCTTGCGGGGTCTTGGCCATCACTTCGCGGAATTCAGGCACCAGTGCGTTCGGATCGATCCAGTTCAGGTCGCCGCCGTTGAGGGCGGAACCCGGGTCTTCCGAGAAGCTTTTCGCCAGCTCGCCAAAATCTTCGCCCGCTTCGATACGGGAGTAGAGCGATTGAGCCAGGGCCTTGGTTTTTTCTTCGTCGCGAATCGGGCTTGGTTTGACCAGGATGTGGCGTACATGAACTTCGTCACGCACCTGCGCTTCGCCACCACGCTTGTCGAGGATCTTCAGGATAATGAAGCCGCCCGGGGTGCGCATTGGCTGGGTTACGTCGCCAACGGCCATGGTGCTCAGCAGGCGGTCGAATGGAGGTGGCAATTGAGCGGCTTTACGCCATCCCATGTCGCCGCCTTCCAGTGCAGTTTCGCTGGCGGATTTGGCGATTGCCAACTGACCGAAGTCAGCGCCTTGCTTGAGTTGCTGGTAAACCGCGTCGGCTTGCTTGGCGGCATTCTGAATCGCCTCGGAGTTGGCGCTTTCCGGCGTAGGAATCAGGATGTTGGCCAGGCGGAACTCTTCGGACAGCTGCATTTTGCCCAGATCGGATGCCAGGAAATTCTTCACTTCCTGCTCGGACACCTGGATGCGCTCCGCCACACGGCGCTGACGCACACGGCTGATGATCATTTCGCGGCGGATCTGGTCACGGGCATCGTCATAAGACAGGCCGTCGCGAGCCAAAGCGGCGCGGAATTGTTCGATCGACATGTTGTTGCGCTGGGCAATGGTGCCGACAGCCTGGTTCAGTTCTTCATCGGTAATGCGGATGCCGGAGCGCTCGCCGATCTGCAATTGCAGGTTTTCGACGATCAGGCGCTCAAGCACTTGCTGATCCAGTACGCCGGTAGGCGGTACGGCAGCACCGCGTTTGGCGATGGTTTGCTGAACTTCGTGAACGCGCCGGTCCAGTTGGCTCTGCATGACCACGTCATTGTCGACGATGGCCACCACTTTATCGATGGACTGTACCGCGGCGTTGGCCGCGGTACCCAGGAACAGCGCGCCCAGCATCAGCGGGCGCAGACAATCAGAAAGCTTGGTCTTCACGTTCACGATAACCTTGGATGCCTTTGTCGAGGAAACTCTCTACTTTGGCGCCGGTGAGGCCGCCGAGTCCCTTCAGAACAATTTGGAGGAAGACGCCGTGGTCGCCTTTTTCGTTTTGTGGAGCTTCCTGACTGAATTCGTCATAGGAAACCCAGTAACGGTTGATCAGGCGTAGTTTCCAGCAGCAGTTGTCGTACTCGAAACCACCAAAGGCTTCCAGGGTACGGTTGCGGTTGTAGTCATACTGCCAGCGGCTGATGGCGTTCCATTGCGGCACGATCGGCCAGATCACCGAGAAGTCGTGCTGTTTGATCTTGTAGTAGTCCTTCACGTAGCCAGGTGTGCCCGGGGTGCCGTAGTCACCGCCGCCCACCGTCCATTTACCGGTGTTCTGGTCATAACGGATCTGGTCATTGCGATAGCGATAACCGGCGTTGATGACCTTGTTCGGGTTGTCTTCAGGCTGGTAGTGGAACATCGCGCTGCCCGAGCGAGGGCTGCGGCTGTCCGGGTCCCAGTTGTAGTCGGCCGTTGTACGCCAGTCGCGGTTCCAGCGGTATTCGTATTCCAGTGCATATGGCGAAACGTTGGCTTGAGCATCGGCGCGGGTTTTTGCATCGATACCTGGCAACTGGACTTCGCGGTCCTTGAAGTACAAGGCCTGGCCGACGCTGATGCGTTGACGTTCGAAACCATTGTCTTCGATCCAGCGGTTGGTCACGCCCAGCGACAGTTTGTTCTCGTCGCCGACGCGGTCGGAGCCGGAGAAGCGGTTGTCGCGGAACAGCGAGGCATAGTTGAAGGTGTATTCGCCGGTGTCGAATACTGGAATATCCTTCTGGTCTTCCTCAGGTACATAGAGGTAGAACAGGCGCGGCTCGAGGGTCTGGCGATAATTCTTGCCAAACCATTGGGTGTCGCGATCGAAATACAGGCCGCTGTCGATACTGACAATCGGCACGCCACGGTTCTGGTTGCTGCCGAAATGACCGTTGATGTTTTCAGTCCCGGCTGCAGCTGCGGCTTGATCCTGGGCCGCGATTTGGCTTTTGCCAGTACCGTCCAGATCCAGTTGGTACTGGGTGTATTGGTACTTGAGCGAAGGCTTCAGGAAGCCATAGGTCCAGTTCAACGGCAGGCTGACAGCCGGTTTGAGATTCAAGCGGTCGCCGTTGGCACGTGCCAGGCCGGTCACGTTGTTATCAAGACGTGATGCAACCGTGCCGTCTTGGTTTACGAAGTCACCGCTCTTCAAATCACGCTCAAACCGCACGGCCTCTGTCTCGTAATCGAAATTCAGCCCTTCCGGATGATAAGGCAGCTGACCATTGAAGGTGATCTGCGGCAAACGGTCATACGGCGTGATGTTCGAAACGGTCGCCAGCTGATAGGCCTGGGCGTTCAAGCGAGCGGTGTAGCTGTCGCCACGATAGGTGACAGAGCCCTGCTGGTTCACGTAGTCAGCGCTTTTCACGCCAATCTGGTCAGTCTGCAGATCCTGGAAGTAATACGGATCGCTGATCTTGGTGTAGTCAACCTGCGTAAAGACGCGCGAGTCGAGGCCACCCTTGTGCTGCCAGTTGTACATGTAGCGGGTTTTTTCGTAGTCGGTCTGCTTGCTGCGCTCAGTATCTTCGTCGTTGAGGTACGCGGCGCCGAACTGACCTTCGCTGGACTTGGTCAGGTAACGGAATTCGCCTTCCATCAACAGGCCGCGCTTGCTCATGTAGCGCGGGTACAACGTGGCGTCGTAGTTTGGCGCCAGGTTGAAGTAGTACGGGGTGACCAGCATGAAGCCGGTATCGCTGCCTGTGCCGATGGTCGGCGGCAGGAAGCCGGACTGGCGACGGTCATCGATCGGGAAATAGATGTACGGCGTGTACAGAACCGGAATGTCCTTGACCCGCAGCGTTACGTTGGTCGCGGTACCGAAACCGGTGGCCGGGTTCAAGGTGATGTTGTTGCCCTTGAGCTGCCAGGCATTGCTGTTCGGTTCGCACGTGGTGTACGTACCGTCCTTGAGACGGATGATCGCGTTCTCGGCACGTTTGGCGTACAGCGCGTTACCGCGGATGCGCGACTTGTGCATCACGTATTCGGCGTTGTCGACCTTGGCTTCACCGGTATCGAGCTGCACGTCGGCGTGGTCGCCCACGATCAGTGCGCCATTGTCGCGAATGCGCACGTTGCCGGCCAGTTCGCCACGGCTTTCGGCCTGGTACAGGTTCGCTTCGTCGGCTTCGACCTGCATGCTGCCCTGACGCATGACCACGTCACCGGCCAGGGTCGCGACTTGCTCTTCCTGCTTATAGCGGGAGGCCTTGGCGCCGATAAAGGTTGGAGCGTCGCTTTTATTCGTCTTGTCATTCATGCCAGGACGAATCGGTTCGATATAGGAACCAGAGCAGTAAGGACCGGTTTCGGCCAATTGCGCTGCGGTGAGCTTCTCGCGCGGAACCCAGTCGAGGTGGCTGTAGTCTTCACTACGCGACTTCAGGCCGCGGCCCTTGGACTCGGTAACCAGCACAGGTTTGGCGCCGGTGTCTTCACTGGAGGCGGTGCCTGCCGGGGTTTCTCCAGTGGCGGAAACTGCGCTGCCTTCATGCACGGGGCGCGGCGGCAATGCAGCGGCCGGCGCCTTTGGCGCACAGTCCCAGGCACCCGAAGCAGAGACTGAGCAGTCATACTGTTCCGCGGCGACCACGAACGACGTGGCCAGGGGTTGCAGGGCCAGCAGACTGCCGGTAACCAACAACGGAAATTTTTTACGAAACGCGGGGGATTTCAATGCCATCTTATTAGTCCGGGCTTCCTGCGTGCCATCTGCCCGCGGTGTGGGCCGCACGCCTCTCGATGGTCTGAAAAAGATGCTGGATAATAAAGCATGACCCGCTTGACGGCTAGCGCCGTCGGAGACCCTTGCAATGCCTGACCAAGATGTACGCTTGCAACACCTGAAAGTTTGGCTCGATGAACAGTTGGCTATCCTCTTTGCAGAACAAGGTTGGGGCGCCGTGCCCCCGGCCACGTTGACCGCGGCCAGTAGCGACGCGAGTTTTCGGCGCTATTTCCGCTGGGAAGGCGCGGGCAGAAGTTTCGTCGTGATGGACGCGCCACCGCCCCAGGAAAACTGCAAACCCTTTGTGGATATCGCTTTTCTGCTGGCGAAATCCGGCATAAACGTGCCGAAAATTTATGCCGAGGACCTCGAGCGCGGTTTCCTTTTGCTCAATGATTTGGGCAACAAGACTTATCTGGACGTGATCGAAAGCGAAAATGCCGACGATTTGTTCAAGGATGCCCTGCAAGCGTTGTTGGCTTTCCAGCAATTGCCGATGGTGGCGCCGCTGCCGAGTTATGACGTCGCGTTGCTGCGTCGCGAGCTCGAACTGTTCCCCGAGTGGTACGTGAAGCGCGAACTGGGTATCGAGTTCGATGCGGCGCAGCAAGTGCTCTGGCAGCAGGTCAGCGACCTGCTGATCGACAGCGCTCTGGCTCAGCCTAAAGTCCTGGTGCATCGCGACTACATGCCGCGCAACCTGATGATCAGCGAGCCGAATCCCGGTGTGCTGGATTTCCAGGACGCGGTCTACGGGCCGGTGACCTATGACGTGACTTGCCTGTTCAAGGACGCCTTCCTCAGCTGGCCTGAAGAACGCGTGCGCGGCTGGCTGGAAGATTACTGGCAGCAAGCCGGTGCGCTCGACATCCCGGTTCAGCCGGACTTTGAAGACTTTCTGCGCGCCAGCGACCTGATGGGCGTGCAGCGTCACTTGAAAGTCATCGGCATCTTCGCCCGCATTTGCCATCGCGACGGCAAGCCACGCTATCTCGGCGATGTGCCGCGTTTCTTTGCTTATATAGACGCGGTCATTGCCCGTCGTCCTGAACTGGCTGAGCTGGATGTGTTGCTGGCCAGTCTGCGTGCTGGAGTGAAGGCATGAAGGCAATGATTCTGGCGGCGGGTAAAGGCGAGCGCATGCGTCCGCTGACCCTGACCACGCCAAAACCACTGGTTCGTGCCGGCGGAGCACCCTTGATCGAGTATCACCTGCACGCGCTGGCGGCTGCGGGGTTTACCGAGATTGTGATCAACCATGCCTGGCTCGGTCAGCAGATCGAAGATTATCTGGGGGATGGCTCGAAATATGGCGTGAGCATTCAATATTCGCCGGAAGGTGAACCGCTGGAAACCGGTGGCGGTATTTTCCGCGCGTTGCCTTTGTTGGGTGATGAGGCTTTTGTGGTGGTCAACGGCGACATCTGGACCGACTACGACTTCAGCGTGTTGCACCAGCCCATCGTCGGGCTCGCCCATTTGATCCTGGCGGACAACCCGGCGCATCACCCGAGCGGGGACTTCACTCTGGTCGATGGCCATGTGCAGGACGGTCAGCCGGATACCCCAACCCTGACCTACAGCGGCATCGCCGTGCTGCACCCGCAGCTGTTTGACGGTTGCTCGGCCGGGGCCTTCAAGCTTGCGCCATTGTTGCGCAAAGCCATGGCCGATGGACAAGTGACGGGCGAGCGCCTGAATGGACATTGGGTAGATGTCGGCACTCACGAGCGCCTGGCTGAAGTAGAAACCTTGATAGAAGCGAGACGCTGACATGTTGTGGCCAGGGACTCTGATTGGAGCCGGAGCGGGCTTTGCCATAGCCAGCATTCCGGGGGCCATGCTCGGTGCTTTATTGGGACAGGCGCTGGATCGGCGCTTGCACCTGCAGAGCTGGGCACATTTATGGGAAAAGTTCGGTGGCCGCTCGGTGCTGCGCAACGATGAACTGCTGTTCGTGTTGCTGGGCCGATTGGCCAAGAGTGATGGGCGGGTAGTGGATGGCCACATTCAGCAGGCGCGACAGGAAATGCGTGCGCTGGAGATGACCGAGTCGGCGCAACGTCGGGCGATAGCGGCGTTCAACCGCGGCAAGTCGGGGCACGATCGGTTGCGTGGTTATCTGCGACGCTTGAGTGCTCAGCCCCATGCGGCGGAAGGCGTGTTGCGTGCCTGTTGGCGGATGGTCTGGGCCGATGGCCGCGCCGGTAGCAGCGAGCGCGAACTGATTGCCCAGTGGGGCAAATGGTTGGGCTGGACGCCGCAACAGGTACAGGCACTGGCGAGTGACTACGAGCCGAAGCGACCATTGGTCAGCAGCGCGATTACGTATCAGGACGCCTTGCGGTTATTGGGCGTGTCGGCGACCAGCGAGCCAGCACAGATCAAACGCGCCTATCGACGCCTGCTCAGTCGCCATCATCCGGACAAGATTGCCGGCAGCGGTGCGACGGCGTTGCAGGTTCGTGAGGCGACGGACAAGACTCGTGAATTGCACAACGCCTACACGTTGATTCGTGAACGGCGGGACTTTCGATAGCAGGGCAGAGTTGTGTCGCCCGCGAATGGGGCGACGCGATCCATCAGTCCGCCGCAGGCTGCGGATTCAACCATCCCCGCACCCGGCGAACCAACTGCTCTTGCTCAGCCTTGGCATTGCCCGGCAGTGCCTTGAGCGAGACCTGGCTGAACGCCGATGTCTTCAAACGTTTATTGGCCTGCAAGCGTTCCAGTGCCGCGTTGCGATCCAGTGGTTTGTCCATATAGAAGATGTCGGCAGTCGGCAGCTTGATCGTCGGCGTCAACTCGGCAAGCTCAGGCTTCGCCGTAACAGGCGTCTGGGCGGCGACCATCACGAACTTCTCGACTTGCGATGGCTGCTTCTCGCTCAGATAGCGCGCGGCCCAGTAAGCGCCGGTGCCATGCCCCAGCACGACGACTTTGCGAGCGCTTTGCTGTTCGGCATAAGCGATGGCCGCGTCGATGCGGGCGAAAATTCGCTCGGCGTCGGCTTTGGCGTGTTCTTCGGTGGTTTCGGCGATAGCCTTGTCGGCCACCTCCGCTTCGCCGCCGGCGGCCTGTTCGATGGGCGCCGCGGTGGTCGAGTCTTTGTTGCCGGCATCAGGCGCTTTGGGCACTGGTGCCACTTCGACGATACGTGGCGCAATGGCTTCGCTTTGCAGATCCGGCAAGGTGATACTCAGGCTGCTCCACTCGGCGTCCGGCAATTGGCGGCGCAATGGGCTGATTGCTTGCGGCCAGTCAACGGTTTCACCGGCACCCGGGATGATAATCACCGCGCCTTTGGGCTCGGCGGTATTGGCTGGTTTCCACAAGGCGAGAAAGCTGTCGGTACCGGCTTGCAGTTGTTGCTGTTCCTGCGCAGGAATTTGTCGCTCAAGTGCCGTCGATTCTTCCTGGCTACGCTCAAGCAGCGGCTGGCGTTCGACCGGTTTTTCTTCGGCGGGCTTTTCCGCAGTGGCAGGTGCCGGGTCGGCCGCCTCGACGGAAAAGGCGCACGGCAGGATCAGCGACAGGCACAATGCTGGCAGTGCCAGGCGGTAGACAGGGGGCATCGGATATTCCAGGCCAGAAGTTATTCCGGCAGCCTAATGGGTTGGTCAGTATTTGTCAGTGTGTGAGACTTCGATGATGCATTTTCGCTGCCTGTGGGTTATCGGCTGTTTGTGGTTTCCCTTGATGGGCTGGGCGGCTCCCGCGCCGCCGGCGCATGTCGTGTCATTGTCTTCGGCGCAACAGCAATGGCTGGCGCAGCATGAAGAGTTGCGGGTCGGGGTTGTATTGCAAGTGCCCTATGCTCAATACGATCGCCGCTTGCAGCGCCTGTCCGGGGTCAACATCGAGTTGATGAAGTGGCTGGCCAAGTCGCTCAAGGTCGAGCTGAGCTGGCGTAATTATCCTGATCTTGCGCAACTGGAAGCCGCCGCGCGCGAAGGCGATATCGATATCGCGCCGGGGCTGACCCAGACTCCCGCCAGTTTACGACTCTGGCAATTTTCCGATCCGTACATGCGGGTGCCGCAACTGGTGGTCAGCGACCAGAAGAGTACGGGGGTGGTGGAGCTGGAAAAACTCGACAGTCAGACCCGCGTCGCCGTGCGCATGCCCAGCGTCACCGCCGATTTCTTGCGTAGTACCTATCCGCATTTGAACCTGCAGGGCGTGCCTCTGGAGCGCCAGGCGCTGCAACTGTTGTTGAGTCAGCAGGCCGGTTACGCGGTGGTCGATGAAGCGCAATTCGGGCGTCTGTCAGCCGAACCCGAGTTTGCCGGGCTGGCCGTGGTGGGCGACATCGGTTTCCCGCAACTGTTGCGAGTGGCCACGCGTCGGGACTGGCCGGAGTTGGCCGGCATCGTCGAAAACGCGCTGCGCGCGATTCCGGCCAAAGACCTCGAGCGACTGCACGATCAATGGCTGCAACCCAAGTACCCGCGGCTGTCCGATTCACCGGTTTTCTGGAAAAATCTCTGCCTGCTGTTGCTGGTGTTATTGCTGAGCAGCATGGCCATTGTGTTCTGGCAGCGTCGTCAGCAACACAGTCTGGAGCAACGTTTGCTGGCGGCGCGCGAAGACATTGCCCTGCGCGAGGCTAGCGAAGAGGCCTTGCGCCTCACGCAGTTCTCCATCGATCAAAGCACCGTCGGCATCCTTTGGGTCAACTGGGACAGCCATGTGCGCTACGCCAACCGTGCCGCCGAAAGCATGCTCGGCTATCCGGCGGGCGGGATCATTGATCGACCCTTGATCGATTTCGAGCCCGGTTTGCACATGGACCGCTGGCTGAGCCTGTGGAAACGCGCCCGGGCCAGTGAGGAAGGGCCGCTAAGTTTCGAAACCAATTGTGTGCGGGCCGATGGCAGTATTCTGCCGGCGGATGTCTCGTTGAGCTTCTTGCGTTTTCGCGAGGGCGAATACCTGGTGGTTTACCTCAATGATGTCACCGAGCGTCGTCGCGCCCTGGCCGCCTTGCAGGAAAGTGAAGCACGGCTGCAGGGGATCGCCGCCAACGTCCCCGGGCTGGTCTTTCGTCTGGAGCGCGCGCCAGTGACCGGGCAGATCGACTTTGCCTACATCAGTGAAGGCAGCGAGAGCCTGGTGGGCTACTCGCCCGCCACCCTGGCCCATCGTGACAAAGGCCTGCGCAGCCTGGTGCATCCGGATGACAAGGCCAGTTATCACCAGACCCAGGACCATGCACTGGACACCGACAGCGACTGGTCGTGGCAGGGACGGATTCTGACCCGTCAGGGCGAACAACGCTGGGCTGAGATCAAGGCCATTACCCGCCGACTGGAAGACGGCGCCTATGTCTGGGACGGGATCGTCTGGGACATCACCGAGAGCAAGCGCATCGAGCTGGAGCTGGCCAGCTCCCGTGAGCAGTTGCGCGAGTTGTCTGCGCATCTGGAGAGTGTGCGGGAAGAGGAGAAGGCACGGATTGCCCGGGAAGTTCACGACGAGCTGGGGCAGATGTTGACCGTGTTGAAGCTGGAAACGTCCATGTGCGAACTGGCTTATGCGCAGCTCGACCCTGGCCTGCACGAGCGCTTGAACAGCATGAAGCGTTTGATCGCGCAGCTGTTTCAACTGGTGCGTGATGTGGCCACGGCGCTGCGGCCACCGATTCTCGATGCCGGGATCGCCTCGGCCATCGAGTGGCAGGCCCGACGGTTCGAGGCGCGCACGCATATTCCGTGTCTGGTACAAGTGCCGGATAACTTGCCGGTGCTCAGCGATGCCAAGGCCATCGGCCTGTTCCGCATCCTTCAGGAAGCGCTGACCAATGTCATGCGCCACGCCCAGGCGCATACTGTTGAACTGACGCTGGCCCTTGAGGGCGATGAGCTTTGTCTGACTGTCAGCGATGATGGCGTAGGATTTGTCGCCGCGCCTGGCAGGCCGACATCCTTCGGTGTGGTCGGCATGCGTGAGCGGGTGTTGATCATGGGCGGGCAATTGTCGCTTGAGAGTGAGCCGGGGGAGGGCACGACCCTGACGGTGCGAGTGCCGCTGGATGAAGCCTGATGGTTTTGTGTTGTTTGAGCTGGCGCCTTTGCAGGCAAGCCCGCGATAGATCTTGGTTCTGACATAAGAAGAATGGAGAAGAACGTGATCCGTGTATTGGTAGCCGAAGACCACACCATCGTTCGCGAAGGCATCAAGCAATTGATCGGCCTGGCCAAGGACTTGCTGGTGGTCGGGGAGGCGAGCAATGGCGAGCAGTTGCTCGATACCTTGCGCCATGTTCCCTGCGAAGTGGTGTTGCTGGACATCTCCATGCCCGGGGTCAACGGCCTGGAGGCGATCCCGCGGATTCGCGCCATGAGCAATCCGCCGGCGATTCTGGTGCTGTCGATGCACGACGAAGCGCAGATGGCCGCTCGGGCGTTGAAGGTCGGCGCTGCGGGTTACGCGACCAAGGACAGCGATCCGGCATTGTTGCTGACGGCGATTCGCAAGGTCGCGGCGGGCGGGCGCTACATCGATCCGGACCTGGCCGACCGCATGGTTTTCGAAGTCGGCCTGACCGACACGCGGCCGCTGCATTCGCTGCTGTCGGAGCGTGAATTCTCGGTATTCGAACGCCTGGCCCAGGGCGCCAACGTCAACGACATCGCCCAGCAACTGGCCTTGAGCAGCAAAACCATCAGTACCCACAAGGCGCGGCTGATGCAGAAACTCAACATCACCTCCCTGGCTGAACTGGTGAAGTACGCGATGGAACACAAACTCCTGTGATCCAGGGTTCACTGTGGATTTTGTAGGAGCGAGGCTTGCCCGCGAAGCTTTTGGCGCCAGTGAGATCGCCTTCGCGGGCAAGCCTCGCTCCTACAGAAAGAAGAGGCATGTCCATTTACGACATGCATGCAAAGCCGCTTTTACCGGTTCCTGTGGCTTGCAGCTCACCGTCTGTCGCCATCAAGAATCGACATATCCATCCCCGCCATCCTTGTAGGGCAATCCCTACCCCCAACCTTCCATCCGGCTGAGGCGATTCTCTCCTGCGCCCCGATTTGCGCGGCTCCCAGCGTCCACTAGGCTTAGTCCACAGCAGTCATCAATAACAAAGGTGTGGGTATGAGCCAGGTTGATTCAAGTGCAGGGGCCAGCGATATTCTGGTCAGCTTTCGTGGAGTGCAAAAGAGCTACGACGGCGAGAACCTGATCGTCAAAGACCTCAACCTGGAAATTCGCAAAGGCGAATTCCTTACCTTGCTCGGGCCGTCCGGTTCCGGCAAAACCACCAGTCTGATGATGCTCGCCGGCTTCGAAACGCCGACCGCCGGGGAGATTCAACTGGCCGGGCGTTCCATCAACAACGTGCCACCGCACAAGCGCGACATCGGCATGGTGTTCCAGAACTACGCGTTGTTTCCGCACATGACCGTGTCCGAGAACCTGGCGTTCCCGCTGACCGTGCGCGGCTTGAACAAGAGCGACGTCAGTGACCGGGTCAAGCGTGTGCTGAGCATGGTTCAGCTCGATACTTTCGCCCAGCGCTATCCGGCGCAACTGTCCGGCGGTCAGCAGCAGCGTGTGGCCCTGGCCCGTGCCCTGGTGTTCGAACCGCAACTGGTGCTGATGGACGAACCCCTCGGCGCACTGGACAAACAACTGCGCGAACACATGCAGATGGAAATCAAACACCTGCACCAGCGCCTCGGCGTGACCGTGGTCTATGTGACCCACGACCAGGGCGAAGCCCTGACCATGTCCGACCGTGTCGCCGTGTTCCATCAGGGCGAGATCCAGCAGATCGCGCCACCGCGCACGCTCTACGAAGAGCCGAAAAATACTTTCGTCGCCAACTTCATCGGCGAGAACAACCGCCTCAACGGCCGCTTGCACAGCCACACCGGTGATCGCTGCGTGGTCGAGCTTGGTCGCGGTGAAAAGGTTGAAGCACTGGCGGTCAACGTCGGCAAGACCGGCGAACCCGTCACGCTGTCGATTCGTCCGGAGCGCGTGAGCCTCAATGGCTCGAGCGAGTCCTGTGTCAACCGCTTCTCGGGAAGGGTGGCGGAATTCATCTATCTGGGCGACCACGTCCGGGTTCGCCTGGAAGTCTGCGGCAAGACCGACTTCTTCGTGAAACAACCGATTGCCGAGCTCGATCCTGCGCTGGCTGTCGGCGACGTGGTACCGCTTGGCTGGCAGGTCGAACACGTTCGCGCGCTCGACCCACTTCTAGAGGCGCATTGATCGCCCCCTGCTTCACCAACACCAACCCTGCACGTGGAGAGAACAATAAATGTTGAGATCCCTGAAATTCACCGCCCTGGTCGTCGGCATGATCGGCGCGGCGCACGCGATGGCGGCTGGCCCGGACCTGACCGTGGTGTCCTTTGGCGGGGCGAACAAGGCGGCGCAGGTCAAAGCCTTCTACGCACCATGGGAAGCGGCGGGCCACGGCAAAATCGTCGCTGGCGAATACAACGGCGAAATGGCCAAGGTCAAAGCCATGGTTGACACCAAGAGCGTGTCCTGGGACCTGGTGGAAGTTGAATCGCCGGAACTGTCCCGTGGTTGCGACGAAGACATGTTCGAGCAGCTTGATCCGAAGCTGTTCGGCAAGTCTGAAGACTACGTCAAAGGCGCTATCCAGCCTTGCGGCGTGGGCTTCTTCGTGTGGTCGACCGTGCTGGCCTACAACGCTGACAAGCTGAAAACCGCTCCGACCAGTTGGGCTGATTTCTGGGACACCAAGAAATTCCCGGGCAAGCGCGGCCTGCGCAAAGGCGCCAAGTACACCCTGGAATTCGCACTGATGGCTGACGGCGTTGCGCCGAAAGACGTCTACAAAGTGCTGGCCGGCAAAGATGGCCAGGACCGCGCGTTCAAGAAACTCGATGAACTCAAGCCAAGCATCCAGTGGTGGGAAGCCGGCGCACAACCGCCGCAATACCTCGCCTCCGGTGACGTGGTCATGAGCTCGGCCTACAACGGCCGGATCGCCGCGGTACAAAAAGAAAGCAACCTGAAAGTGGTGTGGAACGGCGGCATCTACGACTTCGACGCATGGGCCATTCCAAAAGGTCTGGACAAGACCCGTGCCGAAGCTGCGAAGAAATTCATCGCCTTCTCGGTACAGCCGCAACAGCAGAAGACCTACTCGGAAAACATCGCCTACGGCCCGGCCAACACCCAGGCAGTGCCATTGCTGTCCAAGGATGTCCTGAAAGACATGCCGACCACCCCGGAAAACATCGCCAACCAGGTGCAGATCGACGTCAGCTTCTGGGCTGACAACGGCGAGCAACTGGAGCAGCGCTTCAATTCCTGGGCTGCCAAGTAACCACAACACTGTGGGCTTGCCTCTCCTACAGGGGCTGATGTGTAGCTAACAAGAACAGAGGTGGCCTCCCAGTTATGGAGTGCCACCCTCTGTAACGATCAAAGATTTCCGGAGTACGCCATGGCTATCGCCGTTCCCGTGAACGCGGGCACCGACCCCACCTTGAAGCAGCGGCTAAAGCACGCCGAGCGAATCAACCGCTGGAAAGCACAAGCCTTGATCGCGCCGTTGGTGCTGTTTCTGTTGCTGGTGTTCCTGGTGCCGATCGTGGCGCTGCTCTACAAAAGCGTCGGTAACCCGGAAGTGGTCGGCGTGATGCCGCGCACTGTGGCAGCCATCGCCAGTTGGGATGGCCGAGGCCTGCCGGCAGAGCCTGTGTACAAGGCCGCCAGCGAAGACCTCGCCGAAGCCCGCAAGAATCAGACCTTGGGTGATTTGTCCAAGCGCTTGAACATGGAGTTGGCCGGCTACCGCAGCCTGCTGACCAAAACCGCGCGCGCCTTGCCGTTCGCCACGGAGCCTGCTTCTTATAAAGAAGCGCTGGAAGGACTCGACGAACGCTGGGGCGATCCGGCCTATTGGCAGGTGGTGCGCCGCAACACCAGTGGCGTGACGCCTTATTACCTGCTGGCCGCCGTCGATCACCGTATCGACGACCTCGGCGAACTGGCCCGGGCCACTCCCGATCAGGCGATCTACCTCGACATCTTTGCCCGTACGTTCTGGATGGGCCTGATCATCACCATGATCTGCCTGGTGCTTGCTTATCCGCTGGCCTACCTGCTGGCGAACCTGCCCTCGCGCCAAAGCAACCTGCTGATGATTCTGGTGCTGTTGCCGTTCTGGACCTCGATTCTGGTTCGGGTCGCGGCGTGGATCGTGTTGCTGCAATCGGGCGGCTTGATCAACAGCGGCCTGATGGCCATGGGCGTCATCGATAAGCCGCTGGAGCTGGTGTTCAACCGCACCGGGGTCTACATCTCGATGGTGCACATCCTGCTGCCGTTCATGATTCTGCCGATCTACAGCGTGATGAAAGGTATCTCGCCGACTTACATGCGTGCGGCGATTTCCCTGGGCTGCCACCCGTTCGCCAGTTTCTGGCGGGTGTACTTCCCGCAGACCTATGCCGGTGTTGGCGCCGGTTGCCTGTTGGTGTTCATCCTAGCCATCGGCTACTACATCACCCCGGCGTTGCTGGGCAGCCCGAACGATCAGATGGTCAGTTACTTCGTCGCCTTCTACACCAACACCAGCATCAACTGGGGCATGGCGACCGCGCTCGGTGGACTGTTGCTGCTGGCGACCGTGGTGCTTTATCTGATTTACAGCTGGCTGGTGGGCGCCAGTCGACTGCGCCTGAGCTAAGGGGAGAGTGAAATGCTGAGTCCTTATATGTCGCCCATCGAACGGGTGTGGTTCTACAGCTTGCGGATTCTCTGCGGCTTGATTTTGTTGTTCCTGATCTTGCCGGTGCTGGTGATCATTCCGCTGTCGTTCAACTCAGGGAGTTTTCTGGTCTACCCGCTGCAAGGCTTCTCGCTGCACTGGTATCAGGACTTCTTTGCCTCGGCGGAATGGATGCGTTCGTTGAAGAACAGCATGATCGTGGCTCCGGCAGCGACCGTGCTGGCGATGATCTTCGGTACGCTGGCGGCGATCGGCCTGACCCGTGGCGACTTCCCGGGCAAGGCGCTGGTGATGGCGCTGGTGATTTCGCCGATGGTGGTGCCGGTGGTGATCATTGGTGTGGCCAGTTACCTGACCTTCGCGCCACTGGGGTTCGGTAACAGCTATACCTCGTTGATCGTGGTGCACGCCGTGCTGGGCGTGCCGTTCGTGATCATCACGGTATCGGCGACCTTGCAGGGGTTCAACCAGAACCTGGTGCGGGCCGCGGCCAGCCTGGGAGCTTCGCCGCTGACGACGTTCCGCCGGGTGACCTTGCCGTTGATTGCGCCGGGGGTGATTTCCGGTGCGCTGTTTGCCTTCGCTACCTCGTTCGATGAAGTGGTGGTGACGCTGTTCCTCGCCGGTCCCGAACAAGCGACCTTGCCTCGGCAGATGTTCAGCGGCATCCGCGAAAACCTCAGCCCGACAATCGCCGCTGCCGCGACGCTGCTGATCGCATTCTCGGTGATCCTGTTGCTGACCCTGGAATGGCTGCGTGGGCGCAGCGAAAAACTGCGTACCGCCCAAGCCTGACGCCAACTGTGATCGTTCCCGCGCGAGCGTGGGAACGATCGACAGAAGCACCTCGATCATTCACCAACTTAATAGCAGACAAACCCCAATCCCCAGCTACTATTGTGCCCAGCTCCCCTATCTATAAGAGGCTGCGCACATGAGTCTTTCCTCTTTCAAAATCGCTCACAAACTGATCACCGGCGCAGGTGCCATCGAGCAACTGGCGGCCGAGCTCACACGTCTGGACATCGACAACCCGCTGATCGTCACCGATGCCGCGCTGGTCAAGTCCGGCACGGTGGAGCTGGCGCTGGCGCAGCTGGGCGAGCGCAGTTATGAGATTTTCGACCGGGTGTTGCCGGACCCGGAAATCGCCATCGTCGAAGATTGCATGCGGGTTTATCGTGAGGGTGGGCATGACGGGTTGATCGGCCTCGGCGGCGGCAGTGCCATCGATATCGCCAAGAGTGTTGCCGCCTATGCCGGTTATCACGGCGCGCTGGAGGATTTGTTCGGCATCGATCAGGTGCCGCGCAAAGGCCCGCCGCTGATCGCCATCCCGACCACCGCTGGCACCGGTTCGGAAGTGACCAACGTGGCCATCCTCTCCGACAAGGTCGCGCAGCTGAAGATGGGCATCATCAGCGATTACCTGTTGCCGGACGTGGCACTGGTCAGCCCGCAAATGACCCTGACCTGCCCGCGCAGTGTCACTGCCGCCAGTGGCGTCGATGCGCTGGTGCACGCCATCGAGTCCTACCTGTCGCTCAACGCCTCGCCCATCACCGATGCCTTGGCCATTGGCGCGATCAAGCTGATTACCAAGGCGCTGCCCAAGGCTTACGCCAATCCCGCCCACCTGCAAGCCCGCGAAGACATGGCCACCGCCAGCCTGATGGCCGGCATGGCGTTCGGCAATGCCGGGGTCGGTGCGGTGCATGCGTTGGCGTATCCGCTGGGTGGGCGTTTCAACATTGCCCATGGTGTCAGCAATGCCTTGCTGCTGCCGTATGTCATGACCTGGAACAAGATGGCCTGCGTGGAACGCATGCAGGATATTGCCGAGGCCATGGGGGTGAAGACCGCTCATCTGAGCGCCAGTGAGGCGGCGGATAAAGCCGTGGAGGCGATGACCGAGCTGTGCGCCGCCGTGGAGATCCCGCGAGGTCTGCGCAGTTTCGGGGTGCCCGAGGAGGCGATCCCGGCCATGGCCGTGGAAGCCGCTGGCACCGAACGCCTGATGCGCAACAATCCGCGCAAGTTGAGCGCCACCGATATCGAGAAGATCTACCGAGCGGCCTACTAGGACTTGCCCCAATCATCGCAGCACGGTGCGCGCGTCAAAGCATGAGGTATACAATGCGCGCCATCGTGATTCTGCTCAGAAAAGGTGCGTCATGCAGCCCTTCGTTATTGCTCCGTCGATTCTCTCCGCCGACTTCGCCCGCCTGGGCGAGGAAGTGGACAACGTCCTGGCCGCCGGCGCCGACTTCGTGCACTTCGATGTCATGGACAACCACTACGTGCCGAACCTGACCATCGGCCCGATGGTCTGCTCCGCGCTGCGCAAGTACGGCGTGACCGCGCCGATCGACGCGCACCTGATGGTCAGCCCGGTGGACCGCATCGTCGGTGACTTCATCGAGGCCGGTGCGACCTACATCACCTTCCACCCGGAAGCCACGCTGCACGTCGACCGTTCCCTGCAACTGATCCGCGAAGGCGGCTGCAAGGCGGGCCTGGTGTTCAACCCGGCGACCCCGCTGGACGTGCTCAAGTACGTGATGGACAAGGTCGACATGATCCTGCTGATGAGCGTCAACCCGGGCTTCGGCGGGCAGAAGTTCATTCCAGCCACCCTCGACAAGCTGCGTGAGGCACGGGCGCTGATCGATGCTTCCGGGCGTGACATTCGCCTGGAAATCGACGGCGGGGTGAACGTGAACAACATCCGCGAAATCGCCGCTGCGGGCGCCGACACTTTCGTGGCCGGCTCGGCGATCTTCAATGCGCCGAACTACCAGGAAGTGATTGAAAAAATGCGCTCCGAACTGGCGCTGGCTCGCCCATGAGCGGTTTTGAGCAGCTGTTCCCGGGGCGTCTGCCGCGGCTGGTGATGTTCGATCTGGATGGCACGCTGGTCGATTCGGTCCCTGACCTCGCAGCGGCTGTGGATAACATGCTGCTCAAGCTCGGGCGTGACCCGGTCGGCATCGAACCGGTGCGTGAGTGGGTCGGCAACGGCGCGCCGGTGCTGGTGCGCCGTGCACTGGCCGGCGGCATCGATCATTCGTCGGTCGATGATGGCGAAGCCGAGGGTGCACTGCAGATTTTCATGGAAGCCTACGGTGAGGGGCATGAGCTGACCGTGGTCTATCCCGGTGTGCGCGACACCCTGAAATGGCTGCACAAGCAGGGCGTGGCGATGGCGCTGATCACCAACAAGCCGGAGCGCTTCGTCGCGCCGTTGCTGGATCAGATGAAGATCGGCCGTTACTTCAAATGGATCATCGGTGGCGACACCCTGCCACAACAGAAACCTGATCCGGCTGCGCTGTTTTTTGTGATGAAAATGGCCAACATTCCGGCGTCGCAATCATTGTTCGTCGGCGACTCGCGTAGCGATGTGCTGGCGGCGAAAGCGGCGGGGGTCAAATGCGTGGCCCTCAGTTACGGTTATAACCACGGTCGGCCGATTGCCGAAGAGTCGCCGGCGCTGGTGATCGATGATCTGCGCAAACTAATTCCCGGTTGCCTGGATCCGGCCGCTGAGATAACGTTGCCCGACGCTGTTCAACCCCCTGCTGGAAACGCCATCGTGGTGGTCACTCGCAAACTCTGGATGAAAGTCATCAAGGCCCTGGCCCGCTGGCGTTGGCGCGCCTGACTTGTTCCTGGCCGGCGTACCGGCGCGTTTGCATACCTGACCGTTAGACCCTCAAGCCACGAGGCACCTCATGATCCGCGAAGAATTCCTGCGTTTGGCCGCTGCCGGCTACAACCGCATCCCGCTTGCCTGCGAAACCCTGGCCGACTTCGACACGCCGCTGTCGATCTACCTGAAACTGGCCGACGAGCCGAACTCCTATCTGCTGGAGTCGGTGCAGGGCGGCGAGAAGTGGGGCCGCTACTCGATCATCGGCCTGCCGTGCCGCACCGTATTGCGGGTTCACGATCACCACGTCAGCGTGACCCACGACGGTGTCGAGATCGAAAGCCACGACGTTGAAGACCCACTGGCCTTCGTCGAAGCCTTCAAGGCACGCTACAACGTGCCGACCATTGCCGGTCTGCCGCGCTTCAACGGCGGTCTGGTCGGTTACTTCGGTTACGACTGCGTGCGTTATGTGGAGAAGCGTCTGGGCAAATGCCCGAACCCGGATCCGCTGGGCGTGCCGGACATTCTGCTGATGGTGTCCGATGCGGTGGTGGTGTTCGACAACCTCGCCGGCAAGATGCACGCGATTGTCCTGGCCGATCCGTCGCAGGAAGATGCCTTCGAACAAGGTCAGGCGCGTCTGCAAGCGCTGCTGGAACAACTCCGTCAGCCGATCACACCGCGCCGTGGCCTGGACTTCAGCAAGCAGCAATCGGCCGATCCGGTGTTCCGTTCGAGTTTCACCCAGGACGATTACGAGAAAGCCGTCGACACCATCAAGGAATACATCCTGGCCGGTGACTGCATGCAGGTCGTGCCGTCCCAGCGCATGTCGATCGACTTCAAGGCTGCGCCTATCGATCTTTACCGGGCGCTGCGTTGCTTCAACCCGACGCCGTATATGTACTTCTTCAACTTCGGCGACTTCCACGTCGTCGGCAGTTCGCCGGAAGTGCTGGTGCGGGTCGAAGACAACCTGATCACCGTGCGCCCGATTGCCGGCACTCGCCCACGCGGGGCCAACGAAGAGGCGGACCTGGCGCTGGAAAAAGACCTGCTGTCGGATGACAAGGAAATCGCCGAGCACTTGATGCTGATCGATCTGGGCCGCAACGATACTGGGCGCGTCTCGGAAATCGGCTCGGTGAAGCTCACCGAGAAGATGGTCATCGAGCGTTATTCCAACGTGATGCACATCGTGTCTAACGTCACCGGCCAATTGAAGGCCGGGCTGACAGCGATGGACGCACTGCGGGCGATCCTGCCGGCCGGCACCTTGTCCGGCGCACCGAAGATTCGCGCGATGGAAATCATCGACGAGCTGGAACCGGTCAAGCGGGGCGTCTATGGCGGCGCGGTCGGTTACTTCGCCTGGAACGGCAACATGGACACCGCGATTGCGATTCGCACCGCCGTGATCAAGAACGGTGAACTGCATGTGCAGGCCGGTGGCGGCATCGTCGCCGACTCGGTACCGGCGCTGGAATGGGAAGAAACCCTGAACAAGCGTCGCGCAATGTTCCGCGCCGTGGCCCTGGCCGAACAAACCCCGGAAAACTGATCCACATAGAAAACGCGGTGCCTGCGAGGGCGCCGCGTTTTTTTATGCCTGTCATTCCCCTTTTAATCTTTTGATCTTGTGCTTCGGCCGCTCTCGACACCGCCAAAAAACTTCCAGCTTTTTGCCATCTGTCGCTAACCCTTCGATTGTTTCGCGAGCTGTCGCTCCGGCCATATTGCACGCTCTGCCCAGCTACGTTACTGTGCCCAGACGTATGAATGAGACCTTTCCCGTGTTGATCGTCAGCAAACTCCTGGATCAAGTCATCAAGGCACACGCCCGTTGGCGTTGGCGCGCCTGAATCTTTTCTGCCGGCCTGGCCGGACCTGTACCGCTTTGCCTTCTTTACCTGTACGAAATGCCGCTTTGCTGGCGCCACTCCAGCACCCGTCAAAGCGCAGCGCACTGCGGGTAAATCATTCGAAGGCCGTATTAAAAGTCAGTGAATTCAAGAGGTTCTTAACGCCATGTTGCTGATGATCGATAACTACGACTCTTTTACTTACAACGTTGTGCAATACCTCGGCGAGCTAGGCTCCGAGGTCAAAGTCGTGCGCAACGATGAACTCACCATTGCCGAAATCGAAGCCCTCAAGCCTGAGCGCATCGTCGTGTCTCCCGGTCCTTGCACCCCGACCGAAGCCGGTATTTCCATCGAAGCGATCAAATACTTCGCCGGCAAGCTGCCGATTCTCGGCGTTTGCCTGGGTCACCAATCCATCGGCCAGGCGTTTGGCGGCGATGTGGTCCGTGCCCGTCAGGTCATGCACGGAAAGACCAGCCCGGTATTTCACGAGGACAAGGGCGTATTCGAAGGTCTGAATCGCCCGTTGACGGTCACCCGCTACCATTCGCTGATCGTCAAGCGCGAAACCCTGCCCGATTGCCTGGAGCTGACTGCCTGGACCCAGCTCGAAGACGGCTCGGTGGATGAGATCATGGGCCTGCGTCACAAGACGCTGAACATCGAGGGTGTGCAATTCCACCCCGAGTCTATCCTCACCGAACAGGGGCACGAGCTGTTCGCCAACTTCCTCAAACAAACTGGCGGCACGCGCTAAGGACTTTCCATGGATATCAAGACAGCCCTGAGCCGTATCGTCGGCCACCTCGACCTCAGTACCGATGAAATGCGTGATGTCATGCGCGAAATCATGACTGGGCAATGCACGGATGCGCAGATCGGCGCGTTCATGATGGCTATGCGCATGAAGAGCGAAAGCATCGACGAGATCGTCGGCGCCGTGACGGCGATGCGCGAGTTGGCGGACAAGGTCGAACTCAACACCCTCGACGGCGTGGTCGATGTGGTCGGCACCGGCGGCGACGGGGCCAATATCTTCAACGTCTCGACTGCTTCCTCATTCGTGGTCGCAGCGGCTGGTTGCACCGTGGCCAAGCACGGTAACCGTGCAGTGTCGGGCAAAAGCGGCAGCGCCGATTTGCTGGAAGCAGCCGGTATCTACCTGAACCTGACCCCGGTTCAGGTTGCACGCTGCATCGACAACGTCGGTATCGGTTTCATGTTTGCCCAGACTCATCACAGCGCCATGAAGCACGCCGCCGGTCCGCGCCGCGAGCTGGGCTTGCGCACCTTGTTCAACATGCTCGGCCCGCTTACGAATCCGGCCGGTGTGAAACACCAGGTGGTGGGTGTGTTCAGTCAGGCGTTGTGCCGGCCATTGGCCGAAGTCTTGCAGCGCCTGGGCAGCAAACACGTGCTGGTGGTGCACTCCAAGGATGGCCTGGACGAGTTCAGCCTGGCGGCCCCGACCTTTGTCGCGGAGTTGAAGAATGACCAGATCACCGAGTATTGGGTCGAGCCCGAAGACCTCGGCATGAAGAGCCAGAGCCTGCACGGTCTGTCGGTGGAAAGCCCGGCGGCTTCCCTGGAACTGATTCGCGATGCCTTGGGCAAGCGCAAGACCGAGAATGGTCAGAAAGCCGCCGAGATGATCGTGCTCAATGCCGGCGCCGCGCTGTACGCCGCCGACCATGCCAGCAGTTTGAAAGAAGGCGTTGCCCTGGCGCACGATGCGCTGCACACAGGCCTCGCTCGGGAAAAACTTGAGGAGTTGGGTGCATTTACCGCGGTATTCAAAGTGGAGAATGAGGGATGAGTGTACCGACGGTTCTGGAAAAAATTCTGGCCCGCAAAGTCCAGGAAGTCGCCGAGCGTAGCGCTCGTGTGAGCCTGGCAGAGCTGGAAAACCTGGCCAAGGCGGCCGATGCACCCCGTGGTTTCGCCAAGGCATTGATCGATCAGGCCAAGAAGAAACAGCCGGCGGTGATTGCTGAAATCAAGAAAGCTTCGCCAAGCAAGGGCGTGATTCGCGAGAACTTCGTGCCTGCGGACATTGCCAGGAGTTACGAGAAGGGCGGGGCTACTTGCCTGTCGGTGCTCACCGACATCGACTACTTCCAGGGTGCGGATGCGTATCTGCAACAAGCCCGGGCGGCGTGCAAGCTGCCGGTGATCCGCAAAGACTTCATGATCGATCCGTACCAGATCATCGAGTCCCGCGCCCTGGGCGCTGATTGCGTGCTGTTGATCGTCTCCGCACTGGATGACGTGAAAATGGCCGAGCTGGCGGCCGTGGCCAAAAGTGTCGGCCTCGATGTGCTGGTGGAAGTCCACGATGGCGACGAGCTGGAGCGGGCCTTGAAAACCCTCGACACGCCGCTGGTGGGCGTGAACAACCGCAACCTGCACACCTTCGAGGTCAGCCTGGAAACCACCCTCGACTTGTTGCCGCGTATTCCGCGTAATCGTCTGGTGGTCACCGAGAGTGGCATTCTTAACCGCGCCGATGTCGAGCTGATGGAAATCAGCGACGTGTATGCGTTCCTGGTCGGCGAAGCGTTCATGCGCGCCGAAAGCCCGGGTACTGAACTGCAGCGCCTGTTCTTTCCTGAGCGCGGTGTTCCAGTGAGCGGCTCTACGCTCGACTGAACACATTTTCGCAGGCAACCCGATCCCCTGTGGGAGCGGGTTTGCCCGCGAGTAGGTCATCAAGCCCCCCAAAGACTTCATGTCTTACGGAGTCGTCCATGTCCCAGCCAACCTCTCTGACCATCGAAGCCGGCCTGCTCGCCGAACAGGACCTGTTGGCCCATGTGTGCACCGGTGATTCGGAGTTCGGCTTGCTGTTCTGGCAACCCACAGACCAGGCATTGGTCATGCCGCGCCGCTTGAATCGCTTGCCGGGTTTCGAGGCAGCGTGCGAGATATCAGCCGCTGCCGGTTGGCCGGTACTGCTGCGCGAAACCGGCGGCGAGCCGGTGCCGCAATCGGCATCGACCCTCAACATCGCGCTGGTCTACGCGCCACCGCGTAGCGAGGGCGACCAGAACCGGATCGAAACCGCCTATCGCCGACTCTGTGACCCGATTTGCCAGCTGCTTGACGAGTTGGGCGGTGTGTCGTCCCTGGGCGAAATTGAAGGCGCGTTCTGCGATGGCCGTTTCAACGTCAACCTCGATGGTCGCAAGATGGTCGGTACCGCTCAGCGCTGGCGGCAGAGCAAGGGCGGTCAGCGTCCGGTCGGGCTGGTGCACGGGGCGATGCTGATCGATAACGAGCGAGAGTCAATGGTCGCGGCGGTCAATCGTTTCAACGATGCCTGCGGTCTGGAACAGCGGGTTCGCGCAGAAAGCCACATTGCCCTGCATGAAAAATTTGCCGCTCCTGATGCACTGGAACGGCTCGATGCGTTGTATCGCCAAATACTGGCAGAAGTGCTCGGGGCTTAAGTGTTCCAGGCTTCGGTTTTCAGAGCCTAGCGCGTACCGAAGACCACCATGGTCTTGCCTTTGACGTCGACCAGGTTGCGTTCTTCCAGATCCTTGAGCACGCGGCCGACCATCTCACGGGAACAACCGACAATCCGGCCGATCTCCTGGCGGGTCACCTTGATCTGCATGCCATCCGGGTGGGTCATGGCGTCTGGCTGCTTGCACAGCTCCAGCAGGCAGCGCGCCACGCGGCCGGTCACGTCGAAGAATGCAAGGTCGCCGACCTTGCGCGTGGTATTGCGCAGGCGTTGTGCGATTTGTCCGCTGAGCACGTAAAGAATGTCTGGATCCTGTTGAGACAACTCGCGGAATTTCGCGTAGCTGATTTCCGCGACTTCGCATTCGACCTTGGCGCGAACCCAGGCACTGCGCTCCTGTTCCAGCCCGGCTTGCTCGAACAGACCCAGTTCACCGAAGAAGTCGCCGGAGTTGAGGTAGGCAATGATCATTTCACGGCCGTCGTCATCCTCGATCAGGATGGTCACCGAACCCTTGATGATGAAGAACAACGTGTCCGAGCGGTCGCCGGCACAAATGATGTTGCTCTTGGCGGCATAGCGACGGCGCTGGCAGTGCATCAACAGTTTGTCGAGGTTCTTGATTTTGGATATGGGGGTAATAGCAACCATGGTTGTATCCCGAAAAGACTGCACGGTGTGTTTGTTTTTTGTAGGGGGGCTGGTGAAGCCTGGGTTTTTTGTTCGCTACAAAGCTGGCTAAGCGCCAGTGAATTGGCGTCAGCTTAACAGACACATTCCATCAAGATTCGAGAATTTACCTACGACGCATACGGTTATGTCCTAGGAAGGCGAAGCGCTGCCAATCAAGGGCCCTGTGCTAAGCTGGCGACCCTTTTTTATACAGTGGAGTCTTGGCGATGAAGGCACGCATCCAATGGGCAGGCGAAGCCATGTTCCTCGGTGAATCCGGCAGCGGTCATGTCGTGGTCATGGACGGTCCGCCCGATGCCGGCGGTCGCAACCTGGGTGTCCGGCCGATGGAAATGCTCCTGCTGGGTGTTGGCGGTTGCAGCAATTTCGATGTGGTCAGCATCCTCAAGAAGTCGCGTCAGGCCGTCGAAAGCTGCGAAGCCTTCCTCGAAGCCGAGCGTGCGACCGAAGATCCGAAGGTGTTTACCAAGATCCACATGCACTTCGTGGTCAAGGGCCGCGGGCTGAAAGAAGCCCAGGTCAAGCGCGCCATCGAGCTGTCGGCCGAGAAGTACTGCTCGGCCTCGATCATGCTCGGCGCGGCTGGCGTGGCGATTACCCACGACTACGAGATTATCGAGCTCGGTTGAATCGACATTCAACTATCATAAAAGCGGTGCAGACTCTGGTGATCCATAGCTGACGTCTGCATAATGCGCCACTTTTTTCAGGGCAGTGATCGGTCACCCGACAGGTCGCTTGCCTGAACAGACAACCAAAATCGCCATCGCGAAGAGGTGTTAACCGTCCTACGCAGGTGCGTCGTTCGCATCTGACGGGCATGCTTGATCACGCGGCCAGCCCGCAATACATAGAGAGTTTTTAACGGTGAAAAGCAAACTCAAGCTCCACGGGTTCAATAACCTGACAAAGACCTTGAGCTTCAACATCTATGACATCTGCTACGCGGAAACCCCGCAAGACCAGCAGGCTTACGTCGAGTACATCAATAAAGAGTACAACGCCAAGCGCCTGACGCAGATCCTCACAGAAGTTGTCGATATCATTGGTGCCAATATCCTGAACATCGCCAGTCAGGACTATGAACCCCAGGGCGCCAGCGTCACGATTCTGATCTCTGAAGAGCCGGTAACCCCCACCGACAGTCAGATTGAAGAGTCTCCGGGCCCGTTGCCCGAAATCATCCTGGCCCACCTCGACAAGAGCCACATCACGGTGCACACCTACCCGGAAATCCATCCGGTGGACGGTATCGCGACGTTCCGTGTGGACATCGACGTGTCGACCTGTGGCGTCATTTCACCGCTCAAGGCGCTCAATTTTCTGATTCACCAGTTCGATTCGGATATCGTGACTGTGGATTACCGCGTGCGCGGCTTCACCCGTGACGTTGAAGGCAAGAAACACTTCATCGACCACGAGATCAACTCGATCCAGAACTATCTCTCCGAAGACACCCGCGACGCGTACCAGATGACCGACGTGAACGTGTACCAGGAAAACCTGTTCCACACCAAAATGCTGTTGAAGAACTTCGAACTGGATAACTACCTGTTCGGCGACGCCACCAGCAACCTGTCCTCTGAGCAGCGTGCCCAGGTGACTGAGCGTGTAAAACACGAAATGCTTGAAATCTTCTACGCGCGCAACATGCCGAGCTGAGAGTTCCGAGTACAAAAAAAGGCGACTACCGCAAGGTAGTCGCCTTTTTCATTGCTGTTGTCCGCGAAGAGTCCCGATCAAACAACGCAACCGTCAGATCCGATAAGTGCTCTTGGTCATCACCTTGGCCAGCAGACTCATCCCGAACTTCACCGGCGCAGGAAAACGGAACCCTCCAGCATCCAGCGCACTTTCGGCGTGATGTTCTTCATCAATGCGCATCTGCTCAAGGATCGCCCGGGATTTTTCGTCCTCGGCGGGCAGTTGTTCAAGGTGTTCGTTCAGGTGTTTGCAAACCTGATGCTCGGTGGCGGCAACGAAACCCAGGCTGACTTTGTCGCTGATCAACCCGGCCACCGCGCCAATCCCGAACGACATTCCGTAGAACAGCGGATTGAGAATGCTGGTGTGGCTGCCCAACTGGTGGATGCGCTGTTCGCACCAGACCAGATGATCGATTTCTTCTTCGGCGGCATGTTCCATGGCAGCGCGCACTTGCGGCAACTTGGCGGTCAGGGCTTGACCTTGATACAGCGCCTGGGCACAGACTTCGCCGGTATGGTTGATGCGCATCAAACCGGCGACGTGCCGGGTGTCCTCGTCGTTCATTTGCGCATCCGGCTGCACGATGGCAGGCGACGGACGGTAGGGCTGACCGCTGAAGGGCAGCAAAGTACGCATTGCGGCATCGGCTTGCAGCAGAAGACGGTCAATTGGCGAGTAGTGACGTTGGGTAGTCATGCTGACCTCCGGGAAGAATCTCGGCGGCCAGTTTAACCCAATCGGCCGGGGAGGGTTTGCGCTGGGTCATCTGTGGCGAGGAGCAAGCGCCCTCGCCACATAAACCGGTACTGCTTGCAATCAGCCCGGAGGCCAGTGCATCTGGCGCTGACCCAGCACGTGCATATGAATGTGATAAACGGTCTGCCCGCCCAATTCATTGCAGTTCATGACCACCCGGAAACCTTCTTCACAGCCCAGTTCCAGAGCCAGACGCTGCGCGGTGAACAGAATATGCCCGGCCAGAGCCTTATCGTCCTCGGTGAGATCGTTAAGGGTGCGCACCGGTTTCTTCGGGACCACCAGGAAATGCACGGGGGCCTGTGGGGCGATGTCGTGGAAGGCCAGTACCTGGTCGTCCTCGTAAATGATCTTCGCCGGGATTTCCCGGTTGATGATCTTGGTGAACAGAGTATCCACAGCTGTTTTCTCCGTTGTTTGGCTGGCTTGAGTGTACGCATGGGCCCTGCCTGAGCCCAGTTTTTTACCTTGAAGGCTGGTCAGCGCGGGCAGTACGCCTTATTGACCATGCCCGCGATTGTCCGGGTCAGCCAGCGCGAGCCGAGTCGTGGCAGGAAGGCGAACCAGCGATTCAGGCGACCGGGGATGATAATGGCGCGATTTTTCTCCAGGGCGCGCACGGTGTAGAGCGCGACTTCCTCTGGGCTCATCAGCAATTTGCTCTCGCCCAGCTTGTCGGTGTTCAGTTGCGCGGTGCGAAAAAACGCCGTGCGGGTCGGGCCGGGGCAGAGCACCGACACCTTGACCGCGCATTTTTTCAGTTCGACGCGCAAGCCTTCGGAAAAATTCAGCACATAAGCCTTGCTGGCGTAATAAGTGCTCATCCAGGGGCCGGGATGGAACGCCGCAACCGAGGCGACGTTCAGAATCTGCCCGCCGCCCTGCAAGGCCATGCTGTTACCGATGGCATGACACAGGCGAGTGAGGGCCAGGATGTTCACTTCGATCAGATCCTGCTCAGTCATCCAGTCCTGGGCCAGGAATGGGCCACAGGTACCGATGCCGGCGCAGTTGACCAGCAGATCGATTTGCCGCTCACCTTCCTCCAGCTCCAGCAGAAATCCGGACAGGCGCAACGGTTCTCCCAGGTCACAGGCACGAAACAACACTTCCACGCCGAAACGTTGAGTCAGTTCAATCGCAATACTTTCCAGCTGATCACGCTGTCGGGCCACCAGTAACAGGCTGCGGCCGCGCCGGGCCAGCGCTTCGGCCATCGCCAGGCCGATGCCGCTGGAAGCGCCAGTGATCAGAGCGTAACGGGTCATGCAGTTCTCCATCGCAACAGCTCCGCGCCAGCGACGCAGGTGTCACGGGCGGGGAGCGCTGTTCATTCTTTTGCAGAGTCTACAGGGGGCTGGGCCGCTTCGGCTGCATCGTCGGTTGAATCTGCTGCCGAGTCGACTTCGACGGGCGCAGCTTCGACTTCATCGGTGGTCACGGAGCTGCTTTGATAGGCGCTATCAGTGGCGCTTTCGTACTCATCCTGAATTGCCGTGAGACCTCCGGTCAGCCCGCCAACGAACATGATCGCAATAAACACCAGCCACAATGAAGCCAGTACCCTGACTGCATTGCTGTTGGGCGGCGGCGGTGCGCCATATCGATTGGCAGTGTTGTTACCCGGCACGATCATTATCACGAACGGGAAAGCGCCCCCCACGAACGGCACAAGGTTCAACAGCCAGAGCCATCCAGACCAGCCGATATCGTGCAGGCGCTGCACACTGAACTGAATGCTGATGAACGCGAGTATCACGATCAGAATAACGGCCAGCAGACCCGCGACAATCAGGCCGGCAGTCGAGTTGGTGCTGATGAGGCCGAAGCCGAAAATGGCCAGCACCGAGCCAATGCCCAACGTCACCAGCGTCAGAGCCATTGTCCAGGCCAGAAAGCGCAGTCGGCCGATGCGGCCACTGAAACTGAATGCCTTGAGTGTGGCGAACTCCGGCAGCGCTTCGCCGACCGTGGCGCGTGGCGGAGCGTAGGGGGAATCGGGCTCTGCCGATGGCGGTGGGCTGACGTGAACGTCGGACAGGTTCAGCTCGATCGAGGGTTCGGCTTCGATTCGGGCATCGATGCCGGTTTTCGTCAGCGCCTGAAGATAAGTTTGCGCGTCGGCGTGTGACAGTTCGCGTTTGAGCGCAACCGTCCGGCCACTGAACAGGCGTTCGATGGCTGCGACATCGCTTTTGAACAGCTCGGCGAGATTGAGCTTGGCGGTGGTGGCATCAACACCGGGCAGCAAAGCACCATCGAAGACGATCTTGAAACGGTTTTCGCTCATGGCCGAGGCATCCTTGTCGCGAGAGTTGTAATGGAAAGTGTAACAAGAGGGAGTTTAAGGCCGGCCGGGTTGGGCTGGCCAAACTTTCCTGTCAGCGCGGCCAGAGCTTGGGCAGTGCTGCCGCCAGTTCCAGCGCCTTGCGGTATTCGGTGCCGAGACGTTCGACCAGTTGATCGACACTCGGCAGATCCTCGATCTCCCCGACACCCTGGCCCGCAGACCACACGGTTTTCCAGGCTTTGGCTTCATCGTTCAACGGCTTGAGCTTGGAGCCGAAGTCCACCTCGCCCTTGCTTTGCAGCGCCGCCATGTCGAAACCGGCGGCCTCCAGGCTCTGACGCATGAAGCTTGCCGGAACCCCAGACACCGCTGGAGTATGGACGATGTCCGCGGCTCTGGCAGTCAGGAGCATCTCCTTGTAGGCGTCAGGCGCATGACTTTCGGTGGTGCCGATAAATCGCGTACCGAAGTAGGCCAGATCCGCACCGAGCAATTGCGCGGCAAGAATCTCGTGGCCATGGTTCAGGCAGCCAGCCAGCAGCAGGGTCTTGTCGAAAAACTGGCGAATCTCGGCGATCAGCGAAAACGGGCTCCAGGTCCCGGCGTGACCACCGGCCCCCGCGGCAACGGCAATCAAACCGTCGACACCGGCTTCGGCGGCTTTTTCTGCGTGGCGACGGGTCGTCACGTCGTGAAACACCAGGCCACCGTAGCTGTGCACGACATCGACCACTTCCTTCACGGCGCCGAGGCTGGTGATCACGATCGGTACTTTGTGTTCGATGCAGATCGCCAGGTCCGCCTGCAATCGCGGATTGCTGTGGTGGACGATCAGGTTCACCGCGTAAGGCGCGGGGTTTTCCAGTGTCGCCAACCCTGCTTCGATTTCTTCCAGCCAGGCCTTGAACCCACTGCTCTCACGCTGATTCAGCGCAGGGAAGCTGCCCACCACGCCATTACGGCAGCAGGCGAGCACCAGCTCAGGGTTGGAGATCAGGAACATCGGTGCCGCCACCACCGGCAGTCGCAAGCGTTGTTCGAGCAGAGCGGGCAGCGACATTGGAAGTACCCCGGGTGAGCGTGTCTGTTGGATTTAAAACGGCCGGACGACGACCAGAATTACGATAGCCAGCAATATCAGAACCGGCACTTCATTGAACCAGCGATAAAAGACATGGCTGCGGGTGTTTTCGCCACGGGCAAAACGTTTTACCTGTGCGCCGCACATGTGGTGGTAGCCGATCAGGATCACCACCAGGGTCAGCTTGGCGTGCATCCACGCGCCCTGGCCGAAATAGGCGCTCGGGTTGAGGCTGATTAGCCAAATGCCGAACACCAGGGTGGCGATCATCGCTGGCCCCATGATGCCTCGGTACAGCTTGCGCTCCATGATGCTGAAGCGTTCCTTGCTGACGGTGTCTTCGCTTTGCGCGTGATAGACGAACAGGCGCGGCAGGTAAAACAGGCCGGCAAACCAGCAGACCATGCTGATGATGTGAAGCGCTTTGAGCCACAGATAAAGCATTTTTGGTTATTCCCAGGTTCACGGTAGTGAAGATAGTAGGGGGTAGAGCGCCCGCACGTCACCTTGACGGTTGTCGCAGGGCCGCGCGGCCCCTATTATCGACGGCTTTCCAGTGGGTTCGTTGAGGGCAGGTTTATGGTCAAGGTCGGTATCGTCGGCGGCACGGGTTACACCGGTGTCGAACTGCTGCGTCTGTTGGCACAGCATCCGCAGGCAGAAGTGGTGGTGATCACTTCCCGATCCGAGGCCGGCCTGGCCGTGGCCGACATGTACCCGAACCTGCGTGGCCATTACGACGGCCTGGCGTTCAGCGTTCCGGACATCAAGACCCTCGGGGCTTGCGACGTGGTGTTCTTCGCCACGCCGCACGGTGTCGCCCATGCCCTGGCGGGTGAATTGCTGGCTGCCGGAACCAAGGTCATCGACCTGTCGGCAGACTTCCGTTTGCAAGACGCCGATGAATGGGCCAAGTGGTACGGCCAGCCGCATGGTGCGCCGGAACTGCTGGAGGAAGCGGTCTACGGCTTGCCGGAAGTCAATCGCGAGCAGATCAAGCAGGCACGCCTGATTGCTGTACCGGGTTGCTACCCGACCGCGACGCAATTGGGTTTCCTGCCATTGCTCGAAGCCGGTCTGGCCGATACCACACGTTTGATCGCTGACTGCAAATCCGGTGTCAGCGGTGCGGGTCGTGGCGCTTCGGTAGGTTCGCTGTACTCCGAGACGTCGGAAAGCATGAAGGCCTACGCCGTAAAAGGTCACCGTCACTTGCCGGAAATCCGTCAGGGGCTGCGTCGTGCCGCGGGCAAGGATGTTGGTCTGACCTTCGTTCCGCACCTGACGCCGATGATTCGCGGTATTCATTCGACGCTCTACGCGACTGTCGTGGACCGCTCGGTGGATCTGCAGGCTCTGTTCGAAAAGCGTTATGCCAACGAACCGTTCGTCGACGTAATGCCAGCCGGCAGCCATCCGGAAACCCGCAGCGTGCGTGGTGCCAACGTTTGTCGTATCGCCGTGCATCGTCCGCAGGATGGTGATCTGGTGGTGGTGTTGTCGGTCATCGACAACCTGGTCAAAGGCGCGTCGGGTCAGGCTGTGCAGAACCTGAATATCCTCTTCGGTCTGGATGAGCGCCTGGGCCTTTCCCATGCGGGCATGCTGCCGTAAGGCTTTATCCGCAATGCAAAAAGGCCCGTTGAACGGGCCTTTTTGCATTCTGGTCTGACAATTGGGTTGATTGATATACCGTAACAATAGTTGACCGATTTTCTGGGAGAAGCGGATAATGCGCGTCATCACGCATTATGGCGGCGTAACGCCGGGAGATAGTCAGCATGAGCGTCGAATCCTTCACCCCCACGGCTTTGCAATTCACCCACGGTGCTGCGCACAAGGTGAAGAGCCTGGTCGATGAAGAGGGGAATGATCGCTTGAAGCTGCGCGTATTCGTTACGGGCGGCGGTTGTTCAGGGTTTCAGTACGGCTTCACCTTCGATGAAGAAGTGGCCGATGACGACACCATTGTCGAGCGCGAAGGCGTCAGCCTGGTGGTCGATCCGATGAGCTTCCAGTACCTGGCAGGTGCCGAGGTGGATTACCAGGAAGGTCTGGAAGGTTCGCGTTTCGTGATCAAAAACCCGAACGCCACCACCACGTGTGGCTGCGGCTCTTCGTTCTCGATCTGATCGCAACTCACCGCATCAACAAGCGCCGCAGGGTCTCAGGACTCTGCGGCGTTTTGCTGTCTGGAGTTAAGGTTCAGGCGGGGTAGATGGCGCCGAGAATTCGCAGGCCACGGGCGCCGGTGACGCTTGGGCGGTTGGTCGCGATACCTTCCAGGCAGCAATGAGCCAGCCAGGCAAAGGCCATGGCTTCAACCCAGTCCGGGTCTACACCATAAGCGGCAGTGCTGCTGACTTTCGCGTTCGGCAACAGGCAGGCCAACCGTTTCATCAACGTGGCGTTGTGTGCGCCGCCGCCGCAGACCAGCAGCTCCCGGGTATCCGATTGAGCGCTTTGCAATGACTCGACGATGGTCAGGGCGGTCAACTCAAGCAGTGTGGCCTGTACGTTTTCGGCTGCGAAGGATGGCAGCTGTGACAGATGCTGCATCAGCCATGGCAGATTGAACACTTCGCGGCCAGTGCTCTTCGGGCCTTGAGTTACAAAGAACGGATCACTGAGCAGCTCATTCAACAGAGCCGGTTCAACCTTGCCGCTGGCGGCCCATTGGCCATCGCGATCGAAGTTGTCGCCGCGTTGCCGGTGAATCCAGGCATCCAGCAGGACATTCCCCGGGCCGCAGTCAAAACCCGCGACAGGCTTGCCGGGTTCGATCAGGCTGAGGTTACTGAACCCGCCGACGTTCAGCACCGCGCGGTTACCGGGCTGCTGTTCAAACAAGGCTTCGTGAAAGGCCGGAACCAATGGGGCGCCTTGTCCGCCAGCGGCTACGTCGCGGCTGCGGAAATCGCTGACCACGGTGATGCTGGTCAGCTCGGTGAGCAGCGCAGGGTTGCCGATCTGCACCGTGAACCCGCGTGCCGGTTCGTGGCGAATGGTCTGGCCGTGGCTGCCAATCGCGCGAATGTCGTCGGGCTTGAGGTTTTGTTGGTCGAGGAGGGTGTGAATGCCCTGTGCGGCCAGCTTCACCCAGTTTTGCTGGGCAATGGCGGAGCGGGCAATCTCGTCCGGACCGCTGGCGCACAAGCCAAGCAGCTCGGCGCGCAGGGATTCGGGCATGGGGATGTAATGCGTGGCGATCAGCTTGATCGCCGGGGCTTGCTCGATCAGCGCAATGTCCAGGCCATCAAGGCTGGTCCCGGACATCACACCTATATAGAGCGCCATGGCTTAGCGTTTGCTCGAAGCCAGCAGGGTGGCTTTCTCTTGGTCCATACGCGCCATCAGCGGTTGGCTTTGCGCAAGGAAGCGTGAGCGTTCAGCTTTGGAGATCGGATCGGCCATCGCTACCTTCTGACCCAGTGGATCGACGTGCACGCCATTGACCTGGAACTCGTAGTGCAGGTGCGGGCCGGTGGAGAGGCCGGTGGTGCCGATGTAGCCGATCACCTGACCTTGCTTGACGCTGCCGCCAGTCTTGATGCCTTTGGCGAAGCCCTGCATGTGGCCGTACAGCGTACGGTAAGTACTGCCGTGCTGGATAATCACGGTATTGCCGTAACCGCCCCGGCGACCGGCCAACAATACCTGGCCGTCGCCGGCAGCCTTGATCGGTGTGCCGCGCGGTGCTGCGTAATCGACACCCTTGTGGGCGCGGATCTTGTTCAGGATCGGGTGCTTGCGGCCCATGGAGAATTTCGAGCTGATGCGGGCGAAGTCTACCGGAGTACGGATGAACGCCTTGCGCATGCTGTTGCCGTCAGCCGTGTAGTAGCTGCTGTTGCCTTGTTTGTTGGTGTAGCGCACAGCGGTGTAAGTCTTGCCACGGTTGGTGAAGCGTGCGGAAAGAATCGGGCCGTTACCGACGGCTTTACCGTTGACGACTTTCTGTTCATAGATCACATCGAACTCGTCACCCTGGCGAATATCCTGGGCGAAGTCGACGTCATAGCCAAACACGCTGGCCATATCCATGGTCAGGCTATGGGACAAACCGGCACGGGCTGCGGATTGCGACAGCGAACTGTTGATCACGCCATGTACGTAGGCGGTGCGAACAGTGGGCTTGGCGGTAATGCGGTTGAATGTATAACCCTTGCCGTTCTTGGTCAGGCTGATGCTTTCCGTGTCGCTGACTTTGCTGTGTAAATTGGTCAGTTGGCCGTTCGGGCCGAGTTCGAACTCGAGCTTCTGGCCATGTTTGAGCTGGCTGAACTGCTTGGCCTGCTTGTCGCTGGCCAGCACTTCATGCACCGAAGTGGCCGGAAGGCCGACTTTCTCAAACAAGGTCGAGAGAGTGTCGCCTTTGGCAACGATCACTTCCCTGTGGCCTGGCGCCTTCTTTTCTTCGACGACTGGCGCGGGGGCGGCCTGGGCGGCTTCCTGAGTGTTTTCGGCGCTGTTTTCGATCTGCGCGAAAGGGGAGGCTGCCGGCTCATTTGTGGCTTGGACGACGTCGGCGGCGTCTTGATCTTGTGTCAGTTGTTCTACAGGGCTTTCCAGTTCAAGACTCAGGGTCGTCTTTTTGGCTTCAACATCACTGGAAGGAAATACCAGAAGCGCCAGGCTCAGAAGGGCGGCGATACCGCTTGCTGCGAGCAGGTGGGTCTTCGGGTAAAGCGGTGGCGCTTTAGACGATTCTTTGGTCATAAGTAATTTTGACTTTGAAAAAATGAATTGGAAAAGATGAATGACATGATGAAGACGAAATAACTGTATAAAATATAACCAAATCATCTCTGAAGCAAGCCTGCGGACGCTCTGTCCGTGGATTGGCGTCCGTGCGCCGGGCAAAACTTGTATTTGACGCCCGATCTTGTATGGTTGGTCCCCTTTGAATTCGAGTCTTGCAGGTCTGTTATGAAGTCGGTTGAAGAGCAGCTAGCGCTGATCAAACGTGGTGCAGAAGAACTGTTGGTCGAGTCCGAGCTGATCGAAAAGCTCAAACGTGGCCAGCCGCTACGTATTAAGGCAGGCTTCGATCCGACCGCGCCGGATTTGCACCTGGGTCACACCGTGCTTATTAATAAGCTGCGCCAGTTCCAGGATCTGGGCCATCAGGTGATCTTCCTTATCGGTGACTTCACCGGGATGATCGGTGATCCGAGTGGCAAGAGCGCGACACGTCCACCGCTCACTCGTGAACAGGTTCTCGAGAATGCCGAGACCTACAAGACTCAGGTCTTCAAGATTCTTGATCCGGCCAAAACCGAAGTGGCGTTCAACTCCACCTGGATGGATCAGATGGGGCCTGCTGACTTCATACGTCTGACTTCGCAATACACCGTGGCACGCATGCTCGAGCGCGATGACTTCGACAAGCGCTACACGACCAATCAGCCAATCGCCATTCACGAATTCCTCTATCCGCTG
>NZ_CP087194.1:1117500-5865000 GCF_024749245.1 Pseudomonas sp. B21-017 | reverse complement strand
CGCGAGGTGGAGCTAATCCCATAAAACCGATCGTAGTCCGGATCGCAGTCTGCAACTCGACTGCGTGAAGTCGGAATCGCTAGTAATCGCGAATCAGAATGTCGCGGTGAATACGTTCCCGGGCCTTGTACACACCGCCCGTCACACCATGGGAGTGGGTTGCACCAGAAGTAGCTAGTCTAACCTTCGGGGGGACGGTTACCACGGTGTGATTCATGACTGGGGTGAAGTCGTAACAAGGTAGCCGTAGGGGAACCTGCGGCTGGATCACCTCCTTAATCGACGACATCAGCTGCTCCATAAGTTCCCACACGAATTGCTTGATTCATTGAAGAAGACGATATGAAGCAGCCTGTATCAGGTTGTAGCTGTGTTGGTTAGAGCGCACCCCATGCTGTGTGGTAAAGAGCAGGGTGAGGTCGGCCTTAGTAGCTCGAAATTGGGTCTGTAGCTCAGTTGGTTAGAGCGCACCCCTGATAAGGGTGAGGTCGGCAGTTCGAATCTGCCCAGACCCACCAATTTTGTGTGGGAATACCTGTAGAAATACGGGGCCATAGCTCAGCTGGGAGAGCGCCTGCCTTGCACGCAGGAGGTCAACGGTTCGATCCCGTTTGGCTCCACCACTACTGCTTCTGTTGTTGAAAGCTTAGAAATGAGCATTCCATTGTGATGATGGTGAATGTTGATTTCTAGTCTTTGGCTAGATCGTTCTTTAAAAATTTGGGTATGTGATAGAAAGATAGACTGAACGTTACTTTCACTGGTAACGGATCAGGCTAAGGTAAAATTTGTGAGTTGCTCTTAATTGAGCATGCGAATTTTCGGCGAATGTCGTCTTCACAGTATAACCAGATTGCTTGGGGTTATATGGTCAAGTGAAGAAGCGCATACGGTGGATGCCTTGGCAGTCAGAGGCGATGAAAGACGTGGTAGCCTGCGAAAAGCTTCGGGGAGTCGGCAAACAGACTTTGATCCGGAGATGTCTGAATGGGGGAACCCAGCCATCATAAGATGGTTATCTTGTACTGAATACATAGGTGCAAGAGGCGAACCAGGGGAACTGAAACATCTAAGTACCCTGAGGAAAAGAAATCAACCGAGATTCCCTTAGTAGTGGCGAGCGAACGGGGACTAGCCCTTAAGTTGATTTGAGATTAGCGGAACGCTCTGGAAAGTGCGGCCATAGTGGGTGATAGCCCTGTACGCGAAAATCTCTTGTCAATGAAATCGAGTAGGACGGAGCACGAGAAACTTTGTCTGAATATGGGGGGACCATCCTCCAAGGCTAAATACTACTGACTGACCGATAGTGAACTAGTACCGTGAGGGAAAGGCGAAAAGAACCCCGGAGAGGGGAGTGAAATAGATCCTGAAACCGTATGCGTACAAGCAGTGGGAGCCCACTTTGTTGGGTGACTGCGTACCTTTTGTATAATGGGTCAGCGACTTATTTTCAGTGGCGAGCTTAACCGAATAGGGGAGGCGTAGCGAAAGCGAGTCTTAATAGGGCGTCTAGTCGCTGGGAATAGACCCGAAACCGGGCGATCTATCCATGGGCAGGTTGAAGGTTAGGTAACACTGACTGGAGGACCGAACCGACTACCGTTGAAAAGTTAGCGGATGACCTGTGGATCGGAGTGAAAGGCTAATCAAGCTCGGAGATAGCTGGTTCTCCTCGAAAGCTATTTAGGTAGCGCCTCATGTATCACTGTAGGGGGTAGAGCACTGTTTCGGCTAGGGGGTCATCCCGACTTACCAAACCGATGCAAACTCCGAATACCTACAAGTGCCGAGCATGGGAGACACACGGCGGGTGCTAACGTCCGTCGTGAAAAGGGAAACAACCCAGACCGTCAGCTAAGGTCCCAAAGTTATGGTTAAGTGGGAAACGATGTGGGAAGGCTTAGACAGCTAGGAGGTTGGCTTAGAAGCAGCCACCCTTTAAAGAAAGCGTAATAGCTCACTAGTCGAGTCGGCCTGCGCGGAAGATGTAACGGGGCTCAAACCATACACCGAAGCTACGGGTATCACTTAGGTGATGCGGTAGAGGAGCGTTCTGTAAGCCTGTGAAGGTGAGTTGAGAAGCTTGCTGGAGGTATCAGAAGTGCGAATGCTGACATGAGTAACGACAATGGGTGTGAAAAACACCCACGCCGAAAGACCAAGGTTTCCTGCGCAACGTTAATCGACGCAGGGTTAGTCGGTCCCTAAGGCGAGGCTGAAAAGCGTAGTCGATGGAAAACAGGTTAATATTCCTGTACTTCTGGTTATTGCGATGGAGGGACGGAGAAGGCTAGGCCAGCTTGGCGTTGGTTGTCCAAGTTTAAGGTGGTAGGCTGGAATCTTAGGTAAATCCGGGATTCTAAGGCCGAGAGCTGATGACGAGTGTTCTTTTAGAACACGAAGTGGTTGATGCCATGCTTCCAAGAAAAGCTTCTAAGCTTCAGGTAACCAGGAACCGTACCCCAAACCGACACAGGTGGTTGGGTAGAGAATACCAAGGCGCTTGAGAGAACTCGGGTGAAGGAACTAGGCAAAATGGCACCGTAACTTCGGGAGAAGGTGCGCCGGTGAGGGTGAAGCACTTGCTGCGTAAGCCCACGCCGGTCGAAGATACCAGGCCGCTGCGACTGTTTATTAAAAACACAGCACTCTGCAAACACGAAAGTGGACGTATAGGGTGTGACGCCTGCCCGGTGCCGGAAGGTTAATTGATGGGGTTAGCTAACGCGAAGCTCTTGATCGAAGCCCCGGTAAACGGCGGCCGTAACTATAACGGTCCTAAGGTAGCGAAATTCCTTGTCGGGTAAGTTCCGACCTGCACGAATGGCGTAACGATGGCGGCGCTGTCTCCACCCGAGACTCAGTGAAATTGAAATCGCTGTGAAGATGCAGTGTATCCGCGGCTAGACGGAAAGACCCCGTGAACCTTTACTATAGCTTTGCACTGGACTTTGAATTTGCTTGTGTAGGATAGGTGGGAGGCTTTGAAGCGTGGACGCCAGTTCGCGTGGAGCCATCCTTGAAATACCACCCTGGCAACTTTGAGGTTCTAACTCAGGTCCGTTATCCGGATCGAGGACAGTGTATGGTGGGTAGTTTGACTGGGGCGGTCTCCTCCTAAAGAGTAACGGAGGAGTACGAAGGTGCGCTCAGACCGGTCGGAAATCGGTCGTAGAGTATAAAGGCAAAAGCGCGCTTGACTGCGAGACAGACACGTCGAGCAGGTACGAAAGTAGGTCTTAGTGATCCGGTGGTTCTGTATGGAAGGGCCATCGCTCAACGGATAAAAGGTACTCCGGGGATAACAGGCTGATACCGCCCAAGAGTTCATATCGACGGCGGTGTTTGGCACCTCGATGTCGGCTCATCACATCCTGGGGCTGAAGCCGGTCCCAAGGGTATGGCTGTTCGCCATTTAAAGTGGTACGCGAGCTGGGTTTAGAACGTCGTGAGACAGTTCGGTCCCTATCTGCCGTGGACGTTTGAGATTTGAGAGGGGCTGCTCCTAGTACGAGAGGACCGGAGTGGACGAACCTCTGGTGTTCCGGTTGTCACGCCAGTGGCATTGCCGGGTAGCTATGTTCGGAATAGATAACCGCTGAAAGCATCTAAGCGGGAAACTAGCCTCAAGATGAGATCTCACTGGAGCCTTGAGCTCCCTGAAGGGCCGTCGAAGACTACGACGTTGATAGGTTGGGTGTGTAAGCGCTGTGAGGCGTTGAGCTAACCAATACTAATTGCCCGTGAGGCTTGACCATATAACACCCAAGCAATTTGTATGCTTCGAGCTGAAAAGCGAAAGGGCACCAGATTGCGGTGTGTGAAGACGCAATGAACCGAAAGTTCGCAAGCATAAACCGCACAAACTATCGCATACCCAATTTGCTGAAGCGTCGAAAGACGGTTCGGTACCCGAATTTCTTGACGACCATAGAGCATTGGAACCACCTGATCCCATCCCGAACTCAGAAGTGAAACGATGCATCGCCGATGGTAGTGTGGGGTTTCCCCATGTGAGAGTAGGTCATCGTCAAGATTAAATTCCGAAACCCCTATCTGCGTATGCAGGTAGGGGTTTTGTTTTGCTCGCAGGAAAACTGACGTTTAGGGTTTCTATGCAACTGCTCGGTGCATGGCTATCATGCGGGCCTCATTGTGAGGCGAGACTTGCATGCTGACGTTGTTAAAGCTTCTTAAGGATGGTCGATTCCATTCGGGCCAGGCCCTGGGCGTCGCCTTGGGCGTCAGTCGTAGCGCTGTATGGAAGCAGCTTCAGCATTTGGAGGCTGAGCTCGGCTTATCCATTCATAAAGTGCGCGGTCGCGGCTATCAGCTGGCTGCGCCATTGACGCTGCTTGATCCTGTCGAGATATGCGCGCGTGAGCCTTCCTGTGAGTGGCCCATCCTGGTCCTCGACTCAATTGACTCTACCAATGCTGAAGCTTTGCGCGCTATCGAGCGTGGCCAGATCGCGCCATTTCTGGTGCTTGCCGAGCGGCAAACGGCCGGTCGCGGACGGCGTGGACGCAAGTGGGTGAGTCCGTTCGCAGAAAACATCTATTACAGCCTGGTGTTGCGCATTGAGGGTGGGATGCGGCAGCTGGAAGGCTTGAGTCTAGTTGTTGGGCTCGCCGTACTGCAGGCCTTGCGAGAGCTTGGTATTTCAGGCGCGGGTTTGAAGTGGCCTAATGATGTTCTGGTTGGTCAGAAAAAAATTGCTGGAATATTGCTCGAATTAGTGGGCGATCCTGCAGATGTGTGTCACGTAGTGATCGGTGTCGGGATCAATGTGAACATGCAGATGACTGATGAGGTTGACCAGCAGTGGACGTCCATGCGGCTCGAGTCGGGTAAGGCGGTTGATCGCAATCACCTGGTTGCGAAGTTGGGGGTGATGCTCCGGGCCTACTTGAGTCGCCACCAGGTCGACGGATTTCCGGCTATCCGGGCGGAGTGGGAGCAAAATCATCTATGGCAGGGGCGCGCCGTGTCGTTGATTGCTGGAGCTAGTCAGATAGATGGAGAGGTGTTGGGTATCGATGGTCAGGGTGCCTTGCGCTTGAAGGTGGATGGCGTGGAAAAAGTCTTTAGTGGTGGTGAGCTCAGCCTGAGGTTGCGTGATGATACTTGAGCTCGATTGTGGAAACAGTTTCATCAAGTGGCGTGTGCTCGGCGCGGATGTCGGGCGGGTGGTTGGTGAGGGTGTCGTTGATTCGGATCTCGCGCTGCTTGAGAGTTTGAAGGGGCTCAAGGGGCTCGCTCTCAAGCATTGTCGGTTAGTGAGTGTCAGAACCGCTGAAGAAACCGGAGCCTTGATCTCTTCGTTGACAGAGGCTTTCGGCGTTTCCGTGGTGTGTGCCACACCGGCTCGCGAAATGTCCGGGGTTCGTAATGGCTATGAAGAGTTCGAGCGGCTAGGACTTGATCGCTGGCTTGCAATGCTCGGAGGATTTCACCTGGCTTCAGGTGCTTGTCTGGTGCTTGACTTCGGTACCGCGGTCACTGCTGATTTTGTCGCTAGGGATGGCGAGCATCTTGGAGGCTTCATCTGTCCGGGAATGCCCTTAATGCGTAACCAGTTGCGTACTCATACCCGTAGAATCCGCTATGGCGACCTTGCTGCCGAGCGTGCTTTGGAGAGTCTTGTTCCTGGGCGTACTACCGTCGAGGCGGTCGAGCGAGGTTGTGTGCTGATGTTGAGGGGCTTTGTTCAGGCTCAGCTAGATTTGGCGCGCAGCTATTGGGGGGAGGATTTCGCTGTATTCCTCACAGGAGGAGATGCTGATCTGGTCTCCGAGATTGCGCCTGGGGCCAGGGTGGTTCCAGATCTGGTGTTTGTAGGGTTGGCTATGGCGTGTCCCTTGTCTTGAGGTTTTTATGCGTTGGTTGTTCCTGCTGCTGCTTGTTC
Organism: Pseudomonas sp. B21-017; assembly: GCF_024749245.1. NCBI lineage: Bacteria > Pseudomonadati > Pseudomonadota > Gammaproteobacteria > Pseudomonadales > Pseudomonadaceae > Pseudomonas > Pseudomonas sp. B21-017. Next base: position 5,859,089 of record NZ_CP087194.1, on the reverse strand, counting down.
TCAATGTGTTCTATTACGTCTGGCACCAACAGGAGGCCCCGCTTCGCGCGAAGGATGTGACCCCCTTGAGTATGTATCGGGGCTCTCAGCAGGACATTCGTTTGTTGAGCGAGGCGACTGATACGACCCGAGACAAAGGAAAATCCACGCAGCCGGAAAGCAGTTGTCTCTATCTGGGCGGCTCTGCCCGGCAGGAAGTCGCTCAGGCAATCGAGCATCGATTGAGTGGCATGGACATCAAGTTTCAGCCGTTGCCGAAGGACCTCCCTGAATATGCGGGTTACTGGGTGCGTGTGGCACCGGAAAGCCGGCGTTTGCTGGATGACTTGCAGTTGCAAAGCCTTTCTAAAGAATTCAATGAGTTAAAACATAAAATAATGCCGTGTGAGGGGGTTGCACCTGTCGAATAGTTTGCATAGAATGGCGCCCGCTTCGCAGTGAAGACCTTTTAAAGGTTGACGGTGCGAAGCGAGGTCAACGCAGCTAACCTCAGGTTTTTAATGAGAAAATGCTTGACAGAAGGCTGGCATAGTATAGAATGCCGGCTCGCTTAGGAGGGGTTCCCGAGCGGCCAAAGGGATCAGACTGTAAATCTGACGTCTACGACTTCGAAGGTTCGAATCCTTCCCCCTCCACCATTTTTAGCGAGAGCTGCAAGCTCCGCGGGTATAGTTTAGTGGTAGAACCTCAGCCTTCCAAGCTGATGATGCGGGTTCGATTCCCGCTACCCGCTCCAGGTTTGCAGGTCCTGCAAAGTGTTACGCTCTTGTAGCTCAGTTGGTAGAGCACACCCTTGGTAAGGGTGAGGTCAGCGGTTCAAATCCGCTCAAGAGCTCCATATAACAAGGCAGATATGAAAATATCTGCCTTTGTTTTAATGGCTTGTAGATGCGCGTTGTTGCCTGAGAGGGTGTTGTGCATCTTTGGTGCTGGTGTGCATGGCCAGGATCGATGAGTAAATTGTTGTAAAGTCTTTTTCGGGCCGGCATAATGGTCGGCCTGATTTTGTTTTAGGTCAGTAGCTCAATTGGCAGAGCGACGGTCTCCAAAACCGTAGGTTGGGGGTTCGATTCCCTCCTGACCTGCCAGATTCACCAGGTGTGTCTGGCTTTCTTTTCACAGGATCTTCATAGATGACTCCTAAAGCTGAAGCTCAAGGCTCTCGCTTCGATCTACTCAAGTGGCTGGTAGTAGTTGCTTTGGTGATTGTTGGCGTTGTTGGCAATCAGTATTACTCTGCTTCGCCGATCCTGTACCGCGTGCTCGCTTTGCTGGTCATTGCTGCTGTAGCTGCCTTTGTAGGCCTGCAGACGGTTAAGGGCAAGTCTTTCTTTGTACTGGTTAAGGAAGCGCGCACCGAGATTCGTAAAGTCGTTTGGCCAACTCGCCAAGAAACTACGCAGACCACGTTGATCGTTGTGGCTGTTGTTCTGGTTATGGCGTTGCTGTTGTGGGGGCTTGATTCCCTGCTCGGTTGGCTTGTTTCCTTGATCGTCGGCTAAGGGTGTCCCGTGGCTAAGCGTTGGTACGTTGTGCATGCTTACTCCGGTTACGAGAAGCATGTCATGCGTTCGTTGATCGAGCGCGTAAAGCTGGCTGGCATGGAAGATGGCTTCGGCGAAATTCTGGTTCCCACTGAAGAAGTGGTTGAGATGCGTAATGGCCAGAAGCGCAAAAGCGAACGCAAATTCTTCCCTGGTTATGTGCTGGTTCAGATGGACATGAACGAGGGTACTTGGCACTTGGTCAAGGATACTCCTCGGGTGATGGGCTTCATCGGTGGTACTGCCGACAAGCCTGCACCAATCACAGATAAAGAAGCAGAAGCGATTCTGCGTCGCGTTGCTGATGGTAGCGACAAGCCGAAGCCGAAGACGTTGTTCGAGCCGGGTGAGTCGGTACGTGTCAACGACGGGCCGTTTGCCGATTTTACCGGCACGGTTGAAGAGGTTAACTACGAAAAGAGCCGGATCCAAGTGGCGGTGCTCATTTTCGGTCGCTCTACTCCGGTAGAGTTGGAGTTCAGTCAGGTCGAAAAGGTCTAGCTGAGCAAGCATCCCAACCCCGCAGCCCTAGGCTGTGGGGTTTTGTCGTCACTGGGATAAACGCGCAAGTAACCGGGGAGCCTTTCGAGGCGTTTGAACCCGTAATTGGAGTGCCTCATGGCCAAGAAGATTACCGCTTACATCAAGCTGCAAGTGAAGGCCGCTCAGGCTAACCCAAGCCCACCTGTTGGTCCTGCTCTGGGTCAGCACGGCGTGAACATCATGGAATTCTGCAAGGCTTTCAACGCCCGTACTCAGGGTCTTGAGCCAGGTCTGCCGACTCCAGTGATCATCACTGTCTACAGCGACCGTAGCTTCACGTTCGAAACCAAATCCACTCCTGCTTCGGTTCTGCTGAAGAAGGCTGCTGGTCTGACTAGCGGTTCCGCTCGTCCGAACACCGTTAAGGTTGGCACTGTGACTCGTGCTCAGCTGGAAGAAATCGCGAAAACCAAAAACGCGGATCTGACTGCAGCTGATATGGAAGCAGCCGTGCGTACTATCGCCGGTTCTGCTCGTAGCATGGGCCTTAACGTGGAGGGTGTGTAATGGCTAAGCTGACCAAGCGTCAAAAGGCTATCGCCGGCAAAATCGAAGCAGGCAAGGCCTACAACTTTGTAGACGCTGCTGCTCTGCTGTCCGAGCTGTCGACTGTCAAGTTCAGCGAGTCGTTCGACGTAGCTGTGAACCTGGGTGTTGACCCGCGTAAATCCGACCAGGTCGTTCGTAGCGCTACCGTGCTGCCGCACGGTACCGGCAAGACCGTTCGCGTTGCTGTGTTCACTCAGGGTCCAGCTGCCGAGGCCGCTCTGGCTGCCGGCGCTGACCGTGTAGGTATGGACGACCTGGCTGCCGAAATGAAAGGCGGCGACCTGAACTATGACGTAGTGATCGCATCCCCGGATGCAATGCGCGTTGTAGGTCAGTTGGGTCAGATCCTCGGTCCACGTGGTCTGATGCCTAACCCTAAAGTCGGCACAGTAACTCCAGACGTAGCTACCGCGGTTAAAAACGCCAAGGCTGGTCAGGTTCGTTATCGCACCGACAAAAACGGCATCATCCACACTTCCGTTGGCAAAGTCGGCTTCGATGCCGTCAAGCTGAAGGAAAACGTTGAAGCCCTGATCGCTGATCTGAAGCGTATCAAGCCAGCTTCCTCGAAAGGTATTTACGTCAAGCGCGTTACCCTGAGCACTACTATGGGTCCAGGTCTGGTCATCGACCAGGGTTCGCTCGACGCGTAAGACGCAGGTTGGCGCAAGTAATTGCGCCAATTGAAAGATTGGGGTCCCTGCCTGGCGGGGGCTATCCAAGACCGTAGGCGACGCAAGTCTTAAACCTCAAGCCTACGCAGATGGTGCTCCCGGTTCCTTACCGAATCAGACACCAAAACGACATCCGGTTTCGACTGGATGAAACGGTAACAAGCAGGAGTTAAACCCGTGGCAATTAAACTCGAAGACAAGAAGGCCATCGTCGCTGAAGTCAACGAGGCTGCCAAAGTCGCTCTGTCCGCTGTCGTGGCTGATGCCCGTGGCGTAACAGTAGGCGCGATGACCGGACTCCGTAAAGAGGCTCGTGAAGCTGGCGTTTATGTACGTGTCGTACGTAACACCCTGCTCAAGCGCGCTGTTGCTGACACTGAATTCAGTGTCCTCAACGACGTGTTCACCGGCCCTACCCTGATTGCATTCTCCAAAGAACATCCAGGCGCTGCTGCCCGGATTTTCAAAGAGTTCGCCAAGGGTCAGGACAAGTTCGAGATCAAGGCAGCTGCGTTTGATGGCAAGTTCCTTGCCGCTAACCAGATCGACGTGTTGGCTACCCTGCCGACCCGCGACGAAGCTATTGCGAAACTGATGAGCGTGATCCAAGGCGCTACCAGCAAGCTGGCTCGTACCCTGGCAGCCGTTCGCGACCAGAAAGAAGCTGCTGCTGCCTAAGGCACAGCGAGACCTTTCAAAATCATATGTTTAATTTGATGGCTGCGTAAGCTGTCACCCCAATACAGGATTCAAGTCATGTCTCTGACTAACGAACAAATCATCGAAGCAATCGGCCAGAAAACCGTTCTGGAAGTTGTTGAGCTGATCAAAGCAATGGAAGAAACCTTCGGCGTTACCGCTGCTGTTGCTGCTGCTGGTCCAGCTGCTGCTGCCGCTGTTGTTGAAGAGCAAACTGAATTCAACGTCATGCTGACCGAAGCTGGCGAGAAGAAAGTTAACGTGATCAAGGCTGTACGTGAACTGACCGGTCTGGGCCTGAAAGAAGCCAAGGCTGTAGTTGACGGCGCTCCTGCCATGGTTCTGGAAGCTGTTGCCAAAGACGCAGCTGACAAAGCCAAAGCAGCTCTGGAAGAAGCAGGCGCTAAAGTCGAGCTGAAATAAGCATCGACTTTGCTCCTCCAGCCCGAGCGTTAAGCGAAAGGCTGATGGCTGGTGGCTCTTGCCACCGGCCTTTTTCCGTTATTGGCAGCCGACTGGGTCGGTGCTGGTAACGAGCTGTATCCACCCGATGTGGTGGCGCAAACCATGGGGTTTGCACGATTTTCTGGCTGCTCCCGTCGGGAGGGGCCAAACAAGCAGGTGACCAAGCTGGGGAACGCTGATGGCTTACTCATATACTGAGAAAAAACGTATCCGCAAGGACTTTAGCAAGTTGCCGGACGTCATGGATGTGCCGTACCTCCTGGCCATCCAGCTGGATTCGTATCGTGAATTCTTGCAAGCGGGAGCGACTAAAGATCAGTTCCGCGACGTGGGCCTGCATGCGGCCTTCAAATCCGTTTTCCCGATCATCAGCTACTCCGGCAATGCTGCGCTGGAGTACGTCGGTTATCGCCTGGGCGAACCGGCATTTGATGTCAAAGAATGCGTATTGCGCGGTGTAACTTATGCCGTACCTTTGCGGGTAAAAGTGCGCCTGATCATTTTCGACAAAGAATCGTCGAACAAAGCGATCAAGGACATCAAAGAGCAAGAAGTCTACATGGGTGAAATCCCCCTGATGACTGAGAACGGTACCTTCGTAATCAACGGTACCGAGCGTGTAATCGTTTCCCAGCTGCACCGTTCCCCGGGCGTGTTCTTCGACCACGACCGTGGCAAGACGCACAGCTCCGGCAAACTGCTGTACTCCGCGCGCATCATTCCTTACCGCGGTTCGTGGCTGGACTTCGAGTTCGACCCGAAAGATTGCGTATTTGTGCGTATCGACCGTCGCCGCAAGCTGCCTGCATCGGTACTGCTGCGCGCGCTGGGCTATACCACTGAAGAAGTGCTGGACGCGTTCTACACCACCAACGTCTTCCATGTGCAGGGTGAAAACCTCAGCCTGGAACTGGTGCCTCAGCGCCTGCGTGGTGAAATTGCTGTCCTCGATATTCAGGATGACAAAGGCAAGGTTATTGTCGAGCAAGGTCGTCGTATTACCGCTCGCCACATCAACCAGCTGGAAAAAGCCGGGATCAAAGAGCTGCAAGTGCCTCTGGACTACGTCCTGGGTCGCACTACCGCCAAGGTCATCGTGCATCCGGCTACCGGCGAAATCCTGGCAGAGTGCAACACCGAGCTGAACACCGAAATCCTGGCAAAAATTGCCAAGGCGGGCGTTGTTCGCATCGAAACTCTGTACACCAACGATATCGACTGCGGTCCGTTCGTCTCCGACACCCTGAAGATCGACTCCACCAGCAACCAATTGGAAGCGCTGGTCGAGATCTATCGCATGATGCGTCCAGGCGAGCCGCCAACCAAGGACGCTGCCGAGACACTGTTCAACAACCTGTTCTTCAGTCCTGAGCGCTATGACCTGTCTGCGGTCGGCCGGATGAAGTTCAACCGTCGTATCGGTCGTACCGAGATCGAAGGTTCGGGCGTGTTGTGCAAAGAAGACATCGTCGCGGTTCTGAAGACTCTGGTCGACATCCGTAACGGTAAAGGCATCGTCGATGACATCGACCACCTGGGTAACCGTCGTGTTCGCTGCGTAGGCGAAATGGCCGAGAACCAGTTCCGCGTTGGCCTGGTACGTGTTGAGCGTGCGGTCAAAGAGCGTCTGTCGATGGCTGAAAGCGAAGGCCTGATGCCGCAAGACCTGATCAACGCCAAGCCAGTGGCTGCGGCGGTGAAAGAGTTCTTCGGTTCCAGTCAGCTGTCCCAGTTCATGGACCAGAACAACCCGCTGTCCGAGATCACCCACAAGCGTCGTGTCTCTGCACTCGGCCCAGGCGGTTTGACTCGCGAACGTGCAGGCTTCGAAGTCCGTGACGTACACCCGACTCACTACGGTCGTGTATGCCCGATTGAAACGCCGGAAGGTCCGAACATCGGTCTGATCAACTCCCTGGCCGCCTATGCGCGCACCAACCAGTACGGCTTCCTCGAGAGCCCGTACCGCGTGGTGAAAGACGCTCTGGTCACCGACGAGATCGTTTTCCTGTCCGCCATCGAAGAAGCTGATCACGTGATCGCTCAGGCTTCGGCCACGATGAACGACAAGAAAGTCCTGATCGACGAGCTGGTAGCTGTTCGTCACTTGAACGAGTTCACCGTCAAGGCGCCGGAAGATGTCACCTTGATGGACGTGTCGCCGAAGCAGGTAGTTTCGGTTGCTGCGTCGCTGATCCCGTTCCTCGAGCACGACGACGCCAACCGTGCGTTGATGGGTTCGAACATGCAGCGTCAAGCTGTACCAACCCTGCGTGCTGACAAGCCGCTGGTAGGTACCGGCATGGAACGTAACGTGGCTCGCGACTCCGGCGTTTGCGTCGTGGCTCGTCGTGGCGGTGTGATCGATTCCGTCGACGCCAGCCGTATCGTGGTTCGTGTTGCTGATGATGAAGTTGAAACCGGCGAAGCTGGTGTCGACATCTACAACCTGACCAAGTACACCCGCTCCAACCAGAACACCTGCATCAACCAGCGTCCGCTGGTGAGCAAAGGTGATCGGGTTCAGCGCAGCGACATCATGGCCGACGGTCCGTCCACCGATATGGGTGAACTGGCTCTGGGTCAGAACATGCGCATCGCGTTCATGGCATGGAACGGCTTCAACTTCGAAGACTCCATCTGCCTGTCCGAGCGTGTTGTTCAGGAAGACCGTTTCACCACGATCCACATCCAGGAACTGACCTGTGTGGCGCGTGACACCAAGCTTGGGCCAGAGGAAATCACTGCAGACATCCCGAACGTGGGTGAAGCTGCACTGAACAAGCTGGACGAAGCCGGTATCGTTTACGTAGGTGCTGAAGTAGGCGCAGGCGACATCCTGGTAGGTAAGGTCACTCCGAAAGGCGAGACCCAACTGACTCCGGAAGAAAAACTGCTGCGTGCGATCTTCGGTGAAAAAGCCAGCGACGTTAAAGACACCTCCCTGCGTGTGCCTACCGGCACCAAGGGTACTGTCATCGACGTACAGGTCTTCACTCGTGACGGCGTTGAGCGTGATGCTCGTGCACTGTCGATCGAGAAGACTCAACTCGACGAGATCCGCAAGGACCTGAACGAAGAGTTCCGTATCGTTGAAGGCGCTACTTTCGAACGTCTGCGTTCCGCTCTGGTCGGCCACAAAGCCGAAGGCGGCGCCGGTCTGAAGAAAGGTCAGGAAATCACCGACGAAGTTCTCGACGGTCTTGAGCACGGCCAGTGGTTCAAGCTGCGCATGGCTGAAGATGCTCTGAACGAGCAGCTCGAGAAGGCTCAGGCCTACATCGTTGATCGCCGCCGTCTGCTGGACGACAAGTTCGAAGACAAGAAGCGCAAGCTGCAGCAGGGCGATGACCTGGCTCCAGGCGTGCTGAAAATCGTCAAGGTTTACCTGGCAATCCGTCGCCGCATCCAGCCGGGCGACAAGATGGCCGGTCGTCACGGTAACAAGGGTGTGGTCTCCGTGATCATGCCGGTTGAAGACATGCCGCACGATGCCAATGGCACCCCGGTCGACGTCGTCCTCAACCCGTTGGGCGTACCTTCGCGTATGAACGTTGGTCAGATCCTTGAAACCCACCTGGGCCTCGCGGCCAAAGGTCTGGGCGAGAAGATCAACCGGATGGTCGAAGAGCAGCGTAAGGTTGCTGAACTTCGCACCTTCCTGGACGAGATCTACAACCAGATCGGCGGTCGTAACGAAGATCTGGATAGCTTCTCCGACCAGGAAATTCTGGATCTGGCGAAGAACCTGCGTGGCGGCGTTCCAATGGCCACTCCAGTGTTCGACGGCGCCAAGGAAAGCGAAATCAAGGCCATGCTGAAACTGGCAGACCTGCCAGAAAGCGGCCAGATGCAGCTGACCGACGGCCGTACCGGCAACAAGTTCGAGCGCCCGGTTACTGTTGGCTACATGTACATGCTGAAGCTGAACCACTTGGTAGACGACAAGATGCACGCTCGTTCTACTGGTTCGTACAGCCTGGTTACCCAGCAGCCGCTGGGTGGTAAGGCGCAGTTCGGTGGTCAGCGTTTCGGGGAGATGGAGGTCTGGGCACTGGAAGCATACGGTGCTGCTTACACTCTGCAAGAAATGCTCACAGTGAAGTCGGACGATGTGAACGGCCGGACCAAGATGTACAAAAACATCGTGGACGGCGATCACCGTATGGAGCCGGGCATGCCCGAGTCCTTCAACGTGTTGATCAAGGAAATTCGTTCCCTCGGCATCGATATCGATCTGGAAACCGAATAACACGTGACGCGAATCGAGAGCGGGGCAGGATTGCCCGCTCTCTGCTCCGCCAGGAGGAAAGGCCTTGAAAGACCTACTGAATTTGCTGAAAAACCAGGGTCAAGTCGAAGAGTTCGACGCCATCCGTATTGGATTGGCATCGCCTGAGATGATCCGTTCGTGGTCGTTCGGTGAAGTTAAAAAGCCGGAAACCATCAACTACCGTACGTTCAAACCTGAGCGTGACGGCCTGTTCTGCGCCAAGATCTTTGGCCCGGTAAAGGATTACGAGTGCCTGTGCGGTAAGTACAAGCGCTTGAAGCACCGTGGTGTGATCTGCGAGAAGTGCGGCGTTGAAGTCGCGCTGGCAAAAGTTCGTCGTGAGCGCATGGCGCACATCGAGCTGGCCTCGCCAGTAGCCCACATCTGGTTCCTGAAATCGCTGCCGTCCCGTATCGGCTTGCTGATGGACATGACCCTGCGTGATATCGAGCGCGTTCTCTACTTCGAGAGCTATGTCGTTATCGATCCAGGCATGACCACCCTTGAAAAGGGTCAGCTGCTCAACGACGAGCAGTACTTCGAAGCGCTGGAAGAGTTCGGCGACGATTTCGATGCCCGCATGGGTGCCGAAGCTGTCCGTGAACTGCTGCACGCTATCGACCTGGAACACGAGATTGGCCGTCTGCGTGAAGAGATTCCGCAAACCAACTCCGAAACCAAAATCAAAAAGCTGTCCAAGCGTCTGAAGTTGATGGAAGCCTTCCAGGGTTCCGGCAACCTGCCAGAGTGGATGGTGCTGACCGTTCTGCCGGTTCTGCCGCCAGATCTGCGTCCACTGGTCCCATTGGATGGCGGTCGTTTCGCGACTTCCGACCTCAACGATCTGTATCGTCGAGTGATCAACCGTAACAACCGTTTGAAGCGCCTGCTTGATCTGTCCGCTCCGGACATCATCGTGCGCAACGAAAAGCGTATGTTGCAGGAAGCCGTCGACGCACTGCTCGACAACGGTCGTCGTGGCCGCGCTATCACCGGTTCCAACAAGCGTCCTCTGAAATCCCTGGCTGACATGATCAAGGGTAAGCAAGGTCGTTTCCGTCAGAACTTGCTCGGTAAGCGTGTTGACTACTCCGGTCGTTCGGTAATTACCGTAGGTCCGACCCTGCGTCTGCACCAGTGCGGTCTGCCGAAGAAGATGGCTCTCGAACTGTTCAAGCCGTTCATTTTCGGCAAGCTGGAAATGCGTGGTCTTGCTACCACCATCAAAGCGGCCAAGAAGATGGTTGAGCGTGAGCTGCCAGAGGTTTGGGACGTTCTCGCTGAAGTGATTCGCGAACACCCGGTTCTCCTCAACCGTGCACCGACCCTTCACCGTCTGGGTATCCAGGCGTTTGAACCGGTACTGATCGAAGGTAAGGCTATCCAGCTGCACCCTCTGGTCTGTGCTGCGTACAACGCCGACTTCGACGGCGACCAAATGGCCGTGCACGTACCGCTGACGCTGGAAGCCCAGCTGGAAGCGCGTGCGTTGATGATGTCGACCAACAACATTCTGTCGCCAGCCAACGGTGAGCCAATCATCGTTCCTTCGCAGGACGTTGTATTGGGTCTGTACTACATGACTCGTGAAGCGATCAACGCCAAAGGCGAAGGTCGTGTGTTCGCGGATCTGCAGGAAGTTGACCGTGTGTTCCGTGCCGGCGAAGCCGCACTGCACGCCAAGGTCAAGGTGCGGATCAACGAAACCGTGAACGATCGTGATGGCGGCAGCGTGACCAACACTCGTATCGTCGACACTACCGTCGGCCGTGCGCTGTTGTTCCAGGTTGTGCCAAAAGGTCTGTCCTTCGACGTCGTCAACCTGCCGATGAAAAAGAAAGCGATCTCCAAGCTGATCAACCAGTGCTACCGCGTGGTTGGTTTGAAAGAGACCGTGATCTTCGCTGACCAGTTGATGTACACCGGTTTTGCCTATTCGACCATCTCCGGCGTTTCCATCGGTGTTAACGACTTCGTTATCCCGGATGAAAAAGCCCGCATCATCGGTGCCGCCACCGACGAAGTGAAAGAGATCGAAAGTCAGTACGCCTCCGGCCTGGTAACCCAGGGCGAGAAGTACAACAAAGTGATCGACCTTTGGTCCAAGGCGAACGACGAAGTATCCAAGGCGATGATGGCCAACCTCTCGAAAGAGAAAGTCATTGACCGCCATGGCGTCGAAGTTGACCAGGAATCCTTCAACTCGATGTACATGATGGCCGACTCGGGCGCACGGGGTTCTGCTGCGCAGATCCGTCAGCTCGCCGGTATGCGTGGCCTGATGGCCAAGCCGGACGGTTCCATCATCGAAACGCCGATTACTGCGAACTTCCGTGAAGGTTTGAGCGTACTTCAGTACTTCATCTCTACTCACGGTGCTCGTAAAGGTCTGGCGGATACCGCGTTGAAAACTGCGAACTCCGGTTACCTGACTCGTCGTCTGGTAGACGTGGCGCAGGATCTGGTTGTGACCGAGATCGATTGCGGTACCGAACATGGCCTGGTAATGACTCCGCACATTGAAGGCGGTGACGTTGTTGAGCCGTTGGGTGAGCGCGTATTGGGTCGTGTCATTGCCCGTGACGTATTCAAGCCAGGTACCGAGGAAGTTATCGTTCCTGCCGGCACTCTGGTAGACGAGAAGTGGGTCGAGTTCATCGAGCTGAACAGCATCGACGAAGTAATCGTGCGTTCGCCGATCAGCTGCGAAACCCGCTACGGCATTTGCGCCAAGTGCTACGGCCGTGACTTGGCTCGTGGTCACCAGGTGAACATCGGTGAAGCGGTCGGCGTTATCGCTGCCCAGTCCATCGGTGAGCCGGGTACCCAGCTGACCATGCGTACGTTCCACATCGGTGGTGCGGCAAGCCGGACCTCCGCAGCCGACAGCGTTCAGGTGAAGAATGGCGGTACCGTCCGTCTGCATAACCTGAAGCACGTTGAGCGAGTGGACGGTTGCCTGGTTGCTGTGTCCCGTTCCGGTGAGCTGGCAATCGCTGATGACTTCGGTCGTGAGCGTGAGCGCTACAAGCTGCCGTACGGTGCTGTGATTTCGGTTAAAGAAGGTGACAAGGTCGACGCTGGCGCAATCGTGGCCAAGTGGGATCCGCACACTCACCCAATCGTTACCGAAATGAAAGGTACCGTGACCTACGTGGGTATGGAAGAAGGCATCACGATCAAGCGTCAGACTGACGAATTGACCGGTATGACCAACATTGAAGTACTCGACGCCAAAGACCGTCCAGCTGCCGGTAAAGATATCCGTCCTGCTGTGAAGATGGTTGATGACAACGGCAAGGATCTCTTGCTGCCGGGTACCGACGTAATTGCTCAGTACTTCCTGCCTGCTAACGCCCTGGTCGGTGTAGCGGACGGTGCGAAAATCGCGATCGGTGATGTTATCGCTCGTATTCCGCAAGAGACTTCGAAGACCCGTGACATCACCGGTGGTCTGCCGCGTGTTGCCGACTTGTTCGAAGCCCGTCGTCCGAAAGAAGCCTCGATTCTGGCTGAAGTCAGCGGCACCATCGCGTTCGGTAAAGAGACCAAAGGCAAGCGCCGTCTGGTTATCACCCCGAACGACGGTAGCGATCCGTACGAAGAGCTGATTCCGAAGTGGCGTCACCTGAACGTCTTCGAAGGCGAACAGGTAAACCGCGGCGAAGTTATCTCCGACGGTCCGAGCGATCCACACGACATCCTGCGTCTGCTGGGTGTGAGTGCGCTGGCCAAGTACATCGTGAACGAGATCCAGGACGTTTACCGTCTGCAAGGCGTGAAGATCAACGACAAGCACATCGAGACCATCCTGCGTCAGATGCTGCGTAAAGTTGAGATCGCTGAATCCGGCGATTCCAGTTTCATCAAGGGCGACCAGATGGAATTGACTCACGTGCTGGTAGAGAACGAGCGTCTGAGCAATGAAGACAAATTTGTCTCCAAGTTCACTCGTGTTCTGCTGGGTATCACCAAGGCGTCGTTGTCCACCGAATCGTTCATCTCGGCGGCTTCCTTCCAGGAAACCACTCGCGTACTGACCGAGGCGGCGGTAACCGGCAAGCGCGATTACCTGCGCGGCCTGAAAGAAAACGTGGTCGTGGGTCGTCTGATCCCGGCCGGTACCGGTCTGGCTTATCACAGCGAGCGCAAGCGCCGCCGTGATGCTGACAAACCGTTGCGCGTGAGCGCCAGTGAAGTGGAAGCTGCACTGACCGAAGCGCTGAACTCGAGCGGTAACTGAGTTCTGCGGTAGTAAATGAGTGCAGGCCCTGATCGCTCCGTTCATCCAGTCGAGACAATTTGTCGAGGTTGGATGGGGGGAGAGGTCGGGGCCTTGCCTTGACTGGGGGCAAGATCCTCTTTAGACTCTTGTACCCCTAAATTTGGCGGGGATTCGTTCCTGCCATTTTGCTTTTCTTGCAAGACAATAGCGTCGCAAGACAACAGTGGAGCTAGTAGATGGCAACTATCAACCAGCTGGTACGTCAGCCGCGTAAGCGTATCGTCGAGAAATCCGACGTGCCTGCGCTGCAGAACTGCCCGCAACGTCGTGGCGTATGCACCCGTGTGTATACCACTACGCCGAAAAAACCTAACTCGGCACTGCGTAAAGTATGCCGTGTGCGTCTGACCAACGGTTTCGAGGTTTCCTCGTACATCGGCGGTGAAGGCCACAACCTGCAAGAGCACAGCGTGGTACTGATCCGCGGCGGTCGTGTAAAAGACTTGCCAGGTGTTCGTTACCACACCGTTCGCGGCTCTTTGGATACTTCCGGCGTTAAAGGTCGTAACCAAGGTCGTTCGAAGTACGGTACCAAGCGTCCGAAGTAATAGTCGCTTGCAGCAAAAAACCGATTTCTATTTTTCTGAGTCGATAAGAGTAAGGTCGGAGGCGTCCCGAAAGGGCACCGATTCCGAGCGAACCTGAAGACCGTTTGAGGGCTTATCCATGCCAAGAAGACGCGTAGCAGCCAAGCGCGAAGTGCTTGACGATCCAAAATACGGAAGCCAAATCCTGGCCAAGTTCATGAACCACGTGATGGAAAGCGGCAAAAAAGCCGTTGCCGAGCGTATCGTTTATGGCGCGCTGGAAAAGGTTAAAGAACGCAAGAACAGCGACCCCCTGGAAATCTTCGAGAAAGCTCTCGACGCCATCGCTCCGCTGGTCGAAGTAAAGTCGCGCCGTGTAGGCGGTGCTACTTACCAGGTTCCGGTCGAAGTTCGTCCGTCCCGTCGTAACGCGCTGGCAATGCGCTGGTTGGTAGACTTCGCCCGTAAGCGCGGCGAGAAGTCTATGGCTCTGCGTTTGGCTGGCGAACTGTTGGACGCTGCTGAAGGTAAAGGTGCTGCTGTTAAGAAGCGTGAAGACGTGCACCGTATGGCTGAAGCCAACAAGGCTTTCTCGCACTACCGCTTCTAATTTTAGCTTCACTAATTTTGCGAGGGCTTTATGGCTCGTACTACTCCGATTAGCCGCTACCGTAACATCGGTATCGTTGCTCACGTGGATGCTGGTAAAACCACCACCACCGAGCGCGTCCTTTTTTACACTGGCAAAAGTCACAAAATGGGCGAGGTGCATGACGGCGCCGCGACCACAGACTGGATGGTGCAGGAGCAGGAGCGTGGTATTACCATTACTTCTGCTGCTATCACCGCCTTCTGGAAAGGTTCTGAGAAGCAGTACTCGCACGAACACCGTTTCAACGTTATCGATACCCCGGGCCACGTAGACTTCACTATTGAAGTTGAACGCTCCCTGCGCGTACTCGACGGCGCTGTCGTTGTGTTCTGCGGTACTTCGGGTGTTGAGCCTCAGTCGGAAACCGTATGGCGTCAGGCCAACAAGTACGGCGTTCCACGTCTTGTTTACGTAAACAAGATGGACCGTGCTGGCGCTAACTTCCTGCGCGTGATCGGTCAGATCAAGCAGCGTCTGGGTCACACTCCGGTGCCAATCCAGTTGGCTATCGGTTCCGAAGACAACTTCCAGGGTCAGATCGATCTGATCAACATGCAAGCTGTCTACTGGAATGACTCTGACAAGGGTATGGTCCCTGTTCGCAAGGACATTCCTGCCGAGCTGCAAGAGCTGGCTGAAGAGTGGCGCAGCAACATGGTCGAGGCTGCGGCCGAAGCCAACGAAGAGCTGATGAACAAGTATCTCGAAGGGGAAGAGCTCTCCATCGAGGAAATCAAGGCCGCTCTGCGTCAGCGTACTATCGCTGGTGAGATCGTTCTGGCTGTTTGCGGTTCTTCCTTCAAGAACAAGGGTGTTCCCCTGGTTCTCGACGCCGTTATCGACTTCCTGCCTGCTCCTACCGACATTCCTGCTATCAAGGGTTCCAACCCGGATAACGAGGAAGAGGAAATGGAGCGTCATGCAAGCGACGACGAGCCTTTCGCGGCTCTGGCGTTCAAGATCGCTACCGACCCATTCGTGGGTACCTTGACCTTTGTTCGGGTTTACTCGGGCGTGTTGGCCTCCGGCGACGGCGTGATCAACTCGGTAAAAGGCAAGAAAGAGCGCGTGGGTCGTATGGTGCAAATGCACGCAAACGCCCGTGAAGAAATCAAGGAAGTACGCGCTGGTGACATCGCGGCCTTGATCGGCATGAAGGACGTCACCACTGGTGAAACTTTGTGCAACGCTGACAAGCCAATCATCCTGGTTCGCATGGACTTCCCGGAGCCGGTTATTTCGGTTGCCGTAGAGCCTAAGACCAAGGATGACCAGGAAAAAATGGGTATCGCTCTGGGCAAACTTGCTCAGGAAGACCCGTCTTTCCGCGTCAAAACTGATGAAGAGACTGGTCAAACGATCATCTCCGGCATGGGCGAGCTGCACCTGGACATCCTGGTTGACCGGATGCGCCGTGAGTTCAACGTCGAAGCCAACATCGGTAAGCCTCAAGTTTCGTACCGTGAGCGCATCACGAAGAGCTGCGAAATCGAAGGCAAGTTCGTTCGTCAGTCCGGCGGTCGTGGCCAGTTTGGTCATTGCTGGATCCGTTTTGCACCTGCTGACGAAGGTCAGGAAGGTCTGCAATTCCTGAACGAAGTAGTGGGTGGTGTGGTTCCTAAGGAATACATCCCGGCTATCCAGAAGGGTATCGAAGAGCAGATGAAGAACGGTGTTGTTGCCGGCTATCCGCTGATCGGCCTGAAGGCTACCGTGTTTGATGGTTCTTACCACGACGTCGACTCGAACGAGATGGCGTTTAAGGTGGCTGCTTCCATGGCGACCAAGCAACTGGCCCAGAAGGGTGGTGGTGAGTTGCTTGAGCCGATCATGGCGGTAGAGGTTGTTACGCCTGAAGACTATATGGGTGACGTGATGGGCGACCTTAACCGTCGTCGCGGCATGATTCTGGGTATGGAAGATACGGTTTCCGGTAAAGTAATTCGTGCCGAGGTTCCGTTGGGCGAGATGTTCGGTTATGCGACCGACGTTCGTTCCATGTCTCAGGGTCGCGCAAGCTACTCTATGGAATTCAAAAAATACAATACGGCTCCGTCGCACATCGTCGAAACCGTTACCAAAAAACAAGGCTGATTCAGTCCTTTAGGCAAGGAGTTAATTGTCGTGGCTAAAGAAAAATTTGATCGTTCCCTACCGCACGTCAACGTTGGCACTATCGGTCACGTTGACCACGGTAAAACCACTCTGACCGCTGCTCTGACTCGCGTCTGCTCCGAAGTTTTCGGTTCGGCTCGTGTTGACTTCGACAAGATCGACAGCGCGCCAGAAGAGAAAGCTCGCGGTATCACCATCAACACCGCTCACGTTGAGTACAACTCGAAGATCCGTCACTACGCTCACGTTGACTGCCCAGGTCACGCTGACTATGTGAAGAACATGATCACCGGTGCTGCTCAAATGGACGGCGCTATCCTGGTTTGCTCGGCCGCTGATGGTCCGATGCCACAAACCCGTGAGCACATCCTGCTGTCCCGTCAGGTAGGCGTTCCGTACATCGTGGTTTTCCTGAACAAGGCTGACCTGGTAGACGACGCTGAGCTGCTGGAACTGGTTGAGATGGAAGTGCGCGATCTGCTGAGCACTTACGACTTCCCAGGCGATGACACTCCAATCATCATCGGCTCCGCTCGTATGGCGCTGGATGGTCTGGACGATAACGAGATGGGCACCACTGCCGTCAAGAAACTGGTTGAAACTCTGGACAGCTACATCCCAGAACCAGTTCGTCTGACTGACAAGCCGTTCCTGATGCCAATCGAAGACGTATTCTCGATCTCGGGTCGCGGTACTGTTGTGACTGGTCGTATCGAGCGCGGTATCGTTCGCGTTCAGGATCCGCTGGAAATCGTTGGTCTGCGTGACACTACCGTCACCACCTGCACCGGTGTTGAAATGTTCCGCAAACTGCTCGACGAAGGTCGTGCTGGCGAGAACTGCGGCGTGCTGCTGCGCGGCACCAAGCGTGATGACGTGGAGCGTGGTCAGGTTCTGGTTAAGCCAGGTACCGTTAAGCCGCACACCAAGTTCACCGCAGAAGTTTACGTTCTGAGCAAAGAAGAAGGCGGTCGTCACACTCCGTTCTTCAAAGGCTACCGTCCACAGTTCTACTTCCGTACTACTGACGTGACTGGTAACTGCGAGCTGCCAGAAGGCGTTGAAATGGTAATGCCAGGCGATAACATTCAAATGACTGTTACCCTGATCAAAACCATCGCAATGGAAGACGGTCTGCGTTTCGCTATTCGCGAAGGCGGCCGTACCGTTGGTGCTGGCGTTGTAGCTAAAATCATCGAGTAAGCTTCTCTTCTGAGATAGCTTCGATGCTTTGAAAAAGCCCCCGCTTAGCGGGGGCTTTTTTATTGGGTTGACACCTATCGGGGGCGTCTATAGAATTGCGCCTCCTTTTAACGGGCGTATTGCGCCCGGTGGGAATAGCAGCCGGAGTCTGAAATCCAATGCAAAATCAGCAAATCCGTATCAGGTTGAAGGCTTTTGACCATCGCCTGATCGACCAATCCACCCAGGAAATCGTGGAAACCGCGAAACGTACTGGTGCTCAAGTGCGTGGTCCAATTCCACTGCCTACCCGTAAAGAGCGGTTCACCGTTCTGGTCTCCCCGCACGTCAACAAAGACGCGCGTGACCAGTACGAGATCCGTACTCATAAGCGCGTTCTGGACATCGTCCAGCCAACGGATAAAACCGTTGATGCTCTTATGAAGCTTGATCTTGCGGCCGGTGTGGAAGTGCAGATCAGCCTCGGCTAAGACTCGGTCTTAGTCGTGTAACGCTCTGAAATGGGCGGCCATAGCGGGTGAAAGCCCCGTACACTCATGAGGTTTACAACATGACTATTGGTGTAGTCGGTCGTAAATGCGGTATGACCCGTATTTTCACCGAAGAAGGTGTCTCCATTCCGGTCACGGTCATTGAGATCGAGCCGAATCGCGTCACCCAGTTCAAAACTGAAGAGACCGATGGCTATCGTGCAGTGCAAGTCACTGTAGGCGAGCGTCGTGCTTCGCGTGTTACAGCTGCGCAAGCTGGCCACTTCGCTAAGGCGAACGTTGCCGCTGGTCGTACCGTAATGGAATTCCGCCTTGAAGAAGGCGAGTACCAGGCCGGCGATCTGATCAATGCTGAAATCTTCGCTGCTGGTCAACTGGTTGATGTAACCGGTCAGTCCAAAGGTAAAGGCTTCCAGGGTACGATCAAGCGTTGGAATTTCCGCGGGCAAGATAACACCCACGGTAACTCCGTATCCCACCGCGTTCCAGGCTCTATCGGCCAGTGCCAGACTCCTGGTCGTGTATTCAAGGGCAAAAAAATGTCCGGTCATATGGGCGCTGAGCGCGTGACCGTGCAGTCCCTCGAAGTAGTGCGCGTGGACGCTGAACGCAATCTGTTGTTGGTCAAGGGCGCTGTTCCTGGCGCTACTGGCGGCAACTTGGTTGTACGTCCAGCAGCCAAGGCTCGCGGTTAAGGGGAAGCTGACATGCAATTAAATGTAAATGACGCTCAAGCGATCGAAGTTTCCGAACTGACATTTGGCGGCGAATTCAACGAGACGCTGGTTCACCAAGCAGTCGTGGCCTACATGGCCGGCGGCCGTCAAGGTAGCAAGCAGCAAAAGACCCGTTCCGACGTTCGTGGTGGCGGTAAGCGCCCATGGCGTCAGAAAGGTACTGGCCGTGCTCGTGCCGGTACTATCCGTAGCCCAATCTGGCGTGGCGGCGGTACCACTTTCGCAGCTCGTCCTCAGGATCACTCCCAGAAGCTGAACAAGAAGATGTATCGCGCAGCAATGCGTTCCATCCTTGCTGAGCTGGTGCGTACTGATCGTCTGGTCGTGGTTCAGGATTTCGCTGTTGAAACGCCGAAAACCAAAGACCTGCTGGGCAAACTGAACAACATGAGCCTGACCGACGTTCTGATCGTGTCGGACGCTGTTGATCAGAACCTGTACCTGGCTGCTCGTAACCTGCCGCACGTTGATGTACGTGATGTGCAAGGTTCCGATCCAGTTAGTCTGATCGCATACGACAAGGTGTTGATCACCGTGTCGGCCGTGAAGAAATTCGAGGAGCTGCTGGGATGAACCAGGAACGCGTATTTAAAGTTCTGCTTGGCCCGCACGTTTCCGAGAAGGCTACGGTTCTGGCAGACAAGAAAGGCCAGTTCGTTTTCAAGGTTGCCACTGACGCAACCAAGCTGGAAATCAAGAAGGCCGTCGAAAGCCTGTTCAGCGTGAAAGTAGAGCGTGTTACTACCCTGAATGTTCTGGGTAAGAGCAAGCGCACTGCTCGCGGTCTGGGCAAGCGTAATGACTGGAAGAAGGCAGTTATCTCCCTTCAGCCAGGCCAAGATCTCGATTTCAGCAGCAGTGCTGAGTAAGGAAGGGGTGCATCATGGCAATCGTTAAATGCAAACCGACTTCCCCTGGCCGCCGTTTTGTGGTCAAGGTGGTCAACCAGGAGCTGCATAAAGGCGCTCCTCACGCACCGCTGCTCGAGAAAAAGTCGAAGTCTGGTGGTCGTAACAACAATGGTCGTATTACCACTCGTCACATCGGTGGTGGCCATAAGCAGCATTATCGTCTGGTCGATTTCCGTCGCAACGACAAAGATGGCATCGCTGCCACTGTTGAGCGTATCGAATACGATCCAAACCGTACTGCTCACATCGCTCTGCTGCTGTACGCAGATGGCGAGCGTCGCTACATCATTGCGCCTAAAGGCGTGAGTGCTGGCGACCAGCTGATCGCAGGTGCTCTGGCGCCGATCAAGCCGGGCAACGCTCTGCAACTGCGTAACATTCCAGTTGGTAGCACCGTACACGGCATCGAATTGAAGCCAGGTAAAGGCGCGCAAATCGCTCGTTCCGCTGGTGCTTCGGCTCAGCTGATCGCTCGTGAAGGTGTCTACGTGACCCTGCGTCTGCGTTCTGGTGAGATGCGTAAAGTGCTGGCTGAATGCCGCGCGACCCTGGGCGAAGTCTCGAACTCCGAGCACAGCCTGCGTTCGCTGGGTAAAGCTGGTGCCAAACGCTGGCGTGGCGTTCGCCCAACCGTTCGTGGTGTTGCCATGAACCCGGTTGACCACCCACATGGTGGTGGTGAAGGTCGTACCTCTGGTGGTCGTCATCCGGTATCGCCATGGGGCTTCCCGACTAAGGGCGCGAAGACTCGTGGTAATAAGCGTACCGACAAAATGATCGTCCGTCGTCGCAAGTAAATAGAGGGATACGACAGTGCCACGTTCTCTGAAAAAAGGTCCTTTTATCGATCTTCACCTACTGAAGAAGATCGAAGTGGCGGCGGAAAAGAACGATCGCAAACCAGTTAAAACCTGGTCGCGTCGCTCGATGATCCTGCCACAAATGGTCGGTCTGACCATCGCAGTACACAACGGTCGTCAACACGTCCCAGTTCTCGTTAACGAAGACATGGTCGGCCACAAACTGGGCGAGTTCGCCGGTACCCGCACATATCGTGGGCACGTGGCAGACAAGAAAGCCAAGCGTTAAGGGGTTAGGAAATGGAAGTAGCCGCTAAGTTGTCGGGCGCTCGAATCTCCGCCCAGAAAGCCCGCTTGGTCGCCGACCAGATCCGCGGGAAGAAGGTGGGCGAAGCGCTCAACCTGTTGGCTTTCAGCAGTAAGAAAGCCGCCGAGATCATGAAGAAAGTGCTGGAGTCGGCCGTAGCCAACGCCGAGCATAACGAAGGCGCAGACGTTGATGACCTGAAAGTCAGCACCGTTTTCGTTAACGAAGGGCGTTCGCTGAAGCGCATCATGCCACGTGCCAAAGGCCGTGCTGATCGCATCGTCAAGCGGTCTTGCCATATCACTGTCAAGGTTGCTGACAAGTAACGGAGTCGAAGAGATGGGTCAGAAAGTACATCCCATTGGCATTCGCCTGGGAATCGTCAAGGAGCACACCTCCGTCTGGTACGCAGACGGTCGGACTTATGCGGACTACTTGTTCGCTGATCTGAAGGTGCGTGAGTATCTCCAAGACAAACTAAAAAGCGCGTCCGTAAGCCGTATCGATATCCATCGTCCGGCCCAAACTGCACGTATCACCATCCACACCGCTCGTCCAGGTATCGTTATCGGGAAGAAAGGTGAAGATGTTGAGAAACTGCGTCAGGACCTGACCAAGCAAATGGGTGTGCCTGTGCACATCAATATCGAAGAGATCCGCAAGCCGGAGCTCGACGGTATGCTGGTTGCGCAGAGCGTAGCTCAGCAGCTGGAGCGTCGCGTAATGTTCCGTCGCGCTATGAAGCGCGCTGTTCAGAACGCCATGCGCATTGGTGCCAAAGGCATCAAAATCCAAGTGAGCGGTCGTCTCGGCGGTGCTGAAATCGCACGTACTGAATGGTATCGCGAAGGTCGTGTGCCTCTGCACACCCTGCGTGCCGACATCGACTATGCCAACTACGAAGCTCACACCACTTATGGTGTGATCGGTGTAAAGGTTTGGATCTTCAAAGGCGAAGTAATTGGTGGTCGCCAAGAAGAACTGAAACCACAAGCACCAGCGCCTCGTAAAAAAGCTGCTAAGTAAGGGGTACGCCAAATGTTGCAACCAAAGCGTACGAAGTTCCGCAAGCAAATGACTGGTCACAACCGTGGCCTGGCATTGCGCGGTAGCAAAGTCAGCTTCGGCGAGTTCGCGCTGAAGTCTGTTGCTCGTGGTCGTCTCACCGCTCGTCAGATCGAGTCAGCGCGTCGTGCACTGACCCGTCACGTTAAACGTGGCGGCAAGATCTGGATCCGTGTATTCCCGGACAAGCCTATTTCCAAAAAGCCACTCGAAGTTCGGATGGGTAAAGGTAAGGGTAACGTGGAATACTGGGTTGCCCAGATTCAGCCAGGCAAAGTCCTGTATGAAATCGAGGGTGTTTCTGAAGAGCTGGCGCGTGAGGCTTTCGCCCTGGCTGCTGCAAAGCTGCCGCTCGCCACCTCCTTTGTTAAACGGACGGTGATGTGATGAAAGCGAATGAACTTCGTGAAAAATCCGCACAGCAGCTGAACGAGCAACTGCTCGGCCTGCTGCGCGACCAGTTCAATCTGCGTATGCAGAAAGCAACTGGCCAGTTGGGGCAGTCTCATCTGCTCTCGCAAGTTAAGCGTGACATCGCTCGCGTGAAGACTGTGCTCAACCAGCAGGCAGGTAAGTAATCATGGCTGAAGCCGAAAAAACTGTCCGTACGCTGACTGGCCGTGTTGTCAGCGACAAGATGGACAAAACCATCACCGTTCTGATCGAGCGTCGCGTTAAGCACCCGATCTACGGTAAATACGTTAAGCGTTCGACTAAGCTGCACGCGCACGACGAAACCAATCAGTGCCACATCGGCGACAAAGTCACTATTCGTGAAACTCGTCCTTTGGCCAAGACCAAGTCTTGGGCGCTGGTTGATGTTCTCGAACGCGCTGTGGAAGTCTAAGGACTAGGGGTCGGAGAAATTATATGATTCAGACTCAATCCATGCTCGATGTGGCCGATAACAGCGGCGCTCGCCGCGTTATGTGCATCAAGGTGCTGGGTGGCTCCCATCGTCGTTACGCTGGTATCGGTGACATCATCAAAGTTACCGTGAAGGAAGCAATTCCTCGCGGTAAGGTGAAAAAAGGCCAAGTGATGACTGCTGTTGTAGTCCGCACTCGTCACGGCGTTCGCCGTGCAGATGGCTCCATTATCCGCTTTGATGGCAACGCTGCTGTTCTTCTGAACAACAAGCAAGAGCCGATCGGCACCCGTATCTTTGGGCCAGTGACCCGTGAACTTCGTACTGAGAAGTTCATGAAGATCGTCTCGCTCGCCCCAGAAGTGCTGTAAGGAGATCCGACATGCAAAAGATTCGTCGTGACGACGAGATCATCGTGATCGCCGGCAAAGACAAAGGTAAGCGCGGTAAGGTGCTGAAGGTTCTTGCTGATGACCGTCTGGTCGTTGGTGGTCTGAACCTGGTCAAGCGTCATACCAAGCCTAACCCGATGTCGGGCGTACAGGGCGGTATCGTCGAGAAAGAAGCGCCACTGCACGCTTCCAACGTCGCCATCTTCAACGGCGAAACCAACAAGGCTGACCGCGTTGGTTTCAAAGTAGAAGACGGTAAGAAAATTCGTGTCTTCAAGTCGACCCAAAAAGCGGTTGATGCTTGAACACTGCTAGGTAGAAGACCATGGCACGACTAAAAGAGATTTACCGGAAGGAAATCGCACCGAAACTTAAGGAAGAACTTAAGCTTTCGAACGTGATGGAAGTTCCGCGCGTTACCAAAATCACCCTGAACATGGGTCTGGGCGAAGCGATCGGCGACAAAAAAGTCATCGAGCACGCTGTTGCTGACCTGGAAAAGATCACCGGCCAGAAAGTCGTTGTGACCTACGCTCGGAAATCCATCGCTGGCTTTAAAGTCCGTGAAGGTTGGCCGATCGGCGTCAAAGTGACCCTGCGCCGTGAGCGTATGTACGAGTTCCTGGATCGTCTGCTGTCGATCTCCCTGCCTCGGGTTCGCGACTTCCGCGGCCTGAATGCCAAGTCCTTCGATGGTCGTGGTAACTACAGCATGGGCGTTAAAGAGCAGATCATCTTCCCGGAAATCGACTACGACAAGATCGATGCTCTCCGCGGTCTGGACATTACCCTGACCACCACTGCCAAGAACGATGATGAAGGTCGCGCCCTGTTGCGTGCTTTCAAATTCCCGTTCCGCAACTGATTGGAGTAGGAAAATGGCCAAGATGAGCATGAAAAACCGCGAGCTGAAGCGTCAGCTCACGGTTGCCAAGTACGCCAAGAAGCGTGCAGCACTGAAAGCTATCATCGTTGATCTGAACGCAAGTCCAGAAGCGCGTTGGGAAGCTACAGTAGCCCTGCAGAAGCAGCCACGTGACGCAAGCGCTTCGCGCATGCGTAACCGCTGCCGCCTGACCGGTCGTCCACACGGCGTTTACCGCAAGTTCGGCCTTGGCCGTAACAAACTGCGTGAAGCTGCAATGCGTGGTGACGTACCTGGTCTGGTTAAAGCCAGCTGGTAAGCACTGTCGAAGTCTCGGTGTTCGGGGTCGCAAGATCCTGACCATCGGTGACCTTGAACTTGAATCAAGCCCCTATTGGGGCTTGATTCATTTGTGGGGTGTGTCTAGAATACCCGGCTCGCCTGAGCCCGTGTTTTTTTGCGCGGATGTACTCGGCGACACGTAGTAGCCGCAAGGCTAATTTTTTGTGTATTAGGAGCGTCTAGCCCATGAGTATGCAGGACCCGTTAGCGGACATGCTAACTCGAATCCGTAATGCCCAGATGGCTGAAAAGTCCGTCGTAAGCATGCCATCTTCTACTTTGAAGGTAGCTGTTGCCAAAGTCCTGAAGGACGAAGGTTACATTGCGGGTTATCAGATCAGCAGCGAAATCAAGCCACTGCTGTCCATCGAGCTGAAGTACTTCGAAGGCCGTCCGGTCATCGAGGAAGTGAAGCGCGTTAGCCGTCCAGGCCTGCGTCAGTACAAGTCCGTCGATGATCTGCCAAAAGTTCGTGGCGGTCTCGGTGTGTCTATCGTCTCCACCAACAAAGGTGTGATGACGGATCGTGCTGCGCGCGCTGCCGGTGTCGGCGGCGAAGTTCTTTGCACTGTGTTCTAAGGGGGGATAAGCATGTCACGCGTCGCTAAGAACCCCGTTAAGCTGCCAGCCGGTGTCGAAGTCAAATTCGCAGGCCAACAGCTTTCGGTGAAGGGTGCCAAGGGCACTCTCGAACTGAACATCCATTCGTCCGTTGAGATCGTTGAAGAAGCTGGTGAGCTGCGTTTCGCTGCTCGCAATGGCGATCAACAAACTCGCGCAATGGCTGGTACCACTCGTGCGTTGGTAAACAACATGGTCCAAGGCGTAAGCCAAGGCTTCGAGCGTAAGCTCCAGCTGGTCGGTGTTGGTTACAAAGCGCAAGCAAAAGGCACAGTGCTGAACCTGGCTCTTGGCTTCTCGCACCCAGTGGATTATGAACTGCCGGAAGGCATCACCGCTGAGACTCCTAGCCAGACCGATATCCTGATCAAGGGCATCGACAAGCAGCTGGTAGGTCAAGTGGCCGCCGAGATCCGCGACTTCCGTCCACCAGAGCCGTACAAAGGCAAAGGTGTGCGCTACGCGGACGAAGTCGTCCGTCGTAAAGAAGCCAAGAAGAAGTAGGGCATAGCAAATGACCGACAAAAAAGTTACTCGACTGCGTCGCGCTCGCAAAGCACGCCTGAAAATGCACGAACTCGAAGTCGTGCGTCTCTGCGTGTTCCGCTCGTCGCAGCACATCTACGCCCAGGTCATTTCGGCCGACGGCAACAAAGTCCTGGCAAGTGCCTCGACTTTGGATAAAGAACTGCGTGATGGTGCCACCGGCAACATCGACGCGGCCACTAAGGTTGGCCAGCTGGTCGCTACGCGTGCTAAAGCCGCTGGCGTCTCGCAGGTGGCTTTCGACCGCTCTGGCTTCAAGTACCACGGCCGCGTCAAGGCGCTGGCTGATGCTGCTCGTGAAGCTGGGCTGGAGTTCTAAGTTATGTCAAATAACGACCAAAAGCGCGACGAAGGCTACATCGAGAAGCTGGTTCAAGTTAACCGCGTAGCCAAAACCGTTAAAGGCGGCCGTATCTTCACTTTCACCGCGTTGACCGTGGTTGGTGATGGTAAAGGGCGCGTTGGCTTCGGCCGTGGCAAGTCGCGTGAAGTGCCTGCTGCGATCCAGAAGGCAATGGAAGCTGCTCGCCGCAACATGATCCAGGTTGATCTGAACGGCACCACTCTGCAGTACGCAATGAAGTCCGCCCACGGCGCTTCGAAGGTGTATATGCAGCCTGCTTCTGAAGGTACCGGTATCATCGCTGGCGGCGCTATGCGTGCTGTCCTCGAAGTTGCTGGCGTTCAGAACGTTCTGGCCAAGTGCTACGGCTCGACTAACCCGGTAAACGTGGTTCACGCCACTTTCAAGGGTTTGAAAGCAATGCAGTCTCCTGAATCCATTGCCGCCAAGCGTGGCAAAAGCGTCAAGGAGATCTTCTGATCATGGCTACCGTTAAAGTTACGCTGATCAAAAGCATGACCGGCCGCATCCCTAACCACAAACTGTGCGTTAAGGGTCTGGGTCTGCGTCGCATCGGTCACACTGTAGAAGTCCAGGATACTCCCGAGAATCGCGGGATGATCAACAAGGCTTACTACATGCTGCGTGTCGAGGGTTAATCGATGAAACTCAATGATCTGAGTCCAGCGCCGGGTTCCCGTCGCGAAAAGCATCGTCCGGGCCGTGGTATCGGTAGCGGTTTGGGTAAGACTGGTGGCCGTGGTCACAAAGGTCAAACCTCCCGCTCCGGTGGCACCATTGCTCCAGGCTTTGAAGGCGGTCAACAGCCGCTGCATCGTCGCCTGCCGAAGTTTGGTTTCGTTTCCCTGAAAGCCATGGACCGCGCAGAAGTGCGTCTGTCCGAGCTGGCTAAAGTGGAAGGCGACATCGTCACCGTGCAGTCCCTGAAAGATGCCAACGTGATCAACGTCAACGTTCAGCGTGTGAAAATCATGCTGTCCGGCGAAGTTACTCGCGCTGTCACCATCGGAAAGGGAATCGGCGCCACCAAAGGTGCGCGTGCGGCTATCGAAGCAGCTGGCGGCAAGTTCGAGGAATAAATGGCTAAGCAAGGTGCTCTCTCTGCGCTCGGCAAAGGCGGTATGTCTGAACTCTGGGCTCGTCTGCGTTTTCTGTTCCTGGCGATTATCGTCTACCGAATAGGCGCACACATCCCGGTTCCAGGTATCAACCCGGACCGACTCGCGGACCTGTTTCGACAGAATGAGGGGACCATTCTTAGCTTGTTCAACATGTTTTCCGGCGGCGCGCTGGAGCGGATGAGTATCTTTGCACTGGGGATCATGCCGTACATTTCGGCATCGATCATCATGCAACTGATGACCGCCGTCAGCCCGCAGCTGGAACAGTTGAAGAAGGAAGGTGAAGCTGGCCGTCGCAAGATCAGCCAGTACACCCGCTACGGCACTGTCGTCCTCGCTCTCGTCCAGGCTATTGGCATGTCCATTGGTCTGGCGGGGCAGGGCGTTGCGTTCACTGGTGACTTTGGCTTCCATTTCGTCGCGGTATCCACTTTTGTGGCTGGTGCGATGTTCATGATGTGGCTGGGTGAGCAGATTACTGAGCGTGGTGTTGGCAACGGTATCTCGATGTTGATTTTTTCGGGTATCGTCGCCGGTCTTCCGAGAGCGATCGGGCAGTCTTTCGAGTCTGCACGTCAGGGTGATATCAACATCTTCGCCCTGGTTGCCATCGGTTTGCTGGCAGTAGCGATTATCGGTTTCGTGGTGTTCATTGAGCGTGGCCAGCGTCGTATTGCTGTTCACTACGCCAAGCGTCAGCAGGGCCGTAAGGTCTTCGCTGCGCAGACCAGCCACTTGCCGCTGAAGGTGAACATGGCCGGTGTTATTCCGGCTATTTTCGCGAGCAGCATTTTGCTGTTCCCGGCTTCGTTGGGTGCCTGGTTCGGTCAGTCTGAAGGTATGGGCTGGTTGCAGGACATCTCGCAGTCGATCGCTCCTGGTCAGCCGTTGAATATTCTGCTGTTTAGTGCAGGGATTATTTTCTTCTGCTTCTTCTATACGGCGTTGATGTTCAATCCGAAAGACGTAGCGGAAAACCTGAAGAAGTCCGGTGCCTTTATTCCGGGCATCCGTCCAGGTGAGCAGTCTGCGCGCTACATTGATGGCGTTCTGACTCGCTTGACCATGTTCGGTGCTCTTTACATGACGGCCGTCTGCCTGTTGCCCCAGTTCCTGGTGGTTGCAGCAAACGTACCGTTCTACCTTGGCGGGACCTCGTTGCTGATCGTGGTCGTGGTTGTGATGGACTTCATGTCCCAAGTACAATCGCACCTCGTTTCGCACCAGTACGAATCCCTGATGAAGAAAGCCAACCTGAAGGGTTACGGCAGCGGCATGTTGCGCTGAGTACCCATAAGGTTCGAGGAGTTGGTGATGAAAGTTCGTGCATCGGTGAAAAAGCTGTGCCGTAACTGCAAGATTATTCGCCGCGAAGGTGTTGTTCGAGTAATTTGCAGCGCGGAACCGCGTCACAAACAGCGCCAAGGCTGAGTGTGATTGTGCTTCAAGCCCGGCAGCTAGTGCGCTGCCGGGTTGATTATTTGTTATTACAGCGATATTATCTCGCGCCCTATTTCTTGGCTTCCGGGGCGTAGGTAGCTGTCAATTGGAGTCCCACTGAATGGCCCGTATTGCAGGCGTTAACATTCCAGATAACAAGCATACTGTTATCTCGCTGACCTACATCTATGGTGTTGGTCGCACTACTGCACAGAAAATTTGTGCAGTGACTGGGGTAAACCCAGCGGCAAAGATCAAAGATCTGAGCGACGAGCAGATTGAACAGCTGCGTGGCGAAGTGGCGAAGTTCACCACTGAAGGTGACCTGCGTCGCGAAATCAACATGAAAATCAAGCGTTTGATGGACCTCGGTTGCTATCGCGGTCTGCGTCATCGTCGTGGTCTGCCAGTACGCGGTCAGCGTACCAAGACCAACGCGCGTACCCGTAAAGGTCCGCGTAAGCCGATCCGCAAGTAATCGCCCCAGCGAATCGACAGGAAATTAATCATGGCAAAACCTGCTGCTCGTCCTCGTAAAAAAGTTAAAAAGACAGTGGTTGATGGCATCGCCCACATCCATGCTTCTTTTAACAACACCATCGTGACCATCACCGACCGTCAAGGTAACGCTCTTTCCTGGGCTACCTCCGGTGGTTCGGGTTTCCGCGGTTCCCGCAAGTCCACCCCGTTCGCTGCTCAAGTAGCTGCTGAACGTGCTGGTCAAGCTGCGCTGGAATACGGCCTGAAAAACCTCGACGTTAACGTCAAAGGTCCAGGTCCAGGTCGTGAATCCGCAGTCCGCGCTTTGAACGGCTGTGGCTACAAGATCGCCAGCATCACCGACGTGACGCCAATCCCGCACAACGGGTGCCGTCCGCCGAAGAAGCGCCGCGTGTAATCCAGGAGATTGTAAAGAATGGCTCGTTACATTGGTCCAAAATGCAAACTCGCTCGTCGCGAAGGCACCGATCTCTTTCTGAAGAGCGGCGTGCGCGCGATCGAATCGAAGTGCAACATCGAAGCAGCACCTGGTATCCACGGCCAACGCCGCGGTCGCCAGTCCGACTACGGCACCCAACTGCGTGAAAAGCAGAAGGTCCGTCGTATCTACGGCGTTCTCGAGCGTCAATTCAGCGGCTACTACAAAGAAGCTGCTGGCAAGAAAGGCGCAACTGGCGAAAACCTGTTGCAACTGCTCGAATGCCGTCTGGACAACGTTGTATACCGTATGGGTTTTGGCTCTACTCGTGCCGAATCCCGTCAGCTGGTATCGCACAAGTCGATCAGCGTTAACGGTCAGACCGTAAACGTTCCGTCCTACCAGGTTCGTGCTGGTGACGTGGTCGCAGTTCGCGAGAAAGCAAAGAACCAACTTCGCATTGTCCAAGCTCTCGATCTGTGTGCCCAACGTGGCCGCGTAGAATGGGTAGAAGTAGACACTGAGAAGAAGTCGGGCGTTTTCAAGAACGTTCCTGCTCGCAGTGATCTGTCCGCCGACATCAACGAAAGCCTGATTGTCGAGCTCTACTCCAAGTAAGGGCTAGAAAATAGGTGCATCCATGCAGATTTCGGTAAATGAGTTCCTGACACCCCGCCATATTGATGTGCAGGTTGTCAGTCCAACCCGCGCCAAGATCACACTCGAGCCTCTCGAGCGTGGTTTCGGCCACACCCTGGGCAACGCGCTGCGCCGCATCCTGTTGTCCTCAATGCCCGGCTGTGCAGTAGTCGAGGCCGAGATTGACGGTGTGCTCCACGAGTACAGCGCCATCGAAGGTGTACAGGAAGACGTAATTGAAATCCTGTTGAACCTTAAAGGTCTGGCTATCAAGCTGCACGGTCGAGACGAAGTTACGCTGACCTTGTCGAAGAAGGGTTCGGGGGTGGTTACCGCTGCCGATATTCAGCTGGATCATGATGTCGAGATCGTTAACCCCGATCACGTAATCGCTAACCTGGCGTCTAACGGCGCCCTGAACATGAAGCTCACCGTAGCTCGTGGTCGTGGTTATGAACCGGCAGACTCGCGTCAGAGCGATGAAGACGAAAGCCGCAGCATCGGTCGCTTGCAGCTTGACTCTTCGTTCAGCCCGGTTCGCCGTATCGCATACGTGGTGGAAAACGCCCGTGTCGAACAGCGTACTAACCTGGACAAGCTGGTTATTGATCTGGAAACCAACGGTACCCTGGATCCTGAAGAGGCTATTCGCCGTGCTGCAACCATTCTGCAACAGCAGTTGGCTGCGTTCGTCGATCTCAAAGGTGACAGTGAGCCAGTGGTTGTCGAGCAGGAAGACGAGATCGATCCGATCCTGCTTCGCCCGGTTGACGATCTGGAACTGACTGTACGTTCGGCTAACTGCCTTAAGGCGGAAAACATCTACTACATCGGCGACCTGATTCAGCGTACCGAAGTAGAGCTGTTGAAGACTCCGAACCTTGGCAAGAAATCCTTGACTGAAATCAAGGACGTTCTGGCCTCCCGCGGTCTGTCCCTCGGCATGCGCCTCGACAACTGGCCGCCTGCAAGTCTTAAGAAGGACGACAAGGCGACTGCCTGATCGTCGTAATCACCGAACGTTGTGTTTGGTAAGGAATGAACCATGCGTCATCGTAAAAGTGGTCGTCACCTGAGCCGCACCAGCTCGCACCGCAAGGCCATGTTTCAAAACATGGCGGTGTCGCTGTTCGAGCACGAGCTGATCAAAACTACACTGCCAAAAGCCAAAGAACTGCGCCGCGTTGCTGAGCCGCTGATCACTTTGGCCAAGACAGACAGCCTGGCTAACCGCCGTCTGGCTTTCGACCGTACTCGTTCGAAAGCTATCGTTGGTAAGCTCTTCAACGACCTGGGCAAGCGTTACGCTACCCGTGAGGGTGGCTACCTGCGCATCCTCAAGTGCGGTTTCCGCGCTGGCGACAACGCGCCTATGGCGTACGTCGAGTTGGTTGATCGTGCTGTCGGCGGTGAAGCTGTATCCGCTGAGTAAGACGTCAGTCTGAAACAAAGAACCGGGCCTAGTGCCCGGTTTTTTGTGCCTGCAAGAAATGCGCTCTGCGTACAAGCTTCAAACCCTTCCCTATAGGCACTATATGCTTGGGTTGATCATTAGTAATTTTCTATTGATGTCTGCAAATTAATGAATTTGTGACTGTCATGTTGATGATCAATACTTCCCATCAAGCCGATTTAGCCGGCAGTTCAAGACTGACAGAGGAAGAGATCGCATGAGCCAAAACAAAACACTTACGACCGCCAGTGGCGCTCCTGTTGCCGACAACCAGAATTCCCGCTCCGCCGGCCCTCGTGGCCCTCTGCTGCTCGACGATTTCCACCTGATCGAGAAGCTTGCCCACTTCAACCGTGAAAACATCCCGGAGCGTCGCGTACACGCCAAAGGCTCGGGTGCTTACGGCACGTTCACTGTGACTCGCGATATCACTCAATACACCAGTGCCAAGCTGTTTGAGTCTGTCGGCAAACAAACCCCGACCTTCCTGCGATTCTCCACCGTGGGTGGCGAGCGCGGCTCGGCTGACACCGAGCGTGATCCACGTGGTTTTGCCCTGAAGTTCTACACCGAGGAAGGCAACTGGGACATCGTCGGCAACAACACGCCGGTGTTCTTCATCCGTGATCCGCTGAAATTCCCTGACTTTATCCACACCCAGAAGCGTCTGCCGCAAAGCAACCTGAAAAGCGCGCAGATGATGTGGGATTTCTGGTCGCATTCGCCTGAGGCGCTGCACCAGGTCACTATCCTGTTTTCGGATCGCGGCATCCCTGACGGTTACCGTCACATGCACGGCTTCGGCAGCCACACCTACAGCTTGATCAACGCCAATGGCGAGCGTCACTGGGTGAAGTGGCACTATAAAACCAAGCAAGGGATCAAGAACCTCGCTCCGGCAGAAGCGGCGCGCCTGGCCGGCACCGATCCGGATTACGCACAACGTGACCTGTTCGGCGCCATTGAGCGCGGTGACTTCCCGAAATGGAGTGTCAACATTCAGATCATGACCGAGGCTCAGGCCTCGACTCACTACGAGAACCCGTTTGACGTGACCAAGACCTGGTCGCAGAAAGAGTTCCCGTTGATCGAAGTGGGCGAGCTTGAGCTCAACCGCAATCCGCTGAACTACTTCGCTGAAGTCGAGCAGGCCGCGTTCGGTCCGAGCAACATGGTGCCAGGCGTCGGCTTGTCACCTGATCGCATGCTGCAGGGGCGTGTGTTCGCTTACGCGGATGCTCACCGCTATCGTGTGGGCACCAATCACCAGCAGCTGCCAGTGAATGCACCTCGCAGTCCGGTCAACACTTACCAGCGCGATGGTTCGATGGCGTTTGGCAGTAATGGTGGTGCGGCGCCGAACTACGAGCCGAACAGCTACGTTGAATCACCGAAACAGGCACCGCACTACGCGGAACCTGCCTTGGCCTTGAGCGGTGCGGCTGACCGCTACGATCATCGTGAGGATACCGACTACTACAGCCACGCGGGTGCGCTGTTCCGTCTGATGAACGATGAGCAGAAAGCGCTGCTGATCAACAACATTGCCGGTGCGATGGCTGGGGTTTCCGGCGACGTGGTTGATCGTCAGCTGCAGCATTTCTTCAAGGCCGATCCGGCTTATGGAGAAGGCATCGCGAAGGCGTTGGGCGTACAGCTTAACGAAGTCTAAACGAGAAGCAGAACCGCCCTCATTAGGGCGGTTTTTTGCGTTATTTGAACCCATTTTCTCAGAATATCTTCGCTTTTATTGCGGCGGGCGAGTGACCTTCAGGTCAGGTTGGTTCAAACTACAGACTTTCAAGCAGGGAGATGTAGGGCGATGCAAGGTCACCCAGACGTAATCGATTACCTCAACACGTTGCTGACAGGCGAACTGGCAGCGCGTGATCAATATTTCATCCATTCGCGGATGTACGAGGACTGGGGGTTCACCGAGCTCTACGAACGTATCAACCACGAGATGGAAGAAGAGGCTCAGCACGCTGATGCGCTGATGCGTCGGATCCTGATGCTCGAAGGTACGCCGCGCATGCGTCCGGACGATCTCGATGTCGGCACCACCGTGCCGGACATGCTCGCCGCTGACCTGCGTCTGGAATATAAAGTTCGTGCAGCTCTGTGCAAAGGCATCGAGCTTTGCGAGCGGCACAAGGACTATGTCACCCGCGAGATCTTGCGCATTCAGCTGAACGACACCGAGGAAGATCACACCTATTGGCTGGAGAAACAGCTGGGTTTGATCAAGTTGATCGGATTGGAGAATTACCTGCAATCGCAGTTCTGATTTTTAGGCCGACGACGCACAAAAAAGCCCCTGTCACCGACAAAGTGACAGGGGCTTTTTTCATGGGCCTGATTCAGGCCTTGTCGCGAGCCAGCAGTGGTTTGAGGTAGTAGCCAGTGTGAGACTGCTTCATCTCGGACACGTCTTCCGGCGTGCCGACGGCAATAATCTGGCCGCCCTTGGAGCCGCCTTCCGGCCCCAGGTCCACCAACCAGTCGGCGGTCTTGATCACATCCAGGTTGTGTTCGATCACCACCACGGTATTGCCATGGTCGCGCAAGCGATGCAAAACATCGAGCAGTTGCTGGATATCCGCAAAGTGCAGGCCGGTAGTTGGCTCATCGAGGATATACAGGGTCTTGCCGGTATCGCGCTTGGACAGCTCGCGGGACAGTTTCACCCGCTGGGCCTCACCACCCGACAGCGTCGTTGCCGATTGTCCCAGCTTGATGTACGAAAGGCCTACGTCCATCAGCGTCTGAAGCTTGCGCGCCAAGGCCGGAACTGCGTCGAAGAACACTCGGGCTTCCTCGATGGTCATCTCGAGGGTTTCGTGGATGCTCTTGCCCTTGTATTTGATCTCAAGGGTTTCGCGGTTGTAGCGCTTGCTCTTGCAGACGTCGCACGGGACATAGATGTCCGGCAGGAAGTGCATCTCCACTTTGATCAGACCATCGCCCTGGCAGGCTTCACAGCGTCCGCCCTTCACGTTGAAGGAGAAACGCCCCGGCCCGTAACCGCGGGAGCGCGATTCCGGTACGCCGGCGAACAACTCGCGAATTGGCGTGAACAAGCCGGTGTAGGTCGCCGGGTTGGAGCGCGGTGTGCGACCGATCGGGCTCTGATCGATGTCGACGACTTTATCCAGGTGCTCAAGGCCCTTGATGCTGTCGTGAGCCGCCGCTTCCAGGGTCGTTGCCCCGTTGAGTGCGGTAGCGCTCAAGGGAAACAACGTGTTGTTGATCAGCGTCGATTTGCCCGAGCCGGACACGCCGGTCACGCAGGTCAGCAGGCCGATTGGAATCTCCAGATCGACATTGCGCAAATTGTTACCGCGAGCACCCTTGAGGGACAGCGACAGCTTCTTGTTACGGGGTGTGCGTTTGGCTGGAACGGCGATCTTCACCCGGCCCGACAAATACTTGCCGGTCAGCGAATCAGGGTGAGCCATTACTTCGTCTGGCGTGCCTTCGGCAACGATATGTCCACCGTGCACACCCGCGCCCGGGCCGATATCCACCACATAATCAGCCAGACGAATCGCGTCTTCATCGTGCTCGACCACGATCACCGTGTTGCCGATGTCACGCAGGTGCTTGAGTGTGCCGAGCAATCGGTCGTTGTCCCGCTGGTGCAGGCCAATTGACGGTTCATCGAGGATGTACAGAACCCCCACCAGACCGGCGCCAATCTGACTGGCCAGGCGAATGCGCTGGGCCTCACCGCCGGACAGCGTGTCGGCACTGCGATCCAGTGACAGATAGTCCAGGCCAACGTTGACCAGAAACTGCAGGCGTTCGCGGATTTCCTTGAGGATCTTGTCGGCAATTTCGCCACGGCGGCCGGTCAGCTTCAGCACGCCGAAGTATTCGCAGGCATCACCGATCGGCAAGTTGGTCACCGCCGGCAAGGTCTTCTCGCCAACCCACACGTGTCGCGCCTCGCGACGCAGACGGGTGCCACGGCAATCCGGGCAAGGCTGGGTGCTGAGGAATTTGGCCAGTTCTTCGCGGACCGAAGCCGATTCGGTTTCGCGGTAGCGGCGTTCCAGGTTCGGCACGATGCCTTCGAACGGGTGCGAGCGTTTGACGATGTCGCCACGGTCGTTCAGGTACTTGAAGTCGACATTCTGCGAGCCGCTACCATGCAGGATGAATTTCTGCTGATCGGCCGGCAGTTCGTTGAACGGCACTTCGAGGCTGAACTTGTAGTGGGCGGCCAGCGAGCCAAGCATCTGGAAGTAATAGACGTTGCGCCGGTCCCAGCCGCGGATCGCGCCTTCGGCCAAGGTCAGTTCACCGTTAACCAATCGTTTAGTGTCGAAGAACTGTTTAACCCCCAGGCCATCGCAGGTCGGGCAGGCGCCGGCTGGGTTGTTGAAGGAAAACAGCTTGGGTTCCAGCTCGCTGATGGCGTGGCCGCAGATCGGACAGGCAAAGCGTGCGGAGAAGATGATTTCTTCGCCGGGCTCGTCGTCCATTGGCGCCACCAGAGCGATGCCGTCCGCCAGTTTCAGCGCGGTCTCGAACGATTCGGCCAGGCGCTGTTGCAGATCGGCGCGGACCTTGAAGCGGTCGACCACGACGTCGATCGAGTGCTTCTTCTGTTTATCCAGCTTCGGCAACTCGTCCAGCTCACAGAGCTTGCCGTTGACCCGGGCCCGCACAAAGCCCTGGGCCCGCAGTTCTTCGAAGACCGAGAGGTGTTCGCCCTTGCGCTCGCGGATTACCGGAGCCAACAGCATCAGTTTGCTGCCTTCCGGTTGCGCCAGCACCAGGTCGACCATCTGGCTGACGGTCTGGGCTTCCAGCGGAATGTCGTGGTCCGGGCAGCGCGGAATACCGACGCGAGCGTAGAGCAGGCGCAGGTAATCGTAGATTTCGGTAATGGTGCCAACCGTCGAGCGCGGGTTGTGCGAGGTCGACTTCTGTTCGATGGAGATCGCTGGCGACAGACCTTCGATGGTGTCGACGTCAGGCTTTTCCATCATCGACAGGAATTGCCGGGCGTAGGCCGACAGCGATTCGACATAGCGGCGCTGGCCTTCGGCGTACAGCGTGTCGAAGGCCAGGGACGACTTGCCGGATCCGGACAGGCCGGTGATGACGATCAGTTTGTCCCGTGGCAGGGTCAGGTCGATGTTCTTCAGGTTGTGGGTTCGGGCCCCACGAATCAGGATCTTGTCCAAAGTGGCCTCGCTCGGCGGGCGTCGAAAACGTAGGAGTATACGGCCAAATACTGGATGGATGCACACTATCAAATGAGGGGCGCGCAACCTTGCATGAAGATTGCGTCATCTGCGCGCGTCATAGCGTCGCTATATACCCCGTCAATCGATGGGACTGGTAGAATCGCCGCCGGTTCAGATGAGGTTTTTCCATGCACGATCCCCACAGCGAACGCATGAGTGGCAGTGAGACCCGCGCAGCAAGCGGTCTGGCCCTGGTGTTCGCCTTCCGTATGCTTGGCATGTTCATGGTGTTGCCGGTGCTGGCGACCTATGGGATGGACCTGGCAGGCGCGACCCCGGCCCTCATCGGGTTGGCGATTGGCGCTTACGGCCTGACCCAGGCGATTTTTCAGATTCCTTTCGGTTTCATTTCCGACCGTATCGGTCGACGTCCGGTGATTTACCTGGGGCTGATCGTCTTCGCCCTGGGGAGTGTGCTGGCGGCCAATGCCGATTCGATCTGGGGCGTCATCGCCGGGCGCATTCTGCAAGGCGCCGGGGCGATTTCCGCGGCGGTCATGGCGTTGCTGTCTGACCTGACCCGGGAACAGCATCGGACCAAAGCCATGGCCATGATCGGCATGACGATCGGTCTGTCGTTCGCGATCGCCATGGTGGTAGGGCCATTGCTGACCCGTGCCTTCGGCCTCTCCGGGCTGTTCTTCGCCACCGGCGGCATGGCGCTGCTCGGTATCGTCATCGTGATGTTCATGGTGCCGCGCGCCACCGGGCCATTGCAGCACCGCGAGTCTGGCGTCGCGCGTCAGGCGCTGATACCGACGCTCAAGCACCCGGACCTGCTGCGCCTGGACCTGGGCATTTTTGTGTTGCACGCGATGTTGATGTCGAGCTTCGTTGCATTGCCCCTGGCGCTGGTCGAAAAAGCCGGTTTGCCCAAGGAGCAGCACTGGTGGGTGTACCTGGCCGCGCTGCTGATTTCCTTCTTCGCCATGATCCCGTTCATTATTTACGGCGAGAAGAAACGCAAAATGAAACGAGTTTTATTGGGCGCGGTGCTGACGCTGATGCTCACTGAGCTATTCTTCTGGCAGTTCGGCGACAGCTTGCGGGCGCTGGTAATCGGCACGGTGGTGTTTTTCACCGCGTTCAATCTGCTGGAAGCGTCCTTGCCGTCGCTGATCAGCAAGGTTTCACCGGCAGGTGGCAAAGGCACGGCGATGGGGGTTTATTCCACCAGCCAGTTCCTTGGTTCGGCGCTGGGTGGGATCCTCGGCGGCTGGATGTTCCAGCACGGCGGTTTGTCGGTTGTATTCCTCGGATGCGCCGGCCTGGCTGCCCTCTGGCTGGCCTTTGCTGTTACCATGCGCGAACCACCTTACGTCACGAGCCTGCGCTTGCCGTTGTCGCCCGAGGCGATCCGCGAAGCGGGTCTGGTTGAGCGCCTGAAGGCCGTCGTAGGGGTAACAGATGCGGTGATCGTTGCTGATGAAGCGGCGATTTACATCAAATTGGACACAGAACTATTGGATCGCACGACCCTTGAGCGCCTGGTGAACAACCCGGCCGAGGCAGCGTGCGTAGCCTAGGAGAACGTTATGGCCCGTGGGGTTAACAAAGTCATATTGGTCGGCACTTGCGGCCAGGATCCCGAAGTTCGCTACTTGCCTAACGGTAACGCCGTGACCAACCTGAGTCTGGCGACCAGCGAACAGTGGACCGACAAGCAAACCGGTCAGAAGGTCGAGAAGACCGAATGGCACCGTGTTTCGATGTTCGGCAAAGTGGCCGAAATCGCCGGCGAATACCTGCGTAAAGGTTCGCAGGTCTACATCGAAGGCAAGCTGCAGACCCGCGAGTGGGAAAAAGACGGTATCAAGCGTTACACCACTGAAATCGTGGTCGACATGCAAGGCACCATGCAACTGCTGGGCGGCCGTCCACAGCAGGGCGACCAACAAGGCGGGGGCAATAACTACCAGCAATCCGCTCCAGCCCCACGCCAGCAGGCTCCGCGTCCGCAGCAGTCGGCACCGCAACAGTCGCGCCCGGCTCCTCCGCAGGCCGCACCGCAACCGGCTCCGGATTTCGACAGCTTTGATGACGATATTCCGTTCTAGGACTTACCTGAGACTTTTTTGTAAAGTTTAGGTCTGGAACCCCCGATCAGTCCTCTTGACTGGTCGGGGGTTTTCTTTTGCGCACCATATTGTAGGAGCCGGCTTGCTGGCGATGAACGATAACTCGGTTTGCCTGGTTAACCGCGGCGCCTGGATCGCCAGCAAGCCGGCTCCTACAGGGCGGTCATGTTGGCCCGCGCCATGTGCAGTTTTTTGTAGCTCTCGATCAAGCGCAAATGCCTATCGAGCCCCTCCAGTTTCATGCTGGTCGGCGTCAAGCCATGGAAGCGCACGCTGCCATCTACCGATCCGATCGCTGCATCCATCCGCTCGTTGCCAAACATCCGGCGGAAGTTGGCCTCGTAGTCTTCCAGTTCCAGGTCTTCGTCCAGTTTCATCTCCAGCACCACATTCACGGCTTGATAGAACAAGCCGCGCTCAACCGTGTTGTCGTTGTACTGCAGGAACATTTCTACCGCTTCTTTCGCCTCTTCAAACCGCTGCAAGGCGAGATAAATCAGCAGCTTCAACTCCAGAATCGTCAGCTGACCCCAGGCGGTATTGTCGTCAAATTCGATGCCGATCAAGGTGGTGATGTCGGTGTAGTCGTCCAGTTCACTTTCCACCAGGCGCTCAACCAGCGCTTGCAGTTCCTCTTCGTCCAGGCGATGCAGGTTCAGGATGTCGGCGCGGAAGAACAGCGCTTTGTTGGTGTTATCCCAGATCAGATCGTCTACTGGATAAATTTCCGAATAGTCTGGCACCAGGATACGGCAGGCCGTTGCACCGATATGCTCGTAGACCGCCATGTACACTTCTTTGCCCATGCCTTCGAGAATGCCGAACAAGGTCGCGGCTTCCTCGGCATTCGAGTTTTCACCCTGGCCGGAGAAGTCCCACTCCACGAATTCGTAATCCGATTTTGAGCTGAAGAAGCGCCACGACACCACGCCGCTGGAGTCGATAAAGTGCTCGACGAAGTTATTCGGCTCGGTCACCGCATGACCTTCAAACGTCGGCTGGGGCAGGTCGTTGAGGCCTTCGAAGCTGCGGCCCTGGAGCAATTCGGTCAGGCTGCGTTCCAGCGCCACTTCCAGGCTCGGGTGCGCGCCGAACGAGGCGAACACCCCGCCGGTACGCGGGTTCATCAACGTGACGCACATCACCGGGAATTCACCTCCCAGGGACGCATCCTTCACCAGCACCGGGAACCCTTGCTCTTCCAGTGCCTGAATCCCGGCCAGTATTCCGGGGTACTTCGCCAGCACGTGAGCCGGCACATCCGGCAGGGCAAATTCACCTTCGATGATTTCGCGTTTTACCGCGCGCTCGAAAATCTCCGACAGGCACTGCACCTGGGCTTCGGCCAGCGTGTTACCGGCACTCATGCCGTTGCTCAGGAACAGGTTTTCAATCAGGTTGGACGGGAAATACACCACCTCGCCGTCGGACTGGCGCACGTAAGGCAGCGAGCAGATGCCACGCTCTTCATTGCCCGAGTTGGTGTCGATCAGGTGGGAACCACGCAGCTCGCCGTCGCGGTTGTAAATCTTCAGGCAGTACTCGTCGAGGATTTCGGTCGGCAGTGCATCTTTACGGCCAGGCTTGAACCAGCGTTCGTCCGGGTAGTGCACAAACGCTGCGTCGGCGATGTCTTCGCCCCAGAACTGGTCGTTGTAGAAGAAGTTGCAGTTGAGTCGCTCGATAAACTCGCCCAACGCCGACGCCAACGCGCCTTCCTTGGTCGCACCCTTGCCGTTGGTAAAGCACATCGGCGAGTGCGCATCGCGGATATGCAACGACCACACATTGGGCACGATATTGCGCCACGAGGCGATTTCAATCTTCATGCCCAGGTCCGCCAGAATGGCCGACATGTTGGCGATGGTTTGCTCCAGCGGCAGATCCTTGCCGGCAATATAGGTGCTCGCCTCTGAGCTGGAAGCAGGCATCAGCAACGCCTGGGCATCGGCGTCGAGGTTGTCCACTTCTTCGATCACAAACTCAGGCCCGGCTTGCACCACTTTCTTCACGGTGCATCGGTCGATGGAGCGCAGGATGCCCTGGCGGTCCTTGTCGGAGATGTCCGCCGGCAACTCGACCTGGATCTTGAAAATCTGGTTGTAGCGGTTTTCAGGGTCAACAATATTGTTCTGCGACAGGCGGATGTTATCCGTGGGGATATTGCGCGTGTTGCAGTACAACTTCACAAAATACGCCGCACACAACGCCGACGAAGCCAGGAAGTAGTCGAACGGACCCGGTGCCGAGCCATCGCCCTTGTAGCGGATAGGTTGATCGGCCACCACCGTGAAGTCATCGAACTTGGCTTCAAGTCGCAGGTTGTCGAGAAAGTTGACCTTGATTTCCATGGGGGATTACCAGAATAACGGCTAAACGAATGGCCGCCATTATCCGGCATTTGCGCAGTAAGTCTTGTGGGTGTCTGACGATATGTCGACACCAGTCCTTTTTAGTGGGCGATGGAGGGCTCAGTCGAGTATCAGATGCGGCAAGAACCGGCTCGAATCCTTGGTAATCAGACTGTTGTCCTCACGCACGCCGATGCCGGCTGCCTGATCCCCGATCACCCAGGAACCGATCAGCGTGTAGCTGTCGCCAAATTTCGGCAGCGGGGCAAACTCCTGAAGGATAAACGGCGCATCAGTGTAGGGGCCGTCCTCTTTTACGATCAGGCCATCGGCAGTTTGCAGCTCAATGTTCGCGCCTTCCCGTGAGAAGAATGGCTTGCGCACCCAACCTTTGGGCACCGCTTTACTCGGGTCGGAGTCCAGGTGCGCCGCGAGCAGGTTTGGGTGACCTTGGTTGAACTCCCACAGCAGCGGCAGGATGCCCTTGTTGGAGATGATGGATTTCCAGGGCGGTTCGAAAAACTGCGTATCGCTCTGGGCAATCGCTGCGCCGAAGGGTTCGTGGAAGATGAACTCCCAGGCATGCAGTTTGAACAGGTGAGGGATCCAGCGATCTTCGAGGTCAACGAAACGTCCGTCACTGGTGAGGCCAATGTCTTCGATGTCGATGTGCCGCGATTCGATGCCGACCTTTTCCGCGACCAGGCGCAGGTAATCGGTGGTGCCCTTGTCTTCGACCGAGTCTTTCATCGAGGCGAAATAGAAGGGCTGTTTGAGCTGCAGTTGGGCAAAAGCCTGATGCAGCTTGGTGTCGATGCTGTTGAACTGGTCGGCGTGCCTGGGCAGCAAGCCACGCTCGATGCATTGTTCCAGCCAGCCCCACTGAAACGCCGCGGCCTCATACAGGCTGGTCGGCGTGTCGTAGTTGAGTTCCAGCAGCTTGGCTGGCCCGCTGCCGTTGTAGGAGAAGTCCATGCGCCCATACAGGTGCGGGTGGCCTTCGAGCCATGAAGTGCGAACCATGTCGAAGAACGGCGCGGGGATGCTCAGGCGCTCCAACAACTCTTCGCTTTGCACCACTCGCGCCACCAGGTCCATGCACATCTCATGAACTTCGGTGGTCGGGTCTTCGAGGTCGTTCTCGATCTGCTTGAGCGTGAACTGGTAGTACGCGCTCTCGTCCCAATAGGGTTCGTCGTCGATGGTATGGAACAGGAAGCCGAGGCTTTCGGCGGTCTGTTTCCAGTCATGACGCTCTGCGCAGAGGATTTTCTTCATGGCCTTGTTCCCTTAGCTACTCGAACCGCCAAAGCTCTTGCCTGATCCACCCCAGCCACTGCGTGCGCTGGCCTGGCTGCCGAACCCGCCGCGGGAGGTGGACGATGCAACGGACACCGGCTTGCTGCGGGTGATGGTGTCGGTGTAACTGCCACTGCTGCCGTAGCGCGCCTGATTGGACCTGTTGAAGGTTGAACCTGACGATACCCGCTGACTGAGTGTCGAGGACGAGTAGTCACCGCGATCATCGCGATAGCGGTAGACCGGTTCGGAGTAGTAGCTGTTGCGGTTGCTGCTGAGCATGTTGCCGATCAGCAGCCCGGTCAGCAGGCTACTGCCGGAGAAACCCGACCCTGCGGCATTCGCTTCCGATGCGGGCAATTTAGCCTTGGCCGCGTCCACTTCGGACTGCGTCACCTCGCCATCGGCACTCAGTTCGAAGCCGCCGAGCTTGGGGATGAATTTGCCGGCGGAATCCTGCTGGCACCAGTCGGCGACAAAGTCGGCGTCGCAATCAGCCTGGTTGTCGTACACCGGCGCAATGCTTCGATGCTGGGCCATGGCCTTCATATAGGCGTCAGAACAGATGTCGACCGGGAGCTTTTCATCGGCGCACTGCTGAACGGACTGGAAATTGTACTTTTTGTGTATCTCGTAGGTTTTTTCCGTCGGCCCGCAGCCTGATATGGCCATGGCGACCGATGCCGCCAGCGAGAGCTGAACGTACTTGCTTCGTTTCATCGCAATCTCCGTGGCGCAATCAGTTCTGGGAAGGGGTCATGCACGCGGCGTTCAACATGCCGACGCTGATGGCCACTGCCGCGACATAGATACCCGCTGCGATTTCGCCTTTCTTGATGCGTTCAGAGGCGCCTTTGAGCACCAGGCTGGTCACCAGGAACGCCAGCAGCTGTACGAAAGCGGCGATCACCGCCCAGACGACGAAGTCCAGAATGCTGATCGAGTAGGCAATCACATTGCTGGCCGGAATGGCGAATCCGATGATGGCGCCGCCCAGGGCGATGGCGGCCGCAACGTTGCCCGCACGAATCAATTCGAATTCCCGGTGCGGTGTGATTCGGGTGTAGATGAACTGGAACAGCGCGAACAGCACGGCAGCGCCGAGGATGTACAAAACAAACCCGAGCACGGCGGCTTTGTTCAGGGAGATAGAGAGCGCTTCAAGCATGGACTTCTTCCTTTTTAAAAAGTGTTCAGGTCGGTGGTGTACAGCGAAATACCCAGCGAAGTGCTCAAGCTGATGGTGCCTTCGGCGTCTTCTTCAACGGAAAACAGCAGGAATTCCCGGCGATCGGTCAGGCCGGTTTCGCGGACGTACAACATCGAACAGTGCTGGATGCTGTATGTTTCGTCCGGATTCTTCAGGTGTTCGCTCAACGGCACCAGTTCGGTCTGGCCGTTCTCGGTGCCCCATTCGCGGGTGTATTCGACACCGTTGAGGGTGTAGATCGGCAGCCCGATCAGGCTTTGAGGGCCGGCCAGCCGCCGCAGCTCCGCTTCACTGTTGATGGTGACGTAACTGAGGTAGTTGAACAGGATCACCGACTCGACCTGCCCGGCGATGTCGCCGGTGGTGTGCACTTGCAGCCAGTAGTCTTCGTCGTTCATGTAGTAGCGCGACAACCAGTTCGACTGCCCGAGATCGACGGTGCCGGCGCTCCAGATCTGTTGGGAGCCAGGGATGGTCACGGTGGTGTTGCCGTCGAGCAGCAGCTTCAGGGTGGTGTCGAACATAACCTCTTTACCCAATGCCAGGCCGAGCGGGCCGCTGACTGGCAGGTTGTCGTTGGCTGTCCATTTCGATTCCGTATTCGCTTTCGGGGCCTCAAGCCCCAGCAACTGTTTAAACCATCCCATTGGTGATTTCCTTGAGGCGAGTGGAGGCGATGTAGAAGAGTTCGCCGCCCTTGACGCGAGTGGCGCCGGGCGGGTT
Source organism: Pseudomonas sp. B21-017 (assembly GCF_024749245.1). NCBI lineage: Bacteria > Pseudomonadati > Pseudomonadota > Gammaproteobacteria > Pseudomonadales > Pseudomonadaceae > Pseudomonas > Pseudomonas sp. B21-017. The sequence goes on along the minus strand of NZ_CP087194.1, from coordinate 5,814,760 downwards.
GATTGAAGGCTGTCGGGCGCCTTTGGCGCGGTAGCCGATAAGGGTCGCGTTGTGGTGTTCTTTCATCTGTGCGTACAGATCGCCGAACGTTGCTTCAAAGGTTTCGGGCAGTCTCATCAGGTATTGGGTGGCGCCTTGGCCCACGCACAGCAATTCATTGATGACCACTGACGAGCCCGGATCCTGGGAGGCGCGCACCAACATCTCGATGGCCATGCTTGAGGTGCATTCCAGGCTGGGCGCGTAGGCGCTGGCGAGCGCGGCGATTTCACTTTCATTGAAGTGGGCGACCACATGCCCGACCGGGCTCAGTTGATTGACCGCCAGCACGGTGGCCAGGGTCAGATCGTCTGAATGGGTACGCACCAGTACGCGTTCGGCGCCAGGCACGCCGGCACGCAGCAAAAGCGCGGCAGATGACAGGCTTTCACCTTTGATAAAGGCGGCCTTGCCCGGCATGGGGTTTTCTTCGAGGTCGCAATCGCAAATGACGATCAGGTTGTCATTGGACGTTTCGTCCTGCAGCAGCAACTCAATAACCCGCTCACTGGACGCGCCTTCCCAGCCGATGAGAACGGTATGGCCGACCTTGCCGGTGAAATCGCCTTTACCCTTCATGCCTTTTCTCCATACATCGATGACACTGCTGGTGGTTTTGCCGATGGCCGCCGTCAGCAGCGCAATGCCCCCGAGCATGACCCAGGTAGCCACGAAAATCCGTCCCGCGGCTGTCTGTGGCGCAAGATCGCCGTAGCCGACGGTGAGCGTGGTGGTGAGATAGAAGTAGGTGAACGTGGCGGGAGCGATGAGGTGTTGTTCGCCCAGAAGCACCAGGCCGAGCCAGGCTGTGGTCAGGTGTACGCCCAGCGCAATGGCCAGGCCGGCCCAGCCGAAGCGATGGAAGAAGGACGCCGCGTACGCGCGCAATAAAAGGAAAATCGACATTACATCCCTGACTCCTTGGGGGCTCATTCCTGGCGACGTAATCGCTCGGGCATCTAAGTGCTCGAGTGTGGTTACCGGGCGGCATTAAACCTGCTGCGCGGCGTAGATAACAGTACCTTGGCTGCAATATACCCGGCGATTGCAGCAAAAATATGCCCTTCGAAGGAAATGCCCCGGCGCGGAAGGAAGCCAACAATCAGCCCACCATAGAGCAGGGCCACGACACTGGCCGTTATCAGGTTGCTCCAGCTCCTCTGGAACCAGGCGCGCGAAAGAAGATACGCCCACAGCCCGAACACCCAGCCGCTGGCACCGATATGCACGCCGGCAAAACCGAACAGCCAGATCAGCGAACCGCCCAGCAAAATGATGATAGCGCTGACGGCCATGAACCGGTTGAGCCCTTCGGCGATGACCAGGGTACCGAGGATCAAAAAGGCAATCAGGTTGGCACTCAGGTGCGCAAAGGATGTGTGCAAGAAAGGCGAGGTGATGATGCCGACCAGTCCGTGCAAGGTTCTCGGAACCAGGCCGAAGGCGTTAAGGCTGTAGCCGGTCGCCACATTGAGCAGTTGCAGCGCAACCATGAAGATGGCCAGGCCAGCGATTGTCTTGAAACCCTTCAGGGCATCCATCCTTGACCTCGACTCGGCAGTAAAGAAGGGCGATCAATTAATGCCTGCCAGTTAAGAGATAGAACAAGCACTGAGTAAAGTTGTGGCGAGGGAGCTTGCTCCCGCTGGACTGCGCAGCAGTCCCATCTTTTTGGGGATAAGAGGGGCCGCTTCGCGGCCCAGCAGGAGCAAGCTCCCTCGCCACAGGGTCAGTGCACTTGACTGACTGGCATCAGGGCAATGAATGCCCATTCTGCTGGGGTATTGCTTACTCGGCCGATTTTTTCTTCAGGCGTTCCAGGATCGCATTGGCGCTGCCTTCATCCGGCGTGATGCCGGCTTCGCGCAGTTTGCGCTCCAGGTCGGTGCCGGTCGACGCATCGGCCAGTTCGTCCTGGGCTTGCAGTTCAGCGGCGCGTTGCTGCTGCTTGGCCTGCAGGCGGTTCAGTGTACCGACAGCGGTTTCCAGCTTGCCGTTGGCGCCGCCACTGGCAATCGAGGCGCTGACCTGGGCTTTCTGTACGCTTTCACGAGCCTTGGCCATGTCCACTTGCTGGCGCAGGCTTTTGATGCGGTTTTCAGCCTTGGTGATGTCTTTGCGCATGTTGTCGGCGTAACCGCCGAATTCGGTGGCCTGCTTTTGCTCGACATCCAGTTCATTGGTCAGGGTCGAAATGGCTTCGGCCACTTCCAGTGCCAAGTCTTCGCGGTTGGCCTGGATCGCGGCCAGGGCTTTGGATTCCAGGTCCTTGATCTTGGCGTTGTACTCGCTGACGCGGTCAGCCGACAGTTTGTGCTTGGCCATGATGGTGACCAGCTCACGCTTGGCGTTGGCCAGCGCGCTGTCAGCATCGCGAATTTCCTGGTCGAGAATGCGCAGGGCCTGTTGGTCGACGATCGATTCGCCGACTTCGTTGGCACCGCCACGCAGCGCGGTGAACAATTTGCTCCAGATGGACTGAGTCATTGGATATATCCTGTTCCCGAATAATTAATTGAAGAAGCGTTCAAAGGCTTCGCTGGCGCGCTGGACGTTGTCGACGAGGGTTTTGATCTCAGTCACGACGTTGGTCAGGCTGGAGTCGGAGCTCAGCGCGCCGAACATGTTGTAAACGACCTGCCCGTTGGGCATGGACTCGATACCGATCGAGGACAGCGGGAACATTTCCCGGCTGCGCAGAACGGCATCGTTGAAGGCCGGGACGTTGTTGATCGATTCGACATCGACCAGGACCGTATCGACGATGATCTGATCGCCAACCACCGCGATGTAAATCGGCAAGCCACCGAAATCGTTCATTTCCAGCTTGATGCTGGATTCGGAGCCTTGAACGAGGGAGAGGGTGATTTCGTTCGCAACCACTTCGTCGAGGGCCTGGAGGGCGCTGTAGAGGCGATCGATGTTCCAGTTATTACCTGCGCTCATGTAATTCTCCGACATGAATGAGCCAGCCAGAATCGGTTGGCGTAGCTGTTTCTCCATCTGCTTGAGCAGGCTTCGATTTTCGGGAAGCACCCAAGTCTCGTGTTTCACATAGCCGGCGGCACCCAGGCCCGCGCGCATCTGCTTCATGTAGAAGCTCGATGGTTTTTTTGCGGAGGGTTTCGAGCGCTCTCCTTTGCGGCTCGCTGAATCGGTAACAGACCCGGTAGGCGGATCTGATGGAGAGCTGCTTTTCATGGTGCTGATCCCGTTGTGAAAAACTCACGCGTGATAACACTACAGGCTATTTTTGCAGCCCTCAATAGCTCACGCGTGAGATTTTTTCGACGGTTGCGCAGGTGTATGAAAAAGAAGGGAAGCAACATGATTCCGATCAGTTAAGCGCAATCCTGTGGAACGAGCTTCTCATCTAACCAGCCAGAAAGTCATCGGTGGACACCACGCTGGCATAGGCAAAACCCAAAGCCGACATGAACGCGGCATGCACATGGGCGGCCGGGACGGTGACGCCGTTGAACTCCAGGTCGAGGGTGGCACAGGCGTCGTGGATCACCGTGACTGTGTAGCCGAAGTCCGCTGCGGCACGGGCGACGCCGTCGATGCACATGTGGCTCATGCTGCCGACGACCACCAGGTGTTCGATACTTTGCTGGTCGAGGATGGCCTTGAGTTCGGTTTCGCGGAACGCGTTGACGAAGTGCTTGAGCACCACCGGTTCATCGGCGCGGTTCAGGACTTTGGGGTGCAGCTTCGCGCCGTCGGAGCCCGGGGTGAAGAACGGCGCGGCGTCGGAGGTGAATTCGTGGCGGATGTGCACCACCGCGTCACCGGCCTCGCGAAAGGCCTGGATCAGCCGTGCAGCGTTGTCTGCGGCGGCATCGGCGCCCGCCAAAGGCCACTTGCCCTGGGGGAAGTAGTCGTTCTGGATATCGACTACGATGAGTGCTTGCTTGGCCATGAGTGTTTCCTCGAAGTGCTTGTTGGGTGTGATTCAAGTATCAGGTTCTGCAGGCCGTCCGAGGATTGGCCGCACCGACAATAGAAGGGGGAAAACTGACAATGGGCGTAGAAAGGGCAGTCGTCGAATTGGGCGTGCTGATCTATCCCGGCGCGCAGATGGCGGCGGTGCATGGGCTGACGGATCTGTTCGGGGTGGCCAACCGGATTGCCGCCGAGCATCAGACGGCGCAGTTGCCGTTGTTGCGGATCAGCCATTGGCGGGTCGAGGGCGATCAGGTGCCAGAGCGGGTCTATGACAGTCAACCCGGCCCGGCCGAAGCGTTGGTCGCGGTGTTGATCCCGCCGTCGATTGGCGGCTTTTCCGCGGGCCAGGCATCGCAAGGGCTGATCCGCTGGATTCGTCAGCAACACGCCAGTGGTGCGACGTTGGGCGGGGTTTGCGTGGGGTCGATCCTGTTGGCTGAAAGCGGCCTGCTCGACGGCCGTAGCGCCACCACTCATTGGACCTCGGCCAAAGCCTTCGCCGAGCGTTACCCGGCGATCAAGCTCAAGGCTGACACGCCCATCGTCGATGACGGCGATCTGATTACCACCGCCGGGCTGATGGCCTGGTCAGAGCTGGGGTTACGGCTGGTGAACCGCTTGCTGGGGCCGAGCATTGCCACTAGCACGGCACGCTTTCTGGTGGTGGAGCACAGCGACAGCGCGAGCGAATGCGGCAGTAATTTTTCACCGATTCTCAGCCATGGCGATGCCTCGATTCTCAAGGTCCAGCATTGGCTGCAAAGCACCGGGGCGGTCGATGTCTCGCTGGCGGCAATGGCCGAACGGGCGGGGCTGGAAGAGCGCACCTTCCTGCGGCGATTCCGCGCGGCGACCGGGTTGAAACCCACCGAGTACTGCCAGCACCTGCGCGTCGGCAAGGCGCGCGAGATGCTCGAATTCACCAACGGCACCATTGATCACATTGCCTGGACCGTGGGTTATCAGGACCCGAGTGCGTTTCGTGCGACCTTCAAAAAGATTACCGGGCTGGCGCCGAGTGATTACCGGACGCGGTTTGGCGTGACGCCGCCAGCTGTTGTGGCCCGGTAGCCAGAGCACGCCAGATCAAGAAAATGTGGGAGGTTTGAGTCGTGCAAAATGCCGGAGTCCTGAAGGGCGTCGTGCATAATCAAACAGGCGTAATGCCATTACTGTCTGGGCAACCGGCTGATTTAACAGTCGTTCTTCATCAGCCGCCATTGGCCTGATCCCTGCACCCCTCCAGCTACATTTATCCAACGCAGATTGAAGGGGGACGCATGACCCCAACAAATCGCAAGAAACTGGTACTCGCCCATTCGGTACGGCCCGATGCCCCGCTGCACGAAGTTGAAACCAATCGGGCGCTGGCTCGTTGGCTGGCGCAGATCGTCGGGCTCGAATACGGCGGCAGTTACGACCCGCAACTGCACAGCGGTCGTGACCGCTATCTGTTGCCGACCCAGACGCTGGTGGGCGCCGCTATCGCCCGGAAGCTGGGCGTCAAAGGGCCGGAGGATTTGTGGGGCGGTTACGTCGACCACGATTTCATCTGCACCAAAGCCATCAGTCATGGGCTGTTGAACCGCTATGCGTTCGCGCCCGAAGGCTGGGCAACGTTGTTTTGCGAACGGGTGCGCAGCGTCGTGCTCGATGGCCTCAGCGTGTTCTCCCTGGACGATGCGCGCCCGGCGGCGGAGCACCTGCTCTACAGCGGCCCGATCCGCATCAAGCCTATTCACGCCTGCGCCGGACGCGGTCAGGAAGTGATCAAGAGCCTCGACCAGTTCGACGCCATCCTCGCTCGCCCCGAGGCCAAGACACTGTTCACCGAAGGCGTGGTGTTGGAACAGGACTTGACCGAGGTGATCACCCACAGCGTCGGCCAAAGCTTCATCGGCGACAAAGTGCTGAGTTATTGCGGTGATCAATACTTGACCGAAGACGCTCAGGGCGAGCAGGTTTATGGAGGGTCCAATCTGTTGGTGGTGCAGGGTTATTACGAGGACCTGCTGGCGCTGGAACTGCCGGATGACGTGAGGCTGGCGATCCAGCAGGCACAGGTATTCGACAGTGCGGCGGATGAAGCCTACCCCGGTTTCTATGCTTCGCGGCGCAACTACGACATCGCCCAGGGGCTGGACTGCAACGGCCGACAACGCAGCGGCGTGCTCGAACAATCCTGGCGTTTGGGCGGTGCCAGCAGCGCCGAAGTCGCAGCGTTGCAGAGCTTCGTCAACGACCCCGGCCTGCGTGCGATTCGCGTGTCGTCGGTCGAAACCTATAGCGATCAAACGCTGCCGGCGAACGCTATCGAGGTGTACCGCGGGCCGGCGGAACACAGTGATTTTCTTCTCAAGTACGTGACGGTCAAATCCTATGACGGCTAGAAGCGAAACCATTCAGATCGACATCGACGATGAACAGATGAGCGGGACCTTCCTAAGCCCCAAATCGAAAGTCCCGGGGGTGCTTTTCGTCCACGGCTGGGGCGGTAGCCAGGAGCGCGACCTGGAGCGGGCCAAAGGCATTGCCGGGTTGGGTTGTGTGTGCCTGACGTTCGACTTGCGTGGCCATACCGGCGGGACCGGCATTCCGTTGTCCAGGGTCACCCGCGAAGACAACCTGCGCGACCTGCTGGCAGCCTACGACCGCTTGCTCGCCCACCCGGCGCTCGACACCTCTGCGATCGCGGTGGTCGGCACCAGTTATGGCGGTTATCTGGCGGCGATCCTGACGACGTTGCGTCCGGTGCGCTGGTTGGCGCTGCGGGTGCCGGCGTTGTATCGCGACGACTTGTGGCACACGCCCAAGCGTGAGTTGGACAAAGCCGACTTGCGCGACTATCGCGGCACGCTGGTGCGCGCCGACAGCAATCGCGCGTTGCACGCCTGCTCGCAATTCACCGGGGATGTGTTGCTGGTGGAGTCCGAGACCGATGCCTATGTGCCCCATGCGACGATCATGAGTTACCGCGCCGCGTGCCAACAGACTCACTCGCTGACTCACCGGATCATCGATGGTGCGGATCACGCCTTGAGCGACCCGGTTTCGCAGCAGGCGTACACCTCGATCCTGGTGGGTTGGATCACCGAGATGGTGGTGGGTGAGCGGTTGAGCATCATTCAATCGAGTTGAGAGAGGCGGTGGTCTTGCGGTCGTTCGCGGGCAAACCACATCTCACCGAGGTTTCTTCGAGATCCGCAACGACTTGGCCTTGGCTTCCACCACCAGGTACATCACCACGGTTATCAGCAGCGGCAGAATGAAATAGATCGCCCGATAAGCGATCAACCCCGCCACCAGGCTGCCCCGCGATACTTCGTGCTGCAGCAGCGCCACGAACACCGCCTCCAACACACCGAGCCCGGCCGGGATATGGGTGATGACCCCGGCAATGGCGCTGATCAGCAACACACCAAGCACCGGCGGATAGTCCAGTTTGCTCGGCAGCAACGTGAAGATCACCGCCGCCATCAGCGCCCAGTTCAGTGCGCCGAGGGCCAGTTGCAGGATTGCCATGCGTAGCGACGGCAGAATGATATCTACGCCGCGAACCGACCATTTCCGGCGCCTGGAATACCGGCAGGCCGCCAGATATCCCATGCTCAACAACAGCAACAAAATCCCCACGTCCTGCAGTGCATTGCTGCTCACTTTCCAGCCCGGCGGCATTCGCATCAGGCCGCTGCTGAACACCGCGCCGGCAATCACCATGTAGCCGAACCAGTTGGTCGCCAGGCTCAGCCCGAGGATTTTTGCGATGTTGCCTTTGCTCACGCCGAGCCGCGAATACAGCCGATAACGCATGGCGACGCCGCCGACCCAGGCGCTCAGGTTGAGGTTGAAGGCATAGCTGATGATCCCCACCGGGAGGATCTGCCGCCAAGTCAGGTTCTGCCGGATGTAGGTGCGCCCGATCAGGTCGAAACAGGCATAGACCAGAAAGCTTGCCAGGGTCACACCTGACGCAATGATCAACGTGCGTGCTTTGAAATCAGCCAGGGTATCGAACACTTCGTTCCATTCGATGCGCTGGGCGAGCATCGTGAACAATACGATCAGCGCCAGGAAAAACAGCATCGTCAGCGGCCTTTTCCAGCGGTGCCAGTGGTGTTTGCCCGGCGTGTCGGAGTGCGACGCAGGCTGCGCTTCGGAATGGCTCATGCCTTGGCGCTCCCGGGTGGGTGGATGAAGGGCTTCAGGCGCGGTTTATGCGCCGGCAACCAACCGGCCCATGCGGGGAAATGCCGCAGGAAGTGAAACACCAGAAAGCCGATGGTCATGTCCCAGATCCGCCCGCGAGGGGCTGTGTCCACCGACATGACCTTGCAATGGTTGCTGCTCAACTCGTCGAGACGCTCGTACAGATCGCGGTTGAAGATACGGTCGCGGATCAGCACGTTGGCTTCCAGGTTCAGGGACAGGCTCAGCGGATCTAGGTTGCTTGAGCCGACAGTGCTCCAGTCCTCGTCGACCAGGGCGACTTTGCCGTGCAGGGGGCGGTCGCAATATTCGTAGATCACCACCCCGGCCCGCAGCAGGTAATCGTAGGTCATGCGCGCGGCGAGCCTGGCCACCCGCAGGTCCGGTTGTCCCTGAAGAATCAGGCGCACCTCGACCCCCCGGCGTGCCGCATTGCGAATCTCGCGCAGCAGCCGATAGCCTGGAAAGAAGTAGGCATTGGCGATCACCACGCGACGCCGGGCACTGCGCAGCACCTGCAAATACACCTCTTCGATATCGTTTGGGTGTTCTGCGTTGTCGCGATACACCAGCCGCACCTGACCGTCATGATCGCTGACCGCCAGTTCAGCGTGCCGCTGCCGGCGGCGCTGCCACCAGTATTTGGCCCGAGCCGGTCGACCGCTTTTTAGCAGGGCGAAATGATGAATATCGGCCACTGCCGGGCCTTGCACTTCAACCGAATAATCCTGCTTGGCCTCGGGGCCGAAGTCGGCCAGATGGTCGGCGGAAAAATTGATCCCGCCGAGGAACGCAATCGTGCCGTCGACCACCACAATCTTGCGGTGCAGACGGCGGAACCAGTTGGTGCGGATGCCCAGGTGACGCGGGGCAGGGTCGAATATTTGCAGGTGCACGCCTGCGTTGCTCAGGGCGGCGAGGAACGCCGTACTCAGTTCGCCACAACCAAAGCCGTCGAGACTGACCGTGATACGCACACCGCGTTGCGCCGCTTCAATCAGGATCTGTTGAAGCTCATTGCCGACCTTGTCTTCGAACAGAATGAAGGTTTCCAGGAGGATTTCCCTCTGGGCCTGGCGCAGCACTTCAAACACCCGTGGAAAGTACGCCTCACCGTTTTCCAGCAACTCGACCCGGTTGTTACCGTGCCAGCCGTATTCAACTTCAGTCACCGCAGGCTCGCGCACGGGGGGAGGAGGGGAGACGTGTTCGACCGTGGTTTTTTCCATCGATGGGCTGCTCATAACTCGATCTCCACCGACAGGGGCGCATGGTCGGAAAGGTGTGACCAGGGGCGTGCCGCCAGTACTTGTGGATGGCTGGCCTTGAGATGGCGCACGTAGATGCGGTCCAGGCGTAACGCCGGCAAACGCGCGGGGAAACTGCGCGCCGGTTTGCCATGCTGCTCGGCAAAGACCTCACGCAAACCGCAAGGCTTGAGCAACGCATCGGCGCGTTGGCGCCAGTCGTTGAAGTCGCCGGCGACCACCACCGGGGCATCTTGCGGTAACTCTTCCAGGCGTCGGATCAGCAGCTTGAGCTGTGCCGTCCGGTGGCTTTCGCGCAGACCCAGATGGACGCAAATGGCATGCACTTCCCGGCCATCGCCGGGCATCCGCAACACGCAATGCAGGACTCCACGGTTTTCATGGCCGCTGATGGACACGTCGAGGTTGTCGTGGCGAATGATCTGGAATTTCGACAACAGTGCATTGCCGTGATCGCCCGCCGGGTAGACCGCGTTGCGCCCGTAGGCGAATTGCGGCCACAGGCTATCGGCAAGGAATTCGTACTGGGGCATCGCCGGCCAATTGTTGTAGCGCTGGGGATGCTGTTCGTGGGTGCCGTGGACCTCCTGCAAAAACACCACATCGGCGGACACACTGCGCACCGCTTCGCGCAACTCGGGCAGGATGAAGCGCCGATTGAGTGCGGTGAACCCCTTGTGGGTGTTGACCGTCAGCACGGTGAAGCGGCTCACGGCATTGATGATGGGTTGCTGTTCATCCGTTCCGCCGACCGGTTCGGGAATGCTCATGGCAGCGCTCCTTCGGCAACCGGCTCGCCGGGGGCCGTGACCAGGTCTTTGTCGAGATGCAAACGCTCAAGCAGGTGGCGGGCATCGAAGGGCGCGCGGACTTTGATGTCGTTATCGAAATAGCAGAACACTTCCCGGGATCTGCGAGTCTTGGGTTTTTGCCGGGGCGCGATCAATTGCGGATCTGCCGGTTGCTGGCCGTGATGCCAGGCCTCGATCCGCTCGCTCCAGCGTTGCAGCGCTTGAGGGGTGTAACCGCTGGCGTAGAGTTCTTCGGCGCCGTGCAGGCGCAGGTAGACGAAATCGCTGGTGAGGTCTTCGCGGTACGGCCATTTGCCGGCGGTGTCGGCAATCACCAACGCGGTGTTGTAGCGTTTGAGCAGCCGGACGAAGGCCGGATCGACGAAGCTTTCGTGGCGAATTTCCACGGCATGGCGCACCGGTTTTTTGCCGTAGGCCTTCATGCTGGCGTGACCGTTCAGACGTGGTTCGTGCTGGCGGGCGAGGGCGGCGGCCTGTTCGGTGTCGTGGGGCAGTTGTTCAAGAAAGTGTTCGAACAGCTCCGGGTCGAATTTGAAGCTGGGCGGAAACTGCCAGAGGATCGGGCCGAGTTTTTCCTTGAGCTCCAACACTCCGGAGGCGAAGAAATTCGCCAGGGGTTTATGGATCTCCCGCAAGCGCTTGATGTGGGTGATGAAGCGCGGCGCCTTGACGCTGAACACGAAGCCCGCCGGGGTTTCGGCGTACCACTGGGCGTAACGTTCGGGCCGTTGCAGGGCGTAGAACGATCCATTGATTTCGATGCTGTTGACTGCCCGTGACGCGAATTGCAATTCGCGTTTGTGGGTCAGCCCCTTCGGGTAGAAGCCTCCCCGCCAGGGCGTGTAGCGCCAGCCTGAAATGCCGATATGAATCGCCGCCATGTCGCCTCCCATCCTCGGACAGCCCTGTCTTTTGATGACTGCCAGGCGTGCGAGAAAGTTTCGACGGGGCTACGGACGGTAAAAGCAAAAGATCGCAGCCTTCGGCAGCTTCCCACAGGCGTGCAGGAGTTGCCGAAGGCTACGATCTTTTGATCTATCAGTGCCCGGCGACGATCCGGGCCGAACCTTCAGCCGGCTCGGCATACACCGGACCCAATCGATCGAGACGACCACTCCAGGCGGTCAGTGCCAATGCCACCAACACCACCAGGCCACCGATCCACGCGGTATGGATCAGGCCCATATGCGCCACGATCAAACCACCACCCCACGCACCACCGGCAATGCCGAGGTTGAACGCCGCGATGTTCAGGCCCGACGCCACGTCCACCGCATGCGGGGTGTGATGTTCGGCCTGACGCACCACATACACCTGCAGCCCCGGCACGTTACCGAACGCCACCGCACCCCAGACCAGCACAGTGGCCAGGGCCAGCCATGGATTGGCGGCGGTGAAGGTCAGTGCGAACAGTACGGCGGCGAGCAGGGCGAAGATGATTTTCAGGGCGCCGATCGGGCCGCGTTTATCCGCCAGCTTGCCGCCCCAGATGTTGCCGACGGCCACCGAGATGCCGTACACCAGCAGCACCAGGCTGACGGTGCTGGCGCTGAAGCCCGCAATGTCCTGAAGAATCGGTGCCAGAAAGGTGAAGGCGATGAACGAGCCGCCGTAGCCGACCGCTGTCATGGCATACACCAACAACAGGCGGGGTTGCTTGAGCACTTGCAACTGCTGCAACAGCGAAGCCGGTTTGCTGTGGGCGATGTTCTTCGGTACGTAGAGCAGGCTGCCGATGAAGGCGATCACACCCAGTGCAGATACCGCGAGGAAGGTTTCACGCCAGCCGAAATGCTGACCGATAAACGTCCCCAGCGGCACGCCAGTGACCAGCGCCACAGTCAGGCCGGTGAACATGATGGCAATCGCGCTGGCGGCTTTTTCCTTAGGCACCAGGCTGGTGGCGATGATCGAGCCAATTGAGAAAAACACCCCGTGGGCCAGGCCGGTGACGATCCGCGCAATGATCAGCGACTCGTAGCTCGGCGCTTTCCAGGCCAACAAGTTGCCGAGGGTGAACAGCACCATCAGCGACAACAGCAGCAATTTACGCGGGACCTTGCCGGTGAGGGCGGTCAGCACCGGCGCGCCGACGGCCACCCCGAGTGCATACAAACTGACCAGCAAACCGGCGGACGGCAGGCTGACGCCGAGGTCGGCGCCGATGGTGGGTAACAGGCCAACGATGACGAACTCCGTCGTCCCGATGGCGAAAGCGCTAAGGGTCAGCGCCAGCAAGGCAATGGGCATGGCTGCAACTCCGGTGGATTGATTGATGGAGCGCAGTGTCGGGGTTTGGGGCGTGCGGAAAAATACAGGGATGGGCATTTGATATTTGCGTGCAGGTCAAATATCTCACGGCTGGTATTAAACCTTGTGGCGAGGGAGCTTGCTCCCGTTCGGCTGCGGAGCAGTCGCAAAGCCATACAGCGCGGTGCATCCGGGAGAAATTGGTTTACAGGTTTTGGGGGCGCTTCGCACCCCAGCGGGAGCAAGCTCCCTCGCCACAGGAGGTTGAATCCTACAGGGGGGAGTGGCGGATCAGTGTATTGCGTACTTCTGTAGTCGATTGCTGATCCAGCTCCAGCCAGAACTGCTGCTTCCCGGCGATTTCAGCGGCGGCCGGCAAGCCGTCGCGATAAACCAGCCGATTGCTCGCCAGCGCCGGCACTTTCGCGCCCGGCAGCAGGGTGCCGGCGAGGTTCAGCGGATCGACCCCGCACACCGCGATCAAGCTACCGTCATGGGGGCGCCGCCTGACTTCACGCAACAACGGGATCGCCTCGGGCAGGGCAAACTGTTCGCCGGCCAGGCCACTGACAAACCGCCCGCCACGAATCTCGCCCCGGGCCTCCAGCCGATGGAACGTGCGCAGCAATTCCCGCCAACTCGGCAACCAGTCCGCCTCGCGCTCCAGCAAGCGCCAGAACACCACGCCGTACCGGCGCAGCAAGGTCATGGCGATGTGTTCCAGGGTTTCTGTGGGTGTGGACGTCGGGCGTTGTTTATCCACAACCGGCTTATCCACAACCGGCGCGACCGCACTGCGGCGCAGCAACGCCCAACGCCCGGCGTCGTCCATCCCGCCGACAAACGCTCCACGCCCGCGTCGGCTGCTGCGATTCTGGCGTTTGCTGGCCGGGGTGATCAGCGCCCGCAACCCGGCGAAACTGTCGGCGTTGACCAGTCCGGCACCGACCAGTTCCTGCAAGGCGATTTCCAGTTCCGAGCGCAGCAGATGGGCCTCGTGCATCAGCTCATCAAAAAACAGCGCGCCGTGCTGGCTGAGTGCTGCATGGACCTTTTGTGTTTTGGGCGACAACTCGTTGACCGGCGTCTGCTCGGTCAAGCTGCTCCACAACCCGACCTGATTACGCGGCAGCAGCAGAATCGGCGTGCTGCGCAATGCCGTGCCGGTGCTCTTGTTGCGCGCGGTCAGGCGGGTCCAGACCAGTTTGCCGCTGCGGCATAACTCATCCAGCCAGCTCGCCGAATAGTCTTTGAGCCGCGCCGGCAGAATGTCGCTGTCCCATGCCGAAGCGGCGGCGGGGTAGCCTTCGAACTGGCTGATGATCGCCGGCAACACTGCGCTGCCCTGGCCTCGGCTCATGCTGGAAAGATGCTGCCAGTCGAACAGGAAGCGCATGAAATCCTGCAACGCCACTGGCTCGATTTCCCGTCGCAGCCGTTTGACCGTGTAGCGATGAATCCGCGCCAGCAGATGCCGTTCGCACCATTCCTCTTCGCGGGCGCCCGGGCTGAATTGCCCTCGCAGCACGTAACCTTCACGTTCCAGTTGGGCCAGGGCCTGAGTGACTTGAAGCGCCGGTAATCCCAGCGGTTCGGCAATCGCTTTCAGCGGCAATGGACCAAACGCACTGAGTCGCGCACGGACCACTTCCAGCACCGCTTCGTCCGGCTCCCAGATTTCATTGAAACCGGGCAACGCCTCCAACGACGGAAACAACGTGGCCTGTGGATAAATCGCCCGCAGGCAGGTCAGTCGCTCCAGTGGCAGCCACAGCGATTGCTTGGCGTTGATCTGCAAACGGCTGGCGCGGCCACTGTTGGCCAGGGTGTTCAGCCATTCGAGCCAATTGGGGTTGGCCCGGGCCTCGGCGTCGGTGATGCACGCCAGGCTCATCAAGGCCTCATGCATTTCATCGAGGCCGGTTGGCGTTGGCCAGGCTTCGTCGCGCACCGCGGCAATCGCGTCGGCGTCCAGCGCACCGAGGTCGTCGGTGGACTGCGGATCGCTCCAGCGACGGTTGAGTACCGCCTGAGTACGGCGTTCTTCCAGCGGCGCGTCGTCGAGGAAGGTGTAGGGGCGGGCACTGAGGATTTCCGCCGCCAGTGGCGAAGGCGCCGGCAGGTCGCGGCTGATCAGGCGTATATCGCCCTGTTCCATGCGCCGCAACAACGCCAGCCAGCCTTCGCTGTCCATGGCCTCGTGCAGGCAATCGTCGAGGGTTTGTTCCACCAGCGGATGGTCGGGAATCTCGCGCTCGCCGGCGAGGTTTTCCACGCAGGCGATCTGATCGGGAAACACGCTGGCGATCAGGTCTTCGCTTTTCATCCGCTGGATCTGCGGCGGCACTTTGCGGCCGCCGCTGTAGCGTGGCAGCGCGAGGGCGACCCCGGCATTCCAGCGCCAGCGTACGCCGAACAGCGGGGCTTCGAGCACCGCTTGAGTCAGGATATGTTCGGCGCTGTTGCTGTGCAGGTAGCGCCAGACGTCGTCCAGCTCGAAGCTGTGGCTGGTGGACAGCGACAACACGATGGCGTCCTCGCTGGCGGCGGCCTGCAATTCGAAGTTGAAGGTGCGGCAGAAACGCTTGCGCAGGGCCAGGCCCCAGGCGCGGTTGATGCGGCTGCCGAACGGTGAGTGGATGATCAGTTGCGTACCGCCTGACTCGTCGAAAAAACGCTCCATCACCAGTGTGTCCTGGGACGGCAAGGCGCCGAGGGTCAGGCGGGCCCGGGCCAGGTAGTCGACCAGTTGCTCGGCGCTGGCGAGGTTCAGGCCGAGGGTGTCGGTCAGCCAGTCGAGGGCCGGTTGCAGATCGCCGGGTGTGGCGGCGAGCAGTTCATCGAGTTGCGCTTGCAGGCGGGCCACGGCGAACGACAGTTCATTGCTGCGACCGGGTGCTTCACCGAGCCAGAACGGAATGGTCGGCGGCTGGCCCTGAGCATCTTCGACCCGGACCTTGCCGGTTTCGACCCGCAGGATTCGATACGACGTATTGCCCAGCTGAAAGATATCCCCGGCGATGCTTTCCACCGCGAAGTCTTCGTTGACGCTGCCGATGTTCAGCCCCTGAGGCTCCAGCAACACGCTGTAGTCGGCGTTGTCGGGAATCGTCCCGCCGCTGGTCACGGCGGTCAGCTTGGCGCCCCGACGACCGCGCAAGGTGCGGCTTACGGCGTCCCGGTGCAGGTACGCGCTACGCATGCCCTGGCGACCGTTGTAGCCCTCGGCGAGCATGTGCAGCAGCGCCTGATAATGCTTTTCGTCGAGCTTGGCGTAAGGCGAGGCTTTACGCAGCATCTCCAGCAACGCCTGCTCGTGCCATTCCTGGCAACTGACCTCGGCGATGATCTGCTGGGCCAGCACGTCCAGCGGCGCTTCGGTGATCAACAAGGTGTCGAGTTCGCCACGGCGCACGCAATCGAGCAAAGCGGCGCATTCGATCAGGTCGTCGCGGGTGGTGGCGAACAATCGGCCCTTGGGTGTGCCGCCGACCTGGTGCCCGGAGCGGCCGACCCGTTGCAGAAAACCGGCAATCGAGCGTGGCGAAGCGATCTGGCACACCAGGTCGACGTCGCCGATATCAATCCCCAGTTCCAGCGAGGCGGTGGCGATCAGCACTTGCAGCTCGCCGCGCTTGAGCCGTTGCTCGGCGTCCAGGCGAAATTCCTTGGCCAGGCTGCCATGGTGGGCGGCTACCGCGTCTTTGCCGAGGCGTTCGCTCAAGTGTCGGCTCAGGCGTTCGGCCAGGCGCCGGGTGTTGACGAAAATCAGCGTGGTCCGGTGTTCGCGGGCGAGGGCGGCGAGGCGGTCATAGACCAGCTCCCACACGTCGTTGGCCATCACCGCTGACAACGGCACGGGCGGCACTTCGATATCGAGATCCCGTGGGCGGGCATGGCCGATGTCGATGATTTCGCAGTCGCGATCACCGCCAACCAAAAAACGCGATACCGCCTCGATGGGTTTTTGCGTGGCGGACAGGCCGATCCGCACCAACGGTTGCGGGCAAAGCGCTTGCAGGCGCTCCAGGCTCAGGGCCAGGTGACTGCCGCGTTTGCTGGCGGCGATGGCGTGGATTTCGTCGACGATCACCGTTTGCGTGGTGCCGAGCATTTTCCGGCCGGAGTCGGAGCCGAGCAGCACGTATAGGGATTCCGGAGTGGTCACCAGAATGTGCGGCGCGGTTTTGCGCATGGCCGAGCGGTCTTTTTGCGGCGTATCGCCGGTGCGCACGGCAGTGCTGATCGGCACGTCGGGCAGGCCCATCAGGCGTAACTGCTCGGTGATGCCGGCCAGCGGGTTTTGCAGGTTGATCCGGATGTCGTTGGACAGGGCCTTGAGCGGCGAAACGTAGACCACCAGGGTTTCGTCCGGCAGGCCATCCGGGTTTTCCAGGCCGCGATGGACCAGATCGTCGAGCACGGCCAGAAACGCGGTGAGGGTTTTGCCGGAGCCGGTGGGCGCGGCAATCAGCGTTGAACGGCGCTGGCGGATCAACGGCCACGCCCGGGCCTGGGCGGCGGTAGCCGTCGCGAAGGTGTTGCTGAACCAGGCGCTGACGGCGGGGTGGAAACCGTTCAGCGCGCTGTCTGCGGGGATGGGCAGGTTCATGAACCAATTTATGCGGGTGGGGACGGGAAGTTGCAAGTACCGCTCAGGCTCTGTGTTGCTCCTGAGGCCAGTAGCGGCACCACAAATCTCCGGGAACTACACTTTACGGGTGACGGTTGCGCACTAAACCCGCAAAATGCAACGATTCCGGCAATTATTGAGGACATCGCCTGCGGGCGCTGTCGATAAAGCCATCGTTCCAATCAGACTGGGCCTGCTGACTCTATGCGAATGCGCCTTATGTTACTGGGCGGCGGAAATGCCCTTGGGCAGGCGCTGATTCGCCTCGGTGCGGAGGAAGACATCGGTTTCCTCGCCCCCCGCCCACCACAAGACGGCTGGGACGCCGCGAGCCTGACGCAACTGCTCGACGATACCCGTCCGGATGCGTTGATCAATCTCGCCTACTATTTCGACTGGTTCCAGGCGGAGACCGTCAGCGAACAGCGTCTGGCCGGGCAGGAGCGCGCCATCGAGCGTCTGGCCGAATTGTGCCAGCATCACAACATCGTGCTGGTGCAACCGTCGAGTTATCGCGTGTTCGATGGCTCCCGGGCGACCGCCTACAGCGAAAAAGACGAACCGGTACCGTTGGGCCTGCGCGGTCAAGCTTTGTGGCGCATCGAGCAAAGCGTGCGCGCCACTTGTCCACAGCATGTGTTGCTGCGTTTCGGCTGGCTGCTCGATGACAGCCCCGAGGGCACCCTCGGGCGATTCCTCGCCCGGGCCGAGAAAGCGGAAGAACTGCTGTTGGCGGATGATCGTCGCGGTAATCCGACGCCGGTGGACGACGCTGCCCGAGTGATCATTTCGGTGCTCAAGCAACTCGATTGTGCTGCGCCGCTGTGGGGCACCTACCACTACGCCGGGCATGAGGCGACCACACCGCTGGCACTGGGGCAGGCGATTCTCACTGAAGCGCGCGCCCTGCATCCGCTGGCCATCGAAGCGCCGACCGCCCAGGCTCACGCCGCGCGGCCCGACGCTGCCGAAGAACCGCAACACGCGGTGCTGGCCTGCAAGAAAATTCTGCACACTTTCGGGATCAAGCCCCGCGCCTGGCGCGCGGCACTCCCGGGCTTACTGGATAGGTTTTATCGCCATGGCTGACGGCCCTGTTTTAATCACCGGCGGCGCCGGTTTCATCGGTTCGCACCTGACCGACGCCTTGCTTGCCAAAGGGCATTCGGTGCGAATTCTCGATGACTTGTCCACCGGCAAGCGCAGCAACCTGCCGATGGACAATCCCCTCGTTGAACTGATCGAAGGCGATGTCGCTGATGCCGCCCTGGTGGCGCAGGCGATGCTCGGTTGCAGCGCGGTGGCGCATCTGGCCGCGGTGGCTTCGGTGCAGGCTTCGGTGGATGACCCGGTGAAAACTCACCAGAGCAACTTCATCGGCTCGCTGAACGTCTGCGAGGCCATGCGTCAGGCCGGTGTCAAACGCGTGTTGTACGCGTCCAGCGCAGCGGTCTACGGCAACAATGGCGAGGGCGAGTCGATCGACGAAGACACGCCCAAGGCACCGTTGACGCCGTATGCGGTGGACAAGTTGGCGAGCGAGCATTACTTCGATTTCTATCGCCGCCAGCACGGTCTGGAACCGGTGATTTTCCGCTTCTTCAACATCTTCGGCCCGCGCCAGGATCCGTCCTCGCCGTACTCCGGGGTGATCAGCATTTTCAGCGAGCGCGCGCAGAAAGGCCTGCCGATCACCGTGTTCGGTGATGGCGAGCAGACTCGGGATTTTGTCTACGTCGAGGATCTGGTGGACGTGCTGGTGCAAGCCATCGAGAAACCGCAGGTCGAGGTCGGCGCGGTGAATGTCGGCTGGAATCAGGCGACGACCCTCAAGCAAATGCTTGAAGCCCTTGAAGCCGTAGTGGGCAAGCTGCCGCCCGTTAGCTATGGCCCGGCGCGTTCCGGTGACATCCGCCATTCACGAGCGAATAACCGGCGTTTGCTGGAGCGGTTCACCTACCCGGAGCAGACGCCGATGAGCGTTGGCCTGGCGCGGTTGTTGGGGCGCTGAGGTTTTACACAGTTGTGAAAAAGGCGCCTTGAAGCGCCTTTTTTGTGTGTCGAATATGACCGATGCAGTTCCGTGGCGAGGGAGCTTGCTCCCGTTCGACTGCGCAGCAGTCGCCATCAATCTTGGGGCTGCTTCGCAGCCCAGCGGGAGCAAGCTCCCTCGCCACAAAAGCTGATCACATGTTGCTTAGAACTTGTAACCCAGACCGACCATGTAGATGAACGGATCGACGTCCACGTTCACCCGTGCGCGGGTGCCCGGAGCCACGGCGTTGTTTTCCACGGTGGCACGGGTGTCGATGTCGATGTAGCGCACCTGGGCGTTGATCATCACCTTATCGGTGAGCATGTAGTCGGCACCGACTTCCCAGGCCAGGCCCCAGGAGTTTTTCGCGTTGAAGTTGCTGAAGCCATTGGCGCTGGCTTCGCTGCTGACGTGCTCGTCGTAGATCCAGGTGTAGTTGATCCCGCCGCCGACATACGGCTGGAATGCGGACTTGGCATCCATCGGATAGTAGACCAGGCTCAGGGTCGGCGGCAGGTGTTTCAGGGTGCCGAGTTTGCCGTTGGCGGCGCCTAGCGCGGTGCCTTTGAGCTTCACGTCATGCTCGAACGGCGAGGCCGCGAGCAGTTCGATCCCCAGGTGGTTGGTGATCATGTAGGCGAAGTTCAGGCCCAGTTGCGTGTCGCTGCTCATGGTGGCCTTGCCACCCAGGTCGGCGCCCTTCAGCGGGCCTTGATCGACCTTGACGCTGGAGCTGTCGGCTGTCGGATTGACGGTGATCGCACCGGCCCGAACGATGATATTGCCAGCCTCATGGGCATGGGTGAGCGGGGCTGCGAGCGCGAGGGCAAGCAGCGAAGCGCTGAGCAGGGACTTGTGCATGGGGGCTCCAAAGGACGTTAAAAATGCTTGATGTCCAATGGTAGGGATCCAACTGATACGGTCTTTTGACTCAGCTCAACGAAACAGTGATGGCCCAGATTTTTGCGGAACCTTCGAGGGCCTCTTCGCGGGCAAGCCTCGCTCCTACAGGTTCAACATTGCCTTGTAGGAGCGAGGCTTGCCCGCGAAGGCGTCCTTTCATTCAACACCGAACTACCGGTGTTCACTCCGGCAGTTCATACACATAAATCTTCTGCGCCTCCATCTGATACCCGGCATCCGCCAATTCGCTGGTGGACGCCTTGACCTGCAACGCACCTTCGACCCAGTACGGCTGATACAGCTCATCGAGCTTCACGCCGACTTCGCTTTTGACGTGCACGATCTGGTTCGACGGCGGAGGCGGTACGTGGATGCAGGCGCCGAAATACGGCACCAGCAGAAACTCCGTGGTGCGGCCTTCTTCACTGACCTCCAGCGGCACGATGTACCCCGGCAAGCGAATGTTCTGGCCATCGAGACTTTTCACCACCGGCGCGTTCGGCATGTCCTGTTTGGCGGCCGGGGCCGACTCCGCGGACAACGCATCGCTCATCTTCGACAGGTCGTGCAGCGGCGTCATGTTCGGCACTTCCGGCGGGGCATCCGGCGGGATCATTTCCGACCAGGTCAGGTCTTTCGGCTCGGCCGCCCACAGCGGCAAAGCGACCAGCATCAACAGCGCAAGCAGAGCGCGGGGCATGTTCAACGTCCTCACAGGCGGATCGACAGGCCATCGGCCAAGGATTGGCGATAAGCGCGCCAGGCCGGCACGCTGCCCATCAGCAGCGCGGCGATCAGGATGCCACCGAGCAGCGTCCATTCATATTCGCTTGGCCAGGCCAGTGGCAGGTACAAACCGTAATTCGACTGCACGTAACCCTGCGCCACGGCGATGCCGACATACAGCAGCGCCACGCCGGCAATCACTCCCGACAGCGCCAGGGCAAACGCTTCCAGCACCAGTAAAGTCGCGATATGCCAAGGCCGCGCGCCCACTGAACGCAGAATCGCCATCTCCCGGCGCCGCTCGTTGAGGCTGGTGAGAATCGCCGTGAGCATGCCGATCAACCCGGTCAGCACCACGAACAGCGAGACGACGAACAAGGCTTTTTCCGCCGTGCTCATCAAACTCCACAGTTCCTGCAACGCCACACCTGGCAGGATCGCCAGCATCGGTTCGCCACGGAATTCGTTGATTTCACGTTGCAGCGCGAAGGTCGAAATCTTGTTGTTAAGGCCGAGCATGAACGCGGTGATCGCTTGCGGCGTCAGGTCCATGTTACGCGCCTGATCGGCACTGACCCGACCGTTACCCCGCGCCGGTACACCGTTGTGCCAGTCGATGTGGATCGCTTCCATGCCGCCGAGGCTGATGTGCAGCGTGCGGTCCACCGGGGTGCCGGTGCGTTTGAGAATGCCGACCACGGTGAACGGTTTGTCGTCATGCTTGACCAGGCTGATCGCCGCCACGCCATGGGCCAGCACCAGTTTGTCGCCGAGTTTGTAGTGCAGCGCGTCGGCCACTTCGGCGCCGAGCACCACTTCGAATGGATCGCTGGCGAAGGCACGGCCGTCGGCCAGTTCCAGATGCTGTTGATGGCCATACTGGTAATGCTCGAAGTACGCCTCAGTGGTGCCCATCACCCGATAACCACGATGGGAATCGCCGAGGGACATCGGGATCGCCCACTTCACTTTCGGGTTGTTGGCGAACTGCTCGAAGCTGTCCCAGCGGATGTTGTTGGTGGCGTTGCCGATGCGGAATACCGAATACAGCAGCAGGTTCACCGAGCCGGAACGCGCGCCGACGATCAGATCGGTGCCGCTGATGGTGCTGGCGAAACTGGCCTTGGCCTCGGTGCGCACCCGCTCCACCGCCAGCAGCAGGCAGACCGACAGGGCGATGGCGAACGCGGTGAGGATCGCGGTGAAGCGACGGTTAGCGAGGCTGGCCATGGCTAGACGAAACAAATACATCTCAAACCTCGGACGGGGTGGCGGCGCGATTGAGATCGGCCAGCGACAGGTGGCGATCGAACAGCGGCGCGAGGCTCTGATCGTGGCTGACGAACAACAGGCTCGAGCCGGCTTCGCGGCATTCGGCGAACAACAGGCGAATGAAGTTTTCGCGAGCGTCGTAATCCAGTGCCGAGGTCGGTTCGTCGGCGATCACCAGTTCCGGCTGACCGATCAGTGCACGCGCGGCAGCGACCCGCTGCTGCTGGCCGATGGACAGTGAATCGGCGCGGCGGCCCAGAATGTTTTCGTCCTTCAGGCCCAGATGGGCGAGCAGGGTGGCGGCGGCCTGATCGACGCTGCCGTGGCGCTGTTTCGCCCGCTCGGCGCGCAGTTTCGAGAAGTGACAGGGCAATTCGACGTTCTCCCGCACCGACAGAAACGGCAGCAAGTTGAATTGCTGGAAGATGTAGCCGGTGTGATCGACACGGAAGTGGTCGCGAGCCCCGGCAGACAGTTCGGTCAATTCCTGGCCGAGCAGCCGGATGCTGCCGCGATCAGGCTTTTGCACACCGCCGAGCAAGCCGAGCAGCGTGGTCTTGCCGCTGCCGCTGGGGCCTTTGAGGAACAGGGTTTCACCAGGCTCCAGGCGAAACGCCGGGATGTCCAGCAGCGGCGGGTGACCGGGCCAGCTGAAGCCCAGGTCGGACAGTTCGATGAGTGCTTGGGTCATGTGAAACCGGTCAGGTTGATGGTGAACCCTGTGGGAGCGGTGTCGGATCAGAATTTCAGGGCGGCGGTTTTGGCCGTCACTTCAACCCCTTGCTGTCCGCTCGGGCTGATCAGTTGTACCTGAATCTTCTGGGTAGCCGGGAACGTGTTGAAGACAGTCGCCAGGTCCAGGGTCTTCAGCGCGCCCGGGGCCGAGCAGCTGAATTGGTAACGGGCGTGGATTTCGCTGTGGTCATGTTGATGCTCGTGACCATCCTTGGCTTCTTCATGCTCATCGTCGGCATCCGGTTTGTCACCGAACAACGGGCTTTCCAGCTCCTGGGTCGCGACCACGCAACCGGCGGCTTTCGGCAGGTTGAACAGTGTCAGTGGTTTTTCCAGTTGAGCACGGACGGCGGCGACTTTGGCCTTGTCGGCATCGGTGGTGGCGGCGTGCTCGAACCCCACCAGGTTCATTGCCGGGCTTTCCAGCTCCAGCTCCAGGGTCTGGCCGTCCAGCGCCGCATTCAAGCGACCGACGCCGTGTTCGTGGGCACCGAGGCTGCCGTGCTCATGGTCGTGATCTTGCTCGACAGCCGCGTGGGCGACAGCCAGCGGTAACAAGGCAAACGGCAAAGCGAGCAGCAGACGGCGCATGACGGGTCTCCGAAAAGTAAAATGAAAAATTTGTTATGTAATCTTATAACGAAAGTGCCGAGAGTTTGACCGTCTGCTTGGCGTTGTGCAAGACCCATGGGAGCATGCGAGTCAGGTATGTGCTGGAGCAGACTTATGTTGCGAATACGCGGAAGCATCGGCGACTGGCCGGTGGATTTGACCCTTGAACTGGATGAGGGCGACTGGGCGCAGCTCGGTGCGCAGTTGCAGGCTGCCAAACCCGAGGCGAGTGCAACACCGGTCAAACCGGTGAATCAGGATGATGCGCTATGGCAGATTGCCAAAGAATTGCTGCGCAAGGCCAGGCAATTGAGTGGGCCGGATTTGCTGGAGCAACTGGAAGGGCTGACCGGCAGCGCAGCGGCGGGCAAGCGCTTGTTGGTGCGCTTGCGCCACTGCGCAGATGTCAAAGTGGTGAGCGGCGGGGATACACCGCTCTACAGCTGGATCGAGTAAGCCGCAAAAAAGAGCTTAATAGAGCGCGGCAAACAGCTTGCGACGGTACGTGGTCACCAACGGGTGATCGTTGCCCAGCAGTTCGAACACTTGCAGCAAGGTCTTGTGTGGCAAGCCTTCGTTGTAGCTGCGATTGCGGATGAACAGTTTCAGCAACGCATCCAGCGCCGCGTCGTATTGCTGACGGGCCAGTTGCTGGATCGCCAGTTGATAGACCGCCTCATCGTCCTGCGGGTTTTTCGCCAGGCGTGCTTTCAGGTCTGCCGCATCCGGCAAATCCCTGGCCTGACCGAGAAACTGGATCTGCGCCTTGGCGCCGGCCAGCGCGGCCTTGTGTTCGTCGGTCTTGACCGCGTCGAGTACGGTTTGCGCTTCACTCAGCTCGCTGCGCTCGGTAAGGCAGCGGGCGTAGAGGATCAGTGCCTTGGCATTGGTGTTGTCTTCAGTCAGCAAGACTTTGAGTGTGGCTTCGGCGTCGGCGAAACGGCCTTCATCGAACAGCGCCTGAGCCTGTTCAAACGGGTCGGCGGCGGCTGGAGGCGGCATTTGCACATGAGGTTCGAGCATCGTGCGCACTGCGGATTCCGGTTGCGCACCGGCAAAACCGTCCACCGGCTGACCGTCCTTGAACAGCACCACGGTCGGCAGGCTGCGAATGCCGAAACGCGCAACAATGTCCTGCTCGATGTCGCAGTTGACCTTGGCCAGCAGCAACTCACCCTGATAGCTCTCGGCGATGGTTTGCAGCATCGGCATCAAGGCCTTGCACGGCGCACACCATTCGGCCCAGAAATCCACCAGTACCGGTTTGTGGAAAGAGTTCTCGATCACCGACTGGTCGAAATCGGCAGTCGTGGCGTCGAAGATGTACGGCGTTTCCTGACTCATGGGGGATCTCGTAAAAGCGTGGATGAGGCCACTATAAGGCTTGGTGGGGGGCGGCTGAAAGCGGGGTGATCATTGAGTGATGTGCTGCCAGGCAGGACGTCTTCGCGGGCAAGCCTCGCTCCTACAGGTCCGCGCTGATTTCGAAATCGCCACCCAACCCTGTAGGAGCGAGGCTTGCCCGCGAAGCTTTTTGCTAACCGCGCCGCGCGTGGTAAAGGCTCACATGCCGAAACTCTTCGGGTTCGGCCAGGTCCGGCAAGGTCATCGCCTGCAGCATCTCGATGCGCTGATACAGCGGATGGCGAAAATCCCGCACCCGTGAATCCGCCACCAACGCTTCCCGGCCACGGCTGAGAAACTCGTCGAGTAGCGGCAGATTCTCCCGGTCGTACAACACGTCGGCCACCAGAACCAGATCAAATCGATCCGCTTCGGCGAAAAAATCCGTCGAGTAGCGCAGCTGCACATCATTGAGTTCGGCGTTCGCCCGACACGCGGCAATCGCCAGCGGGTCCAGGTCACAGGCCACCACTTCCAGCGCCCCGGCCTTCACGGCCGCAATCGCAGCCACGCCGGAACCGGCGCCGAAATCCAGCACCCGTTTGCCTACGACCCAGTGCGGGTGTTCGGCGAGATAGCGGGCCACGGCCAGCCCACTGGCCCAGCAGAAACTCCAGTACGGCGGCTCGTGGAGAATCCGCCGGGTTTCTTCGGGGCTGAAGGCGCGATCCATGTTGTCGCCGTCGATCAGCCAGAGTTTCAGCTCGGTGCCCGGCAATTCACAGGCTACAAGCTGTGCGTCACCGAGCAGTTCACCCAACGCCTGTTGCAGGTCGAGCGGTGCAATCATGGCGCTTTGACGAATTGCAACTGACCCAGGGCCTGGGTCGTCGGCTGGGTGATGAGTTGCGCCGGCAGATGCAGAATCAACTGCCCGGACTGGCTGGCGCGGCCGCGCAGTTCAACGCGAGCGCCAACCGGGAAGGATTCAGGGTTGAAACGCAGGCGAAACGGCAACACCTGATTGGTGCCGATCAGGTTGGCATTGGCGAGCAATTGTTGCGGGCGATCCTTTTCGTCGATCACCAGCAGCGCCAGTTCGACTTCGGCGTCGGCCGGCACGCCCATCAGGGTGCCACTGATTTCACGTTGGTAAGCCGGCAGCGGGCCGAGCTCGGCAGACGCCTTGGCTTTCTTCTGCGCCTGTTGCGGCGCTGGGCCTGGTGTTGGTGGCTGGGGCTTGGGTGCATCGCTGCCACAGGCCACCAGCAGGCTGAAAAGACTGAGCAAAACGAGCGGTCGTAACGACATTGGCGGCTCCAGCAAGGTGAAAACATTATAGCCCGTCTGTATACCGCAAACCCTATGGCTTGTCTTGCCACGGGGATGCGCTACCATGGCCCTCCCATTTTTTGTTGCCTGCCACCATGCACTGTCCCTTCTGCGGTGCCAACGACACCAAGGTCATCGACTCGCGTCTGGTCGCCGAGGGCGAACAGGTGCGCCGCCGGCGTGAATGCCTGGCCTGCGGCGAACGCTTCACGACGTTCGAAACCGCTGAACTGGTGTTGCCGCGCCTGATCAAAACCGACGGCAGTCGCCAGCCGTTCGACGAAGAAAAACTTCGTGCCGGCATGCAGCGAGCGCTGGAGAAGCGCCCGGTGAGTGTCGAGCGCCTGGAATCGTCGCTGGTGCACATCAAACACAAGCTGCGCGCCACTGGCGAGCGCGAGGTCAAATCCCTCGTGGTCGGCGAACTGGTGATGGCCGAGCTGAAAAAGCTTGATGAAGTCGCCTATATCCGCTTCGCTTCGGTGTACCGACGCTTCCAGGACCTCAACGAGTTCCGCGAAGAGATCGATCGCCTCGCCCGTGAACCGGTGAAAGAATGACCACCTCCCCGGAACAAGCCATCCTCGACGCCCATTACATGGCCCGTGCCCTGGAACTGGCGCGCAAAGGTCATTACACGACGCACCCCAACCCGCGGGTTGGCTGCGTGGTGGTGCGTGACGGGCAGATTGTCGGCGAAGGCTGGCATGTGCGCGCCGGCGAGCCCCATGCCGAAGTCCACGCCTTGCGTGCCGCCGGTGACAAGGCGCGAGGCGCCACGGCTTACGTGACCCTGGAACCGTGCAGCCACCACGGACGTACACCGCCCTGCGCCGATGCGCTGGTGAATGCCGGTGTGGCGCGCGTCGTTGCGGCGATGCAGGACCCGAACCCGGAAGTTGCCGGTCGCGGTCTGCAACGTCTGGCCCAGGCGGGAATCGCCACCGAAAGCGGCGTGCTGGAAGGTGAGGCGCGCAAGCTCAATGAAGGCTTCCTCAAGCGCATGGAACACGGCTTGCCGTTCGTGCGGGTCAAGTTGGCCATGAGCCTCGACGGTCGCACAGCGATGGAAAGCGGCGAGAGCCAATGGATTACCGGCCCGGCGGCGCGCTCGGCGGTACAACGGCTGCGCGCGCAGGCCAGCGTGGTGCTGACCGGCGCCGACACGGTGCTGGCGGACAATGCCCGTTTGACCGTGCGTGCCGATGAATTGGGCCTCGATCCCGAACAAACCGCCTTGGCCATGAGCCGTCCGCCACTGCGCGTGCTGATCGACGGTCGCCTGCGGGTGCCGCTGGACGCGCCGTTTTTCAAGGCTGGTCCGGCGTTGGTTGCGACGTGCATGGCGATCGAAGAGCAATACGCCAACGGTCCGGAGTGCCTGATCGTGGCGGGCGACGATGGCCAGGTCGACCTGCGCAAGTTGCTGGTTGAACTGGCTGCCCGTGACGTCAACGAGGTGCTGGTCGAAGCCGGTCCGCGTCTGGCCGGGGCGTTTGCTCAGCAAGGGTTGGTGGACGAGTTCCAGATTTTCATTGCCGGCAAGTTTCTCGGCTCCACGGCGCGCCCGTTACTGGACTGGCCGCTGGCGCAGATGAAAGATGCGCCCGAGCTCAAAATTACCGAAATCCGCGCGGTTGGCGATGACTGGCGAGTCATTGCCATACCTGTCCCAACGGTCAGCGTATAATTCCCGGCTGCAGCCCAGAAGGCCCTGTTCTCGAGGAGGACTCCATGTTTACCGGCATCATCGAATCCATCGGCAGTATTCGTGCATTGACCCCAAAAGGCGGAGATGTGCGGGTTTACGTAGAAACCGGCAAGCTCGACCTGAGCGACGTCAAACTGGGCGACAGCATTGCCGTCAACGGCGTGTGCCTGACGGCGGTTGAACTGCCGGGCAATGGCTTTGCGGCGGACGTCAGTCGCGAAACCCTCGACTGCACCGCCATGAATGACCTCAAGAGCGGCAGCCCAGTGAATCTGGAAAAAGCCCTGACCCCGACCACCCGCCTCGGTGGGCACTTGGTCAGCGGTCACGTCGATGGTGTCGGCGAAGTGGTCTCGCGCACCGACAATGCCCGCGCCGTGGAATTTCGCATCCGTGCGCCGAAAGAACTGGCCAAGTACATCGCCCATAAAGGTTCGATTACCGTCGACGGCACCAGCCTGACGGTGAACGCGGTCGATGGTGCCGAATTCCTGCTGACGATCATTCCGCACACCCTGAGTGAAACCATCATGGCTTCTTACAAGCCAGGTCGCCGGGTGAACCTGGAGGTCGATCTGCTGGCCCGTTATCTGGAGCGCCTGCTGCTGGGTGACAAAGCTGCTGAGCCTGGCTCTTCGCAGAAGTCTGGCGGCACTATTACTGAAAGCTTTCTGGCCCAAAACGGCTACCTCAAATCCTGACTCAAGGGGGTGCCTTGTGGCGCTCAATAGCATCGAAGAACTGGTTGAAGACATCCGCCAAGGCAAGATGGTCATCCTCATGGATGACGAAGACCGCGAGAACGAAGGCGACCTGATCATGGCCGCCGAGTGCTGCAAGGCTGAGCACATCAACTTCATGGCCAAGCACGCCCGTGGCCTGATCTGCATGCCAATGAGCCGCGAGCGCTGCGAACTGCTCAAGCTGCCATTGATGGCGCCACGCAACGGTTCCGGCTTCGGCACCAAGTTCACCGTGTCCATCGAAGCCGCCGAAGGCGTGACCACCGGTATCTCCGCGGCCGACCGTGCGCGTACCGTACAAGCCGCTGCCGCCAAAGACGCCAAGGCTGAAGACATCGTCAGCCCTGGCCACATCTTCCCGCTGATGGCCCAGGCCGGCGGCACCCTGGCCCGCGCCGGCCATACCGAAGCGGCCTGCGACCTGGCGCGCATGGCCGGTTTTGAACCGAGCGGTGTGATCTGCGAAGTGATGAATGACGACGGCACCATGTCCCGTCGCGCCGAACTCGAAGCGTTTGCCGCCGAGCACAACATCAAGATCGGCACCATTGCCGACCTGATCCACTACCGGATGATCCACGAACGTACCGTTCAGCGGATTGCCGAGCAGCCATTGGACAGCGAACTGGGCCAGTTCAACCTGGTGACCTATCGTGATTCGGTGGAAGGCGACGTGCACATGGCCCTGACCCTGGGCAACGTGTGCGCCGAAGAACCGACCCTGGTTCGGGTGCACAACATGGACCCGCTGCGTGACCTGCTGATGGTCAAGCAACCGGGCCGCTGGAGCCTGCGCGCCGCCATGGCCGCGGTTGCCGAGGCTGGCAGCGGTGTGGTGCTGTTGCTCGGTCACCCGCTCGATGGCGACGTGTTGCTGGCGCATATCCGCGAAACCGCCGACCACAGCGCAGTGAAAAAACCGACCACCTACAGCATCGTCGGTGCCGGCTCGCAGATCCTTCGGGACCTGGGCGTGCGCAAAATGCGCCTGATGAGTGCGCCGATGAAATTTAATGCGATATCCGGTTTCGATCTGGAAGTTGTAGAATACGTGCCCTCCGAATAATGACCGGTTGTTTCCAGTCCTTGATTCGCGGCTAACACATCACTGAGGGATGCGTAGAAAACGCGTCCCGGCTCTTTAAGAGATCTAACGAATGACCCTGAAGACCATCGAAGGTACCTTCATCGCCCCTAAAGGCCGCTACGCTCTGGTAGTGGGCCGTTTCAACAGCTTCGTGGTTGAAAGCCTGGTCAGCGGTGCAGTTGATGCCCTGGTTCGCCATGGCGTGAGCGAAAGCGACATCACCATCATCCGTGCGCCTGGCGCCTTCGAAATCCCGCTGGTTGCGCAGAAAGTCGCTCAGAAGGGCGAGTTCGCGGCAATCATCGCCCTGGGCGCGGTCATTCGTGGCGGCACTCCGCACTTCGAATACGTGGCTGGCGAGTGCACCAAGGGCCTGGCCCAGGTGTCCATGGAGTTCGGCGTACCGGTCGCTTTCGGCGTACTGACCGTTGATTCCATCGAACAAGCCATCGAACGTTCCGGCACCAAGGCCGGTAACAAAGGTGCTGAAGCTGCCCTGTCCGCTCTGGAAATGGTCAGCCTGCTGGCGCAGTTGGAGGCCAAGTGATTAGCGACGATAGCGATCGTTTCAACCCGCGCGATCCAAAGCCTGCGGATGCCGGCAAGCCATCGAAAAGCGCAAAGCGTCGCGAGGCCCGTCAGCTCGCGACCCAGGCGCTGTACCAATGGCACATGGCCAAGCAGTCGCTGAACGAGATCGAAGCGCAGTTCCGGGTCGATAACGATTTTACCGATGTCGATGGCGCGTACTTCCGCGAAATCCTGCACGGGGTTCCGCAGTTCAAGACCGAGATCGACACCGCGCTCAAGCCTTGCCTGGACTTGACCATCGAAGAGCTGGACCCGGTTGAACTGGCGGTTCTGCGCCTGTCCACCTGGGAACTGCTCAAGCGTGTCGACGTGCCGTACCGCGTGGTGATCAACGAAGGTATCGAACTGGCCAAGGTCTTCGGTTCCACCGACGGCCACAAGTTCGTCAACGGTGTGCTCGACAAGCTGGCCCCGCGTCTGCGTGAAGCCGAAGTGAAGGCGTTCAAGCGCTGATCGGCGCTTGAATTGCCATTGCCATGGGTGAGTTTGAGCTGATCCGCAACTTCTTCGCCGCCGCGCCTTGCGCGCAGGGCGGTGAAGGCGTTGCCCTCGGGATCGGCGACGACTGCGCCTTGCTGGCTGTTCCTCCCGGGGAGCAGTTGGCGATTTCTACCGATACGCTGGTGGCCGGTGTGCATTTCGCCGACCCCTGCGATCCGTTTCTGCTCGGCCAGCGCTCGCTGGCCGTGGCCGTCAGTGACCTGGCCGCCATGGGCGCCACCCCCGTTGCCTTTACCCTTGCCTTGACCTTGCCGACCGGGACTTCCGATTGGCTGGAAGCGTTCGCTCGTGGTTTGAACCTCATGGCGCAGAATTGCCGTGTGGCACTGGTGGGCGGCGATACCACTCGCGGGCCGTTGAGCCTGACCATGACCGTGTTCGGCCGGGTGCCGACCGGTCTGCCGCTGACCCGCAGCGGCGCACGGCCGGGCGATTTACTCTGTGTGGGCGGTGAACTGGGTAACGGCGCGGGCGCATTGCCGCTGGTGCTCGGCCAGCGGACTGCCGAAGCGGCCATCGCCGATCCATTGCTGGCCCACTACTGGTCGCCGCAACCGCAACTGGCGTTGGGCCAGGCCTTGCGTGGCAAGGCCACCGCCGCGCTGGACATCTCCGACGGCCTGCTCGCCGACTGCGGGCATATTGCCCTGGCGTCGAAAGTCGGGATTCGGGTAGAGCGCAGCAGGCTGCCGTTGTCGAAGGCGCTGCTGGCTTTCCTTGGTCAATCCGGCGCTGAGCAGGCTGCCCTGAGTGGTGGTGATGATTACGTGCTGGCCTTCACCTTACCGCCTGCCGAGTTGCCATCGTTACTGGCGGACGGCTGGCCGATCCATGTGCTCGGGCAGGTGGTTGCAGGGCAGGGCGTGATTCTGCTGGACGCCGACGGACACGACATCACCCCGCCAATCCGGGGTTACCAACATTTTCGGGAGACACCGTGACAGATCATCCCAAACAGGTTCCGTCGGAGTTCGTACCACCGTCGGTCTGGCGCAATCCGTGGCATTTCCTGGCGTTCGGCTTCGGCTCGGGCACTCTGCCAAAAGCGCCGGGCACCTGGGGTTCGTTGGTGGCGTTACCCTTCATTCCGCTGTGGCAGATGCTGCCCGACTGGGGCTACTGGCTGATGCTCGGCATCACCATGCTGTTCGGCTTCTGGCTGTGCGGCAAGGTCGCCGACGATTTGCGCGTGCACGACCATGAAGGCATCGTCTGGGACGAAATGGTCGGGATGTGGATCACCCTGTGGCTGGTGCCGCAAGGTTGGTATTGGTTGTTGGCGGGGTTCCTGATGTTCCGCTTCTTCGACATCCTCAAGCCGTGGCCGATTCGCTGGATCGACCGGCATGTGCACGGTGGCGTCGGGATCATGCTCGACGACGTGCTGGCGGGGGTGTTCGCGTGGTTGGCGATGCAAGGGCTGGTCTGGCTTTTCGCCTGAAGGCTACAGTCGAGGACGAAAGATGGCCCGCTGGTTGATGGTGATGGTTTTCGCGACGTTTTGCTCGTTCGCCCAGGCGGGGGATGCACCGACGACGCCGTCCGTGATTCACCTGGCCAGCGAAGCGTGGGAAGACTTTACCGCCGCCGATGGTCGTGGTTTGGGCTGGGACGTGTTGCGCGAAGTGTTCGAGCCTGCGGGCGTCAAACTGGATATTCGAATCGAACCGTATACACGCGCCACGGGCCTGGCACAGCGTGGCGAAGTGGACGCGTGTGTCGGTGCCTATCGGGATGAAGTCAGTGACGTGCTCTATCCGCGCTGGAGTTTCGATACCGATCCGATCTATGCACTGGGCCTGGCCACCAATCCGGCGCCGACCCCGGAAAATCTTGGCAATTACCGTTTGGCCTGGGTACGCGGCTACAAGTACCAGGCTTACCTGCCCAACGTGCAGCGCTATAACGAAGTCGCGCGGCGTACCGGGATTCTGCCGATGCTGATCCACAACCACGTCGACTACTACATTGACGCGCTGGACGAGGTTAACTCTATCGTCAGCCGAGCCAAGGATCCGTCGCAGTTCCGCCGCACGCACATCGCGGATTTACCGCTGTACCTGTGCTTCGCCGATACCCCTCGGGCACGGCAGTTGATGGTGCTGTTCGACCAGCGTATGGAATTGCTGGTAAAAAGCGGTCAGCTGAAACCGGTCTTCGAACGCTGGAAACAGCCCTATCCGTTCGGCTCGAAATGAAAACGTTCAATGCGGGCGCGGGGCAGATATCAAACTTTTTGATCGTTATGGCCGATAATTCAGCCTAAGCGTCTGTAGGAACGTGCTGTTACAATGCCGCCTCTGCGAATCTTCAGTACTTATAGATCAGGAGCACACCGGTGCCTGTCGTTTTTGTCGCCGCTTCCAAGCTGCCAACGCCTTTTGCGCAATTCACCATGCACGGCTTTCTCGATGAAGAGAACGGGCGCGAGCACGTGGTGTTGAGTCTGGGTGAGATCGCCGACGGTGCGCCGGTACTCGGCCGGTTGCACTCCGAATGCCTGACCGGCGATGCCTTGTTCAGCCAGCGTTGCGACTGCGGTTCGCAACTCGAGGCGGCGTTGCAGGCGATCGCCCGTGAAGGCCGTGGCGTATTGCTCTACTTGCGTCAGGAAGGTCGCGGCATTGGCCTGCTGAACAAGATCCGCGCCTATGAATTGCAGGACGGCGGTGCTGACACCGTTGAAGCCAACGAGCGTCTGGGTTTCGCCGCCGATCAGCGCGACTACGCCATGTGCCTGCCAATGCTGGAGCATCTGGGCGTGAAATCCCTGCGACTGATGACCAACAACCCACGCAAGGTCAAAGCCTTGACTGACATGGGCATCGTGGTTGCCGAGCGCGTGCCGTTGCACACAGGGCACAACCCGCATAACAAACTCTACCTGGCGACCAAGGCCAGCAAGCTCGACCACATGATGGGCAACGAGCACCAGGGCGAGGCTGACAGGGCGTGACCCGCGGTCAGGTACGACGGCGACTGTCCGTCAGCTGGTGGCAATACCTGGCGTTGGCCTTGCTGCCGCTGTTCGTGGTCAATGGCTTATTCGGCCAAAGCGAGGCGATTCTGCCGGTGTTGGCCATGCCGTTTTTCATTGCCGGTGTGGCGTCGATGTTTGTCAGCCTGAAGTTCTTTGGCGGTTACAAACATGCGCTGATCGCGACCCAAAAAGCCCTCGATACCCCTGAAGAACCCGCCGCCTGGATCGCCCTGGCCGCGAAACGCCGTGCTGCGTTTCTGGTCGCCGGCCTGCCCGCCTGGATCGGCGCACTGGCAGTCTTCGTTGGTCTGGAAGCCGTGCCGCTGATGCTGCTGGCGTTGTCGACGGCGGTGCTGTTCTACCTCTACCGTATCCCGCGTCAACTCGGCTGATGCGCTGCGTCTGGTTGGCAGTCCTGTTGCTGGCCATCGGTGGTCCGGCAGCTGCGGCCGAGCGGGTTGTCAGCCTGGCACCGTCGCTTTCCGAAATCGTGATTGAACTGAATTCGGCTGACCTGCTGGTCGGTGTGCTGGATGCCGGTGAGCGTCCGGCCGAGCTCAAAGACATTCCTTCGGTGGGCCGCTACGGTCAGTTGGACATCGAACGGTTGCTCAGCCTCAAGCCCGATTTACTGCTGCTCTGGCCGGGCAGTGTGGGGCCGGCTCAGCGTGAACAGCTCAAACGGCTGAACATCCCCACCTACGTCGCTGAACCGCATAACCTCGAACAACTCACTGTGCAGATCGAAGCGATAGCCGCGCAACTAGGGCGAGCGGAGCGGGGCGTTGCATTGGCCAAAAAACTGCGTCAGCGACTCGACTCCCTGCGCCAGCGCTATCGAAGGGATGAGCCGCTGCGGGTGTTTTATCAAGTCTGGGATCGGCCGCTGTACACCGTGGGCGGAAGGCAGATCATCAGTGATGCGCTACAGGTTTGCGGGGCAAGCAATGTGTTTACCGATCTGCCACAGCCTGCAGCGCAGGTCAGTGTGGAGGCGGTGTTGCAGCGCAACCCCGAGGTGATTCTGGCCAGCGATCAGGCGCAGCTCGAGGCGTGGAAGGCTTGGCCCCAGGTGACGGCGGTGGCGCAGGGGCAATTGCTGTTAGTGACGGATAAAGGCCTGGAACGACCGAGTGGGCAGATGATCGAAGCGACGGCCAAGCTCTGTCAGTTGATCGCCCCCGATCTTTAACCTGTGGCGAGGGAGCTTGCTCCCGTTGGGCTGCGAAGCAGCCCCAAAACCTGGCAACGAGTTCTTTCCACGTGGCCATGTCGGCTTGGATTGCGGCTGCTGCGCAGCCGAGCGGGAGCAAGCTCCCTCGCCACAGGGTTTTGCATGCAGCCAGAGGATCAGATATTCAGCAATTGCAGGCGCTGACGCACCGCCTCTTCGATCCCGGCTTCATCCAGCCCGCATTCGGCGAGCATTTGCGCAGGCTTGGCGTGTTCGACGTAGATGTCTGGCAAGCCCAGGTGCAGCACCGACTTTAGGATGTTCTCGCGGGCGAGGAACTCGCTGACCGCGCCACCGGCGCCGCCCATGATCGCGTTCTCTTCGACGGTCACCAGCAATTGGTGACTGCCGGCGATTTCGCGAACCAGTGCTTCGTCGAGCGGTTTGACGAAACGCATGTCGACGACCGTTGCATCCAGCTTCTCGGCGACTTTCAGTGCCTCGGCCAGTTGCACGCCGAACACCAGCAGGGCGACTGTGCTGCCCTGACGACGAACCACGCCCTTGCCGATTTCGATCGGTTCGAGGTCTTTCGCGATCGGTGCATTCGGGCCGGTGCCACGCGGGTAACGCACCGCCGCCGGGCCGTTGTACAGGTGGCCGGTGCTGAGCATTTTGCGCAGTTCGTTTTCGTCGCTCGGGGTCATCACCAGCATGCCGGGGATGCAACGCAGGAACGACAGGTCGAAGCTGCCTGCGTGCGTCGGGCCGTCTTCGCCCACCAGGCCGGCGCGGTCGATGGCGAACAGTACGTCGAGGTTTTGTACCGCGACGTCATGAATCAGCTGGTCGTAACCGCGTTGCAGGAAGGTCGAATAGATCGCCACCACCGGTTTGGCGCCTTCACAGGCCATGCCGGCTGCCAGGGTCACGGCGTGTTGCTCGGCAATCGCCACGTCGAAATAGCGCGTCGGGAAGCGTTCGCTGAAGGCCACCAGGTCGGAGCCTTCCTTCATCGCCGGGGTGATCCCGACCAGGCGCGGATCGGCTGCGGCCATGTCGCACAGCCACTCACCAAACACACCGGAATATTTCGGCCCGCTGGCTTTTTTCGGCGCGGCGGCCGGAGCGTCCAGCGGTTCGAGTTTGGTAATGGCGTGGTAACCGATCGGGTCGACTTCCGCCGGGGCGAAGCCTTTGCCTTTTTTGGTGACCACGTGCAGGAATTGCGGGCCTTTCAGATCGCGCATGTTGCGCAGGGTGGCGATCAGGGTCGGCAGGTCGTGGCCATCGATCGGGCCGATGTAGTTCCAGCCCAACTCTTCGAACAGCGTGCCAGGGACCAGCATGCCTTTGGCATATTCTTCGGTGCGACGGGCGATTTCCCAGGCGCCGGGCAGGCGCGACAGGACCTTTTTGCTGCCTTCGCGCATGCTTGCGTAAGTGCGGCTGGAAAGGATTTTCGCCAGATAGTTCGACAACCCGCCGACGTTGCGCGAGATCGACATATCGTTGTCGTTGAGGATCACCAGCATGTTGGCGTCCACTTCCGGCGCGTGGTTCAGCGCCTCGAAGGCCATGCCGGCGGTCAGTGCGCCGTCGCCGATCACCGCGATCGCCTTGCGATCACTGTGTTGCAGGCGGGCGGCAATGGCCATGCCCAGCGCTGCGCTGATCGAGGTGCTGGAGTGGCCGACGCCAAAGGTGTCGTACTCGCTCTCGGAACGACGCGGGAAGGCGGCGATGCCATCCTTCTGGCGCAGGGTGCTCATGCGCGCGCGACGGCCGGTGAGGATTTTGTGCGGATAGGCCTGATGACCCACGTCCCACACCAGCCGGTCGTCCGGGGTGTCGAAAACGTAGTGCAACGCGATGGTCAGCTCGATCACGCCCAGGCCAGCACCGAAATGCCCACCGGTCTGGCCGAC
Organism: Pseudomonas sp. B21-017; assembly: GCF_024749245.1. Taxonomy (NCBI): domain Bacteria; kingdom Pseudomonadati; phylum Pseudomonadota; class Gammaproteobacteria; order Pseudomonadales; family Pseudomonadaceae; genus Pseudomonas; species Pseudomonas sp. B21-017. Next base: position 5,777,930 of record NZ_CP087194.1, on the reverse strand, counting down.
CGTGTAGAGCAATTCCAGGCGCAACTCATCAGCCAGGGTTTCCAGCTCGGCTTCGCCTAACCGGCGCAGGCCTTCCGGCGTGTTGGCACGGTCGAGCAGGGGCGTGGTCGGGCGCTTACGGGGAATCTCATGAAACGTCGTGGGCATCAGGCGAATCGTTATAGGTATAAAAGATGCGGCAGTTTACCTGATGCATCGCCCCCTGCCCACGCGTTGGTCTTTTTTGGCGGATACGCCGTCAGTTGCGGCGGTCAACGATGTACCGGGCCAGATCGCGCAAGGGCTCGGCTGCCGCGTCAAACGGTCGCAGTGCGTGCAGGGCCTGGTCGCGCAGTTCCAGAGCGTAGGCCTTGGCCGCGTCGAGACCGAGCAGTGCCGGGTAGGTCGGCTTGTCCCGGGCGATGTCGGCGCCCTGGCGTTTACCTAGGGTGGCGGTGTCACTTTCGACGTCGAGAATGTCGTCCTGGACCTGAAATGCCAGGCCGATGGCCTGTGCATAACTTTGCAGCGACTTCAGTTCGTCCTTCTCGGCACGGCCACTGGCCAGGGCACCGAGTTTGACGCTGACTTCGATCAACGCGCCGGTCTTGTGCCGATGCATGTATTCAAGGGCTTTTTGATCGAGCTTCAGCCCCACCGAGCCAAGATCGATGGCTTGCCCGCCGACCATGCCCGCCGGGCCTGCCGCCAGCGCCAGGGCGCTGACCATCTGCAGCCGGGTTTCGGTATCCGACGAGCTCAGGCGTGGGTCGAGCAGGGCGCTGAAGGCCAGGCTCTGCAAACCGTCGCCGGCGAGAATCGCGCAGGCTTCGTCGAATTTCTTGTGGGTGGTCGGCTGGCCGCGACGCAGGTCGTCATCGTCCATGGCCGGCAAATCGTCGTGCACCAGCGAATAGGCATGGATCAGCTCAACCGCGCAGGCTGCGCCGTTGGCTTGCTCGGCCTTGCCGCCCAGCGCTTCACACGCGGCGTAGGCCAGCAGCGGACGTACGCGCTTGCCGCCATTCATCACGCTGTAGCGCATGGCTTCATAGAGGCGGGCGAGCTCAGGGCTCGGCGGGTTGAACAGGGTTTCCAGTGCTGCATTGACGCGGGCCTGGCTGGCTGCCGAATACGCTGCAATCATTCTGGCTGATCCGCGTCGAAGGGTTCCTCGGCCAACTCGCCATCACGCTCGAGCAGCACTTGAACCTTCTGCTCGGCCTGGGCCAGCGCCGCCTGGCAATCACGGGTCAGCCCGATGCCCTGCTCGAAAGCGGTCAGCGAGTCTTCCAGCGACAATTCGCCGTTCTCCAGACGCTCCACCAGCGTTTGCAGGTCGGCGAGGGATTGTTCGAAATCCAGTGCAGCTTTTTTGCGGGCCATGGCGGCTATTTCCGGTTGACGTTAAACCGGCGCGACACTAGCAGACATGGGGGGTATGGGCAAATGAGCGGGCCTGAAAACCCCTGTCGCCGCGTCGGAAAAACCGGACTCAGAATGCCTCAAGCTCAGGGTGAAGGATCTGATACCGAGTGCTGCGCCCGCCACCGGGCAGGCGTTTCAGGCAGCCCTTCTCCAGCAGCTCGGTCAGATGACGGGTCGCGGTAGCTTTGGAAACCTTTGCCACTGCCTGGTATTGAGCGGCGCTGATTCCCTCCTCGAAACCACGCTCTCCGCCATCGAGTAAACGATTCAACACTTTGATCTGCTCAACTGACAGCTCGGACTCCCGATGTGCCTGCCAGAAGCGCGCTTTGGCCAGCACCAACTCGATACGGTTCATGGCTTGCTGCAAACTACGCAGGAGAGTTTGTAGAAACCATTCCAGCCATTGTGTGATGTCCAGCGTGGCTTTCTGGCTGGTTTCCAGCACTCGGTAATAGCCTGAACGATCCTCCAGGATGCTCGCCGACATGGCATAGAAGCAGATAGCCTGAGCCTCGCTCTGGGCCAGCGCCAGGTCGGTGATGGTTCGCGTGAGACGGCCATTGCCATCGTCGAAGGGGTGCAAAGTGACGAACCAGAAGTGCGCGATACCGGCCCGCAGCAATGGATCGAGGCCGGCTTGATTTCGGCTGACTTCAAACCATTTGAGGAATGTGTCCAGTTGCTGCTCAAGGCCTTGGCGAGGCGGCGCTTCGAAGTGAACGGTTGGCCTGTCGAGTCGCCCCGAAACCACTTGCATGGGTTCATCGCCGCGTAACGCTCCAATGTGGATGGGCCGGGCGGCGAAGTCGGAATCTTGATCAGGAAATAGCCACTCGTGCCAATCCAGTAGTCGCTGCAACGTCAGTGGTTCAGCGAAATGCTGTGTGGCGTCGAGCATTAATTGCGCCAGACCTTCACTGCGTTGGCTCACCTTATCCCCGTCGACCAGATTTAAACCCAGTCGTCGCGCCAGTGAAGAGCGCACGGAGCCGACGTTAAGTTGTTCACCCTCGATAGCTGAAGACGTCACGATATTCTGCAATAACGCATCCAGTTCGTTCTGCGCGCTTAGTGAGCTATCTACGGAACTGGCCATGCCCATCAACCGACCTTGTGCCTGCACACACTCGCGTAATAACGGTGTCAGGCGCTCGGCTTGCCAGTTGAAATTTGGCCAATCAGGCCGTTGCCAGATCCAGTGAGGTGCCATGAACTCGGGTGCTCCAAGGTGAATGAGCCGAATAATAGTCTTATTCGGCTCACTTTATGAGCCGAATAAGATCGCTATTCGGCTCACATCCAACAAACACCGTGATTCCCACCGCAAATATAGATGTATCCGATTGTTAAAAAACTGCCGAATGGCTAATCTTCGCGCCTTCAACGACCCTATATTCAGGGTCTTCTGACGAAACGCAGTTTTTTTGATCTGTAACGCGCCGAGGATCAGGCGCCAGGTTTCGTTATGCATGGCAGGAGGCGTCACATGCGTTGGGTTCTTTCACTGCTGATTACGCTGGTCTGCGCTCAAGTGGCGCGGGCCGAGCCCACGGCCGAGCTATCGGAACCGGTGGGTGGTTGGCGCTATCACGGCTTGCTGGACCGCAGTGAAAACCCTCGCGTCGCCTATCCCACACCGCCCATCGACCGGGGCGTGCAGCGCAATCGCACAATGATCGAAGGCCAGCTCAAGGCCCTCGGCACGCTCCGTCCGCCCCACAGCCTGGCGGTCAACGGCAATCCCCTGAATCTGTACACCGACGATCAAGGGCGTTTTGCCCGCCCGTATGCGTTCGGCGCCGGTTCCAACAGCGTCGAAGTGCGCAGTTCCGAGGGCAAGTCGCTCAAGCGCGTTCAATTCTATGAAGCCAATAACCTGCGCACCCCGGCGCGGATTCGCGTGGTGCTGGGCTGGGACGATCCCAAGGCCGAGCTCGACCTGCACATCATTACCCCCGACGGCCAGCACGCGTTCTGGGCTAGCCCGGCGCTGAGCAACGGCGGTGGGCTGGACCCGGACGGGGTCGATGGCCCTGGCCCTGAAATGTTCACCATGACTGCGCCGATGCACGGCACCTATCTGGTTTACGTGAACTATTGGGGCAACTACGGCAGCGGCGGCTATAACTTCGATGAGAACAGCAACCAGAACGAGGTGATCACCTCGCAAATCAATCTGGTGCTCAACGAAAACACCGTCGACGAAAAACGCGAGACGTTCATCGTGCCCTTGCGGGCGATCGGCGACCTGCTGCTGGTCAAGACTTTCAACTATTAAACATCCCGCACCACGGATGAAATCGGGTTTTGTGAACATGAGCGATAACACTGTGACTCCGGCCGCCGACATACCAGCAGCCAAAACCCCACGTCGTTGGCCGGCGTTGCTGATCGGGCTGTGCCTGGCGGCAGGCGTAGCGGGCGGGTTAGGCTGGTTCCTGCACAAACCCAAGGCTCCGCCTGCGCAGTTGGCCAGCGACAAACTGGGCATGAGCCGGCCGGACGGTCTGCTCGAAACCCATTCCTTGAGTCAGCTGCCCAAGGATTTGCTGGCCGTGCCGTTCCTCAAGGAAACCCTGACCGAAGATTTCGTCTTCTATTACGAAGCTCACGCCGACCGTCTCGGTTTGATTGGCAGTCTGCGGCGGATTATTTACGAGCATGACCTGAAGCTGCAGGACAGCCTGATCGAGCAGCTCTTCGACCAACCGGCGGATGTGGCGCTGTGGCGTGGGGCGGATGGGCGTCTCAAGGATTTCCTGTTGGTGATGGATCGCGGCGGACTGGCCAAGGTGCTGGAGCCGCTGGCGAAAGTGGCGCTGGATGATTCGCAACTGAGCAAGCTCGGCGAAGTGAAAGTCGGTGCCGACGCCGTCACCCTCTATCAGCTCAACTACAACGCCAGCAAGTCGTTGGTGTTTGCTTCCCATGGCGACAAATTGGTGGTGCTGTCCAATCCGGCCAAACTCTACGACCCGGATAACGGGGCTTTGGAGGAAACCGGCGGCGTTTCGACCAAGGCGATCGCCGCCTTGCTCAACGGCGACAAACTGTTCCCCGAAGCCTTCGGCCTGCCGCCGCGTGCGCCCGAGGTAAAACAACGCCTCTCGGTCAACTCCAGCGTGTTGGCCATGGGGTATCAGCGCTTCATCCCGAACTTTGCCGGCCTGCGTTTCGACATGGATGACAAGGGCTGGCACAGCTTCCTCGCCATGGACGAACTGGACAAGCAGCCGGACTTCGACTTCAAACCGATCTGGCAAGCCATGCCGATGGGCGCCAGCGCTTGCGTGGCCTTGCCGTTGGCCGCCGAACAACAGAAACCGCTGCTGGTGAAACTTGGCGCCGAAGAGTCCGTGGCCCAGGCCCTGACCGAACATATGGCCGGTGCCGCCGGCCTGTGCTGGTACTCCGATTCGCGGCTGTACACGCCGCTGCTGGTGGCCAGCCTGAATGACGATGACAGTGCCAAACTCGACGGTGACTTGGGCAACCTGTTCGGCTCGATGGTCGGTGCCTACGAAGGCAATGTTGCCGAGCACGCATTCCCGGTGGTCGAGAAACAGGACGGTAAAACCCATCAGTGGCAGCGCCAGGTCAGCTCCAACTTCGGTCCCTATAAGGCCAAGGATGCCGAGCAGCCGGACGCGATCACCGGCAAAGCCTTCATGCGCGTCAGCCTGGCGCGCCATGGTTCGACGCTGCTGTTCTCCCTCGATGACAAACTCGTCGACAAAGCGCTGGGCACCCTCGACAAACGCTTCCCGCCGCTGGCTGACGTGCTGCCGAAAGACCTGCTGATGCCGATCTATTTCGGCCCCGATTCCATGGCGCAACTAATACAGCAGGAAACCCTCGACAGCCTGCCGCAGGACATGGAGCCGGTGTTCTACAACGCCGCGCAAACCTACCTGATCCCGAAACTGCGCACCCTCGGCGGCTATGGCAAATACGCCCTGACCTTGCCCAAAGGCAGCGAGCCCGACGGCCACTGGCAATGGCTGCCGCTGGAGTGGAAAGCTCTGTGACCGCACTCATCCGAGGCCTCGGCTTGCTGGCGTTGCTGCTGGGGACCCGCACATTCGCCAGCGAAGCCGCCGCGCTCGACCCGCAGCAATCCCAGGTATTCCGCGCCTGGTTCGTGCGCATCGCCCAGGAACAATTGACCCAAGGCCCGAGCCCGCGCTGGTATCAGCAGGACTGCGCCGGGCTGGTGCGGTTTGCCGCCAACGAAGCGCTGAAAGTCCATGACGACAAATGGCTGCGCAGCAATGGCCTGTCCAACCGCTACCTGCCGCCGGAGTTGCAACTGAGTGACGCCCAACGCGGCCTCGCCCAGCAATGGCAGCAGGGCGGCGGCAAGGTCGGGCCCTACGTCAACGCGATCAAACTGATTCAGTTCAACAGCCATCTGGTCGGCCGCGACCTGGCCCAGGCCCGGCCCGGCGACCTGATGTTTTTCGATCAGGGCGATGACCAGCACCTGATGATCTGGATGGGCCGCTTCATCGCCTATCACACCGGCACCACCACCCCCACCGACAACGGCATGCGCTCCGCAAGCCTGCAGCAACTCATGACATGGAAGGACACCCGATGGATACCCGACGCAGCCAACCCCAACTTCATCGGCGTCTATCGACTGAACTTTCTCTCCCAATGATCGGTGCCCGCATGCTGCGCATTTGCTCAAAACTGCCTCTTTTGCTTGCGTTGGTTCTGCCGCTGTCGGCAGTCAACGCCGAAGACACCGTCGAGCCGAGCGGCTATACGCCGGTAGCCGGTGAAAGCTTTTTCCTGTTGGCCGACAGTAGTTTCGCCAGCGATGAACAAGCGGTGGTACGCCTCGAAGCGCCGGGTCGTGACTATCGCCGGTTCCGCATGGAGCCTTACGGCGGTGCGGACATTCGGGTGTATCGCATCGACAAGCCGCTGGATTTCCTCAAGCGCCAGAAGAACTTGCACCGTGTGGTCAGCGACGGCCAGTTCAAGGGCGAAGGCCTGTCGAACACCCTCGCGTACCTGTGGGACAACTGGTACCGCAAATCCCGTCGGGTGATGCAGCGGGCGTTTTCCTACGAGTCGCGTAAACAAGTCACCGAGGAAGTGCCGGAACTGAAGATGGGCACCGCCATCGCCGCGCCAACGCCCTACGATGCACAGCCACAATTTGCTTTGATTCCGGGCCTGCCGGTGGTCAGCCAATTCCGTTATCCGCTATGGCAAGCCAAACCGATCCAGCCGCCTGAAGGCGTGAAACTGGTTGGTTCTTCCAGTGAGTTCGTCAGCGCCTCGCCGGGCAACGTGTACATCCCGTTGGGCAACCTGAAACCGGGCCTGTATCTGGTGGAAGCGCTGATCGGCAAGTACCGCGCGACCACTATGGTGTTCGTCTCCAACACCGTGGCCGTGAGCAAGATTGCCGGTGATGAATTGCTGGTGTGGGCTGCGCGCAAACACGAAGGCAGTTCGGTGCCAAAAGTGAATGTGCTATGGACCGACGGCCTGGGCGTGATGAGCAGTGGCGCTACCGATGCCGATGGTTTGCTGCGCCTGAAACACGTCAGCCCCGAGCGTTCGTTCGTGATCGGCGAGGACGAAGAGGGCGGGGTGTTCGTCTCCGAGAACTTCTATTACGACAGCGAAATCTACGACACCAAACTCTATGCGTTTACCGATCGACCGCTGTACCGGCCGGGTGATTGGGTGTCGTTGAAAATCGTCGGTCGCGAGTTCAAGAATGCCCGGGATTCCGTGGCGCCGACCGCTGCCGATGTCAATGTGACGGTGCTCGATGCCACCGGTACTGCGCTGCAGTCGTTGGCGTTGAAGCTCGATTCCAAGGCCGGCACCCAGGGCCGTTTCCAGTTGCCGGACAATGCGGTGGCGGGCGGTTATGAGCTGCGTTTCAGCTACAAGGATCAGGCCTACAGCAGCGCCTTCCGCGTGGCTGAGTACATCAAACCGCACTTCGAGATCTCCCTGAACCTGGCCAAGCAGGATTACCGTACCGGCGAACCGGTCAAAGGCAGCCTGGTGTTGTTGTACCCGGACGGTAAACCGGTGGCCGACGCCAAGGTGAGCCTGAGCCTGCGCGCCCAACAACTGTCGATGGTCGATAACGAACTGCAATATCTGGGGCAATTCCCGGTGGAGCTGACCAGCGCCGAACTGACCACCGACGCCAAGGGCAACGCGACGCTAGACCTGCCCGCCGCCGAAAAACCGAGCCGCTACATGCTCACCGTGTTCGCCAGTGATGGCGCGGCGTACCGGGTCAAGACCACCAAGGAAATCCTCATCGACCGTGGTGCCGCCAGTTTCCGCCTGAGCGCGCCGCAACGGTTCAGCGCGGTGGGCGACAAGGTTGCCTTCAGCTACGCCAATGAAGGTGGCAGCGAGCAGAGCAAAGCGGTCAACCCGAGCAGCTACAGCTGGGTGCGACTTGAAGATCAGACCACTGGCGAAGGAAAACTCGCCGCCAAGGACAAAGGCTTCAGCCTGGCCTTCGACCGTCCGGGCACTTACAACCTGACGCTGAAGGATGATCATGGCCGGGTGCTTGGCGCGACCGGTCATTCGGTCACGGGTGATGGCGTCAAAGCCGTGCCCGGCACCGTGGAAATCGTCCTCGACAAACCCGAGTACAAGGCTGGCGACGAAGCCCTCGCGTTGATCACTTTCCCCGAGCCGGTCAGCGATGCGTTGTTGTCGCTCGAGCGCGACAAGGTCGAGGCCACGGCGTTGCTGTCCAAGGGCGGCGACTGGCTGAAGATGGAAAAACTCAGCGACACCCAATACCGCGCGCGCATCGCGGTGAAGGACAACTTCGCGCCGAACCTGACGTTCTCCGTGCTCTACACCAAGGGCGGTCAGTACAGCTTCCAGAACGCCGGTATCAAGGTGGTCGCGCCACAGATCGATGTGGCGATCACTACCGACAAAGAGGCGTATCAGCCCGGCGATACCGTGTCCGTGGACCTCACCACCCTGTTCGCCGGCAAGCCGATTCCGGCTCACCTGACGGTCAGCGTGGTCGACGAAATGATCTACGCGCTGCAACCGGAAGTGGCGCCGACCATCGACCAGTTCTTCTACCATCCGCGCCGCAACAACGTGCGCACCAGCGCCAGTTTGTCGTTCATCAGCTACGACGTGGCACTGCCGGGCAGCCCGGGCGCGCCGGGCAAAGCCAACCGCAGCGAGCGTGGGGTGAAAGTGCTGGAGCGGCCGCGTCGTGAAGACGTCGACACCGCCGCGTGGCAGCCGGAATTGATCACCGACGCCAACGGCAAGACCCGCTTCACCTTCAAGATGCCGGACTCCTTGACCCGCTGGCGCATCACCGCCCGCGCCATCGCCGATGACGGTCAGGTCGGGCAGAAGAAGCAATTCGTGCGCTCGGAAAAACCGCTGTACCTGAAGTGGAGCGGCCCGACCAAATTCCGCAATGGCGACAAACCGGATCTTGGCGTATTCGCTTTCAGTCAGGCCGAGAAACCGGTCAAGGCTGAGCTGGTGATTCATTACGCGGGTGCCGAGCAACGTGTGCCGGTCACACTGAACAACGGCGTCAACTATGTCCCATTGCCAGCATTCACATTGGCCAATGGCGATTGGACCGCCGAGCTGGTGCAGGACGGTAAAACCGCTGACGCCTTGGCCGTTCGCCTGACCGCGACTGGCGAAGGCTGGCAGGTGACCCAGAGCCAAAGCCTGGACGCGGTCAGCGGCGACACGCCGTTGACCTTGCCGGCGGACGCCACGGATATTCGCCTGCGTCTGGATGACAGCCCGCAAGCGGTGTTCCGTTCGGCCCTCGACGATCTGCTGAGCTATCCGTATGGCGGCGTCGAACAAACCGCCAGCCGTCTGCTGCCGCTGAGCATCGCCTATCCAACGCTGTCGTCGAACCCGCAGATCCGTGATCGCTTGCGTTTGATCATGCAGAACAGCCGCCTGCGTCTGGTGCAAATGGCCGGGCCGTCGGCGTGCTTCACTTGGTGGGGCTTTGACGGCGAGCCGGATGCATTCCTCACCGCTTACGCCTATTACGCCGACTGGCACGCCAGCAAAGTGCTGGAACTGAGCCTGCCGCCGGAGCACTGGCAGCGGGTGTTGGAGGTGTACGCGAAACAGGCGCAGAACACACCACTGTTGCAGCGGGCGTTGATTCTGTCGTTTGCCAAACAGATGCAATTGCCGGTGAACACGCTGCTCAGCGGTTTGATCGACGACCTGGTGAAAGCCGGCGAAGGCAATGCCGCGAGCGTGATGGACGATGGTGCAGAGAGCCTGGTCATGAACGATCCGGATTCGGCCTTGGGGCTGGCCAGTGCTCGGGTGTTGACCGCGTCTTTGGCGCGTCAGGCCAAGGTCAATCTGCCGCCGGCGTTCAGTCGTCAAGTGGATGCTGCGCAACAGCAAGTGGCCACCAGCGCTCAACCGTTTGTCGAAGCCCTGAACCTGTCGCTGCAGACTTTCGATCAGGCTCATGCACAAGCGTTGTTGCAACGCCTGTTGCCACAGCAATCGACCCTGGAACGCGCGTTGGCGCTGACCTGGTTGCAGCGCAGCATCGAGCAGGCTTCTCCGACCATCGCATTGGCACCGGGTGAGGGCTGGAAGAAACGTTACAGTGATACCGGTGAGATGTATTGGACGTGGCAGGGCTCTTCGCCAGTGCCGGCGGCATTGTCGCTGACCGGAACGCAAGAGCGCCCGCTACGGGCCATGTTGAGCTTCCAGACCAAACAACCGGCAATCGATCCGATGGCGGTGACCATCACCCGTCGCCTGTCGCGTCTGGTGCCGGGTGATGAGGCGTTCGAATTCAAACTCGAAGCGGTCGGCACCAAGCCGTTGTCCAGCGACAGCCTGTACCTGGACGAAGTGATCATCACCAGCAAAGCGGCGAAACCGCTGCGCTACGGCATGCTCGAAGTGCCGCTGCCACCGGGTGCGGACGTCGAGCGCACCACGTGGGGCATCAAGCTGATGGGCAAGGCCGGCACCGAGCCGACCGCGCTGGAGAAAGCCCGTTTCGAGCCGGGGCAAATGGCGTATGCGGTGCCAGTGGATGCGCTGAGCGGTGAGTTGCGCCTGCGTCATCTGGTGCGCTTCTCCCAAAAAGGCCAGTTCAACCTGCCGCCGGTGCGTTTCACGCAGGTCTACGCGCCGCAGCATCAGGCTCAGGAACAGAAACCGGCGCTCGGTCAGGTCACGGTCAACTGACATGACCCGGTGTCTGGTCTGGTGGTTGCTGTGTTTGATCCCTGCGCTGGCGACAGCGCAGGACGAGCCGCTGCGCCTGGGCTTCAAGGGTGAATTGCTTGCGTTGAGCCAGACTCAGGTGATCTCGCGTGAGCCATTGCCTGATGATTTGCAGACGCCGTTGGGCAGCTTGTGGAAGCTGTTTGTCTACGGCTGGCTGGTGGACACCGGCGCGCGCGAGCCCGCTTATGAATGTCGCGGGCAATCGAAGGAAGAAGTTTATTGCTGCACGGCGGGCGGCACGATCGGGCGTGATCAGGCATTGGTGAAGTCTTGCGGCTTGTACTTTGAGCCTGCGCGCCTGGGCATTGCCGGCGCACAGTGGCGCGAGTATTGGCAGGCCAGACAAGCGCCGAAATGGTTGCTGGATTTGCCGTCGTTGCAACCGCAGACCCGGGTTTCGGTGGCGGAGTTGTTGAAGGTGTTGGCCGTGATGCCGGCGCAGGATCAGGCGCGAAGGGTGTTGCTCGATGTGGTGCTCAATGCCGCGGATGGCAATGTCGTGGGTGAACTCGGTGGTCGGTTGCGGGTGAAAACCTGGAGCTGGCTGGGGGATCAGGATCCTTCGTCGCGCCAAGGCGGATTCGCGGGCTGGACGGTAGACGGCACGCCGATCTGGGCCGGTGGGCGTGGCACCAGCCAAATGGTGTTGCGCCATTATGGTCAGTCGCTGGCGACGGTGCTGCCCTCGTCGTGGCCAGCCGAGGCAGGGAAGTGCGTTGAGGTCGGTCTGTTCGCGCGTTATCCACTGAAACGCGTGTTGTCGGGGGATCGCGTTATAGCGCCCGGCCCTTTGCAAGGCGACTACCGCGTCGAGTTCGCCAACGGCAATCAACTCGATATCCACAGCGACGGCGAGTTGTTCTTGCTCAAAGACAAACTCATCGCCCGCCTCGATCGTGAAGAATACGTCGCCCGGGTCCTGCAGCGCGAAGCCAGGCCTGAACCCGTCGAGGCGGCCAAAGCCTTGGCCGTTGCGATCCGCACCTACCTGCTGCAAAACGCTACTCGCAACGGCGACTGCTTGAGCATCGATGACAGCAGCAGTCGACAGCGCGTCGCGCCACGTCCGGCCGCCACTGAGTCGCGCAATATCGCCTCGTGGACCAGCGATCTGGTTCTCGCAGGCAGCAACGTCACCTATCACTCTGACCAACCGGGGCCGGACAAACTCTCCTGGCAGCAAGCCGTCGAACAAGCCAATGCCGGCCAACGCTACGACGCCATCCTGCTGCATGCCTACCCGCGCGCCAGCCTCAGTCGCTGGGACAACCCGGTCGCCTCCTGCGAAGCGCTGCCCGCCGCGCAAGACTGGCTGCAAAACCAGCGCCGCGGCTGGCGCCAACGACTCGAAAGCGAAGTCGGCTACAACGAAGTCAGCACCTTTGCGGTCTGCCGCCTGGCCTTTGGTCGTCCGTTTGTCGACCGCGAACGCCAGCGCATCTACGTACGCGGCGTGCTGTCGTTGCAAGACCGCCTCGACCTGACCCACGAATACCTGCACCTGGCCTTCGAAGCACACCCTAACGGCCAGGATGAAACCTACATCGAAGGGCTCGCCCGTCACCTCTTGCTGGAATAGGCCATGAAACTCCGTTATCCACAGGTCTTGCTGTTGCTTTGCGCTTTTTGCGTACTGCCAGCGACATTTGCCGCCGTCAAACTTGATACGCCCATTGGCGGCTGGCGTACCGGCGCCCCTGAAGGCGAAGGCGAAAGCTTTCGTCAGACGGTCAATTACCCGGCCTCGTCGGTCAACACCCCGGTGGGCCAGGCCAACACGGCGCGCATTACCGGCCAGATCCAATCCACCCCCAAGAGCAATGAGCCCGGCAAGCTGATCGTCAACGGCGTCAGCATGCCACTGAAGATCGATCCCGCCGGTCACTTCGACCGCCCGTTCTCATTCCCCAAAGGCAGCAACAGCGTTGAAGTCCGCAGCCCCGATGGCCAACAACGCCACCGCACGCAGTTCCTCAATGCCAACGGCGGCGCCACCCCAGCCAAATTGCGCGTGCTGCTGGCCTGGGACAGCGACGGCACGGACCTGGACTTGCACCTCATCACCCCCGATGGCGCACACATCTGGTACGGCGACCGTGTCGCGCCCAATGGTGCGGCGCTGGATGTGGACGTGACCACTGGCTACGGCCCGGAAATCTTCGCCATGCCGGCGCCGATCAAGGGGCAGTACCTGGTGTACGTGAACTACTACGGTGGTGGGTATCGCGGTGATGACGAAGGGCAGGAGGATGCGGTTCAGCCGCTGACCACCGCGCAAGTGACGGTGATTACGGAGGAGGGGACGCCTGATGAAAAAATGGAGACGTTCCTGGTGCCGATGCGGGCGGTGGGGGAGTTGACGTTGGTTAAGGGGTTTAGTTATCCGTGAGGGGAAATCGTCTCGGCACTGCTGAGGCCTTTATCCAATCCGTAGCAGCTGCCGAGCCTGCGAGGCTGCGTTCGAGCCGGGGTCGCGCTCGACCGAAGTCCTCGCATATCCGCTGTACACGGTCTTCCTGAAAGAACCGGTTGCCTGATTTTACGACTGCTTCGTGGCCGGACGCAGGCTTCGCCAGCTGCTACAAGGAGTGCGGCGCTTGATGAGGCGGCTGAGGTTGGTTCGAGGAGGAGGGCGCGGGATTATTCCGGGCATTAAAAAGCCGGCTTGTGGCCGGCTTCTCGGGGACTGGCTTGGTTTATTTTTGGTAAACCGCGCCAGCCTTCAAAACGTACACCCGGATCTTGCGTCCGGCTGTGGGACTTGGCGAGAAAGTGATCTGCCTTGTCGGTGCGATCTGAGCCTTGGAAAGGGTCGATGCGCAAATGTGGGGCGCAGCATACTGATTTTTTTGAGGAATTCCCAGCTTGGCGTGCGGGGTAGAGCTTTGCGCTGAGGCTGCAGGGCTTCGTATTTACAGGAACGGTACGGACGGTCTGCGTTTGTTGAGCGTCGACCACCAGAACACCCATCCCAATACCCTGATGTTCTGCTTGTCGATCTGCTCGGCGTTGAAGATCTCATCCGGATACTCGGCACGATTGTGGCTGCGCAACCGCAGCGCATTTCCCGGCATCCGGTGCAGGTATTTGATTCGCAACATGCCGTCATGCTCGATCGCATAAATCTCGCCATCGATAATCTGCGTAAGCCCGCGATCAATGGCGAGGGTAGAACCGTCTTCAATCTTTTCGGCCATGCTGTTGCCGATCATATGGGTGCAGATGGCATTGGCATGTTTGATTTCCAGGGAGTCGAGGTAGCTGTGGGGCAGGCGGATGGATTGGCCGGGGTCCTCGACGACGTGGGTTTTGTTGGAGCCTGGGGCGGTGGCGATCTCTTTGAAGAAGGGCAGTTCGACGTCGATGGGTTCGATCACCGTGTAGATGCCCCGGATGGCTTGGGCGTCGAAGGTGTTGCCGGACTCGTCGAGCACACGCAGGCGCGAGGACTCTTTCGGGCCTTCGCCGGTTTTCAGCCAGTCACTGTTTACAGACAGAAGTCGGGAGACTTCTTCCATGCGATAAGCGGGCACACCACGGGTGTACCAGTTATGGATGTTTTGCGCTTCCGTGTCGAAGAAAGCGGCAAATCCTGTCGTTGTGATGTTGGCTGCTTCGAGGAGCGCTCTGAACCGTGGGCCGCTAGTGTTCTTTTTCATAAACACGAGTCTACGGGCGCAGGATGGGGGTTTGAATAAACGACCCGTTCAAATTTCGAGGGAAATTTAAGACCGGATGTAAGACGCTTTTCGTAAAAAATAAACAGGCAAACACCCAGGCCGAAATGCTCAAAACTCATTGTTAAAAGCGTTCCAGGCAGGCACAAAAAACCCCGGATCAACCGGGGTTTTTCTTGAAGCGTGAGGCTAGAAACTAACCGTTGCTTCTCAGCCTTTGTAGGCAGCGACCGACTTGGTGATCGCGGCGCGGGCGGCGTCTGCGCCGTCCCAGCCTTCGATTTTCACCCATTTGCCTTTTTCGAGGTCTTTGTAGTTCGCGAAGAAGTGCTCGATCTGCTGGATCAGCAGGGCTGGCAGGTCGGTGTATTCCTTTACGTCCACGTACAGCTGGGACAGCTTGTCGTGTGGGACTGCGATGACTTTGGCATCGCCGCCGCCGTCGTCGGTCATGTTCAGGATGCCGACTGGACGCGCGCGGATCACCGAACCTGGAGCAACCGGGTAAGGAGTCACGACCAGCACGTCGAGGGGATCACCGTCGTCAGCCAGGGTGTTCGGGATGTAACCGTAGTTGGCCGGGTAGAACATTGGGGTGGCCATGAAACGGTCAACGAACAGGCAATCGCTGTCTTTGTCGATTTCGTATTTGATCGGCGCGTGGTTGGCCGGGATCTCGATCGCGACGTAGATGTCGTTCGGCAGGTCTTTGCCAGCCGGAATCTTGCTGTAGCTCATTGGGCGGTGCCCCCGTTAGTTGACCAAAAATACTTGGCCGGATTGACCAAAAAGTGGCGGCGATTATAGGCATATTCCGCCGTTGATGCCATGCACCTAAGGGTCGTAGAGACCTTAGTCGCGTGCCTGATAGACCGGGTCTTCGGCCAGAAGTTGCCGTAGACGGGCCAGCGGATCCTGACGGTAAAACAACTTCAACTGCTCGTAGACCTGTGGATAAGCCTCGTGCAGCAGATCCGGGGCGCTGAAGAAGTATTCGCTGGTGACCGCGAAGAACTCGGCGGGGTTTTCCGCGGCGTACGGGTCGATGGCGGTTTCAGCGTCCGGGTTGCGCTCCAGTTGCCGGTCGAGGTCGTCATAGGCTTCCTGCATGACCTTGGCCCAGTCGCTGACGCGCATGTCGGCGTGCAGCGGTGGCAGGCCATTGGCGTTGCCGTTGAGCATGTCGAGCTTGTGCGCGAGTTCGTGGATCACCAGGTTGTAGCCTTCCCAGCCACCGCTGGCCATCACGCCGGGCCAGGCGAGGATGATCGGGCCTTGCTGCCAGGCTTCGCCGCTGTGTTCACCATCCCATTCGTGTTCTACGCCGCTGGCATCGCGATGGCGCTGGGGGCTGAGGAAGTCGTCGGGGTAGAGGATGACTTCGTGAAAGCCCTGATACCAGTTCAGATCACCCAAATGCATGAGCGGTAATTGGGCCTGGGCGGCGAGCAGCAGGCGCTGCTCCTGGTGGAGTTCGACGCCGGGCAGGGCGGTCAGGTGTTTGTCTTGCAGGAACAGCACGCTGGCTTCGCGCAGCCACTGGTCTTCGGCCGCGCTGATGCCATCGAGGAAGCTCAGGTGATGGCGCACCCGTTGCCACATGTCGTCGGCAATCGGATGCCTGGCCAGGGTGCGCCGGCGTCGCCAGGCGCTAAGGGACCACATCGTCAGTCAGCGGGGTTCGGCTTTGGATGCAGCATTAGCGAGACGGCTGCGGATCACGCCAATGATCATCGGTAGCAGCGACACCAGGATGATACCCACCACCAGCAGCGACAGGTTTTTCTTGATGAACGGTACGTTGCCGAAGAAGTAACCGAGGGTTACCAGGCCACCCACCCAGAGGATGGTGCCGAAAACGCTGAAGGCAAAGAAACGCGGGTAAGGCATTTTGCCAACGCCGGCGACGAACGGGGCAAAGGTACGGATGATTGGCATGAAGCGCGCCAGGGTCACGGTTTTGCCGCCATGTTTGTCGTAGAAGTCGTGGGTTTGTTGCAGGTAATCGCGGCGGAAGATTTTCGAGTTCGGGTTACTGAACAGCCGTTCGCCGACGGTGCGGCCGATCACGTAGTTGGTGCTGTCGCCGAGGATCGCCGCCAGCATCAGCAGACCGCCCAGCAGTACCGGATCCATGCCGCCACCGGCCGCCACGGCGCCCGCGATGAACAACAGGGAATCGCCCGGCAGGAACGGCATCACCACCAGTCCGGTTTCGCAGAAGATCACCATGAACAGGATGGCGTAGATCCATGCTCCGTAGTTGTTCACCAGCATCTCGAGGTAAACATCGAGATGCAGAATAACGTCGATCGGGTTGAAATCCATGGAAAGCACCTGTGGTGATGGCCCGACTCAGCAGGCCTGTGCGGATAGCTTCGCGTAAGACTACAGCGGGGTGTGATTTTTCTTACGAGTCGTGAGGTGTGGGCATTATACGGGGGGAAAAGTGAAAAACGCGTCGAGTTTGTAGCGAGGAATGTCGATGTGTTACGAGGTTTGTCGGAAAAGATCGCAGCCTTCGGTAGCGCCTACAGAAGGCTGCGATCTTTTTGGGGGCCTTAAAGTTCGTCACTGATCGGCAACACGTAGTTCTTGAACTCGGTGTCTTCCCTGAATCCGATGGATTCGTAGGTTTTCTGCGCGACTTCGTTGTTGCTGCTGGTGGAAACGCGCATGCGCACGGCATTGGTTTCCTTGGCCATTTTCTTCGCGGTGCGGATCAGGTTGTCGGCCACCAACTGGCGTCGGGCGTCTTCGGCGACGTAGATGTCGTTGAGGATCCATACGCGTTTGAGCGAAAGAGACGAAAAGCTCGGGTACAACTGACAGAAACCCAGCAGTTTGTTGTTGTCGTCATCGGCCAGGGCCAGGTAGATCACCGACTCTTTGCGCCGCAGGCGCTTTTCGAGGAACGCTCGGGACGAGTCCGGATACGGCAGGGAACCGTAAAACTCGCGATATTTGACGAACAACGGGGTCAGCAGGTCCAGGTGTTCGAGGGTCGCTTGAATAATCCGCATGGTAGGTCTCGTCTTCAAGTGGCTGTCTTACGTGGTGACGGCGACAGGAAACCCTTGGCGGCCGTGCATCGATCCTGCCTCAAACCAGAATAGAAACGCAATGCGGAAACGGTTCAGGCATCCGACGGACTGAGTAGGAAATTACCTTTCAAACCTGCTCCTGTGTCCGACTCCAGCGTCTGAATCTGGGCTTCGTCCTTCAGACTGACCCCCGATAACTGCCGCCGACAGGCTTCGCGCATCAAATACAGCAAACGGTGTGCCGCCATGCCGTAACTCAAGCCTTCGAGCCGGACATTCGAGATGCAGTTGCGGTAGGCATCCGTCAGTCCGACCTTGGGATTATAGGTGAAATACAGCCCCAGGCTGTCTGGAGAGCTTAATCCAGGGCGTTCCCCGATCAGAATGACCACCATTTTTGCGCCCAGCAGCTCGCCAATCTCGTCAGCCACCGCAACCCGGCCTTGTTCCACCAGAATCACCGGCGACAGGGACCAGCCTTCGATAGCTGTCTGTTCTTCCATGCGTGCCAGAAACGGCAAGGTGTGGCGATGAACGGCCAGTGCCGAGAGACCATCGGCCACCACAACAGCCAGATCCACCCCGCCTGGATGGGCTCGCGAGTAATCACGCAGAGTCTGCGCTGACTCATCACTCAACTTGCGCCCCAAATCGGGGCGCTGCAAATAGCTGTTCCGATCCGTGGCGGCACTGTGCAGCAGCAAACTCTCACGCCCACGCTCGGTCAGTTGCGAACTGAGCGCCGAGTGATCGAATGGCAGGTGCACCGCATCCCGGGCTTGGGCATGGGCGTACTGGAAATCCAGCTGCGCGCGGGTCGGCATACTGGTGCCGGTGCGACCCAGTGCAATGCGCGCCGGGGTCAGGCGACGCAGTTCCAGCAACGGATTTTGCGGATCGACGGGGGGCTTATCCATATAAACACTCATCCCAGTTGCGCCAATGCCTGGCGGAACGCCGGTGGCAGGCTGTTGCCGAAGTGAATTTTGCCGTCCGCCTGGGTGAAGATGCCCATGTTCGCCAGCCACTGCTCAAACTCCGGCGCCGGTTTCAGGCCCAGGGTTTGCCGGGCGTAGAGGGCGTCGTGGAACGAGGTGGTCTGGTAATTGAGCATGATGTCGTCGGAGCCGGGGATGCCCATGATGAAGTTGATCCCGGCTACGCCCAGCAAGGTCAGCAGAGTGTCCATGTCGTCCTGGTCGGCTTCGGCATGGTTGGTGTAACAGATATCGCAGCCCATGGGTACGCCCAGCAGCTTGCCGCAGAAGTGGTCTTCGAGCCCGGCGCGGATGATCTGTTTACCGTTATAGAGGTATTCCGGGCCGATGAAGCCTACGACGGTGTTCACCAGAAACGGTTTGAAATGCCGTGCCACGGCGTAGGCGCGGGTTTCACAGGTCTGTTGATCGATGCCGTGGTGGGCGTTGGCCGACAAGGCACTGCCTTGGCCGGTCTCGAAATACATCAGGTTTTGGCCCAATGTGCCGCGATTCAGGCTCAAGCCCGCGTCGTAGCCTTCCTGTAAAACGTTGAGGTTGATGCCGAAACTGGCGTTGGCCGCTTCGGTGCCGGCAATTGACTGGAACACCAGGTCCAGCGGAACCCCGCGATTGACCGCCTCGATGGAGGTGGTGACGTGGGTCAGCACGCAGGCCTGTGTCGGAATGTCGTAGCGCTGGATGATCGCGTCGAGCATTTCCAGAATGGCGCAGATCGAAGCGATGCTGTCGGTGGCCGGGTTGATGCCGATCATCGCGTCGCCGTTGCCGTACAGCAGGCCGTCGAGAATGCTGGCGGCGATGCCGGCCGGTTCGTCGGTGGGGTGATTGGGTTGCAGGCGCGTCGAGAGCCGGCCGCGCAGGCCCAGGGTGCCGCGGAACTTGGTGACCACGCGGATTTTCTGCGCCACCAGCACCAGATCCTGCACGCGCATGATCTTCGACACGGCGGCGACCATTTCCGGGGTCAGGCCGGGGGCGAGGGCGCGCAGGCTTTGTTCATCGGCGGCTTCACTGAGCAGCCAGTCGCGGAAACCGCCGACGGTGAGGTGGCTGACCGCTTTAAAAGCCTGTTTGTCGTGAGTGTCGATGATCAGTCGGGTGACCTCATCGGCCTCGTAAGGAATCAGCACTTCCTCCAGGAAGTGGGCCAGCGGGGTGTCGGCCAGGGCCATCTGCGCGGCCACCCGCTCGCCATCGTTGAGGGCTGCAACGCCGGCCAGAAAGTCCCCGGAGCGCGCCGGGCTGGCTTTGGCCATGACCTCCTTGAGGCTGTCGAAGCGGTAGGTCTGGGCGCCGACGGTATGGGCAAATACGGCCATGGGACGGTGTCCTCCTGATTCAATAAATATCTCAAATGCACCACTAAAACCCCTGTGGGAGCGGGTTCTGGTGCACTTCAATAGGGCAGGCGCCGGGAGTCAGCCCGGCGCCGGTGCATTTCAGACGCCTTCGAGCATCGAATCTGCCGGCGCATCGGCGCGTTGCTTGGCGGTCAGTTGGAAATACAGGTAACCGGCCACCATGAAACCGAGGAACACACAGCCGATCAGCGCGTTGAACCAGGCCATCGCCACCAGGCACACCACCGCCAGAAACAGCGCGATCCCCGGTACGATCGGGTAGCCCGGCGCGCGGAAGGTGCGCTCCAGGTTGGGTTCGGTTTTACGCAGTTTGAACAGGCTCAGCATACTGATGATGTACATCACGATGGCGCCGAATACCGACATGGTGATCATTGCAGCCGTCAGCGTCATGCCTTGCAGGTTGACCAGGCCGTCGCTGTAGATCGCCGCGATGCCGATCACTCCGCCCGCCAGGATCGCCCGGTGCGGGGTCTGGAAGCGCGACAGTTTGGCCAGGGAAGCCGGCAGGTAACCGGCGCGAGCCAGGGCGAAGAACTGCCGCGAATAACCCAGAATGATCCCGTGGAAGCTCGCCACCAGGCCAAACAGACCGATCCACACCAACATGTGCATCCAGCTCGAGTTGTTGCCGACCACGGCTTTCATCGCCTGAGGCAGCGGGTCGTTGATGTTCGACAGTTGGCGCCAGTCGCCGACACCGCCGGCCATGACCATCACGCCGATGGCGAGGAACACCAGGGTCAGAATGCCGCTGACGTAAGCCTTGGGAATCGTGCGTTTCGGGTCCTTGGCCTCTTCGGCGGCCATGGCTGCGCCTTCAATGGCGAGGAAAAACCAGATCGCGAACGGGATGGCCGCAAAGATGCCGGGAATCGAGGCCATGCTGAATTCGTTGGCGCCTGACCAGCCGTTGAGCACGAAGTTACTGAAGCTGAAGCCCGGTGCGACCACACCCATGAACACCAGCAATTCGGCGACGGCAAGCACAGTGACCACCAGTTCGAAGGTGGCCGCGATGCTCACGCCGAGGATATTCAGGGTCATGAACACGAAATAGGCGCCAACAGCGGCGATCTTCGGGTCCAGTTCCGGGTATTGCACATTGAGGTAGGCGCCGATGGCCATGGCAATTGCCGGTGGCGCAAAGACGAATTCGATCAGGGTGGCGATGCCGGCGATCAGTCCGCCTCGCTCGCCGAAGGCTCGGCGGCTGTAGGCAAACGGCCCGCCAGCGTGGGGAATGGCGGTGGTCAATTCGGTGAAACTGAAAATGAAGCAGGTGTACATCGTCGCCACCATCAATGCGGTGACGAGAAAACCCAGGGTACCTGCGGTGCCCCAGCCATAACTCCAGCCGAAATACTCGCCGGAAATCACCAGGCCGACGGCAATGCCCCATAGATGCAGGGTGCCGAGTGTGGGTTTGAGCTGTGTAGTAGAAGTCATAGGTCCTCTCTGCGTAGTAGAAGTCATAAGTCCTCTCTGTCTTTTTTATTGTTTGATTTGTTGGACTTTCGGGTATGGCATTCAGTGTGTAGAGCGGGAATGCAAAGCCAATGCCAGACCGGCAGAGCGATGAAGGAGGCGTTTAAGGGCACCATCGCGGGCTTGCCCGCGATGGCCTTCTGAAGGGCGACACAGAAATACCTGTATCGCCCCCGGTTTTTAGAAGAAGCCCAACGGGTTGATGTCGTAGCTCACCAGCAGGTTTTTGGTCTGCTGATAGTGATCGAGCATCATTTTGTGGGTTTCACGGCCGACGCCGGACTTTTTGTAACCACCGAACGCGGCGTGTGCCGGGTACAGGTGGTAGCAGTTGGTCCACACGCGACCGGCCTTGATGGCGCGGCCCACGCGGTAGGCGCGGTTGATGTCGCGGGTCCAGAGGCCGGCACCCAGGCCGAACTCGGTGTCGTTGGCGATGGCCAGGGCCTCGGCTTCGTCCTTGAAGGTGGTGATGCTCACCACCGGGCCGAAGATTTCTTCCTGGAACACGCGCATTTTGTTGGTGCCCTTGAGCAGGGTCGGCTGGATGTAATACCCGGTCGCCAGGCTGCCCTCGAGTTTTTCCACCTTGCCACCGGTCAGCAGTTCGGCGCCTTCGCCCTTGGCGATGTCCAGGTACGAAAGGATTTTGTCGAATTGCTGCTCGGACGCCTGGGCGCCGACCATGGTGTCGGTGTCCAGCGGGTCGCCACGCTTGATCTGCAGGACTTTTTTCATGACAACTTCCATGAACTCGTCGTAGATCGACTCCTGTACCAGGGCGCGGGACGGGCAGGTGCAAACTTCGCCCTGGTTGAAGAATGCCAGCACCAGACCTTCAGCGGCTTTCTCGATGAAGGACGGTTCGGCCTGCATGACGTCTTCGAAGAAGATATTCGGCGACTTGCCTCCCAGCTCCACGGTGGATGGAATGATGTTTTCGGCGGCGCATTTCATGATGTGCGAGCCGACTGGAGTCGAACCGGTGAAGGCGATCTTGGCGATGCGTTTGCTGGTGGCCAGGGCTTCACCGGCTTCTTTGCCGAAGCCTTGCACCACGTTGAGCACGCCAGGTGGCAGCAGGTCGCCGATCAGCTCCATCAGCACAGTAATGCCCAGCGGGGTTTGCTCGGCAGGTTTGAGGACAATGCAGTTACCGGCGGCCAGGGCCGGAGCGAGTTTCCAGGCGGCCATCAGAATCGGGAAGTTCCACGGGATGATCTGCCCGACCACGCCCAGCGGCTCATGGATGTGATAGGCCACAGTATTGCCGTCAATCTCGGCGGCGCTGCCTTCCTGGGCGCGGATGCAACCGGCGAAATAGCGGAAATGGTCGGCGGCCAGCGGGATGTCGGCGTTGAGGGTTTCACGCACGGCCTTGCCGTTGTCCCAGGATTCGGTGATCGCCAGCAGTTCCAGGTTCTGTTCGATGCGATCGGCGATTTTCAGCAGCACCAGCGAGCGTGCCTGGGCGGACGTGGCGCCCCAGGCATCGGCGGCGGCATGGGCGGCGTCCAGGGCTTTTTCGATGTCTTCGGCAGTGGAGCGCGGGAATTCGGCAATCGGTTGGCCGTTGACCGGCGAAGTATTGGTGAAGTACTGACCTTTGACAGGCGCGACGAACTCGCCGCCGATGTAGTTACCGTATTTGCTCTTGAACGAAACGATAGCGCCTTCAGTACCGGGGTGAGCGTAACGCATGATGGGTTTCTCCTTGGCTTTTGTGCTTATAAGGGAGGACGCGCCAGAGCGCGGTAACAAGCGTAGAGCAAAGGTTGGGCCACCGCCTCGCAAGTCAGTTAAATCAAGGGCTTGTGTATTTTTTGTCGGACGGCTGGGCGGTGCTTGTGACGCTTGCGGTACAACCCGTGTGACACTTTGTACCGCTTGTGGCACAGCCTGTGACCGATGGGTCTTGTCAGCATTGCAATGCGTCGATGGCTGGAGGATGCTGGGCCTCAAATGGCCCACAGGTAATCCTCTGTGGCGAGGGAGCTTGCTCCCGCTTGGCTGCGAAGCAGTCCAGAAATGTCTGCCGGTCATGATTTTTGGCGAGCGCTTCGCACTCGAGCGGGAGCAAGCTCCCTCGCCACAAGGTGTGTGCCAGCCCCTTAAAGAGGGTTCAGCACAGCCCTCTGGGAGAATAATAAGAAATGCACGACAACCATTTGAGTCGCCATGCCCAGCAAGTGTTGACCGTGACCCAGGGTAAGTCCCACCTGCACGGTCCCGGCAGCGATCCGTCTATTGCCCGCTCCTGGCTGCGTTGCCTTGAGGACTATCACCTCGACCCGGCCCTGACCATGGCGCCGACGGTGCTGGAACATGGACGTCTCCTGGAAAGCCGCGAACGTTTGCAGCAAGTGCTGCAGATCGCCGGCAACGAAATGACCAGCCTCCACCAGCAACTCTCCGGCGCCGGCCACGCAGTGTTGCTGACCGACGCTCGCGGGGTGATCCTCAACTGCGTCACCGCGCCCGCCGAACGGAAGATTTTCGAACGCGCCGGCCTTTGGCTTGGCGCCGACTGGAGCGAAGCCTGCGAAGGTACCAACGGCATCGGCACTTGCCTGGTGGAGCGCCAGTCCCTGACCATTCACCAGGACGAACACTTTCGTGGCCGCCACACCGGCCTGACCTGCTCGGCAAGCCCGGTGTTCGACCCTCATGGTGAACTGTTGGCGGTGCTTGACGTGTCTTCGGCGCGTCATGAGGTTTCGCGGCAGAGCCAGTTTCACACCATGGCCCTGGTCAATCTGTCGGCGAAGATGATCGAGAGCTGTTATTTCCTGCGTTACTTCGACAATCAATGGCTGCTGCGTTTTCACTTGCAGGCCGAATCCGTCGGACTGTTCAGCGAAGGGCTGCTGGCGTTCGACGGGGAAGGGCGGATCTGTGCGGTCAACCAGAGCGCGCTGAATTTGCTGGGGCATATTCGTGGCGGCCTGTTGGGCCAGCCGGTGGAGGCGTTTTTCGACTGCTCGCTGAATGAGTTGCTCGGCCGCGCGAGCGCCAATGCCAGCGCCAGTTGGCCGTTGCGCACCCGCGACGGGCGGCGGCTGTTTGCTGTATTACGTGGGCAGCCGCGCAGCATTCCTGCACCGGTGGTGCAAAGCCCGGCAGTGGCCGAGCGTCCACGGCTGTCGGGTATTTGCCTGGGCGATGCCGCGTTGCAGGAAGACTTCCGCAAGGCCTTGCGGGTGTTCGAACGGGACGTGCCGTTGCTGATCAACGGCGAAACCGGCTCAGGCAAGGAGGCTTTCGCCAAGGCCGTGCATCAGGCCAGTCAACGGGCGGAAAAATCGTTCGTCGCCCTCAATTGCGCGGCGATCCCCGAAAGCCTGATCGAAAGCGAGTTGTTCGGCTATCGCGGCGGCAGCTTCACCGGTGCCCGCAAGGAGGGCATGCGTGGCAAGTTGCAGCAGGCCGATGGCGGAACTTTATTCCTGGATGAAATCGGTGACATGCCGCTGAGCATGCAGACCCGGCTATTAAGGGTGCTGGAAGACCGTCAGGTGGTGCCGATTGGCGGCGAGCCGGAATCGGTCAATGTGCGGATCATCAGCGCCACTCACCGTAACCTGCTCGAAAGGGTGCAGGACGGCAGTTTCCGCGAGGATTTGTATTACCGGCTCAATGGGCTGGAAGTCGCATTGCCAGCGTTGCGCGAGCGCACGGATAAATCACAGTTGCTCGACTTTCTGTTGGCCGAAGAGGCGGGCGGGGAGACGGTATTGATTGATGCAGCGGCGCGGCAGGCCTTGCTGGATTTTGCCTGGCCGGGGAACGTGCGGCAGTTGCGCAATGTGCTGCGGACCCTGGCGGCGTTGTGTGACGGCGGTCGGATCGGGCTGGAAGATTTGCCGGCGATGATTCGTCAGGTCCGGCCGGTGACGGTGGCGACGATTGAAGCGCCGTCCGAGTATCCGCTGGACGATGCCGAGCGGTTGGCGTTGCTCAACGCACTGGAACAGCAGCGCTGGCACATGACCCACACCGCCGAACAGTTGGGTGTGAGCCGCAATACCCTCTACCGGAAGCTGCGCAAACACGGCATCGCACGATAGCCGTTTTTGTGGCGAGGGGGCTTGCTCCCTCGCCACAAAAAAATGCGCTCGATCAGCCAAGCGGTTGTGTCACGTTCAGCTAAAGAGTGCGATTTTCCCCTCCCTACGCTAACCTGCGGCCATGTTTTACGAGGTCGACTATGCACATTCATATTCTTGGTATTTGCGGCACTTTCATGGGTTCGATGGCGGTTCTGGCCAAAGAGCTAGGCCATCATGTGACCGGCTCCGATGCCAACGTCTATCCGCCGATGAGCACTCAGCTGCAAGCCCAGGGCATTGAGTTGACGCAAGGTTACGACCCGGCGCAGCTCGATCCGGCCCCGGACCTGGTGGTGATCGGCAATGCCATGTCCCGCGGCAACCCGGCGGTCGAGTACGTGTTGAACAAAGGCCTGCCGTACGTCTCCGGCCCGCAATGGCTGGCCGATCACGTGCTGCAAGGCCGCTGGGTGCTGGCGGTTGCCGGCACGCATGGCAAAACCACTACCAGCAGCATGCTCGCCTGGGTCCTGGAACACGCCGGCATGAGCCCGGGTTTCCTGATCGGCGGAGTGCCGCAGAATTTCTCGGTGTCGGCGCGTCTGGGCGATACGCCGTTCTTCGTGATTGAAGCCGACGAATACGACAGCGCATTCTTCGACAAGCGCTCCAAGTTCGTTCACTACCGCCCGCGCACGGCGATCCTGAACAATCTGGAGTTCGATCACGCGGACATCTTCCCTGATCTGGCGGCCATCGAGCGACAGTTCCACCATTTGGTGCGGACCATTCCGAGCGAAGGCCTGGTGATCCATCCGACCACCGAGCCGGCCTTGCAGCGCGTGATCGAGATGGGCTGCTGGACTCCGGTGCAAACCACCGGCGCCGGCGGTCAATGGCAGGTCAAACTGCTCAGTGAAGATGGCTCGAAGTTCGAAGTGATGTTCGAAGGCGTGGCTCAAGGCGTGGTCGAGTGGGACATGACCGGTCAGCACAACGTCGCCAACGCCTTGGCCACCTTGGCCGCCGCGCGTCACGTCGGCGTCGTGCCGTCGATGGGCATCGCGGCACTGAGCGCGTTCAGAAGCGTGAAGCGCCGGATGGAAAAAGTTGCGGAAGTCCGTGGCATCACCATTTACGACGACTTCGCCCACCACCCGACCGCCATCGCCACCACCCTCGACGGTTTGCGCAAGCGCATCGGCGATGCGCCGCTGATCGCGATCATCGAGCCGCGCTCCAACTCCATGAAGCTCGGTGCTCACCGCGATGGCTTGCCGGAAAGCGTGGTCGATGCCGATCAGGTGATCTGGTATTCGCCGGCCAACCTCGGTTGGGACCTGGGTGCCACGGCGGCATTGTGCACCGTGCCGTCGATTGTCAGCGATTCGCTGGAAGGCATCATCGAGCGCGTGAAGAGCCAGGCCCAGCCCGGCACTCACGTGGTAATCATGAGCAACGGCGGCTTCGGCGGCCTGCACGGCAAACTGGCCGAGGCGCTGCAATGAACAACGGTCCGGAACGCATCACGCTGGCGATGACCGGCGCTTCGGGCGCCCAGTACGGCTTGCGCCTGCTTGATTGCCTGGTGCGTGAAGACCGCGAGGTGCACTTCCTGATTTCCAAGGCCGCGCAACTGGTGATGGCCACCGAGACCGATGTCTCGCTGCCGTCCAAGCCGCAGATGATGCAAGCCTTCCTCACTGAATACACCGGCGCCGCCACCGGGCAGATTCGGGTGTACGGCAAGGAAGACTGGATGTCGCCGGTGGCTTCGGGCTCCGGCTCGCCAGCGGCGATGGTGGTGGTACCGTGTTCCACCGGGACCTTGTCGGCGATCGCGACCGGGGCCTGCAACAACTTGATCGAGCGGGCGGCCGACGTGACGTTGAAGGAGCGCCGCCAGCTGATTCTGGTACCGCGCGAGGCGCCGTATTCGAGCATTCATCTGGAAAATATGCTCAAGCTGTCGAACATGGGTGTGACGATTCTGCCGGCATCGCCAGGCTTCTATCATCAGCCGCAAACCATTGATGACTTGATCGACTTCGTCGTGGCGCGAATTCTCAATCTGCTGAACATTCCGCAAGACATGCTACCGCGTTGGGGCGAGCACCATTTGAGCAGTGATGAATAGGCTGCTGATCATTCTGCTGGCGGTGCAACTGGCGGGCTGCGCCACGGCGCGCACCCTCGATGCCGCCAAACCCGGGGCACCGGTGGTGTATTCGGGGACGCGTCTGGATTTGTATGCAATGAACGGCGGGTGCTGCGCCATGGACAGATTTGGCGCAGAAGCGCCGAGTTATCCCGGTGTTGATCTGCCGGCCAGTGCTTTGCTCGACACACTGCTGTTGCCGTTGTCGTTGTTGACGGTTTTAGGTGTTGGGTTTCAGGCGACCGGCGGATTATAGAAGAGCGCTTCGCGCTCTATTCGCGGGCGCTGCTGGATTACTTGCCTAACTTGCGCAATTCATCCGACTCGACAATCCGTACGCCATCCTGCTCTTCCAGCGCCAGGCGCCACATGGCGCGGGCCAGTTGGCAGGCTTCGATGCCGTGGTATTTGCCCGGAATCAATTTCGACAACGGACCGGCAACCCGTTCGGCCAGTCGCGGCTCGGCGCGATCGCCCAGCAACAGCGAAGGCCGGCAGATGGTCAGCTGCGGCCAATTCTGCGCGCGCAATGCGTGTTCCATCTCACCTTTAACCCGGTTATAGAAAATCGGCGATCTGCGGTCGGCCCCCAAGGCACTGATCACGATCAGGTGCCGTGCGCCCATTTCCCGGGCACGTTTGGCGAAGGCCACGACCATGTCCAGGTCCACCGCGCGAAACGCTTCCTCGGAGCCGGCTTGCTTGATCGTGGTGCCGAGGCAGCAGTAGGCGACGTCGACGCGACCGTTCAATTGCGGCAGAAACACAGTCGGGTCACCGACCGGGTTTTCCAGGTGAGGATGTTCGGCCAGTGGCCGGCGTGAGGGGGCCAATACGCGTGCGATCGTTGGCTCGTTGAGCAGACGGTCAAGCAAATGTTCACCGGTTAACCCGGTAGCTCCGGCAAGCAATACATGCTGAGGCGTCAAGTACATAGTTATTCCCCCTTGATACTGTTCAGCTTAGTTGCTCTTTTCATCCTTGCTGATAGAGACACTTTGCAATGCCTTTCGTGCCTGCTGCTTGCGTAACAATTGCCAATGGGCAAGCACGGCTTTCGGCGCCCAGATCTGTGGTTCGGAAGCTTCGAAGCTGTCGGCCAGCTCACGCTCGGCCACGGTGGCGCTGGCCCGTTTGAAGGCTTGCTCCAGATCGTCGGTCTGGTTCAGCGCCTGGGCGAACAGTGCGTCGCCGAAATAGGTGAAGTTGGCTTCTTCCGAGCACCCGAAGGACACCCGGTCGGCGCGCGAGGCGGTCATGATCAGGGTGTGTTCATCCTTGAGGGCAGGGATGAAGCCGCCGGAATAACAGGACGAAATCACGATAATCTTGTCGCGCTTCTTCAGGGGCGCGAGGACGGCGGCGAGTTCGTCGGCCGGCAGGTCGGCCAGCTCCATGCGTGGCTGGTCGAGTACCAGCTCGTGTTCACTGGAGCCATGGCTGGTCAGGTAAATGAACAGCAAGTCCTCCGGGCCACTGCGTTCGGCCAGGGTCTGGGCGGCGCGGCGCAGGTTTTCCCGGGTGGCCATCGGCCGGTCGCCGAGGTGGTCGCGATGATTGACCAGGCGAATCTGGCCGAAAGCGCCGAAACGGCTGGCGAGCATGTTGGCGACGTAGTCGGATTCGCGCAGGAACACGCTCTGCTTGCCGTCACCGCCCAGGGTCAAGGTGTACAGTTCGACCGCCGGAGTCGAGGCCGGCACGTTGGCCAGTGCTTCGTCGAGCAAGCGGCCCTGGGCCAGCAAGCCGAGTTCCAGGGTGTCGGGCAGCAGCTTGCCGTCGGCGTCGCGCACGCGCTGGCTGTTGATCCAGGTGCCGCTCAGCACTGTGCCATCGGTCAGCACCAACGTGCCTTTGCCCTGATAGTTGTCGCCGTCGAACTGGCCGATATAGAAACTGCCATCGGCCAGGTTCAAGCGGCCCTGACCGGTAAAACGCCAGTCGCTGAACTGACCGATGTAATGACTGCCATCGGCGCCGATCAACTCGCCCTTGCCGTTCAGCACGCCTTCCTTGAACTGACCGATCCAGACATCGCCATCGGCGTTTTCGTAGCGGCCCTTGCCATGCAATTGATTGTTCTTGAACCCTCCGACGTAGATATCGCCATCGGCGCTGTTGAAAGTACCGTTGCCTTCCAGTTGGCCATCGACGAAGTGCCCGGTGAACTGATTGCCGCTGGCATCGCTGCGCTGGCCTTCGCCGTTGGGTTTGCCGTGGGCGAACTGACCCTGGTACTGGCTGCCGTCTTCGAGTTCCAGACGACCGAGCCCTGAATATTGGTCGGCCTTGAATTCGCCGCGATAGGTCATGGCGTTTTCTTTGAGGGTGCCTTCACCGTCCCGTCGACCGGCCTTGAAACCGCCGGTGTAGCTGCTGCCGGTGGTGGTCAGCGTGCCCTGGCCGTCGAACAGCCCCTGCTGGAACTGCCCGCGATAGACCTCGCCGTTGCTGCCGTGCCATTCGCCCTGGCCATGCCATTGGCCTTTGTCGAAGTGACCGGCATACCAGCTGCCGTTCGGGTAATCGATGCGACCCTCGCCTTGCAGCAGGCCGTTGACCAGATCACCACGATAGCGTCCGCCATCCGGCAGGCGGGCGTCGGGGGGCAACAGCGATTCGCCATCGCCGCAAGCGGTGAGCATCAGGGTCAGGGCAAGGAGTGCAAGTGAGCGCATAGCGGGATCCGGGCAATTAGGCGACGGAGTATGCCGCAGCTATGTGTCGCATTTATAGAGACACGGCACAGACACAGCGCGAAACAGCATGAGCTGCTTCGCAATCAGGCATGTGTCAGACGAAGCAGAGGGACAATGGCTCGGCGATATAGGCCG
The DNA here is from genome assembly GCF_024749245.1 of Pseudomonas sp. B21-017. Classification (NCBI taxonomy): domain Bacteria; kingdom Pseudomonadati; phylum Pseudomonadota; class Gammaproteobacteria; order Pseudomonadales; family Pseudomonadaceae; genus Pseudomonas; species Pseudomonas sp. B21-017. The sequence goes on along the minus strand of NZ_CP087194.1, from coordinate 5,747,632 downwards.
GTTTGTCCGATCCTTCGATTTCAAGCGTAGCGGTGGCCTTGAGCAGCCATTGGCCGGGTTTCTTCTCGGTGACGTCGTTCATGTCGACCTTGAGTCGAACCCTGGAATTAACCTTCACAGGCTGGATGAAACGCACGCTGTCCAGGCCATAGTTGACCACCATCTTCGCGCCTTCGGGCAGGATGAGGATGTCTTCCATCAGTTTGGGGATCAGCGACAAGGACAGGAAACCATGGGCGATGGTGCTGCCAAAAGGCGTTTGCGCGGCTTTGACCGGGTCGACATGGATGAACTGATAATCGCCTGTGGCTTCTGCGAACAGGTTGATGCGTTCCTGGTCGATGGTGAGCCATTGGGAACGTCCGAGTTCCTTGCCGACATAATCTTTGAGCTCTGCAACTGGAACATAGGGCATTGAGACTCTCCTTGGGTTCATCGGATTTATAGTTTTTCGAGTGGGGGACTTGACCTCCCTGCGAACCACTTTAGATCAACATGACAAATTGCTCCGGTCAACTGACCATGCTTTTGGCGAATGCCGACTCATAGCGTGCTTATAATGTCGGGCCCCTTCTTGGTGGGGGAGAGCGCGGGAGAGGATGGATGTTGTTACGTGGCCTGACCTGGCTGGTGCTGTTTCAATTGCTCGGCACAGCCCTCAATCATCTGTTTTTGCCGGTGCTGCCGGGGCCGATCATTGGCCTGCTGTTGCTGCTGGGGTATCTGATCAGCCGCGGTCAAGTCGGCGAACCGCTGAACCTTGCGGCCAGCAGCCTGTTGCGTTATTTGCCGTTGCTGCTGGTGCCGCCGGCCGTGGGCGTGATGGTCTACGCCACTGACATTGCCGCGGATTTCTGGGCGATCACCGGTGCGCTGGTGTTGTCGTTGGTGCTGTCGATGGCCTTCGCCGGGGTGCTGATGCAGCGCCTGGTCAAGCGTCACTCCCATTCCGAGGACAGCCAATGATGTTCGATTGGCACGGCGCCTGGGCGTCGGTGATTCATCATCCGCTGTTCGGCATCGGCATTACGCTGGGCGCGTATCAATTGGTGCTGGCGGCGTTCGAGAAAACCCGCTGGATTTTTCTGCAACCGGTGCTGGTCTCCATGCTGCTGGTCATCGGCGTGCTGGTCAGTTGCGGCCTGAGTTACGTTGAGTACCGCAAGAGCACCGAGATCCTCAGTATCTTGCTCGGGCCGGCCACCGTTGCGCTGGCGGTGCCGCTGTACCTCAACCTGCGGCGGATTCGACAGTTGTTCTGGCCGATATTTACTACGCTGGTGATAGGTGGCGTAGTCGCCACGGGCATGGGAGTGCTGCTGGGTTGGTGGTTCGGCGCCGAACACATGATCCTGATGACCATGGCCCCCAAGTCGGTGACCTCGCCGATTGCCATGCTGGTGGCGGAGCAGATTGGTGGCGTCGCGGCGCTGGCGGCGGTGTTCGTGTTGATTACCGGGGTGATCGGAGCGATCTTCGGGCCGAGTCTTTTGACTCGTCTCGGTGTCCACAGCCCGGAGGCCCGCGGTATGGCTCTGGGCATGACCGCCCATGCGGTCGGCACGGCGGTGGCCATGCAGGAAAGTGAGGAGTGCGGCGCCTTCGCGGCGCTGGCGATGAGTCTGATGGGCGTGGCCACGGCGGTATTCCTGCCGTTGGCGGTGTCGATGGTGGTGTAAGGAAATGTCTATGAGTCTGCCGCTTTTTCCGCTGAACACGGTGCTGTTTCCGGACTGCATCCTCGACTTGCAGATTTTCGAAGCACGCTACCTGGACATGATCGGCCGTTGCATGAAACAGGGCAGCGGCTTCGGCGTGGTGTGCATTCTCGAGGGCGAAGAAGTCGGCATCGCTCCTGAAGGCTACGCGCGGGTGGGGTGCGAGGCGCTGATCACCGATTTCCATCAGCAGGACAACGGCCTGCTGGGCATTCGGGTAAAGGGCGGGCGGCGTTTTCACGTGGTGCGCACCGAGGTGCAGCGCGACCAGTTGATCGTCGCCGAAGTCGAGTGGCTCAAAGATGAACCTGAGCAACCGCTACAGGATGAAGATGCCGACCTGGTCGCGCTGCTCAAGGCCTTGGCGGAACACCCGATGGTCGAAGCACTGAGCATGGGCACCGAAGCGACGGGGCAACAGTCGCTGGCCAATCAGTTGGCGTATCTGTTGCCGTTTTCCGAGGTGGACAAGATCGACTTGCTGCAACTCGATGATCCGCAGCAACGGCTGGATGCGATTCAGGCGTTGCTGGATGAACTGCAGGGTGAGTTGTTTGCCTGATGTCCACTGAAAGATCGCAGCCGCTACAGGTGCGATCTTTCAATCCTCAATATGCATACCGCAACAAAGCTTGCGGCAAATGCCGCAACACAAAGAAGCCGAACAACGCCAGCAACGACGGCAACACCAGCCACCAGACCTTGGGTGGCATGGCGTTGAGCGGCACCTGGCGTTGCGTCAGCCACAGGTTCGCCGCACACACGCATGCCGCCAGCATCGCACCGGCCAGTACATCGGTAGGCCAGTGCGCCCCCAGGTAAACCCGCGACAGGGCAATCGCCAGCGCCGGCAAACAACCCAGCAACAACCAGGTCAGGCGCATTCGCGGCGGTTGTCCGCGGCCAGCCAGCACCGCTAGCGTCAGAAACAGCGCGAACGAGCCCGAGGCGTGGCCGCTGGGCATGCTGTAGCTGGTCAGTGGATCGCTCAGCACTTCCGGGCGAATGCGGGCGAAAAAGTGCTTGGTTGCCGTGTTGCCCAGCGCGGTGAAAAGCAACGTGCTGCCGGCGAAGATCGCGTGCCGCCATTGTCGCGTCAGCAACAGCAGGGCCGTCAACAGGGCGCTGATCATAAACATGTTGCGGAACTCGCCAATCAGCGTGAACACCACGGCTACTTCATCGAGCATCGGGCTGCGGTGTTCCTGCACCAGGGTCATCAACCCTTGGTCGAGGGCGGTCAGGTGCGGATAGCCGATGAACAGTCCCGCCAGAATTAGAAAACTCATGCCGGTGATCAGCATCGTCGCCTTGCGATGGCGGCGCATGCTGCTGGTAATGCTCAAGCCCACCATGACGGCGATGCTGCCGGCAACGATCCCGGCCTCGGGCCAGAACCCTTCGGGCAATGGCAAGCGAATCGCCGCGCCGGTGGCCCAGCCGGGCAGCAGATAGGCAACGCTCCAGCCCGCGGCGGCCAACAGGCTGACGGCGGCGAAGCGGGGGAAGGGCATATCGAACATACCTGCGACCATCGGCAGCATTGGCCGCAACGGGCCGATAAAGCGTCCGACTAACAGGCTGGCGATGCCATAACGCTGAAAATACGCTTCGGCCCCGGCGATCCATTCCGGATGATGGCGCAACCCCGGCAGGCGCCGGATGTTCTGGTGGAAATGTCGTCCCAGGAAATACGAAACGATGTCGCCCAGCACGCCGCCGAGGAAACCCAGCAGCAATGTTTCACCCAGCGACAGTGCGCCACTGCCGGCCAGTACTGCCGCGGCAAACAACAACACCGTACCGGGTACGATCAGCCCGGCAATCGCCAGGCACTCCACACACGCCACTACGAACACTGCCATGGCCAGCCACTGCGGATTGACCGTCAGCCAACCGATCACGCTATCGAGCCATGGGCCCATAAAAACAACTCCATCGAATGTTCACTTGGCCCCAAAGGGATGAATCTCCCAAATGCTGAACGACCGCTCCCACTGGGATTCCCGTTTGCCCGGGCACGTTTCAAGTCAGCAAAAAATAATCACGCCCTTCGACCTGACCCCGACGCATCGGATTGCGAGTGCAGTACGGCGCGTAAGCCGCATCGACGAAACGGTACATTAAATGTTCGTCGCGCCCCTGGGGGATGCCCAGGCGTGTGGTCTGGATGATATGGCCGGGCGCAGGCCCGATGTCTTCCACCAGCAGCACTTCATGGTCAAAACGCTTGGCGTCCCAGACCGGCACCTTCAGCCCCAGCGCCTTGCACAGCAACGTCTGCCCGGCGCACAGCTTTTGCGAGGGGCGAGGGCGGCCCTGGGCGTCGGGATTGTTCAGCAGCATCTGCGCCAGGCTGGCTGGCCCGCTCAGTTCATCGACCCATGGATAGGCGGATTTGATCAGCACCGCATTGCCCGGACCTTGGGCACTGAAGTTCAGGGAATCGCCGCCGCGGGCGTAATACATATAGATGTGGCCGCCATCCAGAAACAAAGCCTTACGCTTTTCTGTGTAGCCCAGGGAGGCGTGGCTACCCTTTTCTTCGCAGTAATAGGCTTCGGTCTCGATAATCCGGGCGCTGAGCCACAGGTCGTCGACCCGGTGGCGGATGATTTTGCCCAGCAGATCCCGGGCCAGCGTTTGGGCGTCGCGGTCGAAAAATGTATCCGGCAGAGCCTTGGGCGGGCGCGTTTCGGACGCACGAACAGTCAGGTTAGTCATGATGAACAGCGTTTATCAGGGCTGATTGAGTCGTGATGATAACAATATGCTAAGGGGGCGCTCTCAATGAGTTTCCCCGCCGCGCCGGGTCTGCTGTTGTGCAGGGCAAGGCGCGAGAAGCGTGGTTTGGTCATTCCAAATAAGCTTCGAGCAACGCAGCCCTGCACAACAGCAGGCCCGGCCCTTCGGGTTGTGCCTTAAAGCGGGCCAGGCTGCGTTGCAGGCCTTGGAAAGGGAACAACCATTCCCAGCGGCCTGCGCCTTGCCTGGCCCGCTTTAAGGCGACAACGCGGCGGGGAAACTCATTGAGAGCGCCCCCTGGTCACGGCTGAACGTCGGCAAATTGCCTTCCATTTCGACCATCCGCCCGTCACCGCTGTTAGTCCCGAGACGCGACAGCTATAATCTGCCGCTTTCCTCTTTACCAAGACCACAGCAGACCATGACTGAGTCCGTTCTTGACTACATGACCCGTTTGGGTCGCGCCGCCCGCGAAGCTTCCCGCGTGATCGGCCGTGCCAGCACCGCGCAGAAAAACCGCGCGTTGCAGGCGGCCGCCAATGCGCTGGATGCTGCGCGCGCCGAGCTGACCGCAGCCAATGAACTGGATTTGGCCGCTGGCCGCACCAATGGTCTTGAGCCGGCCCTGCTGGAACGCCTGGCGCTGACCCCGGCGCGCATCGACGGCATGATCGTCGGTTTGCGTCAGGTCGCGGCCTTGCCGGACCCGGTCGGCGCGATCCGCGACATGAGTTACCGGCCGTCGGGCATTCAGGTCGGCAAGATGCGCGTGCCGTTGGGCGTGATCGGGATCATCTACGAATCCCGGCCTAACGTGACCATCGATGCTGCCAGCCTGTGCCTGAAGTCCGGCAACGCGACCATCCTGCGTGGCGGCTCCGAAGCGATTCACTCCAACCGCGCCATTGCCGCCTGCATCCAGCGCGGCCTGGCCGAGGCCGATCTGCCGGCCGCGGTGGTGCAAGTGGTCGAAACCACCGACCGTGCCGCCGTCGGCGCGCTGATCACCATGCCCGAATACGTCGACGTCATCGTGCCCCGCGGCGGCCGTGGCCTGATCGAACGGGTCAGCCGCGATGCCCGCGTGCCCGTCATCAAGCACCTGGACGGCATCTGTCACGTCTACGTCAGTGCCCACGCCGATCTGCCGAAAGCCCAGCGCATCGCATTCAACGCCAAGACTTACCGTTACGGCATCTGCGGCGCGATGGAAACCCTGTTGGTCGATCAAGCCGTCGCCAAAGAGTTTCTGCCAGCGATGGCTGCCCAGTTCCGCGAAAAAGGCGTCGAACTGCGCGGTTGTGAGCGCACCCGGGCGATCATCGAGGCCGTCGCGGCCACTGAAGACGACTGGACTACCGAATACCTGGCGCCGATCCTCTCGATCCGCGTGGTCGACGGGCTGGACCAGGCCATCGAGCACATCAACCAGTACGGCTCCCATCACACCGACTCGATCGTCAGCGAAAACCTGTCTGACACCCGGCGTTTCGTGGCTGAAGTCGATTCGTCCTCGGTGATGATCAACACCCCGACCTGCTTCGCCGATGGCTTCGAATACGGATTGGGTGCCGAGATTGGCATTTCTACTGATAAGCTGCACGCCCGCGGCCCGGTGGGCCTCGAAGGTCTGACCTGCGAGAAGTACATCGTGGTCGGTGACGGTCAGCTGCGCGGCCAGGAGTCGCTCTGACTTGGGCGACCTCGACCCGTCAGTCCCAGTGACCGCCAGCGAGCCCCGGCCTCGACGCATTGGCGTACTGGGCGGGACCTTCGACCCGGTGCACATCGGCCATTTGCGCGGTGCACTGGAAGTCGCCGAATCGCTGGCTCTCGATGAGTTGCGTCTGACACCCAGTGCCAGGCCGCCCCATCGGGACAAGCCGCAGGTATCGGCGAAGGACCGTCTGGCGATGGTCAAGTGCGCGGTGGCCGGTGTGGCACCGTTGGTGGTGGATGCCCGCGAATTGCAGCGGGACAAGCCGTCCTACACCATCGACACCCTGGAACTGATGCGCGCCGAACTTGCCGCGTCAGACCAGGTTTTTCTACTTTTGGGCTGGGACGCATTTTGCGGCCTGCCCACTTGGCACCGCTGGGAAGAGTTGCTCCAGCATTGCCACATCCTGGTGCTGCAACGCCCGGATGCCGACAGCGAACCGCCGGATGCCTTGCGCAACCTGCTGGCAGCACGTTCGGTGAGCGACCCGCTGGCCCTCAAAGGGCCGAGCGGACAGATTGCATTCGTCTGGCAGACACCGCTCGCGGTATCCGCCACCCAGATCCGTCAACTGCTGGCCAGCGGTAAGTCGGTACGTTTCCTGGTGCCCGACGCGGTCCTGGCCTACATCGATGCGCACGGACTTTACCGTGCGTCGAACTGAAAAAGGGCGCGCTTCAAGGCACGTGAATGCGTGTATCGAAGCGCCCGAACATACGAGCAAAACGAGTTTTATATGACTGACAAAGACGTAAACAAAGTAAAGCGCAAGGGCACATTCAAGAGCGCACCGCTGCCAGTAGAAGCACCAACTGGCGCGCCACTGGCCGGCGAAGAGCTGGTCAAGGTTGCCGTAGCGGCCCTGGAAGACGTCAAGGCCCAGGACATCCAGGTGATCGACGTTCGTGAAAAGCAGAGCATCACTGACTACATGATCATCGCCACCGGTACGTCCAACCGCCAGATCGGCGCGATGCTGGACAAGGTCCGCGAAGCCGTCAAAGCCCAAGGCGTCAAGCCGCTGGGTGAAGAAGGCAAGGGCGACAGCGACTGGGTGCTGCTGGATATGGACGACGTCATCGTGCACATGATGACTGCCTCGGCGCGCCAGTTCTATGACCTGGAACGCCTGTGGGCCGGTGCCGAGCAAAGCCGTTCTGCCAGCGCTGCACACCACAGCCCTGAGAACACCCATGAGCATTTCACCAAGCTCAACAAAGACCAGCAATAAGGGAACGCTGTGCGACTGCGACTGATCGCCGTCGGTTCACGCATGCCCAAGTGGGTGGAAGAAGGCTGGCATGAATATGCCAAGCGTCTTCCTTCCGAGCTGGCGCTGGAACTGGTGGAAATTCCGCTCAACACCCGCGGCAAGAACGCCGACGTGGCGCGCTTTATCCGTCAGGAAGGCGAAGCCATGCTGGCCAAGGTCGGGCCGAACGAGCGCGTTGTCACCCTCGAAGTCCACGGCAAGCCCTGGAGCACCGAGCAACTGGCGGTCGAACTCGATCGCTGGCGGCTGGACTCGCGCACGGTGAATTTCATGGTCGGCGGCCCCGAGGGGCTGGCGCCGGAAGTCTGTGCCCGGGCGGATCAACGCTGGTCGTTGTCGCCGTTGACGTTGCCGCACCCGTTGGTGCGGATTCTGATCGGTGAACAGCTGTATCGTGCCTGGACAGTGCTGTCCGGCCACCCTTACCACAAGTAGTTCTGCCCTCATGTCCCAGCCGATCCGCATCAAGGACCACGAAAAAGACGCCCGTCTGGTGCGTGGCCGCGTCGTGTTCGGGGCTATTACGGTGGTGACGCTGATCGGCGTGCTGATCGCGCGGCTGTATTTCCTTCAGGTGATCCAGTACGAGTACCACTCGACCCTGTCGGAAAACAACCGCGTCCATGTGCAGCCGATTCCGCCGACTCGCGGGCTGATCTACGACCGCAATGGCGTGGTGGTGGCCGACAACCGGCCCAGCTTCAGCCTGAGCATGACCCGTGAACGCTCCGGCGACTGGCAGCAAGTGCTCGACGTGATCGTCGAAGTGCTGGAGCTGACGCCCGAGGACCGGGTGATCTTCGAGAAGCGTATGCGTCAGGGGCGTCGGCCGTTCGAGCCGGTGCCGATCCTGTTCGAGTTGACCGAAGAGCAGATCGCCCGCATCGCGGTGAACCAGTTCCGTCTACCCGGTGTGGAAGTGGTCGCGCAGCTGGTTCGTCACTATCCGCAGGGCGCGCACTTTGCGCACTCGGTGGGATATATGGGGCGGATCAACGAGAAAGAGCTCAAGTCTCTGGACCCGGTGAGTTACAGCGGCACCCATCAAATTGGCAAAACCGGCATCGAGCGCTTCTACGAGCCCGAATTGCACGGTCAGGTCGGTTACGAAGAAGTCGAGACCAACGCCCGTGGCCGTGTACTGCGGGTACTCAAACGTACCGAGCCGATTTCCGGCAAGGACATCGTCCTGAGCCTGGACATCAAATTGCAGGAAGCTGCCGAAGCCGCGCTTGGCGGTCGCCGTGGCGCGGTGGTAGCGCTGGACCCGAAAACCGGTGAGGTGCTGGCGATGGTCAGCCAGCCGAGTTTCGATCCGAACCTGTTCGTCACCGGCATCAGTTTCAAGGCCTACTCCGAGCTGCGTGACTCCATCGACCGGCCACTGTTCAACCGCGTGCTGCGCGGTCTGTACCCGCCCGGTTCGACCATCAAGCCAGCGGTGGCGATTGCCGGCCTGGATGCGGGCGTGGTCACGGCGTCGACCCGGGTGTTCGACCCGGGCTACTACATGCTGCCCAACTACGATCACAAGTACCGCAACTGGAACCGTACCGGTGACGGCTTCGTCGATCTCGACACGGCGATCATGCGTTCCAACGACACCTACTTCTATGACCTGGCGCACAAGCTGGGGATTGATCGGTTGTCGTCCTACCTGAGCAAATTCGGCATTGGCCAGAAGGTCTCCCTGGATATGTTCGAAGAGTCGCCGGGGCTGATGCCGACACGGGAATGGAAGCGCGTGACCCGTCGTCAGGCCTGGTTCCCGGGCGAGACGCTGATTCTGGGGATCGGTCAGGGCTACATGCAGTCCACTCCGTTGCAACTGGCGCAGGCCACGGCACTGGTGGCCAACAAGGGTGTCTGGAATCGTCCGCACCTGGCCAAGACCATCGAGGGCGAGAAGCCGAAGGATGAACATCCGATGCCGGACATTATCCTGCGCGACCCGTCGGACTGGACCAAGGTCAATCACGGCATGCAGCAGGTAATGCACGGTGCCCGGGGTACGGCGCGCAAGGCATCGATTGGCGCGCAATACCGGATCGCCGGCAAAAGTGGTACGGCCCAGGTGGTTGCGATCAAGCAGGGCGAGAAGTACGACCGCTCCAAGGTGCAGGAGCGCCACCGCGACCACGCCTTGTTCGTCGGCTTCGCGCCGGCCGACAACCCGCAAATCGTGGTGTCGGTGATGGTCGAGAACGGCGAGTCGGGCTCCGGCGTCGCCGCGCCGGTGGTGCGTCAAGTGATGGACGCCTGGCTCCTCGACCAGGACGGACGACTGAAAGCCGAATACGCCAGCCCTATCAGTGCGGAGGCTACGGCCCGTGAAGAATAATTTCGATCGCATGCTCTCCAGCGAGGATGTGATGCGTCGCCGTGCGACGCTGTTGCAACGCCTGCACATCGACGGCCCGCTGCTGATCCTGCTGCTGACCCTCGCCGCCGGCAGCCTGTTCGTGCTGTATTCGGCCAGCGGCAAGAGCTGGGATCTGCTGGCCAAGCAAGCCACTTCCTTCGGCATCGGCCTGATATCGATGATCGTCATCGCCCAGTTCGAACCGCGCTTCATGGCCCGCTGGGTGCCGCTCGGCTATGTGGTCGGCGTGATCTTGCTGGTGGTGGTGGACGTCATGGGCCATAACGCCATGGGGGCCACCCGCTGGATCAATATCCCCGGGGTGATCCGCTTCCAGCCCTCGGAATTCATGAAGATCCTGATGCCGGCGACCATCGCCTGGTATTTGGCCAAGCGCTCCTTGCCACCCCAGCTCAAGCACGTGGGGATCAGTCTGGTGCTGATCGGTGTCCCGTTCATTCTGATCGTGCGTCAGCCCGACCTCGGCACTTCGTTGCTGATCCTCGCCGGTGGCGCATTCGTGCTGTTCATGGGTGGCCTGCGCTGGCGCTGGATCCTCAGCGTGATCGCCGCCGCCGTGCCGGTGGCCGTGGCGATGTGGTTCTTCATCATGCACGACTATCAAAAGCAGCGAATCCTGACCTTCCTCGACCCCGAGAGCGATCCGCTGGGCACGGGCTGGAACATCATTCAGTCGAAAGCGGCCATCGGTTCCGGTGGCGTGTTCGGCAAGGGCTGGTTACTCGGTACCCAGTCGCACCTGGACTTCCTGCCAGAAAGCCACACCGACTTCATTATTGCGGTCCTGGGCGAAGAGTTCGGCCTGGTCGGTATCTGCGCGCTGTTGCTGATTTACCTGCTGTTGATCGGTCGCGGGCTGGTGATTACCGCCCAGGCCCAGACACTGTTTGGCAAATTGCTTGCGGGCAGCCTGACCATGACGTTTTTTGTTTACGTTTTCGTCAACATCGGTATGGTCAGTGGCCTGTTGCCGGTGGTGGGGGTGCCGTTGCCGTTCATTAGCTACGGAGGAACTTCGCTGGTGACGCTACTGTCAGCGTTTGGGGTTTTGATGTCGATCCATACCCATCGCAAGTGGATCGCGCAGGTTTGAATAAGGTGAAGATTTCAATGCAAGTAATGCGTGGCTGGGCGACTCGATACGCACCGTGGGTCGGCCTGGTGAGCATCCTTGGTTCCGTGCAGGAAGCATTGGCCAGCGATTACGAAGGCTCACCGCAGGTGGCCGAGTTCGTTGGTGAAATGACCCGTGACTACGGCTTTGCCGGTGAACAGCTGATGGGCGTGTTCCGCGAAGCCGAGCGTAAACAGTCGATTCTGGACGCGATCTCCAAACCCGCCGAACGCGTCAAGCAGTGGAAAGAATATCGTCCGATGTTCATCACCGACGCGCGCATCGCCCGTGGCGTGGACTTCTGGCGTCAGCACGAGGCGGTGCTGGCCCGTGCGGAGCAGGAATACGGTGTGCCGGCGCAGGTGATCGTCTCGATCATCGGCGTCGAGACCTTTTTTGGTCGCAATACCGGTAATTATCGGGTGATCGACGCCTTGTCGACCCTGGGTTTCGACTATCCTCCCCGTGCTGATTTCTTCCGCAAGGAGTTGCGTGAATTCCTGCTGCTGGCCCGTGAAGAGCAGGTCGACCCGTTGACCCTCAAAGGCTCCTATGCCGGGGCCATGGGCTTGCCGCAATTCATGCCGAGCAGCTTTCGCGCCTATGCGGTGGATTTCGACGGTGACGGCCACATTAATATCTGGAACAACCCCGATGATGCCATCGGCAGCGTCGCCAGTTATTTCAAGCAACACGGCTGGGTCGCCGGCGAACCTGTGGTCAGCCGTGCCGATGTGCGCGGCGATCAGGTGGACGACGGGCTGACCGACGGCATCGAACCGACGAAAACCGTCGGGGAGTTGCGGGCGCTGGGCTGGTCGAGTCATGATGCGCTGCGCGATGATATGCCGGTCACGGCTTTCCGCCTGGAAGGTGACAATGGCCCTGAATACTGGATGGGCCTGACGAATTTTTACGCGATCACGCGTTATAACCGCAGCGTGATGTACGCCATGGCCGTACATCAACTGTCTGAACAGCTGGTCCAAGCACGGGGCGTCAAGTAATGCGGGCATTGCCTATGAATAAACCCCTGAAGCTCATGGCATTCGCCGCGTTGGCGGTGCTGGTCGCCAGTTGTTCGACCAGCCGCTCACCGACTCAGAAGTCTTCCACCGCCGTTCGTTCGGCCCCCGGCCTGGACATCAACCGGGCGCACAAGGATGGCGCACCCTGGTGGGACGTCGACGTATCGCGCATCCCGGATGCCACGCCGACCCTGCACAGTGGTCCTTATAAAGCCAACCCGTACACCGTGCTGGGCAAGACCTACTTCCCGCTGCAGGAATCCAAGACCTACGTCGCGTCGGGCACGGCGTCCTGGTATGGCACCAAGTTCCACGGCCAGAACACCGCCAACGGCGAGGTGTATGACCTGTATGGCATGAGCGCCGCCCACAAGACCTTGCCACTGCCAAGTTACGTTCGGGTGACCAACCTGGACAACAACAAGACGGTGATTCTGCGGGTCAATGACCGTGGGCCGTTCTATTCAGACCGGATCATCGACTTGTCCTACGCGGCCGCCAAGAAGCTTGGCTACGCTGAAATCGGCACGGCGCGGGTCAAGGTCGAAGGCATCGATCCGCAGGAATGGTGGGCGCAGAGAGGTCGTCCGGCGCCGTTGATGCTCAACGAGCCGCAAGTGGCGCAAAATGCCGCGCCGACCATGACCGCTTCCACTGGCACCGTCGAGCAATGGACGCCACCGCCGCAGCAACACGCCGCGGCCGTTGTGCCCGTGCAGATCGATGCAAAAAAAAACGCTTCTGTACCAGCCTCTGGCCAGTATCTGCAGGTGGGCGCGTTCGCCAACCCGGACGCTGCAGAGCTCCTGAGATCGAAGCTCAGCGGGATGGTGAGCGCTCCGGTGTTCATCAGCTCGATCGTGCGTAACCAGCAGACTCTGCATCGGGTGCGCATGGGGCCGATCGGCTCTGCGGGTGAAATCCAGCAGGTGCAGAACAGCGTGCGGCTGGCCAATCTCGGTTCACCGAGCCTGGTCAGCGCCGAGTAACACGTAGTACTTGATTGACGGTTCGCTTGCAGTTTTGGGGGGCGAACCGGGTTGTTGGCTCGTTGAAGAACAAAAGCCCGGCAAGGGTTACAGAGTGAGCAACTGAACACGTGACAGCTTTTTGAAAAGTTGTCTGATTAGTTTTGCCCTAGGGCAGTTTCCATTAGCGATTTCGAGAGACGGATGAACATCACCACCTTTGCCAAACGCCTGTGCCTGCTAGTCCCGCTGCTTCTCTCTCCCGCGGCTTTCGCGGTCGAGATGATGCCGTCGCCACCGCAATTGGCCGCCAAAGCCTACGTACTCATGGACGCCAGCAGCGGCAACGTGCTGGTAGAGAACAACGGTGACCAGCGTCTGCCGCCGGCCAGCCTGACCAAGCTGATGACCGCGTATATCGCGACCCTGGAAATCCGTCGTGGCCAGATCGGCGAAAACGATCCGGTGACCGTCAGCGAGAACGCCTGGCGTACCGGTGGTTCGCGGATGTTCATCAAGGTCGGCTCGCAAGTTACCGTCAGCGACCTGCTGCACGGCATCATCATTCAATCGGGCAACGACGCCAGTGTTGCGCTCTCCGAGCACATCGCCGGCAGCGAAGACGCATTCGCCGACCTGATGAACAAAACCGTTGCTGATCTGGGCATGACCAACACCCACTTCATGAACCCGACCGGTCTGCCGAACCCGGAGCACTACTCGTCGGCTCACGACATGGCCGTGCTGGCTCGCGCGATCATCCACGAAGACCCGGCTCACTACGCGATCTACTCGCAGAAAGAGTTCTTCTGGAACGGTATCAAGCAGCCTAACCGCAACCTGCTGCTGTGGCGCGACAAGACTGTCGACGGTCTGAAAACCGGTCACACTGACGAAGCCGGCTACTGCATGGTGTCTTCGGCCGTACGTGATGGCATGCGCCTGATCGCCGTGGTGTTCGGCACCAACAGCGAAGTGGCTCGTGCTGCCGAAACCCAGAAGCTGCTGACTTACGGTTTCCGCTTCTTCGAAACCCAGACCTTCTATCAGAAAGGCGCCGAGCTGGCTCAGGCACCTGTCTGGAAAGGCACCACCAATCAAGTCAAGGCCGGCCTGGCTGAAGACCTGACCATGACCTTGCCAAAAGGCCAGCTGAAGAAGCTTGCTGCCAGCATGACCATGAACCCGCAACTGGTTGCACCCATCGCCAAGGGCGACGTGATCGGTAAAGTCGAAGTGAAACTGGACGACAAAGTGGTGCACAGCGCCGACCTGATCGCTCTGGACGCAGTCGACGAGGGTGGTATCTTCCGCCGCATGTGGGATAGCATCCGTCTATTCTTCTACGGCTTGTTCAACTGATAGTGTGCACCTGCATGGCCCCACGCTGATCCGGCGTGGGGCCTTGCTGTCGCCACGGCTTACGCTTACGAGGCCGTTACGCCATGACCGATACCGAAGTAAAGGCGCCTAAGATCGAATTCCCCAACGTTGATTACCCGGTTAAGGTGATCAGCGATACGGGTGTGGGCAACAAAGACAAGATCATCGAGATCGTCAAGAAACACGCGACGATCAACCATGACCGCGTTGATGAGCGCCAAAGCACCAACGGCAAGTACACCACGATTCAGTTGCACATCGTCGCCACCGACCAGGACCAGCTGTACAACATCAACAGCGAACTGCGGGCTACCGGCTTCGTGCACATGGTGCTGTGATGCCTGGCACGCTGGGCTTTCGCGAACTTGGCCAGATGGCTTACGAGCCGGTCTGGCATGCCATGCAACGCTTCACCAACGAACGCGGCAGCGATGCCGCCGACGAGATCTGGCTGGTCGAGCACCCGCCGGTGTTCACCCAGGGCCAGGCCGGCAAGGCTGAACACCTGTTGCTGCCAGGCGATATTCCGGTGGTGCAGGTCGACCGCGGTGGGCAGGTGACCTACCACGGTCCGGGCCAGTTGGTGGCCTACCTGTTGCTGGATGTGCGCAAGCTGGGGTTCGGCGTGCGTGACCTGGTCAGCCGCATGGAGCAGTGCCTGATCGAGTTGCTGGCCAGTTACGGCGTGACCGCATCCGCCAAGCCGGATGCACCGGGTGTCTATGTCGATGGCGCGAAAATCGCGTCCTTGGGTCTGCGGATCCGCCACGGTTGTTCCTTTCATGGCCTGGCCCTGAACGTGGATATGAACCTGGAACCGTTTCGACGGATTAATCCCTGCGGCTATGCCGGGCTGGCGATGACCCAGCTGCGCGATCACGCAGGACCGATTGAATTTGCCGAGGTAAGTGCCCGGCTGCGCGCGCAGCTCGTCAAACACCTCGACTATGCTGAGCAGACGACCCTAACGGGCGGAATCGATTGATATGACTACTGATGCAGTGCAAACCATGATCCCGACGCTCGATGTCACCGAGCGTCCGGCCCCGCGTGCCAAGGTTGAAGCCGGCGTCAAGCTGCGCGGCGCCGAGAAGGTTGCACGCATCCCGGTGAAGATCATCCCGACCACCGAACTGCCGAAGAAACCTGACTGGATTCGCGTGCGCATCCCGGTTTCCCCGGAAGTCGACCGCATCAAGGCCTTGCTGCGCAAACACAAGCTGCACAGCGTTTGCGAAGAAGCATCCTGCCCGAACCTGGGCGAGTGCTTCTCCGGCGGCACCGCGACCTTCATGATCATGGGCGATATCTGCACCCGTCGTTGCCCGTTCTGCGACGTTGGCCATGGTCGTCCGAAGCCACTGGACGTGAACGAGCCGGAAAGCCTGGCCATTGCCATCGCCGACCTGAAACTGAAATACGTGGTCATCACCTCGGTAGACCGTGACGACCTGCGTGACGGTGGTGCCCAGCACTTTGCCGACTGCATCCGCGAAATACGCAAACTGTCGCCGAACGTACAGCTCGAAACCCTGGTCCCGGACTACCGTGGCCGCATGGACGTCGCACTGGAAATCACCGCCGCCGAGCCGCCAGATGTGTTCAACCACAACCTGGAAACCGTGCCGCGCCTGTACAAGGCTGCGCGTCCGGGGTCGGATTACCAGTGGTCGCTGACCCTGCTGCAACGCTTCAAGCAGATGATGCCGCACATTCCGACCAAGTCCGGCCTGATGCTGGGTCTGGGCGAAACCG
This sequence comes from Pseudomonas sp. B21-017, assembly GCF_024749245.1. Lineage (NCBI taxonomy): Bacteria > Pseudomonadati > Pseudomonadota > Gammaproteobacteria > Pseudomonadales > Pseudomonadaceae > Pseudomonas > Pseudomonas sp. B21-017. Next base: position 5,731,545 of record NZ_CP087194.1, on the reverse strand, counting down.
ACGAAGAAGTCATCGAAGTCATGAAACGCATGCGCGAACACGACATCGACATGCTGACCCTGGGCCAGTACCTGCAACCGTCCCGCAGCCACTTGCCGGTCCAGCGCTTCGTGCACCCGGACACCTTCGCCTGGTTTGCCGAGGAAGGCTACAAGATGGGCTTCAAGAACGTCGCTTCCGGCCCGCTGGTACGCTCCTCGTACCACGCCGACGAGCAGGCGAAGCTGGTCAAGGCCGAATTGATGTCGTCCTGATTCCGCGCTGAGAAAAGAGCACGCCCGCAAGGTTAGTCCTTGCGGGCGTTTTCATTGGCGCTGCCCACATCCTCTGCAGGCTTTTCCTGCAAGCCGTGGTGCGACTGACCCTCTTTTGTTTATTCCCGTTCCTGACTACTGTGTGCTGAAGCATTCACACAGGGAGAATCATGGATGACTGCTCGACCGACCCACACCCTTTGTCCTCACGTCCCTGTTCCGGCCTTGCCGCCTGCAGGGCTGATCGGCGTCATTGCGCCTGCCGGCCCCGCTGCCCTGGACACCGATAAAGCGATTGCCTGGATGCGCGCTCGCGGCTATTCGCTGCGAGTGTTCCCCGGCGTTTACGAGAAAGACGGCTACCTGGCCGGCAGCGACGATGTGCGGCTCAATGACTTGCACGCGGCATTTACCGACAGCGAGGTCGACGCCATCATCTGTTTGCGTGGCGGTTACGGTACTCCGCGTTTGCTCGATCGGATCGATTTCGAGTTACTGCGCAACAATGCCAAACCGTTCATCGGCTATAGCGATATCACTGCACTGCATCTGGCAATCAGCCGTTATGCGGGGTTCGTGACGTTTCACGGCCCGATGCTCAATGCGGACCTGCTGGGTGACAAGCAGAAACCCACCGAGTCCTCGTTTTTCAACATGTTGCGCGGGCAAGTGACGGCGGACAGCGTGCTGGCGCACCCTGTGGCCTACCCGTTGACGACCGTCTCGCCAGGCATTGCTCACGGGCGTTTGCTGGGGGGCAATCTGTCGATGATCGCCGCGACCATGGGTACGCCTTACGAGATCGACGCCGAGGGCGCCATCCTGTTCATTGAAGACATCAACGAGCCGCTTTATCGCATTGATCGGCTGCTGACCCACTTGCGTCTGGCCGGCACGCTGCACAAGTTGCGCGGGGTTCTGGTGGGGGATGTGGCGGGCGTGGACACCATCGCGCTGGAGGGCTTGCTCAAGCAGACCTTCGCGTCGTTGCGCATACCCGTGCTGGCGGGGTGGCGCAGCGGGCATTGCGATCCGAACCTGACGTTGCCGATGGGGGCACTGGTCAGGCTGGATGCGGGGAGCAAGACGTTGGTGTTGGAGCAGGATGTGGTGATCAAGTAACAACACATCGCAAAAAAAAATCGCAGCCTTCGGCAGTTCCTGCAGGTGTACACAAAACCCTGTAGGAGCTGTCGAAGGCTGCGATTTTTTGCTTTTAGCGGTTACGCAAACCTTCGAGCAACTTGTGCGTAGGGTACCCATCCGCCGGCCAGCCAAACGACTGCTGCGCGCTGCGGATTGCTTTACGGGTATTGGCGCCGATGATGCCGTCGGGGGTGCCGGCGTCATAGTTCCGGGCGCTCAGCAGGGTTTGCAGCTCGATTCGCTCGGTACGGCTCAGCGGCAAGTCATCTTTTGGCCATAGACCGTTGATCAGGCCACCGCCATTGAAACGCTCAGACAACAAGCTCACGCCCAAGGCGTAGGACGAAGAGTTGTTGTACTTGAGGATTGCTCGGAAGTTATCGAAGATCAGGAATGCCGGGCCGCGATAGCCTGCCGGCAGGAGCAGGGCGGCCGACAGGTGTTCGGAACCGGCCGGAACCTGGGCACCATTGGGCAGGGTGACCCCCAGTTGCTGCCACTCGGCGACGCTTTTGCGAATCGCGCCATCGGCCAGGACGTAATTGAAGCTGCTCGGCAGTTGGACTTCGAAGCCCCACGGCTGGCCTTTCTGCCAGCCGGAGCTTTGCAGGTAGTGCGCGGTCGAGGCCAGTGCATCAGCGGCGCTGTTCCAGATGTCACGGCGGCCATCGCCGTCGAAGTCTACGGCGTGGGTGTTGTAGGTGGTCGGGATGAACTGGGTCTGGCCCATGGCACCCGCCCAGGAGCCGAGCATTTTCTCGGGTTCAATATCACCCTGTTGCAGGATTTGCAGGGCAGCGATCAGCTGCGCATGAGCAAAGCCTGGGCGTCGACCTTCATAGGCCAGGGTTGCAAGGGAGTTGATCACAGACTTGTTACCCTGGAACTGACCGAAGTTACTCTCCATGCCCCACACCGCGACCAGTGCCTGACGGTCGACGCCATAGCGCTGCTCGATGCTTTGCAGGATATCGGCGTACTGGCTGACCAGTGCCTGACCTTTGCGTACCCGCAGCGGCGACAGCGCGCCATCGAGGTATTCCCACACCGGACGAGTAAATTCCGGCTGGCTGCGGTCGGCACGGATCACGCTGGCGTCCAAGCTGACATTGGCAAAGGCACGGTCGAACAGGTCGGCGCGAATGCCGGCGGCGAGGGCGTCTTTGCGAAAACCCGACTGCCATTCGGCAAAGGTCTGGGTGGGCTGGATGTCGAGATCCTCACCGGTCGGAACCACCGGCGGAACGACCGCAGGGGCCGTGGCAACGGCTTGGGTTTGAAGCGGCTGGGCGTCGGCGGCGGTGGGTTTTTCCGCGCAGGCGACAAGCAGAACGAGGCTGGAGGCAGCTATCAATTGGCGAAGGTGCCAACGACGGGAAAGACAAAGGGGCATGCACAGGTCCAGAGGATACGAATCAGGTGCAGACCTTAACATGTTGAGCGATGGCTTGCCTTTCAGGCTGCCAGAAAGTAAGAAGCCTCCCAGCTATTAGACTGGAAGGCTTCGCGGCGGTAGCTGCCTTTGCCCTTGCCGGCTCGTTCCTGACGGCTGCGGAACAGTGGCTGGGCGATGATGGATTTGGCCTTGTTGGGGCCATGCTTGGATGGCTTTTTACTCATGATGATTTCTCGCAAGTGAGTGGATTTTGCGGGACAAATCATCGGCCGAAGTTGGGGTTCTGTCTAGTCCCCAGGATGTGTAGGAAATGATGACCTGTGGCGAGGGAGCTTGCTCCCGTTCGGCTGCGGAGCAGTCGTAAACCCGGTGAACTTGGATTACCTGAAGCGTCGCGGTGTCTGGTTTCGGGGTCGCTTCGCAACCCAGCGGGAGCAAGCTCCCTCGCCACAGAGGTTGGTGCAGGCTGGAAAACAGGTTATTCGGCAGGCAACGACAATCTCTGCCCAGCCATCAACAACGTCAACCGGCTCAAACTCATCCAGGGTGAACCCGCCGCCTGGCCTTTGATCTGCGCGTCGATGCGCTGTGCTTCAAGCAGCAATTGCGCCCAGCGTTGTGCCGAGTAGCGTTGCAGTGCCTTGCTCATCAGTGGTTTGCGCTTGTCCCAGACCGGCGGTCGGGCCTGGCTGAAGGCTTTGTCCAGCGGCACGCCCTGGCTGTATTGCAGCGACAGGTTGGCCAGCAGGCGCAGTTCACGGGCCAGCGCCCAGAGAATCACCGGCGGTTCGACGCCTTCGCCGCGCAGCCCTTCGAGCATGCGCAGGGCATGAGCGGCTTCGCCGTTGAGGATCGCGTCGGTCAAGCCGAAGACGTCGAAGCGCGCGCTGTCGGCCACCGCCGCTTGCACGGTTTCGACGGTGATCTGACCACCTTCGGCCATCAGCTTGAGCTTTTCGATTTCCTGGGCGGCAGCCAGCAAGTTGCCTTCGACCCGAGCGGCGATCAGTTCGACGGCGTCCTGGCTGGCGGAAAGCCCGGCCTGGGACAGTCGTTGACGAATCCAGCTCGGCAACTGGTTGGTGTCCACGGGCCAGATTTGCACGAACTGGGTCTGCGGACCTTCGACCAGCGCCTTGCCCCACTTGGTTTTCTGCGCACTGCCATCAAGCTTGGGCAGGCTGATCAGCAGTAGCGTGTCTTCTGCCGGGCGCGAGCAGTACTCGATGAGCGCGGCGGCGCCTTTGTCACCAGGTTTGCCGGAGGGCAGACGCAGTTCCAGAAGACGTTTTTCGGCGAACAGCGACATGCTTGCACCAGCCTGCAGCAGCGTACCCCAGTCGAAACTGGCGTCGGCGGCGAAGACCTGGCGTTCATCGAAACCTTGTTGGCGAGCCGCGGCGCGAATGGCGTCGGCGGCTTCCTGGCACAGCAGTGGGTCATCGCCACTGATGATGTAGACCGGCGCAAGAGCGCCTTGCAGGTGTTTACCGAGTTGGGCGGGGGCGAGTTTCATAAGAGGAGGCGAACGGGGCGCCTGAGCGCCCCGTAAGTCTTACTGCTTCGGCAGTTCGACAGGCGACTGACGCGGGGTCTCCGCTTCAGCCTTCTGCGCCGCTTCCAGCGCGGCGGCTTCAGCCTTGGCCCGGGCGTCGGCAGTCTGTTGCAGCTGTTCCAACTGGGTCGGGGTGAGCTGTTGCAGACGCAGCATCATGCGTTGAACCAGTTCACGACGAATGTCCTTGCGGGCATCGTTGGCTTCCTGGTCGGAGCCCACCAGGTTGTTGCCGTCGTGGATGAACACCTTCTGCACTTCAAGCTTGTCGCTCAGCAGTGGCAGGTCACCCTGACCACGGATGTCGTAATTGAGCACGGTGTTCACCTGGTACTCGCCAGTACGGCCGGCACCGGCATAGCTGAGGATGCGCTGGCTTTCCTGCTCATCGGTCAGCACCAGTTTGTAAGGTGCGCCGGTGTAGACCCGGACGCCGCTGCTTTCCAGTACCTGGCGCAATTGTGTCACGGTTTCGCCGTAGGCATTGCGGGCGCTCAGGTCGAGTTCCTTGATCGCCAGTTCGGTGGTGCCGGTGCCACGCAGGTGGAAACCGCAGGCGCTCAGCAGGACTGCAAGGCCCATCACCAGCAAATTGCGTTTGATCATCTTGTTGCTCCCCTTGAAACCATGTGGGCCGGTCAAGCGGCCCGGAAGGTTTTACTCGGCGCCAGGCTCACCTGGCGCCCGATCCAATTTTTAGCTGGCGACGATATTGACCAGTTTCCCGGGCACTACGATCACTTTGCGAATAGTCAGGCCATCGACGAAGCGCAGGACGTTTTCGTTGGCCCGTGCGGCGGCTTCGACTTCTTCGCGGCTGGCGCTGGCTGGCATTTCGATGTGGCCGCGCAGCTTGCCATTCACTTGAATGACCAGTTGCAGGCTGTCCTGTACCAGCGCGCTTTCGTCCAGCACCGGCCAACCGGCGTCGATCACCGGGTCGGCGTGGCCCAGGCGATGCCACAGCTCGTGGCTGATGTGCGGGGTGATCGGGGCCAGCAGCAGAGTCACGGTTTCCAGGCCTTCGTGAATCAGCGCGCGATCCTGTTCGGTGCCTTGCGGGGCTTTTTCCAGCACGTTCATCAGCGTCATCACCTGGGCGATGGCGGTGTTGAATTTGTGATTCTGGCCGACGTCGTGGCTGGCCTGCTTGATGGCCTGGTGGATCGAACGGCGAATGGCTTTCTGCTCGTCATTCAGGCTGGCGACATCCAGTTTTCCCGGCAGGCCCTGAGTGACGTGCGCTTGAGCCAGGCGCCAGACGCGCTTGAGGAAGCGGTGCGAACCTTCTACTCCGGAGTCGGACCATTCCGCGCTCATGTCAGGTGGCGAGGCGAACATCATGAACAGGCGGCAGGTGTCTGCGCCGAACTGGTCAATCATCGACTGTGGGTCGACGCCGTTGTTCTTCGACTTGGCCATCTTCTCGGTGCCGCCGATTTCCACCGGCAGGCCATCTGCGATCAGCTTGGCGCTAATAACCTTGGCCTTGCTGTCGCGTTCGAGTTCGACGTCCGCCGGGTTGAACCAGGTGTAGGCACCGTTGGCTTCACGACGGTAGTAAGTCTCGGCGATCACCATGCCCTGGGTCAGCAGGTTCTTGAACGGCTCGTTGGAGCTCACCAGGCCTTCATCGCGCATCAGCTTGTGGAAGAAGCGCGCGTAGAGCAGGTGAAGAATCGCGTGTTCGATACCGCCGATGTACTGATCCACCGGCAACCAGTGGTCGGCCGCCGATTTTTCTACCAGGCCACCTTCAAAGTGCGGCGAGGCGTAACGGGCGTAGTACCACGAGGACTCGACGAAGGTGTCCATGGTGTCGGTTTCACGCTTGGCCGGTGCACCGCATTTCGGGCAAGCGCACTCGTAGAACTCGGGCATGCGTGCCAGCGGCGAACCAGCGCCGTCCGGTACCACGTCTTCCGGCAACACCACGGGCAGTTGATCTTCCGGGACCGGTACATCACCGCAAGTACCGCAGTGGATGATCGGGATCGGGCAGCCCCAGTAGCGTTGACGGCTGATGCCCCAGTCGCGCAGGCGGAACTGGGTGCGCGAGGCGCCGAGGTTTTTCTTGATCAGTGCGACTTCGATAGCGTCGAAAGCGCCTGCGAAGTCGAGGCCATCGAACTCGCCGGAATTGATCAGCGTGCCGTACTCGCCGTAAGCGTCCTGCCACGGGGCAGGATTGGTGTCACCGGCACTTGTGCGCACCACCGATTTGATCGGCAGGTTGTACTTGTGGGCGAACTCGAAATCACGCTCGTCGTGCGCCGGAACTGCCATGACCGCGCCATCGCCGTAGTGCATCAGCACGTAGTTGGCGACCCATACCGGGAGTTTCTCACCGGTCAGCGGGTGCTCGACGAACAGCGAGGTCGGCAGGCCTTTTTTCTCTTGAGTGGCGACGTCGGCTTCAGCAACGCTGCCGCCCTTGCATTCAGCGATGAACGCTTGCAGTTCAGGGTTGTTCTGCGCCGCCAGGGCAGCCAGAGGGTGTTCGGCGGCCACGGCAACGTAGGTCGCGCCCATCAGGGTATCCGGACGGGTGGTGAAGACTTTCAACGCGCCGGCTTCACCGATGGAAGCGACGTCGTACGGGAACTGCACTTCCATGCCGCGGGATTTGCCGATCCAGTTGCGCTGCATGGTCTTGACCTGTTCAGGCCAGCCAGTCAGTTCGTCGAGGCTCTCCAGCAGCTCATCCGCGTAAGCGGTGATCTTGAAGTAGTACATCGGGATTTCGCGCTTTTCAATCAGCGCGCCGGAACGCCAGCCGCGACCGTCGATCACTTGCTCGTTGGCCAGAACAGTCTGGTCGACCGGGTCCCAGTTCACAGTGCCGCTTTTTTTGTAAATCACGCCTTTTTCGAACAGGCGAGTGAACAGCCATTGTTCCCAGCGGTAGTAATCGGGCTTGCAGGTGGTCACTTCGCGCGACCAGTCCACCGCCAGGCCCAGGCTGCGCAGCTGGCTTTTCATGTAGGCGATGTTTTCGTAGGTCCACTTGGCGGGCGCTACGTTGTTCTTCATCGCGGCGTTTTCCGCCGGCATGCCGAACGCGTCCCAACCCATGGGTTGCAGGACGTTCTTGCCTTGCATGCGCTGGTAGCGGGAGATCACGTCGCCGATGGTGTAGTTGCGCACGTGCCCCATGTGTAGCTTGCCGCTGGGGTAAGGGAACATCGACAGGCAGTAGAAAGTCTCCTTGCCTGGCTGTTCACTGACTTCAAAGGACTTTTGCTCGTCCCAGAACGACTGGGCGGCGGCTTCGATTTCACGGGGCTGATATTGTTCGTGCATGGCTACTTTTGAACTGAATAGGGGTGGCCTAATCCTCTTCAATGCAACGCTGGACGGTGATGACGCCAAATCGGCGTTTCGCTGCCCAGCCGAGCTGGAAGTGGAGTTACAGGAAGCGCCGTAGCATACATGACGGCACTCTACCGAGGGAAACCCTGATTACACGCAAGGGCGCGGCCAATTCCCGCCCCGAGGGCCGTTGGTCGCGGCGCTCAGCCGGTTTTTTCAGCGAAGCTAAGCTCTAAAAGGGGAGTGAGTCTTATCTTCAATGAGGTGATGGATGGTTGATTCACAGCAAAAAGCTACAAAACCGGAGTTGTACGAAAGACTGATCGACCGTCTCGCAATGGCCTTGGACGCGGCCAAAACCGCTGGACGGCTTCGCGACGAGCGTCCCCTGGAGCTGGAACTGCGTGGTTTGACCCCCGCAGAGTTTGAACTGGTCAAGGCCTATCTGGACCGCAGTGAACGTGAAACGCACGGATGCTTGTCAGCAGCAATGAAGCAACTCGAGGCACCACGTACGGCCAAGATCCTCTGGCTCAAGGATAAGACACCCGGCGGAGGCGCGGTAAAGGTCCGGTCTCTGCAGTTCAAGTAAGGACACTTGAAACCATCGCATATGGTTTTTTGAAATAAAGTCCTTCCGCATTTGTTGTCGCATTGCGTTAACCCACTTAGGCTTCGGGCATCTATGGAGATGCCCGATGCCTTTTCGTTATTTCATTAAACAACTTCTATTGCCGCCCGGCGTTCTTTTGCTGTTACTGGTACTCGCCTGGTGGTGGCGCCGCTCAAGGCCGAGGCTGGCGGGAGCGTGCTTCGTTATGGGGGTGGGCGGCTTCTGGTTGATGAGCCTGCCAGTCATGGTGGAGTGGACTGCCAAGGCTCTGGAGCGCGAGCCGCCGCTCGTGCGCGAGGAATGGGCCACCCTGGGCCAGCGCGCCGACGCGATCGTGGTGCTGGGTTCCGGGCGTGAGCGTGGCGACCTGGCCTGGGGCGTCGACCAGCCCACCGGCGTAGGTCTTGGGCGCGAGCGCTATGCCGCGCGTCTGGCCAAGGCTTCCGGCTTGCCGATTCTGGCCAGCGGCGGCCTGCATTACGGGACACCGCCGACTGAAGCGCAGCTGATGGCAGATTCGTTGCTCGATGATTTTGGCGTGACGGTACGCTGGCAGGAAGGGCGCAGCCGCACAACCTGGGAAAACGCGCAGTTCAGCGCCCAGGTATTGTTGCCGCAGGGGATCAAACGGGTGGTGGTCGTGACTCAGGCGTGGCATATGCCGCGGGCGGTGTGGAGCTTTGAGCAGGCCGGATTTGAGGTGGTGCCGGCGCCGGTGGGGTTTTTAGGCGTGGACAATGCGCGGCCGCTGGGTGGCTGGATGCCGGAATTCAAATCGATCTGGCAATCGGGGCAGTTGATGAATGAGCTCGTGGGGCAGGTCGGGTATTGGATGTTCTATCGAGGCGAGCCTGTTGAGGAGTGATCATTCCCACGCCAGTGCATGGGAATGATCCTGCCGGGTTAAACGGTCTTCGCCATCCGGTTGGCCATCAACGCCCAGCCAAACAACAGCACGCAAATGATGATCAACGGCCACGAACGCCATTGCAGATACGGCGTCAGGTTATGCATTGGCACCACTTCGCCGTACAGAATACCGCGTTCGAACTGCGGGATCCGGGCAGTGATCTGACCAAACGGGTTGATCAGGCCGGTCACGCCGTTGTTGGTGGCGCGGATCATCCAGCGGCCGGCCTCAAGGGCGCGCATCTGCGCCATCTGCAAGTGTTGCAATGGACCGATCGAGGTGCCGAACCAGGTGTCGTTGCTGATGGTCAGCAGCAAATCGCTGCGGGCGGCGAGGCCTGCGGCGAATTCCGGGTAGACCACTTCGTAGCAGATGTACGGCGCAATCTGATAGCCCTTGGCCTGTAGCAGCGGTTGATCGGCCGGTCCACGGGCAAAGTCGGACATCGGCAGGTCGAAGAACGCGATCAGGCCGCGCAAGACTTCCTGCAACGGAACGTATTCACCGAATGGCACCAGTTTCTGCTTCAGGTAAGTGCCATCACCTTCACCGACAACGGTGATGCCGTTGAAGTAGCGCTTCTCGTGATGGACTTCCTGGCGAATCGGCACGCCGGTAATCAGCGCGGATTTACGCTCTGCAGCGAAGCTGCCCATCATGTCCAGATAGCCCTCGGCGGATTCCTTGAGCACCGGGACCGCCGTTTCCGGCCAGATCAGCAAGTCGACGGGTTTGGAGCTGAAACTCATGTCGCGGTACAGCGCCAGCTGCGCGTTGATCTGCGACGGGTCCCATTTCATGCTTTGTTCGATGTTGCCCTGAATCGCCGCGACGCTCAACGGCGCACCCGAAGGGCTGGTCCAGGCGTGTTCCTTGAGCGCCAGGCCGATCACCCACGGGCCGGCCAGCAGCAACACGCCAGCGGCAATAAAGCCCTTGCGAGCGGTGCGAATCAGGCGCGGTGCGTTGTAGATCAGCGCGGCGGTCAGGGCCAGCGCGAATGAAATCAGCCACATTCCGCCGACCGGTGCGAGACCGGCCAATGGGCCGTCGAGCTGGCTGTAACCGGAATAGAGCCATGGGAAACCGGTGAGGAACCAGCCGCGAAAGGCTTCCTGACCCACCCACAGCGCCGCAAACGCCAGGGCATCGGCCAGCGGCGCTTCGTTACGGCGCAGCCAGCGCGCCCAAATCCAGGCGGGCAAGGCGAAGAACCAGGCAATCGCTGCGGTGAAGAGCAGCATCAAGAACCCGGCCAGCAGTACAGATGCGCCGCCGAAGTTGTGAATGCTGTAGTAGATCCAGCTGGTTCCGCCGGCAAACAGGCCGAAACCGAAACACCAGCCACGGCCCAGGGCCTGACGGGGGCTCAGCTCGCGCAAGCCGGCGTAAAAGAAACCGACCGCCAGCAATGCCAGCGGCCAGATATCGAATGGCGCCAAGGCCAGGGTGGTGAGTGCACCGGCCGCCACGGCCAGCAGGTTACCGGGCCAGCCGGGGCGGGTCATCCAGCGCATTTCAATCCTTAGAGTTACCGAGCTATAGGTGTCAGACGCAGCAAATGAATCCGACGGCTGTCGGCGTTCAGGATGCGGAAGCGATAGGCGCCGATTTCGGTGATTTCGTTGCGTTTTGGCAAGTGCCCGAACGCGCTCATCACCAGTCCGCCGACGGTGTCGAATTCGTCGTCGGAGAATTCGCTGTCAAAGAACTCATTGAAGTTCTCGATCGGCGTCAGGGCCTTGATCAGGAAGTCACCGCTGGGCAGCGGCTTGATGTAGCTGTCTTCTTCGACGTCATGCTCGTCTTCGATGTCGCCGACGATCTGTTCGAGCACGTCTTCGATGGTCACCAGACCGGCCACGCCGCCGTATTCGTCAATGACGATGGCCATGTGGTTATGGTTGGCGCGGAATTCGCGCAGCAGCACATTCAGGCGCTTGGACTCGGGCACGAAGGTGGCCGGGCGTAGCAGGTCCTTGATGTTGAAGCTGTCACCGTTCTCCTTGAGGATCAACGGCAGCAAGTCCTTGGCCAGCAACACGCCCATCACGTCATCATGGCTTTCGCCGATCACCGGGTAGCGGGAGTGGGCCGAGTCGACCACGGCAGGCAGGAACTCGCGAGGTGTCTGGGTCGCCTTGATGCTGATCATCTGCGAACGCGGGACCATGATGTCCCGTACTTGCAGGTCTGCAACCTGGATGGCGCCTTCGACGATGGCCAGCGCTTCGCTGTCCAGCAACTTGTTTTGGTGTGCATCGCGCAGCAGCTCCAGCAGCTCCTGGCGGTTTTTCGGCTCGTGGGCAAAAGCCTGGGTGAGCTTACCCAGCCAAGACTTCTGCCCGTTGCTCGATCGATCTTCGCTCATAGCGATTACTCTGAATCCTTTGTTGTAACGATAGGGGATGTGTCTGTTTCGTCGTCCGCATAAGGGTCCGGATGACCCAGTTCTGCAAGCAACGTTCGTTCCAGTGCTTCCATTTCTTCGGCTTCGTCGTCATCTATATGGTCGTAACCAAGCAGATGCAAGCAGCCGTGAATGACCAGATGCGCCCAATGGGCGTTGAGTGCCTTGCCTTGTTCGGCGGCTTCGCGCTCGACCACGGCCACGCAGATCACCAGATCGCCCAGTAACGGGATATCCAGCAACTCGTCCGGCACATCGGCAGGAAATGACAGCACGTTGGTGGCGTAATCCTTCTGCCGCCAGGTGTGATTCAGTTCGCGGCCTTCTTCTTCGTCGACCAGACGAATGGTCAGCTCGGAGTCGGCGGTGCGCTGGCGCAAGGCCAGTTCGCACCATTTCCGGAACTCGGCTTCACTCGGGGCAGGTGCGTCGCTGGCCAGTTGCAGATCAAGCTCAAGCATCGTGCGGGGTGTCCTTTGGCGCGGCATCGGCAGCGCGATTTTCGAAGCGCTCGTACGCCTCGACGATGCGTTGCACCAGCGGATGGCGCACCACGTCCTTGGGCTGGAAGTGGGTGAAGCTGATGCCCGGAACGTCCTTGAGCACTTCGATCACATGATGCAGCCCGGACTTGGTGCCGCGTGGCAGGTCGACCTGGGTGATGTCACCGGTGATGACCGCCGTGGAGCCAAAGCCGATCCGGGTCAGGAACATCTTCATCTGTTCGACGGTGGTGTTCTGGCTTTCGTCGAGGATGATGAAGCTGTTGTTCAGCGTGCGGCCGCGCATGTAGGCCAGTGGCGCGACTTCAATCACCTGACGCTCGATTAGCTTGGCGACATATTCGAAGCCGAGCATTTCGTAGAGCGCGTCGTAGAGCGGGCGCAGGTACGGGTCGATTTTTTGCGACAGGTCGCCGGGCAGGAAGCCGAGTTTTTCACCCGCTTCAACCGCCGGACGCACCAACAGGATGCGACGAATCTGCTCGCGTTCCAGTGCGTCTACCGCGCAGGCAACAGCCAGATAGGTCTTGCCGGTACCGGCCGGGCCGATGCCGAAATTGATGTCGTTACCGAGGATTTCTTTCACGTAGCGCAGTTGATTCAAGCCGCGAGGGCGAATCATGCCTTTTTTGGTGCGCAAGGCGACGGACGGTTCGGCGGGGGAGTGGTTGTCCAGTTCCTCGACGGCCGATTCCTGCAGGAACAGGTGAACCATGTCCGGCGACAGCTCGGTACCCTTGGTTTCCCGGTACAAGCGACGCAGGAGGTTTTCCGCGGAGGTGGTGTGCTTGGGCTCGCCGATCAGTTCGAACTGGTTTCCGCGGTTGCGGATCTCGATGGTCAGGCGCTGTTCGATCAAGCGCAGATGCTCATCGAATTGCCCGCACAAATTGGCGAAGCGGCGAGCTTCAAAAGGCTCGAGGATGAAACGATGTGGTTCTATGGGTGCGTTCAAGGTCGTATTTAGCCGCCCTGGGGCAATATTGATGAAATAAAGGATAACGCCAGTCGCCTGGGTGCGAAAGCTCTTAAAGCAGTCTCACTGGATAACTGTGGCGAGGGAGCTTGCTCCCGCTGGAGTGCGAAGCGCTCCCAAATCATCCAGCCTCAATCTTTCAGGATCGAGGTGTCTGGTTTGCGGCTGCTTCGCAACCGAGCGGGAGCAAGCTCCCTCGCCACAAAGGCTCTATGGCCTGCTGTTATTGGATCAGCGAACCCCGCAGCGAGTGTGGTTGCGCGGCGTCGATGTGCACGTCGGCGAACTGGCCGATCAGGGTCGGATTGTCGCAGCGGAAGTTGACGATACGGTTATTCTCGGTGCGCCCCTGCAGTTCGCCAGGGTCTTTTTTCGAATAATCGGTAACCAGAATCCGCTGAATGGAGCCCACCATTTGTCGGCTGATCTCGAACCCTTGCTGGTTCAGGCGATGTTGCAGGGCATTCAGGCGTTCTTTTTTCAGTTCTTCCGGCGTTTCGTCGGCCAGGTCGGCGGCCGGGGTGCCCGGGCGTTGGCTGTAGACGAACGAGTAGGAGAAGTCGAAACCGACGTCTTCGATCAGCTTCATGGTCTGTTCGAAGTCTTTTTCGGTCTCGCCCGGGAAGCCGACGATAAAGTCCGAACTGATGCAGATCCCCGGCACGGCGGCCCGCAGTTTGCGCAGTTTGGACTTGTACTCCAGCGCGGTGTGGTTGCGCTTCATCGCCGCGAGGATTCGGTCGGAGCCCGATTGCACCGGCAAGTGCAGGTGTTTTACCAGTTCCGGTACGTCGGCGTGGGCCTGGATCAGGCTGTCGGAGAACTCCAGCGGGTGCGAAGTGGTGTAGCGAATCCGGTCGATGCCATCGACGGCGGCGACCACCCGGATCAATTCCGCCAGGTCGGCCAGGCGACCGTCGTGAGTGGTCCCGCGATAGCCGTTGACGTTTTGCCCCAACAGAGTCACTTCGCGCACGCCGTTTTCGGCCAGGTGGATGATCTCGGCAATCACATCGTCGAACGGCCGGCTGACTTCTTCACCGCGGGTATAAGGCACCACGCAGAAGGTGCAGTACTTGCTGCAGCCTTCCATGACCGACACGTAAGCGCTCGGCCCATCGATGCGCGGTTCGGGCAAGTGGTCGAATTTTTCGATTTCCGGGAACGAGACGTCGACTTGCGGCAGTTTGGTAGCGCGCGCGGCGTCGATCATTTCCGGCAGGCGGTGCAGGGTCTGCGGGCCGAACACCACGTCGACATACGGAGCGCGATCACGGATGGCCGCGCCTTCCTGGCTGGCCACGCAACCGCCGACGGCGATGACCATTTCCGGATTGGCCAGTTTCAGTTCGCGCCAGCGGCCGAGCTGGGAATACACCCGGTCCTGGGCGCGTTCACGGATCGAGCAGGTATTGAGCAGGATCACGTCGGCGTCTTCAGCGCGGGCGGTGACTTCCAGGGCCTGATGTTCACCCAACAGATCGACCATGCGCGAGCTGTCGTACTCGTTCATCTGGCAACCGTGGGTTTCGATGTAAAGCTTCTTGGCCATGGAAAGATTCATCACGTGATTCAAAGAACCGCGCATTATAGGGAACATGTCCCAAGGTTCCTACCGCTGCGCGTCCGGTGGCTATGCTATAGTTCGCGCCCTCATTTTTATCCCCGATGTGTTACCCGCCCACCATGACCAAACGTGAAGCTCCAATCTACAAGGTGATTTTCCTCAATCAGGGCCAGGTGTTCGAAATGTACGCCAAGCAGATCTATCAAAGTGATCTGTGGGGCTTCCTGGAAGTGGAAGAGTTCGTCTTTGGCGAGCGCACGCAAGTGGTCGTCGATCCGAGCGAAGAAAAGCTCAAGGCTCAGTTCGAAGGCGTTGTGCGCAGTTTTGTGCCGATGCATTCGATCGTGCGCATCGACGAGGTCGAACGCCTTGGCACGCCGAAAATCAGCGAAGCCCGCGGCGCGGTCGGTAATGTCATGCCGTTTCCGATGCCGATGCCTGAGAAGTAAGCAGCAGGTTTTTCTAAGGTGAGAATGGCTTTTTGTGGCGAGGGAGCTTGCTCCCGCCAGGGCGCGAAGCGGCCCCGAGATCTGCAATCACGATAAGTCTGGCACACCGCGTTCTTGGGTTTTACGACTGCTGCGCAGCCGAGCGGGGAGCAAGCTCCCTCGCCACAGGGGGGCGTGTTCAATTCAGGGAAGTGGCGAAAACGGCGTACGCCCGTCGGCGCTCTGCAATTCCATCAGGTATTTACGGAAAATTTGCCCCAGCACCTGGGTAGCAACTTCCAGGTCTTCGCGGGGCATTTTTTCGGCGACTTCGTCGGCGGTGTCCAGCGCGTCTTCGGCGCCGTTGACCGCAGCCATTTTCAGCACGATATACGCCTGAATGTTATTGGCCGGTACACCTTCGCCATGGAAGAACATAGTGCCGAGTTTGAATTGCGCCTGGGCATGACCTTGCAGCGAGGCCTTTTCGAAGTAGCTCAGGGCTTTATTGAGGTCGCGCGGCACGTTCTTGCCTTCGTAGTAGAACTCACCCAACTCGTATTGCGCTTGCGCATCCCCTTCATCCGACGCTTTCTGGCAGGCGGCGAGCGCTTGCGTCAGGTCTTGCGGCTGAGTATTGAGGGTGCAGCGACCCATCGCCGGGATCAACAACGAGTTGCCGCCTGCTTGTGCGAGCGCGAGCAGGGGCTGAAGGAGCAACAGGCAGCCCAATGCAAGGGTGCGGCCGGTGCGGTTCATGGGAATCGACTTACCTCTGAGGGGCGCGCGGACCCGTCGAGGGATCCAATAAGCGCGCATTATGAAATAAGCAGGGCCAACCTTACAAAGTCTTTACTCGTTTTTCTGCTGCGCGGGGACTATATCACCCACTTTGCGGGGGATTATTGGCAGCTGAGCAGGAAAAAGGGAGCGGATGTAGGTGAAAGCTGACGCTGGCAATCGCCAACGTCAGCGTCGCAGATTTACTTCAGTGCGGCGAAGGCACGTTCGGCGGCGTCCAGCGTCAGTTTCAACTCGGTTTCGCCGTGGGCGATCGAGGTGAAGCCGGCTTCGAAGGCGCTCGGCGCCAGGTACACGCCGCCTTCGAGCATCAGGTGGAAGAAGCGCCCGAACAGGTTCGCATCGCTGGCCATCACGTCATCGAAGGTGACGATGTCGTCGGCGCCGCTGAAGTACAGACCGAACATGCCGCCGGCCTGAGTGGTCACGAACGGAATGCCAGCGGCATCGGCGCGCTGTTGCAGGCCATCGAGCAGGCGGCTGGTGTAGTCGCTCAGCTCGGCGTGGAAGCCCGGACGACTGATCAGACGCAGCGTGGTCAGGCCAGCCGCCATCGCCAGCGGGTTACCCGATAACGTACCGGCCTGGTAGACCGGGCCCAGTGGCGCGATGTGTTCCATGATTTTGCGTTTGCCGCCGAAGCAGCCCACGGGCATGCCGCCACCGATGATCTTGCCGAAGGTGCTCAGGTCCGGTGTTACGCCGTAATAGGCTTGGGCACCGCCGAGGGCGACACGGAAACCGGTCATCACTTCGTCGAAAATCAGCACCACGCCGTGCTTGTCGCACAGGGTCCGCAGGCCTTCGAGGAAACCCGGTGCCGGCGGTACGCAGTTCATGTTGCCGGCCACCGGTTCGACGATGATGCACGCCACGTCCTGGCCGACTTCGGCGAGCATGGCTTCTACTGCGTCGATGTCGTTGAACGGCAGGGTCAGGGTGTGTTTGGCGAACGCCGCCGGTACACCGGCCGAGCTCGGTACGCCTTGGGTCAGGGCGCCGGAACCGGCCTTGACCAGCAGGCTGTCAGAGTGACCGTGGTAGCAGCCTTCGAATTTGATGATGCTGTCGCGACCGGTGAAACCACGGGCCAGACGGATCGCACTCATGGTCGCTTCGGTGCCGGAGCTGACCATGCGCACCATTTCCATCGATGGCACGATCGAGCAGACCAGATCGGCCATCTCGGTTTCCATCGCGGTCGGGGCGCCGTAGGACAGTCCGTGCTCAAGCTGTTTGCGCACCGCGTCCAGCACGTCCGGGTGGCTATGGCCGAGAATCATCGGGCCCCAGGAACCGACGTAATCCACATAGCGCTTGTCGTCTTCGTCGGTGACGTAGGCGCCTTCGGCGTGTTTGAAGAACAACGGCGTGCCGCCAACGCTCTTGAACGCACGAACAGGCGAGTTCACGCCTCCGGGGATGTGTTTCTGGGCATTGGCAAACAGGGTTTCGGAACGAGACATTATTTGGCTCTCAAAATCAGGATTTGAACAATTCGTTAAAGGCGCGGGCGCGACGCGTCACTTCAGCCGTGCTCTCGGCGCCGAACAGGCCATGCACCACCGCCAGCAGATCGACGCCGTGGGCCACCAGCGGGGCAGCGTTGTCCAGGGTGATGCCGCCGATCGCACAGATCGGCAGGTGCAGTTTGCTGCGGGCCTGATCAAGCAAGTCGAGGCTGCATGTCGGGGCGCCAGGCTTGGTGTTGGAATTGAAGAAGCGGCCGAAGGCGACGTAACTGGCGCCTTCCTTGGCGGCTTGTTCGGCGAGTTCGAGTTGCGCGTGGCAGGTCGAGCCGATGATCGCCTGACGCCCGAGCAGTGCTCGCACCGGCATCAGTGGGCCATCAGTCTGGCCCAGGTGCACGCCGACATTCAGTCGCGCGGCCAGTTCGGCGTCGTCGTTGATGATCAGCTGGGTTTTATAGAGTTCACACAAGTTGCGCAGGGCTTCGGCCTCGCGCAGGCGGCGGGCCTCGTCGCTGCTTTTGTCGCGGTATTGCAGCAAGGTGACACCGCCGTCCAACGCTGCTTTTACATACGGTAGAAATTTACCGGCAAGCAACTGGCTGTCGGTAACGGCGTACAGGCCACGTAGTTTCATCGGACAAGCCTCTGCGCTTTACGCATCGAAAGTTACGAACAGAAATCCAGCGGCAGGCGGCGGGGCACGAACTGGCCTTTGCCCAGCTGTTCCGCATCTCGCAGGGTGCGCCAAGTGTAGTCAAGCGCGCTCTGTACGGCACTGGCGAGGTGTTCACCCTGGGCCAGGCGACCGGCGAGGGCGCTGGCCAGCGTGCAACCGGAACCGTGATAACTGCCGGGCAGGCGCTGGCAGGTAAAGGTTTCGCGGCGACCGTCGCGGCTGTACAGGCGGTTGTGGATTTCGTGTTCGTCGCCATGGCCGCCGGTGATCAGCAGGTGTTTGACGAATGGCAGGAGTTTTTCCGCGCACTCGTCGGCGGTGCCTTCGGGCAGTTCGGCGAGGATGCGGGCTTCGGGAAGGTTAGGGGTGGCGATGATCGACAACGGCAGCAAGCGTTCGCGCATGGCGTAGCCGACTTCGTCCTTGCCCAGTCGTCCGCCACCGCCGGCGCGCAGCACCGGGTCGCAGACCACTGGCAAATGCGGGTGCGCTGAAAGCAGTTCGACCACGGTGTCGACCATTTCCAGGGAACCGAGCATGCCCAGTTTGACGGCGGCGACTTCGGAGTCGTTGAGCACGGCATTGGCCTGGGCCAGTACCCACTCGCGATCGAGCACGCGGAAGTCAGTGACGTTGACTGTGTCTTGCACGGTCAGGGCGGTGACGGCCGGAGCCGCATGGCAACCCTGGGCAAGCAGGGCTTCGATATCTGCCTGCAAGCCGGCGCCACCACTAGGGTCGTGGCCGGAGAGACAGAGGACAACGGGGCGAGAGCTGTAGATATTCATGGTGCGCGAGCTTACCACCAAACATGTTTTTCGGGTGTTGCGACGTCCAGTCCGGCCGATACATTGTGGGCGAGGGGGCTTGCCCCCGTTGGGGTGCGAAGCGCCCCCTTTGCCTTCTGTCTGGAACACCGCGTCGGCAGATTTACGACTGCTTCGCAGCCGAACGGGGGCAAGCCCCCTCGCCACAGGTGTTCATCACTCGCCGGGACATTGTCACATCCTGATCAAGCCAACAGCTCTAGCTCAATACATAGCGCTGGAACGCCCGTGCTAGAGCCTTTTTAGGAAAAAATTCAATGGTGTTCAATGGCCACTAACGGCTATGCTAGAGTGGATCCAAACCAATAACAGGTAATACCGGTTTTACGTCTACTCAAAAGGAATGGGGGGCTTCCTGACAGAACCGGACAGGCCACGCTGGGGCTTAAATGCGCTATTTGCTGATGTTGCTGTTGTGCTTGCCCCTCCTGGCGAGCGCCGTCGAGTTCGACGAGTTCACCCAGAGCCTTCCCCTGGGCCGAACGATGCAGGTTTATGAAGACCCGGGCGGTCAAGCGACCATTGCCGATGTCCGTGCGCAAGCCGCGGCCGGGCACTTCAAACCCCACGATAAAGCCACCCTCAACGCCGGCTATTCGCGTTCGGCGTTCTGGCTGAAAATCGACCTGCAATACCGTCCGACCAATCCGTCGGCGCAACGGACCTGGCTGCTGGAATTGGCCTATCCACCCCTCGATCACCTTGATTTGTACTTGCCCGATGCTGGCGGCGACTATCAATTGGTCCGACAGACGGGCGATGCGTTGCCGTTCGCCACTCGCGAAATTCGTCAGAACAACTATCTGTTCGGTCTGAGCTTTGCGCCCGGGCAGGCGCAAACCGTGTACCTGCGTCTGCAAAGCGAAGGCTCGATCCAGGCGCCCGTCACCTTGTGGTCGAGCACTGCTTACCTTGAAGAGCAGCCGGTGCGGCTTTATGTGCTGGGGCTGATTTACGGCGTGTTGCTGGGGATGCTGGTCTACAACCTGTTCATCTTCCTCAGTGTGCGCGATACCAGTTACCTCTATTACATCGTCTACATCGCCTCGTTCGGCTTGTATCAGCTGTCGGTGAACGGCGCGGCCGTGGAGTATTTCTGGCCGAACAATCCGTGGTGGGCCAATGCCGCGACGCCGTTCTTCATCGGCTGTTCAGGGTTGTTCGGCAGCCAGTTCGCCCGCAGCTTCCTGCGGACGGCCACCCACAGCCGCTGGCTGGACCGTGTGCTATTGGCGCTGATCGCGTTCAGTACGCTGGTGGTCGGGTTATCTCTGATGACCAGTTACGCCCTGGCCCTGCGTCTGGCGACGGCGTTGGCACTGGTCTTTACCGTAGTGATTTTCGCTGCCGGGGTTTTCGCCTGGTGGCGTGGCTTGAGGGTGGCGCGCTACTTCATCATTGCCTGGTCGGCATTTTTGCTCGGTGGCGTCGTCAACACGATGATGGTGTTGGGGTATTTGCCCAACGTGTTCCTCACCATGTACGCCAGCCAGATCGGCTCGGCGCTTGAAGTGGCGTTGCTGTCCCTGGCCCTGGCCGATCGTATCAACGCCATGCGCGAGCATCAGGCACAGACGTTGTTCGACGCCGGCCAGAAGCTTGAGGTGCTGAACCAGCAACTGGCTCACAGCAATAGGCTCAAGGACGAATTCCTCGCCACGTTGACCCACGAACTGCGCACGCCCATGAACGGTGTGATCGGTTCGCTGGAGCTGATGCAGACCGTCGAGATGAACCCAGAGCTGGAGCAGTATCAGCAAACGGCGGCAGGTTCGGCGCGGGACATGATGCGCATGGTCAACGGCATCCTCACCCTGACCGAATTGCAGGCCGGCAAGCTCAAGGTCTATCCGGACACGTTCAGCTTGCGCAGTATGGTCGAGTCTTTGCGCGGGCAGTTCGATGGCAATGCGTCGAGCAAGTCGCTGGACTTCAAGGTCGAGGTAGCACCCGGGTTGCCGGATCGTTTGTTCGGCGACAGCGGCAAGCTGGCGCAATGCCTGGAATGCTTGCTGGACAACGCAATCAAATTCACCCGAGTCGGTGGTCTGGCGCTGCGGGTGACGGGTAAACCGGCGGCGGAGCCCGGTCGGCTGGCGCTGTCTTTTGCGGTGATCGACACCGGCATCGGTTTTACCGATCTGGGGGAGGCGACGCTGTACCAGCGCTTCTTCCAGCTCGACGGCTCGATGACCCGTGAATATGGCGGTCTTGGCGTTGGCCTGGCGATCTGTCGGCAGTTGGTCGAATTGCTCGGGGGGCGCCTGAGCCACCGTTCCGAACCAGGCCGTGGAAGCCGCTTCCAGCTGGACGTCGAATTCGAGCTGTCGTTGGTGGAGCCTGCTCCCTCGATCACCCGGCAGACCACCGGCCTGCGCTTGCCCCAGGAGTGCACGGTATTGCTGGTCGATGACAACAGCATCAATCAATTGGTGATGCGCGGCATGTTGCTCAAGCTCGGGTTCCGGGTACGCACCGCTGACAATGGCCTTGCTGCGCTCGATCAATTGCAATGTGAAGCCGTTGACGCTGTATTGCTCGATTGCCAGTTGCCGCCAGCGGACAGCGCCTCCATCTGCCGCCGGATCCGTGCGTTGCCGGGTTGCGCCGAATTACCCGTGTTCATGATTGCCCTGAGTGCGGACCGAGTGCACTGCCCGAGCGACACCGTGGTCGACTACCTGAACAAACCGGTGAAATTCGAGGACTTGCAGGCCGCGCTCTATCGACGGGTGCTCTGTTCTGGACAAGGCGAAAGCGCCGACATTTAGGCAGATATGCCACTTTGTTCGGCCTCGGGGCGGTGCTTAACTGAAGCCCTTGGCTGACCAAAGGAGCCCCGTCATGAACCTGCATCAGTTCGCCGAAACCCACGAAGTCACCAACCAGCCACCGTCGCTGGATGGCATCAACCTCTATCGCATCGACCTGCCTTTGCAGGAATGGTCGCGACGGTTCGATGCCGGTTGGGCCGAGTCGCGGATCGATGCTTACGGCGCATTGGCCGGCGGGCCGCTGATGGAGGCCGGGTTTGCGGCCAATCAAAACAAACCCGTGTTCGTCAGCCATGACCGTTACGGCCATCGCATCGACCTGGTGGAGTTTCACCCGGCTTATCACCAGTTGATGCACACGGCGGTGGAGCATGGCCTGACAGGGTTGCCCTGGACCGATCCGCAACCGGGCGCTCATGTGGCTCGCGCGTCCATGACGTATTTGCACAGTCAGGCAGAGGCCGGTAGCGGTTGCCCGTTGACCATGACTTTCGCCAGCGTCCCGGCGATGCGCCTGCAACCGGATCTGGCCCGGCAATGGCTGCCGAAAATCCTCGCCATCGAGTACGACCCGCGCAATGTCGGCATGGCCCATAAGGCCGGAGTCACCATCGGCATGGCGATGACCGAGAAACAGGGCGGCACCGATGTGCGGGCCAACACCACCAAGGCGTTTCCGGTGGGGGGCGGTGGGCCGGGCCAGGCGTATGAACTGGTGGGCCACAAGTGGTTCTGCTCGGCGCCAATGTGTGACGCCTTCCTGACCCTGGCCCAGACCGACAAAGGGCTGACCTGTTTCCTGCTGCCGCGTCATCGTCCGGATGACACGCGCAATCAGTTCTACATACAGCGGCTGAAAAACAAACTCGGCAACTGGTCCAACGCCTCCAGCGAGGTGGAGTTCCGTGGCGCCCTGGCCTGGATGGTCGGCGAAGAGGGCCGGGGCGTTCCAACCATTATCGAAATGGTCGCCATGACCCGTTTCGATTGCATGGTCGGCTCCAGCGCGCTGATGCGCCAGGCCCTGACCCAGGCCAGCCATCATTGCGCCCACCGCAAGGTCGGTGGCAAGTTGCTCAGCGAACAACCCTTGATGCAAAACGTGCTGGCCGACCTGGCCCTGGAAAGCGAAGCCGCCCTGGCGTTGAGCCTGCGCATGGGGCGAGCGCTGGATCATCTGGATGACGACCACGAAGCGAAATTCGCTCGATTGGTGACGGCAGTGGGCAAGTACTGGATCTGCAAACGCGCGCCCGCGATGATCAACGAAGCGGCCGAATGCATGGGCGGCGCCGGTTACGTCGAAGAAAGCATCTTGCCGCGACTGTACCGTGAGGCACCGGTCAACTCGACGTGGGAAGGTTCCGGCAACGTGCAATGTCTCGACGTGTTGCGCGCGTTGTCGAAAGAACCGGGCGTGCTCGATGTGCTGTTCAACGAGTTGGGCGATGGCCATGGCGACAAACGCCTGGCCGCACACATCGGCCAGTTGCAGAAGGCGTTCAAGGACACCGACGACATTCAATACCGCGCCCGCCAGCTCACCGAAGACATCGCTTTGGGGCTTCAGGCCAGGCTGTTGCTGGAGGCGGGTAATGCGGCGGTCAGTGATGCGTTCATCGCCAGCCGCCTCGGTTCGGCCGGTCGGGTGTATGGAACGTTGCCACGTGGGCTGGATGTGGAAGCGATTGTGGCCCGCTCGACACCGCAGGGCTTCTGAAGGGCGAAAAGATCGCAGCCTTCGGCAGCCTCTTACAGGTGTACGACGACCCTCTGTAGGAGTTGCCGAAGGCTACGATCTTTTTTCACTGTTCCCGTGAAGCGATGATGCAGGCAAGATGAAGGTCTGCAAGTCAGAACACAGGAAGCTGATCGTGACCGAAGCGTTTATTGTCGTTCAAACCGCCGAGCAAGCCGTTGATCGGCTTGCTGTCTTGCACGAGCGTGCAACCACAGCGCTGAATCAAGCGCTCAAGCGTTATCTCAAGGATCGCGTCGAGCCGGACGCTGAACAGCGTGCCCTGTTTCGTTATCCCGAGTTGCGTCTGACCTACCTCTGCCAGGGCGAAGTCCCACAGACCACTCGCGCCTATGCCAAGGTTCAATTGCCGGGGACCTACAGCGTCACCGTCACTCATCCAGCAGCCTTTCGCAAATACCTGCTGGAGCAACTCGTTCCGTTGATGCACGACTTCACCGTGACCGTGGAAGTCGGCGTCAGCCAGCAAAACATTCCTTATCCGTATGTGGTCGAGCAGGGCGATGAACTGGCCGGCTCTGGCGTTACGGCGGCGGTACTGGCGCGGGTGTTCCCGAGTACGGATCTGTCGGCCGCCACCGATGGCATCGCTGATGGCTTGTACGATTGGGAAAACACCGACCCGCTGCCATTGGCCCTGTTCGATGCCGCGCGGGTGGACTTCTCCCTGCGCCGACTGGTGCACTACACCGGCAGCGACTGGCGGCATGTGCAGCCGTGGATTCTGCTGACCAACTACCACCGTTACGTCGACCAGTTCATCGTTCATGGCCTGGAACAACTGCGCAAAGACCCGCGTTTTGTACGCATGGTGTTGCCGGGCAACGTGATCATCGAAAAGGGCATGGACCACGGCGAAGCCTCGGCGATTGCCGCTGGCGTGGTCTGGCATCGTTACCAGATGCCGGCCTATCACCTGATCGCCAGCGACGGCCATGGCGTGACCCTGGTGAACATCGGCGTCGGCCCGTCCAACGCCAAGAACATCACCGACCATTTGGCCGTGCTGCGTCCGCATTGCTGGCTGATGATCGGCCACTGCGGCGGCTTGCGTCAGTCGCAGACCATTGGCGATTACGTGCTGGCACACG
This sequence comes from Pseudomonas sp. B21-017, assembly GCF_024749245.1. Lineage (NCBI taxonomy): Bacteria > Pseudomonadati > Pseudomonadota > Gammaproteobacteria > Pseudomonadales > Pseudomonadaceae > Pseudomonas > Pseudomonas sp. B21-017. Next base: position 5,707,075 of record NZ_CP087194.1, on the reverse strand, counting down.
CTTACATGCGTCGCGACGGGATTCTCGACCGGGTGGTGCCACCGAACATTCCGATTCCGGCCTTGGCCGAAGTGCAGTTGGCGTTGCAGCAAGCGGCGGCCAACATCACCGGTGAGAAGGGCGACGAACTGAAAAAACGCCTGCGTACCGGCACCGTGTTGACCTACGACGACCGTAACTGGGAGCTGCGCTGGGCGCAGGAGCGTCCGCTGATCAACCTGTCCCGCGCCGTGGCGGTGGACATGGAAAGCGGCACGATTGCGGCCCAGGGATATCGCTTGCGGGTGCCCTATGGCACGTTGCTCTGTGTGTCGGATAAACCGCTGCACAGCGAAATCAAACTGCCGGGGTCGGCCAACGCGTTCTATGAGCGCGCGGTCAGCCAGCACTTGAAGATCGGCATCGAGGCGGTGGATCTGTTGCGCACCGAGCTCAACTCGCTGCACTCACGCAAACTGCGCAGCTTCGACGAGCCGCCGTTCCGCTGATTGTTCTCATGGTCATTTGACGGTTGGGGCACTAGCATTAGCAGCCCTGACCGTTAGATGTTCTTCTCGCCATGTCCCGTCCTCAACGTCCCGTTTCCCGCCGCCCTGGCGTGAAGCCTGTGTCATCTTCTTCCGCCCCGCGCCGTATCGCCAAAGCGCCCCCGGCCGAGCCGAAGCTGATTCTGTTCAACAAACCTTTCGATGTGCTGACGCAATTCAGCGACGGCGAAGGGCGGGCGACGCTCAAGGACTTTATCGAGATTCCGGGGATTTACCCGGCAGGACGGCTGGACCGCGACAGCGAAGGCTTGCTGCTGCTGACCAACGACGGCCAGCTGCAGGCGCGGATTGCCGACCCGAAACACAAACTGGCCAAGACTTACTGGGTGCAAGTGGAAGGCGAGCCAACCGCCGAGCAGTTGCAGCGTTTGCGCGAGGGCGTCGAGCTGAACGACGGTATGACCTTGCCCGCCGAGGCGCGGCAGCTTGAAGAACCTGAGCTGTGGCCGCGCAACCCGCCTGTGCGTTTTCGCAAAAGCGTGCCCACCAGTTGGCTGGAGTTGGTGATTCGCGAGGGGCGCAACCGTCAGGTGCGGCGCATGACTGCGGCGGTCGGCTTGCCGACGTTGCGCCTGGTGCGGGTCAAAATCGGTGACTGGTCGATCGAAGGGCTCGATCAGGGACAGTGGAAGGAAGTGCCGGCGCGTTTATAGCGTGCCGGATTCGATCAGGCCGATGACCACGCTTTTGATCACGAATGCGGCCACACCCAACCCCAGCACAAAGAACAGAATGAACGAGCCGAAGCGTCCGGCTTTGGATTTTTTTGCCAGATCCCAGACGATGAAACCCATGAAAATGATCAGGATGCTGACCAGGCCAGTCATCATCCACTCTTCAAAAACTGCAGGATCCATTGAACATCTCCAGCGCGGGCGGGGCTAAAAAGGCGGGAGGAGTATACGCCAAGGGGGATTGGCGGGGTATTGACCTGCGTCGGATTGTGGCGAGGGAGCTTGCTCCCGCTGGGGCGCGAAGCGGCCCCAAAATCAGCGACCGGGTTTAATCTGGCACACTGCGTTCACTGGTTTTGCGACTGCTTCGCAGCCGAACGGGAGCAAGCTCCCTCGCCACAAAGCATTCTCAGCTGCGCAAATGAGTTAAAGGCAACTCCGTGCTATTGAGCACCTGGTTCAACACAAAACTCGACCGTACACTCGTCACCCCTTCAATCCGGGTCAGATGCCCCAGCAGCAGCTTCTGATAGTGATCCATGTCCGGCACCACCACCTTGAGCTGATAATCCGCGTCCATCCCGGTCACCAGGCTGCATTCCAGCACTTGCGGTAATGTGCGAATGGCGGCTTCGAAGTTCTCGAAACGCTCGGGTGTATGGCGGTCCATGCCGATCAGCACGTAGGCGGTCAGGCTCAGGCCGAGCATCTTGCGGTCCAGCAAGGCGACCTGGCGGGAGATGTAGCCGTCGTCTTCCAGTTGCTTGACCCGCCGCGAGCAAGGCGAAGGCGACAGGCCGATGCGTTCGGCCAGCTCCTGATTGGAGATGCGCGCGTCGCGCTGTAATTCCGCCAAAATACTCAGGTCGTATCGGTCGAGTTTGCTCATCAATCAGGCCTTTGTCATAACTATTGCGGCAGATTATCTATCCTGAGTTAAAAATTGCGCAAGTGATGTTTATTTGAGCAATCTTCGCAATCCTCTGTCGGTGCTCCGGGCCTATTCTTATCACCAGAATCACTGCTCGGACAAACAGTCCAGTGCGGCTCGCCCAATCAGGCCAGCTGCGGTCGCCACCCCCACCGGGGATGCGTCGGCCCCCGAGCTACACACTGTCCAGAAGACGGCGTGAGGTGAGCCGACGTCATAAGCGTCGAGCACGGACGAAGTTCTCAAAGGGAGGCCGACGGGTCTCCCTTTTTTCTTGCCCGCAATTTGGCATGCCCTTAATAAAAAGCCGCTCAATAAAAAAGTTACGTGACTGATAACCTGTTGCAGAACCGGCCTGCGCTTTCCCAGTCTTACGTACAGGCCCTAACCCGCCGTGAGGAAAAGCATGAAATCGCGCATCTGGCGTTTGGCCGGTGTTGGTTTGCTGTGTGTGAGTGTCACTGCACAATCGCTTGCCGATGAACCACAGAACCGCGGCCCCGATGGCGGGCAGCGTGGGCCTGATCATCGGGGCAATGAACAGGGCCAGGGCCATGGCGGCAGCAATCAGCCACGCCCGCAGAACACCGAAATCATTCGTGGCGACAACAGCCGCCAATTCGAACGCCACGACCAGAATCAGGGCGGCCAGTGGCAGAACCGGGCGCCGCACGAGTCCAACAATCAGGGCGGCCAGTGGCAGAACCGTACGCCGCACGACTCCAGCGTTCAGGGTGGCCAGTGGCAGAACCGTCCGCTACACGATCCAAACGTTCAGGAGCGAGCGCCGCAACAGCCGAGTAACAATCTGCCAATCCAGGGTCGGCCCGATACCGTGCGCCAGACCCAGGAACCGCGGCGTGGCTACTATCAGGACGAACCGTGGCGTAACAATCACAACCAGCCATGGCAGACCGGGGGGCGGGAGCCGCGTCACGATGACCGTCGCTGGCCCGGTCGTCCGGAGGGGCACGGCACAGGCTGGGGCCCCGGCCCGCAGTATCGTCCTGGGTACGTGATCGATCGCTTCCCGGAGGAGCGTCACTTCCGCGTGCCGTATCGTGGCCAGGATTATTTCTATTCCGGTGGCTACTGGTATCGCCCGCAAGGCCCGCGTTATGTGGTGGTTCAGCCGCCTCGCGGGATTCGCGTCAGCTACTTGCCCGATTACGCCCGTGAAGTGTGGATCGGCGGCACGCTGTTGTTCCTGGCGGCCGGCGCATATTACGCCTATCAGGAGAGCACTCAGGATTACGTCGTGGTCGACCCTCCTGTGCAGCCGCCACCGGTGAGCAATGGTTATGACGTGGTGGCGTACCCAGCCAACGGCCAGTCGCCGGAGGAAGTCAGCCGGGACGCTTATGAATGTTATCGCTGGGCCGTGCAACAGAGCGGTTTCGATCCACGTACTGCCACCTACCGACCGGATCCGTCGGTGGTGCAAGTTTACCGACAGGCCCAGGGCAACTGCCTGAGCAGTCGCGGTTATCAGGTGAGTTACTGAGCCTTGGCGGTCTTTACCACTTCCTGCGGGTCGGCGTGCACCAGCACTTCGGCTCGCGGGTAGACGGCATGAATCGCATCGGCGGCTTGATCGCTGATGCCGTGGGCGACTGACAGGGTCAAGTCCCCCGGCAATTCCAGATGCAATTGCACGAACCACTGGTTGCCGGAAATCCGCGTGCGCAAGTCGTGGGCACCCAGAACCCCCGGTACGCTGCAGGCCAGTTCGAGCATGTGCTGGCTGACATCGGTCGGCAATTCTTCATCCATCAGCACTGCAAAACTATCCCGGGCGATTTGAATCGCGCTCCAGAGGATGTAAGCAGCGATCCCCAGGCCGAACCACGGGTCGACTTGCTGCCAGCCAAACCCTGCCAGCACCAGCGCTACGAGAATACCGCCGTTGAGCAGCAGGTCCGAGCGGTAATGCAAGGAGTCGGCGCTCACCGCGTTGGAGCCGGTAGCCTTGATTACCCGGTGCTGCAACATCAGCAGGGCCACGGTCAGGACGAGGGAGAACACAATCACCCCGATACTGAGCCACGCTGCGCCTATCGGTTCCGGATGTTTCAACCGTTCGATCGCCTGCAGGGAAATCAGCACGGCACTGCCACCAATGAACAGCGCCTGAGCCATGCCCGCCAGTGATTCGGCCTTGCCGTGCCCATATCGATGATCATCGTCGGCCGGGCGCAAGGCGTAATGCACGGCCATCAGGTTGAGCAGCGAGCTAATGCCGTCGAGTGCCGAGTCGGTTAACCCGGCGAGCATGCTCACCGAGCCGCTCAGCCACCAGGCGATGGCTTTGGCGATGATCAATATGCACGCGACCGCCACCGAGGCGCGCGTCGCCAGCCGCAGCAGGCGGGCGTGGTCGGTAGGGGTCGTCATCAGTGCTGTGGTTCCTTCAAATGCACGAATTATGCAGCCGGTTGCAGGCCGAACATAGCCAGTTGCTGGGCGCTGCCCTTGTGCTGGATCAGACGCGGATCGTCCAGCGGGAAGCTGCGGCCCAGTTCACTTTCGAGAATAGTCTGCAACTTGTGGTTATCGACCTTGCCGTCGGCGCCGATGGCTTCCTTGAGTTTTTCCGGCGCCACCTGGGCGGTCCGGCCGGGCTCGAAGTAAATGGCACCCGTGGTGAAGTCCACTGCAAAGGCGATCAGGCCGGGGATGATATAGAACAGCAGGCCCACTGCATCCAGCGCGGCAATGGCCGGGTCAATCTTGCCGTCGATCTGGCCGCGGCGATCGGGGTAGAAAATCGAACCGCAGGCGGTCATTTGGGTCAGCAAGGACGCGATCAATACACCGCCGATCAAGCGAAAGGGAGCACGCATTTGAAATCTCCTGGGTTATCTGGAAACGAAGCATCGTCGATATGAATTAGGACCGCGCTGAACGCCGTTATACTCGGCCCTCTGTTTGGGAGCCAGCATGATTTCTTTGCCAATTGATGAAGTTTTACCCGCCCTGCGTGAAGCCCTCGCTACACGCCACGAAGCCGTGCTCGAAGCACCGCCCGGTGCCGGTAAAACCACCCGGGTGCCGTTGGCCTTGCTCAATGAGCCGTGGCTGGCCGGGCAGACCATTCTAATGCTCGAACCGCGCCGGTTGGCAGCGCGGGCGGCGGCGGAGCGCTTGGCCAGTGAATTGGGCGAGAAGGTCGGCGAAACCGTGGGTTATCGCATTCGTCTTGACAGCAAGGTCGGCCCCAATACCCGCATCGAAGTGGTCACCGAAGGCATCCTCACCCGGCGCCTGCAGGATGACCCGGCGCTGGAAGGCGTGGGGTTGCTGATTTTCGATGAATTCCACGAGCGCAGCCTCGATGCCGACCTGGCGCTGGCCCTGAGCCTGAATGGCCGGGAGCTGTTCCGCGACGATCAACCGCTGAAGATCCTCTTGATGTCGGCAACCCTGGAAGGCGAACGCCTGGCCGGGTTACTGGATGACGCGCCAATCCTGCGCAGCGAAGGTCGCATGTACCCGGTGGCGATGCGCTGGGGCCGGCCGTTTCAGCCCGGTGAGTTCATCGAGCCAAAGGTGGTGCAGACCATCCTCGACGCGCTGAACGATGAAGCCGGCAGCCTGCTGGTGTTCCTGCCGGGGCAGGCGGAAATTCGGCGGGTGCATCAACAATTGGCCGATGCCTTGGGCGAGGGCACGCCGGTATTGCTGTGCCCGCTGCACGGCGAACTGGACCTGGCGGCGCAGCGGGCGGCGATTGACCCGGCGCCTGCGGGCAAGCGCAAAGTGGTGCTGGCCACCAACATCGCCGAAACCAGCCTGACCATCAATGGCGTGCGCGTGGTGATCGATGCCGGGTTGGCGCGCGTGCCGCGTTTCGACCCCGGCAGCGGCATGACTCGCCTGGATACCCAACGGATCTCCAAAGCCAGTGCAACGCAGCGTGCAGGCCGGGCCGGGCGTTTGGAGCCCGGTGTGTGTTATCGCTTGTGGTCGCAGGATCAGCACGAGCAACTGGCGGCTTACGCCAGTGCGGAAATACTCTCGGCGGACCTTGCCGGGCTGGCCTTGCAACTCGGTCGTTGGGGCGTGACGCCGGGGCAGTTGGTTTGGCTCGATGTGCCTCCGGCAGCGGCTTATGCACAGGCCCAGGATCTGCTTGAGCGTTTGGGTGCGCTGGAGGGAGAAGCGCTGACCCGTCATGGTCAGGCCATGGCCGAACTGCCGGCCCATCCACGGATCGCCCATTTGCTGTTGCGTGGCCAGGCGCTCGGTTTGGCCGACATGGCCTGTGATGTCGCGGCACTGCTTGGTGAGCGCGATATCTTGCGTGGTGCTGGCGCGGACCTGCACAGCCGACTGGTGCTGTTATCCGGTGAAGAGCGGGCCGCTCGCGGTGCGCAGGGCGGTGTTCAACGAGCTCGGCAACTGGCGCGACAGTATCGCGGTTATTTGCGCGGCAAAGCGTCGGAGCCGGTCAGCGACCCCGAACATCCGCGTTGGCTCGGTGCGTTGCTGGCATTGGCTTATCCCGACCGGGTCGCCCAACAGCGGCGGGCCGGTGGCGCTGAATATCGCCTGGCCAACGGTCGTGCGGCGTTGTTTGCCGAGGCGGACAGCCTGATGAAGCAACCGTGGCTGGTGATCGCCGATCTGGGCAGTCGTCAGGGCCAGCGTGAAGAACGGATTTATCTGGCGACGGATTTTGATCCGGCGCTGTTCGACTCCGTGCTGGCCGAACAGGTGCGGTGCGTCGATCAACTGGATTGGGATGAGCGCGAAGGTGTGCTGCGGGCCGAGCGTCAGCGCAAGGTCGGCGAGTTGATCCTCAGCCGCGAACCGCTGACCGGGCTCGATGAAAGTGCTCGCAGTCAGGCGTTGGTGAATCTGGTGCGGCGCAAAGGTCTGGAGCTGTTGCCCTGGACGCCAGAGCTGCGTCAGTGGCAGGCGCGGGTGGCGTTGTTGCGGCAGTTGGATCTCGCGGGTAAAGGCGAGAGCGAATGGCCGGATGTCAGCGACGCAACATTGCTCAAAAGCCTCGAACACTGGCTGATGCCCTATCTGGGGAAAGTCTCGCGGCTCAGTCACTTCGCCAATCTGGACCTGTCGAGCATCGTTCACAACTTGCTGCCGTGGCCGTTGCCGCAACGGCTGGATGAGCTGGCGCCGCATCATTTGAGCGTGCCGTCGGGCTCATCGATTCGTCTGGATTACAGCGAGCAGCCGCCGATTCTGGCGGTGCGGTTGCAGGAGTTGTTCGGCTTGGCCGAGACTCCGCGGATTGCCGGCGGCCGGCAAGTGGTGAAACTGCATCTGTTGTCCCCGGCGCGGCGGCCAGTGCAGGTGACGCAGGACCTGGCGAACTTCTGGCGCAGCACCTATGCCGAGGTGAAGAAGGATTTGAAGGGGCGGTATCCGAAGCACTACTGGCCGGATGATCCGCTGGTGGCCGAGGCGACGGCGCGGGTTAAGCCTCGTAAGTAGGGCACGGATTTTTGTGGCGAGGGAGCTTGCTCCCGTTGGGCTGCAAAGCAGCCCCAAATTCTGTCACATCATTTTTCAGGTGCGTGGTGTCAATCGGTTTACGACTGCTGCGCAGTCGAGCGGGAGCAAGCTCCCTCGCCACAGGTGTTTTATGGCGCGGCCGGCAACAGAAACCGCGCAATCACCGGCAAATGATCGGAAATGCGCAACGTATCGTCCTGCCGCACCCGCGCTTCGACCCGTTTGATGCGCGGGCTGTAAAACAGGTAGTCGACGGTCCGGTCCGGCCCGTTCAAGCCGGGATCATTCGGGTAATGGGTCAACCATTGCGCCCGGTCGATACCGCTGGCTTCGTTGTTGGTGGGGATCATCGGGTATTTGTCCCACAGCACATGCAGCGCGCTGTCGGCAGAGTAGGGCGTGCGTTGCTCGGCGGGCAGGCGTTGATACTGGCCCAGCGGCAACAGGTTGAAATCTCCACCGATCAACCACGGCGTGCCGCGGCTTTCGAACTTGTCGAGCACCTTGGCCACGGCGGTCACCTGGGTTTGCAAGGTATCGTCGGTCTGGGTGGCACGGTCCAGATGGGTGTTGAGCACGGCCATCTGGCCACCGTCGTTCAATGCCAGGTACGTGACCAGCAAGGCGTCTTTCGGCTTGAACTGACGGCTGATGACATTGGCCGGCGCGACCGGCAATTGCAGGCGTTCGGCGTGTTCGATCCGGTAGCGGCTCAGGGTCGCCAATTGCCGGCCAACGCTGCCGAAGATGTGCGACTCAGGTACGAAGTCGGCTTTCCAGTCGAAGGCCTGAGTGGTGCACGGATACAGGTCGGTGACCCGATCCTGAAGTAATTTGAACTGGTTCTGGTAGTCGCTGGCCTTGGCGCCGTCATCGAGTTCCTGCAACAGCACGATGTCCGGTTGCTCGTCGCGAATCACCCGCGCCACTTCGTCGAGGCTGAAGGCCATGTCTTCAGGTGTAGGGGATTCGTCGTCTCCTGCGGCCAGGTCGTTCCAGAACACGTAGCGCTTGCCGGCCAGATACTGGACGTTCCAGGTCATCACCTTCAACGCCTGGCCGGGCACCAGCGTCGGCGCCTGGGCGTTGCAACTGACCGGCAGCGTTTCCTTGGCGTCGGGGCGCCAGGTCAGGCTGTAGATCAGCAATGCAATCAGGCTGATGGCGATCAGCAGGCCCAGCAGGGTGTAGCGCAGTAGACGGGGCATAGCTCGGCTTATCGCGTTACAAGATTGACCCCGAGCATAACCGAGAGCAGCGCCAAAGCCCAAGGGTAGAGCGGTCAGAGCCGCTCATCAGATTTCTCGGGTGCATCGGCGATCAGCATGAACAAACGGAACAGCACCACGCTGGTGAACAGCTGCAGGAAGCTGTGGGCGCTGTCGATCAGCAGCGAGATCACCGGGTTCTGCGGGTCAGGGTAAACCGCCAGCGTCGCTCCCTTGAGCACCCACAGCGGGCCCATCACGCACAGAATGCACACCAGAATGCGTATGAAATGCCCGCGGGTCAGGCGCAGGCTTTCCTTCATCGCCGCCAGCGGTGCCAGGCCGCGCAGCACCAACAGGTACTCGCCGAACGCCAGCGTCACCATCAGCCAGATGCCCGGCAGGAAATACAGCGACAGGCCGATCAGGATCAGCAGGGTATTAAGGGCGGTCAGTACGGCGAAGCGCGGCCACAGGGTCGCAGCGGCTGCCAACAGGTCGCGGGTACGCGGCGATTCTCCTCGGCTGCGGGCATCGAGAAACAGGATCAGCGCGGCGGTGTACAGCGGATACACCAGCAAGCCGACAATTACACTGATGCCGGCGAAACTGTCCGGCCCGGTGGAGCGGTCGACCACTTGTTGCAGCAGCGCCTCGACAATCACCAGCGGCAGGCATAGCTGCACGATCTGGCTCAGATTGCGCTTGAAGAAATACAGAGAGTCACGCAGTACATCGAACGAATTCATCAGTCGGTATCGCAGGTTGAAAGCAGTGCCTCACTTTAACCGATCAACCCCTTCGGGGCACAAACGTAAACGTTCGGTAAAGGTCATTGAAACATCCTGTATCAGCCCCATTACTGGTGAGCACCTTATCCACTGTGGGTGAGGGCAATGATATTCCCGGCAATCTACGAGGTCGCCATGAACAGCGAAGAACAAACCCTGATCGATGGACTGTTTTCCCGGCTGCAACAGGCCGAAACGGACTCAGCCCCGCGCGACGCCCAGGCCGAGGCGCGGATCAAGGAACACCTGACTCGCCAACCAGCGGCGGGCTATTTCATGACCCAGGCGATTCTGGTGCAAGAGGCAGCCATCAAGAGCCTCGACGAACAGAACAAGCAACTCACCCAGCAAGTGCAGCAATTGCAGGCCGAACTGCAACAGGCCAAGGCGCAGACAGCGGCGCCGGCGCCAAGCGGCGGCTTTTTGTCGAGCATTTTCGGCGGCGCTTCCCGTGATCCGCAGCCTGCGCCGACTCAAAGCGCAGCCCCCTCGAATGGCGGCTGGCGTGAACCAGGACGGCCGTCGTTCAACTCGCAGCCGCAGCAAAACTTCGGTGCACCGCCTGCTCAGCAGAATTTCGGAGCGCCACCTCAGCAGAATTACGCACCGCAACAGCCTGTCGGCAGCGGTTTCCTCGGCGGTGCGTTGAAAACGGCAGCAGGTGTGGCCGGTGGCGTGATGCTGGCGCAAGGCATCAGCAGCCTGTTCCATCACAATCAGCAGCCGGAAGTGGTTGAAGTCATCAAGGAAGAACCGGCCAAGGTCAACGATCAGAGCGATAGCAGCGGTTGGGGCGACGATCAGCGCGTGGCTGACAACTCCAGCGATCAGGGCGGTTTCACCGACGCGAATTACGACGATGACGGTTCATCGTTCTTCGGTGGCGATGACGACGACTCCTTCATCTGACCTGCCATTCGTCCGGAGCGCCATGGCGCTCCGGGCCGATTGTTCGCGGAACAATCCTTCAGGCTGGCATACTGGGCGACTTTTCGGGCCTGGAGCCTGATCCAGCCCGCGCGCCTGTGCGCCACGACCCCGCGCGCCAACGCGCTGAGAGGATGTACGGTGAAAAAAATCGCAGTGTTCGCCGATGTCCAGAACCTCTACTACACCGTGCGTCAGGCCTATGGTTGCCACTTCAACTACGCCGCTTTGTGGGCTGACGTCAGCAAGCAGGGGCAGATCGTCGAGGCCTACGCCTATGCGATCGATCGTGGCGACAGCAAACAGCAGCAGTTTCAGCAGATCCTGCGCAACCTCGGCTTCGTCGTGAAGCTCAAGCCCTACATCCAGCGCAGCGACGGTTCGGCCAAAGGCGACTGGGACGTGGGCATCACCCTCGACATCATGGACGCCGCCGACCATGTCGACGAAGTGGTGTTGGCCTCTGGCGACGGCGATTTCGACATGCTGCTGGAGCGCATCATCGCCAAGCACGGCGTGCAGGCGGTGGCCTACGGCGTGCCGGGCCTGACGGCCAACTCGCTGATCCGCGCCGCCAGTCGTTACGTACCGATCGAAGGCGCGTTGCTGCTCAAGAATTGATTTTTACGGAGTTGAAACAGGTTTGGAACGCATAGCAGTCATCGACTTTGAAACCACCGGGATCTCCCCGAGCAGCAGCTGCCGGGCCACGGAAATTGCCGTGGTGATTCTTGAACAGGGGCGCATCGTCGAGCGTTACCAAAGCCTGATGAATGCCGGCGTGCGGGTGCCGGCGTTCATCGAACAACTGACCGGCATCAGCAACGCCATGCTGCGCACCGCACCCTCGGCCGAGCAGGTGATGAACGAGGTCAACGAATTCGTCGGCATCACGCCGCTGCTGGCGCACAACGCTGCGTTCGACCAGAAGTTCTGGGACTACGAGCTTGGGCGAATCAAACGTACACGCTTGCAGAACTTTGCCTGCTCGCTGTTACTCGCCCGCCGCCTGATGCCCGCTGCGCCGAACCACAAACTCGGCACCCTCACCACCTTCGCCAGCCTGCCCAATACCGGCAAGGCTCACCGGGCCATGGCCGATGCGGAAATGGCCGCCAACCTGACGGCGCATCTGGCGCAAGAGCTGCGGCAAAAGCATGGATTGCGCGAGTTGTCCCATGATCTGTTGTGCAGCCTGCAGAAAGTGCCGGCGGCGAAGATCAATGAGCATTTGAAGCGGTATCGCGGGTTTTAAGGTCTTGTAGTGTTTCTACTGGCCTCTTCGCGGGCAAGCCTCGCTCCTACAGATTTATGGGCGCCCCGACATTGGGGTCGCCTCAAAAACCGTAGGAGCGAGGCTTGCCCGCGAAGGCGTCAGTCGCCTCACTATTTCCCCTCCAGTTGACCCAACGGCACGCGCTTTTCGATGGCACTCGATAACACAATCGAGGTCTTGCTGAACCCGAACGTGGCGATCCGGTTGATCAACTCTTCCAGCTCCGGCATCGAGCCCACCGCCGCTTGCATGATCACGCAGGGGTCGCCGGTGACGCGATGGCATTCGGTGAGCTGTGGGATTTTGATCAGTTCGTCGTAGGTTTTCTGATTACCGTGCTGGTTCAGGCGCAGTTCGATGACGCACTGGATCGGCAGGCCGATTTTGGACAGGTCGACTTTCGCCTGGTAACCAGTGATCACCCCGCAGGCTTCAAGTTTGGCAACGCGTTCGGCCACCGCCGGAGCGGACAGGTTCACCTTGCGCGCCAGATCGGCGTAGGACGCACGACCGTTTTCCAACAGGGCGCTGAGGAGCATGCGGTCGTATTTGTCCATCGTGGCCTACCTGAAAAATGACTGACTTTCGAAAGCACGGTTTATAGCGTCGAACTCCGTGTTTTGAAAAGTGTACCGGCGCTATAAACAGGTTTTGTAGCTTATTTTCCGCTGTTGGCCTTTCTAGAATAGCGGCTCTCCTTGTCTTGTTCCTCGAGCTGCCCATGTCTGGTCTACGCCGTTTTTCCTTACCGCTGATCGCTGCTTTTTTCGCGTTGTACGTGATTTGGGGGTCGACTTATCTGGTGATTCGCATCGGCGTGCAGTACTGGCCGCCGTTGCTGCTCGCCGGTATCCGCTTCGTGCTCGCCGGGACGTTGATGTACGCGTACCTGCGCTGGCGCGGGGCGCCGGCGCCGACCTGGGCACAGTGGAAAGCCGCGGGGATCATCGGGATTTTGCTGCTGACGTGCGGTAACGGTGCGGTGAGCGTCGCCGAACACACGGGCGTGGCCTCTGGCGTGGCCGCGTTGGCGGTGGCGACGGTGCCGCTGTTTACCTTGTTGTGCGGATATTTCTGGGGCGCGCGTAATACCCGTCTCGAATGGGCCGGGATTGCGCTCGGGCTGATCGGCATTGCCATGCTCAACCTCGGTTCCAACCTGCAGTCGAGCCCGTTGGGCGCGGCGTTGCTGGTGTTCGCGGCGGCGTCCTGGGCCTTTGGTTCGGTGTGGAGCAAACACTTGCCGTTGCCTCAGGGCGCGATGGCCAGTGCTGTGGAGATGCTGGTGGGTGGCGTGGTGTTGCTGATCGGCAGTGCGGTGAGTGGTGAGCGTCTGGAAAGTCTGCCGCCGATCGAAGGTTGGGCGGCGCTGGCGTACCTGACCCTCTTCGGTTCGATCATCGCCTTCAACGCCTACATGTACCTGTTGAAACACGTGCGGCCGGCAGCGGCCACCAGCTATGCCTACGTCAATCCGGCGGTGGCGGTGTTGCTGGGGATCGTATTCGTTGGCGAGACCATCGGTGTCGAGGAAGCGCTGGCCATGGCGGTGATCATCAGTGCGGTGGTGTTGATCGGGATGCCGCAGTGGCGCCGTGGCACGGATCGGTCGGCCCCTGCCGTAGTGGTGCCGACAGAATCCTGAGCGAATTAGGGTAAACTGCGCGCCATTGCACACTTGTTTCGCACAATCGCGCTGAATTTTCCTACGGTACTCCCATGACTTTCGCCACCCTTGGCCTGATCGAACCCTTGCTGCGCGCCCTCGAGACGCTCGGCTACCAGACCCCGACGCCGGTTCAGGCGCAAGCGATTCCGGCGGTGCTGGCCGGTCGCGACCTGATGGCCGCGGCCCAGACCGGCACCGGCAAAACCGCCGGTTTCGCCTTGCCGCTGCTGCAATTGCTGGCCATGGAAGGGCCGAAAGTCAGCGCCAACTCCGTGCGCGCGCTGATTCTGGTGCCGACTCGCGAACTGGCCGAACAGGTTCACGAAGCCGTGCGCCAGTATGCCGAGAACCTGCCGTTGAGCACCTACGCGGTGTACGGCGGCGTCAGCATCAACCCGCAAATGATGAAACTGCGCAAAGGCGTCGACCTGTTGGTGGCGACCCCGGGCCGTTTGCTCGACCTGTTCCGTCAGAACGCGCTCAAGTTCAACCAGCTGCAAACCCTGGTGCTGGACGAAGCCGATCGCATGCTCGATCTGGGCTTTTCCGAGGAGCTGGGGAATATCTATAAAGCCCTGCCTTCGAGACGTCAGACGCTGCTGTTCTCCGCGACCTTCTCCGATGCGATCCGCATGCTGGCCGGGCAAATGCTCAACGACCCGCTGAGCATCGAAGTCAGCCCGCGTAACGTGGCCGCCAACACCGTCAAGCAATGGGTGGTGACGGTGGACAAAAAGCGCAAGCCGGAGCTGTTCATTCACTTGATGCGCAAGGGCAAGTGGAAGCAGGTGCTGGTGTTCGCCAAGACCCGTAACGGCGTAGACGCGTTGGTGGAAAAACTCCAGGGCCTGGGCGTCAATGCCGACGGCATCCACGGCGACAAACCCCAGGCAACTCGCCAGCGGGCGTTGGATCGCTTCAAGGCCAGCGAAGTGCAGATCCTCGTGGCCACCGACGTGGCTGCCCGTGGCCTGGATATCGAAGATTTGCCATTGGTGGTCAACTTTGACCTGCCGATCGTGGCAGAAGACTACATCCACCGCATCGGTCGTACCGGCCGTGCGGGCGCAACCGGGCAGGCTATTTCGCTGGTCTGCGCTGATGAAGTGAATCAACTGTCAGCCATCGAGATGCTGACCCGTCAGACGTTGACTCGCCAGATGGAGCCGGACTTCGAACCTGAACACCGCGTGCCGGATACCGATGCCAGCGGTCAGGTGATCAAGAAGCCGAAAAAACCGAAGAAGCCCAAAACCTCTGGTGGCGGCAAGCGCAACCTGGGTAAATGGGTCGAGAGCGGTGAGGCGTCGGCGCCGGAGCCTTCGATCAAGCCGGTGCGTAAAGTGCCGGTGTTCAATACCGGGCCGCGTAAGCGTAAGCCTTGATCCTCTGAAGATCGTTCCCACGCAGTGTGGGAACGATCAGTGTCGGTGCTTCAACCACTCCACCATCCCCAACCCCGCCGCTCGCCCACTGGCGAAACACGCGGTCAGTAGATAGCCGCCGGTCGGCGCTTCCCAATCGAGCATTTCCCCTGCGCAGAACACGCCGGGTAGTTGCTTGAGCATCAAACGTTCATCCATCGCCTCGAACATCACGCCACCGGCACTGCTGATGGCTTCGTCCAATGGCCGGGTTTTCACCAGCGTCAGCGGCAATGCCTTGATTGCTTTGGCCAGCAGGGCCGGATCGGCAAAACAGTCAGCCGGTGTCAATTCCCGCAACAATGCTGCTTTCGCGCCATCTAGCCCAAGCTGACTGTGCAAGTGTTTGGCCATGGAGCGTGAGCCGCGCGGTTTGCTCAGCGCCGCCTGGATTTTATCCACAGGCTTGCCCGGCAACAGATCGAGGTGAACGGTTGCCGAGCCATGTTGATTGATCGCTTCGCGGATCGCTGCCGACAGGGCGTAGATCAAACTGCCCTCAATTCCCGTGGCAGTGATCACACACTCGCCGAGTCGCGGCACGTCGTCATTGAGGCCGATGGCGATATTTTTCAGCGGGCTGCCGGCGAATTTGCTGACCATCAATTCGCTCCAGGCCTGCACCTCGAAGCCGCAATTGCTCGGTTGCAATGGCGCCAGCCCTACACCGCGCTGTTCCAGCGGCAGCATCCAGGCACCGTCCGAGCCGAGACGCGACCAGCTTCCGCCGCCGAGTGCCAGCAGGCTCGCATCCGCGTGAACGGTTTTTTCGCCTTCGGGGCTGTCGATTAGCAAATCACCGTTGTTATCCCAACCGAGCCAGCGATGGCGGGTGTGGATAACTACGCCGGCATCGCGCAGGCGTTTGAGCCAGGCACGCAACAGGGGCGCGGCTTTCATGTCGGTGGGAAACACCCGGCCGGAGCTGCCGACAAAGGTTTCGATGCCCAGGTCATGAATCCATTGGCACAAGGCTTCGGCGCCGAACGAGCGTAACAGCGGGGCGATCTGCGGCGCCCGTTCGGCATAGCGTGAGAGAAATGCCGGGTAGGCCTCGGAGTGGGTGATGTTCATGCCGCCGACCCCGGCGAGCAGGAATTTTCGCCCCACTGAAGGCATGCCGTCGTACAGGTCGACCTTGATCCCGGCCTGGCTCAACACTTCAGCCGCCATCAAGCCGGCGGGGCCGCCGCCGATGATGGCGACGTGAGGGGGGAGGGAAGTGGAGGGCTGGGTCATGGCGAGAGCTGCGGCGTGGCGGAATAAGCCGCGCATTCTACCAGCCCTGCTCCCTGTGGGAGGATTCGAGGGCTGGTTAAAAAACAACCACCTCTCTGTAACCTATACCCCGCATGGGCTGCAGGCCCTTTCACTCAGGTTATCCACAGGCGGTTCCACAGGCATTGTGGGTAAAGACTCACACATCAATGACAACCTGATGACTGCCACACCCGTTGGGCGCTGTGATGGAGGATGCCATGACGGCGCGCCAGAGCCTTGCGGTCCTTGCTGTAGCCGCCGCCGATCACGCCGACCACCGGAATATCCCGGCCCAGGCAATGGCGCATCACGCTTTCATCACGAGCGGCGACGCCTTCGTCGGTCAGCTTCAGATAACCCAGGGCGTCGTCCTTGTGCACATCGACTCCGGCGTCGTACAGCACCAGATCCGGTTGATAGAGCGGCAGCAAATAGTTGAGCGCATCGTCCACCACCTTCAGGTAATCGGCGTCGCCCATGCCCATCGGCAACGGGATGTCCCAGTCGCTTTCGGCTTTGCGTGCAGGAAAATTCTTTTCGCAGTGTAGGGAAACGGTCACCGCTTCCGGGGTGTTGTGCAGGATTCGTGCAGTCCCGTCGCCCTGATGCACATCGCAATCGAAGATCAACACCCGATTCACCCGGCCACTTTCCAGCAGGTAATGGCTGATCACCGCCAGGTCATTGAAGATGCAGAACCCGGCAGGGTGATCGTAATGCGCGTGGTGCGTGCCGCCGGCCAGGTGACAAGCCAAGCCATGTTCCAGCGCCTGTTCGGCCGCCAGCAGCGAACCGCCGACCGCCCGCACGGTGCGCCGGGCCAGTGCTTCGCTCCAGGGCAGGCCGAGGCGCCGCTGGTCTTCGCGGGACAACTCGCCACCCATGTAGCGTTCGATGTACGCAGGGTCATGAGCGAGGGCGAGAATATCCGCCGGGCACAGGTCCGGGCGCAGCAGATCGGCGTCGCGGGTCAGGCCACTGTCCACCAGGTGATCGCGCAGCAGGCGAAACTTGTCCATGGGGAAGCGGTGATCCGCCGGGAACTCGGGGCTGTAGTCTTCGTGGTAGATCAGGGGCAGGGGCATGGCTGATTTATCGGGGAAGCATGTAGGAATGAGTGAACGATCCTACCAGCGATGTAGACTTGCGGCATGGAAACAGAGGGGAGGGGCACGATGGAGCCGATACTGGAACTCGAAAGCGCACGACTGTCATTACGGCAGTGGCGCGATGAGGATTTGCCGGCGTTTGCGGCGATGTGCGCCGATCCACAGGTGATGCGTTATTTTCCGGCGCCCTTGAGTCGGCTGGAAAGTGCCTCGCTGATCGGGCGGGTTCGCGGGCATTTTGCCGAGTATGGCTTCGGCCTCTGGGCACTGGAGCGCAAGGACACCGGAGCGTTCATCGGGTTTACCGGGCTGAGTGTGGTCGGCTTTGACGCACCGTTCACGCCAGCCATCGAAATCGGCTGGCGCCTGGCGCGCGAGCACTGGGGCCTGGGTTATGCCAGCGAGGCGGCATGGACCGCTCTGCGCTGTGGGTTTGATCGCTTGGCGCTGCAAGAGGTCGTGGCGTTCACCACCGAAACCAACCTGCCTTCGCAAAAAGTCATGCAGGCGATCGGCATGCACCATGCCCTCGCCGATGACTTCGAGCACCCGCGGCTTGCAGAGGATCATCCGCTGCGCCCGCACGTGTTGTATCGCATCACCCGTGAGCAATGGCTGCAAACCTTGCATGGATAAGCAGGCACGGACGTTTACAATGGCCCTCATGTTGAACCGGGCCATAAACTGAATCGACCGCCGCAGCCAAGACTGCGCGGCATTATTGCTCTGTGTGAGGAGAGTCTGAATGAGCCAAGTGTTGGAAGATCTGGTAGACCTGCTGACCCTGGAACCGATTGAAGAAAACCTGTTCCGTGGCCGCAGCCAGGACCTGGGTTTCCGTCAGTTGTTCGGCGGCCAGGTGCTCGGCCAGTCCCTGTCGGCGGCCAGTCAGACAGTCGAAGAGACACGCCATGTGCACTCGATGCACGGTTACTTCCTGCGTCCGGGCGATGCGAAGTTGCCGGTGGTGTATCAGGTCGATCGGGTGCGCGATGGCGGCAGTTTCAGCACGCGCCGGGTGACGGCGATCCAGAAGGGCAACCCGATTTTCACCTGCAGCGCCTCGTTCCAGTACGACGAAGAGGGCTTCCAGCATCAGAGCCAAATGCCGCAAGTGGTCGGCCCGGAGAACCTGCCGTCGGAGCTGGAACTCACTCAGCAGCGTGCAAACCTGATCCCGGAGCACATGCGCGAAAAACTGCTGTGCCCGAAACCGATCGAATTCCGGCCGGTGACCGAAAAAGATCCCTACAACCCGCAGCCTGCCGATCCGGTCAAATACGTCTGGTTCCGCGCCGATGGTGCGTTGGCTGACACTCCAGCGCTGCACAAATACCTGCTGGCCTATGCGTCGGACTTCGGCCTGTTGACCACCTCGATGCTGCCCCATGGCAAATCGGTCTGGCAGAAAGACATGCAGGTCGCCAGCCTTGATCATGCGTTGTGGTTCCACGCCGACCTGCGCGCCGATGACTGGTTGCTGTACGCCATGGACAGCCCGTGGGCCGGCAACTCGCGTGGATTCTCCCGTGGCAGCGTGTTCAACCGTGCCGGGCAACTGGTGGCCTCGGTCACTCAGGAAGGCCTGATTCGTCATCGCAAGGACTGGATATGAGCTTGGCCGAAGTGCGGCACTGGGTGTTCGACATGGACGGCACCCTGACCGTGGCCGTGCATGACTTCGCGGCGATTCGCGTGGCATTGGCGATTCCTGCGGAACACGACATCCTCACTCACCTCGCTGGGCTGCCGGCCGAAGAAGCGGCGGCCAAACATGCGTGGCTGCTGGAACACGAGCGGGATCTGGCACTGGGTTCGAAACCGGCTCCGGGCGCGGTGGAACTGGTGCGTGAGTTGGCCGGGCGTGGTTATCGCCTGGGCATTCTCACGCGCAATGCCCGTGAGCTGGCCCATGTCACGCTGGAGGCGATTGGCCTGGCCGATTGCTTTGCGGTGGAGGATGTATTGGGCCGGGATGAAGCGCCGCCCAAACCGCATCCCGGTGGTTTACTGAAACTGGCCGAGGCCTGGAAGGTGCCGGCGAGTGAAATGGTGATGGTCGGTGATTACCGCTTCGACCTGGATTGCGGCCGGGCGGCGGGGACGCGGACGGTGTTGGTGAACCTGCCGGATAATCCGTGGCCGGAATTGACCGATTGGCATGCGCGCGATTGCGTGGAGTTGCGGCAGCTGCTTTCGGCTTGAGAGATTGGGCGTCCGATCAGACGCCCCAAAACTCACTGCCCGAACAACGCCTTCTGCCCCTCGGGCGAGGTAAACATCCCGTCCCCATTGTGCCCGACCCCGGGCACTTCGATCAGCTGCTGACTCAACCCTTGAGGATGGCGCCGTTTCAGATAATTGAAATAATTGCGCCCGCGAATCAAACGAGACGCGCCCTGGGCTTTGGCCTCGCAACTTTTATCCAGCGCCGGGTGATTCGGGTCGATGTCCTGCTGCCCGAGCAAATAAACGATGTCGCGTTTGACGTAGTTTTCTTCCATCTGCGCAGGCGTTTGCCCATTGGCATAGGCGGGCAAGTCCGCCAGCCCATACTTCCAGCGATTGAAGTTCGGACACCCCGCGTGACTGAACGCCACTGGCCGTTGCTCATTGAAATAGGCATACGATGAAGGATTGGCGATCACATAACGCACCTTCACCCCCGCTGTGTCGAGGGCTGGCTGAGGGTGGCTCAACATGGCGTAACGCTGAACTACCTGAGCGCCGCCCGAGTGACCGGCAATGACAATTTGCTTCACGTCCGGAAACTGTCGCCGATCACCCAGGCGAGCGATGATTTCGTCGAGCGCCGCGTAGGAGCTCAGCGTAAACGGCGCGGTGGATAACCCGCCGGCCATCCAGTCATTGCCGTGCCAGCGTAAAACGCTGTCAGGCACCGGGTGGCTCGCGATGTCGGTTTCATTGAGAAACTGTGGGGCGAGCACCAGGGTGTTATCGCTTTGCCCGGCTTGCTGGGCCGCGTGCTCGGCGCTCTGGCGGTAGGTTTCAGCGTTGCGCAAACGACCATGAATGATGATCAGCACTCGTTCGATATTCTTCGCCGGTGTCGGGCCGATGCCCACCGCGATTTCGCCGGCGCTCAACAGCAGGCGCCCGGAACTGATCTCCTTGACCCCCTGCTCGGCAGCCTGGGCGCTTGTGCAGGTGATCAACAGAGCTAACAACCACTTGTGCATTACAGATTCTTCGCGGCAAAGGTATCGCACTGGCCAACCTGGCCTTGTGCAAATCCGGCTTTGAACCAGCGCACCCTTTGCGCTGACGTACCATGAGTGAACGAGTCCGGTACCACGCGGCCCTGACCTTGCTGCTGCAAGCGGTCATCGCCGATGGCGTTGGCGGCGTTCAAGGCTTCTTCGATGTCACCGGGTTCCAGCCAGTTCAGGCGCTTCTGCGCAATGTTGGCCCAGACCCCGGCCAGGCAATCAGCCTGCAGTTCCTGACGCACCAGCAAACCACCGTCGCCCTCCATTTGCCGGCCCTGCTGCCGAGCGGTCTGAATCTTCGCCGAAACGCCGAGCAAGGTCTGCACGTGGTGTCCGACTTCGTGAGCGATCACGTAGGCCTGGGCGAAATCACCGGCGGCGGAAAAGCGTTGCGACATTTCCTGGAAGAAACTCATGTCCAGATAGACCTTCTGGTCTGCCGGGCAATAGAACGGACCAGTCGCCGATGTCGCCAATCCGCACGCCGAGTTCACCTGATTGCTGAACAACACCAGGGTCGGGTCTTTATATTGCCGACCGGCCTGCTGGAAAATCTGGCCCCAGGTGTCTTCGGTGTCGCCGAGGATCGAGCGCACGAATTCGGCGTTTTCATCATTGGCCGGCGGTGCCTTGCGGGTGTGGGTGGTGGCCGGAGCCGATTGCTCGCTCATTTGCCCGGTCAATTGACCGAGGATCTGCATCGGGTCCTGGCCGGTGATCCAGCCGATCCCGACGATCAACAGGATCGCCGTCAGGCTCAGGCCCTTGCCCCCGCCGAAGCGCATCCCGCCACCCCCACCGCCGACATCATCGCCACGGGCATCGACCACGTTGTCGCTGCGTCGGCCTTTTTTCCATAGCATGGGGGTGAGTCCTCGTTTGAATATGGTGATGAGTGTTGCTGGTCAGAGAGAGCGGCGCCAGTCCGGTCGTCTGTCTTTTACTGCGCACGGAACATTTCAGACTTGTATTGAACACGGATAGCCCAGCGAATTCCTTCAGGGCGACAGGTTTTTACCGAGTGGGCGAATGCTTGTCTCGAGAATCACTGATCAAACTCACTCTATATCGGCGATATGCCGGGCAGCGATGTAGCCGAAGGTCAGCGCCGGGCCGAGATTGATACCGCCGGCGGGATAGTGCCCGCCCATGATGCTGGCCATGTCGCCGCCCGCTGCATACAACCCGGCGATGGCCTGCCCCGACTCGCCAAGAACCTGGGCATGTTCATTGACCTTGAGCCCGGCGAAGGTGCCAAAGCAGCCAGGCTGGACCTTCACGGCGTAGAACGGGCCTTGTTCAATCGGCGCGACGCACGGGTTAGGTTGCTGCAACGCATCGCCCTGTTTGCGGTTGTAAGGTGTCGAGCCACGACCGAACAACGGATCTTCGCCGTTGCGCGCACACCGGTTGTATTCATCCACCGTGCTGCGCAATCCGTTTGGGTCGATGCCGCAGGCCAGGGCCAATTCCTCGACAGTGTTGCCGGTTTTCAGATAACCGCTGCGGATAAAGGATGACAGCGGCACCGGAAACGGCCGAGAAATTCCCAGGCCATAACGCCGTTGAAAACCATGAGTGCAGATCAGCCAGGAGGCGACTTCTTCGCCCAGCGGTGCGGCGGCGACCATGGCCGTCACGTAGTCGTAGTAGCCGTCGGCTTCGTTGACGAAGCGCCGGCCGTTGCTCAGCACACCGATGATCCCCGGTTTGCCGCGTTCGATGATGTGCGGGAAGTGGCCGATGCTGCCGTCACTGTGCGGCACTTGCGAAACCGGCGCCCAGGCCACGGGCGATGCCATGTCGGTGTTGACCCGCGCACCGGCGCTTTCGCCCAATCGCAAACCATCACCGGCGACGCCGAGAGGCGGCAGCGCCAGGTGTTCGTTGCCGGTTGGTGTGCGGGGGAACAATGCCTTGCGTCGCTCGATATCATTGGCGAAACCTCCGGTCGCTAGCACCACGGCCTTGCGTGCATGGATGCGGATATTGCCTTTGGCGGTACTGACGATCGCGCCTTGCACCTGATCGCCTTCGCGAAGCAACTCGGTCACCGGTGCCGATTCCCAGAGCAAGACGCCCAGGTCTTCGGCGGACTTTGCCAACCGCGCAACCAGCGCCACGCCGTTGACCAGTTGCATCGCCCGACCATGAACAACGAGGTCGAACAAGTGCCGGGTGAAGCGCCGGGTCACGTGCCATGCCGCGGGCAAAGAGCGCGTCAGGTTGAGAAATGCGCTCAGGTCCGCCCCCGCCATGATCGGCATGCCCATGAACGAAGTTTCCCGCATGGTTTTGCGAAGGCGCTTCAGTAGCTTGCCGACTTTTCGTCCGTCATAAGGCGCAGCGATCACCGACCGTCCGCCGGTGCCGGCGCCCGGCGTGTCGCCATGAATGTCGGCGATGGCGTTGCCATCGGCGAATTGCAGGGCAGTGTGTTGCTCGAAGAACGCGACCATTCGCGGGCCAGCCTCAAGGAACGCGTCGATCATAGCCGGATCGTAACGCTCACCCAATTCGTGCTTCAGGTAAGTGCGCGGTTGCTCGACGTCTTCAACGATGCCGGCACGACGCGCCAGAGGATTGCACGGCACCCAGGCCCATCCGCCGGACCACGCCGTGGCGCCGCCGAACACCGGGTCTTTCTCGACCACGATCACTTTCAAGCCATGCCAGGCTGCGGTTACAGCTGCGGACAATCCGGCCGCACCGGAGCCGACGATCAGCACATCGCATTCGATGTCCGCAAGGAGGGGAGAGTCGGCAGGCATCGTTTAAAAGCTCCAGGTTGTTTTTGGAATTTGATTCCAGAAAATATAAAGGCTTGATTGATCCCGGCAACCATTCACTGCGTAAAGAGGGCGGTTATCGGACAGCGGGTTCCAGATTTCGCATTACGTGGTTTGTCTTTTAGAATCGGCAAAATTTCGAGTGGAACCCCCCCATGGCCGGCAGTCAGATCGAACGTGTTTTCAGCGTGCTGGAAAGCCTCACCAGTGACCCTCGCGGCCTGCCGATGCAGACGTTGGCGGAGCAACTGGACATCCCCAAAAGCGCGACCCACCGTCTGCTCACCGAGCTGATTCGGCTGGGTTACGTGCGACAGAATCCGGAGAACCTGCGCTATCACCTGTCGACCAAACTGGTGGCGATGGGTTTCCGTTACCTGTCGAGCAGCGGCGCCGATATCGTGCAACCGGTGCTCGATCGCCTGGCCGAGGAAACCGGCGAGCTGGTGCGCCTTGGCGTTATTGAAGGCGAGCGCCAGGTCTGGATCGCCAAGTCTCAGGGTGCCCGCTCGGGCCTGCGCTACGACCCGGACATGGGCCGTGATGCGCCCTTGTTCTACACCGCGTCGGGCCATGCATGGCTGGCGTGCATGAGCGATGCCGAAGCGTTGTCGCTGGTGGAGCGTCAGGGGAGCGAACGGCCGAAAGACCTGGGGCCGAACGCGCCGCGTTCCAACATTGAGTTACTGGAGCGCCTGCGTCTGGCGCGAGAGCAGGGCTACGCCTGGGTCGAAGAGAGTTCGGCAGTGGGCACCTCGGCGATTGCGGCGGTGGTGCGCCACCCAGGCGACGGTAGAGTGATCGGTGTGCTGAGCATTGCCGGGCCAAGCGCGCGGATGCCGGGGGCACGGTTGCATGAACTGGCGCCGCTGTTGTTGAAGTTCACTGAGGAGCTGTCTGCCGCAAGCCTGGCTTCGGAGTTGTTCGTCTAATTCTGCCCGCACAAACCCATATGTGGGCTATGCGAATCTGTGCGTTGTTCGAACACAAGTTGCCGTTACTCCTGTAAGAATCTGGAACCAGGTTCTAAATTATTGGAATTCATCCCTCCGACAATAATCACAAGAGGACCGCAGCATGACTTCGCCCCTTCGCATCGCCCTGATCGGTGCCGGCAACATGGGCCAGCAGCATTACCGGCATCTGCAAACCCTGACACAAGCGACGTTGTGTGCGGTGGCCGATCCCGGCCCACAAGCGGCAGGCCTCGCAGGCGAATGGGGCGTGGGGTATTTCGCGGATCACCGTCAGATGCTGGAGCAGGCGAAGCCAGACGCGGTGATCGTCGCCAACCCGAACACGCTCCACGTCAGCACGGCGCTCGATTGCCTCGCCGCCGGCGTGCCGGTGCTACTGGAAAAACCGGTGGGTGTGCACCTGGATGAAGCGCGCGAACTGGTGGCCGCGTCAAAAGCCACCGGAGTTCCCGTGCTGGTCGGCCACCATCGCCGGCACAATCCGTTGATCGTCCGCGCCCATGAACTGGTGCAGGGTGGCGCTTTGGGGCAGCTGACGACGGTGACGGCGCTCTGGCAGTTGCGCAAACCCGACAGCTATTTCGAAACGTCGTGGCGCCGCGAGCCCGGTGCGGGGATGTTGTTGACCAACCTGATTCACGACCTCGACCTGCTGCGGCATCTGTGCGGCGAAGTGCGCCAGGTGCAGGCAATCACCAGCAATGCGGTGCGCGGATTTGCCAACGAAGATTGCGCGGCGGTGCTGCTGCAATTCGACAACGGCGCACTGGGCAGCCTGACCGGTTCCGACGCGGTGGCGGCGCCCTGGAGTTGGGAGCTGGGTTCCGGGGAGAATCCGGCCTATCCGCGCCAGGCCGATCAGCCCTGTTACTTGCTGGCCGGGACGGGCGGTGCATTGAGCATTCCGCAGCTCAAGCGCTGGCACTACGCCGACGTCGATGGCGGATGGCATCAACCGTTGCTGGCGGAACAGGAACGCTTCAGCGTCGATGAAGCATTGCGTTTGCAGTTGCAGCACTTCGTGCGCGTGGCGCGTCGGGAAGTCGAACCCTTGGTGAGCGCGGCCGATGCTGCGCGCACCCTGGCGCTGGTTGAGGCGATTCGCGAGGCCGCCGAAACCGGTCGTGCCTGCACCCCGATGTCAATCGAGGGATGAGCATGAGTGAGCGAATCTTTTCCCTGGCCAGCCTGACGGTGCTGGAGTTGTCTCCGCCGGAGATGGTCGAAGTCGCAGCACGGGCAGGATACAGCCATGTCGGACTACGCCTTGAACCTGCGACAGCCGAAGAACATCACTTTGCGCTGGTAGCCGATGTCGGTTTACGGCGTGAGACGCTGGCGCGGCTGCACGACACCGGCATTCGTGTGCTGGATGTTGAAATCCTGCGTCTTAAACCGCAAACCGTCGTCGCCGACTTCGAGAAGATTCTGGCGGTCGGGGCGCAATTGGGTGCCAGTGAATTGCTGGTGGCTGGTAACGATCCCGACGAACAACGACTCACCGAGAACTTCGCCCGGCTGTGTGATCTGGCGGCACCTTACGGGCTGCATCCGCATCTGGAGTTCATGCCATGGACCGATGCACGCAATCTCGAACAAGCGGTGCGCGTCGTCGAAAACGCTGACCGGGAAAACGGCGCGGTGTTGGTGGACGCGTTCCATTTCGACCGATCGGGTTCGCGGCTGGAAGATCTGGCCAAAGTTGCCCCGTCACGGTTACGGTACACGCAGTTATGCGATGTCGCGGGGCCACGGCCAACGGACATGGCGGAGATTTTGCGTCAGGCGCGTAACGAGCGGCGTTTTCCGGGCGATGGTGATTGTGATCTGGCGGGGTTGTTGCAGTGTTTGCCGGCCGATATCCCGTTAAGCCTGGAGATTCCCACCGTGAAGTTGCTGGAGCAGGGCGTGAGCGGGTTGCAGCGGGCGCAGATGGCGTTGGATAAGACCCGGGAATTGTTGGCGCGCCTTTGAACCTGTGGCAAGGGAGCTTGTCGGACCGCCGCACCGTCCCGTTCGGCGGCGAAGCGGTCGTCAACGACCTGTTATATGCA
Source organism: Pseudomonas sp. B21-017 (assembly GCF_024749245.1). Lineage (NCBI taxonomy): Bacteria > Pseudomonadati > Pseudomonadota > Gammaproteobacteria > Pseudomonadales > Pseudomonadaceae > Pseudomonas > Pseudomonas sp. B21-017. The sequence goes on along the minus strand of NZ_CP087194.1, from coordinate 5,680,730 downwards.
GTGACGGAACACCTTTGCTGATTTGGGGACTGCTGCGCAGTCCAGCGGGAGCAAGCTCCCTCGCCACATTCTGATTTGATTACAGAGGCCTTGCATGACCATCAGCACCCCGCTCTCCGGTGTAAACCAACCCTTCAAAGGGATTCTGCTGATTGTCGTCGCGACCTTTCTGTTTTCCAGTCACGACGCCTTGTCGAAATATCTATCGGGGTTCTATCCGATCGTCATGGTGGTCTGGGCCCGTTATGTGGTTCACACCTTGCTGATGGCCGGGATTTTCCTGCCGCAATCGGGGTTGCGCGTCCTGCGCACCAAACGTCCGTTGCTGCAGTTGTTCAGGGCGTTGTGCCTGTTGGGCACCAGTTTGTTCTTCACCACCGGTTTGCAGTACATCCCATTGGCCGAAGCCACGGCGGTCAACTTTCTCGCTCCGGTTCTGGTCACCGCGTTGTCGGTGCCACTGCTGCGTGAGCGGGTCACTCGTGGCCAATGGATCGCAGTGATTTGCGGATTTGTCGGTGTATTGATCATCGTCCATCCCGGCGGTGATCTGTTCACGCCAGCAGTCTTGCTGCCGCTCTGCTCGGCACTGTTTTTCTGCTTCTATCAATTGCTCACCCGCAAGCTCAGTGAAGTCGACAGCCCGACCACCAGTAACTTCTTCGCCGGCCTGTGCAACACCCTGGTGATGAGTGCGTTGGTGCCGTTTTTCTGGAAAGTGCCAAGCCTTGGGCATGGATTGATGATGGTTGCACTGGGCGCCTGCGGGATGACGGCGCACCTGTTTCTGACCCAGGCGTTCCGCCATGCCGCCCCCGCGCTGCTGGCACCGTTCGGCTATTGCCAGATTGTCTTTGCCGGTTTGCTCGGCTGGTTGCTGTTTTCTCACACGCCGACCCTGACCACGGTGGTCGGGATCGCGGTGATTTGCTGCAGCGGGTTGGCGGCGGCGTGGCAACAAAGCCGCCGCTGAACCCGGTCAAAATTTGAAACGCACCACCAGGTTTTGCAGGCCCGCCGCCAGTCGCGACAACTCCTGGCTGGTGGCGCTGGTCCGGGTTGCGGCGTCGGCGCTTTCCAGCGACAGGTCGCGGATGTTCAGCAGATTACGATCCACCTCACGGGCCACCTGCGCCTGTTCTTCCGAGGCGCTGGCGATCACCAGGTTACGTTCATGGATCTGCTCCATCGCCCGGGTGATTTCTGCCAGTGCCAGCCCGGCCTGTTCAGCAATCGACAAGGTTTCGGCGACACGCTGACTGTTGTCGTGCATCGACATCACCACACCGTTGGTATCGCCCTGAACCCGGCCGATGATCTGTTCGATCTCCCGGGTTGATTGCTGAGTGCGATGCGCCAGCGCCCGAACTTCATCGGCCACCACCGCGAAACCACGCCCGGCTTCCCCGGCTCGCGCAGCCTCGATGGCGGCATTGAGCGCGAGCAGGTTGGTCTGTTCGGCGATGGCGCGGATCACGTCCAGCACCTTGCCGATTTCCCGGGACTGCTCGGCCAGGGTCTGAACCTGTTGCAGCGCGATGCCCGCATTGCCGCTCATCGCCTGAATCGAATCCAGGGTTTCAATCACTCGCGCCTGGCCCTGGTTGGCTTGCTGTGTGGACTGTCTGGTGCTGTCAGAAGTCGATACCGCGTTGCGTGCCACTTCTTCCACCGCGACGGTCATTTCGTTGACGGCCGTGGCGGCCTGCTCGATTTCATTGTGTTGCTGTTGCAGCCGACTGGAATCCTGTTGAGTGCTTTGATTCATCTGCAGGGCGGCGGCCGCCAGTTGAGTCGACGTGCCGCTGATTAGTTGCAGGGTTTCCCGCAGGCTGGTCTGCATGGCCGACAGGGCCTTAAGCAAGCGTGCGGTTTCATCGGCGCCGTGGCTGCGGATCGGTTGACTCAGGTCACCGGCGGCCACTTGCTCGGCCACGTCGACCGCCTGACGGATCGGCAGGACGATGCTGCGAATCAACAGCCAGGCCAGGCACAGGGTCAGGAGTGCGACCGCTATCAGCGCACCGATCACGGTGATTTTTACCTGGTTGTAGAGCGAGTCAGCCTGGTTGGCTGACAGGCTGACTTCGTTGGCGGAAAGCGCCATCAATTCGGCGAACTGGTCACCGGTCTGGGTCGAGTAGTCCTGGATTTTTCCATTGAGCAACGCGGTCATTTCTTCGCTGCGGTTCTCCCGCGACAGAGCTTCGTATTGCGCCAGCGCCTGGCGGTAACTGGTGACGGTGGTGACGAACTTTTCGTACGGCCCCCGGTTGTAATCACCGACCAGCGGAGTGAATTTTTCCAGCGTCTCTGCAAGCCAACCCTGCACTTGGTGCAGACGTGTGACGGTGGCATCGAGCACCTTTGGATCGCGGTTGAGCGCCATGCGCAGGCTGAGCACGCGAATGCTCAGGATGTAGTCGCGGATTTCACCCAGGTGGCGAATGCTGGGCAGGGAGACGTTTTCAGTGTGCTGGCCGGTGGCGCGGACTTGCGCGACCTGTTTAAGGGCGAACAGCCCCTGCAACAGGACCAGCAGGGCGATGACGCCGAAGCTGATCACGGCACGTTTGGCGATGCTCAAGTTACCTGGCGACATGGTGTGCCTCTGTGGCTGTGAGAAAAAAAGGGTGAAATGGATAAATCGCGGCCATAAAAAAACGCAGGCCCGGGATCAGGCCTGCGTTTGTGGTGTATCAATCTTTTACGGTCGGAATCTTGCGCGGTGCCATGAAGTACATCCAGGTCAGCGCGATGAAGTACATCGCCGGAATGATGGTGAACAACACGGTGTAGTTGTTGTTGGTGATGGTCAGAATGTGGCCGACCAACTGGGTCATGAACATCCCGCCGATCGCCGCGCACATGCCACCGAAGCCGAACACCGTACTCATCATGTGTTTAGGCGTGTAGTCCATCACCAGGCTCCAGATGTTCGCGGTCCAGGCCTGGTGCGCGCCAATGGCCAGGGAGATGGCGAAGACTGCGAGCCACAGGCTGCTCGAACCGGCGGCCATGACCACGCCGATGATGCAGCAGGCGAACAGGAACATGGACATCAGTCGGGCCTTGATCGGGTTGATCCCGCGACCGATCAGGAACGAAGACAGGATCCCGCCGCCGACGCTGCCGAAGTCAGCCGTGAGATAGATGATGATCAGCGGAATACCCATCTGGGTCACGTTGATCCCCAGGTTGTATTGCTGATTGAGGAACGGCGGCAGCCAGTACAGGTAGAACCAGAACACCGGCGCGGTGATCGAGTAGGCGAGGGCGAAGGCCCAGGTGCCACGCATGCGCAGGATTCGCGAGAACGGTACGCGGGATTGTTCCGGTTCGACTTCCTTCTGGATGTAGTCCAGTTCCGATTGTTTAACGCTCGGGTGATCTTCCGGGTTGAAGTACTTCAGGCCCCAGAACAGCAACCAGATGCCGCCCAGCGCCGCCATGCACAGGAACGCGGCTTGCCAGCCCCAAGCGTGAAGAATCAGTGGCAGCAGCATCGGTGTGAACATCGCACCGACGTTGGTCCCGGCGTTGAAAATACCGGTGGCCACGGCGCGCTCGCCAGCAGGGAACCACAACCGGGTGGTTTTCACGCAGGCCGGGTAGTTGGCGGCTTCGGTCAGACCGAGAATGAACCGGCAGACCATGAAGCCCGCCGCCGAAGTGGCCAGGCCATGAGCGCCGGTGGCCAGGCTCCAGAGCAGTACCGCGAAGAAGAACACGCGCTTCACGCCGACCCGGTCGATCAACCGGCCTTGCAGCACGAAACCGACGGCGTAGCCGACCTGGAACCAGAAGTTGATGTTGGCGTAGTCCATCGCCGTCCAGCTCAGTTCCTTGGCCAGGATCGGCTGCATGACGCCCAGGGCGGCGCGGTCGATGTAGTTCAGGGTGGTGGCGAAAAATACCAGCGCCAGCATTCCCCAGCGGGTTTTGCCGACGGCCATGGCGCCGCGGATTTTGTCGCCGATGCCGCCAGTGGCGACGCTTTGGGCCGAAGCCACGCGAGAGCTTTGAGAAGGAAACATGTGTGTGCCATCCGTTCAATGACTGACAAGCGAGGCTTGTCGGGACTTCAAGGGCGCGTGATCAATCGATGGCGACGGGCGCGGGTGAGATTGATCGGCTGAGGTGTTTTCGTCAGGCGACGACAACGTTTTATTCAGCGAGCGGCGCAGTTCGGCCGAGTGGGCGCAAGGTTCGGATGGACACCAGGTCTGGCGTGAGATCGGTGGAGCAAGCAAACAAGGCGTTGAATGAGCGCATGAGCGTGTACCCGTTTTTTGAAATTTTTATGTGGTGTTCAGGGTCTTTGGTAACCGAGTCCATGGGGTCGTGACCGGACTCAATGTGGTGTCGATGGTGCGCAGTGGACGAAAAATCGTCAATTCGCCAACCGCCATTGTGTTCGATAATCGCCCGCAAAACTAACCGGGTAGTACACTTTGAATTGCTGTGCGGATTCGTCAAGCCAATAATTTGCCCAACAAGAATGTCCCCACCACCGGGAGTCGACACATGCAGCGTTCCATTGCCACCGTTTCCTTGAGCGGTACCCTGCCGGAAAAACTAGAAGCCATCGCCGCCGCCGGATTTGACGGGGTGGAAATTTTCGAGAACGACCTTCTCTACTACGACGGCAGCCCACGGGAAATCAGGCAGATGTGCGCTGATCTCGGGATCGCGATCACACTGTTCCAACCCTTTCGGGATTTCGAAGGTTGCCGCCGCGATCGCCTGCCGCGCAATCTGGAGCGGGCCGAGCGCAAGTTCGATTTGATGCAAGAGCTGGGCACCGACCTGGTGCTGGTGTGCAGCAACGCCTCGGCCGACTCCATCGGCGATGAGCAGATCCTGGTCGACGACTTGCGCCTGCTCGCCGAACGGGCCGGCGCTCGTGGTTTGCGGATCGGTTACGAAGCGCTGGCCTGGGGCCGCCACGTGAACACGTACCAACAGGTGTGGAACATCGTTCGCCAGGCCGATCATCCGAACCTCGGCGTGTTGCTGGACAGTTTCCATACGCTGTCGCTCAAGGGCGACCCGACGGCGATCGCCGAGATTCCCGGTGACAAGATCTTCTTCGTGCAAATGGCCGATGCACCGATCCTGGCCATGGACGTGCTGGAGTGGAGCCGGCATTTCCGTTGTTTCCCCGGCCAGGGCGAGTTCGATCTGCCGGGGTTCCTCGCGCCGATCATCAAGAGCGGCTATACCGGCCCGCTGTCGCTGGAGATCTTCAACGACGGTTTCCGCGCCGCGCCACCCCGGGCCAACGCCGCCGACGGCTTGCGTTCGTTGCTGTACCTGGAAGAGAAAACCCGCGAGCGTCTGGAGCAGGAAGCCACGCCTGTGGCCAATCGCGACATTCTGTTCGATACCCCAGGCGCCAGCGAATACAACGGCATCGAGTTTCTTGAGTTCGCCGTGGACGAAAGCCTCGGCGCGAAGTTGTCCCATTGGCTGGAGCGGCTGGGTTTCGTCAAGGCTGGGCAACACCGTTCCAAGAGTGTCAGCCTGTTGCGTCAGGGCGATATCAACCTGATCCTCAACTCCGAACCTTATTCCTTCGCCCACAGTTTTTTCGAGGCCCATGGGCCATCGCTGTGCGCCACCGCCGTGCGGGTCAAGGACAGCGCCAGTGCGTTGGCCCGAGCCGTGGCTTACAAAGGCCAGCCGTATCGCGGGCTGGTAGGCCCCAATGAGCTGGAACTCGCCGCCGTGCGTGCGCCGGACGGCAGTCTGATTTACCTGGTGGACCAGGACGCCGACGTCTATGGCACTGACTTCAATCTGCAACCGGCGGCCGTGGCCAGCGGTGGCCTCAAGCGCATCGACCACATGGCCATGGCACTGCCCGCCGACAGCCTCGACAGCTGGGTGTTGTTCTATAAAAGCCTGCTGGATTTCGAAGCCGACGATGAAGTGGTGCTGCCCGACCCGTATGGTCTGGTGAAGAGCCGTGCCTTGCGCAGCCGTTGCAGTTCGATCCGCCTGCCGCTGAACATTTCCGAGAATCGCAACACCGCGATCTCACACGCACTGTCGAGTTATCGCGGTTCCGGCGTGCATCACATCGCTTTCGATTGTGATGACATCTTTGCCGAAGTCAGCCGTGCCAAGGAGGCGGGCGTGCCGCTGCTGGATATCCCGCTCAACTACTACGATGACCTCGCCGCACGCTTCGATTTCGACGACGAATTCCTCAGCGAGCTAGCGTATTTCAACGTCCTCTACGACCGCGATGCCCAGGGCGGCGAGCTGTTTCACGTGTACACCGAGCCGTTCGAAGGGCGGTTTTTCTTTGAAATCATCCAGCGCAAAAACGGCTATGCGGGGTACGGCGCGGCCAACGTAGCCGTGCGACTGGCGGCCATGGCCAAATCCCGAAGTGGTGGCGTACGTCAGACAAAGTTGTAGGAAAATCGTAAACACGGGTACAAAACCGCTGCCGCGTGGCTTCCTTCACTGCGCGCAGCGGCCCATAATCGCCTACTTGTGCAGTGATGGCCGTGAGCCCGCAATGACAATAATTTCAAAACTCTCCGTAGCGCCCGAAAAGCCAATTGCCGAGCCTCGCAAGAGTCGCAAGAACAACCCGGAAAAAACCCGCGAGAACATCCTTCAAGAGGCCATTGTCGAGTTCGTCCAACAGGGGCTTTCCGGTGCGCGCGTCGATGCGATCGCCGAGCGCATCCACACCTCCAAACGCATGATCTATTACTACTTCGGCAGTAAGGAACAGCTCTACGTCGAGGTGCTGGAAAAACTCTACGGAGATATCCGCAGCACCGAAAGTCGCTTGCACCTGGCCGAGCTGGCGCCGGTGGAGGCGATTCGGCGGTTGGTGGAATTCACCTTCGACCACCATGATCGCAACGTTGATTTCGTGCGTATCGTCTGCATCGAGAACATTCACAACGCTGAGTATGTGAAGCGCTCCGATGCGATCAAGGCGATGAACAACACCATCCTCGATTCACTGGGCGAGATTTTGCGTCGCGGGGCCGCAGAGGGTGTATTCCGCGCCGGCCTCGATCCGCTGGATGTGCACCTGCTGATCAGTTCGTTTTGCTTCTATCGCGTGTCGAACCGTCATACCTTTGGTGAGATCTTTCAGATCGACTTGCCGGACGAAAGTATCAAGCAGCGTCATCGGGAGATGATCTGCGAGTCGGTGTTGCGGTATCTGCAGGCCTGACGCCTTCGCAGGCAAGCCTCGCGCCTACGGACGATGCTTGCCTGCGAAGCTTTTCAACCATTCATGCTCTGAAAATGCTCCAGCATCCGCTGGGCATCCGGCACCACTCCGCTGAATAATTCAAACGCCTTCACCGCCTGAAACACCGCCATGTTGCCGCCGTCCAGGGTTCGGCAACCCAGCGCGCGAGCATTGCGTAGCAGTTCGGTTTCCAGCGGGAAGTAAACGATCTCCGCCACCCACAACTGCGGCCGAAGCAGTTCTACCGGCACCGGCATGCCAGGCAGCTTTTTCATGCCCATGGGCGTGGTATTCACCAGTCCATCAGCCTGACCCAGCGTCCCCGGCAAGTCATGACCGGCCACGGCGCGGCCAAAACCGAAATGCTGATTGAGGTTGTCCGCCAAAGACTGAGCCCGGCTGTGATCCACATCGAAAATGCTCAGCAGTTGTACGCCTTCGCTCAATAACGCGTGGGCCACCGCTGCGCCTGCGCCACCGGCGCCCATTTGCACCACTCGTTCACGGGCAACGTCCTGCAGGCCGCGACGAAACCCTTCGGCGAAGCCCAGGCAATCGGTGTTGTGGCCGATGCGTTTCCCGTCCTTCAACACCACCGTGTTCACCGCGCCAATGCCGCGGGCTTCCGGCGACAATTCGTCGAGCAACGGGATGATTGTCTGCTTGCACGGGAAGGTGATGTTCAGCCCGGTGAAATTCATCCGCTCGGCGGCCATCAGCAGGTCGGGCAGGGCGCCGCTGTCGAGTTTCAGCTGATCCAGGTCGATCAGTCGATACAGGTAGCGCAGACCCTGCGCATCGCCTTCGTGCTCGTGCAGCGCCGGAGTGCGGGAAGCCTGAATGCCGGCGCCGATCAGCCCGGCCAATACCACGGTGTTCTGTGTCATCACGCTTAACCTTTCAAACGTTGGCTGAAATGCTCCAGCGCCAAACGATAGCCGTGGCTGCCGAAACCGCACATCACCGCCGTGGCGATGGACGAGACAAAGGAGTGATGCCGGAAGGGTTCGCGGGCATGGACGTTGGACAGGTGCACTTCGATCACGGGCAGTTCGCTGGCGACCAGCGCATCGCGAATGGCGACCGAGGTGTGGGTCCAGGCAGCCGGATTGATGACGATCCCGGCGCAGCGGCCACGGGCGGCATGAATCCAGTCGAGCAGTTCGCCTTCATGGTTGGTCTGGCGAAACTCCACCTTCAGGCCGAACTCTTCGGCGGCGCGACCGCACAGCGCTGAAATATCCGCCAGGGTTTCGTGGCCATAAGTCTCCGGTTCACGGGTACCGAGCAGGTTCAGGTTCGGGCCGTTGAGCACCAGAACGATAGGGGACATCGGGTCTCTCCACTTATTATTGTTGGCATTGGCCGAGGGTCTCAGCCTGTGGAGATAAATTGTACTAACTGGTTAATAAGGTCAATTGAAGAGGCGCCGGCCCTGGATTATCTGTGCGGTGATCGAACGTTCAGCGCGGAAGACGCTCAACCAGAAAATCGATAAACGCCCTGAGCCGCAACGGCACATGGCGGCTTTGCGGATACAGCAAAGTGAAGGGGCGGGAGCGCCCGCCATAGGGCTTGAGCACTTCCACCAGCGAGCCATCCGCCAGTTCGTTTTCGACGATGAAGCGATAGGTTTGAAACAGCCCGGCGCCGTGTTTCGCCAGCGTCACGCCGCCCAATACATCATCGGAACAGCAGTAATTACCTTCGGCCAAAATCTCCAGTGGCACGCCGTTATCGTTGAACAGCCAGGCAATCCGCCGCCCGCTGCTGGGTAGCTCGAACTGGATGCATTCGTGGTGCGCCAGGTCGTCCAGGGTTTGTGGCATGCCGGCACGCTTCAGATAGTCAGGGCTGGCGATCATCACCAGCGCGGCGTCTTCCAGTGGCCGGGCAATCAGTCCGGAGTCGGGAATCGCCCGCACACGGATGGCCATGTCATAGCCTTCGCCGACGAAATCGATGTTGCGATTGCTGATGTGCACCTCGACTTTCACGGCGGGAAAACGCGCCCGGAACGCCGGCAGCAGCGGCAGGATGCGGTGGTGGGCATAGGTGGTGGGAATGCTGATACGCAAGGTGCCGGAGGGTTCCTGCTGTTGACCCATGACTTCGCGCTGAGCCTCGACCAGTTGCGCAAGGGCCAGGCGACACTCCTCAAAATAGCGCCGGCCACTATCGGTCAGCTTGACGCTGCGGGTGGTACGCGCGAACAGCCGCACACCCAGACGTTCTTCCATCCGCGACACCGAGCGGCTGACCGCGGCCGGGGTCACACCCGCCACCAGGGCCGCGGCGGTAAAGCTGCCCGCTTCGGCGGCCAGGCAAAACAGTTCGATGCTGCCGAGCTGAAGATCGTCGAAATGTCGCTGCATGATTGATTACACCAAGAATCAAATGGGATGCCTGAGGTGGTATTTATCAAATGCAGGCGTACAAATACAGGATTCGTTTCAACCACCAGCGCCGTTGAGTTCATCACCGGCCAGATATTGGCAGTGAAAGGATTGCTTACTCTTTTTTGCCCTGATTGGCAGGGGACGGTCGACCTGAAACGCTAGGCTCAAACGTGGTCAGCTGATCGAACGGTTAGCGCCAGTTATCGGGTTTTCAAGGAATGGCGAATCTTCGGATTCTATAACCTAACGGATGGGTTAGCATGAATGTATGCCGCTACAAGGGATTGTCACTGGTAGTCATGTTGCGTGACGAGCATTGCCCACCACACGTTCACGTCGATGGAGGCACATGGAGCGCACGCTTTCGGTTCAGCTTCTGGCACAACGGCGTAGATCTCTGGGATGTCATTCCTCATTCGCATCGACCTCCTCTGGCCATGCTGGAGGGGTTACGCCAGGCGCTCAGGCAACCTGCCCATTTGCGGCGAGCCCGTGGCATCTGGTGGAGCAAATTGCAGACGGCCTGCCTCGACAATCAGTTATGGGATTGGCAGGGCAATGAAGTGGTCGTGATGAAGAGGGTTGCCAGCACGACTTACATGATTGGTTCGGCTCGCTATGAGCCTGAAGGAAACAAGACCTTATTGACGCTGATGGGAGCACCGGAGGGCGTGGAGATCGAATTATGAAAACGATAAGTGCAAAAATGCAGGTAGATCACCCTGTGACCGAAGGCGTTTTGGACGAAGCGATCGAGAGTGGCGAGTTACGCCGTCGCAGTGGATTGAATGCAACGACGGTGATCTTTCTCGATCCATGTCTCGCCGTCGGTTTCGAGGATGGCAGCGGTGTGTTGTTGCCAGTGAAAAACTATCCAGAGTTCGATGGTTTTGAGACCGAGGATTTCGCCGGTTTGAAAATCGGTTTCGCCGGAGCCGCACTTTGCCATGAAGGCAAGGATCTGCAGGTGTCCATCGCCGGTTTGATTTCGGCGAGCAAACCGCTGATGGATATGGCGGCCTCGGTGGTCGCCTCGCGCAATGGCCGTCAGAGCAGCACCGCCAAAGCCGAGGCAGCTCGGGCCAACGGCAAGAAGGGCGGTCGCCCACGCAAGGTCGATGCGGCTCTTTGATCGCCCACAAAAAAGCCGTCCCGAGGACGGCTGATCTGTGTAACGGTTGCAATCAACGACGGGTCAACAACACTCCGGATTCCATGTGATGGGTCCACGGGAACTGGTCGAACATCGCGCATTGAGTAATGCGGTGAGTGTCGTTCAGTTGGGCGATGTTGGCCGCGAGGGTTTCCGGGTTGCAGGAGATGTAGAGGATGTTGTCGAAGCGCCGGGTCAGTTCGCAAGTATCCGGGTCCATGCCGGCGCGGGGTGGATCGACGAACACGCTACCGAACTCGTAGCTCTTGAGGTCGATGCCGTGCAGGCGACGGAACGGGCGAACTTCGTTCAGGGCTTCGGTCAATTCTTCGGCAGACAAACGCACCAGCGTGACGTTATCCACCGTGTTTTCGCTCAGGTTGCTGAGCGCTGCGTTGACCGAGGTCTTGCTGATTTCGGTGGCCAGCACTTTGCGCACGCGCGTAGCGAGCGGCAAAGTGAAGTTGCCGTTGCCGCAATACAGCTCCAGCAAGTCGTCGGAACGATCGCCAAGGGCGTCATACGCCCAGTTGAGCATCTTCTGGTTCACCGTGCCGTTGGGTTGGGTGAACGCGCCTTCCGGCTGGCGATAGCTGAAGGTGCGGCCGCCGACTTCAAGTTGCTCGACCACGTAATCGTGACCGATCACTTCGCGTTTGCCCTTGGAGCGACCGATGATGCTGACGTTCAGGTCGGCTGCCAGCTTCGATGCCGCCGCGTGCCAGTGCTCGTCCAGCGGGCGGTGGTAGCACAGGGTGATCATCGCATCGCCGGCCAGCGTGGTCAGGAACTCCACTTGGAACAGTTTGTGGCTCAGGGCTGCACTCGCTTGCCACGCCGCCTTGAGCTGCGGCATCAACTGGTTGATGCGCAGGCTTGCGATCGGGAACTCTTCGATCAGGATCGGCGTGCGTTTGTCTTCCTGGGAAAACATTGCGTAGTGGCGCTCGCCGGCTTCACGCCACAGGCGGAATTCGGCACGCAGGCGGAAGTTTTTCAGCGGCGAATCGAACACCGCAGGCTCGGGCGCACCGAACGGGGCCAGCAGATCACGCAGGCGCGTGACCTTTTCTTCGAGCTGAACGGCGTAGGCCTGGGAATCAAAAGTCATGCGTTGAACCAACCTAACTTGATCACGAACAGAATCGACAGAACCACCAACGCCGAGTTCAGCTCACGGCCACGGCCGGACAGCAACTTGATGGCGGTCCAGGAAATGAATCCGAACGCGATGCCGTTGGCGATGGAGTAAGTGAATGGCATAGCCAGTGCGGTGACTACCACTGGCGCGGCAACGGTGATGTCGTCCCAGTCTATTTCCGCCAGCCCCGAGGTCATCAATACGGCGACGAACAGCAAGGCAGGTGCGGTGGCGAAGGCCGGTACGCTGGCGGCCAGTGGTGCGAAGAACAGCGCCAGCAGGAACAGAATCGCCACCACGACGGCGGTCAGGCCGGTGCGGCCACCGGCACTCACGCCGGCTGCGGATTCGATATAGCTGGTGGTAGTCGAGGTGCCCAGCAACGAGCCGGCCATGGCCGCGGTGCTGTCGGCGATCAGGGCACGACCCATTTTCGGCATGTGGCCGTCCTTGCCCATCAGGCCGGCGCGCTTGGCGACGCCGATCAGGGTGCCGGAGTTGTCGAACAGATCGACGAACAGGAACGCGAAGATCACGCTGACCAGACCGATGTCCAGTGCGCCTTTGATGTCCAGTTGCAGGAAGGTCGGTGCCAGCGACGGTGGCATCGACATCACGCCGCCGAACGGGCTGAAGCCCAGCAGGATGGAAACGATGGTCACCGACAGAATGCCGATCAGCACCGCACCGCGCACTTTCAGGGCCTCCAGGGCAACGATCAGGGCAAAGCCCAGGGTTGCGAGGATCGGCGCCGGTTGCTTCAGGTCGCCGAGGCCGACCATGGTCGCCGGGTTGCTGACGACGATGCCGGCGTTGTGCAGGGCGATCAGTGCCAGGAACAGGCCGATGCCGGCGGCAATCGCCGAACGTAGCGCCAACGGGATGCTGTTGATGATCCATTCACGGATGCGGAAGATCGACAGCAGGAAAAACATCACCGCCGAGAGGAACACCGCACCCAGCGCCACTTGCCAGGTGTGGCCCATATGCAGGACCACGGTGTAGGTGAAGAAGGCGTTCAGGCCCATGCCCGGTGCCAGGGCGATCGGGTAGTTGGCGATCAGGCCCATGGTCGTCGAGCCGATGGCGGCTGCCAGACAGGTGGCGACAAACACCGCGCCTTTGTCCATGCCGGTCTCGCCGAGGATGCTCGGGTTGACGAACAGAATGTAGGCCATGGCCAAAAAGGTCGTGACGCCCGCCAGAATCTCGGTCCGCACGTTGGTGTTGTGTGCCTTGAGTTGAAACAGCCTTTCCAGCATGTCTGCTCCCCGTGGCGCGCCCGGCGCCGTGAATGTATCGACCTCAACAGCAAAGCACAGACCGCCGTAGGCGCCTGGGAATTTTCTGTGGGTCGGAAAAAGCCGCGCATCATACCAGCAGCGTGGAGCCATGGCTGCTTATGGCTGCGATCGTCGTCGATGTTTTGCCAAAAAGGGAACTGCGCCATACTGCGCGCTGTTTTTTTAGGGCAGGGAAGGGCGGAATATGAAGTACATGAGCACGCGCGTGGTTGCCGTATTCACGATGTTGATCGCGTTGTTCCTGGGTGCCCAAACCGCCTCGGCAGCGTCGGCTCCACCACTGAGTCAGGTCAAGGTGCTCAAGGTCGAGTCGCCCAACTGTGGCTTTGAAGATATTGCGGACAAGCAGGAGCAGACCCGTTGCGATCACCAGGGGCCGAACATCAAGGTGTACGTGCTGGAAGTCGGTTACGGTCGCGAAGCCCATGTTGCCCTGGACGGTTTCGAAGTGGATGGCACCCGGACCCCTGTCTGTGCTTTTGATACCGGCAACCTGACCGAGTGCTCAGCCGGGAAAAAAACTGTCGGCTATCTGTACATCTTTAACCTGGCAGGCAAGCAGGACGGCATCTTCACATTCAGCAACACCTCCATCAACGCGCCGGGCAACACGATGTCGACGCAGCTTTACATCAAGTAACGGCCAGGCTCGAACAAGGGGCAGGAAAGCTGACTACGCTTTAAAGATCATTCTCTGGACCGCGCCCATGACCTTTAGAGCCCTGATTACCCTCGCCGAGGGCATCGACGATCTGCAAACCGTGACCCTGATCGATGTTCTGCGCCGCGCCAAGGTTGAAGTGGTGGTGGCCAGTATCGAGTCGCGGCGCATGCTGACCTGCGCTCGCGGCACCCGCCTGACCGCCGATGCGATGCTGATCGATTTGCTGGCCCAACCCTTCGACTTGATCGTTTTGCCCGGCGGCGCCGTGGGGGCGCAGCATTTGGCGGCCCACCAACCCCTGCAACAATTGATCAAGGACCAGGTCGCCGCCGGGCGCTTGTTCGCCGGCATTGCCGAAGCGCCGGCGCTGGCGCTGCAGACTTTTGGCGTGCTGCGTCAGCGGCGCATGACGTGCCTGCCTTCCGTCAGCCATCAATTGTCGGGCTGCAACTTCGTCGATCAACCGGTGGTGGTCGATGGCAACTGCATCACCGCCCAGGGTTCGGGCGCCGCACTGGAGTTTGCGCTGACGCTGGTGGAGCAACTCTGCGGCAAAGCCACGCGGTCGGCGGTGGCGGGGGAATTGCTGGTGTAGAAGACGGCTTCAGGCCCTGACCTCTTCCACTGGCACATGCATGCGGTCGCGGTTGGCCAGGGTCGGGAACAGTCTGACCCAGACCCCGGTCACCATCAGTGTGCCGATGCCGCCCATCACCACGGCCGGTACGGTGCCGAACCAGTGGGCCGTCAAGCCAGACTCGAATTCGCCGAGCTGATTCGAAGCACCGATGAACAAGCCATTCACGGCACTGACCCGGCCGCGCATCTCGTCCGGGGTTTCCAGCTGCACGAACGAGGCGCGGATCACCATGCTGATCATGTCTGCCGCGCCTAAAACCACCAACACAGCGAGAGAGAACCAGAACGAAGTCGACAGGCCGAAAGCGATGGTCGCCACGCCGAATACACCCACGGCGGTAAACATCACCCGTCCGACGTTGCGTTCCACGGCAAATCGCGCCAGAAACAGCGACATCAGCAGTGCGCCCACCGCCGGGGCCGAACGCAGCAGGCCCAGACCCCAAGGGCCGGTCAGCAGAATATCTTTGGCGAACACCGGCAGCAGCGCAGTCGCGCCACCCAGCAAGACGGCAAACAGATCCAGGGAAATCGCCCCGAGAATATCCGGACGGCTGCGAATGAAGCGGATGCCTGCGAGCAGCGAATCCAGGGTTGCCTTGCCCTTGTTCAACGGTGTCTGCCGAGCCGGTAGGTTAAGCATCAGCGCGCAGGCGATGAGGTAGAGGATCACCGTCGGGCCATACACCCAGACGCTGCCGAAGGCGTAAAGCAAACCGCCCAGCGCCGGGGCAACGATGGTGGCCGATTGCTGCGCAGATTGCGCGGCAGCAACCGCGCGCGGGAATAAGGCACTGGGGACGATGCTCGGCAGCAAGGCCTGGGTGGTCGGCATCTCGAAGGAGCGGGCGGCGCCGAGCAGGAATGCGAGGATGAAGATCATCTCCCGGGTGACTTGGTCAGTCGCGCTGCCGATGGCCAGCGACAGGGCGATCAGCGCTTGCACGGACTGACAGATCGCCGCGACCTTGCGCCGGTCATAGCGATCCGCCACATGCCCGGTGTGCAGCATGAACAACACCCGCGGGGCAAATTCCACCAGACCCACCAGACCCAGATCGAGCACATTGCCGGTCAGTTGATACAGATTCCAGCCGATGGCCACGGTCAGCATTTGAAAACCGCTGGCGGTAAATACCCGAGCCAGCCAGAACGCAATAAAAGGGCGGTGATGACGTAACAGCAGGGGCGCTTGGCTGGGCATCTGAAGGCAAGTCTGGGTGAGGGGAAGGGCGAGATTATCACCAACCTGTAACCAGGAGTTGCGAGCACGGAAAATTTAGTTAGCTAGACACCGATCCCACAGAACATACAAATACCCTGTGGCGAGGGAGCTTGCTCCCGCTGGGATGCGAAGCAGCCCCGAACCTGCTACCCCATACCACAGGCACATCGCGTTACCCGGTTTTACGACTGCTGCGCAGCCGAGCGGGAGCAAGCTCCCTCGCCACAGGGAATTCATTGCAACGCATGACCAAACCCGTGAGGCAACCTGTCACGCGGCAATAGACCACACCGTCCATCGGCAAAAATGCGACTACTCTTTCAACGTTGCTTGATCCAGATCAAGACCCTTCGTGGAAATGATCCGGTGGCCAGATGGCCAGATTCCCTACGTTGTGATGATGGTAGAAAAAGAACGAGTTCAAATTCGCCACACTCCATAACCGTGGGGGCAGTGGGTGCAGGCCGCAAGCCTTCAGCCAGTATTACCTGACAGAGGAAGACTTATGTTCGGTTTGGAGGCGCTTGATCTCGCCCGGATTCAGTTCGCGTTCACCATTTCGTTCCACATCCTGTTCCCGGCCATCACCATTGGCCTGGCGAGTTACCTGGCGGTACTCGAAGGCCTGTGGCTGAAGACGCACAACGACACTTACCGCGATCTGTACCATTTCTGGTCGAAGATCTTTGCCGTCAACTTCGGCATGGGCGTGGTGTCCGGCCTGGTCATGGCCTATCAGTTCGGCACCAACTGGAGCCGCTTCTCGGATTTCGCCGGTTCCGTGACCGGGCCGTTGCTGACCTACGAGGTACTCACTGCGTTCTTCCTCGAAGCCGGCTTCCTCGGCGTCATGCTGTTCGGCTGGAACAGGGTCGGGCGCAAGCTGCACTTCTTCGCCACCGTCATGGTCGCCATCGGTACCCTGATCTCGACCTTCTGGATTCTCGCCTCCAACAGCTGGATGCAGACCCCGCAGGGCTACGAAATCGTCAACGGCCAAGTCATTCCAGTGGACTGGCTGGCGATCATTTTCAACCCGTCGTTCCCTTACCGCCTGATGCACATGGCCACGGCGGCGTTCGTCGCTACCGCCTTCTTCGTCGGTTCGTCGGCGGCCTGGCATTTGCTGCGCGGCAAGGACAACCCGGCCATCCGCACCATGCTCTCGATGGCCATGTGGATGGCACTGATCGTGGCGCCGATTCAGGCCGTCATCGGTGACTTCCACGGCCTCAATACCCTCGAGCACCAGCCGGCGAAAATCGCTGCGATTGAAGGTCACTGGGAAAATGTCGGCGATGAGCCGACCCCGTTGATCCTGTTCGGCTGGCCGGACATGAAAGCCGAAAAGACCAAATTCGCGGTCGAGATTCCGTACCTGGGCAGCTTGATCCTGACCCACACCCTGGACAAACAGGTGCCGGCGCTCAAGGAGTTCCCGCCTGAAGACCGGCCGAATTCGACCATCGTGTTCTGGTCGTTCCGGGTCATGGTCGGCCTGGGTTTCCTGATGATCTTCACCGGTTTGTGGAGCCTGTGGCTGCGCAAGCGCGACACGCTGTATACCTCGCGTCCGTTCCTGTATCTGGCACTGTGGATGGGCCCATCCGGCCTGATCGCGATTCTCGCTGGCTGGTTCACCACTGAAATCGGCCGTCAGCCGTGGGTGGTCTACGGCTTGATGCGCACGGCGGATGCGTCCTCCGGGCATAGCTTCGTGCAGATGAGCATCACCTTGATCATGTTCGTCGTGGTGTATTTCGCGCTGTTTGGTGCCGGTCTTGGCTACATGATGCGCCTGGTGCGCAAAGGGCCGAAGATCGACGAAGGCAAGGAAACCAACGAAGGCGGTCCTGGCCAGAAGCGCACGCCAGCCCGTCCGCTGTCCGCCGCCGACGACAACGGTGACGGCGATCACAACCACAGCCTGACCAAGGAGATTTGAATCATGGGTATTGATCTTCCGCTGATCTGGGCCGTGATCATCATCTTCGGCATCATGATGTACGTGGTCATGGACGGCTTCGACCTGGGGATCGGGATTCTTTTTCCGTTCATCAAGGGCAAGACCGACCGTGACGTGATGATGAACACCGTCGCCCCGGTCTGGGACGGCAACGAAACCTGGTTGGTATTGGGCGGCGCGGCATTGTTCGGCGCCTTCCCGCTGGCCTATTCGGTGGTGCTCTCGGCGTTGTACCTGCCGCTGATTTTCATGCTGATCGGGCTGATTTTCCGTGGCGTGGCCTTTGAGTTTCGCTTCAAGGCCAAGGACGCCAAGCGCCACTTGTGGGACAAGGCATTCATCGGTGGTTCGATCGCCGCGACCTTCTTCCAGGGCGTGGCATTGGGTGCGTTCATCGATGGGCTGCCGGTGGTCAATCGTCAGTTTGCCGGTGGTTCACTCGACTGGCTGACGCCGTTCACGATGTTCTGTGGCGCGGCGCTGGTAGTGGCTTATGCGCTGCTCGGTTGCACCTGGCTGATCATGAAGACCGAAGGCAAGCTGCAGGAACAGATGCATGACCTGGCGCGACCATTGGCCTTCGTGTTGCTGGCGGTGATTGGCATCGTCAGCGTCTGGACGCCGTTGGCCCACGCCGAGATCGCCGCACGCTGGTTCACCCTGCCTAATCTGTTCTGGTTCCTGCCGGTGCCGATTCTGGTGCTGGTAACCCTGTACGGTCTGATTCGCGCGGTGGCTCGCAATGCGCATTACACGCCATTCCTGTTGACCCTGGTGCTGATCTTCCTCGGCTACAGCGGTCTGGGTATCAGCCTGTGGCCGAACATCGTGCCGCCGTCGATCTCGATCTGGGACGCTGCCGCACCGCCGCAGAGCCAGGGCTTCATGCTGGTGGGCACGCTGTTCATCATCCCGTTCATCCTGGGTTACACCTTCTGGAGCTACTACGTGTTCCGCGGCAAGGTCACCCATGAAGACGGTTACCACTAGCCCATACGAATACGGCGCAAGGTTGATACCTGCGCCGTTGCAGAGGAGAACGCGATGATGGCTGGCAAACCTGATTTGCAGGAAATCGAAGCCGCAGAGAAAAAGCCGCTTTGGCAACGACTCGGCTGGCTGGCGTTGATCTGGGCCGGCAGCGTTGGGGCACTGTTCATCGTGGCCACGCTGATGCGCATGTTCATGAATGCCGCGGGCCTGAGCACCCACTGAAATTCCCATCCCGTTGCCTTGCGGCACGGATTTTTAACCCTCCTGCGACGGAGGGTTTTTTTTGCCTGCTTTTATTTGCGTGCCTTGAGAATCACGAACTTGGGAGTAGCGGCTACTTGTTCGACGCCGCGGAACAGCCGCGCAAGCTTGCTGTGATAGCCCAGATGACGGTTGCCGACGATGTACAGCGCGCCGCCCACCACCAGCGCTTCGCGCGCTTGCTGGAACATCCGCCAGGCCAGGAAATCGCCGACCACTTGCTGTTGGTGGAATGGCGGATTGCACAGCACCACGTCGAGGGATTGGGGTTCCTGCCCCGCCAACCCATCGCCGGCACGTACGATCACGTCACGATCACCCAGCGCCGCGCGCCAGTTTTCAGCGGCCGATTGCACGGCCATGAATGACTCGTCCACCAATGTGTAATGGGCCTCGGGGTTTTGCAGGGCGCTGGCGATCGCCAGCACGCCGTTGCCACACCCCAGATCGGCGACCCGCGCTGTGCCGAGGTTGTTCGGCAAATGCGGCAGAAAGGCTCGCGTGCCGATATCCAGCCCTTCGCGACAGAACACGTTGGCGTGATTGAGCAGTTCGATTGCAGGCGTGTCGAGTCGATAGCGCGTGGGGTATGGAGAGACAGCGGGGGCTTTGGTTTCGGGCGTGGCGATCAGCATCCGAGCCTTCTTCACGGCCAGCGAGGCTTGCACCGGGCCGATGTAGCGCTCCAGCAGATCGCCCGCGGCACGTGGCAGGTGCTTGACCATCGCGGCGGCAATCACTTGAGCACCGGGAGCCAATTGACCCTGTAGCCGGATCAGTTGCTCTTCCAGCAAGGCCAGGGTTTTCGGTACCCGGATCAATACTCGGTCAAACGGCCCGACGAACGCTTCGCTGGCTGGTACGCTCGGCACCGCATCAAACGCCTGGCCATTGCGCATGAGGTTTTTTTCGAGCCCCTGAAAGGCCAGAAATGAATCGCCGCTGCTGGTCACTCGGACCTTGCCCGCAAGGCTAACGGCCAATGCGCCGAAGCTGTCGTTGAGCACCAGTACGCGAGTATCTGCCGTCGGTTGTTGCCCGGCCAGATGATTGAGCAGGTATTCGTCTGCGGCATCAAACGCTTGCAGCGGTTCGTTCTGCTGTTCTGGCTGGCGGATCAGGTCGAGTTGGGCGAAAGAAGTTTCGAGCAGAGGCATGAGGCGGAGGGCTCTGGGTAGTCAGCGGAGATAATCAACGAGTGGCCGCCGGACGTTGTAGCGGGCGGAGCCATCCGAGCGGACTGCGTCGTGGACGCTTCACACGACATCACTCGGGATGGAGCGCAGATGGTACGTTTTTTTGGTCTGGATTACTTGCAGGGATTACCTGATTCGAACAGTTTCAGATGACGCCAGCTTTCGCTGCCCTGATCACCGCCGCGATCTTGTTATTGACGCCAAGTTTGTGGATGGCGTTCTTTATATGGAAACGCACAGTGCTTTCGCTCACGCAGAGGATGATTGCGATCTCGCAGGCCGTCTTGCCCACGGCTGAGTATTTCAGCACCTCGATTTCTCTGCATGACAAACTCGTTGTGGGCGGCTTCAGCGAGGAGGCCGGCAGGTCTTTCGCGATAATCCCGTGCAGGTGACGGTTGATAAACATCGCGTAGCCCAGATTTTTGTACAGTTCATATGCGGTAATCGGGCAATGGGTTCTGGCCACGCTCAGGATACTGCAAAGCCCGTTCTTATCATGAACGGATTGGGACCAACCGTAGTGCAACCCCTGGTTTTTTTGCGCTTGCCACAGCCGTGGTGTTTTTGAATAGCACTCTTCTTGCCAGAGAATCGGTACTTCGGAGCCGCAGCAGTGGGCTAGTATTGGATCAACCGTATCGTAATGCTCGTTTTGATATTTCGTGTTCCATTCGCTAGGGTAATTATTCAGGATTATCTTATGGCGGTGTGTCCCTGTTGTTGGGGATGTTATTGAAAATGCACAAAAATTAAAGCCCATATTTTTAACGAGGTTAAGCGATATTTCGTACGCGGTCTCTATTTTTTGAGCGCAAGAAAGCTGTGTTAGCTGTGACTCCTTCCACACTTTCATTTGGTAACTCCATGCGGAATTTCTTGGGGGGTGCCGATTGGATCCAAGATCCGGCACGTCCCAGAGTGTAGGAGAATTCTTACAAGCATGCTGAACTATTTTGCTCTTGAAAAATCCTGTAGCTGCATAACTAGTTCTTAGCGTTGTTTTAGGGTTATACAAAATCAACACTCCGGTACTAGTTCTTTATTGCACTGCCCAAGTCTCTGCACGAATAACACTACAAACCATCGGTGTTTACGTCGTCTGCTTTGGGGGACACTGGTGTCATCTGTTGATCGGAGCGGCCCATGACTGCCAGTGTTGAAAAATTCACTCGTCAGACCTTGCTTGAGGTCCAGCCGTTGACTCCGAACCTGTTCACCCTGCGTACCACCAGGGATGCGGGCTTTCGTTTCCGAGCGGGGCAGTTCGCCCGGCTGGGTGTCACCAAGACAGACGGCAGCACGGTATGGCGGGCTTATTCCATGGTCTCTTCGCCCTATGACGAGTTCCTTGAGTTCTTCTCTATTGTTGTGCCGGGAGGGGAATTCACCAGTGAGCTGAGTCGGCTGGAAGCTGGCGATACGCTGCTGGTCGACCGTCAGGCCTTCGGTTATCTGACGCTGGATCGCTTCGTCGATGGCCGTGATCTCTGGTTGTTATCCACAGGCACGGGCGTGGCGCCGTTTCTGTCGATCCTGCAGGACTTCGAAGTTTGGGAGAAATTCGAACGAATCATCCTGGTCTACAGCGTGCGCGAAGCGCGGGAGCTGGCGTACCAGGCATTGATTGCGGAGCTAGCGCAGCGTGACTACCTGGCCGAGTACGCGCACAAACTGCAATTCATTCCCACCGTCACCCGCGAACAGCATCCGGGTGCCTTGAACGGGCGGATCACCAGCCTCATCGAGAATGGCGAACTGGAACAGACGGCCGGTGTAGCGCTGACTGCCGAGCATTCGCGGGTGATGCTCTGCGGTAACCCACAGATGATCGATGAGACGCGCAAGCTACTGAAACAACGGGACATGCACTTGAGCCTCAGTCGCCGACCTGGCCAAGTGGCGGTGGAAACCTACTGGTAAACAAACGGCGCCCCGAAGGCGCCGTTTCTCTGGGCAATCAGCGATCAGGGCCGATTGTTCTGAGCCTTGAGCAGATCGCGGATCTCGCTCAGCAATTCTTCTTCCTTGGTCGGAACCGGCGGCAGGGTTGGCGCAACGGCCTCTTCGCGTTTCAGACGGTTGATGGCCTTGACGCCCATGAAGATCGCGAAGGCGACAATGATGAAGTCGATCATGCTCTGGATGAACTTGCCATACGCCAGCACCACTGCCGGGACATTACCGTTAGCGGCCTTGAGTGTGATGGCCAGATCACTGAAGTCCACCCCACCGATCAGCAAGCCGATTGGCGGCATCACCACGTCGCCGACAAATGACGTAACGATTTTGCCGAAGGCAGCGCCGATGATGATACCGACGGCCATGTCGACCACATTACCTTTGACCGCGAAGGCCTTGAACTCACTTATCACGCCCATAGGTTATTTCCTTGTTACAGATGAGGTTGGTGAACGCAGTGTAAATCAGCAAAGCGCCCCTTGCTTGAAACGCCTTCTTACAATGCCCGTGTCTATCGACACAACTTCCGGTTATTAGTTTACAAAATTCCACTCTTCGCGCGCGTCTACCCGCTCTAGACCGGGCTTTCCAGAACCTTTTCGCTATCGGCCCGGTACGGGATTTCTATTTATGTTTTGGCCTTTGGGTCACTAGCCTCTGTGGTGCGCACCAGGATGCGCTTAATAAAACCAGAGGAAACTTCCATGACAACTCCCCTTGGCCTCGGGGCTTTTCCCCTTCGTCGTACCTTCGGCGTTCTGAGCGTCAGCCTGCTGTCCTTCTCCATCAACGCTGCGACGTTGACCCGTGATAATGGTGCCGCTGTCGGCGACAACCAGAACTCGCAAACCGCCGGCGCGACCGGGCCGGTGCTGTTGCAAGACGTACAGTTGATTCAGAAGCTCCAGCGTTTCGACCGTGAACGCATTCCTGAGCGTGTGGTGCATGCCCGTGGCACTGGCGCCCATGGCACGTTCACCGTGACTGACGACCTCAGTGACTTGACCAAGGCCAAGGTATTCGCCGGCGGCCAGAGCACGCCGGTATTTGTGCGTTTCTCCGCGGTGGTCCATGGCAACCACTCCCCGGAAACCCTGCGTGACCCGCGGGGGTTCGCCACCAAGTTCTACACCGCCGACGGTAACTGGGACCTGGTCGGCAACAATTTCCCGACCTTCTTCATCCGGGACGCCATCAAGTTTCCGGACATGGTCCATGCCTTCAAGCCGGACCCGCGCACCAATCTTGACGATGACTCCCGTCGTTTCGATTTCTTCTCTCATGTTCCGGAAGCCACTCGCACCTTGACCGAGTTGTATTCCAACTCCGGCACCCCGGCCAGTTATCGGGAGATGGACGGCAACAGTGTGCATGCCTACAAGTTGGTTAACGCCCAGGGCGAAGTTCACTATGTAAAGTTTCACTGGAAAAGTTTGCAGGGAATAAAAAATCTCACTCCTAAAGAAGTCGCCAATGTTCAAGGTCAAGATTACAGTCATATGACCAACGACTTGGTTGCTCATATCAACAAGGGGGACTTTCCGAAGTGGGACTTGTACGTCCAGGTTCTAAATCCTCAAGATTTGTCCAAGTTTGATTTCGATCCATTGGACGCCACCAAGATCTGGCCCGGTGTTCCTGAGCGAAAAGTTGGACAGATGGTATTGAACCGTAATCCGGCGAATGTATTCCAGGAAACCGAACAAGTGGCGATGGCACCGGCCAACTTGGTTCCGGGTATCGAGCCTTCGGAAGATCGCTTATTGCAGGGGCGAGTGTTCTCGTATGCCGATACCCAACTGTATCGCCTGGGGGCCAATGCACTGCAGTTGCCGATCAACGCACCGAAAGTCGCCGTGAACAACGGTAATCAGGATGGTGCGATGAACATCGGCGCCAGCAGCACGGGGGTGAATTACCAGCCGAGCCGTCTGCTGCCCCGTGAGGAGCCGCAAACTGCGCGTTACAGCCAGTCGACCCTGTCGGGCAGCACGCAGCAGGCGAAGATTCAACGTGAGCAGAACTTCAAGCAGGCCGGTGATCTGTATCGCTCGTTCAACCAGAAGGAACGTCAGGACCTGATCGACAGCTTCGGCGGCTCCCTGGCCACCACCGATGACGAGAGCAAGCACATCATTCTGTCCTTCCTGTACAAGGCCGACCCGGAATACGGGACAGGCGTAACCAAAGTGGCCAAGGGTGATCTGGCCCGGGTCAAGGCGTTGGCGGCCAAACTGGTCGACTGATCTATCTGCCTGAAGCGGGGCCTCGTACGAGGTCCCGTCTGACCAAGGAGTCCCGCCATGCGTGTTTATCTGTCTGTGTTTCTGGCGTGCGTGTCGTTCGGTGTATTCGCCGGTCCTGACGCGCAAGTCTCGAAGGACCCCGAGGCGCTGAAAGCGCAATTACAGGATTACTATTTCGATGCCGCCCGAAGGGGGGATGTGCCGATGCTCGAGACTTTCATCGAGGCAGGCTATTCCCTCGACACCCGCGACAGCAAGGGTTACACCGCGTTGATACTGGCCGCCTATCACGGTCAGGGGGCTGCCGTGGAGCGCTTGTTGGCGGCCGGGGCGGACGCCTGCGCTCAGGACCAACGCGGCAATACCGCGCTGATGGGCGCGATTTTCAAAGGCGAAGTGCAGATCGCTCGAACCCTGCTGGCCGCCAATTGCAGCCCCGACCAACGCAACGGCGCCGGGCAGACTGCCGCCATGTATGCCGGGTTGTTCAAGCGCGTCGAGTTGCTCGACGCACTCAAGGCCAAAGGGGCGGACCTGAACGCCGAGGATCCGTTGGGCAACAGTGCCGCGCGTCTGGCCAGCGGTGAAATCCGCACGGCGGCGCCGCGCTGATCCGCGTCAGCTGAGCTATCATCGCGGTTTTTGCCGGGAGTTCAGATGGCCAAGGCCAAGCGCATGTACGGCTGCACCGAGTGTGGCTCAACCTTCCCCAAGTGGGCCGGCCAGTGCGGCGAATGCGGAGCCTGGAACACGCTGACCGAAACCATGGTGGAGAGTGGCGGCGCCGCGGCCCCCAGCGGTCGCACCGGTTGGACCGGCCAGCAGGCACAGATCAAGACCCTGGCCGAAGTCAGCGTCGAAGAAATTCCGCGTTTTTCCACGGCGTCCAGTGAGCTCGATCGTGTTTTGGGTGGCGGCCTGGTGGATGGCTCGGTGGTGTTGATCGGTGGTGACCCCGGCATCGGCAAGTCGACGATTCTGTTGCAAACCTTGTGCAACCTCGCCAAGAGCATGCCGGCGCTGTATGTCACCGGCGAAGAGTCCCAGCAACAAGTGGCCATGCGTGCCCGGCGGCTGGGCTTGCCTCAGGATCAACTGCGGGTGATGACTGAAACCTGTATTGAAACCATCATTGCCACCGCCCGGCAGGAAAAGCCCAAGGTGATGGTGATCGACTCGATTCAGACGATCTTCACCGAGCAACTGCAGTCGGCACCGGGGGGCGTCTCCCAGGTGCGCGAAAGTGCGGCATTGCTGGTGCGTTACGCCAAGCAAAGCGGCACGGCGATTTTCCTCGTGGGCCATGTCACTAAAGAAGGTGCGCTGGCCGGCCCCCGAGTGCTGGAGCACATGGTCGACACCGTTCTGTATTTCGAAGGCGAATCCGATGGGCGCCTGCGTTTGCTGCGGGCGGTGAAAAACCGGTTCGGCGCGGTGAATGAACTGGGCGTGTTCGGCATGACCGACAAAGGACTGAAAGAAGTCTCCAACCCTTCGGCGATTTTCCTGACACGCGCTCAGGAAGAAGTCCCGGGCAGTGTGGTCATGGCCACCTGGGAAGGCACCCGGCCGATGCTGGTGGAAGTCCAGGCGCTGGTAGATGACAGCCACCTGGCCAACCCGCGCCGGGTGACGCTCGGTCTGGATCAGAATCGCCTGGCCATGTTGTTGGCGGTTTTGCACCGCCACGGCGGCATCCCGACCCACGATCAGGACGTGTTCCTCAACGTGGTCGGCGGTGTGAAGGTCCTGGAAACCGCTTCTGATCTGGCGCTGATGGCGGCGGTCATGTCCAGTTTGCGCAACCGGCCGCTGCCGCACGATCTGCTGGTGTTTGGCGAAGTCGGGTTGTCGGGTGAAGTACGCCCGGTACCGAGTGGCCAGGAGCGCTTGAAAGAGGCGGCCAAGCACGGCTTCAAACGCGCCATCGTACCCAAGGGCAACGCGCCGAAAGAGCCGCCGCCGGGGTTGCAGATTATCGCCGTGACGCGCCTGGAACAGGCCCTCGACGCACTGTTCGAATAAACCGTAAACGGGACACAAACCCTGTGGGAGCGAGCAGGCTCCCACAATGGAAGGGGGAGGCCTTCAGGCTTCGATCAGGGCACCCAATTCGCGCTCTAGTTCCCGGGGATCGCCCAGGTTGAACTCAATCAACCGCCGCAGGCGCTCGATGGATTCCAGGCTGATGTGTTTGCAGACGAACCCGAGCTGGTCATGGTCATCGTGGGTCAGTTGCACATCCATCTTGATGGCGAGGTCATCGTTGAGATGAATATCGACCAGGAAATGCCATTCCCGATTACCCAGCCATGGCTCGGGCTTCTCGACCAGCAGTCCCTTGAGCGACAGGTCAATCAGCCGCACCGGCCAGGTGAATTCCCCTTGGCTCAGCTCGGTTCGGGCATCGAACGCAATACGTCTGAAGCGGCGGCGATCGGCAGGTTGTTCGCTCATGGCGCAATCCTCGTAAAGGTTCGCTGACTATAGACCTGCATTGCCGGAGGCTGCCAGCACAGTGATGGCTCTAGACTGATGTCGAACTATGGTCTTTGCCGCCAGTAGCGCTAAACTCGAGATGGCTGTCTTTCTTGTCCACTCTGGCTGGAATCATAAAATGAAAAATAATAATAGCCCGCTACGCCACTTACCCTGGCTGCTGCTGGCAGTCGTAGGAGCGTGCGCCCTGGGCGTAGTGGCATTGCGTCGAGGCGAGGCGATCAACGCCTTGTGGATCGTTGTCGCAGCCGTCGCTATCTATCTTGTCGCATACCGCTACTACAGCCTGTTCATTGCTAACAATGTGATGCAACTCGATTCGCGTCGGGCTACACCTGCCGTAATCAACAATGACGGTCTGGACTACGTGCCGACCAACAAACACATTCTTTTCGGCCACCACTTCGCGGCCATCGCCGGCGCGGGGCCGCTGGTCGGTCCGGTGTTGGCGGCGCAGATGGGCTACCTGCCCGGTACGCTGTGGCTGATTGCCGGCGTGGTTCTGGCCGGTGCGGTTCAGGACTTCATGGTCCTGTTCATGTCCACCCGCCGCAACGGTCGCTCCCTGGGCGACATGGTTCGTGAAGAAATGGGCCGCATCCCCGGGACCATCGCGCTGTTTGGCTGCTTCCTGATCATGATCATCATCCTCGCGGTGCTGGCGCTGATCGTGGTCAAGGCCCTGGCCGAGAGCCCGTGGGGCATTTTCACGGTGATGGCGACCATCCCGATCGCGATGTTCATGGGCGTCTACATGCGCTACATCCGCCCGGGCCGTATCGGTGAAATCTCGGTGATCGGCGTGGCGTTGCTGCTGGGTTCGATCTGGCTGGGCGGGCAGATCGCCGCTGACCCGGTGTGGGCCAAGGCGTTCAGCTTTACCGGGGTCCAGATCACCTGGATGCTGATCGGCTACGGTTTCGTGGCAGCCGTGTTGCCGGTGTGGCTGATTCTGGCGCCGCGTGATTACCTGTCCACGTTCCTCAAGATCGGCACCATCGTTGCGCTGGCGATCGGCATTCTGATCACCATGCCCGTGCTGAAAATGCCGGCATTGACCCAGTTCATTGACGGCACCGGGCCGGTGTGGAAGGGCGGGCTGTTCCCGTTCCTGTTCATCACCATTGCCTGTGGCGCAGTGTCGGGTTTCCATGCGCTGATTGCTTCCGGCACCACGCCGAAGCTGCTGGATAACGAAGTCAACGCTCGCTACATCGGTTACGGCGGCATGTTGATGGAATCCTTCGTGGCGATCATGGCGATGGTGGCCGCTTCGGTGATCGAACCGGGCGTGTACTTCGCCATGAACAGCCCGGCCGCGGTTGTCGGCGGTGATGTGGTGGCGGTAGCGACAGCGGTCAGCAATTGGGGCTTTGCCATCACGCCGGAAGCGTTGCAGGCGGTGGCCAAGGACATCGGTGAAACCACCGTCCTGGCCCGTGCCGGCGGTGCGCCGACCCTGGCGGTCGGTATCGCGCAGATCCTGCACAGCGTGCTGCCGGGCGAAAACACCATGGCGTTCTGGTACCACTTCGCGATCCTGTTCGAAGCACTGTTCATCCTGACCGCGGTCGACGCCGGTACCCGTGCCGGGCGTTTCATGCTGCAGGACTTGCTCGGCTCATTCGTACCGGCGCTGAGACGCACCGAGTCCTGGACCGCCAACCTGATCGCCACCGCCGGTTGCGTGGCGATGTGGGGCTACCTGCTGTACCAAGGCGTGATCGATCCACTGGGTGGCATCAACACCTTGTGGCCATTGTTCGGTATCTCCAACCAGATGCTGGCCGGTATCGCGCTGATGCTGGCAACCGTTGTGCTGATCAAAATGAAACGCCAACGCTATATCTGGGTCACCATGCTGCCAGCCGTTTGGTTGCTGATCTGCACCACCACTGCAGGCTTCATCAAGCTGTTCGACGCCAACCCGGCGATCGGCTTCCTGTCGCTGGCCAAGAAGTACAGCGATGCCCTGGCCAACGGTCAGATCCTCGCTCCGGCCAAGAGCATCGAGCAGATGCAGCACGTGATCTACAACGCCTACACCAACGCAACGCTGACCGCGCTGTTCCTGTTCGTGGTGTTCAGCATCCTGTTCTATGCGCTCAAGGTCGGTATTGCCGCCTGGGGCACCAAAGAACGCACGGATAAAGAATCGCCATTCCAGGCTCTGCCGGATGCGTAACCTGAGGATTGCAGCATGTTCAATGACCTGAGTCGCCTCGGTAAATACCTCGGTCAGGCCGCGCGCCTGATGGTCGGCATGCC
The DNA here is from genome assembly GCF_024749245.1 of Pseudomonas sp. B21-017. Lineage (NCBI taxonomy): Bacteria > Pseudomonadati > Pseudomonadota > Gammaproteobacteria > Pseudomonadales > Pseudomonadaceae > Pseudomonas > Pseudomonas sp. B21-017. Next base: position 5,651,583 of record NZ_CP087194.1, on the reverse strand, counting down.
CGACTACGACAACTACGTCGAGCATATGCAAACCAAACACCCGGACAAACCGGTGATGAGTTACGAGGCGTTCTTTCGGGAGCGCCAAGAGGCTCGCTACGGCGGCAAGGGTGGACCGAAGTGCTGTTGATGTACGCGGTTTAGGTAACACACCACTGTAGGAGCAGGGCTTGTCGGCGAAGGCGATCTTCAAGATGCTTTCGCCGGCAAACCTGGCTCCTACAGTTTTTTTGCGTCCGGGAGATCTTATTTTGTTAGCGCCAATCCCTGTCACGATCCTCAGCGGCTTTCTCGGCGCTGGCAAAACCACCTTGTTGCGCCACCTGCTCAAAGCCGAGCACGGCCTGAAAATCGCCGTGATCGAAAACGAGTTCAGTGACGCCGGCATCGACACCCAACTGTTGGGCGACGAGCCAGTGCAAGTGATGACGCTGTCCAACGGCTGCGTCTGCTGCACCATCCACACCGATTTGACCAAAGCGCTGTACCTGCTACTGGAGCGCCTGGACAGTGGCGAAATCGCCTTTGACCGCCTGGTGATCGAATGCACCGGTCTGGCCGACCCGGCCCCGGTGGCACAAACCTTTTTTATCGATGAAGAGCTGCGCGAGCGCTACATCCTCGACGGCATCATCACCCTGGTGGACGCGGCTCATGCCGAACTGCACCTGACCCAGACCATTGCCCAGGCGCAGATCGGTTTTGCCGACCGCTTGCTGGTGAGCAAGCGCGATCTGGTGGATGAGCCGAGCTTCACTGCCCTCAGCGAACGCCTGACCCGGATCAACCGTCGCGCGCCGATTCGTGTGGTCGACCACGGTAAGATTGATCTGGCCGAATTGCTCGATGTGCGTGGCTTCAACCTCAATGCCGACCTCGGTGGTGGCGTGAGTTTGCGCCCGGTGAGCAAGGCGCCCTCCATCGATCGCATTTCCAGCCTGGTGCTGCGTACCGACAAACCGCTGGATATCGACAAGCTCAGCGAGTTCATGAACGAACTGCTGGAAGACCATGGCAAGCAATTGCTGCGCTACAAAGGCGTTTTGAACATTCTTGGTGAGCCGCGGCGCATGGTGTTCCAGGGCGTGCTGAAACTGTACGGCTTCGATTGGGATACCGAGTGGGCGGACGATGACACGCGCGAAAGCGTGATCGTGTTTATTGCCGATGAGTTGCCGGAGGAGAAGATTCGCGAGGGGTTTGCGCGGGTTGCGGCGCAGTAAGCCCCGACATTTTCAGCGGGCCCGATGCCGTCGTCGCAAGCAGGTCGAATCGTCGCACCGTCGCTCCCACAAGGGGATGCATTTCCAGTGTGGGATCGAGCCTGCTCGCGATGGCAATCTACCCGGCAACACGATTCTGGCTGAGTACTGATCCGGAGTGCAGCAGTACCTCCTCAAGATGATCCAGATGCCGGTGCATCAACATTTCGGCCATCACCACATTCCCACGTTCCACCGCATCGACAATCCCCATGTGCTCCTGCCATCCGCAATAATCACCGGTCTGAGCGTCATACTGCGCAATCGCCAATGAAGTCAGCGGCACCAGACTGCCAAGAAAATGCGCCAGCGGTGCATTTCCCGCCATTTCGGCCAGTTGCAAGTGAAACTCCCCCGATAACCGGATCGCTGGACCACGCTCCTTGCATTGGCGTTCGCTTTCGATCAAGGCTCGCAGGCGCTTCAGGTTTTGCGCACGAGGTTGCTGGCAGGCAAGTTTCACTAGCGTGACTTCGGTCAGACGGCGAGCATGAAGCGTCTGACGGGTCTGTTCGGCATCGGGATCGGCGACCCGGGGGCGATGATTGGTCCGCAGGATGATGATCTGCTGATGGGACAGCTGCGTCAGTACTCCACGAATGTCACTGCGCCTGGCACCGAACATCTGCGCCAGGCTTTCTTCGGTAAAGCGACTGGCCGCATTGATACGCTGTTCGAGAATGGCGTCGAAGATTCGCGAATAGAGATCATCCACCGGCGGGCGAAAGGGCAGGGCAACAAGAGTTTGTGGTGAGGCGAAGCTGTTCATGGCCTGTCTCCAGTTCGAAGAGGGGGTCAACTGCCGAGGTGGTCGTCCGGGATATTCAATTCGATGCCCATCCGTTGACCTTCCCGAAGGATGTGCCGACGCATTTCGGCGCTGGCCTGGGCGCTGTTTTTGCTGCGGATCGCTCGTACCATGGCTTCGCTTTCTTCAAGGCGCTCAGCCAAGTGCTCCGGAGAATTGCGCAGCACGTCGGCGCTTTGCTTGAGGGCATTGCTGGTCTGCTGCACCACGCTCTGGAAAATCGGGTTCGAGGTCAGGGTGAACAACTCTTCGTGGAACGCGATGTAGGCGTTCACACCGGCCTCGCTGTCATTGGCTTCCAGGGCTTCGCGCATGTCCATCAGGGTCAGGCGCAGTTGCCCGACTTCCTTGCTGCTGATGGACTGCGCCACCAGGCCGACGATGAATGGTTCGAGGGTGTAGCGCAGTTGCAGCACGTCTTCCAGGCTGGCCCCGGCGACTGCGCTGTCGTGGCTTTGGCTGTCACTGAGATTGGCCTCCAGCACCACCACGCCTTTGCCCGGCATCGAGCGCACCAGCCCGAGGGTTTCCAGCACGATCACCGCTTCGCGCAGGCTTGGGCGGCTGATGCCCAGTTGTTCGGCCAGTTCACGCTGGCCCGGCAGCATGTCGCCGGAACGCCACTGACCGCGGGCCAGAGCGGCCCGAAGTTTTTCTACCACTGAATTTACGACGGTTGACGAGGTAATCACTGTTCGCTCCAAATCGCGATAAATGTGCCTGCCCGTGGGCAGGCACACGTTGTTTAAAATTCCTGCTGATGTGCCGGGACCACCGGTTTTCTCGGCTGGAAGGTATAACCCACCTGGCCGGACAGCACTTTGTTTGCCCGTTGGATATCGATGTCCTTTTCCCAGCGAGCAATGGCCACCGTGGCGACGCAGTTACCAATCAGATTGGTCAGCGCCCGGCCGATGCCCATGAACCAGTCCACCGCCAGCACCAGCACCAGGCCCACCACCGGAATTGCCGGGATCGCCGTCAGGGTGGCGGCGAGAATCACCAGCGCCGAGCCGGGAATCCCGTGGGCGCCTTTGGAGGTGATCAGCGACACCAGCAGAATCGTCAGCAGGTCAGTCATGGCCAGCGGCGTGCCGGTGGCATTGGCGATGAACACAATGGCCAGGGTCAGGTAGATCGAAAAACCATCAAGGTTGAACGAATACCCGGTCGGAATCACCAGGCCGACCGTGGAGCTGCCGATGCCCAGATGCTCAAGCTTGCGCATGATTTGTGGCAGCACGGCGTCGGAAGAAGCGGTGCCCATGACGATCAGCAGTTCTTCGCGCAGGTACTTGAGCAGTGGCCACATCCGCAGGCCCGAGAGGCGCATCACCAGGCCGAGAATCAGCGCCACGAATGCCGCGCAGGTCAGGTAAAACAGGCCGACCAGGCTGCCCAGGTGTTGCAGCGAGTCCAGGCCATATTTGCTGGTAGTGAAGGCGATGGCGCCGAAGACGCCGATCGGCGCCAGGCGCACGATCATGCCCATGATGCGGAAGATTACATGGCTCAGCTCGTTGATCAGCCGGGAAATACCCGACGCCGCTTCACCCACCAGATTCAGCGCGCTGCCGAACAGCACCGAAAACAGCAGGACTTGCAGGATGTTGTTGTCGGCGAAGGCGCCGATCACCGAGGTCGGAATCAGGTCCATCAGGAACTGCGTGGTGGTGTGCATGTGCTGACCGCGCTGGGCGATGTCGCCCATGTCGGCGGCGGAGAGCTGCTCCAGATGAATGTTCGCGCCGCTGCCGATGCCGGTTGTGAAGGCGAACACCAGGCCGATCACCAGGGCGATGGTGGTCAGTATTTCGAAGTAGATGACCGATTTGAGGCCGATGCGTCCGACCTTCTTCAGGTCACCGGCACCGCTGATGCCGCTAACCACCACGCAAAACACGATCAGGCCAATAAGCATCTTGATCAGTTTGATGAAGCCGTCGCCAAGGGGTTTGAGTTGGGCGGAGTATTCGGGAAGGGTCAGCCCGCAGACGATGCCGAGCACCAGTCCGAGAACCACTTGAAGGAAGATTGAACGCGAGCACCATCTGAGCATGGGAGGAATCCTGGTCGGTGTCCTGGCTGCCGTGCGCCAAGCGCATCAGATTCAGGACTTAATTATTGTGGTCTTACCGGTATGTCCAGTGCAGGCGCAGTCTACGCTGGATTTTTTCAGGATTACAAGGGGACGCAGCAAAGTTGGCATGACCGGTCTGACCAGTGGTGCCAACCCCAATTGATCTTTATGGCGGACGAAAAAAAACCGGCCATCACTGGCCGGTTTTTTCATTGCTGCGGTTTAGCGGGGCAATTAAGCGCCGTACACCGGCAGTTTCTTGCAGATGGCCTTGACCTTCTCACGAACGGCGTCGATCACCGCTTCGTTGTTCAGGTCAGCCAGGATGTCGCAGATCCAGCCGGCCAGCTCTTTGCATTCGGCTTCCTTGAAGCCGCGAGTGGTCACAGCCGGGGTACCGAAACGCAGGCCGGAGGTGACGAACGGGGAGCGTGGATCGTTCGGTACCGAGTTCTTGTTCACGGTGATGAACGCTTTGCCCAGTGCAGCGTCGGCGTCTTTACCGGAGATTTCCTGCTTGATCAGCGACAGCAGGAACAGGTGGTTCTGAGTACCGCCCGACACCACGTCGAAACCGCGCTCGATGAACACGCCGGCCATGGCCTGGGCGTTTTTCACCACTTGTTGCTGGTAGGCCTTGAACTCAGGCTGCAGCGCTTCCTTGAAGCAGATCGCCTTGGCAGCGATCACGTGCTCCAGCGGGCCGCCCTGGGCGCCCGGGAATACTGCGGAGTTCAGCTTCTTCTCGATGTCGGCGTTGGCGCGAGCCAGGATCAGGCCGCCACGTGGACCGCGCAGGGTTTTGTGGGTGGTGGTGGTCACCACGTCAGCGAAAGGCACCGGGTTCGGGTAGACGCCAGCGGCGACCAGACCGGCCACGTGGGCCATGTCGACGAACAGGTAAGCACCAACCTTGTCAGCGATAGCGCGGAAGCGTGGGAAGTCCAGAACCTGCGAGTAGGCAGAGAAACCGGCCACGATCATTTTCGGCTTGTGCTCAACGGCCAGACGCTCGACTTCGTCGTAGTCGATCAGGCCATTGGCATCGATGCCGTACTGAACGGCGTTGTACAGCTTGCCGGAGGAAGAAACGCTGGCACCGTGGGTCAGGTGACCACCGTGAGCCAGGCTCATGCCCAGAATGGTGTCGCCCGCTTGCAGCAGGGCCAGGTAAACGGCGCTGTTGGCTTGCGAACCGGCGTGCGGCTGAACGTTGGCGTAATCGGCGCCGAACAGCTCTTTGGCGCGGTCGATGGCCAGTTGTTCGACGATATCGACGAACTCGCAACCACCGTAGTAGCGCTTGCCCGGGTAGCCTTCGGCGTACTTGTTGGTCAGTACCGAGCCTTGAGCTTCCATCACCGCAGGGCTGGTGTAGTTTTCCGAAGCGATCAGCTCAATGTGTTCTTCCTGGCGCTGAGCTTCTTGCTCCATGGCGGCAAAAAGATCGGCGTCGAACTTGGCAATAGTCAAATCACGGCTGAACATGGCGGTCCTCAAGGATCGGGGCAGAAAAGGGAGGCATTCTAACCCAACCGCTTTTAGATGGCATATGAAAGGACATCATGTCGCAGACAAGTGGTGTTCATGCGCAGGATTTGTAGCGTCTGTGGCGAGGGGGCTTGTCGGAACGCCGCATCGCCCCGTTCGGCTGCGAAGCAGTCGTAATTTGCGCGAACACGGTTTGTCTGAAGAAATGTCATCGCGGGTTTTGGGGCCGCTTCGCGACCCAACGGGGGGCAAGCCCCCGCGCCACAGAAGTTCCTCTTCAGTCGAACATGAACAACGCATCATTGCTGAACTGCGCTTCGAACCGGCCGGCCGGCATCGGGCGGCCGAACAGGTAGCCCTGAACCTCATCGCAGCCATGCTCGCGCAGGAAGTCGAGCTGTTCGTGGGTTTCCACGCCCTCGGCGATTACCGCCAGATTGAGGCTGTGGGCCATGGCGATGATCGCCCGGGCAATCTGCGCATCCTGCTCGCCCGACGGCAGGCCATCAACGAAGGTGCGGTCGATTTTCAGCACATCGATCGGGAATTGCTTGAGGTAGTTGAGCGATGAATAACCGGTGCCGAAGTCGTCGACCGCAATGCTCAGGCCGAGGTTTTTCAGTCCGGCGAGGATCTGCATCGCCTCGCTGACTTCACGCATCAGGATACTTTCGGTCAGCTCCAGCTCCAGGCACGCCGGCGGCAGGCCGGTTTCCCTGAGGATGGTGGCGATCCGCGTGCCGAGCTGCCCGTCGGAGAACTGCCGGGCCGAAATATTCACCGAGACCTTCGGCACCCGCACCTTGGCCTGGTGCCAGGTCTTGAGTTGACGACAGGCCTCACCGATCACCCAGTCGCCGACATCCACCACCAGCCCGAGCTCTTCGAGCACCGGAATGAAGTCCCCTGGCGGCACCAGGCCGCGGCGCGGATGGCGCCAGCGCAGCAGGGCTTCGGCGCCGGTCAGGCGTTTGCCGTCGCCGCTGAATTGCGGCTGGTAGTACAGCACGAATTCGTTTTGTTCCAGAGCGTGGCGCAAGTCGCTTTCCAGCTCCAGACGCTCCAGGGCGCTGGCGTTCATGTCGGCCTGATAGAACTGGAAGTTGTTCTTGCCGCGTTCCTTGGCGTGGTACATCGCGGTGTCGGCGTTCTTCATCAGCTGACTGAGTTCGCTACCGTCCTGAGGACTCAGGGCGATGCCGATACTGGCGGTGACGAAGAACTCGCGGCCTTCGAGCACGAACGGCTTCACCAGGCTGGCGAGGATCTGTTCGGCCACGTGAATGGCTCGGTTCAGCGCGATCTCGCGGTTGACCCGGGGTTGCAGCAGCAATGTGAACTCATCACCGCCCATACGCGCCACGGTGTCGTCATCGTCGACGCAGCCGAGCAGGCGCGTGGCCATTTCCTTGAGCATGCGGTCGCCGGCGGCATGACCCAGGGAGTCGTTGATCGGCTTGAAGCGGTCCAGGTCGAGGAACATCAGCACCACCCAGGACTTCTGCCGTTCGGCCGATTGCAGCGCGGTGTGCAGGCGATCCTGGAACAGCGTGCGGTTGGGCAGGTGGGTCAGGGCGTCGTAATAGGCGAGGCGGTGAATCCGTTGCTCACTGGCCTTGCGTTCGCTGATGTCGCTGAAGAAACACACATAACTGGCCAGATCGCCTTCGTCGTCGAGCACCGCCGTAATCCCGACCCAGGCCGGATAGTGCTCGCCGTTGCGACGCTTGAGCCAGACTTCGCCTTCCCAGGTGCTGTGCTGATGCAATTGCTTGAGCACGTAGCGCAGATGAGTTTCCTGCTGCTCGTCGACGGTGAGCATGTTCGGCAACTGATCGAGCACCTGGGACACCGCATAGCCGCTGACTCGACTGAAGGCCTCGTTGGCCTGGACGATGTAGCCGGCCGGGTCAGTGATCAGAATCGCCGAGGTCGAGTGCTCGAATACCGTGGCCGCCATGCGCAGGTCTTTCTCGGCCCGGCGTTGCTGGCTGATGTCGCGACCGACCCCGAGCACACCTTCGAAGGCGCCGTGTTCGTCCCAGACCAAAACCAGACGCAACTCGATAGGGATCTTGCGTCCGTCGGCCCGCAGGCAGTCGAACAAAAACAGTTGGGTCTGCACCTGACTGCGCAGCAGTGTCAGTTGATCGGGTTTATCCAGCGCTTTGCTGACCCGGTCCATCAGACTGTAGATGCCGCTCAGTTGTTGCGGGTTGGCGATGGTCGATTGCCAGCCGTTCTGGAATATCCAGTCGGCGTCGAAGCCCAGCACCGCTTGCACCGAAGGGCTGACGTAGTTGAGCGCCATCTTGCTGTCAGTGGAGAAAATCACGTCGCTGATACTTTCGGCGAGCATCCGGTAGCGCTGCTCGCTGTCGCGCAGGGATTCACTGGCTTCGATCTGCTCGGTGATGTCCTTGGCCACACCGATGATGCGCGTGACCTGATCGTGCTTGTCCCGCGCCAGGGCCTGTTCGCGAATATCGAAACGCCGCCATTTGCCATCGCGATGACGGAAGCGCAGCTGGCACTGCAGCAATTGGGTGTAACCCGCCTGACGCTGAGATTGGCGAGAGCGGTGGTAGTAGTCGGCATCTTCCGGGTGCAAGAGGATTTCCCAGAAGTACTCGCCCATCTGGTGCAGCTCGGTGCGGTTGTAACCCAGCGTCTGCCCCAGGTGATGGTTGCTGAAGATCATCCGCTGGCTGATCACGTCTTGCACATACAGGTGATCCGGCACGGTGCGCACCACATCGGACCAGAATCCTTCGCGCTCCAGCAGCGAAAGCTCAATGAGTTTGCGGCTCGTGATGTCGCTGATGCTCAGGATCACCGCTCTATGGTCGGGCTGATCTTCCGGCAGGCGCAGCACGAGCCACAAGTGCTGGTCGCGGCCATTGGCGTCCTGAAGCTTGATTTCCAGCTCAAGCTGTTTCTGCTGGTGGAGCACCGCTTCGAGCACTTGATTGCCGATGGCCGTGCAGTCCAGTGGGCAGCCGTTGATCAGTAGTTTCCAGGCCTGATCGCAGGAATTGACGTTGAGCAGTTGCAGGGCGACCTGGTTGACCTCGGTGATGCGCAGTTCCTGCAACAGTTGCTGGCGTTGCTCCGGTATCCCGAGCCAGGTTCTCAGCTGCTCGCTGCTGGTGAGTTGCGCCTTGTCGAAAAAGCTTTTGAGCCCGGACAGGTCCAGCACGCACAGGGCAACACCGGTGCCTTCGAAGATGTCCTGATAGCGTCGGCGGCCTTCATGCAGTTGGCGTTGGCGGCGACGAATGTTCAGCAAAGCGATGAACGGTAACAGTGAGAAGGCCAGGCCCAGCAGGCATTTGCCGATGAATGCCGGCAGCAGTTGTTCGATCACCCGTTGCCGGTCGAACAGCCCGCGCAGTTGCCAGTCGCTGCTGCTCAGGGGGACGATCAATACGCTGTTGGTCAGTTCGTCGGGTGTCAGCGCCGCGGGTTTGGCTGAAGGCAGGGCGTCATCGCGACTGATGATCTGATGATTGATGCGGTTTTCCACCAGCCACAGGGGGCGAAGGCCGGCGTCGCCCTGTTTGGTCAATGAAGAAAAAAATGTCGGTGTCAGGCGCAGGGCCCAGTAGCCGCGAGTGCTGCCGCTGGCCTGATGCAGGAGCAGGTGCACCACCGAGCCGTCATCGGCATTGCTGAAATAGTGGGCCTGGGCGCGGCTGCGCTGGACCAGTTCGCTCAGGTAGTTGGCGTCCTGGCTGTCGACGGCGCTGTCACTCAGGACTTTCCCGGAGGGGCTGAGCAGCGCCAGGCTGCGCAGGTCGGGCAGCGACTGTTGCAGTTTGCGCAGCAATGCCTGCTGTTCGTCGGCGCTTTGCGGTTGTTCGACGATCGGTAGCAGATTAAGGGCGATCTGGGCGTTGAGCGCCATGTTGAGGCTGACTTGCGAAGCCAGGTCGGCGGTGTAGTTGATGGTGTACTGGCGCTGGTTTTTCTGGGTTTCGCGCAGTTGATCCAGCAACTGCCAGAACAGCAGTGCGAGCAGCAACAGCACGAGAGTCGCCAGCGCGCCCTTCAAGCTTCCGCGCAGGGGCGAGCCGAGCCCAGGGTTGAGCACGCTCGCGGACGGTGGCGGAGTGACATTGGACAAACTGTAATCCTGCGGTTTGGCTGGACTGGCGCGGCGTGCACTATAAGCCGGACGCCCGAAGGGCGGCTAGCATGCCTTGAGTTGTGGCGAAGTGCCAGCCCCGCTCGGCTGGACTGCCTTCTGTCAATGAGGTAGCTTTGCCGGTTACGCGGGAGCGTTCCAGCTCCTAGACTCAGGTTTTTTTCAGCGCGCACGCCTTGATACCCATCAAACGAACGACGCGCATGGCCTGGCCGGGCATCGCCTGCGCTCCAATCATTCATCAGTCACTGACCCTAGGTTCTCCATGGCTCAATACGTCTTCACCATGCATCGGCTGGGCAAAGTTGTTCCGCCGAAGCGGGAAATCCTGAAAAACATTTCGCTGTCGTTCTTCCCCGGCGCCAAAATCGGCGTCCTCGGTCTCAACGGTTCGGGTAAGTCCACGCTGCTGAAAATCATGGCAGGCGTCGACACCGAGTTCGACGGTGAAGCCCGTCCGATGCCGGACCTGAACATCGGCTACCTGCCGCAAGAACCGATCCTGGACCCGACCAAGACCGTGCGTGAAGTGGTCGAGGAAGCGGTCAGCGTGATCAAGGACGCCCAGGCGCGTCTGGACGAGGTCTACGCGGCCTACGCCGATCCGGATGCTGACTTCGACAAGCTGGCTGCAGAGCAAGCCAAACTTGAAGCCATCCTGCAGGCCAGCGATGGCCACAACCTGGATCGCCAACTGGAAGTCGCTGCCGATGCGCTGCGTCTGCCGGCCTGGGATGCCAGGGTTGAACATCTTTCCGGTGGTGAAAAGCGTCGTGTGGCCCTGTGCCGCCTGCTGCTGTCCGCCCCGGACATGCTGCTGCTCGACGAACCAACCAACCACCTGGACGCCGACTCCGTCGCCTGGCTGGAGCACTTCCTGCACGATTTCCCGGGCACCGTGGTTGCGATCACGCACGACCGTTACTTCCTGGACAACGTTGCCGGCTGGATCCTCGAACTCGACCGCGGCGCCGGTATCCCGTACGAGGGCAACTATTCGGGTTGGCTCGAAGCCAAGTCCGATCGTCTGGCTGCCGAATCCAAGCAGCAATCGGCTCACGAAAAGGCCATGAAAGAAGAGCTGGAGTGGGTGCGCAAAGGCGCCAAGGCCCGCCAGTCCAAGTCCAAGGCTCGTCTGCAACGCTTCGAAGAAATGCAATCGCAGGAATTCCAGAAGCGCAGCGAAACCAACGAGATCTACATCCCGGCCGGTCCACGCCTGGGCGACAAGGTCATCGAGTTCAAGAACGTCACCAAGGGCTACGGCGATCGCGTGCTGATCGACAACCTGTCGTTCTCCATGCCTAAAGGCGCCATCGTTGGCGTGATCGGTGGTAACGGTGCCGGTAAATCGACCCTGTTCCGCATGCTGATGGGCAAGGAAACGCCGGATTCGGGCAGCATCGAAGTCGGCGAAACCGTGCAACTGGCGTGCGTCGACCAGAGCCGTGAAGACCTGGATGGCAGCAAGACTGTGTTCCAGCAGATCTCCGACGGTTCCGACCAGATTCGCATCGGCAACTACGAGATCCCGTCGCGTACCTACGTCGGTCGTTTCAACTTCAAGGGTGGCGATCAGCAGAAGTTCGTCAAGGACCTGTCCGGTGGTGAGCGTGGTCGCTTGCACCTGGCCCTGACCCTGAAAGAGGGCGGCAACGTCCTGCTGCTCGACGAACCGTCCAACGACCTCGACGTTGAAACCCTGCGTTCCCTGGAAGAAGCCTTGCTGGACTTCCCGGGCGCCGCCATTGTGATCTCTCACGATCGGTGGTTCCTTGACCGCGTCGCGACTCACATCCTGGCGTACGAAGACGACTCGCAAGCGGTGTTCTTCGAAGGCAACTACACCGAGTACGAAGCCGATCGCAAGAAGCGCCTCGGCGAAGCGGCCTCCCAGCCACACCGGGTACGGCACAAGAAACTGGCCTGATTTCAGGTTGGCTGCATAAAAAAACGGAGCCTTCGTTCGGGGGCTCCGTTTTTTTATGGGTTTTCAGTGGCACCGCGGTGTGGCCTTCGCGAGCAAGCCTCGCTCCTACAGCGAAGGCGCCATCGGACTCACCCGATCTCTATAGCCAGCACCTCAATCACCATATCCCCCACCGGCCGCTTCCACGACACTTCATCGCCTACGTGCGCACCCAGTAATGCCCGTCCCAGCGGTGAACTCCAATTGATCAGTCCATGGGCGGCATCCGCCTGGTCTTCTCCGACCAATTGCACGCGCTGTTCATGATCGTGCTCGTCGGCAAAGGTCACCCAATTGCCAATCTGCACTTTGTCGGTCGAGGAGGCTTGTGCGACCACCTGTGCGCTTTGCAGGCGCTGCTTGAAGTAGCGCCAGTCGCGATCGAGGTCGGCCTGGCGCTGCTTGTCGGCCAGGTCACCTTTGGCGCTTTCCTCGTCGAGCAGGCTTTGCAGCACGGCGACTTTCGCCTGAAGCTGCATAAGCCCGGCGGGTGTGACGTAATTGGGCTGCGCGCTGACCTGTCGTTCGACTGGCAGGTCGGCTTGCGCGGCAGCGTTATCTTCATTGACGAAGGCGCGACTCATGTTGTTCTCCCGTTATAGGGTTTGGGCCATGGTCGCGTGCTTTAAGTTTCGACGAATGTCTGTAAACGACTTATTGCGAGCGATAGGCTCGCGCGGCGTCCCGGTCTTTCTCTCGTTGCCAGGCCCTTTCGCGCTCATCCCAATGGCGTTCCCTGTACTCGTTGCGATCCTCGCTTTCCCGCATGGCCTGGCATTGACGCAAGCCATCGGTCCAGCCTTCTGCGTATTGCTTGTCCTTGAGGTAGCGTGGGACATTTTTGCGAAATTCACCGGTGATTGCCCCGGCGGCTTGCCGGCCACTGCTGCAACCGTCATCGAAGCCATCGGCGAACGCCGGCGGATACCCTTTGGCGATCAGATCCTCGTGAGTCGACTGGCACCCTGTAACCAATAGCAACAACCCCAACACACCCACGCAACGCCACATCTCGGACTCCAGGGCCGTTCAACGGCCTATAGGGGAAGTCTAGAAGCGGATTTGTCGGATGGGAGTGAAAGAAGGGTCAAAAGATCAATAGTGATACCACTTCACTTCAAGCATCACTTCGTTTTCAGGTGATGCCAGGTGGCTGAATTCGCGTTGGGCACTCAGGCGCAGCCCGAGGTTGCGCGACAACTCCCACTGCTGATTCAGGCTCATGCTCCGGCGCACTTCGCCGTTGGTGAAGTAATCGCCCTTGGCTTCCAGGCTGAAATTCCCCAGCGGGTTTTTCCACAGCAAACCGCTGTTGAAGCCCGCTGCCGGGGCAATGAAGCCTGCGAAGTCGTTGTTGTGCTCCACGCGCACGGTGCCCAAGGCGAACCCGAGCATGTCGTCGCTCAGTTGCCAGGTCCCGCCACCACCACCGTTGACATGACTGACCAGGGTTTCGTCATCGTGCTTGCCCGGCACACGCTCCAGGCCGCCGGTGACTTGCCACGACAGCGGCTGCAACAGCGCGTTGCGCGGGGTCAGGGAGCGGATGGTCGCCAGGTCCAGTTGCTGCAGCTGCCAGTGATTGCCTTCGTATTGGCGCAGCTTCATCTGCAGGATTTCGATCTGCGCGCCAAGGGGAAAGCTTTCGGCGTTGTCGTTAAGGTCGTGGTAGGCCATGCGCAGGCCATATTCGCCGAAGGCTTGGTCACCCCGGGTGCCGATGCCGGCCTGCCAGGTGCGGGACTCGTGGCCATCCTCGGGCAAGCCAGGTCGCGCAATGTCCAGTTCAGGAGGCGGGTTCTGATTGATCGCGCGCAGTAATTCGAAACTGCGCTGAGCTCGTTGCGGGTCACGTTCCTGGCCGTTGGCGCGATAACGCTCCAGACGATAGGCCGCGTCGATGATCAACGCCTGACGCTCGCGCGGTTGCGCCTTGAACGCCGGTTCCTGCAATTGCTTCTGATCGGCGCTGATTTTCAGCACCCACTGCTGCTCTTCATCGGTCAACGGCTGCGCGCGGCTCAGCAGTTCACGCTCGCGGGACGGGCGATATTCGATCGACTCCACCAGCCCGGCCTGTTTCACCGCTTTGACGGTGTCGGTGGGAATGGCGGTCAACGGGAACTGATCGGTCAGCTTCAGGCCCGGCCGCGCCACCTGCAGCAGCTCTAGCAGGCGATAGGAGCAGTTTTCATCGAAGAAGAAGTAGTCGAACTGGATCTGCTTGAGCTCCCAGACATGCTCGACCATGCGCTCGGTTTCCTGCTGGGTCAGGTTCAGGCGGTATTCCCACAGGTCGCGGTTTTCGAGGCTACGGTATTCCGAGAGTTTTTCCTGATAGGGCACCAGTGCAAACAGCCCGGGATAACCACCCATCAGGCCTTTCCACGCGTACAAAATGCTGTTGTCTGACCCTTCGATGTAGGCGCCGAAGTTGATCGCGTAACTGAGCAGCGAGGTCTTGTCGCGCTGCACATCGGCCTGATCGATGCGCAGCAAGGTATGGCCGAACATCGACGACGGGCTGTTCAGGTAGGCGGCCGGGAAAATCATCACCGCACTGTGGGGCGAAACGTCCTTGAACCATTGCTTGAATTCAGCACAGTCCAGCGACGGCAGATCCGTCAGGTCAAGTTGCGCCTTGAGCCAGCGAGTACGGGCCGGATAGACGCATTGCGCATGCTGCTCGCCGGCACTGGCCGGGGCATACAGCGCCTGTACGGTCGCCGCCAGTTCGCGGTCGGGGTGTTCGTTGCCATCGGAGGCGAGAAAGAATTTCTTGTCGCTGACATAGCTGCGCCAGCCACCGAGCTTGGCGGTTTCGTAATGACCCAGGGAAATCCAGAAGGGGTCGTTGGCCAGTTGCTGCAAACGTTGATTGTCGATGTGGGGCGCGGCGGACAGCGGGGCGCAGACACAGAGCGCCAGCCAGGCAAGGCGTTTGAGCATAGTGAGCAACTTAAGTCGAAAGAAACAAAGACCCAAAGAGGCAGGCCAAAAGGGCCGGGGTCAAAAAAATAAAACCCGCTCCCCAAAGAGAGCGGGACGGGTCGAGCTTAAGCTTGAGTGGCGTACTTGGCCAGACGAGGATCGTTCTTCAATACGGCCAGGGTATTGGTATGCACGTCTTCAGCGGTCACGTCAGCCTTGCTGAAAATTTGCTGGAAGTGTTGATGAGTCACGGCGGCGAAGTGCGCACGGTCTTCCGGCGCCACGCCCAGTACCACGGCGTAAGTAGTCAGCGCTTCGCCCTGACCTTTAGCCATGTCTTCGGACAGCTCGTTCATCATGCCATTCATGGCAATCCAGGATTTGCCGCCATAGGTCAGCGCCGCATTGGTCGAGCAACCGTTGGTGCCGGAGGTCATACCGAAAGTTGCATTACCGGAGGTGCCGTTGGTGGTGGATGCCAGGAAGTGTGCCGGGGTGCCACGCTGACCTTCGAACAGCATGTTGCCCCAACCGCAGTCCGGACCGCCTGGCGCCTGAGCCATGGCGTTGATGGATACAACGGTGAAGAGAGTACCAAGAAGAATCCGTTTCATAGCTATGTTCTCTTTGTGTGCATACCAATGGACAGGGTGCTGGCCCCTAATGGTGCCAGTGGGCCGGTTATTCGTTCCAGCCGCGCAGTTTGGAGTTTAGGCAGGTTCCAGGGGTTCCGTGATTTTTTGCGAAACATTCCCTGAAAACCTTGATTTTGACCCGCGCGGCCCGAGGATGGGGGCTTGTCTAAGCTTTGGCTTGAGGTGCGCCTTGCCAGTGGGTACGGGCAGCGCCAGAATGCCGTTATCTGCCCCGCCTGATGTAAGGAAGCCCGATGCCTGATCCTGTTGCTGCCAGCTTGCGTCTAGCGCCTGAAGCGCTGACCCGTCCGTTTTCCGCTGAACAGTTCAGCTTCTCTACCACCAATGATCTGGAGCCCTTCCGCGGTGTGCTTGGCCAGGAACGTGCGGTCGAAGCCTTGCAGTTCGGTGTGGCCATGCCGCGCCCCGGTTACAACGTGTTCGTCATGGGCGAGCCCGGCACCGGCCGGTTTTCGTTCGTCAAACGCTACCTCAAGGCCGAAGGCAAACGCCTGCAGACCCCGGCCGACTGGGTCTACGTCAATAATTTCGATGAGCCTCGTGAGCCTCGCGCCCTGGAATTGCCGTCGGGCACCGCCGGGGCTTTTATCGGTGACATCAACGGCTTGATCGACAACCTGCTGGCGACCTTTCCGGCAGTATTCGAGCACCCGTCCTACCAGCAGAAGAAAAGCGCCATCGACCGTGCGTTCAACCAGCGTTATGACCGTGCGCTGGATGTGATCGAGCGTCTGGCGCTGGAGAAAGACGTCGCGCTCTACCGCGACAGCAGCAACATTGCCTTCACCCCGATGAGCGAAGGCAAGGCCCTGGATGAGGCGGAATTCGCACAGTTGCCGGAAGCCGAGCGCGAGCGCTTTCATGATGACATTTCCGGGCTCGAAGAGCGGTTGAACGAAGAGCTCGCCAGCCTGCCGCAATGGAAGCGCGAGTCGAGCAATCAGCTGCGCCAGCTCAACGAAGAAACCATCACCCTGGCCTTGCAGCCCTTGCTGGCGCCGCTGTCGGAAAAGTACGCGGAAAACGCAGGCGTTTGCGGTTACTTGCAAGCGATGCAGGTGTACCTGCTCAAAACGGTGGTCGAGCAACTGGTGGATGACAGCAAGACCGACGCCATCGCCCGCAAATTGCTTGAAGAGCAATACGCCCCGAGCCTGGTGGTCGGGCATCCGCACAGCGGCGGTGCGCCGGTGGTGTTCGAGCCGCACCCGACCTACGACAACCTGTTCGGCCGCATCGAATACAGCACCGATCAGGGCGCGCTCTACACCACCTATCGGCAGTTGCGACCGGGTGCATTGCACCGGGCCAACGGCGGTTTCCTGATCCTCGAAGCGGAAAAAATGCTCAGCGAGCCATTCGTGTGGGATGCGCTCAAGCGTGCCTTGCAATCGCGCAAGCTGAAAATGGAATCCCCGCTGGGTGAGCTGGGCCGTCTGGCCACCGTGACGCTGACGCCGCAACACATTCCGTTGCAGGTCAAAGTCGTGATCATCGGCGCCCGGCAGCTCTACTACACGCTGCAAGACCTCGATCCGGACTTCCAGGAGATGTTCCGCGTCCTGGTGGATTTCGACGAAGACATTCCGATGGTCGACGAAAGCCTGGAGCAGTTCGCCCAGTTGCTCAAAACCCGTACCTCGGAAGAAGGCATGGCGCCGCTGACCGCGGATGCGGTGGCGCGTCTGGCGACTTACAGCGCACGTCTGGCCGAGCACCAGGGACGTTTGTCGGCCCGGATCGGCGATCTGTTCCAACTGGTCAGCGAGGCAGATTTCATTCGTGACCTGGCGGGTGACGAGATGACTGACGCCGGGCACATCGAGCGTGCGCTCAAGGCCAAGGCTACCCGTACCGGACGAGTTTCGGCGCGGATTCTCGATGACATGCTGGCCGGGATCATTCTGATCGACACCGATGGCGCGGCGGTCGGCAAGTGCAACGGGCTGACGGTACTGGAAGTCGGCGATTCGGCCTTCGGGATACCGGCGCGGATTTCCGCCACGGTGTATCCGGGCGGCAGCGGCATCGTCGACATCGAGCGCGAGGTCAACCTCGGCCAGCCGATTCACTCCAAAGGCGTGATGATCCTCACCGGGTACCTGGGCAGCCGCTATGCCCAGGAATTCCCGTTGGCGATTTCCGCAAGCATCGCCCTGGAGCAGTCCTACGGTTACGTCGACGGCGACAGCGCATCGTTGGGCGAGGCCTGCACGCTGATCTCGGCCTTGTCGAAAACTCCACTCAAGCAGTGCTTTGCGATTACCGGTTCGATCAACCAATTCGGTGAAGTGCAGGCGGTAGGCGGGGTCAACGAGAAGATCGAAGGCTTCTTCCGGCTCTGCGAGGCTCGCGGCCTGACGGGCGAGCAGGGAGCGATCATTCCTCAGGCTAACGTCGCCACGCTGATGCTTGACGAGAAGGTGCTGGCGGCGGTGCGCGCGGGGCAGTTCCATGTCTACGCGGTGCGCCAGGCCGACGAAGCACTGAGCCTGCTGGTCGGCGAGCCGGCCGGTACGCCGGATGAGAATGGCGACTTTCCCGAGGGCAGCGTCAACGCGCGGGTGGTGGAACGCTTGCGGGTGATCGCGGAAATGGTCAGCGACGAAGACCTCAAGGAGGCCGAAAAAGAGTTGGCGCAGGAAGCCTTGCTGGAAGTCAAACCGGCCTGAGTCAATCTCGGAACTGAGGAGGCTCCCTGTGGCGAGGGAGCTTGTCGAACCGCCGCACCGCCCCGTTCGGCTGCGTAGCAGTCGTCAAATCGGCGATGAGGTCTGTCTGATAAATTTCGGGGCTGCTTCGCAGCCCAACGGGGCAAGCCCCCTCGTCACATCTCTGGCGTCAATATTTGCACGGCGACCACTCGGCGCCTTCTGGCTGCGGGCCGCGTGCGAGCTGAACTTTTCTTCTATTCTCTGCTCAAGGATATCGACAGTTATCACTGGATCGAGACAGCCTTCCCGTGGAGGCTGAATACCGGATCTACCGAGGGTCGCCGCCATGTCGCGCAACCTCTGCCTCACCCGTCAATGCCTGGGCCTTGTGACCCGTATCGAATGTGCTATCCGCCCGCTGGCGGGAGATACGGGCATGTGGACCTTGCTTTTTGCCGCCGGAATGGCCGGCGAGCAACCTTCAGCCATCAAGGCTCAAGGCCCGTTCCGTGGGCCGGTCGTGGCTGAATCGATCCTCGACACCATCGTCGAAAGTCTGACCCTGCATGGCTACGAGCTGGCCGATGACCCGCAAATCTGGTGCCTGCACCTGCAAGCCCAGTTGCGAGAGATCAACGGTGGCCGTTTCCACAACCTTGCCGGTCCCGGGTTTCGACCTGAAGGCTGATCCAGGCTATTGATCCAGGTTACCTGGCTCGGTCTTGTCGAGTTTGACCTCGAAACCGTATTGCACGGTGGTGAGGTTGGTTCGCTGATAAGTTTCCAGACGTGTGGGCTGGCCGTAGAAGTAATGCACTGCGAATAACCCCGGACCTTGCGCGTTCGCGTCGTGACTGACCGAAAGAATCTCCTTCAGATAGTTGCCACTGTCGTCCTTGGCGAAAAAGCGCCAATCCTGGTCGGGGAACAGCTTCAGATCAACCACCAACTCATTCCCTTTGAGCGCCAGGCCCTTGGGCAGTTGGGGGGAGTCGTAGGTTTGCTTGTCGACAGTCGCCAGGAACAGCGGCATGGAGCCCACCGCGTAGGCCGGAGTTTCTGCAAACAGATTCAGATCGTAGGTGATGCTGCCGCGTAGCGGGTCGACCTGATACGCCTCCGGTGGCAGCTCGATCGGCCCATCGCGCCGGCCATTGCTGTCTTGGGTAAAGAACGTCACGGGACTTTCGCCGGGATTGAACGAGGTGCCGAGCAGTTCATCATTGAAACTTCTGGGGTGATCGAAATCGATGCGCGCGGCGCTCGGGTCATCGATCGACTGGCTGATACTGATGCTTTTTTTCAGTTGGTTCTCGTCCAGCGTCGCACCCTTGAGCCAGGTCGCAGCCTGGTCGTCGTATACCACCACGGGCAAAGCCAGTGGCTGGATGGTTTTTTCCGTCGTGTGCGGGTCGAAGCGGCGTACTGGCAGGTCCAGGTTCTTGCGGGTCACCGTGACCGCCGAGAAATCCAGCAGGCTGACTTCGAGCGTGTCGATCGGTCCATTGAAGTACACCTTGGCATACTGTCGGGTTTGTTGTTTTTCAAAGGCACGCTGGTCGTCCTCGAGCTGTTTTTCGAACGCTTCGCTCCAGGCTTTCTGCTGTTGCATTTGCGCCAGTTGTTTTTGATAGAACGCAATTTGCGTGGCGGTTTCATTGATTGCGCCCGAGCGCGAGAGGAATTGCCCGGTGCTGTCCCTGGCCTGAACGATCAGCGAGTTGGGCGGTGTATCGCGAACCTCGGGGGCCGGTGGTGCGCTGTTACTGAATTCGATTTCGGCATGGTTTTTTTCAAGTTTCAGCAGCGTGACACTGAGGTTGTCATTGGTGCGCGTCTGGCCGACGTCCTTTTTTGTCAGGTCGAAGCTGTAGATTCGGCGTGGGGCGATGACCTCCACCTTGCCTTGCAGGCTCACTGGTTGTGGCAGGTGCTTTTTGTCCACACCCAGGCCTTCGATGAAGGGGTAGGTCACCGTCAAGTCATCGGGGTTGGTCAGGTTGGAGCTCGACGGGCTCAGCTGAATGCCGGGATCGGTTTCCGACCATTCCGGCTGAAACGCGATGACGCGCTTGTTGCTGAGGGTCACCGATTGCCATTCCAGGTCATGAGGGAAAAGGAATGCGCCAGGGGCGTTGAAGTGGAGGGGGAATACTGGTTGCAGATCGGTCAGGTAATCCGAGCTGGACTCCTTGTGCAGCACGAACAGCCCGTTGATGTAAGTGTCGACCAGCGCCTGGGGCGTGGGGTAGTGCTTGAATACGGCGAGGGCATCTTCGCCGTATTCGGTGACCACCGGTTTACTGTCGAGCTTGAGTTGCGCACGCTCGAGCAGCAACAGTGAACCGCCGAGTTCGGTCACGACGTCCTTGAGTTTCGGATCCTTGATCGCCTCCAGAGACTTTTCGAACTGCGCGGTCTTTTCTTCGAGGCTGACTTGGCGTTTCTCATCGCTGGGTGAACAACCACCGAGCAGCAATGCGAGGCAAAGTCCTGCACTCGTTAAGGGCAATCGCACATCCATTTCCAGTTTTCCTGTCCGATGTCGCTGACCTGTCATTGATCTGGACACTAGCAGAAAAACTTTGTCACACACACGCAGGTTGCGGATTTTCCGGCGGTTTCTGGGTGTAACAGGCGGCTGTTATACTCGCCGCCATTTCCAGCCCCTTGTGTGAGATTCAATGGAACGCTTTATCGAAAATACAATGTACGCCTCCCGCTGGTTGCTGGCGCCGATCTATTTCGGTTTGTCGCTGGGCTTGCTGGCGTTGGCACTGAAATTCTTCCAGGAAGTCATCCACGTCATCCCTAACGTGTTCTCGATGGCCGAGTCGGATCTGATTCTGGTGTTGTTGTCGCTGATCGACATGGCGCTGGTAGGCGGCTTGCTGGTGATGGTGATGATCTCCGGTTACGAGAACTTCGTTTCCGAACTGGATATCGACGACAGCAAGGAGAAGCTCAACTGGTTGGGCACCATGGATTCGTCTTCGTTGAAGATGAAGGTCGCGGCTTCCATCGTGGCAATTTCGTCGATCCACTTGCTGCGGATTTTCATGGACGCCAAGAACGTCGATCCGGAGCATTTGCAGTGGTACGTGATCATCCACATGACCTTCGTGGTGTCGGCGTTTGCCATGGGTTATCTGGACAAGCTGACCAAGCACTGATCCGCCCTTACTCGGTCCACCGCACCGCCCGTCTGTTGCGAAACAGACGGGCGGTGTCGTTTGTGGCTTGTACTTTGGCGCGTCGAGGCATATCCCTGTAAGAACCCTGGCTCTCCACTGCGTGAGGTGCGCTCATGAACCTGCAAGAGTTGAATGCGTTTGCCATCGCCGGAAAGATCGATGAGTTGAACCTGATCTCGATGGAAGGCGTGTTCTACGTGCTGGAGGCTCGGATGCATGGTGCGGCGCATCCAGTGCTCGATGCTCATGGCGAGACATTGCAGCTGCGGTCGGTCGAGCATGCGCGTGAAGTGCTTCACGACTGTCCCAAGCCATTCAACGTTGTATGTACCTCGGCCCATGATGAAATGTGCGGTACCAGCGCCGAGGAAAGTCCGAAATTACCGAGCACCTTCCGTTCTGCGTAACAGGGCTGACGCCGCTCATCAACGTGGCGGCATCTGTGCTAGTCTGCTCGCCCTTTTGATTCCGGGCGCTCCGGGATGCGCTGTGCACGCACGGCAAGTTCCAGGGCCGTCCGCACAGCGGAGCAGTGTCATGTCCGAAGTAAATCTGTCCACCGATGAAACCCGCGTCAGCTACGGCATTGGCCGTCAGTTGGGCGACCAGCTGCGTGACAATCCGCCACCGGGCGTGAGCCTGGACGCAATCCTGGCGGGTCTGACCGACGCGTTCGCCGGCAAGCCAAGCCGTGTGGGTCAGGAAGAAATGTCCGCCAGCTTCAAAGTGATCCGCGAGATCATGCAAGCTGAAGCGGCTGCCAAGGCTGAAGCTGCTGCTGGCGAAGGCCTGGCTTTCCTGGCTGAAAACGCCAAGCGTGAAGGCATCACTACTCTGGCTTCGGGCCTGCAATTTGAAGTGCTGACTCAAGGTGAAGGCGCCAAGCCAACCCGTGAAGATCAAGTGCGCACGCACTACCACGGCACTCTGATCGACGGCACTGTGTTCGACAGCTCCTACGAGCGCGGCCAGCCTGCAGAATTCCCGGTAGGCGGCGTTATCGCTGGCTGGACCGAAGCCCTGCAACTGATGAACGCGGGCAGCAAATGGCGTCTGTACGTGCCGAGCGAACTGGCTTACGGCGCTCAAGGCGTTGGCAGCATTCCGCCGCACAGCGTACTGGTATTCGACGTCGAACTGCTCGACGTTCTGTAATCCCGGTGTTGGAGCTGGCCCGCTCCTGCAGGGCCAGCTCCGGCATTTTTACAAATGATCTTCATACCTCGAACTTGGTATTCAGATCATGACTCGGGCGCAACGCCCGGGCATAGCAAAACAGAAACAGATTGCGCACCAGCTCCTTGAGTACCACCGGCTCACTGGAACTCAGGCCGTTGACGTCCAGATCACCCTGATCCTGCAGCTCGTTCAAGGCTTCTTCTTCAAGCACCGCACAGACTTCCCCGGTTTCCCGATGCAGGATTCTGAGGTAGGGATGTGGGCGGTCCAGCCAGGCATCGATCAAATAAGTCATGGGTCTCATCTCCATTGATTGGGTTCAATGAGAATAATTCCTATTCATTAAATAGCAAGGGCCTATTGGCGGTTTGCGTTTTTTATCGGGTAAGGATTGCGTAAGGTCAAAACGGCTGGCGTTTGGCTATTGCGAGGAGTGCTGGGTGAGGCGGGAAGGGCAAAGCACCATCCCACGCAGGGCGCGGGATGGAATACAGCGGGCTCAGACTTTTCTGACGAACTCGGATTTGAGTTTCATCGGGCCGATGCCGTCGATCTTGCAGTCGATGTCGTGGTCGCCATCGCACAGGCGGATGTTCTTGACCTTGGTGCCGACCTTGACCACCAGGGAAGTGCCTTTGACCTTGAGGTCCTTGATCACGGTGATGGTATCGCCGTCCTGCAGGACGTTGCCGACCGAGTCCTTTTTCACGGTATCGTCGGACGCTACTTCGGCTTCGCCAGTGGCGGACCACTCATGGGCGCACTCCGGGCAGATCAGCTGTGCGCCGTCTTCGTAGGTGTATTCGGAATTGCATTTCGGGCAGGGTGGCAACGTGCTCACTAAAGCTCCTTGGATTCAGGATGGCTAAAAAGCGCACATTATATAGGGATTTATCGCAGGAGGGAGCGAACAGCAAAAGATCGCAGCCTTCGGCAGCTCCTTGGTGTACCCATGTGGAGCTGCCGAGGGCTGCGATCTTTTGAATTTGCTGTGAATATCAGTGCGTGCGAGCGACCGCAAATTCACTCAATTCCACCAGCGCATCGCGGTATTCGCTGGCGGGCAGGGCGCCGAGGCACTTGATCGCACGGGCCACGTAGTCGCGGGCCAGTTGCGCGGTGTAATCCAGTGAGCCGGAAGCTTCGACCGCTTCGCGAATGCTTTCCAGGTCTTCGATGCCACCTTTCTGGATCGCCTGACGAACCAGTGCGGCCTGCTCCGGAGTACCTTCGCGCATGGTGTAGATCAGCGGCAGCGTCGGCTTGCCCTCGGCCAGATCGTCACCGACGTTCTTGCCCAGGGTCTCGGCATCGCCACGGTAGTCCAGCAGGTCATCGACCAGTTGGAAGGCTACGCCCAGGTGATCGCCGAAGGTGCGCAGCGCTTCGCTCTGTTCCAGCGAGGCACCGGCCAGGGCCGCGGCACTGTGGGTCGAAGCCTCGAAGAGCATCGCGGTTTTGCCGCGAATGACTTCCATGTAGGTTTCTTCGGTGGTGCTGGCGTCGCGGACCTTCGACAGCTGTAGCACCTCGCCTTCAGCGATGATGCGCGTGGCTTGCGAAAGGATCTTCATTACCGGCATGGAGCCCAGTTCGACCATCATTTCGAAAGAACGCGAATACAGGAAGTCGCCCACCAGCACGCTCGGCGCGTTGCCCCACATGGCATTGGCGGTCGAACGGCCACGGCGCATGCCGGACATGTCGACGACGTCGTCGTGCAGCAGGGTGGCGGTGTGCAGAAACTCGATGGTCGCGGCCAGCAGGCGCAGGTCATCGCCCTCGCGGCCCAGTGCCTTGCCGCACAGCAGCACGAGCAAGGGACGCAGGCGTTTGCCGCCAGCCGAGGTAATGTAGTCGCCGATTTTCGATACCAGCGGCACTCGGGAAGTCAGCTGCTTCTTGATGATGCCGTCGACGGCGCTAAAATCGTCCGCCACCGCGCGGTAGAAAGCTTGGGGTTGCATCAGCGACAGTTGCTCCAGAAGGGTTGCGCGGCATGCTAGGACCCACGTCCGGGCCTGTCAAGGCGCGATGGACGGCCACTTGCAACGCCAGAGTAGCTTGCGTACAATCGCGCACCCTGAACTTCCTGGGCAGCACCTGCCTTACGCAATTGCAAACAGGCCTTCCAGCCTTATGCAGCCATGCCAGCCAATACCTCTTCTTATAAAGAGCTGGGTGAGCAGGATTATCGGAGAAATACCATGTCTTATGCAGTAATCGTTACTGGTGGCAAGCAGTACAAAGTTGCTCCAGGTGAATACCTGAAGATCGAAAAACTGGAAATCGCTACCGGCGAATCCGTAACTTTTGATCGCGTTCTGTTGGTTGCCAATGGCGACGACGTGAATATCGGCGCTCCAGTTGTTCCTGGCGCTACCGTTGTGGCTGAAGTGATCTCCCAAGGTCGTCACGATAAAGTCCGCATCATCAAGTTCCGTCGACGTAAGCACCACATGAAGCGTATGGGCCACCGCCAGTGGTACACCGAGATCAAAATCACCGGTATTCAGGCTTAATCAGCCTAATTCCTCACTAGGAGAATTGAACTCATGGCACACAAAAAAGCTGGTGGTAGTACCCGTAACGGTCGCGACTCAGAAGCCAAACGCCTTGGCGTGAAGATGTATGGCGGCCAGGTCATCAAGGCCGGTAACATCATCGTGCGTCAGCGCGGCACCCAATTCCACGCTGGCTACGGCGTTGGCATGGGTAAGGATCACACCCTCTTCGCGAAAATCGAAGGCGTGATCAAGTTTGAAGTAAAAGGCGCCTTCGGTCGTCGTTACGTGAGCGTCGTCGCAGCTTAATTGCGCGATCGCTGGAAAAGCCCTGTCTTGCGACGGGGCTTTTTCGTTTGTGGGGTGAGTCTCTTGCAAAGCTGTTTGTGATGGGCTCCAGCGCTGTATTGGCGGTCGTTGATTGAGGTCGCTGCGCTCATTTTTGCAAGAGTCTTATGTCTTGGTTGTTTTTCGGCTCGTCCGTATGGCGAGAGGCGTTTTGTTATGAAGTTTGTTGATGAAGTATCGATTCGAGTAAAGGCCGGCGACGGTGGCAACGGTTGCATGAGTTTCCGTCGAGAAAAATTCATCGAAAACGGCGGCCCGAACGGCGGCGACGGTGGTGATGGTGGTTCCATCTACATGATGGCCGACGAAAACCTGAACACCCTGGTCGACTACCGTTACACCCGCCACTTCGATGCCGAGCGCGGTTCCAACGGTGGCAGCACCGACTGCACCGGCAAAAAAGGTGAGGATCTGATCCTGCGGGTGCCGGTCGGTACCACAGTGATCGACTCTGCCACCCAGGAAGTCATCGGCGACCTGACCAAGGCCGGCCAGAAGCTGATGGTGGTTCAGGGAGGCTGGCACGGTCTGGGTAACACTCGTTTCAAATCCAGTACCAACCGTGCGCCGCGCCAGACTACGCCGGGCAAGCCGGGTGAGCAGCGCGACCTGAAATTGGAAATGAAGGTGTTGGCGGACGTCGGTCTGCTCGGTTTGCCGAACGCCGGCAAAAGTACCTTCATTCGCTCGGTATCGGCTGCCAAGCCGAAAGTCGCCGACTACCCGTTCACCACATTGGTGCCGAACCTGGGTGTGGTCAGTGTCGATCGCTGGAAGAGCTTCGTGGTCGCGGATATTCCGGGCCTGATCGAAGGTGCTTCCGACGGCGCGGGCCTGGGGATTCGCTTCCTCAAGCACTTGTCGCGTACGCGTCTGCTGCTGCACCTCGTCGACATGGCGCCGCTGGATGACACCAGTGCGCCGGATGCCGCTGAAGTGATCGTCAGCGAGCTGACCAAGTTCAGCCCGTCCCTGGCCGAGCGTGATCGCTGGCTGGTGCTGAACAAGTGTGACCAGATCCTTGAGGAAGAGCACGATGCTCGCGTCAAGGAGATCGTTGATCGTCTGGAATGGACTGGTCCGGTCTATGTGATCTCGGCGATCGCCAAGCAAGGCACCGAGCGTCTGTGCCACGACATCATGCGTTACCTGGAAGATCGCGCCGATCGCCTGGCTAACGACCCGGCCTACAAGGAAGAGCTGGCTGAGCTCGATCAGCGCATCGAAGATGAAGCGCGCGCCCAGTTGCAGGCGCTGGACGATCAGCGTGCTCTGCGCCGCAGCGGCGTGAAGTCGGTCCATGATATCGGTGACGACGATTGGGACGAAGAAGATGTGGATGACGAAGACGGTCCGGAAATCATTTACGTGCGTGACTGATTCGTTGCGATAAACTTAAGCGCCGCTCACTGGAGCGGCGTTTTAGTATCTGGAAATCGACTGTTGGTCACGAAGAACCACGAATAACGTCACGGGCAGTGCCAGGTCGCGCTGCCCTCAAGCTAAGGTTGAAGATGATGCGGAGCAAGGTGACAGGTGCGCAGCGTTGGGTCGTGAAGATCGGCAGCGCTTTGCTGACGGCGGACGGCAAAGGCCTGGATCGCGCAGCAATGGGTGTCTGGGTCGAGCAGATGGTTGCCCTGCATGAGGCGGGCGTTGAACTGGTGCTGGTGTCCTCCGGGGCAGTGGCGGCGGGCATGAGCCGTCTGGGCTGGACCTCACGACCCAGTGCGATGCACGAGTTGCAGGCGGCTGCCGCCATCGGTCAGATGGGGTTGGTGCAGGCCTGGGAGTCGAGCTTCGCCGAACATGGTCGGCATACCGCACAGATTCTCCTGACTCACGACGATTTGTCCGACCGCAAGCGCTACCTGAATGCTCGTAGCACCCTGCGTGCGCTGGTCGAGTTGAAGGTGATCCCGGTGATCAACGAAAACGACACCGTGGTCACTGACGAAATCCGTTTCGGCGACAACGACACGTTGGCGGCGCTGGTGGCGAATCTGGTCGAAGCCGATTTGCTGGTGATCCTCACCGATCGCGATGGCATGTTCGATGCTGATCCGCGCAACAATCCCGACGCCAAGCTGATTTATGAGGCGCGGGCCGACGATCCGGCGCTCGATGCGGTAGCCGGTGGTACTGGTGGTGCGCTGGGGCGTGGCGGCATGCAGACCAAGCTGCGCGCTGCGCGTCTGGCGGCGCGCTCTGGTGCGCACACCATCATCGTTGGTGGGCGTATTGAGCGAGTGCTGGATCGCCTCAAGGCTGGCGAGCGCATCGGCACTTTGCTGTCGCCTGAGCGCGGCATGCTGGCGGCCCGCAAGCAGTGGCTGGCCGGGCATCTGCAGACTCGCGGCACGCTGGTGCTGGACGCGGGGGCGGTGACTGCGCTGTCTCAGGGCAACAAAAGTTTGCTGCCGGTAGGTGTAAAGCTGGTCCAGGGCAGCTTCCGTCGCGGCGAAATGGTGGTCTGTGTGGCGCCGGACGGTCGTGAAATCGCTCGTGGCCTGGCTAACTACAGTGCTCTGGAAGCACAAAAAATCATCGGTCAGTCGTCTGAGGCGATTATCGGTCTGTTGGGTTACATGGCGGAGCCGGAGCTGGTTCACCGGGATAACCTGATTCTGGTCTGAAGGAATACCTGAATGCGTGTGGCAAAAGGATTATTGGGCTTGTTGTTGGCGATGCCGTTGCTGGCCTCGGCCGAGGAAATTGGCCAGGTGTCGACGGTGTTCAAATTCGTCGGCCCGAACGACCGTATTGTTGTCGAGGCGTTTGATGATCCGAAAGTGGAGGGCGTGACCTGTTACCTGTCGCGTGCCAAGACGGGTGGCGTGAAAGGTGGTCTGGGATTGGCCGAGGATCGCGCTGAGGCGTCTATTGCATGTCGCCAGGTCGGGCCGATCAGCTTCAAGGGTGAGCTCAAGGATGGCGAGGAGGTGTTCAAGGAGCGCACCTCGCTGGTATTCAAGACTATGCAGGTAGTGCGATTCCTCGACAAGAAGCGCAATACCCTGGTGTATCTGGTCTACAGCGATCGCTTGATCGAGGGCAGTCCGCAGAATGCAGTGACGGCAATTCCGATTCTGCCGTGGACGCACGCTCAGTAAGATAGCGAAGGTCCAGGTGTGGGGGTGAGTCTGCTTGCTCCCACATTTTTTTTGCATTGTATTTAATAAATCGCAGGCAATAAAAAACCGACCCTGAGGTCGGTTTTTTAACGAGCGCGTCGCTTAGGCAGCAGCGGCAACGTTCAGGGCCTTGACGTGGCCATTCAGACGGCTCTTATGGCGAGCAGCTTTGTTCTTGTGGATGATGCCTTTATCGGCCATACGGTCGATAACTGGCACGGCCAGAACGTAAGCAGCTTGAGCTTTAGCAGCGTCTTTTGCGTCGATGGCTTTAACTACATTCTTGATGTAGGTACGAACCATGGAACGCAGGCTGGCGTTGTGGCTGCGACGCTTCTCAGCCTGTTTTGCACGTTTTTTGGCGGAAGGTGTGTTGGCCACCGTCGAGCTCCTCGAAAGACTTTTTAGGAAATAGCAAACAAAATAGGCCGCGAATCATGCCGATGAGTTGATGTCTTGTCAAGGGCGGAAGAGACGTTCCGCTAAGTGGCCGGTTCCGGCCCCATGAAAACTACTGCGCTCGGCAATACAGCGTTGAAAGCAGACTCGAAATGCTCATTGACTAAAGTCAACTCCGCTTTCTCGCCTGCTTTCGCCTTGTCTTGCCTTTGCTCGCTACGTTTTCAAGGGGACGGTGCGCTGGATATTTCTTTCCGGCGCGCGACCTGTAAACTCGCGAGCTTTGGCTCTGTGCTGTTGCGGCGCGGAGTATCGCATAAGTGGGCGCGTTGTTCGCCTGCTGTTTATCGACAGGCACAAACTCTTTCAATGAATCTGCTCAAATCGTTGGCCGCTGTCAGCTCTATCACGATGCTTTCCCGGGTGTTGGGGTTTGTTCGTGACACTCTAATCGCCCGTGCATTTGGTGCCGGAATGGCGACTGACGCCTTCTTTATCGCCTTCAAGCTGCCCAATCTGCTGCGGCGGATCTTCGCCGAAGGGGCATTTTCCCAGGCATTTGTGCCGATTCTTGCCGAATACAAAAGCCAAAAGGGCGAGGAGGCGGCGCGAACCTTCATTGCCTACGTCTCAGGCCTGCTGACACTGGTACTGGCGCTGGTCACTGCGTTGGGCATGCTCGCCGCCCCCTGGGTTATCTGGGCCACGGCACCGGGTTTCGTCGATTCTCCTGAAAAATTCCGGCTGACAACCGATCTGCTGCGGGTCACTTTCCCTTATATATTGCTGATCTCCCTGTCGTCGCTGGCCGGGGCGATCCTCAACACCTGGAACCGCTTCTCGGTGCCAGCTTTCGTGCCGACCCTGCTCAATGTCAGCATGATCATCTTTGCAGTATTCCTGACGCCGTATTTCGATCCGCCGGTGATGGCGCTGGGCTGGGCCGTTCTGGTGGGTGGGCTGGCGCAGCTGCTCTATCAACTGCCGCACCTGAAAAAGATCGGCATGCTGGTACTGCCGCGTTTGAATCTGCGCGATAGCGGTGTCTGGCGGGTCATGAAACAGATGCTGCCCGCGATCATCGGCGTTTCGGTGAGTCAGATTTCGCTGATCATCAATACTATATTTGCCTCGTTTCTGGTGGCCGGCTCCGTGTCCTGGATGTATTACGCCGACCGCCTGATGGAATTGCCATCCGGCGTGCTGGGTGTGGCGCTGGGCACGATTTTGTTGCCGACGCTGGCCAAGACCTATGCCAGCCAGGATCGCCACGAATACTCGCGAATCCTCGATTGGGGGCTGCGCCTGTGCTTCATGCTGGTGTTGCCGTGCGCCCTGGCGTTGGGGATTCTGTCTGAACCACTGACGGCTTCACTGTTCCAGTATGGCCAGTTCAGTGCTTTCGATGCGGCCATGACTCAGCGCGCGTTGATCGCTTATTCCGTCGGCTTGCTGGGGATTATCGTGATCAAAGTGCTGGCGCCGGGCTTCTATGCGCAACAAAACATCCGCACGCCGGTGAAAATCGCGATTTTCACCCTGATCGTCACTCAGCTGTTCAACCTGGTGCTGATCGGTCCGCTGGCGCACGCCGGCCTGGCCCTGGCCATCAGCGCGGGTGCCTGCATCAACGCCGGTTTGCTGTTTTATCAATTGCGCAAGCAGCAGATGTATCAGCCGCAACCGGGTTGGGCGAAGTTCGGGCTCAAATTGCTGGTGGCGGTAGCGGTGATGTCTGCAGTATTGCTGGGTGCGATGCACTTTATGCCGGCCTGGGGGCAGGGGCCTATGCTTGAGCGGCTGCTGCGTCTGGGTGCATTGGTGATCGCAGGCGTCGTGGCGTATTTCGGCATGTTGCTGTTGATGGGCTTCCGTTTGCGCGACTTCAATCGCAAGGCCTTGAGCTGAAGACGTTATCTCGATAATCATGGGCGAACCGGCAGTTTTGTCGGCTCGATTACTTTGGGTTACGGTGTTGCCTGTCGTCGGCCGCCGGGTGTGGTTATAATCGACCACTTTATGAGCAAGAAGCGCGTTATGCAGCTGGTTCGAGGTCTCCACAACCTGCGCCCCCAGCATCGGGGCTGTGTCGCCACTATTGGCAACTTTGACGGTGTTCACCGTGGCCACCAGGCTATCCTGGTCCGGCTGCGAGAGCGTGCGCTCGAGTTGGGCGTGCCCAGCTGCGTGGTGATTTTCGAGCCGCAGCCGCGGGAGTTCTTCGCTCCGGACACCGCCCCGGCCCGTCTGGCCCGCTTGCGGGACAAACTGCAGCTGCTGGCCGAAGAAGGTGTCGACCGGGTGTTGTGCCTGGCTTTCAACCATCGCCTGAGCAAACTCAGCGCCAGAGAGTTCGTCGATACCATTCTGGTGGACGGCCTCGGGGTGCAGCATCTGGAAGTCGGTGACGATTTCCGATTTGGCTGCGACCGGTTGGGGGATTTCGACTACTTGCAACAGGCCGGCGTCCTTCAGGGCTTTACCGTCGAAGCGGCGCAGACCGTCGAGCTGGACGGCATTCGTGTCAGCAGCACTCAGGTCCGCAATGCCCTGGCCGCTGCCGATTTCGCCTTGGCCGAGCAACTGCTCGGTCGCCCGTACCGGATTGCCGGTCGGGTCCTGCATGGCCAGAAGCTGGCGCGCCAGTTGGGTACGCCCACGGCCAACGTACAACTCAAGCGTCGTCGTGTGCCGTTGAGCGGGGTTTACCTGGTCAGCGTCGACATCGATGGCAAGACCTGGCCAGGCGTCGCCAATATTGGTGTGCGGCCAACGGTCGAAGGGGATGGCAAAGCTCACCTCGAAGTGCACCTTTTAGATTTTGCCGGCGATCTGTATGACCGGCGTTTGACGGTGGTTTTCCACCACAAGCTGCGTGAAGAGCAGCGTTTCGCCTCTCTGGAGGCGCTTAAGACGGCGATCAATGCGGATATCGCCGCCGCCCGTGCCCTGTCGCACCTAGCGCCAATCGCTAATGAAGAGCCTTAAATGACCGACTATAAAGCCACGCTAAACCTTCCGGACACCGCCTTCCCAATGAAGGCCGGCCTGCCTCAGCGCGAACCGCAGATTCTGCAGCGCTGGGACAGCATTGGCCTGTACGGTAAGTTGCGCGAGATTGGCAAGGATCGTCCGAAGTTCGTACTGCACGACGGTCCTCCGTACGCCAACGGCACGATTCACATCGGTCATGCGCTGAACAAGATTCTCAAGGACATGATCATCCGCTCGAAAACCCTGTCGGGTTTCGACGCACCTTATGTTCCGGGCTGGGACTGCCACGGCCTGCCGATCGAGCACAAAGTCGAAGTGACCCATGGCAAGAACCTGGGCGCCGACAAGACCCGCGAACTGTGCCGTGCCTACGCCACCGAGCAGATCGAAGGCCAGAAGTCCGAATTCATCCGTTTGGGCGTGTTGGGCGACTTCGCCAACCCGTACAAGACCATGGACTTCAAAAACGAGGCCGGTGAAATCCGCGCCCTGGCGGAAATCGTCAAGGGTGGCTTCGTGTTCAAGGGCCTGAAGCCTGTGAACTGGTGCTTTGACTGCGGTTCGGCCCTGGCTGAAGCGGAAGTCGAGTACGAGAACAAAAAGTCCGCGACCATCGACGTGGCCTTCCCGATCGCCGACGAAGCCAAGCTGGCTGCCGCGTTCGGTCTGCCGTCGTTGGGCAAACCTGCTTCGATCGTGATCTGGACCACCACTCCGTGGACTATCCCGGCCAACCAGGCGCTGAACGTTCACCCGGAGTTCAACTACGCCCTGGTCGACGTCGGCGACAAGCTGCTGGTACTGGCTGAAGAATTGGTCGAGTCCTGCCTGGCCCGCTACAGCCTGGAAGGTTCGGTGATCGCCACCACCACCGGTAAAGCGCTGGAACTGATCAACTTCCGTCACCCGTTCTACGATCGCCTGTCGCCGGTTTACCTGGCCGACTACGTTGAGCTGGGCGCGGGCACCGGCGTGGTTCACTCCTCGCCAGCCTACGGCGTAGACGACTTCGTGACCTGCAAGAAGTACGGCATGGTCAACGACGACATCATCAATCCGGTGCAAAGCAACGGCGTGTATGTGCCATCGCTGGAGTTCTTCGGCGGCCAGTTCATCTGGAAGGCCAACCCGGCCATCGTCGACAAACTGACCGAAGTCGGCGCGCTGCTGCACACCACCACCATCGAACACAGCTACATGCATTGCTGGCGTCACAAGACCCCGCTGATCTACCGCGCCACCGCGCAGTGGTTCATCGGCATGGACAAAGAGCCTGCAGCGGGCGACACCCTGCGCAAACGCGCGATCAAAGCCATCGAAGACACCAAATTCGTCCCGGCCTGGGGCCAGGCGCGCCTGCACTCGATGATCGCCAACCGTCCGGACTGGTGCATCTCCCGTCAGCGCAACTGGGGCGTGCCGATCCCGTTCTTCCTGAACAAGGAAAGCGGCGAACTGCACCCACGCACCGTCGAACTGATGGAAATCGTCGCCCAGCGCGTCGAAGTCGAAGGCATCGAAGCCTGGTTCAAGATGGACGCCGCTGAGTTGCTCGGTGACGAAGCGCCGCTGTACGACAAGATCAGCGACACCCTGGACGTCTGGTTCGACTCGGGCACCACGCACTGGCACGTCCTGCGCGGTTCGCACCCGATGGGCCACGAGACCGGCCCTCGCGCCGACCTGTACCTGGAAGGCTCGGACCAGCACCGCGGCTGGTTCCACTCGTCGTTGCTGACCGGTTGCGCCATCGACGACCACGCACCGTACCGCGAGCTGCTGACCCACGGTTTCACCGTCGACGAATCCGGTCGCAAAATGTCCAAGTCCCTGGGCAACGTGATCGCGCCGCAGAAGGTCAACGACACCCTGGGCGCCGACATCATGCGTCTGTGGGTAGCGTCTACCGACTACTCGGGTGAGATGGCGGTTTCCGAGCAGATCCTGCAACGCAGTGCGGACGCCTACCGGCGCATCCGTAACACCGCGCGCTTCCTGCTTTCCAACCTGACCGGTTTCAACCCGGCCACCGACCTCCTGCCGGCCGAAGAAATGCTCGCCCTGGACCGTTGGGCCGTGGATCGCACGCTGTTGCTGCAACGCGAGCTGCAGGAACACTACGGCGAATACCGTTTCTGGAACGTTTACTCCAAGATCCACAACTTCTGCGTGCAGGAGTTGGGCGGTTTCTACCTGGACATCATCAAGGACCGCCAGTACACCACTGGCGCCGACAGCAAGGCCCGTCGTTCGTGCCAGACTGCGCTGTTCCACATCTCCGAAGCGCTGGTGCGCTGGATCGCGCCGATCCTGGCGTTCACCGCCGACGAGCTGTGGCAATACCTGCCGGGCGAGCGTAACGAGTCTGTGATGCTCAACACCTGGTACGAAGGCCTGAGCGAACTGCCGGAAGGCTTCGAGCTGGATCGCGCTTACTGGGACCGGATCATGGCGGTCAAGGTTGCGGTCAACAAGGAAATGGAAATCCAGCGTGCAGCCAAGGCCGTCGGTGGCAACCTGCAAGCCGAAGTGACGCTGTTCGCCGAAGACGCGCTGAGCGCCGACCTGGCCAAGCTGAGCAACGAACTGCGTTTCGTGCTGATCACTTCGACCGCCAGTGTTGCGCCATTGGTGCAGGCACCGGCCGATGCCGTGGTCACCGAAGTCAGCGGCCTGAAGCTCAAGATCGTCAAGTCGGCTCACGTCAAGTGCGCCCGCTGCTGGCACTGCCGTGAAGACGTCGGTGTGAACCCGGAACATCCGGAAATCTGCGGTCGTTGTGTCGACAACATCAGCGGCGCGGGCGAGGTTCGTCACTATGCCTAATGCGGCTGGCCGTTTCGGACGGCTGAGCTTGCTCTGGTTGAGTTTGCTGGTCCTGGTCATTGACCAGGCCAGCAAGTTCTACTTCGAAGGCAAGCTCGAGATGTACCAGCAAATCGTGGTGATCCCCGATTTGTTCAGCTGGACCCTGGCCTACAACACCGGGGCGGCGTTCAGCTTCCTGGCTGACGGCTCAGGCTGGCAGCGCTGGTTGTTTGCCTTGATCGCGGTGGTGGTTAGCGCGGTGCTGGTGATCTGGCTCAAGCGTCTGGGGCGCAACGACACCTGGCTGGCGATTGCGCTGGCCCTGGTGCTGGGTGGCGCGCTGGGTAATCTTTACGACCGCATTGCCCTGGGGCATGTGATCGATTTCATTCTGGTGCATTGGCAGAACCGCTGGTATTTCCCGGCGTTCAACTTTGCTGACAGTGCTATTTCTGTCGGTGCCGTGATGCTTGCGCTGGATATGTTCAAAAGTAAGAAGACCGGAGAAACCGTTCATGACTGAACAGGTATTGGCTGAACAACGTATCGGCCAGAACACGGAAGTCACCTTGCACTTTGCATTGCGCCTGGAGAACGGCGACACCGTCGACAGCACTTTCGACAAAGCCCCGGCGACCTTCAAGGTCGGTGACGGCAACCTGTTGCCAGGCTTCGAGGCCGCGCTGTTCGGCTTCAAGGCCGGCGACAAGCGCAGCCTGTCCATCGAGCCGGAAAACGCCTTTGGCCAGCCTAACCCGCAAAACGTGCAGATCATCCCGCGCTCGCAGTTCCAGGACATGGAACTGTCGCCAGGATTGCTGGTGATCTTCAATGATGCGGCCAATACCGAGCTGCCAGGCGTGGTGAAGGAATTCGATGACGCGCAAGTGACCATCGACTTCAACCACCCGCTCGCCGGTAAGACCTTGACCTTTGACGTCGAGATCATCAACGTCAAAGCGTTGTAACTGACCGAATACGGTCACCTGTAGGAGCAGAGCTTGCTCGCGAAGGCGTCATCACATTCAGCATCAATGTTGACTGACACACCGCTTTCGCGAGCAAGCTCTGCTCCTACAATGATCTAACTTCTTGCGCGCAAGACACGAGGCACAGCATGCAAATCAAACTCGCCAACCCCCGTGGCTTCTGCGCCGGTGTGGACCGGGCGATCGAAATCGTCAACCGCGCCCTGGAAGTCTTCGGGCCGCCGATCTATGTGCGCCACGAAGTGGTCCACAACAAATTCGTCGTCGAAGACCTGCGTGCCCGTGGGGCGATCTTCGTCGAGGAACTGGATCAGGTGCCGGACGACGTGATCGTGATCTTCAGCGCCCACGGCGTTTCCCAGGCCGTGCGTACCGAAGCCACAGGTCGTGGCCTGAAGGTGTTCGACGCGACCTGCCCGCTGGTGACCAAGGTGCACATCGAAGTCGCGCGTTACAGCCGTGACGGCCGTGAATGCATCCTTATCGGTCATGCCGGCCATCCGGAAGTCGAAGGCACCATGGGCCAGTACGATGGCAGCAATGGTGGCGCGATCTATCTGGTCGAAGACGAGAAAGATGTCGCCGAATTGCAGGTAAACAACCCTGAAAAGCTGGCTTTCGTTACCCAGACCACCCTGTCCATGGACGACACCAGTCGCGTGATCGACGCCCTGCGTACACGTTTTCCGGCGATCGGCGGTCCGCGCAAGGACGATATCTGCTACGCCACGCAAAACCGTCAGGACGCCGTCAAGCAACTGGCGGACGAATGCGACGTGGTGCTGGTGGTCGGCAGCCCGAACAGCTCCAACTCCAATCGTCTGCGTGAACTGGCCGAACGCATGGCCACCCCGGCCTATCTGATCGACGGTGCCGAAGACCTGCAAAAGAGCTGGTTCGACGGTGTCGAGCGTATTGGCATCACGGCTGGTGCCTCCGCTCCGGAAGTGCTGGTGCGTGGCGTGATCCAGCAACTGCAGGCCTGGGGTGCCACCGGTGCCGATGAACTGGCTGGTCGCGAGGAGAACATCACCTTCTCCATGCCTAAAGAGCTGCGCGTGCGTTCGCTGCTGTAATACTTTTCGCCTTTCGACACAGCGCCTGCTCAGCCTTACGGTTGGCCAGGCGCACTCGACCGCTCGCCGCCAGCACCACCTGGAGCTGGCTGACCGGCTCGCGAGCCGAGCAAATATGTAGCGTCCCTGCCTGAAATGCCCGCCCGGGCATCAGCGGTTGGCCCAGACTGCTGAACCGCACGAAACGCCTGACCCACCAATTGCCGACAATCGGCGTCCGCGCATCACCTGCGCGCTCGACCAGTAGCGGATTGCTGCTGTCCTCTGGCCCTTTGCCGCTGATGTCCAGAATGATCCGCCAGCCCTGGCTCCAATCGCCATTGATGCCATGAATGACCACGTTCTGGTTGCGGGTTATGGCCAGGGTTCTGGCCTGCCGGATCCCGCTGATCAGCGACTCGGCCGCCTGCTCCCGATGATTCGATTCCGTCAGTGCAGCGAACGCCGGACTGACCAAGTGCAGAACAATCCCGACAATCGTCAGTCCCATGAGCAGTCCGATCAAGCTGAAACCTTGCTGATGCATGTCATCTCCCTCCATGGAGTGCTGCGGCCCGCGCGATCCTTGCGCGAGTAATGGCAAAACAACCGTACATCTGTCGGTCGAATGTTCTAGCGTGTAGAAGCAGGTATAGCCGACGGCAACGGAGGGCACTGATGGATCATCGTACAAAAGGTTTCACGCTGATCGAGCTGCTGGTCACGCTCGCGGTGTTT
Organism: Pseudomonas sp. B21-017; assembly: GCF_024749245.1. NCBI lineage: Bacteria > Pseudomonadati > Pseudomonadota > Gammaproteobacteria > Pseudomonadales > Pseudomonadaceae > Pseudomonas > Pseudomonas sp. B21-017. The sequence continues at coordinate 5,614,243 of NZ_CP087194.1, read as the reverse complement.
CTGATCCTGATTACACTGGCCGTTCCGGCGTTCACCCGCTCGGTGCAAAGCAACAAGGCCGACACCGAGGTCGGCGACTTGCAACGGGCACTCAATTACGCACGGCTTGAGGCGATTGATCGGGGCTTCACCACTCGGGTTCGCCCGACGGCCGGCGGCAGTGTCTGGACCGGCGAGCTGAGCGTTTATGACGGTACTGGCAATCCGGCCAATGTATTGCGGGTTGTTCCAGCGATGAGCAGCGGAGCAACTCTAACGCTAACCTCAGGAGTGACCGCGATTGATTTCAACAATCTCGGCGGCTTGGCAGCGCCGTCCACGGCGGTGGTGATCAGTTATGTGCTGGGGGCGCAAAGCAGGACGCTGAATGTGTGTTTGAACGGACGAATTCTATTGGGTGGAAGTTGCGGATGAGGGGTTGGAGCAAGCGTGCACAGGAGGGCATGACGCTGATCGAGGTATTGGTCGCGTTGTTGGTGCTGGCTGTGGGTCTGTTGGGCGCGGCGGCGATTCAGCTCAATGCGCTGAAGTACACCGACAGCTCACGGATGACCAGCCAGGCGAGTTTTATCGCCTACGACATGATGGACCGCATTCGCGCCAATTCCGGCGCCGATTACACCGTCACGCCGCCGACCTCGGGCAACTTGAGCGTGGCCCGGGATCAGGACCTCTACGACTTCACCACCAATATCGTCAATTTCGGCGGCGCCACGGCCACCGGCAGCATCGTCCGCAACCAGCGGGTATACACCATCACCATTACCTGGGACGACTCCCGGGCCGCCAATATCGCCGATTCGCGCCGCAGTTTTGTCCTCACCAGCCGTGCCACCGTTGATCCGGTGACGACACCATGAACAGAACCAGCAGAGGTTTCGGCCTGATCGAATTGCTGATCGCCCTGGCGTTGAGCCTGATCGTGGTCCTGGGCGTGGCGCAGATTTTCATCGCCGCCAAAAACACCTACGTCAGCCAGAACACCGCTGCCGGCATGCAGGAAGATGCGCGGTTCGTCCTGAGCAAGATGATTCAGGAAATTCGCATGGTCGGCATGTTTGGTTGCCTGGGTACGATTACCGACGCCAGCTCGGCGGGGGATTTCAATGCCAGCCTGCTCACACCGATCAGTTGGGACAATGCCAACCTCAAATTGACTCTGGTCACCGCAGATGTCGGCGGCAGTGGCGGAGTGCCGACCTGGACGGTGGTTTCCGACTGCCGAAATACTGCGACGGCCTACACCGGGTTACGCACGCCGGCATCGGGGCAGTTGGCGTTTCCGATCCGGCGGCTGGTCTACAGCTTCAGCAACAACCAACTGCTGATGGGCTCCGGCACTGGCACGCCGACTCAGGCGGTGCTGGTAAACAACGTCAGTGCCTTTGGCGTGAGCTTCGGCATCGCCAGTTCGGCCACGGATACAGCCGCCTCCAGTTACAGCAGTAATCCGTCCGATCCGGCGCGAATCCGCAGTGTGCGGCTGACGCTGACCCTCACCGACCCGAACAACCGGGTCCGCAATCAAACCTTCAACGTAGTTGCCGCCTTGCGCAACCGGTTGCAATGAGGGGAGGGCCGATGAGTCGTGCGTCCATGACATCTCACGTCCAGCGCGGCATGGCGCTGTTGGTCAGCCTGGTGTTTCTCCTGGTGCTGACATTGATCGGTCTCTCGTCGATGCAGAGCGCCACGTTGCAGGAGAAAATGACCAGCAGCGTGATCCTGCGCAACCAGTCGTTCCAGGGCGCGGAAGCGGCGTTGCGGGTCGGTGAAAGCGCGGTGCAACTGAACTCCTACTCATTGCCGGTCTGCAGTGGCACCAGCCAGTGCGCACCGCCGGCCGAGGCGTCGGTCATTACCGCCGCCGGGTTCAACTCCACCTCGGGGGTGAACTGGATCGCCTCCGGTAGCGGCTTTTACGGAGTGCAGAACATTGGCACTACCCTGACTGCCGTGAATGTGCCGAGCAACACGTCGGCAACCCTTTATCGGGTGACCGCCGTGGGCATCGCGGGCAGCTCGCGCAGTGTGGTGGAGAGTATTTATGCGAAGTACTGAGACCCGCACAGGCTGGCGCCATTGGTTACTGCAGCTGCTCTGCGGCGCGGTCTTGAGCCTTTACCTGGCCGCGCCGACCTACGCCTTCACGCCCTCGGATTCTCCGCTGTTGAGCGCCGCCGCCGTGCCTGCCAATGTGATGCTGCTGCTCGATGACTCGGGGAGTATGAACAACATTATCTGGGCGGCCGGCTTCGACCCGACGGTCGCACGCACCCCGGTGACGATTTGCCTCTCCAATGGTTCGTGCAACAAAGGCCGCGACCTGGACATGACCGATAACAATATCGCCTTGTCGAGTTTGAATCATGGAACATGCTCGAAGGCCGGATGGTACGGTTTTTATAAAAACAGCCTTCTCGGTCTGGATTCGCTTTGCCTGAAGCTTCCCGATCCGGTGGGAAGCGAGGACACGCGGTATACGGCGAATTATTTGTCCTACCTGATCAGCCTGGCCAACAACACTGACCGGGACTTCACCGACGGCTCGATCCCCAACGATTACCGGATGAACGTGGCGCGCAACGTTTCCAAGACGTTGGTGGCCAATAACCGTTCGCTGCGCATCGGCCTGTCGACGTTCAACCTGGCGGTCGGCAACCATAAGAATGACGGCGGTTACATCGCCCGCTCGATCAGCGATTTGTCGGCGGTCAGTGGCACTGTGACCCAGGCTCAGGCCGATACCAATTACACCTCACTGATCGCCGGGATCGACGAGCTGAGCGCGCAAGCCAATACGCCGCTGGCGGAAGCCTATTACGAGATCACTCGTTATTTCCGTGGCATGGCGCCGTACAACAACTCGACGCCCGACACCTATACCAGTCCGATTCAGTACCGTTGCCAGAAAAACTACGGGGTGGTGATCACCGATGGTCTGCCGACCTACGACCGAACCTTTCCGACCGATGATCCGCTGGGTGGCAGCCAGTTACCGAACTGGGACGGGATCAGCAGTAACGATGGTACCGATCCCTCAGGCGACGATGAGGGCGACACCCTGTACCTGGATGACATTGCCAAGTTCGCCTTCGATATCGACATGCGTTCCACGGGAACCGATGCCACGGGCAAAAGCTGGAACGCCCTGGATTTTCCCAAGCAGAACATGAACACCTATACCGTGGGTTTCACCGCTGCAAACCAGATGTTGGCGGATGCCGCGACCTACGGGCAGGGCAAGTACTACCAGGCGAGCGACAGTGCGGGACTTAACAATGCATTGTCTGCAGCCTTGAGCGACATCACTTCCAAGGCCGGCTCAGGTGGCAGTGGCGTGGCCAGCGGCACGACCCTGACCAGCGACTCGAGCTATTTCCAGACCAGCTACGATCCCAAGGACTGGCGGGGTACGATCAAGTCCTTTGGCTTCACGTCGGCGGGCGCGGTTAACACCGCCGCTGTGCTATGGACGACCGACACCACCATCGTGCCCGGTGCCACTGCGCCGACCTACCAGTCCTGGAACACGCAGACCAACGCCGCGGTCACCCTGGCTTACAGCAATTTCTCTGCGGCGCAGCAGACCGCCCTCAACCAGGGGCTGCCCACTGGCATCAACGGCAACGATCTGGTGGAGTGGAGCAAGGGCATCAACAAAACCGGGCTGAAAGTTCGCAGTGTATTGCTCGGCGACATCATCAATTCGCCACTCGTGCTGGCTTCACCCACGGACAAAACCGCGTCCGATCTGGTGGCAGACACCAGCTACAGCACTTACCTGACCACCAAAGCCGCCAACATGAATGCCAGCCTGGTGGTGAATGCCAACGACGGTTTTGTAAACATCATCAACTCGGCCAATGGTGTCAGGCGTTATGCCTACATGCCCTCCAGCGTGCTGCCATCGCTGAACGACATCGCTGATCCCACTTACATCAACGGTGTGAGCCACAAGTTTCTGGTCGATGGCCAGGTCGGCGTGTTCGATGCCCAGCTCAACAGCGCCTGGAAAACCCTGGCGATTGGCGGAACGGGGGCGGGCGGCAAAACCTTCTATGCGCTGCAATTGTTCGACGCATCGGCTGGTAATGAAACTAAAGCACTGTGGGAAGTCAGTGCGCCGGCCACGGCCAATACAGCGAACGTTTTCAATGATCTGGGTTATGCCTATGCGCGCCCCGAAGTGGCACGCTTGGCCGATGGTCGCTGGGCCGCGTTTATCTCCAACGGCTATGGCAGCAACTCCGGGGTGGCAGCGTTGTATGTGGTGGATATTCGCGACGGCTCGCTGATCAAGAAAATCGTGGTCGACAGTACCGAAACCACCAACGGCCTGTCGTCGGTGAAGCTCAGAGTCAACTCGCAGAATGTGGTGCAGGCTGCCTACGGGGGCGATCTGAAAGGGCGGTTGTGGAAGTTCGATTTGAGTGGCACCACCCCTGACACCTGGGGCGTGGCGTTTTCCGGCAAGCCGTTGTTCACCACTGCAGGTGGCGCGACCCAGCCGATTACCGCGCAACCGTTGCTGGCGGATCACGTGTTGGGCGGCAAGGAGGTGTTTTTCGGCACCGGCAAATTCAATGAGGTTGCCGACAAGACCAACAAGGATCTGCAGGCGTTCTACGCGGTATGGGATGCCGAGGGGGGCGCAGGACAAATCACCGTTTCCAGTTTGCAGGCGCAGGCGGTGACCGGCGTGTTTTCGGGCAGTACCGGGCAATTCATCACCACCAGCCAGAACGAGGTGACCTACCCGGCCAAGAAAGGCTGGTACCTGCCCCTGGTATACAACAACGTGCTGACGGGGGAGCGGGTGATCTATCAGGCCAGTCTGGTATCGGGGCGAATTGTTTTTACCACGCTCAGTGTGGATACCGTGGACCCCTGTGCCAGCTTCGGTAGCGGCAAACTGGTCGAACTCGATGCGTTCAGCGGTAAGATGCTCAATTACGCGGTACTCGACACCAATGCCGACGGGGTGGTCGATGGCAACGACACGATTTCCAGTGGGGTGATCTTCACCGGTGGTATCCCGACCCTGAACGCGGTCGTCAATGACGCAACCCGCAAGATTGTGAACGACTCCGGTGGTGGCGTGACCACTCTGGTGGAAAAATCCGGTGGCGGCAGCGGCCGTCGCATCATGTGGCGACAAATACAGTAAGTGAGAGTGAGGCATGCGCAGATCCAACCGAGGTTTTACCCTGATCGAAATCATGATCGTGATTGCGATCATCGGGATCGTCATCACCATTGGCTATCCGAGCCTCACCGAGTACATAAAAAAGGGCCGCCGTACTGAAGTCGCCGGGTTGCTTTCCGAGCAGGCGCAGATCCTCGAGCGTTTCTATTCGAAGAATAATGTCTACACCAATGCCACCGGCCTCAGCGCCGGCAATGATTTCTACACCATCACCCCGACCCTGACCGATCAGACCTTCCTGCTGACGGCAACACGCAAGGCCGGTTCGACCATGGCCAGCGACAAGTGCGGTGATTTCACTCTCACCAATACCGGTGTCAGGAGTATGGTCAATGCCGCGTCCGGCCTGGCCACCAAGGATTGCTGGGGGCGCTGAGTTCCTTTTTCGGGCGCCTTTTGCGCCCTCTGTCTATTGAACGGTTGGATCAGAACATGAGCAGTCAACAGCAAGTGGTGATTGTCGGTGGCGGGGTGATTGGCCTGCTGACGGCGTTCAATCTCGCGTCCGAAGTGCAGAGCGTGGTGCTGCTGGACCGCTCGAACGTCGGTCAGGAGTCTTCCTGGGCCGGTGGCGGGATCGTTTCGCCGCTCTACCCATGGCGCTACAGCCCGGCGGTCACTGCACTGGCTCATTGGTCCCAGGATTTTTATCCACAACTGGCCCAGCGTTTGTTCGCTGCTACCGGTGTCGATCCTGAAGTGCACACCACCGGGTTGTATTGGCTGGACCTGGATGACGAGGCCGAAGCACTCGCCTGGGCCAAACGGGAGAACCGTCCGCTGCGGGCTGTGGATATCTCTGCGGCCCACGATGCAGTGCCGGTATTGGGCGCCGGTTTTTCGCGGGCGATCTACATGGCCGATGTGGCCAATGTGCGTAATCCACGGCTGGTGAAGTCCCTCAAGGCCGCCTTGCTGGCGTTGCCGAACGTGACGATCCATGAACAATGCGAGGTCAGCGAATTTATCCGGGAAGGTTCTGCGGTGGTCGGGGTACAGACCTCGACGGGGGCCATTCGGGGTGATGAGGTGGTTTTGACAGCGGGGGCCTGGAGCGGTGACTTGCTGAAAAAGCTGGGCCTGGAGCTGCCGGTCGAACCGGTCAAGGGACAGATGATTCTCTACAAGTGCGCAGCGGACTTCCTGCCGAGCATGGTCCTGGCCAAGGGGCGTTATGCCATTCCCCGGCGCGACGGGCACATCCTGATCGGCAGTACGCTGGAGCATGAGGGCTTCGACAAGACGCCAACCGACACGGCGCTGGAAAGCCTGAAGGCATCGGCGGTGGAATTGATTCCGGCATTGGCGGATGCCGAGGTGGTGGGGCATTGGGCGGGGTTGCGGCCCGGGTCGCCTGAAGGAATCCCCTATATCGGTCGGGTGCCGGGATATGACGGGCTCTGGCTCAACTGCGGGCATTACCGTAACGGGCTGGTGCTGGCGCCGGCGTCATGTCAGTTGTTTGCCGATGTGATGCTGGGGCGGGCGCCGATTATCGACCCTGCGCCGTATGCGCCAGCCGGACGAATCTGACAGAAGAGCTGTTAACGGTTCAATCCAGCCCCAATTTCTTCAGCCTGTAACGCATCGACCGAAATGACAGATTCAATCGCTGGGCCGCCGCCGTGCGGTTCCAGCGGGTTTCTTCCAGGGCCTGGAGGATGAGTTTGCGTTCGACGTTTTCCAGATAGGCTTCCAGATTATCGATCTGTGTCAGGTCTGGCACGCCGCCGTCCGGGTTGCAGTTGCCTTCTGCCAGGCGCAGGTCGCTGGCTTCGATCTGTTTGTTCTCGCACAAGGTGTGAGCCCGTTCGAGCATGTTCTCCAATTCCCGCACGTTTCCAGGAAAGCGATAGTTTTTCAGCGCTTCGAGGGCTTGTGGGTGGAGTTTTGCGGGGGGCTGGCCAGTGCTGGCCGCCAGTCGCTTGAGCATATTGTTGGCCAGAAGCTCAATGTCGTCGCGGCGTTCGCGCAAGGACGGTACTCGCAGCTCGATCACGTTCAGGCGGTAGTACAAGTCCTGGCGAAAGCGTTCGGCGGCGACTTCGGCATCGAGGTCTTTGTGAGTGGCGCAGAGGATGCGCACATCGACCACGGTTTCCTGCTGGCCACCGATGCTGCGAACGGCTTTCTCCTGTATGGCCCGCAGCAGTTTGACCTGCATTGCCAGCGGTAGGTCAGCCACTTCGTCGAGGAACAAAGTACCGCCCTGGGCTGCCTGGAACAGCCCGGGCTTGTCTTCGATGGCGCCGCTGAAACTGCCTTTGCGATGGCCGAAAAACTCGCTTTCCATCAATTCCGACGGGATTGCCCCACAGTTCACCGGGACGAACGGTCGGCTGGCGCGTGGGCCTTGGTCGTGGATAAGTCGGGCGACCAGTTCCTTGCCGCTGCCGGATTCGCCACTGATGTAGACCGGGGCTTGGCTGCGGGCCAGTTTGTCGATTTGTTTGCGCAGGTTGCGCATGGGCAGCGAGTCGCCCAGCAGCCGACGGTCGATGCCGCTGCTGGTGCCGCCTGGCGCTGGCAAGCTCAGGGCGCTGATGACCAGTTCGCGCAGGCGGGTGAGGTCGACCGGTTTGGTCAGGAAGTCGAAGGCGCCGGCCTTGAGGGCATTTATTGCTGTCTCCAGGCTGCCGTAGGCGGTGATCATCGCCACCGGCACTTGCGCATAGCGCTGCTGGATGTGCTGCACCAGCGCCAGACCGGTGCCGTCAGGCAGGCGCATGTCGGTCAGGCACAGGTCGAACGTATCCCGTGCCAGTAGCGCCTGCGCTTCTGCGAGGTTGCGTGCGCTGGAGGTGTCGAGTTTCATCCGTCCCAGGGTGATTTCCAGGAGTTCGCGGATATCCGGCTCGTCGTCGACGATGAGGATTTTTTGCCGTGGGCTCGTGTTCAACTTTGTTTCCGTCCGTGAGCAAAGGTGATGCGAAAGCAGCCGCCGCCTTGGCGTGATTTGAAGTCTAGGCGGGCTTGATTGCTTTCGCACAGCTCACGGGACAGATAAAGCCCCAGGCCAGTACCCTGGCTGCTGGTGGTGAAGAACGGTTCGAACAAGTGAGTACGTTGGTCCGGTGCAACGCCAGGGCCATCGTCCAGGACTTCCAGGGTCGGCAACTGGCTGTCCGGGTCGATAAACAACTCAAGCCAGGCCTGCGCCCGATCATGCTTGAGGGCGCTATGGCGCCAGGCATTGCGCAACAGGTTATCGAGAATCTGGGTCAGCTGATCCGGATCCATCAGGGTTTTGAAGTCTCCCAAGCCGATGCGCAGGTGAATCTGCTGATGTTCTTTCGAGCCTTCGCGGGTTTCGGCGACGAAATGCTCCAGCCACGGCTTCAAATCGAGCCGTTGCGGCACGGTTTGCTGGCGACGGGACAATTGCAGGACGTTTTCGATTACCCGATTCATGCGCTGAGATTGGTCTTGAATAATCTGCGTCAGACGCCGGTCCGCACCGTTCAGTTCCTCGGATTCCTGCAGTAACTGCGCGGCATGACTAATGGCGCCCAGTGGATTGCGGATCTCATGGGCAATCCCGGCGGTCAGGCGACCGAGGGCGGCGAGTTTCAGTTGTTGGGCCTGTTGGGCGATTTGGGCGAGGTCTTCGAGAAAAACCAGCGTCTGGTGGTGCGGGCTTTGGTCCAGGGCAATGAAGCTTGGTTGCAGCTCGAGGCCGTTGCTGGCGATCTGCAGGCTTTGCGGGCGCAACGTTGGATTGTTGAGCCACAGTTGGAGCCGCTCGACCAACGGTATCGAGTAATCGTCGATCAACTGGCCGTCCAGTTTTTCCTGCCCCAGCAAGGTCAAGGCGCTGTGATTGGCCAGTTGCACCCGCCGCTGGTTGTCGAGCACCAGAATGCCTGTGCGCATGCGTTGCAGGATCAGTGCGTTGAGGGCTTCGAGACCGAGCACTTCACTGGCCCGCTGTTCGGCCAGGGTTTCGCTGACCTCCAATCGTCGGGTCAATCCCTGCACCAGCAGCGCCGCGGCAAAACACAGGGCGCCGAGGGTGCCGATTTGCAGGTAATCACTGGGGCTGGCGGGGTGGTTGAAGCTCAGGATGAAGCTCAAACCCACGATGCCAAGGGCACCGACCGCTGCGATCAGCAGACCGACACGCCCGCGCAGCAAGGTATTGCTGATGGCTACTGAGACGATCAGCAAATTGCCGATGGCACTGGCCATGCCGCCCGCGGCATAGAACAGGCCGCACAGCAGCAGGACATCGACCAGCGCCAGGCCGAACAGCTGCGCGGGGCGTCGGGTGTTCCCCAAAAAGACCACCAGCAGGATATTCAGCACCAGGTACAACCAGCTGCCGTTGCGCAGCAGGTCGTCATTGGCGAACTTCAGCAACTGGTTGTCCATGTTGCTGGAGATCAACAGCACCAGGGTGATGCCGACGCTTAAGCGGTAGAGGTGATAGAGGCGCAGCAGTCGCTGGGCCTGTTTGTTGCCTGGGCTGGGCGTCTCAGCGATCACTTGAGCCCGGGCCTTGCTCAAGGTGAGCCTGGCTGCAATACCACTGTTGTTCGAGTTTCAACGCGCGGTCGCGGGGCAGGTGTACGCCGCAATGAGCACAGCGAACCATGGGTGGAGCATCTTGCTCGCGCGGCATATTGGCGACCGACGTCGGGCCCTTGAACTTGCGCCAGAACCATACGGCAGCGGCAATCAGGGCGATCCAGAACAATAGACGAAGCATGGTGAGCTGCTTTTTGATTAATGAATTGGCAGTTTAGCCAAGGACGGGTCAAGCGCACAGCGCAATACGCTCACCCTAAAGTCCGGCAATAAAAAAGGCGCCTCGAAAGGCGCCTTCCCGGTACAACATCCCCGCGTCAGTCGAACAGGCCGAAGGTCATGTGACTGAACCAGGAACGGTCGGTGTTGCTGGACTCGGGTTCCGGTTCTTCGATCACATCGCCGTTTTCATCTTTAGGCTTGAGCTCGTTCGGAATCGCGTCCTTGGCATCCTGGAACTGCTTCTGCACGTCCTGGTTGGCGCGGGTTTCGCCCGGCGGCAGTGGCGGACGGGATTCGATCAGGCCCAGGGTGGCCTTGCTCAGCCACGAACGGTTGTCGGCTTCGGCTACCGATGGCACGAACTGACCGTCCACCAGGCTCGGGTGGTTCGGGTAGTTGAGTTTCAGGGTTTCGAGGCTGGTCGCAGCCAGTTCGTCCAGGTGCAGGCGCTGGTAGGCTTCGGTCATCACCGCCAGGCCGTCACCGACCGATGGGGTTTCCTGGAAGTTTTCCACTACATAACGGCCACGGTTGGCGGCGGCAACGTAGGCCTGACGGGTCAGGTAGTAGTCGGCAACGTGGATTTCATAGGCCGCCAGCAGGTTGCGCAGGTAAATCATGCGCTGCTTGGCGTCCGGCGCGTAGCGGCTGTTCGGGTAGCGGCTGGTCAGCTGGGCGAACTCGTTGTAGGAGTCGCGGGCAGCGCCCGGGTCACGCTTGGTCATGTCCAGTGGCAGGAAGCGCGCCAGCATGCCGACGTCTTGGTCAAAAGAGGTCAGACCCTTGAGGTAGTAGGCGTAATCGACGTTCGGGTGCTGCGGGTGCAGGCGAATGAATCGCTCGGCAGCGGACTTCGCAGCCTCAGGCTCGGAGTTCTTGTAGTTGGCGTAGATGAGCTCGAGTTGAGCCTGATCGGCATAGCGACCGAACGGATAACGCGACTCCAGGGCCTTCAGCTTGGCTGTGGCGGCGGTGTAGCTATTGTTGTCCAGATCGTGCTGAGCCTGCTGGTACAGCTCGACTTCGCTCAGGTTTTCGTCTACGACTTCCTTCGATGAGCAAGCAGCGGTCAATGCGAGGATGGCGATCAGCAGCAGGTGTTTCACTTGCATGGCGGCTTGCGTCCCTATGACGGCCGCTGTCTTGGGCGGGGCCGTCCTGTTATGATGAGTGCCCCGTTGAAAAGCCTCGGGGCAAAAGACGCCGTATTTAACCACAAGCGCGCAGCCGAAACCAAAGGCTGTGCCGACGCCTAGTCTGAGCATGTCCGATAAAATTGAACTTCGCGCAGAGGTGCCGTCCGAATTGGGCGGCCAACGCCTCGATCAAGTCGCCGCACAATTATTCGCTGAGCACTCGCGCTCGCGCCTTTCCGCCTGGATCAAAGACGGCCGCCTGACTGTGGATGGGGCGGTTATCCGCCCGCGAGACATCGTTCACGGTGGCGCCATTCTTGAACTGACTGCCGAGCAGGAAGCTCAGGGCGAATGGATCGCTCAAGACATCGAGCTGGACATCGTCTATGAAGACGACGACATCCTGGTGATCAACAAGCCTGCGGGCCTGGTGGTGCATCCGGCCGCCGGTCACGCCGACGGCACCTTGCTCAACGCCTTGCTGCACCACGTGCCGGACATCATCAATGTGCCCCGCGCCGGTATCGTGCATCGCCTGGACAAGGACACCACCGGTCTGATGGTGGTGGCCAAGACCATTCAGGCGCAGACACAGCTGGTCACGCAATTGCAGAGCCGCAGCGTCAGCCGGATCTACGAGTGCATCGTGATTGGTGTAGTGACCGCAGGCGGCAAGATCAACGCGCCGATCGGTCGTCACGGCCAGCAACGCCAGCGCATGGCGGTGATGGAAGGTGGCAAGCAAGCCGTCAGTCACTACCGCGTGCTCGAGCGTTTCCGCTCCCACACTCATGTGCGAGTGAAGCTGGAAACCGGTCGTACGCACCAGATTCGCGTGCACATGGCGCACATCAACTACCCGTTGGTCGGAGATCCGGCCTATGGCGGTCGTTTCCGTATTCCACCGGCCGCCAGCGTGACCATGGTCGAATCCCTGAAGAATTTCCCGCGTCAGGCGCTGCATGCGCGGTTCCTGGAGCTGGATCATCCGACCACCGGTAAACGCATGAGCTGGGAATCGCCACTGCCGGATGACTTCGTCTGGTTGCTGTCGCTGCTCAAGCAAGACCGCGAGGCGTTCATCGGATGACCTGGCTGACGCCTGACTGGCCCGCGCCGGCCAGCGTCAAAGCCTGCGTTACCACCCGTGCGGGCGGCGTCAGTCTGGCGCCGTTCGACAGCCTCAACCTCGGCGATCACGTCGACGACAGCCCTGAAGCCGTCGCCGAAAACCGCCGTCGTCTCACCGATCGTTTCTCGATTCAGCCGGCCTGGTTGCAACAGGTTCACGGCATTGTCGTGGCCCAAGCGGACCCGAACCTGGTAGCCACTGCCGACGCCAGCTGGACGGCAACACCCGGTATCGCTTGCACAGCGATGACCGCCGACTGCCTTCCTGCGCTGTTTTGCGACCGTGCCGGCACCCGCGTCGCTGCCGCCCATGCCGGTTGGCGCGGGCTGGCGGCGGGTGTGCTGGAGGCGACCCTCGACAGTCTGGCTGTACCGCCCGAAGACGTACTGGTCTGGCTCGGCCCGGCCATTGGCCCTCAAGCCTTTGAAGTCGGCCCGGAAGTGCGCGAAACCTTCGTCCAGCAATTGCCTGAAGCAGCCAAAGCCTTCGTGCCGAGCCAGAATGCCGGCAAGTTCATGGCCGACATCTATGAACTGGCGCGTTTACGTCTGGCCGCTCGCGGGGTTACCGCTGTTTATGGCGGCGGATTCTGTACCGTGACTGATCCTCGCTTCTTTTCTTACCGCCGCAGTCCACGCACCGGCCGGTTTGCCTCTCTGATCTGGCTCGAACGCTAGACTTCTCTGATCTACATCAACTGCACGACGCTTGAATCTCCCAGAATCGACCACATCTATAGCGGTATCTGGCAGGTTTCTTTATTCGGGATGTTTATAGGTCCGGCCTGCTCAAAAGGAAGGTGAACCCATGCGTATAGACCGTTTAACCAGCAAGCTGCAGTTAGCCTTGTCCGACGCCCAGTCCCTGGCTGTCGGCCTCGATCATCCGGCCATTGAACCGGCGCATTTGATGCAGGCCATGCTTGAACAGCAGGGCGGTTCGATCAAACCCCTGCTGATGCAGGTGGGTTTCGACGTCAACAGCCTGCGTAAAGAACTGACCAAAGCGCTCGATCAGCTGCCGAAAATCCAGAACCCGACCGGCGACGTGAACATGTCGCAGGATCTGGCACGCCTGCTCAACCAGGCCGATCGCCTGGCCCAGCAGAAGGGTGACCAATTCATCTCCAGCGAACTGGTGCTGCTCGCCGCGATGGACGAGAACAGCAAGCTCGGCAAATTGCTGCTCGGCCAGGGCGTGAGCAAAAAGGCGCTGGAAAACGCGATCAACAATCTGCGCGGCGGTGAGGCGGTTAATGACGCCAACCAGGAGGAGTCTCGGCAGGCGCTGGATAAATACACCATCGACCTGACCAAGCGCGCCGAAGAGGGCAAGCTCGATCCGGTGATCGGCCGTGACGATGAAATTCGCCGCACCATTCAGGTACTGCAACGCCGCACCAAGAACAACCCGGTGCTGATCGGTGAACCTGGCGTGGGTAAAACCGCCATCGCCGAAGGCCTGGCTCAGCGCATCATCAACGGTGAAGTGCCGGACGGTCTCAAAGGCAGGCGCCTTTTGTCCCTGGACATGGGGGCATTGATTGCCGGTGCCAAATACCGCGGTGAGTTCGAAGAGCGCCTCAAGTCCCTGCTCAATGAACTGTCGAAGCAGGAAGGGCAGATCATTCTGTTCATCGACGAATTGCACACCATGGTCGGCGCGGGCAAGGGCGAAGGCTCGATGGACGCGGGCAACATGCTCAAACCGGCATTGGCTCGCGGTGAGCTGCATTGCGTCGGTGCGACCACGCTCAACGAGTACCGTCAATATATAGAGAAGGATGCGGCCCTCGAGCGGCGCTTCCAGAAGGTCTTGGTGGACGAGCCGAGCGAAGAAGACACCATCGCCATCCTGCGTGGTCTGAAAGAGCGCTACGAAGTTCACCACAAGGTGGCAATCACCGACGGTGCAATCATCGCCGCGGCCAAGCTCAGTCATCGCTACATCACGGACCGCCAGTTGCCGGACAAGGCCATCGACCTGATCGACGAAGCCGCCAGCCGCATCCGCATGGAAATCGATTCCAAGCCGGAAGTGCTGGACCGTCTGGAGCGTCGCCTGATTCAGCTGAAGGTGGAATCCCAGGCGCTGAAGAAAGAAAGCGACGACGCGGCGAAGAAACGTCTGGAAAAATTGCAGGAAGAAATCGCCCGTCACGAGCGTGAGTATTCGGATCTCGAAGAGATCTGGAACTCGGAAAAAGCCGAGGTCCAGGGTTCGGCACAGATCCAGCAGAAAATCGAACAGTCCCGTCAGGAACTGGAAGCCGCGCGCCGTAAAGGCGACCTGAACCGCATGGCCGAGCTGCAATACGGGGTAATCCCGGATCTGGAGCGCAGCCTGCAAATGGTCGACCAGCACGGTAAAAGCGAAAACCAGTTGTTGCGCAGCAAGGTGACTGAAGAAGAGATCGCTGAAGTCGTGTCGAAATGGACCGGCATCCCCGTGGCGAAAATGCTCGAGGGCGAGCGCGAAAAACTGATGAAGATGGAAAGCCTGTTGCACCAACGTGTGATCGGTCAGGACGAAGCAGTGATCGCCGTCTCCAACGCAGTGCGGCGTTCCCGTGCCGGGTTGTCCGATCCGAATCGCCCGAGCGGTTCGTTCATGTTCCTCGGCCCGACCGGTGTCGGTAAAACCGAGTTGTGCAAGGCGCTGGCCGAGTTCCTCTTTGATACTGAAGAGGCGATGGTACGGATCGACATGTCCGAGTTCATGGAGAAGCATTCCGTGGCTCGTCTGATCGGCGCGCCACCGGGCTACGTGGGCTATGAGGAGGGCGGTTACCTGACCGAGGCGGTGCGTCGCAAGCCTTATTCAGTGATCCTGCTGGATGAGGTCGAGAAGGCCCACCCGGATGTGTTCAACATCTTGCTGCAAGTGCTCGAAGATGGCCGTTTGACCGACAGCCATGGCCGCACGGTGGATTTCAAAAATACCGTGATCGTCATGACCTCCAACCTGGGCTCGGTACAGATCCAGGAACTGATAGGGGATCGCGAAGCGCAGCGTGCAGCGGTGATGGATGCGATTTCCACGCACTTCCGGCCGGAGTTCATCAACCGGGTCGACGAAGTGGTGATCTTCGAGCCACTGGCTCGGGATCAGATCGCGGGCATTACCGAGATCCAGTTGGGTCGCCTGCGTAGCCGTCTGACCGAGCGCGAGCTGAAGCTTGAGCTGAGTCCGGAAGCGATGGATAAGCTGATCGCCGTCGGTTACGACCCAGTCTATGGCGCACGGCCGCTCAAACGGGCGATCCAGCGTTGGATCGAGAACCCGCTGGCACAGCTGATTCTATCGGGTCGTTTCATGCCCGGAGAGACCGCCAAAGGTGTGGTGGAGCACGACGAAATCGTCTTTGTCTGATCCCCAGTGGCAACAAAATGAAAGAGGCCTCGCATTGCGAGGCCTTTTTTTCGATAGGCTGTTGAACTCAAAGGAAAATGCTTGTAAAGTGCGCCCCGCAGTAAGTCACCCCGAGAGGGTTTCTGCTCCCCAAGCAGGAATCTGAAATAAGTTGCAAATCATTAACTTGAAAGCAATTTAGGGGGTTGACAGAGGTGCTTAAGATTGTAGAATAGCGCGCCTCAGACACACGAACGCAGCGATGCGAACGGGTCGAAGAGGTGAAGCAAGCTTCACAGTTGTAAATTGAAATATGTAGTTCCGTGATAGCTCAGTCGGTAGAGCAAATGACTGTTAATCATTGGGTCCCAGGTTCGAGTCCTGGTCACGGAGCCAATTTCAAACCGGGGTATAGCGCAGTCCGGTAGCGCGCCTGCTTTGGGAGCAGGATGTCAGGAGTTCGAATCCCCTTACCCCGACCATTTTTGGGTCGTTAGCTCAGTTGGTAGAGCAGTTGGCTTTTAACCAATTGGTCGTAGGTTCGAATCCCACACGACCCACCATTTTTGAAACCAGTTAACGCTGGGATCGAATCTTAAGATCAGACGCCAAAAGCTCTGTTCGCAGAAGGCGCCTTTCAAAGGTGCCTTTTTTTTACCGGGGTATAGCGCAGTCCGGTAGCGCGCCTGCTTTGGGAGCAGGATGTCAGGAGTTCGAATCCCCTTACCCCGACCATATTAAAAATCCTCGTATCGAAAGATACGGGGATTTTTTTTGTCTGCGAAAAAGCAGATCGCTTCAAGTCATCGTACAACTTGCCGATAACGAGCTAACGGGGCACGGACAGGGCCTCGACTCCAGCCAATAAAAACAAAGGCGCTCGTTATGTTTCTTCGTCAGCTGAATATTGCCCCTCGCGCCGCGCTGGGTTTTGCCTTGATCGCGGTACTGGTGGCATTGCTCGGGGTATTTGCACTGGGGCAGATGTCGAGCATTCGCGACAGCGAGGTGGCGGTGGAGGCCCAATGGTTGCCGAGCATTCGCGGCGGTGACGAGATCCGCGAGCTCATGCTGCGCATCCGTACCATTTCCCTGCGCATGGCCTTGGATCAAGATCCGAAGAACATCGCCACTTACCGCAGCCAAATGGACACGCGCGACAAGGAATTGAGCGAGAAAATTGCCGCTTATGACAAATTGGTCACCTCCCCTGAGGGCCAGGAGTTGTATGACCAGTTCAAAAAAACCTTCGCCGCCTACGGCAGCGGCATCGCCCAATCCTTCACCCTCGCTGAGCAAGGGAGGCGTGACGAGCTGACCAAACTACTTCTGGTCGACATGAAGACTGTTGTCGACGGTTCGGGCAAACAGCTCAACGATCTGGCGGAACTGTTCACCCGGCTAGTGGCCGCCGAGAGCCGGAAATCCCAAGAGCACTATGCCACCTCCCGGATGATCGTCAGCCTGTTTATTGCCCTCGCGGCGCTGGCCACGGTCGGCCTTGCGATGCTGTTGACCCGTAGCATCGTCAAACCCTTGGCAGAGGCGTTGAACGCTGCGGAAAACGTGGCACGAGGCGATCTGACCCGCCCCATCGAGACCCATGGCAACGACGAAGTGAGCCGCTTGCTCAAGGCGCTGGCGACCATGCAACACAACCTGCGTGACACCTTGCAGGGCATCAGCGGTTCGGCGGCGCAATTGGCGACGGCAGCCGATGAATTGAACGCGGTCACCCTCGACAGCACCCAGAATCTGCAACAGCAGAACAACGAGATTGAACAAGCGGCGACAGCCGTCACCGAAATGACCACCGCGGTGGAGGAGGTCGCACGCAACGCGGTTTCTACCTCTGACGCCACGCGCCAATCCAGTGAGTCGGCACACGTCGGCCATCAGCGAGTGAGCGAAACCGTGAGTGCCATCAGCGCCCTTGCCAGCGACGTGCAGACGACGGGCGGCTTGGTGCAGTCGCTGGCCAGCCAGTCTCAGGACATCGGCAAGGTGCTGGATGTGATTCGTGCCATTGCCGAACAGACCAATTTGCTCGCCCTCAACGCGGCCATCGAAGCGGCGCGTGCGGGCGAAAGTGGTCGAGGTTTCGCGGTGGTTGCCGACGAAGTGCGTGCCTTGGCGTACCGCACGCAACAGTCGACTCAGGAAATCGAACAAATGGTTCAGGGCATGCGTACTGGCTCAACCCGGGCGCTGGACTCCATGCAAGCCAGCTCCTCGCGGGCAGCCAGCACCCTGGCGTTGGCGGAGCATGCGGGCGAAGCGCTGCAGACCATCACCGCTTCGGTTCACCAGATCCACGAACGCAACCTGGTGATCGCCAGCGCCGCCGAGGAGCAGGCGCAAGTGGCGCGTGAAGTTGATCGCAACCTGGTGAACATTCGCGATTTGTCGGTACGCTCCGCTGCTGGCGCCGATCAGACTAGCGCCTCCAGCCATGAGCTGTCGCAGTTGGCCAATTCGTTACGGACTATGGTGCAGCGGTTTCAGTTGTAAATCCGCCGGACGAAAAAAAGCCCCGCTCCTCGATGGAGAAGCAGGGCCTGGTCTTCATTGGCTTAGCTGTTGTCTTTCAGGTGCTCGAACAAGCCTTTTGGCATTTTTTTGCCATTGGCTTCGTAGCTGGCTTTCACATTGTCGAAAGCCTCTTGTTCCGAGATTTGACCATCGTGGTTAGTGTCGATCTTGTCGAAGTCGCCCTTGGGCGCCACTTTCAGGAACTCCGCACGGGACACCTGACCATCGCCATCGGTGTCGGTCTTGGCCATCGAGGCATCGCCGCACTTGCCTTCGCCACATTTGCCTTCTGGGGTTTTTACCGAAGTTTCGGCGGAGGCGACCATGTAGCCCTGGGTCAGTGGCTGCGCGGCGAATACGGAACCGGACAACATCAGGCCGCCGGCCAGGACGGCTCCGAGCAGGCCAACGGTGTTTTTGCTGAGAGTAGTGGTACGGGACATTACTAATCTCCTGGGTTGCACGACACAACCGTTCGATAGAGGACGCCACGCAAGTGCGGCGATGACCGAAGCAGGCGGTGCCTTGCTCGGGTGTGGCCATTTAGCGGGCGCGGTGTATCGCTACTGTGTCGTGCAAGGAGGGAGTTTGTAAGCGAAGGGGTGAAATCGTGGGGCAGATACAGTGAGACACATAGGTGTCAGGAAGTTGGACCGGGACGCATGATTCGCGGGCAAGCCTCTCTCCTACGGGGGAGTCGATCGCATCTTTCGATTTGACTCCGAACTGTAGGAGCGAGGCTTGCCCGTGAAGAGGCCCTAAGTGACGCCGAAGCTCTTAATGCAACTTGAGCCGCGGCTCGGTCCCACGCCCAATCTTGCTACCCAGCATCAACATCGCCGTACGGAACGCGCCATACAGCGCCATCTGGTGCATGCGGTACAGCGACACGTAAAACATCCGCGCCAGCCAGCCCTCGAGCATCACGCTGCCGGTCAGGTTGCCCATCAAGTTACCCACAGCCGAAAAACGCGACAGCGAAATCAGCGAGCCATAGTCGGTGTATTTGTATTCCGGCAGGGCCTTGCCTTCGATCCGTAGTTTCAGCGATTTGGCCAGTAACGAAGCCTGTTGGTGGGCCGCCTGGGCGCGCGGCGGCACATTGCGGTCGCTGCCCGGTTGCGGGCAGGCCGCGCAGTCACCGAAGGCGAAGATGTTCTCGTCGCGGCTGGTTTGCAGGGTCGGCAGCACTTGCAGCTGGTTGATGCGGTTGGTTTCCAGGCCATCGATGTCCTTGAGGAAACCCGGCGCACGAATCCCGGCGGCCCAGACTTTGAGGCTGGCGTTGATTACCTGGCCGTCGGCGGTAATCAGGCTGTCGGCGGTCACTTCGCTGACCGCGGCATTGGTCATGACGTTGACCCCGAGTTTCTCCAGGGTTTTATGCACAGGCCCGCCGATCCGCTCCGGCAGCGCCGGGAGAACCCGTGGCCCGGCTTCGATCAGGGTGATGTGCATGTTTTCCGGCTTGATCCGGTCCAGGCCATAAGCCGCCAGTTCATGGGCGGCGTTGTGCAGTTCCGCTGCCAGTTCGACCCCGGTGGCACCGGCGCCGACGATGGCCACGCTGATCTGTTGCACGGTGTCGGTCTGTCCGGCGTGCGCGCGCAGGTAGTGATTGAGCAATTGCTGATGGAAGCGCTCGGCCTGTTTGCGGGTGTCGAGGAACAGGCAGTGTTGCGCCGCGCCTTGAGTGCCGAAGTCGTTGGTGGTACTGCCGACCGCGATCACCAGCGAGTCGTAAGGCACTTCGCGCGCGGGTACCAGTTCAAGGCCAGCGTCGTCGTAGGTGGCGGCCAGCTGGATTTTCTTCTGTGTGCGATCGAGCCCGCTCATGCGCCCCAGCTGGAACTCGAAATGGTTCCATTTTGCCTGGGCAACATAGTTGAGTTCGTCTTCGGAAGAGTTGAGCGATCCAGCGGCCACTTCGTGCAACAGCGGTTTCCAGATGTGGGTCAGGTTCGCGTCGACCAGCATCACACTGGCCGTGCCGCGCTTGCCCAGAGTCTTACCCAGACGGGTAGCCAACTCCAGACCGCCGGCGCCGCCGCCAACGATGACAATACGATGAGTCATGGGGATATCTCGCAAGGCTAAAAGAAATCGGTACCGTTACCCGAGCGAGCGCAAGGCAGCTCATAGCGTCAGGTAACTGATCAAGCGGCTCAACAGGCCCAGGCCAATGGTCACTGCCAACACCACCACCAGGAGCATCCACGGCCGGAAAGGCCGGCGCTCGACTTGGTGCTGGGACAGGTGCAGGTACTCTTCGACATGCTTCTGGTCGTCGGGGTTCAGGCGGCTGGTCATAAAGGCCTCGTCGGGTAGACGTTGCTGAATGTGCAGACGTTACAGCAGATTGTCTGCAAGCGTTGAACGGTGCATGTGGTTCGGGTGAACGATTGCGCTTTGTAACATTCGGCCAGTGATTGCGCCATCCTGTGCAGGGTTGCCGCTATATGTGGCGGGACTCACAAGCTGATCCCGACATCGAAGACGATGCTGCGCCCCAGGTTGCTGCGCAGGAAATCCGGGGCATCCGGGTGGGCGAAGAGTACGCGGGCGAAGGTCGGGCCGACCAGCGACAACGAGCGCCAGCCCTGGCGCAGGTATTCGGTGGGCGGCGGGAAGTGGCTGTTGAGGTCCAGCACTTCGCGCTTGAGGCTGGCGAAGGCGATGATGTCCAGATCCCCCAGGTCCATGCCGCGCTCTTTGTAGTTGTGGGCTTTTTTGCGCAAGGTTGGCGCCAGTCTCAGCAGAAATTCATTAGCCGGGATGCGCCGGGGCTTGGCCTCGCGGCGCACCAGCTGGCTCAGGGAGAACGCGCTGCGCCGACGTTGCAGCTCATCACGCCATTCATCATTGAGGCGCCGGCCCTCGTCGAGCACGAAGAACACCTCGAAATTCGCGTCGCGAAACAGCACGTCCGGCGGCTCTCCGGCGGGGGCAAACTCGTCGGCGCGATAGGGAATGTTCAGACCTTGCAGCAGGCGCTGGCAAACCCAACGCTCACGCTCCCATTTGCGGGCATTGGAAAGGAACGTGTTGGCTTGCTCGGCCGCAATGGTCAGCAGGCGTAAATAATCTGAGTCATCCATAGGCCCAAGCTTAGCGTTCAAATGTGATCTGAATAATAAAGTCTGTCGCAAAAGAAAAAAGGCTGTCGCGATTTCTTCAGATAGAACCTTACCTGCTTTTTCTGACGTACCTATAGGTGTTCGCGCTGTTGTAGCCTTTCCATGCTGTGTTTGATGACATCCATCACCGCAGCGGTCATGACTGAGGTAGAGACACCAAACATCAGGATGCCGTTGGCTGCTTCCAGTGGGCCAAGCAGACGCCAGCGTGGGGACATGATGATATCGCCATAGCCCAGCGTGGCGAAGTTGACTGCCGAGTGATAGAGCGCAGTGGCGAATTCGTCGAATTCGTCGAGCAACATGAACAGGGTGGCCCAGATGGCGATCTGCACGAAATTGCCGAGCAACATCAGCACCATGACCATCGACAGCAACAGGATATTCAGCCATTGCGATTCACGATTTGGATGGGTATGCCTGAAATGCACGTAATGGCGCAAACAGATAGTTATGAAAACGGCTTGCATCAGCAGGCAGAACAGCATCACAGGGAGACCGGCGAGTAGATTCAACAGCATGGCGATATCCTCGGCAGACGTGTCAGGTCGGTCCCTGGCGGTCTGTCCCGGGTTCTTGCGCTTGATCATCCACCCATTGCCAGAACAGCCGATAACCGACCGCCAATATCACAGGGCCGATAAACAGGCCGAGGATACCGCTCGTGACCATGCCGCCCAAGGCACCGATCAGCACCACCGGCATTGGCACATCGACACCTCGACCTAGCAGCAACGGCTTGAGGACGTTATCGACCAGGCCCGCAACGAAGACATAGATGGCAAACACAATGGTCGCCGTACTGGCACCTTCGTTCGCGAAGACGTAGACGATGACCGGAAGGGTAATCAGGGTGGCCGGTAATTGCATGATGCCAATAAGCAGCACCGCCAAGGCGAGAAGACCTGCGCCGGGGATGCCCATGGACACAAAGCCGATGCCGATCAACAGCATCTGGATGAAGGCGATGCCGACCACGCCCAACGCCACTGCCCGGATGGTCGCGGTGCACAGCTCGGTGATTTTCGGTCCCTTGACCGGGCCGCAGAAGCGCGAAGCGATTTGCACTGCGCTGCGGTGGCCACTTTCACCATAGGCTAAAAAAATACCGGCAATAATCAGGGCAAAGATAAATAAAAGGAGCCCCATGCCGGCCCCCGCCAGCTTGCTCAGCAGGGAGAGGCTGACATCTTTGATTTGCGGTATGAACTTCTGTAGCAGGTCGGGCAGGTTGGTGACAGCTTGTGTCCATAAGCCATGAAGGGGTTTGCCCACAAGTGGCCAGCCGGCCACCGCGTCGGACGGAGGGGGGATATGGAAACTGTCACTTTTGACCATGCTTATCGCCCGTTCCACGGAGTCTGCAATCGAGGTTCCCAACAAATAGGCAGGCACCATAAGGATGCAGATGGCGATCAGCACAATCAGCGTCGCGCTGAGCCCATCCTTGTTTCCCAGCGCGCCTTTGAACCTGACTTGTGACGGGTAGAGGGTGATTGCCAGAATTATCGACCACAGCATCAGATCGAGGAATGGACTGAATATCTGGAAGCAGAAAACCACCAGAACGGCGATCAACCCGGCACGAATCAGTACATCGAGCAGACCTCGGGAAAAAGCCTTTTCGGAAATGGGCGTGGGAACCATCGATTTTTCCTCCTATAGGAGCAAAGGCATGAGCCGGGTAAATCCAGCATAGACGTGCTCCTCGCCACAGGTTTCTCTGATTCAAGACCCTCTTTCCCCGCCCAACGCCCGGTTCCGGGCGGTGCACAAAACGGATAGCGATCTGCGCAAAGCGGATATTGCCCCGTGCCTGGCGACTTTACCCTCGGCTGTACGGACGTTAGCCGCGTTACCGACTCTTAAAAAAACAACAACAAGAGATAGATGCCATGCGCAAGATTGACGTACATGAGGTTATCGACAAGGCACGATTCAACCGCTTTCACTGGATGGTGCTGTTCTGGTGCGCCCTGATCATCATTTTCGACGGTTACGATTTGGTGATCTACGGCGTGGTGTTGCCGATGCTGATGAAAGAGTGGGGGCTCAGTCCTCTGCAAGCCGGCGCACTGGGAAGTTATGCACTGTTTGGAATGATGTTCGGCGCGCTGTTTTTCGGCCCGCTGTCAGACAAGATCGGTCGTAAAAAAGCCATCACCCTGTGCGTGATGCTGTTCAGCGGTTTTACCGTGCTCAACGGTTTTGCCAGTAACCCCACCGAGTTTGGCCTCTGTCGGTTCATTGCCGGGCTGGGTATTGGCGGGGTGATGCCCAACGTCGTGGCGCTGATGAACGAATATGCGCCGAAGAAAATCCGCAGCACGCTGGTGGCGATCATGTTCAGTGGCTACTCCGTGGGCGGCATGCTCTCGGCGGGGCTCGGCATCGTGCTGATCCCAAGTTTCGGCTGGCAGTCGGTGTTTTACGTGGCAGTGCTGCCGTTGCTGCTGTTGCCGTTGATCATGTACTTCCTGCCTGAATCGGTGGGCTTCATGCTGCGTCAGGGGCGCAATGAAGAGGCGCGCAACATTCTCCAGCGAGTCGATCCGGCGTACATCGCGCAAACCGGCGATCAGCTGCACATGAGCGAAGTGAAGGGCAGCGGCACCCCGGTGTTGCAGTTGTTTCGTGAGGGGCGGGCGCTGCGCACGCTGATGCTGTGGCTGGCATTTTTCTGCTGCTTGCTGATGGTCTACGCCTTGAGTTCCTGGCTGCCGAAACTGATGGCCAACGCCGGTTACAGCCTGGGCTCGAGCCTGTCGTTCCTACTGGTGCTCAACTTCGGCGCCATTTTCGGCGCGGTCGGCGGCGGTGTGCTGGGTGACAAACACAACCTGCCGCGCGTGTTGGCGATGTTCTTCGCCGGTGCAGCCGTATCGATCACCTTGCTTGGCTTCAACAGTCCGATGCCGGTGTTGTACCTGCTGATCGCCATCGCTGGCGCCACCACCATCGGCTCGCAGATTCTGCTGTACGCCTGCGCCGCGCAGTTCTACTCCATGGCCATTCGCTCCACCGGTTTGGGCTGGGCGTCGGGCATCGGCCGCAACGGCGCCATCGTCGGCCCGCTGCTGGGCGGTGCCTTGCTGGGGATCAGCCTGCCGCTGCAACTGAACTTCATGGCGTTTGCCTTGCCCGGTGCAGTGGCCGCCATTGCCATGACCGTGTTCGCGATCAGCAGTCAGCGCAGTGTCAAACAAGCGCTGTCGGGCCTGCGCCATGGTTCGTGTGACGGGTCTGTCGGCGACGTTTCATGAAAGCGTTATTCCGGGATTTTTCCTTGTCGGCTGCCGTCGCCGGATTTATCGCGACGGTGATTTCCTACGCGGGCCCCTTGGTGATCATCTTTCAAGCCGCCGAAACCGCGCACCTCTCGCGAGAAGTGCTGTCGTCGTGGGTCTGGGCGATTTCCATCGGCAGCGCCGTGCTCGGTATCGGTTTGAGCCTGCGTTACCGGGTGCCGGTGATCATTGCGTGGTCGGCGCCGGGTTCGGCGTTGCTGGTGGCGTTGTTGCCTGGAATATCCATGCCCGAAGCGGTGGGCGCGTACCTGGTCAGCAGCCTGATTATCTTTCTGGTCGGGGTGTCGGGGGCATTTGACCGGATCATCGGCAAACTGCCCGCGGCGATTGCGGCGGCGATGCTGGCGGGGATTTTGTTCAGTTTCGGCACCGGGTTGTTCGTCTCGTTGCAAGGCAAGCCGCAGCTGGTGCTGGCGATGTTTGCCACGTACCTGATCTGCAAACGGGTGATGCCGCGTTATGCGGTGTTGATGGTGCTGCTGGTGGGCTGTTCCATCGCGTTTCTCGCCGGTGATTTGCACCGCGAAGCGCTGGTGATCGGTTTGGCCACGCCAGTGTGGGTCACGCCTGCGTTCAGTTTGAGCGCGACGCTGAATATCGCCTTGCCGCTGGTGATGGTGGCGCTGACCGGCCAGTTTGTCCCCGGCATGGCGGTGCTGCGCGCCAGCGGCTACGCAACGCCCGCCGGCCCGATCATCGCCAGCAGTGCGTTGGGCACTGCGCTGTTGGCGCCGTTCGGTTGTCACGGGCTGAATCTGGCGGCGATTACCGCCGCCATCTGTACCGGTCGCGAGGCCCATGAAAACCCGGACAAACGCTATGTGGCCGGGGTGGTGGGCGGTCTCTGTTATTTGGTGCTGGGGATCTTCGGCGCCACGCTGGTTTCGTTGTTTTCGGCGTTTCCCAAGGAGTTGATCGCGGCCCTGGCCGGGCTGGCGCTGTTCTCCGCGATCGCCGGGGCACTGGCTGGCGCAATGGCGGTGCCGAGTGATCATGAAGCCGCATTGGTGACCTTTCTCTCCACCGCCTCGGGTATGTCGCTGTTTGGGTTGTCTGCCGCTTTCTGGGGACTGATTTTCGGCATGGTCACCCACTGGTTGTTAAACGCCCGGCGTCCCATCGCTCGCAGCGCAAATGCTGCGACTGAAGCACTTCAACCTGTCGATCAATAAAAATAAGAGAAAAAACGATGAAACAGATTTTTCCAACAACCGGGTCAGTGTTGTCCATCGCTGTCGTCTCGAGTTTCTCCACCGGTGCGGTGGCCGCCGAGGGCGGCTTCATCGAAGACACCACCGCCACCTTGCAAGCGCGCAATTACTACTTCAGCCGGGACTTCTCCGACATCGTCGGGGCCAATAAACAGTCGAAGGCCGAAGAGTGGGCACAGGGCTTCATTCTCAACGTCAAATCCGGTTATACCCAGGGGCCTGTCGGTTTTGGTGTGGATGTCATTGGCCTGCTCGGCCTCAAACTCGACAGCAGCCCGGACCGGGTCAATACCGGTTTGCTGCCGGTGCGCAATGATGGACGCGCGGCGAATGAATACAGTCGTCTGGAGGGCGCGCTGAAGGCGCGTTACTCCAAGACCGAATTGAAGATGGGGGAGCTGCAACCCAACCTGCCGGTGCTGGCCTTCAGCGATATCCGTCTGTTGCCGCCCAGTTATCAGGGCGCAAGCATCAGCTCCAATGAGATCGATGGCCTGACCTTACAGGGCGGTCATTTGAGTTCGACCAGCCTGCGCAACGAGGCTGGAGATGAAAAGATGCAAGCCATGCTCGGTCATGTACCCCAGCGTCAGGTCAGCAGCGATGGTTTCAACTTTGCCGGCGCCGACTACGCGTTCAATGATAAACGCAGCTCGGTCAGCGCCTGGTTCGGGCAATTGGAGGATATCTACAACCAGCGCTTTCTCGGCTTCAAGCACAGCGAGCCGTTGGGGGACTGGACCCTGGGCGCCAACCTTGGCTATTACGATTCGCGTGAGGACGGCAAAAAATTACTGGGCAACATCGACAACCAGGCGTTCTTCTCTTTGCTGTCGGCCAAGCGCGGCGGTCACACGTTTTATGTCGGCTATCAGGGTATGTTCGGCGACAGCGCCTTCCCGCGAGTGTTTGCCAACATCACTCCGTTGGGCAACGAGGTGCCGACCTACGAGTTTGCCTACGCCGACGAGCGTTCCTGGCAGGCGCGTTACGACTACGACTTCGCCGCCCTCGGTGTGCCGGGGCTGACCAGCACCGTGCGTTACATCACCGGCAATAACGTCGACACCGGCAAGGGGTTTGAAGGTAAGGACCGCGAGCGCGATCTGGACATCGGCTATGTGTTGCAAAGCGGCAGCCTCAAAGGCCTCGGGATCCGCGTGCGCAACGCCATGGCGCGCTCCAACTACCGCAGTGATATCGACGAGAACCGCCTGATTCTCAGCTACACATGGAAGTTGTTATGACCGGAGCGATCACAGATCGGTGGTGCAGTTGCCCATGACTTCGTACGTCACGCGATGGGTCTGGCCCTGATGGTCGATATATTCCATGGTCGCTGGCACGACTCCGCAGGCGGTTGCGGTGTCTGTCACTGAAACGACCTTGGCGATGTCCAGTGGTTGTGCCGGGTTGTACGGGGTGGCAGCGGCTGGCTCGTTGGCGGCCAGGGCCGAGGTGGCGGCGAGGGTCAGGAACAGGCTGGTCAGGGTTTTCATTTTTCTGTGCTCTGTGTGGGTTCCAGTGTCTGAATTTTAGTCTTTGCCTGTGGGCGATAAAGGGGGCTGGGTCTGATTCAGTCTTGCGAGAAATGTAACAATCGCTGTTGATTGTGTGCATATCCGTTTCTGCGGTAGTGCCGGCTGGCGGTTTCGCTCTTACAGCGAGTCACTTTGAAAAGCCCAAAGTAACCAAAGGCTCTTGCCCCTTTCGTTCGGTGCCTCGCTTAGGCTCGGCATGCCCTCGCTCCGGTCCTGCTCCGTGGGCCCGCCGCCATCGGCCATCCATGGCCGGGGGCGGCTAACCCGGCATCCATGCCGGGTTGCCCACTGCGCAGAACCTCCACTCGGCCTCTCGAGGGGGCGTGCACCGCCAAAGCAAAAGCGAGGCGGCCTACCGGCCGGCCTGACTTCAAGTGAACGCATTCCCCTGTAGGAGCTGCCGAAGGCTGCGATCTTTTGATCTTGCCGTTGCTTTGGTTTTTGATCTTGATCTATCCGCCCCTTTCCCAGAGGCCGAACGCAGGTATTGCGCAGGGGGCACCGCGGCAGGGATGCCGCGGTAGCCGCCCCCGGCCATGGATGGCCGATGGCGGCGGGCCCCCGGAGCAATGCCGGAGTGAGGGTATGCCGAGCCTAAGCGAGGCACCGAATGGCGGGGCAAAGCGCTTTGGTTACTTTCGCGCTTTTCGAAAGTGACCCGCCGTAAGGGCGGAACCCTAGGTGGTCGTTACCGCAGAAATGGATATGTACCCAATCGTGGAGCACCCCCGGGGCCGGTACAAATGTGTATACCAACCCGAAGTCGAAGGGAGTAAAGGCCGGTGTAGACTGATGACCTGTTCTCTTCTGGTAAGACAAAGGAGTGTGCCCAGCCATGATCGGTGCCGAGTTACTGTCATCCCAAACCCTGACGGTGGGTTGGCTGATCTATATACCGGCGCTGATCTGGGCAATTGCACGAGCGCCATGGGTCGAACTGTTCAGCGACAGCCGCCGCCAGCATCTGCTGTTCGGTACGGTGTTCGCGTTGTTTATGCTGTGGCTGGTGCGACGGGACTTCGATACCGGCGTGTCCTATCACTTCATCGGCATGACCGCCGTGACCTTACTGCTGGATTGGCCGTTGGCGATTGTCGGCGGGTTGGTCGCGCAGGTGGGCTTGGTGTTGCTCGGGCGTCAGGACCTGGCCGCTGTCGGGGTCAATGGCGCTCTGCTGATCCTGCTGCCGGTGCTGGTCACCGAGTGCTGCGCCATCCTGGTGGAGCGCGCGCAGCCACGTAATCCCTTCGTGTACATCTTCTGTTCCGGTTTTTTTGCCGCTGCGCTGTCGGCCTTGTTGTGCCTGATCCTGACGCTCACGCTGCTGTGGTACGACGAGCGATTCGTCATGCCGTACTGGCTGGAAGACTTTGTCGGTTACCTTTGGCTGCTGATTTTTCCGGAAGCGTTCATCAACGGCATGGTGGTCAGCGCGTTGGTGGTGTTTTGCCCAGAATGGCTGGAGACGTTCAATCGCACGCGCTATCTATCGGCGCCCTGGAAAGATGACGATCCCAAATCTTGATCCACATCAAATCCAAAAAACGTTGACGAATCCATGCTTCGGAAAACCTTCAGGAGCATCGAAATGAGTGTCTACGAGTGGGCCAGGCAGGAGTTGCGTCAGAGTCTGGATGTGGCGCAAGAGGTGGGCTTCGATCCGGGATTGAGCCTGCGCGCCTTGCTCAGTGCAGTGGTGCAGCAGAGCAAGGCAGTGCGCAATATCGAAGACCTGGCCGATGAGTTGCGGTTTCTCGCCGAGAACCTCGACGAGGGCCAGGACTATGGCTTTATGCGGCCCTGATGGCCGGGATCAGTGACGCGGGTCGAAGTCGCCGCTGAACATCTCGTCCTCGGCATCAGGGGGCACCGGGATCTTGTGTTCTTCCGACGCCCAGGCGCCCAAGTCGATCAGTTTGCAACGGTCCGAACAGAACGGCCGGAACTTGCTCTCGGGGCTCCATTCGACAGGGGCGCCACAGGTTGGGCATTCGACGGTCGGGGTTTGGCTCATGACTGGCCTCCACGCAAAGTAAGGTAAAAGTGATGCAGGCGTTCGACCTCGCTGTGCAGCCAGGCGAGGTCGCGGTCGTTGACCACCACATCGTCGGCATGGCTCAAGCGGTCCTGTCGGCTGGACTGAGCCTTGAGGATCGCCTGGACTTGCTGTTCGCTGGTCTGGTCACGCTGCAGGGTGCGTTCGATCTGTAACTGTTCCGGGGCATCGATCACCAGGACCCGTTGGGTCATGGCGTACTGCCCGGACTCGATCAGCAGCGGCGAAACCAGAATCGCGTAAGGCGATTGTGCCTTGGCCAGATGATGGGCGATTTCCTCGGCGATCAACGGATGCAGTAGCGCTTCGAGCCAGCGGCGTTCTTCCGGCACCTCGAAGATCAGCTTGCGCAGGGCTGCACGATCCAGCTGGCCATCGGCTTGCAACACGCCGGGGCCAAAGTGCTCGGCGATTTTTGCCAGTGCCGGGCGACCGGGTTCGACCACCCAGCGAGCCGCATGATCGGCGTCGACCACGTGCACGCCGAGGTCGATGAAGTGCTGCGCGGCCGCGCTTTTGCCGCTGCCGATGCCGCCGGTCAGGCCGAGAATCCAGGGTTTTTCCACAGGGGTATTCATTTCAAACCGACAAACTGCCAATAGAAGCCGGTTATTTGACCACCCCAGAGCAAGGCAATCCAGCCGGCAATGGCCAGATAGGGTCCAAAGGGTAGCGGCGTCGAGGTTTTCGCATCCCGCAGGCGCAGCAAAATCACCCCGAGAATGGCCCCTACCAGCGATGACAGCAGAATGGTCATGGGCAGGATCTGCCAGCCGCCCCAGGCGCCGAGCATCGCCAGGAGCTTGAAGTCACCGTAACCGATGCCGTCCTTGCCGGTGACCAGCTTGAACAGCCAGAACACCGTCCACAGCGCCATGTAGCCGGCCACCGCGCCCCAGAACGCGTCATGCAGTGATACGAAGAGCCCGAAGCTGTTGAGGACCAGTCCCAACCACATCAATGGCATCACCAGTACGTCCGGCAACAGTTGATGTTCGGCATCGATCAGGCTCATCGCCAGCAGGCCCCAACTCAGGACCAGCACCATGCAGGCCTGCCAGCCGAAACCGAAATGCCAGGCGACGAACGCCGACAGCAGGCCGCAGGCCAGTTCGGTCAGCGGGTAACGTTTACTGATCGGCGCTGCACAGCTCGAGCATCGCCCACGTAAAAACAGATAACTGAGTATTGGAATGTTCTCCCACACTCGAATCCGATGGCCGCAGTGGGGACACTCGGAGTGGGGCAATATCAGGTTGTAGGTCGGGCCGGGGGCTTCGGCTGGCAAGTCCAGTACGTCATGGGCCTGCAGGCGCCATTCACGCTCGAGCATTTTCGGCAGGCGCCAGACCACCACGTTGAGAAAACTGCCGATCAGCAGGCCGATCAGCCCTGCGGTCATCACGAAGGCCAGCGGGTTGAGGCTCAGAAATTCGTTCAAGGACATATCAGACCGCTGAGCCGAGTTGGAAGATGGGCAGGTACATTGCAACCACCAGCCCGCCGACGATAACACCCAGCACCACCATGATGAACGGCTCCATCAGGCTGGTCAGGTTATCGACCATGTTGTCCACCTCGGCCTCATAGAAACCCGCGACCTTGTCGAGCATGTCGTCCAGCGCGCCGGACTCTTCGCCAATGGCCGTCATCTGGATCGCCATGGTCGGAAAGATGCCGGAGGTACGCATGGAAAAATTCAGCTGCATGCCGGTCGAAACGTCCTGCTTGATGCGCAACACCGCTCGCTTGAACACGATATTGCCGGTCGCGCCCGCCACTGACTCAAGGGCTTCGACCAGTGGCACGCCGGCGGCAAACGTCGTCGACAGGGTGCGGGCGTAACGGGCCACGGCGGACTTGTACATGAGCGCGCCAACCAACGGCAGTTTCAGCAGCCAGGTGTCCGTCCGGTCGCGAAAGCCCGGGGAATTCTTGAAGGCATGGCGCAGGCCGAAGATCCCCCCAGCCAACACGCCGAGTATCATCCACCACCAGTCCTGCATGAACTCCGACAAACCGATGACCATCACGGTGAACGCCGGCAGTTCGGCGCCGAACCCCGAGAATACCGACTGGAACTGCGGCACAACCTTGACCAGCAGAATGCTGGTCACAATGATTGCGACGAACACCACGGCCAGCGGGTAGGTCATGGCTTTCTTGATCTTGGCCTTGAGGCTTTCGCTCTTTTCCTTGTAGGTCGCCACCCGTTCCAGCAGGGTATCCAGGGCACCGGCCTGCTCGCCGGCATCCACCAGGTTGCAGTACAGCTCGTCGAAATACTGGGGCTTTTTGCGCAGGGCCGCAGCGAAGCTGTTACCGGCCGCGACTTCCTGTTTCACCTCGTCCACCAACTTGCGCATGTTCGGGTTATCGAAGCCTTCGCCGATGATCTCGAACGATTGCAGCAGCGGTACGCCGGCTTTCATCATGGTCGCCATCTGCCGGGTAAACAGGGCAATGTCCAAGGGTTTGATGCGCTTACCGGCACTGAAAATGGACGTGGACATTTTCCGCACCTTGCCCGGGTTGATGCCCTGCTTGCGCAACTGGGCCTTGATCAGCGCGGGATTTTGACCGGTCAACTCGCCGGTCATTCTCGCGCCTTTGCGATCTGTGCCCTCCCAGGCATACACGCTGATTTTCGCTGCTTTGACCGCCATATTCAGTCCTTCGTGACCCGGTTGATTTCTTCAAGGCTGGTGATGCCTTGCATGGCCTTGAGCAAGCCCGAGGTGCGCAGGTCGTTGAAGCCGTCCTTACGCATCTGGAGGTCGATCTCCAGTGAATTGCCTTCGGCCATGATCAGCCGTTGCAGGTCAGGGGTGTTCTTTACCACTTCATAAATCCCCACTCGCCCTTTGTAGCCGGCGTTGCATTGATTGCAGCCGACCGGTTCATAGATCGTGAACGAGCCGATGCGTTCCTCGGGGAAGCCTTCCTTGAGCAGCGTCTCGCGGGGAATCTCGATGGGTTTCTTGCAATGGCTGCACAACTTGCGCGCCAGGCGCTGGGCAATGATCAGGCTGACCGAGGTCGCAATGTTGAAGCCCTGAATCCCCATGTTGTGCAGGCGGGTCAGGGTTTGCGCGGCGCTGTTGGTGTGCAGGGTGGAAAGCACCATGTGCCCGGTCTGGGCGGCCTTGATGGCAATTTCGGCAGTTTCGAGGTCGCGGATTTCGCCGACCATGATCACGTCCGGGTCCTGGCGCAGAAACGAGCGCAACGCTTGGGCGAAATCCATTCCCTGCCTGGGATTGACGTTGACCTGGTTGATGCCCTCCATGTTGATTTCCACCGGGTCTTCGGCAGTGGAGATGTTGATGTCGACGGTGTTGAGTATGTTCAGCCCGGTATAGAGCGACACGGTCTTGCCTGAACCGGTGGGCCCGGTCACCAGGATCATCCCCTGTGGTTGCTTGAGGGCGGCCATGTACAGGTCTTTCTGCTCCGGCTCATAGCCGAGGGCATCGATGCCCATTTGCGCGCTGGACGGATCGAGGATCCGGATCACCACTTTTTCGCCCCACAGGGTCGGCAGGGTGTTGACCCGGAAGTCGATGGACTTGCTCTTGGACAGGCGCATCTTGATCCGCCCGTCCTGGGGTTTGCGCCGCTCGGAGATGTCGAGACTGGCCATGATTTTGAGTCGCGAAGCAATGCGGTTGGCCAGCTGCGTTGGTGGCTTGGCGACTTCATGCAGGATGCCATCGGTGCGCATCCGCACGCGGTAGGTTTTTTCGTAGGGTTCGAAATGCAGGTCGGAAGACCCGCTCTTGATCGCATCGAGCAACATCTTGTGGACGAAGCGCACCACGGGCGCGTCATCGGTGTCCTGCCCGGCGATGGCGTCCTGTTTCTGGTCGTCGACCGACTCGATGTCCAGACCGTCGAGGTCGACATCGGCCATCTCTTCCAGGCCGGTGGCGTGGCTGTCGAAGAATTTTTCGATGGCGTCGCTGAGCTTGTCTTCTTCGACCAGGATGGCTTCGGTGTTCAGCCCGGTACTGAACTGGATGTCGTTGATGACCTGTTGATTGCTCGGATCGGAAACCCCCACGAACAGTTTGTTGCCGCGTCGCCAGAGGGGTAGGGCGTGGTGCTGGCGGATCAGTTTTTCGCTGACCAGCCCCTTGGGCTGGGTGTCTTTTTCCAGGCAGTTGAGGTCCAGCAGGGCCATGCCGAAATGCTCCGAAGCCACCTCGGCGACCTGCCAGCTTTTCAGCAGTTTGTTTTGCACCAGATAACTGACCAGTGAGACTCGATCGCGTTGGGCTTGCTGATATGCCTGTTGCGCACTTTGATCAGTGATCAGCTCGGCCAGCACCAATTGCTTGGCCAGACCGCTAAGGGCAATGTCATTCATTGGGATTCCGGACGCAGGCGGTTAATGACTTATAGCCTAGTCAAACAGTGGAACCAAACCAGCCGAGGTGAGGTGACAAAAAATGTCAGAAAGTGCGGATCCTGGGGGTACGAAAGGTCTTTGTCGTGATCCCGAGCCCAGTCTGCAGGGGCGCATACGACTTGGCATGACCTGTGCTGCACCCTGTACAGATCATGAGATTTCGACTCATGCATGGAGCCTGTCTATGAAAAATCAAAATGGTTTTACCCTGATCGAACTGCTGATCGTGGTGGCGATCATCGGGATTCTGGCGACGTTTGCGTTGCCGCAGTATTCGAAGTACCAATCACGGGCGAAGGTCACCGCTGCGCTTGCGGAAATCTCGGCACTGAAGGTGCCTTTCGAAGACATTATGAATCAGGGCACAGATCCTACCCTCGCTTTGATCGGCGGTACGGCGACTACAGGTAACTGCACGATTACGGCATCGGGTACCACCGCTACCGGTGTGGGCACTATTGCCTGCACGATCCTCAATGCTCCAGGGCCTGTGCTCAGCAAGACCATTACGCTTTCGCGTACCCTTGCCGGTGGCTGGACATGTGGCACCACGGTTGCGCCGGAGTACAGTCCAAAAGGCTGCACCGCCAGCGGTACCTGATTCACTTTGCCAGGCATACCCAGTGCCCCGTTCTCACGACACGGGGCATTTTTTTGCTCGTCATTTGGGGGCGATCCGATAATTCAGAAAACCCCCGACAATTCATGCCCTTAGACCTGCGTTAAAACCCGCAACTTGCATGTAGATAATGTCGCACTCATGCATTTTGCATGATTTCGAAAATTGTCATTGTTATTAAGCTATTGATTTATGTGTATTTATTTTTTATCGAGCAGTTGGCATAGCGTTCGCAATGTCTCTGGTAACCCTGCTGACAAGACGACACGCAGCAGATTTTCCAGAAGAACAGGAGTTACTCGTATGAAAAAGTTCGCTATCGCTGCCGCTACTGCTACCGCGCTGACCCTGACGATGGCCAACGCTGCATTCGCCCAGACCAGCCATACCACCCAGGCTCCCATGACGCTGGCCGCCGGTGAAGTGACCAAAGCCAAGGAAGCTACTTCCGATACCTGGATCACGACCAAAGTCAAAGCAGACCTGGTGACCGAAAAAGGCATCCCGGGTACCGACATCAAAGTTGAAACCAACAAAGGCGTAGTGTCGCTGTCGTCCACAGTTGCGCTGACTGAAGCTCAGAAAACCACCGCCGTGGCCATCGCCAAGAAAATCAAAGGCGTCAAAGCGGTGTCCGCTGACGGCCTGAAAACCGAGTAAGGCAAGGCTTCTCGCCTGGACCGGGAGAAGATGCGGCAGGCGGGCCAGGTCATACGTCTGTCGCTTTTTGAGAGCTCATGCGAAAGGCCATATGGACGTGGCCGTTACAGGCCCCGACATTCGTGTCGGGGCCTGTTCTATTGGGAGCAACGCAAAAAACTGTGGGCGCGAGTTCAGTTACCGCGTTTGCTGGTGATTTGAACCAATCGGTTTCCTTCAAAGCGCAGGTACTGGTACATCCCGCTGTTGGGCCCGTAGGTCCATTCTTCGACCTGAAACTCTTCCCGTCGATTGGCGCTGCGCTTGTAGCCAAGCAGGTCGCGGGCGACGGGCTCTCCGCATTTTTGCAGCACTTCGCTGGACCTGTCCCCGACGCTGATCAATTGACTGCCGCAGCGCAGGGTATCGGCGGCCGCGGCTTGGCCGGCAGCCAATACCAGGGCCAGGCTTATAAGCCATTGCGCGCCCATCACTCGGCATCCAGATGCAAGGCCGTCACCACGCGGCCATCACTTTCGGCCTCACCGAGGTTGGCGTCGATGAAGTACACGCGGTCATCGGCCAGCTGCCCTTTGTCCACCAGGTAGTCCTTGATGCTGCTGGCCCGTTCCTGGCCCAGCTGACGCAACAGAACCTCGCTGGAGCTCCAGAAACCGATCACGCTTTCACGCATTTTTTTGTTGCGTTCTTCCTTGCCCAGATCCTTCCATTCCGCGGGCGGCTGGATCTTGAGGCGTGTGCGGTAGATTCCTTCGAGCAGCGGGCCTTTCTCGCTGTCCGGCACTTCCAGCATGGTGGCCTGGGCCGGCACCTTGTCACCGCGGCGCTGGAGCATTTTGTAGTAGTTGTACTGGTATTCCCGTTCCAGGCGTTGCTCGGCGAGCAGCGGGCCGTCGCTGCTCTTGGCGGCAGTGCCTTCGATTTCAAGACGCAGGGCCGGACGCTCCTTGAGTGCCTGGGACAATTTGATCAGTGTCGCTTCGGCTTCCTTGCTCAAGTCACTTGAACCTGGTGCAAACGCCACGGTGCCCAAGTCCTCTGAACCACCGCCGCTGACCAGCCCGCCAATCATTTTGAACGGTGCCGCGGCCGCCTTCACGATCAGATTGCGCAGGGTCTGCCAGATGATCGGCATGATGCTGAACTGCGGGTTGTTCAGGTCGCCGCTCACCGGCAGTTCGATGGAAATCTTGCCGTCGACATCCTTGAGCAAGGCAATCGCCAGTTTCAGCGGCAGGCTTACTGCATCCGGACTGTCGACTTTTTCACCCAGTTGCAGCTGCTCGACCACCACTTTGTTTTCGGCCAGGAGCTGACCGTTGGTGATCTTGTAATGCAGATCCAGATTGAGCCGGCCCTTGCGGATGCGGTAACCGGCGAACTTGCCGGAATAGGGCGTCAGGGTCGTCAGTTCCACCCGTCTGAAACTGGTAGCGATGTCCAGGCTGGCCATTGGGTCGAACGGGTTGACCGAGCCCTTGATGGTCACCGGCGCATAGCGGTCGACCTTGCCTTTGACGTCGACGTTGGCCGGTTTTACATGGCGGCTGTCGATGGTGCCGATGTTCCCGTTCAGTTGTTGGACGGCCGTGGCGAAGTTCGGCGTCAGGCTGAAGTCGGCGAAGTTTGCCGAACCGTCATTGATGGCAATGCCGCCGATGTGGATGCCCAGCGGTTTTTCTTTTCCGGCTGCCGGTTTGGCCGCGGCGGTCTTGGCGCCGGAGTCGGCCGGTTGCGGGATCAGCAGGTCATCGATGTTGGTGGTGCGGTCATCGTTGATCATGAAACGCGCATAGGGCTGGAACAGATTGACCTTGTCGATCGACAGGCTGTCGCCGTGCTGATAGTTCAGGCCTTCGAGCGCCAACTGTTGCCACTTGAGGAAGTCTCGGGTTTTCAGAGTGTCGAGGGTATGCAACTGGTCGATCTGGGCTTTGCCTGTGACGCTGAACGCCAGCGGCTCGGTGCTTTTCAAGTCGACCGCCAGATCACTGCCCAGCATGCCGCTACGCAGTTCGAGGCGAATGAACGGATTGATGTAGGACTGGGCGACGCGCAGGTCGATATCCCTGGTCTGCACGTTCAGTTTGGCGCTGATCGGGGCCAGATTGACCGTGCCGTCCGCCATGATCTTGCCTTGCTTGCCCACGCCCGTGTCGAGCTTGAGATTGAAAGGGGAGCCGTTGAGGCTGTCGAAATTCTGCAGATCCAGGTTCAGCGGGCCGAGCTCCAGCGCTACGGCGGGTTGTGCCTTGCGGTCGGCCAGGTGCACCTGATAATTACGCAGTTGCACGTCTTTGAGCAGCACCTGCCAGGGCTTGCTCGGCGCAGTCGGTTCGGGCTTCGGTGAATCGGCTGCCGCGGGTGTGCTGGTGGGTTCGGCGTTGGCTTTGGCCGCCTGTTTGGATGGCTGGCTGGCGAACAGTTTTTGCCAATCGAGTTGCCCATCGGCTTCGAGGGCTGCCCAGGTTTCCAGTTTCTGGCTGCGGATCTTGCCGACCACCACTTGCTGCTTGGCCAGGTCCACGGTGGTGTCGCTGATGTCCAGACGTTCGAGCTTCGCCAGCGGTCGGCCGTCCGGCGCCTTGATGGCGAAAGGCGCGACGCTGACGGCGACGTTGTCCAGCAGCAGTTCGGTGCCTTTGTTCAGATTGAGTTTGTAGTCGGTGCTCAGGTTCAGGACGCCGTTTTCCAGGACCAGTGGCACAGCATCGCGCACATAGGGCCAGAAGGATTTCATCTTGCCATCGGTGATTCTCAGCTTACCTTCAGAGGCGATCGGGCTCAGGCTGAAATTGCCGGTCCAGTCGATCTGCCCGCCGGCCGGGCCGACCGCGACCAGGGTCATGTCGGCGTTGTCGTCGGGCAGGGTGCTGAGGTTCTTCAGCTCGAAATCGAGTTTGTCGTAGAGGAACTCGATGGGCTCGCTGGGCCGGGCATCTACGAAATGCAGGTAGCCGCCGGCCAGTTTGATCCGCTCCACGCGCAGCGGGAAGGGTTTGGCGTTCGGGTCGACCGGGGTCGGTTCGCTGGCGGGGATTTTGAACAGCCCGAGAAGATTGAGCTGGCCGTCCTTGCCGAAGAGTATTTCGGTCTTGGGTTTGTCCAGTTCGATATCCGACAGATGCAGCGCCTTGGTCCACAGGCTGTCGATCTGCAGGTTGGCGTACAGGCGTTCGAAGCCCACTTGTTCCTTGCCCGGCTCGCCGATGATCAGGCCCCAAAGGGTTACTTCAAGGCTGAACGGGTTGAGTTCGATCCGCGAAATCGTCGCGGGCGT
Source organism: Pseudomonas sp. B21-017 (assembly GCF_024749245.1). Classification (NCBI taxonomy): domain Bacteria; kingdom Pseudomonadati; phylum Pseudomonadota; class Gammaproteobacteria; order Pseudomonadales; family Pseudomonadaceae; genus Pseudomonas; species Pseudomonas sp. B21-017. Next base: position 5,575,911 of record NZ_CP087194.1, on the reverse strand, counting down.
CGTGGCGTAGTTGGCCAATTGCTGGTTGGCAACCCGCAACGCGATGCCCGGCAAAATCAGAAACCCCAGCAGGCTGTAAAGGGCCAGGGCTGTTAACAAGGCGCCGATAGCGCGGATCAATCCTTTGGGCATGTGTGGCTTCATCTGTCGGAATCGGAGTGCCTTGGAGTATGGCATGCGTTTGCGGTTCCGAAGCAATCACGCTTTATAGGATTTGTCTGATAACGGGTGTGGATTGTCAGAGCTGCAGGATCAGCGTTTTCAGCGGTGGCTGTTGATCCATTGACGGGAAATCGCCGCCCGGTTTCATCACTGTCCATTCGCGAACCGGACGACCAGCCTTCTCTGCGCAGCGCAAAACCTGTTCACGCCAATCGTCCATGCTGACCTTCGCCAGGTTGTTGCAGCAGATCAGTACGCCGTTGTCGGCGGTGGTCAGCAGCGCCGGTTTGAGCAGGCTCTGGTAGTCGCGCAACAGGTCGACCGTGCCGAAAGCACTCTTGGCCCAGGCCGGTGGATCGAGCAGCACCAGATCGTATTGACGCGGCTCCAGGCGCTGATAGCTCGGCAGTTTTTGCCCACGACGCTGGCTGATCGGCAGGCCGGCCAATTGACGAATCGCCGGGAAGTAGTCGGACTGGATGAACTCCATGGTCGGCAATTGCGGGTTAAGCAGACCGTTCTCGCGGCCGACCGCCAGGTTACCTTCGGCAAAGTCCAGGTTGCACACCTCGCTGGCACCACCGGCCGCAGCGCAGAGACCGACGCCACAGGTGTAGGCAAACAGGTTCAGCACACTTTTGTTTTTGCTGTGCGCCTTGACCCAGCCGCGGGCGTTGCGCAGGTCGAGAAACAGCAACGGATCCTGGCCGGCATGGCGCCCGCGAACCCGGTAGTTCAGCCCCCATTCGTGGCCAATCAAGTCTTGCAGGGCGGCCTCGTCGGCGCGGTAGACGGTGTCTTCGCGGTCGATGCGCGAGTTGCCGCGGGAGCGGTCGTTGTAGACCAGCAGGCTATCGAGGCCCAGCTGTTGATTGACGATTTCGTGCAATTGCAGCAGGGCGTCACGCTCCAGTGACTGATGAAAGCTTTGCACCAGCAGTTGCGGGCCATAGCGGTCGATGGTCAAGCCGCCGGCACCTTCCTGGCTGCCGTGGAACAGGCGATAGCAATCGGTGCCTTGATGATGCAGCTCGGCGAGCAGGTCCTGGCGACGATCAAGGGCGGCGCACAGCGCCTGATTCAAGGAAGACATGCTGGGCGCCTTGCTGGAGGGAATTGGGGGCGCGGGAGTTTAACAGCTCTGGGCTTTGAGTTTGGGTGGCAAATGCGAGGGATGTGGTGACTGTGCCGCCGTCTTCGCGAGCAAGCCCGCTCCCACAGCGGATTTAGGTGAGGCACAATTTTCGTGTTCACTGAAGATCACCTATCGGAGCGGGCTTGCTTGCGCAACCCGCCGAATGGCTCGGCCAAACGGCGGTTGCGCGAGCGATCTACGAGTTCAGGCGTTTGTCGATCAAGCCCTGCACCACGCTCGGGTCGGCGAGGGTCGAGGTGTCGCCGAGGCTGTCCAGTTCGTTGCAGGCGATCTTGCGCAGGATCCGTCGCATGATCTTGCCCGAACGGGTTTTCGGCAGGGCCGGGGCCCACTGGATCAAGTCCGGTTTGGCGAAGCTGCCGATTTCCTGGCTGACATGGGCCAGCAGTTCTTTCTTCAGATCGTCGTTGGGGTCGACGCCGTTCATGGGTGTAACGAAGGCGTAGATCCCCTGGCCTTTGATGTCATGGGGGTAACCGACCACGGCGGCCTCGGCAATGCTGTCGTGCAGCACCAGCGCGCTCTCCACTTCGGCGGTGCCGATGCGGTGCCCGGAGACGTTGATCACGTCGTCGATGCGCCCGGTGATCCAGTAATCGCCGTCCTCGTCGCGGCGCGCGCCATCGCCGGTGAAGTAGTAGCCGGGGTAGGGTTTGAAGTAGGTTTCGACCATCCGTTTCGGATCGCCGTAGACGCTGCGGATCTGCCCCGGCCAGCTGGACTTGATGGCCAGCACGCCACTGCCGGCGCCTTTGATTTCCTTGCCTTGTTCATCGAGTAACACCGGTTGTACGCCGAACATCGGTTGGGTGGCGCAACCGGGTTTGACCCGTTGGGTGCTGACCAGCGGGCTGAGCATGATGCCGCCGGTTTCGGTCTGCCACCAGGTATCGACAATTGGGCAGCGCTGCTCGCCGACCGTATTGAAGTACCACTCCCAGGCTTCCGGGTTTATCGGCTCGCCGACAGTGCCGAGTAATCGCAGGCTCTCGCGGGACGTTTCCTTCAACGGTCCGGGGCCTTCACGCATCAACGCACGCAAGGCGGTCGGGGCGGTGTAGAAGATGTTCACGTGGTGCTTGTCGATCACCTGCCAGAAGCGCGAGGTGCTGGGGTAGCTTGGGACGCCTTCGAAGATCAGCGTAGTCGCCCCATTGGCCAGCGGCCCATAGACGATGTAGCTGTGGCCGGTGACCCAGCCGACATCGGCGGTGCACCAGAAGACTTCACCGTCGCGATAGTCGAGCACGTACTTGAAGGTCATTGCCGCTTGCAGCAGGTAGCCGCCAGTGGTGTGCAGCACGCCTTTGGGTTTACCGGTGCTGCCGGAGGTGTAGAGGATGAACAGCGGGTCCTCGGCGTCCATCGGCTCTGGCGGGCAATCGTCACCGACATCGCGCAGGGCCTGGTGATACCAGAGGTCGCGGTCTTCAACCCAATTCACCTGGTTTTGGGTGTGCTCGACCACGATCACACTGCTGACGTGCGGGCAACTTTGCAGGGCCTTGTCGACGTTCTGTTTGAGCGGCACGAATTTACCGCCGCGCACGCCTTCATCGGCGGTGATTACGGTGCGGCAGTCGGCGTCGAGGATCCGGTCACGCAGTGAGTCCGGGGAGAATCCGCCGAACACCACCGAATGAATCGCGCCGATCCGCGCACAGGCGAGCATGGCGTAGGCAGCTTCGGGGATCATCGGCATGTAGATGCACACGCGGTCGCCTTTCTTCACGCCACGACTTTTGAGCACGTTGGCCAGTCGACAGACGTTGTGATGGAGTTTTTTGTAGGTGATCTGGATGGATTCGGCGGGGTCATCGCCTTCCCAGATGATCGCGGTTTGATCGCCACGCTTTTCCAGGTGACGGTCGATGCAGTTGTAACTGACGTTTAACTTTCCGCCGGCAAACCAGCTTGCGTCACCGGTTTTCAGGTCGTACCGCTGAACGGTCTGCCACGGCGTGCTCCAGTCGAGGAACCGTGTGGCCTGTTCGGCCCAGAAGGTGCTGGGGTGCTCAATGGATTCACGGTACAGGCGCTTATAGTCGTCCTGACTCAACTGTGCAGCCCGGCGGACGGCATCGGCTTTGGGGAACGTGCTGATATCGAACATGACGGTTCCTTATTCTTGTTTTGCGACAAGAGGGGAGCTGCGCGACCCCGTGTAGGAGCGCACGCCACCGATTTTGCAGTAAACCCGGTGCCGTGGAACTGTCAGTGCTGCAAGTTGAAGGGGCGGGTAAACCGCCCCTTCAGCCTATCACCCGCGGTGACGACCGCGGAAGTAGTTGATCAGGCCTTGGGTGGAAGCATCGTCGGCCGGGGTTTCTTCGCTGCCGACCAGGCGGTTGTAGACGCCTTTGCCCAGCTCTTTACCCAACTCCACACCCCACTGGTCGAAGGCATTGATGCCCCAGACCACGCTTTGCACGAAGACTTTGTGTTCGTACAACGCTACCAGTGCGCCAAGACGCCGCGGGCTGATGCGTTCGAGCACCAGGGTGTTGCTCGGACGGTTGCCCGGGATCACCTTGTGTGCGGCCAGTTTTTGCACTTCATCCTCGGCCATACCCTTGTCACGCAGTTCGGCTTCAGCCTCGGTGCGAGTCTTGCCGAGCATCAATGCCTGGCTTTGCGACAGGCAGTTGGCGTACAGCCACTGGTGGTGGTCGGACACCGGGTTGAAACTGACGATCGGCACGATGAAGTCGGCAGGGATCAGTTGGGTGCCCTGGTGCAGCAACTGGTGGTAAGCATGCTGACCGTTGCAGCCAACGCCGCCCCAGATTACCGGGCCGGTATCGGTGGACACTGGCGTGCCGTCCTGGCGCACGCTCTTGCCGTTGGATTCCATGTCCAGCTGTTGCAAGTGCTTGGTGATGTTGCGCAGGTAGTGGTCGTACGGCAGGATCGCGTGGCTCTGCGCGCCCCAGAAGTTGCCGTACCAGACGCCGAGCAACGCCAGCAGTACCGGCATGTTCTGTTCGAATGGCGCGCTCTGGAAATGCTGGTCCATGGTGTATGCACCGGACAGCAGTTCCTTGAAGTTCGACATGCCGATGGCCAGGGCAATTGGCAAACCGATGGCCGACCACAGCGAGTAACGGCCGCCGACCCAGTCCCACATCGGGAAGATGTTCTCTTCACGAATACCGAATGCCACGGCCGCCGCGTTGTTGCTGGAGACGGCGATGAAGTGACGGTACAGCTCGGCTTCCGAACCGCCCTGAGCCAGGTACCAGGCGCGGGCGGCCTGGGCGTTTTTCAGGGTTTCGAGGGTGTTGAAGGATTTCGACGAGACGATGAACAGCGTGGTCTCGGCGCGCAGCTTCATGGTCAGTTCGTGGAATTCACTGCCGTCGATGTTCGCCAGGTAATGGCAACGCACGCCTTTCTGGGCGTAGGACAGCAGCGCTTCGGACACCAGCTCGGGGCCGAGGAACGAGCCACCGATGCCAATGTTCACAACGTCGGTGATCGGCTTCTCGGTGTAACCGCGCCACAGACCGTCGTGGATACGGCCCACGAGATCGGTGATCTGGTTCAGCACTTTGTGCACGTCGGGCATCACGTTGACGCCGTTGACCGACAGCTTGTCGCCCACCGGACGGCGCAGTGCGGTGTGCAGGGCCGGGCGTCCTTCGGAAGCGTTGACGATTTCGCCCGAGAACAGCGCTTTGATCGCGCCCTTGAGGTCGACTTCGTTGGCCAGGCCCACCAGCAGATTGCGGGTCTCGGCGTTGATCAGGTTCTTCGAGTAGTCGAGAAACAGGCCGCAGCTGCTGAGGGTGAATTGATTAAAACGCTGCGGATCGGCATTAAAGGCTTCGCGCATGCTGAAATCCTGCATGGCTTGGCGGTGGTCATTCAGCGCTTGCCAAGCGGGCAGAGCGGTAACGTCGTGAGGAGTGCGGTAATACGCCATCGCTGCGGTTTTCCTTTTACTTGAACGGCCTTTTGAACACTAAAAATCCCGGAGCGCTGTGGGTGGGCGTCCGGTCAACTGCGTCGACACGATTTCTGGCGCAGGGCGAATACAGTAAACCTCGCGCTGCAATCTGTCTTGACTTTGTCTGACCTGCTCCCGGTACTTTTTTAACATTTAACCAGGAGCGGTCCGACAAACGGAAAGCTGGCAGGGGGGGCGGTCCGGTCAGGCGACCTGAACCGGAATGGCATTGCTGGTGTGGCTCAGTTCGTTGCCCGGCGCCATGTAGAGCATGCGCGGCTTGAAGTTGAGCAGTTCGGCTTCGCTGTAGTGGGCGTAAGCGCAGATGATCACGCGGTCGCCGACCTTGGCCTTGTGGGCCGCGGCACCGTTGACCGAGATCATGCGCGAACCTTCTTCGCCACGAATCGCGTAGGTGGTGAAGCGTTCGCCGTTGTCGATGTTGTAGATCTGGATCTGTTCGTACTCACGGATGCCGGACAGGTCCAGCCATTCGCCGTCGATGGCGCAAGAGCCTTCGTAATCGAGTACAGCATGGGTGACTTCGGCGCGATGCAGCTTGGCCTTGAGCATGATGGCGTGCATGAGTGTTTCCCCGGGTCGGAATCGAACGGGGGGCAGTTTGCCCGAAGGCTTTGTGGGCGGCAATACAGTCTGGAAACGACGCAGATCTAATGTGGGAGCGGGCCTGTGGCGAGGGGGCTTGTCGGAACGCCGCACCGCCCCGTTGGGCTGCGAAGCAGCCCCAAAATCTCTGATGTACCAAAGATCTTGTGAGTGCTATGCACTCAAACGGGGGCAAGCCCCCTCGCCACAGGTTCGCTCCCACAGGGTTTTGCAGTGTTTATGCGGGTGTGTCGAGGTTCAGATGCAGGTTGTCGATCAACCGCGTCGTGCCGAGGAACGCCGCCACCAGAATCACCAGATCTCGATCTTGCGCTGTCGCCGGACGCAAGGTCAGCGCATGGCGAATTTCCAGGTAATCCGGACGCAGGCCAGCGGCTTCCAGTTGCTTGATCTGCTCGTTGATCAGCGTCGGGTAATCGCGCTCGCCCTGTTTGATCGCGTCGCTGATCCGGGTCAGGGTGCGATAGACCTCTGGTGCGATGGCCCGCTGTTCTTCGCTGAGGAAACCATTGCGTGACGACAACGCCAGACCGTCGGCGGCCCGTACGGTCGGTTCGCCGATGATCTGGATCGGCATGTTCAGGTCGTGCACCAGGGCGCGAATCACCGCCAGTTGCTGGAAGTCTTTCTGGCCAAAGATCGCCAGGTCCGGCTGGACCATGTTGAACAGTTTGCTGACTACCGTCGCCACCCCTTCGAAATGCCCCGGACGGCTGGCGCCGCACAGGCCTTCAGACAGTTGCGGAACGCTGACGCGGGTCTGGCCGGCCATGCCGTCGGGGTACATTTCTTCGACGGTTGGGGCAAACAGCAGATGGCAACCGGCCTGGAGCAGTTTCTCCTGATCGGCGGCCAGGGTCCGCGGGTATTTGTCGAGGTCTTCGCCGGCGCCGAATTGCAGCGGGTTGACGAAAATGCTCGCGACCACGAAATCCACCCGTTGGGTGGCTTTGGTAATCAGCGCGATATGCCCGCTGTGCAGGTTGCCCATGGTCGGCACAAAGCCGATGCGCTTGCCTTCGCTACGGGCGCGGGCCACCGCGGCCCGCAGTTCGCGTACGGTTTTTACGGTGTTCATGCAGAGAATCCGTGTTCGATGCCAGGGAAAGTCGCCGCTTTGACTTCAGTGACGTAAGCGCTCAAGGCTGCTTGAATGCTGGTTTGGTCGGTCATGAAGTTCTTCACGAACTTTGGCACGCGGCCGGTCATGGACAAGCCCAGCATGTCGTGCAGAACCAGTACCTGACCGTCGGTGCCACTGCCGGCGCCGATGCCAATCACCGGGATCTTCACCGCCTGGCTGATTTCTTCGGCCAATTCGCTCGGCACGCATTCGAGCAGCAGCATGGCCGCGCCGGCCTGTTCCAGGGAAATTGCGTCGGCACGCATCTGCCGCGCCTGGTTCTCGTTGCGGCCCTGGACTTTATAGCCGCCGAGGATGTTGACCGATTGCGGTGTCAGCCCCATGTGCGCGCACACCGGGATGCCGCGTTCGGCCAGCAGACGGATCGAGTCCGCGAGCCACAATGCCCCTTCAACCTTGACCATGTGCGCACCGGCCTGCATCAACAGGGCGCTGTTGGTCATGGTTTGTTCAATGGTGGCGTAGGCCATGAAGGGCAGGTCGGCGAGGATCAGGGCATCGGTGTTGCCGCGTTTGACGGCTGCCACGTGGTAGGCCATTTCAGCAGTGGTCACCGGCAGGGTGCTGTCGTGACCTTGCAAGACCATGCCGAGGGAGTCGCCCACCAGCAGCACTTCAACCCCGGCCTCATTGCAGGCGTGGGCGAAGGTCGCGTCATAGCAGGTCAGCATGGTGATCTTTTCACCTGTCTGCTTGAGGCTCTGGAGCGTGGTCAGGGTGATGGCTGGCATGAAAAAAATCCTCATTACAGGCGCTATGAAAACTACTGCGAGTAACGCGCGTGATTCGTCATTTATACAGGCGCACCCTCTTTCGTGGTGCTTGTAAGGCCTGGACTGCGCCCTTTAGCGCCGCGTTGGCGGCAGCGGGACGCCTATAGTCGTGAGGAGAACCCGGGAAGTCAATTGCATGTGTTACCGCATTGTTACGTGGGGGGTGTTACCGACGTTACTGATGCGATTCAGCAGATTTGCGATGGGCTTGTATCGTCAAAAGCGGCAACTCAGGCTGCCGGGAGGCGTTCCAGGCCGACGAACGGGCAGGCGGCGAGTAAATCTGCGAGGGTGCGGCCATCAGCCAGGCGCAAGTCCGCTGGTGCCAGTTCGGCCAGCGGATAGAGCACAAAGGCTCGTTCCTGCAGGTGATAGTGAGGGACTTTGAGGCGCGGTTCGTCGATCAGTCGATCGCCGAACAACACGATGTCCAGATCCAGCGTGCGCGGGCCCCAGCGTTCAAGGCGCTGGCGGCCTTGTCCATTCTCGATGGCTTGCAGGGCATCGAGCAGCTCCAGCGGCGCGAGGCGGCTGTCGAGAGCGGCGACCGCGTTGGTATAACGCGGTTGGCCGGGCAGCAGCGAGTCGCTTTGATAAAACCCGGAAACACCGACCAGTTCGGTCTGCGGCAAGCGTGCCAAGGCCTCGACAGCGCTGCGCAACTGTTCGGCAGGGTCAGCCAGATTGCTACCCATGCCGATGTAGATGCGTTCCATGGCTTATTCGCCTGTCGTGCTCGAAGCGCCGGCAGCGCGTTTGCGTTTGGCTCCGCCACTGCGGCGACGTTTGCGCGGAGCACCGCTGCCGTCGTCCTTGCCGCTGAGTTCGCGGATCATGTCCCGACGTTCGCTGTCGTTGGCGTCCTGATAGTCGGTCCACCATTCGCCCAGGCCATCAGTCTGTTCGCCAGCGCTTTCGCGCAGCAGCAGGAAGTCGTAACCGGCACGGAACCGCGGGTTGTCCAGCAACAGGTCGGCCCGCTTGCCGCTGCGGCGCGGCAGACGCTCCTGCATGTCCCAGATCTCGCGGATCGGCATGGTGAAGCGTTTCGGAATCGCAATACGCTGGCACTGTTCGGCAATCAACTCGTGCGCTGCTTCCTGCATCGCCGGAATCGGCGGCATGCCACGTTCTTGCAAGCGCAGCACGCGGGCCGGCAGGGCAGGCCAGAGCAGGGCGGCGAACAGGAACGCCGGGGTGACCGGTTTGTTCTGCTTGATCCGCAAGTCCGTGTTGATCAGTGCTTCACTGATCAGCGTGTGGGTGTACGTCGGGTTGTATTCCAGCGCCTCGGCACTGGCCGGGAACAGCGGATCGAACAACTGCAGGTCGACCAGCATCTCGAAGGTGTCCGCGGCGTGGCCGGAGAGGAACAGCTTGAGCACTTCTTCGAACAGACGGGCTGATGGAATCTCGCGCAGCATCGGTGCCAGATCGCGGATCGGCAGGGCGCTGTGCTTCTCGATACCGAAATTCAGCTTGGCGGCGAAACGCACGGCCCGCAGCATCCGAACCGGGTCCTCCTGGTAGCGCTGCTTCGGATCGCCGATCAGGCGGATCAGGTGATTGCGGATGTCGTGTACGCCATTGGCGTAGTCGAGAATGCGCTCGCTGACCGGATCGTAATACAAGGCGTTGATGGTGAAGTCGCGGCGTTGCGCGTCTTCTTCCAGGGTGCCGTAGACGTTATCGCGCAGGATGCGCCCGCTTTCGTTGCGGGAAGACTGGTTGCTGTCTTCGTCCTCGTCGTTTTGCGGGTGATTGGCGCGGAAGGTCGCGACTTCGATGATTTCGCGGCCAAAGTGGATATGCACCAGTTTGAAGCGACGACCGATGATCCGCGCGTTGCGGAATTCGGCCCGTACCTGTTCAGGGGTGGCACTGGTGGCGACGTCGAAATCTTTCGGCGTGATGCCGAGCAGCATGTCACGCACACAGCCGCCGACCAGGTAAGCCTGGTAACCGGCGTTCTGCAAGCGTTCGACGATGTTGACCGCGTAACGGCTGAATTGCGCCTTTTGCAGCGAATGTTGGCCGCTATTGAGCACTTCAGGCGTGCTGCGGATGTGTTGCGTACGACGCAGGGGAGAACGGAATGACTGGAACAGCTTCTTCAGCATGGGATGCACTGTTTGAAGGAATGTTCGGCCATAACGAAGAATGACCGCATGATGGGCCGGGATTCTAGCATTTAGTCGGGGGATGGTGTAGGAAGCTGCGCAAGCGCTTGAAGGGAGATGTCTTGAGGGGCGGTTTTGTAGCAGCTGCCGAGCCTGCGTTCGGCGGCGAAGCCGTCGTAAAACCAGAAATTGCGGTGTGTCAGTAGGAACCGGTTGCCCGTATTAGCGACTGCTGCGCAGTCGAACGCAACCTCGCACTGCTCGGCAGCTGCTACAAGGCAGAGAATGCCAAACGCCAGAAACCACAAGGGGAGCCGAAGCTCCCCCAGAAGTAGTTGCGTGCTCTATTTTTATTATTGGTTTCGGGCTTCTTGTTTTTGTTGAGCGCCCTCGCCATGAAGTTTTCCTTCATGACCCTCCCAATCGGGAGCCAAGAGCAAACGGATTGCTTTGGTCGCTGTGTTGCTATGATCGTGTGATCCAACCAGTTCAGGCACTGCCTAGGGACAGTTTTTTATTATTCTCGGCCTGGTTGCGGGGCAAGCCCCAAATGCAACGCCTCTCCAAAAGAATCAGTTAGCTACGCCTCTCGCCGTCTTGTTTTTATTGTGCGTGAGTCGATTCGTCTTATTTTTATTGTCTTGTGCATTACTTGTTATTGTTCTTGTACTGAACATATAGCAGGGTGCGTGCCAACTTTTGTGAGGCCCAGTAAAACAAGGGGTTAGGCGGGCTAATGGTGTTTTTCGAGGCCAAAAAAAACCGGGGCTTCGTTACCGTAAGCCCCGGCTTCTGTTACGTGAAAAAGCTGAGGTAACAGTTTTTCCACAATGTCACGTGTTACCCGCGCATCTGACAGGCGCGGTTCAGCTCTCGCTGGCCACCCCGGTTTTGCGCCGCGGGATGCCCAGGCGCTGACGGCGTTCCCACAAGCATTTGCGACTGACCCCGAGCTTGCGGGCCAGTTCGGTTTCGGTCATGTGATCCTGATGCTCGAGCACGAAGTGCTGGAAGTAGTCTTCCAGGGACAGATCTTCGGTCGGTTCGTGGCTGGTGTTACCGGCGCTGTTGCCCTGCTGGGGCGCGAGGCCGATGAAATCGTCGTCTTCCAGATCGCTGAGTTCGATGTCGATGCCCAGCAGCTCGGCGGAAATCTCCGGGCTCTCGCACAGAATCACCGCGCGCTCGACCGCGTTTTCCAGTTCGCGAACGTTACCCGGCCAGGAGTAATGCCGAATTGCTTGCTCGGCATCCAGGGCGAATTTCAGATCGGTGCGGTTGACCCGCGCGCTCTGCCGCGCCAGGAAGGCATTGGCAATTTCATTGACGTCCGCACCGCGCTCGCGCAGGGCCGGCAGTTTCAGGGCGATCACGTGGAGGCGGTAATACAAGTCTTCACGGAACTGGCCGATCTTCGCCAGGCTCTTGAGGTCCCGGTGGGTCGCGGCGATCAGGCGTACATCGACCTTCTGCGACTGGACCGAGCCAACCCGGCGGATTTCACCTTCCTGCAATACGCGCAACAGGCGGGCCTGGGCTTCCAGTGGCAGTTCACCGATTTCATCGAGGAACAAGGTGCCACCGTCCGCCGCTTCCACCAACCCGGCACGCCCGGCGCTGGCGCCGGTGAACGCGCCTTTTTCGTGGCCGAACAGTTCGGACTCGATCAGGCTTTCCGGAATGGCCGCGCAGTTCACCGAAATCATCGGTGCCTTGGCGCGTTTGGACAGGTTGTGCAGGGCACGTGCTACCAGTTCTTTACCGGTACCGGATTCGCCCTGGATCAGGACATTGGAATCGGTCGGGGCGACTTTACGGATTTTGCTGTACAGGTCCTGCATCGGCGGGCAAGAGCCGATGATGCCGATTTCGCCGTTGCTGTTGTCGACACCGCTTTTTGCTGCGGCGCCATTGGACGCTTTGCCGACGACCGGCTCACCGCTGGCTTGCGCCGATTGCCGGTCACGCAGGATTCGCGCGACGGCCTGGAGCATCTCGTCGTGATCGAAAGGCTTGGCGATGTAGTCCACCGCGCCCATTTTCATGGAGTCGACGGCCGAACGCAGGCTGGCGTAACTGGTCATGATCAGCACCGGAGTGCCCTGGCCGAGTTTGATCAACTCGGTACCCGGCGCGCCCGGCAGGCGCAGGTCACTGACGATCAGGTCAAACGTGGGAATGCTGAAACGCTCTTGTGCTTCCTGCACGGATCCGGCTTCGCTGACCTGGTACTGGTTACGTTCCAGCAGACGGCGCAAGGCGGAGCGGATAATTGTTTCGTCTTCGACGATCAAAATGTGCGGCATTGATTCGATACTCTCGACGGTCTCAGTTCACAGCGGACGTCGCTTCGACATGACGCGGTAAGGTCACCCGGATACGGGTGCCGCGTTGGCTTTGAACATCAGCCGGGCTGTCGATGGTGATTTGTCCATAATGCTCTTCAACGATGGAATAGACCAGTGCAAGGCCCAGACCGGTGCCTTCGCCAGGATCCTTGGTGGTGAAGAAGGGTTCGAACAGTCGGTCCATGATGCTCGAGGGAATACCGCTGCCTTCGTCTTCGACGATCAGATCGACCGTGTGTTCGCCGGCTTCGCTCTTGACGCGCACTGCACTGCCCGGAGGCGAGGCGTCACGGGCGTTTGAGAGCAGATTGATCAATACCTGGGCGAGCCGCTGCGGGTCGCCTTCGACCCAGTGATCGGGGTCGCACAGGTTGTAGAACTGTACTTCGAAATTGCGCCGGTTCAAGGCCAGCAGGCCGATGGCATCCTGGGCCACTTCCGCCAGACAAACGGGCTCGTCGCTGTGCTGATGAGCGCCCGCGTGGGCGAAGCTCATCAGCGACTGAACGATGCGTGACACGCGTTTGGTCTGCTCGAGGATCTGCCCGCTGATTTCCGTGAGTTCGGCGTCTTCTTCACGTTCTTCGCGCAGGTTCTGCGCGAGACAGGCAATGCCGGTGATCGGGTTGCCGATTTCATGGGCCACGCCGGCCGCCAGTCGGCCAATGCTGGCCAGGCGCTCGGAGTGCACCAGTTTGTCTTCGAGCATCTGGGTTTCGGTCAGGTCTTCCACCAGCAGCACCAGGCCGCTGTTACCCGGTGCCAGCGGTTCGTCGATCGCCGCTTTGTGCAGGTTCAGCCAGCGGGTCTGGCCATCGAGGGCCAGGTGCTGCTTGTGCAAGTGCTCGTCCGGCAGATTGATGAAGCCTTGCAGCAGCTCTTTCCACGGGTCGGCAATGGTGCTCAGGCGTGAACCGACCACACGCTGCGCGGCAATCCCGGTCAGCTCCTCCATGGCTTTGTTCCACATGAGGATTTCCTGATCCTTGGCCAGCGAGCACACGCCCATCGGCAATTCCTGCAGGGTTTGGCGGTGGTAGCGACGCAGGGCATCGAGTTCGGCGGCAAGGCCGGTGAGGCGCGAGTGGTAATCCTCGAGGCGACTTTCGATGAAGTGGATGTCTTCGGTGACGTAGTTTTCGCCGCCGGCCTTATAGGGCAGGAAGGTTTCGACCATGTCCTGCGCCACGCTCGGGCCCATCAGGCCGGAGAGGTTGGCTTCGATACGGTCACGCAAACGACGCAAGGCGTAAGGCCGGCGTTCGTCGAACGGCAGATAAAGGTCACGCAGCGCTTGTTCGACTTCTTTCTGCGCGGCCTTGGCACCCAGCGGTTTGGCCAGTTGCGTGGCGAATTCCTGAGGCGAGGCGGCATGCAGTTCGCGGCGTTGCGGGCGGCGAACATTGTCCACCGCGCAGGCTTCGGCGGCGCTGGCCTCTTCGGGGCTGGCGTTGGTGAACAGTGAGATCAGAGTGAACATCAGCACGTTGGCGGCCAGCGAGGCAATCGCCGCCATGTGCCAGCTGGTGTCGTCCAGCACGTAAATCATGTTCAGCAACGGAATGTAGAAGCCTTGCAGATTGCCGACCAGTGGCAACAGCATGGTCACCAGCCACACCAGAATCCCCGCCAGGAGGCCGGCGATGAAGCCGCGACGGTTGGCGGTCGGCCAGTACAGCACCGACAACACGCCCGGCAGGAACTGCAACGTGGCGACGAAGGCGACGATGCCGAGGTTGGCCAGGTCCTGTTCCGCGCCCAGCATCAGGTAGAAACCGTAGCCGGCCATGATGATCGCGACGATCAGTGCCCGGCGGGTCCATTTCAGCCAGCGGTAGATATTGCCCTCGGCCGGCGGCTGATAGAGCGGCAGCACCAAGTGGTTCAGCGCCATCCCGGACAGCGCCAGCGTAGTAACGATGATCAGCCCGCTGGCTGCCGACAATCCACCGACATACGCCAACAGTGCCAGGGCTTTGCTATTGGCGGCGATGCCGATGCCCAGGGTGAAATATTCCGGATTGGTGGTGGCACCGAGTTTCAACCCGGCCCAGAGAATCAACGGCACTGCCAGGCTCATCAGCAGCAGGAACAGCGGCAAGCCCCAGCTCGCGCTGACCAGCGAGCGCGGGTTGAGGTTTTCGGTAAAGGTCATGTGGTACATGTGCGGCATGACGATCGCCGAGGCGAAGAACACCAGCAGCAGCGTGCGCCATGGGCCTTCCTGCAGTGGCGTGTGCAGGGCGGCGAGGGCGGTCTGGTTTTGCAGCAGCCACAGTTCCAGCTGTTGCGGGCCGTCGAACACGCCATACAGCGCATACAGGCCGACGCCACCAATCGCGATCAGCTTGATCACCGACTCGAAGGCGATTGCGAACACCAGGCCTTCATGTTTCTCGCGGGTGGCGATGTGGCGCGAGCCGAAGAAAATCGTGAACAGCGTAATCAGCGCGCAGAAACTCAGGGCCACGCGATGCTGCACCGGCTCGCGGGTGAGGATGCCGATGGAGTCGGCCACCGCCTGAATCTGCAACGCCAGCAACGGCAGCACGCCGACCAGCATGAAAATCGTCGTCAGCGCACCGGCCCAGGTGCTGCGGAAACGGAACGCGAACAGGTCGGCCAGCGATGAGAGTTGGTAAGTGCGGGTGATTTTCAGGATCGGGTACAAAAGCACCGGCGCCAGCAGAAACGCCCCGGAAACCCCGAGGTAGCTGGACAGAAAACCGTAGCCGTACTGATAAGCCAGGCCCACCGTGCCGTAAAACGCCCAGGCACTGGCATAAACGCCCAGCGACAGGGTGTAGGTCAGCGGATGGCGAATGATCGCCCGGGGGATCATGCCCCGTTCACTGATCCAGGCTACGCCGAACAGCACCGCCAGGTACGCGGCGCTGATCAGGATCATCTGGGTCAGGCTAAAGCTCATCGGCATCTTTTTGGCTCTGCAGGATGAAGGTCACGACGATCAGAATCAGCCAGAGCAAATAAGGGCGATACCAGGCGCCAGTGGCGTCGATCCACCAATCCATGATGGCCGGGGAGAACAGATAAATCCCCACTACCAGGAGCAGGACCAAGCGATAGATGTACATCCCGGCCTCTCTCTTTTATGCGCGTGCCCGAAAACGTGCGGCGATGGTAACGGATGGGTGCGCCACTGCAAGTGGCATCACTGCAGTTGCGCTTCAGGCAACGTCAGTGTGCGCGGGATCAGCGACGCATCCCAGTGGGCAATGCCCCAATTCAGCACTTCCCGTGGCGTGGCGTCATTGAGTTCGATAACGGGAGTGTGCCCCAGCGCCCGCAATGCGCGCAGCAACAGCGGCGTGGCCTGATCTTCGGTGAGTGGCGGCGAGCGATAGGACTTTCCGAGTTTGTGGCCGTCCGGCTGGGTAATCAACGGGATGTGCAGGTAGCGTGGTTGCGGCAGGCCGAGCAGTTCTTGCAGATAGAGCTGGCGTGGCGTGGAGTCAAGCAGGTCGGCGCCGCGCACGATATCAGTGATGCCTTGCCAGGCATCGTCCAGCACCACCGCCAATTGATAGGCGTAGAGCCCGTCACGGCGACGAATCACGAAGTCGCCGACCTCACGGCCCAGATGTTGACGGAATTCGCCCTGTACCCGGTCGATGAAGTGGTATTCGAGCTCCGGTACACGCACGCGGATCGCAGTATTCTCGGTGCCGTGCCCCGCGTTGCGGCAGAACCCGGGATAGATGCCGTGATACGGCTCCAGTTGCTTGCGCGAGCAGGTGCATGCGTAGGCCAGGCCCTGGCTGAACAGGCGATTGAGGACTTCGGCGTAGGCCGCGTGCCGGTCACTCTGTCGGACCATCTCGCCATCCCATTCGAAACCATAGCTTTCCAGCGCCTTGAGAATCGCCGCCTGAGCACCGGGCTCCTCGCGTGGCGGATCTAGATCCTCCATGCGCACCAGCCAGCGCCCGCCGACCGAACGGGCGTCGAGGTACGAGGCCAGCGCTGCAACCAGTGAGCCGAAGTGCAGATGCCCGCTGGGCGTGGGGGCGAAGCGCCCGATGTAGGCGGAAGAGGCGATGGCGGTCATAAGGGTGATGTCAGGCTGTCCAATCGTATTGAGCACGGCTTGAAGCCGCCTTCACGAGCAAGCTCAGCTCCTACAGGAGATTGCGCCAGCCTTTGTAGGAGCGAAGATTGTTCCGGGCGGCGATCCGACGAAGGCGATTTCGAAGTCGCAGCAAATATCAGCAAATATCAGAAACAAAAACGGAGCGTTCGCACGCTCCGTCTTTCGTTCAAGTCGAGATTACTTGCCGACTTGCTTTTCCTTGATTTCCGCCAGGGTCTTGCAGTCAACGCACATGTCGGCGGTAGGACGGGCTTCCAGTCGCTTGACGCCGATTTCGACGCCGCAGGACTCGCACCAACCGTATTCTTCGTCTTCGATCAGTTGCAGGGTCTTGTCGATTTTCTTGATCAGCTTGCGCTCACGGTCGCGGGCGCGCAATTCGAGGCTGAATTCCTCTTCCTGGCTGGCACGGTCTGCCGGGTCAGGGAAGTTGGCCGCTTCGTCTTTCATGTGATCAACGGTACGGTCGACTTCCTGCATCAAGTCCTGTTTCCACTTGTTCAGGATCTTGGTGAAGTGAGCACGCATGGGTTTACCCATGTACTCTTCGCCCTTCACTTCTTTGTAGGGTTCGAAGCCGCTGATCGACTGATTTTGCTGCTTTGCTTGGGTGGGCATGAAATGGACCGCCTCTACTCTTGTAATCCATTGCGCAGGATTGCTCCATCACCGACACCTGCCGGCCCTGCGGCTGCAAGCGGGCGAACTTACCAGATCAAATCGGACCGCGCTACTCCCGGATGTCGAGCCCGCGGCCCGTGGTGCTTGCAAAAGATTGCAAAGCTTCGTCTGGTGGCTAGGGAGACCTGATCAATTATTGATTTTAGCCAAACCTGAGACATACGCTTGAATCGATTGAGACCAGCATTATATGGGCTCTGACCGCTTTAGACTCTCGCTCGTTCCTGCGCTTGGGTAGAATCAATTCTTTTCCCCGTTGTAAGGAAGGCTAATGGCTCTGTCCTACAGTGCGCGCAGTCGCGCTATCGAACCGTTCCACGTTATGGCCCTGCTGGCGCGGGCCAACGAGCTGCAAGCGGCTGGCCACGACGTGATTCACCTGGAAATCGGCGAGCCGGACTTCACCACCGCCGAACCGATCATCCAGGCCGGCCAGGCCGCGCTGACGGCGGGGAAGACCCGTTACACCGCCGCTCGCGGCATTCCTGAGCTGCGTGAGGCCATTTCGGGTTTTTATCAGCAGCGTTATGGGCTGAACATCGATCCGCAACGCATCCTGATCACGCCTGGCGGTTCAGGCGCATTGCTGTTGGCCAGTGCCTTGCTGGTGGACCCAGGCAAGCACTGGCTGCTGGCCGACCCGGGTTACCCGTGCAACCGGCACTTCCTGCGCCTGGTGGAAGGTGCGGCGCAACTGGTGCCGGTCGGCCCGGACGTGCGTTATCAACTGACCCCGGACCTGGTCGCGCGTCACTGGGATCACGACAGCGTCGGCGCCCTGGTCGCATCGCCGGCCAACCCCACCGGGACCATCCTGACCCGTGATGAACTGGCCGGGCTATCCGCGGCGATCAAGGCCCGCCACGGTCATTTGGTGGTCGACGAGATTTACCACGGCCTGACTTACGGCACGGACGCGGCCAGCGTGCTGGAAGTCGATGACGGCACTTTCGTCCTCAATAGCTTTTCCAAGTATTTCGGCATGACCGGCTGGCGCCTTGGTTGGCTGGTCGCACCTGAAGCAGCGGTCGGTGAACTGGAGAAGCTCGCCCAGAACCTCTACATCAGCGCACCGAGCATGGCCCAGCACGCGGCATTGGCCTGCTTCGAGCCCGCCACCATCAGCATTTTCGAGGAGCGCCGCGCCGAGTTCGGTCGACGTCGCGACTTCCTCCTGCCAGCCCTGCGGGAATTGGGTTTCGGTATCGCCGTAGAGCCGGAAGGCGCGTTCTATTTGTACGCCGATATCAGCAAGTTCGGCGGCGATGCCTTCGCGTTCTGCCGGCACTTCCTCGAAACCGAGCATGTTGCAATTACTCCGGGCCTGGACTTCGGTCGTCATCAGGCCGGGCATCATGTGCGGTTTGCGTACACCCAAAGCCTTCCGCGCTTGCAAGAAGCAGTCGAGCGGATCGCCCGCGGTTTGAAGAGCTGGCAAGGCTGATGCGTTTTCATCCTCCCCTTGAAGAGGGGCGCTTGATTCGTCGTTACAAGCGTTTTCTTGCCGATATCGAAACCGTTGGCGGCGAGTTGCTGACCATTCACTGCCCGAACACCGGCTCGATGCTTAATTGCCAGGTCGAGGGCGGGCAAGTCTGGTTCAGCCGCTCCACTGACCCCAAGCGCAAGTTGCCCGGCACTTGGGAAGTTGGCGAAACCCCACAGGGGCGGCTGTTCTGCGTGAACACCGGGCGCGCCAACGGCTTGATCGAGGAGGCGTTGCAGGCCGGCGTCATCACCGAGTTGAACGGCTTTACCGAACTGAAGCGCGAAGTGGCCTATGGTCAGGAAAATAGCCGCATCGATTTTCGTCTCGATTACCCGGGCGGGCCGGCTTATGTGGAAGTCAAAAGCGTCACCCTGGGCTTTGATGGCTCGGCGGTGGCGGCATTTCCTGACGCGGTGACCCAGCGTGGGGCCAAGCATTTGCGCGAACTGGCGCATTTGGCCAGGGACGGGATTCGGGCAGTGCAGTTGTATTGCGTGAACCTGACAGGGATCGACGCGGTGCGTCCTGCCGAAGAAATCGATTCGGCCTACGCAGCTGCGTTGCGTGAGGCGGTGGCGTGTGGAGTCGAAGTGCTGGCGTATGGCGTGCGCTTGACTCACGAAGAGATGGTGGTCGATCGGCGACTGGATGTGCTGTTGAACGGTTAGAGCGTGACCCAGATTCCTTGCTCATCTTCGTGGCAGGGGATGCTGGTCAGGGATTGTCCGGTGCAGGGGCCGGCGACGCATTCACCGTCCTCGATCAGAAACAGTGCGCCGTGGGTCGCGCACTGGATCAAGCTGTTGCTGGGGTCGAGAAACTGGTCGGGCTGCCATTCCAGCCCGACGCCCCGGTGCGGGCAGCGATTTTCATACACATACACCCGACCGCCCCGGCGTACGGCCAGGAGCTTCTGGCCGTTGACGTCGAAACCGCGACTGCTGGCGTCAGCCAATTCGGCGCCTGTGCAAAGAAGCTTCATGTCTATCCTCAAGTCCTGCGGCTCGTGACCCGGTATGTCCGAGCTTGACGTTCAAATGCAAGCAATTATCAAATGACGGCTCGCCCGCAGGGCGATTACCGGATGCCGAGAATACTTGGCCTGTCATAACTATGCCCGGGAAACCTTTGAAGGAGGCTGTTTATGCACCTGTTCGATCCCGGTACGACTGGCCAATGACCCTTCTGATTAAACCTCGTGCGTTGTTCATTGGCTTAAGCCTGTTGTGTTTGCTGGCGATCTGGTTGTCGCTGGCGTTGGGGCCGGTGAGTTTGCCGTTGTTCGACACCTTGCGTGCGGCGCTGCGCTTGGTCGGCCTGCCGATTGCCGCCGACGGGTTGGAGCAGGCCGAACTGATCCTCGGGCAAATCCGCCTGCCGCGAACCTTGCTCGGTTTGGCGGTGGGCGGGGTTCTGGCGCTGTCTGGTGTGGCAATGCAGGGGTTGTTTCGCAATCCTCTGGCCGATCCGGGCCTGATAGGGGTGTCGAGCGGCGCGGCATTGGGCGCGGCTATCGCGATTGTCGGCGGCTCGGTATTCGGTGGACTGCCTGAATCCTTCGGGCCATATCTGTTGTCGGTGTGCGCGTTTCTCGGCGGGTTGGGGGTGACGGCGCTGGTCTATCGACTGGGGCGACGCAATGGCCAGACCAACGTCGCGACCATGCTGCTGGCCGGGATTGCATTGACTGCCCTGGCTGGTTCGGCGGTCGGGCTCTTCACTTATCTGGCGGATGACGCGACCCTGCGCACCCTGACGTTCTGGAACCTGGGCAGCCTTAACGGCGCCAGTTATGCGCGACTCTGGCCGTTATTGCTGGTGAGTACCGGTGTGGCACTGTGGTTGCCGCGTCGGGCCAAGGCCTTGAACGCATTATTGCTGGGGGAGTCGGAGGCCGGCCACCTGGGTATCGACGTCGAAGGACTCAAGCGCGAATTGGTGTTCTGCACGGCGTTGGGTGTCGGCGCGGCGGTAGCTGCGGCGGGGATGATCGGGTTTGTCGGCCTGGTGGTGCCGCATCTGGTGCGGCTGCTGGTCGGCCCCGATCATCGGGTGTTGTTGCCGGCGTCGGTGTTGGCGGGGGCCAGTCTCCTGTTGTTTGCTGATCTGGTGGCGCGGCTGGCGCTGGCGCCGGCTGAGTTGCCGATCGGGATTGTCACGGCCCTCATCGGCGCGCCGTTCTTTCTGTATTTATTGCTCAGAGGGCGTGCCTGATGTTGCGAGCGCAGAACCTGCAAATCCGTCGCGGTCGAAAAGTTGTCCTGACGGACATCACCCTTGAGCTTAAACCGGGCGAAGTGCTCGGCGTGTTGGGGCCTAATGGCGCCGGCAAAAGCACGTTGCTCGGCGCCCTGTGCGGAGAATTGCCGGCGGACCATGGCAGCGTCTGGCTCGATGAGCGTGAGTTGAGTCATTGGAGCGGAGCGCAGCGAGCCCAGCGTTTGGCAGTGTTGCCGCAAGTGTCGACCCTGGACTTTGCCTTTCGCGTCGAAGAAGTGGTCGGCATGGGCCGTCTGCCTTATCAAAGCGGTCGGGTCCGGGATGAGGAGATTGTCGCCGCCGCGTTGCAGGCGGCCGATGCGGGGCACTTGAGCGGTCGCAGTTACCTGGCGTTGTCCGGTGGCGAACGTCAGCGGGTGCATTTGGCGCGGGTGTTGGCGCAGCTTTGGCCGGGCGAGGCGGGGCAGACGTTGTTGCTCGATGAGCCGACGTCGATGCTCGACCCGCTGCATCAGCACACCACTCTGCAAGCGGTGCGTGAATTCGCCGATCGCGGTGCGGCGGTGCTGGTGATCCTGCATGATCTGAATCTGGCGGCGCGTTATTGTGATCGCCTGTTACTGCTTGAAGGTGGGTGTCCTGTGATGCTGGACACGCCGGAACAGGTATTGCGCCCGGAACCGCTCAAGGCAGTGTTCGGGCTGGAAGTATTGGTGCAAACGCACCCGGAGCGTGGGCATCCGCTGATCATCGCCCGCTGAGGTGTTTTAGGGATGAAAACACGCGTGATGGTTTTTCTGGCCGCGCTGTTACTGAGTGCTTGCCAGCATGTAGCGGTGCCGCCGGTCAGCGGCGAAATCCGGGATTTGCGCAGCGGTCAGACCCTGACCGCGCAAGAACTGCTTGCACGGTTGGCGGAACCTTCGCGGTTGATCGTCGGCGAGCAGCATGACAATCGTGATCACCATCAACTGCAATTGTGGTTATTGCAGGCACTGGGTGAGCGACGGCCTCAAGGCAGTCTGCTGCTGGAAATGTTGACGCCGGCTCAGCAACAGCGCGTCGATGACGTTCGGCATACCTCACCGCTGCCGACCGATTTGTCCGGGGCATTGGCCTGGCAGCCGGGATGGGACTGGAATCTTTACGGGCCGATCGTTCGTTTTGCCCTGACTCAGCCGTACCCGTTACTGGCGGCCAATCTGGACACGCCTGAAGTCCGTACTGTCTATGCCAAACCGCCAACATTGAGCGGTGCGCGTTCCAACGCTCCGACGGTCAGGAACGAGTTGCTGGCACAGATCAGCGATTCCCACTGCGGCTTGCTGCCTGAATCACAGATGCCCGCGATGCTGGCCGTGCAGCAGCAGCGTGACCGGCGGATAGCCGAGCGATTACGGGCGGCACCGATGCCTTCACTGTTGTTTACCGGCGCGTTCCACGCCCGCAAGGATGTCGGGGTGCCGATCCATGTGCTGGACCTGGGGGAGCCCAAGGCACCAACGGTATTGATGCTGGCGGAGCAGGGCGCTGAGGTCACGTCGGCCATGGCCGATTACGTCTGGTATACGCCCACCACGCCACCGCAGGATTACTGCGCGCAAATGCGCAAGCAGTTCGGCAAGCCGTCAGGCCAATAAGATCACGCGAGTTTTCCACAGGCAAAAAAAGACCCGGCAAGAGCCGGGTCAAATAACCGTGATTAGCCTGATGAGGAGATAATCTGAGAGTCCGAACCAAGGGCTTTTCAGAATATCGACCAGTCTCGCGACCAGTTGTGATAATCATAGCGATTCTCATTACCAAGTCAACCGCTGATTTCTCGTATTCGTGAAACACGTCATTCCTTCGCTGGAAAGCCTCGTAATCATTGGGTTTCAGGCTGTGCGTTCGAGTGAAATTATCCGTTCAATTCTTGTGGCGAGACGAAATAGCATCCAGCTGTTTGTTCAAGGCTTCCTTGCGCTCGGCGGGAATGTCGTTCCAGTGGACATCCATCAACGCGCCTTCAATCGCATACAACAACACCTTGGACGCCCGAAAACCGCGAGTGCGCACGGCCCGATAAGCGTCCACAGCTCCCAGCCGACGCAAGTCCGAGGCACTGTGGATGCCCACGGCATGCAGCCATTGCGCCGACGTCTTGCCAAGATTCTTCAGGTGTTGCAGTTCATCATTCATCAAGCCTCCTTGCGACAGCCGAATGGTGCGTGGGCGAGCCTCTCAGCAGTGTAGCCATCAGTAGGAAAAGCGTGATTGTTTGGTCGGTTTCGACGCAAAAGCTTCTAAGAGGAAAACTCAAGAAGCGGCGTGAAAAGGCGGAGCATGTAGTCCGAGGGCGTGTGGGAAATTGAGTTTTCGAGCAAAAAAAGTACAACGTCCAGCGCAAGGCGGGGGCGCTGGACTGGGTGAGACGTCGCTTTTAGCGGGTGCGATAACGCAGGCGTGTACCGAAATTCATCGACATCAGGATCTCATCGGCACTCAGCTCCGGCGGGAAGTAGGCGCCGGAGATCTGCGCGTGGGCCAGGCTCGCGCCTTCCAGGGATGAGTTGCGAAAGTCGACGCCGCGCAAGTCGGCAGAGCGAAAGTAGGCATCGGTGAAGTCGATGCCGTCGGCGTTCAGTTCACGCAGATCGAGCCCGCGGAAGTCACCACCGACCATGTCGATAGGTCCATCTTTCGGGCGTTCATTGTTGAAGCTTGTGATGTCGTCTTTGTGCAGCAAGGCATAAAGCGGGGTGTCGAGAAGTTTTGGCTGGCTCATGTCACATCACCTGATGGTTTTATGACGCCAGTATAGTGCCACTATTTGACAGCCGTGAAGCCGGTGAGGGCTTCACGGTTGAAATAGTTTCTTACAGACCAGGCAGGCGCTGGCGAATCTGCGCAACGACCGTATCGAGGGTGCCACTTTCATTGGTCTGGACGCGCTTGCTGCAGAGGATTTCTGCTGGCGTCAGTGCCTCGCGGCTGGCTTGCTGGGCGGCGATAACAGCCAGGTTGGCGTCGGACGGATCGTTGTTGTCCGCCTGGCGTTGCTTCAACCAGCTCTCGATCACCGCTTGTGGAGCGTCGCAATCGAGGATCAGGAACGGCGCGCCGGTGGCCTCGGCGATTTTTGCCGCGCTGTCGCGTTGGTCGCGCTTGAGATAAGTGGCATCGATCACCACCGGGAAGCCGGCACGCAGAATTACATTGGCAACCTCATGCAGGCGGGCATAGGTGGCGACGCTGGCGTCGGCGCTATAGATGCCGGCCTGCGGGTCGTTCGGTACGGTCTGTTCGCCGAACATGCGCTTGCGCTCGACATCCGAACGCAGGCGAATGGCACCCAATGCTTCCACCAGGCGCATGGCCACATGGCTTTTGCCGACGGCGGAAACACCGTGGGTGATCGCCAGGAAACGCGAAGGAATGGTGCTGTAGCTTTCCGCCAGGTTGGCGTAGTTGCGGTACTGACGCAGAGTGGTAGCGCGCTGCACCGGGTCGGCCTCGGCCGGCATGCTGAACAGGCTGACCTTGGCGCGAACCAGGGCGCGGTAGGCTTTATAGAAGTTCAGCAGCTCAAGACCCTGGTAGTCGCCGGTCAGTTCCAGGTATTGGCTGATGAAACGGCGCGCCAGGCTCTTCAGGCCGCGGTCTTCCAGGTCCATTGCCAGGAAGCCGGTGTCGGCGTAAACGTCGGTGAAGCGGAACGGTTCGTTGAACTCGATGCAGTCGAAGATCACCACTTTGCCGTCGATCACGGTAGCGTTGCCCAGGTGAATGTCACCATGGCATTCACGAATGAAGCCGTCGGCCTTGCGCTGGGCGAACAGTGGCTTGAGGCGCTCGAAGCTGCTTTCGGCCCAGGCTTGCAGTGCCTCGAGTTGCAACAGATCGGCCTTGTCGCTGAGGAACGGAAGGATCTGTTCGAAGTTCTGCCGTACCGGCGCCATGACGCTGTCCGGCGTGCCGGCTTCGTGTTCGGCAGGCACTTTCGGCGCACTGAGGTGGAATTGAGCGATCTGCGCGGCCATCGCGTCGATGTGCGTGGTGGTCAATTCGCCGTTGGCTTGCAGGGTGCTGAGCAGTTGGCTTTGTGGGAACTGACGCATTTTCAGGGCGTAATCGACAACCGGACCATCGCCGCCCAGTTGTGGCGCCTCGGCGCTGCCGGTGATCGGTAGCACTTCAAGATACAAGTCATGGGTCAGGCGCTGGTTCAGGCGCAGCTCTTCGCCGCAAAAATGCTTGCGAGCTTCGAGACTGGTGAAATCGAGGAAGCCGAAATTCACCGGCTTCTTCACTTTATAAGCATAGGGACCGGTGAGTATCACCCAGGAAATATGGGTCTCGATGACCTGGAACCCTTCTACGGGATGCGGGTAGAGGGCCGGGTTTTGCAGGGCAGCGATCAGGGACTGGCTCACAGGCGATCCTTCAGAGTCTGGGGGAAAATTCAAGGTCGTCATTATGGCTGCAAGTCCGTCCGACGCAAACCTCAGAGGGCTCCTGTTGAGGATGAATAAAGTGCGTATAATCCGCCGCCATGACTCGAACTCGATCCCCCCGCACCCCTAAAAAACCACCTTCCAAGGGCATGCGCCCCTGGCTGGGTTGGGCCCTTAAACTCAGCCTGGTCGGCCTTGTGGTGCTCGCCGGGTTCGCGGTTTACCTCGACGCCGTGGTCCAGGAGAAGTTCTCCGGCAAGCGCTGGACCATCCCGGCCAAGGTGTACGCGCGCCCGCTCGAGCTGTTCGTCGGACAAAAGCTCAGCAAGGACGACTTCCTCACCGAACTCGATGCCTTGGGCTACCGACGCGAAGCTGTCAGCAACGGCCCCGGCGCGGCGGCTGTCAATGGCAATACCGTCGACTTGAACACCCGAGGCTTCCAGTTCTATGAAGGCATGGAGCAGGCGCAGCCCGTGCGCGTGCGGTTCTCCGGCGATTACGTGGCCGAGCTCTCGGCGACCAACGGTTCGAAGCTTTCCGTGGTGCGACTGGAGCCGCTGCTGATCGGCGGGATTTACCCGAAAAACCTTGAAGACCGCATCCTGATCAAGATCGATCAGGTTCCGCCGTATCTGCTCGAAACCCTGGTTGCTGTAGAAGACCGGGATTTCTACAGCCACTGGGGCGTGTCGCCGAAGTCGATTGCCCGAGCTATCTATGTCAACACCTCGGGCGGCAAGATGACCCAGGGCGGTAGTACGCTGACGCAACAGTTGGTCAAGAACTTCTACCTCACCAGTGAACGCAGCCTGACCCGTAAGCTCACCGAAGCCATGATGGCGATGTTGCTTGAGCTGCATTACGACAAGAGCGAAATTCTTGAGGCTTACCTCAATGAAGTATTCGTCGGCCAGGATGGTCAGCGCGCGGTGCACGGCTTCGGCCTGGCCAGCCAGTTTTTCTTCGGGCAGCCATTGTCCGAGCTGAAACTGCATCAAGTCGCTTTGTTGGTGGGCATGGTCAAGGGGCCGTCCTATTACAACCCGCGCCGCAACCCTGAGCGGGCTCTGGAGCGGCGCAATCTGGTGCTCGATGTTCTGAAGGAGCAAGGCGTTGCCAGCGCCGAACAGGTTGAGGCGGCGAAGAAAATGCCACTGGGTGTGACCACTCGCGGCAAGTTGGCCGACAGCTCGTTCCCGGGCTTCCTTGATCTGGTTAAACGTCAGTTGCGCGAAGACTACCGCGACGAAGACTTGACCGAAGAAGGGCTGCGAATCTTCACCAGTTTCGACCCGATCCTGCAGATGAAAGCCGAAGCCTCGGTCAACGACACGTTCAAGCGCCTGGCCGGGCGCAAGGGTTCCGATGACGTGGAAGCGGCGATGGTCGTGACTAACCCGGAAACCGGTGAGGTCCAGGCCATGATCGGCAGCCGTCAGGCGAGTTTTGCCGGTTTTAACCGTGCGTTGGACGCGGTGCGACCGATCGGCTCTTTGATCAAGCCGGCGGTTTATCTGACCGCTCTTGAAAAGCCGAGCCAGTACACGCTCACCAGTTGGCTATCGGACGACTACTTCTCGGTCAAAGGCGCGGACGGTCAGATCTGGAAACCACAGAACTATGATCGCCGTTCCCACGGCACGGTGTTCCTGTACCAAGGGTTGGCGCATTCCTACAACCTGTCGACCGCGCGTCTCGGGTTGGCGGTGGGCGTGCCGAATGTCTTGAAGACCCTGGCACGCCTGGGCGTAAGTCGCGAATTCCCGGCGTTCCCGTCGATGTTGCTCGGTGCCGGCGGTATGACCCCGATCGAAGTGGCGACGATGTACCAGACGCTGGCCAATGGCGGGTTCAATACGCCGATGCGCGGGATTCGCAGCGTACTGACTGCCGAGGGCGAGCCGCTCAAGCGTTATCCGTTCCAGATTCAGCAGCAATTTGATCCGGCGTCCATTTACCTGATCCAGAACGCCATGCAGCGCGTCATGCGCGAAGGTACCGGTAGTTCGGTTTATAACGTGTTGCCGAAAACCCTGACCCTGGCCGGTAAGACCGGTACCAGTAACGATTCGCGGGACAGCTGGTTCGCCGGTTTCAGTCAGGATCTGCTGGCCGTGGTCTGGCTGGGGCGCGATGATAATGGCAAGACACCGTTCACCGGTGCCACCGGCGCGTTGCAGGTCTGGACCAGTTTCATGCGCAAGGCCGATCCGCTGCCGCTGGACATGCCGCAACCGGACAACATTGTTCAGGCCTGGGTCGATTCGCGCACTGGTCAAGGTTCCGAAGCCAACTGCCCAGGTGCGGTGCAGATGCCGTATATTCGCGGCAGTGAACCGCCTCCCGGTGCTGCTTGCGGTGGTGAAAGCCCTGCAGAATCGGTGATGGATTGGGTCAAGGGCTGGATGAATTAAGCAAAGAGGATTTGAAGTGAACAAGTGGTTGATTCCAGCGGTGACTGCCGTGGCTTTGCTCAGCGGCTGCTCCACTGTGCAGCGTGGTTCGATCCCGGTTGAGGATGCCGGCACTGCCGTCTCCAACAGTGAGCGGATTTCGGCGAATGGCGGTTTCCGTCAATCGACGGTGAAACGTCCTGTACAAGCTCAGACTCAGGCGATTCCGCAAGGTGACACCGGGGTCGTGGTGATGGTCCCGGGTGGTGGCGCCGTCTCCTCGGCACCGATCAGCACTTCGCCGATTACCCCAGGCCCGATTACTCCGGGGCCGATTGATACCTCGCCGGTTCAGTCGGCGCCGATCAATCAGGGTAGCTACAGCATGCCGTCGACGCCCAGCGGGATTCCTTCGGCGAACTCCGGCGGACTGTCCGCCGATGAACAACTGGACGGTCCGGTCCTGGCATTGTTGACCACCGCCCAGCAGCAACAGGCCAGTGGCGACCTTAATGGTGCATCTTCCAGTCTCGAGCGTGCCCAGCGCGTTGCACCGCGCGAGCCGCAAGTACTTTATCGCCTGGCCCAGGTGCGTATGGCTCAAGGTGATGCGGCTCAGGCCGAGCAGTTTGCCCGCCGTGGCCTGACGTTCGCCAATGGGCGTCCGGATCTTCAGGCCAGCCTGTGGGAATTGATCGCCCAGGCCCGAGAGAAGCAGGGTGACCCGGCCGGTGCTGCGTTGGCTCGTCAGAAGGCCAAGGTTTCGCTGTGATGGATATGCGCTTTCCGAAGATTGCCGAACAGTTGCTGTTGATCGAGCGCGAGCTGCGCGTTCAGGGCTGGTGGGATGAAGTGCCGCCGTCTGCTGAGGCGCTCTCCAGCGTTGAACCGTTTTCGGTGGATACGCTGGATTTCGAGCAATGGCTGCAATGGGTCTTCTTGCCAAGGATGAAGTCGATCCTGGAGCAGGATCTGCCATTGCCCAACGCATCAGGGATTCAGGAGATGGCCGAAATGGTCTTCGCCTCCCGCAATGTCCAGGGCAAGGATCGGCAGCTTCAGGTCTTGCTCAAAGAGTTCGACGCGTTGATCACCGTCTCCCGCTGAATCGGAAACTGCCAGTGCTTACTGGCAGTTTTTCGCAATCTGTTTCTGTGCTTCGGTGAGGCGCTCCTGACGTTGTTGGTCGGTCAGGCGGCGCGTCTCGCCGTCGACTTCCTCCCGCAATCGCGGATTGTTCTGCAGTTGAGCCAGGTTCGTCCGAGCTTGTTCACAGAACACTCTTAGCTGGGCCTGCTGCTCGGCGACCTGCTTTTTCACTTTGTGATCGATGGCCTTTTGATCGCCGATGACGTTGCCGCGCGGTAGCGCGCCCGGCTTGCCGACGGGCGGGGAGGGCGTGACCATGACGGTGGCCTCCCGGCCTTGGGGCGGCTGTGCATCGAAATGGGTGACGCCCTGGGCATCGACCCATTTATAGATCTGACCCGCCATGCACAAAGGGCTCAGGCTGATCAGCAAGCTGGCGGTGAAGATGAGCGTTCGCATGCCATTTCCTTATCGGGGGTGCGCAATTGAAGCTAACACAGTTGCGGTTTAAAGGTTTTTTCTTGCGTTCTCATGCGCTTAGTTCAATAAAGCACATTGACGGCTTGACTTGCGATGGGCGAAACAGAAGAATCCAAAGTCCGCTGTAGAGGGACTGCCAGAAGCAGACCCACTCGGCAGATCATGAGGCGCACATCCGCGCCGACCTGTTACACCCGCAACGCGTTACCTCGCGCTGGGTGGGAAAGGCCCGCAACACTTGGGACGATCCCAATACTTGCTCAGTCAGTGCTGACGTAGTCGGCGACCACCGTCGCTCATGCTCTGCCGAGAAGTAAACCTATTAAGACCCGTCCTCTTGTATGTGGGCGGTATTCTGGCGTTTTAGAGGTGAACAACGTGGAGCTTTTATCTGGCGGTGAGATGCTCGTCCGCTTTTTGCGTGACGAAGGCGTCAAATATATCTACGGGTACCCGGGTGGTGCTCTTCTTCATGTCTATGATGCCCTGTTCAAAGAACCGGAAGTGACCCACATCCTGGTTCGTCACGAGCAGGCTGCGACCCATATGGCTGACGGCTATGCCCGTGCCACCGGTAAAGCCGGCGTGGTACTGGTGACGTCCGGCCCGGGCGCAACCAACGCCATCACCGGTATTGCCACGGCCTACATGGACTCCATTCCGATGGTGGTCATTTCCGGCCAGGTGCCTAGCACCATGGTAGGCACCGATGCGTTCCAGGAAACCGACATGATCGGTATCTCCCGGCCGATCGTGAAGCACAGCTTCATGATCAAGCACGCCTCGGAAATCCCGGAAGTCATGAAGAAGGCGTTCTACCTGGCGCAATCCGGTCGTCCTGGTCCGGTCGTTGTCGATATCCCGAAAGACATGACCAACCCGGCCGAAAAGTTCGAATACATCTTCCCGAAAAAAGCCAAGCTGCGTTCCTACAGCCCGGCCGTTCGCGGTCACTCCGGGCAAATCCGCAAGGCAGCCGAAATGCTTCTGGCGGCCAAGCGCCCTGTGTTGTATTCGGGCGGCGGCGTGATCCTCGGTGGTGGCTCTGCGCCGCTGACCGAGCTGGCGAAGATGCTCAACCTGCCAGTGACCAATACCCTGATGGGCCTGGGTGCCTACCCTGGCACCGACCGTCAGTTCATCGGCATGCTCGGCATGCACGGCAGCTACACCGCCAACCTGGCGATGCACCATGCCGATGTGATCCTTGCGGTCGGCGCGCGTTTCGATGACCGCGTGATCAACGGCCCGGCCAAGTTCTGCCCGAATGCCAAGATCATTCACATCGACATCGAC
This sequence comes from Pseudomonas sp. B21-017, assembly GCF_024749245.1. Classification (NCBI taxonomy): domain Bacteria; kingdom Pseudomonadati; phylum Pseudomonadota; class Gammaproteobacteria; order Pseudomonadales; family Pseudomonadaceae; genus Pseudomonas; species Pseudomonas sp. B21-017. The sequence continues at coordinate 5,545,434 of NZ_CP087194.1, read as the reverse complement.
CCGGCTTCGATTTCCAAGACCATCAAGGCAGACGTGCCTATCGTTGGCCCGGTCGAGAGCGTCCTGACCGAAATGGTCGCGATCCTCAAGGAAATCGGCGAGACCCCGAACAAGGAGTCCGTTGCCAGCTGGTGGAAGCAAGTTGATGAGTGGCGCGGTGACCGCGGTCTGTTCCCTTACGACAAGGGCGACGGCAGCGTGATCAAGCCGCAGACCGTGATCGAAACCCTGTGCGAAGTGACCAAGGGCGACGCCTTTGTGACCTCCGACGTGGGTCAGCATCAGATGTTCGCGGCGCAGTACTACAAGTTCAACAAGCCGAACCGTTGGATCAACTCCGGTGGCCTGGGCACCATGGGCTTCGGTTTTCCGGCGGCCATGGGCATCAAGCTGAGCTTCCCGGATGACGATGTCGCCTGCGTAACAGGCGAGGGCAGCATCCAGATGAACATTCAGGAACTGTCGACCTGCCTGCAATACGGTTTGCCGGTAAAAATCGTCATCCTGAACAATGGCGTGCTGGGTATGGTTCGCCAGTGGCAGGACATGAGTTATGGCAGCCGTCACTCGCACTCCTACATGGAATCGCTGCCTGACTTCGTCAAACTGGCAGAGGCCTATGGTCACGTTGGCGTGCGCATCACCGACTCGAAAGATTTGAAGTCGAAGATGGAGGAGGCGTTCGCCATGAAAGATCGCCTGGTGGTTATCGATATCTCGGTTGACACCAGCGAGCACGTCTACCCGATGCAGATCAAAGACGGCTCCATGCGTGATATGTGGTTGAGCAAGACGGAGCGTACTTAATCATGCGGCACATTATTTCCCTGCTTCTGGAAAACGAACCGGGCGCTCTGTCTCGTGTAGTCGGCCTGTTTTCGCAGCGCAACTACAACATCGAAAGCCTGACCGTGGCGCCAACCGAAGACCCGACTTTGTCGCGTCTGACGCTGACCACTGTCGGCCATGATGAAATCATCGAGCAGATCACCAAGAACCTGAACAAGCTGATTGAAGTGGTCAAACTGGTCGACTTGTCGGAGAGTGCTCACATCGAGCGCGAACTGATGCTGGTCAAGGTCAAGGCCACCGGCGCCCAGCGCGCCGAGATCAAGCGCACCACCGATATTTATCGTGGGCAGATCGTTGATGTCAGCGCCAGCGTGTATACCGTTCAATTGACCGGTACCAGCGACAAGCTCGACAGCTTCATTCAATCGATCGGCACTGCCTCGATTCTGGAAACCGTACGCAGTGGCGTCACCGGGATTGCCCGCGGCGACAAAGTACTGAGCATCTAAACCAAATTAGCGAATGGCCTGAGGGCCAGATATAAAGGGGAAATTCATGAAAGTTTTCTACGATAAAGACTGCGACCTGTCGATCATCCAGGGCAAGAAAGTTGCCATCATTGGTTACGGCTCCCAAGGCCACGCTCAAGCGTGCAACCTGAAAGACTCCGGCGTTGACGTTACCGTTGGCCTGCGTAAAGGTTCGGCCACCGTTGCCAAAGCTGAAGCCCACGGCCTGAAAGTGACTGACGTTGCTTCCGCCGTAGCAGCTGCCGACCTGGTCATGATCCTGACCCCGGACGAGTTCCAGTCCTCGCTGTACAAGAACGAAATCGAGCCGAACATCAAGAAAGGCGCCACCCTGGCCTTCTCCCACGGTTTCGCGATCCACTACAACCAGGTTGTTCCGCGCGCTGACCTCGACGTGATCATGATCGCGCCGAAAGCTCCGGGCCACACCGTGCGTTCCGAGTTCGTCAAAGGCGGCGGTATCCCTGACCTGATCGCTATCTACCAGGATGCTTCGGGCAACGCCAAAAACGTTGCACTGTCATACGCTGCCGGCGTTGGTGGCGGTCGTACCGGCATCATCGAAACCACCTTCAAGGACGAGACCGAAACCGACCTGTTCGGCGAACAAGCCGTTCTGTGCGGGGGTACCGTTGAGCTGGTAAAAGCCGGTTTCGAAACCCTGGTTGAAGCTGGCTACGCGCCGGAAATGGCCTACTTCGAATGCCTGCACGAATTGAAGCTGATCGTTGACCTCATGTACGAAGGCGGTATCGCCAACATGAACTACTCGATCTCCAACAACGCTGAGTACGGCGAGTACGTGACAGGTCCGGAAGTAATCAACGCCGAATCCCGTCAGGCCATGCGCAACGCCCTGAAACGTATTCAGGACGGCGAATACGCCAAGATGTTCATCAGCGAAGGCGCCACTGGCTATCCTTCGATGACCGCCAAGCGTCGTAACAACGCCGCTCACGGTATCGAAATCATCGGTGAGCAACTGCGCTCCATGATGCCGTGGATCGGTGCCAACAAGATCGTCGACAAAGCCAAGAACTAAGTCACGAGCTTGTACGGAAAACGCGGCCTAGGCCGCGTTTTTTCGTTTGGACCCGCCGGTTCTGGTATAAAGCTGCATCGTTTGCGGTCGAACCGTCGTCCCAGACACCTGTCGAAACTTTCCACCCCGTTGCAAGGTAATGTCCATGAGCGAACGTCCCGAAGAGCCAAAGCAGGCTTCTGACGCCGAAAGCCTTCTGCCCATCGATGAGCACATCGAAGAAGGGCATGACGCTGAAGGCCGTAAAGTCCGGCATCGTGGTATCTATCTTCTGCCGAATCTGTTCACCACTGCGAACCTGTTCGCAGGGTTCTATTCCATCATCAACTCGATGAGCGCCCAGAGCGCCTTGAGTGCCGGTGATGCAATCGGCGCGAGCAAGTATTTTGCGTTTGCCGCGATCGCGATTTTCGTTGCCATGGTGCTCGACGGCCTCGACGGTCGCGTCGCTCGCATGACCAACACCCAAAGCGCCTTCGGTGCGGAGTACGACTCGCTGTCGGATATGGTTGCCTTTGGCGTCGCGCCGGCTTTGCTGGCATTCGGCTGGGCCTTGGGCGATATGGGCAAAGTCGGCTGGATGGTCGCCTTCATCTATGTGGCGGGTGCGGCGTTGCGCCTGGCACGCTTCAACACGCAGGTCGGCACCGCCGACAAGCGCTACTTCATCGGTCTGGCCAGCCCGGCCGCGGCCGGTGTGGTCGCGGGAATTGTCTGGGCGTTCAGCGATTACGGCATTCAGGGTTCCAAAATGTCGTTCCTGGTTGCACTGATGGTTGCCGCCGCAGGCATGCTGATGGTCAGTAACATCAAGTACAACAGCTTCAAGGAGCTGGACTTGAAGGGGCGCGTTCCCTTTGTCGCGATCCTGGCAGTGGTGCTGGTATTTGCCGTTGTATTCAGTGATCCGCCGCGCATCCTGCTGCTGGTTTTCCTTGCCTATGCGGCTTCCGGGCCGGTGCAGTACCTGCTGCGTCTTCGTCGGCACAAAAAAGCCGAGTGATGTAATTTCCCTCATACTCCGCAGTCTATGGGTGCATCTGTCCTCCAATGCTGCGGAGTTGCCATGCTGATCAAAGTCCCCAAAGCGTCTGACTGTCATGAGTCAGACGTCACGCCTGAATCTCTCTACCTTTCTCGTCGCAATGTATTAGGCGCGGCCGTTGCCGGTTTGGCTGTGAGTACGCTGCCGCGGTGGGCGAGTGCCGACGATGCTGCGCGTTATGCCGATGTCGAGCCTGGCAAGGCGCCGTCCTGGTTTGCCGAAAAACTGCCTTCCACTAAATGGGGGGCGGTCAACGTCAAGGATGAAGCAATCACGCCTTTCAAGGATGCGACCCACTACAACAACTTCTATGAGTTCGGTACCGACAAAGGCGATCCTGCGGCCAACGCCGGTGCGCTAAAAACCGAACCGTGGAGCGTGGTGGTAGACGGGGAGGTGGGTAAGCCGGGGCGGTATGCGCTGGAAGACTTCATGAAGCCTTATCAGCTGGAAGAGCGTATTTATCGTCTTCGCTGTGTGGAGGCCTGGTCGATGGTCATTCCGTGGATAGGTTTTCCAATTTCGGCTTTGCTGAAGGAAGTAGAACCGACGTCCAAGGCCAAATTTATTCGCTTTGAAACCCTGCAAGATCCCAAGAGTATGCCTGGACAACGTTCTGGCTTCGCCTTGATCGACTGGCCATATGTAGAAGGGCTGCGTCTGGATGAGGCGATGAATCCGTTGGCGATTCTCGCTGTAGGCATGTATGGACGTGAGTTGCCCAATCAGAACGGTGCGCCGCTACGTCTGGTGGTGCCGTGGAAATACGGCTTCAAGAGCATCAAGTCCATCGTGCGAATCAGCCTGGTCAGTGAGCAGCCGAAAACCACCTGGCAGAGCATTGCCTCGAATGAGTATGGCTTTTATGCGAACGTGAACCCGACAGTCGACCACCCGCGTTGGACGCAGGCACGGGAAAGGCGTTTGCCGAGCGGTCTGTTCAAGCCCAATGTGCGGGACACGCAAATGTTCAACGGCTACTCGGATGAAGTCGCTTCTTTATATGCAGGGCTCGATCTGCGGAAGAATTACTGATGCGATATCTGTTCTGGCGTATTGGTGTCTTTATCGCCGCAGCTGTTTGGCCGCTGCTTTGGTTGTATCAAGCCTGGGCGGATGTGCTGGGACCTGATCCAGGAAAGGTGCTGGTTGATCGTCTAGGGTTGGGGACGCTTGTCCTGCTGCTCATTACGTTAAGCATGACGCCATTGCAGAAGCTCACCGGTTGGTCGGGGTGGATAGCTGTCCGACGGCAGTTGGGGTTGTGGTGTTTCGCCTATGTGGTTTTGCATTTGAGCGGTTATGCGGCGTTCATCCTCGGCTTTGATTGGTCACAACTGGGTATCGAGTTGCGCAAGCGGCCGTACATTATCGTCGGGGTGCTGGGTTTTCTCGGTTTGTTGGCGCTGGCGGTTACCTCCAATCGTTACAGTCAGCGGCATTTGGGCGTTCGCTGGAAAAGACTGCATCGGTTGGTCTATGTGATTCTCGGGCTTGGGTTACTGCATATGTTGTGGATCGTTCGCGCCGATCTGAGGGAGTGGGCGATCTACGCTTCTATAGGTGCGTTGTTATTAGTATTGAGATTGCCGCCTGTAACCCGCCGAATTCCACGTTTAATCGTTAAAAAGGCACCTTCTGCAAGAAAGGCGTAATTAGAGGTTGACGGCAGATCCTGGACGTCTATAATTCGCCCCACTTCCGGCGCAGTCGAAACGGAAAACTCCTTGGTAAACAACGAGTTACGCAGTTTTCGACAGCGGTTATGCTTCAGTTCATCGAAGCCAGAAGGAGTTGGTAAGGCAGGGTATTGTCGCCTTATTGACGGTTCGATCTTCTCGGTCGAAAGCGGAGAAAAAGAGGTGTTGACAGCAGCGGCTAACGCTGTAGAATTCGCCTCCCGCTAACGAGAGATCGGAAGCGCAAGTGGTTGAAGTTGCAAAGGAAACTTTGAAAACTTCTGAAAATAACCGCTTGACAGCAACAGAGGCTGCTGTAGAATGCGCGCCTCGGTTGAGATGAAAGCTCTTAACCAACCGCTCTTTAACAACTGAATCAAGCAATTCGTGTGGGTGCTTGTGGGGTCAGACTGATAGTCAACAAGATTATCAGCATCACAAGTTACTCCGCGAGAAATCAAAGATGTAACCAACGATTGCTGAGCCAAGTTTAGGGTTTCTTAAAAACCCAAAGATGTTTGAACTGAAGAGTTTGATCATGGCTCAGATTGAACGCTGGCGGCAGGCCTAACACATGCAAGTCGAGCGGCAGCACGGGTACTTGTACCTGGTGGCGAGCGGCGGACGGGTGAGTAATGCCTAGGAATCTGCCTGGTAGTGGGGGATAACGTTCGGAAACGAACGCTAATACCGCATACGTCCTACGGGAGAAAGCAGGGGACCTTCGGGCCTTGCGCTATCAGATGAGCCTAGGTCGGATTAGCTAGTTGGTGAGGTAATGGCTCACCAAGGCGACGATCCGTAACTGGTCTGAGAGGATGATCAGTCACACTGGAACTGAGACACGGTCCAGACTCCTACGGGAGGCAGCAGTGGGGAATATTGGACAATGGGCGAAAGCCTGATCCAGCCATGCCGCGTGTGTGAAGAAGGTCTTCGGATTGTAAAGCACTTTAAGTTGGGAGGAAGGGCAGTTACCTAATACGTGATTGTTTTGACGTTACCGACAGAATAAGCACCGGCTAACTCTGTGCCAGCAGCCGCGGTAATACAGAGGGTGCAAGCGTTAATCGGAATTACTGGGCGTAAAGCGCGCGTAGGTGGTTCGTTAAGTTGGATGTGAAATCCCCGGGCTCAACCTGGGAACTGCATTCAAAACTGTCGAGCTAGAGTATGGTAGAGGGTGGTGGAATTTCCTGTGTAGCGGTGAAATGCGTAGATATAGGAAGGAACACCAGTGGCGAAGGCGACCACCTGGACTGATACTGACACTGAGGTGCGAAAGCGTGGGGAGCAAACAGGATTAGATACCCTGGTAGTCCACGCCGTAAACGATGTCAACTAGCCGTTGGGAGCCTTGAGCTCTTAGTGGCGCAGCTAACGCATTAAGTTGACCGCCTGGGGAGTACGGCCGCAAGGTTAAAACTCAAATGAATTGACGGGGGCCCGCACAAGCGGTGGAGCATGTGGTTTAATTCGAAGCAACGCGAAGAACCTTACCAGGCCTTGACATCCAATGAACTTTCCAGAGATGGATTGGTGCCTTCGGGAGCATTGAGACAGGTGCTGCATGGCTGTCGTCAGCTCGTGTCGTGAGATGTTGGGTTAAGTCCCGTAACGAGCGCAACCCTTGTCCTTAGTTACCAGCACGTAATGGTGGGCACTCTAAGGAGACTGCCGGTGACAAACCGGAGGAAGGTGGGGATGACGTCAAGTCATCATGGCCCTTACGGCCTGGGCTACACACGTGCTACAATGGTCGGTACAGAGGGTTGCCAAGCCGCGAGGTGGAGCTAATCCCATAAAACCGATCGTAGTCCGGATCGCAGTCTGCAACTCGACTGCGTGAAGTCGGAATCGCTAGTAATCGCGAATCAGAATGTCGCGGTGAATACGTTCCCGGGCCTTGTACACACCGCCCGTCACACCATGGGAGTGGGTTGCACCAGAAGTAGCTAGTCTAACCTTCGGGGGGACGGTTACCACGGTGTGATTCATGACTGGGGTGAAGTCGTAACAAGGTAGCCGTAGGGGAACCTGCGGCTGGATCACCTCCTTAATCGACGACATCAGCTGCTCCATAAGTTCCCACACGAATTGCTTGATTCATTGAAGAAGACGATACGAAGCAGCCCGAAATTGGGTCTGTAGCTCAGTTGGTTAGAGCGCACCCCTGATAAGGGTGAGGTCGGCAGTTCGAATCTGCCCAGACCCACCAATTTTGTGTGGGAATACCTGTAGAAATACGGGGCCATAGCTCAGCTGGGAGAGCGCCTGCCTTGCACGCAGGAGGTCAACGGTTCGATCCCGTTTGGCTCCACCACTACTGCTTCTGTTGTTGAAAGCTTAGAAATGAGCATTCCATTGTGATGATGGTGAATGTTGATTTCTAGTCTTTGGCTAGATCGTTCTTTAAAAATTTGGGTATGTGATAGAAAGATAGACTGAACGTTACTTTCACTGGTAACGGATCAGGCTAAGGTAAAATTTGTGAGTTGCTCTTAATTGAGCATGCGAATTTTCGGCGAATGTCGTCTTCACAGTATAACCAGATTGCTTGGGGTTATATGGTCAAGTGAAGAAGCGCATACGGTGGATGCCTTGGCAGTCAGAGGCGATGAAAGACGTGGTAGCCTGCGAAAAGCTTCGGGGAGTCGGCAAACAGACTTTGATCCGGAGATGTCTGAATGGGGGAACCCAGCCATCATAAGATGGTTATCTTGTACTGAATACATAGGTGCAAGAGGCGAACCAGGGGAACTGAAACATCTAAGTACCCTGAGGAAAAGAAATCAACCGAGATTCCCTTAGTAGTGGCGAGCGAACGGGGACTAGCCCTTAAGTGGCTTTGAGATTAGCGGAACGCTCTGGAAAGTGCGGCCATAGTGGGTGATAGCCCTGTACGCGAAAATCTCTTAGTCATGAAATCGAGTAGGACGGAGCACGAGAAACTTTGTCTGAATATGGGGGGACCATCCTCCAAGGCTAAATACTACTGACTGACCGATAGTGAACTAGTACCGTGAGGGAAAGGCGAAAAGAACCCCGGAGAGGGGAGTGAAATAGATCCTGAAACCGTATGCGTACAAGCAGTGGGAGCCCACTTTGTTGGGTGACTGCGTACCTTTTGTATAATGGGTCAGCGACTTATTTTCAGTGGCGAGCTTAACCGAATAGGGGAGGCGTAGCGAAAGCGAGTCTTAATAGGGCGTCTAGTCGCTGGGAATAGACCCGAAACCGGGCGATCTATCCATGGGCAGGTTGAAGGTTAGGTAACACTGACTGGAGGACCGAACCGACTACCGTTGAAAAGTTAGCGGATGACCTGTGGATCGGAGTGAAAGGCTAATCAAGCTCGGAGATAGCTGGTTCTCCTCGAAAGCTATTTAGGTAGCGCCTCATGTATCACTGTAGGGGGTAGAGCACTGTTTCGGCTAGGGGGTCATCCCGACTTACCAAACCGATGCAAACTCCGAATACCTACAAGTGCCGAGCATGGGAGACACACGGCGGGTGCTAACGTCCGTCGTGAAAAGGGAAACAACCCAGACCGTCAGCTAAGGTCCCAAAGTTATGGTTAAGTGGGAAACGATGTGGGAAGGCTTAGACAGCTAGGAGGTTGGCTTAGAAGCAGCCACCCTTTAAAGAAAGCGTAATAGCTCACTAGTCGAGTCGGCCTGCGCGGAAGATGTAACGGGGCTCAAACCATACACCGAAGCTACGGGTATCACTTAGGTGATGCGGTAGAGGAGCGTTCTGTAAGCCTGTGAAGGTGAGTTGAGAAGCTTGCTGGAGGTATCAGAAGTGCGAATGCTGACATGAGTAACGACAATGGGTGTGAAAAACACCCACGCCGAAAGACCAAGGTTTCCTGCGCAACGTTAATCGACGCAGGGTTAGTCGGTCCCTAAGGCGAGGCTGAAAAGCGTAGTCGATGGAAAACAGGTTAATATTCCTGTACTTCTGGTTATTGCGATGGAGGGACGGAGAAGGCTAGGCCAGCTTGGCGTTGGTTGTCCAAGTTTAAGGTGGTAGGCTGGAATCTTAGGTAAATCCGGGATTCTAAGGCCGAGAGCTGATGACGAGTGTTCTTTTAGAACACGAAGTGGTTGATGCCATGCTTCCAAGAAAAGCTTCTAAGCTTCAGGTAACCAGGAACCGTACCCCAAACCGACACAGGTGGTTGGGTAGAGAATACCAAGGCGCTTGAGAGAACTCGGGTGAAGGAACTAGGCAAAATGGCACCGTAACTTCGGGAGAAGGTGCGCCGGTGAGGGTGAAGCACTTGCTGCGTAAGCCCACGCCGGTCGAAGATACCAGGCCGCTGCGACTGTTTATTAAAAACACAGCACTCTGCAAACACGAAAGTGGACGTATAGGGTGTGACGCCTGCCCGGTGCCGGAAGGTTAATTGATGGGGTTAGCTAACGCGAAGCTCTTGATCGAAGCCCCGGTAAACGGCGGCCGTAACTATAACGGTCCTAAGGTAGCGAAATTCCTTGTCGGGTAAGTTCCGACCTGCACGAATGGCGTAACGATGGCGGCGCTGTCTCCACCCGAGACTCAGTGAAATTGAAATCGCTGTGAAGATGCAGTGTATCCGCGGCTAGACGGAAAGACCCCGTGAACCTTTACTATAGCTTTGCACTGGACTTTGAATTTGCTTGTGTAGGATAGGTGGGAGGCTTTGAAGCGTGGACGCCAGTTCGCGTGGAGCCATCCTTGAAATACCACCCTGGCAACTTTGAGGTTCTAACTCAGGTCCGTTATCCGGATCGAGGACAGTGTATGGTGGGTAGTTTGACTGGGGCGGTCTCCTCCTAAAGAGTAACGGAGGAGTACGAAGGTGCGCTCAGACCGGTCGGAAATCGGTCGTAGAGTATAAAGGCAAAAGCGCGCTTGACTGCGAGACAGACACGTCGAGCAGGTACGAAAGTAGGTCTTAGTGATCCGGTGGTTCTGTATGGAAGGGCCATCGCTCAACGGATAAAAGGTACTCCGGGGATAACAGGCTGATACCGCCCAAGAGTTCATATCGACGGCTGTGTTTGGCACCTCGATGTCGGCTCATCACATCCTGGGGCTGAAGCCGGTCCCAAGGGTATGGCTGTTCGCCATTTAAAGTGGTACGCGAGCTGGGTTTAGAACGTCGTGAGACAGTTCGGTCCCTATCTGCCGTGGACGTTTGAGATTTGAGAGGGGCTGCTCCTAGTACGAGAGGACCGGAGTGGACGAACCTCTGGTGTTCCGGTTGTCACGCCAGTGGCATTGCCGGGTAGCTATGTTCGGAATAGATAACCGCTGAAAGCATCTAAGCGGGAAACTAGCCTCAAGATGAGATCTCACTGGAGCCTTGAGCTCCCTGAAGGGCCGTCGAAGACTACGACGTTGATAGGTTGGGTGTGTAAGCGCTGTGAGGCGTTGAGCTAACCAATACTAATTGCCCGTGAGGCTTGACCATATAACACCCAAGCAATTTGTATGCTTCGAGCTGAAAAGCGAAAGGGCACCAGATTGCGGTGTGTGAAGACGCAATGAACCGAAAGTTCGCAAGCATTCACAAAAACCGCACAAACTATCGCATACCCAATTTGCTGAAGCGTCGAAAGACGGTTCGGTACCCGAATTTCTTGACGACCATAGAGCATTGGAACCACCTGATCCCATCCCGAACTCAGAAGTGAAACGATGCATCGCCGATGGTAGTGTGGGGTTTCCCCATGTGAGAGTAGGTCATCGTCAAGATTAAATTCCGAAACCCCTATCTGCGTACGCCGCAGGTAGGGGTTTTGTTTTGCCCGCAGAAAAAGTCTACTTCGCTGGTAACACAAAATTGCACAGTTATTTTCGAGTCAGGGCACTAGAATAGGTCCAACTTTTTTGGAGCCAGAGCCTTTATGCCAGATCCGGTTGACGCCCCTGGGCTGTCAGATTTACCACTGGACGGTTTGGTGGCGTGTCATGAGTGCGACTTGCTGATGCGCAAGCCTGAACTCGCCCATGGTGAGAAGGCCATTTGTCCACGCTGCGGTTATGAGCTGTATGCCCATCGGCACAATGTCGTGCAGCGCAGTCTCGCCTTGGTCATTGCCGCCCTGTTGTTGTATATCCCCGCGAACTTTTTACCCATCATGCAGCTCCATCTACTCGGGCAGTCATCGAATGACACTGTCTGGAGCGGTGTTCTCGGTTTGTTCGATACCGGTATGCAGGGCGTAGCAGCAGTCGTATTTCTCTGCAGCATGGGGATTCCGCTGCTCAAGCTGCTCTGCCAATTGGTGGTGCTGCTGAGTATCCGATTCAATATCGGACGCAGCTACGGTTTGCTGCTCTACCGCATTTATCACCATCTTCGGGATTGGGGGATGCTTGAGGTTTACCTCATGGGCGTGCTGGTCGCGATCGTCAAATTGGCCGATATGGCGGCGATTACCGTAGGTCTTGGTCTGGCGTGCTTTATCAGTTTGTTGTTGGTCCAGGTCTGGCTGGAAGTGGTGATGTCGCCGCACCAGATCTGGCAGGCATTATCAGGAGAAGATGCCCATGCGGGCGATTGATGCGGGCATTCTGATTTGTGCCGAATGCCACGAGTTGAACAAGCAGGAAGCCGGCACTGACGAGCAGGTCTGCACCCGCTGTGGTGCGTTGGTTCATGCGCGCCGACCGAACAGCCTGATGCGTACCTGGGCGCTGCTGGTCACTGCTGCGATTATTTATATCCCGGCCAATGTGCTGCCGATCATGACCGTCAGTTCCCTGGGGCAGGGCGATCCGAGCACCATCATGTCCGGCGTGATCCAACTGGTTCAGCACGGCATGATTCCAATCGCGGCTGTGGTTTTTATCGCCAGTATTCTGGTTCCTACGTTCAAACTGGTGGGCATCGGGTTGCTGCTGTTTTCGGTGCAGCGGCGCCAGCCACTCTCCGCACGCCAACGTATATGGATGTACCGCTTTATCGAGTTCATCGGCCGCTGGTCGATGCTCGATATTTTTGTGATCGCCATCCTGGTGGCGGTTGTGAATTTCGGACGGCTTGCCAGCGTCGAAGCCAATCTTGGCGCCATCGCCTTCGCCAGTGTGGTGATTCTGACGATGCTTGCCGCAGTAACTTTCGATCCCCGACTGATTTGGGATAACACGGAGTCGGACGACGACCATGACTGATTTGCCTACAGCGAAAACCCGACCGGCCTCTAACTGGTCTGCCATTTGGGTATTGCCCCTGATCGCCTTGCTCATTGGCGGTTGGCTCGCCTGGCGTGCCTATAGCGAGACAGGCATTGAGATCCATGTGCGCTTCGAAAGCGGCGAAGGTATTCAGGCCAACAAGACCGAAGTCGTTTACAAAGGTATGTCGGTCGGTAAGGTGAAAGCCCTCACACTCGATGACGAAGGCAGCGCCAAAGGCGTGATCGCCACCATCGAGATGAATAAGGACGTGGAGCAATACCTCAGAACCAGCACGCGTTTCTGGCTGGTCAAGCCGAGCGTAACCCTGGCCGGTATCACGGGCCTGGAGACGCTGGTCTCGGGTAACTATGTGGCTGTCAGCCCGGGAGAGGGCGAGCCGACCCGCAAGTTCAAGGCCCTGGCCGAAGAGCCGCCTCTGTCGGACGCCAAGCCTGGTCTGCACCTGACCATCAAGGCTGATCGTCTCGGTTCGCTGAATCGCGGCAGTCCGGTGTTCTACAAGCAGATCCAGGTCGGTCAGATCAAAAGCTATTTGCTGTCCGCGGACCAGAACACCGTTGAACTCAAAGTCTTCATCGAGCCGACCTACGCCAGCCTGGTACGCAAACACACGCGTTTCTGGAATGCCAGCGGCATCAGCATCGATGCCAACCTGTCCGGTGTGAAAGTGCGTAGCGAGTCCCTCGCCAGCATCGTTGCTGGTGGTATTGCGTTTGCTACACCGGAAAACCGTAAGGACAGCCCACCCACCGATCCAAGCCTGCCGTTCCGCCTCTATGAAGACTTCGATGCAGCCGCCGCCGGTATTCGGGTCAAGGTCAAACTCAGCGATTTCGAAGGCCTGCAGGCCGGTCGTACACCGGTGATGTACAAAGGCATTCAGGTCGGCAATCTGAAGGCGCTCAAGATTGACCCGGACCTCTCCAGTGCAACCGCCGAGCTGACGCTCGACCCATTGGCTGAGGATTACCTGGTCACCGGCACGCAGTTCTGGGTGGTCAAACCATCGATTTCGCTGGCTGGTATCACCGGTCTGGAAGCATTGGTCAAAGGTAACTACATCGCCGTGCGCCCTGGCGACAAGGGGGGCGCACCGCAGCGCGAGTTCGAAGCACGGGCCAAGGCGCCGCCGCTGGATCTGCGTTCGCCGGGCCTGCATCTGGTGCTGTTCACCGAAAACCTCGGCTCACTGGAAGTCGGCAGTCCGATTCTCTACAAGCAGGTCAAGGTGGGTTCGGTGCAGAGCTACCAGTTCTCTCGCACTAAAAAGCAGCTGGTGATCGGTGTGCACATCGAGAAGGAATACGAGGGGCTGGTCAACGCCTCGACGCGCTTCTGGAATGCCAGCGGTATTACGCTGTCAGGTGGGCTGACCGGTGGCATCCAGGTCAAAAGTGAGTCGTTGCAAAGCCTGATGGCTGGCGGCATTGCTTTCGAAACCCCAGAAGCCAAAGCGCCGTTGCGGAAGCGCATTCCACGTTTCCGTCTGTTCGCCAGTCATGAAGAGGCAAACCAGAAAGGCGCCGTGGTGACCATCAAGGTCGATCGCGCCGATGGTCTGCGCACGGGCACGCCGATCCGGTTCAAAGGCCTCGACGTCGGCAAGATCGAAGACGTCGACCTCAGTGACGACCTGCAATCGGTACTGCTGACTGCGCGAATCACGGAAGTGCCGGAGCGTATCGCTCGGGTGGGCAGTCAGTTCTGGGTGGTCAAACCTGAATTGGGTCTGATCAAGACGTCCAACCTTGAGACGCTGGTGACCGGGCAGTACATCGAAGTGCAACCGGCGCCGAAGAATCTCGGTCCGCAAAAGGACTTCGTAGCGCTGACCAATCCTCCGGAAACCGCCAAGGAAGAGGCCGGTTTGAGCCTGGTATTGAGTGCTGCTCGTCGAGGTTCGCTGAAGACCGGTGTACCCGTCACCTATCGCGAAATCACGGTGGGCAAGGTGACTGGCTATGAACTGGGGCAGACGGCGGATCGAGTGTTGGTACACATCCTGATCGAGCCGAAGTACGCGCCATTGGTACGCAGTGGCACGCGGTTCTGGAACACCAGTGGTTTTGGTTTTGACTACGGCTTGTTCAAAGGCGCAACCATACGCACCGAATCGCTGGAGACGCTGATCCAGGGCGGTATCGCCTTTGCCACACCGGATGGCGACCGCATGGGTGTCCCGGCGCGGCCTGAACAAACGTTTCCGCTGTTCGACAAGTTTGAAGATGAATGGCTGACTTGGGCGCCGAAGATTTCTATCGGTAAGTAACCCGAGGTTAATTTGGCGCTTATCAGGACGTCTTCGCGGGCAAGCCCGCGAAGACGGTCTACCAGACGCCGACGTCTCCGGTGGCTTATCATTAGCCCCCTAACGACGCCCACCCAAGGTTCCCCCGGCATGCTGGCTATTTTCCTCGAAACCCTGAACATCACTGCGCCGGTGTTTGCCATGCTGTTTCTGGGTGTGCTGCTCAAGCGCATCGACTGGATCAACGACAACTTCATCCATACTGCGTCGGCCCTGGTGTTCAATGTCACCATGCCGGCGTTGCTGTTTCTGGGCATCTTGCATGCCGACCTGCACGCTGCGTTGCAACCAGCGCTGCTGATCTACTTCTCGGTCGCGACCCTGATGTGCTTTGCAATTGCCTGGGGTTGGGCGATCTGGAAATGCCCGCGGGAAGATCGGGGCATCTACACCCAAGGCGCGTTTCGCGGCAATAACGGGGTAATCGGCCTGGCCCTGGCGGCGAGCATGTACGGCGACTATGGCATTTCCCTTGGGGCGATTCTCGCGGCGCTGGTGATCCTGTTTTACAACACGCTCTCAACCATTGTGCTGGCGGTCTATAGCCCGGTGATCAAGTCTGATCCGTGGAGTATCTGCAAAAGTGTGATGGCCAATCCGCTGGTCATCAGTGTGATAGCGGCCGCACCATTTGCCTGGTTCCAGATCGGCTTGCCGGGGTGGCTGGAGAGGTCCGGTCAATATTTGGCGCAAACCACCTTGCCATTGGCATTGATCTGCATCGGTGGCACGTTGTCGCTGGCGGCAATGCGCAAAAGCGGCACGATGGCGCTGAGTTCAAGTCTGGTGAAGATGATCGGCCTGCCGGTGCTGGCGACACTCGGCGCCTGGCTCTGGGGCTTTCGTGGGGCGGAGTTGGGGATTCTGTTTCTGTACTTCGGCAGCCCGACCGCCGCGGCCAGTTTCGTCATGGCCCGGCAGGCCAATGGCAATCATGAACTGGCGGCGGCGATCATCGTGATTACTACACTGATGGCGGCGGTCACCACCAATATCGGGATCTTTTTGTTGCAGTGGGGTGGGTGGATCTAACCTCGGGATTTGCGGCGTTCTTCAGGTCGTCTACTCCGGCTTCTGATAGGTATCGATCACTTCCTGCGCCGCCCGAAATGCATCGATCGCCGCCGGCACACCGGCATACACCGCGCAATGCAGCAGCGCTTCGCGAATCTCTTCCACCGTGCAACCGTTGTTCAACGCACCGCGCACATGGCCTTTCAATTCTTGCGGGCACTTCAACGCGGTCAGCGCAGCGAGAGTGATCAGGCTGCGGGTTTTCAGCGGCAAACCTTCGCGGTTCCACACGCCGCCCCAGGCGTGCTCATTGACGAAGTCCTGCAGCGGCTGGGTGAATTCGGTGGCGTTGCCCAGGGCGCGGTCGACGAACGCGTCGCCCATCACTTGGCGGCGGATTTCAACCCCAGGCTTCTTATCAGTGCTCATGGCAATTCCCTCTTGTGGTGTTGGCGACGCCAGGCGCGAAGAGAGGTGAACAGCAAAAACGCCACCAGCGCCGGCAGGACGAAAAAGAGCATAAGGTGTTCAAGCTTGCCAGCCAGCGGCATGCCCGTGGTGAACGACACCACGTGCAGCCCATAGGCCAGGTACAAGCCCAAAAACAGCAGGCCTTCGGCGCGGGTCACCCGGTAGCCGGAATAGAACACAGGCAGGCACAGCACCGCGACTCCGAGCATCACCGGCAAATCGAAATCCAGCGCGTTGGGCGAGACCGACAATGGTGATGGCGCGATCAATGCGGTCAGCCCGAGCACGCCCAAGAGGTTGAACAGGTTGCTGCCGATCACGTTGCCCACCGCGATGTCCCGCTGACCGCGCAACGCGGCGATCAACGAAGTGGCCAGTTCCGGCAGGGAGGTGCTGACGGCGACGATGGTCAGGCCGATGATCCGCTCCGACAAACCCAGGTCGGTCGCGACCGCCACCGCGGCGCCGAGCAACAAGTGCCCGGCGAACACCAGCATCGCCAGCCCGGCGACAATCATCAGCAGGCTGCTGAACCACGGTGCCTGCGACGCTTCATGAGCCCCTGATGGCGGACGGGCCGAGTGCCGCGACTGGCGCAGCAGCAAGCCCAGGTACAGCACCAGCGCGGCCAGCAGCATCATGCCGTCGACTCGATTCAGTTCTTTGTTCCACGCCAGTACGAACACCAGCAGGCTGGCGCCGATCATCAGTGGAATATCCAGACGCACCAATTGTCGCGAAACCCGCAATGGAGTAATCAGCGCCGAGAGCCCGAGGGTGACGAGGATGTTGAAGATGCTGCTACCAATCACGCTACCGACGGCGATGTCGGCGTTTTGCGCCAGGGTGGCTTGCAAGCTGACCGCCATCTGCGGTGCGCTGCTGCCGAGGGCCACGATGGTCAGGCCGATGATCAGCGGCCGCACATGCAGGCGCGCGGCCAGGCGTACGGCGGCGCGCACCATCAGTTCGGCGCCGGCGATCAGTAAAAACAGGCCGGCGAACAATTCAATGACGCTGATCAGGGGTAAATCGGCCAGTCCGAAAATAGTCAGCGCTCCGTCTATCAGTCGTCGAGGGCTTGCACGCGAACCTTCGCGGTGCCACTGCGCAGCATGCCCAACTGGTCGGCCGCTTCACGGGACACGTCGATCAGGCGCCCGCGAGAATACGGCCCGCGGTCGTTGATGCGTACCACGCAGGATCTGTCGTTATTCAGATTGGTAATCTTCACCCGGGTGCCGAATGGCAACTGGCGATGGGCAGCGGTCAGGCCATGCTGGTTGAAACGCTCACCGCTGGCGGTGCGTTTGCCATGGTGCTTGGCACCGTAATACGAGGCCAGGCCGGTCTTGTCGTAGCCGTGTGGATCGATGGTGTCGGTACTGGCACAACCGGCCAGTAGAGAGAGCAAGGCGCAAGCGCTGAGCAGATGTTTCATTTGGACGGCTCCCAAAATAAATGTGGCGAGGGAGCTTGCTCCCGCTCGACCGAGAAGCGGTCGCAAAATCGGCTGATGCATTCTCGCTGAAAGAGTGCGGTTGCTGATTTGGGCCTGCTTCGCAGACCAGCGGGAGCAAGCTCCCTCGCCACAAGGAATGGAGCCAATATTGAGAGCTGGCTCCATTCTCATCAGCCTTCGAGCTTGCTTTTAAGCAGTTCGTTGACCTGTTGCGGGTTGGCTTTGCCTTTGGAGGCTTTCATGGCCTGGCCGACGAAGAAGCCGAACATCTTGCCGCGTTTGGCTTCGTCTGCCGCGCGGTATTGTTCGACCTGTTCAGCGTTGGCTGCGAGCATTTCGTCCAGTACCGCCGAGATCGCGCCGGTGTCGGTCACTTGCTTGAGGCCGCGCTTGTCGATGATTTCGTCCGCGCTGCCTTCGCCGTTGGCCATGGCTTCAAACACCACTTTGGCGATCTTGCCGGAGATAGTGTTGTCCTTGATGCGCAGCAGCATGCCGCCCAGTTGCTCGGCCGAAACCGGCGACTGGTCGATGTCCAGGCCTTGCTTGTTCAACAGGCTGCCCAGTTCAACCATGACCCAGTTGGCCGCCAGTTTGGCGTCGCCGCTGATGCTCACGACTTTCTCGAAGTAATCGGCTTGTTCGCGGCTGGTGGCCAGGACGCTGGCGTCATACACCGACAAACCGAACTGCTGCTGGAAACGCTCGCGTTTCTGCGGCGGCAGTTCCGGCAGGGTGGCGCGCACCTCGTTGAGGAACGAGTCCTCGATGACTACCGGCAGCAGGTCAGGGTCGGGGAAGTAACGGTAGTCGTTGGCTTCCTCTTTGCTGCGCATCGGACGGGTTTCGTCCTTGTTCGGATCGTACAGGCGGGTCTGCTGGATCACCTTGCCGCCGTCTTCGATCAGTTCGATCTGGCGTTGCACTTCGCTGTTGATCGCCTTCTCGATGAAGCGGAACGAGTTGACGTTCTTGATCTCGCAGCGAGTACCGAACTCGGCCTGGCCTTTCGGACGGATCGACACGTTGCAGTCGCAACGCAGCGAGCCTTCGGCCATGTTGCCGTCGCAGATGCCCAGGTAGCGTACCAGCGCGTGGATCGCCTTGACGTAAGCCACGGCTTCCTTGGCGCTGCGCATGTCCGGCTCGGAAACGATTTCCAGCAACGGCGTGCCGGCACGGTTCAGGTCGATGCCGGTGGCGCCGCTGAATTCTTCGTGCAGGCTTTTACCGGCGTCTTCTTCCAGGTGCGCGCGAGTGATGCCGACGCGTTTGACCGTGCCGTCTTCGAGGGCGATGTCCAGGTGGCCCTTGCCGACGATCGGCAATTCCATCTGGCTGATCTGATAGCCCTTGGGCAGGTCCGGGTAGAAGTAGTTTTTGCGGGCGAACACGTTGTGCTGACCGATCTCGGCATCGATGGCCAGGCCGAACATCACCGCCATGCGCACCGCTTCCTGGTTCAGCACCGGCAATACGCCGGGCATGCCGAGGTCAACCAGGCTGGCCTGGGTGTTCGGCTCGGAACCGAAGGTGGTGGAACTACCGGAAAAGATTTTCGACCGGGTGGTGAGCTGGGTATGAATCTCCAGCCCGATCACGACTTCCCATTGCATGTGTTTCTCCTCAGAAGCCGGTTGGGGTGCGGGTGTGCCAGTCAGTGTTTTGCTGATACTGATGGGCAACGTTCAACAGGCGACCTTCCTGGAAATACGGGGCGAGCAGTTGCACGCCGACCGGCAGGCCATCGACAAAACCTGCAGGCATGGACAAGCCCGGCAGACCGGCGAGGTTGGCGGTGATGGTGTAAACGTCTTCCAGGTACGCGGCGACCGGGTCGTTGTTCTTGGCGCCGAGCTTCCAGGCCGGGTTCGGCGTGGTTGGGCCGAGGATGATGTCGACCTCATTGAAGGCGGCCATGAAGTCGTTCTTGATCAAGCGACGGATCTTCTGCGCCTTGAGGTAGTAGGCGTCGTAGTAACCGGCCGACAGTGCATAGGCACCGACCATGATCCGGCGCTGTACTTCCGGGCCGAAACCTTCGCCACGGGAACGCTTGTACAGGTCTTCCAGGTTTTTCGGGTCTTCGCAGCGATAGCCGAAACGTACGCCATCGAAGCGCGACAGGTTGGAGGACGCTTCCGCCGGGGCGATCACGTAGTACGCAGGAATCGCGTGCTGCATGTTCGGCAGGCTGATTTCCTTGATCACGGCGCCGAGCTTTTTCAGCTCTTCAACGCTGGCCATGATCAGGTCGGCGATGCGCGGGTCCAGGCCTGCGCTGAAGTAT
The DNA here is from genome assembly GCF_024749245.1 of Pseudomonas sp. B21-017. NCBI lineage: Bacteria > Pseudomonadati > Pseudomonadota > Gammaproteobacteria > Pseudomonadales > Pseudomonadaceae > Pseudomonas > Pseudomonas sp. B21-017. The sequence continues at coordinate 5,525,607 of NZ_CP087194.1, read as the reverse complement.
TCCTTCGGCACGCCGATGCGCAGGCCTTGCAGCGAACCGTTGAGGCCGGCGCTGTAATCAGGCACGGGCTCGTCGATGCTGGTGGAGTCCTGCGGGTCGAAACCGGCCATGCCTTGCAGCAGGATCGCGCAGTCTTCGGCGGTACGGGCCAGCGGGCCGCCCTGATCGAGGCTGGATGCGTAGGCGATCATGCCCCAGCGCGAAACACGACCGTACGTCGGTTTCAGGCCGGTTAGGTTGGTCAGCGCAGCGGGCTGACGAATGGAGCCGCCGGTGTCGGTGCCCGTTGCCGCCGGCAACAGACGAGCGGCCACCGCCGCCGCGGAACCGCCGGACGAACCGCCCGGAACATATTCCAGGTTCCACGGGTTTTTCACCGCGCCGTAGTAGCTCGACTCGTTGGCCGACCCCATGGCGAATTCGTCCATGTTGGTCTTGCCCAGAGTCACGGCCCCGGCAGCGGCCAGTTTGGCGACCACGGTGGCGTCGTACGGCGCCTTGAAGTTGTCGAGCATCTTCGAGCCGCAGCTGGTGCGGATGCCCTGGGTGCAGAACAGGTCTTTGTGGGCGATCGGCGCGCCGAGCAGGGCGCCGCTCTCACCGTTGGCCCGACGTGCGTCAGCGGCTTTCGCCTGCTGCAGTGCCAGGTCTTCGGTGAGGCTGATGAAACTGTTGAGCTGCGGGTCGAGCTGGGCGATGCGCGCCAGCAGGACTTTGGTCAGCTCTTCGGAGGAAAACTTTTTATCGGCGAGTCCGCGGGCGATCTCGGCCAGAGTCAATTGATGCATTGCAGGCTCTTTCCCTTTAGTCGATGACTTTCGGAACCAGGTACAGGCCGTTTTCGACCGCTGGTGCGATGGACTGATAGGCCTCGCGATGATTGGTCTCGGTCACGACGTCTGCACGCAGGCGCTGGCTGGCTTCCAGTGGGTGGGCCAGCGGCTCGATACCGTCGGTATTGACCGCTTGCATTTCGTCGACCAGCCCGAGAATGCTGTTCAGGGCCGAAGTGATGTGTGGAAGATCGGCATCATTGAGGCCAAGGCAGGCCAGATGAGCGATTTTTTCCACGTCGGAGCGTTCAAGCGCCATGGGAATCTCCAGTGGAAAACAAAACGGACCGCGTCCGTGTGTTAGATTGTCGGAACACTACCGCATATCTACGGTCTCAAGGCCGCGATTGTGGTGCTTGGTGCACAGAAAAGCAGCCAATTTAACATATTGGCGCCTTGCCCAAAATCCCTGTCGTTGTTAGAGTTTGCCGCACTTTTTTACCCACGCGTTGCCTAGGGTCCCTTTCCCATGTTCAAGAAACTGCGTGGCATGTTTTCCAGCGATCTTTCCATTGACCTGGGCACTGCCAACACCCTTATTTACGTGCGCGAGCGCGGTATCGTCCTGAATGAGCCATCGGTTGTGGCTATTCGGACACACGGTAACCAGAAAAGTGTCGTTGCTGTCGGCACCGAGGCCAAGCGCATGCTCGGTCGTACGCCGGGCAATATTGCAGCCATTCGTCCGATGAAGGACGGCGTGATCGCCGACTTCAGCGTTTGCGAAAAAATGCTGCAGTACTTTATCAACAAGGTTCACGAAAACAGCTTTTTGCAGCCTAGCCCTCGTGTGCTGATCTGCGTTCCATGCAAATCCACCCAGGTTGAGCGTCGTGCCATCCGTGAGTCGGCCCTCGGTGCCGGCGCCCGTGAAGTGTTCCTGATTGAAGAGCCAATGGCTGCTGCGATCGGTGCCGGCCTGCCGGTTGAAGAAGCTCGCGGTTCGATGGTTGTCGATATCGGTGGCGGTACCACTGAAATCGCGCTGATCTCCCTCAACGGTGTGGTCTATGCCGAATCCGTACGGGTTGGCGGCGACCGCTTCGACGAAGCGATCATCACCTACGTGCGTCGCAACTACGGCAGCCTGATCGGCGAATCCACCGCCGAGCGCATCAAGCAGGAAATTGGTACGGCCTACCCGGGCGGCGAAGTTCGTGAAGTCGACGTTCGTGGCCGTAACCTGGCCGAAGGCGTTCCACGCGCATTCACCCTGAACTCCAACGAAGTGCTGGAAGCTCTGCAAGAGTCGCTGGCCACTATCGTTCAGGCAGTGAAAAGTGCGCTGGAGCAATCGCCTCCGGAACTGGCTTCCGATATCGCCGAGCGTGGTCTGGTACTGACCGGTGGTGGCGCTTTGCTGCGCGACCTCGACAAGTTGCTGGCCCAGGAAACCGGTCTGCCGGTGATCGTCGCCGAAGACCCGCTGACCTGCGTTGCTCGCGGCGGTGGCCGTGCATTGGAAATGATGGATAAACACACCATGGACCTGCTGTCGAGCGAGTGATCTCGCCCGATGCATCTATGCTGGTGAGCCCGCAGGCAGCACTTTGCAGTGCTGCCTGTTGGCGTTTATCTTCTGTCAGTCTGCATCCAGGCCGGTTTGATGCCGTATGAATAAAGAGAACATTTGCCTGGGAGGAGCGGCTTATTAAACCGCTTTTCACCAAAGGCCCCTCACTGGGCGTGCGCTTGTTGGTGCTGGTCGTGCTATCGGTCGCGCTGATGGTGGTCGATGCCCGCTTCACACTGCTCAAGCCAGTGCGTAGCCAAATGTCGCTGGTGCTGATGCAGTCTTACTGGATCACCGACCTGCCACAGCGGCTATGGCAAGGTGTGGCCAGCCAATTCGGCAGCCGGACCGAGCTGGTCGCCGAAAACGAAAAACTCAAAACCGAAAACCTGCTGTTGCAGGGCCGCATGCAAAAGCTTGCCGCCCTCACCGAGCAGAACGTTCGGCTGCGCGAGTTGCTCAACTCTTCCGCGCTGGTCAACGAGAAGGTCGAAGTGGCCGAGTTGATCGGCATGGACCCCAACCCCTTTACCCATCGCATCATCATCAATAAAGGTGAGCGCGACGGTGTGATCCTCGGTCAGCCGGTGCTCGATGCCCGTGGCCTGATGGGGCAGGTGGTCGAGTTGATGCCGTACACCTCTCGGGTACTGTTGCTGACCGACACCACCCACAGCATTCCGGTGCAGGTGAACCGTAACGGTCTGCGTGCGATTGCCAGCGGCACCGGCAACCCGGAACGCCTTGAGCTGCGTCATGTGGCCGATACCGCCGATATTAAGGAAGGCGATCTGCTGGTCAGCTCCGGCCTCGGTCAGCGTTTCCCGGCGGGTTACCCGGTAGCGACGGTCAAGGAAGTGATCCACGATTCCGGTCAACCGTTTGCCATTGTGCGTGCGGTGCCGACTGCCGCGCTGAACCGCAGTCGTTATTTGCTGTTGGTGTTCAGTGATGGTCGCACAGCCGAGGAGCGCGCCAATGAAGCCGCTCAGGCTCAAGAGGCTCTGGACCGGCAAGGTGGCGGGCCGATCATTCCTGCAACCGTGCCGAAACCGGCCGCGTCGGTGGTACCGGCTGCCGCTGCAACTCCGGCTGCCGCACCTGCCGCACCTGCCGCCGCGACCCCAGTCAAACCTGCCGCGTCCCATCCTGCTGCCGCCAAGCCACCCGCGACGGCGACGGCCGCCAAACCCAAACCTGCGGCCGTGAAGCCTGCTGCCAAACCGCCTGTCGCTGCGCCGGCCACCACTGGGGGAACAGAATAATGGGCGGTGCAACTTCCTCCCGAAACGGCTGGATGGTCTGGCTGACGTTCGCCATCGGCATGTTGCTCAGCGTTTCACCGCTGCCGCAATTCATGGAGATCCTGCGTCCTTTGTGGCTGGCCTTGCTGTTGGCCTTCTGGGCGTTGGCCCTGCCGCATAAAGTCGGCATGGTCACCGCCTGGTGCCTGGGGTTGGCCGAAGACGTGCTGTATGGCACGTTGCTGGGCCAGAACGCATTGATCCTCACGCTCATTACGTTCCTGGTGCTGTCGCTGCAACAGCGCCTGCGCATGTTCCCGATGTGGCAACAGAGCCTGGTGATCCTGGTGATCTTCGGCCTCGCCCAACTGGTTCAGTTGTGGCTGAGCGCCCTGACCGGTAATCGTCAGCCGACCCTGGCTCTGGTGTTGCCGGCACTGGTCAGTGCGTTGCTCTGGCCTTGGATCAGCTTCGGTTTGCGCGGTTTGCGTCGACGCTACAAAATTAATTAATTCGGTCAGGCATGTGCTCGCACCCGGTGTCCTGTCTCGCCAAAAAGGAACAGTATTCGTGAGACAGGGCACTAGACAGGGAGATGTCTTGATGAAACAGCTGTACCTCGCCTCAGGCTCGCCGCGTCGGCGTGAACTGCTCACGCAGATCGGCGTGCCGTTCACCGCCATCAGCGCGGACATCGACGAAACCCCTTTCCCTGAAGAATCCCCATCGGCCTATGTCGAGCGTTTGGCGCGCGGCAAGGCCGAGGTCGGGCGCGGGGCGATCGTGTCCGACGCGGATTTCTGCGTGCTGGGCGCCGACACTGCCGTGGTGCTGGACGGGAAAATTCTCGGCAAACCAGTGGATGAAGCCGAAGCGTGCGCCATGCTTATGCTGTTGTCCGGGTGTGAGCATGAAGTGCTGACGGCGATTGCGGTGCACGATGGTGAACGTTGCGAGTCTCTGGTGGTGCGCAGTCTGGTGCGTTTTCGCACCATCGGCCGCGATGAAGCGGCGGCCTATTGGGCCAGCGGCGAACCCCGGGACAAGGCAGGCGGCTACGGGATTCAAGGGCTGGGCGCGGTGTTCGTCGCCGGGCTTAATGGCAGCTACTCGGCGGTGGTCGGTTTGCCGCTGTGCGAAACCGCAGAACTACTCGGCCATTTCGGCATACCCTGTTGGCAAACCCTTAACGCGCACTGAGCGTCGTACTGACAAGATGCGGCCATTATCGTGAACATGCCTGAACGAGACCCTGCCATGAGTGAAGAGATCCTGATCAACATCACGCCGATGGAATCACGCGTGGCGGTGGTCGAAAACGGTGTTCTGCAAGAGGTCCATGTCGAACGCACGCAAAAACGCGGGATCGTCGGCAATATCTACAAAGGCAAGGTCGTTCGGGTATTGCCGGGCATGCAGGCCGCCTTCGTCGATATCGGGCTGGACCGCGCCGCATTCATTCACGCCTCGGAAATTTCCCTGCGCGAAGGCCCGGCGGTGGAGAGCATCAGCTCGCTGGTTCACGAAGGCCAAAGCCTGGTGGTGCAAGTCACCAAGGACCCGATCGGCTCCAAAGGCGCACGCCTGACCACGCAACTGTCGATCCCGTCGCGCTATCTGGTGTACATGCCGCGCACTGCCCACGTCGGTATTTCCCTGAAGATCGAAGACGAAGCCGAGCGCGAACGCCTCAAGCAAGTGGTCACCGACTGCGTGGAGAAAGAAGGTATCAAGGAAGCCGGCGGTTTCATTCTGCGTACCGCTGCCGAAGGGGCCGGAGCCGATGAAATCCTCATGGATATCCGCTACCTGCGCAGGCTTTGGGACCAGATCAACGCCCAGATCAAAACCATCAGCGCGCCGAGCGTGATCTACGAAGATCTTGGTCTGGCATTGCGTACCTTGCGTGACCTGGTGAGCCCGAAGATCGAAAAGATCCGCATCGACTCCCGGGAAACCTTCCAGAAAACCACACAGTTCGTCGCCGAACTGATGCCGGAAATCGCTGACCGTCTGGAGCATTATCCGGGCGAGCGGCCGATTTTCGACCTGTATGGCGTCGAAGACGAAATCCAGAAAGCCCTGGAGCGCAAAGTGCCGCTCAAGTCCGGCGGCTATCTGGTGGTCGACCCGGCGGAAGCCATGAGCACCATCGACGTCAACACCGGAGCCTTCGTCGGTCATCGCAATCTCGAAGAAACCATCTTCAAGACCAACCTCGAAGCCGCCACCGCCATTGCCCGTCAACTGCGTCTGCGCAACCTGGGCGGGATCATCATCATCGACTTCATCGACATGGAAGATGAAGAGCATCAGCGTCAGGTGTTGCGCACCCTCGAGAAGCAACTGGAGCGCGATCACGCCAAGACCAACATCATCGGCATCACCGAGCTGGGCCTGGTGCAGATGACCCGCAAGCGCACCCGCGAAAGTCTCGAGCAAGTGCTGTGCGAACCGTGCAGCAGCTGCCAGGGGCGCGGCAAGCTCAAGACCCCGGAAACCGTCTGCTACGAGATCTTCCGCGAAATCCTGCGTGAGGCCCGTGCCTATCAGGCCGAAGGCTATCGCGTGCTGGCGAACCAGAAAGTGGTCGACCGCTTGCTCGATGAAGAGTCGGGCAACGTCGCCGAGCTCGAAGGGTTTATCGGGCGCACCATTCGGTTTCAGGTAGAAACCATGTATTCCCAGGAACAATACGACGTGGTGCTGCTCTGAAGCGTTGTATTTCAATTCCACTAGAACGGCTGGCCTCAGCTTTTTGCAGTATTTTTGCCATGGGAGCCAACTGACGTGGACGGTCTGACACGCATTTTGGCCGCATTGACCCGCTGGGGTCTGGGCCTGTGCGCGTTGGTTTTGGTGTTGATGGCGCTGTTCGTCAGTCTCGGCCGGGAGCTGACACCGCTGGTGGCCGAATACCGTGCCGACGTCGAAGCCAAAGCCAGCGCCGCCGTGGGCATGCCGCTGCACATCGGCGAACTGGAGGGCAACTGGAGCGGCCTCGCCCCGGTGCTGCTGGCCCATGACGTGATGGTCGGCGAGGGCTCCAATACCTTACGCCTGGACAAGGTGCGCGCGGTGCCGGATCTGTGGGCCAGCCTGCTGGCGCGCGAAATACGCATCGCACATCTGGAGCTCAACGGCCTGAAGATCAGCCTCAAGGAAGGCGAGGACGGTCATTGGGCGCTGGAAGGGTTGCCGGTGCGGCAGGATCAGCCGCTGGACCCGGAGCAGTTGTTCAATAGTATGCAGATGGTCCAGCAATTGTCGGTGCTCGACAGTCAGGTGACCTTGCAGCCACTGGATCAGCCGCCGCTGACCCTGACCTACGTCGGCCTCAATCTGAGAACCGGTGTGTCGCGTCAGCGCCTCGACGCCCGCTTGACCCTGCCCGACGGTCAGCCGGTTGCGATGAGCCTGCGCACCCGTATCCGCGCCAGCCAGTGGCAGGATGGCGAGGTTGAGGCTTACTTGAGCCTGCCGCAAAGCGATTGGTCGAAATGGTTGCCTGAGCGCCTGACCCAACAATGGAATTTCTCCGAGATCAAGGCCGGTGGCGAGCTCTGGGTGAACTGGCGCGAGGGCGCCCTGCAAAGTGCGGCGATCCGTTTGAACGCGCCGCAACTCAACGGCGCCTACGCCGAGCGCAAGCCGATCCAGATCAACAATCTGGCGCTTAACGGCTATTTCCAGCGCAGCTCCACAGGCGTCCTGGTAACCCTGGATTCCCTGGCGATGAGCCTGGGTGAAACCCGCTGGGAATCGAAACTGCAATTTCAACAAACCGCGGCGACCGACGAGACGCCAGAGCTTTTGCATCTGCAAGCCGATCGCATCGACCTCACGCCGCTCACCCCGTTGCTGAACGCATTGGGGCCGCTTCCGGAAGGTGTCGCTACGGCCGTCGAGCGGCTCAAGGTCACCGGGGTATTGCGCAACGTGCTGATCGACTTGCGCCCTGCGGCTACCGATGACAGCAAATTCAGCTTTGCCGCCAATCTGGAGCGGGTCGGCTTCGACGCCTATCACGGTGCACCGGCGGCGCGAAACGTCAGTGGCAGCATCAGCGGCGATCTCGGGCAGGGTGAGTTGCGCATGGACAGCAAGGATTTCTCCCTGCACCTGGACCCGATTTTCGCCAAGCCATGGCAGTACATTCAGGCCAATGCGCGGTTGAACTGGAAGCTCGATAAAGAAGGGTTCACCCTGATCGCGCCGTACCTGAAGGTGCTGGGCGAAGAGGGCAAGATTGCCGGCGACTTCCTGATTCGCCTGCATTTCGATCACACCCAGGAAGACTACATGGACCTGCGGGTCGGCCTGGTCGACGGCGACGGTCGCTATACCGCCAAGTACCTGCCGGCCGTGTTGAGCCCGGCGCTGGACGAATGGCTGCGTACGGCGATTCTCAAAGGCGCGGTGGATGAAGGTTTCTTCCAGTATCAGGGATCGCTGAACCATGGCGCCCCGGAAACAGCTCGCAGCATCAGCCTGTTTTTCAAGGTTCACGATGCCGAGCTGGCGTTTCAACCGGGTTGGCCGCATGTCAGCAAGGTCAGTGGCGATGTGTTCATCGAAGACAGCGGCGTGCGGATTCTCGCGGACAAGGGCCAATTGCTCGACACCCAGGTCAACGACGTCTACGTCAATATTCCCCATGTGCCTGCCGGACAGAGTCCCCACCTGTTCCTCGATGGAGGGTTCGCTGGCGGATTGGGCGATGGCCTGAAGATTCTGCAGGAAGCACCGATCGGCACCGCCGACACGTTCGCCGGCTGGGAGGGCGAGGGCGATCTGCAAGGCAAGCTCAACCTGGATATCCCGCTGGTCAAAGGTGAACAACCGAAAATCCTCGTCGACTTCAAGACCGACAAGGCTCGCTTGAAACTTCGCGAGCCCGTCCTGGAACTGACACAGCTCAAGGGCGACTTCCGCTTCGACAGCGCCAAGGGGTTGAGTGGGCAGAAGATCACCGCGCGAGCGTTTGACAAGCCCGTGACCGCGCAGATTTTTGCCGATGGTAGCGCGGGCAAGCTCAACACTCGGGTCACTGCGGCGGGTCAGGTCGAAGTCAAGAAACTCACCGAGTGGCTGAACGTCACTCAGCCGCTGCCGGTGTCTGGTGTAGTCCCTTATCAGCTGCAACTGAACCTTGATGGCGCCGACAGCCAATTGATCGTCAGCTCCAATCTCAAAGGCGTGGCGGTGGATTTGCCGGCGCCGTTCGGCATGGCGGCGGATGTCGGTCGCGACACCGTGTTCCGCATGACCCTGCAAGGACCGGAGCGGCGTTACTGGGTCAACTACGGTGAGCTGGCGAACTTCACGTTTGCGGCTCCGACCGGCAATTTCGTCGACGGTCGCGGTGAGTTGTTTCTCGGCGGTGGTGATGCTGTGCTGCCCGGCAACAAAGGCCTGCGCGTGCGCGGTGTACTGTCCGAGCTGGATGTGTCTCCCTGGCAGGATCTTGTCAGCAAGTATGCTGGCCAGGATCCAGGCGGCAGCGCCAAGCAATTGCTCAGCGGCGCGGATTTCAAGGTTGGCAAGCTCAGCGGTTTCGGCACCACCCTTGATCAGGCGTCGGTGCAGTTGACGCGCAAGCCGGCCGCCTGGGCGCTGCAACTCGACAGTCAGCAGGCCAAGGGCACCGTCGGTATTCCCGATGCCAAAGCCACACCGATTGCGGTCAATCTGCAATACGTACGTTTGCCGGCCCCAGACCCGACGGTGCTGGCCGACGAGAATTCTCCGGATCCGCTGGCCACTGTGGACCCGACGAAAATCCCGGCGCTGGATATCACCATCAATCAACTGTTCCAGGGGCAGGACCTGGTGGGCGCCTGGCTATTGAAAGTTCGCCCGACCGGCAAGGGCATCGCCCTCAACTCCCTGGATATGGGCCTCAAGGGCATCTTCCTGCAGGGCAACGGCGGTTGGGAAGGCACACCCGGCAATTCCAGCAGTTGGTACAAGGGCCGGGTCAGTGGCAAGAACCTCGCCGACGTGCTCAAGGGCTGGGGCTTTGCGCCGAGCGTCACCAGTGAAGAGTTTCACATGGATGTCGACGGTCGCTGGCCTGGCTCACCGGCGTGGCTGGCCACCAAGCGCTTCTCCGGCAGCCTTGATGCGTCGCTCAATAAAGGTCAGTTTGTTGAAGTCGAGGGCAGCGCCCAGGCTCTACGGGTATTTGGCCTGCTCAACTTCAACTCCATTGGCCGCCGCTTGCGCCTGGACTTTTCCGACCTGTTCGGCAAAGGCTTGAGCTATGACCGGGTCAAAGGGCTGTTGGTCGCGAGCAACGGGGTCTACGTGACCCGTGAGCCGATCCGGCTGACCGGCCCGTCGAGCAACCTGGAACTCAACGGCACCCTGGACCTGGTGGCTGATCAGGTCGATGCCAAGTTGCTGGTGACCTTGCCGGTGACCAACAATCTGCCGATTGCCGCGCTGATCGTCGGTGCGCCAGCCGTCGGTGGGGCGCTGTTCCTGATCGATAAGCTGATCGGTGACCGCGTGGCGCGCTTTGCCAGCGTCAGATACACGGTCAAAGGTCCGTGGAAAGAGCCGAAAATCACCTACGACAAGCCTTTTTGAAAAGCCACTTTCCAAGCCTATGGAGTAGCATGGCCGTAAGTCCCCTGCAGGAGCTGCCGCAGGCGGCTCCTACAGGTATGTGTTGATTCCAGATAAGGAAATGGCCATGTCTGTAGCAGTCATTCAAATGGTCAGCCAGAGCGACGTGCTGGCCAATCTGGCCCAGGCCCGTCGTCTGCTTGAGCAGGCAGCGTCCGGTGGCGCGCGGCTTGCCGTGCTGCCGGAAAACTTCGCAGCCATGGGGCGTCGCGACATTGGCGACATTGGTCGCGCCGAAGCGCTGGGCGAAGGCCCGATCCTGCCGTGGTTGAAACAGACCGCCCGCGACCTCAAGTTATGGATAGTGGCCGGCACGTTGCCGTTGCCGCCGGCGGATCAACCGATGGCCAAAGCGCATGCGTGCTCGTTGCTGGTGGATGACCAGGGCGAGACCGTGGCGCGGTACGACAAGCTGCACCTGTTCGACGTGGACGTGGCGGACAATCGCGGGCGTTATCGCGAATCCGATGACTATGCTTATGGCAGTGGCGTGGTGGTTGCCGATACGCCGGTCGGTCGAGTCGGCCTGACGGTGTGTTACGACTTGCGCTTCCCGGAGCTGTACAGCGAATTGCGTGCTGCCGGCGCGGAATTGATTACCGCCCCGTCGGCCTTTACCGCGGTGACCGGCGCGGCCCATTGGGACGTGCTGATTCGCGCGCGGGCCATCGAGACTCAATGTTACGTGCTCGCGGCCGCCCAGGGTGGCACTCATCCGGGACCGCGAGAAACCTTTGGTCATGCCGCGATAATCGATCCATGGGGGCGCGTGCTGGCACAACAGGATCAGGGCGAGGCCGTGCTGCTGGCCGAACGCGACAGAAGCGAACAGGCGGCCATCAGGGCGCGGATGCCGGTGTCCACTCACCGGCGCTTTTTCTCGCAGGGCGCTCAGCGACCTGCATCAGAACGACGAATTTAAGGCGTAAAGCATATGAGCGAGTTGTTGTCCTCTGTCAGTGAACACCTCCTGGCGCCCGGCGGCGTAACGATCGAGAGCCTACAGGGTGTGCTCGGCGATCTGGCCGGCCCGGGCATCGATGCCGCCGACCTGTATTTCCAAGGGCAGATTTCCGAGTCCTGGGCGCTGGAAGACGGGATCGTCAAGGAAGGCAGTTTCAACCTCGACCAGGGTGTCGGCGTGCGTGCGCAATCGGGTGAAAAAACCGGTTTCGCCTACAGCAATGCGATCACCCTCGAAGCGCTGGGCGCGGCGGCCCGTGCGGCCCGTTCGATCTCCCGGGCCGGGCAGAATGGCACCGTGCAGGCGTTCACTACCCAGGATGTCGCTCAGTTGTACGGGCCGGACAACCCGCTGGAAGTGATGACCCGCGCCGAGAAAGTCGAGCTGCTCAAGCGTATCGACGTGGCGACCCGGGCCCTCGACCCGCGTATCCAGCAAGTCACCGTGAGCATGGCCGGAGTCTGGGAGCGGATTCTGATCGCCTCCACCGATGGTGGCCTGGCGGCGGATGTGCGGCCGCTGGTGCGTTTCAACGTCAGCGTGATCGTCGAGCAGAACGGTCGTCGTGAGCGCGGCGGCCATGGCGGTGGCGGTCGTACCGACTACCGCTATTTCCTCAGCGAAGACCGCGCCATGGGCTATGCCCGTGAAGCGCTGCGTCAGGCACTGGTGAATCTGGAAGCCATCCCGGCGCCGGCCGGTACGTTGCCGGTGGTGTTGGGTTCGGGTTGGTCCGGCGTGTTGCTGCACGAAGCCGTCGGTCACGGTCTGGAAGGGGATTTCAACCGCAAGGGCAGTTCGGCCTACAGCGGGCGCATGGGCGAGATGGTTGCATCGAAGCTTTGCACCATCGTCGATGACGGCACCCTCGCCGGCCGCCGAGGTTCACTGAGCGTCGACGACGAAGGCACGCCGACCGAGTGCACCACGCTGATCGAAAACGGCGTGCTCAAAGGTTACATGCAGGACAAGCTCAACGCGCGCCTGATGGGCGTGGCCCGCACCGGCAACGGTCGTCGTGAATCCTACGCGCACCTGCCGATGCCGCGCATGACCAACACTTACATGCTCGGTGGCGAAAGCGACCCGGCGGAAATCATCGCCTCGGTGAAAAAAGGCATCTACTGCGCCAACCTCGGCGGCGGTCAGGTGGACATCACCAGTGGCAAGTTCGTGTTCTCCACCAGCGAGGCGTACCTGATCGAAGACGGCAAGATTACTGCACCGGTCAAAGGCGCGACGTTGATCGGCAACGGGCCGGAAGCCATGAGCCGGGTGTCGATGGTTGGTAATGATCTGGCGCTGGACAGCGGTGTGGGAACGTGTGGCAAGGATGGGCAGTCGGTGCCGGTGGGTGTCGGCCAGCCAACGCTGAAAATCGATGCGATCACCGTGGGTGGCACAGGATCGTAAGGGGCTCTTGAAAGCGTGAAGCTTCGGGTGAGTTGCGAGGCAACTCACCCGATTCGGGACTTAACGCAAACCGCGTTGAGTCTCGTCCAGCTCACGGATGTACTTGAAGATTTTACGGCTCGAAGCCGGTGGCTTGTTGGTCGCCAGTTCGTGCTGGGCCTGACGGATCAGGGAGCGCAATTGTTGACGATCGGCCTCCGGGTAATCGACGACGAACTTCTCCAGGACGGCGTCGTCGCCTGCGATCAAGCGATCGCGCCAGCGTTCCAGGCCGTGGAAACGTTCGTTGTACTGCCGGGTGGAGGCATCGAGTTGATCGAGCAGGGTGAGAATGGCGCCAGTGTCCTGATCGCGCATCAGCTTGCCGATAAACTGAAGGTGCCGTTTACGCGCGATGTTCGCGGTGTGCTTGGGCGCATCGGCCAGAGCCCGGCGCAAAGCGTCGGTCAACGGCAGTTTTGCCAGCAGGTCAGGCTTGAGTGTTGTAAGGCGCTCGCCGAGGTCAACCAGAGCATGCAGCTCGCGTTTGACCTGGGATTTGCTTTTTTCTCCCGTATCGAGGGAGTCGTCGTAAGAATCAACCATGGTGGCCGTCCGCAAAGAAACGCCGCCATGATAACCAGTCGGGGGCCGCTTGTCCGGCCCGGTCGCTCGATGACCGTTACCGAAAGCAGAATTTGAGTGGAGAACAGCATGAGTGCAGTTGAAAGCGTCGGCCCACAAGCGTTGCCGGCACTGCAAGAGCAAGTCGAGCAGATCATTGCTGAAGCCAAGCGCCAAGGCGCCAGTGCCTGTGAAGTGGCGGTGTCGCTGGAGCAGGGCCTGTCGACCACGGTGCGTCAGCGGGAAGTCGAAACCGTTGAGTTCAACCGCGACCAGGGCTTTGGCATCACCTTGTACGTAGGGCAGCGCAAAGGCTCGGCCAGCACCTCGGCCAGCGGTTCGGAAGCGATTCGCGAAACCGTCGCTGCTGCGCTGGCGATTGCCAAGCACACGTCCGAAGACGAAGCCGCAGGCTTGGCGGATGCCGCGCTGATGGCCAAGGAACTGCAGGATTTCGACCTGTTCCACCAATGGAGTATCACACCGGAGCGAGCCATCGAGCAGGCCCTGGCCTGTGAAGCGGCGGCGTTTGCCGCCGACAGTCGGATCAAAAACGCCGACGGCACCACCCTCAGCACTCATCAGGGTTGCCGTGTGTACGGCAACAGCCACGGTTTTATCGGCGGTTACGCCTCGACCCGTCACAGCCTCAGCTGCGTGATGATCGCCGAAGCCGATGGCCAGATGCAGCGTGATTACTGGTACGACGTGAACCGGCAGGGCAATTTGTTGGCCAGCCCGGAGAGCATCGGCCAGCGTGCCGCGCAACGGGCGGCGAGCCGCTTGGGCGCACGCCCGGTACCGACCTGCGAAGTGCCGGTGCTGTTTTCTGCGGAACTGGCCGGCGGTTTGTTCGGCAGTTTCCTCTCGGCGATTTCCGGCGGCAGTCTGTATCGCAAGTCTTCGTTCCTCGAAGGCACGCTGGGGCAGAAACTGTTCCCGCAATGGCTGACCATCGATGAACGTCCGCACTTGATGCGCGCTTTGGGCAGCTCTGCCTTCGACGGCGATGGCCTGGCGACCTACGCCAAGCCGTTCGTGGAAAACGGCGAGCTGGTGTCCTATGTGCTTGGCACCTATTCCGGCCGTAAGCTGGGCATGCCGAGCACCGCGAATGCGGGCGGCGTGCACAACCTGTTCGTCACCCATGGCGATGAAGATCAGGCGGCCCTGTTGCGCCGCATGGGTCGTGGTCTGCTGGTCACTGAATTGATGGGGCAGGGCCTGAACATGGTCACTGGCGATTACTCCCGTGGCGCAGCGGGTTTTTGGGTCGAGAACGGCGAAATCCAGTTCGCGGTCCAGGAAGTGACTATTGCCGGCAACATGCGCGACATGTTCAAGCAGATCATTGCGGTCGGTAATGACCTGGAATTGCGCAGCAACATTCGCACAGGTTCGGTGTTGATCGAGCGGATGACGGTGGCGGGTAGTTAAGCTGCGGTTGCTGCACAAAAAAATGCGCCACCCGATCGGGTGGCGCTTTTTTTTTTGGATCAAAATATCGCAGTTTCGTCAGCGCCTACGCATCCGTGGGCGCAATCGAAAGCCGTAATTCATTGATCTTTATTCGCCTTCGTCGAAGAAGTTGTTGATCAGCGCCACCAGTGCATCCATAGCTTCCTGCTCTTGTTCACCTTCGGTTTTCAGGTGGATTTTGGTGCCCTTGCCGGCCGCGAGCATCATCATGGCCATGATGCTTTTGCCATCGACCATCGTTTCCGGTGTACGGCCAGCCCTGATCTGGCAAGGGAACTGCCCGGCGACGCCAACGAATTTTGCAGACGCGCGGGCATGCAGGCCCAGCTTGTTGATGATTTCGATTTCCAGAGCAGGCATCGCGATGTGAATCCTTTAGCTGAGGTCGCGGTGGCGAACCTGGACGTTCTTCAGGGATTGTTGCAGGACCTGGCCCAGACGTTCGGTCAGGTAGACAGAGCGGTGATGCCCGCCGGTGCAGCCAATGGCAATGGTGACATAGGCGCGGTTGCTGGCGGCAAAGCGGGGCAGCCACTTGAGCAGGTAGGAGGAAATGTCCTGGAACATTTCCTCGACATCCGGCTGCGCCGCCAGGTAGTCGGCCACCGGTTGATCGAGCCCGGACTGTGCCCGCAGCTCCGGTTTCCAGTAAGGGTTAGGCAGGCAGCGCACGTCGAACACCAGATCGGCGTCCACCGGCATGCCACGCTTGAACCCGAAAGACTCCACCAGAAACGCAGTACCGGGCTCCGGCTGATTCAGCAGGCGCAGCTTGATGGTATCGCGCAGCTGATACAGGTTCAGATTGGTGGTGTTGACCTTGAGGTCGGCCAGGTCGGCGATCGGCCCCAGCAGATTGGTTTCGTCCTCTATCGCCTCCGCCAGCGAGCGATTGGCACTGCTCAGCGGGTGACGACGGCGGGTTTCCGAAAATCGTTTGAGCAGGGTCTCTTCATCGGCGTCCAGATACAGCACATCGCACTGGATATGCCGGCTGCGGACTTCTTCCAGCAATTCGGGAAACCGTGACAGGTGGCTCGGCAAGTTGCGTGCATCGATGGACACGGCCACCAGAGGTTGTGCCAGTTCGGTGTGAATCAGTGCGCGTTCGGCCAGTTCCGGCAACAGACCGGCCGGCAGGTTGTCGATGCAGTAGTAGCCGTTGTCCTCGAGAACATCGAGGGCAGTGCTTTTACCTGAGCCGGAGCGGCCGCTGACGATGATCAGGCGCATGATTAGTGACCGTTTTGCTCGTCCAGGACAACCTGATACAAGGCTTCGTTGCTCGGGGCGCTGCGCAGTTTTTCACGCACTTCCTTGCGATCAAGCATGCTGGCGATCTGGCGCAGCAACTCCAGGTGCGCATCGGTGGCGGCTTCGGGGACCAGCAGTACAAACAGCAGGTCAACCGGGGCACCGTCGATGGCGTCGAAATCGATGGGTGCATCCAGGTGCATCAAGGCACTGATGGGCGATCCGCAGCCCTTGAGACGGCAGTGGGGGATGGCGATACCGTTGCCAAAGCCGGTGGAACCGAGTTTTTCACGGGCGACCAGACTCTCGAAGACATCCTGCATGGCCAGATCCGGCACTTCGCGATGGATGAGGTTGGCAATTTGCTCGAGGGCTTTCTTTTTACTGCCGCCCGGCACGTTCACCAGGGAACGGCCGGGGGTCAGGATGCTTTCAAGTCGGATCATGGGTTGGGAGTGTTAACGACCGGTCGCGCCCTGGAGGAGGCTCTGGGTCTTTTCCTTATGCTTTTTGAGTTGTTTATCCAGCTTGTCGGTCAGTGCGTCGATCGCTGCGTACATATCGGTATGTTCCGCGTTAGCGACCACCTCATTGCCGGGAATATGCAGCGTGGCTTCGATTTTCTGCTTGAGCTTCTCGACCGTCATCGTGACCTGCACGTTGGTGATCTTGTCGAAATGCCTCTCTAATCGTTCGAGTTTTTCGCCGATGTAGGTGCGAAGAGGTTCGGTCACTTCCAGTTGGTGTCCACTGATGTTGACTTGCATACAGCTTCTCCTTCGTTGCCAGTGCATAAAGCGGTAGATCCGATGATCTACCACTGGAACGCTGTGGCGTGGCTCTACATCAACCGCTTGCGTTCGCTCGAAGGCGCGATTCCTAGGGATTCGCGGTACTTGGCGACGGTGCGGCGAGCCACCTGAATGCCTTGTGCCTCCAGTAAACCAGCGATCTTGCTGTCACTCAACGGCTTTTTCTGATTTTCCGCGGCAACCAGTTTTTTGATGATCGCGCGGATCGCCGTAGACGAGCATTCACCGCCTTCGGAGGTACTGACGTGGCTGGAAAAAAAGTATTTCAGTTCATAGATGCCCCGTGGGGTATGCATGAATTTTTGCGTGGTCACCCGTGAAATCGTCGATTCGTGCATGCCCACCGCTTCAGCGATGTCATGCAGCACCAGCGGTTTCATGGCCTCGTCGCCGTACTCCAGGAAGCCGCGTTGATGCTCGACGATCTGGGTGGCCACTTTCATCAGGGTTTCGTTGCGGCTTTGCAGGCTCTTGATGAACCAGCGAGCCTCCTGCAACTGATTACGCATGAAGGTGTTGTCAGCGCTGGTATCGGCGCGGCGTACGAAGCCGGCGTATTGGGCGTTGACCCGCAGGCGCGGCACCGACTCCTGGTTCAGTTCCACCAGCCAGCGCTCGTT
Source organism: Pseudomonas sp. B21-017 (assembly GCF_024749245.1). Lineage (NCBI taxonomy): Bacteria > Pseudomonadati > Pseudomonadota > Gammaproteobacteria > Pseudomonadales > Pseudomonadaceae > Pseudomonas > Pseudomonas sp. B21-017. The sequence continues at coordinate 5,508,239 of NZ_CP087194.1, read as the reverse complement.
GTCCTTGCGCACGATCACGTCGGGAACGACGTATTCGGCTTCGGTGGACTCGATTTGCGAACCCGGGCGCGGGTTGAGGCTCTGGACCAGTTCGATCACCTGGCGCAGTTCATCTTCCTTGAGCTTCATGCGGCGCATCAGCTGGCTGTAGTCGCGGCTGCCGAGCAAGTCGATGTAATCGGTGACCAAGCGCTTGGCCTCGGTCAGCCAAGGGGTCTTGGCGGGCAGTTGGCGCAGTTGCAGCAGCAGGCATTCACCGAGGTTGCGGGCGCCGATACCGGCGGGCTCGAATTGCTGGATGCGGTGCAGGACGGCTTCGATTTCGTCCAGTTCGATGTCCAGTTCCGGATCGAAGGCCTCGAGGATTTCCTCGAGGGTTTCGTCCAGATAGCCCTGATTGTTGATGCAGTCGATCAGGGTCACGGCGATCAGGCGATCGGTGTCGGACATCGGTGCCAGGTTCAGTTGCCAGAGCAAATGGCTTTGCAGGCTTTCACCGGCCGAAGTACGGGTGGTGAAATCCCACTCGTCGTCATCGTTGCTCGGCAGGCTGCTGGCGCTGGTCTGGTAGACGTCTTCCCAGGCGGTATCGACAGGCAATTCGTTGGGAATGCGCTCGTTCCAGTCGCCTTCCTCAAGGTTATCCACCGTCGGGGCGGTTTCCTGGTAGGAGGGTTCCTGAATGTCGGTGTTGGGTTGCTGTTCGGCTTTGTCGGCCAAGGGGTCTGCGTTATCGAAGTCGTCGCCTTCTTCCTGGCGTTCGAGCATCGGATTGGACTCCAGGGCCTCCTGGATTTCCTGTTGCAGGTCCAGGGTCGACAATTGGAGCAGGCGGATGGCCTGTTGCAGCTGCGGTGTCATCGTCAGCTGCTGGCCCATTCTCAAGACTAGCGATGGTTTCATGGCAGGGGCTTAACACCTTATTCGCCGGCGCACATGCGCCATCCACTACAGGGCGCCGAAGCGCCAAACATAAGCAAATTATATGCCTGAAACTGAAGTGTTTGCCTAGAGCGCTGTAACAATAAAAAACTATTGATTTTTTATTGATATGAGCATCAAGGCGACTGGCCAGGCACCTCAGCGCTTACAGGCGGAACTCATGGCCCAGATACACTTCCTTGACCAGTTCGTTGGCCAGGATGGTGGCGGAGTCGCCTTCAGCGATCAGCTGGCCATCGTTGACGATGTAGGCGGTTTCGCAGATGTCCAGGGTTTCACGGACGTTGTGGTCAGTGATCAGCACGCCAATGCCTTTGGCCTTGAGGTGATGGATGATCTGCTTGATGTCGCCCACCGAGATCGGGTCCACGCCGGCGAAGGGTTCGTCGAGGAGGATGAATTTCGGGTTGGTGGCCAGTGCCCGGGCGATTTCCACCCGACGGCGTTCACCACCGGACAGGCTCATGCCAAGGCTGTCGCGGATGTGGTGAATGTGAAATTCCTGCAGCAGGCTTTCCAGCTCTTTGCGGCGACCGGCCTTGTCGAGCTCCTTGCGGGTCTCGAGGATGGCCATGATGTTGTCGGTCACCGACAGCTTGCGGAAGATCGACGCTTCTTGCGGAAGATAGCCGATACCGGCCTTCGCGCGACCATGCATCGGCTGGTGGCTGACGTCCAGGTCATCGATCAGTACGCGACCCTGATCGGCCTGTACCAGGCCCACGATCATGTAGAAACAGGTGGTTTTACCGGCGCCGTTGGGGCCAAGCAGGCCGACGATCTGGCCGCTGTCGATGGACAGGCTGACGTCACGCACGACCTGGCGGCTCTTGTAGCTCTTGGCCAGATGCTGAGCTTTCAGAGTTGCCATTACTGGGTTTTCTCGTCGGTTTTCTTCTTCGGCTGGATCACCATGTCGATACGCGGACGTGCCTCGGTGACCTTGCTGCCTGTGGCGCGACCGGCGCTGGCGAGTTTTTTCACCGTGTCATAGACGATTTTTTCGCCCTGGGTGACGTTGTTGTCCTTGTCGACAACTTTGGCCTTGTCGATCAGTACGACGCGGTTTTGCGCGGCGTGATATTGGATGGTCACGCCCCAGCCCTGAACAGGCTTGGTGTCGCCAGCTGTTTGCAATTGCTCGAAGTACGCCAGGTTGCCCACCGAGGTCACCACGTCGATGTCGCCAGTCGGGGTGCGAGTGATGGTCACGGTGTTGCCGGTGACCTTCATCGAGCCCTGAGTGATGATCACATCACCTTTATAGGTGGCAACACCGTTCTTATCGTCCAGTTGGGCGTCGTCGGCCTGAATGCGGATAGGCTGCGCTTGATCGGTCGGCAGAGCCCAGGCGCTCACGCTTCCCAGTGCTGCGCTCAGACTGAGCAAAATAGGGAGGGTTTTAACGAGCCTCATACTGTCCTCTTACGTTCGATAGCAGGTGTATCCTGCTTTCTTTCAAGTACGCTTTCATTCCGTTGCCTGTCGATACACCGCCGGCGCCGTCGATTCTAACGGGTTGATCGGTCTGCGCATATTGCTGCTGCGGGAACACTGTCATACGGGTGGTGGTAATCAGGGTTTTACGGTTTTTTTCGTCGAAACGCGTGATACGTACCGAGTCGATCAACTCGACCTGGGTGCCGTCCGGGTTGACTTCGCCGCGATCGCTCTGGACGTGCCAGGGGAATTCGGTGCCGCGAAACATGTTCAGGTCAGGATTGGACAGCAACGTCACTTCGGTCGCTTTCAGGTGTTCGACCTTGTCGGACGTCATTTCGTACTGCAATTTGCCGTCCGGCAGGTACTGCACGCTGTGGGCATTGGTGGCGTAATAGTCGATCATGGCTTCATCGACATGCGCCACTGGCTTGTCGAGGAAGCGTTCCGGGCTGATGTTCCAGTAGCCGACCGCAGCGAATAGCGCCGCGATGCAACCGAATATCAGGATGTTGCGAATCTTTTTGCTCAGCATGATGGGCTCACAGGTACGCGGCGTTGGCCGCATCGAGGCGGCCCTGGGCGCGCAGGATCAATTCGCAGAACTCGCGCGCGGCACCCTCGCCGCCACGGGCCTGGGTAATGCCGTGGGCGTGTTCGCGCACGAAACCGGCGGCGTTGGCCACGGCCATGCCCAGGCCGACGCGGCGAATCACCGGCAGGTCCGGCAGGTCGTCGCCGAGGTAGGCCACTTGTTCATAGTTCAGGTTGAGTTGGGCAAGGAGCTCGTCGAGCACCACCAGTTTGTCTTCGCGACCCTGGTACAGGTGTGGAATGCCGAGGTTCTTGGCCCGTCGTTCGACCACCGGGGTCTTGCGTCCGCTGATGATAGCGGTCTGCACGCCCGCTGCCATCAGCATCTTGATGCCTTGGCCGTCGAGGGTGTTGAAGGTCTTGAATTCGCTGCCGTCTTCGAGGAAGTACAGGCGCCCGTCGGTCAGCACGCCGTCGACGTCGAATACCGCCAGTTTGATCTGTTTGCCGCGTTGCAGCAGGTCCGTGCTCATTACATTACTCCAGCGCGCAGCAAATCGTGCATGTTCAAGGCGCCGACCGGGCGGTCCTCGCTGTCGACCACGACCAGTGCGTTGATCTTGTGGTCTTCCATGATTTTCAACGCCTCGGCAGCCAGCATCTCGGCACGTGCGGTCTTGCCGTGGGCGGTCATGACCTGCTCGATGGTGGCGCTGTGGATGTCGATGCTGCGGTCCAGGGTGCGACGCAGATCGCCGTCGGTGAAGATCCCGGCAAGTTTACCGTCGGCCTCCAGAACCACGGTCATGCCCAGGCCCTTGCGGGTCATTTCCATCAATGCGTCCTTGAGCAGGGTGCCGCGCTGAACCTGCGGCAGCTCTTGCCCGGCGTGCATGACGTTTTCCACTTTCAGCAGCAGGCGTCGGCCAAGTGCACCGCCTGGGTGGGAAAAGGCGAAATCTTCAGCGGTAAAACCGCGGGCTTCCAGCAGCGCCACCGCCAGGGCATCGCCCATCACCAGAGCGGCGGTGGTCGATGAGGTTGGCGCCAGGTTCAGCGGGCAGGCTTCGTGCTCGACGTGAACGTTGAGGTTGACCTCGGCAGCCTTGGCCAGCGCTGAGTCGGGATTGCCAGTGACGCTGATCAATTTGATGCCCAGGCGCTTGATCAGTGGCAGCAGGGTTACGATTTCATTGGTGGAGCCGGAGTTCGACAGCGCCAGGATGATGTCGTCACGCGTGATCATGCCCATGTCGCCGTGGCTGGCTTCGGCTGGATGCACGAAGAACGCCGTGGTGCCGGTGCTGGCCAGGGTGGCGGCAATCTTGTTGCCGATGTGCCCCGATTTGCCCATGCCGACCACGACTACGCGGCCTTTGCTGGCCAGAATCATCTCGCAAGCGCGTACGAAATCTGCGTCGATATGGGGTAACAAGCCTTGCACGGCTTCCAGTTCGAGACGGATGGTGCGTTGTGCAGATTGAATCAGGTCGCTGGATTGGCTCATGTCAGAAATCGTATAGCCTGATGAAAAGGCGGCGATTATAACGGTAATGATCAAAACCCTCACGCAAGTTCGTCGCGGTTTGTCATTCCTTGTTACCGAAACCCTCTAAATAGATGATTTCAGGTGGTCATGTTGCTGAACGTGCCCGGCTTGGGCCTTGGGCGCTTGGCCTTTGCAGTGATATAGTTCGCCGCCAGTTCGGCCTGCCCGGGGAGGTATGTGCTTTCGTTAGAAAGCCAGGCGTCCGAGTGAGAGGCTGCATCGCAAGGAGTTTAGATGAGTGCCGATAACGCCTACGCGGTCGAGCTGAAGGGACTGACCTTCAAGCGCGGTGCGCGCAGCATTTTCAATAACATCGATATCCGCATACCACGCGGCAAAGTCACCGGCATCATGGGGCCTTCCGGGTGTGGCAAGACCACGCTGTTGCGGTTGATGGGGGCCCAATTGCGCCCCACCAGCGGCGAAGTCTGGGTCAATGGCCAGAACCTGCCGACGTTGTCGCGCAGCGATTTGTTCGATGCGCGCAAGCACATGGGCGTGCTGTTTCAGAGCGGCGCGCTGTTTACCGATCTCGATGTATTCGAGAACGTCGCCTTTCCGCTGCGTGTTCATACCACACTGCCGGAAGAGATGATTCGCGATATTGTCCTGCTCAAATTGCAGGCCGTGGGCTTGCGTGGCGCCATTGACCTGATGCCTGACGAATTGTCCGGCGGCATGAAACGTCGAGTCGCGCTGGCCCGGGCGATTGCCCTCGATCCGCAAATTCTCATGTACGACGAGCCTTTTGTCGGCCAGGACCCGATCGCCATGGGCGTGCTGGTGCGCCTGATCCGCCTGCTCAACGATGCGCTGGGCATCACCAGCATCGTGGTCTCCCACGATCTGGCCGAGACCGCGAGCATCGCCGACTACATCATTGTTGTGGGTGACGGGCAAGTGTTGGGGCAGGGCACACCCAAGGAATTGATGACTTCGCAGGAACCACGGATTCGCCAGTTCATGACTGGCGAACCCGACGGCCCGGTCGCATACCACTTTCCAGCGACGGATTACCGCGCAGATCTTCTGGGGAAGCGCTGATGCGCAAGATTTCATTAATAGAAAGAGTGCGCCGTTTCGGCCACGCCGGCATCGATGTGCTGGCGGTATTCGGGCGTTCGGCGCTGTTCCTGTTTCATGCCTTGCTCGGTCGCGGTGGCATCGGCGGCAGTTTTGGCCTGCTGGTCAAGCAACTGCATTCGGTTGGCGTGATGTCCCTGGTGATCATCGTGGTCTCCGGGGTGTTCATCGGTATGGTGCTGGCGCTGCAGGGCTTCAATATCCTGTCCAGCTATGGCTCGGAGCAGGCTGTCGGGCAGATGGTTGCGCTGACACTGCTGCGTGAACTGGGGCCGGTCGTCACGGCCTTGCTGTTCGCCGGGCGTGCGGGTTCGGCGCTGACCGCCGAAATCGGCAACATGAAATCCACCGAGCAACTGTCCAGTCTGGAAATGATCGGGGTTGACCCGCTCAAGTACATTATTGCTCCGCGCCTGTGGGCCGGCTTCATTTCCCTGCCGGTGCTGGCAATGATTTTCAGCGTGGTGGGTATCTGGGGCGGTTCGTGGGTGGCCGTCGACTGGCTGGGTGTCTATGAAGGCTCCTACTGGTCGAACATGCAAAACAGCGTGACGTTTGTCGACGATGTGCTCAACGGCATTATCAAAAGCATCGTTTTTGCCTTCGTCGTGACCTGGATCGCCGTATTCCAAGGCTATGACTGCGAGCCCACTTCCGAGGGGATCAGTCGTGCCACTACCAAGACCGTGGTGTACGCCTCTTTGGCGGTACTCGGCCTGGACTTTATTCTGACCGCCTTGATGTTTGGAGATTTCTGATGCAAAACCGCACCCTGGAAATCGGTGTCGGCCTTTTCTTGCTGGCTGGCATCCTGGCTTTGCTGTTGCTTGCGTTGCGGGTCAGTGGCCTGTCCCCGAGCCCGAGCACCGATACTTATAAACTTTATGCATATTTCGATAATATCGCCGGTTTGACTGTCAGAGCTAAAGTGACCATGGCCGGTGTGACCATTGGCAAGGTCACTGCGATCGATCTGGATCGCGACAGCTTCACCGGTCGGGTGACCATGCAACTGGAAAAGCGCGTAGATAACCTGCCGACTGACTCCACTGCATCTATCCTGACCGCTGGCCTGTTGGGTGAGAAATACATCGGTATCAGTGTGGGTGGGGAACAGGCCCTGCTCAAGGATGGTGGAACCATCCACGACACGCAGTCGTCGCTGGTGCTCGAGGACCTGATCGGTAAATTTCTGCTCAATACCGTTAGCAAAGACGCCAAATGAGGAGCTTTTCAATGATCTCTATCTTGCGACGTGGCCTGTTGATATTGCTCGCAGCCTTGCCGTTGATGGCTAACGCCATGGCGGCGCAGTCGGCGCACGATCTGGTTCAGGACACCACGACCCGGATGCTCGCCGACCTGTCGGCCAATAAAGAGAAGTACAAGCAGGATCCACAAGACTTTTATACGGCGTTGAACACCATCGTCGGTCCTGTGGTGGATGCCGAGGGCATTTCCAAAAGCATCATGACCGTCAAATACTCGCGCAAAGCAACGCCCGAGCAAATGAAGACGTTTGAAGAAAACTTCAAAAAAGGTCTGTTCCAGTTTTATGGCAACGCATTGCTCGAATACAACAACCAGGGCATTACTGTTGAGCCTGCCAAGGATGAATCGGGAGACCGTACCAGCGTTGGCATGACGGTCAAAGGCAGCAGCGGCGCGATCTATCCCGTGTCTTACACACTCGAAAAGATCAACGGCGAATGGAAGCTGCGTAACGTCATCATCAACGGCATCAATATCGGCAAGCTATTCCGCGATCAGTTCGCTGATGCGATGCAGCGCAATGGCAACGACCTGGACAAGACCATCAATGGTTGGGCCGGGGAAGTCGCCAAAGCCAAGGAAAACACCGAAAAAGCTGTCGAGAAGAAAGCCCAATGAGTGAGTCGGCCATTCGCATGAGCGAAACCGGCGAGCTGCTGCTCAGCGGTGTGCTGGATTACCGGACCGGCCCGAACTTGCGCAAGCAGGGGCAGGTGCTGATCAAGTCCAGCAAGGCGCCTGCGCTGGTGGTCGATTGCTCCGCAGTGGAGAAGTCCAGCAGTGTCGGCTTGTCGCTGCTGCTGTGCTTCATGCGCGATGCCCAGGTGGCCGGCAAGGCCGTGAGCATTCGCGCGATGCCCGAAGACATGCGCAAAATCGCTCAGGTCAGCGAATTGACCGAGCTGTTGGCGCACCCCTGAACCGCATCTATAAAGAAGCCCCCCGTCAGAGTCCTGCTTCGCGGGGTTCGCAGGCGCGGGGCTTTTTTGTATGATGTCCGACCCGCGCGCACAGGGCGCCGATTGAGGTTGAGCATGCAGGCCGTAGAAGTGAAGAGCTTCCTTGAAGGAAAGCTGCCAAACACGAAGGTGGAAGTTGAAGGCGAAGGCTGCAATTTCCAGCTTAACGTGATTAGCGATGAACTGGCGGCGTTGAGCCCGGTGAAGCGCCAGCAGCAGGTCTATGCCCATTTGAACCCGTGGATTGTCGATGGCAGCATCCATGCGGTCACTATGAAATTTTTCAGCAGCGCGGCCTGGGCCGAGCGCACCTGAGCCCAAGGGCGTCGAGATTCTTATGGATAAATTGATTATTACTGGTGGCGCTCGTCTTGACGGCGAGATCCGCATCTCCGGGGCAAAGAACTCTGCCTTGCCGATCCTGGCTGCCACCTTGCTGTGCGATGGCCCCGTGACCGTGGCCAACCTGCCGCACCTGCACGACATCACCACCATGATCGAGCTGTTCGGTCGCATGGGCATCGAGCCTGTGATCGACGAGAAACTCAGCGTCGAAATCGACCCACGCACCATCAAGACCCTGATCGCGCCGTACGAACTGGTTAAAACCATGCGCGCCTCGATCCTGGTGCTGGGCCCGATGGTTGCCCGTTTCGGTGAAGCCGAAGTTGCACTGCCTGGCGGTTGCGCCATCGGTTCGCGTCCGGTTGACCTGCACATCCGTGGTCTTGAAGCCATGGGCGCGGTCATCGATGTCGAAGGCGGCTACATCAAGGCCAAGGCCCCTGAAGGCGGCCTGCGCGGTGCGCACTTCTTCTTCGACACCGTCAGCGTGACCGGTACCGAGAACATCATGATGGCGGCCGCTCTGGCCAAGGGCCGCAGCGTTCTGGCCAACGCCGCTCGCGAGCCTGAAGTCGTCGACCTGGCGAACTTCCTGAACGCCATGGGCGCGAAGGTTTCCGGCGCCGGCACCGACACCATCACCATCGATGGCGTCGAGCGTCTGCACACGACCACTTACAAAGTGATGCCTGACCGTATCGAGACCGGCACCTATCTGGTGGCGGCAGCGGTCACCGGCGGGCGTGTGAAGGTCAAGGACACCGATCCGACCATCCTCGAAGCCGTTCTGGAAAAACTTCGTGAGTCGGGCGCCGAAATCACCACCGGTGAAGACTGGATCGAGCTGAACATGCACGGCAAGCGGCCGAAAGCCGTCAACGTGCGGACCGCTCCATACCCGGCGTTCCCGACCGACATGCAAGCGCAGTTCATCTCCCTCAACGCCATTGCCGAAGGCACTGGTGCTGTGATCGAGACGATCTTCGAAAACCGTTTCATGCACGTTTACGAACTGCACCGCATGGGCGCGCACATTCAGGTTGAAGGCAACACCGCCATCGTCACCGGCATCGAAAAGCTCAAGGGCGCGCCAGTCATGGCCACCGACCTGCGTGCTTCGGCCAGCCTGGTGATCTCGGCGCTGATCGCCGAAGGCGATACCCTGATCGATCGCATCTACCACATCGACCGTGGTTATGAGTGCATCGAAGAGAAGCTGCAGATGCTCGGCGCCAAGATCCGCCGCGTACCGGGCTAGTTTCTGCTGCATGGGCGCAGGGACGCGTCCGTTGATTTGTTGAAGTCGAGCCGGTTTCCGGCTCGATGTGTGTCCGGCGCCGTTTGCGACCGGGCATGAGTACCTTGATAAGGACTGACGTTTCCCATGTTGACTATCGCACTGTCCAAGGGCCGCATCCTTGACGACACCCTGCCGCTTCTGGCTGAAGCGGGCATCGTGCCGACCGAGAATCCGGACAAGAGCCGCAAGCTGATCATCCCCACGACCCAGGCCGATGTGCGCTTGCTGATCGTGCGTGCCACCGATGTGCCGACCTATGTCGAGCATGGTGCCGCCGATCTGGGCGTCGCCGGTAAAGACGTGCTGATGGAATACGGCGGCCAGGGTCTGTACGAACCGCTGGACCTGCAAATCGCCCAGTGCAAACTGATGACGGCCGGTAAAGTCGGCGCAGTCGAGCCCAAGGGCCGTCTGCGCATTGCCACCAAGTTCGTCAATGTCGCCAAGCGCTACTATGCCGAACAGGGTCGTCAGGTCGACATCATCAAGCTCTACGGCTCGATGGAACTGGCGCCGCTGATCGGCCTGGCGGACAAGATCATCGACGTGGTCGACACCGGTAACACGCTGCGGGCCAATGGCCTGGAGCCACAGGATTTCATCGCTGCCATCAGCTCCCGTCTGATCGTCAACAAGGCGTCGATGAAAATGCAGCATGCCCGTATCCAGGCGTTGATCGACACCCTGCGCAAGGCAGTGGAGTCTCGACACCGCGGCTGATTCACCTGCGCGACCTTGAGTCGCGCCCGTCTATCCGCCTCATAGCCAGAATTCTCGGGTGCCCAAGCGGATCAACGGCTAGCTTAGGGCGCCCGAGTTTTTGCCAATCCTATGAGGCTCTCGCTATGACCGCACCGACTGCAATTCGCCGACTCAACGCTGCTGACCCGGATTTCGCACATCATCTGGATCATCTGCTGAGCTGGGAAAGTGTGTCTGACGACTCGGTCAATCAGCGGGTGCTGGACATCATCAAGGCCGTGCGCGAGCGTGGCGATGCGGCGGTGGTCGAGTTCACCCAGAAGTTCGATGGCCTGCAAGTGGCGTCCATGGCGGACTTGATCCTGCCGCGCGAACGCCTGGAACTGGCATTGACCCGCATCACCGTGCCTCAGCGCGAAGCCTTGGAAAAAGCCGCGACCCGTGTGCGCAGCTACCACGAAAAGCAGAAACAGGACTCCTGGAGCTACACCGAAGCCGATGGCACGGTGCTGGGCCAGAAGGTCACGCCACTGGATCGCGCCGGCCTGTATGTGCCGGGCGGCAAGGCGTCCTACCCGTCCTCGGTGCTGATGAACGCGATTCCGGCCAAGGTGGCGGGCGTGACCGAAGTGGTCATGGTCGTGCCGACCCCGCGCGGTGAAGTCAACGAACTGGTGCTGGCCGCAGCCTGCATCGCCGGCGTCGACCGGGTGTTCACCATCGGCGGCGCCCAGGCAGTTGCGGCGCTGGCTTACGGCACCGAAAGCGTGCCGAAGGTCGACAAAGTGGTTGGCCCGGGCAACATCTATGTCGCCACCGCCAAGCGCCACGTGTTCGGCCAGGTCGGCATCGACATGATCGCCGGTCCGTCGGAGATTCTGGTGGTGTGCGACGGCCAGACCGATCCGGACTGGATCGCCATGGACCTGTTCTCCCAGGCCGAGCACGACGAAGACGCCCAGGCGATTCTGGTCAGCCCGGACGCCGAGTTCCTCGACAAGGTCGCGGCAAGCATCGCCAAACTGCTGCCAACCATGGAGCGCGCCGAGATCATCGAAACCTCGATCAATGGCCGTGGTGCGCTGATCAAGGTTCGCGACATGGAACAGGCCATCGAAGTGGCCAACCGCATTGCCCCAGAGCACCTGGAGCTGTCGGTCGCGGATCCACAGGCCTGGCTGCCGCAGATCCGTCACGCCGGCGCGATCTTCATGGGCCGCCACACTTCCGAAGCCCTGGGCGACTACTGCGCAGGTCCGAACCACGTATTGCCGACCTCCGGCACTGCGCGCTTCTCCTCGCCGCTGGGTGTTTACGACTTCCAGAAACGTTCGTCGATCATCTTCTGCTCCGAGCAGGGTGCCTCCGAACTGGGCAAGACCGCCTCCGTACTGGCCCGTGGCGAATCGCTGAGCGCTCACGCCCGCAGTGCTGAATACCGCATTCTTGATGACAAGCAGGGGAACTGAACATGAGTAAATTCTGGAGCCCGTTCGTCAAGAATCTGGTGCCTTATGTGCCGGGCGAGCAGCCGAAACTGGCAAAACTGGTGAAGCTCAACACCAACGAAAACCCGTACGGTCCATCGCCAAAAGCCCTGGCGGCGATGCAAACCGAACTGAACGACAACCTGCGTCTGTACCCGGACCCGAACAGCGACCTGCTCAAGCAAGCCGTTGCCAAGTACTACGGCGTGCAGGGCAATCAGGTGTTCCTCGGTAACGGTTCCGATGAAGTCCTGGCGCACATCTTTCACGGTTTGCTGCAGCACGATAAACCGCTGCTGTTCCCGGACATCAGCTACAGCTTCTACCCGGTTTACTGCGGGTTGTATGGCATCAAGTTCGATGCGGTTGCGCTGGACGAACAGTTCCAGATCAACCCGGCGGACTATGCCAAGCCGAACGGCGGGATCATCTTCCCGAACCCGAATGCGCCGACCGGTTGCCTGTTGGCACTGGACGCTGTTGAGCAAATCCTCAAGGCCAGCCCGGATTCGGTGGTCGTGGTGGATGAGGCTTACATCGACTTCGGCGGTGAAACGGCGATCACGCTGGTGGACCGTTATCCGAACCTGTTGGTGACGCAGACCCTGTCCAAGTCCCGTTCCCTGGCCGGCCTGCGGGTTGGCCTGGCCGTGGGGCACCCGGATCTGATCGAGGCACTGGAGAGGATCAAGAACAGCTTCAACTCCTACCCGCTGGATCGTCTGGCGATTGTGGGGGCTGCGGCGGCGTTCGAAGATCGCGAGTATTTCGACAAGACTTGCCGGTTGGTCATCGAGAGTCGGGAGCAAGTGGTCGCGCAACTGGAAGCGAAAGGGTTTGAAGTGTTGCCGTCGGCGGCGAACTTCATTTTCGCCCGTCATCCGAAGCACGATGCTGCGGGGCTGGCGGCGAAGTTGCGTGAACAGGGCGTGATTGTTCGGCACTTCAAGCAAGAGCGGATTGCCCAGTTCCTGCGGATTTCCATCGGCACGCCGGAGCAGAATCAGGCACTGATCGACGGCCTCGGCGACCTCTAGACCAAAACTGTTCCTGTGGGAGCGAGCGGTGCGGCTCGTTCCCACAGGGTCCCGCTTACTCTTCTTCTTTTTCCTGGATCGGCGCCGGCGGCGGACGCAGACCGATTTCTGCGGTGAGCTTGAGTTCTTTACCGTTGCGCATCACCTGAATCGTGACCTTGTCGGTCGGTTTGATGCGCGCCACCTGGTTCATTGACTTGCGACCATCGCCAGCCGGTTCACCGTCGATGCTGAGGATCACGTCGCCCAATTGCAGGCCGGCCTTTTGCGCCGGGCCGTCACGGAAAATCCCCGCGACCACAATTCCCGGGCGTCCCGACAGGCCAAACGATTCCGCCAGTTCCTGACTCAACGGTTGCACTTCGATGCCGAGCCAGCCGCGAATCACCTGGCCGTGTTCGATGATCGACTTCATCACTTCCATCGCCAGTTTGACCGGGATCGCGAAGCCGATGCCTTGCGAGCCACCGGACTTGGAGAAGATTGCCGTGTTGATGCCGGTCAGGTTGCCGTTGGCGTCCACCAGTGCACCGCCGGAGTTGCCGGGGTTGATCGCGGCGTCGGTCTGGATGAAGTCTTCGTAGTTGTTCAGGCCCAACTGATTGCGCCCGGTGGCACTGATGATCCCCATGGTCACGGTCTGGCCGACGCCGAACGGGTTGCCGATGGCCAGGGCCACGTCACCGATGCGCAGGTTGTCAGAACGGCCGACGGTGATCGACGGCAGGTTTTTCAGGTCTATCTTCAATACCGCGAGGTCGGTTTCCGGGTCGCTGCCGATGACCCGGGCCAGGGTTTCACGACCATCCTTGAGGGCCACCACGATCTGGTCGGCACCGCTGGTCACGTGGTTATTGGTCAGCAGGTAACCTTCCGGGCTCATGATCACGCCCGAACCGAGGCTCGACTCCATGCGCTTCTGCTTGGGCGAGTTGTCGCCGAAGAAGCGGCGGAACTGCGGGTCTTCAAACAGCGGATGGCTGGGTTTGTTGACCACTTTGGTGGTGTAAAGGTTGACCACCGACGGCGCAGCCGTGGTCACCGCATCGGCATAGGACACCGGGCCCTGCTGCACACCAAGGGTTTGCGGGGCTTGTTGCAGATTGACGTCGAGGCTTGGCAGCCCGACCCACTGCGGGTAACGCTGAATAATCAGTAGAGCGACAAGCACGCCGGCCAACAGCGGCCAGCCGGAAAAACGCAGCGCCTTGAGCATTAAGCACGTCCTGAGAGGTTGCAGGCGGTATGAGACCGCCCATAATGTCGCGCATTATACGAGGCCGCGCGCGCCTCTGAACGGGATATTTAGGAGTCTTTTATGGCCGTCGCCCTGAGCACCCTGGTCGAAGAAGCCGACCGTTACCTGGCAAGTTCGAAGATCGCCGATTACTGCCCCAACGGCTTGCAGGTCGAAGGCCGGCCGCAAGTGATGCGCATCGTCAGCGGTGTCACCGCCAGCCAGGCACTGCTGGACGCCGCGGTGGAGGCCCAGGCGGATCTGGTGCTGGTGCATCACGGCTATTTCTGGAAAGGCGAGAACCCGTGCATCACCGGCATGAAGCAGCGCCGGTTGAAAACCCTGCTCAAGCACGACATCAGCCTGCTGTCTTATCACTTGCCGCTGGACCTGCACCCGGAAGTCGGCAACAACGTGCAGCTTGCCCGGCAATTGGACATTACCGTCGAAGGCCCGCTGGATCCGGACAACCTGAAAATCGTCGGGTTGGTCGGCTCGTTGAGCGAACCGATGACTCCCCGCGATTTTGCCCGCCGCGTGCAGGAAGTCATGGGGCGCGAGCCGTTACTGATCGAAGGCAGCGAGATGATTCGTCGGGTCGGCTGGTGCACCGGTGGCGGCCAGGGTTACATTGACCAGGCGGTGTTGGCCGGCGTCGATCTGTACCTCAGCGGCGAAGCCTCCGAACAGACGTTCCACAGCGCCCGGGAAAACGACATCAGTTTCATCGCCGCCGGCCACCACGCCACCGAGCGTTACGGTGTGCAGGCTTTGGGCGATTACCTGGCACGACGTTTCGCCCTCGAGCACATCTTCATCGATTGCCCGAACCCGATTTGACTACAGGGCTGGAGCCCAAACGAGGGGGTATATTCATATACCCTTTCGATCTAGCCGCTGTCCTGATTAGAAGAGGGCGCTGTGCTAGGATTCCCCGCTCGAACACGGCCCGCAGGCCGTCCATAAGATCGTTTTCGTGAGTAGCCATGGTCGACAAACTGACGCATCTGAAACAGCTGGAGGCCGAAAGCATCCACATCATCCGCGAGGTCGCCGCCGAGTTCGATAACCCGGTGATGCTGTACTCCGTCGGTAAAGACTCCGCCGTGATGCTGCACCTTGCGCGCAAGGCATTCTTCCCGGGCAAACTTCCGTTTCCGGTGATGCACGTCGACACCCAGTGGAAGTTCAAGGAAATGTACGCGTTCCGCGACCGCATGGTCGAAGAGCTCGGCCTGGACCTGCTGGTACACGTCAACCCCGAGGGTGTTGCGCAGGGTATCAACCCGCTGACCCACGGCAGTGCCAAGCACACCGACATCATGAAGACCGAAGGCCTCAAGCAGGCCCTCGACAAGTATGGCTTCGACGCCGCATTCGGTGGCGCCCGTCGCGACGAAGAGAAGTCCCGTGCCAAAGAGCGCGTGTATTCGTTCCGTGACAGCAAGCACCGCTGGGACCCGAAAAACCAGCGCCCGGAGCTGTGGAACGTCTACAACGGCAAGGTCAACAAGGGTGAATCGATCCGCGTATTCCCGTTGTCGAACTGGACCGAACTGGACATCTGGCAGTACATCTACCTGGAAGGCATCCCGATCGTGCCGCTGTATTTCGCAGCCGAACGCGATGTCATCGAGATGAACGGCACCTGGATCATGATCGACGACGAACGCCTGCTCAATCACCTGAGCGACGAAGACAAGGCGCGCATCGTCAAGAAGAAGGTCCGTTTCCGTACACTGGGCGACTACCCGTTGACCGGTGCTGTCGAGTCCGAGGCCACCAGCCTGACCGACATCATTCAGGAAATGCTCCTGACGCGAACTTCCGAACGCCAGGGCCGAGTCATCGATCACGATGGCGCCGGTTCCATGGAAGAAAAGAAACGTCAGGGTTATTTCTAAGGGGTTGTCATGTCGCACGCATCTGATTTGATCAGCGAGGACATCCTCGCCTACCTGGGCCAGCATGAACGCAAGGAAATGCTGCGCTTTCTGACTTGTGGCAACGTCGACGACGGCAAGAGCACCCTGATCGGGCGCCTGCTGCACGACTCCAAAATGATCTACGAAGATCATCTGGAAGCCATTACCCGCGACTCGAAAAAAGTCGGCACCACCGGCGAAGACATCGACCTGGCGTTGCTGGTCGACGGCTTGCAGGCCGAGCGTGAGCAGGGCATCACCATCGATGTCGCCTACCGCTATTTCTCTACCGCCAAGCGCAAATTCATCATCGCCGATACCCCCGGCCATGAGCAGTACACCCGCAACATGGCCACCGGTGCATCCACCTGTGACCTGGCGATCATCTTGGTCGACGCCCGTTACGGCGTGCAGACCCAGACCCGTCGCCACAGCTTTATCGCCTCGTTGCTTGGCATCAAGCACATCGTGGTCGCCATCAACAAGATGGACCTCAACGGCTTCGACGAAAGCGTATTTGAGTCGATCAAGGCCGATTACCTGAAGTTCGCCGAAGGCATCGCGTTCAAGCCGAGCACCATGGCGTTCGTGCCGATGTCCGCGCTCAAGGGCGACAACGTGGTGAACAAGTCCGAGCGCTCGCCGTGGTACACCGGCCAGTCGCTGATGGAAATCCTTGAAACCGTCGAAATCGCCAGCGACCGCAACTACACCGATCTGCGTTTCCCGGTGCAGTACGTCAACCGTCCGAACCTGAACTTCCGTGGTTTCGCCGGCACCCTGGCCAGCGGCATCGTGCACAAGGGCGACGAAGTCGTTGTGTTGCCGTCGGGCAAGAGCAGCCGCGTGAAATCCATTGTCACCTTCGAAGGTGAGCTGGAGCATGCAGGCCCTGGTCAAGCGGTGACGCTGACCATGGAAGACGAGATCGACATTTCCCGTGGCGACTTGCTGGTGCACGCCGATAACCAGCCGCAAGTGACCGACGCCTTCGACGCCATGCTGGTGTGGATGGCCGAAGAGCCGATGCTGCCGGGCAAGAAGTACGACATCAAGCGCGCCACGACTTACGTGCCGGGCTCGATCACCAGCATCGTCAATCGCGTGGACGTGAACACCTTGGCCGAAGGCCCTGCCAGCTCGTTGCAGCTGAACGAGATCGGTCGGGTCAAGATCAGCCTCGACGCGGCCATTGCGCTGGACGGTTACGACAGCAACCGCACCACGGGTTCGTTCATCGTCATCGACCGTTTGACCAACGGCACGGTCGCGGCCGGCATGATCATCGCTCAGCCGCTGGCGCATGGCAGCAGCTCCCACCACGGCAAACTGGCCCATGTAGCCACCGAAGAACGCGCCCAGCGCTTCGGTCAGCAACCGGCCACCGTGTTGTTCAGCGGCCTGTCGGGCGCTGGCAAAAGCACCCTGGCGTATGCGGTTGAACGCAAGCTGTTCGACATGGGTCGCGCGGTGTTTGTACTCGATGGCCAGAACCTGCGTCATGACCTGAACAAAGGTCTGCCGCAGGATCGCGCCGGGCGCACCGAGAATTGGCGTCGTGCGGCGCACGTTGCGCGTCAGTTCAACGAAGCCGGCCTGCTGACACTGGCGGCGTTCGTTGCCCCGAGTGCCGAAGGTCGTGAGCAGGCCAAGGACCTGATCGGCAAGGAGCGTCTGCTGACGGTCTACGTCCAGGCCTCGCCGACGGTCTGCGCTGAGCGTGATCCGCAAGGTCTGTACGCGGCGGGTGGCGACAACATCCCGGGCGAATCCTTCCCGTACGACGTGCCGCTGGATGCCGATCTGGTGATCGACACCCAGTCGCTGTCGCTGGAAGAAAGCGTCAAGCAAGTGCTGGATCTGCTGCGCAAGCGTGGCGCGATCTAAGCATTAGCTGAAAACAAAAAGCCCGCAGATGAGTGATCATCTGCGGACTTTTTTGTGTCCGGGAGGACACTTTTGCGGGCACCTCAAGAATTCACTGGATACTCCCGGTGCATTTGTCCCAACAGCGCATCCTTGTCATTCCACAACTGATTGATCCACCCCTGAAACTCCAGGCGATACACCCCGTCCTGGTCGTAGTTCTTGCCAACGAACTGCGGTGGAATCTTCAGCTCCTGAAAGTGCACCACTACATCCTTCACATTGCCGCAGAGCAAATCCCAATAGCCTGGACGCCCGGCCGGGTAGTGGATGGTCACGTTGACGATAGCTTCCAGCTGGTCGCCCATGGCATCCAGCACGAATGCAATGCCGCCCGCTTTCGGTTTGAGCAGGTAGCGGAACGGTGAACCCTGCTGGGTGTGCTTGCCCTCGGTGAAGCGTGTGCCTTCGACGAAGTTGAAAATCCCCACCGGGTTATTGCGGAACTTGTCGCAGGTCTTGCGGGTGGTTTCCAGGTCTTTGCCTTTCTTCTGCGGATGCTTTTCCAGATAGGCCTTGGAGTAACGCTTCATGAACGGAAAACCCAACGCCCACCACGCCAGGCCAATCACCGGTACCCAGATCAGTTCCTGTTTGAGGAAGAACTTCAGCGGGCGGATGCGACGGTTGAGCACGTACTGCAGCACCATGATGTCGACCCAGCTCTGATGGTTGCTGGTGATCAGATAGGAGTGCCGATAGTCCAGGTCTTGCAAGCCGCTGAGGTGCCAGCGTGTGCGGCAAACCAGATTCATCCAGCCCTTGTTGTTACTGATCCACGCTTCGTGGGTATGACTCATCAGCCAGCGCGCGAAACGTTGGGTGAGGGCGAACGGCAACACTTTGAACAGCGCCACACAGAACAGAAACGAGCAGAGCAGAATCGTATTCAGCGCCAACAGCAGCGAGGCGATCACGCCGCGCACGGGTGCAGGTAGAAAATCCAGCATTTAAATATCCATAGGTCGGTTGGCCGCTTGAATCGCGGTCAACGCGATGGTGTACACGATGTCGTCGACTTGCGCGCCACGCGGCAGGTCGTTCACCGGTTTGCGCAGGCCTTGCAGCATTGGCCCGAGGCTGACGCAGTCGGCGCTACGTTGCACGGCTTTGTGGGTGGTATTGCCGGTGTTCAGGTCGGGGAACACGAACACCGTGGCACGACCGGCCACCTGACTGTTCGGCGCCAGTTGCCGGGCCACGGTTTCGTTGGCAGCGGCATCGTATTGCAACGGGCCGTCGATCAGCAGTGAGTGTTGCTGTTCGTGGGCGAGCAAGGTGGCCTCGCGAACCTTCTCGACTTCTTCGCCGCTGGCCGATTCACCGCTGGAGTAGCTGATCATCGCCACTCGCGGAGTGATGCCGAACGCCGCTGCCGAATCGGCGCTTTGCAAGGCGATCTCGGCCAGTTCGCTGGCGCTCGGGTGCGGGTTCATCACGCAGTCGCCGTAGACCAGCACTTCTTCGGGAAACAGCATGAAGAATACCGACGACACCAGGGTGCAACCCGGCGCGGTCTTGATCAGTTGCAGGGCCGGGCGGATGGTGTTGGCGGTGGAGTGAATGACCCCGGACACCAGCCCGTCGACTTCATCCAGCGCCAGCATCATGGTGCCGATCACCACGGTGTCTTCCAGTTGCTGCTCGGCCATCGGCGCGTTGAGGCTTTTGGTCTTGCGCAGCGCAACCATCGGCTCGACGTAACGCTCGCGAATCAGGTCCGGGTCGAGGATTTCCAGCCCCGGTGGCAACTCGATGCCTTGGGCGCGGGCGACCGCCTCGACGTCTGCCGGCTTGGCCAGCAACACGCAACGGGCGATGCCCCGTGCCTGGCAGATCGCGGCGGCCTGGACGGTCAACGGCTCGCTGCCCTCGGGCAACACGATGCGCTTGTTGGCGGCCTGGGCACGCTGGATCAGTTGATAGCGGAACACTGCAGGCGACAGGCGCATTTCCCGCGGCGTGCCGCAGCGTTGGTGCAGCCAGTTGGCGTCGAGGTGGCTGGCGACGAAATCGGTGATGATCTCCGCGCGCTCGCGGTCGTCGATCGGGATTTCCTTGTTCAAACCGTTCAACTGGTTGGCGGTGTCGTAGGAACCGGTACTCACCGACAACACCGGCAGACCGGCCTGCAAGGCGCCACGGCACAGCTCCATGATGCGCGGGTCGGGCAGGGTGTCGCTGGTCAGCAGCAGGCCGGCCAGGGGCACACCGTTCATCGCTGCGAGGCTGACCGCGAGGATGATGTCGTCGCGATCGCCGGGGGTCACCACCAGCACGCCGGGCTTGAGCAGTTCCACGGTGTTGCGCACGGTGCGGGCGCAGATGATGATTTTGGTCATGCGCCGGGTTTCGTAGTCACCGGCATTGAGCACCTGAGCGCCCATCAACTCGGCCACGTCACGGGTGCGCGGCGCGTTCAGCTCCGGTTGAAACGGGATGCAGCCGAGCAGACGGAAGTCGCCACTGCGCAGCAACGGCGAGTGCTCTCTCAGGCGCGAGGCGAAGACGTCCATGCTTTCGTCGGTCTTGACCTTGTTGAGGATCACGCCCAGCACTTTCGGATCCTTCGGCCCGCCGAACAATTGCGCCTGCAATTCCACCCGGCCGGACAATTCGGTCAGCACTTCGTTTTCCGGCGCCGAAACCAGAATCACGTCGGCGTCGAGGCTCTTGGCCAAGTGCAGGTTGACCCGCGCGGCGTAGCTGGCGCTGCGGGTCGGGACCATGCCTTCGACAATCAGCACGTCCTTGCCGATAGCGGCTTGCTGGTAAAGGGTGATGATTTCTTCGAGCAATTCGTCCAGCTGACCGTCGCCGAGCATCCGCTCGACATGGGCCAGGCCCAGCGGCTGAGGCGGTTTCAAACCGTGGGTGCGGGCCACCAGTTCGGTGGAGCGTTCAGGGCCGGTGTCGCCCGGGTGCGGTTGGGCAATCGGTTTGAAAAAGCCGACTTTGAGGCCGGCCCGCTCAAGGGTACGCACCAGCCCGAGGCTGATGGAGGTCAGACCCACACCAAAATCGGTGGGCGCGATAAAAAAAGTTTGCATGCGGATTCTCTAAGGGTGCATGGCAATGGTGAACGCCTATGGCTGGCGTTCTACCGATATTCAGTGGTCAAGGTTATCGCTAACCGAGCCTTGTGCGCACCAACCGCAATCAAAGGGCTGGCCTATTTTTTCATTGCGCAGCGCAGGGTCCAGCACCCAGGCCCGGGATTGCCACGGCGGCTGGTGCCGCAGGTGTTGGGTATGGCCACAGGACAGCTCGGCCACCCAGTGCCCGTCCTCGTCCTGATGGAAACCTGTAATGGTCGAGGCTTTCATCGCGCCCCGTTTGTCCGGGTTGTGTTCGCTTTCGGGCGATTGCTTCGCTAAACTTGGACATTCATCATTCTTATGCAAAAGGTCTCGCCCCATGCTGATCGCCGCCAATAAGGCTGTCTCCATCGACTATACCCTGACCAACGACGCTGGTGAGGTCATCGACAGCTCCGCCGGCGGCGCGCCGCTGGTCTACCTGCAAGGCGCAGGTAACATCATCCCGGGCCTGGAAAAGGCACTGGAAGGCAAAGCAGTCGGTGACGAACTGACTGTTGCCGTAGAACCTGAAGATGCCTACGGCGAATACGCAGCCGAACTGGTCAGCACCCTGAGCCGCAGCATGTTCGAAGGCGTCGATGAACTGGAAGTGGGCATGCAGTTCCACGCTTCCGCTCCGGACGGCCAGATGCAGATCGTCACCATTCGCGATCTGGACGGCGACGATGTCACCGTCGACGGCAACCACCCGCTGGCCGGTCAGCGCCTGAATTTCCAGGTCAAGATCGTTGCCATCCGTGATGCCAGCCAGGAAGAAATCGCTCATGGTCACGTCCATGGCGAAGGTGGCCATCACCACTGATTTTCTGCGCTAAGCTTTCGAGAACTGGAGAGGCGCCCGAGGGCGCCTTTTTAGTCCGCGGCTGTCCTTGGCGACATGACCAAGTGGCTGTTTCGAGAAGAACACGGGAAATTTGGAGTCCGTCATGAGTGCTTTTCACGACCTTACATTGAAAACTTTGGATGGCCAGGAGTTACCTCTGGCGCCCTTCAAAGGGCACGTCGTGCTGGTGGTCAACGTCGCCTCCAAATGTGGCTTGACCCCACAGTACGCTGCTCTGGAAAACCTCTACCAGCAATACAAGGGCAAGGGTTTCAGCGTGCTGGGCTTGCCGTGCAACCAGTTTGCCGGGCAGGAACCGGGCACAGAGCAGGAAATCCAGGCGTTCTGCAGCCTCAACTATGGCGTGACCTTTCCGTTGTCCAGCAAGCTGGAAGTCAACGGTCACGAACGTCATCAGCTGTACCGCCTGCTGGCGGGCGAGGGTGCGGAGTTTCCGGGCGACATCACCTGGAACTTCGAAAAATTCCTGTTGGGCAAGGACGGTCGCGTATTGGCGCGGTTCTCGCCGCGTACGGCGCCGGATGATCCTTCTGTTATCCAGGCGATTGAAAAAGCTCTGAGTTAAAAGCGCAGATCAAGATCAAAAGATCGCAGCCTTCGGCAGCTACAGGTATTCACATTCCTCTGTAGAAGCTGCCGAAGGCTGCGATCTTTTCGTTTCTAATCCTTAATCACTCAAATCAATAGTGCTGTTCAAGGCAGGGCGCCCTCCATATTATCGCCGTCATAAAGCCTATGTCCCGTGGAGCGTCCAATGCCTGTCAAAGCCCTGTTCAAGCCTTTTCACCTCGGCGCTCTCGAACTGCCGACCCGCGTCGTCATGGCACCGATGACCCGCTCGTTTTCCCCGGGCGGCGTGCCCAACTCCAAAGTGATTGAATACTACCGTCGCCGCGCTGCCGCCGGAGTTGGCCTGATCATCACCGAAGGCACCACGGTCGGTCACAAGGCCTCCAACGGTTACCCGAACGTGCCGCACTTCTACGGTGAAGCCGCACTGGCCGGCTGGAAAAAAGTCGTCGATGCAGTGCATGCCGAAGGCGGCAAGATCGTTCCGCAGCTGTGGCATGTGGGCAGCGTGCGCCGTATCGGCACCGAGCCGGATGCCAGCGTGCCAGGTTATGGTCCGTCGGAAAAACTGAAAGACGGACAGGTCGTGGTTCACGGCATGACCCAGCAGGATATCCAGGAGGTGATCGCTGCGTTCGCCCAAGCCGCCAAAGACGCCCAGAGCATCGGCATGGACGGCGTGGAAATCCACGGTGCCCATGGTTATCTGGTGGACCAGTTCTTCTGGGAAGGCAGCAACCAGCGCACCGACGAATACGGTGGCAGCCTGGCCAACCGTTCGCGCTTCGCCATCGAATTGATTCAGGCGGTGCGCGCAGCAGTCGGCGAGGGATTCCCGATCATCTTCCGTTTCTCCCAGTGGAAGCAGCAGGACTACACCGCGCGTCTGGTGCAGACGTCAGAGGCGTTGGGCGAATTTCTCAAGCCGTTGTCCGACGCCGGCGTGGATATTTTCCACTGCTCGACACGCCGTTTCTGGGAGCCGGAGTTCGACGGTTCCGAACTGAACCTGGCCGGCTGGACCCGTAAGCTCACCGGCAAGCCGACCATCACCGTTGGCAGCGTCGGCCTGGATGGCGAGTTCCTGCAATTCATGGTCAACACCGACAAGATCGCACAGCCGGCCAGCCTGGAAAAACTGCTGGAACGTTTGAATAACGATGAGTTCGACCTGGTGGCGGTGGGGCGTGCGTTGTTGGTGGACCCGGACTGGGCGCAGAAAGTGCGTGACGGTCGTGAGCAGGACATCCTGCCATTCAGCCGTGATGCGTTGATGACGCTGGTGTAAATGGCGACTGAAAAGGCCTTTTCGCGGGCAAGCCTCGCTCCTACAAGGGCGAGGCTTGCCCGCGAAGCTTTTAAGGTAACAACGCTGCATCGGATAGAACTTGTTCCTGCGCACAAGCCCCCCGCAACTGCCCCTCGAACTGCTCGATAATCGCCGCCCAGCCCTGACGGCTTGCATGCTGGCGGGCATTGAGCCGCATGCAGCGCAAGGTTTCGCGCTCCTCCAGCAGCCAACGTGCCGCATCGCAGAACGCCTGTTCATCCCCGGGCATGGCCAATACGCCGTTATAGCCATGGCGAATATGCTGAGCCGCCGCAGCTTGATCGTACGCCACCACCCCCAGCCCTGAGGCCAATGCCTCAAGCACCACATTGCCGAAGGTTTCGGTCAGGCTCGGAAACAGAAACACATCCCCCGAGGCATAGTGACTGGCCAGCGCTTCGCCGCGTTGTGAGCCGCAAAAAATCGCCTCGGGCAATTCCTTTTCCAGCGTCGATCGTTGCGGACCGTCACCGACCACAATCAATTTCATGTTGCGCTGTGGATAAGTGGTTTTCAGCGCGTCGAAACTGCGCTTGAGCAGGCCAAGATTCTTCTCCTGGGCCAGGCGTCCTACGTGGATGAAGGCGATGTCATCCTCGGCCAGTCCCCATTGCTCACGCAGCGGTTTCAGTCGTTTGACCGGATGAAACAACTGGCTGTCGACGCCTCGAGAGAGTAACGCCAGACGCTCGAAACTGCGCCGCTCCAGCTCCAGTCGCTGGCTGGCGCTGGGCACCAGGGTCAGGGTCGAGCGATTGTGAAACCAGCGCAGGTAGTGGGTCAGCAAGCGCGTCAGCAACCCGAGCCCATACTGGCTGGAATACTGCTGAAAATTGGTATGAAAGCCGCTGACCACCGAAATCCCCAAACGTCGTGCCGCGCGTAACGCCGACAACCCCAGCGGTCCTTCGGTGGCGATGTACAACACGTCCGGGCGATGGCGCTTCCAGCGCCGCAGCAGCTTGTGCATCGACGACTGGCCCCATTGCAGGCCGGGATAACCCGGCAGCGGCCAGCCCCGACACAGCAGCAACTCATCATTGCTGCCCGTCAGCGGGTCGCCGCCCTGACGTGGCCGCACCAACTCGACCTGATGCCCGCGCGCGCGCAAACCGTCGAACAAGCGGCCAAGGGTATTGGCCACGCCGTTGATTTCCGGGGGGAAGGTTTCGGTGATCAGAGTAATATGCAGAGCTGTCGTCATGACCTCAGTGTCGGCTGAGGCCATGTCGTCATTGTGACGGTGGGATGATGGATATATGACGCGATTAACTGCGTTCCGCCACCAGATTCTCCGCGCCACGCTCACGCACCCAGAACAGCGTCGCACCAGCCACGGCCGCCGGCATCATCAAAATGTTCACCACCGGAATCAGCAGCACCAGATAAACGATCCCGCCAAAACTCATGCTCTGCCAGCGCTTCTTGCGCAGCCAGGCGAGCATCTCGTTCCAGCCCAGCTTGTGGTTGTCCGCCGGGTAGTCGATGTATTGGATCGCCATCATCCACACCCCGAACAGCAGCCACAGCGGTGCGGCAATGATGTTCACCACCGGGATGAAGGAGAGGATGAACAGCCCGATGGCCCTTGGCAGGAAGTAGCCGAGCTTGCGCATTTCCCGGGTCAGGGTACGGGGGATCATGGCGATCAGTTCGCCCCAGCTGAAGGTCGGGAAATCGTCGGTGCCGCGCACCACCACTTCGACTTTCTCCGCGAGGAAGCCGTTGAACGGTGCGGCAATAACGTTGGCGAGCATTGTGAAGGTGAAGAACACCATCAACACCACCAACACCACGAATATCGGCCAGAGGATATAGCTGAGGAAGCTCAGCCAATCGGGCAGGGACGGCATCAGCGTATCGACCCATAGGCTGAACTGATGACCGGCCAGATAGATCAATCCGACGAACAGCACCAGGTTGATCGCCAGCGGCAGCAACACGAACAGACGCAGACTTGGGCTCAGGACCAGATTGAGGCCTTCGCGCAGGTATTGCGGGCCGGACAGAACGGGGGCGGGCATAACGTGCTCCGAACAAGAGGGAAACGCGCCGACCTTACCGGCTTTGCCTGAGGTGCGAAAGCGCGGTAGCGGCATCGACATTAACTGTAACAAAGGCGTCTATACATTCACTGCAACGGAATAGAGACCGCCTATGAGCTGGATTGTTAAACCGTATTTCCTTAATCTTCGCCCCCTCGATACGCTGCACCCATTCTTTTACAGGACTGTCGAGCCCAAGCCTTCCCCAAGTGCTTTCAACGGTCCTTTTTTATTCCCGCCGGCAATCCGGCGTTCCGCGCCCAGTGTTTCGGGCCGGTCAACAGGAGCAGGTCATGTCTGAAGTTCGTCATTCGCGAGTGATTATTCTCGGTTCCGGCCCTGCCGGTTACAGCGCCGCTGTCTATGCGGCCCGTGCCAACCTCAAGCCACTGCTGATCACCGGCATGCAAGCCGGCGGTCAACTGACCACCACCACCGAAGTCGACAACTGGCCGGGCGACGTCCACGGCCTGACCGGCCCGGCGCTGATGGAACGGATGAAAGAGCACGCCGAGCGCTTTGAAACCGAGATCGTGTTTGATCACATCAATGCCGTGGACTTCGCTGCCAAGCCGTACACCCTGATTGGCGACAGCGCGACTTACACCTGCGACGCCCTGATCATCGCTACCGGTGCCAGCGCTCGTTACCTGGGCCTGCCGTCGGAAGAAACGTTCATGGGCAAAGGCGTTTCGGCCTGCGCGACCTGTGACGGTTTCTTCTATCGCAACAAGCCAGTGGCTGTGGTCGGTGGCGGTAATACCGCTGTCGAAGAAGCGCTGTACCTGGCCAACATCGCCAGCACCGTGACCCTGATTCACCGTCGCGAAACGTTCCGCGCCGAGAAGATCCTGATCGACAAGCTCAATGCCCGGGTTGCCGAAGGCAAGATCATCCTGAAGCTGAACGCGACCCTGGACGAAGTGTTGGGCGACAACATGGGCGTGACCGGTGCTCGCCTGAAGAACAACGATGGCAGCTTCGACGAAATCAAAGTCGACGGCGTGTTCATCGCCATTGGCCACACCCCGAACACGTCGTTGTTCGAAGGTCAGCTGACGTTGAAAGACGGCTACCTGGTTGTACAGGGCGGCCGTGACGGCAACGCCACTGCCACCAGCGTCGAAGGTATCTTTGCTGCCGGTGACGTGGCCGACCACGTTTATCGTCAAGCCATCACCTCGGCCGGCGCCGGCTGTATGGCGGCACTGGACACCGAGCGTTACCTCGACGGCCTGCAGAACGTTTCGTTCTGATTCCGTAGAAAACAAAAAAACCGGCCTTGGCCGGTTTTTTTGTGGGCAGACGATTCTGCCTCAGGACAATTTCGCCAGGCACGCCTCAAGAATATCCAGCCCTTCTTCCAGCACGGCGGCCTCAGTGGTCAATGGCGCGAGCAGCCGAATGATGTGGCGCGACTTGCCGCTGGGCATCAGCAGCAAGCCCGAGTCTCGGGCCAGCGCCAGCAGTTGTGTCAATTGCGCCGAAGCCGGTGTGCCGTCGGCGTTGATCAGTTCGATGCCGCGCATCGCACCCACGCCGGTCAAACGGCCCAGATACGGTGACAGTCCGCGTGCCCGCCAGGCTTCGTAGCGGCTGACAATCGCTTCTTCCTGCTGCGTGCCCCAGGCATGCAGATGTGCATCACTCATTTCGTCCAGGGTCGCCAGCGCGGCGGCGCAGGCGATGGGATTGCCTGAGTAGGTGCCGCCCAATCCGCCCTTGGGCAAGTTGTCGACTAGCGACTTGCGCCCGACAACCGCACCCAGCGGCACGCCACCGGCAATGCTTTTACCCAGCAGGATCAGGTCCGGCTCAATGCCCAGTCGCGAAAACGCAAACCGCTGGCCGGTGCGGCCGAAGCCGGACTGGATTTCATCGGCAATCAGCAAAATGCCTTTGTCATCACAGAAACGCCGCAGCGCCTGGGCGAATTCCACATCCATCGCCAGAAACCCGCCTTCGCCCTGTACCGGTTCGACGATAAAACAGGCCACGTCATTCACGTCGATCTCGACGCTGAACAGCCGATCCATCGCCTTCAGGGCCTCGGCGCAGGTCACGTCATTGTCTTTGCTGGGGAAGGGCAGGTGGTACACCGGCCCCGGCAGCACGCCGACTTTCTGCTTGTAAGGCGCGACCTTGCCGTTGAGGTTGAGAGTGGCCAGCGTGCGGCCGTGGAAGGCGCCGTCAAAGGCAATGATCGCGGTGCGGCCGGTGGCGCCACGGACGATCTTCAGGGCGTTTTCCGCCGCTTCTGCGCCGCTGTTGGTGAGCATGCCGCTGACCGGGTAATCCACTGGAATAAACGCGGCCAGGCGATCCATGAGTTCGATGTAAGGCACATGGGGAGCCGCGTTGAACGCGTAGTGGGTCAGGCGGGTGGCTTGTTCACGAATGGCCTCGACGATGCGTGGATGGCAATGGCCGAGGTTCAGTACGCCGATTCCCCCGACAAAGTCGATGTAGCGCTTGCCATCGGTGTCCCAGACTTCGGCATTTTTGCCGTGGCTGAGACTGATGGGGTGAACAATGGAAATCGACTGACTGATGGTTTCGCTGCGCATGGATGGCTGACTCTGAAGAAGGGATGCTTCTTTTTATCTAAGCCGCGAGCAGAGGTGCCCGGCAAACGAAATAAAGTTGCCGGGTCAATCTTAAAAGTCGGGATGTGCCCTGATACCGATCGATGGCGACGCATAATCTGTGGCGAGGGAGCAAGCTCCCTCGCCACAGGTTTAGCGACGAGTCAGTGGCTGCTGAGCGAACTTCACACCCGCCAAGCCATGGGCAATCAACGCCCGGATATTGCCGTGGTCGCTGCCTTCGGGCGTAGCCACCACCGAGCGATAATGCTCGCCAAACGCCAACAGTGCTTCTTCATCGCTCAGACCTTCCAGCAGCGCCAGGCCCAGGGTCTTGCACGAGCCTTCGTTCTGCCCGGCTGCGTTTTCCACGCCACCGTTGTTGAAAGCCTGGGGCTGGTAGTCATAACCGGCGGCAATGAACGCCAGGGTGTCGGCGAAAACGTGCTCGCCACTCTTGAGGCTGGCGCGCAGGGTGTTCAAATCACTCATTGGGTTTTCCTTTGGCGAACGCCGCTTGTTGGTCGGCGCTGGCTTCTTTCTGGTATTGGGCTTTCCACTCGGCGTACGGCATGCCGTAAACCACTTCGCGGGCTTCATCGAGGCTGACGTCGATCTGGCGTTCGTCAGCGGCGGCCTTGTACCACTTGGACAGGCAGTTGCGGCAGAAACCCGAGAGGTTCATCAGGTCGATGTTCTGCACGTCCTTGCGGCTGTCCAGGTGGGCAACCAGCCGGCGAAAGGCGGCGGCTTCAAGTTCCAGGCGTTGTTGATCGTTCATGATGGGCTCTGTGCAATCAAATCGTGGCGCGGATGATAAAAGCCTGGCGAGCGATACGCCAGACGCGGTCAGCGGCTGGCAGCCAGGGTAATCGACACCGACTCGGCGAAGCGCAGGGCGTGGGGCTTGTCGACTTCGACTTCGGCATACAGCACCGACTCGTTGGCCATGATCAGGTCCAGCAGCTCCTGGGTCAGGCGCTCGAGCAGGGCAAAGCGATTGCCTTCCACGTGGGCAATGATCGCCTTGGTGATGGTGCGGTAGTTCAGCGCGTGATCGATGTCGTTGTCACGCACGGCGTCCTGAGCGGCATACAGGATGGTCAGGTTGATCAGCACATCCTGCTTGTTGAGGATTTCGTCCTCGTTGATCCCGATGAAAGTTCGCAAACACAGGTCCTTGACCCGGATGCGTGCCATTCCTGGTTGAAGTTGTGGCATTGCTACTTGCTCCGTCCAATCAATTGCAGGAACTCCTGGCGGGTGTTGCTCGACTCGCGGAAGGCACCGAGCATCACCGAGGTGTTCATGGTCGAATTCTGTTTCTCGACGCCGCGCATCATCATGCACATGTGCTGGGCTTCGATGACCACCGCGACACCGGCGGCATCGGTCACTTGCTGCACGGCCTCGGCGATTTGCCGGGTGAGGTTCTCCTGTATTTGCAGGCGGCGGGCGAACATATCCACAAGCCGTGCAATCTTCGACAGGCCCAGCACCTTGCCCGTTGGAATATAAGCCACATGCGCCTTGCCGATGAAGGGCAACATGTGATGTTCACACAGCGAGTACAACTCGATGTTGTCGACAATGATCATTTCATCGTTGTCGGAGGCGAACAGTGCGCCGTTGACGATCTCTTCGACGCTCTGTTCGTAACCGTGACACAGGTATTGCATGGCCTTGGCGGCGCGCAACGGGGTGTCTTGCAGCCCTTCGCGGTCGGGGTTTTCACCCAGGCCGATAAGGATCTCGCGATAGCTCTGGGACAGGGCGCTGTGGGGCAGGGATAACGTCATGGGGACATCCTCGCGGGGGCGGCTTATTTGACGTGCCGTCCGCCATTGACGGTCAGGGTCGTGCCGGTGACATAAGGGTTGTCGAGCAAATAGCGCAGGCTCTGGTAGATCACTTCGCTGCCGGGCTCGATGCCCAGTGCGGATTTGGCCAGGACCCTGGCGCGGTACGCCGCGTCGTCGTCGGGATTGAACAGTAGCAGGGCTGGCGCGATACCGTTGACCTTGATGTCTGGCGCGTACTTGGCGGCAAAGGACAGGGTCAGGCTGTCGAGCCCGGCTTTGCTGGCGCAGTAGCCGATGTGCTTGCTGCTGCCCTTGCGGGTCACGTCATCGCTGATGTGCACGATGTCGGCGGGGCTTGAGCGTCTGAGTAAATCGGCACAGTGCAGGTTGATCAGGTAGGGCGCCAGCATGTGCACGCTGAACATGCGGGTGAAGGCATCGGCTTCGGCGCCCGGGTTTTCGGCCAGCCATTCGGAGGCGTTGTGGACTATCGCCCGCAGGCTGTCGGTGTGGTTCTTCAATTCACCGATGAACGCGAGAATCCCGGCCTCGCTGGAAAAGTCCGCGAACACCGCTGTTGCTCCCAGATCGCGCAGGGTCTTTACGCCGGGGCGTTCGCTGCGGTAGCTGAAAATGACCGGATGGCCGTCTTCGAGCAAACGCTGCGCACAGTGCAGGCCGACACGCTGGCCGGCACCGGTGATGAGGATGGGGGCTGCGGAAGAGGTCATGAACGGCTCGCGTCGCGGTTAGAGCAAAACTATACCAGCGACGGGAGTCGTGCACCTACGCTCCTGCAAGAGTTACTGATTTTGGGTAGTAGGCGTTGCGGCCAACGGTTGTTGCGGTGCGGTGTTCAGCCAGCCGGCCAACAGATGGGTCGACAATGGAATGAAGAAATAAACCATCAGTGGTGTCAGGCACAGGGTGCTGACGAACACCCGGGCCAGCAATCCCGTTTCAGCCAATAACGGTCCCAGCACAAAGTTGAACAGCAGGGACACCGGAAAGAACGCCAGCCAGATCGCCACGGCCTGCTTCCAGCGTGGCGGGCGTTGCCCTACCGCACCGAACCAGCCATCGATGCCACTGACCCGATGCTCCGAAGGATGGGCAAACAGATTGCTGCCGCGTCCCAGCCAAGCGGTACGCGACGCGGAATGCTCCCAGGCGTGCAGGGTCTGCTCGTCGGCGAAGCGGAAAATAATCTGGAATTCGTCATCCTCGGGCGGCGGAGCGAGCACGCCAGAACCGAGATAGCCGGGGAAGTCGGTGGCCAGTTGCTCGCCTTCGCGCAACCAGGCCATCAGGTCCTGATAACGCCCATCGGCGACACGACGCGCAACCATCAGCGTGACGGGTGAAGTAGACATTGTGTATCTCCGTAAGGCAAACGCGTCGCTCCGGATAGGAGTTTCGCCAGGCACAGCGCCGGGGTAGTGGGCTGCGTCTTGGGACAAGCAAGGATTATTCCTGATTGTGTCTGGAACTTTCGTTCCAATTAGTTCAACGACGTGTTGAATATCACTGGGGTATGAGAGTAAAAATGTATCAAAATATTAATATGGATCCAAAATCCCTGTGCTGACCGACATTGCGCCTGGCTTGCCCCCCATTACCTCCCTGATTCGAGAAGAGCTGTTCCCGATTCGTGAGGTCGCGCGGATGACAGGGGTCAACCCGGTCACGCTCCGAGCCTGGGAGCGACGCTACGGGCTGATACAGCCCACCCGCACCGAAAGCGGGCACCGCTTGTATTCGATGACCGATATCGAGCGTGTCCGCAGCATCCTCGGCTGGATCGAGCGCGGTGTCGCGGTAAGCAAGGTTGGCAAGATACTGGCCAAGACCGAACCGCTCCAGGTGCTGGAGCGGATCATTCCCGACGAGCTCGTTCAAGCCGACTACAGCCAATGGCAGCAGCAGGTCAAGGCGGCAGTGAGTGTTTTTGACGAAGTTCAGCTGGAACACGTCTACGGTCAGATCTTTTCCAGTTATCCGCTGACAGTTGTGTTTCAGGACATCCTGGTTCCGATCTGGAAGCTATTGCTACAACGCCAAGATGCGTTCGGTCAGACCAGCGAGTGGCTTTTTCTGGATGGCTTTCTGCGGTCTCGAGTATTGCAACGCCTGCTGCTGGTGCGTGTCATGCAGCCGCGACGAGTGATTGTCTGCGCCTTGGCCGACCAATGTCGTGAGCTCGAAGTATTGGTCACGGCGCTCTATCTGAGCAGCATCGATTCGGCTATTCAGTTGTTGGCGATCGGGCAGCCCTTTGATGAGTTGATCTTGGTTTGTGAGAAGATCAAGCCCAGGGCGCTGGTGCTGATTTCCAATCACGCGCCGGCTGCCGAACTGCCTCGACGTTTGAACCGTCTGGCCATGGGCCTGGATTGTCAGCTGTTTCTGGCCGGGGATGCGTCCGACCTGGCGCAAGAAAGTCTGGCCGGGTCGTCGGTGGGTTGCCTTGGAAACGAGGGAGGGGTGATGCGCCAGCGTCTGAAACAGTTCCTGGCGGGAAACCTGGATACCTGAGATTCAAATATGCAAAGCAGGATGGGTCAGGCGATGTTGCTGAAGGATGTACTGACGCAGACGCTCGGTTTCGTCCTTGTCACTCTGGCTCAGCTCGTAGGCGTAGAAACCTTGCTCGGTCTCACGCTCCAGGGTGCCGCGCAACGCAATCCGCTCATAGCCTGACGGGCTGAACCACAGCGCGAAGTGCTTTGGCGCTTTGGTCTTGTTGCGAACTTCCAGCAAAACCCCTTTGAACGATATTTCGTGCACCCACATCGTGCCGGGTTGCCCCTTGGCATTTTCCAGCGCCACTGGCTCTTCGAGCGCCAGGCGCCATGGCCGAATCATTGGCCCGTCTTCATAAATGCTGGGGACACCGAGGCGTAGATGCATTGCGTGAAACTCATCTTCCACCAGGTGCAGCGGGAAGGTCATTTGCTGATTTTCGAAAGTGGCCTGGATGGTGACTTGCTCATGAGCGGCCAGGCGTGTGAGCAAATCACGGATCTGCGAGCCGCCATTGACCAGCAAACTCGACGTCGCATCCCGCACATTGAGTTGCGGGTTGTGTTGCATGGTCTGGATAAAGTCCAGCTCATCCTGGGTCAGGAGTGCGTCGCGCTGCATGATTTGCTCGAAAGAAATAATTACAAAGTCATCGGTGATTGTAGTAAATGACCACTAATTCGCAGATTGGTTTGATCCGTTCGTCGACTTGAGATCAGCAAGTTCTGCCTGTACCTCGGCCAATTGCGCTTCCAGCTGTGCAACTCGCTGCTGTGCCCTGACCTGAACCGTGACGTCTTTCTGCACACCGACAAAATAGGTTTGTCCGTCGTGCGGGTTTTTTACCGTGGAAAGCGACAGTTCGTTCCAGAACGGGGTGCCGTCCTTGCGGTAATTCCTGAGAATTTCCCGGCAGGAACCGCCATTGCCCAACGCCTGGCGAATCAATGCGAGGGCGGGCTGATCCCGGTCTCCTGCCTGCAGAAAACGGCAATCCTGGTAGAGGATTTCTTCGCTGGTATAGCCCGTCAGGCGTTCGAACGCCGGGTTTACGTAAATCAGGATATTGTCCTGTTCGCCTTCCTTTTCGGCAATCACGATGCCGTCGTTCGACGCGTCGATCACCATTTGCAGCAGTGAGGCATTGATCATCGCAGAGTCCTTTGCGTATTGATGGGGACGCTGCATTCTAAAAGATCAATGAGGGCTGTGCTGTTAATATCTTGGCCTTTTACTCAGCTTCAGGATCAGATTGATGAAAGTCGCCATCCTTTCCGGCTCGGTGTACGGCACGGCTGAAGAAGTCGCCCGCCACGCCGCAAGTCTATTGAACGCCGCCGGTTTCGAAACCTGGCACAACCCGCGCGCGACACTTGCCGATGTTCAGGCCTTTGGCCCAGAAGCATTTCTGGCGGTGACTTCGACCACCGGCATGGGTGAGTTGCCGGACAACCTGCAACCATTGTATTCGATGATCCGCGATCAATTGCCCGCCGCCTGGCGTGGCTTGCCGGGTGCCGTTATCGGGTTGGGCGACTCGAGTTACGGCGATACGTTCTGCGGTGGCGGTGAGCAAATGCGTGAGTTGTTCGGCGAACTGGGCGTGCATGAAGTGCTGCCGATGTTGCGTCTGGACGCCAGTGAAACGGTAACGCCGGAAACCGACGCCGAGCCTTGGCTGGCGGACCTGGTCAACGCTCTGCGGGGCTGACCGGCTTTTATTGGCGGCAGTGTTCTGACATGGATCCAGGCTCCCCCGCGCACTGACTCGCTCGGCCACCAAGCTGGCTGCCAATGCAACTAGCCGATCTCCGGGGGCTGACTAGACTGCTGTAACGTCAGTGAACATTAAGAACCCAGAACAATAAAAAGAGATCCTTGCCGTGAGCGTAACCCCCATCCAGTCGCCACACAGTCTCCAGGATAAAGTCAGTGCCGCCGAGTGGCAGACCCGCGTCGACCTGGCGGCCTGTTATCGTCTGGTCGCCCTCCACGGCTGGGACGATCTGATCTTCACGCACATTTCAGCCAAGGTGCCAGGCACTGAAGACTTCCTGATCAACCCGTTCGGGATGATGTTCCATGAAATCACCGCGTCGAGCCTGGTCAAGGTCGATCAGGCCGGCAACAAATTGATGGACAGCCCCTACGAGATCAACCCGGCGGGTTACACCATCCACAGCGCGGTGCATGAAGTCCGGCATGACGTCGTGTGTGTGCTGCATACCCACACGGCGGCGGGGGTGGCGGTATCGGCGCAGAAACAGGGCATTTTGCCGATCAGTCAGCAG
Source organism: Pseudomonas sp. B21-017 (assembly GCF_024749245.1). Classification (NCBI taxonomy): domain Bacteria; kingdom Pseudomonadati; phylum Pseudomonadota; class Gammaproteobacteria; order Pseudomonadales; family Pseudomonadaceae; genus Pseudomonas; species Pseudomonas sp. B21-017. Next base: position 5,473,410 of record NZ_CP087194.1, on the reverse strand, counting down.
TCATTGTTCGTGCTGTCCAGCCTGGCTTATCACGCCTACGAAGGCGTGGCACTGAACCATGAAGAGAAGGCGCGGCTGCAAGCCGACCTGGGTGAAAACAACTTTCTGATGCTGCACAACCACGGTCTGCTGACCTGTGGCGGCACCATCGCCGACACGTTCCTGATGATGTTTACCTTTCAGCGCGCCTGCGAGATTCAGGTGCTGGCGCAGAACGGTGGCGCAGAGCTGATCGCCATCGAACCGCAGATTCTGGCGGGCGCCAAGGCGATGATCGCCGGCGTCACCAAAAGTGCTCAAGGGATGGGTGGCGCGCTGGCCTGGCCGGCGCTGCTGCGCAAACTCGATAAACAAGACCCGGGTTATAAACTCTAAATGGCACTCGCCGAAATTCCTCTGTGTGTCTGGCGTAAGCGCGGCCAGACGTTCGTCTTCCGCGGTCAGACCATCCGCTATTGGGCGGCGGGGCAGGGCGAGCCGCTGTTGTTGATCCATGGCTTCCCGACCGCCAGTTGGGACTGGCATTACCTGTGGCAGCCGCTGGCGCAGCGCTATCGGGTGATTGCCTGCGACATGCTTGGCTTCGGCGATTCGGCCAAACCGGTGAACCACAACTACAGCCTGCTGGAGCAGGCCGATCTGCAACAAGCGTTATTGGCGCACTTGAACGTCGAGCAACCCGTTCACGTGTTGGCACACGATTATGGCGACAGCGTGGCCCAGGAGCTCTTGGCCCGGCACTACGAAGCACGCGCTCATATCGCCAGTTGCGTGTTCCTCAATGGCGGGTTGTTTCCCGAAACCCATCGCCCGGTGTTGATGCAAAAACTCCTGCTAAGCCCCTTGGGCTGGATGATCGGGCTAGCTTTTACCCGTGACGCTCTGGTGAAGAGTTTCAAGCAGATTTTCGGTCCGCAGACCCGGCCCACCGAAAGTGAGCTGGATGATTTCTGGAGCCTGGTCGATAGCAATCACGGGCAGCGGATCATGCATAAATTGATCGGTTATATCCCGCAGCGGCGGGTCCAGCGTGAGCGTTGGGTCAGCGCCATGCAGCGCGGCGAGGTGCCGCTGCGCGTTATCGATGGTGAGGTCGATCCGGTTTCCGGTGCGCACATGGTGGCGCGCTATCGGCAACTGATTCCCACCCCGGACACTGTCCTGCTGTCCGAGATCGGCCATTACCCACAGATCGAAGCGCCGGCGCAGGTGCTCAAGCACTATCTGGAATTTCGCGATCAGTTGATTTCACCGCCGCTCAAGTTGGCGTGTTCCTGACTATCCCGCTGCCTTATCGCGCACCATTCAGCCGCCCCCGTGTTCATTGTGACCGGCAGCCCCGTGCCCGACACTCGCACTAATAGTCCCTGGCCTGCTGGAGTTCCCCATGAATGAGTCTGTGCGCTTCGAAGATAAAGTCGTGATTGTCACCGGTGCAGGCGGCGGCTTGGGGCGAGCGCATGCATTGCTGTTCGCCAAACAGGGTGCCAGAGTGCTGGTCAATGATCTCGGCGGCTCGGCTCAGGGTGAAGGCGCCAATGCATCGGCGGCCGATCGGGTGGTGGCGGAAATTCGTGAAGCGGGTGGCATCGCCGAGGCTAATCATGACTCTGTCACCGACGGAGACAAAATCGTCCAGCATGCCCTTGATACGTTCGGTCGTATCGATGTCGTGGTGAACAACGCCGGCATCCTGCGCGACAAGACCTTTCACAAAATGGACGACAGCGATTGGGACCTGGTTTACCGCGTTCACGTCGAAGGCGCCTACAAGGTCACTCGCGCCGCCTGGCCACACATGCGTGAGCAAAACTATGGCCGCGTGATCTTCACCGCGTCGACCTCGGGCATCTATGGCAACTTCGGGCAGTCAAACTATGGCATGGCCAAACTCGGCCTCTACGGCCTGACCCGCACACTGGCTATCGAGGGCCGCAAGAACAATATCCTGGTCAATGCCATCGCCCCCACGGGTGGGACCCGCATGACCGAAGGCCTGATCCCGCCGCAAGTATTCGAGCAACTCAAACCGGAACTGGTCAGCCCATTGGTGGTGTACCTGGGCAGCGAGCAATGCCAGGAAACGTCGGGGCTGTTCGAGGTCGGTGGCGGCTGGATGGGCAAGGTGCGCTGGGAGCGCAGCCTGGGCGCCGGGTTCGATCCGCGGGTCGGTTTCTCGCCGGAGGATGTGGCGGCGCATTGGCAGCAGATCTGCGATTTCGAAGGCGCGGCGCATCCGAAGGACAACATTGAGGCGCTGAAGGAAATGATGGAGAACTTGCAGAAGTATTCCCTCTGACGCTGATTGCGCGACATCTGGCGGGGCTTGCCTGAGCCCCGTCATCTCCTCCCGACTACTCCCTGCCTGAAAACCTTTCGCCCATAAAAAAGGCCGCTGCAAACGCAGCGGCCAAAGTAAGACGTGGATCCAGGAGCTACAAATCAACGTCAGTGAACACAGGGCGATGAGTCGAAAAAATACGCTTCAAATCATCTGGATTCTGTCGCCAACGGGGTGGTCTATCATCCCCGTTCTTTGTGCTTTCGGGCCGTTTTCCGTGAAAGCCAGGCAAGAATAAGGTATTGATCACAAAGGAAAAATAGCGATTTCTGACATGCACTGTTACAGTCTTGGCAACAGTCTTCGGCTGACCTTTTGTAACAGCTGCCGCTAGCTGCGCCAGCTGTTACACATCCAACTTCAACCATGTCCCATGCACTGCACTGATAACCCTCCATCCAGCCCATCCATACCCCGCGCAAAACCCCGCCCCATGCGGGCCTTCATCCTTTGGAGGTACATCGCGAATACCTCCTTGGTGCGCTTATCGCTCCCGGCGAGCGGCAGTAGGGTGGGGTCTTCTGTCACTCACCGGGGAAGACGCATGACAAAAACAACAATGCGCGCCATCTTCAAACCGCAAGCGCTGGCCGCTGCGGTGGCCTTGGGCTGCTGTGCCCAGGCGCAGGCTGTTTCATTCAACATCGGCGAAATCGAGGGGCAGTTCGATTCCTCGTTGTCCGTCGGCGCGAGCTGGGGCATGCGCGATGCCGACAAGTCGCTGGTGGGTACCGTCAATGGCGGGACAGGCCAGTCTTCGACCGGTGATGACGGACGCCTGAACTTCAAGAAAGGCGAAACCTTCTCCAAGATCTTCAAGGGCATCCACGACCTCGAATTGAAGTACGGCGACACGGGCGTGTTCGTCCGTGGCAAGTACTGGTACGACTTCGAGCTCAAAGACGAAGACCGCGAGTTCAAGCAGATCAGCGACAGCGGTCGCAAGGAAGGCGCCAAGTCTTCCGGGGCGGAGCTTCTCGATGCCTTCGTTTATCACAACTATTCCATCGCCGATCTGCCGGGCACCGTGCGTGCCGGTAAACAGGTGGTCAGCTGGGGTGAAAGCACCTTCATCGGTAACTCGATCAACAGCATCAACCCGGTCGACGTTTCGGCGTTCCGGCGTCCCGGCGCTGAGATCAAGGAAGGCCTGATTCCGGTCAACATGTTGTTCGCTTCCCAGGGCTTGACCGATCAACTCACGGTGGAAGGTTTCTACCAACTGGAGTGGGACCAGACCGTCGTAGACAACTGCGGCACCTTCTTCGGTAACGACGTGGTGGCGGACGGTTGCAACAACAACTACACCGTCGGCAGCCCGGCGATTGCACCGCTTGCACCACTGGCGGCAGCCTTTGGCCAACCTATCCAGGTCACCCGTGAGGGCGTGATCGTGCCCCGTGGCGGTGACCGCGATGCACGGGATTCGGGGCAGTGGGGCGCGGCTTTGCGCTGGCTCGGTGACGACACCGAATACGGCCTCTACTTCATGAACTACCACAGTCGCACACCGACCGTCGGCACCACCACCGCCGGGCTGTCCACATTGGCCAGCCTGCCGGGTATGGTCAGCACTGCCAACCGTCTGGCCCCGGGCAGCGGTTCGGGCCTGGCGCAAAGCGTAATGCTCGGGCGCGGCCAGTACTACCTCGAATACCCGGAAGACATTCGCCTGTACGGTGCGAGTTTTTCCACCACGTTGCCCACCGGCACTGCCTGGACCGGCGAAATCAGCTACCGGCCTAACGCTCCGGTGCAGGTCAACACCAACGACCTGACCCTGGCGTTGCTCAACCCGATCGCCGGCGGCGCGGCATCGCCTGTTGCGACCCGGCCTGGCGCCGACAATACCGGTTACCGCCGCAAGGAAGTGACCCAGGTGCAAAGCACCCTGACGCACTTCTTCGATCAAGTGCTGGGCGCCCAGCGGCTGACCCTGGTCGGTGAAGCGGCGATGGTCCATGTCGGTGGTCTGGAACCGCGGAGCAAGCTGCGTTACGGCCGTGATTCGGTCTACGGCCAGTACGGTTTCGGTGGCGATACCGACGGCTTCGTCACCTCGACCTCCTGGGGCTATCGCGCCCGGGCGATCCTCGATTACGCCAACGTGATTGGCGGGATCAACCTCAAACCCAACCTGTCCTGGTCCCATGACGTCGCCGGCTACGGCCCCAACGGGCTGTTCAACGAAGGCGCCAAGGCGATCAGCGTCGGTGTCGATGCCGACTACCGCAACACCTATACCGCAAGCTTGAGTTACACCGACTTTTTCGGCGGGAATTACAACACCCTGACCGACCGCGACTTCCTGGCGCTGAGCTTCGGCGTGAACTTCTGATCTGGCTGAGAAGGATGATGTTAATGCGCAAGATGATTCTGCAATGCGGCGCTCTGGCACTGAGTCTGTTGGCCGCCAACGTGATGGCAGCGGTCTCGCCGGAAGAGGCCAATAAGCTCGGCACCACCCTCACGCCGCTGGGCGCCGAGAAGGCCGGCAACGCCGATGGGTCGATCCCGGCCTGGACCGGTGGCATCCCGAAAAACGCTGGTGCGGTCGACAACAAAGGCTTCCTGGCTGACCCGTTCGCCAGTGAAAAGCCGCTGTTCACCATCACCGCCGCAACGGTCGACAAGTACAAGGACAAGCTTTCGGACGGTCAGGTGGCGATGTTCAAGCGCTACCCGGAAACCTACAAGATTCCGGTCTACCCAACCCATCGCACCGTGGCAGTGCCGCCGGAAATCTACGAGTCGGCCAAGCGCAGCGCGCTGAACGTAACCAGCATCAACGACGGTAACGGCCTGGCCAATTTCACCGGCAATCGCTATTACGCGTTCCCGATTCCGAAGAATGGCGTCGAAGTGCTGTGGAACCACATCACCCGTTACCACGGCGGTAATCTGCGACGGATCATCACCCAGGTGACCCCGCAGACCAACGGCAGCTACACGCCGATTCGCTTCGAGGAAGAGATCGCCGTACCGCAACTGATGAAGGACCTGGACCCGGACAAAGCCGCCAATGTGCTGACCTTCTTCAAACAGTCGGTAACCGCGCCGGCGCGGCTGGCGGGTAACGTATTGCTGGTGCATGAAACCCTCGACCAGGTGAAAGAGCCGCGACTGGCGTGGATCTACAACGCCGGTCAACGTCGAGTGCGCCGTGCACCGCAAGTGGCCTACGACGGACCAGGCACCGCCGCTGACGGCCTGCGGACTTCGGATAACTTCGATATGTTCTCCGGTGCGCCAGATCGCTACGACTGGAAACTGATCGGCAAAAAGGAAATGTACATTCCCTACAACAGCTACAAACTCGATTCGCCGAGCCTCAAGTACGATGACGTGGTGAAAGCCGGGCACATCAACCAGGACCTGACCCGCTACGAGTTGCACCGGGTCTGGGAAGTGGTCGGCACGGTCAAGCCGAGTGAGCGGCACATCTACGCCAAACGCCACATGTACCTCGACGAAGACAGCTGGCAAGTGGCGCTGGTGGACCACTACGACGGTCGCGGCCAACTGTGGCGAGTGGCCGAAGGTCACGCCCAGTACTACTACGATCACCAGACTCCGGCCTACACCCTCGAGGCGCTCTACGACATCATCGCTGGCCGATACATTGCCCTGGGAATGAAGAACGAAGAGAAGCACAGTTTCATATTTGGCTTTGACGCCAAGGCTGCCGACTACACACCGTCGGCTCTGCGCGCCGAGGGCGTTCGGTAAGGGTTTTGATACATTGGCATCACAAAAGGCGACCGGTGGGTCGCCTTTTTTATGGGCGCCAATCAGCGCGCTGAATACCTCTCAACAAGCGGGTTGGAGAGGGTTAGGGTTGTCGGACAATTATAAAAAGGCACGCTGCAATGACCGCCATGACCCCGTGTCTGGACCGTTCTGGATTCCTGCCCCGCCTGTCCTCTCATCACCTGTCGCGGGCTCGCTTGACCGAGCCGCTACTGACCTCAACGGCCCGGGTGAAATTACTCTGCGCCCCCGCCGGCAGCGGCAAGAGTGCGCTGCTCGCCGAGTGCCTGTTGCGGGCGCCATCCCAGTGCCGGGTGCATTGGCTGCCCTTGTCTGGCGGGGTGTCGAGCGCGGCTGATTTTCGTCATCGTCTGGCTGAGGCGCTGGGGTTGGCCTCGTCGGGTGAAACCGAATTGCTGAGCAATCTGGCGCGATTGCAGGCGCCGACCTGGCTGTTCCTCGATGACTACTGCCGTCTGCCGAACCCGGAGCTGGACTCGTTGCTGGATCGCATGTTGGCGATCGGCAGCCCGATGCTGACCTGGTGGCTCGGCACTCGCCGCCGGCCGCAATGCAACTGGCCACGGCTGTTGCTTGATGATGAATTGTACGAGTGCGAGAGCGCTTCGCTGGCTTTTACTTCAGGTGAAGTGGAGCAGCTGTTGCGTCCCTGGGTGCCGGATCAGGCCAACAAGGTGGTCAGTCGGGTCATCCAGCGCACCGGCGGCTGGTGTGCCGGTGTGCGGATCGCACTGTTGCAGAAGTGCGACTGGTCGCGTCAGGACACTCCCCAGGGACGGGCGGACACTTTGCTCGATTATCTGGAGCACGAGTTGTTCAGCTCGCTGACGCCTGAGTTGAGCGAGGCCTGGCGCGTGCTGGCCCACTTGCCACGCTTCAATGCCCGACTGTGCGATCACCTGTTTGGGGCCGGGGAGGGCGCGCAGTACCTGAGGACCTTGCAAGCACTGGGTTGTTTTATCGAACCCTGGCGCGACTCCACCGACTGGCTGCAGGTTTTCACCCCGTTCACCCAATTGCTGCGCGATGAGCAATGGCCGGCCGGACGCTCCTGGCATCGGCGGGCCTGCCAGTGGTTCTGCGCCGAGCAGGACTGGAAATCAGCCTTCGAACAGGCATTGCTCGCCGAGGAATACGAAGTGGCGGTCAGCCTGTTGCAGCACTTCAGTTTCGAGCATCTGTTCGAGGAGCAGACAGTGGTGCTGTTGTTGCGTCTGCATGAGCAACAAGGCGAGGAGCTGATGCTCGGCTCGCCGCAACTGATCGGGCTGATCACGGCGGCATCGCTGTTTGCGGGGCGGTTTGAGCAAGCCGGAGCCTGTATCGAGCAGTTGTCGCGATTCGTCCCGCAGCCGTCGGCGATTCTGCAACGGCAGCTGATCGCACGGTGGCAGGCCCAGCAGGGTTGGCTGTTGCATTTGCAGGGGCGGATGGAGGGCTCGCGTGCGCATTTTCTCGATGCGCTGAAGGACCTTGGTCCCGAACTCTGGACTGTACGTGTGATGTGCTTGTCGGGGCTGACCCAGCAAGCATTGCTGCGTGGGGAGCTGGAAGTCGCCCAGGCAATGAATCGTGAAGCGTTGTGCCTGGCGCGTGCGCAAGGTTCACTGGTTTTCGAAGGACTGCTGGAACTGGACCATGCGCAATTGCTGGAGCAGCGTGGTGCTCTCCAACGTGCCGAGGACTTGCTTGCCAATGTTCACGCCATGTTCACCAGGCAGCAACGCGATGCCGAACCTTTGCTCGGACGACTGGCGTTGCAGCGTGGCCGTTTGAATCTGTCCCTGGGACGCGATGCACAGGCGAGCGAGTTGTTTGAAAGTGGCTTGCGGATCTGCCTGCGCAATCACGACAAGCGGGTGCTGTACGGTTTTCTGGGGCTTGCGCAATTGGCGGCCAATCAACGTGACTATGACTTGGCATTTGCTCATCTGCGCGATGCTGAACGGTTGATGCAGCAGCGGCAGAGTCCTGACACCGTTTATCGTGGCGTACTGCTGCAAGTCAGCAGCCATTTCTGGCTGCAGCAGGGCCGGCCAGAACTCGCCTGTGAGGCGCTGAGTCGCGTCTTGCGCCACTATCTGGGCCAGGCGCGGCAAGCACCTCCGGCAACTTTGCTGCTGATTGCCCGGATTGAGTACCTACTGGTGTTGGCCCAAGTCTATTTGCACCGGAGCGAGGCCCCATTGAACATCCTCGCTCGCCTGCTTGATCAGTCGAAGCGCTCCGCTCAGTTGACGCTGGAGGTGGAACTGTTGTTCGCCAGGGCCGAAGTCGCCTGGTTGAATAGTGACCTGGTCAGTGCCAACGAGTTTTTACGCAGTGGATTAAATCTGGTGGAGCGATGTGGTTTGCGGCAGGCGCTGCGCGAACTTCAATTACGCCAGCCTGACCTGCTGTTGGCACTGGGAATGACGGAGCCGAACATTGAAGGCGTGGCATATACAGGAGGTAATAATCCGCTTAGTCAGCGCGAGGTCGAAGTACTAAAGTTGATTGCGTTGGGTAATTCGAATCAACAGATTGCCGAGCAATTATTCATCTCGTTACATACGGTCAAAACGCATGCTCGACGCATTCACGGTAAGTTGGGCGTTGAGCGCAGAACTCACGCAGTTGCCCAAGCACGATTGCTTGGGTTGTTGGCGTGATGTAACAATTGATTGGCTGTTTGTGGCACGACATTGTTGTCGCTGCAACATAAGTCGAAAAGAAATTCGACTGTGATGTTGGTTTTTTTTGATTTAGTTTCGCTGAAAGTTGGTGTGTGCAAAGTGCGCCGCTTTCAATTGACTAAATCAGGATTGTGTATTTATGGAAGGTAATAAACTCGAATCGGTTTCAAATAAATTTATCGGCGTAAACGAGGCCGTTGAACAATTGTCCGAGCAATTGAGCCTCATCCCGTCATTTGCGTCTTTGCTACAAGATTGTCTGGCGGAGGACATGTGGCGGTTGGTGCCGGAACTCTATGTTTCCAGGGTGTTTATCAATTATCGCGGTGCTGCGACTGCCCAAGAGCCGACAGGCTCACTGAATAATGTATTGATGGAGTGTCTGCTGCGCGGAAGTGCACCGAATTATAATCCAGACCAATATGGTGTGTACGATTGGCTGAACGATACGGACGAAAGCGCCCGACACGCTGATCTGGATATTGGGACAGTGAGTCAATTTATCGCCGAATTGCTCCGGACGTTGCCTGCAAAGTTTGTCGTGGCGCTGGATCAGTACTGGGCACGTAATATGGGCAACAACGTGATGCGTAAAGGCCTTCTGCGAAGTTATGCAGTCAAACTCTTCTGGCAGGAATTGAATAGCGTAACGCAAGAGGGCGGTGTCACACCGGAAGACGAAAAAAAGATTTTCGCGTTGACCGGTCCTCTGGTTCCCAGCGCATTTTATGGCGTTGCTGTCCAACTGCACGATGGCGTCTTCAAAACATTGGCTTCGGCTTTTGTCATGCGTCTGGATGGTCAGTCGTCAGGGGCGATTGTTCCTGCGGCGGACAGTGCCATGATTTTATATACGGCAAATGCAGGGGTGGAAAAGTTCGCTACGTCGGCAGCGCTGCATCAAGAAGTCCGGAAACGCCTGAGTACGCCAGCGAGTCGTGGCGAATTGCTGAAGGACTTGGCAGTTGAAGACGCGCAGAAGGTCGAGGCTGATCCAGAGATTCGTTATCCACGAATTGATACGGATATATTCGGTTTTGGCACAGACGCGCTGTTGGCAAAAAAACGTGCTGACATCAGTCGTCAACTCAAGGGGTTGAGTGGCTCGCGCACGGACAAGGAGAATGTGATCCGAGAAGTTAACGCCCTCCTGCCCTTGAAGGAGCTGCTTGAAAATGCGAAACATCGCACCGCCGCGCTGATCAAGTTGATCAGTAAAAATGCGTGGCCTGAATGGTTGAAGCGCAGTAGCGAAAGGGACCAGAAGATTTATGTCGATCTGGAGCGCACCCTGCTTCAAAGTGAAGTAGATCTGCATCAACGAGTGGGTCATGTCGCGTCGCTGAAAGCCTATACACGAAACAGTGTTCAAGACTTTATTTTTCGGCGTGCTGCACTGCATGTCGATCCTGATTTTGTCCTCGTGACCTTGAACTACAATTTCCGTATGGGCGTGAAGGAAATCAGGCATCAAGAAACGAAAACGTTAACCGAACTTTTTATGTACGGTTTGCATGATAAAGCCGCCCGCTATCAGCTCAAGATCAACGGCGAACATGCGCGGGATTTGACCCCTTCATTCATCGAGTCGGCCATCGAAACGCTCGATGTGCGGATGAAGTACGCAGCGCTGCGGAACGCTGCCTATAAAGAGCCAGAAGTACAAGACGCTATCCATGAAAACCTGGCAAGAGTGACGGCCTTGTCGGTATTCGCCGCCGGGCTGCAAGGTCATTTGAAGGCGCAAAGTCTGGATATGGTGAAACGTTGCAATCTCGGCGATACATCATTGACCACTCATGGTCTTTCTTTTCGTGATGATTATCAGGCATTCAAGGAACTCACCGTTTATACGTCTAAAAGCAATGGTGCGCTTGTTCCTTGTGTGTTATATGCGCCAGGCGCGCCGGGAGGTAAAGACTGGTTTGAGTTCGATAATGTTTGGTTGCTCAAGGAGCACGTTGCGAAATGGGTGCTTGTTCCGGGCGGTAAGGATTACTTGATCGATCAATGCCATTTGAAGGATCGCAGCAAGCTGGTTGACGAAATAGATAAATCTGGAGCAGCGGCCATAGCTGGTCAAGGGTCAAGAATCAATACTGTTACATGGCTGTCTCTTCCCCAAAGACGCTTCGAAGACAGTGTCAGGCAGTTACTGGCATGGGCGCAGTACGAGGTCGAATTTGTTACGCCTGGTTGGTTCAGGCAAGCGAAGCTGTCTGAACGGCAATGCCTGGCTCGACTGACTACTGAACAAAGCGCCATTTATGAACTGGCGAAAGATAAGGTGAATGTACAGCCGTTTCAGGTGTTTGCTCGGGAATTGGTGAAAAAGCGAGTTAATGACTATTTACGTCGCTCGGGGCCACACCCGGAAATCGATCCGGACCAGGTTGAGATCACAATTGCAGGTCATCAGCCAATGACCCTGACTCAACTGTTTATTAATTGGGAAATCTGGCGCAGCGACACCAGTTCTTTTGTAAAGGCTCTTGCGTGGTTTGACACGGTGGTCAAAAGTCTGGTCAATGTTCGTGATCAATTGAGAACGGCTACGTTCAGGTCAAGAGACGGCACCTCGGTGGGAAGGCTGAGTGCAACAGTGATCAACGACTTGATTGGAGTGTTGCCAGGGGATCAATACATCGATTATTTGAAGCGCACTTTCCTCAATCCCGGGGTCGGAGATCTGTCAACAAGACCTGAGGTGTATGGCAAGCTCAAGCAAAACAAACTCCAGTTCGATGCTCTGACTCAGAGAATGCAAGGCAATTTGAGCGTGGAGCAATATACCTGGCTGAATGCGGTGCTCGAAGAGTTGCACATAACTGCAAATACTGCCAATGGCGAAGTCTACAGGTTTGTCGTCAACGGCAAGCGCGTTGAAGGTGGGTACGTCTTTGCTCGCAAAGGCACAACTGAAAAGATTATTTATCTGCCAGCGGCTTACGATGGCAAGAACTTTGTTTCACTGGAATCTTATGCCGCGGAACTGAAGATGCACGCGCGATGGGATATTGTTAAAAGTGTCCGAAGTAGAGATCAAGAGGTTGTGCGCGCTTATTTGTTCGAGGTTCTGAAGGGATACCATGATTTCACGCTAACACCCGGACGGCCTATCCGCTTATCGGATGACTACGCGCCGATGATCGAGCTTTTCATCGCCGAGACGGATGACCAGACGACCAGTCTTTCCGAAGCATTCTGGCGCGACACGCTAATTGTTGCCGAATTTGCGGTGGACATTGTTTCGCTCTTCATTCCACCGGTCGGGGTCGCAGCCACGTTATTGAAGGCAACGCGATCAATTGTGCTAGGGGTAATCGCTCACCACAACGGGTATGAAAAACAGGCAAACGGGCATTTTTCAGCTGCATGGGTCGGGTTGATTTCTCTCTATGTGGGTACCGTTGCGGGCATTGGCGGTGCAAATGCCGGCCTGAGTCTCCTTTCCAGAATCAACGATTTTGCCGGAATCGTTTCAACCGTTACCGGTGTTGAGGTCGGCGTAAATTATCTGACCTATGTGGCGGGTCGGTCTCTCGCGAATACAACCGGTTCGGTAACAACCTCTGTTCGCTGAGCAGGGAGAAGAGTGGATTAATAGCGGGCGGTGATATTTCCGCTTTATTACGTCACGTTTCAACCTGGTAACCCATCCGCCAACTCACGGCCCGCGTCGCTGCCAGCAATCGCTGCGCCGCCGGGCCGTTTTCGTCGGCATGGAACAACGAGGTCGGGCCGACGATGGTCATCACCGCCGCCACCTGGCCGACAGCGTTGAACACCGGTGCCGACAACGCATCCACTCCCGGCATCAGCAACCCATGCACATGATGCAGGCCGCGTTCGCGGATCTGTTCGCATAAGGCTGCATAGGTCTGATCGTCCGCCAAGATGTGGTCAGTGGCGTTGTGAAGTTCCTGATCGCGCAAGTCCACGGTTTCCCGCTTTGGTAGGTAAGCGCCAAATACCAGGCCAGTGGATGAACTGAGTAACGGCAATACCGAGCCCAATTGCGTGACCACCGTCACCGCTCGCACCGCCGGCTCGATGTGCACCACCGTCGCGCCCTGATTGCCCCACACCGCTAAAAAACAGGTTTCATTCAAGTCATCACGCAACTCGGCCAGAGGCAGAGCGGCGACTTTCAGCACGTCCATACTGTTCAGGGCAGCCAGGCCGACTCGCAGCGCTTCACGGCCCAGGCCGTAATGGTTGGTGGCGGGGTTCTGTTCGGCAAAACCGCTGGCGATCAGCGCTTGTAGATAACGGTGAACCTTGCTCGCCGGCATCTGCACGTGTTCGGCCAGACGCGACAGCGAGGTCGAGGGCGACAGCTCGGCGAGGGCCTTGAGGATGTCGGTGCCGACTTCGGCCGAGCGGACTTTCTGTTTACCGTTGCTTTCGCTGGTCATGGAGGCGGTGTGATCCCGGGACGAATGGGCGTCTTTATAGCTTGACGGTCAATACCAATCAAATTACGTTATGCGTAATTGAATTACGATAAAAATAACTTCCCGTTCAGGAGGCTCCATGAACCTCGATTCAACGGCGCCAGCGCTGGCTTATCAGTCAGGCTTTGGCAACGAATTCAGCAGCGAAGCGTTGCCCGGCGCACTGCCCATCGGCCAGAACTCCCCGCAAAAAGCCCCTTACGGCCTGTACACCGAGCTGTTCTCCGGCACTGCGTTCACCATGGCCCGCAGCGAAGCACGCCGGACCTGGATGTACCGCATTCAGCCGTCGGCCAATCACCCGGCATTCGTCAAACTGGATCGGCAACTGGCCGGTGGTCCATTGGGTGAAGTGACCCCCAATCGCCTGCGCTGGAACCCCTTGGACATTCCGACCGAGCCCACCGATTTCATCGACGGGCTGGTGAGCATGGCCGCCAATTCGGGCGCGGATAAACCGGCCGGGATCAGCATCTACAACTACCGCGCCAACCGTTCCATGGAGCGAGTGTTCTTCAACGCCGACGGCGAACTGCTGCTGGTACCGGAACTGGGCCGCCTGCGTATCGCCACCGAACTGGGCGTGCTGGAACTGGAGCCGCTGGAAATCGCCGTGCTGCCTCGCGGGCTGAAATTCCGCATCGAACTGCTCGACCCGCAAGCGCGGGGCTACGTGGCCGAAAACCACGGCGCGCCACTGCGGCTGCCGGACCTGGGGCCGATCGGCAGCAACGGTCTGGCCAACCCTCGCGACTTCCTGACCCCGGTGGCGCATTACGAAAACCTCAAGCAACCGACCACCCTGGTGCAGAAATTCCTCGGCCAGTTGTGGGGCTGCGAGCTCGATCATTCGCCGCTGAACGTGGTCGCCTGGCACGGCAATAACGTGCCCTACAAATATGACCTGCGTCGCTTCAACACCATTGGCACGGTGAGTTTCGATCACCCGGATCCGTCGATTTTCACCGTTCTGACCTCGCCGACCAGCGTGCACGGTCTGGCCAACCTCGACTTCGTGATCTTCCCGCCACGCTGGATGGTGGCCGAGAAAACCTTCCGTCCGCCGTGGTTCCACCGCAACCTGATGAACGAATACATGGGCCTGATCAAGGGCGAGTACGATGCCAAAGCCGAAGGTTTCGTGCCGGGCGGCGCCTCATTGCACAGCTGCATGAGTGCTCACGGCCCCGATGGCGAGACCTGCACCAAGGCGATCAACGCTGAACTGGCGCCGGCTAAAATCGACAACACCATGGCTTTCATGTTCGAGACCAGCCAGGTGCTGCGCCCGAGCCGGTTCGCCCTGGATTGTCCACAGCTGCAAAACGATTACGACGCCTGCTGGGCTTCGTTGCCCGCCACTTTCGACCCGACACGGAGATAATCCATGACTCAGACTTCCATCACTCGTAGCTGGGTTGCCTCCGCCAACGGCCACGCGGATTTCCCGCTGCAAAACCTGCCGTTGGGTGTGTTCAGCGTGAAGGGCGGAGCGCCGCGCAGTGGCGTGGCGATCGGCGACCATATCTTTGATCTGGGAGCGGCACTCGATGCCGGGCTGTTCGACGACGGTGCCGCGCGGACCGCCGTCGAAGCCACCCGTGGCGGCCAGTTGAATGCATTTTTCGAGCTGGGTCGCGAGGCTCGCGTCGCCCTGCGTGAACGCTTGATCGAGTTGTTCAAGGAAGGCAGCACCCTGCACGGCAAGATCGAAGCCCAAGGCGCAAAACTGCTGCCGCTGGCGGCGGATTGCCAGATGCACCTGCCGGCGAAGATCAACGACTACACCGACTTCTACGTCGGCATCGAGCACGCGCAGAATGTCGGCAAACTGTTTCGCCCGGATAACCCGTTGCTGCCGAACTACAAGTACGTGCCGATTGGTTATCACGGCCGCGCCTCGACCATTCGCCCGTCCGGCACCGACGTGCGGCGTCCGAAAGGCCAGACCCTGCCGGCCGGCCAGATCGAGCCGACGTTTGGCCCGTGCGCACGCCTGGATTACGAACTGGAACTGGGTATCTGGATCGGTCCGGGCAATGCCATGGGTGACTCGATCGCCATCGGTGACGCCGCCGATCACATCGCCGGTTTCTGCCTGCTCAACGACTGGTCGGCGCGCGACATCCAGGCCTGGGAATACCAGCCGCTGGGGCCGTTCCTGTCCAAGAGTTTCATTACCAGCATTTCGCCGTGGGTGGTGACGGCCGAAGCGCTGGAACCGTTCCGTCGTGCGCAGCCGGCGCGCCCGGAAGGCGACCCGCAGCCGCTGCCTTACCTGTTCGACAAACGTGATCAGGCGGCCGGTGCCTTCGACATCGAACTCGAAGTGCTGCTGCTGACCGAATCGATGCGCGAACAGAATCTGCCGGCCCATCGCCTGACCCTCAGCAACACCCAACACATGTACTGGACCGTGGCGCAGATGGTGGCGCATCACAGCGTCAACGGCTGCCAGTTGCAGGCCGGCGACCTGTTCGGTTCGGGCACGTTGTCCGGCCCTGAAAGCGGTCAGTTCGGCAGCCTGCTGGAAATCACCGAGGGCGGTAAAAAGCCGATCGAACTGGCCTCGGGTGAGGTGCGTAAATTCCTCGAGGATGGCGACGAAATCATCCTGCGGGGACGTTGCAGCCGTGAGGGTTTTGCTTCCATCGGTTTCGGCGAGTGCCGCGGCAAAGTGCTGCCGGCGCGCTAAGAGGATCGGCCCATGGAACTCTATACCTATTACCGTTCGACCTCGTCTTTCCGGGTACGCATTGCGCTGGCGTTGAAGGGGCTGGATTACCAGGCACTGCCGGTCAACCTGATCGCGCCGCAGGGGGGCGAACATCGCCAGCCGGCGTATCTGGGCATCAACCCGCAAGGCCGGGTGCCGGCCTTGCGCACCGATGAAGGCGAATTGCTGATCCAGTCACCGGCGATCATCGAGTACCTGGAGGAACGTTATCCACAGGTGCCGCTGCTGTCCAAAGACCTCGCCGCCCGCGCCCACGAGCGTGGAGTGGCGGCGGTGATCGGCTGCGACGTTCACCCACTGCACAACGTCAGCGTGCTCAATAAGCTGCGGCAGTTGGGGCACGATGAGCCGCAAGTGGTCGAGTGGATCGGTCACTGGATCAGTCAAGGGTTGGCGACGGTGGAGCAGTTGATCGGTGACGCCGGTTATTGCTTCGGCGATCAACCGGGGCTGGCGGACGTTTACCTGATCCCGCAGCTGTATGCGGCCGAGCGTTTCAATATTTCACTGGACGCCTACCCGCGTATTCGTCGAGTGGCAGCGTTGGCGGCGCAACATCCGGCGTTCATCAAGGCGCATCCGGCGAACCAGCCCGATACCCCTTGATGGCTTCACATTGACCCCTGTGGGATCAGTGGACGATGGCGTTGGGCGGCAAGTGCCCCAACCGTTCGGTCAGGCGAATCCGCTGGATCGGGTCGTCGCAGAGCAGTAGCGCATGTTCCAGGTCAAAACGCTCGGCATTCGGGCAATCCAGCCGTTGATAGAGGCTGGCCCGGGCCAGGTAGTCGGAGGCGTTGGCGTTGCCCAGCTCCAGCACGCGCTCGGCGTCGATCAGGGCGTCGATGTAGTCATCGTTCGTGAGGTACAACTGGCGCAGGTTGCGTGACAGCCGTTGCAGCATCTGCGCAGGTTCGGCGGTCTGCAAATGCTCGGCGCTGAGCGGTATGTTCGGGCCGTACTGGCGTTGCAGCAGTTCACGGCAATCGTTGGGGTACAGCCGGCGCCCGCCGCACGGGTCGAGCAGGTGATCGGCGCCTTGCACCCGCAGCAGGAAATGCCCGGGGAAGTTGACCCCGACCATGGGGATTTCCAGTCTTCTGGCCAGCTCCAGGGCAATCAGGCCCAGCGCCAATGGCTGACCGCGCCGGCGTTCCAGCACTTTATGGAGCAACGCCACTTGCGGGCGCAAGGGCGTGAAGTCGTCCTGGGCGAACCCCAGGTCATTCATGCGCCGCAACAACGGTTGCGCCAACTCATTTACCGGCAGCATCGGTAATCCGTAGCTGACCCGCTGTTGCAGGTCCTTGAAGTCCGCCAGCACAGCTTCGGGATTCAGCTCTTTATCGTGTTCGGCGGCGATCCACAACGCCGCCTCGAACAGCGCGGGCGGTGATCGTTGCAGACAGTCGAAAAAGCGTTGGCGCGGGGTCATCAAAATCTCCGGGGAATGCCTCGTTTTAGCCCCGTCGCAGGCTTTCGTCCAGTGCTGAACACAGGCCGTAACAGGTTATGTCCGAAAACCTTTAAAGCCGCGCTGCTTATTCCTGTGCGCTTCTGCAATTTTTGTGCGCAAGCCTATACTGGCGACTACAAGAAGTGATTCGGGAGCCCTACGATGTTCGCTCTCATGCAAAGCACTCGCCTTGAATCGCTGCACCTGAGCGTCGATCCGGTCACCGGGTTGAAGGCGGTGATTGCCATCCATAACAGCCGCCTGGGACCTGCCTTGGGCGGGTGTCGTTACCTTGCCTACCCCAGCGATGAATCCGCGATCGAGGATGCCGTGCGCCTCGCCCAAGGCATGAGTTACAAGGCGGCCCTGGCTGGCCTGGCTCAGGGCGGTGGCGTTGCGGTGATTATTCGCCCGGCCCATGTGGAAAACCGCGCCGCAGTATTCGAAGCGTTCGGGCGCTGGATCAATCAGCTCGACGGTCGCTACATCACCGCCATCGACGCCGGCACCTCGGTGGCGGACATGGACTGCATCGCCCAACATACGCAATTCGTCACCAGCACCACCGCTGCGGGGGACCCAGCACCGCATGCCGCCATGGGCGTATTCGCCGGCATCCGCAGCACCGCCATGGCCCGCTTGGGCAGCGATAATCTGGAAGGGCTGCGCATTGCCGTTCAAGGCCTGGGCAATGTTGGTTATGCCTTGGCCGAACAGCTGCACGCTGCCGGCGCCGAGCTGCTGGTCAGCGACATCGATCACGGCAAAGTACAACTGGCCATGGAGCAGTTGGGCGCTCATCCGATCGCCAACGAAGCGCTGCTCAGCACCCCTTGCGACATTCTCGCGCCTTGTGGCTTGGGCGGTGTGCTTAACAGGACCAGCGTGACGCAGCTGCGCTGCTCGGCGGTCGCAGGTTCGGCCAACAACCAACTGACCCATCTGGAAGTCGCCGATCAGCTGGAACGCCGGGGCATTCTGTATGCGCCGGATTACGTGATCAACGCCGGCGGGCTGATCTACGTGTCGCTCAAACACCGTGGGGAAGAGCTGACGACCATCACCGCGCACCTGTCGAAAATCAGTTTACGGCTGACCGAAGTCTTTGCCCATGCCCAGGCGGAAAAACGTTCTCCGGCCAGGGTAGCGGATGAGTTGGCAGAGAAAGTGCTGTACCGGTAAACGTTTGAATCGATAAAGGAGTGAGTGCCTATCCGGCCAACTTGCTCCCCAAGCCCTGCGCCACAAACGTCGGGCCTGACAATCGCACGCCGACCCCGCGTGCCAGGAGCCCTGTGATGCTTCACAAGGTTGAGCTGCCCTACACCCGTTTTTTATCCCCTGACGGCCAGGTGCTCTGCGATCTCCCTCCCTGGGCCGACGACTTCAATCTGTTGACGCGCTTGTATCGGCAGATGGTCCTGACCCGCCTTTTTGACCAGAAAGCGGTCGCCCTGCAACGCACCGGGCGCATCGGTACCTACGCGCCGACCCTGGGCCAGGAAGCCATTGGCGTTGCGGTCGGCAGCCTGATGCACGCCGAAGACGTGCTGATCCCGTATTACCGCGACACCGCCGTGCAACTGATGCGTGGCGTGCGCATGGAAGAAATCCTGTTGTATTGGGGCGGCGATGAGCGTGGCAGCGACTTTGTCGACCCGGCGGTGGCGCAGGATTTCCCGATCTGTGTGCCGATTGCCACCCAGGCCCTGCATGCCTGCGGCGTCGCCAGCGCATTCAAGATCCGTGGCGAGCATCGGGTTGCCGTCACCACCTGCGGCGATGGCGGCACCAGCAAAGGTGATTTTCTCGAGGCCCTCAATGTCGCTGGCGCCTGGCAGTTGCCGGTGGTGTTCATGGTCAACAACAACCAATGGGCGATTTCGGTACCGCGACGAATTCAGTGCGGCGCTCCCACGTTGGCGCAGAAAGCCATTGGCGCCGGGTTCCACGGTGAGCAGGTCGACGGCAACGACATACTCGCCGTGTATGACCGCGTGCAAGCGGCCCTCGAACGGGCGCGCCACGGCAAAGGCCCGGTGTTGCTCGAATGCCTGAGTTATCGCCTCGGCGATCACACCACGGCCGACGATGCCACACGCTACCGGTCGGCGGACGAAGTCAAGCAAGCCTGGCTCGAAGAACCGATCAAACGTCTGCAGCGTTTTATGGTCGGGCAGGGCGTGTGGGATGAAAGTCGCGAGCAGGCGCTGATCAGCGAATGCCAGGGGTTGGTGCAGGTTGCTGTGGATAACTTCGAAGCGGCGGGCGTGCAGGCGCCGGCATCAGTGATCGATCATGTGTACGCCCAGTGGCCGCCAGCCCTGGCCGAGCAGCGTGAAGACTTTCTCGAACGAGTGGCGCGCCGGACGGGAGGTTCGGGCCATGAGTAACGGCAAGGTAACGCTGCTGGAGGCGGTGAATCTGGCGTTGCATCGGGCCATGCGCGAGGACGAGAACGTTATCGTCCTCGGTGAAGACGTCGGGGTGAACGGTGGCGTGTTTCGCGCCACGCTGGGCCTGCGCGACAGCTTTGGTTTCAAGCGGGTAATCGATTCACCGCTGGCCGAAACCATGATCGGCGGGCTGGCAGTGGGCATGGCGGCCCAAGGCTTGAAACCGGTGGTGGAAATCCAGTTCATGGGGTTTATCTACGCCACCATGGAGCACCTGGTGTCCCACGCCAGTCGCATGCGCAACCGCACGCGCGGGCGGCTCACCTGCCCGATGGTGCTGCGCTCGCCGATGGGCGCAGGGATTCGTGCGCCGGAACATCACAGCGAAAGCACCGAAGCACTGTTCGCGCACATTCCGGGGTTGCGGGTGGTGATCCCGTCCTCGCCGGCTCGGGCCTATGGTTTGTTGCTCGCGGCCATCGACGACCCGGACCCGGTGATCTTTCTCGAACCGACCCGACTCTATCGCATGAACCCGCAACCGTTGTTGGATGACGGTAAACGCTTGCCGCTGGACAGCTGCTTCACCCTGCGCGAAGGCAGCGACATCACCTTGATCAGTTGGGGCGCCAGTGTGATGGAAACCCTGCAAGCTGCCACGGCGTTGGCCGAGCAGGGCATCTCGGCGGAAGTGATCGATGTCGCCAGTATCAAACCGTTGGACCTCGACACGATGGAGGCCTCGGTGCGCAAGACCGGTCGCTGCGTGATCGTGCATGAGGCGCCGCGCTCCTGCGGGGTCGGCGCGGAAATCGCCGCCAGTCTCTACGAACGGGTGTTTCTGCAGTTGCAGGCACCGATCCAGCGAGTCACCGCGCCGGACATCCCGCCACCGCTGTATCGACTGGAATCGCTGTACATGCCCGGCGTCGAGGACATTCTTCACGCCTGTGACACCGTGCTGCGCCACGCCTGAAGAAGCCCTTGAAGAAACGCCAGAGGCCGAGGAGATTGCGATGAAATATTTCAAACTGCCGGATCTGGGCGAAGGCTTGCAGGAGGCGGAAATCGTCCGCTGGCACGTCAAGGTCGGCGATACCGTCAAGGCTGACCAATTGCTGGTGTCGGTGGAAACCGCCAAGGCGCTGGTGGACATTCCCGCGCCTTACGACGGCGTGGTGGCGAAAACCTTCGGCGGCGAGGGCGACATCCTGCATGTGGGGGAGCCGTTGCTCGGTTACGAAGGCGAAGCGGATGCGGGCACCGTGGTCGGACGGCTTGAGGGCGGCGGCACGAATCAGGAGGATGCCTTTTTTATCGGCACCGCACCTTCGACCCGCGAATACCTGGCGAACCGCGCCACGCCAGCAGTGCGTCAATTGGCGCGACAACTGGGCGTTGAACTGAGCGCCTTGGTCGGCTCCGGCCAGGACGGTCAGATCACCCGCAGCGATGTGGAAAATGCGGCCCAGACGGAGCGTGAGCGTTTCGGCGGTGAGAAGCTGCGCGGTGTGCGGCGCAGCATGGCGCTGAACATGGCCAGGTCCCATGCCGAAGTGGTGCCGGTGACGATTTTCGGCGATGCCGATCTGCATCGCTGGGGGCAGGCGCGAGAACCACTGATTCGTCTGGCCAAAGCCATGGCGGCGGCCTGCGCGGTGGAGCCAGTGCTCAATAGCGGCTTCGATGGCAAAACCCTGTCGCTCAAACAACACGAACGGCTCGACCTGGGCATTGCCGTGGATACACCGGACGGTTTGTTCGTGCCGGTGCTGCGCGATGTCGGCAATCGCACGTCGGCGGATTTGAAAGAAGGTGTGATGCGCCTGCGCGCCGATGTGCAGGCGCGTTCGATTCCGCCCAAGGAAATGATGGGTGCGACCCTGACTCTGTCGAATTTCGGCACCTTGTTCGGTCGCTACGCCAACCCGGTGGTGGTGCCGCCACAAGTGGCGATCCTCGCCGCCGGGGCGATCCGCGATGAACCGGTGGCGGTCGAGGGGGCGGTGGCGGTGCATCCGATCCTGCCGCTGTCCCTGACCTTCGATCACCGCGTGGTCACCGGCGGCGAGGCGGCGCGGTTCTTCAAGGCGTTGGTCGACGCACTGGAGCAGCCTGACGCCTGATTTTCTGCGAGCATGAAAAAGGCCCTGAGCCATTGGACTCAGGGCCTATTCAATTCGGGCATTGCTTACTTCGGCGTCTTGGCGGCTTTGGCTGGCTTGGTCGGCTCAGCTTGCTCCACTTCAACAGGTGCAGCCACTTCAACAGGTTTAGCGACTTCAGCCGGCACGTTGAGCAATTCGGACAGTGCGTCCGGCTGGCTCTTGAACGCCTTGGCGAACACGTCGCGGTTCTTCGCCATGTAGATCCCGGCTTCTTCCACTTGCTGCTCGGTCAGGGACGGAACGGCTTTTTGCAACACTTCAGCCAGCAATTCGGCCAGTTCGAGCATTTTGTCATGACGGTCAGCTTCGGCTTTATCCATGAACAAGCGCTCCAGATCTCGGCTGCTGCGGTATACCACTTCGACGGCCATTCACCACCTCACATGCCTTCACATTTAGTTGTCTTTGCGACTACTGTATCTATATACAGCGAAAAGGATAAGCGAATCCCTGAGCTTTGGGTAGTGGCTTTTTAATGTAGACCGGATTCGGGGTTTGTCAGGTGAACGATGGCGCTCCATTCGCGGCTACAGGTTTGGTGTTGACCTGCGACCAAACGCCACGGAGCGTGTTTTAAAGCACCTCGCCATCATGTGGCAGGCAACCCCTGGCCTTTTTTCTGCATGCAGAACAACCGTCACGTCCAACCCGCATCATCCGCTCGAACCGAGCTAAGGAACAATCATCGTGAAAATCAACTGGGCCGAGAACCTGCGGCAGAACGTGCACCAACTGGCCGAGTCCCTGGGCAACCTGTTCGTCGAGACCTTCCACTACCTGGCGCTGTTCGCCATCGGTGCGGTGACTGCCTGGGCGGCGGTCATGGAGTTCATCGGGATGCTGGAGCAGGGGCACATCAAGATCGATGACATCCTGTTGCTGTTCATCTACCTGGAACTGGGGGCGATGGTCGGGATTTACTTCAAAACCAATCACATGCCGGTGCGGTTCCTGATCTACGTGGCGATCACCGCGCTGACACGGCTACTGATCTCCAACGTCTCGCACCACAATCCGCCGGACCTGGGGATCATCTACCTGTGCGGCGGGATCCTGCTGCTGGCGTTTTCGATTCTGGTGGTGCGTTATGCCTCGTCGCAATTTCCTTCGGTGAAGATCGAACACCCGCAACGCAAGATCGGTGCGGGTTCCGGTGAACATCCCGAAGTGGAGAAGGGCGAACTTTAATACCCGATTTCAGGTCGGGGCCGGGCTTTGGCCTGTGGCGGCGGTAGCTTACGGTTGTCGCCGTCGGTCATGGCTTCGAGGATGGCCACGGCGCATTGACCCTGTTCGATGGCGATGCCGAATTGAATGCTTTGCACCAGGCGTTTGAGGCGCTTGGGGTCATTGCGTTGTTCGGCGCTGATCATCCGTTTAGCCACCACGCGGCCAGCGTTGGAGAGGGTCAGCATGATGCTGCCGTCCAGGCCCTGGATGCTCAGGTTGATTTGATAATCCGCTGCAAAAGCATCGGTAATGAGCTGAAAAGGGTTGTCCATAATGCGTCACCGCCTGATTGAACGTGCAGTTGTTGACGGCTGTGATCGGGATTAGTTCGCAATACCAGACCACCGGCCTTCCATGTTCATGCGCTTTCTTCCGTGCCGCACAAGGGAGATAGCAAGGGGCATGCCGGAAAAACTGTCGGACAATGTTTACGGCAAAAAAACGGCGGGCACTCTGGCCCGCCTGCTTTTTGCCTGCCCGTTTCAGGGCATAAATGAATAGATGATCGCAGACAGTGCAATCAGACCGACCAACACCACGAACACGTTCGAGGCCTGGCCCGAGTACTGGCGCAAGGCCGGTACACGGCGGATGGCGTACATCGGCATCAGGAACAACAGGCAGGCGATGATCGGCCCGCCGAGGGTTTCGATCATGCCCAGGATGCTCGGGTTGAAGGTCGCCACGGCCCAGCAACTGAGGATCATGAACAGCGCAGTGAGGCGGTTCAGCCAGCCGGCGGAGACGACTCGACCACGGCCACGCAGGCTTTTCACGATCAGGCCCTGAAAGCCTTCGCTGGCGCCGATGTAATGGCCCAGGAAGGATTTGGTGATTGCCACCAGCGCAATCAGCGGCGCGGCGTAAGCGATGACCGGCGTCTGGAAGTGGTTGGCCAGGTACGACAGGATCGAAATGTTCTGCGCCTTCGCTGCGGCCAAATCAGCCGGGGACAACGCCAGCACGCAGCTGAAGCAAAAGAACATCACCGTGACGACCATCATGGCGTGAGCAATCGCCAGAATGCCGCTGCTTTTGCGTTCGGCTTGCTTGCCGTAACGCTGCTTCTGATCGACGGCGAAGGCGGAAATGATCGGCGAATGGTTGAACGAGAACACCATCACCGGGATCGCCAGCCACAAGGTCTTGAAGAACAGCGGCAGCGGCATGCCTTCACTGGCGGTGGCGAAGAACGCGCCGTTCCAGTTCGGGATCAGGCTGATGCCCAGTAGCAGCAATGCCGCGACGAACGGGTAAACCAGCACACTCATGCATTTGACGATGACGCCCTGACCACAACGGACGATGGCCATCAGGCCGAGAATCAACCCCAGTGACAGGATCGCCCGAGGCGGTGGCGTCATGTGCAACTGGTGCTCCATGAGGCTGCTCAGGGTATTGGTCAGCGCTACGCTGTACACCAGCAGAATCGGGAAAATCGCGAAGAAATACAGCAACGTGATCAGCTTGCCGGCACCGATGCCGAAGTGTTCTTCCACCACTTCAGTGATGTCCCCGGAACGGCCGGACAACACGAAACGAGTCAGACCGCGGTGTGCAAAGAATGTCATCGGAAACGCCAGCACTGCCAGGATCAGCAGCGGCCAGAAACCACCCACGCCGGCGTTGATCGGCAAAAACAGCGTGCCGGCGCCAATCGCTGTGCCATAGAGACCAAGCATCCAGGTGGTGTCGTGTTTACTCCAGCCTTTGTGGGTTATTTCGTTATTGCGTGTGAGGTCTACAGCGGGATTATCGGCAGCAGGTGTACGTACATCGGTCATCGTTTTCGCCTCGTTATTATTATTACTCGGGCTCACGTGTTGCGAACGGTCAGGAAATGCTCCTCAGCACTCCACCCAGCTAACCGCCAGGCCGCCCCGTGAAGTTTCTTTGTATTTGTCGTGCATGTCGGCGCCGG
Source organism: Pseudomonas sp. B21-017 (assembly GCF_024749245.1). Classification (NCBI taxonomy): domain Bacteria; kingdom Pseudomonadati; phylum Pseudomonadota; class Gammaproteobacteria; order Pseudomonadales; family Pseudomonadaceae; genus Pseudomonas; species Pseudomonas sp. B21-017. Next base: position 5,448,258 of record NZ_CP087194.1, on the reverse strand, counting down.
TATCGCGCATGGTGCGGATCACCCGGTCCAGGGAAATGAAGTGTTTGCCGTCACCGCGCAGGGCCATTTGCGTGGCGTTGATCGCCTTCACCGCGGCAATCGCGTTGCGCTCGATGCACGGCACTTGCACCAGACCACCGACCGGATCGCAGGTCAGGCCGAGGTTGTGTTCCAGGCCGATTTCAGCGGCGTTTTCCAGTTGTTCCGGGGTGGCGCCGAGCACGTCGGCCAAACCGGCGGCGGCCATGGCACAGGCGGAGCCGACCTCGCCTTGGCAGCCGACTTCGGCGCCAGAAATCGAGGCGTTTTTCTTACAAAGAATGCCTACGGCAGCCGCGCCCAAAAAGAACGCCACGACGTCATCGTCCGACGCGTCCGGGTTGAATTTCATGTAGTAGTGCAGCACGGCCGGAATGATCCCCGCCGCCCCGTTTGTAGGCGCGGTGACCATCCGTCCGCCCGCGGCGTTTTCTTCGTTCACGGCGAGGGCGAACAGGTTCACCCACTCCATGGCCGACAGGGTGGAGCTGATGACGTTCGGTTTGCCGATTTCCAACAGGCTGCGATGCAATTTCGCGGCGCGGCGGGGAACATTCAGACCGCCGGGAAGGATGCCTTCGTGACGCAAGCCTTGCTCGACGCACTCGCGCATTACCGACCAGATGTGCAACAGGCCCTGACGGACTTCGGCTTCGCTGCGCCAGGCCAATTCATTGGCCATCATCAATTCGGACACCCGTAGACCGTGCTGTTTGCAGAGCTTGAGCAATTCGGCGGCGCTGCAGAAATCGTACGGCAGCACAACGTCGCTGGCCGGCGCAATGCCGGACTCGGCTTCGGCCGCGTCGATGATGAAACCGCCGCCCACCGAGTAGTACGTCTGCTCGAACAGCTCACCGGTTTCGCCGAAGGCTGTCAGGGACATGGCGTTAGGGTGGTAGGGCAGGCTCTCGTCGAGCAGCAGGAGATCGTGCTGCCAGTTGAAGGCGATGGTCGCTTTGCCGGCCAGGGACAGCTTGCCGGTTTCCCGCATGTGCTGGATACGCGAATCGATGGTGGTCGGGTCGATGCTATCCGGCCATTCGCCCATCAGGCCCATGACACAGGCGCGGTCGGTGGCATGGCCGACGCCGGTGGCTGAAAGCGAACCGTAAAGGCGGATTTCGACCCGACGGACGGCGGCCAGCAAATTCTGCTCAATCAGTGCTTGGGCAAAGGTCGCTGCAGCGCGCATCGGGCCGACGGTGTGGGAACTGGACGGACCGATGCCGACTTTGAAGAGATCGAAAACACTGATAGCCATGCTAAAGCCTATACAAGCAATGGAAGAGAAATCGCCGCCATTTTTGTAGGCCAAGCGCAATGTCGGCGATACTGCCTACCTCGGTCCTACGTGACCAACGAAACTTCCTAAGATAGCCTTTAGCAGGACTAAACGATGAGTCGTCAATTGCACGCCCAGACTTATGTCTGGCTGCACGTGTTTTCCTGTGCCGCGCGGCACCTGTCGTTTACCCGTTGTGCCGAAGAACTGCACATCACGCCGGGTGCGGTCAGTCAGCAAATTCGGCAACTGGAAGAGCGGCTGGGTTTTCGCCTGTTCCACCGTCGCGCTCGTGGCGTGGAATTGAGTGCGCAAGGCCAGCGCCTGGCCATTACGGTCAACGAGGCTTACGGCAGCATCGACGCAGAATTGCGACGACTGGATGCTGGAATGATCAGCGGGATTTTGCGGGTGCGTTCGATTCCCTCGTTCCTGAGCAAATGGCTGACCCCGCGTTTGCCGCGTTTGCAGCAGCGTTTTCCGGACATTCAATTGCGCCTGGTGGCGGAGGACAGCAGCGTGCCGTTGCACGAGGGAGATTTCGACCTGGCGATCGATCTGAATGACGGCAGCTATCCCGGATTGTTATCCACAGCCTTGCTCGACGAGCAGATATTTCCGGTGTGCGCCCCGAGCCTGTTGCGAGGGCGGCCGCCGCTGCACGGCCCGGCAGACTTGATGCACTTTCCGTTGTTGCACGACATCACCGCCTGGCGCGGCAGTTACGAATACGCGGAATGGGAGTTTTACCTCAATGCCATCGGTTTCGAAGGCGCGGACGTGCGGCGCGGGCACACCTTCAACCGCAATCACCTGACCATCGAAGCGGCGATTGCCGGGATGGGCGTGGCGATTGCGCGGCGAACGCTGCTTAACGATGAGCTGGAACGGGGCACGCTGATCGTGCCGTTTGGCCTGGCGGTGCCTAATCACAAGCGCTACGTGCTGCTCTACGCGCCGGGTGCGCTGAGCCATCCGGGCGTACGCGCGGTGCATGACTGGCTGGTGGAAGAGGCGGGGATTTTTCGTGACCTGCATCCGTTGGGGGGAGCGGCAGATGTGACCATTTGTGACTGAAGACAGGGCCGACCCAACTCCCGACATTAACAGCGCTTTTGCTCGTTGTCCGGCTTTTTTTGCGTATGAATATTTATCTTTTTTTAGGGGTTGAAATGTTCCGCGCACACACCGATTGTGTAACCAAGAGGTTGCGGTGATGACGCCCAAGGGCCAGCCGATGCGCCTCTTGCGAGCTAGCTGAAATAAGGGAAGAACTATGCAAATCCAAGTCAATAGCGATAACCATATTCAAAGCAGTAAACGACTGGAGGAGTGGGTACGTACTACCATTGAGAGCACGCTCGAACGTTATGAAGAGGACCTGACCCGCGTCGAGGTCCATCTGCGGGACGAGAACGGCGACAAGCCTGGTCCCCATGACATGCGCTGCCAGCTGGAAGCGCGGCCAAAAGGCCACCAACCAATTTCCGTTACCCATAAAGCTGACTCCCTGGAACAGGCGATCGACGGGGCAGCCGAAAAACTTGAACATGCGCTGGAGCATATGTTTGGCAAATTACGCGGCAAACCACGCGCCGCTGTGGTGCCGTTCGATAGGGGCGCTCATGCCGATGCGCTGCTTGAGGATGAGTTTCTCGAGAACGAACAGGCTGCGCTCAATGGCTGAGGCCTGATTCACCTTTTACCTTCCTGATTAAAACGGGCCTGCGATTGCAGGCCCGTTTTGTTTCTGGCGCGAGAGCTGCCGAAGGCTGTGATCTTTTACTCTTTGTTCTAGCGTAAAAACGCCTGCCGATACTCCCCAGGCGTCCCACCCAATGCCTGTCGAAACCGGTTGGTGAAATGGCTCGCACTGGCAAAACCGCACGCCAGCGCAATCTCCCCCAACGGCTGCGACGATGCGCGCAACAACTCCCGCGCGCGGCTCAGACGCCGCGCCAACACATACTGATGCGGCGGCAAGCCGAAGCTCACACGAAACATCCGCGCAAAGTGATATTCCGACAGCGCGCACAAGCTCGCCAATTGCCCAAGGCTGATCGCCTCCGCCAACTGACTGTCGATGAACTCCACCAGTTGCCGCCGCTGATGCGCCGCCAATCCACCCTTGAGGCGCAGGCCCTGACGCACACCGACCTGGCTGAGCAAGGCGTGGCTGAGCATCTCGTGGGCCAGGCTGCTGGTGAGCAGGCGTTCGCCGGGTTCGTCCCAGTTGAGGCTGATCAACTGCCGAAAGTGCCGTACTTGCTGCGGGTCTTCGAGGAACGTGCGCTCGCGCAACTGCAATTCCCGTGGCTCGCGATCCAGCAACGTGACGCAACCAAGGGCAAATTGTTCGGGGCTGAAATACAGGTGGGCCAGGCGAATGTCGCCGTTGATCACCCAGCCTGACTGATGGTCGGCCGGCAGAATGCACAGCTTGTCCGGGCCGCCCTTGGTGCCGGGCTGGTCGCGGCGAAAGGTGCCGGTGCCGCCGGCGATGTAGCACGACAAAGTGTGATGGCTCGGCGCTTCGTAGTCCTGGGCGTCATGGTGGTTGCTCCACAAAGCCGCAGCCATGCCGTCACCGAGCTCGGCGCTGTGCTCCAGGCGAGCATTGGGCGAGCGGTTGAGGGCTTGAAAGACTTGCAACGTTTCCAGTGCGGCCATGATCGGTTCTCTCCAACGCCTTGCATCCTACTCCGTAGACGCTGGCCTGCCAGCCTGCGGGCCGACAAAAGCGCAAGTTTATGCAAGTGAAAAAGGGGGGCGCGCCGGACACTGAAGGCCTATTCAGGAGTCTTCACCATGAACCTCTCGCTATACCTGCTGACCGTATTGATCTGGGGCACCACCTGGATTGCCTTGAAATGGCAATTGGGCGTGGTGGCGATTCCGGTGTCGATCGTCTATCGCTTCGGCCTCGCCGCGCTGGTGCTGTTCGTGATGTTGTTGCTTAGCCGGCGTCTGCAAGTGATGAACCGTCGCGGGCATCTGATTTGCCTGGCGCAGGGGCTGTGCCTGTTCTGTATCAATTTCATGTGCTTCCTCACCGCCAGCCAGTGGATTCCCAGCGGTCTGGTCGCCGTGGTGTTTTCCACCGCCACGTTGTGGAACGCCTTCAATGCGCGGGTGTTCTTCGGCCAGAAAATCGCCCGCAACGTGTTGATGGGCGGCGCGTTGGGCTTGCTCGGCTTGGGCCTGTTGTTCTGGCCGGAGCTGGCCGGTCATACCGCCAGCCCGGAAACCTTGCTCGGGTTGGCTCTGGCGTTGCTCGGAACCTTGTGCTTCTCGGCGGGCAACATGCTGTCGAGTCTGCAGCAGAGGGCCGGCCTGAAACCCCTGACCACCAATGCCTGGGGCATGGCTTATGGCGCAGCGATGTTGTCGGTGTGGTGCCTGGTCAAAGGCATCCCGTTCGACATGGAATGGAACGCCCGTTACATCGGCTCGTTGCTGTACCTGGTGATTCCGGGCTCGGTGATCGGCTTCACTGCCTACCTGACGCTGGTCGGGCGCATGGGGCCGGAGCGGGCGGCGTATTGCACCGTGTTATTCCCGGTGGTGGCGCTGAATGTGTCGGCGTTTGCCGAGGGCTATCAATGGACGGCGCCGGCATTGGTGGGGTTGGTGCTGGTGATGTTGGGCAATGTACTGGTGTTTCGTAAGCCCAAGGCACCGATGGTGCAGGGAAGCGGCAAATTGGCCTGATGCTTTGACCGAGCGCTGAACAACTCAGCGCTCGATTCTGATAGCGATATAAATCAGCAACGGCAATATGAAGTCGACAATATGCCGAGAACGGGCAGGTGTTTAAAACACCCGCCCTTTTTGATCAGCCTTTCCACACTTGTGGGTTCACCAGATCCTGCGGTCTTTCACCCAACAAGGCACTGCGCAAGTTAGCCAACGCACGGTTGGCCATGGCTTCGCGGGTTTCGTGCGTGGCCGAGCCGATATGCGGCAGGGTCACGGCGTTTTTCAGTTGGAACAGCGGTGATTCAGCCAGTGGTTCTTTCTCGTAAACGTCCAGCCCGGCGCCACGAATCCGGTTGTTTTGCAGCGCTTCGACCAGCGCCGGCTCGTCTACCACCGGGCCACGGGCGATGTTCACCAGAATGGCGCTCGGTTTCATCAACGCCAGTTCGCGGTGGCTGATCAGGTGCCTGGTTTTTTCGCTAAGCGGCACCACCAGGCAGACGAAATCGGCTTCGGCCAGCAGTTGATCCAGGCTACGGAACTGTGCGCCGAGTTCCTGTTCCAGTGCGGTCTTGCGGCTGTTGCCGCTGTAGATAACCGGCATGTTGAAGCCCAGTCGACCACGACGGGCGATGGCCGCGCCGATGTTGCCCATGCCGACGATGCCTAAGGTTTTGCCATGCACATCGCTGCCGAACAACGGTGCACCGACGGTGGCTTGCCATTGGCCTGCCTTGGTCCAGGCGTCCAGCTCGGCGACGCGGCGGGCACTGCTCATGAGCAGGGCGAAGGCCAGGTCGGCGGTGCTTTCGGTGAGCACGTCGGGGGTGTTGGTGAGCATGATCCCGCGTTCGTTGAAGTAGGCGAGGTCATAGTTGTCGTAGCCGACGGAGACACTGGACACCACTTCCAGTTTGCTGGCGTTCTCCAGTTGCGCCCGGCCGAGTTTGCGACCAACGCCGATCAGGCCGTGGGCGTGGGGCAGGGCTTCGTTGAACTGGGCGGCGATGTCGCCGTTTTTCGGATTCGGCACGATCACGTCGAAATCCTGTTGCAGGCGTTCGATCATGGGCGGAGTGATGCGGCTGAAGGCGAGGACGGTTTTTTTCATTGGAGAGGGGCTCGTCGGGCGTGGAGATTGCCAAGCAAGCTAACATTCTTCGCGGACATTATGCGAGGGTGTACGCCATCCAAAACTGTAGGAGCGACCTGTGGCGAGGGGGCTTGCCCCCGTTGGGCTGCGAAGCAGCCCCAAAATCTCTGGTGGTCCAAAGATATTGTGAGTGCTACGCACTCAAACGGGGGCAAGCCCCCTCGCCACAGGTCATTCCTACAATGCGTCAGCTATGTGGCGCGGGCTTCGGTACGTCGACGTTATCCAGCACCCGGTTCACCGCCAGTTCGGCCAGCATGATGACCTGCTGGATCGCCAGGATCGTATGCCGCTGCGGGGCGTCGACATAGGCTGCAATGTCGCTGGTCATGACGCTGGCCGAGGCCAGGGATTCGCAGACATGGGCCAGCAGGCTCTCGTTGTCCATGTCCGGCGCGACCTGAAACATCCTGCTTGGCTTGCGGCCTTCTGGTTTTTTCGGAGTGGGCTTGAGGTAGTGATCGAGCGCTCGTTCGGCGGCTTCGTTGAGTTTTTTCGAATCGAGAGATTCGTAGGGGGAAACGTCGTCGGTTTCCGGAGGGTTCGGTGTTTCTTTAATCATGCGGAAGTTACTCATTGGCAGATGAAGTGGAACTGCCATCTTTCGTTTTCCAGACGAAAGGGTGGCAGCTGTGCGCGGACTGGAAAAACCGGAACACCCACCAAAACCCGGCAGACCCGAAGGTCTCCCGCGCACAGCCGCCATAACAAGGATTGCGTGCAGTAAAAAGCGCCGCAGTATGCCATGGGGTGTGGTCAGTGTTCGCCAGGTTTTCCAGACCTGATCGCTGATTTTGCAGCGACCCACAAAGCCTACCCACTTCGCTTCCGACCCAACAACCGACAGAACTCGTCGGAAACATCCCCCAAAATCACCGCGTCTGTAGGACCGTGAAATCAGTTCGCCAGCCGAGCCCCGCCCAAGCTGCCGCTCAATTCATACGCCGCCAATTCCGCCTGATGCGCCGCCAGAATCTCCGGCAACGATCCACGCAAGTATTCGACCCAGGTCTTGATCTTCGCGTCCAGATACTGCCGCGACGGGTAAATCGCATACAGATTCAATTCCTGCGAGCGGTACTTTGGCATCACCCGCACCAGCGTACCGTTGCGCAGCCCTTCAATCGCCGCATACACCGGCAACACCCCAACCCCCATGCCGCTGGTGATCGCTGTCTTCATCGCGTCAGCGGAGTTCACCAAGAACGGTGAGCTGTTGATGGTGACCATTTCCTGGCCTTCGGGGCCATCGAAAGCCCACTTTTCCAGCGGGATCACCGGGCTCACCAGGCGCAAGCACATGTGATTGAGCAAGTCGCTGGGCTTCTGCGCGCAGCCATTGGCTTTTACATAGGCGGGGGATGCGCAAACGATGCTGTAGGTGATGCCCAAACGCTGGGAGACGAAGCCCGAGTCGGGCAGTTCGCTGGCGAGCACGATGGACACGTCGTAGCCCTCGTCGAGCAAGTCCGGCACACGGTTGGCCATGGTCAGGTCGAAGGTCACGTCGGGGTGGGTCTTGCGGTAGCGAGCGATGGCGTCGATCACGAAGTGCTGGCCGATGCCGGTCATGGTGTGCACCTTGAGTTGCCCGGCCGGGCGCGCGTGGGCGTCGCTGGCCTCGGCTTCGGCTTCTTCGACATAGGCCAGGATCTGCTCGCAGCGCAACAGATAGCGCTTGCCCGCTTCGGTCAAGGCAATGCGCCGGGTGGTGCGGTTGAGCAGGCGGGTTTGCAGGTGGGCCTCCAGGTTGGAGACCGCGCGCGAGACGTTGGCCGTGGTGGTGTCCAGTTGTACGGCGGCGGCGGTGAAGCTGCCGGCCTCGGCCACGTAACTGAAGGCGCGCATGTTTTGCAAAGTGTCCATGGGGTGCTCTCTTGGCGGATGGCAAATTGTGACACGAAGTTTCAGAGACTGAGACCCCGACCAAGGGATTATCTCGTTAACGGTAACAAAGATTCACAAGAATCCCGGCTTATCGCCAACAAGGCCCACCCCTAGAATTGCGCCGACTGTAGGAGCCGGCTTGCTGGCGATGGCATCACTGCGGTCTTCAGATAGACCGCGGCGTTCCCATCGCCAGCAAGCCGGCTCCTACAGGATCTCGTGACTCTCCCCCCTTTCAGGAATTTGCAGCAGTGCCGCGTCGCATCAACAGAGCGCTCAAGACGCTCAGTGTTTTGGCTTTAACCCTGGCAATCAGCGGCTGCATCGGAACCGGCGGTATTGCCCCAGAAGGCAAGGCACTGGAGGCCAATTCACTGGCCACCGACGAAGCCATCCAGAGCGCCGCCCGGGACGCTCACTGGCCCACCGCCCAATGGTGGCAGGCCTACGGCGACCCGCAACTGAACCGCTGGATCTCCCTCGCCCTGCAAGACAGTCCGAACATGGCCATGGCCGCCGCACGGGTGCGTCAGGCCCGGTCCATGGCGGGTATTGCCGAGTCCGCCGAGTCGCTGCAGATCAATGGCCAGTCGACCCTCAAACGCCACAACTGGCCCACCGATCAGTTCTACGGGCCCGGTGAGTTGGCCAACACCACCACTTGGGACAACAACGCCGCGCTGGGCTTCAGCTATGCCCTCGACCTCTGGGGGCGCGAAAGCAACGCCACCGAGCGAGCGGTGGACATGGCGCACATGAGCGCTGCCGAAGCACGGCAGGCCCAGCTTGAATTGCAGAACAACATCGTGCGCGCCTACATCGAGCTCTCGTTGCATTACGCGCAACGGGACATCGTCGCGGCGACCCTGAAGCAGCAACAACAAATCCTCGACCTGGCGCAAAAACGCCTGGACGGTGGCATCGGCACGCACTTCGAAGTCAGCCAGGCCGAAACGCCGCTACCGGAAACCCATCGCCAGCTTGATGCGCTGGATGAAGAAATCGCCCTCAGCCGTAACCAGCTCGCGGCCTTGGCCGGCAAGGGACCGGGGGAGGGCGCGCAGTTGCAACGGCCGACGCTGTCGTTGGGGACGGCGCTGAAGTTACCGTCGTCGCTGCCGGCGCAATTGCTCGGTCAACGCCCGGACGTGGTTGCCAGTCGCTGGCAAGTGGCGGCCCAGGCGCGGGGCATCGATGTCGCTCACGCAGGCTTCTACCCCAACGTCGATCTGGTCGGCAGCCTCGGTTACATGGCCACTGGCGGCGGTGCGCTGGAGTTCCTGACCGGCAAGAAGCTCAACTACAGCGTGGGACCTGCGATTACATTGCCGATTTTTGACGGCGGCCGCTTGCGTTCCGAGCTGGGTGAAGCCTCGGCCGGTTATGACATCGCCGTGGCCAAATACAACCAGACGCTGGTCAATGCGCTGAAGAACATCTCCGACCAGTTGATCCGCCGCGAGTCGATGGACAAGCAGCAAACGTTCGCCGCCGAATCGGTGGCCACGGCGCAGAAGACCTACGACATCGCGATGATCGCCTATCAACGTGGGCTCACCGATTACCTCAACGTACTCAATGCGCAGACTTTGCTGTTCAAGCAACAGCAAGTGCAGCAGCAGGTTCAGGCTGCGCGGTTGAGTGCTCATGCTGAGCTGGTGACTGCTTTGGGCGGAGGCCTTGGCGCTGGCAACGACGTCCCGAGTGCCGAGAAAACCCTGCCCCCGAAAACCCCGAGCCTTTTGAAGTGAGCACGACGTTTCAGGCACACCCACAGTTCCTCAAGCCCTAGACCATTGAGCACGATTTCATGACTCCCTTGCCCGCACCTTTGCGCTGGCTGTATTCCCTTGAATGGCGCCGGGGGTTCTTCGACTGGGCGCGCAGCGACGGCGTGACCTGGGTCTACATTTTCAAGGTGCTGTTCGCCGCATTCCTCACGTTGTGGCTGGCCATGCGTCTTGAATTGCCGCAACCACGCACCGCGATGATCACCGTGTTCATCGTCATGCAACCGCAAAGCGGCCAGGTGTTCGCCAAGAGTTTCTATCGCTTTCTCGGCACGTTGGCCGGGTCGGCGGTGATGGTCGCGCTGATTGCCTTGTTCGCGCAGAACACCGAACTGTTCCTCGGCTCGCTGGCGATCTGGGTCGGCCTGTGCACGGCTGGCGCAGCGCGTTGTCGCAACTTTCGCGCCTATGGATTTGTGCTCGCCGGTTATACGGCGGCGATGGTTGGGCTGCCCGCTCTGGCTCACCCGGACGGCGCATTCATGGCTGCGGTCTGGCGAGTGCTGGAAATCTCTCTGGGGATTCTCTGCTCGACGCTGGTCAGCGCCGCGATCCTGCCGCAAACCGCCAGTGCGGCGATGCGCAATGCGTTGTATCAGCGCTTCGGTGTGTTTGCGTTGTTCGTCACTGATGGCTTGCGCGGTCGCAGTCGGCGCGAAGCGTTTGAAGCAAGCAACGTTCGGTTCATCGCCGAAGCGGTGGGCCTGGAAGGACTGCGCAGTGTCACGGTGTTCGAAGACCCGCACATGCGTCGGCGCAATGGGCGGCTCAGTCGCTTGAACAGCGAATTCATGGGCGTCACCACGCGCTTCAATGCCCTGCATCAGTTGCTCGAGCGCCTGCGCGGCAGTGGCGCCGATCATGTTGTCGCGGCGATCAAACCAGGGTTGCAGGACTTGGCCGAAGTGCTCGACGGTTTCAGCGGCCGTGCGCTGACCAGCCCTGATGCCGCTCGCCTGACCAGCGCCTTGGCGACCTATAAGGACAACTTGCCGGCGCGGGTGCGCAAGCTGCGGGCGAGCTTTCAGGAGAACGATCCGAGCGACGCCGAGCAGTTGGATTTTCACACCGCCTACGAACTGCTTTATCGCTTCGTCGACGACTTGCACAGTTATGCACAGACCCACGCGTCCCTGGCCGATCACAGCCACGAACGGGAGCGTTGGGACGAACCCTTCACCCCGCAAACCAATTGGCTGGCCTCGGCCGCGTCGGGGATTCGCGCCGCGTTCATCCTTGTGGTGCTCGGCAGCTATTGGGTGGCCACCGCGTGGCCGAGCGGGGCGACCATGACCCTGATCGCCGCCGCCACCGTCGGCCTGTCAGCCGCGACGCCAAACCCCAAGCGCATGGCGTTTCAGATGGCCTGCGGGACCTTGCTCGGGGCGCTGATCGGCTTCGTCGAGATGTTTTTCATCTTCCCCTGGATCGACGGTTTTCCATTGCTTTGCGTGATGCTCGCGCCGGTGATCGTGCTCGGCTCGTTCCTCACTTCTCGGCCGCAATACGCCGGTGTCGGCCTGGGGTTGCTGATCTTCTTCAGCACCGGTTCGGTGCCGGACAACCTTACGGTCTACAACCCTTACGCCTTTATCAACGACTACATCGCCATGGTCATGGGCATGCTGGTGTGCGCGGCGGCCGGGGCAATCATTCTGCCGCCCAACAGCCGCTGGCTGTGGCGGCGGCTGGAGCAGGACTTGCGCGGGCAAGTGGTGTACGCCATCAGCGGCAAACTCAAAGGGCTGGCGTCGAGTTTCGAAAGCCGTACGCGGGACTTGCTGCATCAGGCCTATGGCCTCGCCGCAGGACAGCCGCAGGTGCAGCGGGACTTGTTGCGCTGGATGTTGGTGGTGCTGGAAGTCGGCCACGCGATTATCGAACTGCGTAAGGAACAAGCGATTCTGCCGGTGCACCCGGCGTATGCCGAATCCCAGCCGTGGCGCCAGTCCATCCGGGTAATGGGGCGTTCGCTGGTACGGCTGTTTCTGCAACCGGGCCAGAGCAATCTGGAGCGGGCGCTGGTCGCCGTCGACCACGCGATCGGTCGCGTGCAGGCCACCGACGAACCCTTTGCGCCGCACTTTGATACCTCCGCATTACGCCGGGTGAAGAGTTACCTGCACTTCATCCGCACCTCGTTGCTCGACCCGCAATCGCCGCTGGCTTCATACACCACTGCCAAGCCCCAAGGACTTGAACATGCCTCGTGAAATCGCCTTCCACGGCGTGTACATGCCGACCATGACCCTGATGTTTTTCATTGCGGCGGCGCTGGCCTGGGCCCTTGACCGATTCTTGTCCGGGTTCGATCTGTACCGTTTCTTCTGGCACCCGGCGCTGCTGCGCCTGAGCCTGTTTACCTGTCTGTTCGGCGCCTTGGCGCTGACTGTCTACCGTTGACTCTCTATCACTGAAGAAGGCCTTGATGAAAAAGCTTTTCAGCCTGCTCGCGACCCTGCTGGTGCTGGCCCTTGCCCTGTGGATCGGCCGGACCCTGTGGGTGCATTACATGAACACGCCCTGGACCCGTGACGGCCGGGTGCGCGCCGACATCATCAACGTCGCCGCCGACGTGACCGGTGAGGTGGTGGAGGTGCCGGTACGCGACAACCAGTTGGTGAAAAAGGGCGACTTGCTGATGCGCATCGACCCCGAGCATTACCGCCTCGCGGTGAAACAGGCGCAGAGCCTGGTGGCCTCGCGCAAGGCCACGTGGGAGATGCGCAAGGTCAACGCCCATCGCCGCGCCGACCTCGACAACCTGGTGATCTCCAGGGAAAACCGCGACGACGCCACCAACATCGCCGACTCGGCCCTGGCCGATTACCAGAACGCACAAGCGCAACTGGAAGCCGCCGAACTGAACCTCCAACGCACCGAAGTGCGGGCGGCGGTGGACGGCTACGTCACCAACCTCAACGTCCATCGCGGTGACTATGCGCGCATCGGCGAAGCGAAAATGGCGGTGGTCGACATGAATTCGTTCTGGGTTTATGGCTTCTTCGAAGAAACCAAACTGCCGCATGTTCGCGTGGGCGATAAAGCCGACATGCAATTGATGAGTGGCGAAGTGCTCAAGGGCCACGTGGAAAGTATTTCTCGCGGCATCTACGACCGCGATAATCCGGAAAGTCGCGAGCTGATCGCTGATGTGAACCCGACCTTTAACTGGGTGCGTCTGGCGCAGCGGGTGCCAGTAAGGATTCACATTGATGAAGTGCCGGAGGGCGTGCTGTTGGCGGCGGGGATTACGTGTACGGTGGTGGTGAACCCCCCGGCTGGCGAATAACCTGTGGCGAGGGGGCAAGCCCCCTCGCCACAAAAAGTGGCCGTGTCAGCCTTGGCAAAACGTCTCATGCAAATGCCGCCAAACCACCTTGCCATCGGCCTGTTTCTCAAACACCGCCGAGGACCGCCGATCAGAATGCAGCCCCGTCGCATCGGTCTGTTGCTCGCGGTAACTGACCACTGCGCCACCGTCATACAGCGCGACACCTCGCAACTCGCTGAGCTCGATCCTGAACCCGAGCTTCTTCCCGCCCGCCAACAGAAACAATTCATTCAACGCCTCGAAATCCAGCACCCGGCCCAACGGCGAGACCATGGAAAACTGCGGCGAAAAACGCGTCAGCAATTGCTCAAGCTCGGCCTCGTCCCGTTCCTCGGCCAACCATTGCTCGATGGCTACGTGGGCCTGGATCACTTCGTCAAAGTATTCGGTGTAGTCGGTCATGCTGTTTCCTGAAAGTCTGAAAGTGTGTTTTGACGCCTTCGCGGTCTCAGAGCTGCCCGCGCAACCCGAACCGCTTCATCAACCCCGACTCCAGCAACCCTTTTGGCAATAACCCCGCCATTAACGGCAACGCCCGGCTGCCGTTACCCAAACGCACCAGACGCGGTGGTTTGCTCTGCTGCACAGCCTTGAGCAAACCGGCGGCAAATTCACTGGCCGGCGTTGGTTTATCTTGAGAGGCCTTGGCCCGTGCACGAATACCTTCACGCAGCGGAAACCACGGTGATTGTTCGGTGATCAGTTGCTCGGCTTCGTGGCCGGCATTCTTCGCGAAGCTGGACGCGATAGCACCGGGCTGAACTTCCATGACCCGCACGCCGAACGGCGCCAGCTCCATGCGCAGCGCATCGCTCAAGGCATGCACGGCGGCTTTCGAGGCGCAGTAGGCACCGGCAAACGGCGTGACCAGAACCCCGGAAACGCTGCCGATGTTCACCACCAGCCCCCGGGCGCGACGCAGTACCGGGAACATCGCGCGAGTGACGCCGACAATCGCAAACACGTTAGTTTCGAACTGGCGCTGCATGGCCGGCACGCCGCCATCGAGCAGCGGCCCCATGGCGCCATAACCGGCATTGTTGATCAGCACGTCGAGGCCGCCGCGTTGCTGGTTGATCCGCTCGCTCAACTGTTCGAGGGCCGGGCCATCGTTAACGTCCAGCTGCACGGCGGTGAAACCGGCAGCAGTCAGAGCCGCGACGTCTTCAGCCTTGCGAGCACTGGCCCAGACTTCGTAACCGGCATTTTTGAAGGTGTCGGCAAGTGCGCGGCCAATGCCGCTGGAGCAACCGGTAATCAACGCAACAGGCATGGCGCGGTCCTTGTGCAAAAGAAAAAGGGGGATCAGTCGGAGAAACTACCCTGCAACCGTTCAGCGCGAAATTCCAGGGTTTGCGGGCGGTAGCCGGGGCGCAAGGGCGGTAGCGGCAAGCAGTCTTCCCAACTGCCGCCGGCCTGCAATTCGCCGGGGCCGCGATAACGTGGCGCGGCGTATTGATTGTCGGCCAGGTTCACCGTATCGCCCGGCGCATACGCCGCGATGCGCCAGCGCAATTCGATCAGTGGCACGTCGTTGCCGTTTTTCATCGTGAGCTTCAATGGCCGATCTGCCGGGCAGTGCTCGGGTGCGTAAGTGATGCGCAGCTCAAGGCGTGCCAGTTGCTTGATTTCGCGGTTGTCCATCCAGAACACCCACGTCGCCACCAGGCCCAATCCGACAGCGGCCGCCACGGAAACCGGCACGGCCTTGGCCGGGTAGCGCAGCAGCAGGATCAGCCAGGTGATGACCAGCAGGACGCCGATGAACATGTTTGAACGCTCCATGAACGGATAACCGACATCCTACCGAAGGGGCACGAGAATGGATATTCGGTGAGCAAGGGGTTGTACCGTTGGTCGGTACTGTAATTTCTGACAGTAGCCAGCCATGTTCTTGAAACGTTAGAAGACATTGGCCGACGGGGCTGTTATTCGATGGACAGAGGCGATGGAAATGCACCACAAGACGCCCACACTGAGGATCTTCGATCCGCGCGGCCTGTCGATTCGCTTGGTAGATTACTGGCGCGCCATCGAAAACCTGCCCGCTGAGGTCCGCATCAATCGCACTGCTCACAATGGCGCAGGACGTGCAGTCAAACAGTGGGATCCGCGGTTATGGGCGCTGCAAGAAGACGATCCCCTGACCCCTCCCAATCTGATCACGGTGTATTCGCTGTCCGGGAACGCGTTGCGCACGGACAGCGTTGATGCCGGAACGCAGATCACCCTGCGCGGTCTGGCCGACGAAGTGTTGTCGGACTGGGACAGCCGCCAAACACGTCGCGAGGTCGAATATGACGATTTGCTGCGGCCCGTGGCGGTGTTCGAACAGGGCGCCGTGGAGCCCCGTCGCTGTGTCGAGCGCTTTGCTTATGGCTACCCGGGCCAGGGTCATCAGGACCTTAACCAGTACGGCAAACTGATTCGCCATGACGACCCGGCGGGCAGCGTACTGTTCGACTCGTTTGCGATCAGCGGTGAAGGCATCGAAAACACCCGCCACTTCACCCTTGAGCCGGTAACCCCCGATTGGCCGGAATCGATTGATGATCGCCGACGGCTGCTCGAACCGGGGACTGGGGCGACGTCCAGGTGGCGTTTCGGCCCGTTGGGTGATGTGCTGGAACAGACCGATGCCAAGGGTAATCGTCAGACTTTCGGTCTGACCGTCGATGGCCGATTGCGCGAAAGCCGACTGCAATTGAAGGATCAATCCATTTGGCAAACGTTGGTCAGCGAGATCCGCTACAGCGCCCAAGGGCAAGTCGAAGAGGAGGTCGCGGGTAACGGGGTGCGGACGACGCTGGCCTATCGACCCGAAGACGGTTTGTTGATGGAGCGTCGGGCACAGGATGCCAGTGCCCGAATGTTGCAGCATCTGATCTACGACTATGACCGGATGGGCAATGTCTTGAGCATCGAGGACAAGGCCCTGCCCGTGCGCTACTTCGCCAACCAGCGCATCGACCCGATCAGTCGCTTCATCTACAACAGCCTGTACCAGTTGATCGAAGCCTTTGGCTGGGAGGCGGGCGGTCCCGATCAAGGACCCGAGTCGGTTGGTCGCACCGATCCGGCGGCGGTTAGCAACTATCGGCAGATTTACCACTATGACGAGGGCAGCAATCTGCTGAAGCTGACCCACATCGGCGCGCAAAAACATGGGCGCGATTTGAAAGCTGCCCGCTACAGCAATCGCTGCCTGCCCTGGCGCAACGGCGTGCCGCCCACGGAAGAGGACATCGCCGCCGCATTCGACGCCAAAGGTAATTTGCTGGAGTTGGACCAGGGACGGTTGTTGACCTGGGATCTGCGCAATCAATTGCGCTCGGTCAGCCCGGTGGAACGCGCCTCCCGACGCAATGACGGTGAGTGCTATTTTTACGATGGCGCTGGCCAGCGGGTGCGCAAAATCCGCGCGTTGCAGACCAGGGCTCGCACCGTGATAGCTGAAGTGCGTTACTTGCAGGGTTTGGAACTTCGTACCGACAGTGGCACCGGGGTGGTGTTGCAGGTCATCACCGCGCAGGCTGGCCTCAACACCGTGCGGGTGTTGCATTGGGACAGCGAGCCACCGTCCGGTGTCAACGATCAGTACCGCTACACCCTGGTCGATCACCTGAGCTCCTGCACCGTGGAACTGGCCGATGACGCGCAAATCATCAGCCGGGAAATTTTTTATCCCTTTGGCGAGACCGCGTGGTACGACGCGATTGAAGTGGACTATAAAACCATTCGTTATTCGGGCAAGGAACAGGATGCCACGGGGCTTTATTGCTATGGCTTCCGGTACTACATACCGTGGTTGCGGCGATGGGCGAGTACCGATCCGGCAGGCGCTGTGGATGGCTTGAACCTGTATCGGATGGTTCGAAACAACCCGTTAACGTTCTTTGACGAGCAGGGTGAAAACTCAAAATCCAACTCGGCAGTGCGTACCGCGATCGAGATTTTTGAATCGTATAAGGACAATTACAGCGATACGGACAGAGTGACTCCTTACAACATGATGAACACAATCACTCAGGGCAAACTGAAGTTCAAAACAGCAAAGGCAACACCTGCGGTGCTTGAAAAGACCAAGCCCCAGAACTTTACCTTGCGCCATTACACGGTCTACGGGAGCAGCGGCGAAACACCTCCCTTTATGGAAATCGCGTCTAACTTTTCTTTGGTTCACCAGAACTTGAAGACGTTGGGCGGAAAGGGCGGCAATACCAATGAAAAGGATTGGACCAAGGCCGGGAACATGGGCTTCACCTTCTTTCTTCTGGCGATAAATGGAGAAGTGAATGAACGCAAGTTTCTCGGCTCGATGACACACTTTGCCGAATACGATCTTGAGGATGACAAGGTGCTGGAGGCAGCCTTGGGTAAAGATTTCGATAAGGTAGAGTTTTTTGCTTCTCCCGATGTACTCGATCCCAAACACTCTTCGGACCTGAGCGCGGTGCCAATGGTTAAAGGCCCACTGAAAGAATTGAAGGCGCTGCTGTTAGGCAACTCGGGAATCAGTCCGGTTCAGGTGGGAAGAATGAGTTCACGAGCATTACTTGACAGTATCGATAGTGCGTTTCATGGAACACTTGAGATCAAAATACCAGGATCAATAAAGGTCAGTGGCTGGCATAGAAAACCAGCCACAACCCGTAAGGCTGCATGAATGTGTAAAAAAGCCCCCGCCCAACCCGCTGCGGATAGGGAACGCAGCGGGCTGGACGAGGGCTTTTTGATTTGCTGATTGATTACTGCGCGATGGTTTTCACCGACACGCCGCGCTCGATCGGGGTGGAGCGACCGTAGATATCTTCAAACCGCTCGATATCGTCTTCGCCCAGGTAGCTGCCCGATTGCACTTCGATGATCTCGAGTGGAATCTTGCCCGGGTTGCGCAGACGGTGAACCGAGGCGATCGGGATGTAGGTCGACTGGTTTTCACAGAGCAGGAACACGTTTTCGTCGCAGGTCACTTCAGCGGTGCCGCTGACCACGATCCAGTGTTCGGCGCGGTGATGGTGCATCTGCAGCGACAGGCACGCGCCCGGCTTGACCGAGATGTGCTTGACCTGGAAACGACCGCCCATATCCACCGAGTCGTAGGAACCCCACGGACGATAGACTTCGCAGTGGTTCTGGGTTTCGCTGCGGCCCTGTTCGTTGAGGGTGTTGACCATCTGTTTGACGCCTTGGACCTTGTCCTTGTGGACGATCATCATGGCGTCCTTGGTTTCGACCACCAC
Organism: Pseudomonas sp. B21-017; assembly: GCF_024749245.1. Classification (NCBI taxonomy): domain Bacteria; kingdom Pseudomonadati; phylum Pseudomonadota; class Gammaproteobacteria; order Pseudomonadales; family Pseudomonadaceae; genus Pseudomonas; species Pseudomonas sp. B21-017. Next base: position 5,429,828 of record NZ_CP087194.1, on the reverse strand, counting down.
GATGTTTTCCAGGCCGATCACCGACACCAGTTTGCCGTTGCCGTGGATCATGCAGTTTTTGCTGTCCTGGATGACCACGTCGCCTTTGGTGACGTTGCCGTTGGCGTCCTTTTCATTGACTTCCCACAGCGACGACCAGCAACCGACATCGCTCCAGCCCGCGGTCAGCGGTACGACGCAGGCGCGCTGGGTTTTTTCCATCACCGAATAGTCAATGGAATTGTCCGGGCAGCAGGCAAAGGTGGCGGAGTCGATGTCGATGGTGTCGGCATCCTGCACGCTACGTTCCAGGGTCAGTACGCAGGTGTCGTAGATGTCCGGATCGTGCTTTTTCAGCTCTTCGAGGAAGCGGCTGGCGCGGAACAGGAACATGCCGCTGTTCCAGAAATAACCGCCGGACTGGACGAACTCGGTGGCGCGTTTCACGTCGGGTTTTTCGACGAAGTGCGAGACACGGCTGACGCCTTCCGGCAGCAGGGCATCGTTGGTGGATTTGATGTAGCCGTAACCGGTTTCCGGTTTGGTCGCCGGCACGCCGAACAGCACCATTTCGCCACGCTCGGCCGCCACAGTGGCCAGGGCCAGGGCGCGTTGCAGGGCTTTCTGGTCTTCCAGGACGTGGTCGGCCGGCAGCACCAGCATCAACTCGTCGCGACCTTCATTGACCAGCATCATCGCGGTCAGGGCCACGGCCGGCGCGGTGTTACGGCCGAACGGTTCCATCAGGATGCGCTGGGTTTCCAGTTTACGGGCGCTCAGCTGCTCGTTGACGATGAAGCGGTGATCCTTGTTGCAGACCACGATCGGGGTATCCATGCCTTCGAACACCAGGCGTTCCAGGGTTTGCTGGAACAGCGTGTGTTCGCCGGTCAGGGCGAGGAATTGCTTGGGGAATTGCTTACGGGAAAGCGGCCAAAGACGTGAACCGCTACCACCTGACAAGATCACCGGAATCATGTTGTTACTCCTTTAAAATCGATTGGTTAGAGCCACGAACGTTCTGTCGTTTCACTCTTGTTTTTGTTCCGTAATCAGATCGGCTCACCGATTCTGTAGCAGCTGCCGAGCCTGCGAGGCTGCGTTCGGCGACGTAGTCGTCGTGAATCCCGTCAATGCGGTCATTCAGAAAGACCGAGTTGCTTGGATTGCGACTGCTTCGCAGTCGGACGCAGGCTTCGCCAGCTGCTACAGGGTGATCACCGTCCTGATGAATTAATCAGCGCGTCGACACTGGGCGCTTGACCCAGACTGGCGACAGGCTGCTGCCGTTGCCGGTGACGTACAGCACCGCCGCTTCACCGCGCTCCAGGGCAACCGGCTTTACGTCGCCGACTTTCTTGTCGCCTTCGTACAGCGCCAGGCTGACTTTCACCGGGTTGATTTCACGCTCGCCACGGCCCTTGGCGGCCACGTTCGGCACCACATCGGTCTTGCCGTCGGCGGTTTTCAGGGTCAGGGCCTTGTCGCTGAGGTTCTGCACGCGTACCAGGGATTTCTGCTTGTTCTTGAACGGCGGTTCTTCGATCAGTTGCGGTGCGCCGCTGGCGTTGTTGACCAGGGTGTAATAGTGATCACCGGCCAGTTTCACCGGCAGGGTCTGGCTACCGACCTTGGCGCTGTAGTCGCCGCCCGGCATGAAGCTGAAGTCAGTGCTGGAAAGTGGCGCGACTTCGTTCAGGTTGGTGGTGCCGACGGTAGCACTGACTTCAGCGTTACCGGCGTTGTAGACCCGCACGAAGGTGGAGCCTTTCGGTGCGGTCGGGCCGTAGAGGGCAGCGTCGCCACCGGCGAAGGCTTGCATCGAGAGCACGCTCATGCCGGCAACGAGAGCAAAGGTCTTGGCGAGACGGCGAGGAGTAGTAGTGAAAGTCATGGGTGTACCTCTCTTTCAGTTTTGCGCCCGGTCGGGCGTCTCGGATTTGGTGTTTACAGCTACGTTTTGTTGGCGCGCGCCGGCTTGTTTAAGCTCTGCGACCCACTGTGGGTCGGCGTCACCGATTTCGTTGTTCACAGGCAGATATCGTTCAGGGAACTCCCAGATCAGCACTTGTGGCGGGCTGTTCTTGAAGGCATCGCTTTTCAGGTAGCTGAGCATCGGCAGAATCGGGCCGTGGCCGTCTTCGGCGTAATTGACCACGTCGCTGTGCAGCGCTTCTTTCAGCGCACCGACGAAGTTCCAGTTAGGGTTGGCGCTGTAGCTGGTGCCGATCAGGGCCACCGGCACTTCCGTGTTGGCAAACAGCGCGTCATCACCGGCCGGTTGATCCTGGGCCGCCACGGTGTTGCGCTTCTGCAAAGGTTCTGGCGCCGGCATCAGGTTCTCGAACAACGGGTCCAGCGGCAGGAACAACCGCAGGTCACCCTTGTGCGTCACCTTCTCCGCCGGTTCGGTGACGAAGTTTTGCGGTTCGCCGCTGAGCGGTGCCTTGTCGGCAATGGTTTTGGCCAGGGTCTGGGCAGCGACTTGTGCGCCTTCCGGGGTCCAGTGGGTGTCGGTGCGCAGGAACACTTGCTGACCGTCGTGCTTGGCTTGTTGCAGCGGGCCGAGCAGGTCAGGGGCGAGGATCTTGTCGGCCGCCACGCGAGCGTGGAAGTCCTTATACAGATTGGCGTGGATACTCGCTGGCTTCACTTCACCCAGGTGTTCCGGGTACAGACGCGTCTTGGCCGGAACAATCGCCATCACCAGTTGCACGCCTCGCTTTTTCAGTTCCTGGCGCACGCCTTCGACCAGCGCGTAGTTGCCTTGCAGGTTCAACTCTTCGTTGACGATCGGGTGGAACTCTTCATCGCTGTAGAGCCACTGATCGCGACCGAGCACCACGCCCGGACGACCTTCGTTGAACAGTTTGAAATCCAGCGCGGCCCAAAGGTTGGTGCCCAGGCGCTTGATCGGGAACTCGTCGTCATAGTGCGTCTCGACGGCTTTGGTCCAGCGCCCGTTGAGCACGGTGGCATCGGCGTTGGTACTGAAGCCGAAGAAGCTGCGTACCGACCACACGCCCAGGACCAGCAAGGTCACCAGGAACAGCGCGATGTAGAAGATGCGTAATGAGCGGGTCATGGTCAGATCCCTCAGAACTGGAAGTAAAGGAACGGCGAAAAGCTTTGCGCCGAGAGTTTGAGAATCGAGGCAATGAACAGCAGCAGTACCAGGGCGCGCATCACGTAACGGGACCAATCGGCGGTCCAATAGGCCGGTTGCACAGTCGCTTCAACGCCGACGGTGTAACCCGGCTCGTGGATGCTGGCCGGGTTGTCGCCCGGTACGGCTTTGATCATTCCAGGCGTCGCCGCGGCCGGGCCGTCGGTTTCGATGTTCACCGCAGGTTTGGTCTTGACCGGCGGCTGGTTGGTGTAGAAATCACGCAGGCCGAAGAACGCCAGGGTCACGTAAGCCACCACCAGGGTTGCCACTTGCAGACCGGTGAGGCTGGCCTGGTTGAGTTCCGACAGCGACCATTCGCCGAAGCTGAACATTGCGCCGTACATGCGACCGGCGACGTGCAGGTTCTCTGCGCGGAAGATCACCCAGCCCATGACCACCAGCAGGAAGGTCAGGACCCAGCGGATCGGGTTGAAGCTGCGCGGCGAAGTGTTCAGGCCGATGGCTTTTTCGATTGCCAGCCACATGCCGTGCCAGGCGCCCCAGACGATGTAGGTGATGTTCGCGCCGTGCCACAGACCACCGAGCAGCATGGTCAGGAACAGGTTGCGATAGGTCATCAGCGTGCCTTTACGGTTACCGCCGAGGGTGATGTACAGGTAGTCACGCAGCCAGGTGGAGAGGCTGATGTGCCAGCGCCGCCAGAACTCGGTGATCGACTGGCTGACGTACGGCTGTTTGAAGTTTTCCATGAAGCGGAAACCCATCATCAAGCCCAGGCCAATCGCCATGTCGCTGTAGCCGGAGAAGTCGAAGTACAGCTGTGCGGTGTAGGCCAGGGCGCCGAGCCAGGCATCGCCCGTGGTCGGGTTCTGCAAGGCGAAGCAATGGTCGGCGACCACCGCCAGGGTGTCGGCGATGAACACCTTCTTGATGAAACCCTGCATGAACCGCGTGGCACCTTCGGAGAACTTGTCGAGGGTGTGGGTGCGGTTGTTGAACTGGTCGGCCAGGTCGCGGAAACGCAGCACGGGGCCCGCGATCAAGTGCGGGAAGATCGCTACGAATGCGGCAAAGTCGATCAGGTTGCGGGTGGCCGGGGTATCGCCGCGGTAAACGTCGATGATGTAGCTGATGGACTCGAAGATGTAGAACGAGATCCCGATCGGCAACAGTACGTGGGTCAGGATGAACGGCGACAGACCGACCGAGGTCATCATCGCGTTGATGCTCTCCACGCCGAAGTTGGCGTACTTGAAGTAGCCCAGGATGCACAAGTCCACCGCGACGCCGAGCAGCAGCCAGCGCTGGGCCGGTTTGGTCCGGACACCAGCGGCGCCAACTTTCAGGCCGATCCAGTAGTTCCACAGCGTGACGGCTGCGAACAACGCAAGGAAGTCCACACGCCACCAGGCGTAGAACACGTAGCTGGCGATCAGCAGCAGCAAGTTGCGATAGCGTTGCCCGCTCAAGTAGTACAAGCCGAGAAAGATCGGCAAGAACAGAAACAGGAACACGTTGGATGAAAATACCATCCTGATCTCTCCATGTTTAACCAACAGTCAAGGGCCAACGGCCCCCCCAAACCCCCCACTGAAAACCGGGGTGGTTGTATTGCATGCTGTGCGCTTACCTGTGGCGAGGGAGCTTGCTCCCGCTGGGGTGCGAAGCGCCCCTGAAACCTGATGACGCGGTGTCTCAATCAATCCGCGTTCACTGGGTTACGACTGCTTCGCAGCCGAGCGGGAGCAAGCTCCCTCGCCACAGGGGAATACAGTCAGCTTTAAGAACCTTTGCCTTTCTCGTTGGCCGGGTCGTAGACCTTGGTCAAGTCCCCGCCGAGGCGGAAAGACTTGAACGGCTGCATCTTGTGCTTGAGTTCCAGCACATTCGGCGCGCAGGTGTAGAGCGAGCAGAACGGTTCGAGCCAGGCGAATTTCGAGTCGATCTTGAGATCGGTCATGTCCTGGCCTTTACCGTTTTTCTTCTCGAATTGATCCGGGTCGTCCACGCCGGCCAGCACGCGATCACCCAGGCGTTTCAAGGCACCGTTGTTTTCCTGACGCAAATCCACACCGTTGGCCTGGGCGAAACTGGCGATCATCGCCAGCGGCGGCAGGGCATAGTTGTGGTAGGCGAGGGCGCGTTGCTGGCGCTTGAGTTCGTTAGGCAGGAAGCCTTGGGCATCGATCTGATTGGCGCCGACCTTGAATTCCTTCACGGCCCAGTCGAACAGGTCGCGGCGGTTGATGGCGACCGACGTGGCCATCACCGACCAGGCGGCCCAATACGAGTGGTTGTTGGTCTGTTCAAGCGGCAGGTTGTCCCAATCGCTGACCACCTGATCGGCCATTTTGCTGAACCAGGCTTCAATCACCTGCGCTTGTTCCTGGTGGGTGGCCAGGGGATGCGAGTCAGAGAATTTCAGGCGGATATAGGACGAAGCCATGCTGCCCAATGCCCATTTGCGCATGGACTTGCCGGTGTGGTTGAAGTCCTTGGACATCAATGCATCGGCCTTGGCCCAGGCGGTCAACCAGTCGAGGGTGCATTCCAGTTGTTCCGGGCGACCGTCACGCATGAACTGCATCACTCGCTTGCTGGTGCCGCGCTCGATCTTGGTGATGTCGGCGGTGGTATCGCGGAAGGCCTTTTCCGACTCCTCGTTCAGAGTCGAACGGGCCTTGTCGGAGCCTTCGTATTTGCTGCGAAACTGCAGGGCGCCGGTGTAGGGCGTCGGCATTGCGTCGCAGCCTTCGCTCTTGTCGCCGGTCTTGAATTTATCCACTGGCGCAAAATACCCCTGAGGCGGGCGCAGTGGCGCGGCGGCCTGGGTGGCGCCAGCGAACATCGCCAGAGCCAGCAGGGAAGGCGCGAGTAACTGTTTCAAAGCTCGGGTTTGCATGCAGTTCATAAGAGGTAGCCTCATTGCCCGGCTTGAGCAGTACGCTGCCCGGTGCCGGAGAACACGTTACGTTTGCAGATTTTCGCTTCGACTTTCTGCGGCGCGGCACCTGGTGTTTCAGGCCCCTGGACTTCAACGGCCAGCAGATTCTGCGAGGCCCAGTCTTCGTCCGTGCGCAACTCGAAGGCGAAACGCCCGTCGGTTTCGGAGGTTTCCGGTTTCTCGATCTTGATGTCCTCATGACGCCCATTCATGTACCAGAGGGTGGCATGCAAGGTTTTCACCGACGTATCGGCGAAGCGGATGTCGACCTGGTGGTCGCTGTTGCGCAGGTCCAGGTTCTTGCTGTTGACCAACAGTTCGTTTTTGCCCGGCTTCACCATGGCGCTGCTGCTCATCTGTGCATCCTTGCCTTCGCAACCGTTGTCGAGCAGCGCCATCATCTGGCGGTAGATGGTTTCCTGGTCGAGGCGATAAAGCGGCGAGAATTCCCAGATGAGAATTTTCGGAGGCTTGGTCTGGAACTCCTGGCTGCCCAGGTACTGCAGCATCGAACCTTCCAGGCCACCGCCGGGGAATGCCACGTTGAGGATGTCGGCGCCGATGGCCTCTTCGAGGAAACCGGCGAAGTTGTAGTTCTTGCCACTGTGGCTGGTGCCGACCAGGGTGATTTCCGGGTTGCCGGATTCACCGAACAGATCGCCATCCGCTGCTTCGCCCTTGGGCTCGGTGGTGAACTGATCCATGTACTGGATCGCGTAGCTGGTGCCACAGAGTTGACCCGCCATGTTGTGTAACGTTCCGGTCTTGCCCATGCGACCCGACTTATGGGTCTCGAATTCACGCTTGGGAATGTCGGCGAAGGCCGGCAACTGCTTGACCTTCTCGGCGACGATCTTCGCGGTGCGCTGGGCGCCATACGGGGTCCAGTGCTGGTCGCCGCGGAAGTAGAAATCGTGGGCGGGCAGGGTGTCGGGCAGCGATTCGTTGGTCAGTGGTGACAGGTCGGGGACCACGTAGCCCATCTGCGCGAAGCGCCCGAGCATGGTCTTGTAGTTGGTCAGGGCCTTGTCGAAATCGTATTTGGCTTTTTCTTCCGGGTTCAGCTTGTTGCGGTTCACCAGGCCACGGGTCGGCTGGTAAACGATGACCAGCTCCACGCCTTTGCTCTTGAACGCATCGTGCAGTTGTTTCAGGCGTTTGTAGCCGGCGGGTGTGGTATCGAATTCGGTGCGCAGGTCTTCTTGGGTACGGAACAGCCAGTCGCCCTGGGCCTGCACCAGCGTGGTGAAGTTCTGCTGATAGCGGGTGGTGTAGTTCTTCGGGTCGTGGGCTGCCGGGCACAGGCTGCAGCACGGCTCGGCGCTGAAGCTCGGTGCCTTGGCGTCTTCGGCACGCACGCCAGTGCTGGCCGCGAGAATACCCGCGGTCAGGGCCGACAGGCTGAGTAATTTGATCAAGTGTGGGTGCATAAAATTATCCTCAGTCCCGCATTTCGGTCTGGCGTTCGACAGGGTCGATCAGCACGGCTTTCTGCTGGCGCACCAGCAGGTCGAGAATTTCATCCTGACGCTCGCCGAGAATTCCCGAGAAGCTGATGCCGCTGGTTTTGGTCGGTGCGAGCATCGACACGCGATACAACTCCACGCTCAGCGGCGAGTCGATCGACAGCGGTCCGCTGCCGTTGGCAGCCAGTTCACCACCGACCACGATCAGCGACACTTCGGCATCGAACGGGTCGAGCTTGATGTCCCGGTCGGTGTCGCTCAGGTCTTTGATGTGCCCGTAGACACCGGTCAGGCCGTTGGCCATCGAGACGTTTTCGTACAGGCGAATGTTCACGCTGTTACGAATCCGGATGCCGTGACGCTTATTGCTGATCACCTTGTTGCCCCACAACAGGTTGTCGGCACTCTCGTAGAGGGTGATGCCGTCGGTGTGGTTCTTGTAGATCTCGTTGTAGGCGATCAGGTTGTTCACGCTGTTACGGTCGATCACCAGGCCTGACAGGTGGTTGTCGTAGCTGCGGTTGTTGAAGATGAAGCTGTCGTTGACCTCACGGGAAATAATGATCCCGTGCTTCTTCTTGGTACCGTACACCGTGTTGTCGGCGATGATCAGACCGTGGGAACGGTCATGGGGGTCGATGCCGTAGACGATGTTGTCTTTGTAGGTGTTGCCCTTGACCACGAAGTCGCGGGTTTCGTAGCAGTAGAAGCCGTACCACATGTCCGAGAACTCGGAGCCGACGATCCAGCCGGTCGGTTCAGGGCGCTTGAGCACCTTGGCCATGTTCGGCGTGTACTGGGAAATACTCACGCCGTAGGACTTACTGTTGGCGTAACCGAAACTGGCGATCTTGCTGTTGGCGATGTAGGTCTCGGTGCCGCCCCAGGACAACAGGAACGGCCGGAATTCCTTGGGCGACGAGAAGGCCGCCGGGCCGTTGGCCTTCTCGCTCCAACCGGTGATCTTGGTATCACGCACAAACAGCTGACCGTCGTTGACCAGGAACGAGCCGGCCTCCTGGGACAGGCGCAGTTCCTGGGTCTGTTTGTCGATTTCCAGAATGCCGTGTCTGCCCACCACGATCGGCAACTTCGCCAGGAACACACCTGGCGACGTTTCGCTGAGGTACTGCTTGGGCAGCTTCTTGGTCAGGTCCTTGAGGTTCATGTAGCCGTCGTCGACGAAGATCGCCTGCGGGATGCCGTGCTGACGCACCACCCACTCGGCCATCTTGTTGTCGCCGCCGATGAAGTCCTTCAAGGCGTCTTCCTGCATCATCCGGCGTATGCTGATCTTGCCGGGCTTGGTGCGCACGATTTTCGCGGCAATGGCTTCGGCGGTGTAGCCAGAAGTGTCCGGCAGTTTCGGCTTGGCCAGCTCCAGCGGCGCAGTTGGCGCGCTGCTGACGGTGTAGGTCTTGGCCTGTTGCAGCCCCTTGGCTATGGTCGTCGATTTGCCCTGTTGCACAGACTTGGCCGGTTCGACGGTGGCGAAGGCGGCTGCGCTGGCCAGCAGCAGCGCGCCGGCCAGCAGGCTGATCGAGCCTTTCTTGGCGCTGTTCATGTCGGGCACTCCCTTCGCGGTTTGCATCAGAAGCGCCAGATCACGTCGATAAACGCACGGTGCATGTACGAGTCGACTTCTTTGCCATAGGCATCGCCGGGCTTGAACACACCGCCACGGAACCGCACCAGGGCCGAAGGCTCATCGATCGACTGGCTCAACGCTGCCGGCAACAGGCCTTGCTTGAAGTACTTGGTGACCACCAGATCCATTTCCTGACCGAGGTCCTTGTTGCCATCTTCCAGCGGCAAGGAGGTGCTGGAGAGGATCGCGCCGGTCGCGTCGTCGGTGTTGTTTTCAACAGCGTTGATGCCGTTGTTGCCCACCGGCTTGTTGCCGTCCACACGCCAGAACTTGTGGTAGATCAGGCTGGCGTCGTATTCGTCGTTGAGCATCCAGGAGCCGAACAGCGTAGCGGTCTGCATGTTGTTCATTTCGCCACGGAAGGCTTCGCCGAAACGGTGAACCCGCGAGCGAGTACCGGTGTAGTTCGAGCGGTTGCTTTCCAGGCCGTTCTGTTGGTACTCGGCGCTGGCGCGGGCATAGGCTGCACCGACTTGCCACTGCGGATCGAGACGCAGACGAACACCCAGGTCGGTAGCCCAGCCGTTCAGGTCTTCACCACGCTTGGCTTCTGCCGGGCGAGTGCCGTCGGCATTCAACGGGTTGACCGTGTCACGGTCGCCGTTCATGCCGGTGATGCTGCCCCAGTAATTGACGGTGTTGGTGTTGCGCCAGTTGTAGGCATCACTGTCGGCGGTGAGGCCGAGCCAGCTGATGTCGCCGTTCTGTTTCTTGTCCAGGGTATCGCCAGCCACGCCCGGCTCCGGATAGTCGAGCTTGCCGTTATCGTGGGTGTGATGACCGCGAATGCCGACCCAGTTACCGGGTGTCCACTGATACGCCGCATCGGCGTAGGCGTGCAGGCGATCCTTGTCTTTGGGGGACAGTTCTTTCAGGTCGGTGCGGTATTCGCTGAAGCGTTCGGCGATACCGACGTTGGCGCGCAACAGGGTGGTGTCGAAGGTCCAGTTCAGGGCTTCGATGTTGGTGTCGCGCCATTGGCCGTCGTCGTTTCGCAGGCGTTGGCGACCGAACTTGAGGATCTCGCCAGGGTAAGGCGTGAGGCCCTGGTAACCGACCCAGAACTCGCGCATCGCCAGGTAGTTTTTCCTGGTCTTGCGATCGCCGCTGTCGGTGGTCTGGGTGCCGCTGTTGTCGGACTGCTGCAGGGTGTCGGTTTCGATGATGTCGGTGGACGTCACGGCCTGACCCATCGCGTAGGCGCTCCACGCGCCGCTTTCGCCATAGACCCATGGGCGCAGGTCGAGGCCGACGCCGTTAACGTCGCCGCCACCGGCGGTGCCCAGGTCACTGTCGTTCTCGGACTGGCCGGTAACTTTGACTTCGAGACCGAAGTTCTTGTCTTCGGTCAGGGCCGCCAGGGTCGGGCACGACCACAGCAGGGCGAATGTCAGGCCAATACCGGCCTGCACGAATGGATTGAGTTTCATAGGGATTCCTCGCCGTCTTCTTCTTGCAAAGCGTGCAGTTCCAGCGTGTCCGGACTCACGGTGCTACGAATGGCTTGCTCTTGTTTGAGCAGGCGTTGGGCCTCGGCCAGCCGGTCAGGCGGCAGTTGCGCTTCGAGTGTTTGCGCAAGCTCAGTGGCTTGCGGGGTGTCTTGAGCCTTGGCCAATTGGCTGAAGACGTAAGCGTTGACCGGGTCGGGCCGGGTGCCCTTGCCTTGGGAGAACAGTTGGGCGATGGCGAAATCGGCGCTGTTCTGGCCGTTGCGCGCAGCGGTCAGCAGGTGATCCAGGGCTTTCTGCGGATAGACCTTGCCCAGGTAACCGCGACGGTAAATCTGGCCGAGGTAGTAATCGGCGGCGACTTCCCGGCCGAGGGCTTTCTTGAAGTGCTCTTCGGCGACCTTGGCGTCGGCCGGCACCATCTTGCCTTCGTAGTAGAGCTTGCCCAGCAACAGTTCGGCGCGCGGCTGGTCGGCGGCGCGGCCGTTGTCCAGGTACTTCATCATCGTGTCGACGTCGCCCAGTTCAGGGAAGTCGTAGAGCAACTGCGCCAGGCTGACCCAGGACGCCGGGTAGCCCGGGGCGATGCCTTCGAGCAGCGACTGAGCGGTTTTTTCGTCGGTCTTGCCCAGGCTCGCATCGCCCAGCACGCGGGCCACGCTGTCGACCCGTTGCGCGGAGACGGTGCCACGGCTGTGAGCGGCCTGCATCTGCTTGATCAGCTCGGCCTGTTGCTCGGGCTGGCCACGTTTCTGATAGACCGTGGCCAGTTCGACGTAGCAGATGTCGGTGGTGTTCAACGCCGCTTTGCAGATCTTTTCCACGTCATTCAGGTGTTGGTCGTAAGTGCCCTGGGTGCGATAGAGCAGCACCTGGGCCAGACCTGCTTCCGGTTTGCCTTCGGCGCGCCATTGGCTGATCTGCTGCTGTGCGTTGACGTTGGGGAAGCTGTGCGGGAATTGCAGATACAGCATCGCCAACGGGATCAGGGTGTTGCCTTCGCCATTGGTCGCGGCTTTCTTCAACAGTGCCTCGGCTTCGTGGTGTTCGGCTTCGGTGGCGCCAGGTTTGGCCACCAGCAGGCGACCCAGGCGAGCCTGAGCCCGCGGCGAGACGCTGGCTGCGGCGCGGTAAGTCGCCTCGGCCTTTTTGATCTGCGCCGGGTCGCGGCTGTCGACCTGAATGTCGGCCAGCCCAACCTGGGCTTCGCTGTAGCCCAGGTCGGCCAGTTGCTGATAGTTCTGCGCCGCCAGCGTGGTATCACCGCGCTTGAGGGCTTCATTGGCCAGGCGCTGGTCGGGCAGGCCGGCGCAACCGGCCAGGCTTACGGCCAGTGCAACTGCACACAGTGATCCTATGTGGGTGCGCGGTGTTCTGAGGATTTGTGGAGTCGTCACGGGCATGTCCTCTGTTTAAAGACCGGCGGCCATGGCTTTGTTGATCAGCCAGTTCAGGTTCGGGCCACGGGTGCTGTTCACTTCCGCCGGGCGACCGGCGAGTGCGCTGTCCAGCGGCTCGTCAGGTTTGATCTGCACGCGGATATCGGATGACAGGTCTTCGCTTTTCAGGCTGGTGCTGCTGACGATCTTGCCGGTACGGGTCTGGTCTTCGCCGGCGATCTGGAAGCTGACCGTGGTGCCTGGGCGCACGTCGCCGAACTGGCGATAGGAGAAGCGTGCTTCAACGTTGGCTTCGGTATTGCGTGGCACCAGTTGGAAGATCACGTCACCTTTGTTGGCGTATTGACCGTTAGCCACCAGTTGCTGGGCCACGGTGCAATCGCACGGAGAGGTCAGGGTGCCGGTCATTTGCTTGCCGAAGAGCTCTTCAACCTTGGACGGTTGCAGTTGGTTTTCGTCCAGATGGCCTTTGAGTACGTCGAGCATGCTGGTGCTGAAGGTCGCCAGCGGGGCGCCTTTGGCGGCAACGCCGTCAGCCTTGATCAGGCTCTGCACGGTGCCGTCGCGCGGCATGGTGATGTTCATGCCTTGCACGCTGACCAGGCCAGCCTGGGCGTGGCTGACGAAGTACATGCCGTACACCGATTTGAAGATAAAACCGAACGCCACCAGGCCGACCACGAAGATACCGGCGCTGAAGGTCACCGCTTTCAGACGGCCGAGCGCGGTCATGCCATGACCGCCGTCCTTGACCTTGCGCGCCTTGGTGAAGTTGTCGCGTTGCAGGGTTGCGAGCATTTCACCCACGCTGACGATGTCACCGGCCAGGTGCGAAGTAATCAGGTGGCGCAGGGTGGAAATGTCCCGGGGTTCCAGGTTCTGGAACTGGCAACCTACGCGGCCGGTCTGGCGGTCGACGGAGCGGATCTGCAACTCCACGTCCATGGCCAGACCGAGGTTGTCGATGACGAATTGCAGGCGGGCCTTGTGCACATCGCCGACCTTCAGCGGCAACTGACCGGCGTTGAACGCCAGGCCGCCGGCGGAAAGGTCGATGACCCGGGCTTCGACCGGGGTCCGGTCAGGGCCGAAGAAACGCAGCTTGGCCGGAATTTTCACACGGGCGTGTTGGCGCTGGGCTTCGGATTCGTGCACTACGTTGCTGTTGACGGCGGTATTCATATGGGCGATTTCCTAGTTAATTCAGGCGAGTTCGGTCAGACCATCATCAGCAGCACGGCGACAAAGATGCTGCCGGCGGAGAAGGTCATGGTCCGAGACGACCAGGTGTTGAACCAACGTTGAAAGCTGGCGAGATCACGGGTCAGAGAAGTGGGCTGGCGAGTCCAGGATTGTTGATCGAGGCGGAAGAACACGTAGATCTTCACCAGCGCGCCGACGATCTGGTTGTAATAGAGAATGGCCGGGTATGCCGGGCCGATCCGGTGACCGGAACAGGACAGCAACAGGGTCAGGATCAGGCGGGTGATGCCGATCCACAGCAGGTAAACCAGGATGAACGCGGTGCCGTACTTGAAGGTGGCGATGAGCGCCACCGTCAGGCCCAGCAGGGACGTCCACATCGACACGCGCTGATCGAACAGCACCACTGACGTGAACAGGCCGAGGCGTTTCATCCCCAGGCCCAGGGCGCGGGAGTTCTGCCGCAGGTTGTTGCCGTACCAACGGAACATCAGTTTGCGACTGGCCTTGATGAAGCTCTTTTCCGGCGGGTGTTCCACGGTATGGATCGCGGCGTCGGGCACGTAGAACGTGTCGTAACCCAGGCGCATCAGGCTGAACCAGCTCGACTTGTCGTCACCGGTCAGGAACTTGAAGCGGCCCAGGCGCCAGTGTTGCAGCGAGTCGCTTTCCACGTCGGCGATGAAGTCCGGGTTGGTGACCACGGTGGCGCGGAACACCGACATCCGGCCAGTCATGGTCAGCACGCGCTTGGACAGGGCCATGGAGCACATGTTGATGTGGCGCTGGGCGAATCGCAGTTTGTGCCATTCGCTCATGATGTAGCCGCCGCGCACTTCGCAGAACTCGTTGGTGGTCAGGCCGCCGACATTGCCGAACAGCTGGAACCACGGCACGGTCTTGAGCACGACGCCTTCGGCCAGCACGGTGTCGCCATCGATCACTGCAACCACGGCACGGTCGTCCGGCAGGTGGCGGGAGATGGCGCGGAAACCATAGGCCAGGCCATCGCGCTTGCCGGTGCCGGGAATGCGCACGAAGTCGAGCTTGACCCGTGTCGGTGGGTTCATGCGTTTCCAGAGGCTCTTGACCAGCAGCTCATCGGACATTTCGACGATGGAGCACACCACGGTAGTCGGCAGGCCGCAGTCGATGGCCTCGCGGATCACCGAGCTGTAGACCTGCGCGGTGGTCAGTGCATCGATACGGAAGCTGGTGACCATCAGGAACACGTGGGACGGGTCTGCCTCTTTGCCCAGCTTGCGCACTTTGCGCCGCAGGTGCGGGTAGACCACGTACAGAAACAGCATGCCGCGCAAAAAGTGCGTGGCACCCATCGAGTAGCGCCAGATACCGACGATACCGATCAGGAAGATGAAGTCCTTCGACTCGGAGTCGAATGTGGACGGAGGCAACGCCAGGGCGATGCCCATTAATAAACTTAGGTAAAACAGCCAACCGGCGGCCTGAAGTAGGCCGTGCTTTAGCCTGTGCATAATCTGCATCCGTCTCGATCTCGGGCGGAGCCCGATTGGGTTAAGGCAGGCTTGTGAAAACTGGCGCCACCCGGTTTGGATAACGCCAGAATCCCTGTAGGAGCTGGCGAAGCCTGCGATCTTTTGATCTTTCGCTTGGGATTCAAGTGAGCTGGGAAAGATCGCAGCCTCGTTTCACTCGACAGCTCCTACAGGCGTGTTACCAGCAGATACCTTCGGTGCGCTTGCTGACGCTGGTGGCTTGAGACATGAAGCCGACCAGGTCGACCACTTGCTTGCCGTGCGGTGCTTCCTGCGCCAGGGCGCGGAATTTCTCGTCACGGTTACCGAGGATGATCACGTCGGAGTTGTTGATCACGTCCTCGAAGTTCGAGTTGAGCAAGGAGGAGACGTGAGGGATCTTCGACTCGATGTAATCCTTGTTCGCACCGTGGACACGGGCGTACTCGACGTTGCTGTCGTAGATGCTCAGGTCGTAGCCCTTGCCGATCAGCATTTCCGCCAGATCGACCAGCGGGCTTTCGCGCAGGTCGTCGGTGCCGGCCTTGAAGCTCAGGCCCAGCAGGGCGACTTTGCGTTTGTCGTGGCTGGAGACGATGTCGAACGCGTTCTGTACCTGGGACTCGTTACTGCGCATCAGCGAGTTGAGCAGCGGTGCTTCGACGTCCAGGGAACCGGCGCGGTAGGTCAGGGCGCGCACATCTTTCGGCAGGCAGGAGCCGCCGAACGCGAAGCCAGGACGCATGTAGTACTGGGACAGGTTCAGTGTCTTGTCCTGGCAGACCACTTCCATCACTTCACGACCATCGACGCCGACAGCCTTGGCGATGTTGCCGATCTCGTTGGCGAAGGTCACCTTGGTGGCGTGCCACACGTTGCAGGTGTACTTGATCATCTCGGCAACGGCGATGTCCTTGCGGATGATCGGTGCGTCGAGTTCTTCGTACAGCGATTGCAGGACGTCGCCCGAAGCCTTGTCGAACTCGCCGATGACGGTCATTGGCGGCTGGTCGTAGTCGGCGATTGCGGTGCTTTCGCGCAGGAACTCAGGGTTCACGGCAACACCGAAGTCGACGCCGGCTTTCTTGCCGGAGCAGTCTTCGAGAATCGGGATGACCACGTTTGCCACGGTGCCCGGCAATACGGTGCTGCGCACGACGATGGTGTGGCGGGTGGTTTTGTCACGCAGAACAAAACCGATTTCGCGGCACACGGCCTCGATGTAGTTCAGTTCCAGGTCGCCGTTCTTTTTGCTCGGCGTGCCGACGCAGATCATCGACAGGTCGGTGTCGCGAATCGCCTCGGCGAAGTTGGTCGTGCCGCGCAGACGGCCAGTCTCGATGCCCTGTTTCAGAAGTTCGCCCAGACCGGGTTCAACGATCGGCGAACGACCGGCGTTGATCATATCGATCTTGTCTTTGGCAACATCGACGCCAACGACGTCATGGCCCCGTGCAGACAGGCAACCGGCACAGACTGCACCGACGTAACCCAAACCAAATATGCTGATGCGCATCGCATTTACCTCTCAGTTAATCAAGACTGTGTTCAACAAGCCATTACATGGCCGGAGTTAATGGTGTTCAGCGGTCATAATGCACTCGCAAGTGCGGCCTTAAAGGCGTCACAATGCCGGGTGCAGGCATACTAAGTTCCGAGTGTCTAAATAAGTGCACTCAAGAAGTGCGCAACCAGGCCTTATTGTTATGACGTGCCCTGTTATGCAGCCGACCCTCTAATCAGAGGACGTTCGTGCAAAGGTCTTGCGCGCTCAATGCCAGGCCAGAAGCCCGTAAATCAAGCGGTTGGGTGCTCGGGTGAGCACGTTTATAGGGGCGCAGCCGTGGCCTTGTAGGGGATATTAATGATGCGTTATCTCCTGTCCTTCATGTGTTGCCCAAACAAGTGATCCATAAGTTCAAGTTAATATGACAACTTCGCTATCGGGACCGCTTCTCTGTGTAAGTTATCTCGTACGTTCGCCGAGAGAATCGTTACGGGTGGTATGAGCGACGCATTTGGACATAGTTCCAGTCCACCCATCGCGATTTCTGGAATTTCTTGAAATATTGAAAAAGATGGCACTGCTTTCATATTGATAGCACTTGCCGTTTCGCCCTTTATATATAGGGTGATTATTGCCTTGGGTACTTTTTTGCCACTACTCACAAAAATTTTCAGTGCCACTACTGAAAAAAATCAGCAAAGTCGAGTGAAACAAAAGTTAGAAAATCGAGTGCTTGTTTTTTGGCGCCAATAAGTCGGCGAAAAGGGCGGGGATTGTTCGAGGATCGAAGGGGTAGCGCACGACGAAGTTGTTGGTGTCGTGCGCGAATTGAGTGCGGGTCTGGTTACTCCGGTGCGTGATCGCGCAGGAATACCAGATTGTCCGGTTTAGACTGTTCGTTGCTGTAGCGATAACCCTGAACATCGAACTGCTTGAGGGCGACCGGGTCATTGATGCGTTCTTCGATGACGAAGCGGCTCATCATCCCGCGGGCCTTTTTCGCGTAGAAGCTGATGATTTTGTACTGGCCGTTCTTCAAATCCTTGAACTCGGTATTGATGATGCGCGCGTTCAAGGCGCTGCGTTTGACCGCCGAGAAGTATTCGTTGGAGGCCAGGTTCAGCAGTACATCGTCGCCCTGATCGGCCAGCGCTTCGTTCAGCCATTCGCTGATCCGCGTGCCCCAGAAGGCATACAGATCCTTGCCACGGGCATTGGCCAGCTTGGTGCCCATCTCCAGCCGATAGGGCTGCATCAGGTCCAGAGGGCGAAGCAGGCCGTACAGGCCGGAGAGCATGCGCAAGTGCTGCTGGGCGTAATCGAAGTCGGCTTCGCTGAAGGTTTGTGCATTCAGGCCGGTGTACACGTCGCCCTTGAATGCCAGCAACGCCTGCTTGGCATTCTCCGGAGTGAAGGCCGGGGTCCAGCTGCCGAAACGTGCGGCATTGAGGCCGCCAATCTTATCGGAGACGTGCATCAGCTCGCTGATCTGCGCCGGTGTCAGGTCGCGCAGTTGCAGGATCAGTTCCTGGGAGTGGTCGAGGTATTGCGG
Source organism: Pseudomonas sp. B21-017 (assembly GCF_024749245.1). Taxonomy (NCBI): domain Bacteria; kingdom Pseudomonadati; phylum Pseudomonadota; class Gammaproteobacteria; order Pseudomonadales; family Pseudomonadaceae; genus Pseudomonas; species Pseudomonas sp. B21-017. The sequence continues at coordinate 5,412,055 of NZ_CP087194.1, read as the reverse complement.
CTGAGTGAAGCGCTGGGTCGCCGGCGGTGTTTCGTAATCGAGGGTCTTGGCGGGGGAAATCACCATCAGCATGAAGTCGGCTCCTTTAATCGTGGGGGCGATTCTAGGGGGTTGTCTGTGTTGACTCCAGCTATGGGTGTCATAGGTGATCGGTGGTGTCGCCAGGTTTTGTGGCAGAAGGCGATCCTGTGGCGAGGGAGCTTGCTCCCGCTTGAGCGCGAAGCGGTCGCAATACAGGCGCATGGATTTATCCAGAGAAAGTATTTGTCGGTTTGGGTCTGCTTCGCAGCCCAGCGGGAGCAAGCTCCCTCGCCACAATGAGTTCGGCGCAGATGCGGGAATTTGAACGCTATCGGCTATAGTGCCGCGCGGGTTTTGTTATGGAGACATCCCATTGCGTATCGTTTTTCTATTCTTCGCCTCGCTGTTGAGTTTCGTCGCCCAGGCGGCGCCGGGCGATGTGGCGACGCTGGATCGCAGCACCTGGCCTGAGCGGCTCAGCAACCCGACCCTGTTCGACGTTGCCTCCCGGGCCGAAATCCTCATGTTCGCCCGCGTCCTGCTCGCCAGCGAATCGCTCGATGAAGCAAGCCTGGCTCAACGCCTGGGCCTGCGCACCGTCAATCTGGAGTCGGTCAACCAGCTGCGCCAGCGCATGTGGCAGCGGTTGCTGAGCAACTACAACTTCGCCCAGCAGAGTTGCGATCAGGATGCCTCTTTCTGTTTCCTCGTCGAGGACATGGATACCTTGCGTGAGCAAGCGGCCAAGTTTCAGATCAGCAACGACAGCTACTACATCAAGTGGGCCGAGCCGAGCCGGTTGTTCCACGCTCAGTATCTGGACGAGCAATTGCGCAAGGCCGCGCTGTTCCCGCAGACCAGCAGCGAAGTCGATCGTTTTGGCGACTATGAGCACAATGGCGATGCCATGAATGATCGCCTGTTCCTGCTGACTTTCGACAGCGCTGCCAATGCCGTGCCGGATAACACTGCCTGGGTCACCGAGTACCTGCGCAAATCGAACATGAGCGCGACGTTCTTCGTCCTCGGTAAGGACATCCAGGCCCGTCTGGCTGAAGGTTCGGCGACCAGCCTGCAAGGGACCTATTCGCAGCAATGCGTTGGTGTGCAGGGTTGGGAGTTCCGTTCCCACAGCCACTGGCAAGACTGGCAGGACTCGGTGCGGCGCAGCGCCGAGCTGGTCAAGGGCAAGCTGCCGGAGAATTACGTGCCGCTGTTTCGTCCGCCCGATGGCCAGCGTCGGTCCGATGCTGAAGGCTTCTTCAGGTCTCAGGGTTTGCAGGTGGCACTGTGGGACATCGATGCCCAGGACGGCGCCGGCAAGCTCAAGGGCAGCCAGAGTGCGCAACGGGTGCTGACCCTGATGCTGCTGTGGCGGCACGGGGTGATCAACTTCAATGTGAAGCAGGACGCGCTGAAAACCGCGATGCCCTGGCTCATCACGCAAACGGCGCCAAGCGGGATCGGTTGGGAAAACTGTCAGGACGCGTTTCGCTGAAACGGGGAAAGCCCGTAAACATTGGGGCAGGGACGTTTTTGGAGGAGATTTCGATGCAGGCGGACTTCCGACTTTAGCGGGGTGCTGGCAGTCCGCCAAGTGCTATTGGTCATTCTGAAAAATAAACTTCAAAAAAACGTCAAAGTGCTTTTTTCTGTCATGTGTTTTGGAGTATTACGAAGACAGACCGCCGAAACCTGCAACACAGGTGGCGTCTTCCAAGACTCCGTTTGGGTTGCAATCACTTGAGTCTGAGCAGGTGATTTCGGTGGCCACTTCGAGGCGCAGCACTGTCATGGTATTGCGTCGACTGGCTCCCACAAAGGTGACCGAGTATGGATGATCACGGACGTAGCCCTTCCAACCAGCCAATCCTTTATGTACTCGATACCAACGTATTGATTCACGATCCAAACGCCCTGCTTAACTTCGAAGAACACCACGTCGCGATCCCGATGACCGTGCTTGAAGAGCTGGACAAGCTCAAGAGCGGGCCTCACAGCGTTGCAGCGGAATGCCGCCAGGCCATTCGGCTGATCGACAAGACCCTGGGCGATGCCAGCCCCGAAGACGTCGAACTCGGCGTTCCGATCCAGCGTGGCAAGGGCGGGCCCAAGGGCTTGCTGTCAATTCTGATGAGCAAGCGTGCCGAGCCGAACATCATTCTGCCCGAGCACCTGAACGACAACATCATCATCAACCAGCTGATCGACCTGCGCGCGCGTGATGCAAAACTGCCCGTGGTGCTGGTCACAAAAGACATCAACATGCGCCTCAAGGCCCGGGCTTGTGGGATCGCGGCCGAGGACTACAGTACCGACCAACTGGTCGACGACGTTTCGTTGCTGCCCAACGGTTACCACAACATGACCGGCTCCTTCTGGGACCGGGTGAGTAAAGTCGAAACCCGGCAGGATCATGGTCGCACCTGGCATCAGGTGCAGCTGATCGACAACCTGCCTGCCGTGCACGTTAACGAGTTCATCATCGACGAACAGGGCTTTGTCGGCTGGATCAAGGAAATCCAGGTCGACAAATTGTTGATCCTCGACCTGCATCAGGAGCCTCTGTTGCACCAGGAAGCCTGGGGCCTGAAACCGCGTGACATCTATCAAAGCCTGGCGCTGTACGCCTTGCTCGATCCGGACATTCATCTGGTGAACCTGTCCGGCGCGGCCGGTTCCGGTAAAACCATCCTGGCCCTGGCGGCGGCCATCGAGCAGACCATGGTCAGCAAACGCTACCGGCGCATCATTGCCACCCGCAGCGTGCAGGGGCTCGACCAGGAAATCGGTTTCCTGCCCGGCACCGAAGCGGAAAAGATGGAGCCTTGGCTGGGCGCCATCACCGACAACCTCGAAGCCTTGCACATGGATGACGAAAACACCCATGGCAGCGTCGACTACATCCTCAGCAAAGTGCCGTTGCAGTTCAAATCCCTCAACTACATTCGAGGCCGTAGCTTCCAGCAGAGTCTGATCCTGATCGATGAATGCCAGAACCTCACGCCGCACCAGATGAAAACCATCATCACCCGTGCTGGCGCCGGTTCCAAAGTGGTGTGCCTGGGCAACCTGGCGCAAATCGACACCCCTTACCTGTCCGCGACCAGCTCCGGGCTGACGTACCTGACCGAACGCTTCAAAGACTTCCCCAACGGTGTACACATCACCCTGCAAGGGGTGCCACGTTCGATTCTGGCCGAATACGCCGAATCGCATCTGTAACCTTGAACCACAAAAACGGGGCGACCTCACGGGTCGCCCCGTTTTTTGTGTCCCGCATTTCCTCTGTAGGAGCGAGGCATGTCGATCGGATAATCGTGCGTGCGGAAAATTGACCCGCAGGTTTACAATCGATGCTCCTGATCAGGAGTAACGCTGTGCTGACTCATCTCGATTCCCAAGGTCGCGCCCATATGGTCGACGTCACCGAAAAAGCCGTGACGTTCCGCGAAGCGACGGCCCAAGCGCTGGTGCGCATGCTGCCCGAAACCCTGCAGTTGATCGTCAGCGGCGGTCATCCCAAGGGTGATGTGTTCGCCGTGGCGCGGATCGCCGGCATCCAGGCGGCGAAGAAAACCAGCGATCTGATTCCTCTGTGCCATCCGTTGATGCTCACCGGTGTCAAGGTCGAACTCAGTGCCGAAGGCGACGACACCGTGCGCATCGTGGCGCGCTGCAAGTTGTCCGGGCAGACCGGTGTCGAGATGGAAGCGCTGACCGCCGCCAGTGTCGCGGCGTTGACCATCTATGACATGTGCAAGGCCGTGGACCGCGGCATGACCATCGAGAGCGTGCGGCTGCTGGAAAAACTCGGCGGCAAGAGCGGCCATTTTCAGGCGGAGCAGCCATGAACGTGACCGTGAAGTTTTTTGCCCGTTACCGTGAGGCGCTCGGCGTGGATTCAGTGAAGGTTGAAGGTGATTTCGCCACGGTTGACGATGTGCGTGCACTGCTGGCCCAACGTGAAGGCGCCGAAGTGTTGAGCGAGCAGAACCTGATGTGCGCCCGCAATGAAGACCTCTGCCAGCTCGATGAACCGGTCGGCGATGGCGATGAAGTGGCTTTCTTTCCAACCGTGACCGGGGGCTGAGCCATGGCGATTCGTGTGCAGCCCACGCCGTTCGACCCGGGCGCTGAGGTCAACGCCATGCACGCGGCCAATGTGGGCGTCGGTGCGGTGGTGAGTTTTGTCGGCTATGTACGCGACTTCAATGACGGCCTCGACGTCGCCGGGATGTTTCTGGAGCACTACCCGGGCATGACCGAAAAAGCCCTGGGCAAGATTGCCGCGGAGGCCGAGCAGCGCTGGCCGCTGTTGAAGCTGGAAGTGCTGCATCGCATCGGCGCACTGGAGCCGGGCGAGCCGATCGTCTTCGTCGGTGCCGCCAGCGCCCACCGTCAGGCAGCGTTCGATGCCTGCGCCTTTGTCATGGACTACCTGAAAACCCGCGCGCCATTCTGGAAGAAAGAAAACACCAGTGATGGCGCGCGCTGGGTTGAAGGGCGCGACAGCGATCATGCGGCGGCGGATCGCTGGAAGCAGTAATTCCTCCAGTGCTTTCGAATACGCCTTCGCGGTCCGACTTGTCCGCGAAGAGGCCTTCTGCATCACCCAAAAATCCACTGATTCCCCTCCCGACCAGAGGCTGGAAGATCTGTATGCGCCCGATTGACGGGTAATACATAAAAGTCCAGTATGGATTTATAAGTACAAAAAAGGCGTTCCCTGTTTCAGCTTTTTCTTCTGTCTTGCCAAACCAACAACAACCCGCGAGAGAACGAACATGAAGAAATTCCCCCTCATCACCGGTCTGGCCCTGAGCCTGTTGGCGTGCAGTAGCGTGTTCGCTGCCGAGAAAAGCCTGCGCATCGGTATTGAAGCGGCCTATCCGCCGTTCGCATCGAAAACCGACAAAGGTGAAATTGTCGGTTTCGACTACGACATCGGCAACGCCCTGTGCGCGCAGATGAAGGTCAAGTGTGTATGGGTCGAAGGCGAATTCGACGGTCTGATTCCTTCCCTCAAAGTGAAGAAAATCGACATGGCGCTGTCGTCCATGACCATCAATGAAGACCGTAAGAAGTCGGTGGATTTCACCCACAAGTACTACTTCACCTCATCGCGACTGGTGATGAAGGAAGGCGCGGCGGTCGATGACCAGTACGCCAGCCTCAAGGGCAAGACAGTCGGCGTTCAACGCGCAACCACTACCGACCGTTACGCCACCGAGGTTTTCGAACCGAAGGGCATCAACGTCAAGCGTTACGGCAACAACGAAGAAATCTACATGGACCTGGCGGCAGGTCGCCTCGATGCCATTTTTGCCGACACCATTCCATTGAATGACTTCCTGTCGATGCCGCGTGGCAAGGGTTACGCCTTTGTCGGGCCGGAACTCAAGGATCCGAAATACGTGGGTGAGGGCGCCGGGATTGCCGTGCGCAAGGGCAACACCGAGTTGGTCAGTGAACTGAACGCGGCCATCGACGGCATTCGCGCCAGTGGCGAATACCAGAAGATTTCGGAGAAGTACTTCAAGTCCGACATCTACGGCGATTGATCGGAAAAAGATCGCAGCCTTCGGCAGCTCCTAAAGAGGACCACATTTCTCTGTAGGAGCTGGCGCAGCCTGCGATCTTTTGATTTTCAGCCCTTCAATTCCTTCAAATGCTTGTACACCGTCGCCCGGCCCATGTTCAGCACATTGGCCACGTAGTTGGAGGCGCTTTTGCCTTTGAAGGCGCCTTCGGCGTGCAGCGCCAGCACCAGTTCGCGTTTGTGGTCGCGGGTCAGCACATTAAGGCTCAACTGGCGCTCGCGCAGCCAGGCATGCAGAAAAGTGTTGATCCGTTCCTGCCAGTCATCGCGAAACAGTGAGTCCGGTTGCGGAATCAGCTTGGTCGGCGACAGGAACAAATCCAGCGCCGCCTTCGCGTTCTCGAACAACGAGATATTCAGATTGATGCACAGCACTGCCAGCGGTTGCCCTTCGCTGTCGCGCAGCACGCTGCTGAGGCTGCGAATCTTCTGGCCGTCCCAGTTGAGCTTTTCGTACGGCCCGATGTTTCGTTCACTGACCTCTTCGCTGAGCATGTCCTCCAGCGACGAGTCGTCTCCAATTTCCCGTTTGGACAGGTTGTTGGCGATGTAGTCGACCTTTTGTGTGCGCAGGTCGTGCAGCACCACCTCGGCGTGAGGGAAGAACAACGTGGCGATGGCATCGGCAATCGCGCGGAAGTTGTCCATGGACACATTGTCCAGGGCCGAGTTTTTTTCAGGTGCGTTCATACAGTGGAGCTCCAGGCCAGCGTCAGTGCCCCTTTAAAAAGGGGCACTGGAAGTTTGCCGCAATCGTGTGGGCACGTCACCTGAGGATCAGGATCAACCCAGGCGGGCGGGGGAGAGCATCGCGGCGTCCAGACCGAAACGGGTGAGCTGTTCGGGCAAGGCTTCGCCGCGTACCAGTGCAGCACTGGCCTGGCCCATGGCCGGTGACGTCTGGATGCCGTAGCCGCCTTGTCCCGCCACCCAGAACAGGCCCGATACGTGTTGATCGAAGCCGGACAGCAAATCCCCGTCGTGCACGAAACTGCGCAAGCCGGCCCAGGTGCGGGTCGGGCGGCGGATGGTCAGGGTGGTGGCCTCTTCGATCTGGTAGATGCCCATGGCGATGTCCAGTTCTTCGGGCTGCACGTCGTGTGGCTCCACCGGGTCGGCGTTGGCCGGTGAGCCGAGGAACATGCCGGCGTCGGGTTTCATGTAGAACGATTCATCGAGACTGACCAGCATTGGCCAGTCATGGCTATCCAGGCCCTCGGGGCCGGCGAAGATAAAGGCTGCCCGGCGCTTGGGTTGCAGGCCCAGAGGCTGTGCGCCGGCCAGCTCGCCAACCTTGTCGGCCCAGGCGCCGGCGGCGTTGATGATGATCGGGGCGCTGAAGGTCTGAGTGGCGGTTTGAACCTGCCATAGCCCTTCGGTATCCCGGGCCAGGCTCAGCACTTCACTGTCGGTATGCACCTCGCCTTTATTGCGCCGGATACCGCGCAGATAGCCTTGGTGCAGGGCATCGGTATCGATGTCGCTGGCGGTTGGGTCGTAGATCGCGCCATGGACTTTTTCCCGACGCAGGATCGGCAGACGCGCACAGGCTTCGTCGGCGCTGAGCAGTTGCATCTGCGGCACGGTGGCTTTGGCGCTCAGGTATTGATTGTTCAGCTCGGCCGGATCGCCCGTGAAGTCGACGGTCATCTCACCGCGCGGGGTCAGCAGCGGGTGTTCGCAGAAACCGGGCGGTGGTGCATCGAAGAAATCGCGGCTGGCCAGGGTCAATGCCCGAACCTGGGGCGTGCCGTAGGCGGCGGTGTAGAGCGCCGCCGAGCGTCCGGTGGAGTGATAGGCCGGATGGGATTCGCGCTCGAGCACAATCACCCGTCCGTGCTGCGACAGCCAGAAACCGGTGGAAGCACCGGCAATCCCGCCGCCGATAATGATGAAATCTGCCTGGCTCATGAACGTCTCCTGATGGGGCGTAAATGCCGAAATTGTTGGGGATCCCTGTGGGAGCGGGTGTTAGCCCAGTAGGCGGTAAATGGCATTGGCCAGTGCGATGTCTTCCAGGCCCAGGCCGATGGAGCGGAAAAACACAGGTCGGTCGTAGTCCGGGCGCTGCACTTTTTCGCTGAGCAAGTCGGGCAGGTCGCCGACTATCGAGCGCTTGTCCCAGCCATGCTGTTCACCGGCGATCAGCATTTCGCCGGCCGAGCCCGGGGTGGTCTGGCGATAGTCGCAGAATACCTGCATGTCATTGAGGCTCTGCGGCGGTACTTCATGGGCACGCGGAGCATTGGTGCTGATGGACGTGATCAGCGCCGGTTTGCTCAGAATAGACGGGTCGATCACCGGTCCGGCGGACGAAGTGCAAAGCATGATTACGTCAGCGTCTTGTATCGCGTTGTCGCAACTGTCGGCGAGGGTCAGCCGTGGATCGAGGCTTTCGAGTTGCGCCAGCGTTTCGGCGTTCTTGCCGCGCAAGCTCGGTGAATACAGGCTGATGCTTTGCCAGTCTCGCAGGTTCTTCACATAGTGCAGGTGCGCCTGGGCCACTTTGCCGCTGCCGATGATCGCCAGGCGTTGGGCCTTCAGCGGTGCGAGGGCATCGACCGCCACCGCCGTCGTCGCCGCGGTGCGTGCGGTGGTCAGTTCACCGGCATCGCAGAGCAGCAGCGGCTGGCCGGTCTGCATCGACATCAACAGCGTCCAGGCGGTCACCAATGGGCCTTGCTCACGCACGATGTAGGGCGATGTCTTGACGCCATACACGCCGTCTTCGGCCAGCACGCCCAGGTAGTTGATGAAGTCCCCGGCACCTTTCGGGAATTCCACCAACTGCTGGGCCGGTTGCACGGCTTGCCCGGCGGCCAGGTCGCGGAACAGCTTGCGCAGGATCTGCGGCACGTCGACTTGCGCCAACAGTTCGCGGGCCTGGGGTTGGGTGATCACGTAAGGCGTGCTGGGCATGGTCGACTCCGGGTGCTGAAAGTAAACTAATTTGTCCATTATGGACTTTTAGTTGTCTCGAGCAAGCTCCTGTTGAAAAAACCGGACGAAAAAAAAGCGCAGTCCGTCTCCGGCTGCGCCTTTTATTCTGCGACCTTTGTTATGGGCGCTTGCGCTCAACCGCCCGCAGCAGATGCGTCGGTGGCGTTTCACAACTGATCTTGCGACCCAGCAGCGCCTCGATGGACGGTAGCTGGTAGGAGTCGTCTTCACCGGCAAAGCTGATGGACACACCATCGGCGCCGGCACGGCCAGTACGACCGATGCGGTGCACGTAGTCGTCCGGGACTTCCGGCAGGGTGAAGTTGATCACGTGGCTGATGCCGTCGATGTGAATGCCGCGACCGGCCACGTCGGTGGCGACCAAAACCCGGATCTTGCCTTCGCGGAAACCTTCCAGGGTCTTGATACGCTTGTGCTGCGGCACATCGCCGGACAGTTGCGCGGCGTTGACGCCATCGCGCACCAGGCGTTCTTCGATGCGCCGCACTTCGTCCTTGCGGTTGGCGAAGACCATCACCCGTTCCCAGCCGTTATCGTTGACCAGGTTATAGAGCAGTTTGTACTTGTCGGCGCCGGCCACTGCGTAGATGTGTTGCTCGACGTTTTCGCTGGCCACGTTCTGCGCTTCGATCTCGACGATCGACGGGTCGGTGGTCCATTGCTTGGCCAGGTTCATCACGTCGTCGGTGAAGGTCGCGGAGAACAGCAGCGTCTGACGCTCGTTCTTCGGTGGAGTCTGGCGAATGATCTGACGCACCTGCGGGATGAAACCCATGTCGAGCATCCGGTCGGCTTCGTCCAGCACCATGACTTCGACCATGTCCAGGTGCACGTCGCCGCGCTGGTTGAAGTCGAGCAAGCGGCCCGGAGTGGCCACGAGGATGTCGCAGTGACGGGCTTCGAGGTGCTTGAGCTGCTTGTCGAAGTCCATGCCGCCGACAAACGTCATGACGTTGAGGCCGGTGTACTTGGTCAGGTCGGCCGCGTCCTTGGCGATTTGCACCACCAGTTCCCGGGTCGGGGCGATGATCAATGCTCGCGGTTCACCCATGTAGCGTTCTTTGGGTGGCGGGGTTTGCAGCAGCTGCGTGATGATCGAAATCAGGAACGCGGCGGTTTTGCCGGTACCGGTCTGGGCGCGACCGATGGCGTCTTTGCCCGCGAGGGTGAAGCCAAGCACCTGTGCCTGGATCGGCGTGCAATAAGGAAAGCCCAGGTCCTGAATGGCGTGCATCAGTTCGGGGGCGAGTTTGAAATCGTGGAAGCGGGTTTTGCCTTCCTGGGGTTCGACGACGAAGTCTTCGAGTTTCCAGGGGATGACCGGCGCCTTTGGCTTCGGTTCGCGGCGTGGTTTTGCCGGTTTCGGGGCTTCGCTGCGCGGCTGTTCAGAGGCAATGGCCGGAGCAGAGGGGGCGGTCGGTGTGGTCACCGGCTCGTGTTTCGGTGCCGCTACGGTTGCGGTCCGGCCAGGCTGATTACCGTCGGTACGGTGGCTGGGGGTATGAGAAGGAGCGCTGGAGCCTGGCGCGAGCTGCTCAGCCTCGCTTTTACCGAACATTTTCTTGAGTGCTTTGAGCACGGTCATCTCATCAATTGGTTAAGGAATGTACGCCGGCCAGTGTAATGCAAGAATCGGGCGCGGCGTAGTGCGATGGATCAAAGGGTAGCTTTTAGCGCAAACGCTCGGCGAGCCAGACGCCGATGTCGCGAATTTCTTCGGGTAACACTTCGTGGCCCATTGGGTATTCCTGCCATGTCACGGTGACACCATGCTGCTTTAAATACTCGTAGGCGGTCCGGCCCATGGAGTTTTGCACGACGTCATCATACTGACCATGCAACGACAACACGGGAATGCGCTGCTGGCTGGCGGAAAGCTCCAGTTCATCGCTGAATGTCGGGGCATAAGTCGAGAGCGCAAGTACACCGCCCAACGGTCCCTGCCATTTCAGGAAGGCTGTGTGCAAAACCACGGCGCCGCCCTGGGAAAAGCCGGCGAGAAAGATCCGCGAGGCGTCTATTCCGCCGGCCTTCTGCACTTCAATCAAATTCACGACCCGTTGCGCGGACTCCTCCAACTGCTCGCGGCTGATGGCGCGTGCCGGGCTCATGGCCAATATGTCGTACCAGCTTGGCATCTCGTAGCCACCATTAATGGTGACGGCGCGGGTCGGAGCCTGGGGCAAAACGAAACGGGTAGTGAGCAGGTTTTCCTGTAGCGCTTCAGCTACCGGCAAAAAATCGTAGCGGTCGGCACCCAGCCCATGCAGCCAGATTACGCAGGCATCTGCGGGCTTGACGGGTTGAAGAATCAGGGGCTCGGTCATGTCTGCTCCATTGTTGTGCGTGCGCTCTCATTGTGTGCGAGGTTCGAGTGCGCAATCGGTTGATCAGTTAAGAAGATGTCGCAAGGTTGAAAGTTTTGCTATTGACCTGTCGCTGAATCGCTTTAGCGAGCGGTCTGGTACGGGCTTTGCTATGGGGAACCCTGTGCAACCAATCTCGTGCCTGGCGGTAACACTATCAGTGTATGGCTAGTCGTGGGATAGCAAAGAATCCGGTGATGGATGTTCGCCAGTGGCCGCTACGGGCTTCGCGAACGTGAAAGGGCTACAGCCCGTTCGGCCGATTGGTGAGAAGTGAGTTATCCATGATGTGGATTTTCTCCTACTAGACTCATAGCGACGGTCCTTACGTCGGTTGACCCTAAAAAAAGCCAACAAGGGTCAGCAACGCCTCAAAAGGGTGCGACAGGGCTCAAGCTCCGACACAACAAGAGCAAAACTGGAGGTTTGAATGAAGATGTTGAAATCCACCCTGGCCGTCGTGACTGCAGCTGCAGTGCTCGGTGTCAGTGGGTTCGCTCAGGCGGGTGCAACCCTGGATGCAGTGCAGAAGAAAGGTTTTGTACAGTGCGGTGTGAGTGACGGTTTGCCGGGTTTCTCGGTTCCGGACTCTACCGGCAAGATCGTTGGCATCGATGCTGACTTCTGCCGCGCTGTAGCTGCTGCAGTGTTTGGTGATGCGACCAAGGTCAAATTCAGCCAGTTGAATGCCAAGGAGCGTTTCACTGCTCTGCAATCCGGCGAAATCGACATGCTGTCGCGCAACTCCACCATGACCAGTTCCCGTGACGCGGGCATGGGCCTGAAGTTTCCTGGCTTCATCACCTATTACGACGGCGTAGGCTTCCTGGCCAACAGCAAGCTGGGCGTGAAAAGTGCCAAGGAACTGGATGGCGCGACCATCTGTATTCAAGCCGGTACCACCACCGAGCTGAACGTGTCCGACTACTTCCGCGCCAACGGCCTGAAGTACACCCCGATCACCTTCGACACTTCCGATGAAAGCGCCAAGTCGCTGGAATCCGGTCGTTGCGACGTGCTGACCTCCGACAAGTCCCAGTTGTATGCACAGCGCAGCAAACTGGCCTCGCCGAAAGATTACATCGTTCTGCCTGAAACCATCTCCAAAGAGCCTTTGGGGCCGGTCGTGCGTAACGGCGACGATGAGTGGCTGGCAATCGTTCGTTGGGTTGGCTACGCGATGCTCAACGCCGAAGAAGCCGGTATCTCTTCGAAGAACGTCGAGGCAGAAGCCAAGTCGACCAAGAACCCGGATGTTGCTCGTCTGCTGGGCGCCGACGGTGAGTACGGCAAGGATCTGAAGCTGCCGAAAGACTGGGTGGTGAAAATCGTCAAGCAGGTCGGTAACTACGGCGAAGTCTTCGAGAGAAACCTCGGCAAGGGCACTCCGCTGGAAATCGACCGTGGCTTGAACGCCCTGTGGACCAACGGCGGCATTCAATACGCACCACCAGTGCGCTGATGGTTCTATCACCCGGTGGGCCAACCACCGGGTGATGTTCTGTTCCATTATTTCCGGGGCACTTCATGCAAAATTCAATCGGCGCACCAAAGCAGAGGTTCAGCCTCAGCGATCCGCGAGTGCGTGCGTGGCTGTTTCAGATCATTACGGTTATCGCCGTGGTCGGGATGGGTTGGTACCTGTTCGACAACACTCAAACCAACCTGCAACACCGGGGCATTACCTCCGGTTTTAGCTTTCTTGAGCGCAGCGCCGGTTTCGGCATCGCTCAGCACCTGATCGACTACACCGAATCGGACAGTTATGCCCGGGTGTTTGTCATCGGCCTGCTCAACACCTTGCTGGTGACGTTCATCGGCGTGATCCTGGCGACGATCCTCGGTTTCATCGTCGGTGTGGCACGACTCTCGAAGAACTGGATCATTGCCAAGATGGCGACGGTTTATGTCGAGGTCTTCCGTAACATTCCGCCGCTGCTGCAAATCCTGTTCTGGTACTTCGCGGTGTTTCTCACCATGCCAGGGCCGCGCAATAGCCATAACTTCGGCGACACCTTCTTCGTCAGCAGCCGCGGCCTGAACATGCCGGCAGCGTTGACAGCGAACGGTTTCTGGCCGTTTGTGGTGAGCATCGTCGTGGCCATTGTCGCGATCGTGCTGATGTGCCGCTGGGCCAACAAGCGTTTCGAAGAGACCGGCGTACCGTTCCACAAATTCTGGGTAGGCCTGGCAATGTTCCTGGTGATCCCTGCGTTGTGCGCATTGATCTTCGGCGCGCCGCTGCATTGGGAAATGCCACAGCTGCAAGGTTTCAACTTTGTAGGCGGCTGGGTGCTGATCCCTGAACTGCTGGCACTGACCCTGGCCCTGACGGTGTACACCGCGGCGTTCATCGCCGAAATCGTGCGTTCGGGCATCAAGTCGGTCAGCCACGGCCAGACCGAAGCGGCTCACTCGCTGGGGCTGCGCAACGGTCCGACCCTGCGCAAGGTGATCATCCCGCAAGCCCTGCGTGTGATCATTCCGCCGCTGACCAGCCAATACCTGAACCTGGCGAAAAACTCCTCGCTGGCGGCCGGTATCGGTTATCCGGAGATGGTGTCGTTGTTTGCCGGTACGGTGCTGAACCAGACCGGACAGGCGATCGAAGTCATTGCCATCACCATGAGCGTGTACCTGGCGATCAGTATCAGCATTTCCCTGCTGATGAACTGGTACAACAAGCGCATTGCGCTGATCGAGCGGTAAGGAAGAGCGCATGACGACTCATACTTTCAAACCCGACATGCCTCCACCGAGCAGCAGCATCGGTGTCGTGGCGTGGATGCGGGCGCACATGTTTTCCAGCTGGATCAACACCCTGCTGACGTTGTTCGCGTTCTATCTGATTTACCTGATAGTTCCGCCTCTCGTGAGCTGGGCGATTCTCGACGCCAATTGGGTCGGCACCACCCGTGCCGATTGCACCAAGGCCGGCGCTTGCTGGGTGTTCATTGAGCAGCGCTTCGGCCAGTTCATGTATGGCTACTACCCGGTGGACTTGCGCTGGCGCGTGGACCTGACCGTGTGGCTGGCAGTTATCGGCGTGGCGCCGTTGTTCATCGCACGTGTTCCGCACAAGGCAATCTACGGCCTGAGCTTTCTGGTGCTCTATCCGATCATTGCCTACCTCCTGCTGCACGGTGGTGTATTCGGTCTGAGCCAGGTGGCGACCAGCCAGTGGGGCGGCCTGATGCTGACCCTGGTGATCGCTACCGTCGGTATCGTCGGCGCACTGCCGCTGGGTATCGTGCTGGCCCTGGGCCGTCGTTCGAACATGCCGGCGATTCGGGTGGTCTGCGTGACCTTCATCGAGTTCTGGCGCGGTGTGCCGTTGATCACGGTGCTGTTCATGTCGTCGGTGATGTTGCCGTTGTTCCTGCCCGAAGGCATGAACTTCGACAAATTGCTGCGGGCGTTGATCGGCGTGATCCTGTTCCAGTCGGCGTACATCGCCGAGGTGGTGCGTGGCGGTCTGCAAGCGATCCCTAAAGGTCAGTACGAAGCGGCTGCGGCAATGGGCCTCGGTTACTGGCGCAGTATGGGCCTGGTGATTTTGCCGCAAGCCCTGAAGCTGGTAATCCCTGGCATCGTCAACACCTTCATTGCGCTGTTCAAGGACACGAGCCTGGTGATCATCATCGGCCTGTTCGACTTGCTCAACAGCGTCAAGCAAGCCGCCGCCGACCCGAAATGGTTGGGCATGGCCACTGAAGGCTATGTGTTCGCGGCCCTGGTGTTCTGGATTTTCTGTTTTGGTATGTCCCGCTATTCCATGCATTTGGAACGCAAGCTGGACACTGGCCACAAGCGTTAGGAGCGTAGTTTATGAGTGAAGCGATCAAACAGCCTGTGAGTCCTCAAGGCATTATTCAGATGCAGGGCGTAAACAAGTGGTACGGCCAGTTCCACGTGTTGAAAGACATCAACCTGAACGTCAAGCAGGGCGAGCGTATCGTGCTGTGCGGCCCGTCGGGTTCCGGCAAATCCACCACCATCCGTTGCCTCAATCGCCTGGAAGAACACCAGCAGGGCCGTATCGTGGTCGATGGCGTGGAACTGACCAACGACCTCAAGCAGATCGAAGCGATCCGTCGTGAAGTCGGCATGGTGTTCCAGCACTTCAACCTGTTCCCGCACCTGACCATTCTGCAGAACTGCACCTTGGCGCCGATGTGGGTACGCAAGATGCCCAAGCGCAAGGCCGAAGAAATCGCCATGCATTACCTGGAGCGCGTACGCATTCCAGAGCAGGCGCATAAATACCCGGGGCAACTGTCCGGTGGTCAGCAACAGCGTGTGGCGATTGCCCGTGCCCTGTGCATGAAACCGAAAATCATGCTGTTCGACGAACCGACGTCGGCACTCGACCCGGAGATGGTGAAAGAGGTGTTGGACACCATGATCGGCCTGGCCGAAGACGGCATGACCATGCTCTGCGTGACCCACGAAATGGGCTTCGCCCGTACCGTGGCCAACCGCGTGATCTTCATGGACAAGGGTGAAATCGTCGAGCAGGCCGCGCCGAACGACTTTTTCGACAACCCGCAGAACGAGCGGACGAAGTTGTTCCTGAGCCAGATCCTGCATTGATAGGCGCTTGGCAGTGAAATAAACCCGGACTCTGTTCCGGGTTTTTTTTGCTCCAATGAAACGCTCCACCTGCTGACCGCGAACCCTGTAGGAGCCGGCTTGCTGGCGATGGCGGCATACCAGACGCCACCGAGTATCCCGGCTATAGCCATTTGGCATCCCACAATGGGTAATCGTGCACACGTGTGACAAGCCCCGCACGCAATGGATTGGCAACGATGTATCGGGCGACCGCTTGCAGATCCGCTTCACGGCGAATCGCGCGATCATGGAAACCTCTCTGCCATACCATCCCTCTGCGCTCCAGTCGCGCGTTTACCGCCCGCGCGCTGCGCGATTTGGTTGCCAGCACCAACGCCGACAACGAGTTGTTCTTCAGTTCGACCAGCCAATGAAAATGGCCGGGCATCACCACCCAGGCGAGGGAATCGACCCATTCTTCTGTCTGCGCCTGACGAAAGTGGTCTACCACCAGACGTCCTGCCCGCCAGTCAGTAAAAAACGGGGTGCGATTCCAGGTGACAGCTGTCAGCAGGTAGATTTGGCCGGTTTGGGAATAACGTCCGGCGCGTAAGCGATTGGCATGGGGAAGATCGGGCATTCCATTGCCCTCCTGTGTTTTGAGAGAAACAGAAGGCTAGTACGCAATAGTGAGGGGCATTGCCAAAGTTCAGTTCTGAATGTGTCGGTACGATCGCCATCGCCAGCAAGCCGGCTCCTACAGGGTTTGCGTGAGCCCGTTGCCTTGTCGGACGAAGCTGACTAACATGTCAGAAAATTCATCCTATGATTGGATGAAAGGGCGAATTCTATGTCAGATATTTCTCCATTAATTAAACGGTCCTTGGTCGATCAGGCCCTGGACCAGTTGCGCCTGCGCATTAATCAAGGTGTCTGGACGGTCGGCCAGCGCTTGCCCACCGAGCCGGAATTGGCGACGGAGCTGGGCATCAGTCGCAACACCGTGCGCGAAGCCATGCGCGTGTTGGCGTTTTCCGGGTTGATCGAGATCCGCCAGGGCGACGGCAGCTACGTGCGGGCGGTAGTCGATCCTTTGGATACGATGAAGGCGCTGTCCCGCTGCTCTCAGGAACAGGCTCGGGAAACCCGGCACATTCTGGAAGTCGAAGCCATCGGTCTGGCTGCATTACGCCGCACCGATGAAGACCTGGTGGCGTTGCGCGAGGCGCTGGGCGTCAGCGGCAGTCACTACCACGGCGATCTCGACACCTACATCGCCTGTGACCTGGTGTTTCATCGTCGTCTGGTGGACGCGGCGCACAACCCGACCCTCAGCGAGCTGTATCGCTACTTCTCCAGCGTCGTGGGCGCGCAGTTGCGTCAGACCCTGAACGTCACCCCCCGACGCCAAGCGGTGTTCGACCTGCATATCGAGCTGCTCTATGCCGTCGAACAACGCGACCCGGAACGGGCCAAAGCCCTGATGAGGCAATTGATCAATGAACCTTGAAACCGAGAATCCGATGTCCAGTCAGCAGGCGAGCCACAGCCGCACCACTGAGCTCAAGCGGACGGCGGAGCTCGAAGAGCTGTTGATCGATGCCGAGGCCGATGATGCAGAGGTTCAGCGAAGTCACCCGCTCCTGCGGCGCCCGTGGCTGTTGCTGCTGGGGCTGATTCTGGTGGCGCTGAACTTGCGTCCGGCGCTGTCGAGCATGGCGCCGATGCTCAGCGAGGTCTCGAAAACACTGGGGCTATCGGCTGCCCAGGCCGGTTTGCTGACCACCTTGCCGGTGCTTTGCCTTGGTCTGTTCGCGCCGTTGGCGCCGGTGCTTGCGCGACGTTTTGGTGCCGAGCGGGTGGTGCTGGGGATTCTCCTGATGTTGGCCGGCGGGATTATTCTGCGCAGCTCGTTCGGCGAGATCGGCCTTTTCGCCGGCAGCGTGCTGGCCGGCGCCAGCATCGGGGTGATCGGCGTGCTGCTGCCCGGCATCGTCAAGCGCGACTTCCCGAAACAGGCCGGCACCATGACCGGCGTCTACACCATGGCCCTGTGCCTGGGCGCGGCCATGGCGGCCGGCGCGACCGTGCCGTTGAGCGAACATTTCGACAAGAGTTGGGCGCTGGGCCTTGGCTTCTGGGTGGTTCCGGCCTTGGTCGCGGCGATGTTCTGGCTGCCGCAAGTCGGTCAGAAACACGGCGCACATAACGTTGCCTATCGGGTCCGAGGCCTGTTGCGCGATCCGCTGGCCTGGCAAGTGACCTTGTACATGGGCCTGCAATCGTCTCTGGCTTACATCGTATTCGGTTGGCTGCCGTCGATTCTGATCGGTCGCGGTCTGACGCCAACCCAGGCCGGTCTGGTGCTGTCGGGTTCGGTGATTGTCCAGTTGATCAGCTCGCTGGCCGCACCGTGGCTGGCGACCCGTGGCAAGGATCAGCGGCTGGCGATCGTGATCGTCATGGCAATGACCCTCGGCGGCTTGTTCGGTTGCCTGTATGCGCCGATCGACGGCCTTTGGGGCTGGGCAATCCTGCTGGGACTGGGGCAGGGCGCTACGTTCAGCCTGGCATTGACCCTGATCGTGTTGCGCTCGAGGGATGCTCATGTCGCGGCCAATCTGTCGAGCATGGCCCAGGGTTTCGGCTACACCCTGGCATCCATGGGGCCGTTCGCAGTCGGTGTGGTGCATGACTGGACTGGCGGCTGGAGCGCTCTGGGCTGGATCTTCGGTGTCATTGGTCTCGGCGCGATCATCGCCGGCCTAGGTGCCGGGCGTTCGCTGTACGTGCAGGTCGAAAGCGAAAAGATCTGATTCGCACACTCTGTCGGTATTCGGGGTACGAATGCTGATGGTGTTTCGTCTGTTTGCAGATTATCGTGCTGGCAATCTGCCTATTTTCCGGAGCCTGCCCATGAGTGATGCCCACAACGCCTTGATCACCCGGTTCTACCAAGCCTTTCAGCGGCTGGATGCCGAGGCCATGAGCGCCTGCTACACCGACGACGTGGTGTTCAGTGATCCGGCGTTCGGCGAGCTGCGCGGGCGCGATGCCGGCGATATGTGGCGCATGCTCACCACCCGCGCCAAGGACTTCTCCCTGACCTTCGATAACGTGCGCAGCGATGAGCGCACTGGCGGCGCCCATTGGGTGGCGACGTACCTGTTCAGCCAGACCGGCAATATCGTGGTCAACGACATTCAGGCGCGTTTCGTATTTCGCGACGGCAAGATCTGCGAGCACCACGACAGTTTTGATCTGTGGCGCTGGTCGCGTCAGGCGCTGGGTTTCAAAGGGCTGTTGCTGGGCTGGACGCCGGTGGTGAGAAACGCCGTGCGTGCTCAGGCCTTGAAGGGCCTGAAGGCATTCCAGGCCAGTCGCTGATAAGATCGCGGCTTGTTTTCTTTCAAGCCTTGATCGTCACGTGAGCACCTCGAGCGAATCTTCCGTCATTGCCGCCGAACCGTCGGTGCCTGTCAGCAAACCCTGGTTCGTCTACCTCGTTCGCGCGGCCAATGGTTCGCTCTACTGCGGGATCAGCGACGATCCCGTACGTCGCTTCGCCACCCATCAGAGTGGCAAGGGCGCGCGCTTCTTCCTGTCGAGCCCGGCCGTGGCGCTGGTTTATACCGAGCGCTGCCGCGATAAAGGCGAAGCGCTGCGCCAGGAGCGTTTGATCAAGAAACTCAAGAAAAGCGCCAAGGAATGTCTGGTGGCGAGTGCGGCTGCGGGCTTATCAATCTGACTGATAGGCGCCCATCAGGCAGATGGGTAGGCTGCCTGCCGATTGCGCGTTAAGCTGCGGGCTCCTTATCCGAGCGGCGGAGCCGAGCATGTCCGAGTTGATTCTGCATCATTACCCGACGTCCCCTTTCGCCGAAAAGGCCCGCTTGCTGCTGGGCTTCAAGGGGTTGTCCTGGCGCTCTGTGATGATCTCGCCGGTGATGCCAAAACCCGACCTGACGGCCCTGACCGGCGGCTACCGCAAGACGCCGGTGTTGCAGATCGGTGCTGATGTCTATTGCGACACCGCGTTGATCGCTCGTCGTCTGGAGCAGGAAAAAGCTTCACCGGCGTTTTTCCCGGAAGGCCAGGAAATGGTCACGGCGACCTTTGCGGCGTGGGCCGATTCAGTGGTGTTCCAGCATGCGGTCAGCCTGGTGTTCCAGCCAGAATCGGTAGCGGTGCGCTTCGGCAAATTGTCGCCGGAAGCGATCAAGGCATTTCTGGCCGATCGCTCCGGCTTGTTCAGCGGTGGCAGTGCCACTCGGTTGTCGGCCGAGCAGGCAAAGCATCAGTGGCCAACGATCATGGCGCGTCTGGAGCAGCAGCTTCAACGCGAGCAGGGGGACTTCCTGTTCGGCGAACCGTCGATTGCCGACTTTGCCCTGGCTCACTCGCTGTGGTTCCTCAAGGCGACGCACGTGACGTCACCGTTAGTGGATGCTTATCCGGCCGTTTCGGCGTGGTTTGGCCGCGTGATGGGTTTTGGTCATGGCGCATTCAGCGAGATGACGGCCGAGCAAGCGCTAGAGATTGCCCGCAATGCCACACCGGCCCCGTTGCCGGATGAGCAGTTCGATGAGCCGAACGGGTTCGAGGTTGGCCAGCAGGTGGTGATTGCAGCGACCGATTACGGGGTTGATCCGGTGGCGGGTGAGTTGATGTTTGCCGGCAGCGAAGAGTTGATTCTGCGCCGTGAAGACGAGCGGGCCGGTGTGGTGCATGTGCACTTTCCGCGGTTCGGGTTTCGCATAGAGGCTTGCTGACGTACGCACCTGTGGCGAGGGGGCTTGCCCCCGTTGGGTCGCGAAGCGGCCCCAGCATTTCGATGAGAAAACCGTATCCACGGGAAATTGCGACTGCTGCGCAGCCGAACGGGGGCAAGCCCCCTCGCCACAGGATTGTTTGAAGCTGATGGTTATTTCAGCGCCGCAAGCACCTGGTCCGGGTCATACCCGCGAATCAACGTTCCATTCACATCGATGATCGGAATCCCGCGTCCGCCGAGTGCCTCATAGGCTTTGCGCGCCACGGCATCCTTCTCGATATCGAATTCCTTGTACGGAATACCTTTCTGATCGAGGAAGCGCCGGGTCAGCTTGCAGTAGCCGCACCAGTCAGTGGCGTAGAGCACGACGTTGGCCTTGGCCTGGGTCTGCTCGGACACCACCTGCGAGGGGTGAAGTACCCGTTCGATCTTGCCCCAGTTCTGGTAAACCACGACCACCAGCAGGATCAGCAGGAATTTTTTCAACACGCCGCCGAGCATCAGTTGCGTCGCTTGAGCTGGTCGGTCAGTTGGGTCGGCAGGCCTTTGATGATCAACGTGCCGGCTTCTTCGTCGTATTCGATCTTCGAGCCCAGCAGGTGCGCTTCGAAGCTGATCGACAGGCCTTCGGCGCGACCGGTGAAGCGGCGGAACTGGTTCAGGGTACGCTTGTCCGCCGGGATCTCCGGGGACAGGCCGTAGTCCTTGTTGCGGATGTGATCGTAGAAGGCTTTCGGGCGATCTTCGTCGATCAGTCCGGACAACTCTTCCAGGCCCATGGGCTCGCCCATTTTGGCCTGGCTGCTGGCGTAATCCACCAGGGTCTTGGTCTTCTCGCGCGCGGACTCTTCCGGCAAGTCTTCGCTTTCGACGAAGTCACTGAACGCCTTGAGCAAAGTGCGGGTTTCACCGGGGCCGTCGACGCCTTCCTGGCAGCCGATGAAGTCGCGGAAGTACTCCGAAACCTTTTTGCCATTCTTGCCTTTGATGAACGAGATGTACTGCTTGGACTGTTTGTTGTTCTGCCACTCGGAGACGTTTATCCGCGCTGCGAGGTGCAACTGGCCAAGGTCCAGATGTCGCGAAGGGGTCACGTCCAGCTGATCGGTCACCGCCACGCCTTCGCTGTGGTGCAGCAGGGCGATGGCCAGGTAATCGGTCATGCCTTGCTGGTAATGCGCGAACAGCACATGGCCACCGACCGAGAGGTTGGATTCTTCCATCAGCTTTTGCAGATGTTCGACCGCCACCCGGCTGAAGGCCGTGAAATCACGACCACCGTCGAGGTATTCCTTCAGCCAGCCGCTGAATGGAAATGCACCGGACTCCGGATGGAACAGCCCCCAGGCTTTGCCCTGTTTGGCGTTATAGCTTTCGTTCAAGTCGGCGAGCATGTTCTCGATGGCCGCGGACTCAGCCAGTTCAGAGTCGCGGGCGTGAAGAACTGCGGGTGTGCCGTCGGGTTTTTTGTCGATCAGGTGGACGATGCAATGACGGATCGGCATGGGCTTCTCGGCTGATTGGAGAGAGGAGGGCGTGCTCCCCCGAAAAAGCGCCCAGTGTACCGCAACCACTGGTTTTGGCGTGGTCCGAAGGGCAATTCGAAGCTCTCCGGCGACCCTGATGTGATTTTTTCCCGATTTAGAGCAATAAAGCTGACCAAATGGGTAGCTAGAGGCGGATATTTCCCCGTCTCTGTGCTAGTTTTGCCCGGTCTTACGCGAAGTCACTGCGTTAAGCGTGCATTCAGCATTTGTCAGGTCGAACCAAACCCTGATTTCGGTATCTATAACCCCGACTCGTCGTGGTTATGGCCGAGGGTGCCAGATCCAGAAGATCGGGCTCGATGGCTGACACTGCACTCTGCAATCCATATGAATTTGATAGGGAAGGAACACTACAATGGCTCTTACTAAAGACCAACTGATCGCCGACATCGCTGAAGCTATCGACGCGCCAAAAACCACCGCGCGTAACGCTCTGGACCAACTGGGCCAAATCGTTGCCGATCAGCTGGAAAACGGCGGCGAAATCACTCTGCCAGGTATCGGCAAGCTGAAAGTGACTGAGCGTCCTGCCCGTACCGGCCGCAACCCTTCGACTGGCGCTGCCATCGAAATCGCTGCCAAGAAAGTGATCAAGCTGGTTGTGGCCAAAGGCCTGACCGACGCTGTCAACAAGTAAGACTTGTTAAAAAAACCGTGCTCCGGAGCAATCCGGGCACGGTTTTTTTGTGTCTGCGATTCAGCGATTGATCAGGCTCAATCGCTGTCTCGGTTGTTACTCAGCTTTTGCGGGCCCAGCGCTCGCGCCAGACCTGTTGCTCGGATTTGGTCTGGAAGGTCCAGGCGACGAAGCGACTTTGCTTCTGCCCTTGGGACATTTCCACGACCTGGCTTTCCAATACGCCGGCCTTTTTCAGCGCCGTCTGGATCGCCGGCAGGTTCGAGGCTTTCGAGACCAGGGTGCTGAACCAAAGCACTTTGTGTTGAAAGTGCGCGCTCTCGGCGATTAGTTGCGTCACAAACCGTGCCTCGCCACCTTCACACCACAGTTCGGCCGATTGCCCGCCAAAGTTCAGCACCGGCAGTTTGCGTTTTGGGTCGGCGCGGCCCAGCGCGCGCCATTTACGCACGCTACCCTTGGTCGCCTCGTCCATCGAGGCGTGGAACGGCGGGTTGCACATCGTCAGGTCAAAGCGTTCGCCGGGTTCGAGCAAGCCCAACAGAATGTGCTTGGGATTAGTTTGCTGGCGAAGCTGGATGGCTTTGTTCAGCCCGTTGGACTGCACGATGGCTTTGGCTGAGGCTACGGCTATCGGGTCGATTTCCGAGCCGAGGAAGTGCCAACGGTAGTCGCTGTAGCCGATCAGCGGATAGACGCAGTTGGCGCCCATGCCGATATCGAGCACCTTGACCGGCGCGCCGCGAGGGATCTCGCCGTCGTTGACGCTGGCCAGCAGGTCGGCCAGGAAGTGCACGTAGTCGGCACGGCCCGGAACCGGCGGGCACAGGTAGTCGGCCGGGATGTCCCAATGGGCGATGCCATAGAACGCCTTGAGCAGCGCCCGGTTGAACACTCGCACCGCGTCCGGGCTGGCGAAGTCGATGCTCTCCTTGCCGTACGGATTGATGATCACGAACTTCGCCAGTTCCGGCGTGCTCTTGATCAGCGCCGGGAAGTCGTAACGACCCTGATGGCGATTGCGCGGGTGCAAGCTGGCCTTCTCGCGTGGCTCCACGGCTTTGGCCGGGGTCGCGGGTTTAGGCTTTTTGCGCGCAGGTTTGGGTGTGCTGGGGGCGGTCATGGGCGAGGTCGATTCGGGTATGGCTAAAAGTGGTGGGTATTGTCCCACATCCAGCTGCTGGTCACCCAATTGTGAAGATCGCTGTATGTCCCTGTGGCAGCGGGTGTTTGGGAGTATGTGGCGGGCATAAAAAAGGGAGGCCGCTGGGGCCTCCCTGTTTTATTGCGATGTGCCGTTACAAACTGGCAATCCGCGCATGTTGCTCCGCCAGCTTGCCCAAAGCCTGTTCAGCTTCAGCCAGTTTGGCGCGTTCCTTCTCGATGACTTCGGCCGGGGCCTTGTCGACGAAACCGGCGTTGGACAGCTTGCCGCCGACGCGCTGAACTTCGCCCTGCAAACGCAGGATTTCCTTGTCCAGGCGCGCCAGTTCGGCGTCCTTGTCGATCAGGCCGGCCATCGGCACCAGCACTTCCATCTCGCCAACCAGTGCGGTGGCGGACAGTGGTGCTTCTTCGCCAGCCTTCAGAACAGTGATCGATTCCAGGCGCGCCAGCTTCTTCAGCAGGGCTTCGTTCTCGGTGAGTCGACGCTGATCTTCGGCGCTGACGTTTTTCAGGAACAGGTTCAGCGGCTTGCCTGGACCGATGTTCATTTCACCGCGGATGTTACGCGTGCCGAGCATCAGACCCTTGAGCCATTCGATATCGTCTTCGGCAGCCTGGTCGATGCGTGCCTCAACGGCCACTGGCCAAGGTTGCAGCATGATCGTCTTGCCTTGAATACCGGCGAGCGGTGCGACGCGCTGCCAGATTTCTTCGGTGATGAATGGCATGAACGGGTGAGCCAGGCGCAAAGCGACTTCCAGCACTCGAACCAGAGTGCGACGGGTGCCGCGCTGACGCTCGACCGGCGCGTTTTCGTCCCACAGCACAGGCTTGGACAGTTCCAGGTACCAGTCGCAATACTGGTTCCAGATGAACTCGTACAAGGCTTGTGCTGCCAGGTCGAAACGGAACTGATCGAGCTGACGGGTCACTTCGGCTTCAGTGCGTTGCAACTGCGAGATGATCCAGCGATCCGCCAGCGAGAGCTCATAGGCTTCGCCGTTCTGGCCGCAGTCTTCGCCTTTGTCCAACACGTAGCGCGCGGCGTTCCAGATCTTGTTGCAGAAGTTGCGGTAGCCTTCGACGCGGCCCATGTCGAACTTGATGTCACGACCGGTGGACGCTAGCGAGCAGAAGGTGAAGCGCAGGGCGTCGGTGCCATAGCTGGCGATGCCTTCGGCGAACTCGTCGCGGGTCTGCTTCTCGATCTTCTTCGCCAGTTTCGGCTGCATCATGCCGGAGGTGCGTTTCTGCACCAGATCTTCCAGCTCGATACCGTCGATGATATCCAGCGGGTCCAGGACGTTGCCCTTGGACTTGGACATCTTCTGGCCCTGGCCATCACGCACCAGGCCGTGCACATAAACAGTCTTGAATGGAACCTGCGGCGTGCCGTCTTCGTTTTTCACCAGGTGCATGGTGAGCATGATCATCCGGGCAACCCAGAAGAAAATGATGTCGAAACCGGTCACCAGCACGTCGGTGGAGTGGAACTTCTTCAGGAATTCGGTCTGCTCCGGCCAGCCGAGGGTGGAGAAGGTCCACAGGCCCGAACTGAACCAGGTATCCAGAACGTCGTTGTCTTGTTGCAGCGCTATGTCGGCGCCCAGGTTGTGCTTGGCACGCACTTCGGCTTCGTCGCGACCGACGTAGACCTTGCCCGACTCGTCGTACCAGGCCGGAATCCGGTGGCCCCACCACAGCTGACGGCTGATGCACCAGTCCTGGATATCGCGCATCCACGAGAAGTACATGTTTTCGTACTGCTTTGGCACGAACTGAATGCGGCCGTCTTCAACCGCGGCGATGGCCGGCTCGGCCAATGGCTTGGTGGACACGTACCACTGGTCGGTCAGCCACGGCTCGATGATGGTGCCGGAGCGGTCGCCTTTAGGCACTTTCAGGGCGTGGTCGTCGACGCTGACCAGCAGGCCGGCGGCTTCGAACGCTGCCACGATCTGCTTGCGCGCTTCGAAGCGGTCGAGGCCGGCGTATTCGGCCGGGATCTTGCCGTCGATGCTCTCGTTCAGTGTGCCGTCGAGATTGAACACCTGGGCCGCAGGCAGCACATGGGCGTTTTTGTCGAAGATGTTCAGCAGCGGCAGGTTGTGGCGCTTGCCGACTTCGTAGTCGTTGAAATCGTGGGCCGGGGTGATTTTCACGCAGCCGGTGCCGAATTCAGGGTCGCAGTAATCGTCGGCGATGATCGGGATGCGGCGGCCAACCAGCGGCAGCTCGACAAATTTGCCGATCAGGGCTTTGTAGCGTTCATCGTTCGGGTTAACGGCCACGGCGGCGTCGCCGAGCATGGTTTCCGGACGCGTGGTCGCGACGATCAGGTAGTCGTTGCCTTCAGCGGTTTTGGCGCCATCGGCCAGCGGGTACTTCAGGTTCCACAGGAAACCTTTCTCGTCGTGGTTTTCCACTTCAAGGTCGGAAATCGCCGTGTGCAGCTTGGTGTCCCAGTTGACCAGACGCTTGCCGCGATAGATCAGACCGTCTTCGTGCAGGCGCACGAAGGCTTCTTTCACCGCCTCCGAGAGGCCGTCGTCCATGGTGAAGCGCTCACGGCTCCAATCCACGGACGAGCCGAGGCGGCGGATCTGACGGCTGATGTTGCCGCCGGACTGATCCTTCCATTCCCAGACTTTCTCGAGGAATTTCTCACGGCCCAGATCGTGGCGATTCTGGCCCTGAGCTTCGAGTTGACGCTCCACCAGCATTTGCGTGGCGATACCGGCGTGGTCGGTGCCTGGCTGCCACAGGGTGTTGCGACCCTGCATACGGCGGAAACGGATCAGGGCGTCCATGATCGCGTTGTTGAAGCCGTGACCCATGTGCAGGCTGCCGGTGACGTTCGGCGGCGGGATCATGATGGTGTAGGACTCGCCCTCGCCTTGAGGGGCGAAGTAGTTCTCGGACTCCCAGGTGTTGTACCAGGAAGTTTCAATGGCGTGCGGCTGGTAGGTCTTATCCATGCGCGGCGGGACCCTATTGGCATTTATTCAGGAAAAGCCGGGAAGTATAGCGGGGCACGGGGCGTAGGGCGAGCAGGGGCGGACAGGGCGCTGATCAAATTGTGAAAGGGACCCGTGGCGAGGGAGCTTGCTCCCGTTGGGGCGCGAAGCGGCCCCGGCACCATCAAGTCAGGTGTATCAGGTACATCGAGTGTTCGGACTTTGCGGCTGCTTCGCAGCCGAGCGGGAGCAAGCTCCCTCGCCACAGAAGCCCGCTTGGCTCAAGGTTACTCGTACTGGCTAAGCAACCGTTCCATCCGTGCATCAAGGCGGCGTTTGATTTCGGTTTCGATGTGCGGGGCGAAGTCGTCGATCACGTCTTGCATGATCAATTGCGCGGCGGCGCGCAGCTCGCTATCCAGGTGCAACAGGGCATCGGGGCCCTTGTTGGCGGCAGGAGCTGGCTGGGCGGCCGGGGCGGGTGGTGGCGGTTCGACCTGGGGCGCATGGCCGACGGTGTCGAACAGCATGGGAATCTGTTCCTGGTCGCCTTCAATGACGGCGTCGGTCAGCAACGGCGGTTGCAGGTTGTCATCGCCGAGCAGTTGGCGGATCGACTCAAGGTCTTCCAGCAGGTGCACGGACTTTTGCGGTGGTTTTGGAGTGTCCATCGGAATGCTCAGAGTCGCTGTAAACGGTGATCTTGCAGAGGATAGCCCTGTTCGCGGTAGAAACGAAAACTCTCCCGCGCAGCCGCACGAATCGCCGGGTCTTCCACCACCACTTCCGCCACGCGGGCGAATTGTCTGGCAAAGGCCGGGACTTTCAGGTCGAGATTGACCAGCAGATCCTGATGCTGACCGCAGTCATCGCCAAGACCCAACACAATCAAACCGTCCGGCTCGCTTTCGGCAGGGCCGTGGGGCACGAAGCTTTCGCCCTTGAACGCCCACAACCGCGCATCGAGCGCATCACGCTGGGCGGCATCGCTGCAATGCAGGTAAATGCGGTGGCCCATGCGCCAGGCTTTTTCGGTGAGCTTGCAGGCGAAATCCAGCCGCGCCGAAGGATCGGCGCTGGGCAGGATATAGAAGTCGACTTTGGTCATTGCGGTTCCTGAGTTGCAAGCGGCGTCACCCGAGAGTGACGCCGCTGCAAGTCATCGGTTTCAGGCTTTGGCGCGGTCCAGCAGGTATTGGGTCAGCAGGGGAACCGGACGGCCAGTGGCGCCCTTGTCCTTGCCGCCGCTGGTCCAGGCTGTGCCGGCGATGTCCAGGTGTGCCCAGTTCAGGTTCTTGGTGAAGCGCGACAGGAAGCAGGCGGCGGTGATGGTGCCGGCTTTCGGGCCGCCGATGTTGGCGATGTCGGCGAACGGGCTGTCCAGCTGCTCTTGATACTCATCGAACAGCGGCAGTTGCCAGGCGCGGTCGTCGGCGGCTTGGCCGGCGCTCAGCAGCTGGCCGATCAGTTCGTCGTTGTTGCCCAGCAGGCCCGAGGTGTGGGCGCCCAGTGCCACGACACAAGCACCGGTCAGGGTGGCGATGTCGATCACCGCTTGCGGCTTGAAGCGTTCGGAGTAGGTCAGGGCATCGCACAGCACCAGACGGCCTTCGGCGTCGGTATTGAGGATTTCAACTGTCTGGCCGCTCATGGTGGTGACGATGTCGCCCGGACGCGAAGCGTTGCCGCTCGGCATGTTCTCGGCGCAGGCCAGGATGCACACCAGGTTGATCGGCAGTTTCAGCTCAAGCACGGCACGCAGGGTGCCGAACACGCTGGCGGCGCCGCCCATGTCGTACTTCATCTCATCCATGCCGGCGCCTGGCTTGAGGCTGATGCCGCCGGTGTCGAAGGTGATGCCTTTGCCGACGAGGGCGTACGGCTTCTCGGATTTCTTGCCGCCGTTGTATTGCATGACGATCAGGCGCGGTGGCTGGGCGCTGCCCTGGCCAACGGCGTAGAACGAACCCATGCCCAGGTCCTTGATCTTCTTCTCATCGAGGACTTCGACCTTCAGGCTTTTGAACTCTTTGCCCAGGTTCTTGGCTTGTTCACCAAGGAACGTCGGGTGGCAGATGTTCGGCGGCAGGTTGCCCAGGTCACGGGTGAAGGCCATGCCGTTGGCGATCGCGGTGGCGTGGGCCACGGCGCGTTCGACTTCAGCCTGTGCCGCCTTGATGGTCACCAGAGTGACTTTCTTCAGGGAGCGCGGGTCGGCTTTCTGGCTCTTGAACTGTTCGAAGATGTACTCGCCGTCCACCAGTGTTTCGGCCAGCAGGCGGGTCTTGCCATAGCTGTCACGGCCCTTGACCACCACTTCGTCCAGGGCCAGCACTGCATCGCTGCCGCCCAGGCCTTTCAGGGTATTGAGGATGCCGGCGATGATTTTGCGGAACGGGCGATCGCCCAGTTCTTCATCCTTGCCCACGCCCACCAGCAGCACGCGTTCGGCCTTGAGGTTGGGCAGGCTGTGCAGCAACAGGCTTTGGCCGACTTTGCCGGCCAGGTCGCCGCGCTTGAGCACTGCGCTGATAGCGCCACCGCTCAGTTCGTCGAGTTGTTTGGCAACGGTGCCGAGCTTGCGGCCTTCGCGGACGGAGACTACCAACGTGGCGGTCTTCAACGTTTCCGGGCTAACGCTTTTTACAACCAGTTCCATGTCCGGGTCCCTGAATTAATGGTCAAACTGCGCGACGCGCAGAGGCTTGCCTATAAGTAGAAAGGCGCCGGTGTGTTGCCAGCGACAAAGGCCGCAGTTTGAACCTCGCTGCCTGCGCCTGACAACCCTCGGTTATGCGAACTTCAGCGGTTCAGGTACCTGCTTGAGCATGCGCAGTGACAGGCGCACTCAATCACAGGATAATGCGCCATCTTTTTCGGCGGCTCTGCCCTGCGGGCCGGCTGATACGTTTGTTTGTTTGGCCGCTTAGCCTGACAACCCTGGAGTGTCTGGTTTGATTGTCTTCCGTTATCTATCCCGCGAAGTCCTGTTGACCTTGAGTGCCGTCAGCGCCGTGCTGCTGGTCATCATCATGAGCGGACGCTTCATCAAATACCTCGCCCAGGCGGCCTCTGGGCTCCTGGACCCGGGCTCGCTGTTCCTGATCATGGGCTTTCGTCTGCCAGGTTTCCTGCAGCTGATTCTGCCTTTGGGGCTGTTTCTCGGGATCCTGCTGGCCTATGGTCGTCTGTACCTTGAAAGCGAAATGACCGTGTTGTCTGCCACTGGCATGAGCCAGCAGCGTCTGTTTGCCATGACTCTTTTTCCGGCGACCCTGGTTGCCCTGATCGTGGCATGGCTGAGCCTGAGCCTGGCGCCACAAGGTGCCAACCAGTTCCAGCTGCTGCTGAACAAACAGGATGCACTGACCGAGTTCGACACCCTCGAGCCGGGTCGCTTCCAGGCCTTGCGCGACGGCACTCGGGTGACCTACACCGAGCAACTGTCGGATGACCGCATCAATCTGGGCGGCGTGTTCATTTCGCAAAAGAATGTCAGTTCCGACAACAAGGATCGGGGGATTTCCGTACTGGTGGCCGAGAAGGGCCGTCAGGAAATCAGGCCTGATGGCAACCGCTACCTGATTCTCGACAACGGCTACCGCTACGACGGTAATCCGGGTCTGGCCGACTACCGCGCCATCAAGTACGACGAGTACGGTGTATTGCTGCCAAAACCGGACGTCAGCGACGAAGTGACTGACCGTGATGCGATGACCACCAGTTCCTTGCTGGCCAGCGACGACATCCGTTCGCGTACCGAACTGCAATGGCGCCTGTCCTTGCCGTTGCTGGTCTTCATCGTGACCCTGATGGCGGTGCCGCTGTCGCGGGTCAATCCGCGCCAGGGCCGTTTCCTCAAGCTGCTGCCGGCGATTCTTCTTTATATGGCTTACCTGACCATCCTGATTGCCGCTCGCGGCGCCCTTGAAAAGGGCAAGATCCCGCCGGCATTGGGTTTGTGGTGGGTGCATGCAATCTTCCTGGCCATCGGTCTGGGCTTGCTGTACTGGGAGTCGCTGAACTTGAAGATGGCGAGTCGCCGCAGCGCGCTGGAGGTGGCCCGTGGATAAGCTCGATCGCTATATTGGTAGCAGCGTGTTCATCGCGATCCTGGCGGTGCTGGGGATCATTCTGGGCTTGGCAACGCTGTTCGCCTTCATCGATGAGATGAGCGAAGTCAGCGATACCTACACGCTGATGGATGTCCTGAGTTACGTGTTGCTGACCGCGCCGCGCCGCCTGTACGACATGTTACCGATGGCAGCGCTGATCGGTTGCCTGATTGGTCTCGGCAGTCTGGCCAGTCACAGCGAGCTGACCATCATGCGTGCCGCCGGTGTGTCCATTGGTCGGATCGTCTGGGCCGTGATGAAGCCGATGCTGATCCTGATGGTGGTAGGGCTGGTGATTGGCGAGTACGTCGCGCCGGCCACGGAAATCACCGCTCAAGCCAACCGCTCGCTGGCCCAGGGCAGTGGCGATGCGCAAAGCGCCAAGCACGGTTTGTGGCACCGTCAGGGTGATGAGTTCATTCACGTCAACTCCGTGCAGCCCAACGGTCTGTTGTACGGCGTGACCCGTTATCGTTTTGACGATCAACGCCACATGCTGTCTTCGAGCTTCGCCAAACGTGCGGAATTCGATACCGATCACTGGCAACTGACCGATGTCACGACCACGCTGTTCCATGACAAAAGTACCGAAGTGGTGACTGCCCCTGTGGAGCGCTGGGAAATAGCCCTGAGCCCGCAACTGCTGAGTACCGTGGTGATGGCGCCCGAGTCGTTGTCGATCAGCGGTCTGTGGAATTACATCCACTACCTGGCTGACCAGGGCCTGAGCAACGGTCGTTACTGGCTGGCGTTTTGGGTAAAGGTGTTGCAGCCGCTGGTGACCGCTGCATTGGTGTTGATGGCGATTTCCTTCATCTTCGGTCCGCTGCGTTCGGTGACCCTCGGTCAGCGGGTCTTCACTGGCGTACTGGTGGGCTTCACCTTCCGTATCGTCCAGGATTTGCTCGGGCCTTCGAGCCTGGTGTTCGGCTTCTCGCCGCTGTTTGCGGTGCTGGTGCCGGCCGGTGTCTGCGCCCTGGCCGGGGTCTGGTTGCTGCGCCGGGCCGGTTGATTGTAGGAGCCGGCTTGCTGGCGATTGCATCGCTGCGGTCATCCAGACCCACCGCGGCGTCCCCATCGCCAGCAAGCCGGCTCCTACAAAAGTCGCCAAAAACGCCCCTGTCGCAAGACCGGGGCGTTTTTGTAGGCGCCGTCTGACCTGCAAACGTGACGCTTGCGCCGTGGATCAGGTACAATTCCCGGCTATTTTTCGGCGGGCTATGCCTGCAGCCTTTTTGAGTGTTGATCCGTGAGTGATTTGAGTCATATCCGCAATTTCTCC
Organism: Pseudomonas sp. B21-017; assembly: GCF_024749245.1. Classification (NCBI taxonomy): domain Bacteria; kingdom Pseudomonadati; phylum Pseudomonadota; class Gammaproteobacteria; order Pseudomonadales; family Pseudomonadaceae; genus Pseudomonas; species Pseudomonas sp. B21-017. Next base: position 5,380,072 of record NZ_CP087194.1, on the reverse strand, counting down.
ATCATCGCCCACATTGACCATGGCAAGTCGACGCTGGCCGATCGCTTCATCCAGATGTGCGGCGGCCTTGCCGAGCGCGAAATGGAAGCCCAGGTGCTGGATTCCATGGACCTGGAACGTGAACGCGGGATCACCATCAAGGCCCACAGCGTCACCCTGTATTACAAAGCCCGCGATGGCATTAACTACCAGCTGAACTTCATTGATACCCCGGGCCACGTCGACTTCACCTATGAAGTCAGCCGGTCGCTGGCGGCTTGTGAAGGTGCGTTGCTGGTGGTCGATGCCGGTCAGGGCGTCGAGGCGCAGTCGGTTGCCAACTGCTACACGGCGATCGAACAGGGCCTGGAAGTCATGCCGGTGCTGAACAAGATCGACCTGCCACAGGCCGATCCGGAGCGCGTCAAGGAAGAAATCGAAAAAATCATCGGCATCGATGCCACCGACGCGGTCGAGTGCAGTGCCAAGACCGGCCTGGGCGTCGATGAAGTGCTCGAGCGTCTGGTTCACACCATTCCCGCGCCGACCGGCAACATCGAAGATCCGTTGCAAGCGTTGATCATCGACTCCTGGTTCGACAACTACCTTGGCGTTGTTTCCCTGGTTCGTGTGCGCCACGGTCGGGTGAAGAAGGGCGACAAGATTCTGGTCAAGTCCACCGGCAAGATCCACCTGGTGGACAGCGTCGGTGTATTCAACCCGAAGCACACCCCTACCGTCGACCTGAAGGCCGGTGAAGTAGGCTTCATCATCGCCAGCATCAAGGACATTCACGGTGCGCCAGTGGGCGATACCCTGACCTTGAGCTCGACGCCGGACGTCGATGTGCTGCCAGGCTTCAAACGCATTCAGCCGCAGGTGTACGCCGGCCTGTTCCCGGTCAGCTCCGACGACTTCGAAGACTTCCGCGAGGCGCTGCAAAAGCTCACCCTCAACGATTCGTCGCTGCAATACACTCCGGAAAGCTCAGACGCACTGGGTTTCGGCTTCCGTTGCGGCTTCCTCGGCATGCTGCACATGGAAATCATCCAGGAGCGCCTGGAGCGCGAATACAACCTGGACCTGATTACCACGGCGCCGACGGTAATCTTCGAGCTGCTGCTCAAGACCGGCGAGACGATCTACGTCGATAACCCGTCCAAGCTGCCAGACCTGTCTGCCATCGAAGACATGCGCGAGCCAATCGTGCGCGCCAATATTCTTGTGCCGCAAGAGCACTTGGGTAACGTCATTACCCTGTGTATCGAAAAACGTGGCGTACAGGTCGATATGCTGTTCCTCGGCTCCCAGGTACAAGTGACCTACGACCTGCCGATGAACGAAGTGGTGCTGGACTTCTTTGATCGTTTGAAATCCACCAGTCGCGGCTATGCTTCTCTGGACTACCATTTCGATCGTTACCAATCGGCCAGCCTGGTGAAACTGGACGTGCTGATCAATGGCGACAAGGTCGACGCTCTGGCGCTGATCGTGCACCGTGACAACTCGCACTACAAAGGTCGCCAGTTGACCGAGAAGATGAAAGACCTGATTCCGCGGCAGATGTTCGACGTGGCAATCCAGGCCGCCATTGGCGGTCAGATTGTGGCGCGTACAACCGTCAAGGCACTCAGAAAGAACGTATTGGCCAAATGCTACGGTGGTGACGTCAGCCGTAAGAAAAAGCTGCTGGAAAAGCAAAAGGCCGGTAAAAAACGCATGAAGCAGGTCGGTAACGTGGAAATTCCACAAGAAGCCTTCCTTGCCGTGCTCAGGTTGGATAGTTAGGTCCTATGTCACTAAATTTCCCGCTGTTGCTGGTCATCGCCGTGTTCGTCTGCGGCCTGTTGGCGTTGCTCGATCTGCTGTTCCTGGCGCCACGGCGCCGGGCTGCCATCAACTCCTATCAGGGGAGCGTCAGCCAGGCTGACATGGTAGTGATCGAGAAACTGAACAAAGAGCCGCTGCTGGTCGAATACGGCAAGTCGTTCTTCCCGGTGTTGTTCATCGTGCTGGTGCTGCGTTCGTTCCTGGTGGAACCGTTCCAGATTCCTTCCGGCTCGATGAAGCCAACCCTGGATGTCGGTGACTTCATTCTGGTGAACAAGTTTTCTTACGGGATCCGCTTGCCGGTGATCGACAAGAAAGTCATCGAAGTCGGTGATCCGCAGCGCGGCGATGTGATGGTGTTCCGCTACCCGAGCGACCCGAACGTCAACTACATCAAGCGTGTAGTGGGCCTGCCGGGCGATCAGATTCGCTACACCGCCGACAAGCGCCTGTTCGTCAACGGTGAGTCGATTGCCGAACAACTGGTCGGCTCCGAGCCGGGCACGTTGGGTAGCGCCGAGCTCTACAAGGAAAAACTTGGCGCCGCCGAGCACCTGATCCGCAAGGAAATGAGCCGCTACCGCGCAACGCCGGACCATTCGTGGACCGTGCCGGCCGGGCACTACTTCATGATGGGCGACAACCGCGACAACTCGAACGACAGTCGCTACTGGGATGATCCGAGCATTCCCAAGGATCTGCTGGGCATGGTTCCCGACAAGAATATCGTCGGCAAGGCCTTCGCAGTCTGGATGAGCTGGCCGGAACCCAAACTCGGTCACCTGCCGAATTTCTCGCGGGTTGGTCTGATCAAGTAATCACACACGGCGCTGTTGAACACAGCGCCGAATGCATTTCTGGAGTCGGCACAATCGGCGACAGGAGCATGAAAACAACGATATTCAGGACGTTATTTTTGAACACAGCGTTAATTGTCCCAAGCCTGCGCCGCATCAAGGCCCTGGCGGTGGAATCCAACCACGAACTCAGCGTGGGTAAACCGTGAGCGTCTCCTTAAGCCGTCTCGAGCGTCAGCTCGGTTACACCTTCAAGGATCAGGAACTGATGGTCCTGGCCCTGACTCACCGCAGTTTTGCCGGGCGCAACAACGAACGCCTGGAATTCCTCGGCGATGCCATCCTCAATTTCGTCGCCGGCGAGGCGCTGTTCGATCGCTTCCCGCTGGCCCGTGAAGGCCAGTTGTCGCGTTTGCGCGCACGCCTGGTGAAAGGTGAGACCCTGGCCGTACTGGCTCGTGGTTTCGACCTGGGTGAATACCTGCGCCTGGGCTCCGGCGAATTGAAAAGCGGCGGTTTCCGTCGCGAGTCGATTCTGGCCGATGCCCTCGAAGCGCTGATCGGTGCGATCTACCTGGACGCCGGCATGGAGGTGGCGCGCGAACGCGTGCTGGCCTGGCTGGCCGGAGAGTTCGAAGGCCTGACGCTGGTCGACACCAACAAAGATCCGAAAACCCGCCTGCAGGAATTCCTGCAGTCCCGTGGTTGTGAGCTGCCGCGTTACGAAGTGGTGGATATCCAGGGTGAGCCGCATTGCCGGACGTTCTTCGTCGAATGTGAAATCATCTTACTGAATGAAAAAAGCCGAGGTCAGGGTGTGAGTCGTCGTATTGCCGAACAGGTAGCGGCCGCCGCAGCACTGATTGCCCTGGGTGTGGAGAATGGCAATGACTGATTCAACCGCAACTCGCTGTGGCTATGTTGCCATCGTCGGTCGTCCCAACGTGGGCAAGTCCACGCTGCTGAACCACATTCTGGGTCAGAAACTGGCGATCACCTCACGCAAGCCGCAGACCACCCGCCACAACATGCTCGGCATCAAGACCGAGGGCGACGTTCAGGCGATCTACGTCGACACCCCGGGTATGCACAAGGGCGGCGAAAAGGCCCTGAACCGTTACATGAACAAGACCGCTTCGGCGGCGTTGAAAGACGTCGACGTGGTGATCTTCGTGGTTGACCGTACCAAGTGGACCGACGAAGACCAGATGGTCCTCGAGCGCGTTCAGTACGTGACCGGTCCGCTGATTGTGGCGCTGAACAAGACCGACCGCATCGAAGACAAATCCGAGCTGATGCCGCACCTGACCTGGTTGCAGGAACAGCTGCCGAACGCGCAGATCATGCCGATCTCGGCCCAGCACGGGCACAACCTTGACACGCTGGAGCGAGTGATCGCCGAGCACCTGCCGGAAAACGATCACTTCTTCCCGGAAGATCAGATCACCGACCGCAGCAGCCGCTTCCTTGCGGCTGAACTGGTACGCGAAAAAATCATGCGTCAGATGGGCGCCGAGCTGCCGTACCAGATCACCGTGGAAATCGAAGAGTTCAAGCAGCAGGGCAAAACCCTGCACATTCACGCTTTGATCCTCGTTGAACGTGACGGTCAGAAGAAAATCATCATTGGCGACAAGGGCGAGCGCATCAAGCGCATCGGCACCGAAGCGCGCAAGGACATGGAGCTGCTGTTCGACTCCAAGATCATGCTCAATCTGTGGGTCAAGGTGAAAGGTGGCTGGTCTGACGACGAGCGCGCCTTGCGTTCGCTGGGTTACGGCGACCTGTAAATCGTCCAGCAGCACATCGATTCAATTGCAAGAGCGAGCTTTTGTGGCGAGGGAGCAAGTTCCCTCGCCACAGTGGATCTCCAGAGATTCGGAAACTGATGTCATCCAGCCCGCCCATCGGCCAACCCGCCTACGTGCTCCATTCCCGCGCCTACCGCGAAAGCAGTGCGCTGGTGGATTTCCTCACGCCGCAAGGTCGGCTGCGGGCGGTGTTGCGCAGTGCGCGGGGCAAGGCCGGGACGTTGGCGCGGCCGTTCGTGCCGCTGGAAGTCGAGTTCCGTGGCCGGGGCGAACTGAAGAATGTCGGCCGCATGGAAAGCGCCGGCGTTTCCACCTGGCTCAATGGCGAAGCGCTGTTCAGTGGTCTCTACCTCAACGAATTGCTGATCCGCTTGCTGCCCGCCGAAGATCCTCATCCCGCGGTTTTCGATCACTACGCCGCGACCTTGCTTGCCCTGGCCGAAGGTCGACCACTGGAACCATTGCTGCGCTCCTTCGAATGGCGACTGCTCGATGATCTCGGTTATGGCTTCGCGCTGAATACCGACATCCATGGCGACCCCATTGCGCCGGACGGTCTCTACCGCTTGCAGGTGGATGCGGGTCTTGAGCGGGTTTACTTGTTGCAACCAGGCCTGTTCAACGGTACCGAACTGCTGGCCATGGCCGATGCCGACTGGTCCGCGCCCGGTGCGCTGTCCGCCGCCAAGCGCTTGATGCGTCAGGCGTTGGCCGTTCACTTGGGTGGGCGTCCATTGGTTAGTCGTGAGTTGTTTCGAAAGCCGTAGTCTCCCCGTATGCTGTGCACCGAACTTCCCCCTTCTTCAGGAGCGCTTCCGTGACCACCAGCAATCGCATTCTTCTTGGCGTGAACATCGACCACGTTGCCACCCTGCGTCAGGCCCGGGGTACTCGTTACCCGGATCCGGTCAAGGCAGCGCTGGACGCGGAAGAGGCGGGCGCTGACGGCATCACCGTGCACCTGCGTGAAGACCGCCGGCACATTCAGGAGCGCGATGTCCTGCTGCTCAAGGACGTGCTGCAAACCCGCATGAATTTCGAAATGGGCGTCACCGAAGAAATGATGGCGTTCGCCGAGCGTATCCGCCCGGCGCACGTTTGCCTGGTGCCGGAAACCCGTCAGGAACTGACCACTGAAGGCGGTCTGGACGTAGCGGGGCAGGAAGCGCGGATCAAGGCGGCGGTGGATCGCCTGGCGAAGATTGGCTGCGACGTGTCGCTGTTCATCGACGCTGACGAGCGGCAGATTGAGGCGTCCCGTCGTGTCGGCGCGCCGGCCATTGAATTGCACACCGGGCGTTACGCGGACGCCGAGACGCCAACCGAAGTTGCTGAAGAGCTCAAGCGTGTGGCCGATGGCGTGGCATTCGGTCTGGCCCAAGGCCTGATCGTCAACGCCGGCCATGGTTTGCACTATCACAACGTCGAGGCTGTTGCGGCAATCAAGGGCATCAACGAACTGAACATCGGCCATGCGCTGGTGGCCCATGCGTTGTTCGTCGGGTTCAAGTCGGCAGTGTCGGAGATGAAGGCGCTGATTCTGGCTGCTGCACTAAAGGGTTGAGATCGGCGGTGCTGCCTTCGCGGGCAAGCCTCGCTCCTACAGTTTCGTGTCGATACGCAATTGTGTGTTCGACGCAAACCTGTAGGAGCGAGGCTTGCCCGCGAAGGCGTCATCGGAGACAACAATAATTTAAAGCGGTGGGGTTTCCTGGCTCGGCTTGGTCTTGTCGACCCCCGGCACATGCAGGTTGCCCTCGGCGACCTGGGTGCCTTCGAGCTGCGGCTGCGTGACCCACGTCAGGATGTCGTAGTAGCGACGGATGTTCGCCACGAAATGCACCGGTTCGCCGCCACGGGCGTAGCCATAACGAGTCTTGCTGTACCACTGCTTCTGCGAAAGGCGGGGCAGTATTTTCTTCACGTCCAGCCATTTGTCCGGATTCAACCCTTCCTTGGCCGCCAGTTTTCGCGCGTCATCCAAGTGACCGCTGCCCACGTTGTAGGCGGCCAGCGCGAACCACGTACGATCCGGCTCCTGGATCGACTCGTCCAGTTGATCCTTCATGTAGACCAGGTATTTCGCGCCGCCCATGATGCTCTGCTTGGGGTCTAGGCGATTGGAAACGCCCATGGCTTGCGCCGTGTTCTGGGTCAGCATCATCAATCCGCGCACGCCGGTCTTGGACGTGACCGCCGCTTGCCACAGCGATTCCTGATAACCGATCGCCGCCAGCAGGCGCCAGTCGACTTTTTCTTTCTTGGCGGACGCCTTGAAGTGCTGTTCGTATTTGGGCAGTCGTTGCTGCAAGTGCTGGGCGAAGGTGGTGGCGCCCATATAGCCGAGTACGTCGACATGCCCGTAGTAGCGGTCTTTGAGGCGTTGCAGGGTGCCGTTTTGCTTTACTTTGTCGAGGTAGGTGTTGATTTCGTTGAGCAGGCTGTTGTCATCGCCGGCGGCCACGGCCCAGCTCTGGTTGCTGGCATCACCGAGGTCGAAGGCGACCCGCACGTTGGGGAAGTAGACCTGGTTCATCGCCACTTCGTTGGAGTCGACCAGGGTCAGGTCGATCTGACCTTCGTCGACCATGCGCAGCAGGTCGACGACTTCAACCGCGTCGGACTCTTCGTATTCAATGCCGGGATATTTCTTTTTCAGCTCTGCCAATTGCTCGGCGTGGGTGCTGCCCTTGAGCACGATGATCTTCTTGCCGACCAGATCGCCTGCGTCGGTCGGCCGCGACTGGCCGTTGCGATAGATGATCTGCGGGGTGACTTCGAGGTAGGAATGGGAAAACCGCACCTGCTTTTTGCGGTCCTCGCTGCTGACCAGGCCGGCAGCGGCCAGCACCGGGCCATTTGGCTTGCCCACCTGATTGAACAGGTCGTCGAGATTGTCGGCGGTTTCGATCTTGAGTTCGACCCCCAGATCGTCGGCGAAGCGCTTCACCAGCTCGTATTCGAAGCCGGTTTCACCATTGCGATCCTGAAAGTAGGTGGCGGGGCTGTTCCGGGTAACCACCCGCAGCACGCCATCCTCCTTTACGCGCTCCAGCGTGTTGGGTTTATCAACACAGCCACTGAGCATCAGGAAGAGTCCGGTTGCGATCAGCCATTTGGCGTACCGCGGACGCAAAGCCGTTGGGAAAAACATCTGCGCAGTATACGCAAAGGACCACGAGCGCCATATCTCGACAGAGAAGGGCTTGTCTGCTAGGGCTTCAAAAACCCGCTTGGAGCCCGCAGGAATGGGCCCGAACAGCATTTTGTGACAGAAAAAATAACCCCCGGCGCGCACCTGTTCAGGGCCCGAATACCCGGCCCGACGTTCGGGTGCAACCGCGTGCACCGTTTCGGGTGATGTCGCGGGCGGTTTAGGCTAGAATGCACGGCCTCAAAGCACACCCCTTCCCGAGGCTGTCCCGAAGATGTTGATCCTGCGCGGCGCTCCTGCCCTTTCTGCCTTTCGCCACAGCAAACTCCTTGAGCAACTGAGCCAGAAGGTTCCAGCTGTCAGCGGCTTGTATGCTGAATTCGCTCACTTCGCCGAAGTTACCGGCGTCCTGACCGGCGACGAACAGCAGGTGCTCGCGCGCCTTCTGAAGTACGGCCCTAGCGTTCCGGTACAAGAGCCCACTGGTCGTCTGTTCCTGGTATTGCCGCGTTTCGGCACCATTTCGCCGTGGTCCAGTAAAGCCAGCGATATCGCTCGCAACTGCGGCCTGACCAAGATCCAGCGCCTGGAGCGCGGCATCGCGTTCTATGTCGCCGGCCAGTTCAGCGACGCCGAAGCGCAGCTGATTGCAGACGCGCTGCACGACCGCATGACCCAGATTGTGCTGGGCAACCTCGAACAAGCCTCCGGCCTGTTCAGCCACGCCGAACCCAAGCCCCTGACCGCGATCGACGTGCTGGGTGGCGGCCGCGCCGCGCTGGAAAAAGCCAACACCGAGCTGGGCCTGGCCCTGGCCGAAGACGAAATCGACTACCTGGTCAACGCCTTCCTTGGTTTGAAGCGCAACCCGCACGACATCGAACTGATGATGTTCGCCCAGGCGAACTCCGAGCACTGCCGTCACAAGATCTTCAACGCCAGTTGGGACATCGACGGTCAGAGCCAGGAAAAAAGCCTGTTCGGCATGATCAAGAACACCTACCAGATGCATAGCGAAGGTGTTCTGTCGGCTTATAAGGACAACGCATCGGTGATCGTCGGTTCCGTGGCCGGTCGTTTCTTCCCGGACCCTGAAACCCGCCAGTACGGCGCGGTGCAGGAACCGGTGCACATCCTGATGAAAGTCGAAACGCACAACCACCCGACTGCGATTGCCCCGTTCCCGGGCGCATCCACCGGTAGCGGCGGCGAGATTCGCGACGAAGGCGCCACCGGTCGTGGCGCCAAGCCAAAGGCTGGCCTGACCGGTTTCACCGTGTCGAACCTGCAGATCCCGGGCTTCGAACAGCCGTGGGAAGTGCCATACGGCAAGCCCGAGCGCATCGTTACCGCGCTGGACATCATGATCGAAGGCCCGTTGGGCGGCGCTGCGTTCAACAACGAATTCGGCCGTCCGGCGCTGACCGGCTACTTCCGTACCTTCGAACAGTCGATCACCACGCCCCATGGCGATGAAGTTCGCGGTTACCACAAGCCGATCATGCTGGCTGGCGGCATGGGCAACATCCGTGAAGAACACGTCAAGAAAGGCGAAATCGTCGTTGGCTCCAAGCTGATCGTGCTTGGCGGCCCGGCGATGCTGATCGGTCTGGGTGGCGGCGCGGCTTCCTCCATGGCCACCGGCACCAGCTCGGCAGACCTGGACTTCGCTTCCGTACAACGTGAAAACCCCGAGATGGAGCGTCGTTGCCAGGAAGTCATCGACCGTTGCTGGCAACTGGGCGACAAAAACCCGATCAGCTTCATCCACGACGTCGGCGCGGGCGGTCTGTCCAACGCCTTCCCGGAACTGGTCAACGATGGCGACCGTGGTGGCCGTTTCGAACTGCGCAACATTCCAAACGACGAGCCGGGCATGGCCCCGCACGAAATCTGGAGTAACGAATCCCAGGAACGCTACGTTCTGGCAGTCGGCCCGGCGGACTTCGAACGCTTCAAGGCGATCTGCGAGCGTGAGCGTTGCCCATTCGCGGTAGTCGGCGAAGCCACTGCCGAGCCGCAACTGACCGTGACCGACAGCCACTTCGGCAACAGCCCGGTGGACATGCCGCTCGAAGTGCTGCTGGGCAAAGCCCCGCGCATGCACCGTTCGGTGGTTCGTGAAAACGAGCTGGGCGACGATTTCGATCCGTCGACCCTCGACATCGCCAACTGCGTCGAGCGCGTCCTGCATCACCCGGCCGTGGCCAGCAAGAGCTTCCTGATCACCATCGGCGACCGCACCATCACCGGCCTCGTGGCCCGTGACCAGATGGTTGGCCCGTGGCAGGTTCCGGTGGCCGACGTTGCCGTTACCGCCACCAGCTTCGACGTTTATACCGGTGAAGCCATGGCCATGGGCGAGCGCACTCCGCTGGCCCTGCTGGACGCTCCGGCGTCGGGCCGCATGGCCATCGGCGAAACCCTGACCAACATCGCCGCCTCGCGCATCGCCAAGATCTCCGACATCAAACTGTCGGCGAACTGGATGTCCGCTGCCGGTCACCCAGGTGAAGACGCACGTCTGTATGACACCGTGAAAGCGGTCGGCATGGAACTGTGCCCTGAGCTGGGCATCACCATTCCGGTGGGCAAGGACTCCATGTCCATGGCCACTCGCTGGAACGACGAAGGTGTCGATAAGGCTGTCACTTCGCCGATGTCGCTGATCGTGACCGGTTTCGCGCCAGTGGCTGACATCCGTCAGACCCTGACTCCGCAACTGCGCATGGACAAGGGCACCACCGACCTGATCCTGATCGACCTCGGTCGCGGCCAGAACCGCATGGGTGCCTCGATCCTCGCGCAGGTTCACGGCAAGCTCGGCAAACAAGCCCCGGACGTCGATGACGCCGAAGACCTGAAAGCCTTCTTCGCGGTGATCCAGGGCCTCAACGCCGACGGTCACCTGCTGGCTTACCACGACCGTTCCGACGGTGGTCTGCTGACCAGTGTGGTGGAAATGGCGTTTGCCGGCCACTGCGGTCTGAGCCTGAACCTCGACGGTCTGGCAGAGACTTCCGCCGATATCGCCGCGATCCTGTTCAACGAAGAACTGGGCGCCGTGATTCAGGTTCGCCAGGACGCCACCGCGGATATCCTCGCGCAGTTCAGCGCTGCTGGCCTGGGCGACTGCGTATCGGTGATCGGTCAGCCGATGAACAACGGCGAGATCAGCATCACGTTTAACGGCGATACCGTATTCGAAGGTCAGCGTCGTCTGCTGCAACGTCAGTGGGCTGAAACCAGCTACCAGATCCAGCGTCTGCGTGATAACGCCGACTGCGCCGAACAAGAGTTCGACGTGCTGCTGGAAGAAGACAACCCGGGCCTGAGCGTCAAGCTCAGCTATGACGTCAACCAGGACGTCGCCGCGCCTTACATCAAGAAAGGCATTCGCCCACAGGTTGCCGTGCTGCGTGAGCAGGGCGTCAACGGTCAGGTGGAAATGGCGGCCGCGTTCGACCGTGCCGGTTTCAACGCGATCGACGTGCACATGAGCGACATCCTGGCTGGCCGTGTCGACCTGAACGACTTCAAGGGCATGGTCGCTTGCGGCGGTTTCTCCTACGGCGACGTACTGGGTGCCGGCGAAGGCTGGGCCAAGTCCGCGCTGTTCAACAGCCGCGCTCGCGATGCTTTCCAGGGCTTCTTCGAACGTACCGACAGCTTCACCCTCGGCGTGTGCAACGGTTGCCAGATGATGTCCAACCTGCACGAGCTGATCCCGGGCAGCGAGTTCTGGCCGCACTTCGTGCGCAACCGTTCCGAGCAGTTCGAAGCCCGCGTGGCCATGGTTCAGATCCAGGAGTCGAACTCGATCTTCCTGCAGGGCATGGCCGGTTCGCGCATGCCGATCGCCATCGCCCACGGTGAAGGCCATGCCGAATTCGCCAGCGAAGAAGCGTTGCTGCAAGCCGATCTGTCGGGTTGCGTGGCGATGCGTTTCGTCGACAACCACGGCAAGGTCACCGAGAAATACCCGGCCAACCCGAACGGCTCGCCGCGCGGGATCACCGGTTTGACCAGCCGCGACGGTCGCGTGACCATCATGATGCCGCACCCGGAGCGTGTGTTCCGCGCGGTGCAGAACTCGTGGCGTTCGGAAGACTGGAACGAAGACGCACCTTGGATGCGTATGTTCCGTAACGCTCGCGTCTGGGTGAACTAAGAGCGGGGAGCTGATTGCCGTGTACAAGCTCTGCTTTTTTGTTCCGGCCAGTCATGTTGAAGTGGTCAAAAGCGCTGTATTCGCCGCCGGTGGCGGGCGGATCGGGGCTTATGACCACTGTGCGTGGCAGGTGTTTGGCTTGGGTCAGTTTCGTCCGCTGGAGGGCAGTCAGCCGTTCATTGGCGAGGCTGGGCAGGTCGAGCAGGTTGAGGAATGGAAGGTTGAGCTTGTGGTCAGCGATGAGTTGATCCGGGCGGTGGTGGTGGCTCTGAAAGAGAGCCATCCCTATGAGACGCCGGCTTACGAGGTATGGCGGTTAGAGGATTTTTGATTCTCTGGCCGCTGCAATGAGAAACCCGCTGATTCTTCAGCGGGTTTTTTATTGCTCGGGATTTAACCTCTGACCTGATCCGTGATCTTCTGATCTATTTTTTCGAAGCCGACCGAAGGTAGCAGCCAGAACACACTTGATCATTCCCACGCTCTGCGTGGGAGTGATCATTATGGGGGGAAGTTACGGGCGGATTTCGATCATCGTGCCGTCCGGTACCAGACCCCAGACTTCGCGCATGTCCATGTTGCGCATGGCGATGCAGCCATCGGTCCAGTCCAGCGTGTGGAACAAGTCTTCCGGATTGTCTTCGGTGTCCGGGGTACCGTGGATCATGATCATGCCGCCAGGCTCGACGCCTTCGCGTCGGGCGCGGGCGGAGTCGCTGATGTTGGGGTAGGAGATGTGCATCGCCAGGTTGAAACGGTCGCTGGTCTTGCGCCAGTCCAGCCAGTAAAGGCCTTCGGGGGTGCGTTTATCACCTTCCATCAGTTTTGGGCCAATGGGGCGTTTGCCCAATGAAATGCGATAGGTCTTGAACGGCTTGCCGTCGTTGATCAACTGCAACTGATGGGCAGATTTGAGGACCAGAACTTTTTCGATGACTTTGCCGTCCGGGGCGGCCGCGACGGAAGCCTGGGAGACTGCGACGAACGATAAGCAAAACAGGGCAAGCAACCAGCGCATTGAAACGATATCCCTAAGAGGTGTCGCGACTATTTTATTTATAGATGGTTTTTTACTAACAAGTGCTTAGATGATGGCAGGCTGAGCGAGTGGCGGGATCGATTCGGACCGCACGGGGTAGACCTCGGCCCGCCGGTCAGCGAAGAAGCATTCTAATGTACGGCCCACCGTGCGGAAAGCCAGTTCGCCCCAAGGAATATCGGCCTCTTCGAACAGCTGCACTTCCAGGCTCTCGGGGCCTGCGCGAAAATCCAGATCCACAAGCTCGGCGCGAAAGAACACATGCACCTGACTGATGTGCGGCACATCGATCAGCGTATAGATGCTCAGGTTGCGTACCCGGGCGCAAGCTTCTTCGGCGGTCTCGCGAATGGCGGCCTGTTCGATGGTCTCACCGTTTTCCATGAAACCGGCGGGCAGGGTCCAATAACCGAGCCGTGGCTCGATGGCGCGACGGCACAACAATACCTTCGAACCCCAGGTCGGCACGCAACCGGCGACGATATTGGGGTTCTGGTAATGAATGGTATGACAGCTGTCGCAGACAAAACGCAGGCGCGAATCGCCTTCGGGAATGCGCTGGGTTACCGGGTTGCCGCATTGACTGCAATATTTCATGCTTGGGTTCCTGAATGCTGCGCCTATCTTGGCGTGCAGCGGTGTCGGTCGGCAAGTTGTCGTTTCGCGACATGAGGCTTTTCGGGGGTTGGGCGGCCGGTGCGATTGGTGCATGATGCAGGGTAAGGCACAGATCGAGAAGACTCATGCTGGACGAGCTACTGCACCGGGTAAGCAATCACACACCGCGTACGCTGGAAACCGACCGACGTTTCCCCGAAGCCGCGGTATTGGTGCCCATCACGCGCAGTGACGAACCTGAACTGGTCCTGACCCTTCGCGCCAGCGGGCTCTCGACCCATGGCGGTGAAGTCGCTTTTCCCGGCGGTCGACGCGACCCTGAAGACCCTGATCTGATCTTTACCGCTCTGCGCGAGGCCGAAGAAGAAATCGGCCTGCCGCCGGGGCTGGTCGAAGTGATCGGCCCACTGAGCCCGCTGATCTCCCTGCACGGCATCAAGGTCACGCCCTATGTCGGCGTGATTCCGGATTTCGTCGAATACCTGGCCAACGATGCCGAGATCGCCGCAGTGTTCAGCGTGCCTCTGGAATTCTTCCGCAAGGACCCGCGCGAGCACACCCACCGCATCGACTATCAGGGCCACAGTTGGTATGTGCCGAGCTATCGTTATGGCGAGTACAAGATCTGGGGGTTGACGGCGATCATGATCGTCGAGTTGATCAACCTGCTCTATGACGCGAAAATCAGCCTGCATCAACCGCCCAAGAGTTTTATCAACACCTGAAGCCATCGCTCGTATGGCGTGAATCCTGCTTTTCGCTAGTGAGCCAGCCTGGTCGTGAGGACAACAAGATGAAATACCGCCTGGGCGACGCCCGCGTCGAGACCCACCCGCAGAGCTGGGTCGCACCCAATGCCGTGCTGGTGGGCAAGGTCAAACTGGAAGAGGGCGCCAACGTCTGGTTCAACGCCGTGTTGCGTGGCGACAACGAATTGATCCTGATCGGCAAGAACAGCAACGTGCAGGACGGCACCGTGATGCACACCGACATGGGCTATCCACTGACCATCGGTACCGGCGTGACCATCGGTCACAATGCCATGCTCCACGGCTGCACGGTGGGCGATTACAGTCTGATCGGCATCAACGCAGTGATCCTCAACGGCGCGAAAATCGGCAAGAACTGCATCATCGGCGCCAACTCGCTGATCGGTGAAGGCAAGGAAATTCCGGACGGCTCGCTGGTAATGGGCTCGCCGGGCAAGGTGGTACGCGAACTGACCGAGCCGCAGAAGAAGATGCTCGAAGCCAGCGCCGCGCACTATGTGCACAACTCGCAGCGTTATGCCCGCGATCTGGTCGAGCAGGAACAATGAGCACACCTGAACGTGAGCGACCGGTCCCGTCGCCGTGCGTGAACATTTGTGCGCTGGATGAGGATGACATTTGCACCGGGTGTCAACGCACGGTGGAAGAGATCACCCGCTGGAGCCGGATGGACAACGAGGAGCGGCGCAAGGTGCTGGGGTTGTGTCATGAGCGGGCGAAGTCGAGTGGGCTGATCTGGATGTTGCCTTCCAAATCCGATTCCTGATTTTTTGTGGTAGCGCGGCTTTTGTGGCGAGGGGGCTTGCCCCCGTTGCGTTGCGAAGCGGCGCTAAACCTGCGACTTCATTCTTTCAGGCGTACGGCGTTTGCTGATTTCACGACTGCTGCGCAGCCGAACGGGGGCAAGCCCCCTCGCCACAGGTTATCTGTGCGCTGAAGATGAAGTACCCTGTGCACAAAATTGACAGGTATCTCCCGTCCATGCTCTTCCTGATCGCCTACATCAGCAGCGTCGTGCTGATCAATTACGCCTTTTCCACCGCCCCGCACCTGGACATCATCTGGTCGGCCTGGGGTGGCCTGGTGTTCGTGCTGCGCGACATGGTGCAAACCCGCTTCGGCCATGGCGCGATCGCGGCGATGCTGGTGGCGCTGGGGCTGTCTTACGTTACCTCCGATCCCTCAATTGCTCTCGCCAGTGCCACGGCGTTCGCCGTGTCCGAGTGCATCGACTGGCTGGTGTTCAGCCTCACCAAGCGCCCGTTGCACGATCGCCTGTGGATAAGTTCGGCCCTGAGCATCCCGCTGGACACCTTCATCTTCTTCGGCATGATCGATGCGCTCACACCGGGCGTGATCTTCACTGCGCTGGGTTCGAAGTTCGCGGGCGTCACCGTGGTCTGGTTGGCCATGGCATGGCGCCTGCGCAAACAGGCTGTCGTCAGCTGAAGCCAAACCCTCAGGTTCATGTAAAATGCCGCGCTTTCTCCCCATGGGAAGCGCGCTTCCCTCGATGATCCGCTCCTTTGAGGACCTGAGATGACCCGTATCGGAACTCCATTGTCGCCAACCGCGACCCGCGTATTGATGTGTGGCTGTGGTGAGTTGGGCAAGGAAGTGGTGATCGAGCTGCAACGCCTGGGCGTTGAAGTGATTGCCGTGGATCGCTACGCCAATGCGCCGGCCATGCAAGTCGCCCATCGCAGCCATGTGATCAATATGCTCGACGGTGCCGCCCTGCGTGCGGTGATCGAAGCCGAGAAACCGCACTTCATCGTGCCGGAAATCGAAGCCATCGCCACCGCGACCCTGGTGGAGCTGGAGTCCGAAGGCTTCACCGTGATCCCGACTGCCCGCGCCGCACAGTTGACCATGAACCGCGAAGGCATCCGTCGCCTGGCCGCTGAAGAGCTGGACCTGCCGACATCGCCGTACCACTTCGCCGACACCTTCGAGGACTACCGCAAGGCAGTCGAAGACCTGGGCTTCCCGTGCGTGGTCAAACCGGTCATGAGTTCCTCGGGCAAGGGCCAGAGCCTGCTGCGCAGCGTCGATGACGTGCAGAAAGCCTGGGATTACGCTCAAGAAGGCGGCCGCGCCGGTAAAGGTCGCGTGATCATCGAAGGCTTCATCGACTTCGACTACGAAATCACTCTGCTGACTGTGCGTCACGTCGGCGGCACTACGTTCTGTGCGCCTGTCGGTCACCGTCAGGAGAAGGGCGACTACCAGGAATCCTGGCAGCCACAAGCCATGAGCCCGGTTGCTTTGGCCGAATCCGAGCGCGTCGCCAAAGCGGTCACCGAAGCCTTGGGCGGTCGTGGCCTGTTTGGCGTCGAGTTGTTCATCAAGGGTGATCAGGTGTGGTTCAGCGAAGTCTCGCCGCGCCCGCATGACACCGGTCTGGTGACCCTGATTTCCCAGGACCTGTCGCAGTTCGCACTGCACGCACGGGCGATCCTGGGCCTGCCGATTCCACTGATCCGTCAGTTCGGCCCATCGGCGTCGGCGGTGATTCTGGTGGAAGGGCAGTCGACTCAGACCGCTTTCGCCAACCTGGGTGCAGCGTTGAGCGAGCCGGATACTGCGTTGCGTCTGTTCGGCAAGCCTGAAGTCAATGGCCAGCGGCGGATGGGGGTTGCGTTGGCTCGCGACGAGTCTATCGAAGCTGCTCGTGCAAAAGCGACCCGTGCTGCTCAGGCTGTTGTAGTCGAGCTGTAAACCGAGGCGCGGCATTCGCGGGCAAGCCTCGCTCCTACAGGGATCACGTCAAGACGCAAGTGCGTTCGACAAATGACCCGTAGGAGCGAGGCTTGCCCGCGAAGCTTTTGGCTTCAGGCAACCCGATTCAAATCGTTATTGCGTGTCTCCTTCAGGCACAGCACTGCGATTAAGCTTAGTACTGCCGCCCCCGACACATACCCGCCGACATAACTCAAGCCACCCATCGCCACCAGTTTCTGCGCAAAGAACGGTGCCGCCGAGGCGCCGACAATACCGCCCAGGTTGTAAGCAGCCGATGCGCCGGTATAGCGCACGTGGGTCGGAAACAGCTCCGGCAGCAGCGCGCCCATCGGCGCAAACGTCACGCCCATCAGAAACAGTTCTATGCACAGGAACAGCGCCACACCCCAGGTCGAGCCATGGGTCAGCAGCGGTTCCATCAAGAATCCGGACAGAATCGCCAGCACGCCGCCGATGATCAGCACCGGCTTACGCCCGAAACGGTCGCTGGCCCAGGCCGACAGCGGTGTTGCGGCCGCCATGAACAGCACCGCGAAACACAGCAGGGCGAGAAAGGTTTCCCGGGTGTAGCCAAGCGTCGACACACCGTAACTCAGCGAAAACACTGTCGAGATGTAAAACAGTGCATAGCACACCACCATCGACCCGGCGCCCAGCAGCATCGGTGCCCAGTATTGGCTGAACAGCTCGACCAGCGGAATCTTCACCCGCTCCTGGCGAGCCACGGCGTTGGCGAACACCGGGGTTTCGTGGAGCTTGAGGCGTACGTACAAGCCGACCATCACCAGCGCGGCACTGAGCAGGAACGGAATCCGCCAGCCCCACGAACGGAATTGCTCGTCGTTCAGGCTCATGGCCAGGGTCAGGAACAGGCCGTTGGCCGCCAGAAATCCGATCGATGGGCCGAGTTGCGGAAACATGCCGAACCAGGCGCGCTTGCCTTTGGGTGCGTTCTCCGTGGCCAGCAATGCGGCGCCGCCCCATTCGCCGCCCAGTCCCAGGCCTTGGCCGAAGCGCAGCACGCAAAGCAGGATCGGCGCCCAGGCGCCAATGCTGTCGTAACCCGGCAGTACGCCGATCAGCGTGGTGCACACGCCCATCAGCAGCAAGGACGCAACCAGTGTCGATTTGCGTCCGATGCGGTCACCAAAATGGCCGAACAACGCCGAACCCAGCGGCCGCGCAAGGAAAGCGATGCCGAAGGTGAGGAATGCCGACAGCATCTGCGCGGTGCCGGAGGTTTGTGGAAAGAACACCGGGCCGATCACCAATGCTGCGGCGGTGGCATAGACGTAGAAGTCGTAGAACTCGATGGCCGTGCCGATGAAACTCGCGGTAGCCACGCGGGTGGCGGAGTTCGTCGGTTGGGCAGGCGCGGTGTCGCTGAACGTTGTGCTGGTCGTCATGTCGTTATCCCTGACAGTCATGTGCCCCAGTGGAGCGAATTATTATGGTCGAATACCCAGGGATGTGGGTTGAGGATCGGTCGCTGTTCAAGGTAGGAACAGTCGCCGCAGTGGTACGGATGGTGTCGAAGATCTGGCCGGAACCTGCTGCATGCGGGGTAAGCATGTGGTTCGGTGGGAGGCTTGGGTAAGCCGGCTCGATTATAGGAAGGTGGCTAACTATCGAACAAGAGGGGCGGTTGTTTTAACCCGTTAACGGATAAACGCAGGCGCTGAGCTGGTATGCCAGATCAGCACGCGCGTGACGCGATTTTCTTCTGTCTCCAGAATCTCCAGCCGGTATCGTCCGATCTTCAGGCACACCGCACTGTCCGGAATCGTCTCCAACGCCTCGGTCACCAAGCCGTTTAGGGTTTTCGGACCATCGCTGGGCAAATGCCAGCCGAGGCTCTTGTTCAGCTCGCGGATGGACGCTGCGCCATCAATCACCAGTCGGCCATCGGCCTGCGGGTGAATGTGCGGGTTATCCAGGCTGTGCTGGCTTTCGAACTCTCCGACGATTTCTTCGAGAATATCTTCCAGGGTCACGATACCCAGTACTTCCCCGTACTCGTCGACCACCATGCCCAAGCGCCGCTGCTGCTTGTGGAAATTCAGCAATTGCAGTTGCAACGGTGTGCTTTCCGGCACGAAGTACGGTTCGTGACTGGCCGCCAGCAGCGCTTCCACAGTCAGGCTTGAATCCGGCAACAAATGACGGATCTGCCGGGTGTTGAGCACCGCTTCGACCTGGTTGATGTCGCTGTGGAATACCGGCAGGCGGGTGCGCCTGTTGTGGCGCAGTTGCTCGATGATTTCTTCGAGGGGGTCGTCCAGATTGATCCCGTCGACGTCGCTGCGTGGCACCAGAATATCGTTGACCGTGATGTTATCCAGTGCGTGTATACCTGACAGTGGGCGATAGGCCGCGTGTTCGTGATCGTCGTGCCGATCTGCCGGTGTCTCGTCTTCGCTTTGCTGCACCACGTTGATTTTGCGGGCGAATGGCCGCATCAGCAGTTGGCTGATGCCATTGAGTAGCCATGCGGCGGGATAGACGATTTTCAGCGGTATGCCGAGCAGTGTGTTGCCCAAGGCCAGGACGGCATCCGGATAGCGTGCGGCGAGGGCGCGTGGCAGGTAGTCGGCGAACACCAGCAACACTGCGCCGGCACCGAGGCAGGCAATCCAGGGGGCGTTTTGCGCCCAGGTGAAAATCGCCAGCAAGGTGCTGATGACCACCACCAGCGCGCGGCATAAGGTGTTGCAGAGGATCAGGCTGTTGAGCGGGAAGCTCAGCTTGGCCACGGGTTTGTCGCTGGAACGCGAGGCCGTGCGCTGGGCCAGTAATTGCTGTTGCGCAACTTCGATGGCGGTAAACAGCCCCGACCATAAAATCAGCAGGGCCAGCACCGCGAGCATCGGTCCTATGGGCAAGTCGTCCATTAATGCCGCCCGTCAGATGTGCAGAATGTATTCGCGGACCAGTTTGCTGCCGAAATACGCCAGCATCAGCAGGCAGAAACCGGCAAGGGTCCAGCGGATGGCTTTGTGTCCGCGCCAGCCGAGACGGTTGCGCCCCCAGAGCAGCACGCTGAACACGATCCAGGCCAGGCACGCCAGCAGGGTTTTATGCACCAGGTGCTGGGCGAACAGGTTCTCGACGAACAGCCAGCCGGAAATCAGCGACAACGACAGCAGGCTCCAGCCGGCCCAGAGGAAACCGAACAGCAGGCTTTCCATGGTTTGCAGCGGCGGGAAGTTCTTGATCAGCCCGGACGGATGCTTGTGCTTGAGCTGATGGTCCTGAACCAGCAGCAGCAAGGCCTGGAACACCGCGATGGTGAACATGCCATAAGCGAGGATCGACAAGAGAATGTGGGCGAGAATGCCTGGCTCTTCGTCGATGACTTGCACCGTGCCGGCGGGGGCGAACTGTGCCAGCAACACTGTTGCGGCGCCCAGCGGGAACAGCAATACAAGCAGGTTTTCCACTGGAATCCGTGAGCAGGCCAGCAGGGTCAGGGCGATGACCGCTGCGGCAATCAGGCTGGCGGCGCTGAAAAAGTCCAGGGCCAGGCCGACCGGAGTCAGCAGATAGCTGATCAGGCTGGCGCTGTGGGCCAGCACGGCCAGTACGCCGAGCGTGACCAGCAGGCGTTTGTTCGCCTTGGCACCGGTGGCCAGGCGAGTGCCTTGATAGAAGGTCGCAGCGGCATATAAGCAGGCGGCGGCGAGGGTGGTAAGCAAGCTGGGTGACAAGGGGAGCATAAATCCTGTTAGGCAGGCCCGAAAGGCGTTGAGTTTGGCATAGAACCCATACGGCACGAAAGACCATACAAGCTGACGGCGAGGTGTCCGCCAGACGCAGTCTTCGCTATAATCCGCGACCTGCCCACGCCGCAGGCTCGCCGAGCACATGTTGATTCCGGTCTGGGCCGCCATTATCCCGGTCTACACAGGGCCTGAAAGGATCGCGCAATGTTTGAAAACTTAACCGACCGTCTCTCACAGACGCTGCGCCATGTCACCGGCAAGGCCAAGCTGACCGAAGACAACATCAAAGACACCCTGCGTGAAGTGCGCATGGCGTTGCTCGAAGCCGACGTCGCCTTGCCGGTGGTCAAAGACTTCGTCAATTCGGTCAAGGAACGCGCTGTCGGCACCGAGGTGTCGCGCAGCCTGACGCCGGGCCAGGCCTTCGTGAAGATCGTCCAGGCCGAACTCGAAAGCCTGATGGGCGCGGCCAACGAAGATTTGAACCTGAGCGCCGTTCCACCGGCCGTGGTTCTGATGGCCGGTTTGCAGGGTGCGGGTAAAACCACCACCGCCGGCAAACTGGCGCGCTTCCTTAAAGAGCGCAAGAAGAAGTCGGTCATGGTCGTGTCCGCGGACGTTTACCGTCCGGCGGCGATCAAGCAGCTGGAAACCCTGGCCAACGACATCGGCGTGACGTTCTTCCCGTCCGACCTGAGCCAGAAGCCGGTTGACATCGCTCAAGCGGCTATTAAAGAAGCCAAGCTGAAATTCATCGACGTGGTCATCGTCGACACCGCCGGTCGTTTGCACATCGACGAAGAGATGATGGGCGAGATCAAGGCGCTGCACGCCGCGATCAATCCGGTCGAAACCCTGTTCGTGGTCGATGCCATGACCGGCCAGGACGCCGCCAACACGGCCAAGGCCTTCGGTGATGCATTGCCGCTGACCGGTGTGATCCTGACCAAGGTCGACGGTGATGCCCGTGGCGGTGCCGCACTGTCGGTACGTGCCATTACCGGCAAGCCGATCAAGTTCATCGGTATGGGCGAGAAGAGCGAAGCGCTCGAGCCGTTCCACCCTGAGCGTATCGCATCGCGCATCCTCGGCATGGGCGACGTGCTCAGCCTGATCGAACAGGCCGAAGCGACCCTCGACAAGGACAAGGCCGACAAGCTGGCCAAGAAGCTGAAGAAGGGCAAGGGCTTCGACCTCGAAGACTTCCGCGATCAGCTGCAACAGATGAAGAACATGGGCGGTCTCGGCGGCCTCATGGACAAACTGCCGAATATCGGTGGTGTGAACCTGGCGCAGATGGGCAATGCCCAGGGTGCGGCAGAGAAGCAATTCAAGCAGATGGAAGCCATCATCAATTCCATGACCCCGGCCGAGCGCCGCGACCCTGAGCTGATCAGTGGTTCGCGCAAGCGCCGGATCGCCATGGGTTCCGGCACCCAGGTGCAGGACATCGGTCGCTTGATCAAGCAGCACAAGCAGATGCAGAAGATGATGAAGAAATTCTCCGCGAAAGGCGGAATGGCCAAAATGATGCGCGGCATGGGCGGTATGTTGCCCGGCGGCGGCATGCCCAAGATGTAAAGAATTCGCGCAGGAGCTTGCTCCTGCGCCGACCCACACGGACGTGGGATCTCCAGCAAACCCGCACTTGGCGGGAGCTGACTGGCCATCTTCAGCGATGGCTCTATAGCAAATCTGGATGGCACGCCGATAGGCGCCGGAAAAAGACATTTGCAAAAGTCCGGATATTCCTTAGAATATGCGGCCTTTCGGGCACCTATGCCCGCTGTGCATTTAGATTTGCAGCACCGACTACAGGAACGATGTTCACATGCTAACAATCCGTCTTGCCCTTGGCGGCTCCAAAAAGCGCCCGTTTTACCACTTGACCGTAACCGACAGCCGCAACCCGCGTGACGGTTCGCACAAGGAACAGGTTGGTTTCTTCAACCCTGTTGCTCGTGGTCAAGAAGTTCGTCTGTCCGTGAACCAAGAGCGCGTAGCCTACTGGCTGAGCGTTGGTGCACAGCCTTCTGAGCGCGTTGCTCAGTTGTTGAAGGAATCTGCTAAGGCTGCGGCCTGAGCAATATGAACGCGACGCCAGCTGTTGCTGATGATTTGATCGTTATCGGCAAGATTTATTCTGTTCACGGCGTTCGCGGCGAAGTGAAGGTGTATTCCTTTACTGATCCGATTAAAAACCTGTTGGACTACAAAACCTGGACGCTCAGGCGCGAAGGCAACGTAAAACAGGTCGAGCTGGTCAGCGGACGCGGGAACGACAAGTTCCTGGTCGCAAAGCTCAAGGGTCTTGATGATCGTGAAGAAGCTCGTCTTCTGGCTGGTTATGAGATCTGCGTGCCGCGCAACCTGTTCCCTGAATTGACCGATGGCGAGTACTACTGGTACCAGCTGGAAGGTCTGAAGGTCATCGATACTCACGGGCAATTGTTCGGGAAAATCGATCATCTTCTGGAAACCGGCGCCAATGATGTAATGGTGGTCAAGCCTTGCGCTGGCAGCCTGGATGATCGCGAACGCCTGTTGCCGTATACCGAGCAATGCGTGTTGGCCGTCGATCTGGCAGCGGGCGAGATGAAGGTGGAATGGGATGCGGACTTCTAAACGTGGCTAACCTGCGCGTAGAAGTGATCAGTTTGTTTCCCGAGATGTTCTCCGCCATCAGCGAGTACGGCATCACCAGTCGGGCGGTGAAACAGGGGCTGTTGCAGCTTACCTGTTGGAATCCGCGAGACTACACGACGGATCGACATCACACTGTGGATGATCGCCCATTTGGCGGTGGTCCGGGCATGGTGATGAAGATCAAGCCCCTGGAAGATGCTCTGGTTCAGGCCAAGGCAGCAGCCGGGGAGGCGGCGAAGGTAATTTACCTGTCCCCCCAAGGCCGTCAACTGACACAGTCGGCGGTGCGCGAGTTGGCGAATCTGGATGCATTGATCCTGATTGCCGGCCGCTATGAAGGCATTGACGAGCGTTTTATTGATGCTCATGTCGATGAAGAGTGGTCGATTGGCGACTATGTACTGTCTGGCGGCGAGCTGCCGGCGATGGTCCTGATCGATGCGGTTACACGACTGCTGCCTGGAGCTTTAGGGCATGCGGACTCCGCTGAGGAAGATTCCTTTACGGATGGTTTGCTGGATTGCCCGCACTACACCCGACCGGAGGTGTATGCGGATCAGCGTGTTCCCGACGTATTGCTAAGTGGCAATCACGCGCACATCCGGCGTTGGCGTTTACAGCAGTCCCTTGGTCGGACCTATGAACGACGCGCCGATCTTCTGGAAAGCCGCTCGCTTTCTGGAGAAGAGAAGAAGCTGCTCGAGGAATACATCCGCGAGCGGGACGATAGTTAACAACGTATCGATGGTAGATCCGACGATTTACCTTAGGAGCACAGCATGACTAACAAAATCATCCTTGCACTCGAAGCAGAGCAGATGACTAAAGAGATCCCTACCTTTGCCCCGGGCGACACCATTGTCGTTCAGGTGAAAGTGAAGGAAGGCGATCGTTCGCGTCTGCAAGCGTTCGAAGGCGTAGTTATCGCCAAGCGTAACCGCGGCGTAAACAGTGCTTTCACCGTTCGTAAAATCTCCAACGGTGTTGGTGTAGAGCGTACTTTCCAGACCTACAGCCCGCAAATCGACAGCATGGCTGTCAAGCGTCGCGGTGATGTACGTAAGGCCAAGCTGTACTACCTGCGTGACCTGTCCGGTAAAGCAGCTCGCATCAAGGAAAAACTGGCTTAAGTCCAGCTTCCGATGCCGAAAGGCCGGCCTACTCAGGTTGGCTTTTCAAGAAAATGCCTCGTATCGAAAGATGCGGGGCATTTTTCGTTATGGCTGCATATATAAAAAACTGCGGCGCTCTTTCTGTAGCTGCTGCCGAAGGCTGCGTCTGGCTGTAGTAGCTGTCGAGCTCCAGCGAGGCTGCGTCCGGCTGCGAAGCAGTCGTGAATCCGGCTAATGCGGTCTGTCTGGCGTGCCGTAATCTCTGATTATGCGACTGCTGCGTCCGAGCGCAGGCTTCGCAAGCTGCTCTTGGTCGTATTAGTCGCACAAAAGAAAACGCCCCGAACCAGTCGGGGCGTTTGCTTTAAGTGTTGCGGCTTTTTGGGCTTGGGTGCTTAGCGCTTCAGCGAAGCTGGCAGGTGTGGCTGGATCGCTGTCAGTACTGCCTTGAAGCACTTGGTGTTGCCGGCAACGACGTGACCTTTCTCCAGGAAGTCGTGACCGCCGGTGAAGTCGCTCACCAAGCCACCGGCTTCCTGGATCAACAGGGCGCCTGCAGCCATATCCCACTCGGACAGGCCTGACTCCCAGAAGGCGTCGAAACGGCCGGCAGCCACGTAGGCCAGGTCGAGGCTTGCCGAGCCGGCGCGGCGGATGCCGGCGGTCTGGCCAACCAGGGCGCGGAACATGCCCAAGTAGTTGTCGAGGTTGTCCATCTGGTCGTCACGGAACGGGAAGCCGGTACCCAGCAGGGCGCCGTCCAGGCTGGTACGGCCGCTGACGCGCAGGCGACGACCGTTCAGTTGAGCGCCGCGACCACGGCTGGCGGTGAATTCTTCCTGGCGAACCGGGTCCAGAACAACAGCGTGTTCCAGGCGGCCGCGGTATTTGCAGGCGATGCTGACAGCGAAGTGAGGAATGCCGCGCAGGAAGTTGGTGGTGCCGTCCAGTGGGTCGATGATCCACAGGTATTCTTCGCCTTCGATGCCGGTGCCGGCGTGCAGGCCGGTTTCTTCACCCATGATCGAGTGGTTCGGGTAGGCCTTGCGCAGTGCGTCGATGATTTTCTGTTCGGCGGCGCGATCCACCTCGGATACATAATCCTTGGCGTCTTTTTCGTCGACCTTGATGGTATCCAGGCGCTCGATGGAGCGGAAGATCAATTCACTGGCGCTGCGGGCGGCGCGCAGCGCGATATTCAGCATGGGCTGCATGGATGTGTCACCTAAGGTTGTTAAAGAAAGCCGGGCATTCTATCAGAAAGTTTCTACAGGAGAAGGTCGACGTTCGCTTTCATGGCTTAACGGTAGGAGGAGCTGTAAGATTCGGCTCCCCCATTCAATGTTCGAGAGCGCCTCCCTTGCTGCAAAACATTCGTGTCGTCCTGGTCAATACCAGTCATCCCGGAAATATCGGCGGTGCTGCGCGTGCCATGAAGAACATGGGCCTGTCGCGACTGGTGCTGGTCGAGCCGCGGTTGTTCCCGCACCACGAGGCCGATGCGCGTGCGTCCGGCGCCGGGGACATCCTTGAAAACGCGCAAGTCGTCGCCACCTTGGAAGATGCCTTGGTCGGCTGCAATCTGGTGCTGGGTACCAGTGCTCGTGACCGTCGCATTCCCTGGCCGTTGCTCGATCCCCGTGAGTGCGGTGCAAGGGTGGTCGAGGAGGCGGGGCAGGGTGCCGAGATCGCATTGGTGTTCGGTCGTGAAGATTCCGGCCTGACCAACGAAGAGCTGCAGCGATGTCATTATCACGTGCACATTCCATCAGACCCCGAGTTCAGTTCGCTGAACCTCGGGGCGGCGGTGCAGGTGTTGAGCTATGAGGTGCGCATGTCCTGGCTGGCGGCCCAAGGTCAGCCGAGTAAGGTCGAGAAGGAAGAAGTGGCGTCCATCAAGAGTGGTGAGCTGGCGACCATGGATGAGCTGGAGCGATTCTATGAGCACCTGGAGCAAACCCTGGTGACCATCGAATTCCTCGATCCGGAAAAGCCACGGCACTTGATGGCGCGCCTGCGTCGGTTGTACGGACGCAGCTCGGTCAGCCGGGCGGAAATGAATATATTGCGTGGCATCCTCACGGAAACCCAGAAGGCGGCCCGTGGCGAGCTTCTAAAGCGGAAGGATTAATGATGTTCGAGCGTTTGCGTGAAGATATCCAAAGTGTTTTTCATCGTGACCCGGCGGCGCGTAATGCTTTTGAGGTCCTGACCTGCTATCCGGGCATGCATGCCATCTGGATCCATCGCCTGTCGTCGCTCCTGTGGCGCACAGAGCTGAAATGGCTGGCGCGGCTGGTGTCGAACTTCGGTCGCTGGTTGACCGGGATCGAGATTCATCCGGGGGCCAAGGTCGGTCGTCGCTTCTTTATCGACCATGGCATGGGCATCGTTATTGGTGAGACTGCCGAGATCGGCAACGATGTCACCCTTTATCAGGGCGTGACCCTTGGTGGCACCAGCTGGAACAAGGGCAAGCGTCACCCGACCCTGGAAGACGGCGTGGTGGTTGGCGCGGGCGCCAAGGTGCTCGGCCCATTCACTGTCGGTGCCGGGGCCAAGGTGGGTTCCAATGCCGTGGTCACCAAGGCAGTTCCGCCGGGTGCGACGGTGGTGGGGATTCCGGGGCGGATTATCGTCAAGTCCGACGATGAGCAGGATGCCAAGCGCAAGGCCATGGCCGAGAAGATCGGCTTCGATGCCTACGGTGTCGGCGAAGACATGCCGGACCCGGTGGCCCGGGCGATTGGTCAGTTGCTCGATCACTTGCAGGCGGTCGATGGGCGTCTGGAGGGTATGTGTGGAGCGCTGAAGGATCTGGGCAGTAATTACTGTGCCAAGGATCTGCCTGAACTGCGTGAAGAAGACTTTGCCTGTGTGAAGGGCAAGGACGAAAGCAGGGCCAGCTGATTCACGGCAGGGTCGCATTCAGGCATTTGCACCGCGCTGGTTGGTGTGCCATTGCGCCGCAGACCCTGCTATGATGCGCGCGCTCTTTTGCGGGTAAACCTGAGTAATACGCTAGGTCTTATAGTTGACTTAAATACTCGGGAATTGCATACTCGCCCCATTCCGAACTCCGTGGTAATTGTCCATGCGACTGACTACAAAAGGCCGATACGCCGTGACCGCCATGCTTGACCTGGCGTTACACGCGCAGCACGGGCCGGTGTCCCTGGCCGATATCTCCGAGCGCCAAGGCATCTCCCTGTCCTACCTCGAGCAGCTTTTCGCCAAATTGCGCCGTAGCAATCTGGTGTCCAGTGTTCGCGGTCCGGGCGGTGGCTACCAATTGTCCCGCGACATGCAGGGCATCCAGGTCGCCCAGGTAATCGATGCGGTCAACGAATCGGTCGATGCAACCAAGTGCCAGGGCCAGGGCGATTGCCATTCCGGCGACACCTGTCTGACTCACCATTTGTGGTGCGATCTTAGCCTGCAGATTCACGAATTTCTGAGCGGTATCAGCTTGGCTGACCTTGTAACTCGCCGTGAGGTGCAAGAAGTAGCCCAGCGTCAGGACCAGCGTCGTTGCAACAGCAAGGCGCCACGCCTGGACAAGATTGAAGCGTCCGCCGTCGAATGACAGCCAAAGAGCTAGCGGCACGCCAGCCAGCCTGATTTAGGAGATAGTCCATGAAATTGCCGATTTACCTTGATTACTCTGCGACCACCCCGGTTGATCCGCGTGTCGCGCAAAAGATGAGTGAATGCCTGCTGGTCGACGGAAACTTCGGTAACCCGGCGTCCCGTTCCCACGTGTTCGGCTGGAAAGCCGAAGAGTCCGTCGAGAACGCTCGTCGTCAGGTCGCTGACCTGGTTAACGCCGACCCGCGTGAAATCGTCTGGACCTCCGGTGCCACCGAGTCCGACAACCTGGCAATCAAGGGTGCGGCGCATTTCTACTCCACCAAAGGCAAACACCTGATCACCACCAAGATTGAGCACAAGGCTGTCCTCGACACCATGCGCCAACTGGAGCGTGAAGGTTTCGAAGTGACCTACCTCGATCCTCGTGAAGATGGCCTGGTCACTCCGGAAATGGTCGAAGCTGCCCTGCGTGACGACACCATTCTGGTATCGGTCATGCACGTGAACAACGAAATCGGCACCATTAACGACATCGCCGCCATCGGTGAGCTGACCCGCTCCCGGGGTATTCTGTTCCACGTCGACGCCGCTCAGTCCACCGGCAAGGTCGAGATCGACCTGTCGAAACTGAAAGTTGACCTGATGTCGTTCTCTGCCCACAAAACCTATGGCCCTAAAGGCATCGGCGCGCTGTACGTCAGCCGCAAGCCGCGTGTGCGCATCGAAGCGACCATGCACGGCGGCGGTCATGAGCGTGGCATGCGCTCCGGCACCCTGGCGACTCACCAGATCGTCGGCATGGGCGAAGCGTTCCGTGTGGCCAAGGAAGACATGGCTGCCGAGAATGCACGCATCAAAGCGCTGAGCGACCGTTTCTTCAAGCAGGTTGAAGGCCTGGAAGAGTTGTACGTCAACGGCAGCATGACCGCTCGCGTACCGCACAACCTGAACCTGAGCTTCAACTACGTCGAAGGCGAGTCGCTGATCATGGCGCTCAAGGATCTGGCGGTTTCGTCGGGTTCGGCCTGCACCTCGGCATCGCTTGAGCCTTCGTACGTGCTGCGCGCCCTGGGCCGCAACGACGAACTGGCACACAGCTCGATTCGCTTCACCTTCGGCCGTTTCACCACCGAAGAAGAAATCGACTACGCCGCGCAGAAAGTCTGCGAGGCCGTCACCAAGCTGCGCACTCTGTCGCCGCTGTGGGACATGTACAAAGACGGCGTCGACATTTCGAAAATCGAGTGGGCGGCACACTGATATTCAAGTCGCCGCAACCGGGCCCTGCGAATCCACGATTGGCAGGGCTTCAAGAGCGACTCCTGATGAGTGAGGATTAAGAATCATGGCTTACAGCGAAAAGGTCATCGACCACTACGAGAACCCGCGCAACGTCGGCAAGATGGATGCAGAAGATCCTGATGTCGGCACCGGCATGGTCGGCGCTCCGGCGTGCGGTGACGTGATGCGTCTGCAGATCAAGGTCAACGAACAAGGCATCATCGAAGACGCCAAGTTCAAGACTTACGGTTGCGGTTCGGCAATCGCCTCCAGCTCCCTGGCGACCGAGTGGATGAAAGGCAAGACTCTGGATGAAGCAGAGACCATCAAGAACACTCAACTGGCCGAAGAACTGGCCCTGCCGCCAGTGAAAATTCACTGCTCTGTACTCGCTGAAGACGCTATCAAGGCGGCCGTTCGCGACTACAAGCAGAAGAAAGGCTTGATCTGACTTTCAAGATTTGGCGACGAGTAAGGAGTCACCGATGGCTATCAGCATGACAGAAGCGGCTGCTCAACACGTGCGACGCTCCCTCAACGGGCGCGGCAAGGGTGATGGGATTCGTCTGGGTGTTCGCACCACGGGCTGTTCCGGCCTTGCCTATGTGCTGGAGTTTGTCGACGAGGTGGGCGCGGACGATCAGGTGTTCGAAAGTCACGGCGAGAAAGTGATCATCGACCCGAAAAGCCTGGCCTACCTGGACGGCACCGAGCTTGATTTCGTCAAGGAAGGGTTGAACGAAGGCTTCAAGTTCAACAACCCCAACGTGCGCGGTGAGTGTGGCTGCGGCGAAAGCTTCAATATCTGAGGCTACTCGTGGGTACTCCTTGTCATTTCGCTTTATTTGAGCTGCAACCGAGTTTCAATCTGGACCTCGATCAGCTGGCTACGCGCTACCGTGAGTTGGCGCGCGGCGTTCATCCGGACCGCTTTGCCGACGCTTCCGAGCGTGAGCAGCGGCTGGCGCTCGAGCAATCCGCGAGCCTCAACGAGGCCTACCAGACGCTCAAAAGCCCCCCCAAGCGCGCGCGATACTTGCTCGCATTGAGTGGTGGCGAGTTGCCGCTGGAGGTCACGGTGCATGATCCGGAGTTTCTTCTGCAGCAGATGGAGTTGCGTGAAGAGCTCGAGGATCTGCAGGACAGCGCCGACATGGCGGGTATCGCCACGTTCAAGCGCCGCCTCAAGGCAGCTCAGGATGAACTGAACCATAGCTTCGCAGCTTGCTGGAATGATGCGGCGCAACGCGAGCGGGCCGAACGCCTGATGCGGCGCATGCAGTTCCTCGACAAGCTCACCTACGAAGTGCGCCAGTTAGAAGAGCGCCTCGACGATTAACCCAGTGCCGCTCCGGTCGCACGCCTGATATACAGATAAGTCCTGATCACGATGGCCCTACTGCAGATCGCCGAACCCGGCCAAAGTCCTCAACCGCACCAGCGTCGTCTGGCTGTGGGGATCGACTTGGGCACTACCAATTCGCTGGTCGCTGCATTGCGCAGTGGTCTTTCCGAGCCTCTGGCCGATGCGCAAGGGCGGGTTATCCTGCCGTCTGCCGTGCGCTATCACGCCGATCGCGTCGAGGTCGGCGAATCGGCCAAACTGGCTGCCGCTACCGATCCTCTGAACACTGTGCTGTCGGTCAAGCGCTTGATGGGGCGTGGTTTGTCCGACGTCAAGCAGTTGGGCGATCAGCTGCCATACCGTTTTGTCGACGGCGAGTCGCACATGCCGTTCATCGACACGGTGCAAGGCCCGAAAAGCCCGGTCGAAGTCTCTGCCGATATCCTCAAGGTGCTGCGTCAGCGTGCCGAAGCGACCTTGGGTGGCGAACTGGTCGGCGCAGTGATCACCGTTCCGGCCTATTTCGATGATGCTCAGCGTCAAGCCACCAAGGATGCGGCCAAGCTGGCCGGCCTGAACGTGCTGCGCTTGCTCAATGAACCGACCGCTGCTGCGGTGGCTTACGGTCTGGATCAGCAGGCTGAAGGCCTGGTTGCCATTTATGACCTGGGCGGCGGCACCTTTGATATTTCGATTCTGCGTCTGACCGGCGGTGTGTTCGAAGTGCTGGCTACCGGCGGCGACAGCGCTTTGGGTGGTGATGACTTCGATCACGCCATTGCTGGCTGGATCATCGAGAGTGCTGGTCTGTCGGCCGACCTCGATCCGGGCGAGCAACGCAATCTGTTGCAAACCGCGTGTGCGGCCAAAGAATCCCTGACCAGTGCCTCGTCCGTCGAAGTCGCGTATGGCGACTGGAAGGCCGGGCTGACCCGTGAAGCGTTCAATGCGCTGATCGAGCCGATGGTTGCCCGCAGCCTGAAAGCCTGTCGTCGCGCGGTGCGTGATTCCGGCATTGAGCTGGAAGACGTTCATGCGGTGGTCATGGTCGGCGGCTCGACTCGCGTACCGCGCGTTCGCGAAGCCGTTGCGCAAGCCTTCGGTCGCGAACCGCTGACCGAAATCGACCCGGACCAAGTCGTGGCCATCGGTGCCGCGATCCAGGCCGATACCCTGGCTGGCAATAAGCGTGACGGCGGCGAACTGCTGTTGCTCGACGTGATTCCGTTGTCCCTGGGGCTGGAAACCATGGGCGGCCTGATGGAGAAGGTGATTCCGCGCAACACCACCATCCCTGTCGCCCGGGCCCAGGACTTCACCACTTATAAAGACGGCCAGTCGGCCATGGCGATCCACGTATTGCAGGGCGAGCGTGAGTTGATCAGCGACTGCCGCTCCCTGGCACGCTTCGAATTGCGCGGTATTCCAGCGATGGTTGCTGGTGCGGCGAAAATTCGCGTGACCTTCCAGGTCGATGCCGACGGTCTGCTCAGTGTCTCGGCCCGCGAATTGGGTTCGGGTGTCGAAGCCAGCATTCAGGTCAAACCGTCCTACGGCCTGACCGACGGCGAAATCGCCAAAATGCTCAAGGATTCGTTCCAGCACGCCAATGACGACAAGGTCGCCCGCGTATTGCGTGAGCAGCAGGTCGATGCCCAGCGCCTGATCGAAGCAGTGCAGGGCGCTCTGGATGTCGACGGCGAACGCTTGCTCGACGCCGAAGAGCGCATGGTCATCGAATTGCAGATGCAGGAACTGACCGAATTGATGAAAGGCACCGATGGTTACGCCATTGAGCAGCAGACCAAACGTCTGTCGCAAGTGACCGATGCCTTTGCTGCCCGCCGCCTGGACTCGACGGTGAAAGCCGCTCTGGCGGGGCGCAATCTGAATGAAATCGAGGAATAATTGATGCCGCAGGTCATTTTTCTGCCACACGAGAAGTTTTGCCCGGAAGGCATGGTTGTGGAGGCTGAGCCCGGCATATCCATTCTCGAGCTGGCCCATGAACACCATATCGAGATGGAAAGCGCCTGTGGCGGCGTCTGCGCGTGCACCACTTGTCACTGCATCATTCGTGAGGGTTTCGACTCGCTGGAAGAGGCTGATGAGCTGGAGGAAGACTATCTTGATAAGGCTTGGGGGCTGGAAGCCCAGTCGCGTCTGGCCTGTCAGGCAAAAGTCGGGACTGAAGACCTGACCGTCGAAAT
The DNA here is from genome assembly GCF_024749245.1 of Pseudomonas sp. B21-017. Classification (NCBI taxonomy): domain Bacteria; kingdom Pseudomonadati; phylum Pseudomonadota; class Gammaproteobacteria; order Pseudomonadales; family Pseudomonadaceae; genus Pseudomonas; species Pseudomonas sp. B21-017. Next base: position 5,347,251 of record NZ_CP087194.1, on the reverse strand, counting down.
TCCGAAATACTCGCTCAACCATGCCGCCGAAGCGCCGCACTGATTCAAGGAACTTTCATGAGCCTGAAATGGGTTGATGTGCTGGAAATCGCGATCCAGCTGGCTGAGTCAAAGCCGGATGTGGACCCGCGTTACGTGAACTTCGTCGATCTGCACCAGTGGGTGCTGGCATTGCCGGAGTTCAGTGATGATCCGACACGCGGTGGCGAGAAGGTGCTTGAAGCCATTCAGGCCGCCTGGATCGAAGAAGCAGACTGAGTCTGCACCGTACGCAGTTAGGCAATACCAAAGAACCCGCGTATAATTCGCGGGTTTAATTTTTCGCAAATTACCGTTTCTGGAGTTACACCATGGCTGTTCAACGTACTTTCTCCATCATCAAGCCTGACGCTGTTGCTAAAAATGTCATCGGCGAGATCACCACTCGTTTCGAAAAAGCAGGCCTGCGCGTTGTAGCTTCGAAACTGAAGCAACTGTCCAAAGCCGAAGCTGAAGGCTTCTACGCTGAGCACAGCGCTCGTGGTTTCTTCAACGACCTGGTTGCTTTCATGATTTCCGGTCCGGTTGTCGTTCAGGTTCTGGAAGGCGAAAACGCTATCGCTCTGAACCGTGAGCTGATGGGCGCTACCAACCCTAAAGAAGCTGCTCCTGGCACCATCCGCGCTGACTTCGCTGATTCCATCGACGCCAACGCCGTACACGGTTCGGACTCCGAAGCCGCTGCTGCTCGCGAAATCTCGTACTTCTTCGCAGCTACTGAAGTAACCACTCGCTAAGCATTGGCTTAAGAGTGAAGGTGAATCCATGACTACATCGACTGTAAAAACCAACCTGCTGGGTCTGACTCAACAGGAAATGGAAAAATTCTTCGACTCGATCGGGGAGAAGCGTTTCCGTGCCGGTCAGGTAATGAAATGGATTCACCACTTTGGCGTCGATGATTTCGACGCCATGACGAACGTCAGCAAGGCCCTGCGCGAAAAGCTCAAGGCTGTTGCTGAAATTCGTGGTCCGGAAGTGGTCAGCGAGGACATCTCCAGCGACGGTACCCGTAAGTGGGTGGTGCGCGTGGCGTCCGGCAGCTGCGTCGAGACCGTTTACATTCCCCAGGGCAAACGCGGCACCTTGTGCGTTTCGTCCCAGGCAGGCTGTGCCCTGGACTGCAGTTTCTGCTCCACCGGCAAGCAAGGTTTCAATAGCAACCTCACCGCCGCGGAAGTCATCGGCCAGGTGTGGATTGCCAACAAATCCTTTGGCAGCGTCCCGGCAACCGTCGACCGTGCCATCACCAACGTGGTGATGATGGGCATGGGTGAGCCGCTGCTGAACTTCGACAACGTCGTGGCCGCCATGCATCTGATGATGGATGACCTGGGCTATGGCATCTCCAAGCGCCGCGTAACCCTGTCGACTTCGGGTGTGGTGCCGATGATCGATGAGCTGTCCAAGCACATCGATGTTTCCCTGGCGTTGTCCCTGCACGCACCAAATGACGCATTGCGTAACCAATTGGTGCCGATCAACAAGAAGTATCCGCTTAAGATGCTGCTGGAATCGTGTCAGCGCTACATGTCGTCCCTGGGCGAAAAGCGCGTACTGACCATCGAGTACACCTTGCTCAAGGACATCAATGACAAGGTCGAACACGCGGTCGAAATGATCGAGTTGCTCAAGAATGTTCCGTGCAAGATCAACCTGATTCCGTTCAACCCGTTCCCGCACTCCGGTTACGAGCGTCCGAGCAACAATGCGATTCGCCGTTTCCAGGATCAGCTTCACCATGCAGGCTTCAACGTCACCGTGCGTACCACTCGCGGTGAAGACATCGATGCCGCGTGTGGCCAATTGGTAGGGCAGGTGCTGGATCGCACCCGTCGCAGCGAACGTTATATCGCCGTGCGTGAGTTGAGCGCCGACAACGATATGCCGCAAAACGCTGCGAACAATAATTAAGAGAGGATCTCTATGTCCCTGCGCTTCGCGCTGCTTGTGCTGTTGGCCAGCCTGTGTGCTGGTTGTGTCCTGTCGGGCGATTTCAACCCGATGAAGACCAGCAAGGGCCGTGATGAAGCGCGTGCCGCCTACGTGCAGCTGGGCCTGGGGTACTTGCAGCAGGGCATGACCGAGCGCGCCAAGGTCCCGCTGAAGAAGGCGTTGGAACTGGATGACTCGGATGCTGACGCCAACGCGGCCTTGGGGCTGGTGTTCCAGGCCGAGATGGAGCCGGAACTGGCCGATCAGCATTTTCGCAAGGCGCTGTCTTCCCGTCCCGCCGATGCGCGAATCCTGAACAACTACGGCAGTTTTCTGTTCGAAGAAAAACGTTACAAAGAGGCGTACGAGCGCTTTGAACAGGCGGCCGCCGATACTCTGTATCCTGAGCGTTCGCGGGTTTTCGAGAACCTCGGCATGACCGCTTCAAAGCTGGGCCAGCGTGACCTGGCTCGCCAGCAACTGGAAAAAGCCCTGCGTTTGAACCGCCAACAGCCACGTGCCTTGCTGGAAATGGCTGAGTTGTCATTCGAAGACAGGCATTATGTGCCCGCGCGTGACTATTACGATCGTTTTAGCCTGCTCACCGAGCAAAATGCACGTAGTCTATTGCTCGGCGTTCGGCTGGCAAAAGTGTTTGAAGATCGCGACAAGGCCGCCAGTTATGGCCTGCAATTAAAACGACTCTATCCCGGTACGCCGGAATATCAGCAATACCTGTCGGAGCAATGATGAAAGCGGCGCATCCCGAAGTTGTAGCAGCGAATCGCGTTAACCCCGGTGAGACTTTGCGCCAGGCCCGCGAAAGCAATGGCTGGTCGCTGGCCGAAGTGGCCCTCAAGCTCAACCTCACCGTCAATTCCCTGAGTAATCTGGAAGCCGGCGCTTTTGACAAGCTGCCTGGCCACACCTTTGCTCGTGGCTATATTCGCGCGTACGCCAAATTGCTGGGCATGGACCAGGCTGTTCTGGTTCAGCAGTTCGACCAATCCACCGGCACCGACTCCCAGGGCAGCAACGTCCACAGCCTGGGGCGTATCGAAGAGCCGGTTCGGGTTTCCCACACCATTTTGCGAATTGTCAGCCTGCTGTTGCTGATCGCGGTGATTGGTGGTGGTTTTGTCTGGTGGCAGGATCAAACCTCATCGCGCACCAAGGACCTGGTCAGCCTGGCTCCGGAACACGTTGAAGTCGAAGGCGCCGATGGCACCACCCAGATCCATCCGCTGGACGAGCCGGAAGACCAGGCGGTTGCGCAGGGTGAGTCTGAAGGTGAAACGCCTCTGGCGTTGCCGCAGGCGGAGGAGCCTGCCAACGCCGAAGCAAGCGCGCCGGCGCCAACACCCGCTCCAGCAGCCCCGGTAGCAACACCTGCGGCTCCGGCCCACAATACTGCTCCGGTTGTCGCGACACCGGCAGCGCCAGTTGTTGCCGCTGTACCGGCAGCGGTTGCGACGGCTCCGATTGCGCCGGCCGTTGCAGCTGCTGCTCCAGCAGCTCCGGTTGCGGGCCAGGGCCAGGTTCAACTGCAATTCAGCGCCGATTGCTGGACTCAAGTGACCGACGGCACGGGTAAAGTGTTGTTGAGTGGTCTCAAGCGTAAAGGCGAAAGTGTTTCCGTCAGCGGCAAGCCGCCCTTTGCCGTGCGTCTGGGCTTTGCCCGTGGCGCGCAGGTCAGCTACAACGGGCAGGTGGTTGATGTCGCTCCGTTCACCAGTGGCGAGACTGCTCGCCTGAAGTTAGGTCAATAAGTCATGCACGGCGAATCTCCAATCAAGCGTCGCGAATCCCGGAAAATCTGGGTCGGTAACGTGCCTGTTGGCGGCGATGCGCCCATCGCTGTGCAGAGCATGACCAACAGCGACACCAATGACGTGGCCGCCACCGTGGCCCAGATCAATCGTCTGGAAGCCGCCGGCGTCGATATCGTTCGGGTTTCGGTGCCGGACATGGACGCCGCCGAAGCCTTCGGCAAGATCAAGCAACTGGTCAAGGTGCCGTTGGTGGCTGACATCCACTTCGACTACAGGATCGCTCTGCGCGTAGCCGAACTGGGCGTCGATTGCCTGCGCATCAACCCAGGCAACATCGGTCGTGAAGACCGCGTACGTGCGGTGGTCGATGCCGCCCGTGATCGCGGGATTCCAATCCGTATCGGCGTGAACGCCGGTTCCCTGGAAAAAGACCTGCAAAAGAAATATGGTGAGCCGACTCCGGCCGCGCTGGTCGAGTCCGCCCTGCGTCACGTCGAACACCTCGAACGCCTCAATTTCCAGGACTTCAAGGTCAGCGTAAAAGCTTCCGACGTGTTCATGGCCGTTGAAGCCTACCGCTTGCTGGCCAAGGAAATCGTCCAGCCGTTGCACCTGGGCATCACCGAAGCCGGTGGTTTGCGTTCAGGCACAGTGAAATCCGCCGTGGGCCTCGGTATGCTGCTCGCCGAAGGGATTGGCGATACTATTCGCATCTCGTTGGCGGCCGACCCGGTCGAGGAAGTGAAAGTCGGCTACGACATTCTCAAATCCCTGCACCTGCGTTCCCGTGGCATCAACTTCATCGCCTGCCCGAGCTGCTCGCGGCAGAACTTCGATGTGGTCAAAACCATGAACGAGCTGGAAGGGCGCCTCGAAGACTTGCTGGTGCCGCTGGATGTCGCGGTAATCGGTTGCGTGGTCAACGGGCCGGGTGAAGCCAAGGAAGCCCATATTGGCTTGACCGGCGGCACACCAAACCTGATTTACATCGACGGCAAGCCGTCGCAGAAACTGACGAATGACAATCTGGTGGATGAGCTTGAACGCTTGATCCGCCAGAAAGCGGCCGAAAAGGTCGAAGCCGACGCGGCTGTAATCGCTCGCGGCTGAGCCTGACTGAAGAGCCGAACGAATTTAAGGATTTAAAGTGAGCAAGTCTCTGCAAGCCATTCGTGGCATGAACGACATCCTGCCCGAACAGACTCCCCTGTGGCGTCATTTCGAGGGCACCGTTTCGCGTTTGCTGGATAACTACGGTTACAAGCAGATCCGCATGCCGATCGTCGAGTTCACCGAGCTGTTCAAGCGCTCCATCGGTGAAGTGACCGACATCGTCGAAAAAGAGATGTACACCTTCGAAGACCGCAACGGCGATTCCCTGACCCTGCGCCCTGAAGGCACAGCGGCCTGCGTGCGTGCGGTGCTCGAACACGGCATTACCGGCGGCGGCCAGGTGCAGAAACTCTGGTACATCGGCCCGATGTTCCGCCACGAACGTCCGCAGAAAGGCCGTTATCGCCAGTTCCACCAGATTGGTTGTGAAGTCTTCAACCTCGACGGTCCGGACATCGACGCCGAGCTGATCGTGCTGACCTGGCGCCTGTGGGGCGAGTTGGGTATCCGCGATGCGGTCAAGCTCGAACTCAACAGCCTGGGCACTGCCGAATCCCGTGGTCGTTATCGCGAAGCACTGGTCGAGTACCTGACCGCTCGCCTGGATCAACTGGACGAAGACAGCCAGCGCCGTCTGAAGACCAACCCGCTGCGGGTCCTGGATACCAAGAACGCCGACACTCAAGCGGTGCTGGCCGACGCGCCGAAAATGGCCGACTACCTCGACGAAGAATCCCGCGTGCACTTCGAGGGCCTCAAGGCTCGCCTGGACGCCGCCGGCATTCCTTATGTGATCAACCCGAAGCTGGTTCGCGGGCTGGATTACTACAGCAAGACCGTATTCGAATGGGTCACCGACCAATTGGGCGCCCAGGGCACGGTATGTGCCGGTGGTCGTTACGACGGTCTGGTGGAGCAGATGGGCGGCAAGCCGACCCCGGGCGTCGGTTTCGCCATGGGCATCGAGCGTCTGGTGCTGCTGCTTGAAACTCTGGAGCAGATCCCCGAAGAGATCTCCCGTCAGGTTGACGTCTACCTCTGCGCCTTCGGTGAAGCCGCCGAGCTGGCCGGTCTGACCCTGAGCGAGCGTGTTCGTGATCAACTGCCCAACCTGCGCCTGCAAATCAATGCCGGGGGCGGCAGCTTCAAAAGCCAGTTCAAGAAAGCCGACAAGAGCGGTGCGCTGTACGCATTGATCCTCGGTGACGACGAAATGGCCCAGCAAGTGGTAGGTTTCAAACCCCTGCGTGGCCAGGGCGAACAACAAAGCATTGCCTGGGATGCGCTTGCTGCACACCTGGCCACCTGCGTCGTGCAGGGTTGAAGCTGTCAAACAGCCGATTTAGCGATTAAGGAGTATTGGGGTGTCGAGTACCGAAGACGAACATGTGGCGGAGTTGAAGGAGTGGTGGACACGCAACGGCAAGCCCCTGGTTACTGGCGGCCTGTTGGCGCTGGTCATCGTGTTCGGCTGGCAGGCCTTTCAGAAGTATCAGAGCAATCAGTCGCAAGGCGCCTCGATTCTCTACCAGCAATTGCTGGAAACCACGCTGACGCCTGACGGCAAGCCTGATGCTGCACGTGTTTCGGATCTGGCCGGCAAGCTCAACAGCGAGTTCGGCGGCACTGCCTACGCGCAATACGGCAGCCTGTTCGTGGCGAAAGTCGCGGTCGACAGCGGCAAGCTGGACGACGCAGCCAGCGAGCTGAAAGCCATTGTCGACAAACCGGCCAACCCGGCTCTGGGTGAAATCGCCCGTCAGCGCCTGGCGCAGGTGCTGGCCGCGCAGAACAAGGTCGATGAAGCCCTGAAACTGCTCGAAGGCGATGCCGACAAGGCCTTCCTGGCCACTCGCGAAGAACTCAAGGGCGACTTGCTGGTGCAACTGGGTCGTACCGACGAAGCGAACGCAGCGTATCAAAAAGCCAAGGCGGCACTGTCGGATGAAGCGGCGGTCGGTGGCCTACAAATCAAGCTGGACGACCTGGCCAAAGGGGATGCGTGACGTGATCCGTTGGAAACATGCAGCATTGCTGGCTCTGGCCATTCTGGCCGCGGGTTGCAGCAGCAACAGCAAAAAAGAGTTGCCACCGGCCGAGCTGACCGACTTCAAGGAAGAAGTGGTTCTGCACAAGCAGTGGAGTCGTTCGATCGGTAACGGTCAGGGCGAAACCTACAACATGCTGGTTCCGGCGATCGATGGCGATACCATCTATGCCGCCGACGTCACCGGTGTGGTGATGGCGATGGATCGCAGCAATGGCGACGTCAAGTGGAAGAAAGATCTCAAACTTCCTGTCTCCGGCGCCGTTGGCGTGGGTTACGGTCTGGTCATGATCGGCACGCTCAAGGGTGAAATCGTTGCCCTGGATGCCAGCAGCGGTGAAGAGAAATGGCGCGCTCGCGTGACCAGCGAAGTTCTCGCACCACCGGCCACCAACGGTGACGTTGTTGTGGTTCAGACCCAGGATGACCGTCTGATCGGTCTGGATGCCTCTACCGGCAACCAGCGCTGGTTGTATGACAGCACGCCAGCGGTCCTGACCCTGCGCGGCACCAGCGCACCGATCGTCACCAACCGCCTCGCGGTGGCTGGCCTGTCGACCGGTAAAGTGGTTGCTCTTGATGTGTCCAACGGCGTGCCGGTTTGGGAACAGCGTGTAGCGATTCCACAAGGTCGTTCGGAGCTGGAGCGTGTGGTCGATATCGACGGTGGCTTGCTGCTGTCCGGCGGTACACTGTATGTCGCCAGCTACCAGGGTCGCGTCGCGGCACTGGACCTGGAAAGCGGTCGTCAGCTCTGGCAGCGTGATGCTTCCAGCTATGCCGGCGTCGCCCAGGGTTTTGGCAGCGTCTATGTGAGCCTGTCTTCGGGCACTGTTGAAGGCGTCGACGAGCGTTCCACCACTGCATTGTGGAGCAACGATTCGCTGGCCCGCCGCCAACTGTCGGCTCCGGAAGTGTTCTCCAGCTACGTTGCAGTCGGTGACCTGGAAGGTTACCTGCACCTGCTGAGTCAGGTGGACGGTCGTTTCGTCGGCCGCGAGCGCATCGACAGCGACGGCCTGCGTGCCCGTCCGCTGGTGGTGGGTGACACGATTTATGTGTATGGCAACAGCGGCAAACTGGAAGCCCTGACCATCAAGTAAAGACTATGCTTGGGGTTTAACCCCCAAGCGGCCTTGTTCTGCAAGGCTCGCAGCGCTTTCAAGCGCTGCCCCGAGCACCAGCCGCTGCCTCGCAGCGGCTTTTGTATTTTCTGAAATAACGAAGTGGAGAGCCGCATGGTTCCCGTAATCGCCCTGGTGGGCCGACCGAACGTCGGCAAGTCCACCTTGTTCAACCGCCTGACCAGGACTCGCGACGCCATCGTCGGCGACTTGTCCGGTCTGACCCGTGATCGCCAATACGGTGAGGCCAAGTGGCAAGGGCGTTCCTACATTCTGGTCGACACTGGCGGTATCTCCGGTGACGAGCACGGTATGGACGAAAAAATGGCCGAGCAGTCGCTGCTGGCCATTGAAGAAGCGGATGTCGTTCTGTTCCTGGTAGATGCCAAGGCCGGTTTTACCGCCGCTGACCAGATGATCGCCGAGCACTTGCGCAAGCGTAACAAGCGTTCCTACGTGGTCGCCAACAAGGTCGACAACATCGACCCTGAAATGGCCCGCGCCGAATTCGCCCCGTTGGGCATGGGCCACGCGATCCCGATCGCCGGTGCCCATGGTCGTGGCATCACCCAGATGCTGGAAATCGCCCTGAGCGACTTCCCGAAAGACGAAGAAGAACCGCAAGAAGGCGAAGAGGAAGAGATCGTTGCCGAAGGTGAGGAAGCCAAGCGCATTCCTGGCCCAAGCGAAAAAGACGGTATCAAGATCGCCATCATCGGTCGTCCGAACGTCGGCAAGTCGACCCTGGTCAACCGCATGCTCGGTGAAGACCGGGTGATCGTGTATGACCAGCCCGGTACTACCCGCGACAGTATCTACATCCCGTTTGAGCGTAACGATGAGAAGTACACGCTGATCGACACCGCGGGTGTGCGCAAGCGCGGCAAGATTCACGAAGAAGTCGAAAAGTTCTCCGTGGTCAAAACCCTGCAGGCGATCAAAGACGCCAACGTGGTGATCTTCGTGATGGACGCCCGCGAAGGCGTGGTGGACCACGACCTCAACCTGCTGGGCTTTGCCCTTGAAGCCGGTCGTGCGCTGGTGATCGCGATCAACAAGTGGGACGGCATGACGCCGAGCGAGCGCGACTTCGTGAAGGTCGAGCTGCAACGTCGACTGTTCTTCGTCGACTTCGCCGACATCCACTTCATCTCGGCCCTGCACGGCACTGGCGTAGGTAATCTCTACGCGTCGGTACAGAACTCGTTCAAGTCCGCGGTCACCCGCTGGCCGACCAACCGCCTGACCCAGATTCTGGAAGATGCGGTCGGCGAGCACGCGCCTCCGATGGTCAACAACCGCCGGATCAAGCTGCGTTATGCCCACTTGGGTGGTGCGAACCCGCCGATCATCGTGATCCACGGTAACCAGATCGAGAAGGTGCCGAAGTCTTACGTCCGTTACCTGGAAAACACTTACCGTCGTGTGCTCAAGCTGGTCGGTACGCCGATCCGCATCGAGTTCAAGGGCGGCGAGAACCCGTACGAAGGCAACAAGAACTCGCTCACCGACCGTCAGGTCAACAAGAAGCGTCGTTTGATGTCGCACCACAAAAAGGCCGACAAGAAGCGCCGCGACAAGCGCTGATTCAAGGCCTCACTCTTTTTGTGAGGGCTTGTTGTGGCGAGGGAGCTTGCTCCCGCTGGACTGCGAAGCGGCCCCAGTATCTGCAACCGAGATCGTTCAGTTGGAACGCATCGGCTGTTTTGCGACTGCTGCGCAGCCGAGCGGGACGGTGCGGCGTTCCGACAAGCTCCCTCGCCACAAGTTATGCGGTGTACATTAGAAGAAGGGTGCCGGTTGGCGCCCTTTTTTTGTGGGCGTCGTTTGGGCTATCCTCGGGCTCTCCCGTGCCGCCGTTAGAGCCGGGTGTAGCCCAGGGAATCACCGATGATCACCAGTAAGCTGCCGAATGTCGGCATCACTATCTTCACGCAGATGTCTCAGCTCGCGACGCAAACCGGGGCGATCAACCTGTCCCAGGGTTTTCCCGATTTCGACGGCCCGCAGGCCCTGCGCGATGCGGTCGGTCGGCATATCGCCAGTGGCCACAACCAGTATTCGCCGATGACCGGCTTACCGGCGTTGCGTCAGCAGATCGCGGCGAAGATCGCTCGCAGCTACGGCGCGCATGTTGATGCCGACAGCGAAGTGACGGTCACCCCCGGCGCGACCCAGGCGATCTTCTGCGCGATTCAGGCGGTGATCCACAGCGGCGATGAAGTGATCGTGTTCGATCCGTGCTACGACAGCTACGAGCCCTCGGTCGAGCTGGCCGGTGGTCGCTGTGTGCATGTGCAACTCGGCCTGAAGGACTTCGCCATCGACTTCCAGAAGCTCGCCGAAGCCCTGAGCCCGCGCACGCGGATGATCATCCTCAATACCCCGCACAACCCAAGCGGTGCGCTGATCAGCCGTGCCGAGCTGGATCAGCTGGCGGCGTTGATCCGCGACCGCGACATCTATGTGATCAGCGACGAAGTCTATGAACACCTGGTGTTCGACGGTGTGTCTCACGCCAGCGTATTGGCCCATGAAGAGCTGTATCAGCGCGCTTTCGTGGTCAGTTCGTTCGGCAAGACGTACCACGTCACTGGTTGGAAAACCGGTTATGTCGTGGCGCCGCCGGCCCTTAGCGCGGAGCTGCGCAAGGTGCACCAGTACGTCAGTTTCTGCGGCGTGACGCCGTTGCAGTACGCGTTGGCCGATTACATGGCCGAGCACCCGGAACACGTCGAAGAGCTGCCGGGCTTCTATCAGGCCAAGCGCGATCTGTTCTGCGATCTGCTGACGCCGTCGCGCTTCAGTTTTACCCGCGTGGCCGGTACTTATTTCCAGTTGGTCGATTACTCGCAGATTCGCCCGGACCTCAATGACGTCGAGATGGCGCTGTGGATGACCCGCGAGCATGGCGTCGCGAGCATTCCGATCTCGGTGTTCTACCAGACTCCACCTGAAGGTCAGCGCCTGGTGCGTCTGTGCTTTGCCAAGCGCGAGGAGACCCTGCGTGAAGCAGCGGCAAAACTATGCCTGATCTGAGTACTCTGCCCAATCTGAATCTTGCGCTGATCCAGACCACCTTGGCCTGGCACGATCGTCAGGCCAATCTGGAGCATTTCGAGCCGTTGCTGGAACAGGCTCGCGGTGCGGACCTGATCATCCTGCCGGAGATGTTCACCACCGGTTTCTCCATGGAATCGGAAACCCTCGCCGAGCCGGAAAATGGCCCCACCAGTAAATGGATGCGGGCTCAGGCAGCGAAGCTGGGCGCGGTGGTGACCGGCAGCATCATCGTCCAGGCGGCTGACGGTAGCCATCGCAATCGTCTGTTGTGGGTACGGCCGGACGGGGAGGTGTGGCACTACGACAAGCGTCACCTGTTCCGCATGGCCGGGGAGAACAATCACTACACCCCGGGCGAGCGTCAGGTGCAGTTCGAATTGAAGGGTTGGCGAGTGCGGCCGCTGATTTGCTACGACCTGCGCTTCCCGGTCTGGAGTCGCGATCCGCAAGACACTGACTTGCTGCTGTACACCGCCAACTGGCCGGGCACACGGCGTCAGCACTGGAACCGATTGCTGCCGGCACGGGCGATCGAAAACCTCTGCTATGTGGCGGCGGTGAACCGTATCGGTACCGATGGCAAAGGCTTTGCGTATACCGGTGACAGTCAGGTCCTGGATTTTCAGGGCGAGACGTTGCTCGGTGCAGGCGATGCCGATGGCGTATTCAAGGTCGTGCTCGACGCGGCGGAACTGGCGGCATATCGCAAACGGTTCCCGGCGAATCTGGATGCGGATACCTTCGAGTTCACCTGACCGATCGTTGAGCAACAAAAAAGGCCCCGAGGTTTTCACCCCGGGGCCTTTTGCATTTGCAGCGAAGCTTACGCCGCTTTCGCTTCCGGCTGGCTCAGGGAGCGGTTCAGTGCGCTGAACAGGGCCTTGAAGCTGGCAGTGGTGATGTTTTCATCGATGCCGACGCCATGTACCGCACGCTCACCATTCACCCGCAATTCAATGTAGGCCGCGGCCTTGGCATTGGTGCCCGCGCCGATGGCGTGTTCGTTGTAGTCCATGATTTCCACCGGGATCGGCAGGCCGGCCACCAGTGCTTCCAGGGCACCGTTGCCCTTGCCGCGCCAGTGCAGGTTGGTTTCGCCCTGACCTTTGCTGGAAACTTCGACTTCCACGGCGCTGTGACCGTTTTCTTCCTGCAGGCGATGGCTGACCAGCGCGTACGGGGTGTTGGCCTGCAAGTACTCGCTGTGCAGCAGCGCGTGGATCTGCTGGGCGGTCATCTCCAGGCCCAGGCGATCGGTTTCACGCTGCACGACCTGGCTGAACTCGATTTGCATACGGCGCGGCAAGCTGATGCCGTATTCCTGTTCCAGCAGATAAGCGATACCGCCCTTGCCCGACTGGCTGTTGACGCGAATCACCGCCTCGTAGCTGCGGCCGATGTCGGCCGGGTCGATCGGCAGGTACGGCACTTCCCACAGGGCGTCCGGTTGCTGCTGGGCGAAGCCCTTGCGGATTGCATCCTGGTGCGAGCCGGAGAACGCGGTGTGAACCAGGTCGCCGACGTACGGGTGACGTGGGTGCACCGCAATCTGGTTGCACTCTTCGACGACTTTGCGCACGCCGTCGATGTCGGAGAAGTCCAGCTCAGGGTCTACGCCCTGGGTGTAGAGGTTCAATGCCACGGTGACGAGATCGACGTTACCGGTACGCTCGCCGTTGCCGAACAGGCAGCCTTCGACACGGTCGGCGCCGGCCATCAGGCCCAGCTCGGTGGCGGCCACGCCGGTGCCACGGTCGTTGTGGGTGTGCAGGCTGATGATCACGCTGTCACGACGGTTGATGTGACGACCGAACCATTCGATCTGGTCGGCATAGATGTTCGGGGTCGCGCATTCGACGGTGGCGGGCAGGTTGAGGATCACCTTGTGCTCAGGCGTCGGGTTCCACACCTCGATCACCGCGTCGCAGACTTCCTTGGCGAATTCCAGTTCGGTGGCGCTGAAGGTTTCTGGCGAGTATTCGAAGGTCCACTCGGTGTCCGGCTGCTGGGCGGCATATTTGACGAACAGCTTGGCGGCGTTTACGGCGATGGCCTTGATCCCGTCCTTGTCCTGGTTGAAGACAATGCGGCGGAAGGAAGGGGAGGTCGCGTTGTACAGGTGAACGATGGCCTTCTTGGCACCGCGCAGGGATTCAAACGTGCGCGCGATCAAGTCTTCACGGCCCTGGGTCAGCACCTGAATGGTGGTGTCGTCCGGGATGTGGCCGCCTTCGATCAGGGTACGCACGAAGTCGAAGTCGGTTTGCGAAGCAGCCGGGAACGAGGCTTCGATTTCTTTCACACCGACTTGCACCAGGGTCTTCCAGAAACGCAGCTTCTTGACCGCGTCCATTGGCTCGATCAACGACTGGTTGCCGTCACGAAGGTCCGAGCTGCACCAGATCGGCGCTGCAGTGATGGTCTTCGATGGCCAGGTGCGATCCGGCAGGTTGATGGTCGGGAACGCGCGGTATTTCGAAGACGGGTCTTTGAGCATGCTCATTGGAAAATCCTTATTGTGTGGGCCGAAAAAAGGCGGCCTGCCGGTGGATCAAATGTTCTGGTAAAGCATCAGACGAGGCACCGCGATTCAGCCTGGCAGTCGTGCACTGACGAGGCACAGGCTGCGGTGCTGGCGGAGCTGAATGAGGGTGTGAGAGGTTTTCATGCCTTCAACCCTAACCGCGGGGGGAAAGGATGGCAAGCAGTCGAAAAAACTTTGAGAGGAATACTCGAAAAGCGGGTTTTTGCGAGATTTTATTGCTCGTAAGAAGCAGGATCGTTTTGTCGCTTGCGCAGTGTCTCAGCCATGCGCAATCGATAGAAGAGGGGTTGAGTGGGTTGAGAGTGTTCGGTTTGCCTGCGGGTTTCGGTGATGCTCAGGCCGTCTTCGCGGGCCTGCCCGCGAAGAGGCCATCAGTCTCAACCACTGCTTATGGCTGAAACGCACCAATGAAAATCGCCGGGTCCACCCGCGCATCGTTCAAGCTGACGTTCCAGTGCATATGCGGCCCGGTCGCGCGGCCAGTTGAGCCGACTTTCCCGACCACCTCACCACGCGCCAGTTGCTGGCCGACTTTCACGTCGATCTTCGACATGTGGCAGAACATGCTGATAAAGCCCTGGCCGTGGTCGACGAACACCGTATTGCCGTTGAAGAAGTAATTCCCGATCAGGATTACCTTGCCGGCGGCCGGGGTTTTGATCGGCGTGCCAGCGGGTACGGCAAAGTCGAGGCCCGCATGGGGATTGCGCTCTTCGCCATTGAAAAAGCGGCGCACGCCGAACTTGCTCGACAGCGGCCCATCGACTGGTTTGTCCAGCAACAGGTTGCTCGGGGTATTCGGGCTGAAGCTGCGGTAAGCCTGGATCTGCTCGGCCAACTCGCCCTCGATGCGCTTGAGATTCGCCGGGTTCGGATTGACCTGCTGCGTATTCTTCAGGGTGATGTGCTGTTCCGGGTATTTCTTGTTGCCGACGGTGAAGCTCAGGTTGCGACCACCGCTGCTCAGCGACTGGCTGCCCGGTTTGACCGTCAGCGGCACGCCGACGATGGCCAGCCAGTTGTTCTGCTCTCTGACCACCAATACGGGTTTGCCTTGATAACTGGCTTTCGGCGCCTGGGCGGAGCTGCCCAGATCAACCACTGCCACACCGCCCGGCACCGGTTTGTTCAACAGGCGGGTGATGTAACTGTCGGCGTGGGCGTTGAAGGTCAGGCACAGCAACAGCAATGGAGCAAAAAAGCGCGGCATGGATCAATCCAGTAAAGAAAGGGTGACAGGCGTCAGGTGATTGTCTTCGACCCGCACTTGCAGTTCGCCATCGCCGAGTTTGGCTTTCAGGCGCTGGCCGGTGTGGGTTTGCGCGGCGCTGCGGATCGCGTTGCCGCGCTCGTCCAGCAGAATGCTGTAGCCACGAGCGAGGGTCGCCAACGGGCTGACCACATGCAGCGTCTGCATCTGACTTTGCAGTTGCAGGCGACGGGATTTAAGCCCTTCGCGCATGGCCCGGGGCAGGCGCTCGGCGAGGCTGTCGAGGCGCTGGCGAAGCATCGCCAGTTGTCGCCCGGGATGTTGCCCGGCGAGGCGGGTTTCCAGGCGGATCAAGCGCTCGCGACGGGTGTTGAGGCTACGTTCGAAAGCGCGGCGCAGGCGCATGTCCAGATCATCCAGGCGTTGCGCTTGCTGACGCAGGCGTTCGC
The DNA here is from genome assembly GCF_024749245.1 of Pseudomonas sp. B21-017. Taxonomy (NCBI): domain Bacteria; kingdom Pseudomonadati; phylum Pseudomonadota; class Gammaproteobacteria; order Pseudomonadales; family Pseudomonadaceae; genus Pseudomonas; species Pseudomonas sp. B21-017. The sequence continues at coordinate 5,331,954 of NZ_CP087194.1, read as the reverse complement.
CGGGATGGCGCAAGCGCCGAGAGATGCCTTCCAGACGCAGCCGATCGCGCATCAAGCGGTCACGCATGCGCATCACCAGTCGTCGGTGCAGGCTTTCGACCCGACGCACCAGATCGCTGGAGTCAGGCGCCAGCAGTTCGGCGGCGGCGGACGGAGTCGGGGCACGAACGTCGGCGACGAAGTCACTGATCGATACGTCGGTTTCATGGCCGACGGCGCTGACGATTGGCGTCACACAGGCGTCCACGGCGCGGGCCACGGCTTCTTCGTTGAAACACCAGAGGTCTTCCAGCGAGCCGCCGCCACGGGCCAGGATCAACGCATCGAAACCACGGGCGTCCGCCAGTTTCAGCGCGCGGACAATTTGCGCAGTGGCTTCGCGACCTTGTACGGCGGTAGGGATCAGCGTCAGTTGCACCTGCGGCGCACGGCGGCGGAACACACTGATGATGTCGCGGATCACCGCGCCGGTGGGTGAACTGATGATGCCGATGCGTTGCGGGTGCGCCGGCAGCGGCACTTTGCGCTCGGCACTGAACAGGCCTTCGGCGCTGAGTTTTTCCTTCAAAGCATCGAAGGCCAGACGCAGGGCGCCGTCACCAGCCGGCTCCACGGTGTCGAGAATCAGTTGGTAGTCACCACGGCCTTCAAACAGCGAAACCTTGCCACGAACCTTGACCGCCAGGCCGTCCTTCAGCGCCTGGCGAACCCGCGCGGCGTTCTGCCGGAACAGTGCACAACGCACCTGGGCGCCGCTGTCCTTGAGGGTGAAATACACATGGCCGGACGCCGGGCGGGCGAGGTTGGAGATTTCGCCTTCGACCCAGATGTTGCTGAAAACGTCTTCGAGCAACACCCGCGCGCGGCCGTTGAGCTGGCTGACAGTCAGGACTTCCCGGTCCAGGCCGAGTCTTGCAAAGGGATCTTTAATCATGGGGCGCAGTTTAAAGGCATTCGGCGATCAATCTCCATGATCCGGCGAAAATCCCCTGTGGGAGCCCCCTCGCCACAGGTCGCTCCCCACAGGTTTGCTACGGCAGCCGGGTGAAGTGTTCAACGAATTGCTGAACCAGCGCGGCGGGATCTTGCCGGCAGGCGAGGGCGACGGTGCTGTGGCAATCCGGATCGGCCAAGGGGAGAAAATGGATATCCGGCGGCGCAATGTCCTGCATTGATTCCGGTAATAGCGCGATGCCGAACCCGGCCTGGATCAATTGCAGTTGCGTGGTTTTGCGTGACACCACCCGAGCCGCCCGGGGAAAGAACCCTTGGCGCATGCACAACTCGGCAGATAGATAGCTCAGGCCGCCACGCTGTGGATGAGGGATGGAAATAAACGCTTCATCCTTCAACTGTGCCAGATCGATGCCGTGTGCGGACTTTTCCACAGCCAGCCGATGATTCGGCGGCACTGCCAACAACAGACGCTCGCTGTACAGCGGAACAATCTGCACCCCTTCACGCTGGCGCAGCACCGGCAGGCGCAACAGACCCACATCGAGGCGACCTTCGGCCAATTCTTCCAGTTGTGCCTCCGAGGACAGCTTGACGATATCCATCGACACCCCGGCATGCAGATCCAGATAAACGCTGATGCCGCGCAGCAGTCGACCACTCATGGGCACGGTGCTTGAGTGGCTCAGGCGCACGACGCCCAGTTGACCGGTGCCCACTTGAGTGGCCATTTCGCTGGCCTTGGTCAGTTCGTTCAGCAGGTTTCTGGCCCGAGGCAAAAAGGCTTCACCCGCTGCCGTCAGGCGGGGCTGGCGGGCGGTTCGTTCGAACAGCGGCGTTTGCAGGCGGGTTTCCATGTCCTTGATCTGTCGGCTCAAGGCTGACTGAGCAATAAACAGTCGTTCGGCCGCCGCGCTGAAGCTGCCGCTCTCGGCGATTTCCACGAAGTAACGCAATTGGCGGGTTGAAAGCACCAGATATGCCTTTTTGAGATGGGTGATCGATTTTGAAGATATTAGTCGCAACGCCCGGCGCTGGCTAAAGTCATCACAGGAATAAAAGGAAGCCGTGTCGATGAATGTGCTGGAGTTGTTGAGCCAATGGCCGTGGGGTGCGGTGGATTGGTTGGTGATCGGATTGGGTGTTGCCCTGGCCTACATCGTGTTCGGCATTGCCGGTTTTGGCACCGCGCTGGTGGCGGGGCCGATTCTGATTCTGTTCATGCCACTGTCGAAAATCGTGCCGCTGCTGGTGCTGCTGGATTTCGTCGCCGCGTTCGGCAATCTGCTGCCCTCGCGCCGAGATGTGGAGCGGTCCGAGTTGCTGCGACTGCTGCCGTGCATGGCGGTGGGTTGCACATTGGGGGTGATTTTTCTGCTGAACCTGAAATCCGATGTATTGCTGCTATTGATGGGGCTGTTTATCAGCGCCTATGCGATTTACAGCCTGTGGATCAAAACCCGTCCGACACAATTATCCGCCGGGTGGGCGGTGCCGATGGGCACGGTGGGCGGGATGTTCGGGGCGCTGTTTGGCAGCGGCGGCTTTCTATATGCGATCTATTTGAACAGTCGCTTACCCAAGGATGAGGCCCGAGCCACCCAGAGTGCGCTGATCAGTTGCAGCACCGTGGTGCGTTTGAGCCTGTTTGCCGTCGCCGGTGTGTATGCCGAGCTACCCTTGTTGGTATTGGCGCTGTGTTTGTTGCCGGCGATGGCGCTGGGGCTGTGGATCGGTCGGCGATTGACCATGAAATTGTCCCGCGAGGCCTTCGTGCGGCTGGTGACCTGGCTGGTGCTGGCCAGCGGGATTGCCTTGATCGGGCGTTATTTGAGTACTTGACCGGATTTCGTCAGGGATTAAGCTGCCGGCCGCCCTGACAATCGGCGCACCGCAGCAACATCCATTTGACGCAGTAGGCTTGCACCATGAATTCGCAAAGCATCATTGTCCCGAAAATCTCCACACTGCCGGTACACGAACCCCGGGCCCGGGCGGTCGTGCGGTGGCTGGTGCGCAAGAACATCATTAAAGAAGAGCTGACCACCTGTGGCCGCACCGGCAATCACATGGCTCACGCCATCGCCGACGGCGCCCGCGCCGTGGTCCTGCACCCTGAAGCGCTGCCGTTCGGCGAGCCGATCAATGGCCTGGAGATCATCACCAAGCGTTGCATCTATACACCGGCCAAGGGGTTCCTCGAAGAAGCCGGTTGTGCCGAGTGCCGCAAGGAGATCGGCGAAGCGCTGTTCGAAAGCCTGGAAGACTGGATGCCGGGGCGCACCGATAACTTCACTTGCCCTGAGTGCGGGCATGAAGACGACATCAACGGCTTTCTGTTTTTGCAGGAATGCGGCTTTTCCAACCTGGGGTTCATCTTCAACAATTGGCTCGAGGCCGGGTTCAAGCAGGACTTTATCGATGAGTTTGCCGATTGGCTGGATCAGCCCGTGAGTTGGGTCAAAGTCGAACTCTAAATGCCGGCGTTGGTCCCCTACGGGGGACAATGTTTCTCCGTATGTCAGTAATGCCAATAATAGACAGAGTTTTACATTGAACCCGAGGGGGTGTCTGACTATAATGGCGCGCTTCCATTTTCCCGCTCGGGAGCCCCCGCGATGCTGCGTATCAGCCAAGAAGCTCTGACATTCGACGACATTCTCCTAGTGCCCGGTTATTCCGAGGTGCTTCCTAACGAAGTCAGTCTCAAGACCCGCCTTACCCGTGGCATCGAGCTGAATATTCCACTGGTTTCCGCCGCTATGGACACCGTTACTGAAGCCCGTCTGGCAATCGCCATGGCTCAGGAAGGTGGCATCGGCATCATCCACAAGAACATGACCATCGAGCAGCAAGCTGCCGAAGTGCGCAAGGTCAAGCGTTACGAAGCCGGTGTGGTCAAGGACCCGATCACCATCGAGGCCGATGCCACGGTGCGTGAACTGTTCGAACTGACCCGCCTGCACAACATCTCCGGCGTTCCGGTACTGCACGATGGCGACCTGGTCGGCATCGTCACTTCCCGTGACGTGCGTTTCGAAAACCGCATGGACGTCAGTGTCCGTGAAGTGATGACGCCTAAAGAGCGTCTGGTCACGGTCAAGGAAGGCGCCAACAAGAACGATGTGCGTGAATTGCTGCACAAGCACCGCATCGAGCGCGTGCTGATCGTCGACGACAAATTTGCCCTCAAAGGCATGATGACCGTCAACGACATCGAAAAAGCCAAGGCTTATCCGCTGGCCAGCAAGGACGATCAAGGTCGTCTGCGCGTTGGCGCCGCGGTCGGCACCGGTAAAGACACCGGTGACCGTGTAGCTGCCCTGGTCCATGCCGGTGTTGACGTGGTGGTGGTCGACACTGCCCACGGTCACTCCAAAGGTGTGATCGACCGCGTTCGCTGGGTCAAGCAGAACTTCCCTGAAGTGCAGGTCATCGGCGGCAACATCGCCACCGGCGCTGCCGCCAAGGCCCTGGCCGAAGCCGGCGCTGACGCAGTCAAGGTCGGTATCGGCCCAGGCTCGATCTGCACCACCCGTATCGTCGCCGGTGTCGGCGTTCCGCAAATCAGTGCCATCGCCAACGTTGCCGCTGCCCTTGAAGGCACCGGTGTTCCGTTGATCGCCGACGGCGGCATCCGTTTCTCCGGTGACCTGTCCAAGGCCATCGTGGCCGGTGCCTCCTGCGTGATGATGGGCTCGATGTTCGCCGGTACTGAAGAAGCGCCAGGCGAGATCGAACTGTTCCAGGGCCGTTCGTACAAGGCTTATCGCGGCATGGGTTCGCTGGGCGCCATGTCCCAGGCTCAAGGTTCCTCCGACCGTTACTTCCAGGACTCCTCCGCGGGTGCCGAGAAGCTGGTTCCGGAAGGTATCGAAGGGCGTGTTCCTTACAAGGGCACCCTGAGCGCCATCATCCATCAACTGATGGGCGGCCTGCGTTCCTCGATGGGTTACACCGGCAGCGCCGACATCGAAGAAATGCGCACCAAGCCTGAGTTCGTGCGGATCACCGGTGCTGGCATGGCCGAGTCCCACGTCCACGACGTACAGATCACCAAAGAAGCGCCAAACTACCGCGTAGGTTGAGGCTTCAAGCAAATCGTTAAGCAACCGGGGCTGTTCTATTCAGCCCCGAGTTGTTTCTGAATCACGACTGTTTCTGAATTACTTAGACGAGACTGAATCATGGCCCTCGACATTCACGCTCACCGCATCCTGATCCTCGACTTCGGTTCCCAGTACACCCAACTGATCGCCCGCCGCGTGCGTGAAATCGGCGTTTACTGCGAACTGCATCCGTTCGACATGGACGAGGAAGCCATTCGCGAATTCGCTCCAAAAGGTGTGATCCTCGCCGGCGGCCCCGAGTCCGTGCACGAAGCTGACAGCCCTCGCTGCCCGCAAGCGGTGTTTGACCTGGGCGTGCCAGTCTTCGGTATCTGCTATGGCATGCAGACCATGGCCGAGCAACTGGGCGGCAAGGTTGAAGGTTCCGACCTGCGTGAGTTCGGTTACGCCCGTGTCGACGTGGTCGGCAAGAGCCGCCTGCTCGACGGCATCGAAGACCATATCGACGCTGATGGCCTGTTCGGCCTCGACGTATGGATGAGCCACGGTGACAAGGTCACCAAGATGCCGGAAGACTTCCACATCCTGGCCAGCACCCCGAGCTGCCCGATTGCCGGTATGTTCAACGATGACCGTGCCTACTACGGCGTGCAGTTCCACCCGGAAGTGACCCACACCAAGCAGGGCGGTCGCATCCTGTCGCGCTTCATCCTCGACATCTGTGGCTGTGAAGCCCTGTGGACGCCGTCGAAGATTGCCGAAGACGCCATCGCCCAGGTCCGTGCCCAGGTTGGCACCGACAACGTTCTGCTCGGTCTGTCCGGCGGCGTGGACTCCTCGGTGGTTGCCGCGCTGCTGCACAAGGCCATTGGCGATCAGCTGACCTGCGTATTCGTCGACAACGGCCTGCTGCGTCTGCACGAAGGCGAGCAAGTGATGGCCATGTTCGCCGAGAACATGGGCGTCAAAGTGATCCGCGCCAACGCCGAGGACCAGTTCCTCAACAACTTGGCTGGCGAGTCCGATCCAGAGAAGAAGCGCAAGATCATCGGCCGTACCTTCATCGATGTGTTCGATGCCGAATCCTGCAAGCTGGACAACATCAAGTACCTGGCCCAGGGCACCATCTACCCGGACGTGATCGAGTCGGCTGGCGCGAAAAGCGGCAAGGCGCACGTGATCAAGTCGCACCACAACGTGGGTGGCCTGCCGGAAGAAATGAACCTCAAGCTGGTTGAGCCGCTGCGCGAACTGTTCAAGGACGAAGTCCGTCGTCTGGGCCTGGAACTCGGCCTGCCGTACGACATGGTCTACCGTCACCCGTTCCCGGGTCCGGGCCTGGGCGTGCGGATCCTCGGTGAAGTGAAGAAGGAATACGCCGACCTGCTGCGTCGTGCCGACCACATCTTCATCGAAGAACTGCGCAAGGCCGACTGGTACCACAAGGTCAGCCAGGCGTTCGTGGTGTTCCAGCCGGTGAAGTCGGTTGGCGTTGTCGGCGATGGCCGTCGTTACGCCTGGGTCGTTGCCCTGCGTGCCGTGGAAACCATCGACTTCATGACCGCGCGTTGGGCACACCTGCCTTACGAACTGCTGGAAACCGTCAGCGGCCGCATCATCAATGAAATCGAAGGCATCTCCCGCGTCACCTATGACGTGTCGAGCAAGCCGCCAGCGACGATTGAGTGGGAGTGATCCCGCTCTGACTGATTGTCGGTAACAACCGAAAGGCCCCGTGAATGTGAGTTCACGGGGCCTTTCGCGTTTCACGGTGCGGTATTTTTCTACACTGGCAAGCGTCCTTCGAGTTTCATGCCCATGCCGGTGAGCGCATGGGAAAGGCTGATCAGGTTGGGGTAAGGTTTTTGATGGATGTCAGTCCAGGCGGGGCGATTGACCAGGTATTGCCCATCGGCCGTTCGTTCAACCAGAGTCTCTGTGATCAGGCCGGTTCTGCTGCGATGGACCAATGTCCAGGTTCCGTCAGATTCCTTGAAAGTGAACATTCCCTGGCGGAACAGCAGTTGAGCGATTTCGTCCGGGGTTCGTTGCAGCATGGGCATCGGTACTTGCAGGTTGATATCGGCATACAAGGTGTCGAAATCTCCATGAAAGTTAACGGGGGGCGGGCTGGCATTGCGGCCCACCTCTATGCCGTGGTCTATCTCCATATGCAGGCTGCGCTCGGGAAGTACTTCCTCGATACGCAAGCCGATACCGCCATTCATTTCACTGAGGCCGGCAATGCCTCTAAAGGTATTGGTGTTTTCCTGGCCCGTCAGCACGACCCATTTACCTGATCTGCCAAGCGCTTCATTGGCACGCATGATCGTGGTGGTGAGGTAGTTTTTAATGGATTGTTCCTGAACATCAATGAGGGACGATTCTGGATATCGGTAACTTGCCAGGCAATCGGTCGACTGGATCCTGATACCGTTCTCGCGAGCCACCTTGACGACCTCAAGAGGGGTGAACTGCCCGGCAGGATCGCTTTGTAACTGTTTCAAATACTTTTCGAGCATGCCGTCCATCTTTGCGCCTCTGCCGAAAATATTCAGGTCCATTTGATTGAAGTCATTGAGCAAGCGATGCATATAGATCGTCTTGACGCCTTGCCTGGCCAACGTCTGCATGTTCTCGATGAGGAACCGCATGCTGGCAATACGATCCTGGCTTTCTCCAATCACTAATCCCGGCGAAGCATCGAATATTTCCTGAATGAGTTCCGGGACAGTCATCGACGGCGTGATGACGGGTTGTACCGGGCGTGTCGGCAATGAGGCAAAAAAGTTTTCTTTGGAGAAGAAAGCACGAGCATCTCTCAATAGAGCTGTGCGATGTCCCGCGACGAACTCTTCATAGGGTGTCACCCCTTGTATGCGTCCGTTGGGAAGGTTGATTATTTTTATGTGCGTTTCTTTCTTACCTAGCCCCAGGAAGTTGAGCGACCGCCCATTGGAGGTGTCGTACTTCGTCGAGGGCACGCTAAATGATTCCGGTGGTCGGACATGGTCGGGAAACCGCGAAGGACCCGGAACAGCGGCGAGGTCGTCGTTGCCACCACCCTTCAAACCGGATTTGGGCGTCAACTCCCACTCGCCATCGGCGTTCAAACGCACGGGGATCGATCCTGAGGACGCGTGAGGGTTTGCCGGGTCGATGATGGCCCAGGTGCCACCGCCGTTGATGTCGGTTTCGTAACGCACGTAATAGGCTGCGTCGTTCATCATGATGGCAGTCGAGGGGTTGGAGTTGAGCGAGTAGATGCCCTGGAACTTGCCGCTGGTGGCAAGTGGCGCCTCACTTTCCAGAATCTCGTTACTTTGCCAGTGCTCCGGTACTTCAAGGTTCTGTGCCGGCGCCGGTTTCAGGGGGATGAACTCTGGAAGTTGAGTGGTTGCGCGCCCTGAACCGTCGGACAACTCCTGTTCTTGCGTACCGATCGGTTCGGCAGGATTGTTGGCCTCCCGCAGCCTGGCCATTTCGGTGGCTTCGGCGGCCTCGGCCGAAGCGCCGACCTCCTCCAGAACATCGACCTCCTTGAGCAGCGGAAGGTTGAACAGAAGGTTGATGCCAGCCAGTACGGCGCCTTTTACGCCGGCCTTGCGCTCCGCCACCGTTTTGCCGTTCACGGCCTTGTCGATGTTCAAGCCCATTGAAGCGATGCTGGCGCCAATCACCGGCAGTGCAATCGGCCAGCCGAGCAGCGCCAGCGGCCCGAAGACGTGCAGGCCGGCGCTCAGGTAACCCAGCCACATGCCTTTACGCAGTTGTCCGTTGGTCACCAGAGACAGATCGGCCTCTTGCGACATTGCGCTCTGCACATTACGGCTCAACCAGGAAAACGCGTCACCGCTGATGGTGATGTTTTTTTGATTGATCAGATGGTGATCGTATTTGCCCCACGTACCCACCAATTGGTTCATCAGGGGCGTAATGTTGTCGTGGATCTCCTGACGCACCGACAGCGGGAAGTGGGTCATGAATTCGGTATAACGCGCGTCATCATTCATTTGCAGCAGGATCCACCAATGCATGTCCGTCAACGTCGGGTGCACGTGGAACGCTACTGTGGCCCCCGGGACATAGGTGATTTGCCGTCCGCTACCATCATCGATACGCAGAATATCCGTGGCGACATGCCCGGCGACGTCCAGGGCGCACACCCGCAGATCGGTTGGTGCAGAGGTTTGCGCACGCAAGGTCTCCAGGGAGATCGGCCAGCATTTGTCAGCGGCGACGGCCCGGATGACGGTTTGGAACTCTTCCTCCTGCAGCGTACCGTTTTCCCGCGCCTCAATGGCTTTACTCAGATAGTTGCATTTCGCCAAGGTCCGGTAGTCATCGAAATGCGCGCTCCAGTAGGCGTTCAGCTTGTCCCGGTAACGGTCACTGAAGGTCTCGTGCCAGAAATCCTTGAGCACTGCGCTGGGGTACATCCGGACTTCGTTGGTTTCGTTGTAAATGCTGGCGGTTGCGTCGGCGGTGTAAAACCCGCCGTAACAGTCCAGCTGATCGAAATAGTCCTGATCAGTGACGTAGTACCGATGAATCACCAGCTGCGTCAGGGTCATTGACTGACTGGGTTTAGGGTAGTGCTCCCAACCCAGGAAGGTCTGGGTGCTGCTGGCCGTGACATTGCCAAAGCGATGCCACCAGACCTGATCCGGGTCCAGGCCGGTAATGCCGTGTTTTTTCAGGATTTCAGTGGCCATCACATGGGCTTCTTCGTGCAAATCGGGACAGGCAGTCACGATGACGGGGGCGATGGTCAGCAGGTGCTGTTTGTCTGCGGTATCGGGCAGCGTTTCACTTGTTTGATCGGTAGGCATGTTCTCGCTCCTTGAGAAATGGGCTGAGAGGATTGCCCATTTGCTCGAGGGAGGTGCACTACATAGTTATGTACAAACACGATTCTGGAACGTGTAGGGTCAGCGCCGTGCCACATCCGAAAAGTAGAACTTGTCGAGGGTATGCCGCGATTCGGTGTACTCGAACTGGCGGCCGTCCTGCAGGAAGGTCTGGTTGCTGACCACAATCACATGGCTCTGGCCGTCGAGGTCCAGGTGTTGCTGGTCATCCTTGCTCCGGGGCACCGCTTCGATGGTGCGTTGGGCGTAAGCGATTTGCAGTTGCAGGGTCTGTTCGATGAAGGCGTAGATCGACTGCTCGGCAATGTCGCGGGTCAGGCCGGGAATCACGTCGCTGACGAAATGGTTGATGTCGAGGATCACCCGTTTGCCGTCGATCCGCCGTACACGCTTGATCCGCGTGATCAGGCTACCTTCTTCTGCCTTGATGTGGTCGAGCAGTGGGCCTTCGAGGGGGATTTGTGTGAACTCGACTACCTCGGTGCTGACGTCGTTGCCCAGGCGCGGGTAAGTCTCCTGGAAGCTGACGATGCCGCCCAGCTGAAACTCGATCGGGTTGGTGGACAGCACGAAGGTGCCTTTGCCGTGGACTTTCTGGGCGAAACCGCGCTCCTGCAATTGCTCGATGGCCTTGCGCACGGTGCCGCGACTGGCTTGATAGCTGTCCATCAGTTCGGTTTCGGAAGGCAATCGGGCGCCGCGTTCCAGACGTTCGGTGGTAATGCTGGCAAGCAGATCGCTGTAGATCTGGTTGTATTTACTCATGGGGATGGCTCTGTGCCGCGTTGTGCTCAAGGTTTTGAACCTTAAGGGCAGGGTAGGGGTTTGTCCATGCGGCTTTGGGTTTCTTTGACTTAGGGGGTAGGAAATATCGCCGCCTGTCGGGTTCAGGATAAACAAAATCAAACTCGTCTGTACGAGTTGTTGCTTTAACTCGTACAGACGAGTATTTTTCGCTTCGGCGTGCTGCCAATAACAAAAAACTACAGCGGAAGAACAAGCATGAGCCATGACTATCCGAACATCGTCACCGAGCTGCTGCACAGCCTCGGTGGCAGCGACAACCTCGAGCAGGCCGCGCACTGTGTCACACGGCTGCGCCTGGCCCTCAAGGACCCGAGCCTGGTCAACAGCGCCACGCTGAACCGGATCGATCTGGTCAAGGGTTCGTTCTATACCGGCGGCCTGTTCCAGGTGGTGATCGGCCCTGGCGAAGTGGAAAAGGTCTACGCCGAGCTGCGCCGACAGACCGGTCTCGCCGTCTCGACCATCGCCGACGTCAAACAGAAAAGCGCCGACAAGATCAACGCCATGCAGCGACTGGTGCGGGTGTTTTCCGACGTATTCATGCCGATTCTCCCGGCGCTGATCATTGCCGGCCTGCTGATGGGCATCAACAACCTGATCGGCGCCAAGGGCATGTTCATCGAGGGCAAGACCCTGCTGGACGCCTATCCGACGCTGGACGGGCTCTGGAGCCTGATCAACCTGATGGCCAACACGTCCTTCGTGTTCCTCCCGGCGCTGGTGGGCTGGTCGGCGGCCAAGCGCTTTGGCGGCAGCGAAATCCTCGGCATTGTGCTCGGCCTGATGTTGGTGCACCCGGATCTGCTCAACGCCTGGAACTACGGCAAAGCGGTGGCCGGGCTTGAGGGGCAGAGCTTGCCGTACTTCGACATCCTCGGTGTGTTCCAGATCGAGAAAGTCGGTTATCAGGGCCAGATCCTGCCGATCCTGCTGGCGGCCTATGTGATGAGCGTCATCGAAAAGTGGTTGCGGGCACGGGTGCCGAACGCCATTCAACTGCTGGTGGTGCCGATCACCACCATCGTCGTCACCGGTGTGCTGGCGCTGGCGGTAATTGGTCCGGTGACCCGCCATCTGGGGATTCTCATCACTGAAGGCGTGGTCACCCTGTTCGACCTGGCGCCGATGGTTGGCGGGGCGATTTTCGGCCTGCTCTACGCACCGCTGGTGATCACTGGCATGCACCACATGTTTCTGGCGGTCGACCTGCAACTGATCTCCACCCAGGGTGGCACGTTCATCTGGCCGATGATCGTCATGTCCAACCTCGCACAAGGCAGCGCGGCATTGGGGGTGTTCTACATGACCCGCAGTGTGCGGGACAAAAGCATGGCCTCGACCTCGGCGATTTCTGCCTACTTCGGCATCACCGAGCCGGCCATGTTCGGGGTCAACCTGCGCTACAAGTTTCCGTTCTATGCCGCCCTGATCGGCTCGGCCCTGGGCTGCATCTTCCTGTCGCTGAACAAGGTCCAGGCTTCGGCAATCGGCGTCGGTGGCTTGCCCGGCTTCATCTCGATCATTCCGCAGTTCATTCCGATGTTCGTGGTCGGGATGGTGATTGCCATGGTCGTGCCGTTTGTTTTGACCTGCGGGTTGAGCATGAAGATTGTCCGGCCCGGGTATCGGGTCGCCTGATAGATCGCATTCGCCAGTACCTATTCAAAAAGGAATCCGCCATGCAAGACTGGCAACGTTCGGTGATCTACCAGATCTACCCGAAGAGTTTTCACAGCCACGCCGGCAACCCCACGGGGGATTTGCTCGGCGTCGTGGCCAAGCTCGATTACCTGCACTGGCTGGGTGTCGATTGCCTGTGGATCACGCCATTCCTGCGTTCGCCCCAGCGCGACAACGGTTACGACATCAGCGATTACTACGCCATCGACCCGAGCTACGGAACCATGGCCGACTGCGAATTGCTGATTGCCGAGGCCGGCAAGCGCGGGATCAAGCTGATGCTCGACATCGTGGTCAACCACACCTCGATCGAACACACCTGGTTCCAGCAGGCCCGCAGCAGCCTCGATAGCCCTTACCGCGACTTCTATATCTGGCGCGACCAGCCGAACAACTGGGAATCCAAGTTCGGCGGTTCGGCCTGGGAGTACGAAGCCCAGACCGGCCAGTATTACCTGCACTTGTTCGACCACACGCAGGCCGACCTGAACTGGGACAACCCCAGGGTGCGCGCTGAAGTCTTCAAGATGATGCGATTCTGGCGCGACAAAGGCGTGGGCGGTTTCCGTCTGGATGTGATCAACCTGATTTCCAAACCGGCGGATTTCCCTGAGGACAACACTGACGGTCGACGCTTTTACACCGATGGCCCGAACGTCCACGAGTACTTGCAGCAGATGCACCGCGAAGTGTTCGAAGGTCATGACCTGATCAACGTCGGCGAGATGTCGTCCACCAGTCTGGAACACTGCATTCGCTACTCGCGGCCGGAGTCGAAAGAGCTGTCGATGACCTTCAACTTTCATCACTTGAAGGTTGATTACCCGAACCTGCAAAAGTGGATTCGCGCCGATTTCGATTTCCTCGAACTCAAGCGCATCCTCTCCGACTGGCAGACCGGCATGCAGGCCGGCGGTGGCTGGAACGCGCTGTTCTGGTGTAACCACGACCAGCCACGGGTGGTTTCGCGGTTTGGTGATGACGGCGAGCATCGGGTGGTGTCGGCGAAGATGCTCGGCACCGCGCTGCATTTCCTCCAGGGCACGCCGTTTGTGTATCAAGGCGAAGAGCTGGGCATGACCAATCCGGGGTTCGATCACATCGATCAGTACCGCGATGTCGAGACTCTGAACATCTTCCGGCTCAAGCGCGAGGCCGGTGCCAGCGACGCCGACAACATGGCGGCGATCATGCAGAAGTCCCGGGACAACAGTCGCACGCCGATGCACTGGAGCGCCGAGCCGAACGCCGGTTTCAGCGCTGTCGAACCGTGGATCGGGGTGCCGGCCAATGCCGCGCAAATCAACGTCGCCCACCAACTCGACGACCCGGACTCGGTGCTGCATCACTACCGTCAGCTGATTGCCCTGCGCCGCAGTGAAGCGCTGATGTCCGATGGCGTGTACCGGCAGTTGTTGCCTGAACACACGCAAATCTGGGCGTACGTGCGTGAAGGCAATGGTGAGCGTTTGCTGGTGCTGAATAACTTTTATGGCACACCGTGCGAAGTTGAACTGCCGCCGGAGGTGATCAGCGAAGCGATGGCACAACGTCTGGTGATCAGCAATTACCCGGACTGTCCGCCACAACATCGGCAGGTCTTTTTACGGCCCTATGAGTCGTTCGTTCTGCACCTGACCAACATTTAAAAACACTGTTTCGAACAACACGCAGAACACTGCGCGGGGGAGTTTTGCGCGCCGGTTTTGCTGCTTCACACAATAAAAATAATGAGGTGGTTCTTGAAAACAACAATAAATCGCAGTCTTGTAGCGGCGGGCATGTGCCTGGCGTTACCACTGTCAGCCCAGGCGCTGGAATTCGCCGGTTACTTGCGCAGCGGCGTCGGGACCTCGGTTAACAGCGGTAAACAGCAGTGTTTCCAGCTACCGGGAGCGCAGACCAAATACCGCTTGGGTAACGAGTGTGAACAGTACGCTGAACTTGAATTGCGCCAGGATCTGTACACCCTGGACGATGGTTCGGTGCTCAGCGTCGACGGCATGGCATCGCTGTATAACCAGTACGACAAGGACCTGACGTTCAACGGTGACAACGGCTCGGTGCGCATGCCGCAGATGTACGCGCAATGGTCGAACATGCCCAGCCTCAATGGTGGTTCGCTGTGGGCCGGTCGGCGTTACTACAAACGTAACGACATTCATATTTCCGACTTCTACTACTGGAACCAGAGCGCCACCGGCGGCGGTATCGAAGACGTGCTGATCGGTGATCTGAAGTACAGCTACGCCTTCTCGCGCAAGGACAACCTGTACCAGAAAGACTACATCAACCGTCACGATTTCAACGTCGCCGGCTTCAACACCAACCCCGGCGGTGAGTTGGAGTTCGGCTTGAGCTACATCGACAAGCCCGACAGCCGCGACGCTCACCGTGGCTGGGCGATCACCACCCAGCATGTGCAGAAAGGTTTCCTGGGCGGCAAGAACAAACTGGCCTTTCAGTACGGCGAAGGCCCCGGCACGGGGTTGGGCTATACCGGTAACGTGAAGCTGGACGACAGCAGTAAAAGTTATCGCGTGGTGGAGTTCTTCGACTGGCAAGTGACGCCGCGCTTCGGCGGGCAGGTCGAGGCGGTTTATCAGAAGGACATTCGCCCCGACGGCGCTGACCAGAACTGGATTTCCCTCGGGATTCGCCCGGCCTATGCGATCACCGAGCAAATCAAACTGGTGACCGAACTGGGCCACGATCAGGTCGAGGCCACAGGCGGCACGCGCAAACTGAGCAAGTTCACCATCGCTCCGACCTGGTCACCCAAGGGCCCGGAATTCTGGGCGCGCCCCGAGGTGCGTCTGTATTACACCTATGCCAGCTGGAACGAGGCGGCCAAACGGGCGGCCAATGAACTGGCGGCAGGTTCGGCGTTATCCGACACCGGTGCCTTCGGCACGGCGCGGCATGGTTCGAACGTCGGATTGCAGGTCGAGTACTGGTGGAAATAAGCGATGCTGTCGGGGCCTCGCGCTCCATCGGCACTTCAAAGAACAAAACAGCAGGTGACGTCATGGCCACACCCCAACAATTGCAACTGCTGGCACCCTTGTCCGGCGTGCTGATGCCGCTGGACCAGGTGCCTGATCAGGTGTTTTCCAGTCGCGTGATCGGTGACGGTCTGTGCATCGACCCGACCTCGTCCACCTTGTGCGCACCGCTGGCTGGAGTGATCAGCAATGTGCAGGCCAGCGGGCATGCCGTCAGCATCACCGACGACAACGGCGTGCAGGTGTTGATGCACATTGGCCTCGACACCGTGAACCTGGCCGGCAAGGGCTTCACCCGATTGGTGGAGGAAGGTCAGCGGGTTGAGGTGGGGCAGGCGCTGATCGAGTTCGATGCCGATTACATTGCCTTGAACGCCCGCAGTTTGTTGACCTTGATGTTGGTGGTCAGCGGTGAGCCGTTCACTTGGCTGACGCCTGAAACGGGCGTAGTGGAAAGTGGTCAGTTGCTGCTGAGTTTGAGTCCGTCTGAAGTAGCGGCCGATGAGCTGGAGGAAGGCGAGGCACTGTTCTCAAAACCGCTGACGCTGCCCAATCTCAATGGCTTGCACGCCCGCCCTGCGGCGGTGTTTGCCCAGGCGGCGAAAGGTTTTTCGGCGAGTATTTGTCTGCATAAACAGCAGGACAGCGCGAACGCCAAATCCCTGGTGGCGATCATGGCGTTGCAGACCGCTCACGGCGACATCGTGCAAGTCAGCGCGGCGGGCGCGGATGCCGAAGTGGCGATCAAGACCCTGGTCGAGTTGCTGGCTGCCGGGTGCGGAGAAGCCGTGACGGTGATGGCAGAGGTTGAAACGGTTGCGGCTGATGCTTCATCGCTGAAGGTGCTGCACGGCGTCTGTGCATCGGCGGGGTCGGCGTTTGGTCAGGTGGTGCAGATCGCGCAGCAGACCCTTGAAGTCATTGAATCCGGTCGGGGCGCGCAAGTTGAGCGCGAGCACCTGTCCCAGGCGTTGGCGACGGCGGTCCTGGACCTGCAGCAGTTGCGTGACCAGGCCACGGGGGACGCCCAGGCAGATATCTTCAAGGCGCATCAGGAACTGCTCGAAGACCCAAGCCTGCTGGATCAGGCCCTGGCACTGATCGACGCCGGCAAAAGCGCCGGTTTCGCCTGGCGGGCGGCCACAGAGTCGACGGCTACCTTGTTCAAAAAACTGGGCAATGCCTTGCTGGCCGAACGGGCAGCGGATTTGGCCGACGTTGGTCAACGGGTGCTCAAGTTGATTCTCGGCGTAGAGGATCAAGCGATGGAGTTGCCGGAAGGGGCGATTCTGATTGCCGAGCAACTGACGCCCTCCCAGACCGCTGGCCTGGACACGCGCAAGGTGCTGGGGTTCGCGACGGTCGGCGGTGGCGCCACCAGTCACGTGGCGATTCTCGCCCGGGCCTTCGGCTTGCCGGCGATCTGCGGTTTGCCGGTTCAGGTGCTGGCACTGGCCAATGGCACCCGGGTTTTGCTCGATGCCGACCAGGGCGAGTTGCAGCTGGATCCCGAGCTGGCCGCCATCGAGCAGTTGCAAGCCAATCGTCAGCGACAAAAGAAACGCCGGCAATATGAATTGGAAAATGCCGCGCTGGCTGCCTGTACCCGCGATGGTCATCACGTTGAAATCACCGCCAACATCGCTTCGCTGGCCGAAGCGGAACAGGCCATGACACTGGGCGGCGAAGGCGTCGGTCTGTTGCGTTCGGAGTTTCTTTATCTGGATCGCAACCATGCACCGAGCCATGACGAGCAAGCGTCCACCTACAGCGCTATCGCCCGAGCATTGGGGCCAGCGCGCAGTCTGGTGGTGCGGACCCTGGATGTCGGCGGCGATAAACCATTGGCCTACGTGCCGATGGACCGCGAAACCAACCCGTTCCTGGGCATGCGCGGCATTCGTTTGTGCCTGGAGCGTCCGCAGCTGTTGCGCGATCAGTTCAAGGCGATCCTGAGCAGCGCCGGGTTGGCTCGGCTGCACATCATGTTGCCGATGGTCACGCAATTGTCGGAGTTGCGGTTGGCCCGTCAGCTGCTTGAAGAGGAAGCGCTGGCAGCAGGGCTCACGGAACTGCCGAAACTGGGGATCATGATCGAAGTGCCGGCAGCGGCGCTGATGGCGGATCTGTTTGCGCCCGAGGTGGATTTCTTCTCCATTGGCACCAACGACCTGACCCAATACACCCTGGCCATGGACCGCGATCACCCGCGGCTGGCCAGCCAGGCGGATAGCTTTCATCCATCGGTGCTGCGCTTGATCGCCGGTACTGTGAAAGCCGCCCATGCCCATGGCAAATGGGTCGGTGTGTGCGGCGCCCTGGCTTCGGAACATCTGGCGGTGCCGTTGTTGCTGGGGCTTGGCGTGGATGAGTTGTCGGTGAGCGTGCCGCTGATTCCGGCGATCAAGGCGGCGGTTCGCGAAGTCGACCTGCTGGACTGTCAGGCCATCGCCCAGCAAGTGCTGGGGCTGGAAAGTGCCGGGCAGGTGCGCGAGGCATTGCGGCTGCACCACGAGGCGACGGTCGATACTTCACTGGTTCTGGAGAACTGAGCATGTTCGAGAAAATGCAGCGGGCGTTCTGGAAAGCGTTGACCCCGGATCTGGTGGTGGATGAGTCGAAATCGGTAGCTCAAGCCGTTTCCGGGCTGGCACCGAATGTCGTGGCCGCACTGGGCGGTGCGGATAACCTCAAGTCACATCAGCCCGTGGCGCTGACCCGGATGCGGGTGGAGTTACGGGATGTGGCGCGGATGGATCGGCAGGCGTTGACGGCGGCTGGAGTGCCAAGCGTGATGATGCTGGACGGTGGAGTGGTGCATCTGCTCACCGGTTTGCAGTGATCGTTCCCACGCGTTGCCCTTACTGTTTCTCATCCGCAGGTGTATCGTATTCGCCTTTTGCAGGCACCGCGCCTGTGGCTGATACGTGAGGTAGTTGAGTTCATGTCCTTTACCCGTCGACAAATACTCGGTGGTCTGGCCGGTCTTGTGGTGGTTGGCGTGGGGGCCGGTGGCGCGTCGCGTTACTGGCTGGGCAAGATGGCCGACGCTGAGGCCGGCCACGACTATGAGCTGATCGCCGCCCCGCTGGACGTCGAACTGGTGGCCGGGCACAAGACCGAGGCCTGGGCGTTCGGCCCCTCGGCGCCGGGCACTGAGTTGCGCGTGCGTCAGGGCGAATGGCTGCGGGTGCGCTTCATCAACCACTTGCCAGTGGCGACCACCATTCACTGGCACGGCATCCGTCTGCCGCTGGAAATGGACGGCGTGCCCTACGTGTCGCAATTGCCGGTACTGCCGGGCGAATACTTCGACTACAAGTTCCGTGTGCCCGACGCCGGCAGCTATTGGTATCACCCGCACGTGAACAGCAGCGAAGAACTCGGTCGCGGGCTGGTCGGTCCGCTGATCATCGAAGAGCGCGAGCCCACCGGTTTCAAGTACGAAAAGACCTTGAGCCTCAAGAGCTGGCATGTCGATGAAGAAGGCGCTTTCGTGCCGTTCAGCATTCCTCGTGAAGCAGCCCGTGGCGGTACGGCTGGGCGCCTGTCGACCATCAATGGCATCTCGCAAGCAGTGATCGACTTGCCTGCCGGGCAGATCACCCGCGTACGCCTGCTCAACCTCGACAACACCCTGACTTATCGCCTCAACATCCCCGGCGTCGAAGCGCAGATCTATGCGCTGGACGGCAACCCGATTGAACCGCGCCCACTGGGCAAGGAATACTGGCTCGGCCCGGGCATGCGCATTTGCCTGGCAATCAAGGCTCCGCCGGCCGGCGAAGAACTGTCCCTGCGCAACGGTCCGGTACGCCTGGGCACCTTGCGCTCAGTGGCCAATACCGACGCGCCGACCGAGTGGCCGCCGGCACTGCCCGCCAACCCGGTGGCCGAGCCAGACCTGGCCAATGCCGAGAAACTCAACTTCAATTTTGAATGGGTGGGCTCGGTGTCGGTCAACGTCGACAATGGCAAGCCGCCCAGCCTGTGGCAGATCAACGGCAATGCCTGGGATATCACCGACAAGACCTGCGCCGACCGACCGATTGCCAAGCTCGAAAAGGGCAAAAGCTATATTTTCGAATTGAAAAACATGACTCAGTATCAGCACCCGGTCCATTTGCACGGCATGAGCTTCAAGGTTATTTCTTCGAACCGGCACAAGGTTATCCCGTACTTCACCGACACTTACCTGTTGGGCAAGAACGAGCGCGCGCAAGTGGCGCTGGTGGCGGATAACCCGGGCGTCTGGATGTTCCACTGCCATGTGATCGACCACATGGAAACCGGCCTGATGGCCGCCATCGAGGTGGCGTGATGCGTCAGATACGCCCCGCGGCAATTATCGACCGCAGCCGTGATCGTGATTTCATGCGCGAAGCCCTGGCCCTCGCCGCCGAAGGCGCGGCGCTGGGTGAAGTGCCGGTGGGTGCTGTGCTAGTGCAGGACGGTGAAATCATCGGGCGCGGTTTCAATTGCCCGATCAGCGGCAATGACCCCAGCGCCCACGCCGAGATGGTCGCGATCCGCGCCGCCGCCCAGGCCGCCAGCAACTATCGCCTGCCGGGCAGTACGCTATACGTGACGCTGGAGCCGTGCAGCATGTGCGCCGGGCTGATCGTGCATTCGCGGATTGCGCGGGTGGTGTATGGCGCGCTGGAGCCCAAGGCCGGAATTGTGCAGAGCCAGGGGCAGTTTTTTACCCAGGGCTTTTTGAATCACCGGGTGCTGTACGAAGGCGGGGTGTTGGCCGAGGAGTGCGGGGCGGTGTTGAGCGAGTTCTTCAAGGCCCGTAGGGCCAAGCCAGCGGATTAGGCGGCGACAGGTAGGCCGCCTTGCCCGCGATGCTTTTACTTGCGGGCAACAATCACCGCACGCATCGGCGCCGGCAGCCCTTCGATCGTTTTGCTGTGATCATCCGGATCAAGGAAATCGCTCAACGACTGATACTTCATCCATTCCGTCCCGCGTTGTTCCTCGACCGTGGTCATGCTCACGTCCACGCAACGCACATCGCTGAACCCGGCGCGACGCAGCCACAGCTCCAGCGCCGGCACCGACGGCAGGAACCAGACATTGCGCATCTGTGCGTAACGGTCTTCCGGCACCAGTACCTGTTGTTGATCGCCTTCGATCACCAGCGTCTCCAGCACCAGTTCACCGCCCTTGACCAGGCAATCCTTCAGCGCCAGCAAATGCTCGATCGGCGAGCGGCGGTGGTAAAACACGCCCATGGAAAACACGGTGTCGAACCCTTCCAGATTCGGCGGCAGGTCTTCGAAAGGGAAGGGCAGGTGCCAGGCATTGGGCTCGGACAGGTAACGCTGTACGGCCTGGAACTGGCAGAAGAACAGCCAGTTCGGATCGACACCAATTACGCTGTCGGCCCCGGCGCCGAGCATACGCCACATGTAATAGCCGTTGCCGCAGCCGACATCGAGGATGCGTTTGCCCTTCAGGTCCAAATGTGGAGACACCCGGGACCACTTCCAGTCCGAGCGCCATTCGGTGTCGACATGCACGCCGAACAGGTCAAACGGCCCTTTGCGCCAAGGTGACAAACCCATCAGCGCGGTGCGCATTTGCGCGCGGGTTTCATCGTCGCAATCGGTGTCCAGCTTAAGGCCGTTCAACAAGTCGACTTCGCTCGGCTGGATCTTCGGCAATGCATCCAGTGCGCTCTGCCAGCGCTCCAGGTCGCCGTGACCTTTTTCCATTTTCTTGTCGAGTTGCACTTGCAGGGTGTTGGCCCATTCGGCCAGCGGAGTACCGGCCAGACGGCGGGCGAGGGGGGACAAATCAATCATGGCAAGGCAATCAACGAGGCAAAGTTAAGACACTGGAACCACGGCACGACTTTCGAGAAACCGGCGGCCAACAGGCGTTCGCGATGTTCTTCGAGGCTGTCGGGCTTCATGACATTTTCGATGGCGCTGCGCTTCTGGGCGATTTCCAGTTCGCTGTAGCCGTTGGCGCGTTTGAAGGCCACGTGCAGGTCAGTGAGCAGCGCGTGTTCTTCGGGGTCATTGAAGCGCAGCTTCTCCGAGAGAATCAGCGCGCCACCGGGCAACAGCGATTGGCGGATGCGCGCGAGCAGCGCGGTGCGCTGGTCCGGGGCGATGAATTGCAGGGTGAAGTTCAGCGCCACCACCGAGGCCGGCTGAAATTCCAGGGCAAGGATGTCGCCTTCGATCACTTCCACCGGCAGCAACTCCTGGAACATCGAGTCCTGGCCGTTGAGGTATTCGCGGCAACGCTCGACCATGGCCGCGGAGTTATCCACAGCGATGACGCGGCAGCCGTCGGTGCGCACGTGGCGGCGCAAGGCCTGGGTCACGGCACCCAGCGACGAGCCCAAATCGTAGAGCACGCTGTTTGGCTGAGCGAATTGCGCGGCGAGCACGCCGAGGTTTTCAACGATGGTCGGATAACCCGGCACCGAGCGCTTGATCATGTCCGGGAACACCCGCACCACGTCCTCGTTAAAGGCGAAGTCAGGCACCTGGGCCAAAGGCTGGGCGAAAAGGCGATCGGATTCTTTGCTCACGGCGGTTCCAGCGGTGTAGGTGGAAAAGGCCGGCATTTTAGCCAACTTGGCGCGGGGATGCGCGGGTTTGCTGATAAACCGCCGGACTAACCTCGGTTAATGCAGAGACATGCTGTTGTGGCGAGGGAGCTTGCTCGCGCTCGGCTGCGCAGCAGTCGTCATCCGGTAAGTGGGTTTTGTCTGGGAAGTTGGTGTCGCCTGGGTTGGGGCTGCTTCGCAGCCCAGCGGGAGCAAGCTCCCTCGCCACAGGATTCAGCGCGGTTCCTGGGTGAACGCCGACGCCGCAATCCCCCATTGCCCCAGCCAGTAACTCAGGATGATTACGTAAGGCGCGGCATGAAATGGCATCACAAACCGGTTAATGCCAATCACGCTGTCAGAACACACAAACGCCACCGCGCCCGCCGCTGCCAGCAGTGCCGAGCGTTTGGGTACATCGGTGCCGAGTCGGGCCAGGGCGCGCCAGAGCATGGCGCTGATGGCCAGGCCGTAGACGATCACTGGGACCAGCAGCGGCCCCAAGCCATTGGAAATCAGAATCCCCAGCAGCACGGCACCCACGCCGAAGGCGAGGATCAGCGGCAACACAGCCAGACGCCGGCAATCGCTCAAGTAAGCCTTCAGATACGCCAGATGCGCGAGCAAAAATGCTCCAAGTCCAAACACGAACAAGTCTTGTGGCCATGCCAGCAACACATCGCCGACCAAGGAGAAAATCAAACCCAGGCTGATCCAGCGTCGATACTCGGTGGGCGGTGCATCGTGCAACCAGCCGAGCAGGGCCAGCACAGGCATCGGTTTGACCAGCAGGCAGAGCAGCGCGGCATGCACGCTCAGGCCATACATAAAGGTCACCGCGCCCATCAGCGCCAGAATCAGCCAGCCCACGATCAGTTAACCGCGATGGCGCAGTCGAAGGTTTGCACCGCCGGTACTTCCGGTGCCCACGGTTGTGAGTAAGTCAGCCGCAGGCGGCCAGTGCCGGTGGCGAAGGCCTGGAAACGCCAGGTCGAGACGCCGGCACTGCCGACGATCCCGGCGTCTTCCGGGTTGCTGTAAACCTCGGGGCTGAGCGCGCGCAACACACCACCGGCTGAATCCTGGATCGCCCAGCGGTAACCCGTGGTCGGGTTGCTCGGCAGCGTCAGGATCAGGGTTTGCCCGTTGTGCAGTTTCGCCGGGCATTCGCTTTGTTTTTCCACGGTCAGGTTCTGTTTCGGTTGCGAGGCGCAAGCACTCAGCAGAGCAAGGGCGAGGGGGACAAACAGGCGAGTGGGGGACATAAGATCAGCGGCTCCGGCGTTCACGACGAACGGCGAGCATAACTGAAGATGAGACAAATTGTGACGGCCGCCCATTAGGGATGATCGGGCGCGGGAGGTGGGTAATGCCCGTCAGTCAAGTGCAGTCCATGTGGGAGCGGGCCTGTGGCGGTGCGGCATTCCGACAAGCCCCCTCGCCACAGGCCCGCTGCCAGTGGGTTTAGAGTGTGCCGAAAACTTTCTTCGCCAAACTGGTCGCCGCTGCCGCAGGGTTCTTGCGAATGGTTTCTTCCTGTTTGCCAATCATCTCGAACAACCCGTTCAACGCCTGCTCGGTGACGTAGCTTTCGATGTTGGCATTTTTCGCATCCAGCACACCCAGCGTCGCGGCTTGCCCGGCGAACGCGTTGTATTGCTGAGCCAAACCCACCTGGTCGGTGGCTTGCTTGACGATCGGCAAGAACTTGGTACGGATCTGTTCGCGGCTGGTTTTGCTCAGGTACTGAGTGGCCGAATCCTGGCCGCCGCTGAGAATCCCCTTGGCATCTTCCACGGTCATCTTCTTCACCGCATCCACCAGAATCGGCTGAGCCTGCGTTACCGCCGCTTCAGCTGCCTTGTTCATGCTGGTTTCCAGTTGATCGACCTGATCGCCCATGCCGAACTGTTTCATTTTCTTGGCGACCTTGCCCAGTTTTCCCGGCAGTTCGATTTTCACGTCCGGGTTGTTGCTGAAGCCGCCGGGTGTGCCCAGTTGTTTGACGGCCAGCTGCGCGCCTTGGGTCAGGGCGTCCTTGAGCCCGCCGGTGGCGTCTTGTTGCGACAGGTCACTGAGTGACAGTGCCAGGGCGTTGGCGCAGATCATCAAGCCTGCGCACAGGCCGGCGAAGCGAAGGGTAGGGCGGAGCATGGTGGCTTCCTTGTTCGTAAATAAGGTTGGGAACGATGTTGAAATTTAGTCGGTTTGCGCCGCCGTCGCGACTTGGTCCGCCGCATCTTCACTGCGATGCAGTGCCACCTGACGGATCGACAAGCGAATCTCCGCTGGCAGCACCCGCTTGGCGGCGCCTTCGGCCAGTTCACCCAGCAGTTCGTGGTAGCTCAGCTTGCCGGCTTCGTCGCGGCGCAGCACGTCGAGGTCCAGCATTGTCTGGATGAAATGACGGAACAGGCTCTTGTCGAAGAACTCCGGGGCGTTCAGGCCGTGGAGGATCGACAGGCGCTGGGCCATGACGGTGCACAGGTCTTCCAGTTCTTCGGCGCTGATGCTGTTCTGGCCGCTGTTGAGCAGCAGGGAAACGGTCATGTAGAAGCGCTGCAAGGTCTGGGCAATGCTTTTCGACAGCAGCGTCAGCAATACGAAATGCCGCGAACTTGGTGCCGGGCGCAGGTACACGTCCTTCTCGAAACGCAGCAGGCCTTGCTCGACGAAGGCTTCGAGCCACTGATCGATCACGCCATCGAGTTCGTCCAGTGTCCAGCGAATGAACAGCTCCGATTGCAAGTACGGGTACAGCGCACGGGTGTAGCGCAGGATCTGCTCGCGGCTCATGCGCGACGCGCTCTGGAAGAAACTCGCCAGCAGCGACGGCAACGCGAATATGTGCAACACGTTGTTGCGGTAGTAGGTCATCAGGACGGCGTTTTGTTCGTCCAGGTACAGAATCTTGCCCAGCGCATCGTTCTGCTCAGACAGCAGGTTCATGTCCTTCACATGCTCGATCAGCGCGCGGCCGTCACCGTCCGGCAGGGTGGTGTGCGGCGAGTAGGGAACCTTGCGCAACAGCGCCAGATACAAATCGAGCACCCGCGCCATGGCGCGATCGTCCAGGGCCAGGCGGCTGGTGGACAGCAGCGCCAGGGCTACCAGATTCACCGGGTTGATCGCCGCCGCTTCGTTCAGATGCTGCGCGACTTTCTCGCCAAGGCGGTTGGTGGTTTCGTTGAGCCAGGCCGGTTTGAATTGCGGGCCGTGTGCCTGTTGGCGCCAGTCTGGCTGTTCGCTGTCGAGGAACTCCGCCAGTTTGATCGGCTCACCGAAGTTCACCGCGACCTGACCGAAACGCTGTTTGAGCGCGCCGATGACTTTGAAGATGTCGAAGATCGATTCTTTCTTCTTGCTCGCGCCACGCAATTCGCCGAGGTAGGTGCGGCCTTCCAGCACGCGCTCGTAACCGATGTACACCGGCACGAACACGATCGGCATGCGCGACGAACGCAGGAAGCTGCGCAGCGTGATCGCGAGCATCCCGGTTTTCGGTTGCAGCATGCGCCCGGTACGCGAACGGCCGCCTTCGACGAAGTACTCGACCGGGAAACCTTTGGTGAACAGAGTGTGCAGGTATTCGTTGAACACCGAGGTATAGAGCGGATTGCCCTTGAAGGTGCGGCGCATGAAGAACGCACCGCCGCGACGCAACAGACCGCCGATCCCCGGCATGTTGAGGTTGATCCCTGCGGCGATGTGCGGCGGGGTCAGGCCGTTGCGGAACAGCAGATAGGACAGCAGCAGGTAGTCGATGTGGCTGCGGTGGCAGGGGACGTAGATCACTTCGTAACCCGGGGCGACCTTTTGCACGCCTTCGATGTTGTTGACCTTGATCCCGTCGTAAATCTTGTTCCAGAACCAGCTCAGCACCACTTCCATGAAGCGGATCGCGGTGTAGGTGTAGTCGGAGGCGATTTCGTTACCGTAGCGCAAGGCCTGGGCCTTGGCTTTTTCCGGGGAGATGTTTTCGCGCTCGGCTTCGTCGAGGATCGCTTGCTTGACCAGCGGCTGGTTGAGCAGGCCTTTGACCAGGTTACGCCGGTGGGAAATGTCCGGGCCGATCACCGCGGCTTTCAGATTGCGGAAGTGCACCCGCAGAATCCGCTGGGCCATTCGCACCGTGCGCTCGTGGCCCTTGTTGTGTTCGATCAGTTCGCGCAGATGGATCGGCGCCGAGAACTGCACCCGGGTCTTGCGCCCCAGCACGATGATGCTCAGCAACCGGCGCAACCGCCCGGTGACCGCCCAGCTGTCGGCGAACAGCAGCTTCCATGGGCTCGACTCGCTGTCTGGCGACTGGCCCCAGAACACGCTGACCGGAATGATCTGCGCGTCTTCGGCGGCGTTCTGGCTCAGGGCGCTGACCAGACGGGTCAGGGTCGGCGGCGCACCGCGTTTGTCCTGACGGCCGAGCCAGTCGGGATCCGGTGTCAGGTAAAAGAACGCGGCGGGCTCCACCAGCGCGCCCACTGATACCGGCAATACCGGACGGGGCAGGCCGGCCTTGCTGCATTCGGTATCGACCACGGCAAGGTCGGTCAGCGAAGGATTTTGCAGGACGTAGAACACCGGCCGGCTGCGGTCGAGGTTAAGGGTGAACGACGACTGGTTGATCGTCTCTGAGCGAACCCAGAGGTACAGCAGTCGGCGCAGGGTGCCAAACACAAGACGGCGGAACGGGGAACGGGTCATACGGCTTCTGCGTGAGTGAATAAAACCGAGCGTTTGCTCGGGCGGGCGTAGGGGGCTTTCTCAATTGGTTTCCACGCCGCGTTGTCGCCTTAAAGCGAGCCAGGCAAGGCGCAGGCCGCTGGGAATGGTTGTTCCCTTTCCAAGGCCTGCAACGCAGGCTGGCCCGCTTTAAGGCACAACCCGAAGGGCCGGGCCTGCTGTTGTGCAGGGCTGCGTTGCTCGAAGCTTATTTGGAATGACCAAACCACGCTTCTCGCGCCTTGCCCTGCACAACAGCAGACCCGGCGCGGTGTGGAAACCAATTGAGAAAGCCCCCTAGTGTGCCGGATTCATCGAAAATCGGCAAAAAAGCAGCGAAGTAAACTCCTGTTGAGAGTTTTTGCACCTGTCATATACTCGGCGGTCTGTCGCCGGGGCCCTTCAATGGACGTCGGATGCAGGCTGGCGTTCCTCAAGGCTTTCCTGCGAAAAGCCCATTCAATAATAAAAAGGGAGTATGAACAGATGGCAACACGCGAAACCGGCAACGTGAAGTGGTTCAACGACGCCAAGGGTTATGGCTTCATTCAGCGCCAGGACGGGGTGGACGTGTTCGTGCATTACCGCGCGATCCGTGGCGAAGGGCATCGCTCGCTGACTGAAGGTCAGCAGGTTGAATATGCGGTGGTGGAAGGGCAGAAGGGGTTGCAGGCTGAGGATGTTGTAGGTCTGTAAAGCCTAAGATCAAAAGATCGCAGCCTTCGGCAGCTCCTACAGGGGGGCACAAAACTCTGTAGGAGCTGCCGAAGGCTGCGATCTTTTTCGTTTTACGCGGTTTTCCAGGTGATCTCTTCTTCACCATCGACGCTGATGCGAATCCAGCGATCCGCTGACTCTTCACCCTCTTCCTCGACCCAGCTACCCGGCGCACAACGCACTTCGACGTTGAGCGCGGCAAATGCGGCGCGGGCGCAGGCAATGTCGTCTTCCCACGGGGTCTGGTCGCTTTCCAGGTACAGGCTGTTCCATTTGCCGACGGCTTTGGGCAGCCAGGTGACCGGCACGTTGGCGGCCTTGCACTTGTAGGTCTGACCTTTCTGGACCCAGTCGGTGCAGGGGCCTAAAGCCGCGCCGAGCCAGGCCGCGATGGCTTTGTGATCGACGTCGGCGTCTTTCAGGTAAATCTCGATGTCCGGTTGGCGCATGGATGTCCTCACTGCGGGTCTGAAAAATCCATTCGCGGATTTAGCCGGCCTTGAGCCTTTACTCAAGACCAAAAATTAAAGTTGTTCTCTAACTACTACTGCAGAACGAAATAATCGTAGCGCATTGAAACGGTGACCTCGAACGGTTCCACTTGTTCAATGACTGCTGTCCGGCGTTCGGCACTGGCGCGCCAGCCGTGGGGTGTCATCGCCAAGAGGTTCGCGCGATCCTGACCATTGACCAGTGTCAGTTTGAATTCCAGGGTTTCGCTGTGTTGCAACGCCATGCCTTCCGGTACCAGCGCCAGGTGCTTGTCGTCGGTGTACTCGCGCACTTCGTCGTACAGCCGCTCACGCAATTCCATCAGATGGCCGCTGGTCGGCCCGACTTTCATCAAGCCGCCACCGGGGCTGAGCAGACGTTTGGCTTCTTCCCAGTCCAGCGGGCTGAACACGCTGGCCAGAAACTGGCAGCTGCCCGAGGCCAATGGCACCCGCGCCATGCTGGCGATCAACCAGGTCAGCGCAGGGTTGCGTTTGCAGGCGCGTTTGACCGCTTCCCGTGAAATGTCCAGGGCATAGCCATCGGCGTTGGGCAAGGCTTCGGCGATTTGCGCGGTGTAATACCCCTCGCCACAACCGATGTCCAGCCAGCGCTGCGGCGCATAACCGGCCGCCAGTTCCGCCAGACGCTTGGCCACCGGCGCGTAATGGCCGGCGTTCAGAAAGTCGCGACGGGCTTCGACCATCGCCTGGTTATCCCCAGGGTCACGGCTGTTCTTGTGCTGCACCGGCAGCAGGTTCAGGTAACCCTGTCGTGCGCGGTCGAAACGGTGCCCGGCGGGGCAGGCCACGCCGTTGTCCACCGCGTTCAGCGGTTCGCTGCAGATCGGACAGGCGAGCATCAGGCGAGCAACTTGATCAGGGTCTGGTAGTAGATTTCGGTCAGCACGTCGAGGTCGGCCGCCAGTACACGCTCGTTGACCTGGTGGATCGTCGCGTTGACCGGGCCCAGTTCAACCACTTGGGTGCCCATGGTCGCGATGAAGCGCCCATCTGAAGTGCCGCCGCTGGTGGAGGCTTTAGTGTCACGACCAGTGATGTCCTTGATGCTCGCCGACACCGCGTCGAGCAGCGCGCCCGGCTCGGTGAGGAACGGCAGGCCGGACAGCGCCCAGTCGATGTGCCAGTCCAGGCCATGCTTGTCGAGAATGTCGGCGACGCGCTTTTGCAGGCCTTCGACGGTGGACTCGGTGGAGAAGCGGAAGTTGAATACCGCCACCAGATCACCCGGAATCACGTTGGTCGCACCGGTGCCGGAATTGACGTTGGATATCTGGAAACTGGTCGGCGGGAAGAAATCGTTGCCGTGGTCCCAGTGCTCGGCGGCAAGTTCGGCGAGCGCCGGGGCGGCGAGGTGGATCGGGTTCTTCGCCAGGTGCGGATACGCCACGTGGCCCTGCACACCGCGCACGGTCAATTTGGCGCCGAGGGAGCCGCGACGGCCGTTCTTGACCACGTCACCCACCAGGGTCGTGCTCGACGGCTCGCCGACGATGCACCAGTCCAGACGTTCCTTGCGGGCGGCAAGGCGCTCGACCACAGCCTTGGTGCCGTGATGGGCCGGGCCTTCTTCGTCGCTGGTGATCAGGAACGCGACCTTGCCCTTGTGATCCGGATAGTCGGCGACGAAACGCTCGGCCGCCACGGTCATGGACGCAAGGCTGCCTTTCATGTCTGCCGCGCCACGGCCGCAGAGCATGCCGTGTTCGTCGATCACCGCGTTGAACGGATCGATCTGCCAGGCCGCCACCGGACCGGTCGGCACCACGTCGGTGTGACCGGCGAAGCACAGCACCGGACCGTCATGTTTGCCGTGGGTCGCCCAGAAGTTATCCACATCTTCGATGCGCATCGGCTCCAGCATAAAACCGGCATCGCCCAGGCGCTGCATCATCTGCTTCTGGCAATCGGCGTCGACCGGCGTCACGGATGGACGGCGGATCAGGTCGATGGCGAGTTGAAGTGTCGGCGAAAGGTCGGCGTGGGCCGTCATGTAAGAACTCCGAGGTGCGCACGGTAAACATGTAGGAGCTGCCGAAGCAGCTCCTACCGAGTTTGTTGGCATTGAAAAAGGCGATCATTCTAAAGCAAAACGGCGGCCCGAAGGCCGCCGTTTGACGTTATCTAATAACGGATTACGCCGGTACCGGCGCAGCTTCTACCGAAGGTTTGGGCAGCGACGACAGGAACGCCATGATCAGCGCCGCCAGGTACGGCAGCGACTGCACCAGCAACATGGTCACCCAGAAGCGCATGTCGTTGCTGGGTATACCCTGCACCAGGAAGATCCCCAGCGCCGCGCCCCACAGCAGCAGCATGATGAACAGCTCTTCGCGAGCCTCCGAAATCGCCACCCAGAAGCCGTGGTTATCGGCATTCTTCGGTGTGCGGAAGAACGGAATGCTGCTGGTGAAGAAACCGTACAGCACCGCTTTGGCGATGGTGTGCGATAACGCCAGCCCGGCCAGCGCGGCGCAGAAGGCGTCTTTCAGGTTGACCCCGACCGCGCGGCGGTACAGGAAGATGATCTTGCCCACCTTGAACACGAACAGCGCCAATGGCGGGATCGCGAAAATCAGCAGCGGTGGATCGACCCGTTGCGGCACGATGATCATCGCCGCCGACCACAACAGCGCGCCGACGGTGAAGAAGATGTTCATGCCGTCCGCCACCCACGGCAGCCAGCCCGCGAGGAAGTGGTAACGCTGGCCACGGGTCAGCTCGGTGTCCTTGCCGCGCAGCAGGCTGGCGGTGTGACGCTTGATGATCTGAATCGCGCCATAGGCCCAGCGGAAACGCTGTTTCTTGAAGTCGATAAAGGTATCGGGCATCAGGCCTTTGCCGTAGCTGGTGTGGTAGTACGCCGCCGACAGACCTTTTTCGAACACACGCAGGCCCAGTTCGGCGTCTTCACAGATACACCAGTCGGCCCAGCCCAGTTCCTCGAGCACCGAGCGCCGGGTCATGGTCATGGTGCCGTGCTGGATGATCGCGTCACGGTCGTTGCGGGTGACCATGCCGATGTGGAAGAAGCCTTTGTATTCCGCGTAGCAGAGCTTCTTGAAGGTGCTTTCGTTCTGGTCGCGGTAATCCTGTGGCGATTGCACCACGGCGATTTTCGGGTCGGCGAAGTGCGGCACCATGTGCTTGAGCCAGTTCGGGTCGACGCAGTAGTCCGAGTCGATCACCGCAATCACTTCGGCATCTTTGGCGGTATGGGGAATCAGGTAATTCAGTGCGCCACCCTTGAAGCCGGCCAACGGTGCGACGTGGAAGAACTTGAAGCGTGGGCCAAGAGTTTCGCAATAATCACGCACCGGTTCCCAGACCGCCGGGTCCTTGGTGTTGTTGTCGATGATCAGGACTTCGAAGTCCGGATAGTCGAGGTTGGCCAGCGCGTTGAGGGTCTGTTTGACCATCTCCGGCGGCTCGTTGTAGCAGGGCACGTGAATCGACACCTTCGGTCGGTAGTCTGATTCGCCCACCACGGGCAGGAATTCACGCCGGCGTTTGTGGGTCCAGACCGCTTCGGCCAGTTCATGGGCTTCCGTCAGCAGAACGATAAACACCCCAAGTGCACCGAGGGCGAGCAGGAAACCCACCGTCAAGCTGAACCAGGTGCTGTATTGCTGGCTGTAGTCGTAACCGATCCATACCAGCACCGAACCGCAGAGGAACGCGATAAAGGTCAGGAAGGTACGACCACGTTGGCGCAGGGCCGAGCCGTCGATCATCAGCAAGGTCAGGGATAGCAGGGCCAACACGGCAGAGCCGATCGCCAGCACACGCCATTGCGGGATCGCGACCACCGGGCCTTCGAAGTTGAATTTCTGCTGGCGTGCGGCGTTGAACACGCCCCAGTACGCGCCTACCGAGCCTTCGTCAGTGGCCTTCCACGGTTGGTCAAACGCTTCGATCACGAAGTAGTTGAAACCCTGGCGGTTAAGCTTGTTGACCAGTGTGCGCAAGTAAATGGCCTGGTCCGCCGGCGACGCATCGGCGCCACCGCGCATACGGCCGTTGCTCGGCCAGCCGACTTCGGAGAGCAGCAACGGTTTTTTCGGGAACATCTTTTTCAGGTCACGGGCGCGGTCGAGAACGAACTGGCCGGCCTTGTCCACAGGGATGAACTCCCAGTAGGGCAGAACGTGAGCTGCGATCAGGTCGACGTGCTTGGCCAGTTCCGGGTGTTCTTCCCAGACGTGCCACTGTTCGGAGGTGGTGACTGGAACCTTAACGGCTGCGCGCACGCGATCCAGGATCACGCTCAGCTCGGCAGCAGTGATTTCCTTGCGGAAGATCGCCTCGTTACCGACCACGACGCGAACCACGCTGCGGGAGGTGTTGGCCAGTTGGATGGCGCGCTGAATCTCGCGCTCGTTGCGCTCCTGATCCGGGCTGATCCAGATCCCCAGGGTCACCCGCAGGCCGAACTCTTCCGCCAGTTTGGGAATGTCCTCCAGCGTGCCGTCGACCGAGTAGGTCCGGATGTTGTCCGTCAGCTTGCTCATGATCTCCAGGTCGCGACGCATTTCATCGTCGGTCGGATACTGGTCTTTCTGCGGGTACTGGCCTTGTTGAAACGGCGAGTACGAGAAGCCGGAGATCTGTTCAGGCCAGTTGGGGGCGGAGACCGGGCGATTGACCAACGCCCAGAAACCGGTGAACAAGGCGGCGATTGCTAGAACCACTACCAGGTTGAGTCCAAATTTACGCGATGACATAGCTTTTTCGGGTTCCAAAGGCTGTGGAACGAAGGAACGGTTGGCGGCCGGCTGCCAGGTGGCAGGGGCGCGCATCCTACACTGGAGGTTCTCTGACCGTACAGCGAACAGGGAAACGCCCGACATTGGGCAATCCAGGTCGACTTAAGTTCTTTGACCAGAGCGTCGCAGTCCAATTCCGATCAATTTTTTGTCAATTAAAGCAGTCGACACCGCCGTTCATAGTGCAAAGATGCTCTTGGCCGCCGACAGCCCTATAATGCGCGCCGGTTTTTGGGGTAATGGTCATGAGTACAGAAGATCCGCGGTTTGCTGGTATCGCCCGCTTGTATGGCATTGAAGGCATGGCGCGCTTGCGCGCGGCCCATGTGGCGATCGTCGGCGTCGGTGGTGTCGGTTCCTGGGCGGCGGAAGCGGTTGCCCGGTGTGGCGTGGGCGAGATATCGCTGTTCGACCTGGACGACGTCTGCGTCAGCAACGTCAACCGTCAGCTGCATGCGCTGGACAGCACCGTCGGCAAGCCCAAGGTCGAGGTGATGGCCGAGCGCCTGCGCGGGATCAACCCGGACTGCACGGTGCATGCGGTGGCGGACTTCGTCACCCGCGAAACCATGGCCGAATACATCACGCCGAACATCGACTGCGTGATCGACTGCATCGACAGTGTCAACGCCAAGGCGGCGCTGATTGCCTGGTGCAAGCGGCGCAAGATCCAGATCATCACCACCGGCGGCGCGGGAGGGCAGATCGACCCGACGCTGATCCAGGTCTGCGATCTGAATCGCACGTTCAACGATCCGCTGGCGTCGAAAGTGCGCTCTACATTGCGCCGCGACTATGGCTTCTCCCGTACCGTGACCCGCCACTACAGCGTGCCGTGCGTGTTTTCCACCGAGCAACTGCGCTACCCGAAACCCGATGGCAGCATTTGCCTGCAGAAGAGTTTTGTCGGGGACGGCGTGAAGCTCGACTGCGCCGGGGGCTTTGGCGCGGTGATGATGGTGACGGCGACGTTTGGCATGGTCGCGGCGACCAAGGCTGTGGATAAGATTGTGGCGGGCGTGCGGCGTCCGGCGGATCGGATCAAACCTCAGGTTTAATGGTTGTGGTTCGATCGTTCCCACGCAGAGCGTGGGAACGATCAGTGCGCTAGCTCACGCATCCGCTGCAACACCGCATTCAAGCCATTGCTACGGGACTGGGACAACTGGCGACCCAGCCCCAGCTGACTGAACCAATCCGCCAAATCCACCTGTTGCAACTCAACTGCGGACAACCCGTTGACCCGCGCCAGCAGCAACGCCACCAACCCGCGAATCAATCGCGCATCGCTGCTGGCGCTGAATTGCCAGTGCCCGTCCTGCAACGTGCCGACCAGCCAGACCTGGCTTTCACAGCCATGCACGCGGTTGGCGTCGACTTTATCCACATCGCTCAGCGCAGGCAGACGGTCGCCCCACTGCATCAACAGCCGCGCCCGCTGTTCCCAGCTCGCCGCCTGCTGAAACGTGTCCAGCGCTGTAATGGCATCGACGGGCAAGGTCATCGCAACAACTCCAGGGCCTGATCCAGTGCTTCGAAAAAGCGCTCAAGGTCTTCGGAATTGTTGTACAGCGCCAACGACACCCGAATCGCCCCGGCCAGTTCAAAGCTTTTGAGCAACGGCATGGCGCAATGATGACCGGCGCGCACGGCGATGCCCTGTTCGGTCAGCAAATGCGCCAAATCAGAGTTATGCACACCCTCGACGACAAAACTGGCCAGCGCCAGCTGCGGTTTGCCCAGCAGGCGAATGCCGTTGCGCGCTTCCAGGCCTTTGAGCAGATAGTCATGCAGCGCCGCTTCGTGGGCGGACACGGCGTCTTGATCCAGCCCGGTCAAGTAGTCCAGCGTTGCGCCCAGACCGATCACACTGGCGATCGGCGGCGTACCGGCCTCGAACCCCAGCGGTGCGGACCGAAAGCGAGCATCGTGGTAGTTGGCGTCCAGCACCATTTCGCCGCCGAACTGCCAGGGGCGCAGCTGTTGCAGCGCTTCGTTGCGTCCGAACAGCACGCCCAGGCCATCGGGGCCATAGAGTTTGTGGCTGGAAAACACGTAGAAGTCGCAGCCCAGTGCCTGCACATCGTGCCGACCATGAACCACGCCTTGAGCGCCATCGACCACGGTCAGCGCGTTGTGTGCCTTGGCCATCGCCAACAGCGCGGGCAACGGTTGCCAGGCGCCCAGCACGTTGGACAGCTGGCTGACCGCCAGCAAACGGGTTCGCGGACCGATCAACTGCGCGGCGACATCCAGGTCGATCAAACCGTCGACATTCAGCGGCAGGATCACCAGCTTCAGGTCGCGACGGTGGGCCAGTTGCTGCCACGGCAACAGGTTGGCGTGATGCTCCAGAGCGCTGATGACAATTTCATCGCCTGGATTGAAAAGGTGTTCCAGGCCATAGGCCAGGAGGTTCAGCGCGGAAGTCGCACCGTGGGTAAAGATAATCTGTCCGCAATCGCCGGCATTGAGCCATTGTGCAACTTTGCGGCGGCTGTCCTCGAACGCCTGGGTGGCATGGGCGCCGGGCAAGTGTTGCGCCCGATGCACGTTGGCCGCGCCGTTGGCGTAGTAATGCGCCAGGGCATCCAGCAGGGCTTGAGGTTTTTGCGTGGTGGCGGCGTTGTCCAGATAGGTCTGGTCTTGCCGTTGCAGTGCGGCGATGGCCGGAAAATCGGCGCGCCAGGGAGAAGGAATCATCATGTTGTTCGGCCCTGGTGACATGGGCGGGTGTACGCCTGACCTTGCAGGAGCGAGCGATGCGGCGCTCCTACAAGGTGATCGTTTGACGCTCTGCTTAGTTGTGAGCGTGCAGCGCTTCGTTCAGTTCGATGGCCGACTTGTGGGTTTTGCACTCCACGGCACCGGTTTCCGAATTGCGACGGAACAACAGGTCAGGTTGACCGGCCAATTCACGGGCCTTGACCACTTTGACCAGCTGATTCTTTTCGTCGAGCAGCGCCACCTTGGTACCGGCTGTCACGTACAGGCCCGACTCAACGGTGTTGCGATCGCCCAACGGGATGCCGATACCGGCGTTGGCGCCGATCAGGCAGCCTTCGCCCACCTTGATCACGATGTTGCCGCCACCCGACAGGGTGCCCATGGTCGAGCAGCCGCCGCCCAGGTCCGAACCCTTGCCGACGAACACGCCAGCCGACACGCGGCCTTCGATCATGCCCGGGCCTTCGGTGCCAGCGTTGAAGTTAACGAAACCTTCG
This sequence comes from Pseudomonas sp. B21-017, assembly GCF_024749245.1. Lineage (NCBI taxonomy): Bacteria > Pseudomonadati > Pseudomonadota > Gammaproteobacteria > Pseudomonadales > Pseudomonadaceae > Pseudomonas > Pseudomonas sp. B21-017. The sequence continues at coordinate 5,296,058 of NZ_CP087194.1, read as the reverse complement.
TGCATCACGGTGGTGCCTTCGCCCACGTAGGCGCCCAGACGAATACGTGCCGCGTCAGCGATACGCACGCCGGCCGGTACCACGTAGTCGGTCATTTTCGGGAACTTGTCCACCGAGAACACTTCCAGCAGCTCGCCGCGCAGGCGGGCTTCCAGTTGATGCTCAGCCAGTTCGGACAGGTCGATCGCACCCTGGCTGGTCCAGGCCACGTTTGGCAGCAGCGGGAAGATTCCGGCCAGGTTCAGGCCGTGCGGCTTGACCAGACGGTGGGACAGCAGGTGCAACTTGAGGTAAGCCTCAGGCGTGGAGCTCAGTTGAGCGTCTTCGGCCAGCAATGTGGCAACCAGCGGCTTGTGGCTCTCGGCCAGACGAGTCAGCAAGGCAGCCTGAGCTGCGTCGACGCCTTTGAGCGCTTCAGCCAGTTGCGAAGCCTGCGTCGTGCTGAAGGCGATGGCCTGATTGCCGTCGGTGTAGTCCAGGATCGGGGCAATGGCCGCGACCAGTTCGGCTGAAGGGTTGAGCAGTGGCTGCGCGTAAAACACTTCCAGCCATGCGCCTTGACGGTTTTGAGTGCCGACACCAAAGGCCAGGCTGAACAGGGTAGTGGACATGTTGATACCTCTAACAAAATGGAACGGGCTGCCTTACTTGAGTGCGGCCGCGTAGATATCTGGCTTGAAGCCAATCAGGGTTCTGTCACCGAGATCGAGCACCGGGCGCTTGATCATCGAGGGTTGTGCGAGCATCAGTTCGATGGCTTTCGGCTGGTCGAGATCGGCTTTGCGTTCGTCGTCGAGCTTGCGAAAGGTCGTGCCTGCACGGTTCAACACCACTTGCCAGCCGTGCTCCTCGCACCATTGGGTCAGGTGTTCACGGTCGATTCCGACCGCTTTGTAATCATGGAAGTCATAGCCGACAGCGTGTTCATCGAGCCAGGTGCGCGCCTTTTTCATGGTGTCGCAGGCTTTGATGCCGAAAAGGTGCAACGTTTTGCTTGAAACGGTCAAGGAATTGCCCCCTTTGCAGGTGCTGAAAATAAAAGGTGACGGATTATGCCATGACCGGACGGTTTCGCGTCGGCTGTGGTCGGGTTTGTCTGTTTGAAGTGTTCAACGATTTGGCGAGAAGCGCAGGCGGTGGCGTTTCGGATGGGGTTGTTGGAGCTCTACAGCCTGAGTTGGCATCTGCTCGGTGATGGTTTTTGGCGATGTTTTTTGGTGAGGGGGGGCTGAAAAGATTGCAGGCAACTTGATATGCGAAGTGCCCGCGCCAGATTGCCTGGCACGGGCATTCAGGGGTTACTTGTGGCGGGTAATGAAGGCGCGAATCCGTTCAGCCGCCTCAACGCACTCCGCCAGTGGCGCGACCAGCGCCATCCGCACACGCCCGGCTCCCGGGTTGACGCCATCTACTTCACGGGACAGGTAGGAGCCTGGTACTACGGTCACGTGTTCCTCGGCAAACAGATCCCGGCAGAACGCCGCGTCGTCGCCATTTACGTTTGGCCACAGATAGAAACCGCCATCCGGGCGCTGCACATCCATCACCGGGCTGAGGATTTCCAATACCGCATCGTATTTCTCACGGTACAGCGCACGGTTGGCCCGCACATGCACTTCGTCGTTCCACGCGGCAACGCTGGCCAGTTGCGTTTGAACCGGCATCGCACAGCCGTGGTAAGTGCGATACAGCAGGAACCCCTTGAGGATGTCTGCATCGCCGGCCACAAAGCCCGAACGCAGGCCTGGCAGGTTGGAACGCTTGGACAGGCTATGAAACACCACGCAACGCTTGAAATCTTTGCGGCCTAGTTCAACGCAGGCGCTGAGCAGGCCGGGTGGTGGGGTCTGTTCATCGAAGTACAGTTCGCTGTAGCACTCGTCAGCGGCGATCACGAAATCGTATTCGTCGGCCAAGGCGATCAGTTTTTTCAGGGTTTCAACCGGGATCAACGCGCCGGTCGGGTTGCCCGGCGAGCACAGGAACAGGATCTGGCAACGCTTCCAGATGTCTGGCGAAACAGCGTCGAAATCCGGGTTGAAGCCGTTTTCGTCAAGGCATGGCAGGTAATGCGGCTTGGCTCCGGCCAGGAACGCCGCGCCTTCGTAGATCTGATAGAACGGGTTCGGGCTGACCACCAGCGCGTCTTCACCACGGTTGACCACGGTCTGGGTGAATGCGAACAACGCTTCGCGGGTGCCGTTGACCGGCAGCACGTTGCGCGCGGGGTCGAGCCAACCATTTGGAACGCTGAAACGGCGTTCGCACCATGCGGCGATCGCTTCACGCAGGGCCGGGATGCCGAGGGTGGTCGGGTATACGGCCATCTGATCCAGATTGCTTGCCAAGGCTTCGGCGACAAAGCTTGGCGAGCGATGCTTCGGTTCGCCGATGGACAACGCGATGGCGCGTTTGTCCGGGTTTGGCGTGACGCTGCCGAGCAGGGCGCGGAGCTTTTCGAACGGGTAGGGCTGCAACTGGTTCAGAGCGTTGTTCATGGGGGCCTCGTTCAATATGGGAGCGGGCCTGTGTGGCGAGGGAGCTTGCTCCCGTTGGACTGCGCAGCAGTCGCAAGCTTTTGGGGTCGCTTCGCGACCCAGCGGGAGCAAGCTCCCTCGCCACACAAGCCCGCTCCCACAGGGGGATTGGGTTGATTCAGATGCTGATGCGCGAATGTTTGATATCGGGTTCCTGGTTGACGCTCAGCTGTTTGACGATTGCATCCTGCAAGCGGCTGCACAGCAAGGGGTCGGACAGCGGCTGATTGTTGGCGTCGGTGATGAAGAACACGTCTTCCACGCGCTCGCCCAAGGTGGCGATCTTGGCGTTCTGCAGCGACAGGTCGAACTCGAGGAAGATCGTGCCGATCCGCGCCAGTAACCCAGGACGGTCGGGTGCGCTGAGTTCCAGCACGGTCACCGGACGCTGGGCATCGTTGTGGATTGTCACCTGTGGCGCAAAGGTAAAATGTTTGAGCTGACGCGGCACCCGACGCTGGATAATCGTTGGGTAGTTGTCCGGATTGCGCAGGGCTTCGGTCAGGCCTTCGCGGATCTGCTTGACCCGCGCCGGGTTGTCGCCGATCGAGTCGCCATCGGTGTCGAGCACGATATAGGTGTCGAGGGTGAACTGGCTGCTGGAGGTGATGACCCGGGCGTCGTGAATGTTCAGGTTGAGCTGGTCCATCGCCGCTACGGTCACGGCGAAGAAGTCGTGCTGGTCCGGCGCATAAATGAAGATCTGCGTACCGCCCTCGAACTCGCGCTGGGTGGTTTCCTTGATCAGCACCAGCGGGCCGCCGTCGGCCGGCTGCTGCAAGATTGCATCAGTGTGCCAGGCCACGTCGCCGGCGGTGTGACGCAGGAAGTAGTCATCGCCCAGTTGTGCCCACAACTGCTCGACGTCGTCCGGGTCGGTGCCGCCGCGTACCAGAATGTCCAGCGCTGCGCTTTGGGTCTGGCGGATCTGTTCTTCGCGATCCACCGGGTTTTCCAGGCCGCGACGCAAGGCGCGCTTGGTCTCGGTGTAGAGCTGGCGCAACAGGCTCGCGCGCCAGGAGTTCCATAGCGTCGGGTTGGTCGCGTTGATGTCGGCCACGGTCAGCACATACAGATAATCGAGGCGGGTTTCATCGCCGACAATCTGCGCGAAATCGTGGATCACATGCGGGTCGGACAAGTCCTTGCGCTGGGCGGTGGTCGACATCACCAGGTGGTTTTGCACCAGCCAGACGATCAGGCGGCTGTCCCAGATCGGCAACTGATGGCGCTGACAAAAGGCTTCGGCGTCCACTGCGCCGATTTCCGAGTGGTCGCCATGCCGGCCCTTGCCGATGTCGTGGTACAGGCCGGCCAGGTAAATCAACTCCGGCTTGGGCAGTTTGGCCATGAGCTTGCTGGCCAGCGGGAATTTTTCCGACACCTGGGTGTACTGCAACTTACGCAGGTGCTTGATCAGGTTCAGGGTGTGCGCGTCGACCGTATAGATGTGGAACAGGTCGTGCTGCATCTGCCCGACAATAAAGCCGAACTCTGGCAGATAACGCCCAAGGATCCCGTAACGGTTCATCCGCCGCAGGTTGCGGTGGATACCGATCTTGCACTTGAACAATTCGATGAACAGGCTGGTATTGCGAATATCGTTGCGGAAGTCGTCGTCGATCAAATGACGGTTCTCGCGCAGCAGGCGGATGGTGTCGGCGCGTACGCCTTTGATCTCCGGCTGCTGGGCCATCAGCACGAAGATTTCGAGCATGGCGAACGGCGTGCGGCGGAACACATTGTTGTTGCGCGCCTCGATGTAGCCGTCGTGCAGCTGGAATCGCGAGTTGATCGGCTGGGGCGGTGCTTCGTCTTCGGGGGCCAGGATCACTTCTTCGAAGTGCTGGATGATCAAGTCGCTGAGCTGGGCAATGCTCATGACCACCCGGTAGTACTGCTGCATGAAGTTTTCGATGGCGTGCTTGGCGTCATTGCCGACGAAACCCAGCAACCCGGCAATCGTGCGCTGGTGATCGAACAGCAGGCGGTCTTCGGCGCGGCCGGCGAGCATGTGCAGCGCATAACGCACTTTCCACAGGAATTCCTGGGACGAAGCCAGCAGGGCGTTCTCGCTCTCCACCAGGAAACCTTCGCCGGCCAGGGCCCGCAGATTGAGGGTGCCGTACTCACGACGGGCAACCCACAGAATCGTCTGGATATCCCGCAGGCCACCGGGCGAGCCCTTGACGTTGGGTTCCAGGTTGTACTCGGTGTCGTTGTACTTGTGGTGACGGGCTTTCTGTTCGGCGCGCTTGGCCAGGAAGAACTCCTTGCTGGGCCACATGTGTTCTGTGCTGGTCACGTCCAGCATGCGCTGGCGCAGGCGCTCGGGACCGGCAATGGTGCGGCTTTCCATCAGGTTGGTGATCACCGTCAGGTCGGCGCGGGCTTCCTCGGCGCATTCGTCAACCGAGCGAACGCTCTGGCCGACTTCCAGGCCGATGTCCCACAGCAACGTCAGAAAACGCTCGATTGAATCACGGAAAATTTCGTGGTCGGCGCCGCCCAGCAGGATCAGCAGGTCGATGTCAGAGTAGGGGTGCAACTCGCCACGACCGTAGCCGCCGACCGCGACCAGCGCGATGTCGGCTTCGAAGTTCCAGTTGAATTGCTCCCAGGCCTTTTGCAGGATGTTATCGACGAACCAGGCACGATCCTCGATCAGCCGGCGAATCTCCCGGCCGCTGCGAAACCGCTCGTCGAGCACTTCGCGGGCCTGACGGATCGCCTTCTTGAAAGCAGCGATAGGGCTTGCCTTCAGGGCCAGTTCAGCCTGGAACTGGCCGCGGTCGAAGAGTTCGGGATCCACCTGCGGCATCGATTGGCTTTCCTTTCTATAAGGCTGGGAACGGCGCGGGCGGGATCAGGCCGAAACGCGCGGGATGGTATCGTCGCTGCGCAGGGTGAAGATCTCGTAGCCGGTATCGGTCACCAGCAGAGTGTGTTCCCATTGCGCCGACAGCTTGCGGTCCTTGGTGATCGCGGTCCAGCCATCGCCCAGCACCTTGGTGTCGGCCTTGCCCTGGTTGATCATCGGCTCGATGGTGAAGGTCATGCCGGCTTTCAGTTCCATGCCGGTGCCGGCGCGGCCGTAGTGCAGGATCTGCGGTTCTTCGTGGAACACCTTGCCGATGCCGTGGCCGCAGAACTCGCGAACCACCGAGAAACCGTTCTTTTCCGCGTGCTTCTGGATCACTTCACCGATATCGCCCAGGCGGCAGCCGGGTTTGACCAGTTCGATGGCCTTGTACATGCATTCCTGTGTCACTTGGGACAGACGCTCGGCCCAGACTGGCACGGTGCCGACGTGGAACATGCGGCTGGTATCGCCGTGGTAGCCGTCCTTGATCACTGTGACGTCGATGTTCAGCGTGTCGCCATCCTTCAACGGCTTCTCGTTCGGGATGCCGTGGCAGACCACGTGGTTGATCGAGGTGCAGATCGACTTCGGAAAGCCCTTGTAGTTGAGCGGGGCAGGAATGGCTTTCTGCTCGTTGACGATGTAGTCGTGGCAGATGCGGTCCAGCTCTTCGGTGGTAACGCCCGGCTTGACATAATCGGCAATCATTTCCAGCACATCGGCGGCCAATTTGCCGGCGATCCGCATTTTTGCGATGTCCTCTGGGGTTTTGAGGGTGACGGTCATACAGGCTCTCTCTGCGCTCAATGGCGCCTTCTAAAACGAAATGGGCATTGCGCGAACGATCGTCGCGGCCCTGAAAAACGCAATTCTACCAGACGATCAGGGCAAATCTGAGCTTCTGTGCATCGCTTCTCTCTATAGGATGGCGCATTCTTGGGGGATTCCAAGGGCGGGATCAAAAGCATTCGCCAGGTTTTCAGAATGCGGGTTCCGTTTTTTCCGGCCTTGTGATATAAAATGCGCCGCTTTCCGGGGTACCCTGAAAAGCTTAAATCCACACACGTGTCGACACGATGACCTGGGTGCCTTCAGCTGATGCTGCTGGTTGGTCATTGGGATACGTGGAGGCCAAACCCGACTTATTAAGGAACTATCATGTCCCAAGTCAACATGCGCGATATGCTGAAGGCCGGTGTGCACTTCGGTCACCAAACCCGTTACTGGAATCCGAAAATGGGTAAGTACATTTTCGGCGCGCGTAACAAGATTCACATCATCAACCTTGAAAAAACCCTGCCAATGTTCAACGAAGCTCTGACTTTCGTAGAGCGTCTGGCCCAGGGCAAAAACAAGATTCTGTTCGTCGGCACCAAGCGTTCCGCTGGCAAGATCGTTGCTGAAGAAGCAGCACGTTGCGGTTCGCCGTACGTCGATCACCGCTGGTTGGGCGGCATGCTGACCAACTTCAAAACCATCCGTGCTTCCATCAAGCGTCTGCGTGACCTTGAAGTGCAAGCTGAAGACGGTACTTTCGCCAAGCTGACCAAGAAAGAAGCGCTGATGCGCACTCGCGATCTTGAGAAGCTGGATCGTTCCCTGGGTGGTATCAAGGACATGGGCGGTCTGCCAGACGCTCTGTTCGTTATCGACGTTGATCACGAGCGCATCGCGATCACCGAAGCCAACAAGCTGGGCATCCCGGTTATCGGCGTAGTCGATACCAACAGCAGCCCGGAAGGCGTTGACTACATCATCCCAGGCAACGATGACGCAATCCGCGCTATCCAGCTGTACATGGGTTCGATGGCTGACGCTGTTATCCGTGGTCGCAACAATGTTGCTGGCGGCACTGTAGAATTCGTAGCTGAAGAAACTCAGGCTGCAGCTGAGTAATTGACGCCCTGGCGTTGACTCAGTAAGCAAAAAGGGGGCTTGGCCCCCTTTTTGCCACCTCGAAAACCATTTGTCGGCGCCCACTGCTTTATCTGTAACGTGCGGCAGCTAACAAGGGTGGTTCGGGAAGAATTGATCGCCCGTTCGATCGGGTGGAATGGTTGAAAACCTATCCAAGAGGAATTTGAAAATGGCAGAGATTACTGCAGCGTTGGTCAAAGAACTGCGCGAGCGTACCGGCGAAGGCATGATGGACTGCAAAAAAGCCTTGACCAAGGCTGGCGGCGACATCGAAAAAGCCATTGATGACATGCGCGCTTCGGGCGCCATCAAGGCTGCCAAGAAAGCCGGCAACGTTGCCGCTGAAGGCGCAATCGCTCTCAAGGAAGACGGTAAATCCGCCGTTCTGCTGGAAGTGAACTCGCAGACCGACTTCCTGGCTCTGCAGGACGACTTCAAGGCATTTGTTGCTGCCAGCATTGAAAAAGCGTTCGCTGACAAACTGACCGATGCTGCTCCGCTGATCGAAGCGCGTGAAGCTGATCGTCTGGTTCTGGTTGGCAAGGTTGGCGAAAACGTCAACATTCGTCGCCTGGCTCGCGTTGAAGGCGATGTTGTTGGTGGCTACCTGCACGGCAACAAGATTGGTGTTGCGGTTGTTCTCAAGGGCGGCGACGTTGAGCTGGCCAAAGACATCGCTATGCACGTAGCGGCTACCAACCCTGAATTCCTGCTGCCGTCGGAAGTTTCCGCTGAAGCGATCGAGCGCGAGAAAGGCGTGTTCCTGACCCTCAACGCTGACAAGATTGCCGGCAAGCCAGAAAACATCGTTGAAAACATGGTCAAAGGCCGTATCAGCAAGTTCCTGGCTGAAGCGAGCCTGGTTGAGCAGGCGTTCGTCAAGAACCCTGAAATCAAGGTCGGCGACCTGGCCAAGAAAGCCGGTGCTGAAATCGTTTCTTTCACCTACTTCAAAGTAGGCGAAGGCATCGAGAAGCCAGTAGACAACTTCGCAGAAGAAGTTGCTGCCCAGCTGGCTGCCAGCAAGCAATAAGACGGTTTTTTAACTGTCGCCCTGAAGAGGCTGCCCGCTTACGCGCGCAGCCTCTTTTCAGATGGGGTTGCCAATTTTATTTGGTTTCCTTTTGGAACTGGCTTACAAAGCCATGTTCCGATGGCGCTGAAGCAGCGCCAAGCTAGAGTGAACGCCAGCTGTAAACAGCTCGCAAAGAATTTTTAAAATACGCCGCAGGAGAGATTCGCAATGGCTCAGCAGGGCAGTGGTTATCAGGCTCGCTATAAACGCATTCTACTCAAGCTTAGCGGCGAGGCCCTGATGGGCTCGGAAGAGTTCGGGATCGATCCGAAAGTTCTGGATCGCATGGCACTGGAAGTTGGCCAACTGGTTGGCATCGGTGTTCAGGTCGGTCTGGTGATCGGCGGGGGTAACCTGTTCCGTGGCGCAGCGCTCAGCGCCGCCGGCATGGATCGGGTCACTGGCGACCACATGGGCATGCTGGCCACTGTGATGAACGCCCTGGCGATGCGCGATGCGCTGGAACGTGCCAATATCTCGGCCATCGTGATGTCGGCCATTTCCATGGTTGGCGTGACCGATCACTATGATCGCCGCAAAGCCATGCGCCACCTGAACTCCAAGGAAGTCGTGATTTTCGCGGCCGGTACTGGCAATCCGTTCTTTACAACGGACTCGGCTGCCTGCCTGCGCGCAATCGAAATCGATGCCGATGTGGTGCTCAAGGCAACGAAGGTTGATGGCGTCTACACCGCTGACCCGTTCAAAGACCCGCATGCCGAGAAGTTCGATCATCTGACCTACGATGAAGTGCTGGATCGCAAGCTGGGTGTGATGGATCTGACGGCCATTTGCCTGTGCCGCGACCACAAGATGCCGCTGCGCGTGTTTAATATGAACAAACCCGGTGCCCTGTTGAATATCGTACATGGCGGTGCTGAAGGAACCCTGATCGAGGAAGTTCAACAATGATCAACGAAATCAAGAAAGACGCTAAAGAGCGCATGCAGAAATCCGTAGAATCGCTGGCGCACAACTTCGGGCGTATCCGTACCGGCCAGGCGCACCCAAGCATTCTGGAAGGTGTGATGGTTCCGTACTACGGCGCCGACACTCCGATCAAGCAAGTGGCGAACATTACCGTTAAAGACGCCCGTACCCTGCAAGTCGTTGCCTTTGAGCGCAACATGCTGGGCGCGGTCGACAAGGCTATCGGTAGCGCTGGCCTGAATCTCAACCCGACCAACCTGGGTGAGTTGCTGCTGATCTCCATGCCGGCCCTGACCGAAGAAACCCGCCGGGGCTTCACCAAGCAGGCTCGTGATGTCGCTGAGGATGCCCGTGTTGCCGTGCGCAACATCCGTCGCGATGCAAACAGCTCGCTGAAGGACCTGGTCAAGGAAAAGGAAATCAGCGAAGACGAAGAGCGTCGTGCCACTGGCGAGATCGACGATCTGACCAAGAAATTCGTGGCTGAAATCGACGCTAAGTTGGCGGAGAAAGAAAAAGACCTGATGGCCGTATAAGGGTCGAGTTTCAAATGGACAAGACCAAGCAGACTGCGCCGTCCGCGGTGCCGCGCCATGTCGCGATCATCATGGATGGTAATAATCGTTGGGCGAAAAAACGCTTTATGCCGGGTGTCGCCGGGCATAAAGCGGGTGTGGATGCTGTTCGTGCGGTCATCGAGGTGTGTGCGGAGTCCGGGGTTGAGGTATTGACCCTGTTTGCGTTCTCCAGTGAGAACTGGCAACGCCCGGCCGATGAGGTCAGTGCCTTGATGGATCTGTTCTTCAGGGCGCTGCGTCGCGAGGCCAAGCGCCTGAACGACAACAACATCAGTTTGCGCATCATCGGCGACCGTTCGCGTTTTCATCCGGAGCTTCAAGCTGCCATGCGTGAAGCCGAGGCTATGACTGCCGGCGTCAATCGCTTTATCCTGCAGATCGCCGCCAACTACGGTGGACAGTGGGACATCGCGCAAGCTGCGCAACGTCTGGCGCGCGAAGTTCAGGCCGGGCATCTGCGCCCTGAAGACATCACTCCCGAGCTGTTGCAAACCTGTCTGGCGACCGGCGATCTGCCGTTGCCGGACTTGTGCATCCGTACCGGTGGCGAGCATCGCATCAGTAACTTCCTGCTGTGGCAACTGGCTTACGCCGAGTTGTACTTCTCCGACCTGTTCTGGCCGGACTTCAAACACGACGCCATGCGCAATGCGCTGGCTGATTTCGCTTCTCGCCAGCGTCGCTTCGGTAAAACGAGCGAGCAGGTCGAGTCTGGAGCCCGGGTTTAATGCTTAAACAACGAATCATCACGGCACTGATTCTGCTGCCGATTGCCCTGTGCGGGTTTTTCCTGCTTGAAGGGTCCGGTTTTGCGCTGTTTATCGGGCTGGTGGTGACGCTGGGGGCATGGGAATGGGCGCGCCTGGCAGGTTTTGCTGGCCAGGCGATCCGTGTTGCTTTTGCAGCTGTGGTCGCGTTGATGCTGTTTGTCATGCATATCCTGCCGGGGCTCGCGCCTTGGGTGCTGGGCGCCTCGGTGCTCTGGTGGGGCGTGGCCACCTATCTGGTGCTGACTTATCCACGGTCCAGCGAACACTGGGCCAGCGCTGCCTGCAAGCTGGCGATCGGTTTGTTGATTCTGTTGCCGGCCTGGCAAGGTCTGATCCTGATCAAGCAGGAACCCTTGGGCAACTGGCTGATCATGGCCGTGATGGTGCTGGTCTGGGGCGCCGATATCGGTGCGTACTTTTCCGGCCGAGCCTTCGGCAAGCGCAAGCTTGCACCACAAGTCAGCCCTGGCAAGAGCTGGGAAGGCGTGTACGGCGGCTTGCTGCTGAGCCTGGTGATCACGGCAATCGTCGGTTTTGCGCGGGACTGGAGTTTCGCTCAGATGCTGATGGGCCTGTTCGGTGCCGCGATCATCGTGTTCATTTCGGTGGTGGGCGACCTCACCGAAAGTATGTTCAAGCGCCAGTCGGGGATCAAGGACAGCAGTAATCTGCTGCCGGGGCACGGCGGTGTGCTGGACCGCATCGACAGTCTGACAGCGGCGATTCCGGTGTTCGCCGTGCTGCTGTGGATGGCGGCATCGTGAGTCGCCCACAACAGATTACCGTGTTGGGGGCGACCGGCTCGATTGGTCTGAGCACTCTGGACGTCATCGCCCGTCACCCCGAACGCTATCAGGTATTCGCCTTGAGCGGTTTCACTCGTTTGAGTGAGCTGCTGGCGCTGTGCGTGCGTCATACGCCGCGTTTCGCGGTCGTGCCGGAATCTGGCGCTGCCCGAGGCTTGCAGGACGAATTGCATGCGGCTGGCCTGTCGACCCGTGTTCTGGTGGGAGAGGAGGGCTTGTGTCAGATCGCCTCGGATCCGGAAGTCGATGCGGTAATGGCGGCGATCGTCGGGGCGGCGGGTTTGCGTCCGACCCTGGCGGCGGTCGAGGCCGGCAAAAAGATTCTTTTGGCCAATAAAGAAGCGCTGGTGATGTCCGGTGCGCTGTTCATGCAGGCCGTGCGTAAAAGCGGTTCGGTACTGCTGCCTATCGACAGCGAACACAACGCGATTTTCCAGTGCATGCCGCAGGACTTCTCTCGTGGTTTGGGCGCGGTCGGTGTACGCCGGATTCTACTGACAGCCTCTGGTGGCCCGTTCCGGCAGACGCCCCTGGCCGAACTGGCGCATGTTACCCCCGAGCAAGCGTGTGCTCACCCGAATTGGTCCATGGGGCGCAAGATTTCGGTGGATTCGGCCAGCATGATGAACAAAGGGCTCGAGCTGATCGAGGCCTGCTGGCTGTTCGACGCTACGCCCTCTCAGGTCGAAGTGGTGATTCACCCGCAAAGCGTGATTCATTCGCTGGTCGACTATGTCGATGGTTCGGTGTTGGCGCAGCTGGGTAATCCGGATATGCGCACACCAATTGCCAATGCCCTGGCGTGGCCGGAGCGGATCGACTCGGGCGTTGCGCCGTTGGATCTGTTCGCCATCGCTCGCCTGGATTTCCAGGCGCCCGATGAAGAGCGCTTCCCTTGCCTGCGCCTTGCGCGTCAAGCCGCCGAGGCAGGTAACAGCGCGCCGGCCATGCTCAATGCCGCGAATGAAGTGGCTGTGGCGGCCTTTCTCGACGGACGGGTTCGCTATCTGGAAATCGCGAGTATTATCGAGGAAGTATTGAACCTCGAGCCTGTGGTTGCGGTTGATGATCTCGAGGCAGTGTTTACGGCCGATGCGAAAGCACGGGTACTGGCCGGGCAATGGTTGAGTCGTCACGGCCGATAAGTGCTGCAATACGTTGGCCCATGCAGCACCGATAGGATTGCGGAGAAAGTAGATGAGCGCGCTCTATATGATTGTCGGCACCCTGGTAGCGCTGGGCGTGCTGGTCACCTTCCACGAATTCGGCCATTTCTGGGTCGCACGTCGCTGTGGGGTCAAAGTGCTGCGTTTCTCCGTGGGCTTCGGCATGCCGCTGCTGCGCTGGCACGACAGCAAAGGCACTGAATTCGTGGTTGCCGCCATCCCGCTGGGTGGCTACGTGAAAATGCTCGACGAGCGCGAAGGTGAGGTGCCGGCCGATCAGCTCGATCACGCCTTCAATCGCAAGTCCGTCCGTCAGCGCGTTGCTATCGTGGCAGCCGGTCCGATTGCCAACTTTCTATTGGCGATGGTGTTTTTCTGGGCATTGGCAATGCTGGGCAGCGAGCAGGTGCGTCCGGTTATCGGCGCGGTCGAATCCGGCAGTATCGCCTCCAGGGCAGGTTTGAGTCCGGGGCAGGAAATTATTGCCATCGATGGCGAGCCCACTTCCGGCTGGGCTGCGGTGAACCTGCAACTGGTCCGCCGCCTGGGCGAGAGCGGTTCCCTGCAAGTGCTGGTCCGCGACCAGGGCTCCACCGTGGATTCGCCTCGTGAGCTGGTGCTGGACAAGTGGCTCAAGGGGGCTAACGAGCCGGATCCTATTCACTCGCTGGGTATTCGCCCCTGGCGTCCGGCATTGCCGCCGGTGCTGGCCGAAATTGATCCGAAAGGGCCGGCGAAGGCTGCGGGTTTGAAGGCTGGAGACCGCCTGTTGACCTTTGATGGCAAGGCACTGGATGACTGGCAGCAAGTAGTCGACATCGTCCGTTTGCATCCGGATACCAAAATCATGCTGCGCGTTGAGCGCGACGGTGCTCAAATCGACGTCCCTGTGACGCTGGCCGCGCGCGGCGAGAGCAAGGCACCCACTGGCTATCTGGGCGCAGGGGTGAAAGCGGTCGATTGGCCACCAGAGATGATTCGCGAAGTCAGTTACGGTCCGGTGGCCGCGATTGGGGAGGGTGCCCGACGCACCTGGACCATGAGCGTACTGACCCTCGACTCGCTCAAGAAAATGTTGTTCGGCGAGCTCTCGGTAAAAAACTTGAGTGGACCGATAACCATTGCTAAAGTGGCGGGCGCTTCTGCCCAGTCGGGCATCGCTGATTTCCTGAATTTCCTTGCTTATCTGAGTATTAGCCTGGGTGTTCTGAATTTGCTGCCCATTCCTGTACTGGATGGGGGGCATTTGTTGTTTTATCTGATCGAGTGGGCGCGTGGTCGTCCCTTGTCGGATCGGGTGCAAGGTTGGGGGATACAGATCGGTATCAGTTTGGTGGTCGGGGTGATGTTGCTTGCTCTGGTCAATGATCTGGGTCGACTGTAACGCTTCGCTGAATTGCGAATCTGCCGCATTTTGCGGCAGTTTTTATTGCCAGTTGGAATAAGAAAGGACTTCATGAAACGTCTGCTGCTAACTGCGGTTCTCACCGTATTGATGATCGCCGAAGTTCACGCCGAGTCCTTCACTATCTCTGATATTCGCGTCAATGGCCTCCAGCGGGTCTCCGCGGGTAGTGTCTTTGGTGCCTTGCCGTTGAACGTCGGCGAGCAGGCGGATGATCGTCGCCTGGTGGAATCCACTCGTGCGCTGTTCAAAACCGGGTTCTTTCAAGATATCCAGCTGGGCCGTGAAGGCAACGTCCTGGTCATTACTGTAGTCGAGCGTCCGTCGGTCGCCAGTATCGAGATCGAAGGCAACAAGGCGATCTCCACTGAAGACCTGATGAAGGGCCTCAAACAGTCCGGTCTGGCCGAAGGCGAGATCTTCCAGCGCGCGACCCTCGAAGGTGTGCGTAACGAGCTGCAGCGTCAATACGTCGCTCAGGGCCGCTACTCGGCTACCGTCGACACCGAAGTGGTGCCGCAGCCGCGTAACCGCGTTGCCCTGAAGGTCAACATCAACGAAGGTACCGTAGCGGCGATCCAGCACATCAACGTGGTGGGCAACACTGTCTTTCCTGATGAAGACCTGATCGACCTGTTCGAACTCAAGACCAGCAACTGGCTGTCGTTCTTCAAGAACGATGACAAGTACGCTCGTGAAAAACTCTCCGGTGACCTGGAGCGTCTGCGTTCCTATTACCTGGACCGTGGCTATATCAATATGGATATCGCTTCGACCCAGGTGTCCATCACCCCGGACAAGAAACACGTCTATATCACCGTCAACGTCAACGAAGGCGAGAAGTACACCGTTCGTGACGTGAAACTCAGCGGCGACCTGAAAGTGCCTGAAGACCAGGTCAAGTCCCTGCTGCTGGTTCAGAAAGGCCAGGTGTTCTCGCGCAAGCTGATGACCACCACCTCCGAACTGATTACCCGCCGCCTGGGTAACGAGGGTTACACCTTCGCTAACGTCAACGGCGTGCCTCAGCCTCACGATGAAGACCACACGGTCGATATCACGTTCGCTGTCGATCCGGGCAAGCGTGCTTACGTGAACCGCATCAACTTCCGTGGCAACACCAAGTCCGAAGACGAAGTGCTGCGCCGTGAAATGCGTCAGATGGAAGGCGGCTGGGCTTCGACCTACCTGATCGACCAATCCAAGACTCGCCTGGAACGTCTGGGCTTCTTCAAGGAAGTCAACGTCGAGACGCCGGCCGTGCCGGGTGTCGATGATCAGGTTGACGTGAACTACAGCGTTGAAGAGCAGGCTTCCGGTTCGATTACCGCCAGCGTTGGTTTCGCCCAGAGCGCCGGTCTGATCCTTGGTGGTTCGATCACTCAGAACAACTTCCTGGGTACCGGTAACAAGGTCAGCATCGGCTTGACTCGCAGTCAGTATCAAAGCCGTTATAACTTCGGTTATGTCGACCCCTACTGGACAGCTGACGGTGTGAGCCTGGGTTACAACGCTTTCTATCGTACGACCGACTACAAAGACCTCGATGTCAACGTAGCCAGCTACGCCGTAGACAGCCTGGGCGCAGGTGTCAACGTTGGTTATCCGATCAGCGAGACTTCGCGTCTGACGTTTGGTTTGTCTGCACAACAAGACAAGATCAAGACGGGTCTTTACACCGTCGACGAAATCTTCGACTTCGTTAACAAGGAAGGTGATCAGTACCTCAACTTCAAGGCATCGGCCGGTTGGTCTGAATCCACCTTGAACAAAGGGGTACTGGCGACCCGTGGTCACTCCCAGAGCTTGACTGCGGAAGCCACGACACCGGGCAGCGACTTGTCGTTCTTCAAGCTCGATTATCGCGGTCAATTGTTCCAGCCGTTGTCTGAAAACTACACCATGCGCCTCCACACCGAGTTGGGCTATGGCGATGGTTATGGTTCGACCGACGGCTTGCCGTTCTATGAAAACTATTACGCCGGTGGTTTCAACTCGGTTCGTGGCTTCAAGGACAGCACCCTGGGGCCTCGTAGTACGCCGAGCCGGGGCGTGAACCCGGGCACCGCAACCGACCCGGACCAGGATCCACTGCCGTTTGGTGGTAACGTCCTGATTCAGGGTGGTGTAGAAGTTCTATTCCCTATGCCGTTCGTGAAAGATCAGCGTTCCTTGCGCACTTCGGTATTCTGGGACGTGGGTAACGTGTTCGATTCGACTTGCAAGCAGAGCACCAACGCCGATGGTTCCAAGTCCAACACTCAGTGTAACGACGTCAGCCTGAGCAACATGGCCAGTTCGGTGGGTGTCGGTGTGACATGGGTTACCGCCCTTGGTCCGTTGAGCTTCGCCTTGGCGATGCCAGTCAAAAAACCGGACAGCAATGCCGAGACTCAAGTGTTCCAATTCTCCCTCGGCCAGACGTTCTAAGCGTCTGACCCAAGATAATGACAATGGATTTTGTAGGAGTGCATCGTGCGTAAGTTGACTCAATTGGTTCTCCTGGCGACCGTGCTGGTTGCAGGTCCGGCTTTTGCCGACATGAAAATCGCCGTTCTGAACTATCAGATGGCACTGCTGGAATCCGATGCGGCGAAGAAATACGCCGTGGATGCCGAGAAAAAATTCGGCCCGCAACTGACCAAGCTCAAGAGCCTGGAAAGCAGCGCCAAGGGTATCCAGGACCGTCTGATGGCCGGTGGCGACAAGATGCAGCAAGGCGAGCGTGAACGTCTGGAGCTCGAGTTCAAGCAAAAGGCCCGTGATTTCCAGTTCCAGTCCAAGGAGCTGAACGAAGCCAAAGCCGTTGCCGACCGTGAAATGCTGAAGCAGCTCAAGCCGAAACTGGACAGCGCTGTGGAAGAAGTCATCAAGAAAGGTGCTTATGACCTGGTCTTCGAGCGTGGCGCAGTGATTGATGTCAAGCCTCAGTACGACATCACTCGCCAGGTTATCGAGCGCATGAATCAGCTGAAGTAACCCATGACAGCGACTATAAAGCTCGGCCAGTTGGCCGAGTTCCTCGGCGCCACCTTACGTGGCGACCCGGAGAAAGAAATTACTGGGCTGGCCACTTTGCAAGAGGCTGGCCCAGCTCAGTTGAGCTTTCTGGCAAATCCTCAATACCGTAAATACCTGGCTGACAGTCAGGCCGCAGCCGTGCTGCTGAAGGCCGCTGACGCTGAAGGTTTTGTCGGTGATGCGCTGGTGGTGGCTGATCCATATCTGTCTTATGCGCGCATTTCCCACCTGTTCGATCCCAAGCCCAAGGCGCCGGCCGGTATTCATCCGACAGCGGTAGTGGCAGCGGATGCGGTGGTCGATCCGGCGGCGAGCATCGGTGCCTTTGCGGTCATCGAAAGTGCAGCGCGCATTGACGCCGGTGTGACCGTTGGTGCGCATTGCTTCATCGGTGCACGCTGCGAAATTGGCGAGGGCGGCTGGTTGGCCCCGCGCGTCACGCTGTATCACGACGTGCGCATCGGCAAACGGGTGGTGATTCAATCCGGTGCCGTGCTCGGTGGTGAAGGCTTCGGTTTTGCCAACGAGAAAGGTATCTGGCAGAAAATTGCCCAGATCGGCGGCGTCTCGATCGGAGACGACGTGGAAATAGGCGTAAATACCGCTATCGATCGTGGCGCGCTGGCCGATACCGTCATTGGTAATGGTGTGAAGCTCGACAATCAGATTCAGATTGCCCACAACGTCCAGGTTGGTGACCACACGGCCATGGCCGCGTGCGTGGGAATTTCCGGCAGCACCAAAATCGGCAAGCATTGCATGCTTGCCGGTGGCGTAGGGCTGGTGGGGCATATCGACATTTGCGACAACGTTTTCCTGACCGGGATGACCATGGTGACCCACTCGATTACCGAGCCGGGCTCCTATTCTTCCGGTACGGCGATGCAACCGGCAGCCGAATGGCGCAAAAGCGCGGCACGTATCCGTCAGCTCGATGACATCGCGCGACGTCTGCGACAGCTGGAAAAGCGTGTAGGGGACGTGACCCCTGACGGTAATGCTTCATCAGATGGCTGATACCATTTCCATATCAAGTGTGCACAGCCGCTAGACTGCCTCCCTTGATTTGCTAGAGGAGTGCGCGTCAGTCGCGCGCTCCCAATCTTTACATAGGCTTCCCCCCGAAATGATGGACATCAACGAGATTCGCGAATACCTGCCTCACCGTTACCCGTTCCTGCTGGTGGACCGGGTCGTGGATCTGGATGTGGAAGGCAAGCGCATTCGCGCCTACAAGAATGTCAGCATCAACGAACCGTTCTTCAATGGTCACTTCCCTGCGCATCCAATCATGCCGGGCGTACTGATCATCGAAGCGATGGCTCAGGCTGCCGGGATCCTTGGTTTCAAAATGCTCGACGTGAAACCGGCCGATGGCACGCTTTACTACTTCGTCGGCTCCGACAAACTGCGCTTCCGTCAGCCGGTGCTGCCGGGCGATCAATTGATCCTTGAAGCCAAGTTCATCAGCTGCAAGCGTCAGATCTGGAAGTTCGAATGCCAGGCTTCGGTCGATGGCAAGCCAGTCTGCTCCGCTGAAATCATCTGTGCGGAACGCAAACTATGAGTTTGATTGACCCTCGCGCAATCATCGATCCGACGGCCATCCTGGCCGACGACGTCGAAGTCGGCCCTTGGTCGATTGTCGGCGCAGGTGTGGAAATCGGCGAGGGGACAGTGATCGGGCCGCATGTGATTCTCAAGGGCCCGACCCGAATCGGTAAGCACAACCGCATCTACCAGTTTTCTTCGGTAGGTGAGGACACGCCCGATCTGAAATACAAGGGCGAGGAAACCCGTCTGGTCATCGGTGACCACAACGTCATCCGTGAAGGCGTGACGATTCACCGCGGGACCATTCAGGACCGTTCGGAAACGACCCTGGGCGATCACAACCTGATCATGGCCTATGCCCACATCGGTCACGACAGCGTTATCGGCAATCATTGCATCCTGGTCAACAACACCGCGTTGGCAGGGCATGTGCACGTTGAAGACTGGGCGATCCTGTCCGGCTTCACCCTGGTTCACCAGTATTGCCACATTGGCGCCCACAGCTTTTCCGGCATGGGCACAGCCATTGGCAAAGACGTTCCAGCGTACGTCACGGTATTCGGCAACCCCGCTGAAGCTCGCAGCATGAACTTCGAAGGCATGCGCCGTCGGGGCTTCAGCGAAGAGGCGATCCACGCGCTGCGTCGTGCCTACAAGGTGGTTTACCGCCAGGGCCTGACAGTCGAGCAAGCGCTCGCCGAGCTGGCCGAACCCTCGCTGCAGTTCCCGGAAGTCGCGGTGTTCCGTGATTCCATCCAGTCTTCGACCCGCGGCATCACCCGCTAATCATGGCCAATCTGCGTATTGCGCTGGTGGCGGGTGAGGTTTCCGGTGACATTCTGGGTGCGGGTCTCATGCGTGCGCTCAAGGCACAGCATCCGGCGGTCGAGTTCATTGGTGTCGGCGGTCCGCTGATGCAGGCCGAAGGCCTGACCTCGTATTTCCCGATGGAACGCCTTTCTGTCATGGGGCTGGTGGAAGTGCTGGGCCGTTTGCGCGAGCTGTTGGCCCGTCGCAAGAAACTGGTTGCGGACCTGATCGCCGCGAAGCCGGACGTGTTCATCGGTATCGATGCCCCGGACTTCAACCTCAATATCGAACTCAAGCTGCGTCAGGCCGGGATCAAGACCGTGCATTACGTCAGCCCGTCGGTCTGGGCCTGGCGACAGAAGCGGGTGCTGAAGATTCGCGAAGGTTGCGACCTGATGCTGACGCTGTTCCCGTTCGAAGCTAAATTTTATGAAGAGAAGGGCGTGCCGGTACGGTTTGTCGGGCATTCCCTGGCCGATGCGATCCCGCTTGAGGCCGATCGCACCGCCGCGCGGGCCGAACTCGGTTTGCCGGAAGGGCCGTTGGTTGCCCTGATGCCGGGTAGTCGTGGCGGTGAAGTCGGGCGCCTCGGTGCGTTGTTCCTCGACACCGCCCAGCGCCTGCGGGCCATGCGTCCGGGCGTGCGATTCGTCATGCCGTGCGCCAGTCCGGAGCGCCGGGCCCAGTTGGAAGAGTTGCTGGCTGGTCGCGATCTGCCGCTGACCTTGCTCGACGGCAAATCCCATCTGGCGCTGGCGGCGTGCGACGCGGTGTTGATCGCTTCGGGCACCGCGACCCTGGAAGCATTGCTGTACAAGCGGCCGATGGTGGTCGCTTATCGCCTGGCACCGCTGACGTTCTGGATTCTCAAACGGATGGTGAAGAGTCCCTACGTCTCGTTGCCGAATTTGCTGGCCCAGCGCCTGCTGGTGCCAGAGTTGTTGCAGGACGATGCGACAGTCGAAGCCCTGGCCCAGACTCTGTCGCCGCTGATCGAAGGTGGCGAGGAGCAGACCCGAGGCTTTGACGAAATCCACCGAACCCTGCGACTGGACGCCTCCAATCAGGCAGCGGACGCGGTACTGAACCTGATTGGCAGAGCATAATGAGCAAAGCAAGCAAGCAACTGGGCCTGGATTTTATGCTGGTCGATGAAGTTGAAGATCTGGTGGCAGGTGTTGATGAAGTCGGTCGCGGCCCGCTGTGCGGTGCCGTGGTGACCGCCGCGGTGATCCTTGATCCGAGCCGGCCGATTCTCGGCCTCAACGATTCGAAGAAACTCACCGAAGCCCGCCGCGAAAAACTCTACGACGAAATCTGCGAAAAAGCCCTGAGCTGGTGCATTGCTCGCGCCGAAGTCGAAGAAATTGACGAGTTGAACATCCTTCATGCCACCATGCTGGCCATGCAGCGCGCGGTCGAGGGCCTGCACATTCAGCCGAAGCTGGCGATGATCGACGGCAACCGTTGCCCGAAACTCTCGATGCGCGCCGAAGCGGTGGTGCAAGGCGACAGCAAAGTGCCGGCCATCGCTGCGGCGTCAATTCTGGCCAAGGTCAGCCGTGATCGTGAAATGGCGGCGTTCGAACTGATTTACCCAGGTTACGGCATCGGTGGCCACAAAGGCTACCCGACGCCCGTTCATCTGGAGGCGCTGACGCGTCTGGGGCCGACACCGATTCACCGCCGCTCGTTCGCCCCGGTACGCCTGGCGTATGAAGCGCGGGAAAACCTGATCGAGGGTTAGTCGCAGGCTGATGTTTTACTCAAGGCCCGGTACAATCCGGGCCTTGTTGTCTTCACGTTTCTAGTTTCTAGACAGGATCACTATGCCGGCTTCATTCGTTCATCTACGCCTGCACACTGAATATTCCCTGGTCGACGGTCTGGTGCGGATCAAACCGCTGGTCAAGACCCTGGTCGGCATGAACATGCCTGCCGTGGCGGTCACTGACCAGAACAACATGTGTTCCCTGGTCAAATTCTATAAAGCCGCCATGGGCGCCGGGATCAAGCCGATTTGTGGCGCCGACCTGTGGCTGTCGAACAAGGATCCGGACAACCCCTTGAGCCGGATCAGCCTGCTGGCGATGAACGCCACAGGTTATCGCAACCTCACCGAACTGATCTCCCGTGGTTTCATCGACGGCCAGCGCAATGGTTCGATCATCATCGAGCGCGAGTGGGTGGCCGAAGCCAGCGAAGGCTTGATCATGCTGTCGGCGGCGAAAGAGGGCGAAATCGGTCTGGCGATGCTCGGCGGCAACCCGGACGAAGCCGAAACCCTGGCTCGCGAGTGGATGGCGGTGTTCCCGGATCGTTTCTATCTGGAAGTCCAGCGCACCAACCGCCCCAACGACGAAGAGCAACTGCACGGCGCCGTGGCCCTGGCCGAGAAAATCGGCGCGCCGCTGGTGGCGACCAACGACGTGCGCTTCATCAAGCAGGAAGACTTCGAAGCCCACGAAACCCGCGTTTGCATCGGTGAAGGCCGCGCCCTCGACGATCCGCGGCGTTCGAAGAATTACAGCGATCAGCAATACCTCAAAAGCGCCGAGGAAATGGCCGAGCTGTTCAGCGACCTGCCTGAGGCGCTGGAGAACACAGTCGAGATCGCCAAGCGCTGCAACATCGAAGTGAAGCTGGGCAAGCACTTCCTGCCCAACTTCCCGATTCCCGATGGCATGACCATCGACGAATATTTCCGCAAGGTTTCCTTCGACGGTCTGGAAGAACGCCTCAGCGTTCTGCTGCCCAAGGACACCACCGAAGACTACGAAGCCAAGCGCCAAGTCTATGTCGACCGGCTGAATTTCGAGCTGGATATCATCATCCAGATGGGCTTCCCCGGTTACTTCCTGATCGTGATGGACTTTATCCAGTGGGCCAAGAACAACGGCGTACCGGTGGGGCCTGGCCGTGGGTCGGGTGCCGGGTCGCTGGTGGCCTATGTGCAGAAGATCACCGACCTCGACCCGCTGGAATATGACCTGCTGTTCGAACGTTTCCTTAACCCGGAACGGGTTTCCATGCCCGACTTCGACGTCGACTTCTGCATGGACGGTCGCGACCGCGTGATCGATTACGTGGCCGAGAAATACGGCCGTAACGCGGTAAGCCAGATCATCACCTTCGGTTCCATGGCGGCCAAGGCTGTGGTCCGTGACGTGGCGCGGGTGCAGGGCAAGTCCTACGGACTGGCGGATCGTCTGTCGAAGATGATTCCGTTCGAAGTCGGCATGACCCTGGAAAAAGCCTACGAACAGGAAGAAATCCTGCGCGACTTCATCAAGGTCGATGAAGAAGCCGCGGAAATCTGGGAAATGGCGCGCAAGCTCGAAGGCGTTGTGCGTAACGTCGGTAAACACGCCGGTGGTGTGGTGATTGCGCCGACCAAGCTGACCGACTTCTCGCCGATCTATTGCGACGAAGCGGGCGACGGTCTGGTAACCCAGTTCGACAAGGATGACGTTGAGGCTGCCGGTCTGGTGAAGTTCGACTTCCTGGGGCTTCGGACCCTGACGATCATCGACTGGGCGCTGAAAACCATCAACCGCGACCGCGCCAAGGTCAACGAACCGCCGCTGGACATCGCGTTCATCCCGCTGGATGACAAACCGACTTACACGCTACTGCAAAAAGCCGAAACCACCGCGGTGTTCCAGCTCGAGTCGCGCGGCATGAAAGAGCTGATCAAAAAGCTCAAGCCCGACTGCCTGGAAGACTTGATCGCACTGGTGGCCCTGTTCCGTCCGGGCCCGCTGCAATCGGGCATGGTGGACGACTTCATCAACCGTAAGCACGGTCGCGCCGAACTCGCGTACCCGCACTCGGACTACCAGTACGACGGCCTCAAGCCGGTATTGGCGCCGACTTACGGCATCATCCTGTATCAGGAACAGGTGATGCAGATTGCCCAGGTCATGGCCGGTTACACCCTCGGCGGCGCGGACATGCTGCGTCGAGCCATGGGTAAGAAAAAACCCGAAGAAATGGCCAAGCAGCGCGGCGGTTTCATTGAAGGTTGCGCCACCAACAATATCGACGCTGACCTTGCCGGTAACATTTTCGACCTGGTAGAAAAATTCGCCGGTTACGGTTTCAACAAATCCCACTCCGCTGCCTACGGCCTGGTGTCGTACCAGACCGCGTGGCTGAAAGCCCACTATCCGGCGCCGTTCATGGCCGCGGTACTGTCGGCGGATATGCACAACACCGACAAGGTCGTGACCTTGATCGAAGAAGTGCGGACCATGAAGCTGCGCCTCGACGCGCCAGACGTGAACACCTCGGAGTTCAAGTTCACGGTGAACGACGAAGGCCGCATCATTTACGGTTTGGGCGCGATCAAGGGCGTGGGCGAAGGCCCGGTCGAAGCGATTACCGAGGCGCGGCAAGACGGGCCGTTCAAGGACCTGTTCGATTTTTGCGCGCGGGTCGACCTCAAGCGTATCAACAAACGCACCCTCGACGGCTTGATCCGCAGTGGTGCCCTGGACCGCCTTGGCCCGTATTTCCACGATGAGCAGAAAGCCTATCAGGCCAACATCGACCGCAACCGCGCGGTGTTGTTGACGGCCATGGAAGAGGCGATCAAGGCGGCCGAACAAACCGCTCGTACCCACGACAGTGGGCATGCCGATCTGTTTGGCGGTCTGTTCGTTGAAGAAGACGCCGACGTCTACGCCAATCACCGCAAGGCCAAGGAGCTGACCCTCAAGGAACGCCTGAAAGGCGAGAAAGATACCTTGGGCCTGTACCTCACCGGCCACCCGATCGACGAATACGAGGGCGAGATCCGTCGCTTCGCCCGTCAGCGCATCATCGACCTGAAGCCGGCTCGCGACACGCAAACGGTCGCGGGCATGATCATCGCCCTGCGAGTGATGAAGAACAAAAAGGGCGACAAGATGGGCTTCATCACCCTCGACGACCGCTCCGGGCGGATCGAAGCCTCGTTGTTCGCCGATGCGTTCCATTCCGCACAGTCGTTGTTGCAGACCGATGCGATGGTGGTGGTCGAAGGCGAAGTCAGCAACGACGACTTCTCCGGTGGCCTGCGGTTGCGGGTCAAGCGGGTGATGAGCATGGAAGATGCGCGCACCAACCTGGCCGAAAGCCTGCGCCTGAAGTTGCATGCAAAGGATCTCAAGGGCGATCAGCTACGCTGGTTGGGCGAGTTGTTGAAGCGTCATCGCGGTGCGTGCCCGATCACCATGGACTACACCAGCCCCGATGCGAAGGCCTTGTTGCAGTTTGGCGAGACCTGGCGGATCGACCCGGCGGATGCCTTGATTCAAGCCCTGCGTGACCAGTTCGGGCGAGACAACGTCTTCCTCCAATACCGTTGACGGTCAGGCGCCATTCCTTACCATGGGAACGCGCCTGATCCCGACCCGAATTTTTAATCTCGACCTGAACGCGCCTGTCCCTTAAGGTAGGGCGCGAATAGACAACCGGCCGGCCCAAGCTCTCTTGGACGCGACCCTAGACGGACGCCTATGAACCCGAATTTTCTAGATTTCGAACAGCCGATCGCCGACCTGCAAGCCAAGATCGAAGAGTTGCGCTTGGTCGGTAATGACAATTCGCTGAATATCGGCGATGAGATCTCCCGCCTACAGGACAAGAGCAGCACGCTGACCGAAGACATCTTCGGCAAGCTGACCAGCTGGCAGATCGCGCGTCTGGCGCGTCACCCGAAACGTCCGTACACCCTGGACTACATCGAACACATCTTCACCGAGTTCGATGAGTTGCACGGCGACCGTCACTTCTCCGACGACGCTGCCATCGTTGGCGGTGTTGCCCGTCTGGACGACCAGCCGGTGATGGTTATCGGTCACCAGAAAGGTCGCGAAGTGCGCGAGAAGGTTCGCCGCAACTTCGGCATGCCGCGCCCTGAGGGCTACCGCAAGGCGTGTCGCCTGATGGAAATGGCCGAGCGTTTCAAAATGCCGATCCTGACCTTCATCGACACCCCGGGCGCTTACCCTGGCATCGACGCCGAAGAGCGCAACCAGAGCGAAGCGATTGCCTGGAACCTGCGCGTCATGGCTCGCCTGAAAACCCCAATCATCGCCACCGTGATCGGTGAGGGTGGTTCCGGTGGTGCGCTGGCCATTGGCGTCTGCGATCAGCTGAACATGCTGCAATATTCGACTTACGCAGTGATTTCGCCGGAAGGTTGCGCCTCGATTCTGTGGAAAACTTCCGAGAAAGCCCCGGATGCCGCTGAAGCGATGGGCATCACTGCCGAGCGTCTGAAGGGCCTGGGCATCGTCGATAAAGTGATCGGCGAGCCGTTGGGCGGCGCTCATCGTGATCCGGCGGCTGCCGCTGCCTCGATCCGCGCCGAGCTGAGCTCGCAACTGGCGATGTTGAAGAAGTTCGACAACGACGCGCTGCTGGCCCGTCGTTACGAGCGTCTGATGAGCTACGGTCTCTGATCTGATCGCGCTATAGCCTTGTGGGAAGAGCCGGGCGACGTTCGTCTGCTCGCGATTGCGGTATAACAATCAACAAATATGTTGAATGTTAAGCAGCCTTCGCGAGCAGGCTCGCTCCCACAATGGGTCTATGTGAAGCGACTGACGTCTATGAGCCCTAAGACGATTGATCTGCCAGCCAGGCTTCTCCATGGGCTGGTTCCGTGGCGTAACGCCACAACCTGGCGCATAGCCTTCTCCGGTGGTCTCGATTCCACCGTCCTGCTGCACCTTCTCGCACACCTCGCAAAAACCGAATCCTTGCCGGCATTGACCGCCATTCACGTCCACCACGGCCTGCAGGCTGCGGCTGATGAGTGGCCGGAACATTGTCAGTCGGTCTGTGATGCGTTGGGTGTGCCGCTGGAGGTTGTGCGTGTTCAGGTTGAACGCGGCGCTAGCCTCGAGCGTGCGGCGCGGGATGCGCGTTACGGCGCCTTCATCGCGGCGACTCACGCCGGTGAAGTACTGCTCACAGGTCAGCACCGTGACGATCAAGCGGAAACCCTGTTGTTTCGGCTGATGCGCGGGGCAGGGGTGAGAGGTTTGTCGGGGATGCCGAGTGAGCGTCCTTTGGGGCGTGGGCATCTGCTGCGACCACTGCTTGATGTCACTCGCGCCGAGCTTGAGGCCTACGCCACTGAATATCAGCTGAACTGGATCGAAGATCCGTCGAATCAGGACCGGCAGTTCTCGCGCAATTACCTGCGTCATCAGGTGTTCCCCGTGTTGACCGCGCGCTGGCCGCAAGCAGTGGCGACCATGGCTCGCAGCGCTGCGCATCTGAGTGAGGCGCAGGGGTTGCTCGACGATCTGGCGCAAATTGATCTGGCCCAGGCCGGCACCGACAGTGATTTCGATTGGCTGGGGTTGCCGTCGCTGGAGCTGGCGCCCCTGGAAAAGCTCTCTGATGCACGCCAGCGCAATGCGCTGAGTCATTGGCTCAAACCGCTGACGTCTTTGCCGGACAGTGACCATTGGTCGGGTTGGCAGGATTTGCGCGATGCGACTGGCGACGCACGTCCGGTCTGGCGATTGGCGGCGGGCGAACTGCATCGCGCTGGTGGGCGTCTCTGGTGGTTGTCAGGTGGATGGTTGCGCACTCCGCCATCCCCGGTGTCCTGGGCTGACCCCGCGGTATTGCTGGCGTTACCGGATAATGGCGTGCTCACACTCACCGGCCAGATCCCCGATGGCCCGTTGCAGATCCGCTATCGTGAGGGCGGCGAAGTCATGAGTTTGCCCGATCGCGGTCACCGTGACTTGAAGCGTTTGCTCAACGAAAGCGGTGTGCCGGGCTTCGCCCGTGGCAGATTGCCGCTGGTCTACAGGGGCCAGCAATTGCTGGCGGTGGCGAACCTGCGGGGGCTGAATGGCAGTGAGCGCAGTGGCTGGTATTTGCATTGGCGGCCGCCGATCGAAGATCAAGGTTTGAGCTGAAAGGGGCTTTCCGGTAGACTACGCTCCCTTCTTGATACAACTTCTGTGGATTCGCCTGAATCGCAGGAGTTGCCGATTACCAAGCAGTCTTTGCTGGGCGATTCCAAAAAATGTGTAGCGAGCAACCTACCGGTGTTTCATCTTCCGGTCTGTCCCAACGCGGCGGTTTTTTTGAAAGGTGCACTGTGATTAATGCAGGTGATCGGGGGCTTCGGCCTTCCTTCGCTTTCCCCGGCGGCTCGGACCGCTTTAACGCAGACTTCTAGGGTTTTTCATGACGCGCTACATATTCGTCACGGGCGGTGTTGTTTCTTCATTGGGGAAAGGCATTGCCTCGGCTTCATTGGCGGCCATCCTGGAGGCGCGGGGACTTAAGGTCACCATGCTGAAGCTGGACCCGTACATCAACGTTGACCCGGGCACCATGAGCCCGTTCCAGCACGGTGAAGTGTTCGTCACCCACGACGGCGCCGAGACCGACCTGGACCTGGGCCACTACGAGCGGTTCATCCGCACGACCATGACCCAGAACAACAACTTCACCACTGGCCGTGTCTACGAACACGTCCTGCGCAAAGAGCGCCGTGGTGATTACCTGGGCGCAACCATTCAGGTGATCCCGCACATCACCGACGAAATCAAGCGCCGGATCATCAAGGGCGCTGGCGATGCCGACGTGGCCATGGTCGAGATCGGTGGCACCGTGGGTGACATCGAGTCGCAACCGTTCCTCGAGGCGATCCGTCAATTGCGTTTCGAAGTCGGCGCCAAGCGCGCGATGCTGATGCACCTGACACTGGTGCCGTACATCGCCACTGCCGGCGAAACCAAAACCAAGCCAACCCAGCACTCGGTCAAGGAACTGCGTTCCATTGGCCTGCAGCCTGACGTGCTGGTGTGCCGCTCCGATCACCCGATCGACATTTCTTCGCGTCGCAAGATCGCGCAGTTCACCAACGTTGAAGAGCGTGCGGTGATTGCGCTGGAAGACGCCGACACCATCTACAAGATCCCGGGCATTCTGCACTCCCAGGGCCTGGATGATTTCGTCGTCGAGCGTTTCGGCCTGCAATGCGACAGCGCCGATCTGTCCGAGTGGGAAGCGGTGGTTGATGCCAAGCTGAACCCGGAGCACGAAGTCACCATCGCCATGGTCGGCAAGTACATGGAACTGCTGGACGCCTACAAGTCGCTGATCGAGGCGATGAGTCACGCTGGCATCAGCAACCGCACCAAGGTCAACCTGCGCTACATCGATTCCGAAGACATCGAAAACCAGGGCACCGCGCTGCTGGAAGGCGTCGACGCGATTCTGGTACCGGGCGGCTTCGGTCTGCGTGGTGTTGAAGGCAAGATCACTGCCGTTCAATACGCTCGCGAAAACAAGGTTCCATACCTGGGTATCTGCCTGGGCATGCAAGTGGCCGTTATCGAGTTCGCTCGTAACGTAATGGGCTGGAAAGATGCCAACTCCACTGAGTTCGATCGTACCAGCGGTCACCCGGTGGTGGGTCTGATCACCGAGTGGGAAGATGCCACCGGCGCCGTCGAAATCCGTACCGAATCGTCCGATCTGGGTGGCACCATGCGCCTTGGCGCTCAGGACTGCCTGCTTGAGCCAGGTTCCCTGGTGCACGATTGCTACGCCAAGGATGTGATCGTCGAGCGTCACCGTCATCGCTACGAAGTGAACAACAACCTGCTGCCGCAAATCATCGAGGCCGGCCTGAAAATCTCTGGTCGTTCCGGTGATGGCGCGCTGGTTGAAGTGGTTGAAGCACCGGATCACCCATGGTTCGTCGCTTGCCAGTTCCACCCAGAGTTCACCTCGACGCCACGCGACGGTCACCCGTTGTTCAGCGGTTTCGTTAAAGCCGCTTTGGCTCAACACCAGAAGAAGGCGTAATCCTGATGGCGCAGAAGATCATCCGCGTAGGCGATATCGAGATTGCCAACGACAAGCCAATGGTGCTGTTCGGTGGCATGAACGTGCTGGAAAGCCGTGACATGGCGATGCAGGTCTGCGAAGAGTACGTAAAGGTCACCGAAAAACTCGGTATCCCTTACGTGTTCAAGGCCAGTTTCGACAAGGCGAACCGTTCTTCTGTGACCTCTTATCGTGGCCCCGGGCTGGAAGAGGGCATGCGGATTTTCCAGGACATCAAGCAAGCCTTTGGCGTACCGATCATCACCGACGTCCACGAGCCTGATCAGGCTGCGGTCGTCGCTGAAGTCTGCGACATTATCCAGTTGCCGGCCTTCCTGTCCCGCCAGACCGATCTCGTGGTCGCGATGGCCAAGACCGGCGCGGTGATCAACATCAAGAAAGCCCAGTTCCTCGCGCCCCAGGAAATGAAACACATCCTGAACAAATGCGTGGAAGCCGGTAACGATCAGTTGATTCTCTGCGAGCGTGGTTCGAGCTTCGGCTACAACAATCTCGTGGTCGACATGCTCGGCTTCGGCATCATGAAGCAGTTCGAATACCCGGTGTTCTTCGACGTGACCCACGCGCTGCAAATGCCCGGCGGTCGCTCCGATTCCGCCGGTGGTCGTCGTGCCCAGGTCACTGACCTGGCCAAGGCCGGCATGAGCCAGTCGCTGGCCGGGCTGTTCCTCGAAGCCCACCCGGACCCGGACAACGCCAAATGCGACGGCCCTTGCGCCCTGCGTCTGGACAAACTGGAGCCATTCCTGGCCCAGCTCAAAGCACTGGACGAACTGGTGAAGAGTTTTCCGACGGTAGAAACCGCGTAAACCTCAATTCTCCGGTAAAGTACCGCACGGTTTAAATGCTCAGGCCCTCGGGCTTGAGCCTTATCGTCCGCAAGTCTGCCCGCTGTCTGTCACTTGCCGACGATAAAAGATTTCCTTCAGCTGCGTCGTTTTCGTCAACTTTGGAGTGTTTACAACAATGGCAAAAATCGTCGACATCAAAGGTCGTGAAGTTCTCGACTCCCGTGGCAATCCCACTGTGGAAGCAGACGTGCTTCTCGATAACGGCATCATCGGCAGCGCATGCGCGCCATCCGGTGCTTCCACTGGCTCGCGTGAAGCGCTCGAGCTGCGTGATGGCGACAAGAGCCGTTATCTGGGTAAAGGCGTGCTTAAGGCCGTAGCCAACATCAACGGTCCGATCCGCGACCTGTTGCTGGGCAAAGACCCAAGCGACCAGAAAGCGCTGGATCACGCGATGATCAAGCTCGATGGCACTGAGAACAAAGCGACCCTGGGCGCCAACGCGATCCTCGCCGTTTCCCTGGCCGCGGCCAAGGCAGCAGCACAGGACCAGGACCTGCCGCTGTACGCTCACATTGCCAACCTGAACGGTACCCCGGGTGTTTACTCGATGCCGGTTCCGATGATGAACATCATCAACGGTGGCGAGCACGCCGATAACAACGTCGACATCCAGGAATTCATGGTTCAGCCGGTTGGCGCCAAGTCTTTCTCGGAAGGTCTGCGCATGGGCACCGAGATTTTCCATCATCTCAAAGCCGTTCTGAAGGCTCGTGGCCTGAGCACTGCCGTCGGTGACGAAGGTGGTTTCGCGCCGAACCTGTCTTCCAACGAAGACGCTTTGAAAGTGATCTCCGAAGCCGTGGCCAACGCCGGTTACAAGCTGGGCACCGACGTGACCCTGGCCCTGGACTGCGCGGCCAGTGAATTCTACGAAGATGGCAAGTACAACCTGTCCGGCGAAGGCCAGGTGTTCACTGCTGAAGGTTTCGCCGACTACCTGAAAGGTTTGACCGAGCGTTACCCGATCATCTCCATCGAAGACGGTCTGGACGAGTCCGACTGGGCTGGCTGGAAAATCCTCACCGACAAGATCGGCGAGAAGACTCAGCTGGTAGGCGACGACCTGTTCGTGACCAACACCAAGATCCTGAAAGAAGGCATCGATAAAAAGATCGCCAACTCGATCCTGATCAAGTTCAACCAGATCGGCACCCTGACCGAAACCCTGGAAGCCATCCAGATGGCCAAGGCCGCTGGTTACACTGCCGTGATCTCGCACCGCTCCGGCGAAACCGAAGATTCGACCATTGCCGACCTGGCCGTGGGCACCTCGGCTGGCCAGATCAAGACCGGTTCGCTGTGCCGTTCCGACCGCGTTTCCAAGTACAACCAACTGCTGCGTATCGAAGAGCAGTTGAATGGCAAAGCCAAGTACAACGGCCGTAGCGAATTCCGCGGCTGAGTGGTAAACGATAAAAAGACACCGGATTGTGTCGGAAAAATCGCGACAGCGACGGATTTGCCACTAATCTGATGCCTTAAGAGCACAAGCCTGGTTCTTCCAGGCTTCGTGCTATCAGAAGCTTCAAAGTTTGGCATGGCTGTCTTTTTTCACTGGATACCTGATATTCGATGCGCAGTCCCAATTGGTTGTTCCTCGTCTTGCTCTTGCTGCTGGCCGGCCTGCAGTATCGCCTGTGGGTGGGTAATGGCAGTCTGGCGCAAGTGGCCGAGCTGAAGCAGCAGATTGCGGATCAACACGCCGAGAACGAGGCGTTGCTGGAGCGCAATCGGGTGATGGACGCCGAAGTCAGTGAGTTGAAAAAGGGCATGGAGACCGTTGAAGAACGGGCTCGCCATGAGTTGGGCATGGTCAAGGATGGTGAAACCCTTTACCAGTTGGCCCAATGATTGAGTCGTTACCGGCCTTCTGGGCCGTGATTCCTGCCGCGGGCGTCGGTGCCCGTATGGCCGCGGACCGTCCCAAGCAATACTTGCAACTGGGCGGGCGCACTATTCTCGAACACAGCCTTGGCTGTTTCCTCGATCATCCTGCCCTGAAGGGGTTGGTGGTCAGTCTTGCCATCGACGATCCTTACTGGCCGAATCTGGCCTGTGCTGCCGATCCGCGTATTCAGCGGGTTGAAGGCGGCGCCGAGCGTTCCGGATCAGTGCTCAACGCCTTGCTGCATCTGCATGCCCAGGGCGCTGACGATGAGGATTGGGTGTTGGTTCACGATGCCGCGCGACCGAATCTGGCGCGCGATGATCTTGATAAATTGCTCAGTGAACTGGCTGACGACCCGGTGGGCGGCCTATTGGCGGTGCCTGCGCGCGACACCCTCAAACGGGTCGACAAGCACGGGCGTGTGCTGGAAACAGTGGATCGCAGTGTGATCTGGCAGGCTTATACACCGCAGATGTTTCGCCTTGGAGCATTGCATCGGGCGTTGGCGGATAGCCTGGTGGCGGATGCTGTCATCACCGATGAAGCCTCGGCGATGGAGTGGGCAGGTATGGCACCCCGTTTGATCGAAGGTCGATCCGACAACATCAAAGTCACTCGCCCCGAAGACCTTGAGTGGTTGCGCCAGCGCTGGGCGAACCGCCGTTAAAAGATCGCCGCCTATGCAGGCTGTGATCTTTTGCTCTTAAACCCGATATTCCGGCCGTTCGGCCAACCCTTCCTTCAAATAATCCACTAACTTGCGTACTTTCGGTGACAGATGCCGCTGCTGTGGATAAAGCGCCCAAACCGCTGTGTTCGGCGGTTGGTGGGCTTCCAGCAGCGAGATCAATTCGCCGTTTTTCAGGTGCTCCAGCACGTAGTAATCCGGCAGCTGACACAATCCAACCCCTTGTAGCGCGGCATCCAGCACTGCCTGCCCACTGTTGCAACGCCAGTTTCCCTGTACTCGCTGGGAAAATTCCCGCCCGTTCTGTTCCAGTTGCCAGATATCCGAGCTGCCGATGAGGCAGTTGTGGCGACTCAGTTCCGACAAACTGTGTGGGCGACCATACCGTTCCAGGTAGGACGGCGAGGCGCACAGGTACATGCGCCGTGGTGCCAAACGAGTCGCGACCAATCTTGAATCCTGCAGGCGGCCGAGGCGGATGGCCAGGTCCAGCCCTTCGTGCACCAGATCGAGCGGGCGGTTGCTCAGTTCGATGTCGACACGCAGTTGCGGATACAGCCCCATGAAACGAGTCACCAGCGGCACAATGAATCGTTCGCCGTAGGCCACGGCACAGGTCATGCGCAGCATGCCCTTGGGTTCGCTGGTCAGGTCGCCGACAGCGCGCAACGCTTCTTCGCGGCCGTCCTGCAACCGTTGGCAATGTTGCAGAAAGGTTTGCCCGGCTTCGGTCAGCGTGACCCGGCGGGTGCTGCGATAGAGCAAGCGGGTTTGCAGTCGCTCTTCCAGTCGTACGATTTGGCGACTGATGTGGGAGGAAGACACCCCAAGGCGTTCAGCCGCGGCGGTGAATTGGTTGCACTCTGCGACGGCGACGAACTCGTCGATGCCTTCCCAGCGGTTTTCGGACATCAGGATTATCCCTGCATGGCAATAATGTTTTGCTTTTGTCCCGATTATTCATCGTATGCCGCTGTATTACACTCCCTGTCTCGTTTTTATTCACTGGAGAGTCAGCATGATCAAGTCGCGCGCCGCCGTTGCCTTCGAGGCCAAGAAGCCCCTCGAGATCGTTGAAGTCGATGTCGCCATGCCCAAGGCGGGCGAAGTCCTGCTGCGCGTCGTCGCTTCCGGTGTCTGCCATACCGATGCCTACACCCTCTCGGGCGCGGACCCGGAAGGTATCTTCCCGTCGATCCTGGGCCACGAAGGTGGCGCGGTGGTCGAAGCGATCGGCGAGGGCGTGACCTCGGTTGCGGTGGGCGATCATGTGATCCCGCTGTACACCCCGGAATGTGGCAAGTGCAAATTCTGTCTGTCGGGCAAAACCAACCTCTGCCAGGCGATTCGTGCAACCCAGGGTAAAGGCCTGATGCCGGACGGCACTTCGCGCTTCTCCTACAAGGGCGAAACGATTTTCCACTACATGGGCACCTCGACGTTTTCCGAGTACACCGTGCTGCCGGAAATCTCTGTCGCCAAAATTCCTAAAGAAGCACCGCTGGAAAAAGTCTGCCTGCTGGGCTGTGGCGTCACCACCGGCATCGGTGCTGTGATCAACACTGCCAAGGTCAAACCGGGTGACACCGTTGCCATCTTCGGCCTGGGTGGCATCGGACTGTCTGCCGTGATCGGCGCGGTCAAAGCCAAGGCTGGCCGGATCATCGCCATTGACATCAACCCGGCCAAGTTCGAAATCGCCAAGCAATTGGGCGCCACGGACTGCGTGAACCCGAAAGACTTCGATCGTCCGATTCAGGAAGTGATCGTCGACATGACCGATGGCGGCGTCGACTTCTCGTTCGAATGCATCGGCAACGTGCAGTTGATGCGTGCCGCACTTGAGTGCTGCCACAAAGGTTGGGGCGAGTCGGTCATCATCGGTGTGGCCGGCGCAGGCCAGGAAATCTCCACCCGTCCATTCCAGTTGGTCACCGGTCGCGTCTGGCGCGGTTCGGCGTTCGGTGGCGTGCGTGGCCGTACCGAGTTGCCAAGCTATGTCGAAATGGCCCAGACCGGCGAGATCCCGTTGGATACCTTCATCACCCACACCATGGGCCTGGAAGATATCAACAAGGCGTTTGACTTGATGCATGAAGGCAAAAGCATCCGTAGCGTCATTCATTTCTGAGGTCGCTTATGAGCCTGGAAAATATCTCCTGCCAGAAAAGCTTCGGCGGCTGGCACAAGCGCTACCGGCACCGCTCCGACGTGCTCGGTTGCGACATGGTGTTTGCCGTGTACCTGCCGCCGCAAGCGGAGCAGGGCGGTAAACTGCCAGTGTTGTACTGGTTGTCTGGCCTGACCTGTACCGACGAGAACTTCATGCAGAAGGCCGGTGCCATGCGCATGGCTGCCGAGCTGGGGCTGATTATCGTCGCACCGGACACCAGCCCACGCGGTCCCGAAGTGCCGGGCGATCCGGATGGTGCCTGGGACTTCGGTCTCGGTGCCGGTTTTTATCTGAATGCCACGCAGGAACCGTGGTCGCGGCACTATCGGATGCATGACTATGTCGTGCAGGAATTGCCGGCATTGGTTGAGGCGCATTTCCCGGCATCGGAAAAGCGTGGCATCAGCGGCCACTCCATGGGTGGTCACGGTGCGCTGGTCTGCGCCTTGCGCAATCCGGGGCGTTACCAGTCGGTGTCGGCGTTCTCGCCGATCAACAATCCGATCGATTGCCCATGGGGGCAGAAAGCCTTTTCCCGCTACTTGGGGGAAGACCGGTCGAAATGGCGCGAGTGGGATGCCTGTGCATTGATCGCCGAAGCCGACGAGAAACTGCCGCTGCTGGTGGATCAGGGTGATCGCGACGATTTCCTCGCCACCCAGCTTAAGCCTGAAGCCCTGCAACAGGCAGCGAAACTTGCCGGTCATCCGCTGACGTTGCGTTTGCAACCCGGCTACGACCACAGTTATTTCTTCATCGCCAGTTTCATCGACGACCACTTGCAGCATCACGCGCGCGCTCTAAGCGCCTAATGTCTGACAAAGCAGGTAGAATCACGCCCTGACAAAAATCGGGGCGTTTTTTTATGCGTATTGGCCACGGCTATGATGTGCACCGTTTCGGTGAAGGCGATTTCATCACGCTGGGCGGTGTGCGGATTGCACACAGCTTCGGGCTGCTTGCCCATTCCGACGGTGATGTCCTGCTGCACGCCTTGAGCGATGCGTTGCTCGGCGCTGCCGCGCTGGGTGATATCGGCAAGCATTTTCCGGACACCGATCCGCAATTCAAGGGCGCCGACAGCCGCGCGCTGTTGCGTCATGTCGTCGCACTGATCCACGCCAAGGGCTGGAAAGTCGGCAACGTCGATAACACCATCGTCGCCCAGGCCCCGAAAATGGCCCCGCATATCGAATCGATGCGCGCGCTGATTGCCGCGGATCTTCAAGTTGAGTTGGATCAAGTGAACGTGAAAGCTACCACCACCGAAAAGCTTGGCTTTGTCGGTCGCGAAGAAGGTATTGCCGTGCACTCCGTTGCCTTGTTGCTGCGCGCATGAACGAGGCGCAATTGCTCGGCCCACGGGCCTACGGTGACGCTCTCGGCAGCGCGGTGCTGAAAGCCACGGCGGAAGATTTCCAGGTTGATGAAGTCCTCGATATTCCCCTGAGCGGCGACGGCGAACACCTATGGATCTGGGTGGAAAAGCGCGGTCTGAATACCGAAGAAGCGGCACGGCGGATTGCCAAGGCTGCGGGCGTGCCATTGCGTACCGTCAGCTACGCGGGCCTCAAGGACCGTCAGGCGTTGACTCGCCAGTGGTTCAGCGTGCAACTGCCCGGCAAGGCTGATCCAGATCTGTCGGCAGCGGAAAACGACACGCTGAAGATTCTCAAGACCGGTCGGCACAGACGCAAGCTGCAACGCGGTGCCCATTCGGCCAACGGCTTCACGTTGCGCCTGACTCAATTCGCTGGCGACAAGGCCGCGATCGAAGAGCGTCTGCAACTGATCGCCAGGCAAGGTATTCCCAATTATTTCGGCGCCCAGCGTTTCGGGCATGACGGCGGCAACGTCGTCGACGCCCGTGCCTGGGCTGCGCGCAAAGCCCTGCCGGAACAACGCAATGTGCGTTCGCGCCTGCTCTCCACTGCGCGTAGCTTTCTGTTTAATCAGGTGCTGGCGGCACGCGTCGCCGATGGTACCTGGCAGCGTGCTCAGGTCGGCGATCTGCTGGCGTTCACTGACAGCCGCAGTTTCTTCCCGGCAGGTGAAGCCGAGTGCAGTGACCCGCGTCTGGCGATTCTCGACTTGCACCCGACCGGCCCACAGTGGGGCGAAGGTGACTCGCCGGCGTCGGGGGCTGTCCATGAACTGGAGCAGGCAATCGCCGCGCGCGAAGCGGATCTGCGTGATTGGTTGATTAACGCCGGTATGAGCCACGAACGTCGCATCCTGCGGCTGCCCATTGGCGGGTTGACGTGGCATTATCCCGAGCCTGACATTCTGCAACTGGAATTCGTCCTCCCGGCCGGATGCTTCGCCACCGTATTGGTGCGTGAACTCGTCGATCTGGTGCCGGTGGGGCAGACGGACAGCCCATGCGTATTCTGATTTCTAACGACGATGGGGTAACCGCACCCGGTCTCGCCGCGCTTTATGCTGCGCTGGCGGATTACACCGAATGCGTGGTTATCGCCCCGGACCAGGACAAAAGCGGCGCCAGCAGCTCGCTGACGCTCGACCGTCCGTTGCACCCGCATACCTTGGCCAATGGCTTTATCAGCCTCAACGGAACGCCTACCGATTGCGTGCACCTGGGCCTTAACGGCTTGCTGGAGTTTGAACCGGACATGGTGGTTTCCGGTATTAACCTGGGTGCGAACCTGGGGGACGACGTGCTGTATTCCGGTACTGTGGCGGCGGCCCTTGAGGGACGTTTCCTGGAGCGTCCTTCGTTTGCCTTTTCGTTTGTCTCACGGCAAGTGGAGAACCTTCCCACGGCGGCTTATTTTGCGCGCAAACTGGTAGAGGCCCACGCGGACCTCGATCTGCCACCGCGCACGGTACTGAACGTGAACATTCCCAACTTGCCGCTGGAGCATATCCGCGGTATCCAGCTGACCCGCCTGGGCCATCGCGCCCGCGCCGCTGCGCCGATAAAAGTGGTCGATCCGCGTGGTAAATCCGGTTACTGGATCGCTGCGGCGGGTGACGCCGAAGATGGCGGCCCGGGCACTGATTTCCATGCGGTGATGCAAGGCTATGTTTCAATCACGCCACTGCAACTGGATCGCACCTTTAATGATGCCTTCAGAAGTCTCGATGGCTGGCTGGAGGGGCTGCGCTAATGGCTCGTGAACAAGACGATATTCTGCACCGCGGCATCGGGATGACCTCCCAGCGGACCCGTGAGCGTCTGATTCAGCGCCTCTATGAAGAAGGGGTGTCCAACGCCAAGGTGCTGGAAGTCATCCGCCGCACACCGCGTCACCTGTTCGTCGATGAGGCGCTGGCCCACCGCGCTTATGAAGATACGGCGCTACCGATTGGCCATAACCAGACGATCTCCCAGCCTTATATGGTGGCGCGCATGAGCGAGCTGCTGCTGGAAGCCGGCCCGTTGGACAAGGTGCTGGAAATCGGTACTGGTTCGGGTTACCAGACAGCGGTGCTGTCGCAACTGGTCGAGCGGGTTTTTTCCGTCGAGCGCATCAAGGTTCTGCAAGATCGAGCCAAGGAGCGCCTGGTGGAGCTGAACCTGCGCAATGTGGTATTTCGCTGGGGCGATGGCTGGGAAGGCTGGCCGGCGCTGGCGCCTTACAACGGCATCATTGTGACCGCCGTGGCCACCGACGTGCCTCAGGCGCTGCTCGATCAATTGGCACCGGGCGGGCGATTGGTGATTCCGGTCGGCTCTGGTGAAGTTCAACAATTGATGCTGATCATCCGTGAAGAACAAGGCTTTTCCAGGCGTGTTCTGGGGGCAGTGCGCTTTGTGCCACTACTCAACGGGCCGCTGGCCTGAGCATTTGTTTCAACGTGCTGAATTCTCTTCGATTGCCCGGGTCTTACAGCGGCATCGATGGGTTAAACAGAATTCATCATCAGGCAGCAAACGTGTGCGTGAAGCGAATCCGCTTCATTAAAGGTAAAGCCTGTTCGGCCCGTTATACTTGCGACATTTCGTGCCGAAACACGGCAATTCATATTTTCAGCCACCACAAAGGGAGCGGCGGGTGAGTCTCACAGTCGTTGCGCAGCGAATGGGTATAACGAGCTTTCAGCGTCTGGTGACTGGTCTTGTCTTGAGTACCTTGCTGGTCGGTTGCTCCAGCACCAAATCGAGTAGCGCGGGAGTTGTCGATCGCAACAACGCGGTCGCCCAGCGTCCGGCCGTAACCACCGGCCAGTACATTGTTCGACCCAAGGACACGTTGTTTTCCATCGCCTTTCGCTACGGCTGGGACTACAAAGCCCTCGCGGCAAGGAACAACATTCCTACGCCTTACACGATCCATCCGGGTCAGACGATTCGCTTCGACGGTCGCAACGATTCAACGCCGGCAGCGGTGGTGAGTTCGTCCAGTTCCTCGCCTTCGTCGTCGAGCAAAACCACGGTAATTCGGCGTCAGGCAAATGGCACAACGACCAGTACAACGGTGCTCGCACCGTCCGTCGCCAGCAAACCGGCACCCGCTCCACTGCCTCCTGCCGGTCCGGCCCCGACGGGCTGGGGGTGGCCTTCTAATGGCATTCTGATTGGAAAATTCTCTTCAAACGGTAGTTTGAATAAAGGAATTGATATCGCCGGAGATTTGGGACAGCCTGTTTTAGCTGCGTCTGATGGGACGGTGGTATACGCCGGGAGTGGCTTAAGGGGCTACGGCGAATTAGTCATCATCAAACACAGCGATACCTACGTCAGTGCCTACGGTCACAACCGCAGGCTGTTGGTTCGGGAGGGGCAGCAGGTCAAAGTCGGACAGACAATTGCCGAAATGGGGTCAACGGGTACAGACCGGGTGAAACTGCATTTTGAGATTCGCCGACAAGGTAAACCTGTAGATCCGCTGCAGTTCCTGCCACGTCGTTGATTTGTTAGCCAAGCCTGTTCCGTCACGTAGAGGGAACAGGCTCCAGCGTTGCCAGGGATCAAGGCGCCGCTTGAGCTTGAGGTCGAACTCACCAAAGGACTATAACAATGGCTCTCAGTAAAGAAGTGCCGGAGTTTGACATCGACGATGAGGTTCTCCTTATGGAGACCGGCATCGCTATGGATTCGATGTCGAATGATGAAGGGGATGCACCACCTTCCGTTCGTGCCAAATCCAGACACTCCGCTTCGTTAAAGCAACACAAGTACATCGACTACACCCGGGCACTCGATGCCACGCAGCTGTACCTCAATGAAATCGGCTTTTCCCCATTGCTCTCCCCGGAAGAAGAAGTTCATTTTGCACGCCTGTCGCAAAGTGGTGATCCGGCCGGACGCAAGCGCATGATTGAAAGCAACCTGCGGCTGGTGGTGAAAATCGCCCGGCGTTACGTCAATCGTGGGCTGTCGCTGCTGGACCTGATCGAAGAGGGTAACCTCGGCCTGATCCGGGCAGTGGAAAAGTTCGATCCAGAACGCGGCTTCCGCTTTTCGACCTACGCCACCTGGTGGATTCGTCAGACCATCGAACGCGCGATCATGAATCAGACCCGGACCATCCGGCTACCTATTCATGTGGTCAAAGAGCTCAACGTGTACTTGCGGGCTGCACGGGAGCTGACTCAAAAGCTCGACCATGAACCCTCACCCGAAGAAATTGCCAACCTGCTGGAGAAACCGGTAGGCGAGGTCAAGCGCATGCTTGGCCTGAACGAGCGGGTTTCTTCGGTCGACGTCTCGCTGGGTCCGGATTCGGATAAAACCCTGCTGGACACCCTGACCGACGACCGCCCGACCGATCCATGTGAACTGTTGCAGGATGACGATCTGTCGCAGAGCATCGATCAATGGCTTTCGGAGCTGACCGACAAGCAACGCGAGGTGGTCGTACGCCGCTTCGGCTTGCGAGGTCACGAGAGCAGTACGCTTGAAGATGTCGGCCTGGAAATCGGCCTTACCCGGGAGCGGGTCAGGCAAATCCAGGTTGAAGGCCTCAAGCGTCTTCGGGAGATTCTCGAGAAAAACGGCCTGTCGAGTGAGTCGCTGTTCCAATAAGCCATTCGCTCAACCGTCAACCAAAAGCCCCGACTGGTTCGGGGCTTTTTGTTGTCGGCAAGATGAGAGAGGCGCGTTGGTATTAGCGCCACCTCAGGTTTGTAGTCTCGTGGTGTAAGTCTTTGCTTACTCTTTCGTAAGTGTTCATTATTTTTACACCCTGGTAGTTGTCTATTCGAAGGATGCTGTATTTATAAGTTATTGATTTATATGATTATTTTATTGAGTTAACAGCATATTACAGATGATTTCAGTCATGGAGGCCGATTGCTCTTGGTGGGGAATCCTCTAGTATTTGAACTGTGTCGACGGATAGACACGCCCTTCAAGGAAGAGGGGAACGGACATCGCAGGATGCGATTCATCAGGACGATGAAAAGGAACACATGGAATAGGGAAAAAATGTGGGCGGGTCAAACCGCCCCTTTTTTTTTGCCTGCAGAAAAGCAAAAAGGCCCGCAAGGGGCCTTTTCTGGAACGCGAGGGAAATCAGCGTTCGAGGTGTTCGATCTTGCCTGGCTTGCCATCCCATTCAGCGGAATCGGGCAATGGATCTTTCCGTTCAGTGATGTTTGGCCATACCTCGGCCAATTCCATGTTCAGCTGAATGAAGTTTTCCATACCGGCGGGAACTTCATCTTCAGAGAAGATGGCCACGGCAGGGCATTCTGGTTCGCACAGTGCGCAGTCGATGCACTCATCCGGGTGAATCACCAGGAAGTTCGGGCCTTCGTAAAAGCAGTCCACCGGACAGACTTCTACGCAGTCGGTGTACTTGCACTTGATGCAGTTGTCGGTGACGACGAAGGTCATTTCTAATTTTCTCCTCAGGCGGCGGCAGCGGAGCCCCTTCAGGACGGGGTCGCCAGGTTCGGGAGCGATAGTCTGCAGGCCAGGCTATGAGCCTGCAGCATCCCAAACCGCGCGAGATTCTAACAGCTTGCAGGCAAGTGCGTTAGATCCGTGTCTTTAATGTATAGAGCATTTCCAAAGCCCTGCGTGGTGTCAGGTCATCCAGATCAAGTTTGGCCAGTTCATCCAGCACCGGATGCGGCAGGCTGGCGAACATGTCGCTCTGCTGCGGCGCAACGGATTTGCCTTTGGCCGGCGTCGGCACTTCATGGGGCAGCGCCGTGGATTCCAGCCGGCTCAAGTGTTCACGGGCACGCACGATCACTTCGCTCGGCACCCCGGCCAACTGTGCAACCGCCAGGCCATAGCTCTGGCTGGCAGGCCCAGGCAGCACGTGGTGCAGGAACACGATGCGTTCGTTGTGCTCGGTGGCATTGAGGTGCACGTTGGCTACTAGCGGCTGGGCTTCCGGCAGCACCGTCAGCTCGAAATAGTGAGTGGCGAACAGTGTATAGGCCCGCAGTTGTGCCAGACGCTCGGCCGCGGCCCACGCCAGGGACAGGCCGTCGAAGGTGCTGGTGCCGCGACCGACTTCGTCCATCAGCACCAGGCTGCGCTCGGTGGCGTTGTGCAGGATGTTTGCGGTTTCGCTCATTTCGACCATGAACGTCGAACGCCCACCCGCCAGGTCGTCGCTGGAACCGATCCGGGTGAAGATCCGGTCGACCAGGGACAATTCGCAACTGGCCGCCGGCACGAAGCTACCGATGTGCGCCAGCAGCACGATCAACGCGGTCTGGCGCATGTAGGTGGATTTACCGCCCATGTTCGGACCGGTGATCACCAGCATGCGGGTGCTGTCATCGAGGCTCAGGTCGTTGGCCACGAACGGTGTGGTGAGTACTTGCTCGACCACCGGGTGACGACCCTGGCTGATGCGCATGCATGGCTCGTTGACGAAGCGCGGGCAGTTCAGGTCCAGATTCAGTGCACGCTCGGCGAGGTTGCTCAGCACGTCCAGCTCGGCCAGTGCGGCAGCGGTGTCCTGCAAGGGCGGCAATTGAGCGATCAGGTCTTCGAGCAGTGCTTCGTAGAGCATCTTCTCGCGCGCCAGGGCACGGCTCTTGGCCGACAGCGCCTTGTCTTCGAACGCTTTCAGTTCCGGGGTGATGAAGCGCTCGGCACCCTTGAGGGTCTGGCGACGGATATAGTCCGCCGGTGCCGACTCGGCCTGCTTGCTCGGCAACTCAATGAAGTAGCCGTGAATGCGGTTGTAACCGACTTTCAGGTTGGCCAGGCCGGTGCGGGCCTTCTCCCGGGCTTCCAGATCGATCAGGAACTGCCCGGCGTTTTCGCTGAGCGATTGCAGCTCGTCGAGTTCGCTGTCGTAACCGGTTTTCAACACGCCGCCGTCACGGATCACCGCTGGCGGGTTGTCGATGATGGCTTTTTCCAGCAGCGCCGCGAGTTCCGGATAGGTGCTGGTGGTCGTCGCCAATTGCATGATGTGCGGAGCTTCAAGCTCGGCCATCGCCACCTGCAACTCTGGCAGTGCGCCGAGGGCATCGCGCAGGCGCGCCAGGTCACGAGGACGGGCATTGCGCAGGCCGATCCGCGCCAGAATCCGCTCGATGTCACCGATTTCCTTGAGCTGCGGTTGCAGTTTCTCGAAACGATAACGGTCCAGCAGGCAGGTGATCGACGTCTGGCGTGCCAGTAGTACCGTCAAATCCCGCAGCGGACGGTTCAGCCAGCGGGTCAGCAAACGGCTGCCCATGGCGGTCTGGCAGCGGTCGACCACTGATTGCAACGTGTTGTCACGACCGCCAGCCAGGTTGGTGTCCAGTTCCAGGTTGCGACGGCTGGCGCCGTCCAGCACCACGGTGTCGTCCAGACGCTCATGACGCAGGCTGCGCAAATGCGGCAGGGCGGTGCGCTGGGTTTCCTTGGCGTAGCTGAGCAGGCAGCCAGCAGCGCCGATGGCCAGGGTCAGGTTCTCGCAGCCGAAGCCTTTCAGGTCTTGAGTGGAAAACTGCTGGCAAAGACTTTTCAACGCCGAGTCGCGCTCGAAATCCCACGGCGCACGGCGACGAACCCCACGACGTTTCTCCGCTGGCAAGTCTTTCGGCCAGTCGTCAGGGATCATCAGCTCCACCGGATTGACCCGCTCCAGTTCCGCCAGCAGGTTTTCCCAGCCCTTGATCTCCAGCACCGTGAAGTTGCCGCTGGTGATGTCCAGCACCGCCAAACCGAACAGACGCTCGTCACCCAGCACCGCCGCGATCAGGTTGTCCCGGCGCTCATCCAGCAGCGCTTCATCGCTGACCGTGCCGG
Source organism: Pseudomonas sp. B21-017 (assembly GCF_024749245.1). Classification (NCBI taxonomy): domain Bacteria; kingdom Pseudomonadati; phylum Pseudomonadota; class Gammaproteobacteria; order Pseudomonadales; family Pseudomonadaceae; genus Pseudomonas; species Pseudomonas sp. B21-017. The sequence continues at coordinate 5,251,969 of NZ_CP087194.1, read as the reverse complement.
GCGTGATGATCCGCACCACCTGACGATCCACCGGCCCTTTGCTGGTGGCCGGGTCGCCGACCTGCTCGCAGATCACCACCGATTCGCCAAGCTTCACCAGTTTCGCCAGGTAACCTTCCGCAGCGTGGTAAGGAATCCCACACATCGGAATCGCCTGACCCGCCGATTGCCCACGAGCCGTCAGGGTGATGTCCAGCAACTTGGCGGCCTTCTTCGCGTCTTCATAGAAGATCTCGTAGAAGTCGCCCATGCGATAGAACATCAGCTGGTCGGGGTGCTGGTTCTTCAGGCGCCAGTATTGCTGCATCATTGGCGTGTGGGAGGACAGATCGGAGACGGCTTTATTCATCGGATATAGGCAAATTCGTTGAAAGGTGTGGGGCAAAGGAGGGGCATCGGCCCGGCTTTTCCGCGATGGGCGCAAGGTTACCATGGGCGGTCCGCCCGACGCAGGCATGAAAGCCTTAAGGCTATTTTTCGTGGGTCTATGCACAAATTATGCAATTTGGCATTTGTCTTCCGAAAAAAGATCAAGCACTATTCGCGTTATGCAAAAACGCAATGTTTCTACCGTCTTAAGAGCGCTGCTCGATCAGCACGGGATCTCCCCCACGGAGCTTCACCGTCGCACTGGCGTGCCTCAATCCACTCTCTCGCGCATCCTCAGCGGGAAGATCGTCGATCCTTCGGATAAACATATCTCGAAGATTGCCGAATACTTTGCTGTGAGCACCGATCAGTTGCGGGGCCGCGCGGATGTCGCGCCGGCTGCCGGCGCCGGGCGTGATGAATTGCATTCGGAACTCAAGGACATAAGCCTGTGGGACGACGACACGCCTGTCGATGACGACGAGGTGTCGGTCCCCTTTCTTCGCGAGGTTGAATTGGCTGCTGGATCAGGAAGATTCGTCATCGAAGAGAGTGAGCGCTCTAGCCTGCGCTTCGGCAAGCGCAGCTTGCGCCACAACGGTGTGCAGTTCGACCAGGCCAAATGCGTGACCGTGCGTGGCAACAGCATGTTGCCGGTACTGCGCGACGGCGCCACGGTGGGGGTGAATGCCGGTAAATGCGGGATTGGCGACATCATCGACGGCGACCTGTACGCCATCAACCACAATGGCCAGTTGCGGGTGAAACAGCTTTATCGCCTGCCGACCGGGATTCGCCTGCGCAGCTTCAATCGCGATGAGCATCCGGACGAGGACTACAGCTTCCAAGAAATCCAGGAAGAGCAAATCGTCATCCTTGGTCACGTCTTCTGGTGGGGCATGTACGCCCGCTAACCTCACCACTGTCAGATTAAACCCGTCGCCCGACGGGTTTTTTTCGCCTGCCAAAAACCGCCAACGCCTTTGTCTGTGGGACTTTCATGCGCCTGTGCATTTATTGCGCATAAATAAATGCATTCATGCATTGACTGTATATGCATCCATGCATATTCTTTGTCTCAAGCCGCTCAACAAAGCGGCTCGAAACGAAGCTCTTTAGTTCCACCACAAAGGCAGCGATGAATCGGCCTCAACGGTTCAGAGGGTTGGCAACTGACCCGGGTGTGCAGCGTAAAGCACCAGAAGCAGTTATCCGGCGGGCAGGGACCGCGGTCGGAAAAACAATTTGAATGGACTCGTACCGCGCCAGTAGCGCCGAAAAGTCAGCTTCCTTTTTGACACGGGATTAAAGGAAGGCGAAGGAGCGCATTACTGAAAAGCCCGGTTTCACACTGGGCTTTTTGGAATGCCTACCTGATGCAGGCAGATCAACGTGTGCCGGGATGCCCGGCGATCAATAAGGATATGAAAATGAAGAAATACGCACGTGTAGTAAACGGAAAAGTCGACAACATCTACGAGACGGTCAATCCGATCACTGACGAGTTCCCAGTCGATCAACTCTGGGTCGACGTCACCGGCAGTTCGAGCAATCAGGTTGACTACGGCTACAACGCAGTCAACAGCGATGGCCTCTGGTCGTTCAATTCCGGGTTCCCTTGGCCGCAATCTGCGCTAGGTGAACAAATGCGCAATGAAAAAACCAAGCGGCTCGACAGTGTCATGACCAGCGTGGCGTCGTCGGGATTGCAATTCAAAGTTGATCTGGGCGTGGCCACTGCTGCCGAGCAGGCTTACCTGACTGCCTTCAAGGAGTATTGCGTTGCCTTTACTCAGGTCAACAAACAGCCAGGTTTTCCGCTGACCATCGTTTGGCCTGAGCTGCCGTAAAAACGGAGCGCATTACTGAAAAGCCCGGAATGCTCCGGGCTTTTTGGAATGCCTACCTCAAGAGACATCGATTGAATCCAACACACATCACTCATCAATCACCCCAGGAGGCGTGACATGACAAACGAGCAACAAGCGTTGCTGGACATGCCGATCTGGCTGGTCATCCTCCTCGCCGTGGCGGGCGGGGTGTCCGGCGAAATGTGGCGCGCCGACAAGGAGGGCGCCCGTGGCTGGTCACTGCTGCGGCGCCTGGCCCTGCGGTCCGGGGCCTGCATGATCTGCGGCGTCTCGGCGATCATGCTGTTGTACGCCGCGGGCCTGTCGATCTGGGCCGCCGGCGCCTTTGGCTGCCTGACGGCGATGGCCGGGGCGGACGTGGCCATCGGACTTTACGAACGTTGGGCCGCCAAGCGGATTGGCGTTTGTGAAGTGCCACCGCGCGATTCTCGTCCCGATCAACAGTGAACCGGCGTCGCTGATCTTCGTATTGCCATAGGAATAGGAGGCCATTGATGCCTGCTGTCATCGAAAAACCGTCGCAGCTGTTTTCTGCCATTGCCGAGACGTTGCGTACCGCCATTCCCGGCTTGAAGGTCGGGAGTCATCAAGACTTCGACGGCACTGTCGATCTGCCCTGGGTGCTGATCGCCATCGAACGCGATGCGCCGGGCATCCGTGCCAACGACGGACGTATCGCTCATGTCCTGACGGTTTCCTTGCAAGCCGTGTTGCCCGGTGCAGGGTTGGCGGCGTGCGATCTGGCCAGTGAGTTGAAAAGCCTGGTCGTCGATAACCGCTGGAAACTGCCGGGCGAGCAATGCGATCTGCCGATGAACATTGATGGCATCCCGTCCACGTTTATCAGCGATGCACGGGAGTACACCGCCTGGACCGTTTCATTTACCCAAACCCTGTACCTCGGCCCGACGCTGCTCGAAGACCCGTTGGGCATCCCGAAATTTGCCCGTACCTGGGAGGTGTCGAACATCGACGACCCGGATCAATACACCGCACTCGAGGGCTGATCCATGTTTGATGCGCTGTTACGTATGCAACTGGGGCCGATCATCGAGCGTTTGGCCGAGATGGAAACCGAGCTCGAAGACTTGCACCGGCGTGCCGACAGTTTCTGTCGTATCGGCGTGTGTCAGGAAGTCGATGCGGCCAGCAATACCTGCAAGGTCCGTCATGGGGAACTGCTCACCCCGGCGATCCGGTTTTTCAACCCAAGCGCCGGGGCACAGAGCGAGTCGCGGATTCCTTCCGTGGGTGAGCAGTGTTTGCTGCTGAACCACGGCGGTGGCGAGGGCGGCGGGCAGTCGGTGGCGTTGTTCGGTCTCAACGGCGGTCAGTTCCCGCCCGTCTCGACACATGCATCGCTGACGCGTCGCCTCTATCAAGACGGCACGGAAAACGGTTACGACCACGCCAGTCATGTCCTGCACTGGAAGAACGGCCCGGCGGCGTTCACCGGTTCCCGTGAATCCCTCGAGTTGAACATCGGCCCGGCGAGGCTGGCGATGAGGCCTGAGGCCATCGAATTGCAACTGGGCGCCGTCAGCCTGCGGCTCGACGCTTCCGGTGTGCATCTGAGCGGCCCGTTGGTGGATCACCAGGGTCGCGTCATCAGTACCGCATAAAGAGCTTCCCATGATCGGAATCGATAGAAACACCGGCGCAACGGTCGACGACTGGCTGCAGTTTGTGCAGCGCGCCACTCGGGCGCTGACCACGCCGTTGGGCACGCGTCAGAAGCGCCCTTTGTATGGTTGCGCACTCACCGAGTTGCTGGGGCAGAACCTTGGCGACGACCTGCTGATTCTCGCCCAGAGCCATGCCGCCCAAGCGTTTTACAACAAATACAACGGCATCGACGATTTCGAGCCGCAGGTCATTGTGGCCAGCCGCTACGGTGCCGGGTTGTTGTTGCGTTTCGCCGGCACCTGGAAAAACCGCCAACAGACCTTCGAGGTGGTGGCATGAGTATGTTGATACCTGGCCAGAACCAGTTGGCCGAACCGGCAATCGTCACGGTCGAAGCGTTCGAGGATCTGCTCGCGGAGTTCAAGACCTTCGTTGTCGAGTACGTCGGCGCCCGTTCCCCCGAGAGCGCGGCCAAGCTTGCAGTCAGCCTGGAAAACGAAAGCGAGTTGCTGACCCTGGCCCTTGAGGCGTTTTGTGTGCGGCTGCAAACCCACGAACGTAAATACAACGCTCGCATCAAGCAGATGCTGGCGTGGTGGGCCACCGGCACCAACCTCGACGCGCGCCTCGCGGACATGGGGCTTGAGCGCCAGTTGCTGGACCCGGGCGATCCGGCGGCATTCCCGCCGATCGATCCGGTCTACGAGAGCGATGACGACGCCCGGTTGCGTTATTACCTGGCGCCCCATGCACCGGCGGCGGGCTCGCGGATGCAGTATCGGCGCGAGATCTTCACCCTTGGCGAACGGCCTGTCGTGAAGGTGGAAACCACAGCGGCGGGTGTGGTGACGGTCACTTACACCTTCGATCCGGACGGCTATGTCGCGCAGGTCAAGGACGGCAACGGGCGCCGGACCGCGCCAGGCGAAGTCACGGTTACGGTGCTTTCCCGAGAGGGCGATGGCACGCCGTCCGAAGCGCTGCTTGACGGTGTTCGCCAGCATTTCGCCCGGCCTGATGTCCGGCCCGAAACGGACCTGGTTACCGTGCAGGGCGCGCAAATCAAGAACTACAAAATCCGGGTGATCGCGAAGATCAACCCGGGCCCCGATTCCGGGCTGACCAAGGTTGCCGCGCAACAGCAGCTGCAGGCGTATGCCGATGCCTGTCATCGCCTGGAAGGGCGGGTGGACCCGAGCTGGATCGACTACACGCTGCACAGCGCCGGGGCGGTTCAACTGCAAATCCTTGAGCCGGTAGCGCCGATTGTGACGAGCGCTTTTCAAGCGCCGTATTGCACGGGCGTCGAGGTCGAGGTGGATACGTTATGAGTGACGACACACCTCGCCCGAGCCTGTTGCCGGCCAACAGCTCACCACTGGAAAGGGCGCTTGATCTCGGTTTCGCCCGGTTGCTTGAGCGCATTGACCCGCCGTTCCCCGAACTGATGAACCCCGCCAAAACACCCCTGGCATTCCTGCCGTACCTGGGCGCGGATCGCGGGGTCAGCGAATGGAGCACCGAGGCGACCGAGGCGGAAAAACGCCTGACGGTGGAACTGGCCTGGCCCACCGCACGGCAGGCCGGGACGCGAAAAGCACTGGAAAACGCGGCCAAGGGATTGCAATTGATGCCTGAGGTGCGCGCCTGGTACGAACAAACACCACCCGGCCCGCCTTACAGCTTTTCCGTCAGGGCCTTCACCGAACAGCCCTACAGCGAAGAAATCGACACCCGTCTCGACCGACGCCTGGCCGATGCCAAAAGCGAACGCGACACCTTGAAGGTTTCCGTCGGCTTGAGCGCATTCGGCAGTCACGTCATCGGCGCCGCCACCGTCTGCGGCGAGCTGACCACGGTGTATCCGATCGTCATCGAAGGGCTTGAAGCCTCGGGTCAGGCCTTCATGGCCGCCGGGCTCTACACCGTCGAAACCTCCACTATTTATCCTCAGGGGTCCTAAATGGCCGACTATTACACCCTGCTCACCAATGCGGGGATCGCCTACGAAACCGCCTGCAAGGCAGCGGGCACACCGATCAAACTGTCGCAGATTTCCGTCGGCGACGGCGGCGGCGCGGTTTACAACCCGGCTGCCACTGCCACGGCACTGAAACGCGAAGTGTGGCGCGGGCCGCTCAATGCGCTGTTCCAGGATGAGAAGAATCCGAGCTGGTTGCTGGCCGAAGTGACTATCCCGCCTGAAGTGGGTGGTTGGTATGTACGTGAGGCTGGGATCTGGACTGATACCGGGATTCTTTACGCCATCGTCAAATATCCGGAGTCGTTCAAGCCGGTGCTGGCGACTTCGGGCTCGGGGAAAGAGTTCTACATTCGTTCGATTTTCGAGACCAGTAATGCGGCGCTGGTGACGTTGTTGATTGATGACACGGTTGTGAAAGCGACGCGTGCGTGGGTGATGAGTTACCTCGCTGAAGAGCTCGGCAAACTTGATGGCAAGCAGTCCGTGCGTGTCGCGGCAACCGGCAACGTGGTGTTGAACGGTGCAAAGCAGGTCGACGGAGTTGCAGTGATTGCCGGTGACCGGGTTCTGCTGCCGAATCAGACGTTGGCCAAGGATAACGGTCTGTGGATCGTGGCCAACGGTGACTGGGTTCGGGCGAACGATGCCAACGTCAGCGCCAAGGTCACGCCGGGCCTGACCGTGATGGTAGAAGAGGGCACGCAGAATGGTGATTCGCTGTGGCACCTGACTACTAACGGGCCGATCACTCTCGGCACCACCGCGCTGACTTTTGAGATGCTGGCCGGTCGTACCGGCATTGCACCGGGGACTTACAAAAGCCTGACCGTGGACAAATACGGTCGAGCGACGGCGGGCGCGAACCCCGAAACGCTGGCTGGGTTCGGGATCAAGGACAGCTACACCAAAACTGAAATCGAGGGGATGATTGCCAGCGCCTCGATGTTGCCGGTGGGGGCGATTGTCGCGTTTCCCGGTGATACGCCACCGATGGGCTTTCTTGAGCTGGATAACAGCGTCAAGAGTGCTGCGCTTTATCCGGATCTGAGTGCTTATCTCGCCGGCAAGTACAACAAGGGCGACGAGGGCGCTGGAAATTTTCGTTTGCCGGATGGACGCGGCGAATTCCTGCGCGGTTGGGATCATGGACGCGGTGTTGATGGCGGCCGGACAATCGGCAGTTATCAGGTTGATACCTTACAGAACATCACTGGTACGTTTGACGGCTATCTCGATATCACCACGGCAGGCGGCGCGTTCACGTTAAGCAACATGAGCACGTCCTCAACTCCGCTCAACCAGAAAGGCGCCTACCATGGCGTGTATTTTGATGCTTCGAAAGTGGCGCGCACCTCCGCGGAAACGCGTCCCCGTAACCTCGCCGTCATGTGGTGCATCAAGGCTTGGAACGCGCCGATCAATCAGGGAAACATTGATATCGCCGCGCTGGCCGCTTTGGCACAGCAGGCCACGGAAATAAACCAAGGCACGGCGAAAATTGCAATGCAGCCGTTTGTCGATGCTGGCGTGGACGATGCAACGATTGTTACCCCCAAGAAGCTACGGTTCGGCTTTTCGATCAGTCTTGGCACCAATGGCTATATCGCGCTGCCGAGTTGGCTAGGCAGTTTTATTTTTCAGTGGGGAACATCGGCTTCAATCGCTAGCGGCGCCGGGGTTTCTGTTTCGCTTCCAATCGCATTTCCAAATGCAATTCTGAATGCATTCGTCTCAGCAAATGCCGTCTCGGGTATCGGGACGGCATTTTGCGGGGGCGTGAATGCGACTAGCAAAACAGCCATCAGTATTTATCATTATTCCGCTGGTGGTGGTGCTGCTAACTACCGCTGGTTGGCCGTAGGCCACTGAGGTTATGTCTATGAAATACGCAGTATTTAACGAAGACTTCACCTTGATGACCTGTCTGGTCGAGGGGATTCATGAGATCCCAAGCTCCGCCGTCGCACTCGATGCGGATCTATTTCTTAAGATCACCCAAGAAACGGATGGGGTGTGGGGGCTCGGCGCAAACGGCGAAATCACCAAACAACCGTTTCCCGAGGTTGCACCAGACTACCCGGCAATGATTGCCAGCGAGCGCTACAAGCGCGAAGGCGTGGGCATTACCGTCGATGGTTCTGTAATCGACACCACCCGAGACGGGCAGGCCTTGATTGCCGGTGCTGCTGTGTCGGCGATTCTTGATCCGGCCTACAGGTGCAACTGGAAAACCGCCGCCGGTTTTATCGAGCTGAACGCGCCGCAACTGATCGCAATCGCGACGGCGGTGCGGGAGCATGTCCAGGCCTGCTTTGATCGAGAGCTAGCGTTGTTGCGCGCGATCGAGACAGGGAGTTACAGCAGCGACATGCTGACCGAGGGTTGGCCGGATTCACTGACACCGCCTGAGCCAGAGCCTTTAGAGCCCCAATAAACGCCCCGCACCCCCGGGGCGTTTTCTTTTCCGCCAAACACCCAACAACACCCGACAGCCCCTTCCTCCAAAGGGGCTTTTTCATTTCTGGAGAAACCCAAATGGCACTACGCCAAACCTACACCGTGCTCGTCCCATTCCCCACCGGGGGTGGCCACTGGTCGAGCGTCGGTCAAGAACTCGACCTGCTTGATGTGGAGGCCAGTGCGTTGCGCAGCGCTGGTCGTCTGGAGCTGAAAAAAACCGAGGCTGCCGAGTCGGCCTCTACAACCAACAAGGCCTTGAAGGCCGCTGCCAAGAAGGCTGAATAACCATGGCTGAGGTTTTGAACTTCGAGCACAACGGCATTACCGTCAATGCCACTGAATCCCCCGAGGCCATGGGTGGCCTGGGTGACAACGTCATCGGTCTGGTCGGCACTGCGCCGAAAGCGGATCTGCTGATTCCGCGTAACGCCCCGTTCCGCATCAACAGCTTCACCACCCAGGCGCTGCTGGACCCGACCGGCACCGAGTCGGGCACGTTGTTCCACGCGGTGTTCCAGATCCTCAAAGTGGTCAAGGTGCCGGTCTACGTGGTCATCGTCGAAGAGGGCGCAACCCCCGCCGACACCCTGAATAACGTGATCGGCGGCATCGAGCCAGTGACCGGTCGCAAACTGGGTCTGGCCGCACTTGGTGGTGTGCCGGAAGACCTGACGATCATCGGTGCGCCGGGTTTCACCGGCACCAAAGCAGTGGCCAGTGAGTTCGCCTCGTTCGGCAAACGCATCAAGGCTCGCGTGGTACTCGACGGCAAGGATGCCGCAGTCGCCGATCAAGTGACTTACAGCAAGGAGCTGGGCGGCGCGGACCTCGGTTTCGACCGCTGCCTGCTGGTGCACAACATGCCGTCGGTGTACTCCAAGGCTGCGAAGAAAAACGTGTTCCTGGCGCCATCGAGCCTGGCCATCGCCGCGCTCGCCAAGGTCAAGCAATGGGAGAGCCCGGGCAACCAGGTGACCTACGCCGAAGACGTTTCGCGAGTCGTGGAATACAACATCCTCGACACCTCCACCGAAGGCGATCTGCTCAACCGTTACGGCATCAGCTACTACGCCCGGACCATCCTCGGCGGCTTCTCGCTGCTGGGTAACCGCTCCGTCACCGGCAAGTTCATCAGCTATGTAGGCCTTGAAGATGCGATCAGCCGCAAGCTGGTAAAGGCCGGTCAGAAAGCCATGGCCAAGAACCTGACCAAGTCGTTCATGGATCAGGAGGTCAAGCGCATCAACGACTGGCTGCAAACCCTGGTCGCCGACGAAACCATCCCCGGCGGCAGCGTGTACCTGCACCCGGAATTGAACAGCGTCGAGAAGTACAAAAACGGTACCTGGTATGTGGTCATCGACTACGGCCGCTACGCACCGAACGAACACATGATTTATCAACTCAACGCCCGCGATGAAATCATCGAGCAGTTCCTGGAGGACGTTCTCTAATGTTTACCAACCGCGTAAGACAGGCCATCGCGGCCACCCTGCAAGGCCTGCCGTTGTCGGCGACCGTGGAAGAGTTCACACCGCCGAAGATCGAGTTCGACATGGAAAACATGGTCGGCGGCCGCTTCATCGTCGAGGAGATGGCCAAGAGCGCCAAGGCCCTGGGCGCCAAGTTGATCCTGCAGGGCGCCGGTCCCGAAGTGATGCTGGCGCTGGGCGTGAAGCTGGGCGACGACATCCTGCTGAACGTGCGTGAAGCCGGTCAGGATCAGGACGGTAACACCTGGTTCACCTACCACACCGTCGGCGGCAAGCTGAAGGTCCTCGAGGAAGCCATCGTGAAAATGGGTGAAAAACCCAAGACCACCCTGGAGCTCTCCTGCCGCACCTACAACCGCCTGGAAAACGGCGTTCCAGTGATCGATGTCGACGTGCGCACCCAGAAGTTCGTGCTCAACGGCGTCGACATTCTCGGTGATGCCCGCCGCGCCGTGTTGCTGCCGTAACACGAAGGCCAACCAAGGCGCACAACCTGTGGGAGCGGGCAGGCTCGCTCCCACAAGGATTGTGGCAAACAGATCCCTGCGCAGCAGCCTTTCATGAATCACCAAGGAATTTCTTACATGTCCTGGATACCTCCCAAGCATGTCCTGTTGTCACCAATTACCGGTGATGACGGATCCGAGATCGAGCAGATCCAACTCAAACCGTTGTACTACGCCGCGCAAAAAGAGGCCCTGGCCCGTGCCGGCGATGATGAGGACGATCAGTTCTTCGAGCTGGCCAGATTGGCCACGGGGTTGTCGGTCAAGGAACTGGACCAGCTCAAACGCCCGGACTACGTGAGCATCGCGCAGTACGTGCATGAGATGTCGACTCGCCCGGCTTCGTACTTTCTGGAACAGCAAGCGCAGGGCGAACAATCGGTAGACCCCGATCAAGTGTCACTGCTGCAACCGCTCAACGTGGCAGGCCGCAGCATGACCTCGCTGACCCTGGAAATGCCGGTGCTGCGCGCCACCAAAGCAATGAAAAAACTGAAGACGGCCAAGGAACGCGCCGAGTTCATCACCGCTCATTGCACCGGGCTGATGTTGCCCGATCTGGACCTGCTGACCGTGCCCGACTGGACACAGCTTCAGGTACGCATCGACGATTTTTTAAACAAACCGGCGGACTTCTTTCGGAGCGCGACATCGAAGTAATCCTCGATGTGGTGCCGCTCATTTACTCGGTAAGTGAGGCGGAGATTCTGGAGTGGGACGCCGGCAAGGCCTTGCGCCGCTACGACATCGCGATCACTCGCCTTGGCGTGAAACAGGAGTAGAGCAGGATGGCAGGCAGTAAGTATTCACTGTCCGGTGCGGCAAGCATCGAATTGCCGCAACTGGGCAGCGCCTCTGAAACGTCGGGCCTGAACCTGGCACTGACCACGGCCAGCCTCGACATCCGTCTGCTGGTGTCGGAACAGGTCAAGCTTCGCGAAGCGCTGGCGTTGCTGAACATTGCCCTGTCGTCGCAGCAGTCGCTGCTCAAGGCGAGTGCTTCGATGCCCGCGGCAAGCAGTGAACCAAAGTCCAAGTTAAAGGCTGAGGTTGATCAGCGCACGCCGCCGGATTTGCTCAAGTCGGCGATGGCGACCGAATTGGCGATGGTTGAGCTCAACCAAGTGCTGAAACTGGACAACGTCCAGTTGCAGAAACTGTCGGAGGCCAACCTGAAAATGGCCACTGACAAGCAGGTTGCTCCGAGCGGGGCAACGGCGGTTCAACTGGCTCAGGTCGAGTTGGCGGCGGCGAAGGCGGGTATCGGGGACGGGCTCGACCCGGCTAAAAAGCAGGACGAACTGCTGAACTTCACCCGAGATAGCGCGGTGACGGCGTCGGCGTTCAATCTCGACGTCAAGGCCGCCAGCGAGATGCTGTTGGGTTGGCGTAATTCGATGAAGCTGGATCGCGGACAAAGCCTGAGTCTGGCGGATGCAACCAACCATCTCGGCAACAGCGGTCTGAATGTCAAAGCGGCAGACATCGGTTCTGTGGTGCAACGCAGTGGCGAGGCGGGCATCGCCGCGGGCATGACGCCGGAACAGATGGCGGCGCTCGCGGCGGCGTTCTTGAACAGCGGCGCGGACAAGGCCGGTGCCGGTGAAGCTTTGAAAGGTTTCACCACGGTTTTGGCCAAGGGGGACGCGGCTTCACCGGAACAGCGCAAGGCTTGGTCTGACCTGGACGGCAAATTCAATCCAGGGATGTTGGCTGATGGCCTGCGCAAGGACGCGCCGGGAACGATCAACCTGGTGCTTGAAGCACTGAAGAAAAAACCTGCAGAAGAACAGCAGTCACTGACCAAGACATTGTTTGGTGATAACGCGGCGATTCTTGAACTGTTGAAAAAACCGGAAGACGTCCAAAAGGCTTTTTTACTGGTGTCCGAGCGGACATCCGACGGGACGTTGCCGAAGTTCAACGGTTCCGTAGCGAAATCCGCCGAGGCGCTTGGGGAAACCTCGCAAGGGCGCTGGAATGCGCTGGATGCGAGTAAGAACCGGATGTTCGCGGCGGGCGGCAATGCCCTGGCGCCGTTGACTGATGGTTTGATGGTGTCGCTCGGCGCATTGGCCGATGGCTTGAGCGGGGTCGCTGAAGCACAACCGAAAGCTACTGCAGGATTGCTGGTGCTCGCGGGAGCCATTGCGTTGGCGCGTGGTGCTGAAATCAAGGTCGCGATGGCCTCGGCCATCACCGCCGCAGCAACAAAACTTCTGGTCCTGGCAGGTGCGCGACCGATTCCCGAAACGGGGGATCTGACAGCCGATGCCAAGGAGCGCGGTCGTAAGGGCAAAAAGCAATCCCGAGGCGCAAGGGCCGGAAAAAGCGCAGCTCCTGGAAAAGCCGCGATCAAGCCCATCCCAAAAAGCGCAGCCAAACTGCCACGTATGTCGACGGGGAGTCGCTTGCTGGGTGCCGCCAGAATGGGCTCGGCAGTCACCAAGCGGGTCGCGCCGCTGATGCTGCTCAGTGCTGGTTACGATGCCGTCAAAGGCTTGCAGGCGGGTGATACCAAAGCGGTCGGCGGGGCGCTGGGCTCGGCCGGTGGCGGACTCGCCGGTACTTATGCTGGCGCTGCTGCCGGCGCCCTGATCGGCAGCGTGGTGCCTGTTCTGGGCACGGCGGTCGGTGGCGTAATCGGTGGTTTGTTGGGGGGAATGGCGGGCAGTTGGGGAGGGGAATGGCTGGGTGAGAAACTCGCTACACCCGCCGACAAGCTCGCCGCTCCAGATCAGGTCAGCAAAGACCTGACCAACGCCCAGACGAGTAATCAACAGAACACGGTTAACGCGAACATCTACATCAACGGCCAGGATCAGGCCAGCGCCAGTCAATTGGCGAACCTGGTTGTGCAACAGATCACGGGTCAATTCGGACTCATGACCATGCCCAACTCACTCGCCATGCGAAGTGATGCGGCCCTGACTGATGGAGGTACGTGATGCGTCAGCAAATGGCACTCGGCAGTTTCATTTTCGGCCTGTCCAGAAGCTTCGCTTACCACAGCCTGGTGCGCACCTCGGACGGCGGCTGGAAGAGCATCGACATCCTCACCAGCAAACCCAAATCCAGTCAGGTCGGCCAAGGCCTGCAAGGGCTGACGATAACAGGCAAGTCGATGTACGCGACCGCCATGGATCGGCTCGATGAGCTGCGTGCCTTGCAGGCGCTGCGCATCCCTTTGCCCTTGGTTGACGGCATCGGCCGCAACTGGGGTCTGTGGCAGATCAACAAGGTGTCGGAAACCCAAAACAACATCCTTGATGACGGCACCGCGATGGTGGTCGATTGGACTATCGAGTTGACGGAGTTCGCCAATGCGTAGGGTTCGAAGTATCGCCGGTGATTCGGTGAATCTGTTGCTGTACCGCGAGCTTGAGCGTGGTGACGATGCCACCGAAGAAGCGCTTTGGCGTCTTAATCCGGAGCTTGCCGAATGGGGGGCAATATTGCCGGCGGGGTTGTGGGTTGTGCTGCCGGAAGTGGATTCGAAACCCGTCGCACCCACACCGGTTTCGGCCTGGGATTAAGGAGGCAGCATGTCACTGGGTTTCACGCCTGCTGTGGAAATTTACGGCGCGAATGCTGCGCTGCTCAACGAACGATTAATCAGTTGGACACACATCGACGCAGCGGGAATTGAATCCGATCAACTGACGCTCGTGATCAGTCTGGATGGGCTTGAAGGGTTGCCCAGCCTGGGCGGAAAAATCGGCCTGCGGGTCGGTTATCTGGAATCGGGGCTGGTGGATAAAGGCGAGTTCGTCATTACCCGGCGCACGCCGACTCTGTTTCCCCTGCGTCTGACGCTGGTGGCCACGGCGGCGCCGTTCAGTGCGACGGATCAGACCGGGTTCAAACAGCGCCGATCGGTCAGCCATGGTCCGACGACCTTGGGTGCCTTGTTCCGCCAGTTGACATCCAGGCACGGGTTTTCCCCTCGTGTGGCCCCGGACCTGTCGCTGATAAAAATCGCGCACATCGACCAGTCCAACGAAACCGACATGGGTTTTCTGACGCGACTGGCCTACCTGCATGATGCCGTCGCCAAACCGGTCAACGAGCTGTATGTGCTGGCACGGCGCGGTCAGGCGAAATCGTTATCGGGCAAAGTTCTGCCGACCATAAAGCTGTCGGTGACGACCAACAATCGCCCAGGCGATCACGCCTTTATCTCCGCCGTCCTGGATGAAACCGCCCGGGCGAAATACCAGGGCTGCAAGACCAGTTGGTGGGACGCGGCGGCCGGTAAAGTGCGGGTCGAGGAGAGCGGCATCGCGCCGTTCAAGACCCTTCGCCAGCGGTTTCAGAGCGCAGACGATGCCCGGGCCGCCGCCGAAGGCGAGACCCGTCGGATGATGCGCGAAGCACTCAAGGTGACGATCGAATGCCCTGGCAATCCGGGGTTGTCCGCTGAAGGGGTCGTGCTGCTGGACCCCACCTGGCCGGATTTCATGCGCGGGCGTTGGTCGATCGACAAGGTCACCGCCACCGGCGACCGAGAAAAAAGCTATCGCTGCAAGATTGACGCGACCTGCCTGGACGCCAAGGCATAGCCCACACCCAAAATCACCCCCGCCCCGTAGCAGCCTTCGGCAGCTGCTACAAAAATTTGCGTCGCTGCTCACTCATTTCATTCGATTCTGGAGCGCCCTCATGAAGATCACGCCGATCCTCACGCAGCTGCGTGAGCAATGCCCGAGCCTGGCCAATCGTGTGGCGGCGGGCATTGACCTCACCACCCTGCAAGCCAACAACCCGCTCGCCACGCCTTGCGCCTACGTCGTCCCCATCGCCGATGTGGCGAGCAAAAGCGTGGCGCAAAACCTGATGCTGCAACCGATCCGCGACCGCTTCGAAGTCACCCTGGTGCTCGACACCACGGACGCTACAAAAGCGCTGGATCTGTTGCACGACCTGCGCGCCGAACTGTGGCGCGCACTGGTGGGTTTCAAGCCTGGCAACGACTACAACGCCATCGCTTACGACGGCGGTGAGCTGGTTTCCATCAACAGCAGCCGTGTGCTCTATCGCCTGCGCTTTTTCGCCGAATTCCAGCTCGGCCGCAATTTGCCGGGGCAACCGGCACAGAGCTGGCACGAGCGTGAACTGGACGGCTTGTCGTCCTTTACCGGGGTCACCGTGCGGGTCGATGCGATCGACCCGGCGGACCCCAATCTGCAACGCCCAGGCCCCGACGGGCGCCTGGAACTGACTTTCTCTGGAGACGTAACCCCATGAGCAAACGCATCACCGTGCTGCCGGCCCCGGGCCGTGTCGTGCCGGACCCGGAAGCGGGCGATCTGTTGCCCCTCGAGGGCCGTGAAGTGCCGGACAACGCCTGGTGGCGTCGACGTCTGGCCGATGGCGATATCACTACCAAAGCCGTGAAAGCGGCGAAACCACAGGGAGCCAAATAATGGCGATCGGATTCAGCAACATCCCCGCGGACATTCGTGTTCCGCTGTTCTATGCCGAAATGGACAACTCGGCCGCCAATAGCGCGTCGTCGGCCATGCGCCGTCTGATTGTCGCTCAGGTCAACGACAACATCGCGCCAGCCGATGCCGGCAAACTGGTGCTGGTGTCCAGCGTGGCGCTGGCCAAAAGCATTGGCGGCCAGGGCTCGATGCTCGCCTCGATGTACGAAACCTGGCGCAAGACCGACCCGATCGGCGAGATCTGGTGCCTGCCGCTGCACAGCACCGAAGGCAGCATTGCCAAAGGCGTGCTGACTCTGACCGGTGCGGCGACCCAAAGCGGCGTGCTCAACCTGTACGTCGGCGGAGTTCGCGTTCAGGCAGCCATCGTCAACGGCGCCACCGCGGCGCAAGCGGCCACCGCCCTGGCCCTGAAAATCAATGCCAGCGCTGATCTGCCAGTCACTGCGGCGGCGGTCGGAGGCGTGGTCACCCTGAGTGCCAAATGGACTGGTGACAGCGGCAACGACATCAGCCTGCAATTCAATCGCCTGGGCAAGAGCAACGGCGAAGAAACCCCGGCGGGCCTGACCTCGGCCATCACCGCCATGACCGGCGGTGCCGGTGTGCCGGATCAAGTGGCTGCCGTGGCGGCGCTGGGCGATGAACCGTTCGAGTTCATCTGCATGCCGTGGTCGGATCTGTCGACGCTCAACACCTGGCAAGCGGTCATGGATGACAGCACCGGTCGTTGGTCCTGGGCCAAGCAATTGTTCGGTCACGTCTATAGCGCCAAGCGCGGCACCGTCGGCACTCTGGTGGCGGCAGGGCAAGCGCGTAACGACCAGCACATGACCATCCAGGCGCTGGAACCGGGTGTACCGCAACCGTTCTGGGTGCAGGCGGCCGCACTGGCTGCGCGCACCTCGGTGTTCATCTCGGCCGACGCCAGCCGTCCGACCCAAAGCGGCAGCCTGCCAGGTCTCGACCCGGCTCCGGCGAGCGAGCGGTTCACCCTGACCGAGCGTCAGTCGCTGCTCAACTACGGCATCGCCACCGCGTATTACGAAGGCGGCTACGTGCGCATTCAGCGTTCGATCACCACCTATCAGAAGAACGCCTACGGCCAGGCAGACAACTCCTACCTGGACAGCGAAACCATGCACCAGTCGGCGTTCATCGTGCGTCGTCTGCAAAGCGTGATCACCAGCAAATACGGTCGCCACAAACTGGCCTCCGACGGCACCCGTTTCGGCGCCGGCCAGCCAATAGTTACCCCGAGCACCATTCGCGGTGAGCTGATCGCCCAGTACGCCAAGCTCGAACTGGAAGGCCATGTGGAAAACGCCGAGCTGTTCGCCGAACACCTGATCGTCGAGCGCGACACCCAGGACCCGAGTCGGGTCAATGTGCTGTTCCCGCCGGACTACATCAACGGCCTGCGCGTGTTCGCGCTGCTCAACCAGTTCCGTCTGCAGTACGACGACGCAGCCTGATCGCTGCCTTTGACTGTGTGAATTCGGCCCACCGCGCGTGGGCTTTTTATTTGAAGGGAGAAACACCATGGGTCAACTGATTGCGGGCACCTGCTACGTCAAAGTGGACGGCGCTCAATTGACCATCAACGGCGGCTGCGAAGCACCATTGATGGCCGTAAAACGGGAAACCGTCGTGCCGGGCTTCTACAAGGAAACCGACATCGCGCCGTCGTTCAAAGTGACGGCGCTGCACACCGCGGACTTCCCGCTCAAGCAACTGATCGCAGGCTCCGACATGACCGTCACCTGCGAATTCAGCAACGGCAAAGTCTACGTACTGGCCGGCGCCTACCTGGTGGAAGAGCCGGTATCCAAAGGCGACGACGCCACCATCGAACTGAAATTCGAAGGCATCAAGGGGACCTGGCAATGAGCAACGCCGTGAAGCTTCAAGTTGCGATCGAAGCCCACGGCGAGCCCTTGACCGAGCTCAACCTGCGCCGCCCGACGGTGCAGGAAGTGCGAGCGATCAAGGCGCTGCCGTACAAGATCGACAAGAGCGAAGAGGTCAGCCTCGACATGGACGTCGCGGCCAAATACATCGCCGTGTGCGCCGGCATCCCGCCGTCGTCGGTCAACCAGCTGGATCTGGCTGACCTCAATACGCTGAGTTGGGCGGTCGCGAGTTTTTTCATGAGTGCGGCGTCGGAGCCATCACCGACCTGATCGCAGTCGCCTATGACCTGGCCTGGTTCTGGAAGGTTGACCCCGAACAGATGATGGCCAGGCCACTGGATGTGCTCCGCGAATCGCTGGAGCACGCGCAACGGATCAATGCGATGCAGCAGGTGCAGTGATGGCAGACACACAAACGAAAGGGAAAACATCGGTGCTGCTCACGGGCATCGATGAACTGTCACCCAAACTCGGCGCCCTTCGGGAAAAAGTCGAGAGCTTCAAGAAAAATCTGGAGCAGACAGGCCTCGGCAAACTGGACATCAGCGGCTTGTTCAAGGGCGGTAGCGTGATCACGCCGTTCATGGATGCGATCAAGGTGTCCGACGCGTTCAAGGGCAAATTGACCGAAGTCAATGAAGCAGCCGAAGGCGTTGATTTGCCGAAAGCGCCGGTGAGCGCTACGCAAAACATGAATGTGTTCAGTCGCTCGATGGAGCAGGTGTCGATCGCGGCCAACACGGCCTTGCAGCCTGCTGTCGCGACCATAACGGCAGGTCTTCAACCGTTGTTGGTAGGATTTGGCAGCCTGCTTGATGACAACCCGAAACTGGTCGAAGGGTTGGCGGCAGGTGCCATCGCATTTTCGGCAATGCAAACGGCCGTGACCGGCGCGACGCAAGTGTTCGATCTGATGAGCATGGTGCTCAAGACCAATCCCATCATGCTGATAGCCATGGGCATTGCCATGGCGGCCGGTGTGATCATTACCAACTGGGAGCCGATTTCGACGTTTTTCGCCGGGCTCTGGCAAAAGGTTGTCGGTTATTGGGCTCCGATCAGCGGCGTTTTCTCGGCAATTTTTGATCAAGTCAAAGCAGTCGTGAGTGCAGGATTCGACTTCCTCAAGGCGTGGTTTGCCTGGACGCCCTACGGAATGATCCTGAACAACTGGGGGGCCGTTGTCGGTTTGTTTGCGGCGATCTGGGATCTGCTCGTGGCACTGACTGTGCCGGTGAAGGAGAAACTGCGCAGCCTGTTCGACTGGGTGCCGCTGGACGCCATTGCCGCCGCTTGGGATCAGGTCCCTGCCATGTTCTCGGGCTACTGGGAGTCGATCAAGCTTGGAGCGCAGGCGTTCTTTTCCTACCTCAGCGGGCTGTTCACTTGGTCGCCCTTGGATGCACTGAGCGAAACATGGGCATCCGTGGTTCAGTTTTTCAGTGAAAAAGCGGAAAAGCTCCGGGCCATTCTGGCGCCCATCCAGGAGATGCTTGGCGGTAGCTTTGGTGGTTTTATCGCCCAAATTACCGGCAAGGTCGAAAGCTTCACCGAGGTGCAAAAGAAAACCAATGCTGAAGGCAAGGGGGAGTTTGCGCCGGCGGCGGCGTTCATCAATGCCGCTTCCGAGCAGCCCTCAAACGCGCTGGCGACTCCCGGCAGTTTGCCGCTCAAGTCGTCGTTGTTGCAGCCCGGTTCTCTGACTCAAAACTCCAACGCCTTGATCCAACAAAGCGCCGCCAACAATCGCACGCAACTCGAAGGCGGCCTGACGGTTCGCTTCGAAAACGCGCCGGCCGGGCTGCGTACCGATCAACCGCAAACCAATCAACCGGGGCTGTCGCTCAACTCGCGCATCGGCTACCGCTCACTTTCCCTGGGAGGCTCCAATGAGTTGGCGTGACCGTTTGTTGCCGGCGTCCTTTCGCGGTGTCGGTTTCTGGGTCGATCAGGCGAAAACCCCGGTCGGTAAAAAGGGCCAGTTGCACGAGTATCCGCAGCGGGACCTGCCGTTTTTCGAGGGCCTTGGCCAGCAGGCGAAGATCCACGATCTGACGGCGTTCATCGTCGGCCCCGATTGCCTGGAGCAACGCGACAAGCTGCTCAAGGCGTTGGAACAGGGCAGTGGTGAACTGGTCCACCCGTGGCTGGGACGGCTACAAGTCAAGGTCGGCGAATGCGACATGACCCACACCCGCCAGGACGGCGGGTTGGTGACCTTTGCGCTGAAGTTTTACCCCGATGAACCGCTGCCGTTTCCGACGGCCACGGTCAGCACGCAGAAGGTGCTGCTGGCCAAGGCCGACACTTTGCTGGGTTCGGCGGTGGCGCGGTTCGAAGAGGTCATGATCCGGATCCAGGCTGCGCGGATCGGTATCAACAATCTGCGCAATAGCCTGACCGGGGTGTATGACGTGATCAAGGAACAGCTCAAACCGTTGATCGAGGAGTACCGGCAGATCACCGAGCTGGTCAAAGCGGTCAAGGAGCTGCCCAAGGAAGTGGCGGCGGAATTCAAGGGCTTGCTCGGCGATATCAAATCGCTCAAGGACTTCGCGAAGGAGGGTTATCGCGGCGTGATTGCCGACGTGTCCCAACAGCTCGAAGCCATCCGCAAGGCCGATGCGCCAAAGCTCACCACCGGCAAGGACACCACGGCCGCGGCGCAAGCCATGGCCGATCTGGTACAGGACACGCTGCTGGTCAAAGTGGCGCAATGGGTCGCCTCGATGCCGGTCGCGTCGACACCGGTGAAACTGTCGTCGACACCATCGCTGGAGCAGCAGGCGAACCTGCCGGTCACCCGGCAGGAAGTGCCGGTCACCGACGATTTGAAAGCGCTGCAAAAGGCGCTTGTCGAGGCGATCAACCCGATGCTGGACAAGGCCAGTCCCGCGCACTATCTGGCCATCGACGATGTGAAGCAGGCGCTGCTTGCGCATCTCAAGGCAGTGGCTTCGTCGGGTGTACGACAGGTCAGCAAGTCTTTTCAGGAAAGCCTTCCGGCGCTGGTCGTGGCGTACAAGCAATTTGCCGACGCAACGCGGGTCACCGAAGTGATTCAGCGCAACGGGATTACCCATCCAGGGTACGCGCCGAACGATGTGAAAGTCTCCGGGAAGTGAACCATGAACGAGATGGATAACCGCGTCACGTTGACAGTCGGCGGCCTGGAATACGGTGGCTGGAAAAGCGTGGAAATCACGGCGGATCTGGAGCGTCAGTTCCGCACCTTTAAACTCAACATCACCTGGCAATGGCCGGGACAGACCGTGGACAAGCGCATCCAGCCCGGTGACGCCTGTGAAGTGCGCATCGGCCAGGATCTGGTGCTGACCGGGTATGTGTTCAAGGCGCCGATCAGTTATGACGGGCGACAGATCAGCCTGAACATCGAAGGCAGTTCTTGTACTCAGGACCTGGTGGATTGCGCCGCGACCAACCGCCCGAACCAATGGCATGAGCAATCGCTGTTGAGCATCGTCGAAGCGCTGGCGATCACCTACAAGGTCTTTGTGGTCAGTGAAATTCCCGAGACCGCCCGGCTCAGCAGTCACACCATCGTGCCGGGGGAAACGGTGTTTCAATCCATCGACCGCTTGCTGACGCTGTTCCGGGTGTTTTCTACCGATGATGCCCAGGGCCGGTTGGTGTTGGCCCGGCCTGGCAGTGGTGGCCGAGCCAGCGATGCGCTGGAGTTGGGCAAGAATATTCTGTCGGCCAACGCGCCGATGGATTACAGCCAGGTGTTTTCCGAATACCGGGTCATCGGTCAGCAAAAGGGCACGGACAAGAAGAGCGGGGCGGCGGTCAGCGAGGTTGAATCGGTGTCTGCCGACCTGAGCTACAAGCGTCGGCGGGTCACGGTGATCAACGAAGGCATGCAGATCAATCCCGATCTCGCCTTGCAACGGGCCAACTGGGAAAGCGCCACCCGCGTCGGCAAGGCTTTAACCACCACCTACCAAGTGCAGGGTTGGCGGCAATCGAACGGCGATCTGTGGCGCCATAACACGCTGGTGCGGGTCAAGGATCCGGTGCTGGGATTCGATGACGACATGCTGATTTCCAAGGTGACCTACTCGCTGTCGGCGCAAGGTTCGATCACCACCCTGCAAGTCGCACCGCCGCACACCTTCGATGCCAATCCCGAGCCCCCGAAGAAAACCTGATAGCCCCTTAAAAGGTAGCCCCTTAAAAGGTCGCAGCCTTCGGCCTCGCTCCTCCAAGGAATTCAACATGAGCCTACTGACACGCCTCCTGGCGCGCGGCACTGTCGTGCTCGCCAACTCGGCCACCAAGCTTCAATCGCTGCAAATGCGCCTCACCGCCGGCGAAGTGAACGACGACATGGAGCACTTCGAACCCTACGGTTTCACCAGCAATCCGCTGGCCGGCGCCGAAGGTGTCGCCACGTTTCTGGGCGGTGATCGCTCCCACGCCATCGTGCTAGTGGTCGCCGACCGTCGTTATCGCCTCCAGTCTCTGGCCCCTGGCGAAGTGGCGATCTACACCGACGAAGGCGACAAGATCCACTTCAAGCGCGGGCGGATCATCGACATCGAAACCGCCACCCTGAATATCCGCGCCAGCAGTGCGGTGAACATCGACAGCCCGGTGATCAACCAGACCGGAAAAATCGTCTCCACCGGCGATCAGATTGCCGGTGGCATCAGCCAGATCAAACACGTGCATGGCGGCGTGCAAGCGGGCAACGGCCAGACCGGTGTACCGGCGGGAGGGCAGTGATGTTGATCAGCCAAAACCTCCACGCCGCACTGACCCGTTCAGTGCTGATCAGCCTGTTCACCTGGCGCCGTGCCGCCGATGACGATGCCCTCGACGACGAAGAGCGTTTCGGCTGGTGGGGCGACAGCTTTCCTACGGTGGCCGACGACCGCATCGGTTCGCGGCTGTGGCTGTTGCGCCGGGTCAAGCTGACCCGCCAGACCCAGATGGACGCCGAGTTCTACGCCCGCGAAGCCCTGCAATGGCTGATCGACGACGGCCACTGCAGCGCCATCGACATCATCAGCGAACGCCTCGACGCCCAGCGCCTGAACCTGCGCACGGTCCTGACCCTGGCCGATGGCGAACGCCTGGACATCAACCCTGATAACAGTTGGCAGGTGATCTATGCCGTTTGAAACCCCTTCGCTGCCGGTGCTGATCAAGCGCACCCAAAGCGACCTGGCCAGCGATTCGCTGCGCCAGTCCGATGCGCAAGTGCTGGCCCGCACCCTCGGTGGCGCCGCCTACGGCCTGTATGGCTACCTGGACTGGATCGCCGAGCAGATCCTTCCGGACAAGGCGGATGAGTCGACCCTGGAACGGATCGCCGCACTGCGTTTGAACCAGCCGCGCAAATCCGCACAAGCGGCCAGCGGCAGCGTCAGCTTTACCGCCAGCGCCGGTGCCGTGCTGGACGTCGACACCCTGCTGCAATCGAGCGACGGTCGCACCTATAAAGTGACCGCCGCTGGCATCACCAGCAACGGCCTCAACAGCACCACCATCGCCGCGCTCGAGGCCGGCAGCCTGGGCAATGCCGAGGCCGGCATGACGCTGATTCCGGTACAGCCGATTGCGGGGATCGTCGGCAATAGCTTTACCGTACTGGCGCCGGGGCTCAACGGTGGTGTGGCGCGAGAAAGCCTGGAGTCGCTGCGCTCCCGGGTTATTAGTTCCTATCGCATCATTCCCCATGGCGGCTCGGCGCAAGACTACGAAACCTGGGCGCTGGAATGCCCCGGCGTGACTCGCGCGTGGTGTCTCGGCAGCTACCTTGGTCCTGGCACCGTCGGGCTGTTCATCATGCGCGATAACGACCCGGAACCCGTCCCGACCGCCGCGCAACTGGCCGAAGTTCAGGCTTACATCGAACCGCTGCGCCCGGTTACTGCCGAGTTGCACGTGCTGGCACCAGTGCAAGTGCCTGTCACTTACCGATTGAGCCTGACCCCGGACACCACCGCTGTGCGCACCACTGTCGAGGCGCAACTACGCGATCTGCATAACCGCGAGGCGGGCCTCGGCGACACGTTGCTGCTGACCCACATCGCCGAAGCCATCAGCAGCGCCACCGGCGAAAACGACCACAAACTCTTGTCGCCGATCGCCGATGTAGCAGCAGCCAACAACCAGTTGCTGACCTTTGGAGGTTGCGTATGGCAGGCATAAGAACCGCCGCGCAATACCACACCCAACTGCGCAGCCTGCTGCCCAGCGGCCCAGCCTGGGACCCCGAGCGGGTGCCGGAACTCGAAGATGTCCTTGCAGGCGTCGCCCAGGAACTGGCCCGCCTCGACGCCCGCGCCGCCGACCTGCTCAATGAAATGGACCCGGCCGGTGTCAGCGAGCTGGTGCCTGATTGGGAACGGGTAATGAACCTGCCGGACCCGTGCCTGGGCGCACCCCCTCTGTTCGACGATCGCCGTCTCGCCGTACGCCGGCGACTGCTCGCGGTCGGCAGCCAGACCATCGGCTATTTCGTCGAGATTGCCCGCACCCAAGGCTACCCGAACGCCACCATCACCGAACTCAGGGCGCCGCGTATGGGGCGCTCGCGTTTCGGTGCGGCGCACTTCGGTACCTTGCAGGCGCAGTTCATGTGGACCCTAAACACCGGCGGCCGCCTGCTGCTTGGGCGGCGTTTCGGCGCCAGCTACTGGGGCGAGCGTTTTGGCATGAACCCGGGCAATGCCTTGGAATGCTTGATACACCGCAGCGCACCAGCGCATACGCTGGTTTACATCAATTATGACTAGAGGATAGAAAAGTGGATTATCCAAAGAGTGTGCCCGGCGTTGGGCTAGTGAATGGACAGTTTGTGGATGAGAGCCCGGTCACCGGGACGCCGGGATCTTTGATTCCGTCGACATGGGGCAACGCAATCACGAGCGAGGTGTTGAATGTGATTGCAGCGGCGGGAATGGTACCCAGTGAAGTTGACCTGACGCAGTTACTGAAAGCCATCGGTACCCTTGGCCAATCTGCTGCAAGCAGCTTTGCCATCGACACCGGCACGGCCAATAACTACGTCTGCAACTTCACGCCGGCGATCACCGCCCGCGTCGAAGGCCAGCCCCTGCGCTTCAAGGTCAAAACGGCGAACACTGGTGCCTGCACGATCAACGACGGCCTGGGGGCCGTCGCTATGGTTGGGGGTGCCCATTCAGCCCTTCGAGGTGGCGAGCTGGTCGCCAACGGTGACGCATGGGTGCAGTGGAACACCTCTATCGGCGGAGGCTCATACATCCTGCTGTTCTGCACTGGCGCGGCTGAGCAAATCGCTCCAGCAACGCAAAGCCAGCACGCGGCCCAACTGGGCCAGATAACCGGCAATGTCACCAGTATCAGTGCGGATACCACGCTGACCGCCGCGCAGAGGGGGTTGGTCATTATTGACGCGACGGCGTCTAACCGGACGATCACGCTGCCTACCTCTAACACGGCACTTGGCGTGACTGACTTCATTGTTCGTCGCTTGGATAACACCACCAATACCCTTGTTGTCACTGCGTCAGGGACCGACAAAATCAAATTTCACACCCACCTGAATGCGGCTGGATATTCATTCTTGGTCCTGATGGGGGCGTGCGATTACTGGCATTTGCGCAGTGATGGCGCGGGCAACTGGTGGCCGATAAGTCGTTACGACGGTACTCCGCTGGGTCGGTCGGTACTTGAAACCACGTCCTCGTTTAATCCCGGTGGTTACGGCGCCATGAACGGCGCGCTGTTGACGCGGGCCTCCTTCCCCTGGTTGTGGGACCACGCGCAACAGTCAGGAATGCTGACCACTGAAGCCGCTCGCGCCGGCATGGAGGGTGGATGGACTTCTGGCGACGGTGCCACCACGTTCCGTTGTCCAGATGCCCGGGGTCGATTCCAGCGCCCCGCTGATGAGTCTCTCGGAATTGACCTGAATCGTGCGGCGGGTAGCTCGCAGGCCAGCCAATTCGGATCTCACAACCACTCCCTGCCTGGTGCAGGTACATTTGGCACGACAATGATGGGGGGTGGTACTAACAACTACGCGCAGTGGGTTGCCGGGGCCTCGGGGTACGCCGGAGGTTCTGAGACTCGCCCGATAAACATTGCCTACCCGGGCCGAATTAAATTGATCTGAGGTGTTTTATGTCCATTTACGTGTTTGATGCACTGGGTGTCTTGGTTGGCCCGGTTTCTCTTCCCGAAGTTCCTGGCTTGGGCTGTCAGTTGCCGAGCAATGCCGTCGAGCTGGCCGACTTGTTGCCGACGCCTGATCCGGGCAATGTTTGGGTGCTCGTCAACGCTGCGCCGGTTCAACTCGCCGATCATCGCGGGACGGTGTACAGCGTGACCACCGGCGCAGCGCAGGAGTGGTCCGAGCTTGGCGAGCTCCCCAGCGAATATACGTTGCTCCCTTGTCCCGGTGCTTACTACGTCTGGAGCGGTACTGAGTGGCTGCTTGATGCCGCTGCAGTCGCTCAGGCTCAGTGCAATGCGCTAATGTCGGCGGCCAATCAAGTCACTGCCGGCATGGTTAACGCCTACATTGCCGGGTTGCTCGATGCTGCGGATACGGCGACCTTCGAGGCCTACGCGGCCTACCAGTTAGCGCTGAAAAAGATTGAGCAGCAACCAGGTTACCCAACCACTATTGCGTGGCCGACCTCTCCATAGCCGAGAGCGCAATTCCGATGCCCGCCAAGTGCCGGATTATTTTTTCCCGGAGAAAAGTATGCCCATCACCCAGCAGCAGTTGCTGCAGATCCTCCCGAACGCCGGCCCAGTTGCCGGCGTTTTTGTTCCTGTCCTGAATACAGCCATGGTGCGGTTTCAGATCATCACGGCTAGGCGTATTGCGGCCTTTATCGCGCAGATAGGACATGAGTCCGGACAACTCACCCGCGTCGTTGAGAACTTGAACTACGATGCGCCGGGTCTGATGGCGACGTGGCCAAGCCGGTTCCCGGCTGATTTGGCAGCTGCGCGCGCGCGTCAGCCGGAGAAGATCGCGAACATTGCCTATGCCTCGCGCATGGGCAATGGTAATGCCGCGAGCAGTGATGGGTGGACATATCGCGGTCGCGGCCTGATCCAGATCACCGGCCGAGCAAACTATCAGGAGTGCGGTGATGACCTCGGTATCGACCTTATCGGCAATCCAGATCTCCTGATACAACCGCAGTACGCCGCGCTGTCTGCGGCCTGGTTCTGGGAACTGAACGGTTTGAATGAACTGGCGGACCGCGACCAGTTCAACAGCATCACTCGTCGCATCAACAGTGGGCTTAACGGCCTGCAAGATCGTCTGTTGTTGTGGGCGCGGGCGAGGGCGGTGCTATGCCAGTCCTCGGTCTGAACGGCTGGCGATTGATCGGTCTGCTGGTGCTGGCCGGTTGTTCGGCGGCGCTGGCCTGGCAGTTTCAGGATTGGCGCTACGGCCGGCAACTGGCGGAACAGGCCAGGGTGCACGCCGAGAGCCTTAATCAACTGACCCTGGCGGCCGCCACCGAGCAACAGGCCGAACAAAACAGGCGTCTGGACCTGGAGCAGCGACTGTCGGCCAGTGAACAAACCCATTATCGAGCGCTTAGCGATGCCGAACGTGATCAAGGTCGCCTGCGCGATCGTCTTGCCACTGCTGATGTGCGCCTGTCAGTCCTCCTCGATGCCCATGACGCTGCCTCAATCTGTGCAGTGCCGCCTGCCTCCGGCACCGGCGGCGTGGATCATGGCGCCGCGAGAGCCCGACTTGACCCGGCGCATGCTCAACGAATTATCGCCATCACCGACGCCGGTGACAGCGGATTGATTGCCTTGCAGGCCTGTCAGGCCTATGTCAGGGCTCTGGCTCACTAACATTTTGATCGATCCTGAACCTTGCAAGTGCGATTCGCTCGTGTACGGTAGGCCTCATTCCGCTCGATCAGGAGAGAGCCGTGAAAGAGATCACTCATCTGGCCGATCTACTCGGCAGACGCTTGCAGCTTCTCAATGCCCACGTCACTGCCGCCGAGTCCTGCACCGGCGGTGGGATCAGCGAGGCGATCACCCGCATTCCGGGGAGCTCGGCGTGGTTCGAGGCCGGTTATGTCACCTACTCAAACCGTCAGAAAACCCAGCAATTGAATGTCCCGGCCGAGTTGTTTTCAACCGTCGGGGCGGTCAGTCGTGAGGTGGTCGAGGCCATGGTCCGAGGCGCCCAGGAAAAAAGCCGGGCGCGTTTTGCCGTGGCGGTCAGCGGTGTGGCGGGGCCGGATGGCGGCTCGCCGAACAAGCCCGTGGGCACGGTGTGGTTGGCCTGGGGCGTCGGTGAGCAGGTATTCAGCGAGGTCCAGCACTTTGCCGGTAACCGCGACGAGGTCCGCCGACAAACGGTGAAGGCCGCGCTAGAGGGGCTGCTGCGGCATACCGCTGGAGAAATCTCAAATCAGGGGTAGGCGATCCTGAAACGCTGTGGAATAATACTGGCTACTTATACAGGTGTTGGCCGTCAGGCCTTATTGATTACGTGAGGACTTTAATGGACGACAACAAGAAGAAAGCCTTGGCTGCGGCCCTGGGTCAGATCGAACGTCAATTCGGCAAGGGTGCCGTAATGCGTATGGGCGATCAGGACCGTCAGGCGATCCCGGCCATTTCCACTGGCTCTCTGGGTCTGGACATCGCGCTCGGCATTGGCGGCCTGCCAAAAGGCCGTATCGTTGAAATCTACGGTCCTGAATCCTCCGGTAAAACCACCCTGACATTGTCGGTGATCGCCCAGGCTCAAAAAGCCGGCGCGACCTGCGCATTCGTCGACGCCGAACACGCTCTCGACCCTGAGTACGCCGGCAAACTGGGCGTCAATGTCGACGACCTGCTGGTTTCCCAGCCGGACACCGGCGAGCAGGCCCTGGAAATCACCGACATGCTGGTGCGTTCCAACGCCGTTGACGTGATCATCGTCGACTCCGTGGCCGCTCTGGTACCAAAGGCTGAAATCGAAGGCGAAATGGGCGACATGCACGTGGGCCTGCAAGCCCGTCTGATGTCCCAGGCGCTGCGTAAAATCACCGGTAACATCAAGAACGCCAACTGCCTGGTGATCTTCATCAACCAGATCCGCATGAAAATCGGCGTGATGTTCGGCAGCCCGGAAACCACCACCGGTGGTAACGCGCTGAAGTTCTACGCCTCGGTTCGTCTGGACATCCGTCGTACTGGCGCGGTGAAAGAAGGTGATGAAGTCGTCGGTAGTGAAACCCGCGTCAAAGTCGTTAAGAACAAGGTGGCTTCGCCGTTCCGTCAGGCCGAGTTCCAGATTCTTTACGGCAAGGGCATCTACCTCAACGGTGAGATGATCGACCTGGGTGTTCTGCACGGTTTCGTCGAGAAGTCCGGTGCCTGGTATGCCTACAACGGCACCAAGATCGGTCAGGGCAAGGCCAACTCGGCCAAGTTCCTGGCAGACAATCCGGAAATCGCCGCGACTCTCGAGAAGCAGTTGCGCGACAAGCTGCTGACCCCGGCACCGGACGTCAAGGCTTCGGCCGTCAGAGAGACCGAAGACGACCTGGCTGACGCTGATATCTGATCGATCCGATGACCGCCGTACTCGATACACTCGTCGCGGTGCGGCGAACTGCAATGGACCTGCTCGCGCGACGCGAGCACGGTCGAGTCGAGCTGACGCGTAAACTGCGTCAGCGCGGCGCCCCCCCTGAAATGATCGACACAGCACTCGACCGCTTGACGGAAGAGGGCTTGTTGTCCGAATCCCGTTACCTCGAAAGCTTTGTTTCCTACCGTGCCCGTTCCGGTTATGGCCCTTTGCGCATTCGCGAAGAGCTGAGCCAGCGTGGCCTGCAACGTACCGACATTGAGCTCGCCTTGCGCGAGAGTGGTATCGATTGGCAGGAGCAACTGGAAGACACCTGGCGGCGCAAGTTTTCCGGGCATTTACCGATAGACGCCCGAGAACGTGCCAAACAGGGCAGGTTCCTGAGTTATCGGGGATATTCCATGGAAATGATCAGCCGCTTGTTCAGCGGCCGAGGGATGGACGATTGACTGAAACGGCTCGCTATTTCGATAGCGGGCCGTTTTTTTGCATCACGTTACCTTGGACGGTTCCCGTGTGCGTTGCTGCGCCTGGGGTCTGGACTGGGCCCAGTTTTCCGGCAGGTTGATGTAATCCACCAATTCCCGCAGACGGCCATGATCACGAGCGTTGAAGGTGAAGGACAAGCGCGCCAGATGGCTGAACTGCGCTTCGTCGTGCTCCTCGCCACTGTAGGCATGCTGATGGAAATGATCGCTCAGGCACAGGTCGGCGAATGCCTCCTGCATGTGTTCAAGCGCCCGGTCGCTGAGTGTGTGGTTCATGCGAATCACGAACTGATGCTTGAGCCAGCGGCTGGAGTGGAAGTTGCTGTAGAACTGGTTGATCTGCTCCACGGCCTCTTCGACGCTGTAGACCAGGCTCAACAGCTTCATGTCGGTCGGCAGGATATAGCGATTTTCCTCCAGTTGATGGTGAATGAAGTCCAGCGCGCCTTGCCAGAATGTGCCGCCTGGCGCATCCAGTAGCACCACGGGCACCAGCGGGCTTTTGCCGGTCTGGATCAGGGTCAGCACCTCCAGTGCTTCATCCAGCGTACCGAAACCGCCTGGGCACAGGACCAGCGCATCGGCTTCCTTGACGAAGAACAGCTTGCGGGTAAAGAAAAAGTGGAAGGGCAGTAAGTTGGCGGTGCCATTGACCGTGGGGTTGGCATGTTGCTCGAAGGGCAGGGTGATATTGAATCCCAGGCTGTGTTCCAGGCCGGCACCTTCATGGGCCGCCGCCATGATGCCGCCACCGGCACCGGTGATGACCATCAGGTCCGAGCGCGCCAGGGCGGCGCCCAGTTCTCGGGCCAGGCCATATAGCGGGTGTTCTATCGGCGTGCGGGCCGAGCCGAAAACGGTAACTTTACGCCGTCCCTTGAACTGCTCCAGCACACGGAAAGCGTGCTCGAGTTCACGCAGGGTTTGCAGGGTGATCTTGGCATTCCAGCGGTTGTGATCTTCCTGAGCCATGCGCAGCACGGTCAGGATCATGTCGCGGTAAATCGGGATGTTGGGGCTGTTGGGTGAAACCAGGTTGAGTTGTTCTTCGACCTTGCTGGTGAGGTCGTGGCCGCTTTCTTGAAAATGACGGCTCAGTAGGTCATTCGGTTGGTAAGGCATTCAACTTCTCCTTCTGCACAGAACCCTCGGCCCCGACAAAACAATTGTCGGCGCCGCGACACCCCTTGTGTCGCTGTCTGCCCAAGCCCATGCCTGGGCGCTCTACTTGACTCGGTTGCAATCGAGCCATCCATACGGGCTCTGCTTATCCCTTGAATGAAAGAAACGTTCGCACAATAAGACACCGTAATGGGCAGCCCCTTTTCTGCCCTTAAAAAAACAACATGAACACTTTGAATTTAGACCCTCGCAACGATTTTCGCTGGCTTGATCATTGCGCCGCAAAGTCTTTCCTGGCAACCGCTTATTGACGATTTGCAAGGTGCTTTCACCGCTCGTCTGAACGCAAGCCGCATGTCTCGCGCTCTGATTTACTAAGTTACAGGCGTGACACGACAACTTTGCGTCAACGGCAGGACGCGACGTTCAAGCAATTCAGGGATTTATCGCGTGATCAACGGCGATCAATGCATGCAGGGAGGCGGGAAACCATGCCCAGAGTGACTCTGGAGATCGATGCGCAACTGTATCGATTGCTGAAAGCATCGGCCGAGACCCATCATTTGAGTCTCGAAGAAGAGTGCTGTCGACGTCTGGAGGGTGGGGAGCGACGTTCGCGTTACTTGCAGGCGCTGTTGGCAGAGCTGCGCGCCGAGGATGAACAGCGGCGCGCCAATGCCAGGTAATTATTTCTTCTTCGCGGGAGTCTCTTTCGGGCAGTCCGAGTCCTGGAAGCTGGCGGAGCCGACCGGACGGTTGGTCTTCACCTCGGTGAAGTCGTAACGCATGATTGCGCCCTTGGCCATCAGCTTGCGGAACCCTGGGTTTCTGCATACGGAGGCGCCGAGCTGGAAGTACACCGCTTTGGGATCGGCGCGCATTTTTTCGGCGTGGCTGCTTTGCACGCTCAAGTGGTTGATCAGCACTTTTCCTTCGGCAGTGTAGCCCTGATCAAGAATGTCTTCGTTGATCGCCCGTGGAGTGCCAACGCTGCTTTGTACGGCGACGTTTCGCAGCTCTCTGTTGAGATTCTGCTCACTCAAGGATGCAGCCTGAGCGCTAAAGGACGACGCCAGCAAAATGGCAGCGGTGGGAACGATAAGGCGCAGCATGAAACTCTCCTGGTTCAGTGACTGGTGGTTCGACCAGGCACATGACTGTGCGTTCAGTGGCGGCGAATTATAGGGGAGGAGGTCTGAGCGGTACAGGCTTGCACCGGCTGCTCTGATAAACTGCCGCGACTTTTTGCCCTTGCGAGTGTTTTTCGTGTCGATTTTCCATCCACTACGGTGCTGCCTGCGATGAACCCTGTCACCCCGCGCTTTGCCGCAAACGCCGTCGCCCGCTTGCGCGATCAGCGAGAGGAGGAGGGCATCAAGCCGATTCAGGCCCGTGGCTGGAGAGCGCCGCGATGCCGTGATTGCCGCGTGATTGAAAGTCATTGCCTGTGTGCCTGGCGCCCGTCGGTCGAGGCCCGCTCGGGCGTTTGCCTGATCATGACCAACAAAGAAGTATTCAAGCCAAGTAACACCGGTTGGCTGATCGCTGATGTGGTGCGCGACAATCATGCATTCATCTGGTCGCGTACCGAGACTGATGAGCAACTGCTGGCGCTGTTGGCCGATCCGCAATGGCAACCGTACCTGGTGTTTCCGGGCGAATACGTCGAACCCGAGCGAGTTACCCACAGTGTCGCGGTCGATAGCACCAAGCGCCCGCTGTTCATTCTGCTGGACGCCACCTGGACCGAAGCCCGTAAGATCTTTCGCAAGAGCCCGTATTTTGATCGCTTGCCGATCTTGAGCCTGCTGCCCGAAAAACTGTCACGTTATCGACTGCGCCGCTCCACCCGTAGCGAACATTTATGCACCGCTGAAGTGGCTGCACTGTGTCTCGATCTGGCCGGTGATACCGAGGCTGCGTCAGCGCTGGACGCTTATTTTGACGTGTTCAGTCAGCATTATCTGGATGCGAAAAAACAGCTGGACATGAACCTCGCCACACCGGCCCACGCCGAGCTGATGCGGTTTGTTCATAACGACGTCCCCGCCATGTTCTGATTGTCGCCCATACTGCAAAGAACTGTACCGGTTATGTATCTTGACCACCCCGGTTTCGCTGGGCATGCTTGGCGCCGATTGGGGCGCGGCCATCGTTTGATACGCCGTATTTTTACGTGAATAGCCATGTGATTGGCGTTGAACGTGCCCTGTTGGTGCATCTGCGTGGCTGCACCTGGAGTTGTTTGAAAAACAGGATCATTTGAAAAATGGCCACATACGAAATCCTGATTGCCGATGACCACCCTCTTTTTCGTAGTGCCTTGCATCAAGCATTGACCCTGGGCCTGGGCCCGGATGTCCGGCTGGTGGAAGTGGCGAGCATTGCCGAGCTGGAAAGTCGTCTGACCGAAAAGGCCGATTGGGACCTGGTGTTGCTGGACCTGAACATGCCAGGGGCCTACGGTTTTTCCGGGCTGGTGCTGTTGCGCGGTCAGTACCCGCAGATTCCAGTGGTGATGGTGTCGGCGCAGGAAGAAGCGTCGATCATGGTGAAGTCCCGTGAATTCGGCGCCAGCGGTTTCATTCCCAAGTCCAGTGACTTGAGTGTCATTCAAAAAGCCGTACGCGCGGTGCTCGATGGTGATGTTTTCTGGCCGCCCCAGGCCTTCGAAGCCGTCAGCGTTTCCGACGAAGCCAAGGCTGCCAGTGAAGGCCTGGCCAGCCTGACGCCCCAGCAGTTCCGGGTGTTGACCATGGTCTGTGAAGGTTTGTTGAACAAGCAGATTGCTTACGAATTGAGCGTTTCCGAAGCGACGATCAAGGCCCACGTCACCGCGATTTTCCGTAAGCTGAATGTACGGACCCGGACTCAGGCGGCGCTGCTCTTGCAACAACTTGAGTCAATTTCGAGCCACTAAGGTGTTATGTATTCACGCTTTTTTGACTTTGCTTAATCTAGCTTTCCCACTCCTTTTTGGTCAGTTGCTTACTCTATGTCACCTTTCAAAGGCCAGACCGGCCTAAAACGCATCCTCAACGCCTCCGGCTATTCCTTTGACGGCCTGCGCGCGGCCTTCACTGGCGAGGCGGCCTTCCGGCAACTGGTGTTGCTCAATGCCATCCTGATTCCGCTGTCGTTCTTCCTGAATGTCAGCCGTGTCGAGCAGGCGCTGCTGATTGCCGTCTGCCTGTTGGCGCTGATCGTCGAATTGCTCAACTCGGCGGTCGAAGCGGCCATCGACCGCATTTCCCTGGAGCGGCACCCACTGTCCAAGAACGCCAAGGACATGGGCAGTGCCGCTCAACTCGTGGCATTGAGCATGATCGCACTGGTGTGGGCGGTGATCCTGCTTTAAGCGATGGCAGGCAGAACGATCTCGTCGCTGCGCTGAACCCCGGCGGTGAAGGCGCGGCACAGTTCGAGGAACTCGCGCATCGCCGAGGTCTGGTATTTCTGTTTGTGCCAGATGAAATAGAACTGCCGCGCCAGGTCCAGATCCGGTGTTTCTACCGGCACCAGGCTGCCACGGCGGAACGCATCGCGCAGCGCCAGGCGCGAAATGCAGCCAATCCCCAAACCCGATTCCACCGCGCGCTTGATCGCTTCGGTGTGTTCCAGTTCCAGGCGAATGTTCAGCGCGCTGCGGTGGTGACGCATGGCCTGGTCAAAGGTCAGCCGCGTGCCCGAGCCTTGTTCTCGGAGAATCCACGCCTCATGACTCAGCTCCTCCATAGTGGCAATACCGCGTTGAGCCAGCGGATGCTGGGGCGCGCAGAACACCACCAGTTCATCTTCGACCCAGCTCTGCACTTCGATGTCCGGATGGCTGCAGTCGCCTTCGATTAGACCCAGATCAATTTCATAGTGAGCCACCTGTTGCACGATGTTGGCGGTGTTCTGCACATGCAGCTTCACCTGGCTTTCCGGATGGCGCTGCATGAAGCTGCCGATCAGCAGGGTGGCCAGGTAATTGCCGATGGTCAGGGTCGCGCCGACCGCCAGGGAGCCGAAACCGGACTTGCCGTTGAGCAAGTCTTCGATTTCCTTGGCCTGATCGAGCAGGGCCACCGCTTGCGGCAATAGCTGTTTGCCGAGGGCGTTGAGGCTCAGCCGTTTGCCGGCGCGATCGAACAGCTGACAGCTGCACTGGCGCTCCAGCTCGGTGATCGAGGTGCTCGCCGCCGATTGCGAGAGGTTGAGCAGGCCCGCGGCACGGGATACGCTTTCCTGCTGGGCGACGGCGACGAATACTTGAAGTTGACGGAGAGTAAATCGCATATCGATATAACCGATAACCCTTATCTTAATAATCCATTTAACAGATATTGTCGCTGCCATTAGAATGCGATGCAATTGTGCACATCATTGGCGCAGGCAAAATCTCCAGGAGTCCCACGTACATGAGCAACATGAACCACGAGCGTGTCCTCAGTGTTCATCACTGGAACGACACTCTGTTCAGCTTCAAGTGCACCCGCGATCCGGGCCTGCGCTTCGAGAACGGTCAGTTCGTGATGATCGGCCTGCAACAGCCCAACGGCCGGCCGCTCATGCGCGCTTACTCGATTGCCAGCCCGAACTGGGAAGAGCATCTCGAGTTCTTCAGCATCAAAGTGCCTGATGGCCCGCTGACTTCCCAGTTGCAGCATCTGAAGGAAGGCGACGAGATCATCATCAGCAAGAAGCCTACCGGCACCCTGGTGCTGGATGACTTGAAGCCTGGCAAGCATTTGTACCTGCTCAGCACCGGTACCGGTCTGGCGCCGTTCATGAGCGTCATCCAGGACCCCGAAACCTACGAGCGTTTCGAAAAGGTGATCCTGTGCCACGGCGTGCGTTACGTCAACGAAGTCGCTTACCGCGAATTCATCACCGAGCACCTGCCGCAGAACGAGTTCTTCGGTGAGGCCCTGCGTGACAAGTTGATCTACTACCCGACCGTGACCCGCGAGCCGTTCGAAAACGAAGGCCGCCTGACCGACCTGATGCGCAGCGGCAAGCTGTTCAGCGACATCGGCCTGCCGCCGATCAACCCGCAGGACGACCGCGCCATGCTGTGCGGCAGCCCGAGCATGCTCGACGAGACCAGCGAAGTGTTGAACAGCTTCGGCCTGACTGTTTCGCCGCGGATGCGCGAGCCGGGTGATTACCTGATCGAGCGTGCGTTCGTCGAGAAGTGACCGAAGGTCACTTGTAGGAGCCGGCTTGCTGGCGATGGCAAACTTCAAAGCGCTATCGCCAGCAAGCCGGCTCCTACATTCAATGGTGTAGTGCACAGAAAAGCCCGCATGACCTGAGAAGGTCATGCGGGCTTTTTCGTTTCCGGGGTTCAGGCTTTTGCGGGAATGACTTCCAGGACGCGGATCACGCCCGTCTCAGGATAATGCCAGCGCACATCCAGATCCCAGAACTGCGCGCCGTATTCGCGCTCAGGCGTAGGAATCTGGTACGCCGGGCGTGGGTCTTGTGCCAGGCATTGCTCGATCAACTCGACCAGAGGCTCGCCAAGCCGCTGAGCGTGGCCGTGGGCCTGTTGCAGGGCCGAGTCCGTCCACTGCACGGGAATCAGCAGCGGCGGGGCGCTGGCGATGTCGTTGGACGCCGTGTCGATGATGTCGGCGTAGGGCACGTAGGGTTTGATGTCGAGAACTGGCGTGCCGTCCAGCAAGTCGATGCCGGAGATCCACAGTCGATTGGCTTCGACCTTGTCCAGTTTGACCACCGACTGGCCGATGCCGTTAGGACGATGCGTCGCGCGGGTGGCGAACACGCCCATGGATTTGTTACCGCCCAGGCGCGGAGGGCGGACTTTGAGGCGTGGCTTTTCTTCCAGCGCTTGATGGAACAGGAACAGCAGCCACACATGGCTGACCTGCTCCAGCCCCTGCACCGCATCACCCTGATCAAACGGCGCCACCAGCTCCAGTACGCCCCGAGCGGCCGGGGCCAGTTGCGGTTGACGCGGAATGGCGAACTTCTCCTTGAAGCAGGAGCGCACGAAGCCGATGGGGGAAACGCTGTAGGTCATGGTCTGGGGTCGAGGCCGGGATTAGGGCGGCATGATAACCCGAGCGGCCTCGAGATCGGTGCTGCCTATTACTCCGTCATCGCGGGCAAGCCACGCTCCCACAAGGTTCTCGAGTGAACGCAAATGTTGTGTACGGCATAAAACCTGTGGGAGCGTGGCTTGCCCGCGATAGCCGCGCCGCCGATCTAGAGACTAAACCCGCCATCCAAAGGAATGACATTCCCGGTCATATACGCCCCGGCCGTGCTCGCCAGGCTAATCGCCAGCGCCGCCATTTCTTCCTCCCGGCCCCAGCGCTTCATCGGAATCAACGCCGTGTCCTCGGCCAGCGCCTGCTCATCGTTGCCGATGTGCTGAGTCATCTTGCTCGGGAAACGTCCCGGTGCGATTACGTTGACGTTGATGTGCTGGCTCACCAACTCTCGCGCCAGAATCCGCGACAGTTGATGCAGGGCGGCTTTGCTCGGGCCGTAGGCATACGCCTGTTCGCCGAAGGAAGAAATCCCGGCCACCGAGCCAATGTTGATGATCCGTGCCGGATTCGCCGCCGAACCGGCCTTGCGCAGCAGCGGTAGAAATTGCTGGATGCAGTTGAACACCGAGGTGACGTTGAGCTGCATGACTTTTTCCCAGCCCTTGACCGGGTAACTCTCCAGCGGCGCACCCCAGGTGGTACCGGCATTGTTCACCAGAATATCCAGCTGACCGATCTGTTCGCTCAATTGCGCGGCCAGTTGTTGAACGCCTTCTTCATTAGCCAGGTTGGCGGCCACGGCGTGGCAAATCCCGAAGGCACTCAGCTCATCGGCAGTTTGCTGACAGGCTTCGGCATCCCGGGCGCACACGTACACGATGGCGCCGGCCTCGACATAAGCCTTGGCGATCATTTTGCCGATACCGCGGGTGCCGCCGGTCACCAGAGCGGTGCGGCCTTGCAGAGAGAAGTAGGGATGCATGGCGAGTCCTGAGAGCTGAGGGTCAATACACCCTAGTCTTCAGCCGCCGGAAGCGGAGCCACTATTTTTGCGCGGAATGAACATCTATACAGATTGGTCTGCGACCGCGCTTGTAGGAGCCGGCTTGCTGGCGATGGCGTTCTCAAGATCGCCATCGCCAGCAAGCCGGCTCCTACAGGGCGCGCGGCGCGATTTACTGCGGGCGCACGCGCAGGGTCAGGCCCTTGAGGAAGTTGCGCAGCAATTGATCGCCGCACGGGCGGTAGTTAGTGTGGCCGAACTTGCGGAACAGCGCGCTCAGCTCAGGCTTGGACACCGGGAACTCGGCGGCCTTGAGGATGGCGTGCATGTCGTCTTCCTTCAGTTCGAAGGCGACGCGCAACTTCTTCAGGATGATGTTGTTGGTCACCGGCACTTCGATCGGCTGCGGCGGACGGCTTTCGTCCTTGCCACGCTTGAAGATCACCAGGCCATCGAGGAAATGCGCCATGACTTCGTCCGGGCAGCGTACGAAACCTTCCTCGTCTTCTTCTTTCTTGTCGAGGTACGTCACCAGGTCTTCCAGAGTGACGTCCATGCCGCCGAGCTTGATGATCTCGATGACTTTCTTGTCGCTGATGTCGAGCATGTAGCGCACGCTGCGCAGTACGTCGTTATGAATCATGTGTGCAGTCCTGATATTTCGCTGTGGGCGCCGCATGAAGCTGCGGCGCCGAAATGTATGGCGGCGGGAAAAGCCTTAGAACTTCTCTTTGCCGGACAGGTAGCGCCATTGCCCCAACGGCACTTTGCCGATGGACACACCGCCGATGCGGATGCGGCGGATGGCGACGACCTTGAGGCCGACGGCCTGGCAGAACAGGGCGATCACACCCGGTTGTGGGTTTTTCATGGCAAAGCGCAGACGGTTTTCGTTCTGCCAGCTGGCCTTGACCGGCGGCAGTTCCTTGCCCTTGTACGTCAGGCCGTGGTTCAGGCGGTTGAGGCCGTGAGCCACCATGTCGCCTTCGACCTCGACCACATATTCCTGCTCGATCTTGCTGGCATCGGCGGTGAGTTTGCGCAGAATCTTCCAGTCCTGGGTGAACACCAGCAGACCGCTGGCGTTGGCCTGCAGGTCGGCGCTGGCGGTCAGGCGCAGGAAGTGGCCCTTGAGCGGACGTTTGCCGTAGCGGTGTTCTTCGCTCAGGGTCGCGGCGCTGAGGGTCGCCATGGCGCTGTCCGCGTCCATGCCCGCCGGGACGTTCATCAGGATGGTCACCGGCTCCGGCGCAGTGGCCTTGGCCTCTGGGTCGAGCTCGACTTTCTGGGTGTCCACCTTGAACTGCGGCTCGTCGATGACTTCACCATCGACGGTGACCCAGCCGCCCTCGATGAACAGCTCAGCCTCCCGACGGGAGCAGCCGACGAGTTCGATGAGGCGTTTGGAGAGACGAATCGGGTCAGTCATGACAGGGCCGTAACAAAAAAGGGGTGGGCATTGTACCTGCTGGGCGCGGGTTAATCGCGAGTCCATTTGCCTCATGTGTTTTTAATGTGGGAGCGAGCAAGCCCGTTCCCACATGGCGCCATGGTGGTCAGCCATTGCGCGCCAGTTGCTGGCCCTGGCGCAAACGCATGTGCAGCAACGGGTAAGGCTGGCCCATACCGTCATGCTCCGAACGACCAATCACCTCGAAGCCCTGCTTGAAGTAAAAACCCAGGGCCTGTGGGTTCTGCTCGTTGACGTCCAGCTCATCGGCGTTCAGGTGTTCCAGGGCGTAGCGCAGTAATTGCTTGCCCAGGCCTTGGCCACGGTGCTCCGGATCGATGAACAGCATTTCGATCTTGCCCGCCGCCACGCCAGCGAACCCGGTGATGCGCTGGCGCGAGTCTTTGGTGCAGATCAGCATGACGGCGTCGAGGTAGCGGGTCAGGACCAGGTTCTTCAGCAGTTCGATGTAGCTGTCGGGCAGAAAGTCATGGGTAGCGCGCACCGAGGCCTCCCACACGTGGGTGAGTTCTTCGTAGTCGCTCTGTTTCGGTGTGTAAATGACCGAATGTTGGCGCATGGCCGCTTGCTCCTTCTGTTAAGAGCCGTTCCCGTAAGGCTGCGAGTTTTTTCTCCCACAAAACGATAGACGTAAAAAAGCCCCGCATCTCGTCAAGAGAGCGGGGCTTTTCGTATTTTTTGCGTTTAGATCTGTTCAGCCCACAGGTCGTATTCGTCGGCGTCAGTCACTTTGCACCAGACCTTGTCGCCCGGCTTCAGGTTGCTGCCGTTGTCGATGAACACGTTGCCGTCGATTTCCGGGGCATCGAAGAAGCAGCGGCCAACCGCGCCTTGCTCGTCGACTTCGTCCACCAGCACTTCGATCTCACGGCCGATGCGCATTTGCAGGCGTGCCGAGCTGATGGCCTGCTGGTGCGCCATGAAGCGATCCCAACGGTCTTGCTTGACGTCGTCCGGAACAATTTCCAGGTCCAGATCGTTGGCCGGTGCGCCTTCGACCGGCGAGTACTGGAAGCAGCCGACGCGGTCCAGTTGGGCTTCGGTCAGCCAGTTCAGCAGGTACTGGAAGTCTTCTTCGGTTTCGCCGGGGAAGCCGACGATGAAGGTCGAACGGATGATCAGGTCCGGGCAGATTTCGCGCCAGTTCTTGATGCGGGCCAGGGTCTTGTCTTCGAAAGCCGGGCGTTTCATGGCTTTGAGGACTTTCGGGCTGGCGTGCTGGAACGGGATGTCCAGGTACGGCAGGATTTTCCCGGCGGCCATCAGCGGGATCAGCTCGTCGACGTGCGGGTACGGATAAACGTAGTGCAGGCGAACCCAGACGCCGAGGGTGCTCAGGGCTTCGCAGAGTTCGGTCATGCGGGTTTTCACCGGCGCGCCGTTCCAGAAACCGGTGCGGTATTTCACGTCGACGCCATAGGCGCTGGTGTCCTGGGAAATCACCAGCAGCTCTTTGACGCCGGACTTGACCAAGCGCTGGGCCTCGTCGAGCACGTCACCGACCGGGCGGCTGACCAGTTTGCCGCGCATCGACGGGATGATGCAGAAGCTGCAGCTGTGGTTGCAGCCTTCGGAAATCTTCAGGTAGGCGTAGTGGCGCGGGGTCAGTTTGATCCCTTGCGGCGGCACCAGGTCGATCAGCGGGTTGTGATCCTGACGCGGCGGCACGACGTCGTGCACGGCGTTGACCACTTGCTCGTACTGCTGCGGACCGGTCACGGCCAGCACACTCGGGTGCACGTTACGGATATTGCCTTCTTCGACGCCCATGCAGCCGGTCACGATGACCTTGCCGTTTTCCTTGATGGCTTCGCCGATCACTTCCAGGGACTCAGCCTTGGCCGAGTCGATGAAGCCGCAGGTATTGACCACCACGACGTCGGCGTCCTGATAAGTGGACACAACGTCATAGCCTTCCATGCGCAGCTGGGTAAGGATGCGCTCGGAGTCGACCAGTGCTTTCGGGCAACCCAGGGATACGAAGCCAACCTTTGGATTGGCCGGCGCAGGAGTGGTGGACATGTCTAACCTCGGTATTTGTGACGCCTCCAGCCGATGACGGCAAGGCGACAGACGGGCGCTATGTTGCACCCTCTGGTCAAAAAGTGCGCAATTCTAACGATGGGCGGCGCACTTGACCAGCTTTATGCAGGGAAATACGACGAGTGCTGCGCTATGCTTCGCGCCTTTACGCTTTACCGATTTTTTACAGTCAATAAATCGTCTGTAACAACAAGTAAAACAGTGCATGCTGCACCACAAATCATAGTGCTTCTTTGAAGAAGCCCGGATCTGAGTAGTAGGAGTGATGGATGGGGCAGGCAAGTAGTCAGGCGATAGCCGGCGGACATTCGGCGGCGAAGCCGATCAGCATGCTGGTTGCGGCGGTCGGAGTGGTTTATGGCGACATCGGCACGAGCCCGTTGTACACCCTAAAAGAAGTGTTTTCCGGTGGCTATGGCGTGCCCGTCAACCATGACGGCGTGCTGGGCATTCTGGCGCTGATCTTCTGGTCGCTGATCTGGGTCGTGTCGATCAAATACATGATGTTCGTGCTGCGTGCCGACAACCAGGGCGAAGGCGGGATCATGGCCTTGACCGCGCTGGCACGACGAGCGGCGGGGGGGCATGCAAAATTGCGCACGCTGCTGGTTGTCTGCGGGCTGATCGGCACGGCGCTGTTCTACGGCGACAGCATGATCACCCCGGCGATTTCCGTTCTTTCGGCGATCGAAGGGCTGGGGCTGGCCTTCGAAGGCATTGACCATTGGGTGGTGCCGCTGTCGTTGATCGTGCTGGTGGCGCTGTTTCTGATCCAGCGTCATGGTACGGCCCGGATCGGCATTCTGTTCGGGCCGATCATGGTCACCTGGTTTCTGGTACTCGGCGCGCTGGGCGTATACGGCATCAACCAACACCCGGAAGTGTTGCAGGCGATAAACCCGGTCTGGGGCGTACGCTTCTTCATGGACCATCCAGGCATGGGGATCACGATTCTTGGTGCCGTGGTGCTGGCGTTGACCGGTGCCGAGGCGCTGTACGCGGACATGGGCCACTTCGGGCGCAAGCCGATCGCTCGGGCCTGGTTCATCCTGGTGTTGCCCGCACTGGTGCTGAACTACTTCGGTCAGGGCGCATTGCTGCTCGGTGATCCGGAAGCGGCCCGCAACCCGTTCTATCTGCTGGCGCCAAGCTGGGCGCTGATCCCGTTGGTCGCGTTGTCGACCATGGCCACGGTGATTGCCTCGCAAGCGGTCATCTCCGGTGCATTCTCCCTGACCCGCCAGGCGATCCAGCTCGGCTACATTCCGCGCATGCGCATTCAGCACACCTCCAGTGCCGAACAAGGGCAGATTTATATCGGCGCGGTGAACTGGGCGCTAATGGTCGGCGTGATCCTGCTGGTACTGGGCTTCGAGTCCTCCGGCGCCCTGGCCTCGGCCTACGGCGTGGCGGTGACCGGGACCATGTTGATGACCACGATTCTGGTGTCGGCGGTGATGCTGCTGCTGTGGAAGTGGCCACCGGTTCTTGCGGTCCCGGTGTTGCTCGGCTTTCTGTTGGTGGACGGTCTGTACTTCGCCGCCAACGTGCCAAAAATCGTTCAGGGTGGCGCGTTCCCGGTGATCGCCGGTATCGCACTGTTCGTCCTGATGACTACCTGGAAACGCGGCAAGCAACTGCTGGTGGATCGCCTGGACGAAGGCGGGCTGCCGCTGCCGATCTTTATCAGCAGTATCCGTGTGCAACCGCCACATCGGGTCCAGGGCACCGCTGTGTTCCTTACCGCTCGCCCGGATGCCGTGCCCCACGCGCTGTTGCACAATCTGCTGCATAACCAGGTGCTGCACGAGCAAGTGGTGTTGCTGACAGTGGTGTACGAAGACATCCCGCGCGTCCCGCCGCAACGACGTTTCGAGGTCGATTCTTACGGCGAAGGCTTCTTCAGGGTCATCCTGCACTTCGGTTTCACCGACGAGCCGGACGTGCCGCAAGCACTGAAGCTGTGTCATCTCGATAACTTGGACTTCAGCCCGATGCGCACCACGTACTTCCTCAGCCGCGAGACAGTCATCGCCTCCAAGCTCGAAGGCATGGCCCGCTGGCGCGAGGCGTTGTTCGCCTTCATGCTGAAAAACGCCAATGGCAACCTGCGTTTCTTCAATCTGCCGCTGAACCGGGTGATTGAACTAGGTACCCAGGTCGAGATGTAAGCCCCCATGAAAAAGCCCCCGTTGCCATGAAGGTAGCGGGGGCTTTTTTGTGTCTGTGCCTTTACTTGCTTTCAGGCAACTCTTCTTCAGATTCGGTCTTTGTTCGGGCGGGTCGCGGTGTCAGCACCTTCACCACATCATCAATCACGGCCTTACTCATCGCCGTCAGGTAATGCGCGGCCCAGGCGTGGCGGTCGGTGTCTTTTGCGTAGGCTGCATCCTCGGTAAATGATCTGACGAGGAACAGCAGGTCGGAGGCTTGTGACAAGGCATCAACGATGGGGACGCCGGCGCGGACGTTGAATAGCGCCTGATCCGAGCAGTAGATGAGAGGGGTGAAGCCGAGGGTTTTTAGTTCTGAAATCGCGCTTGAATCTGTTTTAGTCATGTCTATTTCCTAAGCCTGAGGAGCTGCCACGTTCGTTTCCAAGCGAATGGGTGGCAGCTGTGCGCAGGTTGGAAAACCGGGAGCCTAGGAAACCGGCACGTCCGAAGACGTCCCAC
This sequence comes from Pseudomonas sp. B21-017, assembly GCF_024749245.1. Classification (NCBI taxonomy): domain Bacteria; kingdom Pseudomonadati; phylum Pseudomonadota; class Gammaproteobacteria; order Pseudomonadales; family Pseudomonadaceae; genus Pseudomonas; species Pseudomonas sp. B21-017. The sequence continues at coordinate 5,207,900 of NZ_CP087194.1, read as the reverse complement.
GCACAACCGCCATGACACAAGATTGCAGCCGTAAAGGTCCGCGGTCATGTTGGGCACGTTGTTGCTATTCGCTCGACGGGTTTCCAAGCCCGATCGCTGAATGGTCAGCGACGTCCGGAGAGTATCCCGTCGAAGAAAAACGCAACAAGGCGGCAAAGTGCCCAAAAAGCGAGTTTCGGAGTTTGCCTACAAGGTCTGCGGGCGTCATCCGATATTGTGACACCTTCTGTAAACGAGACTAAACATGTCCCCATTTATCTGAGTTCAGCGCAGCCCCCTGTGGTGCGGTTAAATTGCGTGCTAATGAAAAAGCCCCCGCAACCATAAGGTGTCGGGGGCTTTTTTGTGTCCGGGGACTCAGATCACTCCTGAGCCGCCGTCTCCTTCGCTTGACGCTTCACGATGGCATCCACCAACCGCTGTGCCAACGCCGGGTAGTTCTCGTCGAAGTGATGGCCGCCAGGCAGTTTCATCGCTTCGCCCACGGCGGTCTTGTCGGTGCAGCCGCTCTCGTCGACTTCTTCCTCGCCGTAGATGCACACCACTTTCGCCGGCGGCAGCTTGGCCATTTCCGGGCCGGTGGCGGCTTCTTTGCCGGCGTTGCCGAGCCAGCCTTCGACTTCGATCTCGAAGCTGCCGGTGCGGGCGAAGGCCAGCAGGATGATTGCGTCGACCCGCTGCTGTTCGGCTTCCGGCAGACGGTTGTAGATGGCTGGCAGAACGTCGGCGCCGAATGAGTAGCCGGTCAGGATGAAGCGCTTGGTGCCCCATTTCTGCCGGTAGTGCTGCATCAGTTCGGTCAGGTCCAGGGCGCTTTGTTCCGGGCTCTTGTGCTGCCAGTAGTAGCGCAGGGTGTCGATGCCGACCACCGGGTAGCCGATCTTGGCCATCTCGCCGGCCACGTCGCGGTCCAGGTCGCGCCAGCCGCCGTCGCCGGAGAGGAATAGGGTCACGGTGTCCTTGGCTTGGCCGGCTGGCACTTCGACCACCGGAATCTGCAGGCCGCCAGCGGCTTTATCGCCACCGACGAGGGTTTTGCGCAGTTCGTTGTTCAGCACTTGCGGCAGGTTGATGTCGTAGTCGCTGATGCTGGTTTCGGCGTTGGGCTGGTCACGCACGAAGCCGGCGCTGGTGTCGTCCGGGTTGTCGTTCCAGGCCACCAGCCAGTGACCGTGGGCGGCACTTTTTGGCAGCAGATGAGTGCAGCCAGGTTTCTCCAGGGCCAGGTCAACCGAAATGGCCTGGGCCTTGTCGTCCTTCTGCTCGGCCAGCCAGCGCCACGCCAGCACGGCGCCAGGGCCGATGCCGCTGACCAGGGTTGCCGGGCCTTTGAGCTCTCTGAGGCCTGCCTGCAGAGCGCGACTTTGCTGGATGCAGTCCTTGGGCAGGATCACCTGGACGATCTGCGCCGAGCCGCTGCGGCTCAGGGTCATCAATTGTTTATCGCTGAGCTTCTGCTCTTCATTGACCGCCACCAGCACCTGCGCGCGCGGCGTGGTGCCGGGGATGACGCGGGTCATCGCGGCGCCATCGGCTGGCGTCAGCAGTTCGAGGGTCGGTTCGGGTGCCGGGCGTTTCAGGTACCAGTAACCGCTACCGACAATCAGGGCCAGCACTACCAGTGTGGCCAGTACGTACCGCAGGGAGCGTTGAATCATCAGCGTTTCACCAATCCAGTCAAGCCGCCCGCAATCAGGGCGGCAGTGTCGGCCAGGGCCACCAGCGGATCGAGTCCGGCGGGCACGGCCATATAACGGGGTTCCCAGTCAGGCTGGAACTTGTCTTTGAAGCGGCGCAAACCTTGGAAGTTATACAGCTGCTCACCACGGCGGAACACCATCGAGCCCAAGCGCTGGGTCAGTGGTGCGCCGCGCCGGGGTTGCAACCCCGACAATGGCACCATGCCCAGGCTGAAGCGCGCGTATCCATGATTTTTATAATGTTGAATCAGGCCGACCATCATGAATTCCATGGTCAGCTTAGGGGCGTCGGGGTGTGCGCGCATCAGGTCGAGGCTGGCCAGTTCATGACCGTAGGTCTCGAGCAGGTTGGCGAACGCCACCGGGCGCCCTTCGAAACGAATCACCGCGACACGGAAGTGCTTGAGGTAGTCATCGCTGAAACGCCCAAGCGAGAAGCCTTTCTCGCGCACATTCTTGCCGGTCAGCCAGGCATCGGAAATCACCTTGAGCTCGTCCATCGGCGCTTGCCCCGGCTCATGGATCTCCAGCGAAAGGCCGTCACGGGTGCCACGGTTCCAGGTGTAGCGCAGGTCCTTCATCTCTTTGCCTTTGGCTTCGAGATCGAAACGCTTGAGGTCGACCCGGGCTTCTTCGCCGAGCTTGATCGCAGTCAGGCCGATGTCCATGTAGTACGGCAGGTTCTCGGCACGCACTTGATAAAACACAGGGCGGGCGTGGTGGATATCGCACAGGTCACGGAACTGCCAGATCATTTCCGCCCGTTGCTGGGTCGGGCCGATCGGGTCATACAGCGCTACCAGGCTGCGGCCACGGCGGGCGTACATCAGGAACGCCTCGTCGTTGGGGTGAAACAGCAGCGCCTTGTCACCGGTCAGGGCCAGGCCGCCATCCGGTTGGGACGAGGCCATGAGGATATTAGCCGCGCGCTCCAGTTCATCGGAGGTTGGCAGGTGGATTATCGGACGCGCGGTACGCAGCAGCCACGTCAGGGACACCACCACCAGCAGCACCGCGGCACCCAGCAACGAACGCAAGCCTCGCGGGGCGTCGGCATCGAGGGTGAACTGCCACCAGAGTTGATGGCTGTACGGAACGTCCTGATAGGCGAACAGCAGCAACCAGATCGATGCGCCGAGTACGCAAAGACTCGACACCAGATACAGCGGCGAAAACGGCAGCTCGGTCAGGCGGCTGGGACGGTAAAACGAACGCCGGAAAACCCCCAGCAAACTTGCTGTCAGGGTCATCAGGCTGGCTTCTTCCCAATCGAAGCCTTTGAGCAGAGAGAGCACGGCGCCGACCAACAACAGAATGGTGGTCAGCATCCACGCGGCCGACAGGCGGCGACGCAAGCCCTGAGCCAGCAGCAGGCAGAGCACGCCCACCAGGCTGGCGCCGAAGTGCGAGGCGTCGACCAGTCGATGCGGGATCAGAAAGCCGATGTGTTCAAGGCGCGTATCGATCTCCGGCGTTACGCCAGAGAACAGCAACACCACGCCGGACAGGAACACCAGCACCGCCAGAATCGGCGCGGCCAGGCCTGAGGCGGCGCGTAGCGTCTGGCGTGTCTGAAACAGGCGCTGGCCTTCGTTGATCAGCAGCAGTACGCAAGCCACCAGCAGCGGCAAGATCACGTAGATCAGGCGGTAGAGCAGCAGGGCGGCAGCCAGTGGCGCGGCACCGAGCTTGTCGGCGAAGGCCGCCAGCAAAATCGCTTCGAACACCCCGACACCGCCGGGTACATGGCTGAGCACGCCAGCGGCCAGGGCCAATAGATAGACCAGCAGGAACGCACCGAAGGGTGGCGCTTCGGGCAGCAACAGATAGAGCACTGTCGCGGCGGCGGCCACGTCCAGGGCGGTGATGACCAGTTGCAGGAAGGTCAGGCGGCGGCCCGGCAGGCGCAAGGTGCGGCGGCCGACCTTGACCAGCAGGTTGTCCGGGTAAGGCTGTTCCGGCAAGCGACGGCGGTAGATACCGATCGCCAGTACCGTGGCGAGCAGCAGCACGGCCCCTGCAATCGCACCCAGCAACGTCTCGGAGAAACCCAGGGCCAGCGAGGCGGCGGGCAGGTTGCTGAGGGTGGCGAGGGCGGCCAGGGGCGGGAGGGCGCAGCCGAGCGAGAGGCTGGCAAACAGCGTCATGTGCGCGACTTCCGAAGCCCCCACGCCATGCCGTGCATATAGACGGTAGCGAACCGAGCCCCCCGACAGCAGCGACAGACCGATGGCATTGCCGATGGCGAAGGCGGTGAAGCCCCCCAGCGCCACGACTCGCGGCGCCAGTGTCACGCCGGCATAACGGCTGGCCGACCATTCGTAACCCAGCAGAATGATGAAGCCGACGACGGTCGCGCCTAACGCTCCCAGCAAGGCCGGTCTCGGCACTTCCAGGATCGAGTCGTGCAGCGCGTACAGATCGAGTTCGCTCAGCAGGTGACGACAGGCAATCAGCGCGATGGCGAACAGCAGCAAAGTGACCGCCAGACCGATGGGTTGACGGTATTTGCTGATTCGATCCAGCAAGCGCAGACGCTCAGCTTTGATCGGTTGTGTCGCTGTGGCGGTGTCTTGTGGATCAGACGAGTTGGCGCGCATCAATCACCTCTTGGATTGTGCGCGACAGGATGGGGGTATCCAGCCAAGTTACCAATCCCTGTAGAAAAAAATAATCACAAATATTAACGCGTCTCACCGGGTATCGGCGATGGCGCATCACCAGTCGTCGAGGGTTTTCCTTGCGGTTCAGCCTAGGTCTGAACTCACAGTCTGGCGACCCTGAACGGCTCACTGCACAGTGACAGATCATTGTTGCGAAAGGACTTTTTCAACAGATACAAAAAAGGCCACTCTTTCGAGTAGCCTTTTTTGATGTTTGGTTGCGGGAGCCGGATTTGAACCGACGACCTTCGGGTTATGAGCCCGACGAGCTACCAGACTGCTCCATCCCGCGTCTGTGTGGCGGCATTCTACAGGCGAACGCCGTAGTGTCAACCGTTAATCCAAGTATGGGTCAAATAAACCAGAATCAGCGCTGAACGGTCGCCGAGGAACGCTAAGTTTCGGAATCAGAAGGATTTCTCGTTTCTGCTCGGTAAAGCATGAAACGCTGATTTTTTATAAAACAGGCACGCACAAAAAAGGCCACTCTTTCGAGTGGCCTTTTTCGATGTTTGGTTGCGGGAGCCGGATTTGAACCGACGACCTTCGGGTTATGAGCCCGACGAGCTACCAGACTGCTCCATCCCGCGTCTGTGTGTCGGCATTCTACAGAGGATCGCCGGGCTGTCAACCTTCAATCTCGGTAAAATCTGTTCCTGTTCAATCGCTTAGGTGAAAACAGAGGGTGTGGATCGGGCTGAAACGCAGGCAGGGCAAGGCTTTTGGCTCTATCGGTAGGTGGCTTTCGATTGAGAAAATAAATTCCTCCGGTACTTTTCCTACCGCTTGAAAAGAAGATTCAGACTACTGGTGCTATATACAGGTGTCAGTGAGATACTGCCGGTACGACACGCCGATACTTCATTTCTTCGCCATGAACACCGCTTTTATATGACGCAGCGAAAAATCATCCACGTCGATTGTGATTGCTTCTATGCCGCCATCGAGATGCGTGACGACCCGCGCCTGGCCGGTAAGCCTTTGGCGGTGGGCGGCTCGGCGGATCGGCGTGGGGTGATTGCTACCTGTAACTATGAAGCTCGGGCGTATGGCGTGCGCTCGGCCATGTCTTCCGGACATGCCTTGAAACTGTGTCCGGACCTGACCATCGTCAAGCCGCGCATGGAGGCCTATAGAGAAGCGTCGAAGGAAATACATACGATCTTTCGCGATTATACCGACCTGATCGAGCCGCTTTCCCTGGACGAGGCTTACCTCGACGTGTCGGAGAGTGCGCATTTTGGTGGCAGCGCCACGCGAATCGCCCAGGATATTCGTCGCCGGGTGTCCAATCAGTTGCACATCACCGTGTCGGCCGGTGTGGCGCCGAACAAGTTTCTTGCCAAGATCGCCAGCGACTGGAAGAAGCCCAATGGCCTATTTGTGATCACGCCTGATCAGGTGGACGACTTTGTCAGCGGCTTGCCGGTGAGCAAACTGCATGGTGTTGGCAAAGTGACCGCTGACAAACTGGGCAAGCTCGGCATCATCGATTGCGCGCAATTACGCGAGTGGAACAAATTGGCGCTGGTGCGTGAATTCGGCAGCTTCGGCGAGCGACTCTGGAGCCTGGCCCGTGGGATCGATGAGCGGTTGGTGCACAACGACAGTCGTCGGCAGTCGATCAGCGTTGAAAACACCTATGACGTGGACCTGCCGGATCTGGTGAGTTGTCTGGATAAATTGCCGGAGCTGCTGGAGTCCCTGAATGGCCGAATGGCGCGGATCGACAGCAGCTATCGCCCGGGCAAACCGTTCGTCAAAGTGAAATTCCACGATTTTACCCAGACTACGTTGGAGCAGGCCGGGGCAGGGCGGGATCTGGGGAGTTATCAGCTGTTGTTGACCCAGGCCTTCAATCGCGGCGGGAAACCGGTGCGGTTGTTGGGGATTGGGGTGAGGCTGGAGGATTTGCGGGGCGGGTTCGAACAGTTGGAGTTGTTTGAACGGTGAGATTTTAAAATCAAAAGATCGCAGCCTTCGGCAGCTCCTACAGGGTGTACTCCATCCAATGTAGGAGCCGTCGAAGGCTGCGATCTTTTAATAGGCCTTAATTCGGCCCCGGATCCGCCACCAGTCGCCCGGCATCCTTGGTCAGTGACTTGAGGAACTCAGCCTGCAACTCGGGATCGTTGCGGGTCAGTTCGATCAGGCTCTGTTCCAATTCGCTGGCTTCTTCTTCCAGACCCAGTTCCGACAGGCGCTTGACCCGGTGCACCCACTGGCTCACCTCGTCGTCTTCGAGATCGTCGTAAATCAGCCCATGGGCTTCGAGCAGCTTGCCGCGCAAGTTGTTACTGATCGCCAGTGACGAGTTGGTGTGCACATCGTCCTTGTTGTCCTCGACACTGATCTGCAGCTTGCCCAGATGATTGAGGTCATGTTCGGCGAACGGGCTGTCCAGCAGGTTCAGGCGCAACACACCGTTGCGGTCGGTGCTCAGCTCGAACGTGTCCTTGCCGGCCTTGACCTGCACCGGACGCTCGCTCCAGGGCAGACTCGAGTATTCCGTGCGCTTGTCACGCTGGACTTCGTCGATGCCCGCCAGGTTCTGCTGCGCGCGACCGTGAGACTGCACGTTCATGAACGGGTTGAGCCCGGCAAAACCATAGCTGAGCCAATCCTTCGTCACGCTGTCCGGCAGATTACCGAGGGCGAACACGTTGACCACGTTCGCACCGATGCCGGCCACTACGGCCACCGCCCCCAGCGGGATCTCATAGATCTCCCTCCAGGGTTGGTAAGGCGTGTAGCGGTCATAGTGGCGTGTGACTTCGAACTCGGTGACTTCGAAGGTCTTCTGCTCGTGGATTTTCACCCGGCGTTGCGGCAGCTCCAGCACTTTGGGCTCGCCGACATCGATCTGCAGGCTGTGATCGAGCAACTTACGCTCGACCCGCTCCTCGTGCTCGCTGCGTTGTGACATGTGATTGGCACAGCCGCTGACCAGCAGGGTGCCGCACAGGGCGGCGCCACCGAGGCCTAAGGTGTTTCGCTTGAACATGACGTCTCTATCTGGTGTCAGCGGCGGATACGGGCCTGGAGGAAAGACAGCACGTCAGCAACCGGCAGCGCTTGCGCCTCGGCTTCGGTACGGCTCTTGTATTCCAGATTGCCGTCGGCGAGGCCGCGGTCACTGACCACGATCCGGTGTGGAATGCCGATCAGCTCCATGTCCGCGAACTTGATGCCCGGGCTGGTTTTCTTGTCGCGGTCGTCCAGCAGCACGTCGAAGCCGGCGGCAGTCAGTTCTGCGTAGAGCTTGTCGGTGGCTTCGCGAACCTGTTCGGTTTCGTAGCGCAGCGGTACCAGAGCAATCTGGAACGGGGCCAGAGCGTCGCTCCAGATGATCCCGTTCTCGTCGTTGTTCTGTTCGATGGCGGCAGCTACTACGCGGGATACACCAATGCCGTAGCAGCCCATTTCCAGGGTGACCGGTTTGCCGTTCTCGCCCAGCACTTCGCACTTCATCGCTTTGCTGTACTTGTTGCCCAGCTGGAAGATGTGCCCGACTTCGATGCCGCGCTTGATTTCCAACGTGCCTTTGCCGTCAGGGCTTGGGTCGCCGGAGACAACGTTGCGCAGGTCGGCAACGGTCGGAACCGGCAGATCGCGCTCCCAGTTCACGCCAAAGTAGTGCTTGTCGTCGATGTTGGCACCGATGCCGAAGTCGCTCATCAGTTCGACGGAACGGTCGATGATGATCGGCAGCGGCAGGTTCAGCGGGCCGAGGGAACCGGCGCCGGCGCCAATGGCGTCGCGCAGTTCGGCTTCGGAAGCCATGACCAGTGGGCTGGCAACGCCAGGCTGGTTGGCGGCCTTGATTTCGTTCAGTTCGTGGTCGCCACGGATGATCAGGGCAATCAGCTTGCCTTTCTCTTCAGCGTGCACCACCAGGGTCTTGATGGTTTTTTCGATCGGCAGGTTGAAGCCTTCGACCAGTTGCGCAATGGTCTTGGCGTTCGGCGTGTCGACCAGACGCAGCTCTTCGGCAGGCAGTGGACGAGAGGTTTCCCGCGGTACGGCTTCGGCTTTCTCGATGTTCGCGGCGTAGTCGGAACCGTTGCTGAAGACGATGTCGTCTTCGCCGGACTCGGCCAGTACGTGGAACTCGTGGGAACCGGCGCCACCGATGGAGCCGTTGTCGGCTTCAACCGGACGGAATTTCAGGCCCAGGCGGGTGAACACGTTGCAGTACGCCTGGTGCATGCGGTCGTAGGTGACCTGCAGCGATGCCTGGTCGGCGTGGAACGAGTAGGCGTCCTTCATGATGAATTCGCGGCCACGCATCAAACCGAAGCGTGGGCGGATTTCGTCACGGAACTTGGTCTGGATCTGATACAGGTTGATCGGCAGCTGTTTGTAGCTGCTCAACTCGTTGCGCATCAGGTCGGTGATGACCTCTTCGTGAGTCGGGCCGGCGCAGAAGTCGCGACCGTGGCGATCCTTGAAGCGCAGCAATTCAGGGCCGTATTCTTCCCAGCGACCCGATTCCTGCCACAGCTCAGCCGGTTGAGTGCTCGGCATCAACACTTCGAGAGAACCGGCGGCGTTCATTTCTTCACGCACGATGGCTTCGACCTTGCGCATCACTCGCAAGCCCATCGGCAGCCAGGTGTACAGGCCCGAGGCGAGTTTGCGGATCATGCCGGCGCGCAGCATCAGCTGATGGCTGATGACGACCGCGTCGGAAGGCGTTTCTTTCTGTGTGGCGAGCAAAAATTGACTGGTGCGCATGGTTGGCCGTTGTCGGTTGCTGATAACGAGAAGTAATGGGGCATTGTACGGGCGAGATCTGCTGGCGTACAGGCGTGCGGCCGGCTGTGTGGCTGGAGGGCGAGAATCTGCTCGCCCCCTGCGACCTGTATCAAAGAGGCTGCGATTCTTCCGTGACCGGGGTCTGAGCCGGTTCAGGTGTCGGGGTCGGACCGGCACGGCGGTTTTCCTGGAACCAGTGCAAGGCGATCAACAGCAGCGTCGGAACGCCCAGCAGGGCAGTGATCAGGAAGAAGTTGTGGTAGCCGAATTTTTCCACCATGACCCCTGAATAGCCGCCGATCAGGCGAGGCAACAAGAGCATGATCGAGCTGAGCAGGGCGTACTGGGTCGCGGAGAATTTGAGGTTGGTCAGGCTCGACAGGTAAGCGACGAACGCCGAAGTCGCCAGGCCCGAGCTGAAGTTGTCCAGGGAAATGGTGACGATCAGCATCCGCAGATTGGCGCCCATGTCCGTGAGCATCAGGAACAGCAGGTTAGTGGCCGCCGATGCGGCACCGCCGATGAACAGAATGGGCAGAATGCCGAAGCGCACGATGAGCAGGCCGCCCATGCCGGCGCCGACCAATGTCATGATCAGGCCGAAAATCTTGCTGACACTGGCAATCTGATCCTTGGTGAACCCTTGGTCGATGTAGAACACGTTGGCCATCACGCCCATGACCGTATCGGACATCCGGTAGGTGGCGATCAGCCCAAGCAGCAGCAGGGCTTGCCAGCGGTAACGCAGAATGAAGTCGTTGACCGGCGTCAGCACCGGCGCCAGGCCACGGCGGCCCATGGCCGACAAGCACAGGGCGGTGAGCGTGGTATAGAGGATTGCCCGCAGGAATGCGCGGTCTTCGAGCAACAGGTCGAGCAGGCTGACGCCGTTGAATAGCACGCTGGCGAAGTCGGTGTTGTAGAACTGGGTGAACATGGCCGGTACGGACACCAGCAGTACGATCAGCACGAACACCGACGCCAGCTGGTGCACGAAGCTGTAGCGTCCGGCCTGAAGCTGAGTGCGCAGTGGCACCGGCGGTTCGCGCATGAAGAAGGAGGTCAGCAGCGCCGGGATCATCAAGATGCCGAACAGCAGATAGGTGCCAGTCCACGCCGCATGTTTGTAGTTGAAACCGGTGGAGCCGAAGCCTTCGGCAAAAAACAGCGCGCCCGCCGTTGCCAGCAGGGCCGCGACCCGATAACCGGCCATGTAGCTGGCCGCCAGTGCAGCCTGGCGGGTATCGTCGACGATTTCCAGGCGATAGGCGTCGATGGCAATGTCTTGCGTTGCCGAAGCAAAGGCGACTACCACAGCGATGGCGATCAGCCAGGACAGGTGTTTTTGCGGGTCGCAGAAACCCATGCCGATCAGGCCGAGGATCACCAGTGCCTGGGCCAGCACCAGCCAGGAGCGTCGTCGGCCCAGCTTGCCGAGCAGGGGTAGGCGCCACTGGTCGAGCAGCGGGGACCAGACCCATTTAAAGGCGTAGGCCAGGCCGATCAGGCTTGCATAGCCGATGGTTTCGCGGGCAACACCGGCCTCGCGCAGCCAGACTGAAAGCGTCGAAAACACCAGCATGTAGGGCAGGCCGGCGGCGAAACCAAGCAGCAACAGCACGAGCGTCGAGGGGCTGGCATAGGCGGCGAGCGCGGCGCGCCAGGTTTTACGGGGCATGGGCTGGAGTCTGCCTCAAGAATTACGGAAACAAAGCGCGCACTCTAACCGCTGTGCTCTACCGGGCGCCAGCCATGGCGCTGAATATCAACACGATTGTTCAGAACACTGATGCCTTCCATGCGCAATCGGGCCCGCTGTTCATCCCCTGAAGGGCTGCCTGCAGGCAGGCTGATCCGACCGCCGGCACCCAGCACGCGATGCCAGGGCAATTTAGTGTCACCGGGCAGTTGGCTCAATGTTCGCCCGACCCAGCGGGCGGCGCGACCCAGTCCCGCCAGTTCGGCGAGCTGACCGTAACTCACGACTTTGCCCTCGGGCACTTGTGCCAGGGTCAGGTAGAGCGCCGTGCGTCGGATTTGCGCTGCGCTTTCGGTTTCAGCGGTTGAGTCGGTCACGTCCGGGTTCCTGAAAAAAATACGCATTGACCGTCTGTAGGGTAAATCCTGGATTGTCAGTTGAGAAATGAACTCAATAGAAATAGCCGGGTCAGTCCTTGCCAGGGCCTTATTTCCAAGAATAATGCCGATTTTTTTTCGCAAAGTTGAGCTTTTGATTCGCTTATGTTGCCCAGAACCTTACTGTGCCTCGCTGTCGTCAGTGCATCCACTCCCTTGCTCGCCGATACGGTCTGGTTGAAGAACGGTGACAAGCTGAGCGGCAAGATTACGCTCTTCGATGGCGGCAAGCTGTTGATCCAGACCCCGTATGCCGGTGCGGTTCCGATTGACTGGAAAGAGGTCAAAACCCTGGAAAGCGATCAGCAAATGTTGGTCAAACAGGATGCTTACACTGGCGAGAAGGCCAAGTCGCTGCATGCGGCGGAGGACGGCAAGGTCATCCTGGCCAACGGCGATGGCCCCAAGACTGTGGAGTTGGCCAGCATTCAGCAGATGCTCAAGCCCAAGCCGGTGGTCGAGGATTTGGTGTGGAAGGGTAATGTCGACATGGCCCTGGATTATCGGCGGGCCGAAAAAGATACCGATGATTATGATGTCGGCTTCAAAACCAGCGCGCGTCATGGTCGGTGGCGTCATACGGCGGAAGGTGAGTACAACCGCGAGTTCCAGGATAGCGTCGTTACCACTGATAACTGGCGTGCCGAGTATTCTCTGGACCGATTCCTTACCGATAAGTGGTTCTGGCAAGGTCGTTTGAATTACAAGCGCGACAAGGTCGAAGAGCTGTCCCGGCAGCGCACCATCGGTACCGGCCCCGGTTATCAGTTCTGGGATGACGAACTGGGCGCCTTCTCCCTAGGGTCGCTCTTGAATAACACCGACTATGAGTATTCCAATGGCCGCAAGGAAAATTTCTATTCCTTGGCGATGAAGTGGGACTACAACCGTTATCTGGTCGGCAAGAAGGTTGAGTTCTTCACCAAGGGTGAGGTGGGTAAGCCTTTGTCGGGTGTCGCGGATTACGCCCTCGATGCCGAGGTCGGTCTGCGCTACAAAGTCACTGATTGGGCATCGCTGAATCTGAAGGCTGAGAGAGACATTATCAGCGGCAGCGATGAGGCTGACCTGAGCAAGACCCGATATACCGCAGGGTTTGGCGTGGCCTGGTAACACGCTGGAAGATCAAAAGATCGCAGTCTTCGGCAGCTCCACACTTGTGGGTGCCGCCGAAGGGTGCGATTTTTTGTTGCCTCACAAAACACACAGGCACAAAAAAGCCCCGCTTTTAAGGGCGGGGCCTTTTACTAAAGCAAGTACAAGTTAGATAACTTGAACTTCTTCAGCTTGCATGCCTTTCTGACCGCGGGTAGCGATGAAAGAAACCTGTTGGCCTTCTTTCAGGCTTTTGAAGCCGTCGGATTGGATAGCTTTGAAGTGAACGAACAGGTCGTCACCGGATTGTGGAGTGATGAAGCCGAAGCCTTTTTCATCGTTGAACCACTTAACGGTACCGGTTTGGCGATTAGACATGGTGTAACTCCTTGAACAAAGATAACTGCGACTCAGGAAGAACCCTGGCCGAGACTGAGTGCAAAGAGCAGGAAAAATTCTTGTAGATGGTTGGATCGAAATTCAACATATCGTGTAGAGATTCTCAGTGACACAAGCAGCACAGTGGCGCCACCTTAACCCTTTTTCCGGAACGTGCCAATGGTTCTTGCGAAGGTTTCTCTTTTTTAATGACTGACGGTTAATAACATGGCGGTGAGGCCCCGGAATTCACGGGGGAACGGCGAGAATTGTCTCCCAGACTTTGAACCCGGAGCGCCTGCCCGGTAAGATGCCGGACAGAATTTTTCCGCCTCGCTATTCAGGACACCCGCCATGAGCATCAAATCGGACAAGTGGATTCGCCGCATGGCGCAAGAGCACGGCATGATCGAGCCTTTCGTGGAACGTCAGGTGCGCGGCAGTGACGACAGTCGTGTGATCTCCTATGGTGTGTCGAGCTACGGCTACGATGTGCGTTGCACCAATCATTTCAAGGTGTTCACCAACATCAATTCGGCCATCGTCGATCCGAAAAACTTCGACGCTGGCAGCTTCGTCGACATCCACAGCGACGTGTGCATCATCCCACCAAACTCTTTCGCCCTGGCCAGTACCGTCGAATACTTCCGCATTCCGCGCAACGTATTGACCATCTGTCTGGGCAAGAGCACCTACGCCCGCTGCGGCATCATCGTCAACGTGACTCCGCTCGAGCCCGAGTGGGAAGGCCATGTGACCCTGGAGTTCTCGAACACCACCAACCTGCCGGCGAAGATCTACGCCAACGAAGGCGTGGCGCAGATGCTGTTCCTCGAGTCCGACGAGGAATGTGAAGTGTCCTACAAGGACCGTGGCGGCAAGTATCAGGGGCAGCGTGGCGTGACCTTGCCGCGTACCTGAGTCAACCGTCTGACAAACCGTTGGAATTCCTGGGCGGGCGTACACTCTATGGGGTGTACCGCTCCGATTCGCGCAAGGCGGATCGGGCCATCGCTCAGGAGTGCTTCATGAAGATCGATCCGCGAATAAGTGCCGAACTGGCAAGGCTCGAGCCCAATCAGGTTGGTGTGCTGGCCTGGTCCTTGTTGGCGCATCCGCCAGTCAGCATGGCAGGGGGCATCCCCCATCAGCCTGATCCCGACACCCCCAATGAAGATCCGACAGAACCCGGAGAGCCCACCCTGCCGGATGAGCCACCTCCCGCACCTGTGGTCTGATACCCGCTTTTGTGGGCGCGAGCATCGCTCGCTCCCACGGGAAGGTGGCGTTTTACTTGAGGTTGCCGCTCAAGAACTGCTTCAACCGCTCACTCTTCGGATTGCCCAGCACGTCTTCCGGCGCGCCTTCTTCTTCCACCAGCCCCTGATGCAGGAACAGCACCTGGCTCGACACTTTGCGGGCGAAGCTCATTTCATGGGTGACCATGATCATGGTCCGGCCTTCCTCGGCCAGGCCCTGAATTACCTTGAGCACTTCGCCCACCAGTTCCGGGTCGAGTGCTGAGGTTGGTTCGTCGAACAGCATGACTTCAGGTTCCATGGCCAGCGCACGGGCAATGGCCACCCGTTGTTGCTGACCGCCCGACAGGAACGCCGGGTACTGATCCGCCACACGCGGCGCCAGGCCAACCTTGTCGAGGTAACGTCGGGCGCGGTCCTCGGCTTCTGCCTTGGTGCAACCGAGCACCCGCCGCGGGGCCATGGTGATGTTTTCCAGCACCGTCATGTGGCTCCACAGGTTGAAGTGCTGGAACACCATGGCCAGGCGGGTGCGGATCCGTTGCAGCTCATCGGGGTCGGCCACATGGATGCCGTGACGGTCCTTGGCCATGCGGATGTTCTGGCCGTCCATGCTCATGGTGCCGTCGTTGGGTTGCTCTAGAAAGTTGATGCAGCGCAAAAAGGTGCTTTTGCCCGAGCCGCTGGCGCCGATCAGGCTGATAACGTCGCCGGTTTTGGCCTTGAGCGAAACGCCTTTGAGCACCTGATGATCGCCATAGCTTTTATGCAGGCCTTCGATGGTCAGTTTGTACATGGGGCATGCATCCTCAAGGCGAAAGTAGATAGCCGCTGCGATAGGCTTCGGTGCCCGCGACGTGGGCGATTACCATGCCGGCAGTGGCCATGCGCCGCAGCGAACGGGCGTACATCAGCCCGGCGACGGTGCAATGAACAGGGGTGACGCGATCATTGATCGGGTCGATGACTTCGGCGATCAGTTGCCCGGCCTCCAGGTATTCCCCGGGCAGGACTGTAAACACCAGCAGTCCGCCCACGGGTGTCGCGACCGGTTCGACGCCGGCCAGCGGCGTGGCCGGGTAGGGCAGTTCCGGTAAGGGCGCCGGCTCACCGGCAATCGCGCCGAAGTGAATCAGATAATCGATCAGCGCTTGGCAGTCGAGGCTGGCCAACGGGTGATTAACGTCGCCCTGACCGCGCAATTCGACGGTGACCGAAAAGCTGCCCAGCGGAATATCGAAATGCTCGCCGAAGCGTTCTTTCAACTGCCACCAGAGCAGGGTGAAGCATTCATCGAATGACTGGCCACCAGAGTCGGTGGCCAACAGGCTGGCTTCGGCACCGATGTAACGCGCCAGCGGCTCGACCTGAGGCCAGGCTTCGGGCGTGGTGTAGAGGTGTGCCACGGCTTCGAAATCGCAATGCAGGTCCAGCACCATGTCCGCATCGCAAGCCAGTCGTTGCAGGGTCAGGCGTTGGGATTGCAGTTGCGTGCTGGCGGTATGGCGCGCCAATACGTCGCGCAGGCTGCTGCGGATCAGTTCGAGGTTGCGTTGTGGATTGTCGCCCAGCAAGCCTTCGATCTCGTTGCCGACTTCTTCACTCAAGTCGACGAACCAGCGATTGAAGTTCTGCCCGCTTTCCAGCTCGTAACGGCCCAATGGAACGTCCATCAACACTTGTTCCAGGCCGACCGGGTTGGCCACGGGCACCAGCACGATTTCGCTGCGCAGCCGACCGGCGGCTTCCAGCTCCGCCAGACGCTGTTTGAGGTGCCAGGCCACCAGCATGCCGGGCAATTCATCGGCATGCAGGGAGGACTGGATGTAGATCTTGCCTTTGGCCGCCTGGGGGCCGAAGTGAAAGCTGTGGATCTGTCGCACGGTCCCCGGCAGTGGGGCCAGCAGGTCATGAATCTGGTGGCGCATGTACGAATTGTCCTAGTGAGTCGGCCCGAGGAAGGCCAGCCATCGGCGTTCGGCGAGGCGGAACAGGCCGACCAGCGCAAAGGTAACGGTCAGGTAGATCAGCGCGGCGATGCCGAACGACTGGAAGGTCAGGAAGGTCGCCGAGTTGGCGTCGCGCGCGACTTTCAGGACATCCGGGATGGTCGCGGTGAACGCCACGGTGGTCGAGTGCAGCATCAGGATCACTTCGTTGCTGTAGTAAGGCAACGAGCGACGCAGCGCCGACGGCATGATCACGTAGGTGTACAGCTTCCAGCCCGTCAGCCCGTAGGCTTTGGCCGCTTCGACTTCACCGTGGTTCATGCTGCGAATCGCCCCGGCGAAGATTTCCGTGGTGTAGGCGCAGGTGTTCAGGGCAAAGGCCAGGATCGTGCAGTTCATCGCATCGCGAAAGAACGCATCGAGGACGGGCTGCGCGCGCACGGCCGCCAGGCTGTAGATGCCGGTGTAACAGATCAGCAGCTGAATATAGAGCGGCGTACCCCGAAACAGATAGGTGTAGAACTGCACCGGCCAGCGCAGGTAGAGCTTGGGGGAAACCCGAGCGATGGACAGCGGGATCGACACCAGAAAGCCGATGAAGATCGACGCACTGAGCAGCCACATGGTCATGGCCAGGCCGGTGATGTTGTAGCCGTCGGTATAAAGGAAGGGTTTCCAGTATTCCTGCAAGAGTTCGATCATCGTACGGCCTCCCGGGCACCGGCGGCGTAGCGGCGTTCGAGCCAGCGCAGGACGACGTTGGAGGCACTGGTGATCAGCAAGTAGATCAATGCGGCCAGCACCAGGAAATAGAACAGTTGATAGGTGCTTTTACCGGCGTCCTGCGCCGCCTTGACCAGGTCGGCCAAGCCGATGATCGAGACCAGCGCGGTGGCCTTGAGCATCACCATCCAGTTGTTGCCGATGCCCGGCAGGGCGAAGCGCATCATTTGCGGGAACACCACGAAACGGAAACGCTGGCCACGTTTGAGGCCATAGGCGGTGGCGGCTTCGACCTGGCCCCGTGGCACGGCGAGGATTGCCCCGCGGAACGTTTCGGTGAAGTACGCGCCATAAATGAAGCCCAGGGTGATGACCCCGGCGCTGAACGGGTTGATCTCGATGTATTCCCATTCCATGAGGTCGGTTAACGAGGTCAGCCAAGTTTGCAGGCTGTAGAAGATCAGCAGCATCAGCACCAGGTCTGGTACCCCGCGAATCAGCGTGGTGTAGATCTGCGCCGGCACGCGCAGCAGTTTGACTTTTGACAGCTTGGCACTGGCGCCCAGCAGGCCGAGCAACACGGCCACCAACAGCGACAACACCGATAATTTGATGGTCATCCAAGTGCCTTCCAACAGCAACGGACCGAAGCCCTGAAGGCTGAAGGCTGAGAGCCCCAGGTTTTGTAATAGGTTTTCAAACATAAATCAGCAACCTGATCGGGTGAAAAAAGCGCCCATCGCGAGATGGGCGCCGGGCATTACTTGCCGCTGTACAGATTCAGATCGCCAAAGTGTTTCTTCTGAATGGTGGCGTAGGTGCCATCGTCGTGTAACGCTTTGATACCTTTGTCCAGAAGTGCCTTGAGGTCTTTGTTACCTTTCGAGATACCGACAGCAGTTTTGGCTGGCAGCAATTCGCTGTCGACAGGCTTGCTGACTTCGTAATCGGCGCCTTTTGGCGACTTCAGGAAGCCCAGTTCGGCTTGCAGCATGTCCTGGATCGCGGCGTCGAGACGACCGGAAGTCAGGTCGGAATACACCTGATCCTGGTTGGCGTAGGCCTGGGTTTTCACGCCGGCCTTGTCCAGCACGGCTTTGGCATAGGCCTCCTGAATGGTGCCTTGCTCGTAACCGACGGTTTTACCCTTCAGCGTGGCGACGTCAGTGGTGAGGCCGGAGCCCTTCTTGAACACGTAGGCGGTAGGGCCGGAGAACAGCTCACTGGAGAAGTCGATGACTTTTTCGCGAGCCGGCGTGACGGTCATCGAAGAGATCACACCGTCGAATTTATTGGCCTTGAGGCCTGGAATCATGCCGTCGAAATCGCTTTCGACCCATTTGCACTTGACCTTCAGCTCGGCGCAGATTGCATTGCCCAGGTCGATGTCGAAGCCCACCAGGCTGCCGTCGGCTGCCTTGGATTCGAACGGCGCATAGGAAGGGTCAACACCAAAACGCAATTCTTTGTATTCCTTTGCCAGCGCGGAGCCGGCAGCCATGCACAACGCCAGTGCAGAAAGGGTCAGCAATGCTTTTTTCATTATTCAATCCCTAAGAACCAATATGAGCGCTTGTGGCGCAGAAGTACTGTTACTGAAAAGCGTAAGACCTATTAAAAGTAGCAATTTCCGAACCAGAGTCCCGAACAAGCGTTTTAAAAGGTGGCACAGGAAATGGCAAAGCGCGATTTGTGCACGAAAACGGGCGCTGCCAGATTCTTGCGTCTGGATGGTGCACAGGGAAGCTGATACCCATTAAATCTTGATGCTATTTGTGTAGCAGCTGTCGAGCCTGCGAGGCTGCGTTCGGCTGCGCAGCAGTCGCAAAATCAGAACTTGCGGTGCGTCAGGCGGACCGCATCAGCTGGATGCACGACGGCTGCGCCGCCGAACGCAGGCTTCGCCAGCTGCTACAAAGGCAGGGCCACAAGAGTCGGGTCAAGCCAGTAAATCCCGCAACGTCGCCAGGCTGTCAGCTTCTTCCACCGACTTGTCCTGCCGCCAACGCAATATCCGGGGAAACCGCACTGCAATCCCGCTCGGGTGCCGTTTCGACGGGGCAATGCTCTCGAATCCCAGCTCAAACACCAGGCTTGGTTTCACACGGATCACAGATCCGGACTTTTCCACCGTGGTCTTGCGCACGAGGCTGTCGATCTGGCGGATTTCTTCGTTGGTCAACCCGGAGTAGGCCTTGGCGAAAGGCACCAGTGTCCGCTCGCAGGCACAGGGTGGGCCGTCCCAAACGGCGAAAGTGTAATCAGTGTAGAGACTGGCCTGGCGGCCATGACCCTGCTGCGCATGGATCAGCACCGCATCGACACTGAACGGGTCGACTTTCCATTTCCACCACACGCCCGTGTCTTTGTTCCGCCCGACGCCATACTGCGCATCGCGGGCCTTGAGCATCATGCCTTCGACCTTCAGTTTGCGGGAGGCTTCCCGTTGGCGGGCGAGGTCGAACCAGTCTTCGCCGATCAACATGGGCGAGGCAAGTAACACCGGGTTTGCGCAGGTGGTGACGAGGTGTTCCAACTGAGTGCGGCGCATGGCCTGAGTCTGGTTGCGCAAATCCTGGCCCTGCCATTCGAGCAGGTCAAAGGCCTGAATGACCACGGGCACCTCATCGAGGATTTTCTTGTCCAGCGTGTGACGGCTGCTGCGTTTTTGCAGCAGGGCGAAAGGCTGCACCGCCAGCGACGCAGGCGATTGCCGCTCGCAAGCGTTCCCAGAGCCCGAGGGCGCGGTTTTCCAGGCGACGATTTCACCGTCGATCACCGTGCCGTCGGGCAAGTCGTGAATCAGGCTGCCCAGTTCGGGGAACCGTTCGGTCACCAGTTCTTCGCCTCGCGACCAGACCCACAAGCGCCCATCGCGCTTGACCACTTGGGCGCGGATGCCGTCCCATTTCCACTCCACTTGCCATTGGCTGGCCGGGCCGAGCAGCGCTTCGAACTGCTCAACCGGTTGCGACAACGCATGGGCAAGGAAGAACGGGTAGGGTTGGCCACCCCGTTGGTCGTGTTCATCGGGTGCTTCGGGGGCAATCAGCTTCAGGTAACTGGCGGCATTCGGGCGGTGCGACGGGTCGGTGTAACCCACCAGTCGCTGGGCCACGCGTTTGCCGTCGAGCCCGGCCATTGCTGCCACGGCGCGGGTGACCAGCGATTTGGAGACACCGACACGGAAACTGCCGGTGATCAGTTTGATGCACAGCATCAGGCCCTGGCGATCCAGTTGCGCCCACAGCGCGGGCAGGCGTTCAGCGAGGACCCGCGGGGGCGCGCTGCGCAGTGGCAACAGTTTGTCCTCAATCCACACCGTCAGTCTGTCGGTAGACGTGTGAGGCGTTTCGGGCAGCACCAGCGAAATGGTTTCCGCCAGATCACCCACCGCCTGGTAGCTTTCCTCGAACAACCAGGGCGAGAGCCCGGAACACGCGATTGCCATGTCGCGCAGCACCCGTACCGGCACCCATTGCCGAAGCCGCCCGCCGGCCAGCAAATACACCGCCCAGGCGGCATCTTCAGGCGTGGCCTGGGCGAAGTAATGCTGCATCGCCGCCAGTTTGGCGTCGCTTGAGGTGGTGGCATCGAGTTCGGCATACAGCTCGGCGAAGGCTTTCATGCCTGCACCTCGGCGCTCTCGGGTTCGAAGGTTGCATTGTTCTCGTCGTCGCCGTATTCGGTGCGCAACCCCATGGCATCGAGGCCCTGTTCGCGCAGATGCCGTACCAGCACTCCGATCGATCCATGGGTGACCTTCACCCGCTCGGCCCCGGACTGTTCGATGGCCCAGAGCAGGCCGGGCCAATCGGCGTGATCGGACAACACGAAACCACGATCCACGCCATGCCGCCGCTGCGTGCCGCGCAAACGCATCCAACCGCTGGCGAGGGCATCGCTGTAGTCGCCGAAGCGCCGTACCCAATTGCTGGTACCCGTTGCTGGCGGCGCGAGGACCAGAGCTTTGCGCCTCATCGGGTCCTGCTTTTTTACTTCGCTGGCATAAATCGTTGGCGGTAAATGAATGCCGCTCTGACGATAAAACTGATTGATCGGTTCAACCGCGCCATGCACCAGGATGGGGCCCAGGCTGGCATCGAGGCCATGAAGAATCCGCTGAGCCTTGCCGAAAGCATGACAGAGCAGCACGCTGGTTTTATCGACTGCGGCGTTGGACTGCCACCACTGATTGATCTCGGCAAGGATCTGCGCCTGGGGTTGCCAACGGTAAATTGGCAGGCCGTACGTCGATTCTGTGATGAAGGTGTGACAGCGCACCGGTTCGAACGGTGCAGAGGTGCCGTCGGGCTCTGTTTTGTAATCACCGGAGGCGACCCAAACCTCACCGCCGCATTCCAGCCGCACCTGGGCTGAGCCGAGCATGTGGCCTGCGGGGTGAAAACTCAGTTTTACGCCATGGTGCAGCAATGGCTCGCCATAGGGCAGCGTTTGCAGGTTGATGTCCTGGCCCAGCTGCGCGCGCAGAATGCCCGCACCCGGTGCCGCCGCCAGATAGTGTTGGTTGCCACGGCGAGCATGGTCGCTATGAGCGTGGGTGATGACTGAGCGCTCGACGGGGCGCCACGGGTCGATATAGAAATCCCCGGGCGGGCAGTACAAACCTTCAGGACGTGCGATAACAAGGTCCATATTGTTACCAGAATGGAGAGGCCTGTTAGCTAGGAGGTTTGCCCGAAACGAGAAGTTCTATTTATTTTCACAGAGATTAATAACAAAAGATCGCAGCCTGCGGCAGCGCTTACAGATGGGTGCGAATCCCCTGTAGGCGCCGCCGCAGGCTGCGATCTTTTGATGTTACTTGCCAGGCGTCAGCGTCAACCGCGTCTTGCCATACACCTTGTCAAAGTTCTGCGGCTGCATCGGCAGGCTCATGTATTGACCCTTGAGCCATGGATCGACGCTGTCGAGATAGTGCGGGCTGGCCGGGTTGCCGGATTGGCCGGTAGCGTTCTGGCCCATCAGCGGTTCGGCCTGGCCGAAGTCGACAATAAAGCGCATGGCCGGGGCCTGCGTGGTGTTGAAGTCCTGACCCCAGGCGAACGAGGCGGTGTTGAGCGTAGTGTGATCGCCGCCGGCCGCCAGCGGACCGCGCACGGTCTGGCCGCTGGCGTTTTTCCACTCGTAGCGGTGCAGTTTGCCCCACTGCCAGGCTTTGTGATCGCCGCCCAACTGGCTGTCACCCGCGCTGATCGCAGCCGCCAGGCTACGGGCCAGGATCGCCGGTTTGTCTTCCTTCTGCGCGGTGCGCACGTCATCCCAGAACGGACTGTCCTCACGCCCAAGCAGGTGATCGGCCTGGGCCGCGTAGGATAATTTGCCGTTGGCGATAAAGGCTTTCCACGCCGGGCTGCTTTCCGGGCCCAGTTCGTCGAGGAAAATCTGTTTGGTACTTTCCTGCAGGAACAGCTCGTAAATCGCCGCGTCGGCGGAGGTCGGGCTGAGTTTGCCGTCGAAGGCCATCAAGCGGGTATACGCCTCGCGAGCCTTGCCGCGATCGGCCACCGGCAACGCTTCGATGGCCTGCTTGAGTGGCTGGGCCATGCCCGGCGCTTCAAACATCTTCTTCAGCTTGGCGGCGAAGGTGGTGGTCTGGTCGTATTGCATGGCGATCAGGCTGCGGGTGTCGTGTTTGCCCACGCCCGCCAGTTCGGCCATGCGTTCGCCACGCTCCGGCGCCGCCCAGGAATTGGACAGCTGCATACCGTAGCCATGGGGAATGACCCGCTGGTTGGCGGTGCCGAGCCAGCCCTGCGCCGGGTCCTGGTCATACGGATGGAGCATCGGGTCGGCGTAACCGTCCCAGTCGTAGCGACCTTCCCAGCCCGGCGACGGCAGCAAGCCTTCGCCTTCGCGACGGTTCGGGTAGCGACCGGTGACTTGCCAGCCGATATTGCTGGCATCGGCAAACACCAGATTCAGGGCGATGGCGCGGATTTCACGGCTAGCGTCCGACGCTCTCTCGGTACTCTGCGCCCGGGACAGGTCGAAAAAGGCGTCCAGGGTTTTGTCATCGGTGAAGTCCGGCGCCTGCAGGGCCAGGCCGAAACCATTCGCCAGCGCCGTGCCCTGAGCGCTGTTGAGCAGTGGCCCATGGCGGGTTTCGTACACCGCTTCGCGAATCGGCCGCTGGCCTTTGACGAAATAGGTTTCGTTGCGCACGATCGCCGGCTGCCATTTGCCGCCCACTTCGTAGGAAAGGCCATTGCCCTGGCGTTTGATTTTTTCCAGGAACACGTCCTGGTTGTCGCCCATGACCGAGGTCATGCTCCACGCCACTTTGCCGTTGAAACCAGCGAGCACCATCGGTAACCCGGCAATGGTTACGCCGGAGGCCTGGTATTTCGGCGCGCGAATCTGCACGTAACTGAACAGCGACGGGACGCCCAGCGGTCCATGGCTGTCGCTGGCCAGCAGGCTCTTACCGCTGCGGCTGCGTTGCGGGGCGATCGCCCAGTTGTTCGAGGAGGTAGCGCCCAGCAGATTCAGATCCGACAGTTGACCGGTGGCTTTGCTGATTTCGTTCAGCCCCGGGATTTGTCCGGTGAGTTTGATGCCCTGAAGTTTTTCAGCTTCAGCCACCGGCAGTTTTTCGTCGGGAGCGGACGGGGTCAGCCACGCCAGTTTGTCGGTGCTGACAGTCTGGGCCAGCATCAGCGAGGAAATTTCTTCCGGCAGGTTCGCCGACTGGCTGAAGTTCAGCAGGCAGAACATCAGCGCCGAATCTTCCGGTTTCCAGTATTCAGGCTTGTAGCCGGTGGCCGCGAGGTCCGCAGGCAGTTTGTCGCGGTAGCGGAACAGGTAGGCGTTGACCCCGCGGGCATAGACTTCGAAGAAACGCTTGAGGCGTGGCGACGAGGCCTTATACAGCTCATCCGCGCTTTTCTTCAGGTTGACCGCACGCATGTAGCGGTCGGCATCGAGCAGGTCCGCGCCGGACATTTCCGCCAGACGGCCCTGGGCCAACAGGCGCAGAGTGACCATTTGGCTGATGCGGTCGCTGGCGTGCACGTAGCCGAGGGTGAACAGCGCATCGTGGAAGCTGTTGCTCTCGATCAGCGGCATGCCCATGGCATTGCGGCGAACCGAAACGTTTTGCGCCAGGCCCTTCAGCGCTTGCACGCCGGAGGTGGGCGGGAGGGTGTCCTGGGCGTTCCATGTCTGACAACCGGTCAGGCTCAAAACACCGGCCACTGCTGCGGCAACGCCGAACCGGGGAAGAAAATGTGTAAGGGCTGGCGAGGCCATGGCAAAGCTCCTGCGGGGGTAGTGACGCGACAAAGGCGCTACGTTAGTGAGCAGGAGGTGGACGCGCAAGCGGCGGCTGGGTTATTTCTTTTCGGTGATCGCCGGCATCAGGTCGTCCTGTTTGCGTTTGATGGCTTGCCGGTAGCAAGAGGCGATGCTGAAGTGCGGCAAATTCAATGGCCTCGCATGGGAAAAGTCGGCATGGAACTTAAGACAAACGCGGCGCTGATCATCATCGATCAACAAAAAGGCATCCTGCATCCCAAGTTGGGCCGTCGAAACAACCCTCAGGCCGAAGAGCGCATCCTGGAGTTATTGGGGCATTGGCGTCGCACCGGGCGGCCGGTGATTCATGTGCAGCACCTGTCCCGCTCTGTGGATTCGGTGTTCTGGCCGCAGCAATCGGGGGTGGAGTTTCAGGAGCGCTTCCAGCCATCGATCGGTGAGTGGCTGATACAGAACAAGTGCCGGATGCGTTTTGCTCGACCGGGCTGGAAGCGAGTTTGCGCGAGGCGGGGATCGATCAGTTGATCATCGTTGGCGTGGCGACGCACAACTCGGTGGAATCCACGGCGCGAACGGCTGGGAATCTGGGGTTTGAGGCGTGGGTTGTGGAGGATGCGTGCTTTACCTTCGACAAGGCGGACTTTTTCGGCAATGCCCATTCAGCTGAAGAAGTGCATGCGATGTCGCTGGGGAATCTGCATGGGGAATATGCGACGGTCGTTAGCGCCGCGAGCATTCTCATGAACGACTGAAACCTTGAACTGACCCCAAAATTAGGATTGGTGTCCAACTTTTGGGGTGCAGATCAACTTGTAGGAGCGAGGCTTGCCCGCGAAGAACGATGACGCGGTTTTTCTGATTGATCGTGGCGCCCTTTTCGCGGGCAAGCCTCGCTCCTACAGGGATTGGCGATTCAACAGGCGAAGAAGTTATTCGCCCGAAGCCTCAAGCCCCGTGGCACTTCTTGAATTTCTTGCCGTTGCCGCAGGGGCAAGGGTCGTTGCGACCGACGTCTTTCAGGGCGTTGCGCACCGGTTCCTGGTGGGCGTGGCCGCAGTTTGGGCCGTGGACATGGCCATGGTCGTGATCATGGTGGTCGTGATGGTCATGATCGTGGTTGCAGTCAGGGCCATGGACGTGGGGTTGCTGGGTCATCGGGGTCACTCCGGAATTAAATCGGCGGCGATTATCACGCCATTGCGCGCCAGGTGCACGTAGTGCGCGATGAATAAACCGGTTTCAAGTGTGCCTTCCAGACGATAGGGAATCGGTTGCTCGGGTTTTTTCAGCAGTTTCACCACATCCCGAACCCTGGGCCACAGGTTGGTTCGGATCGGCACCTTGAAGTAGGCACTGTGCTTGGGGCCGACGGTGAACCAATGTTCGTGCTCGCCTTCGGTCAGCAGGACGTCCCCCAGATGAATGCGATATTCCAGGGCGCGCACCGTCAGGTCTTCGTCATTGGGGTTGTCGACGCGAAAATGCAGCAGGAATTTCTGCTCCAGCAACTTGGCCCGGACCACCTCGACCTTGACCAGATGCACTTGCGGGTCTGGCAAGTCGTTGCTGAACCATGAGGCGCAGCCGCCGACTCCTGAAAACAGAAGCAGCAAAGTGAACAGATAGAGCGCGAATCGTCCAGTGATCATGGTCGTGTTTCTCCCTTTGTAGCAGCTGCCTCGCTGTAGCAGCTGCTACGGCCGAACGCAGCTTTCGGCAGCTGCTACAGGGGGCACCTCAAGCGCCGAAATAACTCGCGCAGCACTTCTTGAACTTCTGCCCGCTGGCGCACGGGCACGCATCGTTGCGCCCGGCCTTGAGCGGCACCGTAGGGTCGATGAAGTACCAGCGGCCGGCGTTCTGCACGAATGACGAACGTTCGCGGTGGCTGTGTTCGCCGCTGCCGTCGTGCCAGCGAGCGGTGAAGGTGACGAAGGCGTGCTCCGGCTGGCCGCCGAAGACCTCGGCGCCTTCCACTTCCAGGCCCAGCCAGGTGCTCTGGGCGCTCCAGTCGCTTATCGACTGGCGATCCAGGCCGGCCTGTTGCGCGGGCAGGGTGGTCGCTACCAGATAATCGACCAGCCCCAGCACATAGGCGCTGTAGCGCGAACGCATCAGGACTTCGGCGCTGGGGGCCGGATGGCCGGCATGGTAATGACCGCAGCAGGCATCGAGCAGCGTGCCGCTGCCGCAAGGGCAAATGGATGTACTCATTGCGTTACCACCAGTATTTCCCGAAGTTTTCCGGATTGGCCCAGAAGCGTGAGTTGAGCCAGTCGGGTACCTGTTTGTAGTCAAGCAGATCGTAGGTAAACAACGTCAACACTTGATCGTCGCGCTGGAAGCGTTCGCTGGCTTGCAGGGCCAGGGAGAAAAAATCCGTCTCCTGCCAACCGCTGGCGGGCAAGTCGGCCAACACCGCAATGCGACTGGCATTGAGGTTGCGTATCCCGCCGAGCAGATTCAGGCCGTCGCGCTTGGGTAAGTGTTCGAGGCAATCGACCACCAGCGCCAGATCAAACCGCTGCGCCGCCAGTTCGGCCGGCAATGCTCCGGGTGCGGCAAAAGCCACGATGCTGTCCGGGTGCGCGAGTTTGAATGCCTCGAGCGCGGGGAACTCACTGGCGCCAATCAGCAACAGACGCGTCGGGGCGTAACGATCAAGCAATGCGGCCAACGCCTGCTGGGGCGTGCGCGAAGAAATACTTGCAGTCATCGAAGATCCTCAATCAGAACGCCAAGATTAACGTGTCTTGTCGAGCGTGTTTAAGCAAAAAGCGCCGATCTTCCGTGAACATAAGGCAAAACAGCAATGGCCTATTGCTGGCGGAGATTAAAAGTCCGGTCTTTACTCCTTGAAATCGGTTATTAGCCGATCCCTCAGGAGAAAACTAGATGAGCATAGTTCGGACAGCATTACCTTTGGTTCTGCTAACCAGTGTGTTAACTGGTTGCGCAGGTTTGCAGAAAACCGACTGGCCGACCTGTGCGGCGGTCGGTGGTGTCGTCGGTGCAGGGCTCGGTGCGACAGAGAGCTCTTCATGGGCGGGGTATGGCGCGCTGCTGGTCGGCGGCACGGCAGCGGCTTATTGCTGGGTGCATGGCGATGGCGACGAAGACGGCGATGGTGTGCCGGACAGCCGCGACAAGTGCCCTCACACACCGAGAGGCGTGCGAGTCGATGCCGACGGCTGTCCTCCACCCGCGCCTGCGCCGGTGGTCGAAGAGAAGGCGGTGGTCAAGGAAGAAGTCATCGTTATCCGTGATGTTCACTTCCAGTTCGACTCGTCCAAGCTCACTCCTTCCGATAAAGAGGTACTCAACACCGTTGCTACGCGCCTGAAACAGGAGCCCGCCAGCGCCCGGTTGACCGTGACCGGCCATACCGACAGCGTCGGCAGCGATAAATACAACCAGAAACTGTCGGACAAACGCGCCCATTCGGTGGTGGAGTACCTGATTTCCCAAGGCGTGCCACGCAGCAGTTTCGTGTCTGTGACCGGTGCCGGTGAAAGCCAGCCGGTGGCCGATAACAAAACCGCTGAAGGCCGTGCGCTGAACCGGCGTACGGAAATCAAAATCGACCGCTAACCCCCTTGTATTCCGCGGCTTGTGCAGTCGCGGATGCGGGTCTTTACTCCTGTGTGACCGGTATGGGCCGGTGACACAGGAGCATTCACAATGAGCGTTCTCACAAGGACCGTCTTGCCGGTTCTACTGCTTGGTAGTCTTCTGACCGGCTGCGCGACTCACAGCGATGGCACCGCCCCCTTGAATCAACGTACCTGGCCGATCTGCAGTGTCATTGGCGGACTGGTTGGCGGCGGTCTGGGCGCGATCGAAAGTGGCGGTTGGGCGGCAGGTGGAGCGGCGCTCGGTATCTTGACCGGTGGCTTGGTCTGTTACGCCCAGGATGGCGACGAGGACGGTGATGGTGTTTTCGATCGACGCGATCGTTGCCCCGATACGCCTGCCAATACACCTGTCGATCATCACGGTTGCCCGCTACCGCAATATCCGGCCAGCGTAAAACCTGCTGAACCTCCGGTATCCGAAGTCATCACTCTGAGCAGTAATGTGTTGTTCGCGTACAACAAATCCGACCTGACGCCCGAGGCACGCAGCGAGCTGGATTCGTTGATGCCCAAATTGCAGAGTGCCGATGTGGTGAGCGTCAAGGTCGTCGGCCATACCGACAGTCAGGGTTCGGACGCCTATAACCAGAAGCTGTCGGAACGTCGTGCCAGCAGCGTGGCGGCCTACCTGTTGAGCCGGGGGCTGGCGCCGAACAAACTCACCAGCGAAGGACGGGGTGAAACCCAGCCGGTGGCTGACAATGATACGGAAGAAGGGCGGGCAAAAAACCGTCGTGTGGAGTTGCACATCAATCGCTAGGCTCCGTGATCAAGAGGCCCGTGATAGAGCCGTCGGATGGCCGTCAAGGTTGACCCGGCGGCCATTCGATGCCTTTCGGAAGAATTTTCCGTTGCCCTCTGGCTTATCCCGCGTGTAAGCCGTTATGGTGCGTGCAAATAATAATTCTCGACGGGGGAGCGTATGAAGGTGTTTTGGGGGCTGGGGAAGTTGTTGACCCTGCTGTTCTGGTTGGTGGTGCTGGTCAATCTGCTCATACCGTTTGTTCGTCCACTGCACCTGTTGGTCGATCTGGCTGGCAGCCTGTTGGCGCTGGCTCATCTTCTGGAGCTGGTGTTCTGCAATCGCAGCCTCAAAGGTCGAGCCCACCCCTGGCGTGATCGCCTGAAGATTGTCTTTTTCGGCGTTTTCCACCTGCAAACCATTCCGGCCCCGGCCACTGCGAAGGCTTCCCATGCGTAAACTCTGTCTGCTCGCCGCACTCATCAGCCCATTGGCCTGCGCTCAGGTGGTGAGTGTTGAAACAAACTCGCTGATGCGCTTGCCCAACACCGCCAGCTCCCTGCAACTGGAACGACTGGAAGTCGCCGATTACGGCACCTTGCTGATTCCCTCGAACGTGACCGAAGTGACGGTCGGCGAGCTGCACCTGGGACGCGAAGCGCGGATCGCCATTGTGCCGAGCGAACAGGCTCTGGCGTTGAAGGTCAGCCGGGCCGAGTTGGCCGAAGGCAGCCAGATCACCGCGCGGGGCGCCCCCGGGACTTATCTCAAGGCTGCCCGCTCCGGGCGCAATCTGAATTTGCAGATCAAAGCGCTGAAGGCGCCGCAATTGTCGGTAGACGCTCGCGGTGGCGCGGGCGCCCCGGGTTTTGTCGGTCTTGACGGGGCCAACGGCCAAGCACCGGGTTGCACCTGGGGCCAGGCCGGTCGCGGCTTCGATGGCAGTGACGGCAGCGACGGCCAACCCGGTGCGCCGGGGGCGCTGGTTCGACTGGAAGTGCCGCGTGACTATCCGGCGGAGCAGATCAAGGTCGAGGTGGCGGGAGGAGTCGGTGGCGCGGCCGGACCGGGTGGCAAACCGGGGGCGGGCGGCAAGGCCAAGGGCTGTATTGTCTATAAAGCCGATGGCGGCAAGAGCGGTCGCCCCGGTGCCGATGGCCAGCCTGGGCCTGCCGGGGCGGCAGGCTCGGTGAGCATTCAGCGGTTGTAAGAACGACCGAGAACCCCTGTGGCGAGGGAGCTTGCTCCCGCTGGGTCGCGAAGCGGCCCCAAAGCCGGCGACCCTGTTCTTTCAGAACGTGCGCAGTGATCGATTACGACTGCTACGCAGCCGAGCGGGAGCAAGCTCCCTCGCCACAGAGACTATGCATTGCTCAGAACATCGGCCGAGCCGCAGCAATCGCCACCAGCACCAACCCGACCATCAGGTTAATCCCCACCAACCGGCGAATCTTGCCCAGCGTCGCCGCGCCCGTCGGCCAATCCTCAGCCGCCACCGCCGTGCGCAGTTCCGGCAGCAGCAACGCCTGAATCCGGATAAACAACGCGGTCATCACCACATACAATCCCATCATCGCCTGCACATACCGCGGTGCCGCTTCAAACCCGGCGAACTGCAAATGAATCATGCCCACACCGCTGATCGGCAAAAGCACCACCGCGACCCAGACCCAGCGGAAAAAACCTTGAAACACTTCCACCCACAGCTTCAACCGGGCAGGGCCTTCCAGCGCCTTCATCGCCGCAGGGCGAAGGACCATCCAGGCGAAAAACATGCCGCCGACCCAGACCAGGGCGGCCAGGACATGCAGGGTATAAACGATGCCAAAAGGTGTCATTGGGGTACTCCGTTCTGCGCGGGATTAATTAGCGGGGTATGATAGCGGCCGATCCGAACCACTGAAAATTTATCCAGCGTTTTTTGCGCCCGACAATCAATGATCAGCACTGAACTCAAAACCACGATCCAGGGCGCCTACTCGCGTTTTCTCGAAGCCAAGAGCCTCAAGCCGCGCTACGGCCAACGCCTGATGATCGCCGAAATCGCCAAAGTCCTCGGTGACATCGACACCGACGACGAAGGCCGGCGCAGTGGCGACCCCGCGATTGTCGCGGTGGAAGCCGGCACCGGTACCGGCAAAACCGTGGCCTACAGCCTGGCGGCGATCCCCGCCGCCAAGGCCGCTGGCAAGCGTCTGGTGATCGCCACGGCCACCGTGGCCCTGCAAGAACAGATCGTCTACAAGGATTTGCCCGACCTGATGCGCAATAGCGGGTTGAATTTCAGCTTCGCCCTGGCCAAGGGGCGGGGGCGCTACATGTGCCTGTCCAAGCTCGACATGTTGCTCCAGGAAGGTCACGCGCAAACCGCTACCGCACAGCTGTTCGAAGAAGAAGGCTTCAAGATCGAGGTCGATGAGGCCAGTCAGAAGCTGTTCACCAGCATGATCGAGAAACTTGCCGGCAATAAGTGGGACGGCGACCGCGACAGTTGGTCCACCGCGCTCGAAGACGCCGACTGGGCGCGCCTGACCACCGATCACAGCCAGTGCACCAACCGCCATTGCCCCAACTTCGGCCAGTGCGCCTTCTACAAGGCCCGCGAAGGCATGGGCAAGGTCGACGTGAT
Source organism: Pseudomonas sp. B21-017 (assembly GCF_024749245.1). Taxonomy (NCBI): domain Bacteria; kingdom Pseudomonadati; phylum Pseudomonadota; class Gammaproteobacteria; order Pseudomonadales; family Pseudomonadaceae; genus Pseudomonas; species Pseudomonas sp. B21-017. The sequence continues at coordinate 5,176,955 of NZ_CP087194.1, read as the reverse complement.
CGTCACCAACCACGACATGGTCCTGGCCGACCTGGCCCTGGGCGGCGGCGCGGTTCTGCCGGACCCGCGCGACACAATCTACGTGTTCGACGAAGGTCATCACCTGCCGGACAAGGCCATCGGCCACTTCGCCCATTACACACGCTTGCGCTCCACCGCCGACTGGCTGGAGACCACCGCCAAGAACCTCACCAAATTGCTCGCCCAACACCCGCTGCCGGGGGATCTGGGCAAGTTGATCGAACAGGTGCCGGAACTGGCCCGGGAGATCAAGACCCAGCAGCAGTTCATGTTCAGTGCCTGTGAGCAAGTCGCCGACTTCAAGCCCGGCGAAGACGTCGAAGGTCGCGAGCGGCCGCGTCACCGTTTCGTCGGCGGGGTGATTCCCGAACATATGCGTGAGATGGGCATCGAGTTGAAGAAGGGCTTTGCCCGACTGACCGACCTGTTCACCCGGCTTACCGAACTGCTCAAGGAAGGCATGGACGGCGAGGTTAACATTGGCATCGCCAGCAACCAGGCCGAAGAGTGGTATCCGCTGTTCGGTAGCCTGCTGTCGCGCTCTTCGGGAAACTGGGAGTTGTGGACCGCCTTCACCGTCGAAGACCCGGAAGATAACCCGCCCATGGCCCGTTGGCTGACGCTGGCCGAAAGCGGTTCGTTGTTCGACATCGAGGTCAATGCCAGCCCGATCCTCGCGGCGGAAATGCTCCGGCGCAACTTGTGGAACGTGGCTTACGGGGCGCTGGTGACCTCGGCGACCCTGACCGCTCTCGGCACCTTCGACCGTTTCCGCATGCGCGCCGGCCTGCCGAAAACCGCCGTGACCGCCGTGGTCCCGAGCCCGTTCCATCATGCCGATGCCGGCGTATTACGGGTGCCGGACCTGAAAGCCGACCCGCGCGATGCACCGGCCCATACGGCGGCGATCATTCGCGACTTGCCGGAACTGGTCGAGGGCTCCCGTGGCACCCTGGTGCTGTTCTCCTCGCGCAAACAGATGCAGGACGTGTTCGACGGGCTGGATCGCGACTGGCGCAAGCAAGTGTTCATTCAAGGCAACCTGTCGAAGCAGGAAACCCTGAACAAGCACAAGGCGCGGGTCGATGGCGGGGATTCCAGCGTGCTGTTCGGCCTGGCGAGCTTTGCCGAAGGCGTGGATTTGCCCGGTGCCTACTGCGAGCACGTGGTGATCGCCAAGATCCCGTTCTCGGTGCCCGACGATCCGGTCGAAGCCGCGCTGGCTGAGTGGATCGAAGCCCGTGGCGGCAATCCGTTCATGGAAATCTCCGTGCCGGACGCCTCGTTGAAACTGGTCCAGGCCTGCGGTCGCCTGCTGCGAACCGAAGAAGACCGCGGCACCATCACCTTGCTTGACCGTCGTTTGGTCACACAGCGCTACGGCAAAGCTATTCTCAATGCGTTGCCGCCATTTCGTCGTGAAATTTCCTGATGCGCCGGTGGGCAAATTTGCCCACCGCGTTGTCTACCTCACTGCCACTGCCTTTCCACTGGCCCATTGATGGTCGTTAGGGAGAACCACGTTCTTATGATTCGCCGTTCGTTGCCCGCCGTTTTTGCCTTGATGTTCGCAGCCCCTTTGCTGGCGGCCCCCGCCGGCCAGCAGACGCTGTTCAACTTTGTGCGTCCCGCCGACGTGGTTCAGGTGGCGACCCAGGACGCCAGCCTGCCGCAATCCAATGCGGAGCAAACGGCCGAAGGTGAAGTGTTGCGTCGCGTGACCTTCAACCCGGCTGCCCAGCCGACCTTGCGCCTGACACCGCAGACCGGTGCCTGGGACTGGTCGCAGTCGGGCGTCATGAGCCTGCGGATCCAGAGCGCGATGAACTGGGCCGTGACCTTGTACGTGAAAATCCAGAGTAACGACGGCAAGACTCTGGTCAGCCGTGTCGATCTGCCGGCCGGCCCGGCGCAGACCTTACTGGTACCGCTGCAGCCGAGTTCACCGCTGAGCCAGGGCATGAAAGCCGGCCCGCCGATGCCGATCAATTTCGAAGGGCAGCGTGTATTGCTGGCCAGCAGTACCGGTGAGCTGGACCGTAGCCAGGTGGTGTCGGTGACCTTGTCGATGGATCAGCCGAAAGTCGCCCAAAGCATTCTGCTTGAGCGCTTCGGCGTGCAGGACGGCGAGGCCGTGACCAAAGCCGCTTATGGCGGCCTGGTGGACGCTTACGGTCAATCGACCCGGGCCAAATGGCCGGAGAAGATCAGCAGCGACGAACAACTGAAATCCGCCGCTGGCAAAGAGCAGCAACAACTGAAAACCTGGCTGGCGGAGCGCGAGAAGGCGCCTCTGGACAAGTTCGGCGGCTTGAACAAAGGCCCAGAGTTCAAGGCCAGCGGCTTTTTCCGCACCGAAAAGCGTGATGGCCGCTGGTACCTGGTGACTCCGGAAGGGCATCCGTTCTATTCCCTCGGCGTCAACACCGTGACCCCGAGCGTCAACCAGACCTACGTCGCCGGGCGCGAGTGGATGTTCGAGTCCCTGCCTAAACCCGACGAACCCTTGGCCAGTCACTATGGCGAAGGCGATAACCGTGGCGGCAACGGTGTTGATCAGGGCCGAGCCTACAACGCCGGTCGTTGGTACGATTTTTATGGCGCCAACCTGCAGCGGCTCTACGGCAAACCTTGCGCACCGGGCGGAGACATTAAGGCTGGTGTTGCCGAAGCAGCCAAGGCCGAGGCGTTAGAGGCGACGGCTGAAAAGGCCGCCGAGCAATCAGCCGCGCCTGCGCCTACCGAGTCTGGAGCCGGTGTTGCCGAGGCGGCCAAGACCGGGGCTGTTGAAGCGACGGTCGAAAAGGCGGCCGCCGAACCCTGCAAAGTAACTGTCGACGAACAACGCTGGGCCAGTCATACCCTCGATCGCCTGCAAGCCTGGGGGTTCAACACCCTCGGCAACTGGAGCGCACCGGTGTTGGGTAACGCTGACCGTGTGCCGTACACCTTGCCGCTATCGATCGTCGGCGATTACGCCAGCATCAGCACTGGCACCGATTGGTGGGGCGGCATGCCTGACCCGTTCGATCCGCGTTTCGCCATGGCCACCGAACGCGCCGTGGCCATCGCCGCCCGCGACCATCGCGACGATCCGTGGCTGATCGGTTACTTCGCCGACAACGAACTGGCCTGGGCCGGTCCCGGCGATGACCCGAAGGCCCGCTATGCGCTGGCCTACGGCACCTTGAAAATGACCACCGACGTGCCGGCCAAACGCGCCTTCCTCAAGCAACTGCGCGACAAGTACCGCAACCAGGCGGGGTTGTCGAAAGCCTGGGGCATTGATTTGCCTGCCTGGGAGTTGATGGAAGACCCAGGCTTCGTGCCGCCGGAGCCGAGCGCCGAACACCCGGAAATCGAAGCCGACTTCAAATACTTCCAGAAGGTCTTCGCCGACACCTACTTCAAGACCGTTTCCGATTCGCTCAAATGGCACGCGCCGAACCAGTTGTTGCTGGGTGGTCGCTTTGCCGTCAGTTCACCGGAGGCAGTCGAGTCCTGTGCACAATACTGCGACGTGTTGAGCTTCAACATGTACACCCTGCAACCCCAGGACGGTTACGACTTCGCCAAACTGCGCAGTCTGGACAAACCGGTGCTGATCACCGAATTCAACTTCGGCTCGGCAGATCGGGGCCCGTTCTGGGGTGGCGTGACGCAATTGGCGAAGGAGGAAGACCGCGGCACGGCTTACGCTCACTTCCTCAAACAGGCAATGAGCGAACCGTCGATTGTCGGGGTGCACTGGTTCCAGTTCCTCGACCAGCCGGTGACCGGTCGTCTGCTGGATGGCGAGAACGGGCACTTCGGTCTGGTGGGCATTACTGATTTGCCGTTCCAAGGCTTTGTCGACAGTGTGCGTAAAAGCAATGTGCAGATCATCGATCAGCTTGGCAAAGAGGCGGAGAAGGCCAGCGCTGAGGCGGATAAAGCCAGTCACGATGTCGAGGGTGGCAGGAAGGGCGAGGCAGGCAAAGGCCCGGGCAAGGGCGCAGGGCATGCGGGTGGGCATTCGGGCAATGGCCATTGATTCCTGATACACCTGTGGCGAGGGGGCTTGCCCCCGTTCGACTGCAAAGCGGTCGCAAAAACCTGTATTCGCGGTGCATCTGTAAGCATGGGGGCCGCTTCGCGACCCAACGGGGGCAAGCCCCCTCGCCACAGGGATCGCATCGTTGATGTCTGTGGCATTTCCATAACCGGGCGACCATCCGACCCGATCCTGTTCCCAAATCCCTCAAGGGCTGGAACAATGCGGGCCACTTTGTAGAGCGTTTATCCGGGAGAGTTGCGGGTGCAGATTCAGGGTCATTACGAGCTTAAGTTCGAAGCGGTGCGTGAAGCGTTTGCAGCGCTGTTCGACGATCCTCAGGAACGCGGCGCGGCGTTGTGCATCCGGATCGGTGGTGAAACCGTCCTCGACCTTTGGGCCGGTACCGCCGACAAGGACGGCCATGAGGCTTGGCACAGCGATACCATCGCCAACCTGTTCTCCTGCACCAAAACCTTCACCGCCGTGACGGCGCTGCAATTGGTGGCTGAAGGCAAGCTGCAACTCGATGCCCCGGTCGCCCGCTACTGGCCCGAATTTGCCGCCGCCGGTAAAGAATCCGTGACGCTGCGCCACTTGCTCTGCCATCAGGCGGGTCTGCCGGCCTTGCGCGAGTTGCTGCCTCCTGAGGCACTTTACGACTGGCAGACCATGGTCAATGCTTTGGCCGCCGAAGCACCCTGGTGGACGCCGGGCCAAGGTCACGGTTATGCGGCAATCACCTATGGCTGGCTGATCGGTGAATTGCTGCGGCGCGCCGACGGTCGTGGGCCGGGCGAGTCCATCGTGGCGCGGGTTGCCAAGCCCTTGGGGCTGGATTTCCACGTCGGCCTGGCCGATTCAGAGTTCCATCGCGTGGCGCACATCGCCCGCAGCAAGGGCAACGTCGGCGATGTCGCGGCCCAGCGCTTGCTGCAGGTGACCATGCGCGAACCGACGGCCATGACCACTCGGGCCTTCACCAACCCGCCGTCGATCATGACCAGCACCAACAAACCGGAATGGCGGCGCATGCAGCAGCCGGCCGCCAATGGCCACGGCAACGCCCGCAGCCTGGCCGGTTTCTACGCCGGACTGCTCGATGGCAGCCTGCTGGAAAGCGAAATGCTCGACGAGCTGACCCGCGAACACAGCGTTGGCGAAGACAAGACTTTATTGACCCAGACCCGCTTCGGTCTGGGTTGCATGCTCGATCAACCGGACGTACCCAACGCCACCTACGGCCTCGGCCCACGGGCGTTCGGTCACCCGGGTGCTGGCGGCTCCATCGGTTTTGCTGATCCGGAACATGATGTGGCCTTCGGTTTTGTGACAAATACGCTGGGGCCGTACGTCTTGATGGATCCACGAGCGCAAAAGCTTGTGCGAGTACTGGCCACTTGTCTGTAAATCACGCTTAAGGGGGCCAGGGCTGGAACCCGAAAGCCTTTGTGGTTTCAAAGCGTCTGTTTAGCCGGGGGCGCCCCGGCTGACTTTTCATTACCTCATTTTGTGGATACCCAATGTCGTCCAATAAAACCCTCGCCCTGGCCCTGTGCTTCGCTATCACCGGTTGTGCACAAACCCCACAAAATGATGCCGCAGGTGGCAGCAGTTGGTGGCCGTTCGGTTCATCCGACAAGGTCGCGACTAAAGAACCCGCCCCGTCCCCGGCACCCCTGAAACCTGCTGCCGCAGTACCCGTCGCCAAGGCTGAAGCCGATGCCGGAGGCAAATGGTGGTGGCCGTTCGGCGGTAAGGAGCAGAGCACCAGCACTGCCAAAGCAGCCGTGCCGATGCCCGATCCGAAAATCACCCAAGCCTGGCTTGACGACTATGAGCCGCGCCTGCGCGAGGCGGTCAAGGGCAGCAACCTGCAACTCGAGCGCCGTGAAAATGTGCTGGTCGTCACGGCTCCGGTGGAAGGCTCGTTCAACCCGGACCGCCCGGCCATGCTGCTGCCGGTGACCCTCGCTCCGTTCACCCGTGTCGCGAAAATCCTCGAAGCCGATCCAAAGACTGCCGTGCTGGTACTCGGCCACAGTGATACGTCGGGTGCCGCACCGGCCAACGTGAAACTGAGCCAGGAACGCGCCCAGGCGGTGGCAGCGATCTTCCGTCTCAGCGGTCTGCAGCGTGATCGCCTGATGTTGCGCGGCATGGGCGGTGACGCACCGCGCGCCGCCAACGACAGTGCTGAAGGTCGCGCCTTGAACCGTCGCGTCGAGCTGTTGTTGACGCCGCAAGACACCATGGCCGCGCTGCTGAGCAAGTACAATATGCCGGCTCCGGCACCGGTAACCAAAGTCGTCGCGCAAGACGTCAAGCCAGTGGCCAAGCCTGTGACCCCGGAACCGGCTGCGAAAAAAACCGCTGCCTCGTCGAAGAAAAAGGCACCGGCCAAGAAAGCGGCCGCCAAGGCTCCAGCCAAAAAGGCACCCGCGAAAAAGACCGCACCGGCTAAAACCGCTGTCGATTCGAAGAGCGCCACCGCCACCGATGCCACAAAGCAGTGATTCATTAACCAAAAGGAATGCGCCATGACCCGGCCCTTGGCAGATATGCGTCGCGATTACACCCGAGATGGCTTGACCGAGGCGCAAGCCCCGGCCGAGCCGTTCGCACTGTTCCATCAGTGGTTTGCCGATGCGGTGAAAACCGAGCAGGTACCGGTGGAGGCGAATGCCATGACGTTGGCCACCGTCGATCAGGACGGTCGGCCGCATTGCCGCATTCTGCTGCTCAAGGGCCTGGACGAGCAGGGCTTCACCTTCTTCACCAACTACGAGAGCGACAAGGGGCAGCAATTGGCAGCCAATCCATTTGCAGCCATGACGTTCTTCTGGCCGGCCCTGGAGCGCCAGGTGCGCATCGAAGGGCGGGTGGTGAAGGTCACGCCTGAAGAGTCCGACGCCTACTACCAGGTTCGCCCTCTGGGCAGTCGTCTCGGTGCCTGGGCGTCGCCCCAGAGCCGGGTGATCGCCGATCGCGGCGAACTGGAGGCGCTGCTCAAGGACACGGAGCAGCGTTTCAGCGATAGCCAGCCGCACTGCCCCGAGCATTGGGGGGGGTATCGCTTGCTACCCGAGCGCATCGAATTCTGGCAGGGCCGTCCGAGCCGTCTGCACGATCGCCTCAACTACCGTTTGCAGGGTGCTGACTGGGTGCGTGAGCGCCTGGCCCCGTAAACGGTCTACTGATCGGGATACCCTGCCGCAGCGGCCTCAAGCCACTGTGGCAGGTCCCGACGCTTGATCTTCTGCGCTTGAGCGTTCGCCAGTTGCTGGAGCATGAAGGCTCTTTTTTGTTCGTCTTTACCCGCCAGTGACAACGCCAGATCGCGGTCCCCCCAGCGTTTTATCCGCACGTACAACCACCAATGGAAGTACAAACCGGCGATGGTCGTGACGACAATGATGAAGTAATCCATGATATTCCTTGGGTCAGCGGCGCAGATTTCGTAATGTGACGCTACTGTATGGTGAGTTCGCAAAGTGCCTGTACCAGGCCTGAATGAAACCAATTTTATCCGGGCGATGCCGTGACAGGCGTCAAGCTGCGGGTTTTAATGGATACCTGTCCTATGGAGTTTGATGCTATGCGTAAGTCTGTTTTGCTGGTTGCTTCCTTTTCCACGATGGCGATGTTGCTCTCCGGTTGCCAATCGAGCCTGACCGGTGACTCCTACTCCCGTGACGAAGCGCGTCGCGTGCAGACGATTCGCATGGGCACCATCGAATCCCTGCGTCCGGTGAAAATCGAAGGCACCAAGACCCCGATCGGCAGCGCTGCGGGCGCAGTCGTGGGTGGCGTCGGCGGTAGCGCCGTCGGCGGTGGTCGCGGCAGCATCGTTGCAGCGGTCATCGGCGCTGTAGCGGGTGGCCTGGTGGGGTCGGCTGCCGAAGAAGGCCTGACCCGCACTCAAGGCGTCGAAATCACCGTGCGCGAAGACGATGGCAGCATGCGCGCCTACGTGCAGGAAGTTCAGCCAAACGAAGTGTTCCGTGTGGGGGAGCGTGTGCGGATTTCCACTGTGGGTGGGACAAGCCGCGTTTCGCACTAAGCGGGAATGTAGGATGAAAGAAAACCCCGATCAGGTGACTGGTCGGGGTTTTGTATTTTTTGGAAATTACCATACTTGCCGATATCGGAATGCAACCTGGTAATCATAAGCGGCACTATTGATTTTATGTGCGAACAGAGGCTGGAGTTCAGGTATCCAAGCCGGTAAAACATCAAATCCGCCGTCGTAGATTTCGCTTTCCGCCATCAGACCTAATGCATCGATTATTGATCCGTCATCACCGAGGTCAGCGGAGTATTCTTTTCCGGCTCCTATTTCCGTTTCTTTGTCATACCAGTCCAATCTGACCTTCAGTCCCATCTTGCCCTCACAAATACTTTTTAATGCTGCGGTTTTTTTTAGGTGTGTCTATTTGCTCGCCTGTTAGGTGGTCGAACGAGCCTAGGTGGCTTCCATCGCTTGCGCGATAAGCTTCCAGCTCCCCATGCAAAGAGTCCCATTCATAAATTATTCGACCTTTGGCATCAGTCCAACGTTCTCGAAGTCCACCGCCCCCTTGTTTTGGGGTTTTCTTTTTTGCTTCTTTCAAACCCGAGAAACCAGTGATTTCCTCTGTTTCAGGTGCCGAGTGATAGTCGTGATCGGGGTTAGGACCCCGTCTTCCTGTAACACTCACCACAATATAAACCGGCAACACCCCCGAATCCGCCGGAAACACAAGAATGAAATCCTTGTACTCCGGCGGATAAACCGGATTCACGATGATGCTGTCAGCCGCCTTCGTCGGCGGGTAAACCCAGATGTGCGGCGCTTGTGGCGCAGCTTCCAAAGCGGGGATGCCGAGGGTGCTTGAACCGTTCTCGGCCGGCATCCAGATCAGCTCAATGCCGTCCCCGAGATCAGCCACCTGCTGACTGCCGCGCAAGCTGAATTGCACGACGTCGACCATCTCCCAGTCACGGTTTTTGCCAGTGTAAAAACCGTATCCCTTGAGACTGCCGTCAGCCTGTTGCTCGACTCTGAGGCGAACGCGAGTGCGGGCCTGTTTGAGTGATCGCAATTGATCTTCGGTGTAGAGCGAGCTGTCGCCAAGGCTCGACGGCATGACCAGGGCCACCAGACCTGCCAGGGTGGCCGCAGCGGTGCTGACTGCGACGGCGGGTAATGCGGCGAACGCTGGGCCACTCAGGGCGAAGCTGCCGAAACCCACCGGAATGGCCGTACCACTGATTTTCTTCAGCGGCACGACACCGCTTTTCATCGGCCTCGCGAGCGCCGAGCAGAACCAGTTCGCCGTAGTCTTTCAGGCTGTCGGTCGGAACAACGCCGGAGGGATTCGTGTAGTCGATGATTGCATCGGGCAGTTTGCAGGACTTGGCGAACACGCATCCCGCGCGGACAACGTCGTCTTTTTTCGTCGGGACCAGAACGCTGTCTTCGAAGGCCTGCTGCCTTGCGAGCATGGCGTCGTAGGCGTTTTGTCTGGCATCACGCTCGGCCAATTCGGTGGCCGTCATGAATCGGTGAGTGACGTGATGCCCGTCACCTGACGGTGGGTTTTGTACCCGGGGGATGTCCTTGTGGCCAGCCACTGATTGTCCTTTCGCTCGTCCATCGGCAACCCCCAAAGAGGGGGCTGCGCGACGTTAACGAACGTGGCTAATCGTGACTGTAGGACGAATCCTCAATGTTGCTAAGAGTGTTCTCTATCGTTCAGGAAGGCAGCGCAGCACTCTTGCGGCTCGCCGCCGCCGTCACCGCATAACCGATCAATGCCGCCAGGATCGAGCCGGTCAGAATACCCATGCGGTCCATCCCGGCATATTCACTGGCGCCCGGCACGAAGGCCAGGGAACCGACGAACAGGCTCATGGTGAAGCCGATGCCGCAAAGGATCGCCACCCCCAAAATCTGGCCCCAGTTGGCGCCTTGGGGCAGGGCGGCGATGCCGATTTTTACCGCCAGCCAGGTCAGGCCGAAAACACCGACGGTCTTGCCCAACAGCAGGCCGACGGCGATGCCCATCGGTACATGATGGGTGAAGCTTTCGACGGTCACGCCGCTCAGGGACAAGCCAGCGTTGGCGAAGGCAAACAGCGGCAGGATGCCGTAGGCCACCCACGGATGCAGGGCATGCTCCAGGGTCAGCAGCGGCGAAGGCTCGGCGTTTTTCGTGCGCAGTGGAATGCAGAAGGCCAGGGTCACACCCGCCAGCGTCGCATGCACGCCGCTCTTGAGTACGCAGACCCAAAGGATCAGCCCGATGATCATGTACGGCCCGAGTTTCACCACACCAAGTCGGTTCATTCCGATCAAGGCCGCGATGCAGGCTGCGGCCAGCGCCAGGGACAGGGTCGACAGAGCGCCGGAATAGAAGATCGCAATGATGATGATTGCGCCAAGGTCATCGATGATCGCCAGGGTCATCAGGAACAGTTTCAGCGACACTGGCACGCGTTTACCCAGCAGGGCCAGCACGCCAAGGGCGAAGGCAATGTCGGTAGCCGTCGGGATGGCCCAGCCGCTCAGGGCGGACGGGTTATCGCGGTTGAGGAACCAGTAGATCAGCGCCGGCACCACCATGCCGCCAATTGCGGCCGCGCCGGGCAGGACGATCTGCGACGGTTTCGACAGTTGGCCGTCGAGGACTTCGCGCTTCACTTCCAGGCCGATCAACAGAAAGAACAGGGCCATCAGGCCGTCGTTGATCCACAGCAGCAATGGCTTGGCGATTTTCAGCGCGCCGATCTGAGCCACCACGGGGGTGTCCAGCAGGCCGTTATAGAGCCACGACAGCGATGAATTGTTGATGATCAGGGCCAGGACAGCTGCGGCGATCAATAGCAGACCGCTGGCAGCTTCCAACTGAAAGAAACGCGTGAACGTGCTACGCAGAGGCAAGGTCGCTCTCCATCGATGAATTCAAAAGGTGGCACACCCTAACCCGTACCGTTGGTTGTTAAAACAAAAGTTATATTCTTTTTTGTTATATGCCGTTACAACGTGTCCGGTCAGCAAAGGCCTGAGCCTAGCAGTTGCCGGACGTATTGAACCCCAGCTGTATCTGTGCGTGATGTAGGTTTTTTCCTAAGCTTGTGGACTGAGCCTTGCGACAAGGCCGACTCTTGCCTGATTCAACGAGAAAACCATCATGAGCGACAACCGACAGTGGGCCCGCGAAGCCATCCGGATCATCGAAGCCGATTTCCAGCGCAGCGCCGACACCCACCTGATCCCCTTGCCGCTGCCGGGGTTGCCGGGCATCGAGTTGTACTTCAAGGATGAATCGAGTCATCCCACCGGCAGCCTGAAACATCGGCTGGCGCGCTCGTTGTTCCTCTATGCGCTGTGTAACGGCTGGCTCAAGCCCGGTGCGCCGGTGATTGAAGCGTCCAGCGGTTCGACGGCGATTTCCGAGGCGTACTTCGCCCGGCTGCTGGGTTTGCCGTTCATTGCGGTGATGCCCGCGAGCACGTCCAAGGAAAAGATCGCGCAAATCGCGTTCTACGGTGGCAAGAGCCATCTGGTGGACGATCCGACGCAGATTTACGCTGAGTCCGAACGCCTGGCTCACGAACACGACGGGCATTTCATCGACCAGTTCACCTACGCCGAACGCGCCACCGACTGGCGAGCGAACAACAACATTGCCGAATCGATCTTCCATCAGATGCGCTTCGAGCAGCACCCGGAACCGAGCTGGCTGATTTCCAGCCCTGGCACCGGCGGCACCACCGCGACGCTGGGCCGTTACGTGCGCTATCGCCAGCATTGCACCCGTGTGCTGTGCGCCGATGCCGAGCGTTCGGTGTTTTTCGATTACTACAAGACCGGCGACGCCAGCCTGCGCCTCGATCACGGGTCACGGATTGAAGGCATTGGCCGGCCGCGTGTCGAGGCGTCGTTCCTGCCCAAAGTCATCGACGCGATGGTCAAGGTGCCGGATGCCTTATCACTGGCAGCCATGCATTATCTGGCACAACGTTTGGGGCGACGGGTGGGCGGTTCGAGCGGGACCAACCTGATCGGCGCCTTGATGGCGGCCCAGCAGATGGCGACGGCGGGGGAGTCGGGGTCGATCGTGGCGATTCTGTGCGATGGCGGCGAGCGCTATGCCGACACCTATTACGATCAGGCCTGGCTGAAGGCCCAGGGGTATGAGTTGAGTGGTCTGATGGATGCCGTGGCGGCCAGCGTTGAGCGCGGAGAGCCGCTGCCGGCCAGCGTGTTGCGCGCCAATATCTGAGATATTTGATCGTTCCCACGCTCTGCGTGGGAACGATCATCTGGGTCAGGCTTCTAGGCCAAGGATATCCCGGGCAACCGCTTCAGCAATCCGAATCCCGTCGACACCCGCCGACAGAATCCCGCCCGCATAACCCGCGCCTTCACCCGCCGGGAACAAACCCTTCACGTTCAGGCTCTGCATCGACTCGTTACGGGTAATGCGCAGCGGCGAAGAGGTGCGAGTCTCGATCCCGGTCAACACGGCGTCGTGCAGCGAGTAGCCACGAATCTGCTTCTCAAACGCTGGCAAAGCTTCGCGAATCGCTTCGATGGCGAACGCCGGCAGGGCCAGGGCCAAATCACCCAAGGCAACGCCCGGTTTGTAGGACGGCTCGACGCTGCCCAATTCGGTGGACGGCTTGCCGGCAATGAAGTCGCCGACCAGTTGCGCCGGTGCTTCGTAGTTGCTGCCGCCCAGCACAAAGGCGTGGGATTCCAGGCGTTCCTGCAACTCGATGCCGGCCAGTGGGCCGCCCGGATAATCGACTTCCGGGGTGATGCCAACGACGATCCCGGAGTTGGCGTTGCGCTCGTTACGCGAGTATTGGCTCATGCCGTTGGTGACCACGCGGTTCGGCTCGGAGGTCGCCGCCACTACGGTGCCGCCCGGGCACATGCAGAAGCTGTAGACCGATCGACCGTTCTTGGCGTGGTGCACCAGTTTGTAGTCGGCAGCGCCGAGTTTCGGGTGGCCGGCGTATTTGCCAAGGCGCGCGCGGTCGATCAGCGACTGCGGGTGTTCGATGCGGAACCCCACCGAGAACGGCTTGGCTTCCATGTACACACCACGGCCGTGCAGCATGCGGAAGGTGTCCCGGGCGCTGTGGCCGAGGGCCAGAATCACGTGCTTCGAATGGATCTGTTCGCCGCCATGGAGTTCGACGCCCACCAGTTGGCCGTCGTCGATCAGCACATCGGTAACCCGCTGCTGGAAGCGCACTTCGCCGCCCAGGGCGCGAATCTGCTCACGCATGTTTTCCACCACACCGGTCAGACGGAACGTCCCGATGTGCGGCTTGCTGACGTAGAGGATTTCTTCCGGCGCACCGGCCTTGACGAACTCATGCAGAACCTTGCGACCGAGGAATTTCGGGTCCTTGATCTGGCTGTAGAGCTTGCCGTCGGAGAATGTCCCCGCGCCACCTTCACCGAACTGCACGTTGGATTCGGGGTTGAGCACACTTTTACGCCACAGGCCCCAGGTGTCTTTGGTGCGCTGGCGCACTTCGGTACCGCGTTCGAGGATGATCGGCTTGAAGCCCATCTGCGCGAGCACCAGGCCGGCGAAGATCCCGCACGGGCCGAAGCCGACCACGATCGGACGCTGGCTCAGGTCGGCCGGCGCCTGGCCGACCACTTTGTAGCTGACATCCGGCGCCACGTTGACGTTACGGTCATCGGCGAACGTGCGCAGCACCGCCGCCTCATCGCGAACGTTGAGGTCGATGGTGTAGATGAAACACAGTTCGGAGGACTTTTTGCGCGCATCGTAGCTGCGCTTGAACAAGGTGAAGTCGAGCAGGTCATCACTGGCGATGCCCAGGCGCTGCACGATGGCAGGGCGCAGGTCTTCTTCGGGATGGTCGATCGGCAACTTGAGTTCGGTGATTCGTAACATGGCGGGATCCGGTTCGCGGGGCGCACAACTGCGCCAAGGCGTTTGAAGCCCGCGATTATAAGCCTCAAAGGATGATTCCCGTGAGGCTAAAACGATCAGTCGTTACGCGATCCGCCAAAATACCCGCAGCCGCGTTGCACCTGGCCGTCGATACGCAACTCGGCGCTCATGTGCTGCACGCTGCCGGTGCTGCTGTCGACGCAACGTCGCGGCGCGACCCAGAGCTCGATGCGCTGATTATTGGCTTCGGTACTGAGGTTGAAGCGGCCATCGCCCAGTTGTTCTTCAACGTACGGCAGGGCCAGGGGCGGCTGACCAGCGCGGTCGACGATCATGCCCTTGCCACTGACCTTGACGTTCCACTCCGGGCCATGGCCGGCGGCGCGCAGGATCAGCTGCTTGAAATTGGGATCGTCGCACGCCGTGCCCGAGCGTTCGACGCGGTACAGCTGCGTAAGGTCGAGTTGGCTGTCAGCACCACTGGCAACGATCCGGCCGCGCACATCGGCGAACAGCTTGCCCTGATCATCGGCCAGGGTCGCGGCCTCTTGCAGGATGCTGGTGCCACCGATGTCATTGACTACGAAACTGCGTTGCTCATTACACGGCTGGAACAGCAGCTTGCCGTCGGCCGCCGTCAATTGGCCCTGCATGCGGGTCTGGCCCACATGGGAAGCACTTTGCCGTGGGCCATCGAGCAGTTGGCAAGCGGCGAACAACGGAAGCAGGGCAACAAGTACCAGGGAACGGGCAACACGCATCTTTGAGTCTCCAGACAAGTGTCGCCACGTTACTCAGCCTGACCGTTCATCACAACCCTGCGATGTTCTCGCTTTCCTGTGTGCGAGTCTGGTTTAGCCGACGCGGTAGGTCTGGCCGGTCTGCAGGCCTTCCACGCTTTTGGCGTAGGCCAGCGCCACGTCGGCCGCGGGAACCGGTTTGAAACCACGGAAGTACGGCGCATAGCTGCCCATGGCTTCGACCAGCACGTTCGGGCTGACCGAGTTGATGCGCAGACCGCGTGGCAGTTCGATCGCCGCCGCACGGACGAAGGCGTCTAGGGCACCGTTGACCAGGGCCGCGGAGCTGCCGGTACGAATCGGATCGTGGCTGAGGATGCCGGTGGTGAAGGTGAAAGACGCACCGTCATTGGCGAATTCCCGGCCGATCAGCAGCAGGTTGACCTGGCCCATCAGCTTGTCCCGCAAGCCGAGTTCGAAGTCTTGTGCGGTCATGGTGGCCAGCGGCACGAAGTTGACACTGCCGGCGGCGCAGATCAGTGCATCGAAGTTGCCGGTCTGTTCGAACAGTTTGCGGATCGAGGCGCTGTCACTGATGTCGACCTGGAAATCACCGCTTTTACGGCCGATACGGACGATTTTGTGGCGCTGGGACAGTTCATGGTCAATGGCCGAACCGACGGTGCCGGAGGCGCCAATCAACAGAATTTTCATCGTGCAGTTCCTCAAGTGGGTTGGATTTAAAGTTAAGTCTAGTGTGGTTTTTTTTATAAATAAGCGTGCTAATGGGCAACCTTTGGTTTTCAAATGGAAACAATCCATGAGTGAAATGGACGATCTGGCGGCGTTCGCGGTATTGATCGAGGCGGGCAGTTTCACCCTGGCCGCCCAGCAACTGGGGTGCAGCAAGGGGCAACTCTCCAAGCGCATCAGCCTGCTGGAAACGCGCTTTGGCGTGGTGTTGCTGCAACGCACCACACGTCGCTTGAGCCTGACGGCGGCGGGTGCGGCGTTGTTGCCGCAAGCCCAGGCGCTGGTGGTGCAGGTGGAGCGTGCGCGTCAGGCATTGGCACGGCTGAAAGACGACATGGCCGGCCCGGTGCGGATGACGGTGCCGGTTTCATTGGGGGAAACGTTCTTTGATGGCGCACTGCTGGAATTTTCCCGGCAGTACCCCGAGGTGCAGATCGAGCTGGAACTCAACAACCACTACCGCGACTTGTCCCGGGACGGTTTCGACCTGGCGATCCGCTCGGAAGTGGCCAACGACGAACGTCTGGTGGCCCGACCGTTGCTGGCCTGGCACGAAATGACCTGTGCCAGCCCCGCGTATCTTGAGCGATTCGGTGAGCCGCTGACGCCACAGGCCTTGGCCGAACACCGTTGTCTTCTCAACAGCCATTACAGCGGTCGCGAAGAATGGCTCTATCACCAACAGCACGAGTTAACGCGGGTGCGAGTGTCAGGGCCGTTCGCCAGCAACCATTACAACCTCTTGAAGAAAGCTGCACTGACCAGTGCCGGCATTGCGCGTTTGCCGTCCTATCTGTTGCAAGAGGAATTGGCTGATGGACGTTTACGCTGGCTCCTGCGTGATTATCAGACCCGCAGCATGCCGATGTATCTGGTGCATCCGTATCAGGGCGGTTTGCCGAAGCGTACCCAAGTGCTGGCAGACTATTTGATCGGTTGGTTCAAGCGCAGTGGTGAGGCGTTGGATCGGCTTCAACGATAACGTCTCACCACACAACCTTTATGGGAGTTCTGAGGTTGGTATCAGCGGGCGTAACGCCGGGCAAGCAGGTGATCGATCGACAACTTGCCAGGTCCAGTCGCCATCAAGTACAGCAACACCGCCGCCCAGGTGCCGTGGGTCGGATACGCATCGGGGTACACGAACAGTTGAATGGTCAGGGTCATGCCCAGCAGCGCCAGGGCCGAAAAGCGCGTGGCGAAGCCGATCAGGATCAGTATCGGAAAGAAATGCTCGGCGAAGGCCGCCAGGTGCGCCGCCAGTTCCGGGGAGAGCAACGGCAGGTGATATTCGCTCTGGAATAACGGAATGGTCGAGTCCGCCAGCCTTGGCACACCGAGTTCAAAGGTGCCGTCGATCAAGTCGATGGCCAAGCCTTCCACCTTGGTTTGCCCGGACTTCCAGAACACCGCGGCAATGGAAAAACGCGCGATAAAGGCGATCAGGCTGTGGGGGATTTTTTCCAGCAGCGTGATGGCGCGGGTAATGGGGTTTGTGTTCATGGCGATACCTGGTTGTGGTGTAAATGAGTGATGGCGTTGTGGCTGATCAGCAGCGCCAGGGTTTGGCTGAGATCGAAGGCCGGCGCGTTTTCCAGCGCTTGGCTCAGGGGCTGGCCGAGTTGCAGGCTCTGAATGAAGATTCTGGCGCCGTGGTCGATGGCGAAGACCTCAACCTCCAGTTCGTTACGCAGCACCAGCGCGTTTTGCCCGTGGCCGAGGTCGATCCCGGCCAGCGTCGCGTCCTGTTGATGCGCCGCCCAGATTGCGACCACGGCGAAGGCTGAAGTCAGCAGATTGAGCGAGGGATGAAGCCCAAGCGTCAGCTCGCTCAATGCCTGTGGGTCCGACAGCACGGCGGCGATTTGCTCATGGCCCAAAGGCTGCGCATCAGCGGCGTGATAGGCCTGAACGCGCAAGCGCTCCAGCCGCGCCACATCGGCCAGATAAGGCACGCTGGCTGCCGGTTCAAAATTGTCGATGAACTCGGCGAAGTCCTTGCCGTAGTCGTTGATGAGCGGGCTTTGCGGTGGGCAACTTTGCACATACAACCCTGCCATCGCCCGGAAAAATTCATCACCGACCAACTGCATAACCACCGGATAGCTGTCGGCCAAGGCGTTGATCAGCGAGCTCTGCACATTGTTGCGATACACCGCGAAACGGCTGGCCGGATCGGCACCGTTGGCACTGAACACGCCCTCGGGGCAGGGCCGTTGCGGATCGAGCAGGGCGGCGGAAAAAGCGGCTTGAGTGCTCATGGCCGGCTCCCTGCGCGGTGCAGCAACTCATCGGCATGACGGGCTTCGGCGTGCAACACACTGAAGGCCGGTAACCGGTTGTCGCGTTCGATCAACGTGGCGATCGGGCCGACCCGCTCCAGCACCTGCGAGTACAGCGCCCACACCGCGTTATCGACGGGCGCACCGTGATCGTCGATCAGTAGTCGGTCACCAAGGCTGTCGGTGTCTTCGGCAAACCCCGCCAGATGAATCTCTCCCACCGCGTGCAGCGGCAGGGCGTCGATGTAGGCCAGCGGATCTTTTTGGTGATTGGTGCAGGAAACGTAAACGTTGTTGACGTCCAGCAGCAGGCCGCAGCCGGTGCGGTGAATGACTTCACCGATGAAGTCGGCTTCATCGATTGTCGAGTTCTGGAACGCCAGGTATGTCGCCGGGTTTTCCAGCAGCATCGGGCGTTTGAGGGTGTTCTGTACCTGATCGATGTGCTCGCAGACACGGTTCAGCGTCGGCGCATCGTAGGCCAGGGGCAGCAGGTCATTGAGAAACACCGGGCCATGGCTGGACCAGGCCAGGTGTTCGGAAAAGGAGTGGGGTTGATAGCGCTCGATCAGCGCGGCCAGCCTTTGCAGGTGCTGACCATCCAGCGGACCTTCGGCACCGATGGACAGGCCAACACCGTGCAGCGACAGCGGATACTGCTCACGGATCAATCCCAGAAAATGATGAAACGGGCCGCCGGCCACCATGTAGTTTTCGGCGTGGACTTCGAAGAAACCGATGTCCGGTTGTGCACCGAGCACTTCACGAAAGTGCTCGGTCTTGAGCCCCAGCCCGGAGCGGGGCGGGAGCCCGGAGAATGAATGGTTCATGGTCGACACTCTGGCTGGGGGACTGATTACGACTTGGCTTTGTAGGCTTCCATCTGGCCGAAACCGGTTGGCGAGGTCTTGCTCATTGTGGTGGCGCAGGTGCCCTTGGGGACGAGCTTCCAGGCGTTGGCCTGGTAGTCGGTTTTGGCGGTGCCAGCGCAAGTGGTACCAGCACCAGCGGCGCAATCGTTATGACCTTTCATGGCCACGCCGAAGCATTTTTCCATGTTGGCGTCAGCGGCATGGGCCGTGGAGACCGCGGCGATGCTCAGGGCAGAACCAAGTGCCAGAACCAGGGCGGTGGCGGACAGGGTGCGGGTGGTAGCAGTCATGATGTTTCTCCGAAATTGAGCTTGGTATGGCAAGCGTTTGTGCTTGCTTACCGCTCTAGAGAAACGACAGGGCGGGGTGTTACAGCTGACTGCAGATTTTTTTCAAAAATCCTCAAAACACCATCAATCCCCTGTGGGAGGGCGCGCGATAGCGTCATGACATTTAGCATTGATGCTGACTGACAACGGATTCGTGCTATCGCGCCGATAAGACAGTCATGCAATGCTGATTTTATTAACGCTAGTGATCTGACCGTTCCAGATCATCTCGTAGTGGGCTGTTTGAATGACTGATGAGACTGGTCTGGGAGTCATCAGCGCCCAGCAGTAGTTGCCATGCATACGCACGGAGTTGTATCGCAGGCCAAGGCCCCCTGCATCCTTGACTGCCTTACCCAAGCGATGTGAGTGCGTGTAGTCGACGGGATCGTAGATAGGATCGTGCATCGGAATGGATACGGCATCCCTCATTGCTTCGTCAACGAAAGTGCAGGATAACCCCCGGAAAACAAACCTCTCGTAATTGAGACTCTGGACATTCGACCAATACTGATTTTGGTGATGCTGTACCTCAGCCAGAGCAGTTTCCATCGAGGCAGCCAAGTACAACACGCCGAAACTGCCATCGCTGAAACGCGAGCCAGTTGGGTTGACGTGGGTGAAAGGGGCTGTCGCATAAGAGCATCCAGGGATGCCAAAGGGAATTTCCGCACGCGGTATCAGCTCAAGCCGACCTACCTCATTTTGCAGCCTCGGATTTGTGAGGGCCTGTATCTGATACAGAACATCAAATTCGTTCGCGTCCGCCACGTCGTCAAACAACGCAATGGGCGGAAACTTTGAATTGATCAATCGGTAGGCCTGCAACTGCTCACCGGCCAATACTGGCAACTGGCTCACCATTACCATTGTGCGCCTCGCAGCACGTCGATCCGCCGAAACGTCTCGTACAAGGAAATCATATCCCCCTGGGACATGATTTCGAGCGGGGTACGCCCGTTGAAGAACTCGTTTTCGTTCGCCATCGTCGGAAAACCATAGACGTTCTCAGGGTTATCAAAGACAAGACGCAGAGCGGCATGGATGTTGAGAATAAAACTGATGCGCTGCATCTGGTCTGAATCCAGGTTTACGGACCAATCGGGATCGCGTTGCTTTGCCCGTGAGTACGTACTGCGGGAAATGCGCAGGATACGACAGGCCTGATCGCCCGATGCCTGCCACTTTTCGAGTATGCCTACAGCTGCTCGCAAACCAGTCACGCACTGGTCTTTGGTGAATCCTTGTGCCTGGGAGGTTGCTGTCATGTTGATCACTTGTTGTTTGTCTGTAGATACAAATATATGCAAGATGACTCTATAGATCAATGACGTTTATGAGGCGGGGCTCCTCCGACAGGGCTTCTTCTTTATCATTCAGGTTGTGCTAAAGATACACAGCCCCGTAGGAGCGGCCTTCGGTGAGGTTTGTGCCAGGCACAAAAAAACGGCCCGAAGGCCGTTTTTTGTTTACCGCAAAGGCTTAACCGCCGAGGTACGCTTCGCGTACTTTCGGGTCGGTCAACAGCGCTTCACCGGTCCCGCTCATCACCACCCGGCCGTTTTCCAGCACGTAGGCACGGTCGGCGATTTTCAGGGCCTGGTTGGCGTTCTGCTCCACCAGGAACACCGTCACACCGTCCTTACGCAGTTGTTCGATGATGTCGAAGATCTGCTGGATGATGATCGGTGCCAGGCCCAGCGATGGCTCGTCAAGCAGCAGCAGCTTGGGCTTGCTCATCAGCGCGCGGCCGATGGCGAGCATTTGCTGTTCGCCGCCGGACATGGTGCCGCCGCGTTGGGCAAAGCGTTCTTTCAGGCGTGGGAAAAGTCCCAGAACCTTGTCCATCTGTTCCTGATAATCGCCCTTGTCGGTGAAGAACCCGCCCATGGCGAGGTTTTCTTCCACGGTCAGGCGGGCAAACACCCGACGGCCTTCCGGAACCACGGCGATGCTTTTACGCATGATCTGCGACGAGTCCTGGCCGACGAGCTCTTCGCCCATGTAGCGGATGCTGCCGCTGTGGGCTTGCGGCGAACCGCAGAGGGTCATCAGCAGGGTCGACTTGCCGGCACCGTTGGCGCCGATCAGGGTCACGATCTCGCCCTGGCGGACTTCGACGTTGACGCTGTGCAGCGCCTGGATCTTGCCGTAGAAGGTGGAAACGTTTTCGAACTGCAGCATTTACGCTTCCCCCAGGTAGGCTTTGATCACTTCAGGATTGTCGCGGATCTGCTCCGGCGTGCCGTTGGCCAACGGTGTGCCCTGGTTGATCACGAAGATATGGTCGGAAATGCTCATGACCAGTTTCATGTCGTGTTCGATCAACAGCACCGTCACATTATGCTCTTCACGCAGGGTGCCGATCAGCGCCTTGAGGTCGTCGGTTTCCCGCGGGTTGAGGCCGGCGGCCGGTTCGTCGAGCATGAGGATGCTTGGACGGGTCATCATGCAGCGGGCGATTTCCAGGCGGCGCTGCTGACCATAAGCCAGGGTGCCGGCCGGGCGGTTGGCGAACTCCTTGAGGTTGACCTTTTCCAGCCAGAACTCGGCGTATTCCATCGCCTCGCGTTCGCTGCGGCGAAACGCCGGGGTCTTGAACAGGCCTGCCAGGAAGTTGGTGTTCAGGTGCCGGTGCTGAGCAATCAGCAGGTTTTCCACGGCGGTCATGTCCTTGAACAGCCGCACGTTCTGGAAAGTCCGCACCACGCCTTTGCCGGCGATCTTGTGGCCGGGCAGGCCTTCGATCGCTTCACCGTTGAGCTGGATAGTGCCGGCGGTGGGTTTGTAGAACCCGGTCAGGCAGTTGAATACAGTGGTCTTGCCGGCGCCGTTGGGACCGATCATCGAGACCACTTGTTTCTCTTTGACGCTCAAGGCTACGCCGTTGACCGCCAACAGGCCGCCGAAGCGCATGCTCAGGCCATCTACTTTCAGGATCTCTCTGCTCATTTACGCAGCTCCATGTGAGGACGTTGCATGGGCAGCAGACCTTGAGGACGCCAGATCATCATCAGCACCATCAAGGCGCCGAACATCAACATGCGGTATTCGCTGAAGTCACGCATCAGTTCGGGCAACAGGATCATCACGACAGCCGCGAGAACCACGCCCAACTGCGAGCCCATGCCGCCCAACACCACGATGGCGAGGATGGTGGCCGACTCGATGAAGGTGAACGACTCCGGCGTGACCAGCCCTTGGCGCGCGGCGAAGAAGCTACCGGCGAAACCAGCGAAGCAGGCACCCAGGGTGAAGGCCGACAGCTTGATCACGGTCGGGTTCAGGCCCAGGGCACGGCAGGCGATTTCGTCTTCGCGCAAGGCTTCCCAGGCACGGCCGATCGGCATGCGCAGCAGGCGGTTGATCACGAACAGCGCGAACAGTGCCAGCAACAGCGCCACCAGGTAGAGGAAAACCACCTTGCTGACCGGGTTGTATGTCAGGCCGAAGAACTCGTGGAAGGTCTGCATGCCTTCGGCGGCCGTTCTTTCGAAGGTCAGGCCGAACAGCGACGGTTTGGGAATGTTGCTGATGCCGTTCGGTCCGCCGGTGAGGCCCGTCAGGTTACGCAGGAACAGACGGATGATCTCACCGAAGCCCAGGGTCACGATCGCCAGATAGTCACCGCGCAGGCGCAGCACCGGGAAACCGAGCAGGAAGCCGAATGTGGCCGCCATCAGGCCGGCGATCGGCAGGCAGATCCAGAAGCTCAGCCCGTAGTAGTGCGACAGCAGCGCATAGCTGTAGGCACCCACGGCGTAGAAGCCGACGTAACCGAGGTCGAGCAGGCCGGCCAGACCGACCACGATGTTCAGACCCAGGCCGAGCAGCACGTAGATCAGGATCAGCGTGGCGATGTCCACCGCACCGCGTGAACCGAAGAACGGCCAGACCAGTGCCACGACGATCAACGCCATGATGATCCAGCGCTGGGTGGTCGGCAGGGTCAGGAAGTGGCTCGCGCTGGCCGGGATCAGTTTGCCCTTGGGCACGGAGCTCATGGCCGCCGAGTATTCGCGGTCGAACAGCACACGCAGGAACATCAACACCGAGCAGGTGGCGATGATGATCAGCGTGGAGGTGCTGGCGCCTTCCACTTCGAGGTTGATCCCGGCGATGGACAGTTTCAGGCCGAGTACCGGATAGGCCACGGCCCATACCAGCAGGGCGCTGAACAGCGCCTGTTTAAGATTCCTAGTCATACTTTCTCAACCTCCGGACGACCCAGCAGGCCGGTTGGCCGGAATAACAGCACCAGGACCAGAAGGCCGAAAGCCACCACGTCCTTGTACTGGTCACCGAATATATCGGCGCCGAATGCTTCGGCTACCCCCAGCACCAGACCACCGAGCATGGCGCCCGGAATGCTGCCGATGCCACCCAGCACCGCCGCGGTAAAGGCTTTGAGGCCTACCAGGAATCCGGCGTTAGGGTTGATCACGCCGTACTGCATGCTCAACAGTACTGCCGCCACGGCCGCCAGGGCGGCACCGATGACGAAGGTCAGGGCGATGATGTTGTTGGTGTTGATTCCCAGCAGGTTGGCCATCTTGATGTCTTCGGCACAGGCCCGACAGGCGCGTCCCAGACGTGAACGCGAGATGAACTGGGTGAGACAGAGCATCACCACCAGGGTCACCACGAACACCAGGATCTGCATGTAGGAGATCAGCACTTCCTGTGCGCCGCCTGGACCGAAGCTGAAGCTGCCCGGAATCAGGTTAGGGATCGATTTGTCCTTGGAGTCCTGCGAGAGCAGTACGGAGTTCTGCAGGAAGATCGACATGCCGATGGCGGAGATCAGCGGGATCAGACGGTTACTGCCCCGCAGAGGGCGGTAGGCGATCCGTTCGATACTGTAGCCGTAGGCACTGGTCACTACGATGGTCGCCAGGAAAGCGGCGGTCATCAACAACGGCAGAGAATGGATACCCAGCATGGCCAGTCCGGCAAGGACGATGAAGGCCACGTAGGAACCGATCATGTAGACCTCGCCATGGGCGAAGTTAATCATTCCAATAATGCCGTAAACCATTGTGTAGCCAATGGCTATAAGGGCATAGGTGCTGCCAATGGTCATCCCATTAACCAGCTGTTGGAAGAAGTGATAGATCTCAGGCATTACAGCGCTCCTAAAAACCTGATACGCATTTCACTGGTGGAGTCATGTTCCGGCCCGGGCTGTGTGGTCTGTGGCCACCTTCGCACGAGCGTTTGCCAGCGAACCGCTGGTGACGGTTTTAAGATTTTCAGGTAAGCCAACTCCCGGATCGCGGGACACTGACTCATTAATCTCGTAAAACAAAGCCCACTGCTTGCGCAGTGGGCTTTATTAATCATGGAGCTAGCTTACTGAGGGGAAACTTCGGTTTTTGGTTTGCCGAAGTGCCACTCATAGACCACGAATTTGAAGTCTTTCAGGTCGCCCTTGCTGTCGAACGACAGATCACCGGTCGGGGTCTTGAAGGTGCCTTTGTGAATGGCTTCAGCCACCTTGGCGGTGTCTTCGCTCTTGGCAGCCTTGATACCTTCGGCAATCACTTCGACAGCCGAGTAGGCCGGGAACACGAACGGACCGCTTGGGTCCTGCTTCTTGTCGGCAAAGGCTTGTACCAGGGCTTTGTTGGCTGGGTCCTGGTCGAAGGATTTCGGCAGGGTGACCAACAGGCCTTCGGAAGCATTCTGGGCAATTTGCGAGATGGAGTCGTTGCCGACGCCTTCAGGCCCCATGAACTTGGCTTTCAGGCCTTTTTCCTGGGACTGACGCAGGATCAGGCCCAGCTCCGGGTGGTAGCCGCCGTAGTAGACGAAGTCGACGTTGGCTTGCTTGAGCTTCTGGATGATCGAGGAGAAGTCCTTGTCACCGGCGTTGAGGCCTTCGAACACGGCAACCTTGACGCCTTTCTTCTCAAGGGTCTGTTTCACGGCGGTGGCGATGCCTTCACCGTATTGCTGTTTGTCGTGCAGCACGGCAACGATTTTCGGTTTTACGTGATCGGCAATGTAGTTACCGGCGGCAGGGCCCTGGGCGCTGTCCAGGCCGATGGTGCGGAACACCAGCTTGTAACCACGGGTGGTGATGTCCGGGTTGGTGGCGGCCGGGGTGATCATGATCACGCCTTCGTCTTCGTAGATGTCCGAAGCTGGCTGGGTGGAGCTGGAGCACAGGTGGCCGACCACGAATTTCACACCATCGTTGACCACTTTGTTGGCGACGGCCACGGCTTGTTTAGGGTCGCACGCGTCGTCGTATTCCTTGGCTTCGAGCATCTTGCCGTCGACGCCGCCCTTCGCGTTGATCTGCTCGATGGCCATCTTGGCGCCGATGAACTGCATGTCGCCGTATTGAGTGACCGGGCCGGTTTTAGGGCCGGCGATGCCGATCTTGATGGTGTCGGCGGCGAACGAATGGCTGGCAACCCCGGCCAGAACCATAGCGGCAAACAGTTTTGAAATCTGCTTAGTAGCCTTAGTCATAGTGCTCCACTCTTACTGTTGTAGTTTTTATAGTCCTGGCGCCGTAGCAGCAGAACCGGGTCAGATATCGTCGATATCCTCCGGAAAATGCCCCCGGCAACTGTACCGGTACAGTGTAGAGCGCCGATTGTTAGCCTGGGAAGCTGGCGCCAGGGGGCAAAACCTGAGGGTGTCGCTTTGTTGAAAGAAAAAGACAGAATCGCGGCAGGATGTTAGCTGGCTAATACTTGAAGCAGCAGCATTCCCTGGCTTTCCCGGTTTTTTCAATCGGTAACGCAATTGCATCCGGGTTTTTCTGGCGCAACACCGACGTTATCATTCACATCGATTTCTTTTGCGGACAGGAACCCATGACTCAAGAACCTAGCACCCTCTATGCCAAGCTGCTTGGTGAAACCGCATCTATTACCTGGAAAGAGTTGGAGCCGTTCTTCGCCAAGGGTGCCCTATTGTGGGTCGACCCAGGCCTGGATTTGATTGCTGCGGCGGAGGCGGTGGCGACCGATGAAGGCGAGAAAGTCGCTGCCTGGCTGGCCGCCGACAAGGTCGCCAAGCTGTCTGAAACGCGGGCGCTGGATCTTTTTGAGCGTGATCCGGAGCTGTGGGCCGTGGTTGTTTCGCCGTGGATTATGATCCAGGAAAGGGCGAAGGCTTGAATGCTTGCACCGATTTGGTGCTTTGTTTTGTCGGGCAAAAGTGTGTAGCCGAGTAGCGTGATGGCACGTTGCCGTGGAGAAAGGCCACAGAAAGGCCGGTATAACGGTGACGTAAACGTAACGGGAACAGTTTATTGAGCAGCCGATGGGCTGCTCAATTGTTTCTGGGTGTTGTGATCGTTCCCACGCTCTGCGTGGGAATGCAGCCCGGGACGCTCTGCGCCCCAAAAGCGGACGCGGAGCGTCCATTGAGGCGTTCCCACGCGGAGCGTGGAAACGATCATCACAAGGCTGCGATCGTTAAAGGCTCGACCTCAATAAGCCGTCTTGCCCGTATGGTTATTCAGCGAAATAACCTTGGTCTTGCCAATCCGGTGACGGTAGATCTCGCGCAGGTACTTGATCGCCTTCTTCACGCAATCGCGCGACAAACGAATGTCATTGATCGAGACGAACTTGTCCTTGTCGTTGATCAGCTCGCGGTACTTCTTCTCGTACATCGGTTTGATCGCGTACCAGTTGGTGTCGAGGATCTTCGCCGGGTTTTCGAATTCGTTGAGCAGGTCGTCGATCCGGTCTTCGTCGAAGTCTTCATGGATGATGAAGTCCAGGATCGAGTTATCCAGCGTTTCGTCGAAGCGATACGGATTTTTTGCGAAGCAACGCTTGATGAACGCCACGATCAGCGTCAGGAAGTCGTCCGACAGGCACGGGCTCTTGGCGATCAGGGTGGTCAGCGACAGGTTGGCCGAGGCGCCGATCACCAGTGCATAACGCTTGAGCGTGGTGTTGGGGAACAGGCTGTTGAGGTGAGTCTTCAACCGGTTCAGGTCCATGTAGGACAGTTTGTAGTCTTTAGGCAGGGACACGATCGACACCACCGACGAGCAGTTCTTGAAGAAGTGCAGGTCGTGCAAGGCGGCCGCGTCATAGCCCGAATTCTTGTACTGCTCGAGCGAGGCGCGGTAGCGCTTGGACTCGATTGGCAACAGGCTGATGCCTTCAATCGCCTGAGTGACTTTATTGAAGTGCGGCAGGTCGATGGAACGGAAGAACAGATCGTCGATGTTCAAGCGCTGCGGCTCTTTGTCGAACACCTTGAATTTGTCGCTGCTCGGCGGCGGGGTTTCCGGCACCACGGACTCGGCGTAGGCAATTGCCACCGGGCCGGCCAGGCTCATGAACAGGTCGTTGGCGTCCAGGCGAATGGTTTCGCCGATGTCGATACCGGCGCGACGGAAATAGTTCTGGTCGTAGTCGGTGGTGACCGCCTGCGCCGTCAGAATGTTGAAGATCTGCTGTGAGATGTACTGGTTGGCGTGCTTTTCCATCGCGTTGACGTCGATGTTCTGGATGTTGCCGTCATCGCTTTCTTCGGCATAACGCATGATGTCGTTGGAGATCAGCATCATCGCGTTCCATGGACGGATACGGCCCATGACGCTGGCTTCGCTGCTGTCTTCGTTGGCGAAGTTGTAGGAGAAGTCCCACTCTTCCGACAGGTATTTGCACAGCAGGCGACCGGCGTTGATGTGCAGCGCTTCGGACATTTCACTGCGGTGATCGGAAATGTTCGGCAGTACGCAGATGCCGCTGGTGAAGATCGGCTCGAAGACGAAGGAATGGCCGCTCTTGCCGTCGTGTTCGTCCATCGGCTTGGTGTCGAACGTCTTGTTCATGTACGAGTGCTGCTGGGCCAGGCCGAATTCCGAGGCCATGCCCGAACCGGTACCGCCGCCGGCACTGAAGATCGAGAAGTACAGGCGCGACTGGTTGGCCTTGATCCCGCAGCTGTCGATCAGGTACGAGTGAATCATCTTCCAGTCGGGGCT
The DNA here is from genome assembly GCF_024749245.1 of Pseudomonas sp. B21-017. Lineage (NCBI taxonomy): Bacteria > Pseudomonadati > Pseudomonadota > Gammaproteobacteria > Pseudomonadales > Pseudomonadaceae > Pseudomonas > Pseudomonas sp. B21-017. The sequence continues at coordinate 5,149,028 of NZ_CP087194.1, read as the reverse complement.
GGAGAAGCGCTGGGTGTCCTTGTTCAGGATGATCTTGGCCAGGTACTGGCCGAGGATCGGCGCGTTACCGGCGCCACCGGCGTGGACTTCCGACAAGTCCATGATTTTCATTTTGCTGTAGTCGCGCAAAAAGCCGCTTTTTTCGCCCTTGCGCGAGAAACGGATGCGACCGGCGATGTCCTTGTCCAGGTCGCCGAGCATCACCAGCGGTTCCACCAGGAATACCGGTTTGGTGGCCTTGTTCGGCCCCAGGCGCAGGTTGTTGCGAATCCACTGCGCCGGGCTGTAGCCCTTTTCGGCGTAGCGTTTATCCGGCGACGGACGGTCTTCGTTGTTGAATTCGTTGAGGTAGAACTTGCGGGCGTTGTACACCAGCTCCGCCACGTCCAGCGCGATGTTCGAACCGCAGCGGCCCAGGCCGATCAGGCACACCGAGGGGAATTCCTGGTCGTTGTGCTGTTCGTTGTCGCCTTCCAGATGGGGCGGGCGCGGGAACACCAGGTCGCGCAGGCCGTCGAGGTTGTCGAGGATGCGGTCGGTATTGGTTTCGGTGAAGTACAGGTATTGCTGAGTCGACAGCGGACGCGACGGGGGCAATGGCTTCGACGATGAGGGGCTGTTCGCCGCGGGGCTCAGGGTCAGGTCGGATACCGCGGTGGCCGGATTGTTTTTAGAAGTCATTGTGCGCCATATACCTGGACTGGTCGGCTCGGCGACAAGTGTCATCGAGTCATCACGGAATGGGATCTCGCGTCTTTTTTTAGCGCGAATGTAGCCCAAGCGTCAGGGCCTTGGCCTGAACATCGCTCGGGGGAATCCTTTCCTTAACCATGATGAATCGGCCAATATTCGATGATCTTTAATCAAGGGGAGGCTAAATGATGGCAACGTTGCCTGCGCTGGGGTTCGCCGGAATCGGCCTGATGGGTTTGCCGATGTGCCGACGCCTGTTGGCGGCCGGTTACCCGCTGACGGTGTGGAACCGCAACCCGGCCAAGTGTGCAGCGCTGGTCGAGGCTGGTGCGCGGCAAGTGGCGACACCGGCCGAGCTGTGTCAGCACGCCGACGTGGTGATGTTGTGCCTGGCCGATACCGCGGTGGTTCGTGAGGTGGTGTTTGGCGCGGCTGGCGTTGCCGAGGGGGCGAAAAGCGGCCAGTTGCTGGTGGATTTTTCCAGCCTGGAGCCCACCGCAACGCGGGAAATGGCCACAGCACTGGCCAATAAAACCGGGATGGGTTGGCTCGATGCGCCAGTGTCCGGCGGGGTGGTCGGCGCCGAGGCCGGCAGCCTGGCGATCATGGTTGGTGGCGAGGCGGCAGACCTGGCGCGCGTGCGGCCGGTGTTGCTGACCCTTGGCCAGCGCGTGACCCACATGGGCGCGGTCGGCGCGGGGCAGGTGACCAAGGCCTGCAATCAGATGATCGTCGCCTGCAATGCCTTGGTCATTGCTGAAGTGGTGAGCCTGGCCGAGCGCTCCGGGGTCGATGCCAGCCTCATTGCCGAGGCGCTGGCCGGTGGTTTCGCCGATTCAAAACCGTTGCAGATTCTCGCGCCGCAAATGGCCGAAAGCCGTTTCGAGCCCGTGAAATGGCACGTACGTACGTTGCTGAAGGATCTCGATACCGCCGTGAAGTTTTCCCGCGAACAGGGTTCGGCCACGCCGATCAGCGGATTGGCCGCACAACTGATGCGCCTCCATGGGGGGCAGGGGTTCCTGGAAAAGGATCCTTCGACGTTAGTGCAGTTGTACCGTGAGCCAGACTCAACGGATTGACGGCATGCGTGTGCTGGTTGATTTCGGCCAGTACCGGCCGCAACTCAGCCAGCGGCACCGGATGGCTAAGCAGGTAGCCCTGGACGAAATCGCAGCCGTGGCGTTGGAGAAAGTCGTATTGCTCGAGGGTCTCGACGCCTTCGGTGACGACCTGCAAATGCAGGGTGTGGGCCATGACGATAATGGCCTGGACGATTTCCATGTCCTGGGTCGCCTTGGGGATGTCCTGAATGAACGAGCGGTCGATCTTCAGCGTGTTTAATGGCAGGCGCCTGAGGTAGGCCAGGGATGAATAGCCGGTGCCGAAGTCGTCGATCGACAACGAAACGCCAAGGGCGCGAATCTGCCGCAGCAACACCAGGGTATTGGAAATATTGCCCATCAGCGCATTCTCGGTCACCTCCAGCTCCAGTCGCTGGGGCGTCACCCCGTAGATGCGCAGGGCGTGTTCGATTTCATCGGCCAGTTCTTCTCGCGCCAGGTTCAGGGGCGAGCAATTCACTGCGATCTTGAGGTCTTCGCAATCGTGGCGGGACAGTTCGCCCAGGTCTGCGCAGGCTTTGCGCAATACCCAATTGTCCAGTTCGGCGATCAGGCCGTTGGCCTCGGCGATGGCGATGAACCGGTCCGGCGTCAGCAATCCGTGAACCGGGTGTTGCCAGCGGACCAGCGCTTCCAGTTTGGTGACTCGGCCGATTCTCAGGTCATAGATCGGCTGGTAATACAGCATCAACCCGGAGTCTTCGCGCAGGGCGTGACGCAGTTCTTCTTCGAGTTGCAACTCCAGGGTGGCGCGGGCTTTCAGGTTGGAACTGAAAAAGTGCAACCCGTTACGACCGCTGCCCTTGGACTGATACAGCGCCAGGTCGGCGTTCTTCAGCAGTTCTTCGCAGGTTTTGCCGTCTTCCGGAAACAGGCTGATGCCGATGCTGGTGGTCATGACCATGCGCCGTCCGGACAACTCGATGGGGTCCTTCATTTTCAGCATGATGCGCTGGGCCATATGCCGCGCTTCTTCACGGTCGTACAGGTTGATGAGGAGGCAGAATTCGTCGCCTCCGAAACGCGCCACCACGTCTTCGTGGCTGCGCACCGAAGCCTTGATATGGCTGGCGAGGACTTTGAGCAATTCGTCGCCGGCGTCATGGCCAAGGCTGTCGTTGATCCGCTTGAAGTGGTCGATGTCGAGGAATATCACCGCGAGCATGCCGCCCTCGTTGGTTTTTTCGATGAGTTTTTCGGCGAAGAGCTGGTTGAAGCCCCGGCGGTTGAGCAGGTTGGTCAAGGGGTCGTAATGCGCCACCTGTTGCAGCGACATGCGTGCCTGATCCAGTTGACCGAGCAGGGCGTTGACCCGCTGCAGGTCGGACTCCTTATGTTGCAGCTTCTTGTCCGCCAGTGCGGCACTGATGCTGCTGCCGATGATCAACAGCGCCATCACTGCCACTGTCAGCCCCAGTTGCAGGTGATTGTTGTCACCGGGCAGCGGTTGAAGGCTGTCGTCGGGCAGCACCAGGTTGAGCGATGCCATGCCGGTGAAATGCATGCTGACAATGCCGGCCCCGAGCACCAGGCTGGCGGTGTATTTGAGCAGTAGATGATACGCACCGGTGTCATCGCGCAAGTGACTGGAAATCAACAGGGCAGCCAGGCTGGCACCGATGGCGATCACCACGGAGAGCACGAACAGGGCGGGTTGGTAATAGACCTGCGCATTCGATCGCAGTGCGGCCATGCCCACGTAGTGCATGGTCGCGATACCCAGGCCGATCCACACCGCGGCCCGCAGGTATTGCCAGAAATTCAGTTGGGGATGGCTCAGGGTGTACATGGCCAGCCACGAGGCGGTCAGGGCGAACAACAGCGAGATCAGGGTGGTGGGCAGGTGGTAATGGATTTCGATCGGCACCTGGAACGCCAGCATGCTGATGAAGTGCATGGACCAGATACCGCCCGCCAGACACCCGGCGCCGACCCAGCGCCAGAGTCGTTGAGAGGCGGACTTTTCCACATGACCCACCCGCTCGGTCATGTCCAGCGTGGCGAAACCGGCCGTGCAGGCGACCAGATAGGCCAGCAACACCAGAAACGGGTTATGGGTGCAATTGAGTATGACCTGCCCGCTGTCCGGCAGCCCGGTCATGAAATGCAAACCAAGCCACTCCATAGCATGTCCCGTCTGTGAGTCATCTTGGCCTGCGTCATGCGCGCTGGCGAATGCTGGCAGTATAGAGGGCTTACACGGAGCGCAAGGGATGATAGCGCAATGATGTCAAATATTTTTCGAATGGCTTGATTGCGGTCGCTGCCAAGCCTTAGGCGATCTGCTCAAAAGGCGTTTCGAATTCAGGTTGCAGGGCGGGCAGCCCGAATGCGGCCCGTGCCGCATCGCAATCCACGTTCGCCTCGCCATTGGCCCAAGAGGCGTCGAACTCCCGACAAGTGCTGGAGCGCTGATCGTAAATCGAGCACTGCACGGTGCTGCCCACTTCACCCACCAGACCGACACAGCGAACAGGTTTGCAGTCTGTGCCCAGCATGGCCACCCGGCTGGGGCTGATGGACGTGACCAGTTCGTCAGGCACCGTGCCCCCGGCCGAGGTGCATTCACCCCAGAAAAAAGACACGCGGAAATGAGAACAGCAGGCACCGCAATTCAGACACGGACTGGCTTCGGACATGGGCAATGATCAAAGGAGGAATGGGAACGGGGTGGGCAGACAAGGCCGCTATTCTAGGCTTCGCCATGCCGTTGGGAAGGGGGGCGCAGAGGTATTTTTCCAGCCTGCGACTGATGGTGAAAATCCTGGCTTCCTGACAGCACTGATCCCACAGGTTATGTGTGGCGCCATGGGCTGATATCAGCCTTGCGAATAATGACAGACAGCCCTGACGGGCCTGACTAGATTGGAGGTTCCGGGGACAGTGACGGCCCCAACAACAATAAAAAGAGACGGACCCATGCAGAACTCGACCCAAGCGGCGAATGCCTGGCGCATTCTGTTCCTGTTGTTCCTGGCCAACCTGTTCAACTTCTTCGATCGCACCATTCCGGCGATCATCATCGAGCCGATCCGCATGGAATGGCACCTCAGCGACTTTCAGCTGGGGATCATCGGGACTGCATTCACCATCGTCTACGCTATTGCCGGCCTGCCTCTGGGGCGATTGGCCGATACTGGCTCGCGCAGAAAACTGATGGGCTGGGGCCTGGCGGCATGGAGCGGGCTGACCGCGGTCAACGGGTTGGTGGGCAGTTTCTGGAGTTTCCTGATCGTGCGGATGGGCATCGGCATCGGCGAAGCCAGTTACGCGCCGGCTGCCAACTCGCTGATCGGCGACTTGTTCCCGGCGCATCGTCGGGCGAGGGCCATGGGCATTTTCATGCTCGGCTTGCCGCTGGGCCTGCTGCTGGCGTTCTTCACCATTGGTGCGATGGTGAAGGCGTTCGACAGCTGGCGTGCGCCGTTCTTTATCGCGGCGGTGCCGGGGTTGATCCTGGCGGTCTTCATGTTCTTCATCAAAGAGCCGAAACGTGGCGCGGCGGAAAGCGTGCAGGTTTCACAGGAGCGTGTGGACCGGCCGATCCGTCGAGTGCTGGCGGTGCCGACTTTTCTGTGGCTGGTGATGGCGGGGCTTTGTTTCAACTTCGCCACCTATGCCTGCAACTCGTTTCTGGTGCCGATGCTGCAGCGTTATTTTCTGATGCCGTTACAGGACGCGGCGGTGGCGACCGGGGTGATCGTCGGAGTGACCGGGTTGTTCGGCCTGACATTAGGCGGATGGATTGCCGACAAGATTCACCAGCGGGTGGCCAACGGGCGACTGCTGTTCGCCGCGTTCAGCCTGATCATTTCGACGTTGTGCACGGCTTGGGCGCTGCATGCCGGGCGGATCGAGATCGGGGTATTTGTCGCGGTATTCAGCCTGGGGTGGTTATTCGCCTACAACTTCTACACCTGCGTGTACACGGCGATTCAGGACGTGGTCGAACCACGCCTGCGGGCGACGGCGATGGCGTTGTTCTTTGCCGGGTTGTATCTGTTGGGCGGTGGTTTGGGGCCGGTGGTGGTGGGCGGTCTGTCCGATCACTTCGCCCATACCGCGATGCTCTCGGCGGGTGCCGAGCAGATGACCGAGGCATTCAAGGCTGTCGGCCTGCATGACGCGATGTACCTGATCCCGGTGGCGCTGTTTTTCACCATGGTGTTTCTGTTTTTGGCATCGCGGTGTTTTGTGCGGGATGCCAAGCGGATGAAAGAAGGGTTGGTGGCGGTGGTTGAGCCAAAGGGTGCTGCGGTCACGGCCTGAGGATTGATCGTTCCCACGCTCTGCGTGGGAATGATCGGCGGGCGGGACAAGGCAAACAAAAAGGCCCGCATCGCTGCGGGCCTTTTCACTTTTGGCGATGGAGCAGGGCGGTTTAGCCCGCCACCAACACCCGAATCGCTTCCAGTCGCAATGCCGCTTTGTCGAGCATGGCCAGGCCTTGCTCGCGCTGCTTGCGCAGGGCAACCAGTTCGCTGTCGCGCACGGTCGGGTTGACCGCTTGCAAGGCGGTCAGGCGCGCCAGTTCTTCGTCGGTATCGGCCGCGAGGCGACGTTGTGCCTCGGCCACGCGCTCGGCGTGACGCGGGGTGATCTTCTCTTCGCCGGCGTTGATCCGTGGCGTCAGCTGGTCGCGCTGGGCCTGGATGAACTTGTTGGCGCTGGCGCGGGGCACGCTTTCCAGTTGATCGTTCAGGGTTTCGAACGACACCCGGGCCGACAGGTCATTGCCATTGGCATCGAGCAGGCAGCGCAGGGCGGCCGGCGGCAGGTAACGGCCCAGTTGCAGCGAACGCGGGGCAACCACTTCGCTGACATAGAGCAGTTCCAGCAACACGGTGCCCGGTTTCAGCGCCTTGTTCTTGATCAGCGCCACGGCGGTGTTGCCCATCGAGCCGGACAGGACCAGGTCCATGCCGCCCTGAACCATCGGGTGCTCCCAGGTAATGAACTGCATGTCTTCACGAGACAGCGCCTGGTTGCGGTCGTAGGTGATGGTCACGCCTTCGTCGTCGCCCAGCGGGAAGCTGGCGTCGAGCATTTTTTCGCTGGGCTTGAGGATCAGCGCGTTTTCCGAATGGTCTTCGCTGTCGATGCCGAAGGCGTCGAACAGGGTTTCCATGTAGATCGGCAGGGCGAACTGATCGTCCTGTTCGAGAATCGCTTCGACCAGCGCATCGCCTTCACCCGCGCCGCCGGAGTTGAGTTCCAGCAAGCGGTCGCGACCGGTGTGCAGTTCGTCTTCCAGACGCTCACGCTCGGCGCGGGCCTCGTCGATCAGTGCTTTCCACTCGCCATCGTCGGTCTCTTCCAGCAGCGGCAGCAGGCGCGGGCCGAACTGATGCTGCAAGGCGTTGCCGGTCGGGCAGGTGTTGAGGAATGCGTTCAGCGCTTCGTGGTACCACTGGAACAGCCGCTCTTGCGGGCTGGTTTCCAGGTATGGCACGTGCAGTTCGATGACGTGCTTCTGGCCGATCCGGTCGAGACGACCGATGCGTTGCTCCAGCAGGTCCGGGTGCGACGGCAGGTCGAACAGCACCAGATGGTGCGAGAACTGGAAGTTACGGCCTTCACTGCCGATTTCCGAGCAGATCAGCACCTGGGCGCCGAATTCTTCGTCCGCGAAGTAGGCGGCGGCGCGGTCACGCTCAAGGATGTTCATGCCTTCGTGGAACACCGTGGCCGGAATGCCGGAACGCACGCGCAGGGCGTCTTCCAGGTCCATGGCGGTTTCGGCGTGGGCACAGATCACCAGCACTTTGGTGCGCTTGAGCATTTTCAGGGTGTCGATCAGCCATTCGACGCGCGGGTCGAATTTCCACCAGCGCTCTTCTTCGTTGGCGTCCGGCTGGGACTGGAAGCTGACTTCCGGGTACAGCTCGATGTGATCGCCCAACGGCAGTTCGAGGTATTCGGCCGGGCACGGCAGCGGGTACGGGTGCAGTTTGCGCTCCGGGAAACCCTGCACGGCGGCGCGGGTATTACGGAACAGCACGCGGCCAGTGCCATGGCGGTCCAGCAGTTCGCGGACCAGACGGGCGCAGGCTTCGGTATCGCCATCGTTGACTGCGCTCAGCAGGGCTTCGCCTTCGTTACCGAGGAAGCCGTGAATGGTCTTGTGCGCTTCAGGCGACAGGCGCCCTTTGTCCAGCAACTCCTGAACGGCTTCGGCCACCGGGCGATAGTTTTCGCTCTCGGCGCGGAAGGCATGCAGGTCATGGAAACGATTCGGGTCGAGCAGGCGCAGACGGGCGAAGTGGCTGTCCTGGCCCAGTTGTTCCGGGGTTGCGGTCAGCAGCAATACGCCCGGGATCGTTTCAGCAAGCTGCTCCACCAGGGAGTACTCAGGGCTGACCTGGTCTTCGTGCCACACCAGGTGGTGCGCTTCGTCGACCACCATCAAATCCCAGCCGGCGGCGAACAACGCGTCCTGGGCTTTCTCGTCTTCCACCAGCCATTCGAGCGCCACCAGGGCAAGCTGGGTGTCTTCGAACGGGTTGGTGGCATCGCTTTCGATGAAGCGTTCTTCATCGAACAGTGCAACTTGCAGGTTGAAGCGGCGGCGCATCTCCACCAGCCACTGGTGCTGGAGGTTTTCCGGCACCAGGATCAGCACGCGGTTGGCGCGGCCCGAGAGCAGTTGGCGATGGATCACCAGACCGGCTTCGATGGTCTTGCCCAGGCCCACTTCGTCGGCCAGCAGAACGCGCGGCGCGATACGGTCGGCGACTTCACGGGCGATGTGCAACTGGTGCGCGATCGGTTGCGCGCGCACACCGCCCAGGCCCCAGAGCGACGATTGCAACTGGCGGCTGGTGTGTTCCAGGGTGTGATAACGCAGGGAGAACCAGGCCAGCGGGTCGATCTGGCCGGCGAACAGACGGTCGCTCGCCAGTCGGAACTGAATGAAGTTCGACAGTTGGGTTTCCGGCAGGGTGACCACTTCGTTCTGCCCATTGAGGCCGTGGTAGACCAGCAGGCCGTCAATGTCGTCGACTTCCTGTACGGTCAGTTTCCAGCCCTCGAAGTGAGTAATCGAGTCACCCGGCGAAAACCGCACGCGGGTGAGGGGCGCATTCCGTAGCGCATACTGGCGAGTGTCGCCAGTGGCCGGGTAGAGCACGGTCAACAAGCGGCCGTCCTGTGCCAGAACGGTGCCTAAACCCAGCTCGGCTTCGCTGTCACTGATCCAGCGTTGCCCCGGTTGATACTGCTGCGCCATGCTGCCTGACTCCCACCTTGAAAAAGCGGGCTATCTTAACGGAATGAGCCTTCAGGGCCAAAGGATTACTCAATAGGAGCTACCGAAGGTTGCGATCTTTTGATCTTCATGTCCTGAAAAGATCGCAGCCTTCGGCAGCTCCTGTCTGTGCGTTGGGTCACAAGTTTTCGACCGATGGCTCAAGTCGCCATCCCCGCAGCCGACAGCCTGCTGACAGGAGACCAAAAATATGCTGCCACCGATGCTCCCCTTGAGCGCCGTGCCGATCACTTCACAGCAGGATCCGATCCGCCAGCGCCCGGATATTCCCCCCGTGGTGTCGGTGCAGGAAAGCTCCAATGAAAGCACCATCGACCTGCAAAACCGCGACCCGGAAGAGGCGGGCCTGCAGCTGCGCGAGGAGCAGCGTCGGCAACAGGAACGGGAGCGGCGCCGTCGCGAGGCCGATGAGGATCCTGAAGAGCATTTGGCGATCCCCGGTAATGAGCTCAATGCCGACAATACCGTGCCGGTGGTGCCGTTGATGGAGAATCAGCCACGTCAGGGGTTGTGGGTCGATATCGAGATCTGAAGTGTCGGAGACTGGTCAGCGCCCGCGCCAGACCGCATTATTGGCGCAATCCTGTCGCCTTTAGCCGGCAGCTGAATTCATTTCCAAGCGATGCACTGAACGCCATGAGCCAAGATGACAAGCTGATCGACCTCAATTCTGAACGTGCCAAACGGGTTCATGACCTAAATGAAAAGCGCCTGAACGAAGTGCGCCAGGCATTTGAGCAGGCCATGCCGTTGGGTAAAGCGAAGAAAAAGCCGAAGAACAAACCGAAAAAGCGTTGAAACACCCTGCATCCGTTGATGCAGGTCAGTTATTTCCCTTCCTTTACGCCCAGTCTCGGGCGGCATTGATCCCGGTCAATTTTCTCTCCTGCCCGATTGGTTAACTTAGCCCCATCGCAACAGGGCAAGTCCAGGAGGCCAGTCATGTTTTTCGATAACGTGGTGATCGCCGGAGTGCTGACAGTCGGCCTCATGGTTCTGTTTTTTGCAGGGTTTGGATTTTTTATCTGGAAGGATTCGCATAAGCGGAGAAAACCGTAGTTCTTTCTGGAGCAATGAGCACGCAAGGCATTTTGGGCGACTTCGGTCGCCCTTTTTTTTGTGCGATCGAAAGGGACGCGGAGCGTCCCGGGCTGCATTCCCACGCAGAGCGTGGGAACGATCTAATACCGAAATGCGGGCAATAAAAAAGGCGCGAACCTCACGGAACGCGCCTTTTTCAGTAGCGGTGTATCAGCTACCCAGTGCCTTGGAGGCCAGCCAGAACAGGCCGGCCGACAGGGCTACGGTGGCTGGCAGGGTCAGGACCCAGGCCAGCAGGATGGTTCTGACAGTACCGCCTTGCAGGCCGCTTTTGTTCGCGACCATGGTGCCGGCCACGCCTGAGGACAGGACGTGGGTAGTGGAGACGGGCAGGCTGAAGATGTTGGCCAGGCCGATCATGCTCGCGGTGGTGATCTGCGCCGACATGCCTTGGGCATAGGTCATGCCTTGCTTGCCGATTTTCTCGCCGATGGTCAGTACCACGCGCTTCCAGCCGACCATGGTACCCAGGCCGAGGGCCAGTGCGACCGCCAGAATCACCCAGAACGGGGCGTATTCAGTGGTGGTGGTCAGGTCCTTGCGCAGTTTGTCCAGGTCAGCCTTTTCACGGGCAGCTAGGCCAGGCAGCTTGCTGACTTTCTTCGCCGTGTCGTCCAGGCAGAGCAGGTAACGACGCACTTCGATGCGGCTTTCCGCCGGCAGCGAGTGGTAGTCAGCTACACCCTTGAGGGTGTCGAGCAGGGCGGCGATGGTCGGTTCGGTCTGTTGCGGGTTGCAACGGAATTTCTCCGGCAGATCACCTTCCACGCTTTTGCCCAGGGCCAGGAATTCACCCAGCGTATCGGCATTGCGCTTGTAGAACTGGCTCAGGTGCAGGGTCGCATCGCGCGTCCGTTCGATCTGGTAGGTGGTGCTGCCCAGGTCGAGTACGAACTGCGCCGGGACGATACCGATCAGCACCAGCATGATCAGGCCGATACCTTTCTGGCCATCGTTCGAGCCGTGCACGAAGCTGACCGCCATGGCCGAAATCACCAGTACCAGACGGTTCCAGAACGGCGGGTGTTTCTTGTCGTCGATCTTGCGGCGCTGTTCCGGTGTCTTGTGCATCTTGGACAGCGGACGCCACCATTTAAGGCCGATCAGCACCAGGGCGGCAACGAGGAAGCCGGCCATCGGCGAGAACACCAGTGACGCGCCGATGTCGATCGCTTTCTGCCAGTTCACGCCGTCGGCCAACGGAATGTCGTTGATCAGGGCATTGGCCAGGCCGACACCGAGGATCGAACCGATTAGCGTATGGGAACTGGAGGCCGGGATACCGAAGTACCAGGTGCCCAGGTTCCAGGTGATGGCCGCGGCGAGTAACGAGAACACCATGGCCAGCCCGTGACCGGTGTTCACATTGATCAACAGTTCTACCGGCAGCAGATGGACGATGGCATACGCCACTCCCACACCGCCCAGCAGCACGCCGAGGAAGTTGAACACACCGGAAAAGAACACCGCCAGATGAGGCGGCATGGCTTTGGTGTAGATAACAGTGGCCACCGCGTTTGCGGTGTCATGAAAGCCGTTGATGAACTCGAAGGCGAGGACAAAGGCCAGGGCGAGCAAGAGGCTCACAAGCACCCAAGCATCCAGTCCGCTGAATAAATCGATCATGAAGGTTTTCTGACCCGTTCGTAAGGGGGCGCGATTATGCCAGAAAAGACTGATAATCGATGCACTTGCTGCTCATCGGTTACATTCTTCAATGAATTAGTGGGTGGCAATCCCCTGAATCCCAGGGTTTTTCAGGGGCCTACAAGTCATTGAATTCGCTTGGAAAGGCAGCTGCCACAAGGGTTTCTCTCGTTGGGACGAGAGGCTTGAACGCTTGTGTGAAATATCTGAGAAGAAGGTCAGGCAAGAGCCGTTTGCCTCATCGAATGGATGAGGAAGCCGCTGCCCGCTTGTAGCGGGCGCGAAAAGCACCATCGATACAACCCGCTTTTAACGGGTGCAGACGCAGGCTCTTGAAAGGATTCAAGTCGAGGCGGTCATGGCTCTTCGGCTTTGAGTTCCTTTTCCATCTTCTGCAATTCCTGGGTGAAGGCCTGATCCTGAACGGTGGCGCGTTTACGCCAGGGTTTGCGTTCGGGTTCGGGCTGAGCGGCGTAGGTGGTGATTTCCCCGCCGTAAACTTCCTTGTAACGTTGTTCCTGGCGCTCAAGTTCCGCGCGCAGTTCGTCTTTCGTCACAGTGCTACCTAATTGAGTTGAGATTAATTCTGGTGAAACGCGCTGCATCGATCTATTGACCATGCTCGTCGAAAGGGCAATGCCTGATACGACATCGTTCCCACGGCACAATCAATACTTCAATGTTGCAGGCGGCCACGGCACCAGAGAAAAACAGCTGACGCAGCATCAGTCTCCTGTTTCAGCGAGCGCGTTGGCGGAACATATTAAATGAGCGTCAAGCGCTTGCTGCGGACAGCGGCGATGGATATCGCGCTGCCGGCGGGCGGAATCGGTACAAAAAAACCGGTCGCCTCTGAAATGCATTATAGCGGTCGATTCGAAGAACACTATCTCTTGGCAGTTAAAAGTAGTTCCTCATGTGTGATTGTTTTGTTGCTCGCAACTTGCCGGTAACTACGGTGGACTGATGCCAGTTGCAGTGGTGACTTTCTGGCGCCATTAAGCCGGACAAATTATTACATCGTTCTCCTTTAAACCAGTGACCGAAAATAACAACCGTATTGTGGGTGAGTGAAAGCAGGATGGCTGAATGCACGCAGCACGATTGCGATTATCGGTCTGTGGTTCGATAATCGCCCAATCCTGGCAGCCGCTGGCTTGTGTGTCAGACCGGGGCCGCTTGTAATAGTCGCTGATCCGTGTGGGGAACCTGATATGAACGATCAAATGCGCAATTCCTTCGCTTCAGTGGCGCCGCCGATCGTCGCCTCGCCCGCCAAGCGAATCCAGGCCCTGACCGGTGACCCGGATTTCATGACTTCCCTGGCCCGTGGCCTGGCGGTGGTGCAAGCGTTCCAGGAGCGCAAGCGGCACCTGACCATTGCACAGATCAGCCACCGCACGGAAATTCCCCGCGCCGCTGTGCGACGTTGCCTGCATACGCTGATCAAGCTCGGCTACGCCACCACCGACGGGCGCACCTATTCGCTGCTGCCCAAAGTCTTGACCCTGGGCCATGCCTATCTGTCGTCGACTCCACTGGCGGTGTCTGCCCAGCCGTACCTGGACCGCATGAGCGAGCAACTGCACGAGGCCTGCAACATGGCCACGCTGGAGGGCGATGACATTTTGTACATTGCGCGCTCGGCGACTACCCAGCGGCTGATTTCCGTCGACCTCTCGGTGGGTGGGCGCTTGCCGGCCTATTGCACCTCCATGGGCCGGATTCTGCTCGCCGCGCTGGACGACACGTCGCTGCGCGAATACCTCGACCATGCAGACTTGCAAGCCAAGACCAGTCGCACCCTGCATACCCCCGAAGCCTTGCTCGAATGCCTTCAAGAAGTACGGCGACAAGGCTGGTGCATCGTCGATCAGGAACTGGAGCAAGGCCTGCGCTCGATTGCCGTGCCGGTGTATGACGCTTCTGGCCAGGTAGTGGCGGCGCTGAACGTCAGCACCCATGCCGGCCGGGTCAGCCGCAGCGAGCTGGAGCAACGTTTCCTGCCAGGTCTGTTGAGTGCCAGCCGCGACTTGAGTGCGCAGCTGTTCGCCTAAGCTGTTCGATAAACGCACAGAGTCGCGTTTATCGAATTGACGCTGTTTCTCTCGGATCATTAATGTCGCGGCAGCGTCATCCGGCGCTGCTGGCCCTCGGCCGGTTACCGGACGACGACCCAATAATAATGAGAAGAGGCATCGTCATGTGCACGTTTCCCCACTGTCGCTGTTCCCACCGGCTTAGCTGCCGAAACCGGATCGCCTGATCCCGACCTTCTTTTCTTGTGACAGCGTCAGCCTCGGCTGGCACTTGTTCGACTGCGTTCTTTGCGTGGAATAAAAATAATGAACCAGCCTCAGTCTGCTGTAGGGAACTGCCTCGACGTGCAGTCCTTCATCAACGCTCAACCCATTTCGCGCTACCAATGGCGGGTGGTGATCCTGTGTTTCCTGATTGTCTTCCTCGATGGCCTCGACACCGCGGCCATGGGGTTTATCGCGCCGGCATTGTCCCAGGACTGGGGCATCGATCGCGCCAGCCTCGGCCCGGTGATGAGTGCGGCACTGATCGGCATGGTCTTTGGCGCCTTGGGTTCCGGGCCGTTGGCTGACCGCTTCGGGCGAAAAGTCGTACTGGTAGGCGCGGTGTTGTTGTTCGGTGCGTTCAGCCTGGCATCGGCTTACAGTACCAATGTCGATCAACTGCTGGTGCTGCGTTTCCTCACCGGCCTGGGCCTGGGCGCCGGCATGCCGAACGCGACCACGCTGCTGTCCGAATACACCCCGGAACGCAAGAAGTCCCTGCTGGTGACCAGCATGTTCTGCGGCTTCAACCTCGGCATGGCCGGGGGCGGTTTCATCTCGGCCAAACTGATCCCGGCCTTCGGCTGGCACAGCCTGTTGATGATCGGCGGGATTCTGCCGCTGATACTCACCGTCGTTTTGCTGTTGTGGTTGCCTGAATCGGCGCGCTATCTGGTGGTGCGCAATCGCGGTACCGACAAAGTGCGCAAAGCCCTGGCACCGATCGACCCAGCGCTGGTGGCCCAGGCTTCGAGCTTCAGCGTGCCGGAACAGAAAACCGTGAAGGCACGCAATGTGTTCGCGGTGATCTTCTCCGGCACTTACAGCACCGGCACATTGTTGCTGTGGCTGACGTACTTCATGGGGCTGGTGATTGTTTATCTGCTGACCAGTTGGTTGCCGACGCTGATGCGTGACAGCGGCGCGAGCATGGAGCAGGCCGCATTCATTGGTGCGCTGTTCCAGCTGGGTGGGGTGTTGAGCGCAGTGGGCGTGGGTTGGGCGATGGACCGGTTCAATCCGCACAAGGTCATCGGCACTTTCTACCTATTGGCCGGGGTGTTTGCCTACGCGGTAGGGCAGAGCCTGGGCAACATCGCCGTGCTGGCGACCCTGGTGCTGGTGGCCGGGATGTGTGTCAACGGCGCGCAATCGGCAATGCCGTCGCTGGCGGCGCGTTTTTACCCGACGCAAGGGCGGGCGACCGGTGTGTCGTGGATGCTTGGGATTGGCCGCTTCGGCGCGATCCTCGGGGCGTGGATGGGCGCGACGTTGCTGGGCCTGGGCTGGAACTTCGAGCAGGTGTTGACGGCTCTGGTGATTCCGGCCGCGTTGGCGACCACGGCGGTGGTGATCAAGGGCATGGTCAGCCATGCGGATGCGACCTGATCCGGCTTGAGAGTGATCGTTCCCACGCCGAGCGTGGGAACGATCTGAAATGCTTTTTTGGGATCGGTAGTGAGGTAACAATCTGTTCGATAAACGAACACTCAGTCGATTATCGGATTGTTTGGGTTGTTCCAGGGGCTTAATCTTCAGTCATTCCGGCGCTGCGCATCGGCGCCTTTTTCCCACACTGTCGGTTCATAACAAAACGGGAGCCTGCCCCATGGCTGAAATCCTTTCGCTGCATGACGCGGTGAAGCAGTTCGTCAACGACGGCGATACCGTCGCGCTCGAAGGCTTCACTCACCTGATTCCTACGGCGGCCGGTCACGAAATCATTCGCCAGGGCAAGAAAGACCTGACCCTGGTGCGGATGACGCCTGACCTGATCTACGACCAGTTGATCGGTGCCGGTTGTGCTCGCAAACTGATTTTCTCCTGGGGCGGCAACCCTGGCGTCGGTTCGCTGCACCGTCTGCGCGACGCAGTCGAGCGGCAGTGGCCGCATGCGCTGGAAATCGAAGAGCACAGCCACGCCGACCTGGCCAATGCCTACGTCGCGGGCGCTTCGGGCTTACCGTTCGCGGTGCTGCGAGCCTACGCCGGTTCCGACCTGCCGAAGGTCAACCCGCTGATCAAGACCGTCACGTGCCCGTTCACCGGCGAAGTGCTGGCGGCGGTGCCGTCGGTGCGCCCGGACATCACCGTGATTCACGCGCAGAAAGCCGACCGCCAAGGCAACGTGCTGCTCTGGGGCATTCTCGGGGTGCAAAAAGAAGCGGCGCTGGCGGCCAAGCGTTGCATCGTCACCGTCGAAGAAATCGTCGATGACCTCAATGCACCGATGAACGCTTGCGTGCTGCCGACCTGGGCTCTGAGCGCGGTCTGCCACGTACCGGGCGGCGCGCATCCGTCCTACGCCCACGGTTACACCGAGCGTGACAACCGCTTCTACCAGGCCTGGGACCCGATTGCCCGCGACCGTGAAACCTTCACCGCGTGGATCAACGAGTACATCCACGGCTGCGCTGACTTCAGCGAGTTCCAGGCCAAGCTGGCCGCTGCTTCGGAGGCCAAGTAATGACTTACACCACCAATGAAATGATGACCGTCGCCGCCGCCCGCCGCCTGAAAAACGGTTCGGTGTGCTTCGTTGGTATCGGCCTGCCGTCGAAAGCCGCCAACCTGGCGCGACTGACGTCCTCGCCCGATGTAGTCCTGATCTACGAATCGGGTCCGATCGGTGCCAAGCCAAGCGTACTGCCATTGTCGATCGGTGACGGCGAGCTGGCGGAAACCGCCGACACCGTCGTCCCGACCGGCGAGATTTTTCGCTACTGGCTGCAGGGCGGGCGCATTGACGTCGGCTTCCTCGGCGCCGCGCAAGTCGATCGCTTCGGCAACATCAACACCACGGTAGTCGGCGACTACCATCAGCCAAAAGTTCGCCTGCCGGGTGCAGGTGGCGCGCCGGAGATCGCCGGTTCCGCCAAGAGCGTGTTGATCATCCTCAAGCAGTCGGCGCGCTCCTTTGTCGACAAGCTCGACTTCATTACCTCGGTTGGTCATGGCGAGGGCGGTGATTCGCGCAAACGTCTCGGCCTGCCAGGCGCCGGTCCTGTCGGCATTATTACCGACCTGTGCATCATGGAGCCCGAAGCCGGCACCCATGAATTCGTGGTCACCGCGCTGCACCCAGGGGTGACCCGCGAGCAAGTGATCGCGGCCACCGGTTGGCCGATTCGTTTTGCCGACGCCGTTGAAAACACTGCCGAGCCAACCGAAGTCGAGTTGACCGCGCTGCGTGATCTGGAAGCCCGCACTGCGGCGGCCCACGGCCAAGCACCCGGAGAAGCCTGATGCGCGACGTTTATATCTGTGACGCGATTCGTACCCCCATCGGCCGTTTCGGCGGTGGCCTGTCGGCGGTTCGCGCCGATGACCTGGCCGCCGTGCCGATCAAGGCGCTGATGGCGCGCAACCCGTCGGTGGACTGGAACGCGGTGGACGAGGTGTTCCTCGGTTGCGCCAACCAGGCCGGCGAAGACAACCGCAACGTGGCTCGCATGGCGTTGCTGCTGGCGGGGCTGCCGGAAACCATTCCTGGCGTCACCCTCAATCGCCTCTGCGCTTCGGGCATGGACGCTATCGGCACTGCGTTTCGGGCCATCGCCAGCGGTGAGATGGAGCTGGCGATTGCCGGTGGCGTCGAATCGATGTCCCGCGCGCCATTCGTGATGGGCAAGGCGGACGCGGCGTTTTCGCGCAACATGAAGCTGGAAGACACCACCATCGGCTGGCGATTCATTAACCCGCTGATGAAAGCCCAGTACGGCGTCGATGCAATGCCGCAAACCGCCGATAACGTGGCCGACGATTACCAGGTTTCCCGCGAGGATCAGGACGCTTTCGCACTGCGCAGTCAGCAACGGACAGCCGTCGCGCAAGCCGCAGGATTTTTCGCCGAAGAAATCGTTGAAGTGCGCATTGCCCACAAGAAGGGTGAAACAGTGGTCAGCCAGGACGAACATCCTCGTGCCGACACTACACTCGAAACCCTGGCCAAACTCAAACCGGTCAACGGCCCCGACAAAACCATCACCGCCGGCAATGCCTCCGGTGTGAACGACGGTGCTGCAGCGCTGATCCTGGCTTCGGCCGAAGCCGTGAAAAAACACGGCCTGACCGCCCGCGCCAAAGTGCTCGGCATGGCCAGCGCCGGCGTCGCACCACGGGTGATGGGTATCGGCCCGGTGCCGGCGGTGCGTAAATTGACTGAGCGCCTGGGCTTGGCGGTCAACGATTTCGACGTGATCGAACTCAACGAAGCCTTCGCCAGCCAGGGTCTGGCGGTGCTGCGTGAACTCGGATTGGCGGATGACGCGGCCCAGGTCAACCCGAACGGTGGCGCCATTGCCTTGGGCCATCCGCTGGGCATGAGCGGTGCGCGTCTGGTACTGACTGCACTGCATCAACTGGAAAAGACGGGCGGCAAGAAAGGCTTGGCGACCATGTGTGTCGGTGTCGGTCAGGGCCTGGCCCTGGCGATCGAACGGGTCTGACGCACAGAAGCGACTAATAAGGTTTGAGGAACGCGCAATGACTGACAAACCAGGTTACCGTCGCCCGCAGGCGGGCACTCAGCCGGAATACCTGCACCCTCCTTATCAATCCACCAACCTTCGCTCGCCGTCCAAGCCGTTGGTGTTTTTGCCTCATTCGCTGTCGGAAATCACCGGCCCGACCATCGGCGCCGAGCGTATTCAGGAGCAGGACAACGACCTGACCGCCCAGCACTCGGGCGAGCCATTGGGTGAACGGATCATCATCCACGGCCGTGTGCTGGATGAAGACGGTCTGCCGGTGCCGGGCATTCTGGTGGAGATCTGGCAGGCCAACGCCGCCGGTCGTTACAACCATGCCCGCGATCTGCACGACGCACCGATGGACCCGAACTTCACCGGTACCGGCCGCACCGTGACTGACGCCGATGGCTGGTACCAGTTCCAGACCATCAAGCCTGGCGCCTACCCGTGGGGTAACCACCACAATGCCTGGCGTCCGGCGCACGTCCATTTCTCCCTGTTCGGACCGAGCATTCTGACGCGCCTGGTGACCCAGATGTATTTCCCGGGTGACCCGTTGCTGGCCTACGACCCGATCTACAACTGCGTGCCCGATACCAGCGCCAAAGAGCGTCTGATCGCCAGTTTCGATCTGGAAAAAACCATCCCTTCCTATGCCCTCGCTTATCGTTGGGACATCGTTTTGCGCGGCCGCGACGCCACGCCGATGGAGAAATAAGATGACGCTGAACGCGACCACGTCCCACACCGTCGGACCGTACTACCACATCGGCCTGACCTGGCTGAACCGTGAAGACTTGACCGTTGAACAGACCCTCGGCGAGCGTGTGGCGATCACCGGGCAAGTCGTCGACGGCAATGGCGACTTCGTCAACGACGCCATGCTCGAAGTCTGGCAAGCCAACGCCGCTGGCAAGTACGACCACCCCGAAGACGATCAGGACAAACCTCTGGACCCGAACTTCGAAGGGTTTGGTCGGGTGCCGGTGGATGCGCAAGGGCGCTTTCGTTTTACCACGATCAAGCCGGGCACTGTGGAAGGCCTGAAGGGCACGACCCAGGCGCCGCACCTGGTGGTGCTGGTGTTTGCTCGCGGGTTGGTGAAGCACTTGCTGACGCGGATTTACTTCGATGGTGAGCCAGCCAACGTGGCGGACCCACTGCTCGAATGCGTGCCAGCCGAACGTCGTGGCACCTTGTTGGCGAAGCAGGATGCTGCGGGTGTTTATCAGTGGAATGTGATTCTGCAGGGGACGGATGCGGAGACCGTATTCTTCGATTATTGAGTGATCGTTGCTCTTGTGGCGAGGGAGCTTGCTCCCGCTGGTTTGCGAAGCAAGCCCAAACCCGGCTGACATGATGTATCAGGCAAACCGCGCCAACCGGTTTTACGACTGCTTCGCAGCCGAGCGGGAGCAAGCTTCCTCGCCACAGAGATTGCATTGCTCTCAGGTCATGCATCTGCGGAACGGGACTATTGCGAAATATGTCTAGACTCTCACGGTCCCCACAGAGTGAAAAAACAATGACAACCTCCACAGCTGTCTACACCGGTGAAGAACGCAGCAAAAGAATCTTTGCGATTGTCGGCGCCTCGTCCGGCAATCTGGTCGAGTGGTTCGACTTCTACGTCTACGCCTTCTGTGCGATCTACTTTGCTCCGGCCTTTTTCCCGTCCGATAACCCCACGGTGCAGTTGGTCAATACCGCGGGCGTGTTTGCCGCCGGGTTTCTGATGCGCCCCATCGGCGGCTGGATTTTCGGCCGGCTGGCGGACAAGCACGGGCGCAAGAATTCGATGCTGATCTCGATTCTGATGATGTGCTTCGGCTCGCTGCTCATCGCTTGCCTGCCGACCTACAACAGTATCGGTGTCTGGGCGCCGATACTGTTGCTGTTCGCGCGCTTGCTGCAGGGCTTGTCGGTGGGCGGCGAATACGGCACCACCGCGACTTACATGAGCGAAGTCGCCCTCAAGGGCCAGCGCGGGTTCTTCGCGTCGTTCCAGTACGTGACGCTGATTGGCGGACAGTTGCTGGCGGTGTCGCTGGTGGTGATCCTGCAGCAGTTCCTCAATGAGGATGAGTTGCGTGCCTACGGCTGGCGGATTCCGTTCGTGGTCGGTGCAGTGGCTGCGTTGATTTCATTGTTCCTGCGTCGTGCGCTCAAGGAAACCAGCAGTAAGGAAATGCGCGAAAGCAAGGATGCCGGCAGCATTGGTGCGCTGTTCCGCGATCACAAGGCAGCCTTCATCACTGTGCTGGGTTACACCGCCGGCGGTTCGCTGATTTTCTACACCTTCACCACGTACATGCAGAAGTACTTGGTGAACACCGCTGGCATGCACGCCAAGACCGCCAGCTACATCATGACCGGTGCACTGTTCCTTTATATGTGCATGCAGCCGCTGTTCGGCATGCTCGCCGACAAGATTGGCCGGCGCAATTCGATGCTCTGGTTCGGCGCCCTCGGGACGTTGTTCACCGTACCGATCCTGTTGAGCCTGAAAAGTGTCAGCAGTCCGTTCCTGGCGTTTGTGCTGATTACCGTGGCGCTGGCGATCGTCAGTTTCTACACCTCGATCAGCGGTCTGGTGAAAGCCGAAATGTTCCCGCCCGAGGTGCGCGCCTTGGGCGTCGGCCTGGCGTATGCGGTGGCCAATGCGATCTTCGGCGGTTCGGCGGAATATGTAGCGCTGAGCCTTAAAGCCGGGGGCATGGAAAACTCGTTCTACTGGTACGTGACGGTGATGATGGCGGTGGCGTTCCTGTTCAGCCTGCGACTGCCGAAACAGCCGAAGTATTTGGAAAACGACCTTTGATCTTTCCGCGGGGGGCCTCACAGGCCCTCGCCTGTAAGGACTGTTTATGAATCAGCGACCGGGCAATCAATTGTTCGATGCCTACTTCACCGCACGCGACATGCGTGAGGTGTTCTGCGATCAGGGCCGGGTTCAGGCCATGCTGGATTTCGAAGCCGCATTGGCCCGGGCCGAAGCGCGGGTTGGCCTGATTCCGCAAGCGGCTGTCGTGTCTATCGAAGGGGCCTGCCGGGCTGAGCATTATGACTTCGCCGCCCTCGGCGAGGCGATTGCCACGGCGGGCAATTCGGCGATCCCTTTGGTCAAGGCCCTGGGCAAGCAGATCGCCAAAAGCGATGCCGAAGCCGAGCGCTACGTGCATCTGGGCGCGACCAGCCAGGACGTGATGGACACGGGCCTGGTGTTGCAATTGCGCCGTGCGCTGCAACTGATCGAAGCTGATCTGGCGCAGCTGGGGGAAACCCTTGCGACCCAGGCCAAGCGATACGTCGCCACGCCGCTGGCCGGGCGCACCTGGTTGCAACACGCGACACCGGTCACCCTTGGCATGAAGATCGCCGGTTGGCTGGGCGCGGTAACCCGCAGCCGCCAGCGTCTGCTGGAACTCAAGCCGCGCCTGCTGGTGCTGCAATTCGGTGGCGCCTCCGGCACCCTCGCAGCCCTTGGCGATCAGGCGATGCCGATTGCCGAAGTCTTGGCCGCGGAACTGCAACTGACCTTGCCGGAACAACCCTGGCACACCCAGCGTGATCGTCTGGTGGAGTTCGGCGCGGTGCTTGGCTTGATCGCCGGCAGCCTCGGCAAACTCGGTCGCGACGTTAGCCTGTTGATGCAGACCGAAGCCGGGGAAGTGTTCGAACCGTCGGCGCCGGGCAAGGGCGGTTCCTCGACCATGCCGCACAAACGCAACCCGGTGGGCGCGGCGGTGCTGATCGGTGCGGCGACGCGGGTGCCGGGTTTGCTCTCGACCTTGTTTAGCACGATGCCCCAGGAACACGAGCGCAGCCTGGGCCTGTGGCATGCCGAATGGGAAACCCTGCCGGAGATCTGCTGCTTGGTGTCGGGCAGCCTGCAACAAGCACTGTTGGTGGCCGACGGACTGGAAGTGGACGCGATGCGCATGACCCGCAACCTCGACCTGACCCAGGGCCTGGTGCTCGCCGAAGCCGTGAGCATCGTCCTGGCGCAACGGGTCGGTCGCGACACCGCGCATCATCTGCTGGAGCAATGCTGCAAGCGTGCTGTGGCCGAGCAACGTCATCTGCGCGCGGTACTCGGCGATGAGCCGCAAGTGACCGCCGAGTTGTCGGACGCTGAACTCGATCATCTGCTGGACCCCGCCCATTACCTCGGTCAGGCCCATACCTGGGTCGAGCGAGCGGTGGCTGAACATTTTGCGTTGACTGCCTGAAGGAGACTGCTGTGGCATTCGTACAACTCGCCGATGGCGAACTGCACTACCAAATTCAAGGGCCGCAACTCGATGGACCGGTGGATGCGCCGGTACTGGTGCTGTCCAACTCACTGGGCACCGACCTGCACATGTGGGACGCGCAGATCCCGGCGTTCACCGAGCATTTTCGGGTGCTGCGTTTTGACACCCGTGGTCACGGCAAGTCATTGGTGACGCCAGGGCCGTACAGCATCGAGCAACTGGGCCGCGACGTGCTGGCGCTGCTGGATGCCTTGCACATCGAGCGCGCGCATTTCTGCGGTCTGTCCATGGGCGGGTTGATCGGTCAATGGCTGGGGATCAACGCCGGTCAACGTTTGAACAAACTGATCGTGTGCAACACCGCGGCGAAAATCGGCGATCCATCGGTGTGGAACCCTCGGATCGAAACCGTGCTGCGCGACGGCGCGGCGGCAATGGTGGCATTGCGTGATGCGTCGATTGCACGCTGGTTCACCCCGGATTTTTCCGCTGCCAATCCGGCAGCGGCGAAGCAGATCACCGACATGCTCGCGGCTACCTCGCCTGAAGGTTACGCGGCCAATTGCGCGGCGGTGCGCGATGCCGATTTCCGTGATCAGTTGTCCTCGATCAAGGCGCCGCTGCTGGTGATCGCCGGCACCGAAGATGCGGTCACACCGCCGTCTGGCGGGCATTTCATTCAGGAACATGTGCGGGGCGCCGAGTACGCCGAGTTCTACGCCGCGCACCTGTCCAATGTCCAGGCCGGCGCTGCGTTCAGCGAGCGGGTGCTGGCGTTTCTTTCAGGTCATTGAGGAATTTTTTGTGGACGAGAAACAACGTTACGACGAGGGCATGAAAGTCCGTCGCGCAGTGCTCGGTGACGCCCACGTCGACCGCAGCCTGAGCGCGCTGACCGAGTTCAACTCGGAGTTCCAGGAGATGATCACCCGCCACGCCTGGGGCGACATCTGGACCCGTCCGGGCCTGCCGCGCCACACCCGCAGCCTGATCACCATCGCCATGCTGATCGGCATGAACCGCAACGAAGAACTCAAACTGCACCTGCGCGCCGCCGCCAACAATGGCGTAACCCGTGGCGAGATCAAGGAAGTGATCATGCAGAGCGCGATCTATTGCGGAATTCCGGCGGCCAACGCGACGTTCCACCTGGCCGAGTCGGTGTGGGATGAGTTGGGGGTTGAGTCGCGGGAGTGATCCGCGAAAGTTGTGTTGCTTGAGCTGACGTCTTCGCGGGCAAGCCTCGCTCCTACAGGTGGTGTGATCTGTAGGAGCGAGGCTTGCCCGCGAAGGCGTTTTAGAGTCTTACAGCAGGCTGATCGGATAGCTGACGATCAACCGGTTCTCATCGAACTCGTTGTTGCTGAAGTCACGGCGGATGGTGGAGTTGCGCCATTTGACGTTGAGGTCTTTGAGTGCGCCGCTTTGTACGGTGTAACCCAGTTCGCTTTCGCGGCCCCACTCCTTGCCGTCGCTGGTGGTGGCGGTGTGGACGTTGTCGCCACTGATGTAGCGGTTCATCAGGGTCAGGCCCGGCACGCCCAGAGCGGCGAAGTTGTAGTCGTGGCGCACTTGCCAGGATTTTTCCCTGGCGTTGTCATAGCTGGAGTTGTAGCTGTCGTTGGCCAGGGTGCCGCCGCTGGTGCCGTTGACCCGCATCCAGGCGTTGTCGCCGGTGAGTTTTTGCAGGCCGACGTAAAAGGTGTTGCCACCGTATTTGGCCGAGAACAGACCCGACCAGGTCTTGTTGTCCAGCTCGCCCGCCCGGGCGCTGCCGTCATCCTTGCCGTAGAAGAACCCGAGATTGGCGCCCAGCGTCCAGTCACCCAGCGGTTGGGTGTGGATCAGGTTGACGTATTGCTGGCTGTAGATGTCCTTGAGTTCAGCATTCCACAGGCCGATCTGAGTACGCTTGTCGTTGAAGACGTATTCACCGCCCTGGAAGTTGAAGCGGTCTGAGGTGAACGCCGCTTTGCCGGTCATCGACATGTCATTCATGCTGCTATCGTCGCGCGGGCTGTTGGCGCGGAACTGGCCGCCGTAGAGCGTCAGGCCGTCGATTTCCTTCGAGGTGATCTGGCCGCCACGGAAGGTTTGCGGCAGCGAGCGACCGTCGTCCGAGCGCAGGATCGGCAGCACCGGCATCCATTCGCCGACCTTCACTTCGGTCTGGGACAGCTTCGCCTTGAACGCCACGTTGGCGCGACCGAAGTTGTCCGCCGGGCGGCCATCGTGATCCAGCGGCAGCAATTGCGTCCCGCCGGTGCCTTTACCGCCGTCGAGCTTGACCGAATACAACCCCAGCACGTCCATGCCGAACCCGACGGTGCCCTGGGTGAACCCGGATTTGGCGTCGAGGATAAAGCTTTGCGTCCATTCTTCAGCCTTGCCCTGGCTCTTGGTCGGATTGGTGAAGTTACGGTTGATGTAGAAGTTACGCAGGTTCAGGTTGACCTTGGCACCTTCGACAAAGCCTGCTTCCTCGGCCAAGGCGGGCAGGGCCGCGCCGGCCAGTGCGATGGCGATCAGACTGGGGAACAAATACTGCGTGGTGGAGGAAGTCATGGACTCGGGTCTCTCTAATTGTCAGGGATAAGGCAGTACACAGCCGCAACCAAGGGGTCGCAGACAAAAAATCGAATTCGGATAAGGGGGCGGGCGAGATCAGCCGGAGCGCAGAGGGCGCGTAGTCATGGTGTCGGACCTTGTTGTTATTGATTTTTGCAGGTGCGGACAATGGTGCGAGGGATGGGCGGGGGGATTCAATTGGGGGGGATGGGGTTTTGGGCGATTAACGAACACTAATCGACGTCAGCGTGGGCGCGGACGGTATGAGGCATTCCTAATAAAATCCCATAGTTATTCGGGTTGATAAGGGGCGTCCGCAGGTGTGTTCTATTAATGGCGCCTTGTTGTTTTTTTTGATGTTAGATGGAAGTGTTTATTGCTTTAGTTGTAAGACGTTTCCTACAGTGTTGGCTGTCATTAAAGGTAGATCAATAGTCGCCGGTTAAACTTAAGAATTGGTGTTGTTGGTTATCGTAAAAAGATTTAAAGAGAGCCATGGGCTTGGCTGGAAAAGAAAAGAGGCCTTGCTATATTCAAATTCCTCAGGCGGGCAAAAGAAACTCTCTTGCTTCGTCAGGGGATGTTTTTCGTCATGCCGAAATAACAAGGAGAAGTACCATGGGTAATAAAGTCAATCAGGAACGTTTGGCCTCGGTTCTGGGACGGGCCGTGCTGGACGAAAAATTTGCCAACGCCTTACACAGTGATCCGGCAGGGGCGGCTAAAAATATTGGCGTGCACTTAAGTACTGACGAGATCGCGGCGGTTAAAGGTATTGATGCTGCAAAACTGACGGCAGCTTCCTCCAGCATTCGGAGCAACCTGGGGATACGCGCGGTATTCGATACACAGAACCAGCAGCAACAAGCGCGCATGGATTAACGGTGGGTGATGCCATTTGGCGTGCCACGAAAGGTGGGCTTTTACGGTGGTACGCCGAATGGCCTTATCAGACCCATGACCTGAAGCACTCGGGCACGGAGTGAATGACGCATGTCTGTCACCTTGGCTCCAATGAATGACGCGGACTTTGCTACGTTCGCCGACAGAGCCCTTGCTGAATATGGCGACGGGATGGTCGCCGCCGGCGAGTGGGGCCAGGAGGAGGCGTCGCAAAGGGCACGAAGCGTCTTCGAGCAATTGTTGCCGCAAGGGCGATTGACTGAAAAGAATCAACTCTGGGTAATCCAGGATCAAGCGCGGCGCATCGGTGAATTATGGGTTGCCGAACGACACGCTGGCGCCGGTCGGATCG
The DNA here is from genome assembly GCF_024749245.1 of Pseudomonas sp. B21-017. NCBI lineage: Bacteria > Pseudomonadati > Pseudomonadota > Gammaproteobacteria > Pseudomonadales > Pseudomonadaceae > Pseudomonas > Pseudomonas sp. B21-017. The sequence continues at coordinate 5,122,342 of NZ_CP087194.1, read as the reverse complement.
CCTTCATTCTGGATATTTACATTGACCCCGGCGAGCGCCGCCAGGGTTATGCAAAACAATCGCTGCTGGCCCTGGAATCATGGGCGAGCCAGGCGGGATGCAAGGAAGTGCGGTTGCATGTCTTTGGTCGCAACGATGCGGCGCGTCGTCTTTATGAACAACTGGGTTATGGCATTGCCAGTCTGACAATGGCGAAGCCGTTGCCGCCAACCTAAGGGAAGGTTGAGAAATGGACATCGGTAACAGTGGTCAACGTGAGCTCTCGGTCGAGGATTTATTTCAGGGCACGACCTTCCTTGCGGATTCGGAGCCTTCGCGATTTGAAGTCTTGCTGGAGCGTGTCAGTCGAAATCGATACACCAGCTTTGTTGCGCTGTACACCGAACTTTTTCAGTTGTTTCCCAACGCGCCACATCTGGCAGAGTTTTTTGAACAGGCATTTAATCTTATCGTCCCTCCGACCCGTGAACAGCGCTTGATTATTAATGATCCGGTGTTTCAAGTGTGGAATGTACTGACGGCTCATTATGCCAATCTGGTCATCACGAAAAAGACCGAGGACAGGAGTGAGCTGGAAAAAATGCTGTGCGAATTTCCTGAGATGTTAGTGCGTGTCAAAGCATCCGACAGTTCCCGCGTGAATCATTATTGCCCCCCTGTGCATCGGTTTGATGTCGATCCGCTGGTAGCGATAGTAATGCCGCCCAGTTATGAGTTTCCGGAGGATGAAGCCGTCCGCAAACAGTTGGAGCGTAGCGGTTACTCCGTACGTTTTTTTTGCGACGTGGTGAATATTGCCCTGTTGCGCATAGAGCACACATGGCCCGCCTGCCGTGAGCAAATCAAAAAACTGGTCAAGTCGATTTTCTATTTACCCGATGGTTCATTTCGAAGCTGTTCGGCGTCCCGTTTCACCGGAATCATCCTGTTGTCGAGCCGGGATGATTCGATACTCGATCTGGAAGAGTCCCTGGTGCATGAGGCCACCCATCAGTTGCTCTATCACATTGTCGAGGCGTGCCCGGTCGTTAAGGAAGAGACCTCGCGGGAGCCGTTGTACACCTTGCCGTGGTCGGGACAGAAGCGTGACTTTTATGGCTACTTCCACGCGTTTTACGTGTACATCGCGTTGGTCAAATACCTGGGGCGGGTTCGTTCGCGTTCGACCGATGAGCTGCAACGGGCGCAAAACCGTCTTCTGTACATTCTGCGAGGCTTGATCAAGGCATTGCCGGACTTTGAGGCCAGCACTGAATTCACCCCACAAGGACGTCAACTTCTGGAAAACCTCGCCAAAGAGGTCAGAGCGCAGGAAAACCAATATGCCGGGCTGTTGGCGATATCGGGGACTGATACTGAGCAACAACGCTTGCTGGGTCTGACCGCCTGAAGCCGGGGAGGCTCACATGGGGATGTTTGATGCCTCGTCCTATCCCGAGGCCGGAGTAGGGCTGGAATACCATTTGCCACGGCGCAGGGCACAGGATGACCGGTCGGAGGATGGACTTGACCCGACGGTCGAGCGAATTCTCGCTGAGGGTTTGCCGCATTTCGATTACGTCGAGTTTCAGCCGACCCACTGCATCCTGCAGCCTCGTTTACTTGACGTCAGCGCTCGAGTACCGAGCCTGCTGCACTCGTCCAGTTTGTCCCTGGGCAGTGTGGGCATCGCGATGGATCGCGAATTTCTGAACATGACGCGGAGACTGTGCGACAAAACCCGCTCGCCGTGGCTGGCCGAGCATATTTCCTGGTCGCGTTTCCACGGTGGCGACACGCAGCATTTCATTTTGCCGACCCTGGCCCAAGAGGTGGCTGACACGGTGGTGGCCAATGCCATCGAATTGCGCGAGCTCACGGCCACACTGCTGGTGCTGGAAAACGCACCGCGGTTGTTTTCATTGCCGGGCGCACAAGAGCAGTCCGAAGGCGAGTTCATTTCCAGTGTGGTGGAGCGCAGCGGCTCGGGATTTTTGCTGGATCTCGACAGCGCGATCACGACCGCCAGAACCCAGGGTTACGACCTGAACGACTATTTGCGTTCGTTGCCGCTGGACCGGTTGATTGAAATTCACACCAGCCATCCACGGCGGGATTGGGACATTTTGCGTGAGCTGTTCAGATCATCCCCGGTGAAAGCGATCACCCTGGAGTGGGATATTTCGCGCAAAACCGATGACGCGGAACTGTTGACCTTGATCAAGGCCATCAAGTCCTTGAGGCCCAAGGCCCTGTTCTGGCAGGAGCTTGATCAACAGGGTGATCAACAGACGCCGTCGGAGGACGCGCAGACCCTGCTGAAACTCAGGGAAAGCACCTGGCTCAGCGTTGGCTCGGCGTCGTTTTTTATCCGAGACCGGCAGCAGGACTTGAGCCTGGAGTTTGACGTGACGTTGCTGCCGTTATTGCGCCACTTCCTGAGCCCACAGACGCTGGAGAGTGCCTTGTTGCTGCCGGGGGTTATGCAAAGTCCTGCACAGGACGACAACCTGGCGTTTCTGAGGACACTGGTCAGCCATGGTGTTTTGCTGCCCGTGGCGAATCAATCGGGTTCGGTCACCTGTAACGAAGGTAAGCATCCGCTCAACCTTTGGACCCGTTGGGATGCAGCGCTGGAGTTTTACCTGAGTACCCGCACCGGCTCGCACACGCCCTACATCAGCGTTGCCGAGCTGGAAACGGAGCTGGAGCAAAAGGCCTCGGCGCAACCTCAGCCGTCGGCGTTCAAGGACTACTGGTCCCATCCGTTCATCGCCCTGGAAAACCCGCTGCTGCCTGCCTGTGCGATTGCTCAGCCGACGCTGCTGGGCTCGCTGTGCAATCGCCGCACGTCGCGAACCTTCAGTGATCAGCCGTTGAGTTCGGAACAACTGTCTTTGTTGCTCTACTACACCTGGGGCGCGACCGTCGTGCAGCACAACCGCATGGGTGACTATTTCCTGAAGAAAACCTCGCCGGCCGGCGGTTCGCTGCAGGGCACCGAGGTGTATGCGGTGCTGATGAACGTGCAGGGTTTCGAGCGGGGGCTTTACCACTATTCGGTACGCCGTCATGGGCTTGAGCTGCTTTCCCTGGAAGATCCGCGAGCCTGGATCAGCGAGGCTTGTGGTGGACAGGCGTGGATCAAGGATGCGGCAGCGGTGTTCGTTTCCACGGCGCGGGTCGAGCGAATGGCCTGGAAATACGAATTCAGCCGCGCACTGCGGGTGGCGCTGATGGATGCCGGGCATCTGAGTCAGACCTTTTCCCTGCTGGCCACCGCGCTGGGCCTGGGCAGTTTCACTACCGCAGCGTTACGCGACGAAATGTTCGAAAACCGCTTGGGGCTCGATTATCTGGAAGAGCCGGTGTTTCTGGTCAATGGAGTCGGAGGGTGAAGCGAACAGGCTGGTTTTTTTCACGACCAACAAAAAGCCCACCAAACGGTGGGCTTCGTATTTACGGCGCTATCAGAACAACTTCATCTTCGGCGCTTCTTCTTTCAACGGCTCGTTCTTCGCCGTCTGTTCATTCCAGCCACCGCCCAACGCCTTGTACAGGTTGACCGCGCTGGTCAGCTGCGCCAGGCGGTCGGTGATCAGCGCCTGTTGGGCACTGAACAGCTGGCGCTGGGCGTCGAGGAAGGTCAGGTTGCTGTCGACCCCGATGCGATAACGACGCTCGGCCAGACGGTAGTAGTCCTGGTTGGCGTTGACGAAATCACGCTGAGCCTGCAACTGCTCGGTGTAGGTCTGGCGTGCGGCCAGGCCATCGGCGACTTCCTGGAAGGCCGTTTGAATGGACTTCTCGTAGTTCGCCACGCTGATGTCTTTCTGGATCTTGGAGTAATCCAGGCTGGCACGCAGGCTGCCGGCGTTGAAGATCGGCAGGTTGATTTGCGGCTGGAACAACCAGGTGCCCGAACCACCCTTGAACAGACCGGACAGGTCCGGGCTCAGGGAGCCGGCATTGGCGGTCAGGCTGATGCTCGGGAAGAATGCAGCCCGCGCCGCGCCGATGTTGGCGTTGGCGGCCTTGAGGTTGTATTCGGCCTGGAGGATGTCCGGGCGACGTTGCAGCAAGTCCGACGGCAGGCCGGCCGGCACGTCGCTCAGCAGGTCGTCCGACAGTGGCTTGGCTGCTTGCAGATTGGCCGGGATGCCGGTGCCGAGCAGCAACACCAGGCTGTTTTCATCCTGGGCGACCTGACGGGTGTATTTGGCCTGTTGCGCACGGGCGTTTTCCACCGAGGTACGTGACTGGGCCAGATCCAGCGCCGAGGCTACGCCCACTTCGTTGCTGCGCGAGGTGAGCTTGTAGCTCTCCTCGAAGGCACCGAGGGTTTCCTGGGTCAGTTTCAGCAGTTCCTTGTCGGCCTGCCAGGTCAGATAGGCATTGGCCACGCTGGCCACCAGACTGATCTGCGTGCTGCGCCGTGCTTCTTCAGTGGCGAAGTACTTCTGCAGGGCCTCTTCGCTCAGGCTGCGCACCCGACCGAACAGGTCGAGTTCGTAGGCGCTGATGCCGACGGTGGCCGAGTAGGAACTGTTGATGTTCGCTTCGCCGGTTTGCGAGGCCCGTGCCGGAACCCGCTGACGACTGCCGCTGCCGGTGGCCGAAACCGCCGGGAACAGGTCGGCGCGCTGGATGCGGTATTGAGCCGCATAAGCGTCGATGTTCAGCGCCGCGACGCGCAGGTCACGGTTGTTCTCCAGCGAGGTCTGAATCACCTGCTGCAGCGCAGGGTCGTGGAAAAACTGCTTCCAGCCCTGTTCGGCGGCGGCCTGGTTGGGCGCCTGGGCCGGCGAATACGCCGGGCCTTGCGGGTATTGGCCCGCCACCGGTGCTTCAGGCCGCTGATAATCGGGTATCAGCGAGCAGCCACTCAGCACGAAAGCGGTGACTGCCAGGGAGAGTAGCGACTTGCTCATTAGCCAGCCTCTTGAGGAGTTTCAATGGCGTCATCCTGGTCGGCGACTTTGCGCTGGCCCATGGACGACACGGTGACGAAGAACAACGGAACCCAGAAGATCGCCAGGATCGTGGCCGTGAGCATACCGCCAATCACCCCGGTACCGATCGCATGTTGGCTACCCGAACCTGCGCCCGTGGAAATGGCCAGCGGTACCACGCCGAGCACGAATGCGAGCGAGGTCATGATGATCGGTCGCAGACGCATCCGGCAGGCTTCGATCGCTGCATCGCGCAGGCTACGCCCTTGCTCATGCAGTTCCTTGGCGAACTCGACGATCAGAATGGCGTTTTTCGCCGCCAGACCGATGGTGGTCAACAGCCCCACCTGGAAGTACACGTCGTTGGACAGGCCGCGCAGGCTGGTCGCCATCAGCGCACCGATGATCCCCAGCGGCACGACCAGCATGACCGCGATCGGGATCGACCAGCTTTCATACAACGCCGCCAGACACAGGAACACCATCAACAGCGACAAGGCGTACAGCGCTGGTGCTTGCGAGCCGGACAGACGTTCCTCGTACGACAGACCGGTCCAGGAAATACCGACACCGGCCGGCAGTTTCTTGGCCAGAGCTTCGACTTCGGCCATGGCCTCACCGGTGGAATAGCCGGGCGCCGGGGCACCGAGGATTTCTATCGCTTCCACGCCGTTGTAACGGGCCAGTTTCGGTGAACCGTAGATCCATTCACCCCTGGCGAACGCCGAGAACGGAACCATGGTGCCGGCGCTGTTGCGCACGTACCACTTCTTCAGGTCTTCAGGACTCATGCGAGCGCCGGGCAGGCCTTGCACGTAAACCTTCTTCACACGACCGCGGTCGATGAAGTCGTTCACATAGCTACTGCCCAGGGCAATCGACAGGGTGTTGTTGATGTCGGTGAGGGTCACGCCCAGGGCGCTGGCCTTCTCATCGTCGATTTCCAGCTGGTACTGCGGCTCGTCATTCAGGCCGTTCGGACGGACTTGCGACAGGACCTTGCTTTGCGCCGCCATGCCGAGGAACTGGTTACGGGCTTCCATCAGCTTGTTGTGACCGATGCCGGCACGGTCCTGAAGGAATACGTCGAAACCGGTGGCGTTACCCAGTTCCAGTACCGCTGGTGGCGCAAAGGCAAACACCATGGCGTCGCGGAAGGTAAAGAAGTGCTGTTGGGCACGGGCCGCCAGTTTGAACACACTGTTGTCGGCGTTACGTTCGTCCCACGGTTTGAGCATGATGAACGCCATGCCCGAACTCTGGCCACGGCCGGCGAAGTTGAAGCCGGTCACGGTAAACACCGAGGCCACTGCATCGCCTTCGCCGCCATCCTTGCTCGGACGCAGCAGGAACTCGCGCATTTCATCCACGACCACCTGCGTGCGCTGGGAGCTGGAACCGGCCGGGGTTTGCACCTGGGCAAACAGTACGCCCTGGTCTTCTTCCGGCAGGAACGCCGTTGGAATGCGGGTGAACAGCCAGATCATGCCGACCACGATAATCAGGTACGCCAGCAGGTACGGAGCCTTGTAAGCGAGCATGTTGCCGACGCCGCGCTCGTAGCTTTTGACGCCACGGTCGAAGTTGCGGTTGAACCAGCCGAAGAAGCCGCGTTTCGGCGTGCCGTGCTCGCCTTTCGGAATCGCCTTGAGCATGGTGGCGCAAAGCGCCGGGGTGAAGATCAATGCAACCAGCACCGACAAGGCCATGGCCGAAACGATGGTGATCGAGAACTGCTTGTAGATCACACCGGTGGAGCCACTGAAGAACGCCATCGGCAGCAGTACCGCGGACAGCACCAGAGCAATACCGACCAGCGCACCCTGGATCTGCCCCATGGATTTCTTGGTGGCCTCCTTGGGTGACAGGCCTTCTTCGCTCATGACCCGTTCGACGTTTTCCACCACGACGATGGCATCGTCCACCAGCAAGCCGATGGCCAGCACCATGCCGAACATGGTCAGGGTGTTGATGCTGAAGCCGAATGCCGCGAGGATCCCGAATGTACCCAGCAATACCACCGGCACGGTCATCGTGGTGATGACGGTGGCGCGGAAGTTCTGCAGGAACAGGAACATCACCAGGAACACCAGCACGATCGCTTCGACCAGGGTTTCAACCACTCCTTTGATCGACTCGGTCACCACCGGGGTGGTGTCGTACGGGAACACCACTTCCATCCCTTGCGGGAAGAACGGCTTCAGGTCATCGATGGTTTTGCGCAGGGCCTTGGCGGTATCGAGGGCGTTGGCACCGTTGGCCAGCTTCACCGCCAGACCGGAAGCCGGGCTGCCGTTGAACTGGGCGCTGACGCTATAGTTCTCGCCACCCAGGCCTACTTCGGCGACGTCTTTGAGGCGAACCTGCGAGCCGTCCTTGTTGACCTTGAGCAGGATTTCCTTGAACTGCTCGGCAGTCTGCAGGCGGGTCTTGCCGATGATCGTAGCGTTCAGTTGCTGGCCGGGCAGGGCGGGCAAGCCGCCGAGTTGACCGGACGAGATCTGGACGTTCTGCGCCGCGATGGCGGTTTTCACGTCCACCGGGGTCAGGTTGAAGTTGTTCAACTTGGCCGGGTCGAGCCAGATCCGCATCGCGTACTGGGCGCCGAAGACCTGGAAGTCACCGACACCGGCGGTCCGCGAGATCGGGTCCTGCATGTTCGACACGATGTAGTTGGACAGGTCGTCCTTGGTCATGCTGCCGTCACGCGACACCACACCGATGACCATCAGGAAGTTTTTCACCGACTTGGTCACGCGGATACCCTGCTGCTGCACTTCTTGTGGCAGCAGCGGGGTGGCCAGGTTCAGTTTGTTCTGGACCTGAACCTGCGCGGTATCGGAGCTGGTGCCCTGCTCGAAGGTCGCGGTGATGGTCATGCTGCCGTCGGAGTTACTTTCCGACGAGACATAACGCAGATTGTCGATACCGTTGAGCTGTTGCTCGATCACCTGCACCACGGTGTCCTGCACGGTTTGTGCAGAAGCGCCGGGGTAAGTCACGGAGATCGCAATGGCCGGAGGCGCAATGCTCGGGTATTGGTTGATCGGCAGCTTGAGGATCGATAAAGCCCCGACCAGCATGATCACCAGGGCAATTACCCAGGCGAAAATCGGACGGTCGATAAAAAATTTCGACATGGTTTACTCCCCTTTGCCGCCGACAGCGACTTTGGCTGCCTGTGCGGGGACCGGGCTCTTGGCGTTGACGTTGGTGGCTTCAGTGGCCTTGACTTCAACACCAGGTCTGACGAATTGCAGCCCTTCAGTGATCAGGCGATCGCCTGCCTTCAAGCCGTCTTCAATCAACCATTGGTTGCCGACAGTACGGCTGGCCTTGAGCTGACGCAGTTCGACCTTGTTGTCCGGACCCACGACCAGCGCGGTCGGGGTGCCTTTGAGGTCGCGGGTCACGCCTTGTTGCGGCGCCAGAATCGCCGCGCTGTTCACGCCGGATTGCAACTGAGCGTGAACGAACATGCCCGGCAGCAGGGTGTGATCAGGGTTCGGGAACACCGCGCGCAGAGTCACGGAACCAGTGGTCTGGTCTACCGAGACTTCAGAGAACTCGAGCTTGCCGTCCACGGCGTACTGGCTGCCGTCTTCCAGGGTCAGCTTGACCGCGGCGGCATTGTCGCCCGCCTTTTGCAGACGACCGCTTTCCAGTTCGCGGCGCAGCTCAAGCAGCTCCACCGAGGACTGGGTCACGTCGACATAGATCGGGTCCAGTTGCTGGATGACCGCCATGGCGTCGCTCTGGCCACTGCTGACCAGCGCGCCTTCCGTCACCGACGAACGGCCGATTCGACCGGAGATCGGTGCGTAGACCTTGGTGTAGCGCACGTTGATCTGGGCGGTCTGCAGGGAGGCTTCCGATTGCAGGCGGTTGGCCAGTGCCGTGTCGTATTCCTGACGGCTGACGGCCTGTTCGTCGACCAGTTGCTTGTAGCGATCGGAGATCGACTTGGTCGAACGCAGGTTGGCTTCGGCGCTTTTCAGGGTCGCGTCATAGACCGACGGGTCGATCTGATACAGCTGCTGACCGGCCTTGACGTCGCCGCCTTCCTTGAACAGTCGTTTGAGAATGATGCCGTTGACCTGTGGGCGAACTTCGGCAATACGGAACGCACTGGTGCGCCCCGGAAGTTCGGACGTCAGGGTGAAGGCTTGTGGTTGCAGGGTTACGACGCCGACCTGAGGGGTGGGTGCGGCAGGTGCCGCCTCTTCCTTTTTACATCCACTGAGCAGTGATGCCAGGGCGAGGGCAGTAACCAGAGCGGTAACAGCTGGCTTGAATTGCATGAAGATCCTCGGGTCAGGCGCGCAAGTTGCGCACAAGAAAGGTGGAAGGTTAAAAAATTTTACCGGGTGGATAAGTAGCTTGCTAAGGAATATACTTACATTCATGCTTGTTTGTAAATACCTTGGCGGCGTACCCACACCGTTACAAAAGCCGTCCAAAGATTTGAATTGTAGGCCTGAGACGAAGCCCGAAAGCGCTCGCCTCACTTCTATTCAGCGGATGCTCAGACATCGCTGAGGCACCCTGATTGAGGTTTTACTGCCATGGTCCGTCGCACCAAAGAGGAAGCTCAAGAAACCCGAAGCCAGATACTCGAAGCGGCAGAAAAAGCCTTTTTCGAGCGGGGCGTGGCACGCACGACGCTGGCGGATATCGCTACCCTGGCCGGGGTGACTCGCGGGGCTATCTACTGGCATTTCAGTAACAAGGCGGATCTGCTGCAGGCGATGCTCGATACCCTGCACGAGCCGCTGAATGAAATGGCCAAGGCCAGTGAAAGCCAAGACGAACTCGACCCGCTGGGCTGCATGCGCAAACTGCTGATTCATTTGTTTCATCAAGTTGCCATGGACCCGAAAACCCGACGCATCAACGAGATTCTGTTTCATAAGTGCGAATTCACCGATGAAATGTGCGACCTGCGCCAGCAGCGCCAAACGGTCAGCCTCGATTGCAATGTGCGAATCGCGCTGGCCCTGAGTAATGCGGTGAATCGCGGGCAGTTACCGGAAAACCTCGACGCTGCCCGCGCGGCCATCAGCTTGCATGCCTACATCGATGGCATCCTGTATCAGTGGCTGTTGGCTCCCGACAGTTTTCAACTGCACATCGAAGCCGAGCGTTGGGTCGACACAGGTTTGGATATGCTGCGCTTGAGTCCCAGCCTGCGCAATTGAAACAAAATGCGTAATTGGATCCGTTTTTGTCAAGGCATGACGCGGGGAATGTCCCTGCTTCGCGCGCCTTTTTGCAATGGGATGCTTTTATATACGTACGTTCGCCAGGTTGATAGGTAGCGAGCTACGTATTTTGTAGGGATTTTGTGTCGAGTATGTGAATGAGTGTGAACGCCCCGGCTACAAGGGCGCCGAATAGCCGACCAAAGGCATCGCATTTGCCTCAGTGACCTTTGATCTTCCATACGCAAAAGCCCCGGCTCTTTCGAGTCGGGGCTTTTGCATTTCAACGGTCGAGGCTTACAGCGTCGGATAGTCGATATAACCGACCGGGCCCTTGCCGTAGAACAGTTCCGGACGCGGCTCGTTCAGCGGTGCATCGGCCTTCAAGCGCGCTGGCAGGTCCGGGTTGGCGATGAATGGCACACCAAACGCCACCGCGTCGGCCTTGCCGCTGGCCAGCCACTCGTTGGCGCTGTCCTTGGTAAAACGCTCGTTGGCGATGTACGGGCCGCCGAAGGCTTCTTTCAATTGCGGGCCGAGGCTGTCGGCGCCTTCTTTTTCGCGCGAGCAGATGAACGCGATGCCGCGTTTTCCCAGTTCGCGAGCGACGTAGGTGAAGGTCTCGGACAGGTTGTCGTCGCCCATGTCATGGGAGTCGGCGCGCGGTGCCAGGTGCATGCCGACGCGGCCAGCGCCCCAGACTTCGATCACGGCGTCAGTCACTTCCAGCAACAGGCGCGCACGGTTTTCCAGGGAGCCACCGTAGTTGTCGGTGCGCTGGTTGGTGCTGCTTTGCAGGAACTGGTCGAGCAGGTAACCGTTGGCACCGTGGATTTCCACGCCGTCGAAACCGGCGGCCTTGGCATTCTCGGCCCCCACGCGGTAAGCGTCGACGATGTCGGCGATTTCAGCGGTTTCCAGGGCGCGCGGAGTTGGGTAGTCGGCCAATGGACGAACCAGGCTGACATGGCCTTTAGGCTGGATGGCACTCGGTGCGACCGGTGCTTCGCCGTTCAGGTACGAAGGGTGGGAAACCCGACCCACGTGCCACAGTTGCAGGAAGATTTTGCCGCCCGCGCCGTGAATCGCTTTGGTCACGTTGCTCCAGCCGCGCACCTGGTCGTTGGACCAGATGCCGGGAGTGTCCGGGTAACCGACGCCCATCGGCGTGACCGACGTGGCCTCGCTGAGGATCAGGCCGGCAGAGGCGCGCTGCACGTAATACTCGGCCATCAGCGCGTTCGGCACACGGCCTTCGTCGGCGCGGCAGCGGGTCAACGGTGCCATGATGATGCGGTTGGCCAACTCGAGGTCGCCCAGTTTGATCGGATCGAAAATTGTCGTCATTTAATAGCTCTCTTTTAGCGATTAATGGGTAGCGGGGGCCAGCTCGGCATCGCCGCTCTGACGGAAAGTAATCAGGGTCACCAGCAGGGCGAGCACCGCCAATGCGGCTGCCGCGAGCGGCACCCGGGTCAGGCCGAAGCCGTGGGCGATGACGCTGCCGCCGACCCAGGCACCGAGTGCGTTGCCGACGTTGAAGGCGCCGATGTTCAGGGTCGACACCAGGTTCGGTGCAGCCTTGCCGAAGGTCACCACGTTGACTTGCAGTGCCGGCACGGCGGCAAAGCACGCGGTGGCCCAGAGGAACAGGGTGATTTCGGTCGGGATCAGGGCCACGCTGGTCCAGGTCAGCACGGTGGAGACCACCGCCATGGTGATGAACACACCGATCAGCGTCGCCGCCATGCCTTTGTCAGCCAGCTTGCCGCCGATGATGTTGCCGACTGTCAGGCCCAGGCCGATGAGCACCAGGGTCCAGGTCACGCCACGCGGGGAAACACCAGTGACTTCGCCCAACAGCGGCGCGACATAGGTGAACAAGGTGAAGACCGACGCGGCGAACAAGGCGGTCATGCTCAGGGATAACCAGATACCGGCCCCCTTGAGGGCGCGCAGTTCGGCGCGCATGTCGAGTTTCTCTTCATCGCGCTTGGCCGGCAGAAAGCGGATCAAACCGATCAGCGCAATCACACCAATCACGGTCACTGCCCAGAAGGTCGAACGCCAGCCGGCTTCCTGGCCGAGCGCGGTGCCCAGCGGTACGCCGAGGACGTTGGCCAGGGTCAGGCCGGTGAACATCAGGGCCACGGCCGACGCACGTTTGTTGGCCGGCACCAGGCCTGCCGCCACCACCGAACCGATGCCGAAGAACGCGCCATGGCACAAGGCGGTGACCACACGGGCAAACATCAGGACGTTGTAGTCACTGGCCAGGGCGCAGAGCAGGTTGCCGATGATGAAAATCCCCATCAACGCTACCAGCGCGGCCTTGCGCGGCAGCCTGGCGGTGGCCAGTGCCATGAACGGCGCGCCGATGGCCACGCCCAGGGCGTAACCGGTCACCAGCCAGCCGGCGCCGGGGATCGACACACCGAGGTCCGCCGCCACATCGGGCAGCAAGCCCATGATGACGAACTCGGTGGTGCCGATGGCGAAGGCGCTCAAGGCCAGAATGAGTAGCGAGAGGGGCATGATTGATTCCTTATCGGCCAAAGGGTCAGAGCTCTTTGCTGAAGGTACGAAGGAACTCCTGGATGGTTTCCTCGTTGCGTTTGAAAAAATGCCACTGGCCGACTTTGCGGCTGCTGATCAGGCCGGCGCGTTGCAGGGTCGCCAGGTGTGCGGACACCGTGGACTGCGACAAACCGCAACGTTGATCGATCTGCCCGGCGCAGACGCCGTGCTCGTTGCTGTGGGTCTGGTCGGGGAATTCGACGGCCGGGTCTTTGAGCCAGTGCAGGATTTCTCGCCGTACCGGGTGTGCCAGGGCTTTTATTATTTCGTCGAGGTCGAGGTTCATGGCTTGGGACTCGTGATGAGTAAAACGTTATATCGCGATGGGGCGAACTTTAAATCGGTATTTCGCGATATACCAATATGATTTCGGTCTGATGACTGCGTAAATCGGTATATCGGGTTATAACGATATTGGTGAGGCAGTGCTAAGCTGCGCCCATGAACTATCTCGCACATCTGCACCTCGGTGGCCAACGCCCCGGTCAAATGCTCGGCAGTCTGTATGGCGACTTCGTCAAGGGACGGCTGCAGGGGCAGTTCGATCCGGAGGTCGAGGCGGCCATCCAGTTGCATCGCAGCATCGATGTCTTCACCGACCGTCATCCGTTGGTGGATGTCTCGTTGTCACGGTTTTCCATCACGCGCAGGCGTTATGCGGGGATCGTGCTCGACGTGTTTTTCGACCACTGCCTGGCGCGGGACTGGGCGCTGTACGCCGACCGTCCGCTTACGCAGTTCACCTCGGATGTTTACCGGGTGCTGCTGGCCGAGCCGCAGTTGCCGGAGCGCCTGGCGAAGATTGCGCCGCACATGGTGGCCAATGACTGGTTGGGGGCTTATCAGGAGTTCGAAGTGCTTGAGCAGGTACTGCGGGGGATTTCACGCAGACTGACGCGGCCCGAGGAACTGGCCGCGGCAATGCAGGAGTTGCGGTGGTTGTATGAACCGTTGAGCGAGGATTTCCGGTTGTTCTATCCGCAGCTTCAAGACTTCGCACAAAACCGCTGACACCAATCCTTCTTTGTAGGAGCGAGCGGTGCGGCGATCCGACTTGCCCGAGAAGCGGTCCTCGAGGGCGCCAAAAGCTTCGCGGGCAAGCCTCGCTCCTACAAACGCAAAATCAGGCGGCGATCAGTTCGCCGGCACGCCGTGGCTCGGCAGGTTTCGCGACTTCACCAAACAACGCCTTCTGCACCGCCTGCTGCGCCTCGAACGCCAGCGCCGCGCGTTCCCGGTCCTGGCACTCGATCGGCTTGAGCAGGTGAATCTCCACCTCACCCCGATCATTGGCGAACAAGCGCATCAGGTGTGACAGCAAATCATCATCGCCAATGAACGGTGCCAGGGTATCCAGCTCGCCGTTGCGCAGATAACGAATCGCCACCGGTTGCAGCGCCACTTCGGAATCGATCGCCGCTGACAGCAAACGACCATGAAACGTGCGCAGCGAACGCCCATCGGTGGTGGTGCCTTCCGGGAACATCAGCAGCGGGTGTTCCTGTTCCAGATGGCGAGTCATCTGTTTGCGGATCAACTGGCTGTCGCCTGAACCACGGCGAATGAACAGGCTGCCTGCCTTGGCCGCCAACCAGCCCGCCACCGGCCAGGTGCGCACTTCAGCCTTGGACAGGAACGACAGCGGCGTGAGCATGCCCAGCAGCGGAATGTCGGTCCAGGACACATGGTTGCTGACCCAGAGCATCGGCGCCTTCGGCAATTGACCATGGACGGTGACATGAAAGGGCAGGGCATTGCTCAGCCGCGCCATGAAAAACCGCGACCAGCGCTGGCGACGGACCATTGAATGGGCAATCCCCAGTTGTTCGAACGCGCCGAACACACTGGCCATGGTCAAGCCCAGCGCCACCACCATCAGCACTCGCGCAATTCGCGCGTACACCCGCAAGCGGCTCATTACACAGCCGCCTTGAAGTGCTTGGCGTAACGCGGGCAGAGCTCGTCGCGCTTGAGCAGGATGAACACGTCGGCCACCTGGAAGTCTTCGTCCCAGCACGGCTCGCCGCAGATTTTTGCGCCCAGGCGCATGTAGGCCTTGAGCAGCGGCGGCATTTCGGCGATGACGTTCGATGGAATGTCCAGCGTCGGCAATGGCTTCTTCGGCTCGGCCCGCAGGTGTTCGGTGCACAGGTAACGTTCGCGCAGGCGTTGCATGATCGCGTGGGCCTGGATGCCGCCGTCCTGCATCGGAATGCTCGCGCAACCCATCAGATAGCTGTAGCCGCCCTGGTTCAGCACTTCGGCCAGTTCACCCCAGAGCACGGCGATGGTGCCGCCGTTGCGGTAGGCCGGGTCGACGCAGGTGCGACCGATTTCCAGGATCGGGCCTTTCAGATGAACCAGGCCATGCAGGCTGAATTCTTCTTCGCTGTAGAACTTGCCCAGGCTGCTGGCGGCCGTGTGGTCGAGCAAACGAGTGGTCGCCACCAGGCGCCCGGTGTTCAAGTCACGTACGCCGATGTGGGCGCAGTGAACATCATAGTCATCCATGTCCAGACCCAATTCCGCGCCTTTCAGCCTGGCGTTGAATTCGCCGCTGAACACGTTGAAGCGCAAGGCCTGGGCTTCCTGCAGTGCCTCGGCGCCCACCAGGCGTTCGGCTTGCAGGCGGCGTTCATTGCCGGTGTCGCTGATGCGGGCGATCTGAGTCATTGCGAATCTCCGTACGGGCTGGCCACCCGTCTTGGGTTGCAGCCGATCGACTTTCTTTATGCAGCCGTGTTGTGCAAAGTCAGGCTATGTAGCCCCGGTGTCATCGCCATGAAGCTTTGGTGATGCTTATATGACAGCCCACAAGGAGCCTCTTATGCCCTGGCAAACCCTGTTGAACCGCAGCGATCGCCTGCCCGCCGACCCCGATCTTGGCGAAGGCTTCGCGACCTTGTTGCACCGCTTGGGCACGGTCACCCCGTTTGAATTGGCGGTGAACGGCGGACGGCTGATGGCGACTCCGGGGTTGGCGTTTCTGGTGGGGTATCAAGCGGCGCTGCGGATGCTCTGGCCGAGCGCGCCGCTGAGCCTCGGTGCGTTGTGCGCGACCGAGCAACGCAGCTTGCGGGTGGCGGACATGCAGACCCGGCTGCGCGATCTGCGTCTGAGCGGACGCAAGGATTTCGTCACCGCCGGCGATGCCGCCGACTGGCTGCTGGTCGCCGCTCGCAGCGAAGAGCCAGGCAGCGATCCGCGCCTGAGTCTGGCGGTGGTTTACCCCGGCGAACCGGGCGTGCGTCTGGAGAAACTCGCGCCGTTGCCGTTGATGCCCGAGATCAGCCACGGTCGGCTGTTTCTCGATAACGCGCTGTGCGAATTGTTGGCGGGGGACGGCTGGGATGCTTACGTCAAACCGTTCCGCACCCTGGAAGACATTTATGTGCTGAGTGCGATGACCGCGTGGCTGTTCGGCATTGGCCAGGACAACGACTGGCCGCACACCTTGCAACTGCGTTTGCTGGCGCTGCTGGCCGGGTGCGCGGAAGTCAGCCGCCAGGCGCCGAACAATCCGGCCGGGCATGTGTTGCTGGGCGGTTTGTTCGCACAGTTCGACGGGCTCAAGGCTGAAGTGAATCAGGCCATGACCGATGGCCCGCCGCAATGGGCGGCGGTGTGGCAGCGCGATCAGGCTGTAATGGATCTGGCAGCAGGGGCTCGGGGCAAGCGGTTGGCCAAGGCGTTGGCGGGATCTTCGTTAGGGTGACGGGCCTCCCAAAACTGTCATCAACCTCGACTAGGCTCAGCAGGTTCATCCTCCGAGCGTCCTCCATGTTCAAAGGCTTGTCGCTGATTTCCATCCTGCTGTTCAGCTTCACGGCCCAGGCCGAAAACTGGCCGGCCGAGCAATGGTTGCCCGGCCCGACAGTCACCGGTCCGGCCGTTCAAGCCCTGGAAAACTACGCTTTCCCACTCCGCAACGACACCACCCGCGAGGGCATCCGCACCGATGCCTTGCTGGTGATCCATGACGGCCAACTCGTCTACGAGCGCTACGCCGACCCGACCCGTGCCGACACCCCGCACCTGACCTGGTCGATCAGCAAAAGCCTGATGGCCACGGTGCTCGGCGTGGCCTATGGCGAAGGTCTGTTCAAATTGCAGGACCCGGCGGTGCAGTTCTATCCAGCGCTGGAAAAACACCCCGCCATGACCATGGCCGACTTGCTGCATTGGGCCTCGGGCCTGGATTGGCAGGAAGACTATGAGTACGCACCGTTGAAGTCCTCGGTGGTAGCGATGCTCTACACCCGAGGTCATCGCGACATGGCTGCGTTTACCGCCGACCATGACGCGTACGCCAGGCCCGGTCAGGCCTTCCGCTACTCCAGCGGCGACAGCAATCTGCTTTCCACCGCGTTGAAAGCCATTGTTGGCCCGGCCCGATATCCGGATTATCCGTGGACCGCATTGTTCGAACCCTTGGGCATTCGCGGCGCGGTTTGGGAAGCGGATGCCACGGGGACATTTGTCGCCTCGTCCTATGCCTACCTCACCGCCCGGGACCTGGCACGGGTTGGCCTGTTGATGGCGCGCGACGGTCGCTGGCGCGAGCGGCAGCTGCTGCCCAAGGCGTGGGTCGACTTCAGCCGTGAGCCGTTCGACCGCTACCGAGCCAACCAGGATGAAGCGGTGCCCGGCGGGCATTGGTGGCTCAATCGAGCGGTGGATGGTGCGGCACAACCCTGGCCCGATGCGCCCGTCGACACCTTCGCCGCGCTGGGCCATTGGGGCCAGGCGATGTACGTGATTCCCAGCGAAAAACTGGTGATCGTCCGCTACGGCGATGATCGCGATGGAAGTTACCGGCATAACGAACTGCTCAAACTCGCGCTCCAGGCGTTTGCCATGAAGGTGCAGCCATGAGCCGTCGCAGTTTCATTCGCCGTCGGCCGTTCAGCACATTGTTGCTGGTGCTGCTGACCGCTTTGCTCGGCTGGGGCTGGCAGGAACGCGTGGCGCTGTGGGCTTTTCCCGACATCATCAGCGCTTACACCGCCAAGGAATACTGCTCGTGCCGGTATGTGATGAACAATCCGGCGGCGTATTGCCAGGGTTATGTGAAGCAGTATTTACCCACCAGCGGTTTCGTCGATGATGCCGCGAGCAAGCGGGTGACGGTCGGCGGATTGGGGCGCAGCAACAGCGCACAGTGGATCGGCGAGCGCCAGGGCTGCCGCCTGCAACCCTGACGTGGTCGTACTCGTTGTGGCGAGGGAGCTTGCTCCCGCTCGGCTGCGAAGCAGTCGTAATGCCAGCGGCGGAGATCTGATTGGAGGAACTCATTGTCTGATTTCGGGAGCGCTTCGCACTCCAGCGGGAGCAAGCTCCCTCGCCACAAAGATTGGGGCGAAGTCACAGAAAGTTTGCAACCTGCCTCAAGCCAGTTAAGGTTCGCTCAGGTTTATCTGCCCCCGAGTTTCTATGTTCAAGCGGTTCATCTACAAAACCCTCGCTTCCCTGCTGCTGGCCGGTGTCACCGTGTCGGCCCAGGCCAATTGGTATCTGGACGGCGAGTCCTCGCGGCTGTCGTTTGTCAGCACCAAAAACGCCAACATCTCCGAAGTGCAGCGCTTTCTGGTGCTGCATGGCAAGGTCGACCCCAAGGGGCTGGCCGAGGTGGAAGTCGAGCTGGAGTCGGTTAATAGTGGCATTCCGCTGCGTGACGAACGCATGCGCAAGGAACTGTTCCAGATCCAGACGTTTCCCGAGGCGCTGATCACCACGCAAATCGATTTGCGGCCAATCAACGACCTGGCGCCCGGTGCGCAACTGGAACTGCGCTTGCCGGTGACCGTCAACCTGCATGGCAAGCAACACCAATACAACGCCGAACTGCTGGCGACCCGTCTCGATGACCGGCGCTTTCAAGTAGTGACCCTCGAGCCTTTGGTGATCAGCGCCGAAGATTTCGACCTGGCCCCAGGCCTGGAAAGCTTGCGCAAGCTCGCCGGTTTGTCGGCCATCAGTCTGTCGGTACCGGTGGGTGCGGTGCTGATTTTCACGGCGCGCTGAAATGCGTGGTGCAATTTTTCCGTGGCGCGAAGGCAATCGCTTCGAACTGCTGATCGACGGCCCGCAGTTTTTCCCGCGCATGCTGGTGGCGATTGCCCGTGCCGAAGAACAAGTCGAACTGGAGCTGTACCTGGTGGAGGCGGGAGCGTGCGCCGAGGCGATGGTTCAGGCGCTGGTCCAGGCGGCCGAGCGTGGCGTGCGGGTACGCTGTCTGTTCGATGACTATGGCAGCCTGGCCTTCACCCTGACTTTGCGTCAGCGCCTGATGGCCGCCGGGGTCGAGTTGCGTTTCTACAATCGCCTGAGCTGGCGACGCTGGGTGGGCAACTTCTATCGCGATCACCGCAAGTTGCTGCTGGTGGATCAATCCCTGGCGGTCGTTGGTGGCACCGGGGTCACCGATGAGTTCTGGTCGCCGGGCGAAGACACCTGCGAATGGCACGAAGTGATGGTGGAAATCACCGGTCCCCTGGTCATCGACTGGCAATTGCTGTTCGACCGCCAATGGATCGCCAACCGCTATCGGCGTGCCTGGAAACCGGTTTCACACTTCGGTCTACCGCGCCTGCCGCGAGTGCCGGTGATGGGCGAGGGCATGGGCCGGGTCGCTTATGCCGACGCCCGCCAGCACCGGGACATTCTGCAATCGCTGATTCGCGCGCTGAACAGCGGCAAGCAGCGAATCTGGCTGGCCACGCCCTATTTCCTGCCAACCTGGAAAGTCCGCCGCTCGCTGCGCCGGGCGGCGAATCGCGGCGTCGATGTGCGTCTGCTGCTGACCGGGCCGCGTACTGATCACCCGTCGGTGCGCTACGCCGGGCATCGCTACTACCCGCGACTGCTCAGGGCCGGGGTGAAGATCTTCGAGTACCAGCCGTGTTTCCTGCACCTGAAAATGGTGTTGATCGACGATTGGGTGAGCATCGGCTCATGTAATTTCGATCACTGGAATCTGCGCTTCAATCTGGAGGCCAACCTCGAAGCTCTGGACCCTGGGCTGACCCGAGCGGTGGCGGCGAGTTTCGAGAATGACTTTGCCTTGAGCCAGGAAGTCAGTCTCGAGGCGTGGAAGCGCCGACCGTTGTGGCGGCGGGTCAAGCAAAGGGTTTGGGGATGGGTGGATCGGGTGGTGGTGAATCTGCTGGATCGGCGGGGCTGAACACTTTTTCAGATCGTTCCCACGCAGAGCGTGGGAACGATCATCTTTTGCTTTCAGGCGGGGTTACAGCAACTCAAAGCTCTGCTGCGTCACGTCCTGGGAATCCAGGCCGATCTCCACGTTGAACTTGCCCGGTTCCGCAGCGTACTTGAGCTGGGCGTTGTAGAACTTCAGGTCATCCTCGGTGATGGTGAAGTGCACGACTTTCTGTTCGCCGGCCTTGAGCAGCACTTTCTGGAAGTTCTTCAGTTCCTTGACCGGGCGGATCATCGAGCCGGTCACGTCCTGGATGTACAACTGCACCACGGTTTCGCCGTCACGCTTGCCGGTGTTCTTCACCACGACGCTGGCGTCGAGCTTGCCGGTCTTGTTCAGCGTGGTCGACGACAATGCCATGTCGGTCAGGCTGAACTGGGTGTAGCTCAGGCCGAAGCCGAACGGGAACAGTGGCCCGGTGGTGTCTTCGAAATACTGCGAGGTGTAGTTGCCCGGTTTGCCGGGAGTGAACGGCCGGCCAATGCTCAGGTGGTTGTAGTAGGTCGGAATCTGACCCACCGAGCGCGGAACGGTGATCGGCAGCTTGCCCGACGGGTTGTAGTCGCCGAACAGTACGTCAGCGATAGCGTTACCGCCTTCGGTGCCGCTGAACCAGGTTTCCAGAATCGCGTCAGCCTGCTCTTTCTCTTCGAGAATCGACAGCGGACGACCGTTCATCAACACCAGCACCAGTGGTTTGCCGGTGGCTTTCAACGCCCTGATCAGCTCGCGCTGGTTACCCGGGATGTTCAGGTCGGTGCGGCTCGACGATTCGTGGGACATGCCACGGGATTCGCCAACCGCAGCCACTACCACATCAGCATCCTTGGCGGCTTTTACCGCTTCGTCGATCAACACATTGGCCGGGCGCGGATCGTCCACTACTTCCGGGGCATCGAAGTTGAGGAAGTTCAGGTAATCGAGGATTTTCTTGTCGTCGGTGATGTTCGCGCCACGGGCGTAGATCAGCGTCGACTGCGCGCCGAGGGCATTTGTCATGCCGTCGAACAGGGTGACCGATTGCGCAGGTTTACCGGCGGCAGCCCAACTGCCCATCATGTCGATCGGTGCTTTCGCCAAAGGGCCGACCAGGGCGATTTTCGCGGTTTTCTTCAGGGGCAGGGTATCGCCCTGGTTCTTCAGCAACACCAGGCTGCGGCGCGCGACATCACGGGCCTCGGCGCGGTGCAGGCGGCTTTCGGCGTAGGTGTCGGCCGGGTCATCCTCGGCCTTGCCGATGCGCAGGTACGGGTCTTTGAACAGACCCATGTCGTACTTGGCGGCGAGCACTTCGCGCACGGCGTTGTCGATGTCTTTCTGTTCGATCTCGCCGGATTTGAGCAGCCCCGGCAGCTCTTTGCCGTAGAGCGTGTCGTTCATGCTCATGTCGATGCCAGCCTTGATTGCCAGCTTCGCCGCTTCACGACCGTCGCGGGCGACACCGTGTTTGATCAGCTCGAAAATCGCCCCGTGGTCGCTGACTGCCAGGCCCTTGAAGCCCCATTCCTTGCGCAGCAGGTCGTTCATCAGCCAGGTGTTGGCGGTGGCCGGTACGCCGTTGATCGAGTTCAGCGCAACCATCACCCCGCCGGCACCGGCGTCGATGGCGGCGCGGTAGGGCGGCAGGTAATCCTGGTACATCTTGACCGGGCTCATGTCGACGACGTTGTAGTCGCGACCGCCCTCGACCGCGCCGTACAAGGCAAAATGCTTGACGCTGGCCATGATGCTGTCGGCCGCGTTCGCACCGCTGCCCTGCAAGGCTTTGACCATCACGCCGGCGATCCGCGAAACCAGGTAGGTGTCTTCGCCGAAGCCTTCGGAGGTGCGGCCCCAGCGTGGGTCGCGGGAGATATCGACCATCGGCGCGAAAGTGATGTCGAGGCTGTCCGCCGCGGCTTCCTGGGCGGCGATGCGCCCGGACCGGCCAATGGCGTCCATGTCCCAGCTCGAGGCCAGGGCCAGGGGAATCGGGAAAATCGTGCGGTGGCCGTGGATCACGTCATAGGCGAAGAACATCGGGATCTTCAACCGGCTGCGCATGGCCGCGTCCTGCATCGGACGGTTTTCGGCGCGGGTGATCGAGTTGAAGGTGCCACCGATATTACCGGCCGCGATTTCCTTGCGGATCAGCTCCCGAGGCATTTCCGGGCCGATGCTGATCAGGCGCAACTGGCCGATTTTTTCATCGAGGGTCATTTGTTTCATCAGGTGGCTGATGAAGGCGTCCTTGTTCTCTATCGGTGCGGGCGTCGTGGCGGCCAATACAGTATGACTGGCCAGGCTGACGAACAGACCCAGCAAACACAGCTTCTTCATGAATGTTCTTCTCAAAAGGCCCAAGCGGCAGTGAATACGCGCCGGTCAGCCAAAATTTTGGGAGCGACTATTGTTGTTTGGGTGTTGCTTAGAAAAATGCAGCACACTTCTTACTGTTTTTTCGCTGGGCATCTTTTAGCCCATTGGCTCGATGCAATCCAGTAGCGGCGCAGATTATGCCCCAAGAGCCGGGTTCGAAGTTCGCCGGTTGTTTCATCAACGCAATGTGCAAGGGAGCATCAACCAGATGAATGTACGACACCCCTATCGGTCGAGCCTGCAGGTTGCAGCCTTGATGTTGCTGACCGCTCTGCTGGCCGGTTGCGGCATCAACACGATCCCGACCCTCGACGAACAGGCCAAGGCCGCGTGGGGCCAGGTGCAGAACCAGTACCAGCGCCGCGCCGACTTGATCCCCAATCTGGTGGAAACCGTCAAGGGTTATGCCCGGCATGAGGAAGAAACCCTGACCGCAGTGGTTGAAGCCCGGGCCAAGGCGACGTCGATCCAGGTGGATGCGAGCACGCTGGACAATCCGGAAAAACTCAAACAGTTCCAGCAGGCGCAGGATCAGCTGACCGGCGCGCTGAGTCGGTTGATGGTGGTGTCCGAGCGTTATCCTGACCTCAAGGCCAACCAGAACTTCCTGGCGCTGCAATCGCAACTTGAAGGCACCGAGAACCGCATCGCCGTGGCGCGTCGCGACTTCATCCTCGCGGTGCAGAAGTACAATACCGAGCTTCGTACCTTCCCCGGTCGCTTGTGGCACACCGTGTTGTACAGCGACTTGCCGATCCGCGAAACTTTCGAGGCCACCAGCCCCGGTGCCGAAAAAGCGCCTGAAGTGAAGTTCCAGTAGGCGCCGGACCGGGTTTGAAGTGCCACCAAGGAAGAGGTTGCCAATGCGCGTGATGAAAGTGGGCCTGATGCTGTTGTTCTGGGTCTTTGCCCTGACGGCCCAGGCCGGGTTGAAGTTTCCGGAACTGACCGGACGGGTGGTGGACAACGCCCAAATGATCGAGCCAGCGGTGCGCGAGCAGCTGGTTCAGCAGCTTAATGCCCACGAGAAGTCCACCGGCGAGCAGTTGGTGGTGGTCACGTTGCCGGACCTGCAGGGCGCCGACATCGCGGATTTCGGTTATCAACTGGGACGCTACTGGGGCATTGGCCAGAAGGACAAGAACAACGGCGCGCTGCTGATTGTCGCGCGTGCCGAGCGAAAATTGCGGATCGAAGTCGGTTATGGCCTGGAAGATCGCCTGACCGATGCGCAGAGTTCGGTGATCATCAATCAGGTGATCACGCCGGCGTTCAAGGCCGGCAATTTCAGCAAGGGCATCAGCGATGGCGTTTCGGCGATGCTGGTGGTGCTGGGGGGCAATCCGCTGAACGAGCCGTCGACGGTGTATGAGCCGCGTGGCAATCAGGAGAGCGATTTCGTTGCGCGGCATCCGGGAATATTCGTGTTCCTGGTGCTGCTGTTTATCCTGACGATTTTCGTCGGCCAGATGTTCGGTATTCTGCCAAGTGGAGGGGGTAGAGGTCGGGGTGGTTTCGGTGGCGGAGGTTTTGGCGGCGGTGGCGGGGGCTTCAGTGGCGGCGGGGGCAGTTTCGGCGGCGGTGGTTCGTCGGGCGGCTGGTGATGACACGGCGGGAAACACAACAACAATAGCGAGCAGGCATTCATAAACATGGCATTACTGACTGAACACGAACAACGCAAAGTCGCCGAGGCGATTGCCCGGGTCGAGCGCGACACCGACGCCGAACTGGTGACAGTGCTCGCGGCCCGCGCCGACGACTATGCGTATATCCCGCTGCTCTGGGCCAGCCTGTTGGCGCTGGTGGTGCCGGGTATCGTGCATTACCTGACCGGTTGGCTGACCATGCACAGTCTGTTGCTGGTGCAATGGGTCAGCTTCATCGTGTTGTGCCTGGTGTTCCGGATTCCGAAAGTCACCACGCGCCTGATCCCGCGCTCGGTCCGTCACTGGCGTGCGTCGAACCTGGCGCGTCGGCAGTTCCTGGAGCAGAACCTGCACCACACCGTGGGCGGCACCGGCATGCTGATTTTTGTCTCCGAGGCCGAGCGTTACGTGGAAATTCTGGTGGATGAAGGGATTTCCAAACGGCTGGACAACAAGAATTGGGACGCGATTGTGGCGACGTTTACCCAGCAGGTGAAGCAGGGGCAGACGTTGCAGGGGTTTGTGACGTGCATCGAGGCGTGCGGCGAGTTGCTCAAGGTGCACGTGCCGGTGACCCAGGTGCGCAATGAATTGCCGAATCGGTTGGTGGTGTTGAGCTGAATCAAAAAATCGTCCGAACGCGGCCCGAGCTTTCGGCAGCTTTTGTGGCGAGGGAGCTTGCTCCCGCTGGGCTGCGAAGCGGCCCCAAAACCGGCAAACACACGCTGTCAGACACACCTCGTTGTCTGCTTTGCGACTGCTGCGCAGCCGAGCGGGAGCAAGCTCCCTCGCCACAGAATCTTTGCCGTTTGGCAAATAACAGTGTTCCTGAACCGCATCCCCCCTAAAATACCCGCCATTCCCCGATTCGCACCGCCCGAGGCCGTTTTTTCCATGTCTGTCACCGCCACTCCCGCCAGCCTCGCGCCGGATCACCACGCCCAGTTCATCGACCTGCTGCAAACCAGCCTGGACGCCAATGCCTTCATCAAACTGGTGCTGGCCAAGTACGTTGGTGGCGAAGCGGACTTGCAGCGGTTGATCATCAAGCAGCTGACGGTCAAGGATCAGCCGTGCCTGTCCTTCGTCTACCGCTACAAGACCCGCGACATCACCAAGAACCTGCCGATTGCCGAAGGTGTGGCGACCATTGCCGCGCTGTTGCCGGCATCGTTCAAAAATGCGCATTTACTGTCACTGACCGACGAAGCCCAGCTCGAATACAGCAAAAAGGGCAAATCTTCGCTGTTCAAGAGCAAACCTCAGCAATTGCGTGAAGTGCCGTCCGCCGAGCACAACCGCGAGAAGAACCGCTTCCTCGACCTGAACCGGCCGTTCCTCAAAGACCTCGGCGTGACCAACGCCCAGCATGAGCTGATCCCGGCGATGTCGCGCAAGTGGAAGCAGATCAACAAGTTCATCGAAGTCTTCAGCCATGCGCTGACCTCCTCGCCGCTGGCGCTGGACAAACCGGTGCGAGTGGCGGATTTCGGCTCGGGCAAGGGTTACCTGACGTTCGCGATCCATGACTACCTGCGCAACACCCTGAAAGCCGAGGGCGAGGTGACCGGTGTCGAGCTGCGTGAAGACATGGTCAAGCTGTGCAACAGCGCGGCGGCGAAGCTGGAACATCCGGGGCTGGTGTTCAAATGCGGTGACGTGCGCAGCGTGGCGCCGAGCGAGCTGGACGTGATGATCGCGTTGCATGCCTGCGACATCGCCACCGACTATGCGATTCACACCGGCATCCGTTCCGGCGCTGCGATCATCATGTGCTCGCCGTGCTGCCACAAGCAGATACGCCTGCAGATCCAGAGCCCGGCATTGCTCAAGCCGATGCTGCAATACGGCTTGCACCTGGGCCAGCAGGCGGAAATGGTCACCGACAGTTTACGTGCGTTGTTTCTGGAAGCCTGCGGCTACGAGACCAAGGTGTTCGAGTTCATCTCACTGGACCACACCAACAAGAACAAGATGATTCTGGCGGTCAAACGCGCCGAGCCGGTGGACCCGGCTCAGCTGTTGGTGAAGATTCAGGAGCTGAAGGATTTCTACCACATCAGCGAACATTGCCTGGAAACCCTGCTGCGGGCTGACGGGTTCCTGGTCGCTAAGGCTTGAGCTGAACCCCCGCCGGTAACGTGCCCGGTTGCGCCGGGCGCACTGCGGTCTTGCGCCCGAGCATCACCGTCACGATCACCCCGGCCGCAAACAGCCAGGTAATCGGCTCGACGTGCTCACCGAAGAACAACGCCGAAAACGCGATGGTGAAGAAGATCTGCAGCAACTGGATCTGACTGACCCGGGCGATGCCGCCCATGGCCAGCCCGGCGTACCAGGCAAAGAAGCCGATGAACTGCGAAAACAGCGAGACATAACCGAAGGCCCACCAGGTCCTGGCCGAAATCTCGCCCTGATGTTGCAGCGCCAGGTACAACACCGGCCCAATCAGCAACGGCGTCGACAGCACCAACGCCCAGCAGATCACCTGCCAGCCGCCCATCTCCCTGGCCAACCGGCCGCCTTCGGCATAGCCCAACCCACCCACGGCAATCGCCCCGAGCATCAGCAAGTCACCGGCCTGAATACTGCCGGCGCCGCTGATCAGCGCATAACCGAGCACCAGCGCACTGCCCAGCGCGGCGCAGGCCCAGAAGGCTTTCGACGGACGCTCATGGGACAGCCACGCGGCATACAGCGCCACGCACAGCGGTTGCAAACCGTTGACCAGTGCGCCGTGGGAGGCGGGCAGTGTCTGCATGGCCCAGGCCGACAGCACCGGGAAGCCGAGGATGACCCCGGCGATCACCAGTGTCAGGCCTTTGACCTGTTTCCAGGTGGGCCACTTTTCCCGGCGCCACAGCAATAAAAGCGCTGCCGGAATCGCCGCGAACAGCGCCCGGCCGAGGCCGTTGAGCAGCGGATGGAGTTCTTGCACGACGATTCGTGTGAAGGGCAGGGTCAGGCTGAAGATAACGACGCCGAGCAGGCCGAGGGCCATGCCGGTGTTTTCGCGCGAGGACATGATGGCAACCAGAATCGAGGGTGGCGGGAAGAGCCTTCATCTAGCCATAAACCCGAGGCTTTCCGCTGTTACAGCTGGGTGCAGAGTTATCCGTACAGTTAAGCGCGGTCCCTGTGGCGAGGGAGCTTGTCGGATCGCCGCACCGTCCCGTTCGGCTGCGCAGCAGTCGCAAAACCAGAGACCATCGATTGATTGACGAAGCCGGTAGGGCCGCTTCGCGCCCCAGCGGGAGCAAGCTCCCTCGCCACAAAAAGCCAATCCAGTTCATATCGTCCGTAGTAGTCGGTTATTACCCGACCCGCCGGATAAGGACTACCTTGAATACTCCTGCAGGCCCACGCATTTTCCAGAGGAGTCCTCCCCATGGCTGCTAAAAAAATCCTGATGCTGGTTGGCGATTACGTCGAAGACTACGAAGTGATGGTGCCCTTCCAGGCGCTGCTGATGGTCGGCCACACGGTGCATGCCGTTTGCCCGGACAAAACCGCCGGCCAGACTGTGCGCACGGCGATTCATGACTTCGAAGGCGACCAGACCTACAGCGAAAAACCCGGTCATCTGTTTGCCCTGAACTTTGATTTCACCAAGGTCGATGCGGCGGACTACGACGCGCTGCTGATCCCGGGCGGTCGTGCGCCGGAGTACCTGCGCCTGAACGAAAAAGTCCTGGCGCTGGTGCAAGCGTTCGACAAGGCTGGCAAACCGATCGCGGCCGTGTGTCACGGCGCGCAATTGCTGGCCGCTGCCGGCATTCTTGAAGGTCGCGAGTGCAGCGCCTACCCGGCCTGTGCCCCGGAAGTGCGCCTGGCTGGCGGCACGTACATCGATATCCCGGTGACGGAAGGCCACGTTCAAGGCAATCTGGCCACAGCCCCGGCCTGGCCGGCGCACCCGAGCTGGCTGGCCGGTTTTCTCGGGTTGCTGGGCACCAAAATCACGCTGTAACGAGGGACCTGCCCATGTGCGAGCTCTACGTCAAGGCCGATCCGATTCTCTACGAATCGCGCTCCCGCTCGCTGCGCATCTGCGGGGTGGTGACCACCCTGCGGCTGGAGAACCAGTTCTGGGACATCCTCAGCGAAATCGCCGAGGTCGACGGCATGACCACCAATCAGTTGATCGCCAAACTGTATGAAGAGGTGATGGACTACCGCGGCGAGGTGGTGAATTTCGCCTCGTTCTTGCGGGTCAGTTGCATGCGCTATTTGAGCCAGCGCCGGGTGCAGGCACCTGAGTTGTCGGTGGTGCGGACGGTGGTGAAGTAGGGCGGTTTTGTTTGGACCTTACCGGCGACAGAAAACCTGGCTTGGTCTTTACTCTGAAGCGCGAAACCTCTCAATCGCCAAGGAGAACAAGCATGTCTGGATGGTACGAAGTGAGCAAAACCAGCAATGGTCAGTTCAAGTTTGTGTTGAAAGCGGCCAACGCCGAAACCATTCTGGTCAGTGAGCTGTACACCACGCGCGGTGCGGTCGATAGCGGAATCGCCTCGGTTCAGGCCAATAGCCCGCTGGACGAACGCTACGAGAAAAAAGCCACCAAGGATGGCCATCCTTACTTCAACCTCAAGGCCGCCAACCATCAAATCATCGGCAGCAGCGAGTCTTATTCATCCGATGCCGCGAGGGAAAAAGGCATCGCCAGCGTCAAGGCCAACGGCCCGACCACGGTGATCAAGGACAAGACCTTGCCGGTGTTCTAAACACACCGCATACCCACTGCGGGAGCGAGCCTGACGGCTCTCTCCCGCAGTGGTTTTGTGTGTTCCCGACGATCAGCGCAACGCGTTCAACAAACCCTGCAACTGACTGCGGCCAGTCTCGCCGAGTGCAAACACCGGCAACCGCGGGTCGCCCGCTTCCAGCCCGACCAGGCGCAAACCAGCCTTGATGGTCGCCGGCAGACCGCCCTTGAGGATGAAGTCCAACAACGGCAACTGGCGATAGAACAGTTCGCGAGCCTTGCTCAGATCATTGGCCAATACCGCTTCGTACAAGTCGAGATTGAGCTGCGGGATCAGGTTCGGCGCCGCTGTGCACCAGCCTTTGGCGCCGGCCGCGAACGCTTCCAGTGCCAAGGGATTGCAGCCGTTATAGAACGGCACCCGGCCTTCGCCCAGCAGTTGCAGTTTGTGCATGCGCTGAATATCGCCGGTGCTTTCCTTGACCATAGTGACGTTGTCGACCGCGTTGAAAATCCGCAGGATCAACTCCACCGACATGTCGGTGCCGCTGGTGGCCGGGTTGTTGTAGAGCATGATCGGCACGCCGATGCTCTCGCCGATGGCGCGGTAGTGGGCGAGGATTTCCGCCTCGCTGAGTTTCCAGTACGACGCCGGCAGCACCATCACCACATCGGCGCCGTGGGCCTCGGCGAAACGCGCGCGGCGCACGGCTTTGGCGGTGGTCAGGTCGGACACGCTGACGATGGTCGGGACGCGTTTGGCGACGTGGCGGATGCTGAATTCGCTGACTTGATCCCATTCCGCGTCGCTCAGGTAAGCGCCTTCGCCGGTGCTGCCCAATGGGGCGATGGCGTGGACACCGCTGTCGATCAGGCGGTCGATGGAACGCCCGAGCGCGTCGAGATCAACGCCTTCGCCCTGGGCGGTGAACGGGGTGATGGTGTAGCCGATGATGCCGTGAATGTTTACGGTCGACATGGCGTCTCTCCTTTCAAGAATGAGTGGGGTCAGTGCAGGCAATCGGCGTGTTGGCGCAGGTTCTGCCGGGCGTAGTAGTTGAATGCGGCAGCGTGGCGCTTGGGCTTGGATATCCAGTCGTGGGCTTCACGGCCCAGCTCGGGAAGAATCGGTTTGATTGCACCGGCGGCCATGGCCAGCAACTGCAACTTCGCTGCGCGTTCGATCAGTTGCGCAATGACACAGGCCTCTTCGATGGTCGCGCCGGTGGACAACTGGCCATGGTGGGAAAGCAGGATCGCCCGCTTGTCGCCCAAGGCCCCGGCAATCAGTTCGCCTTCTTCATTGCCCACGGGCACCCCCGGCCAGCCTTCGAGAAACGCGCAGTCGTCGTAGAGCGGGCAGAGGTCCATGTGGGAAATCTTCAGCGGTACTTCCAGCATCGACAGCGCCGCGACGTGAGTCGGGTGCGTGTGAATGATGCAGTTCACGTCCGGTCGGGCGCGGTACACCCAGCTATGGAAGCGGTTGGCCGGGTTGGGCATGCCGTGGCCTTCAAGCACTTCCAGGTCTTCGTTGACCAGCAACAGATTGCCTGAAGTGATCTCGTCGAAACCCAGGCCCAGTTGCTGGGTGTAATAGGTGCCCGGTTGCGGGCCGCGAGCGGTGATTTGCCCGGCCAGGCCGGAGTCGTGGCCGTTTTCGAACAGAATGCGGCAGGTCAGGGCCAGCTTTTGCCGGTCGGTCCACGTATTATCCGCCAGGGTGTTTTGCATCTGTGTCAGCGCTTGCTTGACCAGTTGCTCTTTGGGTAGTGCTAATGTCTTGGCCATATCGGTGTCCTTTGGGTGGGGCATGCAAATGACACTAAAGAGGCTATATGACACTTTGTGTCATTGGCAAGGATAAATCGTTGCCTCCTTGATGGGTTAATCGCTCTACATGTCTATCCGTTTGAAATTATTGAGAAAAAAACTTGGCGTGACGCTGGAGGCCCTGGCCGAAAAATCCGGCATGACCAAGAGCTATCTGTCGAAAGTCGAGCGCGGGTTGAATACCCCGTCGATCGCCGCCGCGCTGAAACTGGCCAGGGCGCTGAACGTGAAGGTCGAGGAATTGTTTTCCGAAGACAACGTCAGCCTCGACAGCTACAGCCTGGTGCGCAACGACGAACGCCAGTCCCTGGCCGCCAACGACCAGAGCCCGGGTTATGCGGTGTTGGCCCATCAGATCAGTGAGCGCAGCCTGTTGCCGTTCATCATTTACCCGCCGAGCGAGTTCACCGACAAAACCTTCAAGGAACACCTGGGGGAAGAGTTTCTGTTCGTCCATGAAGGGCAGGTGGAAGTGGACTTCATGAACGAGCGGGTGCTGCTCAATCGTGGGGATGCGCTGCACTTCAACGCGCAGAAACCGCATCGCCTCAGGTCAGTGGGCGAGGTGCAGGCGCAGTTGTTGGTGGTGGTGCATAGCAGCGAGGAATGAGGTTATCGGGCTTTTGTGGCGAGGGGGCAAGCCCCCTCGCCACAGGTCAGACCTCGACCGGCACGGTCAGCTTAGGGTTACCGAGCGCATGCGTCTTCGAATCAAAAAAACGCAACGCCACACCCGTCCCCTCGAACACCTTCGCGTAATGCCGCTTCTGATGCTGGATGAACGCCTTGCTGCGCGGGTAAATCGAGATCGCTACCACCTTCGGCTTTGCCTGGCGCAACGCATGAGCGATGTGACTGTCCTGCTCGCCAAGGGCATGCCCGAAGATGCACAACCCGTCACCGTGGCCGAGTAACTGGTCGTAGCAGAACGACAGGTAATCCGAACTGCGAATCGTCTTGAGTTTGTCTTGCGCCGGGCCTTCGTTGACGAACAGCGGCACGTCGTCGAGGGTCTTGATCGTATTGTTGATCGCGAAATTACCGAGCAACGTTCCCTCGGTCGACATCAACTTGCGCGCGGTGCCGTCCTGATTGCGCACCAGATGCAGGCCGCCGTGCAGGTACAGCAAACGTGGTTTGTCGGTGGCGCTGGCGCTCAGATCGAAGCCGGGTTCGGCACCCTGGAACAGGTCGGTCACGACGTCCGGCCGATGCTGGATCGCCCAATAGCTGAGCAAGTCGTAGTTGGTGGTGAACACCGTCCGATAGCTGCCCAGTTCCTGATTGATCGTCGCCAGCGTCGAAGGCTTCACCAGCCGCCACGGGATATGCACCGCGTGCACGGTGTTGATCAGCGCTTCCTTGATCGCGTAGTAGCGATTGCGCGGTGCCGCAGAGCTGACGGCCAGGGCCTTGTTGACCCGGCTGGTGGTCTTCAGCGCCCCAAGCACTTGTTCAAAACTGCGCGTCTGCATCGCGTCGAACACGCTCAGCTCGGACTGGCTCAGCGGTTTTTCTTCGACGGTGCGGGCATTTTCGAACAGCGAGTCGTAGCCGAAGTCGTCCCACACGGCGCGGCTGGCGCCGTTACCCACCAGCAGGCCGCCGAATGAGGCGGTGGTGCGCAAGGCGTTCCAGTCTTCAAGTTGGGCATCGACATCCTGGAAATCGGTCATTGCGTTTGTCGTCTCGAAGCAAAAGGTCTGATGGACGGCGACTTTATCACGCCCGGGCGTTGAGCCAGATCAACATACCGCGTGACTGATCGGTCGACCCTGTGCGCACCCGCCGAATCGGCATTGCCGATTCGGTTTCAGCCAGGAGACTCGCGCATGAGCAGTACGTTTTTCATCCCCGCCGTGAACATCATGGGCACCGGTTGCCTCGACGAAGCCATGGACGCCATTGGCAAGTATGGTTTTCGCAAGGCGCTGATAGTCACTGACGCCGGGCTGGCCAAGGCTGGCGTGGCATCGAGGATTGCCGAGAAACTGGCGTTGCAGGACATCGACTCGGTGATTTTCGACGGCGCCAAGCCGAATCCGAGCATCGCCAACGTCGAGCACGGCCTGGGCCTGCTCAAGGAAAGTCGCTGTGATTTCGTGGTGTCTCTGGGCGGCGGTTCGCCTCACGACTGCGCCAAGGGTATCGCCTTGTGCGCTACAAACGGTGGGACGATCCGTGACTACGAAGGTGTCGATCAGTCGGCCAAACCCCAGCTACCGTTGATCGCGATCAACACCACCGCCGGCACTGCCAGCGAGATGACCCGTTTTTGCATCATCACGGATGAATCGCGCCACGTAAAAATGGCCATCGTCGACCGCAACGTTACGCCGCTGCTGTCAGTCAACGACCCAGAACTGATGGTCGCCATGCCCAGGGGCCTGACCGCCGCCACCGGCATGGACGCATTGACCCATGCCGTCGAAGCCTACGTCTCCACGGCAGCCAACCCGATTACCGATGCCTGTGCGCTGAAAGCCATCACATTGATCAGCGACAACCTGCGCCAGGCGGTGCGGGACGGCAGTGACATGATCGCGCGGGAAAACATGGCCTACGCGCAATTTATGGCGGGCATGGCGTTCAACAATGCGTCCCTTGGTTACGTTCACGCGATGGCCCACCAGTTAGGCGGGTTCTACGACTTGCCCCATGGTGTGTGCAACGCGGTGCTGCTACCTCACGTGCAGAGCTTCAACGCGCTGGTTTGCGCCCCTCGCCTGACCGACGTTGCCCACGCGATGGGGGCTGACATTCGCGGGCTCAGTCCGGAAGAGGGCGCGCAGGCGGCGATCGCGGCGATCCGCAGCCTGGCCAGGGATGTGGACATTCCCGCCGGTTTGCGTGAGCTCGGTGCCAGGCTCAATGACATCCCGGTCCTTGCCAGCAATGCCCTGAAAGACGCCTGTGGACTGACCAACCCACGGGCGGCGGATCAGCGGCAGATCGAGGAGATTTTCCGCAGCGCGTTCTAAGCGGTTCGACGGCCGGGCGCGAGCGCTACGCAAAGCAACGCGCCCAAGGCCAGCAAGGTGCATAACAGCGACAAAGGCCATGCCTGCTGGCTGGCTATCAGGCTGGCGATACCGCCGATAACGGCGGCCATCAGTTGATGAATGAAACCGCTCAACGCCATCGCATAAGCACCGCCGACCGGGGAACCGTGGTTGGCCAGGGACAAGCTGATTGGGTAAATCAGCGATTGGCCGAATACTGCAAAACAATAGGGCAACCAGAACAGCAGCGCGATAGACGTGCCTGCGAGGCTACCCAGCAACATGACTGCGCTGCCGGCCAGTATCAGCCCGACGCCCGCCGTCATCAGCCATTGCTGACCGGTATGCAGTACGAAGCGATTGACCGCCACGGCCCCGAGAAAGTACGCCGCGCTGATGGGCCAGCCCAACAAGCCGTATTCCACTGCCGACCACTTGAAGGCGCCTTGCAGAATCAGCGGTGCAGCGGTGTTGAACGCGACAATCACCCCATACCCCAAGCCACCGGCGAGGGCCGGTAACAGGAAGGCCCGATGCCGCAGAATGTGCCCGTAGCTCGTCCAGGCGGATGATGGTGTGTTCTCTTCTGCCAGCATCGGGAACGTGACCCGCACCACCACCAGCGCCATCAACAGGCTCACACCACCCAATAAGTAGAAAATCGCTGACCAGCCCAGTGTCACCTGGATGATCGACCCCAGGTATTGACCGATACCCAGCGCCACCACAAAGGAAATCGATATCCAGGACAACGCCTTGGCCAGCAGATCGCCGCGAAAACTGTCGCGGATCAGCACCCGGGCCATGACTGAAATCCCGCTGGCGCCAATCCCCTGAATCAGGCGAAAAACCAGGAACGATTCAAGTGTCTGGCCCAGAGGCAGGGCCAGGTTGCCCAGCCCATAGAGGCCGAGCGCCGCGAGCAATACCGGCTTGCGGCCAATGCGTTGGCCCAGGCTGCCCCAGAACAGCATCGGCAGCGCCATGCCGATCAGATACACCGCCAATCCCCATGAAACCTGTGAGGCATCTGCGGACAGATCCCGGGCAATATCCGGCAGCGCCGACAGATAAATGCTCATGCCCAATTGGGCGAGAAAAACCGTACAGCAGGTGATCAGGAGGGTGGTGCTGCTCTTCATTTAATCTTCCCTGTTTTTTCAGCCGCCGATGTCCCGGCCGTGAGCACGTAAAAGCTCGGTGATGAGTCCACAGAAATGGCGGATCAGCGTTGTCCCCATGTCGGCGCGCAGGGTGATTCTGATGGCTGCCTTGCCTTGTGCAACCACCGGGAAAAAGACTGCCGAGGTGAAGAATCCGTGATTGGCCAGTTCAATGGCGATGTGGTTGGCCAGCGATGCCTCACCGCAATTGACCAGTCGAATCGCCATGTTGCTGTTGTGTTGTGCGGTTCGTATGAGGCTGTCAAAGAGGCGGATATTAACCTGAAGCTTTTCCTGCAGCTCGGCGAATTCCAGGGTGTGGTGTAGCTGGATGGATGCCCGGCCCGCGCCAATGGCTGCACTGTTCAGGCTTTGCGACCAGTTGCTGGGGCCGCCGTAACGCGCAATGAGCTTCTTCTGCCGTTCACTGCCCAGCATCACCAGACCGCCGCTGGCGCCGAACGACTTGGCCAGCGAGGCGACGATGAGGCAGTCATCATCCAGGGTATGCAGCCTGGGACGCACAAGACCGGCGCCGAATGTTCCTACAGAGGAAAGCGCGTGGGAGTCGTCCAGATAGAGAAACAGCCCATAGCGGTCCTTCAGATACAAAAGGCTGTCCATGTCCGCAACCCCGCCCATGCGGTAGGCGCCGTCGGCGACATACGCGACCCTGGTGTGCTGTTGACACAGCGTCTCGAGGAAGTCCATGTCGTTATGCGGGCACGTCACGACCTTCGTTTCATCGGCACAGGCGGCTTTGAGGTGGCTCATCGAGTAATGCGCCAACCGGTCGAAAGCCATCACCGGAGGGCTATTTTCCGTGAATACGCCGCTGGCCAGCAGTGGCAGGATCCCGGCACTCGCCGCGCTGCACGACAGAGTGCTCAGGCAACTGGCGCCGAACAACTCGGACAGTTCGGTTTCGTATTGGTCCAGAATCGCCAGCTTGCAGCGGTTCCTGGAATTGGCGATGCGAAGTGTGCCGGTTTCCCACAGCGTGGTCATGGCGCCGTCGAGAATATCGGGATGGTGATCCAGCCCCAGGTATGACGTCGTACAGAAATCATGAAACGCTCTCCCGTACTGATCCAGCATGCGGTTGGCACTTTTTATCTCAACGTTGAGCCCCGCGATTTTTCCGGTTTCGGCGGCCTCCCAATCATGGTCAGCCAATGAAACGAGTTTGCGGTAGTTGGTGAAGGTGTGCGCCGTGTACGGTATCTGGCTCATGTGTAAGTGACATTCCTTGAATGAATCTATCCGTGGGTTTGTTGCAGTTTGTGTGTGTTGCCAGACTTTACAGAGAGTCCCGATGGGCTTTGAATCGGCTGTTTCCGGTAGTACTGAGAGTTGTAAGAGAATTAGTTGTAGGGCGATGCCCTGGGGTGCTGTGGGTAATTGGATGGCGGGCACGAATCGAATCCGGGCTATCCTGCCGACTCAGTCGAACCGAAATCATCGAGCCCTGCCATGCTGCAAAAAAGCCTGATCCGCCGTCTCGACCTGATCACTCTCCAGCTGTTTGTGGCCGTTCACGAAGAGGGCACCTTGACCCGTGCCGCCGCCCGCGAAGCGATCGCGGTGTCGGCGGCCAGCAAGCGGTTGATGGAGCTGGAGGAGGCGCTGGGCATCAGCCTGTTCGTACGCCAGGCCAAGGGCATGACGCTGACACCGGCCGGTGAAACCCTGCTGCACCATGCCCGGCAGATGCTGTTCAACGTCGAGAAAATGGGCCTCGAACTGGGCGAACACAGCCACGGTGTGCGCGGTTATGTGCGGATGCTCGCCAACCTGTCGGCGATCATTCAATTCCTGCCCGAAGACCTGCGGGACTTTTCCGCGCGCCATCCGCAGGTCAAGACCGACCTCGAAGAGCGCCCCAGCAGCGGGGTGATTCAAGGCGTGCTCGATGGCGTGGCGGACCTCGGGATCTGCTCCAGCGACAGCGACGTCAAGGGGCTGCACAGCGTTGTATATCGCCAGGACAAACTGGTCGTCCTGATGCCGGCCGATCATCCGCTGGCGAGTCGTTCGGCCTTGGCTTTTGCCGACACGCTGGACAGCGATTACGTCGGTCTGCATTCGGCCAGTTCCATCAACATGCGTACCCATGCGGCCGCGCGCAAGGCCGGCAAGGTGCTGAGGTTGCGGATCCATGTGCCGGGGTTCGACGCCATGTGCCGGATGGTCCAGGCCAACATGGGCATCGGCATCCTGCCGCTAAAGGCCTACGAACTGTTTGGCCGGGCGCTGGGGTTGCACGCGGTGCCGCTGACGGATGACTGGTCGGATCGTGCGTTGATTCTGGTGGTGCGCGATGAAGTGGCGCTGTCGCCGGTGAGCCGGATGTTGTTTGAGCATTTGCGCGGCCAGACCTGACAGTTCTCGATTGCATGGACGGGCATTCGCGTTTCGCGAACGGTCGTTGCCAACAGAAGGTTGGATTCCATGCCACTCGGTCCTCTAGCCTTGGCGCATATTCCAAGAACAAGAGGTACCCCCGCGATGACTGCCCCCTTGAGTGCAATCAAAGTGATCGAGATCGGCACGCTGATCGCCGCGCCGTTTGCCGCGCGCATGCTGGCCGAGTTCGGCGCCGAAGTGATCAAGATCGAAGCCATGGGCCAGGGCGATCCCCTGCGTAAATGGCGCAAGCTGCACGAGGGCACTTCGTTGTGGTGGTACCTGCAATCGCGAAACAAGAAGTCCCTGGCGCTGAATCTGAAATCCTTTGAAGGCATCGAACTGGTCAAGCAACTGGCGAGCGACGCCGATGTGCTGATCGAAAACCTGCGCCCCGGCGCCCTGGAGAAACTCGGCCTGGGCTGGGACGTGTTGCATGCCCTCAATCCCAGCCTGACACTGGTGCGCATTTCCGGTTACGGCCAGACCGGCCCGTACCGTGATCGTCCGGGTTTCGGGGCGATCGGCGAGGCGATGGGCGGGATTCGCTATACCACCGGTACTCCCGGTTCGCCGCCGGCCCGAGTGGGGGTGAGTCTGGGGGATTCCCTGGCTTCGCTGCACGCGGTCATCGGTGCCTTGATGTCGCTGCTGCGGGTCAAGACCGGGCAGGGCGGCGGGCAAGTGGTTGATGTGTCGTTGGCCGAAAGCGTGTTCAACGTCATGGAAAGCCTGGTGCCGGAATACGACATGCTCGGTCATGTGCGTGAGCGCAGCGGCGGGGCGTTGCCGGGTATTGCGCCGTCCAATACCTACCTGACTGCCGACGGTGCCTACGTGGTGATCGCCGGCAACAGCGACCCGATCTACAAGCGTCTGATGACGGTGATTGGCCGGGCCGACCTGGCCGAAGCGCCGGAGTTTGCGCATAACGATGGCCGCGCCGCCAAAAGTAATGTGCTCGACGCAGCCATTACTCACTGGACCAGCAGCCTGCCCATCGATGAGGTGTTGGCGGCTCTGGAAGCTGCCGAAGTCCCGGCCGGGCGCATCTATTCGGTGGCCGACATCGTTGCCGATCCTCACTATCAAGCGCGGGGCATGCTGCTCAACGCCGAACTGCCGGGTGGTGCCTCGGTGAAGATGCCGGGCATCGTTCCGAAACTGTCAGAGACCCCCGGTGGCGTGAACTGGTCGGGGCCGAGTCTGGGTCAGCACACCGACGGCATCCTCGCGGGGCTGGGCCTGACTGACCAGGACATCGAACGGTTGAAAGCTGAAGGGGTGGTGCAATGATCACTGATTATTCCCAGACGCTGATCGTTCAGGAGGTTTCCCCGCGTGACGGCTTGCAGATCGAGCCTACCTGGGTCGAAACCGCCGACAAGATTGCGTTGATCGATCAGTTGTCGCTGGCGGGTTTCAGCCGCATCGAAGCCGGTTCGTTCGTGTCGCCCAAGGCGATTCCGGCGCTGCGCGATGGCGAGCCAGTGTTCAAGGGCATCGCCCGACAGCCGGGCGTGATCTATGTCGCGTTGATCCCTAACCTCAAAGGCGCACAACGAGCACTGGACTCGGGGGCTGACGAGCTGAACCTGGTGATGTCCGCCAGCCAGACCCATAACCTGGCAAACATGCGGATGCGTTGCGAGGCGTCATTGGCCGCGTTTGGCGAGATCGTCGAGTTCGTTCGCAGCACGCCGGTGCGGCTCAACGGCAGCATCGCCACGACCTTCGGATGCCCGTTTGAAGGCACGATCGATGAGGATCGCGTGCTGCAGATTGTCGAGGCTTATCAGGAGCTCGGCATTACGGGCATTACCCTGGCCGACACCACCGGCATGGCCAATCCACGTCAGGTCGACCGCTTGGTGCGACGGGTGTTGCATCGGGTTTCACCGGCTGATCTGACCCTGCATTTCCACAACACGCGCGGCCTCGGTCTGTGCAACGTATTGGCAGCTTACGAGGCCGGAGCCCGGCGCTTTGACGCAGCCCTCGGTGGTCTTGGCGGTTGCCCGTTTGCACCGGGTGCCTCGGGCAATATCTGCACCGAAGATTTGGTCAACCTGTGCGATGAAGTCGGGATTCACACCGGCATCGACTTGCCGTTGTTGCTGCGATTGTCGCGAGGCTTACCCGCATTGCTGGGCCATGAAGTGCCCGGGCAGCTCGCCAAGGCCGGACGTAACTGCGACCTGCACCCGACACCGTCCTGAACCCACCGAACAAACTCCTAAAAAAGCCACAACGAACCAGACAACAAAAACAATCGGACGCCCACGGGACGTCTGCCTGGAGAAACCACGATGAGCCTCAATGTTCTGGAGGCGGGCGTGAGCCCGTCCGTTAGTCACGACGCCGAAAAAGCCCTGGTCCGCAAAGTCGCCTGGCGACTGATGCCGCTGATCATGGTCTGCTACCTGTTCGCGTTTTTCGACCGCATCAACATCAGCTTCGCCAAATTCCAGTTGCAGGCCGACCTGAGCCTGAGCGATACCGCTTACGGCCTCGGCGCCGGGCTGTTTGTAGTCGGTTATGTGATCTTTGAAGTGCCGAGCAACATGATGCTTTACAAGGTGGGTGCCCGGCGCTGGATCGCCCGGATCATGATGTCGTGGGGGCTCGCGACGGCGGCCATGGTCTTCGTCAACAGCGAATGGCAGTTCTACGCCCTGCGTTTCGTGATCGGTGCGATGGAGGCGGGTTTTGCTCCGGGCGTGTTGTATTACCTGACGCTGTGGTTCCCGCAGCACTATCGGGGGCGCATCACCTCGATGCTGTTTCTCGCGTCGGCGTTTGCCGGGCTGGTTGGCGCACCGTTCTCCGGGTTGGTGCTGCAACACCTTGATGGCTTCCTCGATATGCGCGGCTGGCATTGGCTGTTTCTGCTCGGTGGCGTTCCTTGCATCGGCCTTGGCTTGTTGGTGCTGACCGTGCTCAAGGACCGCATCGAAGATGCCCATTGGTTGAGCCCTTCGGAGAAGACACTGCTCGCCAGCCGTATCGCGCACCACGAACCCCACAAGAGCGGCGGCTCCTTGCTGGCCGCACTCCGGATTCCGGGTTTCCTGATGCTGGGGCTGATCTACTTTCTGATTCAGGTGGCGTCTTACGGCTTGAATTTCTGGGCGCCGCAACTGATCCGCAGTGCCGGCACCGAGAGCCCGGTGATGATCGGCTTGCTGACCGCCATTCCCTACATCTGCGGCGCCATCAGCATGGTGGTGATCGGGCGGTTATCAGACGCCACCGGTGAGCGGCGCAAGTTTGTCGCGGGTCTGGTGGCGGCAGGTGCGGTGGGTTTCTTCTGCGCAGGAATTTTCGCCAACCACACGACTTTCCTGATTGTTGCCCTGGGCTTGCTCGGTGCCGGGATCATCGCGTCCATCCCGAGCTTCTGGACCCTGCCACCGAAACTCCTGGCCGGTGCCGGGGCAGGCGCCGCTGGCGGGATCGCGGTGATCAATACCCTTGGCCAGTTCGGTGGGATCGTCAGCCCGGTCATGGTCGGGCGGATCAAAGACCTGACCGGCAGCACCACCCCGGCGCTGTACGTCATCGGTGTCGCCGCGCTGATCGCCGCTGCGTTGTTGCTGTGGGGGTTGCCGCAGAAGCTGCGCACGCTCGACAAGTTCTGAAGTTCGCGGCGTCAGAAATACCGCTTTCGCGAGCAAGCCCGCTCCCACATTGACCGCGTCGGGCACAGGATTCGTGCCCGCCGCCACTCCCTGTGGGAGCGGGCTTGCTCGCGAAGACTGACTCTCAGCCAACAAAGCCCCCGTCGGCTGTACGCTCAAGGATGTTTAAGCTTTACTCTCCGCTCGCGACCACCCAGAGAGACTCAAGGTTACCCAACCCATGCTAACCGGCCTCAACCACCTGACCCTCGCCGTCACTGACCTGAACCGCAGCGTGGCGTTCTATCGCGATCTGCTGCAACTTCAGCTTTCAGCCACTTGGGACACCGGTGCCTATCTCTCGCTACCCGGTCTGTGGCTGTGCCTTTCTTTCGATCCACGGCGCGAATCCACGCCCGCCGCCGACTACACCCATTACGCCTTCAGCCTCGAAGCTGTGGACTTCCTGCCGTTCGTCGAACGTCTGCGATCCGCCAACGTGCGGGAATGGCGGGACAACCGCAGCGAAGGTGCGTCGTTCTATTTTCTCGACCCGGATGGGCACAAGCTCGAGGCGCATGTCGGGTCTCTGGCGTCGCGGCTGGCGGCTTGTCGGCAGCGACCCTATGCGGGGATGAAGTTCTTCGACGATCAGTGAGTCGATGTTCGGCGTCCTGAGATAGAATTGCGCCCCTTGTCCAGCCGTGCAGAGTTGCTGCATTGGTCCATGTTGCCCTGGTTGATCATCTTGAGCTTCATTGGTGGCCTTTTGGCCTACGCTATTCTCATTGGCATCGTCGGTGCGCGTCAGGTGCGCACGTTGTATCAGCGTCATGAACTGGCGATTACCCGCTTGTGCGGGGTCATGTTCATCGGTTTCGCCATCAATGCCCTGGTGCATGCGCTGCCGGGGCTGGTGACGAACAAGGCTTGAGGCTGAACGCAGGGAAGCGTCGGCTGCACAGTCATCGCTCGGGCGTATGACCGGTCAGGGAGGGTTGTTCAATGTTGCATTGTCCGGACATGCTCTCTGCATCATGGAAACCAGAAATTCCGCGCCAATGGCGAGTTACATCGATCTCTTGCTGGACGCCGTCTGTGCGGTGGACAAACAAGGTCGCTTCGTATTTGTCAGCGCGGCCTGCGAGCGCATTTTCGGTTACACCCCCGACGAGCTGATCGGCCAGTCGATGATCGATCTGGTTCACCCTGCCGACCGACAGCGTACCCTCGACGCCGCGCGCGAGATCATGGGGGGCGAACCCAAGCTCAACTTTGAAAATCGTTACCTGCGCAAGGACGGCCGGGTGGTGCACATTCTCTGGTCGGCACGTTGGTCGGAGGTCGATCAGTTGCGTATCGCCGTGGCGCGCGACATCACCGAGCGCAAACAGGCCGAGTCCCGACAAGCGGCGCTGTATGCGATCTCCGAAGCAGCCCACGCGGCGGAAGATTTGCTGGCGCTGTTCAAACGCATCCATTCGATCATCGGCGAATGGCTGCCGGCGTTGAATTTCTCCGTGGCACTGTATGACGAGCACTGCGCGCGGCTGAATTTCCCCTATCACGTCGACGACCATGAGCTGCAACCCGAGGATCCCGGGACTGTTACCGGGCGTTTGTGCGCAGAAGTGATTCGCAGTGGCTTGCCGATTCTGCTGACCCCGGATCAGGACAATCTGCCGGAAGGGTTTGCGGCATTGGTCAAGGGCCAGGACTCACCCTGCTGGCTGGGCGTGCCGTTGAGTTCGCAAAACGGCACCATCGGCGCTCTGATCGTCAAAAGCGTGCCGGGCGGCGAGCGCTACACCGAGCAAGACAAGGAGTTGCTGCAGTATGTTTGCGCTCAGGTCGCGACCGCGATCGAGCGTAAGCAATTGCACGCCCGGCTCCAGCGCATGGCCCAGTACGATCAACTGACTCAGCTGCCCAATCGCGAATTGCTGCGCGAACGCCTGAAAGCTTCGCTGGCGCTGGCCCGGGCAGACTCCGGTCGAATGGCGTTGCTCTATGTCGACCTTGACCGCTTCAAGCAAGTCAACGACACCCTCGGTCATGCAGTCGGCGACATGTTGCTGCAAGCGGTCGCCAATCGGCTCAAGGGCTGCGTGCGCGAAACCGACACGGTGGCGCGCATTGGTGGTGATGAATTTGTCGTGTTGTTGCACAACATCCACGCTGCCGAAGATGCCGAGAATGTGGCGGGGAAAATCCGCCAGGTGCTGGTTCAGCCCCTGCGTCTGGACGGGCACAACCTGACGATCCAGCCGAGCATCGGCGTCGCGCGATACCCCGAACATGGCACCGAAGAAAAGCAGCTGTTCAGGCATGCCGATGAGGCAATGTACGCCGCCAAGCGCCAGCACCATTCACGTCTCGGGGTCTGAAAATCCGTCACCGTTCGTCGCGATGCTGCCAGGTTTTCTAAACCTTTTCAGGCATGGAAATTCATATCCTATGCGGGCGTCTGCTCGCTGTGATCATCACCAAGAGGATGAGAACCATGCCTACTTCAAAACATCCGACCCCGGGTAGCGCCATCGATCGAACGAAGGCGTCTGAAGCCGGTCGCAAAGGTGGGAAAACTACCACGACGACTGTTGATAAAGACCCTGCCAAAGGCGGCATGGGCCGCAAAGGCGGTCAGAAAACTCCGTAATAGGTGAAGGTAGTTTTGTTTAATGGACGGGGGCGCAAGCTCCCGTTTGAATTTTCAGGAAGGAGGGCGCGACCATGAGCCGGATGGCCACCCGTTTACGCAATGCCGGTTTTGCCACGTTACTGGGCCTGTGCGCCAGCAGTGCCTTTGCCCAGTCTCCCGCCGAATTCGTCAATGAGGCGTCGGCCCAAGGCATGGCCGACATCGAAGCCAGCCGCCTGGCGCACCAGAAAACCGCATCCAAAGAGGTCAAGGATTACACCATCGTGGTGATCAACGATCGCACCACCGCCAACCAGCATCTGGCGAAAATTGCCAAGCAACTCGATTTACCGGTCGCACCACGCGAAGAGGTGGTCGACAAGGCCAAAGCCTTGATACCGGAGATTAAGGACGATACCTCTTTCGATCAGGCGTACGTCGACAGTCAGGTAAAAACCACCCAGGAAGCCATCGAGCAACTTCAACAACAAGCGCAGACCACGGACGTGCCGCAAATCAAAGCGTTCGCCGAAGAAACCCTGCCCAAGCTGCAAAACCATCTGCAAATGGCCAGGGCGCTGCAAGCCAGTCGTTAGTCAGTCTGTTGCGCGGGTGACGTCGGTCACCCGCTGCCGGGATCAATCCTGATTCGAATCCTTCTTGGTTTCCTCGACGACCGTGCCGTCCAGGGAAATCGTTTCCCCCTCGCCGAGGGTGCGATATTTCTTTCTCAACGCTTCCAGCTGTTTGAGGTCCAGGGACTCGAGCCCCAGCATCGCGTTCTGCGCGTCCTTGGTCACCCGCAATAACTCATCGATCTTCAGGTGCAAAATGTCCGTGTCACGGTTCTGGGTGTTCTGGATCAGGAACACCATCAGGAAGGTGATGATCGTGGTCGAGGTGTTGATGATCAGTTGCCAGGTATCGTTGAAATGAAAAATCGGCCCACTCAGACCCCAAAGGACAATCAGAATGATCGCCCCCATAAATGTCCGGGGTTGGCCCGCCCATAGGGAGAGTTTCTGTGCGATTTTCGCGAATTTCATTGCCGTGCTCCTTACAGGGATGCGCCTGATTTTCAGACCGCACGGGTGTCATGAAAATTCTGCTGGAAAGTCCCACTGTCGATGAACAGCCAAGGGCTTTGAAGGGAAATTGCTGCATTTGGAATCTTTGATTGGAATCTTTCTTTGTGCCGGTTTGTGTCTAGTATCAATAGAGGTCAATTCGCCAGCACGCAAACACACGGATCGACATCAAGTAAGAGGTCACTCATGGAATTCTTTGAGAAGTTAGCAAGTCTAGCCGCCAAGGTTCGATTGCAAAGCGCTGCAATTCAGACAGAGGAGGCCACCA
Source organism: Pseudomonas sp. B21-017 (assembly GCF_024749245.1). Lineage (NCBI taxonomy): Bacteria > Pseudomonadati > Pseudomonadota > Gammaproteobacteria > Pseudomonadales > Pseudomonadaceae > Pseudomonas > Pseudomonas sp. B21-017. The sequence goes on along the minus strand of NZ_CP087194.1, from coordinate 5,077,678 downwards.
AGAATGCTTTCGTCATGCCCTTTATCAGTACAGTGCTGGGCTACGATGTTTTTGATCCGAGTGAGGTGACTCCGGAATTCGTTTGCGATATCGGAACGAAAAAAGGAGAAAAAATTGACTACGCGATCATGAAAGAAGGGGAGGTACAGATCCTCATCGAGTGCAAAAAAATCGGCGAGCCGCTGCACGTCAATCATGCCTCCCAGCTGTTTCGCTATTTCCATGTCACCAGCGCTCGAATCTCCATCCTCACCAACGGCCAGGTCTACAAATTCTTCACCGACCTGGATGCGCCCAACAAGATGGATGAAAAACCGTTTCTTGAACTCGATCTTCTGGATATCGACGAGTACTCCGTCCCCGAATTGATCAAACTCACCAAGTCTGCATTCGATGTGGATTCGATCATCAATGCCGCGGGTGAGTTGAAATACGTCAGTCAGATCAAGAAGGTCATTGCTTCGCAGGTCCTCAAGCCTGATGACGACTTTGTAAAAGTCTTTGCCTCTCGAGTGTATGACGGGGTCATCACCCAGAAAGTCCGTGAGCAGTTTCAAGAGCTGACGAGAAAAGCGGTCGTGCAGTTTCTCAATGATCAGATCAATGACCGACTCAAATCAGCTATGAGTGGTGCCATTCAACCTGCGCTGGCATCGGTACCGGTTCCTGCTGGCGGCAGTGATCAGACAGGTCAACGTGATGAATCAGAGGATAAAGTACTGACGACTCTGGAGGAGTTGGAGGGGTATCACATTGTCCGGGCAGTGGTTCGTTCGGTTGTGGATGCTAAACGGATAGTGCAACGCGACACGCAAAGCTACTTTGGCATTTTGCTGGATGACAACAATCGCAAACCGATTTGTCGCCTTCACTTCAATCGTTCACAAAAGTACATTGGGATTTTTGACGAAGAAAAAAACGAGACGCGGCATCCGATTGGATCGGTTGATGAGATTTACGATTATTCGGACCACTTGAAGAAGACTGTTGGCTATTACGACTAGCACTGTTGGATACGTACCATAAAAAGAACCGGCCTTTGAGGCCGGTTTTTTGTGGTGCGCCGTAGAGATATTGAATGAGTCTTAGAGGCCTGACGTTTGACATGAGTGTAGTGGCAGGCTTGCCAGAACAGCCTTTCGATAGAAGGGTTAGACCTCAGGGGGGCGCACAGAGCTCTCAGCCTTAGGGACAGGTAGCCAGAGGCCAACCGACGCGCGCTGCACGGAGGAGGTTGGCCTTAACAACCAAGCGGTGAAATGGGGCAATAACGAAGATGTAGGCCCGGCCTAGACGGTTGTGGCACTGGACCACGGTTGAAAAAACGAGTTGGCGACTGCCTTCTGGCTCTGCCTCTCCAGAACATAGGATCGATATCCGGAAGTCGAGGTGTTTGTCGTCCTCTCCCAACACGATTTCAGTCTGGTTCGTGCTGTAGACCTTGAAGATTCCAATCCGATTAGCAAGTGATGCCAGATGTTTGGTGGTTTTGAGACCAAAACAGGCAACGATAGTGTCTCGGACTTTCATGAGCCATCCGATCCAGGATGGCTGGTGGGAAAGGATGAATCGAGCTAGCAAATCTGGATTGCTGGATGTGCCCGCAGGGAGCCGAATCGCAAAAGCGTCCGCTAGGTGCATCGACTCGTAAAGGTGGGTGATGCCGGACCTCGAGGGGACCGGCACGGACATAATGAGCTCAAATTCTCGGGGCATCGGGGATCTCTCCTGAGTTCTAACTACCAATTAGACGACATGCCATGTCGCGTTTCATGTTGCGATGGTTTGTCGTGTAACGCTCCTTGTCGCCCTGTAAGTGCTTGTCGGATGCTGAACCCGATCAAGGCATCATAGAGCTCTTGCTGCCCAGCTGGCAGAACAGGGAGCAACGTCGCACGGCGCTTGTCGACATCGAACCAGGATTCAACCAACCATCCCACCAGATAGAGCGCCGAAAGGCATCCGCCAGCGGTGGCAACGTTCCCCTGGCATACAAGAGGCTGGTCCATGGACTCAAGTCCCAGAGCTTGCAAGCTCGATCGTGCATCCGGGTGTGTAGTTGCTTGGCCGCTGAGCAGCCCAAGCCGTTCGAGAATGAAAGCTCCGGCGCATATTGAGCCGATTCGCTGGCGTCTGGAGTCAAGTTCAAACGACGGCAGGAAATCTGGGGCGGCAAGTGCAGCGGGTATCCCTTCCTTGCCGCTGACGAACAATACCGCGTCGGCGCTATTGGCCTCGGAAAGCGGACCGTGCACCGAAACAGGCAGGCCGTGCGCCGATCTCACGATAGAGCTGGAACCCAATATTCGGACGTGCCAGTCCTCGGTGTTGCGGCCTAAGATGTCCCACATCAGGAATAGGTCGATATCAGTGAATTGGTCGAAAGCAACCAGAACGATTTTCTTCAAGGCGAGCTCCATGAAAAGTGCTGGCGTGCAAAACGCAACGGCCATCTTTGCTGGTGTTCGCAGCGTATCAATCGGTTGCGTACCATACACAGTCTGTATGGCGCTAAACATGGAGCGAAATAACGGGTGAGAAAACTAACTCGTAACCATTGGATCGCGGCTGGTTTTGAGGCTCTCGACCAAATCGGGCACATTGGCGTTTCGGCCGAGAGTCTATCGCGCCGATTGAATGTGACCCGCGGATCGTTTTATCACCATTTCCGCAATCGCGAAGACTTTGTCCGCACCTTGCTGGCCGCGTGGGAAGAAGACTACACGGAGCGCATGCTCGCTTATGCGGCGCAGGGTCGTAGCGCGGGCGAAACCTTGAAACGCTACTTGAGTATTGCCGCTGAGAAACAACCTGGGCGGGAAATTTCCATCCGAGCCTGGTCGCTGCATGATCCGTTGGTAGGCGAGTTTCAGCAGCGTGTTGATACAAGACGACTGGACTTCGCGATACGCACGTGCCGCCGCTTGGTCCATATGCCAGGCCAAGCAGAAGTGATTGGTCAGGTGGCCCATCTGTGCCTGATTGGTGGTCAACAGGCAGGGCTGCGGCGTGATGCTGCTCGCTTCAACGGTTTCCTGCATCGAGCCTTTTCACTTTTCGAAGGGGCTCTTCCACCGTGGCGGGCCTAAGTCATGAGTTAAATGGGGTAACTGAATAAATAGAGTTCGCGTGCCACTGCAAATGCGCGCCACTGGTCTCCTAGGGCTAAAAACAGGACAAATGAGGTGAGGATTGACAGGCGAATGTAATCAGGTGCGCAACTGGAATGCAGTTTCGCACCTGAAAACTATTGGAGGTTGATTGATACTCCAGACCTGACGAAATGCTGGATTAATGCAATAACGAGCGGCGCCTCGCATAGGCAAAGTAGATCACCAGGCCAATTGCCAACCACGCCCCAAATGCCAACCAGGTCGTCTGCTTGAGGAAGGTCATCAAGGTTACGCAGAACGCGATGGCGAGCAATGGAACAATGGGCACGCCCGGGCATCTGAATGCGCGAGGAAGATCAGGTCGGGTCTTGCGCAATACGATCACTGCCACCGAGATCAGACTGAATGCAGCCAACGTACCGATGTTGATCAGCTCGGCGAGGACGTTCAGCGGAATCAGTGCCGAGATCAGCCCGAAGACTATTCCGACCATCCAGGTGGCGAAAAATGGGGTGCCGAATCGTGTATGAACCCTGGAAAGGCGCTGGGGAAGCAGTCCGTCGCGCGACATCGCGTAGATGATTCTGGTTTGACCGTAAGCCATCACCAGAATGACAGTCGTCATGCCAACGATTGCGCCTAAATCAACGAACCCGGCAACCCAGCTTTCACCGGCATGTTGCAACGCCAATGAAACCGGATGATCAACGCCAAGGAATTGGGCATAGGGCACGATGCCGGTCATGATCATTGAAACGGCAACGTACAACACCGCACAAACGGCCAAGGAACCGATAATACCGATGGGGAGGTCACGCGCCGGTTTTTTCACTTCTTCGGCGGCAGAGGAAACCGCATCGAAACCAATGAAAGCAAAAAAAACCAAGGCAGAAGCACTCAAAATGCCATTGACGCCGAAGGGAGAGAAAGGTTGCCAGTTAGCCGGCTGAACATGTCTCACACCAACGGCGATGAAGAGCAGCACCACGGCGATTTTGATGATTACCATCACGTTGTTTACGCGCGCGGATTCCTTGATGCCCATGGAAAGCATCCAGGTAATTGCCAGCATAATCACCAGCGCGGGTAGGTTGAACCAGGTTTCCACGCCGGGCAAAGAGCCTGGAGCTGCCGTAAGCACAACCGGAAGATTCAGCCCAAATCCGCTCAGCAGGGACTGGAAGTAACCCGACCACCCAACAGACACAGCCGAACTGGCCAGTCCGTATTCGAGCATCAGATCCCAGCCGATCATCCAGGCCACCAACTCTCCCAGCGTCGCGTAGCTGTAGGTGTAAATCGAGCCTGCTACCGGTACAGATGAGGCGAACTCGGCATAACAGAGTGCTGCAAATGCACAGGCCAACGCCGCTATCAGGAATGAAACCATGAGGGCCGGTCCCGCAGTCAATGCGCCGGTTCCGGTCAATACGAAGATGCCCGTCCCCACGATTGCACCGATACCAATCAGGACCAAATCCATCGGCCCCAGCACTTTTTTCAACCCTGCAGGCGCTCGGGCAGCAGCAATCATTGCGTCCAGGTCTTTTGTTCTGAAAATGCTCAATATTGCCTCCGTTGTTACTTATTTTTATTGTCAGAGCCAGTGGCTTGGGTGTCGGAAATGACAAGAAATTGTATTTCAGTGCCTCGAAAATTAGTTTTCGAAACGGGTCTGTATTTAGTTATTTTTCAGTCGTTAATTATCCAAAATGTGTTCTTTACGTAATTTTCTTTCTAGTATTTGTAGTTTCTAGAAATGGATGCTTGATCAAGGACCTGCGGGATGGGGCCAATCGCCCTACCGCGTACGCATTGTTAAAGGGAGAGAACACATGGCGGAAATGGATAAGGTTGATCGTTCAATTCTGGAAATTCTGCAAATGAATGGTCGCCTGACGAACGCCGAGATCGCCGCTCGTGTTTGCCTGTCAGCGCCAGCCTGCTGGAAGCGCCTGAAGCGCCTGGAAGAGGAGGTGATTGTCGGGTATCACGCGCACTTGAACCCGAAGACCATAGGGCTGGGACTTTTCGCTTTCATCAGCGTCACCCTCGATAGTCACTCCGAGCAAGCCATGGAACATTTCGAAGCGGGCGTTCTGGCGCTGCCCAACATTATTGCCTGTCACAAAGTGTCGGGGAAATACGACTACCTCCTGCAGGTAGTCGTCAAAGACATGGAGGCATTCCATGAAGTCGCCATGCATCGCATACGTACGCTCGGCAATATCAAGGAAATGTACACCGGTTTTTCGCTCAAGGAGATCAAGCACTGCAATACCTTGCCACTGTAAATGCCTGGACTTGCTTGTTTCTGTACCTACGGTGGTGTGAGAGGACGACGGCTGTGAAGCCGCCTCCTACTCGATAATCTTTATTCACGCCGACAGCGTCACCTCAGTCTTCCACCTGAAATACCCGAGCGCTTCGCAGCGCTGGTTGATCAGCATGAAGCTCAGTTCGCAAGTTGCCACGCCCGTGCTCAGTTGCGAGCACTCCCAATAATGATCATCGGCCTTGTGGCTGCCCGGCTGGTTCGGGTTGGCGGGGTCGGGCGCGGGGACGGTCTGGTCGCCGTGGACGATCAGCTTGGGCGGAGAAAGGATCCCGGTATCGTCCACCGTAATGTTGTGGAATACCACGCTGTGTTCGGCGAGCAAACTGACGGTCCTGCCGCGAATATGAAAGACTTTTCCGTTGTGGGTGGTCAGTGTAATTTTGCTGTCATTTTTAACATTTTTCGTTTTTGGTGTAGCGCTGATGCCGAAGATGAAACCATCTTCAATCACGGTCGGCTTTTGCGGGTCAAGGCTGGGTTGCGCATAGCGCGAAAGCAGCGATTCGGCATCGACGACCAGCAGCACGCTATTGGCGGTCAGGGTACTCGCCGAAGGGGGGGTAATCGGTTCGGAAGTCATCATGGATTCCTTTCATGATGTTGACGCAAAACGGTAGCCGCTTCGGTTTCAAGCAAGACATCCTGTTCCAGCCGAGGCGGCAACGGACTGGAGGTGACCCCTCGTTGCCAAGGGGTCGATTCCATCATCAGTTATGGATGGAAATGAACGGGTCCCACGAGCAGCAGCCGACAATCTGACAGTTGCGGTCGACGATCAGGAAGTTGAAATGGTAGGTCACGCGACCACACGCCAGGGTCTCCGAGGACCAGTAGTGGTTGGCAACTTTCTGACAGCTAGGCACCGAGGGATTGCTGGGGTTGGGTACCGCAACGCTAGCGGTAGCCGTGCGTGGCGAAGGCGGGGAGATCAGATCGTTGCCTTGGTTGCCGATGAATTTGTAGAAGATCACGGCCTGTTCGAAGCTCTGGGACAGGCTGGTTTCACGCCAGCGAATCAGATCGCCAACCTGGGCCTTGAGGTCCAGCTCGCCACCGGCCTGGCCGCTGACCACGTTGTCCTGATTGGTGACCATGTAGACGTGCTTCCAGTCGATCAGAGTCGGCGAAGCAGGGTTTTTGCTGATGTTCGGGTAGTTTTTCAGAATGGTTTCAGTGTCGATGGAAACAAGTACATCCGTGACTCGAGACATAGTGAAGCTCCTTTTAACATAGTGATTGTCTGGCTACTTACCAGGCACGACAACGCTTGCTTGCCTTGTGGCCGTTGCGAACACACTACTGGGGAACCCACTCGATCACGGGGACGAGCTGGCCTTGCTCCTTGCCTTGAAATGACGGGTGGGTTCCTTCCAACAGGCCGCGATAGGACTATAGATGCCATTTTTATACTGTCAAAACTGCTTTGCTGGTCGGTCGACGAACGGTCATTTAGGTTATGACTTCCTACGATTTGGCGATAAAAAAGGCTCATCCAGATCCTCTGTGTTTTCCGATCGTCAAGTGATCCGGGTTCAGGCAATAGACAGACAAGACCTGTTAAAAAAGCAGTGAGCCAGGCAGGAGCATGGTGGAAAAGGGGGCGTTTTTTTGCTGGTTCACTCAACTTGGCTTTCAAGCCAGAGGAGGCGGCATGTTGTTACGTTACATGGTGTTGCTGGCAGTGGTGGTTACCGCAGCGGGTTGTGTGCAGGAACGGGTCGTTCATGACCGGCGTCCGGTGGAGCGTGAATATGTTGAGGTCATCGCACCGCAGCCGCCGCCGGAACGCGTTGTCGAGGTAGAGCCCGCGGGGCGACCGGGTTACCTCTGGTCCAGGGGGTACTGGCGTTGGGAAGGCGGGCGTTATGTCGCGGTTCATGGCCATTGGGTCCCGGAGCGACCGGGGTATCGTTATGTGCATCCGCACTGGGAGCAACGTAACGATGGCTGGCATTGGCGGGTGGGGGCGTGGGTTAACTGACGCGGACGATGTATCGTAGCCAACCGGTTGTCTGCCCCTGGCGACAACAATGCACCCGACAGGAGAGCGATATGAGTTGGTCCGCCAAACAATACGTAGCTTTCGAAGATGAGCGCACGCGCCCGGCGCGTGACTTGCTGGCCGCCATCCCAGCGGTGGACGTCCGTTCGGCCATCGACATCGGTTGCGGCCCCGGCAATTCGACCGAGTTGCTGGTGCAGCGTTTTCCCGATGCCGCGGTGCGTGGGTTGGACAGTTCGACCGATATGATCGAGGCCGCCCGCAAGCGCCTGCCTCAGGTACGTTTTGACACCGCTGACATTGATACCTGGAACGAGACCGGCCCGTTCGATGTGATTTTCGCCAATGCGGTGCTGCAGTGGGTGCCGGATCACGCCAGGCTGCTGCCGTCGCTGGTAAACAGGCTCACACCCGGCGGCAGCCTGGCGATCCAGATGCCCGATAACCTCAACGAACCGTCGCACCGGTTGATGCGCGAGGTCGCAGCGAACGGCCCTTGGGCTGACAAGCTGGCAAGGGCTGCCGGCCTGCGAACGGAAATGGAGGGTGCAAGCGGCTACTACTCAATGCTGCGTGGCCACTGCACTCGCGTCGATGTATGGCGCACCACTTACTATCATCCGCTCGCGGACGGCGCATCGGGCGTGGTCGAGTGGTTCAAAGGTTCCGGTTTGCGGCCTTTTCTCGAACCATTGGATGACGTGGAACGGGCGCACTATCTCAAGCAGTATCAGGCGGCAATCGAGCGGGCCTATCCGGCGCTGAGCGATGGTTCGGTGCTGCTGCCGTTTCCGCGGTTGTTCATGGTGGCAACGCGCTGACGAATCAAAGGGGACACATTCGTCCCCTTGATTGACCCGATTTTCAGGCTATCAACTTTGCTGCAAGACCTTGAGCGCCGCCGAGGCCAGAAACCCGGAGCGACTTTTCTCTTCGGGATGGTGCAATACGTACTCATCGATGCGGTTGAGCAGATAGCCGGGCAGGGTGATGTTGAGTTTCTGCGCCTTGCCCAGGTATTTGGTGATATCGATATCCACCACGGCCCACGTGCACCCTGCGTACTGTGGATTGGCCGCATGCAGGGTCACTTTGTTGGCGGGCGGAATTGGTGATCCGTCTTCGGCCAGAATCTCGAAATGACCTTCGATGGCTTCGCGAGCCATGGCCATGGCGTCATCCAGATCTTCCCCGGCGGAGAAGCAACCCGGGATATCCGGAACTTCTACGCCCCAGGCGTGTTCGTCATCACCCATGGAAATCGCGATGGGGTAAAGCATGTTCGTTATCCTCCGAGGGCGCAGTCCATCGGTTCGTCAGAGCAGCGCCTGTTGCAAAATACTAATGGCCGTTTTCTTGAGCAGGTCCTTTTTCGGGTGAGGAACCGTCACCAGTCCAGGCTTGGTTGGATGCTTGAAGTGGTGATGACTCCCCCTGATTCGTACCAGATACCAGCCGTCCGCAACGATTTGGCTTATCAAAAAACGGCTATTCACATCACCTCCCTGTGGTGTGCTTATGGTTACTATACCTACTGAAAATCACTAATCAACACTATAACCACCAACGCACCCTGGATACGGATGGAAGAGCTGCATGAAACGAGTCTAGGAGGGCATGTCGCGATGGTTTGGGTAGACCCCGTTTTCTGTATTGCAGGGTTTTGCCGCAGCGCCGAAGCGCCAGGAATGCTCAAATTTCAGGCATAAAAAACCGGCCGCTGCGGACCGGTTTTTGCGTTCCCGCGCATCATGCGGCGTTTTTAAAGCAACTGATCAATCAAAACCGCATTGGTGTAGATCAAGCTTCCATCGCTCGCTCGATGCCCGACCAAATGGAACTGACCGCGCTCGTAATGCAGATAGACGCGCATCTGGCAGTCGGACAAGGGGCCATATCCCTCTGGCAAGACCAAATCCATTGTGCTCATGTCGACATCGACCATGGCTTCGGGCTCATGGGTCTCTTGTAGACGTTCTTCAGCTTGCTCCAGACGCAGATGAAGGGGGTCATCGACGTCAAAATGGATCTCACCGATCGGGATGGACTTCTGGTCGGGGCTGGGCTTGCACCAGCCTTCGATCGTCAGGGCACTCATGACGAAACCTCCGTCGTGGACTGCTGGATTTTGTGGCTGTTGTTCTCAATACCATCACTTATCTGACTGCTACGCACAGGCAGGGTTCGTCTTTTGGGCCGCTTCTGGCCGATCCCTGCCGTCCGTAATCTGAAATTGAGTATAGCTGGCAACCGGGCCTCGCTTGCCCGCCTCACGGTACAGCCCGATGGCTCTATACTTCTTACTGACTTTGCCACCGGGATGGGTGGCAGTTGTCTGCCCTGCTTGGACGTCAGTGGCGATGCTTTGGCATAACCAATGAGCAACAGGAACAGGATGAAGAGAACATGGCAATAGCAATTATCTTGATACTAATCGTTATTGCATCAGTACTCTTCCATATACTCGCGCCTTGGCATGCAACACCGGCAGCTTCCAACTGGGGATCCATAGACACCACCCTGTTTATCACCCTGATCATTAGCGGAATATTCTTCATCGCCATCACGGTTTTTATGGCGGTGGCGGTGATGCGTTATCGTCACAAGGAGGGATCCAGGGCGCACTACCAACCAGAAAGTAAAAAACTGGAACTATGGTTAATTATCGTTACTTCGGTAGGTATTGTCGCCATGCTGGCGCCAGGCCTGGTTGTTTACGATGATTTTATCCGGGTACCGAAAAATGCCTATGAGCTTGAAGTGATCGCCCAGCAGTGGCAGTGGGCCTTTCGCTTCCCTGGCCAAGACGGGAAGTTGGGTAAGTCAGATATCAAATTTGTTGATTCCACCAACCCCCTCGGCCTTGATCCCAATGATCCTGCCGGGCAGGACGATGTACTGATAAAAAGCAATGAAGTTCGTCTTCCGCTCGATAAGCCGGTGAAAGTTTTACTGCGATCCAAAGATGTGCTGCACGATTTCTATGTTCCGCAAATCCGCAGCAAGATGGACATGGTGCCGGGGATGGTGTCGTACTTTTGGTTTACTCCGACCAAAACCGGAAAGTATGAAATTCTTTGCGCTGAATATTGTGGTGTCGGTCATTACAACATGCGCGGCCAGATGATCGTGGAAGAGCAGGGCGCCTTCGATCAATGGCTGAAAAGCCAACCGACGTTTGCACAGACATTAGCCACGGCTGCCAAGCCCAGTCAGGACAGCGTGCTGGAAAAAGGCCGCCAGTTGGTCGAAAAATACGGTTGCGGGGCCTGCCATAGCCAGGATGGCAGTGCCAGTCTCGGCCCGGGATGGAAGGGCTTGTATGGCCGCACTGAACAGCTTGCCGATGGCAGCAGTGTGCAGGTCGATGAGGCTTACCTGAAAGAGTCGATCCTCGATCCGAAGGCCCGTCTGGTACAAGGCTACCCGCCGGTCATGGTGACCTATACTCTCAATGACGATGAACTGGGTGCACTCATCGCCCTGATCAAATCACTGGGTGCTGCGCGACAAGGCGACGAATCTGCTGCCGGCCAAGCGCCGGGCCCAGGTGAGGACCTGGCGGCGCAGGGACAGCAGTTGGCTGAATCGCTCGGCTGCCTGGCCTGCCACAGTGTCGATGGCAGCAAGGGCATCGGTCCCAGCTGGCAGGGTCTGTACGGTAAGACCGAAACCCTTGCCGACGGTACGAGCATCAAGGTCGATGAGGGCTATATAAAAGACTCGGTTCTTAATCCCGCTGCCAAAATCGTCAAGGGGTATGCACCCGTCATGCCGGTCTTTGCTCCCAGCGATAAGGAGTTGAATGCACTGATCGCTTTTATCAAATCCAAAGCGAATGCCGACGCTGATACGAGCAAGGCGCAGCCAGGGAAATAGCCGTAAGCAGCCAGCAGTACACCGAAACTTCGACAGGAGGATGACGTGATGGCCTATGCGGAGCAAGCCGAAACAGAAGCACTGCACGAGCCTAAAAGTTTCCTGACCAAATATATCTGGAGTCAGGACCACAAGGTCATAGCCATTCAATACTCCTTGACGGCTCTGTTCGTGGGGCTTATCGCCGTGGTGTTGTCCGACTTGATGCGCTTACAGATAGGCTTCCCCGGCAGTTTGGCGTTCATGGACGCCAATACTTACTATCAGGCGATGACCATGCACGGCATGATCATGGTCATTTATTTGCTGACGGCTCTGTTTCTGGGCGGCTTCGGTAACTATCTGATCCCGCTGATGGTGGGCGCCCGCGACATGGTCTTCCCCTACGTCAACATGCTGAGCTACTGGTTCTACCTGGTGGCGGTACTGGTATTGCTCGCCGGTTTCTTTGTGCCGGGCGGTCCCACCGGTTCGGGCTGGACGCTCTATCCGCCGCAGTCCATCACCAAGGGGACACCCGGGGTCGAATGGGGCATTGTCCTGATGCTCGTCTCTCTGGCGATTTTTATTGTCGCCGCCACCATGGGCGGGCTGAACTACGTCACCACGGTATTGCAGGCACGCACGCACGGCATGACATTGTTTCGCATGCCGCTCTCCGTATGGGGAATCTTCATGGCCTCGATCATGGCCTTGCTGGCCTTCCCTGCGTTGTTTGTCAGCGCGGTCATGATGCTGTTCGACAAACTATTGGGTACCAGCTTCTTTATGCCGGCGATCATCTCGCTGGGGCAGCAGCTCAATCATCAGGGCGGCAGCCCGATATTATTCCAGCACCTGTTCTGGTTCTTCGGCCACCCGGAAGTCTACATCGTGGCTCTTCCTGCATTTGGTCTGGTCTCCGACTTGATCAGCACCCATGCGCGTAAAAATATCTTCGGCTACCGAATGATGGTGTGGGCGATTATTGCGATTGGCGTGCTCAGCTTTGTGGTCTGGGCGCACCATATGTATGTCAGCGGGATGAACCCGTACTTTGGCTTTTTCTTCGCCGTCACCACCTTGATCATCGCAGTGCCGACTGCACTGAAAGTCTATAACTGGGTGTTGACCCTGTGGCGGGGCGACATTCATCTGACCGTGCCGATGCTGTTTGCCCTGGCCTTTATCGTCACCTTCCTGGTGGGTGGTCTGACCGGGTTGTTTCTCGGCAATGTGATCGTGGACATTCCGCTCTCGGACACCTATTTCGTCGTCGCCCATTTCCATATGGTCATGGGAGTCGCACCGGTACTGGTGGTGTTCGGCGGCATCTATCATTGGTTTCCGAAAGTCACCGGGCGCATGTTTAACGACACCCTGGGCAAGCTGCATTTCTGGATTACCTTTCTGGGTACCTACGCCATTTTCTTCCCCATGCACTACCTGGGTTTCCAGGGCATGCCGCGCCGTTACTACGCCTATGAAAACTACGCGTTCATCCCGCAGTCGGCGCAAGAGTTGAATGCCTTCATTACGGTAGTCGCATTGATCGTCGGCGTTTCCCAGTTGCTGTTCGTGTTCAACCTGGCCTGGAGTGTATTTAAAGGTAAGCCCGCAGGCAGTAATCCCTGGGGCGCGGCCAGCCTGGAATGGCAAACGCCGAACACCCCACCGGTACACGGTAACTGGGGAGCGAAACTGCCGGTCGTGCATCGCTGGGCTTATGACTACAGCGTGCCGGGGATAGAGCAGGATTTCGTGCCGCAAACGGTCTCTGCCGAGGAGCTGGAGCAAATGCGGCAACTCAGTGCCGGAACCAAGATAGCGGACGTTAAAACATGAACAGACTGCTATTGAGAAACGCCGACGACGCTGACCCCGGCGGCAGTTGGAATCGCGATCCTGAAGGTGTTCAGGCCGACGCCGATAGAAGCCGAACCGCAAGGGTAGGCCTGCGCTTGTTTCTGGCGGTGGTGAGTTCGTTATTCTTTCTCTTCCTGCTCGCCTTCATTGCCCGCTCACAAATGGCCGACTGGCTACCCCTGACAGACCCCTTGGCGCCGTTAGCCAATCCATGGCCGTTGTGGGTGAATTCGGCTTTTTTGGTACTGAGTTGCATCGCACTGCAGTGGTCGCGCATGGCCGCCCGACAGGCTCGACTGGACGCAACGGCCATGGGTTTTGTAGTGGGCGGTGTATTTGCAATTGCCTTTCTGGTGGGGCAACTCTGGGTCTGGCAGCAGTTTGTCGCCTGGGGCTACTTTGTCGCCAGTAATCCGGCCAACAGTTTCTTCTACCTGTTAACCGGTGTGCATGGCCTTCACCTGCTGGGCGGGCTGATTGCCTGGGGCATAACCGTCGCTAAATTCCTGCGTCACGTGCCGTTGCCGCAACTGCGCGTCAGCGTAGAGCTCTGTACCACCTATTGGCACTACTTATTGGGTCTTTGGTTCGTGCTCTTCGCGCTGCTGACCAGCACGCCGCAAACCTATGAAGCCATCGCCAGATTCTGCGGCCTGAGGTGAAAAGCCATGGCATCGCACCCATTAGCACCGGCCGAGTCAAGTTCATCCAATCCACCAAGCCCGCCGCCTGCCCCGGGATGGCAGGGCATCGCCAGCGACTGGGCCTCGGATAGGGAGGCTTTCAGGCAGGTCCCCTGGGGCAAGGCGATGATGTGGATATTCCTGCTCAGCGATACGTTTATATTCACCTGTTTTTTAACCGGCTACATGTCGGTCCGCATGACCATCACCGCCCCTTGGCCGAACCCCAGTGAAGTGTTCGCATTGACGATTGGCGGCAGAGAAATCCCGCTTATTCTGATCGCCATCATGACCTTTGTACTGATCAGCAGCAGCGGCACCATGGCCATGGCCGTTAACTTCGCCTATCGCCGTGATCGCGCGAAAACCACAGCCCTGATGCTGGCGACCGCTGCCTTGGGCGTGACCTTCGTCAGCATGCAGGCATTTGAATGGAGCAAGCTTATCGCCGAAGGCGTGCGTCCCTGGGGGAACCCCATGGGCGCGGCTCAATTTGGGGCCAGCTTCTTCATGATTACCGGTTTTCACGGACTGCATGTGTCAATCGGCGCCATCTATCTCAGCATTGTGGCGATGAAAGTCATGCGAGGAGATTATGAGCGCTCCGGAAACTATCAGAACGTCGAAATAGCCGGGCTTTACTGGCACTTCGTGGACTTGGTGTGGGTGTTTATTTTTGCTTTCTTCTATTTATGGTAGAGGAGCACGGGTGATGGCGCATGCTCAGGGTCAACAACATCCGATTAGTCTGTACCTCAAAATCTGGGGGCTGTTATTCGTCCTCAGCACGATGTCGTATCTGGTCGACTACTTTCACTTCCATGGCTACCTTCGGTGGGCCCTGATTATCACTTTCATGTTGTTGAAGGCAGGTTTAATTGTCTCCATCTTCATGCACATGGCTTGGGAACGGTTGGCCATGGTCTACGCCATATTGGTGCCACCGTTGTGTTTGCTGGTACTCGTCGGGCTGATGGCCACCGAGGCGGATTATGTTTTCCTCAGCCGGGTCATTTTCTTCGGTCAATAAACAGCTTACGGAGGGCCTTGAGCCTCCGGGGTCAACCCGCAGTAAATGGCGTTATATCGTTCGCTTGAACTGATGCCATTTGTGCAGCCAGGCGACTGTCCAGTGAGGGGATGCCGTACCCGTGCCGGCGATCTTCAGTTTTGGATGATGTTCAATGACCCGATCCAATACCGGCTCCTGATTCGGATCAACATCCACGAAGAAGATATGTTTGCCGTCTTCCACCATCTGTTTAAAGTTGCGGAAGTGCGCGTTAGGTACCTGAATACCAAAAAAGCCGCCTTCCCAGATGCAGAAGCCAAATATAACAATGGCAAGGAAGATAAAAGGTACCCAGCCAGCGGCGGTTTCGGTCCAGCCCAGCCAATAGGCACCGCCAAGGATCAGCGCTGCGAGTGGCACTCCAACCACTGCACCAATCTCGCCAGAGTGAACAACATCCTGTTTCATCAACGAGTTGACCTCGTGGAGATGATGTTCTTCAACATCAGCCACTTGTTCGCTGAGCACATGAATTTGTTCGGTATTGATGCCGTTGGCTTCCAGTTCGGTTTCAAGGGCTTCGAGATCGTCGAGATTGTCACTGATGTAATAGTGTCGGTTCATGCCACACCTCCCATCTCGTGTTGGCCGTAGGCCTCCTCTGTCCCGCAGCCGTAAACTGAGATTTGCAGTCGGTATCTGCGCCCGTGGGGAACGTTGCACACTTCATGCAATCCGTAGGAAGTATAGCATTCGCTAGTATGCGGGGCCGGAGGCGTCAAGGACTGGAGGGCCCCCAAATCCCAGGCACAAAAAAACCGGCCATCAAGGCCGGTTTTTTCTTTACCTGCATCCCCCGTCAAAAAACGACGTGAGACTGAAATCTGATTGGAGCGGGTGAAGGGAATCGAACCCTCGTTATCAGCTTGGGAAGCTGGAGTAATGCCATTATACGACACCCGCTCAGAGCGGCTGACTTTGTACCAGATGTGAGCGCGGATTTGAAGTTTTTCTTTATGCGCGATGGCTTTAGCGCCGGGTGAAACACAAACAGGGACCGCTTGGTGGTCATTCGCGGGCAAGCCTCGCGCCTACGGGAGTGCGTTCAACACAGTAGGGCGGGACTTGCTCGCGATGACTCTGTTTCAGATTGCAAATGCATGGTGGTCCTGGACGTACTGGTAACGCGGTCGGCTTTCGAGTTGCGTCGGTTTCAGGAAGCCCAGCAGTGCGTTACGGCTGTCTTGGCAAGCGGTTTTGTGTTCCATGTCGAGGAAGTGGCCGGTGGCCTGAAGGGTGCTGAAGGTGCTGTGTTGCACATGGCCGGCGAACAGCCTGGCATCGGCGGGGGCGGTGTACTCGTCCCATTCGCCGTTCATGAACAGCACTGGCACATTGATTTTCTTTGCCGCGTTCAGGTAGCAGTTGCGGTCGCTGTTGAGCACGTCGCTGATGTGGAAGTGCATCTGCCCGTATTCGTGTTCGGCCAACGAACTGACGTGACGGTGGTTGAAGCGCTTGAACAGCGAAGGCAGGTGTTTGCCGATGGTGCTGTTCACCAGATGGCCGACGCGGTCACCGTCCCGGTTGCCGAGGTAATCGACACCGCGCTGAAGGTAGTCGAGCATGTGCTCGTTGACCACCGGCGAGAACGAACTGATCACAGCCTTTTCGATGCGCCGTGGCCGGTGGGCTAGGGCGACGAGCGTGGCGGCGCCACCAAAGGAGAACGACAGCACGTGTTCGGCGGCGAAGTGGTCGATCAGCTCCAGGAGGATCTGCCCTTCGATTTCCTTGGTCAGCATTTTCTCATGCAGGTTGTGAGCCTTGGACTTGCCCGCGTAGGGCTGGTCGTAGCACACCACATTGAACTGCGGATAAAGGTTTTTCACGGTTTGGGCAAACGACGCAGTCGTGGACATCGAGCCGTTGACCAGAATGATGGTCTTTTCTGCGGCGTCTGCGCGATAGAACTCCGTGTAAACCCGATACTGACCCTGTATATCCAGCACAGCGATTTCTGGCCTCATGACATAAGACTCCTGGCAAGCGGGTATGCGCGCAAATCAGATTGCACGAGCTTTGTGACAGGTAGGCATACGCCTGGAATTTTTGAAGGCCCATGTCGATCCATTGCACGCCGGTCGACGGGTATTGTTATAAGCGGGCAGTTTGCCGGGGGAAGGCGGAACCTGAGGGTTCTCTGCCGGCAAAAAGTTTCTTAGAGTAGTTTTGGTGACTCGTCGGTCACATTTCGCGCCGACGTCCTGATTCAAGCAGGGGTCACGTCATCGCGCAAGTATCTTTCGAAAAATGTTCGACAACTTCTGCTGAGCGGTCGTCGGCTTAGATCAATCGGATCTCTTCGATGCTCAACGGCCGGTATTCGCCGGGCTTCAGCGCGTCGTCGAGCAGCAGCGGCCCCATGCGTTCGCGGTGCAGGCGCAATACCTTGTTGTCGAAGTGGCCGAACATCCGTTTTACCTGATGATAACGGCCCTCGACGATGCTCAGGCGCGCCGATTTTGCCCCGAGCAAGACCAGTTCGGCAGGCTGGGTTGTGAGGTCTTCGAAGGCGAAGTACAGGCCTTTGGCGAACGTGATCGCGTAGTCGGCAGTGATCTCCTGCTCCGTCTCGACGTAGTACACCTTGGGCAGTTTGGTCTGTGGCTGGGTCAGGCGTCGCGACCAGGTGCCGTCGTTGGTGATCAGCATCAGGCCGGTGGTGTTGAAGTCCAGGCGACCGGCGATGTGCAGGTCATCCTTGTCCGCTTCATGGATCAGGTCGAGCACCGTCGGGTGTTGCGGGTCGCGGGTCGCACTGACGCAGCCGGGCGGTTTGTGCAGCATGAAGTAGCGGGCCGGTTTACCGACCTGCAGCACTTCGTCGTCGACTTCCACGCGGCTGAACTCGAGAACCTCGGCGTGAGGGTCGCTGACGATAGTTCCGTCGACTCTGACGCGCTTTTCCACCAGCAACAGGCGTACCTGCTTGCGGTTGAAGCGGGGCAGGTTGCTGAGGAAACGGTCAACGCGCATGGCCAGGGATCGGTGGGAAAAGGGCTGCGTATGTTACGTGATCGGCCAGGCGGTTGCTTGCAACTGCGCCTCGACCCGGGCGCAGGCCGGGCACAGGCAGGACTTGTCACGCAGCTCGGCCGGCAGCGTTTCGAACACCGCCGGGTCGATGCTGACGCCGTAGCACCAGCAGGCACGATCGACGGTTCGTGGATCGGCCAGGCTGCAGTCGTTGGAAGCGCCGCAGGCCGGGCAGAGGTCTGGCTTATTCATGAAAGGGTCATTCGGTAATGGCCGGTTTGCTTGGCCCGAGCTGCGCATGATCGTCCCGCAAGCTGCCATGTGCAAGCTAACGCTCGCACATTCCTGAAGGAGCCTTGCCGGTGATCAGGCGATCAACCCAGGCTTTTCAAATACGCCCGCCACCCGCCCAAATGACTGATTTCCACCGCCCCGTCCAGCCCATACGGCTCACAGATAAACCCGCTCTCCCAACGCCCATCCGCCAGTTGCACCTTGCCCAGTCCCAGTGGAGCAGGAATCCCGGTGAGGAACGACCCCAGCTCACTGCTCGGCAATTCCCATACTTCCACCGCAATCGCCACGCCGCCCTCTTTAACGCGGACCATGCCGGGGCGATACGGTGGGCCGCCGGCCAAGGCATACAGCTGATAATCGGGAGAACTCTGAGTTGTTTCTACCAGCCGCGCTCCACGCTGTTTGAGTTGCCAGTTCAGCGCCAGCCCCTCCAGGTGCGCGCCGCAGACCACCAGTCGTGCCCGGTCATTGTGCGCGATGGCGGCCGGTGCGGGTGACGCCAGGCCCTGCTGACGTTGCAGGGCATCTGCCACGCTCAACAGATACTGATCGGTAAACGCGCGACCAAACAAGGTCACGCCCCATGGCAAACCATTGCCCATCAATCCGCTGGGCACGGCGACGGCAGCGTAATCGAGCAGGTTCATGAAGTTGGTGTAGTAGCCCAGTTCCGAGTTGCGCAGTACCGGTTCGGCGGCAAGTTCCGCCAATGTCACCGGACGGCCAATGGTTGGCGTCAGCACGCAGTCGAGGCCCTCCAATACTCTGTCGCACAGCGCCTTCAAGGCTTGCAGTCGGTAGTGGGCGCGGAAGGTTTGCACGCCGGTCACTGCCGGGGCCTTGGCCAGCACGGCACGAATCACTGGCAATACGGCTTGAGGATTTTGCTCCATCAATTTGCCGGCCACGCTGTAACGCTCGGCCACCCATGGCCCTTCGTAGAGCAACCGCGCCGCTTCAAGGAAGGGCGACAGATCCAGTTCGACCGCTTCACCGCCCAGGGCTTTAAGCTGGTCGATGGCGTCGCCAAACAACAACGGGCCTTCAGGGCAGCCGAAGAACGCCAGGTCCTGCGCACGGGGCACACCGAAACGAAACGCGCGCGGCGTGCCGAAGGCCGAGCCGTCATTCCACAGCGGATTGCTGCGACTGTATTCATCCCGTGGGTCGAGATGAGCGGTCAGTGCCAACAACTGACTGGCTTCCCGGGCTGTGGTCGTAAAGGTCGTGACGCAATCGAGCGTGCGACAGGCCGGAACCACCCCGGCCGTTGAGATCAGCCCTTTGGTGGCTTTCAAACCGACCAGATTGTTCAGCGCCGCCGGTACGCGCCCGGAACCTGCGGTGTCGGTGCCCAGGGCAAAACTCGCCACGCCGAGCGCCACCGCCAGTGAAGAGCCGGCGCTGGAACCGCCCGACGGATATTCCGGCAACACGCTGTTCGGGCAAGCGCCATACGGCGAGCGGCTGCCGTTGAGGCCGGTGGCGAACTGGTCGAGATTGGTCTTGCCCAGCGGGATCGCGCCCAGCGCCAGCAGTTGCTCGACGATGGTCGCCGAACGTTCCGGCACGTAGGCAAACGCCGGGCACGCCGCCGTGGTCGGAATGCCCGCCAGATCGATATTGTCCTTGATCGCGAACGGCACGCCGTACAGCGGCAGGCTGCCTGGGTCACGACCATCGAGGGCGGCGAGGTACGGTTCCAGTTCCTCGGCGCTGAGTAAATGGATGAACAAGTGATAGTCCGGGTTCAGCGCCGCGGCTTTTTCCCGCAGGCTCGGCAGCAATTGCCGAGGCGTGATGTGGCCATCACGGTAAGCGTTGCGCAGGGCGTCGAGTTGCAGATTGATGTTCATGGTTCAGATCCTTGTTGAAATGGCTTCAGTCGAGTTCCAGCACCACGACGCGCTGTCCGGCGCGCACTGGCGAACCCGGTTGCACACGAATCTCGCGCACCACACCGGCCATGGGCGCGAGCAGCGGGATTTCCATCTTCATCGACTCCAGAATCACCAGCACATCACCGGCGACCACTTGGCTGCCGACCTCCACCTGAACCTGCCAGAGGTTGCCGGCGATGTGGCTGTCGATGCTCTGCTGACCGTCGGCCAACAGCGCCTCTTCGGTCACTTGCGGCGTCGGTTCTTCACTGTCGAAATGCGCCTGACCGCTGGCGATCCAGCGCTCGCGCTCGGCGTTGAACGCACCTTTTTGCTGATCTCGAAACGCCGCAATGCTGTTGGCTTCCTTCGCCAGAAACGCCTGGTAATCCGCCAGGTTCAACTGACTGTGCTCGATGTTCAGAGCGAAGCGCCCGAGCGGGAAATCCCGTCGAATGCGCAGCAGTTCATCGGCGCTTACCGGGTAGAAGCGGATTTGATCGAAGAACCGCAGCAGCCACGGTTTGCCATCGAACGCGGCGACCTCGCGGTAGCGATTCCACATCTGCAAGGTCCGGCCGACGAATTGATAACCACCGGGGCCTTCCATGCCGTATACGCACATATAGGCGCCACCGATGCCCACCGAGTTTTCAGCGGTCCAGGTGCGGGCCGGGTTGTATTTGGTGGTGACCAGACGATGCCGTGGGTCGAGCGGGGTGGCGACCGGAGCGCCGAGGTAGACATCGCCCAACCCCATCACCAGATAGCTGGCGTCGAACACCGTGCGCTGCACTTCGTCGAGGTTCGGCAGATCGTTGATGCGCCGGATGAACTCCAGATTGCTCGGGCACCATGGGGCGTCCTTGCGCACGGTGGTCATGTATTTCTCGATGGCCAACTGGCAAGCCGGGTCATCCCACGACAGCGGCAGGTGCACGATGCGTGAGGGAACCTGCAAGTCTTTGGCGGCGCACACGGCGTCCCACTCACCGGCGACGATGCCCAGCAGATCGGCAAGCGGCAGTTGCTCCGGTTGGTAATGCACCTGCAGCGAACGGATGCCCGGCGTCAGGTCGATCACCCCGTGCAGCTGTTTGCTTTCCAATGCCTGCATCAGCGCGTGGGCGCGGAAGCGCAGGACCAGGTCCAGTTCCGGTGCGCCGATTTCCAGTAACAGGTGAGTATCCCCCGACAACCGGGCGACCAACCGTGTATCTCCCTGGCCGATATCCAGCATCACAGGCGACACAACCCCCTGTGGGAGCTGGCTTGCCTGCGATGAAGTTGATGCGGTGTCTGATCGGGCCTCATCGCAGGCAAGCCAGCTCCCACAGGAATCCCATTTCAAGGCGAGGTTACGGGCGGTCTCGAGATCGACCGGTTGGAACTGCACCTTGTCCCCAGCCTTGAGCTGCCCGAGCTGCCAAAGATCCGCTTCGATCACCGTCACCGGGCAGACAAACCCACCGAGGCTCGGACCATCGGGACCGAGGATTACCGGCATATCACCGGTGAAATCCACCGCGCCAATGGCGTACGGATTGTCGTGAATATTCGAGGGATGCAACCCGGCTTCGCCACCGTCGGCCCGTACCCATTCCGGCTTCGGCCCGATCAGCCGCACACCGGTGCGGCTGGAGTTGAAATGCACTTCCCATTGAGTGGCGAAGAAGGTGCCGATGTAGTGTTCGGTGAAGTATTCCGGCGCGCCATGGGGGCCGTAGATCACCCGAATTTGCCGCACGGCCGGCAACTCGGTGACCTGCTCATCAGGCAATTGAACACCCGCGCTACGGTCGATCAAGGCTGGCACATGCAACACGTCCCCGGCACGCAACGCACGACCGCCATGGCCACCGAACTGACCGAGGGTGAAGGTACTTTTGCTGCCCAGGTAATCCGGTACTTGCAGGCCGCCGCGCAGGCACAGATAGCTGCGAGCGCCTGCACCGGCGATTGTGCCGAGATGCACTGTGGCCCCGGCCGGAATCAGCAGCGCGGTGTTCATCGGTGCCGCTTCACCGTTCAGCGTCAATGGAATCTGCGCACCGGTCACTGCCACAACCGCATCACAATTGAAGCGCAGCATCGGCCCGCTCATGGTGATTTCCAGGGCCGCTGCGCCTTCATCGTTACCCAGTAAAAGATTACCCAAACGCAATGCACGACTGTCCATCGGCCCCGACGGCGGCACGCCCACCGCCCAGTAACCAAGACGCCCCGGATAGTCCTGAACGCTGGTCTGGGTGCCGGCGCTGATCACCTCGAAGGTGTTGGCCTGGTAGACCAGCGCTTCCAGACAACGGGTCCATGGCTGGCCGCTGGCAAAGGGCGCATCGAGCAGAATCTGTCGCAGGTAATCGCGGTTGGTTTCCACGCCGTACAACAGGCTGTCGCCCAAGGTTTGGAGCAGGTCAGCGCGGGCTTCTTCGCGAGTCGGCGCCCAGCGGATGACCTTGGCAATCATCGGGTCGAAGTACGGCGGGATCTCGCAACCGGCCTCGACCCACGTGTCGATGCGCAGGTGTTTGCCATCGGCGACGGGGAAACTTACCGCCGTCAGCAGGCCGGGGCTCGGTTGAAAATCGCGCCCCGGATCTTCGGCGTAGAGCCTTGCCTGGATCGCGTGGCCGTTAGCTTTCAAGCCTTGGCTCAATGCGTTCAATGGCGGTAAATCTCCGGCCGCCAGTTCCACCATCCAGCGCACCAGATCCACGCCCCACACTTGCTCGGTGACACCGTGCTCCACCTGCAAACGGGTGTTCACTTCAAGAAAATAGAAACGCTGGGCGTCACTGTCGAAGACGAACTCCACGGTGCCGGCGCTGCGGTAATTCACTGCCTTGGCGAGTTTGATCGCGGCAAGGCAGAGCGCTTCGGCCATGCCGTCGGGCAGGTTGGGTGCCGGGGTTTCTTCAAGGACTTTCTGGTTGCGCCGCTGCACCGAACAGTCGCGCACGCCGAGGGCAATCACCTCGCCCTGGCCGTCGCCGAACACCTGCACTTCCAGATGTCGCGCGCGCTGGATGTACTTTTCGATGAACACACCGGCGTCGCTGAAGTTGTTCTGCCCGAGGCGTTTGACCGCTTCGAAGGATTCGCCCAATTCGGCGGCGCTGCGGCACACGCGCATACCGATGCCGCCACCGCCGGCGGTGCTTTTGAGCATCACCGGGTAGCCGACCTGTTCGCCGGCGATCAATGCCGCGTCAAGGCTGTCGAGCAGTTCGGTGCCTTCGAGCATCGGCACACCGTGTTGTTTGGCCAGGGCGCGGGCGGTGTGTTTGAGGCCAAACACGCGCAGTTGCTCAGGCGTGGGGCCGATGAAGGCGATATCGGCTGCTTCGCAGGCCTCGGCGAACGCGGCGTTTTCCGAGAGGAATCCGTAGCCGGGATGGATCGCCGTAGCGCCGGTAGATTTGGCGATGGCGAGGATTTTGTCCACGGCAAGGTAAGTGCCGACCGCGGCGCCTTCACCCAGCCTGTGAGCTTCATCGGCTTGCAGGATATGCAGGCTGGCGGCGTCGGCTTCGGAGTAAACGGCGACGCCCTTGACCTGCAACTCTCGCAGGGTCCGCAGAATGCGGCAGGCAATGGCGCCACGGTTGGCGATGAGGACTTTTTCGAACATGGCATAACCCCTGGAGGCGATAGCGCATCAGCCTCGACCTGGGATGCGGGCCGTCCCGCAGTTTTTCGAGATGCACCCGGGCCGTCCCGGATGAACAAAATTCACGCTTTTTTGTGGCGAGGGAGCTTGCTCCCGCTCGGCTGCGCAGCAGTCGCAAAACCTGCTGCTGTGGTCCGTCAGACATAGCGCGATAGCAGGGTTTGGGGCCGCTTCGCGACCCAGCGGGAGCAAGCTCCCTCGCCACAGGGATCAGCGTTGTTTGAGGCACTGGCCGGAGCGGGCCTGACACAGGGCAAACAACCACCGCCGCAAACGCGCAAGTTTCAGTTCCATACCAAAAGCTCCGCAGGCGTGGGGCTGTAGGCGTTGCACGGGTTGTTCAGTTGCGGGCAGTTGGAGATCAGCACGATCACGTCCATCTCGGCGCGCAAGTCGACGTATTTGCCGGGCGCTGAAATCCCGTCTTCAAACGTCAGCCCGCCATCGGCCGTCACCGGCACATTCATGAAAAAATTGATGTTCGGCCCGATGTCGCCCTTGCCCAGGCGCCCGTCGTGGGCGCAGGCGCGCAGGTAGTTGTCGCGGCAGCTGTGCATGTAGCGTTTTTCCAGGGCGTAACGCACGGTGTTGCTCTCTTGCGCGCAGGCACCGCCGAGGGTGTCGTGACGCCCGCAGGTGTCTTCGACGATGGTCAGCATTGGCTTGCCGAGGTTGGAATAGAGCACGCTGCCGGTGCTCAGGTAGACGCTGTTCTGCCGACGCAACGTGCGTTGCACGTCATAGCGTTCCTTGGGATTGGCAAGGCTGTAGAACAGAGTGTCGACCGCCTGATTGCCTTCCAGGTCGAGGATACGCAGGGTCTGGCCGGCCTTGACCTCCATCAGCCAGGGTTCACCGGCGGCGATGGTGGCGCGGTAGACCGCTGTTTCCGGTTGCTTGTGGGCGGTGGCGATAGCGAGTGACATGGCAGCGATCCTCAGGCGAACAGACGGTCGGTGTTGATGAAGCCGCGCTCGTTTTCCGGGCGCGAGGTGCGGCAGTGTTCGGCGACGCTGGCATCGGCGTTCATCCAGCTCAGCTTCAGCGGTTTCGGTGCGTATTCCGGCGACGGATCCATCGGGTGTTGCAGGGCAGTGAGCACCACCAGAGTGTCCATCGGTGCGTACAGTTCGATGTAATCGCCAGCCTTGGAATTGCCTTCGACGAAGTGGAAACGGCCAGCCTCATCGACGTTCACACGGCTGAATAGATTGAGCGTCATCAGCAGGTCGGACAGGCCCAGTCCCCACTTGCCCAGCTCCACCAACAAGTTGTCGGTGCCGTTGCGGAAGAAACCGTTGCGCAGTTCCTGATAGCGGCCCTGGCCATATTTTTGTGCGACTTCTTCAGCGCAGAGCACGCCGCCGAGGCTGTCGCTCCAGCCACAGGTGTCGGCGGTGATGGCCGCCAGCACGCGGCCCATGTCCGAGTACAGGCAATGGCCGGTGGTGAGCTTGGCGGTGTGTTGGCATTTGAGGCTGTCGGGCAGATTCAGGCGTTCGGTTTTTTCGTTGGCGTTGAGCAACGTCAGGCTGACGTTGGCACCGCCGCGCAGGTCGGTCAGGCGCAGCAATTGGCCGCGTCTGAGGACGAATGAACGATGGCCGCCGCCGGGGAGCATTTCTTCGGCGAACGGCGGGAACAGTTGGGTCGAATCGGTCATGTGCAGATTCCTCTAAGCGATACGAAGCGTGCCTGCCAGTGTTGCCGGCAGGGCGTCGACGGCGGCGCGGTTGGCGCGGCGGTCGCTGTTCAAAGGGATGTCGTAGGTGATGCGTGCGCCATAGGCGCCGGGGGCGTGCGGGTCGACACGGACCTTGTCGAACACCAGCAAGCGGGTGCCGAGACTGAAACCTTCGGACAGGTCGTGGGTGACCATGAACACCGTCAGTTGCGTCTCGCGCCACAGCTCCAGCAGCAGGCTGTGCATGTCTTTGCGGATGCCCGGATCGAGGGCGCCGAACGGTTCGTCGAGGAGCAAGACCCGCGGCTTCATGATCAATGCCTGGGCAATCGCCAGCCGTTGCTGCATGCCACCGGAGAGTTGCGCCGGATACTTGTCCAGCGAATGGCCGAGGCCGACTTTGTGCAGCAACACTGAGGCGTGTTCGTGTGCCTCTTTTTTAGCGCTGCCGAACAACCGCCCCAGTAAAGGCGAGCGCGGCAGTTCGAGGCCGAGGGCGACGTTGTCCAGCACGGTCAGGTGCGGGAACACCGAATAGCGCTGGAACACCACGCCACGGCTCGAATCCGGTTCGCCAGCCAATGCCTGACCGTCCAACAGAATCTCGCCACGACTGGCGCGTTCTTGGCCGAGCAATAGCCGCAGGAAGGTCGATTTGCCGCAACCCGACGCGCCGACCAAGGTGCAGAACTCACCTTCGTTGACGCTCAGGTTCAGCCCTTCAAGCACCACCTGATCGGCGTATTGCTGCCAGACGTTTTTCACTGTGATGAAGCTCATGCCCGCGCCCCTTTATAACTCATTTGGAGGCACCTTGGTGCCAGGGAAAGGCCCGTTGGGTCAGGCGCTTGAGGCCCCAGTCCATCAGCCAGGCGAGCAGGGTGATCCACGCCACGTAGGGCAGAATCACGTCCATCGCCAGGTAGCGGCGCACCAGGAAGATCCGGTAACCCAAACCGTCCGTGGAGGCGATGGCTTCGGCGGCGATCAAAAACAACCACGCCGAGCCGAGCATCAGTCGCAACGAGATCAGCAGGCGCGGCAGCAATTGCGGCAGCACCACACGCAGCATCAGAGTCCAGGTTGAAGCACCGAGGGTCTGCGCCTTGATCAGCAATTCCAGCGGAATTTCCCGGGCGCGCTGTTCCAGATCACGGGCCAGGCATGGGGTGATGCCGATCACGATCAGCATCACTTTCGACAACTCCCCCAACCCGAACACGATGAACAGAATCGGCAGGATCGCCAGCGGCGGCACCATCGACAGCACTGTCAGCACGGGCGATAACGGTGTGCCAAACAGCGGTAGCGTACCGGCGACGATGCCCAGGCACAGCCCGGCCAAAGCACTGATGCCGAGGCCGATGGTCAACCGCCGCAGGCTGGAGGCGGTGTCTTGCCAGAGCAGGTATTCACCAGTGCGGGCGTCGGCGGTGAAGGCCAGGCGTTTCACCGCGTCGGTCATCTGCACGGCACTGGGCAGCAGTTTGTCGTTGGGGTTGTCCATCAGCCGTTCGGCCGAGCCCATGAAGTAGGCGAACAGCACCAGGGCGAACGGCAGGATCACCAACAGCAGGCGACTCGGGCGATCCGGGTGGCGATTGATCAGGCGCATGGCCAGCTCCTCCTGTCTTACAGCTTGGCGTCGGCGGCCATCTGCACGTAAGTCGGGTCGAAGCGCAGCTTGAGGTTGCCTTTATCGCCGCTGGTCACGCCATTGGCGAAGGCCATGCCGATGGCGCTGGTGTCCTTGGCGCCTTCACCCAACAAGCCGTGCTGGAACGAGAACTCGGCGACCTTGCGCATGGTGTCGGGCAGTTGCTTGCTGGTGGAGAACGCCAGGGCTTCTTTGGGCGTGGCGAACAGTTTGGTGGTGTCGAGTTGCGCCTGGAAACCGGCCAGGTCGGTGCCCGAGGCTTTGGCCATGTGTTCGAGGGCGGCCTGGCTGGTGGCGTTTTTCGCGTTCATCAACGCGACCACTTCGAACCAGGCGCCGGTCAGGGCTTTGCCCAGGGCCGGGTTGTCTTTGAGGGTGGCGCTGTTGACCACCATCATGTCCATGATTTCGCCGGGGATCTGGCTGGAATTGAACACTTCGGTCACCGCAGGCTTGGCCTTGATGTCCGAGAGCATCGGGTTCCAGGTGGTGACGGCGTGAACCTGTTCGGTGTTGAAGGCAGCCGAGATATCGGCATCGGAGGTGTTGATTACTTTCAGGTCTTTCTCGGTAAGGTCTACCGAGTCCAGAGCACGGGCCAACAGATAATGGGAGACGGACAGCTCCACCAGATTGACGTCCATGCCCTTGAGGTCGGTGACTTTCTTGCCTTCGCCTTTGAGCACGATGCCGTCGTTGCCGTTGGAGAAGTCGCTGACGATCAGCGCTGTGCTGTCGACGCCACCGGCAGCCGGAATGGTCAGCGCGTCCATGTTGGTCATGGTGCAGCCGTCGAACTGGCCGGCGGTGTATTGGTTGATGGATTCGACGTAGTCGTTGAGCTGCACCACATCGATCTTGATGCCGTACTTTTTCGCCCATTTGTCGACGATGCCCTGGCTGCCGGCATATTCCCAGGGCATCCAGCCGGCGTAGATAGTCCAGCAGACGCTGAAATGGTCTTTCTGTGCGGCGTGGGACGAGACGCTCACGAGGGCTGCAAAAGCAGCGGCGAGCAGGGCGGGTAAACGAAGTCGGGACATGGGATGGTTCTCCAGTTGATCAAGGGCGGACAGGAAGGCAGCGGCACCGCGAACGGTGGCTTGTCTCCCGGGCTTTTGTCCCGCCGTGTAACCTCAACTGGAGGTCGCCAACTCTCGGACCAGTCACTCGCGATTGCGAGCCGGAACCCTAGTCAGCCATTGCATATTGTGGTGCCGCGAACCTGTGATGACTCCTGCACGTCTTTGGTTAAGCGAGAGCCGTGCCAAGTCGGCTTGAGCGCTCTGGCTGGGGGCATGGAAGGGAGGGCGAGACAAACAGGGGAGGGGCGCTTTGCCTTGTCATGGTGCGCAGCGCATGGGTATGCACCGTAGAAGGACAGCTAGCCGCTGATCTGAAGGTCGATGCGATCAGGCACTCGGTGCCTGTTTTAAAGTCAAAACAGGTGTGACTCGACTGCCGTTGCAGGTCTTTCAGGAGGCCTCCATGTTCTGTCAGAAAAAGCTCCGCCAAATACTGCTCAGTGTGTTTTTTGGTTTGGGTCTGTCCGGGTGTTACTACTATGTAGGGGGCGCCGATGTTTATCCGGCACCTTATTACTACCCCGGCTATTACTACTCACCTTACTACTACGGTGGCCCACGCTTTTACGGGGGTTATCGTTACTACTATTTCAGTGGGCCTCGCTATTACCATGGTGATCACGATCGCGGGCATCGCTAAACGGCTCATGAGCACAACGGCGCCTGCGGCTTACGCAGGCGCCGTTTTCTTTTGCGCAGGATGAAAAACCTTTCATCGGCTACTTGTTTCGGCGTGTTACAGAAACGCACCAGATCCCGATTTCACTGTCTGATCTTTCGACAGTCGCCGAACAATTGACTGTCGCCTGCCAGCGTCGCTGGCGTGGCTCACTCGCGGTCCAGGAGGCCGCCATGCTCTGTCGAAAACAGCTCCGCCATATTCTGCTGATCGTTCTATCGGGATTGTTTCTTGGTGCGTGCGTGCCCTATTCCGATGGCGACAGCTACTACCGCTCGGATGTCTACACGTCCCCAGCGCCGTATTACTCCGATGGTGGTTACTACACAGCTCCGCGCAGGTATTACTCGCCGCCTGCACGGTATTACCAGCCATCGCCACGTTATTACTACCAGCCGCGGGTTTATCAACCGGCACCGCGCTATTACGACTACCGCGGCAGCCAGAATCGCGGATGGGACCGTCATGACCGCGGTGGTTGGGATGGTCGTCGCGACGGTTGGGATGGTCGTAGTCGCGGCAACTGGAACGACGATTCCCGGGGCCACAGTGGACGGGATCACCATGGCGGAAGAGGCGATCATGGCGACAACGATGGCCGAGGCGGCCGTCGCTAACTCCTCAATCAAAAGCGGCGCATGAAGCGCCGCTTTTTTTTGCCTGGATTTCAGTATTCCGACAGATCGGCCAACGGATGCCGACCTTCCCAGACCTTGTGAAAATGCGCTTCCACCGCCGCCTCCGGCACCGTGTTGATATCCGGCCAGTGCCAGTGAGGTTTCTGGTCCTTGTCGATCAACCGCGCGCGCACGCCCTCGCTGAGTTCCGGATGACGGCAGCAATTGAGGCTCATGGTGTATTCCATCTGAAAGACTTGAGCCAGCGACAGGTGCCGGGCGCGGGCGATCTGTTCCCACACCAGATGAGCGGTCAGGGGCGAGCCTTCAATCATGGTGCAGGCCGCACGACTGAGCAGCGGGTCTTTATGAACGCGTAGCGCACTGATGGCCTTCCAGGCACAACGAACGTCGCTGACATCCAGCAACTCGTCGATCTGCTGGCGTCGCGGCAGCCACTGCGCTTCGGGCATTTTTACGAGCGCTTCTTGTTGCAAGGCCTTGAGCAGGCTGTTGAGCTGCATGGCGGTCTGTTCCTGCCAGTTCAATTGCAGCAAACCTTCGATCAGCTCCGGCTGTTGTTGATCGAGCAAAAAGCGGTCCGCGAGGTCCAGATCGATTGCATCGCGACCGTTCATCCGGGCGCCGGTCAAGCCGAGAAACAATCCGAGCTTGCCGGGCAGCCGCGACAGAAACCAGCTGGCGCCGACGTCCGGGTACAAACCGATACTGATCTCCGGCATCGCCAATCGGCTGCTCGGCGTGACAACCCGAATGCCCGCCCCTTGCAGCAGCCCCATGCCGCCGCCCAGCACGTAACCATGACCCCAGCAGATCAACGGTTTCGGGTAGGTGTGCAACTTGAAGTCGAGGCGATATTCTGCCGCGAAGAAGTGCGCAGCCAAGGGCGGTACTTCCCCGGGATGGGCGCGACACGCTTCCACCAGACTGCGCACTTCACCGCCGGCGCAAAAGGCCTTGTCGCCATTGCCGCGCAGCAGTACACAAACGATCTGTGGTTCCTTGGCCCAGGCGTCCAGTTGATCGCGCAAGGCGTTGATCATCGGCAAGGAGAGGGCGTTGAGGGACTTTTCGGCATCCAGGCTGGCGATGCCGATGCGTGCGCCGTCGGTGCCGGTGAGTTCTTCGAAGTGCAGATTCATCATGACCTCGATCGGGAATTTGAGCGTTCAGTATGATCGCTCTATAGGAAAATGCCGGATCTGCGTCAGATCAATTGACAAGCGTGATGGGCTTTCCTAGGGTTCGCCCCATTGTTTTTGCCGGATGTAACCATGACTGCTGACGACCGTATCAAACTCGAACCGAGCTGGAAGGAGGCCCTGCGTGCCGAATTCGACCAGCCTTACATGGCAGAGTTGCGCACTTTCCTGCAACAGGAACGCGCGGCGGGCAAGGAGATCTATCCGCCGGGACCGTTGATTTTCAATGCGCTCAATTCCACGCCGCTGGACAAGGTCAAGGTGGTCATCCTCGGGCAGGATCCATACCACGGCCCAGGTCAGGCCCATGGGCTGTGCTTCTCGGTGCAGCCGGGTGTACCGGCGCCGCCGTCGCTGATGAACATCTATAAAGAGTTGAAACGCGACCTGAACATCGACATCCCCAACCATGGCTACCTGCAGAGTTGGGCGGAGCAGGGCGTGTTGATGCTCAATACCACCATGACCGTGGAGCGGGCGAATGCCAACGCCCACGCGGGCAAGGGCTGGCAGCACTTTACCGACCGGATTATCGAAGTGGTCAGCGAGCACCAGCCGCATCTGGTGTTCCTGCTGTGGGGTGCGCATGCCCAGAGCAAGCAGAAACTCATCGACGCCACCAAGCATTTGGTATTGACGTCGGTTCACCCGTCGCCGCTGTCGGCTTATCGCGGCTTCCTCGGGTGCGGGCATTTCAGTCGGGCGAACAAGTTTCTGGAACAGAATGGCGAGACGCCGATCGAGTGGCGGTTGCCGCCGGTGTGAAGATTGTGGCGAGGGGGCTTGCCCCCGTTGGGTCGCGCAGCGGCCCCAAAACCAACCACACCGAAGTCCTCAGATTTTACGACAGCTTCGCAGCCGAACGGGGCGATGCGGCGTTCCGACAGGCCCCCTCGCCACAGGACTCATATCAGGGAGAATCCGGCTCCCGGTTCCAATACCTGAACAACGGCTCCGCCAAAAACAACACGAACAACAGCCGCATCACCTGCATCGCCGTCACCAGCGGTACCGATAGTTGCAGGGTTTCAGCCGTCAAACTCATCTCGGCAATCCCGCCGGGCATCATGCCCAGCGTCAGCGAACGCAGATCCAGATGGGTCAATACACTCAACCCCAGTGCCGCCAGCGTGGCGATCAACATGGTCAACACCGTGCCGATTAGGGTCCGGCCCATGAAGGACGGTGCCCGTCGGAAGAACTGTCGATTGAAGTGGCAGCCCAACCCGCTGCCGATCAGCCACTGGCCGATCTGACTGCCGCCGTTGGGCAAGCCGATGTGCAGGTCCCAACCAATGCTCACTGCCGCACTCACCAGTAACGGCCCGAACAGCCAGGGGTTGGGTTGCCGCAGGCGCTCCCAGATCCAGGCGGCCAGGGCGCCCGCCGGGAACAGAAGGGCCAGCCACCACCAGTTGACGGTCGCAGCATGCAAGGCCGGCGCACCGTCGCCCAACAGATACTTGAACGCCGCCGGCACACACAGCACCACCACCAGCACCCGCAGGCTTTGTCCCGCCGCGACACGGCTGAGCACCGCGCCATTGCGGGCGCCGAGGTTGACCATCTCCCCGGAGCCACCGGGCATGCTGGAAAAGAACGCCGTGGCGCGATCTTCGCCGGTACGCCGCATCAACCAGACCCCGACCACCGCGGACAGGCTGGTGACCAACGCACCGAAGAAGATCAGACCGAAGTGGCTCAGCACCTGCTCCATCACCACCGGGGTGAAGTGCAGGCCGATGCCGATGCCGACAACCCACTGGCCGCACTTGCGCCCGCCAGGGATTTCCGCCAGTTGCCAGGGTGTCAGGCAGCGCACGAGGATGATCGCCAGTAACGAGCCGACCATCCACGGTAGAGGCCAGCCGATCTGGCTGGCGAGGTAACCGCCCAGCAGACCGACCAGCGGTGTACCCCACCAGGCTTTGAAGGGTGTTCGATCAGGCATCGGCGATAGCGCGCCGGGCGACCGAACGTTTGCGCCAGATGCGCAGCAGCGGCATCAGCAACATGATGGCAGTCAGCACCCAGCAACCGAACGTGATCGGGCTCGACCAGAGGATTTCCAGTGCACCGTTGGAAATCGACAGCGCGCGACGTAGGTTCTGTTCCATCAGACCACCGAGGATGAAGCCCAGCAGTACCGGCGACAACGGGAAGTCCAGCTTGCGCAGGATGTAGCCGAAGATGCCGATGCCGATCATCAGGAACAGGTCGAAGGTGGTGGCGTGTACGGCGTAGACGCCGATCCCGGTGATGATCGCGATCACCGGCACCAGTGCCCAGTTCGGCACGGCGAGGATGCGGGTGAAGATGCGGATCATCGGGATGTTGAGGATCACCAGCATCACGTTGGCGACGAACAACGACGCGATCAGGCCCCAGACGATGTCTGGCTGCTGCTGGAATAACAGCGGGCCCGGGGTGATGTTGTACAGCGACAGTGCGCCGATCATCACCGCCGTGGTCCCCGAGCCCGGAACACCGAGGGTCAGCATCGGCACCAGGGCACCGCAGGCTGCGCCACCGATGGCGGTTTCCGGAGCCGCGAGGCCACGCATGTCGCCTTGGCCGAAAGTGCCCTTGGCGCCGGCGATACGTTTCTCGGTCATGTAGGCCACCGCGCTGGCCAGCGTCGCGCCGGCACCCGGCAATACGCCCATGATGAAGCCCAGCAAACCGCAACGGACGTTTACCACGAACACCGCCGAGGCTTCCTTGAAGTTGAACATCATGCGCCCGGTGGCTTTCACCGCTTCCTGGCCACGGTGGGTTTTTTCCAGCAGCAAGAGGATTTCGCTGATGGAGAACAGGCCCAATACCAGCACGACGAACTGAATGCCGTCTGTCAGATGAATGTTATCCCCGGTGAAGCGGTATACGCCGCTGTTGGCATCGATGCCGACGCTCGACAGAAACAGACCGATCAGCGCTGCAATGAAGGTCTTCAGCGGTCGGTCGCCGGCCATGCCGCCGAGACAGACAATCGCAAACACCATCAGTACGAAATACTCCGCCGGTCCGAAGGCAATCGCCCATTTCGCCAGCAGCGGGGCGAACAGCACCATGCCGCAAGTCGCGATGAAGGCACCGATGAACGAACTCCACGCCGACAGCGACAGCGCTACACCGGCCAGACCCTTGCGGGCCATCGGGTAACCGTCGAGGGTGGTCATGACGGTGGAGGCTTCGCCCGGAATGTTCAGCAGGATGGAGCTGATCCGGCCGCCGTATTCGCAACCCAGGTACACCGCCGCCAGCAGGATCAACGCCGACTCCGGTGGCAGGCCGAGGGCGAACGCGATCGGAATCAGCAACGCCACGCCGTTGATCGGCCCCAGCCCCGGCAGCAGCCCGACGACGGTCCCGATCAAGGTGCCGCACAGTGCGGTCACCAGGTTGTACGGGCTCAGCGCAACGCCGAAGCCCTGACCCAAATAGCCAAGAGTATCCATATCAGTTCTCCAGAACGTCGAGCACGCCCAACGGCAGTGGCACGTCCATCAACTTGTCGAACAGCAGATAAAGACCGATGGCCATCAGGCTGATGATCACCGCGCTGGGCAGCCAGCGGCCGCCATACAGGCGTGCCATCGGGACCCCGATCAGAATGCTGGCGACGATGAAACCAAGGGGTTCGAAGGCCCCGGCGAACACCAGCAACAGCGCCACGCAGATGCCGATCTTGATCAGGGTTTCGCGGTCCAGTTTCGGGTCGTCATCGCTGTGCACGATCGGCGCCGGCCGAAACACCATGTACAGCAAAGCCAGGCCCATCAGGCCGAGCATCAGCAGGGGGAAGGCGCGAGGCCCGACCGGTTCGTAGGAAAAAGCCGCTTGATACGGCCACGCCATCAGCGCCAGGCCGACACAGGCCAGCAACAGCACCGAAGCAAAAATGCGTTGTATGAGCATGGGGAACTCCTGGGCCACGACCCCGAGAACCGGGGCCGCAGCCGCTAGACAGAGGCGATCACTGGATCAGGCCGAACTCTTTGGCCAGCACTTTGTAGTCCGCGACCTGCTTCTTCACGTAGGTGTCGAGCTCCGGGCCGGTCATGGCGAACGGGAACAGTTCACGCTGATCGCGCAGCTTGGCGAAATCCTCGGAGGCCAGCAGTTTGTCGAAGGCGTTTTTCCACCAGGCGTAGTCTTCGTCGCTGACTTTTGGCCCGAGGTAGAAGCCGCGAACCACCGGCCAGACGATGTTGTAGCCCTGCTCTTTAGCGGTCGGAATGTCTTTCATTTCCGGCTCGTCCAGACGCTTCTCGGAGAACACCGCCAGCAGACGCATGTCACCGCTCAGGATGTGTGGCATGGAGTCGGAGATGTCGGTGCTGCCAACCTGGATGTGGCCGCCGAGCAGGGCGGTGGCGATTTCACCGCCGCCTTCGAGGGCGACGTAACGCAGGTCGCGCGGGTTGATCCCGGCCGCTTTGGCGATCAGGGCGGTTTGCATCCAGTCCTGGCTGCCGACGGTGCCGCCGGAACCGATCACCACCGAGCTTGGGTCTTTTTTCAGGGCTTTGACCAGATCGTCCAGGGTCTTGTAGGGCGAATCGCTTTTCACCGCGATGGCGCCATAACTGGTGCCAACCGCCGCCAACCAGCGCACGGCGCTTTCATCGAAACGCCCGAATTTGCCTTGCGCCAGGTTCAGCAGCGAACCGCTGGACCAGGCCACCAGCGTACCGGCATCGGCCGGGCGCTGAGCGACCACAGCGTTGTACGCCACCGCGCCGACACCGCCGGGCATGTAGGTCACGCGCATCGGTTTGGTCAGCAGTTTTTCGTTGACCAGCGCGCTTTGCGCCAGTTTGCAGGTGAGGTCGAAACCGCCGCCCGGCGAAGCCGGGGCGATGCATTCCGGGCGTTTGGGTTCGGCCAGCAATTGGCCGGCGAACAGCATGATGCCGGTGGCCAGAGCAACTTTTCGCAGTGATAGGTTCATTCAAGTCTCCTTAAGAGTTTTTGTTATGGACGTACTGAATTACCAAAGGGCAACGCTATAGCTCACCAGCAGACGCACTTCATCGGCATCGCGAGCGGAGTAGTTGGAACGGTAGGTGGCATTGCGCAGGCGTACGGCAACGTCCTTGAGGGCGCCGCTTTGTACGACGTATTTGATCTCGGTGTTGCGTTCCCACTCTTTGCCTTCATCACCGTTCTTGAGCTTGATGTTGTCGCCGCTCACGTAACGGCTCATGAAGCTCAGGCCGGGAACGCCGAGTTTGGCGAAATCATAGTCGTAACGTGCCTGCCAGGAGTGTTCTTCGGCGCCGGCAAAGTCATTGATCTGCACGAAGTTGACCAGGTACGGATCGCTGCCATCGACGTAGGGGAAGGCGCTGTCACCGGACATGCGCTGATAGCCGGCGCTGAGTTTATGCCCGCTCAAGGCGTAGCTCACCAGCCCGTTCAGGGATTTGTTGTCGATCTTGCCGCCACGGGCCGCGCCCTCATCGTCACTGATGGCAAACCGCAGGTCGGTACCGAAAGTGCCGGGGCCGAACGGTTGCGAAGCGACAACGCCGAGGAAGTGCTGGTTGTAGACTTCGTCGAGTTGAGCGAAGTGGTAGCTGCCGGTGATCTTGTCGGTGAACTTGTAGTCCACGCCGCCAAAGTCAAAATGCTTGCCTGCCACGGTGCCGGCGAAGCGGCTGTTCTTGTTGTTGAGGGCGATGTCTTCGAAGTCGGTGCTGTCGCGGTCCTTGGCTTTCTCCAGACGCCCGCCGGTGAAGGTCAGGTTCTTGATCTCTTTGGAGGTCAGCATCCCGCCTTCAAAGGTCTGCGGCAGAATGCGACCGTCGTTGGGCTTGAGGATCGGCAGTTCCGGAATCAGGCTGCCGATTTTCAGCTCCGTGGCGGAGATCTTCACTTTGCCGGTCAGGCCGAGCTTGGAATACTCGTTCGCCGCGCGCCCGTCGTCATGGGTTGGCAGCAGGCCGGTACCGGTGCGGTCCGGACTCGAATCGAGTTTTACCCCCAGCATGCCCAGCGCATCGACACCAAACCCCACGGTGCCGTCGGTGTAACCCGATTGCAGATTGAGCATGAACCCCTGGGCCCATTCGTCCCGCTTGGATTGCTGGGCGCTGGTGCCATCGCGAAAGTCGCGGTTGAAATACATGTTGCGGGTTTCGAAGGTTGCCTTACTGTCTTCGAAGAAGGCAGCCTGGCTCAACGGCGAAAAGCCGGCGAGGGCGGCGGCGCTGACAAGGGCGGTGTGGTTGAGGCGGGAAAAACGAACAGGCGGGCGAGCCTGAAGCTGCATGGACAGCATGGTGACATACTCCGTTTATTATTCTTATTGGCGAAAACGCTTCGGGGCGTTTTTCGTATCGCTATGTGCTCTGACTACGGCAGTGAAAGCTGTCCGTAGCGGGACTCTAACCGGCTAACCTTTCGCTAACCTTTCAGCTGACTTTCACGGTTTTCGGGCTTCACAGCGACGGATGCGGCTGTAAACTCCGCGCCAAAGAATGGCGTCGACCATCCCTGAATGAGGTAAAGATCCATGCGTGTTCTGCTCGTCGAAGACCATCTGCAGCTTGCCGAAAGTGTCGCCCAGGCGCTCAAGAGCACCGGGCTGACCGTGGATGTGCTGCACGACGGTGTGG
Source organism: Pseudomonas sp. B21-017 (assembly GCF_024749245.1). Classification (NCBI taxonomy): domain Bacteria; kingdom Pseudomonadati; phylum Pseudomonadota; class Gammaproteobacteria; order Pseudomonadales; family Pseudomonadaceae; genus Pseudomonas; species Pseudomonas sp. B21-017. The sequence goes on along the minus strand of NZ_CP087194.1, from coordinate 5,040,349 downwards.
CGGCCGACCTGGCCTTGAGCAGCGAGGAATACGCCATGGCGATCCTTGATGTCGGCTTGCCGCGCATGGACGGTTTCGAAGTGCTGGCGCGCTTGCGGGCCCGGGGCAAGAACCTGCCGGTGCTGATGCTGACCGCCCGCAGCGACGTCAAGGACCGGGTCCATGGCCTGAACCTGGGGGCTGACGATTACCTGGCCAAACCTTTCGAACTGACCGAACTCGAAGCCCGGGTCAAAGCCTTGCTGCGCCGCAGTGTGCTCGGCGGTGAACGCCAGCAACGCTGTGGCGTGCTGGCTTACGATCTGGACACCCGGCGCTTCACCCTCGGCGAAGAATTGCTGACCCTGACCTCCCGCGAGCAGGCAGTGCTCGAAGCCCTGATCGCCCGTCCCGGCCGGGTGATGAGCAAGGAGCAATTGGCGGCTCAGGTCTTCGGCCTGGATGAGGAGGCCAGTCCCGATGCCATCGAGATCTACGTCCACCGCTTGCGCAAAAAACTCGACGGCCAACCGGTGGCCATCGTGACCTTCCGTGGCCTTGGCTATTTGCTGGAAAGCCGCGATGCATAAGCTCAGCAGCCTGCGTTGGCGGTTGCTGTGGAACCTCGCGCTGCTGCTGGTGGTGTTGATGCTCGCCAGTGGTTTGAGTGCGTATTGGAACGGTCGCGAAGCCGCCGACACCGCGTATGACCGGACCTTGCTGGCCTCGGCGCGGACCATCGCCGCCGGCCTGTCCCAGCGCGACGGCAGCCTCAGCGCCAACGTGCCTTACGTGGCCCTCGACACGTTCGCCTACGACAGCGCCGGGCGGATTTTTTACCTGGTCAACGACATCAATCAGAAGCTGATTTCGGGCTACGAAAACCTGCCGCCACCTCCACCGGGAACGCCGCGCACCGATGACTATCCGGCGCTGGCGCGTTTCTACAATGCCACTTATCAAGGGCAGAACGTGCGGGTGGTCAGCCTGCTCAAAGCGGTCAGCGAACCGAACATGAACGGCATGGCGGAGATCCGCGTGGCGGAAACCGATGAGGCGCGGGTCCGCATGGCGCGCAGCCTGATGGCTGACACCTTGTTGCGGCTGGGCATGCTGGCGATCGGTGCGTTGTTGCTGGTGTGGTTTGCGGTCAGTGCGGCGTTGCGTCCACTGGAGCGCTTGCGTACCGCGGTGGAAGAGCGTCAACCCGATGACTTGCGCCCCTTGCCGCTGGTGGAAGTGCAGCACGAGCTGGGGCCGCTGGTACGTGCGCTCAATCACTTTACCGAGCGGTTGCGCGGGCAGTTCGAGCGCCAGGCGCAATTCATCGCCGATGCCGCCCATGAACTGCGCACGCCGCTGGCGGCGCTCAAGGCTCGCCTCGAACTGGGCTTGCGCTCGAACGAACCCGAAATCTGGCGCAGCACCCTGGAAACGGCCGCCCAGGGTACGGATCGCCTGACCCATCTGGCCAATCAATTGCTCTCGCTGGCACGGGTCGAGAATGGCGCCCGGGCCATCGCCGAGGGCGGTGCGCAGTTGCTCGATCTCAGTCAATTGGCCCGTGAACTGGGCATGGCCATGGCGCCGCTGGCCCATGCACGTGGCGTGGCACTGGCGCTGGAAGCTGACGAGCCGGTGTGGATGCGTGGTGAGCCAACGCTGCTGAACGAGCTGTTGAGCAATCTGGTGGACAACGCACTGGCCCACACGCCACCGGGCGGCAATGTGATTCTGCGGGTCACGGCGCCGGCGGTGCTGGAGGTCGAGGACGATGGTCCGGGAATTCCCCTTGAAGAGCGGGAGCGGGTGTTCGAGCGTTTTTACCGGCGCAACCAGCAGGTGGCGGGATCGGGATTGGGGCTGGCGATTGTCGGCGAGATCTGCCGCGCCCATCTGGCGCAGATCAGCCTGCACGATGGCGAGTTGGCGGGGCTGAAAGTGCGGGTAAGTTTTATTGCGGGGGAGTGAACACACTCATACCTGCGCAGAGAGGCTTGTTGTGGCGAGGGAGCAAGCTCCCTCGCCACAGAAATCAGTAAAACATCGACCGCGACTCTTCCAGATCCTTGCACATCGCTTCGTTCTCCGGATCGATCCCCAGCTTCTCGAAGGCAGGCACACTGACCGGGTCGATGCGAGCCAGAGGATGGTCGGTGTCCTTGTGGCAATACAGGCTGGCCACTTGCACCAGATCGACATAGTCGACCCGCGCCGATTGCCGCTTGAAATCCAGATACAGCCCCGGCAATTGCACCAGCATTTCCGGAAAATCCCAGACCCTGAGCAATTTATCGCCGAGCAGCGGATGGATGCGTTCGATCACATGGTTGAGGCTGACCGGGTCTGACAGCAATTCATAGTGATCTTCGGCGTAGGTCAGGATCGGCAACACGCCAATCTGATGCACCAGCCCGCCGAGCGCCGCTTGATCAGGCTTGAGTTGTGTGTAGCTGCGGCACAACGCATAGCTGACGCCGGCGATTTCCAGGCTTTTGCGCCAGACCTCGCGCATTTTCTGTTCCACCACTTCGGAACGGGCATTGAAAATCTGTTCCATCACCAGGCCGATGGCCAGGTTGCTGCTGTAATTGACGCCCAGCCGGGTGATGGCCGTGTGCAAGTCAGTCACTTCCTGGGTCGCGCGCAGCAACGGGCTATTGACCACTTTGATCAGTCGCGCCGACAGCGCGGTGTCACGGCCGATCACTTTGCTCAGGGTGCTGACACTGATTTCCGGGTCTTCGGCGGCCTTGCGAATCTGCAGGGCCACTTCCGGTAATGTTGGCAGAACCAGGTCATCATTATCGATGGCCTCAACCAAATCCTGTTGGACCTTATCCGCCAGCTCACTCATTTCTTTTCTCTAGGGTATTGCGACAAGTGCTGCTGTTAACGCTGGATTTCGCGATCACGATCCAGTTGGTAAGGCAGGTCGAGCAAATGCAGGCCCGGACCTTCGAGTGCGCCAAGGTGCAGGTTGCCATCTTCTGCAGCTTCGGCTTGCAGCACGGCCAGGAGTTCAATGTTTTGCTCGGTGCGAGCAGCGATCACCACTTCACCGATCGAACTGCCGTGAGTCGGGGAGAACAGTGGCGTGCCGGGTTCAGGCAGTTCACTACCTTCCAGTTGCAAGCGATACAGACGACGCTTGAGTTTGCCCAGGTATTGCATGCGCGCAACGATTTCCTGGCCAGTGTAGCAACCCTTCTTGAAGCTCACGCCGCCGACGGCTTGCAGATTGAGCATCTGCGGGATGAACAGCTCGCGGGTGCTGGGCATGACCTGGCCGATCCCAGCGCGGATCTGGCCCAGCAGCCATTGATTCAGTTCGCCTTCGGCCAGCAGGGCGGACAGCTTGCCCTTGATGGTGTCGGCTTGATCGGCGTTCACCCAGAGTTCAGCGCGCTCAGGCGAGACGCGAAGGGCGATCAGGCCGTCATTACGCACGACGCTGTCGGTGTCGACCGGTAGCGCCAGGCCCAGGCTGGCCAGTGCCGCATCGCCATGCTCAAGGCCAAAACGAACCCAGCCGGCACTTTCGTCGGTCAGTTTCGATTTGGAGAACACCGCGTACTTTTTCAGGTCCGCCAATTGCGGCTCCAGCAGCTCGCTGGCCATCGCCATGAGCACTCCGTCGCCTTCCAGCAGAATGCGGAAACTCGACTGCATCCGGCCTTTCTGCGTGCAACGCGCGCCAAGGCTGGCCTGGGTTTCGCTCAGGTAATTGAGGTTGCAAGTCAATTGGCCTTGCAGGAATTTGCTGGCATCCGAGCCGCGTACCGCGAGAACGCCTTCGTGAGACAGGGTGCAGAAAAAAGCAGAATCGGCCATGGGTCATCGCAGGGTAAAGAGTCTGAGGGACATCATAAGGGGGCGCCCTTGAAATGGGTAGTTCACAAAGGATCGTCAGTGCCGACCAAAGCCGACTGTTCGGCTCGCCTCGGGGCTGTATACTTGCGGCCTATTTGAGGAGCGCTCCATGGTCGATAACGTTGAACTGAACCGCCTCTTTTGGCACAGCCGTCGCGGCATGCTGGAACTTGACGTGCTTCTGGTGCCGTTCGTGAAAGAGGTTTACGCGAATCTGAACGAGGTAGATCGCGCGCTGTATGTCCGCCTGCTGGAGTGCGAGGATCAGGACATGTTCGGCTGGTTCATGGAACGCGCCGAATCGGAAGATCCGGAGCTGCAGCGCATGGTTCGCATGATCCTGGATCGTGTCCAGCCCAAGTAACGCGTTCGAATGCCGCTGGCATGCCTCACGGCAGTTGCTGGCGGCCTATCTTCTCGCCCAGCTGTTCGCGTTGGGTTCGCTGTTTCTTCTCTCGATACCGCTCTGGGCCGACCTGCTCGGCGTAGCGTTGTGCGTGGCTCACAGCATTTGGGTATTGCCGCGACAGATTCTGCTGACACACCCACAGGCTTTTCGCGGCTTGCGTCGCGATGCCGATGGCTGGCAGTTGTGGAATCAGGCAGAGGGCTGGCAACCGGTGCAGCTAAAACCGGATAGCTTGGCGCTGCCGTTGGTTGTGGTGCTGCGCTTTCGTCTGCGGGGCGAGCGAGGTGTCAGGGCGATATGCGTGCCGCGGGATTCGCAGGCGGCGGATGTGCACCGACGCCTGCGGGTTCGGCTCAAGTTCAGTCGGCGTAGGTGGGCGGCACCAGAATAGTGTCCAGGGCGACCGGCAGCAGGTTCGGGTAGTCGAGGGTGTAATGCAGGCCGCGACTTTCCTTGCGTTCCATGGCCGACCGGATCATCAGGTCTGCTACCTGAGCCAGGTTCCTCAGCTCGATCAGGTCTCGGCTCACTTTATAGTTGCTGTAGAACTCGTCGATTTCGTCCAGCAATAATTGCACTCGGTGCTGGGCTCGTTGCAGGCGCTTGTTGGTGCGTACGATGCCCACATAGTCCCACATGAATCGCCGCAGTTCGTCCCAGTTGTGCGCGATGATCACGTCTTCGTCGGAGTCGGTGACCTGGCTGGCATCCCAGACGGGCAGGGCGGTCGGAATCGACACCTCTGGCAACTGCTCAAGAATGTCCGTCGCCGCCGAACGGGCATAAACGAAACATTCCAGCAGCGAGTTGCTGGCCATGCGGTTGGCGCCATGCAGGCCGGTGAAGCTGGTTTCACCAATCGCATACAGGCCCGGCACGTCGGTGCGGCCCCGCTGATCGACCATCACGCCGCCGCAGGTGTAGTGCGCCGCCGGCACCACCGGAATCGGTTGTTTGGTGATGTCGATCGAGAATTCCAGGCAGCGTTCATAGACCGTCGGGAAGTGCGTCTTGATGAAGTCTTCAGGCTTGTGGCTGATGTCCAGGTAAACGCAGTCGATACCCAGGCGCTTCATCTCATGGTCGATGGCGCGGGCGACGATGTCCCGTGGTGCCAGTTCGGCCCGTGGATCGAAGCGCTGCATGAAGCGTTCGCCGTTAGGCAGCTTCAAGTGTCCGCCTTCGCCGCGCAGGGCTTCGGTTATCAGGAAACTCTTGGCTTGCGGGTGATAAAGGCAGGTCGGGTGGAACTGGTTGAACTCCAGGTTCGCCACCCGGCAGCCCGAACGCCAGGCCATGGCGATGCCATCACCGCAGGCGCCATCAGGGTTGCTGGTATAGAGGTAGACCTTCGCTGCGCCGCCCGACGCAAGGATCACGAAGCGCGCACCGTAAGTGTCGACTTCACCCGTGCTGCGGTTGAGGACGTAGGCACCGAGGCAGCGGTCGCCTTCAAGGCCCAGGCGCTTTTCGGTGATCAGATCGATTGCGACCCGCTGTTCCAGCAGCTCGATGTTGGGCCGCTGTATGGCCTGGTCGAGCAGGGTTCTGAAGATCGCCGCACCCGTCGCATCGGCGGCGTGGATGATGCGTCGATGGCTGTGACCGCCTTCGCGGGTCAGGTGAAACTCGAAACCGCCGTCTTCGGTGCCGGACTGTTCGTCACGGGTAAAGGGTACGCCTTGGTCGATCAGCCATTGAATCGCTTCTCTGCTGTGCTCGACGGTAAAGCGCACGGCGTCTTCATGGCACAGGCCACCCCCGGCGTTGAGGGTATCGTCGACGTGGGACTCGACAGTATCGGTGTCATCCAGGACGGCGGCGACACCGCCCTGGGCCCAGAAGGTCGAGCCATTGGCGAGGTCGCCTTTGCTCAATACGGCGATGCGCAAATGACCGGGCAAGGTCAGCGCAAGACTCAAGCCGGCAGCACCGCTGCCAATTACCAGAACATCGTGTTGAAACTGTTGGCTCATTTCAGGATTCCGCTCAAAGCGACCCGGGTCGGGGGTGGCGCAAGACAGCTGGATCGGCGAGTCAGGACAGCCACACAGCCCACTAGTATATAGAGGGGGGGAGCGGCACAATAGCCGGGCCCACATGGCATTGTGAAACTACTGTGACGGAAAAGACTGGACTCTTCGTCGGAAGTTTTTTTGACTGTGTTGGCGATAAGGCGACTGTATCGTGGATTTAACAGTCTTTTTCGTTTCACGGTTGCACAATGTCGGTTTCAGGCGGCTATAAATATGGAACTTTTGCCAAAGGCTCAAGATCAATAGACGGTTGCCTGGAACAAAGGACAGTGTCGGTTTCGGTGCGGGACTTGCGGTTAGGTCCCTGCTGACGAATCCGATGACAAGATTATTCGCGCAGCCTGGGTTTCCCGCGCTGCGCTTTTCGTGCGTGCCAAATCAGAGCCCGCAGGAAACTTGCTTGGAGGGGGAGAACTTTTGCGAAAAGCCCGAGTCTATGTTTGCAAGTCTGGTCGTTCAGTAATGCAAGCCTCCTTCGAGCTTATCGAGGAGTGTTCATGCTAACCCAGGAAGAGGATCAGCAGCTGGTCGAGCGCGTTCAACGCGGCGACAAGCGAGCTTTCGATCTGCTAGTGCTGAAATACCAGCACAAAATTCTCGGGTTGATCGTGCGTTTCGTGCACGACACCCATGAAGCCCAGGATGTCGCACAGGAAGCCTTTATCAAGGCGTACCGTGCACTTGGTAATTTTCGCGGAGACAGCGCGTTTTATACGTGGCTTTACCGTATCGCCATCAACACGGCGAAAAACTATCTGGTTTCACGCGGCCGTCGGCCGCCGGATAGCGATGTCAGTTCCGAGGATGCAGAGTTCTATGATGGCGATCATGGCCTCAAGGATCTCGAGTCGCCAGAACGTGCATTGCTGCGGGATGAGATCGAAGGCACCGTCCATCGAACCATTCAGCAACTGCCAGAAGATTTGCGTACGGCTTTAACTTTACGTGAATTCGATGGTCTGAGTTACGAGGACATTGCCAGCGTCATGCAGTGTCCGGTGGGTACCGTGCGCTCCCGGATCTTCCGCGCCCGGGAGGCCATCGATAAAGCCCTGCAGCCGTTGTTGCAGGAAAACTGAGACAGCGGCGACAGCCAAGAGAGGAACGCCATGAGTCGTGAAGCCCTGCAGGAATCGCTGTCCGCAGTGATGGATAACGAAGCGGACGAACTGGAATTGCGTCGGGTGTTGAATGCCTTCGACGATGTTGAAACCCGCGAAACCTGGGCTCGTTACCAGATCGCTCGGGCAGTCATGCACAAGGACCTGCTGCTCCCTCGTCTGGACATCGCTGCGGCAGTTTCTGCTGCGCTGGCTGACGAAGCCGTACCGGCAAAAGCCTCTCGTGGTCCATGGCGCAGCCTGGGTCGTCTGGCAGTCGCTGCTTCGGTGACCATTGCCGTGCTGGCAGGTGTACGTCTGTACAACCAGGACGAGATCGCAGGTGTCGAACTGGCTCAGCATTCTAATCAGCCAAGTCTGACCACTCCTCAGGTCAAGGGTCCCGCTGTATTGGCAGGCTACAATGAGAGTTCGGACGCCACTGGCCCTATGGCCAACGGTGTATTGCAAGGTCAGCCAGGCTGGCACGATCAGCGTCTGCCAGGTTACTTGCGCCAACATGCTCAACAGGCTGCACTGAAAGGTACTGAGAGCGCTCTGCCTTACGCTCGTGCAGCAAGCCTGGAAAACCGTTAAGGAGGATCATGCGCGCCATACCTCTACTTACGCTTCTGCTCAGTGGCTGGTTTATTGTTCCAGCCCATGCCGATGAAGCCCAGGACTGGCTGAAGCGTCTGGGACAGGCGGAGCAAACGCAGAGCTTTCACGGTACTTTCGTCTACGAGCGTAACGGTAGTTTTTCTACCCATAACATCTGGCATCGCGTCCAGGATGGCAAAGTCCAAGAGCGTTTACTTCAGCTCGACGGTTCGGCCCAGGAAGTCGTGCGCATTGATGGGCATACTCAATGCGTCAGCGGCACCCTGATGGCAGGGCTGGGGGACTCACCCAACTCCGCTGCTCGTGCACTCGATCCACAAAAGCTAAAGAATTGGTATGACCTTGCCGTCATCGGCAAGTCGCGCGTGGCCGGGCGTTCGGCGGTGATCGTCTCGTTGACACCTCGCGATCAGCACCGCTATGGTTTTGAACTGCATCTGGACAAGGAAACAGGCTTGCCGTTGAAGTCATTGTTGCTCAATGACAAAGGGCAACTGCTGGAACGGTTCCAGTTCACCCGGCTGGATACTGCCGAGGTGCCTTCCGACAGCGATTTGCAGGCAGGTTCCGAGTGCAAGCCCATTAACCTGGACAGCGACAAGGCGTCCGCCGTCAAGACTGCGCAGGTCTGGCATTCTGACTGGTTGCCGCCAGGTTTCGAACTGACCAGCAGTAACTCTCACAAGGATCCGGATACCAAAGTCCAGGTCAACAGTCTGATGTTCGACGACGGTCTGGCCCGATTCTCGGTGTTCCTTGAGCCATTGAATGGGGCAACAGTCACCGACACCCGTACCCAGCTGGGGCCAACAGTCGCTGTGTCCCGTCGCTTGACCACTCCGCAAGGCGAAATAATGGTGACCGTGGTCGGTGAAATACCGATTGGTACCGCCGAACGGATTGCGCTGTCCATGCGCAACGATGCCGCGGCTACCAACAAGCAGTGAGCTGATCAGTCATGCTCATCAATCGGGGCTGTAGGGTGCGGGAGGTTGGCAATAGCTACCCCGTCGTTGAGGCCTCGAAATGTTTTGCCGAGCATTTTCATTTGCAAATATCCCGAAAATTTTTTATAGGTCAGAGCCCCTCGGCTCTGGCCTTGTTTGTTGTTCCCGGAACAAAAATACCGGCGTATCGTTTCCGGTGTTCCTTGCTCCATATCGCTTAACCATGCTCGTCGTAACGGGAGCCGTATGTCGATACCACGCTTGAAGTCTTATCTCTCCATTTTTGCCACCGTGCTGGTGCTCGGTCAGGCGGTCACTGCGCAAGCGGCCGACTTGCCTGACTTCACGCAACTGGTCGAGCAGGCCTCGCCCGCGGTGGTGAATATCAGTACTACCCAGAAGTTGCCGGAACGCAAAGTGTCCAGCGAGCAAATGCCTGATCTTGAAGGCTTGCCGCCGATGCTGCGCGAGTTCTTTGAACGTGGTATGCCGCAGCAGCCACGCTCACCTCGTGGCGATCGCCAGCGCGAAGCGCAGTCCCTGGGATCGGGTTTCATCATTTCGCCTGACGGCTACATCCTGACAAACAACCATGTGATCGCCGATGCCGACGAGATTCTCGTGCGCCTCGCCGATCGCAGTGAGTTGAAAGCCAAGCTGATCGGTACCGATCCGCGTTCCGACGTCGCCTTGCTGAAAATCGAAGGCAAGAACCTGCCGGTTCTGAAGCTCGGCAAATCGCAGGACCTGAAGGCCGGTCAGTGGGTCGTGGCCATCGGCTCGCCGTTCGGCTTTGATCACACAGTGACCCAAGGCATCGTCAGTGCCATCGGTCGCAGCCTGCCGAACGAAAACTATGTTCCGTTCATCCAGACCGACGTGCCGATCAACCCGGGTAACTCCGGTGGTCCGCTGTTCAACCTGGCCGGTGAAGTGGTCGGCATCAACTCGCAGATCTACACCCGTTCCGGCGGCTTCATGGGCGTGTCGTTCGCGATCCCTATCGATGTGGCGATGGACGTTTCCAATCAGCTGAAAAGCGGCGGTAAAGTCAGCCGTGGCTGGTTGGGTGTGGTGATCCAGGAAGTGAGCAAAGATCTGGCCGAGTCGTTCGGTCTTGAGAAACCGGCCGGTGCGCTGGTGGCTCAGATCCAGGATGACGGTCCGGCTGCCAAGGGTGGCCTGCAAGTGGGCGACGTGATCCTGAGCATGAACGGTCAACCGATCGTCATGTCCGCCGATCTGCCGCACTTGGTGGGTGCGCTGAAGGCCGGCTCGAAAGCCAATCTTGAGGTGATCCGCGAAGGCAAACGCAAGAATGTCGAGCTGACCGTCGGCGCTATCCCTGAAGAAGGCAAAGAGCTGGACGCCCAGCCTAAATCTGGCGCGGAGCGCAGCAGCAATCGCCTGGGTGTTTCCGTGGCCGAATTGACCGATGAGCAGAAGAAAGCCTACGACCTTAAAGGTGGTGTGGTAATCAAGGACGTGCAGGACGGTCCTGCTGCCCTGATCGGCTTGCAGCCTGGTGATGTGATCACTCACCTGAACAACCAGGCGATCGGCTCCACCAAGGAGTTCACCGAGATTGCCAAGGCGTTGCCGAAGAACCGCTCGGTGTCGATGCGGGTTCTGCGCCAGGGTCGCGCCAGCTTCATCACCTTCAAGCTGGCTGAATAAACCGGTTGTCGGCTGAATAAAAAACCGCCTCGAAAGAGGCGGTTTTTTTGTACCTGAATTTTGACCTCGAAGCGGTCAGCCCATCATGTCCTTGACCATGCGTTCCTGCTCCATCAGCTCGCGTTGCCGTGCGTCGATCCGCGATGACAGCGGGAAGTTGCTGCCCGCCTTGCGTTTGGCGAAGTCCAGTTGCTGGATCGCCTGGCGATAATCGCCGATCAGTGCGAAGTACTCTGCACGAGCTTGATGCAGGCCGATGATGTTGCCCGACAGGCCGCGAGTCTCGGCCACCAGGTACCAGACGTCCGGATCTTCGGGGCGGGTCTTGAGCAGGTTCTCCAGCGCTTTTTCCGCATCGGCTGCTCGATTCTGCTTGAGCAGCAGATCGACACGCACCTGATTCAGTGGGTAGTTGCCCGGATACTGAGTCAGCATCCGGTCAACCCGTGACTGAGCATCGGGCAGACGATTATTGGTGATGTCCAGATCGACCTGCGCCAGGTTGTAGATGATCTCGTTCGGCGACTTGGTCAGCAGCTGCTTGAGGTTCTCGCGAGCTTCATTCAGCTGGCCGCCCTTGATCTGGGCGATTGCCAGGCCATAGCGCGCGACGTCGTTTTTCGGGTTTTCATCGAGTTGGGCGCGGAAGCGCTTGGCACCCAAGCCTGGGGTTTCTTCATAGATCAGCTGCACGCGTGCACGAATCAGCTGATAACGCATGCTGTCTTCGATACCGCCCGGTTTGGCCTGTTCGGCACGGTTGCGGGTGTCGGCGATACGCGATTCGGTCACCGGGTGAGTCAGCAGGAATTCCGGCGGCTTGGCATCGTAGCGGTACTGGCGCATCAGCCGTTCGAACATGGTCGGCATCGAGCGCGGATCGTAACCGGCCTTCTCCAGATTCATGATGCCGATACGGTCGGCTTCCTGTTCGTTCTGGCGCGAGAACCGTCGTTGTTCCTGCATCGCCGCCGCCTGGGTGCCGGCAATGGTTGCGATCCCGGCATCGCCTGCGCCGGCAGCGGCAATCACGATCCCGGCCAGCAATGCAGCCATCATAGGAACTTGCATGCGTTGCGAGGCTTCGACACCACGGGCGAAGTGACGCTGCGACAAGTGGGCCAGTTCGTGGGCCAGGACCGAGGCATATTCGCCTTCGGTCTGGGCGTTGAGGAACAAGCCCCCGTTGACGCCGACGATCCCGCCCGGCGCAGCGAAAGCGTTGAGCTGTGGGCTGTTGATCAGGATGAACTCCAGGCGTCGGTCATTGACCTGGCTGGTCTCCACCAGTCGGTAGATGCTCGACTCGACGTAATCCTTGAGTTGCGGATCGTTGAGTTGCGACACCTGGCTGCGCAGCATCGCCAGCCACGCACGGCCCAGTTGGTATTCCTGTTGCGGCGAGACGATGGCAGAACTGGCGTCACCGAGTGACGGCAAGTCGTCGGCGAAGCCCGGTGAGGCGAGCAGGCAAGCGAGCGTCAGCAGGGTAGGGCGCAAAAAAGTCATGCACAAAGCCTTAGTCGACAAAGACGTTACTGTAGCCGGACACTACGCTTGGGACCAGATATTCTAAGCGACTCAACCCCTGCCCCGGAGTGATTCGATGACTGACGCTGTAACCCACGACGCCGAGCTGGACGCCAGCGGTCTGAATTGTCCGCTGCCGTTGCTCAAGGCCAAGATGGAACTCAACCGACTGGCCAGCGGGGCGGTGCTCAAGGTGATTGCCACCGATGCGGGCTCTCAGCGCGATTTTCGCACCTTTGCCCGATTGGCCGGTCATACGCTGCTTCGTGAAGAAGATGAGGCGGGCGTTTACCGCTATTGGTTGAAAAAAGCCTGAAACCTGCGGCGTTCGTTCCTAAGGATTATTGATGTTCAAAGTGTTACGCGACTGGATTCAGCGCTATTTCTCGGATGAAGAGGCCGTGGTGCTGGCGGTGCTGCTGTTTCTGGCATTTACCGCCGTACTCACCCTGGGTGGAATGCTTGCGCCAGTGCTGGCCGGGATGGTGCTGGCGTATCTGATGCAGGGGTTGGTGGTGATCCTCGAGCGCCTGCGTCTGCCGGGGGCCGCGGCGGTGGGGCTGGTCTTCGCGTTGTTCATGGGGGGGCTGCTGGTATTCATCCTCGTCGTGGTGCCATTGCTTTGGCATCAGTTGATCACGCTGTTCAACGAATTGCCCGGCATGCTCGCCAAGTGGCAATCACTGCTATTGCTGCTGCCCGAGCGTTATCCGCATCTGGTGTCGGATGAGCAAGTGCTACAGGCAATCGAAGTGGCGCGGGGCGAGATCGGCAAATTCGGCCAGTGGGCGCTGACGTTCTCGTTGTCGAGCTTGCCGCTGCTGGTGAACATCATGATCTACCTGGTGCTAGTGCCGATCCTGGTGTTCTTCTTCCTCAAGGACCGGGAGATGATCGGCCAGTGGGTGCGTGGTTACCTGCCGCGGGAGCGAGCGCTGATCACTCGAGTCGCCCAGGAAATGAACCGGCAGATTGCCAATTACATTCGTGGCAAGGTCATCGAAATCTTCATTTGTGGGGGCGTGACCTACATCGCTTTCGTGGCGCTGGGGCTCAACTATGCGGCGCTGCTGGCGTTGTTGGTGGGTGTGTCGGTAGTGGTGCCCTATGTCGGGGCGGTGGTGGTGACCGTGCCGGTGCTGCTGATTGCGCTGTTCCAATGGGGGTGGAGCGATCAGTTCATCTATTTGATGGCGGTCTACGGGATCATCCAGACGCTGGACGGTAACGTGCTGGTGCCGCTGCTGTTCTCGGAGGCGGTCAACCTGCACCCGGTGGCGATCATCTGCGCGGTGCTGCTGTTTGGCGGGTTGTGGGGCTTTTGGGGCGTGTTCTTTGCGATTCCCCTGGCGACGTTGTTCAAAGCCGTGCTGGATGCCTGGCCGCGCAAGGAGCCGGAGGTGTCGCCGCTGCTTTGATCGTCGATTTGAGGGCCTCTTTGCGGGCAAGCCCGCTCCCACAGGGTTCATACCATCCCTATGGGAGCGGGCTTGCCCGCGAAGGCGTCCGAATAGACGCCCAAAAAATCAGGCCTTGTTCAGCGCCTGAGCAGCCGCCAAAACCGCATCCACATGCCCCGGCACCTTCACGCCGCGCCATTCCTGACGCAGCACGCCATCCTTGTCGATCAGGAACGTGCTGCGATCAACACCCATATATTCCTTGCCGTAGAGCTTTTTAAGCTTGATCACGTCGAACAGCTGACAGATGGCTTCGTCCTTGTCGCTGATCAGCTCGAAGGGGAACTCCTGCTTGCACTTGAAGTTTTCGTGAGACTTCAGGCTGTCGCGAGATAGGCCGAACACCTCGGTGTTGGCCGCCTTGAACGCCGCGTACTGGTCGCGAAAACCCTGGCCTTCGGTGGTGCAGCCCGGCGTGCTGTCCTTCGGGTAGAAATAAATCACCACTTGCTTGCCTTTGAGGGCCGCGAGGCTGACGGTCTGCCCGCTGGTGGCGGGTGCTTCGAAGTCGGCAACCGGTTGGTCGATGGCTACGGCCATGAAAGCTTCCTTACATTGGGTTTTGTGGGCGCCACGGTTCAATCAGTGCGTCCAGGTTCATGGCGTCGGCGAAATCCAGGAACTGGTCGCGCAGCCAGCTGATCTGGGTGCCGGCCGGCAAGGTCACGGTAAACGTGGCGTTGAGCATGGTGCCGCCGGTCTGCGGAGCCTGATAGGTGTCGCAGGTCAGATTCTCCAGCTCGACGTTGTGGTCCATGAAGAACTGGCACAGCTCGTTGATGATGTCCGGGCGGTAGGCCGAGCTGACGTAGGCGACGTACGGCAGGGCCTGGGGGCGGTTCTCCAGGGCTGCGCTGCGCACCACGTTGACAGTGAAAGCGTGTCGTTTGGCCAGTACTGGCAGACTGCCTTCGAGGCGCGCCAGGGCGTCCCAGCTGCCGGAGATCTCAAGGATCAGCGCGCTGCATTCGCCATGACGCGTCAGGCGAGAGGTGACCACGGCGCAGCGGTTTTCATGGCTGGCGCGGCACAGGACGTTAGTCAGCTCCATGGGGTTGGCGCCGAGGGCACTGATGACAAGGAATTGTTCGCGAACTGTGGGGGTGGACATGCAGCATTCCTAAAGCGATGAGCGGTCGATACTGTTTATGGGCTTTTTGCCGGGACGAGCCTGCGGATGCGAATTCACAAACCCCCAGCCGAAGGTTGCAACGTGCTCCAGTATGGCAAGAGCGAGGGGTGGCAACGCTGGATCGGGGCTTGTGATGCCGAAAATGGAGGCTGGAAACCGGCGTACGAGCTTATCAGTACCGATCAAAGTCTGAAGGGTAGCGAAAAGCAGCGCCAAGGGGAATGGCGGCAGCGCAGTACTTCGCTTGTACAAGCATCTTGGCGCCAGTACCATTACCGCTCTCTTTTTCCGGCAGGAGCGGTTGCATGATTGCGGGCAGTATGGTGGCACTGGTCACACCCATGGATGCACAGGGTCGTCTCGACTGGGACAGCCTGAGCAAACTGGTGGACTTCCACCTGCAAGAGGGCACCAACGCCATCGTGGCGGTCGGCACTACGGGTGAGTCGGCCACGCTTGACGTGAACGAGCACATCGAAGTGATTCGTCGCGTGGTTGCCCAGGTTGCAGGGCGTATTCCGGTGATCGCCGGTACGGGCGCCAATTCGACGCGTGAAGCGATCGAACTGACGACCAACGCGAAGAACGCTGGCGCCGATGCGTGCCTGCTGGTAACCCCTTATTACAACAAGCCGACGCAAGAAGGCCTGTACCTGCACTTCCGCGCCATCGCCGAAGCGGTCGATATCCCGCAGATTCTTTACAATGTGCCGGGTCGTACCGCGTGCGACATGCAGGCCGAGACGGTAATCCGCCTGTCGACCGTGAAGAACATCATCGGCATCAAGGAAGCCACGGGCGACCTGCAGCGCGCCAAGGACATCCTGGCCGGCGTGAGCAGCGACTTCCTGGTCTATTCCGGTGACGATGCGACCGCGGTCGAGCTGATGCTGCTCGGTGGCAAGGGCAACATTTCGGTGACCGCCAACGTTGCGCCGCGCGCCATGAGCGAGCTGTGCGCCGCTGCGATGGCCGGTGATGCCGTCAAAGCCCGGGCGATCCACGAAAAGCTGATGCCACTCAATAAAACCCTGTTTATCGAATCCAACCCTATCCCCGTGAAATGGGCGCTGCATGAAATGGGCCTGATGCCGGACGGTATCCGTCTGCCGCTCACCTGGCTCAGTGCTGCCTGTCACGAACCGCTGCGGCAGGCCATGCGCCAGTCCGGCGTCCTGGTTTAATTGAGGAAGTACTACGCATGAAGCGAATGGCCGGACTTTCCGCACTTGCCTTGATTATCTCCAGCACCAGTGGCTGCGGATGGATCTGGGGCCCGGAAGGTTACTTCCGTGACCGTGGTAGCGATTACCTGGAAGCGCAACAGACTGCACCGATGCAACTGCCACCGAACGTCAGCACCTCCAAGCGTCTGGATCCACTGTTGCCGATCCCGCGCAATGTGGCCGACGATACCGCCAAGGGCGAATATGTCGTGCCTCGTCCGCAGCCGCTGTCGGCGGCGGCTGATATCAGCGCCTACTCGTTGCAGAAGAGCGGCGATTCGCGTTGGATCATGGCGCAGAACCCACCGGCCGAAGTCTGGCCAGTGGCCGTGCAGTTCTTCCAGGACAACGGTTTCCGTCTGGACGAACAGCGCCCGCAAACCGGTGAATTCACTACCACTTGGCAGCATTCCGACGAACTGTCCGCAGCCATGGCCAAGCGCCTGAGCGCGGCCGGTGTCGGCGCCGACAGCGAAACCCGCGTACGGGTGCGTATCGAGCCAGGCGTGCAGCGCAACACCAGTGAAGTCTATGTGGTCAGCGCCGAGCGTCCTGCCGGCAGCACCGCCAACGTCGACTTCACCAATCGTTCGGTCAATACCGGCCTGGACGCAGCATTGGTCGACGACATGCTCGCGAGCATGAGCCGTACTTCGGAGAAGGGCGGTTCGGTCTCCATGCTGGCCTCGCGTGATTTCGATACGCCAAGCCGTGTCAGCCTGACCGAGGATGGCAGTGGCAACCCGGTGCTCAACGTCGGTACCGACCTGGATCGTGCCTGGTCGAGCGTCGGTCGTGCGCTGGAACAGGGCGAATGGCGTGTTGAGGACATCAACCGCAGCCTGGGCCTGTACTACATCAACCTCGCCGAAAAGGCCGAGAAGAAGGATGAGCAGCCAGGTTTCTTCGGCAGCCTGTTCGGCAGCAAGCCGAACAAGGAAGAAGTTGAAGCCCGTGCCGAGCGTTATCAGGTTCGCCTGAGCAAGGTCGGCGAGAACGTACAAGTTACCGTCGAGAAAAACATCAACACCGTGGCGCCAGCAGACGTGGCGCGCAAAGTGTTGACCGTGATTCAGGACAACCTGGGCTGATCGCATGCGTTTTGCCGTTCTCGGCAGCGGTAGCCAAGGGAACGGCACGCTGGTAGCCAGCGATGACACGTATGTGCTGGTGGATTGTGGTTTCTCCTTGCGGGAAACCGAAAAACGCCTGCTGCGCCTTGGGGTAAACCCTGCGCAGTTGAGCGCGATACTTGTGACCCACGAACATGCCGATCACGTGCATGGCGTGGGTTTGCTGTCTCGGCGTTACAATCTGCCTGTCTACCTCAGTCGCGGGACCCTGCGCGGGATGCGCAAACCGATTGAACCCGCGGGCTTTCTGGCTGGCGGCGAGCAACTGCAAATCGGCCCTCTGAGCATCGGCGTCATTGCCGTGGCCCATGATGCACAGGAGCCGACGCAGTATGTTTTCAGCGACGGTCAGCGGCGTTTCGGCCTGTTGACCGACCTGGGCTCATACTGCAACAAGGTGCTGGACGGCTATCGGGACCTCGATGCGTTGATGATCGAGGCCAACCATTGCCGTGACATGCTGGCTCGCGGTCACTACCCGTACTTTCTCAAGCAACGGGTGGGCGGTGAATTGGGACATTTGAACAACCATCAGGCGGCATTCCTGGTGGCCGAGTTGGGCTGGCAAGGCCTGCAACACCTGGTCCTGGCCCATCTGAGCAGCAAGAACAACCTGCCGCAGCTGGCCCGGCAATGTTTTGTCGACACCCTCGGGTGCGACCCGGACTGGCTGCAACTGGCCGATCAAGATTCAGGGCTCGACTGGCGACACATCGCCTAGCCCACCTACTTAGCAAGCGGAGCCCATCATGGAAAAACGTGAAGAACTCTACCGCGGCAAAGCCAAATCGGTTTACAAGACCGACGACGCTGACCGCTTGATCCTGCTGTTTCGCAACGACACCTCGGCGTTCGACGGCAAGCGTATCGAGCAGCTCGACCGCAAAGGCATGGTGAACAACAAGTTCAACGCTTTCATCATGCAGAAACTCGAAGCAGCCGGCGTGCCGACTCAATTCGACAAACTGCTGGGTGACAACGAATGCCTGGTGAAAAAACTCGACATGATTCCGGTCGAGTGCGTCGTGCGTAACTACGCCGCCGGCAGCCTGGTCAAGCGCCTGGGTGTTGAAGAGGGTATGAAGCTCAACCCTTACACCTTCGAACTGTTCCTGAAGGACGACGCCAAGGGCGACCCGTTCATCAACGAATCCCACGTAGTGGCATTCGGTTGGGGCACCGCCGAGCAACTGGTTCGCATGAAAGAACTGTCGCTCAAGGTCAACGAAGTACTGAGCAAACTGTTCGACGACGCCGGCCTGCTGCTGGTCGACTTCAAACTCGAATTTGGCGTGTTCTCCGACGGCTCCATCGTTCTGGGCGACGAATTCAGCCCGGACGGCTGCCGTCTGTGGGACAAGGCCACCAAGAAGAAAATGGACAAGGACCGCTTCCGTCAGGGCCTCGGTGACGTCATCGAAGCCTACGAAGAAGTCGCCAACCGTCTGGGCGTACCGCTTTAATCGACGCAAGCATCTGATAGCACGGAAAAAAATCGCTAAAGGGGGTTCGCTTCCAGCGATTGTGCTGTTATGATGCGCGCCGTTGGAGAGATGCCAGAGTGGCCGAATGGGACGGATTCGAAATCCGTTGTACCTTCACCGGTACCTAGGGTTCGAATCCCTATCTCTCCGCCATACATAGAAAAGCCCCGTAGATGAGAATCTACGGGGCTTTTTCGTTTGCGCAGCTTTTTCCATCGGGTCACTTTCGCATCCGTCCCGCTTTTTCCCCAAGCTTTTGGTGTCGGAAAAATCAGCACGACAGAGTAAGAAAGATATGTCCATCCACAGGAAAAGTTACTTCGCCAAGTCGTTCTAATTACCGTCCCCCGTATTCATTGATCGTTTCGGCAATCAAGGTTTTTCCTTCGAAATATCCCCTGACATTGAAAGACGTTGCCGCAAAAATTCCTCATCTACTCTGGTTTCGCAGGTCTCTGATCTGTCGTAATCAGCCATCGCAAGGAGCGATCAATGTACTTTGAGATTTACAGGCAAACCCGTGGCACCTCACAGACCGGCAAGGGCCAATGGCGCTGGCGTTTGCGAGCGGGGAATCATGAAACGATTGCCAGTGGGGAGGCTTACGTCAACAAGTCTGATTGCGTGCATGCCATCGATTTGATCAAAGGGACTCAAGAGCAGACACCGGTCAAGGAGATATAGGTTCCAGGCGGTGAAGCTGCTCAATCAGAGCAGCTTCGTTTCAGTCGGGCGCTCCTGAGTGGTGAGTGCCCCCGGATTTTATGGATCGGGTCGTTTGCCAACCTGCATAGACGCCGATCGCGACACCTCCCTAAACTGTCATCCAGTCTTGGGGACCGGGGTGCAACGGATGAATCGCAACGAACTACGCAAGGCCGACATCAACCTGATGGTGGTGTTCGAGACATTGATGCTCGAACGCAACGTCACGCGGGTGGCGGAGAAGCTGTTCCTTGGTCAGCCGACCATCAGTGCGGCGCTGAACCGCTTGCGGACGATGTTCAACGATCCGCTGTTCATTCGGGTCGGCCATCGCATGGAGCCGACAGCGCGGGCCGAGGAGATTATTCAGCACCTGTCGCCGGCACTGGATTCGCTGTCGGTGGCCTTGAGCCTGACCCACGATTTCGATCCGCTCAGCAGCACCATGACGTTTCGCATCGGTCTGTCGGACGATGTCGAGTTCGGTCTGTTACCGCCACTGCTGCGTTCTTTGCGCCAGGAAGCGCCGAAGGTGGTGTTCGTGGTCCAGCATGTCGACTACTGGCGCATTCCCGACTTGCTGGCGTCTGGCGATATCACCGTTGGTATCAGCCAGACCCGCGGCCTGCCGGCCAACGCCAAACGCAAGTTGTTGCGACATATCCAGCCCAGTATCTTGCGTGCAGATGCGTCGGACACGCCGTTGACCCTCGATGAATATTGCGCGCGGCCGCACGTGCTGGTGTCCCACACCGCCAATGTCAGTGGCTACGCCGATGAATGGCTGGCGGAGATTGGCCGAACACGCCACGTCGTGCTGTCCGTTCCGCAATACAGCTCATTGCCGGCGTTGCTCGCCGGCACCGATCTGATCGCCAGCCTGCCTGACTACACGGCGGAGGCGATGGCTGCGTCAGGCCAACTGTTCAAGGAGCCGTTTCCGTTCAAGACGCCGACCCTGGACCTGTCCATGGTCTGGCTCAGCCATGTCGACAGCGACCCGGCTGAACGCTGGCTGCGCTCGCGCCTGGAGGCGTTCATGAGTGAACGTCCGATCCTTCCGCTGACAGAGTGAGCAGGGCGGTGTTATATCTACGACCTTTCTGCCAATCCTCAGGAACCCCGTCATGCCCCACCTGCACATGGAATACACCGCCAACCTGTCCGAACTGAATGCCGATGTGGCATTGATGCGACTCAACAACGCGCTGGTCGCTTCGGGGCAGTTTGAAGAGTTCGACATCAAGGCCCGTGCGGTGAAGGTCGAGACTTTCAGGGTGGGTACCGCACCGGGCGAGCGGGCGTTCATGCATGTAAAGCTGTCGTTATTGAGCGGTCGCTCGCCGCAGATCAAGAAGCAGTTGTCCGAAAGCCTGCTGGCCGTGGTGCAGGATGTGTGCGAATGGCCGGTCGGGGTTGAGGTTCAACTCTGTGTGGAAATCATCGACATCGATCGAGAGTCCTACACCAAGACTGCCATCGGCCTCTGAGTTTCAGGCCATTTCCTGCTCGGCGCAGGCCTTGATCACTTGCTCGCGCAGCCAGGTGTTGGCGCTGTCCTGGTCGACGCTTTGACTCCACTGCATGTCCAGGGTGAAGCCCGGTAAACCATTGGGCGCTTCGCAGTGATTGAAGATCGCCTCATTGGCCAGCAATTGCTGGATGCGCCGGGGCAAGGTCAGGATGAAGTCGGTGCCGGTGATCATCTTCAGTGCCGCGCTGTAGCTGTTGGAGCGCGCGACAATCTGGCGTTTGTGGGCCTGTTGAGCCAGCCAGCCGTCAACCATGTTGGTGGTGGACGTCCAGGGCGTCGGGAACACATGCCGACGTTCCGTGAACGCTTGCAGGCTCAAGCGCGGCTCCAGCGGCGTGGCGCGTTTGTCGAAGACGCAGACCAGATCGTCCTCCAGTAGTCGTCTGGAGTTGAAGTCGGTGTGGCTTCGATGAAAGTTCGGGCCGAAACAGACCACCAGGTCGAGGCTGCCGTCGCGCAGTTCTTCGGCCGGGATGTCGGTTTCGAACTTGTGCATGTTGACCATCACCGGCAGGTCGGCGAAATCGAAGCTCTTCAACAGGCGCGGCAGGATCAGTTGCTCGAAGTATTCCGGCGCACAGATATTGAAGGTGACTGGTTGCAAGGTCGGATCGAACGTTGGTGTCCCGGCGTGACACAGGTTGATGCTTTCGAGAATCTTCAGCACATGGGCATACATGGTGCTGGCTTTGTAGGTGGGGCGCATACCCGTGCGGGTATTGATGAATAACTCGTCTTCGAAACTGGTGCGCAGTTTTTTCAGGCAGTAACTCACGGTGGACTGGCTGACGCAAAGTGCCTCCGACACACCGGTGACGCTGCTTTGCTCATACACGGCAACAAACACCATGAGGTCTTGCATATCGAGCTTTCTAAGCAAGTTACTGTTCAGCATCCGTTCTGTCTCGCTGTGCTCCTTGCGCTGACCGTGCGCAAACGTGTGCGAATGATCTTAGCGGAACGATAGTACCAAGAGAATGCCTTGTAGGATGTTTCATGGTCAGTTGTGGGACAGATAGTGTTATGAACACGACCTGTGAATTCAATCGCCCGAAACATGGCCAGAGGCCTTCAGCGCTGATTGCTGTGCAGGCATCGCATCGCGACTGGATATTAACAGCGCCAACATGCCGACGCCCACCAGAGACGCGCCTATGATTTCCAGGGCGCGTGGCGACTGGCGTAACCACAACCAGTGGAACAGTGTGATGAACAGGGTGCTCAGGTAGATGTAGGAAATGACTGAGGAAGGGGCGATCACGCCAATGGCTCGATGCAGCAGCCAGAAAGTCGCCAGGGTGGCAAACAGGGCCAGGTAGATCAACCACCAGAGATCGCTCGCGCTCAGCAACGACGCCGAACGCCAGCCGCCGCTGAATCCACAAAACGCCAATAGAAACAGTGCGCCGAACAGCATGTTCCAGAAAGTCATGCCCACCGGGCCGCGCCCCTTGAGGCTGTTGGCCTTGAGCCGTTGACTCAGGGGCGAGTAGAGCGCCATTGCCAGGCAACCGACCGCATACACCGATACCGCATACAGCGACGGCAGTTCGCCGGGGCCTGCGCCTTTCAATACCAGCAGCATGGCGCCGGCCGCGGCAACCAGCATGGGCAACACGCGCTGTTTCAGGCGGCTGTCGGGTGTCAGGATGGCTTCGAACAGCAGTGTCAGCAACGGCACCAGAGTGAACATCGTCCCGGTGTTCACCGCCGAAGTGTAACGCAGTGCTTCGAACAACGAGCCGAAGTACAGCGCCAGCAGCATGCCGAGCACGGCATGACCGAGCAGGCCGCGGGCGGTCATGGCGGTATCGCCCTTGAACAGCAGCAGGGGTAAAAACACCAGGGCGCAACACAACAAGCGCAACCCGGTCAGCAGAATCGGGTCGATGGCCTGGCTGACCTGGGCTGCCGCGGAAAACGAGACGGCAATCAATAGTGCCCAGAGCAACATGCCAACGTGAGCGGCAGCAAAACCTGTGCGTTTCATGGTGGGGGTTCCGGGTTAATGAATGTGTTTGGCGTAATGCCGCGGATCGAAGCGCAGGACCATCAGAATCATCAGTGCCATGACGCCCATCAGTGACCACCAGGCCCATTCGAAACTGCCCAGTTGATCGCGAATCATCCCGGCGATCAGCGGCGAGAGGCCGGCGATCAGGTAACCGATGCCTTGCACGAAGGCGGTCAACCCACCCGCGCGTTGGGGATTGTCCAGATGATCCAGCGACACGATCAGGCTCATCGGGAACAGCCCGCCGATGCCCAGTCCCAGCAGGCACGGCCACAGCAGGCTCAGGTGTTGCGGGCTCAGAATCAGACCGCAAAAACCGGCCATGATCAGTGCCAGTAACACCACCAGCACCAGGCGCCGGTCACGGCTGCGGTTGGCGATGGCGGGCGTCAGTAGCCCCGACAACACTTCCATGGCCGTCAAAAAGCCCAGTAACAAGCCGGCCTGTTGTTCGCTCCAGCCTTTTTCCACGTAGTACGGTGCCAGCCAGGCCAGGACACAGGTGTAGGACGCCGTGCCCAGGCCGAAGAAGATTGCGAGTAACCAGGCGCGGGAATTGCGGAAAAAGGATTCTTTGCGGGACGACTTTTCCCCCAATGTCGGCATTCCCGTGCGTTGAGCGCACCAGAACAGCAACGCCGCCAGCGCCAGTGCCGCCCAGATCGCCAACCCCACTCGCCAACTGCCGGTGCGGGTCATCACCAACGGCGCGAATGACGCCGCAATTGCCGCGCCGGCCATGATCGACGTCACGTAGAGACCCATGTACACGGAAACGTTGTCGCTGAAACGGGACTTGATCAGGGCCGGCATCAGCGCCTGAATCAGCGCAATGCCGACGCCGGCCAGCACGGCGCTCAGGATCAGTTCCGTCGCCGAATCGAGGAACAACCGCGACACCGTGGCCAGGCCGATGATCAGCAGCGACAGCACTACGGTGCGCTGCTCGCCCAAGCGCTGACTGATGCCGATACCAAAGAACATCGCCAGTCCCATGGCCATGACTGGCAGCATGGTCAACAGCGAGGCCAGGCTGAAACTCAGCGGGATATCACCGCGAATGGCTGACAGCAACGGGCCGACAGCGGCCATGGAAGGACGCAGATTCAGGGCGACAAGAATGATGCTGAACATCAGCCAGGGGGCAGGGCGGGAGGTTGCGCGAACGTTTTCCATAATCGGACCTTCAGGAACAAGGAGCCGATTAGGCGCGCGAGCCCTGGAGGCGGCAAATCAGAAAGTCTGGAGCAGTATTTAGAAATTAAATAACTGTACCGCTCGGCTAATCCCCTTTAGCGAATAATCGATTGTTTAGCCAATCCACACCCAAGGTTCTTCAAATCCCGATTTAACGGCTTAACCGCCCGTGTGACGCTGCTGCTCATCTGTTTATCGCGGTCTTCTCTATGGACGGTTGTCCAGTCGCACTCCCTTCCGAACTCGCCTTCTGGGCCTTGTGGCACTGCCGTCACGCGCGCCCGCCGGATTCCTGCATCTCCCGTTGATTGTTCTGACAGGTCCCGCGCCATGCGCCGGGATCAAACCGGCGGCGCCTGTGCGTTTGCCTGACGCGGATAGACGAGAATTCCGATGAGCTGTGCCAAGACATCCTTCGCTACCAAAGAGCAAGCCCTGACCTTTCTTGAACAGAACCCGGATATCGAGATGTTCGAGCTGTTCATCCTCGACAATAACGGAGTGCCACGCGGCAAATTACTGCATCGCGATGAGTTGCTGGCGGTGTATGAAAGCGGTCGGCCACTACCGAGTACCATCCTGGGACTGACCATCAATGGCGATGACGTGGAAAACTCCGGTCTGGTCTGGGACGTCGGTGATATCGATTGCCGCGCTTATCCCGTCAGCGGCAGTTTGCAGCGCATGCCGTGGCGATTGATTCCCACGGCGGCGGTGCAGGTCAGCATGCATCCGCAAGAGGGCATGCCCGCGACCATCGCCGACCCACGGCACCTGCTGGCCAAGGTCGTCGAAGGCTTGCAGGCCGACGGTTATTACCCGGTGATGGCGGCGGAGCTGGAGTTCTATCTGCTGGATCAGCAGCGCGACGGCAACGGTCGGCCGCAACCGGCGCGGGATGTCGATGGCGGGCGGCCACGCGGGACTCAGGTCTACGGCTTGCGTGAACTGGAACAGATCGAGCCATTTCTGGCCGACCTCTACAGCGCCTGCAAGCTCCAGGGCATTCCGGCGCGCACGGCGATTTCCGAATACGCGCCGGGGCAAGTGGAAATCACCCTCGAACACCGCACCGACGCTTTGCAGGCGATGGACGAAGCCGTGCGCTACAAGCGGCTGGTCAAGGGCGTGGCGCAAAAGCACGGGATGACGGCTTGTTTCATGGCCAAGCCGTTCGATGACCTGGCCGGCACCGGCATGCACATGCATGTCAGCCTGGCGGACAAGGACGGCAATAACCTGTTCGCCAGCGAGGCCCCGGACGGCACGCCGCTGCTCAAACACGCGGTCGGCGGAATGCTCGCCACATTGCTCGATGCATTGCTGTTGTTCTGTCCGAACGCCAACTCGTACCGCCGTTTCCAGACCAACAGCTACGCCCCTCTGGCGGCTACCTGGGGCGTGGACAACCGCACCGTGAGTTTGCGAGTGCCCGGCGGGCCGGCATTCTCCCGGCATATCGAGCACCGTATTTGTGGTGCCGACGCCAACCCGTATCTGGCGGCGGCGGCGATCCTGGCCGGTATTCATCGCGGCATCCGCGAGCAACTTGACCCCGGGGCGCCGGTGGAGGGCAACGGTTACGCCCAGGCCGCGCAATTGTTGCCGACCGACTGGTTGACCACGTTGCGAGCGCTGGAAGGTTCGAATTGGGCCGGGGAAGCATTCGGCAGTGAGTTTCTAGGTGTCTATCTGGCAGTGAAACGCGCCGAATACCGGCAATTCATGGGCGAAGTCGGTGAGCAGGACTGGCGCTGGTATCTGCATCAGGCTTGAAACGGGTCGCCAGTGTTGGAAGTTTTGGCCTAATACCAGAAGCCAACTATTCGTTGGCTTCTTTTTCACGAAATATTGATGGTTGACTGATTAAGATTTGTGGCGTCTCGGTCAATGAAATTTTCACATTTGCCGCGGGCACTTCTTTTCAGGAACAGCCGATCACATGTTGAAGTTCAAAGCCGTGCGCCCCGAATGGGTGACGTTGGTTTCCAGTGCCTTTCTATTGGCAGGGTTCAATTTAGTTCTCTGGCAACACCTCTTCGATATCACCGCAGCAGACGGTCAAGGCATCGTCATGCGTGTCGCGTTCGGGCTGATGATCCTGGCGGCCTTCAACATTGTGCTGACCTTGCTGGCATTCCGACCCGTGATGAAACCCGTGTTGACGCTGATCTTTCTGATCAGTGCCGGTGTGGCGTACTTCATGAGCCAATATGGCGTGCTGATCGACGCCGGTATGTTGCGTAACTTCGCCGAAACCAATGCCACGGAAGTACGCGACTTACTCTCGCTAAAACTGTTTGTTTATATCGTGCTGCTCGGCGTCTTGCCGTCGTGGTTGTTGTGGAAAATCCCGGTTAATTATCGTCGCTGGCACCGTGAGTTATTAAGTAAAGTGCTGGTGAGTGTCGCGTCGGTTGCGGTGATCGGCGGTGTCGCATTGGTCAACTATCAAGGCCTGTCGTCGTTGTTTCGCAATCACCATGAATTGCGTCTGATGGTGGTGCCGAGCAACTACATCGGTGCCTCGTTCGGTTATCTGCGTGAGCAAGTGGTGTCTGCACGGCAACCTTTCGCCAAACTGGGTGAAGATGCCCAGAAAAAACCGGCCTGGCAGGCCCACGACCGTAAATCCCTGACGGTACTGGTGGTGGGCGAAAGTGCCCGGGCCGAGAACTTCGGCATCCTGGGTTATGACCGCGACACCACGCCGAAACTGAGTAAGGAATCCGGCCTGATTGCCTTCACCGATGTGCATTCGTGCGGGACGGAAACGGCGGTGTCGGTGCCCTGCATGTTCTCCAACATGGGGCGCAAGGATTACGACGCCAGCAAGGCGAAGAACCAGGAAGGCCTGCTGGACGTGCTCAAGCGTGCCGGTCTCGAGGTGATCTGGCGCGATAACCAGTCGGGCTGCAAAGGCACCTGCGATCGGGTCACTGTCGATGACGTGAGTGACCTGAAAGACCCTGTGCTGTGCGCCAACAGCGAGTGCCGCGATGAAATTCTCCTGCAAGGCATGCAGCACTTCATCGACACGCTGAATAAAGACACCGTGCTGGTCCTGCACCAAATGGGCAGTCACGGTCCGGAATACTTCAAGCGCTACCCGAAAGAATACGAACACTTCACACCTGTGTGTGAAAGCAATGCGCTGAACAATTGCAGCCGCGAAAGCATCGTCAATGGCTACGACAATACGCTGGTGTATACCGACCACGTGCTGTCGACCCTGATCGATCTGTTGCGCAGCAACCAGGGCAAAGTCGATACCGCGATGCTGTATCTGTCGGACCACGGCGAGTCGCTGGGCGAATACAACCTGTTCCTGCATGGCACGCCTTACATGCTCGCACCGGAACAACAGAAACATGTAGCGATGCTGGCGTGGTTCTCCGACAGCTATCAAAAGTCGTTCTCGGTGGACACCCATTGCCTGCAACTGAGTCGTGAAAAACCCTTGAGCCAGGACAACCTGTTCCATTCGATGCTCGGTCTGTTGGAGGTCAACAGCACGGTCTACAACCCGGGTCTGGATATGTTCGCCGGATGCCGCGGCGCAATGGGCGACGGTGTGCTGGCCAAAAAATGAGCGAATCGAGCTTTTTTTTACGTAACGACCGCTAATCTGCGGCGCCTGGAACATCCAACAAGAGCCATTACACATGTCCGCGCAGCCCCCATCCGCCTTCGAGCTTGAGTTCGCCCGGCGCTACGATCAGGAACACGCCCGCGTCTGTAAACAGCCGCGACCGCGCGGCCTGGCGGGGCGTTTGACGTTCTGGCGCGAAGAGCAATTGGTGCGTAACGCGCTTCAGGTCGCTGGCGAACCGGGATTGATTCTTGATGTGGCCTGCGGGGTCGGGCGTTTCTGGCCAGTTCTGGCCGAGCATGCGAACCGGGTGATTCTCGCGACCGATCCGTCTCAGGACATGCTCGATCACGCCAGCACCCACCATCCGCAGAACCTGCTGAAACGGATCAAGACCTTTCAGAGTTCTGCCTTCACCATCGGCTTGTCGGCGAATGCGGTTGACTGCATTTTTTGCCTGCAACTGTTTCAACGCATCGCCTGTCCCGAGCATCGATTGGCCATGCTGGGCGAGTTCCACCGGGTCAGTCGCGATACCGTGATTGTGGCGGTGCGGGTTGATGGGCGTTTCAAGCTCGAGCGTTCGGACGTGGAGGGCGCACAGGCCCAGCCACAGGCCAGCAAGGCCGAGCTTGAGGCCGAGTTCAGGCAAGCGGGTTTCTGCTTGCTCAGTCATCAGGACTTGGTACCGGGTTGCACGCGGATGCGGGTCTACGTGTTGCGTAAGGACAGCTAGCCTTTCAGACAATTCTTGCTGTCCGGCAGGTATTTTCGCTAAAGCTCTTGTTCAGTGGATGCGCGGAAATCGCCGGGGGCGATATATACTGCGCGCCATTCTTCAAGGGAGAGCCGTGTGGCCATCGATATTCACTGGATTCGCGACAACGATAGCCTCGGTCAATTTTGCACCGAGTGGCAGCAGCTGCCATTCGTTGCCCTCGACACCGAATTCATGCGGGTCGACACCTTTTACCCGATCGCAGGTCTGCTGCAGATCGGCGATGGCGTACGTGCTTACCTGATTGACCCACTGACCATCGACAACTGGCAGCCCCTGGCCGCGTTGCTGGAAAACCCGGCCGTGGTCAAGGTCGTGCATGCGTGCAGCGAAGACCTCGAAGTCCTGCTGCGTCTGACCGGCAGTCTGCCGGCGCCGCTGTTCGACACCCAACTGGCCGCTGCTTACCTGAACCTGGGTTTCTCCATGGGCTATTCGCGGCTGGTGCAGGACGTGCTCGGCATCGACCTGCCCAAGGGCGAGACCCGTTCCGACTGGCTGCAACGTCCACTGTCCGAGACTCAGATCAGCTACGCCGCCGAAGATGCCGTGCATCTGGCGGAGGTTTTTGTACAGCTGCGTCCGAAGCTTTCTGACGAAAAATACGCGTGGGTCCTGGAAGATGGTGCCGAGCTGGTCGCCAATCTGCGGCGCGAGGTCGACCCGTACGAGGTCTATCGCGACGCCAAACTGGCCTGGAAGCTGTCCCGCGCCCAGCTCGCCGTGTTGCGTGAACTCTGCGCCTGGCGCGAGCGTGAAGCCCGCGCCCGTGATCTGCCGCGCAACCGCATTATCCGTGAACATTCACTGTGGCCGTTGGCACGCACCCAACCGGACAACCTCGGCGCACTGGCGAAAATCGAAGACATGCACCCGCGCACCGTGCGTCAGGACGGCGAATTTCTGCTTGATCTGATCAAGCGCTCTGGCAGTGTGTCGCCTGATCAGTGGCCGCCAGCGGTGCCGGAGCCATTGCCGGTAGAAGCCGCCGCGCTGGTCAAACAGCTGCGTGCCATCGGCCAGGCCGAAGCCGAGCGCCTGAACATCGCGCCGGAGCTGATGCTGCGCAAGAAAACCCTGGAAGCGCTGCTCAAGAGCGGCTTCCCCAATGGTCCTTACCAATTGCCTGATTCGCTGCGTGGCTGGCGCCGCGAATTGATGGGCCAGGCGCTGCTCGACAGCCTGGCCACCGCCGGAGAACAGCCTTGAAACGTATTTGCTCGATTTATCGAAGCTCGAAGAAAAGCGGGATGTACCTCTATGTGCTCAAAAGTGATGCACTGGAGCGCGTGCCTGAACCCCTGATGGCGGCTTTCGGCAAAGCCATCCACGCTTTCGACCTGGTGTTGACCCCCGAGCGCAAGCTGTCGCGCGAAGATATTGCTGTAGTACTGGAGAACCTCGACAAGCAGGGCTACCACCTGCAAATGCCACCGGCCGAGGATGAATACATCGAACACTTGCCGGAAGAATTGCTGCGCCGCAACGACCCGATGTAATCGGCAGACAGGCTCTATTCAGAGCCTTATGAAACACTGGAATGATTTTGGCGATGGCCGTGACGATGGAGTGATCCTCTGTCGGCGGTCGTCTGCACTGCTTTTGAAAGGTTTGAAACATGCGCGTTCTGATTGCTGAACACGACCACCCTGTGTATGCCCAACTGTTGCGTCAGGCAGCGCCTGATCTGGAAGTATTGACCAGCGGCGACTCCGCCGAACTGGCCCGTCAGGCCGCCGACTGTCAGGTTTGGCTCGGTCAGCCGGACCTGCTGGCGACGCTGTTGCGTCAGGGCCACACGCCTGCATGGTTGCAGTCGACCTGGGCCGGTATCACGCCGCTGCTGGCCGATGGCTTGCCACGGCACTATCGGCTGACTCGCGCGGTAGGGATTTTTGGTCAGGTCATGGCTGAATACGTGCTGACTTACATGCTCGGCCACGAGCGCGAAGTGTTGGCGCGGCTGGTCAGCCAGGTCGAGCGCAAATGGGACAATCGCCAGGGTCAAAGCCTGGCTGGACGAAAGGTGCTGATTGTCGGCACCGGTGATATCGGTCAGACAGTGGCGCAGTTTCTGCTGCCGTTTGGCGTCGAGTTATACGGCATCGCCAGCACTGCCCGGGAGCAGGCGCCCTTTGTCGAAGTCGGCGCGCTGAGCGATTTGCCGCGCCTGGTCGGTGAGGTGGATTACGTGATCAATCTGCTGCCGAATACCCCCAATACGCACGACCTGTATGACGCTGCCCTGTTCAAGCAGTTCAAGGCGACGGGGTTGTTCATCAACGTCGGACGCGGCGTTGCGGTGGTCGATGCGGATCTGGTGGAAGCCTTGAAGGAAGGGCATCTGGCCGGGGCTGTGATCGACGTCTGCCGTCAGGAACCACTGCCGCAACGTCATCCGTTCTGGACCGCGTGGGGCCTGCTGCTGACCGGCCACAGCTCGGCACCGACCTCGCCACCGGCGATGGTGAAGCTGTTTGTCGAGAACCTGCGGGCGTATCAGGCGGGTGAAGCGTTGCGTGGGGAAGTGGATTTCGCGCGCGGGTATTGAGGCGCAGCTGAAAAGGTCGCAGCCTGCGGCAGCTCCTACAGGGCTTTGTGAACACCTGTAGGGAGCTGCCGCAGGCTGCGATCTTTTGTTTTTACAGGGTGAAATTACCTTCAGCCGCCAACTCGCTCAGCGGACGACGCGGGCTTGGCTCTTCACGTGCTTGCAGGTACTCGGCCAGTGTCGCCTTGTCGCCCAGCTTGCCGATCGCCACGGCGGCGTGCAGCGCGTAGCCTTCAGGAATGTTCAGCTCCTTGCGGGTCAGCTCCTGATCGAAACCGGCCATGCCGTGGGTGTGCCAGCCGCTGATGCTCGCTTGCAACGCCAGGTGGCCCCAGGCGGAACCTGTGTCGAAGGTGTGCCACAGCGCCGGGGTTTCTTCGCTGGCGCCAGGTGCCACGAAGGTGGTTTTCGAGATCACGATCACCAGTGCCGAGGCGTGCTGCGCCCAGCTGCGGTTGAACTCGTTCAGCAGGCCCAGGTAACGCTCCCAGTTCGGCGTGTCGCGACGCGCATAGAGAAACCGCCAAGGCTGCGAGTTGTACGCCGATGGTGCCCAGCGGGCGGCTTCGAAGAAGCTCAGCAGGGTCTCTTCGGGAATGGTTTCACCGGTGAAGGCGCGGGGCGACCAGCGATCGGTGAACTGAGGGTGAATGGCGTAATCGGCAACGCGTGGATTAGCACTCATCAAGAGATTCCTTTACGTTTGAAAGTGGGGGTCGTCGAAAAACCGGCGGGTACATTTGAGCTGAGCGCCAGTTTTTTTTGAGCCAGCAGTTCACCTGAATGCAACGCGGTTGAGCGTTAATGGCACTTGGGGAGGGCTCCTTGCGACTGGCAAAGCTACTGGGTGGCGCAAAAACTGACAAGTGCCGTCGTACCGGCAGTCGCCAATGCTTGGCCCGCCGATGCCTTGGCACTAGACTGGCGGCCTTTTCACCACCTGATGTTGATGCTTGAGCCATGGCCGCCAAAGTCGAACCGTTCTGGATACGCAAAACCCTCGATCAACTCGATCAAGAGGAATGGGAATCGCTGTGCGACGGCTGTGGCCTGTGCTGCCTGCAAAAGCTCGAGGATGAAGACGACAACGCCGTCTACTACACGCGTATCGCCTGCAAACTGCTGGACCTCAAAACCTGTCAGTGCACCGATTACCCCAACCGTCGCGACTTTGTGCCCGACTGCATCCAGCTCACGCCGGGCAAGGCCGATGAGTTCAAATGGTTGCCGCCGACCTGTGGTTATCGACTGGTCAGCGAAGGCAAGGACCTGCCGCTCTGGCATCACCTGGTGTGCGGTGATCGTGATGCGGTGCATCACGAACGTATTTCCCAGTCCGGGCGCATGCTCGCCGAAGGCAGCGTGGCCGAAGACGATTGGGAAGATCATCTGATTTTTCGCGCGGGTTAATTCCCGATGCCATTTAGTCTGTGGCGAGGGAGCTTGCTCCCGCTTGACCGGGCTGGCGCTCCAGTGCGCAGCACTCACAAAATCGGTGGTGATCACAAGAATTTTGGGCCGCTACGCAGCCCGGCGCGAGCAAGCTCGCTCGCCACAATAGGAGTGTGTATGGCGGTGGGAGTGCTCCGGGCGTTGGCTGTCGGGCTGCTGGCCCTGAGTTCGCCCGTGTGGGCGGCGAAGAAAGTCGATCTGGATTATCACGTGCGCCTGTTGCCGCAAAGCGATCAGGCCGAAGTGCGCCTGACCCTGGCCCAAGGCTCGGCAGTGCGCAGTCTGGATTTCGACTTGGGCGACGGCAGTCACTACAGTGATTTCAAGGCCGACGGCCAATGGCAGCTCACACCGGGCACGCAGGTCCGTGGTGTCTGGCGCCCGGCCGCCGACAAGGCCAGCCTGACCTACCGCGTGCGCATCAGCCACGGGCGCAAGAGCGGCAGCTTCGATACACGCATGACGCCAACGTGGGCGCTGATGCGTGGCGATGACCTGGTGCCCGCAGCGAAACTCGATCAGCAGGACGGTATCGAGTTGGTGTCACGCCTGGAATTCGAATTGCCCACCGGTTGGAAAAGCGTCGAAACCGCCTGGCCGCGGATCGGCAAAAACAAGTTCCGCATCGATAACGTCTCGCGCCTGTTCGACCGTCCCACTGGCTGGATGCTCGCCGGTAACCTCGGCAGCCGTCGCACGCGGTTGGGGGAAACCGAAGTCACCGTGGCCTCGCCCCAAGGCCAGGGGATGCGCCGCATGGATGTGCTGACGCTGCTGACGTTCGTGTGGCCGCAAGTGCAGGAAGTTTTTCCGCGTCACCCCAGCAAATTGCTGATCGTCGGCGCCAATGACCCGATGTGGCGTGGCAGCCTGGCCGCGCGGGAATCGATCTATCTCAATAGCCGCCTGCCGCTGGTCAGCGAAAGCGGCACCAGTACCTTGATGCGTGAATTGGCTCAGGTGTTCGGGCGGATCAACGACAGCCAGCGCAGCGGCTGGATCAGCGAAGGGTTTGCCGAGTATTACGCCATCGAACTGGTGCGCCGTGCGGGCGGCATGAGTGATGAGCGGTATGAGAGCCTGCAGAGCAAGTTGGCCAAGGCCAGCCAGAAGGTCACCACCTTGCGCGGGGAGCAGATCAACCCGGCGCAGGTGGCCAAAGCGGTGGTGTTGCTGCAGGAACTGGATCGCGAGATTCGCCTGAAGACCCGCAACAAGCGTTCGCTGGATGATGTATTGCGTGGGGCGATGCGTTTGGAGAGTGTCGATACCAAGGAATTCGTTCAGCTCAGTGAGAGCGTTATTGGCGAGTCTTCCAAGGTGCTTGATACCGGGTTGCTTCAGTAATACCGCCTTCGCGGGCAAGTCGGGTCGCGAAGAGGCCCTGAGCCTCACCGCAAATGCCGGATCAAACCCCGGCTTTCGGCGACTTCAAAGAATCATTCCCGGTCACGGTGGCGGTTTTGGTCGCCGCCTCGGCATTGGCCTTCAACCGACTCAACTCTTCCCCGGCACGCTCAATCCTGGCCCGAGCGTTTACCATGTCCTGACGGCTCTTTTCCAGAAAGCTTTTCGCCGAACTGTGCCCGGTAATACCCCGCGCCATCGCTACGCCGCCAATGGCCACTTGAATCAACCCGAACACACCACCGCGCCGCAGGCCTTTGCCGACCATCACCACGCCGCCGGCCAGGGAACCGATGCGCTCCCAACCCTGGACGTTCTGCGCGGGCTGAGTCTGGAACGGGGTGGATTCGATGCGCTCTACGCGTTTGAGGTCGCTCATGATCTGTCTCCAGGCTTCAAGAATGGATAATTAAGCTGACTGCCGAGGCGGTCGGCTCGTTCCATCGGATGTGCGGTGATTCAGCGGAATTTCGGGCCTGAGCGGGTGTTGTTGCCCTTGGCCATGCGGTCGTACAGCACCACGTTGACCGTGGCCGCCAGGTTCATGCAGCCGGTGGTCGGGATATAGACCACGTCTTCGCACCAGTCGCGGATCTCTTTATCCAGTGAACCGTCTTCGGGGCCGAAGATGTAGAGGGCGCGATCCGGGTGCGTGTATTCCGGCAGCGAGCGGGCGCCGTCGACCAGTTCTACCGCGACCGGTACACAGCCCAGCGGCAGGATTTTCTTCAGGTCATCGATGCCGATCAGCGGAATGTCGTAGTGGACTTTCTTGGTGTCGGTGACGAAGTCGGCGGCGCGCTCATAGCGCTTGCCGGTGTAAAACACCGACGCCACGCCATAGCAACCGGCGGCGCGCATCACCGAACCGACGTTCTCCGGTGATTTGGGGTTATACAAACCAATGCAGCTGTACCGTTTGTCTGCCACGAGCGGGGTGCCTTCGGGAAAAAAGCGCGATTATACGGGGATTGGGGGAGGGGTGTTCAGTTTGGAGATGATCGTACCCACGGAGCGTGGGAACGATCAGCAGACCTTCAGTCTTCTTTCTTCATCAGTCCGGCCAACGCCGCAAACGGGTTATGCGTCGCCTTGGCAATCTTTGGCGTACTCAGCGAGCCTTCGTCGAAATACTGCTGATCGGTGTAACGCGAATGCTCGTTGTCATGGCAATACAGGCACAACAGCTCCCAGTTCGAGCCGTCCTGCGGGTTGTTGTCGTGGTTGTGGTCGCGGTGGTGCACGGTCAGTTCGCTCAGGCGTTTGCCGGAGAACTCACGGGCGCAGCGGCCGCACACGTGCGGGTACATCTTCAGGGCCTTGTCGCGGTAACCCATTTCCTTGTCGCGCTGGTTGTCGGCGAGGATGCGGTCCAACTTTGAGGTGTTGGTTGGAGGCGTTGACGAACTCATGGGTTCACCTTTGTAAAAGACTAATGACGGTTATGTGTTGAAGTTTAGCCTAGCCCTTGAGCTTCTCGGCAATCCAGATGGTGTGGCGGGTGCCTTTGTTGCCGTGGGCGAAGACCTGCACTTCTTCGGCCTTGAAGCCGGCCTTTTTCAGCTTGTCGGAAAACTGCCGGTCAGCGCTGGCCGACCATACCGCCAGCACGCCCTTGGGTCGCAGGGCCTTGGCGCAGGCGCTCAGGCCACCGGCGGAGTAGAGCCAGCTATTGGCTTTCTGGGTCAGGCCTTCGGGACCGTTGTCGACGTCGAGCATGATTGCGTCGAAACCCTGCGGCTCGGCTTGCAGCACCTTGGCCACGTCTTCCATGCGGATCACCGTACGCGGGTCGAGCAATGGGTTGCCGGCTTTTTCCCCCAACGGCCCACGGTTCCACTCCACCACGCCGGGCACCAGTTCGGCGACCACCACTTCAGCGGTCTTGCCCAAATGCTTGAGCGCCGAGGCGAGGGTGAAGCCCATGCCCAGGCCGCCGATCAATACCCGCGAATTCGGCCGGCCGGCGACCTTGCGGCAGGGGATTTGCGCCAGGGCATCTTCGGAGCCGTGCATGCGGGTGTTCATCAACTGCCCGCCATCGCCGCCCTGAATCTTGATGACGAAGTCCTCGCCGTATTCGAACAGGCACAGGGCACCGCCGTTTTCAGGAATGGGGGTGGTGTCGAGCAGAACGAAACGTTTCATGGGGCTCTCTTGAGGAGAAAATGACAGGCGGAAGAAGGCAAACGAGCGCAGTTGGGAGTAGCCTGCAATAGACCACAAGGCCAACGGAGCCATTGATGAAGCGCATCATTCTAACGGCCATTGCCTTGGCCGCGCTCTCGATAACTGCAGTGCAGGCCCAGGAGCAGCAAACCATCCCTACCGGCCCCACGCCGATACCCGGTTCGCCCGGCACTGCCACGCCGACGCCGTACCCGCAGATTACCCCGACCACAGTGCCCAAGACCGGCAACGGTGGGCCACCGTTGTTGCCGCCGATCGAAATGCCCAACCCGCCCAAGGACCAGACCTTGCCGGGCCTTGAGCCGAGCACGACGAAAATCAAAACGCCGGGCGGATAGTGTCTAAATCTGCTGCGAGAGCAGTTGCCCGTCGGCCATGCGCAAGCGTTTGGAGAGGGAGACGGCGAGGGCGCGGATGATCTTGGCGGCGATTTTCGGCGCTTCGTTGAGCATCTTTTCCAGGGAGTCCTTGCCCAGGTTGAGCAACTGGCAGTTGCTCGCGGCCACACAACTGGCTGAGCGCCGTTCGCCGTCGAGCACGGCCATTTCGCCGAACGCCCGACCGCTGCGCAAGGTGGCCATGGTCACCGGTTGCCCTTCGCTGTTGGTCTTCTGCACCGCAACTTGGCCGGTGTGGATGATGCACATGAAACTGCCGGCATCGCCCTCATGGAAGATCTCTTCGCCTTCGGCGATGGTGCTGATGCTGAAGTAACCTGAAGCCGCCACGAAGTCGGCCGGCAGCAGTTGATCGAACAGGCCGCAGTCCATCAGCCAGTCGCGAATTTCTTTGTTCAGTAAGGTCGGTTCTGACATGTCGTCACGGTCTTTTTCTTGTGTCTGTTGCTGTTCCAGGCGCGCCCGGCGTCTGGTGTTAAGACCGGGACGCCGGGCCAAGTTCCTCAGGCAATGCCCAAAACCTTCAAAACAAATGCGTATTCGAGGGCTACGTCACGTAATCCCTGGTAGCGACCGCTCATCCCACCATGCCCGGCGCCCAATTCAGTCTTGAGCAGCAGGGGATTGGTGTCGGTTTTGGTCGCGCGCAATTTCGCCACCCACTTGGCCGCTTCCCAGTACTGCACGCGACTGTCGTTGTAGCCGGCGATCACCAGCGTTGCCGGATAGGCTTGCGCGGTGACGTTTTCATACGGGGCGTAGGCCTTGATCCGATCATAGACGTCTGGCTCTTGCGGGTTGCCCCATTCGTCGTATTCGGTGACGGTCAGCGGCAACTCCGGGTCGAGCATGGTGTTGAGCACGTCGACGAACGGCACTTCGGCTATTGCCGCACCGAACAGCTCCGGCCGCTGATTGAGCACCGCGCCGATCAGCAGGCCACCGGCGCTGCCGCCACTGATTGCCAGCTGCGATGAGGTGGTGAAACCGTTGGCGATCAGGTGTTCGGCGCAGGCGATGAAGTCGCTGAAAGTGTTGTGCTTGTGTTCCTGCTTGCCGGCGCGATACCAGGCTTCACCCAATTCACCGCCGCCGCGAACATGCGCGATGGCAAACGCCATGCCGCGATCCAGCAGGCTCAGGCGGGCGTGGGAGAACCACGGGTCGAGGCTTTCGCCGTAAGCGCCATATCCGTACAGATAAAGTGGCGTCGGTTTACCGAGGAACTCGCGTTTGACCACCAGGCTGATCGGCACTTGTGTACCGTCCGGCGCCGTCGCCCAAAGCCGCTGGCTGACGTACGCGTCGGCGTCGAACGGGCCGAGCACCGGGGTTTCCTTGAGGACTTTCTGCTCGCCGGTGGCCAGGATCAGTTGACGGATTTGCGCCGGACGGTTCAAGGCCTCGTAGCGCAGACGGATTCTGTCGCTGACAAATTCCAGGCTGTTCTGCACATGCAGGCTGTAGGCCGCGTCCGGTAATTGCACGCGATACGGCGCCAGGCCTTGTGGGCGGACTTCAATGATCGGCAGGCCGCCTTCACGCAGGCTCAAGGTCATGGCCTCGGCGTTCAGGCTCATGCCATCGATCATCACCGCGTCGCTGTGGGGGATCAGGTTCTGCCAGTCGGCTTCGGTCGGCGCGACGCCGGTGTCGGCGGCCTGGTACAGGGCGAAGTTGATGCCGTCGCGGTTGGTGCGGATCAACCACGTCCACTCGCCATCGAGTTTGCCGTGGTCGACATCGTACTCATGGTCTTCGACCCGTGGTGCCAGGCAGGTAAAGGCCTGATGGGGCAGCGAGGCGTCGAGCACCCAGACTTCGCTGGTGGTCTTGCTGCCCAGCGACAGCAGCAATTGCCGTTCGGAACTTGAGCGGTAGCAATGCAGGAAGAATCGGCCGTCCGGTTCATGGAACACTTCTTCGGCGGCGGTGCCGTCCAGCCGATAGCGGAACAGTTTGTGCGGGCGATGGGTGTCGTCGAGTTCACCGAAGAACAGCGTCAGGCTGTCATTGGCCCAGGTCATGCTGCCGTCGCAGTCCTGGAATTCCAGTTCGCTGACGCGGCCGCTGGACAACTCCTTCACGAACAGCGTGTAAACCTCCTCGCCACTGGAATCGATGCTGTAGGCCAGGCGCTGGTGGTCCGGGCTGACGCTGAACGCGCCCAGGGAAAAGAAACCGCCCTTGGCCAGCACGTTCGGATCGAGTAGCAGGAGTTCCTGGCTTTCGTCGATGTGCAGGCTGCCATCGGTCGGAAGTGGGCAGCGGTAATGACGGGCGTATTCGTCGCCGGCCGTGGTGCGGGTGTAATACAGGTACGGGCCCCAGGGCGAGGGCAGCGACAGATCGGTTTCGAGAATCCGCCCCTTGATCTCTTCGAACAGGATTTCGCGCAGCCCGGCCTGATCGGCGGTTTGCGCCTCCTGATAGCGGTTTTCAGCTTTCAAGTAATCAAGCACTGCGTCGGTGTCGCGCTCCTGCAGCCAGGCATACGGGTCATCGCCGTCGGCCTTGTGGGCAATGGGCGCGTCGGAAACGTTGGCGGATAGGGGCATGAAGGACTCTCGAACGTTGTACGAAATTGGGGGATCGCAGACGGCGGGGCAGCCTGAAGTGCGAAAAGTCGTTACTATAAGCGCCTCTTTGCCTGCCTTGCCATGGACACCATGACCGAGAA
This sequence comes from Pseudomonas sp. B21-017, assembly GCF_024749245.1. Lineage (NCBI taxonomy): Bacteria > Pseudomonadati > Pseudomonadota > Gammaproteobacteria > Pseudomonadales > Pseudomonadaceae > Pseudomonas > Pseudomonas sp. B21-017. The sequence continues at coordinate 5,001,244 of NZ_CP087194.1, read as the reverse complement.
CGACTATCTGATCGCTTGGGGCCTCTACGCCTTTGCCGCTTTAGGCTGCCTGTTGGTGTGGATGCGCATCACCCGCTGGATGTGGCGTTGGCTGCGTGAGCCGCTGCGGCTGCTGATGGCAGTGTTGCTGTTCAGCCCGACCATCATTGACCCGGTGAAGGAAAAGGTCGCCCCGGCCATTGCCATTACTGTGCTGGATCTGCTGTTCAAGGTCGGCAACAACGCCTGGCGGGCGATTTCCGACCTGTTCATGTACAGCATGATTGCCTTCGGCCTTTACCTGGTTCTCGTGGCGATCCGTTTCCCGATCGAGCGCGCATCCAAGGCTCGCAAGGAGCGGGCAGAGGCGGCCAAGGCTGCGGCGCGCACCGACGAACCCGAAGGCGATCAACCGTTCGGCGGTGCCGGCGATGATCGTTACGGTCGGCCACCGGTGCCGAGCAACCCGCAGCGACTGCGGGTCGAGCCGCGTCTGTAACTGTGCCCCTGCATTGAATCGAGAGTCCGAGCATGTGTGAGTTATTGGGCATGAGCGCCAATGTCCCGACCGATATCGTGTTCAGCTTCACCGGGCTGATGCAGCGCGGCGGCCGCACCGGACCGCACCGTGACGGTTGGGGCATCGCTTTCTATGAAGGCCGTGGCCTGCGCCTGTTTCAGGACCCGGCGGCGAGCAGCGAGTCGGAAGTGGCGAACCTGGTGCAGCGCTATCCGATCAAGAGCGAAGTGGTGATCGGCCACATCCGCCAGGCCAATGTCGGCAAGGTCTGCCTGTCCAACACCCATCCGTTTGTGCGCGAGTTGTGGGGTCGCAACTGGTGTTTCGCCCACAACGGCCAGTTGGCCGACTTCAACCCGACCGCCAGTTTCTACCGCCCCGTCGGCGATACCGACAGCGAAGCGGCATTCTGCGATTTGCTCAACCGGGTGCGTGCTGCGTTCCCTGAGCCGGTAGAGATCGAAGAACTGCTGCCGGACCTGGTGGCCGCTTGTGCCGAGTACCGCAGCAAAGGCGTGTTCAACTGCTTGCTCAGCGACGGCGACTGGCTGTTCTGCTACTGCTCGACCAAACTGGCGCAAATCACTCGCCGTGCCCCGTTCGGCCCGGCACGCTTGAAGGACGTCGATGTGATCGTCGACTTCCAGGCCGAAACCACGCCCAACGACGTGGTTACGGTGATCGCCACCGAACCCTTGACCGAAAACGAAACCTGGACCCGCTACGAACCGGGCCAATGGAGCCTCTGGCGACGCGGTGAATGCGTCAGCCAGGGCAATACCGAATAAGGATCTCTCCCCCCATGTTGCTCAGTTATCTACGGCTGGTGTTGTTTGCGGCAGGCCTGTTGATCGGCGTCCAGGTGCCTGGGTTCATCAGTGACTATGCCAAGCGGGTCGAGGCGCATCTGATCGAGGCGCAGAGCGGTTTGAGCGGTTTTCAGGGCACTGCCAATCAGTTTTTCAAGGGCGACATGCAGGCGTTGGTGGCCCATTACCGTGCCAGCGAAGACCCGATCTTTCGCAGCGATGCCGACAGCCTGAGCGCCTTGCTCACCCGTCAACTGGCCCTCGACAAGCAATTCCAGGCCATGCAGGGCCCGTGGTACATCCGCTTCCTGCAAGTGGTGCTGGCGGCCGACCCGGATATTCGCAAGGAAACCTGGAACGGCTACAGCTACCAGATCCTGCTGACGCCGGAAGCGATGATCTGGGGCATGAGCGGCGCGTTGCTGCTGTCGTTCGGCATTGAATGCCTGTTCCGACTGATCGACTGGGTGGTGCTGGGCGGCAAGCGCCTGCGCCAGAGCCGGCCGATCGAAGAGCGGGATTTGCGCGGGTTGTAACACTGGAGCCGACTTGCCGGCGATTGCCGCGAGATCGCATCGCTGGCAAGCCGGCTCCTGTTTTTACCAATCGACCGAGTAACTCATGCTCAGCGTGCGGCCTTCGGCATTGGCGTACGGCGCTCTGGCGTTGGCTTGGGTGAACAGGTTCTGGTACGTGCGATTGGTCAGGTTGTACACGCCGCCTTCAAGACGACCGACCGGCAGTTGCACGGAGCCGAGCAGGTCCACCAGCGTATAACCTTCGATGTCGCGTCCATTGTCGTCCTTGGCGGCGGCATCGTAATTGGCCAAACGCATGCCTTGCAGGCGAAGCGTGTAGTCGTCTTCGGTGTAGCCGACGAACAGGGTGGTCTTGGCGGGTGAGATGCGCGTGGCCGGCAGATCGATCCATTTGCCGTTCTGCTCGGTCTCGCCTTTGGCCCAGGCATAAGTGCCACCCACCGACCAGTGATCGGTCGCGCGGTAGGTCAGGCTGTTTTCGATGCCGCGAACTCGCTCTTTCTGGTTGATCAGGCGCAATACGCGATCATTGGCATCGTAGAACTGGGTCACGTCCGAGGTGTTTTCGTACACGGTGACGTCGGCTTGCCACTGGTCCCAATTGCCACGCCAGCCCAACTCGTAACTGTCGACCTTGATGGCCTGGGCGTTAAGACTCTGGATGTCGAAGGTGCTGCTGACGTCACGCATGAAGCGCTGGATATCCGGCAGCGAAAACCCCTGGCTGTAATTGGCGAAGACGTCCTGGTTTTCACTCAGGTGGTAGACCGCCCCCAGGTTGTACAGCGTGGCGTCGTATTTGAGGGTGTCACCGGGCAGCGTTGCGCGTATGCCGGTCTGGACGATCTGACCGTAGGCGATGCTGTCGGAGACGTCGCTTTCGATCCATTCACGGCGCACTCCGCCACGCAAGGTCCAGTCTCCGATGTCCCAGGACATCTGCCCGAACAGCGATTTGGTGGTGGTTTCGATGTCCGGGCCCAGCTCGTAGGTGGTGCCGGTCTTGGTGTAGTTCAGGCCATTGAGCGTGTATTGATCACCTCGTTGACGGGAGCGCTCATTGTCATAGTCGGCGCCCCAGACCAGATTGCCCGTGGCGCTTCCGATCGCCGGCAGCGGCGTGTCGATGGCCGCGCGCAGGCCGTAGACGTCCTGCACACTGTTGTTGTTGGAGATCCCGGCTCTGCCTCGCGACAGGTCTGGAAAGAACAGTGCATCGGCGCGGCGCCAGTAGCTTTCCAGTTGCAGGCCCTGACCGTAGAAGTCCTTGTCGGTGTAGTTGAGATTGACCGCCTGGTTATGGGTATAGGGTTGGTCGTCGAGTTTCAGCCCTTTGACGGCCACCGCTTGCTGCGAGTTTTTCGGGTCTTTGGTGTAGCCGGTGTCCTGCTGGTCCTTGTAGTCCTGCAGCGACAGGCTGATTTTCTTGTCGGCATCCAGTTCGTAACCGAAACGACCTTGCAGGTCATAGGTTTCGGTGTCCATGTTGCTGCCCTGGGAGGTGTCCTGGGGGATGCGGTTGCCATTGCCGTCGAACTGATCGTTGCGCTGGGTCAGGTCGGCGGACACATACCAGTCCAACGCATCCTTGCGCCCGGTGGCACTCTGGAAAGCTTCGTAGGCGAAGCCTTTTCTATTGAGGTTGTTACCGCTGGTCAGGCCCAGTTTGCTGCTGTAGGCAATGTCCTGGCCCTGATTGCGCTTGGTGATGATGTTGATGATGCCGCCTGAAGCACCGGCCCCGTAAATGCTGCTGGCGCCGGAGATCACTTCGATGCGTTCGATGCTGGCCGGGGCGATGCTGTTGAGCTGGCGGAAGTTGTCACGCGTGGCGTTCTGCGATACGCCGTCGATCAACACCAGCATGTTGCGCCCGCGCAGGGTCTGGCCGAAGTTGCTCATCCCGCCGCTGGATGGCGCAATACCCGGGACCAATTGCCCGAGGATGTCGGAGACCCGGCGACCCGCGCCGCTCTGCTCACGGACTTGCTGCTCGTCGATCACCTGGACCGAGCCCGGAATCGAAGCGATGCTCGCTTCGCTGCGAGTCGCGGACACGACGGTGGCTTGCATGTTCAAGGTGCCGGGCTGCTGTTCGGTGTCCTCGGCCCAGGCCTGGGCGCTGAAGGTGCCAAGTAGCGGGATCAGCAGGGAGAGTTTGGTTCGGGTCATGACGTGGTCTTTTTTAGTTGTGATAAGTGTGGGGCGATAAGGTCGAGCGGTCAGGCGTAGCGTTGAACGACCGCACCCAGCGGATGCCGATGGCGGCTATGGCGTAGGTCAGTGCCACCAGCCAGAAACTGTGGGCCAGGCCCACCAGGCCCATGCCGATGCCGCCAAGGACGACACCGAGCAGAGCACCAGCCTTTGCCGCACTGTTACCGAGGCCGAGCGCGAAGCCCTGCTGTGTGATGGAAACGGTGTTGGCGATCAGGGCATAGGCGACGGGCAGCAGGGCGCCTTGCCAGATGCCCCAGACGAGTCGGCTGACGAGAAAGCCCAGCCATTCATTGGCCAATGCCGTGGCCGCCAGCGTCAGGGCACATAACCAGGCCACGCCTTCGATGACGCGCAGGGTGTAGGCCGGCTGCCAGCGGTCGAACAGGCGTCCCCACAGCGGGGCGGAAATGGCCAGGGTCGCGGCGCTCGCCGCGTAGGTGGCGCCGATCAGCCAGCTTGGGGCATGCAGAATGTTCGCGACATATAGGGCGTAGAACGACTGCGGCATCATCTTCGCCGCCTGAATCAACACGATCACCAACAGGATTCCACTGAGCCAGCCTTTGGGCAGGGCCACCGGCTCAACAGGTTTTTTCTTCGCGGCTCGCGCCTTGTCGGCCGGCAGGAAAAAACTCCCCAGTGCGCACAGCAGGCAAATCGCCGTCGCGCCATAACACAGCAAGGCAAACCCCGAGACGTCCATCAGCCAGCCACCCAGCACCGGGCCGATCAACGAGCCGACGGCGGTTGCCGATTGCAGGCGGGCCAGGGTGTGACCCCGTCTGGCACCGTCGCAGCAGGCCAGGGCATAGGCTTGCGCGGCCGCGAGAAAACCGGCCAACGCGCCTTGCATCACGCGAATACCCACCAGCAGCCACGGGTCGAGAGTGATGGCCGCCAAGCCTTGGCACAGCGCGAGGGCCAGCAACGCCCGAACAATCATCGGTTTGTGCCCGGTGCGATCCCCCAGCCGACCCCACAGGGGGGTCAGCAACATGGCCGCCAGCATCGGGCCGGCATAGACCATCGCCGATAACAGCGCGGTGTAGCCGGCGCCTTCGGGCCCGAGCAGATGCTGGATCTGCAAGGGCCAGAACGGGCCGCTCATCTCCATGGCGCCCATGGAGACAAACTGGATGACGATCAGCAGTCGCAGGGCGCGACCGTCAGCGAGCATGGGTGTTGGGTCGCAGCGGGTTACTCAGGCGTCCGACGATGTCGGCATGACTGTCGAGCAAGCGCATGCGCATGAATGATTTGGCGGGCCAATCCTGTTCCAGCAAGGCCTGGCGCTCGCTTTCCCAGCGTGCCGGTTCAACGCGCTCGCGCAAGGTCTCGAAGCACTGTGCAACGCGCGCTGCCAATCGCTCCCACAGGATATTTTCCGGCACATTCCAGTGGCGGGCACAGAGCAACGTCAGCTCACCGAGGTGGCACATGAAGGTGGTGTGCAGGAGTTTGTCGCGGACAAAACCTGAGTCGTCATACAGGGTCATTTTCGGATCGTGCAACTGGAGATCCAGACCCTTGACGTGCAGGGTTTTGCGATCGATACGAACGTCGCCGAAATCACGCAACAGCAGCCGATTCAACTGCCCGTCAGCGCCCATCACCATGAAGCTGTTTTGCTGGTGCGCTTCGAACGCCACGCCGTACATCAGATAGATGCCCAGCAGACTCGGTACGGCAATCGCCAGGTAATCATCGAAGAACGCCAACATGGCCGCGCTGTCGTCACCGCCCTGAGCCAGCTTTACCCAATCACGCAGCAACGGTTGTTCGAATTCGTTGACGGCGAACAGGCTGCCGACCGGCACCGCCAACTCGCCTGCTTGCAGCAGGGTCAGCGGGTTGTCGCGATACAGCACGCCAGCATGCCGGGAGCGTTCGTCATCGGCCGGCAGTGGTGAGTAATGCACACCGATGCGCTCTGGAACGATGTTCAGCAGGCGTTGAATCTGCGGTTCCTGATCGAGGATATCCAATACCAGTTGGCTGATGCGCGGACCCATCCGGGCCGAGCGCGGCGACACGGTGCGCTGCACGCTGGTCAGGCGCAAAGCCACCGGCAGTTTGACCATCGGTGCCGTGCGACTGGCCTGCGGCAGGACCGTGCGGAAGGACATGGTCGGGTGGCCGGTAAACGCCACGATGTCAGTGACGATCAGCAGGTTGTCGGCGATCTCGTTGGCGAATGAATGTGGCAGCTCTTCATGGGCTTGCCATGGGTGCGACGGCAGCGGGAGGTAGTCCTTTGCGTCCAGGCCCAGCTGCTGCAAATGGCGTTGCAATTGCTCGGCGGCTTGTGGGAAGTGACCTTGCCACCAATCCCAGTAGTCCGTGGTGCCAGCCAGCGCTTCAACATGTGCGTACTGGCGGTGCAGGGCGCACAGCACGATCGGAAAACTCGCTTCGAATTCTGGCGAGAAAGCGATGACCTGAGCGGCGCTCAAGCCCAGTTTGGTCTTGTAGTTCGGGTGCCACGGATGGCCGAGAGTCCCCCACTGTTCGAGCAGCGATGTAGGGTTCTGGTGGCAGGGGCTGGCTTTGAGCCAGGCGAGCAGATTGTCATCGTATCCGGTGTCGATCTGCTCTCTCAGGCGCTCGGTCCATCCGTGGTGAAACGCCAGGCACAGGGTGTCGTTGCTGAAGCTGTCATCCAGCTCCCGGGCCAGACGTTCCAGTACCTGCGGGGAGGCTGGCGGATTGAGCTGAGTGCTGAGGTGAGCGAGCAGTTCGCTGGGCAACTGGATTTTGTGCGGCAGTTTGTCGGGGGTGTGCAGGACGATGCTGCCGCGTACGTCCCAGCTGTTCATTCTGCTGCTGGACAAATGCTCGAAGCAAAGATGCGCGCCATCGCCAAGCGGCAGCCAGCAGCGGCTGGTGTCGTCGTATTCGCAGGTGTCGGGATCAATCAGCTCTTCACGGAACAGCGCCTGGATCAGGCGTTGGAAACAGCGCTGGGCGGCGGGCTCCAGGGCATTGCTCAAATGATCGAGCGTGATGCGGTGGGACTGGAAAGCCTGAGTACCGAGAGCTTCGCTCCAGTGAGCGAGCAATTGCTGCTGTTGTTGCGTGTAATCGCGCATCAGGTCCGACTCCTTCTGGACAATTGATTCTGAAAGCGCGCAAAGAATACCGTTTTGAAAAATTAATGCAAATGATAGTGGTTCATATTTACACTTCGGAAAATGCCTTTCAGGCTCTGGCCTGCGGTTTGCTCAAGACGATGTAGTGCTCGCCCACTTTCTGCGCATAGCACTCCACGACTTGCTGACACAGCGCCACGATTTCTTCGACCCACTCCACACCCACCCGCCACGACACCACCACCGGCAAATTCGCTGGTCGCTGATCGATGGCCAGCAAGGTCAACTCTCCCCGGGCCAATTCCTCGGCCACCAGCACGGGCGACAGTGCGCCTATACCGAAACCGTCCCGCAGCAATCGGGTAATCGCCGACACCGAGTTCACGCAGTTCAGCCGTGGCGCCATGACCCCGTTGGCCTGCATCAGGCTCAAGATGTCCTGGTGCGGACGGGAGTTTTTCGAATAGGTGATGATCCGCTCCCGTGCCAGGTCGGCGACACCTGAATACTCACGGTTGTAGATGGAATTGCTGGCCACGATCCAGCCCATCGGATGACTGGCCAGCTCCAGGCTGCGCACGCTTTCCTGGCGCAGCAGGTCGGTTTGCAGGATCAGATCGAGAAAGCCTTTTTGCAGCTGATCGCAGAGGTTGAGCGCGGTATCGGCCACCAGCTCGATTTCCACCAGCGGATAGTGATCCATCATCTGTGCCACCAACGGGCTGAGCCAGGTGTGGATCACCGTGTCCATGACGCCGATCCGCACCCGCCCGGCCTTGCTCGAACGCGTTTCGATCGACTGCTTGAGCGACTGCATCGTGTCCATCATCTGCTCGGCATATTCGAGCACTTTCAGGCCTTCGGGGGTCAGGCTCACACCGCGGGAGTCGCGCAGAAACAGCTTCACCCCAAGCTCGCTTTCGAGCACGGCGATGCGGCTGGAAATCGACGCTTGGGTGGTGAAGAGCTTGTCTGCCGTCAGGCGAAAACTCTTGAGTCGGGCAACCCAGACAAACGTCTCGAGAAACTTCAGGTTCATGGGGTCAGCTCGTGGATAAAGTTTTTCTTATGTCTAGGGCGGGTTTTTATTAGTTGGACGCAGCAGGGCCAACCGCCCAAAAATCAGGCCATCCGGTTCCCACGATAGGCGTCGTCGGGGCTCAGAACAATACCAATAAAATATGCACGGAGATTTTGCCATGAGTGCGCCCGACACCCTCGACATCCCCAAAACCACGGCTCGCCCGGGACCTTTTGACTGGTACCGCAACATCAACAAGCAGGAGCGTCGCACGTTCTGGAGCTGCAAGATCGGCTATGGCCTGGATGGCATGGACACCCAGATGCTCAGCTTCGTGGTACCGACCCTGATTGCCATGTGGGGCATCACCACCGGCCAGGCCGGGCTGATCCACACCAGCACCCTGATCGCCTCGGCCATCGGTGGTTGGGTGGCGGGGATTCTCTCCGACCGCATCGGTCGGGTGCGTACCTTGCAACTGACGGTGCTGTGGTTTGCGTTCTTCACTTTCCTCTGCGGCTTCGCCCAGAACTACGAGCAACTGTTGATTAGCCGCACGTTGATGGGCTTCGGTTTCGGTGGTGAATGGACCGCCGGCGCGGTGCTGATGGGCGAAGTGATCCGCGCCAAGGACCGTGGCAAAGCCGTCGGCATGGTGCAGTCGGGTTGGGCGTTGGGGTGGGGGCTGACAGCGATTCTGTATGCGCTGCTGTTCTCGCTGTTGCCGCCCGAAGACGCCTGGCGGGCACTGTTCATCCTCGGCATCGTGCCGGCGATTTTCGTGATCTTCGTCCGTCGCCTGGTCAAGGACCCAGAAATCTACCGCGAAGCCAAGGCCAGGCAAGAGCCAAGCAACCCGGCGAAGTTCTACGAGATTTTCTCCCCTGGCATCCTCTTCACCACGATTCGCGCTTCGATATTGACCACCGGCGCCCTCGGCGGTTACTACGCGATCACCTCCTGGCTGCCGACGTTTCTGAAAAACGAACGGGGCTTGAGTGTACTCGGCACGGGTGGTTATCTGGCGATGGTGATCATCGGGTCCTACATCGGTTATGTAATCAGCGCGTATCTGACTGACATCCTTGGTCGTAAAAAGAACTTCATTCTGTTTGCCGTCGGCTCGTTCACCATTGTTTTGCTGTACACCCAATTGCCGGTCAGCAACGGCGTGATGCTCTGGCTGGGCTTCCCCTTGGGCTTCTTCGCTTCGGGGATTTTCAGCGGCATGGGTTCGTTTCTGACCGAGTTATTTCCAACGCGGATTCGCGGCTCGGGCCAGGGTTTTTGCTACAACATCGGTCGGGCGTTGGCAGCGTTGTTTCCGCTGCTGATCGGCTTGCTCAGTCAGAAGGTGCCATTGAGCGTGGGAATCGGGGCTTTCGCGGCGGTGTCCTACGGGGTGGTGATCCTGGCGGCGCTCAGCTTGCCGGAAACCCGTGGCAAACAACTCGACGCCGAATAACCGAATGTCCGGTAACTGATAATCTGAGGGGCAGATGCCCTTCAGCTAAAAAGACAAAAGCCTACAGGAGTGTTCACCGTGAACCGCCTGCTATTGAACTGCGACATCGGCGAGAGTTTCGGCAACTGGACCATGGGTCTGGACGCCGAGGTCATGCCCTTCATCGACTGCGCCAACATCGCCTGCGGTTTCCATGCCGGCGACCCGAGCATCATGCGCAAGACCGTCAGCCTGGCCCTGAGCAACGGCGTGCAGATCGGCGCGCATCCGGCCTATCAGGATCTGGTCGGTTTCGGCCGCCGCTCCATGGCGTATACCGCCCAGGAACTGCAGGACCTGTTGCACTACCAGATCGGTGCCCTCGACGGCATTTGCCGGGCTCAGGGCGGGCGGGTGAGTTACGTCAAACCTCACGGCGCGATGTACAACGACATGATGGCCAACCCGGCGCAATTGCGCGCGGTGATCCAGGCCGTGGCGGCCTATGACCGGACGCTGCCGCTGATGCTGATGGCCACCCGCGACAACAGCTCCGCCCAGCAGTTGGGCGACGAATACGGCGTGACCCTGTGGTTTGAAGCCTTCGCCGATCGCGCTTACGACAGCGCCGGAATGCTGGTCTCGCGGCAACTGCCGGGTGCCGTGCATCACGATCCCGAGAAAATCATCGAACAGGCGCTGATCATTGCCCGCGGTGACAACCTCACGGCCAGCGATGGCAGCGCCTTGCGCTTGCAGGCCAATACCTTGTGCGTACACGGTGACAACGCCAGTTCGGTGGCCGCCGTGCGGCGCATTCGCGAGGCCTTGAATCAGCAGAGCGCATCATGAAACCACGGGTGGAAGTGGTGGCGCTCGATTGCCTGATGGTGCGCCTGTTCGATGAAATTGCCGAGGCCAATATGCCGTGGATGCTGGCTGCCAGTGAGCGTTTGCGAGAAGCATTCGCCAGCCATTTGATCGATCTGGTGCCGTCCTACACAACGTTGATGGTGCATTACGATCTGATGGCATTGAACCCGGCCCAGGCCCGGGAGTTGATCGCTCAAGCCCTGATCGATCTGACGCCCAACGCTCGGGCCAAGGGTAAATGCCATGTGCTGCCGGTCTGGTATGACCCGAGTGTCGGTCCGGAACTTGGCTTGTTATCTCAACGCAGCGGACTAACGGTGCAAGAGGTGATCCGCCGCCATAGCGAACACGAGTATCAAGTGTTCGCGTTGGGCTTCGCGCCGGGGTTCGCGTTCATGGGGTTGGTGGAAGAAGTGTTGGCCGCACCGCGTCTGAGTACCCCGCGCAAAAAAGTCGCCGCCGGCAGTGTCGGCATTGCCGAACGCCAGACGGCGGCTTATCCGGTAGTGTCTCCCGGCGGCTGGAACCTGATCGGTCGCACACCGGCCAAATTGTTCGACCGTGAACGCGACGGCTACAGCTTGATGCAACCGGGCGACACGGTGCGCTTCGAGGCGGTCAGTCATGCCGAGTTCATCAACCTGGGCGGTGACGACACGCCGTTGGAGACCTTGGCATGAGCCGACTGACGATTGAAGCAAGTACACCGCTTTGCCTGTTGCAGGACGCCGGGCGATTTGGTGTGCGGCATCTGGGCGTGACCCAGGGCGGCGGGCTGGATTGGCGGTCGATGTCGTGGGCCAACTGGTTGCTGGGCAATGGGCTGGATGCATCGGTGATCGAAATCACCCTCGGCGGGTTCAGTGTGGTGGCCGAGGACGATTGCTTGCTGGCATTGGCTGGTGCCGATCTTGGGGCGCAGATTGATGGCCAGCCCCTGGCGCCGTGGCGCAGTTTCAAACTGGGCAAAGGTCAACGATTGCAATTCACGCAACCGTTGCTTGGCGCTCGGGCGTACCTCGCGGCACCAGGCGGGTTTGATGCGCCGAAGGTGCTGGGCAGCACTGCGACTGTGGTGCGTGAGGAACTCGGCGGCCTCGACGGCATGGGCCGGGCGTTGGCCAAGGGATCGTCTTTGAAGTACTCCACCGAGGCGCCGCTGCTGGTACGGGAACTGCCTCGCGAGCACGTTCCGGATTTCAACCTCGATACGCCGCTGGACCTGGTGCTTGGTGCGCAAATCGGTGAATTCAGCGGGCAGAGTCTGTTTGACGCGTTCAACAGCGCCTGGACCCTCGACAGTCGCGCCGATCGCATGGGTATTCGTCTGTTGGGAACGGCATTGCAGTATCAGGGCCAGCCGATGATTTCCGAAGGCATCCCGCTGGGGGCGGTCCAGGTGCCGCCGGATGGGCAGCCGATTGTGCTGCTCAATGACCGGCAGACCATTGGCGGTTATCCGCGGTTGGGGGCGTTGACACCGTTGGCATTGGCGCGGCTGGCGCAGTGTTTGCCGGGGGCGAAGGTGCGGTTGAAACCGGTGGTGCAGGACGTCGCGCATCGCGAACAAGTCGAGTATTTGCGCCGGTTTGTTAACCGTTAAAAGCTTCGCGGGCAAGCCTCGCTCCTACAGGTTCAATGCATGACGCACGAACACCGAAACCTGTAGGAGCGAGGCTTGCCCGCGAAGGCGGCATCACAGACAACAACAATCTTTATTTGGAAAGAAACCGCATCCCTTCCTCCAACCCCCGCAACGTCAGCGGATACATTTGATCATCGATCAAATCCCGCACGATGTTGGTCGACGAGGTGTAGCCCCAGGTGTCTTTCGGGTACGGGTTGATCCAGATGAGCTTCTTGTACTTTTCCTTGAAGCGCTGCATCCACACGTAACCGGCTTCTTCGTTCCAGTGCTCGACGCTGCCGCCGGCCTGGGTGATTTCATAGGGCGCCATGGCGGCGTCGCCGATGAAGATCACTTTGTAGTCGGCGCCGTATTTGTGCAGCAAGTCCTGGGTGGCGGTGCGCTCGGAGGTGCGGCGCATGTTGTTCTTCCACACCGATTCATAAATGAAGTTGTGGAAGTAGAAGTACTCCAGATGCTTGAACTCGGTCTTGCAGGCCGAGAACAGCTCTTCGCAGATCTTCACGTGGGCATCCATCGAGCCGCCGATGTCGAACAGCAGCAGCAACTTGACGGTGTTGCGCCGCTCCGGACGCATCTGGATGTTCAACAACCCGGCATCGCGCGCGGTGTGGTCGATGGTGCCGTCGATGTCCAGTTCTTCCGCCGCGCCCTGACGGGCGAATTTACGCAAGCGACGCAGGGCGACCTTGATGTTGCGCGTGCCCAGTTCCACCGAATCGTCGAGGTTCTTGTACTCGCGCTGATCCCAGACTTTCACCGCTTTGCCCTGACGCTTACCGGCATCGCCGACCCGAATGCCTTCCGGGTTGAAACCGCCGGAACCGAACGGGCTGGTGCCGCCGGTGCCGATCCATTTGTTGCCGCCGGCATGGCGTTCTTTCTGTTCTTCCAGGCGTTTCTTGAACTCTTCGATCAGCTTGTCCAGGCCGCCGAGGGACTGGATCGCGGCCCGCTCTTCGTCGGTCAGGGAGCGTTCGAATTCCTTGCGCAGCCAGTCTTCGGGGATCAACGCCTGAAGGTGATCGTCGAGTTTTTCCAGGCCATTGAAGTAGGCACCGAACGCCCGGTCGAACTTGTCGAAATGCCGTTCGTCCTTCACCAGGATCGCCCGCGACAAGTAATAGAACTCGTCCATGTCGGCGAAGGTCACGCGCTGTTTCAGCGCGTTGATCAGGTCCAGCAGCTCACGCACCGAGACCGGCACCTTGGCTGCGCGCATTTCGTTGAACAGATTGAGCAGCATGGCGATCGCCCTTATTGGTACTTAGCGAGTGCCGCGACGGCTCATGAACGCCAGACGTTCAAGCAATTGCACGTCCTGTTCGTTCTTCACCAGGGCGCCTGCCAGCGGCGGAATGGCCTTGGTCGGATCGCGTTCGCGCAACACCGCTTCGCCGATGTTGTCGGCCATCAGCAGTTTCAGCCAGTCCACCAGTTCGGAGGTCGAGGGCTTCTTCTTCAGGCCCGGCACCTTGCGCACGTCGAAGAACACGTCCAGCGCTTCGCTGACCAGGTCTTTCTTGATGTCCGGGTAGTGCACGTCGACGATCTTCTGCAGCGTCACGCGATCGGGGAACGCGATGTAATGGAAGAAGCAGCGGCGCAGGAAGGCGTCCGGCAGTTCTTTTTCGTTGTTGGAGGTAATGATGATGATCGGACGTTTCTTGGCCTTGATGGTCTCGTCGATCTCGTAAACGTAGAACTCCATCCTGTCGAGTTCTTGCAGCAAGTCGTTGGGGAACTCGATGTCGGCCTTGTCGATTTCGTCGATCAGCAGAATCACCCGCTCTTCGGACTCGAACGCCTCCCAGAGCTTGCCCTTTTTCAGGTAGTTGCGAACGTCGTGGACCTTGTCCACGCCCAGTTGCGAATCCCGCAGGCGGCTGACCGCGTCGTATTCATACAGGCCTTGATGCGCCTTGGTGGTGGACTTGATGTGCCAGGTAATCAACTTGGCGCCGAAGGACTCGGCCAGTTGCTCTGCGAGCATGGTCTTGCCGGTGCCTGGCTCACCCTTGACCAGCAGTGGCCGCTCCAGGGTGATAGCGGCGTTGACCGCCAGCTTCAGGTCATCGGTGGCGACGTAGGCCTGGGTGCCTTCGAACTTCATCTGCTAATCCTCAAACGGTAACGCCGACCTGAACGGAACAGGGCGGGGCGCAATAGTTGTAGTGTCCGACTATAACGCGCAGCCCGGTCGACTGTGAACGCAGACGGGTTATTCAGTCTCTGAATGGGGCGTCACTTCGTGACTCATCCCGCATCCGGTTTGGGTCGTTCGTACTGGGCATTGAACGCCTCAATGAAGCCATTACGCAAAATCTGCAAAAACGCTTCAAATGCGCTGATATCTCGCTGGTGCACGCTGCCCCTGAGCTCGACGCGCGTGGCGAACTGGTTTTTCGCCTGGTTCTTCAGCACGTTCTCGGTGCCGCCGACGAGCGCTTCCCAGATGGAGCGGAAAATCCCTTTGTCCTTGTTCTCCACATCCTGTTGCCAGTTGAACACTTCGACGTCCCGCAACAGTGGCTTGATATAGCCGGTGAGTTGACCCTTATTGGCTTTGGCCTCGATGACCACGTCGCCGTGGCCGGCATTGAAGTCGAACTTGCCGTAGGCCGACGCGAAGTCGTTCAGGCGTTTGAGTTCAAGGTCCCTGGCGCGCAGGCGGAACTCGAAGTCTTCGAAATTGCTCAGCGGATCGAAGGTTGCCGTTGTTTCCAGCGGTGCATTCCCCGGTAACAGCGCCTTGCCATCGAAACGGGCATCGCGTTTGCCTTTGGTGTCGACTACGTTGGTCAGGTTGTAAATGTTGGCATTGACCTGAGTAGCGCTCAGGTTCACGGGTGGTTTTGAATTGAAGTTGTGAAAGGTGACCCGGCCATCGTTGATCCGCACTTCGTTCAGGGTAATCGGCAGCAATTTTTCCAACTGTGCCCGCCAGTCGGTGCCCTGACCGGTCTGGGAGTTTTTCTTGTTGGCGCCGCCATCGACGAAGTTCACCTCGGGTTTGTCGAACTGCGCCTTGGCCACCACGGCGTGGTCGTACCAGAGCGAGTGCCAGCTGACGGAGAGGTCGATCAATGGCGCGTTGACGAACGGCACCGGGACCTTGCCCTCGACCTTGACGATTTTCAGCCCGTTGATTTTGTAGGCGCCACGCCACAAGGCCAGGTCCACGTCGGTAACCTGCCCGCGATAGTCGCCCATGTTGGCCAATCGCTCGTTCAGGTAGTCACGCACGATGTAGGGCAGGGCGATATGCACGGCAACCAGCAACATGAGGAGGCCGGCGAGGGTCAACAGGGGCCAACTGTATCGACGCTTCATGGCGGCAAATCTCTGGCGGTGTAAAGCGGTTGACTGCTATGGCAGCCGGACGTTCGACTGACTGGACGACCACGAGCAACAGGCATACCTTGGAGGGCTAATTCAACGCGGTATAAGGACCCAGCCATGAGCCGTATCTATGCTGACAACGCCCACTCCATCGGCAATACGCCGCTGGTGCAGATCAACCGTATCGCCCCGCGCGGTGTCACCATTCTGGCCAAGATCGAAGGGCGCAACCCTGGATATTCGGTCAAGTGCCGAATCGGCGCGAACATGATCTGGGATGCTGAAAGCAGCGGTAAACTCAAGCCCGGCATGACCATCATCGAACCGACCTCGGGCAATACCGGTATCGGCCTGGCATTCGTTGCCGCCGCCCGTGGTTATCGGTTGATGTTGACCATGCCCGCGTCCATGAGCATCGAACGACGCAAGGTGCTCAAGGCCCTTGGCGCCGAACTGGTGTTGACGGAGCCGGCCAAGGGCATGAAAGGCGCGATCGAGAAAGCTGCCGAAATCCTCGCCAGTGATCCGTCCACCTACTTCATGCCGGGGCAGTTCGAAAACCCGGCCAACCCGGCAATCCACGAAAAAACCACCGGCCCGGAAATCTGGAACGACACCGACGGTGCGGTCGACGTGCTGGTAGCGGGCGTCGGAACGGGTGGAACCATTACCGGGGTTTCGCGGTATATCAAGAATACCCAGGGCAAACCGATTCTCTCGGTGGCGGTGGAGCCAATGGTGTCCCCGGTGATCACCCAGGCGATCGCCGGGGAAGAGATCAAACCGAGCCCCCACAAGATCCAGGGCATCGGCGCTGGTTTTGTGCCCAAGAACCTGGACCTGTCGATGGTCGACCGAGTGGAATTGGTCAGCGACGACGAATCCAAGGCGATGGCCCTGCGCCTGATGCAAGAAGAAGGGATTTTGAGTGGCATCTCTTGCGGCGCCGCCATGGCGGTGGCTGTACGCCTGGCCGAAACCCCGGAAATGCAGGGCAAGACCATCGTGGTGATCCTGCCCGACTCTGGCGAACGCTACCTGTCGAGCATGCTGTTCAGTGACTTGTTTACCGAACAGGAAAATCAGCAATAAGATTTTATGGCTGTTTTGAAGCCGATCAGGGGGTTGATTCAGGTCAGCCCCCGTTCAGGAACCCTATGTTAAGAAGTGCTTTATTGCACAATCCTTAACACTGAATGTTGAGTAATACGGGTTTTTCCCGAGGCCGGTAGTGTTTATCATGGCCGACTGCCACGTCGGGTAAAAGGCGTTGTGCGGAGTTTCCTATTCTCAAGGAGTCGTAGATGAGCTTTTCCTTTGTCGCGAAGGCGTCGGTGTTGCTGCTGTTCCTCGGCAGCACGCTCTATGTGCATTTGCGTGGCAAGGCGCGTTTGCCGGTCCTGCGTCAGTTCGTCAATCACTCGGCCCTGTTCGCGCCCTATAACGCCTTGATGTACCTGTTCTCCGGTGTGCCGTCCAAGCCCTATCTGGACCGCAGCAAGTTCCCGGAGCTCGACGTGCTCAGGGACAACTGGGAAGTTATCCGCGACGAAGCCATGCACCTGTTCGACGAGGGTTA
This sequence comes from Pseudomonas sp. B21-017, assembly GCF_024749245.1. Taxonomy (NCBI): domain Bacteria; kingdom Pseudomonadati; phylum Pseudomonadota; class Gammaproteobacteria; order Pseudomonadales; family Pseudomonadaceae; genus Pseudomonas; species Pseudomonas sp. B21-017. The sequence goes on along the minus strand of NZ_CP087194.1, from coordinate 4,984,181 downwards.
CATTCGCGCCGCCGAAAAGAACAACGACGCCGGTTTCGGTTCGTTCTTCAAGAAGGGCTGGAAGCGTTTCTACCTCAAGTGGTACGACAAACCGCTGCCATCGGCTGAATTGCTCTGCCCGAAAACCGTCGAGCTGGTCAGCCGCATCCCCAATGTGAAAGGCGCGATGTTTGCCCTGTTGCCGGGCGGTAGCCACCTCAACCCGCACCGTGACCCGTTCGCCGGTTCCCTGCGTTATCACCTGGGGTTGTCGACGCCGAACTCCGATGATTGCCGCATCTTCGTCGACGGTCAGGTCTACGCCTGGCGTGATGGCGAAGACGTGATGTTCGATGAAACCTACGTGCACTGGGTCAAGAACGAAACCGAGCAAACCCGCGTCATCCTGTTCTGCGACATCGAACGTCCCTTGAGCAACCGCCTGATGACCCGCATCAACCGCTGGATCAGCGGCTGGCTGGGGCGTGCTACTGCGCCGCAGAACCTTGACGATGAGCGCGTTGGCGGGATCAACCAGGCTTATGCCTGGAGCAAGACTTTCAGCGACAAATTCAGCGGTATGGTCAAGCAGTGGAAGCGCCGCAACCCCAAGGCCTATCGCGTGCTGCGACCGGTGCTGGCGGTGGTGGTGTTGACGTTGTTGGGGTATTGGTTGTTCGGTTGAGGCCGACCATGGAATGAAAAAACCGCTCCTTGGGAGCGGTTTTTTTATGCGCGCTTGCTCATGAGCTCCGGGCCTTGTAAGTGATCCGACTTGCCTGCGAAGGCGTTTTATCGGGCAACCACCTCAACCGGCTTCACCACTGCCGGCTTCAACACCAGCCACAACGCCGCCGCAATCAACACTCCGCCATAGAGGTGCGCCATCGACAGCGGCTCATCCAGCAACAGCGCGCCCCACAACACCCCGAACGGTGGAATCATGAAGGTCACGGTCATCGACTTCACCGGGCCGATCGAGCTGAGCAAACGGAAGTAAACGATGTAGGCAAACGCGGTGCAGCCCAAGCCCAATCCCAGCAACGACAACCAGACACTCCAGCCGCCCCAGCTCGCCGGTGGCTGGCTGATCACGCTGTAGCCGAACAGCGGCAGCAAAAACAAGGTGGCGCCGAGCATGCTGCCCAGGGCCGACAGGCGACTGTCGAGGCCGCCGGCCTGGTCGAGCCAGCGGCGGGCGAGGAAGCCGGCAAAGCCATAACAGGTGGTAGCCATCAGGCACGCCAGTGCGCCCATCAGCAGTTGCATATCGAACGCCACCGGACCTGCACGGGTGAGGATGCCGACGCCAAACAGTCCGAGAAACACCCCGCAGACCTTCGCTCCGGTGAGTTTTTCACTGAAGAACAACCCGCCGATCAACACGCCCATCAACGGTGTGGTGGCGTTGAAAATCGCCGAATAGCCGGCCGGCAGCACTTGCGCGGCCACGGAATAGAGCGTCGCCGGAACCCCGGAGTTGATCACTCCGAGCAGCATCACCGTCTTGAGTTTGCCTTTGAAATCCCAGCTGATACGCAGCAGCCCGACGATCACCAGCAGCCCGACAGCGGCAATCGATACACGGAAAAAGGCAGTGGGGATTGTGCCAATCACTGGGGCGATAATGCGCATGAACAGAAAGCTCGCCCCCCAAATGGCGGCAAGTGACAACAAACGCAGGATATCGACGGGGTTCACAGCACTTTCCTTCCTTGATTGGCGCGCAAGTGTCGCGCCAGTCGGGGTACAAGGCAATGGTTGCGTTGCGTCACACGGGGCCACTAAGCTCAAGCTCCAACGATAAGAACAGCCGCAGAGGTTTCACCATGCCGCAGCAATGGCCAGCCGCCGACATCGCCCGAATGATCCTCGATGGCTTTGACGATTACCGCGAGCATTTCCGTCAGATCACCGACGGTGCCCGAGGCCGCTTCGAGCAAGCCCAGTGGCAGGCGACACAAGTCGCGTCGGCGGCGCGGATCAACCTCTACGAAGAGAAAGTCGGCGAAACGGTCGGGCGCCTGCATCAGTCGTTCGCCGCCGATGTGCTGATGGACGTCAGCAGCTGGCCGTTGGTCAAAAGCGCCTATATCAGCCTGATCGACCTGCGCTTCGACGATGAACTGTCCGAGACCTGGTACAACTCGATTTTCTGCGGGCTGTTCAGCCACGACCTGATCAGCGACGGCTGCATGTTCATCCACACTACACGGCCAAGCTTGCGCCGCGCCCGGGCGGCGCAAACCCGCACCTACAAGCCCCATGGCCAGTTGTCCGGCATGCTCGCGAGTATTTTTACCGACTATCGCTTCAGCGAGGACTACGCCGATTTGCCCGGCGACCTGCGCCGTCTCGAAGTGCAATTGCGCGAGAACCTGCCGGACTGGGTCTGCAAGGACCCGGAGCTGAGTGTCGAGCTGTTTTCCTCGGTGCTTTACCGCAACAAAGGTGCCTATCTGGTGGGGCGCATCTTCACCCAGGACGATCAATGGCCACTGGTGATTCCGCTGCTGCACCGCGAAGGGCGGGGCATCCAGATCGATGCACTGATCACCGACGAGGCGGAGGTGTCGATCATCTTCTCCTTCACCCGTTCGTACTTCATGGTCGATGTGCCGGTACCGGCGGAGTTCATCGGCTTTCTCAAACGCATCCTGCCAGGCAAACACATCGCCGAGCTGTACACCTCGATCGGCTTCTACAAGCATGGCAAGTCCGAGTTCTACCGGGCGCTGATCAATCACCTGGCCAACACCGACGACCAGTTCATCATGGCCCCCGGCGTGCGCGGGATGGTCATGAGCGTGTTTACGCTGCCGGGCTTCAACACCGTATTCAAAATCATCAAGGACCGCTTCTCACCGTCGAAAAACGTCGACCGTGCCACGGTGATCGAAAAGTATCGCCTGGTAAAAAGCGTCGACCGGGTCGGGCGCATGGCCGACACGCAGGAGTTCGCCGACTTCCGTTTCCCGTTGAGCAAGTTCGAGCCGGCATGCCTGGAGGAGTTGCTTGAAGTGGCGCCGTCCACGGTGTCGGTGGAAGGCGATACGGTGCTGATTCGTCACTGCTGGACCGAACGCCGGATGACGCCGTTGAACCTTTATCTGGAACACGCCAACGAAGCGCAGGTGCGCGAGGCGCTGGAAGATTATGGCCTGGCGATCAAGCAACTGGCGGCGGCGAACATTTTCCCCGGCGACATGCTGTTGAAAAACTTTGGCGTCACCCGTCACGGTCGCGTGGTGTTCTATGACTACGACGAAATTTGCTTCCTGACCGAAGCCAACTTCCGCCACATCCCGCAACCGCGCACGCCGGAAGACGAAATGGCCTCCGAACCGTGGTACTCGATCGGGCCACTGGACGTGTTCCCCGAGGAGTTTCCACCGTTCCTGTTTGCCGATTCCGGGCAGCGAAAGTTGTTCGATCAGTTGCACGGCGAGCTGTACAACGCCGATTACTGGAAGGGGCTGCAGGAAGCGATTCGGGCGGGGAAGGTGATTGATGTGTTTCCGTATCGGCGCAAGGGGCTGGATAACGAATAGCTCGTCTGAGCGAACACACTGTGGCGAGGGAGCTTGCTCCCGCTGGGTTGCGAAGCGACCCCAAAACCATTCATCGCGCAGATTCAGACAGCCGCGATGACAGGTTTACGACTGCTTCGCAGCCGAACGGGAGCAAGCTCCCTCGCCACAAAAGCGCGTCACTCAGCAGCCCAAATCTGCGACAATCCGCCTCCTGCGCCACTAGACGACTTTTGCGTACCTGATGACTGACGAATCGCCTTCCATCGACAAACTGCTGAAAAACCTCGATCACGCCATGCTCGCCGACCGCCACCGGCTGCGGCGGCAGTTGCTTGAGCTGCGCAAGAAACCTGACGAGGCCAAGCTGGCCCAGTGGGTGACGCGCACACAGGCGTCCTGTGATCAGGTGTTGGCGCGGCGCGCCAGCCTGCCGGTGATTCGCTACGACGACAGCCTGCCGATCGCCGCTAAGCGCGACGAAATCAAAGCGGCGTTGCTCAAACATCAGGTGCTGATCATTGCCGGTGAAACCGGTTCGGGTAAAACCACCCAGTTGCCGAAGATCTGCCTGGAAATCGGCCGCGGCCAGCACGGCCTGATCGGCCATACCCAGCCGCGTCGAATCGCCGCCCGCAGCGTGGCGAGCCGGGTCGCTGAAGAGTTGGCGACACCGTTGGGTGCGCTGGTGGGCTATCAGGTGCGGTTCGAGGACCAGAGCGATGCCAACACCCTGATCAAACTGATGACCGACGGCATCCTGCTGGCGGAAACCCAGAACGACCGCTACCTCGAACGCTACGACACGATCATCGTCGACGAAGCCCACGAACGCAGCCTGAACATCGACTTCCTGCTCGGTTACCTGAAAACCCTGCTGCCCCGTCGTCCGGACCTGAAAGTCATCATCACCTCGGCCACCATCGACCTGGAGCGCTTCTCCAAGCACTTCGACGATGCGCCGATTGTCGAAGTCTCCGGTCGCACCTTCCCGGTGGAAACCTGGTATCGCCCGCTGACCCTGGAGCAGGACGAGGAGGGCAACCGTGTCGAGGATGACCTGACCGTGGATCAGGCGATCCTCGCCACCCTCGACGAAATCGCCGCGTTCGAACGCAGTGAACGCAAGAGCCCCGGCGACGTGCTGGTGTTCCTGCCCGGCGAGCGCGAGATTCGCGACGCGGCGGACATGCTGCGCAAGGCACAGCTCAAGCACACCGAGATTCTGCCGTTGTATGCGCGGTTGTCGCCGGCCGAGCAGCAGCGGATTTTCCAGTCGCATCCGGGGCGTCGAGTGGTTCTGGCGACCAACGTTGCGGAAACCTCTCTGACGGTGCCGGGCATTCGTTACGTGATCGACAGCGGCACCGCGCGCATCAGTCGTTACAGCTACCGCGCCAAGGTCCAGCGTTTGCCGATCGAAGCGATTTCCCAGGCCAGTGCCAACCAGCGTAAAGGTCGCTGCGGGCGGGTCGAGCCGGGTATTTGCGTGCGCTTGTACAGCGAAGAAGATTTCATCGGTCGGCCGGAATTCACCGACCCGGAAATCCTGCGGACCAACCTCGCGGCGGTGATTCTGCAGATGCTCCATCTGCGCCTCGGCGAGATCACTGATTTCCCGTTTATCGAACCGCCGGACGGCAAGGCCATCAGCGACGGTTTCAACCTGCTGCAAGAACTCTCGGCGGTGGACCGCAACAGCCAGCTGACCCCGCTCGGCCGGCAACTGGCGCGGCTGCCGGTGGACCCGCGCATGGGCCGAATGCTGCTGGAAGCGGCCAAACTCGGCAGCTTGCAGGAAGTGCTGATTGTCGCCAGCGCCATGTCGATCCAGGACCCGCGCGAGCGTCCGCCGGAGCGTCAGCAAGCCGCCGATCAGGCCCACGCCCAGTGGAAAGACGTGGACTCGGACTTCGCCGGGCTGGTCAATCTGTGGCGGGGTTTTGAAGAACAGCGCCAGGCACTGACGGCCAGTCCGCTGCGTAACTGGTGCCGCAAGAACTTCCTCAATTACCTGCGCCTGCGCGAGTGGCGCGATTCCCATCGCCAGTTGAGCCTGATCTGCCGCGACATGCAGCTGAGCCTCAACAAAGAGCCGGCGGATTACCCGAAGCTGCACAAAGCCGTGCTGTCGGGGTTGCTCAGCCAGATCGGCCAGAAAACCGAAGACGGCGATTACCTCGGCGCCCGTCAGCGACGCTTCTGGATTCACCCGTCGTCGGGCCTGGGCAAGAAACGCCCGCAATGGCTGATGACCGCCGAACTGGTGGAAACCACCAAGCTGTACGCGCGGATGGTCGCCAAGATCGACGCCGACTGGATCGAGCCGCTGGCCGGGCACCTGATCAAGAAAAACCACTTCGAACCTCATTGGGAGAAGAGGCGTGGGCAGGTCGTGGCCTTCGAGCAAATCACCCTGTTCGGGCTGATCGTAGTCGGACGCCGGCCGGTGCATTACGGGCCGGTCGACCCGGTGGTGTCCCGCGAATTGTTTATTCGCGAAGCCTTGGTGCGTGGCGAGATTCAATCCAAAGCCAAGTGCCTGACGGCCAACAAGCAACTGCTGGAACAGCTCGACGAACTGGAAGCCAAGGCGCGTCGCCGAGACATTCTGGCCGACGAAGAAACCCTGTTCGCCTTCTACGATGCGCGCTTGCCGGCGGAGATCCACCAGACCGCGACCTTCGACAGTTGGTACCGGATCAACAGCCAGAAAGACCCGCAGCTGCTGATCATGCGCGAAGAAGACGTGCTGGCCCGCGAAGCCAGTGAAGTCACCGCCGCGCATTACCCCGACACCCTGCACATCGGCGACCTGGAACTGGCTCTGAGTTATCACTTCGAGCCCAACCATCCGCGTGACGGCGTGACCTTGCGCGTGCCCGCACCGCTGTTGCCGATGCTGCCGCCGGAACGCCTGGAATGGCTGGTGCCAGGCGTGATCGAGGCCAAGTGCATTGCGCTGGTGCGCAACCTGCCCAAGGCCCTGCGCAAGAATTTCGTGCCGGTGCCGGATTTCGTCAAAGCCGCGATGCAGCGCATGACTTTCGGCGAGGGCTCATTGCCTCTGGCGCTGGGCCGCGAGTTATTGCGCATGACCGGCGCACGGGTCAGCGATGAGGCCTGGGCCGAAGCGTCGCAGCAGGTCGAAAGCCATTTGCGGATGAACCTGGAAATCGTCGACGGCCAGGGCAAGTTCCTTGGCGAAGGGCGTGATCTGGCGGAGTTGACCGCACGCTTTGCCGAGGCCAGCCAGGCCGCCTTGGCCGTGCCGCAAACCGCGAAAAGCCAGCAACCGGTGGAGGCGAAAGTCTTTGCCGCCGTCGCCGAGAAAACCCAGCAGAAGATCGCCGGACTGTCGATGACGGTGTATCCGGCGCTGGTGGAAGAGGCCGGGACGGTCAAGGAAGGACGTTTCTCGACCCCGGCCGAAGCCGAGTTCCAGCATCGCCGGGCCTTGCAGCGCTTGCTGATGCAACAACTGGCGGAGCCGGCGAAGTTCTTGCGCGGCAAGTTGCCGGGGCTGACCGAGTTGGGCCTGATGTACCGCGAGCTGGGGCGCATCGACAGCCTGGTGGAAGACATTCTGCTGGCCAGTCTGGACAGTTGCATCCTCGACGGCGAAGACCCGTTGCCACGCGATGGTGCCGCACTGGCGTCCCTGGCCGAACGTAAACGCGGTGCCTGGACCGAGCACGCCGAGCGTCTGGCCAGGCTGACCCTGGAGATTCTCAAGCACTGGCACGGCCTGCAAAAACGCTTCAAGGGCAAGATCGACCTGGCGCAAGCCGTGGCCTTGAACGACATCAAGCAGCAGCTCAGCCATCTGGTGTACCCGGGGTTCGTGCGGGAAACGCCGATGCCGTGGCTCAAGGAACTGCCGCGTTACCTGAAAGCAGTCGAGCAGCGTTTCGAGAAACTCGGCGCCCAGGTGCAGAAGGACCGGGTCTGGAGCGGAGAATTGTCTGGCCTCTGGACCCAATACCAGACCCGCGCCAACAAACACGCCCAGGAAGGCAAGCGCGATCCGCAGCTGGAGCTTTATCGCTGGTGGCTGGAGGAATACCGGGTTTCGCTGTTCGCACAGCAACTGGGAACCAAGGTGCCGATCTCCGACAAGCGCTTGAGCAAGCAATGGACACAAGTCGAGCCCTGAACCCTGTGGGAGCGGGTATGAGTTCGACTCAGCAAAAGGCGCCAAAAGCCAGCGTTTATGGCAAACTTCGCGCCTATAAACGCCGGCCCCGCGGTTTTCAGCCTCCACGGGCCCAGGCGGATCGGAATAAAGCGATGCCAGGTTTGCGTCCGGAACCTGGAATAGACCCTTTGTGTGTTGGTACGTCGGTGCCAGCGCTTTCTGCCTGAACGGATTAGAGAAACGACCATGCATAACGTCGTCATCAGCGGCACCGGCTTGTACACCCCGGCCAACAGCATCTCCAACGAAGAGCTGGTGCAGTCTTTCAACGCTTACGTCGCGCAGTTCAACGCCGACAACGCCGAGGCCATTGAGCGCGGCGAAATCCAGGCATTGACCGAATCCAGCGCAGCGTTTATCGAAAAAGCCTCCGGCATCAAAAGCCGCTTTGTCATGGACAAAGAGGGCATCCTCGACCCGCAACGCATGGCGCCACGCTTGCCCGAGCGCTCCAACGACGAGTGGTCGGTGCTGTGCCAGATGGCCATTGGCGCGGCCGAGCAAGCCTTGCAGCGTGCCGGCAAGACCGCCGCTGACATCGACGGTGTAATCGTCGCCTGCTCCAACCTGCAACGCGCCTACCCGGCCATCGCCATCGAAGTTCAGGAAGCGCTGGGTATCCAGGGTTTCGGTTACGACATGAACGTGGCGTGCTCCTCGGCAACCTTCGGTATCCAGGCCGCCGCCAACAGTGTGCAACTGGGCCAGGCCCGGGCGATCCTGATGGTCAACCCGGAAGTCTGCACCGGTCACCTGAATTTCCGTGACCGCGACAGCCACTTCATCTTCGGCGACGCCGCCACTGCGGTGATCATCGAGCGCGCCGATCTGGCGACCTCCAAGTACCAGTTCGACGTGGTCAGCACCAAACTGCTGACCAAGTTCTCCAACAACATCCGCAACAACTTCGGCTTCCTCAACCGCGCCGCGGAAGAGGGCATCGGTGCCCCCGACAAACTGTTCGTCCAGGAAGGCCGCAAGGTGTTCCGCGATGTCTGCCCGATGGTCGCCGAGCTGATCGCCACGCACCTGGAAGAAAACCAGCTCAACGTCAGTGACGTGAAGCGTTTCTGGCTGCACCAGGCCAACCTCAGCATGAACCACCTGATCGTCAAGAAGCTGCTGGGCCGCGAAGCCACTGAAGCAGAAGCCCCGGTGATTCTCGACACCTACGCCAACACCAGCTCCGCCGGTTCGGTGATTTCGTTCCACAAGAATCAGGACGATCTGGTCAGCGGTTCGCTGGCTGTGCTCAGTTCGTTCGGCGCCGGTTATTCGATTGGCAGCGTGATATTGCGCAAACGTTGATCGAAGGGGTTGTTGTTCTTTCCTCTGGCTTGTGATGACTTTTCCTACATTCGAAATAGTCGGAAGGCTGTAATTTTCGGAAATTCCAGCAGGACGATGCCTACAGGCGAAGTCCTGCTGTTTTCATTTTCGAGGTCAGAACAAGGGGGTTGTTAATGGCGGCTGACGACGCGCAACTGCTTGAGCGCTTGCTGGCAGGTGAACAAAAGGCTTTCAAAGAGTTGGTCAGCACTTATCAGAGCGCCATGCGTGCGGTGGCCTACGCTATTGTGGGCAACCGGCATGCCGACGAAATTGTTCAGGATGCCTGGCTATCGGTTGTGCGTAACCTGAGCGGATTCGAGGGACGTTCGAGCCTCAAGACCTGGCTGCTGACTATCACCGCCAACTCGGCCAAGAGCCGCTACAAGCAAAACCGCCGGGAAGTGTTGCTCGATGACCTGCCGTCGCCCCATGGCACGATCGATGATGATCGTTTTTCATCGAGCGATGGTCATTGGCTGGTGGCGCCGTTTGCCTGGCATCAGGACACGCCAGAGGCGCTGTTGACTGAAAACGAACTGCGCGAATGCCTGGAGCACACGCTGCTCAGCCTGTCGGAACTGCAAAGCAGTGTTTTACTGTTGCGCGAGCGACAGGGGCTGGAGTTGGAGGAGATCTGTAATCTTCTGGAAATCTCGCTCTCCAATGTTCGTGTGCTGCTGCATCGGGCACGGTTGAAGGTCTTTGCGACCGTAGAACATTTTGAGGAAACCGGCGAATGCTGACCTGTAAGGAACAAGTGGCGCGCTCCAGTGATTATCTCGATGGCCAGTTGAGTTTTCGCGAGCGTCTGATGATGCGGCATCACTTGATGTTTTGCCCCAATTGTCGGCGATTCATTCGGCAGATGCGGTTGATGCAGGCGACCTTGCGGGTGATGCCGCAGAAGCCGGTCGAGGATGTGGAGGCGCTGGCCGAGCGGCTGGCGGCGCAGCGGCGTAAAGATCGTTCCTGAAGGAAAGCACAGGCCGGCGCGGGTGAAACGAACGGATGATGGGGATCGTTGCCCCGCGCCAGACTGTTGAACCTCTTCAAACGACACGACCGTATGTAAACCGCATCGTTTGAAGTGTGTGGCTTCGCAGCTTAGAACTTCGCTTCCGCGTCCAGTTGCAGCGTGTTGGTGTTGGCATCACGCTGGGTACGGCTGGAGAAGTCGGCTTTAGTCAGGAAGTAAGTGGCACCGAGGGCGAAGTTCTTGTCGATGTCGTAACCGACTTTGAACTTGTGACCGCGAGAACCGGTGGTGCCGTTGGCGAAGTCCGAGTCGGTGAAGGCGCCGACCACGGCGTTACGCTGCACGTCGCGGTAGTTGTAGTCGAGGTTGAAACCGAAGACTTTCGATTTGGCACCGACTAGCCAGGCAGTGTCCTGATCGGTCACGGCATCGTTGTTCTTCACGTATTGGCCGTAGAACGACAGCGGCATCGGCAGGCCGCCGATATCGATCTGGCTGAAGCCTTCGTACAGGCGGAACTCGTTGTTGGCCGAGTTGCCGTTGACGGCCAGGGCGCACGGTGTGGAGGTGCCGGTGCAACGGCTGTCTTCGTCGTTCTGGTAGGCATAGACGCTGCCACCGACGGTCAGTTTCAGGTTGTCGGTGATGGCGAAACGGCTGCCCAACTGGCCGGCGGTCAGACGCAGGTCGTGACGAAATTGCACGCCTTCGCCGTCGACGTTGTCCTTGAGGTTGTAGTTGCCCAGGCTACCGAACAGTTCGGCACTGCTGCCCAGCGGGTATTTGTAGGTCACTGCCAGACCTTCCGGATTGATATCACTGTCCCAGATCACATCACCCATGCTGACCCACGGTTGCAGCATCTTGCCGCCGATCACATGCAGGTTTTTGATGGCGTCCGGGTGGTAGTCGATGTAGCCCAGATCCAGCCAGATCTGCTTCTTGTCGAAGTAGTTGTCCATGTCCTGGTTGGTCGAGCGAGCATCGTCACCGCCGCCGGTGGCAATGCGGATGCCGGTGTCCACTTGCGGGTTGATTTCGCTGTAGGCACCCAGACGGGCGCGGATGCGTTGACGATCCTTGTCACGGCCACCGTTGTTGGGTTCGCCGTCGATCTTGACCGTTTCCTGGCGTACGCGAACGTCGCCCTTGAACTGGGTCTTGGCGGCCCAGGCCAGCTTCTGGTCGAAGGCGCTCAACTCGTTGGCTTTCTTCGCGGCGACCGCTATTTGTTCGTTGGTCTCTTGCTGCGCCTGCTGCGCGATTTGCTGGGCCTTCTGATCCTTGGCCAGTTCGGCTTGCAGTTCAACGTACTGCGCCTGGGAAATAGAACCGTTAGCCTTGAGCATGTCGAGCAGTTTGGCGTCGACTGCGGCACTGGCTGGAACACTCATGGCCAGCAGCAGGCCACCACACAAGGCCGCCGCAGTTTTCGTGGAAGCAAGACGCATAGCAATCTCCGAAGATGAGAGGGATGGCTGAACCATCCTGGACACAACCGACAGTTGAAGGTCGGAAAACAGTGGCCGGGTAGAACCCGACGCTCTAAAAACAGGCGCCAGTATCGCGATGGTTTATGACAGGTCAGTGGCGAAGTGATGGCAGGTCGATGACGATACAAACGTTTCCGAAATGCCCGATTCAGAGCCTTGTATCGGATTGACGCGTGTGGATCGCCCTGCGATCGGCGATACTCGCGGAGCTGTCACGCCAAGATGTGGAGAGGAAAATGCCGCTGCAACGTCTGCATACACTGTCGCAAATCGCAGCCCGTACCTGGGATGCCCTGGTGCCGGAGAATCAGCCGTTTCTGCGCCACGCGTTCCTCGGTTCACTGGAAGACAGCGGCAGCCTGGGCCCGCATTCCGGCTGGCAGCCCGAGCATCTGCTGCATGTCGAAGGCGAGCGCCTGATCGCCGCGCTGCCCAGTTACCGCAAATGGCACTCCTACGGCGAATACGTGTTCGACCATGCCTGGGCCGATGCCTGTGAGCGTGCGGGCATCGACTACTACCCCAAACTGTTGACGGCGGTGCCGTTCAGTCCGGTCAGCGGGCCGCGATTGCTGGCGGCGACGATCGAGGACGGTTTCGAACTCTTGCAGAGCCTGCCGGGTTATCTGGAGATAGAAAAACTTTCCAGTGCCCACATCAATTTCACCGATCCGTTCACCGACGCTGCATTGGCCGAACAGCCAGGCTGGTTGCAGCGCATTGGCTGTCAGTACCACTGGCAGAATCGTGATTACCGGGATTTTCAGGACTTCCTCGACGCCCTCAGTTCGCGTAAGCGCAAGCAAATGCGCAAGGAGCGTGAGCAGGTGGCAGGGCAGGGCATCGACTTCGAATGGCTGGAAGGCCGGCAGCTGACCCAGGCGCAGTGGGACTTTGTGTACGCCTGCTACGCCAATACCTACGCGGTGCGTCGGCAGACGCCTTACCTGACGCGGGAATTTTTCAGTCTGCTGGCCGAGCGCATGCCGGAGTCGATTCGCGTGGTGCTGGCCAAACAAGGTTCACGGCCGGTGGCCATGGCCTTCAGCCTGGTCGGCGGCGACAGCTTTTATGGCCGTTACTGGGGTTGCCTGGCGGAGTTTGATCGCCTGCACTTCGAGACCTGTTTCTATCAGGGTATGGATTACGCCATTGCCAACGGCTTTCAGCGTTTCGACGCCGGCGCTCAGGGCGAACACAAACTGATTCGCGGCTTTGAACCGGTGATCACCCATTCCTGGCATTACCTGCGCCATCCGGGCTTGAAGTCGGCGGTGAAAGACTTCCTCGAGCGCGAACGCGTCGGGGTGCTGGGGTATGCAGAAGAGGCGAAGACCGCCTTGCCTTACCGACAAGGTTGATCTTCGCCGTTGATTGCAGGCTCAGTCGCGCAGATTAACTGTCTTCTTTGCCCAGCCAGCGATACATCACACCACCGATGACCGCCCCCAGAATCGGCGCCAGCCAGAACAGCCACAGTTGTTGAATCGCCCAGCCCCCGACAATAAGCGCCGGTCCGGTACTGCGGGCCGGGTTGACCGAGGTGTTGGTGACCGGAATCGAGATCAGATGGATCAGGGTCAGCGCCAGGCCGATGGCGATGGGCGCCAGCCCGGCCGGGGCGCGTTTATCGGTGGCGCCGAGAATGATCAGGATGAACATGGCGGTCATCACCAGTTCACTGACAAACCCCGCCGCCATCGAGTAGCCGCCTGGCGAGTGTTCGCCATAGCCATTGGACGCCAGGCCGCTGGCCAGTTCGAAGCCGGGTTTGCCACTGGCGATGAAGTACAGCAAGGCCGCTGCGATGATCCCGCCAATCACCTGGGCGATGATGTAGGCGGGCAGTTCTTTGGCAGGGAAGCGTCCGCCGACGACCAGTCCGACTGAAACCGCAGGGTTGAGATGACAACCCGAGATGTGGCCGATGGCGAAGGCCATCGTCAGTACCGTCAAACCGAATGCCAGGGACACCCCCAGTAAACCGATCCCCACGTTTGGAAACGCTGCCGCCAGGACCGCACTGCCGCACCCTCCCAATACCAGCCAGAACGTACCTACCAATTCTGTAGCCGAACGTTTGAACAAAGACATAGCGAGTTTCCCTATCGAGATAACACTGTCGTTGTGCATCCAGCAGATGGACTACGGAACCTCCAGTACCTTGGCTGAGTACAGCAGGATTTTTACGGAATTCCAGTGACCATAAAAAACCGCCAGAGCCCGTGGTTAGCGGGCTCTGGCGGTTTCTGGTGTTCTTCTGTGTGGCTGATGGCGCCAAGATCGCGGCTCAATCGATCCCGACAAACCCGCCGGTCTGGTGTTGCCATAACCGTGCATACAAACCGCCATGGGCCAGCAGTTCGGCGTGGCTGCCGGTTTCGGCGATCTTGCCGTTTTCCAGCACCACCAACCGGTCCATCCGGGCAATGGTCGAGAGACGGTGAGCGATGGCGATCACGGTTTTGCCCTGCATCAGGGTTTCGAGGCTTTCCTGGATTGCTGCTTCGACTTCCGAGTCCAGTGCCGAGGTCGCTTCGTCCATGATCAGGATCGGCGCGTCCTTGAGCAGCACCCGGGCGATGGCAATCCGCTGACGCTGGCCACCGGAGAGTTTCACCCCGCGCTCACCGACATGGGCATCGAAACCGGTGCGGCCTTCGGAGTCCGACAGCAGCGGGATGAACTCGTCGGCACGGGCCTTGCGCACCGCTTCCCAGAGTTCGGCGTCGGTGGCGTCGGGTTTGCCATACAGCAGATTGTCGCGGATCGAGCGGTGCAGCAGTGAGGTGTCCTGGGTGATCATGCCGATGCGTTCGCGCAGGCTTTCCTGCCCGACTTCGGCGATGTTCTGGCCGTCGATGAGGATCCGCCCGCCCTGCACGTCATACAGGCGCAGCAGCAGGTTGACCAACGTCGATTTGCCGGCGCCGGAGGGGCCGATCAGGCCGATTTTTTCGCCGGGCTTAATGGTCAGGTTGAGGCCGCCGATGATCCCGCTCTTCTTGCCGTAGTGGAAATCGACGTGTTCGAAACGCACCTCGCCACGGGCCACTGCCAAGGGTTTTGCCTGTTCGCGGTCGGTGACGCTGACCGGTTGGGCGATGGTCTGCAAACCGTCCTGGACCATGCCGATGTTTTCGAAAATGCCGTTGACCACCCACATGATCCAGCCGGACATGTTGACGATGCGGATCACCAGCCCGGTGGCCAAGGCAATCGCGCCCACGCTGATCAGTGACTGCGTCCACAGCCACAGGGCCAGCCCGGTGGTGCCGACGATCAAGAGGCCGTTCATGCTGGTGATGACCACGTCCATGCTGGTGACCACACGGCCGGCCAGTTGGGCTTTTTCGGTCTGTTCCGCAATGGCTTCGCGGGCGTACTGCTGTTCGAAGTTGGTGTGGGCGAACAGCTTGAGGGTAGTGATGTTGGTGTAGCCGTCGACGATCCGCCCCATGAGTTTGGAGCGCGCATCGGAGGACACCACCGAACGCTCTTTCACCCGCGGCACGAAGTAGTAGAGCGCGCCGATGTAGGCGGCGATCCAGATCAGCAGCGGGATCATCAGTCGCCAGTCGGCTTCGGCGAACAGCACCAGCGAGCTGATCGCATAGATCAGCACGTGCCACAGCGCATCCACCGCTTGCACGGCAGAATCGCGCAGGGAGTTGCCGGTTTGCATGATGCGTTGGGCGATGCGCCCGGCGAAGTCGTTCTGGAAGAAATTCAGGCTCTGTTTGAGCACGTAACTGTGGTTCTGCCAGCGGATCAGGCTGGTCATGCCCGGACTCAAGGTCTGGTGCACCAGCATGTCATGCAGGGCGAGGAACAAGGGGCGCAGGATCAGCGCCACCGCCGCCATCCAGGCCAATTCCACGCCGTGGACCTTGAAGAAGTCGACGTTGGATGTGCTCTGGGTCAGGTCGATGATGCGACTCAGGTAGCTGAACAGCGCCACTTCGATCAGCGCGCCGAACAGGCCGACGACCAACAAAACGGCGAAGATTGGCCAGACCTGCTTGAGGTAGTAGGTATAGAAGGAGAGAACCCGACTCGGTGGAGCCGCCGTCGGGGCGTCGCGGAAAATGTCGATCAGTTTTTCGAAACGGCGATAAAGCATCGGTTCTCCGCCCGTGTACGGGCTCTCCTTTAAACGATATGAGCGGCGCCGGATATCGACCGGCCACCGCTCAAGACTGCCGGTGTACTCAGTCGATGCGCTTGGCCGACTTGATCAGCACCGGGTCGACAGGCACGTTCTGCATGCCTTGTTTGGTGGTGGTCTGAGAGTTGACGATGATGTCCACCACGTCCATGCCCTTGACCACTTTGGCGAAGACGGCGTAACCGGCGTCGCGACCCGGATCGAGGAAGGCGTTGTCGGCCACGTTGATGAAGAACTGGCTGGTGGCCGAATCCGGGTTTGAAGTACGCGCCATCGACAGCGTGCCACGCACGTTATGCAGGCCGTTGCTGGCTTCGTTTTTGATCGGTGCCTTGGTTTCCTTCTGTTGCATCTGTGCAGTGAAACCACCGCCCTGAGCCATGAAACCTGGAATCACACGGTGAAAAATCGTGTTGTTGTAGAAGCCACTGTCGACGTACTCAAGGAAGTTCTTGGTACTGATCGGCGCCTTGACCGGGTCCAGTTCGATTTCGATCTGGCCGTTGGTGGTCTCCAGCAGCACGTGGGGTGCCTTGGCCGGCGTAGCGGCCATCAGGTTGGCGGCAAACAGAACGGAGCCGGCGACGAGGGCGATTTTTTTCAGCATGGGTCAGTGATCCTGAGTGGTGGTGTCGACTGCGGTGAGAAACTCGAGCAGCGTTTGGTTGAAGCGTTCGGGTTGATCCAGCGGGGTGGCGTGGCGCGAATCGGCGATCACCACCAGCCGCGCATCGGGCAGCAGTTTTACATAGGTTTCTTTCAGCGCGACCGGGGTGTAGTCACGGTCGGCGCTGACGACGAGGGTTGGACAGGAAACCCTGGAAAGTCGTTCCTGAACCCCCCAGCCAACGATGGCATCGAAGCTGGCGAGATAAGCATGTTTGTCGTTTTTTGCCCAGCGCGCCGCTATTTTTTGTCGTAACGAAGCTTGTTCCGGCTTGGGAAACAGTTTGGCGCCCAGAGCCTTGCCGATGGTGCCCATGCTCAGTACGCGCATCAGGCTCCAGCGTTTGAACCACTGCCAATAATCGTTGCGGCTGCGCCGTTTGACCTCGGGCGCGCTGTTGACGATGCACAGGCTCTTGAGCAGTTGCGGCTGGTCCACCGCCAGTTGAAAAGCGATCATGCCACCCATCGAAAGCCCCACAAGATGTGCAGGGCCAAGGTTCAAGTGTTCGATCAGCGCGATCAGGTCGGCGCTGAACCCGGCGATGCTGTAGCGCTCGCGGGGTTTGTCGGAGCGCCCGTGGCCGCGCACATCCGGCACGATCACCCGATGGTGGGCGGCGAGCGCCGGGATCTGCATTTCCCAGTCCTGGGTGCTGGAGCCCAACCCGTGAACCAGCAGCAACGGAGTGCCGTGGCCATATTCCTCATAGTGCAGGTTGCAACCTTCATGTTCGAAATAGGCCATGGGTACACTCCGTGTCAGGCTTGTTCGGGCGCGGCGAAGGGCGCATCCAGCGGCGCGGTGTCAAAGGTGCGCAGCAGTTCGATGAGAATCTGCGTGGCCGGGCCCAAGGGTTTGTCCTTGTTCGAATACAGATAGAAACTCGGGTTGCGGCTTCCGCCCTGATCCAACGGTAGCACTTTGAGCGTGCCTTCCTTGAGTTCGCGCTCGATCATGTGCCGGGGTAGCCAGGCGAAGCCCAGACCGCTGCTGACGAAGGTCGCGGCAGTGGCCAGGCTGCCGACGGTCCAGCGCTGTTCGGCACCGAGCCAGCCGACATCTCGCGGTTGCTGACGGCCGGAGTCGCGGATCACCACTTGCATCTGGCTTTCCAGGTCCTGGAAGCTCAGCTCGCGATTCAGACGATGCAGGGCATGTTCGGGGTGGGCGACCGCGATGAATTCGACATCGCTCAGCTCCGCGCCCAGGTAGCCGGGAATACTGAAACTGGTAATGGCCAGATCGGCAACGCCTTCGAGCAATACTTCTTCCACCCCCGATAACACTTCTTCACGCAGCCGCACCCGGCAACCGCGACTTTGCGGCATGAACGCGGTCAAGGCGCGGACGAGGCGGGCGCTCGGGTACGCGGCGTCGACCACCAGCCGTACTTCCGCTTCCCAGCCTTGTTCCATGTGGTGGGCCAGGTCTTCAAGTTGGCTGGCCTGTTTCACCAGTTGCCGGGAGCGGCGCAGCAGCACGCCGCCGGCCTCGGTGAGCACCGCTTTGCGGCCATCGATGCGCAACAGCGGTACGCCGAGTTGGTCCTGCATGCGCGCTACGGTGTAGCTGACCGACGATTGCGAACGGTGCAGCACTTCGGCGGCCTGGGCGAAACCGCCGTGATCGACCACGGCCTGCAACGTTCGCCATTGATCAAGGGTCACGCGGGGCGCTTTCATGTTGAGCTCCTCTTGTCCTAAGCTGGCAGTTCTTACTGGAGACTGCCGAATGAAAAAAATCTGTTGTGTGGTGGCGGGGTGTGCGGTGTTGGCGATGTTGCCTCTGACTGCGTTTGCCTATCCGATCGATGTCAATAAACAGCTCAACGGTTTGAAGGTCGACTACAACGCCTACGACACGGACGCCGACATCGGCTCCATTCAGGTCAACAACTACGGCGACACCGACGTCACTTGCAAAGTGGTTTTCAATAACGGCCCGGAAGCGCCACGCACCCGCAAGATCGACGTACCCGCCGGCAAACACAAAAACGCCACGGCCAAGTTCACCCGCACCATCATCAAGCTGCGTATCGACCTGACTTGCACCCCGAAATGACCTCAAGCGGAGCATGTCGCCTGGGCATGCTTCGCTTATAAACGAATTTATCGATGCTTTATAGCAGTTATTTGCGCTTTTTCATCGATATGACTCTGTTTAACCTTCACTCCATCGACCTACAGCATTCTCAGATGGAGGCTACATCCCATGTCCCGCGTTCTGATCATCGAAAGCAGCGCCCGTCAGCAAGACTCGGTTTCCCGCCAGCTGACCCAGACCTTCATCAGTCAGTGGAAAGCCGCACACCCGGCCGACCAGATCACCGTCCGTGACCTGGCCGTCAACCCGGTGCCGCACCTGGACATCAACCTGCTGGGCGGCTGGATGAAACCTGTCGATCAACGCAACGAGATCGAACAGGCCTCGCTGGAACGCTCCAACCAATTGACCGACGAACTGCTGGCCGCCGACGTGCTGGTGATGGCAGCGCCCATGTACAACTTCGCGATTCCGAGCACCCTGAAAGCCTGGCTTGACCACGTGCTGCGTGCCGGCGTGACTTTCAAATACACCGAGACCGGTCCGCAAGGTTTGCTCAGCGGCAAGCGCGCCTACGTGCTGACCGCTCGCGGCGGGATCTACGCCGGCAGCACCGCGGATCATCAGGAACCTTACCTGCGTCAGGTCATGGGCTTCATCGGCATCCACGACGTCACGTTCATTCACGCCGAAGGCATGAACCTGGGCGGCGACTTCCAGGAGAAAGGCCTGAACCAGGCCAACGCCAAACTGGCCCAGGTCGCCTAAGCCGTTAATCGCCAGATAATCACTGGATGGTCTAGTGACCTGGCGCAACCCTTCAAGCCTGCACGCGCATCGAACCTCCCTTTGCACTTATTGCTCCTGAGTGCTCTAGCCCGATTGAACGCTTTAGCGAGATCGGGCTTTTTTTTGCCTGGGATTTAGTGGGCGCTGATGATTCTGTGGGACCGGGCTTGTTGTTGGCTGAGCGTTCGCGATAACGGGCAAAAACCGCTATCGTCGCCGCCATTCAAAACGAGGCGAGCATGGGCTATCTACTTTTTGTCACGCTGATCCAGGCGTTTTCCTTCAGTTTGATCGGCGAGTACCTGGCCGGTCATGTCGACAGCTACTTCGCGGTGCTGGTGCGAGTGCTGCTGGCGGGGCTGGTGTTCATTCCGCTGACACGCTGGCGTTCGGTCGAGCCTGCATTCATGCGCGGGATGTTGTTGATCGGCGCGCTGCAGTTCGGTGTGACCTATGTCTGTTTGTATTTGAGCTTCCGCGTGCTGACGGTGCCGGAAGTGCTGCTGTTCACCATCCTCACGCCGCTGCACGTGACCCTGATCGAAGACGCGCTGAACCGGCGCTTCAATCCGTGGGCCTTGATCGCGGCATTGGTGGCCGTGGCGGGTGCGGCAGTGATTCGCTACGACCGGATCAATCCGGACTTCTTCATGGGCTTTTTGTTGCTGCAACTGGCCAACTTCACCTACGCCGCCGGGCAGGTGCTCTATAAACATCTGGTGGCCCGCCATCCGAGCGATCTGCCGCATTACCGGCGATTCGGCTACTTCTATCTGGGCGCATTGGCGGTGGCGTTGCCGGCATTTCTGCTGTTCGGCAAACAGAACTTCCTGCCCGAAGCGCCGCTGCAATGGGGCGTGCTGCTGTTCCTCGGACTGGTCTCGACCGCGCTGGGCTTGTACTGGTGGAACAAGGGCGCGTGCCTGGTGAATGGCGGGACGCTGGCGGTGATGAATAATCTGCATGTGCCGGTGGGGTTGCTGATCAATTTGCTGATCTGGAATCAGCATGAAGAGTTGGGGCGGTTGTTGTTGGGTGGATCGGTCATTCTGGCGGCGGTGTGGATCAGCCGGTTGGGTGTACGCCAACCCGTCATTGCACACTAACCGGGTTAATTCGGCGCCAACTGCGCCACCAGAAACTCAATAAACGCCCGGGTCTTTTGTGGTACGCGACGCGAGGAAGGGTAAACCGCGTTGATGGTAATCGCTGGTGCCTGCCACTCGCACAGCACCGGCACCAGGCGGCCTGCCGCCAACGCGTCTTCCACAATGAAATCAGGCAGCAGGGCGATGCCCATCCCGGCTTCGGCGGCCTGAGCGAGCAAGTCGCCGTTGTTGGCGTGCAACGGGCCGGAAACGTTGACCCGTTGCGTCTCCTTGCCATTGCACAACTGCAGGCTCACGCCGCTTTGCAGATACCCGTAATTCAGGCATTGATGCGCGCGCAAGTCTTGCGGGGTCCGCGGTATGCCTGCACGCGCCAGATAGGCGGGGGAGGCCACCATGATCCGCGGTGCCGGTGCCAGTTGCCGGGCGATCATGGTCGAGTCTGGCATGCTGGCGATGCGAATCGTCACATCGAAGCCGCCACGCACTGGATCGACCTGTTGATCGCTGAGCACCAGTTGAAGCTCGATGTTCGGATGCTGCTCATGGAACAGCGGAATCAACCGTCCAAGGCGATGCAGGCCGAACGACATCGGCGCATTCACCCGCAACACCCCACGTAGCTCGCCGATGCCGTCTCGAGCGCGCTGCTCGGCCTCGTCCAGCGCGGACAACACCTCCCGCGCCGCCTCGAAATACTCGGCGCCAGCCTCGGTCAAGTGCAGGCTGCGCGTAGTGCGCTGCAGTAATTGCACGCCGATTGCTTCCTCCAACGCCTGAATCTGTTTACTCACCTTTGATCGCGGCACGTCCATCGCGCGAGCGGCAGCTGCGAAGCCGTTCTCGCCAACCGTCACGACAAAGGCGCGCATGCATTCGATCCGATCCACGATTGTCCCTTTTTTAGAATCAATTATTCTCGATTTTAGGGAATTGTCCCTTTTTTATCTAGCCCGTAAAGTTACTTCCAAGCCAGCAAGCAAACAGCTTGAGGCAAGTGACTCACCCAATACTCATTAAACAAATCGACATCAAAAGGAACGCGCCATGTCTAACCGTGAATTGCTCAACCCAACCAACTCCGCCCTGATCCTGATCGACCACCAGCCGCAAATGGCGTTCGGCGTGCAGTCGATCGACCGTCAGACCCTGAAGAACAACACCGTGGGTCTGGCGAAGGCCGCGAAGATTTTCAACGTGCCGACGATCTACACCTCAGTTGAAACCGAAAGCTTCAGCGGCTTCATCTGGCCGGAGTTGCTGGCTGTTCACCCAGAGCAGAAGCCGATCGAGCGCACCTCGATGAACTCCTGGGAAGACAAGGCGCTGGTTGACGCGGTGAAAGCCACCGGCCGCAAGAAGCTGATCATTGCCGCGCTCTGGACTGAAGTCTGCCTGACCTTCCCGGCGCTGGAAGCCCTGGCTGAAGGCTACGAGGTGTACATCGTGACCGACGCGTCTGGCGGCACCACCAAAGAAGCTCACGACATGTCGGTGCAGCGGATGATTCAGGCAGGCGCGGTGCCGGTCACCTGGCAACAAGTGCTGCTGGAATACCAGCGTGACTGGGCACACAAAGACACTTACGAGGCGGTGATGGAACTGGTGCTGGAGCACAGCGGCGCGTATGGCATGGGCGTGGATTACGCCTACACCATGGTGCACAAGGCGCCGCAGCGTCAGGTCAAATAACACCGTTACCCTTGTAGGCGCATGGCTTGCCCGCGAAGGCGGAGTATCAGTCGATAACTATGTTGACTGACACTCCGCCTTCGCGGGCCAGTCGGATCGCCGCACCGCTCGCTCAGGGGCGGTGTTTACATGATGTGTTTTTCCGGCTCCGGAATGTGGCTCGCGCCTAACATGGCCGGAAGCAATCCGGCCCTTAAATCCCCGCCACTCGGCTGCTGATAAAGACTCAATCCGAACTCCGGCAGTACCGCCAGCAGATAATCGAAAATATCCCCCTGAATCCGCTCGTAATCCGCCCATGCCGTGGTGCGGGTGAAACAATAGATTTCCAGCGGAATCCCCTGCGCCGTCGTCTGCATCTGACGAACCATGCAGGTCATGTTCTGCTGAACCTCCGGGTGACTTTTCAGATACGCCAGCGCATAGGCGCGGAAGGTGCCGATGTTGGTCATCCGCCGACGGTTGGCCGCCATCGCCGCGACGTTGCCCTGGGCTTCGTTCCAGGCCTTGAGCTCGGCTGTCTTGCGGCTCATGTAGTCGGTCAGCAAATGCACCTGGGACAGTTTCTGCTCTTCATCATCGCGAATGAACCGTACGCCGCTGGCGTCGATGAACAGGCTGCGCTTGATCCGGCGCCCGCCGGACTGCTGCATGCCGCGCCAGTTCTTGAACGACTCGGACATCAGGCGCCAGGTCGGGATCGACACAATCGTCTTGTCGAAATTCTGCACCTTGACCGTGTGCAAAGTGATGTCCACCACGTCACCGTCGGCACCGACTTGCGGCATCTCGATCCAGTCGCCGACCCGCAGCATGTCGTTGCTGGTCAGTTGTACGCTGGCGACGAATGACAACAGGGTGTCCTTGTAGACCAACAGAATCACCGCCGACATGGCGCCCAGACCCGACAGCAGCAACAGTGGCGAACGGTCGATCAACGTGGCGACGATGATGATCGCGCCAAACACGAACAACACCATTTTCGCCAGTTGCACATAGCCTTTGATCGAGCGGGTGCGGGCGTGTTCGGTGCGGGCATAGATGTCCAGCAGGGCATTGAGCAACGCGCTGATGGACAGCACCAGGAACAGGATGGTGAACGCCAGCGCCACGTTGCCGAGGAAGTTCATGCTGGTCTTGCCCAACTCCGGCACCAGGTGCAGGCCGAACTGGATGACCAGCGATGGCGTCATTTGCGCCAGGCGATGAAACACTTTGTTGTGGCGAAAATCGTTGACCCAGTGCAACGCCGGCTGGCGGCCGAGCATTTTGGTCGCATGAAGAATGAGGTAACGCGCCACTCGTCCGAGCACCAGCGCCACCACCAGCAGCAACATCAGCGCGAGTGTGGAATGCAGGAGCGGGTGCTGATCAAGGGCACCCCAGAGGTCTTGGGCGTTGAGCCAGAGCTGTTTGATATCCATGGTTGAAAACGCTTCTTCTGTAGGGCGCGACGGGGCGATTAGAGCATTTAAGAGGTTGCGGATGACGTTTTGAGACAAATCAGGCAACAAAAAAGCCACTGTTTGCAGCCGTTTGTATAAAGAAACTCGGCCTTAGCGCTCGAAACCGTTACCCTATGCAGCTGTTTTTTTGTATTTCTTCGAGGTAGCACCCGTGTTTTCCCAATTCGCCCTGCACGAACGTCTGCTCAAAGCCGTGGCCGAGCTTAAATTTGTCGAGCCAACGCCTGTGCAAGCAGCGGCTATTCCGCTGGCGCTCCAAGGGCGTGATCTGCGGGTGACAGCGCAAACCGGCAGCGGCAAAACCGCAGCCTTCGTTTTGCCGATCCTCAACCGCTTGATCGGCCCGGCCAAAGTCCGCGTCAGCATCAAGACCCTGATCCTGCTGCCGACCCGCGAGCTGGCCCAGCAGACCATCAAGGAAGTCGAGCGCTTCGCTCAGTTCACTTTCATCAAGTCCGGTTTGATCACCGGCGGTGAAGACTTCAAGGTCCAGGCCGCCATGCTGCGCAAGGTGCCGGACATCCTGATCGGTACGCCGGGCCGGATGATCGAGCAACTGAACGCCGGCAACCTCGACCTCAAGGAAGTCGAAGTGCTGGTGCTCGACGAAGCCGACCGCATGCTCGACATGGGTTTTGCCGAAGATGTGCAGCGTCTGGTGGATGAGTGCACCAACCGCCAGCAGACCATGCTGTTCTCCGCCACCACCGGCGGTTCGGGCCTGCGCGAGATGATCGCCAAGGTCCTGAACAACCCTGAGCACTTGCAGCTCAACGCAGTCAGCCAGTTGAACGAAACCACCCGTCAGCAAATCATCACCGCTGACCACAACCAGCACAAAGAACAGATCGTCAACTGGCTGCTGGCCAACGAGACCTACCAGAAGGCCATCGTGTTCACCAACACCCGGGCCATGGCCGACCGTATCTACGGCCGCCTGGTGGCGCAGGAATACAAAGCGTTCGTCCTGCACGGCGAGAAGGACCAGAAAGACCGCAAACTGGCCATCGACCGCCTGAAGCAGGGCGGGGTGAAAATCCTCGTCGCCACCGACGTCGCTGCCCGTGGCCTGGACGTGGACGGCCTGGACCTGGTGATCAACTTCGACATGCCGCGCAGCGGCGACGAATACGTTCACCGCATCGGTCGCACCGGCCGCGCCGGCAACGATGGCCTGGCCATCTCGCTGATCTGCCACGGCGACTGGAACCTGATGTCGAGCATCGAACGCTACCTCAAGCAGAGCTTCGAGCGCCGCACCATCAAGGAAGTCAAAGGCACCTACGGCGGACCGAAAAAGGTCAAGGCCTCGGGCAAAGCCGTTGGCGTGAAGAAGAAAAAGGTCGACGCCAAGGGCGACAAGAAGAAAACCGGCGCCAAGGCCCCGACCAAGCGCAAAATCGCCAACCGCCCGAAGACCGACGCCCTGTCGCTGGTCAGCAAGGACGGCATGGCGCCATTGAAACGCCGTAAGCCGGAAGCGCCGGCGGCTGAATAAAGCGTCGTAGCGATCCAATAAAAACCCGGACAGTGTCCGGGTTTTTTTACGTCAAAAGATCTTGCCATCTAACCCCCGGCTTTGTTCTTCGCCGATTCCAACTCCTTCAAACGCTGATCGATCACCTGGCACTTGTCCGGCAAATCCTTGCTGGCCGTCTCCAGGTCCATCTTCTGCAACTCGTCATTGATCTCCTTGGCCTTGGCCGGGTTCTGCTCAGTGATCTTGGCGACTTCCTTGGCCAGTTGTTCACGCTTGGCGGTGGCTTCCTCGGGAGGGCACGCCCATACGGGTAGGGTACAGGTGAGGGTGGCGGCGAGGGTGAGTTTCAGCAGGGTTTTCATAGATTGAGCCTCAGATTCCGGTTAAGGCGGGTTTTCCGGTTGAGGGGCGAAGGGTGTGAAAAGTTCAGCTTCCGAGGGCCACAGGGTATGTTTGCAAGGCCGAGCAGCAGTTCCCTTCATCGAGAAACCAGACGTGAAAAAACAGCTTGAGTTCGAAAAGGTAGGAGATATTAATAGCGACTTCCCTTATCTATGCGTTTACCTCAAGGGAGAAAATGATCCGTTCATGGAAATTGGCATCTCGCGAGCGCAGGCCATCGAATTCATTTTTTATCCTGGACAGAAAAAACTACTGAGTTTCTCTCAGTGGACGGAAGTAGCTGAACGTGCCCGCGTGTTTCTGAAGGCCGAGATTGCCAATCAGGCTTTTGAGTGAGAGTGCCCACGGATGAGCGAAAGGGTTAGAAAGTGGCTTAAATAAATCCGTCCCGAATGGCCATCTGGTGTCTATCGGGCCACTGTTCAGGTGCCGGACCCAAAAAACCCAGGTCAGTGGCTGACCAAAACGACTAACAATTCGATAAATACGATGTTCCCTGCCTCTTGGACTAAAGCACAATTGATAGATGAAATTGATGGCGCTTGGAATAGTCCTAGGAAAGTAGTAAATGGGAGCCGCTGGACTTCCTGGACGCCTTCCGGTGTTAAAGTAACCGGGTACACGTCCCCAAGAGCAACCGTTTACCCACTCTACAAACCTTAAAGCAGGAGAGAGAAATGGAACTGAAATTTTGCCATATTTACGCGGGGTATGACGCTGTTTTAGGGCATTTGTTTTGCCGGGGTGCGACGGTTTCTTCGGGAGAAAATGCCCCGCGCTATGAGCTCTATATATGCTCTGTGCTAGACGCTATTGCCCAGATTCCACAAGATTGCGATCGATTACTTGGTTATATTGCATCTATCGAAAACGGTTCGGAACAGTCTGTCGAAACTGGCGGGAACGATGTTGCACTGACAATGGACGCTTCAGGTGTGCAAGTCGACATCCGCGTCAACGACGATTGGAATGGACAGCCCGAGGGCAAATTTACCCTAGAGGAGTGGCGAATTGTTCTAGAGCAGTGGAGGTATTTTCTGGGATTGCCCGAGTCGGAAGAGTCAGTAGTTACATTTAAACTGCCATAAGAAAAACGAGCAACGCAAACAGGGGACGGAACCTGAGGGGGGCCCAAATTTTAAGGATGCCCATGGAACTTAAGTTTTATCACGTCGCCGGGGGAACCTACCTCAATGCACGACAAGTTTTCATGCTATGGCCGAGGTGTTTTCTGAGCAGGACGATGCGCAGCGCTATACCCTGTACGTCTGCAGCGTCCTAGGTGCAATCGCGCAGATTCCGCAGAATTGTGACCGATTGCTGGAGGCCATCGCATTAGTCGAAGAGGGCGTTCTTGCATCAACGAGCATGCTCTTGTTGGTCGTGTGCAGTTCGAAGAACTTGCGCCGCGCATGGGCCATGCAACCGATCTCGGTCACGCCGAGTTCGAAACTGGCTTTGTAGCCACCAAAATCATCACACACCAGCTTGCCCTTCCAGTCTTGCAGGAAGTTGCGAGCGTGCTCGCCGGCGCGGTTAGGGCTGAAATCGTAAACGTCGCCAAATCCGAGAATTGGCTAGTGGCGTATGCCCAAACATAAGAGCGGAGGGTTTTCTTTGAGCCCGGCACGAGCATCTGCACGGGTGTTTCATCAGAGGATAAACGGGGACAGACCGTTTCTCTGTGTCGCACTTTAACGATCTGAAATAGTGTGGAATAGATAGGGAGATTGTTTTTCGTAGGATTGACTAAGCTTTCGGCATCATTAATTGTGAATGGACTCACCATATGCCACGCAGAGCACGTGTCTTGATACCAGGTATCCCCTTGCATCTGATTCAACGAGGAAATAATAGATCAGTTTGTTTTTTCTCAGAGGATGATTACCTTTTTTATTTAGAACTGCTTGCTGAGCAGGCCTACAAATATGCGTGTGGAGTTCACGCGTGGTGTCTTATGACTAATCATGTCCATTTGTTGATTAGCCCTCATGAATACGGCAGTGCAAGTTTGCTTATGAAGGGGATAGGGCAGCGATATGTGCAATACATAAATCGTACATATGGACGTAGTGGGACTTTATGGGAGGGACGCTTCCGTTCGTGCCTTGTTCAAAGTGATAGTTATGTATTGGCCTGTTATCGCTACATTGAGATGAATCCTGTCAGAGCCAAAATGGTGACGCATCCTGCGGAATATCGTTGGTCGAGTTATCGTGCTAACGCCCAATCAGAATTTTCGCATCTCATTACTCCGCATGCTCAGTACCTATCGCTTGGGGACACAGATGTATCGACTGCTGAAGTCTATCGCGAGCTTTTTAGAAGCGAGTTGGAGACAGGATTGGTTGAGCAGATTCGGGCTGCCACCAATGGCGACTGTGTACTTGGTGGTTCGCGATTTGCAGCCGAAATTGAAGCTATGATTGGGCGACGAGCTCGGCGGTGATGCCCGGGCAGACCGAAAAAGCATTCGATTTTTTAGATGGAAAACGTGGTCTGTCCCCGTTTCTCCTTGCCAAAGACGGTTCTTATGTCGTGAGGAACGATCGTACGGGAGCGATTGTTCAGGTTTCTAATAAAAAAGACCCTAATTGGGTTGCACCTTGGGATTAGTTATGAACGAGATTTTCGCGGGAGCTCTGCCTGTTAGCCCTACATTGATGTGGGAGGGGGTCCCTTTATTTGATATTTCAGATGCGATTAGGCTAATTGAGTATTGTGAGGGTAACGATATTGCAGTTCTCGGCATAGAGGGGTTTAGAATTAAAGGCGATAAGAGAGTTCCAGATATGGATTGTATTGTGGATTTTTCTGCATCGATAAATGAGGATGGGTTTGTTGGTAAGTCACTGGAGGCGAGTAAGCGAATTATAAAAGAAATAGATGATTTGGGAACTTTACTAGAGTTTTTGTTGGTTAAAATTTAGTGGCTTTTGAAGTGGTGGTGTAGAGCAAGATGGAGGGTGTTTGCTTGGAAAAGGATAAGGGGGCGGATTTGAATGGCACTTACTTAACATATTTAGCGTGCTCATTTTTCCTGACATCTGCCCTTGCTGACCGACGTGATTTGGTCAGCAAGGGGTAGGCTTGAGGTCTTCGTTTTATGGCTCGCGGCTCGATACGACCAGAAAAGGGACGCCCATTAGCCGGTCTCGAGTCAAGGCTAATGGGTGTCCGTTTTTTGGAAGGCAGTTATACCAGGTTGGAAAACTTTGGCGAAAATACTTTGTGCGGCGCAGCCAAACATACGCTTTCAAGGACATTCAGACGTGAAAAGAACCACACTACTAACACTGACCCTGATTCTGGCATTACCAGGCTGCCATTCCAACGTCCGTGACTCTTCCCCTAGCCTGTTGAAGGACGGCGTCCAGCTGCGTCAGAACAAGGTGACAGTCGATGCGCAACACGCCAAGGTCATCATGAAAGCATCAGGCAACACTTCCCCAGTAGAGTTCTCGATCCGTCGCGCAGCGGATCCTGACCAGCGTATGGAGGTGCTTGGAACCGTGGTGGATTCAGGCCAGGGCAAGGTCTTCGGCTGGATCGCCAAACTCAACGAAGCGGCCAACAGCGCCACGCTTAAACGCTTCCCGCAGCTGGAAGCGCAGGCCGATGCCGATCAGCCATTCCAAGTATCGGGTTATTCGAATAGCGCGGGTGTTGGGAATATCTATAGTTGCGGTCCGCTCAAAACCACTTTCACACCAGAAAGAAGCAAGGTCTATTTGGTGGAGTTCCAGTTTGTTGATAGCCGCTGTGAGCAGCATGTTTACGATATAACTCAGGCTCAGGAACGCATTCCCGTGGCGAGCGTGCCTTCAATGTAAAGTGGTGGTGTGAATAATGAGCGAAGACGATATTTATCTGCAGCTCGGACATATTTTGCTGGACACATCCCCCGCGACCGCTATGAAGGTCATAGTCGAGGCGGAGCTATCTCCAGAGAACGATCATTGCCAGTTTCTATTTGATTATGTGGATGAGGATGGTAAACAGGACTGGTTTAGCCCCGTCAGCGCTCAAGTGGATTCGGAATTGTTTGACTGTCTTGTTGAACTTCGAAAAATCTATATTCAGAACGGAATAACGGGTGGGTGTCCGATCTGGAGTGGCTGCGTAATTACATTGGATGTTGCTGTCAGTAAGCTGGCGGTTGAATTTAAATATGATTAGCTTGGGTCGGGATATGAAGGAGGTGGATGTATTTGTTTGGGGTGGAGTATGGCAAAAGCCTTTATTCGTCCTTTGAGTTGTGTATTCCAAACGTTGGGCAGACATTAAAAACGGGCGACTCATAGGTCGCCCGTTTTGTTGAAGTCGGACGTCTGAATGCAATTTACACAACGCCACTTACCTCCTGTGGGATCTTACTCGCGATAGCGGTGTATCAGTCGTCCATGTTGAATGTTAGTCAGTCATCGCGAGCAGGCTCGCTCCCACAAGGTTGCGGTCTACCCACCATGGCAGCAACTAGCTGACACCTTGTCTTCATACCGATCGTGATGCCTCACCCATTCCATGATTTCCTCTTCATTACGGCCCTTGGGCGTTAGGTCGAGGTAGTTGTAGGCACCGACCAGCAGATCCAGGCCTCGTGCATAAGTCGAATAGGTATGGAAAATCTCCCCCGCTTTGTTGCGATAAAACACGCTCAGCCCTGGGAGTTCTTCCTCAACGCCGTCAGTTTTTTCGTAGTTGTAGGTAGCTTTTCCGGCGGCGACGTCTTCGGCCCGGGCGCAGACGCCGAAGTCGTAGTTGAAGTCGCAGCCTTCAGATGAGACCCAATCGAATTTCCAGCCCATGCGCTGTTTGAACGGTTGGAATTCGGCGAACGGTGCGTGGGAAACCGCGACCACGGCGACGTCGTGGTGGGCCAGGTGTTGGTTGGCGCCGTCGATGTGGTCGGAGAGGAACGAGCAGCCTGGGCAGCCTTCGTCCCAGCCAGCGGCGAACATGAAGTGGTAGACGATCAACTGGCTGCGGCCGCCGAACAGGTCGGTCAGGCTCAGTTCGCCGTTGGTGCCCTGAAAGCGGTAGGGTTTGTCGATTTTTACCCAGGGCAGGGCGCGGCGTTCGGCGCTGAGTTTGTCTCGTTCTTTGGTGAAGGCTTTTTCGTGGGCCAAGTGTTGTTTGCGGGCCGCGACCCATTCTTCCCGGGACACGACCGGATGATTCTGTATGTTCATGCTGATTTCTCCTGCTTGCTGTGGCGAAAGTCGATCCGCGCAGAGGGGTAAACCGTCTTACACAGCCTAGTCGTTTGGCCTGCGCTCAAATCGACAGGCCGCCGGTCGGTTGGGGGAAAGAACTCGGCTGAACGGCTGCACTCCCTGTCGGTCACAACCTATGAAGGCCATTTCACTCGTGGGCACTGGAGGTTGATCAGGATGACGACTTATAACTGGGATTTGATCGAGCATTTACTGCACGAAGTGCAGAACAGTGCTGGCCGCAGTTTCACCCCACGGCCTTATGCCGAGCAGTATGCGGCGGCGAAAGCCTCCGCGGGCGAGCCGTTCGAGAATCTGGATCGCCTGAAAACGATGGCCGGTGAGTACGAAAAAATACTGCTGTTGCGGGGGTATATCGAGCCTCGGCCGGAGGATCAGGGTGGCAATGGCGAGAATTACATATTGACACCCCGGGGCTCGAGTTTGTTGAGCCTGATCGACAGCAGCATCCCGGGAAATGAGCATCCGCGCCAGGTGCTGGATGAGCAGGAAGATGCGCTGGATGAATTGACGTTTGATGAAGTGGCGTCGAAGGCTCAGATTGCGTGAAGCTTGCAGCTTTAGAACCTATCCTCGTTGCGCCGCTTTCAGGCATTTCAAATCAGTGAAGTCCTTGCGCATGTCTTCAATCTTATGCAGCAACCGTTGACGCTGAAACGGCGTGCTCTCGGCCATCAAGTCCACCAGCAATGCCCGAGCCTGGGCTTCGGTGTTGGCATAGGCCACACGGTAAGCGGGGGTCCATAAACTCTCGCGATCAACCAGAAGTGTCTCGATTTGCTGTGGGAATTGCGGACTCTGACGTTGCGCGACCGCCGCGCTGAATTGCTGTTGCCAATGAACGCGGTTGGCAATCCATTGTGTGTTCTGATCCCCCAGGGCGTTCGACCAGGCCATCACCCGTTGCTGTTGGGTTGGGCTGAGCGGTCCGAGCCAGGCATTCAGGCGTTTTTCCATGCGCTTGCTTCGCTCTTTGATCTGTTGCTCGAGCGGTGGCTTGAGGTAGTCCTCCTGGCGTTTGCGTTGGTCCTTGGCGAAAGCGTCGTTCATTTCCGCGACTTGCTTGTCATCCAGCCCTTGCAACAGTTCGATGGCCGATGGGGTGATTTCCCGGGCGGTTTCGGCGATGGCTTGTTTGGCTTCCTGGGTACGGGCTTGCAGCGCGGCGTCGGTGATCTGGTTGGTCTCGATCATGGTCTGTAAACGATTCAGCCAGTCGAGGTAGCCGGGTAGTTGCGTGGTGCAGTGCCAGCGCAGGTGTTCTTTGAGCCGCTCGTTCAACCAGTCTTTTTGCTGGTGGTTCATGTCCAGGTAGTCGCTGAGCGTCCAGGGAATGATCACATCGAGGTTGCGGTAAGCCAGGCCCACGCGGGTGCATGCGGCGACGGTGAGGCTGAGCGTGAGGATGACGGTGATCTGTTTCAACCAATGCGACATGGCAAGCCCTTGCGAAGACCTGGTTTTTTATTGGGTTCTTTAATGTGAACGCAGGACGAGCCCGGCAGTTCAGCCGATTAATAGAAGGCGCGTGCGGCCTTGAGGGTGACCAGGCCGTCACACTCGCTATTGTGGCCGGAATAGGCGGAGCAATCGCTGCCGCTCAGGCTTGAGTCACTGTAGATCAAGTCCAGGTCGATACCCATGAACGGCCGGGACAATTTCACCGACCAGTCGGTAAAACTGCCTACATATCCACCGTCAACGGACACCGGCGTATTGAGCTGGTGAGTGGTGTATTTCAGGCTGACCCCGATGCCGAACGGCTGATTGCCACTTAGGTCGGCGAACAGGGTGCTGTTCTGTTTGTCCGGGTCGTTGCTGAAGGCAGCGCCGAAGCGGCTGCCCAGCAGGGTCAGGCCGCCGAACAACTCCTGGCTGTCGAGGGTATCCACTTTGGGATAGCTGTAATGGATCATGCCCACTTCGTAGCCGAGGGAGTGATCGAAGGGCTGTTTAAAGCCCATGTAGGAGTCGACTTCAAGGTTGCTCGAAGGACTAAGCCCCATGCTGGGGGACCATTGGCCCACGTAGAAGCCGCTGTCGTGGCTCAGGTCGAGGCCACCGTGGAACGAGCCGGTCGTCGAGGGTTTGACCAGCCCTTGGGCCATGCTGCGGCTGGGGGTGGTGGCGAGTTTGAGATCGAAATCGCCCAATTCGCGCTGGAAGACTTGCGCATGGGCAACGGAACACCACAACAGGCTGGCGAGCAGGAAAAGAGAGGGCTTGAGCATGCGTCACTCCATGAGCTGCGAGGAGCAGGTGGTGAAAGCCTGCTGAAACGCTTGATCCAGACACGTGCAAGCATACCGGCGAATGTTCGGCATCGAGGGCCGTTCGTCGATTGTTGAAATATTGATTTGTTTTATGGGGTGTTGCTGGAGGGTTCCAGTCCAAGCGCTTCGAAGCTCAAAGCGCTTAGGGACCAGTTAAAGCGGGGGAATTACTTTTTGCCCAGCGTGATCTGCTTGGACGGGCCGAACGTCTGGCCGCTGACGCCTTTGGCAATTTGCTGGATCTCGCCACCGGACTTGAGGAACGCAGCGATCTGATTGTTGATCGATTCACTGGTTTCAACGGCTGGAGCTGGCTTTGCTTTGCTGTTGGATGCTTTTACACGCATGGCGGCCATTAACCTGTAGAAATTAACTTGGCCAGGCATCGTACAGGAAATACTTGACAATTGCTTGGTAAATATCCTCCCGAAATACACACGGCAGGTGCCCGAATAATCGCAAGTTATTATTTGGAATAGTCCCCTAAGCTGCTGTTTTAACTAAAAACCTCAGTGGAAAAATAGTGCTTTTCGGATCGGCTGGCCACCGTCCAGACCACCCGAACGGCCTGACGAGCGGCCTGACGAGCGGCCAAACACGCCCGCCAAACCCAGGGAAATTAGGGCCTTGCGCGGATTTTCTCGCGCCACCGAGCCGGCCCGCCGAACGCAGCCCGCAAAACCGGGTAGAATGCCGCCCACGCAATGAGGGTATTGGACATGGCTTTAGTCGGGCGTTACAACAGTTTGCAAGTGGTTAAACACACTAACTTCGGTTTATATCTGGACGGTGGCGCGGATGGCGAAATCCTTCTGCCTAATCGTTATATTCCCAAAGATATTCCCAGCGAAGATGAAGATTGGCTCAACGTTTTTATTTATCTGGACAGCGATGACAAACTTATCGCCACCACCGAAAAGCCGAAAGTTCAGGTCGGTGAATTCGCCAGTTTGAAAGTCGTTGAAGTCAACAGCATCGGCGTGTTCCTGGATTGGGGGTTGCCGAAGGATCTGCTGCTGCCGTATTCCGAAGAAAAGCGCCAGATGACTGCCGGCGAGTATGTCGTGGTGCACGTCTACCTCGACAAACACACCCGGCGCATCACCGCGACGGCACGTCTGGACCGTTATCTGGACAAGACCCCGGCCAACTACACCCCGGGCCAGGAAGTTGATTTGCTGGTAGCCGAAGCGACCGATATGGGCTTCAAGGCAATCATCAACAACAAGCACTGGGGCTTGATCCACAAGAACGAAATCTTCAAGTTCATGCGCGCCGGTAAAGAAGAGAAGGGCTTTATCAAAGAAGTCCGTGCCGACGGCAAGATCAGCTTGAGCCTGCAGCCGGTGGGCGAAGCCGCTGCCACCAGTCTGAACTCGAAGATTCTCGCCAAGTTGCGCGACAACAACGGCACCCTGCCAGTCAGCGACAAGAGCGACCCGACACTGATCAGCAGTATGTTCGGCGTCAGCAAGGGCAACTTCAAAAAGGCCATCGGTGCGTTGTACAAGAACGGCCAGATCGTCATTCACGCTGATCGTATCGAACTCAGCTGACCTGCACCGGCCCCGGTAGGCGCTACCGCAGGTTGTGATCAAAAAAGGATCCAGCCTACGGTAGCCTTCTGCGCAGCAGTCACCCATCTCTTTGTATACATAACACCCTGCACCGTTTGTAGGCGTGGACGCCCTGTTCGTGGGCGTTATAACCCCCTCTACGTCTTGAAGGCTGTGCTCTGAACAGGGTCGAAAGCCAGATTTGTCACACCTTTAGATCGTATGGCACGCATTCTGCGTAGTAACTCGTATACAAACCATGCCGGCTCCCGTACGCAGTGTGGTCGCCGCATCAATCTCGGGGGCCGCGCCTGTACTTTCGAGGAGCCCCGCGATGACCGAACAATTGCCCAATGGCTACAGCCCGCGCCTGTATAACCAGGACCTGGGGCCACTGCCGCAGACATGGAATTGGTACAACATCTTTGCCTTCTGGATGAGCGACGTGCACAGCGTCGGCGGCTATGTGTTCGCCGCCAGCCTGTTTGCGCTTGGGCTGGCCAGTTGGCAGGTGTTGATTGCCTTGCTCGGCGGGATTTGCATCGTGCAGTTGATCGCCAACCTGGTGGCCAAGCCGAGTCAGCAAGCCGCAGTGCCTTACCCGGTGATCTGCCGACTGGCGTTCGGGGTGTTCGGGGCGAATATTCCTGCGGTTATTCGCGGCCTGATTGCGGTGGCCTGGTACGGGATTCAAACGTACCTGGCGTCCAGTGCACTCATCATCGTCGTGCTGCGGTTTTTTCCTTCGATGGCGACCTACGCCGAACCGCACTTTGCCGGTTTGTCCTATCTCGGCTGGTTCGGTTTCCTCAGCCTGTGGTTCGTCCAGGCGCTGGTGTTCTGGACCGGCATGGAGTCGATCCGCCGCTTCATCGACTGGGCCGGCCCCGTGGTGTACGGCGTGATGTTCCTGCTCGCCGGCTGGATCGTCTGGCAGGCCGGCTGGAGCAACATCAGCTTCACCCTGGCGGAGAAATCCCTGTCTGGCTGGGAAGCCTTCGGCCAGGTGATCGTGGCAACGGCGTTGGTGGTGTCGTACTTTTCCGGTCCGACCCTGAACTTCGGCGATTTTAGTCGCTACTGCCGCAGCATGAATGACGTGCGTCGCGGCAATTTCTGGGGGCTGCCGGTAAACTTTCTGGCGTTCTCGCTGGTGACCGTGGTGATCGTTTCCGGCACCTTGCCAGTGTTCGGTGAAATGCTTCACGACCCGATCGCCACCGTGGCGCGCATCGACAACAGCGTGGCGGTGCTGCTCGGCGCCTTTGCCTTCGTCACCGCGACCATCGGCATCAACATCGTCGCCAACTTCGTGTCCCCGGCATTCGACTTCGCCAACGTCGCCCCAAGCAAAATCAGTTGGCGTGCGGGTGGCATGATCGCCGCCATGGCGTCGATCTTCATCACCCCGTGGAACCTATTCAACAACCCCGAAGTGATTCACTACACCCTCGACGTGCTGGCGGCGTTCATCGGCCCGCTGTTCGGGATTCTGCTGGTGGATTACTACCTGATCAAAAAGCAGCAGATCGACGTCGATGCGCTGTTCAATGACGGCCCGAGCGGGCGTTATTACTACAGCGGCGGGATCAACTGGACGGCGGTCAAGGCGTTGATTCCTGCCACCCTGATGGGCGTTGCGATCACTTTCATCCCGGTGTTGCAGCCGATGGCCAATTTCGCCTGGTTCACTGGTTGCTTCCTCGGAGGCGTCCTGTACTTCGCACTGGCCAGGCGCAAGCAGGCACAGCAATCGGCGGCGCTGGTCATCGCTGGATGACGTACGTGGCGATTTAAAGGTCTTTTGCAGACACCTTTTTCTGTCCATCTGGTTAATAATCGACAGCATAATTTTTCGCCCCGGCACCCTCTGTTCAGCAGGAAGGCCGGGGCTTTGCTTTTACTGTCGAGTCACTGCCATGGATTGTGTTGTCGAGGTGTTCCGGTGAGCGCCACCCGGCGTAGCGCCGACGGGTTTGCCCTGCAAGTGATGGTCGGGCTGTGCCTGATCTGGGGTGTGCAACAGGTGATGATCAAATGGGCGGCGCCCGACATCGCGCCGGTCATGCAGGCGGCGGGGCGGTCGGGTATTTCCGCGTTGCTTGTAGGATTATTGATCTGCTGGAAGGGCGGTTGGGATCAGGTCGGGACTACCTGGCGCGGCGGCTTGCTGGCCGGCGCGTTGTTTGGCCTGGAGTTCTTCTTCATTGCCGAAGGTCTGCAACTGACCACGGCGGCGCATATGTCGGTATTTCTCTACACCGCGCCGATCTTTACCGCGTTGGGCGTGCATTGGTTGCTGCCGAGTGAGCGTTTAAGACCGGTGCAGTGGCTGGGGATTTTTCTGGCGTTCATTGGCATTGCCATTGCGTTTGCCGGTGGTGTGTCCTGGGACAATCTTGACCACCGCATGTTGATGGGCGATGCCCTGGGTGTGCTGGCCGGCGCGTCGTGGGGCGCGACCACTGTAGTGGTGCGCGCCTCGCGTCTGTCGGAAGCGCCGGTGACCCTGACGCTGTTTTATCAACTGATCGTCGGCTTCGTCGGCCTGCTGCTGATCGCGATCCTCAGTGGTCAGGTCACCCATGTCAGCCTGACCACGGTGGCGGTGGCCAGCGTGCTGTTTCAGGGATTGGTGGTGTCGTTCTTCAGTTATCTGACGTGGTTCTGGCTACTGCGCCGTTACCTGGCGGCGAACCTCGCGGTGTTTTCGTTCATGACGCCGCTGTTCGGCGTCACGTTCGGCGTGGTGCTGCTGGGTGAAGAGCTGAGCCTGAACTTTGTGATCGGCGCGGTACTGGTTTTGCTCGGGATCACTTTTGTGAGCGCAGAGCAGTGGGTGCGCCGTCGTTTGCGCAAAGCACTTGGGCAACCCTGATCGGGCGCAGCAACAAGCCTGCGGCAATGATAAAACCGCCGCCGGCGATCACCAGCGCGGGTTGCAAGCCACCGCTGAAATGGCTGCTCAACGCGGCTAGCAACGGCCCGCTGAGCTGACCCACGGCGAAGCACGCGGTCAGCAGCCCGGCATTGCGCTGGGTGGCGTGGGGCGCCAGTTCCCGGGAGCGCTGCATCACCAGTTGCATGCAGGCCAGGAATGGCCCGCCACACAGGATCACCCCCAGCGCCAGTCCGGCACCGCTGCCCAACAGGCAAGCAAACACCCCGGCGGCCTGTAGCCATAGCGTCGCCATCAGCCAATGACGAGTTGCGTTCGGGTTGTGCCGACGCAGGCTCACCAACACGACCCCGACCGCCGCCGCCAGACCAAAGCACGGCCAGAACAGATCGGCTTGCCATTGCCCATGGAACTGCGCGCTGGCCATTTGTGAGAGGAAAGTGGCCGGGATGATGTAGCCCAGACCGTACAACCCATAGATTACCGGTAAGCGTCCGACGCCTTGGGCGGCCGACTTGGTGGCAAGCGGTGTCTCCGTTGAAGTGGCGGCCGGCTGCGGCAGGAACGGCAGAATCGCCAGCAGCATCACCAGCCCGACAGCGGCATACACCAACCACAATGTCGCGGACGTTTGCCCCAGCAGGTTCGAGCCCAAGGCCAACAACCCTGTCAGAAAAATCCCCAGACCCGGTCCGGCAAACACCAAGGCGCCGAGTCGCGGACGACCGGCCGCCGCTGCCAGCGGTTGGCTCAACGCGGTAATCATCACCAGCACCCAGGCACTGGCCACGCCCGTGCCGAAACGCAGCGCCAGATGCGCCCAGAACCCGTTGGCCCAGAACGAGGCCAGGGTCAGCAATACACACAACCACAAACCGCCGAGCAGGCGCCTGCGAACCTGATCGGGGCGACGGGCGAACATCGCATCCACCGCGCCGGCGAAGTAACCAAGGTAGTTGGCGGCAGCAATCAGACCAGCGGCAGTCAGGTCGATCTGACCTTCGCTGAGCAAGTGCGGCAGTTGTGGGGTGAGGGCGAAACGCCCGATGCCCATGGCCATCATCAGGGCGACAAAGCTGGCGGTTAAGCGAATCAGCGGGGACATGGTCTGAGTTCCGTTTCGAGGATCAATGACCGTCAGGCTAGGACTGATTGACTTTCTTTAAAAATGAATAATAGTGAGAAACTTGTTCTGATTTGGAGAATGGCGTGGAATTCAGCCAATTGCGGATCTTCCAAGCGGTGGCGGAAGAGGGCTCCATTACGCGAGCCGCCGAACGCCTGCATCGCGTGCCCTCCAACCTGTCGACCCGGCTTAAACAGCTCGAAGAGCAACTGGGTGTCGAACTGTTCGTACGCGAGCGTCAGCGTTTGCAGTTATCACCTGCGGGAAAAGTCCTGCTGGACTACACCACCAAGCTGTTCGCCTTGCATGACGAAGCTCACGCGGCGGTGCAGGGCGGGCAACCGGCCGGGGATTTCGTACTGGGCACCATGTACAGCACCGCCGCGATTCACTTGCCAGAGCTGTTGGCGCGTTATCACCGCCGCTACCCGGCGGTGAACCTGCAAGTGCAGTCGGGCCCCAGCGGTGAACTGCTCGAAGGGTTGCTCACCGGGCGCCTCGATGCGGCGCTGGTGGACGGCCCGCTGGAACTGGCCGGGCTCGACGGCGTGCCGTTGTGCGACGAACGGCTGGTGTTGATCAGCGAGGCCGATCATCCGCCGGTGCGCAGTGCGCTGGATGTCGAAGGGCGTTCGGTGTTCACGTTTCGCCAGGGCTGCTCCTACCGGATGCGCCTGGAAGCCTGGTTTGCCCATCACCATGCGGCCATGGGCCGAGCCATGGAGATCGAGTCTTATCCGGGAATGCTGGCCTGCGTGATTGCCGGCTCTGGCGTGGCGCTGATGTCGGAGTCGATGCTCGCCAGTCTGCCGGGGCGTGAAAGCGTGGCGGTGCACCCGTTGGCCGAGCCGTTTGCCAGCGCGACCACCTGGCTGATGTGGCGCAAAGGCATGGTCGGGGCCAACCTGAATGCATGGATCGAGCAGCAGCAGGCGGTGTATCCGTCGACCATGGTCCAGGCCCAGTCAATTTCTTGAACTAACGTCCAAGGATTTGGATCAATTCAGTAACAGATCATTGCGATCTTGAGCGAGCATTGCGTAGGACTTCGGACTATTATCAGTGCGAAGGGGCTACAGAACTTCGGCCGCTCGGCACGACCCTGAAGGGGGGCATCATGAAAGAGAAAATCCAAAACTGGCTGCATGACCTGGGTGTCGCACTCGGTTTGATTGAACCGCCTCTGCAACCGGTGCCAATTCGCACTGATGACGAACAACGTCGCCGCCAGCAGCGCCGTCGGTAAGTCTGGCAAATCACCTGTGGCGAGGGAGCTTGCTCCCGCTGGGGCGCGCAGCGGCCCCATTCATCGCCACTCAGGTGGGTCAGCTTGAGCGCGAGTGCAGCTTGCGATCGCTGCGCAATCGAGCGGGAGCAAGCTCCCTCGCCACAGAGGTTCGTTCGGCCCATCGGATGTATTTAGCAATCCGTTTCAATACCGCCCAATCTCAATCAAAAACCGGGTCAAGTCATTCGCCGTCCTGGCAGTCTTGAGAATCCGGTCTTCTTCGGCGGTAAACGCCGTCAACCCCAACTGATCCTCCAGGCGGAAGATCAGCTCTTCAATATCCTCTTTGTCCAAGCCCAACTGCATCAGGTTGGTGTTGTCGTCGAAGTCATCCTGGTTTTCCAGCAGGCGGCGGATGCGACGATGCACGGCGGCACGAACGGCGGCTCTTGTCATGAGGTCCTTCTTCGAGAACGTTATGAGGTCCCTGACGCTGAGTACAGCAGGCTTCAGGCGTGTCGGCGCTGCCACTCGTCAATCATGAGCGCAGATACTCTCCGGAAGGCTACCGAAATGCGTTCGATCTTGAACCACTGATCGCGGCTGACGATCTTCATGGGCAAATTCCTTCAGGCGAAAAAAAACGGGTGTGGCAACCGACGCCACACCCGCCGAAGAAAGCATCAGGTCGTTATAGAAATCTTAGGCAGCGCTCGCCACTACGACCGGGCGACGGGACAGAAGGCTGACCACCACGAAACTCACCAGGCCCACGCCGAGGCTGTAGTAGATCGGAGTATTGGCGTCCATACCGTCCTTGATCATGAACAACAGCGCAGTGGCAAAGCCCAGGCCCATGCTGGCGATGGCGCCGGCGGTGGTTGCGCGTTTCCAGAAGATCGCGCCGATCAGCGGGATCAGCATGCCGCCCACCAACAGGTTGTAAGCCAGGGTCAGCGCGCTGATCACGTCATGTACGACCAGAGCGATGCCGAGTACGACGATGCCGGTCAACAGGGTGAACAGGCGGTTCATGCCCAGGCTCGACTGTTTGCCTCCACGCAGTTTCGGCAGCAGGTCTTCGGTCAGTGTGGTGGCAGCGGCGAGCAGGCCGGCGCTGGCGGTGGACATCATGGCCGCCAGGGCCGCGGCGATCACCAGACCACGGATACCGTCCGGCAGGGACAGTTTGACGATGGCGGCGAAAGCGTTGTTGACGTTGTCCAGGTCCGGGATCAGCACGTGAGCGGCCATGCCGATCAGGGCGCAGGCCAGGCCGTAAAGGATGCAGTAGAAGCCTGCGAAGGTACCGGCGACCTGAGCCACTTTGGCGCTCTTGACGGTGAACACACGCTGCCAGATGTCTTGGCCGATCAGGATCCCGAAGAAGTAGATCATGAAGTAGGTGATGATGGTGTCCCAGCCAATCGTGGTGAAGCTGAAGGCAGTGGCCGGCAGTTTCAACACCAATTCATCCCAGCCGCCAACGCGGTACAGGCAGATCGGCAACAGGATGAACATCAGGCCGACGGTCTTGATCACGAACTGGACGATGTCGGTCAAGGTCAGGGACCACATGCCGCCGATCGCAGAGTAGATCACAACCACGCCACCGCCGAGCAATACCGAGACCCAGAACGGCAGGCCGAACAGCACTTGCAGCACGGTGCCGATTGCCAGGATCGAAACTACGCCGATCATCAGCGCATACGCCAGCATGATCACCGCGCTCGCGGAGCGGGCCATCGGGTTGTAGCGTTTTTCCAGCACTTGGGTAACGGTATAGATTTTCAGTTTCAGCAGCGGTTTGGCGAGGAACAGGTTCAGCGCCACGATCCCGCAGCCGAGTGCCGCGCACAGCCAGAAACCGGAGATGCCATGGACGTAGCCCAGGCGCACGGTGCCGACGGTGGACGCGCCGCCCAGAACGGTGGCGGCCATGGTGCCCATGTACATGCTCGGGCCGAGGTTGCGACCGGCGACCAAAAAGTCTTCGTTGGTCTTGGCCTTGCGCATGCCGTAATAGCCGAGCATCAGCATCGCGGCGGCGTAGATGAGTACGACGAATAAATCCAAAGCCATGATGGCGTGTCTCCGATTGTCTTTTTTATGGTGAGGCTGAATAGCAGTGATGCGATGGAACACTTAATTGTGGCGAGGGGGCTTGCCCCCGTTGGGTCGCGAAGCGGCCCCAAAACCTGATAGCGCGGTTCTTCAGTCAGAACCGGTTGTTTGTATTGCGACTGCTGCGCAGTCGAACGGGGGCAAGCCCCCTCGCCACAAAAGCTCCTCGACACAATTTCTGCGAGTTGAATCAGGCGGCTTGTCGCATCGCCGGTTTACCGAGCGAATCCGTGCCCTTGCTGCGTGCATCGTTGGGGCCGAACACCGCAGCCGATTCCGGGAACAGGCTCAGCAGCGTCAGGTAC
This sequence comes from Pseudomonas sp. B21-017, assembly GCF_024749245.1. Classification (NCBI taxonomy): domain Bacteria; kingdom Pseudomonadati; phylum Pseudomonadota; class Gammaproteobacteria; order Pseudomonadales; family Pseudomonadaceae; genus Pseudomonas; species Pseudomonas sp. B21-017. Next base: position 4,942,106 of record NZ_CP087194.1, on the reverse strand, counting down.
ACCAGCGAGGCCAGGCCGAGGGTTACCGGCAGGCTGATGTCGATCCCGCCAGCCAGATCTCCGAGCGGCCCGACAAACTGCCCCGGCAGGTTCACGAAGCACAAACCGACCGCGGCACTCGGGATCCAGGCGCCCAGGCCACGCCAGTTCCAGCCATGGGTGAACCAGTAGCGGCCACCTTTTTCGCCACGGGTGAACACTTGCAGGTCATCCGGGCAGTAGAAGCCGCGACGTACCAGCAGGCCGATGATCATGATCACCATCCATGGAGTGGTGCAGGTGATGATCAGCACGGCGAAGGTCGACACGCTCTGCACCAGGTTCGCCGCAAAGCGCCCGATGAAGATGAAGGCAATCGACATCACACCGATCAGCAGCGTCGCTTTAACCCGCGACAGGACCCGTGGAAAGACGCTGGACATGTCCAGCCCGGTGCCATACAGCGACGTGGTGCCGGTGGACATGCCGCCGATCACCGCAATCAGGCACACCGGCAGGAAGAACCAGCTCGGCGATACCGCCAGCAGGCCGCCGACGTAGTTGTTGGCCGCGATGTAGTCCGGTGCCTTGATCGCCACGATGGTGGCGGTGGCGAGGCCGAACAGGAACGGGATGAAGGTCGCGATCTGCGAGATCACCACGGCAGCCATGATCCGGCGCTTGGAGGTGTCACGCGGGATGTAGCGCGACCAGTCACCGAGGAACGCCCCAAAGGAAATCGGGTTACTCATCGCCACCAGCGCAGCGCCGATGAAAGCCGCCCAGAAACCCGGTTGACCGAGGCTGACGCTGCCGGCGTAGTTCACATCGAAAGGACCGGCGAAGGCGAAGACGCCCAGCAGGAACAGCAGGCTGGCGCTCCACACGGCGATCTTGTTGACCCACAGCAGGAAGCGGAAGCCGTAGATGCACACTGTCAGCACCAGGATCGCGAACAGACCGTAGGCCAGGCCCAGGGTCAGGTCGGTTTCCGGCAGGCCGATCAGGCGTTTCGCACCACCGATCAACGCATCACCCGAACTCCATACCGAGAGCGAGAAGAAGGCGATAGCGGTCAACAGCGACAGGAACGAACCGACGATCCGCCCGTGCACGCCGAAGTGCGCACCGGACGACACGGCGTTGTTGGTGCCATTGAGTGGGCCGAACAGGCCCATCGGCGCGAGGATCAGCGAGCCCAGCAACACGCCCAGCACAATCGCCCAGACGCCCGCCTGAAAAGACAGGCCGAACAGTACCGGGAAACTGCCGAGCACGGCGGTGGCGAAGGTGTTGGAACCGCCGAAGATCATCCGGAACAAGTCCGTCGGGCCTGCGGTGCGTTCGTTGTCCGGGATCTGCTCGACCCCGTAGGTTTCAATGTGCGTAAGGCTTTGGTCTTTGTTGTTGTTATTCATGATCTGCTCCGATCATAAAGGCGCGCTCATCGTGCGTGAGCGTCACCTGTTTGGCTAAGGGGTTGGCAGCCCTTCCGGCATTGCGGACAAATGTTCGTGGCAGGCCAGCCATAGGCCTTGTTGTTCTTGGCCAGACGCCTGTTTCTTGAAAACAATCGTCTCGCGTTCCTGGCTGAAGTGTTGCTCCCCTTGCATGCGCAGCTCGGTGGCTACGTCATGGATGAAAATCGCCACGTCACCCTGCAGGCTGACGAAGGCGTTGCTCGAGGTGCACGACAGCACCTCGAAGCCGTCCTCGGCACGCCAGCTGTCCCACAACGCCTGGTAGGCATCGCGCGACAGCAGGGGCTGCTCGAGGGTGTAGAACACGAAGCTGGCGTCGATGCTGAATGCGCCGAAGTAGGCTTCGCGATCGTTTCGGGCAAAGGCCGACACCAGTTCGGCGGCGGCATTGAGTACCTGATCACGTTCGTTCATGACCGATCCTCAGCGATGGACCACGCCTGGCAGTACGCAGAGCATTTCGTACAACAGGTTGGCGCCCAGCAGCGAGGTGTTGCCGGTGGTGTCGTACGCAGGCGAGACTTCTACCAAATCGCAGCCGACCAGGTCGAGGCCTTGGCAGCCGCGCACGATTTCAATCGCCTGAATGGTCGTCAGACCGCCGATTTCCGGGGTGCCGGTGCCAGGTGCCCAAGCCGGATCGATGCCGTCGATATCGAAACTCAGGTACACCGGACCGTCGCCGACTTTCTCGCGAACTTCAGCCATCAGCGGCGCCAGGGATTTGTGCCAGCACTCTTCGGCCTGAACCACACGGAAGCCTTGATTGCGGCTCCAGTTGAAGTCATCAGCGGTGTAGCCCTGAGCCCGCAGGCCAATTTGCACTACGCGGTCGCAATCCAGAAGGCCTTCTTCTACTGCGCGACGGAAGGTGGTGCCGTGGGCGATTTTCTCGCCGAACATGTGATCGTTCACGTCGGCGTGAGCGTCGATGTGCACCAGGCCGACCTTGCCGTGCTTTTTATGGATGGCACGCAGGATTGGCAGGGTGATGGTGTGGTCGCCGCCCAGCGTCAGGGGGATCACATCGTGTTCGAGGATATTGTCGTAGGCCTCTTCGATGATCCGCACGGCGTCCAGCAGGTTGAAGGTGTTGATCGCCACGTCACCGATGTCGGCAACCGACAGCGAGTCGAACGGCGCAGCGCCGGTGGCCATGTTGTACGGACGGATCATCACCGATTCAGCGCGGATTTCACGCGGCCCGAAGCGGGTGCCGGGGCGCAGGGATGTGCCGATGTCCAGCGGGATGCCGATAAAGGCAGCGTCCAGGCCGGCAGCGGATGGCAAATGGGGGAGTCGCAGCATGGTGGCGATGCCGCCGAAACGCGGCATTTCATTGCCGCCCAGTGGTTGGTGAAGAATCTTGTCCACGGGTAAGGCCTCATCGTCGTTGTTTTATTTATGCAGGTAAGCCGCTCGGGGAGAGACGGGTTCCGCTGTGGGCCGATTCTGCGAAATGCAGTGGCCGGGAAGAATCGCTACAGGCAAATACTTAGTTCAGATTTTTCTAAACTAATGGCGGGCGGGAAGATAGACTCCCCACCATGCACCGAACCCTTGTGGCGAGGGAGATCACTGTGGCGAGGGGGCTTGCCCCCGTTCGGCTGCGCAGCAGTCGTAAACCTGCCAACTCGGTCTGTCTGATTGCACCGGGGTGAATGGTTTTGGGGCTGCTGCGCAACCCAACGGGGGCAAGCCCCCTCGCCACAAAAGCTCCCTCGCCACAAAAGCAACATGCACTACCTTGCAATGGAGCCCCCCATGGCCAACGCTTTACCCGACCTGAAACTATTGCGCATCTTCGTCAGCGTGGTCCGCCATCAGGGGTTCGCCAACGCCCAGCACGAGCTCAATCTCTCGACGTCGGCCATCAGCACTTATATGAGCCAGCTCGAAGCGGCCCTCGGCCTGGTGCTGTGCCATCGCGGTCGCGGCGGTTTCAGCCTGACCAGCAAGGGCGAGCTGTTTCATCAGGAAACCCTGCGTCTGTTGGCCGAACTCGAAGGTTTCGAACAATACGCCGCCGCCCTCAAAGGCGAATTGCGCGGCACGTTGAACCTGGGGGTGATCGATTCCACCGTCAGCGACAAGGCCTTGCCATTCGCCGAAGCCATCGGTGCCTACAGCCAGGAACACCCGGCGGTGCATTTGCATCTCTCGGTCATGAGCCCTTACGAACTGCAACTCGGCGTGCAGGACAACCGCCTCGACCTGGCCATCGGTGCCTTTTCCACGCGCATGAGCGGTCTGGTCTACATGCCGCTCTACCGCGAGCAGCACTGGTTGTATTGCAGCAGTCGTCATCCGCTGTTCAACGAGCGGCGCATCCCCGAGCAGGTCATCACCCAGCAACGCATGGTCGGTCGAGGCTATTGGAGCCAGGCCGAACTGGCGCGTCATGGTTTCAAGCACAGCGCGGCGACCGTGGAAAGTATGGAGGCCCAATTGATTCTGGTGCTGTCCGGCGCCTACATCGGTTACCTGCCGGAGCACTACGCCCAGGCCTGGGCCGACAAGGGGGATTTGCGCGTGCTGCTGCCGGCGACGTTCGGTTATCAGGCACCATTCTCGATGATCGTGCGCCGTGGCCGTAGCCGCGAGCCGCTGATCCAGACCTTCCGTGATTTGCTCAAAGCACAGCTCAATCAGGCTTAAGAAAATGTCCAGAATCCAGTGCCCGCGCTGCCTGCGTCCGCAAACCCATTGTCTGTGCCCACTGATCCCAAGCCTGGATAGCCGCACGCGGGTGTTGCTGTTGCAGCATCCGAGTGAAGTGAACCATGCATTGAACACTGCACGATTGGCTGCGTTGGGACTGAAGAATGCCGAGTTGATCGTGGGCGAGGTGTTCGAGGATTTGCCGGCGTTGTTGAATCAGCCGGGTTATCAGGCGCGGCTGTTGTTTCCCGGTGAAGATGCTCAGCCGATGCAGGCGTACACCGCGAGTGATAAGCCGCTGCTGCTGGTGGTTCCGGACGGCACGTGGCGCAAGGCGCGCAAGATGCTGCACCTCAATCCATTGCTGGCGGCGTTGCCCAGAGTGACCCTGGCCGAGGGCGGGGTGTCGCGTTATCGCTTGCGCAAGGCACCTGGGCCTGGGGCGTTGTCGACGGTGGAGGCGATTGTGCAGGCGTTGCAGACCCTCGAATCACCGAGCAGTTTCGAGCTGTTATTAAAACCGTTCGAGGCGTTGATCGAGGGGCAGATTGCGGCGATGGGGGAGGAGACCTATCAGAAGAATCACGGCCAATGATTCCCTGTGGCGAGGGGGCTTGCCCCCGTTCGGCTGCGAAGCAGTCGTAAAACCGACTAACGTGGTTTACCTGTTACAACCGGGTTGAATGGTTTTGGGGCCGCTTCGCGACCCAACGGGGGCAAGCCCCCTCGCCACAGGGACAGCGTGAGACTTAGCGTTCGCGCATCGCCTCGGTCCGTGCCTTCAACACCGGTTTAAGCAGGTAATCCAGCACGCTTTTCTCACCGGTAATAATGTCCACCGTCGCCACCATCCCCGGAATGATCAGCAGCGGTTTCACATCCCCGCCCAAGTGATTTTTGTCGGTCCTGACCTGAATCAGATAGAAACTGTTGCCCTTGTCATCGGTGATGGTGTCCGCCCCGATCAACTCAAGCCTGGCACTCAACCCACCATAAATCGTGTAGTCATAAGCGCTGAACTTGACCATGGCTTTTTGGCCCGGGTGCAGGAACGCCACGTCTTGAGGGCGGACCTTGGCTTCGATCAGCAGGTTGTCCTCCACGGGCACGATTTCCACCATGTCGCTGCCCGGCTGGACCACGCCGCCGATGGTATTAACCTTCAGCACTTTGATGATGCCGTGAACCGGTGACACCACGGTGGTGCGCGTTACACGGTCGTCGATGGCAATGCTCGTGGCGGTGATTTTCGACAGGTCGGTGCGTTTTTCATTCAGCTCCTTCGCCGCGTCCGAGCGGAAGGATTGTTCGGACTCGTCGATCTTGCTTTTGATCTCGTTGATCGCCGATTCCGCCCGGGGAATTGCCAGGGTCGTGGCGTTCAACGAGCCGCGGATTTCCACCGCGCTGCGTTTGAGCCGCAGGATTTCCACCGGCGACACCGCCCCGGTGCCCACCAGCGGCGCCGACATGTTCATCTCTTGTTGCAGCAGCGCCAGGCTGGAACTGAACTGCCCCTGTTTGGAACGGAACTCCGCCAGCTCCTGGGTTTTTTGCCGAAGTTGTTCAGTCAGCGTGCGTTGTTCGCTGGCCAGTCGGCGCTGGCGTTGTTCATACAGCGAGCGTTCGTCCTCGGCCACTTGCGGCGCCTTGGCGATGACTTCCGGGGACAGCTTGAACGGCCGGCTTTCCGCTTCGGCAGACAATCGTTCGACCTGCGCGATCAAGGCATAGCGGTCCGCTTCGCTTTCGCCCTTATTCGACAGGAATCGCGTGTCATCCAGGCGCAGCAAGGTGTCGCCCTTGTTCACCATTTGCCCTTCGCGAACGAAAATCTCGGTGACGATGCCGCCTTCCAGGTTCTGGATCACCTGTATCTTGCTCGACGGAATCGCCTTGCCTTCGCCCATGGTGACTTCCTGCAACACGGCGAATTTGGCCCAGACCAGCGCGCTGATCAGCAGCGCCGCCGCCAGCCACACGGTGATCCGCGACCAGCGCGGTGAATCCTGCAACGAGGCGCCGGCGGTTTCCGGCATGAACTCGCTCTCGGCACTTTTGCTGAAACTGCCGAAGTAGCTTCGGTCTTGCGCTGTGTCGGATGATGAACGGGCCATGGGGCGCTCCTAAACCGTCGCAGAGCCGACACGGCCCTTGCGCAATGCATCGATCACCGCTTCTTTCGGGCCGTCGGCGACGATCCGCCCGTTGTCCAGCACCACCAGCCGATCCACCAGGCTGAGCATCGAACTGCGGTGGGTGACCAACAGCACTGTTTTGCCCTGGACCCAGCCGTGGAGTTTCTGCCGCAGAAGGTCTTCGCTGCTGTTGTCCATGGCGCTGGTCGGTTCGTCGAGCAGCATGATTGGCGGATCGAGCAACAAGGCCCGCGCCAGCAACACCGCTTGCCGTTGCCCACCCGACAGCAATTGACCGCGCTCGCCCACTGGCCGATCAAACCCTTGTGGATGCTGACGCGCCAGTTCAGTCACGCCGGTCAGCTCAGCGACTTCAAGCATCCGGGCATCGCTGACATAACGGGCGCCGAGGGTCAGGTTGTCGCGCAGGCTGCCGGCCAACAAGGGCAGGTCGTGGGCGACGTAGCCGATCTGTTGACGCAGGTCGGCGACGTCCAGTTGCCGCAGGTCCAGGCCATCGAGCAGCAACTGGCCTTCTTCCGGCGCGTAGAAACCCATCACCAGCCGCGCCAAGGTGCTTTTGCCCGAGCCGCTACGGCCGATGATGCCGATCCGCTCGCCCGGTTTCATGCTGAAGCTGACGTTGGCCAGGGCCGGCGCGTTCTGGCCGTTGTAGTGGAACGTTACGCCGCAGACGTCCAGGGCGCCTTGCAGTTGCGTGCGCTCCAGTGGCCGCTGCCTGGCGTCGCGCTCTTGCGGCAACGACATCAGCGAATCGGTGCTTTTCATGGTCAGTTGCGCTTGCTGGTAACGGGTAATCAACCCGGCGATCTGCCCCAGCGGCGCGAGCACGCGGCTGCCGAGCATGTAGCTTGCCACCAGCGCACCGACGCTGAGGTTGCCGGCGATGATGCTATAGACCCCGGCGACGATGGTCGCCATGCCGGAAAACTGCTGAATGAACAGCGTGCCGTTGGTGGCCAGCGCGGAGAGGTTGCGCGCATGGCTGTCGAGGCGGGTGAGGGCGCCGTGGGTGCTTTCCCATTTGTGCTGGCGCTCGCTTTCAGCGCTGCAGGCCTTGAGGGTTTCCAGGCCACCGAGGGTTTCGATCAGCAGAGCCTGGCGTTCGGCACCGAGGCTCAGACTCTTCTGCACGGTGTCGCGCAGGCGCGCCTGAATCACCATGGCGAAGAGGATCGTGATGGGGAAGGCCAGCAGTGGAATCACCACCAGCCAGCCGCCGAGCAGGCCGATGACTACCAGCATCAGCACAGCGAAGGGCATGTCGATCAGGCTGGTCAGCGTGACGGCGGTGAGAAACTCCCGCAGGCCCTGGAAGTCATGAATGCTCTGGGCGAAACCACCGATGGTCGCGGGTCGCGCTTTCATCGCCATGCCGGTGATGCGTTCGAACAGGGTCGCTGAAAGAATCACGTCGGTTTTCTTCCCGGCAGTGTCCAGCAAGTGCGCACGAACCACCCGCAGCACCAACTCAAAACCGGTGCCGATCAGCAGGCCGATCGACAGCACCCACAAGGTTGAAGTGGCCTGGTTCGGCACCACCCGGTCGTAGGTCTGCATCACGAACAGCGGCACCATCAGGCCCAGCAGGTTGATCAGGAAACTTGCCAGAATCGCATCGCTGTACAGCCATTTCGACAGCTTCAGCGTGTCGCGAAACCACGCCTCGACCCGCGGCACCAGCGGCGCGCGCAAGTCTTCGAGTTCATGCCGTGGCCGGGCGAACAAGGCCTGGCCGCTGTAGTTGGCGGCCAGCTCGTCCGTACTGACCCACTGTTCTCCGCCGTCGGCTTCGCTGGGCAGAATCAGCGCCTGACCATTGTCGCCCCAACGGCGCAAGACCGCGCAGCGGCCATGGTTGAGGATCAGCATCACCGGCAGGTTGAGCGCAGAAATATCCGCCAGTTCACGGCGCAGCACCCGCGCCTGCAAACTGGCCCGGGCCGCTGCGCGCGGCAGCAGGTCCAGGCTCAAGCGTTGGTGTGCCATTGGCAGCCCGGCACTCAGGCTGGCACGACTGACCGTCGCGCCGTGGAGTTTGCAGAGAATCAACAGGCCGTCCAGAAGCGGATCATCGAAACTAAGACGCGGATCGACACCCGTGTTGCCGGTTTCCATGCTGGTCACATTGATCGCTCCTACACGGCGTTACTTCATCTGAGTTCAGGCAAGCGCGCTTCGTTTTTCACTTCGGTGGCGGCGATCGCATCGGCGGGCAGCACCACCCGTTGCTTGCTCAACAACTGGCCCATGTTCGCCAGCACGCGGTACATCGAGAACTCCTCGGTGTAGCGCACTTCGGTGTAGCGGCGGTTGGCGTTGTAGAGCTCGTTTTCACTGTCGAGCAAGTCGAGCAGAGTCCGTTGGCCGAGACCGAACTGATCCTGATACGCCGCCCGTACACGGGTGGTGGTTTCGGCGTATTCACGGGCGGTCGGGGTTTGTTTCTTGGCGTTCTGCATGGCGTTCCAGGCCAGGTGGATGTTCTCGTTGAGCTGGCGCAATGCGTTGTTGCGGATGTCCATCGCCTGGTTGATCTGATGCGCATCGGAGGCCAGCCGGGCCTTGTCGCTGCCGCCACGGAACAGGTTGTAGTTCATCACCACGCCCACTCGCCATTCGTTGTCGTGGCCTTGATCGCCCTGCACATTGTTGTTGGCGCCCACTGCCGCTTCGGCGTCGAAGCGTGGGTAGAACGGCGACTTGGCGACTTCGTACTGGCTCTCGGCCGATTGCACGTCAGCCTGGGCGGATTTCAGGTACGGGTTGTTTTCCACCATGCTCTGCTGGGCTTCGGGCAGGGTGGCGGGCAGTTCGCCACGGGTCGACGGCGGCGCTTCGAGTTCATCGGGCATGCGCCCCACGACGCTGTAGAAATTCGCTTCGGCATCGGCCAGATCGACTTCGGCGGTGTCGAGGTTGTTTTGCGCCAGTGCCCGGCGAGCGGTGGACTGGTCGGCGTCGGCGTTGCTGCCGATCCCACGCTGGGTACGCAGGCCGATCTGATCGTTGACCCGCATGTGCGCTTGCAGATTGTTCTTGGCCAGGGTCACCAGTTCGCGGCGCTTGAGCACTTCGAGGTACACCTCGATGGTGCGCAGGGCCAGGTCCTGGGCGGTGCCTTGAGCGTAATAGGCCCGCGAGTTGGACACGCCCTTGGTGCGCGCGACCTCGTTGGCGGTGTTGAAACCATCAAACAGCATTTGCCGCAGGCGCAGTTCCGACTGGGTGTAGGTGAGGATTTCGGTGTTGTGATTGCCCCGCGACCGGGTGGTGGTGTTATCGCTGTAGCCGCGCCCATAGGCGGCGTTCAAATCCACCGATGGATAAAAGCCCCCTTTAGCGACTTTAATCTGCTCGTCGGCCGAGAGCCGGGCATCGACCCGAGACGCCAGTTCCGGGTGGGTCGCAATGGTGCTCTGGATCGCCTCGGTCAATGACATCGCCTGAGCCTGAGAAGCGCAGGCCATGGCCAGCAGAATCGCACTGCAAAGGGGGGTTAAAACGCGCATGGGTGCATCTCCCTGATTCCTGATGGTGCTTAGCGGTCGCCATTTTTTTGACGATATTTTTAGATGAAACCGTTTCATGCCTGTAACAACAGAGCTAAGAACATCCTGAAGCGTAGCTAAGAAAAATTTTTCATAAGGGCTATGCCAAAAAAAACTTATGCGGCCTGAAAAATCCAGCACATTGTTCAATGCGAAAGCCTTTGTTTTATTGGCTTTCTGGAACATCAACAGGGTTTTGGAAAGTTCCATTCACTTTTCGACACAGGGCGAAGAAGTGCTGGAGGGGAGGAGAGCGAGACGGTTTAGAGGCGACATTTTTTTGTCACTCGAGTGATTCAGAACCGTTACGCATGCGTTTGCAGGCCGGTCGTTTTGGAAGTGGGTCCCGATGCCATTGATTGCAGAGGGTTTTATCCCGATCCCAAGACACCCCCCTCGCGAGCGACACGCCTGGCGAGAGTGTCGGGAGGCAGCGGTTTACTTCAGGTAAACGCTTTCCGGCACGCGGGTCTCGGGCAACCTGCTTGAACCATGAGCACGTTTCTTCGCGCAAACAGGATGCCGACAGCAGTTGGCAGCGGAGGAATGCACATGGCAACGCTCATCGGTATCGTCAGTAAGGTCATCGGTCAGGTGTATGCAGTGGCGGGTGATGGCACTCGACGGGCACTGATCGAGGGCGATCGGCTGTTTGCCGGCGAGCAGCTGGTCACCGGGGCTGAAGGGGCGGTGGCGGTGCATATGCAAAATGGCCAGGAGCTGACGCTGGGGCGTGACAGCAGCCTGCAAATGAATGCCCAGTTACTGGCGCACCAGGTGCCGCATGTGGAGACCACTGATGCGGTAACGCCGAGCCAGGCGCAACTGACCGATGTCGAGCAACTGCAAAAAGCCATTGCCGCCGGTGCCGACCCGACCCAGACCGCTGAGGCCACCGCCGCCGGACCGGGCGCAACGGGCGCGCCCGGTGGTGCGCTGGGTGGTGGCCACAGTTTTGTGCTGTTGGAGGAAGTGGGCGGGCGGGTCGATCCCACGATTGGTTTCCCCACCGCCGGCTTCAACGGTATTCCCGAATTCCCCCTGGAACGCCGGGACGCTGCGCCGGACAACGGCGATAAAGGCATCGTTACGCCGTTTGCCGCGAACGTGCCGAATCACCCGGTCACCCTCACCGGCCTGTCGGTGGCGGGCGGTGAACTGACCCTTAATGAAGCCAACCTGGCGGACGGGTCGGCCAGCAACCCGGGGGCGCTGACTCAGCACAGCACGTTCACCGTGTCTGCGCCCGACGGGCTGAGCAGCCTGAGCATCGGCGGGATCAGCGTGATCAGTGGCGGGGTGCCCATCGGTTTTCCGCAGTCGATCACCACTCAACTGGGCAACACCCTGACGATCACCGGCTACAACCCGGCCACCGGCGTGGTCAGTTACAGCTACACCCTGGTCGGCAACGAAACCCATTCCGCCGGTGATGGCACCAACAATCTCAGTGAACAATTCACTGTGGTTGCGAACGACAGCAACGGCGATACCGCCACCGGTTCGCTGGACGTCAATATCACCGACGATGTGCCCAAGGCCATCGACGACAGCAACGCCCATACCGCGTCGGAAACCCTGCTGACCCTGACCGGCAGCGTGCTGCCCAACGACGTCCAGGGCGCCGACCGCATTGCCACCGGCCCCGACAGCGGGCCGATCATCGGCGGTACTTTCACCGGGACGTTCGGTACCCTGGTGTTGAACGCCAACGGCACGTACACCTACACCCTGAACACCAGCGACGCCGATTTCAAAGCCCTGCACGGCGGTGGCAACGGCACCGAAAATTTCGTCTACACCCTTACCGATTCCGATGGCGATACCAGCACCGCGACGCTGGTGCTGAACATCCATAACAACGACGACCTGGTGACGCTCAATGGCCTGAATGCCGAAGGTGGCGAGCTGACCGTCAACGAGAAAAACCTCAGCGACGGCAGCAACCCTGATGCATCGGCGCTGACCCAGAGCGGCACATTCACCATTACTGCGCTGGACGGTGTGCAAACCCTGACGGTGGGCGGCATCGTGGTGGTTTCCGGTGACCTGATCACAGGCTTCCCGCATGCCATTGTCACGCCACTCGGCAACACGCTGACCATCACCGGGTACGACAATGCGACCGGCGTGGTCAGCTACAGCTACACCCTCGTCGACAACGAAATGCATCCGAATGCCAACGGCGCCAACAGTCTCTCCGAGCAGTTTGCGGTCACCGTGGTGGACGACAACGGCACCACCGCGACTGGCAGTCTTGATGTGAATATCGTCGATGACCTGCCTCATGCCGTAGATGACAGCAACGCCAATACGGCATCGGAAACCCTGCTGACCCTCACCGGCAGCGTGCTGCCCAACGACGTCCAGGGCGCCGACCGTATTGCCATCGGCCCTGACAGCGGGCCGATCATCGGCGGCACCTTCACCGGGACGTTCGGCACCTTGGTACTCAATGCCAACGGCACGTACACCTACACCCTGAACACCAACGATGCCGATTTCAAAGCCTTGCACGGCGGTGGCAACGGCACCGAAAATTTCGTCTACACCCTTACCGATGCCGATGGCGATACCAGCACCGCGACGCTGGTGCTGAACATCCATAACAACGACGACCTGGTGACGCTCGATGGCCTGAACGTCAACGGCGGCGAACTGACCGTCTACGAAAAAAACCTCAGCGACGGCAGCAGCCCCAACACACCGGCGCTGACCCAGAGCGGCACCTTCACCGTCACCGCGCTCGACGGTTTGCAAACCCTGACGGTGGGCGGCATCGCGGTGGTCACCGGTGGCGTGGCCGCAGGCGTCCCGCAGTCGATCGTCACTCCGCTTGGCAGCACGCTGACCGTCACCGGTTACGACAGCGCGACCGGCGTGGTCAGCTACAGCTATACCCTGGTGGATAACGAAACCCACCCGAACGCCAACGGCACCAACAGCATCACCGAGAACCTCAACGTCGTCGCCACTGACGTCGACGGCAGCACGGCGTTGGGCCAGATCAACGTCAACATCGTCGATGACTTGCCCACCGCCAACCCGGATCACGCCTCAGTGGCCGAAGGTGCGACGGTCTCGGGCAACGTGCTGGGCAACGACATCGGCGGCGCCGACGGACCGGCCCTCGGCGGCGCGGTGGTCGGCGTGCGCGCCGGCAGCGACACCTCGACTTCAGCCATCGGTGGCTTGAACAGTCAAATCAACGGCACCTATGGCTACCTGACCCTGGATGCCAACGGCGATGCGGTCTATCACAGCAATCCAAATGCCGTGAACGGCCCTGGTGCGACCGACGTGTTCACTTACACCGTGCGCGATGCCGACGGTGATGAAAGCACCACCACCATTACCATCGACGTGGCCAACTGCACTCTCGTAGCTGCCACCGACACCGACGTGACGGTTAATGAAAAAGCGCTGGACCTGACCAAGGACGGGCAGGACCTGGCGGCGGGCACGGTCATCGGCAGCGAGCCTGGCAACACCGGCGAAACCGCCTCCGGCACGCTGGTGGGTTCAGTCACCGGCACCAGCGACACCATCACGTACAGCCTGGTCGGCAGCGCCAACGGAACCTACGGGCAAATCCTGCTCAATCCGGACGGCAGCTACACTTACACTCTGACCTCGCCTCCCGCGACTACACCTCACGCCAACGACGGGCCGAACACCCTGAGCGAAAGCTTCACCTATCAGGCCACCGATTCTCTGGGCAACAGCGTCACCGGCAGCATCGTGATCAACATCGTCGATGACGTGCCAACCGCTCATGCCGATGTCGTCTCAGTGGCGGAAGGCGGCACGGTCAGCGGCAATGTGTTGGGCAATGATGTGCTCGGTGCTGACGGCCCGGCCTTGGGTGGCGCGGTGGTTGGCGTGCGCGCCGGCGGCGATACCTCGACTTCGGCTATCGGTGGTTTGAATACGCACATCAACGGCACCTACGGCTATCTCACCCTGGATGCCAACGGCAACGCCGTGTACCACAGCAATCCGAACTCGGTCGGTGAACCGGGCGCCACGGACGTGTTCACCTACACCGTGCGCGATGGCGACGGCGATGAAAGCACCACGACCATCACCATCGACATCTCCAACTGTTCCCTCGTGGTGGCCCCCGATAACGACGTGACCGTTTACGAAAAGGCGTTGGATCTGACCAAGGACGGCCAGGACCTGGCGGCGGGCACTGTCATCGGCAGCGAGCCTGACAACACCGGTGAAACCGCCTCCGGCACATTAGTCGGTTCAATCACTGGCGCCACGGGTGCAATCACTTACGCCCTGGTCGGCAGCGCCACCGGCACCTATGGGCAAATCCTGCTCAACCCGGACGGCTCCTACACCTACACCCTGACCTCGGCACCCACCTCCACGCCGCACGCCAACGACGGACCGAACACCCTGAGCGAGAGCTTCACCTACCAGGCCACCGACTCTGTGGGCAACAGCGTCACCAGTACCATCGTGATCAACATCGTCGATGACGTGCCGACGGCCCATTGCGATTCGGTTTCGGTGGTGGAGGGCGGCACGGTCAGCGGCAATGTGCTGGACAACGATGTGCTCGGCGCTGATGGCCCGGCCTTGGGTGGGGCAGTGGTCGGCGTGCGTGCCGGCAGCGACACCTCGACTTCGGCCATCGGCGGCTTGAACACGCAAATCAACGGCACTTACGGCTACTTGACCCTGGATGCCAGCGGCAATGCGGTGTACCACAGCAACCCGAATTCGGTCGGCGAAGCGGGCGCCACGGACACCTTCACCTACACCGTGCGCGATGCCGACGGCGATGAAAGCACCGCCACGATCACTGTTGACGTCTCCAACAACTGCCTCGTAGCCGCCACCGATACCGATGTGACCGTCTACGAAAAAGCGTTGGATCTGACCAAGGACGGCCAGGACCTGGCGGCGGGCAGCGTCACCGGCAGCGAGCCCGGCAACACCGGTGAAACCGGCTCAGGTACGTTGGCAGGCTCGGTCTCTGGCGCCACGGGTGCGATCACCTACACCCTGGTCGGCAGCGCCACCGGCACCTACGGGCAGATCCTGCTCAATCCCGACGGTTCCTACACGTACACTTTGACCTCGGCGCCGAAAACTTCGCCCAACGCCAACGACGGCGCGAACACCCTGAACGAAAGCTTCACCTACCAAGCCACCGATGCCATCGGCAACAGCACCACCGGCACCCTTGTGGTCAGCATCGTCGATGACGTGCCTCACGCCGTCGCCTCGGACCGTTCGGTGCCGGCGGTGCAGATCGACTCCAACCTGATGCTGGTGATCGATGTATCCGGGAGCATGGACGACCCCTCCGGCGTATCGGGCCTGTCGCGGCTGGACCTGGCCAAGCAGGCGATCAGCGCGCTGCTCGACAAGTACGACAATCTGGGTGACGTGAAGGTACAGATCGTCACCTTCAGCAGCAGCGCCACCGACCAGACGTCGATCTGGGTCGATGTGGCGACGGCCAAGTCGATCATCGCTACGCTGACGGCAGGTGGCGGCACCAACTACGACGCGGCCGTGGCAACCATGGAAACCGCATTCGACACCTCGGGCAAACTCATCGGGGCGCAGAACGTCGGCTACTTCTTCTCCGATGGCAAACCCAACGAAGGCGACATCGGCACTGCGGACGAGATCGCGCTCAAAGCCTTCCTCGACGCCAATGGCATCAAGAACTACGCCATCGGCCTGGGCAGCGGCGTCAATAACGCCAGCCTCGATCCCGTGGCCTATGACGGCAGCACGCACACCGACACCAACGCTGTGGTGGTGACCGACCTCAACCAACTCAACTCGGTACTTTCGGGCACCGTGCAAGGTGCGCCGGTCACCGGTTCGTTGCTGGGCGAGGGCGGTACATTTGGCGCCGATGGCGGTTTCATCAAAACCCTCACGGTCGACGGCACCACCTATACCTACGACCCGAAAGCCAACAGCAATCAGGGTTCGCTGAACTTCAGCGGCGGCGCCAACCACGGCACCTTCAACACCGTCGACAACACCCTGAGCATCGCCACCAACAACAGCGGCACGCTGCTGGTGAACCTCGACACCGGCGAGTACACCTACACCTCGCAGAAAACCACGGCCGTGCAGATCACCGAAAACATCGGCTTCACCGCCAGCGACAACGACGGCGACCTCACCAGTTCGACCCTGACAGTCAACGTGATTCCGAATTCGCCACCGGTGGCAGTCGATGATCACATCATCACCAACGTGCTGTCGGGCGGTATCGTGGTGCCGGGCGAGCTGCTATTGGCCAACGACACCGACCCCAACGGTGATGCGCTCACGGCATCGCCGACTACCTTCAACACGGGTTGGACGGCCAAGGGGGCGGACTTTACCGGCACCAACTCGAGCTTCAGTTTCACCGGCAATAACGTCCAGGCCGTGACTATCGCCCGCAGTGCATTCGTCGCCAACGCTGCCGCCATGACCGCCATGCTGGTGGTCAGCGGGGCCTTGGGGGCGGTCAGCACCAACAATACCAACGATGAGGACCGCATCACCGTCAACCTCAAACAGGGCGAGACCCTCAACCTGGATCACAACCTGACGGCCGGCCACATCACCATGGAGTACTCGGTCAATGGCGGCGCTTACATGGCTCTCGCCGATGGCCAGACCATCACCGCCACGGCGGACGGCACGTACCAGATCCACATCACCAACATTGACGACGGGGGACCTGGCAACAGCGGGAAGGGGGCGGAAAACTATCAACTGACCATGACCGTCAACTACGCCGGAGCCCAGGACTCCACGCCAGACTTCCACGGCACCTACACCGCCAGCGACAACCACGGCGGCAGCGACAGCGCGGCAGTCGACATCACCTATCAGGCCGGCCATACACTGACCGGCACCTCGGGCGATGACGTGTTGATCGCGGGCACCGGCAACAACATTATCAATGCGGGTGACGGCAACGACGTGCTCACCGCAGGTTCAGGCAATAACGAGATGCATGGCGGCGCCGGCAACGATCTGCTGTTCAGCGGGCCGGGCAACGATTGGCTCGACGGCGGCACCGGCAACGACACCGCGAGCTACGCCCATGCCACCGCCGGCGTCACTGTCGACCTCAGCCTGCTCACCGCGCAAAACACCGTTGGCGCAGGCACCGACACCCTGACCGGCATCGAAAACCTCACGGGCTCGAACTTCAACGACAGCCTCACGGGCGACAACAACGGCAACATCATCAACGGCGGTCTGGGTAACGATGTGCTCAACGGCGGGGGCGGCGACGACTTCCTGATCGGCGGCCTGGGCGACAACACCCTCACCGGCGGCAGCGGCGCCGACACCTTCCAGTGGCTTAAAGGCAACAGCGGCCACGACGTCATCACCGACTTCACCCCGGGCACCGACAAACTCGACCTGTCGCAACTGCTGCAAGGCGAGAACGGCACCGCGGCATCGCTGGATGACTACCTGCACTTCAAAGTCACCGGCAGCGGCTCGACCCTGGTCACCAGCATCGACATCAGCGCCATGGCCGGCGCCACGCCGAGCCAGACCATCGACCTGGCCGGTGTGAACCTGGCCAGCCACTACGGCGTCACCCCCGGAGCGAATGGTGTGATTGCCGGCGGTCACGATACCGCGACCATTATCAACGGCATGTTGAACGACCATTCGTTGAAGGTGGATACCGTGTGATCTGAAACGACAAAACCCGCCATTCCCGGTGAAAGGGGATGGCGGGTTTTTTGTTGGTTGCGGATTTATCTACCGGCCCTGTGCCCGGATACACCTCATGTGGCGAGGGGGCTTGGGGTCGGACGGTTTGAGGTAGTAATCGAGGGCGCTCGGCGGCTTCGTTGAGTTTTTTGGAGTCCGGGGTTTCGTAAGGGGAAACGTCGTCGGTTTCGGGTGGGTTGGGTGTGATTTTGAACATGGTGAAACTCCTACAGGAAATGGAGCCACCAAGACCTGTCGCTAAACAGGTAAGGGTGGCGGCTGCACGCAGGTTAGCGAACCGGGTGTAGGCGCCCGGCAGACCCGAAGGTCTCCCGCGCACAGCCGCCATGACATCAATCGCAGACATGAACAATCTGCAAGAGAGTTTGGAGCGCTGTTGCGCCTACAAAGGTTCGGGTCGCTAAACCCGATCGCTGATTTGTCAGCGACCGGGAAACAATAGAACCCGACCCTTAGGCGCACAAGCCGGCGGATTCTGGCGCAGTCGTAGGCAACGACGCAAGGATGTGTAGCCTGAGTGAGTGTCTGGAGATGTCTTTTAAACATCGTTGTTTATTTCTCATTCAGGCTTAGGAGAGGCAGGGCTGATAAATAATGGCGTGCCCTTTCTCCGAGTCCCTCATTTTTCGTCCTCTGTTTATATTGTGCGTACCAGTGGTCGCGAGTTTTTGATATTTATTTGCGACCCATGGTGAAGTGATCAAAGGTAATTAAATCCCAGACGCTTGTAATGATCTCTACATACCAAATGTCATTGTCTGAAGTAGAGAAGAATACACGGTGGGGGCCGGGACTATTGGCAAGGTACTGATAAGATAGTCTTGTTTTGTCCTTTCTTAAGAAATTAACCAGTATTCCGTTGCTTTGGACGAATCTGTAGTAAAACTCGACAGAGGAGTAGCCCCAGTTAAACTCGAGTTGCATGTATTGGCTCGTGCCACTGGCGTTTGTATGCATCTCTAGAACTTGCGCAGCGCTTTGGTTATGCACGGGAGGGTAAGGGCCAGTGAGAATGGTGTTTATTGAGTTTATACCCATAATGCCATTTCCTCCGAGAAAGCGAATGGTCATGCTAGGCAGTGATATGGTCTGGCCAAGTGATATAAAGCGTGAGTAGTGGCTATCGAAATTTTCCGACAAAATAGGCTGGATGTTCTTGACTGTATAGATTAAAGAACGCGGGAAGATAATCGTTATGGGCTTTTGCCCCTTGAAGTTGGCTTTGACTTCTACATGGAGGGTTGAACCATCCTGCAGCAGTAACAGTTGCGCACGTGACAGTGTTCTGGTGAATCCATTTGTCTCTTCCTCAGGTGTCAAGGAACCTCCTGTCACTACGGGAATAACAAGGGGGGTTCCATTGTTTTCGGTTCCGATGACCGTTATGTCAATAAGATAATTTCCACCCTGAAGCGGCCATGGAGTTTTAGTGATGGTGGCATCACCGTCGAATTCATTGATATCCAAGGCCCGTGCACTATCAGCCTGATCGATGATGGGAGCTCCCAATCGAACATCACCGTCGACGATCCGTTCAATCGTCAGTGCCAACGGCGACGATGTCCCTACCGGCTTCCCATCGCGAATCAACTCCCAATACAATTCGACATCGCGCCCCATCCACTCCAATAGAAGCTCGAAAGTTAATCTGAAGTTTGCCCTTTTGTTTTGATTGAATAGCTGCGCAGGAAACGTTTTGTCGCCTGCGATCGGATTCTTGATCATTAGACGCGCTCGATCATTCAACCCCGCTGTCAGGAATTCAATTCGAACCGTTGCTCCATTTGAGTGAGTCAACACATCAATGGGGCTCTTCGCCGGGGCTACCAAAGTTGGTGGGTTCAGATCGAGACGGCCGAGATGTATGTCCAGGCGCTTCTCCGGGGATTTGACCCGGTTGCCCAACTGGTCGACGACATAGAACTCGGCCACAGTACTCGGGTTGTCGCCCGCCTTCTGGAACATGTCGGTGAACAGTGTATGGGTGATCGGCGCCGTGCCGTCGGGGACGTCGAACCGGTCCTGGGTGTCGCCCAACAGAAATTCGATGCGGTCATAGTTGCGCCGATTGGCATAGGTGAACCCGAACTCCACCCCTTGCGCTGCCCGTGCGGCGCTGACGCCGTCCTTGAGCACGTCGGCCGGGATCACCAGATTCAGGTTGTCCGCAGACCGCAGGTGGTACAGCACCAGCAGATCCCGAGAGGGTTCACTGTTCCCGCTGACACGGGTGACCACGTAATGCAACCGATTGACGCCCTGGATCAGGTACCCGTGCGGCAGGTAAAGACGCTGGCGCAGTTGTTCCTCTCCGGGTTTGACGGTCTGGCCTGCTCCTGGGACGAGATTGCCGTTGCAATACAAATCCACGCGATCATCGACCGCCATGATCCAGGAGCGCAGCTGCAACTCCTCCCAGTAATCAACCAGGCATTCAAGGCCTTGGGCCTGGCCGTCATAAAGGGCTTTGGGAATACCGCCGTCAGCGATGCCGGCGGGTCTTATCGGGGATACCCAGCCCGGGATGATTATGGGAAACAGCGTAAACAGCTTCGTTAGCTCGGCGGACTGGATATCCATCAAATTCTCCGGGGGAGGCGACAAGTTTCAAGTCCACTCGGGACGAGTACTCATCACACCGTAGGGAAAACAGATTGGCTACTATCAGATCTGACAGGTATATGTGGATTTAAGACGAACGGTCATATCAGTCACATCGGCATCGGCTGCCTGACCAACCGTTTACGGGCGGGTGGTTGTGGGGGGGCACGATACAGCGACCATCATCAACGGCATGCGTGAGCTGAAACGACAAAACCTGCCATCCCTGTTGAAGGAATGGCGGTTTTTTTGCCGGTGAGATCGTTTTCGCGAGCAGGCTCGCTCTCACACATTCGATCTTCAGTGAACACAAAACAGGCGAACAACCCGGAGCGACTGTGGGAACGAGTTTGCTTGCGAAGAGGCCCGAAAGACCACCATAAAACTTGCAGCCTGAAGGGCTTTTGTGGCGAGGGAGCTTGCTCCCGCTGGGCTGCGAAGCGGCCCCAAAACCATTCGACCCAATTGCATCAGGTAGACCGCATGTACAGGGTTTACGACTGCTGCGCAGCCGAGCGGGAGCAAGCTCCCTCGCCACAGGGGGCAGCGTTTGACCTCAGGTTACAGGGCCGGGTCAGCCTTCAGTTCCAGACTGTCCAGCGCCCGACTCACCGCCAGTTCACCAAACATGATGAGCTGCGCGACGCCCAATATCGTATTGCGCTGCGGCCCCTCCAGAAAACCGGCACAGTCACTGGCGATCACCTTGGCCGAGGCAAAGGACTCGCAGGCATTGGCCAGTAGCTCTTCGATGTCGATGTCCGGGGCAACGGTGTAAATCGTGCTCGGCTTGCGTGGGGGCTTGGGGGCGGACGGTTTGAGGTAGTAATCGAGGGCGCGCTCGGCGGCTTCGTTGAGTTTTTTGGAGTCCGGGGTTTCGTAGGGGGAAACGTCGTCGGTTTCGGGTGGGTTGGGTGTGATTTTGAACATGTTGAAGCTCCTTGATTAATGGAGCTGTCACTGCTCGCTGCGAAACGAGGGAGGTGGCAGCTGTACGCAGGTTCGCAGACCGGGAATCAAGGAACCCGGCAGACCCGAAGATCTCCCGCGCACAGCCGCCATAACGCAATCCAGTTGACGAAAAGAAGCGCCAACTGAAAGGGAACGGTGGCGCAGTGCGCCTTGATTGACCCGGGCTGCGAAACCCGATCGCTGATTCGTCAGCGACCGCGAAACGATAGAACCCGCCCCCAAAGCGCACAAGCCGGCGGATTCTGGCGCAGTCGTAGGCAACGGCGCAAGGATGTGTAGCCTGAGTGAGTGTCTGGAGATGTCTTTTAAACATCGCTGTTTATTTCTCACTCAGGTGTTGGAGTAGAGGCAGGGCAGATGAACAAATGTCCCCTTTTCCTCGTTTCTCTCTCAATAAGGTCTGGCGCACCACGGGTTCCAGACCACATGCGGGGGCGCATTCCCGGGAACTATTCCGGGACCGTTGCCATTGCCATGTTGGTAGATGAGCGAATAGCCCGGGGGGCACCCTCTGGAGTCGAGCATCCAGTTAACTGAATTGCCCAGAATCCAGGTGTGTGAAGGTCCATAGACCAGCACTATAAGTGACCACAGATCAGACAGTGGCATGGAGCCCGGAACAGAGATCATCCAGTTGACAGAGTTGGTCAACGTCATGGCCACTCCAGCGGATGCCGCGACAAAAACGTTCTTCACGTCCACATAGTAGGTAAGGGTGCTAAATCGATCCTGTGCGGTGATGTACGCGCCGCCGTTACGAAGACCGGTGACCTTTCCATTTGCATCGACCGAGACCTGAGCCGGATTGCTGGAGGTGTAGCGGATCGGGGGGACTCCATAGGATGCGGGACGATTTTCGGTATTGCCCGGGAAATCAGGCCCCACTTTCTGCCACCCCATCTCAATCCTGAGTCCGTGCAGGTTCATAGTGGTTTGGTTAACTTGCAGCGGTCGGCGCAGGGTGAAAGATCGTTCGTGTGATGTCAGGTTATCGCCGTACTTCGCTCGTAACCGGATTGTGTTCAGCGCGTCATACTTGGCAACCTTCACGGGCTCCGAAAAATCGCCGTTAGCGTCTGTCGTTACCGTCGCCTCCACCACGCCATTCACCAGAATCTCGACTTGCTCCTGGATGCTTGCATGCCCGTGTACGGTGATAGTGGTGGCAATCGTAGTGTCGCCTTGTGGAATATCACGACCCTGCGGGTCTTTCAGCGCATCGATATGCGGCTGTAGTTCAATCAGCGAATCGACGATATACGCTTGCCCGGGAAATGCTACGGCCGTTTCCCTGTCAGGCTCTCGGTTCACATTCACCTGGAAGAAGATGTGTAAGGTGGTTTCATCTTTCAGATTGCGAAGCCAGTCGAGCGGCAATGCCAGTCTCAGGCCCCTCTCGGTACCCGTCAGTTCGCCTTTAAGGGCTTCATGCCGAACCACTTCACCTTGGGTGTTGGTTCCTTCAAACATCAGGTATTGAGGTTGTCCTGAACGTTGCCCCGGCCACTCATCCACTACCAGTTCATTGGCAGCCGTCAGTTTTTTTACTTCCACAATCCCGGATACTCCGCTGATCCGGGGCGTCGGAAGCCGACTGTCTTCGGGGGCGATCGGGGCGATCACAATTTCCACAGCCGGGGATGAAGCGGCTTTTTTCCCGTTGCGCCTCAAGTTCCAGCGCAGTTGTATCGTCTTTCCCTGGTTGGCAACAAGAAACCGAGGGTCGAGCACCCAGTTGGCGCGTTTGTTTTGGTTCAAAGGAATAAGCGAGAACAGTGGCGAGTCGTTTGGCGCCTTGATGTGTATCAGTCTCGCCCGGTCTTCCTTTATCGCCGCGAGGAATTCGGCCCTTATCGTCCGCTCCCCGTCCAAGGGGTGAATCGGCTGGGGGACTCCTACCAGAAACGGCAGCTCGAGGACGATGTCTTTCTCATCCCCAATCTTTAAACCCAGCAGATCGGAAACCACCTCGACTTTACCCGGGTTGGTGATTTTGCATTGCAGCGTCAATGGGGCACCGGCGTAAGGGGCTATGTATTTGGTTGGCACCTGGAAGATGAGCGGCAGCGTCGGGTCGGTGACGATCAGTTGGAAAATAAACAGGATCGCAATACCGTCCGAGTCAATGGTTTGCCAACATAATTCGGCCTTCGCGCCCGCTTTCATGGGCCAATACGTGGCGAACTCCACCTTCGCCAAGGTCGTATCCGCTGGCAGGGTATCGTTGCTCTCCAGCGGCTCGACCATCGGCAGGCCCAATGGCAGGGACGTACCGGTGATGGTGATACCCGCGTGTTTCGATGGTTGAGGGTTGCCTGTTCTGACCACTTGATAGAACGCCTGCGCCGAGCCTCGGATCAGGTTGCGAACCCACTCATTGGGAACCTCGAAGACCACGGTTCTGGTCGCGGCAGTCAGCGTCCTGCTGAAGGTGTGGGTGGCCAGGTCGCCACCATTCGTGATCCCTTCAAATGTCAGTTCGAGCAGTTCATCTTTTGCAAACACACCGGTGACCAGTATCCGCAGGGTACCGCCCACGAGCCAATCGTGATGAACCACATCGTCGGGATCGGCCTGTTCGAAAATCGGTGCGGTCAGCAGCACTATCCCTGGCTTGAAAACCAGGATCAGCGAGTCCGACCAGCCGCTCGAATTCTCCACGACATCGAACACCTCCCAGCGTACGATCACCGTAGAGGTGAGCGGCAGTTTGGCGAGCATTTCAGGTGTCAATTCAAAGACCACGTCACCCAACGCAGTGACGGTGGACTCGAGGAGCAGCGTTCCAAAGGCAAGGACGACCACATCACCGATTTTCTGGTTGTAATACGCCAGAACGGTCACGAACATACCTTCATTGACCACGGTTTTATCAATGACGGATTCCGAAGCGACGGGCAGCTTGAGGCCCTGGTTGAAGGGTTTTCCGCCGTCTGTGTCCGGTTCACCCGGCGCCGGGTGTTTATAAAACAGTGGCACAGGTGTCGATTGTTCGAGGCCGTTTCCGCTCACGCGCTCAACGTCGAACCAGAATTGCTTGTTCTCCGATAGCAGCGGCGCAAACCTGGCTTCCATGTCTTTGGCGGAAATATAGAAAGGAATGTTTTTCGCGTTGCCTTCGGCATCGAAGTGGGCTTCGGTGACGGAAAATTCAGCGACGGACGCGTTTTTTGTTTCGATGTAAACCTTGATGTAGTCGCCGATGGCCATGTTCAGATAGGCCAGGATGTAAACCAGCAAACCGTCTCGGTCGCCGTGCACCATGTTGATGTTGATCCCCAACGCACCGTCGCTCTGCGGTTTGTAGCCCGGCGGGTAGGGCGGGTCTACGGCCAGCACGCCGATGCCGCGATCGGGCGGGAATACAACGACTTGTCCATTGGAGGCGAGGTCAGCGTTTGTCAGGGGGCTGTTCATGAATGCGTACCTTCCTTAGAGGCGCCCGGCTTCCCGATTGGGCGGCACCGATACGGAAGGATTAGATAATCGGCGTGAGTGTTTGCCTACTGTCAGATCTGACAGGTGCGCACAGGTTTTAGACGAGTGGTCATACCCCTCACATCGGCTCCGGTGGCCCGATCAACCGCCCCATCACCCCAAATAGCCCCAACTCCCGGATCACCTCCAGCTCCCCTTTGGTCTCGACCATTTCCGCAATCAACGGCAGATCAATGCTGTTGGTCGCCCGGTATATCGCATCGATAAACAACCGCTTGTCACTCTGCTGATCGATACCCCGAATGTACGCGCCATCGATTTTCAAGTACGCCAACCCCAGCTGCGTCAGGTTGCCGATCTGGCTGAAGCTGCCGCCGAAATGCTGCAAACCGATGCGGTAACCGGTGTTGAGCAGGCTGTGGCTCAGGCGTTGCAGTTCTTCGGGGGGCGGCAGTTGGCGTTCGTCGATTTCCAGGGTCAGCAGAGGCGCCAGTTCCGGCAATGATTCGAGTATGTCGCAGATCAGTTTCAGCTGGGTCTGGTCGCGCAGGGTGCTGCCGGACAGGCTCAGTGCGAGCGGCCAGCGGTTGGCGGCGAGGTATTCGAGGGTGGTTTCGAGCATCGCCAGATCGAACCGCGCCGACCAGCCGAGGCGTTCGATCCACGGCAGGAAATGCCCGGCGGCAACGGCCTCGCCTTGCGGGTCGAGCAAGCGCGCGAGGACTTTGTGGTGCAGCACCTGACTGGTGTCGGCGCATTGCACCACCGGTTGGAAATACAACTGCATCTTGCCTTCGGTCAGCGCATCGTCGATCCAGTTGCGCCAATCATGCTGAGAATGATTCGGCGCAGTATCGACCTGGGCCTGGTATATCCATGGCCGCTCGGGATGTTGCCGGGCCTGGGTCAGCGCTTGGTCGAGGCGCAGCAGCACATCATTTGCCGGTTCGCCCGGGTGGTAGGCGACGATGCCCAGGTGCGCCACGGGCATGCAGTCGCTGGCGCCGGTCAGGCGCAGGTTTTCCAGGGTGGCGCTGATTTCGGAGGCCAGGCGCGCGGCCCCCCTACTGTCCAGACCCGGCGTCAGCAAGCTGAATTCGCCACCACGATTGCGCGCCGCGAGCCAGGTACGACGTTCTGCAGGTTGCGTCAGGCGCTTGAGCAACTCGCCGACGGCGCTGATCAGGGCATCGGTGCGCTGGCCACCCAGGCGTTGATTGAGGCCGATCAGGTCGTTGATCCGCAGCATCAGCAAATGACCGTCGCGGCTTTGCTCGGAATCCAGTAATTGGTCGGCCAGTTGTTCATCCAGCAAGCGCCGGTTGGCCAGGCCCGTAAGGTTGTCCTGATAGGATTCGGAGCGCAGTTTTTCGCTGCGCGCGGCCTCTTCGGCGAACAGCGCTTTGAGTTTTTCGACCATCTGGTTCATGGCCAGCACCACGCGTTTGAGCTCCGGCGTGCGCGGCAATTTTGGCAAGCTGCGGAACTCGCGTTTACTGATGGCTTCAGCCTGTTTGACCATGTTGTCGAGCGGGCGCAATTGCCGGCGTAATAGCCAGCCTCCGAACACGGCGCTGAGTAATCCGCAAATCAGCAGCCAGATCAGGCTGCCGAGGGAGCTGTCCCAGAGTTTGGCCAGGGCGAACTGCGGGTTGCTCAGCACTTCGACCCGGGCTGCCTGGTCCCAGCCACGCGTGACCAGTGCATCGCCACCTTGTGGGCGCAGGTTCACCAGACTGACGAACCAGCCGGGTACACCCTCGATTTGCGCTGGTACGCTGCGCTCCACCAGCACTTGTTCATTCTCGATGCTGATGACCCGGATGCTGCTGAAATAGCCACTGTCGAAAATCGAGCTGACCATCAATTCGATCATCGCCGGGTCGTCGATCTGCGCGGTCAACGACAGGCCCAGCGCCGTGGCGGCGTCCTGGGCGTGGGAGCGCAACTGACTGAGCATCTGTTCACGGGAGCTTTCCAGGCTGACAAAAAAACTGCCGCTGAAGGCCACCAGCAAGAACAGGCAAATGGCGAGGAACAACTGTTTGCGCAGTGACATGAAAACACTCCTTGCAGTGGCGGCTAGCCTTCGCCCACGGCGAACCCTTCGATTTGCATCTTTTTCAATACGTCTTGCCAGCGCGACAGTTTTTTCGAGTCGCTGCTGCGTTTACCACCATTGGCTCCCGGCAAATACAGGCCTTCGGCGTTGAAGGCGTACACCGGCAGCAAGTCTTTGCGTTGGGAGGCGGGGCGGATCTCGTCGATCAGGTTGTCCAGCACCAGCGGATCGGCCGTGGGGCTGCTGTAGAAGGTCAACACCATGTGCGCCTGGTTCTGGGTCAGGGCCTTGACGTAGGTGATGCGTAGTTTTTCGCTGGGAATCCCGAGGTGACGCAGGCTGAAGTATTTCGCCAGGGCGAAGTCTTCGCAGTCGCCTGCGGCTTTGATCAAGGACTCCACGGGCGTGGCCCAGTAATCGGTCTGATGCCAGATGCGCGTGTCATCCTGAAAACTCAGTTGCTGATTGAAGAAGTGATTGACCGCGTTCAGTTGTTCGCGCTCAGGCTGGTTGCGTTCGCTTTGCAGCATTTGGCTCCAGGCCTCGATCCGTCCCTGTGCCTCGCCAAGGGGGCCGTAGCGTTTTTCGGCCGTTTGCAGAACCTGCGCAAAATCCCAGTCGGCCCAGGCACTGCCCAACCCGGCCAGTAGAAAACTCGCCAGCAGCAGCCATCCGCCGAACCGAAGTCGGAGCGTTGACCATCCTGGACTACGCGGACTGCGGGGCATGTCTGGCTGCTCGGGTGCAGATGTCTGAAGTCTAGGCGGTGTTTACGGGGCGGTCGGGTAGGTCGTCGGACGAAAGGATGTCGGCGGGTTGTTTCCTGTGGCGAGGGAGCTTGCTCCCGTTCGGCTGCGCAGCAGTCGCCAAACCGATCAATGAGGTGTGTCAGGAGAAGGCGGGTTGCAGGTTTTGGGGCTGCTTCGCAACCCAGCGGGAGCAAGCTCCCTCGCCACAAAAGCCTCGAGCCATAGATAGGAATCAGGGTTTATGCAGGGTTTTCTGCTTGAGGATATAAACCGTCACCAGCACCGCACTGGTCAGCATGAACCCGCGCGCCCACGGCAGGGGCACCAGGTAGCAGGAGAACAGGATGCTCGTCCACATCAACCCGATGGTGTAGACCTTGCCCTTGAGCGGAATGCCGTTGCCGTCCAGATAGTCGCGAATCCAGGGTCCAAGCCGTGGATGTTCAACCAGCCAGTGATAGAAACGCGGCGAACTGCGGGCGAAGCAGGCTGCCGCCAACAGCAGGAACGGTGTGGTGGGCA
Organism: Pseudomonas sp. B21-017; assembly: GCF_024749245.1. NCBI lineage: Bacteria > Pseudomonadati > Pseudomonadota > Gammaproteobacteria > Pseudomonadales > Pseudomonadaceae > Pseudomonas > Pseudomonas sp. B21-017. The sequence goes on along the minus strand of NZ_CP087194.1, from coordinate 4,914,197 downwards.
GCACCGGCAGGAAAATCCCGATCACCCCCAGCGCTACGCTCAGCCAGCCGATGGCCAGCAGCACGTAGCGCAACATCAGGGGGCGGTTGCCTATGGGGTTGTCCATAGGCAAAACCTTAGTGGTGACGTGGCTTGAGGATCGCCGGTTTTTCGTCTGGCGCGTTGCACAGCAAGTACAGCGCGGTCAGGGCTTCCGGGATTTGCACGATCATGTCGTCCATCAGGTTGGCGTCGGCCGCGATGTCGGAGAACTCAGGCTGTTCGTCGAACAGACCCGAACCGACCATGATCGGCAGCAGCATTTCACTGACTTCGTCTTCGGCAGTTTCGAACCAGGCGGCTTCGCGCAGGAACACGCCTTCCATGAAACCGATGCACCAGCCACGCAGGTCGGAATCGTCCGGGTCATCGCCCAGGTCGAGGTCGCATGGCAGCTCGAACTCTTCGTCGGACGCCAGTTGGCGGGCGATGTGAGCCTTGAGCAGCACCAGGGTGGATTCGATCGCTTCACGCTCGGTGTCGTCGGCGTAATGCGGCTCTTCGGCGAACAGCGCGTCGATCCACTCACGGTCGGGAACGCTTTCGGAGCAGATCGACAGCGCAGTGAGGTAGCCGTGGGCGGCCACGTAGTCCAGCGCCTCGTCATGCAGCTCGTCGGCGTCGAGGAAGACTTGCAGGCGGGTTAGTTGCTCAGCGAAGGACATTAAAGGGCTACCTTGGGGAATATACGATGCGGGAATTCTAGGCCTTCTTGAGCGCTCAGGCCAGCCGCGCGGCATATTTGCTCCCGCGGTTGGCTTGTGTGCGTCTTATCAGCGGCGCCCTTTGCAAGGGAGGGCTCGGGTATACTCGCGCGTTTTGTGATGCCCTGCTGGCGTCACGGCTGAAATATGCAGCGTCATGCAATGCGCACTTACGATTTGTTTGTGCAGCTTTCGTGGTTCTGAACCAGCCTTGCAGGGATGTTTCGGTGATTTTTGGAGTTTTTATGCTCGAACAGGCTCAACGCGTCCTCAAGGACATCTTCGGCTACGACAGTTTCCGTGGCCGTCAGGGTGCAATCATTGAGCGCGTGGCCAGTGGCGGCGACGCCCTGGTGCTGATGCCTACCGGGGGCGGCAAGTCCTTGTGCTTCCAGGTGCCGGCGCTGCTGCGCGAAGGCCTGGCGGTGGTGGTGTCGCCGCTGATCGCGCTGATGGACGATCAGGTCGCCACCCTCGAAGAGCTGGGCGTCGCCGCGGCGTCGTTGAACTCCACCCTGAGCGCCGAGCAGCAGCGTGATCTTGCTGCACGGATCAAGCGCGGCGAGGTGAAAATGCTCTACCTGGCGCCCGAACGCCTGGTGCAGCCACGGATGCTGGCCTTCCTGCAAAGCCTCGAAATCGCCCTGTTCGCCATCGACGAAGCGCATTGCGTGTCCCAATGGGGCCACGACTTCCGTCGCGAATACCTGCAACTGGGCCAGTTGGCGGAATTGTTCCCCAACGTCCCGCGCATTGCCCTGACCGCCACCGCCGACAAGCGTACCCGGGAAGAAATCGTCGATCGCCTGCATTTGCAGGATGCCGAGCGTTTCCTGTCGAGTTTCGACCGTCCCAACATTTTTTATCGCATCGTGCCCAAGGAACAGCCGCGCAAGCAGTTGCTGGCGTTCCTCGCCGAGCGGCGCAGCGATGCCGGTATCGTCTACTGCCTGTCGCGCAAAAAGGTCGACGAAGTGGCGGTGTTCCTCAGTGAACAAGGCTTCCCGGCGCTGCCGTACCACGCCGGTCTGGCCAACGAAACCCGGGCGCATCACCAAAAACGCTTCCTCAACGAGGAAGGCCTGATCATGGTCGCCACCGTGGCGTTCGGCATGGGCATCGACAAGCCCAACGTGCGTTTTGTGGCTCACCTCGACTTGCCGAAGTCCCTTGAAGCGTATTACCAGGAAACCGGTCGCGGCGGTCGTGATGGTCTGCCGGCGGATGCCTGGATGGCGTACGGCCTGCAAGACGTGGTGATGCTCAAGCAGATGCTGCAAAACTCCGAAGGCGACGAACGCCACAAGCGTCTGGAGCAGCACAAACTCGACGCCATGCTCTCGCTCTGTGAGGAAACCCGCTGCCGCCGCCAGACCCTGCTGGCGTACTTCGACGAAGACATGCCCGAGCCCTGCGGCCACTGCGACAACTGTGTCGACGGCGTGCAGACCTGGGACGCCACCGAGCCGGCCCGCCAGGCGCTGTCGGCGATCTACCGCACCGGTCAGCGTTATGGCGTCGGCCATCTGGTGGACGTGTTGCTGGGCAAGGACAACGAAAAGGTCCGCAGTTTCGGTCATCAGCATTTGTCGGTATACGGCGTAGGCAAAGCGCTGGGCGAAAGTGAATGGCGCTCCTTGTTCCGACAACTTGTTGCTCGCGGTCTGGCGGACATCGACCTCGAAGGCTACGGCGGGCTGCGCCTGAGCGATACCTGCCGGCCGCTGCTCAAGGGCGAAGTGACCCTGGAACTGCGCCGCGACCTCAAGCCGCAAACCACCGCCAAAAGCAGTAAGAGCCAGGCGAGCCAACTGGTCCGCTTCGAGGAGCGCGAACAGTGGGAAGCCCTGCGTGCCTTGCGCCGCAAACTGGCCGAAGAACATGGCGTGCCGCCGTATGTCATCTTCCCCGATTCGACGTTGCTGGAAATGCTCCGCAGCCAGCCGACCTCGCTGGCGGAAATGGCCACGGTCAGCGGTGTCGGCGCGCGCAAACTGGAACGTTACGGCGAGGCTTTCCTCGAAGTGCTCGGCGGTCAGGTCGAGGCGCCGAAAGTGGTGGCCGATGTGCGCCACGAGTTGATCACGCTGGCCCGGGCCGGCATGACACCGCTGCAGATCGCCGGGCAGCTGCAATGCTCGGAAAAGAACGTCTACACGATGCTCGCCGAGGCCATCGGCAAGCAGCAGCTGTCACTGGAACAGGCGCTGGACCTGCCTGAAGAGTTGATGGGCGAAGTTCAGGACGCCTTCCTCGACGGCGAAGGCGAGTTGCCGCCGGTGGCGGAGATCGCCGCGTTGTTCGCAGGGCGGGTGCCGGAAGGCGTTTTGTATTGCGTACGTGCCGCGCTGCAATCGGAATTCGAAATTTGAATGACCTGTCGCGCAGATGTAACGATTCAGTACAGAGCAAACCTTGCCTATAGCCAAAGGTCATGCTTAGCTGACTAATAATTAGTTTTTCTCTATTTCAGTCTAACCATGAGTGTTTTATGCCGTTAACCGATCAACACCGCTTTGGCATGCAACTGGCCCAGATGTCTCGGGGCTGGCGTGCCGAACTGGACCGCCGACTGGCTGGCCTGGGCCTGTCCCAGGCGCGCTGGCTGGTGCTGCTGCACCTGGCGCGTTTCGATGATGCTCCCACCCAGCGTGAACTGGCGCAAAGCGTCGGCGTCGAAGGGCCTACCCTGGCTCGACTGCTCGATAGCCTGGAAAGTCAGGGCCTGGTGCAACGCCAATCGGTGCTGGAAGACCGTCGGGCGAAAAAAATCGTCCTCTGTGCCCCGGCCCGCCCCTTGATCGAACAAATTGAAACCATTGCCACGCAACTGCGCCACGAATTGTTCGAAGGCGTTGATGAGGCGGATTTGAAGGTCTGCATGCGTGTCCACGCGCACATCCTGGGCAACCTGGAAAAATCTTGAGGCACAACCACGCGTCGGACTTTTGAGATACCCCGTTGGGCAGACTATAAAGAACTACTAGGCAATATCGTGTTCGTACCGGATGTGCGAATGCATACAGGTTGGTTCTGGTTATCTAAGGGATGCTCATGCTCGAGAGTTGGCACGTTGTATTGCGGTGTTGCACCCGGCTGCTGCTGGTCGGTGGTGCCGTCACTTACTCGGCATTGGCCCCCGCGCTAGGCTTGGGTGAGATCACCCAGCATTCGGCGTTGAATCAGCCATTCAGCGCCGATATCGCCCTGCTGGATGTCGGTGGTCTGGAAGAGGGCGAGCTGTCGGTCAGCCTGGCGACGGCGGAAGAATTCAGCCGCGCCGGTGTCGAGCGGGTGTTCTTCCTCAATAACCTGAAGTTCACGCCGATCCTGCGGGGCAACCGCAACCTGATCCGGGTGACGTCCAGTAAGCCGGTCAAGGAACCCTTTCTGAATTTTCTGGTGCAGCTCAATCAGCCCAATGGGCGTTTGCTGCGCGAGTACACCGTGCTGATCGATCCGCCGGGTTCACCTGGGATTGTTCCCGTCAACGACGACCCCGCGCCGAGCCCTCAGGATTCCGCGTTCCCGTCTGTTGAACCGGCTGTTGCACCGCCACCTGCGGTGAATAGTTCGGCACCCAAGCCTGATGTCGATAAATCAGCCGCTACGCCGGCGAGTGATCCTATTGCCGAACAACTGGCCACCAGCGTGCTGCAAAACCAGCAGCTGCAAAAGACCATCGATGAACTCAATGCGAAGCTGCAGGCGCAGGACGAGCAGATCGCCGTTCAGAAAAAACAGGTGTCTGAGCTGCAAACCCAACTGACGGAAGTCAAACAGGCGTCGGCGGCGCCTGCCGCACCCGAGGTGCCGGCGCCGGTTCCGGTGGTTGTCGAGACGTCCGAAGCATCCCATTGGCCGCTGATCATCGGGTTGCTGTTGTTGGTGGCCCTGGTGTCGCTCGCAGTGTTCATTCGCCGTCAACGACAGCAGGTTCAGGCCTTACCCGAGCTGCTACCCGTGCAGCCGTCGCGTCATGAACCGGTGCTCAGCCGCACGGCAGAACCGGCCAGGCCAGCCACCCAGGCGCGATCGGTGGCCGGCTCGGCGGATGAGACTGTCGCAGGCGACGTGCTGGAGGGGGTTAGTATCTACCTCGCCTATGGCCGATTGTCCGAGGCAGCCGGATTGTTGCGAGAGGCGTTGGTCAAGGAGCCCCAACGCACCGACCTGGCCGTGCAGCTGCTGGAGGTTCTTGGTAAGCAGGGTGACGTGCAAGCGTATGACGCGCAGGAAAGTAGCCTGCGTGACGCCGGGTTTGACACACAGCAACTTCAGGACATCCGCAGCCGCCATCCGAAACTGATCGATGCCGTGCCGGTGGCCACCGCGGTGGCAGTGGCTCCGTCCACGCCTGCAATCCCAGCGGCACCGAGCGATGAGTTTCAGCTGAACCTCGACGACCTGTCGATGGATGCGAACTGGGACCTGATCAGCCCTTTCGACAACTCACCGCCCAGCGCCAAACCATCGAATGAGCCATCACCGGCAGACGAGCCCGGGTTCACTTCGAATCTGCATGTGTTGCCCGATGTCTTCGAAATACCCGACGAGCCGACGCTGGATGAGCCCGAGCTTGAATGGGTCGCCGAACCTGACTCGCAATCTCTGGACGAGACCTTTCTCAACGAATTCAGCGATCCCGGCCAGCCGCTGGAGCTTGAACCGCTGAATGCTGAGTTGATGGATCTTGAACCGGTCGAGCCGAGCAGCGCCGGCAAACTCGAACAGGCCCAGACCTGCATTGACGACGGCGACCTGGACAGCGCCATCGAGCTGCTGAACGAGTTGCTCAAGGAAGGCGACGAACCACTGAAGGAGACGGCCCGAACGCTGTTGGCGGGTATTCGCTGAAGATCAAAAGATCGCAGCCTTTGCGGTTATTATGGCAACCCCTCAGGCAGAGGAGTTTTGCCAATCATGACCGCACGTAAACCGGAAATCGTCATCACCTACTGCACGCAATGCCAGTGGCTGTTGCGCGCCGCCTGGCTGGCCCAGGAACTGCTCAGCACCTTCGGCGACGACCTGGGCAAAGTATCCCTGGTGCCCGGCACCGGCGGGGTGTTCCACATTTTCTGCGACGATGTGCAGCTCTGGGAACGCAAGGCCGACGGCGGTTTCCCCGAGGCCAAGGTGCTCAAGCAGCGGGTCCGCGATCAGATCGATCCGGACCGCGACCTGGGCCACAACGACCGCACTCAGTGAGACGGCGCTTGCGCGGCAACGGTCTTGTGGCTTGAACCGCCGGACAACCGGCTGGAGACCACGATGGCCACGATGATCAACGCGCCGCCGATCAGCATGCGCAGCGTCGGGTTTTCATCGAACAACAACCAGGCCAGGGTGATGCCGTAAACCGGCTCCAGGGCAAACACCACTGACGCGGTCCGGGCCTTGATCACCGCCAGGCTGGCGACGAACAGGCTGTGAGCGACGCCGGTGCAGAACACCCCGAGCAGGCCAATCCACAGCCAGTCGATGGCGCGTACTTCGCTCAACTGCGGCATCGCCACCGGCAGCAGGCAGATCGCAACCACTACGTTCTGACACAGCGCCGCCTGCACCGGCGGGATTCGCCCGGAGCTGGCGCGGTTGGTCAGGGACAGCAGGGAGAACAGCAGGCCGGAGGCCACTGCCCACAACAGGCCGGTGGTGGCTCCGCTGGCCAGATCGAAGTCCGGTGTGACCAGTACCAAACCGATGCTGACCAGCACCACCAGCAAGATTTCATTGGCGCGGATGCGCTCGCGGAAAATCAGCCCTTCGAGGATCACGGTAAACGCCGGGAAACTGGCAAAGCCCAGGGTCGCGATCGCCACCCCGGCCACCTTCACCGCAATGAAGAAACTCACCCAGTGCCCGGTCAGCAGCAAGCCGCTGAGCAACAGGCGGCGCCAGTCCACGGCGTCGAGTGTCTGCCAACGGGTATTACTGGCGAACCGGGCGAAAAACGCCAGGGCGAGGACGGCAAACGCGGCACGACCGAACACGATGATCGCCGGTGAGGCGGCGGCAAGTTTGCCGAACACGCCGGTCAAGCCGAACATCAGTGCACCGATATGCAGAGCGCCAAGGGCAGTACGGGGAGTCATTGCAATCCTTGAATAACGTATCGAATTTGGCCGACGACACCGTCGACCTGTGTAGGAGCAGCCTTCGGCAACTCCTACACAATGAACGATGTGCTTGCGGGTGTCTGTCGCCAGACTCGCGTTATTTGTCGCCAGCCTCGCGGCGCAATTTACCGGGTGAGGCGCCGAATTCACGCAGCACTGCTGCGGCGAATGCGCTCTGGGAGCTGTAGCCGACCCGACAGGCGATCTCGCCAATGGGCAGCGCCGAATCGCGCAACAAGCGCACGGCGATGTGCAGCCGGCGACTGCGGATGTAGTCCATCGGCGTTTGCCCGCATTCCGCCACGAACCGCGCGTGCAAGCGAGCGCTGGACAGGCCGGCAATGCGCGCCAGGTCGGCGACTTGCAGTGGATAGGCCGCGTATTGATCGATGTGAGCATTGAGCGCCGCATACGGTAGACGCCGACCGCCGACCGTGTCGGGCTTGGCGTTGTTGAGGCTGGCCAGCAGCAACACCGCGCCTTGCTGGGCGATCAGCGGATCGCTGATCGGGCTGCCGGCCAGCCAGCTCACCAATTGGCTTTGTCCGGCGTCCAGCGACAGGCGCCCGGCATTGTCGAGCAAGCGGCGGCTGGCCTCGGCGTGGTCCCCCAGCGACTGAGACACCCACTGATCGCTCGGCACATCCAGCACCAGGCAACGGCTGCCATGGGCACTGTCGCAGGCATGATGCGCCCCGGACGGCACCACCACGAAACTCTGCTGAACCACCTGACTGCCAAGCCCCTCGACCTCGAAATCCAGTGCACCCGACAGCCCGAATACCAGTTGCGCGTGGTCGTGGCTGTGGACGATCAGGTCATGGGTGTATTGGCGCAGGGTGAGGATCGGTCTCATCGCAGGTCTCGTGGCGATATTGATGAGTGAAGCCGCCAGTCTACACCGAGGCCCTGCGTTCGCGCGTTGTCACAGGACTGACTTGCGATTGTCATGGGCAATTAACCCGACCGGCGCAAGCTTGCCAAAACTTGTCCAGAGGGTTGCCCATGACCAGCGCCGAGCTCGCCAAACCCAGCCGTAAGCAACGTGTGCGGACCTTATGGATTTCCGACGTGCATTTGGGCACACGGGACTGCCAGGCCGAACACCTGTCGCAGTTTCTCAAGGGCTACCATGCCGACAGGATTTACCTGGTCGGTGACATCATCGACGGCTGGAAGCTGCGCAGCGGCATGTATTGGCCCCAGGCGCACACCAATGTGATTCGTCGCCTGTTGACCATGAGCAAGCGCGGCACAGAAGTGATCTACGTCACCGGCAACCATGACGAATTCCTGCGCCGTTATTCGAAACTGATGCTGGGCAATATCCAGCTGGTGGACGAAGCCGTGCACGTGACCGCCGATGGTCGTCATCTGCTGGTGATTCATGGCGATCAGTTCGACGTGATTACTCGCTATCACCGCTGGCTGGCGTTCCTCGGCGACTCGGCCTACGAATTTACCCTGACCCTCAACCGCTGGCTCAACCATTGGCGGGCCCGTTATGGCTACGGCTATTGGTCGTTGTCGGCGTACCTCAAGCACAAGGTCAAGACCGCCGTCAGTTTCATCAGCGATTTTGAGGAAGCCATTGCCCACGAATGCGTCAAACGCGAGTTGCATGGCGTGGTGTGTGGGCACATTCACCATGCCGAAATTCGCAAGGTTGGCGAGGTGGACTACCTCAATTGCGGGGATTGGGTGGAGTCGTGCACGGCGCTGATCGAGCATTGGGACGGCTCGATCGAGTTGTACCGGTTGGCCGATGCCCAAGCGCGGGAGGCGGAATTGAAGGCAATTAAAGTCGCTGAGCCGGCATAAAAGCAAAGTCAAAAGATCTTCAGGCCGGCGCTTGTTCCTCCATCGCCGCTTTGTAGATCGAATGCTTCGGCTGCGCAAACAACCGCTCCATCATCGGTTCGAAAAAGCTCAGCGGCAGCGTGTCGTATGCCGGGTCAAACGCCGCCGCGTCGTACCGGGCGCAAAATTCGATGGTCGCCTGATACTGCGGATGAGCGCTGAATTGCTCGCGCAAATGCCGGTCCATGCCCAGGTGATGGAAGAAGTAATAGCCCTGGAAAATCCCGTGTTTCTCCACCATCCACAGGTTCTCGGCACTGACGAACGGCTTGAGAATCGCCGCGGCGATGTCCGGGTGGTTGTAGGACCCCAGTGTGTCGCCGATGTCATGGAGCAAAGCGCAGACCACGTACTCTTCGTCGCGGCCATCGCGCCAGGCGCGGCTGGCGGTTTGCAGCGAGTGGGTCAGGCGATCCACCGGGAATCCGCCGAAATCACCTTCCAGTAACTTCAAATGCGCCACGATCCTTGTAGGCAATTGCCGGGCATGGGCGCTGAAGTCTGTGGCGATGATCGCCCAGTCTTCCTGCGTGCCGTCCTGCATGTGGGTAAAACGTGCGCGGGCATTCATCGGCTATCCTCTTGTTCTTATCGAAAGGGATGTTTGGAGTGTAGGGCTTGGATCCAGAGCGCTGCACTGGCTGCACAGGACGCTTTTGTGGCCAAAGGAGCCTAGAACGGCACGCGACCTGCAATCATGTCGCGGTACATGACGAAATCGCCGAGCAGGCTGTAAAGAGGATGCTGAAAGGTTGCAGGACGATTCTTCTCGAAGAAGAAATGCCCGACCCAGGCGAAGCTGTAACCGGCCAGCGGCAGGGCCAGCAACAGCCACCATGCGCCTTTGGCGATGGTCAGCGCCAGAATGACAATAACCAGCGTGGTGCCGACAAAGTGCAGTCGTCGACAAGTGCTATTGCGGTGTTCGCTGAGGTAATACGGGTAAAACGCAGCGAAGCTGTTGAAACGTTTGATGTTTTCCACGACTGCGATCTCTGTGGTGTGTGCAGGCAACAAGTTGCGCTGCGGGTAGCCTATTTAAGTCTAGAGTGATCATAGGCATCAGCCAGTGACAATAGGCGCCACTTTAGTATCCTTGGGCATTGGGTCGTGGCATGCGGCCATCACGTAGTAAACGCCATGAGCGAACGAACGACTTCTGCAAGCTGGGCGATGGGGATTGTCAAAGCACTGGAAATGGACGGCCTGGATTGCCGGGTTTTGTTCAAGCAGCTAGGGCTCGACTATGCGGCACTGGATGATCCGGATGCGCGCTTCCCGCAAGATTCCATGACGCGGCTCTGGCAGCGCGCGGTCGAGTTGTCCGGCAACCCGGCGATCGGCCTGAACATGGGCAAGGTGGTGCGACCGGCGTCCCTGCACGTTGCCGGTTATGCCTTGATGTCCAGTCGAACCCTGGCCGAAGGCTTTCAACGTCTGGTGCGTTATCAGCGAATCATCGCCGAAAGTGCCGATCTGAGTTTTCGCATACTGGACGAGGGTTATGCGCTGATTCTGACGGTGCATGGCGACCACTTGCCGCCGACCCGACAAAGCGCTGAAGCATCGATGGCCTGTGCCCTGGCGTTTTGCGGGTGGCTGACCGGGAGCGCGCTGCATCCGCGCAAAGTGCTGCTGCAGGGCGATCAACCCGCCGACCTCGAACCGTATAAGCAAGCCTTCCACGCGCCGATGATGTTCAATGCGCCCTATGACGCCTTGATTTTCGAGCGCGCTGACCTGGAGGCACCGTTGCCCACCGCCAACGAGGCCATGGCGTTGCTGCACGATCGCTTTGCCGGTGAATACCTGGCGCGGTTTGCCGAGAGCCGCGTGACCCACAATGCGCGGCAGGTGTTGTGCCGCTTGCTGCCCCAGGGCGAACCCAAGCGCGATGCGGTAGCGCAGGCGCTGCACCTGTCGCAACGCACCTTGCAGCGACGCTTGCAGGAAGAGGGCACGAGTTTTCAGACGTTGCTGGATGACACGCGGCGTGAACTGGCCGAGCAATACTTGGCGCGACCGAGCATGACGCTGCTGGAAATTGCCTACCTGCTGGGGTTTGCCGATCCGAGCAACTTCTTCCGCGCTTTCCGACGCTGGTTCGACACCACCCCCGGCGAATACCGGGCGCGGCTGACGGAAGCGCTCAAGCCGGTCAGTGACGCCAGAACGCAGGGATACACAGAACAAACACCGTAATGATCTCCAGCCGACCCAACAGCATGCCGAACGAGAGAATCCACTTCGCGGCATCCGGCAGGCTGGCGAAGTTACCCGCCGGGCCAATGGTTTCGCCCAACCCCGGGCCGACGCCGGACACCGTGCTGGCTGCACCGGTAAGGGCGGTCATCCAGTCCACGCCGAGCAGCGACAGCAGTAGAGCGATCACGCAAATGGTGATGGCGAAAAAGAACGAAAAGGTCAGGATCGAACGTACGATTTCTTCGTCGAGACGGTGGCCGTTGTACTTCTGCTTGATCACCGCGCGCGGGTGAATCAACTGGTTAAGGTTGGCCTTGAGCAGAATGTAGGCCACCTGGAAGCGGAAAATCTTGATCCCGCCAGCGGTCGAACCCGAGCAGCCGCCAACAAACCCCAGGTAAAAGAACAGCATCAGCGAGAAGTTGCCCCAGAGGCTGTAGTCCCCCAGTGCAAAACCTGTCGTCGTCACCACCGAAGTGACGTTCAGCGCCACATGCCGCAAGGCGTCCAGCCAGTGCAACTGGGTGGTCCACCAGTACCAGGTGCCGAGCACCAGCCAGGTCACCAGCAACATGCCGAGCAAGCCTTGCACCTGTTCATCCTTGATCAGCGCCCGACGGTTACCGCGTAACGTGGCGACATACAAGGTGAACGGCAAGGCGCCGAGAATCATGATCACGATCGCGACCCAATGCACCGCAGGCTCCGGCCATTTGGCCAAAGACTGGTCGGAGGTGGAAAACCCGCCGGTGGAAATCGCCGACATCGCGTGGTTGATCGCATCGAACGGGCTCATCCCGGCCCACCAAAACGCCAGGCTGCCGAAAATGGTGATGCCGACGTAGGTCGCAACGATCAAGCGCGCCACCATGTGCGAACGGGGCATGACCTTTTCGGAACGGTCTGACGACTCGGTCTGAAACAGCCGCATGCCACCGATGCGCAGCAATGGCAGAATCGCGACCGCCATGCCGATAAAGCCGATCCCGCCGATCCAGTGCAGCAAGGAGCGCCATATCAGGATGCCGGGGGACATGGTGTCCAGGCCCGTGAGCACCGTCGAGCCGGTGGCGGTGATGCCGGACATGCTTTCGAAGAATGAGTCGGTGTAGCTGATGTTCTGGGTCAGCAGGAACGGCAGGGCGGCGAAGATGCACACCACCAGCCAGCTGCTGACGGTCAGCAGGTACATGTCTCGCGGGCGCAGATGGATGTGTTCGGGACGCCCTGGAATGACCAGGGCCAGGCCGGCGACAAAGGTAATCATGCTGGCCCAGAGGAATGACGGCAGGTCGCTGGTGCGCTCGAAGATCACCAGGGTAGCCATGGGCACGGCCATGGAAATGGCCAGCGTGATCAGGAAGATGCCGATGATGAAACCAATGATCCGTAAGGTCGGCAACGCCATGAAGTCCGCTCGGGCTGAAGTAGGGAGGGCGCCATTCTACCTGCGGGGCAGGGCATGTAAACCGACAGCCCTGTGCCGGATACCGCTAGAATAGGCAGACATTTTTTTCAGGAGGTGGCCGATGCAGGCTCTCGACGCTTTGCTCAACCGTGTTTCTGTTCCACGACTGCTCGATCCGGCGCCCACTGCCGAGCAACGCGAAGTGCTGTTTGCCGCCGCGATGCGTGCGCCAGACCACGGCCATTTGCAGCCTTGGCGCTTCCTGACAGTCGAAGGCGCGGCGCGCGAGCAAATGGGCGAGTTGCTGGCCGAAGCGGCGAAACTGCAAGACAGCGAGGTGTCAGAAGCCGCGCTGGACAAGGCCCGTAACGGTCCGCTGCGTGCACCGCTGGTGGTTGTGGTGGTCGCGCGTTTGCAGGATCACGTCAAATACCCGAAATCCGAACAATTGTTGGCGGCAGGCTGCGCGGCTCACGGGATTTTGCTGGCCGCTTACGCGCAAGGCATTGGCGCGGTATGGCGCACCGGTGAGCTGGCCTATTCGCCGCATGTAGCCAAGGGGTTGGGTTTGGCCGAAGGGGAAGAGGTGATTGCGTTCCTTTATCTCGGTACGCCGCAGAAAGAACCGCGTGTGGCGGAGAAGGTTGATCTGGCCGAGTTTGTCAGCGCCTGGTCCGGTAAGGCCTGAAGATATAGGTCCATGTGGGAGCGGGCTTGCCCGCTCCCGCAGAGTTCAGGGTTGGACGACAGCCCCCGGCACCAACGGCAATTCCAGGCTGGCAATAAACCCGCCTCCAGGATGATTGGCCAGCACCAGACTGCCGCCATGGCGTTCCGCCGCACGGCGTGCGATAGCCAGCCCCAAGCCATGCCCGGCCGTTGTCTGCCCCGGTGCCCGATAGAACGGTTCACCCAGCTGATTCAAATGTTCGGCCTCTACGCCAGGGCCATGATCGCGCACGCTGACCACAATCCTGTCGCCCTGACGCGCCGCCTGCATTTCGATCGGTTGCCCGACCGGGTTAAAGCGTTGGGCATTGCGCAGCAGGTTGTCCACGGCCCGCTCGATCATGGTCGGCCAACCTCTGAGGTTCAGTTGCGGCTCGGCCTCAAGGCGCACGTTCTGCTCCGGCGAACTTAGCTGAGCATCCTTTTGCAGGGTATTGAGCAGTGCATTGAGATCCACCTCTTCGGCACTGGCGTTGTCGGCATCGACCCGCGCCAACACCAGGATTTCGCTGATCAGTGCTTCCAGTCGATCACATTCACGGGTCAGGCGCGGCCAGAGTTTTTCCCGCTCCTGGGGATTGGCCCGCTCGGCCAGTGCCAGCGCAATGCGCAGTCGGGCCAAGGGCGAACGCAACTCGTGGGACACATCGCGCAGCAATTGCCGCTGACTGCCGATCAGGCTTTGCAGACGCGCGCCCATGCGATTGAAGTCGTTGGCCAGCACACCGAATTCATCGCGGCGGTTAGCCAGTTGCGCCAGGCTGTTTTGCTGATACGTCGTCTGCCCCAACTCATGCACTGCGCCACGTAAACGGCTCAGCGGTCGGGTGATGGAAAAGGTCACCAACAGGCTGAACAGGGTCAGTACCACCAGGGCGATACCCAGCGCGCTCAACGGCCAGAGCAGGCTTTCACGGTGCCAGGCGTCCAGTTCCGGGTGTGGAATGCGGTAGATCAGCAGGTAGGTGTCGCCCGTCTTGGCACTGGTGTATTCATCGGTCAGGCGTCGCCACGGCAGGCGCCGATCATCGTTTTGCTGCCGTGCTTCGAAGGCGGCTGCACGCCGAGGGAAGGTGCCGCGTACCACCGGGTCTCCTGCCTCGTTGAGCACCTGAACGTCGATGTGATATTGGCGCTTGCGCTGCTCCAGGATGTCCTGGGCGGCTTCTTCGCCCTGGCTTTCGTAAGTTTGCGTCCACTGTTCGGCCAGGGTATTGAGGCCCGGGTGGCGACTGAGAATCCACGCGTCCTGGTTGAGCATGTGCCCCAGCAAAATGGAAAGCCCTGCAACCAGAGCGATGGCCAGCCAGAAGCTGGCCAGGATACGCCAGAACAATGAGCGCACAGAAAATCCTCGAACAAGCTCAAATCAATGTGTGGCGAGGGGGCTTGTCGGAACGCCGCATCGCCCCGTTCGGCTGCGAAGCAGTCGTAAACCCGTTACATACGGTTTAACTTTGAAATACCGGGGCCGCTTCGCGCCCCAACGGGAGCAAGCTCCCTCGCCACAAAGGCTCGCTCCCACAACGAACTGAGAGGCATCAGACCCAACGGTGATTAGCCGTTGGGTCCGGGGTTAACGCATTATTGCGCCTTTTGCGCTTGCTGCGCTTTCCAGGCCTTGAACTCGGCCCATTCGGCGCGACGCTCAGCTTGTTTCTTCTGGATCTCGTCGAATTGCTTCTGTTGATCCGGTTTCAGCAGGGCGCGAACGTCGGCTTCGGCTTTCTTGTGCTTGGCCTCCATCTCGTCTTTCAGGGCTTTCTGGTCGGCTGGCGAGAGTTTTTCCAGGTACTTGTCGACCAGTTGCTGACGCTCGTGCATCTGCTCGCCCATGATTTTGCGGATCTGCTCGCGCTGTTCGCGGCTCAGGTCCAGTTGGCTGTAAGGGCCTTTACCGTGCATGCCGTGCATCTGACCGCTGTGGCGTGAGCCGTCCATGTGATCACCCATCGGGCCCGTACCTTCAGGCATGGCCATGGCAACGGTCGGCAGGGCGGCAGCAAACATCAGAGCGATAAGAGTCTTGCGCATGGTGTATCTCCTTGTCTCGTTCCCGGTACGTTCCGGATGTGTGCAGATTACGCAGATCAAGGTCAACGGCGGTCAGCGGAGCGTAAAGCTTGGGTAAAGACGGTTTTCTGCCTTCCTGACAAAATTCCAGATGCAGGCACCAGACTGCGGCGAGGGAGCTTGCTCCCGCTGGACTGCACAGCAGTCCCCTTCTTTTTAGGTAAAGAGTGGGGCCGCTTCGCAGCCCAGCGGGAGCAAGCTCCCTCGCCACAGGTTGCTGTTATTCGGTTCTTTCTCGGTTCTTACAGGCTGTAGTAGTAACCGCGACTGCGCAGGGCCATGATGCGTGGGCGGCCGTCGGGGTGTGGGCCGATTTTTTTGCGCAGGTTGCTGACGTGCATGTCCAGGCTGCGGTCGTACAGGGTCAGTTTGCGACCGAGGGCGATTTGCGCCAATTCCTGTTTATCCAGCGGTTCGCCGGGCTGCTTGAGCAGGGCTTCGAGCAGGCGGCTTTCGGAAACGGTGAGGGTGAATTCCTGTTCATCGATGCTGACCACCCCGCGCACCGGGCTGAAGCATAGGTCGCCCAGCTCGAGCTGGCTGGAGACCGCCGTCGGATGACTGCGGCGCAACACCGCGCGTAGGCGGGCGGTCAGTTCCCGTGGGTCGCACGGCTTGGCCAGGTAATCGTCGGCGCCCAGTTCCAGGCCGAGGATGCGGTCCAGCGGTTCGCCACGGGCCGACAACATCAGCACCGGCAAATCCGGATGGTCGCTGCGCAGTTGCTTTAGCAGTTCCAGGCCGCTGCCGTCCGGCAGCATCACGTCCAGCACCACGGCCGCCGGAGACGTTTCGGCCAACGCGCGACGGGCGCTCTGGCCATCGTGGCAGGCGCGAACCTGAAAGCCTTCCTGGCTCAGCCAACTGCTCAGGAGCTCACACAGCTCCTGGTCATCATCAATTAGTAACAGCTCGCTCATGACTCACTCAATTTAGCCATTGCCTACGTTTTCTGGTGGCACCACTGGCGAAGATACCGCAGAGCAGGGCCAATAGCGCTACTGCCGCCCCAATAACGAACCACTGCTGCTGATCGGTCAGCAGGCGCGGTAGCGGGCTGCTGGCCAGGGTTTCCTTGAGTTGCAGCTTCAGGCGCTGATTCTCCTGGCGCAACCGGCTCAGCTGGGCGCTTTCGCGCTCGCCATCGGTGGTTTGCAATTGTTTGCTCAGTGTTTCTCGTTGCTGCTCGCTTTCTTTCAAGCGCTGCTGCAACTCGGTGATCTGGCTACCGGCGCTCAAGGACAGCGGCGTCGAATTACCGCCATTGGCGCTTTCTTCACCATGGGCTGGCGCCATGATCGACAACGTCACCAACATCAGACACAACGGACCTTTGCGCATCGCAACTCCTGATTCCAATACGAGTATTGGGCAGGTTGTCGGCCGGTAAACGAGAATAATGAGCGATTGAACGTGCGATGAATCGATAAGATTCACCGCACGCGAGAACTTTACGGCAGGACTTGCTTGAACGGCTTGACCAGAACATTGGCGTAGACGCCTGCGGCAACGTACGGATCGGCGTCGGCCCAGGCCTTGGCGGCGCTCAGGGACTCGAATTCGGCGACGATCAGGCTGCCAGTGAAACCGGCTGCGCCCGGATCATTGCTGTCGACCGCCGGGTGTGGACCGGCCAATACGATACGACCTTCGCCCTTGAGCACTTGCAGACGCTCAAGGTGCGCAGGCCGTGCGGCCAGTCGGGCTTCCAGGGAGTTGGCGACGTCTGTGGCAATGATTGCGTAAAGCATGTCAGTCCTCGGTTTTTGGCGTTGTGGTGTCGGCGTCGTGCAGGTGGCGGGACAGGTAGATGCCCTGGCCGACCAGGAATAGCAAAGTCATGCCCAGGCTGCCGAAGACCTTGAAGTCTACCCAGTAGCTCTGGAACGTGAACGCGACGAACAGGTTGGCGGCACCGCAAAACAGGAAAAAACCGATCCAGGCGATGTTCAGACGGGTCCAGATTGGCTCCGGTAGAGTCAGCGCGTGGCCCATGATGCGTTTGATCAGCAGTTGGTCACCGACGAAATGGCTGCCGATGAACGCGAGGGCGAACAGCCAGTTGACCACCGGGGCTTTCCATTTCAGGAAGGTTTCGCTGTGGAACGCCAGGGTCAGGCTGCCGAAGACCAGGCAGGCAATGAGGGTCAGCCACTGGCTCTTCTCCAGCTTGCGCTGCTTGATGTACAGCGTGCCGTAGACCACCAGGGAGCTGATGATCAGCATCGCGGTGGCGCTGTAAATACCACCGACAGACAGTTGATGACCGCCAATGTCGACGACCCGCGGGTCGATTTTGAAGACGATGAAAAACAGCAGAAGCGGGATGAAGTCGATGAATTGTTTCACAGTGGCAGCCAGAAGCAGGATGTGGCGGCATAATAACAAACATATTGACGCGCGATAGCGTCAGCTGATTTGAGGTTACATAGTCCTGTGAATGTTGATTTGCACTGCCATAGCACGGCCTCCGATGGCGCCCTGGCGCCTGCGGCACTGGTTGCGCGTGCGTTCGAGAAAGGCGTGCGAGTCCTGGCCTTGACTGATCACGACACCCTTGAAGGCCTCGACGAGGCCCGTAGCGCCGCGACGGCGCTGGGGATGCAACTGGTCAACGGCGTCGAATTGTCCTGCACCTGGGGCGGGGCGACCATTCATGTGCTGGGCTATGGTTTCGACGTCAATGCCGCGCCATTGGTCGAGGCCATCGCCAAATTGCACGATGGCCGCTGGCTACGGTCCGAAGAAATAAGCCGCAAGTTGGCGTTGAAAGGCATGCCGGGGGCGCTTGACGGCGCCCGCGCCATTCAGCAGGAACTGGGCGACAGCGGCAACGCGCCGGCCCGTCCGCACTTCGCCGACTGGATGGTGCGCGAAGGTTTCGTCAAGGATCGCGCCGAAGCGTTCCGCAAATGGCTGGGCGCCGGCAAGCTGGGAGACGTCAAGCTGCACTGGCCGACCCTCGAAGACACCGTCGAGACCCTGCGCGCCGCGGGTGCCTGGGTCAGCCTGGCGCACCCCTGGCACTACGATTTCACTCGTAGCAAGCGTCGCCGCCTGATTTCTGACTATATTCAAGCCGGGGGCCACGCGATTGAAGTGGTCAATGGCCATCAGCCCGCCGAGCAAGTGGGCAGCCTGGCGATTCTTGCCCGTGAGTTTGGTCTGCTGGTCAGTGCCGGCAGTGATTTTCATGGCCCTGGAGGCTGGTCCGAGATCGGTGAATACCGCCCGCTCCCGGAGGATCTGCCACCACTGTGGTGTCGATTCAAACATGACCCAATTATTGCCGCCGTCTGAACAGGTAGAGAATGTGAGTCAATTTTTCCAGATTCATCCGGAAAACCCGCAAGCGCGCCTGATCAAACAGGCTGTCGAGATCATCCGCAACGGCGGGGTGGTGATTTATCCCACAGACTCTTCCTACGCCATTGGTTGCCAGATCGGTGACAAGACCGCCGTGGAGCGTGTGCGTCGGTTGCGTCAACTGGATGAGAAGCACAACTTCGCGCTGATCTGCAGCGACCTGTCGCAGCTGGGGCTGTTCGCCAAGATCGACACCGGTACTTTCCGTCTGCTCAAGGCCCACTTGCCGGGGCCTTACACCTTCATTCTCAACGCCACCCGCGAAGTTCCGCGGCTGTTGCTGCACCCGAAAAAACGCACCATCGGCCTGCGCGTGCCGAGCCATCCGATTGCGTTGGCGCTGCTGGAAGAACTCGGCGAACCGCTGATGAGTGTGACCCTGATCATGCCCGGCGACACTGACCCGCTGACCGATCCCTACGAAATGCGCCAGTTGCTGGAGCATCAGGTGGACCTGATCATCGACGGCGGTTTCGGCGGGATCAAGGCGTCCACCGTGATCAACCTCGCCGACGGCGAGCCGGAAGTCATCCGTGTCGGTTGCGGCGACCCTACGCCATTCATGGCCGAGGCGTAGATGTCTGCAGTAGAACCAGAACCCGTCGACAGCCAGGCCGGCGCCCAGCAAGAACTGCCCTTCGCCATGGTCTATGGCCAGGCGGTCATGGAAATGCCGCTGGACCTGTACATCCCGCCGGATGCGCTCGAGGTCTTTCTGGAAGCCTTCGAAGGCCCGCTCGACCTGCTCCTGTACCTGATCCGCAAACAGAACATCAATATTCTCGACATCCCGGTGGCGGAAATCACCCGCCAGTACATGGGCTATGTCGAGTTGATGCAGTCGGTGCGCCTGGAACTGGCCGCCGAGTACCTGGTGATGGCCGCGATGCTCGCCGAGATCAAGTCGCGGATGCTGCTGCCGCGAGCCGAAACCATTGAAGACGAGGAAGACGACCCTCGCGCCGAACTGATCCGCCGCTTGCAGGAATACGAACGCTTCAAGGCCGCCGCCGAAGGCATCGATGGGCTGAGCCGCGTCGGCCGCGATGTCGTGGTGCCCAAGCTCGACGCGCCGGAAGCCCGGGCGCGCAAGCTGCTGCCGGACGTGAGTCTGGAAGAGTTGCTGATGTCCATGGCCGAGGTCTTGCGCCGGGGCGACATGTTCGAAAGCCACCAGGTCAGCCGCGAGGCACTGTCTACCCGCGAACGCATGAGCGATGTACTGGAGCGGCTCAAGGGTGGCGGTTTCGTGCCCTTTGTCGAGCTGTTCACCGCTGAAGAAGGACGTCTGGGGGTAGTGGTGACCTTTATGGCGATCCTCGAACTGGTCAAGGAATCCTTGGTCGAGCTGGTGCAGAATGAGCCGTTCGCGGCGATACATGTGCGAGCCCGAGCCGAATAACGAGTTGAATCATGAACCTGACTGAACCCCGCGAGCTGGCGCCACTGCTTGAAGCCTTTCTGTTGGCCTCGGGAAAACCGCAATCGCTTGAGCGCCTGTTCGAACTCTTCGAAGAAGGCGAGCGGCCCGAACCAGCGGTTTTCAAGAAAGCGCTGACGATTCTGGGCAAATCCTGCGACGGCCGAGCCTTCGAACTGAAGGAAGTCGCCTCCGGGTATCGCCTGCAGATCCGCGAAAAGTTCGCGCCGTGGGTCGGGCGCCTGTGGGAAGAACGGCCGCAGCGTTACTCGCGCGCCATGCTCGAAACCATGGCCCTGATTGCCTATCGCCAACCGATCACCCGGGGCGAGATCGAAGACGTGCGCGGCGTGGCGGTCAACAGCCACATCGTCAAAACCCTGCTGGAGCGAGAGTGGATCCGCATCGTCGGTTACCGTGATGTGCCCGGCAAACCGGCAATGTTCGCCACCACCAAGGCGTTTCTCGATCACTTCAACCTGAAGAACCTCGACGACCTGCCGCCGCTGGCCGAGCTGCGCGAGCTGGAACCCGAGCCGATGCTCGAGTTCGACGACGCACCGGTGCCGGCCGGGTTGCAAGAATTGGCAGATGCCAGCGCCGAGCCGGAAGAGCCCAAGGAAGAAACCAGCTTCCACACGCTGTTGCTGGAGCTGGACACGATGGAGGAGGGGCTCAAGACCGATTTCGACGATTTGTTGCGCGATGGCGAGTTGACCGAGACTGAAGAGGTATCGGAGCAGCCGGAGCCGGAGGCGGAGCCGGAAGTCGAGGTAGAGCTTCAGGTTGAGGCATCAGTTGCTGACGAAGAAGAGCAGGAACCAGAACCTGAGGATGACATTCTTGGCGTTGCCGAGGCTCGCGAGAAACTGCTGGCCGCGGTTGCCGCGCTTGAACAACCCAAGCCCGAACCTGAACTGAGCGATGAAGAAGCCGAAGCCCGGGCCCTGGCCGAAGCGATCGAGGCCGAACGCCGCCAGTTCGAGGATTGAACTCCGTCAGAAGATCGCAGCCACCACCGGCCGGCGGAAAAACTAATAACCGACGGTCGATCAGCTAGTCTCTGATGCGCGAACGCTTCCATGAGCGTATGATTCGCGACCCTTTGACGATCCCTTCGTCAAACGACCAGATTTCACATCTTCAGGCCAAGGCCTGAACTTGATCACACCGGGAGGTGCCCAGATGAGTATCAACGACCAGAAAGACGACCAGGAAATCGGCCCAGCAGGCGAAAAACTGCAGAAAGTCCTCGCCCGTATCGGCGTCGGCTCGCGCCGTGACGTAGAAGCCTGGATCAGCCACGGCCGCATCAAGGTCAATGGCAAAGACGCCACCCTCGGCCTGCGCGTCGACCTGCATGACGCCATCACCATCGATGGCAAGGTGATCAAGCGCGAAGAAGCTGCCGAGTCGGTACGCCGCGTGATCATGTACAACAAACCCGACGGTGAAATCTGCACCCGTGACGACCCGGAAGGCCGTCCGACCGTGTTCGACAAGATGCCGCGCCCGAAAGAAGGTCGCTGGATCAACATCGGTCGCCTGGACATCAACACCACAGGTCTGCTGATGTTCACCACCGACGGTGAGCTGGCCAACCGCCTGATGCACCCGTCCTACGAAATGGACCGTGAATACGCCGTCCGTGTACGTGGTGAAGTCGACGACGAGATGATCGAGCGTCTGAAGGCAGGCGTGGTGCTCGAAGACGGCCCGGCCAAATTCACCGACATCAAGCAGGCACCAGGTGGCGAAGGTTTCAACCACTGGTACCACTGCGTGGTGATGGAAGGTCGTAACCGCGAAGTTCGTCGTCTGTGGGAATCCCAGGGCCTGGTGGTCAGCCGTCTGAAGCGCGTGCGTTTCGGTCCGGTGTTCCTCAACTCCGACCTGCCGATGGGTCGCTGGCGCGAAATGAGCCAGCAGGAAGTCGACATTCTGAGTGCTGAAGTCGGCCTGACGCCGGTGGCGATGCCGCAAATGAACGCCAAGAGCAAAGACAAGCTCGAGCGTATGCAGCGCAAATCGTCCCGCCCGGTGGGCAAGACCGAACGCGTACGGACCCTGCGTCCAGCCGCTGGCGCTCCAGCTGCCGGCCCGCGTCCATCTCGCGAGCCGCAGATCGAAGGCGAGCGCCCGGCCCGCAAGCCAGCGCCACGCCAGGACGGCGAGCGCGGTCCACGCACGCCGCGTCCGGCCAACGGTCGTACTGAGCGTGGCGAAGGCCGTGGCGCTCCGTCCGGTGGTCGTAGCGATCGCGGTGCGCCTGCCGGCCGTGGTACGCCGGTGGCAGACCGCCCGGCCGACACCAAGCGCCCGGCCAAACCGGCGCCGAAGAAACGCCCAGGCATCGTGCTGGTCGACAAGGACGCGCCATCGGGCAAGCGCCGCGGTGCGCCAGCCGGCTCCGGCCAGCGTCCGGGCTTCGGTCGTCGCAAGCCTGAGTAATCGGTAAGCGCAGCATAAAAAACGCCATCCCTCGGGATGGCGTTTTTTTGTGTCTGGCAGAACCGGTTTTCAATATGCAGGTGGCGTTGTGGCGAGGGAGCTTGCTCCCTCGCCACAGGGGGCGGTGTTGTTCAGAAGACAAACCGCCTATCAAACACCGGCTCATCATCCAGCGCCAACACGCCGCCAGAGAAGATCAGGTCCAGATGATGGCTGCCCTTGGCGCCTCCGCCCAACCCCAAGTGCAAACCGCAATGGCGCTCTTCGAACCCGGCATTGCGCGCATACAACTCTTTCACACCTTCGTTGGTACCGATCCCCAGCTCCTCGATGCGTCGATTGGACGGATTGGCGTCCAGGTACTTGTTGAAGTCATGTTCCAGTCCCGGCACATCGGTGGCGATTTTGCTGATGGTCGAGTTCTCGATCCACAACTCCAGTGGTGACGCGAGTACGCCGTACTTGCGGGCAAACGGAATCGTGCTGAGGAACGTCCCCATGAACTTCACTCGGCCATTAATCGACTCGCTATGGGTGGCAATCTCGCCGGGCGCCAGGTCGAAGTTGCCGACACCGTTGATGTCGGTCCACTTCTTGATACTGCTCAACGGTGTTTCGAACCACGAGCCATGCTCATCTTTGAAACTTAAAGTGGTGGCCTGGGACATGCGCTGGATCAAGTGGCTGTTCAACCCGGCAATCCGCTGCGGGGTGACACTGAACGTGTCGTAGAAGTAATCGCCGTAATCCTTGAACAGCAGCGACTTCTTCCAGTTTTCCGCCATCACGCCTTGCAGCGCGCGGACAAAGTCCGGGCCGTCGGGACGCGGGTTGGGCAGGGTGGAAGAGTCGTAGAAGAAGATGTACAGATCGCTGTCGACAATCGCCTTGGCCAGCAATTCGGTGGGTTCGAGGTCCAGACGCATCGCGCTGAAGGCGAACCTTGGGCTGTTGCCGGCCTGTTCGACGATGGCGCCGGTCAGCGCCTCGTAATCAGCGGTATGGCCGAGCAAGACCTTCGCCGGTTTGATGCCGGCAACGGCTGGGTGATGTTCGAGGTAGTAAAGGAAATGCGAGATGGCACGCTGCTTATCCATGGAGTCCTCCCTGACAAACCTGGTAAGTGGCGGGCACGACCGGCCGGATCATGCCCGCCGGGATGTCTTACAGAGGCCACATCGCCGTGCCGAACGGAACAACCGCGTCGGCTTGCATCATTTCAACGGCGGCTTCATGGGTCGGTGCTTCAAACCAATCGTCGAGTTGCAGTTCAGTGTCCAAGTCTTTGTCCAGTGCTTGCATGGTGAATCTCCTAGATGACTTTTACGGTAAGAACAGCTTCGGTAAAAACAGTGGCGCGTTTTTCATTCATTGAAGAGCGCGTCGACTTGCCGGTCGATGCGGCTCGGCAAGTCGCTGAAAACCTAGTTCACAGGTTTTTGAATTGCAAAAAAATAATTAAACAATTTTCATTTGAACTAATTATTCCATTTTAAAAAAAGTAAATTTCCTAATAAAAAACAGAAAACTAAGTCGGAAAACTCCTTAGGAAGCTTCCTATCGTCAATTTACAGTCGACGGCTCTCTGGATCTGATTTGGAAAGCATGCGTTACGCGCTGTAAATAAATCCTTACGAAAAGCGTGCTCAAACCCCATGGAATGCCGCTGTGGAAAGGGCTGTAAGGAAAACCTGCCGTCCGCCGCCACGATGATGCTGTTCAAGGGCTCTGGCGCGCTTGTCTCGGCCTCGATTGAAAGGTGAGATGCGCCCCATGCCTGTCGTGCAGGTGCATAACAAGAAGGAGGCGCAATGAACGCCGTGACTCATCTCCATCTCTCTCCGTGGGGCGATTTTTCCGCTGCCCCCGTCGAAGACCTGCAAAGGTCTGACTCAATTTTTGCAGCCGCCCGAGACCTTCGAGGCGGACACAGGCAATCCCGGCAACCGACGCGCTGATCCAGCGGTGTCTGGCAGCAGGGGGTTAGCGGTGTACAATGCGCCGCGTTTTAACTGTGACCCTCTGCGCAACAGCGCAAACCTCAAGGCTATCCGCCTTGTTCACTCCGCCGCGTCACGAGCGTGTCGGGTTCGATTTCGTCACAGATAAAAACAAACAGGTGACGCATGACTGTCGTAAAAACGCTGAACTCCTGGTGCCTGCGCTGGGGTTTGATCGGCGCTGCTTGAAATCGCAACCTTGCAGCAACGTCTACCGAACATCATCAAACCTTGCGTGAGACCCTTTTCATGAGTGGACAAAACTCGCATTCAGGCGAGCTTAAACGCGGCCTGAAAAATCGCCATATTCAACTGATCGCCCTCGGCGGCGCGATCGGTACCGGGTTGTTCCTCGGCTCGGCCGGCGTGCTCAAATCCGCCGGCCCGTCGATGATTCTCGGCTACGCCATTTGCGGCTTCATCGCCTTCATGATCATGCGCCAGCTGGGCGAAATGATCGTCGAAGAGCCGGTGGCCGGTTCCTTCAGCCACTTCGCGCATAAATACTGGGGTGGTTTTGCCGGTTTCCTGTCGGGCTGGAACTGCTGGATTCTGTACATCCTGGTGGGCATGTCGGAGCTGACCGCGGTCGGCAAATACATCCACTATTGGGCGCCGGATATCCCGACCTGGGTCTCCGCCGCCGCGTTCTTCGTGCTGATCAACGCGATCAACCTGGCCAACGTCAAAGTCTTCGGTGAGGCCGAGTTCTGGTTCGCGATCATCAAGGTCGTGGCGATCGTCGGTATGATTGCCCTGGGCAGCTATTTGCTGGTCAGCGGTAACGGCGGCCCGCAAGCCTCGGTAACCAACCTGTGGTCCCACGGCGGCTTCTTCCCGAACGGTGTCAGCGGTCTGGTGATGGCCATGGCGATCATCATGTTCTCCTTCGGTGGCCTGGAAATGCTCGGTTTCACCGCCGCTGAAGCTGACAAGCCGAAAACCGTGATCCCGAAAGCCATCAACCAGGTGATCTACCGGATCCTGATTTTCTACATCGGTGCGCTGGTGGTCCTGTTGTCGCTGACCCCTTGGGACAGCCTGCTGACAACCCTGAATGCTTCCGGCGATGCCTATAGCGGCAGCCCGTTCGTGCAGGTGTTCTCGATGCTCGGCAGCAACACCGCCGCGCACATCCTCAACTTCGTGGTCCTGACCGCGGCGCTGTCGGTGTACAACAGCGGTACTTACTGCAACAGCCGCATGCTGCTGGGCATGGCCGAGCAGGGCGATGCGCCGAAAGCCTTGTCGAAGATCGACAAGCGTGGCGTGCCGGTACGTTCGATCCTGGCGTCGGCCGCTGTGACGTTGATCGCGGTGTTGCTGAACTACCTGATCCCGCAAAACGCGCTGGAACTGTTGATGTCGTTGGTGGTTGCGACCCTGGTGATCAACTGGGCGATGATCAGCTTCTCGCACTTCAAGTTCCGCCAGCACATGAACAAGACCCGGCAGACGCCGCTGTTCAAGGCCCTGTGGTACCCGTACGGCAACTACATCTGCCTGGCGTTCGTGGTGTTCATCCTGGGCGTGATGTTGCTGATCCCGGGCATCCAGGTCTCGGTGTATGCGATTCCGGTGTGGGTCGCGTTCATGTGGATCTGCTACGGCATCAAGAACAAGCGCAGCGCCCAGCAGGCGTTGCAGGTCGCGGTGAAATAACGCAACGCGCAGAAACAACAAACCCGGCCAATGTGCCGGGTTTTTTGTGGAGGATGCGAAAGCCGGGGTATTCTGGCGGTCCTGATACCGGACCTTTTTCCATGCTGGTGATTTCCAACAACGTGCATCTGCCGGATGCCGAGATCGAGTTGACGGCCATTCGCGCCCAGGGCGCCGGTGGGCAGAACGTCAACAAGGTCTCCAGTGCGGTGCACCTGCGCTTCGACATTCCGGCCTCGTCCCTGCCCGAGTTCTACAAGGAACGGCTGCTGGCGTTGCGCGACAGTCGCATCACCAGCGAAGGGGTGTTGATCATCAAGGCCCAGCAATACCGCACGCAGGAGCAGAACCGCGCCGATGCGCTGGAGCGTCTGACCGAGTTGATCCTCAGCGCTACCAAAGTGGAAAAGAAACGCCGTCCGACCAAGCCGACGCTGGGCTCGAAAAAGCGTCGGCTCGAATCAAAGACCAAGCGCGGCAGCATCAAGGCCGGGCGGGGCAAGGTCGATTTTTAGCGTGCTTCACGCTCTTCCCGATACTTGGGCGCCTGTCGGTACAAGTAAACGCTCAACATCAATCCGCTCAAGGCGGCGAGGGCGGCGAACAGGAAGATCGAGGCAAACCCGAATCCTGCAGCAATCGCACCCGCCAGCGGTCCGGTAATCCCCAGTGACAAATCGATAAACAGCGAATAGGCCCCAACTGCTGCGCCACGGCTGGAGGCCGGCACCAGGTTGACCGCTTCCACGCCCAGGGCCGGGAACACCAGCGAAAAACCGAAACCGCTCAGCGCTGCACCGGCCAGTGCCCAATGGGCATCCGGCGCCAGCCACAGCAGCAACAGCCCGAGGGTTTCCACCGAGAGGCAGGCAATCGCCACGCGAAAGCCGCCGAGGCGGTTGATCAGGTTGCCGAACAGTAGTCGCGCGCCAATGAAACTGGCGCCGAACAAACTCAGGGACAGCACCGCGTTGGACCAATGCTGAGTGGCGTAATACAGGGTGATGAAGGTCGCGATGGTGCCAAAGCCGATGGAGCCCAGTGCCAGGCCGCAGCCATGAGGGAACACCCGTCCCAGCACATGCATGAACGGCAAACGTTCGCCGGCGACAATCGGCGCCGCGGTTTTCGGCCAGGCCAGCGCCACGCCCAGCACCGCCAGCAGCATGATGCTCACGCCCATGCTCCACAAACCCAATTGACTCACCAGCAGCACCCCCAGTGGTGCGCCGACCGCCAACGCGCCGTAACTGGCGATGCCGTTCCAGGAGATGACCTTGGCGGTGTTCGCCGCGCCGACCCGGCCGATGCCCCAGCCGATCGACCCGGAGCCGACGAGGCTTTCCGCGCTGCCGAGTATCAGGCGGCCAATCAACAGGCTGATCAAACTCAGCATCGGCAGGCTTTGCGTCCAGGCTGAAATCAGCATGAACACGCCGCTCAAACCACAGCCGGCGAGGCCATACATCACCGCCAGTTTGCTGCCCTTGTTATCGATGATGCGCCCGGCATAAGGCCGGCTGAGCAGGGTGGCCAGGTATTGCACGCTGATCACCAGCCCGGCGATCACCGCGCCGAAGCCGAGGTCGCTGTGGACGTAGCCCGGCAATACGGCCAGGGGAATACCGATATTGAGGTAACCGATGAAAGTGAACAGGACGATGGAAACGACTTGCAGCGTGACCGCCAGGGGGCGCTGGGTTTCAGACATGGGTAAAAGGTCCACGGGGCAGCAGGATAGATAGGCTGCTTATGATAGCGGCGTGGACGGTCGCAGGGCGTGAAAAAGTAAAACTAATTGCCGAACGGGATGAATCAGGATTTTGCGGGGGCGACCAGTTGCGTCGTGACCAGGGCGGCCAGGGCATTTTCTTCGCTGCCGAAGCGGGCCAGTAGGGCGGCTTGTTTCTCGGGGGAAAGGCGATTCCAGATCTCGATCATCTTCTCGGCGGTGCCGATCAGGACGCTGGCCTGGGCTTCAGTGAAATCATCGCTCATGGTGCGGGCTCGCGGTTCAGGCAGTGTGGAAAGCGCATGTTAGCGCTTTCCACACGGTCTGGCATTGCAGGGGTATCAGTCTTCTCTGTCGGCCTGGCGGCGTTCAGGTGCTTCTTTCGGCTCGGGCTGTTGGGCACCGGCTTGTTGCGTGGTTGTCTGCTCAGTTTCGTGCAGGCTTGGGAAGGGGAGA
Organism: Pseudomonas sp. B21-017; assembly: GCF_024749245.1. Lineage (NCBI taxonomy): Bacteria > Pseudomonadati > Pseudomonadota > Gammaproteobacteria > Pseudomonadales > Pseudomonadaceae > Pseudomonas > Pseudomonas sp. B21-017. The sequence continues at coordinate 4,885,970 of NZ_CP087194.1, read as the reverse complement.
TTAGGGATCTCGTGCATGTTTCGCGCTCCTCGCTAAGTCTGTTGATAGATCTGGTAGATCCGCGCTTTTAAAAAAGCCTGGGCAGGATACAGCAGGAAAAATGACAAATAGACTTTATATCCAATTGTTACGACGGATGGGATTGTCTAGACAGGTCAGCAGGAGGCGAAGACCCACTGTGGCGAGGGAGCAAGCTCCCTCGCCACAGGGAGCTCGCCATTGCATCGTGTTACTTGCAGACGTCAGCGATGGCCTCGGCCAGCAGGTCCAGGCGTGTCGCATCGATCCCCGCCACGTTCGCCCGGCCCGAGCTGACCATGTACACACTGTGATGTTCGCGCAGTTGCTTGACCTGCTCCGGCGACAAACCGGTGTAGGAAAACATCCCGCGTTGCACGCCAATGTGCGCAAACCGCTCGCGCAAGCCGTGGGGTTCAAGCGCTTCGACCAGGCCACTGCGCAGCTGGGCGATGCGCAAACGCATGGCTTCCACTTCGTCGGCCCAGCGGCTTTTCAGCTCTGGATCGCCAAGGATGGTCGCGACGACGGCGGCGCCGTGATCCGGCGGTGTCGACCACAGGTTGCGGGCGATGTTGGCCAGTTGGCTGCGGATGTCCACCAGCTTGCCGGCGGTTTGCGCGCAGACAATCAGCGCGCCGGTGCGGTCGCGGTACAGGCCGAAGTTTTTCGAGCAGGAACTGGTGATCAGCACTTCCGGCAACTCGGCGGCGAACAGCCGGGTCGACCAGGCATCTTGCTCCAGGCCGTCGCCGAAGCCCTGATAGGCGAAGTCGATCAGAGGCAGCAAGTCGCGACTGCGCACCACGTCCAGCACCCGGCGCCAATCGTCATGGGACAGGTCGAAACCGGTCGGGTTGTGGCAGCAGGCGTGCAGCAGCACCACATCGCCCTTCGGTGCTTGATTGAGCACTTCGAGCATCGCTTCGACATCGAGACGGTTATCGCTGCCCACGTACGGGTAGTGACTGACCTTGACCCCGGCCGTTGCGAAAATCGTTTCGTGGATCGGCCAGGTCGGGCTGCTCAGCCACACGCCACGGCCCGGCAGGCATTGGGCGATGAAGTCGGCGCTCAAGCGCAGCGCACCGGTGCCGCCCGGCGTTTGCGTGACGCCGGCCCGTTGCTCGGCGATCAGCGCCGAATCAGCACCCAGCACAAGCTCGTTGATGACTTTGCCGAACGCCGCATCGCCGTGGCCGCCGATGTAAGTCTTGGTGGCCTGGCGATCCACCAGGCGCTGCTCGGCAAGCTTCACCGCTTCAAGGATCGGCGTCAGGCCCTGGGCGTCTTTGTAGACACCCACGCCAAGGTCGAACTTGCGCGGGTTAGGGTCCTGCGCATAGGCCTCCATCAGGCCGAGAATCGGGTCGCCGGGTACTCGGCCGATGGCGTCGAAATGCATTATTTGCGGCCCTCGGCGTCTTTGGCCACTTCGTCAGTGCGCGCGGCCATGATGAAGTCGTTGCGGTGCAGGCCCTTGATGGAGTGGCTCCACCAGGTCACGGTGACTTTGCCCCACTCGGTCAGCAGGCCCGGGTGGTGACCTTCGGCCTCGGAGATTTCGCCAACGGCGTTGGTGAACGCCAGCGCGTGCTTGAAGTTCTTGAACAGGAAAACTTTTTCCAACTGCATCACACCGTCGCGCACTTCGATGTTCCAGTCAGGGATCTGCTTGATCAGGATCGGCAGTTCTTCGTCGCTGACCTGAGGGGCGTCGGCGCGGCAGGCTTCGCAATGGGCTTGGTTCAATGTGGACATGATGTGTTCCTGAAATCGAGTGTTTTGAAAAACGGTCGTCAGTGGGACCACGCTAAAGCAAAGCGGCGATCCGTAACAGACTCACTTGATGCCAAAAGTCGCGGGTCACGCAGCTTTTGGCGGAAATTTCGGTGCGTGCAACCCAAGCTGCATGCCTTGTTTGACCATGCCCATGATGTCTTCGTGGGCCAGATCGAACAGGCGCTTGAGGTTCGGCAGGACAAAGTACAGCGGCTGCAGAATGTCGATGCGATACGGCGTACGCATGCATTCCAGTGGGTCGAAGGCCTGATGCTCAGGTGCGTCCGACAGGGCGTAAACAGTTTCTTTCGGCGAGGACAGGATGCCGCCGCCATAGATGCGCAGGCCTTGCGGCGTGTCGACCAGGCCGAACTCGATGGTCATCCAGTACAGACGCGCCAGGTACACGCGCTCTTCCTTGGAGGCCTGTAGGCCGAGTTTGCCGTAGGTGTGGGTGAATTCGGCGAACCAGGGGTTGGTCAGCAACGGGCAGTGGCCGAAGATCTCGTGGAAAATGTCCGGCTCTTGCAGGTAATCCAGTTCTTCGCGGGTACGAATAAAGGTCGCCACCGGAAACTGCTTGTTCGCCAGCAATTCGAAAAAGGTCTGGAAGGGAATCAGCGCGGGCACCCGGGCAACTTGCCAGCCGGTGGTTTCACCGAGGACTTTGTTGATTTCGCCGAGTTGCGGAATGCGGTCGTGGGGCAGACCGAGTTTTTCGATACCGTCCAGGTATTCCTGGCATGCACGACCCTCGACCACTTTCAGTTGGCGAGTGATCAGCGTATTCCACACCGCGTGTTCTTCAGCGGGGTAGTCGATAAAACCTTGCGCATCGGGCTCGCGAGCCACGTATTGCGTCTGCTTCATGCTGCTCTCCTGCTAGGGGAATCGTTCTTGTTGTGTGTACAGCTATGGACCTAGAAATACCCCAAGGTGTTCGGTGTTGCAGCAGGTGATCCGCGTCTTGCGTAGGAAAAATCCGCGCTCTTCGTAAAGTTTTCGTTACGTATTGTCTGCTGTGGCGCAAGTATTGATATTTACGGGTTTGAAATGGCCTACAGGTGTCACATAATCTTGACGACTAACTTGGTGCTCGCGCAGAAAATTCCTTGCGCCGGGCCTCGATCACCGCTGTTACGGGCCTTCATATGCGTATCAAAGTCCACTGCCAGAACCGCATCGGTATCTTGCGCGACATTCTCAACCTGTTGGTCGAGTACGGGATCAACGTCGCTCGCGGCGAGGTGGGTGGTGAGCATGGCAATGCGATCTATCTGCACTGTCCGAATCTGATCAACATTCAGTTCCAGGCGTTGCGGCCGAAGTTCGAGGCGATTGGTGGGGTATTCGGCGTCAAGCGTGTAGGGCTGATGCCCAGCGAGCGTCGGCACATGGAGCTCAATGCCTTGCTCGGTGCCCTGGAGTTTCCGGTGCTGTCGATCGACATGGGCGGTTCCATTGTCGCGGCCAACCGTGCGGCGGCGCAATTGCTCGGGGTGCGGGTGGATGAGGTGCCGGGGATTCCGCTGTCTCGGTACGCCGAAGACTTCGATTTGCCGGAACTGGTGCGCGCCAACAAGTCGCGGATCAACGGCTTGCGGGTGAAGGTCAAGGGTGACGTGTTTCTCGCCGACATCGCGCCGCTGCAATCGGAGCATGACGAAAGCGAGGCCATGGCCGGTGCGGTGTTGACGCTGCACCGGGCGGACCGGGTGGGCGAGCGCATCTATAACGTGCGCAAACAAGAGTTGCGCGGCTTCGACAGCATTTTCCAAAGCTCGAAAGTGATGGCGGCGGTGGTTCGCGAAGCGCGGCGCATGGCACCGCTGGATGCGCCGCTATTGATCGAAGGCGAAACCGGCACCGGCAAAGAGTTGTTGGCGCGGGCCTGTCACCTGGCGAGCCCGCGCGGGCAATCACCGCTGATGGCGCTCAACTGCGCCGGCCTGCCAGAGTCCATGGCCGAGACCGAATTGTTCGGCTACGGCCCCGGCGCCTTCGAAGGGGCGCGGGCCGAAGGCAAGCTCGGGCTCCTGGAGCTGACGGCGGGCGGTACGTTGTTTCTCGATGGCGTCGGCGAAATGAGCCCGCGCTTGCAGGTGAAATTACTGCGCTTTCTGCAGGACGGTTGCTTCCGTCGTGTCGGCAGCGATGAAGAGGTCTATCTGGATGTGCGGGTGATCTGCGCGACTCAGGTGGACTTGTCCGAGCTGTGTGCTCGCGGTGAATTTCGCCAGGACTTGTACCACCGCTTGAACGTGCTCTCGTTGCACATCCCGCCACTGCGCGAATGCCTCGACGGACTGGCGCCGCTGGTGGAGCACTTCCTCGATCAGGCCAGCCGACAGATCGGTTGCCCACTGCCGAAGCTGGCGCCGGCGGCGATGGAACGACTCAGTCACTATCACTGGCCGGGTAACGTGCGGCAGTTGGAGAACGTGCTGTTTCAGGCGGTTTCCCTGTGCGAAGGCGGCACCGTCAAAGCCGAGCACATTCGTCTGCCGGACTACGGCGTGCGTCAGCCGCTTGGCGATTTCTCCCTCGAGGGTGGGCTGGACGAGATTGTCGGGCGCTTCGAGAAAGCCGTGCTGGAGCGCTTGTATTCCGAGTATCCGAGCAGTCGGCAACTGGGCAAGCGACTGGGGGTTTCCCATACCACCATTGCCAATAAGTTGCGCGAGTATGAGGTGGGCAAGGAGCCGGGCTAAGCGGCTTCTGTGGCGAGGGAGCTTGCTCCCGCTCGGGCGCGAAGCGGCCGCAAAACCTACCTGCGCGATCTGCCTGCAATAATTCGGTTGTCATTTTTGGGGCTGCTGCGCAGCCCAGCGGGAGCAAGCTCCCTCGCCACAGGGGAACGATCAGCGTCCAGGCTGATCCTTGCCTCTTGGCGGCATGACACCGCCGGTTTTTCGTCTTCGATACATTCCCTCAATCCCCTCTAAATCCCTCAAGTCCTTTGTTTGCCGGGCCCGGCGCCGCCAGAAAAAAGTTGGTCTGTAAATTGCTTGTGGCTCAGCAGTACCGCGGTGGGCGGCAAACGTCCGGCATGCAGAGGAAAGAGTGTGGACAAGTACCTTTATGTGGCAATGACCGGCGCCAGCCAGAATGCACTGGCGCAGAAGGCTCATGCCAACAACCTGGCGAACATCTCTACCAATGGTTTTCAGAAGGACCTGGAGCAGGCCCGTTCGATGCCGGTGTTTGGTGACAGCTTTCCGGCGCGTGCGTTTGCCATGAGCGAACGTCCGGCCACCGACTTCTCCCCGGGCGCCCTGGTGGAAACCGGCCGTGACCTCGATGTCGCGGTGCAAGGCAACGGCTGGATCGCCGTGCAGAACCCCGATGGCGGTGAGAGCTACGTGCGCACCGGCAGCCTGAACGTTGATGCGCTGGGCGTGCTGCGCGCCGGCAACGGCATGCCGGTGATGGGCAATGGCGGGCCGATTGCCGTGCCGCCCGAGCAGCAGATCGAAGTCGGCGAAGACGGCACCGTCAGCATCCGTGCGATGGGCGAAGGCCCGCGTGTGATGGCTGAAGTCGACCGCATCAAACTGGTCAACCCGGACTTCAAGAACATGACCAAAGGCCTGGACGGTTCGATCCACACCAAGGACGGCAAGCCGGCGCAAGCCGATGCCGGCGTCAAACTGGTGTCTGGGTTCCTCGAGTCGAGCAACGTCAATGCCGTGGAAGAAATGACTTCGGTACTGGCGCTGGCCAAGCAGTTCGAGCTGCACATCAAGATGATGAACACCGCCAAAGACGATGACCAGGCCATGGCTCGGGTCTTGCAGATCAGCTAATTATCAGAACGTCGCGCCGTAAAACAGGCGCACGAGGAGAAACGAATGCTTCCGGCTCTATGGGTTGCCAAAACAGGTCTGTCCGCCCAGGACACCAACCTCACCACCATTTCCAACAACCTGGCGAACGTATCGACCACGGGTTTCAAACGTGACCGCGCCGAGTTCCAGGACTTGCTGTATCAGATCAAACGCCAGCCAGGCGCCCAGTCGACCCAGGACAGCGAACTGCCGTCGGGTCTGCAAGTGGGTACCGGTGTGCGCATCGTCGGCACCCAGAAAAACTTCACCGCCGGCAGCCTGCAAACCACCGAGCAGCCATTGGATATGGCCATCGACGGTCGCGGTTTCTTCCAGATCCTGCAGCCCGATGGCACCACGTCCTACACCCGTGACGGTACCTTCCACCTGGATTCCAACGGTCAGATCGTCAACGCCAGCGGCTTTGCCCTGGAGCCGGCCATTGTCATTCCGAACAACGCCCAGACGTTCACCGTTGGTCGTGACGGCACCGTGTCCATCACCGTTGCCGGCAACCCCGCCTCCCAAGTGATCGGCAACCTGCAAACCGCCGACTTCATCAACCCGGCCGGTCTGCAAGCGGTGGGTAACAACCTGTTCCTGGAAACCGCTGCCAGTGGCGCGCCGCAAGTCGGCACCCCGGGCCTGGCCGGTTTTGGCACCACGCTGCAGAACACTCTGGAAACGTCCAACGTCAGCACCGTTGAAGAGATGGTCAACATGATCACCACTCAGCGCGCCTACGAGATGAACTCCAAAGTGATCTCCACCGCCGACCAGATGCTCTCGTTCGTAACGCAGAATCTGTAATCAAGTCTATGAGGCGGCCATGAGGTCGCCTGCAACACCGTGAGGTAGGGTCATGAATCGCTTCGTATCTGTTCTGGCACTGAGTGGGGTCGCCGCGCTGGCGGGGTGCGTCGGTCCGACGCCAAAGCCCAATGACCCTTACTACGCCCCGGTGTTGCCGCGCACGCCGCTGCCGGCTGCCGCCAATAACGGCTCGATCTACCAGGCCGGTTTCGAACAGAACCTGTACAGCGACCGCAAGGCATTCCGGGTCGGTGACATCATCACCATCACCCTGAACGAGCGCACCCAGGCGAGCAAGAACGCCAACTCGCAGATCGACAAGACCAGCGACACCAGCGTCGGCCTGACCTCGTTGTTTGGCTCCAGCCTGACCACCAACAACCCGATCGGTGGCAACGACTTGAGCCTGAACGCCGGCTACAAGGCTGATCGCGCAAGCAAAGGCGACAGCAAGACTGGCCAAAGCAACAGCTTGACCGGCTCGATCACTGTGACCGTTGCTGACGTGTTGCCCAACGGCATCATCGCTGTGCGCGGCGAGAAGTGGCTGACTCTCAACACCGGTGACGAATTGGTACGGATTGCCGGCCTCGTTCGTGCCGATGACATCGCCACCGATAACACCGTGTCGTCGACCCGTGTCGCCGATGCACGCATCACCTATTCGGGCACCGGTGCGTTTGCCGATGCGAGTCAGCCAGGCTGGTTCGACCGTTTCTTCCTCAGCCCGCTGTTCCCTTTCTAGGTGGCTATGTTGAATCTTAAACACCTGATGGTGGGCGCTCTTTTGCTGTGCGCAGCCTTCGATGCTCAAGCCGAACGGCTGAAGGACATCGCCAGTATTTCCGGCGTGCGTTCCAACCAATTGATCGGCTATGGCCTGGTGGTAGGGCTTAACGGCACCGGTGACCAGACGACCCAGACCCCGTTCACCCTGCAGACCTTCAACAACATGCTCTCGCAGTTCGGCATCAAGGTGCCGCCAGGTTCCGGCAACGTGCAATTGAAGAACGTCGCGGCCGTGTCGATCAGCGCCGATTTGCCAGCGTTCGCCAAGCCGGGTCAGCAGATAGACATCACCGTAGCGTCCATCGGTAACTCCAAGAGCCTGCGCGGCGGCACCTTGCTGTTGACGCCGCTCAAAGGTATCGATGGCAACGTCTATGCCGTGGCTCAGGGCAACCTGGTGGTCGGCGGCTTCGATGCCGAAGGTCGTGACGGTTCCAAGATCACCGTCAACGTTCCGTCGGCCGGTCGCATCCCCGGCGGTGCGTCGGTCGAGCGGGCAGTGCCGAGCGGCTTCAATCAGGGCAACAGCCTGACCCTGAACCTCAACCGTTCGGACTTCACCACGGCCAAGCGCATCGTCGACAAGATCAACGACATGCTTGGCCCTGGCGTCGCTCAGGCCATCGATGGCGGCTCGATCCGCGTGACTGCGCCACTCGATCCAAGCCAGCGGGTCGACTATTTGTCGATCCTGGAAAACCTCGAAGTCGATCCGGGTCAGGCGGTGGCGAAAGTCATCATCAACTCGCGCACCGGCACCATCGTGATCGGCCAGAACGTCAAGGTTTCCCCGGCCGCCGTGACCCACGGCAGCCTGACCGTGACCATCACCGAAGACCCGATCGTCAGCCAGCCCGGCCCTCTGTCCAACGGGCAGACGGCGGTCGTGCCGCGTTCGCGGGTCAACGCTCAGCAAGAAGCCAAGCCGATGTTCAAGTTCGGCCCGGGCACCACCCTCGACGAGATCGTTCGTGCGGTGAACCAGGTCGGCGCAGCACCGGGTGACTTGATGGCGATCCTCGAAGCGTTGAAACAGGCCGGCGCGTTGCAAGCCGACCTGATCGTGATCTGAGGGCGGCGATCATGGATATGCGCAAAAGCGGTCTGGTCAGCAGTAGCGATTCGGGTTCCTACTCGGACCTGAATCGTTTGAATCAGCTCAAGGTCGGCGACAAGAACAGCGATGCGAACATGCGCAAAGTGGCGCAGGAATTCGAGTCGCTGTTCCTCGGCGAAATGCTCAAGTCCATGCGCTCGGCCACCGAAGCGCTGGGCAAGGATAATCCGCTCAACACGCCGGCAGCCAAGCAATACCAGGAAATGTACGACCAGCAGTTGGCCGTTTCCCTGTCTCGCGAAGGCGGCGGTATCGGCCTGGCTGACGTGCTGATGCGCCAGATGTCGAAGAACAAACCGTTGGCACCGGGTGAGGCTGCTGCAGCGTCTGCCGCCAAGCAAGCCGCCGCGAAGGCCGCCGTGGAAACACCGATTGCCGCCGGTACGGTCGCCACCAATGGGCCGCTGTCGCGCCTCAACGGCGAGCGCCCGTTGTGGGCTTCACGCGCGGTGAGGGCGCCGGCAGGTGCGGGCGAGGGCGCACACCGCAACGACATGGCGCTGATCAATCAGCGGCGTCTGGCGCTGCCACCGAAACTGGCCGACCGTTTGCTCGCCGGGCTGGTGCCATCGGCATCGACCACGGCAACGACCGCCTCCGCAACGCAAAACAGAATCCAGGTGCCGCCGAGCACCGCGACCGGTTCCGGCCCGCTGTACAACGGCGATTGGCTGGCTTCGCAAACGGATACGACCTCCAGCGGGCGCCTGCAGATTTATGGTCGTGCCATGGCTCAAATCCCCCTGGCACCGGCGAAGAAAGCCTTCAGCTCCGCCGACGAATTCGTCAACACCATGCTGCCAATGGCCAAAGAAGCCGCCGACCGTATCGGTGTCGATCCGCGTTACCTGGTGGCTCAGGCCGCCCTGGAAACCGGTTGGGGCAAATCGGTCATGCGCGCCCAGGATGGCAGCAGTAGCCACAACCTGTTCGGGATCAAGGCCAGTGGTAACTGGAAGGGTGATTCGGCGCGGGCGATCACCAGCGAATTCAGAAATGGCCAGATGGTCAAGGAGACGGCTGAGTTCCGTTCCTACGCCTCTTACAAGGACAGTTTCCATGACCTTGTGACGCTGCTGCAAAGCAACAATCGCTATCAAGATGTGCTGAAGTCGGCCGATAACCCAGAACAGTTTGTACGCGAGTTGCAAAAAGCCGGGTATGCAACCGACCCGGATTACGCAAGCAAGATTTCGCAGATAGCCAAGCAGATGACGAGTTACCAAAACTACGCTGCAGCGGGCGCTTCCACTACGCCTTTATAGGCACAAGGCATAAGGTTTGAATCATGAGTTTGCTCAACATCGGGATGTCGGGTTTATCCGCTGGCCAAAGCGCGTTGATGGTGACCGGTAACAACATTGCCAACGCCGACACCGCAGGCTACTCGCGTCAGCAAACCGTGCAGGGCAGCAAGGCCTCGAATCAGTTCGGCAATGTCTACATCGGCACGGGTACGACCCTGGCCGATGTGCGTCGGGTGTACAACAGCTACCTCGATGCGCAACTGCAAACCACCACCTCGCTCAACAGCGACTCGGCTGCCTATGCCGGGCAGATCAGCCCGCTCGATAAGTTGCTGTCAGACAGCGGCACCGGCCTCAACGGCGCCCTGACCAAGTTCTTCGCCTCGGTACAGAACGTCAACGCCAAACCGGGCGACGACGCTTCCCGCCAACTGCTGCTCAGCGATGCGCAAGCCCTGAGTAACCGTTTCAACTCGATCTCCAGCCAGTTGACCGCGCAGAACGCGGACATCAACGGCAACCTGGCGGACATGGCCGATCAGGTCAACAAACTGGCGGCCACCGTGGCCCAGTTGAACCAGAAGATCTCGGAAGTTTCCAACGCCGGCGGCCAGCCTAACGACTTGCTCGACGCGCGCAACGAGACCGTGCGCCAGTTGTCCACCTTCACCGGTGCGCAGGTGATCGAGCGTGACGGCAACCTCGACATTTACCTGGGCAGCGGTCAACCGCTGGTCATGGGCAGCACTGCCAGCAAGCTGGAAGTGGTGCCGAGCAAAGACGATCCGTCGCGTTCGGCCATTCAGCTCAATCGCGGTTCGAGCACCATCGATATCACCTCGGTGATGACCGGTGGCGAGATGGGCGGCTTGCTGCGTTATCGCAGCACCGTGCTGGACCCGGCCATGAATGAACTGGGGCGTGTGGCGCTGGTCGTCGCCGATCAGATGAACACCGTCCAGGCCCAGGGCATCGACAAGAACGGTGACTTCGGTTCGAACCTGTTCAATAGCATCAACACCGCAGCGCAAATGGCTCAGCGCAGCGTTGCCACGGTCGGTAACAGCGCCGGCTCAGGCAACTTCGATGTGAGCATCGAGGACAGCGGCAAGCTGACCATCAACGATTACAAGGTCACCTTCACCAGCGCCACCAACTACACCGTGCAGCGTCTGCCAGAAGGCACCGCCATGGGCGCGTTCAGCACGCTGACCACGCCACCGCCGGTGATCGATGGTTTCTCCATGACACTTTCCGGTGGCACCGCAGCCGCCGGCGACACGTTCAAGATCACCCCGACCCGCAACGCGGCGACCAACATCAAGACCGAGATGACCGACTCCAAGCGTCTGGCCATCGCGGCACCGTTGGGCGCGGCCATTGCTGCGGGCGGCAGCGGCACACTGACGATTCCGGCCAGCGGTCAGCCGACCCTGACCACCAAGTTCGATATCTACGACACGGCGACCACCACCACGATCCAGAACGGCCTGAAGACGTCGACGCCGGTCAAGATCGTATTTGGTGCGGCCGGTGGTACGACTCAGACTTACCAAATGCTCGATGCCCAAGGCAACGCGCTCAGCAGCGGCACCATCGTGCCGGGCCAGAACAATACGCTGAGCCTGACCATTCCGCTGGTCGACGGCACCGGCGCCGCGATCAATGATCCGGGACCGCCCATCGTGCAGCGCACTGTGTCGTTCGACATGACCGTGGCCGGTTCGCCAGGTAACGGCACTGCGATCAACGTATCGCTCAGCCAGCCGGGTTCGCTGGATAACCGTAACGGCACCACGCTGGCTGCCTTGCAGACCAAGCAGACCGTGGACACCGGTTCGGCCAGCAACGGTATTTCCCTGAACGATGCCTACGGCAAACTGGTCTCGGGCGTCGGTGCCAAGGCCGCGCAAGGCAAGCTCGACAGTGCTGCGACCACCGCGATTTTGGCCAACGCCAAGGGCGCTCGCGACTCGTTGTCCGGTGTCGACCTCGATGAGGAAACCGGCAACCTGGTCAAGTATCAGCAGTACTACACCGCGTCTTCGCAGATCATCAAGGCTGCGCAGGAAATCTTCAGCACACTGATCAACAGTCTTTAAGGAGTCGTAGCCCATGCGCATTTCTACCGCCCAGTTTTACGAGTCCTCTGCTGCCAACTATCAGAAGAACTTTTCCAACGTGGTCAAGAGCAGCGAAGAGGCCAGCAGCCTGGTTCGCGTGAATACCGCGGCCGACGATCCGGTCGGCGCTTCTCGTTTGCTGCAATTGGGTCAGCAGGCTTCGATGCTTGACCAGTACTCGGCCAACATGACCACCATCAAAGGCACCCTAGGCCAGACCGAGTCGGTGATGACCAGTATTGGCAACGTGCTGCAGCGCGCCAAAGAGCTGGCGCTCGGCGCAGGCAACGCTGGCTATACCGATGCCGACCGTCAGGCGAACGCTTCCGAACTGGGGCAGATTGAAGAGCAACTGCTCAGCCTGATGAACACCAAGGATGAAAACGGCAAGTACATCTTCTCCGGGTCCAAGGGTGATGTGGTGCCGTTCACCCGCAACACCGATGGCAGCTACGCCTACAACGGTGATCAGGTCACGCTGGATCTGCCGATTGGCGATACCCAGTCGATGGCCACCAACAGCACCGGTTGGGATGTGTTCCAGCAGGCGATCAACACCAGCCGTACTCAGACCACGCTCACCGCGCCTGCGGTCGATGACGGTCGTGTGGTGTTGTCCAACGGTCAGGTCGGCTCCGATGTCACCTACAACGCCAAGTTCCGCAGCGGTGAGCCTTACACCGTGGATTTCGTCAGCGGCACGCAGTTGAAAATTACCGATTCCCTAGGTAACGACGTCACCGCCGAGGCCAGTCAGAATGGTGTGTTCAGCTCCACCAACGGTGCGGCCACACAGACTGTCAATTTCCGTGGCGTTGATCTGAAGTTGAACATCAACCTGCAAGCGGGTGACGTCCCGGGTACAGTGATCACCGGGCACAGTTTCACCCTGGCGGCCAAGCCGGACAGCTTCACTACGTCTCGCAGCCCGGGGAATCCTTCGGCGGCACTGGTCACCGGTACCGCGGTCACCAACAGCGCCAACTACCACGCCAGTTTCCCGAACGGTAGTGCGATCCTCAAGTTCACCAGCGCCACGAACTACGATTTGTACGCCGCGCCACTGACCGCCAGCAGCAAACCGGTGTCCAGCGGCACCATGGCCGGTGCCACGGCAACCGCGTCCGGCGTTACCTTTACGTTGGCCGGTACACCGGCTGCGGGTGACCAGTTCTCCGTTGCAGTCAACACACACCAGACACAGAACGTTCTGGATACCGTCAGCCAACTGAAGACCGCACTGGCGACACCGACCAACAACAACCCGATCGCCATCCAGCAATTAAACGCGGCGATCGGTTCAGGCATTGGCAATCTGTCCAGTGGCATCGACCAGTTGGCGGCCGGCATCAGTTCCGTGGGGGGGCGCGGTTCGTCATTGACCACTCAGACTGAGATCAACCAGAGTCTGGCGCTGGCCAATACCCAGACCCAGTCGTCGATTCGCGATTCCGATCCGGCCGAAGTGATGACCCGCCTGACCCTGCAGCAAACCATGTTGCAGGCCTCGCAATTGGCGTTCAGCAAGATCGCTCAGTTGGGGCTGTTCAACAAAGTCTGAATCCAGGCCTTCGCGATTTATCGCGAGGGTTGCAGATTGCCGAGTGCAAACCGTCTTTTTTCAGCGGTTCCGGGAGGCTCCACTCTTTTTAGAGTGAGCTTCCGCCGCTCGAGAGTTCCCCTGCCGTGAAACCAGTCCCTCTTGTCAGCATCGCCATCCCCGCCTTCAATCCGCTGTTCTTTCAGGCGGCGTTGCAAAGCGCGCTGAATCAAACCTACAGCAACCTCGAAGTGATTGTCTGCGACGACAGTGTCGGCGACGAAATCCGCCGGATCGTCGAGGATTGTGAGGTGCCGCAGTCGATCCGGTTACGTTATGTACGCAATGATCGACGCTTGGGATTTCAGGGTAACCTCATGGCTTGCGCACAAGAGGCCAGCGGCGATTATCTGAAGCTGCTGTGCGACGACGATCAACTGTTGCCTGAGTGCATCAAGCAGCAGATCGAAGGTTTTATCGATCGTGATGACGTGAATCTGGTCATCGCCCAGCGACAGTTTTGCGACGGCGATTACATCCTGTTGTCCGAGCGGCTGGAAAACTGCTGTTTTTCTACTGGCATCACGCTGTTCAAGGGTGAGGATCTGTTGGGGATTCTGGAAAGCACCCTGGTCAACTTCCTCAGCGGTTTGAGCGGGGCGCTGCTGCGTACCCGTCATGCGCTGGAGTATTTGCCGGCGTTGACCCAGGTCGGTGAAGGTTTCGTGGCTCGCCTGGACTTCGCCTTGTTTGCCTGTTTGTTGCGTCGCGGCAATCTGGTTGTCGTCAGTCAGGTTCTGAGTCTCGAGCGCCTGCACCCGGCGCGATTGAGTAATCAGCCACACGTCAGGAATGCGCTGGCGACAGAGCTCGACTGGCTCAAACAGATGCTTGCATTGCGCAGTGGCGAGCCGGCACCTGCACCAGGCTGGGTGCGCTATATGGCTCTGGCCGATGCAGTCGATGGTCAGCCCTATGCCTGGGAAGAGTCGGGGTTGGGCCGATCCCTGAGTTTCATACACACCCTGGTGCTTTCCCGGGTGGGTGACGACTGCGACAGTTTTGTCGACCTGTATCGTGAATGGTTGTCTTGCCGCACATTGAACCCCGCTCAACAGCGTCTTTTGCCTGCCCGCCTGCAGGGGTGGGCCTGGCGTCCGCGGATTGTGCCGATTGTCATTGATAGCGAAGGTAATAGCGTAGCGCTGGAAGATACGCTCAAGAGTATTCGTCAGCAGGTTTATGCCGCCGAGCAGGTGGTGGTGATTTCCCGTTCGGAGCATGCGCCCTGCGAAGGTGTGCGTCATGTACGTTTGCATGAAGAACCGGTCGCTCAGTTCAATCGACTGCTGAGGCAACTGGATGAGGCAGACTGGATCTATCTGGTCCGGGCGGGCGATCGTTTGAACGAGCTGGCCTTGTTGCTGCTGGCCGAGCGCATGGTCGAAATGCCGGACGTGCGCTGTCTCTATAGCGATGAGGGAGGGCTGCGCGATGAGGTGTCGATCGAGCCCGTGTTCAAGCCGGACTTCAATCTTGACTTGATGCGTAGTTACCCTTACATCGGCCGGGTCCTCGCTTTACAGCGTCAGCGGGTTCTCGAGCTTGGCGGCATTGTTGCGGGCTACGATGAGCTCGGTGTTCACGATCTGGTCTGGCGTCTGGTGGAGAGCAATGGCCCGCACGCCATCGGCCATGTGAGCGAAGTGCTCGTGGAGTCTGCCTTGCGCCTGTCTCAGTGGCTCTCGCAACCCCAGGTCATCGAGCAGAATCCTCGGGTACTTGCCGCGCATCTACAGCGTATTGAGGCGCCACACCGCGTCCGTAGCGGCAGTCTGGCGCTGATCAATCGTGTTGACTACCTCCATGACCAGCAGCCTCTTGTATCGATCATCATCTCCACCAGGGACCAGATCGGTTCTTTGCAGCGCTGTGTTGAAAGTCTGTTGGAAAAAACGGCCTATTCGCGTTACGAGATTTTGATTGCCGATAACGCCAGCATTGCCGCAGATGCCTGTAGCTGGCTGGCGGCCATGGAGCAAATGGGCAGCGACAAACTGCGAGTGCTGCGCTGTGACTATGGCGACAACCAGGCAGCGGTGCATAACTTCGCCGCGGCCCAGGCGCGGGGCGACTATCTGCTGTTGCTCAGCCCCCATAACATCATCGTCAATGCCGATTGGCTGGACGAGTTGCTGAATCACGGCCTGCGCCCTGAGGTCGGTGTAGTTGGCGGGCGGATGCTGAGTCCGCAGGGCCGGATCGAGGGTTCGGCACTGGTTCTGGGGTTGCGGGGGGCCATTGGTGTCCCCAATCGCGGAGAGTTGCTCAACGCCCCTGGCTACATGCAGCGTCAGCAAACTGTACAGAACTTCAGTGCGGTCGGCGTCGATTGTCTCCTGGTACGCAAGCAGGTTTTCGACGAGTTGCAGGGGTTGGACGAACAACATTTGGCCCAGGCGCTTAATGGTCCTGATTTTTGTCTGCGTGTGCGGCAGGCCGGCTACCTGGTGGTATGGACGCCATACGCCGAGCTGGTGCAGGCGATCCCGGCTTCCACTGTCGGGCCCGCACCCAAAGTGCTGCAGGCTGAGCAGAAACACTTCTACCGGAACTGGTTGCCCCTGGTTGCCAGGGATCCGGCGTATAACCGGAACCTGAGTCTGGGCACCAGCAATTTCAGTCTGGAGCCTGGGTTCAAGGACGGGTGGGATCCCTTCACCCGTCAGCCCCTGCCCAAGATCCTGGCGATTCCGATCAACGCCACGGCGGTGGGGCATTATCGGGTCAGCCAGCCGTTCCTCGAGCTGGAGGCGGCGGGGCGAGTGGTAGGGCATATGACCTACCATACGCCGACGGACATTGAACTTGAGCGGTGCTCGCCCGACGTGATCATCCTGCAGGGGCGCTACAGCCAAGGGGCTGTCGATGAGGTCGAGCGAATCAAAAACTGTTCGCAAGCCTTCCGGATTTTTGAGCTCGACGATTACGTGATCGATGTGCCGAAAAAGAACGCACACATCCGCAAGGCCGAAGTGGGTGTCGACAAACTGGTGCGGCGTGGTGTCGGATTGTGTGATCGGGTCGTGGTATCGACTCAGCCGCTGGCGGATGCATTGCGTGACATGCATCACGATATTCGGGTGGTGCCGAACATGCTTGCACCGCATCTGTGGACGGGGCTCACCAGTCATCGTCGTACTTCGCGCAAACCCCGCGTAGGCTGGGGCGGTGGCACCAGTCATGATGGTGACCTGGCAATTATTGCGGATGTGGTGCGCCTGCTTGCCGATGAAGTCGAATGGGTATTTTTCGGAATGTGCCCCGAGGCTCTACGGCCATTTGTGCATGAGTTTCACACGGGCGTCGCTCTTGAGGCTTACCCCGCCAAACTGGCCAGCCTGAACCTCGACCTGGCACTGGCTCCTCTGGAGTTCCACATCTTCAACGACTGTAAGAGCAACTTGCGTCTGCTGGAGTACGGCGCCTGCGGTTACCCGGTGATTTGCACCGACACAGAAGCCTATCGCGGCTATCTGCCCTGCACCAAGGTCGTGAGCAACAGCACCGAGGAATGGCTCGAGGCAATCCGCATGCACCTGTCCGAGCCTGATGCGAGCTATCGCATGGGCGATGCGCTGCGTGAGGAAGTGCTGCGCGATTACATGCTCAAGGGCAACAACCTCAACTACTGGGCCGAGGGTTGGCTGCCAAACTGATCTAGCATGGATGTACACCTGCAGGCGGCCTTGGGCCGCCTGTTTTGTTTGTGCCGGGTGCGCTACAAATTTGCGGCGGCGGCTCAAGCTTTGTGTCGTTTATGTCGATAAATCGCCACAGCTTTGTTTATTGAAAGACTCGTCAGCGACCTGCGTTTGCAGGTCGTCGTGGCGGCAGGTATCTGGTTCAACAATATGGCAAGGAAGAAGTCGCAATGGCAGTGATAAACGGGACAAATGGCGTGGATACGCTGACAGGTACCAGTGGGGATGATGAGATCTATGCCTTGGGTGGCAATGATGTGATCAAAGGGAGTGCCGGTGCGGACAAGCTGGATGGCGGCACCGGTACTGATACCGTGGACTATTCGACGTCGGCCGCTGCGGTGAACGTTGATATTCGTCTGGGTACGGGCCTGGCGGGCACCGGCGGCGACGCCGAGGGCAGCACCCTGACCAACATCGAAAGAGTCATCGGTTCGGCGTTCAACGACAGCTTCACCGTTGCACTGGGCGGGATAGCGTTCGAAGGCGGTGCCGGGGACGATATCTACTACATCAACACCAGTGCCACGCCGAGCATCGTCGAGCTGGCCGATGGCGGCAACGATGAAATGCGCGTGTCGGTGGTCAACCCCAGCCACACCTTCATGGCCGCTAACATCGAGCGCCTGACCTTCACCGGCAGTGGTGCGTACACCGGTTGGGGCAATGCCAGCGACAACATCATCACCGGCGGTTCGGGTGCCGACACGCTGTACGGTGGCGCGGGCGCCGACCAGTTCATCGGTGGTGCCGGTTATGACACGGCAGGCTATACCGACAGCACCGTGGCGATGAACATCAATCTGAAGACCGGTGTGCATTCCGGAATCGGGGCAGGCGATACCTTCACCGACATCGAAGCGATCAAGGGTTCGAACTACAACGACACCTTTGTCGGCGACGGTCGAGGCACGGACTTCGACGGCGGAGTCGGTACCGATACGGTCGATTACTCGACGTCGACCGCTGCGGTGAACGTTGATATTCGTCTGGGTACGGGCCTGGCGGGCACCGGCGGCGACGCCGAGGGCAGCACCCTGACCAACATCGAAAGAGTCATCGGTTCGGCGTTCAACGACAGCTTCACCGTTGCACTGGGCGGGATAGCGTTCGAAGGCGGTGCCGGGGACGATATCTACTACATCAACACCAGTGCCACGCCGAGCATCGTCGAGCTGGCCGATGGCGGCAACGATGAAATGCGCGTGTCGGTGGTCAACCCCAGCCACACCTTCATGGCCGCTAACATCGAGCGCCTGACCTTCACCGGCAGTGGCGCGTACACCGGTTGGGGCAATGCCAGCGACAACATCATCACCGGCGGTTCGGGTGCCGACACGCTGTACGGTGGCGCGGGCGCCGACCAGTTCATCGGTGGTGCCGGTTTTGACACTGTCGGCTATACCGACAGCACCGTGGCGATGAACATCAATCTGAAGACCGGTGTGCATTCCGGAATCGGAGCGGGCGATACCTTCACCGACATCGAAGCGATCAAGGGTTCGAACTACAACGACACCTTTGTCGGCGACGGTCGAGGCACGGACTTCGACGGCGGAGTCGGTACCGATACGGTCGATTACTCGACGTCGACCGCTGCGGTGAACGTTGATATTCGTCTGGGTACGGGCCTGGCGGGCACCGGCGGCGACGCCGAGGGCAGCACCCTGACCAACATCGAAAGAGTCATCGGTTCGGCGTTCAACGACAGCTTCACCGTTGCACTGGGCGGGATAGCGTTCGAAGGCGGTGCCGGGGACGATATCTACTACATCAACACCAGTGCCACGCCGAGCATCGTCGAGCTGGCCGATGGCGGCAACGATGAAATGCGCGTGTCGGTGGTCAACCCCAGCCACACCTTCATGGCCGCTAACATCGAGCGCCTGACCTTCACCGGCAGTGGTGCGTACACCGGTTGGGGCAATGCCAGCGACAACATCATCACCGGCGGTTCGGGTGCCGACACGCTGTACGGTGGCGCGGGCGCCGACCAGTTCATCGGTGGTGCCGGTTATGACACGGCAGGCTATACCGACAGCACCGTGGCGATGAACATCAATCTGAAGACCGGTGTGCATTCCGGAATCGGGGCAGGCGATACCTTCACCGACATCGAAGCGATCAAGGGTTCGAACTACAACGACACCTTTGTCGGCGACGGTCGAGGCACGGACTTCGACGGCGGAGTCGGTACCGATACGGTCGATTACTCGACGTCGACCGCTGCGGTGAACGTTGATATTCGTCTGGGTACGGGCCTGGCGGGCACCGGCGGCGACGCCGAGGGCAGCACCCTGACCAACATCGAAAGAGTCATCGGTTCGGCGTTCAACGACAGCTTCACCGTTGCACTGGGCGGGATAGCGTTCGAAGGCGGTGCCGGGGACGATATCTACTACATCAACACCAGTGCCACGCCGAGCATCGTCGAGCTGGCCGATGGCGGCAACGATGAAATGCGCGTGTCGGTGGTCAACCCCAGCCACACCTTCATGGCCGCTAACATCGAGCGCCTGACCTTCACCGGCAGTGGCGCGTACACCGGTTGGGGCAATGCCAGCGACAACATCATCACCGGCGGTTCGGGTGCCGACACGCTGTACGGTGGCGCGGGCGCCGACCAGTTCATCGGTGGTGCCGGTTATGACACGGCAGGCTATACCGACAGCACCGTGGCGATGAACATCAATCTGAAGACCGGTGTGCATTCCGGAATCGGGGCAGGCGATACCTTCACCGACATCGAAGCGATCAAGGGTTCGAACTACAACGACACCTTTGTCGGCGACGGTCGAGGCACGGACTTCGACGGCGGAGTCGGTACCGATACGGTCGATTACTCGACGTCGACCGCTGCGGTGAACGTTGATATTCGTCTGGGTACGGGCCTGGCGGGCACCGGCGGCGACGCCGAGGGCAGCACCCTGACCAACATCGAAAGAGTCATCGGTTCGGCGTTCAACGACAGCTTCACCGTTGCACTGGGCGGGATAGCGTTCGAAGGCGGTGCCGGGGACGATATCTACTACATCAACACCAGTGCCACGCCGAGCATCGTCGAGCTGGCCGATGGCGGCAACGATGAAATGCGCGTGTCGGTGGTCAACCCCAGCCACACCTTCATGGCCGCTAACATCGAGCGCCTGACCTTCACCGGCAGTGGTGCGTACACCGGTTGGGGCAATGCCAGCGACAACATCATCACCGGCGGTTCGGGTGCCGACACGCTGTACGGTGGCGCGGGCGCCGACCAGTTCATCGGTGGTGCCGGTTATGACACGGCAGGCTATAGCGACAGCACCGTGGCGATGATCATCAACCTGAAGGCCGGTGTGTACTCCGGGATCGGGGCAGGCGATACCTTCACCGGCATCGAAGCGATCAAGGGGTCGAGCTACAACGACATTTTCTATGGCGGTACCACTGCCATGGGCCTGGACGGTGCCGTTGGGCAGGACCTGGTCAGTTACGAGCTTTCGGACTCTGCGGTGACCATCGACCTGACCACCAATGCCAACGCCGGAGATGCCGCGGGTGACACCTACACCAACATTGAGTTCTTCCAGGGCAGCAACTTTGATGACACGTTGTCGGGTTCGCGGTTCGGTGACGTCTTTATCGGTGGTGCAGGTGCGGATGTGATTGACGGCCGCGAGGGGCAGGACAGCGTCTTGTACATCACCAATACCACCGCTGTGGACATCAACTTGCAGACCAACGTCAACCAGGGCGGGGATGCCCAGGGCGATGTGCTGCGCAACATCGAGCGCGTAGTGGGCAGCCACTTCAATGACACCCTGACCGGTGATGCCAACGTCAACTACCTTGAAGGCGGGTTGGGTAATGACGTCGTCTACGGTGGCGACGGCAACGATTACCTCTACGGCGGGCTGGTGTCCCAGATCGGGCCATTCACCCTTGATGGTGTGATCAATGGGCCGCAGGCTGACACCTTGTATGGCGGCAATGGCAACGACACCATCGTCACCGCTGCCAGCGATGAGGGTAGCCGGGCCTATGGTGAAGCGGGGGGGCGACGTCATCACGGTGATTCATGGCATGGCCGATGGTGGGGGCGGTGGCGACCTGCTGACCGGCACGGGCTTCGGTTTCTCGCTGTTTGGCGGTGCTGGAGATGACAATCTGGTGCTGCAAGCCAGCGGGTCGGCCTTTGGTGGCGAGGATGACGATACCTACAACGTCAACACCTCGGCATTGGTGACGATCCAGGATGACGGTACCAGCCGCTCCGACAAAATAGTGCTGTCGTACATCAGCAGTGCCGAGCTGCTGGTTGATCGTGTCGGTGATGACCTCTACCTGCACCGATCGAGTGTTAGTCCAGGACAGGTTCCGCAGGAAGGTGTACAGCTCAAGGACTGGTTCGCCGGCTCCGATACCATCGAGCAAATCCAGACGGCGGACGGACAGCTCTTCAACATGCCGGCCAATAGTGATGCGTTTGCCATGTTTGGCTGAGACCTGAATCAGGCGCCTTCTCTCCTGCAACGGGATGAAGGTGCCCGCTTTACACTTGGGGACGAACCGGGTCTGCGTGATCCGGATTCGTCCCTTTTTTGTGCTTTCTATCTGGATTCATGAGCTGGCGCGTTTCCTGCAAGTCCCCCTGATATCGCCATAAAACGAGCGCTTGCGGCCGGTACGCCAGCGTCTGACATGGCAGAACGTTTTAGCCAGACAGCCCGCAAAAGCTTGAAATAGCTTGGCCGAGCTCTGTGAAGAACAAGAGGGGAGACGATGAAGGCAGTAATTCTGGCGGGTGGCCTGGGCACGCGCATCAGCGAAGAATCGCACCTGAAGCCCAAGCCGATGATCGAGATCGGTGGCAAGCCAATTCTTTGGCACATCATGAAACAGTACTCCGCCCACGGGATTCATGACTTCGTGATCTGCCTTGGCTACAAGGGCTATGCGATCAAGGACTTCTTCGCCAACTACTTTCTGCACACCTCCGACGTCACTTTCGACATGTGCAACAACCGTATGGACGTTCACCAGAATTACAGTGAGCCGTGGCGCGTCACGCTGATCGACACCGGTGAGGAAACCATGACTGGTGGCCGTTTGCGACGGGCCGGCCGCTATCTGGAAAACGAAGAAGCGTTCTGCTTTACCTACGGCGACGGCGTGTCTGACTTGAACATCAGCGCCCTGGTGGACTTTCACCTTTCCCACGGCAAGCTTGCCACGGTCACGGCGGTCCAGCCGCCCGGTCGTTATGGCGCCCTGGAGCGCGAAGGTTATCTGGTTCGCGGTTTCACTGAAAAACCTCGTGGGGACGGTGGCTGGATCAATGGTGGTTTCTTTGTGCTGTCGCCTAAGGTGCTGCCGCTGATTACCGCGGATGAGACGGTTTGGGAGTCCGAACCTTTGACCGGCCTGGCCAGCGATGGCCAGCTTGCTGCTTTCCAGCACGACGGCTTTTGGCATCCGATGGACACCCTGCGCGACAAGAACCACCTCGAAGCGCTGTGGCAGAGCGGGGAGGCCCCATGGAAGCAATGGGCCTGAGTCCGGAGTTCTGGCGTGGCAAACGGGTGCTGCTGACCGGCCACACCGGTTTCAAGGGCAGCTGGTTGACGTTGTGGCTGCAAAGCCTCGGGGCCGAGGTCAGCGGGTTTTCGCTCGATCCGTCCACCGAGCCGAGCCTGTTCGAACTGGCGCGGGTACACGAGGGCATCAACGATCAGCGTGGTGATCTGCGTGATCTGGGCGCCTTGCTGGAACTGATCGTCGAAACCCAGCCGCAAATCGTCCTGCACCTGGCGGCCCAACCGCTGGTGCGCGAAGGCTATCGCGATCCGCTCGGCACCTATTCCAGTAACGTCATGGGCACGCTCAATCTGCTCGAAGCGATCCGCCAGGTCGGCGGCGTGCGTGCCTGTGTGTTAGTGACCACCGACAAGGTCTACGCCAACAAGGAATGGCTGTGGCCGTACCGCGAAGACGAAGCCCTGGGCGGTCACGATCCTTACAGCAGCAGCAAGGCTTGCTGCGAATTGTTGGCGCAGTCTTATGCCGCATCGTTTTTCCCGGCCGACAAGTACGCCGAGCATGGCTTGGCGTTGGCCACCGCCCGTGCTGGCAATGTGCTGGGCGGCGGTGACTTTGCGCCGGAACGCCTGATTCCCGATGTGCTCAAGGCCTGGTCGGCCGACCAGCCAGTGACCCTGCGCTACCCGCAGGCCGTGCGCCCATGGCAGCACGCTCTTGAGCCTTTGGCAGGTTACCTGCAATTGGCTGCCGGTCTCTACGAACAAGGCCCACAGTTTGCCGGCGCGTGGAACTTCGGTCCGAGCGAAGCGGACATGTGCAGCGTCGGCGAAGTGGTCGAGTTGCTTGCCAGCCGCTGGCCGCAAGCACGCGGATTGCGCATCGAGCCGAGTGATTTGCACGAAGCCGGCCTGTTGCGCCTGGACAGCAGTCGCGCCCGTCAACGGTTGGCCT
Organism: Pseudomonas sp. B21-017; assembly: GCF_024749245.1. Taxonomy (NCBI): domain Bacteria; kingdom Pseudomonadati; phylum Pseudomonadota; class Gammaproteobacteria; order Pseudomonadales; family Pseudomonadaceae; genus Pseudomonas; species Pseudomonas sp. B21-017. Next base: position 4,862,479 of record NZ_CP087194.1, on the reverse strand, counting down.
GGCAACCGCGCTGGTCGTTGCAGCAGTGCCTGACCCAGACCCTCGATTGGCATCTGGCGTGGCAGAACGGTGATGACATGCGTGAAGTCACCCTGAACCAGTTGAACCTGTACCGAGGCGCGTTGTGAGCGAGTTTCTGTTGAAAGCCTTGCCGCTGGCCGGTCTGTTCAGCGTGCAGCACAAACGCTTCGAAGATGATCGTGGGCATTTCGCCCGGCTGTTTTGCGAAGGCAGCCTGAGCGCTTTCGGCCAGCCGTTTCATATCCGCCAGATCAACCACTCCTGCACCCGTGCGCGGGGCAGTGTGCGCGGTCTGCATTATCAAAATTCCAATGCGCCGGAAGCCAAGTTGATTACCTGCCTGCGCGGCGAAGTCTGGGATGTGGCGGTGGACTTGCGCCCCGATTCCGAAACCTTTCTGCACTGGCACGCCGAGCACCTGAAGGCCGGTGACGGTCGCAGCTTGCTGATCCCGTCCGGGTTCGCCCACGGCTTCCAGACGCTGACCGATGACGCCGAATTGCTCTACCTGCACAGCGCTGATTACACGCCTGCGTACGAGGGCGGGTTGTCGGTGAACGATCCACGGCTGGCGATTGCCTGGCCGTTGCCTGTCAATAATCTGTCGGCCAGGGATTCCAGCCATCCCTTGCTCGATGAACACTTCGCTGGAGTGCGTCTATGAACTGCCGTGGTTGCGGTACTCCTCTGGCCTTGCCGCTGATCGATCTCGGCACCTCGCCGCCATCCAACGCCTATGTGCACGCCGATCGCCTGGAACAAGCCGAGCAATGGGTGCCATTGAAGGTCGCGGTGTGTCAGCAGTGCTGGCTGGTGCAGACCGAGGATTACACCAGCGCCGACAGTCTGTTCGACGCCGAGTATGCGTATTTCAGTTCGTTCTCCAGCACCTGGCTGGCCCATGCCGAGCGCTATGTCGCCGAGATGGTCGAACGCTTCGGCCTGACTGCCGACAGTCGCGTGGTGGAAATCGCCGCCAACGACGGTTACCTGTTGCAGTACGTTGCCGGGCGCGGCATCCCCTGCCTGGGCGTTGAACCAACCCGCAGCACCGCGCAAGCGGCGCGGGAAAAAGGCCTGGAGATTCGCGAACTGTTCTTCGGTCGCGACACCGCCGCGCAGCTGAAAAGCGAAGGCTGGGCCGCCGACCTGATGGCCGCCAACAACGTGTTGGCGCATGTGCCGGACATTAATGATTTTCTCGGTGGGTTCTCCACCTTGCTCAAGCCGACCGGTGTGGCGACGTTCGAATTTCCGCAACTGCTGACGCTGATGGCCGGGCAGCAATTCGACACGCTGTATCACGAGCACTATTCCTACCTGTCCCTGACCGCCGTGCAGACCTTGTGCGAGCGCAATGGCCTGGAAGTGTTCGATGTCAGCCAGTTGTCGACCCATGGCGGTTCGTTGCGGGTGTTCGTCCAGCGGGCCGACGGTGTTCGCCGTGAGGTGCAGCCAGCCGTTCAACAGCAGTTGCAGGCCGAGCTGGCAGCGGGAGTGAAAACCCCCGAGTACTACGCGACCCTGGCGCCAGCGGCCGAGGGCATCAAGCACGAACTGCTGCGTTTCCTGCTGCAAGCCAAGGCCGACGGCAAGCGCGTGGTCGGTTATGGTGCGGCAGCCAAGGGCAACACCTTGCTCAACTACGCCGGGGTCAAACCGGACCTGTTGGCCTGGGTGGCCGATGCCAACCCGCACAAGCAGGGCAAGTACTTGCCGGGCAGTCGAATCCCGGTGGTTTCGCCCGACCGCATCGATCTTGAAAAACCCGACTACATCCTGGTTTTGCCCTGGAACCTGTTGACTGAGATCACCCAACAATTCGCCTCGGTCAAAGTGTGGGGCGCGCGGTTTGTTGTCGCCGTTCCGGAGTTGAGCATTCAATGAGCAGAATTCATTACACCAAGCCGAGCGTGGGCGAGTTGGAAGCCCGGTATGCCCTGGACGCCGTTCAGAACGGTTGGGGCGCACGTTGCTACGAATATCTGACGCGTTTCGAGCATGGTTTTGCCGAGCATCTTGGCGCCACCTACGCCATCGCGACCTCCAGCTGTACTGGCGCCTTGCACATGGGGATGGCGGCGTTGGACATTGGTGCTGGCGATGAGGTGATCCTGGGCAACACTAACTGGATCGCGTCGGCGGCGCCCATTACCTACCTGGGTGCCACGCCGGTATTCGTCGATGTTCTGGCGGATAGCTGGTGCCTGGACCCGGAGCAGGTCAGGCGTGCAATTACCCCGCGAACCAAAGCCATTCTCGCAGTGCACCTCTACGGTAACCTGTGTGATATGGACGCCTTGCTGGCGATCGGTCGGGAACACAATATTCCGGTGATCGAAGACGCCGCTGAGGCCATTGGCTCGCAATGGCGTGGTCGGGCGGCCGGTTCTCTAGGCGCATTCGGTGCGTTCTCGTTTCATGGCACCAAGACCATGACCACCGGCGAGGGCGGGATTTTCGTCACCTCGGACAAAGCCTTGTACGAGCGCGTCCTGACCTTATCCAACCATGGCCGGGTCGCTGGCAGCACCAAACAGTTCTGGCCGGAGTTCATCGGCTTCAAATACAAGATGAGCAACCTGCAGGCCGCCGTCGGTTGCGCTCAGGTCGAGCGTATCGATGAGCTGATCAGTCGCAAGCGTGAGATTTTCGCCAATTACGCCCGCGCCCTGACATTACTGCCGGGTGTTTCCCTGAACCCTGAGCCTGAGCACTCGCGTAACGGCTACTGGATGCCGACAGTGGTGTTCGATGCGGAGACCGGGATTCGCCGGGATGAGTTGATCGCCGCTTTCCAGGCTGCCGATATCGATGCCAGGGTGTTCTTCTGGCCGTTGTCGTCGTTGCCGATGTTCAGCGAACACTCTGTCGACACACCGGTGGCTTTCGCCTTGCCGGAGCGCGCATTCAACCTGCCGAGTTATCACGATATGACCGACGCCGATCAGCAACGAGTGGTGGATGTCGTGCGTGCCCTGCTCGCAAAAAGGCAGCTGTCGTGAAGATTTATTTGCTGGGCGCGGCCAACCCCGAAGCGGTGCGCATGCTTCACGCGGTGAAGCGCAGCACCCCCAACGTCGAATTCGCCTTTCTGGATAACGACCCGAGTAAGCAGGGCACGCTGTTTTATGGGGTACCGGTGATCGGCGGCTCGGATCGGGTGAGCGAACTCAAAGGGCCTCAGGCGCGCTTCGTGAACCTGATCACCGGCAGTACCCGGCTGCGCTACGAGACCACCCGCCAACTGGTCGAGGCCGGCGCCACCCTGGGCCAATTCGTTCACCCGGGTATCGACCTGACCATGATTCGCATGGGGCAGGGCAGTTATCTACAGGAAGGCGTGCTCATGCAGGCCGAAGTAACGCTGGGCGACAACACCAGTATCAGTGCCGGCAGCGTGGTGGGGCATGAAGGACGGATCGGCCACTCGGTTTTCATGGCACCAGGGGTGTGTATCGCCGGTTGCGTGGAAATCGGCGACGGGACATTTATCGGTACCAACGCCACCATCCTGCCGCGCCTGCGCATCGGTCGCTGGGTCACCATCGGCGCCGGCGCCGTTGTCACCAAAGATGTTCCGGATTATTCGGTCGTGGCGGGCAATCCCGCCAGGATCATCAAGACCAACGCGGTGCCTTACCCCGACGGTAAGGTATTCAAGTAAGCCGTTTCCCTTTTTTTTTGGAGAGTTGCGATGAATCCCCATGAGCAGTTTCGTGAAGAAGTAAAAGGCAACATCGAAGGTTTGAAGAAAGACAAAGCGCTGCAGGCCGAGTCCCTGGACTGGGTCGGCACCACGGCCAAACACAAGTACACCTACAACTTCAGCTGGATGGGCCGCCCGATCATTCAGTTCCCCCAGGACATGGTGGCCATGCAGGAAATCATCTGGAACTTGCGCCCGGATGTGATCGTGGAAACCGGGATCGCCCACGGCGGGTCGTTGGTGTTTTACGCCTCGATGCTGGAGCTGATCGGCCATGGTGAAGTACTGGGTGTCGACATCGATATTCGCCAGCACAACCGCGACGCGATCGAAGCCCATCCGATGAGCAAACGAATCCAGATGATTCAGGGTTCGAGCATCGACACCGCGATCGTCGATCAGGTGCGCGAGCGCATTCAGGGCAAGAAAGTGCTGGTGGTGCTGGACTCCAATCACACCCATCAGCACGTGCTGGAAGAGTTGCGCCTGTATGCACCGATGGTCTCGGTCGGCAGCTACTGCGTGGTCATGGACACGGTCGTCGAAGACATGCCGGAAGACGCCTTTCCGGACCGTCCATGGGGCAAGGGTGATAACCCTAAAACCGCCGTTTGGGCGTACCTGGAAGAAAACCGGGATTTCGAGATCGATCAGGCGATTCACAGCAAACTGCTGATCACCGTCGCGCCGGATGGCTACCTGCGCCGGGTGCGTTAAACGACAACTTCATTCAAGTGTTCATCAGGCAATAGGTCTGTGGCGGGGAAGGATATGCAAGGCATTTACGGTTCTGAAAACACGTTGCCCCTGAGTGAGCTGTTCACTCTGGTGCTGATTACGCACAATCGTCCGGCGTTTTTGCGCAGGGCGTTGCAGTTCTACAGCACGCTGCCTTGCAGGATCCTGGTCCTTGATTCGTCAGCCGTTGCTCTGGATGGCGCGGCGACGGTTGCAGACACCATCGACTATCGGCATTTGCCGCAGTTCGGCTATTGGGGCATCCAGGCCAAGCTGGTATACGGTGTCGAACAGGTCACCACGCCGTACATGGTGTTCGCCTCCGACGATGATTTCCTGTTGCACGGTGCTCTCACCGAATCGGTGAACTTCCTCGAAGCCAACCCCGACTACGGTTTGTGCCACGGCTATTGCCTGATGTACCTGACCCACGCCAATTATGTGCAGTACTACCGTCGCGACAAGAAGGTGCAGGAGGATTACAACGCCGAACAAGGCCAGGACCGTGTACTCGATTACATGGGGCAGTACATTCCGCCGTTCTATGCCGTGCATCGGACCTCGTTGTTGCGTGACTGGTACGAAGCGATGCCGGAAGGCACGATCTTCCAGTGGCAGGAAATCGGCCACGTGTACTACATGCTGGCACGGGCCAAGGCGCGAATTCTCCCGGCACCCTATGTGGTACGTGAAGTCAATTACGGGCGTTCGGATCACAACACCGAAATCATGACGACCTTGAGTTTCAAGGACGCCCGCTCTGTCGCCGAGCGCGAGCGCTTTGCCGGGTTCCTGTCATCGCTGCCGACGGGTATCACCGGTCTCGACCAACAGCAGACCGCCCAGTTGGCCCTGCAAAGCTTCGCCGCTTTGGCCGACAGCCTGACTGCCCGCAACGCGCTGACCATCGAACCGATATTCGAGTCTTACTGGACCGATCCGACGGTCGGCCCGAAGCGTGTCTTCGGCCCGGAGCAATACGTCGAGATGCCGTTCTACAACAGCGCCTTCTTCGAGCAACTGGCGGAGTGCGAGTTTCTGCTCCATGCAATGCCGGCCGGCCGTTTGCAACTTGAGGAAATGGAAGGGACATTGCTCAAGCAGCAGACACTGCAGCGTACTTACTCCAATGACAGTCCGGCGACGATCCAGACGCGCCTGCTTCAAGCCGTGGAACTCGGCGCCTTCAACCGTCGAGTCGTGCAAAAGCTCGCTCAGCAACTGGTGGACATGGGGGAAACGGCTGATGCCCAAGTGTTGGCCGATTGGGTGCAGCGCCTGGACAGTGTGCCGACCCACGATAGTCGTCAGTTGCTCGACACGATGCCGTCGGGACGTCTGCTCAACTGGTTGCAGGCACGGGAGCCAAATGAGACTGCGGTGAGGAAAATCAACCAGCATCTGGCAGCCAATGACGGTGGACCCCAGTTCGGCATTTTGTTGCTGGACCTGGACGCAGACATGGACAAGCTTCAGGCCAGCTTCGATAGTCTGATGGAGAGCGCGTTCCGGGCCTTCAAAGTGGTGGTCTTCACCACCGGCGATCTGCCGGCAGTCACCACCGAACAAAACACCCTGCATTTCGTCAAGGTCACCACGAGCAACTATGTCGATAAGCTGAACCAGATTGCTCGCCAGTCGACCTCGGACTGGTTGCTGCTGGCCGAGGCGGGCGACGAGTTCACCGCGGCGGGTCTGTTGCGTGCCAGCCTGGAGTTGCAGAACGCCGAGGGTTGCCGTGCGGTGGCGGTGGACGAGATTCATCGTCAGGCCAATGGCACGCTGGTCGATGTCTTCCGTCCCGCCTTCAACCTCGATTTGTTGCAGAGCCTGCCGGCGCTGACTGCGCGGCATTGGCTGATCCGGCGTGAGGTGTTGGTGGAGGTCGGCGGTTTTGCTCGTGAGTTCACTTCGGCGCTCGAGTTCGACCTGTTGCTGCGCCTGATCGAAGCCGGCGGCCTGGCCGGGCTCGCGCATCTGGCAGAGCCTTTGCTGATCACCCAGGCACCGCTGCCGGGGCCTATTGAACACGAACGCCAGACTCTGGTTCGTCATCTGGCGACCCGCGGATATCAGGCCCAGGTCAGTGCCGAAGCGTCGGGAGGCTACCGTATCGACTACCGTCACGCCGATCGTCCGAAGGTTTCGATCATCGTTCACAGCCAGGACAACCTGGAGTGTTTGCAGCGCTGCCTGGTCAGCGTGTTGCAACGCACGCGCTATCAGAACAATGAGATCGTGATCGTCGACAATCACAGCCAGTCCGCCGAACTGCTCGCCTGGCTGGAAAGCCTGGAGCAGAACGGTCGTGGCCGGGTTCGTCTGGTCAGGGCAGAGCAGCGTCTGAGCACTTCGGCACTACTTAACCTGGCTGTAGAACAGGCTCAGGGCGAATACCTGGTGCTGCTGGCGGCGGACGCCGAGGTCGTTAACGCCAACTGGATCGAGGCACTGCTTAACCAGGCGCAGCGTCCTGAGGTAGGAGTGGTCGGGGCCAAACTGGTGGATGCCAATGGCAATGTGACGGGGGCCGGTTTGATTCTGGGCCTCAATGACGGGGTCGCTTCACCTTTCGCAGGCGAGAAAAAAGATGCCCAGGGCTACATGCGTCGCTTGGTCGTCGAACAGAACTATCAGGCTGTCTCTGGTGCTTGTCTGATGATTCGCAAGCAAGTGTTTGATGACGTCGGTGGATTGGACCAAGAGCATTTCGACGAGGCTTACGCCGATGTCGATCTGTGCCTGAAAGTTGCCGACGCAGGTTTGCTGACGGTCTGGACACCACAAGTGCAGATTACGCACCCCGGGACTTTGCCGGACAATCCGCAGGCGGCAGCTGCCCTGCGCGACAAGTGGCCCGCCCGCTTCGAACAGGACTCAGCCTACAACCAGAACCTGGCCTTGACCGGCAAGGGCTTTACTCTCGGCGAACCGACCAGTGTGAACTGGGCGCAGTTGCTCGCATAAGCCTGGCTGACAGGTAAAAGGACTCAAGGCATGTTCAACGGTAAATCGATTTTCATCTCTGGCGGCACTGGTTCGTTCGGGCGCAACTTCATCCGTCGCTTGCTGGAGCAATACCAGCCCAAGCGGGTGGTGGTGTTTTCCCGCGATGAGCTCAAACAGTACGAGATGCAGCAGACGTTCAACGCGCCGTGCATGCGTTACTTCATCGGTGATGTGCGTGACGCCGACCGTTTGCGTCAGGCCATGCGCGGTATCGATTACGTGGTGCACGCCGCGGCGCTGAAGCAAGTGCCGGCGGCGGAATACAACCCCACCGAATGCATCCGCACCAACGTCAACGGCGCGGAAAACATCATTGCCGCGGCCATCGACAACGGCGTGAAAAAAGTTGTCGCGCTGTCCACCGACAAGGCTGCCAGCCCGATCAACTTGTACGGCGCGACCAAGCTGCTGTCGGACAAATTGTTCGTGGCTGCCAACAACATTGCCGGCGAGCAACAAACCCGGTTTGCCGTGGTGCGCTATGGCAACGTCGCTGGCTCACGGGGTTCGGTGGTGCCGTTCTTCAGCAAACTGATCGCCGAGGGCGCCAAAGAGCTGCCGATCACCGATGAGCGCATGACGCGGTTCTGGATCACCCTCGATCACGGCGTGAAGTTTGTGCTCGACAGCTTCGCCCGCATGCACGGTGGTGAAGTATTTGTGCCGAAGATCCCGTCGATTCGCATCGTCGACCTGGCGCAGGGCATGGCTGAACATTTGCCGCACAAACACGTCGGCATTCGTCCGGGGGAAAAACTCCATGAGCTGATGGTGCCGTTGGACGACGCGCGCATGACCCTGGAGTTCGACGATCACTACACCATTCAGCCGTCGATCCGTTTCACCAGCGTCGACGTGGATTTTGCCGTGGACAAACTGGGCGAGCAGGGCCGGCCGGTGGGCGAAGATTTCGAGTACCGTTCCGATACCAACCCGCACTTCCTGTCGGTCGGCCAGATCGCCGACCTGCACGCGGAACTGTCGGCATGATTCCCTACGGTCGGCAAAGCCTCGATCAGGCCGACATCGATGCGGTGGTCGCCGTGTTGCAGTCTGACTGGCTGACCCAAGGGCCGACCATCGAGCGTTTCGAACAGGCGATGGCCGAGCGGTGCCAGGCCGATTTCGCGGTGGCGGTGTGCAATGCCACGGCGGCGTTGCACATTGCCTGTCTCGCCGCGGGCCTGGGGCCGGGCGATCGGTTATGGACCACGCCGAATACCTTTCTGGCCTCGGCCAACTGCGGTCGCTACTGCGGCGCCGACGTCGATTTTGTCGACATTGACCCGCTGACCTGGAACCTCGATGCCTACGCCTTGGCGTCGAAGTTGGAAATCGCCGAGCGCGACGGCAAGCTGCCGAAAGTGCTGGTGGCGGTAGCGTTCTCCGGGCAGAGCTGCGATATGCGCATGATCGCCGAACTGGCCGAGCGTTACGGTTTCACGGTGATCGAGGATGCCTCCCACGCGGTCGGCGCGTCCTATGCCGGGCGCCCGGTGGGTTGCGGTGAATTCGCGGCAATGACCGTGTTCAGTTTCCACCCGGTGAAGATCATCACCAGTGCCGAAGGCGGCATGGTGCTGACCAATCGCCCGGAACTGGCCGAACGCTTGCAACGTCTGCGCAGCCACGGCATGACCCGTGACCCCGAGCAGATGACCGAACCCAGCCACGGCCCCTGGTACTACCAGCAAGTGGAGCTGGGCTTCAATTACCGGATCACCGATCTGCAAGCGGCACTCGGTCTGTCACAGCTGAACAAGCTCGATGGCTTTATCGAGCGTCGACGCGAACTGGCGGCGCGTTACGACCGGTTGCTGGCGTACTTGCCGCTGACCTTGCCCAGCACGCAGCCTGAAGCCGAATCGGCGTGGCATCTGTACGTGGTGCGCTTGCAGACGGAGCGGATCAGCCTCAGTCATCGACAGGTGTTCGAAGGCTTGCGAGCGGCCGGTGTCGGGGTGAATCTGCACTATATTCCCGTGCACTTGCAGCCGTACTATCGCGACCTGGGTTTTGCCGAGGGTGATTTCCCCCAGGCCGAACGTTATTACGCCGAGGCCATCAGCCTGCCGCTGTTTCCTCTGCTGAGCGATGAACAACAGGACTATGTGGTCGAGCAATTGCGACGACTGATCCTTGAGGAGTAGTGACTCTTGAGCTGTGTTGCGATCATTCCGGCCCGTGGTGGCAGCAAGCGAATCCCGCGCAAGAACCTCAAGCCGTTCGACGGCGTGCCGATGATCGTCCGTTCGATTCGCACCGCGTTGGAGTCGCGCCTGTTCGACCAGGTGATCGTCAGTACCGACGATGAGGAAATCGCCGACGTCGCACGAGCCAATGGCGCTCAGGTGCCGTTCATGCGGCCAGGGGCACTGGCTGACGATTTCACCGGGACTGCGTCGGTGATCGTGCATGCCTTGAATCAATTGCCACCGTTCGACCATGCCTGCTGCGTCTACGCAACGGCGCCATTGTTGCAGGTGCGTTATCTGCGTCAGGGGCTTGAATTGCTGGTGCAGCACCCGGACAAATCTTTTGCGTTTTCAGTCACCGGTTTTGGTTTTCCGGTGCAGCGGGCCTTGACGCTCGACGCGCAGGGCGCCCTGACCTCGCTCTATCCGGAGTTTCGTGACACCCGCTCCCAGGACTTGCCCGAAGCCTTTCAAGACGCCGGCCAGTTCTACTGGGGGCGCAGCGAGGCCTGGTTGCGTGGTGATGCACTGTTCTCGCCAGCGAGCCTGCCGGTGATTCTGCCGCGCTACCTGGTACAGGACATCGACACCCTTGAAGACTGGAAACGCGCCGAATACCTTTACGCCGCATTGAAGGCTGGTGGTGAGTTGCAATGAGGATACTGATCCGCGCTGACGCGTCGCCAACCATTGGCAGCGGCCATATCGCCCGCTGCCTGACCCTGGCCAGGGTGTTGCGCAAGCAGGGCACGCACGTTGCCTTCGCCTGTCGCCTGCTGCCGGGGCATCGACTGGACAGCCTGGCCAGCGAGGGCTTCGAGACCTTCGCGCTGCCGGCGCGCTACCCCGATGAAGATCCGCAGCAGGCCATCGAGTCGATGCTGCCGTGGCAGGCGGACATCGCCGCGCTGGCGCAAGCCCTGGAAAGCCATCCGGCTTTCGACTGGATAATCGTCGACCACTATGGCCTCGATCATCACTGGCAGACCGCGGCCCGTCGCTGGGCACCGAGGATCGCGGCGGTGGATGACCTGGCCACTCGGCAGTACCGCGTCGATCTGCTGCTCAATCAAAATCTGTCGGGCACCCCAGAGGCTTATGCCTCGCTGCTGACGCCCGACTGCCAAACCTTGCTCGGTCCACGTTTTGCGATGTTGCGCGATGAGTTCTGCTGCCCGGCGGTCGAGATCAAGCCTCGGGCCAGGCGAGTGTTGGTGAACTTCGGCGGCTTCGATGCGGCCATGCAGACCCACCACGCAATGTTGGCGCTGGCGGACCTTCATGAGCTGGAGGTCGATTTCGTGGCGGGTGCCGACAACCCGGCCTGGGAGCAGATGCAGGCGCTGGCGGCGTATCGTCCGAACTGGCGCCTGCACAGTTTTGTCAGCGACTTCTACCGGCTGATGACCGAGGCTGACCTGTTTGTCGGCGCTGGTGGCGGCACCAGTTGGGAGCGGGCGGCCATGGGGCTGCCGACGATTTGCATTGCGGTCTCGAATAATCAGCAGGCCAACGGTGAGGTGATGGCAACCTCGGGGGCTCATGTGTTCCTGGGCAACCGCGAGCATGTCAGCGTCGAACAATTGCGTCAGGCCATTGGTTTTGTCGTAGGCAATCAAGGTTTTCGTCAAAGTATGGCCGAACGCTCACGGCAGTTGGTCGATGGCCGTGGCGCGCAGCGGGTGGCGGCAGCACTGGCGGGAGCGGTACTGCAGGTGCGTCGAGCCGATCCGGACGATGCGCAATTGTTGTTCGAGGGACGTAATGCCGAGGCGGTACGGCGCTGGTCGCTGGACACCCACGCCATCGATTGGCAGCGGCATCAGGTCTGGTTGGCCGCGAGCCTGAACAACCCTCAGCGACTGCTGTTGATTGCCGAGGCGGATGACGGCCCGGTCGGTATGCTGCGCTATGACCTTGACGGTACTCGGGCCGAAGTCTCGATCTATCTGTTCGAAGGCCGATTCGGCCTGGGCTGGGGCAGGGCGCTGCTGGCGCGGGGCGAAGCGTTCGTCACGGTGCATTGGCCACAACTTGAGGCCATCACCGCTCAGGTGCTGCCGGCCAATCAGCCATCGCTGAAGGTTTTCCGCGAGGGTGGTTTTACTCAGAGTGCTTGCGCGTTCACGCGCGTGTTGAAGGATCCAGAACAATGACCAGTTTCAAGATCGGTAATCGCTCGATCGGTGCCGATGCGCCACCGTTCATCATTGCCGAGATGAGCGGCAACCATAACCAGTCGCTGGACATGGCGATAAAAATCGTCGAAGCCGCGGCCAAGGCCGGCGCCCATGCCTTGAAGCTGCAAACCTACACCGCCGAGACCATGACCCTGGACTTGTCCGAAGGCGAGTTCTTCATCAAGGACCCCAACAGCCTGTGGGCCGGTTCTTCGCTGTATGCGCTGTACGAAAAGGCCCACACGCCTTGGGAATGGCACGCGCCGATTTTCGCCCGGGCCAAAGAGCTGGGCATGCTGGCGTTTTCCACACCGTTCGATGACACCGCGGTGGACTTCCTCGAAAGCCTCGATGTGCCGGCCTACAAGATCGCCAGCTTCGAGAACACTGATCTGCCGTTGATTCGTCGGGTTGCGGCCACCGGCAAGCCGCTGATCATTTCCACCGGCATGGCCAGCATCGCCGAGCTCGACGAAACCGTGCGTGCCGCCCGTGAGGCCGGTTGCAAGGACCTGGTGTTGCTCAAGTGCACCAGCACATACCCGGCGACGCCCGCCAACAGCAACGTGCGCACGATTCCTCATCTGCGCGAGTTGTTTGGCTGTGAAGTCGGTTTGTCCGACCATTCGATGGGCGTCGGGGTGTCTGTCGCCGCCGTAGCGCTGGGGGCAACGGTGGTGGAAAAACACTTCACCCTAGACCGTGCCGCAGGCGGGGTGGACGCCAGTTTCTCCCTGGAACCGGCCGAACTCGCCAGCCTGGTGATCGAAACCGAGCGCGCCTGGCAGGCCATGGGCCAGGTGCATTACGGGGTGACTGACGCCGAGCGCAAGTCCCTGGTGTACCGCCGGTCGCTGTATGTCACCCGGGACATGACCGCCGGTGAGCCTTTTACCGCCGCCAATCTGCGGGCCATCCGTCCAGGCCTGGGGCTGGCCCCGAAACACGCTGAAACCCTTCTGGGCCGCCGTGCCCGCCAGGCCATCAAGCGAGGAACGCCGCTGGACTGGTCGCTGGTCGAATAACCGCTTGTGGGGCTGATTCGGCAAATTAGCGTGACCTGCGAGTCATTACGCGCATCTTCACTGTATTGTATAAATAGGGAAGAGGGCGCCTGGCCTGCTTTTGGCTCAGTGATGGCCTTTTACTCTTCCCGCTGTCACCTCGTTGAGGGCGACGTTATTCGTTGTTTGTCGGCGCCCCTCGATTCCTTGCGAGCGGTGGTATTGGGCTGTTTATTATTGGGAAGCCGTAATGATTGGCATAAAGAGCATTGCGAGCTACGTTCCTGTAGCCGGCGTGGACAATTACGCACAAGGTGCAAAATTCGAGAAGGATGAAGAGTTCATCCTGGGCAAGATCGGTTCGGCCTTCCTGCCGCGCAAAGACGCCGGGCAAGAAACTTCGGACCTGTGTGTCGAAGCAGTCAACGCGCTGTTCGCCAACAACCCTGAATTGAAGCGTGAAGCCATCGACGTGCTGATCGTCGTGACCCAGAACGGCGACGAAGAAGGCCTGCCGCACACCGCCGCCATCGTTCAGGACAAGCTGGGCCTGCCGACGACCGTGGCCGCGTTCGATATCTCCCTGGGCTGCTCCGGTTACGTCTACGGCATCTACGCCATCAAGGGCTTCATGGAAGCCGCAGGCCTGAAGAATGGCTTGCTGGTGACCGCCGATCCGTATTCGAAGATCGTCGACCCGGAAGATCGCAACACCACCATGTTGTTCGGCGATGCCGCCACCGCCACCTGGATGGGCGAAGAGGCGCCATGGCAGTTGGGCAAGGCCAAGTTCGGCACCGACGGTTCCGGCGCGCCGCACCTGAAGGTCACCGATGGCGTGTTCTTCATGAATGGCCGTCAGGTCTTCAACTTCGCGCTGCTCAAAGTCCCTGCGCATTTGCACGAGCTGCTGGGCGACTCGGGCCTGACGGCCGACGATATCGATGCTTTCTGCATTCACCAGGGCAGCGCGGCGATTGTCGATGCCGTGGCGCGACGCTTCGAGGGCGAGCCCGAGAAGTTCCTCAAGGACATGGTCGAGACCGGTAACACCGTGTCGTCGAGCATTCCATTGCTGCTGGAAAAGCACGTGCTCGACTCCAAGTGGAAGCGTGTGGCACTCAGCGGTTTTGGTGTTGGTTTGTCCTGGGGTTCGGCGATCATCTATCGCCCTTGATCTTCTAAAAGCCGGACACAAAAAAAGCGCTCAAGGTGTAACCTTGAGCGCTATTTTTTTGCCCGAATCACAGCGAGGCGCCATGAGCGAGTTTTTTCAACCCAACGCCGAACTCATTCAGCGTCGCTGGCCGGCCGTGGCTGAGCGTCTGCTGTCTGAAGATCCGGGTCCGTTGCAGGCCGATCTGGTGGAAGGGCTCGGCTCGACCCTGAGCATCAACGGCATTCAGCTGACCAGTCGCCATGACCGTACCCGCGAAGCGCAGCTTCAAGCCGCAAGCCTGCCGGTCGACAGTCCGGTGTTGCACGTTTACGGCACGGGGCTGGGTGATCTGCAACTGGAACTGCTGCAGCGTTCGGAGCTGATTCAGCTGCATGTACATATCCTTAACGGCGCAGTGTTTGCTCTGGTGTTGCAATTACTCGATCAGCAGCCGTGGCTCAGCGATTCGCGGGTCGAGCTGCACTACGCCGGTGACTTGGCTGAAATTTGTCTGCCGTTCTTTGCCCTGCCTTCGGAGCTGGTGCTGGCCGATGACTTCAACGCGAAGATTCGCGACCGCTTGGTCAGCGAAACCCATCTGACGTTCAACAACTGTGAGTTTGATCCGGACAATCCGGAAATCGCCGCGCGCTTGCTGGAAAGTGTCGAACAGATCCGCGTCGATAGCGACGCCGCACAATTGTTCGCCACACACGCTGGCCAGCCGATGTTCGTCATCGCCACCGGGCCGAGCCTGGAACAGCATTTCGTAACCTTGCGATCAATTCGCGGCCAGACCCAGCGACCGCTGTTCGTTTGTGTCGATACCGCTTACCGGCCGCTCATCGAGAACGGTATCAAACCGGATGTCGTCGTCACGATCGACCAGCGTATCTCGCAGCGCCATCTGCCGCCCGAGGACAGCGCAGACATTACGCTGGTCTACATGCCGCTGGTGGCTCCTGCGGTCTTGCAGGCCTGGCAAGGCAAACGCTATGTCGCCTACTCGGCAAGCCCGGTCTTTCGCGATCTGCGCAAGCAGCTCCCACGGGCAGGGTTGTTTGCAGGCGGCAGCGTGATTCATCCGGCGGTGGACCTGGCGGTGAAAATGGGTGCCAGTCAGATCACGCTGTTCGGGGCGGACTTCGCGTTCCCCAACAACAAAACCCATGCCGGTTGGGATGACGGCGACCTTGGCCCGCAATTGGTCGCGGCTCGTCATTGGGTGTTGGATGGGCATGGGCAGCGGGTCAAGACCCAGCTCAATTTCCGTAGTTACCTGTGTGAGCTGGAGCGCTATATCGCTGCGCATCCACACGTCGTCTTCTACAACAGCAGTCGAGCTGGGGCCATGATTGTCGGCACGACATTTCATCCGGAGTTCAGTCGATGAGCGAAGAGCTACTCGTTGATCAGGTCCGGCAATGTTCAGCGTTGTTTCGTCTGGGAAGGGATGTCGAGGCGGCGCTGGTCATGGTCGAGGTAGCGGAGCAGGTGCAGTCGCGGGTCGGCGGAGCAGACAGCCAGATCGCGGCCCGGTGGATGGCATTGCTGACAGGTATGCTGGATAGCCAGGAGCGACAGGACTGGCTGGCGCTCGCGGATTACCTTGAATACGAACTGGTTGATTTACTGATGGCTGTCAATTCCGCGTAATGCCGTGGCAGGTCAACGCAAGCGGGGCGTAAGGAAGGGTTGTGGCAGTTCTCTGGCGTCATTTTTTGGTGGCTGGATCGTCGCTATGGCTTGGTTTTACAGGGGGTGGCAGTGTGATGGCAAAAAATTTCAAAAATCCCCTCAAGCAACCTGCATTCGCGACGATAACTATTACGAAGGTTCTCTAGGCCATACCGGGCGGTTGCCAGGGCCGGAAGCCGTAGTACCCAACCAACGAGGAATTCGTCATGGCTTTAACAGTAAACACCAACACTACATCTCTGGGTGTTCAGAAGAACCTGAACCGTGCTTCCGACGCACTGTCGACTTCGATGACTCGCTTGTCTTCCGGCCTGAAAATCAACAGCGCCAAAGACGACGCCGCCGGCCTGCAGATCGCTACCCGTATGACCTCGCAGATCCGTGGTCAGACCATGGCTATCAAAAACGCCAACGACGGTGTTTCGATCGCTCAGACCGCTGAAGGCGCTCTGCAAGAATCGACCAACATCCTGCAGCGTATGCGTGAAATCGCAGTTCAGTCGCGTAACGACTCCAACGGCACTGCTGACCGTACCGCTCTGGACAAAGAATACCAACAGTCGGTTGCTGAACTGACTCGTATCGCTCAGTCGACTAACCTGAACGGCAAGGCGCTGCTGGACGGTACCGCTGGTGCGATGGAGTTCCAGGTTGGTTCCAACACCACCTCCGACAACCAGATCACTCTGACCCTGGCTTCGAGCTTCGACTCCAGCGCCCTGGGCATGACCGGTACTACCATTTCCGGTACCTCCAACGCAGCCAACCACTCTGCTGTAGCGTCGGCTATCTCGGCTATCGACGCCGCTCTGTCGCGAATCAACAGCACTCGTGCTGACCTGGGTGCTGCACAAAACCGTTTCTCCAGCACCATCTCCAACCTGCAAAACATCAACGAAAACGCCAGTGCTGCACTGAGCCGCGTACAAGATACCGACTTCGCTGCTGAAACTGCACAGCTGACCAAGCAACAAACTCTGCAACAAGCTTCCACCGCAGTTCTGGCTCAGGCCAACCAACTGCCATCCGCTGTACTGAAACTGCTTCAGTAATAGCTGATGAGTTTTAGCGGGGGAGTGCGCTTGTCGCGCTCTCTCGCTTTTTACTTTAAGAGGTGATGGACATGGATATGAGCGTCAAGCTGAACTTGTCTTATCCTGCGGCCCAGCAGGCGACGACTGTTGCCGATAAGCCTGCGGAAAAGCCTCGAGCGGAAACTGCGCCAGTGGTTGCCGTCAAGGAAGAAGGTAAAAAAGACCAGACCGAGCAGGAAAAACTGAAGATGGCCGTTCAGGAAATCGAAAAGTTCGTTCAGTCGGTCAAGCGTAACCTGGAGTTCTCGATTGACGAGCCTTCAGGCAAAGTTGTGGTCAAAGTGATTGCCAGTGACTCCGGTGAGGTGATTCGTCAAATCCCCAACGAAGAAGTCCTTAAGCTGGCGAACAGTTTGAATGATGCAAGCAGTCTGTTGTTCAGCGCAAAAGTCTGACAACTGGCACGAATTTTGTTGCTATGTTCTTTTGGGCGTTGTAGTGGTCAAAAGGCCGGCGACACACTGAAGGGAGTTCCACATGGCAAGTCCAATTCTACCGGGCACGGGCTTAGGCTCCGGTATTAATACCGGTGATATCGTCAAGGCTCTGGTCAACGCCGACAAGGCGGCCAAGCAGAATCAGATCGATCGTCAGACGACCACCAATACTGCGCAGATTTCCGGTATTGGTACTCTCAAAAGTGTCCTGGCGAACTTCCAGGCTGCAATCAAGAAGCTGCAAGATACGCAAGCTCCGCAGTTCCTGGGTTACAACGCCACGTCCGCCGACGCGAAAGTATTGACCGCTGTGGCGAGCAACACGGCTGTCAACGGTTCCTACGTGGTCAAGGTCAATAACCTTGCGACCTCGTCCAAAGTGGCCACCGCGGCCTTTGCCGGCGGTGCCAGCAGCGCCGTTGCGAGCGGCACGCTCAATATCACGCAAAATGGCGTATCCAGTTCTGTCACCATTCCGGCCGGCGCGACGTTGCAGTCGGTTCGCGATGCGATCAACACCCAGCAGGGCGCGAACGGTTTCAGCGCCAACATCGTGACCGACTCGTTTGGCTCACGTCTGGTGATGGGGTCCACGGCGACCGGTGCGGGCTCCGACATCACCCTCAGCGGTATCGCGGGTCTGGAGATCAATGCCGGCCAGCAAATGGGTGCAGCACCGACAGCGACTTCGGCGGGTGCCATCGGCGATTTCGCGGTGGACGCCAGTTTCACCGTGGACGGGCTCGCGCTGACTAGCAAAAGCAACAAGGTTGACTCGGCTATTTCCGGCTTGACCCTGAATTTGGTCGCCGGTGGTACCACGACGGTGACGGTTGGCCCGAACAGTGATGGCCTGAAAAAATCCATCCAAGCTTTCGTTGATGCTTATAACCAGGTTGTGACCAATGTCAATACGCTGACCAAGCCTTCCCTGGATAGCAATGGCAAGCCGACCGTTGCTGCAGCACTGACCGGTGACCCGTTGGCGCGCAGCGTTCTGGCATCGATTCGTACGCCGTTGGTCACAACGGGGGCGGGTGACAAACTCACTGTTCTGTCGCAATTGGGTATCACCACCAATCAGAAAACCGGTGCGCTGGATTTCGATAGCACCAAGTTCTCGACCGCGATGGATACCCAGAAGCTCGGTGGTGAAGTTCAGAAGCTGTTCCTGGGCGATCCGACGGCGACTGGCGATGCCTCCATGGGGCTGTTGACGCGCATGAACGATGCAATCACGCCTTACACGGTCACTGGCAGTGATGGGATCCTGGACACCCGTTCGACCAACCTGGCCAAGGCCAAGACGAATCTGGCCAGCCAGCAGGCAGCCCTGGATCGTCGGGTCGAGACGCTGACGGCGGTGTTGACCAAGAAGTACAACGATATGGATTCCCTTGTCGGCAAGCTGAAGGCAACGGCGAGCAATATTACTTCGATGTTCGATGCGATGAACGCACAGAAGAACGCTTCATAGCGCCTAAACGCCAAAAGCCCGGCAGCGGATTCCGCTTGTCGGGCTTTTTTAGTTTCGGATTAAAGATTTTTGACGCTATGTCGATAGCTTGATTATACGAATCACAGAGTTTTGGATGAGGTAAACATGAACCCGATGTTAGCCCTTCGGCAGTACCAGAAGATTGGCGCGCAAGCCCAGACTTCCGAGGCCAGTCCTCATCGTCTGGTGCAAATGCTCATGGAAGGCGGTCTGGATCGCATCGCTCAGGCCAAAGGTGCCATGGAGCGCAAGGATGTCGCCAATAAGGGTGTTTTTATCGGCAAGGCCATCGGCATTATCGGTGGTTTGCGAGAGGGGCTGGACCTGGAGAAACAGGCGGAGTCCGTCAGTGAGCTGGATAGTCTCTACGCTTACATGATGAAGCGTCTGGCGGAAGCCAACCTCAGGACCGATCCAAAAATCCTCGACGAAGTCGCCGACCTGCTTCGTACGGTCAAAGACGGTTGGGATGCCATTGGCGCACCTGCTCCCCAGTTTTAAGGAGATCACCATGAGTCTTGTATTGCAGCGAATCGAGCATACCCGGGACGCCCTGGTCGAGGCATTGGCCGAGCGTAACTGGGAAGCCATCGGTGAATTGGACCTGGCTTGCCGTTCCTGCATGGAAGACGTCTTGAGTGAAGCTACGGTGGACGAGACCGCGTTGCGCGAAAACCTGGAGGAGTTGCTGGGGGTGTATAAACAGCTCCTGGAAGCGGCGACGGGGGAGCGACAAGCGATAGTCGACGAGATGTCGCAGATCCACCAAGCACAGAACGCGGCAAAGGTTTACCATCTGTTTGGTTAATTAACCCTCAGTTAATCCAAACATAGTGCGCCATAAATTTGACTGTGCACGGTTTTTTGACTTAACTAGTGGCTGGTTCCAGATTTCAGGCGTCTACAGGCACAACGTGTCTGCAAGCGTCTAGCTTGCCCCTCATTTTGGGCATTGAGTTGACTAGGGAAGTTGCTATTGCATGTGGCGTGAAACCAAAATTCTGCTGATTGATGACGATAGCGTCCGCCGCCGCGATTTGGCGGTGATTTTAAATTTTCTCGGCGAAGAAAATTTACCCTGTGGCAGCCATGACTGGCAGCAGGCGGTCGGCTCTCTGTCATCAAGTCGTGAAGTAATCTGTGTCCTAATCGGGACGGTAAATGCTCCTGGTGCACTTTTGGGCCTGTTAAAGACACTCTCAACCTGGGATGAGTTCCTTCCAGTTTTGTTAATGGGCGATAATTCTTCCATTGACTTGCCGGAAGACCAGCGTCGCCGAGTGCTTTCGACGCTCGAAATGCCGCCCAGCTACAGCAAACTGCTCGATTCGTTGCACCGTGCCCAGGTCTATCGCGAGATGTATGACCAGGCCCGTGAGCGCGGTCGTCACCGTGAACCGAATCTTTTCCGCAGCCTTGTCGGCACCAGTCGGGCGATTCAACACGTCCGTCAGATGATGCAGCAAGTCGCCGACACCGACGCCAGCGTGCTGATCCTCGGTGAGTCCGGCACTGGCAAGGAAGTGGTCGCGCGCAATCTGCACTACCACTCCAAGCGTCGTGAAGCGCCGTTCGTTCCGGTCAACTGCGGGGCGATTCCGGCCGAGTTGCTGGAAAGCGAATTGTTCGGTCACGAGAAGGGTGCCTTCACCGGGGCGATCACCAGCCGTGCCGGGCGTTTCGAGCTGGCCAACGGCGGTACGCTGTTCCTCGACGAAATCGGCGACATGCCGTTGCCGATGCAGGTCAAGCTCTTGCGCGTCTTGCAGGAGCGCACGTTCGAGCGCGTGGGCAGCAACAAGACCCAAAGCGTCGATGTGCGGATCATCGCGGCAACCCACAAGAATCTCGAAAGCATGATCGAGATCGGCACGTTCCGCGAAGACCTCTACTATCGCCTGAACGTGTTCCCGATCGAGATGGCGCCACTGCGTGAGCGCGTCGAAGACATCCCGTTGCTGATGAACGAGTTGATCTCGCGCATGGAGCACGAGAAGCGCGGGTCGATCCGGTTCAACTCGGCGGCGATCATGTCGCTGTGCCGTCACGGCTGGCCGGGCAACGTTCGCGAGCTGGCCAACCTGGTGGAGCGCATGGCGATCATGCACCCGTACGGGGTGATCGGCGTGGTCGAGTTGCCGAAGAAATTCCGCTACGTCGATGACGAAGATGAGCAGTTGGTCGACAGCCTGCGCAGTGATCTCGAAGAGCGGGTGGCCATCAACGGTCATACCCCGGACTTCACCGCCAATGCGCTGCTCCCGCCGGAAGGCCTGGACCTGAAGGACTACCTCGGCGGTCTGGAGCAAGGGTTGATTCAGCAGGCGCTGGATGACGCCAACGGCATTGTGGCGCGGGCGGCCGAACGGCTGCGTATTCGTCGCACGACCCTGGTGGAGAAGATGCGCAAGTACGGCATGAGTCGTCGTGATGGTGATGAACAGGCGGATGATTGACGCCTGTTTTTCAACTCCTTCATTTATAGGCAGTTTTTTTTAGGCACGGGTATTGCTACATCCCTCGCAACGTTCCGTTTAACTGACGGTCAACCACGCGAGAGAGCACAATGCCCCAAGCCGCCCAGATGTCTCCTGTCCCTGATGTTTCGGGGCAACCGTCGTCCGTAGAGCAGGCAAGCCGGCTTGGCCTTGAGCAGGCGTTTGCGCTGTTCAACCAGATGTCGAGCCAATTGACCGATTCCTACAGCATGCTCGAAGCCCGGGTCACCGAGCTCAAGGGTGAGCTGGCGGTGGTCAGCGCCCAGCGCATGCAGGAGCTGGCGGAAAAAGAGCGTCTGGCCAACCGGCTGCAAAACCTCCTCGATCTATTGCCCGGCGGCGTCATCGTCATCGACGCCCAAGGCATCGTGCGTGAAGCCAATCCCGCTGCGTGTGAGCTGCTCGGCTTACCCCTCGAAGGTGAGTTGTGGCGCCAGGTCATTGCGCGATGCTTTGCGCCGCGCGAAGACGACGGTCACGAAATCTCCCTCAAGGACGGTCGGCGCCTGTCGATCGCTACCCGCTCGCTGGATGCCGAACCCGGTCAGTTGGTGTTGCTCAACGACCTGACTGAAACCCGTCATCTGCAAGATCAACTCGCCCGCCACGAACGCCTGTCGTCTCTGGGGCGGATGGTCGCCTCGTTGGCCCATCAGATTCGTACGCCGTTGTCCGCCGCGTTGCTCTATGCCAGTCATTTGACTGAGCAGGAACTACCGGTCGCCACGCAGCAGCGTTTTGCCGGCCGCCTGAAAGAGCGACTGCATGAGCTGGAACACCAAGTGCGCGACATGCTGGTGTTCGCTCGCGGTGAGCTGCCGTTGACCGATCGTGTCACTCCAAAAATGCTGATGCAGTCGCTGCAAGCGGCGGCGCTGACTCTTGTTCAGGATCTGCCGGTGCGCTGGCAATGCGACAGTCATGCCGGTGAGTTGCTGTGCAATCGCGATACGCTGGTCGGAGCGATCCTCAATCTAATCGAAAACGCCATTCAGGCCAGCGCCGGCGACGTCCGTTTGAAAGTTCATCTGTATACCCGCGACAACAACCTGCGCGTATCGGTCAGCGACAGCGGCAGTGGTATCGACACGAAGGTATTGGCACGTTTGGGCGAGCCGTTTTTCACCACCAAAACCACCGGCACCGGTCTGGGGCTGACCGTGGTCAAGGCAGTGGCCCGTGCTCATCAGGGAGAATTGCAGTTACGTTCGCGGCCGGGGCGCGGTACTTGCGCGCAGGTGATCCTGCCGCTTTTTGCGGGTGAGCAGCCCTGCGCTCAGGGAGTGAAGTGAAGGACATGGCCATCAAGGTTTTACTGGTCGAGGACGATCGCGCGCTACGGGAAGCACTGGCCGATACGCTGGTGCTTGCCGGACACGCTTACAAGGCGGTCGGTTCGGCGGAAGAGGCGCTGGCTGCGGTTGGCGCCGAGGCATTTAGCCTGGTGGTCAGTGACGTCAACATGCCGGGCATGGACGGTCATCAGCTGCTTGGATTGCTGCGGGCTCGTCAGCCGCAACTGCCGGTGTTGTTGATGACCGCTCACGGTGCGGTCGAACGTGCGGTCGACGCCATGCGTCAAGGCGCGGCGGATTACCTGGTCAAGCCGTTCGAGCCCAAAGCCTTGCTCGACCTGGTGGCGCGTCACGCCTTGGGCAATCTCGGCGCGACCGAGAGCGAGGGGCCTGTGGCGTTCGAGCCGGCCAGTGCGCAATTGCTGGAATTGGCCGCGCGCGTGGCGCGCAGTGATTCCACGGTGTTGATCTCCGGTGAGTCCGGGACCGGCAAGGAAGTGCTGGCGCGTTACATCCATCAGCACTCCCATCGCGCCAGTCAGCCATTCATTGCGATCAACTGCGCAGCGATTCCGGACAACATGCTTGAAGCCACTTTGTTCGGTCACGAAAAAGGTTCGTTCACCGGCGCCATCGCGGCGCAGGCCGGCAAGTTCGAGCAGGCCGATGGCGGGACGATCCTGCTCGATGAAATTTCTGAAATGCCCCTCGGCCTGCAGGCCAAGTTACTGCGCGTATTGCAGGAGCGCGAAGTCGAACGAGTCGGCGCACGCAAGCCGATCACGCTGGATATTCGAGTGGTCGCTACCACTAACCGTGACCTGGTCGGTGAAGTGGCGGCGGGGCGTTTTCGCGAAGATCTTTACTATCGCCTGTCGGTGTTCCCGTTGGCCTGGCGTCCGCTGCGTGAGCGCACCGCCGACATCCTGCCGCTGGCCGAGCGCCTGCTGGCCAAACACGTCAATAAAATGAAGCATGCCGCGGCAAAGCTTTCGCCCGAGGCGCAGGCCTGCCTGATCGGCTATCCGTGGCCGGGCAACGTGCGTGAACTGGATAACGCGATCCAGCGGGCCTTGATTCTGCAGCAGGGCGGTTTGATCCAGCCGCAGGATTTTTGTCTGGCCGGGCCCGTGGCGTGTGCGCCATTGCCAGCATTGGCGCCGGCGCCTGCACGAGCAGTGGAAGTCGAAGCCGAATCGGCGGGCGCCCTCGGTGATGACCTGCGGCGCCGTGAGTTCCAAATGATCATCGACACCTTGCGCGCCGAGCGCGGCCGCCGCAAAGAAGCCGCCGAGCGACTGGGCATCAGCCCGCGCACCTTGCGCTACAAGCTGGCGCAGATGCGCGATGCCGGAATGGATGTGGAAGCGTATTTGTTCGCCACGTAACGGTCGGCAAACAAAAGCACAGGAGAGCTTTTGTTTAGAGCGGCCACGGAGCTGGCACCCTTGTTGCTAACACCTCACTACTCGCCGAGTGAGTGTCAAAAAATTGCGAGTGCCAAAGAGAGCAGACCATGAGCCAAGGTATTGAATTCAACCGGTTGATGCTGGATATGCGCGCCATGCAAATGGATGCCATGTCTGCGCCGAAATCGACTGCCGCAGTCCCTGAAGTGGGTGGCAGCAGCTTTGCCGACATGCTCGGTCAGGCCGTCAATAAAGTGAACGACACCCAGCAGGCGTCCAATCAGTTGGCCAGTGCCTTCGAGATCGGTAAAAGCGGCGTCGACCTGACGGACGTGATGATTTCCTCACAGAAGGCCAGCGTGTCTTTTCAGGCACTGACCCAAGTGCGTAACAAGCTGGTTCAGGCTTACCAAGACATCATGCAGATGCCGGTTTAAGGACGAGATTGAGTCATGGCAGAAGCAATCGCCGATAATGTTCCGGCCAAGGCCACTCCAATAGACGGCAAACCGCCGCTGTTCGGGTTGTCTTTCCTGGAAAACCTCTCCGAGATGACCATGTTGCGTCAGGTGGGCCTGTTGGTCGGCCTGGCTGCGAGCGTGGCGATTGGTTTTGCCGTGGTGTTGTGGTCCCAGCAGCCGGACTACCGGCCTCTATACGGCAGCCTTGCCGGCATGGACGCCAAACAGGTCATGGAAACCCTGGCCGCCGCCGACATTCCCTATACCGTCGAACCGAATTCCGGTGCCTTGCTGGTCAAGGCCGATGACCTGTCCCGTGCGCGGCTCAAGCTCGCGGCCGCTGGTGTCACTCCCAGCGACGGCAATATCGGTTTCGAGATTCTCGACAAGGAGCAGGGGCTGGGTACCAGTCAGTTCATGGAGGCGACCCGCTATCGTCGCGGCCTCGAAGGCGAACTGGCCCGGACCATCTCCAGCCTGAACAACGTCAAGGGTGCCCGCGTGCACCTGGCGATTCCGAAAAGTTCGGTGTTCGTGCGTGACGAGCGCAAGCCAAGCGCTTCGGTTCTGGTTGAACTGTATTCCGGTCGCTCGCTGGAGCCGGGCCAGGTCGTCGCCATCATCAATTTGGTGGCGACCAGCGTTCCCGAACTGAGCAAATCGCAGATCACCGTTGTCGACCAGAAGGGCAACCTGCTGTCGGATCAGGCGGAAAACTCCGAGCTGACCATGGCCGGCAAGCAGTTCGATTACAGCCGTCGCATGGAAAGCATGCTGACTCAGCGCGTGCATAACATCCTGCAACCGGTGCTGGGCAACGACCGCTATAAAGCCGAAGTCTCGGCCGATGTGGATTTCAGCGCCGTCGAATCGACTTCCGAGCAGTTCAACCCGGATCAACCGGCGTTGCGCAGCGAGCAGTCGGTCAACGAACAACGTACCGCCAGCAATGGCCCGCAAGGTGTGCCGGGTGCCTTGAGCAACCAGCCGCCGTCGCCTGCCTCGGCGCCGCAAACCACTGGTGGCGCCACTGCGTCGGCCGGCATGGTGCAGCCAGGCCAGCCACTGCTTGATGCCAACGGTCAGCAGATCATGGACCCGGCCACTGGTCAGCCGATGCTGGCGCCGTACCCGGCCGACAAGCGTCAACAATCCACCAAGAACTTCGAGCTCGACCGTTCCATCAGCCACACCAAACAACAGCAGGGCCGTTTGAATCGCCTGTCGGTGTCGGTGGTGGTGGACGATCAGGTCAAGGTCAACGCAGCCAATGGCGAAACCACCCGTGCGCCGTGGAGCGCCGATGAATTGGCGCGCTTCACTCGCCTGGTGCAGGACGCGGTCGGTTTCGACGCCAGCCGTGGCGACAGCGTCAGCGTGATCAACATGCCGTTCTCTGCTGAGCGCGGTGAAGTGATCGCCGAGATTCCGTTCTACTCCCAGCCGTGGTTCTGGGACATCGTCAAGCAAGTGCTGGGGGTGTTGTTCATCCTGGTGCTGGTGTTCGGTGTGTTGCGTCCGGTGCTCAAGAACATCACCGGCGGGGGCAAAGACAAGCAACTCGCGGCCTTTGGCAGCGACGTGGAACTCGGCGGCATGGGCGGCCTGGACGGCGAACTGGCCAACGACCGCGTCAGCCTCGGTGGCCCGACCAGCATCCTGCTGCCGAGCCCGAGCGAAGGCTATGACGCACAGTTGAATGCAATCAAGAGTCTGGTGGCAGAAGATCCGGGTCGCGTGGCCCAGGTCGTGAAAGAGTGGATTAACGCAGATGAGTGATAACCGAGCCGCTGTCGCCAAACTGTCCCGGGTTGATAAAGCCGCGATCCTGCTGCTGTCCCTGGGTTCTACGGATGCCGCACAAGTGCTGCGCCACATGGGGCCCAAAGAGGTCCAGCGTGTGGGCGTGGCCATGGCCCAGATGGGTAACGTGCACCGCGAGCAGGTCGAACAGGTCATGAGCGAGTTCGTCGACATCGTCGGCGACCAGACCAGCCTGGGCGTCGGCTCCGATGACTACGTGCGCAAAATGCTCACCCAGGCCTTGGGCGAAGACAAGGCCAACGGCCTGATCGACCGGATCCTGCTGGGCGGCAACACCAGTGGCCTCGACAGTCTGAAGTGGATGGAACCGCGCGCCGTCGCCGACGTGATCCGCTACGAGCACCCGCAGATCCAGGCGATCGTAGTGGCGTACCTTGATCCGGACCAGGCCGGTGAAGTGCTGGGCAACTTCGACCATAAGGTGCGGCTGGACATCATCCTGCGGGTGTCTTCGCTGAACACCGTGCAGCCGGCGGCCCTGAAAGAGCTCAACCAGATTCTCGAGAAGCAGTTCTCCGGCAACTCGAATGCCTCGCGCACCACCCTGGGTGGCATCAAGCGCGCGGCAGACATCATGAACTTCCTCGACAGCTCGATCGAAGGTCAGCTGATGGACTCGATCCGCGAAGTCGACGAAGACCTTTCCGGTCAGATCGAAGATCTCATGTTCGTGTTCAACAACCTGTCCGATGTCGACGACCGCGGTATTCAGGCGCTGTTGCGCGAAGTGTCCTCGGACGTCCTGGTGCTGGCCCTCAAAGGCTCGGACGAAGGCGTCAAGGAAAAGATCTTCAAGAACATGTCCAAACGAGCGGCCGAACTGTTGCGCGACGACCTCGAGGCCAAAGGCCCGGTGCGTGTCAGCGACGTGGAAACGGCGCAGAAAGAAATCCTCACCATTGCCCGCCGTATGGCCGAAGCCGGAGAAATCGTTCTCGGCGGGAAGGGCGGCGAAGAGATGATCTAAGGTCACTATGTCGTCCAAACATGATGAGTCCCAGACCGACCTGATCCGTGGCAAGGCCGTCGCAGGTTTCGATGTCTGGGCGCTGCCCAGCTTCGACCCGTTTGTGCCGGAACCCGAGCCGGAGCCTGAGCCCGAACCGCCGGAAATGGAAGAAGTGCCGCTGGAAGAAGTCCAGCCACTGACCCTCGAAGAGCTCGAAAGCATTCGCCAGGAGGCTTACAACGAAGGCTTTGCGGTTGGCGAGAAAGAAGGTTTCCATAGCACCACGCTCAAGGTCCGTCAGGAAGCCGAAGTGGCCCTGACGGCCAAGATCGCGCACCTGGAACAGTTGATGGCCAACCTGTTCGAGCCCATTGCCGAGCAGGACACCCAGATCGAAAAGTCGCTGGTCGACCTTGTACAGCACATCACCAAACAGGTTATTCAGCGCGAGCTGGCCATCGACTCGACGCAGATCGAACACGTCATGCGTGAAGCGCTCAAGCTCTTGCCACTGGGCGTGGGCAATGTGCGGTTGTACGTCAACCCGCAGGATTTCGAACAGGTTAAAGCCCTGCGCGAGCGCCATGAAGAAACCTGGCGCATCGTCGAGGACGAGTCCTTGTTGCCGGGCGGTTGCCGGGTCGAGACCGAACACAGCCGTATCGATGCGACCATCGAAACCCGTGTGACCCAGGTCATGGCCAAGCTGTTCGACCAATTGCACGATCAGGCGTTGCACCCGGCCGCGCCGGACCTCAGCCTGGAATTGCCGATCGACAAGAAGCCTGCCGTCATCCCGGTCGAACCGGAACTGGACCATCCCGATGCGCCTTGATCGCACCAGCTTCGCCAAACGCCTCGGCAGCTACGCCGAGGCCACGGAGCTGGCTGGCGCGCCGATCCTCGAAGGTCGCCTGTTGCGCATGGTCGGCCTGACCCTCGAAGCCGAAGGTTTGCGCGCCGCCATGGGCAGCCGCTGCATGGTCATCAACGATGACAGCTATCACCCGGTGCAGGTCGAAGCCGAAGTCATGGGCTTCTCCGGCAGCAAAGTCTTTCTGATGCCGGTCGGCAGCGTCGCCGGCATTGCGCCAGGCGCACGCGTGGTTCCCCTGGCGGACAACGGTCGCTTGCCGATGGGCATGAGCATGCTCGGGCGGGTGCTCGATGGCGCCGGTCGTGCGCTGGATGGCAAGGGCGGGATGAAGGCTGAAGACTGGGTGCCAATGGACGGCCCGACCATCAACCCGCTCAAGCGTGACCCGATCAGCCAGCCGCTTGACGTGGGCATTCGCTGCATCAACGGTTTGTTGACGGTCGGTCGCGGTCAGCGCCTCGGGCTGTTCGCCGGTACCGGCGTCGGCAAGAGTGTGCTGTTGGGCATGATGACCCGTTTCACCGAGGCCGACATTATCGTGGTCGGGCTGATCGGTGAGCGGGGTCGAGAAGTTAAAGAGTTCATCGAGCACATCCTCGGTGAAGAAGGGCTCAAGCGTTCGGTGGTGGTGGCTTCGCCGGCGGACGATGCGCCGCTGATGCGTTTGCGCGCGGCCATGTACTGCACGCGGATCGCCGAGTATTTCCGCGACAAGGGCAAGAATGTCCTGTTGCTGATGGATTCCCTGACCCGTTTCGCTCAGGCCCAGCGGGAAATCGCCCTGGCCATCGGCGAACCGCCGGCGACCAAGGGCTATCCGCCGTCGGTGTTTGCCAAGTTGCCGAAACTGGTGGAGCGGGCCGGTAACGCCGAAAAGGGCGGCGGCTCGATCACCGCGTTCTACACGGTATTGTCTGAAGGCGATGACCAACAGGACCCGATCGCCGACTCGGCGCGGGGCGTGCTTGACGGGCACATCGTGCTGTCCCGGCGTCTGGCCGAGGAAGGGCATTACCCGGCCATCGACATCGAAGCGTCCATCAGTCGGGTCATGCCGTCGGTGGTCGGTATCAAACACCTGAACCACGCGCAGATGTTCAAGCAATACTGGTCGCGCTATCAGCAGAGCCGCGACCTGATCAGTGTCGGCGCCTACGTGCCCGGCGGTGACCGGGAAACCGACACAGCGATCAATCTGCAACCGGCCATGTCCCTGTACCTGCGCCAGGGCTTGAACGACAACATCAGCATGGGCGCCAGCGAAAACCATCTTGCTTCGGTCTTCGCGCCAGCGCCAGGCGGTTAACCAGTCATGGCCTCGAGTCGCGCGGCACGCCTGGCGCCTGTGGTGGACATGGCTGAAAAGGCCGAGAAAACCGCCGTCCAGCGCCTGGGGCACTTCCAGGGCCAGGTTCGTTTGGCGGAAAGCAAACTCGCCGACCTCGAAGCCTTCCGTCTCGACTACCAGGAACAATGGATCGTGCGCGGCAGTGGCGGCGTTTCGGGTCAGTGGCTGCTGGGCTATCAGGGGTTTCTCGCGCAATTGGGCACGGCCATCGACCAGCAGCGCCAGAGCCTGAACTGGCATCAAAACAACCTGAACAAGGCCCGAGAAGCCTGGCAACAGGCATTTGCCCGGGTCGAAGGCTTGCGCAAACTGGTTCAGCGCTACATGGATGAGGCACGGCAACTGGAAGACAAGCGCGAGCAGAAGTTGCTGGATGAATTGTCCCAGCGGTTGCCGCGTCAGGATTCGTATTGAGTGTTGGTTTCAAAGGATTGCAGCCTACGGCAGCACCTGCACGGGTGCATGCAAACCTGATTCCGGAGACGCTGTCGAAGGCTGCGATCTTTTGACCTTGCCCCAGCCCCCGGCAAGTGCTAAACCTTGTACACGTACGTTCGCCAATGACAAGGAAGCCGTGAAATGTCAGTCGTTACAGAAGTATCCCCGGATGGGCAAAAGTTGACGATTTCGGTTAAGGGGCGATTCGATTTCGGTCGTCATCAGGAGTTTCGCGAGTCCTACGAGCGACTCAACCAGAAACCCGAGTCCATCGTCGTAGATCTGAAGGACGCCACGTATCTCGACAGTTCGGCGCTGGGCATGTTGCTTTTGCTGCGCGATCACGCCGGTGGCGACAACTCCGATATTCGTGTCGTCAACAGCAGTAGCGATGTGAAGAAAATCCTCGCCATCTCCAACTTCGACAAGCTGTTCGACATCAGTTGACTGTCATGCAGCCGCTCGAGCCGCTGACGATTCTGATCGCCGAAGACAGTGCGGCCGATCGAATGCTGCTGTCGACTATCGTCCGTCGTCAGGGTCATGAAGTGCTGACAGCCAGTAATGGCGCCGAGGCGGTCGAGGCGTTTCGCTCGCAGCGGCCGCACCTGGTGCTGATGGACGCCATGATGCCGGTGATGGATGGCTTCGAGGCTGCGCAGCAGATCAAGGCGCTGGCCGGCGAAACCCTGGTGCCGATCATCTTTCTGACGTCGCTGACCGAAAGCGAAGCCCTGGCTCGTTGTCTGGAGGCCGGGGGCGACGACTTTCTGGCAAAGCCTTACAACCAGGTGATCCTCGCAGCCAAGATCAAGGCAATGGACCGCCTGCGGCGTTTGCAGGCCACGGTGCTGGAGCAGCGCGACCTGATCGCCAGGCACCATGATTACCTGCTCAACGAGCAGCGAGTGGCCAAAGCCGTGTTCGACAAGGTGGCCCACTCCGGTTGCCTGAATGCGCCGAACATCCGTTATCTGCAATCGCCCTATGCGCTGTTCAACGGCGATCTGTTGCTGGCCGCGTTTACCCCGGTCGGCGACATGCATGTGTTACTCGGTGATTTCACCGGCCATGGTTTGCCGGCCGCTGTCGGTGCCATGCCGTTGGCCGAAGTTTTCTATGGCATGACCGCCAAGGGTTATGGCTTGTCCGAAACCCTGCGCGAGATGAACGCCAAACTCAAACGTATCCTGCCGGTCGACATGTTCTGCTGCGCGACCCTGCTGCGCCTGAGCTTTCAGCGAGGGTCGGTGGAGGTCTGGAACGGCGGGATGCCGGACGGCTATTTGCACAACGCCACCAGTGGCGAGCGTACAGCGCTCACGGCACGGCACTTGCCGCTGGGTGTGCTGAGCCCGCAAACCTTCGATGACCGCACCGAGGTGTTCCCGATGGCTGTCGGGGATCGGGTGTTCCTGTTGTCTGATGGAGTGATCGATACTTGCGATGCCAATGAGCAGTTATTTGGCGTAGAGCGATTGGAGCAGGTGTTTGCAGCCAATCGTCAGCCCGATGCGCTGTTCGAAGAAATCGAGCAGGCTCTGCGGGACTTTCGCGGCGAGGCTCGCGATGACGTGAGCATGGTTGAGGTCAGCCTGTTGGATGCGGCGCAACTGAGCCCGCCAGCACCGGTATATTCCGACAGCGGTCAGTCCTGCCCGCTGGACTGGTCGGTGAGTTTCGAATTTCGCGCCGCCACCCTCAAACGCTTCAACCCGCTGCCGTACCTGTTGCAATTGCTGTTTGAGGTGCACGGCCTGCGCGCTCAAAGTGGTGCGCTCTACAGTGTGCTGGCAGAGCTTTACTCCAACGCCCTGGAGCATGGCGTGCTAGGTCTGGATTCGAGTCTCAAGCGCGATGCTTCGGGTTTTGCGCGTTATTATCAGCAGCGCAGTGCGCGCCTGGACGAATTGCAGGACGGCTATGTGCGGGTACATTTGCAGGTGACGCCAAAAGGCGAAGGTGGTTGCCTGACTGTTCGAGTCGAAGACAGTGGCAAGGGCTTCGATGTGGTGCGGGTGATGGAGCGTCCCGTCGATGATGTCCGTTTGTCGGGACGTGGAGTCAGTTTGATCCGACAGTTGAGTCATCATGCGAGCTGGTCCGATAATGGGCGCAGTGCTCGCGTGGAGTTTTTCTGGGAGGCTCAGGCATAATCCCGGGCATTCTTGATCAAAGGAGTGAACAAGTGGACAACACACATCTGGATCGTGACGTGCTAAGCGCGTTGCAAGAAGTTATGGAGGATGGGTATCCAGAATTGCTCGATACCTTTCTCAGCGATTCCGAAGAGCGATTGAGCTTGCTGCGCAAGGCTGACGATGCCGATCGGTTAGGTGCCACGGCGCACAGTTTCAAGGGCAGCAGCAGCAACATGGGCGCGACTCGGTTGGCTGAGCTGTGCCATGAGCTGGAGCAGCGAGCCAAAGAGAAAAAACTCGAAGGCATAGAAGCGCTGGTTGGAGAGATCGACGGCGAATTCGCGATTGTTCGACCGCTTTTTGAGGCAGAGCGCCAACGTTCCCTGGCTGAATAAGACAACCATCCAGCGCTTTTGGCGGCCAGCGAACAAAGCTGGCTCGACCCTTGCAGTCAATTCACTCAACTGTACCTACGATCCCAGTGCAGCGGAGACCGTTCCATGCCCGTTACCCCCAACATTCTTATTCAGGCCGCTGCTGCGGCCAAGACTCAAGCCGCGTCCGCCAATACACCGGCGTCGACGGTTGAGCCCGGGGACAAGGCGTCCAGCTTCGCTGAGGTCTACGCCAATCAAGCCCAGAACAAGCCTTCGGCTACGGCGGACGGATCGGCTAAACCTGTACGTGACAAAGCCTCGGACAACACTGGCAAAAAGGACGTGGGCAACGACTCGTCTGCCGCCCAGGAGCCGACGGTTGCCGATAGCGGCAAATCCTTGCCCGCCGATAAACCGGCGCAGGCCGATGACAAGACCGCCAGCGATGACGCGCCGGATACCGCTGAGTCGACGACGCCGGTAGTCGATACCGCGCCTGTCGATCCAGCCCTCGATCCGGCGTTGATGCAAGTGGTGCAGCCGGTGCTGCCAGCCCCTGTGCCGGAAACCCCACCGGTTGTCGCCGCTGTGCAGTCAACCGTACAAGCACCCGTCGCGGCCGCCGTTACCGCAACAGCGACGCCGGCCGCTGCGACCACTGATCCTGATTTCGATCCCGAAGCCGATCCTCTTGATGCGCTGCCGGCCGTGCGTATGGCGTTGGAGCAGAGCGGGCACGTTTCGGCCGCCAGCCAGGCTCAGCCAAAAGCGGCGCCGACTCAGGCTCACGTCGACGGCGAGCTGACCTCGGCACAGAACTTTGCTGCAGGCATGGCGAGCATGCTCGACGTGCAGGCTGATCAGGACAGCACCAGCCAGGGCGGCGAGAAGGCGTTCAGTGGCCTGATCGATGACGGCCTCAAGGATCTCAAGTCCGCCAGCAGCGACACCCGTGTCGATGACTTCGCCAATCGTCTGGCGGCTCTGACCCAGGCGGCAACACCCAAGACTGCCAATGCATTGCCGGTGAACCAACCGATCGCCATGCATCAGAGCGGTTGGACCGAAGAGGTGGTCAACCGGGTCATGTACCTGTCCAGCGCCAATCTCAAGGCGGCGGATATCCAGTTGCAACCGGCCGAACTGGGACGCCTCGATATTCGGGTGAACATGGTTCCGGATCAGCAGACCCAAGTGACCTTCATGAGCGCTCACCCAAGCGTTCGCGAAGCACTCGACGGGCAAATGCATCGCCTGCGGGACATGTTCGCGCAGCAGGGCATGGGCCAGGTCGACGTCAACGTTTCCGATCAGTCCCGTGGCTGGCAGGGCCAGGGGCAGGAACAGGCTCAACAGGGGCAGGGCGGGCGCACCAATGCCAGTGGCGGTCGCCTCGATTCGATGGATGAAGAGCTTCCTGCGACGGTCGCTGACGTGGCCGCCAACACCACCAGCCTGATCGGCACCAGCGCGGTCGATTATTACGCCTGATAATCAGGGCGCCCCCTCAAAAGATCGCAGCCTTCGGCAGCTCCTTGTATCTACGGGTGTACACCATCCAAATGCAGGAGCCGCCGAAGGCTGCGATCTTTTGATTTCCGTTGCCTGCCTGCCGCCTCCACATAGCCCCAGACACTTCTGGCATAACACTTGCTCTTGCCTTGCCGTGCGACTGTGAAAACCCGAATAGTGACGGATTATTGGCATGGCGAAGAGTGAAGCAGTAGTAAAAGACCCCGCAACCAAAGGCAAAATCAAGCTGATCATTGTGATCGTCGTGGCCCTGCTGCTGGCGATCGGCTTGTCCGTGGGGGCGACCTGGTTCTTCATGCACGGCGCCCAGAGCAAGCCTGCCGCCGCGGCTGAAACCGCTGTGGTCGGCAAGCAGCCGGCGATCTTCGAGCCAATGGCTCCAGCCTTCGTGGCCAACTACACCCAGAACGGCCGTCAGCGCTACATGCAGGTGAGCATCACCATGCTGGGGCGTAATCAGGCTGATCTGGAGGCGCTCAAAGTCCACATGCCGGTGATCCGCAATAACCTGGTCATGCTGTTTTCCGGTCAGGATTTCGCCACGCTGGCGACCCCGGTCGGCCAGGAGATGTTGCGTCAGAAAGCCACGGCCAGCGTTCAGGAAGTGGCGCAGAAAGAGCTGGGCAAAGTGGTGATCGAACAGTTGCTTTTCACTAATTTCGTACTGCAGTAGGAACACGACATGGCCGTGCAGGACCTGCTGTCCCAGGATGAGATCGATGCGCTGTTGCATGGCGTCGACGATGGTCTGGTACAGACCGATAACGCTGCCGAACCCGGCAGTGTCAAAAGCTACGACCTGACCAGCCAGGATCGCATCGTCCGTGGACGCATGCCGACGCTGGAAATGATCAACGAGCGTTTCGCCCGCTACACCCGCATCAGCATGTTCAACATGCTGCGCCGCTCGGCGGACGTTGCCGTCGGTGGCGTGCAGGTGATGAAGTTCGGTGAATACGTGCACTCGCTGTACGTGCCGACCAGCCTCAACCTGGTCAAGATCAAACCGCTGCGCGGCACCGCGCTGTTCATCCTCGACGCCAAACTGGTGTTCAAGCTGGTGGACAACTTCTTCGGCGGCGACGGCCGTCACGCGAAGATCGAAGGGCGTGAATTCACCCCCACCGAACTGCGTGTGGTGCGCATGGTGCTGGAACAGGCTTTCGTCGATTTGAAGGAAGCCTGGCAGGCGATCATGGAAGTGAACTTCGAGTACATCAACTCGGAAGTGAACCCGGCCATGGCCAACATCGTCGGGCCGAGCGAAGCCATTGTGGTGTCGACGTTCCACATCGAACTCGATGGCGGTGGCGGCGACCTGCACGTGACCATGCCTTACTCGATGATCGAGCCGGTGCGCGAGATGCTCGATGCCGGCTTCCAGTCGGACCTCGACGATCAGGACGAGCGCTGGATCAACGCCTTGCGCCAGGACGTGCTGGACGTCGACGTACCGATCGGTGCCACCGTTGCCCGCCGCCAGCTGCGCCTTCGCGACATCCTGCACATGCAGCCCGGCGACGTGATCCCGGTCGAGATGCCGGAAGAAATGATCATGCGCGCCAACGGCGTGCCGGCCTTCAAGGTCAAGATGGGCTCGCACAAAGGCAACCTCGCGTTGCAAGTGATCGAGCCGATCGAGCGCCGCTGACCGGCGCTCGTACCCCCCCTACGCATTTAACTGAATTGTTGCCCGCCGAGGACAAATGATGAACGACGATATGAACGCCCAGGACGACCAGGCACTGGCCGACGAATGGGCTGCGGCCCTGGAAGAGACCGGTGACGCCGGGCAGGCTGACATTGATGCGCTGCTGGCGGCCGATGCCGGTTCGGGCTCCAACCGTCTGCCGATGGAAGAGTTCGGCAGCGTGCCGAAGAACAACGATCCAGTGACGCTGGACGGTCCGAACCTGGACGTGATCCTTGATATCCCGGTGTCGATTTCCATGGAAGTCGGCAGCACCGACATCAACATCCGCAACCTGCTGCAACTCAACCAGGGTTCGGTGATCGAGCTCGATCGCCTGGCCGGCGAGCCGCTGGACGTGCTGGTCAACGGCACGCTCATCGCCCACGGCGAAGTGGTAGTGGTCAACGAAAAGTTCGGCATCCGCCTGACCGACGTGATCAGCCCAAGCGAACGCATCAAGAAGCTGCGCTGAGTGAACAAGGTTCTTGCGGTTCTGTTGGCCTTGCCATCCAGCGTGCTGGCGGCCGAGTCGGTGACGACTGCTGCGACAGCGGCCGCCGCGCCAGCTGTCAGCAGTGGTGTGGCCGGGCAATTGACGCAATTGGTGTTCGGCTTGCTGCTGGTGTTGGGGTTGATCTTCTTCCTCGCCTGGCTGCTACGCCGGGTTCAGCAGGCCGGCCCGGCGGGCAAGGGGCAAGTGATCGAGTTGATCGGTTCCCGAGCCCTCGGCCCCCGTGACCGCTTGATGCTGGTACAGGTCGGCAACGAACAGATTCTGCTCGGCCTGAGCCCCGGCACCATCACCGCGTTGCATGTGCTCAAGGAGCCGGTACAAGTGCCGGGCGCAACCGAGAAAGCGACTCCGGAGTTTGCCCAGCGTCTGTTGGAGATGCTTGGCAAGGATCAGAAGGATAAGAAGTAATGGGTGCGTTACGCATCGTCTTGACGCTGGCCCTGATGCTGGCTGCGCCACTGGCGTTCGCCGCCGATCCGTTGTCGATCCCGGCGATCACCCTGGGCACCAATGCCAATGGCGCCCAGGAATACTCGGTCAGCCTGCAAATCCTGCTGATCATGACGGCGCTGAGTTTCATCCCGGCGTTCGTCATGCTGATGACCAGTTTTACCCGGATCATCATCGTGTTCTCGATCCTGCGTCAGGCCCTGGGCTTGCAGCAGACACCGTCGAACCAGATCCTCACCGGCATGGCGCTGTTCCTCACCATGTTTATCATGGCGCCGGTGTTCGATCGGGTGAATCAGGATGCCTTGCAGCCGTATCTGGCGGAGAAACTCACCGCTCAGGATGCTGTCGCCAAGGCTCAGGTGCCGATCAAGGACTTCATGCTGGCCCAGACTCGCAGCAGCGATCTGGAGCTGTTCATGCGCCTGTCCAAGCGCACTGATATTGCTACGCCGGATCAGGCGCCGCTGACGATTCTGGTGCCGGCGTTCGTGACCTCGGAACTGAAAACCGCGTTCCAGATTGGCTTCATGATCTTCATTCCGTTCCTGATCATCGACCTGGTGGTGGCCAGTGTGCTGATGGCGATGGGTATGATGATGCTCTCGCCACTGATCATTTCCCTGCCGTTCAAAATCATGCTGTTCGTGCTGGTGGATGGCTGGGCGTTGATCATCGGCACGTTGGCCAGCAGCTTCGGCGGTGTTTCACCATGACGCCCGAAGTTGCCGTGGACATCTTTCGCGAAGCGCTGTGGCTGACCACCATGATGGTCGCCGTGCTGGTGATTCCGAGCTTGCTGGTGGGGCTGTTGGTGGCGATGTTCCAGGCGGCCACGCAGATCAACGAACAGACCCTGAGCTTCCTGCCGCGTCTGCTGGTGATGCTGGTGACGCTGATCGTTGCCGGCCCGTGGCTGGTGCAGACTTTCATGGAATACATTCTTCAGCTGTACCACAGCATTCCTCAGGTCATCGGTTAAGCCATGTCGCTGCTGCAACTGACCGATACCCAGATCAGCACCTGGGTGGCGACGTTCATGTTGCCGCTGTTTCGCATCGGCTCGTTGCTGATGGTCATGCCGATTTTCGGCACGACGCTGGTGCCCAAACGCGTGCGTTTGTACTTCGCGCTGGCGATCACTGTGGTCATCGCACCGGGTCTGCCGCCCATGCCCGCGGTCAACGCGCTGGACTTGAGTGCGATGCTGCTGATTGCCGAGCAGATCATCATCGGTGCGGTTCTCGGTTTCTCCTTGCAACTGTTCTTCCAGGCGTTCGTGGTCGCCGGGCAAATTGTCGCGATCCAGATGGGCATGGGCTTCGCTTCGATGGTCGACCCTACGAACGGCGTGTCAGTGGCGGTGATCGGGCAGTTTTTCACCATGCTGGTGACGCTGTTGTTTCTGTCGATGAACGGCCACTTGGTGGTGTTCGAAGTCCTCACTGAAAGCTTCACCACGCTGCCGGTCGGTGGCGGGTTGATGGTCAATCATTTCTGGGAACTGGCCGGCAAGCTCGGCTGGGTGCTTGGTGCGGCGCTGTTGCTGGTGCTGCCGGCGATCACCGCGTTGCTGGTGGTCAATATTGCATTTGGCGTGATGACCCGGGCGGCGCCGCAGCTGAACATCTTCTCGATCGGTTTCCCGCTGACCCTGGTACTTGGACTGTTCATCGTCTGGGTCGGCCTGGCGGACATTCTCAATCAGTATCAACCGCTGGCCGCCGAGGCCTTGCAGTTGTTACGCGAACTGGCACAGGCGCGCTGAGTCATGGCTGAGAGCGAAAGCGGTCAGGACAAAACAGAAGACCCCACGGAGAAACGCAAAAAGGACTCCCGTGAGAAGGGTGAGATTGCGCGCTCCAAGGAGCTCAACACCCTGGCGGTCATGCTCGCCGGCGCCGGTGGGCTGCTGATTTTTGGTGGCGCCCTGGCCCAGGATTTGATGGAGCTGATGCGCATGAACTTCTCGCTCTCGCGAGAGGTGATTCTGGATCAGCGCTCCATGGCGACTTATCTGCTGCATTCGGGACAGATCGCCTTGTTCGCGATTCAGCCGGTGATGATCACCTTGCTGCTGGCCGCGCTGATCGGCCCGATTTCCCTGGGGGGCTGGCTGTTTGCGGCTGGCTCCATGGCGCCCAAGTTCAGTCGCATGAATCCCGCCGCAGGGCTGAAACGAATGTTCTCGGTCAAGGCGCTGGTGGAGCTGCTCAAGGCTCTGGCGAAGTTTTTCATCGTGTTGTTCGTGGCGTTGGCCGTCTTGTCGTCGGACATCGACGATCTGCTGCGCATCGCTCATGAGCCGTTGGACATGGCGATCATTCACAGTCTGCAAGTGGTCGGCTGGAGCACCTTGTGGATGGCTTGCGGGCTGATCATCATCGCGGCGGTCGACGTGCCGGTGCAGCTCTGGGAAAGCCACAATAAGCTGCTGATGACCAAGCAGGAAGTGCGTGACGAGCACAAGGATCAGGAGGGGCGGCCGGAGGTCAAACAGCGCATTCGCCAGTTGCAGCGCGAGATGTCGCAGCGGCGAATGATGGCCGCGATCCCCGACGCCGACGTGGTCATCACCAACCCGACCCACTACGCCGTGGCGCTCAAGTACGATCCGGAGAAGGGTGGTGCGCCGATGCTGATCGCCAAGGGTAGCGACTTCCTGGCCTTGAAGATCCGCGAAATCGCCGTGGCCAACCAAGTGCAGTTACTCGAATCGCCCGCCCTGGCGCGTTCGATTTACTACTCCACGGAACTGGATCAGGAAATTCCAGGCGGGCTGTATCTGGCGGTGGCTCAGGTATTGGCGTACGTCTATCAGATCCGCCAGTACCGCGCGGGCAAGGGTAAACGTCCGGATCCGTTGAAGGATGATTTGCCGATTCCGCCGGATCTGCGGCGCGATTCCTGATTGGGTCTACGGTTCTGAAATCAAAAAGATCGCCGCCTTCGACAGCGCCTACGGGCGCTGATGCCGCCTATTGGCTTTTTCATTGCCGGGCTCTTTCGCAATACTGTTTTCCTGTTTCTTCCTGTCGTCCTGTTGCTTGGGCGCAACCAGATCGAAGCCTTTGGCATCGTTGAATGACTTGACCGCTTTCTTGGGCATGATCGCTGCTCCGGCGCTTGGTATTACCAACGCTGATGATCACCATCCAATACCCATAAGGCCGTTTTGGCTACTATCAAAACTTACGGCTGTGCAGGTCTTTGGACGAATGGTGGGGCAGTGAACTTGAGCGATGTCATGTCCCGCCTCTGATCCACCTTGTTCGTGGCAGCTGTCGAGCTTGCGAGGCTGCGTTCGAGGACGCAGTCCTCGCAAAGGATTTGCGACTGCTGCGCAGCCGAACGCAGCCTCGCGCAGCTCGGCAGCTGCTACCCCGGGCTCAACAAATCTATCTATTTCCCTCCTTGGCAAAAGTTGGAAGGCTTCTTGCAATAGCCGCCCTGCGCCTGCTTCAGGCGTCAAAAGTTTGCTTTAAAGGAACGGGGAAAACCGGTGGATCGCTCTCAGTTAATCAACAGTGCCCGCACAAACGTCGCCGACCTCAGTCGGGGCAATCTGGGCGTGCCGCTGTTGCTGCTGGTCATGCTGGCCATGATGATGTTGCCGGTGCCGCCGTTCCTGCTGGACGTGTTTTTCACCTTCAACATTGCCTTGTCCATCGTCGTGTTGCTGGTCTGCGTGTACGCCTTGCGGCCGCTGGATTTTGCGGTGTTCCCGACCATTCTGCTGGTGGCGACATTGCTGCGACTGGCGCTGAACGTGGCCTCCACGCGGGTGGTGATGCTCCACGGTCAGGACGGCCATGCCGCCGCCGGTAAGGTGATCCAGGCCTTCGGTGAAGTGGTGATCGGCGGTAACTACGTGGTCGGTATCGTGGTCTTCGCGATTTTGATGATCATCAACTTCGTCGTGGTAACCAAGGGCGCCGGGCGGATTTCCGAGGTGAGCGCGCGTTTCACCCTCGACGCGATGCCCGGTAAACAGATGGCGATCGACGCCGACTTGAACGCCGGCCTGATCGATCAGAACCAGGCGAAACTGCGCCGGATGGAAGTCGCCCAGGAGGCCGAGTTCTACGGTTCCATGGACGGTGCCAGCAAATTCGTGCGCGGTGATGCCATCGCCGGTCTGCTGATTCTATTCATCAACCTGATCGGCGGCATGGCGGTGGGTATCTTCCAGCACGGCATGAGCTTTGGTGATGCCGGCAAGGTTTATGCGCTGTTGACCATCGGTGACGGTTTGGTGGCGCAATTGCCATCACTGCTGTTGTCGACCGCCGCCGCGATCATGGTGACCCGTGCTTCCGGCTCGGAAGACATGGGTAAACAAATCAATCGTCAGATGTTCGCCTCGCCGAAAGCCTTGGCGGTGGCCGCAGGCTTGATGGCGGTGATGGGCCTGGTGCCCGGCATGCCACACGTCTCCTTTCTGTCCATGGCAGCCCTGGCGGCCGGTGGCGCTTACCTGTTCTGGAAGAAGCAGAACGCGGTCAAGGTTCAGGCCCTGCAAGAGGTCAAGCGTCAGCAGGAGTTGCTGCCGTCACCGGCCCGGGCTCAGGAAACCAAGGAGCTTGGCTGGGATGACGTGACGCCGATCGACATGATTGGCCTGGAAGTGGGCTACCGCCTGATTCCGCTGGTGGATCGCAACCAGGGTGGGCAGTTGCTGGCGCGGATCAAGGGGGTGCGTAAAAAGCTCTCCCAGGACCTGGGCTTCCTGATGCCGACTGTGCATATCCGTGACAACCTCGACCTGGCGCCTAGCGCCTATCGCCTGACCCTGATGGGCGTGATCCTGGCTGAAGCGGAGATTTACCCGGAGCGCGAACTGGCGATCAACCCGGGTCAGGTCTACGGCACGCTCAATGGCATCACCGCCAAAGATCCGGCTTTTGGCCTGGAAGCGGTGTGGATCGAAATCAACCAGCGTGCCCAGGCGCAATCCCTCGGTTACAC
The DNA here is from genome assembly GCF_024749245.1 of Pseudomonas sp. B21-017. Lineage (NCBI taxonomy): Bacteria > Pseudomonadati > Pseudomonadota > Gammaproteobacteria > Pseudomonadales > Pseudomonadaceae > Pseudomonas > Pseudomonas sp. B21-017. The sequence goes on along the minus strand of NZ_CP087194.1, from coordinate 4,820,962 downwards.
CGTGGTCGATGCCAGTACGGTGGTGGCGACCCACTTGAACCAGATTCTGTACAAGCACTCCAGCGAGCTGATCGGCCACGAAGAAGTCCAGCAACTCATGCAATTGCTGGCCAAAAGCTCACCGAAGCTGGCCGAAGAGCTGGTGCCGGGGGTGGTTTCGCTGTCGCAACTGCTCAAAGTCTTGCAGGCGTTGCTGGCCGAACAGGTGCCGGTGCGGGACATCCGCAGCATCGCCGAAGCCATCGCGAACAACGCCGCCAAGAGTCAAGATACCGCCGCTTTGGTGGCCGCAGTGCGCGTCGGCGTATCCCGTGCAATCGTGCAAAGCATTGTAGGCACTGAGTCGGAGCTGCCTGTGATCACCTTGGAACCAAGGTTGGAACAAATATTGCTCAATAGTCTTCAGAAGGCAGGACAAGGCTCGGAAGAGGGTGTTCTGCTGGAGCCAAGCATGGCGGAAAAACTGCAACGCTCGTTGATCGATGCGGCGCAGCGTCAGGAAATGCAAGGTCAGCCGGTGATTCTGCTGGTGGCCGGTCCGGTTCGCGCGATGCTCTCGCGATTCGGTCGGCTGGCAGTGCCGGGTTTGCACGTGTTGGCTTACCAGGAAATTCCTGACAACAAGCAAGTGACCATCGTTGCGACAGTAGGGCCCAACGGCTGAGGTAGTGGTTTATGCAAGTTAAGCGTTTTTTCGCCGCCGATATGCGTCAGGCCATGAAACTGGTTCGTGATGAGCTGGGCGCTGATGCCGCCATCATTGGCAATCGCCGGATCGCCGGCGGTGTCGAGCTGACGGCTGCCCTGGATTACAAATTGTCGGCGCTGGCCCCGCGTGTTCCGAACATGGAACTCGAGGATGAGCTGCGCAAGACCCAGTCGCGGATCGTCACCGCCCAGGCCGAACTGAGCCTGCGCGGCGATGGCGAGAGCGACAAGACCACCAATCGCCAGTTGTTCGCCGGCCTGCCGTTGACCGCCGCCGAACCGCTGATCGAACCGGCGCTCGCCGAACCTCGGCGTCCGGCCCCCGCGCCTGCTGCGGCGACCGGTGTCGATCCGCGCGCATTCGATTCGATGCGTTTCGAGCTCAACAGCCTGCGTGAACTGATGGAAGTGCAGCTTGGCTCGCTGGCCTGGAATCAGCTGCAAGGCAGCCGTCCGGCCCAGGCCAACCTCTGGCGTCGCCTGCAACGTATCGGCCTGTCCGGCCCGTTGTCGCGCGATCTGCTGGCACTGATTACCGACATTGAAGAGCCTCGTCAGGCCTGGCGCATGTTGCTCGCGCACCTGGCGCGGATGATCGCCACCCCGGAAGTCGAGCCACTGGAAGAGGGCGGTGTGATTGCCATGGTCGGTCCGGCCGGCATGGGCAAGACCACCACACTGGCCAAGCTCGCGGCCCGTTACGTGCTCAAGTACGGCGCGCAGAACATCGCGCTGGTGAGCATGGACAGCTATCGCATTGGTGCCCAGGAACAGCTCAAGACGCTGGGCCGGATCCTTAACGTGTCGGTGACCCACGTCGATCCGGGTCAATCCCTGGTGCAGGCGCTGGAGCCCTTGCTGCGCAAACGCGTGGTGCTGATCGATACCGCCGGCCTTCAGGCCAGCGATCCGGCACTGCGCATGCAGCTCGAAAGCCTGGCCGGGCGCGGCATCAAATCAAAAAATTATCTGGTCCTGGCAACCACCAGCCAGAAACAGGTTCTAACTGCCGCTTATCACAGTTACAAACGCTGCGGCCTCGCCGGCTGCATCCTGACTAAACTGGATGAAACGGCAAGTCTGGGCGAGGTGTTGAGCCTGGCGATCAGTCATGAGTTGCCGGTGGCTTACCTGACCGATGGTCCACGGATTCCGGATGATTTGCATCTGCCACGTCGTCATCAGTTGGTCAGCCGCGCCGTTAGCGTACAAATGCAGGAAGAACCCAGCGAAGAAGCCATGGCTGACATGTTCGCTGATATTTACCACAGCCCGACCAAGCAGGTTGGCTGAGGTGTTAATGAACATTTTTTGTACCTACATCGATGGTCTGCCATGCATTGTTCCGATGGTGAACGCGCAGCCAGTAATGTGGCCTCCGTCTAAGTAAGACAAGGTAAAGAAATAACATGGGCAGCATGCATCCCGTACAGGTGATCGCGGTGACCGGCGGCAAAGGTGGCGTCGGGAAGACTAACGTGTCAGTGAACTTGTCCCTGGCTCTAGCTGAGCTCGGCCGGCGCGTCATGCTGCTGGATGCCGATCTGGGGCTGGCGAACGTCGACGTTCTGTTGGGACTGACACCCAAACGCACGCTGGCCGACGTGATCGAAGGCCGCTGTGAGCTGCGCGACGTGCTGTTGCAAGGGCCTGGCGGTATCCGCATCGTCCCGGCCGCCTCCGGCACCCAGAGCATGGTTCATCTGAGCCCGGCCCAGCATGCCGGCCTGATCCAGGCGTTCAGTGATATCGGCGACAACCTCGACGTATTGGTGATCGACACCGCTGCGGGCATTGGTGACTCGGTAGTCAGCTTCGTGCGCGCCGCGCAGGAAGTCTTGCTGGTGGTGTGCGACGAACCGACCTCGATCACCGACGCCTACGCGCTGATCAAACTGCTTAACCGCGACTACGGCATGAACCGCTTCCGCGTCCTGGCCAACATGGCGCAGAGCCCGCAGGAAGGCCGCAACCTGTTCGCCAAGTTGACCAAGGTCACGGATCGCTTCCTCGACGTCGCCTTACAATACGTCGGCGCAGTGCCTTACGACGAAAGCGTACGCAAGGCCGTGCAGAAGCAACGCGCGGTGTATGAAGCCTTTCCGCGTTCCAAGTGCGCCCTGGCGTTCAAGGCCATTGCGCAGAAAGTCGATACCTGGCCACTGCCGGCCAACCCTCGTGGACATCTGGAGTTTTTCGTCGAGCGCCTCGTGCAACAAACTGCAGGACCCGTGCTATGACAGCCAGCGGTTACAACCTCTACAAGCAGTCGGCACGTGACGCGCAGTACGAGCTGATCGAGCGTTACGCGCCACTGGTCAAACGCATTGCCTACCACTTGCTGGCGCGTCTGCCGGCCAGTGTCCAGGTCGAAGACCTGATCCAGGCCGGGATGATCGGCCTGCTTGAAGTATCAACCAAATACGACGCCAGCAAAGGCGCGAGTTTCGAGACGTACGCGGGCATTCGAATCCGCGGCGCGATGCTCGATGAAGTGCGCAAGGGGGACTGGGCGCCACGTTCGGTCCACCGCAATACCCGCATGGTCAGCGACGCGATTCGCTCGATTGAAGCTAAAACCGGCCGTGACGCTAAAGATCACGAAGTTGCGGCCGAACTCCAATTGAGTCTCGACGATTATTACGGGATTTTGAACGACACCCTGGGCAGCCGGTTATTCAGTTTCGACGATCTGTTGCAGGACGGCGAACACGAAGGGCTGCATGAGGATGGCGCGAGTGCTCATCTCGAGCCGTCACGCGATCTGGAAGATGAACGCTTCCAGGCGGCGCTGGCGGACGCGATTGCCAATTTGCCGGAGCGTGAGCGACTGGTGTTGGCGCTGTACTACGACGAAGAGTTGAATCTCAAGGAAATCGGTGAGGTCCTGGGGGTCAGCGAGTCGCGGGTCAGCCAGTTACACAGCCAGTGCGCGGCCCGTTTGCGGGGGCGTTTGGGGGAGTGGCGAGCGCGCTGAAGGCAGTGTGGGGACACTGCGAATGGAGCTGGTGTGGTGTTGAACCGTACCGGTCTCGATCTGTTGTGCTCCAGACAGTCATTGAGTGCTTTGCCGGATTGATTGAAATGGCGCGTCCAGGTGCTGGGCGCGTTTAAGACTGCTTGGAGGTCGAATTGGACAAGAACATGAAAATCCTCATCGTTGATGACTTCTCAACGATGCGGCGGATCATAAAAAACCTGTTGCGTGACCTTGGGTTCACCAACACCGCCGAAGCCGATGACGGGCTGACCGGGTTGCCGATGCTGCAAAGCGGTAACTTCGATTTTCTGGTTACCGACTGGAACATGCCCGGTATGACCGGCATCGACCTGCTTCGTGCGGTGCGCGCCGATGAAAGGCTCAAGCACCTGCCGGTGCTGATGGTGACCGCCGAAGCCAAGCGCGAGCAAATCATCGAAGCGGCCCAGGCCGGTGTTAACGGCTATGTGGTCAAACCCTTCACAGCCCAGGCGTTGAAAGAAAAAATCGAGAAGATTTTCGAACGCATCGGCTGATGTACTGCGCACGGGGGAGCTATGGAGCATAACGAATCTTCACAGGGCGATTTTGAGTCGACCCTGAAAAAACACGCGGTCGAACTGGTCGACAGCCTTGAAAAAGGCAAGTTTGGCGACGCTGTGCAACTGATCCATGAGCTCAACCAGACCCGTGACCGCGGCCTGTATCAGGAAGTGGGCAAGCTCACCCGCGAGCTGCATAGCGCGATCGTCAATTTCCAGATTGACCCGCACATGCCGCAAGCTGAGGAAGTGTCTCAGATCACGGATGCCACCGAGCGCCTGTCCTATGTGGTCAAGCTGACCGAGGCCGCGGCCAACCGCACCATGGACCTGGTGGAAAACGCCACGCCGCTGATCAACAGCCTGAGCGATGAAGCCCAGGCGCTGAGCACGGATTGGGGGCGGTTCATGCGTCGAGAAGTCGGGGCTGAAGAGTTCCGCGAACTGGCCCGGCGGGTCGATGGTTTCCTGACACGCAGCAGTGAAGACAACCGCGTCGTGTCGAGCAACCTCAACGACATTCTGCTGGCCCAGGATTACCAGGACCTCACCGGTCAGGTGATCAAGCGTGTGACCCAATTGGTCACCGAAGTTGAAAGCAATCTGCTCAAGCTCGTGCTCATGGCCAGTCACGTAGACCGCTTTGCGGGTATCGAACACGACCGTGAGGCGATGCTTGCTGAAAAAGATCCACAAAAACATCTCTCTCAGGGTGAAGGTCCGCAGATTCATGCCGATAAAAGAGAAGACGTTGTGTCCGGTCAGGACGATGTGGACGATTTGTTATCCAGTCTTGGATTTTAGTTTTCTGGGTTTTTAGACCTGTAGGAGCACCCCCTTAATGAGCTTCGGCGCCGATGAAGAGATCCTTCAGGATTTCCTGGTTGAGGCCGGCGAGATTCTAGAGCAACTGTCCGAGCAGCTGGTCGAGCTGGAAAGCCGACCTGATGATGCGGACTTGCTCAATGCAATTTTTCGCGGTTTTCACACTGTAAAAGGGGGCGCCGGCTTCCTCCAGCTCAACGAGCTGGTGGAGTGCTGTCACATCGCCGAGAACGTGTTCGACATCCTGCGCAAGGGGGAGCGTCGCGTCGACTCGGAACTGATGGACGTGGTTCTCGAAGCGCTGGACGCGGTGAACAGCATGTTCAGCGAAGTCCGCGAACGCAGCCCGATCACGGCTGCCACGCCTGAATTACTCGCGGCGCTGGCCCGTTTGGCCGAGCCGCAAATGGAAGCCGCACCGGCACCGGTCGCTGAAGTGGTTGAAGCTCCAGTCGCCGAAAGCGAATCGGGCGACATTACCGATAACGAATTCGAACAACTGCTGGACTCGCTGAACGCCGTCAAGGCCCAGGCCGAGGCGCCCGTAGCGGCTGCGCAGCCTGTTTCGCAGCCTGCCGCCGATGCAGCCGCCAGTGACGAAATCACCGATGCCGAGTTCGAGTCGTTGCTCGATCAATTGCACGGCAAAGGCCAGTTCGCCGCCGATGCAGTAGCCGCTGCGCCTGCTGCTCCGGCTGCTCCGAAAGCCGCCGGCGACAGCTCCGACATCACCGACGACGAGTTCGAAGCACTGCTCGACCAGTTGCACGGCAAAGGCAACTTTGCGGTCGATGCGCTGGAATCGGCAATCGCTTCGGCGCCAGCCCCGGCTGCGCCAACCGCCGCTGCGGCCGGTAGCGATCTGATCTCCGATCATGAATTCGAATCGCTGCTCGACGAATTGCATGGCAAGGGCAAGTTCACTGAAGTGGGCACTGCGTCTGCTGTTGCTTCGGTAGCGACTCCGGTTGCCAAGGCGCCAGCACCTGTGGCCAAGGCACCCGAGCCAAAAGCCGAAGCGCCGAAGCCTGCTGCCGCCGCAGCGCCGGCTCCTGCTCGTGCCCCGGCCGCGCCGCCCGCGGAAAAGCCAACCAGCGAAGCCGAGACCACCGTGCGGGTCGACACCGCGCGTCTCGACGAAATCATGAACATGGTCGGCGAGCTGGTACTGGTTCGTAACCGCCTGGTTCGTCTGGGCCTCAACAGCGGCGACGAAGCCATGTCCAAGGCCGTGTCGAACCTCGACGTGGTCACGGCCGACCTGCAAACCGCGGTCATGAAGACCCGGATGCAACCAATCAAGAAAGTCTTCGGGCGCTTCCCGCGCCTGGTTCGCGACCTGGCTCGCCAGCTCAAGAAAGAGATCAACCTGGAACTGGTCGGCGAAGAAACCGACCTCGACAAGAACCTCGTCGAGGCCCTGGCCGACCCGTTGGTCCACTTGGTGCGCAACTCGGTCGACCACGGTATCGAAGAGCCGGCTGATCGCGAAGCGATGGGCAAGCCTCGCAGCGGCAAAGTGATTCTGTCCGCTGAACAGGAAGGCGACCACATCCTGCTGTCCATCTCCGATGACGGCAAGGGCATGGACGCTGACGTTTTGCGCGGGATCGCCGTGAAAAAAGGTTTGATGGACAAGGATGCGGCGGACCGTCTCAGCGAGTCCGATTGCTTCAACCTGATCTTCGCGCCGGGCTTCTCGACCAAGACCGAGATCTCCGACGTGTCCGGTCGTGGCGTGGGCATGGACGTGGTGAAAACCAAGATCGCCCAGCTCAACGGCACCATCAATATCTACTCGACCAAGGGCAAAGGCTCGAAGATCGTCATCAAGGTCCCGTTGACCCTGGCGATCATGCCGACGCTGATGGTCATGCTCGGCAACCAGGCGTTCGCGTTCCCCCTAGTGAACGTCAACGAGATCTTCCACCTCGACCTGTCGCGCACCAACGTGGTGGACGGCCAGGAAGTGGTGATCGTGCGGGACAAGGCGCTGCCCTTGTTCTACCTCAAGCGCTGGCTGGTCAGCTCCGCCGCTCACGAAGAGCAGCGCGAGGGCCATGTGGTGATCCTTTCGGTGGGCACTCAACGGATCGGCTTCGTCGTCGATCAGTTGGTGGGCCAGGAAGAAGTGGTCATCAAGCCATTGGGCAAAATGCTCCAGGGGACCCCGGGCATGTCCGGCGCCACCATCACCGGTGACGGCCGCATTGCTCTGATTCTCGATGTTCCGAGCATGCTCAAGCGTTACGCCGCACGGCGTATTTGATTCTGGGGGAGCGGGGCGCCAGAGCCTCGCCCCGTCTAACGGAGTGTTTATGGCAGTCAAAGTCCTGGTGGTGGACGATTCGGGGTTTTTCCGCCGCCGCGTCTCGGAAATTCTTGCAGCGGATTCAAATATCCAGGTCGTCGGTACGGCGACCAACGGAAAAGAGGCGATCGATCAGGCCCTGGCCCTCAAGCCAGACGTGATCACCATGGACTACGAGATGCCAATGATGGATGGCATCACGGCGGTGCGGCACATCATGCAGCGCTGCCCAACCCCGGTGTTGATGTTCTCCTCGCTGACCCACGAAGGCGCCCGGGTCACCCTCGATGCGCTGGACGCCGGCGCGGTGGACTTCCTGCCGAAGAATTTCGAAGACATCTCCCGTAACCCGGAGAAGGTCAAGCAACTGCTGTGCGAGAAGATTCTCAGCATCTCGCGCAGTAACCGTCGTGTCAGCGCCTACACCCCTCCGGCACCGGTCGCTGCGCCAGCCCCGACGCCTGCGCCTTCGAGCGTCGGCAGCTACGGCAGCAGCGCGCCTGCGCGTCCGGCACCGGCACCGATTGCGGCGCGCCCCCATGCAGCGGCTCCGTCATCTCCCGCGCCGAAACGCAAAGCCTACAAATTGGTCGCCATCGGTACCTCCACCGGTGGCCCGGTTGCGCTGCAACGGGTTCTGACACAGTTGCCGGCCAACTTCCCGGCACCCATCGTGTTGATCCAGCACATGCCGGCAGCCTTCACCAAGGCCTTCGCCGAGCGCCTGGACAAGCTGTGCCGCATCAGTGTCAAGGAAGCCGAGGATGGCGACATCCTGCGTCCGGGCCTGGCGCTGCTCGCACCGGGTGGCAAGCAGATGATGATCGATGGCCGTGGCGCGGTGAAAATCCTGCCGGGCGACGAGCGTCTGAACTACAAGCCGTGCGTGGACATTACCTTCGGTTCCGCGGCCAAGTCCTACGGCGACAAAGTTCTGGCGGTGGTACTGACCGGCATGGGCGCCGACGGTCGCGAAGGCGCGCGTCTGCTCAAGCAGGGTGGCAGTGCGATCTGGGCCCAGGATGAAGCCAGTTGTGTGATCTACGGCATGCCAATGGCCATCGTCAAAGCCGAACTCGCGGACGCGGTGTACAGCCTCGACGACATCGGTCGGCACCTGGTTGAGGCTTGCATCTGATGGATGTGCTCAGCCTTATCGGGATTATCATGGCGTTCGTCGCCATCATCGGCGGCAACTACCTTGAAGGCGGTCACCTCGGCGCACTGGCCAACGGCCCGGCGGCGTTGATCGTACTCGGTGGCACCATCGGTGCCGCGCTGCTGCAATCGCCGATGAGTGCCTTCAAGCGTGCCATCCAGATTCTCGCCTGGATTCTGTTTCCGCCTCGCGTGGACCTGGCCGGCGGCATTGATCGCGTGGTGAACTGGAGTCTGACCGCTCGCAAGGAAGGTTTGCTCGGGCTGGAAGGGGTGGCCGACGCCGAACCTGACAGCTACTCGCGTAAAGGCCTGCAATTGCTGGTCGACGGTGCCGAGCCGGAAGCGATCCGCAGCATTCTGGAAGTGGATTTCTACACCCAGGAAAGCCGCGACATCGAAGCCGCCAAAGTCTTTGAAAGCATGGGCGGCTACGCGCCGACCATCGGTATCATCGGTGCGGTGATGGGCCTGATTCACGTCATGGGCAACCTGGGCGACCCATCGCAACTGGGCAGTGGCATCGCCGTCGCCTTCGTCGCTACCATCTACGGCGTGGCCAGTGCCAACCTGGTGCTGTTGCCGATTGCCGCCAAGCTCAAGTCCATCGCGTTACGGCAGTCGCGCTATCGCGAAATGTTGCTGGAAGGGATCCTGTCGATCGCCGAAGGTGAAAACCCTCGCTCTATTGAGTTGAAGCTTCAGGGCTTCATGGATTGATGGGGGAAATGGATCATGGCTCGTCGCAGGCAACATGAAGAACATGTGAACCATGAACGTTGGCTGGTTTCCTACGCCGACTTCATCACCTTGCTGTTCGCGTTCTTCGTGGTGATGTACTCGATCTCGTCGATCAACGAAGGCAAGTACAAGATCATTTCCGAGGCGTTGATCGGGGTGTTTACCGACTCTGACCGCGCCCTCAAGCCGATACCCATCGGCGAAGAGCGACCGAAGACCGTGACCCCGGCCAAGCCATTGGTCAAGGACAGCGAGCAGATCGACGCCGGCATCGCCCAGGCCGCCAACGATCCACTCAAAAGCATCGCCGATGACATCAGCGCGGCGTTCGGCGACTTGATCAGTTCCAACCAGATGACCGTGCGCGGCAACGAGTTGTGGGTCGAGATCGAACTCAATTCCAGCCTGTTGTTCGGCAGCGGCGACGCCATGCCCAGCGACATTGCGTTCAACATCATCGACAAGGTCGCTGCGATCCTCCGGCCGTTCGACAACCCGATCCACGTCGAAGGTTTCACCGACGATCAACCGATCCGCACCGCGCAATACCCAACCAACTGGGAACTGTCCTCGGCCCGTTCGGCGAGCATCGTGCGGATGCTGGCGATGCAGGGCGTGAACCCTGGTCGCCTGGCATCGGTGGGTTATGGCGAATTCCAGCCAGTGGCCAACAACGCCACCGCCGAAGGCCGTGCGCGCAACCGTCGGGTGGTGCTGGTGGTGTCACGCAATCTTGATGTACGCCGTAGCCTCACCGGTACCGGAACGGCTCATGCACAACCGGATGCCGCATTGAAGCGGGCTGGCACACAAACTGCACCGACCCCGGTCAAGTCGCCGGGACGCGAGAGTGCCGTCAATTCTCCGTCACCCGCATTAATACGTTGAGCTATTTCTCGGTCGACGTTTTCGACCGGGAGGAACAATCCGAATGAGAGTCTGGGCAGTTGCCAATCAAAAGGGTGGTGTCGGTAAAACCACTTCCTCCATTGCTTTAGCCGGTTTACTGGCGGAGGCGGGCAAGCGCGTGGTTGTGGTCGATCTCGACCCCCACGGCTCCATGACCAGCTACTTCGGTTACGACCCCGACAGCCTGGAGCACAGCAGCTACGACCTGTTTCTGCACAAGGGCAACGTGCCGCAAGGCTTGCCCGGTCAGTTGTTGATGCCCACCAGCGACGAACGCATTTCCCTGTTGCCATCGAGCACCGCGCTGGCCACCCTTGAGCGCCAGTCGCCGGGCCAGAGCGGTTTGGGCCTGGTGATCGCCAAGAGTCTGGCGCAGTTGTGGCAAGACTTCGATTACGCCGTGATCGACAGCCCGCCGTTGCTCGGCGTGCTGATGGTCAATGCCTTGGCGGCCAGCCAGCAGTTGGTGATTCCGGTGCAGACCGAGCACCTGGCGGTCAAAGGCCTGGAACGCATGGTCAACACGCTGGCGATGATCAACCGCTCGCGCAAACTGGCGTTGCCGTTCAACATCGTGCCGACCCTGTTCGACCGCCGCACCCAGGCTTCGCTTGGCACTCTGCGCGTGCTGCGCGACAAGTACCCGGAAGAAATCTGGCAAGGCTACATACCGATCGACACCCGCTTGCGTGACGCGAGCCGGGCAGGGCTGACGCCGTCGCAATTCGATGGCAAGAGTCGCGGCGTTCTCGCCTACCGCGCACTGCTCAAGCATCTGTTGGCCCAGCAACTTGTTCCGCAGGTGGCTTGAGATGAGCCTGATTCCTACGATGGTATTCGCATGACCCGGCCGGTGAAGATCACCTCGCGCCCGCAATTGGCCCTTCAGTCTTATCTGGATGGCTTGCTGCAGGACGCGACCGAAGAGCTGTTGCCTGAAGTCGAGGCGCTCCCTGAGGTTGTCGAGGCTGAAGCTGCGCTGGACGAGTTCCAGGCGGCGGTGCTCGAAGAGCAGGCGCGCGATGCGCAGAAGCCGGCAGTGGTCGCGGCCCCCGTTGTTGCGCCAGTGGCGAAGGCACCGGTGGCCGTGATCGAAGCGCCGGCACCGATTCTGGCGTCCGTGTCGACGATTGCGCCGTTGCTGCAAGCGTTGGTGCCGCCGGTGGTGGAAGTTCATCTGCCGCCGAGCAACACGCCGCCTCCGGTGGAAAATGACGATCGTCCGGCCTGGGCGGCCGAGCCGTTCGAATGCCTGTTGTTCGATGTCGCCGGGTTGACCCTCGCGGTGCCGCTGGTGTGCCTGGGTTCGATTTATTCCCTGGCCGGCCACGAGCTGACGCCGTTGTTCGGTCAGCCGGAATGGTTCCTCGGGATCCTGCCAAGTCAGGCCGGCAACCTGAAGGTGCTGGATACCGCACGCTGGGTCATGCCGGACCGCTACCGCGACGATTTCCGCCAGGGCCTGCAATACGTTATTTCAGTTCAGGGCTATGAGTGGGGGCTGGCGGTGCATCAGGTCAGCCGCTCGTTGCGCCTGGACCCGAATGAAATCAAATGGAGAAGTCACCGGGGGCAGCGGCCATGGCTCGCCGGCACGGTGATTGAACACATGTGCGCTTTGCTCGATGTCGCCGCACTGGCCGAATTGATCGCCAGCGGCGGGGCGAAGCACATGGGCGGCAGTAAGCCGAACCACAAACCGACATAAAAAACACGCATCGGCATTCAAGTGCCGGTGCACTGAATACACACCGCTAGGGCGGTTTTTCGAGGGGTCAGGGTATGAATGACAAGGCGACGGCGGCAAAGGGTTCCGAAGATCCGATCCTGCAATGGGTCACCTTCAAGCTGGACAATGAAACCTACGGCATTAACGTGATGCGCGTTCAGGAAGTCCTGCGCTACACCGAAATCGCTCCGGTACCGGGTGCCCCGAGCTACGTGCTGGGTATCATCAACCTGCGCGGCAACGTGGTCACCGTGATCGACACCCGTCAGCGTTTCGGCCTGGGCACGGTCGACGTCAGCGACAACACCCGCATCGTCATCATCGAAGCCGACAAGCAAGTGGTCGGGATCATGGTCGACAGCGTGGCTGAAGTGGTTTATCTGCGTCAGTCGGAAATCGAGACCGCACCGAACGTCGGTAACGAAGAGTCCGCCAAGTTCATTCAAGGCGTGTGCAACAAGAACAATGAACTGCTGATCCTGGTCGAGCTGGACAAGATGATGAGCGAAGAAGAATGGTCGGAACTGGAGAGTATCTGATTGATTCTTGAGGTGGCTGTGATTGTCCTGTTCCTTTTGTGGGCGGGCACGCTGGCGATGTTCCTGGCGTACATCCGCGCTCAAAGGCAGGTCGCCGCACAACAGGCTCAGGGCGATGCGCTGCGCGATCAGCGCATCAAGGACCTGGCCAAGCGCGTCGACGACTACCAGAACGGCAACGTGCGCATGGGTGAAGACCTGCACGAACTGCGCGCGGTGGTCGGGCCGTTGCCGGACAAACTGGCGCAGTTGGAACAGCGTGATCCATCGAGCCTTTCATTCGCCCAGGCCGCGCGTCTGGTGGGGATGGGGGCCAGCGTCGATGAACTGACTCAGTCTTGCGGGTTGACCCAGGCTGAGGCGGAGTTGATGAGCAAGTTGCACAGAAACTGAGAAGAGCAAAAGATCGCAGCCTCGTTTCACTCGACAGCTCCTACAGGGCGTACACCATCCCAATGTAGGAGCTGTCGAGTGAAACGAGGCTGCGATCTTTTTACATTCAACAAAGATTCAATAATCATCCCCGCGCTCGGTGACGTCCTTCTCCACCGTCACCGCATGCGGATCATGCCCCGCCGGAAACTTGCCTTTCAGATTCCACGCAAACGCGATGATCTCGGCAATCGTGCGATACAACTCCTCGGGAATACTCTCGCCCAATTCCATCCGCGCCAGCAGTTTCACCAGTTCGGCGTTCTCGTAAATCGGCACTTCGTAGTCACGGGCAATCCGCAGAATTTCTTCAGCCAGTTCCTCGTCACCTTTGGCCGTAAGGGTAGGGGCGTGGCTGCCGTCGTATTTGAGGGCGATGGCCTGGCGCGGTGCGGTGGATTCGTTCATGCGGTTTCGTCGACCCAGCGTTGTTCGAGACGGGTTTGAGGGCCTTGTGGCGGTGTGCCGAGGTGGCAATCCAGATCGCCGACGTTCAGCCCGGAATCCAGCAGGCGCTGGCGCAGCGCGGCCAGATTGCTTTCGATCAGGCTCGCGGTGTACGGCCGTTCGGCCCACAGCTGACTGGAGAGGCTGCCTTTGATCAGTTGGGCCTGAATCTGCAACGGCCCCAACGGTTCCATGTCGAATGCCAGCTCGACGCGCCATAGCGGTTGCTTGGGTTCGCGTTCGTCGCGGCGTTCGCGCGGTTGTTCTTTTTCGGGGGCTTCTTCGCGCTGGAATTTGACCTGCAACGGCACGATGTCCTGCAGGTTGCGCATGGGGATTTCCAGTTGCCAGGTGCTCATCAACCGCCCGTCACTGGTGACGCCAGTCTGCTCAAGGCTCGACAGCTGATGACTTTGCAAACGTGAAACCGCCGCCGCAGCCAGGCGCAGCAGGTGCTCGAGATCATCTTCGCCTTCCGCGCTTTGCAGCAGGCGCTCGGGCAGTGGGAAGCTGGTCGGCGACGGTTTGGCACTGACTTGCCCGAGCATGCCGAGGGCATTGCGCACGAAACTCGGCATGGCCTGGGCCAGGGTGTTGGCGGCGATGATTGCGTTGAGATTGGTGTTGGCCGGCAGGCCCGGCGTCAGTTGGGCGATCAGCTTGAGCAGGTCGCCTTTCATGTCTGGCACCAGCGTCGGGTTTTGTCCGGTCAGCAATTTGGCTTCGAGGAACAGGCCACTGTTGGCCAGCGCCTGGGCCAGGCCTTTGGGCGTACTCAATTGTTGGACGTCCGGCAGGCCGGCGAGCAATTTGTCCACGGCAGCGCGCAGGTCGCTGGAGGTTTGATCCGACGGCGGCAGGTTTTGCAGGACCTTGATCAAGCCATCCAGAGAACCCTGGCGACTTTGCTGGCTGACCAATTGTTGCGTCACCGCCAACTGTTCCTGACGGCTGCTCAGCGGCACGAATTTGAGTGTCTGGGTGTCCTGCACCAAGGCGCTCAGCAAGGTGCCGATGCGCAGCGGTGTCGGGCTGTCGATGCTCAACGTGTTGCCGCTCAGCGCGGTGTTGAGCAGGCTCACCATCGAGCGAAACACCGTCGGCTGGCCCGGCACCTGCGGCATCACCTGAGAGGTCAGCACTTTGCCTTGCAGCAGGGTGCCGACCGGCAGTTGCGCGGTATCGATACGGGTGAGGGTGGCGACGCTGGAGGCGATGGCCTGTTGCACCGTGACCGCCAGACTGCCCGCCGACGGCTGGGTGATCGACAGGCTGGTGCCCTGGGGCAACGGCTGAGTGCTGGTGGCCTGGACTGTGGTCTGGCGGCCGCTGTCGAGAGTGACCTTGAGCAACAGTTGAAAGGTCTGATCCGCCTGCTTGAGCGACAGCACTTCAGCCTTGGCGGTCTGACCGGGCGTGATCAGGCCCTCCATCGGCGTCAGCAGCTTGAGCAACTCGCCGCTGATCACCAAAGGGCGCGAAGTCGCCGGGGTGGTTGGCGGGAGCGGGAGGATGTTCATTTCGCCTGTCATACGCGGACACAACCTGAGGAAATTGCACTCTTGAGAGTAGGGAACGCCATGTATAATGCCGCCCGTCTTTCGCTGAGTGGCGAAAACATTGCAATTGATTGACGCAGCTCTCTAGAACAAGCCGTCATAGCATCTATGCTGCATCTCTTTAACGGCCGCGCCAGAGCCGACTTGAACCGCATAAGGCCCGTGAACCCTTGACCAGTCCTGTCCTGCAAACCGTTGCCCTTGCCTGTGAGCGAGACCTTCGGCTGCTCTTCGAAAATCTCGAATTGCGACTGGCCAGTGGCGAAATGTTACAGATCAGCGGCCCTAACGGCAGTGGCAAGACCAGCCTGCTACGTCTGCTTTGCGGTTTGATGCATCCGACCGCCGGTCAAGTGTTGCTCAACGGCCAGCCACTGAACGAACAACGCAGTGAACTGGCGCGCAACCTGCTGTGGATCGGCCATGCCGCCGGCATCAAGGACCTGCTGACCCCCGAAGAAAACCTCAGCTGGCTCTGCGCCTTGCATCAACCGGCCTCCCATGAGGCGATCTGGCAAGCACTGGCGGCGGTGGGGCTGCGCGGTTTCGAGGATGTTCCCTGTCACACCCTGTCTGCCGGCCAGCAACGTCGTGTGGCGTTGGCGCGGTTGTACCTGGACAGCCCGCCGCTGTGGATCCTCGACGAGCCATTCACCGCGCTCGACAAACAAGGCGTGGCGCAACTCGAAGAACACCTGGCCGCGCACTGCGAGCACGGCGGCATGGTGGTGCTGACCACTCACCACACGCTGAGCCGGATGCCGGCCGGTTATCGCGACATTGATTTGGGGAATTGGGCCGTATGAGTGTTTTCGGCCTGTTGGTCGCCCGTGAGGCTCGTTTGCTGTTCCGCCGTCCCGCCGAATTGGCGAACCCGTTGGTATTTTTCGCCATCGTCGTCTCCTTGTTCCCGCTGGCGGTTGGTCCCGAGACTCAATTGTTGCAAACCTTGTCTCCGGGGCTGGTCTGGGTGGCGGCGCTTTTATCGGTTTTACTCTCGCTGGACGGGCTCTTCCGCAGTGATTTCGAAGACGGATCCCTTGAACAGTGGGTCCTTTCGTCGCACCCCCTGCCTCTTCTGGTGCTGGCCAAGGTGCTGGCACACTGGGCCTTTTCCGGCCTGGCACTGGTTTTGCTCGCGCCATTGCTGGCGCTGATGCTCGGTTTGCCTGCCGCTTGTCTGCCGGTGTTGCTGCTTTCTTTATTGCTCGGTACACCGGTGTTGAGCCTGCTCGGTGCGGTGGGCGCGGCGCTGACGGTAGGATTGAAGCGTGGTGGCCTGTTGCTGGCGCTGCTGATTCTGCCGCTGTATATCCCGGTGTTGATTCTCGGCAGTGGCGCCTTGCAGGCGGCATTGCAGGGCATGCCGGCGACCGGTTATCTCTTGTGGCTTGGTAGCCTGACCGCCCTGGCGATAACCCTGGCACCTTTTGCAATAGCTGCTGGCCTGAAGATCAGTGTCGGCGAATAATGAGGTCTGGTTAAAATTTAACCAGTAAAGACCCTTTGGCTGTTTCGTGATAACGAACAGCAACCGTGATGGAAACAGCAATGAACTGGACCTGGTTTCATAAGCTCGGCTCGCCCAAATGGTTTTACGGCATCAGTGGCAAATTGCTGCCCTGGCTGAGCGTCGCGGCGTTGCTGCTGATTAGCGTCGGCGTGGTCTGGGGCCTGGCCTTCGCACCGCCGGACTACCAGCAAGGCAATAGCTTTCGAATCATCTATATCCACGTTCCTGCCGCCATGCTGGCGCAGTCGATCTACGTGATGCTGGCCGTGTGCGGCGTTGTCGGGCTGGTGTGGAAAATGAAACTGGCCGATGTCGCCCTGCAATGCGCCGCCCCGATCGGTGCCTGGATGACCGCCGTGGCGCTGGTTACCGGAGCGATCTGGGGCAAACCGACCTGGGGTTCGTGGTGGGTCTGGGATGCGCGACTTACGTCCATGTTGATTCTGCTGTTTCTGTACTTCGGTCTTATTGCGCTGGGCAACGCCATCAGCAATCGTGACAGCGCGGCCAAGGCCTGCGCGGTGCTGGCGATTGTCGGCGTGATCAACATCCCGATCATCAAATACTCGGTGGAGTGGTGGAACACCCTGCACCAGGGCGCGACGTTCACCCTCACCGAAAAACCGGCGATGCCCGCCGAGATGTGGCTGCCACTGCTGCTGACGGTGCTGGGGTTCTACTGTTTCTTCGGCGCGGTGCTGTTGCTGCGCATGCGCCTTGAAGTGCTCAAGCGCGAAGCCCGGGCGAGCTGGGTGAAATCCGAAGTGCAGAACAGTCTGGAGGCCGCTCGATGAGTTTCGCTTCATTCGGCGACTTTCTCGCCATGGGCCATCACGGCCTGTATGTCTGGTCAGCCTATGGCATTTGCCTGGCGGTGCTGGCCCTCAACGTGGCGGCGCCGATCCTGGCCCGCAAGCGGTATCTGCAACAAGAGGCGCGTCGTTTGCGCCGGGAGAACGGCCAGTGAATCCGCTGCGTAAAAAGCGTCTTGTCATCATTCTCGCGATCCTGGTCGGTGTCGGCGCTGCCGTCGGCCTGGCCCTGAGCGCCCTGCAGCAGAACATCAATCTGTTTTACACCCCGACCCAGATCGCCAATGGCGAAGCGCCGCAAGACACGCGCATCCGTGCGGGCGGCATGGTCGAAAAAGGCTCGCTGCAACGTTCCGGCGATTCCCTGGACGTGAAATTCATCGTCACCGACTTCAACAAATCCGTGACCATCAGCTATCGCGGCATCCTCCCGGACCTGTTCCGCGAAGGGCAGGGCATCGTTGCCCTCGGCAAGCTCAACGCTGATGGCGTGGTGGTGGCCGACGAAGTGCTGGCCAAGCACGACGAGAAGTACATGCCGCCGGAAGTGACCAAGGCGTTGAAAGACAGTGGTCAGTCGGCACCTACGCCAGCCAAGGAGGGCTAACGGATGACTTCCGCACTTTACAGCTCGGGGCTGTTCATCCCCGAACTCGGCCATCTGGCCATGATCCTGGCGTTGTGTTTTGCGTTGGTGCAGGCCGTGGTGCCGTTGCTCGGTGCCTGGCGCGGCGACCGTTTGTGGATGAGCCTGGCCCAGCCGGCCGCGTGGGGGCAGTTCGCGTTTTTGCTGTTCGCCTTCGGTTGCCTGACCTATGCGTTCATGACGGACGACTTCTCCGTCGCCTACGTGGCCAGCAACTCCAACAGCGCGCTGCCGTGGTACTACAAGTTCAGCGCCGTGTGGGGCGCTCACGAAGGGTCGTTGCTGCTGTGGGCGTTGATTCTCGGCGGCTGGACCTTCGCGGTGTCGGTGTTCTCCCGACAGTTGCCGCAAGTGATGCTGGCCCGGGTGCTGGCGGTGATGGGCATGATCAGCACGGGTTTCCTGCTGTTCCTGATCCTGACGTCTAACCCTTTCGCCCGGATCTTGCCGCAGATGCCGGCGGACGGGCGCGATCTTAATCCTCTGCTGCAAGACATCGGCCTGATTGTTCATCCGCCGATGCTGTACATGGGTTACGTCGGTTTCTCCGTGGCCTTCGCCTTCGCCATCGCCGCGCTGTTGGGCGGTCGTCTCGATGCGGCGTGGGCGCGCTGGTCCCGCCCGTGGACCATCGTCGCCTGGGCCTTCCTTGGCATCGGTATCACGTTGGGCTCCTGGTGGGCCTACTACGAACTCGGCTGGGGCGGCTGGTGGTTCTGGGACCCGGTGGAAAACGCGTCCTTCATGCCTTGGCTGGTGGGCACGGCGCTGATTCACTCGTTGGCGGTCACGGAAAAACGTGGTGTGTTCAAGAGCTGGACCGTGCTGTTGGCCATTGCCGCATTCTCGTTGAGCCTGCTCGGGACCTTCCTGGTGCGTTCCGGCGTGCTGACCTCGGTTCACGCCTTTGCCTCCGACCCTGAGCGTGGCGTGTTCATTCTGGTCTTCCTGCTGTTTGTGGTCGGTGGTTCATTGACGCTGTTCGCCCTGCGCGCGCCGGTGGTCAAGAGCCATGTCGGCTTCAACCTCTGGTCCCGGGAAACCCTGCTTCTGGGCAACAACCTGGTGCTGGTGGTGGCTGCTTCGATGATTCTGCTGGGCACCCTGTATCCGCTGATCCTTGACGCGATGACCGGTGCCAAGCTGTCGGTCGGCCCGCCGTACTTCAACGCGCTGTTCATTCCGTTGATGGCGATCCTGATGATAGTGATGGCGGTCGGTGTGGTGGTGCGCTGGAAAGACACCCCGGTCAAATGGCTGGTGAGCATGCTGACCCCGGTATTACTCGGCAGCGCCGCGCTGGCCGTCGTGGCGGGTGTTGCTTACGGCGATTTCAACTGGGCGGTGCTGGCAACCTTCATGTTGGCTGCCTGGGTGTTGCTGGCCGGTGTGCGGGACATTTTCGACAAGACTCGCCACAAAGGCTTGATCAAAGGACTGCCGACCCTGACCCGCAGTTATTGGGGCATGCAACTCGCGCATTTGGGCATTGCCGTGTGCGCGCTGGGTGTCGTGTTGTCGAGCCAGAACAGTGCCGAGCGTGATCTGCGCCTGGCGCCGGGTGAGTCCATGAGCCTGGCCGGTTACCAGTTTGTGTTCGAAGGCGCCAAGCACTTCGAAGGCCCGAACTTCACTTCCGACAAGGGCACCGTACGGGTGATCCGCGACGGTAAGGAAGTCAGCGTGCTGCACCCGGAAAAACGCCTGTACACGGTGCAGAACTCGATGATGACCGAGGCCGGGATCGACGCCGGTTTCACCCGTGACCTGTACGTCGCACTGGGCGAGCCGTTGGGCGAGGGCGCCTGGGCGGTTCGCGTGCACGTCAAACCGTTCGTGCGCTGGATCTGGTTCGGTGGGCTGCTCACAGGTGTAGGCGGGTTGCTGGCGGCGCTGGATCGCCGTTATCGGGTCAAGGTAAAAAGTCGTGTGCGTGAAGCGCTCGGCATGACGGGAGCCACCGCATGAGACGTTGGTTGATGCTGTTGCCGCTGGCGATTTTTCTGGTGGTTGCTGTTTTTCTGTATCGGGGGCTGTACCTGAACCCGGCCGAGTTGCCCTCGGCGATGATCGGCAAGCCGTTCCCGGAGTTTTCCCTGCTCTCGGTGCAGGGCGACAAAACCCTGACCAAAGCGGACATTCTGGGTAAACCGGCGCTGGTCAACGTCTGGGGCACCTGGTGCATTTCCTGCCGGGTCGAGCACCCGGTGTTGAACAAACTGGCCGAGAAGGGCGTGGTGATCTACGGCATCAACTACAAGGACACCAATGCAGACGCCTTGAAGTGGCTGGCCGAGTTCCACAACCCGTATCAACTGGACGTCCGTGACGATGAAGGCACCCTGGGCCTGAACCTCGGCGTGTATGGCGCACCGGAAACCTTCTTCATCGACGCCAAGGGCATCATCCGCGACAAATTCGTCGGGGTGATCGACGAACAGGTCTGGCGCGAAAAACTGGCGGCCAAGTATCAGGCGCTGGTCGACGAGGCCAAGCCATGAAGCGCTGGATTGCCGCCGCCGTTCTAGGGTTGAGCATGGCCGGTGTGGCCCACGCCGCCATCGATACCTATGAGTTCGCCAAAGAGGGCGATCGCGAGCGTTTTCGCGAGCTGACCAAAGAGCTGCGTTGCCCAAAGTGCCAGAATCAGGACATTGCCGATTCCAACGCACCGATCGCCGCCGACCTGCGCAAAGAGATTTTCCGCATGCTCGGCGAGGGCAAGGACAACCAGCAGATCATCGACTTCATGGTCGACCGCTACGGTGATTTCGTCCGCTATAAACCTGCTCTGAATGCCAAGACCGCATTGCTCTGGTTCGGCCCGGCCGGCCTGCTGCTGGGCGGTTTTGTGATCATCGCCGTGATCGTCCGCCGTCGTCGCGTGCAACGCGCTGACAGCCCGGACACGCTTTCTTTTGATGAGCGCGAGCGCCTCGACCACCTGTTGGATAAAACCAAGCATGATTGATTTCTGGCTCGCTGCAGGCCTGCTGCTTCTGGTAGCCCTGAGTTTTTTGCTGATCCCCGTTCTGCGCGGTCGTCGCGCCCAGCTTGAAGAGGATCGTACGGCGCTTAACGTCGCGCTGTATCAGGAGCGCGTGGCTGAGTTGCAGACTCAGCAGGAAGAAGGCGTACTCAACGCCGAGCAAATGAATGCCGGCCGCGCCGAAGCCGCCCGTGAACTGCTTGCCGACACCGAAGGCGTCGAGGCACCGCGAGTGTCGCGCCTGGGCAAGCCATTGCCATTGCTGGCGGCAATTCTGGTGCCTGTGCTGGGCCTTGGGCTGTACCTGCATTTCGGTGCCAGCGACAAAGTCGAGCTGACCCGCGAGTTCGCCCAGGCGCCGCAGTCGATGGAAGACATGACCCGTCGCCTGGAGCGTGCGGTTGCGGCCCAACCGGATTCGGCCGAAGGCCTGTATTTCCTTGGCCGCACTTACATGGCTCAGGACCGCCCTGGCGATGCGGCGAAGATCTTCGAACGCACCGTGAACCTGGCCGGTCGCCAGCCGGAACT
This sequence comes from Pseudomonas sp. B21-017, assembly GCF_024749245.1. Taxonomy (NCBI): domain Bacteria; kingdom Pseudomonadati; phylum Pseudomonadota; class Gammaproteobacteria; order Pseudomonadales; family Pseudomonadaceae; genus Pseudomonas; species Pseudomonas sp. B21-017. Next base: position 4,799,591 of record NZ_CP087194.1, on the reverse strand, counting down.
GCTCGGGCAGTGGGCTCAGGCCCAATACTTCGCCGATGGCAAGAAGTGGTCGGGCAAGGTCCAGGCCCTGACTGACGAAGCACTGAAAGCCGATCCGAAGGAGGTCACCAGCCTCGGTCTGCTGGGCATCGCGGCCTTCGAAGGCGAGCGTTACCAGGAAGCTATCGACTACTGGAATCGTCTGTTGGTGCAACTGCCGCCGGATGACCAATCCCGTGTCGCACTGCAAGGCGGTATCGCCAAGGCCGCCGAGAAGCTTGAAGCCAGCGGTGGCAAGGTGGCTCAGGTTCAGGCGCCGGCAGTAAAGGTTGCAGCACTGCTCAAGGTGCGTGTCGATCTTGCACCGGACTTGAAAGCCAAGGTCCAGCCCGGCGACAGCGTGTTCATCTTCGCCCGCGCCACCGCAGGCCCGCCCGCACCATTGGCGGCCAAGCGTCTGACCGTTGCCGACCTGCCAGCGACCGTCGAGCTGGGCGATGCGGATGCAATGATGCCCCAGTTGAAACTGTCGAACTTCCCCGAAGTCCAACTGGTTGCGCGCATCTCCCGCGCCGGCCAACCGACTGCCGGCGAATGGATCGGTCGTAGCCAACCTTTGGCCACCAGCACCACCGCGCCACAAAAACTGACCATCGACAGCCCGGATAAATAACAGGAAACGCCACCATGACCGCCTTCGCTCGTATCACTCTCCTCAGCATGATGGTTTTGGGGCTAAGCGCTTGTGCGGTCCAGGAGCACGAGCCCGAACGGCTGCCGCCGATTCCGCCCTCACAGCCGAGCACCAAACCGACCACACCGAGCAAACCGGTCACGCCGAGCAAACCATCGAAGCCGGTGCAACGCACCTCCGCCAGCTTCGCCCCGCCACCGGGGGGCAACAGCCATTGGGATGCGAAACTCGGTGTTTACGTCCTCGACAATCAAACCAACACCTTCTACCGCCAGCGCACCTACTACCGCTGGGACAACGGCTGGAGCCGTTCGATCAGCCCGAACGGGCCGTGGGAAGAGACGGATATCCATGGAGTGCCGGGTGGGTTGGGCAGACAGTTCGGGCAGTAAATGGAAACGGCGATCTGAGGATCGCCGTTTTGCTTTCTGGCATTTATGAAAGGCGATTAAAGAATTGCCTGATAGTGGGTCAACGCCTTGCTCGACCGAGTCAGGCCCAGGCGTAACAGCAGTTCGAGATAAGTGCTGACATCCATCGGCGGCGTCTTTAGCTGTTTGCGTTGTCGTTGTGCTGCCGCAACAACTGCTGCCGGGTCCAGATCGAAGAGGTTATCGACGAACTCGTCAGGATGCTGGGCCTCGATGCCAAAAGGTCCCAGTGTTTCGTCAGGAAAATCTTTCTGATTAAAGGTCACAATGACACTGGCATTGCAGCGTATAGCGGCAGCCAGAACATGTCGGTCATCGACGTCAGGCAGTGTTAGCCCTTCGATCAGCCTTTCGTAACCGTAGACGCAAGCATCAGGTATGGCCTGATCCATCAAGTCGGACGTGCGATCCAACTGCTCTGTTGTCAGGTCCGGGCGGTTCTTCAGTAGATTGCGCTTCCATTCGTTATGTATCTCCAGTGACCATCGCGCCCTGAAACGCCCGGAGAGCGCGAGCCACATCAAAAAATCTCTCAAGGGGGCGGGGTACAAAACACATGCGTCATATACAGCGGTAAAAGGGGAGTGCCTCACTCGTATCCTGTCCTTAACGCTTGTGCCTGCTCGGCGAGAAGCGTCATTGCTTGCTCGCTGGCTATGTCGCGCTGGGTTTTATAGTCCATCAAATCGGTAAAGCGCACACGTCGGTGCTTGCCGGTTTTGTGGTAGGACAACTCACCGGACTCCAGCAGTTTGATCAGGTGCGGGCGTGAGACATTGAGCAAGTCCGCCGCTTCCTGGGTGGTCAGTTCAGCGTGTACCGGGACCACTTTGACGGCGTTGCCTGCAGCGAGCTCTGCCAGGATGTCGACAAGCAACCGAAGCGCTGAGGTGGGAAGTTCGACGCTGTGTGCTTCATTCTGCTCATCGAAAATCTGGATATGCTGAGTTTCGAATTGGGTGGCGAGGTAGGCAGCCAAGGCGCGCTGACCTTCGATAGCGGCCTGGACCTCACGCTCCATGGGCAGGTTAAGGGGGGGATGGATAACTGGTGACATGATGCTTTCCAATATTCTGAATAATCGATATTGGAAGGCTATTCGAATCAAACGAAAATCGCAATAAACGAAACGACCGGCTTTTCAGCTCCTTATGCAGTCGCGTTAGTGCTGGAGATCGGGTGTGTAGGCTTGTTCGCGAAGGCGGTGTGACATTTAGCAGAAATGTCGACTGACCTGACGCTTTCGCGGGCAAGCCCGCTCACCCAGGGACTTACGTTTGTTCACGATGTTTCTAACGTTGTTACGCCGTCGCCAGTGCCGGTTTCTCCGACACACTCAAAAACCGCAACAACGCCAGCAACGGAAACACGCTGCCGACGATCACGATCCACAACCAGCCACCGTGTTCGTACACCGCACTGGCCACTGATGAGCCGAACGCGCCGCCGATGAAGATGCTGGTCATGTACAGTGCATTCAGACGGCCGCGGCTCTTGGCGTCGAGGGTGTAGACCGCGCGCTGGCCGAGGACCATGTTCATTTGCACGCAGAAATCCAGTACCACGCCGGTCACGGCCAGGCCGATGACGCTGTAGGCCGGGTGGATGAAGGCCGGCAGGAAGCTCAGGCTGGCGAACAGCATCGCCAGCAGCGAGGCGAGGCGGGTGTGGCCGGCATCGGCCAGTCGACCAGCGATGGGTGCGGCAATCGCGCCGATGGCTCCGACCAGGGCGAAGATCGCGATCTGGGTTTGCGACAGACCGTGATTGCGCGCCAGTTCCAGCGGCACGGCGGTCCAGAACAGGCTGAACGTAGCGAACATGCAACCCTGATAAAACGCCCGTTGACGCAACACCGGTTGCTGGCGCAGCAGCGTCCAGAGCGAGCCCAGTAACTGGCCATAAGAGGCGCTGTGATCAGGCTGGCGCTTGGGCACCGTCAGGGCCAGTACGATGCTGATTGCAGCCATCAAAACTGCGGCAATGACGAACATAGCGCGCCAGCCGAAGTGGTCGGCCACTACGCTGGACACCGGCCGTGCCAGCAGAATCCCCAACAGCAGACCGCCCATGATCCCGCCAACCACACGGCCGCGCGACGCTTCCGGCGTCAGGTGGGCGGCCAGCGGAATCAGGATCTGTACCGACACCGAGCTGAAACCCACCAGCAACGAAATCAGCAGAAACACGTTCGGCTGATCGGTGAACGCCGCGCCTAGCAAACTGGCAATCGCCACCGCGGTGGTGATGATCATCAAGCGGCGGTTTTCCAGCAGATCGCCCAGCGGCACCAGGAAGAACAGGCCCAGCGCATAGCCAATCTGCGTCAGCGAAACGATCAGGCTGGCCATGGTGTCGGTCAGGCCGATGTCCGGCGCGATCAGGCCGATGATCGGCTGGGCGTAGTAGATGTTGGCGACGATCGCGCCGCAGCAGAAGGCGAAAAGCAGCACCATGCCCCGGGTCATTGTCGCGGCACCGTGGGGCGCCTGAGTCGCTGGATTCATAACATGGCTCGCTGAACAAGAAGGAATGCGCAGAGGCTAATCGGCTGGCTAGAGCGGCGGAAGAGGGTTTGGATTGATAGTAATCATTCTTTTGCGGAATGAGTGACGCCGGTATGCGCTGTCTGCCGATGAACCATGCGTCCAAACAGTGGGATCCGATGATACATTCACTGACATCCTCTTCGATAGCGTGCTTATGTTGTCCTGCGCTCCATAAACCGGAAGGTACTTCGATATGAATGCGATGTTCCGTCACCTGATCCGTGGCGCCTGCGTTGTTACCTTGATCAGCTTGTTCACGACAGGTTTTGCCCAGGCTGCCGATGTGCCGCCGGGAATGCGCGTTGGCGTGCGCGGCGAGATCACCGGCGTCAGCGCCGACGTCATGACGGTCCATGTCAACAGCGGCGAAAACGTGGTGATCAACCTGACCAAGGACACCAAAATTCGCGCCGTCACCCTGGCCAATATCGAAGACATCAAGCCCGGCAGCTACATCGGCTCGGCTGCCGTGCCGCAGGAGGATGGCACGCTCAAGGCGCTGGAAGTCCACGTCTTCCCGCCGGAACTGGCCGGCAGCGGCGACGGCCATCGGCCTTTTGATCTGGTCAAGGGCAGCAGCATGACCAATGGCAGCGTAGGCGATCTGGTGGTCAGCAACGGCCGGGTTCTGACCGTCAATTACAAGGGCGGCCAACAGACGATTCTGGTGCCGGAGGATGTGCCGATCGTCAATCTGGTGTCGGGGGATCGCAGCTTGCTGAAGGTGGGCGTGAAGATCGTGACGTTTGTGACCCAGAGTGCCGACGGGACGCTGACCGCTCAATCCATTTCGGCCGGTAAGGACGGTGTGACACCGCCGATGTAACGGTATCCCACAAAAAAGGCGACCTTCACAGGTCGCCTCTTTCATTGAACTCAGTGATTACTGGCCGTTGTAAATCTGGTCGAAAACCCCACCATCATTGAAGTGAGTCTTCTGCACGGTGCGCCAGTCACCAAAGGTCTTCTCCACCGACAGGAAATCCACTTTCGGGAAGCGATCGGTGTATTTCGCCAGCACCGCCGGGTCACGCGGACGCAGGTAGTTGGCAGCCGCAATTTCCTGACCTTCCGGCGACCACAGGTATTTCAGATACTCCTCGGCAACCGTGCGAGTGCCTTTCTTGTCGACGGTTTTGTCGACCACCGACACCGGCGGCTCGGCTTCGGCGGAAACACTCGGGTAAATCACTTCGAACTGATCACGACCAAACTCGCGAGCAATCATTTCCGCTTCGTTTTCGAAGGTCACCAGCACGTCGCCGATCTGGTTGGTCATGAACGTAGTCGTGGCCGCGCGGCCACCGGTATCCAGCACCGGCGCTTGTTTGAACAGTTTTCCGACAAAGGCTTTTGCCTTGTTTTCGTCACCGCCATTTTTCAGCACATAGCCCCAGGCCGAGAGGTAGGTGTAGCGGCCGTTGCCCGAGGTTTTCGGGTTGGGGACGATCACCTGCACGCCGTCCTTGAGCAGGTCCGGCCAGTCTTTCAGGGCTTTCGGGTTACCTTTGCGCACGATGAATACGGTGGCCGAAGTGAACGGCGCGCTGTTGTTCGGCAGGCGTGTGACCCAGTTGTCCGGGACCAGTTTGCCGTTGTCCGCCAGGGCGTTGATGTCGGTGGCCATGTTCATGGTGATGACGTCAGCCGGCAGGCCATCGATCACCGAGCGCGCCTGTTTGCTGGAGCCGCCGAAGGACATCTGCAGCGTGATGTTTTCGTTGTGCTCGGCTTGCCAGTGTTTCTGGAAGGCAGCGTTGTAGTCCTTGTAGAAATCTCGCATCACGTCGTAGGAAACGTTAAGCAGGGTCGGTGCGGCCTGAGCCATGCTGCTCAAGGCCAGGCCAGCGGCCAGAAGTGAGGCGCCAAAGAGTTTTTTCACTGCGCATTCCTTGTTTTATCAAACGTGTTCGATGGAAATTGTTGGCAATTTGCCAGCGACTATAGCCGGACTCGCATAGTCGCTTAAAGATTAAAAAACACTTTGCTTATTCCATTTTCTTGAACAACGCATTGCCACAACGAGAGCAGAACGCCGCGCTGTGCTCGTGGCTGTTTTTCTTGCAGACCGGGCAATCGTGCTGCAGTTGATCACCGCGCATGGCGTTGGCCAGTTCCGCGGTAAAGATCCCCGTCGGCACAGCGATGATCGAGTAACCGGTGATCATCACCAGGGATGAAATCACCTGGCCCAGCGGCGTCTTGGGCACGATGTCGCCAAAACCCACGGTGGTCAGCGTCACGATAGCCCAATAGATCCCTTTGGGAATGCTGGTGAAGCCGTGCTCCGGGCCTTCGATCACGTACATCAAGGTGCCGAATACCGTCACCAGTGTGCTGACGCTGAGCAGAAACACCACGATCTTCTGCTTGCTGCCGCGCAACGCCGACATCAAATAGTTGGCTTGTTTCAGATACGGGCTGAGCTTGAGCACGCGGAAAATCCGCAGCATTCGTATGATCCGGATGATCAGCAGGTACTGCGCATCGCTGTAATACAGCGCGAGAATACCCGGCACGATCGCCAGCAAATCCACCAACCCATAGAAGCTGAACGCGTAGCGCAGCGGCTTGGGTGAGCAATACAGGCGCAGGCCGTATTCGATGATGAAAATGACGGTGAAGCCCCACTCGATGTACGCCAGCACGTCGGCGTAGTTCTGGTGAACGCTGTCGATACTGTCCAGAACCACGATCACCAGGCTGGCGAGGATGATCAACAGCAAGATGCTGTCGAAGCGCCGACCGGCCCGGGTGTCGGTCTGGAAGATCATGACGTAAAGCTCTTCACGCCAGTTTTTGCTGCTGTCCATGGATAACGCCTGAATCGAGAATCAGCGCAGCCTAGGGTGATTCTCCCCGCCAGCGCAAGGTGCGCTGTCCATGGCGGACTGACGCAACACCCGAATGCCAGCGCGAATCAGCCAGCAGGCAAGAATGAACGGCGCGGTCAGCGTTGCCAGGCCCAGTGCGGCGAACCCCGGCGTGAGCAATACCGCGAGCAGAATGCCGAGCAGCGGCAGCCAGGGTTGGCGGCGTTGCGGGCTGAAGGCGAGGGCGGCGAGTACCGCGTTGTAACCGCTCAAACCCTGCAAGGCATTTGAAGTTTCGCCATGCAGAAGGGCAAATCCGAGGCCGGCAGCGGAGCCCAGCAGCGCCCAGACAAAGGCGTGGCGATCGGCGATCAGTAATCCGGCGGCAATCAGCGCGCCGGCCAGGGGATGGCCGAGAAACATGACTTGCCCCAGGCCTTTCAATTCGGCAGCGAGCAGGTTGAGGGTGTTCAGTTCGATCAGCGGCGCGGGTTGCTGTGGTGCGGCAAAGCCGAGCAATAACCAGCTCAACCCAACGAAGGGTGCGGTGTACGCCGGTAGACATTGATGATCGCGAGCACCTTTGAGCCATTGCTGAGTGAGCATCGCACTCAGGCCGCCGCAGGCGATGATCAGCGGTGGCAACAGTGCTGACCATGGGAAATACAGGCTCAGCAGCAGGCCGAGCAAAATACCGTTGTAACTGAATAGTCCGGCCTGACGATCCGCCTTGGCATACCCGCGACGTTGCGCGGTAAGCAACCCGGCGACACCGCCCAGCAGCGCACCGCCGAGCAGAGCGGGCGCGGTGAAAAGAATCGCTAACAGACACAACAGCCCGCTCAGCGGATGGCGCTGGAGAAAGATCTGGCTGAAGCCGTTAAGCAGGGCGGTCGCCCAGTCGGGGCAGTGGGTGTTGAAGTGGTTGGCAGGCATGGGTGGGGTCTAGGGCAGAGGAAAATCCAGGGTCTTGCACAAACCTGTGGCGAGGGAGCTTGCTCCCGCTGAGCTGCGGAGCAGCCCTGAAATCAGCAATGCGGTCTTTCTGTTGAAACCGTCATGCCAAAGCGACGACTGCTTCGCAGCCGAGCGGGAGCGAGCTCCCTCGCCACAGGGGTAGTTCTTACCGGGGTAGCTCTTACAGGGGGAGTTCTTTAGAGCAATGTCTCGATGCGCAACGAATTGGTTGACCCCGGCTGCCCAAAGGGCACGCCCGCGGTAATCAGCAACGTATCCCCGCGCTGAGCCATCCCCTGTGCCTGAGCGATTTCCAGCGCCGTCGAGCACACTTCATCCACCTGTCGCAGCCGATCGTTGACCACCGAGTGCACGCCCCACGCCACCGTCAATCGCCGGGCGGTTTGCAGGTTTGGCGTCAGGTTGAGGATCGGCACCGTCGGCCGCTCCCGTGCGGCCCGCAGGCTCGAGGTGCCGGACTCGCTGTAGTTCACCAGCACCGCCACCGGCAGCACGTTGCTGATGCGGCGGATCGCGCAACTGATGGCGTCCGACACCGTGGCCTCGGCTTTTGGCCGGCTCACGTCCAGTTGGGTCTGATAATCCGGGCCGTTTTCCACCTGGCGGATGATCTTGCTCATCATCTGCACGGCTTCCAGCGGGTACTCGCCAGACGCGGTTTCCGCCGACAGCATCACCGCATCCGCGCCTTCGGCCACCGCGTTGGCGACGTCGGTGACTTCGGCGCGGGTCGGGGCCGGGGAGAAGCGCATCGACTCCAGCATCTGCGTCGCCACCACCACCGGTTTGCCGAGTTGGCGGCAGGTGCCGATGATGTTTTTCTGAATCTGCGGCACGCTTTCGGCCGGCACTTCCACGCCCAGATCACCGCGAGCGACCATGATCGCATCGCTCAATTCAGCGATTTCCCGCAGCTGAGTCACGGCCGATGGCTTCTCGATCTTGGCCATCAAGAACGCTTTGTCGCCGATCAGCGCGCGGGCTTCGCGGATGTCTTCCGGGCGTTGCACGAACGACAGCGCGACCCAGTCCACCCCCAGCTCCAGACCGAAGCTCAAATCACGGCGGTCCTTGGCGGTCAGCGGGCTCAGGTCGAGCACCGCTTGCGGCACGTTGACGCCTTTGCGGTCCGACAGTTCGCCGCCGTTGAGCACCGTGGTGTCGATGGCGTCGGCGTACTTGGTCACCACCCGCAGGCGCAGCTTGCCATCATCCAGCAGCAAGTCCATGCCGGGCTCCAGCGCGGCGATGATTTCCGGGTGGGGCAGGTTGACCCGGCGCTCGTCCCCCGGCGTCGCATCCAGATCCAGGCGCAGCGCCTGGCCGCGATATAGCTGCACTTTGCCCTGGGCGAATTTGCCGACCCGCAGTTTCGGGCCTTGCAGGTCCATCAGAATCCCCAGCGGATAATTCAGCTGGCGCTCGACTTCACGAATCCACTGATAGCGCTGCGCGTGGTCGGCGTGATCGCCGTGGCTGAAGTTCAGGCGAAAGATATTGACCCCGGCGCGCACCAGTTCACGGATATCGTCGATCCCGTCGGTGGCCGGGCCGAGGGTGGCGAGGATTTTGACCTTCTTGTCAGGCGTCATGATTAGGGCTCTCGAGAATCAGAATGGCGCGGAAGTCGTTGACGTTGGTACGGGTCGGCTCGGTGACGATCAGTGCATCGAGCGCCGCGAAGTAGCCATAGCCATTGTTATTGTCCAGCTCATCGCAGGCAGTGAGGCCGAGGGCGGCGGCACGGGCATAGCTGTCCGGAGTCATGATGGCGCCGGCGTTGTCTTCGGAGCCGTCGATGCCGTCGGTGTCACCGGCCAGGGCGTAGACGCCGGGCAGGCCTTTGAGGCTGTCGGTCAGGCTCAACAGGAATTCGGCGTTGCGCCCGCCACGGCCATTGCCGCGCACGGTGACGGTGGTTTCGCCGCCGGACAGAATCACGCACGGCGCCGCCAGCGGCTGGCCGTGCTGGACGATCTGCCGCGCAATGCCGGCGTGGACCTTCGCCACTTCCCGGGATTCACCTTCCAGGTCGCCGAGAATCAACGGGCTGAAACCCGCCTGACGGGCTTTCACCGCCGCCGCTTCCAGTGACTGCTGTGGGCGGGCGATCAATTGGAAATGACTGCGGGCCAGGCTCGGATCGCCGGGTTTGACCGTCTCCGACTCGGGACTTTGCAGCCAGGTGCGCACCGAGGCCGGGACTTCGATGGCATAGCGCTTGAGGATCGCCAACGCTTCAGCCGAGGTGCTCGGGTCGGCCACGGTGGGGCCGGAGGCGATGACCGTGGCGAGGTCGCCCGGCACATCGGAAATCGCATAGGTGTAAACCGTGGCGGGCCAGCAGGCTTTGCCCAGACGCCCACCCTTGATCGCCGAGAGGTGCTTGCGCACGCAGTTCATCTCGCCGATGGTCGCGCCGGATTTGAGCAGCGCTTTGTTGATCGATTGCTTGTCGGCGAGGGTGATGCCGGCGGCGGGCAAGGCGAGCAGGGCAGAGCCACCGCCCGAGAGCAGGAAGATCACGCGGTCGTCTTCGCTCAGGTTGCTGACCAGTTCCAGAACCCGTTTCGCGACGGCCAGACCGGCAGCGTCCGGCACCGGGTGCGCGGCTTCGACCACTTCGATTTTTTCGCACGGGGCGCCGTGGCCGTAGCGGGTCACCACCAGGCCAGACACTTCACCCTGCCAGCAGCGTTCGACCACCTGGGCCATGGCTGCGGCGGCTTTACCGGCGCCGATGACGATCACCCGACCGCTGCGGTCGGTTGGCAAATGGGCTTCAAGGACATGCTGCGGATGGGCCGCGTCGATGGCTGTGGCAAACAGCTCGCGCAGCAATTGTTGCGGATTGACCGACATGGCGGGCTCCCGGAATTCTTGTTATTGGGTTTGTCGCGGACCCTGTGGGAGCGACTCTGTGGCGAGGGGGCTTGCCCCCGTTGGGTTGCGAAGCAGCCCCAAAATCTGTGATGCACTGAAGATCTTGTGAGTGCTACGCACTCAAACGGGGGCAAGCCCCCTCGCCACAGGCTCGCTCCTGCAGGTTTGATGCGGTTTGGGGCAGGGCTTACTTCTTGTCGCGAATCGAGAAATTCGCCATGTGTTCCAGGCCCTTGATCAGCGCCGAGTGATCCCAGTTGCTGCCACCGATGGCCGCGCAGGTGCTGAACACCTGTTGGGTATTGGCGGTGTTCGGCAGGTTGATGTTCAGCTCGCGCGCACCGGCCAGGGCCAGGTTCAGGTCCTTCTGGTGCAGGCTGATGCGGAAGCCCGGGTCGAAGGTGCCCTTGATCATGCGCTCGCCGTGAACTTCCAGGATCTTCGACGAGGCGAAACCACCCATCAGCGCTTCACGCACTTTCGCTGGGTCGGCACCGTTTTTCGAGGCGAACAGCAGCGCTTCGGCCACGGCCTGGATGTTCAGCGCGACGATGATCTGGTTCGCCACTTTCGCGGTTTGCCCATCGCCGTTGCCACCGACCAGGGTGATGTTCTTGCCCATGGCCTGGAACAGCGGCAGGGCGCGTTCGAAGGCATCGGCTTCACCACCGACCATGATGCTCAGGGTCGCAGCCTTGGCGCCGACTTCACCGCCGGAAACCGGGGCGTCGAGGTATTGCGCGCCTTTTTCGTTGATTTTGGCGGCGAAGGTTTTGGTGGCCGTCGGCGAGATCGAGCTCATGTCGATCACGACTTTGCCCTTGCCGACGCCCGCCGCCACACCGTCGGCGCGGAACAGCACGTCATCGACCTGCGGGGTATCGGGAACCATGACGATGATGAATTCGGCTTCCTGGGCGACTTCTTTCGGGTTCGCCAGGGCGACGGCGCCAGCGGCCACCAGATCGGCAGGCGCAGGGTCGTGGTGCGCCGACAGGAACAGGCTGTGACCGGCTTTCTGCAGGTTCAACGCCATTGGGTGGCCCATGATGCCGGTGCCGATAAATCCGATTTTAGCCATGAGAAAATCCTCTTGTTTTTGTGTCGCCAAATAATGTGCGCGTAGCGGAGGTAGACCACATTCTGTGGCGAGGGAGCTTGCTCCCGCTGGGTTGCGAAGCGACCCCAAACCAACCGCCGTGGTGTGCCAGATAAAACTTGCTCGCAGGTTTACGACTGCTTCGCAGCCGAACGGGGCGGTGCGGCGTTCCGACAAGCCCCCTCGCCACAATGGTTCTGTTTCAACATCAGATCGCGTTATGGGTTTTCAACCAGCCCAGACCCGCTTCGGTCGTGGTCAGCGGCTTGTATTCACAGCCGACCCAGCCCTGATAACCGATGCGGTCCAGATGTTCGAACAGGAAGCGGTAGTTGATTTCACCGGTGCCCGGTTCGTTGCGCCCTGGGTTGTCCGCCAATTGCACGTGGTTGATTTCGTCCAGGTGCGCGGCCATGGTGCGGGCCAGGTCGCCCTCCATGATTTGCATGTGATAGATGTCGTATTGCAGGAACAGGTTGGCACTGCCGACCTGTTCGCGAATCGACAGGGCTTGCGCCGTGTTGTTCAGGTAGAAGCCCGGGATGTCGCGGGTGTTGATCGCTTCCATCACCAGTTTGATGCCCGCCGCTTGCAGCTTGTCGGCCGCGTACTTGAGGTTGGCGACGAAGGTTTTTTCCACGGTGGCCTCGTCGACGCCTTGTGGACGAATACCGGCCAGGCAGTTGACCTGGGTGTTGCCCAGCACTTGGGCGTAGGCAATGGCCAGATCGACACCGGCGCGGAACTCTTCGACCCGATCCGGCAGGCACGCGATACCGCGTTCGCCCTTGGCCCAGTCACCGGCCGGCAGGTTGAACAGCACCTGGGTCAGACCGTTGGCATCGAGCCTGGCCTTGATTTCGGCGGAGCTGAAGTCATAGGGGAACAGGTACTCGACACCACTGAAGCCAGCCTTGGCGGCAGCGTCGAAACGGGCAAGAAAATCCTGCTCGGTGAACAGCATGGACAGGTTGGCTGCGAAACGCGGCATGGTGGTCTCCTGTAAAGGTGTGTAGGCCCTCTGTGGGAAGCAAGCCTGTGTGGCGAGGGAGCTTGCTCCCGTTGGGTCGCGAAGCGGCCCCAAAAACTTTGCGACTGCTTCGCAGCCGAGCGGGAGCAAGCTCCCTCGCCACATAGACTCGCTCACCACAGGGGGGATCAATCGAGCAACGAAATCGCCGTTGGCGCATCGTTGCCGACCAGCGCCAGGTCTTCGAATTCGTTGACGGCGTTGATCTCGGTGCCCATGGAAATGTTGGTCACGCGCTCCAGAATGATCTCGACGATTACCGGCACCTTGAACTCTTCGATCATCTCCTGAGCCTTGCGCAGGGCAGGCTGGATCTGGCCGGGTTCGAATACCCGCAGGGCCTTGCAACCCAGGCCTTCGGCGACCGCGACATGGTCGACACCGTAGCCGTTGAGCTCTGGAGCGTTGAGGTTGTCGAAGGACAGCTGCACGCAGTAGTCCATGTCGAAACCGCGCTGCGCCTGACGGATCAGCCCCAGGTACGAGTTGTTCACCACGACGTGGATGTACGGCAGCTTGAACTGCGCGCCCACCGCCAGTTCTTCGATCATGAACTGGAAGTCGTAGTCGCCCGAGAGCGCCACCACCTTGCGGGTCGGATCGGCCTTGACCACGCCGAGCGCGGCCGGAATGGTCCAGCCCAACGGGCCGGCCTGGCCGCAGTTGATCCAGTGACGCGGTTTGTAGACGTGCAGGAACTGCGCGCCGGCAATCTGCGACAGACCGATGGTGCTGACGTAGCAGGTGTCCTTGCCGAACACCTGGTTCATCTCTTCGTAAACGCGCTGCGGCTTGACCGGCACGTTGTCGAAGTGAGTCTTGCGCTGCAGGCTGGCTTTGCGCTGCTGACAGTCTTGCAGCCAGGCGCTGCGGTTTTTCAGCTTGCCAGCGGCTTGCCACTCGCGAGCGACTTCGATGAACACGGTCAACGCGGCAGCGGCGTCGGACACGATGCCCAGGTCCGGGGTGAACACGCGGCCGATCTGGGTCGGTTCGATGTCGACGTGGATGAATTTGCGGCCTTCGGTGTAAACGTCGACCGAACCGGTGTGACGGTTGGCCCAGCGGTTACCGACGCCCAGCACCACGTCGGACTTCAACATCGTGGCGTTGCCATAGCGGTGCGAGGTTTGCAACCCGACCATGCCGACCATCAACGGGTGATCGTCCGGGATGGTGCCCCAGCCCATCAGGGTCGGGATGACCGGAATACCGGTCAGCTCGGCGAACTCCACCAGCAACTCGCTGGCGTCGGCATTGATGATGCCGCCACCGGCCACCAGCAATGGGCGTTCAGCCTGGTCGAGCATGGCCAGGGCTTTTTCCACCTGCACGCGGGTCGCGCTCGGCTTGGCCAATGGCAGCGGCTGGTAGGCGTCGATGTCGAATTCGATTTCGGCCATCTGCACGTCGAACGGTAGGTCGATCAGCACCGGGCCAGGACGGCCGGAGCGCATTTCGTAGAAGGCTTTCTGGAACGCGTAAGGCACCTGGCCCGGCTCCAGAACCGTGGTCGCCCACTTGGTAACCGGCTTGACTATGCTGGTGATGTCGACGGCCTGGAAGTCTTCCTTGTGCATACGGGCCCGCGGTGCTTGCCCGGTGATGCACAGGATCGGGATCGAGTCGGCCGAGGCGCTGTAGAGCCCGGTGACCATGTCGGTACCGGCAGGTCCCGATGTGCCGATGCACACGCCAATGTTGCCGGCCTTGGTGCGGGTGTAACCCTCGGCCATGTGCGAGGCGCCTTCAACGTGGCGAGCGAGGACGTGATCGATGCCACCGACCTTCTGCAAGGCGGAGTACAGCGGGTTGATCGCGGCGCCCGGGATGCCGAAAGCGGTATCGACCCCTTCACGGCGCATCACCAGAACGGCGGCTTCGATTGCTCTCATTTTGCTCATGGTTTTGTGCCTCTTACGTTTTGTAATTGTATACAAGTGGCTTTGCGCAGAGTGTATTCACGGCGGACGGCGCAGGTCAATCCATTTTCTCAAGCGGCTGTTTCATTCGTCGGAAGCCCAAATAACTGTGGCTTTTCGTCGCATGTCGCGCTTTTCGAAAATTATTGTATACAAAAAAATAATTCATTGTGTTCTATTTGTTGCATCGGATTGCGCAACACAAAGCAATCCAACGGCTTTCCCTATAACAAAATGAGGACGGCACCATGAGCGCTTTAACCTTGAAAGTCGCAGTCAACCTGGCCGGTCAGGCCATCACCGCGGGGCGGGCGATCTCTGCCGCGCCATTGACCGTTGCAGTACTGGATGCCGGCGGGCACCTGATAACGCTGCAACGTGAAGACGGCGCCAGCCTGCTGCGTCCGCAGATCGCCATCGGCAAGGCCTGGGGCGCGATTGCCCTGGGCAAGGGCTCACGCCTGCTGGCACAGGACGCCCAACAACGCCCGGCCTTCTTCGCCGCGCTGAATAGTCTGGGGCAGGGCAGCGTCGTCCCGGTACCCGGCGGCGTGTTGGTTCGGGATCAGGACGGGACTGTGTTGGGAGCGGTGGGCATCAGCGGTGATCTGTCAGATGTCGATGAGCAATGTGCGATCCGCGCGATCGAGGGGCAGGGGTTGAAGGCGGATGCGGGGGTGGCTGGTTGATCTTCGGCGCCTGATTTACCGCTTTCGCGAGCTTGCTCGCGAAAGTGCCTTGCGGACGAAAACAGCTTTTTAGCTGCCTGCTTTCTCCGTTGAAATTTCCATCCGGTAAATTCCGGATTTTTAGAATTTTGTGCGAAACATTTGGCTGTTGCCGAATATTTTCGCAAGAAAATTCATAGGTATCACTCGTATCATTCTCTCGGAACAGGCCGAGAGCTTTACAATGAAAACAACACTGTCGTGGTGGGATATCAGCCCGCCTCTGAGCACCGCTACACCTACCTGGCCGGGTGACACACCTTTCCAGGAAGAGCGCGTTTGGACGTTCGGACCCGAGTGTCCGGTGAATGTCGGGCGTATCACCCTGTCGCCTCACACGGGGGCCCATGTCGACGCGCCGCTGCATTACAGCGCTGATGGAGTGGCCATTGGCGATGTGTCGCTCGATGTCTATATGGGGCCTTGCCGTGTGCTGCATTGCCTGAATAGCGGCCGGCTGGTACACCCCGAGCAGCTTGAAGGTCGCTTGCAAGACCTGCCTGAACGGGTGCTGCTGCGCACCTGGCAACAAGCGCCATTGAGCGCCTGGGATCCGGATTTCACCGCCGTCGCCAAAGAAACCGTCGACCTGCTGGCGAACCTCGGTGTGCGCTTGATCGGTATCGATACGCCGTCGCTGGACCCTCAGCAATCCAAAACCATGGATTCGCACAATGCCGTAGCCCGACATGGCATGGCCATCCTCGAGGGCATCGTGCTCGATGACGTCCCGGAAGGGGACTATGAATTGATCGCGCTGCCGCTGCGTTTTGCCCATCTGGACGCCAGTCCGGTCAGGGCAATTTTGCGTCCACTGAATAAACCGCAACTTGAGGAGCCGACTCAATGAGCCAATGCCCCTATTCACCTGCAAACCAGACGGAAGAATGGCATAACGCCGAGCTGAATTTTTCCGACTCCATGAGCTACGGCGACTACCTGGATCTGGGGCGCATTCTCAGCGCACAGCACCCGTTATCTCCGGACCATAACGAGATGCTGTTCATCATCCAGCATCAGACGTCAGAGCTGTGGATGAAGCTGATGCTGCACGAGCTCAAAGCCGCTCGTGAACACATTCGACAGGGAGAGTTGCCGCCCGCGTTCAAGATGCTGGCGCGGGTCTCGCGGATTTTTGATCAACTGGTGCATGCCTGGACGGTGCTGGCCACCATGACACCCACCGAGTACCACGCGATACGGCCGTTTCTGGGGCAGTCATCGGGCTTTCAGTCGTTCCAGTACCGCGAGATCGAATTCATTCTGGGCAACAAAAGCGCGACCCTGTTGCGCCCCCATGCGCATCGGCCGGAACTGTTGCAGGCGCTTGAAAAGGCGATCGCCACACCGTCGCTGTATGACGAGGCGATTCGCTTGATGGCCAGCGCAGGCTTGACCATCGACCCACAGCGTTTCGAGCGCGATCCGAGCAGTCCGACGGCGCATGACGCGTCGGTCGAAGCCGCCTGGCGCGAGGTCTACACTGACCCTTCGCGTTATTGGGATCTCTATCAGCTGGCGGAGAAACTCATCGACCTTGAGGACTCGTTCCGTCAATGGCGCTTCCGGCATGTGACCACGGTCGAGCGGATCATCGGCTTTCAACCAGGGACCGGTGGCACAGAAGGTGTCGGTTATCTGCGCAAGATGCTCGATACCGTGTTGTTCCCGGAGTTGTGGCGAGTGCGCTCAACTCTTTAATTTACCGAGAATGATGTTTGAACGCTTAAACCGAGCGGCAATTGAGTAAATTGACGCATTCAAACCATGCCTGACCATAACAATTAAAAGGTAACCAGATGGCGGATGAAATCTTGAGGCAAGGCGAGCTCAAGCGAGGGCTGAAAAATCGTCATATTCAGCTGATCGCATTGGGCGGAGCGATAGGGACCGGGTTGTTTCTCGGCTCTGCCGGAGTACTCAAATCGGCCGGGCCGTCGATGATCCTCGGCTATGCGATTGCCGGCTTCATCGCCTTTCTGATCATGCGCCAGCTGGGCGAGATGATTGTCGAGGAACCGGTGGCCGGCTCCTTCAGTCATTTTGCCCACAAGTACTGGGGCGGCTATGCCGGCTTTCTGTCCGGCTGGAACTACTGGGTGCTGTATGTGCTGGTGGGCATGGCCGAGTTGACGGCTGTCGGCAAGTACGTGCAGTTCTGGTGGCCGGAAGTCCCCTCCTGGGTCAGCGCGGCGGTGTTCTTCGTCCTGGTCAATTTGATCAATATGATGAACGTCAAAGTCTTCGGCGAAATGGAGTTCTGGTTCGCAATCATCAAGGTTGTCGCGATCATTGGCATGATCGTCCTGGGCTGCTACATGTTGTTCAGCGGAACGGGCGGCCCGCAGGCCTCGGTCAGCAATCTTTGGAGTCACGGCGGCTTCTTTCCCAACGGCACCACTGGGTTGCTGATGTCCATGGCGTTCATCATGTTCTCCTTCGGCGGCCTGGAACTGGTCGGTATCACCGCCGCTGAAGCCAGCGAGCCGGGTAAGGTGATTCCCAAGGCGATCAACCAGGTGGTTTATCGCGTGCTGATCTTCTACGTCGGCGCACTCACCGTGTTGTTGTCGCTGTATCCGTGGGATCAACTGCTACAGACACTGGGCGCTTCGGGCGATGCCTATAGCGGCAGCCCGTTCGTGCAGATCTTCTCCTTGATCGGCAGCGACACCGCAGCGCACATCCTCAATTTCGTGGTGCTCACCGCAGCGCTCTCTGTCTATAACAGTGGCGTCTACTGCAACAGCCGCATGCTCTATGGCCTGGCCGAACAGGGCGACGCACCCAAGGCGCTGATGAAACTGAACAAGCAGGGCGTGCCTCTACTGGCGCTGGGCGTATCTGCGTTGATCACCATGCTGTCCGTGCTGGTTAACTACCTCGCCCCGCATGAAGCGCTTGAGTTGCTCTTTGCACTGGTGGTCGCATCGCTGATGATCAACTGGGCGATGATCAGCCTGACGCACCTGAAATTTCGCAAAATCATGGGCCAGCGAGGTATCGTGCCGGGCTTCAAGGCGTTCTGGTTCCCTTACAGTAATTACCTGTGCCTGGCCTTCATGGCCATGATCGTCTGCGTCATGCTGATGATTCCAGGGATACGCGCTTCAGT
The DNA here is from genome assembly GCF_024749245.1 of Pseudomonas sp. B21-017. Taxonomy (NCBI): domain Bacteria; kingdom Pseudomonadati; phylum Pseudomonadota; class Gammaproteobacteria; order Pseudomonadales; family Pseudomonadaceae; genus Pseudomonas; species Pseudomonas sp. B21-017. Next base: position 4,781,370 of record NZ_CP087194.1, on the reverse strand, counting down.
CTTCGCCATACCGGTGTGGGTGTTGATCATCTTCGGTTTTTACCGGATGCGTATGGCCAAGGATCGGGCCTTGCCGATAGTTCAATAGCCTTTGCCGTGGGTGCGCCGTGATGAGTAGCAACGCTGATCCGCAGTTTCGCGACATTCGTATCGATCACTATGACCTCGAGGGTGCAAGGAGCTGGATGTCTGGTATCTGCGGGCCGCACCGCCTCCAGACTTCGACGCCCGAGCGGATCCGCTTTCATCACAGCGCCAATGTGTTCAAGTCGATGGCCACGACCCTGGGCACGCTCTCGTACGGCACCGATGTCACCATCGATATCGAAGACGCCGAGCACTTCAGCAGTTACAGCCTGAGTTTGCCTTTGGTGGGCGAGCAGGAGCTGAGCAAGAATGGCAGCGTGTCGAAATCCAACCGCGATCAAGGGGTGATCATTTCCCCGAACGAGAACCAGATGCTGGCGATCTCCGGCGACTGCCGCAAAGTTCAGGTGGTGATCACCCGCGTCGCCATGAGCGAGTCGCTGGAGGGCATGCTGCAGCGACCGTTGGATACGCCGCTGCGTTTCGAGCCGGTGATGGATGCGGTGGACGGCGCGTCGGCCTCGTGGTGGCGCATGGCGCGTTATTTCATCGCGGAGCTGGAACGCAGCAATGAACTGTACGAACAGGTGGTCTTCACTCGGGACATCGAAAGCTCATTGATCAAAGGCTTGATCCTCGCCCAGCCGAACAACTACTCCGAAGAATTGCGCAACGTGCTCGGCGTGAAACTGCCGCACTACCTGATCAGGGCCAAGCAATACATTCACGACAATGCTCGCGAAGCCTTGCACCTGGAGGATATCGAGGTCGCGGCCGGGGTCTCGCGTTTCAAGCTGTGCGAGGCGTTCAAGAAGTACTTCGCCCTGTCGCCGATGGTCTACCTGAAAAAATACCGGTTGAACGCTGTGCGCCAGGAAATCCTCGAACACGGTTCGGCGCGCAATATTTCCGCGATCGCCATGGGCTGGGGCTTTACGCATCTGGGACGTTTTTCCGCCGAATACCGCAAGTTGTTCGACGAGTCCCCCAGCATGACCTTGCAGCGTAACGAAGCCCGGCGCATGCGCGGGGTCTGAATATCCCGGTGTCCAGAATTGAATCAGATCTGCGACAGCAGCCTGATGAAGCTCTATTTGTGGCGAGGGAGCTTGCTCCCGCTGGGCTGCGAAGCAGCCCTAAAGCCTGCGGATGGGGGATCTCTGACAAACCTCGGTTGCGAATTTCAGGACCGCTTCGCGCTCCAGCGGGAGCAAGCTCCCTCGCCACAATTGATCACCTGATCATCGATATCCATTAACTGGCGCTCACTTACGCACCACCAAATCAAGCAACGTCTCCTGCTCCTTGATTTTCTGCAACACGATTTCCGAGCGGATATCAGTCACCCCCGCCGTGCGGTTCAGGTGGTTGACGATGAAGTCGGAGAAGTGCTTGACGTTACGCGCCTGGACCCGCAGTACATAGTTGCTCGCCCCGGTAATCACGTAGGCGGTGACCACTTCCGGCCACAACTGGACCTTCTTGATGAAGGTCTCGTGCCAGTCCTCGACGTCCTGTCGCAATGACACATGGACGATGGCTTCCAGTTCGACTCCCAGCTTCTCTGCGTTCAGCATCGCGCGATAGCCAGTGATGATTCCTTCACTTTCCAGCAAGCGTAAACGGCGCAAGCAGGCCGACGGAGACAGTGCGACTTTCTCTGCCATTTCGTGGTTGCTGATACGGCCGTCACGCTGCAAGAGGTGCAGGATCCGCAGGTCTGTGGGGTCGAGAGTCATGACTAGAATAAATCCGCGATATTTGGAGTTGGATTCGAATTTTCTTCGAGATAAATACTAGATGGCCGCTTACTTTGCACGAAAATTCTCTAAAGCTTCGTTCATTATTTCCTCACCGTGAAGGCGCAAATAACGCCTGAAACACGACACTCACACCCGACTATTGCGATCTGCCCGGACGGCACTTCTTTCAAAAAGCAGGACACCCAATGACTACAAGAAACGATTGTCTGACGCTTGATGCGCAGGACGCTCTGGCCCCTCTGCGTCAGCAGTTTGCGCTCCCCGAAGGGGTGATCTATCTCGACGGCAACTCCCTCGGCGCGCGCCCGGTCGCAGCGCTGGCGCGTGCTCAGGCAGTGATCGCCGATGAATGGGGTAATGGCCTGATCCGCAGTTGGAACAGCGCTGGCTGGCGCGATTTACCTGAACGTCTGGGCAATCGACTGGCGGGGCTGATTGGCGCCGGTGACGGCGAAGTGGTGGTGACCGACACCACCTCGATCAACCTGTTCAAGGTGCTCAGCGCCGCCCTGCGCGTGCAGGCCATGCGGGCGCCGACGCGGCGGGTGATCGTCAGCGAGACCAGCAACTTTCCGACTGACCTGTATATCGCCGAAGGTCTGGCGGACATGCTGCAGCAGGGCTACAGCCTGCGTCTGGTCGACAGCCCGCAAAAGCTGGCGCAAGCGATTGACCAGGACACCGCGGTGGTCATGCTCACCCACGTCAACTACAAGACTGGCTACATGCACGACATGCAGGCCCTGACCGCGCTGACCCATGAATGCGGCGCGCTGGCCATCTGGGACCTGGCGCATTCCGCCGGGGCGGTGCCGGTCGATCTGCATCAGGCGCGCGCCGACTACGCCATCGGTTGCACCTACAAGTACCTCAATGGCGGTCCGGGCTCGCAAGCTTTCGTCTGGGTTTCCCCTGAGTTGTGCGATCTGGTGGCGCAACCGCTGTCCGGCTGGTTCGGTCATTCGCGGCAGTTCGCCATGGAGTCGCATTACCAGCCGAGCAGCGGAATCGCCCGCTATTTGTGCGGCACCCAGCCCATCACTTCATTGGCGATGATCGAGTGTGGTCTGGATGTCTTCGCCCAGACCGACATGGCCAGCCTGCGCAGCAAGTCCCTGGCGCTGACGGACCTGTTCATCCAGTTGGTCGAGCAGCGCTGCGCCGCTCACGAGCTGACCCTGGTCACTCCACGCGAACACGCCAAACGTGGCAGCCATGTCAGTTTCGAACATCCCCAAGGTTATGCGGTGATCCAGGCCTTGATCGCCCGTGGCGTGATCGGCGACTACCGCGAGCCGCGGATCATGCGGTTCGGCTTCACCCCGCTGTACACCAGCTTCACCGAGGTCTGGGATGCGGTGCAGATCCTCGGCGAAATACTTGATCAGAAAACCTGGTCGCAAGAGCAATTCCAGATCCGCCACAGCGTCACCTGATACCCCCCGACGCCTTTGTCTTGCTGCCGCGAATTTCCCGGCAGCAGGGCTTCGGTCGCCTCCGATAAGCACTTCTGTGAAAACACAATAATAAGGAACACGCAGAATGAAACTGTCCCTTTGGCCCGCCTTGCCGCTCGCCATTACCAGCTGTCTCGGCCAAGTGGCCCATGCCGCACCCGACAATGGATTCGTTGAAGACAGCAGCCTGACCCTGACCCATCGCAATTTCTATTTCTACCGCAACAACCTCAACAACCCGGGCGGCCAGAACTATCGGGAGGAGTGGGCGCACGGACTTATGCTCGATTACCGTTCAGGCTATACCCAGGGCACAGTGGGTTTCGGAGTCGACGCCTACGCGCAGTTGGGTCTCAAGCTCGACAGCGGCAGGGGGCGTACCGGCACCGGTTTGTTGCCGGTCGGTTCCGATGGACGCGCCGAGGATGAGTATTCCGAAGCGGGTGGCGCGCTCAAGGCGCGGATCTCGAAGACCGAACTCAAATACGGCAATCTGACACCGCTCAACCCGGTGTTCGGCACCGGCTCGGCGCGCCTGTTCACCACCTACGCCAATGGTTTCCAGCTGATCAGCAACGAGTTGAAAGGACTGCAACTCGATGCCGGGCACTTCACTTCGGGCAATGACAGTGCGTCGACCAACGACGATGGCGCCCTCAAGGCGCTGTATGCCGGGGTCGAGACTCGCAGCGTCGATTATCTGGGCGGCAGCTATGCCCTGAGCGATCAATTGAGCGTCAGCTTGTACGGTTCGCAGTTCGCTGATATCTGGCGGCAGTACTACGCCAACGCCAACTACAGCTATGCCCTGAGCGAAAACCAGTCGCTGAACCTGGATTTCAACCTCTATCGCACCAACGACTATGGCCAGCGCCTGGCCGGCAAGATCGACAACACCACTTGGTCGCTGGCCGCCGCTTACAAGGTGGGTGCACACCGCTTGACCCTGGCCTACCAACGGGTCGATGGCGATGAGCCGTTCGATTACCTCGGCTTCGATCAGCAGCCGGGCACCTCGATATTCCTTGCCAACTCGGTACAGATCCTCGACTTCAACGCGCCCAACGAACGCTCCTGGCAGCTGCGTTATGACCTGGACATGGCGCCTTTCGGCGTGCCGGGCCTGAGCTTCATGTCGCGCTATGTGAGCGGTGACCATATCGACGACAGCCACTACGACGGCGGCCCCAATGGTGCCTATGGACGTTACGGCAGTGACGGCAAGCGCTGGGAACGCGACCTTGAAGCGCGCTACGTGGTGCAGGAGGGCAAGGCCAAGGACCTGTCGATACGTGTGCGCCAGGCCAGTATACGTTCCACCGCCCAGGTGGCCCGGGCGGACACCACCGACAACAACGAAGTCCGGGTGATCGTCGAGTATCCGCTGAATATTTTCTGATCCGTGGCTGATCCCCACCGGCAACCCAAACGATTTGCTCTCTTCAAGAAAGACAATATTCAGAGGAAAGAAAAATGACCGATAACGCCGGTTTTGAAAACATCTCCAAGCGTGAGCAGGGCCTCAGGCGCCAGCTCACCTCGGGTCAGATGAGCATGATCGCCATTGGCGGTGCGATTGGCACCGGGCTGTTCATGGGCAGTGCCTACGCCATTGGTTATGCCGGGCCGAGTGTTTTGCTCAGCTACGCGATTGGCGCGATCATCACCCTGCTGTTGATGGGCTGTCTGGCGGAAATGACGGTGGCCCATTCGACCTCCGGCTCGTTCGGCGCCTATGCCGAATTCTATGTCAGCCCATTGGCCGGGTTCCTGGTGCGCTATGCCTATTGGGCGGCGATTGTGCTGGCAGTGGGCACGGAAGTGACGGCGGTGGCGATGTACATGAAGTACTGGTTCGCCAACGTACCGGAATGGATCTGGATTGTTTCGTTCTCGAGCATGCTGATCGTGCTCAACGCCATCAGCGTGAAAACCTTCGGCACCTTCGAGTACTGGTTCTCGACCATCAAGATCGGTGCGATTGTAGGCTTCATCATCCTCGCGGTGTATGTGGTGTTCGGATCCGGCAACGCGGATTACGGCGTGCACAATTACACCGCCCACGGCGGCTTCTTTCCCAATGGTCTGCAAGGCATGTGGATTGCGGTGATCGTCTCGATCTTCAGCTATCTGAGCGTGGAAATGATCGCAGTGGCCGCCGGCGAGGCGCAGGACCCGGAGCGGGCGGTGAAGAAGGCCTTTCGCGCGACCATCGTGCGGCTGGTGGTGTTCTACCTGCTGACCCTGGCCCTGATGCTGGCGATTGTGCCGTGGGTTCAGGCCGGTCAAGCGCAGAGCCCGTTCGTCACCGTCATGCAGACCATCGGCATTCCCGGCGCAACCGGCGTGATGAACTTCGTGATCCTGATTGCGGCGTTGTCGGCGATGAACAGTCAGCTCTACATCACCACCCGCATGATGTTCAGCCTGTCCCGCGGTGGTTATGCACCCAAGTCCATGGGGGTGTTGAGCAAGACCGGAATCCCGCTGAATGCCTTGTTGCTGTCGAGTTCCGGCATTGCCCTGGCAACGTTGCTCAATGTGCTGTACCCGGAAAGCTCCTTCACCTTGATGATGGCGATCTCGATGTTCGGCGCGATCTTCACCTGGTTCATGATCTTCCTGACCCACTACTGTTTCCGTCGCTACCACGAGCGCAACGGTGAACGGAAACTGTCCTTCCGCATGCGCCTGTTCCCGTACACCACGCTGTTGGGGCTGCTGCTGATGGGCGCGGTGATGATCACCACCTACTTCACCGATGCCTTCAAAATGACCTTGGTATTCGGTGTGCCTTTCCTGCTGATCCTCACGATTGTCTACTGGATCTTCTTCAGAAAACCCAGGGCAGCCGTGGCGTTGAATCCGCTGCCGAAGGTTTAGAGGGCGCAAACATGCAATCCCGACCGGCAGTTTTCATGGACTGCCGAGTCGGCATTGATCCTGGGCCGCTATCAGTCCGGCTCACACCCCTTGAGCACCAACCGGATAATCGTCTGTGCCGCCGCCTCATAATCAGCCTCATCCAGCTTGGCCTTGCCGGTCACCGCAGAAATCTGCCAGTCGAAATCGGCGTAGGTCTGGGTCGCGGCCCAGATGCTGAACATCAGGTGGTTGGGGTCGATCGGGGCGATCTGGCCGCGGTCGATCCAGGTCTGGATGCAGTCGATGTTGTGCCTGGCCTGGCCGTTGAGCTGCTCGACCAGGTCGGGGCTCAAATGCGGGGCGCCGTGCATGATTTCGCTGGCAAACACCTTGGAGGCGAAGGGCAGGTCGCGGGAGATGCGGATTTTCGAGCGGATGTAGCCACTGAGCACTTCGCTGGGCACGCCGTCGGCGTTGAACGGCGTCGAGGCTTGCAGGATGGGCTCGATGATGCTTTCCAGGACCTCGCGGTAGAGGTTTTCCTTGGATTTGAAGTAGTAGTAGACGTTAGGCTTGGGCAGCCCGGCCTTGGCCGCGATGTCACTGGTTTTGGTCGCAGCGAAGCCCTTGTCGGCAAATTCTTCACTGGCGGCACGCAGGATCAGTTCTTTGTTGCGCTCGCGGATAGTGCTCATAAACCAAGGGGTTCCTTGCCTGTTCTGGCGGTTGCGCATGGTAGCACCGGCCTCGCGCGACGCTCAAGAATGCCCCGTGTGGCCTCGGGTCGCGTTATGCTGCGCACCATTCATTCAAGAAGGAAACCCGATTCATGGCAGGAAGCAGTTTGCTGGTGCTGATCGACGACATCGCCACCGTACTGGACGATGTAGCGTTGATGACCAAAATGGCCGCGAAGAAGACCGCCGGTGTACTGGGCGACGATCTGGCGCTCAACGCCCAGCAGGTTTCCGGCGTGCGTGCCGAACGGGAAATCCCGGTGGTATGGGCGGTCGCCAAGGGCTCGTTTCTCAACAAGCTGATCCTGGTACCGTCGGCGTTGGCCATCAGTGCGTTCATTCCGTGGCTGGTCACACCGTTGCTGATGGTCGGTGGCGCTTACCTGTGCTTCGAAGGCTTCGAAAAACTCGCCCACAAATTCCTGCACAGCAAAGCCGAAGATCAGGCTGAACACGCAGAGCTGGTCGAGGCCGTGGCCAACCCGGCAGTCGATCTGGTGGCGTTCGAGAAGGACAAGATCAAAGGGGCGATTCGTACCGACTTCATTTTGTCAGCGGAAATCATCGCCATCACCCTGGGCACGGTGGCTGACGCTTCGCTGACCCAGCAAGTGATCGTGCTCTCGGGCATCGCCATCGTCATGACTATCGGCGTCTATGGCCTGGTAGCCGGCATCGTCAAACTCGACGACCTTGGCCTGTGGCTGACCCAGAAGCAGGGCCAGATGGCTAAAAGCATCGGCGACGGGATTCTGCGCGCGGCGCCGTACATGATGAAAAGTCTATCGGTGATCGGCACGGCGGCGATGTTTCTGGTCGGCGGCGGGATTCTGACCCATGGCGTGCCGGTGGTGCATCACTGGATCGAGAGTGTCACCGCAGCGTCTGGTGGCGCCGGGTTTATCGTGCCGACGTTGCTCAATGCAGTGGCCGGGATTGTGGCAGGGGCGGCGGTGCTGATTGGGGTAATGGCTGTCAGCAAGGTTTGGAAGACAGTGAAAGCCTGAAACCTGGTCAGTCCCGTAGGAGCGAGGCTTGCCCGCGAATGGAGCGCGTCGGTTGAACTGAATGACCGCGTTATCGTTCTTCGCGGGCAAGCCTCGCTCCTACAGTGATTGGTGGTGTTTGATACGCCGCGCATGAAAAAGGCCATTCGACGCAAATCGAATGGCCTTTTTTGCTGCCGATGGAGTTACTCGGCGATCTGCAGCTTGCGCGCCTCGGTATACACGTAACGCACTTTTTCATACTCGAACGGTGTGTTCATCTGCCCGTAGCGGAAGCCGTTCTGATAGCGCTTGTCGATAGCGCGCAGTGCCCAGATTTCCGGGTGGTTGGAACTGACTTCGGACACGTTCAGGAAATTGATCGCCGATTCGCCGGTGTAGTCGACCGCCAGGCCCGCGGTGTCGCGCAGGTTCGACGGGCCGAGGATTGGCAGCACCAGGTAGGCGCCGCCCGGTACGCCGTAGAAGCCCAGGGTCTGGCCGAAGTCTTCATTGCGGCGCGGCAGGCCCATGGCGGTGGCCGGATCCCACAGGCCGGCGACACCGATGGTGGTGTTGAGCAGCAGGCGAGCGGTGGTGTCCAGCGAGCGTTGCCCCTTGAATTGCAGCAGGCTGTTCACCAGGTTCGGCACATCACCGAGGTTGTTGAAGAAGTTGCTGACGCCGGTGCGCAGGAAACTTGGGGTGACGTAGCGATAGCCGTTGACCACGGGCAGGAACACCCATTCGTCGAACCGGTAGTTGAAGTGGTAGACGCGGCGGTTCCACTCCTCCAGCGGGTCATAGACGTTCAGTGCGTTGAGCGATGAGCGTTCGAACTCGCGCTGGTCCAGCCCCGGGTTGAATTTGAGTTTGCTCAGCGGTTCCTTGAAGCCGTCTTTATCGATCACCACTGGGGCGTTGGCTTTGCTGTTGTCGGCATTGGCGACGCCTGCACAGAGTAACGCTGCGATCAGCAGGAAGTATTTAGCCACGGAAAAACTCCAGCATGGCGTCGCTGTTGACGCGATAGTTGAGGTTGCCGCAATGGCCGCCCAATGGATAAACAGTCAAACGGTCGCCAAAGGTGCGGCGCAGAAAGCCCAGGTCGCCAGGGCCGAGGATCACGTCGTCGGCGTTGTGCATGACGGCGATTTTCGGGCTGTCGTGCAGGTAGTCCTTCAGTGCATACAGGCTGACCTGATCGATCAGTTGCAGCAGGCTGCCACCATCGGTGCGGGCGCGCCACATCGGGATGACCTGCTCGGTGATGTAGCAGTCGAAGTCGCACTGCAGCGCGCGTTTAAGGAACGGCGTGAGGGTTGTGCCTTCGGTGATCGGGAATTTCGGTGGCGTGATCAGGCCGCGACGGTTGATCAGGTCCGAGGTAAAGGCGATGTCCGCCGCCGAGAAACGGAACGAAGTGCCGATCAGCATTGCCATCTGCTCGTTGCTCAGGTGTTGCTTGGACTGCTGGAAGTCGTAGAGCAGGGCATCGTTAAGGTCGATGTAGCCCTTTTGCTGGAAGTAGCGGGTCAGTTTCCCCAGCACCAGCTCATAGAAAGTGGTGGTGTTGTTGATGCCCTTGACCTCGGTCTGTACCAGCTTGTCCAGGTTGGTGACCGAGGTGTAAAGGTTGACCGGCGGGTTGAGCAGCAAGACTTTCTTGAAGTTGAAGCTGCGACGGGTTTCATCCAGGTGTGCAACAAAAGCCGCATCCAGGGCGCCGAGGCTATAACCGGTCAGGAAATAATCGGTGACCGGCAGCTTCGGGTTTTGCGCCCGCACGGCCTGCATCACCCGGTACATGTCTTCGGCATCTTCCTTGGTTACGCCCGGGGTGGCGAAGCGCGAGGCGGCGCTCATGAAGTCGAAGCTGGTGGGCGACGACAGCTGCACCACGTGATAGCCGGCCTTGTAATAGAGCTTTTTCAGGTATTCGTTGAGGGTGCTGTCATAGCGTGCACCGGTGCCGGAGATCAGGAAGATCAACGGTGCGGCATGATCCTGCGTGGCGATGCGATAGGTGAGTTTTTTCACCGGCCAGAAGTTGTCCGGCAGATTGAACTCACGCTCCGGGCGCATCGTGACACTGCGGTCCGACTGATTGATGTCTTCATCCAGCGGCAATTCCGGGCGCAAGTCGGGCGGTGTCGTGGCGATGGTCGCCTCGAACGGGTTGGTCAGGGGGTAGCCATAACTGGCGGCGTCAATATCGGCCGCCAGTACGGACGCACTTAAAAGCAAGCCGCCAAACAGGGCGACGAAGCGCAAGGAACGGAGCATGACTAGATCCCTTAGAGGAAGGTGCCAGATGAAGTTCGCAGGCTATGACCATCGGATTTGGGCCAAAGTGCCATGCATCGGCCGCAAACAGGCCTGATTTCGGAGCAACGGTAGCGGGACGATACACTTTGCAGTTATTTCATGAACAGTTAATTGATGTTATTTGCTTACCAAGGGCGGGGGATTAAGCTGGCGGCCGATTTCGTTTATTGGAGTGCTTCATGTCCCGCCGTCTGCCCGTGATTCTGCTGCTCGTTCTTCTGCCATTGTGGCTGGCCGCCAGTTATGGCGCGCGTTATGGCTTCATGGAGGATGCTCAATGGGTCGGCATCTGCGTTGACGAGGCCAGTCGCTGGGAATGCCTGGTGCGCTCGAACCTGGGTTTGATGATTCATTTCAAGGTGTTGGGCTGGGCGGCAGTGGCGGCAGCCGTGACCGGTTTTGTGCTACCGGGACGGGCAGGGTGGTGGCTGGCGGTACTGGCGCTGGTGCTCGGGTTTCCGGCGCTGGCGTTGTACACCACCACGTTGGCGGTGTTTGCGGTGGTGATTGCTGCTTTGCGTCTGGTTCGGGCATAAAAAAGATCGCAGCCTGCGGCAGCTCCTACACGGGGATATGCGTTTCCCTGTAGCTGCCGCAGGCTGCGATCTTTTGATCGTGCTGTGTTGATTACCCTTTGCGAACCCGCAAGCTGCGCCACAACGCCGCGACCATCAACACACTCACCAGCGCCCAGCCCCAAGCCTGCTGATTCTGCAGACCTTCACGAAACAGCTGCGGCGCAATGCCGGCGCCGATGATGAAGGTCAGCACGGCGATTTCCCGACGAGGCACGCTCACCGGCCGGCACAGGTACACCAGCGCCGGCAGGATGAAGGCGACACTCGGGAAGCTGCGATAACGCGGGTCAAACACCAGTTCCAGCATCATCACCGCCGCGGCAAAACCTGTCGCTGCCAGCCACCAGCCGGCTCGACGTTCCAGTGCATTGAAGGCGCGTCCACGCCAACCGGTGCGGGCGCTCAAGGTCAGCGCGGCATGGGCCAGTACCAACAGGTTCAACCCCGTCAGCAACGCTACCCACAACCATTCACTGGCAAATCGGGTGGTGACGCGGGCCAGGTCGCCCCAGGCGCCAATCGAGCAGGCCGCCAGGGCACCGAGCAGTGGCAGCACCAACGCTGCGCGGGTGCTGCGAACCCGACCGCCGAGGATCAGCGTGCCGATGAAGATCAAGCCACCCACCGCCAGCCATTGCGACCAGTACGGCACGTTCGAGACCGGCCCGGCGAGCACGCCCTTGTCCTGGCGATCGGCATCGAACAGTCCCCAATAACCGCCCACCGCACCTTCGCTGGCGCGTTTCCAGGGCTGGTCGAACGCCTCGATCAGGTTGTAATGCCAGCCTTGCTGCTCGGCCATGATCACAAAGCTGCGGATGAACTTGGCTTCATTGACCCGGCTCGGCAGCGCCGTTTCGCGCTGACGACCTTCGCTCGGCCAGCCGGTTTCGCCAATCATCACGTCCTTGGGTGCGAACTTGTTGCCGAACACCTGGCGCACTTCTGCCACATGTTGCAGCGCTGCATCGATGTTCGACGGATCGTCTTCCCAGTACGGCAATAAATGGATGGTCAGGAAATCCACTGCCGGGGCGACTTCCGGATGTTTGAGCCAGAACTCCCAGACGTCGGCGTAGGTCACTGGTTGCTTGATCCGGCTTTTGACTTTATTGATCAGCGTTGCCAGTTGCGCGCCGGTGACTTCCTTGCGCAGCAGGGCTTCGTTGCCGACGATGACCGAGGTCACCACATCCGGGTTGGCATTGGCCGAGGCGATCAGCAGGTCGACTTCCTTGGCGGTGTCCACCGGGTTGCTGTTGACCCAGGCGCCGATCATCAGCTTCAAGCCGTGCTTGCGCGCCAGGTCGGGCAGATCCTGGAGGCCGGTCATGGAATAGGTGCGGATGCATTCGAAACGGGTCGCCAGCAGCGCGAGGTCGGCGTCCATGCGCTCGGGGCGCAGTTTGAAAGGCACGTCGAATGGCGATTGGTCCTTGTCGAACGGGGTGTAGGAGGCGCATTGCAGCTTGTGCGTTGCGCTGGCCACGTCCGGCAGGATCACCGGTTTGCCGAGGCCGTACCAGAAGCCGCCGAGGGCAAACAGCCCCAGCAGGCAAGCGAAAAGATAAGCCAAAAAAGGAAAGCGTGATGTCGCGGGCATGTTCAGGCCGTCTGGGAGCAAAGCCGGGCATGTTACCTGCATTTGGCCTACGCTTGGTGGGCTGCTTGGTTTTGACATGCAAAGTTCAGGCGGGATGGCCTATGCATTTTTAGCGGTCGCGATTAATGGCCTTCTGATGTCGTTTCTCGATGCCTTGAGGTCGCTGGCAGAGCAGGTCACTGTTGGCGTCAGGTTGATGATCGACACGTCAGTACTCCACTGATAATCGAGCGAGTTTGCGGTCGGCGTGATGGGGGCGCTGTGCACCATAAAAATACGTTGAGCGACTCGGCATCCGTCGAGTGCAGCACTTTCGGGGAAGTAACGATGAAGATGCGACGACTCTTGGGCGCAGGTGCCGCTTTGGTGCTGGCAATCAGTTCTACAGTAGCCAGCGCTGAAGGCAAGGCAGTAACGATCGGTTATGTGGACGGCTGGTCGGACAGCGTCGCCACGACCAACGTGGCTGCTGAAGTGATCAAACAGAAACTCGGTTATGACGTGAAACTGCAAGCGGTTGCCACCGGGATCATGTGGCAAGGTGTGGCCACCGGCAAACTCGACGCCATGCTGTCGGCGTGGCTGCCTGTGACTCACGGCGAATACTGGGCGAAGAACAAGGATCAGGTCGTCGACTACGGCCCGAACTTCAAGGATGCGAAAATCGGTCTGATCGTGCCGGAGTACGTCAAGGCCAAGTCGATTGCGGACCTGAAAACCGACGAGAGCTTCAAGGGCCGTATCGTCGGCATCGACGCCGGTTCAGGCGTGATGCTCAAGACCGATCAGGCCATCAAGGATTACGGTCTGGACAATTACACCCTCAAGGCCAGTTCCGGCGCCGGCATGATTGCCGAGCTGACCCGTGCCGAGAAGAAAAACGAATCCATTGCCGTCACCGGTTGGGTGCCGCACTGGATGTTCGCCAAGTGGAAACTGCGCTTCCTGGAAGACCCGAAAGGCGTTTACGGCGCAGCTGAAACCGTGAACAGCATCGGCAGCAAAGAACTGGCAACCAAAGCGCCTGAAGTCGCGAAGTTCCTGAAGAACTTCCAGTGGGCGTCGAAAGACGAAATCGGCCAGGTCATGTTGGCGATTCAGGACGGTGCCAAGCCTGAAGCCGCAGCGAAAGACTGGGTGGCTAAACACCCGGATCGCGTTGCCGAATGGACCAAATGATTTGAGCTGAAGCGTCTGGTCAGCACCTCTCAAGGCCCCTTGGCTTAAATGCCAAGGGGCTTTTTGCTTTCTGTGGGAATTCGGCGGGGGAGAAACCGTCATGTCGTTCTAATACTAAGGTCGTCTGGAACCTCTCCGGCAGCCGCATAGAGTGGATAACGTTCCAACTAAAATCTGTGCTGCGAGGATAAAAACAATGAACGACAGCATTTACCTCTCGATTCAAAACAGCCCGCGCTTCAAGGAGCTGGTTAGCAAGAGAGAACGATTCGCCTGGATTCTTTCAGCGATCATGCTTGGGCTGTACTCAGGATTCATCCTTTTGATTGCTTACGGGCCGCATATTCTGGGCGCAAAAATCAGCCCCGAGTCTTCGATTACCTGGGGCATTCCGATCGGTGTCGGGCTGATTGTTTCGGCCTTTGTCCTGACTGGCATCTACGTACGACGCGCCAACGGCGAATTCGACGACTTGAACAATGCGATTCTCAAGGAGGCTCAGCAATGATCCGGCGTCTAATCGCTCTCTTGAGCATCGCAGCCTTTGCACCGGGCGCCTGGGCGGCTGAGGCCCTGACGGGTGCAGTGCAGAAACAACCGCTCAACGTATCCGCGATCATGATGTTCGTGGTGTTCGTCGGGGCAACCTTGTGCATCACCTATTGGGCGTCCAAGCGCAACAAATCGGCCGCCGACTACTATGCGGCGGGTGGCAAGATCACCGGTTTCCAGAACGGTCTGGCGATTGCCGGTGACTACATGTCCGCGGCGTCCTTCCTGGGTATCTCCGCCCTGGTGTTCACCTCCGGCTACGACGGCCTGATCTACTCGATCGGCTTCCTGGTGGGCTGGCCGATCATTCTGTTCCTGATCGCCGAACGCCTGCGTAACCTGGGCAAGTACACCTTTGCCGACGTGGCGTCCTATCGCCTGGGGCAAACCCAGATTCGCTCGCTGTCGGCGTGCGGTTCGCTGGTGGTGGTGGCGTTCTACCTGATCGCGCAAATGGTCGGTGCCGGCAAGCTGATTCAGCTGCTGTTCGGCCTGGACTACCACGTTGCGGTGATCCTGGTCGGTATCCTGATGTGCCTGTACGTGCTGTTCGGCGGCATGCTGGCGACCACTTGGGTGCAGATCATCAAGGCAGTGCTGTTGCTGTCCGGTGCCTCGTTCATGGCGCTGATGGTGATGAAACACGTCAACTTCGACTTCAACACGCTGTTCTCCGAGGCGATCAAGGTTCACGCCAAAGGTGAAGCAATCATGAGCCCGGGCGGCCTGGTGAAAGACCCGATCTCGGCGTTCTCCCTCGGCCTGGCACTGATGTTCGGTACCGCTGGCCTGCCGCACATCCTGATGCGCTTCTTCACCGTGAGTGACGCGAAAGAAGCGCGTAAAAGCGTGCTGTATGCGACCGGCTTCATTGGTTACTTCTACATCCTGACCTTCATCATCGGTTTCGGCGCGATCCTGCTGGTCAGCACCAACCCGGCCTTTAAAGATGCGGCAGGTGCGCTATTGGGCGGCAACAACATGGCGGCGGTGCATTTGGCCAACGCGGTGGGTGGCAGTGTGTTCCTGGGCTTCATCTCGGCGGTGGCGTTCGCGACCATTCTGGCGGTGGTGGCCGGCCTGACCCTGGCCGGTGCCTCGGCAGTGTCCCATGACCTGTATGCCAGCGTGATCAAGAAGGGCAAGGCCAACGAGAAGGACGAAATCCGCGTCTCGAAAATCACCACCATCGCCCTGGCGGTGCTGGCGATCGGCCTGGGCATTCTGTTCGAGAAGCAGAACATCGCGTTCATGGTGGGCCTGGCGTTCTCCATCGCGGCGAGCTGTAACTTCCCGGTGCTGCTGCTTTCCATGTACTGGAAGAAACTGACGACTCGCGGTGCGATGATCGGCGGTTGGTTGGGGCTGGTCAGTGCTGTTGGCTTGATGGTGCTGGGGCCAACCATCTGGGTGCAGATCATGGGTCACGAGAAGGCGATCTTCCCGTATGAATACCCGGCGCTGTTCTCGATGATCATTGCCTTTATCGGGATCTGGTTCTTCTCGATCACTGACAAATCTGCTGCGGCTGACAATGAGCGGGCGCTGTTCTTCCCGCAGTTTGTCCGTTCGCAGACGGGGTTGGGGGCGAGTGGGGCGGTTTCGCACTAAGGCTTCTTATATATAAGCTGCGCTGACACGAATGCCCCGGTCGAGAGATCGGGGCATTTTTATTGGGCTTTTATGGGCGGTTATCGCCCTTTGTAGGGGCGAGGCTTGCCCGCGAAGGCTATATGCAAAAGCCAAAGCGAGGCGGCCGACCGGCCGACCGGCCGGCCTGATCGGACGTGGGGATATATTCCTCCCGTAGGAACTGCCGAAAGCTGCGATCTTTTGATCTTGCCGTTGCTTTGGCTTTTGATCTGTCTGCACGTTTCCGGGAGGCCGAGCCGCCGTTACCGAAGAAACGGATATATACACAACCAAAGAGCACAAACAAAAACGGCCTCTATCTACATAGAGGCCGTTCTCGGTGCAACTTAAGACGTTATCGCAAGACAGGTCTTATTTGCGGTCTTCAAGCGGGGTGATGTCACGCGACTCGTAGCCGGTGTACAGCTGGCGCGGACGGCCGATCTTGTACGGGCTGGAGAGCATTTCTTTCCAGTGGGAGATCCAGCCGACGGTCCGCGCCAGGGCGAAGATCACGGTGAACATACTGGTTGGAATGCCGATCGCCTTGAGGATGATCCCCGAGTAGAAGTCGACGTTCGGGTACAGCGAGCGTTCGATGAAGTACGGGTCGGTCAGGGCGATCTCTTCCAGGCGCATGGCCAGTTCGAGTTGCGGATCGTTGGTGATGCCCAGTTCCTTCAATACTTCGTCGCAGGTCTGCTTCATGACGGTAGCGCGTGGGTCGCGGTTTTTGTAAACCCGGTGACCGAAGCCCATCAGTTTGAACGGATCGTTCTTGTCTTTGGCCTTGGCGATGTACTTGTCGATGTTCGAGACATCGCCAATTTCATCGAGCATGGTCAACACGGCTTCGTTCGCACCGCCGTGGGCAGGGCCCCACAGTGCAGCGATACCGGCGGCGATACAGGCGAACGGGTTGGCCCCCGAGGAACCTGCCAGACGTACGGTGGAGGTCGATGCGTTCTGTTCGTGGTCGGCATGGAGGATGAAGATCCGGTCCATGGCCTTGGCGAGTACCGGGCTGATCGGTTTGATCTCGCACGGGGTGTTGAACATCATGTGCAGGAAGTTTTCCGCGTACGACAGGTCGTTGCGCGGGTACATCATGGGTTGGCCCATGGAGTACTTGTAAACCATTGCAGCCAGGGTCGGCATCTTGGCAACCAGGCGGATCGCGGAGATTTCGCGATGCTGCGGGTTATTGATGTCGAGGGAGTCGTGGTAGAACGCCGAGAGGGCGCCAACTACACCGCACATGACGGCCATCGGGTGGGCGTCGCGACGGAAGCCGTTGAAGAAGGTCTTCAACTGCTCGTGGACCATGGTGTGGTTCTTCACGGTGCCGACGAACTGGGCCTTCTGTTCTGCGGTCGGCAGTTCGCCGTTGAGCAGCAGGTAGCAGGTTTCCAGATAGTCCGACTTTTCAGCCAGCTGTTCGATCGGGTAGCCGCGGTGCAGCAGAATACCGTTGTCGCCGTCGATGTAGGTGATCTTCGACTCGCAAGAGGCGGTCGACATGAAACCAGGGTCAAAGGTGAAACGGCCCGTGGCCGTCAGGCCCCGAACGTCGATAACATCGGGACCAACGGTGCCGGTTAAAATGGGCAGCTCGACGGGGGCTGCGCCCTCGATGATCAACTGCGCTTTTTTGTCAGCCATGTGGCCTCCTATTTATGCTTGAAATCATCAGACAGACCCCCCACGCAGGGCCCGCACCACTATAGTGAGATAAATTCGAATGTCAATTTGCCTAAAGTCTTGCTCCAGAAGGCTTTAACCGCACTTTTTTCTCGAAATTGTCTGCCGTTTACGCCTTTTATGTCACTTGTGCAATCCGCTATTAGGGGAAGGTGAACGCGTTGTCATTAGTAGCCTAACTGTCTATACTCGGCCACCGACCGCCAGGGGCTTTTGGGCCTGCTTTATTGGGGGTCGCATCCCTGGGTGGTGGTTACCTGACCAGTGCACTCCCCAACAACTTTGCCCTGATTGTTAGGGGCTCTTCAGTGTGAAAAAAAAGCCGTGAAAAGCCAACGACCTGTAAACCTAGACCTAAGGACCATCAAACTCCCCATCACCGGCGTTACGTCGTTTCTTCACCGTGTTTCCGGCATCATCCTCTTCCTGGGCCTTGGCTTCATGCTTTATGCATTGGGCAAGTCTCTGGGTTCCGAGGAAGGTTTTGCCGAGGTGAAGGCATGCTTGACCAGCCCGCTGGCCAAGTTCGTAGCATGGGGCCTCCTGTCCGCTCTTCTGTATCACCTGGTAGCCGGTGTGCGCCACTTGATCATGGACATGGGCATCGGTGAGACGCTGGAAGGCGGCCGCCTGGGCTCGAAAATTATCATCGCCGTTTCCGTGGTGTTGATCGTTCTGGCAGGAGTTTGGATATGGTAACCAGCGTTACGAACCTTTCGCGTTCGGGCCTCTATGACTGGATGGCGCAACGTGTGTCTGCGGTTGTTCTCGCGGCTTATTTCATTTTCCTGATCGGATACCTCGCTGCGAATCCTGGCATTGGCTACGCCCAATGGCATGGCCTGTTCGCCCACAACGGGATGCGTATCTTCAGTCTGCTGGCCCTTGTGGCCCTGGGCGCTCACGCCTGGGTCGGCATGTGGACCATCGCGACCGACTACCTGACGCCGATGGCGCTGGGCAAGTCCGCGACTGCAGTACGTTTCCTTTTCCAGGCGGTATGCGGCGTTGCGATGTTCGCTTACTTCGTCTGGGGTGTGCAGATTCTCTGGGGTATCTGATCCATGGCTAACATTCCAACGATTTCTTTCGACGCCATCATTATTGGTGGCGGCGGTGCCGGCATGCGCGCAGCGCTGCAACTGGCACAAGGCGGTCACAAGACTGCCGTGATCACCAAGGTTTTCCCGACTCGTTCGCACACCGTATCGGCCCAGGGCGGCATCACTTGCGCCATTGCATCTGCGGATCCGAACGATGACTGGCGCTGGCACATGTACGATACCGTCAAGGGTTCCGACTACATCGGTGACCAGGACGCTATCGAATACATGTGTCAGGAAGGTCCGGCCGCAGTTTTCGAACTGGACCACATGGGCCTGCCGTTCTCCCGTACCGAAACCGGTCGCATCTACCAGCGTCCGTTCGGCGGTCAGTCCAAGGACTACGGCAAGGGCGGCCAGGCTGCGCGTACCTGCGCGGCGTCCGACCGTACCGGTCACGCGCTGCTGCACACCCTTTATCAGGGCAACCTGAAAGCCGGCACCACGTTCCTGAACGAATACTACGCTGTCGATCTGGTAAAGAACGGTCAAGGCGAGTTCGTCGGTGTGATCGCGATCTGCATCGAAACCGGTGAAACCACTTACATCCGTGCCAAGGCCACCGTACTGGCCACCGGCGGTGCAGGTCGTATCTACGCTTCGACCACCAACGCCCTGATCAACACCGGTGACGGCGTTGGCATGGCGCTGCGTGCCGGCGTACCGGTACAAGACATCGAAATGTGGCAGTTCCACCCGACCGGCATCGCCGGCGCCGGTGTACTGGTAACCGAAGGTTGCCGTGGTGAAGGTGGTTACCTGATCAACAAGCACGGCGAGCGTTTCATGGAGCGTTATGCTCCGAACGCCAAAGACCTTGCCGGTCGTGACGTGGTTGCCCGTTCGATGGTTAAGGAAATCATCGCCGGCAACGGTTGCGGTCCGAATGGCGACCACGTAATGCTCAAGCTCGACCACCTGGGCGAGGAAGTGCTGCACAGCCGTCTGCCAGGCATCTGCGAACTGTCCAAGACTTTCGCGCACGTTGACCCGGTCGTCGCTCCGGTTCCGGTTGTTCCGACTTGCCACTATATGATGGGCGGCGTTGCCACCAACATTCATGGCCAGGCGATCACTCAGGACGCCGAAGGCAAGGACACCATCATTCCTGGCCTGTTCGCGGTTGGTGAAGTGGCTTGCGTATCGGTTCACGGTGCCAACCGTCTGGGCGGCAACTCGTTGCTCGACCTGGTGGTTTTCGGTCGTGCGGCCGGTCTGCACCTGGAAAAAGCGCTGACCGACGGTATCGAATACGACGATGCCACCGACGCCGACATCAATGCGGCCCTGTCGCGTCTGTCCGCTCTGAACGAGCGTACCGATGGTGAAGACGTGGCAACCCTGCGTCGCGAGCTGCAAAGCTGCATGCAGAACTACTTCGGTGTATTCCGTACTGGCGAATACATGCAGAAGGGTATTGCTCAACTGGCTGATCTGCGTGGCCGTATCGCCAACGTCAAGATCAACGACAAGAGCCAGGCGTTCAACACCGCGCGTATCGAAGCGCTGGAGCTGCAGAACCTGCTGGAAGTGGCCGAAGCTACCGCCATCGCTGCAGAAGTACGTAAAGAGTCCCGCGGTGCTCACGCCCGTGAAGACTTTGAAGACCGTGACGACGAAAACTGGCTGTGCCACACCCTGTACTTCCCGGGTGAGAAGCGCGTTGCCAAGCGTGCAGTGAACTTCTCGCCGAAGACTGTTCCGACTTTTGAACCTAAGATTCGGACTTATTAAGGGTGGCCGCCATGTTGCAAGTCAGTGTTTATCGTTACAACCCTGATCAGGACGCTGCGCCGTTCATGCAGGAATTCCAGGTTGATACCGGTGGTAAAGACCTGATGGTGCTGGACGTGCTGGCCCTGATCAAAGAGCAGGACGAGGGTTTCTCCTATCGTCGCTCTTGCCGTGAAGGTGTTTGCGGTTCCGACGGCATGAACATCAACGGCAAAAACGGTCTGGCGTGCATCACGCCGCTGTCTGCCGTCGTAAAAGGTAACAAGCTGATCGTTCGTCCTCTGCCAGGTTTGCCGGTTATCCGTGACTTGGTCGTCGATATGAGCATCTTCTACAAGCAATACGAAAAGGTTAAGCCATACCTGCAGAACGACACGCCGGCTCCGGCCATCGAGCGTCTGCAGTCCCCTGAAGAGCGTGAAAAACTCGACGGTCTGTACGAGTGCATCCTGTGCGCTTGCTGCTCGACTTCGTGCCCGTCCTTCTGGTGGAACCCGGACAAGTTCCTGGGCCCGGCTGCCCTGCTGCAAGCGTACCGCTTCCTGGCAGACAGCCGCGACACCAAGACGTCCGAGCGTCTGGCTTCGCTGGATGACCCGTTCAGCGTATTCCGCTGCCGGGGCATCATGAACTGCGTCAACGTTTGTCCGAAAGGCCTGAACCCGACTAAGGCCATCGGTCACATCCGTAACATGCTGCTGCAAAGCGGCGTGTGATTCAGCTGCTGTACCCGTAGAACCGCTGTACCCGTAGATGCTACGGCGCAGGCTTCAACCGGCGCCGTAGTTTTAACCTGAGCAGCAGCCCATAAGGCTGCGGCTCTTATTTTGAAGAAATGAGACAAGCAGGGGCATCCGGGCTGGTACCCGGACTATCAGCGTGATCCTAAGTGGCTTGTTTTAGTCGCTGCATTCGGACTTCTGCAAGTTTGCTCGGTGTCGACGCCGGTGGTGTTCCCCTAACCGAGGGTGACCAAGCATGCAAGAAAGCGTGATGCAGCGCATGTGGAACAGCGCCTACCTTTCCGGTAGTAACGCTGCCTATGTGGAAGAGCTCTACGAGCTCTACCTGCACGACCCTAACGCTGTGCCAGAAGAGTGGCGCACCTACTTCCAGAAGTTGCCTGCTGATGGCAACACTGCCACCGATGTTTCGCACTCCACAATTCGCGATCATTTCGTCTTGCTGGCAAAGAACCAGCGCCGCGCCCAACCGGTTTCCGCCGGCAGCGTGAGCAGTGAGCACGAGAAGAAGCAAGTTGAAGTGCTGCGATTGATCCAGGCCTACCGTATGCGTGGCCACCAGGCAGCCCAGCTTGACCCGCTGGGGCTGTGGCAGCGTCCTGCACCTGCAGACCTGTCAATCAATCATTACGGCTTGACCAATGCCGATCTTGATACGACCTTCCGTGCCGGCGACCTGTTCATCGGCAAAGAGGAGGCGAGCCTACGCGAAATTCACGAAGCGTTGCAGCAGACATATTGCCGCACCATCGGCGCTGAATTTACGCACATCACCGATTCCGAGCAGCGCCAGTGGTTCCAGCAGCGTCTGGAAAGCGTGCGCGGCCGTCCGACGTACTCCGCCGACATCAAGAGTCACCTGCTCGAGCGCGTCACTGCCGGCGAAGGTCTTGAAAAATACCTTGGGACCAAGTATCCGGGTACCAAGCGTTTCGGTCTGGAAGGCGGCGAGAGCCTGATTCCGATGCTCGATGAACTGATCCAGCGTTCCGGCTCCTACGGCACCAAGGAAATCGTCATCGGCATGGCCCACCGTGGTCGTCTGAACGTGCTGGTCAACACCTTTGGCAAGAACCCGCGCGAGTTGTTCGACGAGTTCGAAGGCAAGAAGAAGGTCGAGCTGGGTTCCGGTGACGTTAAATATCACCAGGGCTTCTCGTCCAACGTCATGACCACCGGCGGTGAAGTTCACCTGGCCATGGCTTTCAACCCGTCTCACCTGGAAATCGTTTCTCCAGTGGTCGAAGGTTCGGTCCGTGCCCGTCAGGATCGTCGTAACGATCCTACCGGTGAAAAGGTTCTGCCGATCTCCATCCACGGTGACGCGGCATTCGCCGGTCAAGGCGTGGTCATGGAAACCTTCCAGATGTCGCAGACCCGCGGTTTCAAGACCGGCGGCACCGTGCACATCGTGATCAACAACCAGGTCGGCTTCACCATCAGCAACCCGCTGGACTCGCGCTCCACCGAGTACGCGACCGACGTTGCGAAGATGATCCAGGCGCCGATCCTCCATGTGAATGGTGATGATCCGGAAGCCGTGTTGTTCGTGACCCAGTTGGCCATCGACTACCGCATGCAGTTCAAGCGTGACGTGGTGATCGATCTGGTCTGCTACCGTCGTCGCGGCCACAACGAGGCTGACGAGCCAAGCGGTACCCAGCCTCTGATGTATCAGCAGATCACCAAGCAGCGCACCACCCGTGAGCTGTATGCCGATCGTCTGACCCAGAGTGGGGTGCTGGACGCTGAGCGTGTTCAGGCGAAAGTCGACGAATACCGCAACGCGCTGGACAACGGTCTGCACGTAGTAAAAAGCCTGGTCAAAGAGCCGAACAAAGAGTTGTTCGTGGACTGGCGTCCGTATCTGGGCCACGCCTGGACCGCGCGTCACGATACTCGCTTCGATCTGAAAACCTTGCAGGAACTGTCCGCCAAGCTGCTGGAGATTCCGGAAGGCTTCGTGGTTCAGCGCCAGGTCTCGAAAATCTACGAAGACCGTCAGAAGATGCAAGCCGGCGGCCTGCCGATCAACTGGGGTTACGCCGAAACCATGGCGTACGCGACCCTGGCGTTCGAAGGTCACCCGATTCGCATGACGGGTCAGGACATCGGTCGCGGTACGTTCTCGCACCGTCACGCTGTCTTGCACAACCAGAAAGACGCGGGTACCTATATCCCGCTGCAAAACCTGTACAAGGGTCAGCCACGTTTCGACCTGTACGATTCGTTCCTGTCCGAAGAAGCGGTTCTGGCGTTCGAATACGGTTATTCGACCACCGAGCCAAACGCTCTGGTTATCTGGGAAGCCCAGTTCGGCGACTTCGCCAACGGTGCCCAGGTGGTTATCGACCAGTTCATCACCAGTGGCGAGCACAAGTGGGGCCGTCTCTGCGGTCTGACCATGCTGCTGCCGCACGGTTATGAAGGTCAGGGTCCGGAGCACTCCTCGGCTCGTCTGGAGCGTTACCTGCAGCTGTGCGCCGAGCACAACATTCAGGTAGCCGTGCCGACTACGCCGGCCCAGATCTACCACTTGCTGCGTCGTCAGGTGATTCGCCCGCTGCGCAAACCATTGGTAGTCCTGACTCCGAAGTCGTTGCTGCGTCACAAGCTGGCCATCTCGACCCTGGAAGATCTGGCCGAAGGTTCGTTCCAGACCGTGATCCCGGAAATCGATGCGCTTGACCCGAAAAAGGTCACTCGCATGATCCTGTGCAGCGGCAAGGTCTACTATGACCTGCTGGAAAAACGCCGTGCCGAAGGTCGTGAAGACATCGCCATCGTGCGTATCGAGCAGCTGTATCCGTTCCCTGAGGACGACCTGATGGAGGCGCTCGCCCCTTACACCAACCTCGAAAACGTGGTTTGGTGCCAGGAAGAGCCGATGAACCAGGGCGCCTGGTACAGCAGCCAGCATCACATGCGTCGCAGCCTGACCAACCATAAACAAGGCCTGGTCCTGGAATACGCTGGTCGTGAGGCGTCTGCCGCACCTGCTTGCGGTTACGCTTCGATGCACGCCGAGCAGCAGGAACAACTGCTGCAAGATGCTTTCACTGTTTAACGCCTTCGCGCACCTGAAACCGAATTTAAGGACCCACAGATAATGGCTATCGAAATCAAAGCCCCCACTTTCCCGGAATCGGTTGCCGATGGCACCGTTGCCACCTGGCACAAAAAACCGGGCGACGCCGTCAAGCGTGACGAACTGATCGTCGACATCGAAACCGACAAAGTCGTACTGGAAGTTCTGGCCACCGCTGATGGCGTGCTGGGCGCGATCGTCAAGAACGAAGGCGACACCGTTCTGTCCGACGAAGTTCTGGGCTCCATTGGTGAGGGCGGTGCTGCCGCCGCTCCAGCCGCTGCTGCACCTGCCGCTGCTGCCGCTGCTCCTGCCGAAGCGGGCGAAGACGATCCTGTTGCTGCACCGGCTGCTCGCAAGCTGGCTGAAGAAAACGGCATCAACATCGCTTCCGTTGCCGGTACTGGCAAAGGCGGTCGTGTGACCAAGGAAGACGTGGTAGCAGCTGTTGCCGCCAAGAAAGCCGCTCCGGCTGCTGCACCTGCCAAGGCTGCTGCACCGGCTGCTTCGGCTCCGGTATTCGCTGCTGGCGACCGCGTAGAAAAACGCGTTCCGATGACCCGTCTGCGTGCCAAGGTTGCCGAGCGTCTGGTTGAAGCTCAATCGAACATGGCCATGCTGACCACTTTCAACGAAGTCGACATGACCGAAGTCATGGCCCTGCGTTCGAAGTACAAGGACCTGTTCGAGAAGTCCCACAACGGCGTACGCCTGGGCTTCATGTCGTTCTTCGTGAAAGCGGCTACCGAAGCGCTGAAACGCTTCCCGGCTGTCAACGCGTCGATCGACGGTGCCGACATCGTTTACCACGGCTACGCCGACGTTGGTGTGGCTGTTTCCAGCGACCGCGGTCTGGTTGTACCGGTTCTGCGTAACGCCGAACTGATGAGCCTGGCTGAAATCGAAGGCGGCATCGCTACCTTCGGCAAGAAAGCCCGTGACGGCAAACTGTCGATGGAAGAAATGACCGGCGGCACGTTCACCATCACCAACGGCGGTACTTTCGGTTCGATGATGTCGACTCCGATCGTCAACCCGCCGCAGGCTGCGATTCTGGGTATGCACAACATCATCCAGCGTCCTATGGCGATCAACGGTCAGGTAGTTATCCGTCCGATGATGTACCTGGCGCTGTCCTACGATCACCGTCTGATCGATGGCAAAGAAGCTGTGACCTTCCTGGTGACCATCAAGAACCTGCTGGAAGACCCGGCTCGTTTGCTGCTGGATATCTGATTTCGTTGCACGGGCCGTTCAATGATGGACGGCCCTTCTGTAATGACCAGCTTCGTCCCACGACGGTCCTCAAAAGGGGCCGTCCGGTTTGATTCGAGAAGGAATGACACATGACTCAGAAATTCGACGTGGTAGTGATTGGCGCGGGTCCTGGCGGCTACGTGGCTGCCATTAAAGCAGCGCAACTGGGCCTCACCACTGCCTGCATCGAGAAATACACCGACAAGGAAGGCAAACTGGCCCTCGGCGGTACTTGCCTGAACGTCGGCTGCATTCCATCCAAGGCGCTGCTGGACAGCTCCTGGAAGTTTCACGAAGCGCAAGACGGCTTCGCGATCCACGGTATCAACCACGCTGGCGTGACCATGGACGTGCCAGCAATGGTCGGCCGTAAAGCCAACATCGTCAAAGGCCTGACCTCCGGCGTTGCAACGCTGTTCAAGGCTAACGGCGTCACTTCGATCCAGGGCCACGGCAAACTGCTGGCTGGCAAGAAAGTCGAAGTCACCAAGCCTGACGGTTCGGTTGAAGTCATCGAAGCCGAAAACGTCATCCTGGCTCCGGGCTCGCGTCCGATCGACATTCCACCGGCTCCGGTCGACCAGAATGTGATCGTCGATTCGACTGGCGCTCTGGAATTCCAATCCGTACCAAAACGCCTGGGTGTCATCGGCGCTGGTGTTATCGGTCTGGAACTGGGTTCGGTATGGTCCCGTCTGGGCGCTGAAGTCACCGTTCTCGAAGCACTGGATACCTTCCTGATGGCAGCGGACACCGCTGTTTCCAAGGAAGCGCTGAAAACCCTGACCAAACAGGGTCTGGACATCAAGCTGGGCGCTCGCGTGACCGGTTCCAAAGTGAACGGCGACGAAGTCGTTGTGAACTACACCGATGCCAACGGCGAACAGAACATCACTTTCGACAAGCTGATCGTAGCCGTTGGTCGCCGTCCGGTGACCACTGATCTGCTGGCTGCCGATTGCGGCGTGACCCTGGACGAGCGCGGTTTCGTGCACGTTGACGATCACTGCGCCACCACCGTGCCGGGCGTTTACGCCATCGGTGACGTGGTTCGCGGCATGATGCTGGCTCACAAAGCCTCGGAAGAGGGCATCATGGTTGTCGAGCGCATCAAGGGCCATAAAGCCCAGATGAACTATGACCTGATCCCTTCGGTTATTTATACTCACCCGGAAATCGCGTGGGTCGGTAAAACCGAGCAGGCCTTGAAAGCTGAAGGCGTAGAAGTTAACGTCGGCACCTTCCCGTTCGCAGCCTCTGGCCGTGCCATGGCCGCCAACGATACCGGTGGTTTCGTCAAGGTCATCGCTGATGCCAAGACTGACCGCGTATTGGGCGTCCACGTGATTGGCCCGAGCGCCGCAGAACTGGTTCAGCAGGGCGCGATCGGCATGGAATTCGGCACCAGCGCTGAAGACCTGGGCATGATGGTTTTCTCCCATCCGACCCTGTCTGAAGCCTTGCACGAAGCAGCGTTGGCAGTGAATGGCGGCGCCATCCACATCGCCAACCGCAAGAAACGCTAAGCGGATAATAAGAAACCACGGCGGTACGGCCCGTCGTGAGCCTTGCGAGCAAGACTCACCGCGGAATGTCCGCTGGACGCAGTCTTGCGTAGCTGCACCGGGTACCCGGAAAGGTTACGCAAGCAGCAGTCACAGGTGGTGCGGCACTTGAATGAGTGCAGCACCGAATGCGCAGTACCTAACGAAGACGGTAATAAGCATGAATCTTCACGAGTATCAGGGTAAGCAGCTGTTCGCTGAGTACGGCCTGCCAGTATCCACCGGTTACGCGGTAGACACCCCGGAAGCAGCAGCAGAAGCTTGCGACAAAATCGGCGGCAGCGAATGGGTTGTCAAAGCCCAGGTTCACGCCGGTGGTCGCGGTAAAGCGGGCGGCGTAAAGCTGGTTCGCAGCAAAGAAGACGCTAAAGCATTCGCACAGCAGTGGCTGGGCAAGCGTCTGGTGACTTACCAGACTGACGCCAATGGTCAGCCAGTCACCAAAATCCTGGTTGAATCGTGCACTGATATCGCTAAAGAGCTGTACCTGGGCGCTGTCGTTGACCGTTCGAGCCGTCGCATCGTGTTCATGGCTTCCACCGAAGGTGGCGTGGACATCGAGAAAATTGCTCACGACACTCCAGAAAAAATTCTGAAAGCCACTATCGATCCACTGGTTGGCGCTCAGCCATTCCAGGGTCGCGAGCTGGCATTCCAGCTGGGTCTGGAAGGCAAGCAAGTTGCTCAGTTCGCCAAGATCTTCGTAGGTCTGGCCAAGCTGTTCAAGGATCACGACCTGGCTCTGCTGGAAGTGAACCCGCTGGTGATCAAGGCTGACGGCGATCTGCACTGCCTCGATGCCAAGATCAACATCGACGCCAACGCCATGTACCGTCAGCCTAAGCTGAAGACTTTCCACGATCCGTCGCAAGACGATCCGCGCGAAGCGCACGCTGCCAAGTTCGAACTGAACTACGTAGCACTGGAAGGCAACATCGGTTGCATGGTCAACGGTGCTGGCCTGGCCATGGGTACCATGGACATCGTCAACCTGCATGGCGGCAAACCAGCCAACTTCCTCGACGTGGGCGGCGGTGCTACCAAAGAACGCGTAACCGAAGCGTTCAAGATCATCCTGTCCGACACTAACGTCGCTGCAGTACTGGTCAACATCTTCGGCGGCATCGTTCGTTGCGACATGATTGCCGAAGGCATCATCGGCGCTGTGAAAGAAGTCGGCGTGAAAATCCCGGTTGTTGTTCGCCTTGAAGGCAACAACGCTGAGCTGGGCGCTAAAGTACTGGCAGAAAGCGGTTTGAACATCATCGCTGCTACCAGCCTGACCGACGCTGCTCAACAAGTTGTCAAAGCTGCGGAGGGCAAATAATGAGCGTCCTGATCAATAAAGACACCAAAGTTATCTGCCAGGGTATTACCGGTTCGCAAGGTAGTTTCCACACCCAGCAAGCCATCGAGTACGGCACCAAGATGGTTGGCGGCGTAACTCCAGGCAAAGGCGGCACCGAGCACCTGGGCCTGCCAGTGTTCAACACCGTGAAAGACGCTGTAGCTGCCACTGGCGCCACCGCCAGCGTGATCTACGTTCCAGCTCCTTTCTGCAAGGACTCCATCCTGGAAGCAGCCTTCGGCGGCATCAAGCTGATCGTTTGCATCACTGAAGGCATTCCTACCCTGGACATGCTGGATGCCAAGGTCAAGTGCGACGAGCTGGGCGTAGTCCTGATCGGTCCTAACTGCCCAGGCGTGATCACTCCAGGCGAATGCAAGATCGGCATCATGCCAGGTCACATTCACTTGCCAGGCAAGGTCGGTATCGTTTCCCGTTCCGGCACCCTGACCTACGAAGCTGTGAAGCAGACTACTGACGCCGGTTTCGGTCAGTCGACTTGCGTCGGCATCGGTGGTGACCCGATCCCGGGTTCGAACTTCATCGACATCCTGAAGCTGTTCCAGGAAGACCCGAAGACCGAAGCGATCGTGATGATCGGCGAGATCGGCGGTTCGGCTGAAGAAGAAGCGGCTGCCTACATCAAGGCACACGTGACCAAGCCGGTTGTTTCCTACATCGCTGGTGTGACTGCTCCTCCGGGCAAGCGCATGGGCCATGCTGGCGCAATCATCTCTGGCGGCAAAGGCACTGCAGACGAGAAATTCGCTGCTCTGCAAGACGCAGGCGTTAAAACCGTGCGTTCGCTGGCAGACATCGGCAAGGCCCTGGCCGAGCTGACCGGTTGGGCCGTCAAGTAAGCCTCGCGCTTAACTGACGCTCCACCAAACAAAGGCCACCTTCGGGTGGCCTTTGTCATTTCCGGGGTTTGAGATATTCGCAGCGCTTTTTGTGGCGAGGGAGGTTGTGAAAATTAGATATGTAAACACGACACTGAAATGTCGCGTATCGGATAGTTCGCCCCGTAATAGTGCGTTTGGCGGGCAAATTCGGTAGGCTAGCCGCCATTTTGCGTTTGCGGCCCACAAGGCTGCGGCGCGCTAAACGGGTCAGTCCTATACGGATCGACAGCATTTCCCTCACCCATAAGGGAAATCCCTCTCTAAATTCCGATTCAGTAGTGTGGTATTTCCTTAATGAAAGTGTTGAAAGGCCAGGACATCCTGGCACTGGGCTTCATGACATTTGCCCTGTTCGTCGGGGCTGGCAACATCATCTTCCCGCCTATCGTCGGTTTGCAGTCCGGGCCTAATGTCTGGATGGCGGCGCTGGGTTTTCTGATCACCGCAGTCGGTCTGCCGGTGATCACCGTGGTCGCCCTGGCCAAGGTCGGCGGTGCAATGGATGCCTTGAGCAGCCCGATCGGTAAAATCGCCGGTGGCCTGCTGGCAGCCGCGTGCTACCTCGCTGTCGGCCCGTTGTTCGCGACACCACGCACCGCGACCGTGTCGTTCGAAGTGGGTCTGGCGCCGCTGACCGGCGAGAGCCCGCTGGCGCTGTTTCTCTATAGCTCGGTGTACTTCCTGCTGGTGTTCTTCATCTCGCTCTATCCGGGCCGTCTGCTGGACACCGTAGGACGCTTTCTCGCACCGCTGAAGATCATCGCCCTGGCCGTACTCGGCATCGCAGCGTTCGCGTTGCCGGCCGGTAACATTGGCGTGGCTACCCCTGAATATGTGGCGGCACCGTTCTCCCAGGGCTTCATCAATGGTTACCTGACCATGGATACCCTGGGTGCGCTGGTATTCGGCATTGTCATCGTCAATGCGATCCGCTCCCGTGGCGTGGAATCGCCGGTGTTGATCACCCGTTACGCGATCATTGCCGGGCTGATTGCCGGTGTAGGTCTGGCGCTGGTTTACGTCAGCCTGTTCCGTCTCGGCTCGGGCAGCCATGAAGTGGCCGCCGGTGCCACCAACGGCGCGGCGGTATTGCACGCCTACGTGCAGCACACCTTCGGTTCGCTCGGCAGCGGTTTCCTCGCGGTGCTGATCTCCCTGGCCTGCCTGGTGACTGCGGTCGGTCTGACCTGCGCCTGTGCCGAATACTTCAGCCGTGTGCTGCCACTGTCCTACAAGACGCTGGTGATCATCCTGGCCGCGTTCTCCCTGCTGGTGTCCAACCTGGGCCTCACCAAGCTGATTGCGTTCTCGATTCCGGTACTGACCGCCATCTACCCGCCGTGCATCGCCCTGGTGGCCCTGAGCTTCTGCAAGGACTTCTGGCATGAGCAGGGTCGCATCGTCGGTCCGGTGATGCTGGTGTCGTTCATTTTCGGCATGATCGACGCTCTCAAGGGCGCCGGTCTGGCCGACTGGATGCCGGCTCAACTGGCTCACCTGCCGCTGAGCGAGCAGGGCCTGGCGTGGCTGGTGCCGTCGTTCATGACCCTGGTGGTTGCCGTGGTTTGCGACCGTCTGCTGGGCAAGCGCGAAGAAGCGCTGGCTTAAGCCGCTTCATGACCCGCCACAAGCGGGCTTGATCTACAAATGGAAATGCCCCGTATCAATCGATACGGGGCATTTTTTATGCGTGTGATGCAGTGTCTTTTTCCTTGGGTTAACGTCGAAGCACTATCCGCAGGTTTCATCATCGTCTACACATCACAAGGAACTGCATGTCGTTCATCCACGCCAATCTGATCCACATCCTCGCCGCGCTCTGGTTTGTCGTCTGCTGGGGTGGCTACACCCGTTACGCGACATGGAAGGGCCGTGACACCGCATGCCTGGCCAGTGTGCTGCACCTGTACCGCGAAGACTGGATGCGCCGCATGCTGTTGCGCGACAACCGCATCGCCGATGCCAGCGTGATCGGTAACCTGGAGCGCAACGCCTCGTTCTTCGCTTCCAGCACGTTGATTATCCTGGCCGGTATTCTCACGGTGTTGGGGGCATCCGAAAGAGCCGTGTCGTTGCTTGCTGATATCCCGATGGTGCAACAGGCTTCCCAAGGCATGTCGGAGATCAAGTTGTTGTGCCTGGCGCTGGTGTTTGTCTATGCGTTCTTTACGTTCAGCTGGTGCATGCGTCAGTACAACTTTGCGGCCATTCTCGTGGGTTCGGCACCGATGATCGGTGAGCGGCATGTGTCCGAGCAAGAGCGTAACGCCTTTGCTTCCCGAGCCGCCCGTGTCATCTCCATGGCGGCCAACCAGTTCAACTTCGGTCTGCGTTCCTATTACTTCGGCATGAGCATGCTGGCGTGGTTTGTCAGCCCCTGGTTGTTCATGTTGATGAGCGCCGGTGTCGTGTTGGTATTGTATCGCCGCGAGTTTCACTCCGACGTTCTTGACGTGATGGTCTATACACCTACAGAGGCGCCATTGCCTGAGCTGAACAAAGAGGCGGCTTGATGAGTATTCCATTCTGGTGTGTGTTTATCAGCGCCTTGTTGATTTTCGTGGCGCGCATGCCGGTGGCCAAGGCGATGAAAGAGCAGGGCGGTTACAACAATCACCTGCCGCGTCAACAACAGGCGCAACTCACAGGTTTCGGCGCCCGCGCATTGGCGGCCCACCAGAACAGTTTCGAGGCGTTCATTTTGTTTGCGGTCGGGGTGTTGATGGCGCACACCACGCAAACGGCGGGATGGCTGATCGATGCGCTGGCGATCGCCTTCGTGATCGCGCGCGTTATCTATCTACTGTGTTATTGGGCTGATCTGGCCTGGCAGCGAAGTCTGGTGTGGCTCGTCGGATTAGTGTGTTCGTTGTTGCTGATGATTAGTCCGACTTTTAGGACTGTTTTGCTCTAAGGACGCGTTTCGAGCAAAATTTCAGATAAAAGAAAACCCGCACTTGGCGGGTTTTCTTTTATCACGCTAAAAACTGTTTTAGTTTTTAGGTGCTTCTGTAGGCGCTGCCGGAGCGGCTGCGTTCGATTCGGTCTGAGCTTTGGCAGCTTCAGCGTTTTCTTTTGCCGCCTCGTTCACTTTATCCTGAGCTTCGCTCATTTTTTCCTGAACTTGCTCGGTTTGTTTGGTGGCATCTTGAGCTTTGTCCTCGGGTTTTTTACCGCAGGCGGCGAGACCGAGGGAAGCGGTCAACATCAAGGCAATAGCTAAAGTCTTACGCATGGGGTGTTTCTCCTGATGGAAAATATCTACTGGCCTTTCGAGCACCGTTATCAGGGTTAAGTTCCTCAATTCACACAGATATATATGTTTGTTTTGCAACGGAACTTTTGCCCACTAGCCTGCTACTTTGTCCGGACACTAAGGAGAGTTTTATCAAATGGCCGAAAACCCCGTTTTTGAGCGTGCGACGCGATTCCTGTCGGCGTTGCGCCATTGTCAGGTACTCGGCATGCGCCTTCACAGCGCCAGCAGCGAAGGGCTGACGGTGATTCTGCCGTATAGCCCGCAGATCGTCGGCAACCCGCAAACGGGGGTGATTCATGGCGGTGCGCTGACCTCGCTGATGGACACCGCCTGCGGCATGGCCACCCTCTGCGTGCTGCCTGAGTTCGAAGTCTGCCCGACGCTCGACCTGCGCATCGACTACATGCATGCCGCTGAGCCACACAAGGACGTTTACGGCTTCGCCCAATGCTACCGAGTGACTACCGATGTGATTTTTGCGCGCGGCTTTGCCTATCAGGACAACCCCGAGCAGCCCATCGCTCATGTAGTGGGCACCTTCATGCGCATGGGCAAGGGTCTCAAAGGCGCTAAAGGCTTTGGCGGCGCCATTTCCGGAGGTGCGAAATGACCGACACGTTCAAGGAGCAGCTTCAACAGGCCCATGCTCAGGGGGACTACGCCGCGCTGCTGCAGCTGATTCCTTACGCCGAGCTGATCGGCGTTGAATGTTCGCGGGTAGGAGATGAGCTGCTGTTTCGTCTGCCGGCCAACAAGGACAACATTGGTAACCCTTTACTGCCAGCGATTCATGGTGGGGTGATTGCCGGGTTTATGGAGCTCTCGGCGGCGCTGCACCTGTTGATTTTCACCGGCTCGCCCGGTGTGCCGAAGATTATCGACTTCTCCCTCGACTACCTGCGCGCGGGGCAGTTTCGCGATACCTGGGCCCGATGCCAGGTTTGTCGTCAGGGGCGGCGGGTGGCAAACGTGGCGATTACCGCCTGGCAAAGCACTGAAGCCGAGCCCATTGCCACGGCCCGGGCCCACTTCAAAATCGAAGAACCCTTGAAATCCTGATCTAAGCCCCCAACTCTGAGGACAACCCGCCGCCGACCCTCAAGGTCGCGGCCACTGCCATCTGATTGGAGTTTGATGACCATGAGTGTGGAAACTCAAAAGGAAACCCTGGGCTTCCAGACCGAGGTGAAGCAGCTGCTGCACCTCATGATCCATTCGCTGTATTCCAACAAGGAAATCTTCCTTCGCGAATTGATCTCGAACGCCTCTGACGCTGTCGATAAATTACGTTTTGAAGCGCTGGCCAAGCCTGAATTGCTGGAAGGCGGCGCTGAACTGAAAATCCGTGTGAGCTTCGACAAGGACGCTAAAACCGTCACCCTCGAAGACAACGGCATCGGCATGAGCCGTGAAGATGCGGTCACTCACTTGGGCACCATCGCCAAGTCCGGTACCGCCGATTTCATGAAGCACCTGTCTGGTGATCAGAAAAAAGACTCGCACCTGATCGGTCAGTTCGGTGTTGGTTTCTACTCGGCGTTCATCGTCGCCGATAAAGTTGACGTATTCAGCCGCCGTGCCGGCCTCGCTGCCAGCGAAGGTGTGCACTGGTCGTCCAAGGGCGAAGGCGAATTTGAAATCGCCACCGTCGAAAAAGCTGATCGCGGCACCCGTATCGTTCTGCACCTGAAATCCGGCGAAGACGAGTTCGCCGATGGCTGGCGCCTGCGCAACATCATCAAGAAGTATTCCGACCACATCGCCTTGCCGATCGAGTTGCCGAAAGAAGTGGCAGCCGCCGAAGGCGAAGAGAAGCCTGCCGTTGAGTGGGAAACCGTCAACCGCGCCAGCGCCCTGTGGACTCGCCCTCGCACTGAAGTGAAGGACGAGGAATACCAGGAGTTCTACAAGCACGTCGCTCACGATTTCGAAAACCCGCTGAGCTGGAGCCACAACAAAGTCGAGGGCAAGCTCGAGTACACCTCGCTGCTTTATGTGCCGACCCGTGCTCCGTTCGATCTGTACCAGCGTGAAGCGCCGAAAGGCCTGAAACTGTACGTGCAGCGCGTGTTCGTCATGGATCAGGCTGAGTCGTTCCTGCCGCTGTACCTGCGCTTCATCAAAGGCGTGGTTGATTCCAACGACCTGTCGCTGAACGTGTCGCGGGAAATCCTGCAGAAAGACCCGATCATCGACTCCATGAAATCGGCGCTGACCAAGCGCGTTCTGGACATGCTGGAAAAACTGGCGAAGAACGAGCCTGAGCAATACAAAGGCTTCTGGAAGAACTTCGGTCAGGTCATGAAAGAAGGTCCGGCAGAAGACTTCGCCAACAAAGAAAAAATTGCCGGTCTGCTGCGTTTCGCGTCCACTCAGGGCGACGACGGTGAGCAGGTTGTAAGTCTGGCCGACTACCTGGCTCGTACCAAGGAAGGTCAGGACAAGATCTACTACCTGACCGGCGAAACCTACGCGCAAGTCAAAAACAGCCCGCACCTGGAAGTTTTCCGCAAGAAAGGCATCGAAGTGCTGCTGCTGACCGACCGTATCGACGAGTGGCTGATGAGCTACCTCAGCGACTTCGACGGCAAGAGCTTTGTCGACGTGGCACGCGGTGACCTGGACCTCGGCAACCTGGATTCGGAAGAAGACAAGAAAGCCGCGGAAGAAGTCGCCAAGTCCAAAGAAGGCCTGGTTGAGCGTCTCAAGACCGCTTTGGGTGAGTCCGTTGCTGAAGTGCGGGTTTCCCATCGCCTGACCGATTCCCCGGCGATTCTGGCCATCGGCGAGCAGGACCTGGGCCTGCAAATGCGTCAGATCCTGGAAGCCAGCGGTCAGAAGGTTCCGGATTCGAAGCCGATCTTCGAATTCAACCCGGCTCACCCGCTGATCGAGAAGCTCGACAACGAGCAGAGCGACGAGCGCTTCGGCGACCTGTCGCACATTCTGTTCGATCAGGCGGCCCTGGCGGCCGGCGACAGCTTGAAAGACCCGGCCGCTTATGTGCGTCGTCTGAACAAGCTGCTGGTTGAACTGTCGGTTTAACCACGTTGTATAAAAACCCGCTTCGGCGGGTTTTTTCATTCTGGTGTTTTTTTACTGGGAGTCAGTCATGAGCCAAGTCACTGTTCGATCCGTCGCCTATCAGATCGACGGCCAATCGTATGAAAGCCGTCTGGCCTTCGATGCCGACCATAAAGGCTCGCGTCCGGGTCTGTTGATGGCGCCGAACTGGATGGGTGTCAGCTTTGGCGCCGAGGAGATTGCCAAATCGGTGGCATCCAAGGGTTATGTGGTGCTGATCGCGGATCTGTACGGGCAATCGGTTCGTCCGCAGAACGGCGACGAGGCAGGCGCGGCGATGATGCCGCTGAAGAATGATCGCGCCTTACTGCGCAAACGCATGCAGGCAGCTTTCGAACAACTGCAAGGGCAGGGCGAGGCGGCGGTCGATACCTCGAAACTGGCGACTTTTGGTTTCTGCTTCGGTGGTTGCTGCGCGCTGGAGCTGGCGCGTAGCGGTGCGCCGGTGAAGGCTGCGGTGTCGTTCCACGGCACGCTGGATACGCCGAATGTGAACGATGCGAAAAGCATCAAGGGTTCGGTGCTGGTGCTGCATGGCGCTGCCGATCCGTTGGTGCCGAAAGAGCAACTGCCAGCGTTTGAAGCTGAGATGGATGCCGCCGGTGTGGATTGGCAATTGCTGAGCTATGGCGGCGCGGTGCATTCGTTCACCGACCCGCATGCCAACGTGCCGGGCATGATGATGTATGACGCGAAAACCGCGGCTCGCGCGTTCACGTCGATGCATAACTTGCTGGATGAAGTGTTCAAGGGCTGAAAGCTGCCCTCGGTCCGGACACTGATCGTTCCCACGTTCTGCGTGGGAATGCCTCCAGGGAAGCTCGCGGTGTGGAAACGATCAGACGATCAGTTACAGGGGCGTTGGCGGGCTTCGGTGTTTCGGCAACTCAATCCGCTCACTTTCCCCCGGCACCGTCGGCCAATCCCCGGCCGCCCAGCGCTGACGTGCTTCATCAATCAATGCCGGATCACTGGCCACGAAGTTCCAGTTGATCCGTCGTGGCCCGTCCAGTGGCGCTCCGCCAAACAGCACGGCATGGCAGCCACTCTCGGCGAACAGCGTCATCTCTTCCCCGGCCGGCAGCACCACTAGCGTGTAGGGCTCCAGCAACTCGCCATCAAGCTGCGCCTCGCCACTCAACACATACAACGCCCGTTCTTCATGCTCGGTGGGAATCAGCAGTGTGGTCGCCGTTTGCAGGTTCAATTCGGCATACAGCGTAGGCGAAAGTACCGGGACCGGTGATTCAAGGCAAAAGCCCGTCCCGGCGATCATTCGTATCTTCACGCCAAGGTTTTCGCTGACGGGCAGCGTGGCTGCTGGATGGTGGCTGTAGTGTCCTGGGCCGTGCTCACGGTCCTTGGGCGAAGCCAGCCAGATCTGTAAGCCGTGCATTGTACCGCCACTGTTCTTCAAGGCTTCGGGCGTGCGTTCGACGTGGGCAATCGCACTGCCGGCGGTCATCCAGCTGACATCGCCGGCTTTAACCACCTGATCGGAACCGAGGCTGTCCTTGTGCTGGATTTGCCCTTCGAACAGGTAGGTGAGGGTGGACAGGCCGATGTGCGGATGCTGACGGATGTTCATGCCTTTGCCCGGTGGATAACGGGTTTCGAGCATGTGGTCGAAAAACACGAAGGGCCCGACGTTGCGGCATTTGGCTGACGGCAAAGGGCGAAGGATCGGCTGGCCTTCGACATCTTCGGCGCGGGGGCGGATCACGAGCGGAGTGTTCATGGTGCGTTCCAGGCTGAGCGGGTGACGCAGGGAGCATAACCCGCTTGCGTAGCCGTTGCCGCTATTGGCTGAAGGCGCCTTCGGACAGATGAGTCTCGATGCTGACTTCAGAGGTGGTCATCAGCTTGTGTACCGGGCAGCGGTCGGCCACGCGGTGCAGCTCGTCGCGCTGGGCGTCGGTGAGTACGCCCTTGAGCGTGAGTTTGACGTGCAGGGCATATTTGCCTTTCTGCTCTTCACTGTTGTCGCGCTTGACCTCGACCCCGACGCCGGTCAGTGGGATGCCCTTCTTCTTCGCATACAGTTTCAAGGTCAGGGCCTTGCAGGCGCCGAGGGCCGCGTCGAAATAGTCATGGGGCTCTGGCGCGGTGCCTTCGCCACCGGACGACTTGGGAACATCGGCAAACAGTTCATGGTCATCGATCTGGACGCTGTGACGAAAACCTTCGGCGGAGACAGTATTGACGGTAACGGTCATGGGAAACCTCGCAGGGATCAGGAAAAGTCATTCGATCAAAAAAGACCCTGAATTTATAGAGTATTCCTCAAGTCGGGCGTTCCACTTTTTGATCCCTTTGGCGTTTCATGGTGTTCCAGGGTGATCGTCTACTGGCCCAGCAACGTTTTACTGTGCGCTGATCGCTCCCGCCCAACGAAACACCAGACGAAAAAAAGCCCCGCGTTTGCGGGGCTTTCATGTCGGTCCGGATCAGCTGCCTTTGACCGTCTTGCCGTTGACCGTACCGTCGAGGAGCATGATGTTGTACTCCTTGCCGTCGGTTTCGACCTGTTGCAGACGGACCAGCAGGTAATCCCAATCCTTGGCGAACCACAGCACGGTGATGCGCTTGCTTTGTGTCGGATCGCGCACGCGCTCGACCTTGACTGCATCGATCTGGCCTGCCTTTGTGTCGACTTTCTCCGAACCCAGCACGCGGAAGTCATAGGTATCGACTTCGCCGGCATCGACGACCTGATAGCTCATGCTTTTCTTGCCGGCGGCCACGTCATGCTGCAGCGCCAGTTGATAGGTGGACTTGTCGACCATGCCACGGTTGAGCGGGAGCTTGACGGCGTCACCGCGATCGGTGCCGGTGACCATCTTGTTGGTCCAGTCGAAATCCAGATCAGCCTTCTTGGCTTTGCCCAGGCCACCGCGTTCGAAGTGGTAGGACTGCGGCAGCAGCGTGTCCTTGTCCAGGGTCAGGGTGCTTTCTTCGGTCAGGCTGGCGATCATCATCGACGCCTTGAAGCTGAGTTTCCAGACGCCGTTGGCTTCCTTGGTCAGGCTGCGTTCGGCGGTGCCGCTCATGGGCAGTTGCTTCCAGTCGGCGGTGTAGCTGGCGGAGAAGGGATGAAGGTCCGCGGCCTGCGCAAACGGCAGGGCGAGCAGAGCGCAAGCGAAGAGCAGGGCACGACGCATAAAATCTCCTAGGTTCGAATCAAGTGGCCGCTGGCCGCGAGTAACTGTCCGTCCAGTAAAGCACCTTGTTCGCCGAGTGATAAACGGCCTTCGGCAAACCAGCGTACGGCCATCGGGTAGATCAGGTGTTCCTGGGTGTGGACTCGCTGCGCCAGACTCTGCGGCGAATCGTGCAACTCTACCGGTATTACTGCCTGTACGACCAGTGGTCCGCCATCGAGTTCCTCGGTGACGAAGTGCACGGAGCAGCCGTGTTCCGTATCGCCGGCCTCCAGCGCGCGCTGATGAGTGTGTAACCCTTTGTATTTGGGCAGCAGCGAGGGATGGATATTGAGCAGGCGACCCTGGTAATGGCGCACGAAGTCAGCGCTGAGAATGCGCATGAAACCGGCCAGTACCACGAGTTTGGGGTTGAAGGCGTCGATCAGTTCGATCAGCGCGGCATCGAAGGCCTCGCGGCCCTCGAAAGCCTTGTGATCCAGGGTGCGGGTGTCGATACCCGCGTCCCTGGCGCGTTGCAGGCCGTAGGCGTCGGCGCGGTTGGAAATCACCGCAGCAATGCGGGCCGGGCTGTCGCCGGTCCGCGTGCTGTCGATCAAGGCCTGCAAGTTACTGCCGGTGCCGGACAGCAGCACCACCACATCACAGGTCTGGGACATTAATGAGCCTTGAGGTTCTTCAGTTCGACCTGAGCCGCGCCTTCGGCAGCGGTGGCGATCTGACCGATGACCCATGGCTGCTCGCCAGCTTCACGCAGGACGTTCAGCGCGGTTTCAACGTGCTCTTGAGCCACGCAGATGACCATGCCGACGCCGCAGTTCAGCACGCGGTGCATTTCGGTTTCGTCGACGTTGCCTTTCTCTTGCAGCCAGTCGAACACAGCAGGGCGGGTCCAGCTCGCGACGTCAACCACCGCTTGAGCGCCTTTTGGCAGTACGCGCGGGATGTTGTCCAGCAGGCCGCCACCGGTGATGTGGGCCATGGCCTTGACGGCGCCGGTGTCCTTGATCAGCTTGAGCAGCGGCTTCACGTAGATACGGGTCGGAGCCATCAGCAGGTCGGTCAGCGGTTTGCCGTCGAGCTGGATATTCTCGATGTCGGAACCCGACACTTCGATGATCTTGCGGATCAGCGAGTAGCCGTTGGAGTGCGGGCCGGAAGACGGCAGGGCGAGCAGGGCATCGCCGGCAGCGACTTTCGAACCGTCGATGATTTCGGATTTTTCCACGACGCCGACGCAGAAGCCGGCCAGGTCGTAGTCTTCACCTTCATACATGCCAGGCATTTCAGCGGTTTCGCCGCCGACCAGGGAGCAGCCAGACAGTTCACAGCCGGCGCCGATGCCGGTTACAACCTGAGCAGCGGTGTCGACGTTCAGTTTGCCAGTGGCGTAGTAGTCGAGGAAGAACAGCGGCTCAGCGCCGCAGACCACCAGGTCGTTCACGCACATGGCCACCAGGTCGATGCCGATGCTGTCGTGCTTGTTCAGGTTCAGCGCCAGGCGCAGCTTGGTGCCGACGCCGTCAGTGCCCGATACCAGCACCGGTTGTTTGTAACCGGCCGGGATTTCGCAGAGGGCGCCGAAACCGCCCAGGCCGCCCATGACTTCCGGGCGCGCAGTGCGCTTGGCGACGCTCTTGATGCGTTCGACCAATGCTTCACCGGCGTCGATGTCTACACCGGCGTCCTTGTAGCTCAGGGAGGGTTGCTTGCTCATGATCCAGGCCTTTAGGGGGGATTCAGGGGTAACGACCGAGTTCAGCGGGCCTGTCGAAATTGATGAGGCAATTGCCTCACGCGCTATTTCGACACTACCCGGCTGTAGCCGGTCTGCGAAGGCGCGCGATTTTATCAGGCTTGAGGGGCAGCGGCCATCCTCGTGCCGACGGGCAGGGGCATATCGCGTTAAAAAAACTGATATTGCCCGTGTTGGCGACGTCCCACATGGCTGTATAAGGTACGACGTTAACCGTCTATCGTTATGACAGTGCGAAAACTTACCGCGATCGTGTGAATGTTTTGCTTGGGCCTGCGGTCACAGCCCTGGCTCAATCGTCTTCATGCGGTCTGTTCCAGCCGCTCTTGTCGTCAGGAATCTTCCATGCGTTTTCTTAAATTCTTGTTCGTGGGCTGTTTATCCGTGGTCAGCCTGGCCAGCCATGCCGAAACCGTCAAAGGCCTCTATCAAGTGCGCCAACCGGTCAGCGGCCAGACACCGGAGGAGCGCGACCAGGCGACTCAGCAGGCGCTGGAAACGCTGGTGTTGCGCTTGACCGGCGATCCCAAGGCGGCGCAAAGCCCTGGCCTTGCGGCCGTGCGCAAAGACCCTCAGCAGATCATCAGTCAGTTCGGCTACGACGCCGGGCCACCGCAAGTGCTGAAAGTCGATTTCGATCCGGCCACCACCGAGCAGGCCTTGCGTCGTGCCGGGCTGGCCGTGTGGGGGGCCAATAGGCCGTCGATCCTCGGCTGGTGGTTGAACGATTCCACCGAAGGTTCGAGCCTGGTCGGCGATGGTCAGGCCAGTGCTGCGCCCTTGCGTCGGGCGGCTCAGCACCGAGGCCTGCCGCTGCGTTTGCCGCTGGCTGACCTGAATGAACAGATCGTCGCCACGGCACCGAATCTGGAAGGTGCCGACCCTGCGCCACTGCGCAGTGCCTCCGATCGTTACAATGCCGATGCCTTGCTGGCGGTGCATGCCCGTGAAGAAGGGGGGCAATGGCAAGCCAAGTGGCGACTGTGGCTGGGCGATCAGAAAGAGGCCGGCAGCGTGCAGGGCGCCGATACCGCCGCCGTGGCCGATGCGGTGATGCTGGCGGTCAGCGAGCGTCTGGCGTCGCGTTTCGTTGCCAAGCCAGGTATGTCGGGCGAGCAGTTGTTGGAAGTGCAGGGCATGAATCTGGAGCGTTATGCGACGCTTGGGCGTTTGTTGGAGCCTTTTGGCGCGCGTCTGCAAAGTGTCGATGGCGACCGCGTGCTTTATCGCGTCAACGGCAGCGCCGATCAGCTGCGAGCTCAGTTGTCCCTGGCGCAATTGCAGGAGGTTCCGGCCAGTCAGGTGCCGGCACCTGTTCAGCCGGTGACTGTGGGTTCTGCGCCGGCCGCAGCGCCAGCGCCTGCCCCGACGCCGCAGTTGCATTTCCGTTGGTGAGTTTTTTCTTTATATAGAAGCAGGAGTGGTACATGGCCGATACGCGGCGTTGGTTCTGGCTCGGTGGGGTGGCCCTGCTTTGCGCGTTTGTTTACCTGTTGCATCCGATCCTGACGCCGTTCCTGGTGGCGCTGTTGCTGGCCTATCTGTTCGACCCGCTGGTGGATCGGCTGGAGAAGCTCGGCTTGTCCCGGACATGGGGCGTGGTGGCGGTGTTCGCGTTGTTCACGATGGTCCTCACCACGCTATTGTTGGTGTTGGTGCCGATGCTCGCCAAGCAGCTGTTTCGCTTGTATGAACTGGCGCCGCAGATGCTCGACTGGTTGCAGCACACCGCGTTGCCGTGGGCGCAATCGAAGTTGGGTTTGTCGGAGGGCTTCTGGAAGTTCGACAAGCTCAAGGCGGCGATCAGCGAGCACATGGGCCAGACCACCGACATTGTCGGCGTGGTGCTGAGTCAGGCGACGGCTTCAGGCCTTGCGCTGATCGGCTGGCTGGCCAATCTGGTGCTGATCCCGGTGGTGAGTTTTTATCTGCTGCGCGACTGGGACCTGATGATGGCCAAGATCCGCAGCTTGCTGCCGCGTGATCGTGAAGAGCGTGTCATGACCCTGGCTGGGGAATGCCATGAAGTGCTTGGGGCGTTCGTGCGCGGACAGTTGCTGGTGATGCTGGCGCTGGGTGTGATCTACGCCGCTGGCTTGATGATCGTCGGGCTGGAGTTGGGGTTGTTGATCGGTCTGATTGCCGGTCTGGCGGCGATCGTGCCGTACATGGGGTTTGTCATCGGGATTGGCGCGGCGTTGATTGCCGGTCTGTTCCAGTTCGGTGGCGATCTGTATCCCATGATCGGTATCGTCGCGGTGTTCATGGTCGGCCAGGCGCTGGAAGGCATGGTTCTGACGCCGTTGCTGGTGGGTGACCGGATCGGCCTGCACCCGGTGGCGGTGATCTTTGCGATTCTGGCCGGCGGCGAGCTGTTCGGTTTTACCGGTGTGCTGCTGGCATTGCCGGTGGCGGCGGTGATCATGGTTCTGGTGCGCCATGTGCATGATTTGTATAAAGATTCGGATATCTACGGCGGTGTCGACGAGTCTGAGAAGTAAGGCTTCGAGATCGCTCGTCGCGGGCAGCCTGGTTTCACGCCGGGTTTGCCCGTATCCCTCGCGCGGCTGTCACATGCACCGCCAAAGAAACTGTCATAAAACCAGCACGTTAACGCAAACCTTTGATTTTGCTTGTGGTCTGTCGCATTGTGCCGTCAGCTTCACGGGTATAAACTTCGCAAACTTTACACAGAGGCCACTAACGGTTCCTTTGGAACTGTTCAGTCAGCATGAAACCGATTCAGCTGCCCCTAGGTGTGCGTCTGCGTGATGACGCCACCTTTATCAATTACTACCCAGGCGCCAATGCCGCTGCACTCGGCTATGTCGAGCGGCTGTGCGAAGCCGACGCCGGCTGGACGGAAAGCCTGATTTACCTCTGGGGCAAGCACGGGGTAGGGCGCACGCATTTGTTGCAGGCGGCTTGCCTGCGTTTCGAGCAGATGGGTGAACCGGCGGTGTATCTGCCGCTGGCCGAGTTGATGGACCGCGGCATCGAAATCCTCGACAACCTCGAACAATACGAACTGGTTTGCCTGGACGATTTGCAGGCGGTCGCCGGCAAGGCGGATTGGGAAGAGGCGTTGTTCCATCTGTTCAATCGTCTGCGTGACAGCGGTCGGCGTCTGCTGATCGCCGCCTCGACGTCCCCGCGCGAACTACCGGTGAAGCTGGCGGACCTCAAGTCTCGGCTGACACTGGCGCTCATCTTCCAGATGCGTCCGCTCTCTGACGAAGACAAGTTGCGTGCCTTGCAGTTGCGCGCCTCCCGTCGTGGCCTGCACCTGACTGACGAAGTCGGTCAT
Source organism: Pseudomonas sp. B21-017 (assembly GCF_024749245.1). Taxonomy (NCBI): domain Bacteria; kingdom Pseudomonadati; phylum Pseudomonadota; class Gammaproteobacteria; order Pseudomonadales; family Pseudomonadaceae; genus Pseudomonas; species Pseudomonas sp. B21-017. The sequence goes on along the minus strand of NZ_CP087194.1, from coordinate 4,737,595 downwards.
TTTATTTTGACTCGCGGTACTCGCAGCATGAGTGCGCTTTTCGAGCTGCTTGAGCGCCTCGATCAGGCCTCCCTTCAAGCTCAGCGCAAGCTGACAATCCCGTTCCTGAAAGAGACGTTGGGCTGGTAAAGGCCAGGTTTTTCGCGGGCTCCGGCATATTCCAGGCGTCAACAATTCCGCTTTCCTGCAGGGGGGCAGGCTGCGCAAAGGTTTAAAATGGGCTTAAGCGCTTAGATGGAAACGAGAAACCGATAAGTCACATAAAGATCGATTGAATTTGCAAATGAGATCGATAGCGGGCATAGTCTCGGCTTCTTTACAACTATCAGCCACGGTCGTGCCCATGCTAAATCGCTTCGCACCCCTCGTGCCTCTCGCACTCGTCACCCTGTTGTTCGGTTGCGCTGCTCACTCTCCAGTGTCCCAGCAAGAGCCACAGCATCAGGTTTCAAATTCAGTTACCGCGCAGTCTTCTTCCGTTCTTTTCCAGGAAGAGCTAGCCACCAATAAAGAACTGGCAGACTTCGCCGGCGGCAAGTCGTACCAGCTTCCGGTTCTGGCTGACAGCATCCTCGAACGTGGCATGTCCCTGATCGGTACCCGTTACCGTTTCGGCGGCACCTCCGAGGCAGGCTTCGACTGCAGCGGCTTCATCGGTTATCTGTTTCGTGAAGAGGCTGGCATGAACCTGCCGCGCTCCACTCGCGAAATGATCAACGTTGACGCTCCGCTGGTGGCTCGCAGCGCCCTTAAGCCGGGTGACCTGCTGTTCTTCGCCACCAATGGCCGTCGCGGTCGTGTCAGTCACGCCGGGATCTACGTGGGTGACAACCAGTTCATCCACTCCAGCAGCCGCAAAAGCGGTGGTGTCCGGGTCGATAGCCTGGGCGACAGCTACTGGAGCAAGACCTTCATCGAAGCCAAGCGTGCGCTCGCAATGGCACCGGCTGCAGCGCCTATCGTCACTGCGCGCAAATAAGCGGACAGTTTACAAGGCGAACTTAAAGTCTTACTTGAAGTTTGCCGCGTAGCCGCTAGAATCCTGATCTATTATTGATGGCAAACCGCCTGCGTTCTGCGCAGGCGGTTTTCTTTTCTGTCTTTGTGGCGGAAAAAAAGCCGCAGCCAGATCAGGATGTTCTGTTTATGACGATGTCGGCCCGCCTCGCACTCATGTTCTTCGCAGCGCTGCTCAGCGCCTGCGCCAGCCGCACACCGCCACCTGCGCCGGTGGTTCGCGCACCGATTGTTTTCGGTTCTCCCCAAGCCTTTTCCCCTGCGGCAGAAGACGTACTGTTTCGCGCGCTCGGTCTGGTGGGGACGCCTTACCGTTGGGGCGGCAACACGCCGGATTCCGGGTTCGATTGCAGCGGTTTGATCGGTTACGTCTATCGCGATGTCGCAGGCATTTCCTTACCGCGGTCCACGCGCGAGATGATTGGCATGCAGGCTCCCAACGTCGGCAAGGAAGGCCTGCAAACCGGCGACCTGATTTTCTTTGCCACCAATGGTGGCTCCCAGGTCAGCCATGCCGGGATCTATGTCGGCGAAGGGCGCTTCGTCCATGCTCCAGCCACGGGCGGCACGGTCAAGCTGGACAGCTTGTCCAAGGCTTACTGGCAGAAAGCCTACCTGAGCGCCAAGCGCGTCCTGCAGCCCGAGCACTTGGCACATAATCCATAGCGGAGGTTGTCATGACCGCTCGCACAGGGTTGTCGTGCAGTAATCGCATTATTTGTCTGCGCTGACGCGCCACACCTTGTTCCCCACATCATCCGCCACCAACAAGCCGCCCTGCTGATCGATCACCACGCCCACCGGCCGCCCCATGGCTTTTCCCTCGTCGTTGAGGAAGCCGGTAAGCACATCCAGCGGCTGTCCGCTCGGTTTGCCGGCGCTGAACGGCACGAAAATTACTTTGTAGCCGCTGTGCGGTTTACGGTTCCACGAGCCATGCTGGCCGATGAAGGCGCCTTGGGTGAACGGCGCGGGCAACTTGCTGCCTTCGGCGAACGTCAGGCCCAGCGACGCGGTATGGGGCCCCACTGCGTAGTCCGGTGCAATGGCCTTGGCGACCAGATCAGGGTTTTGTGGCTCGACGCGAACATCGACATGTTGCCCGTAATAGCTGTAAGGCCAGCCATAGAACCCGCCGTCCTTCACTGAAGTGATGTAGTCCGGCACCAGGTCGCTGCCGATTTCGTCACGCTCGTTGACTGCGGTCCACAGTGCGCCGCTTTGTGGCTCCCAGGCCAGGCCGTTCGGGTTGCGAATCCCCGAGGCGAAGATTCGATGGTTGCCGGTGGCGCGATCGACTTCCCAGATCGCCGCGCGACCTTCCTCCTGATCCATGCCGTTTTCACCAACGTTACTGTTCGAGCCCACGGTGACGTACAGCTTGCTGCCGTCCTTGCTGGCGATGACGTTTTTGGTCCAGTGGTGATTTCGCGTGCCGCCCGGCAAATCGACCACTTTGATTGGCTGTGACTTGATCGCTGTCTCGCCGTTTTCATAGTGAAAACGCAGCAAGCGGTCGGTGTCGGCGACATACAGGTCTTTGCCAACCAGGGTCATGCCGAAAGGCGAGTTGAGGTTTTCCAGGAACACCGTGCGGGTTTCGGCGACGCCGTCGTGGTCCTTGTCCCGCAGCAGAGTGATGCGGTTCGGGCTGGGGACGCCAGCCCCGGCGCGGCCCATGACTTTGCCCATGATCCAGCCGCGAATGCCATTGCTGTCATCGGATTTGGACGGCGCGTTGGTTTCGGCCACCAGTACGTCGCCGTTGGGCAGCACGTAGAGCCAGCGCGGGTGTTCGAGGTTTTCGGCAAACGCTGCTACTTGAGTGCCTGCGGCGGCGACGGGTTTTTTACCCTGAGGCCAGCCGATCGCCGGGGCGATGTTCACCGTCGGGATCAGGGTTTTGTTCGGTTCCGGCAGCTTGGGCGACGGTCCGGTGCCGTCCGAGACTTGCAGGCTGGAGGTTTCACCACAGGCGGCGAGCCCTCCGGCGAGCGCGATGATGAACACGAGCTGGGGTTTGCGCATTACTGATCTTCCCTATGAATGCATTGACGTAATCATAGAGAAGCGTAGCTGCGTGATGGTTCAACCGGTCAGCCGCGGGCCTCCTTGAACAGCACGGCGATCCCCGGATGGTAGTTGCCGGCTTCATTGCGCAACTTGCGGTAGGCGTAAGGGAAATACCAGGCCACGGCGCAGGTGTGTTCCTTTTGCAGGTCGTCGAGCATGTCCTGGAGTTCTTCCGGGGTGGCGCTGTGCTGGGCTTTTTGTGGGGCGACAAACAGGCAGCCGAGTTTCAGGTCGCTGGCGTAGCTGATGCGCTTCGCGTCGCTGGTGATGTCCGCCAGTGCCTGGGTCAGGTTCAGGTTGTTGACCCGCGGCCAGCGCTGGGTGGCCTGCAGGTACGCGCGTTCTTCGCTGGTGGCGATAAACAGATCGGCGCGGGCGTTGCGTTCGCCTTCTTCGGTCTGTTTGCGCGACGGTGTTTGCTGCAGCGTGACCATTTCCGCCATCCAGGCTGCGGCAGAGAGCAGGCCGAGGTTGGCGTTTTCGTCGTACCAGTAAGGCGTATCGTTATCGCCGCGCACGGCGTTGTAGCGGTCGATACAGTCAAACCAGCGTTCCAGCACCGGGCGCAGGAATTCCAGCTTCGGATTGCTGATGATCATGCCTTGCATGTGGCTCACCCTTGTTATTGTGTTATGAGGTTGTGGCTCTTTGATATCACTGCTGGCAGTGTGGCACAAGATTGGCGTCAGATAATTGATCGGCGGCAGTTATTCGCCGGAAGGCGTCCCGTCTTTAATTGACGCTCCACCCCCAACCCTCTAACCTTCGCGGCTTGTTTCAGGTGCTCTGTGGCCTTGGTCGACAGAGTGAAACAGGGAAGCCGGTGAGTGGATTTCTTCCAGCGAAGAATGATCACGATCCCGGCGCTGCCCCCGCAACGGTAAATGAGTGAAGACTGTGCCTTGAGCCACTGTGTCGACTGTCGACATGGGAAGGCGCGCAGTTGGCCTTGAGGCCGCTCATGAGCCCGGAGACCGGCCTGATCCATTCAGCGGCATCACGGTGGGCGATGCCAGGCTTCTTGCCGTCTATTCTTGTGCCTGCCCGCCGTTATCCAGCCTCAACGGAGAGCTCCCCCATGACTGATACCCCCGATCGTGACGAACGCCATCTGGCGCGCATGCTGCGCAAAAAAGCCGTGATCGACGAACGCATCGCCAATTCGCCGAATGAATGCGGCCTGCTGCTGGTGCTGAGCGGCAACGGTAAAGGCAAAAGCAGTTCGGCGTTCGGCATGCTTGCGCGCTCCATGGGCCACGGCATGCAATGCGGTGTGGTGCAGTTCATCAAGGGGCGCAGCAGCACCGGCGAGGAGCTGTTCTTCCGGCGTTTCCCGGAGCAGGTGCGTTTTCATGTGATGGGCGAGGGCTTCACCTGGGAAACCCAGGACCGCCAGCGTGACATCGCCGCCGCCGAAGCTGCGTGGGCGGTGTCCCGCGAACTGCTGAGCGATCCGTCGATTGGCCTGGTGGTACTCGATGAATTGAACATCGCCCTCAAGCACGGTTACCTCGATCTCGATCAGGTGCTCAGCGACTTGCAGGCCCGTCCGCCGATGCAGCATGTGGTGGTCACTGGCCGTGGCGCCAAACCGGAGATGATCGAACTGGCTGACACCGTCACCGAAATGGGCATGATCAAGCACGCCTTCCAGGCCGGGATCAAGGCGCAAAAAGGCGTCGAGTTGTGAATCAACCACGTCAATGCCCGGCGGTACTGATTGCCGCGCCGGCCTCCGGTCAGGGCAAGACCACCGTCACCGCCGCGCTCGCCCGCTTGCACCGCAATCAGGGGCGCAAGGTGCGTGTGTTTAAATGCGGCCCGGACTTTCTCGATCCGATGATTCTCGAGCGCGCCAGCGGTGCGCCGGTCTATCAGCTGGACATGTGGATGGTTGGCGAGCAGGAAAGTCGTCGCCTGTTGTGGGAAGCCGCTGGCGAAGCTGACCTGATTCTCATCGAAGGCGTCATGGGGTTGTTCGACGGTACGCCGTCCAGTGCCGACCTGGCGCGGCATTTCGGTGTGCCGGTGCTCGGCGTGATTGACGGCACCGCGATGGCGCAGACCTTTGGCGCACTGGCCCTGGGGCTTGCGCGCTATCAGCCGGATTTGCCGTTTGCCGGTGTGTTGGCCAACCGGGTTGGCACCCTGCGTCATGCGCAATTGCTCGAAGGCAGTCTGACAGAAGGCTTGCGCTGGTACGGCGCGCTGTCCCGGGAAATCGGCATCGAATTGCCGAGTCGGCACCTCGGCCTGGTACAGGCCAGCGAATTGAATGATCTCGATCTGCGCCTCGATGCAGCCGCCGCCTCGCTGGCCAGCAGTTGCGACGTGGCTTTACCGCCTGCCGTGGAATTCGCCGCGCCTGAAGTGATCGCCGCCGAACCATTGCTGGCCGGTGTGCGGATTGCCGTGGCCCGGGACGAAGCCTTTGCATTTACCTACGGCGCGAGCCTGGATCTGCTGCGGGCGATGGGCGCCGAGTTGTCTTTCTTCTCGCCGATCCGCGACCGCGAGTTGCCGGCGGCAGACAGCCTTTATCTGCCGGGCGGTTACCCTGAATTGCACCATGTGGCGTTGTCACAAAACACGCCAATGCTGACCGCCATCCGCGCGCATCACTCGGCGGGCAAACCGTTGCTGGCCGAGTGTGGCGGCATGTTGTACCTGTTGGACTCGTTGACCGATGTCGAGGGTACTCGCGCTGAACTGGTTGGCTTGCTGACCGGTGATGCGGTGATGCAGAAGCGTTTGGCGGCGTTGGCCTTGCAGGCGGTGGAATTGCCCGAAGGTTTGCTGCGCGGGCACACCTATCACCACTCGCTGACCAGCACCGAGCTTGAGCCGATTGCGCGTGGCCTGAGCCCCAATGGCGGGCGAGGGGCGGAGGCGGTTTATCGTGAGGGGCGGATGACGGCCTCTTATGTGCACTTTTATTTTCCGTCCAATCCGGCGGCGATTGCTGCGTTGTTGGCACCCGATCGTGAAGCCGTCATCGCGAGCAGGCCATGACAGAAAACGCCTTTTCCGAAGCCGAACGCGATGCGGTCTACCGAGCCATCGGCGAACGCCGTGACATGCGCCACTTCAGCGGCGGCACGGTCGAGCCCGAGTTACTGAGGCGCCTGCTCGAAGCCGCGCACCAGGCGCCGAGCGTCGGCCTGATGCAGCCCTGGCGGTTCATCCGCATCAGCGACCGGGCGCTGCGCGGACAGATCCAGCAACTGGTGGAGGAAGAGCGCGTCCGCACCGCCGAAGCCCTCGGCGAGCGCTCCGACGAATTCATGAAGCTCAAGGTCGAAGGCATCCAAGACTGCGCCGAAGTGCTGGTCGCTGCGCTGATGGACGATCGCGAACGGCATATCTTCGGCCGTCGTACGTTGCCGGAAATGGACATGGCCTCGCTGTCCTGTGCCATCCAGAACCTTTGGCTGGCATCCCGCGCCGAAGGCCTGGGCATGGGCTGGGTGTCGCTGTTCGAACCGCAAGCCTTGGCGAACCTGTTGGGTTTACCGGTCGGGGCCAAGCCTTTGGCCGTTCTTTGCCTGGGGCCGGTCAAGGAATTCTATCCAGCGCCGATGCTGGTACTCGAAGGCTGGGCGCAAGCGCGTCCGCTCAACGAGTTGCTGTATGAAAATTATTGGGGAGTGAGTCAATGAGTGTGGCGTTGTTGAGTGTCGCCGCGGTCGCGCTGGATGCGCTGCTGGGTGAACCCAAACGCTGGCATCCGCTGGTGGCGTTCGGTCGTTTTGCCGATCGCATCGAACAACGTTTCAACTCCGCTGGCCGCGGCTGGCGCAGTCACGGGGTGACGGCCTGGGTGATGGCGGTCGTGCCGCTGACCTTGCTGGTCACCGCGCTGTCCTGGGCACCTTATGTTGGCTGGATCGTCGAGATTCTCGCGCTCTATTGCGCGCTTGGCATGCGCAGCCTCGGCGAGCATGTCGAGCCGGTGGCCAAGGCCCTGCGCAGCGATGATCTGGTTGAGGCGCGCACACGCGTCGGTTATCTGGTCAGCCGTCAGACCAGCGAACTGGACAAAACCGAAGTCGCCCGCGCCGCCACCGAATCGGTGTTGGAGAACGGCAGCGATGCAGTGTTCGCCGCGCTGTTCTGGTTTGCCGTGGCGGGTGCGCCCGGTGTGGTGCTCTATCGTCTGAGCAACACCCTGGATGCGATGTGGGGTTATCGCAACGAACGCTTCGAGCGTTTCGGCTGGGCTGCCGCAAAGATCGACGATGTCCTCAACTACATTCCTGCACGCCTGGTGGCGTTGACCTACGCACTGTTGGGCAAAACCCGACTGGCGCTGAAATGCTGGCGCACCCAGGGGCCGACCTGGGACAGCCCGAATGCCGGGCCGGTTATGGCGGCTGGTGCCGGTGCGTTGGGTGTCGAGTTGGGCGGGGCGGCGATTTATCACGGCGAACTGCATCAGCGTCCGCAGTTGGGCGAAGGCGTGCCGGCGGATGCCGATTCCATCGACCGTGGCTGGCAATTGGTCCAGCGCGGGGTATGGTTATGGCTGCTGATTCTCTGCGTGGGGGCTGAATTCTATGCTTGAACACGGTGGCCGGTTGCGCAAGGCAGCACTTGAATACGGTATCGCCGAAGCCGATTGGCTCGACCTGTCCAGTGGTCTTGCGCCCTGGCCATTCCCGGTTCCGGATATCCCGCTGCGGGCCTGGGCACGTTTGCCGGAAACCGATGACGGTCTGGAGCAAGCCGCCTGCGACTATTACGGTGCGGCCCAGGTGTTGCCCGTGGCCGGTTCGCAAATGGCGATTCAGTTGCTGCCGCGTTTGCGCAGGGCCGGCAAGGTCGGTGTGCTGTCGCCGTGTTACGCCGAGCACGCCGAAGCCTGGCGTCGCAACGGTTATGTCGTGCGTGAAGTCCTGGAGTCGGAAGTCGATTTCTTTCTCGACAACCTGGACGTGCTGGTGGTGGTCAATCCGAACAATCCCACGGGTCTGAGCCTGACCCCGGCCCGCCTGCTGGATTGGCATGCGCGGCTGGCCCAGCGCGGTGGCTGGTTGGTGGTGGACGAGGCGTTCATGGACAACACACCGCATTTGAGTCTGGCGCCGTTCACCAACCAGATCGGCTTGATCGTGCTGCGTTCCTTCGGCAAGTTTTTCGGCCTGGCCGGTGTGCGGCTAGGGTTTGTGCTGGCCGAGCGCAAGTTGCTCAAACTGTTGGCCGAGCAGGTCGGGCCTTGGGCGGTCAGTGGGCCGACCCGCGTCCTGGGCCAGGCGTGCCTGACGGATACGGACGGGCACACCCGACAGCGCATTCGCACTGACGAAGCTGGCGAGCGTCTGGCGTTGCTGCTTGAGCAGTATGGTTTCAAACCTCAGGGCGGTTGCGCGTTGTTCCAGTGGCTGATCACCGAGCGCGCCCAAGCGCTGCATGAATTCATGGCCCGGCGTGGCATTCTGCTGCGGTTGTTCACCCACAACAGCAGCCTGCGTTTTGGTTTACCTGCGGATGAAGCGGACTGGTCGCGCCTCGAACAAGCCCTGCAAATCCATGCCAAGGAAAACCCATGACAACGTTGATGGTGCAAGGCACCACATCCGACGCCGGTAAAAGCACACTGGTGACGGCACTGTGTCGCTGGGTCACGCGCCAAGGCATGAGCGTGGTGCCGTTCAAGCCGCAGAACATGGCCCTCAACAGTGCGGTGACCGCCGACGGTGGCGAGATCGGTCGCGCTCAGGCGGTGCAGGCCCAGGCTTCAAACCTTGAACCGCACACCGACATGAACCCGGTGCTGCTTAAACCCAACAGTGATACCGGCGCCCAAGTGATCATCCATGGCCGCGCCGTCACCACCATGAATGCGGTCGCCTATCACGACTACAAAGCCATCGCCATGCAGGCGGTGCTGGCCTCCCATGAACGGCTGAGCGCGGCGTATCCGCTGGTGATGGTTGAAGGGGCGGGCTCGCCGGCCGAGATCAACCTGCGCGCCGGCGACATCGCCAACATGGGGTTTGCCGAGGCGGTGGACTGCCCGGTGGTGCTGATTGCCGACATCAATCGCGGCGGAGTTTTCGCGCATTTGGTCGGTACGCTGGAGCTGCTGTCGCCGAGCGAACAGGCGCGGGTCAAAGGCTTCATCATCAACCGTTTTCGCGGCGATATCGCCTTGCTGCAACCGGGGCTGGACTGGCTGGAAGCGCGCACCGGCAAACCGGTGATCGGCGTGTTGCCTTATGTGATGGACCTGCATCTTGAGGCCGAGGACGGCCTCGATCAGCGTCAGGCCGACAAGGCCGATCAAGTGCTCAACGTGGTGGTGCCGGTACTGCCGCGCATCAGCAACCACACCGATTTCGATCCACTGCGCCTGCATCCGCAAGTGGACCTGCAATTCATCGGCCCTGGCCAGGCGATTCCACCGGCCGACCTGATGATTCTCCCGGGTTCGAAAAGCGTACGCAGCGACCTCGCGTACCTGCGGAGCAACGGCTGGGACTCGGCGATCGCGCGGCACTTGCGCTACGGCGGCAAAGTGCTGGGAATCTGCGGCGGCCTGCAAATGCTCGGTGAGCAGGTGCATGACCCGCTGGGCCTCGAAGGCGCGCCGGGTTCCAGTGCCGGTTTGGGTTTGCTGGCGTTCGAAACGCAGCTCGAAGAAGAGAAGCAGTTGCGCAACGTACGTGGGCGTCTGGCGCTGGAAGATGCGCAGGTCAGCGGCTATGAAATTCATGCCGGCGTGACCACCGGGCCGGCGCTGGAAAACGCCGCCGTGCAGCTGGACGATGGTCGCAGCGATGGTGCGCAAAGTGCCGATGGGCAGATTTTCGGTACGTACCTGCATGGCCTGTTCGAATCACCGGCGGCGTGCAGTGCACTGTTGCGTTGGGCTGGTTTGCAGGAGGTGCAGGAGGTGGATTACCACGGGTTGCGCGAGCGCGATATCGAGCGGTTGGCGGATCTGGTGGAGAAGCATCTGGATACCTCGCTGTTGCGTGAACTCTGCGGGTTTTGAGGTGGCTGCACTGGCCTCATCGAAGATTTTAAGGAATGAACCATGCTGCAACTGATCCTCGGCGGCGCCCGCTCCGGCAAAAGTCGTCTGGCTGAAAAGCTGGCGACTGACAGTCAGCTCCACGTCACTTACATCGCCACCAGCCAACCCCTGGACGGTGAAATGAACGAGCGGGTGGCCCGTCACCGTGCCCGTCGTCCGGCCGAATGGGCGTTGATCGAGGAACCGCTGGAGCTGGCCCGCGTACTGCGCGAAAGCGCCGGCGTCGACCGTTGCCTGCTGGTGGATTGCCTGACGCTGTGGCTGACCAATCTGCTGATGCTCGACGACGCCGAGCGCCTGTCGGCCGAGCGCGAGGCCCTGCTGGACTGCCTGGCATCGTTGCCGGGTGAAATCATTTTTGTCAGCAACGAGACCGGAATGGGTGTCGTGCCGCTGGGCGAATTGACTCGCCGCTATGTCGATGAAGCCGGTTGGCTGCATCAAGCCTTGGCCGAGCGCTGCCAACGTGTCGTCCTGACCGTCGCCGGCCTGCCCCTGACTTTGAAAGGAACTGCATTATGACTCACACCTGGTGGCTGAACCCGTGCAAGCCAATCGATGCACAAGTGGTCGAACAGGCGCAGGCGCGTCAACAGCAACTGACCAAGCCTGCCGGTTCCCTCGGCCAGCTCGAAGCGGTGGCGGTGCAACTGGCCGGGTTGCAGGGGCAGGTCAAGCCGACCCTCGATCAGCTGTGGATCGCGATTTTTGCCGGTGACCATGGCGTGGTCGCCGAAGGGGTGTCGGCGTTTCCGCAGGAAGTCACCGGACAGATGCTGCACAACTTCGTCAGCGGCGGCGCGGCGATCAGCGTGTTGGCGCGGCAGTTGGGCGCGTCCCTTGAAGTAGTCGACCTCGGCACCGTTACGCCGTCATTGAATCTGCCGGGTGTGCGTCACCTGAACGTCGGCCCGGGCACGGCGAATTTCGTCCAGGGCCCGGCGATGACTCAGGCCCAGGGCGAACTCGCCTTGCAGGCTGGTCGCGACAGTGTGCAGCGCGCCATCGCGGCAGGCGCGCAGTTGTTCATCGGCGGCGAAATGGGCATCGGCAATACCACGGCGGCCAGCGCCTTGGCCTGTGCTTTGCTCGATTGCCCGGTGGTGCACCTGGCCGGACCGGGCACTGGCCTGAACGCGGCGGGTGTCAGCCATAAAGCCCAGGTCATCGAGCGCGCCTTGGCGTTGCATGGTGCTCAGCGTGGCGATGCGCTGCAAACCTTGTTCAACCTCGGTGGTTTCGAAATCGCTGCGCTGGTTGGCGCGTACCTGGCTTGTGCTCAGGAAGGTGTCGCGGTGTTGGTCGACGGGTTTATTTGCAGCGTCGCCGCGCTGGTGGCGGTGCGTCTGAATCCGGCTTGTCGTGAGTGGTTGCTGTTCGGTCATCGTGGTGCCGAGCCAGGTCATCGCCATGTGCTGGAAACCCTGAACGCCGAACCGTTGCTGGACCTCGGTCTGCGGTTGGGCGAGGGCAGTGGTGCGGCGTTGGCCGTGCCATTGCTGCGCCTGGCCTGCGACCTGCACGGACAGATGGCAACATTCGCCGAAGCCGCAGTGGCGGATCGCCCGGCATGACCTTGCGCCTGGACCTGTTGCGTCATGGCGAAACCGAACTCGGTGGCGGCCTGCGCGGCAGCCTCGATGACGCGCTGACCGGCAAGGGCTGGGAGCAGATGCGCGCTGCGGTGGTTGAGCAGGGCCCTTGGGATCGCTTGGTCAGCTCGCCGTTGCAGCGTTGCGCACGCTTTGCTGAAGAGCTTGGGGCGCAATTGGGGCTGCCGGTGCAGCTGGAAAAGGATCTGCAAGAGCTGCACTTCGGCGTCTGGGAAGGACAGAGCGCCGCGGCGCTGATGGAAACCAGTGCCGAGGCATTGGGCTTGTTCTGGGCCGATCCCTATTCGTTTACGCCGCCTGATGGTGAGCCGGTTGCCGACTTTTCGACGCGGGTGTTGGCGGCCATTGAGCGGTTGCACGCGGCCTATGCGGGTGAGCGGGTTCTGCTGATCAGCCATGGCGGCGTCATGCGATTGTTACTGGCGCAAGCGCGCGGATTGCCGCGTGAGCAGCTGCTCAACGTTGAGGTTGGCCATGGCGCGTTGTTCTCGTTGACGGTTGAATCTGGCGCCTTGTTAAGGGAAGTGATCTGATCATGTTGCCGTTCTGGATCGCCCTGCAATTTCTCAGCAGCCTGCCGATTCGCCTGCCGGGCATGCCAACGCCCGAGGAATTGGGCCGGTCGCTGCTGTTTTATCCGCTGGTCGGCGTGCTGTTCGGTGCCATTCTGTGGGCGTTGAACGGGCTGTTGCAGGGCGCGCCATTGTTGCTTCACGCGGCGTTGCTGCTGACCGTGTGGGTGTTGCTCAGTGGCGCGTTGCACCTGGATGGCCTGGCCGATAGCGCCGATGCGTGGCTCGGCGGTTATGGCGACCGTGAGCGCACTCTCACGATCATGAAAGACCCGCGTAGCGGGCCGATCGCGGTGGTAACGCTGGTGCTGGTGCTGCTGCTCAAATTCGCCGCGTTGCTGGCGTTGATTGAGCAGCAGCACAGCGTGGTGTTGATCATTGTTCCACTGATTGCTCGCAGCGCGCTGTTGGGGTTATTCCTGACCACACCTTACGTGCGTCGCGGTGGATTGGGGCAGGCGCTGGCCGATCATCTGCCGCGTTTGGCCGGGAAACAGGTGTTGGTGATCAGTGCGGTGGCCTGTGTGTTGATCGGGGGCCTCAGCGGTGTGTGGGCGCTTGCGCTGGCAGCTGTGGTGTTTGTCTGGTTGCGGCAAGTCATGATGCGACGATTGGGCGGGACGACTGGCGACACTGCCGGGGCGTTGCTGGAATTGCTGGAAGTGGCGCTGCTGGTGGGGTTGGCGCTGCTCTGAATCCCCGTAGAAGCGAGGCTTGTCAGCCCGCTAAGCGGATTCAGGTGCAGCACACTCTTGGTAGCAGCTGCCGAGCTCGCGAGGCTGCGTTCGGCTGCGAAGCGGTCGCGAGTTCGGCTGAGGCGGTCTGCCTGATGCGCCGCAAGTTCTGATTTTACGACTGCTGCGCAGCCGAACGCAGGCTTCGCCAGCTGTTACAGGTAAAATGTGTCGAAATATTTGCTTTCATTTAACCGCGGGTATATACACGCACCATGCTTCCTTCTCAATGTTTGTGCACTAACCTGCGTCGCGCCGCTCGTGGCGTCAGCAGGCATTACGACGGCGCGCTCGACGGCTTCGGGATCAACGTTGCCCAGTATTCTCTGCTGTGCAATCTGCAGCGTCTGGATCAGCCGAGCATCTCGACACTGGCCGAGGCCATGGGCCTGGATCGCAGCACCCTGGGGCGCAATCTACGGGTGCTGGAAGGTGAAGGTCTGGTGACGCTGGTCGAGGGCGAAGACATGCGCAATCGCATCGTCCTGCTCACCGAGACAGGGCGCGAACGTCTGGCAGCGGCCTTGCCGGCCTGGGAAGCGGCGCAACAGCGGTTGATCGACCGTCTGGGTGCCGAGAAGCGTGAAACCTTGCTGAAACTGCTGGACGAACTGGCTTGAGGCCAGTTTTTTCGATCTTAAGCGGGTATATACCCGCTACCGGAGAACAACAATGACATCGATGTGGCGTACGTGCGGTTGGGTGCTGTTGGGCAGTGCGCTGATTCTGGCGTTGTCCCTGGGGGTGCGACACGGCTTCGGGCTGTTTCTGGCGCCGATGAGTGCCGAATTCGGCTGGGGCCGCGAAGTGTTTGCCTTCGCCATTGCCCTGCAGAACCTGATCTGGGGCCTGGCGCAGCCATTCACCGGCGCATTGGCCGACCGCTTTGGCGCCGCAAAGGTGGTGTTGATCGGTGGTGTTCTGTACGCCCTGGGCCTGATGTTCATGGGGTTGTCCGATTCGGCGGTGACCTTGTCCTTGAGCGCCGGGTTGTTGATCGGTATCGGTCTGTCCGGCACCTCGTTCTCGGTGATCCTTGGCGTGGTCGGCCGTGCCGTACCACCGGAAAAACGCAGTATGGGCATGGGGATCGCCAGTGCTGCCGGTTCCTTCGGTCAATTCGCCATGTTGCCCGGCACGCTGGGGCTGATCGGCTGGCTGGGCTGGTCTGCGGCATTGCTGGTGCTGGGCCTGCTGGTGGCGTTGATCGTGCCGCTGGTGAGCATGCTTAAAGACAAACCGTTGCCGGTGCTCGGGCATGAGCAAACCCTCTCTGAAGCGCTACACGAAGCCTGCTCCCATTCAGGGTTTTGGTTGTTGGCGTTCGGCTTTTTTGTCTGCGGTTTTCAAGTGGTGTTCATCGGTGTGCACTTGCCGGCGTATCTGGTGGATCAACACCTGCCAGCCTCCGTCGGCACCACGGTGCTGGCGCTGATCGGGCTGTTCAATATCTTCGGTACCTATACCGCAGGCTGGCTTGGCGGACGGATGTCCAAACCGCGCTTGCTCACCGCTCTGTATCTGTTGCGGGCGGTGGTGATTGCACTGTTCCTCTGGGCACCCGTCACTCAGATCACGGCCTATTTGTTCGGCATGGCCATGGGTTTCCTCTGGCTGTCGACGGTGCCCTTGACCAACGGCACGGTGGCAACCTTGTTTGGTGTCCGAAATCTGTCCATGCTCGGCGGGATTGTTTTCCTGTTCCACCAGCTGGGCTCGTTCCTCGGCGGCTGGTTGGGCGGGGTGGTGTATGACCGAACCGGGAGCTACGACTTGATCTGGCAGGTGGCGATTCTCTTGAGTCTGATGGCCGCAGCCCTGAACTGGCCAGTACGGGAGCAGCCGGTGGCGCGCCTGCAAACCCAGGTGAGTGCCGCATGAACAGTCTTTGGCCGCGGATGGCAGCCATCGCCGTCGGCGTATTGCTGCTGGCCCTGGTTTGGTGGGGCTGGCATCAGGGTGGGCTGGCATTGATGCAGCTGGGCATGGGTGCTTGCTAGCGAGCTGCTTGCTAGCGAGCGGCGAAGGCGAGTAGTTTCGCGTTCTGACGATTGCTCAAGGATGCCCCGACATGCCGATGCGCTGGCTTGCAGTTCCTGCGTTGCTGATGTTTTTTTCCGGGCTGGCTCAGGCAGCAGAATGCCCGGAGCTGTTGCAAGGCTCATTGCCGAAGCTGCGCGCCAAGGAATCCATCGATTTGTGCCAGCGCTTCGCCGGCAAACCGTTGGTGGTGGTCAATACCGCAAGCTTCTGTGGCTTCGCCCCGCAGTTCAAAGGTCTTGAGGCGCTGTATCAGCGCTACAAGGATCAAGGGCTTGAGGTGGTCGGTGTTCCATCCAATGACTTCAGGCAAGAGTCCAAGGATGGCGCAGAGACTGCCAAGGTCTGTTACGTGAATTACGGCGTGACCTTCACCATGACCGAACCGCAGAAAGTCCGCGGCGATGACGCCACGCATTTGTTCAAGGTCCTTGCCGAGCAAAGCAGTTCGCCGAAGTGGAATTTCTACAAATACGTGGTCGATCGCCAAGGCAACGTGATCGCCAATTTCTCCAGCCTGACCAAGCCCGACAATCCCGAGTTCATCGAGGCGGTGGAGAAAGCCCTGGCCTCGAAGCCCTGATCGACGCGCACTAAAAAGCCCCGCCTCTGTACAAGAGTGCGGGGCTTTTTCAATTCAGGCGGCGAGGGGTTCAGGTTCGCCGTGAATGATCAGAAACGGTAGGTCGCGCCTACACCGAAACCGTTTGCCCAGTTTTCATACTTGGCGTTGTAGCTCTGGCGGCCGTTGCTGTTGTTGACCTTGACCGACTCTTCGCGCAGGTACGAGTACGCTACGTCGATGGTCAGGTCGTCGGTCGGACTCCAGCCCGCGCCCAGGCTGAAAATCTTGCGATCGCCAGTCGGAATGCGCGGGGAGCGGTTTTCGTTGTTGGTTGGTGCCTGGTCGACGGACAGACCGGTACGCAGAACCCATTGTTTGTTCAACTGGTACGAAGCACCGATGGCGTGAGCCCAGGTGTCATGCCAGTTCTGTTCTTCGGTGATGGTACCAAACCGGCTGTTCAGGGCTGCAGGGACGCCGCTGTTTTCGACGCTGATTTCTTTCAGGCGGCTCCAGCGAGTCCAGGTGCTGCCCGCGTAGAGGGTCCACTTGTCATCCAGTTGATGAGTGAGCGAGATATCAACCGATTCAGGAGTCGTTATGTCCAGGGATGCATCGTACTTCTGGTTAGGGTTCTGACCCAGAGCCCCGAGGAGGCTGTAGTTGACCTTGGTGTCACCTTCGAGCTTGTACTTCACTTTCGAGTGGTAGGTCAGGCCAACGCGAGTGCTGTCGGTCGCTTGTACCAAGATGCCGATGTTGTACCCCAGCGCGGTGTCGTCACCTTTGATCTTGACGTTACCGTCCGCTGCGCGCGGGTTTAGTGACAGGTTCGATTCCAGGGTGCCGTCAATGCGGTTGATGGTCGGACCGAAACCGATCGACACCTTGTCGTTGAAGGCATAGCTGATGGTTGGCTGGAGAGTCACGATTTTGACTTCGCTTTTACTGCCGAAGTAACGGCCGGCGAAGCCGTTCTCGTAGTCGGTCACCAGACCGAATGGAGCATAGACGCCGAAACCGACTGCCCACTGGTCATCGAGTGGCTTTACGTAGTAGCCCATGGGCACGCCCATGAAAGGGACCATGTCACCTTTGTTGGTACCACCATTCGGGCGGGAGCTGGCATCACTGATGTCAGCGTGCGCGTCGATAAATGCAACACCACCGGTCACTTGTTCGCGCTTGAGGCGAGACATGCCGGCAGGGTTACCAAAAACAGTGGATGCGTCGTCGGCAGAAGAAGATCGCCCGGCAAAACCTGTCCCCATCCCGCTGATGCTTTGTTCGTTGAGGGCAAAGCCACTGGCGAAGATCTGGGTGGATGCCAAGGCAACGGCGAGGCTAAGGGTGGTTTTGAGCATTACTTTTTTCATTATTAGAACTCCTGGTGATCACCGGAGCGAAAATTACCAACATTTTCGTCCGGGCGCCATAGCCTGTATTGCTTGATTTAGAGCGGTTTTGTAGGACAATCCGACCAAAATCGCGACCTGTTGGGCGATCTTCTGAAATGGGTGAATCAGCAGGCGACCTGATTCAACGATGAAACACAGGTTTGCCAGGCGTAGGTGAAGTCTCGCAAACGACCTTGGGGCTGGAAGGTCTGGCGCCAGATTCGGGCCATTCCCAGCAAGTCATCGGAGGCGGGGAGGGGAGTGTTCTGTTCTTCTACCAGCAGCCAGGCGATGGCTGTGGCATAACGCAGGTTGACGGTCAATTCCAGGTGCGGCCCGCTGAGAAAAGCATGCTGGCTGGCCAGGCCGCGAACCAGGCTCGCCCGCTCCGGGTCCAGGGCCAGGTAGTGATCCCAGAGGGCCTGGTGGCGGGGCTCGGCGATCCGGTACAAGCCGTGTCCACGGCGGTCATGCAGGGCTGAACCAAGGGCTGACTGACTGGCGGCGATGCCCAGCAGCAGGGATTCGGCAGTCGCGCTATGGCGCCCGAGGTAGATCAATGTCGGACGGATCACATAACGGCACAGTTCGCTGGCAGCGATACCCATAAAGCCCTCGAAACATCAAGTGGTCGGCGATACCTGAAGAGGCCTTGGCAGCTGTGGATCGAATCAGGCTCGCCGTAAGCGGATCAAGCCGCTTGAGTTGAAGTGTAGTGTCATTATTTTGCTGTAAAGGACTGTTTTTAAAATATTTCCGGCTTCGAGTTATAACCGTTATATCGGTTGGTGCTTAGGCAATGGCGGCTAAAAGAGAAATATCGGGCGATAAAAACCCCGCTTTTCAGGGTAATGCTGTTCACCTAAGCGGAGCCGCCTTACCGTCCTTGGCCTGGAAGGCCTTGGACGGTGAAGACGCGACTCACTCTATGGGGGTGTTTTGGAGGAAGGTGCTCAGGAGCCGGCGTACGCGACGGCGACGGGTCGATGATGTAAAGGCACAGTGCAACCACGTTCTACGTGGCGGCGAAGTCCTGGAAGGAGTTGTCCTTGCTCTTCATGTTGACATTGCAAAAGCAAACAGCGACGACACCAGAATCAGCGACACGGTCAGCAGCAGGGTGTCGTCAGGCAACTTGATCGGGCATTCATAGGGTTTGTTGATTTACGCGCCTTTTCATGAATATTTTTTTTCTTGGATAAAATGCAGGTGCTTCATTTGACATTTGGGATCCAATGTCTAGAATCGATCGCATGAGCCCCTCGGATGGGCCAAAAAGAATAAAAGTAAGAAGGAAGATACAATGCATGGAAGCTATCCGTATCAGCGTATTGCAGTCTGCAATACCTTCAAATTGCACCTCGCAAAAATCATCACTGAATTTCCCGCCTCGTCGCATTGTGCTGTGAATTATTTTGCTCGCGCACGGTTTTAATTAATTTCGACCTTCATGCATCTAACAGTTTGGATTGTTGATATCTCAAACTTATGGTGCCTGGCTTGCTGTGGGCCGTTATTGGCAGGTTCGCACTTTCGATATTGAATAATCGAAATAGACGTTCGTCCCAAAAAAAGTTGGCTGATCAAATGGAATTCCGATTCTCGCTAAAGGAGTGGCTTGGCCATGTTTAAAAGACGCAAGCGCATTGCGCTGGATGATCCCAGTCTGGAACGTGTGAAGTTAACACCCCAGATGCTCACCTACGATCAATTCGCCAGTCGCAGTCGTTCCCAGTACTTGCCTTATGTGATGGGTTTCAATGCCGCCGATTACCGTTCGGAAGCGATCAATACCGATCGGCTCGGATTTCGCCTGGCCTATGATGCGCAAGGTCGGCCGGTCAGTGTCGGCACCCTCGAGGCCAGCACGCTATCAGAGGTGAATTTACTGGTCGGGGCCTCGTCAGCCTTGGGTTACGGGGCTTCCAGTGATGCCGCCTCGGTAGCGAGCCGCCTGTCCACGCATGATCCCGATGCTACGCCATGGCTGAATTTCGCGGGGCATACCTTTAATGCGACCCAGGAATTGATGCTGTTCGTGCTGCATGCTCATCGACTGCCCAAAGTGCGACGCATCGTGATCATGGGCGGCTTCAATACTCTGGTCATGGCGCGTCTTCCTGAGTTCATTCGAGGTGATCTGCCACCGTTCTACTTCTGCGGTGACTATTACGAAAAGTTTGATGAAATTGCTGAGGAAAATGGTGCAGAACTGCCTCCTGGAAAACTTCCAAAATGGCCGGCCGAAACGACTGAGGTTCCGCCTGTTTCGCAAACTCTGGTACGCGCTCTGCAAGACACCATGAATTGTCTGACTACCTGGAAACGCCTCGCGGATTCTTTGGGTGCAGAACTTACGTTTGTTCTCCAGCCCTTGGCGACTTGGGTAAGAACGCCGTGTGCCGAAGAACAGAAGCTGTTTAATGAGCTTGATCAGATTTCCCGGTTTGGTACCTGGCAGCATTTATATGGCGATATATCCGCCCCCGCGGTCGCGGAATATTACGCCGATAGTCTGGCCAACAGTTGTCATGACTTGGGTATTCGATTTGCCAGTTTGATCGATGATTTTAGAGAGCGTCCGGATGATGAATGGTTATACGTTGATCGCGCGCACTTTACCGACCTTGGCAGTGATGTCGTAGCACGCGCCATTCATCGATACCTGCAATGAAAGTTTAGGAGGCTCTATGTTAAAGCGAATTCGCAAAGCACTTGGTTCTTTGTTCAAGAAAAAGAAAAAAGCCAAGAAGAAAAACAATTCCTCCATATATCCAATGCACTGATGAAGACTAATAGGCAAATCTTTTCCAGCTTCCTCGGGGCAGAGACCGGGGGAGAGGCCAGGCGCATGTTCACGCCGGTCAGCCTGCGCACTTGCCTGGGTGAGGTGCATGGGACGGACTTGGTAGACGTCGACTTCACCAGCCCGGCGGCTTTGGCGGGGCTGGCGAGTGTTGCATGCGAGCGGCTTGGGCCGTTGCGCGACGGATTCCGAAGGTTGGCGCAGACAATCGAGGGGAACGAAGCGGATGCCCAGGCGTTGCGTGCCAAGGCGGCGTTGGAATCGGCTCCCTTTCTGATCGGCAGTCAGCACCTGATTCATGGGGTGTGCGGCAGCTGGAATAATGAAGCGCGCCATGCCATGGCAGCGCTGAGTATCCATGCGGCGGATGTGGGTGCCGGTCAGCCAGGGGCCAGTCGTATCCAGCGCTACCTGGAATTGCTGCGTCAGCACGCGCTGGCAGATGCTGGCGAAGATCTCTTGCGAGCAGTGGCCGACCCAAGGATCTCGGACGGAGCCTTCAACTTTGCCTCGACCCTGCTCGTATTGGGGCATTTTCCGGAGTCGCTGACGGCCCAGATCCTGGGGATCAACCTTTACCTGCGTCATTGCGGGCTGTTGCCCTCGTTTGAGTTCATCGCCCATAACGAGCCGTCCGCCCGCCAGTTTCTCGATCTGCGTCGCGACCCCGCTGGTAGTGCCGACGATCTTGCCGTGCTCGCCGAAACGGCAGTCCGGGAATTTCTCGTGCAAATGGGCGCTGCCGGAAACGATGGGGTACGCCAAGGCTACCTGTGGGCGCGCCGGCAGGCCGAGGAGATGAACGAAGCGCTGCTCGATGTGCTTGAGCGCTGGCTCGATCCGAGAGAGGCGGCGCGCCACCTGATCAGCCGACGTCGGCTGGATGCTTGTCAATACCATGACAAGACTCAGTTGAATAAGGTGCCGATGAAGCCCTTGCTCGCAGTCGACGACTCCTTGAAGTTTCTCGACCATCTTGCCGCCAGCGCTTACGTGCGGGCGGGCAGGCCGGAATCGAGTCCACTGCTCACCAGCCTGATTTCGCCGCGGGGCAAGATGTTCCGAATCTTCAGTCGCGACGATATTGCCATTCTTCACCGCTGGATCTGCGGCTTGCCTTACTCCGATGCGCCCAGGCAGACCCCGGCTTTCCAGGTATGGAAAGACGACGGCAAACTCGCCGGGGCTCTTCGCGAGGTCGCTGAAACCCAAGCGTTGGTCGCCAGATTCAGCCCGCGACAGGCCTACCCGCGCCTGTTGCGAATAGAGCTCACGCCGTCGGAGGAATCCTATGCCGGTCACTACGTGAAGAGCTGGCTGGCCAGGGCCGCCCGTGGCGTCACCAAGGGGTATTGCTCGTTGCCGGAGCGTTGGGCTCCCGGTGTCCTGCAGCAGTGGTTGCAGGGCCAGCATGAAGCTTCCAACCAGGCACTGGAGCAGGACGAAGAGCTGCCGTCTCGCGATGAGGTGGTCGCCGATATCCTGTCCCTGGCGCCGCTGACAATGATCGACGGGGCCTGGCTGGCCGGGTTCGCCCACCCGGCGGTAGCCTCCACGGCGTACGGCAGCAGACTGTTCGAAACGCTTTTCGATGAGTTGGGCAACGGAATCGAGGCGCAGAACCATCCCGTCATCTACCGCCATCTGCTCAAGGCAGTACATGGCGAGTTGCCGGCCACCGCCGACCCTGGATACGCCAACGCCGCTTGTTTCAACGACGAGAACTTCGAGCTGCCCGTGTTCTGGTTGTCTATCGGGCGATATCCCCAAACCTACTGCCCGGAGATTCTCGGGCTGAATCTGGCGATGGAGCTGTCCGGAGTAGGGGGCGGTTATCGGCGTACCCACAAGGCGTTGGTTGCCTATGGCTATCCGACGATGTTCGTCGATCTGCACAACTCCATCGACAACATCTCCACCGGGCATACGGCATGGGCTGCCGCGAGTCTGGATACCTACCTTTGTGCTTTTTCTCGTAGTGACCGTGATGAACTTTGGGCGCGTGTCCGTAATGGATTCGTCGCGCTCAATCCACCCAGGGAGCAAACAATGCTGGATAAGTTTCGCGAAAAAGTGAGGTCGCTGCTATGACGATTACGCTTGGCATCTCTGCCTTTTATCACGACAGCGCGGCCACTCTGGTAGTGGACGGCAAGATCGTTGCCGCGGCCCAGGAAGAGCGTTTCAGCCGGATACGGCATGACCCGGGTTTCCCACGCAAGGCCAT
The DNA here is from genome assembly GCF_024749245.1 of Pseudomonas sp. B21-017. NCBI lineage: Bacteria > Pseudomonadati > Pseudomonadota > Gammaproteobacteria > Pseudomonadales > Pseudomonadaceae > Pseudomonas > Pseudomonas sp. B21-017. Next base: position 4,715,512 of record NZ_CP087194.1, on the reverse strand, counting down.
CGAGTACGTCCTGAGGAACGCAGGTATAAACCTGGCCGATGTCGACCATGTCGCCTATTACGAAGACCCGGCACTGAAGTTCCGTCGGGTACTCTCGACGGCCGCCGTGGCCGGGCTTTCGGCAGCGCGCACCTACGCACCGGTGCTTGGCGAATGGCTATCAACCAAGCGCCGGATGGACCGTGAGGTCGTGCGTCATCTCAGAGCGATGGGAGACCGGGACGGTCGCCGAATCGAAGTGCATGGTCACCACGAGTCCCACGCCGCATCGGCATTTTTCCCCAGTCCTTTCGAGAGCGCCGCGATCCTGTGTATCGACAGTGTCGGCGAGTGGGCGACGACCACCATCTGGCACGGCAGGCCAGAAGGTATCAAGCTGGTTGCCGAGTTGTCCTTTCCCCATTCGCTGGGCCTGCTTTATTCGGCCTTCACCTATTTCTGCGGCTTCAAGGTGGACTCCGGCGAATACAAACTCATGGGACTTGCGCCATATGGCAAGCCTCATTACGTCGACACGATCCTCTCGCATCTGATCGATGTGAAGCCCGATGGCAGCTTCAGGCTCGACTGGACCAAGTTTGAGTTCATCAAAGGCCAGGTCATGACGGGCGATGCCTTTGAGCAGCTGTTTGGTGGCCCCCGGCGCTTGCCCGAGGCCCCCCTTACCGATCGCGAGTTCGATTTGGCCGCATCGGTGCAGAAAGTCACGGAGATCGTCGTTTCGCGCCTGGCCAAGACCGCCCGTGAGCTCACTGGCGAGACCGCACTGTGCATGGCCGGGGGCGTTGCCCTCAACTGCGTAGCCAACGGCGTGATCTCGCGTGAGCGGATATTCGACCGTCTGTGGGTGCAACCGGCGGCTGGCGATGCGGGTGGCTCGCTGGGCGCCGCGCTGCTGACTGACCGCAAGTATCGCGGCGTAGCAAGCCGCGAACTGCCTGCTGGCGTGCGTGATGGCATGAGCGGAGCATTGCTTGGGCCGGAGTACAGCGAAGAGCAGATCAGGGACGAACTGGAAGCCTGCGGCGCTGTTTTTCACAGGCTTTCGCCGGAAGAGCTCGACCAGCGGGTGAGCACCAGCATCGAGGACGGCGGGGTCATCGGCTGGTTCCAGGGGCGAATGGAGTTCGGTCCGCGATCGCTTGGCAGCCGTTCGATCCTGGGTGATCCGCGCCGCTCGGACACCCAGTCAAACATGAACCTGCGCATCAAGTTCCGCGAGTCCTTCCGCCCCTTCGCTCCCGTGGTGCTTGAGGAAAAAGCGGCAGACTACTTCGACATCGTCGAGGAAAGCCCCTACATGCTGGTGGTCTCGCCCATTGCAACGGGCATTCGCAAGGCGATCCCACAGGAGAGTGCGCGGCTTACCGGGATCGACTTGCTCAAGTTGGTGCGTAGCGAGCTGCCGGCAATCACCCACGTGGACTTCTCGGCAAGGGTGCAGACCGTGGACCGGGAGCGCAACCCGCGGTTCCGGGCGCTGCTTGAACACTTCTATCAGCGTTCAGGGTGTCCTGTATTGGTCAACACCTCGTTCAACGTGCGTGGTGAGCCGATTGTGAACACGCCGTTCGAAGCTTATCGCTGCTTTATGCGTACCAACATGGATGTGCTGGCGATTGGCGACTTCTACCTCGATAAATCGGAGCAGCCTCAGTTCGAGGAGGCGGTCGACTGGCGCGAGACAGTACCGCTGGATTAACTCTTTCATACACTAGGGAAGGTGCACTATGGATTATGTTCTGCTCTACCTGATCCTGCCGTTGGGGATGTTTATCCGACGAACCAAGGCGTTCGCCCATCAGCCGGACCCCAAGGTCACCTCATACCTGAACCGCAAATCATGAGCGTCATGGCCATGGATGTTCAGGAGGCTTCATTGGTACAGGTGGTGGTCGTCAATGATCCCGACCTGACCGGGCTGGAGGGCTGTCGCGTGAGGCTGGCCGAAACGCCGCACTGCGCTGAGAGTGTGGGAGCAGTCGGCGGGGACTGGCTCGGCACAGTGTTGGGCCGGGACATCGTCGAGGCAATTCGCGCATTTCCTGACAGCCCGCACAAAGCGCTGCTCATCAGAGGCATTTCGCTCTCTACGGACGTCGCGACGCCGCGCAATGGTTTCCTGCCCAACGCCGAGTGTGTTCTTGACTTCGATCTGCTGCACTTTGGCATGTTGCGGCTGCTGGGTGTCAGGCCGCATGCAGTCGAGTATGAGAACTTCGGCAAGCTGGTCAGAAACGTCGTTCCGGTTCCGGAGGCCGCGGGCACCACCAGCTCTTGGGGTGCGGATGTGGAGTTTTTCTGGCACACCGACAATCCCAACTGGCCCTTCGCCGATCAAAGCCGAAATGTCGCGACCGCCGTGCCGAACTTCTTGGCCTTTACCGCCGTGCGCAACTTTGAAGGCGCCTCCACCGACATTGTTTGTGTGGATCATGTCCTTTCAAAGCTGCCCGGCTGGGCGATCGCCCAGTTGCAGAAGTCTGCCTACACCTTTGGTGCCCCTGCCTCCAACGAGGGCTTCGATGGCCAGCCGAGGGTGCTGCCGGTGCTGGAGCACGACGAGGGCGGTTATCGCCTGCGCTTTGACGATGGCATCGTGGCCGCCCTCGACCTGGACAGCGAAAAGGCACTTGGGCTCCTGCGCCAGTGCCTGCGCGATGCCCAGGGTATAGAGGTGGTGTTGCAACCAGGCGACTTCTTCATTTTCAAAAATGCCCGCGTGCTGCACCGGCGCAAGGCGTTCCAGCCTCTGCTCAACGGCAAGGCGCGCTGGCTGCGCCGGGTGTACGGCAGTTGAGCCTTTGCTTCAAGAACCATCACACAACAAACATCACAGTAGACAGGGAGTTCATGCATGAATAAGCGTATCGCAGTAGTCGGTGGTCGTCCCTCGCCCATTCACGGTGCCAAGGAGCTGGGCATCGACGTAGTGCTGGTGCATCAGGAGGGTGACTACGAGCAGGAAATCCTCGCCCATTGCGAACAGGTGGTGCATGCCAGGATTGACGACGCCGAGGCCATCATCAAGGTCCTCGAGCCCCTGCACCGCGACCGTCCGTTCGATCGCATCATGACCACTACCGAAGTGGCAGGCGAGTCAACGGGCAAAGTGGTCGATCACTTCGGTCTCACCGGGGTTTCCTATAAGACTGCGCGCCTGCTCAAGGACAAAGTGGCCATGCGCGAGTTGCTGGTCGAGCACAACCTGAGCCCGGTTGCCTATCGCCATGTCACCAGTGCGCAGGATGCCGTCGCGTTCGTCAAAGAGCATGGCAAGTCGGTTCTCAAACCCGCCGAAGGCGTGGCCAGCCTGCATATCCATCCCTGCGATGACGCAGCCTCTGCTTCCAAGGCCTGGCAGGCGCTTCAGGATGCCGACGTCAAGCACATTATCATCGAGGAGTACCTGGAGGGGCCGGTCGTCAGCGTCGACTCCTTCTCGTTCCAGGGGCGCCACCTTCCCATTGGTTACTCCCAGTACCGCATGAACGACAAATACGTTGAGTGGGAAGTCAGCACGCCGAGCACCGAGGCCAGGAAATGGCTGAGCGAGCTGAAGGAAATGACCTGCCGCCTGCTCGACGCGGTAGAACTGGAAGAGGGGCCCTCCCATAGCGAGTTCGTGCTGACCCCCAAGGGGCCTCGTGTACTCGAATCCCATGCTCGCCTGGCGGGCTCGGGTGCCCCTGAACTGGTGCGGCGTGCGTTCGGCCTGGACCTGAACCGCATGTTCCTGACTGTGCCGCTGGGTATCGACACTCTGCCGCAAGTGTCGCCCGAGCCGAAAGCGGGTGCCGCGATCCAGTTCTTCGTACCGACACCTGGCAAGGTCAGAAAAGTCGAGCTCGATCTCAAGCCTGACGTCGATGTGCGCCATACCAAGTCAGGCGAGACTCCACGGGTGTTCTTGCCGTTCCTGTTCGAACTGGGCGCAGCCGAGCGTGCCGTAGTCATCCAGAAGCATGAGGGCGATACGATTCCACCGCTCGACACCGTTGCCGACTGCGTTTCAGGGTATGTCCTGGCAACAGGCACCTCGCGCGAGGATGCCGTGCGTATCGGTGATGAACTGGTAGCGGCGGTCAACTTCATCGTGGATCCCACGGCATGAAATATGTCCTCTGCTTGCACCGTTGGGTCGGTAGCCAAGCGCTATACGACCGATACGAACTGCCGGCAGGAATGCAGATTCGGGCGATCTGTACGCCCGAATCCTGCGCGTCCCTGCCGAGCGAGCGCCTGGCGTCAAGCTCGGTGCTCGTCTCACTGGACGATGCTGAGGCGGTCATGGCTGAGGCCGAGCGTCTGGTCGAGCAACATGGGGTTCCAGCGCTGGTGGTTGCCCTCAATGAGGGCGACCTGCTCAATGCGGCTTCTATCCGTGAGCGATGGCAGGTACCGGGAGATCTTGTCGCGTGGACCGAGCGGTTCCGCGACAAGCTCACCATGCTGGAGGTCGCAGGCCGGCAATCGTCGATCGGCGTGTTGCCTGCTTCGCCTGCCGATTCCCGCGAAGCGGTAGAGCGACTGGCCGCTGAACACGGCTATCCGCTGGTGCTCAAGCCGCGCTACGGCACGGCGAGTCGCGGCGTAAAGTTTCTTCGCGGCCCAAGTGATCTTGATCAGATCGGGCAGGCCACGGAGCCGATGATGGTCCAGGCTTGCTGCGCGGCCCCCATCCTGCACGTTGACGGCTGGTGGGATGGGCAACGGATTGTGGTAGTCACGGCGTCGCGTTATGTGAACAGCTGTGCCGATTTCGGTCCGGATAGCCCGCTGGGCAGTATCGAACTCGAGGAGGGCGATGACGAACGGCGGATTGCGGGGCGCGTCGAACAACTGCTGGCAGTCTTCGCGCCTGAGCGAGAAATCGTCTTCCACCTCGAACTGTTCGACCTGGATGACAAATTGCTGTTCCTGGAAATCGGTGCCCGGGTCGGTGGCGCCGAAATCCCGTTCCTCTGGCGAGAGGTGAGGGATATCGACCTGCTGGGGATCGCTTGGGAAATCCAGACCGGGGCGTCTACCCGCTACCGGGACCTTGCGCGCAGCCTTAGCAAGGAGGGCAGGCCATTGCACCGCGAGCGGGGGGGGTGGGTGATCGCCCGCCGCAACAGCTCGCCGCGTGAAGGCTTGGGTACCCTGTACTGGGCTCAACCGCAGAACCTGGATCGCTTCGCCAGTGGTGTTTATGAGGGCGCTGGCACGCGCCTTCGGCTGCGCAGCTTCGATCGTCCCGCGCTGGTACGTGACGTGGGGAAGATCTTCGAACAGTTATCCGAAGCATGGGGAGCTCAATCTTGAAAACAGCAGTTGTTACCGGTGCAAGCAGTGGCATTGGCGAGGCATGCGCTCGTACCTTGGCCAGTCGTGGTTGGCGGGTATTCCTTGTGGCGCGCAGGGGGGATCGGCTCGAGCAGATTGCCGGCGAAACCGGCGGACGCGCCATTGTGCTGGATGTGACACAGGCGCGAGAGGAGGATTTGGTGCAGATTTCCGAGTGCGATCTTCTGGTGAACTGTGCGGGCGGGGCGATTGGCCTGGATGGGGTAGACGCGGCCAGTGCCGAGGACTGGACGAACATGTTCAACAGTAACGTCCTTGGGACTTTGCGGATGACCCAACTGCTATTGCCTCGGCTCATCGCGTCCCAAGGGTGCATCATCAATATCACCTCAACGGCTGCGCTAGCCGGATATGAAGGGGGAGGCGGCTATTGCGCGGCCAAGAGTGCCCAGCGCGCACTGACCCATTCCTTGCGACTGGAGATGAAGGGTATACCGGTGCGCATCACCGAAGTGCTCCCCGGCATGGTGCATACGCCAGAGTTTTCCTTGAATCGTTTTCGCGGCGACGCCGAACGGGTCAGTGCCCTCTACAAGGATGTCGACCGGCCTTTGAGCGCGGACGATGTCGCCCAGGTTGTGGCTTGGGTTGCCGATCAGCCTGCACATGTTAATGTCGATGAAATCGTGGTTCGGCCAGTGGCACAGCGTGCTCAGCATGCGCTGTTCCGCGGCAGCCTCGGCTGGTTCGAGCCGCAGCGGGCCGATACATCCCCTTTGAACGATGGAGCACGCCAATGATGGCGCTGGAAAGCCTGGCCGGTGTGGCCATCATCTCCTTGGGCATGGTGCTGACACCGGGTCCCAACATGGTCTACCTGACCTCGCGGGCGATTTCCCAGGGGCGGCTGGCCGGGATGATTTCGCTGGCGGGTGTGGCGCTAGGCTTCGTGTGCTACTTGTTGGCGGCGGGACTGGGACTGGCCGCTTTGTTCAAGGCAGTGCCAGTCGCCTACGATGTCGTCAGGATCGCAGGCGCATTTTATCTGGGCTATCTGGCTTGGAACATGCTGAAGCCCAGGGGGAGTTCCCCCTTCGAGGCGCGGGAGCTGCCACCTCACTCGCGGAGACGGCTGTTCACCATGGGGCTTGTGACGAACCTGCTGAATCCGAAGATTGCGCTGATGTATTCCGCGCTGATCCCGCAGTTCATCGACCCTTCCGCAGGATCTACCTTCCAGCAATTCATCCAGATGGGGCTGGTACAGATCACCATTGCCGTCACCGTGAACGGCATGATCGTTCTCGCCGCCTCCCGGGTCAGTGGATTCCTGGTCAAGCGACCTTCTGCCATGCGCACCCAACGCTGGGTGTCCGGGACTGTCCTGGGCGTCTTCGCGGTCGATATCCTGCTGCGCAAACCGCTCACCTGATAGGGAGCGAGTGTTTCGCCTGACCGTAATGCTGTTCACTTGAGTATTTGAGCCTCAGCCGGACTTCCTCGAAAATCCGATGCCAGACCTCTGGCATCGGATTTTTATGGTGCGCCCAGCATGGGCGTAATCTTGTGCGTAGATCCGGCGGTTGTGCGGGGACATTGCCGTGCAACTGATCGTGATGGCCGCGGACAACCCGATTTCAGGTACAGACGGATGATTGGCAGGGTTAAGAACCGGTATCGGAGGGGTGTTTCTGAATCACCGTCCAAGGCCTTCAAGGCCAGGGACGGTGAAAATATCAAAGCCCCGGTTTCCAGTGGACCGTAAGGCTGCTCCGCTTAAGTGAGCAGCATTACGCTTTTCAGCAGGGCTTTTGAGGTTTTCAGCCTTTCTGGCGTCTCAGGCAACCAGTGCCTGGCGAGTACGCTCGATCACAGCCTGCAGCGGTTCGGCGCTGGAGTATTGATCGGGGTACAGGCGTTCGCTGTGACGAGCGATGCCGTGTTCGTTGACCAGAGTGAAGCTGAAGCAGCCTTTGCGAGCGGCCATGATCAGGCAGTTCATTGGAGCAAAAGCGTTGGTTAGGGTGCGAATGGCATCCTGAGTGTGGATTTGAGTAGACATAATCGGGTGTTCCTACAAGCGACACGGATAAGAACCGTGCAAAATTAAAACGTTCCAGTGACGACGACCACCATTGGTCGAACGAAGAACCCGACTGGAACAAAGCAGCCAGTTTGAAGCGCTGATAAGTTGGCGCGCTTGGGCTGGCAGGTAGGTACTTAGGAGGGCAGGCAACACATCAGGGGCAAAGGTTCTGGGCCCGGGGTGAAGATCCTGATCAATTTGCAGGTTGGTTCGGTCAGAGTAAGTGAACTTCGCAACACCCTTTGCTTTCGATTCAAAGGCTGTGTTGACGCAAGATTTACCTGGAAACCATCGAGGTGGTCGATCCCGCTTTGTCGGTGAAGGCTTCTCTCAGGGAAGGCTGACCGGGGGGATTTGTTCGACCAGAATTGACTTTCAGCTTGGTACTAACGCCGCGGATACTAACGGATTGAATGGCCGAAGGGAAGCCTGCTCGCAAAAAAACACTGAAGTGCCGGCCGACCACATCCGCAAGTGCTGTCGGAAAATGTCATCGGCCGACACGTGCCCCGCAATTGCCCAAAAAACGGCCGTTGATCCGAGAGGGCGATCGAGCCAGGATCAATCTGCGGCGCGGGTTGCCGGGTTTATCCCCAGGCGTCACCGTAAAAACGCGCCGAAAAAGCGCACCGATATAACCGCCTCGCAGGTACTTGTGCACATTAGTTGCACGCACTGTCATCCCACTGTAATCCTCGCTTCACCGAGGGTGGGTGCCTGTAACGAAAATTTAAGTCAATGAAAAACATCGCTTTTTTTTACTGGTGAAAAAATCGTCAGTTTGACTGCGAGCCCCATTCCACACGGCTTTGCGCGACTTCAAGGGCGGTTGTCCACTGAGTTATCCACAGCTTCTGTGGATTGTCCCGAGCGCTTGCTCTAGGACGGGCGTGCAGGCTTTTCTCGACTTTACCTGTGCGAAAAAAAGAGTAGAGTGGCGCGCCTTCCGATCTGCCCCACAGTGCTTTATGAAGTTTCGCTCAGTACCAGTCTCTCCTGCCTCAGCACCCTCCAGCATTAACCCACCCAAGCGCTTTTCGATGCGTGTGGCCGAGTGGCTACTGGACAGCCCGCGCCTGGGCGAAAACCCCAACGTCAAACACTTCGCCGGACGTTTACTCAAGCAACCTGCCCGTGAAGGCGTAGTGGCCGCGCAAAGCCGCCTCGGCCAATTGATGTGCCGCGAATGCGGGAATGCCCGGGATCGCCGTATTGGCCAGGACCTGTTGCGCCAGGCTGCGCGCGCAGGGGACCGACGTGCCCAGCAGGAACTCGGCCTGATCGAAGACTGAGCTGTCCAAGACCTGACGCCTTGGTTAACCTTCACGCTTTATCTAATCGGCAGGAGTGGCTATGGCGATGGACTTGACCAGCGCATTGCTGGGGCTGGCGGGCGCTGCACTGCCGTTGCTGGTACTGGCCTGGCAACTTCAGCGTCGGGCGAGTACGGGGCAGGCCGAACTGGCATTGCTGGAAGAGCGCCTGGCCATGGCCCAGCTGACGCAGGATGGCTTGAACGCCCAGCTCGACACCTGCCGTGATGAAGTCGCTGACCTGAGCCAGGCCAACGCCGCCAAACAAGCCGATCTGGCCGCCCTGCGCCGTGAAGTCGAATTGCTGCAGATCGAACGCGACGATGCCCGCGACGCAGCCCACGCCTGGAACATCGAACGTGCCGGCAAAGAAGCTGAGTTGCGTCGCCTGGACGCTCATGCTGCTTCCCTCAACGCCGAGTTGCGTGAGCAGCAGGAAAGCCATCAGCAGCGCCTCAACGACCTGCAAGGCTCGCGAGACGAGCTGCGAGCGCAATTCGCCGAGCTGGCGGGCAAGATCTTCGACGAGCGCGAACAGCGTTTTGCCGAAACCAGTCAGCAGCGTCTGGGGCAATTGCTCGATCCATTGAAGGAGCGCATCCAGTCGTTCGAAAAGCGCGTCGAGGAAAGTTATCAGGCCGAAGCCCGCGAGCGCTTTTCCCTGGCCAAGGAACTGGAGCGTCTGCAACAACTGAACCTGCGCCTGAGCGACGAAGCCACCAACCTCACCCGCGCCTTGAAAGGGCAGAAAACCCAAGGCAATTGGGGTGAACTGATTCTTGAACGGGTGCTTGAACACGCGGGGCTGGAGAAGGGGCGCGAGTACCAGACCCAGGTCAATCTGAAGGGGCCGGACGGTGAGCGATTCCAGCCGGACGTGATTATTTACCTGCCTGGCGACAAGCAGGTCGTGGTCGATTCCAAGGTCAGCCTCACGGCTTATCAGCAATATGTGGCCGCCGAAGACGACGGCATCGGCCAGATCGCCATCAAGCAGCACGTGCTGTCCCTGCGCAATCATGTCAAAGGCCTGGCCGGCAAGGACTACAAGCGGCTCGACGGGTTGCACAGCCTGGATTTCGTCCTGCTTTTCGTCCCGATCGAAGCGGCGTTTTCCGCGGCGTTACAGGCAGAGCCGACGTTGTTTCAGGAGGCCTTCGACCGCAACATCGTGATCGTCAGCCCGACCACGTTGCTGGCCACTTTGCGGGTCATCGACAGTCTGTGGAAGCAGGAACGCCAGAGCCAGAACGCTCGGGAAATCGCCGAGCGCGCCGGGTGGCTGTACGACAAGTTCGTGTTGTTCATTCAGGATCTGGATGAGGTCGGCAATCGCTTGCAGCAGCTGGACAAGGCCTACAGCTCTGCCCGCAATAAGCTGACAGAAGGCCGTGGCAACCTGGTCAGTCGCAGCGAACAGCTCAAATTGCTTGGCGCGCGGGCCAGCAAGAGCTTGCCGGCGGACCTGCTGGAGCGGGCCATGACGGATGTCGATGGCTTGGCCGAGTTGCCCGAATAAGCCATCTTTTACGATGGCATCTGTGGCGAGGGGGCTTGCTGTGGCGAGGGAGCTTGCTCCCGTTGGGCTGCGCAGCAGCCCCCGTTTCCCGTAAAGCAATCCGCGTTGCGTGTTTTGCGACTGCTGCGCAGTCTAGCGGGAGCAAGCTCCCTCGCCACAGGTTCTGGGCTAGCCAGACGCATTTATTACAACGGCAAATGCCGACTCAACAATGCCCGCAACGCCGCCGGCTTCACCGGTTTGGCCAGGTAATCCAGGCCCGCTGCATGCACCTGGGCCACGGTCTCCGGCCGTCCATCGGCGCTGATCACCACCCCCGGCACCGGCTCGCCCAATTGCGTGCGCAACCACGCCATCAAGTCGGTTCCGGTCTCGCCATCGTCCAGGTGGTAATCCACCAGCGCCAACTGCGGGCGCATCCCGTCGTTGAGCAGCGTCGCGCATTCATCACGGTTGCGCGCGGTCCAGACTTGGCAACCCCAGCGCGTGAGCAGGCTGTTCATGCCGATCAGGATGCTGTCCTCGTTATCAATGCACAGCACCTGTGCGCCGCCGAGCAAATGGCCATTGAGTTCGGCAACCTTGGCCGGCACCGCGGCTTGTGCCCGAGCCAACGGCACGCTGACACTGAATACACTGCCGCGCCCCGGCCAGGAGCGTACGCGCAAAGTGTGACCGAGCACGCGGCACAGTCCATCGGCAATCGCCAGCCCCAGGCCCAGGCCTTTCTCGGCCCGGGTCTGGTGGCTGTCGAGGCGTTTGAACTCTTCGAAAATCACCTGTTGTTTGTCTTTCGGAATACCCGGTCCACGGTCCCAGACCTCCAGGCACAGCTCGCCGTTGCGCCGCCGAACGCCGAGCAGCACGGGGCCTCTGGCGTAGCGGAAGGCATTGGTCAGGAAGTTCTGCAAGATCCGTCGCAGCAGTTTTATGTCGCTGTCGACCCGTAGCGTGCTGCCCCGGACGCGGAATTTCAGCCCCTGTTCCTGAGCAAGTGCCTTGAACTCGGCTCCCAGCGTGTCAAACAACTCATTGAGCACGAAGGGCCTGCGATCAGGGTTGATCTTGCCGCTTTCCAGACGGGAAATATCCAGCAGATCACTGATCAGGTCTTCAGCCGAACGCAGTGAGCTGTCCAGGTGATGAACCAGCTTCTGCGCTTCGCTGGACAAACCCTCTTCCTGATGGGAGAGGGCGGCGGAGAACAGCCGCGCGGCGTTCAGCGGTTGCATCAAGTCATGGCTGACGGCGGCCAGGAAACGCGTTTTCGACTGGTTGGCCGATTCGGCGGTGCCCTTGGCTTCGGTCAGGGCAAGGTTGAGTTGCGACAGTTCGTGGGTCCGTTCGGCGACCCGCCGCTCAAGGCCTTCATTGGCTTCGGTCAGCGCCTGCTCGGCTTCGCGGAACGCGGTAATGTCGGTGAAACTCATGACGAAACCGCCGCCGGGCATCGGGTTGCCGATCAGTTCGATCACTCGACCGTTGGGGAACAGTCGCTCGGAGGTATGGGCGCGGCCCTGACGCATCCAGTGCAAGCGACGGGCGACATGCACTTCCGCTTCGCCGGGGCCACACAGGCCGCGTTCGGCGTTGTAGCGAATGATGTCGGCAATCGGTCGGCCGACGCTGATCAAACCGTCGGGGTAGTTGAACAGCTCCAGGTAGCGCCGGTTCCAGGCCACCAGTTTCAGCGACTGGTCGATCACGCTGATGCCCTGGGTGATGTTCTCGATGGCGCCTTGCAGCAGGGCGCGGTTGAATTGCAGCACTTCCGAGGTTTCGTCGGCGATCCGTACGACGTCCTCCAGTTGCATTTCCCGACCTTCGATGGCGGCTTTTACCACCGCCCGAGTCGAAGAGGCGCCGAGTACACCCGCCAGCAAGCGTTCGGTATGGGCGATCCATTCACCGTCGGCGTTCTGGTTCGGGTTGAAGCCTTTGCCCTGGCGGTAGGCGAAACGGATGAAGCTCTGACGGGCCCGTTCTTCGCCGACAAACCGGGCAGCCAGTTGCAGCAAATCGTCGATCTGTACCGCCAGCATCGAGCGGGCGCTGGGGCGGGGGCTGATTTCCTGGCCGATGAAACGACCGGCCTGCCAGTGCTCCGAAACCCGTGTGCGTGACAGCACCGAGACCCAGGCGAACAAGGTGAAGTTACCCGCCAGGGACAACACCACGCCCTGAGTCAGCGGCGTGATCGGCAGGTTCAGCGGATTGCTTTGCAGCCAGGCCAGGCCCGGAAAACTGCTCAAGGGCAAGCCGAGGCTGTTGGCGGCAACCGGCAACACCAGGGTGTAGAACCAGAGGAATGTCCCGGTGGCCAGACCGGCGAACACGCCACGGCGGTTAGCCTGTTTCCAGTACAGCGCGCCGAGCATGGCCGGGGCCAGTTGGGTCACGGCGGCGAAGGCAATCTGGCCGATGGTCGCCAGGCTCGCGGTCGAGCCCAGCAGGCGATAGCTGACGTAGGCCAGCAGCAGAATGACCACAATGCTCACCCGGCGCACCGAAAGCATCCACTGGCGGAACACTTCGAATGGCCGTTCGGCGTTGTTGCGCCGCAGCAACCATGGCAGCAGCATGTCGTTGGAGAGCATGGTCGACAGCGCCACGCTGGCGACAATCACCATGCCGGTCGCCGCCGAAGCGCCGCCGATAAACGCCAGCATTGCCAGGGCAGGGTGAGATTGGGCCAGAGGCAGGCTGATAACGAATGAGTCCGGCAGCACCGAACTGGGTAGCAACATCTGACCGGCCAGTGCAATCGGCACCACAAAAAGCGCGGCCAGCGCCAGATACGTCGGGAACACCCACTTGGCCAGGCGTAAATCCTGGGGGTCGATGTTTTCCACCACGGTCACGTGGAACTGCCGGGGCAGGCAGATGATCGCCATCATCGCCACACCGGTCTGCACCACCATGGACGGCCAGTTGATGGTTTCCTTCCAGTACTCTTCCAGGCGCGGGGCGAGCATGGCCTGGTCGAACAGGTCGTCGAAACCGTCGTACAGGCCGTAGGTCACGAACGCGCCGACCGCGAGAAAAGCGAACAGCTTGACCAGCGATTCAAAGGCAATCGCCAGCACCATGCCGCGGTGGTGTTCCGTGGCGTCGAGGTTGCGGGTACCGAAAACGATGGTGAACAGCGCCAGTACCAGGGAGACGATCAGCGCCGTGTCCTGCGCGCGCGTGCCCATGGCGTCGGCGCCGGCGCCGATCAACAGGTTTACACCCAGCACGATGCCCTTGAGTTGCAGGGCAATGTAGGGCAGCACGCCGACCAGGCAGATCAGCGCGACGACTACCGCCAGGGACTGGGATTTACCGTAACGGGCGGCGATGAAGTCGGCGATGGAGGTGATGTTCTCCTGCTTGCTGATCATCACCATTTTTTGCAGGACCCACGGCGCGCACACCAGCAGCAGGATCGGCCCGAGGTAGATCGGCAGGAAGGACCAGAGTTGTTCGGCTGCCTGGCCCACGGCGCCAAAGAACGTCCAGCTGGTGCAATAAACTGCCAGCGACAGGCTGTACACCCAGGCACGCACCCGTGGCGGCAGCGGCGTGCTGCGACGGTCGCCGTAAAAGGCGATGGCGAACAGGATGGCCATATAGGCTAGGGCGACAGTGGCGATCAGCCCGGTGGACAGCGACATGGGAACTCCAGACAAAAGACATCCGGGACTGCGCCCGATCCAGACAGTCTCGCATGACCGCCTGAGTTAGTCAGTGTCGACCAAGGTCGTGGCGTGGCGGGGTGTCGCAGGTTGTGTATCCGTCAGATCCTGGTCGTCATTGCGGGAGCGAGGCTTGCCTGCGAAGGCGGCGTTACTGACTCAACGCAATATCGATCAGCCGATGCAACTCTTCAACCTCCAGCGCCTGCGCCGCAAACAGGATGCGAAACACCGTCGGTGCCACCACCATATTGATCAACCGGTCGACACTTGGCCGTGATTGATCGGGATAGCGATCCAGAATCGTCTGCAACTGCCCGCCAATGATCGTCACGCAATAGCCCGGCGTGGCGCTGGATTGCACGTCGCGCATCATGTTGCGCCCGGGTTCGGAACTCATTTCGTCCAGATATTGCTCCGCCCAGGCCCGCACGTCCCCGCGCAAGCTGCCGGTATTGGCCGGCTCACTGTCGGGGCGCATGCGGGCGAGGGCGACATCAGCCAGCAGTGCTGACAAATCACCCCAGCGCCGGTAAATAGTCGACGGCGTCACCCCGGCCCGGGCAGCAATCTGCGGCACAGTCACGCAGGCGCGGTCCTGCTCTTCGAGGAGCGCGCGGACAGCCGAATGAATCGACTCTTGAACCCTGGCACTTCTGCCACCAGGGCGTAAACCTTCTTTAATAGCCATGCGGCGGACCTTAACACAAAGAATTTGCTTTAAGCGCTGACCAGTAGCAGACTCCGCAAAAGCAAAAAATTAGCTTTTGCGGAGTGTGCTCATGTCTCTTCCAGCGACAAATCGTTCCAGCCTGTGGTTTCTGGCGATCACCTTACTCAGTTTTCTCGCCGCTTCCACCGCGCCGACCCCGTTGTATCACCTCTATCAGGAGCACCTGCAGTTCTCAGCCGCGACCCTGACCCTGATTTTCGGTGTCTACGCCCTCAGCTTGCTGGCGGCGCTGCTCACGGTCGGTTCGCTGTCGGATTATCTGGGGCGCAAACCGGTGATTTTTACCGCCGTGTTGCTGAATATGCTGGCGATGTTGCTGTTCATCAACGCCGACAGCGTCGCCTGGTTGATCGGTGCGCGAGTACTTCAGGGTTTTGCGACGGGAATGGCCACCGCCGTCTTGAGTGCGGCGTTGCTGGACACCGATCGCCAGCAAGGGCCGATGGTCAACAGTGTCGCGCCGTTGCTGGGCATGGCGCTGGGGGCCATGGGCTGCGGATTATTGGCCGAGTTTGCGCCCCTGCCGCTGCAATTGACCTATTGGGTGTTGTTCGCGCTGTTTTTGATGCAAGCGCTGTACGTCTGGCGCCTGCCGGAAAGCGTCAGTCGACAACCGGGTGCCTGGGCCTCGCTGCGCCCGACCCTGCATGTGCCGATTCAGGCGCGGCGAATGTTGTGGCGGGTGCTGCCGATAGACCTCGCGGTGTGGGCGCTCGGCGGCTTTTTCGCCTCCCTGGCGCCGTCTCTGGTGCGGACAGCCACCGGGTCGACGTCGAATCTGATTGGCGGTGCGACGGTGGCCGTGTTGACGGTGACCGGTGCCTCGATGATCTACACCTTGCGCAATCGGCCGGCCGACAAGGTCTTGTTGCTGGGCGCGAGCTTGCTGCCCGCAGGCGTTGCGCTGATTCTGCTGGCGGTCCACAGCGCCAGCCTGCCATTGTTTTTCTTCGGCACGCTGGTGGCGGGCAGCGGATTCGGTACGGGTTTCCTTGGCGCCTTGCGCAGCATCGTGCCGCTGGCCTTGCCTCATGAGCGGGCCGGGTTGATGTCGGCGTTTTATGTGCTCAGTTATCTGGCGTTCTGCTTGCCGTCGTTGCTGGCCGGTAATCTGACCCGCAGCTTTGGGCTGGTGGCGACCACCGACGGTTACGGCGCGGTACTGATCATCCTGTCGCTCGGTGCGCTGATCGGGTTGCTTCGTGAGCGGTCTGTCAAAGTCTGTGGCGTCGATGTCAGATGACCGTTAGCCTTGGCACCGCCATTCATTTCGACGGACCGACCCATGAAGATCATCCGCAGCAAATCCTTCACCGGTGACCGCGCCTGGGCGGCGCTGGACATCGCCAACATGAACGGTATCACCACCCGTTTGCACTGGACCGATCAGCCGTATAAATGGCACGTCAACGATGGCCAGGAAGTGTTCGTGGTGCTCGACGGTCAGGTGCAGATGCGTTATCGCGAAGCAGGCCTCGAAAAGGAATCCCTGCTGGAGGTCGGCGATATTTTTTATGCCTCGGTGGGCACCGAACATGTGGCTCATCCGCAGGGCGTGGCGAGGATATTGGTGATCGAGACTGAAGGCAGCGTCTGATGCTATATCTGTAAAACAGATAACAGTTAGAGATATTACCCGTTATATCGATATTCTATTCGGATCTATCATGAGCGCCTCCCTCATTAGAGGACAGGAGTTCGCCATGACCTGCACCCGTAGCGTTAAACCCGGTATCAAGCCGCTCAGTCATCTGCAGCACCCAAGAGAAGCCATCCGCCAATTCACCCCGAACTGGTTCGCGGCGACCATGGGCACTGGTGTATTGGCGCTTGCGCTTGCGCAACTGCCGGTGTCGACTCCCGGTCTACATGCGTTGGCCGAAGGCTTGTGGCTATTAAATATTGGCCTGTTTGTGTTGTTCACGGCCATGTATACCGCGCGTTGGGTCATGTTCTTCGACGAAGCGCGGCGGATTTTCGGCCACTCCACGGTTTCGATGTTTTTCGGCACCATTCCCATGGGCCTGGCGACCATCATCAATGGCTTTCTGCTGTTCGGCCTGCCGCGTTGGGGCGACGGTGTGATTCATGTCGCCGAAGTGCTGTGGTGGCTGGACGTGGCGATGTCGCTGGCCTGCGGCGTACTGATTCCCTACATGATGTTCACCCGTCAGGAGCACAGCATCGACCAGATGACCGCTGTCTGGCTGTTGCCGGTGGTGGCGGCGGAAGTGGCGGCTGCCAGTGGTGGCTTGCTGGCGCCGCACCTCGCCGATGCTCATTCGCAGTTAGTGGTGCTGGTGACCAGCTACGTGCTTTGGGCTTTTTCCCTGCCAGTGGCGTTCAGCATTCTGACTATCCTGTTGCTGCGCATGGCGTTGCATAAATTACCCCACGAAAACATGGCCGCTTCGAGCTGGCTAGCGCTTGGGCCGATTGGCACGGGTGCGCTGGGCATGTTGCTGCTGGGCGCCGACGCGCCGGCGATCTTTGCCGCCAACGGTCTGCCGGGGATCGGTGAAATAGCTGAGGGGCTTGGGCTGGTGGCCGGGATCACGCTGTGGGGCTTCGGGCTTTGGTGGATGCTGATAGCGCTGCTGATCACCGTGCGTTACTTGCGCGCCGGTATCCCGTTCAATCTCGGCTGGTGGGGTTTCACGTTCCCGCTGGGTGTCTATTCCCTGACTACGCTGAAACTGGCCAGCACCTTGAACCTGACGTTTTTCAGTGTCTTTGGTTGCGTGTTGGTGGCCATGCTGGCGGTGATGTGGCTGATTGTCGCCAAACGCACGGTGCAGGGCGCGTGGAAGGGCGAACTGTTTGTCTCACCGTGCATCGCAGGATTAAAGAAATAACCGGCAAAGATTAGGTAATGTGTGTGGCCTGGATCGACGTTCGACATTCCAATAACAGTATCCACGCCACCCTCTACCAAAAAAATCAGGGACACATGGAAGATGAGTCACCCCTCGCAGTTCACCTTGCTTCGCACTCGGCGCTTCCTGCCTTTTTTTGTCACGCAGTCCCTTGGGGCCTTTAACGACAACATCTTCAAGCAGTCGCTGATCCTCGCCATTCTTTACAAGCTGACCATCGAGGGTGACCGTTCGATCTGGGTCAACCTGTGTGCGCTGCTGTTTATCCTGCCGTTCTTCCTGTTCTCGGCCCTGGCCGGGCAGTTCGGGGAGAAGTTCGCCAAGGACGCGCTGATCCGTCTGATCAAGCTCGGGGAAATCGTCATCATGACGGTGGGCGCGGTCGGTTTCATGTTCGATCACCTGTCGCTGATGCTGTTGGCGCTGTTTGCCATGGGCACCCACTCGGCGCTGTTCGGGCCGGTGAAGTACTCGATCCTGCCGCAGGCCTTGCGCGAAGAAGAGCTGGTGGGTGGCAACGGGTTGGTGGAAATGGGCACCTTCCTGGCAATTCTCGCCGGGACGATTGGCGCCGGCATCATGATGTCCGCCAGCAACTACGCGCCGGTGGTGTCCACGGCAATCATCGGCATTGCGGTGCTCGGTTATCTGGCCAGCCGCAACATTCCCCGAGCTGCGGCGGCATCGCCGCAAATGCGCCTGAACTGGAATATCTTCAGCCAGTCCTGGGCCACGTTGAAGCTGGGCCTGGGGCAAACCCCTGCGGTCTCGCGTTCGATCGTCGGCAACTCATGGTTCTGGTTTGTCGGGGCGATTTATCTGACGCAAATCCCGGCGTATGCCAAGGAATGGATGCACGGCGACGAGACCGTGGTGACGCTGATTCTTACCGTGTTCTCGGTCGGTATTGCACTGGGTTCGATGCTTTGCGAGAAACTCTCCGGGCGCAAAGTCGAGATCGGTCTGGTGCCGTTCGGCTCATTCGGCCTGACCGTATTTGGCCTGTTGCTGTGGTGGCATTCCGGTGGAATTCCGGACAGCGTTACCGGCCATGGCTGGATCGAAATCCTTGGCTTCGGTCACACCTGGCTGGTGTTGATCGACATCCTCGGGCTGGGAGTCTTCGGCGGTTTCTACATCGTGCCGCTGTATGCGCTGATCCAGTCCCGCACCGTCGAGAACGAACGGGCCCGAGTGATTGCCGCCAACAACATTCTCAACGCCCTGTTCATGGTGGTGTCGGCGATTGTGTCGATCGTCTTGCTGAGCATCGCCAAGCTGTCGATCCCGCAGCTGTTCCTGGTGGTGTCGCTGCTGAACATCGGCGTCAACGCCTACATCTTCAAAATCGTCCCGGAATTCAGCATGCGTTTCATGATCTGGCTGCTCGGCCATTCCATGTACCGCGTCGAGCATCGCAACCTCGAGCTGATTCCCGATGAGGGCCCTGCGCTGCTGGTTTGCAACCATGTGTCGTTCGTCGATGCGTTGCTGATTGGTGGCGCCGTGCGTCGGCCGATTCGCTTTGTGATGTATTACAAAATCTACAACCTGCCGGTGCTGAACTTCATCTTCCGCACGGCCGGGGCAATTCCGATTGCCGGGCGCCAGGAAGACATTCAAATCTACGAAAAAGCCTTCACCCGCATTGCCCAGTATCTGAAGGATGGCGAGCTGGTGTGTATTTTCCCTGAAGGCAAGTTGACCGCTGATGGCGAGATCAACGAGTTCAAGGGCGGGCTGACGCGGATTCTCGAAGAAACGCCGGTGCCGGTGATTCCGCTGGCGTTGCAAGGGTTGTGGGGGAGTTTCTTCAGCCGCGATCCGAACAAGGGCTTGTTCCGTCGGTTGTGGTCGCGGGTGACGTTGGTGGCGGGGCCGGCGGTGGCCGTTGAAGTGGCTGAGCCAGCGAAGTTGCAGGCGATGGTGGGGGATTTACGTGGGGCCGTCAGATAGTTGGTGACTTTGCGGGCCTCATCGCGGGCTTGCCCGCGATGACGTCAGTGGCCTAAGCGCTGACCTTGAGCCCAACCAACCCGGTAATGATCAGTGCCACACTGGCCAACCGAAACAGTGCCATGGATTCACCAAACAGAATGATCCCGGCGATCACCGTGCCCACCGCACCCACGCCGGTCCAGATCGCATAGGCCGTGCCCAGAGGCAATTCCTTCATGGCAAGGCCCAGCAGGCCAAGGCTGATGGCCATGGCGGCAACGGTCAATGCGGTGGGAAGAGGGCGGCTGAAGCCGTCGGTGTATTTCAGGCCAACGGCCCAGCCGACTTCGAACAGACCGGCAAAAAACAGAATGATCCAGGACATGGAAGACCTCCATCGATGGATGGGGTCGTCCCCGGATTAAGCACTCGATCGAGTCGCGAGGTCGTCCCCGCGTTGCGCGATAGAGTGCCCATCATTAACCCGAGGATCAAGTTTTCGGATCAGTCAGCCACTTGCTGAGCAGCGATTTTCCGATCCTCTTTTTCGCTCATGCGACGGAAATATGTCGAGAGCAGCGCCCCCGAAATGTTGTGCCAGACGCTGAACAACGCGCTCGGCACCGCCGCCAGTGGCGAGAAGTGCGCACTGGCCAGTGCCGCACCCAGGCCGGAGTTCTGCATGCCGACTTCCAGTGCCAGGGATTTGCGTTGGGCCAGCGGCAGGTTGAACAGGCGCCCGGTGAAGTAACCCAGCAAGTAGCCGAAACTGTTGTGCAGCATCACCACGGCCATGATCAGCAGACCGGATTCGGCAATCTTCGCCTGGCTGGCGGCCACCACGGCCGTGACGATGATCACGATGCTCACCACCGACACCAGGGGCAATACTTCTACCGCGTGACGAACCCGATCACCGAGCACGCGTTGGGCAACCACGCCAAGTACGATCGGCAACAGCACGACTTGCAGGATCGACCAGAACAGCTCCATGAACGACACCGGCAACCAGGCCGAGGCCAGCAGCCAGATCAGCGCCGGTGTCAGCAATGGCGCGAGGAGGGTGGTGACGGCGGCGATGGCCACCGACAACGCCAGGTCGCCGCGAGCCAGCCAGGTCATCACGTTCGACGAGGTGCCGCTCGGGCAACAGCCGACCAGAATCACCCCGACGGCGATCTCTGGCGGCAGGTGGAATACCTGGCAGAGCAACCACGCCATGCCGGGCATGATCACGAAATGGGCGACCACGCCCAGGGCCACGCGCCACGGATGGCGAGCGACTTCGGCGAAGTCTTCGAGCTTGAGGGTCAGGCCCATGCCGAACATCACCAGCCCCAGCAGCGGCACAATGGCGCCTTTCAAACCGATGAACCAGGCCGGCTGCAGAAACGCCACGATGGCGAAAATCAGTACCCAGTAAGCGAAGGTGTTGCCGACAAAACGACTCAATGCAGCGAGTGCGCGCATGGCCTGATCCTTGTTATTCATATTCGAAAATTGCGCAGATCCAATGTGGGAACGGGCTTGCTCGCGAAGGTGGTCGGACATTCAACAATGATGTTGTTTGTCATGACGCCTTCGCGAGCAAGCCCGCTCGCACATTTAGACCGCGCGTCGATTTAGATCCCTTGCGGCATCTCTTCACCACCCAACGCTTCAACCAGTGCTGGCAGGAAGTCGCCGAAGGTCAGCATCATCAGGGTGAAGCTGGCGTCCAGTTGACCCAGTGCTTCGTCGCCACCGTCCTGCTCCGCCTGATCTTGCAGCAGGTCTTCGAACTTCAGGCGCTTGACCACCATTTTGTCGTCGAGCACGAACGACAGTTTGTCCTGCCAGGCCAGCGACAATTGAGTGACCACTTTGCCGGTGCTCAGGTGCAGCTGGATTTCTTCGCTGGTCAGGTCCTGACGCTTGCAACGCACGATGCCACCGTCTTCGTGGGTGTCGCGCAGTTCGCACTCGTCCAGCACAAAGAAATCGTCTGCGGCTTTCTGAGTGGTAACCCACTCGGTCATGGTCGCGGTCGGGGACATCTTCACCGTCAGCGGACGTACCGGCAGCGAGCCGATCACTTCACGCAGGGTGGACAGCAGGTCTTCGGCGCGTTTCGGGCTGGCCGAGTTCACCAGGATCAGGCCCTGTTTCGGCGCGATGGCGGCGAAGGTCGACGAGCGACGGATAAAGGCGCGGGGCAGGAAGGCCTGGATGATTTCATCCTTGATCTGATCACGTTCCTTTTTATAGACCTTGCGCATTTGTTCGGCTTCGATCTCTTCGACCTTTTCCTTCACCGCGTCGCGCACGACGCTGCCCGGCAGAATGCGTTCTTCTTTACGGGCGGCGATCAGCAGGAAGTCTCCGCTGACGTGTACCAGCGGTGCGTCTTCGCCCTTGCCGAATGGCGCGACGAAACCGTAGGTGGTCAACTCCTGGCTTGCACATGGACGCGCCAGTTTGGTGGCCAGTGCAGTTTCCAACGCCTCGGCATCAAAAGGCAGATCTTGGGTCAGGCGATAGATAAGCAGGTTTTTGAACCACATGAGGTGAGTCTCTCCTTTATACAAAGGGGGGCATTATTGTCTTCGCCGGGTCATAGGCCAACCCTTCTCTAAGCCTTTGGAAGGCCTGAGAAAATTAATTAAAAAAGTGCTTGCCAGAGGTTGGGTCGCTCCGTAGAATGCGCGCCACACCGAAGCGAAGGGTGATTAGCTCAGCTGGGAGAGCGTCTGCCTTACAAGCAGAATGTCGGCGGTTCGATCCCGTCATCACCCACCATTCGTTTCAAGTGTTTAGCGCAGCGGTAGTTCAGTCGGTTAGAATACCGGCCTGTCACGCCGGGGGTCGCGGGTTCGAGTCCCGTCCGCTGCGCCATATTCGGTAACTTGGACCACTGAACGCCAGGTCACCACGGAAAAACCCGCTGAGGCGGGTTTTTTTCTGTCTCAAGTTTGTACCTTGTTCCATCGGGTTGTGTCGTTTCACCGGTTTTCGGATTTTTTTGAAAAAAACTTCAATTAAATCAACACTTTACGAAAACTTGTGGCATAATGCGTCCCGTAACGAAGCGAAGGGTGATTAGCTCAGCTGGGAGAGCGTCTGCCTTACAAGCAGAATGTCGGCGGTTCGATCCCGTCATCACCCACCATTCGTTTCAAGCGTTTCGCGCAGCGGTAGTTCAGTCGGTTAGAATACCGGCCTGTCACGCCGGGGGTCGCGGGTTCGAGTCCCGTCCGCTGCGCCATATTCGGTATCTGGAACACTGAACGCCAGATCACCACAGAAAGCCCGCTTAATGCGGGCTTTTTGCTGTCTGGGATTTGGCTTTTTGCCGGACTCACTGAAGAAAGCGACCTGTTCGGGTCGCTTTTTTCGTTTCTGCCTTACTTATTGTTCGCCGTTGCGGCTGTGTCGATAGTCGCTGACGGCCTCGTACACCGCTTTGCGCAACCGGTTGATCCCACCAATCGGCCGATGGGCTTCAAGGCCGAACCATGGATTGAACGACAGGTTGTCGCATTGCAGGTTCAGCGCCGGGGTGTCGAAATCCTGGGCGGGCAGCTTGATCCTGGCCACGGTTTCGAAGGGCGCGTCTCGTTCACGCCACTCGATGCTGGTGTCTTCGATCGGCATATATTGGCCCGGATCCTGACGCTGGATCTGCAAAACGAAACAGGCTGGCACCCGATCAGTCGACAGCTGCTGGTTCAGCGCACTGCGCAGGAAGTTCGGCAGGTTTTGATTTTGCGTGGGCAGCGTGTAGGTCGGGCAGCTCTCCGGATCCGGGATTACCCGGAATTTGACGTTGGCCTCACCAAACTTGTACGGCGAAACCGAAAAGTAGGTGGGCTGGGTCGGGCTTGCCGGGGCAGGGGAGAGTGTCGCCAGCGCAATAAACAGATGACGAACCTGCCAGGTGCGCGGATCCCAAGCCGGGAAGAACGCCATTATCGTTTTGCCGTCAGCCTGAGCGGCCACATTCTGACGATACTCGGCGACATCGCTGACAAAGAAGTTCGGATGGTTGAACATCACGAAATCCTGCTCGTTGCGCCCTTGTCGATCACTCAGCAACTGTTTACCCGGCACATCGAACAACTTGATCGCCATGCCCCGAGCATCGCGGATGCTGTCGAACTGCGGATAGGCATTGCCGTTGGACAGACGCATCGTCGCTTGCCAGGTTTTGCCGGGTTCGCTGAACACGCCTTGGCGCAACGCCGTCGCCAGATCCGGCAGCACCTGAACCTCGGCCTTCACGCAACCATGGGCCTTGGCGTGAGCGTCGCGCAGATAGCGAGTACTTTCGCGGTGTTGATCGACGATCCGCACCGCTGTCTGGATGATGTCCCGGGTCATCGCCGCTTCGCCGTCCGGAATCAGTTCTTCAGCCGATACCGGGCCGCGATGTTGCCAGGCGAGCCATGCCATGGTCAGCGCCCAACCGAGGACCCCCAAACCCAACAACCACAGCAGGGTTTTACCAAGGAAGGCACCCAGACGTAGCCAGAGCGTGATCAGCATGGGTCAATCCTTTTGACTGATGAGATGGTCTGGCAATTGCGACTCCAGCGGGCCGCCCAACACTTTCAGGTATTCCAGCAGTGCCCAGCGCTCCTGCGGTTGCAGCAGGCGACCGATCACGCCATTACCGCGCTCGCCGTCGCGGAATTCGTGGCCGCTGTTGTGATTGCCGGTAATACGCGTGTCGAACACAAAACCGTTGGTGAAGGCTTCGGTGCGATAGCCCAGGTGTTTGGGATCGTATTCGAAGGTGCCCTTATAGAACGTTGTTGCGCGTTCATCCTGGGGCGAGAGCAGTTGATAAATGCTCGGCACCGAACCGTTGTGCAAAAACGGCGGCGTGGCCCATACGCCCGCCAGCGGCCGGGCCTTATAGCTGCGCAATTCCTGGACGCCGATAGGCAAGCCGAAACCGTCCAGGTTTGGCCGCTCCGCCGGCGTCACATTGGCAGCGCGATAGGCCTGGTTCCCCACGAAAGCAGTGACGTAGGCCAGCCCCTTGGCCACTGACAACTGGCTCAAATCCAAGGGGTCCGTGGGTTTTGGATGCAATTGCACGTCCAGTTGCGCAAGCTCTGCCGGATCCCACTGCAGGGCTGTCAGATCGAAGCGATGGTCGGCAATATTGTTGGCGGCGCCGGGGTCTGTGCCTATCATCTCCACAGGCAGTAATTTCAGGTGGTGCACCGGTCTGCCGTCGCTTTGGGTGACGCGGGGGACGTGGCACCCAGCGCAGTTTTCAGCGAATAGTGCGCGGCCTTTTGCGGCCAACGGTTTGTCGATGGAGCCCAGCAAGGCTTCCGGCCAGACGGGCGGCTTGAGTCGTTGCAGGGTTTGTTCGATCCGGTGCAGATCGCGCACCCGGACGCTGGACGGGTAGCGGTCGTCGCCCTTGAGTGGCTGCCCGCTGGCGTCGAAGAAATTCAGCGTGGCGCCGACACCCAGGGCCTCGCCGATGTTACGGGCCATCGGTTGCTGCGCCGAACCGTTCCACTGCACCCAGTCGAAGGTCCACATGTCCCACAGTTGCGGGTAGTCCACCGGCGCGTTGGCCACACGGTAGTTGGCCGGCGAAATGGCGTCGCCGAAGCTGGCGTTGGCAATGCGCCCGAAGGCGTCGGTACGGCCGGGGCCTTCTTCGGTGGGGTAGAGCCCGCGATGGGTATCGTTCCAGGCCACTTTCAAGAAGGTATCGAGTGAGCTTTTGAAGTCCTGGCGTAGCTGTTGATGCCGGGCGTCATAGTCCTGGCCCAGGACATTGCGCGCGAAACGTTCGAATTTCCACGGGTTGTAGTAAGTCGAGGCGAGGCTGGCCACCAGTGCCTGGCCGAAACTGCCGCCGCGCAGGGTCGGGACGCTGGATGGCAACACATGCTGGGCCGAGCCGCCGTCGATGCGCACGGCCTGGCCGTTGAAACGCAATTCGCCGGTGTGGCAGGCGGAACAGGTGATGTCCAGAAACTCTTCCTGGCTGCCCGGATTCTGATGACGGGCGAAACCGACGGGCAGGTTGCCAGGGTTGTCTGGCGTGGTTTTCTGGCTCGG
Source organism: Pseudomonas sp. B21-017 (assembly GCF_024749245.1). Lineage (NCBI taxonomy): Bacteria > Pseudomonadati > Pseudomonadota > Gammaproteobacteria > Pseudomonadales > Pseudomonadaceae > Pseudomonas > Pseudomonas sp. B21-017. Next base: position 4,690,012 of record NZ_CP087194.1, on the reverse strand, counting down.
ATCGATCAGAAAACCAAAGCGTGCGAGGTATTCGGGAGCGGCGAATCGTTTTTGCGAGAAGGGCAGTTCGAGGGCGTTGAACCAGTCATAGCGCAAGCCTTTGACCTGGGTGCCTTGGGGCGTGAAGTAGTAGGCCTGGCGGTCTGCGGCGCTCCATTGCTCCAGGTAATGCACCTGTTGCGCCGGTGACCAGGCCGGTAATTTCGGGTTGGCGACGTAGTACAGCACCACGGCGAGGCCCAGCCCCAGTAGTACTGCGATCAGAATCAGCAAGCGGATTATGAGGCGCACGATAAACATCCTTGTCAATTTGTACCTCTCTTATGCCTCAGCTGATGAAGTGCGGCAAGAGGCCATTACGCCAAGGGCTGTGGGAACCGGCATCGGGGGCTGTGAGAGCCAGATGACAGAAGCTTCATCGTTCTAATCCCGAAATGCGTTTAAACACCTGAACTTATCGGAAGTTTCCTGCTCTCATGCCGGTAGCCATTGGTCGTGGCCGCCTGATAAGCTCGCGGCTTTACTCGATTGCCCTTTAGGCGCATGAACAAGGAAATAGCATGAAACAGCATCGGTTGGCGGCGGCGGTGGCCCTGGTTGGCCTGGTACTTGCGGGTTGTGATTCGCAGACCAGCGTAGAGCTGAAAACCCCGGCGCAAAAAGCTTCCTACGGCATTGGCCTGAACATGGGCAAAAGTCTGGCTCAGGAAGGCATGGATGATCTGGACTCCAAAGCCGTAGCCCAAGGCATCGAAGATGCCGTCGGCAAGAAAGAACAGAAACTGAAGGATGAGGAACTGGTTGAAGCCTTCGCAGCGCTGCAGAAGCGTGCCGAAGAGCGTTTGGCCAAGATGAGCGAAGAGTCGGCAGCCGCCGGCAAGAAATTCCTCGAAGAGAATGGCAAGAAAGCCGGTGTCGTCACCACGGCTTCCGGCCTGCAATACGAAGTGGTCAAGAAGGCCGATGGCGCACAGCCTAAGCCGACCGACGTAGTGACTGTTCACTACACCGGTAAACTGACCAACGGCACCGTTTTCGACAGCTCCGTCGAGCGCGGCAGCCCGATCGATCTGCCGGTCAGCGGTGTGATTCCGGGTTGGGTCGAAGGCCTGCAACTGATGCACGTTGGCGAGAAGTACAAACTGTACATCCCTAGCGACCTGGCTTACGGCGCCCAAAGCCCTAGCCCGGCGATTCCAGCCAACTCGGTGCTGGTATTCGACCTGGAGCTGCTGGGCATCAAGGATCCAGCCAAACAAGACGACGCCAAGTAATCCGCGTCTGCTCGAAAAAACAACGCCTCGCTTATGCGGGGCGTTGTTGCATCTGGGGTTTGGTGAAGGTAAACAAAGCGAACGGATGCGGTACGCTGCAGTCTTAGCCAGTGAGAGTGCCCGAGCTAGACGGACCGGTGCGCCAAGTCAATGAAATCTTGGGTTTTTTTATGTGAGTAAAAAACGCCCGATCTGAGCAAGACCCTTGTGAAACGGGGCCTCCAGCGGTGAAATGCAGCTCTGTTCACAAGGTTATCCACAATTTGTGTGGATAACATTTCAGTGGAGGAAAAGATGAAAATGCCCTGGAATTTCGCCCGCTTCCTGCCAATGGCCGGGCGCCTGCTCGCCCGTGGTCGTTTGCCGACCCTGCTGTTCGCGGTTGCCAGCAAAGGTGCGAGCCAAGGTAATCGTCTAGGCAAACTAAAAGACGATCTGCGCTTGTTGCAGGCACTCTGCCTGGCCTACTGGCGTGGTGAGTACCGGGCCATCAGCCCGAAAGCGATGGTTTCGGTGGTGGCCGGCCTGATGTATTTCCTGAGCCCGGTGGATGCGATCCCGGATTTCATCCCGGTGTTCGGCATGCTCGACGACATTGCCGTGCTGGCCTGGTTGATGAAAGTCCTCGATGACGAACTCAACGCCTTCCGCGCCTGGCGCAAGCGTCAGGCGCCGGAAAAACTCGCAGTGGTTGAACGCCTGCCCGATACCCCGGAACAGCTGCAACTTCAGGGCCCGAAAAAAAACTGAACCGATTCAGGATCATCCATATTCATACCCCCCGCGACCTTGGCCGCTGTTAGGATTACACTTCTAAGGAAAAGTGCCGACTCGCTACGTGTCGTTGTCCTACGGGGTAGTCATGGATATTCAGATAATTACACGCGAAGGCGAACCAGAATATGCGGTTCTGCCATGGGCTCAGTATCAGGCTCTACTGAAAGCAGCAGGCATCAACGAACAACCACCGCGCGAAGCCACAGTGCGTCCCGCGGCCACATCAGACCAGACTCTTCCGGGTCTGGATCAACTACGCAGTTTGCGCGAAGGGAAGGGCATCGCCATTGAGGCGCTTGCCCGCACGGTAGGCATCAGTCCGTCATATCTCGCCTTGATCGAAAGCGGTGAGCGTCAACCCGACGCTGCTATTCGCCGCAGCCTCGCCTGGGAGTTGACGGTGCCAGGATGGAGGGATGAATCGTGAGCGTACGCATCAGTCGTCAACATTGGGACGGATTGCTGGGGGAACTGGATCAGGCGCGCCGTCAGCGCCATCTTCTGACTTATCGGGCATTGTTGGAGCGATTGCAGCTACCCACGCCCGCCATGCAAACCCTGACCGCCGCCCTTGAACACCTGGCCGCGCTGGACGCCAGGGCCGAGCAGCCGCTGCGCAGCTCGCTGGTGATCAGCCAGGGCGCCAGTCGTTTGCCGCGCACCGGCTTCTTCGAATGTGTCGAGCGCCTCGGGCGCTTCTCCGGACCGTCCGATGGCGTGGCTGCCGCATCCTGGCATGCCTCGGAAGTGGTGCGGGTGTTCGAATACGAGTACCCCGAGTCGGCGGAAGCCTGAGTGTTCCTACGACTCAAGGCGCGGGTCGGTTACTGGCTGGCCCGCCGGTTGTTCCACTGGTCGTGGTTTGTGCGCCAGCCGCGAGGCTGGCGCTGGCTCGAGGGCCAGTTCGCGCGCATGGCGAACCTGGGCGATGTCGGCGCCCAGAGCTTCTACGGCCACATCCTGACCTTTCGCGGTGTCGGTCTTGGCGCGCGCGAGGAGGGCGTACGATTACTGCGCCTGGCCGCGTTGGCAGGGGATGGCAAGGCGGCGTATCAGGTGGGCGTGATCTGCCTCGCGGGGACGCCGAGCAAGGCGCCGGATCCGGTGGAAGCGGCGCGGTTTTGGCGTATTGCCTTGAAGGCCGGGCATCCGTTGGCTGAGATTAAGTTGAAAGGGGTGGAGGGCGGCGATGCTGAGCAGTGATTCGATGTTCTTCGATTGCACAAGGGCTGCTTTCGGCTAGAACGCTCAAGAAAACCGACAAGGAGCCACGGGATCAGAAATGGATTTCATCTTTGATATCTTAATCAACCTGTTGGCTCATAGGATTGGCGTTTACGTGCTTGGCTTGCTGAGTGGCGGCCGTTTCAAGGGAGAAAGCGGTTTTGCCTGGGGCTGGGCAGTCGCCGTCGGCGGCTTGGTGCTGTTCGCTCCTTTCGTGGCTTTCATAGCGTTGCTCATCCATACCAGTGGTTCATACACCATTGCGCGCTGACATCCGCATGACTTCAAAATACCTCCATTCCGTCATGTTTTCGCAATGAAAGCATACGAGTCTTGTCGGCAGAAAATAGGGCATAAACAGAATGTTTCGGCACGCTAATGCGCTGTTTTAATTATGGAAAATGGATTTTAAGGACAGCCGATGTCGATGTTTTGTCAGAGCAGCCAGCAATGCTGTAAGCGATATCTTTGCTTCAGGCGGGAGTCCGCTTATTGCTCGATCATGGCGTTCGACCCGGAACTGGTTTCGGCAGCTCACGCTGTGGCCCACGTGTTATGAGGGTGGTGACCTCAGGCTCGGCGTATCTGGACATCGACGCGTATGCCTGTTGCATTGCGTACGCCGAGCTGTTGAATCACCAAGGCGTTGATGCTCGGGCCGTCAGTAGCGCCCCGCTCAATGCCAGCATCTCCAGGACCGTGCTTGGATGGCAATCATCTCTGGACGATTATCTGCCGAGAGCGGGTGATGAGTTCGTGTTGGTGGATGTCTCCGACTACCACCATTTCGACCCGATGGTGGTTCTTGAACAGGTGGTGGAAGTCATTGACCATCACCCAGGCTTTGAAAACTATTGGGCGCAAAAGCTCGGACCTGCGGCAGACATCCTGCCGATCGGCGCAGCGGCAACGCTGATTTTTCAGCGTTGGGAAGCGGCAGGGCTGTTGCCGCTGATCAGCGAAAAAAGTGCTGCGTTGCTGGCCACGGCAATTCTGGACAATACCCTGAATTTCACAGGGCAGTTGACCACCCAATCGGATATCCGGGCTTATGAAGTCCTCGCACGGCGGGCGAAACTGGAAGCGGACTGGCCCGAGCGGTATTTCTCCGAGTGCCAAGCCACTATCGAGTCAGACCTGATTGGCGCGTTGGCGGTTGATATGAAGCGGCTGAAAGCCGATAGCAACCTGCCGCAGGTTTTCGCGCAGATGGCGGTGTGGGATGCCAGTGCGCTGATCCGAACGCATCGTTCAACGATCGGTCACTGGCTGGCGGCGCAGGGTGAAGACTGGCTGTTGAACGTCATCAGCATCCGCGAGTGCAAAAGCTACTTTCTGGCTGAGCCCTTGGTCAGCCAACAAAAGTTGAGCCATTTGCTGTCGATCGAATGGCAGGCCGGAATGGCTGTGCTTGAGCGCTCGCTGCTACGTAAGGAACTGTTGAGGCTGGGGTTGGCCCGCATTTCTGTTGTGAGTAAACCGTTTCTGGTTTTGTAGCTACATCGAAGTGGGGCTTTTGGCTTATTGCTGTCTATCATCAAGAGCCGCTTCCCAATAGTGGACGGTGAACACGGGATGGCTGTCGCCGCAAAACCGCATGCTCCAGGAGGTCTGCTCCGCAGCTTTGAGTCATCAAGTATTTATACGGTTGGCGCGCCATCGGTGACGCAGCCTAACATGCGGCTCAAGTCGCTGGCTAAGCTCGCTCGGGACCGGCTAAAGAAGGCCCCAAACGTTAGGCACTCGTCCAACCTTACCGTTACGGAGCATATAAAATATGTCAAACATCGTCGCATGGACGCTGTTCGCCTTGGGCGCCTTCCATATTCCATTCGGTATTATTAAGTTCAAAGCAGCATTCGCCGCCGCTGTAGACTCTGGCTTCGTTGACCAGTTCAGAGTGCACGAAGATCGGCGTACCGCCCTCTGGTTTACCCTGCTGGGGCCGCTTTTTATGCTCGCAGGGCATACAGCGATTCACGCCGTAGCAGTTGGCGATCTCGCGCTACTTAAAATTGTTGGCATCTATGTGCTTATGATCTCGATCATTTGCGTCATTGCTGTTCCAAAATCGGGTTTCTGGGCAACGCTGCTGGTTTCACCGCTGATCATCGCGGCAGGGTATGGCTTGTACTCCTGACAAACGGTTCATGTCGTTCGCGAGGGCTTCAATGTCCACTCGGGGTCGTTTTAAGGGGATTCAGCCGGTGGACGCAACAGGCAGCAACCGGCCAAAAGCAGACACTTTTCGCTAACTGTAGCGGCTATTCGGATGCCCTCAAGCTTCACTTGCAATGTGAGGGGAAAAATCAGCAGATGGACTTCAACACATGCATCACTACTTTACAAGAGAATTAAAACTTTAATTATAAGATTATCGCTGTACTTGCCACATAAAAATTGGCGAACCGGAAACGGTAGCAGAGTGGTAAGTCCCGCGCGATCATCCACGTTTATTGGTCCCACATAGTGCATTAGCTCCAGGGATGACTAGTTGATGAAATTACCCGATACGAAACCTAGCCTCGAAAGTGCTTTCGAAGATAATACATACTCTGGCACCGCCACTTTCTTGTACTCCTCGAAGATTACTGGGAACGTAAACCTCGAAGGAATGTGCGAAATCCTCGCAGGGTCTGATGCATTTAGTTTCGCACTAACTAGCCGCGGAAAAATCTACTTCACGGAAGACAACAGACTTCGATCGCAACAATTAAGCATTGAGCCAACAATAACCGAACAAGGCATGACTGTTTCTGGGCATAACGATTTTCTCAAAGCGAACCCCGGAGACTCCAATACCTATGCTTTATCTTTAGCTTTCAACTTGCTCTTATCTGACAAGCGCTTGTTTAATTCTGCGCATGGCTTTCCCACGGAAAGCGCTAGAATATTCATGCGCCCAATTGCCATCAGATGCGAAGATGACGAAGATCATGAGCTAGTCCTTCCTTACATCAGAGTTTACACTGGTGGCATAATCAGTATTTCGCTGGCAACAATCGCTGGATTTGAAGAATCTACAATTCAAAGAGTAGTGCGCAGCGAAGTAAATAAATCGCGACAAAACCTTGCATCAGTATTGTGTGAAAGAGAATTGCACATGGCTTGCACCGAATGTCAGATGTCCCAGATGTCTCGGTGGGAGAGGCTTGCTCAACGAGAAGCATTTGAAACCATCATGGGTGCAGCGCTAAACAATCCAGGAGAAATAGAATTCGTAGACGAGCGTCTAACTATCTACGAACTTGTACACACCGATCAACTAACACTTACGGATATAGCGCGAAATTTTTTATCGGTGGTCGCTCGCACCATTGCAGCAGGTGCCGTTCAAACCCGCATCAGATGGTATGGTAGCCAGTACGAAGACGACTCCATAGGACAACACTGGCGTGGCAAGCCAATATTATACATCCGCTCCCATACCAATCAAAAAAGGAGCTCATTCGAAAACTGGTCTGCGCACAGATCTCTAGTCAACAGCGTAATGGTCCGAACTTTTCTATCGAGCAAGATTGCCCACGCCGATTTAAATCTTAAGGACATGAGAAACTTCGACGACTATAACAACTTTTACTCTGAGTCGGTATCATTGATGCTAGCCTCCTCGCAGGTAGAAGCTATTGTAGAGCAGCACGACTCTTACACCTTCAACAACTTAACCTCCGACATCCAAGTACTGAATGAAGCGTCGCACTTCATACAAACATACTACTCCTACGCATCCCTAGGGCTAGACAAGTGCAAGACAGCAATAGACGTTGCCCGGCTAGAGCTTGATATACTGGCATTTGAGGAAACTCTTCTTTCTGCGCACAAATATGGAGAAATCGCCAAGTATATTGAGGGGGTACAGAAAGGCGACCAACTAATTACGATCTGCAAGCTGCTACACAAGAAAATTGAAACTGTTCGTAAATCTCTAGAGCTAGACGATAAGATAAAGTCAGAATCTTATACACGTCGAATCACAATAATATTCGGAATTATTGCTTCTGCCACGCTATCCCCTGAAATGATGCAACCAATGGCAAAATACTTTGATGTGTTGCCCGAAAACGGTGATCTCGCAAAGCTGTACGGCATAGGCGCGTCGGTAATTGTTGTCGCGGGATTATTAGTTCTCAGTCACTACGCCTTCAAAATCAAAGACAGGATTATCAAGACTCTGCACTGGCGTTGACTTCCCAGAAATCGCCCCCGCTTTTCGATAGGCACAGGTAGAGTCAGGTCGTGTTTTTGGCTGAACATATATAATGTAGCCCGCCCGCACCTACGGTCTATCATCCTGCATTCGTGATCGCTGTAGGTGTGAGAAAGTGGCAGGGATTTTACATAAGCAATATTTTGAGAGTGATTACTGTGTCGTCAAGCGGGGCAGCTTACCTATACATGTACAAAAGATTGTCGATCGGCCCAAGCTCTTGTTGTGTGTATTGCGCCTTGTTGATCAGCCGTGAAGGATCTTGAATCAATTCGATCAAACAGTCGTAACCGTGATCTCCACCTATAAGGTCGGCGATGGCCGCATAGGCCTTGTGGCGGCGATGTTTAGAATTTTATTTTACCTGCAGATCCTAATCCCTAACCAGAACTTCATAAGTGAACGTCACATGCTCTGGAACATACTCTTGTGCGTTGACCTCACGCTGCACCTCATCAATAGTGATGATGCACAGAACTCCGTACGAGTTTAATAGGACTGCTTTCTGCCCCAAAACTGGTTTGACAATGCGGCCCGGTGTTATGAAAGACTCTACAGTAAGCGGGTCAAAATCCGGACCAACAATTAGGCCAATCGCTTTTAAGCCACTATCTATGTACACTTGGATACTGTTGTTGGAATTCCCACTGAAGTTGATTTTGAATTCGAACTCCCCGTGGCCAACCGTGTAGTGAGAATGGTTCCTATAGCGAAAGGTTACACGTCCATTAAGGGCGGGATTCGCGTAAAGAGCAGGGTCGCGAAGAGCATCAACACGCTCAAGGCGTGCTGCGCGTTTTCGAACTAATGACAATGGGACGGCATGAGTCTTATCAGCCGGCAGCCCTTCGACCCATCGCCAGAGTTCGTCTATCTGAATCGACCCGGGAAACTCGTTATTTTCAGGACTGGAATTAAAGTCAAAACCCTTAGGATTATGATCATTGAGCCAGTTAGGCAATATACGGTCGGGGTTTCGGACGAATATAACTGACAACCATTTGGCTGGCTTGCCCATAAAGGCCTTACTTACCCATTTTGTCTCAATGCCAACCCCAGACTCTGGCTTGTTATTAGCTCGGTCAACATAATTTTCGTCGACAATTAAAAGAACATGAGCGGCCTCTGTAACCTCTCGCATGAAACCGTGCAGACTTGATCCATAATCTACTGCCTCATCAATTTTTACGACGTAGCCGAGTAGGTGGAGTTGACTAGCGAGCAATCGAACCCATTCTCGATGGGCTGTTGATGTCCACGCGTAAGAGATAAATAGATCGGCACTCATGCATTCAATTCCAGTTTACGTAGCGAGCCTGCGGCTCCCCACCAGTGATTCATTCTGCCTTGCTAAGATTTTGGCATTGTTCGGCAACCTAGCGTTCTTCGACGCTAACGCACTACGTAACAACATCTTTGAAGGAGCGCATAACCAGGAGCTATAGGTACTGTTGTCGACCGTCAGCTATCGGCCGCCGAGACTTCAATATCCCGAAAGCCAATTTCTCAACGTTACGGCTGTATTTGCTTTGGCATCAAGCACCATCCACAGCTCTTTCTCTTGTCCTGAAAGCTTTCCCCAGACGATTCGGTGGTACAAGCCGAGATACTCCCAACTCGTCCAATTGTCATCGTAGGTACTGTCAGATGCTGGAAACAGGGCGATGTTCACCAAGCCCTTTTCGCCATCCGCAACGCCCAACTCCCAGGGAACCCACCGACTTTCTTTGCTGTTCTCAGTCGTCAGCAGAACAAAGCGTCTTGTTTGACTAATGCGCTGCTTAAGTAAAGCAGCAGTTTCTGCTGAGGTGTAGGGCGGCATTTCAGGGTCAATTTCATCGATATAGACCCGTGCGCCGTGGTTGTGAAGCACCTCCATCGCCCCCTCCAGCAGTTCGTGATCTTTGCTGGAGTGCGATAGGAATGTGCTCGTGCCACCGCTTGATGCATTGGATCTTAGAAGCTGCTCGCGGCCACTTTGCGATCTGTTTGCTGTAAAAGCTCGAAGTTCGGCCTTGGTAACGTTCCTTGCCATCGAATCCTTCCTACTTGGGGGCACTCACGTAGCACGAGCTATTCGGTCAATGATCTCAAATACTAAGGAAACGAGCTTGCGCCGCCCTTCTTTGCTATCCAGGAACCCTGGAGCAGAAAGTACTTTCAGTTCTTTATCCGTGGGCCTAATAGCGTCCTGACCAGATGAGGAGAGCTCTGATCCCAACAGCAGGTCACTGATTTTCTGCGCAGCGCCACCAGACGCCCCTACCGGGAGCAGAAATACCCCTGCCGCCTTGGCAACTTCAAACTCTTGTTCCACGCCTTGAGCGACCTCCAACTTGTCGCCGGCCAGCTTCGCACCGCCAATGAAAATGGCGATACCAGCTTGTCGCGCAAGCTCCAGCCGCAGCGCAGCCCATTCTTCGTTGTTGGGCTGGGCTCCCGCCAGGGGCTGAGGAAAGGGCCTGGCGATCAGCCGTCGCTCCAGATCCCATCCGCCGCCTTGCCGCAGCGCTCCCAAGAACCCCGACAATGACGCCGATCCAACCAACAGGCCTGCACCAGTCACCAGGTGGCGCCCTGTCTCACCAATCTGCCGGCCAATGTCCTCGGCCAGCGCATGGATGTCGGCTGACTCGGAACCTCCCCGCTCAAGAGGCCAGCTACCACTTACCCAGATTCTGCGCGCAGCGACTCGCTTTTCAATCTGACGTAGAAGCGCCGGAATTTCGGCATAGTCACTGACCTCTACTGCCAACAAGCCATAGCGTTTCAGATCTTTCGCCCACAGCTTGTGCTGAGCACTGCGCGCTGCGAACTCCCCTTCGGTCGTGAAGTCGGCCTTCTGCGGCGCACGCACGATGGCAAAATGCTCGGGCGGCGCATCGGTGAAGCTTTCCCGAATCAGCGATAGGACATGCCGAACATTGGGGTCGGTGAAGCTGATGCCGATGAACAGCATGGACATGCTGGTCAGGTGCGCTTGAAACAGCGGCAGGTACTGGCCTCGTTTTGAACGAAACAGCTCGTAGTCGTCCGTGGAGATGACGACGTCGTCGAGGCGATCCACAGAACCATGCATCTTGTAGAGCAGCGCTGCGCCAGGTGTCACCCTGAGGGCGAGATCTTTGGGGCCGGATATGGGGTTGAGCGGCCGGCTAATGGATTCAAATGCACGCTCTATCAAGCGGTCGTAGTTGGTCGTCCAGATATGTCTGACCGGTAGCCGCGAGATGATCTCAACCGTCTCTGGGATAGGTTTGTCAGGGCCTATCTCGTTCTTGATGACATTACGGACGCGTGTGGCACCACCGTTTTCCAGGATGCTCCATTGAGCCAGCGCCGCCAGGTCGTGGACGTTCTTCGAGTCAACCTCAAGCTCTACAGCGATGTCACTGAGCAGCGCTGACCAGGAAGGGTAGCCCGCCGCCATCGAGACGCCGGCACCAACGAAAATCGCCCCCACGCCATCGTTCAGCGCATCAGGGTACTCATTGAGGAATCGGTTTAAAGCCGCTTTAGTCATGGTTGGCACTCATCAAATGCGCGGAAATTGCTCCAGACCTCACAGCTTGTAGTTCTTCCGGACTGCAATGGCATCCTCGATCCATTGCTCAATGTTCTCCTGGATCGATGCGTAGACCGCTTTGCTGTCGGCCCCTACAGGGGTGATCAGATTGGCATAGTTTGAAAGGCTCACAGTACCGTTCTTCAGTGTGACCAGATCGAAAGGGTTGGAGCCCACCACCGAAGAGTTTCCATTGGTATCTAGAAGCTTGTTGATGCGAATGCCCACGACGCCCTTGCCCGCGTTCCAGCCCTTGATGATTTCGTTCACCACCCATGGTCGGCTTGCGGTCTCGGAACCCACCAGTACGACTACGCAGGACTTCCCTACGAGGCTGTCATCAATCCACTTTTCAATTGCTGCATTACCCTTTTTCTTGACCTCTTCCCACTCGTTCGGCGTATAGAGTTTCTGACCATCCAATGCACCGATGTTTCGAACTTGCTGGGTGCGCCAAAAATCATTCTTGAAGTGGAAGCTGAAGAAAACATTCCTTGCCATTGCATAGCTCCTGCTTGGGGTGTGGACGACTCTGATCAAACCTAACTGATTAGAAAGAGCGAATCCACAAGTTGAATCGCTCCTAGCTTCGTAGCCGCATTTGATGGTTGCTTTTGGCCGCTTTTGGCCGATTTCTGCCTGTCGCCACCGGCAGCTATAGATTGAAACCGGCTAGCCCACGGCGGAGAAATCAAGCCAGCCTTCAGCGAAGCCCTCCGCCATGTTCGCCTTTTTTGAGCGAAATTTCTGGGCAAGGTCTTCGGAAGTTTCCTTCAAGTTGTGGCGGTTTTCGTGAACTGGTGCGCAGTGAGTTCAATCGATAGGCTTTGGGTGTCACTGCATATTCAGTGGCAGGGCGTAGGAACCCTTCAACCTCCCAAAGACGACATAAGTGTCGACTTCTGATTTGCGGCTGCTGACTTGCGTCCGTAAAATCAGTTGCGGCGGCTGTGCGCGGGCACGCTTCGGCGTGGTCGAGTGTCTCTGGGGCTCGATATTCCTACCCCGCGTATAGCTGCCACCCATGCCTGTAGGAAGGCAAATGGCAGCTCCTATTTTTCCTGGAGTTTTAAAATGCCAACACTTCATCCTGATCCACCCTACGAAAAACCAATTCCCCACCCCAAAAACCGCTTCATGGCGTTGACCAGCAACTGCACCGACATGCCCACCCTGTTTGTCGACACCCATGCACCGCTGGATATCTTGACCGAAGCCGCCAGCTACCGAATTCGCGCCGTCACCCAAGTGCTTGAAAACCTGTCCATGCGTGGTTCAGTCGAGTGCGATTCGATGATTCTCAGTGATTTTGCCTTGCTCTGCGCCATTCCACTGAGGGATGGCTGTGATGTGCTGGATGTGATTGGGCGGCGGTTGAGGGCTCGGTCTTCGGACTAGAGCCGAGTGGTTTTTTTGGCGAGGGGCTTGCCCCCGCTTGAGTGCGGAGCGGTCGCCAAACCAAGCCCCGCGGTGTACCTGACAAATCCGGAATGCAGGTTTTGGGGCCGCTCCGCAGCCCAACGGGGGCAAGCCCCCTCGCCACAGGGTGGGAGTTGTGGTGGTTGGGGCTGCTGCGCAGCCCAGCGGGAGCAAGCTCCCTCGCCACACAAGAGCAAGATCAAAAGATCGCAACCTTTGGCAGCTCCGCGCCTGTGGGCGCTGCCGAGGCTGCGATTTTTTTTGGTGATCACCGCCGGCCTGAGATCAGTGTCTCTTCGGCGATTGGCACCACCAAACTATCAATCACATGCACGCTATACCCCGGCACATTCTTCGCGTGGTGTTTGGCCTGTGAGGCCATTTCCGCCAGTTGGCTCGCATCGAGCTGTCCGCAGGCCTGTGGATGCAGATGCACTACGCCGATGGACAGGGACAGCAGCGGAAACTCCTGGCGTACGCCCTGGCGGTTGGGGGCGATGAAGCAGCCGGCTTCCAGGTGTTCGCTGCGGTAGAAGCGTCGGCATTGGCTGTGGAAGTCGTCCAGCAGTTGGTTGAGGCGTTTGCGCCAGTCTTCCGGGCCGAGCACCAGCAGGAAGTCGTCGCCGCCGATATGGCCGACGAAGTCGCGGGATGGGTCGACGCGGTCGTTCAGGCATTGCGCCAGGCACAGTAGGACTTCGTCCCCGCGACCGTAGCCGTAGATGTCGTTGAAGGGTTTGAAGCTGTCGATGTCCACGTAGCAGATCACCGATTCCCATTCCTGTTGCAGCAGCCGTGTCAGGCATTGCTGGATCGGCACGTTGCCTGGCAGCAGGGTCAGCGGGTTGGCGTAGCGGGCTTGCTGGATTTTCAGTTCGGTAATCAGTTTGAGTACGTCGATCACTCGGCCCAGGCCCAGATAGCCGCCGTTGAGGGTGATGATGAAGTCTTCTTCGATGCGTTGGCGGGCGCGGCTGGTGATCAGGCGGCTGACCTGTTGCAGCGACTGGCTCAGTTCCACTGCGAGGAAGTCGTCGCTCATCAAGCGGCTGATGGGTTTGCGGGCGAACAGGTCGGTGGCAAACGGCTTGAGCAGGGCGTCGGAGAGTGAGTGACGGTGAACGATGCCGCACGGCCGGCCTTGCTTGTCGAGTACCGCCAGGGAGTTCAGGTTGGCCTGGCGGCGGAAGGCTTCCAGTACGGTGGCGGTCGGGGTGTCGCTGGCCATCGCCGGTTGGTCGTTGAGCAGGGCGCTGAGGTCACTGGCGTCCTCGTTCAGCATCGCTGCGGCGCTGGTTGGTTTGGGCATCAAGGTTCGGGCATCGCGGGGCGGATGCTCCTGGGGCCGGCAGAGCAGATAGCCTTGCACAAGATCGACGCCCATTTCGGTCAGCACGGCGAGTTCTTCTGACAATTCGATGCCTTCGGCGATCACTTTTGCCCGCGACGCCTTGGCGATCTGCAGGATCGAGCCGACGAATTCACGTTTGAGCGCGTCCTGATGGATGCCGTCGATGAAGTGCCGATCGATCTTGACGTAATCCGGGCGCAATTCAGACCACAGCCGCAAGCTCGAATAACCCGCACCCAGATCATCCAGCGCAATCGAAAAACCCATCGCCCGATAGTGATGCAGGGCGGTTTGCAGCAACTGGAAATCGTCGGTCGGGGTCTGTTCGGTGAGTTCGATCACCACCTGGCTCGGCGGTATGCCGAAATCCTGCAGCAGTTGCAGGGTGCGTCCGGGCTGGTGGGCGGCTTCGAGGAGGGATTCCGGGGACACATTGAGGAACAGTTTGCCGGGCAGTTGCTGTTCATTGAAGCGTCGGCAAGCGCTTTGGCGGCAAGCGATCTCCAGTTCGCTGAGGCGACCGGCCTGGCGAGCGACCGCGAACAGGGCGATGGGGGAGTGCAGCGGGCTGTTGGAGGGGCCACGGCTGAGGGCTTCGTAGCCGATGATTTGTCGTTCGGAGAGGGAGATGATCGGCTGGAACAGGCTGTGCAAACCGCTTTGAGTCAGTATTGAGCTCAAGGCACTCAGCTGTTCGGTTGTGGTCATGGCGATCTCTGGCGATAAAAAAAGGACCGGGAGCGCAAAGCTCCCGGTCCTTTATTTCACGACAGAATGATGTCTATTTGATGACACTCCGGGGAGCATCAGCACTAAATTGCCATCATCCTGATTGTAAGCACTTAGTGCTTGGCGACCGCGGTGTTGAGTTTCAAGTAATCCAGCAGAATCCGCCCGGTCTCGCTCAGGTAGGCGTCGTCTTCTGGTTTGGTCTTGTCCGGCTCGGCCGCGATGGCATCTTCGTCTTCTTTCTTCAGCTCTTTGAGCGGCTCTTCACCCTTGGCCTTGCGACGGATGTTTTCCATGGCCAGTTGCTTGGCTTCGATATCGGCGTGTTGTGCACGACGGTCGGCTTCATTGAGGCTGACGGTTTTTTCGGCCATCAGCTTCTGGGCCAGGGCCAGTTTGTCGCGGATGAACACGAACTCCGCGTCTTTGGCCGAGCGCATATCATGCTCGGACTTGAGCTGCGTGATGTACGGTTTGAACGGGTCGACCGCCGGCTTGATGGCCGCACGGATGGTGTCCCACGGCATCGCTTCCGGCAGGGCGCTTTCGCCGATTTCCTTGGTGTCGATGATCGACGGGTAATCGATGTCCGGCAGTACGCCCTGATGCTGGGTGCTCTGGCCGGAAACCCGGTAGAACTTGGCCAGGGTCAGTTTCAGTTCGCCATGGTTCAGCGGCTGAATGGTCTGCACGGTGCCTTTGCCGAAGGTCTGGCCGCCGATGATCAGTGCACGGTGGTAGTCCTGCATCGCACCGGCGAAGATCTCCGACGCCGAGGCGGACAAACGGTTGACCAGCAACGCCATCGGGCCTTTGTAGAACGCCCCCGGATTTTCATCTTCCAGCACATCGACCCGGCCGTCGGCGTTACGCACCAGTACGGTCGGACCTTTGTCGATGAACAGGCTGGTCAGCTCGGTGGCTTCCTGCAAGGAGCCGCCGCCGTTGTTGCGCAGGTCGATGACCACGCCGTCGACCTTGTCTTTCTGCAGCTCGGTCAGCAGCTTCTTGACGTCGCGGGTGGTGCTCTTGTAGTCCGGATCGCCGGCACGGAAGGCCTTGAAGTCCAGGTAGAAGGCCGGGATCTCGATGACGCCGAGCTTGTAGTCCTTGCCATCCTGCTTGAGGCTGAGGATCGACTTCTTCACCGCCTGATCTTCAAGCTTCACCGCTTCGCGGGTGATCGGCACGATCTTGCTGGTCTGGTCATTCGGCGCGTTGCTGGCCGGAATCACTTCCAGTCGCACCACGGTGCCTTTCGGTCCACGAATCAGTTTGACCACTTCGTCCAGGCGCCAGCCGACCACGTCGACCATCTCTTTGTTGCCCTGGGCCACGCCGATGATCTTGTCGGCCGGAGCGACCTGCTTGGTCTTGTCGGCCGGGCCGGCAGGCACCAGGCGCACGACTTTGACTTGATCGTTATCGCTCTGCAACACGGCGCCAATGCCCTCCAGGGACAGGCTCATGTTGATGTCGAAGTTCTCCGCGTTATCCGGCGACAGATAGTTGGTATGCGGGTCGTACGACATGGCGAAGGTGTTGATGTACGCCTGGAAGATATCTTCCGCGCGGGTCTGGTCCAGACGCACCAGCTGATTCTTGTAACGCTTGGTCAGGGTTTCCTGAATCTGCTTTGGCTCTTTGCCGGAGATCTTCATCCGCAGCACTTCGTCCTTGACGCGTTTGCGCCACAGGTCGTCGAGCTCGGCGGTGGTCTTGAGCCAAGGGGCATCCTTGCGGTCGACCAGCAAGGTTTCCTTGGTGGTGAAGTCGATCTTGTCGACGCCCTTGTTCAGCTCGGCAAGGGCAAATTCCAGACGCGCCTTGACGCGATCCAGGTAGCGCTTGTAGATGGTGAACCCGGCGTTCAGGTCGCCGCTCTTGAGGAAGTCGTCAAACTGGGTTTTCCATTTGTCGAATTCGGCAATGTCACTGGCCATGAAGTAGCTGCGCGATGGATCCAGCAGCTTGAGGTAGCTGTCGTAGATGATCGCGGAGCGCGCATCGTCGAGCGGCGGCTTGCTGTAATGGTGACGCTTGAGCAATTCGACGACGTTCAGACTGGCGATGACTTCGTCGCGATCGGGCTGAAGCTTGTCCCAGCTGTTGGCTGCGAACGAATTGCTCGACATCGGCAAGAGACCGAGACCAATGACAAGAGCGAGGGCGGTGCTGGGGAAAAAATGCTTCATGCTGATTCGACGCGGGGACAATTGATCACGCATATTAGGCCGTCTTTGAAGTCGCCGGTTCCCACAAGGGCCGGTCGCATAATGCAAGAAAGCCCGGCGCTATAGCTTCGGGCTCAGTCCAGACTCACTATGGAGGCACTGTGAAAGCATTGCAAGGCGTTGAGGGGCGAGTGGAGTGGGTTGAGGAGCCGAGTCCTACGTGCGATGTAGGACAAGTTCGTATCAGAGTGGCGGCAGCGGGACTCAATCGAGCCGATTTGTTGCAGAAAGCGGGCCTGTATCCGCCACCGCCGGGAGCCAGTCAAGCACTGGGTCTTGAGTGTTCGGGGGTGATCAGCGAGGTCGGCCCGGGCTCGTCCTGGCAGGTCGGAGATCGGGTTTGCGCCTTGCTGGCCGGGGGTGGGATGGCCGAAGAGGTAGTTGTCGACGGACGGCATGTGTTGCCGGTTCCCGAAGGTTTGTCCCTGGCCGAGGCCGCGGCGTTGCCGGAAGTGTATGCGACCGTTTGGCTGAATTTGTTTCAATTGGCTTCGCTCAAACCGGGTGAGAAAGTTCTTCTGCATGCCGGAGCAAGTGGAATCGGTTCAGCTGCCATTCAGCTGTGCAAGGCATTCGGCAACCCGTGCTGGGTCAGCGTCGGCTCCGAGGATCGTCTGGCCTACTGTGAAGCGCTGGGTGCCCAGGGTGGAGTGGTGCGCAACAAGGATCTGGACCGCCTGAACGATCTGGGGCCGTTCGATGTGATCCTGGATCCGGTGGGTGGCAACTATGCGGCGCTGAACCTCAAGCTGCTGGCTCGCGATGGCCGTTGGGTGTTGATCGGTTTGATGGGCGGTCGTGAAGCGCAGCTGGATCTGGCGCAGGTGCTGGCCAAGCGCGTGCAACTGCTGGGTTCGACCCTGCGCAATCGCGACGAGCAGTTCAAGGCCGATTTGTTCAGCGATCTCAGCCAGCACGTCTGGCCGCTGTTTGCCGAAGGGCGTTTGAGCCCGCAACTGGCCAGGACGTTTGCGATCGAGGACGCCGAAGCGGCGTTTGCGGAGCTGGCGACCAATCAGGTGTCGGGCAAGTTGGTGCTGGTGATTGATGACAGCCTGAGCTGACAACATGAACCTGTGAGTGCCTTTGTGGCGAGGGAGCTTGCTCCCGCTCGGTTGCGAAGCAGCCGCAAAACCTGAAAACCGGTTTTACCTGACTAGCCATAGTGACTGATTTTAGGGCCGCTTCGCGGCCCAGCGGGAGCAAGCTCCCTCGCCACAGGGGATCCGGGTTATTTCCAGATATGGATCGGCCAGCCGGCTTTTTCGGCGTGTTCGAGCAACACTGGATCCGGATTCACCACATGCGGGAAATCCACCTTCAGCAGCAGCGGCAGATCGTTGCGTGAATCGGAATAGAAACTCGCGCCTTCAAGGTTTTCCTCTTCGGCGTCCAGCCATTCCAGCAAGCGGGTGATCTTGCCTTCGCGGTAGGTCAGGGTGCCCACCGTGTTGCCGCTGTACACCCCGTGCGCCACTTCCAGTTCGATGCCAAGAATCTCGTCGATGCCCAGACGGTCGGCAATCGGCTTGACCAAATGCGTGCCCGAGGCCGAGATCACCAGAATCCGGTCGCCGGCCTTGCGGTGGGCGGCGATGGCTTTGGTGGCGTCGCTGAAGATGATCGGCTCGATAAAGTCTTCCACCCAGGGCGCTACCAAGTGCTCGATCTCTTCCGGCGTGCGACCGATCAACGGCTCCAGGCTGAAGGCCATGTAGTCTTCCATCGCCAAGTGGCCCCTGCCGTAGGCATCCATCAATTCCTTGTCACGACGCAGGAAGGATTCGCCATCGACCCAGCCGAGGCGGGCCATCTGTTCGCTCCATAGCGAGGCGCAGTCGCCGTGGATCAGGGTTTCGTCCAGATCAAAAATTGCCAGGGCCATCAGTACGGTTCTCTCTTCAACATCAGCAAGGTCATCAGGCTACCTCACACAGGGCTGTCGGATCGATGGAAAGTGCCAGGCGCTGACCATCGGGATGCAGATCGGACGCCGAGCGGTTCAGCACATCCACCACCAATTCCACCCCCCGAGCTTCCACCCGATAGCGAATCACGTTGCCCAACAGGCTGTGGCTGCGCACCTGCGCGTCGAGTTCGCCGTTCAGGCTCAGCTCGATGGCCTCCGGGCGGATCGCGATGCGGTGGGTGATCGGCCGTTGCAGCAGTTTGCTGGCGCTGTCGGCGTCCAGCAGGTTGTAGTTGCCGATGAAGCCTGCGGCGAACACGTCGACGGGCGCGGTGTAGAGGGTTTCGGCATCGCCACTCTGTACGATCTTTCCCTGATTCATCAGGAAGATTCGGTCAGACATGGTCAGGGCTTCTTCCTGATCGTGCGTGACGAAGATCGTGGTCAGGCCGAGTTCGCGCTGGATCTGACGGATCTGTTCGCGCAAGTGCTTGCGAATCCGCGCATCGAGCGCCGACAGCGGCTCATCCAGCAACAACAGCCGAGGCCGGGTCACCAACGAACGAGCGAGAGCGACACGCTGGCACTGGCCACCGGACAGCTGATGCGGGTAGCGGGCGGCGAAGTCATTGAGCTCTACCAGTCTCAGCACTTCGGCGACGCGTTTTTGGCTGTCGTCGGCGTTGACCTTCTGCATGCGCAAACCGAAGGCGACGTTCTGCTCCACGGTCATGTTCGGGAACAGCGCATAACTTTGGAACACCATGCCGATTCCGCGTTTCTGCGGGCTCAGTGGGACGAGGTCGTGACCTTCCAGCAGAATCTGGCCACCGTCCACCGAGGTCAGGCCGGCGATGCAACGCAGCAGCGTGGACTTGCCGCAACCGGACGGGCCGAGCAGGGTGACGAATTCGCCTTTCCTGATTTCGCAGTTGATGTCGCTGAAGACGGTGGTGCCTGAGTAATCTTTCTGAAGATGTTGGACGCTTACATAGCTCATTCGCTTTTGTCCTTGTTCAAGATATTGGCCACCCAGGTCAGAACCAGCACAAAGAAGAAGTAGGAAATCACCAGCGCGCTGGTGAAGTGGCCGCTGCTGTTGCGCATGTTGTTGAGGTAGACCTGCAGGGTTTCGTAGCGGGTGCCGACGAGGATGTTGGCGAACACGAACTCACCGAACAGGAACGAGAAGGACAGCAGCAACGCGACCATCAGCCCCTTGCGCAGGTTCGGCAACACCACCAGGAAGGCAGCTTGCCAAGTGCTGGCGCCGAGCAATTGCGCGGCGTCCATCAGGTCGCGCAGGTTGATCGCTTGCAGGTTGTTGGTGATCGCCCGGTACATGAACGGCAGCGCCACGGTGAAGTAGCAACCGATCAGAATCCACGGCGTACCCACCATCGCGAACGGCCCCGAACCGTAGAGCTGCAACAGCCCCACCGACGACACCACCGGCGGCACCGCGAAGGGCAGCAGGATCAGGATGTTCATCAGCGCGTCGAGCTTAGGGAAGTGGTAATGCACCACGAACAGCAGTGGCAGGATCAGCACCACCGACAGAATCAGCGAGCCGATACAAACCAGCAACGACTGACCGAATGCGTCGAGAAAGCGCGGATCACTCCACAGCTGGATGTACCACTTGAAGGTAAAGCCGCTGGGCATAATCGTCGCCGACCAACTGCTGGCGATCGAGTAGATCAAGGTTCCGAGCAGCGGCAATAACAGAATGGCAAACAGCAAATACACGATGACCCGGTGGTAGACACCGACGGGCCCCAGTTCAGCGCGAGACATGGTAGCTCCTCTTCAACAGCAGCTGATGCACGATGGTCACCAGGGTCATCAACGCCACCAGCACCACGGCCAAGGCGCTGGCGAGGTTCGGGTCGAGGGAAATGTCGCCGGACACCATGGCCGCGATGCGGATCGGCAACACGTTGAAGTTGCCGGTGGTCAGCGCGTAGACCGTGGCGTAGGCGCCCAAGGCGTTGGCCAGCAGAATCACGAACGTGCCCAGCAGTGCCGGGGTCAGCACCGGCAGACCGATGTGTCGCCAGAATTGCCAACCGCTGGCGCCGAGCAAGGCGGCGGACTCACGCCAGTCTTCGCGCAGGGCATCGAAGGCCGGGTAGAGCAACAGCACGCCCAGGGGAATCTGGAAGTAGGTGTAGAGAATGATCAGCCCGGTTTTCGAGTACAGGTTGAAATCCTGAATGATTCCGGCCTGTTTCAGCATGATGGTGAAGGTGCCGTTGAACCCCAGCAAGATGATGAACGCGAAGGCCAGGGGCACACCGGCGAAGTTGCTGGTCATGTTGGCGAACGCATTCACGAAGTTGCGCAGTTTCGAGTCGACCCGGCGCAGGGAGTAGGCGCCGAGCACGGCAATGACGATGCCGAATACGCTGGACCAGAAACTGATCTCGAGGCTGTACTGGATCGCCTGCAAATAGAACTTCGAGTTGAAGATTTTGCTGAAGTTGGCCAGGCCCCAACCGAACTCTTCCGATTGCAGGCTGTTGATCATCACCCAGAGCAGCGGGGCGATCTCGAACACGAAGAAGAAAATCGCGAAGGGCACCAGGCACAGAGCGGCCAGCCATTTACCGCGGGTCATGGCATTCACTTGAGCAGCTCCCGGCACACAGGTTTGTCGTGGGGCACGCCCAGCAGTTCGCAGACGGTGCCGCACAGTTCGGTTTGTTTCGGTGCAGCGCCTTGGTTGAAGCTGAAGGCGTCGCCGAGGACGAACAGCGGCACTTCGCGTTCTTCAGGCAGCAGGCCGTTGTGCGAGCGGTCGTTGTTCATGCCGTGGTCGGCGGTCACCAGCACCTGGTATCCGGCATCGAGCCAGCCTTGCAGGTAGTCGGCGAGGATGACGTCCGCCGAGCGGGCGCTGTTGCGGTATTGCGGGGTGTCGAGGCCGTGCTTGTGCCCGGCGTCGTCGATGTTCATGGGGTGGACCAATAGAAAGTTCGGCGCGTGGCGCAGGCGCAGGTTTTCCGCGTCGGCGAACAGGTGCGAATCCGGGTAGTGGTCGTTCCAGTAGAAGTGACCGTGCTGGATCGGCAGTTTCGGGTCGTCGGTGTGACGGTCCCGGGCAGCCACGAACGGTGAACGGTTATACAACTCGCTGACCCAGTGATAGGCCGCGGCGGCGGTTTTCAGGCCGGCGTCGGTGGCGTAATGGTAGATGCTGCGCTGGTTGGACAGGCGCGAGACGTTGTTGTGAACGATGCCGCTGTCGATCGGCGCAACGCCGGTCAGGATGCATTCGTAAAGTGGTCGGGACAGGGCCGGCAGTGCACATTCCAGTTTGTAGAGCGCCGCGCGTCCTGCGCCAACGTAAGCCTGCAGATGCCCCATGGTGTGGCGCGCGACTTCGTAATTGAGGCCGTCGAGCACGACAAGGATGACGTTGTGCTTCATGGGGGGTGGGACTCCGCAAAAAACAGATGATCAAATACGCAACCAATCCCCTGTGGGAGCGGGCTTGTGGCGAGGGGGCTTGTCGGACCGCCGCATCGCCCCGTTGGGCCGCGCAGCGGACCCAGTATCTACGAGCGCTGCGCACTCGAACGGGGGCAAGCCCCCTCGCCACAGGCCCGCTTCCCCATTTGGATCTCCATCGGAGTTCCAAATGGGGATCTACAGGTTTACGGCATATTGATGATGACTTCTTCCTGCCACTTCTGCGGCAGCGACTTGGAGGTCTTTTCCCACGCGTCGGCGTCTTTGATCGGCGTGACCTTTTTGTACTGCTCGTTAGGCAGCAGTTTGGCCTTGACCTCTTCCGGCAGAGTCAAATGCTCGGCGCGAATTGGACGGGCGTTGCCTTTTGCCAGGTTGATCTGGCCAGCGTCGCTGAAGATGTATTCGCGGGCCAGTTTGGCGGCGTTCGGGTGCTTGGCGTATTTGTTGATGATGGTGGTGTAGCCGGAAATCACCGAGCCATCGGATGGAATCAGCACGGTGTAGTCATCCGGATTGGCCATCTTGGCCTTGTAGCTCAGGCCGTTGAAGTCCCAGACCACGCCGACTTCGATTTCACCCTTTTCCATGGTGGCGATCGTCGGGTTGGCCATGGACAGGCGGCCTTGCTTGGCGATGTCTGCGAACAGCAACAGGGCTGGCTGAATGTTTTTCTCGTCACCGCCATTGGCGAGGGCGGCGGCCAGTACGCCGTTGGCAGCCTGGGCTGCGGTGCTTACGTCACCGATGGAGACTTTGTACTTGCCGCTCTTGAGGTCGGCCCATTTGGTCGGTGCTTCGGAACCGTGCAGCAGCTTTTTATTGATGATGAACGCGATGGAGCCGGTGTAGGCCAGTGCCCAGTTACCGTCCTTGTCCTTGGCCCAGTCCGGAACCTGTGCCCAAGTACTCGGCTTGTAAGGTTGCACCACGCCCTGCTTGACCGCGATCGGGCCGAAGGCGGCACCGACGTCGCCGATGTCGGCTGTGGCGTTGTCTTTTTCGGCAGCGAACTTGGCGATTTCCTGGGCCGAGCTCATGTCGGTGTCGATGTGTTTCAGGCCGTATTTCTTGGCCAGGTCTTCCCAGGTGCCTTTCCAGTTGGCCCAGTCATCGGGCATGCCGACGCTGTTGACGGCGCCTTCCGCTTTCGCAGCGGCTTCGAGTGTTTTCAGATCGGTATCCGCCGCCATGGCGGCAGTGCACAGGGCAATGGTCGAGCCTAACAGTGATGCCAGGAAAAACTGTTTCATCCGAAGCTCCTTTGGGCGTTTTCAACGCTGCGATTGCGGTTGTGTTGGTCTAGGTCAGCAATACCTGAGCCAATTTAGGCGTCCTGGATGACATTTTGATGTCGACGACCGGTCGGCCTGAATTTCCTGCGCTCGGATACGCGGGGTGCGAGATAAGCGTAGACCATGGCTAAAGGGCTGATATGAAAGGGACTTGGCCATGAAATTGCAGGTGTCTGAAGCAACCGTTCGGCGGCTTTGTCATCTGTCAGTCATCTGCAGTGCCTAGGCTTGCAGGCAATTGATGGAGCCCGGTTTCAATCGCGGTTCTGCCCTGAATCAGTGCTGGTCTAGTCCAGATAGGTAACGTTGATGCGCATCGAGACAACCAAAGCGGTGACAGCGATCGGGCAGGTTCTGCAAGAACAGCTCGACCACGGGCTGTTGGCGCCTGGGAGCAAGTTGCCGGCCGAGCGCAAGCTCAGTGAGTTGTTCGGTACCACGCGGATCACCGTGCGTGAGGCGTTGTTGCAGTTGGAGGCCCAGGGCCAGATTTATCGCGAGGAGCGTCGCGGCTGGTTCGTGTCGCCACCACGGCTGGCTTATAACCTGATGCAACGCAGCCACTTTCACGCGATGGTCAGCGCCCAGGGGCGGGTGCCGTCCACCGAGGTGATTTCCGCGCGTTTGCAACCGGCGTCAGCGGCGGTATGTGCCTGGCTCCAGTTGCCGGCGCTGTCGAGCGTGATCCAGATCTGCCGCTCGCGACGGATTGACGGGCGATTGGTGCTGTATGTGGAGCACTACCTGAACCCGCAGTATTTTCCGGGGATCCTGGATTTCGATTTGAATCAGTCGATGACCGAACTGTATGCGCGGCATTACGACTTGCACTACGGGCGGGTGCGCTTCGAGATCGTGCCGACCGCGTTGTCGGTGGACGCCGCGGCGGCTTTACGGGTGTCGGTGGGCAGCCCGGGGTTGCGGATTGCCCGGGTCAACTACGATCAGCACCAGCGGCTGATCGATTGTGACCTGGAGTTTTGGCGCCATGATGCGATTCATGTCGGGGTGGATGTGGTTTGAACCCCATCTACGCAGATTGTTCGCCACCGGGGGTGATCACCTGAATGCTCATGCGCGGTGTCGCCAGATCCAGCCCGGCCTCATCCAGATGCCGCTTCAGCGATAAATTGAATGCCCGGGACACTTCCCACTGCTTGATCGGCGCGGTCTTGAAGCGCGCGCGCAGAATCGCATTGCCGGACTCGAAACTTTCGACCCCCTGGATCTCCAGCGGCGACCAGATGTTGCGCCGTTGCAGCGGGTCGGTGCGCATTTTCTGGCCGACGTCGCGCATCAGCTTGATCGCCTCGTCGATGTCCATGTTTGAGGGCACCGCCACCCGGAAGATCGCGTAGCCGAACTCCCGGGAGTAGTTCTTGATGCTTTTGATTTCGCTGAACGGAATGGTGTGGACGATGCCGTCGATGTCCCGCAGGCGCACGGTGCGAATGGTCAGGCCTTCGACCGTGCCCAGGTGACCGCCGACGTCCACGTAGTCGTCGATGGCCAGGGAGTCTTCGATGATGATGAACAGCCCGGTGATCAAGTCGGCCACCAGCGATTGCGCGCCGAAACCGATGGCCAGGCCGATGACACCGGCACCGGCCAGCAGCGGCGTGACGTTCATGCCCATGTTCGCCAGGGCGACGATCAGCGCAATGATGAAAATCGCCACGAACAGCACGTTGCGGATCAGCGGCATCATCGTCTGCGCGCGGGCATTGGCCAGGCCTTTGCGCGAGCGGGTTAGGGCGTGGTGCACGGCGGTGTCGCTGAGAATCCAGATCAGCCAAGCAAAAATCAGCGTGCCGCCGAGGCTGAACAGTTTGACGCTGACTTCATGGCCTTCGCCTTCGGTGAAGCGAATCAGCGACATGCCCCAGACCCGCAGGCCGAGTTCGATGAACGCCAGCCATACCAGTAGATGGGCGAGGGTGTAGAAGAAGCTTTTCAGACGATCCGAATACAGCGCATGGCGCTTGGGGCCGCGTTGAGGCTTGAGTGAATGACGGCGCACCAGCCCGTTGATGACCATGCACAACACCAGCAGCACGGTGCAGATCAGCGACTGACGCAACGCGGTGCTGGTGTCGCCAGCAGAGACGAAGGTGGCGAACAGCGAGATGCCCACCAGCACCAGCGCCGGCAGATACCAGAACGTCCCGAGGATTTCGATCGTGTCGCTCAAGGCGCGGCGGGTCAGGCGCCGAGACAGCGGCTGGTTGCGGATCAGGTGCGCGATGGGCCGGCGGAAACGCAGAATGAAAAAACCTGTGAAGATCGCCGCCAGTACATTGGCGAACGTCGCCGCCGTATGGGCCAGATGTTCACCGAGGCTGGCGATCAGGCGCGGGTCGTTCAGGGCTTCACCGAAGGCGGCGAAACTGCCGATCAGCCACAACGGGCGGAAGGCCTGATGCCGCAGGATGTACAGGGCGCGATGACGATGCGGGCCATCGAGCAGGGAAAACGCGATGACGCAGATCGCCGAGAAACAGGTACCGACCACCAGCGCATAAGCCAGCACCATGGCCAGGCTTTTGCCCAGTGACGAGGGCAGGGCGTAGGTCATGTAAACCGTCATGACCAGGGCGATCATCCACGGCCCGAGTTTGCGCAAGGCAAAGCGCAGCATGTCCAGGGCCTTGGGGTGTTGCGGCAGTTCTTCGGTGAGGCCGAAGCGCATGCGCACTCGGTGGCCGAGCCAGATCAGGGCGGCGGCCAGCAAGCTCCAGACCATCAGGATCATGGCGAAGGCAAATATGATGGGCAGCCATTCATTGGCCGGCAGCATGAGTGCCACCAGTTCATCCTTGGCCAGGTTGACTTCTTCGGACCAGCGAGTGAGGGGGCTGTCGGCGCCGGAAAATTGCTTTTCGAAACTGGCCAGGGTGCCGCCGATCAGGCCCAGCACGCCTTCTTCTGTGGTCGGTTGGGCTTTTTTGCTGACGTCGCGCAGCTTTTTCAGGTCCGCCAGCAGTTTGGTCCGTTGCTGATCGTTTTCCAGCGACTTGATGACTTCGTCCAGCGACTGCCCCAGTGGAGCTTGCGCTTCGGGCTGGGTTTTCGCCGAGCCGCTGAGCAGCCCCGGCAAGCCGGCCGCCTGGGCAGGCGTCAGCGGCAGCAGCGTCATCAGGCAGACAAGGAACAAACAGGGCAGGGCAAAAAGACGAGCGAACACTAGGCGGTCAACCTCGGATGAGCGAATCGGCCGAGTGTACGAGCCCGTCAAAATCAATGCGAGCCGGGCGCGAGGATTTATTCGTTGAGTTTGGCGAGGATCTTGTAGATCACGGTGGCGAGGATCATCAGCATGCCGACCCACATCGCGAACACACCGGCGTTCTTGTCGCGAAAGTTGAAACCGATGGCCAACATGATCATCCCGGAAAGAATCGGGATCAGCATGGCGTGAAACGAAGACATCGAGATCATGGTGACAGCCTTGTCGGAGGGGTTACTGCAAGTCTAGGCGGCTTTCGGGCGGGCGTTGGTGATGTGTGGCAGGAATGGATCGCAAGATCATTGTGGCGAGGGAGCTTGCTCCCGTTGGGCTGCGAAGCAGCCCCAAAACAAAGCAACATCGGCTAATCAGCCAGACCGAGTTTGCCAAGTTACGACTGCTTCGCAGCCGAGCGGGAGCAAGCTCCCTCGCCACAAAAGTTGCCTTTTAATCACAAGGGTTATGGCAATTCGCGGCAGGCGTAAAACGCGCTCAGCACTTTGACCAGGTGTGCCAGGTCATGGCTACCGCACAGCTCGCGGATCGAGTGCATGGCGAACGTCGGCAGGCCGATGTCCACGGTGCGCACGCCCAGGTGGCTGGCGGTGATCGGGCCGATGGTCGAGCCGCAGCCCATGTCGCTGCGCACCACGAAGCTTTGCACCGGTACTTCTTCGGCCATGCACAAATGACGGAAGAACCCGGCGGTTTCGCTGTTGGTGGCGTAGCGCTGGTTGCTGTTGACCTTGATTACCGGGCCGGCATTGAGTTTCGGGCCGTGGTTGGCGTCGTGCTTGTCGGCGTAGTTCGGGTGCACGCCGTGGGCGTTGTCGGCCGAGACCAGCAGGGATTTCTGAATGGTCCGTACGAATTCATCCCCTTCGGGCAACAGGCGACGCAGGGTTTGCTCAAGCATCGGACCGTCGGCGCCACAGGCCGAGCAGGAACCGACTTCTTCGTGATCGTTGCAGACCAGCACGCAGGTTTCGTCGGTTTCGGTCGTCAGCAATGCTTGCAGGCCGGCGTAGCACGACAACAGGTTGTCCAGGCGAGCGCCCGCGATGAAATCGCCATGCAGGCCGATGACGGCAGCACTTTGGGTGTCGTAGAAGCTCAGCTCGTAATCGAGCACCACATCGGCGTTCAGGCCATGTTCGCGGGCCAGCTGATCGGTGAGCACGGCGCGGAAGTCCACGCGTTCGTCACCGGCGAATTGCGCGAGAATCGGCGGCAGCTCGGTCTGGGCATTGATCGCCCAGCCCATGTTGGCTTCACGGTTGAGGTGAATGGCCAGGTTCGGAATGATTGCAACGGGAGCCTTGAAGTCGATCAACTGGCTCTCGACCTTGCCATCGCGACGGAAGGTCACGCGGCCGGCCAACGACAGATCGCGGTCGAACCACGGCGCCAGCAGTGCACCGCCATAGACTTCGACGCCCAATTGCCAGAAGCCCTGGCGTTGCAGTTCCGGCTGGGGTTTGACCCGCAGGCACGGGCTGTCGGTGTGCGCGCCAACCAGGCGAATGCCGCCATGCAGGGGCGAATGACGGCCCATTTTGAACGCGACGATCGAAGAGTCGTTACGGGTGACGTAGTAACGGCCATTGGCTTCGGTGGTCCAGGGCTCGCGCTCGTCGAGGCGCACAAAACCGGCCGCTTCCAGGCGCTGGACAAGGCTGGCGGTGGCATGGAACGGGGTAGGGGAGGCCTTGAGGAAGTCGATCAGGCCTTGGTTCAACTCTTCGCGCATAAGAAGCTCCAGACAGCAGTGGCGCCAGTTTAACGTATTGAAAGCGCAAAGTGCGGCGGGCCTGATGTTGGCGGCGCGTGAGATTTAATGTGGCGAGGGAGCTTGCTCCCGCTCGGCGGCGCAGCGGCCGCAAATCCTGCTTGCGCGGTGTGCCCGACAGAATACGGTCGCTGGTTTTGGGAGTGCTCCGCACTCCAGCGGGAGCAAGCTCCCTCGCCACAACAGCCCCCTCGACACCGAAGCCTGGGCACCACCGTTAGAACGGTGCCGGGCACTCGAAGCGCAGGCGTTCGCCGCTTTGCGGATGAGTGAAGCTCAGCATGCTCGCGTGCAGGCACAGGCGTGGCCAGGCAGCCAGGGCTTGCGGATGGGCGTAGAGCCCGTCACCCAGCAGCGGGTGGCCGATGGAGAGCATGTGCACGCGCAACTGGTGAGAACGGCCGGTGATCGGCGTCAGCTCGACGCGGCACCAGTCGCCACAACGCTCCAGTACACGCCAGAAGGTCAGGGCGTGCTTGCCGAATTCGTGGTCCACCACATGCCGTGGCTTGGTCGGCGGATCGTAGCGCAGGGGCAAATCGATGCTGCCACTGTCCAGTTCCGGTTGTCCCCAGCACAGGGCGGTGTAGGCCTTTTCGGTTTCGCGGTCGTGAAATTGCCGAGACAGCTCGCGATGAGTGTCCGGGTCACGGGCCAGCAGAATGATGCCGGAGGTTTCCCAGTCCAGCCGATGGACAATTCGCGCTTCCGGGTAGCCGTTTTCTTGCAGGCGCGTAATCAGGCAGTCCTTGTTGTCATCGGCCCGTCCGGGGACGGAGAGCAACAGGGTCGGTTTATCCACCACCAGTACGGCGGCGTCCTGATAGATGATGCGGATGTTGGACAACGGCATTAAAACAGCCTCGTAACAAACGCCAACGGCGACTCAGGCCCCCTCCAGTCATGGAAGGGCCCTGAGCCGCCGTGGCTCCCGCCGGATCGACTCAGCGATCGGGCAGGGTGATATTGAGTTCCAGAATCGAGCAGCTGCCCTGGTTTTCCAGAGCGACGTGCACGTCATCGGACCCGATATTGACGTACTTGCGGATCACTTCCACCAGTTCCTTCTGCAAGGCTGGCAAGTAGTCCGGCGTACTGCGTTGGCCGCGTTCATGCGCCACGATGATCTGTAGACGCTCTTTCGCTACCGAGGCGGTACTGGGCTTTTTGTTGGCACGAAAGAAGTCAAAAAGGTTCATTACCTACCTCCAAAAAGTCGCTCGAAGAATCCCTTCTTCTCGACATCGAGGAAACGATGGTCCACGGTCTTGCCCAACAGACGATCGACAGCATCGCTGTACGCCTGGCCGGCGTCGCTCTGGTCGTCGAGAATCACCGGCACGCCCTGGTTGGAGGCTTTGAGGACGGCTTGCGATTCCGGAATCACGCCCAGCAGGGTCACCGCGAGGATTTCCTTGACGTCTTCGACGCCGAGCATTTCGCCGTTGACGACGCGCGTAGGGTTGTAGCGGGTCAGCAACAGGTGTTCCTTGATCGGGTCTTCGCCGTTTTCGGCGCGACGGGACTTGCTGGCCAGCAGGCCCAGCATGCGGTCCGAGTCACGTACGGAGGAGACTTCCGGGTTGGTCACGACGATCGCTTCATCAGCGAAGTACATGGCCAGGTGGGCACCTTTCTCGATACCGGCCGGGGAGTCGCAGACCACGAATTCGAAGTCTTCTTTCAACTGCATCAGGACTTTTTCTACGCCTTCCTGGGTCAGCGCGTCTTTGTCGCGGGTCTGACTGGCGGCCAGCACGTAGAGGTTTTCCAGGCGCTTGTCTTTGATCAGGGCCTGTTGCAGGTTGGCTTCGCCGTTCACCACGTTGACGAAGTCATACACCACGCGGCGCTCGCAACCCATGATCAGGTCGAGGTTACGCAAGCCGACGTCGAAGTCGACGATAACTGTTTTGTGACCACGCAGAGCGAGGCCGGTACCGATAGCGGCGCTGGTGGTGGTCTTACCCACACCACCCTTGCCGGATGTAACCACGAGAATCTTGGCCAAGGTGTTTTACCCCTAAGGAAAAAGGACGTTTAGCCCCTGAAAAACATCTCTTGAAAAACTACTGCAGTCGGACAGCCTTGGCTGGAATCCGGTTTTGAGCGGTATCTACCCCCGGTAAACACTGCTTTTAGCCTTTTTCCTACTTCGTTTGAGCCGTTTTCGCTACGTTTTAGAGATGCTTGGAAAATGCGGCAGTATCCGTTAAAGCCGAATGATGTTCAACACGTCACCCGACAGGCTGACTTGTACTCCGGCGCCCCACAATGGATCGCGGCGCAGGTCCTCGGAAACCTTGTAGTGACCGGCGATGGAGACCAGTTCAGCGGTCATTTGCTGACAGAAAATCCTGGCTTTCGTATCACCTTTGACGCCGGCCAGCACACGACCGCGCATCGCGCCGTATACATGGATGTTGCCGTCGGCGAGAAGTTCCGCCCCCGGGCTGACCGACGAAATCACCACCAGATCGCTGCCCTGGGCATAAATCTGCTGGCCACCACGTACTGGCGACGTGATGATTTTTGTCGGTTTGATGGTCGGCTCCGGTGGTTTTTCCGGTTTCTTCGCCACGACGCCTTCGAGCGGGTCGAGCGGGCGTTCCCGCGCGCCGGACGGCGGCAGCACTGGCAGATCGACCGCAATGGCGGCGGCGATGTCTTCAATGCGGCTGGCACGGATCGCCAGGGTGCGCAGGCCATGCTGGCGGCAGATGCGCATCAATCCCGGCAGGTCGACCGAGCCTTCGCTGGCCGGGAGTTTGTCCAGGGCCAGTACCAGCGGCGCATTACTGAAGAAGTTGGGCGCCTGGGCGACCTTGGCGGCCAGTTGCCGATCAAGGTTCACGAGGTCGTTACGGGCCAGTTCCAGCACCGTAATGGCCAGCATGCTGCCCTTCAACTGGAACACGGGATCTTGGTCTAGCGGTTCGGTTTGGCTCATGGTCGGCATACAACGGCTTGTCACTAAAAGTGCCGAGACTTATAACGAGAACGCCCGCAGGCCGCAAGCCGGGTCGAACGATGTAGAATGCGCGGCCATTAACTTTCCGGAACCTTTAATGGAACGCCCGCGATTTCGAACAGCATTTCTTTCTCCGCGTTTCTGGCCGCTGTGGTGTGGCCTGGGGCTGTTGTGGCTGATTGTGCAGTTGCCGTATCCGGCGTTACTGGCGATCGGTCGCGCCCTGGGCGCATTGATGTACCGAGTGGCCGGCGACCGACGGCGCATTGCCAAGCGCAATCTTGAGCTGTGTTTCCCTGAAAAATCCGCTGCCGAGCGCAAACGCCTGCTCAAGGAAAACTTTGCTTCCACCGGCATCGCCTTCTTCGAGATGGCCATGAGCTGGTGGTGGTCGCGCAAGCGTCTGGCGAAACTGGCCCATGTCGAAGGCCTGGAGTATTTGAAACAGGCTCAGGCGCAAGGCAAGGGCGTGATTCTGATGGCTGTGCACTTCACCACGCTGGAGATCGGCGCAGCGTTGCTCGGTCAGCAACACACCATCGATGGCATGTACCGCGAACACAAGAATCCGCTGTTCGACTTCATCCAGCGCCAAGGCCGCGAGCGGCATAACCTCGACTCGCTGGCGGTGGAGCGCGACGACGTGCGGGGCATGCTCAAACTGCTGCGCGCAGGGAGAGCGATCTGGTACGCACCGGATCAGGACTACGGCGCCAAGCAAAGTATCTTCGTGCCGCTGTTCGGGATTCAGGCGGCAACTGTCACCGCCACCAGCAAATTCGCACGCTTGGGCAAGGCGCTGGTGGTGCCGTTCACCCAGGAGCGCCTGGCTGACGGCAGCGGTTATCGACTGGTGATTCATGCCCCGCTCGAAGGCTTTCCCGGCGAGACGGAAGAGGCCGATTGCATTCGGATCAACCAATGGGTGGAGGGTGCGTTGCGCGAATGTCCGGAGCAATATCTCTGGGCGCATCGCCGCTTCAAGAGCCGCCCACCGGGCGAGCCGAAACTGTACGCCAAACGCGGTTGAGTCACCGATCCCTTTAAGCACCATGGAGTGTTGCAATGAGTCCTGCTGAACCGGTTACAGGGTTGATTCTTTCCGGCGGTGGGGCTCGTGCGGCCTATCAAGTAGGCGTGCTGGCAGCGATTGCCGAGCTGCTGCCGATGGGGGCGACGAATCCGTTTCCGGTGATCGTCGGCACCTCGGCCGGTGCGATCAATGCGGTCAGCCTGGCCAGTGGGGCGATGGATTTTCGGAGTGCGATCGAGCGTCTGACGGCCTTCTGGCAAGGTTTTCGCAGCCATCTGGTATTACGCAGCGATTGGCCGGGGGTGATTCATCAGGCCGCCCGTTTTGTCAGTCACAACCTGATGGGCATTGGCTCGCCGGTGCCGGTGGCCCTGCTTAACAGTTCGCCGCTGCGCCGCTTGCTCAATCACAAACTGCACATGCCCGGGATTGCCGAAGCGATTGCGCAGAAGCAATTGCGGGCCGTAGCGGTTACAGCGTTCGGCTACGAGTCCGGCCAGGCCGTCACGTTTTATCAGGGCGGCGGCACCATCGAATCCTGGTTGCGCCATCGGCGAGTCGGCGTGCCGACCCAACTGACTGTCGACCATCTGCTCGCCAGTTCCGCGATTCCGTTGCTGTTCGCACCGGTAAAAATCGGCGAAGAATATTTCGGCGATGGCGCGGTGCGTCAATCGGCACCGATCAGCCCGGCCCTGCACCTGGGCGCCAGTCGCGTGCTGGTGGTGGGCGTCAGCGGCAACCCGCGCGGGATCGATCCGCAACAGCCGCTGCAACGTGCCTACACCGGTCAGCAGCCGACCCTGGCGCAAGTCGGTGGGCACCTGCTCAACAGTACGTTCATTGACAGCCTGGAAAGTGACATCGAGTTGTTGCAGCGTCTGAACCAGTTCAGCCATCTGCTGCCCGATGGCATCTCGAGTCGTGCATTGGGAGCGGCGCCAGTGGATGTGTTGGTGATTTCACCGAGTCAGCCGATCGATGAAATTGCCGCGCGGCATCGCCAGGAACTGCCGGCAGCCTTGCGCCTGTTTTTACGCGGGCCGGGGGCGACCAAGACCAGCGGGGCAGGGGTGCTGAGTTATCTGCTGTTCGAGGCGGGGTATTGCAGCGAATTGATTGATCTGGGGCGGCGCGATGCGTTGGCCAAGCGCGATGAGCTGTGCCGGTTTCTGGGGTTGGTGGAGCCTGCGGTTCCGGCTTGAGATTTGCGGTGTGGCTGTTCGCGGGCAAGCCTCGCTTCTACGGATTTGAGTCGTTCACATAACCGGTGAACGACACAAGACCTGTAGGAGCGAGGCTTGCCCGCGAAGCTTTTACGATCAGAAGTGGAACTTCACCAGCAAGCTCGTGTTGCTCTGATCGGTCTTGAAGTACTGACTGTCCCTGATCCCGTACTTGTCCGACCAATAGTCGTACTCGACACCCACATACAACTGCTTCTCGCCAATGTTCAGCGCTTTGCCCAAGTCGTATTTGATCTGCGGGTTGAAGTGCAGGTTGGCGTGGTAGGTGCCTTTGCTGTTCTTGTC
The DNA here is from genome assembly GCF_024749245.1 of Pseudomonas sp. B21-017. Lineage (NCBI taxonomy): Bacteria > Pseudomonadati > Pseudomonadota > Gammaproteobacteria > Pseudomonadales > Pseudomonadaceae > Pseudomonas > Pseudomonas sp. B21-017. Next base: position 4,656,003 of record NZ_CP087194.1, on the reverse strand, counting down.
GTTGTCGACCACCCAGTCCATGAAGCCATCGATCAGGATGTTCGAATCGCCCACCGGAATGGTGTAGGACCAGACCGGGGTGATCTGCCAGACGTTGTCACCCGGGCGGCTGCCTTCGGTGTGACGCTGGTAGAAGTTCAGCTGGAAGTAGTCGAAGCCAGGAATCGCCAGGTCGAAACCAGGACCGATCAGGTAAGACTCGGTATCGCCTTCACCAAACTCGTACGTCATGGCCAGCAGCACGTCCTTGACCGGACCGAACTCCAGTTTCTGGTCGAAGATTTTGCCAAACGACAAGCGCGGGCTGATTTCGCCGTAGTAGGTGTTCGAACCGACGCCGGGGTCGTCCTTGCCGTTGTAGAAAATCTTGTCGACGAACATGAAGTTGTCGCCGTATTTCCATGCATCGGCGTGCTCGAAAGTGACGGTTTGCTGAATGCGCGGGTTGACCTGGAAGTCCTTGCCATAGAGGTAGGTCAGGCTGTTGTTCTGCCATTGCAGCAAGTCGCCGGCCATGGCCTGGCCCCCGGCCAGCAAGGATCCCGCGAGCATCAGGCTGGTGCACGTACGTTTCATTCGGTTGCTCCCAAAAAGTAGGTGGTTCCACGTTATTTTTCTAAGGTCGGCGCTCTGGTGTGGCGCCTTTTCTTGCTGCTGTAAAAAAATCATCCATTCGGTCAGCTTTGGTGCTGTTAGCAAGAGCTGAGCCAAGGCTTTCAAAAAGCCAAAAAATGCCCGTTCGGCTGTTCTAAAACAGTCGATTGAGCGTCTTTTCGGGAAGCCTTGATACTGCCCGGAGCCGGGGTAAGTTGGCTTTCCGGTCAGGAATTAAATCCGGGCTTTTTTTTAGACCGGATTCGGGCGGCCGCGGAGAATACTGACTCCTTGGCCAGGTCTCAAGTGCCCCGCAACAGAGCACTGGCGACAGGTGTGGGGCATTGCTGAACGACAGACTTGTCTGGGTACGAATCATCTGTTGCTCCCTCTTGTTTTTATTGTTTGAGGTGCAGGCAGCCACCCCTGTGGGAACTCGCCACAGGGTGTGTGCTTTGTACTGTGTCAGTGCGTGTGGGCGTGGCAGTCGTTGACGGCTGCGCGTTCGTGACCGCCGAGGATGTTGAACAACAGGTTCAATGCCAGGGCGCTAAGCGTGGCCATGGCGATGCCACTGTGGGTGATCGGGCTCATCCACATCGGCAGGTGGGCGAAGAATTCCGGACGCACCACCGGGATCAGCCCCATGCCGATACTCACCGCCACCAGCAACTGGTTGCGCCGGTCACCGATGTCGGCCTCCTGGAGAATCTTGATCCCGGTGGCGGCGACCATGCCGAACATCGCAATCGCCGCGCCGCCGAGTACCGCCGGAGGTATCGATGCCACCAGGAACGCGGCTTTCGGCAGCAGGCTCAGCACGATCAGTAAGCCACCGGCGACGATGGTCACCGAGCGGCAACGTACGCCGGTCATTTGTACCAGGCCGATGTTCTGAGCGAATGAGGAGTGGGTGAAGGTGTTGAAGAAGCCGGCGAAAAACGAAGCACCGGCATCGCACAGCAAGCCGCGACGCAGCATCCGCGGCGTGACGTCCTGGCCGGTGATTTTGCCCAGCGCGAGGAACATCCCGGTGGACTCGACGAAGATGATTACCACCACCAGGCACATGGACAGAATCGGTGCGAGCTCGAATTTCGGCATGCCGAAATGCAGCGGGGTGACGATTTGCAGCCACGGCGCCTGGTCCATGCCGCTGAGGTCGACCATGCCGATCACGCCGCAAATCGCGTAACCCAGGCACATGCCGATCAGCACCGAGATGTTGACCCAGAATCCGCGCATGAAGCGGTGGACCAGCAGAATGGTGGCCAACACCAGTGCAGCAATGGCCAGGTAGACAGGTGAACCGAATTGAGCCGCGCCAGCGCCGCCACCGGCCCAGTTCACGGCTACAGGGAACAGCGATAAACCGATCGAGGTGATGACAGTGCCGGTCACCAGCGGCGGGAAGAAGCGCACGACCTTGGACATGAACGGTGCGATGAGCATGCCGAAGAAACCGGCGGCAATGGTCGCGCCGAAAATCCCTTGCAGGCCGATGCCGGGCATGCCGGCCATGGCCACCATGCTGCCGACCGCGGCGAAACTGGCGCCCATCATCACCGGCATGCGAATGCCCATCGGGCCGATGCCCAGCGACTGGACGATGGTGGCAATGCCAGCCACCAGCAGGTCGGCGTTGATCAGGAAGGCGATTTCTTCACGGTTCAGGCCGGCGGCCTGCCCGATGATCAGCGGCACTGCAATGGCGCCGCCGTACATCAGCAGAACGTGTTGCAGGCCGACCAGAATCAGTTGCACAAGGGGTAAACGTTGAATGGCGGGTGCGTCGGGGATGCGCGCTTCGGATAGCTCGGACATGCAACACCTCGGATCTTTTTTATTCTTGTGATTTTTGTATCAGGGGGACCGCAGTGCGGCCGTTCGCGGGCAAGCCTCGCTCCTACAGGGATTGTGTTGACCTTGTAGGAGCGAGCGGGCGGCGATCCGACTTGCCCGCGAAGCTTTTCAACGATTAATGGGTCGGAGCTCCCTGAACAATCCACGCGCCGATCAGGTCACGTTCCTGCTGGGTCATCTGGGTGATGTTGCCCAGTGGCATGATCTGGCTGGTGACCGCTTGAGCCTGGATGCGGGCAGCGTTTTGGCGGATCTGTTCTGGCGTATCGAACATCACGCCGGCCGGTGCGGCACTGAACAGCGGGCTGGTGGGTTTGGCCGAGTGACAGACCGCGCAACGTTCCTGAATCACGCTGTGAACCTTGTCGAACGTCGGGCCCTGATTCGAGGCCTGGGCTGGTGCAGCGGCAGGCGCATCAGGTTTCGCCGCTTCAGGTTTGGCACCACCGCCCAGGGCGGTTTCCGGCAGCGGCTGGTACTCGATGGTCCCAGGTGCCTTGGCCACTTCAGGTGCGCTGGACATCGGCGCCGGGCCGGTCACGTAGGCCAGGCAAATCATGCCGACCGCCGCAACGGGCAGGGTCCAGGCGAATTTGTGGCTGTCGTGACGGGTGTTGAAGTAGTGACGCACCAACACCGCCAGCACCGCGATCCCGGCCAGGATCAGCCAGTTGTATTGGCTGCCGTAGGTGCTCGGGAAGTGGTTGCTGATCATGATGAACAGCACCGGCAAGGTGAAGTAGTTGTTGTGCCGCGAACGCAGCAAACCTTTGGCCGGCAGCGCCGGATCGGGCGTGCGATTCTCGGCGATCGCCGCCACCAGGGCGCGCTGGGCCGGCATGATGATGCGGAACACGTTGCCGACCATGATGGTGCCGATGATCGCGCCGACGTGCAGGTATGCGCCACGACCGCTGAACACTTTGCTGAAGCCGTAGGCGGCGCCGATGATCAGCACGAACAGGATTGCGCCTAGCAGGGCAGGGCGTTTGCCCAGGGCCGAGTCGCAGAGGAAGGAGTAGATGAACCAGCTGATGAACAACGAGCCGAGGCCGATAGCCACGCCTTCAGGGCCGCTCAGGGTGCTGCCCGGTGCCAGCAGGTACAGCGTCGGGTTGGAGTAGAACACCACGCACAGCAGCGCGATCCCCGACAGCCAGGTGAAATAGGCTTCCCATTTGAACCAGTGCAGGTTGTCCGGCATGGTCGGTGGAGCCAGTTTGTATTTTTCCAGGTGGTAGATACCGCCGCCATGGATTGCCCACAAATCGCCCGCCAGCCCGTTTTTCGGGTTGACCCGGTTGAGGTTGTTTTCCAGCCAGACGAAATAGAACGACGCGCCGATCCAGGCCACGCCAGTGATCATGTGAACCCAGCGCACGCTCAGGTTCAGCCATTCCAACAGATGTGCTTCCACAGTCTTTACCTCTCGCCTGTCACCCTTGTTGTCGAGTGATCAGACCTTCTCTTATTGGTGGGGGGCGAGGATCAAACACTCATCCTCTTGGAAAAAATGCTCATCGCAGTTATTGCCTGTGCCACTGCGATCAACCACCAGGAAGTCATCCCGCTTTTCGATCGTCAGCACCGGGTGGTGCCAGACGCCGCGATGGTAATTAATGCCCTGCCTGCCGTTGGTGACGAAGGCGCGGACCAAGCCTGATACAGGTGCATCGCCAAGTGGCGCGACCACGATCAGAAAGGGGTTGCCGAGCAGCGGAATGAACGCCTGACTGCCCAGCGGATGGCGCTCCAGCATGCGCACGGTCAGCGGCATGTCCTGCGCGTCGGCGCGGAAGATGCTGATGATCGCCTTGTCCTCTGGCGTGGCGGTTTCCACCGTCGCCAGTTTGTGGAAGCGCATGGTCGAACCGTTGTTGATCATGAAGTGATCGCTGCCGTCGGTTTCGATCACGTCACCGAAAGGGGCGAAGGCTTCTTTGGTCAGCGGTTCAATCGTCAATGTGCGCATGCTGGTCTTCTTAATCTCGAATGTGTTGGGGTACTGCTTTTGTAGGAGCCGGCTTGCTGGCGATGGCGTCAGTGAGGGCGCTATCGCCAGCAAGCCCGGCTCCTACAGGCTCAGCATTACTTCGCGACCTTGCCCAAAACGCGCAGGCGGCTCACACCACCATCCGGGAACACGTTCAGGCGGATGTGGGTGATCGGGCCCAGCGCCTTGATCTGTTCGGCGAAGGTGTGTTCGGCGTGCATTTCCAGCTTCTGGCTTGGCAGCAGTTCGCGCCAGAACAGCGATTGGGTTTCGATCTGGCTGTCGGTGCCGCCCTTCACGAATGCGCCCTGGATCGAGCAACTGTCCGGGTAGTTGCCCTTGAAGTGCAGGGTGTCGACGATGACTTTCTCGACTTCACCCGCATGGCCCAGCGCGACGATCACCCAGTCATTGCCAGGAGTACGACGACGTGCGGTTTCCCAGCCATCGCCCATGTTGATGCCACGGCCCGGGTTGAGGATGTTGCTCATGCGGCCGAAGTGTTCATCGGAGCAGGCGAGGGCGCGACCGCCGTTCAGGGCCGCAGCCAGGTCGACTTGTTCGTTGTCGCCAACGGCCGACCAGTCGCGGAACGGAATGCCGTACACGCGCAGACGGGCCACGCCACCATCCGGATAGATGTTGAAGCGCAGGTGGCTGAACGCCTGGTCGTTATTGATTTCGTGGTAGTGGTGGCTGTTGCCCTGCAGTTCGACGGCCGACAGCACTTCAGTCCACTGGGTGTTTTCGTCCGGCTCGCCCGAGGCCAGGAAGCAGGCTTCCAGGGAGGCCGATGGCGGGTAGTTGCCGGTGAAGAATGAAGTGTCGATGTCCACGCCTTTGATCGAACCCGGTACGCCCAGGCGGATCACCGCGCTGTCGTAGCCTTCGAAGCGCTTGCGGCGCGACTCCCAGCCGTCCATCCACTTGCCGTTGTCATCGAACACGCCCTCCTTCCACACGGCCGGGGTCGGCTGGAACAGACGGTTGGCGTCTGCGAACCAGTCATCGGTGACCGAGATGATTTTGGTGCCCAGACGGGCGTCGGCCAGGTTGACGAACTTCTCGAAAGGTACGGCGTAAGCTTTCATTCTTCTTGTCTGCCTTTAATAAGTTGGCTTGGGATGCTTGCAGGGCCCGGGGCGTTTTTTGCGTTCGTCAACGTCGGGCCAGGCTTGCTATAGGGTCAGTAATCGGAACAACGCGATTTTGTTGATCTCCGCCAGCGCGCATTTGAATTCGGTGTCGACCGAGTTGTGAATGCGCGTTTCGAACGCCGCGAGGATCTGATGCCGGTTGCTGCCTTTTACCGCCATGATGAAGGGAAACTTGAACTTGGCCTTGTAGGCGTCGTTCAGCTCGGTGAAGCGCTGGAACTCATCGCTCGAGCATTGGTGGATACCGGCGCCGGCCTGTTCATGGGTGCTGGCTTCGGTCAGTTGGCCCTGGACGGCGGCTTTGCCGGCCAGGTCCGGGTGAGCGTTGATCAGGGCCAGTTGGCTGGCGTGATCGGCGCTCAACAGGATGTCGCTCATGCGCTGGTGCAGGGTTTCGATCTGGTCGATCGAAGCGTCCTGGCCCAGGTCGAAGGCCTTCTCGGCTACCCATGGCGAGTGTTCGTAGATGTCGGCGAAGGCGGCGACAAATGCGTCGCGGCTCAGGGTCGAGGGTTTCAGCGTTTGAAAGGTGCTCATTTGGCAGCCCCTTGGTACGGGTGGGTTTGCTGCCAGTGGCGAGCGATGTCGACACGGCGGCTGAACCACACCTGTTCATGACTTTTAGCGTATTCGATAAAGCGCTTGAGCGAGGCCAGGCGCGCCGGGCGGCCGATCAGCCGGCAGTGCAGGCCGATCGACAACATCTTCGGTGCCTCGGCGCCTTCGGCATAAAGAACGTCAAACGCGTCCTTCAGGTATTCGAAGAAGTCGTCGCCCTTGTTGAAGCCCTGGACCTGGGTGAAGCGCATGTCGTTGGTGTCCAGGGTGTATGGAATCACCAGGTGTGGCTTGCCGGTCGGGTTGTTCGGTTCCCAGTAGGGCAGGTCGTCGTCGTAGGTGTCGCAGTCATAGAGGAAACCGCCTTCTTCCATCACCAGCCGACGGGTGTTCGGGCCGGTGCGGCCGGTGTACCAGCCCAGCGGGCGCTCGCCGGTGATTTCGGTGAGGATGCGGATCGCTTCGAGCATGTGCTCGCGTTCTTGCGCTTCGTCCATGTACTGGTAGTCGATCCAGCGATAGCCGTGGCTGCAGATTTCGTGGCCGGCCTCGACCATCGCGCGGATCACGTCCGGGTGACGCTGGGCGGCCATGGCCACGGCGAAGATGGTCAGCGGGATGTCGAATTCCTTGAACAGTTTCAGAATCCGCCAGACGCCGGCACGGCTGCCATACTCGTAAAGGGATTCCATGCTCATGTTGCGCTCGCCTTGCAGCGGCTGCGCCGAGACCATTTCCGAGAGGAAGGCTTCGGACTCTTTATCGCCGTGAAGGATATTGCGCTCGCCACCTTCCTCGTAGTTGAGCACGAAGGACAGGGCGATGCGGGCATTGCCCGGCCAGTGTGGGTGAGGAGGGTTACTGCCGTAACCGATCAGGTCGCGTGGGTAGTCAGCGCTCACTGCAGTCTTCCTTCTTGTTCGTGTCGACTTGTTCAAAGTCAGGGTGTGTGTGGCGGCCTGGCGATGAGAGGGCAGGCTGGCGTCACAGCGATGGAGTGATTGTATACAACTTTATATTCACTTTGTAAGCCTGATTTTTTGCATTTTTCACTGACTGCCCTCATTGGAGGGTGCTGCAAGAAACCTGCCTGACTGGTCAGCTAATGGATAAAAGGTCCACTGATCTTATGGTTTGGCGCAAGATTCGCCTGCAAACCCTGAATGCCGTTGGTGGCAGTAAAAATGTCGTTTTTATTGTGTACAATTTTTTTGAAAAATGTCTTAATCAGTCGCTCGCCGCAACGTTTCGTGCTCCGGAACGGTGCGGTCTCCTTTTCAACTGACTTCGGGAGGCGCGAGGTCTGACTGCTCCACGCAGGCAGGCGCGCAGAATCAATGGGACGTTTGACTACACACGTTTTGGACGCTGCACACGGTTGCCCGGGCAGTTCGATCAAGGTCGAGCTGTACCGCGTCGAAGGCTCGCAGCTGGAACTGGTCGCCACGGCGCTCACCAACAGCGACGGCCGGGTCGATGCGCCGTTGCTGCAAGGCGATGACTACCGTACCGGGGTCTATCAACTGCAATTTCATGCGGGCGATTACTACCGCGCCCGGGGCGTTCAGCTGCCTGAGCCTGCGTTCCTCGACGTGGTGGTGCTGCGGTTCGGCATTTCTGCCGAACAGGATCACTACCATGTGCCTTTGCTGATTTCGCCATACAGCTATTCCACGTATCGCGGCAGCTGATCCCCCAAGCAGCTGCCTCAACCTGGAAGCGACTGCGCATATAGCTTCTTTGGTCTTTTGCCCGCTCACACTGCGGGCTTTTTTTCGCCTGGTGGAAAGTCAAAAGATCGCAGCCTTCGGCAGCTCCTACATGGAAACGCATTCCCCCTGTAGGAGCTGTCGAGTGCAACGAGGCTGCGATCTTTTGCCCTTAGCGGCTCAACAATGAGGCCGCGCCCGCACCGCTGAACAACCCGGCACTGACCCGGTTAAACCAGCTTTGCCCCTTGCCGCTACGCAGATACCGCGCCGCGCCATGAGCCCCCAGCCCATAAGCCAGCTTGCACAGCAGATCCAGCACGGTCCAGGTGGCAATCATCACCAGCAACTGCGGCAGGAACGGTTGTTCGGCACTCAAAAACTGCGGCAGGAACGCGGCAAAGAACAAAATGTCTTTCGGGTTGCTGGCGCCGAGCATGAATGCGCGCCCGAACAGTGCACGAAAGCGTGGCACCGGCGCAGCCTGGGGCACTTCGGCGCCCAGGGAGGGTTGGCGTGATTGCTGCCAGCTCTGCCAGGCGAGGTAGAACAGATACAGCGCGCCGACGATTTTCAGGGCGCTGAACAGCTGTTCCGACGCCAGCAGCAATGCACCCAGGCCGAGCGCCGAAGCGCTGAGCAGGCAGATCGAAGCAAACACACCCCCGAGAAACGCCGGGTAAGAACGGCGCAAACCGTAATTCAGACTGTTGCTGATCATCAGCAAAGACAGTGGCCCCGGTATCAGGATCACCACCAGCGCAGCGCCGCTGAACAGCAGCCAGGTTTCCAGACTCATCACTTTCCTCCCTATGCACAAAAGCCCCACCCGACGGGGTGAGGCTGGTTTGAAACGCGTACCGCGTGACGCTTACAAGAAGATGAACTTGGCGATGAAGATCGCGCAGAGCACCCACAGGCTGACGGATATTTCCTTGTACTTACCGGTACCGGCCTTCAGCACCACGTAAGTGATGAAGCCCAGCGCGATGCCGTCGGCGACCGAGAAGGTCAGCGGCATCATGATCGCGGTGACGATCGCCGGAATGCTGTCGGTCGCTTCGTCCCATTCGATGTGCGCCATGCCGCCCATCATCAGCATCGCTACATAAATCAGCGCACCGGCGGTTGCATAAGCGGGGATCATGCCAGCCAGCGGTGCGAAAAACATTGCGGCAATAAATAGCACACCTACGGTCACGGCGGTAAGACCAGTCCGACCACCCGCCGCTACGCCAGCGGCACTTTCCACGTAACTGGTGACCGGCGGAACACCCACCACCGCCCCGAAAACACTGGAGGCACTGTCGGCTTTCATGGCACGGGACAGGTTTTCGATCCGGCCGTCAGCGTTCACCAGGTTGGCGCGCTGGGCGACGCCCATCAAGGTGCCGGCGGTGTCGAACATGTGCACAAAGAGGAAGGCCAGCACCACGCTGATCATGCTGACGTTGAACACGCCGGCGATGTTCATGGCCATCCAGGTCGGTGCCAGGCTTGGCGGGGCCGACATGATGCCCTCGTAGTGCACCAGGCCCAGGCCCCAGCCGGCCAGGGTCACGGTGATGATGCTGATGAGGATCGCGCCGAACACTTTGTGGTAGCTGAGCACGGCGATCATCAGGAAGCAGATGGCAGCCAGCAGTGGGCCGGGCTCGCGCAGGGAGCCGAGCTTGATCAGGGTGGCCGGGCTATCGACGACGATGCCCGAGGTTTTCAGGCCGATCAGCCCCAGAAACAGGCCCACACCCGCACCCATGGCGAAGCGCAGGCTCACCGGAATGCTATTGAGCAGCCATTCACGAATCCGGGAAAAGGTCAGGAACATGAACAACACGCCGGACACGAACACCGCGCCGAGAGCGGTTTCCCAGTTGTAGCCCATGGTGCCGACCACGGTGTAGGTGAAGAACGCGTTCAGGCCCATGCCCGGCGCCAGGCCCACCGGCCAGTTGGCGTACAGGCCCATCAACAGGCAACCCAGCGCGGCGGCGATGCAGGTGGCCACGAACGCGGCACCGTGATCGATCCCGGCATCGGCCATGATGTTGGGGTTGACGAAGATGATGTAGGCCATGGTGATGAAGGTTGTCAGACCGGCGATCAGCTCGGTCTTCACCGTGGTGCCGTGCAAGCTGAGTTTGAAGATGCGCTCCAGCCAGCCATTGCGTAACGGCGGCGAGAGTTCCAGCGTCGAGGCTTCGGATTTGCGGCTTTCCACAGCGAGTACTCCTCAAGAGTTTTATTGTTATTTCCAGGGCCGGACCCATGAGGGTGGCAGCGACCCTTTGAGGTACTTGCGAATTTGTTGACCTGATGGTCAGGAACTCGCACGAAGCGAATTATGCTTTTGTATACAAATAAAGCAAATAATGTTTTTGATTTTGTAGACGAAAAAAATGGCAGGCGGGGTATATAGATATGAAATGTGATGTGTAGCGAGCTGTTTGTGGCGAGGGAGCTTGCTCCCGCTGGGGCGCGCAGCGGCCCGACTCAGGCGGTGGCAATTTTTCAGGCATACCGGCGTTATCGTTCTTTGCGACTGCTGCGCAGCCGAACGGGAGCAAGCTCCCTCGCCACAGTCAGGTGTCGTTCCGATCAACTCTGGTTACTTCCCCCAATGCCTGATTCACCGCCAACCACCCATTCACCGCCGTCTCCCCAGCTTCGGCAAACACCCGCTCGAGCAATTTCACCTGCTCGCGCCGCAACGACTGCTCGAACCGCGCGCCTTCCACAGTCAGTTCCAGCAGCCGCTTACGCTTGTCGGTCAGGGACGCGACGCTGTTCACCAAATGCATTTCCACCAACTGCCGCAGCGGAATGTTCAGCGCCTGCTTGGTCACGCCGAGCAGCGCCAGTAACTCCTTGACGCTCAGGTTCGGATAACGCGCGATGAAAAACACGATGCGCTGATGCACCCGGCTCAAGCCGCGACGCTCGAGCATTTCATCAGCCTTGGCGGTGAAGGCCTGATAGCCGAAGAAGAACGCTTCCATGGCTTGTTGCTGGGTGGTGGGGTTTTTAAGGTCAAGCATGTTGACGTATCCGCTCGTTCTGTCGTAATTTCGGTCAATCAGTTTGACTCATTTTCCTCAGGCCCCGCTACCGGTGACCCCATGGCTTTTTCCGAACGTGTCTCGCGCCTTAAAAGTTCTTTGATCCGTGAAATCCTCGCCGCCGCCCAGCGCCCGGAAGTGATGTCGTTCGCCGGCGGTTTGCCGGCCGAAGCCATGCTGCCGAAAGTCGAATGGGCGCAGATGCCGCTGTCCATGGGCCAATACGGGATGAGCGAAGGCGAGCCGGCACTGCGTGAAGCGTTGGCGGCCGAAGCCCGGGCGTTGGGCGTGCCGTGTGAGGCGAGTCAGGTGCTGGTGGTCAGCGGTTCGCAACAAACCCTCGATCTGGCGGCCAAGCTCCACATCGACAAAGGCACCGAAATCCTGCTTGAAGCGCCGACCTATCTGGCAGCGTTGCAGATTTTTCAGCTGTTTGGCGCCGACTGCATCACCGTCCCGCTGGAGGCTGATGGCCCGAACCTGGCGCAACTGCGCAGCCGTCTGGAACATCACAAGCCAGCGTTCATCTACTTGATCCCGACGTTTCAGAATCCGTCGGCGGTGCGCTACAGCGAAGCCAAGCGCGATGCGGTGGCGGCGTTACTCGACGAGTTCGGCGTGACCCTGATCGAAGACGAACCGTACCGTGAGCTGACCTTCGACGGCGGCAGTGCCACGCCGATCGTCAGCCGCTTGACCAAGGCCAGTTGGATCTACACCGGCACCGTGTCGAAAACGCTGCTGCCGGGCCTGCGGGTTGGTTATTTGATTGCCAGTCCGGACCTGTTCCCGCATTTGCTGCGGCTCAAGCAATCGGCCGATCTGCACACCAACCGCATCGGGCAATGGCAAGCGCTGCAATGGATCGGTACTGAAAAATACCAGCAGCACTTGGGCGAGTTGCGGGACTTCTACCGGGTTCGTCGGGATGCGTTCCAGTCGGCACTTGAAAGGCATTTTTCCGATCTGGCGGATTGGAACGTGCCGCAGGGGGGGCTGTTTTTCTGGCTGACGCTCAAGCTGCCGCTGGATACCCGCACGCTGCTCAAAGCGGCGCTGGCAGCAGATGTGGCGTTCATGCCGGGCGAACCGTTTTTCCCTGAGCCGGATAACAACCCCGGCCATCTGCGGCTGAACTTCAGCCACATTGACCCGGCACGGCTGGACGAAGGGCTCAAGCGATTGGCAGCGGTGGTGCGTCAGGCCCAGGCGGCGCAAGCAGCCTGAGGCTGTTGGTGGGGGAGGGTGTAGAAACGAATAAACCGGCCAATTGGCCGGTTTATTTTTGTTCGGGTTTTGCGGTGTTTATACCGGCACCACAGAAGCGTCAGACCGCAGCAAACCGCTTATCCAGATAATCAATGATCACCTTGGACTCATACATCCAGGTGGTCTGGCCATTCTCTTCGATGCGCAGGCACGGCACCTTGATCTTGCCGCCTTGCTCCAGCAAGGCCTGGCGATCCTGTTCGCTGTTCTTGGCATCGCGCAAGGCCACCGGAACGTTTAGGCGACGCAGGGTGCGACGGGTTTTCACGCAGAACGGGCAGGCGTGGAACTGATACAGCGTCAGGTCCTTGGCGGCCGCTTCGACCTGAGCCTGAGCGGCGGCGGGGCGCTGCTTCTTGCCAGGGCGGGTGATGAAATCGATGAAGATGATCAGTTGGCCGAGGCCGACACGAAGCGCTTTGACGAACACGGTATAAGTCTCTCAGGGCAAACAGAAGGCGCGCAGCTTACCTGATTTTTCGCAGGCGAAAAAAAACCGGCGATCAGTGCCGGTTTTCTTCTTGCTGCGCGTTACTTGATCAGGCTGAGAAACTCGCTGCGGGTGGCGGCGTTTTCGCGGAACTCACCGAGCATCACCGAGGTGATCATCGTCGAATTCTGTTTCTCCACACCGCGCATCATCATGCACATGTGCTTGGCCTCGATCACCACTGCCACGCCCAGGGCGCCGGTGACTTGCTGGACCGCGTCGGCGATCTGGCGGCTGAGGTTTTCCTGGATCTGCAGGCGGCGGGCGTACATATCGACGATCCGCGCGACTTTCGACAGTCCCAGTACCTTGCCGCTCGGAATATAGGCAACGTGCGCCTTGCCGATGAACGGCAGCAGGTGATGCTCGCACAACGAGTAGAGCTCGATGTCCTTGACCAGCACCATCTCGCTGTTGTCGGAGCTGAACAAGGCACCGTTGGTGACCTCTTCCAGCGTCTGTTCATAACCGCGGCAGAGGTACTGCATGGCTTTGGCGGCACGTTTTGGCGTGTCGAGCAGGCCCTCGCGGGACACGTCCTCGCCCAATTGGCCGAGAATCGCGGTGTAATTCTGTTCCAGGGACATGAAACTACCTGTGGGATTTTACGCAAAGGGCAAGGGTACGGTGGCAAACACGGCGCTGCAAGCGTGAAGCGACAGCTTTACTCGTCGCGACCTTCCATCATGGTTCGTTTAAGCATCACGTAAACCGCTCCAGCGCCGCCGTGTTTCGGCTGGCACGAGGTGAAGCCGAGCACCTGTGGATGCTGACGTAGCCAGGTGTTGACGTGACTCTTGATCATCGGCCGCTTGCCGTCCAGACGCACGGCTTTGCCGTGGGTGACGCGCACGCAGCGGATTTCGAATTTAGTTGCTTCGGCCAGAAACGCCCAGAGGGTTTCACGGGCCTTTTCCACGTTCATGCCATGCAGGTCGAGGCTGCCTTCGAACGGAATCTGTCCGATCTTGAGCTTGCGCATCTGGCTTTCCTGAACACCGTCACGTGCCCACATCAGCTCGTCTTCCGGGCCGACATCAATCACAAACTGATCGGACAGCCCGTCAACGGTGGTCGCATCGGTGCGCACAGTGGCGGCCTGGCGCAGCTTGGCGATTTGCGCGCGGTCGGCCTTGGGTTTGCCGGTTTCGGCGCGATCGTGCTTGATCGGCTTGACGCCTTGGATCGCGCTTTTGAACAGGGAAAAATCGTCGTCTTGCATGTCAGCCTCCGCGAAGGGGGGGCAGTTTACCCAAGTCGGAGCGCTATCCATAACAATTGAGGCCCGTCAAAACGCCAGGCCTTTGATTCAGTCGTGTTTTTTCATCAGGTGCGGGGCTATGTTCAGCTCTCGCGACTGGCGCGAACGGCGACGGCAGCGGCGCCATAGCGACACGCCGAGGTACAGCACGAACACGCCCACCGCCAGAATGATCGACGAGCCCAGCGGGCTGGCATTCAACTCGCCCAACGCCGGTGGCCGCCCGAGCAGGCTGGCCGCGCCGGCCATCGCCAGCAATACACCGCACATCGCCAGCAGGGCAGCGAACGCTGCGCCGAAACGAAATCGCCAGTTGCGTTGGCCCTTGGGCCGCAAGCGGCGTGCATCAAAACCATCGGATAACTTCATTCCGACCTTCCTCAATGGGTATCGGCCCTTCGACCGGGAGTTGACCGGGATGTTCCTGAGGCTAGGGCAATTACGGCAAATGAGAGGCTTTTGCGGATGAGCGGCGGTTTGGGCCGCTCATCGACGGTTGATCAGATCAGGTCGCGGGTCAGGGCGAGGGTGGCGAAGTTGTCCGCCATGATCGCCATTTCGGTCTGCTGAACGTGTTCGGCACTGAGGATCCCGCCCTTGCAAGGCAAATCCCGCGTCGCGCAGGCGTCTTCCACCAGAGTGCAGCGAAAGCCCAGGTTCTTCGCCGCACGCACGGTGGTGCTGACGCTGGAGTGACTCATGAAACCGCAAACGATCAGGTCGAGCGAGCCCAGTTGTTGCAGGCGATCGTACAGTTCGGTGCCGTGAAACGCGCTTGGCAGCAATTTGCCGATGACGGTTTCGTCGCCCTGTGGCTCCAGGCCCGGGATGAACTCACCGCGTTCGCCCTGGGGATCGAACAGCCCACCGACGGTGCCGAGGTGACGCACATGCACGATTGGCCGACCGGCTGCACGGGCAGCGGTCAGCAGGTGTTTGATGTTCGCGACGGCAGCATCCATGCCGCTCAGGGCCAGTGGACCACTGAGGTATTCTTTCTGGGCATCGATGATGACTAGGGTCGCATGACCCAGATTGGCCGCTGCGTAACCACGGCCGCTGAGTTGAAACATCGTTTTTGGAACGGACATTCTGGGGCTCCTTCGGGTGGGGCTTTTGCGGCATTGTCCTCTGGCTGAGCGCTTCTGTGAATCGCTTCCATCGCAGGCACCGCCGTTGCTGGCTCGCAGCCTTGTCAAGATACTCGTTCTGTTCAATAGCTCGCTGAAAAAATAGAAGAGTCCTACATCTGATCCGGTGTTTTTCCTGCGTCGTCGCGGCGCCTTTTGGCTGTTAGAATCGTCAGTCGTTTTTTCTGGAGTTTACCCCGTGATCACTTCCCGCCTTCGTACCCTGCGTGACCATATCCGTTGGGCCGTCAGCCGCTTCCATGGGGAGGATCTGTTTTTCGGCCATGGGACCGACAACGCCTGGGACGAAGCCCGTCAACTGGTATTGGGTGCGCTGCACTTGCCGTGGGAAATCGCCGACAGCTATCTGGACTGCCGTCTGGAGGACGATGAGCTGGTCAATCTGCAACGCCTGCTCAAGCGCCGCATCGAAGAACGCATTCCGACCGCTTACCTGCTGGGCGAAGCCTGGTTCTGCGGCTTGTCGTTCATTGTCGACGAACGCGTGCTGATCCCGCGTTCGCCGATTGGCGAGCTGATCGAAAAACGTTTCGAGCCGTGGCTGGGTGCCGAACCTGCGCGCATTCTCGACTTGTGCACCGGTTCCGGTTGCATCGGTATCGCCTGTGCCTATGAGTTCCAGAACGCCGAAGTGGTTTTGGCCGACCTGTCGTTCGAAGCACTGGAAGTGGCTAACCAGAACATCGAGCGCCACGGTGTCGACGAGCGCGTGTTCACCGTTCAGGGCGATGGTTTCGATGGTTTGCCAGGGCAACGTTTCGACCTGATCGTGTCGAACCCGCCTTACGTCGATGCGGAAGATTTCGCCGACATGCCGGACGAATATCAACACGAACCCGAGCTGGGCCTGGCCTGTGGCGACGACGGTTTGAATCTGGTGCGCCGCATGCTCGCCGAAGCGGCGGATCATCTGACCGAGAAAGGTTTATTGATCGTCGAGGTGGGTAACAGCCAGGTTCACGTCGAGGCGTTGTACCCGGAAGTCGATTTCGCCTGGCTGGAGTTCGAGCGCGGTGGGCATGGGGTGTTCATGCTGACCGCCGAGCAGTGCCGCGATCATCAGGCGCTGTTCGCTTCTCGCATCTGACCCCGAATATTGTGGTGAGGGAGCAAGCTCCCTCACCACAATTGGGTTTGATGTCGGTTACCGATGCGTGGCAATCCAGATCAACAACCCCGCCTGAAACACCGCAAACGCCACCAGACAGGTAATGGTAAAACGCAGTCCAGCGTCTTCACGCTTGTACTTGCTGACCTTTTCTTCGTGTTTCTTCAGTTTGACTTCCTGTTCCGCCAGGTTCTGCTCGGCTTGCTGGAGCATCTGCGCGGCTTCGAGGATTTCCACCTGTTGCAGCTTTTCGCTGTTCCAGTCGCCCAGCAAATCACCGATCTGCACCTCTTTGACGCTGCCCTTCAAATGCTGGGCATCGGCGTAGGCCACGTCAAAACCGTGCACCCGCAGAAAGTGGTCGCGGCGCAGGCGCGTGTCTTCGTTCAACGCGTCCTTGTTGTTCAGGTCAGTGCCGTCGACGGTGTAGGCGGGCCATCGTTTCTTCGCCCAAGTGATGCCTTGAGCCGCCATATAGCGCCCGATGCCACGGTTCATCGGCTCTATCTGCAAGCCGCTTTCCGGAGCGAAATGCACGCGTTTGGCGGTGTGATCGACCCACACATCCAGATAATTCTGTTCTTTGCGCACCCGTTGGCCTGGCAGCTTGATGGCCATGCGCAGCAGGCTGTGCTCCTTGCTGTTGCGTTCGGCGTAACCGAATTCGACAAAGCGCAGCGGTCGGCCGCCGGTGTTACGGTCGGTTTGCAACGGCGCCAGGCGGAGCATTTTGTGGTGCTCGACGTGGACGTCCGCCCACGGCAGCTCGACCGCTGGCGGTGTGTCTTTTTCAGCGGTGGAGTCGGGTGAAGTCTGGGTATCAGTCATAACGGCGAGATCCTGTCCAAGCCCTGTTGCCACCAGTCATAGCGCTGGCGACAAAGGCTTATCGGCCGTTTTTTTCAGGACTGGAGCTTAACTGGGGCGAAGTCCGTCAATAAATCCGAGGATTCGTGCGCCGAGCTCCGCCGCCAGGGGCAATTGCGGATCTTTATAGGAGGCTAATTGCCGCTTCACGTCGTTGGGCACGATGCGCATGACGTGGTTCATGCCTTCGATCAGTGCCAGTTCGGCGTCCGGTTTGGCGGCTTTGAGCGCCCTGGCGTCACCCACGCCGACCTGGATGTCGTTGCTGCCCTGAATGATCAGTGCCGGCATCTTCAGTTTGGCGAAGGCGGCTGCCGGGTCCTGGCGGAACAGTGAAATCAGGTACGGCTGCACGCTGGGGCGGAAAATCACCTGCAACTGCGGCGGCACGTTGTCGTCAGTGTGGCCGGCCTTGAGGCTGTCGAGCAGTTCATTGCTGCGCAGCATCAAGGCCGGCGGCAAGCGATTGCTCAACTGCTGGCGCAGCACTTGATCGATCGGCCGCGCGCTGCCGGACAGGGAAATCACCGCCGCGGCGTCGACACTTGGCGCCGCCAGGCTGGCAATCAACGCACCTTCGCTGTGGCCCAGCAAAATCAGTTTGCCCAGGCGCGGGTCGGCCTTGAGCTTCTGCCCCCAGGCCACGGCATCGGCCACGTAGGCTTCCACCGACAGATTGCGTTCATCGGGCGTTGCCGCAAGGCTCGCCGCCACGCCGCGTTTGTCGTAACGCACACTGGCGATGTTGTGTTTGGCCAGCACCCAGGCCAGCCGTTTGAGGCTGTCGTTGCGCCCGCCGTCGGGGTTGTTTCCGTCACGATCCGTAGGGCCGGAGCCGGAAATGATCAGGACAACCGGTACCGGCGTGTCGGACTTGGGCAGCAACAGCGAGCCGAAAAGCTCGCCACTGTCGGTGTCCAGGGTGATCGGGCGTTGCAGGACGGAGGCCTGTACAAAACCGGTAAACAGGGTAAGGCTCAAGGCTAGAACTCGCAGCATCATCACGCCATCATCAACAAGGTGCCGGTTGGACTCGCAGGCACCCATAAGGTTCGAGGATGAACTACTTGGGTAGCCTGCGTATACTGGCGCGCATTACGTATTTTAGGTTCGATTTCACGGAGCGTCCTGCATGTCCGGCAATACCTACGGCAAGCTGTTCACTGTCACCACCGCGGGCGAAAGCCATGGTCCGGCGTTGGTCGCCATTGTCGATGGCTGCCCGCCGGGCCTGGAGATCTCCCTTGAGGACCTGCAGCGCGACCTGGACCGCCGCAAGCCCGGCACCAGCCGCCACACCACCCAGCGCCAGGAAGCCGACGAAGTCGAAATCCTTTCCGGCGTGTTCGAAGGCCGCACCACCGGTTGCGCCATCGGCCTGTTGATCCGCAACACCGACCAGAAGTCCAAGGACTACTCGGCGATCAAGGATCTGTTCCGTCCGGCCCACGCCGACTACACCTACCATCACAAATACGGTGAGCGCGATTACCGCGGCGGCGGTCGCAGTTCGGCCCGTGAAACCGCCATGCGCGTAGCCGCCGGCGCGATTGCCAAGAAATACCTGGCCACCCAGGGCATCGTCATTCGTGGCTACATGAGCCAGCTCGGCCCGATCGAAATCCCGTTCAAGACCTGGGATTCGGTGGAAGATAACGCCTTCTTCAGCCCCGACCCGGACAAAGTGCCGGAGCTGGAAGCCTATATGGACCAGTTGCGTCGCGACCAGGATTCGGTCGGCGCGAAGATCACCGTGGTCGCCGAAGGCGTGATGCCGGGCCTCGGCGAGCCGATCTTCGACCGCCTCGACGCCGAACTGGCCCATGCGCTGATGAGCATCAACGCGGTCAAGGGCGTGGAAATCGGTGCCGGTTTTGCCAGCATCGCCCAGCGTGGCACTGAACACCGCGATGAAATGACCCCGGAAGGTTTCCTCAGCAACAACGCCGGCGGCATTCTCGGTGGCATTTCGTCGGGTCAGCCGATCGTTGCGCACCTGGCGCTCAAGCCTACATCGAGCATCACCACGCCGGGCCGTTCCATCGATATCCATGGCAACCCGGTGGAGGTCGTCACCAAGGGCCGTCACGACCCGTGCGTCGGCATCCGCGCCACGCCAATCGCCGAAGCGATGATGGCCATCGTGCTGATGGACCACTTGCTGCGTCACCGCGGGCAGAACGCCGATGTGCGCGTGAGCACTCCGGTGTTGGGGCAGCTTTAATGGCTGATCTGAAAGCCGCTGCAGTCTGATGACGGTGGCGGCGCTCCCGTACTGGCGGCTTTCCAGCTTCTACCTGTTCTATTTCGCCTTGCTCGGTTCGACAGCGCCGTTTCTGGCGCTGTACTTCGATCATCTGGGCTTCAGCGCCGCGCGCATTGGCGAACTGGTGGCGATCCCGATGCTGATGCGCTGCGTGGCGCCGAATATCTGGGGCTGGCTCGGTGACTACACCGGGCGACGCCTGGCGATCGTGCGTTTCGGCGCCGCCTGCACCTTGCTGACCTTCTCGCTGATTTTCGTCAGCAAAAGCTACGCCTGGCTGGCGATGGTCATGGCCTTGCACGCGTTTTTCTGGCATGCGGTGTTGCCGCAGTTCGAGGTCATCACCCTGGCTCATTTGCGGGGACAGACCTCGCGTTACAGTCAGATTCGCCTGTGGGGCTCCATCGGTTTCATCATCACTGTCGTGGCGCTGGGCCGATTGTTCGAATGGCTCAGCCTCGACATTTACCCGGTGGCACTGGTGCTGATCATGGCCGGGATCGTCGTCAGCAGTCTCTGGGTGCCCAACGCGCAACCGGTTCAGGGTGAACGGTTGGCGGGGGACGGATTCCTCCAGCAATTGCGCAACCCCGGGGTGTTGGCGTTTTATGCGTGCGTGGCGCTGATGCAGATGAGTCACGGGCCGTATTACACCTTTCTGACCTTGCACCTTGAGCGACTCGGTTACAGTCGCGGGCTGATCGGCATGCTCTGGGCGGTCGGCGTGGTCGCCGAAGTCTTGATGTTTCTGTTCATGAGCAAGATTCTCGCGCGCTTCTCGGTACGCCGGGTGCTGCTGACGAGTTTCCTGCTGGCGGCTTTGCGTTGGTTGTTGCTCGGCTCGTTTGCCGAGTTCCTTTGGGTGTTGCTGTTCGCCCAGGTGCTGCACGCCGCCACCTTCGGCAGCTTTCACGCCGCTGCCATCCAGTTCGTGCAACGTAGCTTCGGCGCGCGCCAGCAAGGCCAGGGCCAGGCGTTGTATGCCGCGCTGGCCGGCACCGGCGGTGCACTGGGCGCGTTGTATTCCGGCTACAGCTGGAATGCCCTCGGCGCCACATTGACCTTTAGTATTGCCAGCCTCGCAGCCTTTGCCGCTGCCGTTATCATTGCCACACGTATGCAAGAGGACAGGCCATGAGCCTTACCCGTGAACACCTCGCCCAGGAAATCATCGACGCCGGGCGCTTTCTGTATGGCCGCGGCTGGTCGCCGGCCACCAGCAGCAATTACTCGACCCGCCTGTCGCCGACCGAAGCCTTGCTGACCGTGTCCGGAAAGCACAAGGGCCAACTGGGCCCGGACGATGTGCTGGCCACCGACTTGTCAGGCAACAGCCTGGAGCCAGGCAAGAAGCCGTCCGCCGAAACCCTGTTGCACACCCAGCTCTATAGCTGGCGTCCGGAGATCGGCGCGGTGCTGCACACCCATTCAGTGAACGCCACGGTGCTGTCGCGCCTGACGCCGGAAGATTTCATCGAGTTCGAAGACTACGAACTGCAAAAGGCCTTCAGCGGCGTGTCGACCCACGAGTCCCGGGTGTGCGTGCCGATTTTCGACAACGACCAGGACATTGCGCGGCTGGCCACCAAGGTGCAGCCTTGGCTCGACGCCCACCCTGATTGCGTCGGCTACCTGATTCGCGGTCATGGCCTCTACACGTGGGGCGCGCGCATGAGCGACGCACTGCGGCAGATCGAGGCTTTTGAATTTTTGTTCGAGTGCGAGTTGAAGACGCGCTCGCTCTTTAACCGTAATGCATGAACTGTTAAGGAGTTGCCCTGATGAGCAGCCTGTCCGTTTACCATGTCTCAAGCCCTGACATTCCGAACAAGGTGCTGACCCACTTTGAAGACATCGCCTCGACCCTGGCCGAGCAGGGCGTGCGTTTCGACCGTTGGCAAGCCGCAGCGAAAATCCAGCCTGGCGCTAGCCAGGAAGAAGTGATCGCCGCGTACCAGGAGCAAATCGACAAGTTGATGACCGAGCGCGGTTACATCACCGTCGACGTGGTCAGCTTGAACAGCGATCACCCGCAAAAAGCCGAGTTGCGTGCCAAGTTCCTCGATGAACACCGTCATGGCGAAGACGAAGTGCGATTTTTCGTCGCTGGCCGTGGCTTGTTCACCCTGCACATCGACGATTACGTGTACGCCGTGCTCTGCGAGAAGAACGACCTGATCTCGGTGCCAGCCGGCACAAAGCACTGGTTCGACATGGGTGAAAACCCGCATTTCGTCGCAATCCGCCTGTTCAACAACCCCGAAGGCTGGGTGGCCAACTTCACCGGCGATGACATTGCCAGCCACTTCCCGTGTCTTGAGGACTGAACCGATGCCGATCAAAGCGATTCTCACCGATATCGAAGGCACCACCAGCGCGGTGAGTTTTGTGTTCGACGTGTTGTTCCCGTACGCGGCCAAACACCTGCCGGACTTCGTTCGCGAAAATGCCGAACGTGCTGACGTCGCCGAACAGCTCGCCGCTGTTCGGCGTGACAGCGGTGAACCGCAAGCCGACGTCGAGCGGGTCATCGAAATTCTCTTGGGCTGGATCGCCGAAGACCGCAAGGCCACGCCGCTCAAGGCGTTGCAGGGCATGGTCTGGGAGCGGGGGTATCAGGCCGGGCAGTTGAAGGGCCACGTTTACCCGGACGCCGTTGACGCGCTGAAGCGCTGGCATCAGGAAGGCTATCAACTGTTTGTTTATTCCTCGGGTTCGATTCAGGCGCAAAAACTGATTTTCGGTTGTTCGGAGGCGGGGGATCTGTCGCCACTGTTCAGTGGCTATTTCGACACCACTTCAGGGCCCAAGCGCGAAGCGCAGTCCTATGAGCGCATCACCCAGGCGATTGGTATCGAGGCTTCGCAGATTCTGTTTCTGTCCGACATCGTTCAGGAACTGGACGCGGCGCGCACGGCAGGCATGGCAACCTGTGGCCTGGCTCGTGAGGGCGGGGAATTGGCAGGGCATGTGACGGTGGACAGTTTTGCGCGGATCAGTCCGTCTGCCTTTTAAACATCAGCCGTAGAAACAACTCAGGCCGTGAAGCGAAAGCTCTCACGGCCTGATCGTTTATAGCGCTGTGACGGGTTATGCCGAGTGATAGGTCGGCAGTGCGAACCGTTGCTGGCTTTGCAGCATGGAAATCTGCGGCAGTTCGCTGGCCTGTTCGGCGACGTCACGGCGAATCGCGCTGATGACCCATGACAGCTGATCGCCGGCATGCAATTGCTGGTAGGAAATCGAACGTTTGAAGACTTTACCGTCGTGGCTGCGCAGGGTCAGCAGAATGCCGCCATCCGGCCGGGGCTGGGTGGTCACTTCGAAGTTGGAGAACAGCGACGAAAATTTTTCCTGGATCAGGCTCATGTCTATCAGCTCCATTTTGTGCTTGAAGGGCAACATGGAGGGGTAGTTGCAGTGATTGTGCCAGCACCTATATTTTTAAAATTTCATATAAATCAGTAAGTTATATTTTTATGATTTTTTGGCTTTCGTGCAATTTGCATGAATGGCCATCGTGCATCCTGCATTTTGCGAGATCGTCGACAACTGGATGGAACCAATCGCAACGGCGGAGTTCCGCTTTGCGAAGGCATCGGTCGCGGATACAAAACATTGCAAAAACCGCGTGTACAGCTCAAGAAGCCCTGACGTATTTTCGGCCTCAATCAACGCCACCCGACAATAAAAAGATCGAACGGGAGCAACCATGAGCCGCACGCTGCACGACACGATTACCTGGGGCATGATGCTCCGCAAGCTGCCTTCCATTGCCAAAGCCATCCCCCGCGTGGTGAAGGGCATGAAAGTCGCCAACGTCAAGGACCCGACCCAACCGTGTGGTCTCGGCTGGAGCTTCGAGCAGGCGACGTTGCGCAATCCCGATGGCCCGGCATTGCTGCAGGGCGACGTGATGCTCACTTATGCACAGGCCAATCAGTGGGCCAATCGCATCGCCCATCACCTGATTGCCCAAGGCATCGGCAAGGGCGATGTGGTCACGGTGTTTATCGAGAACCGTGTGGAACTGCTGGTGACGATATTGGCGGTGGCCAAGGTCGGTGCGATCAGCGCCTTGCTGAATACCTCCCAGACCCGCGATACCCTGGTTCATAGCCTGAATCTGGTGGCGCCTGTAGGGATTGTGGTCGGAGAAGAGCTGGTTCCGGCCTTCAATGCGGTCCGCGAGCGGGTGGCCATCGATGTGGCGCGCACCTGGTTTGTCGCCGATCAAGACACTTATCGCGATCCGGGCAAAACGCCCGATGGCTTCATTAACCTGATGGCGGCCAGCTGCGACGCGCCCAGTGACAATCCCGTCAGCAGCCGGCAGGTTTTTTTCGACGACCCTTGTTTCTATATCTACACCTCGGGCACTACCGGGTTGCCCAAGGCCGGGGTGTTCAAACACGGCCGCTGGATGCGCAGCTCCGCCAGCTTCGGGCTGATCGCCCTGGACATGCAGCCGCAGGACGTCGTCTATTGCACCTTGCCGCTGTACCACGCCACCGGGCTTTGCGTGTGCTGGGGCTCGGCGATCAGCGGGGCGTCGGGGTTTGCCATCCGCCGCAAGTTCAGCGCCAGCCAGTTCTGGAGCGACGTGCGCAAATACCGGGCGACCACCCTCGGGTACGTTGGCGAATTGTGTCGCTACCTGGTGGATCAACCGCGCAGCGTCGACGACAGTCGGCACAGCGTGAGGAAGATGATCGGCAATGGTCTGCGCCCCGGCGCGTGGAACGAGTTCAAGACGCGATTTGCCGTCGACCACATCTGCGAGCTGTACGCCGCCAGCGACGGCAATATTGGTTTCACCAACATCCTCAACTTCGACAACACCATTGGCTTTTCCCTGATGTCCTGGGAGCTGGTGGCGTACGACCACGACAGCGGTGCCCCCACGCGGGATGCCAACGGCTTCATGCACAAAGTGGCCAAGGGCGAGCAGGGGCTGTTGTTGGCGAGGATCGACGACAAGGCGCCTCTGGACGGCTACACCGATCCACAGAAGACCGCAAAAGTGGTGCTCCACGATGTGTTCGTGAAGGGCGACCGCTACTTCAATACCGGTGACCTGCTGCGCAACATCGGTTTCGGTCATGCGCAATTTGTCGATCGCCTGGGCGACACCTACCGCTGGAAGGGCGAAAACGTCTCCACTACCGAGGTCGAGAACATCCTGTTGCAACACCCGCACATCGCCGAAGCCGTGGCCTATGGCGTGGAAATCCACAACACCAACGGGCGGGCGGGGATGGCGGCCATCACCCCGGCCGAATCCCTGGCGACCCTGGATTTCAGTGAGTTGCTGGCGTTCGCCAGGCAACAAATGCCGGCCTATGCGGTGCCACTGTTCCTGCGGGTGAAAGTGAAAATGGAAACCACCGGGACCTTCAAGTACCAGAAGACCCGGCTCAAGGACGAAGCCTTCGACCCGAGCAAAACCGGCGATGACCCGATTTATGCCTGGCTGCCGGGCACCGAAACCTACGTGCGAGTCACCGAGCAGGTGCTGGCGGATATTTACGGAGGCAGGCATCGCTATTGAAAGGGTCGCTATTGAATATCGCTATGACCGTCCATGAGAAAAAACAAGTGACAGGTTCCGGGCTGCTCGGGAAACTATCGGCTTTCCGATTGACCGAATGTGGAGTCCCCAATGTCAGACAAAAGCCGCCAGATGACCCCCGAAGAGGCTGCTGAATTTGCCGAACAGGTGTTCAACAAAGCGCGCGAGGGCGATGCGGCCATGATGGCTGCGCTGCTGACCAAGGGCCTGCCGCCGAACCTGCGCAACCACAAGGGCGACACTTTACTGATGCTCGCCGCGTACCACGGCCATGTCGACACCGTAAAAGTTTTGCTCGAACACAAGGCCGATCCCGAGATTCGCAACGACAACGGCCAGAGCCCGATTGCCGGCGCGGCATTCAAGGGTGATCTGGCAGTGGTCAAGGCGTTGGTCGAGGGTGGCGCTGAAGTGGAAGGTTCGTCCTTCGACGGACGCACTGCGTTGATGATGGCGGCGATGTTCAACCGCGTCGAAATCATCGACTACCTGATCAGCAAAGGCGCCGATCCGAAAGCCAAGGACGCCAATGGCGTGTCTGCGCTGGACGCGGCCAAGACCATGGGCGCGGCGGATACCACGGCTCAGCTGCAAAAACTCCTGGCCTGATTCGGGCTTTTGTGGCGAGGGAGCTTGCTCCCGCTGGGCTGCGAAGCAGCCCCAAAATCAGCGATCGCGGTCATTCAGATAGACCACATTCACCGGATTTACGACTGCTTCGCAGCCGAACGGGAGCAAGCCCCCTCGCCACAGGTTCCTGCCAGGTCCCGCAATCCGTTTCCGAATGCGTTATCCTTCGCGCCCTCAAAACTCCCTCGCTACAGGATCCACCTCATGAAAGCCGCACTCGTCGAACTCATCAGCAAAATCAGCTCCGGGTGCATGGGCGAGGACGAAATCCTGAAAATCGCTGACGAAGCGGCTCAGGCCTACGCCGATCCCGAGGCTTTTCTGGCGGCCAATCCAGACATCAACTACGACGACACCTTTCCGATCCCGTTGGGCGAGTGGGTTGTCGTCGGCAGTCTGCCGGAAACCGTGCTGTTCCAGGCCGACACCTACATGGACCTGTTCGCGCAGATCGTCGCCTCGTTCGGCCCCGGCGTTGAGTTCAACATCAAGCCCAAGCAACTGGCCAAAACCGAAGCCCTGACGGCACTCAATCGCATTCAGGTGCAGATGAGCAGCCTGAACAAGGAAAACGGTGGCTACACCTTGATGAATTTCAGCCAGTTGCTCGACGACGAACTGCAAGTGGTGCTGGTCTATGGCAACGACGTGCCACGGGTGCTGGAGTTGTGCGCCGAAGTCGGCATCGCCGCTGCGCCCTCCCTGGAAGCCCTGAAAGTGGCCATCCACGTCTGAAGCCGTCTACAACGGTAATAAAACGGAACCCTCGCCAGGCCCGACTATCCTAAGAGTGCCTACCATTTTTTTGGAGCGACACCATGGGTTCCACGTTCAACACCCTGATCGGCCTGATTATTTTTGCCCTGGATATCTGGGCCATCATTAACGTGCTTAAAAGTGGCGCCGAAACCGGGATGAAAGTCCTTTGGGTGCTTTTGATCCTGCTGCTGCCGGTGCTGGGCCTGATCATCTGGGCCATCGCCGGGCCAAGAGGCGATGTGCGGATCTGACGATCTTCATGGTAGGAGCGAGGCTTGCCCGCGAAAGGATCGCTGCGGTGTACCTGATAGACCGAGTCATCGTTCTTCGCGGGCAAGCCTCGCTCCTACCGGTGTGTGCATCAGAAGGTTCGACCTGTCATGTTCCGCGACGTAGAATGCGCGCCTTTCCCGGTCAATCGAGGCGATCGATTGGCCATCATGGGCGGGTAACCGTCCGTTGCCACCCGCATTCATCGGAGCACTTCCCATGAGCAATACCCCAACCAGCGAGTACCTGGAAACCCTCTACGAAGGCTATGGCCAGCGTTTTCGCATGGAAAAACTGCTGCACGAAGTGCGCACCGAACACCAGCACCTGGTGATTTTCGAAAACCCGCGCATGGGCCGGGTGATGGCGCTGGATGGCGTAATCCAGACCACCGAAGCCGACGAATTCATCTACCACGAAATGCTCACCCACGTGCCGATCCTCGCCCATGGCACCGCCAAGCGCGTGCTGATCATCGGTGGTGGCGACGGCGGCATGCTGCGTGAAGTGGCCAAGCACCGCAGCGTCGAACACATCACCATGGTCGAAATCGACGGCACCGTGGTCGACATGTGCAAGGAATTCCTGCCGAACCACTCCAAGGGTGCGTTCGATGATCCACGCCTGAACCTGGTGATCGACGACGGCATGCGTTTCGTCGCCACCACCACCGAAAAGTTCGACGTGATCATTTCCGACTCCACCGACCCGATCGGTCCGGGGGAAGTACTGTTCTCCGAAAACTTCTACCAGGCTTGCCACCGCTGCCTGAACGAGGGCGGCATTCTGGTGACCCAGAACGGCACCCCGTTCATGCAAATCGAAGAAGTCAAAACCACCGCCGGCCGCCTGCGCAGCCTGTTCCCGGACTGGCACTTCTATCAGGCGGCCGTGCCGACCTACATCGGCGGCGCAATGACCTTCGCCTGGGGCGCGACCGATACCGCTTATCGCAAATTGTCCCGCGAAACCCTGCAACAGCGCTTCGCCGGCAGCGGCATCATCACCCGCTACTACAACCCGGAAATCCATATTGGTGCCTTCGCGTTGCCGCAGTACGTGCTGCAAGCGGTGAACAAACCTAGCAACGACTGATGCTTCGTCGATAAGAAAGGCCGTCGCCGGTGTGTGAACACGCGGGTGACGGCCTTTTTTCATGTCTCGCTTTTAGGATCCCTTGGAACGATCGGCCAATGCACGAGTCGAGATAGATGTAAGCCCATCCATGGGTTTTACCGAGGAGGCACCGATGCAAAAGTGGAAAATCACTTTCGTGGATGAACACGGTGAATCAGTCGACGAACTCTTCGAGTGCGAGGAGTGCCCGAGCAACGAGCAAGCCGCCCAACTCATTCGCGACCGGCGACTGCCGGTGGCTGCGAAACTGGACCTCAATGATCTGGAGGGTCGTACCGATGATCCGACCGTCAAAAGTCTGAAATCCCAGCACAGCATTGAAATCCTCAGTATTACTCCGATTTGATACACCTCCTGTCACATTCACCACCAGGTCTTGGCAGCGGCTCTGTCTTGAGGCTACTCTGCAACCGAGATCAGCGAGTGACTCGCTAAGGTCTGGTCTTGTCAGCTACATGCTTGTTTCCCGGCGGCAACCTCTGTTGCCGCATCGAAAGTGCAGGGAATACGGAAAGTCTATCCATCAGTCTGAGGGGGACGTTTCATGAGCACAGCCTATCAAGAAGACATCAGCAGCAGCGTGCTGCGCCGCATGAAAGAAGGCGGTTTCGATTTTTCACGATTCCATCCCATCGAGTTCTACGCCATTTTCCCGGACGAGGAGCGGGCACGCAGGGCGGCAGGTCATTTTTGTGGTGAATCCTTGAATGCCCAGATCAGCGCGCGTGACGACGGCGCGTGGTCGCTGGAACTGAGCAAAGTGATGTACGCCACCTACGACGGGATCGGCGACTTCGAGCAGGACTTCGAGGCGGTGGTCGAGCCTCTGGGTGGCATCATCGAGGGATGGGGCGTCAAACAGGAGATACGAGGGCTACTCGCATAAGCTTATGAACAGTGACACTTAGTAACGGCTGACCTTTGGGTTGGCCGTTTTTTGTTTCGATCTTTTTATTTCGCCACATTTCAAACGGACAAAAAAAGCCACCTGAACAGGCGGCTAAAGGGAAGAGCGATCAGTTTTCCAGCGAATGTACGGATTATCCGCATCTCCCTCCCGAGCAGTGAAATCAACTCTGACTATGCTGCTGATAGGCGACAGCATTGCTTCGCCATGAAGCGGGGGCGATCAGGGTGGGGCAATTACCGCACAGGATTGGTGCGGGGCGCGCAGCAACATTATTCAACTGATTGATATCAAAGCGTTTCTGCCTATGGCACGGGCCTTGCGAAGGCCTGGATGTCCGTGTGACAAGGAGTACGGCATGATCCGCACCTTTTTTGATGAGATGTACGATGCCGGCGGCCAGGTCCGTCCGCATTATCGGGAGTTTGCCCGTTGGCTGGCCGAAACGCCTGACGAGCTTTTGGCACAACGGCGACGCGAGGCCGATCTGTTATTTCATCGTGCCGGGATTACCTTCACGCTCTATGGTGATGAGCAGGGGACAGAGCGCCTGATTCCCTTCGACACCATTCCCCGCAGCATCCCCGCCAGTGAATGGCGGGTCGTCGAACGCGGCTGCATTCAGCGGGTCAAGGCATTGAACATGTTCCTTGCCGACCTCTATCACGAGCAGCGCATCATCAAGGCCGGCATCATCCCGGCCGAACAAGTGCTGGCCAACGAGCAATACCAGTTGGCGATGCAAGGGCTGGATCTGCACCGCGATATCTATTCGCACATTTCCGGCGTCGACCTGGTACGCGATGGCGACGGCACGTACTACGTGCTCGAAGACAACCTGCGTACCCCCAGCGGCGTGAGCTACATGCTCGAAGACCGCAAGATGATGATGCGCCTGTTCCCCGAGTTGTTCGCGGCCCAGCGCATCGCGCCGATCGACCACTACCCGAACCTGTTGCTCGACACCCTGAAAAGCTCCAGCCCGATCGACAACCCGAGCGTGGTGGTGCTGACGCCGGGGCGTTTCAACAGTGCGTTTTTCGAGCATGCGTTCCTCGCTCGGGAAATGGGCGTTGAACTGGTGGAAGGCGCCGACCTGTTCGTGCGCGACGACAAGGTGTTCATGCGCACCACGGACGGGCCGAAAGCGGTCGACGTGATCTACCGTCGCCTCGACGATGCGTTCCTCGATCCGCTGGCGTTCAACCCCGATTCGATGCTTGGCGTTCCAGGGCTGCTGTCGTCCTACCGCTCCGGCAATGTGGTGCTGGCGAATGCCATCGGCACCGGGGTCGCGGACGACAAGTCGGTGTATCCCTTCGTCACGGACATGATTCGTTTCTACCTCGATGAAGAGCCGATCTTGAAGAACGTGCCGACGTGGCAGTGTCGTAATCCTTCTGAACTGTCCCACGTGCTGGCCAACCTTCCGGAGCTGGTGGTCAAGGAAACCCAAGGCTCCGGCGGTTACGGAATGCTGGTGGGGCCGGCGGCGACGGCAGCGGAGATCGAGTCTTTCCGCGAGCGGATCAAAGCCAAGCCCCACGCGTACATCGCGCAACCGACGTTGTCGTTGTCGACCTGTCCGACCTTTGTCGAAAACGGCATCGCACCGCGCCACATCGACCTGCGTCCGTTTGTATTGTCTGGCCGCGAAACCCGGGTTGTGCCCGGCGGTTTGACCCGTGTCGCCTTGCGTGAAGGCTCCCTGGTGGTGAACTCGTCCCAGGGCGGCGGAACCAAGGACACCTGGGTGGTCGAGGATTGAAGGAAGCTTGCCATGTTAAGTAGAACTGCCTCGGATCTGTACTGGATGTCGCGTTACCTGGAGCGGGCGGAAAACCTCGCGCGGATGCTCGACGTCAGTTATTCGCTGTCGCTGATGCCCCAGGACGGTCGTGGTGACGGCTTGCACGAACTGGCCATGCCGTTGCTGATCACCGGCACCCTGGACGATTACCTGGCGCGCCACGGCGATCTGCATGCCGAACGGCTGCTGCATTTTTTCGCCCTGGACGCGGCCAACCCGGCGAGCATCTACAGCTGCCTCGGTGCCGCGCGAGCCAGCGCCCATGCGGTGCGTGGGCGAATCACCGCCGACATGTGGGAAAACATCAACGCCACCTGGCTGGAAATTCGCGGGATCGCCGAGCAGGGCTTGAGTCGCTACGGCATGAGCCGTTTCTGTGAGTGGATCAAGGAACGTTCCCACCTGTTCCGCGGCGCTTGCTACGGCACGATCATGCGTAACGACGCGTTCCGCTTCATTCGTCTGGGCACCTTTATCGAAAGGGCCGACAACACCTTGCGCCTGCTAGATGCCCGTTACGAAATGGCCGGCGATCAAGCCGAAGCAGTCAGTGACGGTACGGCCCACGCCTATTACCAATGGAGCGCCTTGTTGCGGGCCTTGTCATCGTTCGAGGCCTACACCGAAATCTACCGCGACGCCCCCGGCGCCCGGCATGTGGCCGAGCTGTTATTGCTGCGCGCCGATGTGCCGCGATCCCTGCGAGCCTGCACCGAAGAGGTCGATCAGATTCTCGCTCAACTACCGGGGGCCAACGGCCGTCCCGCACAACGCCTGGCGGCGGAAATGGACGCGCGCCTGCGCTACACCGGTATCAACGAAATCCTCGACGAAGGCCTGCACACCTGGCTGACCGAGTTCATCCCGCTGGTGCGCCAGTTGGGCAATGCCATACACAGTTCCTATCTGGAGGCTGCATGAGACTTTCCATTAGCCACGAGACCGCCTATCACTACGAAGATCAGGTGCGGGCGAGCATCCAGTACCTGCGACTGACACCCCACGACAGCGAGCGCCAGCACGTGCTGAGCTGGCAACTCGACCTGCCGCGCCCGGTGCGCGCGCAACTCGATCCGTTCGGCAACATCCTGCATGTGTTGACCCTGGATGAGCCGCATGAAGCGATCATCATCGGCGCCCGTGGCCAGGTCGACATCGACGAGCTGCGCGAAGCCGAGCACGAGAGTCAGTCGGCGCTGCCGTTCCTGCGTTTCACCCGGCTGACCGAAGCCGACGAAGCCCTGCGCGCGTTTGCCGAGAAGGCGTGCAAGCAACGGCGGGATCGCACGGCGCTGATCGATTTGATGCATGGCCTGAACCAGCACATGACCTACACGCCAGGTGCCACCGAAGTGGAGACCAGCGCCGCGCAAGCTTTCGCCGGGCGTTCCGGGGTCTGCCAGGACCATACCCATGCGTTTCTCGCCTGCGCCCGCAGCCTGGGCATTCCCTCGCGTTATGTGTCGGGGTATCTGTACAGCGAGAACAGCGAACACTTGGCCAGTCACGCCTGGGCGGAAGCCTGGCTGGATGACGCCTGGTATAGCTTCGATGTGACCAACGAACTGGCCCGGCCTGAACGTCACTTGAAACTGGCCGTGGGCCTGGACTACCTCGACGCCTGTCCGGTGCGCGGTATGCGCCGTGGCGGTGGGTATGAGCAGATGCATGCCAAGGTGTTGGTCGCGCCGACGCCTGCGCCGGTGATCTCCGTCCAACAGCAGTAGCAGTCATTCATTGTGGCGAGGGAGCTTGCTCCCGCTCGGCTGCGCAGCAGTCGCAAACCCGGCGAATGCGGTTTGCCTGACGGATCGCGTCGCCTGATTTGAGGGCCGCTTCGCGCCCCAGCGGGAGCGAGCTCCCTCGCCACAGGTGGATGTTTACTTGGCCGTAGACACCTTGCGTCCCGCCATGTGCTTCAAATACCCCACCAACAACTCCAGATCCCCCTCCGGCAACACCGTCGGCGAGAACCCGGGCATCTTCGCCTGCGGCCACTGGCGCAAGCTCTGCGGGTCACGGATGTAACGCTTGAGGAAGTCTGCGCCGAAATACTCGGTCGGGTTGAACGGAATATTCAGGTCCGGCCCGAACTGCGCGTCCCCCGCGCCATTGAGTCGATGACAGGCCAGGCAGTTCTTCTGAAACAGCGCAAAGCCCTTGTTCACCGGATGGTCCGCCTTCAATGCAGGATCGGGTAACAGGGCAGGGAAGCGCTCATCCACCGGGGCCATGCGCTTGATGCTCGCCACTTCGAACGGCCATTGCTCGGGACTGATATTGCCCGCCTGTGGATCGGTCCAGACCAGATAGAACGGCCCGGCACTGGGCTTGCCCTCGGACAGCGGCGGCCACGGCTTGGCCGGGTCTTCAATCGCCAGCCAGGCCTGCGCGCCCTGGGTATTGAGCAACGGTGCGGCGGCCAGTTCGGCGGCAAAACCGTCCAGGGCCACGGCTTGCAAGTGGTCGTCAGGCTTGATGCCCGTCAACAACGCTGCCAACGGCACGGCGCGATAGCTCATGTCCCGTTTGTAGGAAACGTCGTTAGTGATCGTGATGGTCTGAGCCTGAGGATGCTTGAGCAATTCCTCGGTCTGCCAGGTGCGAGGGCTCGCGCCCAACTCAAGATTCAGCTGCGCGGCAGACAGAGGCGTGCTGAGCAGCAAGGCCCCAAACAAAATGAGCGCTTTCAAGTGATCGTCGTCCATGTCGTGGAAGTGCCGCAAAGGTTGGCACAGCCACGCCGGCCCGGATAGCGAGCCAGTCACATTTTTATCAGGCGAAATGAAAACCCCCGCTGCTCGATCAGCCAAGCACCTTGGTCAGGTTCGGCAAAATCAACAACAGCGTAGTAGCAAATAGAATGAGCCCGGCTTGACGTACTTTCGAATGTTTGAACATGGCTTGACCGCCTTTTTTGTTATTTCCTGGTTGCCTGCCTGCATATCTCCATGACGGCAGAGCGCTGCACTTCCTGTAGGACGAGAGCCTCGGCAAAACCCGACGACAACTTCGTACAGGTTTACATTAGGGCCCGCGTCACGCTTGGCTTAGATCCAATTCGTATGGACTTAGCGCTGATCGCTGCCAAAAAGACATGAGGCCTATGGCCATCTTCTTGGGCGCCCGTTGGCTAGACAGCTTGGTGACACGAATCGATTAATCCGATAGCTGACTACCGTTCGTCTGAGCGTGAGCGTCAACGCCAATGAGCGGTGTGGTCATTGAATCCACGGCTGCTCGGCATAAGGTGAGGGTATAGAGATCACCCTCAGGTTCGAGAACGCCATGACCCAAGCTTTGATATTTGACGCGTTACGCACGCCCCGTGGCAAAGGCAAGGCCAATGGCGCCTTGCACAGCGTCAAGCCAGTGAACCTGGTGGCCGGGCTGCTGACGGCGTTGCAGCAGCGCACCTCCCTGGACACCAGTCAGGTCGACGACGTGGTGCTTGGCTGCGTGACGCCTATCGGTGATCAGGGCGCCGACATTGCCAAGACCGCCACACAAGTGGCCGATTGGGACGTCAGCGTGGCGGGTGTGCAACTCAATCGCTTCTGCGCGTCGGGGCTGGAGGCAGTGAACCTGGGCGCGATGAAAGTGCGTTCCGGCTTCGAAGATCTGGTGGTGGTCGGTGGCGTCGAGTCGATGTCCCGCGTGGCCATGGGCAGCGACGGCGGGGCCTGGGCGCTGGACCCGGAAACCAACTTGCACAGCCATTTCACACCCCAGGGCGTGGGTGCTGACCTGATCGCGACAATCGAAGGTTTCAGTCGTCAGGACGTCGATGCCTTCGCGTTGCACTCCCAGCAGAAAGCGGCGCGGGCGCGGGCGGATGGTTCCTTCAACAAGTCGCTGGTGCCGGTGCAGGACCAGAACGGCATCATCCTGCTTGATCACGATGAGTTCATTCGCGCCGATTCGACGATGGAAGGCCTGGGCAAGCTCAAGCCGAGTTTCGAAATGATCGGGCAAATGGGCTTCGACGCCACGGCATTGCGGATGTACAGCCAGGTCGAGCGGATCAACCACGTTCACACACCGGGCAACAGCTCCGGGATCGTCGATGGCGCGGCGCTGATGCTGATCGGCTCCGAAGCGAAGGGCCGGGCGCTGGGCTTGCAGCCACGGGCGCGGGTCGTCGCCACGGCGGTCACCAGCACCGACCCGACCATCATGCTCACCGGCCCGGCGCCGGCCACCCGCAAGGTACTGGCCAAGGCCGGGCTGCGAGTCGAAGACATCGACCTTTTCGAAGTCAATGAAGCGTTCGCCTCGGTGGTGCTCAAGTTCATCAAGGACATGGCCATCGACCCGGACAAGGTCAACGTCAACGGCGGCTCCATCGCCATGGGCCACCCGCTCGGCGCCACCGGTTGCGCGATTCTCGGCACGCTGCTCGATGAACTGGAAACCCGGCGCCTGCGCTATGGCCTGGCGACATTGTGTGTCGGCGGCGGCATGGGCATTGCCACCATCATCGAACGCCTCTGAGCCTGCCTTTAAGAAAATCCGACTCAAGGAAAATTGCCATGACCCAAGCCATTCGTTACGAAAAGGGCCAGGACCGGATCGTCGTCCTGACCATCGACATGCCGGGCCAGAGCGCCAACACCATGAACGCGGTCTACCGCGAGGCCATGGCCACCTGTGTCGAGCGCCTGGTCGCCGACAAGGATGCGATTGCCGGCGTGATCATCACCTCGGCCAAGAAAACCTTCTTCGCCGGTGGCGACCTCAATGAACTGATCAAGGTCGGCAAGTCCGAAGCCCAAGCCTTTTACAACATGGTGCTGACCCTCAAGGGCCAGTTGCGCACCCTGGAAACCCTCGGTAAACCGGTGGTTGCCGCCATTAACGGTGCGGCGCTCGGCGGCGGTTGGGAAATCTGCCTGGCATGCCATCACCGTGTGGCGCTCGACAACCCGTCGGTGCTGCTTGGCCTGCCGGAAGTCACCCTCGGCCTGTTGCCGGGCGGCGGCGGGGTGGTGCGCATGGTGCGCATGCTGGGCATCGAAAAAGCTCTGCCGTATCTGCTGGAAGGCAAGAAAATCTGCCCGCAACAGGCGCTGCAAGCGAGGTTGATCGATGAGTTGGCTGTCGATCACGATGAGCTGATGGCCAAGGCGCGGGCGTGGATTGCTGCTCATCCGGTTGCTGTGCAGCGTTGGGATGTGAAGGGTTATCAGATCCCTGGCGGTACGCCGTCGGATCCGAAAGTCATGCAGATGCTGGCCATCACGCCGTCGATCCTACGTAGTAAAACCCAGGGGTGCCTGCCCGCGCCGGAGAAAATCCTCTGCGCCGCGGTGGAGGGCGCTCAGGTGGATTTCGACACCGCGCACCTGATCGAAACCCGCTATTTCACCGAACTGACTACGGGCCAGGTGTCGAAAAACCTCATCGGCACCTTTTGGTTCCAGCTCAATGAGATCAATGCCGGCGGTTCGCGACCTCAGGGCATAGCGCCTTACGTGACGAAGAAAGTCGGCGTGCTCGGCGCCGGGATGATGGGCGCGGGCATCGCGTTTGTCAGCGCCTCAGCCGGTATCGATGTGGTGCTCAAAGACATCAACCTCGCCGCGGCAGAGAAGGGCAAGGCTCACTCGGCGGCGCTGCTGGACAAGAAGGTTGCTCGGGGTCAGTTGAGCCGGGAGCAGCGCGAGGCGATTCTGACGCGAATCCATACCACCGAAAATGATGCGGATCTGGCTGGTTGCGATTTGATTATCGAAGCGGTGTTTGAAGATCGCGAGCTTAAAGCCAGGGTCTCATCGGCAGCGCAAACCGTCGTCGGCCCGGACGCGGTGATCGCCTCCAATACCTCGACGTTGCCGATCAGTGGCCTGGCCACCGCCGTGCCAGACCAGAGCAAATTCATCGGCCTGCATTTCTTCAGTCCCGTGGAGAAAATGCCGTTGGTGGAAATCATCAAAGGCGTCCATACCAGCGACGAAACCCTGGCTCGCGGTTTCGATTTCGTCCTGCAAATCAAGAAAACTCCGATTGTGGTCAATGACAGTCGTGGCTTTTTTACGTCGCGGGTGTTTGGCACCTTCACCAACGAAGGCATCGCGATGCTCGGCGAAGGGGTGAGCGCGCCGATGATCGAAACCGAAGCGCGCAAGGCCGGCATGCCTGTCGGGCCTCTGGCGATCTCCGACGAAGTTTCCCTCAGCCTCATGAGCCATATCCGCCAGCAAACCGCCAAAGACCTGCAAGCGGAAGGGAAACCGCTGATTGAGCACCCGGCGTTTGCCGTGATTGACTTGTTGCTCAAGGAATTCAAGCGTCCGGGCAAGGCCGCTGGAGGTGGTTTCTACGATTACCCGGCCGCCGGGCAGAAACATTTGTGGCCGGAGCTGAAAACCCGTTTCGAGAAAGCTGACGGGCAGATTTCGCCGAAGGATGTGCGTGATCGACTGCTGTTCATCCAAGCCATCGAAACCGTGCGTTGTGTAGAGGAGGGCGTGCTGACCTCGACAGCGGATGCCAACGTCGGCTCGATCTTCGGCATCGGCTTCGCAGCCTGGACCGGCGGTGCGCTGCAATTCATCAACCAGTACGGTGTGAAAGACTTTGTTGCCCGCGCCCAGTACCTGGCCGAGCAATATGGCGAACGCTTCACGCCGCCTGCGCTGTTGCTGGAGAAAGCCGCCAAGGACGCGCTGTTCTAAGGCGGCGTTCCAAGGGACCGATGACGCCTTCCGGGGCTTGCCTTGCCACCGTGTTTCAAGGCAGGCTCTGGGGTGTGCATTATTCCCACCATGTGTCAGGTATTTTTTATGTCGTTACGCATCTGCATTCTGGAAACCGACATCCTGCGTCCGGAACTGGTCGATCAATATCAGGGTTACGGGCAGATGTTCCAGCGTCTGTTTTCGCAGCAACCCATCGCGGCCGAATTCAGCGTGTACAACGTGATGCAGGGCGATTATCCCAGCGATGACCTGACCTTCGATGCGTATCTGGTCACCGGCAGCAAGGCCGATTCCTTCGGCACCGACCCGTGGATTCAAACCCTCAAGACGTACCTGCTCAAGCGCTACGAACGTGGCGACAAACTGTTGGGCGTGTGCTTCGGTCACCAACTGTTGGCGCTGCTATTGGGCGGCAAGAGCGAGCGGGCGACCCAGGGCTGGGGAGTCGGCACCCACAAATACAAACTCGCGGCCAAGGCGCCGTGGATGAGCCCGGTGAGGGAAGAACTGACGTTGCTGATCAGTCACCAGGATCAGGTCACCGCGTTGCCGGAAAACGCTACAGTGATTGCTTCTAGCGATTTCTGCCCGTTCGCCGCGTACCACATCAACGATCAGGTGCTGTGCTTCCAGGGGCATCCGGAGTTCATTCACGATTACTCACGGGCGCTGCTGGATATCCGCCAAGAGGCGCTGGGCGAGCAGATTTATTCGCAAGGTATGGCGAGTCTTGAACACGAGCATCACGGCACTACCGTCGCAGAGTGGATGATGCGGTTTGTGGCGCACAAGCCTGATGCTGGACCGGTTGAAGCTAAAAGCTAAAAGCTTCGCGAGCAAGCCCGCTCCCACAGTAGATCCTCGGTGTGCACACGATGGGTGACACACTGAGAATCCCTGTGGGAGCGGGCTTGCTCGCGAATGGGGGCAACCGGCTCTCACTGAAAACACGCGGCTCTACAACCATCCTGACCGCTTGAAACTCGCCCACAAACCGACGCATCCAACGGTAATAAACCCCAACACCGCAAAATACCCGTAATGCCAAGTCAACTCTGGCATGTCCTGGAAGTTCATCCCGTAAATCCCCGCTATCGCCGTCGGAAACGCCAGAATCGCCGCCCACGCCGCAAATTTGCGCTGCACCACGCTCTGGCGTGACGCCTCCAGCAACACCCCGACCTCGATGGTCTGGCTGGCAATGTCCGCCAGGGTCGTCAGGTCTTCCAGTTGCCGCGTGACATGAATCTGCACATCGCGGAAATACGGGCGCATATTTTTGTCGATAAACGGAAAGCTCAGCTTTTGCAGTTCCTCACCGATCTCCACCATCGGTGCCGCGTACCGGCGCAAGCGCAATACATCGCGGCGCAGGCCGTGGAGTTTCTGGATGTCGCGTTCGTTCAGGGAACCGCAGAGGACATTACTCTCCAGCTCATCGATCTCGGCATGAATCGCTTCGCCCATCGGCTGGTAGTTTTCAATCACGAAATCGAGGATGGCATAGAGTACGAAATCTTCCCCATGCTCCAGCAACAGCGGGCGCGCCTCACAACGCTGTCGGACATGGGCGTAGGACGCCGAATGACCGTTACGTGCGGTAATGATGTAACCCTTGCCGGCGAAGATATGCGTCTCGATGAACTGCAATTTGCCTTCATGGCGGATCGGCGAATACGTGACGATGAACAGCGCATCGCCGAACGTTTCCAGCTTCGGTCGACTGTGTTTTTCCAGGGCGTCTTCGATGGCCAATTCGTGCAGGTTGAACTGGCGTTGCAGGTTGAACAGCTCCTGCGCATTGGGCTCTTCGAGGCCGATCCACACAAAGTGGCCAGGCTTGGCAGCCCAGGCCGCACCTTCGTCAAGCGTGATATTGGTGACTTTCTTACCAGCGCTGTAAACCGCAGCAGCAACGACTCTACCCATGATGATTCACACTTCTTATCGGTCGCTTTCTATTGGTAAAGACTGGCGGTGCCAGGCAGGTTTCAGCTTAACCTTGTCTACTGCTTGAGAGTCAGCAAAATCGGTAGAGTTCGCAGGCAAAAGAAAACCCGCACAGGGCGGGTTTCATTCAGGCGGCTTGCAGTTGCCGATCCATCGAGTCGATGCACTCACGCATCTGTTCGCGGCACTGGGCGATCAACATCGGCATGTCATCCAGACTCAATCCAGCCGTAGGAATTGCCGGTAACGAACGGATCAGAATCTTCCCACTGCGCCAGCGGTTCAATCGCATGTGTTTGACGTAACTGCTGACACACACCGGCACGATTGGCACGCCGGCGGCAATCGCCATCTGGAACGCGCCTTTCTTGAACGGCAGCAGCTCTTCGCCCAAGTTGCGGGTTCCCTCGGGGAAGACCCAGATCGAGGTGTCTTCATTTTGCAAGGTGTGCGTGGTGGTCAGCATCGACTGGCGTGCCTTGTGCGCATTGCCGCGATCGATCAACACATTGCCCGCCAGCCAGAACAACTGCCCGAACAGCGGCACCCACTTCAGGCTCTTCTTGCCGATGCACACGGTGCGGCGGGGCACCACGTTGCCGAACACAAACAGATCGTAGTTGGACTGGTGGTTGGCGATGATCACACAGCTGTCGGGTTTATCCATCAGCGGCCCGACATCGGCCTTGACCCGTAAACGCAAAATACACATTGCCGGCCACGCATACAGACGGGCGCACAAACGGCTGTTGTCCGGATTGAACGGACGGCACAGCCCGAGAATCACTCCAAGCGCACCGGCCAGAATAAAGTGCAGGCCCATCAATAACATACGAAACACAAACAGCATTTAAAGGCCCACCGGGACAAAAGGTGGCGCAGTGTACGGATGTGCACTGTTTTCGGCAATTGCCGCTATA
Source organism: Pseudomonas sp. B21-017 (assembly GCF_024749245.1). Classification (NCBI taxonomy): domain Bacteria; kingdom Pseudomonadati; phylum Pseudomonadota; class Gammaproteobacteria; order Pseudomonadales; family Pseudomonadaceae; genus Pseudomonas; species Pseudomonas sp. B21-017. The sequence continues at coordinate 4,616,002 of NZ_CP087194.1, read as the reverse complement.
AAAGTGGGAGATAGCCGATTTTTTAGTGCATGTTTCCGACTTGTGGGTCAGATGCGGCCTAGAGCGGTTGTAAGGTTTTAAACCAGACACCCAAGAAAAAGCCCGACACGACGGTCGGGCTTTTCGGTGCAACGCGTTCGGGCTTAGCCCATGTGCTCCTGATCCAGGATGATCGCGTTGTCCAGCGTCTCCAGCAGCGCCTTGCGCGTTTTCAACTTGGTGTTCTTGTGGGCGATCATGTTGAGCTTCTTCAACTGACGAGCCGCCGCCAGCGCCGCGTCTTGCAGCTCTTCGGCCGACACCACCTTATCGAGGAAGCCGGCATCCATGGCGCTTTGTGGGTTGAACATCTCGGCATTGATCACCGCGCGATGGAACGCCGACTTGCGCAGACGATCACGGGCCAGTTCGATACCGGCATGGTGCATGGTCATGCCGATCTGCACTTCGTTCAGGCCAATGCTGAACGGGCCATCGACACCGATGCGGTAGTCAGCCGACAACAGAAGAAACGCACCTTTGGCCACCGCATGCCCAGGACATGCCACGACCACCGGGAACGGATGCGACAACAGGCGACGAGCCAGGGTCGAACCGGCAGCCACCAGTGCCATGGCCTCGTTAGGGCCGGCCGTCATCACCTTCAAATCATAACCACCCGACAAAATCCCCGGCTGACCGGTAATGATCACCACCGCCCGATCCGCTACCGCCCGATCCAGCGCAGCGTTAAACGCGACAATCACGTCCGGAGAGATAGCATTGACCTTGCCATTGCTCAAGGTCAGGGTCGCGATACCGTCTTCGAGATGGTAGGAAATCAACTCACTCATGACGCCAATCCTTCTAATAAAGTAGGGCAGACGTTACCCACCGCTGTAGGCCAGGTAAAGCGCCGTGACTGACCCGCCAGTCACCCTTTTCCGGCCCTCCAGGCATTGTCCGCCCCGCCCATCGTGCATTGGCTTCTATATAGAAGGGGAGGCGAAGCCGGAGATTGGCAGGTTTGCCATGCCCTTGAACGCCCCCAAAGCGCTAATCGCGTTAAGCGCATGAAAATTCTGAAAAAAATGTTTGCCATCAGAAAAGCTTTCGACTACATTAGCGCGCCTCGACAGACTGAATAAGTTTGACGAGATACGGTGAAGTGTCCGAGTGGCTTAAGGAGCACGCCTGGAAAGTGTGTATACAGGAAACTGTATCGAGAGTTCGAATCTCTCCTTCACCGCCAAATTCGATATACATAAAACCCCTGATTTCGAGAGAAGTCAGGGGTTTTGTGGTTTCTGGCGTCTGGATTTCATGCATTAGACTGCAAACTCCTCGAGCGGAATTCAGCCATCGTGTCAGTTACCGTCGTTTCACTTCATTGATGACAGCTCTGAACAAGGACATCCCATGATCACCACCACTACCCACACCATCGAAGGTCGACAAATCACCGCCTACCTGGACATCGTCAGCGCCGAGTCGGTGCAGGGCGTTAACGTGATTCGCGACATGTTCGCCGGGATGCGGGATTTTTTCGGCGGGCGTTCTCAGACGTTGGAGCGGGCATTGAAGGAGGCGCGGATTCAGGCGACCGATGAGATCAAGGAGCGGGCGCGGGCGCTTCAGGCGGATGCGGTGGTGGGGCTCGATTATGAGATCAGCATGCCGGCCGGCAAGGGTGGGATGGTGGTGGTGTTTGTGACCGGGACGGCGGTCAAGCTGAGGTAGGTTGCTCGGTACTGGCCATTCGTCGGGCATGTAACGATCTGAATCACAAGTCTGGGAATGACCGGCTAGTCTCAAAAACCAGGGTGGTCGATATTTTTCAGGCAAAAAGGGCTTGCCGGTATCGACCCGTTTTGAGAGGAGCGAAGATATGGCTGAGCCGTATATCGAAGACGACGGTGCAGAGTTTCCAATCAATGATTGCGTGCAGTGTGGTCAGACGGACTATGTGCCGAGCTTCGGCGAAGACCGTATCAAAATCAACAAAATCAAATCTGCAGTGCCTAGGACCCGAGGGCCGAAATCGAAATTTATGCCCAAGCTGGGGGCGCCCTCCAGGAAGTAAACCGATCACAGCACGAACCCCGTCATTGAGCGGGGTTTCTTGTTTCTGAAGGGCAGGAAGGGTGGCTCGGTGGCAATGCCGAGAAATGTCCTACAACTTTGCGAGCACTGGTATTTTTTTCACAAACTTTTCACACCGGCCTCCGTAGGCTCAGCTCATCCGTTAGAAAGCAGTACCCTGGCCCGTCTCCCCAGCGGGCTTTTTTTTGCCTGTCATAAAACCTTTTGCATAAACGCTGTCCAACCGTCGCCATTGGCGAGGTTGTTCTGGTTTTGTGTCTGGACTTTCCCTCCGCTAAAGCATTCAATCTCCGGCCTTTCGGTTTCCACTTTTTTGAGGTTCTTGTTATGCGTTTGACACTGCCTGCTCTGGTTCTGGGCCTTTTGGTTGCTCAAGGTGCGATGGCTGCCGGCGACGGCACAGCCGCGCTCGGTGGTGGTCTGGGTGGTGCGTTGGGTAACGTGGTTGGCCAAAAAATGGGCGGCAGCACTGGCGCAGCGATTGGTGCTGGCGTAGCGGGTGCAGCCGGCAGCGCTGTTGCCGCACGTAAAGGCAGCCGCACCAAAGCGGCCATCGGCGGCGGTGTTGGCGCGGCGGGCGGTTCGATAATCGGTAACAGCCTGGGCGGCAAGAACGGCTCCACCATCGGCGCAGGCCTGGGTGGCGCATTGGGTGGCGGCGTAGGCAGCAACCTGTCCAAAAAGCGTCATTGATCCTGAAGGTCAGCTGAAAAAGCCCGGCTTAATGCCGGGCTTTTTCGTTTTGGAACGTTTCTGCATCATGTGGCTCAAATCTCATACAGTCGGTATTGGTTTTCTGTATAACAGACCCAGATGCAGGCTGATGCCTATCCGCGGCACGTTTCTTCCCCCAATGCGGAAATTAGAGGTGCATATCATGCGTTTCATGCGTTTGACATTGTCCACGGTGTTTTTGGGGCTTTTGGTCGCTCAGGGCGCAATGGCGGGCGGCAACGGTGATGCTGCAGTCGGCGGTGGTCTTGGCGGTGTGTTGGGCAACGTAGTCGGCGGGCAGTTGGGCGGCAGCACCGGGGCCGCGGTGGGCGCTGGCGTCGGCGGTGCGGCAGGCAGTGCGGTCGGTGCGCGCAAGGGCAGTCGCACAGAAGCGGCCGTCGGCGGTGGTCTCGGCGCGGCGGGTGGTTCGGTGATCGGCAACAGCCTGGGTGGCTCCACTGGTTCGGCCATTGGCGCTGGCCTGGGTGGCGCAGCCGGTGGCGCGGTGGGCAGCAGCATGGGTGATGACCGCGGCAGTTCGCATTCCGGTGGCGGCTACTACAAACACAAGCATAAAAATAAGTACAAGAATCACTAACTCGATATCGAGTTAAAGTAAAACCCGGCCGAGTGCCGGGTTTTTCGTTTCTATCGATAGGACGCTGGAACGATTTGCCGTAGGACCTCTCGAACTTTATATAACTCTGAACGTTGTGAGGCATGCCCATGAGTCCGGAAACCGAAGACAAGGAAGAAGAAGGCCCGATCAACGATCCTGGCAACGAAGATCCGGGGTCTCTGATGGACGACGCCACGGTGCCGCTCAACGATGCCGATGACGCAGACGATGTGGGCAACCTGGAGAATGATGAGTATGACGAGGAAGACGACGAGTGATTTAGCGGTCGGCCCGACCGATTAATCCCTCTGATCGAACCGTGTCTGTCGTGTTGGCCTCGAAAGGCAAGGATCTGCTTTTCAGGTCCATTGAGAGGTGCGTTATGAACGCTGATCCGAAAGACTCCGATATCGACGATACCCCCGAATATCCGCTGCCTTCGCCCACCAATTCGCTGCGCCGCGACCAGCGCCCGCCCGACGATGACGACACCGCTGTGGAACAGGTGCCCGCCGATGATGTGAGGCGCGGTAATGTGGAAGCCGACCCGGAAGACCCGGACATCGCCGGCGATGACGCTTCGGGGGAACCGAGCTGAAACCTGTGTGGTGGTGCATCGCAGATTGTCGATTGAGCGACACCTTTTAAAAGCGATCACCGCCAGAGATCAGGTAAAGCACTCTTTAAAGGAGATGCACCATGATCAGATCAAAATGGATGGCGCTTACGATGGTCGGCTTTTTGTCGATCAGTTCATTGACGACGTTTGCTGAATCTACCGGTCGCGATGCGCCGGTCGACAAGGGCGGGATGCCGCCTTATTCGGAAATGAATGCGGGTACCTCGGATGGGAAGGCGCTGCCACCGGACACCCTTGGTGGTGGGAATGGTGGTGATACCAACGGGAGTAGCATCGACCCGGGGAAGGGCAGCGGGTCGGTGAGTGGTGGAAGTTCGATGGGGAGTGGTTCTGGAAGTGGGTCTGGAGGATCAGGTGGTTCTGGGAGTATTGGGACGGATAGGACAGATGATAGCGCGGGAGGTTAGAGTTCCTTAAGCTGATTTAGCCCGGACGTGAACCGGGCTTTTGATGGTTAGATCTTTTCTGATTCAATCCAGCATCTGTAGAAAGATCGCTGTTCATTTGGATCGTTTGTTAGATTGCTCTCATCATAATCAAAAATATAAACTACATCGGTGAGTGACGACGCTTTACCCAATGTCAATTCATATGCTTTCAACCCAAGAGACATTTGTGATGACATGCTGGAAGGATGTACGTTGATTTTTGATCCCTTGCAGAGAAATTGTATGTTGGGATTGTCCTCTCTGACACGTGCGAAGCATCTATAAAAGTCACTGTCCGAATATTTTTTGTTAAAGCCATTTTTCATTGTGAGAGTTATGGTTATTTCTTTGTTGTCGCATATAAGGTTGGCGACTTCCTTTATGCCGTCAATGCTTATGGTGATTTCAACCTTTGATATCATTTTTTTATTTTCCTGTACGGATTTGGTATGGAATAGCCGAGCTCTCGGCCGTCATCTATGATTAGCGTTGCGCCAAGTACGTCGACATTCTCTATACGGTTAGCTATGGCTATCTCTTTTTCTGGTCCGAAAAGATAAGCTTGTCCAAGCTCTTTTTGTAAGTCATACCCATCTATTTTTTGAAGGGTATAGAGGTAACCTACTTTTGTGTGATATCCAGTGGCGAAAAGCTTGCCAACATCTCGCGACGGTGATGTGCTGATAAAATTACTGGGTGGATTTTCACTGTCTATAGAGTGGAGCAATAAATCATTGCTTTTTCCTTTGCTTTTAAAACCATTTTGAAATACATCATCAGGCCCTCGCTCGTCCCCGCGATATAAGTAATCCTCTTCTCTTTTGGGGGAGGGAGTTTTTGGCTCCCCCTCATCAACCCCCGTCTTACCCGCCGGATCCTCATCCCCAAACGACGGCGTCTTACACCCATCCCCCCCAGGGCATTCGCTCAACCCCAACGGATCAACCCAACCCGCCGGATTGCGCGTGTACTGATAGCCGTTTAACCCGCCCGCCAACTTGCTCGGGTCCGGCGTCAGGTACCGTCCGATATCCGGATTGTAGTAGCGATGCCGGTTGTAATGCAGGCCGGTTTCCGCATCGTAATACTGCCCTTGAAAGCGCAGCGGTTGATCGAAGACCTGGTGGGTGTCGCGGTTGAGGCGGGTGAGGCGGCCATAGGCGGTGTATCGGGCGGCCCAGATGATGTCGCCACTGTAGTCCGTGAGTTCTTGCGGGGTGCCGAGGTGGTCGAGCTGGTAGTAGAAAGGACAAGCCTTACGCGGGCCTTTGCCGTCGAGCATCGCCAGCGGGCGGAAGCTGCCGGGTTCGTAGACGTAGCTGCGATGGTGGTCCTGGCTGTGTTCGGCGACGAGGTGGTCGCCTTGCCAGAAAAACTCGATGGTTTTGCCGTCGACGGTTTTGGCGATGCGGCGGCCGAAGGCGTCGTAGCGATAACTTGAACAACGACCATCCGGCGTAGTGACGCCGACCAGCCGATGCTGGCAGTCGTAGCGGTATTCGGTGACCAGTTTCTGCCCGGTGCCACGGCGCTCGCGGATCAGGTTGCCGAAGGTGTCGTAGTCGAAGTGGCGATCGCCCTGCATCAACAGGCGATTGCCTTTGACGGACGTCGGGCCGGGGCGGTCCTGCATCAGCAGGTTACCGGCTGGGTCGTGGGCGTAGCTTTCCGGCTGTTGGTCGCGGGAGTGGCGCACGCGGATCAGTCGATTGAGCGGGTCGTACTGATAGCTGCGCTGGCCATGGCGGGTGTCGGCGATGCTGTCGAGATTGCCATTGAGGCTGTAGGCATAGTCGCGGCGGTAGAGCGGATGTTGGTGCTGGCCGACAGCGTGGGCCTTCAGACGGCCCTGTTCGTCGTAGGCATATTCACTGAGCAGCAGGCCTTGTTGACGGTTTTGTTCGCGACCGGCGAGGAACGTATGCGAGGTCAGTCGTGCGCCATTGAGGTCGATGGCCGTCAGCGCACCGCCCTTGGCGTGGTGGTAGTCGAGTTTGCTGCCGTCCGGCAGGCGCAGGCGGTTGAGCTGGCCGCAGGCGTCGTAGCCATAACGCAACGTGCCCCAGCCTTGGTGCTCGGTGATCAGCCGGTCCTGCTGGTCGTACTCGAACTCCAGCGGGTGATCGTAGCCGTCGTCGACGCGGGTCAGCCGGCCCAACGAGTCGTAGCGGTATTCGACCTGGATGCCGTCGGGCAAGGTCTTGACCAGCAAGCGCCCGGCCGAATCCCGCTTGTAAGCCGTCACCAGCTGCGAGCCGTCATCGCCGAACTCGGTTTTCTCCAGCAGGTGCCCATTGAGATCGTAGGCGTACGCGGTACGACGGCCGTCGAAGCCGGTTTCCTGTCGGATCAGGCCGCTGGGCGTGTAGTCCAGCCGATAGTGTTCGCCGGATTCGTTCTCGATTTCCGTCAGCAGCAGCTGCGCATTGTCATAGCGGTACTTGAGCTGGGTGCCGTCGGGATTGATCCGGCGGCTGACCAGGTGCAGGTCGTCGGCGTACTCGTAACGGGTGATGCGGCCCAGTTCATCGCGTTCGGCGGTGATCTTGCCGTAGGCGTTGTAGCTGAACCCGCGGGTGGCTCCGGTAGGGAATGTTGTCTGGACCAGTCGGCCAATGGCGTCCCATTGGTACTGGGTGACGGCACCGTGTTCGTCCTGATGAGTCGTCTGCCGTCCCAGCGCATCGTAGGAAAACGTTCGCTGCCCACCATCTGGCAGTGTTTCCTCAAGCAACTGACCCAGGGCATTCCAGACAAAGACATGCCGACTGGTGTCCGGGTAGCGGATTGACAGTAGCCGGCCTTGTTCGTCGTAGTGGTAATGGGTGATCTGACCGTCGGGATCGGTCGCCTCGGTGACATCGCCCTGGGCATTGCGCTGGTATTTCCACACCGCCTGACCGCGATAGCGCGCATGCAGGAAACCGTTGCGATACTCGTAGGCCGTCGGTTCGTCCTGCGGTGGAATCAGTGTCACCAGCCGTCCGACGTCGTCGTAACGGTATTCGGTGACGGCCCCCAACGGATCCTGCTCAGCAATCAACCGCCCGCTGTCGTCGTAGCTTTTGAGCTGCTCACCGCCGTCCAGCTCGACCCGGCGCACCAGCCGCGCCCGCTCGTCATGGACGTAAACCTCTTCGCTGCCGTCGATGTTCCGGACGGTGACGCTGCCCTGGTCGTCCCAGACATAACGCGTGTCCATCTGCGCAAACGACGCCCAATGCCGCACGCAGCGCGCCGACTTGCCAGACCGTTCCCATTCCCAGAAGAAACTCGCGCCGCCGGCCAGTTGCCGCTGCAAAATTACATGGTGGTCGTCGTAGTCGTAACGCTCGCTTTCCCCAGCAGCATTGATCGCTTCGATCAAGCGCTGGCGGGCGTCATAGCGGTAGAAAGCCAGTGTTTGCTCTGTACGCCAGGCTTCACCCAAGTCATCGCTGGGGTGAAACGACTGGTATTCGACGGCGATGAGGTGCCTGCGCTCGTAGCACAACAGCAGCGAACGACCGGCACCGTTGTCGAGGCGTTGAATACGTTCCTGGCGGTCGCGAGTGATGCGCAATCGGTTGTCGTAGGCGTCGCTGATCGCCGTCAGTCGACCGTTGTGAAAGTGGTAGAACCGGCTCGTCTCGCCGGCCAGCGCGAGGATCAGTTCCTCGGGGTCATCACCGAGGTAAATCGCCGCGCGCGACAGGCTGTTGTGGATCGCCGGGCGTTCGTTGCTCGGCAGCGGGAACGTGGTGCGACGGTTTTCATGGTCGATCCAGACGACCTGTTCAACGCCCAGCTCCAACCGCTGCGCCAGCGAATGGCTCCAGCCCCAGCCCAGCCCGCAATCGATTTCCACCGCGCTGGTGCGGTACAACCGGGTGAAGGCAAACGGCAGCAGCCCGTCCAGCGCACCGTCGGTCAGGGTCAGCAGTTCTTCGCCGCTGACCATCGACACAGGACAGCCGTTGGTGCAGGTCAGTGCCGAGCAATCGGCGCTGTCGCCATTGGGGTTTTTCGCTTGATTCGGTGCATCGTCGTGGGGTTCGTGACGGCCCAGCCGGGTCTTGGCTGCAGACTTGTCGCGGGCAATGGCGAGTGGATTGTTCACCTGCGCAACCGCTGAGTTGCCGGCGCTGATCTGCAGTGGAACCGTCGGTGCAGGTTTCAGCGGTGCATTGCGCGCACTGACCACGAGCGGTTTGAGGACACCAGCGTGGGCTGTCAGGTCGGATTTGGCCGTCAGTTCGGCCAGTCGCAAACTGGCAGTCGCCAACCATTGTCGAGCCCGATGGGACTTGATCTTGCCCAGCACTTTGGCGCTCATGCCGAGCTTCAGGCCCGTAGGACCTGTGAGACGCACCAGCAGGAAGCTGATTAATATTTCCGTACGAACTTGTGCCACGACTTCGGCGATGTACTGCGGCGGCAACATCCTCAGCCAACTGGTGAAGGCGGCGAGATGGATGAACATCAACGGCTCATCGCTCAACATCAACAACACATTGGCAATGGTTTCAGCCGAAGCGTTCAGCAGCGTCTCAAGCTCGCCTTGTGTCAGGTACTCAAGGAGTTTTTCGCTGCTGCTTTGCAGGTCCGCCACCAGGGCGTAGACCTGCTTCACGTCATCCCACAAGCCGTGCAGCGAACGCTCGAAACTGTGCCAGTCAGCCTGTTGCAGCAGGCCGTAGCGTTGAGTGAAACCAGCTTTGGAAAAATCTGCCCATAAAGGCTCGAATTCGCTCGTCCATTCGTTGCGCAACCAGCCTTCCAGCTCGTCGATCACGCCCTGATAGGAGGCGTAGAGTGCTTTGACGTGTTCAGTGGAAACATTGGGAAAGAAGGTGATGCGATAGCGATGGCCGCGCCAGCATTCGGGGATTTCGAGAATGCCGCTGGGGCCGATGGTTGCATGGACGGGCTCACCGAACGTCAGCTCACCGTTGTGCTGGGAGATAACCGGTTCGAGCATCACCGGCGTATCGCCGATCGGCACGAAACGCGCGGCTTCAAACATATGCACCAGGGTCAACGGACCGCTGGCCGGGCACATGGCGAGTGTTGAACTGAAAGGCGCGGTGGAGTCCTTCGGTGCGCTGAGCCGGACTTCGTTGCCGACCTTGAACACTTGCTCGACGTTGAGCGCGCCACCGGTCCAGAAGTTTTCCGCCCAGGCCTCGTAGTCGTTGAGGCAGAGTCGGAAATCACCGAGCAGCGCTTCGATGTTCGGCTGCTCGGGGTTCATGGCGGCGACCACCAACAGACCGATGGCGTTGTTCAAGGCCAGGACCTTGTCAGGTTCGAACATTCGCAATCCCTCGCGCAGATCAATGTGGAGCGAGAGACTTTGCGGGGGATCAAAAAGGAAAGAAGTCGGGAAAGGAGGTGTTTGGTGTAGGGGAAATCGCTAAATCATCACGGCGCCCTTGGCAGAGGATTTTGTATCCGCCAGGCATTGCCCGTTGCTCTCGACCAATCGCGCTCGCTATGCTGCTGAACCCTTTAATCCATCACGGATCCGGCCATACCTGAGCCGCCCTGAGATGTCGTGAGAAAACGGATCAGATGCGATGAGTGCACCCTTGGATGAGTTCGGTCCGATCAAGGCCGTGATTTTCGATATGGACGGTTTGCTGCTGGACACCGAGGGCATTTACACCGAGGTCACGTCCATCATTGCCGAGCGTTATGGGCGGACCTTCGACTGGAGCGTCAAACAGAACATCATTGGCCGTGGCGCGGATGATCTGGCGCGCTATGTGGTCGAGGCGCTGGACCTGCCGATCACCGCCGAAGAGTTTTTGGTGATCCGCGAGCCCTTGATGCGCGAGCGTTTTCCGACGGCGCTGGCGATGCCCGGCGCGGAGGAACTGGTTCGGCACTTGAAAGCCAACAACATTCCTATCGCGGTGGGCACCAGTTCTTCGCGTCAGTCGTTTGGTCAGAAAACCACCTTGCACCGCGACTGGTTCGCGCTGTTTGACTTCATTGTCACCGCTGACGACCCAGAAGTGGGAGCGGCGAAACCGGCGCCAGATATTTTCCTGACGGCGGCGCGACGCCTTGGGGTCGCGCCCCGGGATTGCCTGGTATTCGAGGATTCGCCGTTCGGCGTCACTGCAGCCAAAGCGGCAGGAATGACGGCGATTGCGGTCCCGGATGCGGCGATGGCCGACGAAAAGTACGCACACGCCGATGGCATTCTTCGTACGTTGAAGGCGTTCAAGCCCAGTGCATGTGGCTTGCCGGCGCTTGAGTGGGCCTGATCATTCGGTAGTCCCTGAGACAAAAGTCCCTGACACAAAAAAACGCCGGCAATTGATTGCCGGCGTTTTTGTTTCAATCGAACGGTGTATCAGGCGCCGAAACCACCGTCGATGGTCAGGCTGGCACCGGTGATGTAGCCAGCTTCGGGACCTGCGAGATAAGCGACGAAGCTGGCGATTTCTTCCACGTTGCCGTAACGACCCACAGCCATCAGCGGGATCAGGCTATCAGCGAAGTCGCCGCTGGCGGGGTTCATGTCAGTGTCGACCGGGCCTGGTTGCACGTTGTTGACGGTGATACCCCGCGGGCCGAGGTCGCGAGCCAGGCCTTTGGTCAGGCCGACCAGCGCCGATTTGCTCATGGCGTACGGGCCACCGCCGGCGAAAGGCATGCGATCGGCATTGGTGCTGCCGATGTTGATGATGCGACCGCCTTCGGTCATGTGGCGGGCGGCTTCCTGGGTGGCGATGAACACACTGCGTACGTTGATGGCCAGGGTCTGGTCGAAGTCTTCGAGTTTAAAGTCCTCCAGCGGTGCGACGGCCAGAACGCCTGCGTTGTTGACCAGGATGTCCAGGCGGCCGAAGGTCTCGACGGTGGCATTGACGGCATTGCGAATAGCAACGGCATCGGCGCTGTCGGCCTTGATGGCCAGGGCTTTGCCGCCAGCGGAGATGATGCTGTTTTGCAGGTCTTCGGCTTTGGCGGTAGAGCTGACATAGGTGAAGGCGACGGCTGCGCCTTCTGCGGCCAGGCGTTTGACGATGGCAGCACCGATACCGCGTGAACCGCCTTGAATCAGAGCTACTTTACCGCTGAGGTGTTGAGTGGTCATGTCGATCTCCAGAAGTTCAAGGCAGGCTGCCTTGTTGTCGGAGTCGAGTATCGGCTTCGCATTACCCGGCGGGTAGACCGTGATTGCTATAGTCTGTGTAAACTAGAAGTTTATAGTGGCGCTTATGGAAACCTTCAGCAGTATCGAATGCTTCGTGCGCAGCGCTGAGGTCGGCAGCTTCGCCGAGGCTGCGCGACGCTTGAGCCTGACGCCTGCTGCGGTGGGCAAGAGCGTCGCCAAGCTGGAGGCGCGGCTTGGTGTGCGGCTGTTCCAGCGCAGCACGCGTAGCCTGACGCTGACCGAGGCCGGTCAGCTGTTTCTCGGCGAAGTCAGCGCCAGCCTGCACACGATCCAGAATGCCGTGGCCAACCTGGCCAGCGCCGAAGGACGTCCGGCGGGAACGCTGAAGGTCAGCATGGGCACGGTGTTCGGGCGCTTGTACATCGTGCCGTTGCTCGGAGAGTTTTTGCGGCGCTTTCCGGCGATCAACCCGGACTGGCATTTCGATAACCGTCAGGTCGACCTGATCGGCCAGGGGTTCGATGCGGCGATTGGCGGTGGATTCGAACTGCCCCAGGGCGTGGTGGCGCGCAAGCTGACGCCCGCCCATCGAGTGTTGGTGGCTTCAGCCGGGTACCTGGCGGGGCACGAAGCGATCATCGAGCCCGATGACCTCCAGCGCCACGATGGCATCCTGATACGGTCGCCGCAGACGGGGCGCGTGCGTTCCTGGCAACTGACCTGTCGCAACCGGCAACACAGCCCGCTGACGCTCAAGGCGCGAATGACCATGAGCGATTCGGAAGCAGCCTGCGCGGCGGCGACCCAGGATTTGGGCATTGCATTGGTGAGCATGCCGTTCGCCGTTGGCTATCTGGACGCCGGGACCTTGCAGCGGGTGCTGCCCGACTGGTACGTCGACGATGGCAATATCTCCATCTATTACGCCGAGCACAAACTGCTGCCGGGCAAGACCCGGGCGTTTGTCGACTTCATCATTGAACAGTTTGCCGAGCAGGGGTTGGGGCAGCGGTTCAGTGCAGTTTGAGCCCGGCTTGGGACCGAGGTGAGGCCTTCGCGGTCTACCGCCCAAACCGTCCCGGCCAACCCATAATGTTCTTCGGCCGCGGCGTCGCATACGTCCGCACTTTCGACGTCGACAACCCCAACCGCACCAGTGATTCGGCAATGGTCACCGCCGCCGTCACGCCATCCACCACCGGTACGCCGGTGCGCTGACGAATCTGTACATCCAGCCCGGCCATGCCGCCACAGCCCAGGCAAATCACCTCGGCCTTGTCCTCGCTCACCGCCAGTTCCGCCTGGCGGACGATCGCCTCCAGCGCACGCTCTGGATCGGACTCCAGCTCCAGCACCGCCAACCCACTGGCCCGCACCGACGCACAACGATCCCAGAGCCCGGAGAGTTTGAGGCGATCCTCGATCAGCGGCACGGTGCGGTCGAGGGTGGTGACCACCGAATAGGCATGGCCGAGGAACATCGCGGTGCTGGCGCCGGCATCGGTGATGTCCACCACCGGCACATTGAGCAACTCCTGCAAACCTTCGCGGCCGTGCTCGCCATAGCCGGCCTGGATTACCGCATCGAAGGGCTGATCGTAGGACATGACCCGGTCCATCACGGCGATGGCGGCCAGGTAGCTTTCGAAATTGCCTTCAATGGAGTCGGCGCCGAAATGCGGGGTCAGGCCAATGATTTCCGTGCCGGGCGCGGCCACGGACTGTGCTTGACGGGCGATGGCCTGGGTAATGGATTCGGTGGTGTTGACGTTGACCACGAGAATTCGCATGGGAGGTCCTTATAGCGAGTGGTTTGCGGCCCGATGTCACCGGGCCGCCAAGAGGATTAATGGCTGACGTTATCGACCGCGATGGCTTCTCCGCTGACATCGGCGTAGTAAGGCTGCCGTTTGGCGATGATCAGGTAGAGCATCCCTGCAATCCCGGCGCCAATCAGCCAGGAGAATGGCGAGACACTGTCGAAACCTGGTACCAGGGCCAGGACAATGGCGATCAAGGCTGCCGGAATGAACGCCGCCACGGCGCGCAAATTGACCCCACGGCTGTAGTAATAATCGCCATCGGGATCTTCGCTGTACAACTGCGGCACGTTGATCCGGCCTTTTCGTACCTGCCAGTAGTCGACCATGATCACCCCGTACAACGGGCCGAGCAGGGCGCCGAGGCCCGACAGGAAATACACGATCACCAGCGGGCTGTTGTAGAGGTTCCACGGCAGGATCAGCACAGCGATGGTCGCGCTGATCAGTCCGGCGCGGCGGAAGGTCAGGTATTTGGGCGCCAGATTGCTCAGGACAAAGGCCGGGGCGACGAAGTTGGCCATGATGTTCACCGCCACGGTGACAATCAGGAACGCCAGGCAACCGAGTACCAGAAAGAAGGTATTGGGAATCGACGCGATGATCTCGGTCGGGCTTTCGATGATCCGGCCATTGATCTGAAATTGCGCACCGCACAGCAGGACGGTGATCCCGGCGAATACCAGAATGTTGACGGGCAGGCCCCAGAAATTTCCGACCCGGATGGTCTTGCGGCAGGGAGAAGAGCGGGCGAAGTCGCAGAAATTGAGGATTAGCGTGCCGTAGATCGACAGCCACAAGGCGCCGCCGGCAAAGATATTGCGCCACATCTCACCGCCACTCTGCGGTTCACGAATCGACCAGGCGATGGTGGCGTTGGCCTGGAAGTACATCCAGCCGGCGAGGGCGGCGACGGTCAACAAAATCACCGGGCCGGCAAACGCCTCGTAGCGTCGCACCATTTCCATGCCATAGGCCAGAATCGCCAACTGCACGAACCAGATCGCCACGAAACACACCCAGCCCAGGCTCGACAGTCCGAGTATCGAATTGTGGTCGTAATCGGCGAGTCCGGGATGCACCGCCGTCAGCAATACGCGAAAGACCACTGACGCCAGGTACGTCTGAATTCCGAACCAGGCAATGGCGATAACGGCGCGAATCAATGCAGGAATCTGCGCGCCATGGATGCCGAAACTGATCCGGCTGATCACCGGAAACGGCACCCCGGTTTTCTGGCCCATGTAACCGGAAAGGTTCATGAAGCAATACACCAGCGCAGCACCGATTCCCAAGGACAGCAGAATCTGCCAGCCGCTCAGGCCCAGTGCATACAAGCCAATGGCAAAGGAGTAGTTGGCAATGTTGTGCACATCGTTTGTCCACAGGGCAAAGATGCTGTAACGGCCCCAGCGCCGACCTTCGGCCTTGGTCGGCGCGAGGTCCTTGTTATGCAGGCGGGGGCTGAGCACGACGGGTGGTTGAAACGTTTGATCGTGAATCACGGAGGTAGAAAGAGGAGAGGGCAGATCCAGCGCAATATTGTTATTGGGGAGGCTAGTACGCATTCCGGCAGGCTCCTGAAGCTCGTTGCCGCGATGACTGTGCATGAGCGTGGGCTCGACAAATCTTCGTCGCGGGTGGGAGAGCATCATTGGTTACGGGGCATCTGCAGCCTGTACGGGATAGGGCGCTTCAGGCTTGCGGATATAAAGTGTGTGTATGTTTTTGTATTTATTGTATACAAAACATGTGTTCACTTAAGCCAGATATGTGCCAGTCGGTGATCTATAAAATTTAAGGCTAATTTCGTTTTGTTATTGATTGAAGATAAGTAGTTGAAAAAAA
This sequence comes from Pseudomonas sp. B21-017, assembly GCF_024749245.1. NCBI lineage: Bacteria > Pseudomonadati > Pseudomonadota > Gammaproteobacteria > Pseudomonadales > Pseudomonadaceae > Pseudomonas > Pseudomonas sp. B21-017. The sequence continues at coordinate 4,600,740 of NZ_CP087194.1, read as the reverse complement.
GACGATATAAATTGACCGATTGAACAGGTAATTATTTTGGGCAGGGTTTTGTCGGAGTGTTCGACTGAGGAAGTCAGGACAGGGGAATGTAACTTTCTGGGGCACTGAAACTAAAAGTGCACACAGATATGGCACTTATGGTGACATTTCTGTGTACACTTTTTTAAAGTAAAACCATCACAGGCTTCGCCAGCTCCTGCAGGAGCTGCTACGGGCTGCGATCTTTTAAGCTTTGGACTTGCTGATGATGTTCCCGGCATGCAGCCCGCATTCTTTCTGCGTGGCTTCTTCCCACCACCAACGACCTTCGCGCTCATGCTGGTTCGGCAGCACCGGACGGGTGCAAGGCTCGCAACCAATGCTGATGAATCCGCGTTCATGCAGGCTGTTGTACGGCAGCTCCAGCATGCGGATGTAACCCCAGATCTCTTCGCTGGTCATCTGTGCCAACGGGTTGAACTTGTACAGGGTACGTTCCGGGGTGGAAAACGCGGTGTCGATTTCCAGCACCGCGACGGCGCTGCGGGTGCCCGGGCTCTGGTCCCGACGCTGGCCGGTGGCCCAGGCGGTCACGCCAGACAGTTTGCGACGCAGCGGCTCGATCTTGCGAATGCCGCAGCACTCGCCATGGCCATCCTTGTAGAAACTGAACAGGCCTTTTTCCTTCACGAAAGGTTCGAGCTTGCTGTAGTCCGGCGACACCACTTCGATATCGATCTTGTAGTGCTCGCGCACCTGCTCGATGAAGCGGTAGGTCTCGGGATGCAAGCGGCCGGTGTCGAGGCTGAACACTTTGACGTTCTTGTTCAGCTTCCAGGCCATGTCCACCAGCACCACATCCTCGGCGCCGCTGAAAGATATCCACAGGTCATCGCCGAACTCGGCAAACGCGAGTTTCAGGATGTCCTGGGCGGATTTGTTGGCATAGGTCGTGGCGAGTTCCACGACGTCGAACGATGGGCTCATCAGGGCGGCTTCCTACAGGTCGGTGGCGCTGGGCGCTCTATATGCGTCGATGGTAACAAAATCCTGCGGTGGCTGGCGCGTCCTCTGCGTTGCACGGAGGGGGGCGAGTCGCTAGAGTTCGGCAGTCCTTTTGCTCGCTCGACTCATAAATAATACTAATGGGAGTGTCTTGTGGAAATTGCCTGTCTGGATCTTGAAGGTGTGCTGGTCCCGGAAATCTGGATCGCCTTTGCCGAAAAAACCGGGATCGAGTCCCTCCGGGCCACCACTCGGGACATTCCCGACTACGACGTGTTGATGAAGCAGCGCCTGCGGATTCTCGACGAGCATGGCCTGAAGCTCTCCGACATTCAGGAAGTGATCGCTACGCTCAAGCCTCTGGAAGGCGCCAGTGAATTTGTCGACTGGCTGCGTGAGCGCTTTCAGGTGGTGATTCTGTCGGACACCTTTTACGAATTTTCCCAACCGCTGATGCGTCAACTGGGCTTCCCGACTTTGCTTTGTCATCGTCTGATTACTGACGATGCCGGTCGGGTCACGGGCTATCAGCTGCGTCAGAAAGATCCCAAGCGTCAGTCGGTTTTGGCGTTCAAGAGCCTCTACTACCGAGTGATTGCGGCGGGGGATTCCTACAACGACACCACGATGCTGGGCGAGGCGGATGCCGGGATTCTGTTCCACGCGCCGGACAACGTGATTCGCGAGTTCCCGCAGTTCCCGGCGGTGCACAGCTTTGCCGAGTTGAAGCAGGAATTCATCAAGGCTTCGAATCGCAATCTGAGCTTGTAAACCCGATCTGTGGCGAGGGAGCTTGCTCCCGCTCGGCTGCGCAGCAGTCGCATGCGTTATATCTGACGATATGCGGTGTCTGGTTTGGGGGGCGCTTCGCACTGGAGCGCCAGCCCGGCCCAGCGGGAGCAAGCTCCCTCGCCACATAAAAGTGCGGTATCAGAGGTTCTGCAACGTTTCGAGCAGCACCTTCACCTTGGTAATCGATTCCTGATACTCCGCCTGCCAATCCGAATCCGCGACGATCCCCCCGCCGCCCCAGCAGCACACCTGCCCATCCTTGACCAACAAACTGCGAATGGCGATGGAGCTGTCCATCTCCCCGCGCACGTCCAGATACAGCAATGAACCGCAATACAACCCGCGACGGGTCGGTTCCAGTTCATCGATGATCTGCATGGCGCGAATTTTTGGCGCGCCGGTAATCGAGCCGCCGGGGAAGCTGCCGGCGATCAAGTCCAGCGCGTCCTTGTCATCCGCCAGTTCGCCGGTAACGCTGCTCACCAGGTGATGCACGTTCGGATAGCTTTCCAGGCTGAACAGCTCCGGCACCCGTACCGAACCGATGCGGCAGGTACGACCCAGATCGTTGCGCAGCAAGTCGACGATCATCAGGTTTTCCGCGCGGTCCTTGGGACTGGCCAGCAGTTCGGCGGCGTTCGCCGCATCTTCGGCAGCGGTCAGCCCGCGGGGGCGGGTGCCTTTGATCGGGCGGGTTTCGACGTGGCGCTCGCTGACTTTGACAAAGCGCTCCGGCGACAGGCTTAGCACCGCGTCGCCGTCGGGCAGGCTCTGGAAGCCGGAAAACGGTGTCGGGCAAGCCGCCCGCAGCGCGCAATAGGCCGCCCACGGATCGCCCTGGCATTGGGCGCGAAAGCGCTGGGCGAAGTTGACCTGATAGCAGTCGCCAGCCTGGATGTACTGCTGAATGCGTTCGAAGGCTTGCCGATAGTCGTCAGCGCTCAGGTCAGCACTCATCGGGCCGTCCAGTTTGAATGGCTGGATATTCTCGGTGGTGGGCTGAGTGAACAGTTCGATCAGCCGTTGTCGTTCGCTGTCGATCAGCGTCGGGTGGAACACCAGTTGACTGGTAGCCAGATGGTGATCGCTGATCAGTGCCCAGTCATACAGCCCGAAGCGTGCGTCGGGCAATTGCAGATCGTCCCGCGCCTGGCTCGGCAGGTTTTCCAGATGCCGGCCGAAGTCGTAGCTCAGGTAGCCGATCAGGCCGCCGGCGAAGGGCAAGTCGTCAGGGACGGTTGCTTCACCGAGCCGTGTAAGGTTCTTGCGAAGGCGTTGCAGGAAATGGCTGCCGCTTTCATCCGGCAACACGGCCAGTTGCTCCAGCGGCCAGGCGCTGAGCAGGTCAAAACGCCCACGTTCGGCACTCGGCCGGCCGCTGTCGAGCAGCACGGCACCGGGGGCATGACGAATCGCCGCGAAGTACTCGGCAGGGTTGGCGCGATAGGGCAGCGGGTGTACAGAACAGGTCAACATGGGCGGGGCAGATCAGCCAACGAGGCGGGGGAGCGATTGTAGTCCTCTGCAGGATTTGCTCCTAGAGGGGATGTCGGCAAGAGATACATCTGCGGCGAGGGAAGTTTGCCTGTGGCGAGGGAGCTTGCTCCCGGCGGACTGCGAAGCAGGCCCAAAAAAATCAGCCCCTCGGTTTTCAGAGAAACCGAGGATGCCGTTTTATGACTGCTGCGCAGTCAAGCGGGAGCAAGCTCCCTCGCCACAAAGAGCCAGAGGGGTCAGCCCTCAATCGTCGGAATATGCCCAAACAGTTCCTGAACGAACGCCACACGTTCCTGCGCCGTTTCGGTGATCCCGCGCGCCTTCAGCTCTTCGAGTCGCGCCTCGACCGCGTGGGTACGGGACGTCAGGCCGCAATCGTTGGCGATCTGAATGTTCAACCCAGGCCGGGCATTGAGCTCAAGAATCAGCGGCCCTTTCTCCTGGTCAAGCACCATGTCGACGCCGATGTAGCCCAGCCCGCACAACTCGTAACAGCCGGCGGCCAGTTTCATGAAACCGTCCCAGTAGGGCAGTTGCACGCCGTCTACCGCGTTGGTGGTGTCCGGGTGTTTGTTGATGATGTTGTTCAGCCAGGTGCCGCGCAATGTCAGGCCAGTGGCCAGGTCGACACCGACGCCGATGGCGCCCTGGTGCAGGTTGGCCTTGCCGCCGGACTGGCGGGTCGGCAGGCGCAGCATGGCCATCACCGGATAACCCATCAGCACGATGATGCGGATATCCGGCACACCTTCATAGCTGATGCTTTTGAAGATCTGGTCCGGAGTCACGCGGTATTCGATCAGCGCACGGTCGCGGTGCCCGCCCAGGGAATACAGGCCGGTGAGGATGCTCGAGATATGGTGCTCGAGTTCCTCATGGTCAACGATCTTGCCGGACACTGTGCGATAGCGCCCCTCGAACCGGTCGGCAACCACAATGATGCCGTCGCCGCCGGCGCCCTGGGCCGGTTTGATCACGAAGTCGGTGCGCCCGCCGATGATCTCCTTGAGGTTATCGATTTCCTTCTCGGTGGAGATCACGCCGTACAGCTCCGGCACGTGGATGCCGGCGGCGATGGCGCGTTCCTTGGTGATGATCTTGTCATCGACGATCGGGTACAGGCTGCGCTTGTTGTACTTGAGCACGTAGTCGGCGTTACGCCGATTGATCCCCATGATGCCCCGGGCCTCCAGGGCTTTCCAGGTCTTCCAGAGACCGAACATCAGGCGTCAGCCTCCTTCAGGAAAGCCTTGAAACGCACCAGTTCGGTCAGGCGGTAACCGCGATAGCGACCCATGGCCAGCATGAAAGCCACCAGAATCAGCAGGACCGCCGGGAAGGTGAACACGAAGTACACCAGCTCCGGCACGCTCATGATCAGGTGCGCCAGGGAGGCGGCGAACAGCGTGCCGATCGCCACTTTCATGGCATGGCCGCCACCGCGCTCTTCCCAGGTGATCGACAGGCGTTCGATGGTCATGGTCAGAATCACCATCGGGAACAGCGCCACCGACAATCCGCGCTCCAGGCCGAGTTTGTGGCTGAACAGGCTGATCGCCGCGATCAGCACCACCACGAAGGTCAGCACCACCGACAATCTCGGCAGCATTTGCAGTTTCAAGTGCTCAAGGTAGGAACGCAGCGACAGCCCCAGCGCCGTGATGATGGTAAACAGCACGATGCCGAAGCCGAGCTGGGTTTCCCGGAAGGCCAGGGCGATCAGCACCGGGGTAAAGGTGCCGAGTGTCTGGATACCGATCAGGTTGCGCAGGATCAGGATCACCAGCACGCCGATCGGGATCATCACCATGATCATGAAGGTCTGCTGGGTTTGCAGCGGCAGGCCGTACAGCGAGTAATCGAGGAAATTGGCGTCGGAGTTCTCGTCGGTCAGCTTGGCCAGGCGAATGGCGTTCATTTCGCTGTTGTTCAGGCTGAAGGTGACGTTGGCTTTCTTGCCGCCATCGACGGTGATCAGGTTTTCATCGCCGGTCCACCACAGCAAGCGGTCGGTGGGCAGGCCCTGTTCGCCGGTTTCCGGGTTGAAGTACAGCCAGTCGGTACCGTTGAAACTGCGCAACCAGAGTTCAGGCGTTTGCGGCTGATCGGCCACCAGGCGGATGGTGTGGACCTTTTCCACCGGCACGTGGGCGATGGACAGAACCAGCTCGACGATTTTGGCTTTGTTCGCGGTGGACGGATCGCCGGCCAGCAGCAGTTTCACGTTGTCGTCGTTGAGGTTGTTGACACGCTTGATGGCTTCGCCGATGAAAGTTTCGACGTCGGCCGAATGCTGGCGGATCGGCGCGAGCAAGGCTTCGGCGGCGATTTTTTCCGGACCTTCGACGGCGATGCTGTCGCGGAAGGTCGCCCCTTTGACCTTGGATTTTTCGCCGGTGTAGCGCTTGGTCAGCACCAGGCGGTAATAAAGGGTCTGGTTGCCCTTGGCCCGACGCGCCGACCAGGTGACCTTGCGGTTGCCGTCGACACGGTTCACTGCCACACCGTAGTTATTGGAAATGAAACTCTCGTTAAGGCTCACGTAGTCGCGGCTCAGCGGCGGCACGAACATCTGGATCTTGATCGGGTCTTTGGCGTTGGCGACGAACTCGACCTTGGCGTCGATGTTCCACAAGTCATCGGTGGCATCTTCAGTCACCGGAATACCGAGCACGAAAATCTGATAGGCCGTAACTGAAATGCCCAGCACCACCAGGATGGCGATCAGCAATTTCAGATGGAGGGTAAGAGAGCGCATTGGAATTACTCTGCGGTATGTGCGTCGGTGGCGCAGGCAGGTTTGCCAGCAGCGTATTTAAGACTTGGATCGACCAGCGCATCGAAACGCTTGAGTGCCTCGGAGCCGATCAAGAGCGGGTATTGGAAGGCGCTGCGGTCGGTCAGGTTCACTTCAATACTGCGTAAAGCCGACCCCATGCAGATATCCAGCTCGATGACCGGACGGGCGGTGTACTTCTTGCCTTCTTCCGGGTCGTAGTCACCGGCCCGGCGCTTGATCTTGCTGACACGGGCCAGCGGTCGTTCAATCGGGTGCGAATGCGCGGCGTCGATGGCCAGATAGAAGCGCACCCAGGATTCGGCATTGCGTTTGAAACGTTTGATGTCGCGGGCGCTCAGCGAGGCGGTTTTCGCCCCGGTGTCGAGTTTGGCGGCAACTTCCAGGTTGATGCCATCCAGCGACGCGTACTCATTGAGGCCGTACACAGTCTTTTCCCCTGCCGCGGCAAAACCTGACAGGCCAAGAAGACAAAGAAATGTGGTGAAGAGCTTGAGTCTCATAAATCCTGATGCGCAGCGGTCCGTTCTTCAATTCAAGGCCCTGGCATTGCTGCACAAGCTCCCTCGTATGCCTATCCTTTTTTATGACAGGCAATGCAGATGACAAGCAAATGCGGGCGGCATTCTAGCACGGTGGTTTTATGGCGCCAGCGCTGGCAGACGGCTGTAACCGGGGGTGCTGCTTCTTTATGGTGCAAGCGGTTATTAGACGATTGTCGACAATGTCTATTTATCCTTTGACGTAACCGGCCTTATTCGCTAGTTTTTGCGGCATTGCTTTTAAAGGTGTCGACAATATGCTGGATCAACTCGATCCCCCGGTCACGGTTCAGGACGACTCGGAAACACTTTCCGAAAACGTCTTCCGACGCATTCAGGCGGCCATCGTCAAGGGTGAGATCGCCCCGGGCAGCAAGATCTCCGAGCCGGAGCTGGCGCGCACCTACGGCATCAGCCGCGGGCCGTTGCGTGAGGCGATCCACCGACTGGAAGGCCAGCGCCTGCTGGTTCGCGTGCCGCACGTCGGGGCGCGGGTGGTGTCGTTGAGTCACGCCGAATTGCTGGAACTCTACGAAATCCGCGAATCCCTGGAAGGCATGGCGTGCCGTCTGGCGGCTGAACGCATGACCGTTGAAGAAATCGACGAACTGCGCCGGGTGCTGGAAACCCACGAGCGCGATGCGGCGTTTCAGGCAGGCGTCGGCTATTACCAGCAGGAAGGTGATTTCGACTTTCATTACCGGATCATCCAGGGCAGCGGCAACCGCACCCTGACCCAGATGCTCTGCGGCGAGCTCTATCAACTGGTGCGCATGTACCGCATCCAGTTTTCCACCACGCCCAATCGGCCACGCCAGGCGTTTGCCGAGCACCACCGCATTCTCGATGCCATTGCCGACCGTGACGGTGAACTGGCCGAGTTGTTGATGCGCCGTCACATCGGCGCCTCCAAACGCAATATCGCCCGTCACTACCAGGACGGCGCTAACCCGACAGCCACTGAACGAGGTGAGTCATGAGTTCCAACAAGAGCACTCCAGGCCAGCGTTTCCGCGATGCGGTCGCCAGCGAGCATCCGCTGCAAGTGGTCGGCACGATTAACGCCAACCACGCGCTGTTGGCCAAGCGCGCCGGTTTCAAGGCTATCTACCTGTCGGGGGGCGGGGTGGCTGCCGGCTCCCTCGGCGTGCCGGACCTGGGCATTACCGGCCTGGATGACGTGCTGACCGACGTGCGCCGCATCACCGACGTTTGCGACCTGCCGCTGCTGGTGGACGTCGACACCGGTTTCGGTTCCTCGGCGTTCAATGTCGCCCGTACCGTGAAGTCGATGATCAAGTTCGGCGCGGCGGCAATTCACATCGAAGACCAGGTCGGCGCCAAGCGCTGCGGTCACCGTCCCAATAAAGAGATCGTCTCGCAGCAGGAAATGGTCGACCGCATCAAAGCCGCTGTTGATGCGCGCACCGACGACAGCTTCGTGATCATGGCCCGCACCGATGCCCTGGCGGTGGAAGGTCTGGAGTCTGCACTGGATCGCGCCGCCGCGTGCATCGAGGCCGGCGCCGACATGATCTTTCCGGAGGCCATCACTGAACTTGAGATGTACAAACTGTTCGCCAGCCGCGTGAAAGCGCCGATCCTGGCCAACATCACCGAGTTCGGCGCGACACCGCTGTACACCACCGAGCAGCTCGCCGGTGCCGATGTGTCGCTGGTGTTGTACCCATTGTCGGCGTTCCGCGCGATGAACAAGGCTGCGGAAAACGTCTACACCGCGATCCGCCGCGACGGCACGCAACAGAACGTCATCGACACCATGCAGACGCGCATGGAGCTTTACGATCGCATCGATTACCACACGTTTGAGCAGAAGCTCGATGCGTTGTTTGCGGCGAAGAAGTAAGGCGCAATCCCCCACAACTTGCCGATTCCCTAACAAATTCAAGATTGGAGACAGCAATGGCCGAAGCAAAAGTACTCAGTGGCGCCGGGCTCCGTGGCCAGGTTGCCGGGCAAACCGCACTGTCCACCGTGGGCCAGTCGGGTGCCGGCCTGACCTATCGCGGTTACGACGTGCGCGAACTGGCGGCTGACGCACAGTTCGAAGAAGTGGCTTACCTGCTGCTGTACGGCGAACTGCCGACCCAGTTACAACTGGCCGGCTATACCGAGAAACTAAGCAAGCTGCGCGACCTGCCGCAAGCGTTGAAGGAAGTGCTGGAGCGCATCCCCGCCGACGCCCATCCAATGGATGTGATGCGCACCGGTTGCTCGTTCCTGGGCAACATCGAGCCGGAGAAAGATTTCTCCGAGCAGCACGACAAAACCGACCGCCTGCTGGCCGCGTTCCCGGCGATCATGTGCTACTGGTATCGCTTCAGCCACGACGGCAAGCGCATCAACTGCGTGACCGACGAAGCCTGCATCGGCGGCCATTTCCTGCACCTGTTGCATGACAAGAAACCGAGCGAATTGCACGTCAAGGTGATGAACGTTTCGCTGATCCTCTACGCGGAACACGAATTCAACGCCTCGACCTTCACCGCCCGGGTGTGTGCCTCGACGCTGTCGGATCTGTATTCCTGCATCACAGCTGCCATCGGTTCCCTGCGCGGCCCGCTGCACGGCGGGGCCAACGAAGCGGCGATGGAAATGATCGAGCGCTTCAGCTCGCCGGAAGAGGCGGTCGAGGGCACCCTCGGCATGCTGGCACGCAAGGACAAAATCATGGGCTTCGGCCACGCGATCTATAAGGACAACGATCCGCGCAATGAGGTGATCAAGGGTTGGTCGAAAAAACTCGCCGACGAAGTGGGCGACACGGTGTTGTTCCCGGTTTCAGAAGCCATCGACGCAACCATGTGGGAACAGAAGAAACTGTTCCCGAACGCTGACTTCTACCACGCCTCGACGTACCACTTCATGGGCATCCCGACCAAGTTATTCACACCGATCTTCGTCTGCTCGCGCCTGACCGGCTGGGCGGCCCACGTGTTCGAGCAACGTGCCAACAACCGCATCATCCGCCCGAGCGCCGAGTACGTCGGCGTCGAACAGCGCAAGTTCGTGCCAATCGAACAACGCTGACCGGGGAGGGCGCCGGTACTGGTTACTGAAGGAACCGGGAACCCTGCAGGTCAGGGTTCAGCCCGGTGCCAGGCGCCCACCTTTTGAAATTACCGCGACCGAGTCCTGACGATGAATACTGAATTCCGCAAACCGCTGCCCGGCAGCTCTCTGGATTATTTCGACGTCCGTGCGGCGGTCGATGCCATTGCGCCCGGCGCCTACGACACCCTGCCGTACACCTCCCGCGTGCTGGCGGAAAACCTCGTGCGTCGCTGTGACCCGGCCACGCTCACTGATTCCCTGAAACAACTGATCGAGCGCAAACGCGACCTCGACTTCCCATGGTTTCCGGCCCGCGTGGTGTGCCACGACATTCTCGGCCAGACCGCCCTGGTGGACCTTGCCGGCTTGCGCGATGCCATTGCCCTGCAAGGCGGCGACCCGGCGCAAGTGAACCCGGTGGTGCCGACGCAATTGATCGTCGATCACTCGCTGGCCGTCGAGTCCGGCGGCTTCGATCCCGAGGCTTTCGAAAAGAACCGCGCCATCGAAGACCGTCGTAACGAAGACCGTTTTCACTTCATTAACTGGACCAAGAAAGCCTTCAAGAACGTCGACGTGATCCCGCCGGGCAACGGGATCATGCACCAGATCAACCTGGAGAAAATGTCGCCGGTGATCCAGGTGCGCGACGGCGTGGCTTTCCCTGATACCTGCGTCGGCACCGACAGTCATACCCCGCATGTCGATGCACTGGGTGTGATCGCCATCGGCGTCGGCGGTCTGGAAGCGGAAAGCGTGATGCTCGGCCGCGCGTCGTGGATGCGTTTGCCGGAAAGCGTTGGCGTCGAGCTTACTGGCAAGCTGCAACCGGGCATCACCGCTACCGACATGGTGCTGGCGCTGACCGAATACCTGCGCAAACAGAAAGTCGTCGGCGCGTGGCTGGAGTTCTTTGGTGAAGGTGCGTCAAACCTGACCCTCGGCGACCGCGCGACCATTTCCAACATGGCCCCGGAATACGGCGCCACTGCGGCAATGTTCTACATCGACCAGCAGACCATCGACTACCTGAAACTCACCGGCCGTGAAGACGAGCAAGTGCAACTGGTCGAGAGCTACGCCAAACAGACCGGCCTGTGGGCCGATAGCCTCAAAGGCGCGCAGTACGAGCGCGGGTTGAGCTTCGACCTGTCCTCGGTGGTGCGCAACATGGCCGGCCCGAGCAATCCGCATGCGCGTGTCGCGACCTCGGATCTGGCTGCCAAAGGCATCTCCGGCCAGTGGGAAGACGTGCCCGGCCAGATGCCGGACGGTGCGGTGATCATCGCCGCCATCACCAGTTGCACCAACACCAGTAACCCGCGCAACGTCATTGCCGCCGGCCTGCTGGCGCGCAATGCCAACCAGCTTGGGCTGACCCGCAAGCCATGGGTCAAGTCGTCCCTGGCACCCGGTTCGAAAACCGTGGCGCTGTATCTGGATGAAGCCGGCCTGACCAAAGAGCTGGAGCAACTCGGCTTCGGCGTCGTGGCCTTCGCTTGCACTACCTGCAACGGCATGTCTGGTGCGCTGGATCCGGTGATCCAGCAAGAGATCATCGACCGCGACCTGTATGCCACCGCCGTACTCTCTGGCAACCGCAACTTCGACGGGCGGATTCACCCGTACGCCAAGCAGGCGTTCCTCGCATCGCCGCCATTGGTGGTGGCTTATGCCATCGCCGGCACCATCCGTTTCGACATCGAAAAAGATGTACTGGGCGTGGTCGATGGCAAGGAAATCCGCCTGAAAGACATCTGGCCGAGCGACGAAGAAATCGACGCGGTGGTCAAGGCCTCGGTCAAGCCGGAGCAGTTCCGCCAAGTGTACATTCCGATGTTCGCCATCCACGAAGACACTGGCCCGAAAGTCACGCCGCTGTACGACTGGCGCGAGATGAGCACCTACATCCGTCGTCCGCCGTACTGGGAAGGCGCGCTGGCCGGCGCGCGTCCGCTCAAGGGCATGCGCCCGCTGGCGGTGCTGCCGGACAACATCACCACCGATCACCTGTCGCCTTCTAACGCGATCATGCTCGACAGCGCAGCGGGTGAGTACCTGGCGAAAATGGGCCTGCCGGAAGAGGACTTCAACTCCTACGCCACGCACCGCGGCGACCACTTGACCGCGCAGCGCGCAACCTTCGCCAACCCGAAACTGTTCAATGAAATGGTGCAGGAAAACGGCAAGGTCAAGCAGGGTTCTCTTGCCCGCGTGGAGCCGGAAGGCAAAGTGATGCGCATGTGGGAAGCCATCGAAACCTACATGGAACGCAAGCAGCCGCTGATCATCATTGCCGGTGCCGACTATGGCCAGGGTTCGTCCCGGGACTGGGCGGCCAAAGGCGTGCGTCTGGCGGGGGTGGAAGCGATTGCCGCCGAAGGTTTCGAGCGCATTCACCGCACCAACCTGGTGGGCATGGGCGTGTTGCCGCTGGAGTTCCTGCCGGGCACCAATCGTAAAACCTTAGGGATAGATGGCAGCGAAACCTATGACGTGATCGGCGATCGCACCCCGCGCGCGACGCTGACGCTGGTGATCAACCGCAAGAACGGTGAACGCGTCGAAGTGCCGGTGACCTGCCGCCTCGACACCGCCGAAGAAGTGTCGATCTACGAGGCCGGCGGCGTGTTGCAGCGTTTCGCTCAGGACTTCCTCGAAGAGTCGGCGGTTGCCGTTTAACACGACGAGCCGCGCGGGATTTCAAGTCCCGCGCTGGCCATACAGGATCAATATGGCTCACGCATCTCAGATAAAAATCCCTGCCACCTACATGCGCGGCGGCACCAGCAAAGGCGTGTTCTTCAGCCTCAAGGATTTGCCCGAAGCGGCGCAGATGCCAGGCACCGCCCGCGATGCCTTGTTGCTGCGCGTGATCGGCAGCCCCGATCCGTACGAGAAGCAAATCGACGGCATGGGCGGCGCGACCTCCAGCACCAGCAAAACCGTGATCCTGTCGAAAAGCATCAAGGCCGATCACGACGTCGATTACCTGTTCGGTCAGGTCGCCATCGACAAACCTTTCGTCGACTGGAGTGGCAACTGCGGCAACCTGTCGGCGGCGGTCGGTTCGTTCGCCATCAGCAATGGCCTGGTGGATGCCAGCCGCATTCCGCACAACGGTGTGGCGGTGGTGCGCGTGTGGCAGGCCAACATCGGCAAGACCATCATCGCTCATGTACCGATCACCAATGGCGAGGTGCAGGAAACCGGTGATTTTGAACTCGACGGCGTGACCTTTCCGGCCGCCGAAGTGCAGCTCGAATTCATGGATCCGGCGGCGGAAGAAGAGGGTGGCGGTGGCTCGATGTTCCCCACCGGCAATCTGGTGGACGACCTTGAAGTGCCAGGTGTCGGCACGCTCAAGGCTACCCTGATCAACGCTGGCATCCCGACCATATTCATCAACGCCGAAGACATCGGCTACACCGGCACCGAGTTGCAGGGCGCGATCAACAGTGACCTGGAGGCTTTGGCAATGTTCGAAACCATCCGCGCTTACGGTGCGCTGCGCATGGGGCTGATTGAACACCTGGATGAAGCCGCCAAGCGCCAGCACACGCCGAAGGTCGCGTTCGTCGCCCCACCTGCGGATTACATTGCGTCCAGCGGCAAGAAAATCGCAGCCGCCGACATCGACCTGCTGGTGCGCGCGTTGTCCATGGGCAAGCTGCACCACGCCATGATGGGCACGGCAGCGGTGGCGATCGGCACGGCGGCGGCGATTTCCGGCACCTTGGTCAACCTGGCAGCGGGCGGTATCGAACGCAACGCCGTGCGCTTCGGCCATCCGTCCGGCACCTTGCGCGTGGGCGCCGAGGCCGCAAAGGTCAACGGTGAGTGGACGGTGAAAAAAGCCATCATGAGCCGCAGTGCGCGGGTGTTGATGGAAGGTTATGTCCGGGTGCCGGGGGATTGTTTCTAACCTCAATCCAGGCATACACAAATCCCTGTGGGAGCGCCGCTCCCATAGGTGATGCATTTCCAAAACAAGAGTGTTGTACCGACTGAGACTACCCTGAACCGAGGTCCCATCAACGAACCACTTCAAGAGTGAATCGAACATGAGCGCCAACGTCGACCTGAACACCCGCCCCGACTACGACACGGTTCTGCAGGACATCGCCGACTACGTCCTCAATTTCAACATCCAGTCGCCCGAGGCGCTTGATACTGCCCGCAATTGCCTGATGGACACCCTCGGCTGCGGCTTGCTGGCGCTGCGTTTCCCCGAATGCACCAAACACCTGGGTCCTATCGTCGAAGGCACTGTCGTCCCCTTCGGCGCCCGCGTGCCCGGCACCAGCTATCGTCTCGACCCGGTCAAGGCCGCTTGGGACATCGGTTGCATCGTCCGCTGGCTCGATTACAACGACACCTGGCTCGCCGCCGAATGGGGCCATCCGTCCGATAACCTCGGCGGTATTCTCGCGGTGGCCGACCACCTGTCGCAAAAGCGCCTGGCCAATGGCGACGCCCCGTTGACCATTCGCGCTGTGCTGGAAGCCATGATCATGGCGCACGAGATTCAGGGCGTGATCGCCCTGGAAAATTCGTTCAACCGCGTCGGTCTCGATCACGTGATTCTGGTGAAAGTCGCCTCGACCGCCGTCACTGCCAAACTCATGGGCGCCAATCGCGAGCAGCTGCTGTCGGCGTTGTCTCATGCCTTTGCCGATGGCCAGGCGCTGCGCACTTACCGGCATGCGCCGAACGCCGGATCGCGTAAATCCTGGGCGGCCGGAGACGCGACCAGTCGGGGCGTGCGTCTGGCGGACATTGCGATGCGTGGTGAGATGGGCATCCCCGGCGTACTGACCGCCAAGCAATGGGGTTTCTACGATGTACTGTTCAGCCACACCAACAACGACCTGGGGCTCAAGCCTGAAGGCAAGCGAGCTTTCAGTTTTTCCCGGCCGTTCGGCAGCTATGTGATGGAAAACGTGCTGTTCAAGATCAGCTTCCCCGCTGAGTTCCACGCGCAAACGGCCTGCGAGGCTGCCGTCACCCTGCATCCATTGGTCAGGAATCGCCTGCATGAAATCGACAGGATCGTTATCACCACCCACGAATCAGCGATCCGCATCATCTCCAAGGTCGGCCCGCTGGCCAACGCTGCGGACCGCGATCACTGCCTCCAGTACATGACCGCCGTACCCCTGGTATTCGGCAATCTGGTGGCCGAGCAGTACGAAGACGACTTCCACGCCGCGCACCCGATTATCGATGTGCTGCGCGACAAAATGGTCATTGTCGAAGACCCGCGTTTCACCCGCGAATACCTGGAGGCGGACAAACGCTCCATCGCCAACGCTGTACAGGTGTTCTTCAAGGACGGTTCCAGCACCGATAACGTGATGGTGGAGTACCCGATCGGTCATCGCCGGCGCCGTGCTGATGGCATTCCGTTGCTGGAAGACAAGTTCAAGGTCAACCTGACGACGCGCTTCACGGCTCAGCGAAGCGCCGAGATCCTTGCGCTGTGCAAGGACCCGGCAGCACTTGAAGCGACGCCGGTGAACCGGTTTGTGGATTTGTTTGTGATCTAGCTGGCCGCGAAGGCGGCATAACTGCCGCCGACTATCTACTTGAACCGCCGTTCCACACCTTTCTCCACCAGAATCTTCGCCGAGATCTCTTCCACGGAGAAATGCGTGGAATTGATGTGGGGAATGTTCTCGCGTCGGAACAGATTCTCCACCTCGCGCACTTCGAATTCGCACTGCGCGTAGCTCGAATAGCGGCTGTTGGGCTTGCGTTCGTTGCGGATCGCGGTGAGGCGGTCCGGGTCGATGGTCAGGCCGAACAGCTTGTGATGATGGGCGCGCAGGGCGGTCGGCAGTTGCAGGCGCTCCATGTCGTCTTCGGTCAGCGGATAGTTGGCTGCGCGGATGCCGAATTGCATGGCCATGTACAAACACGTCGGTGTTTTGCCGCATCGCGACACGCCTACTAGTATCAAGTCAGCTTTGTCGTAATAGTGCGTGCGGGCACCATCGTCATTGTCGAGGGCGAAGTTCACCGCCTCGATACGCTCCATGTAATTGGAGTTATGGCCGATGGAGTGGGATTTGCCGACGGTGTAGGAAGAATGCTCGGTCAGCTCCTGTTCAAGGGGCGCCAGGAAGGTCGAGAAAATGTCGATCATGAAACCATTCGACGTTGCGAGAATCTCACGAATGTCCTGATTGACAATGGTGTCGAAAATAATCGGACGAAAACCATCGTTTTCGGCGGCTTTGTTGATTTGTTGTACCATGGCCCGCGCTTTATCAGCGTCGTCGATGTACGGTCGTATGATTTTGCTGAAGGTAATGTTTTCGAACTGCGCCAGCAGGCTTTGGCCGAGGGTTTCGGCGGTAATGCCGGTGCCATCGGAGATAAAGAAAGCAGATCGTTTCATTTGCACCTTGGGCCTTAAGCTAGTGACGATTCTTGGATATAGTAGGCGCGATTTGTCGGCCACCGATGGCCCGCATTCTCACTTATTTTCCAGGTCCAGGCCATACAGCCGGCAAAGGCTCCCCCGAGTCGCCGGCTTCTGAGCTTTTCCAACACAGTTAGTGGAGAGATCACCTTGGTAGAGTACGTAGTTTCCCTCGATAAGCTCGGCGTCCATGATGTAGAGCATGTGGGGGGCAAGAACGCATCCCTGGGCGAGATGATCAGTAACCTTGCAGGCGCCGGTGTATCGGTGCCAGGTGGCTTTGCCACGACAGCTCAGGCTTATCGTGATTTTCTGGAACTGAGCGGCCTGAACGATCAGATCCATGCCGCCCTCGACGCCCTGGACGTCGATGATGTAAACGCCTTGGCCAAGACCGGCGCCCAGATCCGTCAATGGATCATGGAAGCCGAGTTCCCCGAGAAGCTCAACGCCGAGATCCGCACCGCGTTCGCCACGCTGTCCGCCGGCAACCCTGACATGGCCGTGGCCGTGCGCTCTTCCGCTACCGCCGAAGACCTGCCGGACGCTTCCTTCGCCGGTCAGCAGGAAACCTTCCTGAACATCCGTGGTGTCGAAAACGTCATTCGCGCCGCCAAAGAGGTGTTCGCTTCACTGTTCAACGATCGCGCCATTTCCTACCGCGTCCACCAGGGCTTCGACCACAAGCTGGTGGCCCTGTCGGCTGGCGTGCAGCGCATGGTCCGCTCCGAAACCGGCACCGCCGGGGTGATGTTCACCCTCGATACCGAATCGGGCTTCCGTGATGTGGTGTTCATCACCGGCGCCTACGGCCTGGGTGAAACCGTCGTACAAGGCGCGGTGAACCCGGATGAGTTCTACGTCCACAAAGGCACGCTGGAAGCCGGTCGCCCGGCCATCCTGCGTCGCAACCTGGGCAGCAAAGCCATCAAGATGATCTACGGTGACGAAGCCAAGGCCGGTAAATCGGTCAAGACCATCGACGTGGACAAGGCCGATCGTGCGCGTTTCTGCCTGACCGACGCCGAAGTCAGCGAGCTGGCCAAGCAGGCGATGATCATCGAGAAGCACTACAAGTGCCCGATGGACATCGAATGGGCCAAAGACGGCGACGACGGCAAGCTCTACATCGTGCAGGCCCGTCCGGAAACCGTGAAGAGTCGTACCCAGGCCAACGTCATGGAACGTTACCTGTTGAAAGAAACCGGCACCGTGCTGGTGGAAGGTCGTGCCATCGGCCAGCGCATCGGCGCCGGCAAGGTGCGGATCATCAAGGACGTGTCCGAGATGGACAAAGTCCAGCCGGGCGACGTGCTGGTTTCCGACATGACCGACCCGGACTGGGAACCGGTCATGAAGCGCGCCAGCGCCATCGTCACCAACCGTGGCGGCCGTACCTGCCACGCGGCGATCATCGCTCGCGAGCTGGGCATCCCGGCCGTGGTCGGTTGCGGCAACGCCACCCAGCTGTTGAAAGACGGCCAGGGCGTGACCGTTTCCTGCGCTGAAGGCGACACCGGTTACATCTTCGAAGGCGAACTGGGCTTCGACATCAAGAAAAACTCCGTGGATGCCATGCCGGAGCTGCCGTTCAAGATCATGATGAACGTCGGCAACCCGGACCGCGCCTTCGACTTCGCGCAACTGCCGAACGCCGGTGTGGGCCTGGCCCGTCTGGAATTCATCATCAACCGCATGATCGGCGTGCACCCCAAGGCGCTGTTGAACTACGGTGGCCTGCCGCAGGAAATCAAGGACAGCGTCGACAAGCGCATTGCTGGTTACAACGACCCGGTTGGCTTCTATGTCGACAAACTGGTCGAAGGTATCAGCACCCTGGCGGCAGCGTTCTGGCCGAAAAAGGTCATCGTGCGTCTGTCGGACTTCAAGTCCAACGAATACGCAAACCTGATCGGCGGCAAACTCTACGAGCCGGAAGAAGAAAACCCGATGCTGGGTTTCCGTGGCGCTTCGCGTTACATCAGCGAATCGTTCCGTGACTGCTTCGAGCTCGAATGCCGCGCCCTCAAGCGCGTGCGTAACGAGATGGGCCTGACCAACGTTGAAATCATGGTGCCGTTCGTCCGTACCCTGGGCGAAGCGAGCCAGGTGGTCGATCTGCTGGCTGAAAACGGTCTGGCCCGTGGCGACAACGGTCTGCGCGTGATCATGATGTGCGAACTGCCGTCCAACGCGATCCTGGCTGAAGAGTTCCTCGAGTTCTTCGACGGTTTCTCCATCGGCTCCAACGACCTGACCCAGCTTACCCTGGGCCTGGACCGTGACTCCGGGATCATCGCGCACCTGTTCGACGAGCGTAACCCTGCAGTCAAGAAGCTGCTGGCCAACGCCATTGCCGCGTGCAACAAGGCCGGCAAGTACATCGGCATCTGCGGTCAGGGCCCTTCGGACCACCCGGACCTGGCCAAGTGGCTGATGGAGCAGGGCATCGAAAGCGTTTCGCTGAACCCCGATTCCGTACTGGAAACCTGGTTCTTCCTGGCTGAAGGTCAGGCTTCGGCCTGATGGTGTGAGTGAAGGGGCCGATCTGTGATCGGCCCTTTCAGAGATTCAAGTAGGGCGGGCTCCTCTGGATGCCGCCCTTTTTTGTGCAAGAGCATATGCAAAGTAGCAGCAACCTATTTCCTGTCGCCCTGATCAGCGCCGAGCGGCGCGGCGATCTGAGCGAAGACGTCTATCGTTTGAAACCCGGCAACAGCCCCGACGGCACCGTTGAGCTGGCTGTGACACGCCTGGGCCTGGCCGATGAGCCGGCGGTGCGTGGCGTGCCGGTGATTCTGCTGCATGGCAGTTTTTCCAATCGGCGGTTCTGGTTTTCTCCCAAAGGTTTGGGCCTGGGCGCTTACCTGACGCGTCTGGGATTCGATGTGTGGATTCCGGAAATGCGTGGTCACGGCCTGTCTCAGCGCAACCAGAACTATCGCCAGAACAGCGTCGCCGACTATGCGCGTTACGATTTGCCGGCCATTGGCGCGTTCGTGCGCGAGCAAAGCGGCCAGATCCCGCACTGGATCGGCCATTCGCTGGGCGGCATTACCCTCGCCGCGGCGTTGGGCGGCCAGTACCTGGGCGAGCCCGCCGTGGCTTCCGCGGCGTTTTTCGGCACGCAAGTCAGCCGTACTTACTGGCCGTTGAAGTTTCCACCGGTGGAGTGGAGCGGGCGCTTCATTCTCAAGCGTTTTGCCCAACTGTCGGGCTCTCGGCTCAAGCGCGGCCCGGAGGACGAGCCGATAGGCCTGGCCCTGGAAAGCATGCGTTGGTACGGGCTGTTCGGCCGCTTCGGCGATGCCGACAAAGACTGGTGGGCGGGTTTGGCCGAGGTGCAATTGCCGGTGCTGGCCGTGAGTGCCGCGGGCGATCATCAGGACCCGACCTGGGCCTGCCATAAGCTGTTCGATCAAGTCGGCTCCGAGCACAAGCAGTTCATCACCCTTGGCCGCGAGCAAGGCTTTGGCGATAATTTCGGTCACGTGGAAATGCTGGTCAGCAAGGCTGCGCAGGCTGAAGTCTGGCCGTTGGTGGCTCGCTGGCTGGCGGATCAACAGACGCCTTTACTGGGTGAAAAGCCGGATTTGGCCACAGCGATTTGAGCCTGATGCTCTAACAAGGGCATTTCTCTCTGGTCGGCTTGCGGCTAATATGTGACGCATTGAGTGGTTCTGGTCACTTTGAGTGATTGATGCGGTCGCTGTGTTCGTACGAACGGAGCGATTTGCAACCGTCCAGCCTTGGCCCGAGTATGCTGCATACTCGATTGTCTTCCTTGTTACAGGAGTTTCTCGATGAACCATTACCTCACGCCTGACCTGTGCGACGCCTATCCGGAGCTGGTGCAGGTGCTGGAACCGATGTTCAGCAATTTCGGCGGCCGTGATTCTTTCGGCGGCGAAATCGTGACCATCAAATGTTTCGAAGACAACTCGCGGGTCAAGGAGCAAGTCGAGCTCAAGGGCAACGGCAAGGTGCTGGTGGTCGACGGTGGCGGTTCCCTGCGCCGCGCGCTGTTGGGCGACATGCTGGCCGAGAAAGCCGCGAACAACGGTTGGGAAGGGCTGGTGATCTACGGTTGCATCCGCGACGTCGACGTCATCGCGCAAACTGATCTGGGGGTTCAGGCCCTGGCCAGTCACCCGATGAAAACCGACAGGCGCGGTGTTGGCGATCTCAACGTTGCCGTGACCTTCGCGGGCGTAACCTTTCACCCGGGCCACTACGTTTATGCGGACAACAACGGCGTGATCGTCTCGCCAAGCCCGCTGAAAATGCCTGAATAAGCGCTGCTGGCTTTTTGTTTCAAGAATAGGGGTGAGGATGTTCGAGGAAGAAAACGCGCAGTGGGGGCTGGTGCATGCCCTGGTGCTGGACGGTAAAGGCGGTGCGCGTTCGATAGCCCGGACTGAACTCGATGATTTGCAGCTGCAGGCCCACGAAAGCCTGTGGCTGCACTGGGATCGCAGTCACCCGCAAACCCAGACTTGGCTGCGCAAATCCAGCGGGCTGAGTGAGTTTAGTTGCGATTTGTTGCTGGAAGAGAACACCCGACCGCGTCTTTTGCCGCTGCCGGACTCTGAACTGCTGCTGTTTCTGCGCGGGGTCAACCTGAATCCGGGCGCGGAGCCGGAAGACATGGTCTCGGTGCGGATCTTCGGTTCGGCCCAACGGGTGATTTCCCTGCGTTTGCGGCCGTTGCGTGCCACCGAAGAGTTGTTGGTGCAACTGGCCGACGGCAAAGGGCCGAGAAGCGCTTCCGAGCTGATCCTGTATATGGCGCAATACCTTACCCATAAAGTGCAGGATCTGGTCGGCGACCTCTCGGAAGTTGTCGATGAGGAAGAAGAAAAGCTGGATGCCGACGAACGGTATACACCTGAGCATGGGGCTGTTTTGCAGATCCGCCGCAGGGCCGCTGGGCTGAAGCGTTTTCTGGCGCCGCAGCGGGATATTTTCGGTCAGCTGACGCGGATAAAACTGCCGTGGTTCTGCGAAGACGATGGCGATTACTGGAACGAATTGAACAACAGCCTGACCCGTTACCTCGAGGAACTGGAATTGACCCGGGAGCGCGTGGGGCTGGTCCTGGAGGCTGAAGACCGGCGTTTGAGCGTGCGCATGAACCGCACGATGTATCGCTTCGGGATCATCACCGGAATCTTTTTGCCGATGAGTTTTCTGACCGGTCTTTTGGGCATCAACGTCGGCGGTATTCCGTTCTCTGCCAATCCCTACGGCTTCCTGATCGCCTGCCTGTTGATGGTCTTGGTGGCGCTGGGGCAGTGGTGGTTATTCCGACGTTTACGCTGGGTCTGACGATGAGCCATGTGACCCGACCAAATCTAACCGCGTCTTTGACAGACATCACGAGAGGTGCGTATGCACGATCCGTTTGAACAGTCTTTGCGTGACATGCTCAAAGCATCGCCGTCCAGCCGTGACGACGATGCCTGTCTGGGGCGTGTACTGAAAACCGCCAACCGCCAGGTCGGTGCCGGCGATCTGTTCAGCCTGCTGGGCCGTTGGCTGCCCGCGCTGATGATCGCCCTGAATAACGGATCGGCCCATGTAGCGCCGGTTTCTCGTCTGCGTAAACCTACCGCCCGCACTGCTGATAAGGCTGATTGAATATGGAACTTGATCTCTGGACTCAGAGCCTCGTCACTGCAATGACTGCGTTGTGGACCAAAGTTGCGAACTTCATTCCGAACCTGTTTGGCGCACTGGTTGTGCTGCTGCTGGGTTTTGTCGTGGCCAAGCTGCTGGACACGCTGCTCTCAAAATTGCTCGCCAAATTGGGCCTTGATCGCCTGATGGGTGGCACCGGACTGACCAAATTGCTGTCCCGCGCCGGCCTCCAGGTGCCTATTTCGACGCTGATCGGCAAAATTGTCTACTGGTTCGTCCTGCTGATTTTTCTCGTTTCTGCCGCAGAATCCCTTGGACTTGAACGAGTTTCGGCTACGCTGGACATGCTGGCGCTGTATGTTCCGAAAGTATTCGGCGCGGCGCTGGTGCTGCTGGTGGGTGTCTTGCTGGCGCAACTGGCCAATGGGCTGGTACGTGGCGCGGCAGAAGGTGTAGGGCTGGATTACGCCGCGGGCCTGGGGCGGATTGCCCAGGGCCTGGTGATCATCATCAGTATTTCGGTTGCGATCAGCCAGTTGGAGGTCAAGACAGACCTGCTCAACCACGTGATTGTGATCGTCTTGATTACCGTTGGTCTGGCGGTTGCGCTGGCCATGGGGTTGGGAAGCCGGGAAATTGCCGGTCAGATTCTTGCGGGAATCTATGTGCGTGAGTTGTATCAGGTTGGGCAACAAGTGCGTGTTGGCGAGGTCGAAGGGCAGATCGAAGAGATCGGCACGGTGAAAACCACGGTGCTGACCGACGAGGGTGAGCTAGTCTCTCTCTCGAATCGGATTCTCCTGGAGCAGCATGTGAGTAGCCGCTAACCCGGCAAATCCTGCTAATGTATGCCGCCGCAAATTGCCCTGAAGGGCAGCGGCGGACATTGACCTGACTGTCGGCCCGACTTGTTTTGAATAAAGCTCAATCGCTCTCCACGCGCTACGACCCCCGCGAGCTCTCTGATGAGGAGTTGGTCGCGCGCTCGCATACCGAGCTGTTTCACGTAACGCGCGCCTATGAAGAACTGATGCGGCGTTACCAGCGAACATTATTTAACGTTTGTGCACGGTACCTGGGGAACGATCGTGATGCAGACGATGTCTGTCAGGAAGTGATGTTGAAGGTGCTGTACGGCCTGAAGAACTTCGAGGGCAAATCGAAGTTCAAGACGTGGCTCTACAGCATCACGTACAACGAATGCATCACGCAGTATCGGAAGGAACGGCGTAAGCGTCGCTTGATGGACGCTTTGAGTCTGGACCCCCTCGAGGAAGCGTCTGAAGAAAAGGCGCCGAAACCCGAGGAGAAGGGCGGACTTGATCGCTGGCTGGTGTATGTGAACCCGATTGACCGTGAAATTCTGGTGCTACGTTTTGTCGCAGAGCTGGAGTTTCAGGAGATCGCAGACATCATGCACATGGGTTTGAGTGCAACAAAAATGCGGTACAAACGCGCTCTAGACAAATTGCGTGAGAAATTTGCAGGCATTGCCGAAACTTAGTTTGGCGCAAATATCTCTTACGTGTAGGCAAGTTCTGATAGACTTGCCGCCGAGTTGTCCCCCGGTTTGCGGGACTGCTTCACAATCACCAGATGGGGATTTAACGGATGAAACTGAAAAACACCTTGGGCTTGGCCATTGGTTCTCTTATTGCCGCTACTTCGTTCGGCGCGCTGGCACAAGGCCAAGGCGCAGTTGAAATCGAAGGCTTCGCCAAGAAAGAACAGTACGACAGCGATCGTAACTTCAAGAACAACGGCAACCTGTTCGGCGGCTCGGTTGGTTACTTCCTGACCGACGACGTAGAACTGCGTCTGGCCTACGACGAAGTACACAACGTACGTGCAGATGATGGTCGCAACGTAAAGGGCGCTGATACCGCTCTGGACGCTCTGTACCACTTCAACAACCCAGGCGACATGATCCGTCCATACGTTTCTGCCGGTTTCTCGGACCAGAGCATTGGCCAGAACGGTTCGGGTCGTAACCGCTCCACTTTCGCCAACGTTGGCGGCGGTGCCAAGCTGTACTTCACTGAAAACTTCTACGCCCGTGCTGGCGTTGAAGCTCAGTACAACATCGACCAGGGCGACACCGAGTGGGCTCCTAGCGTCGGTATCGGTGTGAACTTCGGTGGCGGCTCCAAGCCTGCTGCTGCTCCAGTTCCAGCACCGGCTGAAGTTTGCTCCGACAGCGACAACGATGGCGTTTGCGACAACGTTGACAAGTGCCCAGACACCCCAGCCAACGTAACTGTTGACGCTGATGGCTGCCCAGCAGTTGCTGAAGTTGTTCGTGTTGAGCTGGACGTGAAATTCGACTTCAACAAGTCGGTAGTCAAGCCTAACAGCTACGGCGACATCAAAAACCTGGCTGACTTCATGAAGCAGTACCCATCCACCACTACTGTTGTTGAAGGTCACACTGACTCCGTCGGTCCTGATGCTTACAACCAGAAACTGTCCGAGCGTCGTGCAAACGCCGTTAAGCAAGTTCTGACCAACCAGTACGGTGTTTCGCCGTCCCGCGTTCAGTCTGTTGGCTACGGCGAATCCCGCCCAGTTGCTGACAACGCCACTGAAGCTGGTCGCGCTGTAAACCGTCGCGTAGAAGCGAAGGTTGAAGCTCAAGCTAAGTAATTAGCTCGCAGCTCAAGAAAAGCCCGGCTTAGGCCGGGCTTTTCTTTGTCTGCGATTTGGTGAAGAGGGAGTAATAGGTAGGGTTCAGGCTGATTGATCGGCCACCATCGCGGGCAAGTCGCGCTCCCACATCGATGAAGTTGCGCAGGCTGCCACGGCACCGATCACCAGGATCGCCGGGCTCTTCAACTGAAAGCTGAGGGCATCCTCTTCCATTGCTGTCAGGTCGCTCCGGCATTCCCGTTGGTGCGGCAGCGAAGCGTTTTCGATCATCGCCACGGGCGTATCGGCGGCCATTCCACCGGCCAGCAGTTGCTCACGAATCTCGCTCAGTTTTGCGACACCCATATAGACCACCAACGTGGTGCCGCCTTGAGCCAGGGCCTGCCAGTTCAGGCTGCTGTCATCCTGAGTGTGCGCCGTGACCAGTGTCACGCCACGGGCGACACCCCGCAGCGTCAGTGGAATATCACATTGGGTCGCGCCGGCAAGGCCAGCGGTGATGCCATTGACCAATTCAACCTCGACCCCTCGTTCACGTAACCACTGCGCCTCTTCACCGCCGCGTCCGAAGATGCACGGATCGCCACCCTTGAGCCGCACCACGCATTTGCCGTGGCGGGTATAACGCAGCATCAGGCGATGAATGAAGGCTTGAGGCGTGGAGCGACAGCCGCCGCGCTTGCCCACGGGAATAATTCGCGCATTCGGGCAATGCTCCAGTACCGCAGGATTGACCAGATCGTCGATCAACACCACGTCCGCTTCGCGCAACGCACGAACCGCCTTGAGGGTCAGCAATTCCGGATCGCCGGGACCCGCACCCACCAGCCAGACTTTTGCGCTCATAGTGTTTTCCTCACGAGGTGACGGCGACTGGCTGCGCAGTGGCGGCCAGTAAACGCTTGATTTCCGGGACGCAGGAGCCGCATTGCGTGCCGCAGCCCAATTCTTGTTTCAAACCTTGCAAGTCCAGGCCACGGCTGATTCCGGCACAGATTGCGTTCTGGCTGACGTTCATGCAGTTGCACAGGGTTTTGCTGCCGGATGCAGGGGCGCCAGCGTTGCCTGGTGGCGCACTCAACGGTGCCAGCAGCCAACGGCGCAGTTGTTCGTCGGCGCGACCTTCGAGCCACAGGCTTTGCAGCCAATGTTGGGCGAGTGTTTCACCGGCCAGGCGAATCGCGGTGATCCGGCCGTTCTCGATACGCACCCGTTTACCGATCGAGCGCCGGGGGTCGTCGTAGGCCAATACCGGGCCGTCGTTGAGCCCCAGGCATTGATCGATATCACGCAACAACTGCGGCTCTGGCGCGGTGGCGCTGGCGGCGCGTATCAGCAGCGCGGGACGCTCACGGCCGGCCAAGCTGAGGCTGGCGTAGGAAAACGCCTCGCAGAGTGGTCGCAACGTCTCCAGGTGCTGTTGAACATCACCTTCGATCAGGGCGAAAAGCTGCCAGGGCAAATTCACAGGCTCGAGTCGTACACCGCTGTGTTTGAGTTCAGGTTGCTTCGACAATGGATCGAAGGCGGGAAGGGTGAGGGTATTCACACCGCCCTTGAGAAAGCGGTCGCCCCAATGCATCGGCAGGAAAGCCTGGCCCGGACGTACGCTGTCGTCGCTGCTGACCGGCAGGATCACCGCGCCCCGGCGACTTTTCAGATTGATCAGGTCGCCAGGTTGCAGGCGATGCCGACGCAGTTCATCCGGGTGCAGGCTCAACACGGCTTCGCTGACATGGCCGAACAGCTGCGCGGCGGTGCCGGTGCGGCTCATGCCGTGCCATTGATCGCGCAGGCGGCCGGTGATCAAGGTCAGCGGGAAACGCGCATCGCGTTGTTCCTTGGCGGCGCGATAGGGGTCGGTCACGAACTGCGCACGCCCGCTGGCGGTCGGGAATACCCCGTCAAGGTACAACCGCGCGGTGCCTTCGCGGGCTCCGGCGGGGAAGGGCCATTGCTGCGGTCCGAGCTGGTCGATCAACTCATGACTGATCCCGGACAGGTCGAGGTCGCGGCCGCGAGTCAGTTGTTTGTATTCGTCGAAGACCTGTGCTGGGGTTTCAAAGGCAAACAGGCTGGAGGCTCCAGGACGCAGATGTTGTTCCAGGCGCTGTGCGAAATCCACCGTGATCGCCCAGTCGGGCCGTGCTTCACCGGGTGCGCCGATGGCTCGGCGGACGTGGGAAATGCGCCGCTCGGAGTTGGTAACCGTGCCGTCCTTTTCACCCCAACTGGCGGCGGGCAGCAACAGGTCGGCGAATGCGGCGGTTTCGGTGGTGTGGAAGGCTTCCTGCAACACCACGAACGGGCAGGCTTGCAGTGCCTCGCGCACAGTGGTCTGGTCCGGCAGCGACTGGGCAGGGTTGGTGCAGGCAATCCACAGGGCTTTGATCTTGCCGCTGCGCATCTGCTCGAACAGTTCGATGGCCGTGAGCCCGGTGTTTTCGGGCAGTTGATCGACGCCCCAGTAGGCGGCCACTTGCGCGCGGTGCTCGGCATTGGCCGCTTCGCGATGGCCTGGCAGCAGATTCGACAAGCTGCCGGTTTCCCGGCCGCCCATGGCATTGGGCTGACCGGTCAGCGAGAAAGGTCCTGCACCGGGCCGGCCGATTTGCCCGGTAGCCAAGTGCAGGTTGATCAGCGCGCTGTTCTTCGCGCTGCCGGCGGTGGACTGATTCAGCCCCATGCACCACAGCGACAGAAAGCTCGGTGACGTGCCGACCCATTCCGCGCATTGGTGCAGTTGCTCGACGCTGATGCCACAGAGTTGCGAAACCATTGTCGGGGTGTAGTCGCGCACCAGCTTTTTCAGCTCGGCCAAGCCTTCGGTGTGGGCCTTGATGAAGTCGCGGTCGATCCAGTCTTCCCACAGCAGCAAGTGCAAAATCCCATGGAACAACGCGACATCGGTACCGGGCAGAATCGCCAGGTGCAGGTCAGCCAGATCGCAGGTGTCGGTGCGCCGTGGGTCGATGACGATGACTTTCATCTGCGGACGATGGGATTTGGCTTCTTCCAGGCGACGAAACAGGATCGGGTGGGCGTAGGCCATGTTGCTGCCGACGATCATCACGCAGTCGCTCAGTTCCAGGTCTTCGTAGTTGCAGGGCGGAGCATCGGCGCCGAGGCTGCGCTTGTAGCCGACCACCGCTGAAGACATGCACAGCCGTGAATTGCTGTCGATGTTGTTGGTGCCCACCAGCGCCCGCGCCAGTTTGTTGAAGGCGTAGTAATCCTCGGTCAGCAATTGCCCGGAGATATAGAACGCGACGCTGTCCGGGCCGTGTTCGGCGATGGTCTTGGCGAAGACACTGGCGGCGTGATCGAGGGCGCTGTCCCAATCTGTGCGGCTGCGAGCCAGTCCTTTGCCCAGGCGCAGTTGCGGGTACAAGGCCCGCGCGGTCAGGTCGCCGGTCAGATGCAAGGTCGAACCTTTACTGCACAATTTGCCGAAGTTGGCCGGGTGCGCCGGATCGCCGCTGACGCCGAGAATGCGCTCGCCGTCATGCTCGATCAGCACGCCGCAGCCGACCCCGCAGTAGCAGCAGGTGGAGGCGGTGATTTGGCGGTCCATCAGCTTGCTTCCCGCAGAGCCAGCAACACCCGGCCATTTTCGACCCGTGCCGAATGATGGTGGGCGCAGCCGATATCGGGAGCCTGGGCCTCGCCGGTTTCCAGGTCGATCTGCCAGTTGTGCAGCGGGCAGGCGACCCGTTTGCCGTAGATCAACCCCTGGGACAGCGGCCCGCCCTTGTGCGGGCAGCGGTCGTCGAGGGCGAAAACCTCATCGTCGCTCGTACGAAAAATCGCAATGTCGCCTTTCGGGCCGGCGACGATCCGCGAGCCAAGGGTGTTGATCTCTTCCAGTGCGCAGATATCCAGCCAGTTCATACCGACACCTCCAGGTTCTTCACGGGAATGACTTCGAATTCTTTTTTCAGCAGTGGTTGCTCGAGGCGTTCTTTCCACGGGTCCTGTTCGAACGACAGGGAGAATTGCAGGCGTTCGTTGAGTGCCTTGCGCCGTACCGGGTCTTCCAGCACGGCTTTCTTGATGTGTTCCATGCCGACCCGTTGCAGGTAATGCACGGTGCGCTCGAGGTAGAAGGCTTCTTCACGGTACAGCTGCAGGAAAGCGCCGTTGTATTCGCGCACCTCTTCAGCGGTTTTCAACTTGACGAAGAATTCAGCGACTTCGGTCTTGATCCCGCCGTTGCCACCGATGTACATCTCCCAGCCGGAATCCACGCCGATAATTCCGACGTCCTTGATCCCCGCTTCCGAGCAGTTGCGTGGGCAACCGGAGACAGCCAGTTTCACTTTGTGTGGCGACCACATGTTGAACAGGTCATGTTCGAGCTCGATGCCCAGTTGCGTGGAATTCTGGGTGCCGAAGCGGCAGAACTCACTGCCGACACAGGTTTTCACGGTGCGGATGGATTTGCCGTAGGCGTGGCCGGACGGCATGTCCAGGTCTTTCCAGACGCCCGGCAAGTCTTGCTTTTTGATCCCCAGCAAGTCGATGCGTTGGCCGCCGGTGACCTTGACCATCGGCACGTTGTACTTGTCGGCCACGTCGGCGATGCGCCGCAGTTCTGAAGGATTGGTCACACCGCCCCACATCCGCGGGACGACAGAGTAAGTGCCGTCTTTCTGAATGTTGGCGTGGGCGCGTTCGTTGATCAGGCGCGATTGCGGATCGTCCTTGGCTTCGCCGGGCCAGGTGGAAATCAGGTAGTAGTTGAGCGCCGGGCGACAGGTGGCGCAGCCGTTCGGAGTGCGCCAGTTCAGGTAGCTCATGGTGCCGGCGATGGTCAGCAGATGCTGGTCGCGGATGGCCTGGCGGATTTGCCCGTGGTTGAGGTCGCTGCACCCGCAGATGGCTTTTTCGCTTTTCGGTTTGACGTCTGCCGCACCGCCCACGGTGTTGATCAGGATCTGTTCGACGAGGCCGGCACAAGAGCCGCAGGAGCTGGCGGCCTTGGTGTGTTTCTTCACGTCGTCGACGCTGAACAGCCCGTGTTCCTGAATGGCTTTGACGATGGTGCCTTTGCACACGCCGTTACAGCCGCAGACTTCGGCAGTGTCGGCCATGCTCATGGCTTTGTCCTGGCCTTGATGTCCTACATCGCCTAAAGCATTTTCGCCAAACATCAGGTGATCGCGGATCTCGCCGATGGCATGGTTCTCACGGATCTGCCGGAAATACCAGCCGCCGTCTGCCGTATCGCCGTACAGGCAGGCGCCGACCAGCACGTCATCCTTGATCACCAGTTTTTTGTACACCCCGCCAATCGGGTCGGAGAGGGTGATGGTCTCGGTGCCTTCGCCACCCATGAAGTCGCCGGCGGAGAACAGGTCGATGCCGGTGACTTTCAATTTGGTCGACGTCACCGAGCCCTTGTAAGTGGCGAAGCCCAGTTGGGCGAGGTGGTTGGCGCACACCTTGGCTTGTTCGAACAGCGGTGCGACCAGGCCGTAGGCGGTGCCGCGGTGGCTGGCGCATTCACCGATGGCGTACACCCGAGGGTCGTAGGTTTGCATTGTGTCGTTGACCAGAATCCCGCGGCTGCAAGGGATGCCGGCTTTTTCCGCCAGTTCGGTGTTGGGGCGAATGCCGGCGGCCATCACCACCAGATCGGCGGGGATGATGTCGCCGTTCTTGAACTGCACTGAGCCGACCCGGCCATTGCCGGCGTCGTGCAGGGCCTGGGTCTGTTCGCACAGGCGGAAATGCAGGCCACGGGCTTCCAGGGCGGTTTGCAGGAGTTGGCCGCTGGTTTTGTCCAGTTGGCGCTCCAGCAGCCATTCGCCGATGTGCACCACGGTGACGTGCATGCCCCGCAGCATCAGGCCGTTGGCGGCTTCAAGGCCCAGCAGGCCGCCACCGATGACCACGGCGTGCTTGTGGGTCTTGGCGGTGTCGATCATCACTTGGGTGTCGGCAATGTCGCGGTAGCCGATCACGCCCTGCAAGGTATTGCCGGGGATTGGCAGGATGAACGGGGTCGAGCCGGTGGCAATCAGCAGGCGGTCGTATTCAGCCTCGGTACCGTCTTCGGCGATGACCCGGCGTTTGACCCGGTCGATCTCCACCACTTTGCGGTTGAGCAGCAGCTTGATGTTGTTTTCCAGGTACCAGTCCAGATCGTTGAGCACGATCTCTTCGAACGTCTGTTCGCCAGCCAGTACGGGGGACAGCAGGATGCGGTTGTAGTTGGTATGCGGTTCGGCGCCGAAGACCGTGATGTCGTACAGCTCATTACTCAGCTTGAGCAGTTCTTCCAGGGTACGAACCCCGGCCATGCCGTTGCCGATCATCACCAGTTTTAGTTTTTTCATCAGGTTCTCCGGGGAGCTCGGGCCTGCCTCATCAGGGCATTCAGGCCTTGCTCGACAAAATTTTGCGCAAACAAAAAAAGGCGTCCCGCTAGCTAACTAGCGAGGACGCCTTTGTCCTTGTCCCGTTCTCTCGGGCAGCGCAGCCTTCTACGTTGAAGGCCGGGCTTTATGTCTGTTGGGAAAGGTAATGCAGTGGTTGTGCCAAGTCTCGCAAGGGCCGGATTTATGGGCTCTGGTCATGGGAGGAGGGTGTTTGCGTGCACCGGTTCAAGGCGCGATGCCCGGTTTTGAAGCAGAAAAATCAGAAGATCGCAGCCTACGGCAGCTCCCGCAGGAGATCGTGGGCTCCCGAAGGAGCTGCCGCAGGCTGCGATCTTTTGATCTTTTAACCGTGAAACAACAAAAACAGCAGCACCAGATTCACCAGCAACGACACCAGTGCCAACGTCCGCCAAACCTTCAACGGCTCGCGCTCCAGCAACGGTCTGGGTCGCACGCTCAAACTGCGTCGTTCTCCCTGTTCCAGCAGCAACAACCATTCTTCGGCCGTTTCAAAGCGCTGATCCGGGGCTACCGCCACCGCGCGCTCCAGACTTTGCGCGATCCATTCCGGCAGGTCGGGCCGGTAGCGACTGGCGCTGACAGGCACGCCAAACCGTGGGCGCTGGAACGCTTCGATTTCGCCGTAGGGATAATGCCCGGTGAGCAGGTAGTACAAGGTCACGCCGACGGCATACAGATCCTGTTGGGGTGTCGGCGGGTCGCCGCGAAAGGCTTCCGGCGCGATATAGCTGGGCGTGCCGGGCAGGGCGAAGGCTTGATCTTCGGACAGCCCCGGACAGTAGGCTAGGCCGAAATCCAGCAGACGCAACTCGCCGTCGTCCCCCAGCAGCAGGTTTTCCGGTTTGATATCGCGATGCAGGATCTGCCGTCGATGCAGGATGCCGACAGCCCGCAACAAGCGTTCGGCCAAGTCCTGCCATTGCGCCAGGGGCAGCGTTGTGACGCGTTCATGCAACTCAGCCAGGGTCGACCCGGAGTATTCACGCATCACGTAGTACAAATGCTGACGCTGACTGGCGGCATGGACTTCAGGGAAGTGTCGACCGGCTACACGCTTGAGAAACCATTCCTCCGACAACAATGCCTGCCCGGCCTGGTGATCGTCACGTAGAGCACCGGGCAAGGTTTTCAGTAGCCAGCGCTGTTGTTGTGCATCGCGCACCCGGTAGAGCAGCGATTGCTGGCTCTGGCCGAGAATCCCTTCGACCTGCCAGCCTTCGAAGGTCTGGCCCGGTTTCAGTGCAGGCGGGAGTGGCCATTGCTGCAGATGAATCAGTGCATCGCCGATGCTGGTTTCGCCAAGGGCATCGACCCGCACCAGCAGGGCGCTGGCATTGTCCTGACTGCCGGCCAGGTGCGCGGCGCTGACCAAGGTCTGCGCGGCACTGTTGAGGTCAGGCTGATCGCGCAGAATCGCCGCGATGGCGGTGTCGCCCAGCACGGCCCAGATGCCGTCGCTGAGCAGCACGAAACTCTCGTTCAGGCGCAATTCGCCATCCAGAAAATCCAGCACCAGATGTTGATCCAGCCCCAGGGCCCGCTTGAGCACATGCTGCATGCCCGGCTGGTCCCAGACGTGATCTTCGCTCACCCGTTGCAAGGTGTCGGCGTGCCAGCGGTACACCCGGCAATCGCCGACATGCGCCAGGGTGAAACGTCTGCCGCGCATCACCAGGGCACTGACCGTGGTCAGCAGCGGTTGCCCGCCGCCGTTGGCCTGCAACCAGCGGTTTTGCGCCAGTAGCAGGCGATCGAGTGCCTGGGCGACACCCCAGGTTTCCGGGGTGGCGTAGTAGTCCAGCGCCAGGGCCTGCAAGGTCGAACGGGCCGCGAGCCCGCCATCGGCGCATTGGCTGACGCCGTCGGCGATGGCGAACAGGTAACCCTTGCTCGCCGCCAGTGCCGGGGCCGGAGTAACCAGGCGCAGAGCGTCCTGGTTCTCTTCGCGAGGGCCGATGGCGCTGGCTTCGGCAAAACTCAGTTGCAGGCTCATTCAATCCTCACACCCGAGCAGCGGTGACGGCTGCCGAACCCCAAGTGGTTCTCCAGCGACGTTTCACCCCGTGCAGACCGAACCAGGCGAGTACGCCGAGGCTGGCGAACAACCACAACGCCATTTGATAGCTGCCGGTACTTTGCTTGATTGCGCCCATGCCGGCCGCCAGTGCGAAGCCACCGATGCCACCGGCCATGCCGATCAAACCGGTCATCACACCGATCTCCCGACGAAAACGCTGTGGGACCAACTGGAATACGGCACCGTTACCTGCACCTAAACCGAGCATAGTGCAGACGAAAAGGGCCAACGCTGCGTAGGAACTCGGCAGATTGAAACCCACGGTCGCAATGCAGATCGCTGCCACGGTGTACATCGCCAACAGGGTGCGAATCCCGCCGAAGCGATCCGCCAGCGCGCCGCCCAGCGGACGCATCAGGCTGCCACCGAACACGCAAGCAGCGGTGTAGTAACCGGCAGTGACCGGGCTCAGGCCGTACTGGTCATTGAAGTAGCCGGGCAGGGCGCTGGCCAGGCCGATGAAGCCGCCGAAGGTCACGCTGTAGAAAAACATGAACCACCAGCTGTCGCGGTCACCCAGGGCCTTGAGGTAGTCGGCCATGGACTTGGCTTTCGGCCGCTCAGGGGCGTTCTTGGCCAGCCAGGCGAAGACGATCAGGGTCAGGATCAACGGAATCAGGGCGAAGCCGAACACGTTGCTCCAGCCATACGCGGCGGCCAGCACCGGAGCGATCAGGGCGGCCAGCACGGTGCCCGAGTTACCGGCACCGGCGATGCCCATGGCTTTGCCTTGGTGCTGCGGCGGATACCATTGCGAGGCCAGCGGCAGGGCGACGGCGAAGGACGCACCGGCCATGCCGAGGAACAGGCCCAGCAACAGCGCCTGCTCGTAACTGTGGATGCCGACTTTCCAGGCAACGAGCAGGGCGCTGATGACGATTATCTGGCCGATGATCCCGGCGGTTTTTGGCGACAGGCGATCAGCCAGCAGGCCCATCGCAAAGCGCAGTACGGCACCGGCCAGAATCGGCGTGGCCACCACCAGCCCGCGCTGTTGGGTGGTCAGGTGCAGGTCAGCGGCGATCTGCACCGCCAGGGGGCCGAGCAGGTACCAGACCATGAAGCTCAGATCGAAATAGAGGAAGGCTGCGAACAGTGTCGGGGTATGGCCGGATTTCCAGAAGCTTGAATTCATCGCGCACCTCAGCTGTCAGGCGTATCAAGAAGGAGTCATGAGCTTGCAGGTGGGGCGCCGCAACGGCCGCACCACCAGCCCCGGTCTCTGGGGCCAAAACGGAAAAACGCCGCTACCTGATTCGCAAAAGGGGGCGAATGAGGTGAGCGACGTCTTTGTCGTAGGTGGGGCAACCGCCGTTGGTTACCTTGCAGGGATTACTTAGCGAGATCTGTGCCAACAAGGGAAACCGAGTCGCGGCCTTCGCGGGCAAGCCTTGCTCCTACAGGTATTGTGCTTGCACTTGTAGGAGCGAGGCTTGCCCGCGAAGGTGTCCTTCAGCCAAGCAACTCACTCATGGCAATGATCTGTTCCGCCACCTGTATCAGCTTCTGCTGGCGGCTCATGGCCTGGCGGCGCATCAGGGTGTAGGCCTCTTCTTCGTTGCAGTCCTTCATCTTCATCAGCAGCCCCTTGGCCAGCTCAATGCGCTTGCGCTCGGCCAGTTGCTGGTCGCGGGCGTGCAGTTGCGCGCGCAGGGCCTGATCGCTTTCAAAGCGAGCCATGGCCACGTCGAGAATCGGCTGCAAGCGTTGTGCGTGAATGCCTTCGACGATGTAGGCACTGACGCCGGACTTGATCGCCTGGCGCATCACGCCGGGATCGTGCTCGTCGGTGAACATCACGATTGGCCGTGGTTGATCACGAGTCACCAGCACCACTTGTTCCATCACATCGCGGCTCGGTGACTCGGTATCGATCAGAATCACGTCCGGACGCACCGTTTCGACGCGCGCGGGCAGGTCAATGGTCAGGCCGGACTCGTCGATGACTTCGAACCCGGCTTCGGTCAGGGCCGCTTTCAGACGCCCGACTTTTTTCGCGGTGTCATTGATCAGCAGGATACGCAACATATTCGCAGGCTCCTGTCAGCGGCTGGCGAGAAGGGGAGCGCTGTCGCTCATGGCGTGCAGCGTGAAGCTGCGGGCATAGCCGGCCGGGTCCGAACCGTCCCAGACTTTGCCGTCGATCAGTTGACTACTGCGCATTTCCTGAGCCTGGGCGGGCACGCCGACAGCGGTGGCGGCCTCACGGTATAAGTCTAGTTGCTGGACCTGACGGGCCACGCGGAGGTAATCCGGGTCGTCGCGCAACAAGCCCCAGCGACGGAACTGGGTCATGAACCACATGCCGTCGGACAAATACGGCAGATTGACCTCTCCGCCACTGTGGAAACGCATCGCGTGTGGGTCTTGCCAGTGATTGCCCAGGCCGTCGGTATAGTCACCGAGCAAGCGCGGTTCGATGCAATCGAGCGGGGCATCGAGGTATTCGGGGGCGCTCAACAGTTGCGCGGTGCTGCGGCGATTTTCGCGGCTGGCTTCAATGAAGCGGCTGGCCTCGAGGATCGCCATCACCAGGGCCCGGGCGGTATTGGGGTATTGCTCGACGAAGGCGCGGGTGCAGCCGAGGACTTTTTCCGGGTGGTCGGGCCAGATGGTCTGAGTGGTGGCCATGGTGAAACCGAGATTCTGTCGCACCGCACTGGCAGCCCACGGTTCGCCGACACAGAACCCGTCGATGCGCCCGGCTTGCAGGTGCGCGATCATTTGCGGCGGGGGGACGACCACGCTGTCGACATCCTGCAACGGATGAATGCCCTGGCTCGCCAGCCAGTAATACAGCCACATGGCGTGGGTGCCTGTGGGAAATGTCTGGGCGAAGGTCAGTTTTGGGCGACTTTGGTGCACGTGATGGTCCAGTGCTTCAGGACTGGTCACGCCCAGGGCCTGCAAGCCGTGGGAGAGGTTGATGCTCTGGCCATTCTGGTTCAGGCCCATGAGCACGGCCATATCGGTGGAGGCTACGCCGCCGATGCCCAGGTGCACGGCGTAAATCAGGCCGTACAGGCTGTGGGCGGCGTCGAGTTCGCCGCTGACCAGTTTGTCCCGCAGGTTGGCCCAGGACGACTGGCGCTTGAGGTTCAGGGTCAGACCGTAAGGCTGGGCGAAGCCCTGGGTGGCGGCGACCACCACTGAGGCGCAGTCGCTCAGAGCCATGAAGCCAAGGTTGATTTCGGTTTTTTCCGGGGCATCGCTGCCGTTGACCCAGGCCAGTGGGCCGGCTGATGGTTCATTCATCGATTTGCACCTTCCAAAAAAAACGTCGCCCCATGGCCTCTGCGCGAGCAGAGCCGGTGACGACGCCATTGTCCTGCCACTCATTCCGTCGTTGGCATGAGTGCTGATGACCATGTTGGTGCAAGGCATATGCCATCGCTGGCTGATTTTGTCGTGCGCCTCGCCTGTGGACTCGATGCGCGGCTATAATCGCCGCCTCTCATCGCCACCCGAGTCAAGCCTGCCCATGTACACCCTGGCCCGTCAGCTGCTGTTCAAACTTTCCCCGGAAACCTCCCACGATCTGTCCCTGGACCTGATCGGCGCGGGCGGGCGTTTGGGCCTCAACGGCTTGCTGTGCAAGGCACCGGCGAAAATGCCGGTGACGGTCATGGGCCTGGAGTTCCCGAACCCGGTGGGTCTGGCGGCCGGTCTGGACAAGAACGGCGCGGCGATCGACGGATTTGCCCAACTGGGTTTCGGTTTCGTCGAAATCGGCACCATCACCCCGCGCCCGCAACCGGGTAATCCGAAACCACGGATTTTCCGCTTGCCGCAAGCCGAGGCGATCATCAACCGCATGGGTTTCAACAACCTTGGCGTCGATCACTTGCTCGCTCGCGTGGCCGCGGCCAAGTACAAGGGCGTGCTGGGTATCAACATCGGCAAGAACTTCGATACGCCGGTTGAACGTGCGGTCGACGATTACCTGATCTGCCTGGACAAGGTTTACGCCCACGCCAGCTACGTGACCGTCAACGTCAGCTCACCGAATACGCCGGGCCTGCGCAGCCTGCAATTCGGCGACTCGCTCAAGCAATTGCTCGCCGACCTGGCCACGCGCCGGGCGGAATTGGCCCTGCGCCACGGCAAACATGTGCCGCTGGCGATCAAGATCGCACCGGACATGAGCGATGAAGAAACCGCGCAGGTGGCCCAGGCACTGATCGAAACCGGGATGGATGCGGTGATCGCCACCAACACCACCCTGAGCCGCGTCGGCGTCGAAGGCCTGGAGCACGGTGACGAGGCGGGCGGGTTGTCCGGCGCCCCGATTCGCGACAAGAGCACCCACACCGTGAAGGTGCTGGCGGCGGAACTGGCCGGTCGCTTGCCGATCATCGCCGTGGGCGGTATCACCGAAGGCAAGCACGCGGCTGAGAAAATCGCCGCGGGTGCGAGCCTGGTGCAGATCTATTCGGGCTTTATCTATAAAGGCCCGGCACTGATTCGTGAATCGGTAGATGCCATCGCCGCGCTGCGCTGAAGCCTGATTTGGGCCCTGATGGTGGGGGCTTTTGTGGCGAGGGAGCTTGCTCCCGCTCGGCTGCGAAGCAGTCGTAAATCCTGCAACCGCGTTTTACCTGACACTCCGGGTTGATTGGTTTTGGGGCCGCATCGCAGCCCAGCGGGAGCAAGCTCCCTCGCCACAGAAACGACCTCACCACCGTAGTTTCTTTGCAGGCATAAAAAAGGGCTCCCCGAAGGAGCCCCTGGGCCGAAGCCCGCCGTCCGGATAGGACGTGCGTGGTTAAGTCGTAGCGTAATCAGATTGTCGTGTCGGAGTGTGTGCCCTGTATTAGCCGACGGCGTGAAGTTCGTTGAGTCTGTGGATTCCCGCAGTGCCGGTCATACCGTCCCAATTGTCGCCGCGTCCTTCTCGCCAGCCATTGATCCAGGCTTGGCGTACCGACGGTAGAGTAAAAGGGCAAAGCTCACGGGATTTACCACCAACGCCATATTGATATCCGCGCAAAAATGCTCTTTCCAACGGATCACGCTTAAGTCTTCTCATAGGGTGTTTCCCTCACTTGTTGACTGTATGTATCGCGTCGACCTCAATCGAGGTCAGGCAGAAAAATTCTGCCGTTGGTGGCTCGCTGCCGGCGTCGCGAGCCAAGGTGTTGACGCCGTTGCGACGTCAACCTGAGTTGAGTTCTAACCAATGCGTCACATCGAGGGAATGACCGTTTTGTCATAAGAACGTAACCATAAAGATGGTATGGCCATAAGTAACACGATATTTGTGCCGTGTTGATTG
Organism: Pseudomonas sp. B21-017; assembly: GCF_024749245.1. Lineage (NCBI taxonomy): Bacteria > Pseudomonadati > Pseudomonadota > Gammaproteobacteria > Pseudomonadales > Pseudomonadaceae > Pseudomonas > Pseudomonas sp. B21-017. Next base: position 4,562,584 of record NZ_CP087194.1, on the reverse strand, counting down.
GCCAAAGCCCGGTATGATCGGCCCTCCGCTGGATGCTGGGGGTTGTGCCTTAACGAGAATGACACCCGTTGCTCTTGGGTATTATTCGACGAAGGGTCGACTTATGACATTTTGTTTCATCAACTTTTTTATCTGCCCTGGCATCTAAGCTCTTTTAACCCGAGCAGTCAGGGTGGGACGGCACACCTTCGTGCCACGCGGGCGTTCTGTTAGAAAAACGCCTGATTGAAAACCGGATCGGCAACGCGTTGCCGGTTCACTTAGCTAAAGGCTCTGGAATTACCATGTCCGATCGTTTCGAACTCTTCCTCACTTGCCCCAAAGGCCTTGAAGGTCTGCTCATCGAGGAAGCCGTCGGGCTTGGCCTTGAGGAAGCACGCGAGCACACCTCGGCTGTGCGCGGCATGGCCACCATGGAAACCGCTTATCGCTTGTGCCTGTGGTCTCGTCTGGCGAACCGGGTGCTGTTGGTGCTCAAGCGCTTCCCGATGAAGGACGCCGAAGACCTCTATCACGGCGTGCTGGATATCGATTGGCAAGACCACATGCTCAACGACGGCACCCTGGCCGTCGAATTCAGCGGTCACGGCTCTGGCATCGATAACACGCACTTTGGCGCCTTGAAGGTCAAGGATGCCATCGTCGACAAACTGCGTACCCCGCAAGGCGATCGTCCGTCCATCGACAAGCTCAACCCCGACCTGCGCGTTCACCTGCGTCTGGACCGTGGCGAAGCCATCCTGTCCCTCGACCTGTCCGGGCACAGCCTGCACCAGCGCGGTTATCGCTTGCAGCAAGGCGCGGCGCCGCTGAAGGAAAACCTCGCGGCAGCGATTCTGATCCGTGCCGGCTGGCCGCGCATTGCCGCCGATGGTGGCGCGCTGGCTGACCCGATGTGCGGTGTCGGCACGTTCCTGGTGGAAGCCGCCATGATCGCCGCCGACATGGCGCCGAACCTGCGTCGCGAGCAGTGGGGCTTCACCGCCTGGCTCGGGCACGTGCCGGCGCTGTGGAAAAAGCTCCACGAAGAGGCCACCGAACGCGCCGCGGCCGGCCTGGCCAAGCCACCGCTGTGGATTCGTGGTTACGAAGCCGACCCACGCCTGATTCAACCGGGCCGCAACAACGTCGAGCGTGCCGGCCTGAGCGAGTGGATCAAGATCTACCAGGGCGAAGTGGCAACGTTCGAGCCGCGTCCGGACCAGAACCAGAAAGGCCTGGTGATCTGCAACCCTCCGTATGGCGAGCGTCTGGGCGATGAGGCGAGCCTGCTCTACCTCTACCAGAACCTCGGCGAGCGTCTGCGTCAGGCGTGCTTGAACTGGGAGGCGGCGGTGTTCACCGGCGCCCCGGACCTGGGCAAGCGCATGGGCATCCGCAGCCACAAACAGTATTCGTTCTGGAACGGCGCATTGCCGTGCAAATTGCTGCTGATCAAGGTCACGCCAGACCAGTTTGTCACCGGCGAGCGTCGCACCCCGGAACAGCGTCAGGCCGAGCGTGAACAGGCGGCCTATGATGAAGCACCGAGTGAGCCGCAAGAGCGCAAGTACAACAAGAACGGCAATCCGATCAAACCGGCTCCGGCACCCGCCCCGGTGATCGAGCAGCCGCGCCTGAGCGAGGGCGGGCAGATGTTTGCCAACCGTCTGCAAAAGAACGTCAAGGCGCTGGGCAAGTGGGTCAAGCGTGAAGGCATCGACTGCTACCGCGTCTACGATGCCGACATGCCGGAATATTCCATGGCCATCGACCTGTATCACGACTGGGTCCACGTTCAGGAATACGCCGCGCCGAAATCCATCGATCCGGAAAAAGCCTCGGCGCGGATGTTCGATGCCCTCGCGGCAATCCCGCAGGCGTTGAACATCGACAAGAGCCGCGTGGTGGTCAAGCGTCGCGAACGTCAGAGCGGCACCAAGCAGTACGAACGCCAGAGCGCCCAGGGCAAGTTCAACGAGGTTAACGAAGGCGGCGTGAAGCTGCTGGTGAACCTCACCGACTACCTCGACACCGGGTTGTTCCTCGACCACCGGCCGATGCGCATGCGGATTCAGAAAGAGGCGGCCGGCAAACGCTTCCTCAACCTGTATTGCTACACCGCGACCGCCAGCGTGCATGCGGCCAAGGGCGGTGCGCGCAGCACCACCAGCGTCGATCTATCGAAAACCTACCTGGACTGGGCGCGGCGCAATCTGTCGCTGAACGGTTTCTCCGACAAGAACCGTCTGGAGCAGGGCGACGTGATGACCTGGCTCGACGCCTGCCGTGACGAATACGACCTGATCTTCATCGACCCGCCGACCTTCTCCAACTCCAAGCGCATGGAAGGGATCTTCGACGTGCAGCGTGACCAGGTGCAGTTGATCGACCTGGCCATGGCGCGACTGGCACCGGGTGGGGTGTTGTACTTCTCCAACAACTTCCGCAAGTTCCAGCTCGAGGAAAACCTCACCGAGCGTTATGCCGTTGAAGAAATCACGGCCCAGACCATCGATCCGGATTTCGCCCGTAATGGCAAGATCCACCGTGCCTGGAAGATCACTGCTCGCTGACACTTGAGCCTGATTGGATCCACAGAGCCTTGATTTTTAAAGGCTCTTTGGTTCTTTCAGTGCTGGTCAAATTAGTGGCTAATAGCTATAACTCAACTCATGGCCAATGGGCTTTCCGGCACCTGGCGTTATGAGTTGCGTTTATGTCGTTACACGCCGTGCGCCCCAAGATCCTGGGTTTTATCAGCGAAGATGTCTCGGCCTGGCTGGTCGCGCTGCTGGTATTGCTCGTCGGCGGGATTCTTACGGGGTTGCTGGCCTGGGCCACGCTCAATCAGTTTCATCAGCAAATGCGGCAACGTTTCCAACTGCTCGCCAGTGAACGCTACAGCCGTATCGTAGAACGTTTCGAAGATCAGGAGCAGCGCCTTGATGGCCTGCGCCGGTTCTTCGCCAATTCCGAGTCGGTGTCCCGCGAGGAATTCGACGGTTACGCCAAACCTCTTTTGCGGCGCACTCAAGCCTATTCCTGGGCACCACGGGTTTCCCGCGCCGAACGCCCCTTGCTTGAACGCTTCGTGCATGACGAAGGCTTGAGCAATTTCACCTTTCGCGAACTCACCGCCGACGGCCAGTTGCAACCGGCCGCGGAACGGGACGAGTACGTGCCGGTGCTCTATACCCAAACCCAGAGCCGACTGCCCACGCCGCTGGGTTACGACCTGCTGGCCCAGCCCCTGCGCCGTTCGACCCTGGAGCGTGCCGATCGAACTGGCGGCATGGTTGTCTCGCAACCATTGCATCTGGTAGGCATTGAGCCTGCCTATTCACGGGGTGTGTTGCTGGTGGCACCGGTCAGCCGTCAGCAGCTGCCGGGCACCACGCCCGCCGGGTATGTGATGGCGGTGATCAGCATGCGCCAGCTGCTGGCGGACGGGCTGCCTGAAGAGAATCATGATTCTCTGTCGGTGCGCATTCTCGACTTGTCCACCGATGACCAACACGAAGTGCTGTACGAGTCGACCAACCCGGCGGGGGCCAGTGACTTATCCTCCACGCGCTTGCTGCGCCTGGCCGACCACGATTATCAAGTGGATATGCGCCCCAGTGCTGCGTTCCTGCAAGCCAACCATTCTTCAGTGACCAGCCAGGTGGTGCTGGGTGGTTTACTCAGCTTGTTGCTCAGTGTGTTTCTCTATGTGTTGGTCAGCCAGCGGCAACGGGCGCTGAAAATGGTCGAGCAACGGACCGAGGAACTGCACGCCCGTGAGCAAGAGCTGCGCGGCACGCATGGCCAATTGCGCGGCGTGCTGGATGCTGCGACTCAGGTGGCGATCATCGCCACCGACCTGCGGGGGATCGTCAGCACTTTCAATGCCGGTGCCGAGCACATGCTCGGTTACTCCAGTGCGCAGGCCGTGGGCCACATGACCCTGGAAAACCTGCACCTGCCCCGGGAGCTCGAGGCGCGGTCGGCGGAGTTGAGCGCGCGCTATGGCAAGCCGATTCCGACCTGTCAGGCCATGTTGGTCGAAGGCGGGGAAGAGGGCGGTCATGAAGCCCGGGAGTGGACGCTGGTGCGCCGCGACGGTAGCCATTTGACGGTGAACATGCTGGCGACCCCAGTTCTCGACGAACAAGGGCTGTGGGTTGGGCACCTGGCGATCTGTATCGACGTCACCGAGCGCAAGCGTGTCCACGAGGCTCTGGCGGCGCGGGACCTGTTGTTGAAGAAGCTCAGTGCCCATGTGCCCGGCGGGATTTACCAGTTCAAGATGGAGTTCGATGGGCGCTTCAGCATTATCTACGCCAGCGACGGGATGCGCGAGATCTACGAACTCGAATTGGAGGTGCTGCTGAGCAATGCCGAAGCGGTGTTCTCGCGGATTCATCCTCAGGACTCGCGCCGGGTCCGCGCGTCGATCCAAGTGTCGGCGGACAACCTCAGCCCCTGGCGCGAAGAGTATCGCGTGCAATTGCCCGAGCGTGGCCTGCGCTGGGTCCGCGGCGAAGCAACGCCGGAGGAACTGCCCGGTGGCGGTGTGCTGTGGCATGGCTACATTTCGGACATTTCCGACCTCAAGCGGGTGGAAGAGGAGTTGCGCGCACTGTCGGTGACCGACTCATTGACCGGGATCTATAACCGCCGCTACTTCCAGGAGCGCCTGACCACCGAAATGGCCCGGGTCGAGCGCGGCGGTGGCGAGTTGTCGGTGATCATGCTCGACATCGACCACTTCAAACGCATCAATGACCAGCACGGCCATGCCGTGGGCGATCGGGTATTGCAGGCGGTGTGTGAGCGTATTGGCCGTCGCCTGCGGCGCACCGATGTGTTCTGTCGCCTGGGGGGCGAAGAGTTCATGGTGCTCTGTCCGGACATCGACGGCGAGCAGGCTCATGTGCTGGCCTTGGAACTATGGCAAGGGTTGCGCAGTTCGCCGATCGACGAGGTGGGGATCGTTACCGCGAGTTTCGGGATTGCCAGCTGGCGGGCCGGGGAAGGCGCGGATGCGTTGCTGTTGCGGGCGGATTCGGGGGTTTACGCGGCGAAGCAGGCGGGAAGGGATCGGGTTGAAGGGCAGATGAGCTAGGTCTGCATACAGACCCTGTTGGAGATTCTATGTTGCAGGGTTGCCCTGCAACATAGAATCTCCGACATTGGATCTGAGGTGTTCTATGGATCCGGTTACAACACCGATGCCGTGGTCGGCAGCTTCGGCTGGCGATACAGGTCCAGCAGCACCTGATCCAGCACCGAAGACGCGCCAAACGGAGCCTTGTCGTTAAGGATCGCCACCACCGCCCAGGTATTGCCATTGACATCGCGGCTGAAGCCGGAGATGGCACGCACAGTGTTCAGGGTGCCAGTCTTGACGTGGGCTTCACCGGTCATGGCCGTGCGCTTCAGGCGTTTGCGCATGGTGCCGTCGGTGCCGGCAATCGGCATCGAGCTGATGAACTCGGCGGCGTACGGGCTGCGCCAGGCGGCTTGCAGCATCGCGGCCATTTCACGCGCGCTTACCCGTTCGGCGCGGGACAGGCCGGAGCCGTTCTCCATCACCAGGTGCGGTGCGGTGATGCCTTTCTGCGCCAGCCATTGACGCACCACGCGCTGGGCCGCTTTGGCGTCATCACTGTCGGCGTCGGTGCGGAATTTCTGGCCCAGGCTCAGGAACAACTGCTGAGCCATGGTGTTGTTACTGTACTTGTTGATGTCGCGAATGATTTCCGCCAGGTCTGGCGAGTAGGCCCGGGCCAGCACCTTGGCGCTGCTCGGCGTCGGTGCCAGACGATCCTGGCCCTGGATGCTGCCGCCCAGTTCCTTCCAGATCGCGCGCACGGCGCCGGCGGTGTAGGTCGCATGGTCGAGTAGCGACAGGTAGGTCTGGGAGCTGCAACCTTCGCCCAACTGGCCGCCGACGGTCACGGTGACGCTGCCATCAGCCTGGGTCACCGGGTTGTAGCGCACGCCCCCGGTGCATTGCTTGGAGTTGAGCGCCTTGACCTGATTGTCGATGCGGATGCTGGCAATCGGCGGCTCGACCGACACCAGGACCTTGCCCGAATCGTTGCGGGCCACGAAACGCAGGGCCTTGAGGTTGACCAGCAGTGCGTCGGGCTTGACCAGGAACGGTTTGTTCTCGTCATTGCCGTCGTCGTTGAACTCGGGCAGTTGCGGCTGCACGAAGAAGCCGCGGTCCAGCACCAGGTCGCCGGTGACCTGGGTCACGCCATTGGCGCGCAAGTCGCGCATCAGCAGCCAGAGTTTTTCCATGTTCAGCTTCGGATCGCCGCCACCCTTGAGGTAGAGGTTACCGTTGAGGATGCCACCGCTGAGGGTGCCGTCGGTGTAGAACTCGGTTTTCCACTGATGGTTCGGGCCAAGCATTTCCAGCGCCGCATAGGTGGTGACCAGTTTCATGGTCGAGGCCGGGTTGACCGAAACGTCAGCGTTATAAACGGTTGGGGTGCCCGGGCCATTAAGCGGGATCATCACCAGCGACAAGGCACTGTCCGGCAATTTGCTGGCCTTGAGGGCCTTTTCAACGTTGGGCGACAGGGCGGTGTTGATCGGTGCGGCGGAAACGGGGAGGGCCAGGGGCAGAAGAAGGCTGGCCAGCAGCAATGGACGCAAAGATTTGATCATCTGAAATAAAACCCTACAGCCGAGGGGAAAAAAGACGAGGGCATGGTGATAAATTCCCTCAGCGGTCATGAAAGTGTCGGCATTATGCCCCAAGGTGCAAGGGCTTGTGCCGCACCTTGGTCGACTAATCCGCTATTTTTTTACCGACGGTAGACGTCGCGCCGTTCTGAGGCGGGTAATCGGCGCCTTAAACTGCTAAAGTGCCGCCCGTTATTACTTATGAGGATTGTTCCAATGGCGACTAACCGTTCCCAGCGTCTGCGCAAAAAACTGTGCGTCGATGAATTTCAAGAGCTGGGTTTCGAACTGAACCTGGATTTCAAAGAAGATTTGGCTGATGAAGCCATTGATGCTTTCCTCGACGCGTTCCTGAAAGAAGCCATGGAAGCCAACGGTCTGGGTTATGTGGGCGGCGATGACTTCGGTCTGGTTTGCCTGCAGAAGCGTGGCTCGGTGACCGAAGCACAGCGTGCCGCTGTTGAAGCCTGGCTCAAGGGCCGCAGCGAACTGACAGAAGCTACTGTCAGCCCGCTGATCGACGTCTGGTACCCGGAAAAGCCGATCAATCCGGTAGCCTGATGTTCTAAAAAACGGCGACCCAAGGGTCGCCGTTTTTTTCAGGCCTTGCGCCAATTCAGAATCACCAGCGTCAACACCCCCGCGACAATCCCCCAGAACGCCGAACCGATGGAAAACAGCGTCAGCCCCGATGCCGTCACCATAAAGGTAATCAGCGCCGCTTCCCGTTCCTGCACTTGCGCCATGGCAATGCTCAGCCCGTTGATGATTGAGCCGAACAGCGCCAGCGCGGCAATCGACAGCACCAGTTCTTTAGGCAACGCGGCAAACAACGCCGCCAGTGTCGCGCCGAACACTCCGGCAATCCCGTAGAAAATCCCGCACCAGACCGCTGCCGTGTAGCGCTTGTTGCGATCCTCATGGGCGTGCGGCCCGGTGCAGATCGCTGCGCTGATGGCGGCCAGGTTGATGCCGTGGGAGCCGAACGGTGCCAACAGCAGCGAGGCAATCCCAGTGGTGGTGATCAGCGGCGAGGCCGGGACGTTGTAGCCGTCGGCGCGCAAAACGGCGATGCCCGGCATGTTCTGCGAGGTCATCGCCACCACGAACAGCGGGATGCCGATGCTGATGGTCGCGGCCAGGGAGAAATGCGGCGTGGTCCAGACCGGCGTCGCGACTTCCAGGTGAAAGCCACTGAAATCCAGCAACCCCATGAAACCGGCCAGCGCGGTGCCAATCAGCAGTGCCGCGAGCACGGCGTAGCGTGGTGACAGGCGCTTGACCAGCAGATACGTGAAGAACATCCACAGGACCAGCGCGGTGCGGTGCTGGGCGGCGACGAAAATCTCGCTGCCGATCTTGAACAGAATCCCCGCCAGCAACGCCGCCGCCAACGAGGCCGGAATCTTTTTCACCAGCCGTTCGAAACTGCCCGTCAGGCCGCACACGGTCACCAACACTGCGCAAGTAATGTAGGCGCCGATGGCCTCGCCGTAGCTGACACCGCCCAGGCTGGTGATCAGCAACGCCGCGCCGGGGGTCGACCAGGCAATGGTAATCGGGGTGCGATAGCGCAAGGACAGGCCGATCGAGCACACCGCCATGCCGATGGAGATCGCCCAGATCCACGACGAAATCTGCCCGCTGCTCAGGCCCGCCGCTTGGCCTGCCTGGAACATCAGCACCAGCGAACTGGTGTAACCGGTCATCATGGCGATGAACCCGGCGACGATGGCCGAGGGCGACGTGTCGGTCAGGGGACGAAGCTGCGTGTGCGTGGCGTCGGTCATGACAGCGGTGTTCCTTGTTTTATAGAAATAATCAACTCCGGGGAGCTTTTGTGGCGAGGGAGCTTGCTCCCGCTGGGCTGCGAAGCGGCCCCCCAAACAATCCAATGCGCTCAGATAGATGAAGCGCGTTAGCAGCATCAACGACGGCTTCGCCGCCGAGCGGGAGCAAGCTCCCTCGCCACAATGGTCTCTTCATTTCAGTTCCCGCCCACAGGTTTGTGCGTTCAAGCCTAAACTGAAACGTAACCGGGCGTTGCGATACAGCAAAGGCGACAAACAGCCGTACAGTCGTGTTGCCACCCGCCATTGTGTACAATTGCAGTGTTTTTTACGCGATACTTGCCAGTGACCCACTGTGCCGTATTACAGTCACGGTCAATTCGCCGCAGTTCTCCCGACTCGAGTGCCCATGAACGAACAGTTGCAACCCCTCAAGAAACAACCGCGAGCAGGCAAAGCCGGCCGCAGCGGTACCCAGGACGATATTGTCTACGCGCATATCTTCGAGGCCATCCTCGAACAGCGTCTGGCGCCCGGCACCAAGTTGAGCGAAGAAGCGCTGGGGGAAATTTTCGGGGTCAGTCGCACCATCATTCGCCGCGCGCTGTCGCGTCTGGCCCATGAAGGCGTGGTGTTGCTGCGTCCGAATCGCGGCGCTGTCGTCGCCAGCCCGAGTGTTGAAGAGGCCCGTCAGGTGTTCATGGCGCGGCGTCTGGTGGAGCGGGCGATCACTGAATTGGCGGTGCAGCACGCCACTGCCGAGCAGATTGCCGACTTGCGGCAGATGGTCAACGACGAGCGCGACAGCTTCTCCCGTGGCGATCGCGGTGCCGGTATTCGTCTGTCGGGCGAGTTTCACTTGAAACTGGCCGAGGCGGCGAAGAACGCGCCGCTGATCAGCTTCCAGCGCAGCCTGGTGTCCCAGACATCGCTGATCATCGCCCAGTATGAGAGCGGCAACCGTTCCCACTGTTCCTACGATGAACACACCCAGCTGATCGACGCCATCGAAGCGCGGGACGCGACGCTGGCGGTGGATTTGATGATGCATCACATGGACCACATCGACAGCAAACTCAACCTCGACGAAGAAAGCGCGTCGGATGATTTGCATGCGGTGTTCTCGCATCTGTTGCAGACCAAGAAGCCAGGGCGCTCGACTGCCAAGCTATAAATCGGGCCGAGTCGCGATAGCGGTCTGACAGGCGACAAAAAAATCCCCCGCAATCAATGAATGCGGGGGATTTTTTATGCCCGAAAAACCTTAACGCTGATGCACCAGATTCCCCGCCGCGTACGTCTGCAGCACAGTCCGATCATCCCCCAGCGTCATCAACACAAACAACGTCTCGGCTATGTTATTGGCCTGCTTCAGGCGATAGCTCAGCAGCGGCGTCGCGTTGTAGTCCAGCACCAGGAAGTCCGCGTCGGTGCCCGGTTGCAGGGTGCCGATCTGGTCTTCCAGGCGCAGCGCGCGGGCACCGCCGAGGGTGGCGAGGTAAAGCGACTTGAACGGGCTCAGCCGTGCGCCTTGCAGCTGCATGACCTTGTACGCTTCGTTCAGGGTTTGCAGCAGCGAGAAACTGGTGCCGCCGCCGACGTCCGTGCCCAGTCCGACATTCAGTTTGTGCTTCTCGGCCATCGGCAGGTTGAACAAGCCGCTGCCGAGGAAGAAGTTCGAGGTCGGGCAGAACGCAATCGCCGATCCGGTCTGCGCCAGGCGCGCGCATTCGTCGTCGCACAGGTGCACGCCGTGGGCGAACACCGAGCGCTCGCCGAGCAGTTGGTAGTGATCGTAGACGTCCAGGTAGCCCTTGCGCTCCGGAAACAGTTCCTTGACCCACTCGACTTCCTTGAGGTTTTCGCTGATGTGGGTCTGCATGTACAGATCCGGGTATTCGCTGAGCAACTGGCCGGCGAGGGTCAGTTGCTCCGGGGTGCTGGTCGGGGCGAAGCGCGGGGTGACGGCGTAATGCAGGCGGCCCTTGCCGTGCCAGCGTTCGATCAGCGCCTTGCTTTCGACGTAGCTCGATTCGGCAGTGTCGGTCAGGTAGTCCGGCGCGTTGCGATCCATCATCACCTTGCCGGCGATCATCCGCAGATCCAGTTGCTCGGCAGCCTCGAAAAACGAGTTCACCGATTGCGGATGCACGCTGCCGAAGACCAGGGCGGTGGTGGTGCCGTTGCGCAGCAGTTCCTTGATGAAAATATCCGCCACTTCGTCAGCGTGAGCCTTGTCGGCGAACTGGCTTTCGCACGGGAAGGTGTAGGTGTTCAGCCAGTCCAGCAGTTGCTCGCCGTAGGCGCCGACCATGCCGGTTTGCGGCAGGTGAATGTGGGTATCGATGAAACCGGGGGTGATCAGTGCGTCCTGATGATGGGTGATCTCGATGTCGGCCGGCAGCGTTGGCAGCAATTCGCTGGCGTGGCCGATGGCGTTGATCTGGCCGTTCTCGACCACCAGCAGGCCGTCTTCGAAATACTCATACGAGGCTTCGATACCCACTTCGGCAGGGTCGGCGATGCTGTGCAGAATGGCGGCGCGGTAGGCTTTGCGAGTCATTGGCTTGGGTTCTCAATTAGTTCGAAGCTTTTCAATTCGAGGCTTTTCAGTTCGAAGCTCTTCAGTTAGAAGCTTGGCTGCGGCGCGAAGCAGGCAGCAGTTTGGCGATCGATGATCCGGCGCTGGCGGTGTGCTGGCCGAAATTCGCGTTATAGGTGGCGATGATTTCGCCGGCGATGGAGATGGCGATTTCCACAGGTAACTTGCCTTTGACTTCGCCCAGCCCCATCGGGCAGCGCATGCGTTGCAGCACGGCGCTGTCGAAACCACGATCACGCAGGCGGTGTTCGAATTTCACCCGTTTGGTTTTCGAACCGATCAGGCCGAAGTAGGCGAAGTCGTTGCGCTTGAGGATCGCGGCGGTGAGTTCGAGGTCGAGCTGGTGGTTGTGAGTCATGACAATGCAGTAGCTGCCAGCGGGCAGGTCATCGACTTCATCCAGCGGTTCTTCGGTGACGATTTTGCGCACACCGTGGGGGATCTGTTCGGGGAATTCGGCTTCCCGCGAATCGATCCAGCGCACCCGGCAGGGCAGGCTGGCGAGCAGCGGCACCAGCGCCCGACCGACGTGTCCGGCGCCGAATACAGCAATCTGCGCTTGCACCTGGCCCATCGGTTCGAACAGCAGCACGGTCACGCCGCCGCAGCACTGGCCCAGGCTGGCGCCGAGGCTGAAGCGCTCCAGATGGGTGTCCTGCCGGCCGCTGGCAAGCATCTCGCGGCCGATCTGCATGGCCTTGTATTCCAGATGCCCGCCACCAATGGTGTCGAACGTTTGCGTGGCGCTGATGACCATCTTCGAGCCGGCATTGCGCGGCGTCGAGCCGAGCTCTTCGATGATGGTCACCAACACACAGGGTTCACCCCGGTTTTGCAGGTCGGCGAGGGCGTCGATCCAGTTATACATGTTCACCTCTCAAGATCGTTCCCACGCTCGGCGTGGGAATGCATCTCTGGACGCTCCGCGTCCGCTGTTCACAATGCGACGCAGAGCGTCGCGGGCTGTATTCCCACGCAGAGCGTGGGAACGATCAAACCACTACTTCCGACTCAGTTTCGACGGCCTTCACCGCCTTCAACTGACGCATCTGCTCACAGCCCCACAACACCCGCTCCGGCGTCGCCGGCGCGTCGATTTTCGGTTGATGCCGGTAGTCGCCCAAACTCGCCACGGCGTCCTTGATCGCGCACCAGACGGCGATGCCAAGCATGAACGGCGGCTCACCCACAGCCTTGGAATGGAACACCGTGTCTTCCGGGTTCTTGCGGTTTTCCACCAGTTTCACCCGCAGGTCCAACGGCATGTCCGCCACGGCCGGGATCTTGTAGCTGGCCGGGCCGTTGGTCATCAGTTTGCCTTTGTCGTTCCACACCAGTTCTTCCATGGTCAGCCACCCCATGCCCTGGATGAAGCCGCCCTCGACCTGACCGATGTCGATGGCCGGGTTCAGCGAGGCGCCGACGTCGTGGAGGATGTCGGTACGCAGCATCTTGTACTCGCCAGTCAGGGTGTCGACGATCACCTCGGCGCAGGCCGCGCCGAAGGCGTAGTAGTAGAATGGCCGACCGCGAGCCTGACTGCGGTCGTAGTAGATTTTCGGAGTCTTGTAGAAGCCAGTGCTCGACAACGACACCTGGGCGAAATACGCCTGCTGGATCAGCGCTTCGAACGTCAGGATGTGATCGCGAACCCGCACATGACCGTTGTGGAATTCCACGTCTTCTTCGCTGACCTTGTATTGTCGCGCGGCAAATTCCACCAGGCGTTTCTTGATGATTTCCGCGGCATTCTGTGCGGCTTTACCGTTGAGGTCGGCGCCGCTGGAAGCGGCGGTCGGCGAAGTGTTCGGCACTTTGTCGGTGTTGGTCGCGGTGATCTGCACCCGGTCCATTTCCACCTGGAATACTTCAGCCACCACTTGTGCAACCTTGGTGTTCAGGCCCTGGCCCATCTCGGTGCCGCCGTGGTTCAGGTGGATGCTGCCGTCGGTGTAGACATGCACCAACGCACCGGCCTGGTTGAGGAAGCTGGCGGTGAAGGAAATACCGAATTTCACCGGGGTCAGCGCCAGGCCTTTTTTCAGGATCGGGCTGCTGGCGTTGTAGCGACGGATCGCTTCGCGGCGCTCGGCGTACTGGCTGCTGGCTTCCAGTTCGGCGGTCATTTCCTCGAGCATGTTGTGCTCGACGGTCTGGTAGTAATGGGTGACGTTGCGCTCGGTCTTACCGTAGTAGTTGGCCTTGCGCACCGCCAGCGGATCGAGGGCCAGATGGCGGGCGATGGCGTCCATCACTTCTTCGATGGCGACCATGCCTTGCGGGCCACCAAAGCCACGGTAAGCGGTGTTCGATGCGGTGTTGGTCTTGCAGCGGTGACCATTGATGGTCGCATCGCCCAGGTAGTACGAGTTGTCGGCATGGAACATCGCGCGGTCGACAATCGACGCCGACAAATCCGGTGAGCAACCGCAGTTACCGGCCAGCTCCAGGGCGATGCCGTGCAGGCGGCCGGTGCTGTCGAAGCCCACGTCGTACTCGACGTAGAACGGGTGACGCTTGCCGGTCATCAGCATGTCTTCGACACGCGGCAGGCGCATTTTGGTGGGTTGACCGGTCAGGTGCGCGATCACCGCGCACAGGCACGCCGGGCTTGCCGCCTGGGTTTCCTTGCCGCCGAAACCACCGCCCATGCGGCGCATGTCGACGACGATCTTGTTCATCGACACGTCCAGCACTTCCGCCACCAGTTTCTGCACTTCGGTGGGGTTCTGGGTCGAGCAGTAAACGATCATCCCGCCGTCTTCAGTCGGCATCACCGAAGAGATCTGGGTTTCCAGATAAAAGTGTTCCTGGCCGCCGATGTGCAGCGTGCCCTGGATGCGATGCTCGGCAGTGGCCAAGGCATTGGCCGAATCGCCGCGCTGGTGCGTATGGCTGTCGAGCACGAAATGGCGTTTGCGCAGGGCTTCGACCACGTCCAGAACCGGTTCGAGGTCTTCGTATTCGATGATCGCCGCCATCGCGGCTTTGCGCGCGGTTTCCAGGTCTTTCGCGGCGACGGCGAGAACCGGTTGGCCGACGAACTGCACATCATCGATGGCCAGCAGCGGATCGCCCGGCAACAACGGGCCGATGTCTTTCAGGCCCGGCACGTCTTCGTGGGTGATGGCGATGCGCACGCCTTCAAAGGCGTAGCAGGGCTTGGTATCGATGCTGATGATTTTCGCATGGGCGCGGTCCGACAGCCGTGCATAAACGTGCAGCTGATTGGGGAATTCCAGCCGATCGTCGATGTACTGCGCTTCACCGGACACATGCTTGGCGGCGCTGTCGTGCTTGACGCTGCGGCCGACGCCGGTGGTCAGGTCCTTGGCGAACAATTCAGCCAGTTCGGCTTGGGTCTTCTCTACGGCGTGATGATTAGACATAAGCGGTCACCCGAGTCTCGATGTGCGGTGTTTGCAGTTCGATGAAGTATTTGCGCAGCAGGTTCTGCGCGCTGAGCAGGCGGTATTCCTTGCTGGCGCGGAAGTCCGAGAGCGGTGTGAAATCTTCGGCCAGTGCGGCGCAGGCGCGTTCAATGGTGGCGTTGTGGAACGGTGCGCCAACCAGCGCGGCTTCGCAGTTTTTCGCACGTTTCGGGATGGCCGCCATGCCGCCGAAAGCAACGCGGGCGTCGGCGACTACGCCATTGTCGATGCGCAGGTTGAAGGCTGCGCAGACTGCGGAAATGTCGTCGTCCAGACGCTTTGACACCTTGTAGGCGCGGAACAGTTGTTCAGCGCTGGCGCGGGGCACGATGATCTTCTCGATGAACTCGCTTTCCTGGCGCGCGGTGACCCGGTAATCGATGAAGTAATCTTCCAGGGCCAGGGTGCGGCGAGCCTCGCCTTTGCACAGCACGATCTTCGCGCCAAGGGCGATCAGCAGCGGTGGCGAGTCACCGATCGGCGAGGCGTTGCCGATATTGCCGCCGAGGGTGCCCTGGTTGCGAATCTGCAACGAAGCGAAGCGCTGCAGCAATTCGCCGAAGTCCGGGTACTCGGCCTTCAAAGCGTCGTAACAGTCGGAGAGGGCGGTGGCGGCGCCGATTTCCAGGCGATCGTCGAAGCGTTCGATGCGCTTCATTTCGGCGACGTTGCCGACGTAGATCATCACCGGCAAGGTGCGGTGGAATTGCGTGACTTCCAGCGCCAGGTCGGTACCGCCGGCCAGCAGGCGGGCCTGTGGATAAGCGTCGTAGAGGTCGGCCAGATCGGCCACGGTCAACGGCACCAGGCAGCGTTTGTCGCCACTGTTGAGTTCACCGATGTCGGTGGGGGCGATGGCTTTCAGGCGAGCGATGGTTTGCGCTTCGCGAGCATCGAACTGGTCCGGTTGCTTGTCGCAGCAGGATTGCTCGGCGGCGGCCAGGATCGGCCGATAACCGGTGCAGCGGCAGAGGTTGCCGGCCAGGGCTTCATGAGCCTTGTGGGCGTCCGGTTGATCGCTGTTCTTTTGCAGGGCGAACAGCGACATGACGAAGCCTGGGGTGCAGAAGCCGCACTGCGAGCCGTGGCACTCAACCATGGCTTTTTGCACGCTGTGCAACTCGCCCTTGTGCTTGAGGTCTTCGACGCTGATCAGTTGCTTGCCGTGCAGCGACGAAACAAAGGTCAGGCACGAGTTGAGGCTGCGATAGCGAATGTGTTCGCGGCCATCGTCATCCGTCTGCAGCTCGCCGACCACCACAGTGCACGCGCCACAGTCACCGCTGGCGCAGCCTTCTTTGGTGCCGGATTTGCCCACATGTTCGCGCAAGTAATTGAGCACAGTCAGGTTCGGGTCCAGGGCGTGCTCGCTACGGAGTTCCTGGTTGAGTAAAAACTGGATCACGGATGGCCTCGCAAACTCATTATTGTTGTTAACCGACATGAGCCGAATTTATCAGGTCTGACTTTCCGGTCAATGATTTTCTGACTTAAAGGTCAGGAAATGGCATTTTGTCGATCAACGACTCGTTCCTTCATTATTGACCCTCACGGGATAGCCTGCTTTTTGCTTGAATCGTGCCAAAAACCGCTGGGTGGGCACTCCGCCATGACCCCTCAATTGCGCTACACTGCGCCGCTTGTGCAGATCGAAGAGTTTGAAGGACAACCATGACGTTCAAGGCGCCGGACAGCCTCGCCGAGCAAATCGCTCACCACCTCGCCGAACGTATCATTCGCGGCGAAATGAAGCCGGGGGAGCGCATCCAGGAACAGAAGGTCACGCTGGCCCTCAATGTCAGCCGCGGTTCAGTCCGTGAGGCCTTGCTGATCCTCGAGCGCCGCCACTTGATCGCGATTTTACCGCGACGTGGCGCCCACGTGACTGAACTGACGGCGCATAAGGTGCAGAGCCTGTGCACGCTGATGAGCGAGTTGTACATATTGCTCGGCAACGCCGTGGCCAGCGGTTGGCAAGTCCAGGCCGACATGGCGCCATTCCTGCAGATCCAGCAGCGCCTGACCGCCAGCTACGAACGGCAGGACATCCGCACGTTCGTCGACGACAGCTTCAGTGTGATGCGTGCCGCGTATCCGTTCGCCAACAACCCGTACTTGCAGGAAACCGTCGAGAATCTGCAGCCGGCCATGAGCCGTGCGTATTTCCTGGCGTTGGAGCAGCGCAAGGCCTCGATGAGCGAGTTCCTGGAACTGTTCGAACGCCTGCTGGCCGCCGTGCTGGCCCGTGACTTTGCGCAGATCCGCGTGGTGCTGACGGCGTATGCCCAGCGCAGTTGCGATCTGGTGGTTTCTGCCTTGACGGTCGCTTAAGCGTGCGGCTCAAGTGCATCAAACTGGCGGGGTTCAAATCCTTCGTCGACCCGACCACGGTGAACTTCCCCAGTAACATGGCGGCGGTGGTCGGGCCCAATGGTTGCGGCAAGTCGAACATCATCGACGCCGTGCGTTGGGTGATGGGCGAGAGCTCGGCCAAGAACTTGCGCGGCGAGTCGATGACCGACGTCATCTTCAACGGCTCCACCAGCCGTAAACCGGTGAGCCAGGCGAGCATCGAGCTGGTGTTCGATAACTCCGATGGCACCTTGATCGGCGAATACGCCGCCTACGCGGAAATTTCCATCCGCCGCAAAGTGACCCGCGACAGCCAGAACAGTTATTTCCTCAACGGCGCCAAATGCCGTCGTCGTGACATCACTGACATTTTCCTCGGCACCGGTCTCGGCCCGCGCAGCTATTCGATCATCGAGCAGGGGATGATCTCCAAGCTGATCGAAGCCAAGCCGGAAGACCTGCGCAACTTTATCGAAGAAGCGGCGGGCATCTCCAAGTACAAGGAGCGTCGACGCGAAACCGAAAACCGCATCCGCCGCACCCACGAAAACCTGGCCCGCCTGACCGACCTGCGCGAAGAGCTCGAGCGTCAGCTTGAACGCTTGCACCGCCAGGCCGAGGCCGCCAAGAAGTATCAGGAATACAAGGGCGAAGAGCGTCAGCTCAAGGCCCAGTTGTCAGCCCTGCGCTGGCAGGCGCTGAACGAGCAGGTTGGCCAGCGCGAAGCGATCATCGGCACCCAGGAAATCACCTTCGAAGCTCTGGTGGCCGAGCAGCGCAATGCCGACGCGGCCATTGAACGCCTGCGTGACGGGCATCACGACCTGTCCGAGCGCTTCAATCTGGTGCAGGGGCGCTTCTATTCGGTCGGCGGCGACATCGCCCGGGTCGAGCAGAGTATCCAGCACGGTCAGCAGCGCTTGCGTCAATTGCAGGACGATCTAAAAGAAGCCGAGCGCGCGCGGCTGGAAACCGAATCGCACTTGGGCCATGACCGCACCTTACTGCTGACTTTGGGCGAAGAGCTGGACATGCTCACGCCGGAACAGGAAGTCACCAGCGCCGCCGCCGAAGAGGCCGCCGCCGCACTGGAAGAATCCGAAACCACCATGCATGGCTGGCAGGAGCAGTGGGACACCTTCAACCTCACCGCCGCCGAGCCCCGTCGCCAGGCTGAAGTTCAGCAGTCGCGGATCCAGCAGCTGGAAACCAGCATGGAGCGATTGGCCGATCGTCAGAAGCGTCTGGCCGAAGAGCGCGCGCTGCTTTCGGCGGACCCGGAAGACGCGGCGATCATGGAGCTCAGCGAGCAGTTGGCCGCGTCCGAGGCGACGCTGGAAGACTTGCAGGCCAGTGAAGAGGCGCAAGTCGAACGTCTTGAGCAACTGCGTCAGGAGTTGCAGCAAGCGTTGTCGGCGCAGCAGCAAGCCCAAGGTGATTTGCAGCGGCTCAACGGTCGGCTGGCATCGCTGGAAGCCTTGCAGCAAGCTGCGCTCGATCCGGGCACCGGCACCGCCGAATGGCTGCGCGAACAGCATCTGGCGGATCGTCCGCGTTTGGCCGAAGGCCTGAAAGTTGAAGCGGGTTGGGAGCTGGCGGTGGAAACCGTGCTCGGCGCCGACCTGCAAGCGGTGCTGGTGGACGACTTCGGTGATTTCGATCTGGCCGGGTTCGCCCAAGGCGATCTGCGCCTGCTCAGCCCGGCCAGCGATGGCGTGCGCATGCCCGGCAGTTTGCTCGACAAGGTCGAGGCGCAGATCGATCTGTCGCCTTGGCTGGGGCAGGTCAAACCGGTCGACAGCCTTGAACAGGCCTTGGCCTTGCGCGGGCAATTGGCTGCCGGCCAAAGCCTGATTAGCCGCGACGGCTACTGGGTTGGCAGGCACTTTTTACGCGTACGTCGGGCTAGCGAGGCAGAAAGCGGCGTGCTCGCCCGTGGCCAGGAAATCCAACGGCTGGGCCTGGAGCGTGAAGAACGCGAAGCCACGGTTGAAACTCTGGAAACCCAACTTCAGAATCTAAGGGCGCAACAGCGTCAGCAGGAAAACGGCCGCGAACATTTGCGCCGTCTGCTGCAAGACGAAGCGCGTCAGCAGGGCGAATTGAAAGCCCAGTTGTCGGCTGGTAAAGCCAAGGTCGAACAGTTGACCCTGCGCCGCAGCCGTCTCGATGAAGAACTCACCGAGCTCGGCGAGCAGCGCGCCCTGGAACACGAAAACATCGGCGAAGCGCGCCTGCAATTGCAGGAAGCCCTCGACAGCATGGCGCTGGATACCGAGCAGCGCGAGTTGCTGCTGGCCCAGCGCGACAGCCTGCGCGAACGCCTCGACCGGGTGCGCCAGGAAGCCCGGCAGCACAAGGACCATGCGCATCAATTGGCGGTGCGCCTGGGGTCGTTGAAGGCGCAACACGATTCCACCCGTCAGGCCCTTGAGCGGCTGGAAATGCAGGCAGAGCGCCTGACCGAGAAGCGCGAACAGCTGAGCCTCAATCTGGAAGAGGGCGAGGCACCGCTGGAAGAGCTGCGGCTGAAGCTCGAAGAGTTGCTCGACAAACGCATGACCGTCGACGAAGAGCTCAAGACCGCGCAAATCGCCATGGAAGACGCCGACCGTGAACTGCGCGATGCTGAAAAGCGCCGGACTCAGGCCGAGCAGCAATCCCAGTTGATTCGCAGCCAGCTCGAACAGCAACGCATGGAATGGCAAGCGTTGACGGTGCGGCGCAAGACCTTGCAGGATCAATTGCTCGAAGATGGCTACGATCTCAATGGCGTGCTCGCCACACTGGTGGCCGGGGCCAGCGAGAAAGACGCCGAAGAAGAACTCGAGCGTATTGCCGCGCGGATTCAGCGCCTCGGCGCGATCAACCTCGCGGCCATCGACGAATACCAGCAACAATCCGAGCGTAAACGTTATCTGGATGCCCAGAACGACGATCTGGTGGAAGCACTGGACACTCTCGAGAACGTGATTCGCAAGATCGACAAGGAAACCCGAAACCGCTTCAAAGATACCTTTGATCAGATCAATGGCGGTTTACAGGCCCTTTTCCCAAAAGTTTTCGGTGGAGGCAGCGCCTATTTGGAACTGACGGGCGAAGATCTACTCGATACAGGGGTAACGATCATGGCGCGGCCGCCAGGAAAGAAGAACAGCACCATCCATTTGCTCTCCGGTGGCGAAAAAGCCCTGACCGCATTGGCCCTGGTATTTGCCATCTTCAAGTTGAATCCGGCGCCGTTCTGCATGCTCGATGAAGTTGACGCGCCATTGGATGACGCTAACGTTGGACGCTACGCGCGGCTGGTCAAAGAGATGTCGCAGACGGTGCAGTTCATCTATATCACCCACAACAAGATCGCCATGGAAATGGCCGATCAATTGATGGGGGTGACGATGCATGAACCGGGTTGCTCGCGTCTGGTGGCAGTGGATGTGGAGGAGGCGATGGCCATGGTGGACGCCTGAGTCATTGCATGTAGGACAGGTAATTTTAAGCTGTAGGGCTTTTTTACCTGGCTTGACTTGCTGGCCAATCGACATATTCGCGCAAGCCATTGTGACAGACGGTGTAAAGTTATCTTTGGTCGTGCTAGTTTAATGTCAATTTTTCGTATACGTGGGCAAAACGCCTGTCAGAACATAGAGTTGGCGCCACGTTTTAAAGCGGTTTACACAATGTAAACCCCTTATTTTTCAGCATTTTTTATAGAGGCACGGGATTACATGGAAATCGGTCTGCGCGAGTGGCTGATCGTCATCGGCATTATTGTCATTGCCGGTATTCTTTTCGATGGCTGGCGTCGCATGCGCGGCGGCAAGGGAAAACTGAAATTCCGTCTTGACCGAAGTCTGTCCAACCTGCCGGACGAGGACACCAGCGCCGAGCTGTTGGGCCCGCCCCGCGTGCTGGATACCCAGAAAGAACCGCAACTGGACGAGCACGACCTGCCGTCGGTGAGCATGCCTGCCCGTGAACCGCGCGAATCGGGTTCCAAGCGCGGCAAGCGTGGCCATGGCGAGCCGTCGCAAGGCGATATGAACCTCAGCCTGGACCTGGACGGTGGCCCGAGCTTCAGCAGCCGTGACAACGATTTCCCGGATGACCGCAAGTCCGCCAGCTCACCTGAAAAAGATCAGCCACAAGCCGAAGAAGTGCTGGTGATCAGTGTGATCTGCCGCGACCCGGCCGGCTTCAAGGGCCCGGCGCTGTTGCAGAACATTCTGGAAAGCGGTCTGCGTTTCGGCGAGATGGACATTTTCCACCGCCACGAAAGCATGGCCGGTAACGGCGAAGTGCTGTTCTCGATGGCCAACGCGGTCAAGCCGGGCGTTTTCGATCTGGATGATATCGACCACTTCAGCACCCCGGCGGTGAGCTTCTTCCTCGGTCTGCCAGGCCCGCGTCATCCGAAGCAAGCCTTCGACGTGATGGTGGCGGCGGCACGCAAGCTGTCCCAGGAGCTGAACGGCGAACTGAAGGACGACCAGCGCAGCGTGCTGACCGCCCAGACGATTGAGCACTACCGTCAGCGCATCGTCGAGTTCGAACGCCGCGCATTGACCCAGAAGCGCTAAACGAATGACTGGGGCAGGCTTCTGTGGCGAGGGAGCTTGCTCCCGCTGGGCCGCGAAGCAGCCCCATCCAGATACACCGCATTCACTGGTTTTACGACGGCTTCGCCGCCGAGCGGGAGCAAGCTCCCTCGCCACAGTGTCCACAGCTTTGCGCTACCGTATTTAAAAGATTGAGCAGCCTCGGCTGCTCTTTTGCTTTATGAGAGAACACCCATGACTGCCGCCGAAACCCGCATTCTAGAGCTGCGCGCCGAGCTCGATCAGCACAACTATCGCTACCATGTGCTGGATGAACCGAGCATTCCGGACGCCGAATACGATCGCTTGTTCCATGAACTCAAGGCGCTCGAAGCGGCCCATCCCGAACTGATCACCAGCGACTCGCCGACCCAGCGCGTCGGCAGTGCGGCGCTGTCGGCGTTCACTCAGGTGCGTCATGAAGTGCCGATGCTCAGCCTTGGCAACGCCTTCGAAGAAACCGACATGCGCGAATTCGATCGCCGGGTGACGGAAGGTCTGGACTTGCCGGTCGGCGACCTGTTCGGTGGCGGCGCAGCGGTGGAGTACAGCTGCGAACCCAAGCTCGATGGCCTGGCGGTCAGCCTGCTGTATCAGGATGGCATGCTGGTGCGCGGCGCCACTCGCGGCGATGGCACCACGGGCGAAGACATCAGCGTCAACGTGCGCACCGTGCGCAATATCCCGCTCAAGCTGCATGGCAGCGGCTGGCCGGCGACCCTGGAAGTGCGCGGCGAAGTGTTCATGTCCAAGGCCGGTTTCGAGCGGCTCAACGCCACGCAACTGGAAATGGGCGGCAAGACCTTCGCCAACCCGCGGAACGCGGCGGCAGGTAGCTTGCGGCAGCTGGATTCAAAGATCACCGCCAACCGTCCGCTGGAATTCTGCTGCTACGGCATCGGCCAGGTTTCCGCCGATATCGCCGACACGCACATTGGCAATCTGCAGCAACTCAAAGCCTGGGGTATGCCGATCAGTCATGAATTGAAATCGGCTCGTGGCATCGATGAGTGCCTGGATTACTACCGCGACATCGGCGAACGCCGCAATGCGCTGCCCTATGAAATCGACGGCGTGGTGTTCAAGGTCAACAGCATTGCCTCCCAGCGCGAGTTGGGTTTCCGTGCTCGCGAACCGCGTTGGGCCATCGCGCATAAATTCCCGGCGATGGAAGAGCTCACCGAGTTGCTCGATGTGGAGTTTCAGGTCGGCCGCACCGGTGCCGTGACGCCGGTGGCACGCTTGAAACCGGTCAAGGTCGCCGGTGTTACCGTGGCCAATGCGACGCTGCACAACATGGATGAAGTTGCGCGATTGGGGCTGATGATCGGCGACACCGTGATCATCCGTCGCGCCGGTGACGTGATTCCGCAAGTGGTGCAAGTGGTCATCGAGCGTCGTCCTGAGGATGCACGACCGGTACAGATTCCCGAGCATTGCCCGGTCTGCGGTTCGCATGTCGAGCGTACGCAACTGGTCAAGCGCAGCAAGGGGCGCGAGACTGTCAGCGAAGGTGCGGTGTATCGCTGCGTCGGCCGTCTGGCCTGCGGTGCGCAACTCAAGCAGGCGATCATTCACTTCGTTTCACGCCGCGCCATGGACATCGAAGGGCTGGGCGAGAAGAGCGTCGAGCAACTGGTGGACGAAGGTCTGGTGAATTCGCCAGCCGATTTGTACGCATTGACCTTCGAACAAATCGTCGACCTCGAAGGCTTTGCCGAGCTGTCGAGCAAGAACCTGCTCGGCGCTATCGAAGACAGCAAGCGGCCGGGTCTGGCGCGGTTCATCTACGCCTTGGGTATCCCTGATGTCGGCGAAGAGACGGCCAAGGTGCTTGCACGGTCTCTCGGCTCGCTGGAGCGGGTTCAGCAGGCATTGCCGCAAGTACTCACGTACTTGCCGGATGTCGGGCTGGAAGTGGCTCACGAAATTCACAGCTTCTTTGAAGACCCGCATAACCAGCAGGTGATTGCCAATCTGTTGAAGCACGGCTTGCAGATTCAGGATCAGGGGGCGTTGGGGGCTGAATTCGCTGCAAGCACCACGCTTGGCGGTTTTCTCGACAAGCTGAACATTCCTTCGGTCGGGCCGGGCGGGGCGCAGAAGCTTGCCGACAAATTCGGCTCGCTTGAAGCGGTGATGAATGCTGACTGGCTGGACATGCGCCAGGCGTTGCCGGAGAAGCAGGCGACCTCGGTGCGTGAGTTTTTTGCGGTCGCAGAAAACCGTCAGCTCGCCGAGTCCGCTGAAAAGCAGCTGCGCGATTTCGGCATGCATTGGCAGAGCGAGAAAAAAGTCGTCGAAGGATTGCCGCTGGCTGGGCAGACCTGGGTGCTGACCGGTTCGCTGGAACTGATGAGTCGCGACGTTGCCAAGGACAAACTTGAAAGCCTCGGGGCCAAGGTGGCCGGTTCGGTGTCGGCCAAGACCCATTGCGTGGTCGCCGGGCCGGGCGCAGGTTCGAAGCTGGCCAAGGCCAATGAGCTGGGGTTGAAAGTGCTGGATGAAGAGGCGTTTGTCGCTCGTCTGAAGGAATACAACATCCCGATCTAACCCGGGCCTGTGGCGAGGGAGCTTGCTCCCGTTGGGTCGCGTAGCGGCCCTGGAACCGGTACTCGCGATTTTTTAGGCGTACCATGCTGGCAGGATTTGCGACAGCTTCGCCGCCGAACCGGGCGATGCGGCGTTCCGACAAGCCCCCTCGCCACAAAAGCTGATCTTCATCAGGAGGCTGTTTGGTGCGGGAACGATCATGTCTGAGCAATGATCTAGTCTTGGCAGTCCCCAAAGAGAGATCGCCATGTACCGCTTCTTCGAACAGCTCAGTTCACGCATCGCCGCGCCCTTCATGGGTGAGCGTTCGCGCAACAGCAAGGTCTGGCATTGTCGCTGCGGGCAGTCGCTGTTCTTTCGCAACAGCCAGTGCCTGGCCTGTTCGGCGGCACTGGGCTATCAGCCGCAGCAAAGTCGCTTGTCATCGCTGCAACCCGGCCCGCAAGCGGATACCTGGTTGCTCGATGCCGACCCTGACGCCGGTATTTTCCGCCGTTGCGCCAATCTCGATTCCCCGGCTGCGTGCAACTGGTTATTGCCGGCCAATCATCACGATGGGTTGTGCATCGCCTGTAGCCTGAATCGCACCATCCCCGACCTGTCGATTCCCGAGAATCACGAACGCTGGCGCAAAGTGGAAACCGCCAAGCGTCGTCTGGTGGCGCAGTTGCTCAGCCTGGGCTTGCAGGTCATTCCCAAAACGGTGGACGAAGGGGCTGGTCTGGCCTTCGATTTCATCGGTATCGACCTCGAAGGCAAGCCGCCGACCACCGGGCACGCCAACGGCCTGATCACCCTCGATATCAAAGAAGCCGACGACGCTCACCGCGAGCAGGTTCGCGTGCAGATGCACGAACCCTATCGCACGCTACTCGGTCACTTTCGGCACGAGACAGGGCATTACTACTGGGACCGACTGATCGCCAACAGTGCCTGGCTGGAACCGTTCCGCGGCCTGTTCGGCGACGAGCGTGCCAGCTACGCCGAGGCTCTTGAGCAGCATTATCAACAAGGTGCGCCGCTCGACTGGCAGCAACATTACGTCAGCGCCTACGCCACCATGCACCCTTGGGAAGACTGGGCGGAAACCTGGGCTCACTACCTGCACATGATGGATGCGGTGGACACCGCTCTGTGTTTTGGCATGAGTGCCCAGGAAATGGAGTTCGACTATCAGCCGTTTCCACCTAGCACGCTGTTTGATCCGCAGCATCCCGGCGGGCCGGCGTTCCTGTCGTTCGTCAACGCGTGGATCGAACTGGCCGGCATGCTCAACGAGTTGTCACGCAGTATGGGCCAGCCGGACTTCTATCCGTTCGTCTTGCCGCCGGCGGTGATCGCCAGGCTGCACTTCATTCACCTGGTGATCCAGCAAGAGGGCGGCCGGGCGGATGAAGTGTTGGTGCAATAGGATCAAAAGACCGCGGCCTGGTCGCGATCTTTTGAAGGTCGGCGCATGTCCTTGAAGCAGCTCATGTTTTTTAATCCGCCCGAACGGTTGTAACTTCGTCTCAGATAGGTACAATGGCGCGGCTCGCCGTCAGGTGAGCGTCGTTATGGTGACCCCATCGGTCCCCCCGCAACGATTACCCGTGAACCTGGTCAGATCCGGAAGGAAGCAGCCACAGCGGGAACATTGTGTGCCGGGGTGTGGCTGGTGGGGTTGCCTCCATAACGCAACACGAACCCTCTCTCGTGTTTTCTATCTAAAAATACTGTTTTTCTTTACCTGCCATGGAGTTCATCCAGGGCGGCTTTTCGTCGTTTCCGAATGAAACAGCGGGATATATAAAAGGAGGCCGATCTGTCGCGTTCGACAGGTCGGCCTCCTTTTTTTATTTGTTAGCATCAAGGCTTGGACAAGGCCTGGTCAACCGCTGCGATCAGCTTTCCCAGATCCTTCGGGGTGGCTTTGTGTATGACGTTGAACAGGTACGCTCGCTGTTCATCCTCGTCGCCTAGATCTGCGAAAAAGGCTTTCAGCTTCACACCCAGCACGTCGGCAAGCAGGAACAATGCTTCCACGCTGGGGGTATAGGTGCCAGTTTCGAAGCGGCTGATGGTTTTGGGGTCAAAACCGGTTTTTTCGCCGAGTTCAGCCTGAGTAAGCCCTGCGACCTTGCGGTAGCGTCGGATGGCTGGACCCAAACTTGAAATTTGCATCGCTCAATTCCCATTTAGAATCAAGAACTTAACGATAGATTTTTGCATTAGGCAACTGCATGATCCATCACCTTGCTTTGCAAAATGTGATGCATTTCGTAGAATCGCCGCTTCGGAGGGGGTTTTGGTGATCTGCTGTCTGAAGTTTAGGCGATATGAAACAGCCAGCATTGTCTTCCCTTGCCGGGTGTGCAGAGAAGTCGTTGGCGGTCTGAAACCCTCGCGAAATGTTACCAGAGTCGGTGTTGCTACCTTGCCCGAGACTAGTTGATCTTCGGCGGTCCAGGGGCCATCAAATGCTGTTCATGGAGTGATAACGTGTCTCTGCGCTGTACGTCTCAAAACATCTCTTCCGGGCATCCTGCACTGGTCGAGCGGTACCTCCGCTAGCGACAGTGAGCCTCACTCATGGATGAGAAATACCGCAGGGCCGTGGATGCCGCCGCAATTTTTTCCGAGACTGATCTCAACGGCCGGATTACTTACGTCAACGATCAATTCTGCGTCGTGTCCGGCTACAGCCGCGAGGAATTGCTGGGGCAAAACCATCGCCTGCTGAACTCCGGCCTGCATTCCGCCGATTTCTTCGCTGCCATGTGGCGCACCATTGCTCTGGGCAATGTCTGGAAGGGCGAAATCTGTAATCGCGCCAAGGATGGCAGGTTGTATTGGGTCGACAGCACAATGGTGCCGGTGCTCGACGACACCACCGGGCTCGTTGACCGATACCTGTCGATTCGTTTCGACATCAGCGAAAAACGCCAATTGCTGCAATCCCTGCAATGGCGGGTCGGGCATGACGTGCTGACCGGGCTGCCCAATCGCGCGTTCCTGTCGGATCTGCTGGATCAGGCGCTGGAGTTTTCCCGGCAGGAAAATATTCCGCTGGCAGTGTGCATGCTTGACCTCGACGGGTTCAAAGCGGTCAACGACGGCTACGGTCACGCCAGTGGCGATATGTTGCTGGTGGAAGTGGCCAAGCGTCTGCGTGACATTGTGCGCGGCGAAGATGTGGTGGCGCGATTGGCCGGTGACGAGTTCGTGCTGGTGTTGCGTTACGTGCGTGATCTGCCGGAATTGCGCGCGGCGTTGAGTCGCGTGCTGGGGGCGATCTCGGCGCCTTACACATTGCACGGCAAGGACATCAATGTGTTTGCCAGTATCGGCGTCACCCTGTTTCCCCACGACAACGAAGATGCCGAAACCCTGCTGCGCCACGCCGACCAGGCGATGTATGTGGCCAAACAGCGCGGGCGAAACCGCTTTCATCTGTTCGATGTGTCCCTGGATCAAGAGGTCAAGGCCACGCACCAGACCGTCGAGCGGGTGCGTCAGGCGCTGGTCGCCGGTGAATTTCGCCTGCACTTTCAGCCCAAGGTGAACATGCGTCGTGGCGAGGTCGTCGGTTTCGAGGCCTTGTTGCGTTGGCAGCACCCGCAAAACGGCATGGTGCCGCCCCGGGAGTTTTTGCCGCTGGTAGAGGATACCGACCTGATCATCGATATCGGCGAATGGGTGATGGACCAGGTGCTGGCGCAGTTGCACCGCTGGCAGCAAGTGGGGCAGGGCTGGCCGATCAGTATCAACATCGCGGCGCGACATTTTCAGCGCGCGGATTTCGTCGACCGGCTCAGACAGGTACTCGCTCGGCATGCTCAGGTTGCCCCGCGGATGCTCGACCTGGAAATCGTCGAGTCGGTGGCGATCGAGAATATCCAGCATGTCAGCGCCTGTTTGCAGGCCTGTCAGGCGTTGGGGGTGCAGTTTTCCCTGGGTGATTTCGGCACCGGTTATTCGTCCCTGAGTTATCTCAAGCGTTTACGCACCCAGACTATCAAGATCGACAAGTCATTTGTGCGTGACATTCTGAATGACCGGGATGACCTGGCCCTGACCACGGCGGTGATTGGCCTGGCCCGCGCATTCGGCCGGCAGGTGATTGCCGAGGGGCTGGAAAGCCTTGAGCACGGTGAGCTGTTGTTGCGACTGGGGTGCGAAGTCGCTCAAGGCTATTTCATCGCCCGCCCGATGCCGCCCGCCGAGGTGCCGGCCTGGGTGGCGGGGTTTGTCGCCCCGTCGCAATGGCAGGCACTCGATCAAATAGCCTGACTCGCTCTATATGGCAGCCTTCGGCAGCTGCTACGGGGTCGGGTTACCGGTATAGAGTCGGATGATGTCATTGATCTCCCCCGACGTTTTCATTTGCTGCAACGTACGCAAAATGCGTTGTACTGGCACTTTGGGGTCATTGCGCATGTAACAACTGATAGGCTGTTCCTGCACCAGCGCGACACTTTTCAGTTGCTGGTCGGGCAGCAGGCGCTGGTTGAACCAGTCCAGGGTCCATTGGTTGCTCACCGCGTAGCGATAGCGTCCAGCCAGCAGTTTTTCCAGCACCTGTTCCTGATTGCGTGCGTCCTCGCGGTGCAGCCGGTCGGCGTCGAACAGCGGTTGCAGGGTCGGGTAGCTATAGCCGAGCACGGTGCCGATCGACTGTCGTGGCAGGTCCGCTGGATTGACAGAGTCGGGTGGGCCTTGCCGGCCAATCAGCATGTCGCGCTGAACCAGCAGCGGAACGCTCCAGATATAGTCGCCGGACGGGGTCGACAACCAGTCTTGTGAGACGAAACAGCGCACATCGGCTTCGCCGTGCTCCATGGCGTTCTGTACTCGCGGCCGAGGCAACACGTGAAATTGCGCCGGCGCGCCGACCTGAGTCGCCAGGCTAAGCATGATGTCGTGCAGAATGCCCTGGGTCGGCCGGTCGCGCTCGATTTGCACCAAGGGCATGGCCCAGCTGTCCGGCACGACAAAGCGCAACGGCACTTCGGCGGCCGCGACGCTCAGGCTGACGAATAGCAGTGCCCCCAAGGCAAAGTGCATAAATGCTCCGGTACGGCTCAAGCCTGAGCTGATAAAAGCTCCTCAAAGTGCAGCTTAGCCAGAATAGACGAGCGCACCGGATGCAATTTTGGCCTTGCTCCGCTAGCATTAGCCGCTTCTGCTTCCTTCGCTGCGACGGTTTTCGATGAGTTATCAGGTTCTTGCACGTAAATGGCGTCCGCGCTCGTTCCGCGAAATGGTCGGCCAGACCCATGTGCTCAAGGCTCTGATCAATGCCTTGGACAGCCAGCGGCTGCACCACGCCTACCTGTTTACCGGTACCCGCGGGGTCGGCAAGACCACCATCGCGCGGATCATCGCCAAATGCCTGAATTGTGAAACAGGTATCACTTCGACGCCTTGTGGCGAGTGCTCGGTGTGCCGCGAAATCGATGAAGGCCGCTTCGTCGACCTGATCGAGATCGACGCCGCGAGCCGGACCAAGGTCGAAGACACCCGCGAACTGCTCGACAACGTGCAGTACGCGCCGAGCCGCGGGCGCTTCAAGGTCTACCTGATCGACGAAGTGCACATGCTTTCCAGCCATTCCTTCAATGCGCTGTTGAAAACCCTCGAAGAGCCGCCTCCCTACGTCAAGTTCATCCTGGCTACCACCGATCCGCAGAAACTTCCTGCAACGATTCTCTCGCGGTGCCTGCAGTTCTCCCTGAAGAACATGACCCCTGAGCGGGTGGTCGAGCATCTGAGCCATGTGCTGAGCGTCGAGAACGTGCCGTTCGAAGACGATGCGCTGTGGTTGCTGGGTCGCGCCGCCGACGGTTCGATGCGCGATGCCATGAGCCTGACCGACCAGGCCATCGCCTTCGGTGAAGGCAAGGTTCTGGCCGCCGACGTGCGGGCGATGCTCGGCACCCTCGATCACGGCCAGGTCTACGACGTCCTGCATGCGCTGATCGAAGGCGACGCCAAGGCGTTGCTCGAAGCCGTGCGCCATCTGGCCGAGCAAGGCCCGGACTGGAACGGCGTGCTCTCGGAAATTCTCAACGTGTTGCACCGTGTTGCCATCGCCCAGGCCCTGCCTGAAGGTGTCGACAACGGTCATGGCGACCGTGATCGAGTATTGGCACTGGCCCAGGCACTGCCGGCCGAAGATGTGCAGTTCTATTACCAGATGGGCCTGATTGGTCGCCGGGATTTGCCGCTGGCACCGGATCCGCGCGGCGGTTTCGAAATGGTCCTGCTGCGAATGCTCGCATTCAGGCCAGCAGACACCGAGGACGC
Organism: Pseudomonas sp. B21-017; assembly: GCF_024749245.1. Lineage (NCBI taxonomy): Bacteria > Pseudomonadati > Pseudomonadota > Gammaproteobacteria > Pseudomonadales > Pseudomonadaceae > Pseudomonas > Pseudomonas sp. B21-017. The sequence continues at coordinate 4,532,307 of NZ_CP087194.1, read as the reverse complement.
TCCGAGGCAACCGCTAAAGCCAGTGGGGATCAGCCAGGCCACAGTTGATTCCGCAAACTCAGTGGCTGCCGCGCCGATTGTTGCGCCGGTAGTCGCTGCGGCCGTGGTACCGGTTCCAGTGGCGCCCGTGGTTGCACCCGCACCTGTCCCGGCCGTTGCGCCTGAACCTGTTGCGCTGGTGGCGGTGCCTGAGCCCGAGCCCGTGGTCGAGCCTGTAGCGGTCGAAGAAGTCGTCGATCTGCCCTGGAACGATCCGGTAGAGCCCGAGGTTGTCCAGCAGCCCGCCGTCGAGCCAATGCTGGAGACGGCCGGCGAACAACCCGAATTACCACCGATGCCCATGCCGACGCCGGACAGCGTGGTGCCGGATGCGCCTGAGTGGGCCGCTGCGCCGATTCCGGAACCGTCCGTGGCCGAAGTCGATGCCGCCACGCCAGGCATCGACCTGGATGACGAGCCGCCGCTGGACGAGGATTACATCGAGCCGGACATGGATTCGGCCTACAGCTACCTCGACGATCTGGCCAGTGAGCACACCGCCGAACCTGCGGCGCAGCCCGAGCCTGAACCGGCCGCGATGCCGGCCACCGGCCTGGCCCTGCAATGGCTGGAGTTGTTCCCGAAATTGCCGGTGTCCGGCATGACCGGCAGCATCGCCGCCAACTGCACGCTGATCGCCGTCGATGGCGACAATTGGCTGTTGCATCTGGACCCGGCTCACAGCGCCCTGTTCAACGCGACGCAACAACGTCGCCTCAACGATGCGCTGAACCAGCACCACGGGCGCACGCTGACCCTGAGCATCGAGCTGATCAAGCCTGAGCAGGAAACCCCGGCCCAGGCAGCGTCCCGGCGTCGTGCCGACCGTCAGCGCGAGGCCGAGGAGTCGATCCATGGCGATCCGTTCATCCAGCAAATGATGCAGCAGTTCGGGGCGGTGGTCCGTCACGATACTATTGAACCTGTCGAAGCCCTGGTCAGTCAGGGCTAATAACTGAAGGCGCTTGGCCGCACTCGCCGGGCGCTGTTTTTATCCAAGTACTTTTGAGGTGATTCCCATGATGAAAGGTGGCATGGCCGGCCTGATGAAGCAGGCGCAGCAGATGCAGGAAAAAATGGCCAAGATGCAGGAAGAGCTGGCCAACGCCGAAGTCACCGGTAAGGCCGGTGGCGATATGGTCACCGTGGTAATGACCGGTCGTCACGACGTCAAGCGCGTGACCATCGACCCAAGCCTGGTCGAAGGCCTGAGCGAAGACGACAAAGAGATGCTGGAGGCTGTATTTGCCGCCGCCGTCAACGATGCAGTGCGCAAGATCGAAGCCAACAGCCAGGAAAAAATGGGCAGCATGACCGCTGGCATGCAACTGCCACCGGGTATGAAATTGCCATTCTGATTCGCCAGCGCGCGTCGGATGGGTTAAAAAAATGCCAGGCATCGCGCCTGGCATTTTTGTTTCCGGCTGGTTTTTGCCAACCCCTGTGGCGAGGGAGCTTGCTCCCGTTGGACTGCGCAGCAGTCCCCCTCTTTTCAGGTAGAGAGAGTGGGGCCGCTACGCGCCCCAGCGGGAGCAAGCTCCCTCGCCACAGTGAAAAGTAGAAACATCGAACGCGCCATCCCCACAATGGTCTGCTCCCTATACCGCCGAAATTCATCGATCAAAGGAGACGCTCACATGCCACAAGCATTGACCCTCAACCAACGAATCGTCCTGGTGTCTCGCCCGGTGGGCGCGCCGACACCGGAGAATTTCCGCCTGGAACGGGTAGCGTTGCCGGATCTGGCCGACGGTCAGGTGCTGCTCAAGACGCTGTATCTGTCGCTGGATCCCTACATGCGCGGTCGTATGAGTGACGCGCCGTCCTACGCGGCACCGGTAGAAATCGGCGAAGTAATGACCGGTGGGGCTGTCAGTCGTGTCGAGCGTTCGCTGAATCCGAAATTCCAGGAGGGCGATCTGGTGGTCGGCGCCACGGGATGGCAGAGCCACAGCATCAGCGACGGGCGCAACATCATTCCGCTCCCGTCCGGGCTGCCAAGTCCATCGATGGCGCTGGGGGTGCTGGGCATGCCCGGCATGACCGCCTACATGGGGCTGATGGACATCGGCCAACCCAAAGAGGGCGAAACCCTGGTAGTGGCGGCCGCTTCCGGCGCGGTGGGTTCGGTGGTCGGCCAGGTGGCGAAGCTCAAAGGCCTGCGGGTGGTCGGCGTGGCCGGTGGTGCGGAAAAATGTCGTTACGTGGTCGAGGAGTTGGGCTTCGATGCCTGCATCGACCACAAGCGCCCGGACTTCGCCGACGAATTGGCGCTGGCCTGCTTCAAAGGCGTCGACATCTACTTTGAAAACGTCGGTGGCAAGGTGTTCGATGCGGTGTTGCCGCTGCTCAACCCCAAGGCGCGGATTCCTCTTTGTGGTCTGATCGCTTCCTACAATGCCCATGAAGCCCCGAGCGGGCCGGATCGCTTGCCACAATTGCAGCGCACGCTGCTGACCAAGCGCGTGCGGATTCAGGGGTTTATTGTGTTCGACGACTACGGCGACCGTCAGCCAGAGTTCATCAGCGCCATGGCGCCTTGGGTGCGTGACGGCAAGGTGAAATTCCGTGAAGACGTGGTCGACGGCCTGGAGAACGCGCCCGAGGCATTTATTGGCCTGCTGGAAGGACGCAACTTTGGCAAACTGGTGGTGCGGGTGGCGCCGACTGAGTAATTGGCGCTGCTATTTGACGCTAAACAGAGGCGCGGGTATAAACCGCGTCTCGTTGTTATGTCGGACTTTTTCCCCATGAGCTTCAGCCCTTTGATTCGCCAACTGATCGATGCCCTGCGAATTTTGCCGGGTGTGGGTCAGAAAACTGCCCAGCGCATGGCGTTGCAACTGCTTGAGCGCGATCGCAGCGGCGGTTCGCGACTGGCCCAGGCGCTGAGCCAGGCCATGGAAGGGGTGGGCCACTGCCGTTTGTGCCGCACGCTGACCGAAGACGATCTGTGCCCGCAATGCGCCGATTTACGCCGCGACGACACCTTGCTGTGTGTGGTGGAAGGTCCGATGGACGTTTACGCCGTGGAGCAGACCGGTTTTCGCGGTCGCTACTTCGTGCTCAAGGGCCACTTGTCGCCTCTGGACGGGTTGGGGCCGGAAGCCATCGGCATTCCACAACTGATGGCGCGGATCGAAGAGGCGGGCACGTTTACCGAAGTCATCCTCGCCACCAACCCGACGGTGGAAGGCGAGGCCACGGCGCATTACATCGCCCAGTTGCTCAGCAACAAGGGCCTGATTGCCTCGCGCATTGCCCACGGCGTGCCGTTGGGTGGCGAGCTGGAACTGGTGGATGGCGGGACATTGGCGCATTCGTTTGCCGGGCGTAAGCCGATTTCGCTGTAACGGTGCTGTCTGGGCTGACGCCTTCCAGGCGCTGCCTTACTTATCGCTCAACGCAAACTGCGTCAGACAGAAAGTCGCAATCCCCATGTCTTCCAGCCGTTGCGAACCACCCAGCTCCGGCAAGTCAATGATCGCCGCCGCTTCATGCACCCGCGCGCCCATGCGCCGAACCAGGTTGGCCGCCGCAATCAGCGTGCCGCCGGTGGCGATCAGGTCATCGAACAGCACCACCGAATCCCCCTCGCACAGGCTGTCGGCGTGGACTTCAAGGAAGGCTTCGCCGTATTCGGTCGCGTAACCTTCGGCCAGCACGTCGGCAGGCAATTTGCCCTGCTTGCGGAACAACACCAATGGCTTGTTCAGCTGATACGCCAATATCGAACCGATCAGGAACCCGCGCGCGTCCATGGCGCCGATGTGGGTGAAGTCGGCCTCGACGTAGCGATGGGCGAAGCTGTCCACCACCAGGCGCAGGGCCGTGGGCGACTGGAACAGCGGGGTGATGTCGCGAAAGATCACGCCCGGCTTGGGGAAGTCGATCACGGGGCGGATCAGTGATTTGATGTCGAAGGAGTCGATGACCATCGTCGAAGTGTCCTGGCGGGCTGCAAACGTCGCAGTATAACGGTGGCTGAACCGTTTCGCTCAGCCACCGTCAACAGAGTCAGCCTTCGATCGAGCCACCGGCCAGGGCGCAGAGCTGGATCGGGTCGAGGATGTGCACTTCCTTACCCTCGGCGGCGATCAGTTCGTTTTGCTGGAAGCGGGTGAACACCCGGGACACGGTTTCCACCGCCAGGCCCAGGTAATTGCCGATTTCGTTGCGCGACATGCTCAGCCGGAACTGGTTGGCCGAGAAGCCTCGGGCGCGGAAACGGGCCGACAGGTTGACCAGGAAGGTGGCGATGCGCTCGTCGGCGGTTTTCTTCGACAGCAGCAACATCATTTGCTGATCGTCACGAATCTCGCGGCTCATCACGCGCATCAACTGACGGCGTAGTTGTGGCAGTTGCAGGGCCAGTTCGTCGAGGCGCTCGAACGGGATCTCGCACACCGAAGTGGTTTCCAGGGCTTGCGCCGAGACCGGATGCTTTTCGGTGTCCATGCCCGACAGGCCGACCAATTCACTCGGCAAATGGAAACCGGTGAGTTGTTCTTCGCCGCCATCGCTCAGGCTGAAGGTCTTCAGGGCGCCGGAGCGTACTGCATAAACGGAATCGAACGTGTCGCCCTGGCGAAACAGGAATTCGCCTTTTTTCAGCGGGCGACCACGTTTGACGATATCGTCCAGCGCATCCATGTCTTCCAGATTCAGAGAAAGTGGCAGGCAGAGAGGGGCCAGGCTGCAATCCTTGCAATGGGCCTGGTTATGAGCGCGCAGTTTTACTGGCTCGGACATTTCTTTAATCCTTGTGGGAAAAAACACACATAAGCCGTAAGGGTACCCCACGGGAGGACATTCGGGCCAGCCTGCGACAATTTAACCGCAAGGCATTAAATCACTCGTGAAAAGCGCTGGCGATTGGTGTGTTCCAGGTATGCATCGAACACCATGCACACCGAGCGCACCAGCAGTCGGCCTGCGGGGAGTACGGTGATCCGTTCATTGTCGAGCTCGATCAACCCGTCCTTGGCCATGTCCTGCAGCTGTGGCCAGAGCTCGCCGAAGTAACCGCGAAAATCGATGTTGAAGGCCTGCTCGATTTCCGCGAATTCCAGGTTGAAATGGCAAATCAGTTGCTGAATCACCGCCCTGCGCAAGCGATCGTCGGCATTGCACAGCAGGCCACGGGCGGTGGCCAGTTGCGCGGACGCCAAAGCGTTCTGGTACTGGGTCAGGTCGCTGCTGTTCTGGCAGTACAGGTCGCCGATCTGGCTGATGGCCGATACCCCCAGACCGATCAGATCGCAATGACCGTGGGTGGTGTAGCCCTGGAAGTTGCGTTGCAAGGTCGACTCTTCCTGGGCAATCGCCAGTTCATCATCGGGCAGGGCGAAGTGGTCCATGCCGATGTAGCGGTAACCGGCGGCCGTCAGTTGTTCGATGGTGCGCTGGAGCATTTCCAGCTTCTGCGCCGGTTCCGGTAGATCGTTGCTGTTGATCCGCCGTTGCGGCATGAAGCGCTCTGGCAGATGGGCGTAGTTGAACACCGAGAGCCGGTCCGGTTGCAGGTTGATGACTTCGTCGACGGTGCGGGCGAAGTTCTCGGGCGTCTGCTTGGGCAGGCCGTAGATCAGATCGATGTTGATCGAGCGATATTGCAGAGTCCGGGCGGCGTCGATCACCGCGCGGGTTTCTTCCAGGCTTTGCAGGCGATTGACCGCCCGCTGTACCGCCGGGTCAAGGTCTTGCAGGCCGATGCTGACCCGGTTGAAGCCCAGTTCCCGGAGCAGGCCCATGGTCGACCAGTCGGCCTCGCGCGGGTCGATCTCGATGCCGTAGTCGCCGGAATCGTCGTCCAGCAGATTGAAATGCTTGCGCAGCCGGGCCATCAGCTGACGCAGTTCATCGTGGCTGAGAAAGGTCGGTGTGCCGCCGCCGAAATGCAGTTGCTCGACTTTTTGCATGGGGTCGAGGTGGCAGGCGATCAGCTGGATTTCCTGTTCCAGGCGCTGCAAATAGGGCAGGGCGCGGCCTCGGTCCTTGGTGATGACTTTGTTGCAGGCGCAGTAGTAGCAGATGTTCGCGCAGAACGGCACGTGCACATACAGGGATAACGGCCGCAACGCCTTGCGGCTGTCGCGCAGGGCATGAAACAGGTCGAAGGTGCCGACCTGGCTGTCGAATTGCACGGCCGTCGGATACGAGGTGTAGCGCGGCCCCGCCAGGTCGTAACGGCGGATCAGATCTGTGTCCCAACGAATGGCGTCGAGCATGCGGGCATTCCCCCGGATAGGCTGGCAGTGTCGGCGAGTCTAGGGGGTGCGGCGTTGCGGCATCTTGATTTGCATCAACGGTGATTGGCGATAGCGATAGTTTTTGTGGCGAGGGGGCTAATGCCCCATGAGCCAATGCTGATGCGGCCCCGGCAAGGTCCAGATGCCGAACACCATCACCAACAAGCCGCCGGTCATGCGCACGCTGCGTTTACGCAACAACGCCGTGACCCGCTCGGCGGCCAGGCCTGTGGCGAGCAGCACCGGCCAGGTGCCCAACCCGAACGCCAGCATCAGCAACGCACTGTCCAGCGCATTACCCTGACTCGCCGACCACAGCAATGTGCTGTAAACCAGCCCGCACGGCAGCCAGCCCCACAGCGCGCCGAGCAGCAAGGCGCGGGGCAGGTTCGACACTGGCAACAGTGTGTTGGCCACCGGCTGGATATGCCGCCACAGGCCGCGACCGAGGCTTTCGATGCGGGTCAAGCCGCTCCACCAACCGGCCAGGTACAGCCCCATGGCGATCAGCAGCAATCCGGCGAGGATGCGCATGAACATCGCCGCCGGGCTATTGGCCACGGCCCAGCCAGCCAGGCCGATCAGCAGGCCGGCCGCGGCGTAGCTGAGAATCCGCCCCAGGTTGTAGGCCAGCAACAAGCGCAAGCGTCGGCTGCGCTGTTCCTTGGGGATCGCCAGGGTCAACGCGCCCATCAAACCGCCGCACATGCCCAGGCAATGGCCGCCACCGAGCAGGCCGAGGATCAGCGCAGAGACCAACAGTGGCGCCAACTCAAGCATGGGGTGGCGCCTTGTCGTCGGGTTTGGCCGGATGGCCGCTGGCCTCGTCGACCGCTGCCGTGTGCTTCGGGTCCTGGTCGTCGAACAGGATGCTGTGGGCCGGGCCGTCGAGGTCGTCGTACTGACCGCTGTCGACCGCCCAGAAGAAGATGTAGATAGCGATGGCCACGATCAGCAGCGCGGCCGGGATCATCACGTAGAGAGCTGGCATCTGGACTCCATGCCCGCGCGGCTCAGGCCGGCAGCGGGCGGGTTTCTGGCGTGGCGCTGGTGGCTGGCGCGCTCGGCAGGCGAGTCAGGCGCAAAGCATTCAACACCACGGTCAACGAACTGATGGACATGCCGACCGCGGCCCACACCGGAGTGATCCAGCCGAGGGCGGCGAATGGCAACATGAGGCCATTGTACAGCGCTGCCCACAGCAAGTTCTCGATGATGACCCGACGGGTGCGACGGGCCAGGCTGAAGGCTTGCACCAGCGCGTCGAGGCGGTTCGACAGCAACACCGCGTCGGCACTGGTTTTTGCCAGATCGGTGGCCGAGCCCATCGCCACGCTGATGTCGGCGGCGGCCAGCACCGGCACGTCGTTGACCCCGTCACCGAGCATCAACACCTTGCGGCCTTCCTGGTGCAGTTGTTTCAGCACCTGCAATTTATCGTCCGGACGCAAACCGCCACGGGCCTCGTCGATGCCCAGTTCGGCGGCGACGCTGGCGACCATCGGCGAGCTGTCGCCGGACAGCAGCAAGGTGCGCCAGCCGCGAGCCTTGCAGGCCGCCAGCAGAGCGGGGGCGTCGGCGCGCAAACGGTCGTCGAGGACGAACCACGCCAGTGGTCCCTGGCTGTCGCCGAGCAGCAGCCATTGGCCAGGTTCATCGGGCATCATCGGCACTTGAGCACCGCTGAGCTCGCAGACAAAACCCGGTTGGCCAATGCGCAGGCGTTGCGCGCCGACCAAGCCTTTAAGGCCCAGGCCCGGCGTGCTGTGGACCTCTTCGGCGGCCAGCGGCGCGCGGCCAAAAGCCCGGGCGATCGGGTGTTCGGAACGGTTTTCCAGGGCGGCGGCGAGGCTCAGGCATTGATCGCTCGCCAGTGCCCCAAGCGGCCGGATCGAACGCAAGGCCAGCCGACCTTCGGTGAGGGTGCCGGTTTTGTCGAAAATCACCGTGTCGATCTGGTTCAGGCCTTCCAGTACATGGCCGCGCGTCAGCAAAAGCCCCAGTTTGTGCAGCGTGCCGGTGGCGGCGGTGAGAGCGGTCGGCGTGGCCAGGGACAAGGCGCACGGGCAGGTCGCAACCAGCATCGCCAGGACAATCCAGAACGCTCGCGATGAATCCAGCTCCCACCAGAGCAGGCCGATGGCGGCCACTGCGATAAGCGTCAGCAGCAAGAACCATTGCGCGGCGCGGTCGGCGATTTCCGCCAGCCGTGGCTTTTCGGCCTGGGCGCGATCCAGCAGGCGGACGATGGCCGACAGGCGCGTGTCCTGACCCAGCGCCAGGACCTCCACGGTCAACGCACCCTCGACGTTCAAGGTGCCAGCGGTGACAGCGTCGCCCAGGGTTCGTGGCTGCGGCAGGTATTCGCCGGTGAGCAGGGATTCGTCAATGCTCGACTGACCGTCGAGGATCTTGCCGTCGGCCGGCAGGATCGCACCGGGGTGCACCAACACCTGATCGCCCACGCGCAGCTCGCTGAGCAGAATCCGCTCGCTCTGGCCGTCGGCACTCAGCCGCAGGCAGGAGGCGGGCAACAGATTGACCAGTTGTGCGGTCGCGGCGGCGGTTCGTTCCCGGGCGCGGCGTTCCAGGTAGCGCCCAGCCAGCAGGAACAGCGCAAACATTCCCACCGCATCGAAATACAGCTCGCCGACCCCGGTGATCGAGGTCCAGATCCCGGCGATATAGGCACTGCCAATTGCCAGTGACACCGAGACGTCCATCGTCAGGTGCCGGGTGCGCAGATCGCGCATCGCCCCTTTGAAGAACGGCGCACAGCTGTAGAACACGATCGGCGTGGTGAGAAACAACGCGACCCAACGCAAGATGGTGTGCAGTTCGGGGCTGAGGTCAATGTTGAATTCCGGCCAGGTGGCCATGGTCGCCATCATCGCCTGGAACCACAGCAACCCGGCGACCCCGAGTTGGCGCAGGGCCAGACGGTTTTCGCTGGCCAGTTGTTCGCTGGCACGGTCGGCCTGATAAGGGTGAGCGGCGTAACCGATGTGGCGCAATTCGCTGAGCACCTGGCTCAACGGCAATTGCGCGTCGGCCCAGCGCACGTGCAGGCGATGGTTGGACAGGTTCAGGCGTGCTTCGGCCACCGCCGGCAGGCTGCGAAGATGCTTTTCGATCAGCCAGCCGCAGGCGGCGCAGCTGATGCCTTCCATCAACAGGGTGGTTTCGGCGAGTTCGCCTTCGTGACGGACAAAGGGTTGCTGCACGTCGGCGCGATCATACAGCGCCAACTCGTCGACCAACTGCACCGGCAAGGCTTCGGGGTTGGCCGAGGCTTCGCTGCGATGCTGGTAATAACTTTCCAGCCCACCGGCCACGATGGCCTCGGCCACCGCCTGGCAACCCGGGCAGCAGAATTCGCGGGTATCCCCGAGGACAGCGGCGGTGAAGCGTCTACCGGCCGGGACGGGCAGGGCGCAGTGGTAGCAGGGGGTTGGACTGGTCATGTTTGTTGCCATGAAAACCATTGTGGCAGGCCCAAAGGCCTCTGTGGCGAGGGGGCTTGCCCCCGTTGGACCGCGCAGCGGTCCCAAAGACAGTCAGCGCGAACTTCTCGATAGATCGAGTAGACAACTTGCGGCTGCTGCGCAACCGAACGCGGGCAAGCCCGCTCGCCACAGGAGATCGTTGTGACTATTTCTTCAGGTCTTCGGCACCTTGCAACGGCTCATCACCGAGCAACAGATCCTTGGCATGGCTGACCTGTTCTTCTTCGAACATGCGCCAGGTCTTGTCATCCTGCACACCCAGCAATTCGACGAAGCGGCGGCCTTCGACCTTGTCGCTCAACTGGCCAATGTAGCGGCCCTGTTCAGTTTCGCTGCGGGCCAGGGTGATCTTGCGATCCTTCTCCGGCTGGGTCGGCGAAATCAGATTCAGCTCAAGGGTTTTCGGTTGGCTGTTGCCGCTCAGGCGCAGGTCGACTTCGCCGGTCAGCTCATCCAGGTGCACGCTGGCTCGCAGTTGCAGGGTCTGGGCCAGCAGTTCACGGTCCAGGGAGCGGTTGATGCCTTTGCCGGCCTCGTAATAGTTGTCGTTGACCAGGTTGTCCGGGTTGTTCACCGCGATGGTCACCATCGACAGGGTCAAGGTCACCGAGCAGGCCAGGATGGCGATGATGATCCACGGCCAAAGGTGCTTGTACCAAGGACTTGCGGCAGTTGCTGCGGGCATGATCACTTCTCTCAACGAATTTGTGGGCCGATGAATCGGCTCTTGGCTTCAACGTGGACGCTGGCGTCATCGGCATCCTTGAGGATGAACTTCACCTCGTTGGTGCTCGACGGCAGTTGCTCCGGCGAGCTGGACAACTCGACCGGCTGGCTGAAAATTTCCCCGGCGGCGACTTTGATCTCGCGCTTGCCTTGCAGCTTGAGGTCCGGCAGGCCGGTGGCTTCGAGCACGTAGGTGTGGTCGCGCTGGTCCTTGTTCATGATCTTCAGGCTGTAGACGTTTTCGATCCGGCCTTCGGCGTTCTCACGGTACAGCACGCGGTCTTTGCTGACATCGAAACCGACCAGCGAGCGCATGAAGAACGCGGTCACCAGCAACGCGATCATGGTCAGCAACACCAGGGCGTAGCCGATCAGGCGAGGGCGCAGTTTATGGGTTTTTTGCCCCGACAGGTTGTGCTCAGTGGTGTAGCTGATCAGGCCGCGCGGGTAATCCATCTTGTCCATGATGCTGTCGCAGGCGTCGATGCAGGCCGCACAGCCGATGCATTCGATTTGCAGGCCGTCGCGGATGTCGATGCCGGTGGGGCAGACCTGGACGCACATGGTGCAGTCGATGCAATCGCCCAGGCCCTGAGCCTTGTAGTCGATGCCTTTCTTGCGCGGGCCACGGCTTTCGCCACGGCGCGGGTCGTAGGAGACGATCAGCGTGTCCTTGTCGAACATCACGCTCTGGAAGCGGGCGTACGGGCACATGTAAATGCACACCTGTTCGCGTAGCCAGCCGGCGTTGCCGTAGGTGGCGAGGGTGAAGAAACCGACCCAGAAATACGACCAGCCATCGGCTTCACCGGTGAAGAAGTCGATCACCAGTTCACGAATCGGCGAGAAGTAGCCGACGAAGGTCATGCCAGTCACGAAGCCGATCAGCAGCCACATCGTGTGCTTGCTGAATTTGCGCAGGAATTTGTTGGCGCTCATCGGCGCCTTGTCGAGCTTGATGCGCTGGTTGCGGTCGCCTTCGGTGACCTTTTCGCACCACATGAAGATCCAGGTCCAGACGCTTTGCGGGCAGGTGTAGCCGCACCAGACCCGACCGGCATACACGGTAATGAAGAACAGGCCGAAGGCGCTGATGATCAGAATGCCCGAGAGCAGGATGAAATCCTGGGGCCAGAAGGTCGCGCCAAAAATGAAGAACTTACGCTCCGGCAGGTTCCACCAGACGGCCTGATGACCGCCCCAGCTCAGCCACACCGTGCCGAAATACAGCAGAAACAGTGCGGCACCACCCGTCATCCGCAGGTTGCGGAACAGACCGGTGAAGGCGCGGGTGTAGATCTTTTCTCGAGAGGCGTAGAGGTCGACGCTGTTGTTCGCGTTCTTGGCGGGTGGAGTGACGTCGTGTACCGGAATCTGATTGCTCATCATTGCATCCCACGGCAGTGGAAAAATGCCTCGGTCAGTACGTGCCGACCGCGGTCAAAAAGAGGTGTTGCAGTGGCGCAATGATACGCCTGTAGCTCTAACTCAAGGGTGCGACCTTTGGTCACGTTGGTGGAAATCAACTGACAGTGTAATGACTTGAATCAATTGACTTGTGAATTATGGACGGTTTTGTGGGGGCGGCGAGCTCATTCGAGCGCTACGGTGGCATCGACCGGCAAAATCCTGGCATCGAAGGCGGTATGACGCGGTGACGCTTCAGCCAGGCGCGCATTACGTTTCCCTGTACGGGAGTCCTATGCTGCTGGCGAAAGCATCGACGTCAGTTGTTATAAGCAAGTCGGAAATATATTAACTGAATTGCCCGCTGTTTGATGTTTGCGGTTTTCTATTTTCTGGAATAAGTTGTTCTGGCATGCCGTTGTTATATAGCGGCGTGCCTATCTAATATTACGGAAATGGAATTCTATGAACATTGTAAAAGGTGCGAAGTTATTCGCATGCATGTGGATCCTGTCACTGGCATCTATCGCACATTCAAATGAAGGTACACCTATTCATATGGTCTTCGCGTCTGATCCGCAGTATCCGTGGACGGATAAAACGGACAGTGAGGAATATGAACCTGACAGCGAGTTTGAACAGCGTGCCAAATGGCTGGTGGAGACCCAGTTCGCGAGTATTGCGGATTTCAGAAGCAAGATGGGCGGTCAGTCGCAGGTGCCATTGATGATCAACGGTGACATGACGGCGTTTGGTCATGGTTGGCAGCGTTCGTATATCAATTCGACGCTGCAGAAGTACTTTAATAAAGACTATCTGTACGGCTTGGGTAATCATGACTATCAGAACAATGTAGATGATTGTTTCACTAATAGTTGTGCGGCGGGCAGTATTGTCGAATATCAAGAGCATCATGCCGGCAAGGTAGATGATTTCGATTTGAAGATTACGGGCTTTTTGTTCAATAAGATGTATTCGGGCAGTCTTGCCTATTCCAAAAATATAGGGGAGGTTCATCTGGTCCAGCTTAATAATGAGCCGACTTACGCAACCAAAATTTCCCATCCCCTGAATCCTACAACTTTTAACATTACCGCTGCGCTGGATTGGCTTGAAAATGATTTACGAGTCGCCCGGGCCCAAGGTTACGCGATCATTATCAACATGCATAAACCCTATGACTGGCAGGGTGACTGGAGTCAGGAAAGTCGTTTCAGGGATATGATCGCAAAATATGAAGTGACGGCCATATTCGCCGGTCATCTTCATGAAAACGGCGGTTCCATGTCCTATAGGGGGAATGTGCCCGTTTTCCTCAGTGGCAGCGCTTCCCAGGAGACCTATCTGATTGCCAGTTTTTCCGCGGATCGCAAGCAGCTGCAGGTCGATCTGGTCGAAAACAACCAGTGGCATAACCGCAAGCTTGTAGCGAAAGTGCCGGTGAAATCAATTTTCACCAGTCGCCCATGAAAAAGGCCCCGCCAGATCACTGGCGGGGCCTTTTTTGTTGCATCGAGCGTTTGCCTTACTGGGCGTCTGCCACCGGCGCTTTCTCACCGTGAGAGAGGCTGTAGACGTAAGCGGCCAGCAGGTGAACCTTGTCGTTGCCTTGCAGCTGTTCCTGCGCAGGCATCTGGCCCTGACGGCCGTAACGGATGGTCTGCTGCAGTTGAGCGAAGCTCGAACCGTAGATGAACGCTGCCGGGTGAGTCAGGTTAGGGGCGCCCATGGCCGGGGTGCCTTTGCCTTCCGGACCGTGGCAAGCCACGCAGTTGGCAGCGAACAGCTTCTGGCCGGCAACCGGGTCAGCCTTGGCGCCCTCCGGCAGTTTGCGGCCATCGAGGCTGGTCAGCACGTAAGCGGCAACGTCGCTGACGCCTTGTTCGCCGATCACTTCGGCCCAGGCCGGCATCACGGCGTGACGGCCGCCCATGATGGTGGTCTTGATGGTTGCCGCTTCACCGCCCCAGCGCCAGTCGGCGTCGGTCAGGTTAGGGAAGCCATAAGCGCCTTTGGCGTCGGAACCGTGGCAGACCGAGCAGTTGGAGGCGAACAGGCGGCCACCCATCTTCAGGGCTTGCGGGTCCTTGGCGACTTCTTCGATTGGCATGGAAGCGAACTTGGCGAAGATCGGGCCGAACTTGGCGTCCGACCTGGCCATTTCCTTTTCCCACTCGTGGACGCCGGTCCAGCCGGTCTGGCCGTTGGCGAACGCGGTCTGCTTCTCGTTATCCAGGTAGTTGTAACCTGGCAACAGGCCTTTCCAGTTACCCAGGCCCGGGTACAGGACCAGATAGCCAAGGGCGAAGATGATGGTGCCCACGAACAGCATGAACCACCATTTCGGCAGTGGGTTGTCGTACTCCTCGATCCCGTCGAAGGAGTGGCCGACCGTCTCGTCGGTCTGCTCGGCGCGCTGGCCCTTGCGGGTGGACAGCAGCAGCCAGGTCAGGGCGAAGATGGTGCCGAGACTGAGGACTGTGACGTACAGACTCCAGAACGTAGTCATTCTTTGTTACTCCTAGAAGCTTGCTCGACGTGCTTGATGGCTTCGGGATCATCCGCGAAAGGCAGCAAGGTCGCGTCTTCAAACTCCGACTTGCGCTTGGGGCTGAATACCCACAACGCCAGACCGATGAAGGCCACCATCACAACAACGGTGCCCAGGCCACGAATCATCCCGATATCCATCTAAATCACCGTTTGCTTTTGATGATGGTGCCCAGGCCTTGCAGATAGGCCACCAGCGCGTCCATTTCGGTTTTGCCCTTCACAGCATCCTTGGCGCCGGCGATGTCTTCGTCGGTGTAAGGGACGCCGAGCGTGCGCAAGACTTCCATTTTCTTGGCGGTGTCTTTGCCGTCGAGCTTGTTTTCCACGAGGAACGGGTAAGCCGGCATTTTCGACTCGGGCACCACGTTGCGCGGGTTGTACAAGTGCGCACGCTGCCAGTCATCGGAGTAACGACCGCCGACACGGGCCAGGTCCGGACCGGTACGCTTGGAACCCCACAGGAACGGGTGATCCCAGACGCTTTCACCGGCGACCGAGTAGTGGCCGTAGCGTTCGGTTTCAGCACGGAACGGGCGGATCATCTGCGAGTGGCAGCCGACACAACCGTTGGCGATGTAGATGTCGCGGCCTTCCAGTTCAAGGGCGGTACGAGGCTTCATGCCCTCGACCGGCTTGTTGGTAACGTCCTGGAAAAACAGCGGAACGATCTGGGTCAGGCCGCCGATGCTGACGGCGATAACCATGAAGAAGGCCAGCAGGCCAATATTCTTCTCGACTGCTTCATGCTTCATCAGTGAGCTCCAACTACAGCAATCTTGGCGGCGGCTTCAGCTTCAGCCGGGTCCGAGGCACGAACGGTACGGAACACGTTGTAGGCCATCAACAGCATGCCGCTGGCAAAGAACGCGCCGCCCAGGGCACGAACGATGAAACCAGGGTGGCTGGCCTGCAGCGCTTCCACGAACGAGTAGGTGAGGGTGCCGTCGTCGTTGATTGCACGCCACATCAGGCCCTGGGTGATGCCGTTGACCCACATCGAAGCGATGTACAACACGGTACCGATGGTCGCGAGCCAGAAGTGCGCGTTGATCAGACCGGTGCTGTGCATTTGTGCACGGCCGAACAGTTTCGGGATCATGTGGTAGATGGCG
Source organism: Pseudomonas sp. B21-017 (assembly GCF_024749245.1). Classification (NCBI taxonomy): domain Bacteria; kingdom Pseudomonadati; phylum Pseudomonadota; class Gammaproteobacteria; order Pseudomonadales; family Pseudomonadaceae; genus Pseudomonas; species Pseudomonas sp. B21-017. Next base: position 4,516,713 of record NZ_CP087194.1, on the reverse strand, counting down.
CCGATCGAGATCATCGCTACCCAGCCCAAGGCGCCGGCGTGTACGTGGCCGATGGTCCAGTCGGTGTAGTGCGAGAGCGAGTTGACGGTCTTGATGGCCATCATCGGGCCTTCGAAGGTCGACATGCCGTAGAACGCCAGCGATACCACGAGGAAGCGCAGGATTGGGTCGGTGCGCAGCTTATGCCAGGCGCCCGACAGGGTCATCATGCCGTTGATCATGCCGCCCCAGCTCGGAGCCAGCAGGATGATCGACATCGCCATGCCCAGGGACTGAGCCCAGTCCGGCAGTGCGGTGTAGTGCAGGTGGTGCGGACCGGCCCAGATGTACAGGGTGATCAGCGCCCAGAAGTGCACGATCGACAGGCGATAGGAGTAGATCGGACGCTCGGCCTGCTTCGGCACGAAGTAGTACATCATCCCCAGGAAACCGGTGGTCAGGAAGAAGCCCACGGCGTTGTGGCCGTACCACCACTGGATCATCGCGTCGGTCGCACCCGCGTAGGCCGAGTAGGACTTGAACAGGCTGACCGGTAGCGACATGTGGTTGACGATGTGCAGCATCGCGGTCACGACGATGAAGGCACCGTAGAACCAGTTACCGACATAGATGTGCTTGGTCTTGCGCTTGACGATGGTGCCGAAGAACACCAGACCGTAGGTGACCCAGACGATGGCCAGCAGAATAGCCAGGGGCCATTCCAGTTCCGCGTATTCCTTGGTGGTGGTGAAACCCATCGGCAAGGTCACGATCGCGCCGACGATCACCGCTTGCCAACCCCAGAAGGTGAAGGCCGCGAGGCTGTCGGAGATCAGTCGCGTTTGGCAGGTTCGCTGCACGACGTAATAAGAAGTGGCAAACAGAGCACAACCACCGAAGGCGAAAATCACCAGGTTGGTGTGCAACGGGCGTAAGCGTCCAAAAGTCGTCCACGGCAGACCGAAGTTCAATTCCGGCCATACGAGCTGTGAGGCGATGAAGACACCAAGCCCCATGCCAAGGATCCCCCAGACCACCGTCATGATGGCGAACTGGCGGACTACCTTATAGTTATAAGCAGTCGGACTGATTGCTGTGCTCATTCTAAGGTTCCACGGTTTGGGTGTTTTATTAGGAGTAAAAATCGGCCGCAAGTATGGAGAAAGCGGGGGGTCATTGCAACGCGCCATGACCTGGGTCAATGCTTTCAAAACCTGATTCTGCGGCCTTTCCATGCGCCGCGTAAGGACAAAATTGCCCTCTGACAAAATGTCGCAGCGGATGAAAAAGGCGAGGGGTTCAAGTCAGATGTAACGGGGTGTGTTCAAACGCAACGATCGAGGGACAGACGGCAATTTGCGCGACAGCCGGTGTCTACCAGCCTTTGCGGCCTGTCATCGAACAGAATCGTCGAACACATCGGGTAAAATCGACCTGGAACCGGCTCATGCCAGTCCGCACCGAGGAAGCTTAGACCCGAATCTGGTGAACCGAAAGGAAGGGGAACGGCAGGGTGCGACAATGGGTCGCAAAGAGGCAGGGAACTGCCGCATTCCGCAGAATGCGGCAGCAGAGCGGTCAAAAATTATTCGTTTTTGCCTTGTGCCTGCAAACGCTCGGTGCCGACTCCGTGGGACAAGCTGTACACATAAGCGGCCAGCAATTGCACCTTGTCGTTGCCCAGCAGTTCGTTTTGCGCCGGCATATGGCCCTGGCGGCCATGGCGAATAGTCTGTTGCAGTTGCGCCAGGCTGGTACCGTAGATAAAACCGGCCGGGTGCGTCAGATTCGGCGCGCCCATGGCTTCAGTGCCCTGGCCGTTTGCCCCATGACAGGCTACGCAGGTGGTGCTGAACAGTTGCTGTCCGGCTTGCACGTCGGCACCACTGTCGGCTGGTAGCGGCAGGCCGGCCAATTCGTGACGCACGTACGCGGCGACGTTCTTCACCCCGGTCTCACCCAACACTTCACCCCAGGCCGGCATGGCCGCCATCCGGCCACCCATGATGGTGGTCTTGATGGTCTCGGCACTGCCGCCCCAGCGCCAATCGCTGTCGGCCAGGTTGGGGAAGCCGAATGCGCCCTTGGCATCTGAGCCGTGGCACACCGAGCAGTTGGAGGCGAACAGGCGTCCGCCCATTTTCAGCGCTTGCGGGTCTTTCGCTACTTCTTCCACCGGCATTGCCGCGAATTTGGCGAAGATCGGCCCGAATTTGGCGTCCGCCTTGCTCATCTCCTTTTCCCATTCATGGACACCAGTCCAGCCGTTTTCATAACCGGGCAGGATGCCTTTCCAGTTGCCCAGGCCCGGATAAAGAATCAGGTAGCCGACCGAGAACACCAGGGTGCCGGCGAACAGCATGAACCACCACTGCGGCAGCGGGTTGTCGTACTCCTCGATGCCGTCGAAGCTGTGGCCCATGGTCTGGTCGACGCTGCCCTTGGTTTCGCCCCGGCGGGTGCCGATCAGCAGCCAGGTCAGGCCGATCAGGCTGCCGATGGTCAGTACGCAGATCCACGCACTCCAGAAGGTGGTCATGGCTGGGCACTCCTTGTTGTTGCAGATTCTTGGGTAGTTTCGGGTTGCGGCTCGTCAGCGAACGGCAGCAGGCGCGCTTCGGCGAATTGCGGATTGCGCTTGCTGTTGAACACCCACAGTGTCAGACCGACGAAGGCCACGAACACCACGACTGTACCGAGGCCGCGGATCAGGCCTGTGCTCATATCAATGACCATGACTCACCTCTTGCTCTTGATGGCAGTGCCGAGCACTTGCAGGTAGGCAACCAGCGCGTCCATCTCGGTCTTGCCCTTCAGCGAAGCGACCGAGCCTGCAATGTCTTCGTCGGCGTACGGCACGCCGAGGGTGCGCATGGCGCGGATCTTGGTTTCGGTGTGGCTGCTGTCGAGCGGGTTGGCCACCAGCCATGGATACGCCGGCATCTTCGATTCCGGCACCACGTTGCGCGGGTTGTACAAGTGCGCGCGGTGCCAGTCTTCGGAGTAGCGCCCGCCGACTCGCGCCAAGTCCGGCCCGGTGCGCTTGGAGCCCCAGAGGAACGGGTGATCCCACACGCTTTCCCCGGCCACCGAGTAATGGCCGTAGCGTTCGGTTTCGGCGCGGAACGGGCGGATCATCTGCGAGTGGCAACCGACGCAGCCTTCGCGGATGTAAATGTCGCGACCTTCCAGTTGCAGCGCGGTGTAGGGCTTCATGCCTTCCACCGGTTTGTTGGTCACGTCCTGGAAGAACAGCGGGACGATCTGGGTCAGGCCGCCGATGCTCACGGCGAACACCATCAGCAACATCAGCAGGCCGACGTTTTTCTCGATTGTTTCGTGTTTCATGGCGGACTCCTCAGGCGATCTGCGCGGCAGCGACGGCTTCGGCAGGCTGCGAGGCCCGCACGGTGCGCCAGGTGTTGTAAGCCATCAGCAGCATGCCGCTGAGGAAGATCGCGCCGCCCACCAGTCGCACGATGAAGCCAGGATGGCTGGCCACCAGGGTTTCGACGAAGGAGTAGGTCAGCGTGCCGTCCTCGTTGACTGCGCGCCACATCAGGCCCTGGGCGATGCCGTTGACCCACATCGAGGCGATGTACAGCACGGTGCCGATGGTGGCGAGCCAGAAGTGCGCGTTGATCAGGCCGATGCTGTGCATCTGCTCGCGGCCGAAGACTTTCGGGATCATGTGGTACAGCGCACCGATGGAAATCATTGCCACCCAGCCGAGCGCGCCGGCGTGAACGTGGCCGATGGTCCAGTCGGTGTAGTGGGAGAGGGCGTTGACCGTCTTGATCGCCATCATCGGCCCTTCGAAGGTCGACATGCCGTAGAACGCCAGGGACACCACGAGGAAACGCAGGATCGGGTCGCTGCGCAACTTATGCCAGGCACCCGACAGGGTCATCATGCCGTTGATCATCCCGCCCCAGCTCGGCGCCAGCAGGATCAGCGACATCACCATGCCCAGCGACTGTGCCCAGTCCGGCAGCGCGGTGTAGTGCAAGTGGTGGGGACCGGCCCAGATGTACAGGGTGATCAGCGCCCAGAAGTGCACGATCGACAAGCGATAGGAATACACCGGGCGTTCGGCCTGTTTCGGCACGAAGTAGTACATCATTCCGAGGAAACCGGCGGTGAGGAAAAAGCCTACGGCGTTGTGGCCGTACCACCACTGCACCATGGCATCGGTCGCACCGGAGTACAGCGAGTAGGACTTGGTCAGACTCACCGGCAATTCCAGGTTGTTGACGATGTGCAGGATTGCCACGGTGATGATGAATCCACCGAAGAACCAGTTACCGACATAGATGTGCTTGGTCTTGCGCTGCATGATCGTGCCGAAGAACACGATGGCGTACGCCACCCAGACGATGGTGATCAGGATGTCGATCGGCCATTCCAGTTCGGCGTATTCCTTGGAGCTGGTGTAACCCAGCGGCAGGCTGATCGCCGCCAACAGGATCACCAGTTGCCAGCCCCAGAAGCAGAACGCGGCGATTTTCGGCGCAAACAATCGAGTCTGGCAGGTACGCTGTACCGAGTAGAACGAACTGGCGAACAACGCACAGCCGCCGAAGGCGAAGATCACCGCGTTGGTGTGCAGCGGGCGCAACCGGCCGAAACTGGTCCATGGCAGATTGAAGTTGAGTTCGGGCCAGACCAACTGGGCGGCGAGAAAAACCCCGAGCCCCATGCCGACGATGCCCCACACCACCGTCATAATGGCGAATTGGCGGACCACCTTGTAGTTGTAGGCGGTACTGATAGAAGTGTTCATGGTTCCCCATCCACGGTTCAGCCGAAGTGAGGGCCCGTCTTTGCGAGTAAGCCGCGCAAGGCAGACGCTCCCTTCGCCTGGAGTTATAGGCAGACTAAAAGCGAGGCAAGCATGGACAAACAGCACAAGGCCAGTATTGACGGGGATCAATGGGCGCAGTGCGTGCGGGATCACGGATGGTTGTGGAATGCCGCCTCGGTGCCGGCCTCGGCGACACTGATTCTCGCCCATGGCGCCGGTGCGCCGATGGACAGCGGCTGGATGAGCGACATGGCTGCGCGCCTTGCCACGCAAGGCGTCAACGTGCTGCGCTTCGAGTTTCCGTACATGGCCCAACGGCGAGTGGACGGCGGCAAGCGCCCACCGAACCCGGCGCCGAAACTGCTGGAGTGCTGGCGTGAGGTGTACGCCGTGGTGCGACGCCATGTCACTGGGCGTCTGGCCATTGGCGGCAAGTCCATGGGCGGGCGGATGGCCAGTCTTTTGGCCGATGAGCTGGAAGCGGATGCGCTGGTGTGCCTCGGTTATCCGTTTTATGCCGTCGGCAAACCGGAGAAACCTCGGGTTGAGCATTTGGCTGCGCTAAAGACACGGACGTTGATTGTGCAGGGTGAGCGCGATGCGCTGGGCAATCGTGAGGCCGTTGAGGCTTATACGTTGGCGCCGGGTATCGAGGTGTTCTGGCTTGAGGCGGCGGATCATGATTTGAAGCCGTTGAAGGCTTCAGGGTTTACGCATGAGCAGCATTTGGACGCGACAGCGAAGAAGGTCGCCGGATTTCTGTGAGAAGCAAGATCAAAAGATCGCAGCCCTTGGCAGCTCCTACAGCGTGGACGCCGTTCAAATGTAGGAGCTGGCGCAGCCTGCGATCTTTTGACTTTGTTGTCAGCGGTTAAACCGCTCCACCAACGAATACTGGGTATTCGCCGTCTTGGTCAGTTCTTCACTCAGTAGCGCCGAGTTCTGTGCCTGTTCCGAGGTCTGATCAGCCAGTTGCGAGATGTTGCTGATGTTGCGGCTGATTTCTTCGGCCACCGAACTTTGCTCTTCGGTCGCGGCAGCGATCTGGGTGGTCATGTCGGTGATGTGGGCTACCGCTTCGCTGATGCCCACCAGCGCCTGATCCGCTTCCAATACCCGCGCCACACCTTCTTCAGCCTGGCGATGGCCGGCCTCCATGGTTTGCACCGCCGTGCTGGCGGTTTGTTGCAGCTTGGCGATCAGGGCGTGGATCTGCCCGGTGGATTCGCTGGTGCGCTGCGCCAATTGGCGCACTTCGTCGGCCACCACCGCAAAACCACGGCCCATCTCACCGGCACGGGCGGCTTCGATCGCAGCGTTCAAGGCGAGCAGGTTGGTCTGGTCGGCAATGCCTTTGATCACATCGACCACGCCACCGATTTCGTCGCTGTCCTTGGCCAGTTGAGTGACCGTCAGACCGGTTTCACCGACCACCACCGACAGGCGTTGAATGGCTTCGCGGGTTTCACCTGCGATGTCGCGACCGCGACCGGTCAGGCGATTGGCTTCCTGAGTGGCGTCGGCGGTGCGCTGCACGTGACTGGCGACTTCCTGAGTGGTAGCGGCCATCTGATTGACGGCGGTCGCCACTTGCTCGGTTTCGACGCGCTGACGTTCCAGGCCGGTGGAGCTGTTATGGGCCAGCGTGTCGGACTGTTTCGCTTGTTCGTTCAGATGCTCGGCGGTGTCTTGCAGGCGCGTCAGGCAGGTTTTCAGGCGAGCTTCCTGGCTGAGAATGGACATTTCCAAGCGTGCCTGGGCACCGCGGCTGTCGGTGTACATCTGCGCGATCAGCGGGTCGGACGTGGTCTGTTCGGCCAGGCGCAGCAAGCGCTTGATGCCGCGCTGTTGCCAGCTCAAGCCCATCAAGCCCAACGGCACCGAAAGACCGGCGGCGAGGGCGAAGCCCCATTGCGACGTCAGGGTGGCGCCGATCATGAAGCTCAACTGGCTGACCAGAATGAACGGCAGCCAGTCCTGAAGCACCGGCAACCACTTATCCCTTTGAGGAACGGCTGACTTGCCCTGATTGATGCGTTGGTAGAGCGCTTCGGCACGGCGGATCTGCTCGGCGGTGGGCTTGACCCGCACCGACTCGTAACCGATCACCTGATTGCCTTCGAACACCGGTGTGACATAGGCGTTAACCCAGTAGTGGTCGCCGGTCTTGCAGCGATTCTTGACAATGCCCATCCATGGCAAGCCTTGTTTCAGTGTGCCCCACATGTGCGCGAACACCGCAGACGGGACGTCGGGATGACGAACCAGGTTATGCGGCGCACGGATCAGTTCTTCACGCGAAAACCCGCTGATTTCGACGAAAGCATCGTTGCAGTAGGTGATCATGCCCTTGGCATCGGTGGTGGAAATCAACCGTTGCTGCGCCGGGAAGGTCCGTTCGCGTTGTGTAATGGGCTGGTTGTTACGCATGGCTTTTTCAATCCGCAAGGCTTTGATGGTGTATCGGCATCGTTGGGCATTTATTGAAGTTTTTTTTCAATAAATCAGTAACGCGTCGCAAAACGACCGCTGCGTCATCATCCCGCGAGCATCGGATACGTGAACAAGCCGAAATGCAGCAGATTCAAACCAAAATGGGTGGCGATGGCCGCACCCAGCCCACCGAACCGGTAGGCCAGGCCATAGCCGACACCGGCCAGGCTGGCCAGCAACACCCATTGCCAGCCAGCGCCCAGATGAACGAGGCCAAATAGCAATGATGCGAGCACCAGCGCGAGGCTTTCGCCATAAGGCAGGTGTTTAAACTGCCGGCTCAGACCGCCCTGGATGTAGCCGCGAAACAGCGCTTCTTCCACCAGCGTCACCAGCAACAGATTGTTCAGCATCCACAGCCAGACCTGATCCGGCCATTTCGGTGCCCAACTGATCACCCCCAGCAACAGCGCACCACCCAGAGCCAGTACGGCACTCACGGTCAGGGCGAGGGCGGTGGCATACACGGACAGGCGCAGGGAGCGCCGACCGATGATCCACGGACAAACCAGCAACAGCCAGAAGCCGATCAGGGGTTTGTCCAGATTCAGGTACATGGCGAACCGCACGGCATCGTCGGTGAAACGCAGGGGATCGATAGCGCGACCGTTGTAGAAACCGGGAAGCCAGTGTGTCGCCAGCGCCACCGCCAGGACGATGAACAAGCCGTGGCCGAGGTAGCGGCCGAGGGGGATCTGTTGTTGGCGAACGGCGAAACCGGCGATCAGCAGTAACCCGAAAGAAATGGCAGCCAGCCAGCCGAGATGGCCGTAGATCAAAGCCAGGCTGTAGCCGAGCGAGAGAAGTGCCAGATAGATCCATGGCAGAGCGATCATTTGAAGTCCTTGAGGGCGGAGGTGCCTGTTTTCTTGGGGCGCGCAATTATAGAGACATACACCGCCCAAACAAAAACACCGCCCGAAGGCGGTGTCGTTGTCGGTGGAGGCGTTACGAGGCAATCAACTGCCGCAACACGTAATGCAAAATCCCTCCGGCCTTGAAGTACTCCACTTCGTTCAGGGTATCGATCCGGCACAATACCTCGACCTTCTCCTGGCTGCCGTCTTCACGGGTGATGACCAGCGTCAGGTTCATCCGCGGAGTCAGTTCGACGCCCGTCAGGCCAAGAATGTCCAGGGTTTCCTTGCCAGTGAGGTTCAGGCTCTTGCGGTTCTGATCCAGCTTGAACTGCAGCGGCAACACGCCCATGCCCACCAAATTTGAACGGTGAATCCGCTCGAAGCTTTCTGCGATGACGGCTTTGACCCCCAGCAGGTTGGTGCCCTTGGCCGCCCAGTCACGGCTCGATCCAGTGCCGTATTCTTGCCCGGCGATCACCACCAGCGGCGTGCCCGATGCCTGGTAACGCATGGCCGCGTCGTAGATCGGCAGTTTTTCCCCGGTCGGAATGTAAATCGTGTTGCCGCCTTCTTCACCACCGAGCATTTCGTTGCGAATGCGGATGTTGGCGAAGGTGCCGCGCATCATCACTTCGTGGTTACCGCGACGCGAGCCGTAGGAGTTGAAGTCCCGTGGTTCCACCCCTTGTTCGCGCAGGTAACGGCCGGCAGGGCTGTCGGTCTTGATGTTGCCGGCGGGGGATATGTGGTCGGTGGTTACCGAATCGCCGAGCAGCGCGAGGACTTTCGCCCCTTCGACATCCTTGACCACCGGCGCAGGGCCGCCAATGTCATCGAAGAAGGGCGGGTGCTGGATATACGTCGAATCGTTGTTCCAGACATAAGTCGCTGCTTGCGGCACTTCGATGGCTTGCCACTGCTCGTCGCCGGCGAACACTTCGGCGTACTCCTTGTGGAACATTGCGGTGTTCACCTGAGTTACCGCGTCGGCGATTTCCTTGGTGCTCGGCCAGATGTCTCGCAGGTAAACCGGGTGGCCGTCCTTGTCGTTTCCCAAGGGCTCGCTGCTGATGTCGATGCGCACCGTGCCGGCCAGCGCGTAGGCGACGACCAGGGGCGGGGAGGCCAGCCAGTTGGTTTTCACCAGCGGATGCACGCGGCCTTCGAAGTTGCGGTTGCCCGACAGCACCGAGGCGACGGTCAGGTCGGCTTTCTGGATGGCTTTTTCAATCGGCTCCGGCAACGGCCCGGAGTTGCCGATGCAGGTGGTGCAGCCATAACCGACAAGGGCAAAACCGAGTTGGTCGAGGTATTGGGTCAGGCCGGCTGCCTTGTAGTAGTCGGTGACCACTTTCGAACCGGGGGCCAGGGAGCTCTTGACCCAGGGTTTGCGCTTGAGGCCTTTTTCCACGGCTTTTTTCGCCACCAGCCCGGCCGCCATCATCACACTGGGATTGGAGGTGTTGGTGCAGGAGGTGATCGCGGCAATCACCACCGCACCGTTTTTCAGCCGATGCGTATGGCCTTCGTGGGCGTAGTCCGCTTCACCGATCAGATCGGCGTTGCCTACCGCGACGCCACCGCCGCCCTCACTTTCGAGGCGACCTTCTTCCTTGCTGGTCGGTTTGATTTGCAGGCCGAGAAAGTCAGTGAACGCTTGCGCCACATTCGGCAACGAGACGCGGTCTTGTGGGCGTTTCGGTCCGGCGAGGCTGGCCTCGACGCTGCCCATGTCCAGGGCCAGGCTGTCGGTGAACACTGGCTCTTTGCCGGGCAGGCGCCACAGGCCCTGGGTCTTGCTGTAGGCCTCCACCAGTTTCACGGTTTCCGAGGTACGGCCGGACAGGCGCAGGTACTCCAGGGTCACCTCGTCCACCGGGAAGAAGCCGCAGGTGGCGCCGTATTCCGGAGCCATGTTCGCAATGGTCGCGCGGTCGGCCAGCGGCAGGTCGGCGAGGCCGTCGCCGTAGAACTCGACGAATTTGCCGACCACGCCTTTCTTGCGCAGCATCTGGGTGACGGTCAGCACCAGGTCGGTGGCGGTGATGCCTTCCTTGAGCTTGCCAGTGAGTTTGAAGCCGATCACTTCCGGAATCAGCATCGACACCGGTTGACCAAGCATCGCCGCTTCCGCTTCGATCCCGCCGACGCCCCAGCCGAGTACGCCGAGGCCGTTGATCATGGTGGTGTGGGAGTCAGTGCCGACCAGGGTGTCGGGGAAAGCATAGGTGCGGCCGTCCTCATCCTTGGTCCAGACCGTGCGTCCTAGGTATTCAAGGTTGACCTGGTGACAGATACCGGTGCCCGGCGGCACCACGCTGAAGTTGGCGAAGGCGCTCTGACCCCAGCGCAGGAAGGCGTACCGCTCGTGGTTGCGCTGCATTTCGATGTCGACGTTCTGTTCGAAGGCGCTTGAGCTGGCGAACTTGTCGACCATCACCGAGTGGTCGATCACCAGGTCCACCGGCGACAGCGGATTGATGCGCTGTGGGTCGCCACCGGCCTTGGCCATGGCGGCGCGCATGGCGGCCAGGTCGACCACGGCGGGGACGCCGGTAAAGTCCTGCATCAATACCCGCGCGGGGCGGTATTGGATTTCGCGGTCGGAGCGACGCTCCTTGAGCCAGGCGGCAATCGCCTTGAGGTCGGCGCCGGTGACGGTTTTCTCGTCCTCCCAGCGCAGCAGGTTTTCCAGCAACACTTTCAACGACATGGGCAGCTTGTCGAGGTCACCCAGGCTCTTGGCGGCTTCGCGCAGGCTGAAATAGTGGTAGGTCTTGTCGTCGACTTGTAAGGTTTTAAGGGTTTTCAGGCTATCGAGGGACGGCATTGAAATGACTCCTTTAAGTCCGCACGGCTACGGACGGAGGGAAGGGCAGAGGTTTAAACCTAGTCCTGTTTGGTGCTTAAGGCTAATAACTGGACCCTAAGGGCAAGTCCAAGGTTCCGAACTCGGCTATCATGCGCCGGTTTTCGTGACAGGCTTTGCTTCAACGCAAGCCTGGGCATCGCGCAGTGGCGCAATTTTTCCGCCAACTGCCCAGGAGTAAGAATGAACACCCTCTTTATGCATTGCCGACCGGGCTTCGAAGGCGAAGTCTGTTCCGAGATTTCCGAACATGCCGCGCGGCTGAACGTGGCCGGTTATGCCAAGGCCAAAACCGCCAGCGCCTATGCCGAATTCATCTGCACCGAAGAAGACGGCGCCGAACGCCTGATGCGTGGCCAGCGTTTCGCCGACCTGATCTTCCCGCGCCAGTGGGCCCGTGGGATCTTTATTGATCTGCCGGAAACCGACCGCATCAGCGTGATCCTCGCCCACATGGCGGACTTTCCGCTGTGCGGCAGCCTGTGGCTGGAAATGGTCGACACCAACGATGGCAAAGAGCTGTCGAACTTCTGCAAGAAGTTTGAAGTGCACCTGCGCAAGGCGTTGATGGCGGCCGGCAAACTGGTGGAAGACCCCAACAAGCCGCGTCTGCTGCTGACCTTCAAGAGCGGCCGCGAAGTGTTCATGGGGCTGGCGGAGTCGAACAACTCGGCGATGTGGCCGATGGGCATTCCGCGCCTGAAGTTCCCCCGTGAAGCGCCGAGCCGTTCGACGTTGAAGCTGGAAGAGGCCTGGCATCACTTCATTCCCCGCGACCAGTGGGATGAGCGTCTGCACAGCGACATGACCGGTGTCGACCTCGGCGCCGCCCCTGGCGGCTGGACCTGGCAACTGGTCAACCGCGGCATGCTGGTGACCGCCATCGACAACGGCCCGATGGCCGAAAGCCTGATGGATACCGGTCTGGTGCAGCACTTGATGGCCGACGGTTTCACCTTCAAGCCCAAACAGCCGGTGGACTGGATGGTCTGCGACATCGTCGAGAAGCCGGCGCGCAACGCGGCGATGCTGGAAGAATGGATTGGCGAGGGGCATTGCCGGGAAGCGGTGGTCAACCTCAAGCTGCCGATGAAACAGCGTTATGCCGAAGTGAAGCGCTTGCTGGAGCGTATTGCCGAGGGGTTCAAGGCGCGGGGCATTCGGGTTGAAATCGGCTGCAAGCAGCTGTATCACGACCGTGAAGAAGTGACCTGCCATTTACGCCGGCTTGACGTGAAAAAACCGAAATCCCGCTGATTCATACGGTCCCGCTCCCATAGGTGACCGAACACCCGGCAATGCGCGACAATGCCGGCAAGTTTCAGGAGTAAACCATGAGTGAAATGATCGATACGCCGGTTGACGGCACCCTCGATGCCACCGGCCTCAATTGCCCGGAACCGGTGATGATGCTGCACCAGCACATCCGTGACCTGGTGCCTGGCGGCCTGCTGAAGGTGATCGCCACTGACCCGTCGACCCGTCGCGATATTCCCAAGTTCTGCGTGTTCCTCGACCACGAACTCGTCGCGCAGCATGAAGAGGCAGGCACCTACCTGTACTGGATCCGCAAGAAGCTCGCTTAACGGGCACAAAAAAGGCCTGCATGTGCAGGCCCTTTTTTTGCGCTCGCTTAACCGGCCGAACGGCTGGTGCGGATCCGCTTGCGTGCGCTGCGCGCCAGGCGGATCGACAGCATCAGCGCCGCACAACTCAAGCCGACGATCAAACCCTGCCACAGCCCGCTCGGGCCGCTCGGCGCGCCGAACCAATCGGTCAGGCCCAAGGCGTAACCCACCGGCAAACCGATGCCCCAATAAGCGAACAGCGTCAGGATCATCGTCACTCGCGTGTCTTGATAGCCGCGCAGTGCACCGGCCGCCGTCACCTGGATCGCATCGGAAAACTGGAACAGCGCCGAGTACACAATCAGCATCGCGGCCACGTGAATCACCGTCGGGTCGGCGGTGTAGATCGCGGCGATGGGTTCACGCAGCAACAGCATCATGCTTGCGGAAATACACGCATAAGCCAGTGCCGTGCCCATGCCGACTCCGGCGGCGAAGCGTGCTTCGCGTGGTTCTTCGCGGCCCAGTGCCTGGCCGACCCGCACGGTCACGGCCATGCCCAGGGAGTAGGGGATCATGAACACCAGTGAGCTGAAATTCAGGGCGATCTGGTGCCCGGCGACCACAGTGGCGCCGAGGCTGCCGATCAGCAGGGCGATCACCGCAAAGATGCTCGACTCGGCGAAAACGGCGATGCCGATCGGCAGGCCGATGCCCAGCAAGCGTTTGATCACTGCCCACTGCGGCCAGTCGAATCGGCTGAACAACTGGCTCGACTGATAGGCCGGTGCCCAGCGTTCCCAGCCGGCCATCCCCAGCGCCATCACCCACATCACGATTGCCGTGGCCCAGCCGCAGCCGACACCGCCCATCGCCGGCACACCAAAGTGGCCATAGATGAAAATGTAATTGAGCGGAATATTCAGCGCGAGCCCGCACAAACCAAGGACCATGGCCGGACGCGTGCGACCCAGGCCATCACTGAAACAGCGCAATACGTGATAGAACGCGACGGCGGGCAGGCCGCTGGCGATGCCGTGCAGGTACTGCATGCACGGGCCGATCAGCTCGGGATCGACCTTCATGAAATGCAGGATCGGTTCGGCGCTGAACAGTAGGCCGGTCGCCATCAAACCCACCACCAGCGCCAACCACAAGGCCTGACGCACTATCGGGCCAATCTCGCTGTGAGTGCCGGCACCGAAGCGCTGAGCGACTTTCGGGGTGGTGGCCAGCAGCGTACCGGTCATCAACAGAAACACCGGCACCCAGATCGAGTTGCCCAGCGCGACGGCCGCAAGATCGCGAGGCCCGACCCGTCCCGCCATCACCGCATCGACGAAGCCCATGGCGGTGGTCGCCAGTTGCGCGATCATGATCGGCAACGCCAGGCCGAGCAGGTTTTTCAGCTCCAGGCGAACCCGGGCCGGGCGGTTGAGGGAAATAGCGGCGGTGGGGTCAGTCACGGAATTCAAGGCGAAACGTCCAAAGGATTTTGATGCGCGAGGCGGCGCATTCTACGCCTTGACGCAATGGTCAGGAAAAATCCTGTGTTGCGGATTTGTAATCGGTTTTACAGGCATCCCCCACTCCCTGTGGCGAGGGAGCTTGCTCCCGCTGGGCTGCGCAGCAGCCCCAAAAGCAGCTGTCCAGCTCCTTCAGACACACCGCGGCATCAGTCTTTGCGACTGCTTTGCAGTCGGACGGGAGCAAGCTCCCTCGCCACAGGGGGGCGACTAAGGTGCTTAATACCTGCTGGCCCATCACCTCCATCTGCGCCTAAACTGCCGGTCCGCCAAAGGAGCCTGCCATGTTGATTGTTGCCGACGAAAATATCCCGTTGCTCGATGCCTTCTTCGAAGGTTTCGGTGAAATCCGCCGAGTGCCGGGACGTTCCATCGACCGCGCCACCGTCGAGCAGGCCGATGTACTGCTGGTGCGCTCAGTGACCAACGTCAACCGTGCATTGCTCGAAGGCAGCAACGTGCGCTTTGTCGGCACGTGCACCATCGGCACCGATCATTTGGACCTGGACTACTTTCAGCAGGCCGGCATCACCTGGTCCAGTGCGCCAGGCTGCAATGCCCGGGGTGTAGTCGATTACGTGCTGGGCAGTCTGCTGACCCTGGCCGAAATCGAAGGGGTCGACCTGGCTCAGCGCACTTACGGCGTGGTCGGCGCCGGCGAGGTGGGCGGGCGGCTGGTCAAGGTTCTGCAAGGCCTGGGCTGGAATGTGCTGGTTTGCGATCCGCCACGGCAAGCCGCTGAAGGGGGCGATTACGTCAGTCTCGAGCAGATCATCGAGCAATGCGATGTCATCAGCCTGCATACGCCGCTGGACAAGCAAGGCCCTCAGGCAACCTGGCATCTGTTCGATAAAAACCGTTTGAACCAACTCAAACCCGGCACCTGGCTGATCAACGCAAGTCGTGGCCCGGTGATCGACAACGCCGCCCTGCGTCAGGTGCTGTTGCAACGTGAAGATCTGCAAGCGGTGCTGGATGTCTGGGAGGCTGAGCCTGAAGTCGATGTAGCGCTGGCGGAGTTGTGTGTCATCGCGACGCCGCACATTGCCGGCTACAGCCTCGACGGCAAACAGCGCGGGACGGCGCAGATCTATCAGGCGTTTTGCAAATTTCTTGGGCAACCGGAACAGGTCAGCCTGAACGATTTGCTGCCAGCGCCATGGCTGTCGGCTGTTACGTTGAATGCTGATACCGATCCGGCCTGGGCGCTGGCGATGTTGTGCCGTGGCGTGTACGACCCGCGCCGTGATGACGCGGATTTCCGTCGCAGCCTCGTAGGCAATGTGAGTGAACAGCGTGCGGCGTTCGATGGGCTGCGCAAGCATTACCCGCTGCGGCGTGAGATCGATGGGTTGAAAGTGCGAATTGAAGGGCATTCGCCGGCGTTGCAGCAGATCGTGGCGGCCTTAGGCGCAACCTCGGCCTAGCAAACTGACCGGATCCCTACAAAAGCCACACAAAACAGGCACCCATAAAAAACCCGGCCAACAGGGCCGGGTCAAGAAGACGGTGGCTATATCACTTTTGTTCGGCAGGCTTGACCAATCGCTTTTCCAGTTCGCGACAAGCGTCCTGGATCATGCTTTCAGTGATCGGTACTTCACGCCCATCCTCATCGATAATCGAGCAACCCAGAGACTGGTCTGGCTGTGTGCGGATCACTTGAATCTTGTCATCGCTGCTGTTTTGCAAGGACATGGCCTGTCTCCTCATCAGGTTGTGCGCTTACTGTAAAACCGCCAGGTGACCGGGCTGTGACAATTCCCTGCGATCTTTCAGGTCGGCCTCTTCAGTCCATCAGAAATACCCTGATGTTTCCACCCGGACTTTAGACCAATATTCTCTAGCCACTAGTCTAGGCGGTCATAATTAACCCGACTCATTGTGATTTACAGCGTTCAATCCGATTGAGCAGTGTAGGCTTGATCGGGTCAAAACCATGGGTTACGCCTTCGGATGATCTTCATGCTTTCTGCCCGTCACCGCCGCGCCATTCGCCTGGCCAGCCGTTTCATCACGCCTTATCGCTGGCCGGCCTTCGGCGCCTTGCTGGCGTTGATTGTCACTGCCGGCATCACCTTGTCCATGGGGCAGGGGATTCGCCTATTGGTGGATCAGGGTTTCATGACCCAGTCGACGCATTTGCTCAATCAATCCATCGGCCTGTTCATGTTGCTGGTGATCGGTCTGGCGATTGGCACCTTTGTGCGCTTTTACCTGGTGTCGTGGATTGGCGAGCGCGTTGTCGCGGACATTCGCCGTCGGGTGTTCAACCACCTGGTCTATCTGCATCCGGGTTTTTATGAAGACAACCGCAGCTCCGAGATCCAGTCACGACTGACTGCCGACACCACGCTGCTGCAATCGGTGATCGGCTCTTCGCTATCGCTGTTCCTGCGCAACGGGCTGATGGTGATCGGCGGGATTGTCTTGTTGTTTATCACCAACCCCAAGCTGACCAGCATCGTAGTGGTCGCATTGCCGTTGGTGGTCGCGCCGATCCTGATTTTTGGCCGCCGGGTACGCACCCTGTCGCGCCAGAGCCAGGATCGGGTTGCCGATATCGGCAGTTATGTGTCCGAAACCCTGAGTCAGATCAAAACCGTGCAGGCCTACAACCATCAGGTGCAGGACGAACAGCGTTTTTCCGCGACCGTAGAAGAGGCTTTCAATACCGCCCGCAAACGCATTTTCCAGCGAGCCTGGTTGATCACCCTGGTGATCCTGCTGGTGTTGGGCGCGGTCGGGGTGATGCTCTGGGTCGGCGGAATGGACGTCATCGCCGGGCGGATTTCCGCGGGTGAGTTGGCAGCGTTCGTCTTTTACAGCCTGATCGTCGGTGGCGCCTTTGGCACATTGAGTGAAGTGATCGGCGAACTGCAGCGAGCAGCAGGGGCGGCGGAGCGGATTGCCGAGCTGTTGCGTTCGGAAAACATCATCCAGCCACCGACCCATGGGCTGGTGACCCTGCCTGAACGGGTGAAGGGCGATCTGGTGCTGCAAGATGTGCGCTTTTCCTACCCGTCGCGTCCTGAGAGCTATGCCGTCGATGGTTTGAGTCTGACGATCAATGCCGGCGAAACCCTCGCTCTGGTCGGGCCGTCAGGTGCCGGCAAATCGACGGTGTATGACCTGCTGTTGCGCTTTTACGACCCCGCTGAAGGACGCATCCTGCTGGACGGTGTGCCGCTGACCCAACTCGACCCTCTGGACCTGCGCCGCTGCTTCGCCCTCGTCTCGCAAACCCCGGCGCTGTTCTTCGGCAGCATTGAAGAGAACATTCGTTATGGCCATCCGACGGCGACGTCGGCGCAGGTCCAGGAGGCCGCGAAAATTGCCTACGCCCACGACTTCATCGAACAAATGCCCAATGGCTACCAGACCCACCTCGGCGACGCCGGGCTCGGTTTGTCCGGCGGGCAACGCCAACGCCTGGCCATCGCCCGGGCACTGTTGGTGGACGCGCCGATCCTGCTGCTGGACGAAGCCACCAGCGCCCTCGATGCACAAAGTGAACACCTGATCCAGCAAGCCCTGCCCAGCCTGATGAAAAACCGCACCACACTGGTCATCGCCCATCGACTGGCGACAGTGAAAAACGCTGACCGAATCGCGGTGATGGACCAAGGGAAACTGGTGGCGGTGGGGACGCATCAGGAGTTGATTGCGAGCAATGCGTTGTATGCGCGATTGGCGGCGTTGCAGTTTAGTGATGGGCGCCATGCCCCAACCGACCAAGTAACTGACTAAGTAACCGACCAAGTCGAGCACCCAAAAAAATGCCCGCATCAATCGATGCGGGCATTTTTTCAGTGTTTCAAAGCAGGCTCATTGATCGTCAAAGTAACGTTCATGCCAATCCACCAGCGGCTGCGGTGAATTGAGCTTCTGGCCGTAGATTACCGAATATGACAGCACGTTCTGCACGTACTGGCGGGTTTCGTCGAACGGGATGCTTTCCACCCACACATCGAAGCTCAGGTGGTCGGCGCCGCGCAACCATTGACGCACGCGGCCGGGGCCGGCGTTGTAGGCGGCGGAGGCGAGCACGCGGTTGCCGTTGAACTGGCTGTGGACCTGGCTCAGATAAGCGGCGCCGAGCTCGATGTTTTTGTCCGGATCGAGCACTTGCTGCGGCGAGGCCAGGGGAATGCTGAACTTGCGAGCGGTTTCCTTGGCAGTGCCGGGCATCAGTTGCATCAGGCCGCTGGCGCCAACGCCGGAACGGGCGTCGTCCATGAAGGCGCTTTCCTGACGAGTGATCGCGAACACCCAGCTAGAGTGCAGGCCACGGACCTTGGCTTCACGCACCAGGGTATCGCGGTGAGCCATCGGGAAGCGGATGTCCAGGTCGTCCCAGTACTGCGCCTGACTGATGGTGCGGATCGCCGGGAAATACCATTTCAGGTCGTAAGCCAGTTTCGCCTGGGCAACCATTTCATCACGGCTGAAGTGCCGGCTGACGTGGTACCACTCGCGTCGGCCGTCGACGATCTGTCCGCGTGCATGGAACTCCAGCGCGCGGCGCACACCGGGGGTATTGCGTACCTTGTTGATCAGCGCCTGGCTGAGCATCAGCGGTTTGTTGATCAGCGAATAGGGAGACTGCGAGCGATCGGCCGCCAGGAAGCCGTAGAAGTCGCGTTCGCGAGCCAGGCCCTTGTAAAGCGTTTGCGCTTGCGGATTCTGTGGCTGCGCCAACTCCAGGGTGCGAGCCTGCCAATAACGCCAGCGGTTGGTGGTGGCCAGGTCCTGAGGCAGGCGGCGGGTCAACTGATAGGCGTCGTCCCAACGGGCCAGACGCAACAGCAGGCGCAAGCGCCATTCCGAAACGGTGTTGTCCCGCAGCTCCGGGTCGTATTTGGTCATCACGTCCAGCGCGCGACTGTCGAATCGTCGAGCGAGGGTCAGCCCGATTTCCCGGGCGATCGCGACTTTTTCGTCCCGGGAGAAGTGCATGCTGCTGGCGTAGCCGTCGAGCAGGGCCATGGCCCTGTCCGGATCCTGACGGGCCAGGCGGCGCAGGCCAAGGCTGACGATGTCGGACATCGGCTCATCGGCCGGGGTAAAGCGCGACGGCTGATTCAGCAGTTCGGGTTTCTGCGCCACATCCACCAGCAGGCGACCGCGCGGGGCGAGGGTCGTCAGGCCATTGATCAGGCTGTTTGCCAGCGGGTAGTTGCCGGCCTGGGCGGCGAGCTTGGTGCGTTCCCAGCGTTTCTGTTCAGTCAGTTGACCATCGGCGGCCCACATGCCGAACACTGCATCGCATGCCTCGGGCCGGGTTTTGCCGCTCAACCAGAGTTTGTCGGCGTTGGCGTAACCTTCGGTCTTACGGTTATGGCTGATCTGATACTGCGCGTTCAGGCAGTCCAGTTCGGTGAAATTGAGCTTGGGGTCATAATATTTGACGAACGTTTCCCAATCGCCGCGTTCGGCCAGCCAGCGCAACCAGCGCAATTTCATCCAGTTGGCTTGTGGCAGGTCGCCGTGTTCGGCGAGGAAGTTCTCGATTTCGGCATTGTTTGCGGTTTTCAGCCGCGCGGTCAGTTCGTCATAAGCCAGGTAGGGGGTCAGCGGATAATCGCTGAGCGCCTGGCTATAACGGAAATAAGGGCCGGAATCGCCCTTGGCCAAGGCACGCTTGGCTTCGTCGTAATACTGGCGTTGGGTAGACAGGTCTACCGCCTGGGCGGATTGAACGGCAGCGGCTGTAAGAAGCAAACATGAAAAAAGACTGAAAAGGCGACTGCGCATGAGACATCCGGGCAGAAAAATCATGACAAGTGCTGGTAAGACCGGCACCTAATTATATGTAGCTTAGCCTTTTGCCAGCAGCGGGTGAAAGCTTTGCCGACATGCCAGCATAAGTTCGCAACAATTGTTGTGCAGAGTGCTTCGACATTGAAATTGCCGGCCTTCTGTAGCCTCAAGTCAGGTAGAATGCGCGCCCGGTTTTTGGAGAAGCTCATGACCCTGCTCAAATTCAGCGATGTGTCCCTTGCTTTCGGCGCTATGCCGTTGTTGGACAAGGTGTCCTGGCAGATCGCCCGTGGTGAGCGGGTGTGCATCATCGGCCGCAACGGCACTGGCAAGTCCAGCATGATGAAGCTCGTCAAGGGCGACCAGAAGCCCGACGATGGCTCCGTTTGGCGCGCACCTGGCCTCAAGATTGGTGAATTGCCGCAAGAATTGCCGGTAGCCGACGAGCGGACCGTGTTCGACGTGGTCGCCGAAGGCCTCGACGGCGTTGGCGCGTTGCTTGCCGAATATCACCATCTGAGCCAGAACATCGTCACTGACGCCGATCTGGACAAGCTGATGCACGTCCAGCACGACCTCGAGGCCCGAGATGGCTGGCGCTTGCAGCAACTGGTCGACAGCACCTTGAGCCGTCTGCAGTTGCCTGCCGACAAGACCCTCGCCGAATTGTCCGGCGGCTGGCGTCGTCGCGTCCTGTTGGCTCAGGCGCTGGTTTCCGAACCGGACCTGCTGCTGCTCGACGAACCGACCAACCACCTGGACATCGGTGCCATCGCCTGGCTTGAAGAAGCGCTGAAGGATTTCCAGGGCGCCGTACTGTTCATCACGCACGACCGTTCATTCCTGCAGAACCTTGCAACCCGTATCCTGGAACTGGATCGCGGCGGCTTGATCGACTGGAACGGCGATTACGCCAGCTTCCTCGTGCACAAAGAGGCCACACTGGCCGCTGAAGAAACCGCCAACGCGCTGTTCGATAAAAAACTGGCCCAGGAAGAAGTCTGGATCCGCCAGGGCATCAAGGCGCGTCGCACCCGTAACGAAGGCCGTGTCCGTGCACTGAAAGCCCTGCGCGTCGAGCGTAGCGAGCGTCGTGAGCGTACCGGCAAGGCCAACATTCAGCTCGATACCGCCGACAAGTCCGGCAAGCAGGTGATGGTGCTCGAGAATGTGAGCTTCGCTCACCCGGGCGGCCCGTTCCTGATCAAGGATTTCTCGATGGTCCTGCAGCGCGGCGACCGCATCGGTCTGCTCGGCGCCAACGGTACCGGCAAGACCACGCTGTTGAAGCTGATGCTCAACGGTCTGCAACCGACCAGCGGCACAGTGGAAGAGGGGACGCGCATCGACGTGGCCTATTTCGACCAGTTGCGCCATCAGTTGGACCTGGAAAAGACCGTGATCGACAACGTCGCTGAAGGTCGCGACTTCATCGATATCGACGGCCAGAGCCGTCACGTGCTGAGCTACCTCGGCGACTTCCTGTTCAGCCCGCAGCGTGCCCGCACGCCGGTCAAGGCGTTGTCCGGTGGTGAGCGTGCGCGTCTGCTGCTGGCCAAACTGTTCAGCAAACCGGCGAACCTGCTGGTGCTCGACGAACCGACCAACGACCTCGACGTGGAAACCCTCGAACTGCTGGAAGAGGTCTTGCTGACCTTCAACGGCACTGTGCTGATGGTCAGCCACGACCGGGCATTCCTCGACAACGTGGTCACCAGCACCCTGGTCTTCGAAGGTGAAGGCAAGGTTCGCGAATACGTCGGTGGTTATCAGGACTGGCTGCGTCAGGGCGGCTCGCCGCGCCTGCTGGGTGTGACCGAGAGCAAGTCCGGCAAGGCCGACCTGAACTCGGCTGTCGTGACGGCCGAACCTGCGCCAGTTGCTGCAGTGGAAACGCCAGCGCCGGTGGCGAAAAAGAAACTCAGCTACAAATTGCAGCGTGAGCTGGAAGCCTTGCCTGGCCAGATCGAAGCCATGGAGCAGCAGATCGCGGTGGTTGAAGCGCAGATGGCGGACGCCGGCTTCTATCAGCGTCCTCCTGCCGAGACGGCTGCAGTGATCGCTCAGCTTGAGCAGTTACAGGCTGAACTCGACGTGATGGTCGAGCGCTGGGCCGAACTGGATGCCTGATTGATCCGGCTATAAAAAAGCCCGGCTTCACTCGTGTGAATGCCGGGCTTTTCGTAAGGGGTTTATTGTTGCTTGTTGTCAGTTTTTTTGCAGGCGCACGGCAAGTACATCGCAAGGCGCGCCGTGCAGCACGTCATTGGCAGTGGAGCCGAGCAACAGTGCCAGGCCATGCCGGCCATGACTGCCCACCACGATCAGGTCGCACGTTTGCTCCTTGGCGAGATGGTGAATCTCCTGTCGCGGCTGGCCGTAGGTCAAGTGGCTGTATTCCTTGGAGAGCTCCGGGTATTTCAGGATCAATCGCTCAAGGCGCTCCTTGGCCTGATCGAACTGTTGCTGTTGCAACTGGGAAAGGTCCATCGGCACGTCGCCGCCAAAGGCCATGGCCATCGGCTCGACGATATGCACCAGGGACAGCTTTGCGCCATTGCTCACCGAAAGTTCGCGGGCGCGGTGGATTACAGGATCGCACTCTTCGGTTAGATCTACAGCGACCAGAATATGGTGGTAGGGCATGAGGTGCTCCTCCTGAGGATTGCAATATTGGTAAGTATGGCTGGTTTCAAGCGCATTGGTTTCAACGTGACCCAATGGGCTCATCAAGAATCGGGAGTACAGATATGACGGTCTGGATAGTGGTGTCAATCCTGCTGGTGGTGCTGAGCCCGCTGGCTTGGTTGCGACCGTCTCGTGTCCAGAGCGGTCGCATGGCTCTGCGCATGGAGGCGCGGCGCATCGGCCTTGCCATGCAATTGGCGCCCCAGGAGTGGCCGCACTGGCTGAGCCAGGAGCCGCCAAGCCCTTGCGCCCAGTACCACCGACCGCGCCGTGGCACTCAGCCAGCGTGCTGGAGCTATTGGCAGAAGGCGCCGGGTGTGTGGGTCAATCAGTGGCAGGAAGTCTGCGAGGATGGAGTGCTTCTGAATCATTTCGAAAAACTGCCTGCCAACGTCTACAAGGTCGAGGCAGACAAGCAAATGATTGCCCTGTATTGGGGCGAGAAGGGCGAAGCCGAGGTTCTGCAACAGATCGACGCTACGCTCAAGGCGCTCGCCTGAACCCCGATCTGTTACGGAAGGCAATAAAAAGCCCGACATCATCATCGGGCTGGGGTTGGCCAGGCAGGCCGGTAATTCTTTGTGGCACAGATCTTACGCTGGGCATTCGTCAAAGCGTTCAAATTTTTTCTTCAGGGTCACGCCAGCGTAGCCTGTTAAACACAGGTTGCCGCGAATTAGGGCGACTTTTCTAACTATTGATTCTATGAATGGCCTCACATGCATCCGCATGTTGCAGGGCTTCGTGGTACGGAAGTGACCGGAAAGTCGCGTTTCAACCAGTATTTTGGGCGATTGACAATTGCCGGAAATTCCGTGAAGGTGACACACCCAAATCAAACGGGCGTATGAATTGAGCGTTTGTATTACAGACTGCTCCTACAGAATCCCGACTATCGCGTTGGCGGGTGTGCCGGGTGAGTTGGCGTTAGCATTGACGATAAACGTCCCTGCCGAGCCAGCCGCCTGCGTCCGACGTGTACTGTTCAGCTTCCATATCGTGGAGATCAGTTGATGATTTACGAAGGTAAAGCCATCACGGTTAAGGCTCTTGAAAGTGGCATCGTCGAACTGAAGTTCGACCTCAAGGGTGAGTCCGTCAACAAGTTCAACCGTCTTACCCTGAACGAGCTGCGTCAGGCTGTAGACACCATCAAGGCAGATGCTTCGATCAAGGGTGTGATCGTCAGCAGTGGCAAGGACGTATTCATCGTCGGCGCCGACATCACCGAATTCGTCGACAACTTCAAGCTGCCGGATGCCGAGCTTGTTGCTGGCAACCTCGAAGCCAACAAGATTTTCAGCGATTTCGAAGACCTCAACGTCCCGACTGTTGCCGCGATCAATGGCATCGCACTGGGTGGCGGTCTGGAAATGTGCCTGGCGGCGGATTTCCGCGTCATGGCCAGCACCGCCAAAATCGGTCTGCCGGAAGTCAAGCTGGGCATCTACCCAGGCTTCGGTGGTACCGTGCGCCTGCCGCGCATCATCGGTGCCGACAACGCCATCGAATGGATTGCCGCCGGTAAGGAAAACCGCGCTGAAGACGCACTGAAAGTCGGTGCCGTCGACGCGGTGGTCGACTCGCAGAAGTTGCACGAAGCGGCGCTGAACCTGATCAAAGGCGCCATCTCCGGTACGTTTGACTACAAGGCCAAGCGTCAGCCGAAGCTCGAAAAGCTCAAGCTCAACGCCATCGAACAAATGATGTCGTTCGAAACCGCCAAAGGTTTCGTGGCCGGCCAAGCAGGCCCGAACTACCCGGCGCCGGTCGAAGCGATCAAGACCATCCAGAAAGCTGCGAACTTCGGTCGCGACAAGGCCCTGGAAGTCGAAGCCGCCGGTTTCGTCAAACTGGCCAAGACCTCTGCCGCACAGAGCTTGATCGGTCTGTTCCTGAACGATCAGGAGCTGAAGAAAAAGGCCAAGGCCTACGACGAAATCGCCAAGGAAGTGAAGCAGGCCGCCGTATTGGGCGCCGGCATCATGGGTGGCGGTATCGCTTATCAGTCGGCCTCCAAAGGCACGCCGATCCTGATGAAGGACATCAACGAGCACGGTATCGAGCAAGGTCTGGCCGAAGCCGCCAAGCTGCTGGTTGGCCGCGTTGATAAAGGTCGCATGACCCCGGCGAAGATGGCCGAAGTGCTCAACGGCATTCGTCCGACCCTGTCCTACGGCGATTTCGGTCACGTCGACCTGGTGGTCGAAGCCGTGGTCGAGAACCCGAAGGTCAAGCAAGCCGTTCTGGCCGAAGTCGAAGACAAGGTCAAAGAGGACACCATTCTGGCGTCCAACACCTCGACCATTTCCATCACCTTGCTGGCCAAAGCCCTCAAGCGTCCGGAAAACTTCGTCGGCATGCACTTCTTCAACCCGGTGCACATGATGCCGCTGGTTGAAGTGATCCGTGGCGAGAAGTCCAGCGAAGTGGCCGTTGCCACCACCGTTGCCTACGCCAAGAAAATGGGCAAGAACCCGATCGTCGTCAACGACTGCCCGGGCTTCCTGGTCAACCGTGTGCTGTTCCCGTACTTCGGCGGTTTCGCCAAGCTGGTCAGCGCCGGCGTGGACTTCGTCCGCATCGACAAGGTCATGGAGAAGTTCGGCTGGCCAATGGGCCCGGCATACCTGATGGACGTGGTCGGCATCGACACCGGCCACCATGGTCGTGACGTCATGGCTGAAGGCTTCCCGGATCGCATGAAGGACGATCGCCGTTCGGCCGTCGACGTGCTCTATGAAGCCAAGCGCCTGGGCCAGAAAAATGGCAAGGGTTTCTACGCCTACGAGACCGACAAGCGCGGCAAGCAGAAGAAAGTCGCCGATCCGTCGGTGCTGGAAGTGCTCAAGCCGATCGTTTTCCAACAGCTCGAAGTCACTGACGAAGACATCATCAACTGGATGATGATCCCGCTGTGCCTGGAAACCGTGCGCTGCCTGGAAGACGGCATCGTCGAAACCGCCGCCGAAGCCGACATGGGTCTGGTCTACGGTATTGGTTTCCCTCCATTCCGTGGCGGTGCGCTGCGCTACATCGATTCGATCGGTGTTGCAGAGTTCGTTGCCCTGGCTGACCAGTACGCTGATTTGGGCGCGCTGTACCACCCGACCGCGAAGCTGCGTGAAATGGCCAAGAACGGTCAGAGCTTCTTCGGTTAAGCGCCCACACTAGAGCGAGAGTGAAAGTATATGAGCTTGAATCCTAGAGACGTCGTGATTGTCGACTTCGGTCGTACGCCGATGGGCCGCTCCAAGGGCGGCATGCACCGCAACACCCGCGCCGAAGACATGTCGGCACACCTGATCAGCAAATTGCTGGAACGCAACGTCAAGGTCGACCCGAGCGAAGTCGAAGACGTGATCTGGGGCTGCGTTAACCAGACCCTGGAACAGGGCTGGAACATCGCCCGCATGGCGTCCCTGATGACTCAGATTCCACACACCTCGGCCGGCCAGACCGTCAGCCGTCTGTGTGGCTCGTCGATGAGTGCGCTGCACACTGCCGCGCAAGCAATCATGACCGGCAACGGTGACGTGTTCGTCGTTGGCGGCGTCGAGCATATGGGTCATGTGAGCATGATGCACGGTGTCGATCCGAACCCGCACATGTCCCTGTACGCGGCGAAAGCCTCGGGCATGATGGGCCTGACTGCGGAAATGCTCGGCAAAATGCACGGCATTACTCGCGAACAGCAGGACGCCTTTGGCGTGCGCTCCCACCAACTCGCCCACAAGGCGACCGTGGAAGGCAAGTTCAAGGACGAAATCATCCCGATGCAGGGCTACGACGAGAACGGTTTCCTGAAACTGTTCGACTACGACGAAACCATTCGTCCGGAAACCACCCTGGAAAGCCTGGCGGCTCTGAAACCAGCGTTTAATCCGAAGGGCGGCACCGTGACCGCTGGTACTTCGTCGCAGATCACCGACGGTGCTTCGTGCATGATCGTGATGTCGGCACAGCGTGCCCAGGACCTGGGCATCCAGCCGCTGGCGGTGATTCGCTCGATGGCAGTGGCAGGTGTGGACCCGGCGATCATGGGCTATGGTCCAGTACCGGCAACGCAGAAAGCATTGAAGCGCGCGGGTCTTGGCATCAACGATATCGACTTCTTCGAGCTCAACGAAGCTTTCGCTGCACAGGCCCTGCCAGTGCTGAAAGATTTGAAAGTGCTCGACAAGATGAACGAGAAGGTTAACCTGCACGGCGGCGCGATCGCCCTGGGTCACCCGTTCGGTTGCTCCGGTGCACGTATTTCGGGCACCTTGCTGAACGTGATGAAGCAGAATGGCGGCACCTTCGGGGTGGCTACCATGTGCATTGGTCTCGGCCAAGGTATCTCCACCGTCTTCGAACGCGTTTAAGCGTTTCGTCGATGGAAGCCGGGGCCAAGTGCCCCGGTTTTTGTTTTTCCGGATTTATTTTTGTTTTTATTTTGAAAAAATTTGAGTGAGGGCCAAAGCATGCCGATACAACCTGGGCTCTACCAACATTACAAAGGTCCGCAGTACCGCGTATTCAGTGTTGCGCGGCATTCGGAGACCGAAGAAGAAGTAGTCTTCTACCAAGCCCTGTATGGCGATTACGGCTTTTGGGTACGTCCCTTGAGCATGTTCCTGGAGTCGGTCGAGGTTGACGGCGAACAGGTGCCACGCTTTGCTTTGGTGCAAGCCGAACCGAGCATTTTTCCGCAGCCATAAGGGGAGTGCGCGCAGAACCCTGCGCTTGACCTCACCTTGTAGCCACTATATATAGCGGTGCCGCGTCAGGCGCCAACCGCCTTTCACTTCTAGAATTCAGGAATTTTCTGATCCATGGGCAAATCGCTGGTCATTGTGGAATCCCCGGCTAAGGCCAAGACCATCAACAAGTATCTGGGTAACCAATACGTGGTGAAGTCGAGTATCGGCCATATCCGAGACCTGCCCACCAGCGGTTCGGCTAGCGCCAGCAAAGAGCCTGCCGCCAAGCGTGGCAAGGCCGCCGCAGGCGAAGGTCCGGTGCTCACGCCGAAAGAGAAAGCGCGCAAGCAGCTGGTCTCGCGCATGGGTGTCGATCCCGATCATGGCTGGAAAGCCAAGTACGAGATCCTCCCGGGCAAGGAAAAGGTTATCGAAGAGCTGCGCCGGCTCGCCAAAGATGCTGACACCATCTATCTCGCAACCGACTTGGATCGCGAGGGGGAAGCCATTGCCTGGCACCTGCGCGAAGCCATCGGTGGTGACGACAGCCGCTACAAGCGCGTGGTGTTCAACGAAATCACCAAAAAAGCGATCCAGGAAGCTTTCTCCCAGCCGGGCGAGCTGGACATCGATCGCGTAAACGCTCAGCAGGCGCGTCGCTTCCTCGACCGCGTGGTGGGTTACATGGTTTCGCCGCTGCTGTGGGCCAAGGTTGCTCGTGGCCTGTCCGCCGGTCGCGTGCAATCGGTTGCCGTGAAGCTGGTGGTTGAGCGTGAGCGCGAAATCCGCGCGTTCAACCCGGAAGAGTACTGGGAAGTTCACGCTGACCTCGGCACCGCCAAGGGCGCGACTGTGCGCTTCGACGTGGCTCGCGAGAAAGGCGAAGCCTTCAAGCCGCTCAACGAAGCCCAGGCCATGGCCGCGCTGGAGAAGCTCAAGGCTTCCAGCTACAGCATCGTCAAGCGCGAAGACAAACCGACCAGCAGCAAGCCGTCGGCACCGTTCATCACCTCCACCCTGCAGCAGGCCGCGAGCAACCGCCTGGGCTTCGGTGTGAAGAAAACCATGATGATGGCCCAGCGTCTGTACGAAGCCGGCTACATCACTTATATGCGTACCGACTCCACCAACCTCTCGGCCGATGCCGTGACGATGGCGCGTACTTATATTGAAGGCGAATTCGGCAAGAAGTACCTGCCGGAAACCCCGAACGTCTACAGCAGCAAGGAAGGCGCACAAGAGGCTCACGAAGCGATTCGTCCGTCTGACGCCAATACCGAGCCAAGCAAGCTGTCGGGCATGGAGCGTGATGCCGAGCGGCTTTACGAGCTGATCTGGCGCCAGTTCCTCGCCTGCCAGATGCTGCCGGCCCAATACCTGTCGACCACGGTCACCGTCGGTGCCGGTGACTTCGAGTTGCGCGCCAAGGGCCGCATCCTGAAGTTCGACGGTTACACTCGCGTCATGCCGCAAATCACCAAGCCTGGCGATGACGACGTGCTGCCGGACATGGCCCAGGGCGATGCGATGAAGCTGATCAAGCTTGATCCGACCCAGCACTTCACCAAGCCGCCGGCGCGTTACTCGGAAGCGAGCCTGGTAAAGGAAATGGAAAAACGCGGCATCGGTCGTCCTTCGACCTACGCGGCGATCATTTCGACCATCCAGGACCGCGGCTACGTGGCGCTGCACAACCGTCGTTTCTATTCGGAAAAGATGGGCGACATCGTCACCGAGCGTCTGGCCGAGAGCTTCTCCAATCTCATGGACTACGGCTTCACCGCCGGCATGGAAGAGAATCTCGATGACGTGGCCCAGGGTGAGCGCGACTGGAAAAACGTGCTCGACGAGTTCTACGGCGACTTCAAGAAGAAACTCGAAGTGGCCGAAAGCGCCGAAGGCGGCATGCGCGCCAACCAGCCGGTAATGACTGATATTCCATGTGTGGTGTGCGGTCGTCCGATGCAGATTCGTACTGCATCGACCGGCGTGTTTCTCGGTTGCTCGGGCTACAGCCTGCCGCCAAAAGAGCGCTGCAAGGCCACCGTCAACCTGGTGCCGGGCGACGAAATCGCTGCGGACGACGAGGGCGAGTCGGAGTCGCTGGTTCTGCGCGGCAAGCACCGTTGCCCGATCTGCAGCACGGCGATGGACGCTTACCTGCTCGACGAGAAGCGCAAGCTGCACATCTGCGGTAACAACCCGGATTGCGCAGGCTACGAGATCGAAGAGGGCGCTTACCGCATCAAGGGCTACGAAGGTCCGATCCTGGAATGCGACAAGTGCGGCAGCGAGATGCAGCTCAAGACCGGCCGTTTCGGCAAGTTCTTCGGTTGCACCAACGCAACCTGCAAGAACACCCGCAAGCTGCTGAAAAGCGGTGATGCGGCGCCGCCGAAGATGGATCCGGTGAAGATGCCTGAGCTCAAATGCGAAAAGGTCAACGACACCTATATCCTGCGTGACGGTGCTTCCGGCCTGTTCCTGGCGGCCAGCCAGTTCCCGAAAAACCGCGAGACCCGTGCGCCATTGGTCGTCGAGATCGTGCCGCACAAGGATGAGATCGATCCGAAGTACCACTTCCTCTGCGAAGCACCGAAGAAAGATCCTGACGGTCTGCCAGCAGTGATCCGTTACAGCCGCAAGACCAAAGAGCAATACGTGCAGACGGAAGTCGACGGTAAGCCGACTGGCTGGAAAGCGTATTACGATGGTGGCAAGTGGACGGTTGAAGACAAGCGTCCAGCAGCCAAGGCTTAAAAGCCGCTGCACATAAAAAGGCCGCATGACAACCCTCGGGTTTTCATGCGGCCTTTTTGTTTTGGGCTTGCGGTGAGCTTGGGTGATCCATGACACTGTCAGACCTGCGTGAAGCAATTATTTCGTTGTGGAGGCTGCCGTCATGGCCCACGAACTCTATACCCGTACCAACCAGAAAATTTATTTCGCCGGCTTGTCGCTGGAAGCGCTCGCCAAGGCCGAAGAGGGGCGAGCGATGAACTCCCTGGCGCTGATTCAGGCCGGTCGCGAATCGGCGTTGTTTCACCTGTACGGGGCGCTGTTGGGGCTGTGCCATGAAATCGCCGGTTTCTATCGCTTGCCTCAGGCCAATGCGCCACGGGCAGAGATGCTGCTGACCCGCGAAGTACTCGAAACCATCGCTATTCCGGAAATGGCCGAGATGGTCGAGTTGGCGCAAAACCCTGAAACCTGGCTGGCCAAGCTGCTGTCGGCTTATGCCGCACTGTTTCAACCGCCGCGTGCTCCACACAAGCCCAAGGGTGATGTGACGCAGCCGCTTATTCTGGCCGTCAACCTGGACGAAGAAGAGGCGTCTGAAGAGCTGAGCCGGGAAGAACTGGAGAGCTGGCGCCAGAATCTGAAAAGCTTGGCGATCCGGTTTCGCGACGGGCTGAACGAGTGCTGAAAGATTGAGTGCTCGGTGAATGGTCCGCTCAAGGAAGCGTGATGTCAGAAATTTCTCTTCGTGATGGCATCTGGTCAAGATCCTGAGCGAAGCTTGGCCGATGCCTATATAATCCCTGCCTTTCGTGGAGAACAGTCCTTTATGCCAACGTCCTTTCTAGAAATTGTCGAGTTACCAGACGGCCGAATCGAGCTGCGTAGGGCCGAGGACGAGGGTTCTCTGGTTACTTTGGATTTCTCCGAGGATGCCAAGGCTTTCCTGCAAGGCCAGCACGTGGAAGTCGCCAAGGCGATGTTGAGCGTCGGTGTTCAGATGGCAGGACGCCTGGTTGAAGGCGAATTTGATAAGGAAGAGGGGCCACGGGTTCTTCATTGATCCCGCCCGTCGGATTTTGCGGATACCTCTACAGACCGGCTTCTCTATCCTTGGAGAAGCCCCGCGCTGTTCAGTGCAAACACTGTTTTGTCAGTTAACCCAGCCGAATATTCAGACTTTGCGCATCCCCGGTACGGGCGGCGCTGATCAGCTGTTGCCGCGACGATGTGCTCAACGGGTTTAGCCAGCTGACGACCGTATGGCTGCGGCCAAGTCGCAAAGCTTCACAGGTCAGCTGCTGAGCGCTCTGTGTGCCGCGTGGTTGCAGCAGCAGAATGCGTTCACGGTTCAGGCCGGCGTCTCGCAGCCAGGCCTGGGTCAGGCTGGCGGGCGGGGCGATCAGCGTCAGCCAGCGAGCGTCCTGATCCTGGCTCAGCTCCCTGAGGATTGGTGCCAGAAGGTTCAGGCAGTTCCCGGCCGCGCCACGCAATGACAGCTCGCTGAAGACTTCGGGCTCGGCGCTCCAGGGCGACTCGACCACTTCTTTCAGGATCGGCGCCAGCGGCTGCGCCATGAATGCCTCGAACAACGGCAGTTGGGCTTGCTGTGAAGTGTGTGGGAACTGCATAAAGCCTCCTTTAGCGGCGAATCACGCCGACGCTCAAGCCTTCGATCACCAGTTCCTGATCTTTCAGGTTGACTTCGATAGGGGCAAATTCAGGGTTTTCGGCAATCAGCCAGACTTTGCTGCCGTCGCGCTTGAAGCGCTTGACGGTCACTTCGTCGCCAATCCGCGCCACCACGATCTGACCGTTACGGGCTTCGCGGGTGGTATGGACGGCCAGTAGGTCTCCGTCGAAAATGCCGACGTCCTTCATGCTCATGCCATGGACCCGCAACAGATAGTCAGCGCGAGGGTGGAAGAACGAAGGGTTGATGTTGCAGGATTCTTCGATGTGCTGCTGGGCGAGGATCGGAGCGCCTGCTGCCACTCGGCCGATGATCGGCAGGGTAGAATCGTCGGCCTTGGCTTCGAAGCCGGGGATGCGAATGCCACGGGAGGCGCCCGGGGTCATCTCGATCGCGCCCTTGCGGGCCAGTGCCTTGAGGTGTTCTTCCGCCGCGTTGGGCGACTTGAAGCCCAGTTCCTGAGCGATTTCCGCGCGGGTTGGCGGGTAGCCGTTGTCTTCGAGGCAGCGTTTGATGAAGGCCAGAATCTCTGCTTGGCGTGGCGTCAGCTTTAGCATATTGATCGCTCTGTCTTTTTATACAGTGACTGGGATTATATACAGTGAACCGGTCTTGGCAATGCCCCTTTTTTTGCCGGCCGCTGGACGGTCATTCAGCTCGCCGATTGAAGCGCCAGTGTTGTATGGTTAAATAGCTGACCGACCATTCCCAAAACGAACCCGCCAGACTTGACAAGGCCTGGGCTGAAACGTATGTTTCAAACAAGTGTTTGTCAGGCGGAGTAGCCATGGCCCAGTCGGAAACCGTTGAACGCATTCTCGATGCTGCCGAGCAATTGTTCGCGGAAAAAGGTTTCGCTGAAACCTCGTTGCGTCTGATCACCAGCAAGGCCGGTGTCAATCTGGCGGCGGTGAACTATCACTTCGGATCGAAGAAGGCGCTGATTCAAGCGGTCTTCTCGCGTTTTCTCGGGCCGTTCTGCCTCAGTCTCGATAAAGAGCTGGAGCGCCGTCAGGCCAAACCCGAGAACAAACCGACCCTCGAAGAATTGCTGGAGATCCTCGTCGAGCAAGCCTTGGTGGTGCAACCACGCAGCGGCAACGACCTGTCCATCTTCATGCGTTTGCTGGGGCTGGCTTTCAGTCAGAGCCAAGGGCACTTGCGTCGTTATCTGGAAGACATGTACGGCAAGGTTTTCCGCCGCTACATGCTGCTGGTCAACGAAGCCGCGCCACGCATTCCTCCGATCGAACTGTTCTGGCGCGTGCACTTCATGCTCGGTGCAGCGGCATTCAGCATGTCGGGGATCAAGGCCTTGCGTGCGATTGCCGAGACCGATTTCGGCGTCAACACTTCCATCGAGCAAGTGATGCGTCTGATGGTGCCATTCCTGGCTGCGGGCATGCGTGCCGAAACCGGCGTCACCGACACCGCCATGGCCGCCGCGCAATTGCGTCCGCGCAGTAAATCGACTCCGGTAGCCGCCAAGGTTTAACCGCACACGGGTGGGCGCGGTGGCGGACATCCGCTAAGCTAGGCGCCCATGCCGACTCTCGTTTTGAACCCCCTCATTGATATCGCCGACCTGCCGGGCTTAGCCCATGGCGGCGAATTCGTGCGAGCCGGGTTTATCGTATTCAAGGAATTTCCATGACTGCTGGCCTGCAAGGCTCGTTGATGGTGGACGTCGCCGGTACCTGGCTGACGTCTGAAGATCGCCAATTGTTGCGCCAGCCCGAAGTGGGCGGCCTGATCATTTTTGCCCGCAACATCGAACACCCGCGTCAGGTGCGCGAATTGAGCGCCGCGATCCGCGCCATTCGTCCCGATCTGCTGCTGGCGGTCGACCAGGAGGGCGGTCGGGTTCAGCGGCTGCGTCAGGGCTTCGTGCGACTGCCCGCCATGCGCGCCATCGCCGACAACCCGAATGCCGAATACCTGGCCGAACAGTGCGGCTGGATCATGGCGACCGAAGTGCTCGCGGTCGGTCTCGACCTGAGCTTCGCCCCGGTGCTGGATCTGGATTACCAGCGCAGTGCGGTGGTCGGTACCCGTTCGTTCGAAGGTGATCCCGAGCGCGCAGCCTTGCTCGCCGGTGCTTTCATCCGCGGCATGAACAGCGCCGGGATGGCTGCCACCGGCAAGCATTTCCCCGGTCATGGCTGGGCCGAGGCCGATTCCCACGTTGCGATTCCCAACGACGAGCGCAGCCTCGAAGAGATCCGCGCCAACGACCTGGTGCCATTCGCGCGATTGAGCAAGCAATTGGCCGCCGTCATGCCGGCCCACGTTATTTATCCACAAGTCGATTCCCAGCCTGCCGGCTTCTCCCGTCGCTGGTTGCAGGACATCCTGCGCGGCGAGCTGCAGTTTGATGGCGTGATCTTCAGTGACGACCTGTCGATGGCCGGTGCGCACGTGGTGGGCGATGCCGCCAGTCGCATCGAAGCGGCATTGACCGCCGGTTGCGACATGGGCCTGGTGTGCAACGACCGTGCGGCTGCCGAGTTGGCTTTGAGTGCCGCCCAGCGGTTGAAGGTCAAGCCTTCGGCGCGTATAGCGCGGATGCGTGGGCAGGCGTACGCCAGCACCGAATACCGTCAAGACCCGCGCTGGCTGACGGCCGTCGGCGCGCTCAAAGAAGCTCAATTGATTGATTAAGGACTTTTCGTTATGACGGTTTACGCGATTATCGGTGGCACCGGCCTGACTCAACTCGAAGGCTTGAGCATTCGTCAGTCATTGGCGGTGGACACCCCTTACGGTGTGCCTTCGGCCGAGGTGCAGATCGGTGAGTACGCCGGCAAGGAAGTGCTGTTTCTCGCACGTCACGGCCACCCGCACCGCTTCCCGCCGCATCAGGTGAACTACCGCGCCAATCTGTGGGCCTTGAAGCAGGCCGGAGCTGAAGCGATTCTCGCGGTCAACGCCGTGGGCGGGATTCATGCCGCGATGGGCACCGGGCATTTCTGCGTGCCGCATCAATTGATCGACTACACCAGCGGTCGCGAACACACCTATTTCGCCGATGACCTGGAACACGTTACACACATCGACTTCAGCTATCCCTACAGCGAACCCCTGCGTCAGCGATTAATCGCGGCGTTGGCGGCTGAAGGCGTCGGCTATAGCAGCCATGGCGTGTACGCCTGCACTCAAGGGCCACGTCTGGAAACAGTTGCTGAAATCGCGAGGCTGGAACGTGACGGTTGCGACATCGTCGGCATGACCGGTATGCCAGAAGCTGCATTGGCGCGTGAACTGGAACTGGACTATGCCTGTCTGGCGCTGGTGGTGAACCCCGCGGCGGGCAAATCGACGGCGGTCATTACCATGGCCGAGATTGAACAGGCACTGCATGATGGCATGGGCAAAGTGAAGTCGACGCTGGCGCGGGTATTGAAAGGCTAAGCTCGACACTCTCGAGCGCCAGTCTCGACGGGCTGCTGGCGAGCAATCGGTTGTTGATCGATGCGGCGATGCCGGCCATCGACTATCTGGCCGATCGCCAAGGCAAGGAAGGGCTGATCATCCTCGCCAATTCCGACGCCACCATCCTCGCCGTCGAAGTTCGCGCCGACCGTATCAAGGGCAGCGGCCTGCAAGACATCACCCTTGGCGCAGGGGCATGGTCTGGCCGTCGGCGGCCTCGACCCAGTCACCGCCAATGAGCATGCGCGGTGCGCGCTGGATGAACGCCGAGGTGGCGGGAAGCAGATAAGGGAGGGGCATGGCAAGACCTCTTGTTGTGCGTGAAAACGGGGGCTTGCTCAATGTTTGGCAATGGCTGTGCCAAGTGCCGGGAAGGGGCTGATCGCCCAGTGTCGGCGGGGTTTTGAGTGATGCGAGGGGGCGGGCGACTCGCTTGGAGGTGTCGCAAATCGCGACAGCCCGATGAGACGACGAGCAACCTGTCACAGCCTTGAGACACCCGCTAATGAGGATTAGAATTTTCAGGCTAAAGGGTGAAATGACGGAGCATTTGCCCGGCATCCATCTGGCGTGAGGGAGGTAGCGATGTTCCTATCACCCCTGGAAATCCAAAACATCATCGAGCAAAGTTTTCTGCCCGCCGTGTGCACCTGCAGCATGGAGGCGGACCAGTCCCTGACGATTCGGGTCTGCGATTGCATGACCGGCAAAGTGGATCTGGTGGCCACTCACATTCCGGTGTGGACACTGGACAGCCCCCATGCAATTGCTTCGCTGGTGGCTGATATGCGGTTGGAAATCGAGGCTCACAAAGGCGTTCACCCGACGTTCTACAGCTGAACCGATGTCACGCCGCACCTGTCGATGGTGCGGCGTGCGTCTGTCATGTCAGGACGGGATTTTTCGGGAAATCTCATCGAACGTGTCGCTGTCTACAGCCGCCAGCAACCTTCTTCCATCCTTGAGTGTGGCCAGAAAGGTTACCTCGGTTTCCTTGCCAGCCAACATGAAGCCGGCAATTGCGCCGATAGGCCCCAGCAACATGGCCCCCGCCACGCCGAAGCCGATGACATCCTTGATGTTGTTGATCGAATCCTCGTTGGCCACTTCTACACTCTTGAACAATGAGAGCGGGAGGGTGATGCCGGGCCACGGGTGAAGCGACGTCCTGAGCGTGAAAACGCCGTCTGTGTACTCTCCATCACCCTGCAGAAAGTCCCCCGCCAGGACCGTTATGCTTGCCATGTTCTTACCCTCTGACTGGCAATCGGTGAACCCACATTTCGCGCCTGCACTGCAGCATCGTCAATCGCCGGGCGATGAAGTGTTCCGGCCGGGGGCCTCTATGCTTGTCTCACACTGCAACAGGTATCGCGATATTAGACGCGGGCGATCTCGTTCAGACGCGCCCATAAGCCAGTTATTTCAAGTAACTGATTGATTTTTATAGTGATCGTTAAGCTGGCACGCGGCGGCCTCAAGAACGCCGCAGCATCACGCCTCAGGCACCGGGCAACTCAAATCCCCTTCCTTACACTTCAAGTAAGTCTTGAAGGCTTCGACCCGCGCCTTGGTCAGCGCCGTGGTGCAGTTGCTATAGATCAGCGGGTAAACACTGCCTCCCTCCACTCCGGACGCCGAGAACTTGCACTCGGCATCGCGAAACGCAATCCATGAGCGCTGGGCACCGACCAACAGCTTCTTGGCGTCAGGGCTGTCCTTCAATCGCGTGGTGATCTGCTGGTAAAGCGCATTCAGCTCCTTGTCGGCGGCCTTGTTCTGCTGCGCTGCGCACTGATTCATCGTCGTCTGGTCGGTGGCGTTGTCGCAGTCGACGGCATGCGCAAGAGGGGTGAACAGCAGCGGCGTCAGTGCCAGGAGCAAGCGTGGGGGCATGGGAATTCTCGCTGTGACAATTGAAAAGAGGAGGTTGCAGTGTAGCGAAGACGCAGGCTTCAGCTTGTAGAAAGGGCGCCTGAAGCCGCGAGTAACTGGTCCGCACAAACCTGGATGTCAGCGCGCCTGTGCAACTTCGCCAGCCAGCCTTCAGGGATGGCCTGCGCACCATAGTGAGCCCCGGCCAACTGACCGACGATGGCGGCAGTGGTATCGGCGTCGTCACCCAGGTTCGCGGCTTCGAGGATGGCGGCTGCAAAACTGTCAGTGTGGTGAAAGCACCACAAGGCCGCTTCCAGTGATGCAACGCAGTAGCCGCTGCCCCGGATATCGTCTTTGGACTTGTCGAGGTAGTCGCCTCGGGCGATGGCCATGACTTTTGGTTCCAGGAATATTGTCTCTGGCAGGCGCTGCAAATCCGGCTTGGTGGCGCCTAGCAATGCCTTGCGGAGCAGTTCGGCAAGCAACTGACAGCATTCAAGTGCCTCCGGCGCGGCATGGGTAGTACGCGAACTGTCTACGGAAAACGTCCTGATCCGGTCGCGGTCGGGAAAGTAGTACAAGACTACCGGCGCCAGCCGCATCAGCGAACCGTTGCCCGCCGTGTCGGGATCGGAGGAGCCTGCGAATGGCTGACCGGTTTTCTGATAACGAGCCAGCGCGTCACGTACGGTCATGCCAATGTCGAAGCATTCGCCGGTCGAACTCTGGTAACCCCATTGCCACCAGTTGAGGTAACGGCCCATCTGGTCAGCCGCATCAAAACCTTTTTTGTTCAGCAGACTTTCAGCCAGGCAAAGTGCCATGGATGTGTCATCGGTCCATTGCCCCGGCTTCAGATTGAACGGGCCGCCGCCAACCATATCGGTCAGGGGCTCGAACGAGCCGCGTGGCTGGAATTCGACACTGGTGCCGATAGCATCTGCGCAAGCAAGCCCAAACAGGGTTGCGCGATAACGCTCCGTGAGTGAAGGCTGCATGAATCTTCCTTGTAAGGTTGCACGTCGTTGCAAACGTTAGCAGTTTCAATCCGTTGACTGTGCCTTTCAAACCAGAACTTATGGCCAAAATCGAGGCCGAATATTTCAGGTACGGTTGATTGCATCAGCCGTTTGATACAACTTTTAGGTTGGTCTTCTGGTCTTTACGGGCCTACTGTTCAATACAGGAGGTGACTTATGAACCCAGCATCAGATCGCATCGAAAGGAAGATCCTGCTCAAGGCGCCGCGCTCGCGGGTCTGGCGCATGCTGGCCAATGCCGAAATGTTCGGACAATGGTTCGGCGTGGCACTCGAAGGCAAGCGCTTTGTCGCCGGCGAGTGGACCCAGGGGCAGATTACGTATCCTGGTTATGAGCACTTGTTGTGGAATGTACTGGTGGAGCGGGTCGAGCCGGAGCGGGTGTTTTCGTTTCGCTGGCACCCGTATGCGGTGGAGCCGGAAGTCGATTACTCTCAGGAGCCCACCACGCTGGTGAAATTCGAACTCCAGGACATGGACGAAGGCACGCTGTTGACGGTCGTCGAGTCCGGTTTCGATCACGTTCCCCAGTCGCGCAGGCTCAAGGCTTTCCGCATGGACAGCCGTGGCTGGGATGAGCAGATGAACAACATCGAACAGTTTCTGGCAGAAAACACCAAGGCCCACGAGCGTCAGGGAAGTTGATGGCTGCAAGCCGCGAAATTCGCGGCTTCGGCCCATGATGGTGGATACGTCCAAGGGTTTTCGGAAGGGTGGCTATAGCGAATGTCTTACACGCGGTAGTAGCTATATCGTCTATTGCTGATTGGATCCGAAGCGTAATCTAGCCCCATCAACTGAAGCACAGGAAGTGCTCAGGGTCACGGATGATCGACCATAAGCAAGGATTGCTGCCGACAGGGAGTCGATATGGTCTTGGGAAAACCCGCTTCGGCGGGTTTTTTTTCGTCTGCAGGAAACTGCGACCGATCTCCCGTACCTGTACCCGTACTAGTAGCAGCTGCCGAACGCAGCCTTCGGCAGCTGCTACAGGGGCTGCTTTCAGGTGCTGAATGGTCAATGGCTTACACGCAGCCGCTGTTATGTCGTCTTTTGAAGCTTTGCCAATGTGTTTAATCTGGATCCATCAACTGAACACAGGACGTGTTCAGGATCACGGATGATCGACCATACGCCAGGATGGCTGCCGACAGGATGTCGCAATGGTCTTGAGAAACCCGCTTAGGCGGGTTTTTTTATGGGTGTCAGAAAAGTCCGTCAGATGTCCACGACTTCGCGCAGAGTCTCCAGGGCGCGCTTCAACACGTCGAGGCTGATCGATCCCATGGCCACCCGCAGTGCAGGAGGCACATGAGTGGTCGTGGCAAAGGGTGCGGCGCTGGTCACCTGCACGCCTTTTCGTTCCAGCTCGGCAACCACCGTTTCGGCCCGCAAGCCTTCGGGCAATCTGAGCCAGAGGTAGTAGGAAGCGGGATGCGCCACCAGTTCGCAGTTTTTCAGGATTTGCCGAGCCAGGTCCTGTCGCTGCCGGGCGTCCAGGCGTTTTTGCTCTTCGAGGTTGTCGACTTCGCCGCTATCGATCCAGCGGCAGGCCAGCGCGACGGTCAGCGACGGGGTGCTCCATGTCGACACTCGGATGGCTTGCTCCAGCGCCGGCATCATCGCTTTCGGTGCAACGATGAAACCGATGCGCAGGCCCGAGGCAACGCTTTTCGACAGGCCGCTGATGTACAGCGTGCGCTGCGGGGCCAGGGTAAACAGCGGTTTGGGTGCCGGTTCTGCGAGGAAGGCATAGGCGCCGTCTTCGATGATCAGAAAGTCGTATCGCTCGGCCAATTGCACCAGGCGTTCACGGTCGGCGATGGACATCACCGTCCCCAACGGATTGTGCATCGTCGGCATGCTGTAGAGCGCCCGCACGGGGCGCCGCTTGCACAGCGCTTCCAGGGCGTCGAGGTCGGTGTGCCCGGCGATTTGCGGGAGGGCTTCGAGGTCCAGCCGATGGGCCTGGGCCAAGGTTTTCAGGCCGGGGTAGGTGAGGGCGTCGAGGGCCAGAATATCTCCCGGCTTGAGCAGTGCCATCAGCGTCACGGCAAGACCTTGCTGGGCGCCGTTGACGATCAGAACCTGATCGCCCCCCACCCGAATGTCCCGATTGCGTAAATGCCGGGCCGCCGTCTGCCGTTCATGCGGCCGCCCGCCCTGAGGCGCGGAATGCAATAGCGCATCGATATCCCCGGAGGCGGCAATCGCTCGCAAACCCTCGCGCAATAACTCGTCCTGACCGGGTACCGACGGGTAATTGAAGGTCAGGTCCACCGTGCCGATGCCCAGTGGTTGCTGTTCCAACCCCAGTCCGCGAGGCAAGGACGTGTCGCGCACAAAGGTGCCACGACCGGTCTCGCCGACCACCAGGCCGATCGCCTCCAACTCGTGATAGACCCGCAAAGCCGTGGCCAGGGCGATCCGTTCGCTCTGCATCAACGCGCGAATGGTCGGCAATTGCGTGGCGGGTGGCAGTTCACCGCTGCGAATCTTCCCGGCGAACTGATCCACCAGGCGTTTGTAGCGAATACGGGTCATGGGTGAGCGCTCTTTGTATCTGGATCAATTTTTTGTTTGTATCAGATTGGCGCTCTAATCTACAGGCTTTCCAGGACGGAGACTTCGCTGTGATTGACCCTGCGACCTTATCGATTTTCGTCGGCGCGGTGATGCTGTTGCTGCTGTCACCCGGACCGAACATGGCCTTCGTAATCAGCCATGGTGCCAGTTATGGCTGGCGCGGTGGTGTGGCGTCGGGATTGGGCATTGGTCTGGCCGATCTGATCCTGACCGCGTTGACCGCGATGGGGGTTACGGCACTGGTTGCCAGTTGGCCACCGGCCTTCGACCTGATCCGTTATGCCGGCGTTCTGTACCTGCTGTGGCTGGCGTTCAAAGCGTTGCAAAAGCCATCGGCCAGCGGCACGTCGGATGTTGCGCAGGTGCCGCTCAAGACCCTGCTGATCCGGGCGATGCTCAACAGCCTGCTGAACCCCAAGGCCTTGCTGTTTTTCATGGTGTTCCTGCCGCAATTCGTTAACGCGCAACGAGGCTCGATTGCCGTACAGCTGGTGCTGCTGGGCATGGTGCTGACCCTGGTCAGTGGCGTGTTTCACACCCTGCTCGGGGTTTTCGGCAGCACGGTCAGCCGGCGTATTTCCAGCACGTCGACATTCGCCACATGGCAGTCATTGGGGCTGGCTGCGGTATTGCTGTTGCTCGCCGTCCGGTTGGCCCTGATGACACGGCCAGCCTGACTCATTCACTGAAAAGGAACCTCTGCATGTACATCGCATCGTTTATCTACAAACCCGGGCAACGAGACGAGGAGTTCAACCTGTTGAGCACGTTGATCGACGAAGTCGCGATCAGCATCGAAGGGTTCGTCGGTACCCAGTCCTGGTGCTCGGCCGATGGCGAACTGGTCAACGCCAGTTACTACTGGCAGGACGAAACCTCTATCCGGGAATTCGCCAGCCACCCCAGGCACCTGGAGGCCAAGCGCCAGTACCGCAAGTGGTATGCGGGTTATCAAGTGGTGATCGCTAAAGTGGAGCGGGCTTATGGCGATGACTCGTTCGAGCTGTTTGTGCCGAATGGCCGGCGTGAGTGACTGGCTGCGGGGGGATAGCCCCCCGCGGCCATCTCTTTCACTGGAGGTCGAGTTTCGCCGCTGCACGTTCGGTGATTTCCGTACGTAATTTCAACGACCCGGCAGCACGTTTACGGGCTTCCTCCAGCACGCCGGCTGGCGCTGTCTCGGGGCTGCCCGAAGCAAACGGCGGTGCCGGGGCGTATTCCAGCTGCAATTGCACCAGTTGCGCGGTGTCCTTATCGAACAATTCAGCGGCCAGGGTCAGGGCAAAATCGATTCCCGCGGTGATCCCGCCACCGGTCAGCAGATTGCCGTCGCGCACCACCCGATCCTTCACCGGGATCGCCCCCAACAGCCCGAGCAACTCGTGATACGCCCAGTGCGTGGTGGCGCGCTTGCCCTTGAGCAGCCCTGCCGCGCCAAGCACCAGGGCACCGGTGCAGACCGAGGTGACATACCGCGCCGTGGCGGCCTGAGTCTTGATGAAGGCCAGGGTTTGTTCATCCTCCATCAATGGGCCGACGCCGCCACCTCCGGGAATGCAGATCACATCCAGCGGCGGGCAATCGTCGAAGGTGATGGTCGGTTTCAACACCAGCCCGGTACTCGCGGTGACGGGCACCAGGTCCTTCCAGATCAGGTGCACCTTCACGTCCGGCAGCGAGGCCAGCACGTCATAAGGGCCGGTCAGGTCCAGTTGTTGAACCTGTGGAAACAACAGTAAACCGATCTGCAACGTCATGGCGTTTTTCTCCTGATTGGGGTGGACGGCTTCACTGTAGGCTCGTAGGATTTGGCGAATACGCCAATAACCCCACGAATTACGCCAATCATGCCAAACCACCCGAAAACCATTCATGTGCTGGCCTTCGCCAACGTGCAAGTGCTCGATGTCACCGGGCCGTTGCAGGTGTTTGCCTCGGCCAACGACATTGCCCGCCAGCAAGGTCTGCCGCCGCCCTATGCACCGTCAGTGATTGCCAGCGGTGGCGGGGCGGTGATGTCGTCGGCGGGGTTGGCACTGTTGGCGGAGCCGCTGCCGGATCGGGGCAGCGACACCTTGATCATTGCCGGTGGCTGGGGCGTTTACGCGGCGGCGCAGGACGCGTCGCTGGTGGCGTGGGTGCGTGAGCATGCGCGAGATTGCCGGCGGGTGTCGTCGGTGTGTACCGGGGCGTTTTTGCTGGCGGCCAGCGGCTGGCTTGATGGTCGACGGGTGGTGACGCACTGGACCCGCTGCGAGCAATTGGCGCAGCAGCATCCCAAACTGCAGGTCGAACCCAACCCGATCTTCATCAACGACGGTCCGGTCTGGACCTCGGCCGGGGTTACCGCGGGCATTGACCTGGCGCTGGCCATGGTCGAACAAGACCTCGGCCGAACCATGGCCCTCGAAGTCGCCCGGCAACTGGTGGTGTTTCTCAAGCGTCCGGGGGGCCAGTCGCAGTTCAGCGTAACCCTGTCTTTGCAAAAAGAAGGCAACCGATTCGACGAGCTTCACGCCTGGATCAGCGAAAACCTCACCAAGGACCTTGGCATCCCGACCTTGGCCTTGCAGGCCGGGATGAGCGAGCGCAGCTTCGTCCGTCACTACCGCGCTGACACCGGCCAGACCCCGGCGCGGGCCATAGAACTGATTCGGGTCGAGACCGCGCGACGACTGCTCAGCGACACCGGCGTACCGATCAAACGGGTCGCGGTGCAATGCGGGTTTGGTAGCGAAGAGACCCTGCGCCGCAGTTTTCTGCGGGCCATGGGCGTGACACCGCAGGCTTATCGCGAGCGGTTTTCCGTCAGCCCTCCAGCAGATCCAGTAATGCCTTGAGCGTCGCCTCGGGTGCTTCCTCGGGAATGTCATGCCCGACGCCCGCCAACACTCGGTGTTCGTAGGGGCCGGTAAAATGCTCGGCGTCTTCATCGACTTCAGGCGCGGGTCCCACACCGTCATCGGCACCGCACAGGGAAATTGTCGGCACGCTGATTGCCGGTTGTCGGGTCAGCGCTTCTTCCATCCATTCCAGCGTCGGGTCGCCGGGCGCATACATGAACCGGTGCCGGTACGAGTGAATTACTACGTCGACGAAATCCGGATTATCGAAGGCTGGCGCGCTCAAGGGATATCGTTCGGCATTTTGCGCCCAGGTCGGTGACCACAGGCGCCAGAGCAGTTCGCACAGGGCCCGGCGGTTTTGGGTCAAGCCTTCCACGCCGCGCGGGGTGTGGAAGTAATACTGATACCAGAGACGATGTTCAGTCTGCGGATCCAGAGGCTGGGTGGAGCGGGGGATGTTCTGCAGGTTGTAACCGTCCCCGGTCACCAGGCAGCGCACCCGCTCCGGCCTTAGCGCCGCGACAATGCACGCCGCCCGACCGCCCCAGTCATAACCGCACAGCGCGGCCTGTTTGATGGCGAGAGCGTCCATCAGGTCCAGCAAATCCTGGGCGAGGGCGGCCTGCTGGCCAGAGCGCAGGGTGGCGGGGGAGTTGAAACGGGTCGGGCCGTAGCCGCGCAGGTACGGAACGATCACGCGGTAGCCCTTTGCGGCGAGGGCTGGCGCGATGTCGTCGTAGGCGCGGGGGGAGTAGGGGAAACCGTGGAGCAGGATGACCGGGTCACCGGTGCTGGGGCCGTGTGTTTCGCAGGCAATATCGAGGTTTGGCGTCAGGACATGTTGGGTCTGCATTCGATGCTCCATGGGCTGTCTATCAACGGATGATTCAGATCGACCCGGGCTCTTTCCTCAGGCTTCCACGTCCATCTGATTGAAGTACTTCGACCGATCCGGCGTAAATGTCACGACCATTTTGGTCCTGGAACAGGTCAACGCCCGTTCTGCGCTCAGATCAATATCCAGATCTTCCCCGCGTAATCCTTGCCATTGGGCGAGGTATTTGAGGGATCCGTATTTTTCGAGTTTCTTCAGGCTGCGGCTGACGCCACCTTTCCAACCCAGCACCGGGAGTTCGCCGGTGAGGCATTGGTGGGCGAGGTCGGGGAAGCGGGCGGCGCGCTGACGGCCGATTTCCCAGCATTTGATCAAGCCTTTGTCGGGGCCTTCCCACAGTTCAGTCCGATTCAGGCCTGATCGGAGTGGGACGTTGATGCTGCGATGGATGCGCTGGGTCATTCTGGTTCCTTGAATTCGGGTTTTGTTGGACAGCTCCGCTGTGCCCGTTGAGCGTGGATGGTAGGGATGGATGTAGGTGCTGGCAACAAGGTATTTCCGGATGTAGGAATCAGTTACCAGGTGTTGATTGGGCTGGTTTGTTTAGTGAATGTAGGCGATTGGCCTACGCAATCCTGTGGCGAAGGGGCTTGCCCCCGTT
Organism: Pseudomonas sp. B21-017; assembly: GCF_024749245.1. Classification (NCBI taxonomy): domain Bacteria; kingdom Pseudomonadati; phylum Pseudomonadota; class Gammaproteobacteria; order Pseudomonadales; family Pseudomonadaceae; genus Pseudomonas; species Pseudomonas sp. B21-017. Next base: position 4,471,768 of record NZ_CP087194.1, on the reverse strand, counting down.
CGGCTGCGCAGCAGTCGCTAAGCCAGTAAATACGGTGCTTCTGGAGGAATGTGGTTGCAGATTTCAGGGCCGCTGCGCGCCCCAACGGGAGCAAGCTCCCTCGCCACGGGAGGTCAGTCCTGTCAGGCAGAGTGTGTTTAAGTTCATCGCGGGTAGGTCTTGATCCTACAAAAAGTGTCGTAAAAGTAGATATTTCTGACGAGTTTTGGCGGTAGTCACAACGGCGGTACCGAAGCCAGCGCCACCCACAGTTGAACGGTATACATCTGTAGGAGCGAGGCTTGCCCGCGAAGCAGTCACCTCAGTCTCAAGGCTGCCAGAAGTTCTTCTCCCCACTCAACTTCCGATCCAGAAAGCTCGCCGCGCTGATCAGCGCCAGGTGCGTCAGTGCTTGTGGTGTGTTGCCCAAGTGCCGCGCGTGGCTGTCTAGCTCTTCGGCGTACAGCCCCAACGGGTTGGCGTACCGCAGCAATTGCTCGAACTCCAGCTGCGCCTTTTCTACCTGGCCGGCGCGGGCCAGGCATTCGACGTACCAGAACGAACAGGCAGCGAAGGCGCCTTCGGTGCCGGGCAGGCCGTCGATCTGGCTGTCGTCGTTGCGGTAGCGGTAGACCATGCCCGCGCGCACCAGGTGTTTTTCGATGGCTTCGAGGGTCGCGATCCAGCGCGGATCCTTGGCGCTGACGAAGCGCACCAGCGGCATCAGCAGCATCGAGCCGTCGAGGCCGGTGCCGCCGATGTGCTGGACGAAATGCCCGCGTTCTTCGTTCCAGAAGTTGCTCCAGATGTCGGCGTAGATCGCTTGACGGGTCTGGTCCCAACGGGCAAAAGGGGCGGGCAGCGAGCGTTTGGAGGCCAGCCGGATGGCCCGATCCAGCGCTACCCAGCACATCAGTCGCGAGTGCAGGAAATGATGCTGCTCGCCGCGCATTTCCCAGATGCCAACGTCCTTTTGCTGCCAGGTTTCGCAGACCTGATCGACCACTTCCACGGTGTGTTTCCAGCCTTCGTGGGAGATCGCCTCACCGTACTTGTTGACCAGGTACACCGCGTCCATCAGCTCGCCGAAGATGTCGAGCTGGATTTGTTCGTAGGCCTGATTGCCGATGCGCACCGGCGTCGCGCCGCCATGGCCGGACAGGTGCGAAAGTTCGGTTTCCGGCAGTTCCTGGCGGCCATCGATGGCGTAGAGAATATTGAGTTTCATCGGTTTACCCCGGCAATCACTGACCCTGCCGCGCAGCCAGCGCATGTAGGCGTTGGCTTCCTCGACGAAGCCCAGGCGCATGAAGGCGTAGACGGTGAACGAGGCGTCGCGGATCCAGGTGTAGCGGTAGTCCCAGTTGCGTGTGCCGCCAGGTGTTTCCGGCAGACCGAAGGTGGCGGCGGCGAGGATGGCGCCGTGTTTGCGCGAGGTCAGCAGCTTCAGCGCCAGGGCCGAGCGATTGACCATTTCCCGCCAGCGCCCGCGGTAATTGGACTGGCCGATCCAGTTGCGCCAAAACTTCAGGGTGCGCTCCAGGCACAGATCGGCGGCGCCTTCCTTGAAGCGCGGATCGTCAACGCCGCCGAGCAAAAACTCGGCGCTCTGGCCCTGTTCGAGGGTGAATTCGGCAATCGCTGCGTTGCCCTCGACGCGCAAGGGCTGATCCGCACACAGCTGCATGGGCGGCTGACCGGTGGCCTCGAAATACACACTGCGGCCGCGCGCCCGCGCCTTGGTGTGAGCCCGCGCATAGTCATGACGCAGGTTGCACAACATCTGAATCGTCGCTTGACCGCTGACCACGCGCACCCGGCGCATCAACATCGGCAAATCATCCTCGCTGTCGCCGATGGGCAGCAGGTCGGTGACTTCGACCACCGCATGATCGCTGAGCCAGCGGGTTTGCAAGACGTTGGTGTCGGGCAGGTAAATCTGCTCGCGGCGGGCGTCGGGCAGGTCCGGAGCCAATTGGAAGATGCCGGCTTCGGGGCTGTCCAGCAGCGCGCAGAAGATCGACGGGCTGTCGAATTCCGGCCAGCAGAAAAAGTCCACGCTGCCCTTGTCGTTGACCAGCGCCGCGCTGCGCATGTCGCCAATGATGCCGTGGGCGTCGATCGCGCTTTGTCGTTCGGAAGGATCAGCCATTGCCGCAGAACTCCGGGAATCGAGGGCCTAACCAGCTGACTGGTTAAAGCCACAGAGAGTTCATTTGGCGCCGAACCGGCGTTCACACTCAACCAATAATTCGACGCTTTCTCCCAGGCGGGATTTATCGGCGCCGACTAATTTGCGCCGCTTGCGGGTCGTCTTCCCCTACAGACGACTTTTCGAGGTAAACGTGGTGACCAAGCTGACCCTGCTGTGCCTGCCGTATTCTGGCGCCAGTGCCATGGTCTACAGCCGTTGGCGACGCAAGTTGCCGCAGTGGCTGCAGTTGCAACCGGTGGAGCTGCCGGGGCGGGGCGCACGGTTCGGCGAACCGCTGCACACCGACATGCGCGCGCTGGCGATGCAATTGGCCAGGGAGTTGCGTTCGACGCTCAAGGCGCCTTACGCCCTGTTTGGTCATAGCCTGGGCGCCTTGCTCGCGTGTGAGCTGGCCCACGCCTTTCGTGCGCTGGGTTGTCCGGAACCGGTGGCGCTGTTTGCCTCGGGGACGGCGGCGCCAACAATGCGGGCCGATTACGATCGCGGCTTTGCCGAGCCGAAAACCGATGCGCAGTTGATCGAGCAGCTACGAACGCTCAATGGCACCAGCGAAGAGGTGCTGGCCAATGAAGAGCTGATGAGCCTGACACTGCCGATTCTGCGTGCGGATTTTCTATTGTGTGGGCGTTTTCAGCCGGTGCAGCGGCCATTGCTCAAGTGCCCGGTGCATGTGCTGGGTGGCAAGGCCGACAAGGCCACCACCGAACAGTTGATCGGCTGGAGCAGGGAAACCCTCGGCAGCTTTTCGGTGGACATGTTGGCCGGTGGGCACTTCTTCATTCATGAGCACGAAGCCAAGGTGCTGCGGGTGATCAAGGATCAGCTGGAGGTTCACCATCGGCGGCATGCCTTGGCGGCTGTCGGTTAACACGATGCTTCAGTTTGGTGATCTCTGTGGCGAGGGAGCTTGCTCCCGCTGGGTTGCGAAGCAACCCTAAAACCTGCGACCTCGCTGTGTCAGGAATACCGCATTCGCCGGTTTACGATTGCTGCGCAGCCGAGCGGGAGCAAGCTCCCTCGCCACAGGTCTGTGTTCGGCCGTCATTTCTTCGCCGCACCGCCGATTCCAGCCGCTTCGACCTCCCTTCCTGATACTTGTTCTCAAACGCTAATTTTTCCGGTCTGCATTCGTTTCATAGGGACGACGTGCCTTTGTGCTTCCTGCCTACTGATCCGGATGCTAAGAAATGAATGCTGAAGACTCCTTGAAACTTGCTCGCCGGTTTATCGGGTTGCCCCTGGAAAAGCGCCAGATGTTCCTTGCGGCCTTGCACAAGGAGGGCGTGGACTTCGCCCGTTTTCCGATTCCGCAAGGGGTCGAGGCCAAGGACCGGCAAGCGCTGTCCTACGCCCAGCAGCGCATGTGGTTCCTCTGGCAACTGGACCCGCACAGCGGCGCCTACAACTTGCCGGGCGCAGTGCGCCTGACTGGGCAACTGAACCTGCCGGCCCTGGAGCAAGCGTTCGCCAGCCTGGTGGCGCGTCATGAAACCCTGCGCACGGTGTTCCAGCGCCAGGCCGACGAATCCCTGCAACAGGCACCTGCCAGTGCGCCGTTGGTGATCGAGCAGGTCGATTTCAGCGCGCTGCCAACCCTTGAGCGCGAACAGGCCGTGGCCGAGGCCGCCCAGCAGCAATCATTGCTGCCGTTCGATTTGGCCGTCGGGCCGCTGCTGCGGGTCAAGCTGCTCAAGCTCGCCGAGCAGGAGCACGTGCTGCTGCTGACCCTGCACCACATCGTTTCTGATGGCTGGTCGATGAACGTGTTGATCGACGAGTTCATCCGCTGCTACGACGCCCATGATGCCGGCGCGCAACCGCAGCTCGCGCCGTTGCCGATTCAATACAGCGACTACGCCTTGTGGCAACGCCGCTGGCTGGAGGCCGGCGAGCAGGCGCGGCAGCTGGAATACTGGCAAGCCCAATTGGGCTTCGAGCATCCGGTGCTGGAGCTGCCCACCGATCACCCGCGCCCGGCGATGCCCAGCTATCGCGGCACGCGTTATGAGTTCGGCGTCGACGGCCCACTGGCCGAGCAACTGCGAGCCACCGCGCAGAAGCACAACATCACCTTGTTCATGCTGTTGTTCGGCGCATTCAACGCGTTGCTGCACCGTTACACCGGGCAGACCGACATCCGCGTCGGCGTGCCGATCGCCAACCGCAATCGCGGCGAAATCGAAGGCCTGATCGGTTTCTTCGTCAACACCCAAGTGCTGCGCACCCGGCTCGACGGCCAGACCCGCGTGGCGGATTTGCTCAGTGACATCAAGGAAACCGCCCTCGGCGCCCAGGCCCATCAGGACTTGCCATTCGAGCGGCTGGTGGAAGCGTTGAAGCTGGAGCGCAGCCTCAGCCACACGCCGTTGTTCCAGGTGATGTACAACCATCAGCCGCAGGTGGCGGACATTTCCACGGTGACCACCGCCTCAGGCCTGGAGCTGGGCGTGATCGAATGGGAAGGGCGCACCACCCAGTTCGACCTGACCCTGGACACCTATGAAAAGGCCGGCACACTGCACGCCGCGCTGACCTACGCCAATGACCTGTTCGATGCGCCGACCATCGAGCGCATGGCGCGGCACTGGACCCATTTGCTGCACGGCATGGTCAATGACAGCCAGCAGCGCATCAGCGATTTGCCGATGCTTGAAGCCGAGGAATACCAACGCATCGTCCATGACTGGAACCGCGCTGACGAAGGTTTCGCCGATGATCTGTGCATTCATGAGCTGATCGCCAGGCAGGTCGCGGCCATGCCGGACGCGCTTGCGGTGACCTTCGCGGCCAAGCAACTGACTTACGCCGAGCTCGACAGCTGCGCCAACCACCTCGCCCACAAGCTGATCGAGTTGGGTGTGGGGCCGGAAGTGCGGGTCGGCGTGGCGATGCAGCGTTCCGACAGCTTGCTGGTAGCGCTGCTGGCGGTGCTCAAGGCCGGTGGCGCTTATGTGCCATTGGACCCGGATTATCCAGCCGACCGCGTGGCCTACATGCTCGACGACAGCCGCGCGTTGGTGCTGCTGACCGAGCAGGCTGTTGCGGCAACGTTGAACGTCACGGCGGGCACTCAAGTGCTGCTGATGGACAACGCCGAGTCGTGGCTGGCCGCTTACCCGAGCAGCGCACCGATGACCCGCGTCACGCCGGATAACCTGGCCTATGTGATCTACACATCCGGCTCCACCGGCAAGCCCAAAGGCGTGGCCATCGCCCATCGCAACGTATTGGCGCTGATCGACTGGTCGCAATCGGTGTACAGCCGCGACGATATTCAGGGCGTGTTGGCCTCGACCTCGGTGTGTTTCGACCTGTCGGTGTGGGAGCTGTTCGTGACCTTGGCCAACGGTGGTTCGCTGATCATCGCCCGCAATGCCCTGGAGCTGCCGCAACTGCCGGCCCGGGATCAGGTGCGCCTGATCAACACTGTGCCGTCGGCGATCAATGCATTGCAGCGGGACGGGCAGATCCCGCCGAGCGTGCGCATCATCAATCTGGCCGGTGAGCCGCTGAAGCAGTCGCTGGTCGACGCGCTGTATCAGCAACCGACCATCGAGCACGTCTACGACCTCTACGGCCCATCGGAAGACACCACCTATTCCACCTGGACTCGCCGCCAGCCCGGCGGCAGCGCCAACATCGGCCGACCGCTCAAACACACCGCCAGCTATTTGCTCGACGCCGATCTGCAACCGGTGCCGCAGGGCGTATCGGCTGAGCTGTACCTGGCCGGCGCGGGCATCACCCGGGGTTACTTGGCGCGACCGGGCATGACCGCCGAGAAATACGTGCCGAACCCGTTTGCCAGCAACGGCGAGCGCCTGTATCGCACCGGTGACCTGACCCGCTATCAGGTCGACGGCGCGTTGCAATACGTCGGTCGCATCGACCATCAGGTCAAGGTTCGTGGTTTCCGCATCGAGCTGGGTGAGATCGAAGCGCGGCTGTTGCAGCAGGACGCGGTACGCGAACTGGCGGTGCTGGCCCAGGATGGCGCCAGCGGTCAGCAACTGGTCGCCTACATCGTGCCCGCCGATGCAGCGCTGTTGGCGGACAATGCCGATGCTCAAGCGAACCTGCGCGAAACCCTGAAAGCCGCGCTGCGCCGACATTTGCCGGACTACATGGTCCCGGCTTATCTGCTGTTCCTCGAACAATTGCCGTTGACCCCCAACGGCAAGCTCGACCGCAAGGCCTTGCCTGCGGTCGACGGCACCCAGCAACAGCGTGAACACGTGGCGCCACGCACGGCGCTGGAAAAGTCGCTGGCGGCGATCTGGCAAGACATCCTGGCCATCGACAACGTCGGCCTGGAAGACAACTTCTTCGAGCTGGGCGGCGACTCCATTGTGTCGATGCAAGTGGTCAGCCGCGCGCGCCAGGCGGGCATCCTGTTGAGCCCCAAAGACCTGTTCCAGCACCAGACTATCCGCAGCCTGGCGCAAGTGGCCCGCAGCGGCGAACAGAACCTGATCGATCAAGGTCCGGCTGTTGGCGCGGTGGCCTTGGCGCCGGTGCAGCACTGGTTCTTCGAGCAAGCCATCCCTGAGCGTCATCACTGGAACCAGTCGCTGCTGCTGGTGCCGCGCGAAGCGCTGGATGCCGGGGCGCTGGATCAGGCGTTGGCGCAGTTGCTCCAGCATCACGATGGGTTGCGTCTGCGTTATCAACAGACCGACGCCGGTTGGCAGCAGGCCTATGGCGCAGCGTCTGTTGAGTCGGTGTTGTGGCAACGCTCGGCGCAATCGCTCGAAGAACTGAATGCGTTGTGCGACGAAGCCCAGCGCAGTCTTGATCTGGGCAACGGCCCGTTGCTGCGAGCGTTGTCGGTGCAGATGGCCGACGGCACTCAGCGGCTGCTGCTGGTGATTCACCACTTGGCGGTGGACGGTGTGTCGTGGCGGGTATTGCTGGAGGATCTGCAGCAGTTCTATCGCCAGGCACGCGACGGCTCGACGCTGACGACGGCGGTGAAAACCAGTTCATACCAGCGCTGGGTGGCGCGTCTGCAAAGCCACCTGCCAACGTTCCAAAACAGTGTCGATTATTGGCAGGAGCAATTGCGCGCCGCGCCGCAAAACGACTTGCCGTGCGACCGCCCAGACGGTGCACTGCAAAACCGTTTCGAGCGGAAAGTCGAACTGACCTTCGATGCCGAACAAACCCGCAAACTGCTGCAACAGGCGCCGGCGGCTTATCGCACTCAGGTCAATGATCTGCTGCTGACCGCGTTGGCGCGGGCCGTGTGCCGCTGGACCGGGCAGGGCAGCACGCTGATCCAGCTCGAAGGCCACGGCCGCGAGGACCTGTTCGACGACATCGATTTGACCCGCACTGTCGGCTGGTTCACCAGTCTGTTCCCGGTCAACCTGAGCCCGGCCGGCGACCTCGGCGCGTCGATCAAAATGGTCAAGGAGCAACTGCGCGCGGTGCCAGACAAAGGTCTGGGCTACGGCGTGCTGCGCTACCTGGCCGATCCGCAGATTGGCGCCGCACTGGCGGTCTTGCCGCAACCGCGCATCACCTTCAATTACCTGGGGCAGTTCGACCGTCAGTTCGACGAAGCGGCGTTGTTTGTGCCGTCCAGCGAAGGCAGCGGCGCGGCCCAGGATCCGTCGGCACCGTTGGCCAACTGGCTGACGGTCGAAGGCCAGGTGTACGGCGGCGAGCTGTCGATGAGCTGGGGCTTCAGCCGCGAGATGTTCGACACCGCGACCATCCAGCAGCTGGTTGATCAATACGCTGTCGAACTCAACCGGTTGATAGAGCATTGCTGCATCCTTGATGCGCCACAGGCCACGCCGTCGGACTTCCCGCTGGCGCGCATCACCCAGGCGCAACTCGATGCACTGCCGGTGGCCGTCGGCCAACTCGACGACCTCTATCCACTGTCGCCGATGCAACAGGGGCTGTTGTTCCACACCCTGTACGAGCAGGCGGCGGGTGAGTACATCAACCAGCTGCGGGTGGATGTGCAAGGCCTCGAACCGGAGCGTTTCCGCGCCGCTTGGCAGGCCACGGTCGATGCACAAGACATCTTGCGTACAGGTTTTGTCTGGCAAGGCGAACTGGAACAACCGGTGCAGATCGTCCACAAACAGGTGCAGTTGCCGTTCACCGTGCTCGACTGGCGTGAGCGTGACGATCAGCTTCAAGCCTTGAATGAACTGGCCGATGCCGAGCGCCAACAAGGATTCGACCTGAGCCAGGCACCGTTGCTGCGACTGGTGTTGGTGCACACCGCAGCCGATAGCTGGCAGCTGATTTACACCCATCACCACATCCTGATGGACGGCTGGAGCAACTCGCAGTTGCTCGGCGAAGTTTTGCAGCGTTACAGCGGTCGCCCGCCGATAGCTACCGGCGGACGCTATCGCGATTACATCGCTTGGTTGCAGCGTCAGGATGGGCAACTGAGCCAGGACTTCTGGCGCGAGCCATTGGCCTCCTTGCAAGAGCCGACCCGACTGGCGCGGGTGCTGTCCGGCAACGAAACCCTGAGCGGGCATGGCGACCATTTCCAGACCCTGGACGTCAGTCGCACCCAACACCTTGAAACTTTTGCCCGGCAACAGAAAGTCACCCTCAACACCCTGGTGCAAGCCGCGTGGCTGCTGTTGTTGCAACGCTACACCGGTCACCCAACCGTGGCGTTCGGCGCCACGGTGGCCGGGCGACCGGCAGACTTGTCCGGCATCGAGCAAGCGGTCGGCTTGTTCATCAATACCTTGCCGGTGATCGGCACGCCGCGTCCGGACCAAAGCGTCGGCCACTGGTTGCAAGCGGTACAGGCGCAAAACCTCAGCCTGCGCGAGTTCGAGCACACGCCGCTGGCGGACATTCAACGCTGGGCCGGGCAGGGCGGCGAAGCCCTGTTCGACAACATTCTGGTGTTCGAGAACTACCCGATTGCCCAAGCGCTGCAACAGGGCGCGGAGCAAGGCGTGGTGTTCGGCGACGTCGCCAACCTTGAGCAAACCCATTATCCGTTGAGCGTGGCCGTGACATTGGGCCAGACCCTGGCGCTGCATTACAGCTTCGACCGGGCGCATTTCTCAGCGTCCACGATCGAACGCATCGCTGCGCACCTGCTGCAACTGTTGGAGCAGTTCGCCGAGTCGGCCGAACGCAACTTCGGTGAAATTGCCCTGGCCAGCGCCGCCGAACGGGCGCAGCAACAGGCCGATAACCAGCCGCAGCCGTACCCGGTGAATGTCGCCGTGCACCAACGCATCGCCGAACTCGCCGCCCAACGCCCCGAGCGCACAGCGGTGATTTTCGCCGGTCAGCGGTTCAGCTATGGCGACATCGACCAACGCGCTAATCAGTTGGCCCACGCCCTGATCGCGCGGGGTGTCGGCCCGGAAAGCCGGGTCGGCGTGGCCTTGCCACGCAGCGAAGGGGTGATCGTCGCGCTGCTGGCGGCGCTCAAGGCCGGCGGTGCCTACGTGCCGCTGGACACCAGTTACCCGCGCGAGCGTCTGGCTTATCTGATCGAGGATTCGGGGCTGGCGTTGTTGATCACCGATTCGTCGGTTTCTGCGCAGTTGCCGGTGGATGATGCGATCCCGGTGCTGGAGCTCGACCGTCTCGATCTGCGCAGCCAATCCCTTACCGCGCCCAAGGTGCCGCTCGATCCGCAGAACCTCGCTTACGTCATTTACACCTCCGGCTCCACCGGTAACCCCAAAGGCGTGAGCGTCGCCCATGGCCCGCTGGCGATGCATTGCCAGGCCATTGGCGAACGCTATGAAATGCGTGACAGCGACTGCGAATTCCACTTCATGTCCTTCGCCTTCGACGGCGCCCATGAGCGTTGGCTGACCAGCCTGACCCACGGTGCCTCGCTGCTGATTCGCGACGACAGCCTGTGGACCCCGGAACAGACCTACAACGCCATGCGCGAACACGGCGTGACGGTGGTGGCGTTCCCGCCGGTCTACCTGCAACAACTGGCCGAACACGCCGAGCGTGAAGGCCACCCGCCGAAGGTGCGGATCTACTGTTTCGGCGGCGATGCCGTGCCCAACGCCAGTTTCGAGCGGGTCAAGCGTGCGCTCGATCCGGACTACATCATCAACGGCTACGGCCCGACCGAAACCGTGGTCACGCCGCTGATCTGGAAGGCCGGGCGCGACGTGCAGTGCGGCGCGGCCTACGCGCCGATCGGCAGTCGCATCGGCGACCGCAGCGCTTATGTGCTGGACACCGACCTGAACCTGCTGCCCCAAGGCATGGCCGGTGAGCTGTACCTGGGCGGCACCGGCCTGGCCCGGGGTTACCTGAACCGTCCCGGCCTGACGGCGGAACGGTTTGTCGCCGATCCGTTCAGCGCGGTCGGTGGCCTGCTGTACCGCACCGGCGACCTGGTGCGGCAGCGTGCCGATGGCACGTTCGATTACCTGGATCGCATCGACAATCAGGTGAAGATTCGCGGTTTCCGCATTGAGCTGGGGGAAATCGAAGCGCGCCTGCAAACCCTCGATGGGGTACGCGAAGCCGTGGTGGTTGCCCAGGAAGGTACCGCCGGCAGCGGCAAGCGCCTGGTGGCTTATGTGGTCGCCGATGCGCTCGATGCCGAACAGGCTGATTTCGCCGACAGCCTGCGCGAGCAACTTAAAGTCGCGCTGCCGGCGCACATGGTCCCGGCGTATTTGCTGCTGCTTGAGCGCCTCCCGCTGACCCCCAACGGCAAACTCGACCGCAAGAACCTGCCCAAGCCGGACATCAGCCAATTGCAGCAAGCCTATGTGGCGCCGCAAAGCGCACTGGAGCAGCAACTGGCGACAATCTGGCAAGACGTGCTGAAACTCGATCAGGTCGGTTTGAGTGACAACTTTTTCGAACTGGGCGGCGATTCGATCATCTCGATTCAAGTGGTCAGCCGCGCCCGTCAGGCCGGCATCCGCTTCACGCCAAAAGACCTGTTCCAGCACCAGACCATCCAGGCACTAGCCACGGTGGCGCGGTTGGGTGAGCAGGCTCAGGTCATCGATCAGGGGCCGGTCACAGGCGATCTGGTGTTATTGCCGGTGCAGCAGGCGTTCTTCGAACAGACCATCCCCGAGCGTCAGCACTGGAACCAGGCGGTGATGCTCAAGCCGACGCAAAAACTGAACGCCAATGTGCTTGAGCAGGCGTTGGGCGCGCTGGTTGTGCACCACGATGGCTTGCGCTTGAGTTTCGTCGAACAGGCCGAGGGCTGGCAGGCGCAATACCGTGCGCCGGGCAGCCAGACCGAGGCGTTGCTCTGGGCGGTTGACGTCGCCGACGCCACGGCACTGGAAGCGGTGGCCAATGAGGCGCAACGCAGCTTGAACCTGCAGCACGGGCCGCTGCTGCGCGCGGTGCTGGCGAACCTCGATGACGGCACTCAGCACCTGTTGCTGGCGATCCACCATCTGGTGGTGGACGGCGTGTCGTGGCGGATTCTGTTTGACGATCTGCAAACCGCGTACCGTCAGCTGTTGAGCGGCGAGCCCCTGCAATTGCCGGCCAAAACCAGTGCGGCCAAGGTTTGGGCCGAGCACCTGCAAACCTACGCCCGCCGTGCTGAACTGCGCAGCGAACTGGCCTGGTGGCAACAGCAGTTACACGGCGCCGACGTGGCGTTGCCGGAGGACAATCCCGAGGGCGGGCAACAGAACAAGCATGCACTGACGGTGCGCACGCAACTGAACAAGGAAATGACCCGGCAACTGCTGCAAGACGCCCCGGCGGCGTATCGCACGCAGGTCAACGACCTGCTGCTGACCGCTCTGGCCCGCGTCATGGTGCGCTGGACCGGGACCGACAGCGCGTTGATCCAGCTCGAAGGTCATGGCCGTGAAGAGCTGTTCGACGGCGTTGACCTGACCCGCACCGTCGGCTGGTTCACCAGCCTGTACCCGGCCAAACTGACGCCGGTCGCTGACCTCGGTGGTTCGCTGAAACAGATCAAGGAACAGCTGCGCGCGATCCCGAACAAGGGCCTCGGTTTTGGTGCGCTGGCCCATCTGGGTGACGACGCTGCACGTCAAATCCTCAGCCAATTGCCGGTGCCGTGCCTGACCTTCAATTACCTGGGCCAGTTCGACGGCAGCTTCACCGAAGCCGACGGCGCCTTGTTCGTACCGTGCAGTGACGCGGCCGGTGATGAACTGGATGCTCGTGCGCCATTGGCCAACCAGTTGGCCCTCAATGGTCAGGTGTATGGCGGTGAACTGAACCTGGGCTGGACCTTCAGCCGCGAACGGTTCAATGAGTCGACCATTCAGGCGCTGGCCGACGATTACGCCCAGGAACTGCAAGCGCTGATCGCCCATTGCTGCCGGGCCGGGCAGCACGGCGTCACCCCGTCGGACTTCCCGCTGGCGCGCTTGAGTCAGGCCCACCTGGACGGTTTGCCGCTGGCGCCGCAGTCGATCGAAGACCTGTATCCGTTGTCGCCGATGCAGCAGGGCATGTTGTTCCATGCCGTGTACCAGGAAACCACCGGCGATTACATCAACCAGATTCGCCTGGATGTGGAAGGGCTCGACCCCGAGCGTTTCCATCAGGCCTGGCAAGCAACGGTGGATGCCCACGACATTCTGCGCACACGCTTTGTCTGGCAGGGCGAACTGGAAAACCCGGTGCAGGTGGTCGGCAAACACGCGCAGATGCCTTACAGCCTGCATGATTTACGCGCCCATCCGCAGCGCGATCAGGCCTTGCAGACGCTCGCCGACACGGAACGCCAAGCCCTCAACTTGAGCGCACCGACCTTGTTGCGGTTGGTGATTGCGCGCATCGACGACCACCGTCATCACCTGATCTACACCAACCATCACATCCTGATGGACGGCTGGAGCAACTCGCAGTTGCTCGGCGAAGTTCTGCAGCGTTACAGCGGCCAGTTCAACGGCGCTCACAGCGGACGTTACCGCGATTACATCGCCTGGCTGCAACGCCAGGACTCGGCCGCCAGCGAAGCGTTCTGGACCCCGGCGCTGCTGGCGCTGGAAGAGCCGACGCGCCTGGCCCAGACCGTCGCAGTGCCGCAAGCGTCTACCGAAACCCAAGGTTACGGCGATCACTTCCAGGTGCTGGAGGCCGATCAAACCCTGCGTCTGGGCGAGTTCGCCCGGGCCGCGAAAGTCACCGTCAACACGCTGGTACAGGCGGCCTGGTTGCTGTTGCTGCAACGCTACACCGGCAAAACCACCGTGGCCTTCGGCGCGACGGTCGCTGGTCGTCCGGCAGACTTGCCGGGTGTCGAGCAGCAGATCGGGCTGTTCATCAACACCTTGCCGGTGATCGCCAGCCCACGGGCCGAGCAATCGCTTACTGGTTGGCTGCAAGCGGTGCAGGCGCAAAACCTGGCCTTGCGCGAGTTCGAACACACCGCGCTGTTCGATATTCAGCGCTGGGCCGGGCAGGGCGGTGAAGCGCTGTTCGACAACATTCTGGTGTTCGAGAACTACCCGATTGCCCAGGCCCTGGAGCAGGGCGCCCCGCAAGGGCTGCGTTTTGGTCCGGTGGCCAGTCAGGAGCAAACCAACTATCCGCTGACCCTGCTGGTGAGCCTCGACACGCAACTGTCGCTGCACTTCAGCTATCAACGCGGCAGTTTTGCGTCGGCGACAGTGACGCGATTGGCGGCTCATTTGCAGCACCTGTTGAGCCAAATGATCGACGCCGGTGAGCGCTGCCTCGGCGAGCTGGTGCTGCTGGATGAGAGCGAACAGCAGCAAGTGTTGCTGGACTGGAACCGGGCTGACGAAGGTTTCGCCGATGATCTGTGCGTCCATCAATTGATCGACCGCCAGGTCGCCGCCCAACCGGATGCGCTGGCGGTGACCTTCGCGGCCAAGCAACTGACTTACGCCGAGCTCGACGCCCGGGCCAACCGTCTGGCCCACAAGCTGATCGAGTTGGGCGTGGGCCCGGAAGTGCGGGTCGGCGTGGCGATGCAGCGTTCCGACAGTCTGCTGGTGGCGCTGCTGGCGGTGCTCAAGGCCGGTGGCGCTTATGTGCCATTGGACCCGGATTATCCAGCCGACCGCGTGGCCTACATGCTCGACGACAGCCGTGCGCTGGTGCTGCTGACCGAGCAGGCTGTTGCGGCAACGTTGAACGTGACGGCGGGCACTCAAGTGCTGCTGATGGACAACGCCGAGCCATGGCTGGCCACTTACCCAAGCAGCGCACCGGTGACCGGTGTCACGCCGGATAACCTGGCCTACGTGATCTACACCTCCGGTTCCACCGGCGAGCCCAAAGGCGTGGCCATCGCCCATCGCAACGTGCTGGCGCTGATCGACTGGTCGCAATCGGTGTACAGCCGCGACGACATTCAGGGTGTGCTGGCTTCGACTTCGGTGTGTTTCGACCTGTCGGTATGGGAGCTGTTTGTCACCCTGGCCAACGGCGGCTCGCTGATCATCGCCCGCAACGCCCTGGAGCTGCCGCAACTGCCCGCCCGCGATCAGGTTCGCCTGATCAACACCGTGCCGTCGGCGATCAATGCGCTGCACAGTGCCGGGCAGATCCCGCCGAGCGTGCGCATCATCAACCTCGCCGGTGAGCCGCTGAAGCAGTCGCTGGTCGATGCGCTTTATGGGCAACCGACCGTGGCGCATGTCTACGATCTTTATGGCCCGTCGGAAGACACCACCTATTCCACCTGGACCCGTCGCGAAGCGGGTGGCACGGCGAACATTGGTCGCCCGCTCAAACACACCGCCAGCTATTTGCTCGACGCTGATCTGCACCCGGTGCCGCAGGGCGTATCGGCCGAGTTGTACCTGGCCGGTGCCGGCATCACTCGGGGTTACCTGGGGCGGCCGGGCATGACCGCCGAGAAGTACGTGCCGAACCCGTTCGCCAGCAACGGCGAGCGCCTGTACCGCACCGGCGATCTGACCCGCTATCAGGCCGATGGCGTGCTCGAGTACCGAGGCCGAATCGACCATCAAGTGAAGATCCGCGGCTTCCGCATCGAACTGGGTGAAATCGAAGCGCGCCTGCTGGAGCAACCAGCGGTCCGCGAAGTGGCGGTGCTGGCGCAGGAAGCCCTGGGCAATCAGCAACTGGTGGCCTACGTGGTCGCTTCACCACTGGGCCTAGAGGCTGCCGACGATCAGCAGTCCCTGCGCGATGAACTCAAGGCACGGCTCAGGGAGTCTTTGCCGGAGTTCATGGTCCCGGCGCACCTGCTGTTCCTCGAACAATTGCCGCTGACGCCCAACGGCAAACTCGACCGCAAGGCGTTGCCGACGGTGGAGGGCGGTCATTTGCAGGTGCGTTATGTCGCCCCGCAGAGCGAGCGGGAGCAGCAGATCGCGGCGATCTGGCAGCACGTACTGCAAGTCGAGCGAGTCGGCCTGCTGGATCACTTTTTCGAACTGGGCGGCCACTCGTTGCTGGCCGTCAATGTGGTTTCACGCCTGCAACTGGAACTGGGCTTGAAACTGACCCCGCAACTGATTTTTCAACACCCCGTACTCACGGATTTCGTCAGCAGTCTGGCCACCGCGGGTGAGCAGGTCGATACGTTGAAACTGAGCAAGCTGGACGCCCTGCTTGATGAAATGGAGGAAGCTTGATGGATACCAATGTCGCTTTGAAGATCGCCCGGCGCTTCATTACTTTGCCGCTCGACAAGCGCAGGGTCTATCTGCAGAAGATGCTCGAGGAGGGCGTTTCACCGGCGAACCTGCCGATTCCCGAAACCCAGTCGCAGTTCGATCCGGTGCCGCTGTCTTTTGCTCAGGAGCGCCAGTGGTTCCTCTGGCAGATGGACCCCGACAGCGCCGCCTACAACATCCCCAGTGCCATGCACTTGCAGGGCGAGCTCGACGTCGCGGCGCTCGAACGCGGTTTCAATGCATTGATTGCCCGTCATCAAAGCCTGCGCACCACGTTCCGGCAGCAGGATGAGCAAGCGGTGCAAGTGATTCATCCGCACATGAGCCTGACCGTCGCCGTGCATGAACTGGATGAACGCCCCGATGCCCTGTCGCCAGAGGCGCAGATTCAAGCGTTCGTCGCCGAACAGGCCGGGCAGCCGTTCGACTTGGTCAACGGGCCGCTGTTGCGCGTCAGCCTCTTGCGCCTTGGCGCGCAGGAGCACGTGCTGACCCTGACCCAGCACCACATCGCCTCGGATGGCGCGTCGATGCGGGTCATGGTCGATGAACTGCTGCAACTGTACGGCGCTTACCGCCAGGGCCAGGAACTCGCTTTGCCGGCGCTGTCGATCCAGTACGCCGACTATGGCATCTGGCAACGGCACTGGATGGAAGCCGGGGAGCGCGAGCGGCAGCTGGAGTATTGGCAGGCGCACTTGGGCGGCGAACATCCGGTGCTGGAATTGCCCACCGATTACCCGCGTCCGGCGGTGCAGAGCCTGCGTGGCGCCCGTCATGAGCTGGCGTTGCCGCCGGCACTGGGCGAGCGCCTGAGGGCCTTGGCCAAAAGTGAAAACGTCACCCTGTTCATGCTGTTGCTGGCGTCGTTCCAGACCTTGTTGCATCGCTACAGTGGCCAGGCCGAGATTCGCGTTGGCGTGCCCACCGCTAACCGCAACCGGGTCGAGACCGAGCGGCTGATCGGCTTCTTCGTCAACACTCAGGTGCTCAAGACCGAGTTCGACGCTCAGACCACGTTCAGCACGCTGCTGGCCCAGGTCAAACAGACGGCGATGGCTGCCCAGGCCCATCAGGACCTGCCTTTCGAGCAATTGGTCGAGGCTTTGCAGCCGGAACGCAGCCTGAGTTACAGCCCGCTGTTCCAGGTCATGTACAACCACCAGAGCACCGGCGCCAGCCAAAGCCGCCAGGGCACCGGCGAGTCGGCGCTGACGATCCGCCACTTGCATCAGCCATCGCGCACCGCGCAATTCGACCTGACCCTGGAAACGTTCGATGGCCCCGAAGGCCTCGGTGCACAACTGACCTACGCCACTGACCTGTTTGATGGCGCGACCATCGAGCGTCTGGCACGGCATTGGCAAAACCTGCTCGGCAGCCTGGTTGCCGATCCGCAGCAACGGGTGGGCGAACTGGCGCTGCTCGACGAAACCGAACAACAGCAGGTGCTGGTCGACTGGAACCGCAGCGCCGCCGAATACCCGACCGACCGTTGCATCCATCAATTGATCGAAGCCCAGGCCCGGCGCACGCCAGAGGCCACGGCGTTGGTGTTCGACGGGCAATCCCTGAGTTATGAACAACTTAATCGCCAGGCCAACCAGTTGGCCCATCGGCTGATCGAACGGGGCGTCGGCCCGGATCAGTTGGTCGGTATCGCCATCGACCGTAGCCTGGAAATGCTGATCGGGCTGTTGGCGATTCTCAAGGCGGGCGGTGCCTACGTGCCGCTGGACCCGCAATACCCTGAAGACCGTCTGGCGCACATGATCGAAGACAGTGGCTTGCAACTGCTGCTGACCCAGGCGCATTTGATCGGGCAACTGCCGATTCCGGCCGGCGTGCAGACCCTGTTGCTCGACCCGCAAGGCGAGCACGCTCGCGGTTACAGCGAGGCCGATCCGCAGGTAGCGCTCAGCGGTGAACACCTGGCGTATGCGATTTACACCTCCGGCTCCACCGGCAAGCCCAAAGGGGTGATGGTGCGCCATCAGGCGCTGGTGAACTTCGTGGTGAGCATGGTCAAGGAGCCGGGCATTGAAGCCCGGGACCGCATGCTGTCGCTGACCACGTTCTCGTTCGATATTTTCGGCCTGGAAATCTACGGCCCGCTGCTCAGCGGTGCCCGTGTGGTGCTGGTGGACAAGCACACCGCCCAGGATCCGCAAGCGCTGCTGGAGATGATCCGGCAGCAGCAAGTCACCGTGGTGCAAGCCACGCCGTCGACCTGGCGCATGTTGCTCGACCATGAACAGGCGCCCACCCTCCAGGGTTGTAAATTCCTCTGCGGTGGCGAAGCGCTGGCCGATGACCTGGCCCAACGCATGCTCGGTCTGGCGGGGCAGGTCTGGAACCTTTATGGCCCGACCGAAACCACCATCTGGTCGGCGGCCTGGCAGCTGACCCGCGAGCAGCGCCAGCCGTACCTCGGCCAGCCGATTGCCAACACCACGCTGTACATTTTGGGCGACGATCTGGCGCCGAATCCGGCGGGCTCGATTGGCGAACTGCTGATCGGCGGGGACGGCCTGGCCCGTGGGTATCACGACCGAGCGGCAATGACCGCCGAGCGCTTCCTGCCCGACCCGTTCGGCAACGGCGCGCGGCTGTACCGCACCGGCGACCTGGCGCGCCATCGTCACGACGGCGTGCTCGAATACATGGGGCGTATCGACCATCAAGTGAAGATCCGCGGTTTCCGCATCGAACTGGGTGAAATCGAGGCGCGTTTGCTGGAGCAGCCAGCAGTCCGTGAAGTGGCGGTGCTGGCGCAGGAAGCCCTGGGCAGCCAGCAACTGGTGGCCTATGTGGTCGCGCCGCAACTGGACCTCGATGCCGCCGACGAGCAACTGCGTCTGCGCGATGAACTCAAGGCGCGGCTCAAGGAATGCCTGCCGGAATTCATGGTCCCGGCGCATCTGCTGTTCCTCGCCAACCTGCCGCTGACACCTAACGGCAAACTCAATCGCAAGGCCTTGCCGGCGGTGGACGCGAGCCAGTTGCAGGCGCGTTATGTCGCGCCGCAGAGCGAACGGCAACAGCAAGTCGCCGCCATCTGGCAGGACGTGCTGAAGCTGGACCGCGTGGGCCTGACCGACAACTTCTTCGAGCTGGGCGGGCACTCCCTGCTGGTGACCCAAGTGGTGTCGCGGGTGCGTCGGGTGCTGGGCATTCAGGTGCCGTTGCGCAGCCTGTTCGAGCACAGCACCCTGGAGGATTTCGTCCAGGCGCTGGGCGCCGAGCCGGGCGAACAGTCACCGCCGATGACCCGGGTCGACCGTGACCAACCGCTGGCGCTGTCCTTTGCCCAGGAGCGTCAATGGTTCCTGTGGAAAATGGACCCCGACAGCGCCGCCTACAACATCCCGACCGCGCTGCGGATGCGCGGCGCGCTGGACAAAAATGCCCTGCAACGCAGCTTCGAGACGCTGGTGGTGCGCCACGAAAGCCTGCGCACAGCGTTCGTCGAGGAAGATGGCCGCACCTGGCAGGTGATCCGCCCGCAAGGTCGCGTGAGCTTTGTCGAACAACGCCTGGCTGCCAGCGATGAAGCGAGCATCAAGGCCTTCATCGAGAAGGAGACGCAACGCCCGTTCGATGTGCTCGACGGCTCGTTGGTGCGTTTCGTTCTGCTGCAGGTGGGCGAGCAGGATCACGTGCTGATTCTGACCCTGCACCACATCGTTTCCGACGCCTGGTCGTTGCAGGTGATGATCGACGATTTGATGGCCCTGTATGCGGCGATCAGCCAGGGCCGGCCGGCTGAACTGCCGCCATTGCCGGTGCAGTACGCCGACTACGCGGTGTGGCAGCGTCAATGGATGGCCGCCGGCGAACGGGATCGGCAATTGGCCTACTGGCGCGAAAAACTCGGCAGCGAACAGCCGCTGCTGGAGCTGCCACTGGATCATCCGCGTCCGGCGCAGCAAAGTTTCCGTGGCGCGCGTCTGCCGATCACCCTCGACGAATCCCTGAGCAATGCCCTGAAGGCCTTGGCCCGGCGCGAAAACGTCACGCTGTTCATGCTGTTGCTCGGCTCGTTCCAGACCTTGCTGCATCGCTACAGCGGCCAGGCGGATATCCGCGTCGGCGTGCCGATTGCCAACCGTAATCGGCTGGAGACCGAGCGTCTGATCGGCTTCTTCGTCAACACTCAAGTGCTGCGCGCCGAGTTCGACGGCCAGCTGACGGGCGCGCAATTGCTGCAACAGGTGAAGCAGGCGGCCATGGCGGCGCAGATGCATCAGGACCTGCCGTTCGAGCAACTGGTCGATGCGCTGCAACCGCAACGCAACCTGAGTCACAGCCCGCTGTTCCAGGCGATGTTCAACCATCGCAGCGAAGCGGCCTCGACGCTGGCCGAATCGTTGCCGGGCATCGAGCTGGCAAACCTCAGTTGGGAACACCGCACCGCACAGTTCGACCTGACCCTGGACACCAGTGATAACCCGCAAGGCCTGCACGCGTCGCTGACCTACGCCACTGATTTGTTCGAGCCATCGACCATCGAGCGCATGGGCCGGCACTGGCTGAATCTGTTGCAGGGCCTGGTCGAGGACATCCACCGTCCGGTCGGGCAATTGGCGTTGCTCGATGACCGCGAGCGGCAATTGACGGTCGCCGGTTGGAACGCCACCGCTGTCGACTACCCGTTGCATCACAGCGTGCAGGCGCTGATCGAAGAGCAGGTCGGTAAAACCCCGCAGGCGTGTGCGCTGGTGTTTGCCGAGCAACGCATCAGCTACGCCGAGCTCAATGGCCGCGCCAACCAACTGGCTCACGTGCTGATCGAGCAGGGCGTCGGCCCGGATGTGCTGGTGGGCATCGCGGTCGAGCGGTCGGTGGAAATGGTCGTGGGCCTGCTGGCGATTCTCAAGGCCGGCGGTGCCTATTTGCCGTTGGACCCGGAATACCCACAGGAACGTTTGGCCTACATGTTTGAAGACAGCGGCATCCAGTTGCTGCTGACCCAGAGCCATTTGCTTGAGCAATTGCCGATTCCGGCCGGCATTCGCAGCCTGGTGCTGGATCAGGACGGCGACTGGCTGGAAGGCCGCAGCGACGGTAACCCGAGCATTGATATTGACGGGGAAAACCTTGCCTATGTGATCTACACCTCGGGCTCCACCGGCAAACCCAAAGGCGCGGGCAACCGTCATTCGGCACTGGTCAATCGCTTGTGCTGGATGCAACAGGCCTATCGACTCGACGCCTCGGACAGCGTGCTGCAAAAAACGCCGTTCAGTTTCGACGTGTCGGTCTGGGAGTTCTTCTGGCCGCTGCTGACCGGTTCGACCCTGGTGGTGGCCGCACCGGGTGTTCATCGTGATCCGGCGCAGTTGATCGAGTTGATCACCGCGCAACGCATCACCACGCTGCATTTCGTGCCGTCGATGTTGCAGGCGTTCCTGCAAGACCCTGCGGTGGGCCAGTGCCGCAGCCTGACCCGGATTGTCTGCAGCGGCGAAGCCCTGCCAGTGGACGCGCAGCAGCAAGTGTTTGCCAAGCTGCCGAATGCCGGGCTGTACAACCTCTACGGCCCGACCGAAGCGGCCATCGACGTCACGCACTGGACGTGCATCGAGGAAGGGCGCGACAGCGTGCCGATCGGCCAGCCGATCGCCAACCTGGGTACTTACATTCTCGATCACGAGTTGTCGCCGGTGCCGGTGGGCGTGATCGGCGAATTGTATTTGGGCGGCGAAGGCCTGGCCCGGGGTTATCACCGTCGCCCGTCGCTCACGGCAGAGCGCTTCGCGACCAGCCCGTTCGGTGACGGCCAGCGTCTGTACCGCACCGGCGACCTGGCGCGTTATCGCGCCGACGGGGTGATCGAATACGCCGGGCGCATGGACCATCAGGTGAAAATCCGTGGCCTGCGCATCGAATTGGGCGAGATCGAAGCGCGCCTGGCCGAACACGCCGAAGTCCGTGAAACCGTGGTCATCGCCCAGGAAGGCACGCTGCTGGTGGCGTATGTGGTGCCGGCCCGTGACGCGTTGCTGCACGCCGACGATGAAACTCGCAACGCCTTGCAGCGCAGTCTCAAGGAACACCTGAGCCAGACATTGCCGGACTACATGGTCCCGCAGCATTGGCTGTGGCTGGAAAAAATGCCGGTCAGCCCCAACGGCAAACTGGAACGCAAAGCGTTGCCCAAGGCTGACACCACAGCCAGCAGCAAGGCTTACACCGCCCCGACCAGCGCCATCGAACAAGCATTGGTGGAGATCTGGCAAAGCGTGCTGGGTCGGCCGCAGGTGGGAATCAGCGACAACTTCTTTGAGCTGGGCGGCGATTCGATCATCTCGATCCAGGTGGTCAGCCGGGCGCGTCAGGCGGGGATTCATTTCAGCCCCAAAGACCTGTTCCTGCACCAGAACGTGCAAAGCCTCGCGGCGGTGGCGAAGGTCGGCGACAGCGACTTGCGCATCGACCAGGGCCCGGTCACTGGCGATACGCCGTTGCTGCCATTCCAGCAGTTGTTCTTTGAACGCGAGATGGCCGAGCCGCACCACTGGAACCAGTCGGTGCTGCTCAAGTCCGCCAAACCACTGCACGCCGAACACCTGGAGCGTGCGTTGCAGGCACTGGTCAGCCATCACGACGTGTTACGTCTGGCCTTCACCCGTCAGGGTAATAAATGGACCGCGCAGCATCGCTCCCCGGCCGAGCAACAGGCGCTCTGGCAACAGTCGCCGCTGCTGTGGACCTCCGAGGTTGCCGATGCGGCGGCACTCGAACAGTTGGGCGAACAGGCACAGCGCAGCCTCGAACTGGCGAACGGTAATCTGCTGCGCGCGGTGCTGGCGAACATGGCCGATGGCAGTCAGCGACTGTTGCTGGTGATCCATCACCTGGTGGTCGACGGCGTGTCCTGGCGGATTCTGCTCGAAGACCTGCAACAGGCCTGCGAGCAGTTGCAGGCGGGCCAAACGCTCACATTGCCGGCCAAGACCAGCGCCACCCAGGCCTGGGCGCGACGCTTGCAACAACATGCCGACAGCCCGGCGATGCAGGCTCAGCTGAGGTTCTGGCAAGAACAGTTGCAGGGTTCACGCAATGACTTGCCCTGCGATCGACCCCAGGGCGAGTTGCACAATCGCCACGCCTTGCATGCGCACACCCGACTGGACAAACAGCAAACCCGCCAGCTGCTGCAGGAGGCACCGGCGGCCTATCGCACGCAGGTCAATGACCTGTTGCTGACGGCGTTGGCGCGGGTGATCGCCGACTGGACGGGCGACGCCTCGACTCTGATCCAGCTCGAAGGCCACGGTCGCGAGGCGCTGTTCGACGAACTCGATTTGAGCCGCAGCGTGGGTTGGTTCACCAGTCTGTTCCCGGTTCGGCTGACCCCGGCGAGCACGCCGCAGGACTCGATCAAGACGATCAAGGAGCAACTGCGGGCGATCCCCGATAAAGGCCTGGGCTTTGGCGCGCTGCGCTACCTGGGCAATGACAGTACCCGGCAAATGCTGCAAGCCTTGCCCGTGCCGCGCATTACCTTCAACTACCTCGGCCAGTTCGATGCCGGGTTTGGCGACGAGGCGGGCGCACTGTTCACCCCGGCCAGCGAATCGGCGGGCGCGGAGCAAAGTCCGCTGGCGCCGCTGGACAATTGGCTGACCCTGAATGGCCGGGTGTTTGGCGGCGAATTGAGTATTGGCTGGACGTTCAGCGGGCAGATGTTCGATCCGTCGACCATCGAGCGATTGGCGCAGGCTTATGCGCAGGAACTGGGGCTGTTGATCGAGCACTGCTGTGAGGCTCGGCATCAGGGCCTGACGCCGTCGGACTTCCCGCTGGCCGGGTTGACGCAACGCCAGCTTGATTCATTGCCCGTGACGCCACGTCAGGTCGAAGACATTTACCCGCTGTCACCGATGCAGCAAGGCATGCTGTTCCATACCCTCTACGAGCAGCAGGCCGGCGATTACATCAATCAGCTGTGCGTGGATGTCGAAGGCTTGAACGTCGAGCGTTTCCGCGAGGCCTGGCAAGCAGCGATGGATGCGCACGATGTGCTGCGCAGCAGTTTTGTCTGGGACGGTGAGTTCAAGCGTCCGTTGCAGGTGATTCACAAGCAGCTGGCCGTGCCGTTCACCTTCCATGACTGGCGCGACCACAGCGATGTGGCCCTGGCGCTCAGCGAACTGGCGGCCGCGCAGCGCCAGCAGGGTTTTGACCTTGCCGCCGCACCGTTGCTGAACCTGACGGTGGTGCGTCTCGACACTGCGCGTTTTCACCTGATCTACACCAGCCATCACATCTTGATGGACGGCTGGAGCAATTCGCAGCTGCTCGGGGAAGTGCTGCAACGCTACAGCGGCCAGGTGCCGGCGAACACGGCGGGGCGTTATCGCAACTACATCGAATGGCTGACGCAACAGGACGCGCAGGTCACCGAAGGTTTCTGGAAAGGCCAGTTGGCCGGGTTCGATGAGCCGACCCGGTTGGCCAAGGCGCTGGTGTGGACCGGCAACGAAGCGGCCAACGCCGCCCAGGGCGAGCACTTCCTGACCCTGGACCAGGCGCAGACCGCCGGGCTCAATGGCTTTGCGCGGGAACAGAAAGTCACCCTCAACACCTTGGTGCAGGCAGCCTGGCTGCTGCTGTTGCAACGCTATACCGGGCTGGACACGGTCAGCTTCGGCGCCACGGTATCCGGACGCCCGGCGCAACTGGCCGGGGTCGAGCAGCAGATCGGTCTGTTCATCAACACCTTGCCGGTGGTCGCCAGCCCACGGGCCGAACAGCCGCTGGCGCAGTGGTTGCAACAGGTGCAGGCGCAGAACCTGGCCTTGCGTGAGCAAGAACACACCGCGCTGTTCGACATCCAGCGTTGGGCCGGGCAGGGCGGCGAAGCCCTGTTCGACAACATTCTGGTGTTCGAGAACTACCCGATCTCCGAAGCCCTGCAACAGGGCGCACCGCAAGACCTGCGCTTCGGTGAAGTGGGTAACTTCGAGCAAACCAATTACCCGTTGACTCTGTCGGTCAACCTCGGCGCCGAGTTGTCGTTTCAACTGAGTTTCGATCGTCAGCAGTTCGATGACGCCGCGATTGAACAACTGGCCGGGCATCTCGCGCACCTGCTGTTGCAGATGGTCGAGGCACCTGCCGTCAGTGCCGTAGGCGATCTGGCCCTGGTCTCGACCGCTGTGCGCGAGCCGCTGGCGCTGCCGGTCGATGAGATGTGCGTGCAGCGTTTGTTTGAACGGCAAGCCGAGCGCACACCGCAAGCGCTGGCGCTGATTTTCGACGAGCAACGCCTGAGTTATGCCCAGCTCAATGCCCAGGCCAACCAATTGGCCCGCGTGCTGCTGCAACACGGCGTCGGCCCCGAAGTGCTGGTGGGTATTGCGGTCGAGCGTTCGACGCAGATGATCATCAGCCTGCTGGCGGTGCTCAAAGCCGGTGGCGCCTACGTGCCGTTGGACCCGGAGTACCCGGCCGAGCGGCTGGGCGCGATGATCGAGGACAGCGGTCTGCGTGTGCTGTTGACCCAAAGCCACCTCGCGCCGACGTTGCCAGAAGCTGCGGGCGTGACCGTCCTGAGCCTGGATCAACTGGATTACCCGACCCAGACCGACAATCTGCCGCAGCGCAGTGGCCCGCAAAACCTGGCGTATGTGATGTTCACCTCGGGCTCCACCGGGCGCCCGAAAGGGGTCGGCATCACTCAATCGGCGCTGACCCGTCATACCCGGGTGGCCCTGGATTTCCTCGGCCTCACGCCGCAGGACCGCTCGCTGCAATTTGCCACGTTCAACTTCGATGCCTTTGTCGAGCAGCTTTACCCGGCGCTGATTTGCGGTGCCTCGGTGGTGCTGCGCGGGCCGGACATCTGGGACAGCGAGACCTGGTATCGCGAATTGCGCGACAAGCAGTTCAGCGTCAGCGACCTGACCACTGCCTACTGGAATATGTTGGCCAAGGACCTCGCGGCAGCGGGTCATCGTGACTATGGCGCGTTGCGCCAGGTGATCGTCGGTGGCGAAGCCATGCCGCCGGAAGGTGTTGCCGCCTGGGGCCAGGCCGGGCTGGGCCATGTGCGCCTGCTGAACACCTACGGCCCGACCGAAGCGACGGTCAGCGCCACGCTGCTCGATTGCAGCGACTACGTGTCCGGCCGCAACCCGTTGCCGGTGACCATGCCGATTGGCCGGGCGTTGGGCGGCCGGGCGATTCATGTACTCGACACCCAGGGCCAACCGGCGCCGGTCGGTGTGGTCGGTGAACTGGTGATTGGCGGTGAGCTGCTCGCACGGGGCTACTTCCAGCGCCCGGAATTGACCGCCGAACGCTTCATTCCTGACCCGTTCGATCCACTGGGCGGTGGCCGCGTGTACCGCACCGGCGACCTCGCGCGTTATCGCGCCGACGGCGTGATTGAGTACGTCGGGCGGGTCGATCATCAAGTGAAGATTCGTGGATTGCGCATCGAGCTCGGTGAAATAGAAACCCATCTGCTGCGGGTTCCTGCGGTGCGTCAGGCACTGGTGGTGGCGCAACCGGGCGCCATCGGTCAGCAATTGGTGGCGTACGTGGTGTTCGACGATCCGGCGCAAGCCAGCGCCGATTCATCCACGCTGGCGGCGTTGCGCGGTGACATCAAGGCACGCTTGAAGGCCAGCCTGCCGGATTACATGGTTCCGGCCCATGTGCTGTTCCTCGAAGGCCTGCCCCTGAGCCCGAATGGCAAGATCGATCGCAAGGCCTTGCCGGGCGTCGATGCCAATCTGGCGGCGTTGGACTATGTCGCGCCTGAAGGTGCACTGGAACAGCAGATCGCTACGGTCTGGCAGGACGTGCTGGAACTGCAACAGGTCGGCCGCGACGATCACTTTTTCGAACTGGGCGGGCATTCCCTGCTCGCGACGCAAGCGGTCTCGCGCCTGCGCAAACTCACGGCCTGTACGTTGAGCCTGCGCGACCTGTTCAACCATCCGCGACTCAAGGACCTGGCGGCGTGGATCGCGCAGCAGGGCACACTTGAGCCGAACGGCCACGGTGTGGTGCTCAAGGCCCATGGCACCCGGCACAGCGCACCGTTGTCGCTGGTGCAGCGTCGCTTGTGGATCGCCGAGCAATTGTCCGGCGGCACCGCGGCCTATGGCATGCCGATGGCCTTGCGTTTGCGCGGTGAGTTGTCGGTGGAACGACTGATCAGCAGTTTCGCCGAGGTGGTGCGTCGCCATGAAGTGCTGCGCACCGCGTATACCCAGGACGATGAAGGTGACCCGATTGCCGTGATCGCCGAGCAGGTTGAACTGGATTTCCCGGTGATCGATTTGTCCGGTCTGTCCCGCAGTGCCCAGGAAGAATGGGTGGCACAAGCGGCACTGGAAAACGCGCGCACGCCGATTGATATGGAACACGCACCGCTGTTGCGTGGACGGATCCTGCACCTGGGGCCGACCGAGCATGTGATGCTTTATGCGATGCACCACATCATTTCCGATGGCTGGTCGATGGGCTTGCTGGTCAACGAACTGGTGCAGATTTACCACCGCATCAAGGCCGGTGACCTGACCCCGTTGCCGGCGCTGGAGGTGCAGTATTCCGACTTCGCGCTGTGGCAGCAGGAACTGGAACAGCAAGGCGTGCTGGCGCGTCAGGCCGAGTACTGGAAAGCGCGGCTCGTGGGCTATGACGGGCAACTGAAGTTGCCATCGGATAACCCCCGTGGTTTGACACCGTCCTATGCGGGTGACTCGGTGCAGTTCCAGCTCACCACGTCACTCAGCACAGCCTTGCGCCAGTTGTCGATGGATGCGGGCGTCACGCTGTACAGCACGCTGCTGGCGTCGTTCCAGGTGTTGTTGCACCAGGTCAGCGGCGTTGCGGATGTGTTGGTCGGTGCCGACGTGGCCGGGCGTGAACAGCCGGAGCTTGAACGGTTGATCGGCTTCTTCGTCAACGTCTTGCCGTTGCGTTCGCAGTTCGACGCCGCCACACCGTTCGCCCGATTCCTGGGCCAGACCCAGGAATCCCTGCTCAGTGCCCTCGAGCATCAGGACCTGCCGTTCGACATGATCGTCGACGCCTCGGACGTGCCGCGGCACAGGGGCATGAACCCGCTGGTGCAAGTGTTGTTCGTGATGAACAACCTGCCGGGACGTACCCAGGCCCTGGGCGGTTTGAGCGTGGAATCGCTGCCGGCGCTGGAGACCCATTCTAAATTCGACATGGCGTTGTTCGTTGACGATGAAGCAGGGCAATTGCTGGGTAATTGGCAATTCGCCACAACCTTGTTCGGACACGAGCGCATTCAGCACCTGGTGAAGGCCTGGATAGCCCTGTTGGAACAGATCGTCGCTGATCAGGACATTCTATTGGGAGCTATCAGCATGCCAGTCGACAATTTAGCGGTGGCCGCCAAGCCTGCCGTCCCCGGACCCAAGGCCGACAAACTCGGCAAGTTCCTCAAGCGCGGCACCGCCCCGGCGGCCAAGGCCCGACCGGCACCGATCCGCGAATCGCTGATCGCCGCGCCACAGCCGTTCCCGCTGCTGCTGGAACCGAACGAGCCGCATCTGGACTTGATCGAGTGGATCAACAACAACCGGCCGCTGATCGAAGAAAAACTCGCCAGGCACGCCGGGATTCTGTTCCGTGGTTTCGAACTGGACGGCATTCAGGGCTTCGAGGCGTTTGCCGAAGCGATCCAGCCAGGGCTTTACGGCCAGTACGGCGATCTGCCGAAGAAAGAGGGCGGCAAGAACACCTACCGCTCCACGCCGTACCCGGAACGCAAGATGATCCTGTTCCACAACGAGAGCTCCCATCAGGACCGCTGGCCGCGCAAGCAGATGTTCTATTGCGAGCAAGCCGCGCCCATTGGCGGTGCGACTCCAGTGGTGGATTGCCGGTTGATGTACGAAAAACTGCCGGCGGACCTGCGTGACAAGTTCGAGGAAAAAGGCCTGCTTTACGTGCGCACCTTCACCGACAACCTCGACGTGTCCTGGCAGCACTTCTTCAAGACTGAAGACCGTGCCGAAGTCGAGGCCCGTTGCCGGGCCGGCGGCATCGAATGGCGCTGGCTCGACAACAATGAACTGCAAACCCGCACCCCAGGGCCGGCCATCATTCGTCACCCGGTGACCGGCGCCAAATCGTTCTTCAACCAGGTGCAACTGCATCACATCTATTGGCTGGAGCCGGACGTGCGGGAAGACCTGTTGTCGATGTTCGGCCTGGACCGCTTGCCGCGCCACGTGTTCTACGGCGACGGCACGCCGATCGAAGACGAAGTGATGCAACGCATCGGTGACTTGTACGAAGAATGCGCGGTGCGTTTCGACTGGCAAAAAGGCGACGCCATCCTGCTCGACAACATGCTGGTGGCCCACGCCCGTGATCCGTTCGAAGGCCCGCGCAAGATTGTCGTGGCCATGGGCGACATGTTCGACCGCAGCGCCCTTGAACGCGTAATGAACACCGAGGACACCGGAGCATGAACGAGGTATCGATGGACCAGCAGGACCTGGGTTACGCCTTGACGCCTGAACAGCAACGGTTGCTGGAGCAGTTGCCCAAGGCCCCGGCCTGTGGTGATGCGCTGCATTTCCTGGAGATCGAGATCCGCGGCGCCCTCGATCCGCAGCGGGTGCAAAACGCACTGGATCGCTTGCTGGCGCAACAGCCGATGCTGGTTGCGCGGCTGGGCAAGGCGCCGGGATTCCATGGTGTCCGACAGTTCGTCGGGGGGGCGGAGCGCTTCCCGCTGAGCGTGCAGGCGCGGGTCGATACCCCGGCCGGTATTCAGGCTCAGCTCACCGAATGGGCGGAACGTGCTTTTGTCGTCGGTGAATCCGAGGGCGCGCAAGCGGTGCTCTATCGCCTGGCCGATGATCAATGGAAATTGGTCTTGGGCCTGGCCCGGCACAGCCTCGATCAAAGCGGCGTGCGGTTGCTGTATCAGCAATTGGTGCGGGCCTATGGGCAACCAACGGCGGCGGACGATGATGAAGAGACCGGTGAATTCACCCAGTACCTGGAATGGCGCAGTGAAGTGGTGCTCGACGAAGACGCGGCCGGCGCACGTACTTACTGGCAGGAACACCTGCAAGGCGCCGATCCCGATTTGAGTACTCCGTGGCTGGCCTATCGCAACGGGAATCCTGGATTGTCGTCGGCCACTGAATCGCTAGCGCTCACGCTCGATCCGGCACTGCGCAGCGGTTTGCAGCAAGTGGCCGGGGCGTTGGAGCAATCGCCGAGTGTGGTGCTGCAAGCGGCCTGGTGGCTGTTGCTGGGTCGGCTCAGCGGGCATCAACAGGTGCTGGTCGGGGTGCGGCATGACAGTCGCGAAGATTACCAATACTTCAGCGATGCCGTGGGCGTGTTCGAGAAAACCCTGCCGCTGAACCTGCCACTGACGGCGAATGCTGGGTTCAGCACCTGGGTGGCAGAGTTGGCGGCGCGTCTGGATGAGCACCGTACATGGCAGGAGTACTGGGCGCCTGAACTGGCGCCGACGGCGGCTCGCCCGGCGTATGGTTTTGCCGTGTGCCGGGCCATGCAAGCCGCGACGTCCGCTGATCTGCAATGGACTCCGCGTTCGGCAGTGCGCGAAGCGCTGTTTGAATTAATGCTTGAACTGGAAACGGACGAGGCGGGCAATGCCCACGCGTTCCACCTGCATTACAACGCGTCCCGTTACTCGGTTCAGGCGATGGAAGGGTTGCTGGAGCAGTTGCGCGTATTGCTCGAAAACATCGTTGCCAATCTTCACGCCGAACTCGGTCAACTGAACGTGTTGGGAGCCGCCGAACAACAGCGCTTGCTGTCGATCAACCCGCCAGCGCGAGCACGGGTCGATAGCCGGTTCTTGCCGCAGCGCATTGCCGACTGGGCCCGGACCACGCCGCAAGCCATCGCCCTGACTGACGGCGATCAACGCCTGAGTTACGGGCAATTGCAGGCGAAGGTCGAGGTGTTGGCCCAGGCATTGAAAGCCCAGGGCATGGCGCCGGGGGCTATCGTCGCGCTGGCCTTGCCACGCTCGGCGGAGCTGGTGATCGCCATGCTCGCGGCGTGGCGCATCGGCGCCGCGTACCTGCCGCTGGACCCGCAATGGCCGCAGGCCCGTCAAGCCTTGATGCTGGAACAGGCCGGCGCTGCGTTGCTGCTGGTCGACGCCGGGCACATCGCGCAATGGCACGATTATCCGTTGCCCCTGGCGACCGTGGAGCGTGTGCTGCAATCGGCGCCGGCGAGCACGTCGGCCATCACCCTCGACACACAGGGCGATCAGGCGGCGTATGTGCTGTTCACCTCCGGCTCCACCGGTATGCCGAAAGGCGTGGTCATCGAGCATAGGCAATTACTTAATTACACCGCTCACGTCAGCCAGGCCCTGGGGCTGGATCAATGCCAGCAGTTCGGCTTCACCTCCACGGTGGCGGCGGACCTGGGCAACACGGCGCTGTTCGGCGCCTTGTTCAACGGCGCCGCACTGCATGTGGCCAGCGATGAGCAAATGCAGGACGGCAATTTGTTTGCCGACTTCCTGCAACGGCAAGCCATCGATTGCCTGAAGATCGTTCCGTCGCACCTGGCTGCGCTGCTCGACAGCGAACGCGCGCAACTGCCGCGCACGCTGGTGCTGGGTGGCGAGCCGATTGCCCAGGCATTGGTGCAACGGATCGCCGGTTTGCGCAGTGATTGCCGGGTGTTCAATCACTACGGCCCGACCGAGGCCACGGTCGGCGTGCTGGTTCATCCGCTGGATCTGGAGGCGGCGGTGCCTGACACCGGCGTGCTGTCCCGGGTGTTGGGCAACAATCAGGTGTTTGTACTCGACGATAACCTGCAACTGGCGCCGGTCGGTGTGCTGGGCGAGTTGTACCTCGGCGGCGCGCAGTTGTGTCGCGGCTACGTGAATGTCGAGGCCGATTCGCAAGTGTTCATCCAGAGCCCGTTCAATCCGCAGGAGCGCCTGTACCGCACCGGCGACCTGGCCCGCTATCGCCCGGATCTGGCGATTGCGTTGCACGGTCGGCGCGATCAGCAAATCAAGGTGCGGGGTTTCCGTATCGAACTGGCAGAGATCGAAACCGAGTTACTGCGTGTGCCGCAGGTCGCGCAAGCACTGGTGTTGCCGGGGCCGTCCGCGCAAGACGGGATGCTCGCGTTCATCGTGCCGCATCAGGCGCCTTCGGCGACTTTACTCGATGCCGTTCGCGACGAACTGGCGCGGCGTCTGCCCAGTGTGATGCTGCCGCAGCACTTGCAGTTGATCGACAGCTTCCCGCGACTGGCCAACGGCAAGGTTGACCGCAAGGCCTTGCAACAACTCGCGTCCACCTCGGCTGACGATGAAGGCATGCAGCCCCGCGATGCTCTTGAGCAATTGCTGGTGACACGCATGGCGCAGTTGCTGGGGGTTGAGCGTCTGGGCATCGACCGGGACTTTTTCGCCGCCGGGGGCCATTCCTTGCTGGTGATCAAACTGGTGGCCGGCATTCGCAAGTTGTTGCAGTGCGAAATCCAGCCGGGCGTGGTGTTTGACCATCCGACCGTGGCGGGTCTGGCGGCGGTGTTGCGCTCCCGGGAAAGCAGTCCGGGTCAGTTGGAGAAAATCGCCCAGGCGCGGTTGCGTCTGGACAATATGAGCCCCGAAGAAAAAGCGTTGCTCACCGAAAAAGCCCGGCAACTGCAAAACGCCAAGGCTGCACAAAACGGTTGAAGTAGCAGAAAAAAAGGCCGACGCCCAATGCGTCGGCCTTTTTTTTGAATTTTTGCGTAAATGATAAATAAACTCATTCCGGTTTTTGCACGGTGCTGCGTCTTACTTACGTAAGCAGATAAATCGAGCCGGGCAGGGTAGCCACAGGGTTCAGTTTTCCCAGCCGTACACATTTTTACCGCTGCCCGGACAAACGATCGAGCCCGGGGAGGGGCCGGTCATCGACTTGCGACGTGTTGCCCGAGAGGGCAGCCGATCCAGGCGGTTCACAGGTCCAGGCAGCGGCAGGGCACTCGGTTGCCCATGGATCCTATCCATTTCAATTAAAAATAGAGAGCACGATGTCAGCAATTCATGAGTTGAAACCTCTGTTCAAGGCCTTGGTCATTGCCCGAACCCTGCGCTCGCGTCGCTCGTTGGCCAGTCTGGGCATGGCTTGCCTGCTGCCGCTCAGCGCGCAGGTCCACGCCGAAGACTTCACCCTCGACATTCCTGCCCAGCCTTTGCCCCAGGCGTTGCAGGCGTTTGGCACGCAGACCAATCAGCAGGTGATCTACAGCGCCGATGATATGACCGGCCTGCGCAGCACACGCGTCAGCGGCAAGTTGAGCAGCGAAGCGGCGATTGCCCAATTGCTCAAGGGCACGGGCGTGCACTACAGCTTTGAAGGCAACACGCTGATGGTGGTACGTGGCAGTTCGACCGAGGGGCTGGAACTGGGCGCCACCACCATCAACGCGCAACAGGTGGGCGCGACCACCGAAGGCTCGAATTCCTACACCTCGAATGCCGTGACCATCGGCAAGGGCACCCACACCCTCAAGGAAATTCCGCAGTCGGTCACGGTGATGACCCGCAAGCAAATGGATGATCAGGACATCGTCGATCTCAAGGACGCCGCCAACAAGACCACCGGACTGGTCGGTGCCCAAGGCGTTGGCAGAGGTTTGATCCTCTCTTCGCGCGGTTTCCAGATCGATGACTGGCAGTACGACGGTGTGCCGATTCCGCGCAACACTTACGCGCTGGGCAACTGGGCCACGCAGGACTTGATTTTCTTCGACCGCATGGAAGTGCTGCGCGGTGCGTCGGGCTTGCTGCAAGGCACCGGCAGCCCGGGTGGCGCGGTCAACCTGGTGCGCAAGCGCGGTCAGGCCGTACCGACCGTGACCCTGACCGGCAAGGCTGGCTCCTGGGATCACTACGGTCTGCAACTGGACGCCGGTGGGCCGTTGAACCAGAACGGCACCATCCGTGGACGTTTCCTTGCCGACCAGGACGACACCCACACGTTCGTTGATTCCGAATGGTACAAGACCACCTCGCTGTACGGCGCGCTGGACTTCGATCTGAGCGAAGCCACCACCGTGGGCGTGGCGGTCAGCCAGTCCGACGGCGAATCGCGCTCGAATGTCCGCGGCTTCCCGCGTTACTCCGACAGTAAACCCATCGACCTGCCGCGCAGCACGTACACCGGGGCGAAGTGGAACCATTCGGATATCGACGTCACTACGCTCTATACCGACCTGGAACACCGTTTCAACGACGACTGGGCCTTCAAGATCGGCGCCGTGCGCATGACGGAAACCAACAAGGCGAAGAACCAGCGGGTGCAATCCACCGGCGATGGCATCAATCCCGATGGCAGCGGCGTGCAATACGCGGACTTCGTGACGGACATGGACTCCACCAAAGTCGCTCTGGACATGAACCTCACCGGCAAGTTCGAAGCCTTGTCCATGCCGCAGGAAATCATGGTGGGCGGCAACTATTCCAAATACACCTCGGACGACAAATACGCCCGAACCTTCAATGACAGCTCCGACAATATCTTCGACATTGATCACAACCGTCCGGAGATCAGCTACGAAGGCTTGATCAATAGCCCCGGTGGCCGTGGGACTCCCAGCCAATACGACATCCGCCAGAAAGGCCTGTACGGCAGCTGGAGGGTCAAGCCTGTTGAAGACCTGACCCTGGTGCTCGGCTCGCGCGTCAGTTGGTACGACTACAATTACAAGTCTTCGACCCAGACCGCGACCGGCATTACAGAAGATCCAAAAAGCACCGCCACTGAAACCGGAGAAGTCACGCCCTATGCCGGTATCGTCTATGACCTGAGCCGCGAATGGGCGGTCTACGCCAGTTACACCGACGTATATACACCGCAGACCGAACGCGATACCGCCGGCTCGGTACTTAAACCGATTGTCGGTACTAACTACGAGATCGGTCTCAAGGGCGAGTTGATGGATGGCCGGATCAATACCTCCGTGGCCCTGTTCCGTTACGACCAGGAAAACCGTGCCGTTCTCGATACGCAGGGTGCGCAAACCTGCGACGGTTGGTATTGCTCGACGGCATCGGGCAAAGTGCGCAGCCAGGGTCTGGACGCCGAAA
The DNA here is from genome assembly GCF_024749245.1 of Pseudomonas sp. B21-017. Lineage (NCBI taxonomy): Bacteria > Pseudomonadati > Pseudomonadota > Gammaproteobacteria > Pseudomonadales > Pseudomonadaceae > Pseudomonas > Pseudomonas sp. B21-017. Next base: position 4,436,859 of record NZ_CP087194.1, on the reverse strand, counting down.
TCAGCGGCGAAGTGATCGACAATCTGCAACTGTTTGCCGGCTACACCTACAACACCACCAAATACCTCGACGACCCTACCAACGAAGGCAAAATCTTCAGCTGGTGGACGCCTAAACACATGCTGCGTGTGTGGGGCAATTATCAGATGACCGGCGACTGGAGCCGTGTGAGTACCGGCCTGGGCTTTACCGCACAAACCCACACGATAGGTTTCGACCACTCCGTCAACGTTCCGGGTTACACCGTGTGGAATGCTCGCGTCGGTTATCAGCTCACCCCGGAAATCGAGCTGGCGATGAATGCCAACAACCTGTTTGACAAGACCTACTTCGCAGCGGCCTACAACCAGATTAACGGCAACAACAACTACGGTGATCCACGCAACGTGATGTTCAGCGTGAAATACACACCGCAGTTCTGAGTCCTTTGCACTAGCGTCAAAGTCCCGGTCCGCGGCCTTTTACCAGGGGCGCGGGCTAATCTTGTAGCAGCTGCCGAGCAGCTGCTACGGTATTGCCGGAAGTACAAACAAAAACGCAGAAGCCATGGCTTCTGCGTTTTTTTTGCCGTCGCTCGGTCAGCTACATGACTCGCCCGCGCTGCCGAGGAACACTTCGGTAAACGACTCCAGTAGCGACTCGGTGTAGATCATGCTGCGGTGCGGCAGTGGTGAGTGGATCGAGGTGTGCAATTGGCCTGTCACATTGTGGGCCCTGAGCAGTTGTTCCGAATACAGCACTTGCTCCAGGGTTTTATGCGACAGCGACCACCAGCAACTGGCCTTGACCTTGAGCAGCGGCAGCGAGAAGGCATTGAACGCGTCCACCAGGCGATCGTGAATCGCATAGGCCTGGGCGTTCATGACTTCCTGCTTGATGCCTTCCAGGGTCGCGATCATCTCTTGCTCGCCGGTGGCCGTCTGTTCGCTGGCCCAGCGATAGAAGGTCTTGAGGTCGGCCGTCGGGTTCCGGGCGATGAAGCTCGCCGCCGCCGGTTCCAGATGCGCGAACATCAGGTTGAAGACTTCGAGTGCTGCCAGCAGTTCGTTTTCCGCGCTGAGGTGGTTCGGGTTGTCTTCTTCCAGAGGCTTGCGCGGCAGGTCGGCGGGCAAGGCATGTTCGGGCAATGTGCTGTCGACGAGGCCGAGGAAGGTCACTTCCTTGCCCTGGCGCTCCAGGTGGGCGGCGACGTCCATGGCAATCGCGCCCCCCAATGACCAGCCCATCAATCGGTAGGGGCCGTGGGGCTGCTTCTCGACGATCTGTGCGCTGTAGTCGGCAATCATCTCGGCCCATGTCTGAGCGTTCGAGTCTTTGTCGGCAAAGCCCTTGTGCATCACGCCGAAGGTCCGGGCATGGGCACTGAGTTTTTTCGCCAGCGGCTGATAACAGAACACGATACCGCCGCTGGGGTGCAGGCAGAACAGCGGCGGCGCCGACGCTGTCGAGGCGTTGAGTTCGACCACGCATTGCACATGCTGCTGATGCTCCAGGGCGATGAATCTGGCCAGTGCCTGGACATTGGGATGAGCCAGCATGTGTTGCAGCGCCAGTTTGATGCCCAGGCGCGCGTTTAGGGTCGAGATGAATTGAATGGCCAGAATCGAGTGGCCACCGAGTTCGAAAAAGTTGTCGTCGAGGCTGACACGCTCGACCTGCAACGCTTCTTGCCAGAGTTCGGCGAGCGCCTTTTCCAGGGGCGTTTCGGGAGCAATGAAGTGGCGCTGCGTCTGGCGGAGGTCGGGCTGCGGCAGGGCCTTGCGGTCGAGCTTGCCGTTGGGGCTCAACGGCATGGCGGCCAGTACCAGCAGATGGCTGGGCACCATGTAGTCCGGCAGATTGGCCTTGAGCTCAGCCTTGAGGGTTTCGCGCAGGTCGAGTTGTTGCTGCTCGCTCAGCGAGTCGCTTTGGGCCACGACATAGCCGACCAGTTGCAAACCCACCGCGCCTTCCCGGGCAACCACCAACGCCTCGCGGACCTGCGGCGATCGCAGCAGGCATGACTCGATTTCCCCGAGTTCGATGCGGAAGCCGCGAATCTTCACCTGGTGATCCAGCCGGCCTGCATACTCGATCACACCGTCGGCGCGATAGCGCGCCAGATCGCCGGTGCGGTAGAGACGACCGCCGCCCTGAACATCGAACGGGTCGGGGATGAAGCGCTCGGCCGTGAGCTCAGGTCGCTTGAAGTAGCCGCGTGCGAGCAGGTCGCCGGCAATCATCAGTTCACCGACGACACCCACTGGCACTGGCTGGCCGCCGGCATCGAGCAGGTAAATCGCCCGTCCGGCCAGAGGCTGGCCGATCGGCATGCTTTTGGGCAGGGCGATTTGCCCTGTCACGTAGTCGCTGCAATCCAGCACTGTGGCGCTGACCGTCGTTTCCGTCGGCCCGTAGGTGTTCAGCAGCTTCACGTGCCCGAGCCCGGCCTTGCCCCAGGCCGCAACGCCCTCCGGTGGCATCGCTTCGCCACCGACGATCACTTGCCGCAGTGCACCGTAGTCGCGCTGACCGGCAGCGGCGAAGTCCTTGGCCAGCATGTTCCAGTAGGTGGTGGTCAGGTCGCTGACGCTGAACTGTTTATCGAGCAGTTCGCGGTACCAGGTTTCACTGTCCCAGATATCCGGCCCGCGCAGCACCACCGAGGCGCCGCAGATTAACGCCGGGTAAAGTTGCTCGACAAAGGCATCGAAGTTGAACGTGGCGAACTGCAGGGACCGGTCCTGTGCGGTCAGACCGAGAAACTCCAGCGCCACCTGAGCGTGACGGGTCAACGCCGCCTGGGTGATGCCGACCCCTTTGGGGCGACCGGTAGAGCCGGACGTGAACATCACGTAGGCGAGGTTTTTGCCGGTGGTGCGGCAGGGCGGGTCAAGTGCGGGCAGCGTCCCCCGGATATCGATGTCGTCGACGCAACGTCGCTGGACGCCGGGCATCGATGGCAGCCGATCAAGCAGCGAACGCTGACTCAGCAACACGCTCAGGCCACTGTCTTCAATCATCCAGGCCAGGCGTTCCTGTGGGTAGTCGGGATCCAGCGGGACATAGGCGCCGCCGGCCTTGAGCACCGCCAGCAGGCTGACAATCATCTGCGCCGAACGCTCCACGGCAATGCCCACCAGCACCTCGGGGCCGACCCCGCATTCAATCAGGGTGTAGGCCAGGCCGTTGGCCGCATGGTTGAGCTGCGCATAACTGAGTTCAAGGTCGTTGAAGATCAGGGCCACCGAATCGGGGGTTGCCAGCGCCTGGCGTTCGAACAACTGATGCACGCCGTCCTCAGGCATCGCCGACGCGGGCGGATTCCACTGCTGCAACTGAACCTGGCGTTCGTCGCTTGCCAGCAGCGGCAATTCGCCGAGCGCACGCAGCGGATCTTCCGTGAGTGCATGGAGCAGGTTCAGCCAGTGCCGGGCCAGGCGTTCGAGGGTGGCGGGGGCGTAGAGGTCCCGGCTGTATTCGAGACTCGCGTGGATGCCATCGAGCGAATAGCCGACGTCCAGGGACAGATCGAATTTGGCCTGGCCGGGACCCGCGCCGAGGAACTCCAGCGCCAGCCCGTCCAGGTCGATCCGGTCCGGTTGCGCGGCTTCAGTGCGCCAGTTGAACAGCACCTGGAACAACGGATTGGCGTGTTCGCTGGCGTGCAATTGCAACGCGTCGAAACTCAATTCCAACGGGTAATCGCCATGGTCCAGCGCCGCCAGCGATTCGCGCCGCAGCCGCTGGAGAAAGTCTGCGCAGGACAGCAGCGGATCAATGCGCGCCCGGTACACCTGGGCGCTGACGAAAAAGCCGACCAGGTCCTGGGTTTCGCTGCGATTGCGGGTGGCGTTGGGTACGCCGACGGTAAAGTCGTGTTGGCCACTGTAGCGGCTCAATAACAATTGCCAGGCCCCGAAGGCCACGACGAAAGGCGTCAGTTTTTGCTGCTGGCAGAAGCGGTTCAGGGCTTGCGCGAGGGGGGCGGGCACACTGAAGTCATACTGCCCGGCAGGGTGGCTGTGCCGGGCATTTCGTGGGAAGTCCACCGGCAGATCGAGGGCCGGCAATGTTTGCCCCAGATACTCTTGCCAGTAGTCGGCGCTGCTGGCGCAGGTTGCACTGTGCAGGTATTCGCCGCGCTGCCAGGCGGCATAGTCGGCGTACTGGATGGCCGGGCGGGGCAAGGGTGATGTATCGCTGCTGCCGGCCTGGGCAAAGGCCCGTGTCAGGTCTTGCATCAGAATGGCATTGGACCAGGCATCGGAAACGATGTGGTGCATGTTCATCAGCAACAGATGCTCGTCGGCCGAAATCTGCAACAGAGTCGCGCGCATCAGCGGCGCCTGACGCAGATCGAACGGCGTGCCGGCCTGGGCCTCGATACGTAGCGCGATCCGGTTGGCGCGGGCCTCGTCCGACAGGCCCGACAGGTCTTCATGGTCGAGCACCAGTGTTGCCTGCGCATCGACCACCTGCATGGCGCAACCATCGATTTCGACGAAGGCACTGCGCAAAATATCGTGACGCTCAAGCACCTTGTTCAGGGCTGTTTCCAGCCGCCGGGGCGCCAGGGGGCCGGTGATGCGCATGACACGGGGCAGGTTGTAGGCGGCGTTGTCCGGTGACAGTTGCTGGAGAAACCACAGCCGCTGCTGGGCGAAAGACAGCGGCGCCGGGCGCTGGTTGACGCGGGCGGTTATCCCTTGGGGTTGATCACCGGCATCGGCCAGCAGCAGCGCCAGTACATCATCATCGATCAAGTCGTTCATCGGGGCTCTCGTAGTCGGCGGTGGATCGTTCAGGCGGTCGCCAACGGTTTCTTTTGTGCGACGAGCTTGCCGCCTTCCATTCGCACCAATTGGTCGGCGACATCGAAGTAACGGTCGTCGTGGGAAATGACGATGATGGTCTTGCCCAGGTATTTGAGTTCCGGCAACAGCTCGGTGTAGAAGATGCGCCGGAAGGCCGGGTCCTGGTCGGCCGCCCACTCGTCGAACACCAGCACCGGGCGTTCTTCCAGCCAGGCGTTCAACAGGGCCAGGCGTTTACGCTGACCGGTGGACAGGTCGGTGGTGCTGAAGGCGCCATCGCGGATGCAGACCTTGTGCGAGATTTCCAGGCGTTCCAGGTAACGGTTGGCGTCTTCGGGAACGTTCTGCTCACCTTGCACCAATTCGTCGAACAGGTAGTAGTCGGCGAAAATCGTGGTGAACAACTGGCGATAGTCGTCGCGGTTATGCGCCAGGACCGGCTTACCGTTAAGGATGATTTCCCCGCCCTGGGGCGCATACAGCCCCAGCAGCAACTTGATCAGCGTGGTCTTGCCGCCGCCATTCTCGCCGACGATAAACACGATCTCGCCCTGGGCGATGGACAGGTTGACCGGCCCGAGGGCGAAGGGCTTGCTGCCGTCCACCGTCGGGAAGGCGAAATGCACGTCGCGCATTTCAAGGTGTTCGACCACCGGTTTCGGCGCGTCTTTGTCACTGAGCAGCAGGTGCGGTTCCGGTGAAGAAAATTGCTCCGCCAGGTCGGCAATGCGCTTGAACGCAATGTTGGCGCGGCTGACCACCGGCAGGGTGGTGACCAGGTATTCCATCGGGCCTTTCATGTACAGCAGCACCAGCACGAACCCGCTGAGTACCGCTTTATCGGTGCCCAGCCACAGCGATTGCAGGGCCAGCGCCAGGCCGATCACCACGAAAAACAGCATCGAGCCAAGGGTCTTGGCCACCACGAAGGTGTTGACCGCGCGGATGTGCGTGTTGCAGATGAAGTCAGCGGTGCCTTCGATGCGCTGGCTGAACATGCGTTGGCGGCGCGGACGATGGATGCGCAGTTCCTTGGCGCCGGCGGCAATCGCGCTGTAGTGCTTTTGCAGTTCGTCCTCGGCTTCGCGAGCCGCCTGGAAACCCTTGATGCCCTTGGTCCGGGCCACGTATTGCAGCGCGGTGCCGATCACCAGGGCCACCAGCAGCAAGGCAAACATCGGCAACGACAGGTAGGCCAGGTAGCTCAGGCAGCCGAGGGTGACGGTGAACGCAATGGCCAGCGGCGCGAAGGAAAAGGCGAAATCACTGACGGTGTCGACGTCATGGGTCAGCACCGGAATCAGTCGATAACTGCGGAAGCGCTCGATCTGTACGATCGGTGCCAACAGGACTTTTTCCCCCAGGGATTTACGCAGCCCGGCAATGATGTGTTGCCCGACATGGTTGGTGCCGATGTCCGACAGGATCGACGTCAGCAACGCCACTGCGCACAGGCCGATAAACGTTGCCAACACCCGGGTCGACGGGGTATCGGCGGCGTTCAGCGCGTCATTGATGGTCGCCAGTAACGCGGTGATGCTGAGGCCACCGAGCATGCCGAGCATGATCGACACCACAACGATGACCCGGAAAGGCCTGAGCAGGCCGAGGACTTCACTGAAGGCTCCGCGGGATTTTGAGGTCATGGAAGTTTCCGCTTCAAGTGCCGCTAAAGGGCAAAGGTTCAAGAGTTTGGCTGCTTGAAAGACGAAACCCGTGGGCGGCGATTTAGCCGCGCACGGGTTTGTTGCAGGTCATGCGACAGGAGGTGGGAGCCTCAAAGATCCCGCGCGACGCGAAAACCGAGCCAGTCGCCACGGGTGTCGGGGAAGGTGGCATTACGGTTGCCCGAACGCGAGAACACCGGTGCTTCACCCCAGTCATTGCCGCGAATGCGCCGGGCGGTGCATTCGCCGGTCAACCAGGCGCTGCCATCGCTCGGTGCGCCGACGTAGTTGTCGTTGTAGCAATCGGCGGTCCACTCATAGACGTTGCCGTGCATGTCGTACACGCCGAAGGCGTTGGCCGGGAAGCTGCCCGCCGGTGAGGTGAAGTTGTAGCCATCGGCGGCGCCGTAGGTGTTGGCGTGTTTGGCGATGCTGTATTCCTTGCCTTCATCGAACGGGAAGGGGAACGGGCCACTGCTGCCCGCGCGGGCGGCATACTCACGCAGCGATTCGCTGACCAGTCGATAGTGCTTGCCGGTCTTCTTCGAGAGCCAGGCCACATAGGCATTGACCTCGGGGAAGTTCATGCACACCGCCGGATGCCTGGCCGTGCGTTCATAGCGCGGCACGCCGGCCTTGCACTCGCGGCCCGGCCGGGTGTCGCCGTCGGGCATGAGGTAACCGCTGTCGCGCAGGTACGCGTCCCACTCGCCGGCCAGCACCTGAAAGCGGCTGATGGCCAGCGGTTTGGCGAAGGTCACCGGGTGCAATGGACCTTCGTCGGGCTCGCGGCCTACCTCATTGTCCGGGGTGCCCATGGTGAAAGTCCCGGTGGGCAGCACGACCATCTCCGGGCAGTGCTTGCAGTCCTTGAACACTTTGCCGGGCGGGGCGGGGGCGGCGGCCTGAGCGGCACCCGGCAGCAGGCCTGCAACCACGGCGGCGAAGGCCAGTGCGGGGAGCGTCTTCAGGGAAAAGCTACGCAGCTCACTGTTCATCATTGCTCTCGATAAAAAGAAAAGGGATCAGGGGGCAACTTCCGCCGCGACGCAAATCTCTGTAGCAGCTGGCGAAGCCTGCTGCTACAGATCGCATTACGACATTAACCATGGGGCTGGCGATCAGAGCTGTTTGCCGAGCAACGCGATGAAGCGGTCGACTTCAGCTTCGGTGTTGAGCAGCCCCGGCGCCGTGCGGATCACCGGGCCCACGTCGCGCTCCACGGCATCGGCGATCACGCGGTTTTGCATCAGCCAGGCGGCGATCTTGTCGCTGCTTCTGCCCTTGACCCGAAAGAAGCTGAAACCGGATGACAGCTCGGGACTCACGGGCGTGACCAGTTCGATCTGCGGGTGCGCTTGCAGGCGTTTTTTCATATGGCTGTTCAGGGCATGGATACGCGCCTGAACATCGGCCTTGCCCCATTGCAAATGCAGCTTGAAGGCTTCGTTCAGCGCCCAGCGGTGCTCGAACGAGTGGTAGCCGCCCGGCGTCATGGTGGTGGAGAAGGCCGTGGCTTCGGAGAAGGTCGGGATGATCGGCGTGACGTATTTGACCTCTTCACTGCGGCTGCAAACGATGCCTGTGCCACGGGGACCGAACATCCATTTATGGGTGCCGGCGATGAAGAAGTCGCAGTTCATGGCGGGAAAACTCAAGTCCTCGACACCAAAGCCGTGCACGCCGTCGACCAGGTAAATAATGCGGTCCTGATCGGCGCGGCCGCGATTGTGCTTGTCCACCAGTGCGCCGATGTCGGCGATCGGCAGTTTCACGCCGCTGCCGGAGTGCACCCAGGTCATGCCGAGTACACGGGTTTGCGGTTTGATGTTCTGGTCGATCGAGGCCAGGATCTCCGCTTTGGACACCGTCTGCGGATCCTTGAACAACCTGATCTTGCGCACCCGAGTACCGTCCCGTTGGGTGCGCAGATCGAGAATGGTGTGGGTCGCGTAATGCTCGTGGGCGGTGGTGAGGATTTCCTGGTCGGGGCGTACATGAACGCCGCCGTAAATCATCGCCAGGCCTTCGGTGGTGCTGCCGGTCAAGGCGATCTGTCTGGCATTGGCTTGCAGGTAACGACCGGCCCAGACACGCACCTCTTCTTCGCGCTGCTCGATCACACCCAGGTCCCAGTCCATCGCCAACCCGGGGTTTTTATCGAGGGCGGCACGGTGCATCTCGATCGCTTCACGCACAGGTTTTGGGTGCGAGGTGATCAGGAAATTGGAGAAATGCAGGTAATCCGGATCCTGGTTGAACAGCTGCCGCAGTTGCGCCCATTTGTCCCCAGGCAGCGAGGGCACTGGCGTGGCGTTGGCGACGTTGTCCCGGCCGGCAGTCAACGGCAGGCCGGCGGCGAGGATTCCGGCCTGTTTCAGAAAAGTGCGACGATCGCTCATGGTGTGCTCGTGCCTTGTTGTGAAATCAGCGCCGGCTTGGCGGCTTTCTGCACCTGATCCCAGACCCGCAGGAAGTTGCCGCCCCAGAGCTTGGCGATGTCTGCTTCGGAGTAGCCGCGCGAGATCAGTTCCGCCGTGACATTGCGAATGTCACCGACGTTTTCCCAGCCTTTGACGCCGCCCCCTTCGTTGAAGTCGGAGCTGATGCCGACATGGTCAATGCCGATTTTTCGCACCGTGTAATCGATGGCGTCGCCGAGGTCCTTGAGGCTGGCTTTGGGTTCTTCTTCGAGAATCGCGTAGAGACGGCTGGCGTACTGGCCGAATTTTTTCTCGGGCCAGGCAGCGATGACCGGATCGCCCGGCATCAATGCCATGGCGAGGTTCGGCAGGGGCGGCAGGTCGAACGCTTTGCGCAGTTCGTTGAGTTTGTCCTGGGTGGTCTGGGTCAGCGGGCGCAGGTATTGGGAGAAACCGACCACCTGCACCACGCCGCCGCTGTTCTTGATCAGCTGCATTTCCTTGTCGCTGAGATTGCGCGGGATATCGACCATCGCCCGTGGCGCCGAGTGCGAAGCGACCATCGGTGTGCGGCTCAATTGCGCGACTTGCTCCAGGGCCTTGGTCGACATTTGCGATACGTCGATGATCACGCCCAGATCATTCAAACGATGCACCGCTTGCTTGCCCAGGTCCGAGAGGCCGTCGAGGGCATCCGGCGAATCGTTGAAAAACGGCAAGGGGCGCGAAGAGTCGGCCCAGTCGTTATTGCCGATGTAGCTGAAGCCGAACATGCGCATGCCGCGTGCCGTCCACAGGTCCAGCAGGTTCAGGTCGTGGCCCAGCGGGTAGGCATTGAGCATGCTGATGAAAATCGCGAACTTGCCTTCGCCGTGCAAGCGACGGAAATCGTCGGGGGTGTAGGCAATGGCGACCTGATTGGGAAAATCACGGACCATCCCGGAAATAATCTTGTAGCGGATCTCCTGCTGGTTGCGTGCCTCTTCGACAAAACCGGCGGTGGGCTTGTGCGGCGCGTTGGCGCCATTCCACAGTTCCGGCCAGCCGAAAATCGTCAGGGCCGCACCGGACAGGCGTCCGCGGTTGGCCTTGACCAGGTCGAACTGGCCCTCGCCATCCTTGTCGGCTTCATTGCCCTGGGTGCCGAAGTTCTGCATCAGGCTGATGTGGCTATCGAAGGAGAGCATGCGCTCGTGCAACTCGTCGGCCTGTTGCATGACCTTGATCGGGTAACCGGGGTTGTCCTTGAACCCGTAATACCAGACTGCGAAGCCCGCGCCGGCGCTGATCGCCAGGGCCAGCGGCAGGCCGATGTAAAGAGCCTTTTTCGAACGTGGTTTTGTCATTGCCATCTCTGTCAGGTTCGCCGCCCCGGTGCAGGCGCAGGGGCCTTTGCTATCTGGGAGGAACGAGTGGCTGGCAGAAAAAATTAGGAGATAGCGAGATACCTGTGGCGAGGGAGCTTGCTCCCGTTGGACTGCGAAGCAGTCCTGAAACCTGCAACCTCGTTCTGCCAGGCACACCGCATGCGCCGGATTTACGACTGCTTTGCAGCCGAGCGGGAGCAAGCTCCCTCGCCACAGGGGAATGTGTTTGGCACGCTTAAATTTCCCCGCACAACAAACGTTCTAGCTTGGATAAAGCCTGCTTCATGGCTGACACAGGTAGGGCAATGACGATTTCTCGACGATGGTTCATGGCAGGCCTGGCGCTGACTGGCGCTGCCGTGCCTGCGGCTTATTATGGGCATCGCGAATGGACGAAGCCGGACCCGACGATTACCCCCGGCGAGGCGACGGTCGACCTCGCGGACACCGCGGGTCAGCAGTTGGCCAACTCGCTGCGAGGCATCTGGGATATCCGCTTCGAAGGTTCGCAAGCGGGCCTCGACGGTTTACCGCAGCACGGGCTGGAGCTGTTTCTCGACATCGCTCAGCGCGGCCGTGGCCTGCGTGGCTGCCTCGATACCGCGCAGCAGTTACGCGGTGAAGCCGAGCCGCGTTATCGGGTGATCGGCGACCTGGTGTCGCCTGACGCCAGCCAGCTGTACTGGCGCCTGATCGATCGGCAATCGGCCAACGGCGCGCCGGCTTATGAGCTGGCGGTCACGTTCGATGAGGTCTGGGCCGATTTCGGCAATGCCGGCAGTGGCACCCTCAGCGGGCGGATCCTGCGCCTGGATCGCCCGCTCGGTTTGCTGGAACTGGACAATCGCTTTGTCGCGCGCAAACGGCTGTTTCCCGAAGCCCGTGAGCGTGTGGGGTTGAATCCGCCGTTACTGGCGTGGCTGATTTCCCCCGAGCACCGTTTGTTCCACCAGCTCTGGCACGCCTCGCGGGACAAATGGCACAAACTCTCCAAGGACCAACAGGGCGCCTTGCGCGGCATCGGCTGGCAGCCGGGCCCGCGAGGCAATGAGCGCGATGCCCGGGGGCCGCGCAAAGACCGTAACGGCTCGGGGATCGACTTTTTCTTCATGCACCGGCACATGCTCGGCACGGCGCGTTCGATGCAGGACCTGCCGTCCTGGTCGAGCTTCCCGATGCCGCAGCCGGAGCTTGAACGCGACCGTCAGGGCTTCGCCCGCTATTTCGACAATCACGATGGCACGGCGCTGCCGCCCACCTGGCTGGCCGCCGAAGACACCGAGTACACCCAGTGGGTCAGCGACATCAAGACTGCCGAGACCTACCACAGCAATTTTCAGGTATGGGAATCCCGTTACCGCGACCCGCGTTATCTGTCGAAGTTGACCCTGGGGCAGTTCGGTTCGGAGGTGGAACTGGGGCTGCACGACTGGCTGCACATGCGCTGGGCCTCGGTGCCACGGGATCCCTCCAACGGTCAGCCGGTGCCTTTTGCCCGGGATCCGGCGGACTTTGCCGCGCGCTGGTATGCGCCGGAAAACGACTTCCTCGGTGACCCGTTTTCATCCCACGTGAACCCGGTGTTCTGGCACTTCCATGGCTGGATCGACGATCGCCTGGAAGACTGGTTCCGCGCCCACGAGCGTTTCCATCCGGGGGAGCTCAGTCGGCTTGAGGTCAATGGCGTGCCTTGGTTCGCCCCGGGGCGCTGGGTTGAAGTCGATGATCCGTGGCTCGGCCCGAGCACCCACGGTTGCAGCACTACGCCGGGATTGCAGGTCGGCAAGTCGGTGGAAATGGACCCGGAAACCATGAAGCTGGCGCTGCGCATTACCTTCGGTACGGATGAAAAGAAACTCGCGGATTTGTTCCGGCGAGTGCCGCAACGGCCATGGTATGCGCGGAATCTGAAGGTCAAGCCGCTGAGTTCGTAAGCCAGGCACTTGTGGCAAGGGAGCAAGCTCCCTCGCCACACAGTTTTTGGTGACGGATAACCTCGATCAAAGCACCTGCCACCCCCCACCCAACGCCTTGTACAACGCAATGCTCGCCTGCAACCGCGACAACCGCAGTTGCACATTCGAGTCCTGCGCCGCATACAGCGTGCGCTGCGTTTCCAGCACCGTCAGCCAATCCTCGGCGCCAGCCTGATAGCGGCTTTGCGCAATGTTGAACGCGGCCTGGGCCTGGTTCAGTTCTTCGCGTTGCCACTGCCGCTGTTCATCCAGGCCGCGAATGCTGTTGAGGGCTTTTTCGACGTCGGCAAACGCATTGATGATCGCGCCTCGGTAGGCTTCCAGCAGTTCTTGTTGGCGGGCCGTGGCCTTGTCGCGCTCGGCACCGAGGCGGCCGTTGTTGAAGATCGGTGCGACCAGCCCGGCGGTGAGGTTGTAGAACGGGCTGCGCAGAATGTCGCTGGCCGTGTTGGCGCCCGAGCCGATGTCGGCGCTGAGGGTCACGGCGGGCAACATGGCTGCGCGTGCGACCGTGACGTTGGCCTGGGCGGCGGCCAGTTGCGCTTCGGCGCGGGCGATGTCCGGGCGGCGGCTGAGCAGTTCGCTGGGCAATCCGGCATCGATGGCAGGCCATTGCAGTTGCTCGAAGGATTCGTGGCTGGGCGGAAGTTGCTGAACCGGTCGGCCCAGCAGGGCGGCGAGGCTGATCCGGGCGTCCTCGGCTTGCTGGCGAATCAGCGGCAATTGCCGTTGTTGCGCCGCCACCAGGCTTTTTTGTTGGGCCAGTTCCAGCGCGGTGGCCGAGCCTGAGTCGAAACGGGTCTGCACCAGTTTCAAAACGTTCTGTGCATTGGCCAGGTTCAGCTCGGCAATGCGACTTTGTTCATCCAGCGACAAGGCTTGCGCGTAGCTGTTGGCCACGCCGCTGAGCAAGGTCAATTCAACCGTGGCCTGATCGAACTCGCTGGCGCGCAGCCCGAATTGCGCACTGTCCCGGGACGCGCGTTTGCCGCCCCAGAAGTCGATCTCGTAACTGGCGCTGAGGTTGGCGTCAAAGTAGTCCACGGCCTTGTTGCTGCTGTCGGCATCGAGTTGACTATAGCCGTTGCCGCGCAGCAATTTCTGGCGGTTGGCGTTCATGCCGGCCTTGATCTCCGGCAACTGCGAGCCGCCGGCAATCACCGTGTCGGCCCGGGCCTGATGCACCCGAGCGATGGCTGCGGCGAGGTCATAACTGCCGACGCGGGCCTGTTCGATCAGGCGATCAAGCTGCGGGCTGCCGAACTGCGTCCACCATTGTCGACTCGTCCGGGAGGCACTTTCATCGTGTGGCGATTGCCAGGCCGGCGGTGGTGGAATGCCGCTGTCCGGGCGCGCAGCCGGGTGGCTGCAGGCGCCGAGTAACAGGCAAAGGGTCAACAGGCTCAGTTGCGGTTTCATAGATCGATCATTCACTGGTAAGGGCCGTGACCGGGTCGAGTCGGGCAGCTTTGCGGGCCGGCATGAAGCCGAAGACAACGCCGGTGATCAGTGCGCAGGCGAAGGCGCCGATGACCGCCGCCAGGGAAAAGGCCACCGCGACTTTGCTGAGCACCAATGCGCCGCCGACGATCAGCGCCAGGGCGATGCCGGCGATCCCGCCGACCACCGAGAGCATCACGGCTTCAGTGAGGAACTGGCGCAATATGTCGCGCTGACGAGCGCCGGTGGCCATGCGGATACCGATCTCCCGGGTCCGTTCGCGCACGGTCATGAGCATGATGTTCATCACGCCGATGCCGCCCACCAGCAGCGAGATCGCCGCAATCGAACCGAGCATCAGCGACAGCGTATTTTGCGTGCGCGCCTCGGCCTGAATCATCGCGGCGTTGTTGGTCAGTTCGAAATCGTGTTTGCCGTCGTGCAGGCGCAGCATCAACTGCTCGATGGCCTTTTCGGTCGCTTTGACCTTGCGCGCGTCGGCCGCGGCAATGGCCACGTATTCGGGGTTGTGGGTGCCGAACAGCCGGACACTGGCGGCCGAGTAGGGCACGGCAATCCGGTTGTCGCTGTCGGAGTCGCCGGAGCTGGCGCCTTTTTCTGCGAGCACGCCGACGACCTGAAAGGGCACGTTTTCGATCAGGATGTATTGGCCGATGGGGTTGGTGACGTCCTTGAGCAATTTGCTGCGCACCTTGTGGCCGATCACCGCGACCGCCGCGGCGTTGCGTTCATCGGCCTCGGTGAAGTAACTGCCCTCGACCACCGGCCAGTTGAAGATCGCCGGAAAATTCGTGTCATTGCCGCCGACGTAGCTCAGATGGTCGAGATTGCCAAAGCGCACCCCGGCTTCGGCGCCGTTGACCGGCATGATTCGCATGACTTGCGGCAGGCTGGCCAGCGCGGCGACGTCATCCAGGGTCACGATGCCCGGCGGCGTGCGCGGGTTGGGAGCGGAGCCGCTGAGGTAAATGATGTTCGAGCCGAACGCGCCCATCTGCGCCATGACCTGACGCTTGCTGCCTTCGCCGACCGCCAGCATCACCACCACCGAGGCGACGCCGATGATGATCCCCAACAGCGTCAGGGCGGTGCGGAAGCGGTTGATCCACATCACCCGCCAGGCCGCGTGTATCGCATCCACCAATTCGCCTTTCCAGGCACCGGTGGCCTCGCTGCCTTCGCTCAGCCGCTTGCGCAAATCCACCGCTTGCAGCGCACCGGGATTGGCCGAGGCCTGCACGGCGGGGTTGTCGCGGGCGCTGTCGCTGATGATCAGGCCGTCACGGATTTCGATCACGCGTTTGGCCCGGGCCGCCACGTCGCGGTCGTGGGTGATGAGGATCACCACATGGCCCTGGCTCGCCAGTTCGTCGAGCAGTGCCATGACCTCGGCGCCGCTGTGGCTGTCGAGGGCACCGGTGGGTTCGTCGGCGAGGATGATGTGGCCGCCATTCATTAATGCGCGAGCGATGGACACCCGTTGCTGCTGGCCGCCGGAGAGCTGGTGCGGACGGTTGCCGGTGCGTGCTGCCAGGCCGAGACGGTCGAGCAGGGCGGCGGCGCGGGCGTGGCGTTCGGCCGCTGGGGTGCCGGCGTAGATCGCCGGCATCTCGACGTTTTCCTGGGCCGAACCGGACGGAATCAGGTGATACCCCTGAAACACGAAACCGAATGCCTCGCGGCGCAGCCAGGCCAGTTCATCGCTGTCGAGTGCCGCGACATTTTCGCCGGCGAACCGATACTCGCCGGACGTTGGCCGGTCGAGGCAGCCGAGGATGTTCATCAGCGTCGATTTGCCGGAGCCGGAAGCACCGACGATCGCCACGAACTCCCCGGCGTGGATCGACAGGTCGATGCCGCGCAACACATGAACTTCAGGCGCGTCGCCGCCACCGTAGG
The DNA here is from genome assembly GCF_024749245.1 of Pseudomonas sp. B21-017. NCBI lineage: Bacteria > Pseudomonadati > Pseudomonadota > Gammaproteobacteria > Pseudomonadales > Pseudomonadaceae > Pseudomonas > Pseudomonas sp. B21-017. The sequence continues at coordinate 4,421,270 of NZ_CP087194.1, read as the reverse complement.
ATTTACGAATGTCCTGCAGGTCGATCAGAGGCGTTTGCATTCAACCTCCGCTGCCGTCGGCGGGGCCGATCAACAGGTGATCGCCTTCGGCCAGTCCGTCGAGGATCTGCACCTTCAGGCGGTCGCTGATGCCGGTGCGCACGGTCCGTTGCTCGATGCTGCCGTTCTGGGCGACCACCCGAGCCGTTTGACTGTCGGCCTGCGGGCCGCCCTGCAAGGCGGCGACCGGCGCGGTAAGGACGTTTTTTGCCTGGTTGGAAACGAAGAACACTTGGGCGGTCATTTCCGCCATCAGCGCGTTGTCGGCGTTGTCGACGTCCAGCAGCACCGTGTACAGCACCACGCGGGCCGTCCCGCTTTTACTGGAACTGGCTGGACTGCCGCCGCCCTGGCTGGTCTGATCCAGCGGCTTGGGCGGTATCGGCAAAATCTGCCGCACCGTGCTGCTCCAGCGCCGGTTACCGCCGCTGAGCGTGGTGAACCAGGCGGTCATGCCGGGTTTGACGTGGCCGATGTCAGCCTCCGAGACCTCGGCCCAGACCGTCATCGGCGACAGTTTGGCGATGCGCAGGATCAGCGGCGTTTGTTGCTGGGCGTTGAGGGTCTGGCCTTCGCGGGCATCGAGGGCCACGACCGTTCCGCTCATCGGTGCGTAAATGCGCGTATAGCCGAGTTCGGCCTGATCGCTGCGCAGGTTGGCCTGGGCCTGGCGGATCTGCGCCTCGAACATGTCGATGCGCGCCTGGGTGGTGCGCAGTTCGGCTTGGGCCGTTTGCACGTCTTCGTCCCGTGTCGCGCCGCCGGCGGCGAGGTTCTGTTGACGCTGATATTTCTGCCGGGCCAGGTCGTGTTGTGCCCGTTGCTCCTGCAGCTGCGCCTTGAGGTTGTCGATGGAAAAACGCCCGGCGTCGAGTTTGGCCTGTTGGGTGGAGGGATCGATTTCCACCAGCAACTGGCCTTCCTTGACCACGTCACCGACCTCCACATGGATCTTGTGGATCTGCCCGGAGGCCTGGGCGCCGACATCGACATACCGCCTCGGTTGCAGGGTTCCCAGCGCCGTGACGCTGCTTTCGATGTCGCCGCGCGCGACCTGGACCGTGGCGAACCGATCACGACCGGGCGGCAAAACCTGCCAGGCCGCGATGGCGATAACGGGGATCAGACAAAGGGCAACAAGCAGGGCGCGTCGGGTGTGACGGGGACGTTTCATGCAGGGTTCCGGCCAATGGGATTCGGCCCGTCATTCAGCAGGCGTGCCAAACCTGGCGACAGCTGAACGCTGTCGGAGGACCGACAGCCACGGGGAGCTGTCCTGTAGACGAGGGAAGGGGCGGGGAATTTAAGCGTTGAGGCTTTGAGTGACAGACAAAGTCAAAGGTATAGGACAGCACTATTTAGCAGGCAAATAGAAACAGCGCTTTAAATCTATATGAGAATTACTATAAATTACACACTCGAAATCGCCATCATCGTGCCACTGCCTACTTGGGCGGTGGCAGATCTGGTTCAAGGATAGAAACCGCACCCCGTGCGGCCGGGAGTCATGTTGGAAAACTACTATCGCGAGCTGGTGTGTTTCCTGAACGCCAGGCTAGGCAACCGCCAGGTGGCCGAAGATGTGGTGCATGACGCGTATCTGCGGGTACTGGAGCGTTCCAGCGACACGCCGATCGAACAACCCCGGGCGTTCCTTTATCGCACCGCGCTCAACCTGGTGATCGACGACCATCGACGCAATGCCTTGCGTCAGGTCGAGTCTCTGGATGTGCTCGACAGCGAAGAACGCTACTTCATCCCTTCGCCCCACAACAGCCTCGATCACGGTCAGCGCCTGGACATGCTCCAGCGCGCGCTGGCGGAGTTGCCACGGCTGTGTCGCGAGAGCTTTCTGCTGCGCAAGATCGAAGGCCTGTCACACCCGCAAATCGCCGAGCACCTGGGGATTTCCAAGGCGCTGGTGGAAAAACACATCGTCAATGCCATGAAGCATTGCCGGGTGCGTATGCGCCAGTGGGACGTCGCTTAAATCAGTCCTCGTTAAATTTTTTTTCATGGTCCTCGTTCCTATTCAACAGACGATCTGCTGCCGCCAAAGGCCGGTCAGGTCACCCAGGCTTTATCCCCGCAGCTGCGGGGTTTATCCAGAGGACACTGGAAATGACACAGGCAATTGCATCGCCCATCGTTCACGACCTGATCGGCGTTGGTTTCGGCCCTTCGAACCTGGCCCTGGCCATCGCCCTGCAAGAGCGCGGGCCGAGCCAGGGCGAGCTGGATGTGCTGTTTCTCGACAAGCAGGCGGACTACCGCTGGCACGGCAACACCCTGGTCACCCAGAGCGAACTGCAGATTTCTTTTCTCAAGGACCTGGTGACGCTGCGCAACCCGACCAGCCCGTATTCCTTCGTCAACTACCTCAAGCACCATGGTCGTCTGGTGGACTTCATCAACCTCGGCACCTTCTATCCGTGCCGCATGGAGTACAACGACTACCTGCGCTGGGTCGCCGGGCAATTCACCGGGCAGAGTCGCTACGGCGAGGAAGTGCTGACCATCGAGCCGGTGCTGCATAACCAGCAGGTCGAGGCGTTGCGAGTGATCTCGCGTGATACCCAGGGTTTGCAGCATGTGCGTACCACCCGTTCGGTGGTGGTCAGCGCGGGCGGTACACCGCGGATTCCCGAAGCGTTCAAGGCACTGAAGGATGACGGTCGAGTGTTCCACCATTCCCAGTACCTGGAGCGCATGGCCAGGCAACCGTGTGTGAACAACCAACCGATGAACATCGCGATCATCGGCGGCGGGCAGAGCGCAGCGGAAGCCTTCATCGACCTCAACGACAGCTTCCCGTCGGTGCAGGTGGACATGATCCTGCGCGGTTCGGCCCTCAAACCGGCCGATGACAGCCCCTTCGTCAACGAGGTGTTCTCGCCGGAGTTCACCGACCTGGTGTTCCAGCAGGCCAGCAGTGAACGCGAGCGTCTGGTCAACGAGTACCACAACACCAACTATTCGGTGGTGGACATCGACCTGATTGAACGCATCTACGGGATCTTCTACCGGCAGAAAGTCTCGGGCATCGCGCGCCATGCGTTCCGTACCCTGACCACCGTCGAAAAAGCCACCGCGACCGAGCGCGGTATCGAGCTGGCGATGCGCAACAACGCCACCGGCGAAGTCACGGTTCACCGCTACGACGCCGTGGTGCTGGCCACCGGTTACGAGCGGCAGATGCACCGCAAACTGTTGGCGCCGCTGGAGCAATACCTCGGCGATTTCGAAGTCGATCGCAATTACAGGCTGATCACCGACGAGCGTTGCAAGGCCGGGATCTACATGCAGGGTTTCTGCCAGGCCAGCCACGGCTTGAGCGACACCTTGCTGTCGATCCTGCCGATCCGCGCCGATGAAATTGCCGGCTCGTTGTATGACCATGGCAAATCCCGCGGGCATGGCCGGTCGGTCAGGGACTTGTTGTTGGCTACTGCCAGCTAAGATTTTGTGGCGAGGGGGCTTGTCGGAACGCCCCCTCGCCACAGGTTTGCGATCAACCTGAACCCTTCCTGAAGAACCCCGCGATTCCCCCCGCAACACCCCTGCGCAGCGTTTACTCTCTAGATATCGCGGCGTAAGCTTCGCGCGTTTTCATCAATTAGCGGAGACCCACAGTGGGTACTTGTTCGAGTGACAGTTGTCGGCCGGTCTCGGTAACCGGCATTTTCCCGGCAAGATAACGCGCAGCCTTTTTCTGCCGTTGTCTCGCCGTAAAGCGAGCAGCGGCATCCCGATCGTGGCCGGTTTTGGCCCGACTCCCGACGTCCTCTCATCGACGCTGAACAGCGTGTGATGTTCGACCCCGTGTCGTCATCGCAGCGCCTCGACACGCCTGCTCGACGGTTTCCCGGCTGACCCTGGGGGGCACTGCCATGAACCTGACCTGGCTGAAAGAATTCTTCGCCGGATTCCTGCGAAACCGTCACATCGCCCGGCACTTCCGTCGACTGGCGCTGCTGGAAAGCTTCACCGACACCACGGTCAGCCGTGAAGTCCCGCCGACGCTCGCGCAAACCCTGGTCGCCGCTGCCAACAGCGACACCGGCCAATTGCTGGATAACCTCGGCAGCCACCCTGACGGCCTGACTGAACCCGAGGCCGATGCGCTGCGCGAACAATACGGCCTCAATGAAGTCGAGCACGAGCAACCGCTGCCGTGGTGGACCCACCTGTGGCACTGCTACAAAAACCCGTTCAACCTGCTGCTGACCTTGCTGGCGGTGATCTCCTGGCTGACCGAAGACATGAAAGCCGCCATCGTGATTTTCTCGATGGTGGTGCTCTCGACCTTGCTGCGTTTCTGGCAGGAAACCAAATCCAACCAGGCCGCCGACGCGCTCAAGGCGATGGTCAGCAACACCGCCACGGTGATGCGTCGGGAGGTGGCGAACAACGGTGCGCAACGCCTCGAATTGCCGATCAAGCAACTGGTGCCGGGTGACCTGATCGTGCTCTCGGCCGGTGACATGATTCCTGCCGATTGCCGAGTGCTCAACGCCAAGGACCTGTTCGTCAGCCAGGCCGCGATGACCGGTGAATCGATGCCGGTGGAAAAATTCCCACGTCAGCAGGACAACCACACCCACAACCCGCTGGACCTCGACAACATCCTGTTCATGGGCACCAACGTGGTGTCCGGCACGGCGATGGCGCTGATTCTCACCACTGGCAACAACACCTATTTCGGCGCGCTGGCGCAGCGGGTCGGTGCCACCGATCGTGCGCCGACTTCGTTTCAGACCGGGGTCAACAAAGTCAGCTGGTTGCTGATCCGCTTCATGTTCGTCATGGCGCCGCTGGTATTGTTCATCAACGGTTTCACCAAGGGTGACTGGACCGAAGCGTTGCTGTTCGCGCTGTCGATCGCCGTGGGCCTGACCCCTGAAATGTTGCCGATGATTGTCACCTCGACCCTGGCAAATGGCGCGGTGTTCCTGTCGCGCAAAAAAGTCATCGTCAAACGCCTTGATGCGATCCAGAACTTCGGCGCCATGGACGTGCTCTGCACCGATAAGACCGGCACGCTGACCCAGGACAAAATCTTCCTCGCGCGCAACGTCGATGTCTGGGGCAACGATTCCGATGACGTGTTGGAAATGGCCTACCTCAACAGCTACTACCAGACCGGCCTGAAAAACCTGCTGGACGTGGCCGTGCTGGAACACGTGGAGATCCACCGTGAACTGAAAGTCGGCACGGCGTTTCGCAAGGTCGACGAGATTCCGTTCGACTTCACCCGTCGGCGCATGTCGGTGGTGGTGGCCGAGCGTGATCAGCCGCATCTGCTGATCTGCAAAGGCGCGGTGGAAGAAGTGCTGGCGGTGTGCACCCGGGTGCGCCATGGCGATGCCGACGAGGCGCTGAGCGATGAATTGTTGGCGCGGATTCGCCAGGTCACCGCCACCTTCAATGCCGAAGGCCTGCGGGTGGTGGCGGTGGCGGCGCGGCCAATGATCGAGGGCCGCGACACTTACAGCCTGGCCGATGAACAGGCGCTGACGCTGATCGGTTATGTGGCTTTCCTCGATCCACCGAAGGAAAGCACCGCGCCGGCACTCAAGGCCCTGGCCGCGCACGGTGTGGCGGTGAAAGTGCTGACTGGCGACAACGAACTGGTGACCGCGAAAATCTGCCGTGAAGTCGGGCTGGAACAGCAAGGCCTGCTGATGGGCAACGACATCGAGCGCATGAGCGACGCCGAACTGGCGGTGGCGGTGGAGACCACCAACGTCTTCGCCAAACTCACGCCGTCGCACAAGGAGCGTATCGTCCGCCTGCTCAAGGGCAACGGTCACGTGGTCGGCTTCATGGGCGACGGCATCAACGATGCGCCGGCCCTGCGCACTGCTGACATCGGCATTTCGGTGGACAGCGCGGTGGACATCGCCAAGGAAGCGGCGGACATCATTCTTCTGGAAAAAAGTCTGATGGTGCTGGAGGAGGGCGTGCTGGAAGGGCGACGGACCTTCGCCAACATGCTCAAGTACATCAAAATGACCGCCAGTTCGAACTTCGGCAACGTGTTCTCGGTACTGGTGGCCAGTGCGTTCATTCCGTTCCTGCCCATGCTGCCGATGCACCTGCTGGTGCAGAACCTGCTCTATGACATTTCGCAGATCGCCATCCCGTTCGATAACGTCGATGAAGACATGCTGAAACAGCCCCAACGCTGGCAGCCAGCGGACGTCGGACGCTTCATGCTGTTTTTCGGCCCGATCAGTTCGATCTTCGACATCAGCACCTTTGCCTTGATGTGGTACGTGTTCGATGCCAACACCCCGGACCACCAGACCCTGTTCCAGTCCGGCTGGTTCGTGGTCGGGCTGCTGACCCAGACGCTGATCGTGCACATGATCCGCACGCCGAAGGTGCCGTTCCTGCAAAGCCGCGCCGCCACGCCGCTGCTGGTGATGACGGGCATTATCATGGCCGTGGGGATTTTCCTGCCGATGGGGCCGCTGGCGCATTACTTCAAATTGCAGGCGCTGCCGTCGCTGTATTTTGTGTTCCTGCCGGTGATTCTGCTGGCGTACATGGCACTGACCCAGGCGGTGAAAGGTTTCTATATTCGGCGGTTTGGCTGGCAGTAAGGCTGCCAAAAGTAGGAGCTGTCGCAAGCTGCGTCAGCTCCTACGAAGGCCGCGATCTTTTGATCTTTAAGTCGGACAGAGCGCCCTATTTTTAGGAAAAGTCCTACAGAACGCTTCCCGAGTCTTCCGTAGCCTTGCCGCCTCACTCATCAGCCATTGACCTGGAGGCCCGCGATGACCAATAAAGCCTTGCGCATCCTGATCGCCGACGAACAGCATTTTCACCGGCTGAAAACCGAGCGGTTGTTCAATCAGCTCGGTTATTACCGGGTGGCACCGGTGCACAGCCTTGTGCAGATGCTGACCTTGGTCGAGTACGGTTGCGAGCCGTTCGACCTGGTGATCATCAATGCCTCTCTGGCGGCAGGGGCATTGGATCTGTCCGGGTTCTTGCGCGATAACCGCCAGGTTCACCACGCCTTGATCTACGAAGACCACGCGGCGCTGCCGGATTTAGCCGCCATTCGACGGCTGATGGAGCTCATCGATCCGCCTGCGTGTGAAGCTGCATCGCCACTGGATCAGGAGCGGAGTCGACAACGGATCGGTTGAGTCCAGGGTTACCGTTCGTCGGTACTATCATTTCTGATAGGTACATTTCTCCTGCTTTCCGTGCAAAAGTCATTGCGCAGCCGCTGCGTCTATCCCGGCGGTTACCGGCGGGCAATCGTTGAGTTTTTGCAAAGGAATTGCCATGAAGAAAGCGCTGATTGTGGACGATCATCCGGTGGTACGTGCCGCAGTCACACTTGTACTCGAGCGGGAAGGCTTCAAACTCATTTTTGAGGCGTCCAGTGTTGGCGAGGCCTTATCGATACTTCGTGAGCATGCAGTCGATCTGGTGATACTGGATCTGGTTATGCCCGGTGGCGATGGGCTGGAGCTGCTGGACCGGATCAGGGCCAATGGTTGGCTATGTCTGGTACTGGTTTTCACTTCCCTGGATCCGCTTTTTTTTCAAGAGCGTTGCATGCGCGCCCGGGCCATGGCTTATGTCGCCAAGACCCGCTCCTTGCAACAATTGCAAAAAGCCGTGCACGCCGTCATGGCCGGTTACACCTTTTTCGCGCGGTTGCCTGCGGGATCGCAGGACCCCCGGCAACGCAGCGAAAAAGAGATGATCGATAAACTTTCCAACCGCGAACTGACAATCCTGCGGTATTTGGCCCAGGGCATGAGCAACAAGGCGATCGCCGAACGTATGCACCTGAGTCACAAGACCGTCAGCACCTACAAGACCCGCTTGATCGAAAAACTGGGCGTGAACGCTGCGGTACACCTGCGCGATTTCGCCAAGCGTAATCTTCTGATCTCTGAGTGAACTCGACCGTGCGCATCTTCCAGTGGGGCTTGATGCTATGTCTTGTATCGCAGGCCCTGGTCGCGGTAGCCGACGAGCCTAAGTCATTGCGCCTGCTGGGGCGCTCCACGGTGGATGGCTATGCCGTCCAGCTGGGCATGGATGACCGCAATTGGCTGGTCAGCAAACGGGTGTTGCGCGTCGGAGTAACGGGGCCGGACTACCCGCCCTTCGAATTGACGCGCAATCACGATGAACTGGAGGGCATTACCGCCGATTACGTCGAGCTGCTTGCGCAACTGCTGCACGTCAACGTCGAGGTGCTGCGCTACGGCACACGCGAGTCGGCGATGGAGGCACTCAAACGCAAAGACCTGGATCTGCTGGGAACCTCCAACAGCTTCGAGGCCGCCGATCCCGAACTGAATCGAACCAGCGCCTATGCCGAAGATCAGCCGATGCTGGTCACCAGACTGGACGAGCGCATGCCCGAGGATCTGGCGGGTAAACGCATCGCCATGGTCGCCGACTATCTGCCGGAGCAGACCGTCAAAGCCTTCTATCCCAAGGCTGATCTGCAACGTTACCCGTCGGCGCTCGATGCACTCGGAGCCGTGGCATACAGGCAGGATGATGTGTATCTCGGCGACCTTATCAGTGCCAATTACCTGATCAACAACAACTACCACAATAACGTTCAGTTGATGGGGCCATCCGGCCTTGACGCCAACCCGTTCGGTTTCGCATTGGTGCGGGACAATACGCGCCTGAAAAACATCGTCGACCAGGCACTGGCGGCGATCCCGATGGAGCAACGCTCTGCCATCGAGCAACGATGGAGTGCCGGCCGCGCCAATCGACTGGGTCTGCAGCGGGTGAGTCTGAGCGCCAGTGAACAGCACTGGCGGGATCAGCATCCGACGGTGAGCGTCGGAGTGGTCGGGGACTTTGCGCCTTTGACTTTCTATGACGCCGAAAGGCGATTCAGCGGGTTGACCGCGCAATTATTGACGCTGATCAGCCAGCGTAGCGGTTTGAACTTTGACGTGCAGCGGGGCCAATCCCTGGACGAGCAGATCCAGCGACTCAAGGCTGGCGAGATCGACATATTGCCGGCGCTCATCCCCACGACTGAAGGTGTGGCCGCGCTGCGTTTTACCAGCCCTTACGTCACCAATCCATACACGCTGGTCAGTGCAGTCACCCCCGGCAGCCCGAGAACGCTGGACGATCTGGCCGGCAAACGCCTGGCGATTTATCACAGTCATCCCATGCGCGCATTCATTCTTGCCAGGGCACCGCAGGTGCGGATGCTGGATGTGCAAAGCCCGGCCCAAGGCCTGGAAATGGTCATGAAGGGGGAAGCCGATGCCGCGCTCAGTTCGTTGTTCATGACCCGCTACCTGATTGCCCGGTATTACAGCGGGCGTCTGCGCATCAGCAGTACCGTGGGCGATGAACCGGCACGCATCGCTCTGGCGACCGGAAGTGATGCGCTGGAGCTGCACTCGATTCTGAACAAGGCATTGCTGAGCATCTCGCCCCAGGAGATGGACGATCTGGTGGCCCGCTGGAGCAATGACGTGGTGGTGGATGACAGCTATTGGTTGCGTCATCGCCAAGGCATTGTTCAAGCGTTTGCCGTGGCGGGAGCCTTGCTGTTGCTCGCCTTGGGCTGGATCGCCTGGCAGCGTCGGCAGATCCGCCAGCGCCAGCAATGGTTGCGGCAATTGCAGGACGCCAAGGCTGAGGCGGAGGATGCCAATGGCGCCAAAACCACTTTTCTGGCGACCATGAGTCACGAGCTACGCACACCGTTGTACGCCCTGATCGGCATGCTCGAACTGGCCTTGAAGCGTGCGGACGAGGGCGTCACCGACCGTAGCGCCATTGAGGTGGCGTCCAGTGCCGCACAACAATTGCTGGCGCTGATCGGCGACATTCTGGATATCGCGCGTATCGAGTCAGGGCATTTATCCCTGACCCCTGAGCGCGCCAATCTGCGGGGGCTGGTGGAATCGGTGTGTCGGGTTTTCGAAGGCCTGGCACGGCAGAAAGCGCTGGCGTGGCGAATCGATCTGGACGAACACAGTGACTGTGATGTGTTGATCGATCCCACACGCTTCAAACAGGTGCTGTCCAATCTGCTGAGCAACGCCATCAAGTTCACCCGTGAGGGTGAAGTGAGCTTGACGCTGCGAGTGGCGCCCGCCATGTCGGGGCATCTGGCGGTCAGCGTGCGCATTGAAGACACCGGCATTGGCATCAGCGCCGTCGACCGGCAACGGCTGTTCAGCCCGTTCAGCCAGGCCGATAACGGCCGACAGTCCGCTCGAAGCGGTTCTGGCCTGGGGTTGGTGATCAGCCGCACGCTGTGCGAAATGATGGGCGGGCGGTTGCAACTCGACAGCGTCCTTGGACAAGGCACGCAGGTCGACATCAATCTTGAGCTGATCGCATTGTCGTCGTTGCCTTCCATTGAGGCCGTGGAGAGCGGATTGCAGGCGCCAACGCGGCCACTGACGATTCTGGTGGTTGACGATCACCCGCCTAATCGACTGTTGCTTTCACGGCAACTGAGCCACCTTGGGCATCATGTTCTGGAGGCCGAAGAGGGCGCACGGGCGCTTAAGCTGTGGCGCAAACATGAGTTCGATCTGGTGGTTACCGACTGCAATATGCCCAGGCTCAGCGGTTATGAACTGGCGGGTGCAATCCGCGATGAAGAGTGTGCCAAGGGATTGCCACCTACATTGATTCTGGGCTGTACCGCCAATGCGCAGCCCGAGGAGAAGGCCCGATGCCTGGAGGCGGGCATGGACGACTGCCTGTTCAAACCGATCCTGCTGGCGGATCTGAACACTTGGTTGGCCTCCAGGTTTTTGAACCAGACGCCAGAACCTGTCGCAGAGCCCTTGACGCCGGAGATTGACCTCAGTGGCCTGGAGCAATACGTCGGTGCGGACCGCACGTTGATTGATCGTCTGGTGCGCGAACTGACGGTGACCAACCGGGTGGATCGGGATGATCTGCTCCAGGCGCACGCCAATGGCAATCACTGTGTGCTGCGCGACCTGGCGCACCGCATCAAGGGCGGTGCGCGCATGGTCCGGGCACAGCGCTTGGTTGAGCATTGCGAGCAACTGGAGCGTGTCATCGATGTGGGGGATTCAGCGCTGCTCGACGAAGCCGTCGATCAATTGCAGCGCGCGATGTCATCGCTGGATGAACGCTTGAGCCAAGATTTAAGTCAGGGCTGAAACTCAATCCCACCGCGGCGCAATGCCGTTGGGGCTGGTCAGTCGCTGGCCGCGATCCAGGCCCGCGATCAGCGCCATGTCGGCGTCGCTCAGGGTCAGCGTGCAGGCGTGCAAATTGCTTTGCAGGTTGGTGCGTTTGGTGGAAGAGGGGATCACCGCGTACCCCAGTTGCATGGCCCAGGCCAGGGTGACTTGGGCCGGTGTCGCCTGCAGGCGATCGGCGATCTGCTGGATGAGCGGATCTTTCAGCACTTCGCCATAGGCCAGGGTCATGTAAGAGGTGATCTGGATGCCCTGGCTTTGCGCAAATTCGACGACCTTGCGGTTTTGCAGGTACGGGTGCAGTTCGATCTGGTTGGTGGCGATGTTCTCGGCGCCGACCGCAGCAATGGCTTGCTTCATCAGGTCGACCGTGAAGTTGGACACGCCGATCCGACGGGTCAGGCCCAGTCGTTTGGCCTCGAGCAGCGCCCCCATGAACTCTTCGACCGGCACCTGATCTTCCGGTGACGGCCAGTGGATCAGGGTCAGGTCCAGATAGTCGGTTTGCAGCTTATCCAGGCTCTCTTTGAGGCTGTCGATCAACCGGTCTTTGGCAAAGTTGGCGACCCAGATTTTGCTGGTGATGAACAACTCTTCACGGGCAATGCCGCTGGCGGCGATGGCCTGGCCGACCTCGGCTTCGTTTTCGTAGATTTGCGCGGTGTCGATGACCCGGTAACCCAGCTCAAGACCGGTGCTTACCGAATCGATGACCACTTGGCCTTGCAGGCGAAACGTACCAAGGCCGAATGCGGGAATAGACATCAATGACTCCAGGGATTGCAGTGGGAATGGGCGGGAGTATCCCCGGCTGCACCCTTGAGAAAAACCGCTGGTTTGGCAAAGCACTGTTTACCGCAAGTCATGAATGGGTTGTTGGAAGATCAAAAAATCTTCCTCCATCGTTCTCCAGATAGAACGATGAGGCTGATTTTTGCAGTCTAGTGCGCCAAAGGTCATGGTTTTAAGCTTTATCCATCGCGTCACACAACAGATTCAGAGGCCAAGATGAAAAACATCATCGGTATCTACACCAGTCCACGACCTCATTGGGTCGGCGACGGTTTTCCGGTTCGCACGCTGTTTTCCTACGACAACCTGGGCAAACACATCAGCCCGTTCCTGCTGCTGGATCACGCAGGTCCCGCCGAATTCACTCCGACCACCGAGCGTCGTGGCGTGGGTCAGCATCCGCACCGCGGGTTCGAAACCGTGACGATCGTCTACAAGGGCGAGCTGGAACACCGTGACTCCACCGGCAGCGGCGGCAAGATCGGCCCCGGCGATGTGCAATGGATGACCGCGGCCTCGGGGATCATTCATGAGGAGTTTCACTCCGAAGGTTTCGCCAAAACCGGCGGCACCCTGGAAATGGTGCAGCTGTGGGTCAACTTGCCGGCCAGGGACAAGATGGCCGAGCCCGGTTACCAGACGATTCTCGACGGCGACATTGCGCGTATCCCGCTGAAAAACAATGCTGGCAGCCTGCGCTTGATCGCCGGTGAGTTCGACGGCCACAAAGGCCCGGCGCGGACCTTCACGCCGATCGACGTGTGGGATGTGCGCTTGAACGCCGGCAAGTTGCTGACCCTGGATCTGCATGAAGGACGCAACACCGCACTGGTGGTGCTGCGCGGTACGGTTCAGGTCAATGGTCAGGAACTGGTGCGTGACGGGCAGTTGGCGTTGTTCGAACGCAACGGTGATCAGCTCAGCCTCGAAGCCGACAACGATGCAGTCGTGCTGCTGCTCAGCGGCGAGCCGATCGACGAGCCCATCGTCGGCCACGGCCCGTTTGTAATGAACACCGAGCAGGAAATTCATCAGGCCTTCAGCGACTTCCAGTCGGGCCGGTTCGGCCGGATGAGCGGTTGAATACGACGCAGTAGTGGGTTGCTCTGCAACCTGGTATCTCCCACATTGGTTTTGTGGTGTTTTGCAGATCGCAGGCTTCGCCAGCTCCTACAATCTGTGAGATCTTCACGCCATTGGCCTTTGTTGGAGTTGCTTGATGCTGTCACTGCTCACCAATCACCCGTTGCTTAGCGCGCTGATCCTGATCCTGATCGATCTGGTGTTGTGGCGTTTGATCACGGCCAGTAGCAGTAACTGGAAACTGGCCGCGCGAGTGGTGATTTTCGCGTTATTCAGCGTGCTGCTGTTCAACGAAGGCTTGAACCCCATGGCGCCGGCGCCCTGGGCCGACAATGTGCCGTTGCACCTGGCGGCAACCGGTTTGCAGATTGGCTGGTGGCTATACGCAGCGCGCACCCTGACGGTATTGCTCGGCGCGGTGATGATGCAACGGGTCGGGCACACCGGGCGCTTGTTGCAGGACTTGCTCGGCGCGGTAATTTTCCTGATCGCGGTCATTGCTGCCCTGGCGTACGTGCTCGAATTGCCGGTCAAGGGCGTGCTGGCGACATCCGGCGCGTTGGCGATCGTCGTCGGCCTGGCCTTGCAAAGTACCCTCAGCGACGTGTTTTCCGGGATCGTCCTGAACACCACCAAACCCTATCAACTGGGTGACTGGATCTCCATCGATGGCACCGAAGGTCGGGTCACCGACATCGATTGGCGCGCCACACGCCTGCAAACCTCCCAAGGCAGCATGGCGGTGATCCCCAACTCCCTGGCGGCCAAGGCCAAGATCATCAATTTCAGCCGGCCCAGCGATATTTTCGGCGTCTCGATCAGTTTGCAAGTGAGCCCCCACGCGCGTCCGCAAACGGTGATCGATGCCCTGGAGCGGGCCATGCAGGGGTGCCGCTTTCTGTTGGACAAACCGGCACCGTGCGTGGCGTTGAAAAGCTCCGGCAGCACCGGCGTGGAGTATGAAATCAGCGGCTTCGTGGTCTCCATGGATCAGAAACGCATGGTGCGCAATCTGCTGTTCGACCTGGCGTTCCGGCACTTGCAGGCATCCGGCGTCATCCTGTTGTCGAACGTCGAGCCCAACGCTCCTGCGGCCTTGTCACGGCAACGGGCGTTGTTGGACAGCTCGAACATCTTCTCGACCCTGCGTCAGGAAGAGAAAGAAACCTTCAGCCAGAACATGAAGCTGCAAACCTTCCGCGCCGGAGAAATGATCCTGCCAGCGGGGGAGGTCAGCGATCATCTGTTCATCATTGAATCCGGCGTCGTGTCGGTGGAGCTGAGCCGCGGCGGGGTCAAGATCGAAAGCGGGCGCATGGGGCCGGGAGAGGTGATCGGCGAGGGCGGGGTTTTGTCCGATATGGCGATGCCGGCGGACTTTAAAGCCAAGACGACCTGCAGCTTGTACCGGATTGAAAGGGAATACCTCCAACCGTGCCTGGATGCGCGGCATGACATCGGTGAAGCGATGAAGACGTTGCTGGATTTCCGCTTGAACAAGGCTCAGGCGCTGAGTCAGGAAACACCCAAGGTGGTGGAGAAAAAAGGGTTTTTGCAGTGGTTGCGCAATCGTAGTCACCAATAGGTTGGTTGCCTGTTCCGGCGCCTTCGCGAGCAGGCGTCGGCGTCGGCACTGTCACTGAAATTCTTCTGGTCTATTGGCATCCTCAACTTCCCAATAATTGGCTATTTGTTCAACCTCAGGTCCGCATTAACGTAGCGCCAACACCCATTGTGATTGGAGCTCGCCATGCAAACCCGTATCGATTTCTACACTGCCTCCCCAGACGCCTTCAAAGCCATGATGGCCCTGGAAACCGCTGTCTCGAAACTGCCCCTGGAAAAGTCGCTGATCGAACTGGTCAAGCTGCGCGCCTCGCAGATCAACGGCTGCGCCTTCTGCATCGACATGCACACTGCCGATGCCATGAAGGACGGGGAAACGCCACGCCGGCTGTTCGCCGTGACCGCCTGGCGCGAGGCACCGTTTTTCACCAATCGCGAGCGCGCCGCACTGGCCTGGACCGAGTCCATGACCCAAGTGAGCCTGACCCACGCGCCGGACGAAGACTATGCGCTGCTCAGCGCCGAGTTCAGCCCCAAGGAAATGGTCGACCTGACGGTGGCGATTTCCACCATCAACAGCTGGAACCGCCTGGCCGTGGGGTTCCGCAAGATGCCTCAGGAGTAACAATCAGGCTCAATGAGCATCGGCACTCGGCGCGGCTGGTGGTTGTACCTTGCGCATCAGGGGCACCATCGCCGTGGCGAGAATGAAGCAGACCATGATCATCAGGAACGCGTCGCCGTAGGTTTGCGTCTGCGCTTCGCGATACGTCAGCAGCCACAGCTGACGCAGGCTGGCGGTGACGCCGATGTCACCGCTCTGGCCGAGGGCGGCGAAGTTATGGCCGACCTGGGACAGCCACTGATTGAGTGCTTCGTTGGTGCTGTTGAGGTTCTCCGCCAACCGGGTGAAGTGCAGGTTGGTGCGGTCATTGAGGATGGTCGCGCACGCGGCGATCCCCATCGCGCCGCCAAGGTTACGCATCAGGTTAAATAACCCCGAAGCATGTTTGAGCCGCGACGGTGCCAACCCGCCAAGGGTCAGGGTCACCGCCGGCGGCACCGCCAGTTGTTGCGCGATCCCGCGCAAGGCTTGCGGCAGTATCAATTCCCTGGCGCCCCAGTCGTGGGTGATCGGGCTGAAGTCCCACATCGACAGGGCGAACAGCCCAAGGCCGGTCATCATGATCCAGCGCAGGTCGATGCGATTGGCCAGAAAGGCGTACAGCGGAATCGCCATAATCTGGAACACCCCGGTGGAAAACACTGCCAGGCCAATGTCCAGCGCGCTGTAGCCGCGTACCCGGCCGAGAAACAGCGGCGTCAGGTAAATCGTCGCGAACAGGCCGATCCCGGTGACGAACGAAAAGAAACAACCGAGGGCGAAGTTGCGGTCTTTCAAGGCGCGCAGATCGACGATCGGGTTGGCCACGTACAAGGTTCGACCGATGAAGGCCAATCCGGCCAGGCCGCTGATCCACGCAGTGGTCAGAATCGTGCTGTCGCTGAACCAGTTCCAGCGCGGGCCTTCTTCGAGGGTGTATTCCAGGCAACCGAGAAACACCGCCATGAACAGCATGCTCAGGTAGTCGGCGCCTTTGAGCAGCGACAATTCCGGCTGGTCGATTTTCACCAGCATCGGCACTGCCACCGCGACGAAAATCCCCGGCACCAGGTTGATGTAGAACAGCCAGTGCCAGGACGAAATGTCAGTGATCCAGCCACCGATGACCGGCCCCAGCGTCGGTGCCAGCGATGCCACTGCGCCGATGGTTGCGGCGGCGATCACCCGTTGCTTGCCGGTGAAGAAAAAGAAGGCGGTGGTGAACACCAGCGGAATCATCGAGCCACCGAGAAACCCTTGCAGGGCGCGGAAGGCGATCATGCTCTGGATGTTCCAGGCCACACCGCAGAGCAGGCTGGCCAGGGTGAAGCCAATCGCCGAGGCGCAGAACAGCCAACGGGTCGAGAACACCCGGGACAACCAGCCCGACAGCGGAATCACGATGATTTCGGCGATCAGGTAACTGGTCTGCACCCAGGCGGTTTCGTCGGTGCCCGCCGAGAGCCCGCCGCCGATGTCACGCAGCGACGCCGAGACGATCTGGATATCCAGCAGCGCAATGAACATGCCGATGCACATCGTGGCGAAGGCGAACACCTTGGTCGCCGTCGCCATGTTGGCGGCGTTGAACGGTTGCGCGGGGGCGGCGAGGGCGCGGCTCATGGCGCGCTGGCCACGGTTGGGGTTTGCGCTTCAGGCTCGGCGCGGGTGTCCACTTCGGCCGTCACCGACAGGCCTGGACGCAGATGACCGAGTACGCCATCCGCCGGGTCGAGCAGGATCCGCACCGGCACCCGCTGGACGATTTTGGTGAAGTTACCGGTGGCGTTTTCCGGTGGCAGCACGCTGAACTGCGAACCGCTGGCCGGCGCGAGGCTGTCCAGATGCCCGTGGAACTCTCGCCCCTTGAGCACGTCGGCATGTACGATCACACGTTGGCCCGGCGTCATCCGCGCTAGCTGATCCTCCTTGAAATTGGCATCGACCCACAATCCGCTGGCCGGCACCAACGACAACAGTTGCGAACCGGCCTGGGCGTAAGCGCCGACCCGCGCCCGACGATTGCCGATCACGCCGTCGACGGGGGCTTTCAACTCGGTGTAGCCGACGTTCAACTGCGCCAGATCACGCTCGGCCCGCGCCTGTACCAATGCGGCACGGGCTTGTTGTTTCTGAGTTTCGATCACGTTCAACTGGCGTTGCGCGGCCAGCAGTTCGGCCTGGGCCCGGGCACTTTGCGCCTGGGCCGTCTTGAAGGTGGCGTCGGCACGTTGCGCGCTTTCCACCGAGACGGCATTGCTGCCCACCAGGCGTTTGTAGCGGGCATTGTCGTCCCGCGAGCGCGCGGTTTCGGCGCCCGCGGCATCGATGCCGGCGCGGGCCTGGCCGATCACCGCGTGTTGCAGTTGTTCGGTGGCGTCGAGGTTGGCGAGCAACGCTTCTTCAGCGGCCACCGCGCCTTCAGCCTTGGCCAGGTTGGCGCGATAGTCACGGGCGTCGATCCGGATCAGCACATCGCCGGCCTTGACCTTCTGGTTGTCGGTCACCAGCACTTCTTCGATATAGCCGGCGACTTTCGGGCCGATCACCGTGACGTCGCCACCAATGTAGGCATCGTCGGTTTCTTCGATGAAGCGCCCGGCAGTCCACCAATGGTTCGCGTACAGCCCGATGAACACCAGGGCTGCGATGGCTGTGGTCAGCAGCACCAGCCGTTTTAGCAGGGGAGGCTTGGGTGGGGGCGCTGCGACGGCAAGGTCGGGTTCAAGGCTGGGCATGCTGGTCATGGAGAAATACCTGTGGGAAACGAGGCGTTATTATGAGTGTAATATGACGCAGGTAATATTTTGTGGCAACGGGTTTTGGCTACCGGTCGTCTGGTGCTCCCAAGTGGAATCCATTGCCTCCGGTTAATAGGAAGCATTACTATTCGCACCTCATCCCTACAGCATGCCGCAATGACCCCCAAGCTGCCCCGCAGACCTGGCTTTTTCGAGCATTACGAAGAGTTGATCGGCACCTGGACCCGTCGCCTGAGAAATCGTCAGCAGGCCGAGGACCTGGCCCATGACACCTTCGTGCGGGTGCTCGAGTCCGATTCGGCGGCGGTGCAGCAACCTCGGGCGTATTTGCACCAGACCGCGCGCAACATAGCGGTGGATGGTTATCGGCGTGAGGATCGGCGGGGCGCCATGGAGTCGGAGGCGATCGATCACAGTGTGTCGTCGTCCGGCGACCCGGAGCATTTCATGCACGCGATCCAGTTGGCCGATTCCATCGAACGGGCGCTCACCGAGTTGCCGCTCAACTGCCGCAAAGTGTTCGTCTGGCAGAAGATCGAAGGCCTGACCCAGGCCGAAATCGCCGAGCGCCTGGGGCTGTCCAGGAACATGGTGGAAAAGTATATGATCCGCACCCTGCGGCATCTGCGTGATCGTCTAGACGGGGCACAGCCATGATGGATACTCGTGATTGTGCGTGCGGGCAAACAACGGTTCGCGACGACGCGGCGCGGTGGTTTGTGCGTTTGCAGGAACCTGCCGCCAGCGCCGAAGAGCAGCGCCGCTTCGAGAGCTGGCTGGACGAACACCCTCAGCATCGCAACGAATATCAGATACTCCAGAACCTGTGGGTGGCGGCCGATCGATTGCCGGCCAAGCGTCTGCACGCACTGTGTGAAACTCCGGTGGCGCGCAGTAAACGTCGTCCGCTGGTGCGTTACGCGGTGGCCGCCAGCGTGTTGGCGGTGGCGCTCGGCCTGGGGCTGTTCAGCGGCTTGAACCATCCGGCGACCTACACGGCTGAATATTCCACGGCCCTTGGCGAGCGTCGTCATGTGGCGTTGCCGGACGGTTCGGTGATTGATCTGAACAGCCGCAGCCGGGTGCAGGTGCGCTATGAAAAGGACCGTCGTGGCATCGAGTTGATGCAAGGCGAGGCGATGTTCAGCGTCGAGCACGACAGCAGTCGACCGTTTGTGGTCGAGGCGGGCAGCGGCAGGGTCACGGTCACCGGCACCCGGTTCGATGTGCGCCGCGACAGCGCCGAAACCCGGGTCGCGGTGGAGCAGGGCACGGTCAGGGTTCAAGGGGGTGGCGATGATTTCGTCAGCCTCACCGCCGGCTTCGGCACTCGCATCAATGCCCAGGGCAAGGTGGCCACCGCCTATATGGTCAACCCTGCGGAACTGACCGCATGGCGCAGCGGCAAACTGGTGTTCAACAACGCCAGCCTCAGCGAAGTGGCCGAAGAAGTGTCGCGTTATCGGGAGAAACCGCTGACAGTCGGCAGCGCCAACGTGGGCAACCTGCGCCTGACCAGCGTGTTCAAATCCGACAACACCGATGCGCTGCTCAAGGCCTTTCCGAGCATTCTGCCGGTGGCCATCCGCACCCTTGATGACGGCAGCCAGGAAATAATTTCCCGATAGATTCAGGTTTTTTTCGAGTTCTTCGTCTTCTTGTCCAACTGCAACTGGTTTGCATTAACAGACGCACACTCTTGCGATCCACAGGACAACGTTCGACGTGAAGAAAACCACCGCTAAAAATAACAAGTCATCCTGGCTGCCCCTCGCGCTCGCCCTGGCGGTCAGCTCGGCGCTGCCTCAGGCATTCGCCGCCGATGCCATTCATATTCAGGCGCAGCCATTGGGCCAGGCCTTGAGTCAGCTGGGCCAGCAAACCTCGCTGCAGGTTTTTTTCAGCCCGGAACTGGTGGCCGGCAAACAGGCTCCGGCAGTGGACGGCAACCTCTCGCCGGAACAGGCCTTGCGCCAATTGCTGCAAGGCAGCGGTCTGCAATACCAGATCGATGAGGGTTCGGTCACGCTGATGCCGGCACCGAATTCCGCCTCAAATGGCCCGCTGGAACTGGGCGTGACCGACATCAAGGTGGTGGGTGACTGGCTCGGTGACGCCGATGCCGCCGTGGTGCAAAACCATCCCGGCGCGCGCACGGTGATCCGCCGTGAAGCGATGGTCGAGCAGGGCGCCATGAATGTCGGCGACGTATTGCGGCGTGTTCCCGGCGTGCAAGTGCAGGACGCCAACGGCACTGGCGGCAGCGACATCTCCCTGAACGTCGGTGTGCGCGGCCTGACTTCGCGCCTGTCGCCACGCTCCACCGTACTGATCGACGGTGTGCCGGCTGCCTTCGCCCCTTACGGCCAGCCACAGCTGTCGATGGCGCCGATTTCCTCCGGCAACCTCGACAGCATCGACGTGGTGCGCGGCGCCGGTTCCGTGCGTTACGGGCCGCAGAACGTCGGTGGCGTGATCAACTTCGTTACCCGCGCGATCCCGGAGAAAGCCACCGGTGAAATCGGCACCACCCTGGAAACCACCCAGCGCGGTGGCTGGAAACACATCGACACCGCGTTTCTTGGTGGCACCGCCGATAACGGCATGGGCGTGGCGCTGTTGTATTCCGGGGTGAACGGCAACGGTTATCGCAAAAGCAACAACGGCAATGACATCGACGACGTGATCCTCAAGACTCACTGGGCGCCCACCGATCAGGACGATTTCAGCCTCAACTTCCATTACTACGACGCCAGCGCCGACATGCCCGGCGGCCTGACGCAGAAGCAGTACGACGCCGATCCGTTCCAGTCCGACCGCGACCATGACAACTTCAGCGGCCGCCGCAAGGACGTGTCGTTCAAATGGGCGCGACAGATCGATGACCGTACCCAGGCCGAAGTGCTGACCTACTATTCCGACAGCTTCCGTGGCAGCACCATCGCCGCGCGCGACCAGAAAACCCTCAGCTCTTATCCACGCACTTACTACACCTTCGGCATCGAACCGCGGGTGTCCCATGTGTTCGACCTGGGCCCGACCACGCAGGAAGCCAGCGTCGGTTATCGCTATCTGAAAGAAGGCATGAACGAAGAGTCGAGCCGTCTGGCGCTGGTGAACAATCAGCCGGTGGTCAGCAAAACGTCCGATGGCCATGTGTTCCAGGACCGCACCGGTGGCACCGAGGCCCACGCCGTTTACATCGATGACAAGATCGACGTCGGCAACTGGACCGTGACCCCCGGCATCCGTTTTGAAAGCATCAGCACCGAATGGCACGACAGGCCGGTGCTCGACACCGCCGGCAAACGCGTGCAGGAAAAACGCCGCAGCATCGACAGCAACGAACCGCTGCCGGCCTTGAGCGTGATGTATCACTTGTCTGACGCCTGGAAACTGTTCGCCAACTACG
Source organism: Pseudomonas sp. B21-017 (assembly GCF_024749245.1). Lineage (NCBI taxonomy): Bacteria > Pseudomonadati > Pseudomonadota > Gammaproteobacteria > Pseudomonadales > Pseudomonadaceae > Pseudomonas > Pseudomonas sp. B21-017. Next base: position 4,399,802 of record NZ_CP087194.1, on the reverse strand, counting down.
AAACCTCATTCGGCAGCCTGCAATATTTCCAGCTCGGCCAGGGTGGCTCGGGTGACAACACCGCCAATGGCTTGAGCCCGGAAAAAGCCAAGACCTACGAGCTCGGTACGCGCTACAACGATGACGTGTGGGGCGGGGAAGTGACGCTGTTCTACATCGACTTCGATGACGAACTGCAATACATCAGCAACGACGTGGGCTGGACCAACCTCGGCGCGACCAAGCACCAGGGCCTTGAAGCGTCGGTGCATTACGACCTGTCGGCGCTCAACCCGATGCTCGATGGCCTGACCGCCAACGCCGGTTTCACCTACACCCGCGCCACGTATGAAGGCGAGATCCCGGGCTTCAAGGGCCGTGATCTGCCGTTCTACTCGCGTCAGGTGGCCACCGCCGGGCTGCGTTACGACATCAACCGCTGGACCTACAACCTCGATGCCTTTGCCCAGTCCAGGCAGCGTTCACCGGGGACCGGAGTGAATGCCGATGGCAGCTTCAGCGGCAACTACATCACCGAAGGTTCCGCAGACGGGCAGTACGGTGACATTCCGGGTTACGTGACCTGGAACGTGCGCGGTGGTTATGACTTCGGTTCGCAGTTGTCGAACCTGAAAGTCGGCGCCGGGGTGAAAAACATCTTCGACAAGCAGTATTTCACCCGTTCCAGCGACAACAACTCGGGGATGTACGTCGGTGCGCCACGCACGTTCTTTGTGCAGGCCAGCGTCGGATTCTGATGAGTGACTGGTCGGCAATTCCGGGTTGCCGATCAGCTTCTGATAGGTGTCGACACAGGCTTACGGGGCGGCGTCTGGCAGTCGGAAGTCGATGACGGGCGAAGGATTACCTGCCATGTCCACGGTCTTGAGGCAGATTTTTTTCTCGCCGTCGCTCGTGTCCACTTCAAAATCCAGCAGTGGCGGCCTGACCTGCTTATATCCCTCAGCTTGTTGGCAATCAATCGTGGCCGATGTACCGATCTTGTATTGATGCCCTGCTACATCCAGATCGGGCGTGACCTGAGAAGGCGCTACAGAATAGACGCCCTCTCCTCTATTCGTGATGTTGAATACTGGCGCCATTTGAGCGGGTTCTGCCAATACCCACCGCCAAAAAATCCTGGCGTTTCGCGCATCCCATTTTCCGGGTGGTCCCGCCTGATGGTTTTGCCCCATCACGCACAAGAAATACAGCCCTGGTCCTTGGCGCAGTTCATAGCGTAACTCGCTCTCGCCGCCTGAGTCAGTGGTACGCACCTCACTGTAATCCCTGATATCTGCACAATTTTCGGCAGTGCGCGTGTACTTGAAGCGAAAGAAGGGTTGGTTGCTCGAAAAACGATGCTCCCACAACAACGGCAGGTAGTTCCCTTGTTCATCTCGGGGCTGTTTGAGGAAGTGATCGCCATACTTCGAGCCGAATTCCGACACGGGCCCCAGTACACAGGGCTCGCGGTCCCCAACGAAGCGCCCCCCTCTAAAACAGGTATCCAGGCCATTGGCGGGCGTCGAGTAATTGGTGTCTTGCGCTTTATTGGGCATGCCTTCGATGACTTCGCAAGGTGCGCTGATACTGCATCGCGATCGCCCGCTGTCGCGCGTGGTGGTGCCAATCACCGCGACGATTTCGTTGGTGTAGCGATTCAGGAGTGGAGAGCCAGAGATTCCATTGATGACCCCCAGGCATCGATTGCTGATTTGATCCACCCAAACCCACCCGGCTTCGAGAATTCCTGCGCGGTGTTCCTGCGGACATGCCGAACGCTGGATAAAATCATCGACAGCGGCGCCAACCACCAGCGTATCGGTGCCTTCGGTCAGGGCATGGCTCGCAACTTTCAAGGGCTGGATGCCATCGTTCATCACTTGGCCGAGGGTGCGATCGAGTACCAGCAGCGCAATGTCCTGGCCACGCAGGGTGCTCCAGGCGATTCTGGTGACGGGATAGTTTTTTTGTTGTGGCGTCGTGTCCCGGAAAAAATTGAAGGTAGCCTGTCCGGACGCAGGCTCGTTCACGATAAATCGACCGACATTACCTTTTGCACAATGACCTGAGGTGAGCACATACGCTGGGCCGCTGCGATCATCGTTTGCTCCACGGGTATCGATCAGGCTGCCGCTGCAGATCCGGCCTTCATCAACCTTGACCCTGGCGATGGACTGCCAATGGTTGTATCGCCCGTCGGCATTGGACAAGAGACGTGCCGGTGCGAAATTTTCAATACCTTCGCCCCAGTCATGTTGGGCAAGCGGCGATTTGCTGCAACCGTTCGCGCCCATCAGCAGCAACAAAACCAGCAGAACCTTGAGGTTGAACGTGTTCATGAGGAGCTCACCCGCCTGGGATATTCAACTCATGGTCGATGCGCAGCCAAAACGTGTCTACTGTCAGAACTGATAGTAAAGCGGCGAAAAATACGACCTCCTGTCGTTTTTCGTGCTGCTGAGCATTAGACCTTCAGCACTTTCCCTCCAATCGCCACCGCCACCAGCAGGCCCCCCATTAGACCGAACGCGAAGCTCAGGCTGCTGCCATGAGCCACAAAACCGATCACCGCCGGTCCCGCCAGAATCCCGGCATAACCCAGGGTCGTGATGGCCGGCACCGCGATGCTTTGCGGCATCACCGTCTGCTTGCCCACGGCGGTGTACAGCACTGGCACGATGTTCGAACAACCGGCACCGAGCAGCGCATAACCGAGCAGCGCGGCTTGCCATCCCGGTGCGAAGGTCGCCAGAAACAATCCTGCCGCAGCCATCAGTCCGCCGAACAGAATCACCCGCGTGGCGCCCAGGTGCCGGACAATCGCGTCACCGGTCAATCGCCCGGCGGTCATGGTCAGCGCAAATGCCGCATAACCCAGCCCGGCATACGCGGTGTCGATCCCGCGTTCCTGCGCCAGGAACACCGCGCTCCAGTCGAGTGCCGCACCTTCAGCCAGGAATACGATGAAGCACATCCCGCCGATAAACAGCACGATGCCATGGGGCACGGCAAATGCCGGGCCGGAGCTTTCACTGCCGTAAGGCAACAGGTGCGGCGCGGCTTTAAGCAATGCCAGCACCAGCACCACGATCACCACGCACATCGCCCCCAGCGGCGAAAAACCCAGACCGAGCAGGCCGCTGACACCCGCCGCGCCAACGATCCCGCCGAGGCTGAACAGCCCATGAAAACCCGACATCATGGTCTTGCCGCTGGCCCGCTCGACGATCACCGCTTGCAGGTTCACCGTCGAATCCACCGTGCCCAGGCCGGCGCCGAACATGAACAATGCCGCGATCAACGCCGGAATCGAGGATACCGTCGCCAACAGTGGCAGCGCCGCGCAGATCAACAAGGTGCCGCCGCTCAACACCCGACGGCAGCCGAAACGCGTCGCCAGAATCCCGGCCATGGGCATCGCCAGAATCGAACCCACCCCCAGACACAACAGCAACAGCCCGAGGGTGCCTTCATCCAGCCCGGCCCGCGCCTTGGCGTAAGGCACCAGCGGCGCCCAGGCCGCGATGCCGAAACCGGCGATGAAGAAGGCGATGCGCGTGGACATCTGTTCCAGACGTCCGGGGACGAAGGTGGCTTGGGTGTTGAGGTTGGTCATATCGATCCTTGGCAAAAAACGTCGCGTCCCAAAGGACAGTGAACAACCGCAAAGGGTTCGATCACCACGTTCAGGCGGGGGCAGCAGTCACGCAGAGTGACATCCTTGCACAGCCAGCCGTTGTTTCGCGATATTGTCGACGCATCAATTGTTCATAGGGGGGGCGCCATGACGCGGATGTACGATGCTCGAGGCAATATCTACGCGGTGGTGGCGCCTGACGCCCTGCGCGATAGCGGTATCGAGCTGCCTGAACAGGCCAGCCAGGCGGCGCAAACCCGTGAGGCCTGGGCGTTGTCGGCCATCGAGGCATTCTGCGGCTGGGCTCCCGGGACACAACCGCCCGGCAGCAAGGCGCATCGTTGCGATGGCTTGCTGGTGGGGCCGTTTCAATCTTCGCCGCCGTTTGACCTGCTGATCGTCAACACCGACGGCAGCCTGGCCGAGCGCAGTGGCAATGGCCTGACGATTTTTTCCCAGGCCCTGAGTGAACAAGGGCTGATGCCGAGGGAGGAGGCTTGCCTGCTCAGGGTTCATCACGACAAGCGCGATGCGCTCTCGCCAGTGGCGACTTCGGTGAACCCCGCCGAAATCGATGGCGTGCAAGGGTTCTGGCTGGACTTGGGGCAGCCTTCGTTCGGGCCTGAAGCGGTGGGTGCGCAAGGGGTCGAAACCGTGGTGTTGAACGGGCGTGATGTCAGTCACGTGCGGCCATTGTCGACGCTCGACCCAGCCTGGAACCGCAGCCAGTTCGTGCGCATCGGTAACCCCCATTGTGTGACGTTAGTGACAGGCGCCGATGCGTTGCCGAGCAACGCACAAATGCGCGAGCCGGAGTTGTCTGGAGGGTTGACCCGCATCGCTTACGCCACGCCGACCGGGGCGGGGCAGCCGTGTGCGGCCGGGGTGAACCTGCAATGGGCTATGCTTGAATCCGAAGGGCGAATCGTTGCGCGGGTGTTCGAGCGTGGCGAAGGGCCGACCGCGTCGTCGGGTACCAGCGCCAGTGCGGTGGCGTGCGCGGCGTGGCGAGTGGGTTGGGTGGCGGCGGGGGAAGTGCAAGTGGTCATGCCCGGCGGCACGGCGCCGATTCTGCTGGAAGAACGGGAGGGCGAATTGAGTCGGGTCAGGTTGTTTGGGACGGCGCGGTTGATGGGGTGATTTTGAGACCGTCATCGCGAGCCTGCTCGCGATGACGCCCGAACGGTCAGCGAAGATTCAGAGCCGATCCGCCCACTCAACCACCGGCATCTGTCGCTTCATCAACACCTTGCCCCCGCGAATCGAATACAGCGGCAGACCCTGGCTGCGGATCACCTCGTAATCGCTGTCCGCCGACAGAATCAGCAGATTCGCCGGCCGGCCCCGTTCCAGACCATAGCGATCGCCCAGGTTCATCGCCTTGGCACTGTTGTCCGTGACCAGGTCCAGCGCACTCTGCAAATTGCGATAACCGAGCATGTGGCAGATGTGCAAACCGGCCTCGAGCACCCGCAGGATGTTGCCATTGCCCAGCGGATACCACGGGTCGACGATCGAGTCCTGACCGAAACACACGTTCATCCCCGCTTCGAGCAACTCATTCACGCGAGTCACGCCACGGCGTTTCGGGAAGTTGTCGAAGCGGCCTTGCAGGTGAATGCTTTCGGTGGGGCAAGAAACAAAACTGATCCCCGAGTGCCCGAGCAAGCGAAACAGTTTCGCGCAGTAAGCGTTGTCGTAGGAGCCCATCGCCGTGGTGTGGCTGGCGGTGACGCGCGAACCCATGTCGCGGCTGCGGGCCTCTTCGGCCAGCACTTCAAGGAAGCGTGAGTGCGGGTCGTCGGTTTCGTCGCAATGCACGTCCACCAGACAGCCCGTGCGTTCGGCCAGGTCCATCAGGAACTTCACCGAGCTTACGCCCTGGTCCCGGGTGTATTCGAAATGCGGAATGCCGCCGACCACATCGGCGCCCAGGCGGATCGCTTCTTCCATCAGCTCGCGCCCGTTGCGGTACGACTCGATGCCTTCCTGGGGGAACGCGACGATTTGCAAGTCGATCAGGTGGTGGCTTTCCTCGCGGACTTCGAGCATCGCCTTGAGCGCGATCAGTTCCGGGTCGGTGACATCGACGTGGGTGCGCACGTGCTGAATGCCGTGGGCGGCGAGGGTCTGGATGGTTTTTTTGGCGCGGGTCTTGGTGTCTTCCTGAGTGATGGTGGCCTTGCGCTCGCCCCAGCACTCGATACCTTCGAACAGCGTACCGCTCATGTTCCAGCGCGGTTCGCCGGCAGTCAGGGTGGCATCGAGGTGAATGTGCGGTTCGACGAAGGGCGGCACCACCAGATTACCGCCGGCGTCCAGGTCATCCGGCCCCAGTGACGGGGCTTCGGTTTGCCGGGCGATGCTGTGAATCAGGCCGTTTTCCAGGTGCAACTCATGCAGGCCTTCTTGGTTGCGCAGGCGGGCGTTGATGATATGCATCAGGCGAGTCCTTTTAGAGATCTTGTAGTGGTGCTTCGGCGGTACGGGCACCCAGTACGCCGGTCAATAACACATACGTTAGCGCGGCAGTGGCAATCCCTACCAGCGGCGCGATCCACGGCGAGCTGAATGCTGCGACGGTGCCGACCGCATAAGCGCTCAGGCCAGGCCAGTTGAACGCCGGCAACCGGGCATCGGCCAGGCGTGGATATTGCCCACGGTAACGGAAGAAAAAGTCCGCCATGATCACCCCGCCAATCGGCGGAATCACCGTGCCCAGCAGAATCAGGTAAGGCACCAGCATGTCGTACATGCCCAGCAGCGCCAGCAGCGTGCCGATCACCGCGCCGGCCAGGGTCACGGTTTTGCGCCGGCCGGTGCGCAACAGATTGCAGCCGGCGACGGCGAAGTTGTAGATCGTGTTGTCCTGGGTGCTCCAGATGTTGAGCAGCAACATCGCCATCGCGGCCATGGCGAAGCCTTGCAGCAACAGCACTTCGACTACGTCCGGTTGCTGATAGACGATCGCGCCATAGGCACCGATCAACACCATCAGGCCGTTGCCGATGAAAAAGCCGATCAGGCTCGCCAGCACCGCGACTCGCGCCGAACGGGAGAAACGTGTCCAGTTGGTCGCCTGGGTCGCGCCACTGACGAAGGTGCCGAACACCAGGGTAATCGCGGTCGACCAGTCCAGTGTTGCCGTCGGCACCACGGCGAGCAAACCCTCGAGCCCGCCGACCTTCACCGTCGCGACCCACATCGACAGCGTCAGCAGCAACATCATGGCGGGTACGGCGATGTACGACAGAATCTCCAGCCCGCGATAGCCGATGTACGCCGTGGCGCAAAAGCCCAGGCCGAACAGCACCATCAGCCCCAGAACGGTGCTTTCATTCAGTTCGAAATATTTGCCGAGTACGACGGCTGCGGTCGCGGTGCCCCAGGCGTACCAGCCGATCTGGGTGAAGCCGAGGATCAGGTCGCTGAGCTTGCTGCCCACTTCGCCGAAGCAGAAACGGCCCATCAACACCGAATTGAGGCCGCTTTTGAAGGCGATGTAGCCAAGTCCGGCTGCGTAGATTCCCAACAGCAGATTGCCGGCGATGATCACCGCCAGCATCTCGCTGAAACTGAATGCCACCCCGAGCTTGCCGCCGGCAAACATGGTCGCCGTGAAGAAGGTAAAACCCAGCAGCACCATGGCTGTGGAGGCGAGCCCCTTGCGGGCATGCATCGGGACTTCGCTTAAAGGGTAATCGTTGCCCGGATCGTTCTGCGTCATGTGGCATTCCTTGCTGGATGGAGGACGCGAGGGTGTTGCAGTGCTCGTGCCAATGGCGCGAGGGTGTTGTTCTTTATAGCCGAGCCGGCGGATTTAGCCTGAAGAGGGGCACGAAAGCAGTGCGGCAGTGGTTCAAATTGGAACGCAGCAATCAGGTAGTCACAAAGTCCTGTGGCGAGGGGGCTTGCCCCCGTTTGAGTGCGTAGCGCTCACAAGATCTTTGGTATATCAGAGATTTTGGGGCCGCTTCGCGACCCAACGGGGGCAAGCCCCCTCGCCACAGGGTCTCCGTCGATCAGGCGTTCTGTGCCAACGGCAAAAACCGCAATATCGCCGCCATGATCGCCTCCGGTGCATCCTCCTGCACCAGATGCCCGGCATTCGCAACGGGATGAAACTGCGACCCCGCAATCATCTGATGCAACGCCCGCCCGCGTTCAATGGGAATCCACTGATCGTCTTCCCCCCAGAGAATCTGCACCGGGCAGCGAATCGTCGGGTACAGCGTTTCGATCTCGCGGGTATAACGCTCATCCATCTGCGCGATCTGCCGATAGAACGCCGCTTGCCCCGGATCACCCAGCCAGGGCTGCACGTAAGGCGCCAGCTCCTGATCGGAAATCTCGCGCTTGATCGCGCCACGAATATAGGTCGGCACAATCGCCCGTTGAATGTAATCAGGCAGCCCGCTGAACGCCGCTTCATGCTGACGCACATGCTGCACGAACGGCGAACCCCAGGGCGACAGCGCCACCGGGTCAATCAGCGTCAGGCTGCGGTAATCCTTGCCATTGAGCAGATGCGCGCGCAACACAGTGGCGCCGCCGAAATCGTGGGCTACCACGTCTGGCCGTTCCAGGCCCCAGTGCTCCAGCAATTGCGCCAACAGTTGGTTCTGTACGCCCAGCGACACATCGCCGTCCGGCTGTGCGGACTGCCCGTAACCCAGCAAATCGAAGTAATACACCCGGTGCGTGGTGATGAAGTGCGGCGCGATCCTGTGCCACACATGAGAAGAGAAGGGCGTGCCATGCACGAACACCAGCGGCGGACCGTCGCCACGTACGGCGTAGCGAACGGAGTGCCCGTTGAAACGATAGGTCTGAGCCAGCGGCCAGTCAGTCATGGGTGCGTCCTCTTGGCGTGTGCGAGCCCAAAAGCATAGGCATAAAAAAACAGCCATTGAAGGCTGTTTTTCATATCACTGACGAAACGCATTTTCCTGGTGGGAGCCCTGTGGCGAGGGGGCTTATCGGAACGCCGCATCGCCCCGTTGGGTTGCGAAGCAGCCCCAAAATCTCTGATATACCAAAAATCTTGTGAGCGCTACGCACTCAAACGGGGGCAAGCCCCCTCGCCACAGGGATTTGCGTTGCTTTAGGCTGTTTACTCACCGCGATAGATGCAACCACTGGTGCAGGTCTCGTGGATGCGGATCGCGCTGAGTTCCGGCAACAACGGCTTCAACTCATTCCAGATCCACTTGGCCAGCACTTCGCTGGTCGGGTTTTCCAGGCCGGGAATGTCGTTCAGGTAATTGTGATCGAGGCGCTCGTAGAGCGGCTTGAAGATCTCTTTGATTTCCGAGAAATCGCGGATCCAGCCGGTGTGCGGATCGAGGTCGCCGCTCAGGTGAATCGCCACTTTGAACGAATGACCATGAAGGCGGCCGCACTTGTGGCCGTCCGGTACGTGGGGCAGGCGATGGGCGGATTCGAAGGTAAATTCTTTGAAGATTTCCACAGTGATGTTCAGCTCTTTCAGGTGGCGATCGCCGCGGCGATGTGGGCAGGTGGCGAGTTTACCAGAGCTCCGGGCAAAACACTGACTAAAGGGTCAGCAAGCGCTCGCCGAGGCGACCGTTGGCGGTCAGTTCAAGGAATTCATCGCCCAGGCGACGGCTTTCATCCATCGTTGCGCGCCAATACTTCTGTCGGCTCGGGGCATCGCCCATGAAGCGCTTGAAGTCGTTGCGGTCCGGCAGCTTGCCGTAGGGCAGGCGTGCCAGGTATTCCTTCGACGGGGCCAGCAGCAGAACATCCTGCAAGCGCTCAGGGCAGGCGCGGCGCCATGGCAGCGTCTTGTCGAACCAGCCGGGGATCACCCGGTCGGTGAAGTGCGGATACAGCACGATGTCGTTGCCGCTGTAGGGCAGGTCGAGGTGATAGTCCAGCAGACCACCATCGCGGAACGTCCCCGCGCCGGCCCCCGGCAAGTCGCGTACGCCTTGCATGACCATCGGGATCGAACCCGAGGCCAGCAGGGCCTGGCGCAGGTTGCCGGCATTCAGTGAGATGAAGCGCGACGGGAAGTCGTTCAGCGCGTTGACCGGTGGTGCCAGGCGCGGGTCGTGGATGATCAGCCGCTCGAAATGCCGCGACAGCCGTGAACGACCGCGCAGGTTGTCGGCGATCACTGACGACAGGCCCAGCCCCAACCGGCCGCGATGATCGTCCGCCAACAGGCCGTGGCTTTTGACCACCATGATGTTCAGGCGGTAGTGGGCGTTATCCAGAATCGCGGCATCGCGGCCGTCGAGCAAGTCATCGAGCATGCGTCGGGAGCTCTGGCTGATCTGCGCCATGGTCACGCCTTTGGCGAAGTTCTGCTCGGTGTACAGATGACCGAGGCGGCGGATGCCTTCGGCGGCATCCGGCAGGCAGGCGCTGGCGAACCGCCAGGAACCCACCGAGGCGCCGATCAGCGAACGCTCCCGGGGCGCCGCCGGCAGCCATTCGCCAAACAGCGCCAGGTCCAGACCCTGAATCCCCAGCGCTTTCGGGCCACCGGCGGCGCCCGGCAACGTGCCCACATCGGCAGCGTTCAAGCCGTTGGCACGGATGCGCGCCAGAGCACGCGGGCCGGCCTTGAGGGTCAGGGAAGGGAACTTGATGTGGATAGCGGTCATACCGGTCTCGATGTCTGGCAAGCAGGGATTATAAGCACCTCTTGGGCTGCGATTGTCCCCGATCAATGCAGGAGCTGCCGAAGGCTGCGATGCTTTAATCTTTGGCTGCGTCATGCACGCAAAAAATCCAAATCAAAAGATCGTCCGATCGCGGCCCGAGCCTTCGGCAGCTCCGGGTTATGCGTAAGCTATTCCCAATGATGGCAATTCAGTTTCAGTTAAGTTCGAATCGCTAAGGTCGCGCCGTCGGCAACACATAAGAAAATACGGAGCCACCCCATGAAAATCCTGACTGCCCTGTTCACCGCGTCCCTCATCTGCCTGACCGCCAGCCTCGCTCATGCCCGCGACCTGGGTCCCGACGAAACCCTGAGACTGCGCGACGCTGGTACCATTGTGTCTTTCGAGAAGCTCAACGCCACCGCTCTGGCCAAACACCCCGGCTCGACCATCACCGGCACCGAGCTTGCAGAAGAGTACGGCAAGTACAAATACCAGATGGAACTGCGCGACCCGCAAGGCATTGAGTGGGATATGGAATTGGATGCGGTCAGCGGGCAGGTTCTCAGGGATCATCAGGATACGTAATGAAGGTGCTTTCATTTTCAAGCATGGCGCTGGTGCTTCTGGCTTTTTGCTCGGTGGCCGTGGCCCGCGACCTGGATCAGGACGAAGCCCTGCGCCTGCGCCAACAGGGCGTGATCCTGCCGCTGGAGCAGCTCTTGCAGCAAGCGCTGGACCGCTATCCCGGGGCCAAGTTGCTGGAAGCCGAGCTTGAAGAAAAACACGACGTCTATGTTTATGAAGTCGAGCTGCTGACCGCCGAAGGCGTGGTGCGCGAGCTGGACGTCGATGCCACCACCGGCCACGTGCTGAAAGACAAGGAAGATTGATCGATGCGTTTGCTCCTGGTGGAAGACCACGTGCCGCTGGCCGACGAATTGATGGCCGGCCTCAATCGGCAAGGCTACGCCGTGGACTGGCTGGCCGACGGCCGCGATGCGGTGTACCAGGGCAGCAGCGAGCCTTATGACCTGATCATCCTCGACCTCGGCCTGCCGGGTTTGCCGGGGCTTGAGGTGCTGGCGCAGTGGCGGGCCGGTGGCTTGGCCACGCCGGTGCTGATTCTCACCGCGCGCGGTTCCTGGGCCGAGCGGATCGAAGGCCTCAAGGCCGGCGCCGACGATTACCTGAGCAAACCCTTCCACCCCGAAGAACTGCACCTGCGCATTCAGGCCTTGTTGCGCCGCTCCCACGGCCAGGCCAATCAGCCGACACTCAAGGCCGCCGGGCTGCACCTGGATGAAGGTCGCCAGTGCGTGACCCGCGACGGCGCCGACATCCAGCTCACCGCCGCCGAATTTCGCCTGCTGCGCTATTTCATGCTGCACCCCGAACAGATCCTTTCCAAAAGCCACCTCGCCGAACACCTCTATGACGGTGAAACCGAGCGCGACTCCAACGTGCTAGAAGTCCACGTCAATCACCTGCGCCGCAAGCTCGGCCGCAGCGTGATCGAAACCCGTCGCGGTCAGGGTTACCTGTTCGGCGGGCAAGCCCAGTGAGGTCGATCCAGCGTCGCTTGAGCCTGGGCCTGATCAGCGTGATGGTGATCGTCGGCCTGGTGCTGGCGCAAACCAGCCTGTGGCTGTTCGAAATGGGTTTGCAGCGCTACCTCGAAGCCGGGTTGCGCAACGACAGTGAAAACCTGCTGGTGGCGCTGGTGCGTGGCCCGCAGGGGTTGCAGCTGGATGAGCGCCATCTGTCGCCGGCCTATCAGCGCCCGTTTTCCGGGCACTATTTTCGTATCGACTTTGCCGACAGCCATTGGCGCTCCCGCTCGTTATGGGATCAGGACCTACCGCGGCTCGAACACCCGGGCCTGAACAGCAACCTGCAACTGGGGCCGGAAGGGCAGCAGTTGCTGGTGCTGCGTTCGGACTACCGGCGGCTGGGCCAGGCGATTTCCATCAGCGTCGCTCAGGACTACACGCCGGTGCGCGAGAGTTTCTGTCGCATGCAACAAGTCGGTCTCGGGTTGGGGCTGGCGGGGCTGTTGCTGATTTTGCTGTTGCAACGGATCACCGTGCGCCGCGCCTTGCGCCCGCTGGAAAAGGCCCGCGAGCAAATCGCCCAGTTGCAGCAGGGCCAGCGTTCGCAACTCGACGAAGCCGTGCCGGTGGAGCTGGAACCGCTGGTGGCGCAGATCAACCATTTGCTGGCCCACACCGAAGACAGCCTCAAGCGCTCGCGCAATGCCTTGGGCAACTTGGGGCATGCGTTGAAAACCCCGTTGGCGGTGTTGTTGAGCCTGGCTTCCAGCGAGAAGCTCGATGCGCACCCGCAGCTGCGCAAGGTGATTCAAGCGCAACTGGAGCAGGTCCAGCAGCGACTCAATCGCGAACTCAACCGCGCCCGGTTGTCCGGCGATGCACTGCCGGGTGCGTTGTTTGATTGCGATGCCGAGCTGCCGGGGTTGCTGGCCACGCTGAACATGATTCACGGTGAACACCTCGACCTGAGCTACCGCGCACCGGCCGGTTTGCAACTGCCGTGGGATCGCGAAGATCTGCTGGAGTTGCTGGGCAACCTGCTGGACAACGCCTGCAAATGGGCGGATGCCGAGGTTCGGTTAAGCGTGGTTGAAACGGCTGAAAGTTTTCAGTTGAGCGTGGAAGACGATGGGCCGGGGATTCCCGAAGACCAGCGAGACCAGGTGTTCAGCCGCGGTACACGGCTTGATGAACAGACCGATGGGCATGGATTGGGATTGGGCATCGTGCGCGACATCGTCGACACGTGGGGCGGGGTGTTGAGGCTGGAGGAAAGCGAGTGGGGCGGCTTGAAAGTGATGATCGAACTGCCCAAACGCTGACACAGAGCGGAAGCCAACCCATAACCCTGTGGGAGCACAATCCGTTAAATATCGGCAATAGCCGTTCGCTTTGACAAGGGGACGATGCTGCGGCACAGTGCGCGCCCTCTAATAAAACCCTCTCTTCAATCCGCTGGCGGCGCTTGTGCGCACTGCCGGACGGACTCTTTCCGCTTGCCTTGAGGTAACGATGATTAATGCAGTAATTGCCGCGGTCGGCATCATGCTGATACTCAGCCTGTCCCGCGTGCATGTGGTAATCGCGCTGATTGTGGGCGCGCTGGTCGGTGGTTTGACCGGTGGCCTGGGGATCGATGCGACCCTCAAAGCCTTCAACAGCGGCCTCGGCGGCGGGGCGACAGTGGCGTTGTCCTACGCCTTGCTCGGCGCGTTCGCCGTGGCCATTGCCAAGTCCGGCCTGGCCCACGCCCTGGCGGATAAAGCCCTGGCCATGGTCGATCGCCAGCACGCCAACGGTGGCGGCAATGTCAAATGGCTGCTGATCGGCCTGCTCTGGGTGGTGGCCATCGCCTCGCAGAACATTTTGCCGATTCATATCGCGTTTATCCCGTTGCTGGTGCCGCCTCTTTTATATGTGCTGACCAAACTGCAACTGGACCGGCGGTTGATCGCCTGCGTGATGACCTTCGGGCTGATCACGCCGTACATGTTCCTGCCGGTGGGCTTCGGCAACATCTTCCTCAATGAAATCCTGTTGGCCAACGTCGCCCGTAGCGGGGTGGACATCAGCGGCATCAACGTCACCCATGCCATGGGCATTCCGGCGCTGGGCATGGTGTTTGGCCTCGCGGCAGCCTTCATCAGCTACCGCAAGAAGCGCGTTTACGACCTGGAAAAGATCGAGCAAGTCGAACAGGTCGCGGTGCAGTACAACCCCTTGAGCCTGATGGTCGCCGGTCTGGCGATTGTCGTGGCGTTCATTATTCAGCTGTTGCTGGACTCGATGATTATCGGGGCGCTGGTGGGCTTCCTGATCTTTTCGGCGTCGGGCATCGTCAAGTGGCGTGAAACCGACGACCTGTTCACCGAAGGCATGAAGATGATGGCGATGATCGGCTTCATCATGATCGCCGCATCCGGTTTTGCTGAAGTGATGAAAGCCACCGGTCATGTGCAGACACTGGTGGAGTCCTCGGCCTCGTGGATCGACCACAGCAAAGGCATCGGGGCGCTGTTGATGCTGCTGGTGGGCCTGTTGGTGACCATGGGCATCGGCTCGTCGTTTTCCACCGTACCGATTCTGGCGGCGATTTTCGTGCCGTTGTGCGTGCAACTGGGCTTCAGCCCAATCGCCATCGTGTGCATCGTCGGCACGGCCGGCGCGCTGGGCGATGCCGGTTCACCGGCGTCGGACTCGACCCTGGGCCCGACCTCCGGTCTGAACATCGACGGCCAGCATCACCACATCTGGGACACCGTGGTCCCGACCTTCCTGCACTACAACCTGCCGTTGCTGGCGTTCGGTTGGGTGGCGGCGATGGTTCTGTAACCACTCTACCTTGTGGGACCGCGTTCAACTTTTGATCTGGCGTGCCGTTATAGCCTTTAACCACGCCAATAAAATCAAAAGAGTGAACGTCATGCGCATGAGCCTGAAGGCCAAAGTCCTGTCCCTTGCCGTCCTCCCGGTGTTGCTCTTTGCGCTGGTCATCAGCCTGACCACGCTGTTCATCCTGCAGGAACAGGCCCGTAAGGAAGTCGAGGAAACCCGTCAGCGCCTGCTCAGCGATGCCAAGGCAACCCTGCAAAGCTACGTTGCCGTGGCCATGACCGCGATCAAACCGCTCTACGACGCGGCCGCTCCCGGCGATGACGCGGCGCGGGCGCAGGTGATCAAGTTGCTGTCGAGCATCACCTACGGCAAGGACGGCTACTTCTTCGGCTACGACTCCAACACCGTGCGCCTGTTCAAGGCCAACAGCCCCGAAGGCGTGGGCCAGAGCTTCAAGGACAACCGCGACCCGAACGGCATCTACGTTAACCGCGACCTGGTGAAAGTCGCCAAGGACGGTACCCACTACCTGCAATACAGCTCGCCACTGCCTGGTAATACCCAAGTACAGGTGCCCAAGCTCGGCTACACCGAATACCTGTCGAAGTGGGACATGGCGGTCGGCACCTCGGTCAACCTCGACGGCATTGAAGCGCAAGTGGCGCTGGTCGAGATCAAGGTCCAGGAACGCATGCAAGGCGTGGTGCTGAGCATTGTCGGGATTGCCGTGCTGGTGCTGTTGGTGATCGCCGCGGCCGGGATGCTGCTGGCCAATACCATTCTGCGTCCGCTGAACCTGATGAAAGCCAACCTCGACGACATCGCGGCGGGCGAGGGCGACCTGACCCGGCGCCTGACCATCACCAGCCAGGATGAACTCGGCGAACTGGCCGGCTCGTTCAACCGTTTCGTCGACAAGATCCACGGCCTGGTGCGGCAGATCACCGAAATGACCTCGCAACTGACCGGGCTGGTGAATCAGGTTTCCGATCAGGCCCAACGCTCGGATCAGGCCATGGAGCGCCAGCGTCACGAGACCGATCAGGTGGCCACGGCGATCAACCAAATGTCGGCGGCGGCCCAGGAAGTGGCCAAGAGCGCGCAAAACGCCGCGGTCGCTGCCCAGCAGACCGACGAAGAAGGCCAGGCCGCCAAGCGCGTGGTGGCCGGCAGCATCGTGAAGATTCATGCACTGGTGAACGACATTCGCAGCAGCGGCGTGTCCCTCGACAGCCTGCAGAAAGACGTGTCGTCGATTGTCAGCGTGCTCGGGGTGATCCGTTCGATTGCCGAGCAGACCAACCTGCTGGCGCTCAACGCCGCCATTGAAGCGGCCCGCGCCGGTGAGGCCGGACGTGGTTTTGCGGTGGTTGCCGACGAAGTGCGGGCGCTGGCCAGTCGCACGCAAATCAGCACCCAGGAAATCCAGGGCATGATCGACCGCTTGCAGGCCGGCACCCAATCGGCGGTCGAGTCCATGCGCCGCTCCAGCGAGGCCGGCGACGGCACATCGGCCCAGGCCAACGAGGCCGGGGCGTCGCTGGACGCCATGGCCCAGTTGATCGGCACCATCAACTCGATGAACGCGCAGATTGCCAGCGCCGCCGAAGAGCAAACCGCCGTGGCCGAAGAGATCAACCGCAGCGTGCACCAGATCGCCGTGGCGGTAGACAGCGTCGCCGACGAGACCCAGCGCGGCGCACAAACCTCGCGCAGCCTGGCCGATCTCGGTCAGCGCCTGGGGCAATTGGTCGGGCAATTCCGTATTTGATTGATGTCGCTGAGAGAGTTATGCGATCTGTAGCAGCTGCCGAGCCCGCGAGGCTGCTGCTACGGGGGAGCCACATCGCGACTACCCTCAATAGTAAGCAAACTCCGTCCAGGCATCTGTTTGAACCGGTTTCTGCAACGGGCGGTCATTTGCTTCAGGTGCCGCGCACCCGCGGCACCCGGACGACCCTAACCATGGAGTCAGACTCATGAACGACGGTACCTGCGACTGCCCGAAATGCTCCTGCAAACTGGGCGATCACCCCATCGTGCGTCACGGCAAGCACTATTGCTGTGAAGCCTGCGCCCACCATCACCAACACGGCGAAGAATGCTCCACCAAAGGCTGCAAGTGCGCTAAGCCCTGACCGCTCACCCAAAAAAGTGGAGCCGCTGCGGCTCCACTTTCAGTTTGAATATTCACTCTCCCTTTCAAAGCTCAACTCGTCGGCCGCCAGGTCACATTCTCGACGCCGAATTTTTCCGCCACAGGTTTGCTGGTCTTTTGCACCCGCTCACGGCCAAAACGCGGGATCCGGCCTATTCCGGCGTCGCAACTTGCCCAGTGCCAGGCTTCTGCGTTGTCCATTTTGTCCTGGCGGATGATGAAAGACTTGGGCTTGCCATGAAGTGTGTATTCAATGACGAAAAGTTTTGCGTTGTTCATAAAACCTGTATTCCTCCCTGTTGTAATAGAAGGATCGCCAGGCGCGCGAAAAATTCAGTCGGATTGTCAGTCGGTTACAGCGACTGGCGACACGTCGCAGGCCTCGCTACCATGGAGCCTTTCCGCCCCTCAATGATCCTAGCCTATGGCCAAGGCCGCACCCCCTGATTTAAGCGATACCGATGTGCCGGTGCAACCGCTGGCACGTACTTACCCGCGTGGGTTGTATATCGAGCCTCACGAACATGTGTGGGGCCAGTTGCTGTACGCGATGAGCGGCGTGATGTGGGTCGAGACACCCCATGAAGCACTGGTGGTGCCGCCGCAACGGGCGGTCTGGCTGCCGCCGGGTGTGCCGCACGGGATTCGCGTGGTCTCTGACTTGCAGATGCGCAACATCTACCTGCGGCCGTCATTGGCGGCGACACTGGACGACAGTGTGCAAGTGATTGAAGTCGGCGGCTTGCTGCGCGAACTGATCGTCGGGTTGGTGGAGCAGGGCGACGACGGTGCCCCGGATTACTACGACGCGCTGGTCGGCCTGGCCTTGCTGGAGCTCAAGCGCGCCCGGCGCTCATTGCTGAAAATACCGCTACCGGACGATTCCGACCGGCGGCTGATGAACCTGTGCCAGGCGGTCATGGCCTCACCGTCGCTGGACATTCCCTTCGAGCAGCACGCCGAAAATGCCGGTGCCAGCGTGCGTACCCTGGCGCGGTTGTTCAAGGACGGTTTGGGCATGGGCTTCGCCGAATGGCGGCGGCAGGTGCAACTGGCGACCGCGGCGGCCGAATTGATTCAGGGCGTACCGGTCAGTGCGATAGCCCGGGAACTGGGTTATTCGCCGAGCAGCTTCAGCGACATGTTCCGCCGGGAACTGGGTGTCGCGCCTTCGCAGTTTTGCGTGAGCCAGCAACGGGGCGGCGCTGCGTAAAAAGCGCTTTGGCCGACATTCAGAAGTACTTGGCCGACGTCCGTGGCGACCTCTCTCTAGACTCTGCGCATACCCCCTTATGCCACGGAGTCTGTCATGAACTACCTTATCTCGTTGGGTATCGGTCTGGGCGTCGGCCTGCTCTATGGCGCGCTGGATTTTCGTTCCCCCGCACCGCCGGCCATCGCGCTGGTGGGCCTGCTGGGCATGCTTGCCGGTGAGCAGTTGTGGCCCTTGGGTCGGCAACTGGTGGCGGGCTGGATCTCCTGAAACCTCTTATCCATTTGGTGGAAATGCCCATGAAAGCACTGCAATTCGACAAAACCGGCGACCTCTCGGCCCTGCGCTACGTTGAGGTGCCCACCCCCGTTCCCGGCGCTGACGAAGTGCTGGTCCAGATCAAGGCGGCGGGCCTCAATCCCAGCGATGTGAAAAACGTACTGGGGCGCTTTCCCTACACCACATTGCCGCGGATTCCCGGGCGTGATTTCGCCGGCATCGTCGTCGAAGGCCCGCAGGCGCTGATCGGCCAGGAAGTCTGGGGCACCGGCCGGGAGCTGGGCTTCTTTGCCGACGGTTCCCACGCGCAATTCGTCAAACTGCCAGCCAATGGCGTGGCGCTGAAGCCGACGCATCTGAGCTTTGCCCAGGCTGCCAGCCTCGGTGTGCCGTACACCACGGCGTGGGATGCGTTGGAACGCAGTCTTGTCACGACCGGAACGCGGTTGTTGGTGATCGGCGGCGGGGCGGTGGGCAGCGCAGCATTGGCGCTGGCCAAAGTCCGGGGCGCCCAAGTGCTGGCGGCGGCGCGGCGGCCAGAGCAGGTCAAGGATTTGCAGGCTCAGGGTTATCAGACGCTGCAACTGGATAAGCCTGAGGACCTGGGCGCACAGGTCAACGCCGTGTATGCCGGCGGCGCCGATGTGATCTTCGACACCACCGGTTTCTGGCTACCGGCCTCGGTCCCGGCGCTGGCCGCGTTCGGTCGCATCGCAATCATCGCCGCGCCGGCGGATGGGCATGTGCAATTGCCGGCCCTGGCGCTGTATCGCAAGGGCGGTTCGGTGGTGGGGATCAATTCGTTGCTGTACGGGGTTCAGGCGTGTGCGGCGATGCTCGAACAGTTCGGAAGCTTTTTCGATCAGGGCCTGTTGCCGTTGCCGGAAGGGCTAGTTGAATCGCCGTTGGCCGAGGGGCTGGAACGGTATGCCGAGGTGAATCAGGGCAGTGGCGACAAGGTGATTTTGTTGCCGTAAAGAGCTTCGCGGGCAAGCCTCGCTCCTACAGGTTGGTGTCGATTTCGAACCGTAGGAGCGAGGCTTGCCCGCGAAAGCGTCCTCAAGCCGAACTCAAACCTCAGGCACGCCTTTCTCCCAAGCCGACCAATTCTTTAAAATCTCCTGCACCAACGGATTCCCCGTGCGGTACAGGTTCTCCAGTGCCGGCACAAACCCGCCCTGATCGGCGTATTTGAGCAGGTTATCCACCTCGCTCTGGCCCGGCGCGGGCCGGTCGAAGTCGGAACCGGCGCGTACCACCGCCAAACGGCGGACATCCACCAGACCTTCGCGACTGGCCCGCAGCAGTGCCTCGTAGGTGGAGTTGTCTTCCTGCTGAGTGGTGCAGTAGACACCTTCGTTGTTGGTCAGCAATTTTGTCCAGACTTCCGCCCGCTCACTCAAGCGCGTCCCGGAAAACCAGGTATTGCCCGCCAGCGTGTCGCACTGGGTCACCACCGGCGGCTGATTGGCCGGGGCCGACGGATACTTCAAGCGCCACGCCGCCGACTCCTTGCTCTCGCTCAGTTCGACCTTGTGGCTCAGGGCGAAGGCTTTGGCCTGCAACTTCGGATTGAGTTCGAAGACTTCGGTCTTGTAATCCAGCGGCGGTTTTTCGTTCGGGCCTTTGGTGTTGATGCCCAGGTAACCGGTCGGCCAGTCTTTCGGCGCGTCCCGGGAGTCCAGTTCCCACTGGGTGCCGAACTCCACCAGGTAGTGCGCCCACGCGGTGGTGCCGATGGTCCCGTGTTTCGGGCTGATGCCGGCAATCCCGGCGATCAGGAAGTAACTTTTGCGCAGGTCGAATTTCGGCGACAGCGCCAGGGCCAGGGTTGAGGCCGCCGCATTGGTCTGGCCCATGCCGGTGACCATCAGGCATACCTGTTCGATGTTGCAGCGAATGTTCGGGTACTCGGCGGAGAGGCCCGGTACTCGCACTTCCTGCTTGAGTTCCAGGCGATCGATCCAGTTCTGCGCCTCGGGAGCGAACATAGTGATCAGCATCACTTTCGGCTGGATCGGCGCTTCTACCGCCCAGGCACAGGAAGAGAGCAGGGTGCTTGCCGCAAAACCGACAGACAGGGAAATACGCGTCATTGCTTTCATAAAACCTCCTGATTCAAATGAGCCTTAAAACTGATAGCCGACACCGGCGTAGTAACCCCAGCCGTTGGAACGGGCGCGGAAGTCGCCGTCGCCGAAATTCAACTCACTGCCGTCCTCCCAGTTGCCGCCGTTGTGGAAGTAACGGCCGACCAGGGTGAAACGCAAGTGGGTGAAGGCGTAGAGCAACACGTTGGTGGCCACGGTGGCATTGGCGGTGCGGGCCGGGTTGTCCTTGTGCAGATCGGAGCCGAAGTCGAAGTTGGTGAAACCGATGTAGGTCAACGAAGCGCCGTTGCTGAAACTGCTGATGGGCACGATGTATTTGAGCTGGGCGCGGTAGCCGTCCCACGAATACTCGTTGCTGGCGCCATAGTTTTCCCACTGGTAGCGACCGTAGAAGTTGGCCGACAGGTTGACCCGCGAATGGGTGTCGATGTCGGTGCCGAGGCCGCTGTACAGCGTGTTGGCGCGGTTGGCACTGTTGCTGCCGTGGTCGTAGATCCAGTCGAACGCCACGTACCATTCCTTGAACGGCCCGACGGCCAGGCTGCGGCCGGCGAGGTAGTCGATGGAAATCCGCGGTTCGTGCTCCATGAACACTGGCGAGCCGTGGTCCCATACGCCTTTGTCATGGCTGTTGCCGATGTCGAAGATCTTCGGAATGTCGATGTAGCCGTACAACTCGAACGGCCCCTTGCGGCCGAAGTACTCGTATTCCAAGTAGATGTCGTCGGCCGGTTGCGGGCCGAAACTGATGTCCTTGCTGCCGATGACGGTCAGGTCCTGATTGAACCAGTCCGACAGGTACGCGCCTTTTTTTGGTGGGTTGGCTTCAGGGCTGAGGGCTTCGCCCTGGGCGGATTCTTCGGTGGTGGCCGGTTGGGCCAACGCGGAGCTGCTGAGTAGTCCTGTAACGCTGGCCAACAGCAAGGAAACAGCAAACGTGCGCGAGCAAGTCACGCGACTGGGGGTGCAATGCATTAAAAGTCCCTTTTCGTGCGGATCGAAGCCCCGGTGGTGCGGGCTTGTGCGGTTTAAGTGGCGAACAGGCCGGTATCGGCGGCTCGCAAACGTTTGCATAAGCTATACCAATTTTCGCAATGCGCTGAAAAGCCGGAGGAATTGGCGGTTTTGCTGTCCTTTTGGTCAAGGATTTCGAGGGGCGGGGGAAAGGCGGGGGAGCTGAATGCACCAAAGTGAGTTTCGCTGCACAAAGATCGTTCTTACGCGGCTTCTGCCAAATGGGGTTGCTGTAGAATCCTCGCCATTGACTTCACAAGGTGCATCCCATGAGCGAGCCGATACGTCTGACCCAATACAGCCACGGCGCAGGTTGCGGCTGCAAGATTTCGCCCCAGGTGCTGGAGGTGATTCTGGCCGGCAGCGGGGCGCAGAACCTGGACCCGAAACTCTGGGTTGGCAACGCCTCGCGCGATGACGCGGCGGTGTATGCCATCGACGAAGAACGTGGCGTGGTGTCGACCACTGACTTCTTTATGCCGATCGTCGACGACCCGTTCGATTTCGGCCGTATCGCCGCCACCAACGCCATCAGCGACATTTACGCCATGGGCGGCGATCCGTTGATGGCGATTGCGATCCTCGGCTGGCCGGTCAATGTGCTGGCGCCGGAGATTGCCCGGGAAGTGATTCGCGGCGGGCGGTCGGTCTGCGATGAAGCGGGAATCCCCCTGGCCGGCGGCCATTCCATCGACGCACCTGAGCCGATCTTCGGCCTGGCCGTGACCGGACTGGTGGAAAAGCGCCACATGAAGCGCAACGACACCGCCACCGCCGGATGCCGGCTCTATCTCACCAAACCCTTGGGCATCGGCATCCTCACCACCGCCGAGAAAAAGGGCAAGTTGCGCAATGCCGACATCGGCCTGGCCCGCGACTGGATGTGCACCCTGAACAAACCCGGCAGCCGTTTTGGCAAGCTCGATGGCGTGACCGCAATGACTGACGTCACCGGTTTCGGCCTGCTCGGGCATCTGGTGGAAATGGCCGACGGCAGCAACGTGACCGCCCGCATCGGCTATGACCGTGTGCCGCGCCTGCCGGGCGTCGAGTATTACCTCGATCAGGGCTGCGTGCCCGGCGGCACACTGCGCAATTTCGACAGCTACGCCAGCAAGGTCGGTCGGCTCCAGGAGTTGCACAAACGCGTGCTCTGCGACCCGCAGACCAGCGGCGGTTTGCTGATTGCAGTCACGCCCGAAGGCGACGCAGCGTTCCTGGCGGTGGCGGCCGAACTTGGGCTGGCCCTTCAGCCGATCGGCGAACTGGTTGAGCGACAGACCCACGCGGTTGAGGTGGTTTGATGTCCAGAGACTTCACCGATTACCGCGACATCTTCCTCAACGACCGGCCGATGATGGATGTGCGCGCGCCGATCGAATTCCTCAAGGGCTCATTCCCTGGTGTGGTCAACCTGCCGCTGATGAATGACCACGAGCGGCAACGGGTCGGCACTTGCTACAAGCAACACGGTCAGCAAGCAGCCATCACGCTGGGGCATCAATTGGTGGCCGGCGCGACCAAGGCCGAGCGTATCCAGGCCTGGGCCGATTTTGCCCGGGCGCATCCGGATGGCTATTTGTATTGTTTTCGCGGTGGGCTGCGTTCGCAGATCACCCAGCAGTGGCTCAAGGACGAAGCGGGCATCGACTATCCGCGGGTCGGTGGCGGCTACAAGGCCATGCGCACCTTCTTGCTCGACACGCTCGACCAGGCCGTTGCCCAGTGCGATTTCGTTTTGCTGGGCGGCATGACCGGCACCGGCAAGACCGAGGTGCTCACGCTATTGAGCAACGCGCTGGACCTTGAAGGTCATGCCCATCATCGCGGCTCCAGCTTCGGCAAACGCGCCACCGGCCAACCCTCCAACATCGACTTTGAAAACCGCCTGGCCGTGGACGTGCTGAAAAAGCGTGCCAGCGGTATCGAGCAGTTTGTGCTCGAAGACGAGAGCCGCGCGATCGGCAGTTGTGCGCTGCCGTTGCCGCTGTATCAGGGCATGCAGCAGTTTCCGATGGTCTGGCTGGAAGACAGCCTGGAAGGGCGCGTCGAGCGGATCCTGCGCGATTACGTGGTGGATTTATGCGCCGAGTTCACCGAGGTGTATGGCGATGAAGGCTTCGCGCTGTTTTCCGAGCGGATGTTGGCGAGCCTGAACAATGTCCAGAAACGCCTGGGCGGCGAACGCCATCGGCGGATGCTGACCTTGATGGAAGACGCGCTGGCGGAACAGGCCAATAGCGGCGCGGTGGACTTGCACCGGGGCTGGATCGAAGGGTTATTGCGCGAGTATTACGACCCGATGTATGTGTTTCAGCGGGAGAAAAAGGGCGCGCGTATCGAGTTTGTCGGGGAACGGAGCGCCGTTCTCGAATATCTGCGGGAGCGGGGTAAACGGCGGGGGTAATGTTGTTTTTGCTGGCCTCATCGCGGGCTTGCTCACGATGGGGGCTGGCAGGTGCCCGACCGCTTACGTCGGACAAGTCTCCTGACCGTTATTGAGCCCTTGCTTGTAGCTGTGGCTCTGCAGGCTGGCCTTGCCGTTGTGCCAGGTCAGCGTAAGCACGTACAGCGAGTCATAGTCGCTGGATGCCCAGTCATCGGTAATGCGCTGTTCTGAGCCGACGGCTTCCCCGGCGACCTTGTTGATCAGCTCGGGCAGGTAGCCATGGGACCAGGCGGTATAGATGATCGAGTTGTGATACTTGTCGCGAAGCAGTTCATCGGCCAGGTCGCTGGTGTCGTTGGCCGAAAATTCGATGTTCACCGGCAAGCCGAGTTTGATCGCGCTGGGGCTGATGGTCATCAGGGGGCGAATGTAACTGTATGAATTATCCAGTTCGCCTTCCTCTACATTGCGCGTCGGGTTGGCGGCAAACACGTAGTTGGCCTTGCCGAATTTTTCCGGCAGCAAGGTGGCCAGGTCGATGGCGCGGTTCAGTCCCTGACAATTGAGCTGACCCAGGCCGCCGGCCGGTTTTTCCGCGTGACGCAAAAACACCAGCGTCTGTGTACCGTCCACCGGCTGGGCGCGGCTTACACTGGACTCCAGCGACAAAAGCAACGCGCTGGCCGCCAACAGAGCGGGCAGGAAGATATAAGCGCGATGTTTGAAGCGGTTGGTGAATTTCAAAGGATTCATCATCGAATAGGTGATCTTCAGCGCATTTGGTTAAGGCTGACAAACATTGACACCTCAAGCTCCTAGCATAGGGTGTTTTCCATGTCGTTGACCCGGTCCATTTCTAACAGGGCAATGCTCAGAGTCCGATGAAGCCCTTTTGGTTCGATTCGAGCTTCGATCCGAGCGAGGTGCCTGGCACTTTAGCGGCAACCTTGAACGGATTGGGGGGAAGGTTATCGACAGGATGTTTCGGATTTATGGACACAGTACACATCTTAGCCCCGTCCCCCTTATGATCTTCACTCCGATTTTCCCGTGGAAGCTCCCGATGACCGATTTGTCTGCATTCCCCATCACTCGAAAATGGCCGGCCCAGTACCCGGAGTGGATCCAGCTCTATTCCTTGCCAACGCCCAATGGCGTCAAGGTTTCGATCATGCTCGAAGAGATCGGGCTGCCCTACGAGCCGCATCGTGTGGGCTTCGACACTCAGGATCAGCTGTCCCCTGAGTTTCTGTCGCTGAACCCCAACAACAAGATTCCGGCGATCCTCGACCCCCACGGCCCGGGCGACCAACCGCTAGCGCTGTTCGAGTCCGGGGCGATTCTGATTTACCTCGCCGACAAGAGCGGGCAACTGCTGGCGCAGGAGTCGGCAGCGCGTTACGAGACCCTTCAGTGGCTGATGTTTCAGATGGGCGGTATCGGGCCGATGTTCGGCCAGCTCGGTTTTTTCAACAAATTCGCCGGCAAGGACTACGAAGACAAGCGTCCCCGTGATCGCTACGTCGACGAAAGCAAGCGCTTGCTCAAGGTCCTCGATGGCCGTCTGCAAGGGCGCGACTGGATCATGGGCGAGCGCTACACCATTGCCGACATCGCGACTTTTCCGTGGGTGCGCAACCTGATCGGCTTCTACGAGGCCGGCGACCTGGTCGGTATCCAGGATTTCCCCAACGTCACCCGTGTGCTGGAGCGTTTCCTGGCAAGACCGGCGGTAATTCGCGGTCTGGAAATCCCCAAGCAATCCCTTTGAATCCTTCATCACCAAGGCAGGCAATGAGCGCATTCGATTTCAAGCAAGTAGATGTTTTCAGCCCCGTCGCGCTCAAGGGCAACGCGCTGGCGGTGGTGTTCGGCGCAGACAGGCTCAGCGATGAACGCATGGCGGCGTTCGCGAACTGGACCAACCTCAGCGAAACCACTTTCGTGCTCGAGCCTCGAGACCCCCGGGCCGACTATCGAGTACGTATCTTCACCACCCTGCAAGAGTTGCCGTTCGCCGGTCATCCGACGCTGGGCACGTGCCATGCCTGGCTCGAGGCCGGTGGGGTGCCCAAGGGTGAGGAGATCATTCAGGAGTGTGGTGTCGGCCTGGTGCGGGTGCGTCGGCAGGGGGCGGAGCTGGCGTTTCTCGCGCCACCGCTGCTCAGGTCCGGTCCGGTGGATGCCGGACTGGTCGAGCGTGTACGGCTGGGCCTCGGATTGGCGCCGGGAGCGATTGTGCGCACGCAATGGGTCGACAACGGTGCCGGTTGGCTTGCGGTGATGGTCGAGGACCGCCAGCAGATTCTGGACTTGCAGCCGGATCATGCACAGATGCTCGGCCTCGCCGTTGGTGTCATCGCGCCATGGCACCCCGAGAATGATGGTGCTGACGCGCAGTTCGAGGTGCGTGCATTCATCTCCGGCGACGGCATGCCGGAAGACCCGGCCACCGGCAGCCTGAACGCCGGGATCGCTCAATGGTTGCTCAGCGAAGGGTTGGCTCCGGCGTCTTATGTCGTCAGTCAGGGCCTGACCATGGGCCGCGCCGGGCGGATTCGGGTGGAGCAGGTGGGGGATGAGATCTGGATTGGTGGTTCTGTAGTGACGTGTATTACCGGAACGCTGACGATCTAACCTGTGAGAGCAGGCGGTATTCGATGCGGGCGATTGTTGCCGCCGCGGTAACGTTGTCTTGAGCGATCGAGGTTTGTGTCCCGCACCTTGCAGGGCATAAGCTTTGCGCCCTACGAATTTCGTCTCTTCAGGAAGGTCCATGTCCAGTCAGTTCCCCGAAGCACGTCCACGCCGTCTGCGCCGCAATGCGAGCCTGCGCAGCCTGTTCCAGGAAACCGAGTTCAGCGTGAACGACCTGGTGCTGCCGATTTTCGTCGAGGAAGAGATCGACGATTTCGTGCCGATCAAGAGCATGCCCGGGGTAATGCGCATTCCCGAGTCGAAACTGGCCGGCGAGATCGAGCGTTACGCCCGGGCCGGGATCAAGTCGGTGATGACGTTCGGCGTGTCTCATCATCTGGACAGCAACGGCAGCGACACCTGGAACGATAACGGCCTGGTGTCGCGCATGTCGCGCATCGCCAAAAACGCCGTGCCGGAAATGATCGTGATGTCCGACACCTGTTTTTGTGAGTACACCGACCACGGCCATTGCGGCGTGTTGCACCAGCACGAAGTCGATAACGACCAGACCCTGATCAACCTCGGCAAACAAGCCGTGGCCGCCGCCCGGGCCGGTGCCGATGTGATCGCGCCGTCGGCGGCGATGGACGGGCAGGTCCAGGCGATTCGCCGGGCGCTCGATGTAGCGGGCTTCAGCCAGACCGCGATCATGGCCTATTCGACCAAATTCGCCTCGGCGCTTTATGGCCCGTTCCGCGAAGCCGGCGGCAGTGCGCTCAAGGGTGACCGCAAAAGCTATCAGATGAACCCGATGAACCGTCGTGAAGCGGTGCGTGAGTCGTTGCTGGACGAACAGGAAGGCGCCGACGCGCTGATGGTCAAGCCGGCCGGCGCGTACCTGGACATCATCCGCGACATCCGCGAAGCCTCGCGTCTGCCGTTGTCGGCGTATCAGGTGAGCGGTGAATACGCGATGATCAAATTCGCCGCCCAGGCTGGGGCGATCGATGAAGATCGCGTCGTGCGTGAGAGTCTGGGGGCGATCAAAAGGGCGGGGGCGGATTTGATCTTCACCTACTTCGCAATGGACCTGGCCCTGGCCGGGATCTAACAAATCAAAAGATCTTCAGGTGATATAAGGCCGTATCCCATGATCGCGGAAATACCGTTCGATCACCTTCGGATCGGCGCTGTAATCGGCGATCGCCACATAGGTATCGGGGCGCAGCAGGTAAAACCCGTTGCGCGCCAGTCCCACGGTTTCAAATACCGGTCGCCAGTCGAACACCTGCAGCGGCAGGTGATGCGCCTTGCACCAGGCGATCATCTCGTCGCTGGTTTCGCCATACACATGCACCTGCCAGGTCAGGTATTTCAGCGATTCGAAGTTGTCCCCTTCATCGTCGTGGGCCCAGGGCAGGCGATCACCGCCGTGAATATGGCCGGTAACGCCCTCACTTAATGGCATGCCGCGATAGTTGAGGGTGGTTTGTGACACCGTGCGAAACATGAACTCGCGGACGGCCTCGAACGAGATCATTTTCGGGATCAAAAAGGGCGCCACGCGCATGCGCATCACGTCGGCAATTGGCCCATCGGCCGTGACGAAATTGAACACCCGATCAGTGGTGGCCACCAGACGCTGGGCAAAGGCGATGCGTTCGGTTTCATAACTGTCGAGCAGTTTGGCCGTGGCGCTGCCACTTAACACCGCCGCGAGCTTCCAGGCCAGATTGATCGCGTCGCCAATCCCGGTGTTCATGCCTTGGCCACCCGCCGGGCTGTGGACATGGGCGGCGTCACCCAACAGAAACGCGCGTCCGGTACGAAAGTGATCCGCTACCCGGTGATGCACGCGGTAGGTCGAGAACCAGTTCACCTGATCGATCTGCACCTTTAAATTCTCGATGGCCCGTCTACTGACGTCTGCAAACTGGAGGGTTTCGGCGCGCTCGGCGCGTTCGTCGCGAACCGTGCCGATCAGTCGGGCGCGACCTTCGCTGGACAAAGGAAAAATGGCGAGAAAGTCGGCTTCGTCGAGGTCCACATGCAATTCACCGTTGAACGTCGGGCCGCGGGCCTGCACATCCGCCACGTAGAAAATCTGTTGGTAGGTGCCCCCCGGAAAATCGGTGTCCAGGGATTTGCGCACGATCGAGCGGGCGCCGTCGCAGCCAGCGAGGTAGCAGGCCTGGCAGGTTTGCTGCTGGCCATCGGGCAAGCGCAGCGTTGCGGTGATGCCATCGCCAGTTTCCTCGAAACTGTGCAATTCGGTGTTGCGCTCCACCGTAATGCCAAAGGTCTCCAGGCGTTCGATCAGCAGTTGTTCATGCTCGTCTTGCGGATAGATTTCCAGGAACGCATAGGGCGTCAACCCCTCGCCGATGGCGCTCAGCGGCAGGTGTGCGACCGGTTCGCCCTTGACCCAGAAATTCGCGGCGCACACTTTATGGCCGTTCTGCACCACGGCGTCGCTGAGGTCGAGCTGGCGATACAGCTCCAGCGTTCGGGCCTGTACTGCCAACGCGCGTGAGGTAGTACCGGGGGCCGAGGTCTTGTCGATAATCCGCACCCCAATCCCCAGCTTGCTCAGCCACAGCGCCAGGACCAGCCCGGTCGGGCCGGCGCCGATGATCAGCACGTCGCTACGGTTCATGAGCCTGTCCTCCTCGGTGTGTGGATCAAGTATGGTTCAACCGGGACGCGCTCGCAGGCTCGACAGCGGCTACGGAACAGGGAGAGGGCGGGATAGTCATAGCCTGCGCCATGCCATTGATCGTATGGTTAACCCGGCTCAACGGATTTGATGGAGCACCATGCAAGCCAATCGATTGATCATGAGCGTGGCCGCGCTGTTGGTACTGGCCGGTTGCGGCACTCAGCGCCCTCAGGAACCGCCGGCCCGCAAGCCTGCCGAGGTCAAGGCCGAGATCGTCAGCCTGCTGCCGGCCAAAACGGTCGACCGCCAAGGTTGGGCCACCGACATCTACGCGGCGTTTGCCGCGCAAAAGATTTCGCCGACCACGCAAAACCTGTGTTCGGTACTTGCGGTCGCTGAGCAGGAGTCGACGTTTCAGGCTGACCCGCTGGTGCCAGGCCTGGGCAAGATCGCCCGGGATGAAATCGACCGCCGCGCCGATAAGGCCCACATCCCCAGCTTGCTGGTCAGCGGTGCGTTGCAGGTGCGTTCACCCAACGGCAAAAGCTACAGCGACCGGCTGAATGCCGTGCGCAGCGAGAAAGAGCTCAGCGAGATTTTCGATGACTTCATCGGCATGGTGCCCATGGGCCGGACCTTGTTCGGTGGCTTCAACCCGGTGCACACCGGCGGGCCGATGCAGGTCAGCATCGACTTTGCCGAGCAGCAGGCGCGGGATTATCCCTACCCGGTGAACGGCTCGATTCGTCACGAAGTGTTCACCCGTCGCGGTGGCCTGTATTTCGGTATCGCCCACTTGCTCGGCTATCCGGTGAGCTATAAGCAGCCGCTGTATCGCTTCGCCGATTTCAACGCCGGTTGGTATGCCAGCCGCAATGCGGCGTTTCAGAACGCGGTCAGTCGTGCGACGGGTATCCCGCTGGCGCTGGATGGCGACCTGGTGCGCTACGACTCGATCATGCCCGGCACCACGGAACTGGCGGTGCGCACCCTTGGCAAGCAATTGGACATGCGCAACCCGACCATTCGGGATCAACTGGAGGAGGGCAAAAGTCTTCAGTTCGAGGACACCACGCTCTATCAACGCGTCTTCGCTTTGGCCGAACAGGCCGAAGGCCGGCCATTACCCCGGGCGGTGTTGCCGGGGATCGTGCTGCAAAGCCCGAAAATCACCCGAAAACTCACCACGGCGTGGTTTGCCAAGCGGGTCGACGAGCGCTATCAGCGCTGTATGAAGCGCGCGGGAGGGTAACCGGGCAAGTTCGCTCCCACATGGTTCGTGCGCAGTCTTTGGCATCTGCTACAAAGAGAGAGTCGCAGAGGAGATTTAGTCATGTACCAGCTCTATGGGCATCAGAATTCGGGGGCGGCCGCCATCGAAGCCGCGCTGGAACTGTGCGAGGTTCCTTATCGCTTCATCGACGTTTCATCGTCCCCGCAGGCGCTGCATGCGCTGGAGAAGCTCAACCCGCTGAAGCAGGTTCCCACTCTGCAACTGCCTGATGGCGGCGTTCTTACCGAGAGTGCGGCCATCCTGATTCACCTGGGCCTTACGTTTCCGGAGTCGAATCTGTTGCCGGAAAATCCGATCAAGCGCGATCAGGTGATTCATGGCCTGGTGTATATCGTCAGCAATTGTTACACCGCCATCGGCATCATCGATTACCCCGAACGCTGGCTGGCCGAGGCGGACGAGTCGTCCCGGCAAAACCTCATGGCCGGTGCCCGCCAACGCCTGCATTGGCATTGGGAGGTGTTTGCCGATCAGTTCGCCGGCAAGTTGTACCTGGACGATGGAAAACCGGGCGCGCTGGATATTCTGGCAGCGGTGGTAACGCGGTGGGCGGGCACCCGGGAACACTTGCGCATTGCGCGGCCGGGGTTCTTCGCCTGGCTCGAACGCTTCGACCGCCACCCTGCATTGGCGCCGGTCTTCTCTCGGCATTGGCCATAGGAACACCGCCAAACATATGTTGTGGGGGAGGGGCGGGCTTATCTGTGGCGAGGGAGCTTTTGTGGCGAGGGGGCAAGCCCCCTCGCCACAAAAGCCCCTCGCACAGTGTGCAATCACTCGCCGCGAATGTACTGCTCCAGCTGCCGAATCAGTTCAGCCTGTTCGGCAATGGCTTCCTTGACCAGGTCGCCGATCGATAGCAAGCCCATCAGCTCACCGTCCTCCACCACCGGCAAATGCCGCAGGCGTTTGTCGGACATGATGCCCATGCAGGTTTCGACGGTTTGATGGGTGTCCACGGTGATCACCGGCGACACCATGATGTCGCTGACCGGTGTGCCGACGGAGGAGCGCCCCTTGAGCACCAGTTTGCGCGCATAGTCCCGCTCACTGATGATGCCGACGACCTTTCCGTCTTTGAGGACCGGTAACGCGCCGACGTTTTTGGCGGCCATCACCATCAGCGCTTCCAGCACCATTTGATGAGGCGCAATGGTGTGGACTGCCTGATTCTGTTGGGCCTTTAACTTGAGCAACTGGGCGACGGTTTTCATGACGGCTTCTCGGGTGTTGTCGTTGTTCTTGAAGAATCGTAGAGACACGCTCACAGAGCAAGGTGCAAAGCGGCAGATAACACGCAAATAGCGTCATTCAGTGATTTTTCTTTGTAAAAGTCCGCAGCCCTCCCGGGCACCCTGCGCAATTGTGGCGAGGGAGCTTGCTCCCGTTCGGCTGCGTAGCAGTCGCAATCCGATAAACGCGGTGTGCCTGAGAGACCGTGTTGGCAGGTTTGAGGCCCGCTTCGCAGGCCAACGGGGCGGTGCGGCGTTCCGACAAGCCCCTCGCCACACCGGCGATCACGCGTAGAATCACCCCTTGAATCAAATCGTTGAGGTCGCAGTGGTGGATTTACAGCAGGGCTTCGTCCTGACCCGGCATTGGCGCGATACCCCGGCCGGCACCGAAGTCGAGTTCTGGCTGGCGACCGATGCCGGTCCCC
Source organism: Pseudomonas sp. B21-017 (assembly GCF_024749245.1). Classification (NCBI taxonomy): domain Bacteria; kingdom Pseudomonadati; phylum Pseudomonadota; class Gammaproteobacteria; order Pseudomonadales; family Pseudomonadaceae; genus Pseudomonas; species Pseudomonas sp. B21-017. The sequence continues at coordinate 4,367,740 of NZ_CP087194.1, read as the reverse complement.
GGCGCATCCGCCTGCCGCATCAACCGTCGGTCGCGTTCATTCCACAGGCCATGCGCGAGCAAGCCGAAGCGGTGTTGCGCGGCGAAAAGAACGTTGAACTGCGGCCGTTGGCGCTGCTGGACTTCGAGCACCGCCCGGTGCTGGGCCTGTATTGCCAGCAGCACGGCCAGCTGATGCGCCTGGAAACCGCACTGCGCAAATCAGGCGTCGAGGTGTTTGAAGCCGACATCCGCCCGCCGGAACGCTACATGATGGAGCGGTTCATCACCGCGCCGGTTTTGTTCGGTGGCACGGCTGGCGCCGACGGCCTGCTGCTCGACGCGCAAATGAAACCCACCCCCGGCTATCGGCCGAACCTGCGGCTGGTCTCGCTGGACATCGAAACCACCGCCCAGGGCGAGTTGTACTCCATCGCCCTGGAAGGCTGCGGCGAGCGTCAGGTGTACATGCTCGGGTCGCCCAATGGTGATGACAGTGGGGTGGATTTCCAGCTCGAATACTGCGATTCGCGAACCCTGCTGCTGAAAAAACTCAATGAGTGGTTCGCCCGGCATGACCCCGACGCCATCATCGGCTGGAACGTCGTGCAGTTCGACCTGCGCGTCCTGCACGAACATGCCCGCCGCCTGGCGGTGCCGCTGAAGCTGGGGCGTGGCGGCGAAGAAATGCAGTGGCGCGAGCACGGCAGCGGCAATCATTATTTCGCCTCGGCTGCCGGCCGGTTGATCATCGACGGCATCGAGTCGTTGCGCTCGGCCACCTGGAGCTTCCCCTCGTTCAGCCTTGAAAACGTCGCGCAAACCCTGTTGGGCGAGGGCAAGTCGATCGACAACCCGTACCAGCGCATGGACGAAATCAATCGCATGTTCACCGAGGACAAACCGGCCCTGGCCAAGTACAACCTCAAGGACTGCGAACTGGTGACGCGAATCTTCGCCAAGACCGAGTTGCTGACTTTCCTGCTGGAGCGCGCCAGCGTCACCGGATTGCCGGCGGACCGCAGCGGCGGCTCGGTAGCGGCGTTCACCCATTTGTACATGCCGTTGATGCACCGCCAGGGTTTCGTCGCACCGAACCTTGGCAATAAACCACCGCAGGCCAGCCCCGGCGGTTTTGTCATGGACTCGCAGCCGGGGTTATACGAGTCGGTGCTGGTGCTCGACTACAAAAGCCTCTATCCGTCGATCATCCGCACCTTCCTGATCGACCCGGTGGGCTTGATCGAGGGGCTCAAGCATCCTGACGACAGCGAGTCGGTGCCAGGCTTTCGCGGCGCACGTTTCTCACGGACCCGGCATTGCCTGCCGGCCATTGTCGCCCGAGTCGCCGAAGGCCGCGAAACCGCCAAGCGCGAACACAACGCGCCGCTGTCCCAGGCGCTGAAAATCATCATGAATGCGTTTTACGGTGTACTGGGTTCCAGCGGTTGTCGCTTCTTCGATACCCGGTTGGCTTCGTCCATCACCTTGCGCGGGCACGAGATCATGCTGCGTACCCGCCAACTCATCGAAGCTCAGGGCCACGCGGTGATCTACGGCGATACCGACTCGACTTTCGTCTGGCTGCGTCGCCCCCACGGTCAGGTCGAAGCGGCGCAAATCGGCCATGCGCTGGTGGACCACGTCAACCAATGGTGGCGCGAGCATGTGAAGCAGGAGTACGGGTTGGAAAGTGCCCTGGAGTTGCAGTTCGAAACCCACTACAAACGCTTTCTGATGCCGACCATTCGCGGTGCCGAGGAGGGCAGCAAGAAACGCTATGCCGGGTTGGTCACCCGCGCCGACGGCACCGACGAGATGGTCTACAAAGGCCTGGAAACCGTGCGCACCGACTGGTCGCCGCTGGCCCGGCAATTCCAACAGGAGTTGTACCTGCGCATCTTCAACCGCAAGCCCTATCAGGATTACGTGCGTGACTATGTGCGCAAGACGTTGGCCGGTGAGTTCGATGAGCGCCTGATCTACCGCAAACGCCTGCGTCGGCCCCTCGATGACTATCAGCGCAATGTGCCGCCCCATGTGCGGGCCGCGCGGATCGCCGATGACTACAACGACCAACAGGGGCGACCGCGGCAGTATCACAACGGCGGCTGGATCCGTTACGTGATCACGGTTGCTGGCCCCGAGCCGCTGGAAGTGCGCAGCACGCCCATCGACTACGACCATTACATCACCCGGCAGCTGCAACCGGTGGCGGACGCTATCCTGCCGTTCGTGGATGACGATTTCTCAACGCTGATTGGGGGGCAGCTGGGCCTGTTTTGAGTCCAGCAGCGACAGCGTCCAGTCATCCGGTATGCCGTGAAAGTACTGATCCAGCGCCTGATGGAACAGGCTGCCTTTTGGCGAGACCTGGGCGAACAGCGTCATCGATGAATGAAACTTGAGGTTGTCGGGGTGCCCGAAAATCTTGGTGATCGAACGTTGAGGAGCATCCAGCACCAATTGCGTGCAGGTGCGCAAGCGCGGCCCCAGCAACGGATGCTCGAGGTACGCCGCGGCCTCTTCACTGGAGCGAATGGCAAAGTAGCGGGACATTTCGCTGTCACCCAATCCGGCAAACTGCGGAAAGATGAACCACATCCAGTGTCGGCGCTTTTGGCCGGCGCGCAGTTCATCCTGAACCCACTCGAACACAGGATCCTGCGCCTGGACGAAGCGTGGCAAATTGAAAGAGTCGAGCTGATCGGTACTTCTCATGCCGATGCCCTCTGATAGATCCGCGATGGCTCAGACCATGGCCAACCGCTGCTTGCGTTGTGGCGCGCGAAACGCTTGGTCCAGCGCCTCCAGATCCCCAGCCTCCAGACGCAATTGCGCCGCTTGTGCGTTGAGCCGCACATGCTCGGGGTGGGCCGCTTTGGGGATGGCGATCACTCCGCTCTGACGCAGAATCCATGCCAGCGCTACCTGCGCAGGTGTCGCCTCGTGACGGGCGGCAACTTGTTTGAGTATTGGATTGGCCAGCATGTGTCCGCCCTGGCCGATCGGACAGTAGGCCATCACCGGCATCTTTTGCCGTTGGCTCCAGGGCAGCAGATCGAATTCGATGCCGCGCTCTTCCAGGTTATACAGCACCTGATTGGTGGCGCAGGCCGGTGAGGCCAGCTCTTCCAGATCATCCAGGTCGAAATTGGACACGCCCCAACGGCCAATCTTGCCGTCTTCGCGCAGGCGTTCGAAGGCCTCGACGGTTTCCTCAAGGGGATACTCGCCGCGCCAGTGCAACAGGTAGAGATCGATGTAATCGGTATTCAGCCGACGCAGGCTGCGTTCACAAGCCTGGGGGATGCCTCTGCGGCTGGCGTTGTGAGGGTAGACCTTACTCACCAGGAAAACCTGGTCGCGCAGGCCTGTGATGGCTTCACCCACCACCTCTTCGGCGCCCCCTTCAGCGTACATCTCAGCGGTGTCGATCAGGGTCATGCCCAACTCGATACCCAGGCGCAGCGCTGCAACTTCCCTGGTGTGTCGGGAGCGTTCCTCTCCCATGTGCCAGGTGCCTTGGCCGATGACCGGCACAGGGCGGCCGGCCAGCTCAAGAGTCCGCATGAATCCTCCTTGTCGAAGTCCGATCGATACTACAGTTGGCAGCAAAATAGCAGGGTGGTTCCGTCGTCATCATGAAAGATCGCAGCCTGCGGCAGCTCCTGCGAGGGCGGGGCACACCCGCGATATCACGGGTGTACCCAGCCCCCCGGAGCTGCCGAAAACTGCGATCTTTTGATCTACCGGGCGGAGAACCTGAACACGGTGGTCTGGGCATAGGTCTTGCCCGGATCCAGCCGCGTGGACGGGAAGCTCGGCTGGTTCGGCGAGTCCGGATAATGCTGGGTTTCCAGAGTAAAGGCACCCCAATGCGGGTAAATCTTGCCGGCCTTGCCCTTGACCGAGCCGTCGAGGAAGTTGCTGGTGTAGAACTGTACGCCAGGTTCGGTGGTGTAGAGCTGCAAGCGACGGCCGGATTGCGGATCGCTGACATCGGCGGCGAGTTTGCCCAGGTCGCCCTTGGCGTCCAGCACCCAGTTGAAGTCAAAACCGCCTTGTTTCGGTTCGGCGAATTTCAACTGTGGGTGATCGGCCTTGATGTGTTGACCGATGGCGGTCGGTTGAGTGAAGTCCATGGGCGTGCCGGCGACCGGGGCCAGTTCACCGGTGGGGATCAGTTTGCCGGTGACTGGCGTGTAACGGGCGGCGTGCAAGGTCGCCAACTGCTTCAACACATCGCCGTTACCCGCGCCGGCCAGGTTGAAATAGCTGTGGTTGGTCAGGTTCAGCACCGTGGGCTTATCGGTGCTGGCCTTGTAGTCGATGCGCAGCTCATTGTTCTCGGTGAGGCTGTAGGTGACCTCGGTTTTCAGGTTGCCGGGGAAACCCATTTCGCCATCCGACGACAGGTACGTCAGCGTCACGCCCACCGAATCCTTGCCCTTGCTCGGTTCGGCTTTCCACACCCGCTTGTCGAAACCTTGAGCCCCGCCGTGCAGCGAATTGCTGCCGTCGTTGAGCGGCACTTGAAAGCGCTTGCCATCCAGCTCGAAGGCGCCGTTGGCTAGGCGATTGCCGAAGCGGCCGATGGTCGCGCCGAAAAACGCCGTGCCACTTTGATAACCCTGCACGTCGTCGAAACCGAGCACCACATCGTCGAGCTTGCCGTTTTTATCCGGCACTTTCAGCGACTGGAGAATCCCGCCGTAAGTAATGACCGTGGCCTGCAGGCCGTGGCTGTTGCGCAAAATGTATTGCTCGACGGGCGTGCCGTCATTGGTTTTGCCGAAGGCTTTTTGTTCGCTGGACAAGCCAGTGGCGTGAGCGGAGAGGGTGGCGATCATCAGGGACAGTCCGAGGCCGGAGAGCAGGTGTCGGGATTGAAGCATGGTTGACCTTCCTTTTTGTTGTTTTTAAGAAGTAGTCATACTAATGATCGTGTTTAAGTGCGATCAAGGAAGGATTTATAGCTTATGTCTCGAGCTTTGCAATTAAAAGTATGACTAATAAGAGATCGCTTTCATGGTGACCAGAGCTTACGGACCACCGGCACTGCACTTTTTCAGCTTTCACGGTTCTATCCTTGGCCAGCCCGCGGCGATCCCCACTGCCGGCCCATGCCCAAGTTCAAGAACCCATGGCTCGAGTTTTACCCCGTTTTACTCTGCACATTCGCCGTCATTGCTTGCTGCTGATTAGCCTGTCGATGCTCCTCGCCAGTGGTTGCAGCCATCAGCCGGGCAACGATGTCATCAGCCAGTTTCGCGATGGCAAACCCCAGGAATTCCTCCAGACCAGCGTCGACCGCATGGCGACCCTGACGATGCGCGACAACCTCGAAAGCCTCTACCTGCTGATGAACAAGCTCTACCTGCGCAACCCGCAGGAGCTGAAAAAATCCGGCTTCCTCGATGTTGGTACCGCAGAAAAGCAGGTGCGCATGGCCATCGAACAGCAAGAGCCGCTGCCCACCCTCGGCGGCAAAAAAGACCTCGCGGCGCTGAGCTTCGCCATGAGCCCGGAATTCCTCGGTGACCGGGTCGGCGCATTCATCTATGCGATTGGCAGCATGCTGGTGACGGCCCATGGCAATCGGCTGGAGTTCTACATGACGGATGCGCTCAACCCGACCTTCGTCAGCAATGCCGCGCGCAACATCGAAAAAGCCACCTGGATCTTGAGCCAACGGCAAAACAGGCAAGGCGAGCCTTTGCTGTTCTCCAATGAAATTTCGGAGGAGGGCAGCAACCTGAGTTTTGCCGTGGAGTTCGGCAAAATCGTCGCGCGACTGGACCTGCTGACCCAGATGCTCGATGAGCGGTACCGGCGGATCGGCCTGAACTACGCCCAGAGTCTGCTGTTCCTGAATTTTTTGCCGGTGCAGTGAGATGTCGGATAAAGCGCAATTCTTGTGGGGTTGGTATTGAGTGGGGAGTCGCTGTTTCAAATCGGTGAATTGGCATAACGATAGACCGCATCGATATATGTGGTTATAAGAAAAATCGCTATGCTGCTGACCGGTTTGTTTCCTGCGAATTTCTGGGCGTATTAATGGATTTCGGTAATTTCGGGTTGGTCGTAGCGGGTCTGGTGGTCGGCTTTATTGTCGGCATGACCGGTGTTGGGGGCGGTTCGTTGATGACGCCAATCCTGCTGTGGTTCGGCGTTAACCCGGCCACGGCGGTGGGCACGGATTTGCTGTACGCGGCCATTACCAAATCCAGTGGTGTGCTGGTTCATCGCAAGAACAAGAACATCGACTGGGCGATCACCGGTTGGTTGACCCTCGGCAGCGTGCCGGCGGTAGCCCTGACGCTGTGGTTCCTGAGCACTTTGCAGACCTCGCCCGAGGCGATGAACGCCGTCATCAAACAGGCGCTGGGCTTCGTATTGTTCGCCACGGCGCTGGCGATTTTCTTCAAGAAACGCTTGCTCGATTTCGCTCACAAACGGGCGGGCGGTCACTACAACCCCAGCGGTTCCCGGTTGAATGCACTGACCGTGATCACCGGTCTGGTGCTAGGCACCATGGTGGCCCTGACCTCCATCGGCGCTGGCGCCCTGGGCACCGTTGCGCTGTTTATTCTGTATCCGCTGCTGCCCACTCGTCGCCTGGTCGGCACCGAAATCGCCCACGCGGTGCCCCTGACCCTGGTCGCCGGCCTGGGCCACGCGAGCATGGGCAATATGGATTGGCACGTCCTGGGCTTCTTGCTGGTCGGTTCGCTGCCAGGGATTTACCTGGGCAGCCATTTGACCGGGCGCATCTCCGACGAACTGCTGCGTCCGTGCCTGGCCACGATGCTGGTGCTGATCGGCTATAAACTGGCGTTCTGATCCGATACCGCTTCCCGAGTAAAAAACTCCAGCAGATGCCCGTCCGGGTCATCGAAATACACCCGCCGGCCACCGGCGTAATCGTTGATCTCGTTGGGCCGCTGCTTACCGGGGTCGGCCCACCACGGCTGCTTGATCGCCTGCAGGCGAGCGAAGGCCGCATCGAAGTCGTCGTCTCCAATCAAGAACGCATAGTGCTGGGACGCGATGGGCGGGTCGTTGTTGTAGAAATCCAGCGACACCCCGTTATCAAACTTGACCACCAGCATCGGCCCGAACGGCTCGGGATCGGGCAGGCCGAGGAGGTCGGTCAGGTAGCGTGCCGAAACCTGTTTGTCACGGCACCAGACGATGGTGTGGTTCAGCTGAGCGCTCATGGATAAACCCTCACGATGAATCAGCTATGAGATTAGCTCAGGCTGTTGCGCAATGACCGCCCTGACCTAAGCTTGGGCAAGGCGGAACACAATCGCGGTGCATCGCCCGGAACGATCACCGCGATGCGCAATCATTAGAGCGTGGATATCAAAAGGAGATGCGCATGCTCATCAGGTCTTTGACCCTGGCTACCCTGTTGGCTTTCGTCGGTCCTTCATTTGCCGCCGATGACGATTCCCCTCTGGTTAAAGACGTGGGCCGGGCTCGTCCCCTGATAGTCATCGCGCCCAGTTCGGTGGACCCGGTTTGGCTCAACCTGAAAAAGTCACTGGACGACTCTGCCAACCACAAGGGTTTCACCGATCGAAACATGGTGCTGTACACCGTGATCAATACGATGGGCCAACGGGACGGCAAAGACCTCGACCCGCAATCGACGATGGCGTTGATCCGCTCACTCAAGCTGGGCGCCGGGGCGAAGAGCAAAATCATCCTGATCGGCAAGGATGGCGAAAAGAAGCTTGAGCAGTCGGATGCGGTCGAGTTGAAAGAGATATTCAACACCGTCGACCAGCTGCCGACGGCCGAGAAGGAAGCAACAGTACCGGTGCCAGCGCCGGTGGCTGAAGTCGCACCGGTCAAAGGTGCTAAAGGCACCAAAGGCAAACCGGCGAAGCCCGCCAAGCCGGCTGAGCAGCCGGATGATTGAATTGAGCTGAGTAGTGGTGAGAAGGCTTACCCCAATGGGCGACCTCAACAGGTCGCCCATTTTGTTTGCCAACGGAAATCCGAAACTTGGTGACCCATTGTGGCGAGGGAGCTTGCTCCCGTTCGGCTGCGCAGCAGTCGTAAACCCTGCACCCTAGGCCTATCTGATGTACCGCGGTGACTGGTTTGGGGCCGCTGCGCAGCCCAGCGGGAGCAAGCTCCCTCGCCACAGGTTCTGTGCCAATCCGGCCAATGATTTCCAGGCTCGGCAGCTGCTACGGAATTGGGGCGTCCTAGGACGTTAAGTCTGCGCCTTCGTTTGCGTCGGACATTTCCTGCAAGACGTAGCGCATTCCATGAACTATCGCCCCGTCGACTGCCCGGATAACCTTCTTCTGCCGCTGCAAAATCAGTGGTCGGATGTGGAAGTCCGTGGTCAGAGATACTTACCAACGCTTGTAAAGCGCATGGCGACATTTTTTATGTCAACATTGCCGCGTTATGGCGGCTGTGCGCGGGAGCACCTTCGGGTGCGCCGGGTTTTGGTGAGTTTCCCTGGTCTTCCACACCTGCGTACAGCTGCCACCCTCATGTGGAAGTGAGATGGGTAGCTCCCCCTGAAACTCAACAGAGTACTTCCCATATGAAGAAACAAACGCCTAACCCTCCCGAAACCCAAGCCGATGACGATTCCCTAGATCCCGTCGAACTTTCCGAAGTGACCGAACCCGCCATCAGCGCTCGCTTACGTAACCCCAGGCGCGCCGACCCGATCAGCCACATCTTCACCATCGTCCCCGGTGTCCACACAGAAACCCTGCTAAGCCACGCCTGCGAAACCCTCGCGTCCCTGAATGTCCTGATCACCGATCTGGCCTGCAAGCTGGAAAGCTCCAACCGCAACGTGGCGCTGACGATTCAGCAGTTGGCGGTAGTCGCCGAATTGTTGGTGAACCGCGCACTGGACACTATCGATCCGCCCGAAGGCGCAACTGCAGTTCAGCCAGGCACTCAACATTGATCAGGGAGGTTCAGTTATGGCTCGATACATGCCGATAACGGGCATCGACTGCAAAATCCCGTCGTTGCTGATTGATACCGAAGCACCTGTGGATGTGTTGCATGACACGGCGGCCTACCGCATCAGAAGCGTGACTCAACTACTGGAAACCCTCTCCATCGGCGAGGGGATCAGCCGCGATGCATTGCTGTTGCAGGACTTCGCGCGGGTGCTGGCGATTCCGCTGCGCGACGGCTGTGATTTGATGGATGTGATCGGGCGACGATTGCAGGCACAGATTTAAATGCAGTAACGAAAATGGGCGACCTCAACAGGTCGCCCATTTTGTTTACCAACGGAAATCTGAAACTTGGTGATCCATTGTGGCGAGGGAGCTTGCTCCCGTTCGGCTGCGTAGCAGTCGTAAACCCTGCACCCTAGGCCTATCTGATGTACCGCGGTGACTGGTTTGGGGCCGCTGCGCAGCCCAGCGGGAGCAAGCTCCCTCGCCACAGGTTCTGTGCCAATCCGGCCAATGATTTCCAGGCTCGGCAGCTGCTACGGGGCGTCGCCCTCGGCTATTTGGTCAGCGCACTCAGAATCTGGTAGGCGATTTTGATCCGCTCCGGGTTCGGGTAGTTTTTGTTGGCCAGGATCACGATGCCGATGTCCTTCGCCGGGATAAAAGCGACGTAGGCGCCAAAGCCGCCGGTTGAGCCGGTTTTGTTGATCAGCACGGTGTCGCGTTGAGGTTGTGGCGGGGTCAGCCACCGGACTTCATGGGCCTCAAATGCCATCTGCGACGAGTTGCCGGCCAGTAGGGTGTCGAGCGTCACCGGGTAATTGTAGAGCTCCCATCCCAACCCTTGAGTCATCTCGCCAACCCGGTAATACCCGGTGTGAGTGCTGGCGATGGCTTGCTGCAAAGGCTTTTCCAGCGACGCGGGATTCATGTTCGCCTCAACATAGCGAAGCAGGTCCGCGGCGCTGGTTTTCACGCCGTACGCTTCGGAATCCAGCGCACCCGGCTCGACCCGCACAGGCTTGTCATCCTTGCTGTAACCCTGGGCGTAAAGCGCCATCTGATCCTGCGGCACCTTGAGGTAGCTGTGCTTGAGGCCGAGTTTCGGCAACAAGGTTTTTGCCATCAGCTCATCGAACGGCACCCCCATGCTTTGGGCCGCCAGATAGCCGAACAACCCGAGGCTGGGGTTTGAATACTGGCGATGAGTGCCGGCGGCGTAGGTGGGTTTCCACTGCTTGAAATAGCCGAGCATCTTGTCCTGATGGTCTGCCTCGCTGGGGAATTGCAGGGGCAGACCGCCGGCGGTGTAGGTGCCGAGTTGCAGCACGCTGATGTTATCGAACGCGCTGCCGTGCAAGGCCGGGAGTACCTGGCTGGCGTTGTCCGACAAGGACAGTTTGCCGCTCGCCTGGGCATAGGCGGCGAGGGTGGCGGTGAAGGTTTTGCTCACCGAACCGATCTCGAACAGGGTGTTTTCGGTGACGGCTTTACCGTTTTCTTTCGAGGCCACACCGTAGTTAAAGTAATGCGGCTGACCATGGACGGTGATTGCGATCGCGAGGCCGGGGATCTTCTGTTGCTGCATCACCGGTTCGATGGCGGCTTTAACGATGGTTTCGATGCGCTCGTCAGCAAAGCTGTGGCTGGCACCGAGGAGAAGTGCGAAAGCGCTGTAGGATATGAGTTTCTTCTGATTTTTTTTACGCATGATTGAGACGCTGTCCATGATTGTTCGTGGTGTTAACCGCTACACTCCGAGCGGTTTTTCAAGGCGGTCCGCTGTTGGGCGAGCCAAATCTAGGCAGTTTGGCGAAGACCGGCAAACGACGATATTTCGGATGAGCCATTAGAAAATTTTGGGGGCTGGCATGATTCGACCTCATTTGCCGCTGAATGCGCTGCGCGCTTTCGAGGCTTCGGCGCGCCATTTGAGTTTCACCCGGGCGGCCGTGGAGTTGTGCGTCACGCAGGCGGCGGTGAGTCATCAGGTCAAAAGCCTTGAGGCTCAGCTTAACGTGACTTTGTTCAAACGCCTGCCCCGCGGCCTGATGCTGACCAGCGAAGGTGAAACCCTGCTGCCGGTGTTGCGCGAATCCTTCGACCGGATTGCCGAAACCCTGGAGCGTTTCGAGGGTGGACATTTTCGTGAAGTGTTGACGGTGGGCGCTGTGGGGACGTTCGCGGTCGGTTGGCTGTTGCCGCGATTGGCGGATTTTCAGAAGAAACATCCGTACATAGATTTGCGCCTGTCGACCAATAACAACCGGGTGGACGTGGCCGCTGAAGGCCTGGATTACGCCATCCGCTTTGGCGCGGGGGCGTGGCATGGGATTGAAGCGGTGCGGTTGATCGAGGCACCACTGTCGGTGCTCTGTGTGCCGGAGATCGCCCGGCAATTGCAGGCGCCAGAGGATCTGTTGCAGCAAACACTGTTGCGCTCCTATCGCACGGATGAGTGGCCGGAGTGGTTTCAGGCGACCGGTCTTTCGGCCCATGCCGTGCTGCCCCGAAGCATCGTCTTCGATTCCTCGCTGGCGATGATGGAGGCTGCGTTGCAAGGTGCAGGAGTGGCATTGGCGCCGCCGCTGATGTTTGCCCGGCAACTGGCGGCGGGCGCAATCGAGCAACCGTTCGCCATCGGGATCACCACCGGCAGCTACTGGCTGACCCGCTTGCAGTCGCGTCCCGAAACGTCGGCGATGGCGGCGTTCCGGGGCTGGCTGCTGCAAGCAGCCCAGATGCAATAGTGTGAACACCACTCCTTGTGGGAGCGGTGTTTCCAGAGGTTTAGCGCACCAGGCACGGCCGCTTGTTATCGAACTTCCATCCCGGAATCAGAAACTGCATCGCCATGCTGTCATCCCGCGCGCCCAACCCCATGCCTTGGTACAGCTCATGGGCCTTGGCCAGTTGATCCATGTCCAGCTCAACCCCCAGGCCAGGTTTTTTCGGTACTTTCACGCAGCCGTCGACGATTTGCAGCGGTAACTGGGTCAGGCGCTGGCCGTCCTGCCAGATCCAGTGGGTGTCGATGGCTGTGATCTCGCCCGGCGCGGCGGCCGCGACGTGGGTGAACATGGCCAGGGAAATATCGAAGTGGTTGTTGGAATGCGAGCCCCAGGTCAGGCCCCACTCGTGACACATCTGCGCCACCCGCACCGAGCCCTGCATGGTCCAGAAGTGCGGGTCGGCCAAAGGAATGTCCACCGACTGTAGCTGGATCGCGTGGCCCATTTCTCGCCAGTCGGTGGCGATCATGTTGGTCGCGGTTTTCAGGCCCGTGGCACGACGAAATTCAGCCATGACTTCGCGGCCCGAGTAACCGTTTTCCGCCCCGCAAGGGTCTTCGGCATAAGCCAGAACATGATGCTGATCCCGGCACAGGCGGATCGCTTCCTTGAGCGACCAGGCGCCATTCGGATCGAGGGTAATGCGCGCATCGGGAAAGCGCTCGGCGAGGGCCGTGACCGCTTCGATTTCCTCGTCACCGCTCAACACGCCGCCCTTGAGTTTGAAGTCCTTGAAGCCATAGCGGGCGTGAGCGGCGACCGCCAGGCGCACCACGGCGTCGGCGCTCATGGCTTTTTCGTGACGTACGCGGAACCAGTCATTGTCGGCATCCGGTTCATCGCGATAAGCCAGATCGGTTTCGTTGCGATCACCGACGTAAAACAGGTAGCCGAGCATCTTCACTTCATCGCGTTGCTGGCCTTCGCCGAGCAGTGCGGCCACCGGCACGTCCAGGTGCTGGCCAAGCAAGTCGAGCAGGGCCGCTTCCAGGCCGGTGACCGCGTGAATGGTGATGCGCAGGTCGAACGTCTGTAAACCGCGACCGCCGGCATCGCGATCGGCGAAGGTCTGGCGCACTTGATTGAGGATCTTCTGGTAGGTGCCGATCGGGCTGCCGACCACCAGTGCGCGCGCGTCTTCCAGGGTCTGGCGAATGCGCTCGCCACCGGGTACTTCGCCGACGCCGGTGTGACCGGCGTTGTCCTTGAGGATCACGATATTGCGGGTGAAGAACGGGCCATGGGCGCCGCTCAGGTTGAGCAGCATGCCATCGTGGCCGGCCACCGGCACAACCTGCATGCTGGTGATGATCGGGGCTTTTGCGGCTTCTTGTGGGTTCATTTTTTTGTCCTTTCAACCAATATTCAAGCGTGATTCGGCGCTGGTTTGCCCAGTGCAACGGCCGGTGCGGGTTTCGGTTTATTGCGCGCGGCGAAAACGATGATCGCGGCGATGATCGAGGTAGCGGCCAGGCCGTAGAGCCCGCCCTGGATTGAACCGGTGTGCTCTTCCAGCAAACCGAAGGTGGTCGGCGCCACGAAGCCGCCGAGGTTGCCCACCGAGTTGATCAGCGCGATCACGCCGGCAGCGATCCGCGCATCCAGGTACGCCTGGGGAATCGGCCAGAACAGCGACGAAGCCGATTTGAAACCCAATGCGGCGAAGCAGATCGCAACGAAGGCGAAGATCGGCCCGCCGGTGGTGGACATGAACATTCCCGCCGCAGCGATCAGCAGGGCAGTGGCGACCCAGGCTTGCTGGTGCTTCCATTTGCCAGACAGTGAGGCAAAGGCGTACATGCCGACGATCGACAGCAACCACGGAATCGAGTTGAACAAGCCGACCTGGATGTCGCTCAGGTCGCCCATTTTCTTGATGATGCTCGGTAGCCAGAAGGTCGCGGCATAGATGGTCAATTGAATGAAGAAGTAGATCAGGCAGAACAGGATGATCTGGCGGTCCTTGAGCAGTGTGCCCAGCGACGGTTTGATCGGCGTCGCGGCTTCGCGGGCCAGTTGTTCGTCATCGATGGCTTTGACCAGCGCGTCCTGTTCAGCCAGGGTCAGCCATTTGGCGTCGTGGGGTTTGGAGTCCAGCCAGCACCAGACGAACACGCACAACCCGACCGAGAACATGCCCTCGATGAAGTACATCCACTGCCAGCCGTGCATGCCCCAACCGTTGATTTGCAGCAGCAGCCCCGACAGCGGGCCGGAGATCAGCGAAGCAATCGCCGAGCCGCTGAGGAAGATCGCAATCGCCTTGCCGCGTTCCACACCGGGCAACCAGCGGGTGAAGTAATAGATCACCCCGGGAAAGAACCCGGCTTCAGCCACGCCGAGCAGAAAACGCAGGATGTAGAAGTGGGTTTCGTTCTGGATGAACGCCATGCAGGCGGCCACCAGGCCCCAAGTCAGCATGATGCGGGTCAGCCAGATTCGCGCGCCGACTTTTTGCAGGAGGATGTTGGAGGGCACTTCGAACAGCGCGTACCCGATGAAGAACAGACCGGCCCCGAGGCCGTAGGCGGCAGCGCCAATCCCCAAGTCATGTTCCATGTGGGCGCGGACGAAGCCGATGTTCACCCGGTCGATGTAGTTGACGATGAACATGATCACGAACAGCGGCAGGACGTGGCGTTTCACTTTTGAGATGGCGGACTTCAGGACCGAATCGGCGCCATCGTTCATCCCGGATATGGATGTATTCACTTGTTTTTCTCCCACTCGTTATTTTTATGCGGGGTGTGGCTGGGCGTAGCGTTGTTGATAGACATCATACAACTGGTTTTTTTGATTCGACAAGCACTGTACTCCAATAAAATGGCTATTTATCGGGTGTTTTCTATGCCTTTTTGGGTCGGGTGTGGGGTTGTGATAGTGTTCGAGTGGTCAATTTGTTGAGTGTTGTCATACAAGCTTGAGGCTGTTTTCTGGGGATTCCAATCGATTCCGGTGCTACGATCCGGATAGCCCTGTTTTACGGATAATCACCATGCAAGAAGACATCGACGCACCCGCCCGCAAGCGCGCTCACAACCTGGCCCATGATCTGGTGGCCAAGCTGACCCAGAGCATCCTGCTCGGCCAGATGCTGCCGGGGGACAAGCTGCCGTCGGAGAACTCGATTGTTCAGGAGCATGGGGTCAGCCGTACGGTGGTGCGCGAGGCGATTTCGAAATTGCAGGCTTCTGGGCTGGTGGAAACCCGTCACGGTATCGGCACCTTTGTCATCGAGCGCGCACCGGAGCAGGGGTTGCGGCTGAATGTCGATACCGCGCTGGGGGTGCGCAGCATTCTGGAGTTGCGCATGGGCCTGGAAACCCAGGCCGCCGCGCTGGCGGCGGTGCGTCGTACCGATCAGCAATTGGCGCAGATGCGTGAAGCGCTGGATGACTATCAAAGTTTGCTGGCCAACAATGACAGCTGCGTCGAGGCCGACAAACGTTTCCACCTGCTGATCGCCGAAGCCACCGGCAATGTATGCTTCACAGAGATCATGCAGCACTTGGGCAATGCGATGATTCCCCGCACCCGCGTCAATGCCGCCGAGCGCGGGTCAGCGGACTTGAGCAAGCTGGGGCAGCTCGCCAACCTCGAACACGAGGCGATTCTCAACGCCATCAAGCGCCAGGATCCGGATGCTGCGCGGGCAGCCATGTGGTTGCACCTGACCAACAGCCGCGACCGCTTTTCGGCGGGCGGCAGCTGATTCGTCAGTGCGTAGGAGCGAGCAGTGCGGCGATCCGACTTGTCCGCGAAGAATACACCGCGTTTTTTCAGGTATTACGCGTCATCGTTCTTCGCGGGCAAGCCTCGCTCCTACAGGGGCGCTATATCGCGCATCAGCAATCCATAACGCAAATCCACCGCATCCGGAATCGGCAAATACACCGTGTGCCCATCCCCAGGCGCCACTTCAATCACCTCGCCCCTGAGGTTCTGCAGTTGATGCAGGTCGAAGTGGAAGTTGCCCTTGGGCGTCATCAGTTCCATGTGATCGCCCAGGCCAAAACGATTCTTCACCCGTACCTCGGCCAGCCGGTCGCGGCGTTCACCGGTCAACTCCCCAACGAACTGTTGGCGCTCTGAAACCGAGCTGCCGTTCTGGTAGTTCTGGTATTCGTCATGCACGTGCCGGCGCAGAAAACCTTCGGTGTAGCCGCGCTGAGCGAGGGACTCCAGATCAGTCATCAAGCTGCGATCGAACACTCGGCCAGCCACCGCATCATCAATCGCGCGGCGGTAAACCTGGGTGGTGCGCGCGCAATAGAAATGCGATTTGGTCCGGCCTTCGATTTTCAGTGAGTGCACGCCCATCTGTGTCAGGCGTTCGACGTGCTGGACGGCGCGCAGGTCCTTGGCGTTCATGATGTACGTGCCGTGTTCATCCTCGAATGCCGGCATCAGTTCGCCGGGGCGATTGGCCTCTTGCAACAGGAACATCTGATTGGTCGGCGTGCCGAGGCCCAGGGTCGGTTCGGGTGAGTGGTGCTGGACGATTTCACCCAGTTGATTTTCGCTGGCCGGTGTCGCCGAGTATTTCCAGCGACAGGCATTGGTGCAGCTGCCCTGATTGGCGTCACGCTTGTTCATGTAGCCCGACAACAGGCAGCGCCCGGAATAGGCCATGCACAACGCGCCGTGTACGAACACTTCCAGCTCCATCGCCGGGACGTGCTGGCGGATTTCGGCGATTTCTTCCAGCGACAGTTCGCGGGACAGGATGATCCGGCTCAAGCCCTGTTGCTGCCAGAACTCGACGCTGGCCCAGTTCACTGTGTTGGCTTGCACCGACAGGTGGATCGGCATTTGCGGGAAGTGCCGGCGCACCAGCATGATCAGGCCGGGATCGGACATGATCAGCGCGTCCGGCGCCATGCCGATCACCGGTTCCAGATCCTTGAGGAACGTTTTCAGCTTGGCGTTGTGCGGGGCGATATTGACCACCACATAAAAGCGCTTGCCCTGAGCCTGGGCCTCGCTGATGCCGAGCGCGAGATTGGCGTGATCGAATTCGTTGTTGCGCACCCGCAGACTGTAGCGCGGTTGGCCGGCGTATACCGCATCGGCGCCGTAGGCGAAGGCATAACGCATGTTTTTCAGGGTGCCGGCAGGGGCGAGCAGTTCCGGGGGGATGAGTGGCATGGCGCAAGTCATGGCAGTGTCGATCGCAAAAGCCGGCAAGGGTAAGCGGCCTGCACGCGGGGTTTATTGATCTGGATCTATGCTTGACCAACAAACAGATGGCACTCGCGCCAACCGTGGCGGACTAAACATAAGGACGCGAATTTTCGCCTCTGCGCATTGGCATGGACCGGACATGAACGAAACGAAGCTCCAGAACACTTCGCTGATGGTCTTGCTGGCTGTGGTGACCGTTGCCTTCGTCTGGATTCTGCTGCCGTTCTACGGTGCGGTGTTCTGGGCGGCCATCCTCGGCATTCTGTTTGCGCCCTTGCAGCATCAGTTGCAGCTGAGATTCGGTTGGTCACGCAACCTGACGGCCCTGTGCACCTTGAGTCTATGTGTGCTGATTGCGATCCTGCCGGTAATCATCATCAGTACCTTGCTGGTTCAGGAGGGTGCGGCGCTTTATGGCCGAATCGAAAGCGGCGAACTGGACATTGCCGGGCATGTGTCGCAGTTCAAACACAGCTTACCGCCGTACTTTCAGCACTTGCTCGATCGTTTCGGCATGGGTGAACTGAGTGGGCTTCGCGAGAAAATCATCAAGAGCATGATGCAAGGCAGTCAGTTTCTGGCGTCCCAGGCGTTCAGTTTTGGCCAGGGGACGTTCGATTTCGTGGTGGGTTTTTTCATCATGCTGTATCTGCTGTTTTTCTTTCTGCGGGACGGGTCTGAACTGGCGCGCAAAGTGCGCGCGGCGATACCGCTGGAAGATAACCAGAAGCGTCGCTTGCAACTCAAATTCAATCGGGTGGTGCGGGCCACGGTGAAGGGCAGTTTGCTGGTGTCGATCACGCAAGGGGCGTTGGGCGGGTTGATTTTCTGGTTTCTGGATATCCCGAGCGTGCTGCTCTGGGCGGTGTTGATGGCATTCCTGTCGCTGTTGCCGGCGGTGGGGGCGGGTATCGTCTGGGTGCCGGTGGCGGCGTATTTCCTGCTCAGCGGTGCGATCTGGCAGGGCGCGGTGCTCGCGTTGTTCGGGGTGTTCGTGATCGGGTTGGTGGACAATATCCTGCGACCGATTCTGGTGGGCAAGGACACCAAAATGCCTGACTACCTGATTCTCATCTCGACCCTGGGCGGCCTGGCGATTTTCGGCCTGAACGGTTTTGTCATCGGCCCGTTGATTGCCGCGTTGTTTATGTCGAGCTGGGCGATTTTCGTCGATACCAAACAGCGGGTTCAGCTGCCTTAAGCGTTGAGCTGGCCTGAGCCGATACGTTGCGACAGGGCTTGGGCGTCGGGAAGCGAAGTGAGCGGGCCGCTGATCGGTTCGCCGTCCTGTACGAGATACCAGCAGGCAAGCAATCCCAGTGCTCTGAGCGGTGCGGGAACGGCGCTGCCGATAACGGACATAATCTGAACCTGAGCCATAAGTACCTCCATCAATCTGTGGGGTTACCTTACGGATCGGACGCTTGAGTGGAAAATCAACGCTTTCGATAGTCGTCATTGATGCCAGTGAGTGTTGGCGATCAGTCCACGACTTGATCGAGCATATGCACGACTTCCTGTTCATTGAGCAGGCCTTTGCGCACCAGGTTTTCCGCCAGCAGCGAGAGAAACTTGGCGCTGCGATGGCCTTCCAGGTGCTTGAGCTCGGTCAGTGCGTTGTACGCCTTGCTGGATGTGCACAAGCCGACAATGCGGTGCGGGTTTTGTGTGGGCATGAGGTCGTCCTTGTTTTTATCAACCTGTTGTTTATGGACAGATCAAGCTTGCGGGCCTGTCATGACATAAATATGACCGACTTTACCTGCCGGTACTGTCCCGACAGCGACCTTGACGAGATTTATTCAGACTCCGTTCGCCTTGCGGCCACAAAAAAGGCCCCGCTGTTGAGGCGGGGCCTGATGAGTCTGTTACCAGCGGTCGTCACGGTAATAACCATGGGGATGGCCATAGTAGCCGCGCGGTGGGCCATAGTAGCCGCGTGGTGGACCGTAATAAATCGGTGCCGGGCGGTAGTACATCGGTTGTTGGACATAGACCGGCGCCGGTTGGTAGTAAACGGGCGGTGGCTGTACGTAAACCGGTTGAGGCTGAGCGTAAACCGGTTGCTCTACATACACCGGCCGGTCGCGGCCGATAATTGCCGAGCCGATGATTGCCGAGCCGACGATCGCACCAAACACAGCCGGACCTTCCCAGCCACGACCACCTGCTTCTGCCTGCCCTGCGATAGCGAGAGCACCGATCAGCAAGGCTACTGTGGGGATTTTACGGATCATGATAAGTCCTCGGTTCTTCGACCCGGCGCTTGGGTCTGCAATAGACACAAGTTGTCGCGGGGATACTTCTAAGACAGCAATTTTTTGAAAATCAGCACAGCCGTTGGGTAAATTTTGTGTAAGGTCTGTACCGGTTTCTTTACGGTGCTGTCTGGTACAGACATACCCTTATGATCGACCACAATCCGGTGGAATTGTTAATTCCGTCCATCTGAAAGTGCTACTGAAGGAGATTCGGATGCAGATGAACCCCAACAAAGACACCCAGTTGTGCATGTCACTCTCGGGCCGTCCCGGCAATTTCGGCCTGCGGTTTCACAATCATCTGTACGAACAACTGGGGCTGAATTTTTACTACAAAGCCTTCAGCAGCCAGGACCTGACGGGGGCTGTCAGCGGCATTCGTGCGTTGGGTATTCGCGGTTGCGGCGTGTCGATGCCGTTCAAGGAGGCCTGCATCGCGCTGGTCGATGAGCTGGATGCATCGGCCGAGGCTATTCAATCGATCAACACTATCGTCAACACCAACGGCCACCTCAAGGCCTACAACACTGATTACATCGCCGTCGCCCAGTTGCTCGAAACCCACCAGGTGCCCAAGGATTCGACCTTTGCCCTGCGCGGCAGCGGCGGCATGGCCAAGGCCGTGGCCAGTGCCTTGCGCGATGGCGGCTACAAAAACGGCTTGATCGTGGCCCGTAACGAACGCGCCGGGCGTGCCCTGGCCGAATCGCTGGGTTACCAATGGCAGGCGGAACTGGGTGCTCAACGCCCGCAGATGCTGATCAACGTCACGCCGATCGGCATGACCGGTGGCCCGGAAGCCGATCAACTGGCGTTTCCCCCTGAAGCCATCGCTGCCGCTGAAACGGTCTTCGATGTGGTGGCGATTCCCTCGGAAACACCGCTGATCGTGCGTGCTCGTGCCGAAGGCAAACGGGTGATCACCGGGCTGGAAGTGATTGCCATCCAGGCGCTGGAGCAGTTCGTGTTGTACACCGGCGTGCGTCCGACCGATGAGCAGTTTCAGAAAGCCGTGGCGTTTGCCCGGAGCTGAATTCCGATTATCGGTTGGACCTGTGGCGAGGGAGCTTGCTCCCGTTGGGTCGCGAAGCGGCCCCAAAGCAGTCAGCACACCGAGTTTGCCGGCCTTTCGACTGCTTCGCAGCCGAACGGGAGCAAGCTCCCTCGCCACAGGGAAGTCGGTACATCGGGAAGGGTTATTCGAGGCGCGCCAGGCGTTCTTCCAGTGCCGCGATTCGCGCTTCAAGCTCTTCGATTCGCTCAACCGACACACCGCCACCGGTGCCACGTTCCACCGGATTCTGTCGGGCCGCGAGGATCGCTTCGATATCCGCCGGATCACCCAGCGCATGCATGTAACGATCTTCGCGCTGACCGGCCTGGCGCGGGATCAACAGCGCCAGGCCTCGGGCGATCAAGCGCTCCAGTTGATGCACCACTTGTTCGGCATCTTCGAAGTCATGCATGCGGCCGCTGCGGGTCAGCAGTTCGTTGACCGTCTGCGGACCGCGCAGGAACAACAGCCCCGTCAGAATCACCTGGGCCGGCACCAGTTCCAGCGCCTTGTCGACCCGATGTTCCCAGCGGTCGGCACGGCTGCCCATCACCAGCCGGGTGAAGCCGCGACCTTCAAGGGCGCGCAGGCTCTGGCCAACCTGGCCCTGGCTGAGGTTCATCACCGGTTCGCGGCTGGTTTTCTGGTTGCAGGCAATCACCAGGGCATTGAGGGTCAGCGGATAGGTTTCCGGGCTGGTGGCCTGTTTTTCGATCAACGAGCCCAAAATGCGGATTTCCGTGCTGTTGAGCCGCGGTTCGTCGAAGGTCGTCTCTTGTTCAGTGCTCATCGCGCTTTTCCCTAGGCAGTCGAGCCGCCTAGCCTAATCCTTGCTGGATAAAAGACAAGTCGCAGGGCGCGCCGGCATGGCTATAATCGCTCCACGTTTTTTACTCCCGTCACCACACGAGACTGCCATGACTATTTCCCTGTACGCCGCATCCGTTCCGGTTTTCCAGCAAATGCTCAACGCCCTGAGCAACAACCTGAGCAAGGCCGAAGCCCACGCTACCGCGAAAAACATCGACCCGAACGCATTCCTGCAGGCCCGTCTGTACCCGGACATGTTCCCGCTGGTGCGTCAGGTGCAGATCGCCGTTGATTTCGCCAAGGGTGTTTCGGCGCGTCTGGCTGAAATCGAACTGCCGAAATACGACGATACCGAAACCACCTTCGCCGAACTGCAAGCGTTGATCGCCAAGGTTCTGGCCTTCATCGGCGAGATCAAACCCGAGCAAATCAACGGCAAGGAAGGCATCGAAATCGTGACCCGTCCTGGCACCCCTAAAGAGAAGCGCTTCACTGGCCAGGCTTACCTGCTGAGCTACGGTCTGCCGCAGTTCTTCTTCCACGTCACCACCGCCTACGCGCTGCTGCGTCACAACGGTGTGGAAGTGGGCAAGCGCGATTACATGGGCGCGTTCTAAACCACCCAGGTACAAAAAAGCCCGCCAAGGTGTAAGCCTTGGCGGGCTTTTTCGTTTTCGTCGGTGCGTTTACGCCAAACGCTGCGCCTTCAACTCTTCACCCTGGCAAGCCGCCGCGGTGAACAGCACGTCGGTGGAGGAGTTCAGCGCGGTTTCCGCCGAGTCCTGCAATACACCGATGATGAAGCCGACCGCCACCACTTGCATGGCGATTTCGCTCGGGATGCCGAACAGGCTGCACGCCAGCGGAATCAGCAACAACGAACCGCCCGCCACGCCCGAGGCGCCACAGGCACAAATTGCCGCGACGACGCTGAGCAGAATGGCCGTCGGAATATCCACGGCGATGCCCAGGGTGTGCACGGCGGCCAGGGTCAGCACAGTGATGGTGATCGCCGCGCCGGCCATGTTGATGGTCGCGCCGAGCGGGATCGATACCGAATAGGTGTCTTCATGCAGGCCCAGGCGTTTGCTCAATTCCAGGTTGACCGGAATGTTCGCCGCCGAGCTGCGGGTGAAGAAGGCGGTGATGCCGCTCTCGCGCAGGCAGGTGAGTACCAGCGGATACGGGTTGCGGCGCAGTTTCCAGAACACGATGACCGGGTTCATCACCAACGCGACGAACAGCATGCAGCCCAGCAGCACCGCCAGCAGGTGCATATAGCCGATCAATGCGCCGAAACCGGAAGTGGCGAGGGTCGAAGCCACCAGACCGAAGATCCCCAGCGGCGCAAAGCGAATCACCAGGCGCACGATCACGGTCACGCCATTGGACAGGTCGCCCAGCACTTCGCGCGTCGTCTCGCCAGCATGGCGGATCGCAATGCCCATGCCGATCGCCCACGCCAGAATGCCGATGAAGTTGGCGTTCATCAGTGCGCTGACCGGGTTATCGACCACGCTCAGCAACAGACTTTGCAGCACTTCGCTGATGCCGCCCGGCGCGGTGACCGCAACGTCCTGGGTCGACAGCACCAGGCTCGACGGAAACAGCGTACTGGCGATCACTGCAACCACGGCTGCGGCGAAGGTGCCCAGCAGATACAGAAACAGGATCGGCCGGATATGGGTTTCCTGGCCGTGCTTATGGTTGGCAATCGAGGCCATGACCAGCACGAACACCAGAATCGGCGCGACAGCCTTGAGCGCCGACACGAATACTTTGCCAATGAAGGCGGTGGACTTCGCCACCTCAGGCGCGAACAGGGCCAGGGCAATCCCGGCGATCAGGCCGATGATGATTTGCGTGACCAGGCTGCTGCGTTTCAGGCGTTGCAAAAGAGAAGGGGATGAAGCGGTCATAACGGTATCTCTGATTTTATTAGGGTGCAGGGTTCCTTGGCTCATGCAGCAAAAAGCCGGGCAGGCTACATGGAGGGAACCGAAGGGGTCGCCACATCAATGCCAATCAATGGCCGATGAGCAAGGTGTCAATCTCGCGGGTCGCGGACTTTATCACAGCGTAGCCGCGATCCTTCAGACCTGTGACGATCTGCCACCCGATTGTTCAACGCGATTTGCAGGTTCGTGCAACTTCGTTTGGAAACACTCTGTTAAGCTTCGCCATCCTCATTTTCTAGTTCTGCCAGTGGGCCTTCGGGCTGTCGCTGGTGTCGTCGTTTTCCTGGAGTTCTGCATGCTGTTGCCCATTCTTCTGTTGTCCGCCGCCGGTTTCACGGTGCTGACCACGGAATTCATCATCGTCGGCCTGTTGCCGGCAATCGCCCGTGACCTGGACGTCAGCATCCCTCAAGCGGGTTTGCTGGTGACCCTGTTTGCGTTCACCGTGGCCGCGTTCGGGCCGTTCCTGACAGCGTATTTCGCAAGGTTTGAACGGCGCAAACTGTTCATCAGCGTGTTGATCATGTTCGGCCTGGCCAACACGCTGGCGGCGTTTGCGCCGAACATTTGGGTGATGGCCATTGCCCGGTTGATTCCGGCGCTGGGGTTGCCGGTGTTCTGGGCGTTGGCCAGTGAAACCGCGGTGGACATCGTCGGGCCGGACTACGCCGGGCGGGCGATTGCCAAGATTGGTTTCGGCATCGTCTGCGCCACCGTATTCGGCATTCCGGTCGGCACGTTGATTTCCGATGCGTTCGGTTGGCGCAGTGCTTTCGGCATTCTGGCGGTGATTGCGTTTGCCAAGGCGCTGCTGCTGTTTATCTATTTGCCGAAAACCAGCCTGCACCAGCATCAGGTAAGTTTTCGTTCGCAATTCAAGATCTTGCGCAGCCCGCTGATGCTGGGTCATGTTCTGCTGTCGATCCTGGTGTTTAGCGGCATGTTCACCGCCTACACCTACCTGGCCGACATTCTTGAACGCCTCGCCGGTTTCAACGGCACCGTGGTCGGCTGGTGTCTGATGGGCTTCGGCGCGGTCGGGCTGATCGGCAACTCGCTGGGCGGTCGCGCGGTGGATCGTCACCCGCTGATCGCTTCTATGACGTTTTGCGCGTTCATGATTGCCGGCATGGTGACGCTGGTGCCGAACATTCACTCGCCGCTGGGGCTGGCGGCGGCGATGGGGATTTGGGGGGTGACCCAGGCGGCGTTGTTCCTGGTCAGTCATGTGCGGTTGATGAAGGCGGCACCTGAAGCGCCGGCCTTCGCGGCGTCGTTGAACATTGCCGGGGCCAACCTCGGGATCGGCCTGGGCGCCATGGTTGGCGGCCGGGTGATCGACAGTGTGGGCCTGGGCGGACTGGGTTTCGCCGCAGCCGGTTTTATCCTGGTTTCGATTCTCCTGGCCATGGCGCTGATGACCTTCAAACCTCGCGAAATCTGCGCCTGAGGCTTCACATCTCGGTGAACAGCTCGCGTCGGGCACCTTCGGTAATGGCGACAATGCCGGGGTGCTTGACCTTGCGTTCCACCGAAATGGCATAAAACGACTCGCGCACCGCGTCGGTCTGGCCGATCAACTCCACGCCGCATTGGCGTTTCACCTCGTCGGCAATCACGCTCGGGCCGATGAAAATCCCGCTACCGGATTGGCCGAAGGCCTGCATCAAAGCGCTGTCGTCGAACTCACCGACGATTCGCGGCTGAATCTGCTGTTCGGCAAACCAGCGTTGCAAGCGACTGCGCACCACGGTTTCCGGCCCGGGAATCAACAACGGGGCGCCGTGCAGGCTGCGGGGGAAATCCTGGCCGTATCGCGCCGTCAATTCAGCGGTGGCAAAGAAGCTGATACCGCATTCGCCGAGCTTCTGGCTGTAGCCCTTGATGTCCAGATGCGAGGGCATCGGGCTGTCGGAAATCACCAGGTCGAGGCGTTGAATCGCCAGGTCGGCGAGCAATCGTTCCAGTTTGTCTTCGCGGCAGGTGATGCGTAGCGGCTCGCTCAACTCCATGGTCGGCGCGATCAGGCGATAGACGATGGATTTGGGCACCACATCGGCGACGCCCACCCGAAACAGAATCTGTTGCTCATTGGGCTGCGCCCGCAGCATCAGCTCCAGCTCGCCCCCGAGTTGAAACATCTGCTCGGCGTAGGGCAGGGTCTGACGCCCGGCTTCGGTGAGTTCCAGCTGCCGCCCGACCCGGCGAAACAATTCAATGCCATAGGTTTGTTCGAGCAGGGAAATCTGCCCGCTGATGGTCTGTGGTGTCAGGTTCAACTGCTCGCAGGCGCGCACGATGCTGCCGGTCTTGGCCACCACCCAGAAATAATGCAGCTGTCGATAATTCAGCATTCATGTTCCCCGTAGCGTCTGTTTTGCTATGGATTCGTAAAAACCGAAGTATAACCGCTGAAAATACGAATTTTCCTGAAGTATTTGCCTCTTTAGACTGCCTCGCTATCGACGGATTGCCTTTCGGTTCTGTCTGTTCTATCGAGGAAAGCATCATGAAGCTTAAAACCACCGCGCTGCTGATCACCTCTTTACTGGTGTTGGCCGGTTGCGACCAGGCCGAGAAAAGTGCTCAGCAATTGATGGGCAAGGCCGCCGAAAGCGCCAAACAGGCGATCGACGATACCCACAAAGCCGCCGAACAAGCGTTGAGCGAGGCCACGAGTGGCCTGATCAGCAAGAAAGAACAACCGGCCAAAGAGACGGGCAAAACCGACTCTTCGTCCCAGGAAATCTAAACCGTCTACAACGAGTCAGGACTGACCCATGGAATACCTTTTAGAACTCGCTGCAAGCCCCACCGCCTGGGTCGCCCTGGCCACGTTGGTGGTGATGGAAATCGTGCTCGGCATCGATAACCTGATCTTCATCTCGATCCTCACCAATAAGCTGCCCGAGCAGCATCGCCAGAAGGCGCGGCGCATTGGTATCGGCATGGCGTTGATCCTGCGCCTGGCGCTGTTGAGTACCATCGCGTTCATCGTCCAGTTGACTGAACCGGTGATCGACATTCTCGGCCACGCGTTCTCCTGGAAGGACATGATCCTGATCGCCGGCGGCCTGTTCCTGTTGTGGAAGGCGACCACCGAGATTCATCACAGCATGGACCCGTCGCCGGAAGATGCGACGTCGGCCACCTCGACCGTGACCCTGGGCTTTGCCGCCGCCATCGGTCAGATCCTGATGCTCGACATGGTGTTCTCCATCGACAGCATCATTACCGCCGTCGGCATGACCGAGCATTTGCCGATCATGATCATTGCGGTGGTGGTGTCGGTCCTGGTGATGTTGCTGGCTGCTGACCCGTTGGCCAAGTTCATCAACGACAACCCGACGGTGGTGATGCTGGCGCTGGGCTTCTTGATCATGATCGGCATGACGCTGATCGCCGAAGGTTTCGGCGCCCACGTACCGAAAGGCTATGTCTACGCGGCCATGGCGTTCTCGGCGACGATCGAAGGCTTGAACATGCTGTCGCGGCGGGCCAAACAGAGGCGCGTTGCCGCAGAAGCTTAATCGCCGATAAACGAAACGGCCGCCTGAACTCGCGAGAGTCCAGGCGGCCGTTTTTTGTTTGTACGACTGAAAAGCGCCAGTCAGTGCGCGGTGATGGGGTGTGTAGCCGGTTTATCGGTTTTGGCCGCGGGCGCCGATTGAATCGGGTGGTGATGGTGCCGACGGGTAATGCGCAAAACGCCCCACAACATGGCGGCGGCCACTGCCAGCCAGCCGGAAATCAACATCACAATGGTCATTGTCAGGCTCATCAGTGCCTCCTCTTTGCCCTGCCGCGGGCGCACACTCTTCCTTGGTAAAGGACAGTCTAGCCGTTGCTGTGTTTCAGGCTATTGACCAAAGGTCGCCTGTCATCAACCCGTTCGCTCTATCAAATGCAAACAACTGCCGGTTAAGGCTATACCGCTGTCGCGCGGCATCCTATGATCGACGGCCAAGCCGGCTGCGTGATCGCCTGGCGTCTGAACAAGAGAGTGATGATGGTGCGGGTATTTTCTCGAATTCGATCTTTGGCACTGATCGTTGGCTGCGTTGCCGGCCTGGCTGGCTGCGCGGGGAGCGTAGCGCCTGAGATCAAGCGTCTGCCGGAGCGTGTCGAACTCAGCGGTACGTTCTACCGTGGGCAAAGTTATCAGAGCGGGCCTCAAGTGCTGGCCAGCCTGTTGTCCCAACAGGACATCGTGATAACTCCGGGGTTGCTCGAAAAGCCCCTGAATTTACCGGGCGCCGAAGACCGGTTGCAGCAGAACATGCAAAACCTCGCCCGCGAATACGGGATGGTGGTCTATCCCCTCGACAGCCAATTGCCGGCGCTGCTGACCCAGGTCGCAGCCGGTTATCCGGTGATGGTACGCATTACTGAAGGCTCGGCATTCTGGGCCGGGCCGCGATACGCCATTCTTGCCGGTTACAACCGTCAGAAGCAGACCGTGTTGCTGCGCACCGGGATGGATCGTCGGTTGCTGATGGGGTTCAGCGCCTTTGAGTCGGCGCTCGAGAATGCAGGCGGTTGGGCCGTTTTGATCCAGAAGCCGGACCAGATTCCGGCCAACGTCGATCAGCAGCGCTGGCTGAAAGCGGCGAACGATCTTGCCCAGTCAGGTCAGGAGCAGGCGGCAGCCAGGGCGAAGAAGGCGCTGACCGCGCAGTAGTTTCCGCTCGTCATCTGCAAGGCACGACTCAGCGTTTTTGGTCTCTTATATAAAGGGCCCGGATTCTCGCCGGGTCGTGACCAGGAGGCGCCCATGGCTCATCCCAATACCCCCGACGGCCCGCACTCGTCCGAGCATTCGTCCGATAATGAGTTGGGGTTTGACCCCGATTCTCCAGACGTTGCTGATCCTCAGGTCGACCCCATCGGACCTGCCAGGGCGCCCAGGGACATAAAGCCGGGTGAGGAGGGCAAGAAGAAGCCGGCCAAGCCTTACGACCCACTCGGTAATCTGAGACCCAAGTCTTAGTGAGAGGTGCATATGTCTACCGATTCGAGCTTCGATGACAAACATCCGGACTCTCCCGACAGTGTTCCAACAACCCTTGAGCCGGACGTGGATCCGGTGATGGACCCAGACAGCCCGTTAAGGGATCCCTTGGCCAGGCCGATGGTGGTGCCGACGAAGCATCCGCAGGGCTGGCGAGACCCGAGTGCCGGGGACGGCATTCCGGATGACGATCAGATGCCGTTGCCCAATGATTGACCGCCGGACAAAAAAAGCCCCGAATATTCGGGGCTTTTTATTTACGGATGTTTCGACCTTATTTTGAGGCTTCAATCACACCGCTCTGGCGATGCTTGAGGTTCTTGTCTGACTTGTATTGCAGGGCGACGGACGGCACGTTGGTGCTCTTGCCGGTTTCAACCCAGCTGCGAATACGGGTTGCATCGGCAAAGTGCGTGTACTTGCCGAAGGCATCGAGAATCACCAGCGCAACCGGACGGTTGCCCATGCTGGTCACCAGCACCAGGCAGTGACCGGCCTGGTTGGTAAACCCGGTTTTCGTCAGCTTGATGTCCCAGTTCGGCTTGTTGATCAAGTGGTCGGTATTGTGGAAACCCAGGCTGTAGTTGGGTTTACGGAATGTAACGGTTTTTTCCTTGGTCGTGCTCAGCTCGGTCAAGAGTGGGTACTTGTGCGCGGCGATCAGCAGTTTGCTCAGGTCGCGGGCGGTGGACACGTTGCGCGGGGAGAGACCCGTCGGTTCGACGAAGTGGGTACTGGTCATGCCCAGCGCCTTGGCTTTGGCGTTCATGGCGGCAATGAACGCGACGTAACCGCCCGGATAGTGATGCGCCAAGGTTGCGGCGGCACGGTTTTCCGATGACATCAGGGCGATCAGCAGCATCTCGCGGCGCGTCAATTCGCTTTGGAGTTTGACTCGGGAGAACACGCCTTTCATTTCCGGGGTGTCGCTGATGTTGACGGGAATATATTCGTCCATGTTCTGCCGCGCTTCTACGACCACCAGGCCGGTCATCAGTTTGCTGACGGAGGCGATGGGTACGACGACGTCAGGATTGCTGGCATAGATGACTTTGTTGGTTTGCAGATCCATCAGCAAAGCGCTGCCGGAAGCGATCTTCAGTTGTGCAGTGTCTCGTGGTGCCGCGGTGGTTTCACCGGCGTTGACCGTTGGCGTGATGAAAGTCCCTGTAACTGCAAAAACTAGGCTCAGGATGGAAAGACGGATTTTCACGCTGGCAGACTCATAAAGGGTGGATATGCCGTTCTGTAACGGGCTGTTTCTTAAAAACGACGCATTTTAGGAGTATGTGCCAGGAAAGCCATAGGCGCCTGCAAGACGGGGGGTAAAAGTGAAGAATATTTAATGCTGTAACTCTTTCTTTACTATTTGGCTTTGCAGTTGTCCGACCTCTGTGATCGAGCTGTTTGCTACAGGCAAAAAGAACCCCGCGATGGGCGGGGTTCTTTTGGGTGCAGCAGGGTGAGAGTTAACTCAGCTGTGCAGTGTTTCGGCGGCGTACAACGTGTTTTCCAGCAGGCAGGCGCGGGTCATCGGGCCGACGCCACCCGGTACCGGAGTGATCCAGCCGGCACGGGCCAGGGCGGATTCGTAAGTCACGTCGCCGACCAGTTTGCCGTCTGCCTGACGGTTGATGCCGACGTCGATCACGATCGCGCCTTCCTTGATCCACTCACCTTTGACCAGGCCCGGCTTGCCGGCGGCAACCACTACCAGGTCGGCGCGACCGACGTGGCCGGCCAGATCCTTGGTGAAGCGGTGGGTGACAGTCACGGTGCAACCGGCCAGCAGCAGTTCCATCGCCATCGGACGACCAACAATGTTGGAAGCCCCGACAATGACCGCGTCCATCCCGTAAAGATTGACGCCGGTGCTTTCCAGCAGCGTCATGATGCCTTTGGGCGTGCACGGGCGCAGCAGCGGAATGCGCTGGGCCAGGCGACCGACGTTATAAGGGTGGAAACCGTCGACGTCCTTGTCGGGACGAATGCGCTCCAGCAATTTGGAGGCGTCCAGGTGTTCAGGTAGAGGCAGCTGAAGCAGAACGCCGTCGATTGCCGGGTCGTCGTTCAGGCGATCGATCAGATCGGTCAGCGCTGCTTGAGTGGTGTCGGCAGGCAGGTCATAGGCTTGGGATAGGAAGCCGACCTCTTCACAGTCTTTACGCTTGTGCGAGACATAAACCTGAGAGGCAGGATCGCTGCCGACCAGGATCACCGCGAGGCCGGGTGTGCGCAGGCCTTGCTGGCGACGCTCGGCAACTCGTTTGGCGATCTGCTGGCGCAGGCTGGCGGCGATCGATTTGCCGTCGATTAGTTGTGCAGTCATTGCGCGTGATTAACCATCGAGAGGGGAAAAAAAGAGAGCGCATTCTCGCATGTCACGAGGTGAGGGCAAAGGCGCTTGGTCTGCAAATTCCCCTAACTCCTTTAATTAAATGAATTTTTTTCAAAAAGGATTTGACGACCTTCAGGGGGCTCTATACTATTCGTCGCACTTGTCGGGCACAGCCTAGCACTGGTTAAGAAGGTCGAGCGGAGTTACGGTTCCGCAAGACTGAAAAGCACTTAGTTTGTAGTCCTTCAAGGGTACAGATTAACAAGGCGCCCGTAGCTCAGCTGGATAGAGCATCCGCCTTCTAAGCGGATGGTCGCAGGTTCGAGTCCTGCCGGGTGCGCCATTAGGCAGCATTGGCACAAGTAGCGCGATATGGTGGGCGTAGCTCAGTTGGTAGAGCACGGGATTGTGACTCCCGTTGTCGTGGGTTCGATCCCCATCGTCCACCCCATATTTCGAAAGGCGCCAGATTAATAGTCTGGCGCCTTTGCTTTAACAGCTTCAACCCGCGGATGTGGTGGAATTGGTAGACACACTGGATTTAGGTTCCAGCGCCGCGAGGCGTAAGAGTTCGAGTCTCTTCATCCGCACCAAATAAAGCTTCACTCATGCCGATTGGCATGATTGAGGTTCAACAAAGAAGTTGTTTGGCTTCTTTGTCACGCAATATGGTGGGCGTAGCTCAGTTGGTAGAGCACGGGATTGTGACTCCCGTTGTCGTGGGTTCGATCCCCATCGTCCACCCCATATTCCGAAAGGCGCCAGATTTAACAGTCTGGCGCCTTTTTTGTTTCAGTGGTTTGAGTGTTGGTGGCTGCAGGTTGTGGGCCGCAGGGGCAGGTCGCTTCGTCGTATTTATGTTTCTCGATGATGCCTGATTTGCCCGCCGATCCCCTCGCGGGGTTGGCTGTCAGGGACGGATTGCCGATTCCTTCTATATATAGGAAGGTGGGTGCAGAGCCCTGGCTTGATTGGCTGTATTTGCTAACAGGGCGAGGCACAACCGTTTGTCCCCGCCTATAAATTGCCTGCTGTTTTTTTACCCGTTTTCAGTAGGGTGACTTCTTGAGTTTGACCCACTAGAATGCATGCCCTTGATTCTGGGGTCGGAAACGGCCGGCTAACGTCTGTGCAACGAGGAATATCCATGCAAGTTTCTGTTGAAAATACTTCTGCTCTTGAGCGCCGCATGAGCATCACCGTGCCGGCTGAGCGCATCGAGACTCAGGTCAACAAGCGTCTGCAGCAGACTGCCCAAAAGGCCAAGATCGCTGGCTTCCGTCCAGGCAAAGTGCCAATGAGCGTGATCCGTCAGCGTTTCGGGGCTGATGCACGTCAAGAAGCCGTGGGCGACGTGATCCAGTCTTCCTTCTACGAAGCTGTCGTCGAGCAGAAGCTGAATCCGGCTGGTTCGCCTTCGATCGAACCTAAAACCCTGGAAGCGGGCAAGGACCTGGAATACGTAGCCGTATTCGAAGTGTTCCCTGAGTTCACCGTTGCCGGTTTCGAAGGCATCACCGTCGAGCGCCTGAGCGCCGAAGTGGCTGACGCCGATCTGGACAAGATGCTGGAAGTCCTGCGCAAGCAGAACACCCGTTTTGAAGTGGCCGAACGCGCTGCCCAGAACGAAGACCAGCTGAACATCGATTTCGTCGGCAAGGTCGACGGTGAAGTGTTCGCAGGCGGTTCTGCCAAAGGTACTCAGCTGGTGCTGGGTTCCGGCCGCATGATCCCTGGTTTCGAAGACGGTCTGGTTGGCGCTAAAGCCGGCGAAGAGCGCGTTCTGAACCTGACCTTCCCAGAGGACTACCAGAACCTCGACCTGGCAGGCAAAACTGCTGAGTTCAGCGTGACCGTGAACACCGTTTCCGAGCCTAAACTGCCAGAGCTGACCGAAGAGTTCTTCGCTCAATTCGGCATCAAGGAAACCGGTCTGGAAGGCTTCCGCACCGAAGTTCGCAAGAACATGGAGCGCGAACTGCGTCAGGCGATCAAATCCAAGGTCAAGAATCAGGTGATGGATGGTCTGCTGGCCACCAACCCGATCGAAGTGCCTAAGGCTCTGCTGTCCAACGAAGTCGACCGTCTGCGCGTGCAGGCTGTTCAGCAGTTCGGTGGCAACATCAAGCCTGACCAACTGCCGGCCGAGCTGTTCGAAGAGCAAGCCAAGCGCCGCGTCGTGCTGGG
This sequence comes from Pseudomonas sp. B21-017, assembly GCF_024749245.1. Taxonomy (NCBI): domain Bacteria; kingdom Pseudomonadati; phylum Pseudomonadota; class Gammaproteobacteria; order Pseudomonadales; family Pseudomonadaceae; genus Pseudomonas; species Pseudomonas sp. B21-017. Next base: position 4,335,213 of record NZ_CP087194.1, on the reverse strand, counting down.
TCTGATCGTGGCTGAAGTGGTCAAGCAATTCGACCTCAAGCCTGACGAAGCCCGCGTTCGCGAGACGATTCAGGAAATGGCTTCGGCCTACCAAGAGCCTGAGCAGGTTGTGTCCTGGTACTACAAGAACGACCAGCAACTGAACGAAGTCCGTTCGGTTGTGCTGGAAGAGCAAGTTGTGGATACTGTTCTGCAGAAAGCTAGCGTGACCGACAAATCGGTCTCTTACGAAGAAGCGGTCAAGCCGGTAGAAGCTCCACAAGCCGACTGATTGGTTTTGCGGTAAGAAGTACACACCATAAGCCAGCCTTCGTGCTGGCTTATGCGTATTCAAGACATAACTATTTGGGAGTGACTGCGAGACATGTCCCGCAATTCTTATTATCAGAGCTCTGACATCCAGGCCGCAGGCGGTCTGGTCCCGATGGTTATCGAGCAGTCTGCCCGTGGCGAACGTGCCTATGACATCTACTCGCGCCTGTTGAAGGAGCGAGTGATCTTCCTGGTAGGTCCGGTAGAAGACTACATGGCCAACCTGGTTGCGGCGCAACTGCTGTTCCTTGAAGCGGAAAACCCGGACAAGGACATCCATCTTTACATCAACTCACCAGGCGGTTCGGTGACTGCGGGCATGTCGATCTACGACACCATGCAGTTCATCAAGCCAGACGTTTCCACCACCTGCATCGGTCAGGCCTGCAGCATGGGTGCCTTCCTGCTTGCCGGTGGTGCTGCCGGCAAGCGTTTCTGCCTGCCGAACTCGCGCATGATGATTCACCAGCCGTTGGGCGGCTTCCAGGGTCAGGCGTCGGACATCGACATCCATGCCAAGGAAATCCTCCACATTCGTTCGCGTTTGAACCAGCTGTTGGCTCATCACACCGGTCAGAGCCTCGAAACCATCGAGCGCGATACCGAGCGCGACAACTTCATGAGCGCTGAGCGTGCGGCTGAATATGGCCTGATCGACTCTGTGATCGACAAGCGTAAAATGCCCGCCTAAGCAGCCCAAATGTAGGTGGTCGGGGTAACTGACCGCCTGCGGGCTTGAAAAAGCCTGCAATTGCCTTCATCTTGTGTTGCAAGCCTATCGGATTTGGATCGATCGAATGACTGACACCCGCAACGGCGAGGACAACGGCAAACTGCTCTATTGCTCCTTCTGTGGCAAAAGCCAGCATGAAGTGCGCAAATTGATTGCCGGCCCCTCGGTCTTTATCTGCGACGAGTGCGTCGACCTGTGCAATGACATCATCCGTGAGGAGGTGCAGGAAGCCCAGGCCGAAAGCAGCGCGCATAAATTGCCTTCGCCTAAAGAAATCAGCGGCATCCTTGATCAGTACGTGATTGGTCAGGAACGTGCGAAAAAGGTTCTGGCCGTAGCGGTGTATAACCACTACAAGCGTCTGAACCAGCGCGACAAAAAGAATGACGACGTCGAACTCGGCAAAAGCAACATCTTGCTGATCGGCCCGACAGGCTCGGGTAAAACCCTGCTTGCCGAAACTCTGGCCCGCTTGCTGAACGTTCCGTTCACCATCGCCGACGCAACCACCCTCACCGAGGCGGGTTATGTGGGCGAAGATGTCGAGAACATCATTCAGAAGCTGCTGCAGAAGTGCGATTACGACGTAGAAAAGGCCCAGATGGGCATTGTCTACATCGATGAGATCGACAAGATCTCGCGCAAGTCTGACAACCCGTCGATTACCCGGGACGTTTCCGGTGAAGGCGTGCAGCAGGCCCTGCTCAAGTTGATCGAAGGCACGGTCGCTTCCGTTCCACCTCAAGGTGGTCGCAAGCATCCGCAGCAGGAATTCCTTCAGGTCGACACCCGTAACATCCTGTTCATCTGCGGTGGTGCGTTCTCCGGTCTGGAAAAGGTTATTCAAAACCGTTCCACCCGTGGCGGCATCGGCTTCAACGCAGAAGTGCGCAGCAAGGAAGAAGGCAAGAAAGTCGGTGAATCCCTGCGTGAAGTCGAGCCTGACGATCTGGTCAAGTTCGGTCTGATCCCGGAATTCGTCGGGCGTCTGCCGGTACTTGCCACGCTGGACGAGCTTGATGAGGCTGCGCTGATGCAGATTCTCACCGAGCCGAAGAATGCCCTGACCAAGCAGTATGCCAAGCTGTTCGAGATGGAAGGCGTGGACCTGGAATTCCGGGCCGACGCGCTGAAATCGGTCGCCAAACGTGCCCTGGAACGCAAAACCGGTGCCCGTGGCCTGCGCTCGATTCTCGAAGGTGTATTGCTCGACACTATGTATGAAATCCCCTCGCAGTCCGAGGTGAGTAAAGTAGTGATCGACGAAAGCGTTATAGAAGGCAAGTCCAAGCCTCTGTATCTCTATGAGAACAGTGAGCCGACTGCCAAGGCGGCGCCAGACGCTTAAGCGTCACACTGCTGGAATAAAGAAGGGGCCTTCGGGCCCCTTTGCTATTGTGGGAGACGGGGCAGCTAACCTGAATTTCTGGATGCGCCGGGATAAATGCAGGCGCTACCGTAAGCTCTGATTTTTTAAGTGATTCTTTTATCCGCTTGTTTTTTTTGAAAACAGCCCCCATCTTGGTTTCAAGCTTACTTCCATCTGTTTACGGCCTTATGGCCGCCGTAGAGGCGAAATCATGAAGACGACCATCGAATTGCCTCTCCTGCCATTGCGTGATGTCGTGGTTTATCCGCACATGGTTATCCCGCTGTTCGTGGGGCGCGAGAAATCCATCGAAGCTCTCGAGGCAGCGATGACGGGCGACAAGCAGATCCTTCTGCTGGCTCAGCGGAATCCTGCTGACGACGATCCCGGTGAAGAAGCACTTTATCGCGTAGGCACCATTGCTACCGTTCTGCAGCTGCTCAAACTGCCTGACGGCACCGTCAAGGTTCTTGTCGAAGGCGAGCAGCGGGGCGCCGTGGAGCGCTTCAGCGAAGTCGACGGCCACTGCCGTGCCGAAGTCTCGTTGATCGACGAAACCGAAGCGCCAGAGCGCGAATCGGAAGTGTTTGTCCGCAGCCTGCTGGCTCAGTTCGAACAATATGTGCAGCTGGGTAAGAAAGTCCCCGCTGAAGTCCTGTCGTCGCTCAACAGCATCGACGAGCCGGGCCGCCTGGTCGACACCATGGCCGCGCACATGGCCCTGAAGATCGAGCAGAAGCAGGAAATCCTCGAAATCATCGATTTGTCGGCCCGGGTCGAGCACGTTCTGGCGTTGCTGGATGCCGAGATCGATCTGCTGCAAGTCGAAAAACGCATTCGCGGCCGCGTTAAGAAGCAAATGGAGCGCAGCCAGCGCGAGTACTACCTGAATGAGCAGATGAAGGCCATTCAGAAAGAGCTGGGTGACAGCGACGAAGGCCACAACGAAATCGAAGAGCTGAAAAAGCGCATCGATGCCGCCGGTCTGCCGAAAGATGCGTTGGCCAAGGCTCAGGCCGAACTGAACAAGCTGAAGCAAATGTCGCCAATGTCCGCGGAAGCGACCGTGGTGCGTTCGTACATCGACTGGCTGGTTCAAGTGCCATGGAAAGCCCAGAGCAAAGTGCGCCTGGACCTGGCCCGTGCCGAAGACATTCTCGACGCCGACCACTACGGTCTGGAAGAAGTCAAAGAGCGGATCCTCGAATACCTCGCCGTGCAGAAGCGCGTGAAGAAGATTCGCGGCCCGGTATTGTGCCTGGTCGGTCCTCCAGGGGTGGGTAAAACCTCTCTGGCGGAGTCGATTGCGCATGCAACCAACCGCAAATTCGTCCGCATGGCCCTCGGTGGCGTGCGCGATGAGGCGGAAATTCGTGGTCATCGCCGGACTTATATCGGTTCGATGCCAGGAAGATTGATTCAAAAGATGACAAAGGTGGGCGTCCGTAACCCGCTGTTCCTGCTCGATGAAATCGACAAAATGGGCAGCGACATGCGTGGCGATCCAGCGTCGGCGTTGCTGGAAGTGCTCGACCCCGAGCAAAACCACAACTTCAACGATCACTATCTGGAAGTCGACTACGACCTGTCCGATGTGATGTTCCTGTGCACCTCCAACTCGATGAATATTCCACCGGCGCTGCTGGACCGGATGGAAGTGATTCGTCTGCCGGGTTACACCGAAGACGAGAAGATCAACATCGCCGTCAAATACCTTTCGCCCAAGCAGATTGCTGCCAACGGCCTGAAGAAAGGCGAGCTGGAATTCGACGCCGAAGCGATTCGCGACATCATTCGCTACTACACCCGCGAAGCCGGTGTGCGTGGGCTGGAGCGCCAGATTGCCAAGGTTTGCCGCAAGGCGGTCAAAGAGCATGCGCTGGAAAAACGCTTCTCGGTGAAGGTGACAGCCGAGATGCTGGAACACTTCCTGGGCGTGCGTAAATTCCGTTACGGCCTGGCTGAACAGCAGGATCAGATCGGTCAGGTCACCGGCCTGGCGTGGACCCAGGTGGGCGGCGAATTGCTGACCATCGAAGCCGCAGTCGTGCCGGGTAAAGGCCAGCTGATCAAGACCGGTTCTCTGGGTGACGTGATGGTCGAATCGATCACCGCAGCCCTGACCGTTGTTCGCAGCCGTGCTAAGAGCCTGGGGATTCCCCTGGACTTCCACGAGAAGCGCGACACGCATATCCACATGCCTGAAGGGGCAACACCGAAAGACGGCCCTAGCGCCGGTGTAGGCATGTGCACGGCCCTGGTGTCGGCATTGACTGGCATTCCTGTAAGAGCGGACGTCGCCATGACCGGCGAAATCACCTTGCGTGGGCAGGTGCTGGCGATCGGTGGCTTGAAGGAAAAACTGCTGGCTGCTCACCGTGGCGGAATCAAGACGGTGATCATTCCTGAAGAGAACGTACGCGATCTGAAGGAAATTCCTGACAACATCAAGCAAGATCTACAGATTAAACCCGTTAAATGGATTGACGAGGTCCTGCAAATTGCGCTGCAATACGCGCCGGAACCCTTGCCGGATGTGGTTCCGGAGATCGTTGCAAAGGATGACAAACGCGAGTCTGACTCTAAGGAAAGAATTAGCACGCATTAGTACGCATTTGCCTGGGGGGCTTCCTTGACAGTTTTTTAGAGCCCTTGTTATAAAGCGGCTCTTAAGTGTCTGTAGGCCATTCAGCACTCGTTTTTTTTGCTTTCACCAAAAAACTTAGAATCAAACTCAAATAGATATAAGGGGACTTAGAGTGAACAAGTCGGAACTGATTGATGCTATCGCTGCATCCGCTGATATCCCGAAAGCTGCTGCTGGCCGTGCGCTGGACGCTGTAATCGAATCCGTCACTGGCGCTCTCAAGGCTGGTGATTCTGTTGTTCTGGTTGGTTTCGGTACTTTCTCCGTGACTGATCGTCCAGCTCGCATCGGTCGTAACCCACAGACCGGTAAGACGCTGGAAATCGCAGCAGCCAAAAAACCAGGTTTCAAAGCCGGTAAAGCACTGAAAGAAGCTGTCAACTAAGTTCGATTCAGGTTTTTGCCTATCCGGGTCGGGGTCATTCCTGACTTGGCAGCGGAGCGGTAGTTCAGTCGGTTAGAATACCGGCCTGTCACGCCGGGGGTCGCGGGTTCGAGTCCCGTCCGCTCCGCCAGTTACGAGAAGGCGCATCCTCGGATGCGCCTTTCTTCTATCCGGATTCTACCCACGCTCCACGGTTGCCTAATTTTGAAGTTCAACCGTTTCTGGGGGACGCATGCTGCAGAATATCAGGGACAATTCACAAGGCTGGATTGCCAAGACCATTATCGGGGTCATCGTTGCACTGATGGCTTTGACCGGTTTCGACGCTATTTTCAAGGCCACGACGCATAAAAATGACGCGGCCAAGGTCAACGGCGAAGAAATCAGCCAGAACGAGCTGAGCCAGGCGGTCGATATGCAACGCCGTCAGCTCATGCAACAGCTGGGCAAGGATTTCGATGCTTCCTTGCTCGACGAAAAAATGCTGCGCGAATCGGCCCTCAAAGGCCTGATCGATCGCAAACTGCTGCTGCAAGGCGCAGAAAAATCGAAATTCGCTTTCTCCGAAGCCGCTTTGGATCAGGTGATCCTGCAAACGCCTGAATTCCAGGTGGACGGCAAGTTCAGCCCCGAGCGTTTCGACCAGGTGATCCGTCAACTGGGCTACAGCCGTCTGCAATTCCGTCAGATGCTGGCTCAGGAAATGCTGATCGGTCAGCTGCGCGCTGGCCTGGCCGGTAGCGGTTTCGTCACCGATGCACAGGTGTTGGCCTTCGCCCGTCTGGAAAAACAGACCCGCGATTTCGCCACTGTGAACATCAAGGCAGACCCGGCGGCAGTGAAACTGACCGACGATGAGGTCAAGGCCTACTACGACGAACACGCCAAGGAGTTCATGACGCCGGATCAGGTGGTCATCGATTACCTCGAATTGAAGAAGGCATCTTTCTTCGATCAGGTCAGCGTCAAGGACGAAGACTTGCAAGCGGCGTATCAGAAAGAAACCGCGAACCTGTCCGAGCAACGCCGGGCTGCGCACATTCTGATCGAAGTGAACGACAAGGTGACCGAGGCGCAAGCCAAGGCCAAGATCGAAGAAGTTCAGGCGCGCCTGGCCAAAGGCGAGAGTTTCGAGGCCCTGGCCAAGGAGTTCTCTCAGGATCCTGGTTCGGCGAACAACGGCGGTGACCTCGGTTTTGCAGGTCCTGGCGTCTACGATCCAGCGTTTGAAAAAGCCCTGTATTCGTTGGCCAAGGATCAGGTCTCGGAGCCGGTTCGCACTGACTTCGGTTTCCACCTGATCAAGCTGTTGGGTGTCGAAGCGCCTGAAGTGCCAACGTTCGCCAGCCTGAAAGACAAGCTGACCCGCGAGTTGAAAACCCAGCAAGTCGAGCAGCGTTTCGTCGAAGCGACCAAGCAATTGGAAGACTCCTCGTTCGAGTCCTCTGATCTGGCCCAGCCGGCACAAGACCTGAAGCTGACCGTTCACACGTCCGCGCCATTCGGCCGTGAAGGTGGCGAAGGCGTTGCGGCCAATCGTGCCGTGGTGACCGCTGCATTCAGTCCTGAAGTGCTGGATGAGGGTGCCAACAGCACCGCCATCGAGCTGGATCCGGAAACCGTGATCGTGCTGCGCGCCAAGGAGCACCGCAAGCCTGAGCAACTGCCGCTGGAAAGCGTGGCTGCCAGCATCCGCGTGCAATTGACCAAGGAGCACGCCAGTGCCGCCGCCAAGACCAAGGCCGATCAACTGATCGCCAGCTTGCGTGATGGCAAGACCGCGCTGGACAAGGCGATCGATGGTCAGAACTGGAAAGTCACTGCAACCGCGACTCGCGCTCAGGAAGGGGTCGACCCAACCGTGCTGCAAGCGTTGTTCCGCATGCCCAAGCCAGTCTCCAAGGACAAGCCGACCTTCAGCAGCGTGACCCTGGCCGATGGTAGCCTGGTGGTCGTGCGTCTGAACGGCGTGAATGAAGGCGCTGCGCCGACCGAAGAAGAGAAGGCTCAATACCGTCGCTTCCTCGCCTCGCGCATTGGCCAGCAAGACTTCGCGGCCTACCGCAAGCTGCTGGAGCGTGAGGCTGAGATCAAGCGTTTCTGATGCCTGACTGAGTTTTTGCGCGACACAAAGGACCCCAGCCGAAAGGTTGGGGTTTTTTTATGGGGGAAACGAAAAGATCGCAGCCTGCGCTAGCGCTTTCAGGGAGGGGGCGCGGTCATCTTTAGGCGCTGCCACGGGCGGTGACCTTTTGATTTTTGCTCCGGCGGGACTTTCTCCCGAGATGATGGTCAATGAATCTGTAGCCGTTTTAGACAATCGTTGCTCCGCTAAGCATCGATCTGTTGCACAATACGCCTCGAACCGTTTTCCTCAGGATGTTCAATGTTTAAATCAATTCCCATGCGTGTTGTAGGGCTGGCCTTGGTGCTGGCCGCCGCTGCCGGTTGTTCGTCGAAGAAGGCCGCCATCTATGAGCATGAGAACTTCGACGACTCGGGAACGTTTTCGCGCAGCTACCCGGTGACCGATGCACAAACCTGCGAAGCCGCCCGTCGGGCCTTGCTTAGCCAGGGTTACATCATCACCAGCAGCGATCCGAAACTGGTCAGTGGGCACAAGAGCTTCCAGCAGACCGGCGAAACCCATATGGAGATCAGCTTCAGTGTGGTTTGTGCCGATGACGGCAGCGAGGGGCACCATGCGACCATGTTCGCCAACGCCCTGCAGGACCGATATGCGCTGAAAAAGACCAACAACTCCGCCAGCCTCGGCGTCGGCGTATTGGGCTCGGTATCGATGCCGATCGGCTCGTCCGATGATTCGATGGTCAAGGTCGCCAGTGAAACCGTGTCCTCGGCCAAGTTCTACGAGCGTTTCTTTACCCTGGTCGAACTGTTCCTGCCGCCGGAAGCGAAGAAGGCCGCGCACATTATCGAGAAGCCGAAAACCGAACTGGGGATGCCTGAAGCCAAGGCTGCGCCCGCTCAGTTGGCGCCAACCCCGGCACCGGCGGCAGAACCTGCACCTGCACCAGCGCCGGCAGCCGAGCCCGCACCTGCCGCCGCGCCTGCCACTTCGGAGCCTGTTGTGCCGCCTGCTGAAACAGCGCCGATTACCCCGGCCAAGAGCAGCGAGCCGACGTCGTCCACGGAAACGGTCACTCCAGTAGCGGACTCGAGCACGCTGCCGCCACCGACCGAGCCGATTTCGGCGATACCTGTCTCCGGCCAGTAATGGGCTTGCTTGTTATGGGGGCGGGTCAGACGATACCGCTCCCGTAACGTCCTTCAAGACTGATCCACATCAAGTCGGGCTGTATTCCCACAGTCCGTGTCGAAAAATCCAGTGATAAATTCCTGACCACCTGCTACGTTTTATTCAGTAGCGACGTAGTGTCGTACCCGCGTCATTTTTCTTTCATGCGGGCACTTTATGCTCAAGGCGTTGGTCATTTATTCAAGCGATTTTTTCAACAAGCGATGGGGGTTTAATAATGGACGATTATCAAGAAGAACTGCTCGAGTATCAGGCCTTTGAACTGGACCCGCTGGAACCGGCCGAAGACGCTACCGAGCTGTAATTACGCTGACTGCGGCGAAACTCGCCGGGCGTCTGGCCGTTCCAGCGTTTGAAAGCGCGCTGAAAGGCTTCGGCTGAGGCAAACCCCAGAAGATAGGCGATTTCGCCGAACGCCAGTTCAGTGTCGCGGATGTAGGTCATGGCCAGGTCACGACGTGTATCGTTGAGAATTGCACGAAATTGCGTGCCTTCCTCGGTGAGTTTGCGGCGCAAGGTCCAGGTTGGCAGCTTCAGGCGTGCCGCCACTTCTTCCAGGTCGGGTTCCCGGCCACCATTGAGCAACGGGCCCAGCAACTGAGTGATGCGTTCACGCAGGCTGCGGGTGCGTGTCAGTTGCTCAAGTTCCCGTTCACACAGTTGCAGCAGGTGCCGCCAGGTGCTCGGGCAGTGCTCCGGGTTGCGCTGGGCGAGGCTGTCCAGGCCCAGGCGCAGTTGATTCTGTTCGGCGCCAAACTGAATCGGACAGTCGCCGAGTACGGCATAGGCCTCAAGGTAATCCGGTGCGTCAAATTCGATCTCGATTCGTTCGGCGCGCAGTGGGGCAGGGCTCACGCTGGACAATTGCTGCAACCAGCCAGCGATGATCGAATCCACCACGAAGCGGTTGTAGGCGTTGTAGGGGCTGATCGAATAGAACCGCAGCCAGGCGCCTTGGGCGTCTTCGTGAAAGCTCGACTGGCCTCGATAGTTGGAGCCGTACAGCGCTTCGAAACGAATCAGGCAGCGCGCCGCTTCGCGCACGGTGGGAGCCTGGGCGGCGGTGACGCCGGCCAAGCCGGCCTGGCTCAGGCGACTGAGCTGGCCCATGCGCAAACCCAGCGCCGGGTCGTCGGTCAGTTGAATAGCGCCGTGGCCCAGGCGCATGTAGCGCGGGATCGACAGGCGGGCGCCGGCTTCGGCCAGTCGCGCGGCGTCGAGGCCGTACTGTTCCAGCAACGGTTGTGGGTCCAGGCCATGGCTGCGCACCGCGTCGGCCAGGCTATGGACGAAGCCCACCGACAGATCCCCGAGGCGCATCGGCTGCGGTTTCATCGCTTACAACCAGAGGTTCAGCAATTGCGCGCCGCGGGCATCGCTGTCGGCGAAATGCTGCCCGTTGCTGCTGAGGAAGCTTTGACCGGCGCTGCTCTTGTCCCAGAACTGACCGCGCAGGAACACACTCATGCCGGCGATGCTCTGGCTGGCCGGTGGTTGGGCGGTCAGCGTCAGCCGCTGCCAGGCCTGACCTTCGCTGAGTTCGCCGGCCTTGAGGCTGACAGAGCCCGGCGCGGGCAGGCCTCTATAGCCGCGCCATGGTTGATCCCAGGACCCACGCCCGACGACGAACGCCGGGACCGCCACCAGTTGCGCGCCTTGGGCGTCAAGTTTGCGGTAGTTGTCGGGGTACCAGCTGTCGCTGCCGATCAGCACGCCGAGGCGTCCGGCCGGGGTGTCGACGACGTTGACCGGATGATCGGAATTGCCTTGGAGCGTGCCACGTCCAGCGAACGTCGGGTGCACTTGTCGCTGGGGCTGGCCGATTGGCAGGCCGTCGCGACCGAACACCACGCTGCTGTTGTACAGCGCGCCGCGACCGATGTGCAGGGTGCCGTCGCTGACGCTCGGCTCGGGCAGCACGATGGAACCGGCCACCAGGGTCACGTGGAATTCTTTCGCCAGGCCACCGAACAGCGCCTGGTAATCCTTGGCCATGCGTTTGGCTTTCATCCGCAAGTGCGCGTCGTCGAGACGGTTGCTGCCTTCGGCGCTGATCAGGGCGCGGATGAACTGCAGCGGGTTGCTCACCGCCAGCCAGTTCATGGCTTCCTTGAGGGTGGTGGCCTGGTACAGCTCGTCTTTCTCGCCGCTGACCATCAGCCAGGTGCCGACATGTTCAGGCAGTACGACGATGGTTTTTTCATTCAGCAGGCCCTGGTCCTGGGCCTTCTGCAAATAGGCCGCGAGCTTGCGGTGCAGGCGTTCAGGGCTTTGATAGTCGGTGGGGAACAGCTCGGGCTGGATGCCCAGCAGATTGCCACGATCGGCGGGTGTGCCCTGATCGACCGCGAGATTGATGCGCAGGTCCGACAGGTAATGACCCACCGGACGGTCCGCGGCCCACATCGCGTAGGTCGTCAGAACGGCGATCAACGCCATGGAGAGGGTCAGGTACAGAAGTTTGCGCATGGAAAACAGTCAGCGGCCGTGTGCAGGGTTCGCGACTAGGGTAGGGCCCATGCCAGCGCTTGCCAAGGGGCGCTGCGCATTTGGATCAATAAGTTGTCAGTTACGGTCATTGAGTGACAGCGGTGCGACTCTTAGTCTGTCGAACATGACTGACGGGGGCCGAAGAGCTCCTGCAAATTTTCCGTGATCGCTCGTTGTGGAGTTACCGATGGCCGCCGCTCATTACCCGCACCTGTTGGCCCCGCTGGACCTGGGTTTTACCACGTTGCGCAACCGTACCCTGATGGGTTCGATGCACACGGGCCTCGAGGAAAAACCCGGCGGTTTCGAGCGCATGGCCGCGTACTTTGCCGAACGCGCCCGTGGCGGCGTAGGCCTGATGGTCACTGGCGGTATCGGCCCGAACGATGAGGGTGGGGTTTACTCGGGCGCGGCCAAGCTGACCTCCGATGAAGAAGCGCTCAAACACCGGATCGTCACCCGCGCGGTGCATGAGGCGGGCGGCAAGATCTGCATGCAGATCCTGCATGCCGGGCGTTATGCCTACAGCCCGAAACAGGTGGCGCCGAGCGCGATCCAGGCGCCGATCAACCCGTTCAAGCCTAAAGAGCTGGACGAGGAAGGCATCGAGAAGCAGATCAGCGATTTCGTTACCTGCTCGACCCTGGCGCAAAAAGCCGAGTACGACGGCGTCGAGATCATGGGTTCCGAAGGTTATTTCATTAACCAGTTCCTCGCGGCCCACACCAACCATCGCACTGACCGCTGGGGAGGTGTCTACGAAAACCGCATGCGCCTGCCGGTGGAAATCGTCCGTCGGGTGCGCGAAGCGGTCGGCCCGAACTTCATCATTATCTTCCGCCTGTCGATGCTCGACCTGGTGGAAGGCGGTAGCACCTGGGAAGAAATCGTGCAGTTAGCCAAGGCCATCGAGCAGGCGGGCGCAACCATCATCAACACCGGCATCGGCTGGCACGAAGCGCGGATTCCGACCATAGCCACCAAGGTGCCCCGTGCAGCGTTCAGCAAGGTCACGGCGAAACTGCGTGGTTCGGTGAGTATTCCGCTGATCACCACTAACCGCATCAACACCCCGGAAGTCGCCGAGCAGATCCTGGCCGAAGGCGATGCCGACATGGTGTCGATGGCGCGGCCGTTCCTCGCCGACCCGGACTTCGTCAACAAGGCGGCGGCCGGCCGTGGCGATGAAATCAATACCTGCATCGGTTGCAACCAGGCTTGCCTGGATCACACGTTCGGCGGCAAGTTGACCAGTTGCCTGGTGAACCCGCGGGCCTGCCATGAAACCGAACTCAATTACCTGCCGGTGCAGCAGATCAAGAAAATCGCCGTGGTTGGCGCCGGTCCCGCGGGGCTGTCCGCCGCCACCGTGGCCGCCGAGCGCGGTCATCAGGTGACGCTGTTCGATTCGGCCAGCGAAATCGGCGGCCAGTTCAACATCGCCAAGCGCGTGCCGGGCAAGGAAGAGTTCTTCGAAACCCTGCGCTACTTCAACCGCAAGTTGCAGACCAGCAACGTCGAGCTGTGCCTGAACACCCGTGTGGACGTGGCACAGCTGGTCGAGGGCGGTTACGACGAAATCATCCTCGCTACCGGCATCGCGCCGCGGGTGCCGGCGATTCCGGGTGTCGAGCACGCCAAGGTGCTGAGCTACCTGGACGTGATCCTCGAGCGTAAACCGGTGGGCAAACGCGTCGCGGTAATCGGCGCTGGCGGTATCGGTTTCGACGTGTCGGAATTCCTCGTGCACGAAGGCGTGGCCACCAGTCAGGACCGCGACGCGTTCTGGAAGGAGTGGGGTATCGATACGCACCTTGAAGCACGTGGCGGTGTCGCGGGCATCAAGGCTGCGCCGCATGCGCCGGCCCGCGAAGTATTCCTGCTGCAACGCAAGACCTCCAAGGTCGGTGATGGCCTGGGCAAGACCACCGGCTGGATTCACCGCACCGGTCTGAAGAACAAAAAGGTGCAAATGCTCAACAGCGTCGAGTACCTGAAGATCGACGACGAAGGCCTGCACATCCGCATCGGCGAAAGCGGCGAACCGCAGGTGCTGCCGGTGGACAACATCGTGATCTGCGCCGGGCAGGATCCATTGCGCGAGTTGCACGACGGTCTGGTTGCGGCCGGGCAGAACGTGCACTTGATCGGCGGCGCGGACGTGGCGGCGGAGCTGGATGCCAAGCGTGCGATCAACCAGGGTTCGCGGTTGGCGGCTGAACTCTAACGTTCGCAGCTATCCCTTGTAGCAGCTGGCGCAGCCTGCGTTCGGCTGCGCAGCAGTCGCAAAATCAGCCATCGCGGTATTCCAGGTAAACCGAGGTGTCAGGATTGACGACTGCTTCGCAGCCGAACGCAGCCTTCGGCAGCTGCTACAGGGTTCGTGCTGGCTGATAGACTCCTGTTTTTCGTCAGAACGTAACGCATCAATGCTTTTTCCTCCTGCCGACTGGCTCCCCCAAGCCCCTCTCGAACCCCTTCACCTCGACTGGCTCACCACCGCCGGCATCGACGTTGCCATCCTGCGTCTGGACCAGATCGACCCGCTGATCAGCGGCAACAAGTGGTTCAAACTCATCGAACACCTGAAAGCCGCCGACCAGAACGGCGCCCAAGGCATCATCAGCCTGGGCGGTGCTCACTCCAACCATCTCCACGCATTGGCCGCCGCAGGCAAGCGCTTCGGGTTCACCACGGTCGGTTTGCTGCGCGGGCATCCGCAAGACACCCCGACAGTAAAGGACTTGCAGGCGTTCGGCATGCAGTTGCACTGGCTGGGTTATGGCGGTTATCGAGCGCGGCATGAGCCGGGTTTCTGGCAGCCGTGGCGGGCGCAGTATCCCGAGCTGCAACCGGTGCCGGAAGGTGGTGGTGGCTTGCGTGGGGCGAAGGGCTGCATGCAGCTGGTGACGCAGGCCCGCGAGCAACTGAGTGGTCTGGGCTGGAGCCATTACGACGGCTGGTGGCTGGCCTGCGGAACGGGCACGACCCTGGCCGGTCTGGTGCTGGCCGAGGCGGGTGAACACCCGGTGTATGGCGCGCTGGCGGTGCCCGATGATCATGGCGTGGCGCAGCAGGTCGAGATGATCGGGCGGGAAGCCGGTTGGGTCGATCCCTTGTATGAACTACTGGACGCCAGCCGTGGCGGTTTTGCCAAAGTCGATCCGCAGCTGCTTGCATTCATCGAGCAGACCGAACAGGCCAGCGGCATTCTTTTCGAGCCGCTGTACACCGGCAAAGCGCTCATGGCTCTCAAGCAACAAGTCGAAGCTGGTAAATTTCCCCAAGGCACGCGCCTGATCTTCATCCACACCGGCGGCTTGCAGGGCCGCCGGGGTTTCGAGCAAAGCGGTCGCGATTAACCGCGTTTGGGCATCATCCGCAGCAAGGTGTTATCGCGCACCACATAGTGGTGGTAAATCCCGGCCACCGCGTGCAACCCGATCAGCCAATAACCGATGGTGGCGCCGAGCTCATGCCAGCCTTGGAACTGCTTGGCCAGCGGTTTGTTTTCTTCGATCAGCAATGGCAAGTCGACGCCATAGAACATCACCCGATGCCCTTCGGCGCTGGTAGTCAGCCAACCCAGAACCGGCACGGTGATCATGAAAATATACAGTGCCCAATGCATCAGCCTGGCAACCACGGTTTGCCAGCGAGGGGAGGCGGGGAATATCTGCGGTGCCGGCCCCAGGCTGCGGGCGAACAGCCGCAACCAGACCAGCACGAACACGGTCAGGCCGAGCATGAAGTGCGCTTCCTTGATCAGCGTTCGGCCGCCACTGCCTTTGGGAAAGATCCCGCGAAATTCGATACAGGCGTAGACCAGTATTAACAGAACCAGCATCAACCAGTGCAGCGCGATCGATACGGTGCTGTAGCGTGATTCGGAATTCTTCCAGGGCATACGGTGTTTCCTCACAATTCTGGTCTGAAGTCACCGTTCTTGTTCGACGGCGTGCACTAACTGTAATCCTGTTTCGCAGGATTTGCCCGAGGCAAATGGGCCGCTCAATGCTCTAAATCAAGTGATCGACCACAAAAAAGCGCCAGTTCCATCCAAGGAACTGGCGCTTTTATTATGAGGCGAGGGGTGCGATCAGTTGGCTTGCGGCATCTCGCCGTTGGCCAGGCGCTTGTTGATGTCGGCGATCACCTCGGGCAAGTCGGTGATGGTGTCGATCATGTAGTGCGGTCGCGAGCCTTCGAACAGGGCATGAATGCGCTTGCGTTCGCTGGCCAGTTGGTCGCTGCTTAGCGCGCGATAACCTTCGTAGTCCAGACCCAGCGCGTTACCGGAGCAGATCAACGCCACGGTCCACATGCCGGCACGGCGACCTTCGAGAATGCCCGGCACCGTGTCGTCGATCTTCACGCAGGCCGCGACGTCGTCGATGCCCAGCGCAATCACATTGGCCAGGGCCTGAGCGGGCCATGGGCGGCCGTTGGGCACTTCGTCAGTGGCGACCACGTGATCGGCGACGTAGCCGTTGGTGGCGGCCAGTTCTACCACTTTGTCCATGACTTGTTTCGGGTAGCCGGAGCACGAGCCGATCTTGATCCCTTGCTGACGCAGGTTGGTGATGGTGTCCAGGGCGCCCGGAATCAGTGCCGAGTGTTCGGCGATTTTTTCGATCTGCAGCGGCATGAAACGTTGGTAGATGGCGGTGACGTCGTCGTCGGTCGGCGTGCGGCCGAACACCCGGCGATAACGCTCGGCAACTGGTGGCTGATTGCACAGGGTGCGGATGTGGTCCCACTTGCCCATGCCCATCGGCCCACGGGCTTCTTCGATGGAAACCTGGACGTCGAACTCGGCGAAGGCTTCGACGAAAATCTGCGTCGGGGCGATGGAGCCGAAGTCGACCACGGTGCCGGCCCAGTCGAGGATGGCGGCTTGCAGTTTGGTTGGGTTTACATAGTTCATGTCTCTGATCTCTGTAGGAGCGAGGCTTGCCCGCGAAGAACGATTACAGGGTTTAACTGACGCACCGTGTCGTCTGCATTCGCGGGCAAGCCTCGCTCCTACAGGGAACAGTGGTGGTTTAGATTTCGATGACTTCCATCTCGCGCAGCACCTCGGCCACGGCCGCCACCGCTGCGTGCATTTCGGCCTGGTTGACGTGGCCGATGCAGCCGACCCGGAACGTTTCGACCTGGGTCAGTTTGCCGGGGTAGAGGATGAAACCCTTGGCCTTGACCCGTTCGTAGAATTTCTTGAACTGGTAGCGCGGGTCTTTCGGCGCGTGGAAGGTGACGATGATCGGCGCCTGGATCGCGGCGGGCAGGAAGCTGCGCAGGCCCAGTTTGGCCATGTCATCGAGCAGCACCTGGCAGTTGTTGGTGTAGCGTTGATGCCGCGCCGGCAAACCACCTTCTTCGTTGTATTGCAGCAAGGCTTCGTGCAGCGCCGCGACCACGTGGGTCGGCGGGGTGAAACGCCATTGACCGGTCTTGGCCATGTAGCTGTGCTGATCGAACAAGTCCATCGCCAGCGAGTGCGAGTTGCCGGCGGCGTTCGCCAGCGCTTCTTTGCGAGCGAAGACGAAACCCATCCCCGGCACGCCCTCCAGGCATTTGCCCGAGGCGGCGATCAGGGCGTCGAACGGCACCTGTTGCGCATCGATCGGCAGGGCGCCAAACGAGCTCATGGCGTCGATGATCAGGCGTTTGCCGTGCTGCTCGATGACGTGGGCGATTTCCGCCAGCGGGTTGAGGATGCCGGTGCTGGTTTCGCAGTGAATCAAGGCGACGTGGGTGATGCTGGCGTCGGCCTGCAGCAGGCGGTCGACGTCGGCGGTGGTGATCGGTTCGTCTTCGGCGGTTTCGAAGGTGCTGAACGAACGGCCAAGCACTTCGCAGATCTTCGCCAGGCGTTTGCCGTAGGCGCCGTTGATCAGCACCAGGACTTTGCCGTCCCGGGGCACCAGCGTGCCGATCGCCGCTTCGACCGCGAACGTGCCGCTGCCTTGCAGGGGCACGCAGTGGTGGCTGTCGCCGGCGTTGATGATCACCAGCAATTTCTCGCATAGGCTGGCGGTCAATTGGTTGAAGCGGTCATCCCATGAACCCCAGTCGACCATCATCGCCTGACGGGTACGTTGCGATGTGGTCAATGGGCCGGGGGTGAGCAGGATGGGCTCGGCAGTACGCATTCTTGTGTCCTTGCAAAAGCTCAGTGGGATGAAACTACGGGGCATAAATTGCAATTCGGCGTGCTATCAATCAAATTGTTTGTTGTTATGCCAGCCATCAGTGAGAGTTATTCATGAATCTGTTCCAGCTGCGTGCCTTCGATGCCGTGGCCCGAGAGGGCAGCTTCACCCGCGCCGCCGAGCGCCTGTTTATCAGCCAACCGGCGGTCACCGGGCACATCAAGGCGCTGGAGGAGCACTACCAGATCACCTTGCTGCGCCGCACCGCGCGGCGGGTCGAGTTGACGGAAGAGGGCACCAGGCTCGCGGCGATCACCCGGGCAATGTTCGGCCTGGCCGAAGAAGCGCAGGCGATGCTGGAGGCCAACCGGCAGCTACTCACCGGGCGCCTGGAAGTGGCGGCGGATGGCCCGCACATGGTCATGCCGATGCTCGCCAGCCTGCGTGCGCGTTATCCGGGGATCACCGTGAACCTGCGGTTGGGCAATGCCCAGGAAACCCTCGCGGCGTTGCTGTCGGAGCATGCCGACGTGGCGGTGCTGACCGAAGTGGAGCCGCGCAAAGGGTTGCATCTGCAAGGGTTGAGCGAGTCGAGGATTTGCGCGTTGGTGCCCGCGGGCCATCCGTGGGCGCAGCAGTCGCAAGGGCTGCCGCTCAAGGCGCTGGATCAGGTGATCATGGTGCTGCGCGAGCCGAGTTCGATTACCCGGCGCACGTTCGACGAGGCGTGCGTTCAGGCCGGGGTCAATCCACGGGTGTTGCTGGAACTGGACAGTCGCGAGGCCGTGACCGAGGCAGTGGCCGCCGAGTTAGGCGTGGGCGTGGTGTCGTCGGTGGAAGTCAGCCACGACCCACGGGTGGCGGCGGTGCCGATCATTGGCGAGGGGCTGGTCAATCGGCACATGATCGGTTGTATGGAACGGCGGCGGGATTTGCGCTTGATACAGGCGTTTTTTGGGCTGGCGCCCGTCGGGTAGACCGCGGCGCGGCTATCGCGGGCAAGCCACGCTCCCACAGGTTTTGCGTCGTACGCAAGGTTGGCGGCCAGCATAAATTCCTGCGGGAGCGGCCCGGTAAAATCACGGCATGGGATCCGAGCGGTTGATCAGCCAGTCGAGCAGTAGATGCGCATCGCGGCGCGGCTCGGGAGCGGGACGGGAAGGCTGGAGGTGGCTCATGCCGGCACACAACACCGGCCGGTCCGGGTCGCTGTCGAGAAAACTGACCAACACTTCGGTGCCGGCCAAGGGCAGCCTGGACGGATCGATCCGACCGTCCGGTGCTGCGAGGGCGACCGGTAGCCAGAGCCCAACGGACTCATCCGCCTCGAACCCCGGTTTCGGCCACAAGCAGACCTGTATTCGGCCTTGCTCGTCGAGCGCTGCCGGCTGCCCGACGGGGCCCAGCACCCGGGCGGTCTGATAGCCCGGGATCCTCGGCCTGACCTGTTTGAGCCCCGGCCTGAACACCATTGACCAGGGAATGGCGGTGAAACGATTGCTGTAGCGCCGGGCCATGTCATGGCCGGGCTTGTCCTCGGCGAGAATCGACGGCTGCTGCCCATGGTGCTGGATGTCGGTGAGCAGCCACTGATCGTTGAAGCTCGAGAGCGGGTGCTGCGCCACTTGTACGATTCGTCCGCTGCGCAGCTCGTTCAGGGTGCTTTGGCCGTGGATCTGCCGGTGCTGGCAACGCAGGCGTTCCAGCGAGCGGCGGCCCAGCTGTTCGCGATGAAGCTGTTCGGGCGCAGGTCTTGCCGTAACCGGGCCCGTTCCGGTGAGCGGGTGGTTGGCCGCGCCGTCGCCGATCACGTGCGCGCCGCGGTTTCTGGCATCCCATTGTGCCGGGGCGGGGTCCGGGTCATGGCGCTGGAACAGTTCGCTGATCGCCGGCAAGAGCGGGTCGTTGAACACGTCGGCATGGAACGGCATCAGCAGCGGTTCCTGCGGGAAACTCAGGCTGTCATCGGCCAGGACCAGCACGTGCCCGTCGTGCTGATGTTCGAAGTGGAAGTGGATGCCTTCTTCTTCACACAGCCGCTGCATGAAGGCCAGATCGCTCTCATCGTACTGAATGCAAAAGGGCCGCAGCGGGTAGTGGCCGCAGGTCAGGTCGAAGCGATAGCTGTGCTCGGGCAGCTGATGCTTTTCCAGCAACTGACGCATGATCGCCGGCACGCTGAGACGATGAAAAACCCGACGCGAGCTGTGCAACTGAAGTCGTTGCAGATGGGGCGCCAGCACCAGTGAGTAGCCGACCCGATACGGGCCGCGATGTTCGCGGCTGACGCTGTGGATCACGCCGTGAATGCCCTGATCAGCCGACAGCCTCAGGAACGCCGGCTGTTGCAGCAACCGATCCAGGTTCATCGCCGGCGCGAGGCCGATCACCTCGATGTCGAATCGATAGGGCTGGTTGAGGCCCTCGCGGCCATTGAACTGCAACACCTGCAAACTCAGACCGCCGTCGAGGAGTGTCAGGGTGTAGGGGCTTTCCTTGTCGTTGTGCATCGAGCGCGCTTCTGCCTTGGAGAACGGGCGCAGAGGGTACGAAACCATAGCCCTGAAGCGTCACCGCAAATCGACTTTTCAGAATCGCCCTACAAACGCTGGTGAAGATGTCGACCCGTCGTGGGCTGAAGATGTTGGAATTTTTTGGTCGATTGGCATCTTTAGGCCGTATAAACTTGCGCTACGCGTCGGCCAATAGATGTCTCGGCGCCACAGATCAAGAGAGTGAGTAATGGGCGCACAGTGGAAGGTTAAACACAAAGAAGCGGCAGCCAACGCCAAGGGCAAGATCTTCGGCAAACTGGTGAAGGAAATCACCATTGCTGCGCGCAACGGTGCCGATACCGCCACCAACGCACACCTGCGTCTGGTGGTCGAACAGGCGAAAAAAGCCTCGATGCCTCGCGAAACCCTGGAACGCGCGATCAAGAAAGGCTCCGGCCAGCTCGGCGAAACCGTGCAATACCATCGCGTGACGTATGAAGGGTTCGCACCGCATCAGGTGCCGCTGATCGTTGAATGCGTGACTGACAACATCAACCGCACCGTCGCTGAAATCCGCGTGGCGTTCCGCAAGGGCCAGTTGGGCGCTTCCGGTTCGGTGGCCTGGGACTTCAACCACGTCGGCATGATCGAGGCGTCCCCGGACAGCCCTGACGCCGATCCGGAAATGGCCGCGATCGAAGCCGGCGCCCAGGATTTCGAGCCGGGCGAAGACGGCGCGACGCTGTTCCTGACCGACCCTGCGGACCTGGATGCGGTACAGAAAGCGCTGCCGGAGCAAGGCTTCACCGTGTTGTCGGCCAAGTTGGGTTATCAGCCGAAGAACCCGGTGAGCGGCTTGAGCGACGAGCAGATGGCAGAAGTCGAAGCGTTCCTCGAAGGCCTCGATAACCACGATGACGTGCAGGACATGTTTGTCGGGTTGGCGGGTTAAGCGGTTCTGACCGTTGTGATTTAACCTGTGGTGAGGGAGCTCCCTCGCCACAGGTTCTATATTTGCCGCTAGTTGAACGCGGCCATCTCCCGCACCACCTCACTGAACCCCGGCCGCGCCAACACATCCGCCTGACAGCAGCGCTGTTGTAAATTCTCTAACGCGACCCGCTGTTCAGCGCTCAACCCCGAGTCGATCCGCTCCAGCAATTCTCCCAGCAAAATCCCGAACGCCCGTACCTCGATCCGTTGCAGCGCGCGGCTTTCAAGGTTGTCCGAGGTGGCATGGAAAGATGCCGCGCCAAAATCCCCCAACAGACAATCGCCATGCTCGTTCCACAGAATGTTGTGGCCATAGAGGTCGCCGTGGGTGATGCCTTGACGGTGCAGGTGTTCGGCCACCGAGGCGATGCCACTGGCGATGCGCATTGCCACGCCGGCGCTGAACCGGGTGTCGTCGGCATAGATGTCGCGGGAGCAGGACGCCAGGCTCGGCAGGCTGGCCAGGTTGCGGTAGCTCGGATCGATCAGTTGCATCACCAGCCCGGCTTGCGCCTGTGGGTGCCCGACGATCCGCCCTTCGACCCGGATCAGGTTAGGGTGGATGCCGGCGGTGATGCAGGCGTTCATTTCGTGCAACGGCGAGCCGTCGCTGGTCATCTCGCCTTTGTAGAGTTTTACCGCGACCTGTTTTGTCTGCTCCCACAGCGCCTGATGAATGACCCCCGACGCGCCTTCGCCGAGTTTCTGCTCCAGGCTCAGCTCGGACCAGGGAATGCTCGTCGTGGCTTCAAGTGCGGCCGCATCGGCTTCGGTTTCCAATGGGTTACCGGCGTACGCCAGCCAGGTCAGGCCCGGCAGGGTCAGCAGCCATTCGGGAAGCTCGGTGAGCTGATTGGCGGCAATGCGGATCAGTTCAAGTCGATGACAGTGGCTCAGGCTCTCGGGCAAACGCTGTAAGCGGTTACCGGCGAGCATGAGTTTTTGCAGGTACGGGCGCTCGCCCAGTTCGGTTGGCAGATCCGTGATGCGGTTGTCGGTCAGGATCAGCCAGCGCAACAGCGGCGGCAGGGCGGCGGCCGGCACGTGTTCGATGGCGTTGGCCTTGAAACCGATCATTGTCAGCGCCGTACACTGGCCGAGGCAGGCGGGCAGTTCGGTGAACTGATTGTCCGAGCAGAACAGCACGCGCAAACGGGTCAGGCGGTGCAGATCGTCCGGCAGGCTGCGCAAGGCGTTGCCGCTGAGGTTGAGCACTTCCAGCGAGTCCGCCAGGTCGAAGATTTCCCGGGGGAATTCGGTCAGGCCACAGACCAGGTCCAGGCGGGTGATACCCGACAGTTGGCCGGCGCGCAGTTGTGCGAGGGTGTGCATAGGCAGGTTCGCTATTGATCTGAAGGAAGGCGCTGGGGCCTGGAAATGGGCGACATGATAGCGGGAAAGTGGTGGTGGCTGTCAGGCGAGTTCCCTGACTTCCAGTAACTGCCCCAGCCGGCTGCGCGTGCGCGCCAGGTCGATGGCATCGCCATCCAGGCATTCGCGCAATGACTGGTGGCCGAGCAGAATCAGGTGTTTGTCCTGGTCGTACAACACGTCGATCAGGTTGATGAAGCGTTGCTGGGCGGCGATTGAACAGCCGGCGAGGCTGGGCAGTTTGTCGATGATCCAGCGGTCGAAGCGCCGGCACAGTTCCAGGTAGTCCATGACGGCGGTGGGGTGTTCGCACAAGTCGGCGAAGGTGAAGCCAATGGTTCGCCCTTCGCAGTATCGGGCTTGAAGGTGTCGTGTCCCGACGGGCAGCCGAATGGGCGGTGCGTCGTGTTCGAGCAGGTGCAGCGCCTGACGCTGGCTCACCGTGGCCGGCCAGACGTACTGGCCCTGGGTAAACAGCTGCTGCGCACGGGGTCGCGCCTGACTGCGGTAATCATGGGGGCCGCCGACTTCCATCACCTGCATGCGCGTGTTGATCAGGTCGATCACCGGTTTGAAACGGGCATGGTAAAGCGGGTTGGGCAGTAAACCTTCCGGCGGGTAGTTTGAGGTCACCAGCAGCAGAATCCCCCGGCGAAACAGCGCCTTGAACAACCGCGTGATGAGCATCGCATCGCCGATGTCATGCACGTGGAATTCATCGAAACACAGCACCCGGCAGTCTTGCAGCAGTTCGTCGAGGGTGGTTGCCAGCGCATCGGGCTGATCGCGATGGCTGAACATGCCCTGGTGCAACTGCGCAAAAAACTCATGGAAGTGCAGGCGCTGTTTTGCCGTGACGGGGATGGCCTGGAAAAAACCGTCGAGCAGCCAGCTCTTGCCGCGCCCGACCGCACCATGGAGGTAAAGTCCGGGGAGTGGCGTCGATGACCCCGGCAGCGCCGACGCGTGCTGCGCCATGCAGTCGATCACGCGCAACTGGCTGTGGCTGAGGGTGTAGCCCTGAACATGGGCCTTGTGGCGGAAGTAGTCGTGGATCACCCGGCCTTGCGCGCTGCCACTGGATGGCGCCGCGAATGCCTTGCCGAAAAAACGGCGTAGCGCGGACCAGCGTGGTGTGAGTTGCGGACGGTTGGGCGGTCGTACGGCCAATGTGATGTCACCCCGTAATCTTCAGGCCGGCTCCCCCTGAGCCGCAGCGGCGTAGTTTAACCAAGTGGGTAATTTTCCTTCCACTGCTGCCGACCAAGCTTTTGTGTCGAGAAGGCTTTTGTGGCACAGGAGCTCGCCACAAAAGCCCTCTCACCTGATCTTCGAGGTTAGCGCTCGATACTGCGATTCCACCGGTCATTCCACGTCGGACGCTGTTCGTTGACCTGATCCCAATCGATGGCAATCGCCGTTTCCAGATAGTGTTTCATTGCCTCGACCTGACCGCGGGTCTTGTCGGTGGTTGGCGTATTCGGGTTCGACGGAATCTGATCGCCGTCTTCAAGCGCCGCAGCCTGTGCTTCAGGTGTCAGCAAGAAGGCTGCGAGTTTCTGCGCCAGTTCCGGTTGGGTGTTGTTGGCGATGGCGCATTCGGCCACGTTGAGCACCACCGAGCCTTCCTTCGGCTGCGCATATTCCACCGGCATGCCCTTGAGTTTCAGTGCGGTGACCTGGGTCGGGGTCAGCGGGAACAGCGCCGCTTCATCGGTCTGGAGCATTTCGGAGATTTTCGCCGAGCTCGGAATGTACTCCAGCACGTTGCGCCCGACGGTGTTCGGCCAGGCCTTGAACCCCGGTTCGACGTTAGTCTCGCTGCCGCCCTGAATCCGGTTGAACATCAGGAAACCGTGCAGGCCGAAGGTCGAGGAGGCCATCGACTGGAACACCAGTTTGTCCTTGAAGCGCGGATCGGCCATGTCCATCCAGGAGGTCGGCGCGTTCCAGCCCTTTTCCTTGAACAGCCGCGTGTTGTACGCCAACCCGGTAACGCCGAGGCTGACCGCCACCGCTTGATCCTTGATGCGGCCCTTGGGCGGAATCTGCGCCAGGGTCGGGCTGTCTTCGAGTTTGTCGCACAGGCCCATGGCAATGGCGCGGTACATGATGCCGTCGTCGAGGAACATCACGTGCAATTGCGGGTTGCCTTTGCTGGCCTGGACCTTGGCCAGAATATCGGCCGAGGTCCCCGGCACAATCACCACTTTGACGTTATTGGCTTTCTCGAAAGCCGGCAGCACCTTGTCGGCGTAGAGCCGCTCCATGGTCCCGCCGTTCATGCCCAGGTAAAGCGTCGGTTCGGCGTGGGCCTGAGTGACCGTGAGCAGGGCGCTCATGCAGGACAAACCGAGCAGTGCAGTGCGTTTGAGGTTATTCATTGGCGCGACCTTCCTCTATCAAGCTACGGAGATGGAGTGAAACCGGGTGATGGAAAACGCATCCAGCGGCGTCTTTGACGCGCCGCTACAGATGATCTCGGTGAGCGCCTGGCCCACCGCAGGCCCGATCTGAAAGCCCGCGCCGGCAAAGCCGAATGCGTGCAACAGACCGGGTTGCATGCTGCTGTGACCGATCACCGGTTGACGATCGGGCAGATAACCTTCGGTGCCGCTCCAGGTACGAATCGCCTGGGCGCCTTCAAGAAACGGGTAGAGCTCGACGGCCTGACGCAGGATCTCGATCACCGCGCTCTGGCCAGGTCGGGCGCGGGCACCATCAAGGGCAAAGCCCTGGCCGCCGCCCAACACACAATTGCCCCGCGCGACCTGACGGGCATAGATGCCGCCGCCTTCGACGCCGGTGCTGGCATTCATCACCAGCGGCAACGGCTCGGTGACCAGCATCGCCGGGTGCCCGGCGTGCATCGGCACCGCTTCACCGAATTGCGCGGCAAGGTTGCCGGCCCAGGCGCCGGCGCAGTTCAGCAGCCAGGGGGCGCGCAGTTCGAGGCCGGATTGAGTGCTGACGCGAAAGCGCTGACCATTGTGTTCCACCGCCGTGACTGCGCATTGCTCATGCACCTGCGCGCCATGCCGACGTGCCGCTTGGGCAAACGCTGGAGACACCAGGCGCGGGTTGGCGTGGCCATCGTCCGGGCACAGCGAAGCACCGACCGCGACGTCTCCGACCCACGGAAAACGTGCGCGCAACTCACTGCGGTCGAACAGTTGCAAATCAAGGCCGAACCCCTGGCTGCTGGCGGCGTAATCCTGCAAGGCATGCAGATCGTTGAGGCTGCGGGCGAGTTTCAGGTGACCGCTGCGCTGGTACTCACCGTCGATGCCGATCAATTGCGGCAGCTGTCCCCAGATTTCGTGGGCCCGTTGCGACAACGGCAATTGCGACAGCGGCCGGCCCTGACGACGCACGCCGCCATAGTTCACGCCGCTGGAATGCGAACCGCAAAAGTCCCGCTCCAGCAGTGCCACGCGTCGGCCGGCCTTGCTTAGAAACAGGGCGGCGGAGGCCCCGACAATGCCACCGCCAATGATGACCGCCTCGACTTCGATCATGGCTCGACCTCCAGACCGAACGGCAAGGGTTTGATCGGTGCCTGAGCCCGCAACCGACCGATGTCGGCTACTGAACGCTGACTTTCGCAGGCAATGATTTCCGCGGCGGCGGCCCCGCACATCCGGCCCTGACAGCGACCCATGCCGATCCGGCAGTGGGCCTTGACCCGGTTGATCTCCCAATGACCTTCGCGCACCACCTGGCGGATGTCGCCGGCGCGTACTTCTTCGCAGCGACAGATCATCAGGTCATCCGCAGCGTCGGTGGCCCAGCTTTCGGGGAAGGCAAAGGCACGCTCAAGGCCCTGGCGGAATCTGCCGATTGCTTTCAGCGACTGTTCCAGCTGGGTGGCACGTTGCGGCGGGAGCAGGTAACCGCTGTCTTCGAGCAGCGCCAGGGCTGCCCGTTCGCCAGCCATTTCCGCCGCGTCGGCGCCCATGATGCCGGCGCCGTCACCCGCCAGGTACACCTCGGCGACACTGCTGCGCCCGGCGCTGTCGCGCTGTGGCAGCCAGGCGCGGTTGAGCGGGTTCCAGGTGAATTCGCAGCCCAGCAGATCGGCGAGTTGGGTTTCGCTGCGCAGGCCATGGGCGAAGGCGACGGCGTCGCAGTCGATTCGATGTTGGCCTTTTGCGTTGCGCCAGATCAGCGATTGCACACGCTGTTGGCCATCGATGCCTGACAAGCTGGCGCCCTGATGCACCGGGATGCCGTGGGCGGTCAGCCAGGTGCGGTAATAGAGGCCTTTGGCGAGGGTAGCCGGTTGTGACAACAGACCGGGCAGGGCGCGGGCCTGAGCGCTGAACGGCGAACTGTCGAGCACCGCGACCACGTTGGCACCGGCCTTGGCGTATTGATACGCCACCAGGTACAGCAACGGTCCGCTGCCGGCGAATACCACGCGTTCACCAATGGCGCAGCCCTGAAACTTCAAGGCGATCTGCGCCGCGCCGAGGCTGTACACCCCCGGCAACGTCCAGCCCGGCACCGGCAGAATCCGGTCGGTGGCACCCGTGGCGACAATCACCCGGGAGAACGCCACGCGTATGGCGCGGCCCTCGTGCAAGGTGTCGAGCGCGTTGGCCTCGGCGTTCCATACCAGCGTGTCGGGGCGGTAATCGAGTTGTTTGCGCAGTGCGTCGATGGTTTGATGCAGCGCGTTGGCCTTGGGGGCTTCGAAGCCATACAACTTGACGGGCGAGCGCTTGAAGTTCATCGGCTGCCGCCGATAAATCTGCCCGCCACCGCGTGCGGCTTCGTCCAGCAGAACCGGGCGCACGCCATGCGCCACCAGCGTCTGCGCCGCACGAATCCCGGCGGGGCCGGCGCCGATGATCACCACCGCGTTCATACCGAGCGCCCCGGTTCGCGGCTGACCTGCTGGCCGGCTTCAAGCTGCGTCGAGCAGGCCCGCACCCGGCGGCCATCGCCCAGGCGTACCCAGCAGTCCTGGCAGGCGCCCATCAGGCAAAAGCCGGCGCGGGGTTCGGCGCTGAAGTCGCTGCCGCGCAGGTGTTCGCTGCAGGTCAGCACGGCGGTCAGCAGGGTGTCGCCGAGCAAGCCGCTGGCAGGCACGCCGTCGAGGGTAAAGTCCAGGGCCGGGCGGTCGCCTTCGGCCAGTCGTTTCAGCAGAGCCATGGCGCCCTCATTGTTTACCCACCAGAACCCGATCCAGGCCGTAGACCCGATCGAGCAGAATCATCGTCAGCGCGGTCAGCGCGATCACCAGGGCCGACACCGCCGCCATCATCGGATCGATGGATTCGGTGGCGTACACGTACATGCGCACCGGCAAGGTTTGCGTGGCCGGCGAGGTGACGAAGATCGACAACGTGACCTCGTCAAAACTGTTGATGAACGCCAGCAGCCAGCCACCGGCGACCCCCGGCAGAATCATCGGCAAGGTGATTTGCCGGAACAGCGTGAAGCGTCCGGCACCCAAGGATTGCGCGGCGTGTTCGGCGCTTCGGTCCAGGCCTATGGCCGACGCCAATACCAGCCGCAACACATACGGCGTGATTACCAGCACATGGGCGAAGATCAGCCAGGCGAAGCTGCCGTTGACGCCCATCAGCGCGAACAGGCGCAGCAACGCCACCCCCAGCACCAGGTGCGGAATGATGATCGGCGACAGGAACAGGGCGTTGAAAAAGTCCCGTCCGGGGAACTCGAAGCGGGTGATCGCCAGCGCCGCCGGCACCGCAATCAGCGTCGCCAGACTGGCCGCGCTGAAGGCCAGGATCAGGCTGTTGTAGAACGCATCGACAAAGTCCGCACGTTCGAACACGGCGCGGAACCAGCGCAGGGAGAAATCCGTGGTCGGCAGGCTCAGGGTGTTTTCCGGGGTGAAGGCGACGAGGCACACCACCACCAGCGGCGCGAGCATGAACAGCACCACCAGGGCATGGAACAGCAGGGCGAAAGGACCGTTTCTGGACATGACGAATTATCCCAATGACTTCTTGTAGCGGCCTTCGATCATTCGGTTCCACGACAGCATGATCAGCAGGTTGAGCAACAGCAGGGCCACGGCAATCGCGGCGCCCATCGGCCAGTTCAGCTCCGACAGGTACTGGTCGTAGATCAGCGTGGCGACCATCTTCAGCCGGCGTCCGCCGAGCAGGCCGGGAATGGCGAAGGAACTGGCCGCGAGGCCGAACACGATCAAGGTGCCGGAGAGCACGCCGGGCATGACCTGCGGCAACACCACTTTGCGTATCACCGTGAAGTGGCTGGCGCCCAGTGACAGCGCAGCCTGCTCGGCGGCCGGGTCGAGTTTTTGCAGCGAGGTCCAGACCGGAATGATCATGAACGGCAGCATCACGTGGACCAGCGCGATCACCACTGCGAACGGCGTGTAAAGCAGCTTCATCGGCGAGCCACCGAAGGCTTGCAAGGTCTGGTTGACCAGCCCGTCGGCGCCCAGCAACAGGCTCCAGCCGAACGCCCGCACCACCACCGAAATCAGCAGCGGCGTGAGGATCAGAATCAGGAAAATCGAACGCCACGGTGCGCCCATGCGACTGAGGATGTAGGCCTCGGGCACGCCGATCAGCACGCAGAGCAGGGTGGTCAGGGCGCTGATCCACATCGTGCGCAGAAAGATCTCGTAGAAGTACGGATCGCCCAGCAGGCTGCTGTAATGGGCGAAGGTGTAGGCGTCGCTGTTGATCCCCGAGCTGTAGTCGAAGACGTTCAACGACAACACCAGCGTCAGCAGCAGCGGGATCGCCAGCAGGCCGACGTACAACGCCAGGGCCGGCGCCGACAACACATACCCTTGGCGTCCCTGACGGATGGCGGCGAGCGTATTCATGCCGACACCTCGTCGACACTCAGCACCCGCAGCAGTGCCGCGTCCCAGTCGAGGCCGACCGCCGTGCCTTCGGCCAGTGGCGCCGAGCCGTCGTTGCGGCGCACCACGCAGAGTTCGCCCAGGGTTGTCGTTACGCCGTACAACCATTGGCTGCCGAGGAAGAAGCGGCTGGCGATCTTGCCTTGCAGACGGCCATGGCCTTTTTCCCGCAGATCGATTTTCTCCGGGCGCAGGCTTAACGTCAGTTCACCGTTGCCGGTGTTGCACACCTGAACCACGCCGGCGCCATCTCGCTTACCGGGCAGCAGATTGGCTTTGCCGACGAACCCGGAAATGAACTCGGTGCGCGGGTGTTCGTAGAGGGTGTAAGGGGCGTCGATCTGGGTGATGCGCCCGGCCTGCATCACCACCACCCGATCGCTGATCGACAGCGCTTCGGACTGGTCGTGGGTGACCATCAGCGTGGTGATCCCGACTTCGCGCTGGATGCGGCGGATTTCGAACTGCATCTCTTCGCGCAAATTGGCGTCGAGGTTGGACAGCGGTTCGTCGAGCAGCAACACCGGCGGCTCGATCACCAACGCCCGGGCCAGTGCAACACGCTGGCGCTGGCCGCCGGAAAGCTCTCGCGGGTAACGCTCGGCGTGCTGGTGCAGGCGAACCAGTTTCAGCACCCGGTCCACCCGTTGCTGCAACTCACTGTTGGGTACTTTGCGCATGCGCAGGCCGAAGGCGACGTTGTCTTGCACGGTCATGTGCGGGAACAGCGCGTAACTCTGGAACACCACGCCCAGGCCACGGCTGGCGGGTTTGGCGTGGGTGATGTCGCGACCGTCCAGCACAATGCGTCCGCTGCTGACTTCGACGAAGCCGGCGATCATTTGCAGGGTGGTGGTTTTGCCGCAGCCGGAGGGGCCGAGCAGTGAGACGAACTCGCCTTTTTCCACCGACAGGTTGGTGGCGACGACTGCGTCGATCTCGCCATATCGTTTGCCGAGGTTTTCAAGCTGCACAAAGGCCATGACTGCGCTCCACCTGAGATTGTTATGCGTCGCCAACGGCGCGCTTTTTTGTATGGGCAGATACGAAAAGATGTTGCGGGGGGTGTTGGCGCTCGACATGTGTCGGCTGCCGTTGTTGTTCGAATCGCCCCTGTATGGACGCAGAGTAGGACGAAGAATAGGATGGGCTCAATAACCTATTTCACTGAAGCGATGACTATTTTCAGTTTTATTCAGTGAGTAAATTTATTGATGAGAAATCAAATGTCAGATTCCACTGATCGGAATGAAAACAAAAATGAAGTCGGTGTCGGTGCGGTCTCAAGACTGTTTGCGGTGCTGCGCAGCCTGGGTGACACCGTCGAGGGCGGCGAACGCGTGACGCAACTGGCGCAGCGCATCGGCTTGTCGCAACCGACTACCCACCGCTTGCTGCGCAGCTTGATGGACGAGGGCATGGTCGAGCAGGACGCCCGCAGCAAACGCTATCGCCTGAGCCTGGAGTTTTTTGCCTTGGCGGCCCGCGCCGGCAATACCAACAACCTGCGAGAACTGGCGCGGCCGGCATTGCTGCGGTTATCGGCATCGCTGGGCGATTCGCTGTTTTTGCTGGCGCGCAGTGGCTTTGATGCGATCTGTCTGGACCGCAGTGAAGGGCCGTTTCCGATCCGCACATTTACCGGTGACATCGGCGGACGGGTGGCGCTCGGCGTGGGTCAGGGCAGCCTGGCGATTCTGGCATTCCTGCCGCAAGAGGAACGCGACACGGTGATTCACTACAACTTGCCGCGGCTCAAGGATTTTCACCTGTATGACGAAGTGTTCCTGCGCTCGGAAGTCGAGAATGTGCGCGCGCTCGGGTACGCCGGGCGCAACACCGGCGTGTTGCAGGGCATGGCCGGCGTGGCCGTGCCGATCCTCGATCGCGACGGCCGGGCGGTGGCGGCGTTGAGCGTAGCCACGATCAGTGATCGCCTGGGGCCGGATCGTTTGCCGACCGTGGTGGAAATGCTCAAGCGCGAAGCGGCGTTGATCGGGCCGCGGATCAACCCGTTCGACCCGCTGTTGCGCAGGCCTTCGCAGGTGTTTGGGCAGGGGTGACCACAACCCGGATCAGAACTTCAGTGTCTGCTTGAGCATCTGCGCCGCCGGTGTGTCACTCGGGCTGACCATCGCGTAGTTGTACCCGGCATCCGACCAATACTCGGCCTGCAGTTCGCCGTCGCTGCGGCTGCCGCGGGGCAGGAGGAAGTTTTTCGGTCCCGGCGGACGGACGTAAAAGCTGACTTTGTGGCCGCCCTGATCTTCGTAGACCACCATCGCTGCCGGCCCTTGTTCGGTACTGAGCAAACGGCCGCTGACCGGTTTGTAGCCTGCCCCCGCCAAGTTCGGCAGGCGATGGGCCTGGCTGAAATAGCGGTCGAGCCAGCCTTGCATATCGCCATCGTCGCTGACTTGGTAATCCGCCGGCAGCATGCCTTGCTGAGCAATCAGTCGGTAGGCCTGCATCGCATCGGCCATCGGCAGTGGGGGGCTGACCAGAGTCATCTCCCGCGCGTGCCAACCGCCCAATCCGCCGACGCTGACCGCAATCAACAACATCGCGGCACTGGCCAGATGACGGCGAGACTGGCGTTTGAGGCGCTGGCGAATCAGCGCCGGGTCAAGTTGCGGATTGGCCGGTTGCTGCAAGGCGCCGCTCAGGGCTGCGCGCAATTGTTGGGCGTCTTGCTGCCAGGCGCGTACTTGTGCGGCCACTTCGGCGTTGCCGGCCAGATAAATTTCCACTTGATGTCGGTCGGCATCGCTGAGTTGGTGATCGACGTAGGCGTGCAGGTCACGCTCGTTGGGAGGCAGGTTGATCATTTGAGTCTCCGCAGGGAAGGGCGGGTGATTTCGCCGTCGCTGAGCTGGCGCAAGGCCTGACGCGCGCGGGACAGGCGTGACATCACGGTGCCGATGGGGACGTCGAGAATCTCGGCGACCTCCTTGTAACTCAAGCCTTCCACCGATACCCAGAGCAGCAGCGCGCGCTGTTCGGTGTTGAGCTGATCGAAGGCTTGCAGGGTCGACTGGGCGATTACCGTGCGTTCTACCGAAGGCTGTGCATCGTCGCGCCCGGTAAAGAATTCGAGCATCCGCGCATACCGCCGGGAGCGGCGGTGGGCGTCGAGAAACTGCCGATAAAGAATCGAAAACAGCCAGGCCCGCAGGTCGCCCTCCGGACGTTTAGCGCTCCAATTCGACAGCGCTCGTTCCAGGCTTGCCTGCACCAGATCGTCGGCACTGCTGGGGTTGCGCGTCAGCGACACGGCGAAGCGTCGCAGCCTGGGAATGATTTCACGCAATTGTCCGTCGATGTTGTTCATGGAAAAGGCGTGTTCTCTGGCTGTGATGAATGGCACTGACAAGAAGGACGCCGGCTACCGTGGTTTATTCCTTCGTCGGGGAAAACTATTACTTATTTGTGTAGGAGATTTCTGAGGGGTTTGTAATCCATGTAATGGCATCGAACTTCGCGGCTCAACCCATGCAGCAAGCTCAGGCAGTCAGCCCAGCCTCTCACCAGGCTGCGCAGAACCACCCGTGCTTGAACGTAAATATTGAGCCTGAAGAGAATTTTTTAACATGCAAGAGTGCAAAATTTCCCTTGAGTCGGCATCGATGTGTTCGCTGCTTCCGGACAACAACACCCATGACGTGTGGCCGCAGTTCGGTCGTGGGCCGACGGTTGAGCCTGAGTATCTTCTGATCCATCACGCCATCGAGGCGCAAGCCGCCGCCAGACCTCAGGACATTGCCGCCCATTGTGAGGGCGAAGCCATCACCTACGGTGAACTGAACCGGCAGGCCAACCGACTGGCCACGCTGTTGCGTCAGCAGGGCGTCGCCCCGGGCGATCACGTGGCCTTGTTTGTGGAGCGTTCGATCCCGATGCTGGCGGGAATGTTGGCCGCATTGAAAGTGGGTGCTGCCTACATCCCTCAGCACGTAGGGATTACTCCCACCGCGCAATTGCGCCACATCATGGACGTGGCCTCGACGCGGGTGGTGCTGACACTGTCGAGCCTCGAGTCGCGAATTCCCCTGACGTCGCAGCAACACTGCATTTGCCTCGATGAGTTCATGGAGGTTGCGTCAACACCCGCTGATGACCTGAATGTGGCCTGTTCGCTGTCATCAACCCCGGACCGGTTGTGTTTCGTGCTGTTTACCTCCGGCACCACCGGCCTGCCCAATGGGGTTCGGGTGACCCACCGCAATGTGTGCAATATTTTGCTGACAGCCCCTGGCAATCTCGGCATGCGGCCTGGGCTCAAGGTCGGACAGATACTTAACATCGCCTTTGACATGGCGGCCTGGGAAATACTCGGGTGTCTGGCTCATGGTGCGACCTTGATGATCCGTGGCAAGGACATCGCCCAGACGGCCGAACAATGCGACGTGCTGATCGCTACACCTTCGATACTCGGCACACTCGATCCATTGCGTTGTCAGCAAGTCAAGGTCGTGGCCCTTGCCGGGGAGCCTTGCCCTCAGCCCCTGGCTGATCGCTGGTCCTCGTTCTGCACTTTTTACAATGCCTGCGGCCCGACCGAAACCACGATCGTCAACACCATGCAGCATTACAGGGGCGCAGGTGCATTGACGATCGGCAAACCCACGCCCAACAACACGGTGTACGTGCTGGATGAGGCGGGCCAGCTCTGTCAGGCGGGTGAGCAAGGTGAGATGTGGGCTGGCGGCGACTGTGTGACCGCCGGTTATTTGAGTAACCCGACGCTGACCGCCGAACGCTATCGGCCCGATCCGTTTCTGGGGCAGGGCCGGATGATGTTTCGCACACGTGATCTGGGGCGCTGGACAGTGAACGGCGAACTGGAACACCTGGGACGTGTCGATGATCAGGTCAAGGTCAGAGGGTTTCGGGTGGAGCTCGACTCTGTTTCTGCGGCTCTGGAGTCATCTGATCGCTGCGAGCGGGCGGTCACGTTGAAACTCGACAGTCGCCATCTGGTGGCCTTCGTCTATCCCGTTACCACGGACATCGATGATGCAAGACGGCGCTGTGAAGAGCGGCTTGCCTACTATTGCGTCCCTTCGCTGATCCTCGCCGTGGAGCACATTCCGCTGACCTCACGCGGCAAGGTCGACAAACGCTTGCTGCTGGAGTGGGCGATGACGCACCAGGCCGACGCGACGACCCGGCAAGGGGTGGGCGCATGAAGGGGGGGAATCCGGATACCGCGCTGCCGGTCAAGCGCGTGCTGTGGCGGCGATTGGGGACGTTGCCGATATTCTCGCATTACAACCGCCTCGTAGCGCTGGTGCTTGCACTCAATATCGCGGCACTGGCGCATGGGTTGACCGCCGGGCAGTGGTGGACATCCACGGGGATAGTCCTTGAGGCGCTGTCGGGATTGGTGGTGGCGAATCTGTCGCTGGCGATTTTGATTCGCCAGCAATACATCATCAATCTGCTGTTCTGGCTGGCAACCCGGGCGCCTACTTCCTGGCCGCTTGCGATACGCCGCTCACTGGCCAAGGTTTACCACTTCGGCGGCTTGCACAGTGGCGGGGCGCTGGCGGCGATTGGCTGGTTCGCGGTGTTGATCGGCTCCCTGGCCTGGCATTGGACTGAAAGCTTGGGCGGCGTTTCCCTGGCGCTGCTCGGGGTGAGCACCGGGTTGCTGGGGATCTTGCTGCTGGTGGCCGTCATGGCTCACCCGCGGATTCGCGGGCGTTTTCACAACGGCTTCGAGCGAATGCACCGCTTTGGTGGGTGGACCGCACTTGCCCTGTTCTGGGTATGGAGCGTTCTGTTTACCCGGGACCAGAACCCGCAGGCCTCCGTGAGCGAGGCGCTGTCGACGTCGGTGGCATTCTGGATGCTGATTGTGCTGACGTTCAGCATCGCCTTGCCATGGTTTCGTCTGCGCAAAGTGCCGGTGCAACTGATCAGGCCTTCTTCTCATGCGGTAATAGCCCGTTTTGACCATGTCACGCCGTTTGCCGGCTCCTCCAACGCCATCAGTCTCAACCCGCTGATGGAGTGGCATTCCTTTGCCAATATTCCCGCACCGGGTGAAGCGGGTTTTCGCCTGATCATTTCCCGGGCAGGTGATTGGACCGGCGAGTTCATCGAGCAAATGCCGACGCATGTCTGGGTCAAAGGCATTACCACCGCTGGCGTGGCGCACATCGAAACCCTGTTCAAATCGGTGGTGTACATCGCCACGGGCAGCGGCATCGGCCCGGTGTTGCCCCATTTGTTGGCCAGGCAAGTACCGATACGGCTGGTCTGGTCGACCCGCAGCCCGCGAAAAACCTACGGTGACGAACTGGTGGAAGAGATCCTGCGGGCCAATCCTGATGCCTTGATCTGGGACACCGATGTGCTCGGCAAGCCAGACCTTGTGCAACTGGCTTATGACGCGGTTTGCTCGTTCGGTGCCGAGGCGGTGATCTGCATTTCGAACCAGACGCTCACCCAGCGAGTGGTTGAGGAAATGGAGGGGCGGGGCATTCCGGCGTATGGCGCAATCTGGGATTCCTGAAGTGTGCCAAGAGCGTTTTTTCATTCAAACATTTCACATCTATTTAATGAGATCACCATGCACACATTGATCGAACGTCATGATCGAGTCGTATTGATTCGTCTTAATCGGCCGCAGACCAGGAATGCTTTGAGTTCGGCCCTGATGCGCGAACTGCTGGACACCTTGCAACGGCTAGACCGCGACCCCGGAGTCGGCTGTTTCGTGATCACCGGGACAGCGGATTTTTTTGCGGCGGGTGCCGACATCAAGGAGATGTACGGAAAATCTTACCTGGACATGGTCCATGAGGATTATTTCGCCGATTGGGAAGCCTTTGCCGCGTTGCGTACGCCCAAGCTGGCCGCTGTTGCCGGTTATGCATACGGTGGCGGCTGTGAGTTGGCCATGATGTGCGATCTGATCTTTGCTGCCGATAACGCTCGTTTTGGCCAACCGGAAATCAGGTTGGGGGTGATGCCTGGAATGGGCGGGACCCAACGTCTCACGCGCCTGATCGGCAAGTCGAAGGCCATGGACATGATTTTGACCGGACGCTCGATGTCGGCCGAAGAGGCCGAGCGGGCAGGATTGGTGTCGCGGGTCATCGTTGCCAGCGATCTGCTGGAGCAATCCTTGGCCGCAGCGCAGATCATTGCCGGTTTCGCCAAAACCGCCACACTGGCTGCGCGAGAAGCAGTGGACCGGGCACTGGAGTCAGGATTGCGCGATGGCCTTCTTTTCGAGCGAAGAGTGTTTCATGGTTTGTTTGCCACGCAGGGGCAACAGGAAGGTATGCAGGCTTTTTTGCAGAAGCGTGAGCCGAGTTTTAACCCGGTTTGACCAACCTTGAGGATTCGTCGCTAGCGGTGCTTTGAAAGAAACTACAGTTCAGGGGGAATAATCCTACGTGACGTTCGTCTCATAGCTCTTTCCCCCTGTGGCCTACGGCCCCGGAGACTTTCATGGTTGATCGCTCATCTACAACAGGGCCGTCTCGGCCGCCCCTGAGCACCGCGAGCCTGACGTTGCGCCTGACCGGCATTGCCGTGGTGGTCGCCGCGCTGGCCGGGGCTTTTGCCTACGTCAACGGCACACTCGACCCACAGCGCCTGACGCCGAAAGCGTTGATCAATGTGCTGGAGAAAAACAACGGCGTGCACCCGGGGTTCCGTCGTAACCACGCCAAAGGGGTGTGCGTTATCGGGCATTTCGAGAGCAGCGGCCAGGTGCGCGAGTATTCCAGCGCCCAAGTGTTCAATGAAGCGCGGACCCCGGTGGTCGGGCGTTTCGCGCTGCCTGCCGGCAACCCTTACGCACCGGACAACAGCGTGCCGATCCGCAGCCTGGCGTTGCGCTTTACCCAGGCCAACGGTCAGCAGTGGCGCACCGGGATGAACAGCATGCCGGTGTTCCCGGTGGGCACGCCCGAGGCGTTCTATCAGCTGCAACAGGCGCAGTCACCGGACCCGGCCACCGGCAAACCGAATCCTGCGGCGGTGCCGGCGTTCTTCGGTTCTCACCCGGAAGCCGCGCCGTTTCTTGCCTGGATCAAGACTGCCAAACCTTCTGCCAGTTATGCGACCGAGACGTATAACAGCGTCAATGCGTTTTACCTGGTGAACGCAGCGGGGCAGCGGCAAGCGGTGCGTTGGAGCATGACCCCGGTTGCTCAGGATGCGGCGGGCGCGACGGCACCGGAGGGCGCTGACTTTCTGGAGAAGGATCTGGTTCAGCGTTTGTCCGCCGGACCGCTGCGTTGGCAGTTGAACATCACCCTGGCGAACTCTGGGGACCCGGTCAACGACGCGAGCAAGGCCTGGCCCGGCGACCGAAAAGTTGTGAACGCCGGCACTCTGGTGCTCGAAAGCACCCAGCCACAACTCAATGGCGAGTGCCGTGACATCAACTACGACCCACTGGTATTGCCCAGCGGTATCGAAGGCTCCGACGACCCGCTGCTCGCCGCTCGTTCAGCGGGCTATGCCAATTCCTATCTGCGTCGCACCAGCGAAGTGAATCAGTTGCCCAACGCCAAGCAGGAGGCTCATCAATGAGCGCTCAACCGAACCATTTCGCTCCCCTGGCGCGGCTGCTGCATTGGCTGATGGCGCTGATGATCATCGCGATGCTGTTCATCGGCGCCGGCATGGTGGCCTCGGTGTCCGAGCGTCACGAGTGGTTGATCCACCTGCACAAACCGTTGGGCATCGCCATTCTGCTGTTGGTGGTCGTGCGTCTGGCCGTGCGTTTTTCGACCCGGCAACCACCGCTGCCGGCGGACTTGCCGGGTTGGCAAGTGCTCGCGGCGAAGGCTTCGCATGTCTTGCTGTACGCCTTGATGCTGATTTTGCCGCTGCTGGGCTGGGCGATGATATCGGCGGCTGGTGATCCGGTGATGCTCAGCAGCTCGTTGCAACTGCCGTCGATCCTGCCGGCGAATGCGCAGGTGTTTGCATTCCTGCGCAAGGCACATAGGTATCTGGCGTATCTACTGTTCCTGACCGTGCTGCTGCACCTGGCGGCGGCGTTGTTTCACGGTTGGGTGCGCCGCGATGAGGTGCTGGACAGCATGTTGCGGGGCAGGGACCGTGGGTGAGTCGGGGGACTGCCGATAACTGTGGCGAGGGGGCTTGCCACAGGTGTTGGGTGTTTTGGCGGCGAGCGTCAGCCACCAATAGATCAACGCTACGGCGCTGATGCCCGCACCCAGCCAGCACACCGCGATCCAGCCGCCCCAGGCATACATCGCCGTCGAACCGATAGAGCCCAAGGCGCTGCCGATCGAATAGAACAGCATGTAGCCGGCGGTGAGTCGGCTTTGCGCTTCGGGGCGCACGCTGTAGATCATGCTCTGGCTGGTGACATGGACGGCCTGCAAACCCAGATCCAGCGTAATCACCCCGAGCAGCAGCGCCCACAGCGAGGATTGAGTGAGGGCGATGGGCAGCCATGAGGCGAGCATCAGCAACAACGACAGTCCGCTGGTCCATTGACCCAGGCCACG
This sequence comes from Pseudomonas sp. B21-017, assembly GCF_024749245.1. NCBI lineage: Bacteria > Pseudomonadati > Pseudomonadota > Gammaproteobacteria > Pseudomonadales > Pseudomonadaceae > Pseudomonas > Pseudomonas sp. B21-017. Next base: position 4,296,603 of record NZ_CP087194.1, on the reverse strand, counting down.
ATCGGCCAGATGTCCGGCGCGAGCAGCGGCCAGTGCGCCGGCAGCCCCGGCCAGCCCGAACAGTCCGATTTCGGTGTGGGACAGTGAAAGCGGCGGGGCGCTCAACGGCAATACCAAAGGGGTCCACAGCACCATGGCACTGGCGAACGTCAGCAGGGCAAGGATGGCCCGTTGACGCAACACCGGTTCTTCCTTGAACAACGTGAAGACTGAGCCGATCAACGCGCCGTAAGCGCTATCCGGTCGCGCGTCTTCGTGCCTGGGCAGTACTCGAAACAACAGCAGCGCCATCACCAGGGTCAACCCGGCGGACAGCAGATAAATCGAACGCCAACCAGCCAGGTCGGCCATGCCGCCGGCCACCGTTCGTGCCAATAGAATGCCGACGACAATGCCGCTGGTGATCACGCCTACCACACGTCCACGTTGCGCCGGGATGGCCAGCGTCGCGGCGTAGGCCACCAGGACTTGCGTCACGACCGCCATTAACCCGGTCAGCGCCATGCCGAGCAACAGCCAGGTGCTGCTCGGCGCTAACGCAATCATCAACAAGGCCAGTGCCGACAGCAGGGTTTGCAAGACGATCAATCGGCGGCGGTTGAGCAGATCCCCCAGAGGGACCAGCAACAACAGGCCCACGCCATAACCGATCTGAGTGAGGGTGATGATGATACCGATGGTTGCCGGGTCCATGGCGAAGGCTTCGGCCATGGCATCGAGCAATGGTTGTGCGTAATACACATTGCCGACGGCCAGGCCGCAGGCGACGGCAAACAGCAGCACCACGGCGCCGCTTAACGGGTGGTCAGGTTTCATCACAGGCTTCCTTGTGTGGTTGCAATATAAAACCAGTTGTACGGTAAGGATTCTGGTTTTATATTGCAACCACATTGGTTGCCGGCGGACGTGGTCATGGTTAAACGTACAAGCATGGAAGGCGCCGAATGCCCGGTCGCTCGTTCACTGGATGCGATTGGGGATTGGTGGTCGCTATTGATCGTGCGCGATGCGTTCGATGGTCTGCGACGCTTCGGTGAGTTCCAGCGCAATCTCGGCATGGCCAAGAACATTCTTTCGGCACGCCTGCGCACATTGGTGGCCCACGGGATTTTCGATCTGGTGCCGGCGTCGGATGGCAGCGCGTATCAGGAATATGTGCTGACGGAGAAGGGCCAGGGCTTGTTCCCGTTAATCATCGGGTTGCGGCAGTGGGGCGAGGCGTTTTTCTATGAGGCGGGGGAGGCGCATTCGCAGGTTGTCGATCGTGAGAACGGTCGACCGGTGCGGCCGCTGGAATTGCGCGCCGAGGATGGGCGGCTGTTGGGGCCCCAGGATTGTGTGCGGATCCCGGCTGAGTAAAACATCAAAAAATCGCAGCCTTGCAGGAGCTGCGAAGGCTGCGATCTTTTGTCCAAGGGTGATCAGCGCAAGGTATCGACCATGTCGGCAATGGTCGTCAGCACATCCTTGCCCAACTGCTTCGAACGCTTACCAGACCAGCCGGTCAGCGCATTCGGCGCGTCGTTGTTGTCCTTGAAGGGCATTTCAATGGTAAAGGACAGGCAGTCGAACTTCTGACCGACGCTGTTGCAGGCCAGGGTCATGTTGGCTTTGCCCGGTTCGTCGCGGGTGTAGCCGTGTTTGGTCTGAAAGTCCTTGGTCAGGTGCTTCAGATGGCTGCGGAAGCGCTCTTCGAGTTTTTCGATCCGCGGTGTATAGCCGGGGTTGCCTTCGCAACCGGCGGTGAACACGTAGGGAATTTCTTCATCGCCATGGATGTCGAGGAACAGGTCGACGCCGTATTTTTCCATTTGCTGCTGAACGAACAGCACTTCCGGGCTGATTTCCTGGCTGGCGTTCTGCCAGGCGCGATTCAGGTCCTGGCCCATGGCATTGGTGCGCAAATGACCGTGGAAGGCGCCGTCCGGGTTCATGTTCGGCACCAAGTACAGGTCGGCGCTGGCCAGGAGCTTATTCAGCACCGGGTCGTCATGTTTTTCCAGGCGTTCGATCACGCCTTCCATGAACCATTCGGCCATGTGTTCGCCGGGGTGTTGCTGGGCAATGATCCAGACCTTGCGCTGGCCTTCGCCGCCAGTTCCTTTGCGCAACAACTGGATGTCACGACCTTCAACGCTCTTGCCGGTGGCCAACAGTTCGGTGCCGGCCTTGGTCAGTGCCTGTTCGATCAGCCAGTCGTGACGGCCACGGCTGTAGGGTTCGAAGTAGGCGAACCAGGCATGGGTGGCAGTGGCTTCAAGGCTGAAACGCAGGCAGTCGCCTTCGAAGATGGTCGGCACCCGGAACCAGTTGACGTGGTCGTAGGACGCCACCGCCTGATAACCATCCCAGGCCTTGTTGTATGAGGATTTGCTGGCGTTGTTCAGACGAAACCAATGCTCCTGACCCACATGCAGGCCGCTGGCCTTGAAATGGAACCACTGGAAATGCTGGCTGCGAGTGTCTGGCCTGATGGCCAGCAATGCTTGCAGAGGATTGCTGATGTCCAGCACATCAATGTTGCCGCTGTCGAAGTTAGCGCTGATGTCGAAAGAAGATTTAGCCCCGGCCATAATCATTTCCTGAATACGATTTTTATGGCTGCTACTTTACACGCAAGAGGGGGAGAAACCGGGGGAAATTACGGGGGGTAAAAGGGGGGGCGTCCTCCTTGACGCCGATGCAGCTTAGAGACTGCGCAATTGATTCTCAAGTGCTATTTTCGTTAGTTTGGCCCAGTGCTGCCGGGCTTCTCTTGGCAGTAGATATTCTTTTGATATCATCCGCGCCAATCGAATTTTGCAGCACCTACAGACTTCATTAGCCTGAAGCCAAAGCCAGCCTGACTGGCAAAAAAAGACCCGGCAAAAAGCCGGGTCAAAAACCGTGATTAGCCTGATGAGGAGATAGTCCAGGAGTCCGACCTAAGGTCTCTTGGTCTATCGACTGATCTCGCGACCAGTTGATTCAATAATAATCATTATCATTTGCAAGTCAAATGTTTCTACCTGCGCGATTGGAAAAATTTTCCTGTCCTCCTCCAATATGCTCCCGCCTCAATTGTTCTGATTGCCCTCCAGGGCCCGTTCGACCATCGCCTTGGCCATGTCGATCATGTGCACCGTCGAAAACGCCAGATCCCGGCTTGCGCCCTGCAGTTGGTTGGCTGACTCATGCGCGGTGGCAACGGCGCACCGCAGCAGATCCGAAGCATGGACCAGCGCCTCTTCGCTGCTGATGTTACGGTTCACATCAAAGAAACGTTCTTCGCTGGCTACTTCTGACACAGCTGGTTTCAAGTAATAGTCCAGTGCGCGCTGCGCCGCGGCAGAGCCTTTTGGCGAGGTGAGGCTGGTGTCGATTTGCATATCGGGCAAGGTATTGCTGGGGATGGTCATGACGATGGCGAGCTCCGTGAGAAATTCAAATCCGTGAGCCCAGCTTAGTACTTACTGTATTTGTGTCTTCAGTTTTAATACTACAATTTGTGTTTTGATGGTCGGAGTACCCCACGTATCGTGCCGCACATGGATAAATGGATTGAATTGGTCAAGGCCAAAATGAGTGAACTCAAAGTCACTCAGGAAATACTCGCCGAGCGCATCGGGATGTCCCAGGGTGGCGTCGGCCACTGGCTCAATAAACGTCGTCAGCCCGGCATCGCAGAGATGAATCGTGTCTTGCGGGCGCTCGGCATGGACTATCTGGAAGTGGCGATGGTGATCAGGGAGCCGCTGCCCTCAGAGGATGAGGAGATCTCCCTGGCGCAAAAGTACAACCCGTACTTTCGCTACCCGGTCAGTGACTGGCGGGAAACCGGGGAGGTGCGCGACGGCGAGCTATCGACCTACGGTACTTCGCTGGCTGTCAGCAAGCCACGTTTCGAGCTGTCCGATTACCACGCACAGGGCGCGGCGTTCTGGCTGGTGGTGGTCGGCGATGCGATGACCGCCCCTACGGGAGCGAGCATTGCCGAGGGCATGCTGATTCTGGTCGACCCGGCGATCGTGCCGGAGCCTGGCAAACTGGTGATCGCCCAATGGCCCGGCAGCGCCGAGGCGGTCTTTCGCAAACTGATCGAAGAGGGCGGGCAGCGTTACCTGGTCCCGCTCAATCCGACGTATCCGAAAGCCCTTTACACCGAGGAATGCCGAATCATCGGCGTGGTGGTTCAGGCGACTGCCAAATTCTAATCGGATCGGTCCTCGCAACGCGTAGGACCGATCTTCATTTCACGCTTGCTCCAACTCCACCAACGCACTGCCTTCGCTGACCATTTCGCCTTCCTGGCAATACAACGCCTTGATTACCCCGGTGTGGGGCGCGCGAATGCTGTGCTCCATCTTCATCGCTTCCAGCACCACCAGTTGCGCCCCGGCTTCGACCGTTTGCCCGGCCTCCACCAACACCCGCACGATGCTGCCGTTCATGGGCGCGGTAAGCCCGCCTTGATGGCTGTGACTGGCTTCGACGGCGCCGATCGGGTCATACGACTCGATGCGGCGCAGCTCGCCGTCCCATTGCAGATACAGCGCATCGCCACGGCGGATGGCCCGGTGCTGGCGGCGCAAACCGCTGTGCTCGGTCAGCAGGTATTCACCCTTGAGCCGTGCGGTATGCGCGTCGGCATCGCCCAGGGTCAGCGCCCGGTCTTGCCCTTCGCAACTCAAATGCAGGGTGATTTCTGTCGGCAATCCGGCACGGAAACCATTGTTGAAGGCCCACGGCGAACTCGGATCATCGGCGCGTAACACAGCCGGCTGACTTTGCGCAAACGCCTGGGCCGCCGCTTGCCAGAACTCATCACTGAGCGGCGAAGGTGCTGGCAGCAGTTGCTCCTGATAACGCGGAATGAACCCGGTATCCAGTTCGGCGGCGGCAAACGCCGGGTGGCCGATGATCCGGTGCAGGAAGTTGATGTTGGTCTTCAGCCCGCCAATGGCAAACTCCTCGAGCATGCTCAGCAATCGCAGCCGCGCCTGTTCACGGTCTTCGCCCCAGGCAATCAGCTTGCCAAGCATCGGGTCGTAGAACGGCGAAATCTCGTCGCCTTCTTCGACGCCACTGTCCACACGACGCCCCGGCCCTTCGGCGGATTCGCGGTACAACGCCAGGCGCCCGGTGGCCGGCAGAAAATCGTTGCCCGGGTCTTCGGCGTACAACCGCACTTCGATCGCATGGCCGATCAGCGGCACCTGATCCTGTGTCATCGGCAGCGCTTCGCCGCGGGCTACACGAATTTGCCAGGCCACCAGGTCGAGGCCGGTAATGGCCTCGGTCACCGGGTGTTCGACTTGCAGGCGCGTGTTCATTTCCATGAAGAAGAACTCACCGCGCGCATCCAGCAAAAACTCCACGGTGCCGGCGCCCACATAGCCGATCGCTTGAGCCGAGCGTACGGCGGCTTCGCCCATGGCCCGACGCAATTGCGGGGTCAGGCCTGGAGCGGGTGCTTCTTCGACGACTTTCTGATGACGACGCTGAATCGAGCAGTCACGCTCGTTGAGGTACAGACAATTGCCATGCTGGTCGGCGAACACCTGGATTTCCACGTGACGTGGCTTGAGCAGGTATTTCTCGACCAACATCCGCGAATCGCCGAACGACGATTGTGCTTCACGCTGCGCCGAGGCCAGGGCTTCGGCCAGTTGGCTGACGTCCTCGACCACTTTCATGCCTTTGCCGCCGCCGCCCGCCGTGGCCTTGAGTAACACCGGATAACCGATGCGTTCGCAGGCATCGCGGAAGGTGTCGAGGTCTTGGGCTTCGCCGTGATAGCCGGGCACCAGCGGCACACCGGCGGTTTCCATCAAGGCTTTGGCCGCGGACTTGCTGCCCATGGCGTCGATGGCCGAGGCGGGTGGGCCGAGGAAGATCAGGCCAGCCGCCTCGATCGCCCGGGCGAACCCGGCGTTTTCCGAGAGAAAACCATAACCGGGATGAATCGCCTGAGCACCGCTGGCTTTCGCGGCGGCGATCAGTTTGTCGATTTGCAGGTAACTGTCGGCGGCTTTGCTGCCGCCCAGGTCGACGCGGATATCCGCTTCGCGGCTGTGCCGGGCGTCACGGTCGGTGGCGCTGTGCACGGCCACAGTGGTCAGGCCCAGAGCCTTGGCGGTGCGCATCACCCGGCAGGCGATTTCGCCACGGTTGGCCACCAGCAGGGTGGTGAGAACAGTTGCGCTCATCAACGCGGCTCCTTGAGGGTGATTTCGGCTTGCCAGGTGGGCGAACGTTTTTGCAGGAAGGCGCGCAGGCCTTCCTGACCTTCCGGGCTGACGCGAATTCGGGCGATGGCATTCTCGGTGTAGCGGCGCAGCGCCGGAGTCAGCGCGCCGTTGCCGACTTCACGCAGCAGATCCTTGCTGGCGCGCATGGCTGCCGGGCTGTTGAGCAGTAGATTGTCGATCCACTGATCGACTTTCTGCTCCAGCTCAGCCATCGGATAGCTCTCTGACAACAGGCCGATTTCCCGAGCCCGTTGCCCGCCGAAACGTTCGGCAGTCAAGGCATAATGCCGCGCCGCACGCTCGCCAATGGCTTGCACCACGAACGGGCTGATGACCGCTGGCGCCAGGCCGATGCGCACTTCCGACAGGCAGAACTGCGCGTCGTCGGCGCCAATCGCCATGTCGCAGCAACTGATCAGGCCCAGTGCACCGCCAAATGCCGCGCCTTGCACCACGGCCAGCGTCGGGACTTTCAGTTTGGCGAGGTTGTACATCAACTCCGCCAGTTCCCGTGCGTCATCAAGGTTGGTGTGGTAATCGAGTTCGGCCGATTGCTGCATCCAGGCCAGATCGGCACCGGCGCTGAAATGCTTGCCGCGCCCACGGATCAGCAGAAAACGCAGGCTGGCATCGCTCGACACTTTATCCAGCGCGAGGATCAGTTCGCGGATCATTTCGGCGTTGAACGCGTTGTTCTTTTCTTCTCGGCTGAGCCACAGGGTGGCAAAACCACGGGGATCGGTCTGCAGCTCAAGGGTATTGAAGTCGCTCATGGTTTTCTCCAGATCACATCCGGAACACGCCGAAGCGGCTCGGTTCGATGGGTGCGTTCAGCGACGCCGACAAGGCCAGGGCCAACACGTCGCGGGTCTGCGCCGGGTCAATGACGCCGTCGTCCCACAGCCGGGCGCTGGAGTAGTAGGGGTGCCCCTGTTCTTCGTACTGATCGAGGATCGGTTGCTTGATCTCGGCTTCCTGCTCGGCGCTGAAACGATGCCCGCTGCGCTCGGTTTGCTCGCGCTTGACCTGCACCAGCACACCCGCCGCCTGTTCGGCGCCCATCACGCCGATTCGCGCGTTCGGCCACATCCACAGGAAGCGTGGATCGTAGGCCCGGCCACACATGCCGTAGTTACCGGCGCCGAAGCTGCCGCCGATGATCACGGTGAATTTCGGCACCTTGGCACAAGCCACGGCGGTCACCAATTTCGCGCCGTGCTTGGCGATGCCGCCGGCCTCGTATTTCTGGCCGACCATGAACCCGGTGATGTTCTGCAGGAACAGCAACGGAATGCCGCGCTGGCAGGCCAGTTCGATGAAATGCGCGCCTTTCTGTGCGGCCTCGGCGAAGAGGATGCCGTTGTTGGCGAGGATCGCGATCGGGTAGCCGTGCAGGTGGGCGAAGCCGCACACCAACGTCGTCCCGAACAGCGCCTTGAACTCATCGAACACCGAGCCGTCCACCAGTCGTGAGATCACTTCGCGCACATCGAACGGTTGCTTGGCGTCGGCCGAGACCACGCCGTACAACTCGTCGCTGCTATACAGCGGCGCGATCGGCGTACGTTGTTGCAGTTCGCCGAGCTTGCGCCAGTTGAGGTTGGCCACGCTGCGCCGGGCCAATGCCAGGGCATGTTCATCGCTTTCGGCGTAGTGGTCGGCGACCCCGGAAATCTTGCAGTGCACATCGGCCCCGCCGAGGTCTTCGGCGCTGACCACTTCACCGGTCGCGGCTTTCACCAGCGGTGGGCCAGCGAGGAAGATGGTGGCCTGCTGACGAACCATGATCGCCTCGTCGGCCATCGCCGGAACGTAGGCGCCCCCGGCGGTGCAAGAGCCCATGACCACCGCAATTTGCGGAATGCCCATGGCGCTCATGTTGGCCTGGTTGAAGAAGATCCGCCCGAAGTGTTCGCGGTCCGGGAACACTTCATCCTGGCGCGGCAGGTTGGCGCCACCGGAGTCCACCAGATAAATGCACGGCAGGCGATTCTGCTGGGCGATGGTCTGTGCGCGTAGGTGTTTTTTAACGGTCAGCGGGTAGTACGAGCCACCTTTCACGGTGGCATCGTTGGCGACGATCATGCATTCGACGCCTTCCACCCGGCCGATCCCGGCAATCACGCCAGCGGCGGGAACGTCTTCGCCGTACACCGCGTAGGCCGCCAGTTGGCTGATCTCGAGAAACGGCGAACCCGGATCGAGCAGGCGATTGATCCGCTCACGGGGCAGCAGTTTGCCCCGCGAGGTGTGACGTTCTTGCGCCTTCGGGCCACCACCTTGCTGCACTTGCGCGAGCAGGGTGTGCAGGGCGTCGACCTGTTTGAGCATCGCCGCGCTGTTAGCCGCGAACTCCGCCGAACGGGGGTTGAGCTGGGTATGCAGGATAGCCATGGACAGCTCCGTTTAGCGGGTTTCGTTGAACAGTTCGCGACCGATCAGCATGCGACGGATCTCACTGGTGCCGGCGCCGATTTCATACAGCTTGGCGTCACGCAGCAGACGACCGGCCGGGAATTCGTTGATGTAGCCGTTGCCGCCGAGAATCTGGATCGCGTCGAGGGCCATTTGCGTGGCGCGCTCGGCACTGTAGAGGATCACCCCGGCGGCGTCCTTGCGAGTGGTTTCGCCACGTTCGCAGGCCTGGGCCACGGCATACAGGTAAGCGCGGCTGGCATTGAGTTGGGTGTACATGTCGGCGACTTTGCCCTGGATCAGCTGGAATTCGCCGATGCTCTGGCCGAACTGTTTGCGGTCATGGATGTACGGCACGATCAGGTCCATGCAGGCCTGCATGATCCCGGTCGGGCCACCGGAAAGCACCACGCGCTCGTAGTCGAGGCCGCTCATCAGCACTTTCACGCCGCCATTGAGTACGCCGAGGATGTTTTCTTCCGGCACTTCGACGTCATCGAAGAACAGCTCGCAGGTGTTCGAGCCGCGCATGCCGAGCTTGTCGAATTTGTTGCTGCGGCTGAAACCTTTCCAGTCGCGCTCGACGATGAACGCGGTGATGCCATGCGGGCCTTTTTCCAGATCGGTCTTGGCGTAGATCACGTAGGTGTTGGCGTCAGGACCGTTGGTGATCCAGGTCTTGCTGCCGTTGAGTACGTAGTGATCGCCGCGTTTGTCGGCGCGCAGCTTCATCGAGACCACGTCGGAACCGGCGTTCGGCTCGCTCATGGCCAGGGCACCGATGTGCTCGCCGCTGATCAGTTTCGGCAGGTATTTGCTTTTCTGTTCATGAGTGCCGTTGCGGTTGATCTGGTTGACGCAGAGGTTGGAGTGCGCGCCGTAGGACAGGGCGACCGAGGCCGAACCACGGCTGATTTCTTCCATGGCGACCACGTGCGCCAGATAACCCAGGCCCGCGCCGCCGTACTCTTCCGGCACGGTGATGCCCAGCAGGCCCATGTCGCCGAATTTACGCCACAGGTCGGCCGGGAACAGGTTGTCGATGTCGATCTGAGCGGCGCGCGGGGCGATCTCTTTGGCGACGAAGGACTGAACCTGATCGCGCAGCATGTCGATGGTTTCACCGAGGGCAAAGTTCAGGGATGGGTAGCTCATGGGGCACCTTTTGGCTTTTTGTAGGGTGGGGAGGGCAGTGATTCAGCTCTCACCTTTACGTTAACGTAAGCCTGTGACGAATGGCTGTCAATCACCCTTTACGTTAACGTCAACTTGAGCGAGAGTAGAGCCAGTTCTGAAAGACCTGCGTCGCCTTATGTGGCTTGCCACACAAGCCTCGCTCCTACAATAAAGACAATAGGGGTCGTCATGGATCAACCCAGTGCAAACCCGCAGCGCAGCTATACCCGTGGTTCCCAGGACAAAGCCTTGCTGGCGATGACCATCGGCCAGGCGTTTGATAACACCGTCGCGCAATACCCGAACGGGGAGGCGCTGGTCGTGCGCCACCAACAACTGCGTTACACCTGGCAGCAGCTGTCGGATGCTGTTGATCTGCACGCCAGAGCATTCCTGGCGCTGGGTTTGCAAACCGGTGACCGGCTCGGCATCTGGGCCCCGAACTGCGCCCAGTGGTGCATCAGCCAGTTCGCCAGTGCGAAAATCGGCGTGATCCTGGTCAACATCAACCCGGCTTATCGCAGTTCGGAACTCGAATACGTATTGAAGCAATCCGGCTGCCAATGGCTGGTTTGCGCCGGGGCCTTCAAGACCTCCGACTATCACGGCATGCTGCAAGGGTTGGTACCGGAATTGGCGGAGCAATCCATCGGCCGCTTGCAGAGCGAACGCCTGCCGGAACTGCGTGGGGTCATCAGCCTGGATGCGCAGCCACCCTCGGGTTTCCTGCCGTGGTCGCAATTGGCCGATCTGGCAGCCAGTGTGTCGATCGAGCCATTGCACGAACGCCAGGACAGCCTGCATTTCGACCAGGCGGTGAACATCCAGTACACCTCCGGCACCACCGGTTTCCCCAAGGGCGCGACCCTCAGCCACTACAACATTCTCAACAACGGTTACATGGTCGGCGAAAGCCTCGGCCTGACCGCCGATGATCGGCTGGTGATTCCGGTGCCGCTGTATCACTGCTTCGGCATGGTCATGGGCAACCTCGGCTGCGTCACCCACGGCAGCACCATGATTTACCCCAACGATGCCTTCGATCCGCTGTTGACCCTGACCACCGTCGCCGAAGAAAAAGCCACCGCGCTTTATGGCGTGCCGACCATGTTCATCGCCATGCTCGATCAGCCCAAGCGCGCCGAATTTGATTTGTCGAGCCTGCGCACCGGGATCATGGCCGGGGCGACGTGTCCGATCGAGGTGATGCGTCGGGTTATCGGCGAAATGCACATGAGCGAAGTGCAGATTGCCTACGGCATGACGGAAACCAGCCCCGTGTCTTTGCAGACCGGTCCGTCGGACGACCTGGAATTGCGTGTCACCACGGTCGGCCGCACCCAGCCGCAACTGGAAAGCAAGATCATCGACGAGGCGGGCAATCTGGTGCCACGCGGCACCATTGGCGAGCTGTGCACTCGGGGTTACAGCGTGATGCTCGGCTACTGGAAGAACCCGCAAGCCACCGCCGAGGCTATCGATGACGCTGGCTGGATGCACACCGGCGATCTGGCGAGCATGAACGAAGAGGGGTACGTGTGCATCGCCGGGCGTAACAAGGACATGATCATTCGCGGCGGTGAGAATATTTACCCGCGCGAACTTGAAGAGTTCTTCTTCACCCACCCGGCGGTTGCCGATGTGCAGGTGATCGGCATTCCTTGCTCCCGGTATGGCGAAGAGATTGTCGCCTGGATCAAATTCCATCCCGGCCACAGCGCTACCGAGCAGGAACTGCAAGCCTGGTGCAAGGAGCGTATCGCGCACTTCAAGACGCCGCGTTACTTCAAGTTCGTCGAGGAGTTTCCGATGACCGTGACCGGCAAGATCCAGAAGTTTCGGATGCGCGAGATCAGCATCGAGGAGCTGCGCAGCAAAAACGCCTGACACATAACCAGTGTGGGGGCGAGCCTGCTTCCACATGTGGGTCGAGAAAAATAGAAAGACAAGAAAGCACAAAGGGGAGCCGAAGCTCCCCTTTAATTTTGTCGTTACGTGCTCTTTTTTTATTATTGAGGGGCGGTCTGTTGTTGTTTTTGGCAACCGTGGCCCTTTACCGCTGTTTTTGTCGATCCCCATCCGGGATCAAGAGCAAACGTATTTTTTTGAGCGCTGATCTACTTTTTCGCCAAGCGATCCAACCAGTTCGGGAGCTACCTGAAGGTAGTTTTATTGTTCTCTGCCCGGTTGCGGGTTACTCCGAAAAGCACCCTGAAAAGCACACCTTCTCCAAAAAAATCTGTTAGCTGCGTCTCTGCCGTGTTGTTCTTGTTATGTCAGAGTCGTTACGTCTTATTTTTATTGGTTTGCAGCTTTTTATTCTTGTTATGCCATAGAGATAGCAGAAGCCATGCCAACTTTGAAAAGTCCTTTAAAATCAATGATTTGATTTTTTGTGAGATTTTTCACCCGTACCAAACCTGACAATTTGTTTCCGTGTTACTCGTTTCCGCCCCACGTGCCAGAACACGCGGTAACACCCGGACACATCCACACTGTCACTGTGCGCTGCGAGCCTTGGCCACGCGAGAACCGGTAGGGCGCCCCAGCACCGCGCAAATCTGCTGGCCGGCGCGAATCAAGGCGTCCAGGTCGATCCCGGTCTCGATGCCCAGGCCGTTGAGCAGGTAAACCACGTCTTCGGTGGCGACGTTACCGCTGGCGCCCTTGGCGTACGGGCAGCCGCCAAGGCCGGCGATGGAGCTGTCGAATACCGAAATGCCTTCCAGCAGGCTGGCGTAGATATTGGCCATGGCCTGGCCATAGGTGTCGTGGAAGTGCCCGGCCAGTTTTTCCCGTGGCACGTCGGCCGAAACCACTTCAAACATCTTGCGGGTCGCGCCAGCGGTGCCGGTGCCGATGGTGTCTCCCAGCGAAACCTCGTAGCAGCCCATCGCATAGAGCTCGCGAGCGACCCGGGCGACTTGTGCAGGCTTGACATCACCCTCATAAGGGCAGCCCAGCACACAGGACACGTAACCGCGCACGCTGACGCCGTGTTGTTTGGCGGCGTCCATGATCGGCACGAAGCGCTCCAGGCTCTCGCTGATCGAGCAATTGATATTACGCTGGGAGAACGCTTCGGACGCTGCGGCGAACACCGCGACTTCCTTGACCCCGGCGGCGATAGCGTCTTCAAAGCCCCGCAGGTTGGGGGCGAGGGCGCCATAGGTCACCCCTGGTTTGCGCTGGATCTGCGCGAAGACCTCGGCGGAACCGGCCATTTGCGGCACCCATTTGGGCGAGACGAAACTGCCGACTTCTATATAGCCGAGGCCAGCGGCGGTGAGCGCATCGACCAGTTGCACCTTGTCCGCGACGCTGATGGGTTGGGCTTCGTTTTGCAGACCGTCGCGGGGGCCGACTTCGACCAGGCGTACGTGGGTGGGGAGGGACATGGGAATCGACCTGTTGAGATTGTATGAATGTTCACAGAGCCCTGTAGGAGCTGAGCTTGCTCGCGAAAGCGTCAGGTCAGTCGACATCCATGTTGAAGGACATACCGCTTTCGCGAGCAAGCTCAGCTCCTACACGAGCTGCTGGCTCTTGATCGTCTGCTCCAGCGCCTGGGTGCAGCGCTCCTCGGCTGTGTCGAGTTCCAGCTTCATCTGTTCGATGTCCAGCAGTTGCTGCTCGAGTTGTTCCCGACGCTCGGCAATTTTCGCCAGCATGCTGTGCAATTGCTTGGTGTTACCGCTGGAGGGGTCATAGAGCTCGATCAGCTCGCGGCATTCGGCCAGGGAAAAACCAATGCGCTTGCCCCGCAGGATCAGCTTCAGACTGACCTTGTCACGGGGCGAATAAATGCGTTCCTGACCGCGACGCTCGGGGCTGAGCAGGCCTTGCTCTTCATAGAAGCGAATGGCCCGGGTGGTGATGTCGAGCTCGCGGGCGAGGTCGGAAATGCTATAGGTCTGGCTGCTCATGGAAGCGCTCGAAAAAGGTCATGGCGCTAAGCTAATGTCAGGTTGACGTTTACGTCAAGGGGCATGAATTGTCTGTGTAGTGACGGGCCTCTTCGCGGGCAAGCCTCGCTCCTACAGGTTTGGTGTCGATCATTTAATCGTGGTTCGACGCTAACCTTGTAGGAGCGAGGCTTGCCCGCGAAGAACGATGACGCGGATTAACGTCCTACACCGTATCCAGCTTCTTCTCGTGCGCCGTGACCTGCTGGCACAACTCGATCATCTGCTCGCGCATCCAGCGGTTGGCCGGGTCCTGGTCGGTGCTTTCGTGCCAGTAGAGGTGGGTTTCCACCGGCGGAACTTCTTTGACCGGCAGGTTCACCGAGTACAAATCATGGCGACGGGCGAAGCGTTCCGGCACGGTCATGACCATGTCGGTCTGCTGTAACACCTGGGACGCCATCAGGTAATGCTGGGAGCGCAGGGCGATCTTGCGCTGGATGCCCATTTTGCCCAGGGCCAGGTCGACATAGCCCAGGCCGCTGCGGCGGCTGGAAATATGGATGTGGGTCAGGGACAGGTAATCGTCGAGGGTGAATTTCTCTTTGCCCGCCAGCGGATGGCCCTTGCGCATGGCGCACACATAACGGTCTTCCATCAACTTGACGTGGCGCACCTGCGGGTCGGTGTTGAGCGGCGCATCCACCGCGAAATCCAGGCGCCCGGCCGCCAGTTCCTTGGTGGTTTCGCGGCGTTTGGACAGGAAACTTTCGATGATCACCGTCGGCGCCAGGCGGCGCAGGCGCTGGAACAATGGCGGCAGGATCACCGCTTCGGTGAGGTCGGTCATGCTGATGCGGTAGGTCTTGACCGCCTGCAACGGGTTGAAGATGCGGCTTTCCTGCACCGACACCCGCAGCAGGGAGAGGGCGTTACGCACCGGCCCGATGATGTTCTGCGCCATCGGCGTCGGCACCATGCCCTGGGCGGTGCGCACGAAAAGCGGGTCGTTGAAGGTCTCGCGCAGACGGGCCAGAGCGTTCGACACCGCCGGTTGAGTAATGCCGACGATCTGCCCGGCGCGGGTCAGGTTGGCTTCGGTGTAGATCGCGTCGAAGACGATGAAAAGGTTGAGGTCGACCTTGCTCAGATTCATGCGCTGCACTCTTGTTATCAGGGGCGTCTTGATCGGACCCGAGGGCCTTGGCAATCAGCCGATCATATATCGGTGATGAATGTTAATACACGCCGAGAATAGGTTAGGTAAATTTTCGTAGCTGTTCTAGCATCGATTGCATGACCTGAACAACTCCTCTGAACCCCTGATTAAAAGGTAGAGCTGCCATGGATTTCGCTTATTCGCCCAAGGTCCAGGAACTGCGTGAGCGCGTGACTGCGTTCATGGACACCTACGTTTACCCCGCCGAAGCGGTGTTCGAACGCCAGGTCGCCGAGGGCGATCGCTGGCAGCCGACAGCAATCATGGAGGAGCTCAAACTCAAGGCCAAGGCTGAAGGCCTGTGGAATTTGTTTCTGCCTGAGTCCGAACTCGGTGCCGGCCTGACCAACCTCGAATACGCGCCATTGGCGGAAATCATGGGTCGCTCATTGCTGGGCCCAGAGCCGTTCAACTGTTCGGCGCCCGACACCGGCAACATGGAAGTGCTGGTGCGTTACGCCAACGAAGAGCAGAAGCAACGCTGGCTCGAACCGCTGTTGCGCGGCGAGATCCGCTCGGCGTTCGCCATGACCGAGCCGGACGTGGCCTCGTCCGACGCCACCAACATGGCTGCCCGTGCCGTGCGTGATGGCGATGAGTGGGTGATCAACGGCAAGAAATGGTGGACTTCAGGGGCCTGCGATCCGCGCTGCAAGATCCTGATCTTCATGGGCCTGAGCAATCCGGATGCACCACGCCACGCGCAGCACTCGATGATTCTGGTGCCGGTGGATACGCCGGGCGTGAAGATTGTGCGTCCGCTGCCGGTGTTCGGTTACGACGACGCGCCTCACGGCCACGCCGAAGTGCTATTCGAGAACGTCCGGGTGCCGTACGAAAACGTCCTGCTGGGCGAAGGACGCGGCTTCGAAATCGCCCAGGGTCGCCTCGGCCCGGGCCGGATTCACCACTGCATGCGTTCGATCGGCATGGCTGAACGTGCGCTGGAGCTGATGTGCAAACGGGCGGTCAACCGCACTGCATTCGGTAAACCTCTGGCGCGTCTGGGCGGCAACATTGACAAAATCGCCGACTCGCGGATGGAGATCGACATGGCGCGACTGCTGACGTTGAAAGCGGCGTACATGATGGACACCGTCGGCAACAAAGTGGCGAAGAGCGAGATCGCGCAGATCAAAGTGGTTGCACCGAACGTGGCGTTGCGGGTGATCGACCGGGCGATCCAGATCCATGGCGGGGCAGGGGTGTCCAATGATTTCCCGCTGGCCTACATGTATGCCATGCAACGCACCCTGCGCCTGGCCGACGGCCCGGACGAAGTGCACCGCGCGGCGATTGGCAAGTTCGAGATCGGCAAGTATGTGCCTAAGGAAATGATGCGCAGGGGGCACTGAGACCTGTGGCGAGGGGGCTTGCCCCCGTTCGGCTGCGCAGCAGTCGTAAATTGTACACCGCGTCTTTCCAGGAAAAATGCGGTGGCCGGTTTGAGGCCCGCTTCGCAGTCCAACGGGGGCAAGCCCCCTCGCCACAGTAGGCCCCCAAGCCACAATGTTTGGTGCTTACTTCAATACACCCAAACCTCAACCCGCCGATTCTTGATCCGCCCTTCATCCCCGCTGTTGGCCGCCACCGGCATCTCGGCGCCAAAACCGCGAATTTCGCGAAACACCACGCCGCTTTTCACCAGTTCTCGCCGCACCGCCATGGCCCGCAGTTTCGACAGCAGGTCGGCCCGCGCGGGGTCGCTCTTGGCATCGCCAAACCCTACCAGCGTCACCTGCCGATTGGCTTTGTCGTGCTGCCTTATATAGTCGAGCACCCGCGACAGGTCCTGGCGGGCCTTGTTGTCCAGCGTCGCGCTGCCTTCTTCGAAACGAAAATTCACCGTCAGCCGCTGGGCATGCCGACTGAGTGCCTGATAACCCTCGGGCATCAGCGCATTCGGTGTGACGGCCATGGCCTGAACGGTTTGCGCGATAAAACCATTGGCCGCAACAATCGCCTGGCCATTGCTGCTCTGGGCGAACTTCACCAGCGCCTTGGCCCAGGGATTTTTCCCGTTCGGCGGCAGGTATAAGAACAGCCGACGGGACAGCGGGTAATCTTCCGTCGCGATCAGGCTATTGAGCGGCAGCATGGCCTGGGAGTCACCATCGACAATGGCCACGGCTTTGGCCTGGCGCACATAAGGCAAACCGATGAAGCCGATGGCTTGCGGGTCCAGACTCACCGCGTCGGACAATTGCTCACTGGATTCGAAGCGTTTCGCGTTGCCGCTCAGCATTTTCCCACGCGGGCTGAGGACCAGTTCCTTAAACGTGTCGTAGGTGCCCGATTGGTCATCCCGCGCGTAGAGATGAATTGTCCCACCGGTGCCGCCGAGTTCTTCCCAGGTTTTCGTCTCGCCGCTGAAGATTCGTGCCAATTGCTCGGTGTTGAGCTGCTTCAGCGGATTGTGCGGATGAAGGATGATGGCCAGCCCGTCGATGGCGATGACTTGTTCGGCAACCGGGCTTTTCAGGTCGCCCAGCGATTCGAGATCCAGTCGTTCGCTGTCCTTGATCGGCCGTGACGAGGCCGCGAGATCGGCGGAGGCGATTTTCAGGGCTTTGAATCCGGTGCTGGAACCGTGGGCCGCGACTTCCACCTCGACTCGGCGGCCCTGAGCGGTTTCGCCGACGATGCGTTGTTCGTTGGCTTTGTCCGGGGCTTCGCGGTGCACCTTGAGCAGGCCCTGTTCATGCATCAACCCCTCGACCAGCGCCGGCCCCAACGCCGCGCCAATGGTGTTGGAACCCTGGACGCGCAGCACCGGGCCGCGTTCGGGCGTCGGCAGATCGCCGGCCGATACTGTCAACGGCAGCACGGCGCCGAGCAGCAGGAACAACACGCGCAGGGACATGCCGGCACCTTAATAAGCCAAAGAAAGTGCCGGGAGAATAAGTCAGTAAGGTTTCTGAACGATGACGGTGATTATTCCCACGCGGAGCGTGGGAATGATCAGCAAAACGTTATCAGCTCAACTCTAGCCAGATCGGCGCGTGATCGGAAGGCTTTTCCATTGCGCGCAGTTCGTAATCCACGCCTGCGTCCTTGACCCGAGGCAACAACCCGTTGGACGCCATGATCAGGTCAATCCGCAGCCCACGCTTGGGCTCATCTTCAAAACCGCGGCTGCGGTAGTCGAACCAGCTGAAACGGTCGGCAACCTCCGGGTTCAGGTGACGGAAACTGTCCACCAGACCCCAGTTCTTCAGGCGTGCCATCCATTCGCGTTCTTCGGGCAGGAAGCTGCATTTGCCGGTTTTCAGCCAGCGTTTCATGTTATCCGGGCCAATGCCGATGTCGCAGTCTTCCGGGGAAATGTTCACATCGCCCATCACCACGATCGGCTGGTCGTTGCTGAACTGGCTTTCCAGCAATTGCTGCAAATCGCTGTAGAAACGTTCCTTGGCCGGGAACTTGGTGGGGTGATCGCGGCTTTCGCCCTGTGGGAAATAGCCGTTCATGATGGTCACCGGCACGCCATTGGCGTCGGCGAACGTGCCCCAGATAAAGCGCCGTTGAGCGTCTTCTTCATCCGTGGCGAAACCTTTGTGCAGCGCAATCGGCTCCTGGCGCGAGAGCAGGGCCACGCCGTAGTGACTCTTCTGGCCGTGGAAATACACGTGATACCCCAGCGCCTGCACCTCGGCCAGGGGAAACTGGTCGTCGTGGACCTTGGTTTCCTGCAACCCGATCACGTCCGGCTGATACTTTTCGATCAGCGCCGCCAGCTGATGCGGGCGAGCGCGCAGCCCGTTGATGTTGAAGGAGACGATCTTCATGGTCGGCAGTCCTGGCAAAAGTGCGATGCTAGCTGACATGTAGGAATGGGGCCAGCTTTGGGGTGAGGGGATTCGTTGTGTCCTGTCAGAGATGTGTTGGCAGATCCGGCCTCTTCGCGGGCAAGCCCGGTCGATGAAGCTCCTCGCTTGGTCTATACCTGTCTGGGGAACTGTGAAGCCACCCCAAGGCTCGTACCAAGAAGAGCGCAGCCATCTGAGCTGTGCCCCAGGGAGATCCGCCGTTATGCCCGAAACCTCGACCGCCATCGCCGATATTCACATGCTCGACAGCGGCTATTCCCGCGAAGCGCGTTCCCTGTTGTACCAGGCGTACCGGCACGAGCCGACGTTCGGCTACCTGTTCGAAGCCGAACGCCCCGGTTATGAACAGCGAGTCCGGGCGACGGTGCGCGAACTGATCAAACAGCACTTTCTGCAGGATTTGCCGGCCATCGGCCTACTGGTGAATGACCGCTTGATCGGCATCGCCCTGATCGCGCCGCCGCAACGCCGCCTGGGCATCACCGAAAGCTGGGCCTGGCGCCTGCGGATGGTACTCAGCACCGGGTTTCGCTGTACCCGACGCTACCTCGATTACCACGCCGCCGTGATGGCGTGCGTGCCGTCCGACTCGGTGCACGTCCTGCCATTGCTGGGGGTTCACCCGCAATTCCAGGGCAAGCACTTTGGCGAACAGTTGCTGCAAGCGGTGCACAACTGGTGCGCGGTCGATGAGCACTCCCAAGGCGTGATCCTCGACACCGGGAATCCTCGCTATCTGGAGTTCTATAAGCGTCAGGGCTATGAGGAAATCGGCGAAGTGGCCGTAGGACCGATTCGTGAGCACGTGTTTTTCCACGCCAACCCGCAGGTGTTACAAACAGCAACAGCGTAATCGCCGAACTTATGGGACAAGTCCGGCTCTATCAGGCTCCCAAGCTCGTGATAGCATCCGCGCCTATGAATGTTCCAGGAAGAATCACCAGCGGCCTGTTGATGCTGTTATCCAGCTGCGCGGCGCTGGCGCAAAGTGAATTGGATGTGCGGATCAAACCGTCCAACGATGAACTGAAGGCCAATATAGAGGGCTATATCGGTAGCCTCGGCGATCGCGATGAAGAAGCCTTGCTGCGCTTCAGTCGCGGCGCCGAAGAACAGGCGCGCAAGGCCGCCCAGGCCTTGGGGTATTACCAGCCGCAAATCGACAGCGACGTGAAGGGCGGCAAGACGCCGCGCCTGGTGCTGAACATCGATCCCGGCGAGCCGATCCATTTGCGTAACGTCACGATACGTGTCGACGGTCCTGCCGCCTCGCTCAAATCCTTTCGTGTGCCCAAAAGCGACCTGCTAATGCCAGGCGCGGTGCTTAACCATGGCCGTTACGAAGACGCCAAGCGGTTGATCCAGAACCAGGCCTCGCGTTTCGGCTTCTTCAGTGGGCGCTTCACTCGCCAGAAGCTGCTGGTGGACCCGCGCGCGGGCGTCGCCGATATCGAATTGATCTACGACAGCGGCCCGCGTTATGCGCTGGGCAAAGTCAGTTTTGAAGGCGACACGCCGTTCGACGAAGACCTGCTGCAACGCATGGTGCCGTTCAAGGCCGGTACGCCCTATGACTCCGAACTGATCGCCGAACTCAATCAGGCGCTGCAATCGAGCGGTTATTTCGAAGGCGTGCGCGTCGACGCGGCGCCAACGGCCTCCAAGGACGACGTGATCCCGGTGGCGGTCAAACTCGACACCCGCAAGCCGCGGACCATGGGCTTGGGTCTGGGGTTTTCCACCGACGTCGGCCCGCGAATCAAGGCCAACTGGACCCGGCACTGGGTCAACCCGCAAGGCGACAGTTATGGCTGGGAAGCCGAACTGTCGGCACCGCGGCAGAACGTCGGGGTGTTTTACGACATTCCCCTGGACCCACCGTTGACCGACAAACTGCGCTGGGCCGCTGGCTATCAATATGAAGATATCGCTGGCACCGACTCCCGCAGCAAATTGCTGACCCTCGGCCCCGAATGGCACAGCAAGTTGCCCAGCGGGTGGCAGCGGGTGGTGTCGCTTAAATGGCAACGCGAGGAATACACACTCGGTGACGACTCGGGGCTCAGTACCTTGTTGATGCCCGGCGTGAGCTATTCGTACCTGAAAAGCGACAACCGCATCGATCCGCATAATGGCTATCGCCTGCAATTCGAAACCAAGGTCGCCAAGGAAGGATTGGGTTCGGACACCAACCTGGTGTATGGCACGGCATTGGTCAAAGGCCTGACCACGGTCTTCGATAAACACCGCTTCCTCGGTCGGGTGCAGGTCGGCGGCAGCGCCACCAACGGTTACAAATCGGTGCCGCCGTCTCTGCGCTTCTTCGCCGGTGGCGATCAGAGCGTGCGCGGTTACGACTACCAGAGCCTGTCCCCGGAGAACTCCGAGGGCGACCGTATCGGTGGCCGCTACATGGTGGCCGGCAGCGTCGAGTATCAATACTCCATCGCCGAAAAGTGGCGGGTCGCAACCTTCATCGATCAGGGCAACTCCTTCAACACCCTCGAACTGCCGAACCTGAAGACCGGCGTCGGTATTGGCGTGCGCTGGGTTTCGCCGGTAGGGCCGATTCGCCTCGACCTGGCCCACGCGATGGACGACGACGGCGGCATTCGACTGCACTTTTCCATGGGGCCTGAGCTGTGAAGCGTGGTTTGAAAATAGCGCTGCTGGCGATCCCGGCGCTGCTGATGCTGGTCGTGCTGGCCTTGATCATCGTGCTGGGTACGGCGACGGGCAGTCGCTGGGCGCTCGGGTTTGTGCCGGGTTTGACCGTGGAGAATTTCCAGGGCCGTTTGGGTGGACAGTGGAGCGCCGACCATCTGCTGTGGCAGCAGGACAACAGCCGGGTTGAGCTGAACCAGGCGATTTTCGCCTGGTCGCCACTGTGCCTGACGCGCATGACGCTGTGCATCGAGCAATTGCAGGCCGAGCAGGTCAGCCTGCAATTTCCGCCAGGCGCAGAAGAGCAAAGCAGCGGGCCGATCAGCCTTCCAGACTTGAAATTGCCGCTGGCCATTGAGTTGGGTGACGTCAAGGTCGGCCGTCTGCTGTTCAATGGCAGTGAAGAGCTCAAAGGCCTGCAACTGGCGGCGCACTGGACCGAACAGGGTTTGCAGATCGACTCGGTGCACTTGCAGCGGGATGAACTGAGCCTGAACCTGTCTGGCCTGTTGCAACCGAGCGGCAACTGGCCGCTGACCGCCGAAGGCAAACTGACCTTGCCGGCGCCGGGCACCGAACCCTGGGCGCTGGTGTTGAAGGTCGACGGCGATCTGCTGAAAACCCTGAACCTGAAAGCCGACAGCAGCGGTTACCTGAACGGGCAGTTGACCGGCGAATTGCAGCCGCTGGTGGAAAACCTGCCGGCCAAAGTGCGCATCATCTCTGACGGCTTCAAGGCCAGCGCCGAGCTGCCGGACACCCTGCAACTCAATCAACTGGAACTCACCGGCGATGGCGACCTGAAAAACGGCTACCAGTTGCTCGGCAAAGCCACGTTGCCTGCCGAACTTGGCCCGGTCGCGTTGTCGCTGCAAGGCAAGGTTGACGCCAAGGGCGCGCAAATCGCGGGTCTCGACCTGACCGCCAATGACAAACAAAGCCTCAAGCTCACCGGGCAACTGGACTGGAGCAAAGGCTTCAGTGCCGAAGCGAAAATCGACTGGCTGGATTTCCCTTGGCACCGCCTCTATCCGCTGATCGACGAGCCGCAAGTGGCACTGCGCAGCTTCAACGGTGAAGTCTCCTACACCGACGGCAACTACATCGGTAACTTCAAGGCCGCACTGGATGGTCCGGCCGGGGCGTTCAGCCTGAACAGCCCGTTCAGCGGCGACCTGAGCCAAATCCATCTGCCGCAATTCAAGCTCGAAGCCGGGCAGGGCAAGGCCGAAGGGCACCTGAACCTGCAATTTGCCGACGGCATCGCCTGGGATACCGCGCTGGACCTCTCGGCGATCAACCCGGCGTACTGGCTCGCGGAGTTGCCGGGTACCTTGGCGGGTCCGTTACGCAGCAAAGGCGAGATGAAGAATGAAAGGCTCAGCCTGACCGCCGACCTGGACCTGAAAGGCAAACTGCGCGGGCAGCCGGCGGTGTTGCAAGCCAAGGCTGATGGCGGCGGCGAGCAATGGAACCTCAGCGCGTTGCAGATTCGCCTGGGTGACAACAGCATCAATGGCCAAGGCAGCCTGCAACAGAAACTCGCCGGCCAGATCGACATCAAAATGCCGCGCCTCGCCCAACTCTGGCCGCAACTGCGCGGCCAGCTCAATGGTCGGGTCAATGTCGCCGGCACGCTCAAGGCACCGCAAGGCAAGCTCGCCCTGCAAGGCACGCAACTGGTTTTCGAAGACAACCGCCTGCAAAGCCTCAATCTGGATGCCACCCTCGACAGTGCCCAACGGGCGAAGATCGACCTCAAGGGCAGCGGCATTCAGACCGGCGACACGTCACTGGGCACCTTGACCGCCAGCGGCCAGGGCGACATCAAAAACCAGAAGCTGACCCTCGACCTGCAAGGACCGAAACTGAAACTGGCGCTCGGTCTTGACGGCGCGTTGGATAAAGGTAACTGGCGCGGGCGTCTGGCCAGTGGCGATATCCAGGCCGGTGGTCAGGACTGGAAGCTGCAAAACCCGGCCAGACTCGAACGGCTGGCGGACGGCAAAATCAACTTCGGTGCCCATTGCTGGATGTCCGGCCCGGCCAGCCTGTGTGGCGAAGACCAGCGCTTGATGCCGGAGCCAAAGCTGCGTTACCACCTCAAGCAGTTCCCGATCGACAGCCTGGCGCAATGGCTGCCGAAGGATTTTGCCTGGCAGGGCCGGCTCAACGCCGACCTGCAACTGGACTTGCCGGCCAGCGGCCCGAACGGCCAGATCAGCGTCGATGCCAGCGGCGGCACGTTGCGCATGAAGGAAAAGGATCAGTGGCTGGACTTCCCGTACCAGACCCTGAAACTCACCAGCAAACTCACGCCAAAACGCATCGACACCGACCTCAGCTTCGTCGGTGGCAAGCTTGGTGAGCTGATGCTGCAGGCGCAGATCAACCCGTTGCCGAAGAACAAACCGCTGACCGGCTCATTCCGCCTCAATGGCCTGGATTTGTCGGTGGCGCGGCCGTTTGTGCCGATGGTCGAGAAACTCACCGGGCATTTGAACGGCAGCGGCACGCTGTCTGGCGGGTTGCTGGCGCCGCAGGTCAACGGCAACCTTGAGCTGCGCGACGGTGAAATCTCCGGGCCAGAACTGCCGATGGCGCTCCAGGCCCTGCAACTTCAAGCGGTGATTGCCGGCGAAACCGTACAGCTGAACGGCGGCTGGAAAAGTGGCAAGGCCGGGCAGGGCACTCTCAATGGCAATATCGCCTGGGGCCAGGCGCTGGTGGTGGACCTGGCCCTCAAAGGCACGCAGTTGCCGGTCACCGTCGAACCCTACGCCGCGCTGGAAGTCGCGCCGGACCTGAAAATCTCCATGAAGGACGACAAACTCGCAATCGTCGGCAAAGTGCTGGTGCCCAAGGGCGAAATCACCGTGCGTGAGCTGCCGCCGTCGACGGTCAAGGTCTCCGATGACACGGTGATCATCGGTCAGCAGACCGAAGAGGGCAAGCCGCCGATGGCCATGGCGATGGACATCGATGTGGTGGTCGGGGAAGACAAACTCAGCTTTGCCGGCTTCGGCCTGACCGCCAACCTGCAAGGTCATGTGCACATCGGCGACAACATGGACACACGCGGCGAGCTCTGGCTCAACGACGGGCGTTATCGCGCCTACGGCCAGCGGCTGACGGTGCGTCGGGCCCGATTGCTGTTTGCCGGTCCCATCGATCAGCCGTACCTGGACATCGAAGCGATTCGCCAGACCGACGACGTGATTGCCGGCATTCGCTTGAGCGGCAGTGCCGAACAGCCGACCACGCAGATTTTTTCCGAGCCGGCGATGAGTCAGGAGCAGGCGTTGTCCTACCTGGTGCTGGGGCGTCCGCTGAGTACCACCGGTGAAGACAACAACATGCTCGCCCAGGCCGCCCTCGGCTTGGGTTTGATGGGCAGCTCCGGGGTCACTAGCGGGTTGGCCAAGGATCTGGGCATTCAGGACTTCCAGCTCGATACCCAAGGCAGCGGCAATACCACCAGTGTGGTGGCCAGCGGCAACATCTCCGAGAAGCTCAGCCTGCGTTATGGCGTAGGCGTGTTTGAACCGGCCAACACCATCGCCTTGCGTTACAAGCTGAGCAAAAAAGTCTACCTCGAAGCCGCCAGCGGCGTGGCCAGTTCGCTGGACATCTTCTACAAGCGGGATTTCTAACACCTCGATCCTTTCAGATAGACCGGGTCGCTCCCGTCGTAAGCAGGTCCGCCCCACACGGTCCGGTGTGGTCCTTGCGGGAGTGGGGCGGCGGCGCTCAGAGTTTGAACTGGGCGACCAAGGTGCTGAACGAACCGGCCAGGCGAGACAGCTCCTGGCTAGCGGCCGCCGTCTGATTGGCCCCCGCGGTACTCTGGGTCGACAGGTCTTGGATGTTCGTCAGGTTACGGTCCACTTCCCGTGCGACCTGGGCCTGCTCTTCGGAGGCGGAGGCAATCACCAGATTGCGTTCGTTGATGATCGAAACGCCGTCCGTAATCTTCTGCAACGCCGAACCGGCGTCCTGCGCCAGGTCCTGGGTTTGAGTGGCCAGT
The DNA here is from genome assembly GCF_024749245.1 of Pseudomonas sp. B21-017. Classification (NCBI taxonomy): domain Bacteria; kingdom Pseudomonadati; phylum Pseudomonadota; class Gammaproteobacteria; order Pseudomonadales; family Pseudomonadaceae; genus Pseudomonas; species Pseudomonas sp. B21-017. The sequence continues at coordinate 4,271,137 of NZ_CP087194.1, read as the reverse complement.
GCCAGGCTCTTGCCCATGGCGTTCACGGCCCCGTCGGCCCCGCGTTGCACAGTGCTGATCATGCCTTCGATTTCCACGGTGGAGGCCTGGGTGCGATGGGCCAAGGCACGAACTTCGTCGGCCACCACGGCAAAACCACGACCTTGCTCTCCCGCACGGGCCGCTTCGATAGCGGCATTCAAGGCCAGCAGATTGGTCTGTTCGGCAATGCTGCGAATCACGTCCAGCACCTTGCTGATCTCCCGGACATTGCCGGCCAGTTCGGTCACTGCCTGGTTGGAATCGGTGATTTCGGCCACCATGTGGGTGATGCCTGTCACGGTCTGTTTGACTTGTGACTGACCGTTAATGGCGTCGCTACTGGCGCTGCTTGAGGCTTGTGAAGTAGTGACGGCGTTACGTGCTACTTCTTCAACCGCAGCGGTCATCTCGTTGACCGCCGTGGCAGCCTGCTGGATTTCATCATTCTGACGGGTTAACCCGCGTGTGCTTTCTTCGGTCACAGCTGACAGTTCTTCGGCGGCTGAGGCCAGTTGATCCGATGCGTTGGCGATTTGTGTGAGGGTACGCTTCAGGCCCCCTTGCATCGCAGAAATGGCATTGAGCAACTGGCCTGCTTCGTCGTGGCTGTTGCCGCTGATGGCTCGGGTGAGGTCCCCACCTGCAATCTCCTGTGCGTAAGACACGGCCAGCGCCAATGGACGTGTGATCATGCGGGTGATGAAGACGCCAAGGGCGATTGCCAGGACGAACGCAATGATGATCCCGGTCGTCAACGACAGTATGGCGGTGCGGTGCAACGCTTCCGCCTCAGCAGCGCCTTCGCCTATCTGTCGGTTGTTGGAATCAACCATCGCCCGTATCAGGCTTCGCGCTTCACTGAACGCGATGTTATTGGTGCCGTTGAGGATGACGGCGGCCTGGTCCAGATTTTTGGCGTCTATCAGTTCGACAATCTTTTGTGATGTGCTGATGTAGGTCGGCCAGACCAGGTCCAGTTTGTCACCCGCCGCGCGCTCATCGTCCTGCAGTGGCGTCGCACGGTAGCTGGCGTAGGCATTTTTTGCAGTGTTCAAATCAGTCACCAGCGCTTCGTGCAGGCGGTGATTTTCGCTGTCCGGTAACACGCCTCTTTGCCCATCAAGCAGACGATACATCCCACGGTTGTGCGCGGTGAGGCTGCTCAGGGTTTCCCCGATTTTGCCCACTGACACGAGGTTGTCAGAAAAGGTCAACGCCAGCGCCGTGGACAACCGATTAATGCTCAGGATGCTACCGGCGCCTACGAGTAGAGTAATCAAGGCGCAGAAAACAAACGCTGTCAGCAGTTTGGTCGAGAATTTAGAGCGGCTCAGGATGTTCATTCAGTGAACTCGGTTGGAGTTTGTATGGGTTTGATCAGTGGGGATTAATCGCCACCATAATGGCATCGCAATAATTAACTAACTAGAACATTTATCATTTTTTCGCTCGTAGCCCAGAGCAAGACATCACGGACTCTGGACGTGGGGGGAGGAAACACACCCAGTCTATTTCTGCGGGATCGCTGAAGGTCTGACAGGTGCGCCTGTGCTCAAATCCGTTGAGCGGGTGGGGCGTAATCGGATGCCGCGATTGACATCAAAATGTCATCTTTTAATCGCATGAACGCCATGTTCGCTGAGTAATGTTCTCGCGAATGAGATCGATCTCAAGCGAGCGACAATGACTGATTTGAAAGAAGTTGCACGACTGGCAGGTGTATCGCGGGCGACTGCCGCGCGGACCTTCGCCTCCCCTGAAGTGGTGCGTCCGGCGACCCGCGAGCAAGTGTTCGCCGCTGCCCGCGAACTGGGTTTTCGGCCCAATCGCCTCGGCCGTCAACTGCGTTTGCAAACCACCAACCTGATCGGGGTGGTGGTCCCCAATCTCCTCAATCCGGTGTTCGCCGAGCAATTCCAGGCAATGGAGCGGGCCGCGCGTTTGCGTGGCTACAATTTGTTGCTGGCGACCACCGATTACAACAGCGAGCGTGAAAGCGCGGTGGTCGAGGAGTTGTTGCGCCAGCGGGTTGACGGGCTGGTGCTGACCGTTACCGATGCCGAAAGCAACCGCGTGCTGCAAAGCCTCGCCAGCGAGGACACGCCGTTTGTGCTGGCTTATCACCAACCGAGCAATCCCGATTACAGCGCGGTGTCGGTCGACAACCGCGCCGGGATGGCACTGGCCACGCGCTATTTGCTGGACGCTGGGCATCGGCGCATTGGCATGGTCGCCGGCCCGGCCTTGCAGTCTGACCGTGCCCGTCTGCGTTACGCCGGTTATGGCGACGCGATGCGTGAGCACGGCCTCGACAGCTTGCCGGTGATCGAAATGCCCGCCCATACCCAAGCCGATTTCGCCGCCCTTGAACCTTTTTTGTCCGGACCACAGGCGCCCAGCGCGTTGGTTTGTTCCAACGATTTGCTGGCGATCAGCCTGATCGCCGAACTGCGCCGACACGGCTGGAATGTGCCTGGGCAACTGTCAGTGATCGGTTTCGACGGTATCGCCCTGGGCACGCAAATGCACCCCACGCTGTGCAGCGTGGTGCAGCCAATTGCAACGCTGGCCAGCACGGTCATTGACCAATTGCTGGCACAAATTGCTGGCGCTGCCCCGGTTTCCCATTGCCTGCCTTGCCATGTCCGGCCAGGCGAAAGTACTCAACCCTACGAGGAGAAACTCGATGACCCGCTTCACTAAAACCCTGGCTGCGTTATGGCTGTGCGGTGTGGCCAGCCTGGCCCAGGCCGCTGAAACGGCGATTTGCTACAACTGTCCACCGGAATGGGCAGATTGGGGCACTCAACTCAAGGCCATTGCCGACACCACAGGTGTGCAGGTACCGCTGGACAATAAAAACTCTGGCCAGGCTCTGGCGCAGTTGGTTGCCGAGCACGCCGCGCCGGTGGCGGACGTGGTGTATTACGGCGTGACATTCGGTTTACAGGCACAAAAAGCCGGAGTCGTCGGGACTTATAAACCCAAAGGCTGGGAGCAGATTCCGACGGGGTTGAAAGACCCGCAGGGGCACTGGTTTGCAATTCATTCCGGCACGTTGGGAATCATGGTCAACGTCGATGCGCTGGGTGGCTTGCCGGTGCCGCAGAGCTGGGCTGATCTGCTCAAGCCTGAGTACAAAGGCATGGTCGGCTACCTCGATCCATCCAGTGCATTCGTCGGTTACGTGTCCGCGGTCGCCATTAATCAGGCGATGGGCGGGACCCTGGATAACTTCGCGCCGGCCATTGATTACTTCCAGAAACTGGCGAAAAACGCGCCCATCGTGCCGAAACAAACCGCGTATGCGCGGGTGCTTTCCGGTGAGCTGCCGATTCTGGTCGACTACGACTTCAACGCTTACCGTGCGCGCTACAAAGACAAGGCGAACGTCGCTTTCGTGATCCCCAGGGAAGGCAGCATCAGCGTGCCTTACGTGATGAGCGTGGTCGACAATGCACCGCATCGCGCCAACGCCGAAAAGGTCCTGGATTTTGTGCTGTCCGACCAGGGGCAGGCGTTGTGGGCCAAGGCATATCTGCGTCCGGTTCGTGAGATGAAGATGCCGGCCGACGTCGCCGCGCAGTTCCTTCCGGACAGTGACTATGCCCGCGCCGGCGTGGTCGATTACGAAAAAATGGCGGCGGTGCAGGAAGCCTTTGCTGCGCGCTATCTGAGTGAGGTCAAGTAAGTGACGACTGTGCCGCTCAACGTGCAGGACGTCTCGTCCCGCCACGATGTTTTGCAGCGCTTGCGACCAACGGCTGCCTGGGCGCTGGCCCCGGCGGCAGCGGTTCTGCTCGCGTTCTGGCTGTTGCCGCTGGCGCATTTGATTGTGCTGGGTGGGCAGGGGCGCGAGGGCAGCGACAGTGGCTATTGGCAAGTGCTCAGTAGTGCGCAATACCTTGGCAGCCTGGTGCAGACCTGTCTCCTTGCGGCGTTGGTGACACTGGCGGCGTTGTTGGTCGGTGGCATCAGCGGGGTGTTTCTCGCTCGCCAGCAGTTCTTCGGTCGCTCGGCGTTAGTTGCGCTGCTGACGTTTCCGCTGGCGTTTCCCGGGGTGGTGGTCGGCTTTCTGGTGATTCTGCTGGCCGGTCGACAAGGCCTGTTCGCCTCGCTCGGTCTGGGGCTGGCGGGTGAGCGCTGGATTTTCGCTTACTCGCTGACGGGGCTGTTCATCGGTTATCTGTACTTCTCGATTCCGCGGGTGATTCTCACGGTGATGGCCGCGTGTGAAAGCCTGGATCGCAGCCTGGAAGAAGCCGCGCACTCACTCGGCGCCGGACATTGGCGGGTGGTGTGCGACGTGATCGTGCCGGGGTTGGCCCCCGCGCTGGTATCCTGCGGCGCCATTTGTTTCGCGACGTCGATGGGCGCTTTCGGCACTGCGTTCACCTTGGGCACGCGGCTGAACGTGACCCCCGTGGCCATCTATAACGTGTTCACCAACTACGCCAATTTCACCGTGGCCGCTGCGCTGTCGGTCATCCTCGGAGCAGTCACCTGGGCGGTGCTGTTGCTGGCACGGCGCGTGGCCAAACAGTCGGGGACGGTTTTGTGAAACGAACAACGCTGTTTATCGCACAGCTGGTTTTTACCCTGCTGGTCTGTGCCTTCATGTTGGTGCCGGTGCTGATGTCATTGCTGGCGGGGCTGACGCGCAATTACTTCGTCGGGGTGTCCAGTGGCCTGACGTTCGACTGGTTGATTCAGGTCTGGCAAAGCTACTCGCCGACGGTCTGGTTATCACTGCGGTTGGCGGTTGCCTGTGCCGTGTGTGTTTGCGTGATCGGCGTGCCGGCGGCTTATGCCCTGGTGCGGATGAACAACCGCTTCAGCCGTGCATTTGAAGAGCTGATGGTGTTGCCCGTGGCCATGCCGGGCTTGGCCAGTGCCTTGGCGTTGCTGCTGACCTACGGGCAATTCGGCGAGTTTCGCAGCAATTGGCTGTTTATCCTGGTGGGTCATGTGCTGTTTACCTTGCCATTTCTGGTGCGCCCAGTAATGGCGGTGATGCAGCGCCAGCAATTGCCGACGCTCGAAGAGGCGGCGGCGAGCCTCGGTGCCGGGCCGATCAAGCGTTTCTTCAGTGTGGTGGTGCCCAATTGTCGGGCCGGGATACTGGCCGGAGTGTTGATGGTCGTCACCCTGTCGCTGGGTGAGTTCAACCTGACCTGGATGCTCCACACACCGATGACCAAGACCTTGCCGGTGGGCCTGGCCGACAGCTATGCCTCGGCGCGGCTGGAAGTGGCCAGCGCCTACACCCTCATATTTCTGTTGATGATCGTGCCGCTGCTGATTGCGTTGCAAGCCATCAGCGCCCGTCTTTCTCGTGGAGAGCGTCGATGACTGGAACCACTATTCGCCTGCAGGGTTGCCGCAAGGCGTTCTCTGACGGCACCGTTGCTGTAGATGATTTGAACCTGACTATCGAGGCCGGGGAAACCTTGGCGATCCTTGGCCCGTCCGGTTGCGGTAAAACCACCACGTTGCGCATGATCGCCGGTCTTGAACGCCCGGATGTCGGGCAGATTTTCTTTGCCGACAGTGACGTCACACGCCTGCCGATCGAGCGCCGCGACGTGGGCATGGTGTTTCAGAATTACGCGTTGTTTCCGAACCTGGACGTGGCCGGCAATATTGTTTACGGCCTGAAGATAAGAGGCCTGTCGCCCGCCGAACGCAACAAGCGTTGCGCCGAGTTACTGGAACTGGTCGGCCTGCAGGATCACGGCAAACGCCGCATTCACGAGTTGTCCGGCGGCCAGCGTCAGCGGGTGGCACTCGCCCGTGCGTTGGCCCCCCGGCCTCGGGTGTTGCTGCTTGATGAGCCGTTGGCAGCGCTGGATGCGCAGTTGCGCGAACGGCTGCGCAGCGAGCTGGATCAACTGCTGCGCAGCTTGCGCATTACCTCGGTGTTTGTGACGCACGACCAGGGCGAGGCCATGGCGCTGGGGGACCGGATCCTGGTCATGGAGCGCGGACGCATCGCACAACTGGCCACGCCACGAGACATCTATCAGCAACCCGCCAACGCGTTTGTCGCCAGTTTCGTCGGCAACCTCAATGCGTTCCCGGTGATCGAACCGACCGCCCATGGCTTGAAGGTCAGCGGTGGCGAGTTGCCCTGGAAGGGGATCCCTGTGCCGACGACGGTGTACTGCCGTCCTGAGCATTTGCGGGTGATGGACGGTGCCGGGCATGTGCGCGGTCGTCTGGTCGGGCAGTTTTTCCAGGGGGCGCAAAGTCGCCTGTTGGTGGACGTCGGGGCCGGGCAGCCATTGCTGGTCGACAGCGCTGACGGCGTCATTCATGCCACTGGCGCTCTGATTGCCCTGGCCATCGAGCCACACGTGTTGTTCACCCTGCATTCGTGATGTTTTTTGTTTAAGAGCACTTATTTTGAACAGTCCGTTTCTTATTGCGCAGATCAGCGATTTGCACCTTAAAGCCGATCAAAAGCTGACCTATGGCGTGGTCGATTGTCTGGGCGCGTTGCGGCGCGCGGTGGATCATTTGAATGCCAGCCAACCGCGCCCTGACATCGTGGTCATCAGCGGCGACCTGGTGGATTTCGGCCGTGCCGATGAATACGCGGTGCTCAAGCGCGAACTGGCGCGATTGCACATGCCTGTCTATCTGGTTCCCGGCAATCACGATCATCGCGAGCAGCTACTGGCGGGATTTACCCATCACACTTATTTGCCGACTAACGCCAACGCGCCGCTCGACTGGGTGGTCGAGGAGCATCCGGTACGCCTGATCGGCTTGGACTCGACCCGGCCGGGCGCCCATGGCGGTCAATTGCTGGACAGCCAGTTGCGCTGGCTCGATGAGCAATTGTCCCGTCGCCCCCATGTACCGACGCTGTTGATTCTCCATCATCCGCCCTTTATCACGGGCATCGGCCACATGGACCACGAGCCGTTTATCAATACCGCTGCTTTGGAAGCGCTCGTCGCTCGCCATCCGCAGGTAGAGCGCTTGCTTTGTGGGCATCTGCATCGGCCCATGCAGCGTCGCTTCGGCGGCTCGTTGAGTTGTGTGTGCCCCGGCACTTCCCACCAGATCGTGCTGGATCTGGAGGCATCCGCGCCCGCACATTTCAATCTGGAGCCGGCGGGGTACCTGGTACATCGCTGGCATCCGCAACAAGGTCTGGTGACCCACAACGCCGTGTTCGGTGAATACGCCGGGCCTTATCCGTTTTATGACGATCATGGATTGATCGACTGATAACGCCAGGACGATGACGATGCTGTGCTTATTTAGCTTGGGGAGGTTTTAACGACGGCCACTTAGTACGGTTACATGACGTTTATCTCAATGATGACTTAATGCGTGGGCTTATCCATTGGTGGGCCCGTTGCTTCCTGCTGTCTTTTTACTGCGCACAGAACATGGTTTCTGCGCTGGAGTTCGCCCTGATGAAAGCCTCGTTTCAAGTATTAAGTTTTTTGACCGGCGGTTTGGGCATGGCCCTGAGTCCCTTGGCGTCTGCTGATTTTATTAATGACAGCAAAGCCAACTTGAACTTGCGTAACTTCTATTTCAATAACGATAACCGCGACGGTGCCGCCGCGCCGTCGAAAACTGAAGAATGGGGCCAAGGCTTCATGCTCAACTATCAGTCGGGGTTCACCGACGGTACGGTGGGCTTCGGTCTGGATGCGATCGGTTTGCTTGGGATCAAGCTCGACAGCGGTGAAGGACGGCATGTCGGCAGTTCAATGATTCCCAGTGATGGCGATAAGGCCGCGGATCAATGGGCGCGTGCCGGCGCGACGGCAAAGATGCGGTTCTCCAAGACCGAGTTGCGCTACGGCACCTTGCAGCCAAAGTTGCCGATTCTGGTGGCGAACGATGGTCGACTGCTGCCGCAAACCTTTGAAGGCGGTCAGGTCACCAGCAACGAACTCGATAATCTGACCTTTACCGCCGGCCAACTTGAGCATGCCACTGGCCGCGGTTCCAGCGACAGTGCCGGCCTGGCGGTAGCGGGTGCCAACCAGGAAAGCAACAAGTTCACCTTCGCCGGCGCTGATTACAAACTGACTAAAGACCTGACTGCCCAGTATTACTACGCCAACCTTGAAGACTATTACCAACAGCACTTCGCCGGTGTATTGCATGTACTGCCGTTGGGTGAGTACGGCTCGCTGAAAACCGACTTGCGATATTTCAAGACCACTTCCGATGGCAAGAACAGCAGTGCCGCCGGGCGTGCCAGTGGTTACAAGTTAGGTGGTTATACCAAAGGCGGGACGGGTGAAATCGACAACGATACCTGGAGTGCGGCATTCATTTACTCGTTAGGCGGCCATGCCATTACAGCGGGTTATCAAAGCGTTTCCGATGACAGCAACTTTGCTCAACTCAATCAAGGCGGGCTGGTCGACAAAGGCGAGGGCGGCGCCAGTCTTTATCTGTACACCGACCGCACCATTCAAACCTTCATCCAGGCCGGCGAACGGACCGCATTCGCGCAATATGCCTACGACTTCGCGGCCGTGGGAGTTCCGGGTCTGAAGGCGTCGGTCATGTATCTCAAGGGCAACAACATCCAGACGACAAGCGGCCAGGACGCGAGCGAATGGGAGCGAGATATCTCCCTGGATTATGTGATTCAAAGTGGCGCGTTGAAGAACGTCGGTTTCGGCTGGCGCAACGCAATGTCACGCAGCGATATCGCCCGCAATCAGGATCAGAATCGCCTGATCGTGAGCTATTCCATTCCCCTGATGTAAGCCCGCCTTCAAGCCCATCGGCGAACAGGTTCACGATCATGTGGGTGAACCTGTTCCTGCCGACGATTGACCACTCTATCCCCCCGCCGCCGATCAGATAAATACAAAGCAACCTAACTATTACGTTGACATTCGCTGCCTAGGCAGTAACATCTCGTCATACATTCTCTGCCTAGGCAGCTAATCGGTGGCCAGATGAAACATTTCTCCTCATACGATTTCCATAATTGCCATCTCGGCCTCTTGCTCGGACGCGCCGCGCTGCTCAAGGACCGGATCATCGACACTCACATGGAACCCCACGGCATCACCGCCGCGCAGTTCAAAGTGTTGATCATCATGGCCCAGTTCGGCGTCGATACCCCGGCCGAGCTGTGCCGCCACCTGTCGCTGGACAGTGGTTCGATGACCCGCATGCTCGATCGTCTGGAACAGAAAGGTTTCCTCGCCCGCCAACGCTCCGAAGCAGACCGCCGTCAGGTGCAACTGGTGCTGACCGAACAAGGTCAACAGTTGACTGACCGTCTGCCGGAAATCGGCGCCGATGCCATGAATGAACTGGCCGGGGCCATCACCCCGGAAGAACTGAAAGCCCTGGAACACATCCTGAAGAAAATCCTGGTAGCGGCGGGTGACTCGATCACCTTGCTGCGGGTAGGTGGCAATGAACAGTAAACGCCTGCGTACCGGACTGAGCCTGGTGCTGTTGGCCATGAGCGTCGCCGGTTGCGCCAGTTACAGTGGCCTGAGCACCGAAGGCGTCAGCCTCGATGCGAAGAACCTCAAGGCCGGGCAGTCGCTCAATGGCGTGACCCTGACACCCGCCGCATGGCCGAAAAGCGACTGGTGGAAAAGCCTCGGCGACCCGCAGCTCGACGGCCTGATCCGCGAAGCCCTGCACGACAGCCCCGACATGCAAATCGCCGACGCCCGCGCTCACCAGGCCAGTGCTGCCGCCTACGCCGCCGATGCTGCACGGATGCCCACCCTCGATGCCAATGCCGGTGTCAGCCGTTCGCGTCTGGCCCGCGACAAAGACCCGAGCGGGCAGGGTGGCACTTACTCCACCGTGCGTAATCTCGGCGCCAGCTTCAATTACACCTTCGATCTCTGGGGCGGCCAGCGCGATGCCTGGGAAGCCGCGTTGGGCCAGGCCCGCGCCGCCGAAGTCGATCAGCAGGCCGCGCAACTGACCTTGTCCGCCGACGTCGCCCGTGCCTACAGCGATCTGGGGCAGGCGCACATCATCCATGACCTGGCCAGCGAAGACCTCAAGCGCACCAAACAAATGCTCGACCTCAGCCAGCGTCGCCTGAGCTCGGGGATCGACAGTCAGTACCAGTTCCAGCAAACCGAAAGCCTTGAAGCCAGCGCCGAAGCCAGCCTGATCGACGCCGAGAAACGCCTGCAAAGCGCGAAAATCGCCTTGGCGGTGCTGCTGGGCAAAGGCCCGGATCGCGGCAACGAAATCGCCCGGCCGAAAGTCCTTCAGGCCAGCGCCGTTGCATTGCCGTCGGTATTGCCGGCCGAACTGCTCGGTCGTCGTCCCGACCTCGTGGCCGCGCGCTGGCGGGTCGAGGCCGCGAGCAAGAACATCGCCGCTGGCAAAACACAGTTCTATCCCAACTTGAACTTGAGCGCGGCGGCGGGTGCCGAATCTTTACTGGGCGATGCGATGTTTGGATCGGCGAGCCGTTTCTTCAACATCGCTCCAACGATCTCGGTGCCGATTTTCGACGGCGGCCGCCTGCGTGTCGACCTCGATTCCCGCGACGCCGATTACGACCTCGCGGTGGCGCAGTACAACAAAAGCCTGGTGAAAGCCTTGGGCGATGTCAGCGACACCATCAACCAGTTGCACGATATCGGCCGGCAAATCGGTGCCCAGCAACACGCCACCGACATCGCCCGGGATTCTTACAACACCGTGGTCCAGCGCTACGGTTCCGGCATCGGCAACTACCTCGACGTGCTCAGCATCGAGCAGCAATTGCTCCAGGCCCAGCGTCAGCTGGCCAACCTGAATGCCGAGCAGATCGACCTGTCGATTCAACTGATGCAAGCGCTGGGTGGCGGATTTCAGGGCGACACCCTGACCGCCGCCAACGCAACCCCAGCCACGCAGCACAACTAATTCAAGGTACTCGTCATGGCCACTGTCGATACAACTCAAGCCCCTGACAACGCTCAAGACACGAGCAACCCGCGCAAGCGCAAAGTGATGCTGTTTGTCCTGACCATCATGGTGATCCTCGCCGGAGCCGGCGTCTGGGGTTATCACCAATTCTTCGGCCGCTGGAGCGAAAGCACCGATGACGCCTACGTGAACGGCAACGTGGTGGAAATCACGCCGCTGGTCACCGGCACCGTGGTCAGCATCGGCGCTGACGATGGCGATTTGGTCCATGAAGGCCAGGTGCTGATCAACTTCGATCCGAACGACGCCGAAGTCGGTCTGCAAAGCGCCCAGGCCAACCTGGCCCGCACTGTGCGCCAGGTGCGCGGTTTGTACAGTAACGTCGACGGCATGAAAGCCCAGGTCAATGCGCAGCAGGCCGAAGTGCAAAAGGCTCAGGAGAACTTCAATCGGCGGAAAAACCTCGCTGCCGGCGGGGCGATTTCCCAGGAAGAGCTGTCCCACGCCCGTGATGACCTGACCTCGGCGCAGAACGCCCTGGCCAACGCCCAACAACAGCTCAAGACCACCAGCGCGCTGGTCGATGACACAGTGGTGTCGTCGCACCCGGACGTGATGGCCGCCGCTGCGCAAGTGCGTCAGGCGTACCTGAACAATGCCCGCAGCACCTTGATCGCGCCGGTCACCGGTTATGTCGCCAAACGTACCGTGCAACTCGGTCAGCGTGTCCAGCCGGGCACCGCGCTGATGGCGGTGATTCCGCTGGATCAGCTGTGGATCGACGCGAACTTCAAGGAAACCCAACTGCGTGACATGCGCATCGGTCAGCCGGTGGACATTGAAGCCGATCTCTACGGTAGCAACGTCAAATACAGCGGCACCATCGACAGCCTCGGTGCCGGGACCGGCAGCGCGTTTGCCTTGCTGCCGGCGCAGAACGCCACCGGTAACTGGATCAAGATCGTGCAGCGGGTGCCGGTGCGGATTCACATCAATGCCGAAGAACTGGCCAAGCACCCGTTGCGGGTCGGCCTGTCGACTCAGGTCGAGGTGAACCTGCGCGACCAGAGCGGTCCGGTGCTGGCGCAGCAGCCACCGCAAAAGGCTTCGTTCAGTACCAATGTGTATGACCGTCAGCTGGTCGAGGCCGACGCGATGATCACCCAATTGATCCACGATAACAGCGCCGCGGTCAGCAAAACCGCGCACCGCTGATTCGCCATCACACCGACCCTGTGGGAGCGAGCTCCCTCTCCACAAAGCTCACTCCCACAAGGTCAGCTGCGTCAGTAACAGGCGCTGTGCCAATCCCGCTCCAAAAAAATCAGCTCCAAAGGATTCGCGATGAGCCATAACGCCTCTTTCTCGCCGCCCAGCCTGGTGCTCAGCACCATCGGCCTGTCGCTGGCGACGTTCATGCAAGTGCTCGACACCACCATCGCCAACGTGGCTTTGCCGACGATTTCCGGCAACCTGGGCGTGAGTTCGGAGCAGGGCACCTGGGTGATCACCTCGTTTGCCGTGAGCAACGCCATCGCGCTGCCGCTGACGGGTTGGCTCAGCCGGCGCTTTGGTGAGGTGAAACTGTTTCTCTGGGCGACGATGCTGTTCGTGCTGGCGTCGTTTCTGTGCGGTATCTCGACTTCGATGCCGGAGCTGATCGGCTTTCGGGTACTGCAAGGCCTGGTGGCCGGGCCGTTGTACCCCATGACCCAGACGCTGTTGATCGCGGTCTATCCGCCCGCCAGGCGCGGCATGGCCCTGGCGTTGCTGGCGATGGTCACGGTGGTGGCGCCGATTGCCGGTCCCATCCTCGGTGGCTGGATTACCGACAGCTACAGCTGGCCGTGGATCTTCTTCATCAACGTGCCGATCGGGGTTTTCGCCGTGATGGTGGTGCGCCAGCAACTCAAGGCGCGTCCTGTGGAGACCAGTTACCAGCCGATGGATTACGTGGGTCTGATCACCTTGATCATTGGCGTTGGCGCATTGCAGGTGATTCTCGACAAGGGCAATGACCTGGACTGGTTCGAGTCGAACTTCATCATCATCGGCGCGGCTATTTCGGTGATTGCGCTGGCAGTGTTCGTGATCTGGGAAATGACCGACAAACACCCGGTGGTCAACCTGCGGCTGTTCGCCTACCGCAACTTCCGCATCGGCACCATCGTGCTGGTGGGCGGATACGCCGGGTTCTTCGGCATCAACCTGATCCTGCCGCAATGGCTGCAAACCCAGATGGGCTACACCGCCACTTGGGCTGGCCTGGCGGTGGCACCGATCGGCATTCTGCCGGTGGTGTTGTCGCCGTTTGTCGGTAGGTACGCGCACAAATTCGACCTGCGATTGCTGGCCGGTGGCGCGTTCCTGTGCATCGGTTTGAGTTGTTTCATGCGCGCCGGGTTTACCAACGAAGTGGACTTCCAGCACATCGCCCTGGTGCAGCTGTTCATGGGCATTGGCGTGGCGCTGTTCTTCATGCCGACCTTGAGCATTTTGATGTCGGACCTGCCGCCGAGCCAGATTGCCGACGGCGCGGGGCTGGCGACCTTCCTGCGGACCCTGGGCGGTAGTTTTGCGGCGTCGTTGACCACCTGGATCTGGATTCGCCGGGCCGATCAGCACCATGCGTATCTGAGTGAAAGCATCACCACCTATGAGCCGGCAACCCGGGAGGCGTTGAACACGCTGGGCGGGGCGGGCAACCCGGCCTACGCGCAACTGGATCATGTACTGACCAGCCAGGCGTACATGCTCTCCACCGTGGATTACTTCACGTTGCTGGGGTGGGCGTTCATGGGCTTGATTCTGCTGGTATGGCTGGCGAAACCGCCGTTTGCGGCGAAGGCGGGGCCGGCTGCTTCCGGCCACTGAGGCAGGAAGATCGGTCCCACGCAGAGCGTGGGAACGATCAGGCTGAAGGTGCTGCCAATTGCGGCGGCGGGGTGAAATCAAACGGCGCCAACGCAAACCCTTGCTCATCCACCTGCAACGCCCAGCCTTGACGGTCCCAATCCCCCAGCACAATGCGCTTGGCCGCTTGCTCGCCAATCTGCAACTTGTGGATGGCGGGGCGATGGGTATGGCCGTGGATCAGGGTTTTCACGCCATAGGCCTGCATGACCCGCGGCACTTCTTCCGGCGTGACATCGACAATGTCATTGGCCTTCATCCGCGTTTGCGCACGGCTTTCACTGCGCAGCTTGCGCGCCAGTTTATGCCGGGTGCCCAAAGGCAGATGGCGCAGGATGAACAGGGTGATCGGGTTACGCAGGTAGCGCCGCAGCTTCATATAACCTACGTCGCGGGTGCAGAGGCTGTCGCCGTGCATCAACAGCACCGGCTCGCCGTAAAACTGCACGACACTCGGATCTTTGAGCAAGGTACAGCCGGCCGCTTTGCAGAAGGCCTTGCCGAGCATGAAGTCGCGATTGCCGTGCATCAGGAAAATGGCCGTGCCGCTGTCGCTCAAATTACGCAGGGCCTGGCAGATGGAACGCTGGAAGGCTGTCATGGCATCGTCGCCAATCCACGCCTCGAAAAAGTCGCCCAGAATGTACAACGCACTCGCCGAGCGGGCGCGTCCAGCGAGCAAATCCAGAAACGCCCGGGTAATGTCCGGGCGCTCCTCTTCCAGATGCAAGTCTGAAATCAGCAGTATCACTCAATGATCTCGGCTTTCTCGATGATCACGTCGTCTGCAGGTACGTCCTGGTGACCGGCCTTGGAGGTGGTGGCCACGCCTTTGATCTTGTCGACGACGTCGGTGCCTTCAACCACTTCGCCGAATACCGCGTAGCCCCAGCCCTGAACGGTCTTGGCGCTGTGGTTCAGGAAGCTGTTGTCAGCCACGTTGATGAAGAATTGCGCGGAAGCCGAATGCGGCTCCATGGTGCGGGCCATGGCAACGCTGTACTTCTTGTTCGGCAGGCCGTTGTCGGCTTCGTTCTGAATGCTTGGGCGCTTGTCTTTCTTTTCTTTCATGCCTGGCTCGAAACCGCCGCCCTGGATCATGAAGTTACCGATGACGCGGTGGAAAACAGTGTTTTCGTAGTGACCGGCCTTGACGTATTCGATGAAGTTGGCAACGGTCAGCGGTGCCTTTTCAGCGTTCAGTTTCAGGACGATGTCGCCGAAGTTGGTAGACAGTTTGACTTGAGTCATGATCAGTACTCTTTATAGAAATTCGTGGGTTAGGGGCGCTTTGGCCCTCAACCGGTCCGGCCAGTGTCGGCCAAGGTGCGCAGTTTAGCGTGCCGGACGCGAATTTCGAGGCTGTTTTTCATCGCCGGCCGATTAAATGCAACCGATTGCCGGCCTGCTCTGTCAGCCACTTGACAGCATCGGCTATGATAAGCCCCTTTGATTTATAACAGCCGCTTTGATTTGGCCAACTGGCCGCGCACTTGTACGTTCAAGGATCCTATGAGCAAGCCCACTGTCGACCCTACCTCGAATTCCAAGACCGGCCCTGCCGTGCCGGTCAATTTCCTGCGCCCGATCATCCAGGCGGACCTGGACTCGGGTAAGCACACGCAGATCGTTACCCGTTTTCCGCCTGAGCCCAACGGTTACCTGCACATCGGTCACGCCAAGTCGATCTGTGTGAACTTCGGCCTGGCCCAGGAATTCGGCGGCGTCACGCACCTGCGTTTCGACGACACCAACCCGGCCAAGGAAGACCAGGAATACATCGACGCGATCGAAAGCGACGTCAAATGGCTGGGCTTCGAATGGTCCGGTGAAGTGCGCTATGCCTCGCAGTATTTCGACCAGTTGCACGACTGGGCGGTAGAGCTGATCAAGGCCGGCAAGGCCTATGTCGACGACCTGACCCCCGAACAGGCCAAGGAATACCGTGGCAGCCTGACCGAGCCGGGCAAGAACAGCCCGTTCCGCGACCGCTCGGTTGAGGAAAACCTCGACCTGTTCGCTCGCATGAAGGCCGGCGAATTCAAGGACGGCGCACGTGTGCTGCGGGCCAAGATCGACATGGCCTCGCCGAACATGAACCTGCGCGACCCGATCATGTATCGCATCCGTCATGCCCATCACCACCAGACCGGCGACAAGTGGTGCATCTACCCGAACTACGACTTCACCCACGGTCAGTCGGACGCCATCGAAGGCATCACCCACTCGATCTGCACCCTGGAGTTTGAAAGCCATCGTCCGTTGTACGACTGGTTTCTCGACAACCTGCCGGTGCCGGCGCACCCGCGTCAGTACGAATTCAGCCGTCTGAACCTGAACTACACCATCACCAGCAAGCGCAAGCTCAAGCAACTGGTCGATGAAAAGCACGTCAATGGCTGGGACGATCCGCGCATGTCCACGCTGTCGGGTTTCCGCCGCCGTGGCTACACGCCGAAATCGATCCGCAACTTCTGCGAAATGATCGGCACCAACCGTTCCGACGGCGTGGTGGATTTCGGCATGCTCGAATTCAGCATCCGTGACGACCTCGACCACAGCGCCCCGCGCGCCATGTGCGTGCTGCGTCCGCTGAAAGTCGTGATCACCAACTACCCGGAAGGTCAGGTCGAAAACCTCGAACTGGCGTGCCACCCGAAAGAAGACATGGGCGTGCGCGTTCTGCCGTTCGCCCGTGAGCTCTACATCGACCGTGAAGACTTCATGGAAGAGCCGCCAAAAGGCTACAAGCGCCTGGAGCCGAACGGCGAAGTGCGTCTGCGCGGCAGCTACGTGATCCGTGCCGACGAAGCGATCAAGGACGCCGATGGCAACATCGTCGAACTGCGTTGCTCGTACGACCCGGAAACGCTCGGCAAGAACCCTGAGGGCCGCAAGGTCAAAGGCGTGATCCACTGGGTGCCGGCCGCGGCCAGCGTCGAGTGCGAAGTGCGTCTGTACGATCGTCTGTTCCGTTCTCCGAACCCGGAGAAGGCCGAAGACAGCGCCAGTTTCCTGGACAACATCAACCCTGACTCACTGCAAGTCCTCACCGGTTGTCGTGCTGAACCCTCGTTGGGCAACGCACAGCCGGAAGACCGTTTCCAGTTCGAGCGCGAAGGTTACTTCGTCGCGGATATCAAGGACTCGAAACCGGGCGCTCCGGTATTCAACCGTACCGTGACCCTGCGTGATTCGTGGGGCCAGTGATCAAGTCTTAAGGAACCGTCGTGCTTACGATCTACAACACGCTCACCAAGAGCAAAGAAGTCTTCAAGCCGCTGGATGGCAACAAGGTGCGCATGTACGTCTGCGGGATGACCGTGTACGACTACTGCCACCTGGGCCATGGCCGCAGCATGGTCGCGTTCGACCTGGTGACCCGCTGGTTGCGGTTCAGCGGTTACGACCTGACCTACGTGCGCAACATCACCGATATCGACGACAAGATCATCAATCGGGCCAACGAGAACGGCGAGTCGTTCGAGGCCTTGACCGAGCGCATGATCGCAGCGATGCACGAAGATGAAGCGCGCCTGAACATCAAAAAACCGGACATGGAGCCGCGTGCCACGGATCACATCCCGGGCATGCACGCGATGATCCAGACCCTGATCGACAAGGGTTACGCCTACGCACCGGGCAATGGCGATGTGTACTACCGCGTCGCCAAGTTCATGGGCTACGGCAAGCTGTCGCGCAAGAAGATCGAAGACCTGCGCATCGGCGCACGAATCGAAGTCGACGAGTCGAAACAGGACCCGCTGGACTTCGTGCTGTGGAAAGGCGCCAAGCCAGGCGAGCCGAGCTGGCCATCGCCGTGGGGCGACGGTCGTCCGGGCTGGCACATCGAGTGCTCGGTGATGTCCACCTGCTGCCTGGGCGAGACCTTCGATATTCATGGCGGCGGCAGCGACCTCGAGTTCCCGCACCACGAAAACGAAATCGCCCAGAGCGAAGCGGCCACCGGCAAGACCTACGCCAACGCGTGGATGCATTGCGGCATGATTCGCATCAATGGCGAGAAGATGTCCAAGTCCTTGAACAACTTCTTCACCATTCGCGACGTGCTCGACAAGTACCACCCGGAAGTCGTGCGTTACCTGCTGGTGTCGAGCCACTACCGCAGCGCGATCAACTATTCGGAAGACAACCTCAAGGACGCCAAGGGCGCCCTCGAGCGTTTCTACCATGCGTTGAAAGGCCTGCCGAAAGTGGCACCTGCTGGCGGCGAAGCCTTCGTCGAGCGTTTCACCCAGGTGATGAACGACGACTTCGGCACGCCGGAAGCCTGTGCGGTGCTGTTCGAGATGGTCCGCGAGATCAACCGTCTGCGCGAGAGCGATCTGGATGCGGCGGCCGGTCTGGCGGCACGCTTGAAGGAACTGGCCAGCGTGCTGGGTGTATTGCAGCTTGAAGCCGATGACTTCCTGCAGGCCGGTGCCGAAGGGCGGGTCGACGCGGCTGAAGTCGATGCACTGATCCAGGCGCGCCTGACTGCCCGTGCCAACAAAGACTGGGCCGAATCCGACCGCATCCGCGACCAGCTCACCGCCATGGGCGTGGTGCTGGAAGACGGCAAGGGCGGCACGACCTGGCGTCTGGCTGACTGATCGCTGCGTTTGCTACAAACAAAACCCGCCTTGTGCGGGTTTTTGTTTGTTTGGTTGAAGATCAAAAGATCGCAGCCTTCAATCCCCCAATTGGCGCAACCGCTTGTAAAGGGTATTGCGACTAACCCCTAACCGCCGCGCCAAGTGCGAAATATTTCCCCCAGCCGCCTGCAATTGCCGATTCAATGCCTCGGCATCATTCAAATCAACGGCTATCGGCTCCGGCGTATCCACCGGCTCCATCTCCAGATCGACAAAAAAATCATCCGGCAAATGTTCCGGCCGCACGGGTTGCTCTTCGGCCATGGCCAACGCCACCTGCATCACGCTGCTGACCTGACGCAAATTCCCCGGCCACGGATGGCGGCTGAACAGTTCCAACACCTCGGGGCTCAACCCGGCCCACTGCGACGGTTCACGGTGTTGCTCCCACAAGCGCTTGAACAACGCCTGCTTGTCGCTGCGCTCCCTGATCGGTGGCAGTTCCAGGGTCAAACCGCCGATGCGGTAATACAAATCCTCACGAAACCGCCCCAACTGCACCTGCTCGCGCAACAAGCGGTTGGTCGCCGAGATGATCCGGATGTCCACCGGGAACAACTCGCTGCTGCCCACCGGTTGTACGCAACGTTCCTGCAATACCCGCAGCAGCCGGGCCTGGGTCGGTAGCGGCATGTCGCCGATTTCATCGAGGAACAGGGTGCCTTTGTCGGCCTTGCGGATCAGCCCGATGCTGCCTTTCTGGTTGGCGCCGGTGAACGCGCCTTTCTCGTAGCCAAACAGCTCGGACTCCACCAGTTCGGCGGGGATCGCTGCACAGTTGACGGCAATGAACGGTTGTTTGCTGCGTGAGCTGGCGTGGTGCAGGGCTTTGACGAAGACTTCCTTGCCGACCCCGGTTTCCCCGTGGATCAACAATGGAATGTCCTTCTCCAGCAAACGTTCGGCCTGGCGCACGGCTTTTTCCACGCGGCTGTCGCCAAAGTGCAGGGTGTTGAGGCTGATCGCGGCGGGCGCTGCCAGGGTGGGCTCAGTGCACTTTATTTCAGGGCTTTTCGTTTCAGTGCTCTTTTTTTCTGCAAACAGCCGCGCCTGAATCGACGCCTGTTTCGGTCGTTTCAGCACGCACTGGAAACGGTTGTTTCCTGAGGCTTGCAGGGAAAACGGCAGGCCGTCCGGCTGATTCAGCAGTTCCATCAACGAGACTTTGAACAGGCTTTCGACGCTGACCCGCGACAGGCTGATGCCCAGCAGATTGTCGGCCCGGCGGTTGGCCGACAGTACCTGACCGGTTTCATCGAAGATCAGCATCCCGGCCCATTGGCTGTCGAGGTTGTTCAACCCGGTGTTGAAGGTCAGTTGGAAATGCTGGCCGTGGAACAGGTTGAGGATCAGCCGGTTCTCCACGGTCTGGCTCATCATCTTGACCATGCCCAGGGTGTGGGAGGGCGGCAGGTAGCTGTCGCTGGACACGTCCAGCACCGCGATTACCTTGCGCTCGGCATCGAAAATCGGCGCGGCGGAACCGGTCATGAAGCGGTTGGCCTTGAGGAAATGCTCATCGTGCTCGATGTGCACGGCCTGCTCGCAGGCCAGCGCGGTGCCGATCGCATTGGTCCCGCTGCAATGCTCCATCCAGCTGGCGCCGACGCTGAAACCGCGGGTCAGGCTCGGTTCGATGAAACGCTGGGTACCCCACGACGTCAGCACCTGGCCGTGATTGTCGGCGAGCATGATCAGGCAATTGGAGTTGCTGAGGATGTTTTCGTAATACGGCAGGACTTCCTGATGGGTGGTTTGCACCAGGGAATGCTGGCTCTCCAGCAAGTGGGCGATGCCGTCTGCCGGCAGCTGATCGAACGCCGGAGCGCTCTGATGATCGAGCCCGAACGCGCGGCAGCGGGACCAGGAGTCCTGGATGATGGCGTCGTGGGAGCGCTTTGAGACAGGTACGGCCATGGCGGTCGATCTCTGGGCATTATTATTTTTGTTATGAGTAACACGCTTCATGTAGCAGCTGGCGAAGCCTGCGTTCGGCGACGCAGTCGTCGTGAAATCAGGCGTCGCGGTGTATCAGGACGACCACGCAAACAGGTCTTACGACGACTGCGTCGCCGAACGCAGGCTTCGCCAGCTGCTACACAGGATGTGGGGGATTCGAGTAATCGTCTTGCTAAAGCATCCGTAGAGTGTTGTTCACTATTGTTCATTGTCAACCGCCGGATTGTTCAGTTGTTCATTCGTGGTTGTTCATTTCTGTTCATCAACGAATCCGATTTTTATCTTGTTTGATGGGATTTCCAGCCAAATCAAACGTTTGAGATTTTTGGCACGGATGTCGCTATGTAGCTCCGGTCGCTTGACTCAAAAAATAAAAAAAGGCCGAGCCATGTCACTAATCCTGGAACATGTCAGCCGCACCATCGAAGGCCAGACCTGGATCGACGATGCGTGCCTTAATTTCGAACCCGGATCGTTCAACGTTTTGCTCGGTCGCACGCTGTCCGGCAAAACCAGCCTCATGCGCCTGATGGCCGGTCTGGACAAGCCCGACAGCGGCCGCATCCTGATGAACGGCGTCGACGTCACCCAGCGCCCGGTGCGTTTGCGCAACGTGTCGATGGTCTATCAGCAGTTCATCAATTACCCGACCATGACGGTGTTCGAGAACATCGCCTCGCCGCTGCGTCAGGGTGGCGTTGCCAATGAGCTGATCCAGAGCAAAGTGCTGGAAACCGCGAAGATGCTGCGCATCGAGAAGTTTCTCCAGCGCCATCCGTTGGAGCTCTCCGGCGGCCAGCAACAGCGCACCGCCATGGCCCGGGCGCTGGTCAAGGACGCCGAGCTGATTCTGTTCGACGAGCCGCTGGTCAACCTCGACTACAAGCTGCGCGAGGAGCTGCGCCAGGAAATGCGCGAGCTGTTCAAGGCGCGCAATACCATCGCGATTTACGCCACCACCGAACCCAACGAAGCCCTGGCGCTGGGCGGCACCACGACGATTCTTCACGAAGGCCGGGTGATTCAGAGCGGCAAATCCTCCGAGGTGTATCACCAGCCGCAAACCGTGCTGGCGGCGGAGTTGTTCTCCGAGCCACCGATCAACCTGATGCCGGGGCGCATTGCCGGCAACGAAGTCAGTTTCGCCAATTTCGTGCACTTCCCGTTGAACGTCGATCTGCGTCCGGTGGGCGAGGGCGAGTTCCGTTTCGGCGTGCGTCCCAGCCATATCTCGCTGGTGCCGAGCAACGACGACGATCTGGAACTGGCGGTGACCGTCGAGGTGGCCGAGATCAGCGGTTCGGAAACCTTCCTGCACGTGCGCAACGAGTATTTCTTGCTGGTGCTGCACTTGCCGGGGGTGCACGAATACGACGTCGATGCGCCGATTCGCATCTATATCCCGACTCATAAACTGTTTGTGTTCGATATGCAGGGGCGGCTGGTCCAGGCGCCCGGTCGCCGTATTGCGAGGGTTGCCTGATGGCCGAAATCCGTTTGCAGAGCCTTGCCCACAGCTACACCCGCACGCCAGCCGGCCCTGAGGATTACGCGATCCGCGAGATGGACCACGTCTGGGAGCAGGGCGGCGCTTATGCGCTGCTCGGGCCATCGGGGTGCGGCAAGTCGACCTTGCTCAACATCATTTCCGGGTTGCTCAGCCCGTCCCAGGGCCAGGTGTTGTTCGACAGTAAAGTGGTCAACGAACTGACCCCGGAAAAGCGCAACATCGCCCAGGTTTTCCAGTTCCCGGTGGTCTACGACACCATGACAGTGTTCGACAACCTGGCCTTCCCGCTGCGCAATCAGGGCATGGTCGAAGCGAAAATCTACAGCAAGGTGCATGAAATCGCCGAAGTCCTCGACCTTCAGGCATTGCTGCACAAGAAGGCGCGCAACCTCACCGCCGATGAAAAACAGAAAGTCTCCATGGGCCGTGGGCTGGTGCGCGATGACGTGTCGGCGATCCTCTTCGATGAACCGTTGACGGTAATCGACCCGCACCTGAAGTGGAAGCTGCGGCGCAAGCTCAAGCAGATCCACGAGCAGTTCAACATCACCATGGTCTACGTCACCCACGATCAGCTCGAAGCTTCGACCTTCGCCGACAAGATCGCAGTGATGTATGGCGGGCAGATCGTGCAGTTCGGTACGCCACGGGAATTGTTCGAGCGGCCGAGCCACACCTTTGTCGGCTATTTCATCGGCAGCCCGGGGATGAACCTGATCGAGGTTCAACCGCAACCCGGCGGTGTCGGTTTTGCCGGGACTCACTTGCCGTTGTCCGAAGCGATGCAGAAACAAATCGCCGACACCGAATGGAAAACCCTGAAGGTCGGCATCCGTCCGGAGTTCGTTCATGTGTGGGAGGAGGCCTTTGATGACGCGTTGCAGGCAAAGGTCGTACACGTCGAAGACCTGGGCACCTACAAGATCATGACCCTGAACCTCGACGGCGTTCTGCTGAAAGTACGCCTGGCCGAAGACAAACCGGTGCCCGATGGCACGGTGTACATCAGTTTTCCGGCCCAGTGGTTGATGGTCTATGCCGATGATTACCTGCTGGAGGTGCTGCCATGAACAAGGTGCAGAACAACAAGGCCTGGTGGCTGGTGCTGCCGGTGTTCCTGCTGGTGGCATTCAGTGCGGTGATCCCGATGATGACCGTGGTCAACTACTCGGTGCAGGACATCTTCGACCAGTCCAGCCGCTACTTCGTCGGCGCCGACTGGTACAAGCAGGTGCTGCTCGATCCACGCCTGCATGCGTCTTTGCTGCGTCAGTTCATCTACTCCGGCTGCGTGTTATTGATCGAAATCCCGTTGGGCATCGCCATCGCCCTGACCATGCCGATCAAGGGCCGCTGGTCGTCGGTGGTGCTGATCATTCTGGCGATTCCGCTGCTGATTCCATGGAACGTGGTCGGCACCATCTGGCAGATCTTCGGTCGCGCCGATATCGGCCTGCTCGGGTCGAGCCTCAACGGCATGGGCATCAGCTACAACTATGCGGCCAACACCATGGATGCCTGGGTCACGGTGCTAGTGATGGATGTGTGGCACTGGACGTCGCTGGTGGCGTTGTTGTGTTTCTCCGGTCTGCGGGCGATTCCGGACGTGTACTACCAGGCGGCGCGGATCGATCGGGCGTCGGCCTGGGCGGTGTTCCGACACATCCAGTTGCCCAAGCTCAAGAGCGTGCTGCTGATCGCGGTGATGCTGCGGTTCATGGACAGTTTCATGATCTACACCGAGCCGTTCGTGCTGACCGGTGGCGGTCCGGGCAATGCCACGACCTTCTTGAGTCAGACTTTGACCCAAATGGCCGTAGGCCAATTCGATCTGGGCCCGGCGG
Organism: Pseudomonas sp. B21-017; assembly: GCF_024749245.1. NCBI lineage: Bacteria > Pseudomonadati > Pseudomonadota > Gammaproteobacteria > Pseudomonadales > Pseudomonadaceae > Pseudomonas > Pseudomonas sp. B21-017. Next base: position 4,247,348 of record NZ_CP087194.1, on the reverse strand, counting down.
CAGCTTTCTCGCTGGTGTACTTCCTGATCATCCTGTTGGTGTCGTGGCTGTTCTACACCGCCATGACTCACTCTGACGCCAATCGGTGAGGCCCGCCATGAGCAAGAGAAAGCTGATCCCGCTGCTGATCTACATCCTGTTCCTTTTGGTGCCGATTTACTGGCTGTTGAACATGTCCTTCAAGAGCAACACCGAAATCCTCGGCGGCCTGACGCTGTTTCCCCAGGATTTCACCTTCGCCAACTACAAGGTGATCTTCACCGACCCGAGCTGGTACACCGGCTACCTCAACTCGGCGTACTACGTCAGCATGAACACGATCATTTCCCTGACCGTGGCGTTGCCGGCGGCCTATGCGTTTTCCCGTTACCGCTTTCTCGGTGACAAGCACCTGTTTTTCTGGCTGCTGACCAACCGCATGGCACCGCCGGCGGTGTTCCTGCTGCCGTTCTTCCAGCTGTATTCCTCGATCGGGTTGTTCGACACGCACATCGCGGTGGCGTTGGCTCACTGTCTGTTTAACGTGCCGCTGGCGGTGTGGATTCTTGAGGGCTTCATGTCTGGTGTCCCCAAGGAAATCGACGAAACGGCCTACATCGACGGCTACAGCTTTCCCAAGTTCTTCGTGAAGATTTTCGTCCCGCTGATCGGTTCCGGGATCGGTGTCACGGCGTTTTTCTGCTTCATGTTTTCCTGGGTCGAACTGTTGCTGGCGCGAACCCTGACGTCGGTGAACGCCAAACCCATCGCCGCGGTGATGACCCGTACGGTCTCGGCGTCGGGCATCGACTGGGGCGTGCTAGCGGCAGCGGGGGTGTTGACCATCCTGCCGGGCATGCTGGTGATCTGGTTTGTTCGCAACCATGTGGCCAAGGGCTTTGCCCTGGGCCGGGTATGAGGAACTGATGATGGAATGGATGAGTTGGACCGGCCCGACGGCGGCGTTCTTCGGCGTCATCGCCTTGATCCTGGTGGGCATGACGACCTGGGAGTTGCGTTCGCCAAGCATTCTTCGAAAAGGTTTTCTGCCGATTGCCACCACCCGTGGCGATCGCTTGTTTATCGGTCTTCTCGGCAGCGCCTACCTGCATTTGCTGGTAATCGGCGTCACCGACTGGAGCATCTGGATAGCGTTCGCGTTGTCCCTGGTGTGGCTGTTGGCTGTGATGCGTTGGGGCTAGTCGAATCGCTCGGCAATGTTGCTCCGAAACCCATAAAGGAGGTCTCTATGTTCGACAAAAACAATAAGCTGCGACATAGCATTTCACTGGCAGCCATGCTGGCACTCAGCGGATTGAGCGCATCGGCCTGGGCTGATGCCTACGAAGACGCTGCGAAAAAGTGGATCGGCGGCGAATTCAAACCGTCCACCTTGACGGCCGATCAGCAACTCGCGGAATTGAAGTGGTTCATCAAGGCGGCCGAGCCGTTTCGCGGGATGGACATCAAGGTTGTCTCGGAAACCCTGACCACCCATGAATACGAGTCCAAGGTGCTGGCCAAGGCCTTCACCGAGATCACCGGGATCAAAGTCACCCACGACTTGCTGCAAGAAGGCGATGTGGTGGAAAAGCTGCAGACCGTGATGCAGTCGGACAAGAGCATCTATGACGGCTGGGTCAACGACTCCGACCTGATCGGTACGCACTTTCGCTATGGCAAGACCGAGTCGATCACTGACCTGATGGCCAACGAAGGCAAGAACTTCACCTCGCCGACCCTCGACATCAAGGACTTCATCGGCATTTCCTTCACCACCGCGCCCGATGGCAAGCTCTATCAATTGCCCGATCAACAGTTCGCCAACCTCTACTGGTTCCGCGCCGACTGGTTCGAGCGCCCGGAGCTGAAAGCCAAGTTCAAGGAAAAGTATGGCTATGAACTGGGCGTGCCGGTGAACTGGTCTGCCTATGAAGACATCGCCAAATTCTTCAGCGAAGACGTCAAGGAGATCGACGGCAAGCGGGTCTACGGGCACATGGACTACGGCAAGAAAGACCCGTCCCTGGGCTGGCGCTTTACCGATGCCTGGTTCTCCATGGCCGGTGGCGGTGACAAGGGCTTGCCCAACGGTTTGCCGGTGGATGAGTGGGGCATTCGTGTCGAAGACTGTCATCCGGTCGGCTCCAGCGTGACCCGCGGAGGCGATACCAACGGCCCGGCAGCGGTTTTTGCCACCACCAAATACGTCGACTGGCTGAAGAAATATGCGCCACCGGAAGCGGCGGGCATGACCTTCTCCGAATCCGGCCCGGTGCCGTCCCAGGGCAACATTGCCCAGCAGATTTTCTGGTACACCGCGTTCACCGCCGACATGACCAAACCGGGGCTGCCGGTGGTGAATGCCGACGGTACGCCGAAGTGGCGCATGGCGCCGTCGCCGAGAGGGCCGTACTGGGAAGAGGGCATGAAGCTTGGGTATCAGGACGTGGGTTCCTGGACATTCATGAAGTCCACGCCTGAGAAACAGAAACTCGCGGCCTGGCTGTACGCGCAGTTCGTGACCTCGAAAACCGTGTCGCTGAAGAAAACCATCGTCGGCCTGACACCGATCCGCGAGTCGGACATCAACTCTCAAGCGATGACCGACCTGGCGCCGAAGCTCGGTGGCCTGGTCGAGTTCTACCGTAGCCCGGCCCGCGTGCAATGGACCCCGACCGGCACCAACGTGCCGGACTATCCGCGTCTGGCACAGTTGTGGTGGAGCCACATCGCCGAAGCCGCCAGCGGCGAGAAAACCCCGCAACAGGCGCTCGATGGTCTGGCCAAGGATCAGGACGCGATCATGACCCGTCTGGAACGCTCCAAGGCCCAGGCCACTTGCGCGCCGAAAATGAACCCGGAACGCGACGCGCAATACTGGTTCGACCAACCGGGCGCACCGAAGCCGAAACTGGCCAACGAGAAGCCCAAGGGTGAAACCGTGAGCTATGCCGAACTGCTGAAATCGTGGGAGGTGGCGCGTAAGTAACAGATCGGCCTGCGACGTCGAACGGCACCTTCGGGTGCCGTTTCTATTTATGCCCACTTTCTCGTTTCAGCGACTGGCGCACGGTTCTCATTATCGCGAGGTCGAAGGCGTTGTGCCCGGCGTGGAGCAGACGACAACGGATATTCTGGCGCTGGCGAAGCCAACGTACGCTGGACATGCCAAAGGTGTCTTTGATGCCTTGTATCACCAGGGTATCGGGATCGACCCAGAGACGCTCGTCCGCCCGCGTGAAGAAATAGTGATTAACGTGGTAATGCAACTCCAGGCAGATGGCGCGCACCGCTTCTTCATCAACGAAGTCTTTGAGTGCGTGCGGGCACATCGATTGCCCGTTCAATTGCAAAATGGCCTGCAGCCAGTGGATGGCAGCCTGACGCTGTTGCACCTCGCAACCATTGCTCAGTAGCTGGTAGATACCCCGCGCACTGGCGTCGTGGGAGCCAAAGGCGAATTGAGATAAACCCTCGCTCAAGGTTTTATCGTAGGCGCTTACGTTCGCAACAAACGGTATGAACACCGAGACCAACGTGGTTTTCAGAATGGCGTCGGGATAGCGCCGCTGGTATTGGATGGCCAACCAGCTTCCCCATGAAATGCCCAGCAAACTGATTTTTTCGAAACCAAAATGCCGACGCAGGGCATCGATGTCTTCAACGGATAGCCCAGTGTTGTTGTGCTGGAGCTCGCCGATGGGAAGGGAGCGCCCGCAGCCTCGCTGGTCGAACAAAATGATATCGAAACATCGCAGATCGAAGAACTCAAGATGATGGAGGGTGCTACGACCACCCGGCCCGCCATGCAGGAAAAATATCGGTTCGCTGCCGGGGGTGCCGTGCCGCTCCCAATAGAGATGGTGGCCGTCACAAGTCGGGTAGTAGCCATTGATCGGGGAGACCAGCATCAGATGGGAACCTTCAGCCTGTAGAACTGGAACAGCTCCGTGTGCCCGGGGCGGGCCGCTACACTGGAAATCACCTGCAGTTTCAGGATCTGGGCCATGTAGGGAACGGAAATCAGTACCGGCGTATGGCCGAAAACGATAATCGTGCCTCCCGGATTCACGCACGGTGCCATATCGTGCAATGTCTGCTGCGCATCGGCGCGAGTCATGACTTCGGCATTGAGGAAACGCAGTATCAGCACATCACATTTGATGCCGGCAGAGGCAATGTTTCGGGCATCGGCCAGATAAAATTCGGCAGATGAGGTGCCATGACGATTTTTTGCATGTTCGATCATCGAGGCCGAACGATCGGAGCCCAGGCAATGTCGGTCGGGGAGTTCGCGGGCCAGGTGCGCAATGAATTCCCCAGTCGAGCACGCCGGATCATGAATCACCGCGCCGGGACTCGATATCGTCTTGAGTAACGTTGCGCAGTGCTGGCGAAAGTGGCTTTCGTCGGCATCCAGTTGCTTGGCGAGCGATTCATTGCACTGCCAGTATTCGGGCGGGCAAACAAACTCCAGGCCCGTGTCATCAGTGACAGGAAACGGGAAACACACCTCGCTGTCCGGTTGAGTCTGCGCAACGTGGAAAGCCGTTTCCTTTTCTTGTCGGGTAACTCCTCGAAAATAGATCTCTGCACCTTCATTGCCCCAATGCCACTCAGCGAGCGGTCCGAGCAACATCCAGGGCCTGAGCAGGCTGTTGATATGCCAGCCGTCAGTGTCAGTGTGTTGCAGGACTTTTCGGCCCACCCAGTCGCAGCCATTCACGCGCAGAACGAAGAGCTGATGGAGCCCCGGCCCCAAGGGCTCGATGTAACGATCGAGTTTGCCAGGGGATGCCACATGACGGACGAAGGATTGAGCCAAGCGCTGTTCTCGATGGAGGGCAGTCGTTGCCGATCGAGCGTTCATGCCGGCGCTCCATGTCGCCTTTCCAAGCGCCGTCCCCGCGCCTGCGGGATAACCACGTTGCCGCTGGAGACTACGAAAAATCGCTCCAGCCCCGGAATGACGACATTGACCAGCGTGGTCCCGAGTGCGGTCTGGTGAAGCGGTGCAATGCCCAGCGTGCGCCCATACCGATGCAGGTCTTCGGCCAGCAAGCTGATTTGCTCGGCCAATGGTCGTTCATCACGAGCATCGGGCAAGACTACCGTTTGTTGCTCGCACAGGTTCAACAGCGGATGCAGATCGAATCGCAGGCAGCGCAACAGGCGAGGAAAGGCCGTCAGATGCCGCTGAGCGTTGCTCAGATAGTCTCTCAGTTCAGGCTCCGAGGACCAAAGATGTAACTGAACCAGTTCGGTAAGTGCTCGCCATGCGCCATGCCTGGCATCGATCGAGCAACCGGTGCCGAAGACTCGCGGGTGAGTGCATGGCGCGGCTGAAAAGGCCAGAAAGGTTCGCGGCAGGAATTCGGTGCTGATGTCGACAAGGACGATCTCGGCACCGATCTCCGCTTCGGCGTCCAGCCACAGCCGACCCAGCTCGTCGTGATCGGACATGCGTGCGACGCGGCGCAGGGGCGCGTGGTTTTCGTAGTAGAAATGCTCCAGCAAGAACAACGAAACCGCATCGCGCTCAATACATTCATTGGCAGCATGCAAAATCGCCTCGTTGTAAGTTGCGCCAATAGCGGTTCCGCTATTACTGGCATAACGTTGCAGTGCGCCATAGTTGGTTGTGTCTTGTATCAGTGTTCGTCGTGAATAACCGGGTGTGCATAAAGCGACCGGGTATGTAAATGAAGTGCGCTTTAGAACATCCGTATACTGTCGGCAGGCTGTTATGGCATTGGGTTGTTCGGCGATAAGTGCCAGGGCAGTGTCGTCGGTAAATAGTGATGTGTCGGAAAAATAGCGCGGGGCTACATAGTGAATGTCGGATGTATCCAAGTGGTCACTTAAATAGTGTTCCAGCATTTCGTAAAGTGCACCGACACGGGCGTGGCGCGGGTAGCCTTTACCTGATCCCCTGGCGGTGTGGTGCTGATCGCTGGAGCTGGCAGAGGCATGGACCGCGACAATCTGCTGGCCCAGTGTGCGGGTGTCGACACGCAGGCCCAAGCCATCAAGTTCAGCGTGAATCCGCTGTTCAGCTTGCTCCAGGGTGAGTTCTCGTTCGGCAAGTGTGAAACCCATTGTTCGTTCCCTCGAGAAACGGGGGGCGCCGGCCCCCCGTTTTTTATACAGCTTCCAGTTCGGACTGTTCAGCCTCAGTCAGTTGCAGTTCTTCAACCTGCTCTGGCGTAGGCGCTTCCTGTTGTTCAAGGTCGATCACTTTGTTGGCGTTCCAGTTACCCATATAACCCATGATTAAACTCTCTTTTTGTTAGACATTGGATGTGCTGTATCGAGCACGGAGCAAATGTATAAGGCAGGTATTGGCTCGGTCAAAAATGACAGGAAGTTTCAAAAACCATATTCAAGGGGTGTTGAAATACGTACACATCAATTGTCGGCTTGACGATTTTTTTCGTGACGCATCGGCGGGTGTTGAATGGGACGGTATTGCGGGACATACCCGCCCCAACGATTTCGACGCATGCACTTGTCGGAAATTTCAGCTGCATGGAGGTGCGAAATCGTGATGACTGACTTTTGTGGCTCTTCAGGGTTCTTCGCGCGACGATTTTTCCTATCGCGTATGAAGGCGTTTCAGAAAAAATGCAGGTTGAATGACTGGGCATCTATTCATCGGGGGTGGGAAATCCCAATCGAAACACCGTCAACGTCCCAGGCGAGCTTTTAACCTGTGCCACCCCCTGATGCAGGCTCATGATCGAGCGCACGATGGCCAGGCCCAGTCCGGTGCTGCCTTGTGAGCGGGAGCGGCTGCTGTCGACCCGGTAAAAGCGGTCGAACAGGTGCGGCAGATGCTGCGCTTCGATGCCCGCGCCGGGGTTGCTGACTTCCAGTGCAACCTGTGTCGCCTCTTGCTCAATGTGCAGCGAAACCGTTTGCCCGGCCGGACAGTGGCGCAGGGCGTTGGACAGCAGGTTCGAGATCGCCCGTTGAATCATCAGCCGGTCGCCCAGCACGCGCGCGCTGCCGGTCACGCTCAGGCTGATGCGCTTGTCTTGCGCCGACAAGGAAAACAGGTCGGCCACTTTTTCGACTTCTTCTTCCAGGGCGACCGACTCGAAAGATGTGAGCGCTGCGGGGTTACTGGCCTGCGCCAGAAACAGCATGTCCGAGACAATCCGCGCAACACGCTCCAGCTCTTCGGTGCAGGACACCAAGACGTTTTTGTACGCCTCGGCCGTGCGTTCCCGGGACAGCGTCACCTGTGCCTTGCCCATCAGATTGTTGATCGGCGTGCGCAGTTCATGGGCCAGGTCATCGGAGAACTGCGACAGCTGCTGCACACCATTGTCGAGGCGATCCAGCATGACGTTGATCCCCTGGGCCAGTTCACTGAGTTCCTGGGGCATGTCGAGCACCGACAGCCGATGGCCGAGGTCTTGCGTCGAGACCATCGCCGCCACTTTGCGAAACTCGCGCAACGGCATCAGCCCCCGCTGTACGGCGGCCCAGGCACTGAGGCCGATGAAGATCAGCAGCAACGGCAAAGCAATCAGCGTCGAGCGCAGATAGGCGCTGAGCAACGCCTGATTGTGGGCATCGTCCATCGACAGCAGCACCGGGACGCGGGTGCCGTCCTTGATGCGGACCAACCGAGAAGCGGTCAGGTAGCGCTTGCCTTGATCGTCGGTGCCGTCGGAGAACGCCAGTGGTTCGTCGGCGGCCAGCACTGCCTTGCGTTCAAGGCGCGGGTCGGCCATGCCGGAGCCGGATTTCAACAGCGGCGTGCGCAAGTTTCTGCGGTCATAAATCGTCAGGGTGAGGTTGTCATGGCCCATGACCTGATCGAGCAGAATGTGCGGCGCCGAACGAATTTCTGCGGCATCGGCGTACAGCGACAGGCTGTGTTCCACCTGTTCCACCTTCTGGGCCAGGCTGTTTCTGGATAACGCGTTCAACTCATGGGTCAGGGCAAAGTAGGCAAGGATCGCCAGGAACACCACCAGTAGCGCGCCGAGAATACTCACCGTCAGGCCCAGGCGCATCGACAGGCTGGCCGGCTTCATTCCCGCGCCTCCAGGACATAGCCGACACCGCGCAGGGTGTGGATCAGTTTGCTGTCGAACGGGTCGTCGATCTTCGCCCGCAAACGCCGGATCGACACTTCGACCACGTTGGTGTCGCAGTCGAAGTTCATGTCCCACACCAGCGAAATGATCTGGGTGCGGGTCAGTACTTCCCCGGACTGGCGCATCAGCAGATGCAGCAGGGCGAACTCCTTGGTGGTCAGGTCGATGCGCTGCTCGCCGCGAAAGGCGCGGTGACGGCCCGGATCAAGTTCCAGATCGGCGACTTTGAGCACCTGCGGCACCGGGATGTTTTCGCTGCGGCGCATCAGCGTGCGAACCCGCGCCAGCAATTCCGGAAACTCGAATGGCTTGACCAGATAATCGTCGGCACCCAGATCCAGACCACGAATCTTGTCGGCCAGACGCCCGCGGGCGGTGAGCATCATCACCCGGGTGGAGTGGGTGCGACGCAATTGTTCCAGCACGCCCCAGCCATCGAGTTCCGGCAGGTTCACATCCAGGATCACCAGGTCGTATGCCTGCTGTTGCGCCAGATGCAGTCCGTCGGCGCCAGTGGCCGCGTGGTCAACGATATAACCACTTTCCGTCAGTCCCTGATGCAAGTATTCGGCAGCTTTAAGCTCGTCCTCGACGACAAGGATTCGCATGATTTATCACCACTTTTATTTAATGGATATTTAATTAAGGTGGCCAGGAAAGTTGTTATTTTTGTAGGGGCTTCCGGACGGATTTGAATAACGACTAGAGGTTGTGAGTGCTGGTTTCCTACGGCGGTTTCCCTGTGTGATGGCGTGCAAGGTAAAGGCTGTAGTGGCTACAGGGTCAACTGAAATGCTGAGTCTTGAGCCCTGAGTATGGTCATCTGCGACAGCCTGTCGCAGCGGGCAAGCCCGAATGCCCATGCGCTACATTCAGGCAAGTGCTGTTTGGCAGATAACTACCGTGTATTTGTTTCCATGTATTGCTATGTTGCCTTTTGCACTTCGCATCCTAGATCAAAACAACTTCCATAAGCCGTGGATGACGGATTTGTAATGTTCCAGTCACCTTGCCGATAAGTTCAAAACCCTACCGTGGCGGCATCAAAGATTCTTGAATAAAGGAAGTCTTCCATTGCCCGGTTTAAAAGAGCGGACGGCGCGAGCACGCCTGAAAAAAACAGCGAGGACAGTGACGGCCAGCGTTGTGTGGCTGGCCGGCACGGGGCTTGTGCATGCATCGACCCTGACCCTCGATCAAGCCCTGCAAACGGCATTCGCCGGTAACCCGGATCTGGCGGCTGCGCAGTGGGAAATCGGCATCGTCGAGGGTGAGCGCAAACAGGCCGGTCTGATCCCCAACCCCGAAGTGTCGTGGGAGGCTGAAGACACCCGACGCGATTCGCGAACCACCACGGTGATGCTCAGCCAACCGATCGAACTGGGCGGCAAACGTGGCGCACGGATCGACGTCGCCAGCCGCGCGCAGGACGCCGCCGGGATCGAGTGGGAGCGCAAGCGCAATGCCTTGCGCGCCGATGTGATTCAGGCGTTCAACAGCGCCCGGACCGCGCAACAGCGCTTGCAGTTGTCTCGTCAGTCGCTGCAACTGGCCGAACACGGTTTGCGCGTCGCCCAAGGACGCATCGAGGCCGGCAAATCATCGCCGGTCGAAGGCACCCGGGCGCACGTGCAACTCTTAGAAGTACGCCTGGAACTGAGCCGCGCCGAGCGCGATCAGGCCAACGCCTATCAGCAATTGGCGCAGGTCATGGGCGCACCGTTGCCAGCCTCGACCACCGTGCAAGCGGCCACGCAAAGCATGCCCACCGTGCCACCGGCGAGCCGATTGCTGGAGCGCCTGAACGAGACCGCCGAGCTGCGCCTGGCCAAATTGCAGATCGATCAGCGCGAAGCCTCACTGGGTCTGGAAAAGTCGCAACGCATTCCCGACCTGACCGTGAGCATTGGCAGCCAATACAGCGAAACCGAGCGCGAGCGGGTCAACGTGGTCGGGCTGTCGCTGCCGATTCCGCTGTTCAACCGCAATCAGGGCAACGTGCTGGCAGCAGCCCGGCGCAGCGATCAGGCGCGGGATCTGCGCAATGCCACCGAGCTGCGTTTGCGCACGGAAATCCAGACCAGCCTTGAGCAATGGCAGACCGCCAACGGCGAAGTCGAGGCGTTCAACCAGACCATCCTGCCCGCTGCGCAAAGTGCGGTCGACAGCGCCACACGCGGTTTCGAAATGGGCAAGTTCGGCTTCCTCGATGTGCTCGACGCCCAGCGCACCCTGATCAGCGCACGCAGCCAATACATCCAGGCCGTCAGCGAGGCGACGGACGCGCGAGTACGCATCGAACGCATCTTCGGCGACCTCACCGTCAGCCCTTGAATTTCATCTTTCAAATCACTGCGCGATGGTATGGCGCAGAGGAGTTTCCATGGAAAAAAAACTGATCGTGGTGGCTGCGGCGACGTTGGCGCTGGGCATTGGTATTGGCTCGATGTGGCCGGGAAATGCGTCCATCGACGCGCACGCCGATGAAGCGGCGGAACACGCCGGTCACGCTGAAGAAGGCACAGCAGCCAACGGTGAACATACAGAAGAAGGGCACCTGGAGCTGAGCACCGAACAGATCGCAGCGGCGGGCATTCAACTGGCCGAAGCGCGGGCGCAGAACATCAGCCTCGGCTTGCCGTTCCCCGGCGAAGTGCGCTTTGACGAGGACCGTACCGCGCACGTGGTGCCTCGGGTGCCCGGGGTGGTCGAGTCGGTATCGGTCAATCTTGGGCAGCCGGTGAAGAAGGGCCAGTTGCTGGCGGTGATCGCCAGTCAGCAGATCTCTGATCAGCGCAGCGAACAGGCTGCCGCGCAGCGGCGCCTGACCTTGGCGCGCACCACCTACGAACGCGAGAAAAAACTGTGGCAGGACAAGATCTCCGCCGAGCAGGATTTCCTTCAGGCACGCCAGGCATTGGAAGAAGCCGAAATTGCCCTGACCAATGCCCGGCAAAAAATCAGCGTGCTCAGCGGCAGCGTGGTCGCCACCGGCGGCAATCGCTATGAACTGCGTGCGCCGTTCGACGGTGTGGTGGTGGAAAAACACCTGACGCCGGGGGAGGTGGTCGATGAAACCTCGGCGGCTTTTACCCTCTCCGACCTGTCGCGGGTGTGGGTGACGTTCGGCGTTTCGCCCAAGGAGCTGACCAAGGTACAAGTGGGCAAACCGGTCACCGTCAGCGCCCCGGAACTCAACGCTGAAGTCGCCGGCACCGTGGCCTACGTCGGCAGTTTGCTCGGTGAACAGACCCGCACTGCAACGGTCCGCGTGACCCTGGAAAATCCGCAAGGCTCGTGGCGCCCCGGCCTGTTCGTCACCGCGCTGGTGGCGACCGACAGTCGCCAAGCCAGGGTCGCCGTACCTGAAACCGCGATCCAGACCGTCGAGGACAAACCCACGGTGTTCGTGCGCACCGATGACGGCTTCAAGGCGCAAGCGGTGGAGTTGGGCAGTCGCGCGGCCGGTCTGGTGGAAGTCACCCAAGGGCTGGAACCGGGCGTGCAAGTCGCCAGTGCCGGCAGCTTCATCCTCAAATCGGAATTGGGCAAAGCCTCAGCCGAGCATTCTCATTGAAGGCTCCCACTGATCCGTCAACCTCGACCGGAAGGTTCTCATGTTCGAACGCCTGATCCAGTTTGCCATCGAGCAGCGCATCATCGTGCTGCTCGCCGTTCTCCTCATGGCCGGCCTCGGCGTCGCCAGTTACCAAAAACTGCCGATCGACGCCGTGCCGGACATCACCAACGTCCAGGTGCAAATCAACACCGGCGCGGCCGGGTTCTCGCCGCTGGAAACCGAGCAGCGCATCACCTTCCCGATTGAAACCGCCATGGCCGGTTTGCCGGCGCTGGAGCAGACCCGTTCGCTGTCGCGTTCGGGGCTGTCGCAGGTCACGGTGATCTTCAAGGACGGCACCGATCTGTTCTTTGCCCGGCAATTGGTCAACGAGCGCTTGCAGATCGCCAGGGAGCAATTGCCCGAGGGCGCGGAAGCGCTGATGGGGCCGATTTCCACCGGCCTCGGGGAGATTTTCCTGTGGACGGTGGAGGCGCAGGACGGTGCGCTGAAGGACGACGGCACCGCCTACACGCCAACCGATTTGCGGGTGATTCAGGACTGGATCATCAAGCCGCAATTGCGCAACGTGCCTGGTGTGGCCGAGATCAACACCATCGGCGGATTCGCCAAGGAATACCAGATCGCCCCCGACCCGAAGCGGCTGGCGGCTTACAAATTGACCCTCGCCGATCTGGTCACGGCGCTGGAGCGCAACAACGCCAACGTCGGTGCCGGTTACATCGAGCGCAGCGGCGAGCAGCTGCTGATTCGCGCGCCTGGGCAAGTGGCGAGCACTGACGACATCGCCAATATCGTGATGGCCAATGTCGACGGGACGCCGATCCGGATCAAGAACGTCGCGACGGTAGACATCGGCCGCGAACTGCGTACCGGTGCCGCCACCGAAAACGGTCGCGAAGTGGTGCTGGGCACGGTGTTCATGCTGATCGGCGAAAACAGCCGGACGGTCTCCCAGGCAGTGGCGACCAGGCTTGAGCAGATCAATCGTTCCCTGCCCAAAGGCGTGATTGCGGTGCCGGTGTATGACCGCACGCACCTGGTGGACAAGGCCATCGCCACGGTGAAGAAGAACCTGGTGGAAGGGGCGATTCTGGTCATCGCGATTCTGTTCCTGTTCCTGGGCAACATCCGCGCGGCGTTGATCACCGCGATGGTCATTCCGCTGTCGATGCTGTTCACCTTCACCGGCATGTTCACCAACAAAGTCAGTGCCAACCTGATGAGCCTCGGCGCCCTCGACTTCGGCATCATCGTCGACGGCGCGGTGGTGATCGTCGAAAACACCCTGCGACGGCTGGCCCATGCGCAGCAGCATCACGGGCGTTTGCTGAGCCGTTCCGAGCGTTTCCACGAAGTATTCGCGGCGGCCAAAGAAGCGCGGCGGCCGCTGATTTTCGGCCAGTTGATCATCATGGTCGTGTACCTGCCGATCTTCGCCCTGAGCGGTGTCGAAGGAAAAATGTTCCACCCGATGGCCTTTACGGTGGTCATCGCGCTGTTGGGCGCCATGCTGTTGTCGGTGACCTTTGTGCCGGCGGCCATCGCGTTGTTTGTCACCGGCAAGGTCAAGGAAGAAGAGGGCGTGGTCATGCGCGGCGCGCGTCGCGTTTATGCGCCGGCGCTGGCGTGGGTGATGTCCCATCGCGCCATGGCGGTTGGGGCGGCGCTGGCTGTGATTGTGCTCAGCGGCGTGCTTACCAGCCGCATGGGCAGCGAGTTTGTGCCGAGCCTCAGTGAGGGCGATTTTGCCCTGCAAGCCTTGCGCGTGCCGGGCACCAGCCTCACGCAATCGGTGGATATGCAGCAGCGTCTGGAGACCTTGATTCTCAACAAGGTGCCCGAAGTCGAGCGTGTGTTCGCCCGCACCGGCACCGCCGAAATCGCCTCCGACCCGATGCCGCCGAACATCTCCGACAGCTACGTGATGCTCAAGCCGAAGGCGCAGTGGCCGGATCCGGGCAAGTCCCGCGAAACGCTGATGGCCGAACTGCAACAAGCCGCCGCGACGCTGCCGGGCAGCAACTATGAACTGTCGCAGCCGATCCAGTTGCGCTTCAACGAACTGATCTCCGGCGTGCGCAGCGATGTCGCGGTCAAGGTGTTCGGGGATGACATGGACGTGCTCAACGCCACGGCGGCGAAGGTCGCTGCCGCCATGCAGAAGGTCAACGGCGCGTCCGAGGTCAAGGTCGAGCAAACCACTGGCCTGCCGGTGCTGACCATCAACATCGACCGCGACAAGGCGGCGCGTTACGGGCTCAACGTCGGCGACGTGCAAGACACCATTGCGGTGGCGGTCGGCGGGCGTCAGGCCGGGACATTGTATGAAGGCGATCGGCGTTTCGACATGGTGGTGCGCCTTTCCGATGCCATGCGCAAGGACATCGAAGGTTTGTCGGCACTGTTGATTCCGGTGCCGGCGCCCTTGAATGGTGCGGCTGATCAGATTGGCTTCATCGCCCTCAAGGATGTCGCCAGCCTTGATCTGGTGCTCGGGCCGAATCAGGTCAGCCGCGAAAACGGCAAGCGGCTGGTGATCGTCAGCGCCAACGTGCGTGGGCGCGATATTGGCTCCTTCGTTAAAGAGGCCGGTGAGGTGATTGAGCGCGATGTGCAGGTGCCGGCGGGTTACTGGACCGGCTGGGGCGGGCAGTTCGAGCAGTTGCAGTCGGCGGCCAAACGCTTGCAGATCGTGGTGCCGGTGGCCTTGCTGTTGGTGTTCGGCTTGCTGTTCATGATGTTCAACAACCTCAAGGATGGCTTGCTGGTGTTCACCGGGATTCCGTTTGCGTTGACCGGGGGCGTCATGGCCTTGTGGCTGCGGGATATTCCGCTGTCGATCTCGGCGGGCGTTGGTTTCATTGCGCTATCGGGGGTGGCGGTGCTCAACGGTCTGGTGATGATCGCGTTTATCCGCAATTTGCGGGAGGAGGGGCGTTCGCTCGCTGATGCAATCAATGAGGGTGCGCTCACGCGTCTGCGCCCGGTGTTGATGACGGCGCTGGTGGCGTCCCTGGGCTTCATTCCCATGGCTTTGGCGACCGGCACGGGTGCGGAGGTGCAGCGACCGTTGGCAACGGTGGTGATCGGCGGGATTCTGTCTTCGACCATCCTGACGCTGCTGATTTTGCCGGCGCTGTATCAGCTCGCGCACCGAGGTGAAGAGGAGAGGAGTCCCACCTCATAAGCCAATGTTTCAGGCATACCACTATCTGTGGCGAGGGAGCTTGCTCCCGCTGGACTGCGTAGCAGGCCCCTTCTTTTTTTGGTGAAGGAGGGGCCGCTTCGCGACCCAGCGGGAGCAAGCTCCCTCGCCACAGGTGCCTTTCAGGTTACATAACGGATATGTAATTTGCGCGCCACCGTCACGAAAGGTTCGGATTGTTACCTTGATCCCGTTAGTTAATTAAACGAGGAATCAAGCATGAAACTTGTACAACTGAGTGCGTTTGCAGCGGCGTTGGTGATGTCTTCTGTTGTTTTGGCTGAAGGTGGCGGCGACAGAGTCTTTGAGAAAATGATGGCGGCCAATGACCGTTCGGTGGAGGCGTTTGTCGCCAAGGAACAGGCGCGTAACCCCGTCGTCGTGAATGAGAAGAAGGACGGCAAGACCAAAGACTTGTAAGCGTGCCGCACCTGAACTGGCCCGTCATCGATTGCCGATGCCGGGCTTTTTTTGAGCCTGGATTTGAAGGTACTGGGTATGAAAG
Organism: Pseudomonas sp. B21-017; assembly: GCF_024749245.1. NCBI lineage: Bacteria > Pseudomonadati > Pseudomonadota > Gammaproteobacteria > Pseudomonadales > Pseudomonadaceae > Pseudomonas > Pseudomonas sp. B21-017. Next base: position 4,231,962 of record NZ_CP087194.1, on the reverse strand, counting down.
TTTTTAAGTGGGTGGCGTTCGCCGGGGCGCTGGCGATGTCGTTGAATGCGCTGGCAGAAGGCGGCGGTGACCGGACGTTTGAGAGGGCGTTCAGTGCCAACGCCAAAGCCATGGAGCAGTACGCGGCCAACCAGGGTAAACCTGCGCCGGTGGTGAAAGACTACGAATACGGGATGAAACTGGATGTGGTGAAAGTGGTGAGCGTTGTGCGACCGCAAGTTGCCTGCTCCGTGGTGCCGACTGCCATGACCTATGAAGATTCAAAGGGCCAACTCAATACCATCAAATACACCGTGGCAGGCGATTGCCGCCGACAGGGCGGGTGAGGGCACAGAGGGCCTCCAACCTACGTTGAGTATTTCAATTCGGGATGTTTAACAGATATGGCGAAGGTAGGGAGGCTTCCCACAATGTTTTCAGGTTGTCCGTCGGACGTCCGCTCTCTAGCCTGTGTTTGTCGCTGCCAATTCAGTGATCGGAATTGGAACCCCGCGGCTCCACTGAAAGCAAAAGCGCCTTTCATGACGTGCGCACCTTGATGTGTGCACTCCGTTATGGCGGCTGTGCGCGGGAGACTTCGAGTCTGTCGGGTTTTGCTCAGTGGCCCGGGTTCCAACCTGCGTACAGCTGCCTCCTTTTCGCGTGGAACCGAATGGGTCAGCTCTAACCATCACGCTGAATGCCGAAATCATGAAAAAGCCAACACCAAACCCTCCCGAAACAGAAGCCGACCCTGTAGGCGTCGCCGAAGGCTGCTTCTGCAGTGCTCAATTCACGGGCATAAAAAAGGCGCCCCGAAGGACGCCAAAAGATTCACCTCTTACCAAAGGAGCAAGGAGCTTCTAAAGGTGAATTTGCATTAGCCGTGAAGTCAGAGAATCGCCAGCGGATACTCGACAATCACCCGCACTTCATCCAGATCCGACTCAAACGCCGTGGCGCGGGTGGTGGCCTGGCGCAAACGAAGAGACATGTCTTTCAGCGAGCCGCTCTGCACCACGTATTTGACTTCGATGTCGCGCTCCCAGCGCTTCTGGTCAGTCAGTGGGTTGCCGTCGGCATCGCGGCGCATGTACACGGCGTTGGCGTTGGAATAGTCGGCGTCGGTGCCACGGGCGTAACGGGTCATGAACGACAAGCCCGACACGCCATAGCTGCTCATGTCGAGGTCGTAACGCACCATCCACGAACGTTCCTTGGGCGAGTTGAAGTCGCTGTACTGGATGGAGTTGTCGAGGAAGATCGAGTCGGACTGGCGCAGGTAATCGAAGTCGTCGTTGCCGTTGTTGCGCTGGTGCGACAAGGCAACGGAGTGGGCGCCGAGTTTCACCCCGACACGGCCGCTCCAGATGTTGTTGTCGAACTCGCCGAGCAGTTGTTTGCCTTCGTCGACCGCCTTGTAATAGTTCAAGCCACCGAACAGCGACAGGTCATCCGACAGCGGATAAGTCCATGCGGTGCCGGCGTAATACTGATTCCAGGCATCCTTGAGGCGACTGGAATACAGGCTGAAACTGAGGTTTTTGTTCAGTGCATAGTCGCCACCGAGATAGCCGATCCACGGCGAGTTGACTGGACCGGCGTAGAAAGTCGCGAAGTTTTCGCGCATGTCGCTGGACACCGGCTGGCTCATCGCATGCAGGCGACCGCCCTGTACCGACAGACCTTCGATACTGTTGTTGGTGGCCGTGACACCCCGGAAGCTTTCCGGCAACAGTCGGGAGTCACCCGCCGCAACCACCGGGTTGGCGGGGAACACATCGCCGACCTTCACCACCGTATCGAAGGCGCGAACTTTGGCGGCGCCACCGACCTTGGTGTATTCATCCCGCGCCTGACCATCGCTGTCGACCGGCAACACGTCGAAAGAACTACGGCCACCGTTGCGCCCGTCACCGGTATCGAGTTTCAAGCCGATCATCGCAAACGCATCGACCCCGAATCCAACGGTGCCTTGGGTAAAGCCGGATTCGAACTTGCTGATGACCGCGTGAGCCCAGGCCTCGGAATAGCCATTGCCGGTGGGACTCGACTGGCCGTCACGGTGATCACGATTGAAGTATAAGTTGCGGTTGAGCACCGTCAGGCTGCTGCCCTCGATAAACCCCTCGGGTTTTTCTTCCGCCAACACCATGGACGGCCCGGAGCCGACAACCACCGCTAAAGCGGCTATCGACATTTTTGTATTGTTAACCATCAATCACTCCTTGGGTTCGGCAGAACGGGAACGTGCTTCGGCGTGGGTTTTATTGTTCGGCGGGCAAGGGCCCGCCGGCATGGTCGCCGGGTGACATCGTTGCAAGCTGCGGATAACGCCAAGGTGATGGGGGAATTACAATTTCGTCATGTGCGTGGAATGACAACCTTGCACGTTCAGGTCAGCGCTGCGAGTTGTTCGATTGTTTGCGGAAAGCGTTCAACCAAGCGGATCAGTGTCGTGGCTTGGGCATTTGGTGTTGCCCGTCCTTGTTCCCAGTTTTCGAGGGTTCGGGTGTTGGTGCGCAGATACATGGCGAACACCGACCGGGAAAGATTGAGCTGTTGACGGATGGCTACCACTTCCTCGGCAGTGATGGGTACCAGTTTCGGCAGCTTGACCTTGTGGGTCCGCAGCGTGACCTTGCCTTGGCGCTCGTCGGCCAAGGCTTCGAGGCCTTCCATCAGTTCGGAAAAAATGTCACGTTTCATAGTGGGTTCTCGTGTTGATTTCTCTATCCAGCGTTTGTCTGAAAAGTTTTTTCTGGGAAGGCGACAGGTCGTCTTGCTCGTTTTTGCTATACACGGTGAACAGCCAGAATTGATCGAAACCTGACCACCAGTAATAAATCACCCTAAGCCCGCTACGCTTGCCTTTACCGCGACGTTGATCGGAAAAGCGGATTTTTCGCAGCCCGCCCGTGCCTTCAATGAGATCGCCCGCTTCGGGGTTTTTCAGCAGCTCCAACTGGAAACTGTGAAACAGATCGTCATCCAGGTAATCGTCTCGGTGTTTCTGAAACGCAGGTAATTCGATAAAAAGAGCATCCATGTTCTGTACGTCACCTGCGTATAGTGTTGTCTTGATAATCGAATAGGTCAAGGCTTCGATGCCATCCTTTTCGTCCCCCGTTTTCAAGGTAGACCCCGGCCGTAAAAACGCCTGTAGGACGAAGCGACCAGTCCGGTGAGACTGTTCGGGTAATGCCGGGGGGAAGGGGCGTTCGCGATTGACTCATCGGATCATCCACAGCACTATCTGCCGATGAATGATCGACGCCGAATGAACATGATGTGTTCCTTTATGACCGCTTCCGGCGGGCCATAAGGTCATACGTGCTTGGTATTTGACGTCTTACCCAAAGCCCCGCCAGAGATGGACGGGGCTTTTTGATTCTCCGTCTGCACATGGCTGATGGAGAGTGAAATGTTCGAAATTAGAAAAGCTACCCAAAGCGATGCCCAGACTGCATTCGACATACGGCGGCTAGCCATCCGACATCAATGCATCGGTGCCTATACCGAGAAGCAAATGCTGACCTGGACATCGGGGGCAGCAGAGGACGGTTACTGTGTGCTCATGGAAAAATATTTCTATCTGGGGTGCGTTCAGGGTGAGCCTGTGGCGACAGGCATGCTGGATCCGGAGAACCGCGAAATCGGCGCAATCTTTATACATCCTGACTTTATGGAACGAGGCCTGGGTAAGCGTATCGTGGGCTTTCTCGAAGATCTGGCGCGGGATCTTGGCCTGGTGGAAGTCCGTCTGGATGCGACTTTGAATGCCGCCGACTTTTATCGACGCTGTGGTTACATTGGGGAGGAGCCCGCGGTTTACCATTCCCCCTCCGGTCTTCAACTGGCCTGCGTTCCTATGGTGAAGAAACTGTGATGGCTTCGGGGCCGACCTGAGTAGCACTGCATAATTTGGCGCCTGAAAGCTCCAATCTCAAAACGCAAAAACGGCACTCGAAACGTGGGGCAAGGGCCACCAATGTCTAGGTTTTCGAGACGCCTCATTCTTGAGCGCCTTCAAAAGCATCGAGCATGTCGTCAGGCAGTGAGGTGTCAAAGTCATCCGGAAGCACCAGTTTGCCTTTCATCGCTCCGATCCGCTGACCTCTGGGTTTGCCTACAGGAACCAGACGCGCAAGAGCCCGACCATGTTTGGCAATTGTGATGATCTGTCCGGCTGCTGCATCATCGACGAGTTTGGGCAGATTGTTTTTTGCTTCGGCCAACGGAACGACAATATCACGGTTCATTGTTCTTTCTCGCGTTGATTTATCGATCCAGTCAGTCATTCAAGATAGAGCCAATTGCGCAGTGTTGGATGTAGGACGAAACGGACATTCCCGCGCGAGGTTTCGGGGATTGCAGAAGGAGGGGAGGGCAGCGGTAACAAATCCCACAAACGCAAAAACGGCACCCGAAGGTGCCGTTTCTGTTTTCTACCGAGTATCGCTTAAGCGATCAACCCGCCAACCCCGACTGTTGAACCAGGTTCAGCAGCGGTTGTGGGTACAGGCCGAGGAAGAACGCCAGTACGGCGATCGCCAGCAGCATCACGCCGCCTGCACGTTGTTCCCAGTGCAGTTGCGCATCGTGGCGACGCAGGTTCGGTTCCATCAGGTACAGGGTGACCATCACACGCAGGTAGTAGAAGACGCCGATGGCGCTGCCCAGTACCAGGGAGCCGACCAGCCACCATTGGTGCGATTCGACGCCGGTGGCGATGATGTAGAACTTGCCGATGAAGCCCGCGGTCAGCGGGATACCGGCCAGGGACAGCATCATTACGGTCAGGACGGCGGTCAGGTACGGACGGCGCCAGAACAGGCCGCGGTATTCGTACAGGGCATCCGCGTCACGGCCGCTGTATGGCGAGGACATCAGGGTGATCACACCGAACGCGCCGAGGCTGGTGATCACGTAGGTGACCAGGTACACGCCGATGGCTTCCACGGCCAGGCCCTTGCTCGCCACCAGGGCGATCAGCAGGTAACCGAAGTGTGCGATGGACGAGTAACCCAGCAGACGCTTGAGGTTGCTCTGGGTCAGTGCCAGCAGGTTACCGAACAGGATCGACGCGATGGCGATGACGGTCAGCACGTTGCTCAGCACGCCACTGCTCGCCGCTGGCGAGATCTGGAACAGACGCACCATCACCGCGAACACAGCCACTTTGGAGGCCGTGGCCAGGAACGCTGCCACCGGTGCCGGAGCCCCTTCGTAAACGTCCGGGGTCCAGAGGTGGAACGGTACCAGCGACAGTTTGAACGCCAGGCCGATCAGCATCATGCCCAGGCCCAGTTGCGCGATCGGGCTAGGCAGGCCGGTGGCCGCCAGGGCCTGACCGATGCCGTTGAAGCTCAGGCTGCCGGCTTCGGCGTAGAGCAGGGCCATGCCGAACAACAGGAACGCGGAACCGGCGGCCGACAGCACCATGTACTTGATGCCGGCTTCCAGCGAACGCTTGTTGAAGAAGGCGTAAGCCACCAGACCGTAGACCGGTACCGAGAGCAGTTCCAGACCGACGAACAAACCGGCCAGGTGCTGCGCGCTGACCAACACCAGGCCACCGGCGGCGGACATCAGGATCAGCAGGTAAAGTTCTTCACGGTTGCCCGGGTAGCCCGTACCGCCATCGCCCAGGTAGGCGTGGGCGAGGGTCACACAGGCGAGGGTGGCGACCAGGATCAGCGCCATGTACAGGCAGGCGAAGGTGTCGATCTGCAGCAACGGGGTCACGGCCAATGGCGCGACTTTCAGGGCTGGCAGGATCGACAGCAAGGCCAGGTTAAGACCTGCCACCGACAGCAGGAAGGTTTGCGAGTGGTTGCGGCGCCACGCGATAGCCAGCATCACCACGATGATCGTGGCGCTGGTGATCAACAACGGCGCAAGCGCGATAAAGTGTTGAGTCGTGAATTCCATAGCGCTCTTACCGGGCCGAAGCGAGTTGAGTGAAGGCGGAGCCGAGCCACTGCTGCACGCCATGCATCGTCGCGGCAGAGGTATCGAGGAACGGTTGCGGGTACACGCCGATGTAAAGCAGCAGTGCCGCAAGCCCAACCACCATGATCAGTTCGCGACCGTCCATGCCATGCAGCACCGCGTCGGATTTCGACGGGCCGAAGTAGGCGCGGTGGATCATGATCAGCGAGTAGACCGAACCGAATACCAGGCCGGACGTGGCGATCACGGTGACCCATGGCGCGCTGGCGAAGGTGCCGATCAGGATCAGGAACTCACCGACGAAGTTACCAGTCGCCGGCAGGCCCAGCGACGCCGCTGCGAAGAACAGGCTGAGGGCTGGCAGGTAGGCAATCTTCGACCACAGGCCACCCATCTCGCGCATATCGCGGGTGTGGGTGCGCTCGTACAGCTGACCGGAGAGGATAAAGAGTGCCGCGGCCGACAGACCGTGAGCCAGCATCTGCATGACCGCGCCCTGCAGTGCCAGTTGGCTGCCGGAGTAGATGCCGATCAACACGAAGCCCATGTGGGAAACGGACGAGAAGGCAATCAGACGCTTGATGTCGGTTTGCGCAAAGGCCAGGAACGCACCGTAGAAGATCCCGATCAGACCCAGGGTCATGGCGAACGGCGCGAACTCGGCCGAGGCATTCGGGAACAGCGGCAGGGCGAAACGCAGCAGGCCGTACGCAGCAGTCTTCAGCAAGATACCGGCCAGGTCGACGGAACCCGCGGTCGGTGCCTGGGCGTGAGCGTCAGGCAACCAGGAGTGGAACGGTACGACGGGCAGCTTGACCGCAAAGGCGATGAAGAAGCCGAGCATCAGGATGTACTCGGTGGTCTGCGACATCTTGGTTTTCAACAGATCGGCGTAGTTGAAGGTAATCACGCCGGTGTCGTTGAAGTTGACCAGTACCAGGCCCAGGATCGCCACCAACATGATCAGGCCGGAAGCCTGAGTGAAGATGAAGAACTTGGTCGCCGCGTAGATCCGGGTTTTCTTGCCGTCCGAAGAACTGTGACCCCAGAGCGCGATGAGGAAGTACATCGGCACCAGCATCATTTCCCAGAAGAAGAAGAACATGAACAGGTCGAGGGCGAGGAACACGCCAACGACACCGCCCAGGATCCACATCAGGTTCAGGTGGAAGAAGCCCACGTGACGCTGAATCTCTTTCCAGGAGCAGAGTACCGAGAGGACACCCAGCAGGCCGGTCAGCAGGATCATCAACAGCGACAGGCCGTCGAGGGCCAGGTGCACGTTGATGCCGAAGCGCTGGATCCAGACGTGTTTGAACTCAAGCGCCCAGGTCGGATCGGCGCCAGGTTTTGGTGCAAATGAATAGTCACCGTTGGCCCACAGCCAGAGGCCGAGGGAGAGCAGCAGGGACATGGTGATCAGCGCAATCCAGCGGGGGAGGGTGGCGCCGAAGCGCTCACCCATCCAGCACAGCAGGCCGCCGATGAAGGGGATCAGGATTAGCCATGGCAGAATCATGACGGGCTCGTTTCCTTTCGCAAGTTCGCAAGGTTCATAGTCAGACCGCTACCAGCACGACGGCGCCGATTACCAGCACGGCACCAGCAGCCATCGAGGCGGCATACCAACGCAATTGACCGGTCTCGGTGCGGCTCAGGGCGGTGTGACCGCCTTTGGCCATACGCGGGATCAGACCGATGGTCTGGTCGAGCGGGTCTTTGCGCAGAATGTGGCTGATCGCAAGGTATGGCTTGACGAACAGTTTGTCGTAGATCCAGTCGAAGCCCCAGGCAGCGAACCACCAGGCCGAAAGGAAGCGGCCGACACCGCTGTTGGCGATAGCCGTGACGAAGCGACGCTTGCCGAGGAACAGCAGCGCGGCCAGCAGGATACCGGACAGGGCGATGGCGCCCGAAGCGATTTCCAGGCTGTGCTTGGCTTCGCCGCCGGCATGGCCGACGCTTTCCGGCAACACACCGTGCAGCGGTGGAACGATCATCGCGCCGACGAACGTCGACAGTACGATCAGCACCGACAGCGGCAGCCAGTGAGCAATGCCGTGACCGGCATGGGCTTCGGTCTTCGCTTCACCGTGGAACGTGATGAAGATCAGGCGGAAGGTGTACAGCGAGGTCATGAAGGCACCGACCAGACCGGCATACAGCAGGCCTTCGTTACCGCTGGCGAACGCTTCCCAGAGGATTTCATCCTTGGAGTAGAAGCCCGCGGTCACCAGAGGCAAGGCCGCCAGGGCCGCGCCGCCGACGATGAAGCTGGCGTAGGCCAGTGGCAGTTTCTTCCACAGGCCGCCCATCTTGAAGATGTTCTGCTCGTGGTGGCAGGCAACGATCACCGCACCGGATGCAAGGAACAGCAGCGCCTTGAAGAAGGCGTGGGTCATCAGGTGGAAGATCGCGCCATCCCATGCACCGACGCCCAGGGCCAGGAACATGTAGCCGATCTGGCTCATGGTCGAGTAGGCGAGGATACGTTTGATGTCGGTCTGAACCAGCGCGGCAAAACCTGCCAGCACCAGCGTCACGCCACCCACGACACCTACCAGGTGCAGGATATCCGGCGCCAGTGCGAACAGGCCGTGGGTACGGGCGATCAGGTAGACACCGGCGGTTACCATGGTCGCGGCGTGGATCAGTGCCGAAACCGGAGTAGGGCCGGCCATCGCATCCGCCAGCCAGGTTTGCAGCGGCAGTTGCGCGGATTTACCGACAGCGCCGCCCAGCAGCATCAGGGTCGCCAGAACGATCCAGAAGTCACCGGCCTTGAAGTGCTCAGGCGCCTTGACCAGCAGTTCCTGGATATTCAGCGTGCCCAGTTGCTGGAACAGGATGAACAGGCCGATGGCCATGAACACGTCGCCGACGCGGGTCACGATGAAGGCTTTGAGTGCCGCGTTACCGTTGTTGCGGTTGCTGTAGTAGAAACCGATCAACAGGTACGAGCACAGGCCCACGCCTTCCCAGCCGAAGTACACGAACAACAGGTTATCGGCCAGGACCAGGAACAGCATGCTGGCGATAAACAGGTTGGTGTAGGCGAAGAAGCGCGAGTAACCGGCTTCACCGCGCATGTACCAGGACGCGAACAGGTGGATCAGGAAGCCCACGCCCACCACCACACCGAGCATGGTCACGGACAGACCATCCAGGTACAGGGCGAAGTTCGGCGTGAAGCCTTCCACCGCCATCCATTGCCACAGCACCAGGGTGTAGTGGCCACCTTCCGGCGGTGCAACGTTGAATTGCCAGATCACATAAGCCGCGACGATCGCCGACAAGCCGATGGAGCCGACGCCGATCAGCGCCGAGAGGTTTTCCGAGAGGCGTCCCCGGGAGAACGCCAGCAGCACAAAACCGATCAGGGGGAACAGGAAAGTCAGATAGAGAAGGTTCATCCGCGCATCTCGCTGGCAGCGTCGATATCGAGAGTGTGGAAGCGGCGATACAGCTGCAACAGAATCGCCAGGCCGATACTGGCCTCGGCGGCTGCCAGGCTGATCACCAGGATGAACATGATCTGTCCATCCGGCTGCGCCCAGCGGCTACCGGCAACGATGAACGCCAGTGCGGAGGCATTCATCATGACCTCCAGGCTCATCAGCACGAAGAGAATGTTGCGCCGGACCATCAGGCCGACCAGACCGAGGCAGAACAGGATGCCGGCGACCGCCAGACCATGCTCCAAAGGGATAGCAGGCATCGTCATTGCTCCTTGGCTTCGTTGCGGCCCAAGTGGAACGCCGTGACGGCTGCGGCGAGCAGCAGCATCGAGGCGAGTTCGACCACCAGCAGGTAAGGACCGAACAGGCTGATGCCCACGGCCTTGGCGTCTACGGTGGTGTGGCCGAGGGCCTGGCCGCTGGAGTGGCTGAACAGCACATACAGCAGTTCAGCCAGCAGCAGGCCGCCGAGTACGACCGGGCCCAGCCAGATACCGGGCTTGAGCCAGACGCGCTCTTGCTGAACCGAGGCCGGGCCCAGGTTCAGCATCATCACCACGAACACGAACAGCACCATGATGGCGCCGGCGTAGGCGATCACTTCCAGTACACCGGCAAACGGTGCGCCAAGGGCGAAGAACGTCATGGCCACGGCGATCAGCGAAATGATCAGGTAGAGCAGGGCGTGCACGGGATTGGTGTTGGTGATCACGCGAAGCGTGGACACAACAGCGATACCCGATGCGAAATAGAAAGCGAATTCCATCGTTCTTCCTTAAGGCAGCAAGCTCTTCACGTTGATCGGCTCGGCTTCATTCTGCGCGGCGCCTTTTGGCTTACCGGCAATCGCCATACCTGCAACACGATAGAAGTTGTAGTCAGGGTTTTTACCGGGACCGGAGATCAGCAGATCTTCTTTCTCGTAAACCAGGTCCTGCCGCTTGAACTCGGCCATTTCGAAATCCGGTGTCAGCTGGATCGCGGTGGTAGGGCAGGCTTCCTCGCAGAGGCCGCAGAAAATGCAGCGCGAGAAGTTGATGCGGAAGAAGTCCGGGTACCAGCGACCGTCTTCGGTTTCAGCTTTCTGCAGCGAGATGCAACCCACCGGGCACGCCACGGCGCACAGGTTGCAGGCTACACAACGCTCTTCGCCGTCGGGGTCGCGGGTCAGGACGATACGGCCACGGAAACGCGGCGGCAGGTACACGGGTTCTTCCGGGTACTGCAGAGTGTCGCGCTTGCGGAAGGCGTGGCCGAAGATCATCACCAGGCTGCGAAGCTGGGTGAAGAAGCCATGCACGATGTCAAAAATGTACTTCATGATTCTCTATCCTCACTGAGCCGCGACGGCGGGCGTGTTGAGCAACACGATCGCAGCGGTCACCAGCATGTTGACGAGGGTCAGCGGCAGGCAGAACTTCCAGCTGAAGTCCATCACTTGGTCATACCGTGGGCGCGGAATCGAGGCGCGCAGCAGGATGAAGAACATGATGAAGAACGCGGTTTTCAGTGCGAACCAGATGAACGGGATCTGCGGCAGCAGGCCGAACGGGCCGTGCCAGCCACCGAAGAACAGCGTGACCAGCAGCGCCGAGATCAACACGATGCCGATGTACTCACCTACGAAGAACATGCCCCATTTCATGCCGGCGTATTCAATGTGGTAACCATCGGCCAGTTCCTGTTCCGCTTCCGGCTGGTCGAACGGGTGACGGTGAGTCACGGCGACGCCAGCGATGAAGAAGGTCAGGAAACCAAAGATCTGCGGAATGATGAACCACATGTTCTGCGCTTGGTATTCAACGATGTCGCGCATGTTGAACGAGCCAACCTGGATCACGATGCCCATCAGCGACAGGCCCATGAACACTTCGTACGACACGGTTTGTGCCGAGGCCCGCAAGCTGCCCAACAGGGCGAACTTGTTGTTGCTCGACCAGCCGGCGAACAGCACCGCGTAGACCGAAAGACCCGCCATGGCGAAGAAGAACAGGATGCCGATGTTGATATCCGCCACGCCCCAGGTCGGGGTGATCGGGATGATCGCGAAGGCAATCAGCAAGGCGCTCATGGCCACGACCGGTGCCAGGGTGAAGATCACTTTGTCGGCGAACGGCGGGGTCCAGTCTTCCTTGAAGAACATCTTGATCATGTCGGCCGCAATCTGGAACGCGCCGAACGGGCCGACGCGGTTCGGACCGTAACGGTCCTGCCAGAGGGCGAGCAAACGACGCTCGACCCAGCTCAGCAGCGCGCCGCAAACCACTACGGCGAGCAGAATCACGATGGCCTTGAGGACCGCGATGATTACATCGATCACTTCAGGAGTGAACCAGGTCATAGCGCTGCCTCCTGCAGACCGTCAACGGATTTGCCAAAGATGGCTGGTGGAATGCCGGCGATACCTGCAGGCAATGCGACCAGACCGGCACCCAGCTCTTCGTTGATGCGCAGCGGCAGACGCAAAGTCTGGCCGGCAACGTTCAAGCTCAGCAGGGCACCGTCATTGACACCCAGGCGATCGGCTTCGGACTTGGCCAGCGACACGTAGGCGGCCGGGATGCGTTCCTGCACCGGTGCGGCTTTGGAAGAGTTTTCTTCGCTGCCGAACAGGTGGAAGAACGGTACGACCTGCCAGGTGCCTGGCGCCGGGTTGAACGCACGCGGAACACTGGCGAACCAGTTCAGCGAATCACCGGTGCTTTCGATCAGGCGAGTGCCCGGGTCGCCAGCGCGCAGGTGACCACCGACTTCGTCCTGGAACTTGTTCCAGGCTTGCGGCGAGTTCCAGCCCGGAGACCAGGCGAAAGGTACTTGCTGGCGCGGTTCGGCGGAGCCCGAGTAACCTTCCATGGAGAACGAGAACGCGGTGTCGTTATCCTGGGAAGTACGCGGTTCGTGCACGCTGATGTCGGCGCGCATGGCGGTACGACCGGAGTAACGCAGCGGTTCGCGCGCCAGTTTCAGGCCTTTGATCCGGAATGCGGCGGACGGTGCGGCATCGACGATACGCGCCAGTTGCGGCGTGCTTGCAGCAACGGCAGCGGTGACGTGGTCCAGTTGGGTCCAGTCGATCGGCTGGTTCAGCAGGGTCGAACGCAGGGCGTGCAGCCAGCGCCAGCCTTCGTGAACCAGAATGCTCGCGTCGAGGTAAGTCGGGTCGAAGACCTGGAAGAAGCGCTGGGCGCGGCCTTCCTGGCTGACCAGCGTACCGTCGCCTTCAGCGAAGCTGGCCGCTGGCAGTACCAGGTGCGCGCGATCGCTGGTGGCGGTCTTCTGATGGTCCGCCACGATCACCACTTTCGCGGCGTTCAGGGCAGCATCGACCTTGGATTTGTCGGTGCGGGTGTACAGGTCGTTTTCCAGCACGACGATGGCGTCGGCACGGCCGTCGATTACCGCTTGCAGCGCTTCGTCGACCGAGTTGCCGCCGAGCATGGCCAGGCCGAGGCTGTTGGCCTCTGGCACGATCAGGCTGATGGAACCGTTCTTCTCGCGCAGCTTCAGGGCTTTGGCGATGTTTGCCGCCGCTTCGATCAGCGCCTTGGAACCCAGCGAGGTACCGGCAATGATCAGCGGACGCTTGGCGGCGAGCAGGGCGTCGGCAATGCGCTTGGCCAGCGCCAGAGCTTCAGCGTCCAGACCTTCAACGGCCGGTGCGCTGGCGTCGAGGGCGTGAGCCACGGCGAAACCGATGCGGGCCAGGTCGTCTGGTGCGGCGTGAACGCATTCTTCAGCGATGTCGTCGAGCTTGGTTTCAGCCAGGCTGGCGATGAACAGCGGGTTCAGCTCGTGCTGGCCGATGTTCTTCACCGCGGCGTCGAGCCATGGCTGAACGCGCATGGCGTCGGCCATGTCTTCGGCCTTGCCCTTGACCGATTGACGCAGGGCCAGGGCCATGCGCGCAGCGGTCTGGGTCAGGTCTTCGCCGAGGACGAAAATCGCATCGTGGTCTTCGACGTCGCGCATGTTCGGGATCGGCAGCGGGCTGTCTTTGAGCACCTGCATGACCAGACGAATGCGTTCCAGCTCCGAGGCTTCGATACCGGAGTAGAAGTGCTCGGCGCCGACCAGTTCGAGCAGCGCGTAGTTGCTTTCGAGGCTGGCGCGTGGCGAACCGATACCGACGATGTTGCGACCGCGCAGCAGGTCGGCGGCTTTATCCAGTGCTTCGTCCAGGCTCAGTTTCGCGCCGTTGGCCAGCAGTGGCTGACGTGGGCGATCCTTGCGGTTGACATAGCCATAGCCGAAACGGCCACGGTCGCACAGGAAGTACTGGTTCACCGAACCGTTGAAGCGGTTTTCGATGCGGCGCAGTTCGCCGTAACGCTCGCCCGGGGAGATGTTGCAACCGCTGGAGCAGCCATGGCAGATGCTCGGCGAGAACTGCATGTCCCATTTGCGGTTGTAGCGCTCGGAGTGAGTCTTGTCGGTGAACACACCGGTCGGGCAGACCTCGGTGAGGTTGCCGGAGAACTCGCTTTCCAGGGTGCCGTCTTCAACGCGACCGAAGTACACGTTGTCGTGGGCGCCAAACACACCGAGATCGGTGCCACCGGCGTAGTCCTTATAGAAGCGCACGCAGCGATAGCAGGCGATGCAGCGGTTCATTTCGTGGGAAATGAACGGGCCCAGTTGCTGGTTCTGGTGGGTACGCTTGGTGAAGCGATAACGGCGCTCGTTGTGGCCGGTCATCACCGTCATGTCTTGCAGGTGGCAGTGACCGCCTTCCTCACAGACCGGGCAGTCGTGAGGGTGGTTGGTCATCAGCCATTCAACGACGCTGGCGCGAAACACTTTCGCTTCTTCGTCGTCGATGGAGATCCAGCTGCCGTCGGTGGCGGGGGTCATGCAGGACATGACGATCCGACCACGCTTGTCGTTCTCGTCGGTGTACTGCTTGACCGCGCACTGGCGGCAAGCGCCAACGCTGCCAAGGGCTGGGTGCCAGCAGAAATAAGGGATATCGAGGCCTAGCGACAGACATGCCTGTAACAGGTTGTCTGCCCCATCGACTTCGAGCTCTTTGCCGTCTACGTGGATAGTGGCCATGGTTCAAAGTTCTTCGTTGGCCCGGTGTCAGCGGGCGTGGCTAATGGAATCTTGTTATCCGTCCAAATCCAAACAGCCTCGAAAGGCGTCATCGGACGAAAGGCGAACGGCACGGACCGTTCGCCTTTTTTAAAGCGTTAAGCGCCGACTACGATCGGCTTTGCCAGAGGCGGGACGACGGCGCGGGTAGGCGCGATGCCGGCTTCGAACTCTGGACGGAAGTATTTGATGGCACTGCCCAACGGCTCCACGGCACCCGGTGCGTGAGCACAGAAGGTCTTGCCTGGGCCGAGGAAACCGACCAGACCCAGCAGGGTCTCGATATCGCCGGCTTGCCCTTCACCGTTCTCGATCGCGCGCAGCAGCTTGACGCTCCACGGCAGACCGTCACGGCATGGGGTGCAGAAACCACACGATTCACGGGCGAAGAACTCTTCCATGTTGCGCAGCAGGGACACCATGTTGACGCTGTCGTCCACCGCCATGGCCAGGCCGGTACCCATACGGGTGCCCACTTTGGCGATGCCGCCGGCGTACATTTGTGCGTCCAGGTGTTCCGGCAACAGGAAGCCGGTACCGGCGCCGCCTGGCTGCCAGCACTTGAGCTTGTAACCGTCGCGCATGCCACCGGCGTAGTCTTCGAACAACTCGCGACCGGTAACGCCGAACGGCAATTCCCACAGGCCCGGGTTCTTGACCTTGCCGGAGAAGCCCATGAGCTTGGTGCCCATGTCTTCGCTGCCTTCGCGGGCCAACGATTTGTACCAGTCCACGCCGTCGGCGATGATCGCCGGCACGTTGCACAAGGTTTCAACGTTGTTCACGCAAGTCGGCTTGCCCCACACGCCCACGGCGGCAGGGAAGGGCGGCTTGGAGCGCGGGTTGGCGCGGCGACCTTCGAGGGAGTTGATCAGTGCGGTTTCTTCACCGCAGATGTAACGCCCGGCACCGGTGTGGACGAACAGCTCGAAATCGAAGCCGCTGCCCAGGATGTTCTTGCCCAGCAGACCTGCTGCCTTGGCTTCTTCCACGGCACGGTTCAGGTGCTTGGCGGCGGTGGTGTATTCGCCACGCAGGAAGATGTAGCCACGGTAGGTTTTCAGCGCGCGAGCACTGATCAGCATGCCTTCGATCAGCAGATGGGGCAGTTGCTCCATCAGCATGCGGTCTTTCCAGGTGTTCGGCTCCATTTCATCCGCGTTGCACAGCAGGTAGCGGATGTTGATGGATTCGTCCTTGGGCATCAGGCCCCACTTCACGCCAGTGGGGAAGCCTGCACCGCCGCGGCCCTTGAGGCCGGAGTCTTTCACGGTCTGGACGATGTCGTCCTGGGCCATGTCGGCGAAGGCCTTGCGTGCAGCGGCGTAACCGTTCTTGGCCTGGTACTCGTCGAGCCATACGGCTTCGCCGTCGTCACGCAGACGCCAGGTGAGCGGGTGAGTCTCGGCCGAACGCTTGATGCGGTTGGCAGGACCGAAGGAAGTCAGGGTCATACGTAGCCCTCGAGCAATTTGGCAACGCCGGCAGGCTGCACATCACCGAATGTGTCGTCGTCGATCATCAACGCCGGCGCCTTGTCACAGTTGCCGAGGCAGCAGACCGGCAGCAGGGTGAAGCGACCATCGGCGGTGGTCTGGCCCAGGCCGATGCCCAGCTTGCTCTGGATTTCGCTGACCACCGATTCATGGCCGCCGATGTAGCAGACCATGCTGTCGCAGACGCGAATGATGTGACGGCCGACTGGCTGACGGAAGATCTGGCTATAGAAAGTAGCCACCCCTTCAACGTCGCTGGCCGGGATGCCGAGGATTTCGCCGATGGCGTAGAGCGCGCCGTCAGGCACCCAGCCACGTTCCTTCTGGACGATCTTCAGGGCTTCGATCGACGCCGCGCGCGGGTCTTCGTAGTGATGCAGCTCGTGCTCGATGGCCGAGCGCTCGGTTTCGCTCAGGGCGAAACGGTCTGTCAGGATAAGCGTGCTGTTCATGCTTAACGGTCCACGTCGGCCATAACGAAATCGATACTACCCAGGTACGCGATCAAGTCCGCGACCATGCTGCCTTTGATCACCGAAGGGATCTGCTGCAGGTGCGGGAAGCTTGGGGTACGAATCCGGGTGCGGTAGCTCATGGTGCCGCCATCGCTCGTCAGGTAATAACTGTTGATGCCCTTGGTCGCTTCGATCATCTGGAAGGATTCGTTGGCCGGCATGACCGGGCCCCACGAAACTTGCAGGAAGTGCGTGATCAGGGTCTCGATGTGCTGCAGCGTGCGCTCTTTAGGCGGCGGCGTGGTCAGCGGGTGGTCCGCCTTGTACGGGCCTTCCGGCATGTTGCGCAGGCACTGCTCGATGATCTTGATGCTCTGGCGCATTTCTTCGACGCGAACGATGCAACGGTCGTAGGCATCGCCATTGGCCGCCAGCGGGACTTCGAATTCGAAGTTTTCGTAGCCGGAGTAGGGGCGAGCTTTACGCAGGTCGAAATTGCAACCGGTCGAACGCAGGCCGGCACCGGTGACGCCCCATTCCAGGGCTTCCTTGGTGTTGTAGGCGGCGACGCCGATGGTCCGGCCACGCAGGATGCTGTTGTCCAGTGCGGCTTTCTGGTATTCGTCCAGACGCTTTGGCATCCACTCGACGAAATCCTTGACCAGTTTTTCCCAGCCGCGTGGCAGGTCGTGGGCGACGCCACCGATGCGGTACCAGGCCGGGTGCAGGCGGAAACCGGTAATGGCTTCGATCACCGTGTACGCCTTCTGGCGGTCGGTGAAGGTGAAGAACACCGGAGTCATGGCGCCGACGTCCTGGATGTAAGTCCCCAGGAACAGCAGGTGGCTGGTGATCCGGAAGAACTCGGCCATCATGATGCGGATGACGTCGACCTTCTCGGGCACCTTGATGCCGGCCAGCTTCTCGACCGAGAGCACGTACGGCAGGTTGTTCATTACGCCGCCGAGGTAGTCGATACGGTCGGTGTACGGAATGAAACTGTGCCAGGACTGGCGCTCGGCCATCTTCTCGGCACCACGGTGGTGGTAGCCGACGTCTGGCACGCAGTCGACGATCTCTTCACCGTCCAGCTGCAGGATGATACGGAACGCACCGTGGGCCGAAGGGTGGTTCGGACCCAGGTTGAGGAACATGTAGTCCTCGTTCGGGCCGGAACGCTTCATGCCCCAGTCTTCAGGCTTGAAGCGCGCGGCTTCTTCCTCAAGCTGTTGCTTGGCCAGGGTCAGGCTGAACGGATCGAACTCGGTGGCACGGGCCGGGAAGTCCTTGCGCAGCGGGTGACCTTCCCAGGTCGGCGGCATCATGATGCGGCTCAGGTGCGGGTGGCCGGCAAAGTGAATGCCGTACATGTCCCACACTTCACGCTCGTACCAGTTGGCGTTCGGCCAGATGCTGGTGACGCTCGGCAGGTTGAGGTCGCTCTCGGACAAGGCGACCTTGATCATTACGTCACTATTACGTTCGATCGACATCAAGTGATAGAACACAGTGAAGTCGACGCCGTTTGGCAGCCCTTGACGCTTGGTACGCAGACGCTCGTCCACGCCGTGCAGGTCATAGAGCATGACGTACGGCTTGGGCAGGTTGCGCAGGAAAGTCAGGACTTCGACGAGTTTGGCACGGGCAACCCAAAGCACCGGCATGCCGGTGCGGGTAGGCTGGGCGGTGAACGCCTCTGGGCCAAAACGGTTGTTCAGTTCGACGACCACATCCTGGTCGTCTGCCTTATAAGGCGGGATGTACAGAGCACTGCCTGCAGTCATGGTTATTTATCGCTTTCGGTCAACGTAAAGAATGAAGCCAGGTTCTCGTTCTATAAAAGAAGCAGATCTGGATCAGACTTCGTCGGGGCTGCGCAGGTTGGTTACCTGAATACGCTGTTCGCGGCGCTGTTCCTTTTGCGAAGGCATCTCGGCGCGGTAAACGCCTTGATCGCCAACGACCCAGGAAAGTGGGCGACGCTCCTGGCCAATCGACTCCTGCAACAGCATCAAGCCTTGCAGAAAAGCTTCAGGGCGGGGTGGGCAGCCAGGCACGTAGACGTCCACGGGCAGGAACTTGTCCACCCCTTGAACGACGGAGTAGATGTCGTACATGCCACCGGAGTTGGCGCACGAACCCATGGAAATGACCCATTTAGGTTCGAGCATCTGCTCGTAGAGACGCTGAATGATCGGCGCCATCTTGATGAAGCAGGTACCGGCGATAACCATGAAATCCGCCTGACGCGGCGATGCCCGGATTACCTCGGCGCCAAAGCGCGCGATGTCGTGGGGCGCCGTGAAGGCGGTGGTCATTTCCACGTAGCAGCACGAAAGACCGAAGTTATACGGCCACAGGGAGTTCTTGCGCCCCCAGTTGATCGTGCCGTTGAGCACGTCTTCGAGCTTGCCCATGAAAATGTTTTTGTGAACTTGATCTTCTAACGGATCGGAAACGGTTTCCCGTTGGCCAATCGGATACTGCTCGTTAGGAGCATCGGGGTCGATCCTGGTGAGATTGTATTGCATTGCCAAAGCCTCATTGTTTCAGCTTCGCTTGCCGCTTAAGACGAGCTGCCGGAGCCCAGTCAAGGGCGCCCACTCGAAATAGGTAGACAAGACCTGCCAACAGAATTGCTATGAAAACGAGAGCTTCGACGAATCCGGTCCAGCCGCTTTCGCGGACGGACACAGACCAGGCAAAGAGAAAGAGGGCTTCGATATCGAAGATCACGAAGAGCATCGCGACCAGATAGAATTTGGCTGAGAGCCGCAAGCGGGCGCCACCTGTAGGTAGCATGCCGGACTCGAACGGTTCGTTTTTGCTGCGGCCCCAGGCTTTTGACCCGAGGAGGCTGGAGACGCCGAGCATGAAGGCGCAAAGGCCGCCGACACCCAGAAGGAAAATGGCAAAGCCCCAGTTGTGGGCCATGAGTCCGGTCGCTTCGGGCATGCTGGTAATCCTTAACAGAGAGCAAAGGTCTCTGAGCTTGATAAAGAAATAAGGCAGTGACGATATGTCGCAGCAATCAATCCCGCTGATTTTATGGCTAAACACCCTGCAAGTAAAATTCCTATAGCGAAATTATTTATTGGAATAAGGACATGGCGCATCTCCAAAGCCCTGTAGCCCATACGGTTCGGGCATTAGCGGGGGTTTTGTCAAATATGTTTTGTAGGGAATGTAACGAACATAGTTTCCGCTAAATGATAATCAATGTTATTTGGTGTGGTTTTCAAACTGTTTAGCGAGCAGCGGTTTGGGAAGTTGTCTTATATGCGCGTTACTGCAAGTAGCGCGCGGGGTGGTTTTACCTTGTTTTCCTGATCGTGAAACTGCTCTGGATCAAGGTTTTTTCCTGCACCCGATCCCGTAGGAGCGAGGCTTGCCCGCGAAGAACGATGATGCGGTATGTCTGAAAAACCGCAGCGCATTCTTCGCGGGCAAGCCTCGCTCCTACAGAGGGGGAGAATCGCAGGCAAAAAAACGCCCCGAACCAGTCGGGGCGTCAGATGAGCGGCTTTGCGGTTAGCTTTTTATTCGGTCCGCAAGGGCCGTTTGTTTAAGCGAAGCAGATCAGTGGAACTGTTCTTCTTCGGTCGAGCCGGTCAGTGCGGTTACCGAAGACGTGCCACCCTGGATCACGGTGGTCATGTCGTCGAAGTAGCCGGTGCCCACTTCCTGCTGGTGAGCCACGAAGGTGTAGCCCTTGGCGGCGTCAGCGAACTCTTGCTCTTGCAGCTTCACGTAGGCAGTCATGTCGTTGCGGGCGTAGTCGTGTGCCAGGTTGAACATGCTGTGCCACATGTTGTGAATGCCGGCCAGGGTGATGAACTGGTGCTTGTAACCCATGGCGGACAGTTCGCGCTGGAACTTGGCGATGGTCGCGTCGTCCAGGTTTTTCTTCCAGTTGAAGGAAGGCGAGCAGTTGTACGACAGCAGTTGGTCCGGGTATTCCTTTTTGATCGCTTCGGCGAAGCGACGGGCTTCGTCCAGATCCGGCTTGGCGGTTTCGCACCAGATCAGGTCGGCGTACGGCGCGTAGGCCAGGCCGCGAGCGATGGCCTGGTCGAGACCGGCGCGAACCTTGTAGAAGCCTTCCTGGGTACGGGTGCCGGTCACGAATGGCTGGTCGTACGGGTCGCAGTCGGACGTCAGCAGGTCAGCAGCGTTGGCGTCGGTACGGGCCAGGATAATGGTCGGTACACCGGCGACGTCGGCTGCCAGACGAGCAGCGGTCAGCTTCTGCACGGCTTCCTGGGTCGGAACCAGTACCTTGCCGCCCATGTGGCCGCATTTTTTCACGGAGGCCAGTTGGTCTTCGAAGTGAACGCCGGCGGCGCCTGCTTCGATCATGCTTTTCATCAGCTCGTAAGCGTTCAGCACGCCGCCGAAACCGGCTTCAGCGTCAGCCACGATCGGGGCGAAGTAGTCGATGTAGCCTTCGTCGCCCGGGTTCTTGCCAGCTTTCCACTGGATCTGGTCAGCGCGACGGAACGAGTTGTTGATGCGCTTGACCACGGTTGGAACCGAATCCACCGGGTACAGCGACTGGTCCGGGTACATCGATTCGGCGGAGTTGTTATCCGCAGCCACTTGCCAGCCCGACAGGTAGATCGCCTGGATGCCGGCCTTGACTTGCTGTACCGCCTGGCCACCGGTCAGGGCGCCCATGCAGTTGACGAAATCTTTCTCAGGGCGGAAGGACGGCTTGGCGCCCTGGGTCACCAGGTTCCAGAGCTTCTCGGCGCCCATTTTTGCAAAGGTGTGCTCAGGTTGAACCGAGCCACGCAGACGGACGACGTCAGCAGCGGAGTAATTGCGCTTCACGCCTTTCCAGCGTGGGTTTTCAGCCCAGTCTTTTTCGAGGGCTGCAATTTGCTGTTCGCGTGTCAGTGCCATGGAGATAAACCTCGTCGCGTCTTTAATCGAAAATGGTTCTGGGTGAACAATTCCTGCGTGCCAAATACGCTCATTCAGTTGGGGGCGTACATGGCTGCTCGCTGACCAGAAGCTTAGGCGGTCAAGTCGGGTTCGGCGGGGATGGCGACGGGATGAACGATGGGCTCGAGGGGGAGGTGAGCAGGTAAGGGCGAACTGGCGAGCGCATTCGGGCGTCGTGGGCCTTGGTGCGAACTTCAGTGTGGAGCCGGGTTACCTAATTACGCTTCCGTCCCTCGGGACAACTTCGTTCCAGTCGGCAACCTCGTCAAACACACCTTGTGGGCGGTACAGACACGAATCGGCTCGCGGGGTAGGGTGCGAACAGCGACTCGAAAGCCCTTGCCAGGGCCTCTGATTAGCGGGAGCGAGGCCATCATGCCTTTGCTTTTTTGGCTCGTCAAACGTTTTGTAGTGCTTTTTTTCAAGCACTACATCTTTGGTCTAATACGACTAATCAGTCAGTTTTTGGTGCTTTAGTCCAAGGTGTCGACTTTCACCCGTAAAGTCATGTCATCCCGGCCCTGAGTCGAGTAGCTGCGGGTCAGGCCCTGTTTGTCGGCCTGAGTCTGACGATTCACGCCGGCCAGGGTGATCCACTCGCCCAGTCGACCGCTGACAGTTGTGTCGGTACTTTGCACGTTCACTACATCGGGACGTTCCTGGCTCATCCGGTCACGGTTGGTGCTGATAGCCAGGTGAACGATGTTGCCGGTGACGCTGGCGGTGACGTAGAAACCCTGGGTGACATTGCGGTATTCGGTCTGGCTGCGCAGGTCGCCATAGCCGTCAGTCTGAGTGCTGGTGAGCGGCACGCTTTGGCCGACCTGGATTAGCGCCGGTGCGCCTTCGCTGGCCTGAATCTGCTGGATACCGCCTTCACGGCTGTCGGTGCTGCGATTGATGATGCGGGTTTGATTCGGTGAGGCACCGTTGACCGAGTAGCCCTGATCGCCCTGAAAGTTGTTTTCGTTGGTGTCGACGGTGATCAGTAAGCGTTTGGGGGCGGTGTCGAGTTGCGCGAGGAAGGTCTTGAGTTCATCGATCTTGTCGGGCTCGGCGTTGACGATCAGCTGGTTGCCGTAGGCGCTGACCTTGCCGTCCTTGCCGATGAAGTTCTGCGCTACTGGCAGCAGGTCGGCGCTGGTGCGGTAATTCAGGGGCACGATCTCGGTGGCGGCCATGACCGAAAAACTGCAGGTCAGCAGCAGCGTGGTGAGCAGGGTGCGTAGGGACATGTCCGTTTCTCCGCAAATCAAAGGTTTGATATTGCCAGTTTGTCGGCCCGGCGTGGTGCGAGTTGAATCACAGACAGCAAAACGCCCCGGCATCCGAGAATGGCGGGGCGTTTTGTGGAGTTCTTGATGGCTTTTGTGGCGAGGGAGCTTGCTCCCGCTGGGGCGCGAAGCGGCCCCAAAATTATCAGGGCTGCTGCGCAGCCCAACGGGGGCAAGCCCCCTCGCCACAGGGAATCAAGCCGAGTGACGCACCATGTCCACATGCGGAATCCCGGCTTCCAGGAATTCCTCACTGACCATGCTGAAACCCAAGCGTTCATAGAACGCCGTGGCCTGCACTTGCGCGCTCAGCATCTGCTGCTTCAGCCCGCGCTTCTCGGCTTCACCGATCACCGCTTGCATCAGCGCATCGCCAACCTTCATGCCGCGCCAGTCTTTGAGCACCGACACTCGGCCGATGTGGCCATCGGGCAACAGGCGGGCGGTGCCGATCGGAAAGTCGCCTTCGAAGGCCAGGAAGTGCACCGCCGTGGCGTCATCGGCATCCCATTCCAGTTCAGGAGGAACGGATTGCTCGGCGACGAATACTGCCTCACGAATGCGCCGGATCTCGGCGTTGTCCTTTTGCCAGTCTGCGACACGTACGTGAATCTTATTCATCGGCAAACCCCAGGCTGCCCTGCTTGACCAGTTCACACAGCAGGCCACGGCCGTCTTCGTCGCTCAGCCATGAGCCGAGGTTATCGACATGCAGGGCGTCGGCGGCGCAGATCATTTTCAGCAGCTCGCGCAGCTTGCCCGGCAGGTAGCGGCTCTGGCCGCTGGCGAACAGCAGCAGGTCGTCGTCGACTTCCGACCAGGCCAGACGCGCACTCGGGTTGCGGATCAGCACGGCACCTTCTTCGAGAGCGCTGAGGAAGTCTTGCTCTTCGACTTCTTCCGGGCCGACCACCAGTTCCGGGTAGCGCGGCTCGGTCATGAACTGGCCGAACCAGGTCAGCAGCAGGCGCTCGTCGCTCATGTGCTCGGCCAGCAGGCTTTTGAGGCGATCAAGGGCATCGTGCTGGATCTGATGAGGATCGACCGCCGGCAGGGCGTCGGCGTCGGTGTAGCGCTCTTCGTCCGACAGGAACTGGCTGAGGAAGTCGGTGAAGTGGGTCAGCACTTCAGCGGCGCTCGGGGCGCGGAAACCGACTGAGTAGGTCATGCAGTCGTCGACAGCCACGCCACAGTGAGCCAGGCGCGGCGGCAGGTAGAGCATGTCGCCCGGTTCCAGTACCCACTCATCGGTGGCTTCGAATTCGGCGAGGATGCGCAGGTCCGCGTGCTGCAGCAGCGGGCTCTCGGTGTCGCACATCTGGCCGATTTTCCAGTTGCGCTTGCCGTGGCCTTGCAGCAGAAACACGTCGTAGTTATCGAAGTGCGGGCCAACGCTGCCACCTGGGGCGGCGAAGCTGATCATCACGTCGTCGACGCGCCAGCTCGGCAGGAAGCGGAAGTTTTCCAGCAGTTCGGCGACTTCCGGCACGAATTGGTCGACGGCTTGCACCAGCAGGGTCCATTCGCGTTCCGGCAGTTTGCTGAATTCGTCTTCGGCGAACGGGCCGCGGCGCAATTCCCAAGGGCGCTCACCGTGCTCGATCACCAGGCGCGATTCGACTTCTTCTTCCAGCGCCAGGCCGGCCAGTTCGTCGGCGTCGATCGGGCTTTCGAAATCAGGAATCGCCTGACGGATCAGCAGCGGTTTTTTCTGCCAGTAGTCGCGCAGGAATTCCCGTGCCGTGATGCCGCCCAGAAGTTGAAGAGGAATGTCAGGATTCATGTGTAACCTATTGAAAAAATGCACTTTTCAGACGGGAATAAAAACGCCCGGCGGCGCCGGGCGTCTCAAACGGGTAGAGCGGTCGATCAGATGCGTTTGGCTTGTGCTACAGCGTTGCCGATGTAGTTGGCCGGGGTGAGCAGTTTCAGCTCAGCCTTGGCGGCGGCTGGCATGTCCAGGCCGTCGATGAAAGTTTGCAGTGCTTCAGGGCTGATGCCCTTGCCGCGCGTCAGCTCTTTGAGCTTCTCGTACGGGTTTTCGATGTTGTAGCGACGCATCACGGTCTGGATCGGCTCGGCCAATACTTCCCAGCAAGCGTCCAGGTCGGCGGCAATCTTTTGCTCGTTGAGCTCCAGTTTGCTGATGCCTTTGAGGCTGGCTTCGTACGCGATCACGCTGTGGGCGAAGCCGACACCGAGGTTGCGCAGCACGGTGGAGTCGGTCAGGTCGCGCTGCCAGCGGGAAATTGGCAGTTTGCTCGCCAGGTGCTGGAACAGTGCGTTGGCGATGCCCAGGTTGCCTTCGGAGTTTTCGAAGTCGATCGGGTTGACCTTGTGCGGCATGGTCGACGAACCGATTTCGCCAGCGATGGTGCGCTGTTTGAAATAACCCAGGGAGATGTAGCCCCAGATGTCGCGGTCGAAGTCGATCAGGATGGTGTTGAAGCGCGCGATCGCGTCGAACAGCTCGGCGATGTAGTCGTGCGGTTCGATCTGCGTGGTGTACGGGTTGAAGCCCAGGCCCAGCTCGTCTTCGATGAAGGCGCGGGCGTTGGCTTCCCAGTCGATCTCAGGGTAGGCCGACAGGTGAGCGTTGTAGTTGCCGACGGCGCCGTTGATCTTGCCCAGCAGCGGAACGGCGGCGACTTGGGCGATTTGACGCTCCAGGCGGTAAACCACGTTCGCCAGCTCTTTGCCCAGGGTGGTCGGCGATGCCGGTTGGCCGTGGGTGCGCGACAGCATCGGCACTTCAGCGAAACGGAGGGCCAGTTCGCGGATGGCGTTGGCGGTCTGGCGCATCAGCGGCAGCATCACGTCATCACGGCCTTCACGCAGCATCAGGGCGTGGGACAGGTTGTTGATGTCCTCGCTGGTGCAGGCAAAGTGGATGAACTCGCTGACCTTGGCCAGTTCCGGCAGCTTGGCCGCCTGCTCTTTGAGCAGGTATTCAATGGCTTTGACGTCGTGGTTGGTGGTGCGCTCGATCTCTTTGACACGCTCGGCGTGCTCCAGAGAGAAGTTTTCTGCCAGGGTGTTCAACACAGCGTTGGCTTCGGCGGAGAACGCCGGCACTTCGCTGATGGCAGGGTGAGCGGCCAGGCGCTGGAGCCAGCGCACTTCAACCAGAACGCGAGCACGGATCAGGCCGTATTCGCTGAAAATTGGGCGCAGGGCCTGGGTTTTGCCGGCGTAGCGGCCGTCAACAGGGGAAACCGCAGTGAGCGAAGAGAGCTGCATGGGGTGTTCTCGGACAGTCGGGCAACGAAATGGGGCGCGTATCATACATGAAAAATATCCGCCGGTCCGTTGCCAACTGACCGGCGTATTACGCGTTACTGACTACAAAACGGTATTGCAGGCGCGGTTCAGCTGCTGCGCATCAGCGGGTAAAGCTCTTTAAGCAACTTGCGTCGGCTGATCACCAACTGCCAGCGATGACCGCCCAACTGCCGCCACAGGCGTGCCGAACGAATCCCGGCCAGCAACAGTGCGCGGATTTTCGAGGCATTGCTCGGTTGCTGCAGGTTGCGCATGTCGCCATGCACCTGAATCCGTTGGCGCAAGGTGCTCAGGGTGTCCTGGTACAGCGCACCGCAAGCGGCGATCACGTTTTCGTGGGCCGGGCCAAAGTGTTCGACCTGGGACTGAATCTGCGGCAGGCGTTTGCCGATCACGTCCAGCATGTCATTGCGCTTGGCCAATTGGCGCTCGAGTCCCAGCATCGCCAGGGCGTAGCGCAGCGGTTCGCGCTGAAGGGTGCTGGGGTCGCGTTCCAGGGCGCCGATCAATGCGCGATAGCCTTCGCGCAAATTGATGTCGTCGCCGCCGTACACTTCCAGAGTGTCCTTGGGGTCGCGAATCAACAGGCTGCCGAGCATGCAGGTCAGGCCGGCTTCGTTGGTCTGGCCGGTCTTGGCGATTTTGTCGACCAGCACGGCGGCGAGAAACACGCCGCCCAGGGCCGTCAGTTGTTCCTGAGTCGGGCTCATGAACGCTGGTCCTTGCTGGTCCAGGGTTCGGCCACTTCGATCACGCCGCCGCCGAGGCAGATTTCACCGTCGTAGAACACCACGGATTGGCCCGGAGTGACCGCGCGTTGCGGGTCATCAAAGGTGGCGCGGTAGCCGGTGGCGGTCTTTTCCAGGGTGCAAGGCTGGTCGCTCTGGCGATAACGCACTTTGGCGGTCAGCCTGCGCGGCTCGGTCAAGTCGATCGGGTTGACCCAATAGATGTCCGAGGCGAGCAGGGCGCGGGAGAACAGCTGCGGGTGGGCATTGCCCTGGCCAACGATCAGCTCGTTGTGTTCCAGGTCCTTGATCAACACGTACCACGGCTCTTCACCGGCGTCTTTCAGGCCGCCGATGCCCAGGCCCTGGCGCTGGCCGATGGTGTGATACATCAGGCCATGGTGGCGGCCGATGACTTCACCGTCGGTGGTCTTGATCTCGCCGGGTTGGGCCGGCAGGTATTGCTTGAGGAAATCGCTGAAGCGACGTTCGCCGATAAAGCAGATTCCGGTGGAGTCCTTTTTCTTCGCGGTGGCCAGGTCGTGTTTCTCGGCAATCGCGCGGACTTCGGGTTTTTCCAGCTCGCCGACCGGGAACAGGGTCTTGGCGATCTGTTCGCCGCCGACGGCGTGCAGGAAGTAGCTCTGGTCTTTGTTCGGATCCAGGCCCTTGAGCAATTCGGTGCGACCATCGATGTCGCGGCGACGCACGTAGTGGCCGGTGGCGATCAGGTCGGCGCCGAGCATCATGGCGTAGTCGAGGAACGCCTTGAACTTGATCTCGCGGTTGCACAGGATGTCCGGGTTCGGCGTGCGGCCGGCCTTGTATTCGGCCAGGAAGTGCTCGAACACGTTGTCCCAGTACTCGGCGGCGAAGTTGGCGGTGTGCAGCTTGATGCCAATCTTGTCGCAAACGGCCTGCGCGTCCGCCAGGTCATCCATGGCGGTGCAGTATTCCGTTCCGTCGTCTTCTTCCCAGTTCTTCATGAACAGGCCTTCCACCTCATAGCCTTGCTCGATCAGCAGGAGAGCGGAAACGGAAGAGTCCACGCCGCCGGACATACCGACAATGACGCGCTTCTTTTGTGTGGCAGAAGGGGCTGGATCACGCATAGGGATTTAATGAGTGTCTTGAAAAAGGACGCGATTCTAGCAGGCTCAAGCCTGCAAGGCTAAAGAGAAGGGCGGATCAGCTCGAGGCTGAAGTGTTTACCGTCCAGATAATCATCGATGCAGCGGATGATCAGCTCACTGCGCCAGTTTGCGCGCTGTTGCAGCAGTTCGTCACGCGTCAGCCATTTTGCGCCGACAATACCGTCGTCCAATTGATAGTCGGGATGGTGTTTCAGCGCTTTGGCGGTGAAGCAGACGCGTTGATAGGTCACTCCGTTGCTCGGGGCGGTGTAGAGGTAAATGCCTATTACGCCGGTTGGCTCGACGTCCCAGCCGGTTTCTTCGAGGGTTTCGCGTACGGCGGCCTCGATCAGGGTTTCGTCCGGGTCCAGATGACCGGCGGGCTGATTGAGCACCGTTCGTCCGTGTTTGGATTCTTCGACCATCAGGAAGCGACCGTTGTCTTCGACGATGGTGGCGACGGTGATGTGGGGTAGCCAATCCATGAAATGTCCTCGATGTTGAATTTGAAGCGCTTTCCCTGTGGTGGGGGGGGGGGGGGGCGGTGTTCACATTTGAATGCTGTCAACGCTGAAAGCACAAACCCCGGCGCATGGCCGGGGTTTGTGATGTTCCCTTACAACCTTAAACCAACGCAGCAATCGCAGCGTTGAAGGTTGCGCTCGGGCGCATGGCCTTGCTGATCAGCTCGGCATTGGCGTGGTAGTAACCGCCGATGTCCACTGGCTTGCCCTGAACGGCGTTGAGCTCGGCAACGATGGTTGCTTCGTTCGCGGTCAGGGTTTTGGCCAGTTCGCCAAACTGCGCTTGCAGTGCAGCGTCTTCGGTCTGGGCGGCCAGGGCTTGAGCCCAGTACAGTGCCAGGTAGAAGTGGCTGCCGCGGTTGTCGATGTTGCCGACTTTACGCGATGGCGACTTGTTGTTGTCCAGGAACTGGCCAGTGGCCTGATCCAGGGTCTTGGCCAGCACCAGCGCTTTAGGGTTGTTGTACGTCACACCCAGATGCTCAAGGGAGGCGGCCAGGGCCAGGAACTCGCCCAGGGAGTCCCAGCGCAGGAAGTTTTCTTCCAGCAGCTGTTGAACGTGCTTCGGTGCCGAACCGCCAGCGCCGGTTTCGAACAGACCGCCGCCATTCATCAGCGGAACGATCGACAGCATCTTGGCGCTGGTGCCCAGTTCCATGATCGGGAACAGGTCAGTCAGGTAGTCGCGCAATACGTTGCCGGTCACCGAAATGGTGTCGAGGCCGGAGCGAGTGCGCTCCAGGGTGAACTTCATCGCGTCGACTGGCGACATGATGCGGATGTCCAGGCCGGAAGTGTCGTGATCCTTCAGGTAGGCCTGAACTTTCTCGATCACTACGCCGTCGTGGGCGCGCATTGGGTCCAGCCAGAAAATCGCTGGAGTGCTGCTTGCGCGAGCACGGTTGACTGCCAGTTTGACCCAGTCCTGGATCGGCGCGTCTTTGGTCTGGCACATGCGGAAGATGTCGCCGGCTTCAACCGACTGTTCCAGCAGCAGGGTGCCTTTGCTGTCGGTGACACGAACAACGCCGTTGGCCTTGATCTGGAACGTCTTGTCGTGCGAGCCGTACTCTTCGGCTTTTTTCGCCATCAGGCCAACGTTCGGCACGCTGCCCATGGTGGTCGGATCGAAGGCGCCGTTTGCCTTGCAGTCTTCGATCACCGCCTGGTAGATGGTGGCGTAGCAGCGATCCGGGATCACCGCCTTGGTGTCGTGCAGCTGGCCGTCGGTGCCCCACATCTTGCCAGAGTCACGGATCATCGCCGGCATCGAGGCGTCGACGATGACATCGCTCGGCACGTGCAGGTTGGTGATGCCTTTGTCGGAGTTGACCATGGCCAACGATGGACGAACGGCATAAACCGCCTGGATGTCCGCTTCGATCTGCGCTTGTTGCTCGGCAGGCAAGGCCTTGATGCGAGCGTACAGGTCGCCGATGCCGTTGTTCAGGTTGAAGCCGATCTGCGCCAGCACGTCAGCGTGCTTGGCCAGTGCGTCTTTATAGAACTCGGCAACGATCTGGCCGAACATGATCGGGTCGGAGACCTTCATCATGGTGGCTTTGAGGTGAACCGACAGCAGCACGCCTTTGGCCTTGGCGTCTTCGATCTCGGCTGCGATGAAGCTGCGCAGCGCGTTTTTGCTCATGACCGCGCAATCGAGGATCTCACCGGCTTGTACGGTGGTTTTTTCTTTCAGGACGGTGGTGGTGCCGTCTTGAGCGATCAGTTCGATTTTAACGGCGTCAGCGGCGTCGATCAGGGCAGCTTTTTCGCTGCCGTAGAAATCGCCGGTGCTCATGTGGGCTACGTGGGACTTGGAGTCCTTGGCCCAGGCGCCCATTTTGTGCGGGTGCTTGCGCGCATAGTTCTTGACCGACAGCGGTGCACGACGATCGGAGTTGCCTTCGCGCAGAACCGGGTTTACGGCGCTGCCCTTGATCTTGTCGTAGCGGGCCTTGGCTTCTTTGTCGGCGTCGCTGGTCACGGTTTCCGGGTAGTCCGGCAGTGCATAGCCCTGGGCTTGCAGCTCTTTGATCGCGGCCTGCAGTTGCGGAACCGAGGCGCTGATGTTCGGTAGCTTGATGATGTTGGCTTCAGGTGTAACGGCCAGGTCGCCCAGTTCGGCGAGGTGGTCGGCTACCGCTTTGTCACCCAATTGCTCGGGGAAGCTGGCCAGGATGCGCCCTGCAAGAGAGATATCGCGGGTTTCAACGGCGATATCAGCGGAGGCGGTGAAGGCCTCTACGATAGGCAACAGTGAATAGGTGGCGAGGGCTGGGGCTTCGTCGGTGAAGGTATAGATGATCTTCGAGCGGGTGGGCATATTCGGATTAACTCTCTCTTCTTTGCTAAAGCGTGCATAGAAACTCGAGGGGCGCCGGGTAAGCGCGTTCGTTCAAAGTCATCCATGAGCCGAATGTCGAGGTTTCTTTGCGGTGATGTTGGGTGCATCGGTCGAGCGTCAAGCGGGTGGACTGCGGTAACAATCCTGCTTTTCCGGGCCCAGAGTCTCGGCTACATTTCCAGTGGCAGAGAGGTCGGCCGTCGTGACTCTGTGGTCAGCGGCGGCATTATACATAGGTAGCTGGCAATCTGCCGATGGTTCATATGCAACGATTCTCGTCCATTGGTCTAAAGGTCGCAGGCAGGCGTGGGGAGTAGCCTTGTATGGTGTGCTTGAGTTTGGCGCTTTTCCCTTTACTTTCAGGCTTGTACGTCGCGAACCGTGCAGCTTCGCGGCAGATGGACGGAACATAGGGTTTGCGCGCCGATTCAACTGGGGTACGCTCGGACGAAGCCAGATGTTCAATCCAAACAATGGAGTTCAGCATGGGATACAAGAAGATTCAGGTTCCAGCCGTCGGCGAAAAAATCACCGTCAACGCGGACCATTCTCTCAATGTTCCTAACAACCCGATCATTCCCTTCATTGAAGGCGATGGTATTGGCGTTGATATCAGCCCGGTCATGATCAAGGTTGTCGATGCTGCTGTTAAGAAGGCTTACGGCGGCGAGCGCAAAATTTCCTGGATGGAAGTCTACGCCGGGGAGAAAGCGACTCAGGTTTACGATCAGGACACCTGGCTGCCTCAGGAAACCCTGGACGCGGTCAAGGACTACGTGGTTTCCATCAAGGGCCCTCTGACCACGCCGGTAGGCGGTGGCATCCGTTCCCTGAACGTGGCGCTGCGCCAGCAACTCGACCTGTATGTGTGCCTGCGCCCGGTGCGCTGGTTTGAAGGCGTGCCGAGCCCGGTCAAGAAGCCAGGTGACGTCGACATGACCATCTTCCGCGAAAACTCGGAAGACATTTATGCCGGTATCGAATGGAAGGCCGGTTCGCCGGAAGCGACCAAGGTCATCAAGTTCCTTAAAGAAGAAATGGGCGTCACCAAGATCCGTTTCGACCAGAATTGCGGTATCGGCGTCAAGCCGGTTTCCCTGGAAGGCACCAAGCGTCTGGCGCGCAAGGCCCTGCAGTATGTGGTCGACAATGACCGCGACTCGCTGACTATCGTGCACAAAGGCAACATCATGAAGTTCACCGAAGGTGCCTTCAAGGAATGGGCCTACGAAGTGGCTGCCGAAGAATTCGGCGCGACCCTGCTCGACGGCGGTCCGTGGATGCAGTTCAAAAACCCGAAAACCGGCAAGAACGTCATCGTCAAGGACGCCATCGCCGACGCCATGCTTCAGCAGATCCTGCTGCGTCCGGCCGAGTACGATGTGATCGCCACCCTGAACCTCAATGGTGACTACCTCTCCGATGCCCTGGCGGCAGAAGTGGGCGGTATCGGCATTGCGCCGGGTGCGAACCTGTCCGACACCGTGGCCATGTTCGAAGCCACCCACGGTACCGCGCCGAAGTACGCCGGCAAGGACCAGGTCAACCCGGGTTCGTTGATCCTGTCCGCCGAAATGATGCTGCGCCACATGGGCTGGACCGAAGCGGCCGATCTGATCATCAAGGGCACCAATGGCGCGATTTCCGCTAAAACCGTGACCTATGACTTCGAACGCCTGATGGATGGCGCGAAGCTGGTATCGTCTTCCGGGTTTGGCGATGCGCTCATCTCGCATATGTAAGCGGCACATGTAAGCGAATCAGCACAAAAAAACCGCCTTCGGGCGGTTTTTTATGACTGGATGGCAAGTTGTGTCAGCTCGACACTGTTTCTGGCTTGATGGCAGGTGCGGTCTGTCCGTTCAGGGAGGTCGCAGATGTGATCTTTACGGCATGCAACCCTTTGGGGCCCTGAACGATCTCGAAACTAACGATTTGCCCGGCCTTGAGGGTCTTGTATCCCTCCATCTCAATGGCTGAGTAGTGGGCAAAGAAATCGATATCCTTGCCATCCTCGTCGCGACCTTCTCCGGCGTCGGTGTTAATGAAACCGAACCCCTTGGCATTGTTGAACCATTTCACCTTACCGACAGCCATACTCATATCCCTCTGCAACAGACTCCATCACTGGAGTATCATCCAGTTAATCCGCAGTCTAATCTTGTAAATAGATTGACTCCGCGGACCTTTTTTACCCACTGTGGGCTCTATTGGTTGTAACACCGTTTTCCCGATAGTCAAGGTGACCGGGCAGTCGGAGTTGAAATCGCTGATGGCCGCCCCCACCACTGTATTTGCACAACTGACGAACCTTTCTTTCCATGCATGCAATCAGCCAGATTCGACTAACATTCAATCAGGATCGCCCTGATTTACACGACGACGATTCCGCAGGCATTGCTGTTCAGGAGGCTAAGCCTGCTTTACAGGCGCCGCCTATGTACAAGGTGGTTTTGTTCAACGATGACTACACACCGATGGATTTCGTCGTCGAAGTGCTCGAGGTGTTTTTTAACCTGAATCGCGAGCTGGCGACCAAGGTCATGCTGGCCGTTCATACAGAAGGACGGGCAGTATGTGGAGTGTTTACCCGCGACATCGCCGAGACCAAGGCCATGCAGGTCAACCAGTACGCCAGGGAAAGCCAGCATCCGCTACTCTGTGAAATCGAGAAGGACGGTTAATCGCCGACCACTTGGGTATGAGGTGAAGCTATGTTAAACCGCGAGCTCGAAGTCACCCTCAATCTAGCCTTCAAGGAGGCTCGTTCGAAGCGTCATGAATTCATGACCGTCGAACACCTGCTGCTGGCCCTATTGGATAATGAGGCTGCCGCTACCGTTTTGCGTGCCTGCGGCGCAAACCTCGACAAACTCAAGCATGACCTGCAGGAGTTCATCGACTCCACCACGCCATTGATCCCCTTGCATGACGAGGATCGTGAAACCCAGCCAACCCTGGGCTTCCAGCGTGTACTGCAACGTGCTGTCTTTCACGTACAGAGCTCGGGCAAACGCGAAGTGACTGGCGCCAACGTGCTGGTCGCGATCTTCAGTGAGCAAGAGAGTCAGGCAGTGTTTCTGCTGAAACAGCAGAGCGTTGCGCGCATCGATGTCGTCAACTACATCGCCCATGGCATTTCCAAAGTGCCGGGGCATGGCGATCACTCTGAAGGTGAACAAGATATGCAGGACGACGAGGGCGGTGAGTCTTCTTCTTCAGGCAATCCTCTGGATGCTTATGCCAGCAACCTCAACGAACTTGCGCGCCAGGGTCGTATCGATCCGTTGGTAGGCCGTGAGCTCGAAGTCGAGCGCGTCGCGCAGATCCTGGCGCGTCGTCGCAAAAACAATCCGCTGCTGGTGGGCGAGGCGGGCGTGGGTAAAACCGCGATTGCCGAAGGCCTGGCCAAACGCATTGTCGATAACCAGGTGCCGGACCTGCTGGCCAACAGCGTGGTGTATTCCCTCGATCTGGGGGCCTTGCTGGCCGGAACCAAATACCGCGGCGATTTCGAGAAGCGCTTCAAGGCGTTGCTCAATGAGCTGAAAAAACGTCCGCAGGCGATCCTGTTCATCGACGAGATTCACACCATCATCGGTGCGGGCGCTGCGTCCGGTGGCGTCATGGATGCCTCGAACCTGCTCAAGCCGTTGCTGTCGTCGGGCGATATCCGTTGCATCGGTTCGACCACGTTCCAGGAATTCCGCGGGATCTTCGAGAAGGACCGTGCCTTGGCCCGGCGCTTCCAGAAGGTCGATGTGTCGGAGCCTTCGGTGGAAGACACCATTGGCATCCTGCGTGGCCTGAAAGGGCGTTTCGAGCTCCATCACAACATTGAATACAGTGATGAAGCCCTGCGCGCCGCTGCCGAACTGGCCTCGCGTTACATCAATGATCGGCACATGCCGGACAAGGCCATCGACGTCATCGACGAGGCGGGCGCCTATCAGCGTCTGCAGCCAGTCGAGAAGCGCGTGAAACGCATCGAAGTGCCTCAGGTCGAGGATATCGTTGCGAAAATCGCGCGAATTCCGCCAAAACACGTCACCAGTTCCGACAAAGAGTTGCTGCGTAACCTTGAGCGTGACCTGAAGCTCACGGTATTCGGCCAGGATGCGGCGATCGACTCACTGTCGACCGCGATCAAGCTGTCCCGTGCCGGCCTCAAGTCGCCTGACAAGCCCGTCGGTTCGTTCCTGTTCGCAGGCCCGACCGGCGTCGGTAAAACCGAAGCTGCGCGGCAGCTGGCCAAGGCGTTGGGGGTCGAGCTGGTTCGCTTCGACATGTCCGAGTACATGGAGCGCCACACCGTATCGCGTCTGATCGGTGCGCCTCCAGGCTATGTCGGGTTCGACCAGGGCGGTCTGCTGACCGAAGCCATCACCAAGCAGCCTCACTGCGTATTGTTGCTCGATGAAATCGAGAAGGCGCATCCGGAAGTCTTCAACCTGCTGTTACAGGTCATGGACCACGGTACGCTGACCGATAACAACGGGCGCAAGGCAGATTTCCGTAACGTGATCGTCATCATGACGACCAACGCCGGTGCCGAGACTGCAGCGCGTGCTTCGATCGGTTTCACCTATCAGGACCACTCGTCCGATGCGATGGAAGTGATCAAGAAGAGCTTCACGCCGGAATTCCGCAACCGTCTGGACACCATTATCCAGTTTGGTCGCCTCAGCCATGAGGTCATCAAAAGCGTGGTGGACAAGTTCCTTACCGAGCTTCAGGCGCAGCTGGAAGACAAGCGTGTGCTGCTGGAAGTCACCGACGCTGCTCGCAGCTGGCTGGCGGCTGGTGGTTACGACGTGACCATGGGGGCTCGACCAATGGCGCGCTTGATTCAGGACAAGATCAAGCGTCCGCTGGCGGAGGAGATTCTCTTTGGCGAACTGGCCGAACATGGCGGTGTGGTGCACATCGACATCAAGGATGGCGAGCTGACCTTCGAGTTCGAGACCACGGCTGAAATGGCCTGACGTTAACCGCAACAAAGCCAAAAGGCGCCGAAAGGCGCCTTTTTGCTGCCTGCCATGATCGTTCCCGCGCAGAGCGTGGGAACGATCCGCACACAAAAACGCCCGGCATAGCCGGGCGTTTTGTATTGACTTGATTAGCGAGCGCGGTAGGTGATGCGCCCTTTGCTCAAGTCATAGGGCGTCAGCTCGACGCGCACTTTGTCGCCGGTAAGAATACGAATGTAGTTCTTGCGCATCTTGCCGGAGATATGCGCGGTTACGACGTGCCCATTTTCCAACTCCACACGAAACATGGTGTTGGGCAGGGTGTCGACGACAGTGCCTTCCATTTCGAAGCTGTCTTCTTTCGACATGCAGTAAAGCCCTCGGTGTCCAATGAATGGCCCGGTGCAACTGCGCCAGGCAAAAGCGGCGTGCATTGTGCCCGAAAAGTGGGGTTTAAGCCAAGGGGTTCTAGTTCAGGATGACCCAACGTTGATTAATCAGCAGTTCGATAGGGCGATATTGGGTCTTGTAGCTCATTTTTTTGCAGTTTTTGATCCAGTAGCCGAGATAGACCGCTTCCAGCCCCAGACGCCCGGCTTCGGCAATCTGCCAGAGAATCGCGTAACGCCCAAGGCTGCGACGCTCCTCGCCAGGCTCGTAGAAGGTGTACACCGCTGACAGGCCATTGGGCAGCAAGTCGGTGACGGCCACCGCCACCAGTCGGCCTTCGAGACGAAACTCGTAGAAGCGGGAGAACGGCAGGTCACGCACCAGGAAGGTCGAGAACTGGTCGCGACTCGGCGGATACATATCGCCGTCGGCGTGGCGCTGTTCGATGTAGCGCTGATAGAGGTCGAAATACTCCTCGCTGAACGTTGGTCGGGCCGGGCGTACCTGCAGGTCGGCATTGCGTTTGAGAATGCGTTTCTGCTGGCGGTTGGGGGTAAATTGCGCTACAGGAATGCGCGCCGGTACGCACGCATTGCAATTCTGGCAATGGGGCCGGTAGAGATGATCGCCACTGCGACGAAAGCCCATTTCCGACAGATCTGCGTAGACATGCACATCCATGGGCTGACTGGGATCGAGGAACAGCGTAGTGGCCTGCTCCTCGGGCAGATAACTGCAAGAGTGGGGCTGAGTGGCATAGAACTTCAAACGCGCCAACTCGGTCATGATCAACCCTCGGGATAAACTTTTGATAAGGGGACTTTCTCAATTCGTCTCCCCGCATTAAGTGTAAGCCACACGGGCCAATGTCGCTCAGCAAACCCAGGTGGCACGACCGGGTTGATCCAGGTGCCGGGCAAGGTAGCCGGCAAACTCGGTGCGGGGAATCGCTCGGGCGCCCAGGCTATGCAGATGATCGGTAGGCATCTGGCAATCGATCAGCACAAAACCTGAGTCTTTCAGATGTCGCACCAGCGTGGCAAAGCCATATTTGGAGGCGTTGTCGGCGCGGCTGAACATCGACTCACCGAAAAACAGCTGTCCCATGGCCAGGCCGTAGAGCCCGCCGACCAGCACGCCATCGTCCCAGACCTCCACCGAATGGGCGTAGCCGCGCCTGTGCAGTTCGACGTAGGCGTCCTGCATCGCTTGGGTGATCCAGGTGCCATCGGCGTACTCGCGCGGCGCGGCGCAGGCGCTGATGACCGCGGCAAAATCCCGATCGAAGGTCACTTGATAGCGTTGTTGGCGCAGCAGTTTATTCAGGCTGCGGGAGACATGCAGTTCGTCGGGAAACAGCACCGTGCGCGGATCCGGTGACCACCAGAGAATCGGTTGGCCTTCCGAGAACCACGGAAAGCAGCCATGGCGATACGCCTGAATCAGGCGGTCGGCGGACAGATCGCCGCCCGCGGCCAGCAGTCCGTTGGGGTCGCGCATGGCTTTTTCCAGCGGCGGAAAAGTCAGGGTATTGCGTTGTAACCAAGTCAGCATGGCATCCGGGCTTGCAGAAGGGGAGGGCGGTGGCGGGCGATAAACCCGCCAGATAGAAGGTTAACCGTCAAACGCCGGGAATGTCATCGAGATACTTCTCGGCATCCAGCGCAGCCATGCAACCGGCTCCGGCAGAGGTCACTGCCTGGCGGTAAACGTGGTCGGCCACGTCGCCGGCGGCGAATACACCCTGGATGGCGGTGGCGGTGGCGTCGCCTTCGCTGCCGCCCTTGACCAGCAGGTAGCCGTTGCGCATCTGCAGCTGGCCCTGGAACAGGTCGGTGTTGGGTTTGTGGCCGATGGCGATGAACACGCCGGCCAGCGACAGTTCAGCGGTTTCGCCGGTATGGCTGTGACGCAGGCGGGCGCCGGTCACGCCGCTGGCGTCACCGAGTATTTCGTCCAGGTTCTGGTTCCAGTGCAGGCGGATATTGCCGTTGGCGGCTTTTTCGAAGAGCTTGTCCTGCAGGATCTTCTCCGAACGCAGTTTGTCGCGACGGTGAATCAGATGAACCTCCTTGGCGATGTTCGACAGGTACAGGGCTTCTTCCACCGCGGTGTTGCCGCCGCCGACCACTGCGACCACCTGGTTGCGATAGAAGAAACCATCGCAGGTGGCGCAGGCCGAAACCCCTTTGCCGGCAAAGGCTTCTTCCGATGGCAGCCCCAGGTATTGGGCCGAAGCGCCGGTGGCGATAATCAGCGCATCGCAGGTGTAGGTGCCGCTGTCGCCGATGAGCTCGAACGGGCGCTGTTGCAACTTGGCGGTATGGATGTGGTCGTAAACGATCTCGGTGTCGAAGCGTTCGGCGTGTTTCTGCATGCGTTCCATCAGCACCGGGCCAGTCAGGCCTTCGACGTCGCCGGGCCAGTTGTCGACTTCGACGGTAGTGGTCAGCTGGCCACCGGCCTGTATGCCGGTAATGACAACGGGTTTGAGGTTGGCGCGAGCGGCATAAACGGCTGCGCTGTAACCGGCAGGGCCGGAACCCAGAATGATCAGGCGGGAATGCTTCGCTTCACTCATAAAAACACCTCATAAGCCTTTGTCACAAAAGAGAATGCATGCTCAAATTGGACTGCGCGTATTGTGCTGTTGGCTATGCTGGAGCCAAGGGTCTCAAGCATGGCATTGGGCGAACAAACCCGTACAATGCCCGCTTGTAACAGTGTTTGTATCAAAAAAGCGCTGCGTGCCGTATTTCGAAAAGCCGGGGCACAGTGTTAAAAGTAGTCCCGGTTGGGACTGTTAACTTTTTTACCTGCCTGGATTGGGCAGTTTTTATAGTCATTCAACAGATGGACGCGCCAAGGGCGCAGGAAAAGAAGCGTTTTGAAGAAATCCACCGCAGCACCTAAAACAGTCGTTCCGCTCTGGCGCCAGCAATTGCACTACCGGCTCAAGGAAGGTGCATTGATCGCCATCGGCGCCTTGTGCCTGTTCCTGATGATGGCCTTGTTGACCTATGGCAAGGACGATCCGGGCTGGAGCCACAACAGCAAGATCGACGATGTACAGAACTTCGGCGGGCCTGCCGGTTCTTACAGCGCCGACATCCTGTTCATGGTCCTGGGTTACTTCGCCTACATTTTCCCGCTATTGCTGGCGATCAAGGCCTATCAGATCTTCCGTCAGCGCCACGAGCCATGGCAGTGGAGCGGCTGGCTGTTTTCCTGGCGCCTGATCGGCCTGGTGTTTCTGGTGCTGTCGGGCGCGGCGCTGGCCCATATCCATTTCCATGCGGCGACCGGTCTGCCGGCCGGCGCCGGCGGCGCTTTGGGTGAAAGCCTCGGCGACCTGGCGAAGAATGCGCTGAACATCCAGGGCAGCACGCTGTTGTTCATTGCGCTGTTCCTGTTCGGCCTTACGGTATTCACCGATCTGTCGTGGTTCAAGGTGATGGACGTCACCGGCAAGATCACCCTCGATTTGTTCGAATTGTTTCAGGGCGCGGCCAATCGCTGGTGGGCAGCCCGTACCGAACGCAAGCAACTGGTCGCCCAGCTGCGTGAGGTCGACGATCGCGTGCATGACGTGGTTGCGCCGACGGTCACCGATAAACGTGAGCAGGCCAAGGTCAAGGAACGCCTGATCGAGCGCGAGCAGGCCCTGAGCAAGCACATGTCCGAGCGTGAAAAGCAGGTGCCGCCGGTGATTGCTCCCGCACCGCCGAAGCCGGCCGCTCCGAGCAAGCGCGTGGAAAAAGAGAAACAGGCGCCGTTGTTCGTCGACAGCGCCGTGGAAGGCACCTTGCCGCCGATTTCGATTCTCGACCCGGCGGAAAAGAAACAACTCAATTATTCGCCTGAATCCCTGGCGGCCGTCGGCCACTTGCTGGAAATCAAGCTCAAGGAATTCGGCGTCGAAGTCTCGGTGGATTCGATTCACCCGGGCCCGGTCATTACCCGTTACGAAATCCAGCCTGCCGCCGGGGTGAAAGTCAGCCGTATCGCCAACCTGGCGAAAGACCTGGCCCGTTCCCTGGCCGTGACCAGCGTGCGCGTGGTGGAAGTGATTCCGGGCAAGACCACGGTCGGTATCGAGATCCCTAACGAAGACCGGCAGATCGTGCGGTTCTCCGAGGTCTTGTCGACCCCCGAGTACGATAACTTCAAGTCTCCGGTCACCTTGGCCCTGGGTCACGACATCGGCGGCAAACCGGTCATCACTGACCTGGCGAAAATGCCCCACTTGCTGGTGGCCGGTACAACCGGTTCCGGTAAGTCGGTGGGTGTGAACGCGATGATCCTGTCGATTCTGTTCAAGTCTGGCCCAGAAGACGCCAAGCTGATCATGATCGACCCGAAAATGCTTGAGCTGTCGATCTACGAAGGCATCCCGCACTTGCTGTGCCCTGTGGTCACCGACATGAAGGACGCCGCCAACGCCTTGCGCTGGAGCGTCGCCGAGATGGAACGGCGCTACAAACTGATGGCGAAGATGGGCGTGCGTAACCTGTCGGGCTTCAATGCCAAGGTCAAGGAAGCCCAGGACGCCGGCGAGCCGTTGAGCGATCCGCTGTACAAGCGCGAAAGCATCCACGATGAGGCACCGCTGCTGCAGAAGCTGCCGACCATCGTCGTGGTGGTCGACGAATTCGCCGACATGATGATGATCGTCGGCAAGAAGGTTGAAGAGCTGATCGCGCGTATCGCGCAGAAGGCGCGTGCGGCGGGCATCCACCTGATCCTCGCGACCCAGCGTCCGTCGGTGGATGTGATCACCGGTCTGATCAAGGCGAACATCCCGACCCGTATGGCGTTCCAGGTATCGAGCAAGATCGATTCGCGGACCATCATCGACCAGGGCGGCGCCGAACAACTGCTGGGCCACGGTGATATGTTGTACATGCCGCCGGGCACCAGCCTGCCGATTCGTGTTCACGGCGCATTCGTGTCCGATGACGAGGTGCACCGGGTGGTTGAAGCCTGGAAATTGCGCGGCGCGCCGGAATACAACGATGACATCCTCGCCGGTGTCGAAGAGGCTGGTAGCGGCTTTGAAAACGGCGGCGGTGGCGGTGAAGATGATGCCGAAACCGACGCGCTCTACGACGAAGCGGTGCAGTTCGTCCTGGAAAGCCGTCGCGCATCCATCTCCGCGGTTCAGCGCAAGCTGAAAATCGGCTACAACCGCGCGGCGCGCATGATCGAAGCCATGGAGATGGCCG
Organism: Pseudomonas sp. B21-017; assembly: GCF_024749245.1. Taxonomy (NCBI): domain Bacteria; kingdom Pseudomonadati; phylum Pseudomonadota; class Gammaproteobacteria; order Pseudomonadales; family Pseudomonadaceae; genus Pseudomonas; species Pseudomonas sp. B21-017. The sequence goes on along the minus strand of NZ_CP087194.1, from coordinate 4,190,708 downwards.
GGGTCGTAACGTCCATGAACACCAACGGTTCGCGTGAAGTCCTGGCCCCTGGCCCGGTGCGCGACTGATCCGGTATTGAAAGGGGCGGCGTCTTGAGACACCGCCCGCACTCCCACGAATGTTTATGAGGACTCCCATGCGTCTTATCCGCATGCTGTTGCTGCCGGTACTGGCTCTGACCACGCTCTCGGCCCACGCCGACGACAAGGACGTGGCGCGTCTGACTCAACTGCTGGAAAAATCCCAGACCCTGACCGCGCGCTTCTCCCAGCTGACCCTCGATGGCAGCGGCACCCAGTTACAAGAAACTGCAGGTGAAATGTCCTTGCAGCGCCCGGGCCTGTTCTACTGGCACACCAACGCGCCGGCCGAGCAAACCATGGTATCGGACGGTAAGAAAGTGACCCTGTGGGACCCGGATCTGGAACAGGCCACCATCAAGACTCTTGATCAGCGTCTGACCCAGACCCCGGCGTTGTTGCTGTCCGGTGACGTGTCCAAGATCAGCCAGAGCTTTGACATCAGCGCCAAGGAAGCCGGCGGCGTGATCGACTTCACCCTGAAGCCGAAAACCAAGGACACCCTGTTCGACAGCCTGCGCCTGTCGTTCCGCAATGGTCTGGTCAATGATATGCAGATGATCGACAGCGTCGGCCAGCGCACCAATATCCTGTTCACCGGTGTGAAGGCCAACGAGCCGATCCCGGCCTCCAAGTTCAAGTTCGACATCCCCAAGGGTGCCGATGTGATCCAGGAGTAAACCTGTAGAAGCGGGCTTGTGTGGCGAGGGGGCTGCTCTTGTCACAGGGTGTTCGCCAAACTTGAGAATTGACTCGAGGTTTTAAAAGTACGTGATGGACCTGTTTCGCAGTGCCCCGATTGCTCAGCCCTTGGCCGCCCGTTTGCGTGCGGCCAATCTGGACGAGTACGTCGGTCAGGAACACGTGCTCGCTCGCGGCAAACCTTTGCGCGAAGCCCTGGAGCAGGGTGCCCTGCACTCGATGATTTTCTGGGGGCCACCGGGCGTGGGTAAAACCACCCTGGCGCGGCTGCTGGCGGAAGTCTCGGATGCGCACTTCGAAACGGTTTCGGCGGTGCTGGCCGGGGTCAAAGAGATTCGTCAGGCGGTGGAAGTCGCCAAGCAGCAGGCCGGGCAGTACGGTAAACGCACCATCCTGTTCGTCGACGAAGTGCATCGCTTCAACAAGTCCCAGCAGGATGCGTTCCTGCCATACGTTGAAGACGGCACGCTGATTTTCATCGGCGCGACCACGGAAAACCCCTCGTTCGAACTCAACAACGCGCTGCTGTCCCGGGCGCGTGTCTATGTGCTCAAAAGCCTCGATGAAGCCGCCCTGCGCAAGCTGGTGCATCGCGCGCTGACCGAAGAGCGTGGGCTGGGCAAGCGGCAACTGACCCTCAGCGACGAGGGCTTCCAGATGCTGCTGTCCGCCGCCGATGGCGATGGCCGGCGTCTGCTCAACCTGCTGGAAAATGCCTCGGACCTGGCCGAAGACCACAGCGAAATCGGCGTCGACCTGCTGCAAAGCCTGCTCGGTGATACCCGGCGGCGTTTCGACAAGGGCGGCGAAGCCTTCTACGACCAGATATCCGCACTGCATAAATCGGTGCGCGGTTCCAACCCCGATGGTGCGCTGTACTGGTTCGCGCGAATGATCGACGGCGGCTGCGACCCGCTGTACCTGGCCCGGCGCGTGGTGCGCATGGCCAGCGAAGACATCGGCAACGCCGACCCTCGCGCCTTGAGCCTGTGCCTGGCCGCGTGGGAAGTGCAGGAGCGCCTCGGCAGCCCCGAAGGCGAATTGGCGGTGGCCCAGGCCATTACCTATCTGGCTTGCGCGCCAAAAAGCAACGCGGTGTACATGGGCTTCAAGGCCGCGATGCGCAGCGCTACCGAACACGGTTCGCTGGAGGTGCCGCTGCACCTGCGCAATGCGCCGACCAAGTTGATGAAGCAATTGGGCTATGGCGATGAGTATCGTTACGCCCACGATGAACCGGATGCCTACGCCGCTGGCGAAGATTACTTCCCGGACGAGTTGGAGCCACAAAGGTTTTATCAACCCGTGCCCCGCGGCCTGGAGCTGAAGATCGGCGAAAAGCTCAACCACCTCGCGCAGCTTGACCGTCTAAGCCCCCGACAGCGGAGAAAATAGTGATCCCCTTGATTGTTGCGGTTTCCGTCGGCGGTGTCGCCGGTACGCTGTTGCGCTTCGCCACTGGTAACTGGATCAACGCGAATTGGCCGCGGCACTTCTATACCGCGACGCTGGCCGTTAATATCGTGGGCTGTTTGCTGATCGGCGTTCTATACGGCCTGTTTTTGATTCGCCCGGAGGTATCGTTTGCGGTACGCGCCGGGCTGATCGTCGGCTTCCTCGGGGGGCTGACGACTTTTTCATCCTTTTCACTGGATACGGTGCGCCTGCTGGAAACCGGGCAAGTGCCGCTGGCCTTGGGCTATGCGGCCATCAGCGTATTCGGCGGGCTGCTCGCCACCTGGGCTGGCCTGTCCTTGACCAAACTTTGATAACGAGAAACCGACATGCTCGATTCCAAACTGTTACGTAGCAACCTTCAGGACGTAGCGGACCGCCTGGCATCCCGTGGCTTTGCCCTGGATGTTGCGCGCATCGAAGCGCTGGAAGAACAGCGCAAGACCGTCCAGACCCGCACCGAAGCTCTGCAGGCTGAACGTAACGCGCGCTCCAAATCCATCGGCCAGGCCAAGCAGCGCGGCGAAGACATCGCGCCGCTGATGGCGGATGTCGAGCGCATGGCGGGCGAGTTGAGCGCCGGTAAAGTCGAGCTGGACGCGATCCAGACCGAGCTGGATTCGATCCTGCTGGGCATTCCGAACCTGCCGCACGAATCGGTGCCGGTCGGCGATGATGAAGAAGGTAACGTTGAAGTGCGCCGTTGGGGCACGCCGAAGGCGTTCGACTTCCCGGTTCAGGACCACGTGGCCCTGGGCGAGAAGTTCGGCTGGCTGGATTTCGAAACCGCCGCCAAACTGTCCGGCGCCCGTTTCGCCCTGCTGCGCGGCCCGATTGCTCGCCTGCACCGTGCGCTGGCGCAGTTCATGATCAACCTGCACATCAACGAACACGGTTACGAAGAGGCTTACACGCCTTATCTGGTACAAGCGCCGGCCCTGCAGGGCACCGGTCAGTTGCCGAAATTCGAAGAAGACCTGTTCAAGATCAGCCGCGACGGCGAAGCCGATCTGTACCTGATTCCGACCGCTGAGGTGTCGCTGACCAACATTGTGGCCGGCGAAATCGTCGATTCGAAACTGCTGCCGATCAAGTTCGTGGCACACACGCCGTGCTTCCGCAGCGAGGCTGGCGCGTCGGGTCGCGACACTCGCGGGATGATCCGTCAGCACCAGTTCGACAAGGTCGAGATGGTCCAGATCGTTGAGCCGTCGACCTCGATGCAAGCGCTGGAAAACCTGACCGCCAACGCCGAGAAAGTCCTGCAACTGCTGGAGCTGCCATACCGCACCCTGGCGCTGTGCACCGGCGACATGGGCTTCAGCGCGGTCAAGACCTACGACCTGGAAGTGTGGATTCCGAGCCAGGACAAGTATCGCGAGATTTCGTCGTGCTCCAACTGTGGCGACTTCCAGGCCCGCCGTATGCAAGCGCGTTTCCGCAACCCGGAAACCGGCAAGCCTGAGCTGGTGCACACCCTGAACGGTTCCGGCCTGGCGGTCGGTCGTACCCTGGTGGCGGTACTCGAGAACTATCAGCAGGCCGACGGTTCGATCCGTGTCCCTGAAGTGCTCAAGCCGTACATGGGTGGCCTTGAGGTCATCGGCTAAATGGACTATCTGCCGCTGTTCCATAACCTTCGCGGCAGTCGTGTGTTGGTCGTCGGCGGGGGGGAGATTGCCTTGCGCAAATCCCGCCTGCTGGCCGAAGCCGGTGCGCTGCTGCGGGTGGTCGCACCTGAAATCGAACCGCAGTTGCGTGAGCTGGTAGCTGGCAGCGGCGGCGAGTGCCTGGTGCGTGGCTACGTCGAGGCGGATCTGGACGGTTGCGGGCTGATCATCGCCGCCACCGACGATGAACCGCTGAACGCGCAAGTCTCCGCCGATGCCCATCGGCGTTGCGTGCCGGTCAACGTGGTGGACGCGCCGGCCCTGTGCAGCGTGATCTTCCCGGCGATCGTCGACCGTTCGCCGCTGATCATTGCCGTGTCCAGTGGCGGTGATGCACCGGTGCTGGCGCGGTTGATTCGCGCCAAGCTGGAAACCTGGATTCCTTCCACTTACGGTCAACTGGCCGGTCTGGCGGCGCGTTTCCGCAACCAGGTCAAAGGCCTGTTTCCGGATGTGCAGCAGCGTCGGGCGTTCTGGGAGGATGTGTTCCAGGGCCCGATTGCCGACCGGCAACTGGCCGGGCAGGGCGCTGAAGCCGAGCGCTTGATGCTGGCCAAAATCAACGGCGAAGCCCCTGTGGCCACCGGTGAGGTCTATCTGGTGGGCGCCGGGCCGGGTGACCCCGACTTGTTGACCTTCCGCGCCTTGCGCCTGATGCAGCAAGCCGACGTGGTGCTGTATGACCGTCTGGTGGCGCCGGCGATTCTGGATTTGTGCCGTCGCGATGCCGAGCGGGTCTACGTCGGCAAGCGCCGCGCCGATCACGCAGTGCCTCAGGAACAGATCAACCAGCATCTGGTGGATCTGGCCAAGTCCGGCAAGCGCGTGGTGCGCTTGAAGGGTGGCGATCCGTTCATTTTCGGGCGTGGCGGCGAAGAGATCGAAGAACTGGCGGCCCATGGCATCCCGTTCCAGGTCGTGCCGGGCATTACCGCTGCCAGCGGTTGCGCGGCGTATGCCGGGATTCCGCTGACTCACCGCGATTACGCGCAGTCAGTGCGGTTTGTCACCGGGCACCTCAAGGACGGTTCCACCGATTTGCCGTGGGCCGACCTGGTCGCGCCGGCGCAAACCCTGGTGTTTTACATGGGGCTGGTGGGCTTGCCGATCATCTGCGAGCAGTTGATCAAGCACGGTCGCGCGGCTGATACCCCGGCGGCGTTGATCCAGCAGGGCACCACGGTCAATCAGCGGGTATTTACCGGCACCCTGGCCGACCTGCCACGGCTGGTGGCGGAGCATGAAGTGCATGCGCCGACACTGGTGATCGTTGGGGAAGTGGTGCAACTGCGCGAGAAACTGGCGTGGTTCGAAGGGGCTCAGGCGCAGGTCTGAATACCGAGTCGCTTTCATGTGATCGTTCCCACGCTTCGCGTGGGAACGATCAACCTCAGGCCTTGCGCCAAACCCCTTTCCCGCTCAACCGCCCCCGATCATGTGCCCCGGTGAAATCCTGCGCCGGCCCTTTCGGCACAATCCCGGTCGGATTGATGGTCTTGTGGCTACCATAGTAGTGGTTCTTGATGTGGGTGAAATCCACCGTCTCGGCAATCCCGGGCCACTGATAAATCTCCCGTAGCCAGTTCGACAGGTTCGGATAATCGGCAATCCGCCGCAGATTGCATTTGAAGTGGCCGTGATACACCGCATCAAAACGAATCAGCGTGGTGAACAGGCGAATATCCGCTTCGGTCAGGTATTCACCCGTCAGGTAACGATTCGCGCCCAGCAGTTGCTCCAGCCGATCCAGCTCGGCAAACAACTCATCGAACGCCTCTTCATAAGCCTGCTGCGAGGTGGCAAACCCGGCGCGATAGACGCCGTTGTTCACTGCTGGATAAATCCGCTCGTTCAGGGCGTCGATTTCGCTGCGCAGCGGTGCCGGGTAGAAATCCAGGTCATTGCCGGTCAAGTCATCGAACGCACTGTTGAACATGCGGATGATCTCCGCCGATTCATTGCTGACGATGCGGTTGGTCTGTTTATCCCACAACACCGGCACGGTGACGCGGCCGGTGTAGTCGGCGGTATCGGCGGTGTAGCGCTGGTGCATGAAATTGAAATGATCGAGCTTGTCGCCGGTCGATCCGAGGTTTTTATCGAAGGTCCAGCCGTTTTCCAGCATCAACCAGCTGACCACCGACACGTCGATCAGGCTTTCAAGGCCTTTGAGTTTGCGCAGGATCAGCGTGCGGTGGGCCCACGGGCAGGCGAGGGACACATAGAGGTGATAGCGACCGGCCTCGGCGGCAAAACCACCGACGCCGCTCGGGCCTGGCTTGCCATCGGCAGTCAGCCAGTTGCGACGCTGCGCCTGTTCACGCTGGAACGCGCCATCCTTGCTGCTTTGGTACCACTGATCCTGCCAGCGACCTTCGACTAACAAACCCATGTGCCTGACTCCTCAACCTATAAGCGTTGGAGATGAGTCTATGCGCATAGGTTCGAACAAAAAGCGCAAAGGTTGGGCTGTTATGATCGATTAAATCGATCGGTCCCGGGCGTCCCAATATTGCTGGGCGGTTTCGAAGGCTTGTTCGCGGGGCTGGCCGAGGCCGCGCAAGGCCAGGGCCATGGTCGAGATCAGCGCCATTTGCGGGTAGCTGTCGACCACGTCGCCACGCCATACGGCTTTCAAGTGCTCCGGGTCCAGGCTCGCCGGTTTGACGTGGCGCTGGCTCGACAGCTGCGGCCATTCTTCATCCCAGCTTTCGCCGCCGGTGGTGCCATACAGGTGACTGTCGGCGTCCGGGTTGATCTCAATCTCGCCGCCATCGCCCTTGACGACGATTGCCGTGTCCCCGAGCAGACCGCTGGCATCGCGATGCACCGCCTGGTAGCCGGGGTGGAAAATGCTTTGCAGGCCACAACGGGCGCCCAGCGGGTTGAGAATCCGCGCCAGGGAATGGATCGGCGAGCGCAGGCCCAGAGTGTTGCGCAGGTCGATCATTCGCTGAAGCTGGGGGGCCCAGTCCACCAATGGCATGAACGCCAGACCGCCCTGGTCGAGTGCCGCACCGACCTGCTGCCAGTTGCGGCACAACGGTATGTTCAGCGTGTGGAGCAGTTGCTCGCTGTACAACCGCCCCGCCGTGTGCGCGCCACCGCCGTGCATGAAAATGCGCACGCCCTTCTGCGCCAGGCACTTGGCCGCCAGCAGATACCACGGCAAATGCCGCTTCTTGCCTGCGTACGTCGGCCAGTCCAGGTCGACCGCCAGCGCCGGTGGGTTCAGGCGTTCACGCAAGGCTTCGGTGAAGCCGGCCATTTCCTCGGCGCTCTCTTCCTTGTGCCGCAACAGCATCAGGAACGCGCCGAGCTGGGTGTCCTCGATCTTGTCGTCGAGCACCATGCCCATGGCCTCGCGGGCTTCGGCCCGGGTCAGATCGCGGGCGCCGCGTTTGCCTTTGCCAAGGATCCGCACGAACTGGGCGAACGGGTGCTCGGCGGGCGTTTCGAGGGTCAGCGCTGGATAGTCGGTCATAAGCAATTCGTCGGTTTGGGCAGGCCCGCCAGTTTCGCGGCGAGTTTGGCAGGGGTGCCTTTGAACAGTCGGTTCAGGTGCAGGCTGTTGCCCTTGTCGGGGCCGAGCTTCAATGCGGTGTACTTGATCAGCGGGCGGGTGGCCGGGGACAACTGGAATTCGTCGTAGAAACTGCGCAGCAGTTCGAGGATTTCCCAATGTTCCGGGCTCAACTCGATGTCTTCGGCGGCGGCGAGGGCGGTGGCCACCTCGGTAGACCAGTCGCTCAGTTCCACCAGGAAGCCGTCCTTGTCCAGTTCAATGGCGCGGGCGCCAACGGTCAGGGATTTCATAGCCAACTGTTGACCTTGTCATAGTGAATCGACAGTTCGACGAAGGCCGGGTAGTCAATGGCACTGGCCCAGTCCGGAACTTGCAGAGCCCGGGCCTGCGCGTCTTCGGCCAGCACGAACAGTTTCAGGTTGCGAGCATGCAAAGAGCTGAATGGCGCGGTGCCTGGCTGCAAGGCATAGGCCGCATCGCCACTCAGCAGCAGCGCATCGTTGGGGCCGATCACGCGCAGGCAACTGCCCAGGCGCTCGTCGCCGAAAGGGGAATGAGACAACACATGCAAAGTCGACATCAGAGGGTGATCACCTGGTCGTAACGGTCAATAAGGGCGGTGATGTCCTGGGCGCTCAGTACCCGGGCTTCTTCAAGCGACAGACCTTTGGGGTCCAGGCCTCGGGCCGCTACGCTTTCAGCGCACACGAACAGGTCTTCGACGCCAAACATCGGCAAGGCTTGCAGGTTGGCGCTCAGGTCTTTCTGCTGCAATGCCTTGGCGTCCTGTTTCGCGGCGAGCTGGAACACGCCGTCATCAAGAAACAGCAGCCCGATCGGCAGATCGAAGGCGCCGCCGGCCAGCACGATGTCCAGCGCTTCCCGCGCATTCGGCCCGGACCACGGCGCCTGACGGCTGATAATCAGCAAGGATTTAGCCATCTCACGCGCCTCCGAAACAGATCAGACGGTCAGCGTCCTGCACCGCGTCATGCAACTGGCCAAGGCCGGACAATTCCCACGGCGCGCCCACGGCGACCGCTTCACGTTGATAGCGCTGGGCTTCTTCCTCGTTCAGCACGCCGCGACGCAGGGCGGCGGCGATGCAGACTACGCCATCGAGTTGATGTTCGGTGACGAAGGTGCGCCATTGCTTGGGCAAATCCTGCTCATCCTGAGGCGTGACCACACTGCCGGACGCGTTGTAGACACCATCCTGATAGAAAAACAGCCGGACAATCTCATGCCCGCCGGCCAGCGCCGCCTGGGCGAACAGCAAGGCACGGCGCGAGGAGGGCGCATGGGCGGCGGAAAACAGCGCTATGGCGAATTTCATGACGGACTCGATCAGCAAAACTGCGGCCATGATAAAGCTTTATCGGCAGGGCGGCGAAGGGCGTTTGCTCGCAGACCGAGTCGCTGCCATCGCGAGGATTATTTGGTCAGCCCGTACAACTCGCAATACTCAAGCCAGTCCATGCCGGCCATCTCTGCAACTTCCTTGTGCACTTCCATGCGTTGGGCCTGATATTCCTCGGGCGTGGCGGTGGTCAGTTGCAGTGTCAGCTCCCAGGCAAACAAACCCAGGCGCTCGGCCTCGGCTTCGAACGCTTCATGCAAGCGTTCGTCGCGGTACTGCGCCATCGTCTCGCCTTTGGCCTGGGCGAGCAGGGGATTGAGATTGTCGAGCTCAAGACGCAGCTCAGGGCGTTCATCGAGAAATTTCCTCAGCGCCTGTTCGTGTTGCTGTTCGGTTGCCGCCATGGTCACTCCTTGAGGGGATTACGAAGACTGCTTTTTACTCGCCTTGGCAGCCGCGGCCAGACACTCAAGGGCAAACTGCTCGGTGTAGGTCATCTGGATTGGCGTGGTTTCGCCTTTGACGGTTCTTTCGCCGTCGAGAATGTAACGAATCCGCTTGTCGGTGACGCCAATTCGCTTGGCGATCCAGGCCGGCGTCTGGCCGATCTGGCTGATCAGTTTGTCGGCGTAGTCGGTGGAGGGTTTGTAGAACTCGGCATTGGGTGTCATGGCTTTCCTGAAAAATGGGCGATGCGAGGCTATCGGCGCGACAGGGTGCGCGAATCGTTGCGCGGTGTCGCGGTATAAATGAAGTAAAGCAGAACGATACGCCGCGCCGCGGTGGTACAGTTCGCTTTTTCCTGATGAGCGAACGCAATGCGAATTCTGATGGTGGCGCTGGCCGCAACCTTGCTGGCGGGCTGCGCCGGATCGGCGATGAACGACGCCCGCACCAAAACCCCGTACAAAACCCTGACCTCGGACAAACCGGAAAAAGTCGTCGCCCAGTGCGTGCAGTTTGCCTGGCAGGACGAGGCGGTGTTCGGCGTCGATGCCGGTGCGTATTTGCAGCCGGGCAAGAAGGGCGGCTCGACGGTCTACACCCGTTCGGCCGAATCTTTCGTGGACGTGACCAGCGATGCTTCAGGCACGGCCTTGAGCTACTACGCCCAGCATGATGATTTTGTTGCCAAGCGTCGTTTGGCGGCGTTGGCGACCTGCCTGTAAGAGGTTTATGAGGCAGTCCCCCTGTGGGAGCGAGCAGGCTCGCTCCCACAACGTTTGCGTTTTAATCAATCAAACGCTTCTGGAAAAAGAAACGCTTATGGCCTGGCGGATAATCGGCAATCTGCCCCAGTTCGCTGAAGCCGTGTTTTTTGTAGAACTCCGGCGCCTGGAAGTCGAAGGTGTCCAGCCAGATCCCGATGCACTCTTTCTCCCGCGCCAGGTCTTCGGCCATCTGCATCAGCTTCGAGCCCAGCCCTTGGCCCCGTGCCTGGGCCGGCACCGACAACAACTCAATGAAAAACCATTGGTAAAACACCCGGCCATAAAGCCCGCCGAGAATCTCGTCGTTGTCATCGCGCACCAGCAAGGCAATCTGCTCTGACACCGTGGGCCCGGCCTTTGAGGCGTTGTAGGCGCGCAGCGGTGTGAGGATTGCTTCGCGCTCTTCCTGAGTGGCGTTTGTCGACAGTTCAATTCGCAGGGTCATGGGCTACATCCATATGGCAAAGAGGGAGCCTATCGCGATCGTAGTTTGTTTGGAACTCCCGGGCGCGCCGGGAGGTCTAGCCTCAATAATGTCATTCGCAATGCACCCATGAGGACCGCCCGTGGATATCTTTGAAGCCTTGCGCGAAAGCCATGATCGCCAGCGTAGCTATGCCGTCGCCCTGATCAAGACCCACGGCGACAGCCCGGAACGGCTAGAGGCTTACAAACAGCTCAAAGCCGAACTGCAGGCTCACGCAACGGCCGAAGAACGCCATTTCTACATCCCGTTGATGGCATTCGACAATGGCATGGACCTGAGTCGCCACGCCATTTCCGAACACCATGAAATGGACGAGATGATGGAGGAACTGGACGAAACTGAGATGTCCAGCGCCGCTTGGCTTATCACTGCCAAAAAGCTCTCGGAAAAAGTCCATCACCACCTGAAAGAGGAAGAGCAGAAGTTCTTTCAAATGGCCGGCAAACTGCTCGACAACAAGCAAAAGGAATCACTCGCCGGGCAATACCAGAAAGAATATAAAGCGCAGTTGCCCTGACCTGAAGCACACAATCATTTGTTGCTTTGGCGTGTAGGCCAATTGGATTTCAAGTAACACCGACCCTCTGAATCCGTTCTGAAGGATTGGACAGAGCGTTAGAAAAAAAGAAGCCCGGCAACCATGCCGGGCTTTTCTGTTTTCGCCTAACATGGACGTCTTCTGACGAAAATAGGGATGGATTGTCATGTCGAACACAGCCGAGCGGGTCAACATCATCGAGTCCCAGGTGTTGTCCCACAACTGGTATCTGCTGAAGAAAATCACGTTCGATTACCTGCGCAACAACGGCGACTGGCAGCGCCAGAGCCGCGAGGTCTACGACCGTGGCAACGGCGCGGCGATCCTGCTGTTCAACCGCGAGAAGAAAACCGTCGTGCTGACTCGCCAGTTCCGGTTGCCGGTGTTCGTCAACGGCCATGATGGTTTGTTGATTGAAGTGGCGGCGGGGCTGCTGGAAGGCGCTGCGCCTGAAGAGCGCATTCGCGCTGAAGCTGAGGAAGAAACCGGCTATCGCGTCCACCATGTGCAGAAGGTGTTCGAGTCCTACATGAGCCCCGGTTCGGTCACGGAGAAACTGCATTTCTTTATTGCCGAGTACGACGCCTCTTCGAAAGTCAGCGAGGGCGGTGGGCTGGAAGACGAAACCGAAGAACTGGAAGTGCTGGAGTGGAAATTCGACGACGCCCTTGAGGCGTTTTATCGCGGGGAGATCTGCGATGCCAAGACCATCATGCTGCTGCAGTATGCGGCGATGAAGGACATTTTCGGACCGGTCTGAGTCGGCGGGGTGTGCCTGGATCGAGAGAGCGTTCAGGCACAATGGTCGAGCGTTTCGGCACAGTAATCAGCCTTTGCTCTCTCTAGACTCGTGCTTCACGCCAAGACACCGATGAGGTCACGATGAACATCCGAATTATCCTATCCGCTTTGTCCATGGGGGTTGTCCTCACTGGGCACGCAGCCGACTTCTCGCTGACAAGCCAGGATATTGCTGAAAATCACCCGCTGACCAGTCGCGAGGTGTTCCAGGGCTTCGGTTGCGAAGGGGGAAATACGTCTCCGCAACTGTCCTGGTCCAACGCCCCGGCGGAGACTAAAAGTTACGCAATCACGGTCTATGACCCTGATGCGCCGACCGGCAGCGGCTGGTGGCATTGGACGGTGGTCAACTTACCGGCTTCAACCAAAAGTTTGCCAAGCGGGGTCGGTTCGAACCTGCCTGCCGGTGCCGTACAAGGACGAACCGATTATGGCCAACCGGGATTTGGCGGAGCGTGCCCTCCTGTGGGGGATAAGCCCCATCGCTATCAATTCACCGTATGGGCGTTGAAAGTCGATAAGCTGCCACTCGACAGCCAGGCCAGCGGAGCCTTGGTGGGCTATATGCTCAATGCCAACGCCTTGGCCAAAGCGACCATCACTTCAACTTACGGACGTTAAGAACGATGCGCCCTTGTGACGGCATCCAGCACCGGGAAAACATTATCGATGCGTGTGTCATCCGGGCGCGGCAGCCTCATACCTTGCAACGGGTGCCGATCTTCGCGACCACCTTGTGTCGAGTGCGACAGGGGGAAAAGCTGTTGCAATGGGATGACCGGGAGATGCGCGCAGGGCCGCAACATCTGATTCTGTTGCCGGCCGGGCGTGAGCTTGGTATCTCGAACTTCCCCGGTCTTCACGGTCACTACATCGCTGATGTCGTGACCTTTCCCGGTTCGACACTGCGCAACTTCAGCAGCCGATATGGCCGGCAGATCATGAGTGGTCACCGTGCCCCGAAGACAGATCTGTGCGTTCCCCTGGACAGGCACACGACGCAGGCATGGGATCAGTTATTGGCCGCCATCAATGCGAACGCGCCGGATGCATTGCGCACCCACTATGGGGAAGCGGTTCTGCTCAGCCTGGGCCTCAATGGCCAGGCCGGACCGCTGCTGACGGATCGCAATGATCCATTGTGCGAACGTGTGCAGCAGTTGCTGATGGGCAGCCCTGAGAGCGACTGGACGGTTGCGAGCGTCGCTCAACACCTGAATCTCGGTGAATCGACGTTGCGTCGCCAACTGGCCAATGAGGGGAGCAGCTTCAGGAATATTCTGGAAAGCGTTCGACTGGCGACCGCGTTGCAATGGTTGCAAACCACTTCCCGGCCCATCGGTGAAATTGCCGGTGCCAGCGGCTACGCCTCGGCCTCACGTTTTGCCGTGCGCTTTCGCTCACATTACGGCCTGTCGCCACGGGAATTGCGGGCGGCGATTTAGATATTCCTGTGGCCTGTAGGAGCGAGGCTTGCCCGCGAAGAATGCGCCGCGGTTTTTCAGGTATTACACGTCATCGTTCTTCGCGGGCAAGCCTCGCTCCTACAGGATTTTTGTCGCGGCCAAAAAACGGCCTTGATCAGGCCGTTTTTTTGCGGGCGTTGAACAATGGGATCACGGCATTTCCGGCAATTCCTGCGGCCGTAAATCAAACACCAGCACCTCGGCATCCACGCCATTGCTCAAGGTCAGCACCTGTTCTTTGCGAACCCGTACGCCGTCGCCTTCCTGCAGCTGCAGGCCGTTCAGCTCGACACTGCCCCGCGCCACATGCACATAGGCGTAGCGATCGGCAGCCAGTTCCAGCGTGGCGCTTTCCTTGCCGTCGATCAGGCCGGCATACACCCGCGCATCCTGCCGGACTTTCAACGAGCCCTTGGCCCCATCCGGGGAGATGATCAACTGCAAGCGGCCGCGTTTTTTCTGGGTGCTGAAATGCTCTTGCTGATAACGCGGTTTGGCGCCGCTGACGTCAGGCACGATCCAGATTTGCAGGAAGTGCACCGGGCGTGTCGATGAGTGGTTGTATTCACTGTGCGCCACGCCACTGCCGGCACTCATCAGTTGCACGTCGCCAGGGCGGATCACCGAACCGGTGCCCAGCGTGTCCTTGTGTTCCAGCGCGCCTTCGAGCACGTAGGAGAAAATCTCCATGTCGCGATGAGGGTGCTGTCCAAAGCCTTTGCCTGCGGCTACGCGGTCGTCGTTGATCACCAACAGGTCGGAAAAGCCCTGTTCCCGTGGGTTGCGGTAGTTGGCAAAGGAAAAGGTATGGAACGACTTCAACCAACCGTGATTGGCCGCACCGCGATCCGAAGCTTTGCGAAGGGTCAGCATGATGAAATCTCCTGTCAGGACGTGAATTCGTCCGAGTGAGGAGAAGGTTAATGTTTACCTTAAAGTGCAGTAAGTAGATGAAAATTGAAATACTGTCTCGCACAGGTTGACAGTTGTGTGAACGGGTTCATGTATGCTTGTTGTTACATGTGGCCATAATGTCGGGCGCCAGACCCGTGGGCGGCGCAATGGTATTGAACAGTTCTCTATTAGTGACCTTGAACCCATGAAAACCGTGGCAATGGTGTTGTTCCCAGACTTTCTCCTGCTCGACATGGCCGGCCCCATGGAAGTGTTTTCCATCGCCAATCGTTATCTGCAACCGGCGGACCGATACGAGCTGTTGACCATCGGCACCGTGCAGGGCGCATTGCGGGCCTCCAACGGCGTGAGCGTACTTGCGGATCTGCACATCGATCAGGCTAACGAGCACTATGACCTGTTGCTGGTGCCAGGCGGGCCGGGGGCCTACAACGAAAAGTATCCGCCGCTGCTCGACTGGCTTCGGGGAGCCATCAGCCGTGCTGACCGATACGGGTCGATCTGCACCGGCGCGTTCGTGCTCGGGCATGCCGGATTGCTGGACGGCTTTCGCGTGACCACTCACTGGCATTACACCGAACGACTGATCAAAGGCTTCCCCAAGGCTGTCGTCGAGACCGATCAGATTTTCGTGCAGGACCGCAACCTCATCACTTCCGGTGGTGTCACCGCCGGTATCGACCTGGCGCTGGCGGTGGTTGCCCAGGACCACGGCAAGAAAGTCGCCCAGGACGTCGCCAAAGTGCTGCTGGTAGTGATGAAACGCCAGGGCGGGCAGGCGCAGTTCAGCCCATTGATGGCCGCGGTGGGCCCCCAGGAAACGCCGGTCACCCGGGTGCAGAACCATGTGCTCGAACACCTCGACGAAGCGTTCGGTATCGAGCGTATGGCCAGTCTGGTGAACATGAGTGCGCGGCACTTCGCCAGGGTTTTCACCCGGGAAGTGAATATGACGCCGATGGAGTTTCTGCAAAGCGCGCGCATCGATCACGCCAGGAATCTGTTGGAAACCAGCGAGCTGCCGCTCAAGACCGTGGCCTATAAAAGTGGCTTCGGCAGCGTGCGGCACATGCGTTTTCTATTCAGTGAAAAGCTCGGCCTGACCCCCACCCAGTATCGCGAGCAGTTCAGTTAACGCGCTGTTGTCCGTCGTGCGCACCGCGATGACCGTGACGCTCCTCCCATGGCCGTTGTACCGTCACCCATGCCTGCCAAGATACCCGTGAACTCTTTTTTGGGAGGTGCGGAGCCTGGATGGGCGGGATCGATGGAGCTTGCAGTTCCTTGAGCCGAGCCAGGTTTTCAGCATATGAACGTGCATGAACAACCTCAGAGAGATAAACAGTGACACGGTGCTGCGGTTCGGGCCCTACGCATTCCACTTGCATCAGCGGTTGATCCTGGACGGTGATCGGCCGCTGCGCATGGGCGGGCGAGCCCTGGACATTTTGCAGGTGCTGGTTGAGCACGCTGGTGCGGTGGTCAGCAAAGAGGCGCTGATTGCCCACGTATGGCCGACCTCGGTGGTCGAGGAAATCAACTTGCGCGTCCACATTGCCGCCCTGCGTCGAGCGCTCGGCGATGGGCCGAACGGGCAGCCTTATATCGTTAATATTCCCCAGCGCGGTTATAGCTTCATCGCCCCGGTGCAGCACGATCGGGCGGGCACGCCGGTGCTGGTCGAAACCGTGCACAAGCCTCAACACAACTTGCCTGCGCGGCTCACACCGGTGACCGGTCGCGACTCGATCGTCGGCAGCGTGGTTCGGCAGTTGCCGGTTCGACGCTTCATGACCCTGATCGGCCCTGCTGGCATCGGCAAGACCACCGTGGCGTTGCGCGTGGCCGAGTTGCTGTTGCAGCACTATCGGGATGGTGTCTGGATGGTTGACCTGTCGGCCATCGATGACCCATCGCAGCTTGTCGATCATCTGTCGCGCACCCTGGAACTAGACGTTGGCGCAAACGCGTTGGCGCAACGGCATGCCTTGGTGGTGCTCGACAACTGCGAACACCTGCTCGAACGTTGCAGGACAGTGGTGGACGATCTGTTGGCCTCGGCACCTCGACTGTCGATCCTCGCCACCAGTCGCGAACCGCTGCGAGCAGCGGGGGAAACGCTGCTGCGGTTACCGCCCCTGACGGTGCCGCCAGCCTCGGTGATTTATAGCGTGGACGAGGCCATGGGGTATTCAGCGGTGCAGCTGTTGGTCAGCCGCGCCCGAGCCCGTCAGCAAGGGTTTGCCTTGCGCCAACAGGATCTGAAGGCTGTGCGTGAAATCTGTCGTCGGCTGGATGGCTTGCCCCTGGCCATTGAGCTGGCGGCGGCGCAGATCGATGCATTGGCGCTGGTGGGGTTGCAAGCGCAACTGGGCAACTGTTTTCAGCTGTTGAGCCAAGGTCGACGCACCGCCGTGCCACGGCATCAGAATCTCAAAGCCGCACTGGACTGGAGCTATGAACGGCTGAGCCCGTTGGAACAGATCGTGTTGCAGCGGCTGGCGGTGTTCAAGATGGCGTTCACCCTGGACGCAGCGATTGGCGTGGTCAGTGGCGCGATGTTGCTGCCCGCAAGCTTGGTTAACGTGGTGGAGAGTCTGGCGAATAAATCGCTGCTGTCGGTGGAGCAGGGCAGCGGCGTGACGCGCTACCGTTTCCTCAATACCACGCGCACCTACGCCCTGGAGAAACTCGAAAACAGCGGTTACTTGCGTGCCTTCGAACTGCGTTATGAGCGCTACATCAGCCGGGCCCACGGGAGATCAGTCGGGCAGGTCGCGCTGCAACTCGTCGAGTAACCGCCGGACTTTGATCAGGTCCGGTGTGGCGAAGCCTTCGGTGAAGCGCTGGTAAATCGGCGCCAGCAGCTCATGGGCTTGCCGGAAGTGGCCCTGACGCTGCCACAACTGGGCCAGCGATGTCGCACTGCGCAGTTCCCAGGCCAGCGCTCCCTGGGTTTTTGCCACGGCTAAAGCCTTGAGCAGCACCGCCTCGGCCGCGTCAGCACTGCTCGGGCAATCCTGCGCCAGTAACGCGTCGGCCCGAGCCCGCAGAATTTCTGCCGTGCTCCAGCCCGCCGCGCCGTTTTCGGCCCGCTCCAGCAACGCATCATCGATGAAACGGCTGCCCAGAGTGACCATGATTTCCTTGACCAACCCGGTGTCCGTTCGCGGGGATGAGGGCGCATCAGTTCCGTCGATCACCTGCGCGTAATGTTTAGCCCAGGTGTAGAACAGCAACACCGAGTGTTTCTTCGCCTGCTCAAGCAGCAAGGCCAGGAGCTCGCGGGCGACCGGCGTGTTGCCGTTGTAGTGCGCGATCAGGCAACCGGACAGCGCCAGGGTGTAGCAGATGGACGTGCCATGATTGATTTGCATCGCGATGTCGAGCGCCTGTCGTGCGGTATGCCAGGCTTTTTCCGGGAGCCCTTGCAGCCAGAGAATGCGCGCCAGAATCGTCAGGGCCGCCACGCTCTGGTCGTATTGCACGCCAAAGCCATGGGTGAAGCGGTTGAGCTGGCCGCTCTGGGCCAGACGTTGAATGACCTGTTCGGCATTCTCCCGCGCCAGTGCCTGATCCCCGGCAAAATGCAGGGCCAGGACCCGCAAGCGTTGGGTGCTGAGGGCCGTCATCGCGTCGTCGTGCGGCCTCAACCGCTCGAATTGTCGGCTCTGCTCCAGGGCCAGTTGGTAGTTGCCGCAACTGAGATCAACCGCCAGGTGCCCGGAAATCGCTTTGAGCTGACCGGCCATATCGTTGCAGTGTTCGGCCAGGTGTTTGGCGCTGACGAAGGCTTCGACGGCTTCGGTGCTATTGCCCTGGGTGTGGTAGCAGGAACTGCCGAGGGCAAGCTTGAGGTTCATGGTCAAACGCGGACAGGGCTGGTGCGTCGCTTCGAGCAACGCCAAGGCTTTGCGCACGTACGCGCCGTATTCCTTGAGCAGCGACAGCTCTTGCCAGAGCGGTGCCGAGGTCGCGGCGAGACGGATGGCCAAGGCCCGCGGCCCTTGAGCGTTCAAGCCCCAATCCAGGACTGCACGAATGTCGTCCAGGCTGCGGGCGTAACGCTCGGTCCAGCGCTCGCTCTGGGTGTGTTCCCATTCACTTTGTGCCTGCTGCATCAAGGCCAGGCAGCATTCGGCGTGGCGCTCTCGGGTGTCCGCCAGCTCTTGGGCCTGGTCGAGTTTTTCCAGCGCATAGCCACGTGTGGTGTCGAGCAGACGGTAGAACACTTCTTCATCGCCGACTTCCACGTTCAGCAATGACTTGGCCACCAATTGGGTAATCGAGGCAAACACCACATCGGGCTCGACGTACTGGCCGACAATCACGGCAGCCGCCGATTCCAGGGTAAAAGCGCCCCGGAATATCCCCAGTCGGCGCAGGCACGTCTGCTCGCAGGCATTGAGCAGTTCGAAGCTCCAGTCCAGCGTGGCGCGCAGGGTCTGATGGCGGCCCATGGTGGTCGGGCAGCCTTGGGCGAGCAGGCGAAAGCTGTCTTGCAGTTGCGACAGCAAGCCGCTCAAACCCAGGTTGCCGACCTGCGCCGCTGCCAGTTCGATCGCCAACGGAATGCCGTCCAGACGTCGGCAGATTTCAATCGCCAGCGGCAGATCGGCTTCGCTCAGTTCGAAGCTGTCGTGGCTGGCCATCGCCCGCTCGACAAACAATTGCAGCGCCGAAAACGTCAGGGCCTGAGCGCGGTCGAGCACGGCGATGGGCGGCGGGCAGTCCAGTGATTCCAGGCGCTGCACGTATTCGCCTTCGGCCCGCAGGCTTTCGCGACTGGTAGCCAGAATGTGCACTTGGGGCGCCGCGCGCAGGATGCTTTCGCTGAGCAACGCAATGGCATCGATCAGGTGTTCGCAGTTGTCGATGACCAGCAGCATCTGCCGTTCGCGCAAGCATGTGGCGAGCCCGTTCATGGGGTCGGCGTCATGCAACGGCAAGCCCAGCGCTGTCGCCAGGTGCGCGCCGATCATCAAAGGGCAGTTGATCGGTGCCAGGTCCACCAGGCGAATGCCGTCTCGATAGCGACCGATCAGTTGCTCGGCGACGCGCAGCGCCACGGTCGTCTTGCCGATCCCGCCGGGGCCCACGAGGGTGATGAAACGTTGCTGTGAGAGTTGCGCCAGCAGTCTGTCGACCAGGGCCTGACGGCCGATCATGCGAGTCCGGCGCACCGGCAGGTTATGGCCGCCCGGTTCATTGGCGTCGTTTTGGGGATGTTGTTCGATGGACTCCAGGGAAAACGGCGCGACAAAACTGTAGCCGCGCTGGGCGACGGTGACGATGTAACGCTGGCCGGCCTGACCGTCACCGAGGGCTTTGCGCAGTGCCGCCATGTGCACGCGCAGGTTGGTGTCTTCCACTACGCTTTTGGGCCAGACCCGCGCGATCAGTTGCTGCTTGCTCACCACCTGGCCTGCGTGCTCCAGCAACATCAACAGAATGTCCATGGCTTGCCTGCCCAGGCGCAGGGGCTGGTCGGCCTCCATCACCAGGCGTTGGCCAGGGTAGATCCGGTAGGGGCCGAAATGGATGGCATGTTCGGGGGTAAGGGTCAACGGGTCACTCCTGCTTGCATCCGTCTATCGCGCGGTATCCAGGCATATTCCTAAGGTTTTTTCGGTAGCGCAACGTGGCGTCATACATCTCGGCAGCAGGTGCAACGGCTGCGGCCTTGCCGTCGGTGCCCGGCGGCCCCGTGTTTATTGGACTCAGCGCTGGTGAACGGCACGCCGGGGCCATGGGTGTACGGCAGAAAATTAACAACGTTTAACTCGTACCGATCCGGTCTACGCTCAAAAATCCATTTCTTCAAGTAGCCGAAGGTATCGGCCTTTTTGCAACAGAAAGTGCAACAAAAAGCGTGCCGCAAAAAGGACGAACACTTCTGGAGGAGCCGGAATGAGCAACGTGGTGGTGGTCTATCACAGTGGTTACGGGCACACCCGGGTCATGGCCGAAGCCGTGGGCCTGGGGGTGGAACGACACTTGGGCAGCACCTGTCGGCTGATTCCGGTGGAGGAAGTGGACGACCACTGGGAGCGCTTGCACCGTGCCGATGCAATCATCTTCGGCGCCCCCACCTACATGGGCAGCGCCTCGGCAGCCTTCAAGGGTTTCATGGAGGCCACCGCCTCGTTCTACCTGGCCCAGCCCTGGCGCGACAAGCTCGCTGCCGGGTTTACCAACTCCGGATGCCTGTGTGGCGACAAGCTCAATACCTTGCTGCAGATGGCGGTGTTCGCCGCCCAGCACTCGATGATCTGGGTCGGCCTCGACCTGCTGCCGGCGCGCAGCAGCCTCGGCCTGTTCGACGGGCAGTTGAACCGGCTCGGCAGCTCGCTGGGGGCGATGGCCCAATCGAACGTCGAGCAATCCCCCGAATTTGCTCCGCCCCTGGAAGACCGCCGCACCGCCGCACATTTGGGCGAGCGGGTGGCGCGCCTGGCCGAACGCCTGGCTCAAACCTCTTGTTAATCGTCGTAAACCCATGCATCAGGAGAGTCGTAATGAGCACCTTTACTACCCGAGACGGCACCGAGATTTACTACAAGGACTGGGGCACCGGTCAGCCGATCGTCTTCAGCCACGGTTGGCCGTTGAACGCCGACAGTTGGGAGTCGCAGATGATCTTCCTGGCCTCCAAAGGCTACCGGGTCATCGCCCATGACCGCCGTGGTCACGGCCGTTCGAGCCAGCCATGGTTCGGCAATGACATGGACACCTACGCCGATGACCTGGCGCAGTTGATCGAGCATCTGGATCTGCAAAACGCTGTGTTGTTCGGTTTCTCCACTGGCGGTGGCGAAGTGGCGCGCTACATCGGTCGCTACGGTACTGGACGCGTGGCCAAGGCCGGGCTGATTTCATCGGTGCCGCCGCAGATGCTCAAGACCGAGGCCAACCCGGGCGGCCTGCCGATGGAAGTGTTCGACGGTATTCGTCAGGCGTCTTTGGTCGACCGTTCGCAGTTGTACAAGGATCTGGCCAGCGGTCCGTTCTTCGGTTTCAACCGGCCGGGTGCCAAACCTTCGCAAGGCATGATCGACTGGTTCTGGCTGCAGGGCATGGCTTCCGGCCACAAGAATGCGTACGACTGCATCAAGGCGTTCTCTGAAACCGACTTCACCGAAGACCTGAAGAAGTTCGACGTGCCGACCCTCGTGGTGCATGGCGACGACGATCAGGTGGTGCCGATTGAAGCCTCGGGCATCGCCTCGGCAAAACTGGTCAAGGGCTCCACATTGAAAGTCTATCCGGGAGCTCCACACGGCCTGACCGATACCCACAAGGATCAACTCAACGAAGATCTGCTGGCGTTCATCAAGGGCTGATCAAAATCAAAGGCGCCGGCGCCTACAGGGACATGTGAGCACCTGTAGGCGCTGGCGAAGGCTGCGATCTTTTGCTGTTGTGAGAGGGAAGAGTACGCATGGCACGGCAGCGCCAGGCAAACGGTGTGATGCCTTCGCTGCGGGTGAAGATATGGGAGAAATGCGCCTGGTCGCAGAAGCCACATTCCAGGCTGATTTGCGTCAGGGTCAGGTCGGTGTCCTGGATCAATTGTTTGGCTCGGGCAATGCGTTGCTGTCGGATCCAGTCCTGCGGCGAAACACCGGTGCTGCATTTGAACGCACGGGAAAAATGACTGCGCGACAGGGCACAGACCCGTGCCAGTTCGGTCACTTCCAGGGTGTCGTCGAGGTGGTCGAGGATCAGTTGCTTGACCAGAGTTTCGCGCCAGGGGCTAAGGCCCCCCGTGGTTTTCTTTTGCGTTTCAATGGCACACGCCTTGATCGCGTTTTGCTGAATGAGAGCCATGGCCAATGTCCGTGTCGATGGGCGCGCGCGGATGCACTGCACGGTGGGTCAGCACGTTCCCTTGTCTGAAAAACAAGTCTGCGCAGAAGGCTTCATTCTTGGCCGCGAGGACTTTGGCTTGCGAGTTAAACGTTGTTAATTCCGCAGTCAGGCTTAAGGGTGAAAATGCGCCAACTGAGCACATCACTGCAATTCGCGCCGATGCACGGTCATGCAAGATGGGCGACGTGTAGCGGCCTGGACTGGGCCGCTTTTTCTGGCTCGATCAAGGGTGATCTCATGAAGCAATCCCGCGTTTGCACACTTGGCGGACTTGGCCTGGCATTGGCGCTGATGTCTGGCATCAGCCTGGCCCAGGCACCGGCTCAGGTGAACACTCAGGTGCCCGGTTATTACCGGCTCGCGGTGGGCGACTACGAGGTGACGGCGTTGTTCGATGGCTACAACGACCTGTCGCCCAAACTGCTCGAGGGGCTGACCCAAGACCAGATCCGCGCGTTGCTGGCTCGTCGTTCGATTGAAACGCCGGGGGTGCAAACCGCGTTCAATGCGTTTCTGGTGAATACCGGCAAACAATTGATTCTGGTGGATACCGGAGCAGGGCAGTGCATCGGTGCCACGGCGGGCCAGTTGTCGGCGAACATGAAAGCCGCCGGTTATCAGCCGGAACAGGTCGATACTATCCTGCTCACCCACCTGCATCTGGACCATGTGTGCGGGTTGGTGGATGGGCAGCAAAAGCCCGTGTTCGCAAACGCAACGGTGTACGCGGCCAAGGCAGAAGCCGATTACTGGCTTGATCCCCAGGCCATGGCCAAGGCACCGGCCGGTGCCAGGGAATTCTTCAAGATCGCCCAGGACTCAACCGCGCCGTATATCGCGGCGGGCCGTTTCAAAACCTTTACTGCCGGGCAGTCGCCAGTGCCGGGTGTTGTCGATGCCGAGCTGGAGGCCGGGCACACACCGGGCAGTACCACGTATCGGTTCAACTCCCAAGGTCAGAGCATTCTGTTCATGGGCGATCTGGTGCATAACCTGGCGGTGCAGTTCGAGCATCCTGAGGTGTCAATTCGTTTCGACGTCGACAATCAGCAGGCGATCAAGAGCCGCGCCAAGGTGTTCAGCGATGCGGCGGCCAGCAAGATCTGGGTCACGGCGGCGCATTTGCCGTTTCCGGGTGTCGGCCATATCACCGCTGTGGACAAGCATTTCCAGTGGGTACCGATCGAGTACGGGCCTTACAAACGAGCGGCGAAAGTGCCGATGATCGAGTAAAGTCCGACACACTTGCGCCTGGCTGAACACAAAAGGGAACCGTGCCCATGAACCGTAACGATCTGCGCCGTGTCGACATGAACCTGCTGGTGATTTTCGAAGCGCTGATGTTCGAAAAGAACCTGACCCGAGTCGCCGAAAAACTGTTCATGGGCCAACCGGCGGTGAGCGCCGCGCTGGGCCGGTTGCGTGATTTGTTCGACGATCCGTTGTTGCTGCGCAACGGTCGCGGCATGGAACCGACGGCGCGGGCGCTGGCGATTCTCAAGGAGCTGCAACCAGCGATGGACACCATCTCGGGGGCGGTCAGCCGGGCCAAGGAATTCGATCCGGCCAGCAGCTGCGATGTGTTTCGTATCGGGCTGTCGGACGACGCCGAGTTCGGGCTGTTTCCGCCGTTGCTGCGCCAGTTGCAGGAAGAGGCACCGGGGATCGTGGTTGTGGTACGCCGTGCCAATTATCTGTTGATGCCGACGTTGCTGGCGTCGGGGGAAATCTCGGTGGGGGTGAGTTACACCACGGATCTGCCGGCCAATGCCAAACGCAAAAAACTGCGCGACATTCCCTGCAAAGTCCTGCGCGGAGACAGCAGACCGGGGCCGCTGACGCTGGACGAATACTGCTCCCGCCCGCATGCCATGGTGTCGTTCTCCGGCGACTTGAGCGGCAACATCGACGTCGATTTGGCCAAGGTCGGCCGCACCCGCCGCGTGGTGCTCGGCGTACCGCAATTCAGTGGTTTGCGCGCGTTGCTCGCTGGCACGGAAATGATTGCCACTGTCCCGGACTATGCCGCGTGCGCGTTGGTGGAAGGCTGTGCGTTGCGGGCTGAAGATCCGCCGTTCCCCATCGACGCGGCGCAACTGTCGATGGCCTGGAGCGGGGTGCATGACAACGATCCTGCCGAGAAATGGCTGCGGTCGCGGATCAGCCAGTTCATGTCGGCCTCGCTGGATATTCCGGCTGTGTAAGGCGAAACCGCGCCGCGCCGTTCGTCCGAAACAGCCGCACACCTATAAGTTCTGACAGTAGCGCGTGCCCGCGCGTCGGTGTGTGATTCATTCAATGCTCTTTCGGGGGCCGGATCGATCATGCACAGGGACAGAACAATGAACATCGCTACCGCCACAGTGAACGCCGGCAGCCCACCGCCTCCTGTCATCCAGGAAAGCGCCAATCAGTCCCTCCTCAATCCGGTGGACGTGAGGAATACCCTCACGATCGAGGTGACCGATCCGACGTTACAGCCCACCGACCAGGTGAGTGTGGCCTGGACAGGTGCACCGGGCTCCGGAGCAAACGGCTCTCTCACTACGGCTTTCATCAACGCCGGTAACACTCGGCCGCTGGTGATTCGAATCCCGGTTTCGCTAGTACTCTTCAATCTGAGCCAGACGGTGACGGTGACTTACACCATCATTCGCGGCACCGCTGCACCCGTGACTTCAGAGCCACAGGTCGTGTACGTGCTGCCTCTGGCGCAACGCGATTTGCCTCGTCCCTTCATCACCCAGGCAGAACAGTCCGGGGAAGGTCCGATACTGGACATCAATGGCCTGACCGACATTACCCTGCGTATCAACGCGTGGCCCTTGAGCGCTCGGGGTCAATTCCTTTGGTTGTGGCTTGAGGGCAAGAACGCCGACGGCAGCGATTTCCGTATGAGGTACTGGAGTGCGCCGAGCAATGTCATCACTGACGAATTCATCCGTTTCGGTTTTTACGAGCGAAGCCACTCCGCCAATGCCTTGCAAGGGCTCAAGGACCGCAGCGTACTGACCCTGAAGTTGATGGTGGGGCTGCAAGGGAGCCCGGATGAGTCCCTTGCCCAGCCGTTTGCCCATCGAAACTATATCGTCCTGACAGGCGCAGTGGTAAGCCGGGAAGTGACGATCAAGGAAGCGCCAGATAACGCCAATTTGAACCCGGTTGACGCGATCACACATTTGACCGCTGTCTTGAATTACGCCAGTGAGTCTAACGACCTGGTCAGCGTGAACTGGACTGCCGAGCCAGGCACGCCGGCGGCGGGTTCGCGAACCACAATCCCTGTCCCGGTGGGCACCATGCCCATGGACATTACGTTGCCCGTTCCATTGGTGGCTTTCAGCATCGGTAAGGCGGCGGATATCTCGTTCACCTACAGGCGTGGTTCATCGGATCCAGTCACTTCATTGCCCTGGCCGTTACATGTTCTGCCTATCCCGAAGGACTCGCTCGTTTCCCCGATGATTGCCGAAGCGAAGGGTACAACCGAGCTTGATCTGAAGGATGTCATTGTCGGAGGGACGCTGGTGTTTGGTATCTGGCTACATATTGCGATCGGACAACGATTGTCGTTGATGTTGATGGGGCGCAATGCCAGCGGCGCCGAGCACAATTTGCCCATTTGGACGGACACGCGCAACGCGGTTCATCGAGCATGGGTTACGTCTGGTGGCTACAGCACGATCATACCGGCCTTCTATTTGCTGGCGCTCAGGCCCGGGAGCATATTGTCTATCGTGTTCTCGGTGTGTACGGATCAGGTGCCTGGTTCGGCGGCCAGGACGGATTTCGAAGTGCGGGAATACACTGTCATAGACACTCGTTGACCAGAGGCGGGGCTGGAGGGTTTTGGTATTCGACGTGCAGTGTTTAAAGGTGTTGATCGTTACTTCCTGAAAGCTACAGATCCTTGCGCCGTTGCCTACGGCTGCGCCAGAATCCGCCGGCTTGTGTGCTTTGGGCCTGGTCTTTATCGTTTCCGTATCGCTGCCAATCAGCGATCGGGTTTAGCGACTCGGACTATCAAAGTGCATCAGTGCTCCAGACTTTATTGCCGACTTTTGACGTCTGCAATTACGTTATGGTGGCTGTATGCGGGAGACCCTCGGGTCTACCGGGTGCCTTTGACCGGTTCGCTAACCTGCATACAGTCGCCACTCTTACTTGTTTAGCGACAGGTTTTGGTGGTGCTATTTTCCAAAGGAGATTCACCATGTTCAAAGCCACACCTAACCCACCAGAAACCGACGACGTTTCCCCCTACGATCCCCTCGATCCCAAAAAACTCAACGAAGCCGCCGAACGCGCCCTCGATCACTACCTCAAACCGTCCGACACCAAGCCCCCACGCAAACCGAGCACGATTTACACCGTCGCCCCGGACATCAACATCGAAGAGCTGCTGACCAATGCCTGCGAGTCCTTTGCCTCGGCCAAGGTGATCGCCAGTGACTGCGCCGGATTTCTGGAGGGGCCGCAGCGCAATACGATACTGGGCGTCGCGCAGCTCATCATGTTCGGCGAGCTGGCGGTGAATCGGGCGCTGGACAGTCTGGAGCTGAAGGCCAACCCGGTCCTATGACCTGAGGTCAAACGCTGACCCCTGTGGCGAGGGAGCTTGCTCCCGCTCGGCTGCGCAGCAGTCGTAAACCCTGTACATGCGGTCTACCTGATGCAATTGGGTCGAATGGTTTTGGGGCTGCTTCGCAGCCCAGCGGGAGCAAGCTCCCTCGCCACAATTCCCGCGGTACAAAGAGAGCACGTACATTCAATTTTTCCCTACCCCTTGGCGGCACTATTCAATCCAATGATTGAACAGGGGTGAGTCATGAACGCTTCGCAAAGGGATGAACAGGCGCGGGATGTCGGGCTGCTGTTTCTGCGGGTCTGCGGTGGTCTGTTTCTGCTGTGGGTGCACGGCTTGCCCAAGCTGCTGGACTTCAGTGCGCAGCTGCAACTGATCGAAGACCCGTTCCACCTCGGTGCCCACCTCACCCTCAGCCTGGCGATTTTCGCCGAAGTGCTGTGCCCGCTGCTGATTGTCGCTGGTGTTCTGGCGCGTCTGGCGTGCTTGCCTATTCTGTTTGTGCTGCTGGTGGCGCTGCTGGTCGTGCACCCGCAATGGAGTGTGGCCGAAGGGCAGTTCGGCTGGCTGTTGTTGATCATCTTCACCTCTGTGTTTATCGCCGGGCCTGGACGGCTGGCGCTCAATGTTCGTTTGCCCGGAGTGCTCCGTTATGTCTGAAGCCCAAACTCAAAAAGCGCCGGGGTCCGATGAGATCGTGACGCTGATCGTCAAGCACCGGGTCAAGGCCGGTTTCGAAGCAGCCTATGAAGCCTGGCTGCGCAACATCGTCAGCGTAGCGGGGCGCACGGAAGGGCATCTGGGCGTGGACGTGATCCGCGGCAAGAACGCGGGCCTGGACATGTTCACCTGCGTGCTGCGCTTTTGCTCCACCGAGGCCATGCAGCACTGGCTCGATTCGCCGCAACGTCAGTCGTTGATCGATGAAGCCGCGCCGATGCTGGCCGACGGCGACCAGACCGAGGTCAACCCGGTCAACGAATTCTGGTTCGCGCCGCTGGCCGATGCTGCTTCGCCGCCACCGCGCTGGAAGCAGGCTGTGGTGTCGTTGCTGGTGATTCTGCCGCACACCTTGCTGGTGCCGCTGCTCTGGGGGCCGCTGCTCAAACTCAACGCTTTTCTCTCCAACTACCTGGTCGCCACGTTCCTGATCACCCTGACCATCGTGGTGTCGGTGGTGTACGTGTGCATGCCGGCCGCGACTCGCTTGTTTGCGCCGTGGCTGACGGCCAGTCAGCCACGGGAGCACCTCGAATCCAACGCAAATTCGCCGCGCTGAGCCGGCGCTTTTTTGCTTCATTTCACTGATGACGAAGGAACTGCGATGAACGCCGATCTGATTCTGTTCAATGGTCAATTTCATACCGTAGACCGCGAAAAGCCCCTCGCCAGCGCCGTGGCGATCAAGGGCGGCCGCTTCGTCGCGGTCGGCACCGACGCCGAAGCCATGGCCCTGCGCGGCTCGGGCACCCAGGTGATCGACCTCAAGGGTCGCTGTGTCATCCCAGGCCTCAACGACTCGCACCTGCACCTGATCCGTGGCGGTTTGAACTACAACCTCGAACTGCGCTGGGAAGGCGTGCCGTCCCTGGCTGATGCGTTGCGCATGCTCAAGGAGCAAGCCGACCGCACACCGACGCCGCAATGGGTACGGGTAGTCGGTGGCTGGAACGAATTCCAGTTTGCCGAGAAGCGCATGCCGACCCTGGAAGAGCTCAACCAGGCGGCACCAGACACCCCGGTGTTCGTGCTGCATTTGTACGACCGCGCCTTGCTCAACCGCGCTGCATTGCGGGTTGCCGGTTACACCCGCGACACGCCGAACCCGCCGGGTGGCGAAATCGTGCGTGATGCCAACGGCAATCCGACCGGCATGTTGGTCGCAAGGCCGAACGCGATGATCCTGTACTCGACCCTGGCCAAGGGGCCGAAGCTACCGCTTGAGTATCAGGTCAACTCGACCCGCCAGTTCATGCGTGAGCTCAACCGCCTCGGCCTGACCAGCGCGATCGATGCCGGCGGTGGTTTCCAGAATTACCCGGACGATTACCAGGTGATCGAGCAGTTGGCGAAAGATGATCAACTGACCGTGCGTATCGCCTACAACCTGTTTACCCAGAAGCCGAAAGAAGAGCTGACCGATTTCCAGAACTGGACTGGCAGCGTCAAGTTGCACCAGGGCGACGACTACCTGCGGCACAACGGCGCCGGCGAGATGCTGGTGTTCTCGGCGGCGGACTTCGAGGACTTCCTCGAACCGCGTCCGGACCTGCCGCAGACCATGGAGCAGGAGCTGGAGCCGGTGGTTCGCCACCTGGTGGAACAGCGCTGGCCGTTCCGTTTGCACGCCACTTACAACGAATCGATCAGCCGCATGCTCGACGTGTTCGAGAAGGTCAACCGCGACATTCCGTTCAACGGCCTGCCATGGTTCTTCGACCACGCTGAAACCATCACCCCACAGAACATCGAGCGGGTAAGGGCGCTGGGCGGTGGCATTGCGATCCAGGACCGCATGGCGTTCCAGGGTGAATATTTTGTCGACCGCTACGGCAAGCAGGCCGCCGAATCTACGCCACCGATCAAGCGCATGCTGGCCGAGGGTGTACCGGTCGGCGCCGGCACCGATGCCACGCGAGTGTCCAGCTACAATCCATGGACCTCGCTGTACTGGATGGTCAGCGGCCGTACCGTCGGTGGTCTGGCGCTGTATGAGGAAGGTTTGCCGCGCACCACTGCACTGGAACTGTTCACCCACGGCAGCGCCTGGTTCTCGTCGGAACAAGGCAAGAAAGGCCAGATCAAGGTCGGGCAACTGGCGGACCTGGTAGCACTGAGCGCGGACTTCTTCAGCGTCGAGGAAGAAGCGATCAAGTGGATCGAGTCGGTATTGACCGTGGTCGGCGGCAAGGTGGTGTACGCCGCCGGCGACTTCGAAAAACTCGGGCCTGTCAGCCTGCCGGTGCTGCCGGACTGGTCGCCGGTGGCGAAGGTTCCGGGACACTGGCGGCCGAACGCGCCGATGCAGGCGCAGGTGCACCAGTGCAGCGGCCCGTGCGCCGTGCATACCCACAGCCATGAGAAGGCCCGTATGTCGAACGTGCCGGTGAGTGACTTCGCCGGTTTCTGGGGCGCCTTCGGCTGTTCCTGCTTCGCGTTCTGAGTCTTGCAACAAAAGCGTCGGCCATGTGTGGTCGACGCTTCACTCATCACCCTCCGAGGAGTTTCACATGAGCAACGTTCCTTACAAACGTCTGAACAAAGATGACGCCGTTATGCTGCTGGTCGATCACCAGACCGGCCTGATCTCTCTGGTGCAGGATTTCTCGCCCAACGAATTCAAGAACAACGTGCTGGCCCTGGGCGACATCGCCAAGTTCTTCAACCTGCCGACCATCCTCACCACCAGTTTCGACGCAGGCCCGAACGGCCCGATCGTGCC
Source organism: Pseudomonas sp. B21-017 (assembly GCF_024749245.1). Lineage (NCBI taxonomy): Bacteria > Pseudomonadati > Pseudomonadota > Gammaproteobacteria > Pseudomonadales > Pseudomonadaceae > Pseudomonas > Pseudomonas sp. B21-017. The sequence continues at coordinate 4,160,598 of NZ_CP087194.1, read as the reverse complement.
TGAACTGCGCGAGCAATTCCCGGACGCGCCGTTCATTCAGCGTCCAGGCCAGATCAACGCCTGGGACAACGAAGACTTCGTCAAAGCCATCAAGGCCACCGGTCGCAAGCAACTGATCATCGCGGGTGTGGTGACTGACGTCTGCGTGGCGTTCCCGACCCTGTCGGCCATTGCCGAAGGCTTTGAAGTATTCGTGGTAACCGACTCTTCCGGCACCTTCAACACCACCGTGCAACAAGCGGCGTGGGCACGCATGTCGGCGGCGGGTGCACACCTGCTGAACTGGTTCGCCGTGGCCTGCGAGCTGCAAGGCGACTGGCGCAACGACATGGAAGGCCTGGCCAACCTGTTGTCCCAGCGTCTGCCGAACTACCGCAACCTGATCAACAGCTACACCAAGTTCACTGCCAAGTAAGGCGTTGAAGAAAAATGCCCGCGATGTGCGGGCATTTTTTTGTACTGCTCGAATGTCCTCTGCATCAGCGCTTCTGCAACCATCCCAGAAACCCACCTTTCCTGATCGGCACCGGTTTGGCCATCAACGCCAGCCGACTGTTTTGCTGGCGCACCGCCTGCAACTTGTTCAACGCCCGGCCCACTTCGCTGCGCTGTTCCATGCACTGGCGGGTCAGGTTCTTGTCCAGACGGTAGATGATCGAAGATGTCAGCGCGGTGAACGTTGCCTGCGACGGCGTATCGGCCAGGATGCTCTGTTCGCCCATGACTTCGCTCGGCCCCATGCGACCGGCCTCGGTGAAACCATTGCCGTCCGGCACGCTGGCGCTGACGACGCCAGTGGCGATCACGAACAGGCTGTCCGGCACTTCAGCCAGATCCAGCACCACCTCGCCGGCGGCGTATTGTTGCGCGACCATCGATTCGGCGAGGCGGTCGCGTTCCTCATGGCTCAGCGAGCGGAAAATCTTCACTTCATCGAGCAGTGCGCGGGCGCGGGTCGAGGGTTCGATCACGCCGTCGGGGTGCCGCGAGATGCCGGCCGCTTCCAGATGGCGATGGGCGAGGTCGAACAGTTGATTGCGCACGTCGCTTTTCTTGCCCAGCTCGGCGATGAAACCGCTGGCCACGTATTCGGACATCTCTTCGCCAGCCTCTTTGAGCACCGCTTTTGGTGCGGGCGACAGCAACAGACTGCTGCTGCCTTGCAGCGTGCGGTCGAGGGCGTCGAGCACCCGGCGTGGGCGGATGTGGTTCGCCACCTTGATGCTGATCGACACCCCGTGCAGGTTGTTCGGGCGGCTGAGGTTGACGATCTTGGCCTTGGCCGCCACCGAGTTCGGCACCACGGCCATCGTGCCCGCGTTGCTCAACAGGTGCGTGGCGCGCCAGTTGATGTCCAGCACTTTGCCTTCGACGCCATCGATCACCACAAAGTCGTCCACCTGATAGGGTTTGGTGGTGTTGAGCACAATGCCGGAGAACACGTCAGCCAACGTACTCTGCAACGCCAGACCGACCACGATGGCGAACACGCCGGAAGTCGCCAGCAGACCCTTGACCGGCAGATCCAGCACATAACCGGCGGCCGCGACGATAGAGGCCAGAAACACCAGCGCACCGATTACGTCCTGCAGCAAACGGCCGCTGTGACCTATGCGACGCATCAGCACCAGACCGAACACCTCGGTGAGCACTCGTGCGGTGTACAACCACCAGATAATCCCCAGCGCCGTTGCACCGAGTTGCGCCACCTGGTCATCGGCAACCAACGGTGTCTGCAACGGGCTGACGCCAGCGTTGATAATCAGCGCGCTGAACGCCAGAAACAGCACCAGCCGCACACCGACCTTTGGCGCGCGATGCTTGAACGGGACGAGGTGCCAGAGCAGGGCGTCGAGCACCAGCAGCAGGGCGCTCCAAGGCAACAGGTGGGCAGAGAAAAGGCTCATGGATTGCACTCCAGCGGGCACAAAAAAACTCGCCAAACCCTGAGGTGTGGCGAGAGGTTGGGCTTAGTTCAGATGCGTCTTGAGCTCAGCTGCGGCCTGACGTACCGCCGCTTTGACTTCCGGAATCTGATTCAGCGGATTGAGCAGGCCAAAGTCATGAATCATCCCGTTGTAGCGCACCGAGGTCACCGGCACACCGGCCGCATCGAGGTGGCGGGCGTAGCCTTCGCCTTCGTCACGCAGCACGTCGAATTCGGCGGTCTGCACCAGTGCCGCAGGCAGGCCCTTGAGTTGTTCGGCGCTGGCATTCAGCGGCGAGGCATGGATCTGCGCACGCTCGGCCGGGTTGGTGGTGTAGTTGTCCCAGAACCACTGCATCATCCCTTTGGTGAGGAAGTGCCCTTCGGCGAATTGCTGGTACGAGCCGTCGTCGAACTGTGCGTTGGTCACCGGCCACATCAACAGCTGGAAGCGCAGGGCAGGGGTTTTCTGTTCCTTGGCCATCAGCGCCACGACTGCCGCCATGTTGCCGCCGACGCTGTTGCCGGCCACCGCCAGTCGCTTGCCGTCGACACCGATCTCTTTGCCATGCTCGGCCACCCATTTGGTCGCGGTGTAGGCCTGGTTGATGGCGGTCGGGTAGTGCGCTTCGGGCGACGGCGTGTAGTCGACGTATACCGCGACTGCGCCGGAGCCCACCACCAGGTCACGGATCAGGCGTTGGTGAGTCGGGAAGTCGCCCAATACCCAGCCGCCACCGTGGAAGAACATGAACACCGGCAACTCGCCCTTGACCTTGGCCGGACGCACCACTTTCAGGTTGATGGTCTGGCCGTCGACCTTGATCGCCTTGTCGCTGACTTCAACACCCGACAGATCTACCTTCACCGAAGCCTGGGCACCGGTCAGCACCGCGCGGGCGTCTTTCGGGCTCAGTTGTTCCAGCGGTTTGCCACCGCCGGCGGCGAGGGCATCGAGGAAGGCCTGGGTGTTGTGTTCGACACCGGGGCTGCCAGCGGCGAATGCGTTGCCGATGGACAGGGCGAGAACGGAAGTGGCGAGGGTTTTCTTGATGTTCATGTGCAAATCCTTTTTAAATCGTTTGAGTTTTTATGCCTTGGGATCGGGCTGCTGTGGCGCTGGGGTTCAGGCCTCAGCAACACCGTGAGCACAGATTAATAAGATGTCTGAAAGCGAAAAAGCGGCTATAAAGCGATTAACTGTCAACCAGAGAGTGACAATGAACCCGTTCGAAGACATGCGTATTTTTTGCCAGGTCATGGACTCCGGCAGCTTCACGGCGGCGGCCGATCAGTTGGGCCTGTCCAAGCAGTTCGTCAGCCGTCGGCTGATGCAACTCGAAGAGCGCCTCGGTGTGCGCCTGCTCAATCGCTCCACCCGACGGCTGGACGTCACCCCGCTGGGGCAGAGTTATTACGAATCGGCCCTGCGCCTGCTCAGTGAAGTCGAGCAAGTGGAGCAGGGCATCGCCGGCCAGACCATCGAGCCTCGCGGGACCATTCGCCTGAGTGCACCGTTGTCGTTTGCCGTGGCGCATTTGGGCTGTTTGCTGCCAGTATTTTTGCAGCGTTATCGCGACGTCACCGTCGAGGTCGACCTGAGTGATCGTCCGGTGGACTTGCTCGGTGAGGGATACGATTTGGCTTTGCGCATCGGCGTGCTGGAAGACTCGACACTGATCGCCCGGCGCATCGCCGTCATCGAGCGGGTGTACTGCGCCAGCCCGGCGTATCTGGCCGAACGTGGCACGCCGCTTGAACCCGAGGAGTTGCACAGCCACGATTGCCTGCCGTACGGCCATGGCCGCCAGGTGCAATGGCGGTTCGAAGGGCGGGGCAAACCGCTGACCGTCAATGTCACCGGGCGGATGCGGGTCAACAACGGTGAACTGCTCAAGGACGCGGCCATCGCCGGCATGGGCATCACGTACTTGCCGACCTTCATCGTCGATTCGGCCCTGGAGGACGGCCGGCTGGTGCCAGTGCTGGATGATTTCCGCCCCGAGCCGCTGACCTTATCGGCGGTCTACCCGCAGCACCGTCAGGCCTCGCGACCGGTGCAGGCGTTGATCGAGTTCTTGCGTGAGCGGTTGAACCAATAGGAGGGTGCACGCCATCGTTGATTACAAGATCGCAACAAACCCCTGATGTGGTTTTTCCTGACGCTGATCTAGACTCGTGCCGGTCAATCAAAGGCCCGGAATCTGGAGCGTGCAATGGAAATGCCGACAAAGGAAAAAGCCATCGCCAGCAATCGCGATGCATGGAATGACTCCGCCCAACACCACAAAGACACCCCCGAATGGCGGGCCCGTTTGAGAGCGGTGAGCCATGGCGATTTTTCCTGCCTGGATGACACCCTCACCGGGTTGCTCCAACAGGTCGGTGTCGACGGCAAGGATGTGGTGCAACTGGGCTGTAACAATGGCCGGGAAAGCCTTTCACTGTTTGCGCTGGGGGCCCGCAGCGCAGTGGGCGTCGACCAGTCCGGAGCCTTTCTCGATCAGGCCCGGGAGCTGGCATCCCGTTCGCCTCATCAGCCCGAATTCATCGAGGCTGATATCCATCACCTGCCGACTGAGCTGCACCAACGCTTCGACGTGGCGCTGATCACCATCGGCGTATTGAACTGGATGCCGGACATCGGTGAGTTCATGCGCCATGTCGCGCAAACCCTCAAGTCCGGCGGCAGTCTGGTGATTTACGAAACCCACCCGTTCCTGGAAATGTTCGACCCCGAGTCAGCCGATCCCTATCGCCCGGACAGCTCGTATTTTCGCAGTGAGCCTTTCGTCCAGGACCAACCGATCGTCTACGAAGGCAAAGTCGAACAGCAGGCCTCGGCGTCCTACTGGTTCGTCCACACCCTGGGCGCGATCTTCACCGGTGCCGTCGAGGCGGGGTTGCAGATCAGCCACTTCAAGGAGTACCCGCATTCCAACCGCGAAGAACTCTACGACAAGTATCAGCAGCAAAAGGCGCAGTTGCCGTTGTGTTACACGTTGGTGGCGGTGAAGCGAGCGACGTAGTGCCTGGGGTATTTTCAGAGCGTTGAGTGATTTGCCGCGTGCCCTGGTTGCGCGCAGAGATCAATGCCCAAGGCATGAATGACCTTTAGAACCGTATCAAAACGTGGTTTCGCCCCGGGTGCGAAGGCCTTGTACAGGCTTTCGCGCCCCATTCCGGAATCTTTGGCAATTTGTGTCATGCCGCGAGCCTTTACCACGTAGCCGATAGCACGAAGAAACTCTTCGTTGTCGCCGTCTGCCAATACCTGAGAGAGGTATTCGCTGATGGCTTCGTCACTGTCGAGCAGTGCCGCCATGTCGAAAGCAGTCAAAGTCTGGCCCATGTTCAAACCTCCCTTGCCAATTTTTTCGCCCGTCGGATATCAGTGTTTTGCGAGGACTTGTCACCACCGGCCAGCAATACGATGACTACGCCATTTCGCAAAGTGAAGTAGACCCGATAGCCAGCGCCAACGTCCACGCGCATTTCGGAGACACCATCACCCACCGATTTGATATCGCCAAGATTACCCGTAGAGGCACGGTCAATGCGACGAGCAATAGCAACCTTCGCCCGCAAGTCGCGAATTGAGGCATGCCATGCCACGAAGATTGTGGTTTGTTGAATAAGATAATTCATTGCTCGACTGTATCCATATGAATACAGACGAGCAGTCAGGTCATTCTCTGCTCCAGCGTGTACTTTTCCCTAAACTGCGTAGGCAACATGACGCCTTCGCGGGCAAGCTCGCACACGGAAATATGATCAAATGTGGAAGCCAATCACGCCTGCGCCGCCGTCACCGGCCGTTGTTCCGGTTTGCGCAGTGCCGTCAGCCGCGAGCCGGTGTAGTAGGTTTCGCGGAAGAAGCGCCAGCGGCCGAACAGGTCGTAGACGTGGGTGATGCGCCCTTGCTCCTGGTAGTCCATGCGGATGTGCATTTTCATCGCCTGGATGTTGCGGGTATCGCAGACGTCGACGATCTTGTTGCACCCTTTGGCCCGCATCGCATCCCAGAGTTTGAACTGGGCGTCCATCGACAGGCTGGTGCCGAAGTATTGAGGGATCATTTCACCGCCGAACTCGAAAAACTCACCAGGGTTGATCCGGAACCAGCAGCCGTAATAGTGCCGGTCGAAGTAGTCCCTGGCGCTGCCCCAGATGAATCCGATGGCATCACCTTCCTCGTTCACGTACATGTGTCCGGTGTGACCCTCGGCGGCGATTTCGGCCATGGCCTTGACGCGATTGCCGTAGTACTTGGTGAACGCGGTGGCGTTTTCCGGGGTGATGATCACCAGGCGCAGGCCCGAATAGGGCCGCAGATTGTGCGGCGCCACCGGGGTCACCAGGTCGCGCCCCAGCCACAGCAGCTCCCTATGGAAATACACGTAGCGCTTCCAGAGCGACTGGAGCGTGTGGAGCAGGCCTTTTTGTTTGATGCGTTCGCGAATCTTGTCGATGGCGCTCATGAAGTCCTCCGAGGCTGAAGCCTGGGTGTGGTGGGTAACGTTTTCGATGGCGAAAAATCAGGATTTCAACGGGTGCAGTTCGGTCGGGTATTGCGGCTCCTCTTTGGATGCCCTCGGCACCACGGCATAGGACACTCTCGGAACACCCGCAAGACGCTGCTCCAGCACATGGCTCAGCGACTCGCCCGGGTCCAGATAGGCATCGCCAAAATCGGCGCCGATATGGATCGGATGGACGACGATTTCCAGCAAGCCGTCGATTGGCATCGCCACAGTGCGCAGGTCGACCGGGGTGCATACGTTCTGGGCGGTCGCTCCGGACAGGCTGTTCAGGCGATGGTTGAGCAACGTCTTGAACACTCGCTTGGGCACGCTCAGGTTACTTCCCAGGTCGCGCGCCAGTCGCACGGGCACCCCTTGGCGGGCGGCAAACCGCGCGACGATTTCACCAATGGGCCAGATGTTGTGCACGTGCTGATGGGAATCGAGGTGGCTGGGGTGCAGGCCGTTGTCCAGGCAGCGTTGCCATTGAGCTTCGAGTTCCTCCAGCACCGCGTCGCGATCCAGGCGGTTGAGCCAGAGACAATGACGAGGCAGGCTGAGGTCGAACTCACCCTGGCTGTCGCAGAACGTCGAACGCGCCAGAATCGACGGGCTCAACGGCCGGCCATACGTGAGGTTGAAGTGCAGCCCGATCCGCCCCTTGAGCATTGGCTGCCGGGCCAGGACGCAGGCCGCTTCGAAGGCCGGCATGTTGGCCATGGCGGTTGCGGAGCTGATGACTCCAGCGTGGAAGGCACCCAGTATCACCGCGTTTTCGCTCGGACTGAGGCCGAAATCGTCAGCGTTGACTATGACTTGGCGAGGCATGGCTGCCCTCTCTTTCTTGTTCGGTGGGTGCAGCGTCTTTGGCGATAATGGGTGCCTGTATAGGTGTAAGCGTAGGAGCAACCAGCGTTGCTGCACGCCTGGCCTGCCACTTTTTTAACCCGGGTTTGATGCGGTGCCAGAGTCGCAGGGCCAGCCCGAGGGCGAGGCCGCTGGGGCGCCAGGAGTAGAAACTCCAGCGCCAGTGCTCCAGTTGGCCGGTCATGCGCTCCAGGAGTTGATGACTGGAGTTTTCCAGGCTGATCCGCGAGGCGTCGACCCAGTGCCAGTTGTCGTCCAGCCCCCAGCGGATCCACTCTTCAAGCAGCACACGACCGCTGCCCAGGTCAGCGTGTTGCGGCAGGAACGCCAGGTTGTAGTCGTACAGCCGACCCTGTTCCAGCAAGCCGATGCGGTAGCTGATGCAACGCCCGTCCAGTTCCAGCACCACCACCCGCACCAGTCCTTCTTCGGCGAGGGCGGTGAAGGCTTGCTCGATCCATTGCCGGTAGCGGTCATTGGTGAAAATCCCAACGCCTTGAAGGCCTTTCCAGCTCAGCGCTTCGACTTTGCCGAGGGTCCGCAACAGTGGCCTGATGGTGGCGGCGTCGGGGGTTATCCGTCGGATCTCGGCACCGCAAGCCGCGATGCGTTTACGTGCACGGCGCAGTTTGTAGCGGGGGTCGCCGGACACTTCCTGATGGTCGGCCTCGCTGATCAGGTGCACCGGCACCCGACAACTGAGGCGGCGCTCGCCGGTCGAGCTGTGGGCCATCCAGGTGGTCAGCGCACTTTCTTCGCCGATGGGTTCGGACAATTCATTGAGTTGCAGCATCGCATGGGGCACGCGACGGCGGATGATCACCAGCGCCTTGCGCATGCTCTCGGCATCGAGGCAACTGAGCAGGGCCAGGCGATCGGTGAGGGGGTAGCCGAGGTGATGCAGGACGCGAAACGGTAGCCCGCCAAAGCGCTCCACGGACACCACCAACGGCAGGCACAAGGCCAATTCATCGCCGTGCCAGCCGAGCAGAACGTTCAAGCGCTCCCCGGCAACCAGTGCCTGTTCCGATGCGCGCAGCCAGGCGAGGGTGTTGAACGGTGTATGGTCCGTCACGCGCCAGCGCAACCCCTCATAGGCGGCTGTTGGAAAGTCCGGAGCGCACAACGACGTGCGCCATTCGAATCGAGCCATCATAGGTTCAGACCGCCGCATAACTCATGGACGTTCATGAGGCGCTCCAGCTCAGGGCGAACAGGGTTTGCCCTGGCAGGTCGAAGCTGACGCGACCGTCCTGACAGTTGAATTTGCCTTCGCGACTGCGGCTGTCGGCACCGAAATACACCAGCGCTCCCTTGGTCAGCGGGCAGGTCGCCCCGGCCAGATCGACACGCTGCAAGCGCGCGCCCTTATTGACGCCCAACAGGCTGCGTTGGTGTTCGGTGGCCATCGCCAGCACGTCGACTTCGAAGGCGTCGTTGTCCAGGCGCATGACGTTTTTCAGCCAGTGCTGCCGGATGAATTGTTGGGCCAGGCCCACCGGTTTGAGCTCGAAACGATCGCCGCCCAGCACCCGCACCATGCCTTTGGGGTAGTTCGGTTCGTCGGCGGCCTGGAACCAGTTGAGCATGTCCAGCAAGCCGTCCTGCGCCGAGTTGATGACCACCGAGGCCCACCACAGCGAAGCGAAATGGGTTTCCTGATCGTAGGGGCTCAGGCTTGAGCCGCTGGACAGGTTGGTCTGGTCCAGCAGCAAGGCCTTGCGTGGCCGGCCCTTGGCATCGAGGCCCACCAGCTGGGCGGCGCGGCGCACGCTGTCGCGGTAGACCCGGGTCGCCAGCAGGTCGCGAACCATCCATTCGTGCCAGGCGAGGGCGTCGATCTGCTCGCCGGACTCAGCCAGCAGGCGCCGTGCCCAGTCGATACCGCGCTTGTCGGCAGCATCGTCGGTGAACGGGCCGTTGACGAAGCGTGAACTGGCGGGCATGGCAATGCGAATGCCGGCCTTGGCGTTGGCCGGATCGCTACGCACTTGCCGGGCCATGCTGTTGAAGATCGCCTGGTAGTTGGCGTAGCTCGAGTAGTTGAGATTCGGTTCGTCGGCGAATGCGATGTAGTGAGTGCCGCCACCACCGAGGGTGCGGGTGGCGGCGAGCCAGGCGTCGAGGCCGGCGTTGCTCACGGTGTCGGCGCGCAGATCGGCCTGGCGCTGGCTGCCGGCCAACAGCGTGATGTCCTGCGTAATGCCGAAGCGGTTCTGATAGAGCTGGCGGAACGCGTCTTCGTGGTGCGGATTTTGCGCCGTGACGTCGACGAAACTGTAGTAGGAACCCGCCTGAGGCTTGAGGGCGTCGAGCGCCGCGAAACTGGATTGCGGCGGCAGCACGTAGGGCAAATAAATGCCCAGGTTCGGGGTCGGGCCGAGCGTCTCTTTATGCAGGGTCAGCCGGGTCTGGCCAGCGTCCTCGCGCAGCGGCTTGAGTTGCTGCGGGTTCTGGGCGAACAGGTTTGCCGTGCCATCGAGCCAGAACGCGACCTTGCCGCTGCCTTGCAGGCGCAGGCGCCAGACTTGTTCGTCCTGGGTGACGGGCAGTTCGAGCTGATCGAATTGCCAATAGGCGCGATAGGGCTTGAGCATCAGCGACACTTGTTTGTTATCACCCACACGCTGCGCCTGCAAGGCGCCGACTCCACCATGAAACTTGCCGGCCAGTACCGCGTGTTCCCCCGGTGCGATTTTGAAATACAGCTCATCGCCGCCACGGGCTTCGGCGCTGAAATGCACCTTGGCCGGGGCGAATAACGCCACGGTGTGTTCGTCATGTTCGACGGTGTAGCGGCGGAAGCTGTAGCCCGGAATTTCCAGTCGATAACTGGCGGCACCCGGCGCCAGCGGCCAGCTCTGCTTGCCGCGTGTTTCACTGGCGGCGATCCGGCGATCACCCTTCAGGTTGCCGTTGCCGTCGAGCAGGTACAGGTGTTCTTCGTTGGCATCGGCCTGCCATGCCGGGACCCACTGGATGGTCAACGTGTCGGGGCGATCCGCTTGCAGGTACAGGCTGCCGTCGCGAATGTCGGTCCAGCGCATGGGCGCCGCCTGAGCACTCAAACCAAGGCCCAGGCTCAACAGCAGCACCAGGGGTTTCATGCTGATTTCCGTTGCAGTATCTGAAGCATCGGTGCCACATCGCTGGGCAGGATGATCAGGGTTTGCCAGAAGGGTACGCCGCTCAACCGGCAGTACATCACCAGCAGCGCGACGGTCACCGCCAGGTAGGCGATGGACGATGCCGCCGCAGCACCGACGATGCCATACAGCGGGATCAGCAACAGGTTCAGGGCCAGGTTCAGCAGCGCGCCGAGGCCCACCAGCAGCGAAACCGTGCCGGGTCGATTTTTGCCCAGCAAGTCCAGGCGCAGGATGCTCGCATAGCAAAGACCGAGCAGCCCCGGCAGCAGCGCCAGCAAGGCTGGGTAGGCCGGTTGATAGGCAATGCCGAACAGGGTGACGATCAGCCATTCTCCGATCACGGCCATGGTCAGGCAGGCACCGAGCATCACCGTGGCGGTCAGGCGCAAGGCCAACGGCGTCAGGCGATCCATGCCTTCGTCCTGTTGCAGCAGGCGTTTCATCAGGGGTGTGGTCACCGCTTCCGGGACGATCAGCAGCAACTCGGCGGCAGCGCTGGCCATGGCGTAATGACCCAATGCCGTACTGCCGAGCAAGGCACCGATGAACAGGTAGTCGGAGCGCAGAATGACTTGCTGGAACAACAAATCGGGATGGCTACGGGCGCTGTAGCGCAACAGTTCTTTCTGGCTGGCGCGGTCCCATTGCAACGTCAAGGGTTGCGCACGGTTGAGCCAGACCCAGCCAGCCAGCACCACCAGGCTGATGCCGGCCAGCCAACTGATCAGCGCCGCTTCCAGCGCGGCGTCTTTCCACATCCAGAACAAGGCGATAAACAGCAGCAGTGGCGCCAGCGACTCCACCAGCCGCAAGGCATTGAACGCCACCACACCGCCCGACGCGTTGTGCAAGGTCAGCAGGCCGCTCTTGAGCACGGTCAACGGCACCGCCAGCAGCAACAGCCAGGCGAGCAATCCCAGTTGTGTGGTGATGTCGAGTTCGCTGCCGAACTCGCGGGTCAGCGCCACCACCAGCAACGTCAGCAAACCCGCCAGCAGGCAACCGAATACCAGCACCTGACTCAGCAGCAAACCCATGGGCCGTTGCTTGGCCGCCTGGTAACCCACCGCCGAATTCAGCCCGCCGCTGGTGGCGGCGCTGATCAAGTCGGGCAGGGTACTGAGCAGCGCAAACAGGCCGCGCTCGCTGGGCCCCAGAATCCGCGCCAGCAATACGTTACGCAGCAGGCGCAGGCCGATCATCGCCAGTTTGGTGCCCATGCTCAGGGCGAGGTGTTTGAGGTAGTGGCTGCGACTCATGGCCGGGCTCCGCGGTAGATGCGCCACGACAGCAACTCCGGGTTGCGTGCCGTGCGCTGGCTGATGCCGATCCGTGGTAAGGCCAATGGATCTTCGACGCCACGGTAAATCCCGCTGGCGGTGCCCAGGGCAAACGCAAAGTCGTGGTCGGCCACATGCTCGCGCACCCGCGCATCGTGGTCGCCATTGGGGTAGCAATAGACCGGCAGCGGCCGGATGCAGCCGTTCAACAGTGCATTGCGGCTGCGGCTCAATTCTTCATCCAGGTGTTGATCGTCAAGCTCGGTGAGTAGCGTGTGGCTGGCGCCGTGAGGGCCAAAGCGGATCAACCCGCTGGCTTCCAGTGCGCGCACTTGATGCCAGTCCAGGGCCTGGGGCAACGACTCTTCAGGGCATTGATTGGTGAGCCGGTTCAGTTCGCCCGGCGGCAGGTTTTTCAGGCTTTGCAGAAAATGCAAAAGCGCCAGGCTACGGCGCTGCACATCCAGGTCATCGAGCATTACCGGTAACGGTCGCCCGATCTGTTGCAGGCATTCAATCAAGTGTGTCCGGGCTTTTTCACCGTGGCTGTGCCACAGGGTTTCCCCCAGGCTTTCCCACCAGAAGCGTTGCCGGCTGCCGATGAAGTCGGTGGAGAGAAAAATGCTCGCCGGCATCTGATACCTTTTCAGCAACGGGAAGGCATTCAGCGCGTTGTCGCGCCAGCCATCGTCGAAGGTCAGTGCGACTTTGGGACGCTCCGACATGGCGGTGCCGGGTTGCAGAATTTCCATCAGCGGCACGCAATCGAAGTGTTTTTTCAACCAGAGCAGCAGATGGGCAAAGGACTTCGGCCCCACGCACAGTTCATTTCGATGAGGCAGGTCGGCGGCGCGGTCATTGGGCAGCACCCGGTGCAGCATCAGGATCACCCCGGCACCGTGCAGTTGGTGGCGGCCTACCGGCGAGTTGAGATAGAGCCAGCCACTGGTGCGTTTTAATAATTGTCTGATCGCCATGACGCGGTCCTTTCAACGATTTTGCTCGGGGTTCCACTGCGCGTACCGCTGTCCACGCAGGAACTGCCACAGACCGATACTCATCCCGGCAAGGGTCACCAGAAAGAAGCCGGCGAGGCGAAAGGGTTTGGGCAAACGGTGTTGCACATCCAGCAGGCCGGCGATGGCCACCGCATAACCGAGCAGTTGCGCGACCAGGCTCAGGCGAAAGAAGCCATGGACGTTCCACAGCCAGAAGTTGCTCAGCAACAACGGCAGCAACAGGATCGGTGCCAGGCGTCGAATCAGTTTGTGGCTGATCAGCGCAATCGCATACAAGCCATGGCGCCATGGGTTCAACAGTTCCCGGCGCTGGGCCAGGCTCTGCAAACCACCGACGGTGACGCGCAGACGACGGCGCCATTGTTTGTCGATCTCATCGACGCCCTGGTCGATCACCCGGGCTGTGGGCACATAGACAATGCGTTTGTGCGCCACCGGCGCGCAGGTACTGATAAAGAAATCATCGTTGACCTCCGACGGCACGTTCTGGAACAACTCGCGACGCAGGGCGAGCAGGGCGCCGTCGGCGGAGACCATGCAGCCGGTACGATTTTCCACCATGCGCAGCCAACCTTCGTAGTGCCGATAAAGGCTGTCGCCCAGGCTCAGGCCCTGGCCCGCCACCGGGATCAACATGTGCCCGGCGCAGGCCCCGACCTGTGGATCGGCCAGGGGCGCGAGCAATTGGCCGAGGGTGTCTGTCGACCATTGGTTGTCGGCATCGGTGAACACCAGAATCTCGCCCGTGCTCAGGGCAACGGCGGCATTCAAGGTGGCTGCCTTGCCCTGACGGGGCAGGTCGAGCACGCTGATGCGCGGGTCGATGACCTTGCGGGCGCAGGCCACGGTGTCGTCGGTGGAGCCGTCGCTGGCCAGAATGATCTGTAGCGAGCGCGCCTGATAATCCTGGGCGAGCAGGATGCGCAACTTTTCTTCGATGTACTGGGCCTCGTTGTGCGCGGCGATGACGATGCTCACGTTCATCGGCTGTGCCGGCCCATGACGCCGCGCGGGAAATAACGGCGCGAGCAGCGTCAGCAGCAGCGGGTAGCCGAACCAGGCGTACACCGGCAATAACAGGCACCACCAGAAAATGAATTCAGCCACGGGCGGGTCTCCTGGCATTCCAGCGACAAAGGCTCAGGATGAGCGCGGCACCCGCCAGGTGCAGACGCACCCAATGCAGGCCCCAGAGTTGCAGCATCAGGCGCAGGTCGCGGTGTATCAGGCTCTGGCGCAGACTTTGGGCGAGCGCTGGCAGGCTGGTGACGAACAGCATGAATAGCGCCAGTAGGGGGAAACCGTTGAGCAGGGCGGATAGCGCCATGAAATCCAACACCCAGGCGATGATCGACAGCATCGGGAAACGCAGTAAACGCAGATTCATGCCGTGGCTGCGCAGTAGTTGCAGGTGACTGCCCTGACGCCAGAACTCCTTGCCCATCCATTCGCGCCAACTGCTCTCGTAACCCCAATGCAGGGCAACGCTCTGGTTGACGGCCAGCAGGCGTGCGCCAGAGTGGGAAAGGCGCATGGTGAAATCTTTGTCTTCGCCGGTGCGCAGGTTTTCGTTGAAGCCGCCGACCTTGTCGAACCATGGACGACGCATCAACAGGTTGGAACTGGGCAGCCATCGCACTGCTTTCATGGTTTCATCGTTCGGGCGCAACGTGCGGCGTTGCCAGGCATTGGCATACCACGGGGCTTCGGCCGGGGTGTGCAGGTCCAGTCCCAGGACGTCGACTTGAACCGCGTGTTGGATGCTCAACAACAGCGTGAGCCAGTCCTCGGGCATCTCGATATCGGCATCGATGAAGCCCAGCCATTCGCCTGTCGCCATCGCCGCCCCGCGATTGCGCAGGGCGCCGATCAGCAGCCCGGGCAGCACCAGCACCTGCGCCCCGAGCTGGCGAGCGATGTGCGGGCCCTGATCGTTGGAGCCGTTATCGACCACAATCAGCTCGCATTCCATCCCGGCAGCCTGCGCGGCTTTTTTCGCGGCAAGCAAGGTGCGGCCGATGTGTCTGGCCTCGTTGTACATCGGGATGGCAATGCTGATGCGGTTCATGCCCTGGCCTCCGTCGGCGGACGTTCTTCAGCCTTGAGGCGCAACACCCAGGTCAGGGCGAGCATGATCCACAGGTACTTGTGATTCGGTGCGCTGAGGAACATCAAAAACAGTGTCAACGACAGATAACTGATGCCCAGGTGGGTGATCAGGTCGGCCTGTTCCCAATCCCGTCGCAGCATCCAGGCTCGACGGGCGCGGACCAGGTTGTACATCCCAAGGCCGAGCATGCCGACGAACAACAACCCGGCGGGAATCCCCAGTTCACTGAAGATTTCCATGTACGTGTTGTGAGCACGGCGGTACAAGTCGCCGGGTTTGCGGTTGGCGGAAAACACCTTGGCGTAACCGGAGGTGGCGTAGTGCAGCGGGAAGGTGCCGGGGCCGGAGCCGAGTAACGGGTGTTCACGAATGATCTGGCTGCCGACCACAAGGTATGACGTGCGGCGGCCGAGGGATTCGTCCTGGCTTTTGGCGCCTTCTTTCAAGACGCTCAAGGACTGGATGCGCTTGAGGTAACCGGCCGGCATCGAATAAATCCCCACCGGGATCACGAGCGCAAGGCCGAGCATGGCAAAACCCAAGTGGCGCGGCCGGATGCGTGGCAACTGCGCGCGGTAGTGCCAGGCGCCGATCATCAAGCTCAGGAGCAGGACCACCAGCCCGGAACGGGAATCGGTTTTGGTCATGCCGCCCAGCAGCAAAATGCAGCAGCCGCCCCAGAACAATCGATGCAACAGGTTCGGGCCGCGGATTACCAGTAGCAGGGCCAACGGCACGGCGAAGGCGATCAGCAGGGCAAACGAGTTCGCGTCTTCCAGCAGGCCGGCGGCGCGACCCTGGTCCTGATACTTGGTGGAGAACATGGCCAGCGCGCTGGTCGCGCTGACGCTGAGGGTCACCAGCCGGGCGAACAGATCGAGGTTCAACTCGCGGCCGATCAGCAAGGTGATTACAAACAGCACCAGGCCGACGCTCATGTCCCGCAGATGACTCTGGGACATGTCCATGTTGTCGGTATTGATCATGCTCAACAGGTACAACACCACGAAGCCGATCAGGAAGCGCCAGATGTTGCTGCGCAGGCGCTCGGACGGAATCTGGTGAATGGCCAGTTGCAACATCAGGACCAGTGCCAGTGACGCACCGATGAATTTGGTGCCTGACAGCGCGTTGCCCTTGAAGAAACCTTCGAATGGCACCAGCGCCGCGATGCCCAATAACCCCCAGGCGGGTTTTCGGTAGAGCACACCGACAGCGACCATGCCGAGCACCGCGCCGGGCGCCAGATAGGGGTAAGGGCTGGCCAGCAAACCGAGGCAGACCAGGGCGAGCAGACTGACGATCGAGAGCGGAAAGATCACGCGCGTGCCTCCCGTGCAGTACGGATATAAAGCTGCGACCAGCGTTCGGCCAAGGCCTTCAGGTCGTAACGGTCCTGTTGCGTACGTCTTGCGTTGTCGATCAGTTCGCGAGCCAGTACCGGCTCACTCAGCAGCGTGTCGAGCTGCCGGGCAAGGGCGACGCTGTCGGTGGGGGGCGCCAGCAGACCGTTGTGCCGATCCTCCAGCACATCGGGAATTCCGCCGACGCTGAACGCCACCACCGGCACTCCGGCCTGCATTGCTTCGAGCAAAATCATCGGCGTGCCCTCGGTGCGCGAGCTGATCACCAGCGCATCGAGTTGCGGCCACCAGCGGTTCATGTCGGTCTGGTAACCCGGCAGGGTGATGCGGTTGTGCAAGCCGGCGGCGGCAATTCGCGCCAGCAGGGTTTCCCGTTCCGGGCCATCGCCGAGCATCACCGCGTCCAGTTGCGGATGTCGCTGACACAGCGCAATCAGCGCATCGAGAAACAGGTCCGGGCCTTTTTCATGGGTCAGCCGACCGACGTAGCCCGCCAGCCAGCGTGGGTGTCTGGCGTTGTGGGGCAGCAAGCCGTTGGCGGTTGGCAGACCATTGGGAATCACTTGCAGCTTCTCCTTCCGAACACTGGCCTTGCGGTGCAGCGCTGCGATGCTTTCGGCCACGCACACCACCCGATTCACCGACGCGGTGCGGCACAGTTGCAGGCTCAGCCAGCCGTAGAAGCGTTGCTTGCGACTGCGCGGGGTGAAACCGTGCTGGGTAATCACCAATGGCAAGTCAAACAATGTCGCGCCGACCCAGCCAAACACCAGGCCTTTGAAATTGTGCGTATTGATCAGCGGATGTTCAGCCCGCCGATAACGTAAATGACCCAGCAATTGCCCCAGTCCCGCGAAAGCGCGGCAATCGACCCCGGCCTCGCGGAACCGGTCGATCAGCGCCGGCGGCGCATCCAGAAACAGCACCTGGTGGTGCCCTGGCGTCGCCAGGCAATGGTCCAGCAACATCCGCTCAGCGCCATAAAAGCCGCCGCTGCTGATCAAATGCATGATCGGCAGCGCGCTGGCGTTGAGCGGCCCGTTCAATGGCGCACCCAATACATGAAGCTAGGCACGGTCCAGTTCTTGTGCGGGTTGTTCGGCAGGACGTCCTGATCGTTGATCACCAACAGCACCGGCAAGCCCAGTTCATGGGTGATTTGCGCTGGATGTTTGAAGCTGTGATCGAAGAACTCACGCACGTAGACGAAGGCAATCGCCAGCAGCAGACCGGTCAGCATGCCGAACGGAATGATCAGCAGCGGTTTGGGAAACGCCACCTCGGTCGGTTCGAACGGCGGGCTGAGCACCCGGGCGTTGGACAAATCGCTGTCCAGCGCGCGGGCGGTGCTGCTTTCGGCAAAGCGCTGGGCGTAGGTGGAGAACGCCGCGTGCAAGGCATTGATCTCGGTATCCATCTGCTGCAACTTGCTCTGCGCCACTTGCAACTGGTGGATACGGTTCTTGAACTCGGCGATGCGCGCGGTTTTCTGGTTGATCACCGAGGTGACAATCGCCAGGTCGCTGGTGCGTTCCTGAATCCGGTTGCTGACGATTTTCAGGAACTGCTGACGGGTGCGGGTAATTTGCTCACGGGCCAGCAGCATCGGTTCGCTGCCCGGCTGGAACACCGCCAGGTCATTCATGTAGCGACTGACTTGAGTCGTCAGTTGCTCACCGATCTGTCGGATCTCCCGGTCTTCGAAGGCAATGTTGTCCACCGTGGTGGTGAAGGTGAAGGGGAAGGTGTAGTCGTTGAGCCGAGAGGTATTGTTGGCCGCCGCCAGCGCGGTTTTCAGGTAGTCGAGCCAGCGCTGGCTTTGCAGCAAGCGATCCTGATACTGGTTCAGGTTCTCTTCCTCGGTGTTGATGGCGTTGAGGCGGAAGGTGATTTCTTCCTTCGGATCGGACGCACCGATCTTTTCGAGCAGCGCCAGTCGAGTGCCTTCCAGGCCATCGAGCCGCACCTGATACTGCTTCTTCTTGGTTTCGTAGAAGCTCTGTGGCAGATCGATCGATTGCAGTTCCTGACGGCTGGCCAGGTAGTTTTGCAACATCGTTGCGACAAACCGGGTGCCTTGGGCCGGATCGCTTGAGCTGTAGATAATGGAGATCACGTTGGAGCCGGGCAGGGTGTCGATCTTCAGGTTATCGATGGCCTCCTGGGTGAAGGTATCCAGGGAGGTGTCCCGCACCGGATCGATTGCAAGCCCGAGCGCGCCGCGCACCGGGTTGATCACGTATTCACGCAAGGGGTTGGTCACGAAACGCTGGATCGGTACGGTCACCAGTTTGTTGAAGGCCCCGGGGTTGGGCGTGTATTCGCCTTTGGCCTGAAGGTCACTGATGGTCTGACGGATCAGGGCCGGCGAGCGCAGGATATTGCTCTCGGTTTCCATATCCGCCAGTGATGGCGGAATGAAAGAGGCGTCGCCTTGGGTCAGGGATGTGGTGGCGTCGCCCTGAGAGAGTTTTTTGGACTGCACGAGCACCTGCGCGGTGATATCGAAGCTCTGTTTGAGCACCAGTGGCAGGAGCAGGGCGATCACTGCAAAGATCAGGAAGATTCGCTTCACCAACCGCTTGTTGGCGAAGAAGATCCTGAAGAACTCATGCAGGTAGTTTTCCTTTGGGTTCATGATGGGTCACCTGTGAGTTAGTTACTGCCGTTGCTGCCTTTGTTGTCGACGCGGTAGGCGAAACTGAAGCCCACCCCCTGAAACAGCACCACGTCCGCCAGTTGCCGTGCGAGCTCACCGGCGCTGGCCAGTTTGGTCTTGGGCACGTAGAGCATGTCGTCCGGTTGCAGGTAAGCAATCTGCGACGCGTCACCGGACAAGGCTTTCTCCACGTCGTAGTGCACAGCCTGCACCTGGTTGCCGTTACGGCGCATGATCACCACCGAATCGAGCCGGGCCTTGATGCTGGTGCCACGGGCCAGGGTCAACGCTTCGAGCACCGAGACCGGGCGGCGAATCGGGTAGGAGCCCGGCTGCCCGACTTCACCCAGCACATAGATTTCGTTGCCCGACGTGGATTTGAGCATGACGTCGACTGTCATCCGTCCCGGCAATTGCGCGTAGCGTTGATTGAGGAACGTTTCGAGCTGGTTGACGGTCATGCCTTGCAGCGGCACGGAGCCGATTTCCGGAAAACTCGCATAGCCGTCGTTGCCCACGGTGATCTCCCGGCTCATGCCGGTAGCGGGGTGGTTCAGGGCGCTCTTGAGGTTTTGCTCGTTGCTCAGCGGGCTGGTGACCAGCACGGTCAACTGGTTGCGATTGGGCTGGAACAGGGCTTTGCGGTTATAGGCGCGCTGGATTTCCTCCCGGGCCTGGACCGAGGTCATCCCGGCGATTTTCACCGAGGTGTTGGCCCCCGGCAGTTCGATGGTGCCATCGGGCAGCACCAGTTGCGTGCCGTTGAGCTGACTGGCCGCGGTGAAGTTCAGGGCGACCTGGTCACCGGGCTGAATGCGGTAAGCCTCCGAGCCACTGGTGCTGACGTGGAAGATCACGTCCAGCACGTCCTTGGGCCGCAAGGTCTGTTCGACCTTGGGCATATCGGTGGCCTGGGCGTTGGCCGGCTCGGCCGTGAGGATCTGCACCGGCATGTTCTGGGTTTCACTGGTGCTGGAGCAACCTGCAAGCGGTAGCAACAGCAGGACAAGCACTTTGGCATTCATGACTTCATCCTTCAGGTGGGTGCTTACAGGTTTTTGTAGAGCCATTTGGGCATGTAGTACTTGCGCCGGTTGAAGACGCTGCCCACCAGTTTCGCGCCGGCCTGGGTCAGGCGCTGGGCCGCGGCCTGGGCCACTTCCCAGCGGGTGTCTTCCGCGCGCACCACCATGATCACGCCGTCCACCAAAGTGCTGATGACCAAGGTGTCGACGGCCTCATACACCGCATCGCCGTCGATCACCACGAAGCGATACCGATCGCCCAGTTGCTCGAGCAACGGGCTCAGTTGTTCGCGGGTCAGGTGCTCGGTGCCGCGGATGTGCCGCCCGTTCGGCAGGATGTGGAAGGGCAGGCTGGAGACGGTCACCAGGCAGTCCTGCAGCAGCGGCGGGGAGTCGTTGAACAGCAGATCGCGAAAGCCGCGCTCTTTGCTCAACCCCAGCTGATGCGTGAGGTTGCTCGCCGACTGGCTGGCGTCCACCAGCAGCACTTGGCCGCTGCTCATTGACGCCAATTGGGTGGCCAGCGCCAGGGCACTGGTGGTGGTGCCCGTGCCTGCGTTGGCAGCGGTCAGAAAAAGGATCCGCAGATCCAGGTCGAGCACGGTCGAGGTCAGGTTGGACTCGCTCGGGCTGGCGATGGTCAGGCTGTTATTCGATGAACCGTCCATTTAACTCGCTCCGTGGCCGTTGAACACGATGAAGGGGGTTTTCAACAGAATCTTCAGATCAAGCAACAGGCTCTGCTCGGCGATGTACGTGAGGTCCAACTCAACGCGCTGGTCGAAGTCGATATTGCTGCGCCCGGAGATTTGCCACAGACCGGTCATGCCGGGGTAGATGCTCAGGCGTGCAAGGTGGCTGTCCTTGTAACGACGGGCATTGAATGAGGTCGGTCGCGGACCTACCAGGCGCATGTCGCCGCTCACCACATTGATCAGGTTGGGTAATTCATCGAGGCTGCTGCGCCGCAGGAAGCTGCCGATGGGCGTAATCCGCGGGTCGTTGTCGATCTTGAAGTCGATGGCGTCGGCGCCGTGCTTGTTCAGATGCCGCAGGGACTCCTTGAGCTCCTCGGCGTTGGCCACCATGGTGCGGAACTTGTACATGCCGAACATGCGGCCGCGGTAGCCGGTGCGTTGTTGCACGAACATCACCGGCCCCGGGCTGCTGAACTTGATCGCCAGTGCCAGCCCCAGCAGTACCGGGGAAATCAACAGCAAGATCACCAGTGCACCGAGGCAGGCGAGCACCCGATTGGTGCGCGACAGGGTCCAGGGCCGACCGCCGTTGCGGCCGGTCACCCAGCCGTGACCCTGCACGTGGATCGCCTTGTCGAGGCGCATCCGGTGCTCGGGATCCAGGCGATTATCATGCTGCATGTGATCGAGCAACATGCCTTTTTCATGTCCAGTCATAGAGTCCTCCGCTAAAGCCCGGCCATGAATGGCGAGTGGGCGCTACGCAGTGGGTAGTAGTCACGGAACCAGGCGATGAATCGTCCGAGTCCTTCATCCAGCTCTATCCGTGGCTGGAAACCGGTGGCCAGTGCCAGATCGCTGGCATCGGCGCAGGTGTTGAGCACGTCGCCCGGTTGCAGGGGCAGCAACTCGACGAGGGCCTTTTGCCCCAGGTGCTTTTCCAGCAGTGCCAGGTAGTCCTTGAGTGCTACCGGCTGCTGTCCGCCAATGTTGTAAATGCGCCATGGCGCCATGCTGCTGGCCGGGTCCGGTTGCTCGCGGCTCCAGTCCGGTGCCGGCTGCGGCGCGCGCTCGACCAGGCGGGCGATGCTCTCGATGATGTCGTCGATGTAGGTGAAATCCCGCTGGTGCTGGCCGTAGTTGAACAGCTTCAACGGCTGCCCTTCGGCAATCGCCCGGGCGAACTGGATCGGCGACATGTCGGGCCGGCCCCAGGGGCCGTACACGGTGAAAAAACGCAAACCGGTGCAGGGAATGCCGAACAGATGGCTGTAGCTGTGGGCCATCGACTCGTTGGCTTTTTTGGTCGCGGCGTACAGCGACAACGGATGGTCGACGTTGTCTTTGACTGAATATGGCGTGTGCTGGTTGGCGCCGTACACCGAACTGGACGAGGCATAGATCAAGTGCCTGACCGGGTGGTGACGGCAGCTTTCGAGAATGTTGAGGAACCCGCTCAGATTGCTGTCGAGGTAGGCCCGAGGATTTTCCAGGGAGTAACGCACCCCGGCCTGCGCCGCGAGGTGAATCACCACTTGCGGTTGTTCACACTCAAACAGTGCGTCGAGGGCCTCGGCATCGGCCAGGTCGACTTTCGCGAGGGGGAAATCGCCGACCTGCTCGCGTACCCAATCCACGCGGTCATGTTTGAGTTGCGGGTCGTAGTAGTCATTGAAGTTGTCCAGCCCGCACACCTGATGCCCGTCGCTCAAAAGCCGCAACACACAATGGGCACCAATGAAGCCGGCGGCTCCAGTGACGAGTATCTTCATGATCGTGGCGCCTCTGGAGCTGCCAATGCCGCAGCTTGGATGAGGCCGACGCAACACGTACCCAATACGTTCACGTCCATATTGGCGTGCCTCGTAAGACGGTGGATGTAACTGAAATGAGACTGTCAAAAGGGGTATAGCCCAGCCTTGGGAAAGCGTGTCAGCAAAATGACGGGTAGCGCGGGCTGGAAACCCTGATTTCATGGGCTATTTGGTATCAAGTGCTTGCCGTTGCTGGATTTGTCGCGGTTTTGAGGGGTTTCAAGAAAACGATAAACGGTCGAAAGGCTTGTATTACAAGGGTTACAGGCGTTTTGACGCGTCAGATTTGAGTTAATGTTTTTTTGACGCTTTTGGCAAAAAACCGGCATTTCTTGCGCTTTCATGGCTCGGTGCTAGTGTCAGAAAATGGCTGATAATCATTGGTTTCCATTTGCCAATGGCAGCCATGGAGGTACTGCATCCACCATGATCCGATACTTCAAGGAACTGTTGCTGGTTCTGTATTTACTCAAAAGCTACGACTATTACCTCGATCGTCTCGAGGCATTGGGCATCGGTTTGCCGATGTTGCTGTATGGCGGGATGTTCGTTGTGCTGACGATCGCGCTGTTCATGACCGCCTATATTCGTCAGACACTGGTCCGTCATTTGTTTGCGTTGGCGCTGTTTGGCTCGGCGATTTTCTTTGACGTGTATACGCACGTGACCGCCAGTTACCTGACCTACAGCAGCTTTGTGTCGCTGGTGTATTCCGGTGGGTTCATTCAGGAAGCGGCTTACCAGTACCGCGATGCGATCATCAGTGCGACGGTCAGTGGCTTGTTGCTGCTGTTGGGTATCGGGCTCAAGCCGCGTCGACGGTTGCCGTTGCCGGGGGCGTTGTTGGCGGCGGCACCGGTGCTCGGCGTGCTGCTGCTCAGTGTCGTGTTGTTCGTGCGGGCCGGCGAGGGCGCCCGTGGCTTGCCGATCATGTACACGCCGTTGGCCTATCTGAATCTGTTTACCTATGAAGCGTTGCACAACACCGTCGGCCCGCGCGAGCCGGTGAGCTTGGCGCGCATCGATCGGCCGGTGGGTTACGACATCGTACTGATCATCGACGAGAGCATTTCCGGTAACTATCTGGACATCAACACGCCATTCGGTGTGCACAGCAACCTCAAGGAAGCACACCCGGGCGTGGACATCTTCAATTACGGCTACGCCGCGTCCATCGCCAATTGCAGCGCCGACACCAACGTCACGTTGCGCTATGGCGGCACCCGTGGCGATTACATGCGGATCAACACCACACTGCCGTCGATCTGGCAGTACGCGAAAAAAGCCGGGCTGCGCACGGTTTACATCGATGCCCAGCGCACGGGCGGCAACTTGCAGAACCTGATGAGCAATGCCGAGAAACAGGACATCGACGAGTTCGTGCAATTCGACCAGACCAGCGTGCGTGAGCGAGACATGGCTGCGGCGGCCAAGCTGATCGATCTGCTCAACGACGGCATACCGGAGCTGGTGGTGATCAACAAGGTCGGCGCGCATTTCCCGGTACACGACAAATACCCGGACGCGTTTATGGCGTATCGCCCGACCTTGCCTCGGGGGCAGTTTGTCGAGGTGGCGGACACGGGCACGCGCGAGGGTTTCAATGGGCAGCCGAATGATTGGGTGTTGTACCGCAATGCCTACAAAAACACGGTGCTGTGGAATGTCGGCGAGTTCTTCTCACGGGTTTTCGCCCAGGCGGATATGCGTAATGCGCTGATGATCTACACCTCGGACCACGGGCAGGATCTGCATGAGCGCGGTAACCCGGGGCTCAACACCCACTGTGGCAGTGACCCGGTGGAGGAAGAGGGGTTGGTGCCGTTGGTGGTGATCTCGGGCAGCGATTTGAAGACGATGGACTGGCAGGCGCAGTTGCCGGCCAACAAGGACCGCTCCAGTCACTACAACATCTTCCCGACGTTGTTGCAGTTGATGGGCTATGACCTGGCAGGGATCGAGGCGGTGTATGGCAAACCGTTGAGCGTGTCGACGGCGGATGACTTCACTTTCAACTATCGCTTCAATGCGCGGCTCGGCGCTGTGCCTGCGTGGAAGTACATCGATCTGAAGAGCATTGTGACGCCGGGGCCGGTGGTGCCGAGTGTGGCGGTGGGGCAGTGAGATTTTGATGAAATGGCCCGGCCTTATCGCGAGCAGGCTCGCGATAAACGATAACGCGGTCTTGCTGCCGTCCGCTATCCTAGGCCCACTGCCTTCAACGAGCCTCCTCTCATGCTTTCGGTCCAGGGCGTCTTCAAAAGCTACGCCACCCCCCAAGGCCCATTGCCGGTATTACAAGGCGTCGACCTCACGTTGAAACCCGGCAGCAGCCTGGCGTTGATGGGCGAGTCGGGCAGTGGCAAAAGTACCTTGCTGCACCTGATCGCCGGCCTGGACAAGGTCGATCGCGGCAGCATTCGCAGTGGCGAGCATCGGCTGGAACAGATGAACGAAGGCCAATTGGCCCACTGGCGGCGCACCGAAATCGGCCTGGTGTTTCAGCAGTTCAACCTGATCGGCAGTTTGCGGGTCGAGGACAATCTGGCGTTTCAGGCGCGTCTGGCCGGGCGCCACGATCCGCGCTGGCAAGCGCATCTGGTGCAGCGTCTTGGGTTGGTGGATCTGTTGCAGCGCTATCCGGAACAACTGTCTGGCGGGCAACAGCAACGAGTTGCGCTTGGCAGGGCGTTGGCCTCGCAACCGAAACTGCTGCTGGCCGACGAACCCACCGGCAGCCTCGATGAAGCCACCAGCGATGAGGTGTTGAAGTTGCTGCTGGAGTTGCTCGACGACAGCCCGACGACGTTGTTGATGGTCACCCACAGCCCCAGGGTCGCCGCGCGGCTGGCGGAAAAAGTGGTGCTGCACAATGGCCGTCTGGCTGGCGCGGACGAGCGCTGAAGTGCGGGTTTTTCGCGAGACATTGCGGGCGCTGCTCAGCCATTGGCGGCAACATCCGGTGCAATTTTTCAGTGTGCTGACCGGGCTCTGGCTCGCCACCAGCCTGCTGACCGGCGTGCAAGCGCTGAACAGTCAGGCACGGGAAAGCTACGCGCGGGCCAGTCAGTTGATCGGTGGCGAACCTCAAGCCAGCCTCAGCGCGCCCGGCGGCGGGGTGTTCCCTCAGCAATTGTTTATCGACCTGCGTCGCGCAGGTTGGCCGGTATCGCCCGTGTTGCGAGGCCGGGTGACGCTCAAGGGCCATGAAGACCAGCGCTTGCAGTTGATGGGCATTGAACCGGTGTCGCTGCCGGCCGGTTCCGCAGTGGCCGGCCGGTCGTTGCCGATCGAGCAGGTCGTCGAGTTCTTCACGGTGCCGGGCAGCACCTGGATTTCGCCGCAGACCTTGCAGGCGTTGGGCTTGCACGAAGGTGAAACACCGACGGCCGAGAGCGGCATCGCCTTGCCGCCACTGCGTGCCCAACCCGACATGGCCCCCGGTGTGTTGCTGGTGGACATCGGCTTCGCCCAGCAGATTCTGCAATTGCCCGATCAACTGTCACGTCTGTTGCTGCCCAAGGATTTCACCGCGACCCTGCCTGATCAGTTCAAGGGACAACTCCAGCTCATCAGCAGCGGCGAAGAAAACAATCTTGCACGCCTGACCGAGAGCTTCCATCTGAACCTCGATGCCTTGGGCTTTCTGTCGTTCGTGGTTGGCCTGTTCATCGTCCACGCGGCGATCGGTCTGGCGCTGGAGCAACGTCGAGGCTTGCTCAGAACCCTGCGCGCCTGTGGCGTCAGTGCGCGAATGTTGATTGCCGGCCTCGCCGTCGAGCTGGGTGGTCTGGCGTTGATCGGTGGTGTCGCTGGCGTGGTCAGCGGCTACCTGCTGGCCGGCGTGCTGTTGCCGGACGTCGCCGCCAGTTTGCGCGGCTTGTACGGCGCCGAAGTGCCGGGACAGTTGAGCCTCAGCCCGCTGTGGTGGTTCAGCGGCATCGGTCTGAGCCTGCTCGGCGCGTTGCTGGCCGGTGCCAACAGTTTGCTGCGAGCGGCGCGTTTGCCGTTACTGGCGCTGGCCGATCCGCAAGCCTGGCATCAGGCCCACGCGCGCTGGTTGCGGCGCCAGGGTTGGGTCGCGGCGATGGCTGCGCTGATCGCGGTGTTGGCGTTGATGTTCGGCGACAGCCTGAGCAGTGGTTTCGTGCTGATGGCCGCGTTGTTGATCGGCGCCGCACTGGCCTTGCCGGTGGTGTTGAACAGTGTGCTCAACCGGGTGCTGCGGCGCAGTCGCTCGGTGCTCGGCCAATGGTTTGTCGCCGATTGCCGTCAGCAGTTGCCGGCCCTGAGCCTGGCCTTGATGGCGCTGTTATTGGCGCTGGCGGCGAACATCGGTGCCGGCAGCATGACCGCCGGTTTCCGCCAGACCTTCAACAACTGGCTCGAACAACGCCTGACCGCCGAGTTGTATGTCAATCCGCAAAATCCGGCCCAGGCCCGAGAGCTTTACACATGGCTCAAACAACAACCCCAAGTCAGCGCGGTGCTACCCAACTGGCAAGTGTCGATTCAGTTACAGGGCTGGCCGGCGGATGTCTTCGGCGTAATCGATCACCCGACCTATCGCCAGCACTGGCCGTTGCTGGAAGCCTTGGGCGACGACCCTTGGGAACGACTGGCCAAGGACGACGCGCTGATGCTCAGCGAACAACTGGCCCGGCGGTTGAAGGTGCGCCTGGGTGATCACGTGATCATTGCCACGCCCAACGGTCCATGGTCGCCACGGATCGTCGGGATCTACGCCGACTACGGCAATCCCAAGGGCCATCTGCTGGTCAACATCAATCACCTGCTGCGCGGCTGGCCGCAGCTGACACCCAGCCGTTTCAACCTGCGCATCGAGCCCGCGTCGATTCCCGCGTTCCTGGCCGCGCTGCAAGCGCGCTTCGCCCTGGACGACAGCCGCATCGTCGATCAGGCCCGGCTCAAGGGTTGGTCCACACAAGTGTTCGAGCACACCTTCGCCGCCACCGCCGCCCTCAACAGCCTGACCCTTTGCGTCGCGGGCGTGGCGCTGTTCATCAGCCTGCTGACCCAGAGCCAGAGCCGCCTCGGACAACTCGCGCCGCTGTGGGCGCTGGGCGTGACGCGGCGACAGTTGATGCTGCTCAACCTCGGGCAGACCTGGTTGCTCGCGGTGCTGACGTTGGTACTGGCATTGCCGTTGGGCATCGCATTGGCGTGGTGCCTGGATACGGTGATCAACGTGCAGGCCTTCGGCTGGCGCTTGCCGCTTCGGGTGTTTCCACTGCAACTGTTGCAGTTGATGGGCCTGGCCTTGCTCGCCACGTTGCTCGCGTCGGCGTGGCCGTTGTACTCGCTGTATCGCACGCAACCGGCGGATCTGCTGAGGACGTTTGCTCATGAAGATTAAAATCTGCGTGTTGCTGCTGGCGTTGCTGAGCGGCTGCGACAACACGCCTGCGCCGGAAAAAGGCTTCGCCGGCCTCGGCCATCAGGCCACCGCATTTACCCCGGTGGTGCCCGGGCGAGAATTCAGTTTCCCGGCGGACCACGGCGCCCACGATGGCTTTCGCATTGAATGGTGGTACGTCACCGCCAACCTCAAGGACGATCAGGGGCGCGAGTTCGGCGCGCAATGGACGCTGTTTCGCAGCGCCTTGAAAGCGACGCCCGAGCAACCTGGCTGGGCCAATCAGACTATCTGGCTGGGCCACGCGGCCGTGACATCCGCCACCGCACACCATGCCGCCGAACGCTATGCCCGAGGCGGTGTCGGCCAGGCCGGAGTGATCCTTAAGCCGTTCAATGCATGGATCGATGACTGGCGTTTCAGCAGTCAGGCCACCGACGAAAACCCGCTGGCAGACCTGCAACTCAGCGCCCGCGACAAGGCGTTCAGCTACCAGCTTCGACTGACGTCAAGCCGGCCATTGGTACTTCAGGGAGACAAAGGCTTCAGCCAGAAATCCGAACAAGGCCAGGCTTCGTACTACTACAGCCAGCCTTTTTTCCAGGCCAGCGGCACCCTCGAAATCGACGGCAAAACCTACACGGTCAACGGCCCGGCCTGGCTCGACCGAGAGTGGAGCAGCCAACCGCTGACCGCCAACCAGACCGGTTGGGACTGGTTCTCCCTGCACCTGGACAGCGGTGAGCAAGTGATGCTCTACCGCATGCGGCAAAAGGACGGCGCGCCATACCTCACCGGCACCTGGATCGACGCTCAGGGGCAGACGCAGTTGCTGCACGCCGACGACATTCGCCTCACACCACAAGACACCGCCAAGGTTGCCGGGCGTTCGATGCCTGTGCGCTGGTCGATCAACATCCCGGGCAAGCACCTCGAAATTACCCTCGACGCCCTTAATCCCAAGGCCTGGATGGACTTGCGCATTCCTTATTGGGAAGGGCCGGTGCGGCTGAGCGGCAGTCATGGCGGGCAGGGGTATCTGGAGATGACCGGGTATTGAATTGGAGTTCTCGGCGCGACACTATTCGGTGAAATTGAAAGATCTGAAAGCAGGGCAGAGCGTTGTGCTGACCTGTAACGATGTGCTGAAAGTGACCAGCCGGCACCCAAGCTGATCATTACTTGTACGTATTGATTGTTCTTGTGCAGATAGCTGTATAAGAACAATCAATTTTAATGGTCGAACTGGTGATTTTAAGAAGTTTGTAGACGTTGTGTAAGCGGGGCCTTACGAAATATTACGTGCATAAATTTCATGTTTGTATACGAGGACATATCTGCCAAATTCTATTAAAATCCTTCCCGTTCGCCCGGTGTCAGGGCTCTTTACCGGTGCATGGATTGCCAAGGCCATTACACTGGGCGAACACCTTCTTTGGGAGGTGCTGTTTAAAAGTTTCGGATATAAAAATGGGCGACCTTGGGGTCGCCCATTTTTATTGGAAGATCTAAAGCTGCTTCCGCAAGCGCTGTCCGACCACATCCATCAAATCGCAACCGTCCTGCAACGGGATGGCCAACCCGCGTAAAGTGCCGCGAGTCGATGCATAGTGGGGCGCCTGGACGGTTACGGTGATGCATTGAAACGATCAATATTGATACTCTCCAATACACAAACCTCTTCAGGATCAACGAACAGGGAGTAGAGAATGGCTGGAGCCACAGCTGGGCTCGAGGGTAGGAGTCCTTAATGATCAAAGGGGAGTCAATCGTTATGGCGAGATCAAAGCAAAACAAGAGCTGTTTTAAACGGGTATCCATCGGCGTACTGGCCGCTTTGCTGTCGGTCGGCGTCGCTAAAAGTTTCGCAGAGGATAAGGAAGTCAAAGGAATGCAGAGTATTCAGTTTCGAAAGGTCATTGACCTCAGCCATGTCATTAGCACGACGATTCCACTGTGGCCTAACGACCCTCCAGTGACATTCGACGTGGTGGCTTCACAGGAAAAAGACGGTTATTACCTGCGGCGTTTCAGCATCGGCGAGCACAGCGCTACCCATATGAACGCGCCCAATAGTTTTCACCCCAATGCCATCGGGATTGATGCCTATAAACCAGAGTCCCTGGTGCGCCCGGCCGTTGTGATTGATATACGAACCCAGGCTCGGGATAACCCGGATTATGTGATTGGCGTCCAGGACATCGAAAAATGGGAACAGGCTAATGGGCGCATCGCCCAAGGCTCTGTTGTGCTGTTTTATACGGGATGGCAAGCCTTGTGGAACGATCCCAAGCGCTTTATCAATGAAGACGCGAAAGGCCCACACTTTCCCGGTGTGGGCGCTGCTACGACCCAGTTTCTGCTTGAAGAACGCCAAATCGCCGGTGTCGGTATCGATACACATGGCGCTGATCCAGGTCAGGATACGGTTTATGCCACCAACAGCCAGATTCTGGCCAAAGATGGCATTGTCCTGGAGTGCCTGACTAATCTCGATCAGCTACCTGCGAAAGGCACGACACTGGTCATTGGCGTGCTTCGACTCAAAGAGGGGTCGGGTTCTCCTGTTTCCGTAATGGCGTTTGTACCCTGAGCCCATTTCAACTTGAAATTGCATCCACTACCGGAGTACTGGCCTGGAGCTGTCGCCGGTAGTTGGCTGCACGCTGAAGTACTTGGGTCAAGGCCTGGAAGTTTGCCGGTTTGGTCAAAATGTCATTGGCACCGGCGGCCCTGAAACGTTCTATCTCGCTCGAAAAAGCGCTCGCGGTGAACGCAACGATGTAGCACGTATCGCCCAGTGGTAGTTCGCGGATGTTACGGATGGCCGCCAGCCCATCCATAACAGGCATATTGATATCCATGAAAATGATATCTGGAATCGACGTCATGCACTCGTTGATCGCCTCCAGACCATCTGACGCAAGGGCGGGTGTATAACCCAACGCCTGTAACATCGCCAAGGCAACTTTCTGACTAATGGGATGGTTCTCCACCAACAGGATATCGAGCGGGTAATCCCCGGCAAAAGATGAGTCGAAACCAACCGTTGCATGATCGTCCCCGAGGGGGATTTCCGAGACGGAAAAAGGCTCCATGGGGAGTGAGAAGGAAAACGTCGATCCGATACCAGGCTGACTAGTAAAGGATAAAGTCCCCTGTTGCGCCTCGACCAGATTCTTGCAAATTGAAAGACCTAGCCCACTTCCGGTAAAGCGTTGACTGGCTGGCCCTTTGAACTGAACAAAGGGCTTGAACAGGCTGTCTTGCCGCGCCAAAGGGATACCTATGCCAGTATCGCGTATGGAGAACTCGAGTCGGGCTCGAGGGCTGTCACCGCTCGTTTTGACCACGAGCGATACTGTTCCGGTTTCGGTGAACTTGACCGCATTACCCAACAAGTTGATCAGTATCTGGCGAAGGCAATCGGTATCGGTTTTGACCCAGTGCGGTACATCCGGTGATACCTGAGCCTCAATGATGATTGGTTTGCCCTGAGTGTTTTGCCGGATCATTTCAATACTGGATGAAACCAATGCTCTTACTTCGAATACACGAGGCCTCAATTCAAGTTTGCCCGCTTCGATCTTTGCCAGGTCGAGAATGTTGTCGATAAGCGACAGCAGGGTTCGTCCGCTGGTATGAATCGTATTGACCAGAGCGCTTTGCTCGGGATTCAGGGTGGAGCCGGCCAGTAACTCGGTCGCACCGATGACACCGTACATGGGGGTGCGGATTTCATGACTCATGGTGGCTAAAAAACGGGTCTTGGAACGATCCGCGTCTTCGGCGGCATCTTTTGCCTGACTCAATACCTGTTCGTTTATTTGCAGTTGCTGAAGATGAGCACGCATGCGCAATAAGTCGATCACGAACAAAAGACTGAAGGCGAGAAATACCAGAATGGCAAGGATGATATGGTGCAGAGAGTCCTGATTAAGTTGTTGGTTGTAGTTCGCCAACGTCATCTCCGCACCTGCCACATAAACCGTCCCGTCCTGGGATTTCATTGGGACGAAGACGGCGCGAAAGTCTCCCCAGTGATCCGAGTAATCGATCCAGGTGGGCTCGGTACGCTCAAAACTGTCGAGCAGGGCCTGACTGGCATCTGGATAAGGATCGAAAAAGCGTACGTAATTCTGCTCTTGAATCTCTTTTTTCGAGGCGCTGGAGCTGATCAGATAGGCTTCCCCATCGCGTTT
Organism: Pseudomonas sp. B21-017; assembly: GCF_024749245.1. Taxonomy (NCBI): domain Bacteria; kingdom Pseudomonadati; phylum Pseudomonadota; class Gammaproteobacteria; order Pseudomonadales; family Pseudomonadaceae; genus Pseudomonas; species Pseudomonas sp. B21-017. The sequence goes on along the minus strand of NZ_CP087194.1, from coordinate 4,128,584 downwards.
GACCACGCTGTAGACAAAGGCGGTGCCCATGGACTCGTTGAATCTGGAAAGCCGCTGAATGGTATCCCAGTCTTGCGCTTCCGTTTTCGACTGTTTGTCGATCAGATTGTCATGGTAGCGGTCGCCGAGGATGGCTGACGCGCCCAGCGCGGCATGCAGCAGCTTGTTATTAATGTTGTCAGTGAGAATTCCCTGAGTCTCGACGTAGAGGTAGTAGATATAGCCACTGACACCTACGATGTAGACCAAAAGTAAAGCCCATGTTTTCCGTCTGAGTTTGAACATTCATCACAGCCTCCATACTGTCAGCCCAAGCATAGATTGAAGACTGGTTGAAAACCATTGTTTATCAGTGAGGAAGTTACTTGACCGAGTAGCCAGTTTTTCTGGGTTTTTGGGAAGGTCGCGATTTTGCGGAAGAGCCCACCATAGTGGAAGTTGGAAGAATTTTGCTCCTATATCAAGAAATTTGCGGGCGAAGTTTTAGCAGCCTCTTGCCAAATGCTCTGTGTATAAATTTGAGGGATGATATTAAACGTCGGATATAAAAATGGGCGACCCTGGAGTCGCCCATTTTTATTGGCTGAATTAAGGCTGGGCCCGTAACCGTCGTCCGACCACATCCAGCACGTCGCCCGGAGACAGCTCTCTTCCAACAGTTGAGTGACACAACGAATGCGATATGCGGCCGTGTCCTGCAGCACATCGACAGGCGCTGCGGTGTCGATCGGGAGGGAAGGGATCGTGCAGTCGATGCCGGTAATCGACATGTATCGAGTCATGGTTGAACCTCCCGAGTGTCGGACGCCCCACCGGGTGGGTCGAGCTTGTCCAGCACCCGGTTTACCAACAACTTACCCGGTACAGCCAATTGCTGAATCGATAGCGCCAGGCTGCGGTGCGAGCCTTCGAGTTCACAGGCAAGGTCGGTGTTCAGGACGTTGAGCGAAGCGAGGGTTTCGCAGGCGTGGCTTAGCAGGGTTTCGGTGCGGATGTTGGGGAGAAGGGTGAAAGCGTGGCTGATGGGGTCGGGATTTTTGGGGTTGCGGAGGCGGGCGCTGACGGCGCGTTGGGTTGCTTGGCTGAGTTCAATGGGATCGAGAGACTCGGGTGGAAACTTTTTCATCGTGAAGCTCCTAAATCAACGGAGCCGCAAAGCGGCATTTACATGCCTTGATCGTGTTCGGTCTGTCAAAACCGGTCGCTGAGGTTGCAACGACGGACGAAGGTTATCGGTAAGGGTGGGGGCGCGCAAGTTCGTAAAATCGCTGTGGTTTGCAGGAAATGTCCGACGCTCTTGTCAGGCTTATTCGTGTATACCGCAGAGGTATATTTTTTGATTTTTTCATGACTGTTAAGCAATTTTTGGGTCGGAGCAATGTAGTGCTTTGGTGCAATGTCCGTATCGGCAGTCACGTGTAGCTTCGGACGTTGTGCATCTGTGCTACTGGGTAGCAGAATGGGATGGATATATCTTTATGAGCGCTTAGAAAATAAAACTTTTTAATTTCCTGCTTCATCCTCCTCCCATTCTTGGTGGGTTTTAATTGCTTTGTTTAGCCATTCGTTAAAGTCATTGTAACTTCCGTGATATTCCCAGCCCTCTGACGCATATGCGTGGATGATCAACACTTTCGGGTTGCCAGACTTATCATTTCCATCGAAGCAGGCTACGTCATCATTGGCGTTAAATCTTGCAAATGGTATTAGCTCTCTTTTTGGGTAGAGTTTTTTTAGTGTGTGATACCAGCTATTTACATCACCTTTCTCAAATGTAATGAACCACCAAGGTTCAATGTCAATAGGAGGGGACAGGCTTATAGTGTTTATAAATTTTTTTGGATATGAAAAATCCTGAGTGTTTTTTATGTCTATAAAAAAATCCATTCTTGTTCACTCAGTTTTTGCGGCTCATGGGATCATATGACGCTTTTTAAAACGCTGGGGAGCTCTTAGCTCGATGGTTTACATCAAAAAGGGATGAATTTATCTTCATGAGCGCTTAGGAAATAATTTTGTCCCCTTTTGTAGTTTACTTTTTAAGATATTTTTCCTTAAGCTTTCTTGCTTTTTGAAGTACTTCTTCTCGGTTCTCTAGAACGTTTTTTTCGCACCAGTCTGAGATGTAGTTGATACCTTCCTCAGTTGGGAGTGTGACAAAATCGTCCATAAACTCAAAAGTAATGCCTTTGGTATTTTTCAAATTGTCTGGTAGCCCATCCTGATCCACGTCACAGTCAATGTAGACGGCAGACATTTCCATTCCGATACTTGTAGGGATCAGCAAGTCATCCAAAAGTGCAGGGAGAAAACTTGTGATTTCATATGTTTTTCGATCCCGGAAATCTGTTAGGCAATAATTTATTGTCTTCAGTTGTTTTTCAGTGACTGTTGTCATTTTAATAGGCTCTACATTGGGTGGAAGTTGGTTACCGTTGTTAGTGTGTCGTCTAAGTATATGACGAACGGTATTCCATCATGTGTGGCTTCGTAGATTCGCTGATTGTTTGCTCTTGCTGTGTTATACCCGCTGGCAGCAGCTTCCTTGCCTGCGTTATACATTCTCTCGGTAGATATGACGCTACTATCGTATACCGTCTTAGGTGAGCGGAACTCCTTCGTTCCGGTAATGTTCCCGGCATTGTCGAGCGTATTGCGTCCATACTTTATCTGAGATATTCCTGGGGTGGTCGGACTCTGAGTTTCAGAAATTACATGCAGGTTCTTGTCTGATACTGCTTGCAAAAACTCATCTCTGCTATGTGCTCCTTTGATACCCTTCGTTTTGTCATATCCATCAGCTTTTTCGAGGTGATGCCTTGCATTGTTGCTGATGGGTACTCCCTTATGGTCAGTGGTCCCAGGGGGGCAGTTATTCAGTCCCAAAGGATCCACCCACCCCGTAGGGTTAGGCGCGTACTGGTAGTTGTTCAACCCACCCGCAAGCTTGATCGGATCCGGCGTCAAAAACCGCCCAGTCCCCGGATTGTAGTAGCGATGCCGGTTGTAGTGTAAGCCCGTTTCCGCATCGAAATACTGACCCTGGAAGCGCAACGGGTTGTCGATTTCTGCAACGTCGAGGGTGGCGAGGTTGCCGTAGGCGCGATATTTCGCTGACCACATGATCTCGCCGCTGTAGTCGGTGAGTTCCTGCGGGGTGCCGAGGTGGTCGAGTTGGTAGTAGAACGGCGTGGCTTTCAGTGGGCCTTCGCCATCGAGCATGGCCAGTGGGCGGAAGCTGCCGGGTTCGTAGATGTAGCTGCGATAGCGGTTGTCAGCGCTTTCGGCGATGAGACGTTCGCCTTGCCACAGGAATTCCGTGGTGTGGCCATCGACGGTTTTGGCGATGCGGCGGCCAAAGGCGTCGTACTTGTAGCTTGCGATGCTGCCGCCGGGGAGGCTGACACCGATCAGGCGATGTTGGCAGTCGTAGCGATACTCGGTGACGAGTTTCTGCCCGGAGCCGCGACGTTCGCGAATCAGGTTGCCGTGGGCATCATAGTCATAGTGGCGGTCGCCCTGCATCAGCAGGCGGTTGCCTTTGACGTTAGCGAGGTTCGCGGTCGGTTGGTCGCCTTGGCCCAGGAGGTTGCCCGCCGGATCGTGGGCGAAGCTTTCCGGGGTGGTGCCACGGACGTTGATCAGGCGATCGAGCGGATCATAGTGATAGCTGCGGTTGCCTTTGCGGCTGTCATCGATACCCGCGAGGTTGCCGTTGGCATCGTAGGAGTAGCGGCGACGGAACAGGTTGCGGTCCTGCTGGCTGACGGTGTGGGCTTGCAGGCGACCTTGTTCGTCGTACTGGTATTGGCTGAGCAGCAGGCCTTGTTGGCGCTGTTGTTCGCGACCGGCGCTGAACTGGTGCGTGGTCAGGCGCGAGCCGTTGAGGTCGATGCTGCTCAGGCGTCCACCGGGTTGGTGGCGGTAGTCGAGTTTGCTGCCGTCGGGGAGGCGGCAGTGGCTGAGTTGGCCGAGGTTGTCGTACTCGTAACGCAGGGTGCCCCAGCCTTGGTGCTCAGTGACGAGGCGATCTTGCAGGTCGTATTCGTAGGCGAGGGGCCAGTGGCCGTCGTCGACGTTGACGAGGCGGCCGAGGGCGTCGTAGCTGTAGTGAATTTCCTCGCCATCGGCCAGGGTTTTCACTAGCAGGCGGCCAGCGGCGTCGCGTTGGTACTCGGTGATTAGCTCACTGCCGTCTTCGCCGAATTCGGTTTTCTTCAGCAGTTGGCCGTTGAGGTCGTACTCGTAGGCAGTGCGGCGACCGTCGAAACCGGTTTCCTGTTGGATCAGGCCATTCGGGTAGTAATCGAGGTGGTAGTGTTCACCGCGTTCGTTTTCGATCTCAGTGAGCAGCAAGCGTGAGTTGTCGTAGCGGTAGCGAAGCTGGCTGCCATCCGGGTTGAGGCGACGGCTGACCAGGTGCAGGCCATCGGCGTATTCGTAGCGGGTGACACGCCCCAACTCATCGCGTTCGGCAGTGACATTGCCGTAGGCGTTATAGGTGAACGCGCGGGTTGCACCGCCGGGCAGGGTGATTTGCGCGAGGCGGTTGGCGGCGTCCCATTGGTATTGGGTGATGGCGCCGGTTTCTTCCTGACGGGTGATCTGCCGGCCCAATGCGTCGTAACGGTATTTGCGTTGGCCGCCGTCGGGCAGGTGCTCTTCGAGCAACTGGCCGAGGTTGTTCCAGCCCAGCTGATGGCGGCTTCCATCGGGATGGCGGATTTCCAGCAGACGGCCCTGGCGGTCGTAGCTGTAGAGGGTGGAGTTACCGTCCGGGTCGATCTGTTGAGTGATGTCGCCCTGATTGTTGCGTTGATACTTCCAGGTAGCTTTGCCTCGGTGCACGTCACTGACGAAGCCGTTGCTGTATTCATACGAAACGGGTTCATCTTCCGGAGGAATGACCGCCGTCATCAAGCCATCTTCGTCGTACCGATACTCGGTAACAGCGCCTAGCGGATCTTTTTCTGCAATCAGCTGACCTTTATCGTTGTAGGCCTTCAGGTGTTCAGCGCCATCGGGATCGATCTTGCTGATAAGCCGTGCTTTATCGTCGTGGGTGTAAACTTCTTCGCTGCCGTCGGCGTTGGTAACGGTGACACTGCCTTTATCGTCCCAAGCGTAATGCGCTTCCATCTGTGAGAAGCTCGCCCAGTGATGGACGCATCGCGATAACTTGCCTTCGTTCTCCCACTCCCAAAAGAAACTCGCACCACCCGCCAGTTGCCGCTCAAGAATTACGTGTTGATCGTTGTAGCGATAGTGTTCGGCTTCACCGGCAGCGTTCTTCGCTTCAATCAGGCGATGTTGCGTGTCATAGCTGTACGTAACCAGCGTCTGGACGGTGTTCCAGGCGTCTTCCAGATTGTCGGCGGGAATGAACTGCTGATAGTCGACGGCGATGATGTGCTTGCGGTCATATCGCAAGAGCAGGGCGCGGCCGGCGCCGTTGTCGAGGCGTTTGATCCTGCCGTGGATATCACGGGTGATATGCAGCCGGTTGCCATAGCTGTCGCTGATGGCGATCAGGGTTGCGCCCTTGCTGTCGTAGCGGAAGTGGTAGAACGATGGACGGCTCCCGGCTTGAGCCAGGACCAGCTCCGACGGGTCGTCACCGATGAAAATCGCTGCCCGTGACAGGCTGTTGGTAATTGCCGGACGCTGTTGGCTAGGAAGTGGAAATGGCGTCGCCCGGTTTTCGTGGTCGGTCCAGATGACTTCATCGCCATTGATTTCGATTCGGTGTGCCAGCGCATGGCTCCAGCCATAACCCAGACCACAATCGATTTCCACTGCGCTGCTTCGGTAAAGACGTGTCCACTCAAACGGCAGCAGGCCGTCGAGCTGGCCATCATTGAGTGTCAATAACTCTTCACCGGTGACCATCGATACAGGGCACTTATCGGTGCAGGTTTTGGCTGCGGGCTCAGCGCTTTTGTCGGCAGGTGTCTTGGCTTGCCTGGAAACGTCGTCGCCCGTTTTGCCCTTGCCCAGTTTTGCGTTTTTCTTCCCGTCAAAACGAACCTGTGCAATCCCTTTCTTCACCTGAGCCGTCACACCACGAGCCGCCACCGCGGTGTATTTCGCGACGTACTCCATGAAACCTTTGATGATCTTGAACACCGACTCCACAAAGCCGGTCACGGCCTTGATGACGATTTCGCCGTACTTTTTCAAGCGCGCGGCGAGGTAGATGACACCGGTACCCTCTGCAGCCACGGTCAGCACGATCGAAATCACGATGTCGATCGCGATGCCGACTACCGCTGCCGTGGTCATTTTTGCGACGTCACCGGCCATCTTCATCGGTGGCAGACCGGCCAGCCAGATCACGGCACTGCGTACCATCAGGAACAGAGCGGCCTCGTCGCTGGCCAGCAGCATGGCCTTCTTCATGACGTCTGGCGTTTCTTTTGCCAGTGCTATCAGTTTTTGGGTTCCGGCACCGAGGTCTTTGGCAAACTTGCTCGGGTCTTGCAGGATATCGAGCACCAGGCTGATACCGTCCCAAACCCCTTTGATCGCTTCCCAACCGCCTTCAAGGATGCCGTTGCCAATTGCCGAGGCCGTTCCCAAGGCGGATATGTTCGACCATTGCGGTTTGAAACCGGCCCATTCCTTGCGCAGGAAACCTTCCAGTTGACCGGTCAGGCCTTCATAGGATTTGAACAAGGTATCTATCTGAGCCGGCGTCACTTCGTGGTGAACACGGATCTTGTAGAACTTGCCGGGAACACCCTCCGTCCAGCTGGCTTTGCCCTGGGCGTCGAGTTTGACTTTGCTGACTGCGCCGCCTTCCACCGCAACGATTTCAACTTCGATGTCACCCAATGGGATGTCATACACCGATTCGAATTTGCTCTCGATCAGCAGCGGCCCCTTAAGCGGGCACTGGGCAACGTTCGAGGTGAAGTCGCCATCGGTCATGCTCACCGATTTGCTGGTGTTGCCGACCTTTATCACGCGCTCCATGCCCAGCAAGGAGGGCAGGTCTGCGACTCGACTGCCTTTGTCGGCGGCTTTCGCGTACCAGGTTTTGGTCTGTTCTTGATACAGCTTCAAGCTGTCCTTGAACGTGCTCAATTGGTTGTCAACGTAGGCAACGCGATCCATCAGCCTTGCTCCAGAATCAGGTGGTTTAACAGTGCTTCATTCAGGTTTTTTGGAGCATCGGGCCGGCGCACGAAACGTGCGATTTTCAGCTTCAGATTGCTCTCGGGGTAAGCGGCGTAGATGTCTGGACGTTCCTCTTCCAGCCATTGCATCAGGTTGCGGATCAGGGTCGACGGGTTTTGCTTCGCCAGGCTGTCGAGCAGTTTCTGCGGCACCTCCCACCACGGCCAGTCTTTCGCCGGCGGCACCACCCTCGGCCCCACCTCCAGGCTCTTCCCATTAATCAGATACCGATCAAACACCGGCAGTACCTCACCGGCGGCATCGCCGAGACCTTCCAGAATCGGATAGATATGCCGTCCATCCCAAAAACGGAAAAACACTTGCGTCCCATCCGGCATCCGCACTTGAGTCAGGCTGCGCAGATGTTCGAACACCACATCCGGCGCACTGGTGGATACCGCCAGCCAGCCCCAGTCCTGAGCATCGGTTTCGGCAATCCACGTTAGAAAACTTGAGTTGGGTTTCAGCTCGATGAGGTAGGGCATCACCGGCTGCCAGCCCGCGTAGGGTGTACCACCCCAAATCGGGGTCGCCTGGGTTGTGGGTTCGTTTTGGTAAAGCGACTTGAGCGCTTCGGCATCACTGGCGGCGCTGATGATCAGGTAGAGGCGTTCACCCGGCAGTAGCGGGGTTTCGGATAACCAGACCTGTGGATTGGTGTTTTCAGATGTCACAACAGCCGTCCTTGATGAGTGAATCTAAAAACTCATATCAGCTTCAATGTTTTCTTCGTAAGTCGAGAGCAACTTCTCAACGTTTTCGTTTCCGGAGTATTTTTCTTTCAACTGCTTCAGCTGCTGGTCGGTGCCCTTGCAATATTTATTTATATCGCTGATGACACGATCGAGAATTTTCGGGTCGGCGGGGTCCCGTTCAGGAATATCTCCGCGCAAAGAATCACAGTTGTCTCTATTTTTGATGTAGCCGGAGACGTCGGTCGGAACGGACTCAGAACTTTCCGTTTCGCAAGAATTTGACGTTGGCTCTACATCGTAACCTAGGCTCAAATAGAGATGACCGTTCAAACTCCCATTTTTTCTCGAGAAGAGATGAACGCCTTCTTGACTCAAACAGGTGCTGATAGTTGTAGCTTGATCCTTGACCTCAACGGCTGAGACGCCGTTTCCGGTTGCATTTTTACCAACTACAGCTATGCCGATGAAAGGCGCAGAGTATTGAATGTCAAGCCCATAAATGTGCATGTCGGATTCGTTGAGCAGATCCATTGCATCGCCCTGCTGCTGTTTTCCCCCAGTTGTCTTTGTTAACTTGCAGCAAGCAACGGTTCCATCCTGAGGGAATTGGACCGAAATGACTTCGTTGCTTGAAATATTCTGGGTTGTATATAAATAAGTTTGCCCGTCTGGATTATTTTTAACGAATCCAAATCCAGTGTCTTGGGCAAATACTGACCCTGAGCAAATAGTCAGAATGAAGAAAAGTGTATGTTTAATGTCCATCGGTTGACCAATGTGGAGGGTCGGAAACAAGCTTTTTAACTCCATATGTAGTACCTACTGGATTCAAGTCGCTTAAGTGAGTGATCAAAACGGAGGCGCCAGAAGCATTTACAATTGTTTTTCCAGATATGTTGGATATTGTCATGTCTATGGCTTTTCGCTGTGTATGGCGACTTGTAAGTGCCGGCGGATACACAATTCCGTAGCCCGACGCCATGCTGGTCGCAGCACTGATTGATTGCGCTGAGGTGCTATGAACCCACTCGATATTTACACCGTCCATTTCAGGTACGTCTTCTGGTGCAATGATTCCTTTAGATATTGCTGAGGAATAGTGCATCAGATAAGCACGCTCTTTGGGCCGATAAGTTGCCGAAATTGAAACACTGCCCCCGGCTTCTTTTATCGCTGCAATAAATTTGTTCACACTGGCTTCGAACTCAGTCGTGAGATCGCCCACACTTGTACTGGTCGGAAATCGTGCAACCCATTGCGTACCGCTTAGCTCCTTGGTCGGGATGCTAACAGTTACAGGTGTCTGATCCGTGGTTGGGGTGAGCGTCGCTTGTTGTGTTGCCATAATACGGGGCCTCGATAGTGGCTTTTTCAGCTTTGTTAGATGAGACTTTTTGGGTCATCCCCTTGTTGTCAGTGACACCATCAACAATAATCCCGGATTCAAGCGTTATTCGATAGGGAATATTCTGCTTCGGTTTACCCGTTTTTTCATCATTGACTAAAAATACTAAGTCGTGGCTGGTTTTTTCAGTGTCTTGGGCAGGTTTTGCTATATCGCATACACCCGCCTTACACCTCTCGCACTCTTCACAGAACGGCGCGTTGCGTTTCAGGGTGTTGATCTGCGCCGGCGTCAGTACCGCGCCAGCCTTGTCGGCATCAGCCTGTTTCAGCGCCCCAGGCATCAGCGGTGCCGCTCCAGTGCCGCTGCCGGGGCTGCCGCCGGAGTTCATGTTGATCACCGGGCCGCTCAGCGTCACGCCGCTGGCGTCGATCTTGATGAAGCTGCCGCCGCCCTTGAGGGTGAGTTCGCTGCCGGCTTCGAGCACGACTTTCATGCCGCTGCTCAGGTGGATTTCCTGGCCGGCTTCGATGAATTGGCCGGTGCCGACCTTGATGTGCTGGTTGACGCCCACGGTGAGGTGGTCGTTGGCGCGGGCTTCGACTTTGCGATCGGCATAGACGGTGTGGTGTTCTTCAGCCTTGAATTCGCTGTAGCTGTTTTGCTCAACGGTGTCGTGGCGTTCGTTGCCGACGCGGATTTTCTGGTCGTGCTCGACGTTTTCGTCCCAGTCGCGCTGGGCGTGCAGGAAGATCTGTTCCTGGCCCTTTTTGTCTTCGATGCGCAGCTCGTTGAAACCGCCGCCGCCCGGAGAACTCAGGGTTTTGAAGGTGCTGCGGGTCTTGTTCGCCGGCAGGGCGTACGGGATGACGTTTTCCTTGTGGTACAGGCAGCCGCTGATCAGCGGTTGGTCGGGGTCACCTTCGAGGAAGCTGACCAACACTTCCATGCCGATGCGTGGAATGGCGATGCCGCCGTAATGGGCGCCGGCCCAGGCGGAGGAGACGCGCAGCCAGCAGCTGGTCTTGTCGTCGGCCTGACCTTCTCGGTCCCAATGGAATTGCACTTTGACGCGACCGTATTGGTCACAGTGGATCTCTTCACCCTTGGGGCCGGTAACCACGGCGCTCTGGCTGCCGAGGATCCGTGGCTTGGGGTGGTTCAGCGGCGGGCGGTTCGGCACGTCCCAGGGGGTGGCCTGGAAGCGGTTGCGGTAGCCCTGGTGGAAATCGTCTTTCAGATTGGTGGTGTTGCTGGTCACCGACTCTTCCAGCACTTGCGGCTGTTTGCCTTCGTGGAGGATTTCGGTGAGCAGCCACAGGTCGTTCCACTTGGCTTTCGGGTGTTGGGTCAGGGCCAGGAAGTGGCCGCTGACCAGCAACGGCTGATCGCTGCGGCCTTCGGCCAACTGGAAGTCGCTGCGGTGACGCTCGAGGGCGCGTTTGGCCAGGTGCTTGCCGCGTTCGCGGTCGATGAAGCGGCCGGGGTAGTCGTAGTCTTCGAGGTCGGGCAGGGCGTCGCCACGGTTCTCGCTTTCCAGTTTCAGGCGCGGTTTTTCGAAGTCGTAATCGCGGCGGGTGGTGCGGCTGGTGCGGGTTTCCAGGCGCAGGTCGAAGCGCTTGATTACCGGGTCGTTGGCGACCATGCCGGAGTCTTGCTGATAGGCCACGGGCGCGAGTTTCGGGAACACCGTCTGGTCATCGCCGAACACTAGCTTGTGGGCCGTGGCGCTGTGCTGGAAGTGGTAATGGATACCTTCTTCCTCGCACAGGCGCTGGATGAATTGCAGGTCCGATTCATCGTACTGCACGCAGTAAATGCGCTCGGGATAAATCGCCCCGACTTTGAATTCGTAGGCATTGCTCTGGATGCCGTGCTCTTCGAGGACCATGCCGACGATTTTCGGCACGGTGAGGTTCTGGAAGATGCGTTGGTTGATGCGGTGCGCCAGGTAGGACAGCTGCGGACGCAGGGTCACGGCGTAGCGGGTCAGGCGTTTGCCCGAATCGCCCTGGGCGGCGCGGTAGATCTGGCCATGAATGCCGCTGCCGTCAGGCGAGAGCTGCAAGAAGGCCGGTTTGTGCAATAGCGTTTCGAGGTCCAGGGACGGCTGCTCGCTGACCAGCTCCACCTCAAACACAAAAGGCTGGCTGATGGCTTCCCGACCTTGCAGGGCAAGGACCTGGAGATCGTTTTCCAGACCTTCGACAGTCAGGGCAAAGTGAGTCTGATTGGCCGGCGCGAACATCCCTTGTTCCTCGTGCAGTGCTGCGGCGCGCGTTGACACCCGAAAGCCGGATCAACGGACGCGAAAATTCCTGGAAGGCGCAAATGACATCGACCAGCAGAGCTGGCCGATGTTTGGAACCGTCAGCCGCGATTAAGCGACTGGAACACGCCAGTCATCGGAACCCGAAGTACCGGATACTTCGTGGGTCCAGGTGATTTTGCGGTAGGTGAACTGCACTTCTTCCAGGTGCGTGAAGTGCGAGTTCGACGGATCCTGGCAGTTGTGCATTTTGTTGTTGATGGCGACGATGATCGCGTCTTCCAGTTTGGTGGTGTAGTAGTGCTCTTGGGTACCTTGAGCCGAAGTGCGGTACCACTGGATAACGATTTCGCTCATGCGCTCGCCGGAAGTCAGGGCGGCTTGCAGCAGTGGCGAAGACTTGTCGTAGACCTTGGTGATCACGACTGGCTTGTGTACACGCTGACCGGTCGGTTGGCCGGACTGTGGGTCACGCGGGATGATCACGTCGTGGCTGAACGCCTGAACCATGACCTGGTCTTCGTGACCTTCCTGGTAGGTGTTGCCAACGGAGTCGGCGGTGAAGGCGCCGGCAGTGATCAGGCCTTGTTTTTCGCCGGTAACGGACATGTACGCTGGTGTAGCCATGGATGTGCTCCTTGCTAAAAGTTAGGGTGCCCGGGAGGCGGTATCGCCCGGTGGGTGCCTGACTGTTATCAAGGAGCGTGCCATAAATGTTTTTTGTCATATAAATCAGGTGGTTGAGGATATTTTTTAAACGTGGAGAGGTTGTTCGGCAGCGATCACCTGAAAAAGTGCGCAACTTCTTGCGCAGTGGTGCGCAAGAAGTTGCGCACTCGGCTGGAGGGCTTGATCCACCTGGCGTTCAGCGATGTTGAGGTGTATTTGGGACGAATAACTGCGCAAGAAGTTGCGCATCAAGGCTACGAGCGATCATCCCGATAGACCCAGCCGTCTGTCCGGGCAATTCCAGTGGCGATGGAATTTTTTTCCGGACCTGTCGCTCTGCTGATGTAGAGACGTGCCGATTCAACGTCCGCCAGCGAGCACCCGGTAAGCCATGAACAAGACCCTGGACGATTACAACCGCATGCGTGACTTTGTGGCGACTCCGGAACCGGCCGCCGCCAAGCGTTCGGGCAAAAAAGCGGTGAAGGATCATGCGCTGCAATTCTGCATTCAGAAACATGATGCCTCGCACCTGCACTATGACTTTCGCCTGGAGCTCGATGGCGCGCTGAAAAGTTGGGCCGTGCCGAAAGGCCCGTCGCTGGACCCCAAGGTCAAGCGCCTGGCAATCCACGTCGAAGACCATCCGCTCGATTACGCCACGTTCGAAGGCACCATTCCCGAAGGGCATTACGGCGCCGGCGAGGTGATCGTTTGGGACCGTGGGGTATGGATTCCCCAGGACGACCCGGCCAAGGCGTACGCCAAGGGCCGGCTGAAATTCGAGTTGCAAGGGGAGAAGCTCGGCGGCCTGTGGAACCTCGTGCGCACGCACATGCCGGGCAAGCAGGAGCAATGGTTTCTGATCAAGCATCAGGACGGCGCGGCCAGGCCCGAAAGCGATTACGACGTGGTCGCCGCCGAGCCCGACAGCGTACTCAGCGATCGCACCATTGTCGCCAAGTCGAAACCCAGTCCCGTAAAAAAGCCAGCGGCGAGGGCGCGCAGAGAGCGCTCATCACAGCTGACAGGCGCTCGTAAAGCCAGACTGCCGGAGCTGCTCAAACCCGAATTGGCGACACTGGTGGAGTCCGCGCCGGACGGCGAATGGAGCTATGAGATCAAGTTCGACGGCTACCGGGTCATGGCGCGCATCGACCACGATGAGGTCAAACTCTTCACCCGCAACGGTCACGACTGGACTCACAAATTGCCGGAGCAGGCTGCAGCGCTGGCGGCGTTAGGCTTGGAATCGGCCTGGCTCGACGGCGAAATGGTGGTGGCGGACGAGCAGGGTGTTCCGGATTTTCAGGCGCTGCAAAACGCCTTCGATGCCGGTCGTAGTGCCAGCATCGTTTACTACCTGTTCGATTTGCCTTACCTCAACGGCGTGGACCTGCGCGAAGTTCCTGTCGAAGCGCGCAGGGCGGCGCTGGCGACTGTGCTCAAGCCCAATGAAAACCCTCTGTTGCGGTTCTCCGACACGTTCAACGAGTCCCCGGAGGCGTTACTCGACAGCGTCTGCAAAATGCACATGGAAGGGTTGATTGGCAAACGCCTGGGCTCGCCTTACGTGTCCCGGCGCAGCAGTGACTGGATCAAACTAAAGTGCAAGCATCGGCAGGAATTCATCGTGGTCGGCTTCACCGATCCCAAAGGCTCGCGCAGTGCCTTTGGCGCGTTGCTGCTGGGGCTGCACGACCGTGACAGCGGGGAATTGCGCTATGCGGGCAAGGTCGGCACCGGATTCAGCGAGGCGAGCCTCAAGCGTCTTTACGAACAACTGAAACCGCTGCAGGCGAAAAAGCCTCCGGTGGTGAACCCGCCCACCGGTGTTGAAGCCAAGGGTGTGCATTGGCTCAAACCCGTTCTGCTGGCGGAAGTGGCCTTCGCCGAGATGACCAAGGACGGCTCGGTGCGCCAGGCCGTGTTCCATGGGCTGCGCGAGGACAAACCTGCCACCGACATCACCGAGGAGCGTCCGACAACCGTGAAAACCTCAACCACTAAAACTAAAACCTCCCAAGCGACACCGTCACAAGTCGGCCTGGAGCAGGGCAAGGTGCGCATCACGCATCCGGATCGGGTGATCGATGCCAGCAGCGGCACCACCAAGATGCAATTGGCGGAGTATTACGCCAGCGTCGCCGAGTGGATTCTGCCGCAACTCAAGGACCGGCCGGTGGCGCTGGTGCGCGCACCGGACGGTATCACCGGCGAACTGTTCTTTCAGAAGAACGCCGAGAATCTGGCCATACCCGGCATTATCACTCTGGACAAGGCACTGACCGGCCAACCGATGATGGTTATCAACAATGCCGAAGCCCTGATTGGCGCAGTGCAGATGAGCACCGTGGAGCTGCACACCTGGAACGCCACGTCGGTCGATCTGGACAAGCCCGACCGCTTCGTCCTCGACCTCGACCCGGATCCGGCGTTGCCCTGGAGGAGCATGGTCGAAGCGACCCGGCTGATCCTCACAGTGCTGGATGAGCTGGGGCTCAAGGCGTTTCTCAAGACCAGCGGCGGCAAGGGGATTCACCTGGTCGTACCGCTGACCCGCAAACACGGTTGGGACGAGGTCAAGGACTTCAGCCATGCGATTGTCAGTCACATGGCCAAGCTGCTGCCGGAACGATTTTCCGCGGTGTCGGGGCCGAAAAACCGGGTTGGGCGCATCTTCATCGATTACCTGCGCAACGGCCTCGGCGCCACCACGATCTGCGCTTATGCCGTGCGCAGCCGCGAAGGGTTGCCAGTGTCGGTACCGATCTTTCGCGAAGAAGTGGCTGAGCTCAAGGGCGCCAATCAATGGAACCTGCACACCGTGCATGAGCGCCTGGCCGAGGTGGGCGATGAACCCTGGGCCGAGCTGAAGAAAACCCGGCAGACGATTACCGCCGAGATGCGGCGACGGATCGGGATGAAAAAGTAATGAAGTAGAGGAGGGTGAGGCTTGCCCCCTGTTGGAGCGAGCAGGCTCGCTCCAACAGGGGGCAAGCTCTTACATAACTATTGCTTGCCCACTGCGGCAGCGAGCAGCGGCGCCACCTGTTCATCGGTCAATGCGGCGTGGACTTCCATGTTCATGAGGTCGCTCCATTCCAGCACCCACTTCTGAATCGCCACTGGATCACTGGCCTCGGCAATGCCCACGCCGCTGGAGCCGCCGACGGCATGCCAGCGCCCCAGCATTTTGACGCCTGCGGGTGGGGCGCCACCGGTCTTGAGAAAACGTTCGATCGCGCTGTTACGTTGCTGCGGACTGATGGACCAACGGACCATGAATAACATCTGCCACCTCCTGCTACGGACTGGCACCTTTGATCTTCGCGTTCCTGGCTGGCGCCGGGGCCACGGTCACGCCTGAGTTTCCAGCTCCGTCCTGGCTGGCCTGAAACCTGTTCTCCCATGAGAAGGCATAGCAGCGGACCGTGTCGCGTGTACGACCGCTGATCCTGTTTCAGGGCATTCGAACGAACGTATCGGGATAACGGTGCAAGCCATCAGGCATCACGCAACAAGTCGTTGGCATTGAGCAGCTCGTAGGCAACTTCCGGGTGCTTCTCCAGCCCTCGGCGAATGGCCGCCGGGATCGACTGACGGGTTTTGCGGCACAGGCCCGGCAGTTCGCCCAAGGTGATATTGATACCGCGCATGGTGCGCACTTCATTGAAGCCCGGAGCGATCTCCACGCGCAGACCCAATTGCTCATACATTCGCCGTTGCAGACGCTCCAGGTCGCTCAGGCTCTGGAGGTTTTCCAGGCGTTCGATCAGGCGTTTCTCTTCCGACTGGGTCAGGCTCAGGATGCGCAGGTCCGTGCCGGGAGTTTCCAACAGCTGCTCACGTTCGCAGATGCAAGCACCGGGAGGGCAGGGTTGGCGGATCGGAAGAGAGGTCGTCATGGGGTTCAATCATAGAGCGCTATGATCGGGTTTGCCCATGGGGTTGTTGTGGCGTTGAGAGTGGTGTTTCCGTCGATGCAACACGCCGCCTGTTTACACAGTGCCTAGTGTGTTGCATCGACCGGTTGAATCTATTTTATCTGCACAATCACCGGACCTTCCGTCACGATCGGCGGTTTCACTTGAATATGCGAAGCATTTTTCTGAATCCAGTCGCGCGCCACTTTCAAGCTTGCATCGGTGCCGGTCTTGTCTTTGCAAACCGTCACTGCCGTGCCCCCATCACCCGTGTTGAGCAGTGTGTAGCTTTCGATGCCAGGCACTGTCCGTAGGGCCGCTTCGACATCGGCATTGCGCTTTTCCAGAAACTCGAAAAGCTCCTTTGCGCCAGCACCCAGGTAGGTTCTTATAACTGCATACATAGTCGTCTCCTTCGGGAGTACCGTCTTGATGCCAATCCAGATCCGCTGATGGCCGCCATCACTCCGGTATCAGTTCACCCCCGATTTATTCAGCTTAGCCAAACGTCGGTGACAAGCGAAATGTAACGACCATCGGCGACATTTGACCGGATGGGCGACCGTCGTTGGGCGGATTTACCTCTCTGTCGGTTCTTAGGGGCTTTACTTCTAGTCAGGCCCTGTATGTACAGAGAGGAGAGCACGATGAGCAACGAACAGGCGGCACCCGAAACACAAGGTGTGGCGGTGAAGTTACTGGCAACGGTTGATCTTGGCCCCGAGATCGAAGGCATGGCAGGGCGCCAGCTTAGAATGCGTATGGTGACCATCGAGCCTGGAGGCGTCTTTGGGCCGGTTCACAACCATAAAGACAGACCCGGCACCGTTTACATACTGCAAGGAACCATCACCGACCATCGAAATGGCGTCGCCACGGACTATGGGCCGGGCGTGGGTTGGCCCGAGGACAGGAACACCACGCACTGGCTTGAGAACCGGGGCACGATCGCTGCGGTGGAGATCTCGGTCGATATTGTCAGGCAGGAGTAAGTTCAGGTCCGACATCCAGCACGGTCGGAACTAGAGTCGATTCAATCCGCTAACGGGGCTCCATAATCCGTAGTACCGGGTGCCCGTCGATATCCTTGAGCGGAAAATACGAGCGGTGTGTCGCGGCATCCACGGCAACGACATGCGCACGCGGGCCTACGCTGCCATTGCCGATTTTCGTGACCACTGCCCCCTTGACGTGGAACATCGACACAATGCCAGCCTCTCCAGCGACATAAAGTGTGTTCAGCACTGGATCGAACGCAAGCACATCGGGGGCTCCCCCGGTATCGAACGCCTGGATAACCCGCATGGTGTGCATGTCCAGTACGAGGAGCTTGTCATTACCTTCGCACGCGATAAAGGCAAGCCGGTCACGCGGATTGATCAACAGGCCATGGTTGCCACGTGCCCCCGGCAGATCAATGCGCGCCACGATGTGGTCGGTCACGGGATCGATTTCGATAAGTTGCCGACGAGTCTGGATATTGACGAAGACGTGTCGTGATATGGGGTCATATTGTGTATTGCCGACTTCACCTCCCAGTGGAATTGTCGCAACACGAGTGTTCGTGTCCATGTCGATCACCGTTTCGGTCTCGCCGTTTTCGTTCGATACGTAAAGCTTGTGAAGGTCAGGCACATAAGCCATGCCGTCTGGATAGATGCCGCCCGGTATGCGACTGACAATTGCCAGGGTCGCTTCGTCTATCGCAACGATTTCGTTCGTACCCGTCGCCGAAGCGTAGACGCGTGACAACTCAGGAATAACGAGCACGCCGTGTACCGACGAGACGTTCGCAATGCGCCCGACAACGCGGGACTCGCGCATGTCAAAGGCGATAACTTCACCGTCACCAAGATGAGCGATGAACATCAGGTTGCGCTCTGGATCGTAGCTCTCGTAGTCGAGCCGAGTGGCGCCACCGGGCAATGGAATGTCGGCGACGTGCTTCAGTGGCAGGTCGTTAGCCGGCAACTCGTCGGCGGCCTGACAGTAGCGAAGGCTTGCGAAGTCCATGACGGCTAGCGCAGTCAGCAGGATCGCGAAGACTGGCAGAGTGAAACGTCGATTGTCTCGTATGTTCATGAGGTCTTCTTCTGCTCGGACAAGGCGGGTTCAACCGCCTCGCCCAAGTCTCAGCAATGCGCAGATCAGAATATGCAGTGTTTCACTGATCATGAGCCCAGTTCCGGGCTGGACCGCCGTGTAGACGCCTCTCACATCTGAGGAGGCCAATTATGCGACTCGCCCTGACATTCCTTGCACCAGGCATACAGGGCGTCATACAGGATCAAACCATGTGCCAGCATTTCGTGGTCATCGGCATAACTATGCGATAGTCCCAGCGAAATCGCATAGAGCCCAGCCGATTGCGGTGTCAGATCCAGGCGGGAGGTATCGGCCCCACGCACGATCCTGGCCAGATACTGTAAGGCTGGATCAGTGAGGCGGTACTTGTTCAGGAACGCATCAAAGCTGCACAGCTCTCCTTCGTGGGTAAGCTCAACACCCGGAATGTCATAAGGCGTTGCGTCTTTCTCTGCGGCCACCGGCAAAACCTCTCCGCTGGGCACGTACAAGAACTCGGCCTCAGGGTCGATAAAACGGGTGATCAGCCAGGGACAGGCAATGCGATCAATTTTGGGTCGTTCACGGGTAATCCACCTCATGGAACACCTCCTGCCTAACTCAGTAGGCTGGGTGATCTGGCAGGCCCGGTGCCCGCCAGAAAATAGTTGATCATTGCGCGCTCTAGCGCAGTAAGTGCACAGTCAAACCAACGAGTGCGCAGGCCATCAATACTTGAATCACGCCGCGCTTGAAGCGGAACAAGGCAATCGCCGCCGCAATCGCGATCAGCGCGGAAGGCCAGTCCAGGTTGCCGCTGAACCCTTTGGGCCAAAGAACGTGATAGCCGAAGAAACACGCCAGATTGAGAATCACCCCAACCACAGCGGCAGTGATCCCGGTAAGCGGTGCGGTGAACTTGAGTTCATTGTGAGTCGACTCCACCAGCGGGCCACCTGCGAGGATGAACAGGAACGAAGGCAGGAAGGTGAACCAGGTCACCAGCGTGGCCGCGACGGCTCCGGCCAGAAATACCTGATCGGCGCCGAACACCTGCGAGACATAGGCGCCGACAAAGCCGACGAAAGCCACCACCATGATCAGCGGCCCCGGTGTGGTTTCCCCCAGCGCCAATCCGTCGATCATTTGTGTCGGTGTCAGCCAGCCATAATGACCGACCGCGCCTTGGTAGACGTAGGGAAGCACCGCATAGGCGCCGCCAAAGGTCAGCAATGCGGCTTTGGTAAAGAACCAGCCCATCTGAGTCAAGGTGCCTTCCCAGCCAAAGAGTACGGTCAAGACCCCCATCGGCAACGCCCACAACGCTGCGCCGATGAGTGCCAGCAGCGCCAGTTTCAACCAGCTGAACCGGGCATGCTCAGGGGACGGGGTGTCGTCATCGATCAATGCTGGGCCGAAGGACTTTTTGGCGGCGCTATGGCCCCCGGTCCTGAATTTCTCGGGCGCCAGGCGGCCTCCTGCATAACCGATTAACGCGGCTCCCAGCACGATCAGCGGGAACGGCACATTGAATGCGAAGATCGCGGTAAATGACGCCGCCGCCATAGCCCACAGCCAGTTGTTTTTCAGCGCGCGCGAGCCGATTCGATGGGCCGCCTGCACGACGATGGCCGTCACGGCGGGCTTGATGCCATAGAAAAGCCCGGCCACCACCGGGACTTCGCCGAAGGCGATATACATCCAGGACAGCGCGATCAGGATGAACAGTGAGGGCAACACAAACAGCCCCCCGGCGATCACCCCACCCCAGGTTCGATGCATCAACCAACCGATATAGGTTGCTAGTTGCTGAGCCTCCGGCCCTGGCAACAGCATGCAATAGTTGAGGGCATGCAGAAACCGCCGCTCGGAAATCCAACGCCGCCGCTCTACCAACTCCTGGTGCATGATCGAGATCTGTCCTGCGGGCCCGCCAAAGCTAATGAATCCCAACTTCAGCCAGAACCAGAACGCCTCACGCAAACTGATCGGTTCAGGCCTCGACAGATCCTCTTCAACAACTGATGGGGAAGCCTTAATCATTGGGATGTTCCTCTTTCACGAACTCGGCGAGCAGGCCGTCAAAGATGGCGCTGGCAGCAGCCAACAAGTGGTCGTCATGGGCAATGGTTTCGCGTAGCCCTGCCAGCACCCGTTCGATGCCGGCAGCCTCCACCGGCTGAATGCCACCGATATCGAGGTAATGCACCAGTGCAGCGATGCGGCTTAGGCCCGGCTCTTGAAGTTCAAAGCTGGCTTGCAGGGTTTCAAAGGTCACGCGATTGCCGACATGACTGAAAGTTGCGTCATCGAAGTCGAAACCCAAGGCATCTGCCGGGCAGTCCTGTGGAGTGTTGAGCCAGAGGATCTGAGCCTGCGGATCAATGAAGCGCCGAATCAACCAGGCGCAAGCCAGGCGGTCGACCCATGGGCGTTTACGCGTTGCCCAGACACGACCTTGAAAGTCGCCAAGGCTCAGCGCCGTGATTGGCTGGTCGCGGCTATGCGGCTCATCCGCAGACAGCGCTCTGCTGACCGCTGTCTCCAATTCCTGCAAAGCCGAATCGATCTGCTGTTTCGGTTTACCTGAAAAGTAATCGATGCTGGTCAGCTGATCGTAGGCTTTACGCAGTTTGCGAATTTGCTTGGTGGTGACCAGCGCATTCTCGGCATTGAGCTGTGTCCGGCATGCTTCGATCTCGGCGCGTAGCTTGGTGTAATCATCGCTACGGTCGAACAGCTCAATAAAGCGTTCACCGTCAGGATCAACGACAGGCAGGACGTAGGCGGTGCCATTGATGGCCAGGATGTCGCGCTCGACAGACGTTAGCGCTTCTCGACAGGCAGCGGTATCCGGTAAAAGGTAGGCGCCATCGCGTAAGACCGCCGCTCCGGAGGCTTTTAGTGCGCGCCAGGCACGCATGCGTTCGGTGGCATTGGCGGTCGGCAGACCTAATATCAAAGCTAGCCAATTTTTCATGTAGCGTTTTCTACGATTTATGTAGGTCTTGCTACTTTATTCCTGATTCAGGCCATGGGGAAGCGCTCCTTCAGAAGTAGGGCGGCAAACGACCCTGAACGGTCATTCATTTTTGTTTTTCACCGTGCGAGCTAACAGGACCTGCCCATCCCAATACGCATCCGCCATTCCTTCGGTCCGGGAAACGAGCCGCCCATCGTCTAGAACGGCCGCTAGCATTCTGCGCGGTGTATTCGCATCGGGTTGTGTTGACGTTAACGTGACGAGGGCCAGGGGATGATAGAAACGCTCCTCGACAACCGAGCCAATCCACAGCGGCATAGTTCGCCCGTTTGTGAGCTCGATATCGACGATCCACAATCGAAGCACCAGGCGCGAACCGGCAGATCCATCATCGTTATACGTTCGAATGAGCGTCAGACTGGGAAGGCGACCACTGGCGAAAAGAGGGATGACCGGAAGATCGGCAGGGTCAGCCTGGACGGTAAACCAGTTCAGGGAATTCAACAGTGTCCATGCCGCTGAGGTGCGCCATCCGTTGCGCTGCAGGACATCTTGCAACTCCGGCAGACCACCGGCCCACTGAAACGTCAGTGGCTCATTCGTCTCGCCAGTGAGGTCGATACGCCGCACCGGCAGTTGCTGCCAATCCGACGTCCACCAATCGGTGGCAGCTAAGGTCAACGTTCCCACCTTGACGGCATAACGACTGCTGTCCGTCGTATGGTTACGATAGATATTGAAGCCGCCGGCGAGCAGAAGTGTCACACATCCGAGGGCGAGCAGCCCCGCTGAGCCAATGTGCTCGGCCTGCCGCCGCAGGTAGAAGAGGCTGAGTAGCGCCAGCCAAGCGGATCCGAATGCCAGCCCCCCGAGCACGTCGGAAAGCCAATGTGCCCCGAGGTAGAGGTGCGAGAATGCAATCAGAAATATCAGGGTGGCTGCGCCAGGAGCGACCACGAGGCGCCGTGCCGGGCGGGTATCACGCGCGATAAGGAAGGCGAGAAAACCGTATAGCACGACATTGATCGTGCTGTGGCCGCTGGGGAAGGAAAAGGCACTCCACCCGGAATAGAGAGGTTCCGCAGGGCGAGCTCGATACAGCGCTACCTTGATGACTATGGTGAGCCCCGAAGCGCCGGCAATCGCAATCAGCCAATAGGCAGCCGTACGCCAGGCGCGTTTCCACATGAGCCACAGCAAGACAACAATCGTGACCGCCAGCACGACCTTGGTGTCGCCGAGTTCTGTGATGGCGATCATCACCGCATCGCCCGGTGCAGTGCGAAGATCCTGGAGCGCGCGGTATATCGCGCTATCTGCAAGCAGCAACGGGTCACCGTTGATGATGTCCTC
This sequence comes from Pseudomonas sp. B21-017, assembly GCF_024749245.1. Taxonomy (NCBI): domain Bacteria; kingdom Pseudomonadati; phylum Pseudomonadota; class Gammaproteobacteria; order Pseudomonadales; family Pseudomonadaceae; genus Pseudomonas; species Pseudomonas sp. B21-017. Next base: position 4,106,101 of record NZ_CP087194.1, on the reverse strand, counting down.
AAGGACACCGAAGAAAAGCCACGCGGCACCGACGAGCAGGACCGTCGACAGTGCGAGAGCCCGTGCTTCGGGCCGTGAAGGATCGAGGAAGTGAGTGAGACTGCGGCTCAGCCAGGTGTCGTGGGCGCCGGTCCAGCCCCGCAACCGCTGCACTGCGACGATGAAGTAGGGGATGCCGCGATGCAGCGCCCAGCGCACGATATGCAGGACCACCCAGCCCACCGCGACTAGAACGGTCAGCAAGATCGCGAGCGGCTTTGCAGCTGCACCGAGAATGCTGAACGTCGCGCCGACGAGCACGCCGGGCAGGATATGCGACGGAGCCCAGGCGAGCGCCGACACGACATTGACGGCATAGAACCGACTGACCGCCATTCCCAGCGTGCCGGCGAGGAGCGGAACGAAGGCGCGGACGCCCGGTGTGAAGCGCGCGAAAAAGATACTTTTATCGCGATGACGGTTGAAAAAGGCTTCGCTGCGCTGAATCAGCTCAGGATGCCGGTTCAGTGGCCAGAGGCCAAGAATCTCGCGGCGGTATCGGTGCCCGAGCCAGAACGAAAGACCATCCCCCGCAATGGCGCCTGACGTGGCGGCGATCAGCAACGGCCAGAGCAATAACACGCCGCTCGGCACCAGGGTGCTGAGCGCAAGAATCACGGCGGTGCCGGGAACGACGACACCGATGATCGGGATTGACTCGGAAAGTGCCAGGAGAAACACGGCCAGATACACGATATGCGGGTGCGCCGTGAGTAACTCGATGATCGATGAGACCAAGGACGTCATATTTCGCGGCTGCCTATGGAGGACCAATGGGGCGGCGATCGACACGGGTGTCTGCAATTCCCGTCTGCACAATCAGTTTGCACAACAGACTAAGCATAGCTACTCATTAACTATCGCTTCGTCCACCGGCTGTTTTTGGTCCAGCGTCGAGACTCTCGGGGTCTGTGATGGAGAGCAGCAGACGGCAGGATTGCCTGGCCCTTTGAACTCAAGGATGTCGAGGAGGTTCTGATTGGGCCACGCTGGCCCTTAGCGCTCTGGCTACCTTGGCTTGAATCTCGTAAGCAGGCGCCTCGACGGCTGTGTAATCACGGGTATAGCGAGTGGAAAACTCCCGAACTCCCCATTGCTGGTACTGCTGCACGTGCTTCAATTCATGGGCCCACAGCGCGACATTGTTAAGTGCATCATCGAGACTGCGAAAGACGATGATGTCTATCAGGGTGACCGCAGTGACATCGGGATTCTGCAACATGGTGTTTGCGGCGTTCAGCTCCTCATCATCGCCTACCTTGTAGCGAGCCGAATCAAGCACTTGAATGTCATAGTAGGGTTCGAGCTGGGCTCGGATATTCAGCGGGATTGTCTGAATATCGCCATTTGCCGCGGTGTTGCGCGATTGCACAATCCAACTCTGTAATCCAGTGGAAGCCATTTTGTTCATGCTTTCAAAGATCGGCCCCATTTCCTCTTTGGAGCCTGGAGCACAAAAACAAGTGACCACGCAGGCTTCGTACTGCCCTGCTGGGCAGGCGTAAACAGAAAACGAAGTGCCAACGGAAAAGAGCAGTGCCGATAGCCGGAAAGCTTGACGTAAAAAGACAGCTGACAATTGGTTCTCCCAGAGGTAGTGGCGGTCGGCAGGTGATGCTTCTGGTAGCTCGCACCCGGCATCCAACCACGCGTATGACCGCTGCGGCCACCATTTGTTGCCTTGGCCCGGGTTCATTCCTCTATTTGCGTATTCATGCGCCGTAACAGGCAGCGATGACAATGAGTGCGAGAAAACAGGCCAACTGAACGCAGAAGAAGGTAAACCGAACCGCTACGAACGTATCGGTTTGCACATGGGATACGTGAACCAGAGACTGGCACACGCGAGCAATCAGGACGCATATGGACAAGTAGTTCACTGCTGGGCTGTCGACACCAAGGGCCGAAATCACCAACACGATGGCGCCAAAGACAGGCAGGTTTTCCACGCAGTTGGCGTGTGCTCTTGTCCCGCGACGATACCAATCCTCGCCTTCGAGCTGATCGCTTCGGAAAGAGGCAATCGGAACATGCGAGAAGAGGATTCCGACCCAGCGATACACCCCGACGGTTGCCATCAAGAGCAGCAAAGTCCAGGTCGCAAATCCAAGCAACATCCACATCGGTATCGTCATGGCTGCCATCCTCAATCAATCATTTTCAGCAGGTCATGCCACAACCGCGCGGCCGACAAACGGTCGGTCGCGCGCTGTCGATCAATGGCTCATGATGGGGGCCAGTGCGGTCTGAACCCTGGACATCTGTGCTGGCGTTGTCATGCGCGTCAGCAGCCGGCCAAAGTGTGGATGCTGCACGCCCGAGATAATGTATTGCCAGCGATAGGCGCTCAGCACGCAGACATGGATCTGCGCTGTCTCATCGACACTGAACGATCGCGAGACACTTTGAATAAAGTAGTCGGCATCGGATGCCGATTGTGCCTGCAGGATTGCATCGACGGCCGCCACCAGCGCAATCAGATCGTTCACTGCCTGGTCACACTCGGCTGGCGACAGTTTCGCATGCTCCGCCTTCCACTCCAGTTCATCGAGTACGACGTGCCGGCTTTCATCCTTCCAGTGAAATTTGAAGACATCCTTGAATAGAGGGCACAACTCCTCGCGCGGTGCGATGCTCTGTGTGTAGTGCGCCTGAACAAACAGCTCGATATGACAGGTCAGCGCCAGCACCGACCAAGTGCTGGCTGCAAGTACCGCACGCGCTACATCGTTTGGATCGGCAACTTGACGATATCCCGCTGGCAATCGCGAACCAATCATCGTCTCCATGCGCCGGAATAATTCCTGGTGCTTGATCTCGTCGTTGGAAAAGCGCACCAGCGCTTCGAGTGCGAGCTGATCGTCAAATACATGGGCTCGACCTTGATCGAGCATTTTGGCACTGATAAACCGCTCGACCAGGCCAAAGATGTACGCATAGGTCCGGCCCTGAATCTGACTGAGCAGGCGCGCCTCGGCCTCGGTGAGAAAGGTCAGGCGGTCGATCTGCGAGAGTCCATCGGGCAAGAATTTGCGCGAGAAGTCGAAACTCCGGTCTTGTAGCAAATCGCGATCGATCTGCCATTCGGTTTTTTTCGATGATCTGACCATTTGAGCATAGCGGGCGGCGTTGCCTGACTCTGAGCCGGGTAGGGTAGCGATGGTGTTCATATAGATCTCCTGCTGCCTTGGTCGAGTTGGAATGGGGCAATTACGGTTGACGTCGGAGCCAATGACCATCGATCTCTGAGTCCGCGTTGGTGCTAATCTAGGCATCGCAGTTCAGGTGGTGAATGACCGATGCGCCTGAATACCTGCTCCGGAGTCCGGAAAAGAGGACGGGCAAGTGTTGGATGCGCTTTCTGATGTCTTGCGTGTGATCAGGCTGTCTGGAGGGGTCTTCCTCGAGGCGGAGCTCACTGCGCCCTGGTGCATCAACGGCAGAATCTCGGCGGATGATTGCAAACCGTTCCTGGCGGCCCCTCGACATATCATTGCGTCGCATTTTGTCGCCGCGGGGCACATGCAAATACGAATAGACGGTGGTGCCGCCCTCGACGTGGGGGCAGGTGAACTCGTTCTGCTTCCTCGCAATGACGCCCATTCCTTTGGCAGTGACCTGAGCATTGCGCCCATGCCGGCGAGGGACGTTATTCAGCCGCCGGAAGTCGGCGGCATTTCACGAATCAAGTATGGCGGGGGCGGCGAGGCCACGCAGTTATTGTGCGGATTCCTCGGCTCTGAAACACCCTTCAGTCCGTTGCTTTCGTCGCTGCCATCCTTATTGAAACTGGACCTGCGCGCGACGGCTTCGGGCACCTGGATCGAAAGCTCATTCCGTTTTGCTGTGAGTGAAATCGCGGCGGGACGCGTCGGCTCGACAACGGTTATCGCCAAGCTATCCGAATTGCTATTCGTCGAAGCCGTCAGCCAGTATGTCGCAAGTCTCCCCGCTGAGCGGCGCGGGTGGCTGGCGGGGTTGCGAGACCCGCATATCGGGCGCGCACTGGCGCTACTCCATGCTCGTCCAACCGAGGGCTGGACTGCAGAAGCCCTGGCGCTTGAAGTGGGCATGTCGCGCTCGGTATTCGCGGAGCGATTCACGGCATTGGTCGGACAGCCACCGATGCAATACCTGACGCTCTGGCGTATGCACGTGGCGGCTCAACACCTGCGCGAAGGTCGCGGCAATGTGGCGCAAATTGGCTTTGCAGTTGGCTATGAGTCCGAAGCCGCGTTCAGTCGCGCATTCAAACGCCAGTTCGGCACGTCACCCGGCACTTGGCGCAGACAATCAGCATGAGAAGATCCGGAGCCGATGGAGACTCACTCAGCTAAATCGAAAGACCAAACCGACATTCGTGCTCTGCCCCTTCTCGAGACACATGTTCGATCAAGAAGCCGCACCGTTCGAGTACTTTTGCCGATCCGATATTTTCAGCGTATACGGTGGCCACCAGTTGTTTAAGGTTCCAATGCAACTGCGCCTGCTGGATCAGATGCCTCACCGCCAGCGTTGCCAGTCCCTGTCCGCAAGCGTTTTGGGCAATCCGGTAGCCGACTTCTGCCGACCGCTCGGTCATGTCGATGCCTTTGAGGTTGGCTCGACCCACTATATTTCCAGCGTCATCTTCGATGACGAATGGGTGCCAGGTTCCGGCGGCAAAATCAGCTAAATAAGCGTCAATGTGGTCGGTGACGCCCTGCATCGAGTAAAAGGCAGAACCGCGCGCGTCAATGTGGCGCTCGAACCATTCGCGATTGTCCAGCTCGAACGCCAGCAACGCCTCGGCATCAGTGCTTTGCAGGGTACGAATTCTGACGGGCTTCATAAGGTCGCTCTCCTTGCTGGTAGCACTACTTGAATAATTGCTCGATTCAATCCCGGGAAGGCGCAGACTATCACTTCAACCCGCAGTGACGGGTCGGCCAATTTTGCCTCGCCACAGGACCGGGCGGGGGGCATAGCCTGTCGGTATCCAGGAATCGCATTCGGCATGCCATGATCTATACTCGCTCGTCAGTTGTATTCCTCATGCCTAGAAGTTTGCCGTTGGGCGGATTGATCTCTTCCTTCAGGAGAGTTTCGTATGCCAGATGACGCCAATTTTGAAGCGCCCGTCGCGCCCGATGTAAGCGGTGTAACGGACTTGCCCCCGGAAATGATTCAACAGTTGAAGGTGCGATTGACAGACGCGGCCAAGTTGCATGACGTCTTGGCCGATCCGATCATGTTTAACGGCGGCACTATCCTGGTGTTGCTGTTGACGACACTGGCGACGCTGTTACCCGCTACAAACTTTACTTGGGTGGCACCTTTGTGTTCTGCGCTCGCCGGGTTGTTCGTCGCGATGGAGCGAGCCCTCGGATTCGGTGCCCGTTGGCGTTATCACCGTGAAATGCGTTTTGCCTATGAGTCAATTATCGACATGCTGGATTTTCTTCCGGTAATTCCCGCCTCCGAACGCCCGAAATATATCCGCGATATCTTTTCGGCATTGTATGCGGTTCGATCTCGGGAGTCGGCGATCCCGAATGCAGGGACTAATTCGGCACCTACTTGATTACGATTCCAAACTACCTGCTTCGCTGCGGCTCAACCGGGGGGGCTTCAGTCGGCTTCATATCTTTTAGGCGTCGGTTAGCCACGACGTTATAAATGGCTGCTTTGCGATTCACCGCACCAGTTGCTCCAGCAACTCAGGCGTCACGTAGTGCGGTCCGTCGAACAGGTAGAGCGGATAACCGTCATAGGCCGCGAGTTGCGGTTTGAGTTCGGCCGCGGTCGCGGAGCGGAATCCGCCGCCGAAGTTGGGGCGAAAGGCTTCGACGATGATTCGCACACGGTCCTTGCCCAGACGCTGGCGCATGGCGTCGGCGTAGGTTCGGGCCACCGGTGCGGTGCGGGCGTAGACGCCGACGCCATCCTGGAAGAACACGCCGATGTCATCCGGCAGCCATTGCTTGAGCCAATCGGCGGTGGCGGCGGGGCCGATGTTGGCGCCGTCGTAAACACTGATCCATAACGGTCGCGGCAGCTTGGCCAGCAGGGCGGGCAGTTCTTTGACGCGGGTCCAGCTGGGGTCGACTTCGGCCGGGAAATACCAGCCGGTGACGTGTAGCGGCGTAGGCAATTTGGCGATGCGTTCCGAGACAGCGGCCAGTTGCTCGATGTTGTCCCGTGAGCGGTTCTCGCTGAAGTAACCGGCGAGCCCGAGAATGACATCCTGCGCCCAGGGCGCCTTGGCGATACGGGGCCAGTCAGGCAACACCGGCACGGTGGGCAGGCCGGTACCGGGAACGAATGCCTGATCGTCGACGACGGTCCATTGCACCAGCAGCTCATGGGCGCCGAGTTTTTCCCAGTGGCCGTTGATGCCGACGGTCTTGTTGTCCGGCTGCCAGACGATGCCGACAATCCCCGGCTTAAGAGCCTTGGTGTGTGTCACGTAGAGCATGCTGGAACCTGCGCCGAGGGTAGCGATAAGCAACAGGGCGACAACGGTCGCGCGACTGGCGGTATAGCCAAAGATTTTCACAGGGCTGCCTTTTTCAGGGGCGGGGGATATGCCCACGTCGAGGGCAGGTTAAACCCCAGGCACAAATAAACTCGAACGTTCATACCAGTCCTCAATAGGAATACGTCAGGCGAGCGAACACGCCTTGAGCGCGGTCATCGCCCAGCACCTTCACGCGGTACTGCAGAGAAAAATCCACATAGGAGCGTGGGGCGTTGTAGGCATCTTCGCGGAACCAGTAACGGACGTTGTTGCCGACGCCGATGCCTGCGGCCTTGCCGGATGATGAGCTCGTGCTGCCGTCGGTATCGGTCTCGCTGTTCATCTTTGAGTCATAGTCGAATGCGGCCACGACATGGGGGAAGCTCACCCAGTGTGAACCTGCGCCGCCGATGGCGTAACTGCGGCCGACCTGCCATTCGCTGTTGAAATAGTCACGCGAGTCATTGATGTAATGACCGCCTTCAGCGAACAACTGCGAGGTCCACCAACTGGAGGTATCGACCCGCAAATCGGTCCCGATACTTGAGCTATAGCCCAGGCGCACCAGCCAGTCACCGTTGACGTCTGACGACCCCAAGGGGAACGTGCGCTCAACGGCGGCCATCACGTTCAACGCCGTGAACGGTTTGACCCGCACACCAACGGCGCCTTGCAGGGCATCGATACCGCTAGCCGAATCGCTGTTCTTGCTCCATAGCGTGTCGGTGACGCGACCGTAGAGTTCGACGAAGCGTGCATTGCGATAGCCCAACGGGCGCCAGGACAGTTCGGTGCTGTTTTGCAGGCTGTCGTTGCTGTTACTGCCGCTGCTCGGCGCTGAACTCAGACCGCTGCTGGAACTGTTGCCGCGATAACTGGTAGTGCTGATCAAGCCCCAGGTACGCGACACATCGGCCACCGCACGACGGGTGTCGAAGAGCTGCTGCGGGGACATGTCGAGTTCACCGGCATTTTTTGCGTCGATGACTCGCTTGAAATAGGTGACGGCTTGCTCATCGTCATTGACCCGCATGGCGTTGTAGGCGGCATCCTGCGTTGCCGTCGGTGAGAGCCGGCTGCCAGCATCGGCCTTGCGAAACGATTCACGGGCGCGGTCATCGTCGCCGGCCTGGACCGACAAGTAGGCGATCTGCAGGTCGCTCATCGCTTCCAGTTCGCCGGTGTCCCGCGCCTGTTGCAGCCGTTCGCGCGCAGTTCTTCTCTGGCCGATGGCGGCATACAGACTGGCCTCTTCGTAAGCCGGCAAGCTGCCCAGGGCCAAGGCCCGGGTAAAATCCTGGCGTGCCCCGGTATCGTCCCCCGATTGTTGACGCAAGAAGCCGCGCTGGCTCAGCAGCCGGGCGTCATCGCCATTGGCCTTGAGGCCATCGCTGGCCGCCGCGATGGCTTCGGGCACATGCTTCTGGTCGGTCAGGGCTCCGACCAATAGGCGTCGATACGCCGGGTTGTGCGGCGCGCGGCCGACGGCTTGGTTCGCTTGGGCAACCGCCGTTTCGAAGTCCTTGCGGGCCAGGGCCGCATAGGCCTGGGCGGCGAGGTCGGTTCCGTCGTCGCGCTGGTTGCCAGGCCAGATATCACACACCAGGCCGAAGGCCGTTTCCTGACAGTTCAGGGCTGGAGCAGGGACGTGAGCGGCAGTGTTCAGATCCCCATTGTTTTTCTGCCGCAGCGCCACTCGTGCGGCGCTGCGTCGGCGGGCTATTTCGCCACCTTCATCGTCGACCAGTGGCTGCAAATCATCGAGCGTCTGCTGAGGCTCGCCATGGGCCAGTGCGGCGTCGGCGGCGAAGAAGCGAATGTTGCGGACTTGCGCTTGCGGCAGGCCATCGATGGCGAGGGCCTGCTTCAGGTCAGTTTGAGCGGCTTGAGTCTTACCCTGCCGATCAAGGGCGTAGCTGCGCAGAATCCACGGTGCGATTTCCCCGTCATCCTGTGCCAATGCAGCGGACGCAGCTTGCTCGGCCCCAGGGTAATCGTTGGCGGCGAGCAGGGCGCTGATCAGCAGTTGCTGGTTGGCGCCGATTTCCGGGGCCCAGGCGACGGCTTTTCTGGCCTGATCCACGGCCAGCGGCACATGGCCTTGCTGCAGGGCGCGATAGCCCTGAACCGCCAGCGGCACCGCCAGTTGACGACGAATCGCTGCGCGACGCGTCAGCAATGCGTCGTCGTCCGGGAACATCGCAAGCGCCTGGGTGGTGGCTTGATCCGCTTCCTGCAGATGCGGTTGGCGCTGCAGGGACTCGATCAGCAGCAGTCGATAGTCCATGCGTTTGGGCGCCTGAGCGATGGCCTTGCGTGCGGCCTGGGCAGCAGCGCCGAAGTCATCGCGGTCATAGGCCTTGAAGGCCTGGGCAGCAGCACCGAAGCCCGGAGTCTGACGTGATTGCGGGTAGCGCCTGGGATGATCGCGCAGGCCCTTGTCGCGCTGAGCCAGCACAATCAGCGTGTTCAAACGCTGGATATCGGCGCGCTGATGTAGCGCTTCGCGAGCCTTGGCGATGGCCAGGTCATAGTCTTTGCGCTCGTAAGCGCTGTACGCCTCGCTGGCGGTGACATAGGCGGGACCGGTCAATGGCAATGGCAGCGTCTGGGCATGAGCAAACGCAGGTATCAGGCTCAGCCCCGTGGCCATGAGGGTCAGTAAGGGGCGATTCATGCAGGAAGCTCCGCAGGGTAGTGGCTGTGCTGACGTGCCACGGCTTTTTCGATGGTGGCGCGAGGCAGCACGCCGCTGTCGACCAGATAGTCGCCAATGCGGCCGTGATGCTGCGGGCGGTACTGCAACATCGCGCGGCTGAACACATCGCGATCAAGCAGGCCCATTTCGATCAACAGGTCGCCCAGCAATGGCGCTCGGGCATCCGGCACGGATTGGCCTTCGCGCACGTTCAGTTGACGCAATTGCGCGACGATTTCGCTCTCCCGGGCAATCAGCTGCACCGGTTCGCTGCCCAGTTCGTCGCTGACCTGTTGCAGGCCTTCGGCCGGCAGTGGGCTGGCCACGGCGACTTGCGCACGGCCGTCGGCATTCAAGCCAAGCGGCACCACGCGCCAGCGCAGGGCGAATTCGTCGTCCAGGGTCTGGTTCGAGTCCCGCGCCTTGGCGGCCACATCGAACACCCGCGGCAAGTCGTTCTGAAAGGCGATGGCTTCCGCGAGCGTTTCGTCGTCCAGCCAGCCGTTGCTGAGCAAAATCCGCCCCAATGGCATGTGCCGGGTTTTCTGTTCGACGAGAGCATTTTGCAGGTCGGTTTCGTTGATCGCCTGCCAGGACAGCAACACGCTGCCCAGTTTGCGCGGTGCGGCAGCGACCAGGTCGGTGGACGGGAAGTCGTGCATGGTCTTGTCCCACACCAGTTTGCGGTTCAGCGCCTTGCCAACCAGGAACATGCGCCAGGCCCGTGACGCGGCCATGAAGTTGACGAAGTTGCCCACCACCATGCGCGGGATCGACAGCAAACCATGCTGCCAGCCGTACAGCACGGTGGTGAAATAGCAGCGGTGCGCGATGCGCCAGGCCAGCGCGATACCGTTGGCCAGCAGCAGGTATTGGATAAAGCCGTTGGTTTCAAACGGCGTCGGGAAACTCACGTCCCACAGTCCGCTCTGGCGCAAAACAATCAGGCCCAGCAACTGCACCAGAATCACGTAGGCGATGATGCTGACGAACGCCGTCACTACGCCTTTGCGGTCGCGAAACAGTAGATAACGGTTGGCCAGCGAGCCGCTCCAGCCCATTTGTTCCCAGCCTTGCAGCCCGATGCCCAATGTCCAGCGGGCTTTCTGGCGGAACGCGGTGCGGAAGGTGTCGGGAAAGAATTCGCGCACGCACAACGGCATCTTCAGGGTCGATTCGTAAGGCTTGCGAAACCATGATTTGCGCAGCACGCGAAACTGCACCGGGAAGCGCACGAAGATCGCATTCATACCGACCTTGGCCAGGCGTGCGCCGACGTCGTAGTCCTCGGTGAGGCTGTCGGTGTTGAATGGCTGGTTCTGGGTTTCCCCGGCCAACACTCGCAAGGCACGATGTGAAAAACAGGTGCCGACCCCGGCAGATGGCACGGTATCGGTCATGCTTTCTCGCACCACCAGATCCTTGCCATGCCATTCGGCGAATTCGTCCATGTAGGTGCCGGCCACCCATTCGTACCAGTTGCGCTCCAGCGAAACCACGGGCAACTGGATCATGTCCTTGCGCGGCAGCAAGTAGTTGAACAGGCGCAATTCCAGCGGGTGCAGCACGTCTTCGCTGTCGTGCAGCACGACGCCGGCGAAGGTCATGCCGTGGGTTTTCTCATGCAGGAAAATCGCCTGGATCACCCAGTTCAGACAGTCGGCCTTGCAGGTCGGCCCGGCATGCGGGACTTCCACACGATGCAGCTGCTTGTAGCGCCGACGCATGCGCTCCACTTCATCGATGGTGCGTTGGTCGTTGATGTAGGTGCCGACAAAGACCACATAGTTCTGGTAGTCCAGGGTCGACACCATGTTCTCGATCATCGGCGCGATGACGTCGTATTCCAGCCAGGCCGGAACCATGATTGCCAGCGGTTGTTCATCCCGGGCCATCAGTTGCTCGGCGGTCAGCGGCCGGTACTTGCGACCCACGGTAAATTTGCGGAACAGGCGACGAGACCAGTACCACAGGTCAATGAACAGATCGTCCAGGCTGGAAATCAGAATCAGCACCGCGACCACGATGGTCGAGGTCTCCAGGAAGCTGTAGTAGTGGGCCAGCCAATAGGGCCAATAAAGCGACGTCATCGAGGGTTACCGTTACTGGCGATTGCGACGGGCGTTACGGCCGGCCAGCAACAGGATGAGGACCAACAGGATGCCACCGGGAATCAGCCACAACAGCGACGGTGTGCGCCAGGCGTCCAGCCCCTTGGGTTCTTCGTGGTCGATCAATTGGCTGCCACTGGGGTCCTGGGTGTCGAAGGTGGTCAGCGTACCGTTGTCACCGAGGATGGCGACGTCGCCGCGACTCAGCAGAACCTGCCTGGCGAAGCGGGGGGCGTCGGTGCCCAGTGTGCGATAGACCAGACCGTGCTGGCCGCCGCTTTCCACGGCTTGCAACGAAGCCAGGTGGTTGAGGGGATGCACGTCGAGCAACACCTGATCCTTGTGATTGATACGCAGACGGCCCTGCTCGTCGACCTGCACCGACTCTTTACTGTCCTTGATCGGCAACTCGAAGGCCAGGAAGGCTTTGTCTGGCGTGACTGAGACTTTCGGGTCTGCGCTGATATTCAATTGCGCACGCAGCGGCGAAACACCGGCGGCGTCAGCCACCGAAATCACCTGCGGCAAACTGCTTGCCGGGTGTTCGAGGTAGGCCTGCGGCACGAGGATCTGCGCGTTCACGGCAAAGCGTGCAGCCATGCCGGAAAAGTCATCATCCAGCGCAGTCTTTTCCAACACGATATGGCTGGTCGGTAGCACCGAGACCGGGAAGGCTTGTGGCGTTTCGAGGCAGCGATCACTGACCGGCTGGCGCTGGAACGACACACGCAGCACGTTGGTCGAGCCCACGGCGTAACGTGGGATCCGCGCTTCAATGCGTTGCTTTTCTCCGTTGGCCACGAGCTGTTGTGCGCCAATCAGATAATCGTTGAGAAACAGCGAGGCCACCGGCGCGGTGTCCGAGGCGCCGGGTGCGGCGGACACATCGATCACCGCCTTCACCGGCAGACGTCCGTCGTAGGCCACGCTGCCCAGAGGGAACGAGGTGCTCCAGTCGGATTTGGCCAGCACGTCGATCGCACCGGGTTTGCCGCCCAGGCGCGACAAGGCCACACGGCCGTCGGCGCTCAATGGCAACTGTGCTTCGCTGACGGTCAATTGGCGGCTGCGTGCCAGTGTGTTCCAGGCCGAGCTGAACAAGGCCAAGGCCTTGCCGGTCGCTTGCGGCGCGATCGTCAGCACCGGGCGTGTCCCCAGCAATGCCAGTCGCACATTGTCCGTGCCGGTGGCGGCCAGGCCTGCATTGATATGCCGTACACGCCATTGCGCGAAGGCGCTGGCTGCGGTGGCGTCGAGACCTTGAATCTGACTTTGCAGCGCATCCAGAGACTCATTGACGGCCTTGAGCAGTTGCGGGTCGTTGATGGCCAGATCCGCCTGGACGTTCGGGGTTTGCCCCAACATCAGCAGCGCGCCGATTTGCGCCGGGTTCCCCAGGACGTGCGGGCCTTTGCCGCTGAGGCTGGCGAACGCTGGAATAGTTTGCAGCTCGGCCGGGATACGCAGGCCGGTCAGGTCAACGCTGTCCTGTACGGCAGGATAGGGCAGGATGTGGCTGTGCTTGCCGATCCGTTCCAGTGCCACGCCCAGACGCCAGGCGGCGTCGTAGCTTTCGGCGGTTAGGGTGCCCGGCGCGACCATGATCCCCGGTTTGCCGGGCAGTGCCGTCCAGGCTGCACCAACGTCCTGTAACTGGCTGGCGTCGTAGCTGTAGTTGAGGCGGGTGTCCGGTTCGATACGCAATACGTTGCCGATGGCGCGTTCGTCTTCGCACAATACGCGGGACACGATCGACGACCAGGCAATACCCAGGCGCACCGACCCGCTGTCACGCGCGGTCTTGTCCACGCCCAGCGTGGCGCTGGCGTCACCTTGAGCTTCGCTGAGCCCTTCGGCGCGCACCGGATAACCGTCCAGCGACAGCAGCAAGGTGTTGCGGCCGCCTTCGCCGTTGAGGTAGCTGGCGTCGAAATTCAGCGTGGCATCGGTCAGTGGTACGCCCGCCGGCACGGGTAAATACAATTCGCGCCGGGCATCGGTGGAACCCAGGATGATGGGGGCGTCGATCCCCAGATCGCTCAAGCGGATCTCACGCTCCTGCCGAGTGTCGGCGTTGAGTCGGTTGATCGCCTGGGTGAGCGGGCTGTCCGCGGCCAAGGCGAAGGTCGGCATGAGCGCGAGCAGGCTCACGCCACAGGCAAGGGCGCTGAGCGCCCCCGTATGGATGGCAACGGAAGACTTCATTCAGGTAGATCTCGAGCTGATAAGGGGAGGAGCGGTTCGGTTTAGAGAGAGGTGAAAGCCGGGTAATTTTCCTCGGGCACAGGCACCGCTGTCGGGTAATGCAGGAACTTGGGCAATGACTGCCGAGCGACGACGAACTCATCGACCGGACGACCCATCAGCGCGTCGACGATGCGCGCACTGGCGCAGCCATCGCCGTATGGGTTGGCCGCCTGGGAGCATCGACGCCACAGCAACTCGTCATCGAACAACGCGTTGACACTCGCGATGATCGAGTCCGGCGAGGTCCCGACCAGGCGCACAGTGCCCGCCGCGACCGCTTCGGGGCGCTCGGTAACGTCACGCATGACCAGCACGGGTTTACCCAGTGAGGGGGCTTCTTCCTGCACGCCACCGGAGTCGGTGAGGATCACGTGTGCCCGTTGCATCAGTCGCACGAAAGCCATGTAGTCCAGTGGCTTGATCAGGTGCACATTGGGCAGGTCGCCCAACTGCTCGGTGACCGGGCCCATGACATTGGGGTTCAAGTGCACCGGATAGACGATCTGGATGTCGGCACGCCGGGCCAAATGGCTCAGGGCCTTGCAGATGTCGAGGAAGCCTTCGCCGAAGTTTTCCCGACGATGCCCGGTGACCAGCAATACCTTGCGGCCGGGTTGCAGGAACGAGAATTGCTCATCCAGGCCTGCACGCAGGTCAGCGTCGTGTTCGATGCGCTGCGCGGTCATCTGCAAAGCGTCGATCACCGTGTTGCCGGTCACGAAAGAGCGCCCCTGCAAACGCTCGTCGAGCAGTTTTTTTTGCGACTCGTGGGTCGGCGCAAACAGCATGTCCGCACCCAGGTCGATGCAGCGACGATTCATTTCTTCCGGCCATGGGCTGTAGATGTCACCGGTGCGCAGGCCGGCTTCCACATGGCCGACCGGGATGCGTCGATGGAACGCAGCCATCGCGGCCACCATGGCCGAAGTGGTATCGCCATGTACCAGCACCCGATCCGGCTGGGCCATTTCCAGCACCGGATCAATCGCTTCGTAAAGCGCCGCAGTCAGCGAATTGAGCGTCTGGTGCGGCGTCATCACATCGAGGGTGTAATCGGCCTTGAGGTTGAACAGATCCAGCACCTGTTTAAGCATGCTTTGATGTTGGCCGGTGATGCATATCTGCGAATGAATGCCAGGTTCCGCAGCGAGGGCTTTGACTAAAGGCGCCATCTTGATGGCTTCAGGACGGGTACCGAAGATCGAAAGGACTTTAAGCCTTGAATGATGGCGGACGATGATGCCTTCCTCGCGCAGTTCTAGTGCGCAACACAAAAGCTGCCCCAAGTTATATTGAAACTTGAGCCACGCTAGCGTTATTTGAGTTTAGTAAAGGCCGGGATAGTCAGCGTGAGCGCTGATGTTCACTTCATGTGAGAGGGGACGTCGCCTGGAAACCCGGAAGCTGCCGGATTATTAGCATCAAAGGTGAATATTTTAAAGCGTTATGTGTGGGTTTTTATTTAATTATAAAGTTTGAAACTTTTATATTCATGGTCGGTCACTTATGGTTTTTAATGATTTTATGAGGTTTTTATTTAAGTGTTGTTGAGGTTTTATATTGTTGATTTGTATGGCTATTTTATATTTTTACTCCGTTCGTCAGTGCGTATGAATTATTCATGGGTTGTAACGGTCGCGTCGGCGCTGTTAAAGGGTCTGTTTCTCTGAAGAATGGTGGTTGTGGTGGTCACTTAAATGACGCCTGAATATTGTCGTGATGCAGTAGGGTAATAAGTTTTTGTGAAAGGGTAAATGACGTATTAATAGGAGTTGATGTTTAAAGAATGTGTTCGTCAGTGTAATTGGCCTGTGTTTCAACAGAATCAGCCGATAGCAGTTCCTTTGCCATCAGCGATTTCTGTGAGTCGAGCGCAAGTCCGCTCCAGGCCTATCGCAGCCTGTCATGGCTGACCAAATAGACCTCGGCGGACAGTCAGGACACTAGCGTCAGGTTTCGGATTGATGAGCCGCCCAGTGTTTCATCTCTTCGGCAATGAAGTGGTTCACCAGGTCGCTGTACATCTTCTCGATGGCATCCGGGCTCAGGCCCTCGGCTTCGGCCCATTCGCGTCGAGTTGCCAGCATGGCCTTGAAACGCTCCGGAGCGCGCACCGAAGTCACCGAGGTCTTGAACTTCGAGGCGGCCAGCACGTAGTGAAAACGCTTGCCCAACAGCTTGATAACGGCCTGGTCCAGGGCGTCGATTTCGCGTCGGATATCTTCCATGCCTGCACACTCTGCGGGCTGCAACTGATTGATGACTTCCATGTAGGTGACTCCGTTTGTTGAAAAAATCGTGGGATTCAAGTGCCGATTTTACGACGGCTACGCAGCCTCGCGAGCGCTGATAAATTCGATGAGCGCTTTCAAGGCGGGTGGCACATGCCGCCGGCTTGAGTAGTAAAGAAAGAACCGGCTGGGCGGTGCTTTCCACTCCTGGAGTATTTCTCTGAGATGCCCGTTCCGGAGATCGTCGCGCACCAGCTCCTCGTAGACATAGGCAATACCAGCGCCGTCTTTCGCTGCCTGGATCATCAGCGCATCGTCTTCCAGAATCAGCGGGCCGGTGACGGATAACCTTATCGGTTGACCGTCGGCTTGATACTCCCAGGCGTAAAGTTTGCCACTGGGAAAACGCCTGGCAATGCACGCATGGTCGAGCAAGTCGCGGGGGACGTGCGCGGTTCCCTTCGCGGCCAGATAAGCATCCGCGGCTACGGTCACGAACGATTGAGGTGCGCCGACAGGGACTGCGATCATGTCACCGGCCAGGCTTTCACCAAAGCGGACTCCAGCGTCAAATCCCTCATTGACGATATCGGTCAATCCATCATCGGTGATCAGGTCCAACTGAATACGTGGATACATGGCCACGAAGGGCGCCAGCACTTTCGCAAACACGATGCGAGCCGCCGGACGCGCCACGTTGAGGCGAAGTTTGCCAGTGGGCACTTCCTGCATCGAGGTCAATTGCGCCAATGCATCGTTAACCTGGTGCAGGCTCGGGACCAGCGTCGCCAATAGCTGCTGGCCGGCCTCGGTCGGGGTCACGCTACGAGTGGTTCGGTTCAGCAGTCTGATGCCCAAACGTGCTTCCAGCGCTCGCATTGCGTGACTCAACGCGGAAGCCGAAACGCCACGTTCGTCGGCGGCCTTGCGAAAGCTGCGATGGCGAGCGACGGCGGCAAAGGCGTCGAGTTCAGAGAGATCGGGGTGATGACTCATGAGTTTTGTTCAGTAGTTCAAATACGATTACCTATCTTATCGTCATGAGACCTCTGCCGGATACTTCCTCCATCATTCGTGGAGAGGTGGCTATGCAAAACAATCGTCTTGGATCATCGGATTTTCTGATTTCACCGATTGGCCTGGGAACCTGGGCAATCGCCGGCACCGGCTGGGAGTACAGTTGGGGAGCGCAGGATGACAAGGACAGCCTGGGCGCACTTGAATATGCCGTCGAACGCGGCGTGAACTGGATTGACACCGCTGCGGTTTATGGCTTGGGCCATGCAGAGCAATTGGTGGGGCAATTGCTGCGGCGGGTGCCGGCGTCACGGCGTCCTTTGGTGTTCACCAAAGGCAGTTTGGTCTGGGACCCGGTCACGAAGAAGATTTCGCATTCACTGGCCCCTCAATCCTTGCTCGCCGAGATCGACGCAAGCTTGCGCCGGCTTCAAGTCGAGACGATCGATCTTTATCAGATCCACTGGCCTGCTTTTCCTGCCGACGCCAGCAGTGAAGGCATTGAAGTGGCGCTTTCGGCTTTGGCCGCCGCGCGCGATCAAGGAAAGATCCGCGCGATCGGTGTATCGAATTTCGATGTCGCTCAACTCAAGCGGGCGCAGGAGGTGACAGAGATCGTTTCGCTCCAGCCGCCGTACTCGGCCTTGATGCGGGACATTGAGCAGGACGTTTTGCCATTCTGCGAGCAGGCCGGGATGGGGGTCCTTGCCTATTCCACGCTTCAATCAGGGCTGCTTTCCGGCAGCATGACGCGCGAACGCATTTCGCAACTGCCCGAAGACGATTGGCGCAAGGCCCGAAGTGCTGATTTCCAGGAACCCCGTTTGAGTGCGAACCTGGCATTGGTTGACGTCATGGCACGTATTGGAGAAAGGCACGGGGTGAGCGCTGCTGCGGTCGCCATCGCCTGGGTACTTCGCAAGCCGGTCGTGACGGGCGCCATTGTCGGAGCCCGCCATCGTGCGCAAGTAGACGGGCTGATTGCAGCCCTGGAGTTGCGCCTCAGCGCTGCGGAAATCGATGAAATTCGACCGTTCCTGCCGGCGGGCATGGGAACAAATGTCCCTGGTGCCGCCTGACACTATTGAGAAGAGTATGAGTGTTCAGTTTTGCATACTGAACGTAGGCGTTCGATGGGTAGCAGAGCGGTCGATCAAGATCGCAATGCTACCCACCACAACACCGATCAAGCCCGGCGGCGCGGTCAGCACCACCATCCACATGCGAGAGAAGTTCTGCAGTTGCAACATAAGTGACGGCAGTTTCGCTTCGATCTCCTTGAGCAACGGCTGGATCTGCTGCGTCACCGATACACCTTGCTATCAGTTTTTGCACTCCGCCATCACCACATGACAGGTAGTCGGCGTGCCACCGGATTGGCCGGCATAGCGTATGCAGTTATCCATGGACTTTTGGCGAGCCTTGTCCAGGGTGGAGCCCCAGGCCAGGCCGCCCTCGCCAGCAGTGGGTAGCGCTTTTGCATAGCAACTTGAGCCTGCGCTTGAGTCTGTACTTGAGGCCGAGTAGCGGGCCGTGGAAGTTTTGCCCGCACAGCCCGCGGTCAGGGCCAGGTTGATGACGAGCAGGGAAGGGAGGATCCATGACGAACATTGGCGTGCTGTTTTGCCGATCATCCCGTTTCCCCTGTATCAAGAGGTTGGAGGCGTGTTTGTGGTCGTGTTCTATTCAGATTAGACGGTGTTACGCCTGCCTTGGTTAAAACGGCTCGTTAAATAAACGAGCCGTTGTTGTGAAGGTGTTCAGCGGGGCAAGTGCATGGATGTCAGATCACCTCAAAGGTGATCCGCATCAATCACAGCCTTGGCGAACGCCTGCGGATCTTCCTGCGGCAGGTTGTGGCCGATGCCGCCGCTGATCAGCCGGAACTCGTATTTGCCGGTGAAGCGCTTGGCGTAATCCTCGGGGGCCGGGTGCGGCGCACCGTTGGCATCGCCTTCAAGGGTGATGGTCGGCACGCTGATGGAAGGCGCCGTGGCCAGTTTCTGCTCCAGCGCTTCGTATCGGCTCTCGCCCTGGACCAGGCCCAGGCGCCAGCGATAGTTGAATACGGTGATGTCGACATGGTCGGGGTTGTCCAGCGCCTTGGCGCTGCGGTCGAAAGTGGCGTCGTCGAACGCCCATTTCGGCGAAGCCAGTTGCCATATCAACTTGGCGAAGTCGTGGGTGTTTTTCTCGTACCCGGCGCGACCGCGATCGGTGGCGAAGTAAAACTGATACCACCACTGCAATTCAGCCTTGGGTGGCAGCGGGTTCTTGCCGGCCGCCTGATTGCCGATCAGATATCCGCTGACCGAGACCAGCGCCTTGACCCGTTCTGGCCACAGCGCCGAGACGATGTCGGCCGAGCGTGCGCCCCAATCGTAACCACCGAGCACGGCTTGTTTGATCTTCAGCGCATCCATGAAGTCGATGACGTCACTGGCCAGCGCAGCCGGTTGGCCATTGCGAACGGTTTTATCGGACAGAAAATGCGTATCGCCATAGCCACGCGCATACGGCATCAGCACTCGATAGCCCTTCGCGGCAAGCAACGGGGCGACCTCGTCATAGCTGTGAATGTCGTACGGCCAGCCGTGCAGAAGAATCACCACTGGCCCATTAGCCGGGCCTGTTTCGGCGTATGCCACGTCCAGCAGGCCGGCGTTGACATGCTTGAGCGGGCCGAACGGGGAGGGTGTTGCATGAGTGGCACCAGCATTGACCGAGGTTGGCTGCGCCGCGGTGGTCGTTTGTGCGTGGGCCGCACCGAGAGCGCTGAACAGGGTAAACGCGAGGATCGACGAGCCGACCAGGCGGTGGCGGGTTTTGCCGGTTTTGTTCTGCAGTGCCATCTTCATGTGATGTCTCCGTTGCAAGTCGTTGGCCAGGGGATCTGGCTGAGCCCCTTGAAACCTTGCTTGCATTTGAACGTAGCGACGTATCTGGTCTGTGTCGAATCGCAGGCCTGGTGAAAAATCATGTATCAAGAGGCTAATCAGACACACTGTGATACATAAGGAGAGATCTCGGTATCAAATCGCATATCTGAAAAAGGTGAGGCCATTGAAATTAAAGTTCAGCCACGTCGATGTTCTCGTCAAAGACCTCGAGGAAGCGTGCAAGTATTACGCCCGTGTCTTCAGCGCCAGAATTTCAAAGACACTTGATTGGCAGCGCGACGGTTTGCATGTGCGCTATGCGATCGTCATGTTTGGTACGGAGCGCCTTATGCTGGTGCAACCGTTTACCGGAAATCTCAAGGCTCTGATGGACGCCAACGGCGAAGGCACCATCTACCGGCACTGCTATTCCACACCGGACATCGAGGCAGCCTACGACGAATTGATCGACGCAGGCGTCCAGCCGGAAGATGAGAACGGCAAACCGCTGTCTCGCGATAACCTCCAGACGCCAAGTGGGACACGCATACTCTGGTTACCGAAACGCTTCGGGCATTTTTCTATTGAGTTGCTTGAAGAGAAAGAGCTGGAGGCATTTATCAAGGAGGCATTTGCCGAGGAGAGATGAGGGAGGACACTCGGTATCACCAAGCTGCGAGTTTATGTAATCTCGCGAGATGTCTTGCACACTGAGGACTTCTGAATGCAGTCTGACCAGACCAGGCTACTCGCGCTTGGGCTACTTGAAATCAGGGCATTGCTTGCTGATTACCTGGGCAGCGAAGTAGATGCTCCAATGAGCGTCCGCATCGCGGCTCATATGGCGTATGCACTCCACAATGAGGCGGAGGCTGTGTACAGCACCGCTGATTTTCATCTTGGTCGCGCAACCATGAAAATCGCTGCGATCGATCAGATTCTTGGTGTCACGGATGGTGCCGCGTTATTGAGCAAGTTTAACGTCAAAGCATAGATATGTTCCGGCTAGCGTTTAACCCGGATGTCAGCTTTTGGCCACTGCAATCCTGAGCGGACACTCGTCAATGTCCGTCAGGGTCGAAAGCTGCTTGCTCCGCTATTGAAGCGGAACATACACGTCAGTTTGCCATTGATCCTGCGGTGTCTCGGGATAGACGCTCAGGTAATTGAAGAACAACGGGTGGTCACGGAGTTCCTCGCCACTGGCAGGAAGCCAATCACGGTATATCGGATAGATCGTTTCGCCGATGTGATCCGGTGACCCCGTATGTCGCACCACGACGCAGCGACCGCCAGGAATGACGATCTCGCGCACGCCGAACTCATTCGGCGTCACAGCCTCGTGAATCTCGCCGCAGATGGCGAAGCGGAATGCTTGTGCAGGTGTCGTGTCGGGGTTGCCATAGGGAATGCCAAAGGTGCGACTCGATGCCACCGGCGACTGTCCGCTCTGCATACGCCACTCGATGAACTTGCGCACGCTCTCATTGACGAGCCCGGGTGGTCCGCAGTGCTCAAGCGCTGCGACCCTGACTTCTGGGAATTCCACGATTCGTACTTGCATGATGATAGTCCTGGAAAAATGAGGGATTGCGAATACCGCATTCCAGACCTGCCAGTTCGGTTCCTTCCTGAACGCACTCGGGGTCATACCGAACGCCCGCCTGAACGCCCTGCAAAATGCCTCGGGGCTTTCAAAGCCGGCACCGAGTGCCGCGTCCAGTACCGAGTGATCAGCGAGGGAGGCCAGGCGATGTGCCGCGCGTCGTAGCCGCATCAGTTGCACATAACGTGAGACCGGCACACCTGCGAACGCGCTGAATTGTCGATGGAAGTGAAACACCGAAAAGTTCGCCACATGACTCAACGTCTTCACCGACAAGTCACCTTCAAGATTGGCATCGATGTAGGCGAGTACGGTGTTGAAGCGTTTTGTGTAGGCGAAGTTGCTCGGCATGTCAGACACTGGGAAAAGGCTCCTGGAAGTACGGTCGGCAATAGAATCGACTATAGCGGTGTAAACGCGCCTAGCCGCGTTTGCTCAAGGTACGTTTTGGGTTGGCCGATGCGGTTTCTTCCACGGCGATGTAAACGGTTAAAAATGCCAGTCCTCAGCGCGAACGACGCGACAGAATGGACCCGCCAGGGTCGCATTGTGATGAGCGATGATATGTTCGGCCTTCAACTCAGGGGTATCGGTACAGGTATGACCATCGGCGATCAGTACTGCATCGAATCCAAGATCGCGTGCGGCGCGGCAGGTGCTGTCGACACAATACTGGGTCTTCATTCCGGCAATAACCACACCTTGAGATCCACAAGTCTTTAGCCGATCGGCCAGGTCAGTCATGGCGAAAGCGTTGGGTCGGTTTTTTTCGAAGATTACTTCGTCGCCTTGTAGCAGCAGTTCCTGTACCAGTTGCGCCAACGGGCTTGCAGGTTCGATTGGCGAGCCAGGTGGGCCGACGTGGCGAGCAAGGAAAATTGGCGCGCCAGCCGTGCGGGCCTTGCTCAACAGGTTATTCAAAGTGTTCAGCAGCGCTTCGCCAGCCCATGGTTTATCCGGACCATGAAACAATCCAACCTGCATATCGAGAATCAACAGTGCGTACATAGTGCTTTCCTTGCGTTTGGACCAGCGACACAAGGGCAAAAGAAAAGGCCCTGTCCATCGCTGGCGGGCCTTTGAAGTTCGTGCGTTATTGGCTCACGACACCTCTCACGACCCGCCTTGGGCGGTCGTGGTCGTGGTGGTCGAGGCAATGCATGGCTGATTCATAAAGTGGACAGTATCTGCACGGTATCTGGTTGGCAAGGGGGCGTGACCTGCGTGGCGGTTACTGCTTGTATTGATCGTTGAGGTCCGTTTCTAGTCGGTGACGTCTGTTGCGAAGGGCTGCAATCGACCCAATACGCCCGTGATTGCGCATTATTCTGCCGCCCTGAGCGTGTTGACCTGGACTATGAGTTTAGAAATATCGGCGGTTTCCACGAACAGATCATAGGCCTCTAGATAGAGGTATTCGTTACTTGTCTGCAGGGCATTATTGGTGACGCAAGTAACCTTGCGGGCCATGCCTTGCAGTGAGGCGACTGTATGTGTGGCGGGAAGGGATTCGCCTACCGAACACTCAAATTTCTGCACGAATGGTTTGCCGGTGCTCTGAGTGAAGTGTTTGCTGTAAGTGACAACACTCCCAGGTTTGAGTTTTTGCCAATCACCATCCAGGTCGATGTTCGTGAGGGTGCTTTGCTGGTCGGTTTTGCCAGCGAGCTCAGTGCTGCTCGTCGCGGCGAGTTCGATCAGCCCACGCCAGCGTAGGCTTACACGCTGGCTGCCCAGTGCTCCCGTCGCTTGCTCACGCCATATGCCGCGGGCCGGGCCCGATTGCAAATACAAGTCCATTGGATGGTCGTTGACCAGGGCGCGCGGCACGAGCGGAGAGCTAGCGTTGTAGGTGAATTGCAAATGGTTGAGCGTGTGGGTCGGTTGTCCCAGGGGGAGGGCGCTGACCTGTGCCAACAATGTCGCCGGTAGCTCCGGTGTACGCATGTCCGGCGGCAATTTTTGCCGAGTGACTGGCGTGGCGAGTTTCGCCAGGTTGGTGGGCTCGGCGCACATGGCGCCAATTAGCCGGGCACGTTGTTCAGTGTCCAATGCACTGTCGATTGGCTTAACGGGCGGCGGCAGCAAAATCTGATCGCCTAAACGATAAGCCTGGCGAGTGCTGGCCTGGCGGGTTGCACAGTCCACCTCGACACGCTCGAACTGGCGGTCGTAGGGCTTTCCTTCGCTTTCGTCCAGACGGGTGCGCCTGAAGTCGATGCCCGCCCAGATCGAGCGTCGGGAATTCACGATGCCCAGGGTGCCAGGGTCCAATAACAAAAGGTCTTCGCTGTCACCGGGAAGCTGCTTCCAAACGCTGTCTCGGACCGCTTGGCACATCTGCTGAGCGATGTTCCGCGCCTTGTCTGCTGGCAGAGCATAGGGACTGCTCCACCTCTTTGCCTGTCGATAATCCATCGCCAATGTCAACGAACCGCAGGTCGCGAAAAGCCGGGCCTGGGTAGCTGGCTCGGTGCCTTCAGCCGGTACGTCAACCGTCAGCACGGCAGTTTGGTCGAGTCTGAAAGTGCTATCCAACGGCAGCGGCCGGGATTGTACTCGGGTCACCAGGGCTCGATTTTGCGCCTCCTGCTCGGCAGCCTCGCGCTTATAGTAGTTGGCCATCCCGCTGCCTTGCAGGGCACAACCCGCCAGGGTCACAGCGATGGCAACGCCCGCCAGGCGAAATAGAAGATTCACTGCAAACAGCTCCTTGGTGCACCCGTCATTCATCGTGATAGCGGATGCATCTTGTGAGGGGATCGAGGTTTTGACATTGTTGCGACGTGGTCGAGACAATGTCCGTGGTAGTCGAAGGCCAAGAAATATCGAGGGGAGACGGTCCTTCGTCGGTATCTGAGTATCGAGTTCATCTGATCGGCTTGACCATCAAAACCTTTAGGACGGGGAGAGGGCGAGGCTCGAAAGAGGCTTCTCCGGGCGGGCAGCAAACGACCCCAAGCATCAATCGAAAAGAGACCCGACAGGGATACGCTAAAGTTATGCGGGTCGTCGATTGTCCGCCCTGCTTCCGTCCCTGGAGGGCCCAATGCCGCCCATCATCACATGCCTGGTGGCGCTGTCTGTTCTTGGCCTGACTCCTGTAGTGCAAGCCCAGACTAACGCCTGCCCACCTGGCGAGAAACAAGTGTGCCTGAACGGCTGCATCTGCCTGCCAGATCTGGGGCAGGTGCCTGATGGCGTCTACCAGGTCGCGGCACCTGCCCTGGCGCTGTGGCTGACCCAAGCCCGCGCTGAAGCAGCCAGCGCCGAGATCCAACCCATTCCACCGCACATCCGGGAGCAACTGCTGCGCTGGTACGACCCCAGCGTCCTCGATGCCGCGCACTACAAAGTGAGCGACAACGGCCAATTCAGCGCCGCCACTTCCATGCTGCAAAACCCCGACGTCGGTGCCGTGACGCTGATCGACATCATCCTCTTCCGGGACACTCAAACCGCAGAACAGGACATCGCGCTCTGGGCTCACGAACTGAAGCACGTGCAGCAGTTTCGGGAATGGGGGGTAGAAGGATTTGCCCAGCGCTATACACAAGATTTCAATGCTGTGGAGGCGCCGGCTTATGCCATACAGGCTGAAGTTCGACGGTCGGTGCGGGGAGGGACTCAATGAAGGGTAGCGAAGCCGCCTGACATTACAGGCACAAAGCGGTCATTATTGGCTGAAAGCAGCCTGTCAGTTAGGGAAGAGTTGAATGGTGTTCAGGGTGATGGTGGTCGGTGGCTACGGAAACTTCGGTAGCATCGTTTGCAGGCATTTGGCGGTAATGCCAGATGTGGAACTGGTGATCTCGGGCCGCGATCCACACAAGTTGCAGCGCAAAGTCGATGAGTTGAAAAGCCAATCGGGCACTGTCGCCGAAAGTTGGTGCGGCAATGCCATGGGCACTGAGTTCAAATCCGTTTTGCGCTCGATGGACATCCAGTTGGTCATCCATACTGGCGGCCCGTTTCAAGGGCAATCCTATGCGGTCGCCGAGAGCTGCATCGAGGCTGGCGTGAACTACTGCGACCTGTCTGACTGCCGAACCTTCGTCAACGGCGTTGGCGTACTCGATGCCTTGGCGAAACAGGCAGGAGTGGCGATCCTCAGTGGCTGCAGTTCGGTGCCGACGCTATCGTCAGCCATCATCGATCAGCAGCGCTATCGCTTCAGTCGTATCGACTCGATCGAGCATGGCATTTCCTCTTCGGCGAAGATGCCGGGATTGTCGACCGTCGAAGGCGTACTCGCCTACGCAGGTAAACCGATCAGGCAACTCAAGAATGGCAAGGTGCATGAAGTGTCGGGTTGGCAGGATCTGACGCTGCGCAAGATGCCGCATCTGGGCACTCGCGTGCTGGCCAACGTCGATGTGCCGGACATGGATATTTTCGCCAGCCGCTATGGCGCGCAAACCCTGAGCTTCAAGGCCGGCGCGGGCTTGAAGCTGGGTGGTGTCGCCAACTATCTGCTGGCTCAGGCGTTGAAGATCGGGCTGGTTCGCGACCATGCCCTTTGGGCCGCCAGACTGCATCGGCTGGGGACCCGGTTTGAACGTTTCGGCGATGGCAAAAGCGCGATGTACATCGACGTTCAGGGCAAGGGAGTTGATGGGAAACCGCTGGCCATGACCGTGCAACTGACGGCCACCAATGACAAAGGTCCGCAAATCCCAAGCTGCGCATCTGTAGCCTTGGCCGCAAAAATGGCCCAGGGCTATGTGCCGCATCCCGGTGCCAGGGCTTGCGTGGGCGAAATTACCGTCGATGAATACATGGCAGCGATCAACGATCCGGACAATTTGAGGCTGTCTGTGCAGTTCTCTGGCGAGCTGCGCTGACATGCTCTATCTATGCCTGAAGTACCTCCACATCATTGCCGCGATTTTCCTGTTCGGATTCGGCATGGGTTCCTACCTCTATCTGATCGCCGCCAGCCGCACGGCCAACCCTCAAGTGATCGCGCATGTGGCCCGGATGGTCGTGCGCTTCGACACCTGGATTACCACGCCGGCAGGCTTTGTACAGATCATCACGGGCTACCTGCTGATGAGGCTCTCCGGACTACCCATGACCACGGAGTGGGTACTGACTTCGTTGATTATCTTCTTCTGCGTGGGTTCGCTTTGGCTGCCGGTGCTGGTGTTGCAGAAGCGGCTGTACCTGATGGCGTCGTGCGCAGTTGAGGCTGGCAGCGGACTCGATGATGAATACCGATCCGTGTACAAAAAATGGTGGTGGATGGGGGTAGTCGGTTTTGTCGGGATGTTTGTGATTGTGCTGATGATGGTAACGAAGATGACGCCGGTGCAACTGGTTGGGCTATTGGGGTAACAGGATCGGTTGGCTCAAGACTTTGGTGTTCAAGGCCTCTGCCAAACGTGAACGCGAGGCGGTCCAGTTAATGCGGGTGAGGGCGTTCATAGGGGCGCTTTCAAAAAGCGTTGTTCATGATCAGGATCCGGCAGCAGGCACGTGTCGTATTTCCCGAAGAGCCGATAACGATTAAGCGCAATGCGGTCGTATGCCCAATCTCGAAGCATGCGAGGGAAGATGCGCAACAAGTTCACTGGGCGCCAGAGTGCGGGCAACTGGGCGATGACTTCGAAAAATGCATCCGAACGCTCCCAGTAGCGTCGGTCGCGGATCACCGCCATGGTGTCGAATTGATCCACGGGCAAACCTGCCCACGCGAGCAGAGCCTGCCCCTCGGGTGACTGAACCGCCGCCAACCGCACGCGCCGCTGGCGGTCATGGCGAATCAAGAACCTCGCCCAACCATTGCACAGCTTGCAGACACCGTCGAACAAGACCACCGTCTCTCCTGGTTTGAGCAGCGGCGCGGGTGAGGGGCGGATTTTCGAGGTGGGCATAAGCGTGGATCCAAGGGAACCTGATTATCCCGGATCATAACCGCGTGCCAGCGTTAAAGTCTGCATTTCGCCGAAGGGGGGCTGCTCCTTGCCGGCAGCTGCAATATCATTGTTCCTTTAATATCAGCCAAGGAGGCATCCATGAGTGTGCGTGGTAAAGACCGGCAGATCGACAATATTGAATTTAATGTCGACGACATTGCCCGCAGCAAAGCTTTCTACGGCAGTGCGTTCGGCTGGACATTCGTCGACTACGGCCCGACCTATACGGAATTCAGTGATGGCCGCCTTACCGGTGGCTTCACTACGGGAGAGCCGGTTCGACCTGGTGGCCCTTTGATCATTTTGTACTCGGATGATCTCGATGAGGCGCAGCAACGGCTCAAAGCCTTGGGCGCTGTTATCACCCGCGAAATATTCTCGTTCCCTGGTGGAAGCAGGTTCCACTTCATTGATCCGGATGGCTACGAACTGGCCGTTTGGACAGCTCAGCAGTAGGGCTCAGGTCGGCCCAAAGCGGTCCATTACCAGGGTTCGCTTTGGGCCGATACTCAAGCGGTAGGTGCGGGTCGAGCCATGACCCTGGTCGCATAAATTTGAAATGCACAGCGTTGCTCGCCAGAATCGCGGGCCGACCCGGTCAAAGGTGCCGGACGTTCGTGGTGAAAAGGGGCAGCAGTTGAACCAACAGACATTGTCCATGCGCCTGGAACGCGTGGCGGCACATGTGCCAGCAGGTGCGCGCCTGGCCGATATCGGCTCGGATCACGGCTACCTGCCTGTGGCATTGATGCGCCGTGGCGCCATCGTCGCGGCGGTGGCCGGAGAGGTGGCATTGACGCCATTTCGCTCGGCCGAACGCACCGTGCGCGAGAACGACCTGGACCAGTGGATCACCGTGCGCCTGGCCGATGGCCTGACGGCAATCGAGCCGGGAGACGGGATCACGGCAATCAGCATCTGCGGCATGGGCGGCGAGACGATCCGCGACATCCTCGACTGCGGCAAGGCACGCCTGAGCGGCCAGGAGCGCCTGATCCTTCAACCCAACGGCGGCGAGCAGCCACTGCGCCAATGGCTGATGGAAAATGGTTACTGCATCCTCTGCGAGGAAGTGCTGCGGGAAAACCGCTTCGACTACGAAATCATCGTCGCCGAGCGCACCGGGCCGGTGATGTACACCGCCGAGGAGCTGTATTTCGGTCCGCTGCAGATGCAGGCACGCAGCTCGGCATTCCTGATCAAGTGGCAGCGCCTGTTGCGCGAGAAGCAGCGGACCCTGAGCAGCTTCGCCAAGGCGCGGCAGGCCGTGCCCGAGGAGAAGGTGCAGGATGTCGCCCGGCAGGCCCGGTGGATCGCCGACCTGCTGGCTTGAGCCCTTGACTAAGTAATTGCAGGGGCAAATTTCAACCTGACGGTTGCTGCTCTTATAGGGTTTGCGGTTAGCGGCAGCACAGGCAACCGCTGATCAGCGGTTGATCGGGGTCGCTTTCGAGAAATGTAACCATGACTTCCATACCCGTTCGGGGGGGCGTCATTTCACAACTCCAATTGGAGGTCCCCCTCAGCCAACAACAACTCTTGTCATCAAATCTACCTTCGCGGTCCCAGGGGAACTTGACCTTGACCCTTCCGAGGCGCCTATCACCCTGGATCTCCTCGTCTTCCAGAGCGATGATCACAGCGGTGTGGTTACTTGGTACCTGAGGTTTCTTGTGAGCCAAAGGTGGACGATAGGACACGTCCCACGGAAGAACGATAAAGCGGTTGCGGTAACCCTGATGAAAGTCATCCTCGTTGTTTGTGTTGCCACTGGCGATGTTCTCGCTCAATACCTGTGGTTGCTTGCCTTCGTGGATGATCTGAGTCAGTAACCATCGGTCGTTCCATTCCTGGCGCGGGTGGCCAGAGATCTCCAGAACATGGCCACTGACTAACCGGGTCTGGTCACCTTGCCCTTCGGCTTGACGATAAGCCGCATGGCGGCGCTCCATAGCACGCAGACTTATCTGCTTGCCGTGCTCATGGCTTGTGAAAGGCTTCAGCTTGTCATCGTTTTCCATGCCTGGCTGTTGCTCGTTTCTCCCCAGACGTAGGTTGAAGCGCTTGATCAGTGGCTCGTTGGCCACTCTATCGCTCTCTTGTCCATAAGCAGTGGGTTGCCCAATCCTGGGAAAAGCCGCCTGGTCATCGCCAAAGACCAGCACGTGGCCTTGAGCGCTGTGTTGGAAGTGGAAGTGGATACCTTCTTCTTCGCACAAGCGCTGAATAAAGTGCAAATCCGTTTCATCGTACTGGGTACAGTAGTCACGCTCGGGGTAGGTCGACCCCAGATGAAACCGATAAGCCTCACCCACAATCCCGTGTTCTTCCAGTATCAAGGCGACGATTTTCGGCACCGAGAACTGTTGATAGATCCTCTGGTTGATGCGGTGGCGCAAGTAGGACAGGTGCGGTACGAGGGCCAGATTGTAGTGCGTCAAACGCTGATCATTACCGCTTTGGGCGATGTGATAGATCCGTCCATGGACGCCGTTGCCCTTCGCGTCGAAGGTCAGAAAAGCCTCTACGTCGAAGAGGCTTTCGAGATCCAGGTCAGACCGCTCGCTAACAAGCTCCACGTTGAAGAGGTAAGGCCTGCTGATCGCCTCATCTCCGGTGAATGCGAGTACTTGAAAATCGTGCGCAAAACCGTCGATGGTCAAACTGAAAGACGTCTGATTGGCTGGGCTGAACATCCACTGTTCTCTTCTTGCATAAAGTGTTGAATCGGGGCTGTCGCAGATGTCAATGTCAGGAAGCCGGGTAAGTCCAGCTCAGGGCAAGAGCCTATAACAGGCACTAATCCACTAATTTGGCGCTCTTGTATATTGGCGTTTGCGTCTTACTTTCCGGACATAAATAGCCTCAACCTGCTGCTCAAGCACGTCCGCGTATAAAATAAAGACATGCATAGAGCAACAGGCGACAAATCAAGTCAGATCACACACCACTCTTCACTTTGGTCCAGATCCGCGTGCGGATTCGCTCCAGCTTCAATGGCAGTGGCTCAAGTGGGATAAGTGTGGCAATGGTCTTTTTGTCTGGATAAATCCAGGGGTTGTCTCGCAACTTCTGTTCGACAAACTCAGCGGCATCTTTGTTAGCGTTAGGGTAGAGAGTGTGGTTTGAGGTCTTGGCAATAACTTCTGGTCGCAACATGTAATTAATAAACGCCATACCTTCCTTTGGGTGGGGCGCGTCTTTTAGAAGAACCAGATTTTCCGACCAGACCAGCGCTCCTTCGCGAGGAAGGCTGTAGGTAATCTTGCGTCCAGTGTTGGTCTTCTCGTTGATGGCCTGCGCAGCAAGGGCACCATTAGCCCATCCCACGACTGCACAAATATTGCCGTCAGCCAGGTCAGCGTCAATTCGGGAGGAGTCGAAATAGAGGACGTAGGGGCGGATTTTTAACAGTAGGGCTTGAGCTTTCTGGTAATCATCCGGGTTCCTGCTGTTGCTGGGGAGCCCAAGGTAATGCAAAGCAATCGAAATGATCTCACTTGGAGAGTCAAGCATTGCCACACCACACGACTGGAGCTTACTGATGTTTTCTTCTTTGAAGATCAAATCCCAGCTATTCACCGGAGCATTATCACCCAATGCCGCTTTGACTTTGTCAACGTCATAGCCAATGCCGGTAGTACCCCATAGATAGGGCACAGCGTAGCGATTACCAGGATCATTGACCGCGACCTGGGACAAGATATCAGGATCGATATGGGACAAATTACTCAGTTGATTACGATCCAGCGGCTGAAGTACTCCCGCCTGGATCAGGCTTGGCAACACATTGGAGGTGGCCACAACCACGTCATACCCCGTGCGCCCAGCCATTACTTTGCTCTGCATGATTTCGGCGCTGTCGAAAGCATCCATATGCACTCTGGTGCCAGTTGCCTGCTCAAACTCCTTTGGGGTCTCCGGTGCGAGAAGCCCGAACCAGTTGTACAGATGCACCCCAGGCTCTACAGCTCCCACTGATGTGCTCATCCCAGCACAGAGAAGCGAGGCCGAAAAAATGGTTCGCAAACGTGATTTTCTCATGCAACATCCTTATCAAGACGATGTGCCCTCATGGCCATCGTAAGTCCTGCCAGCGAATATACCGGGCGTTACCGAATAGTAAATACCTACGAATACTTACCTCTGACCTACGAATCCCTAACCCTAAAGGGGTAGAAAATGCCGTTCGACCTTCATAGCCTGGCTTGGCACCGATCGATTGGGAAGCTGATCATGCAGTTGAACCGTCCAGAATTCTGGAGTTCGCTTGTTCGTATATTAAACGAATACGTGCAAATCGATAATTGGGTTGTATTGATCTTTAGCAATCAACAAGTGCAAGTCGTTAGTCTTCCTGAAGTCGCAGATGTTGAAGAGGTAGACGCGTTCATTCATCGCTATGTGAAGGGGCTTTACCTGCTGGATCCATTTTATATAGCTAATCGAGAAAACCCCCAGAGCGGTTTCTTTCATTTGCTGGATATTGCGCCGGAATACTTTCTTGAAACTGAGTATTATCATCAATATTTTGCACAATATATCTCTGTGGATGAGGCTCAGTACAATGTTCAACTCGACGCCGATAGAACGTTATGCATTTCCGTTGGTAGCAAAGTCCGTTTTAATCAAGAGCAAATAACAATGCTTGATATTATCAAGCCGTGGGTGACTGCATTAATGCATCAGCGCATGTGTTTTGAAGTTGATGTAGAGAAAAATCTCGCTGAGCCACCTCTATGGCCAGAAACGATTACCCAGCTGGGCACGCAAATAACAGCGCGCGAAAGTGATGTGCTCAGATTGTTGCTCAGTGGCTTCTCTAATAAAGAGATAGCCGGAAAGCTTTCCCTCTCGGTGGAAACGATAAAGGTTCATCGGCGCAATATTTATGCCAAATTAAATATCAAGTCACAATCCGAGCTGTTTGCTCGATTTTTTATGCCCAAACAAGATGTTTTCTCTACAAGTTGAAGTCGGCGTTTTAGTCTGGATATTACCGTTAAATGGGTTCACGGCTTCGGGTGCGAACCTTGCCTGACCTCTAAATCCCAGTTCGGGGCGAGGGCATCACGGTAATTCGCGCGGGTCATCGGAGTTATGTTCCTGCAAGCATCAAATCCAGATTCTGCACTGCAGCTCCAGCTGCTCCCTTCCCAAGATTGTCAAACACCGCAGCCAACAAAACCTGGCCCGTTTCGTCATTCTCAAACACAGACAGTCGCAGATCATCAGTCCCGTTAAGTGCCTGAGGATCAAGGGACGTCAGCCCTTTAGCCTCCAGCATCGACATCACCTGTACATGGCTCGCATCGGCGTAGTGCCGCATCAGACACGCATGCAACTGCACCGCACTCACACCTGGCGCCAACAACCGGGTTTGCAAGGGGATGGTCAGTACGATCCCCTGCCGAAAAGCGCCATAGGCCGGCACAAACATCGGCCGCTCCGTCAGACCGCTTTGCTGCTGAATCTCCGGAATATGTTTGTGTGCCAGCCCCAGCCCATAGACCTGAAACGCCGACGCCTGTGCTGCGCCTTCTCCCTCATGCTCTTCCACCCCGACACGTCCTTTCCCGGAATAACCCGACACGGCATGAATGTTCATCGGGTAATCCCTGGGCAGTAATCCGGCCTCCAGTAAAGGGCGCAGCAACCCTATCGCCCCCGTTGGATAGCAACCGGGATTGCTGACCCGTCGCGCGGCGGCGATGCGTTGGCTCTGCTGCGGATTCATCTCCGCGAAACCATAGGTCCAGTCTGGATGGGTGCGGTGCGCCGAACTCGCATCGATCACCCGCACGGCGGGGTTTTCGATGGTCGCTACAGCGTCGCGCGCGGCTTGGTCGGGCAAGCACAGAATTGCGATGTCGCAGTTATTGATGGCTTCGGCGCGACGTTGTGGATCCTTGCGATAGTCGGGGCTGAGTGTGATAAGCCGCAGATCGCTGCGGTCGCGTAGGCGTTGATGGATTTGCAACCCGGTGGTGCCTTGGTCGCCATCGATGAATACAAGGGGACTTGCCATGGAATGCTCTCGGACATAGGAAATCAGGAGTTCCAATCTTCAGTGAGGCGCTAAGATAGGAAAAGTTGAATTTATAAACGATGAAATTCAGTTTTTCTGAACAAGGAGTCACTCATGCGCGAAATCAGCCTGGACCGTCTGCGCACGTTGGTGGCGATTGCCGACCTGGGTTCATTTGCCGAGGCGGCCCGTGTGCTGCACTTGGCGCCACCCACGGTCAGTTTGCATATCGCCGACCTGGAGGCGCGCGTGGGCGGCAAGCTGTTGTCGCGCACGCGTGGGCGCGTTCAGCCTTCGGCGATTGGGAACACACTGGTGGAACGTGCGCGGCGTCTGTTGGCGGATGCGGAGCAGGCGCTTGAGGATGTGGAACGTCAGGTACAGGGATTGGCCGGGCGTGTGCGGCTAGGCGCCTCCACGGGGGCCATCGCACAGTTGATGCCGCACGCTTTGGAGACGTTGAGCCAGCGCCATCCCGCTATCGATGTGCAGGTCGCGGTGCTCACGTCGCAGGAAACTCTGAAGAGGCTTGCCGAGGGCTCGTTGGAAATCGGTTTGGTCGCGCTGCCGCAGTCCCCGGTGAAGGGCTTGCGGATCGAGCCATGGCGACGGGACCCGGTCATGGCCTTCTTGCCAGCTCGCTGGGAATCCCCGGAGGTTGTGACCCCCGACTGGCTGTCCACTCAGCCATTGATTCTGAATGACAACACCACTCGTCTTTCGCGTTTGACTGCGGAGTGGTTCGCCAGTGGTGGGCCGCAGCCTGCGCCGCGTATTCAACTGAACTACAACGATGCGATCAAAAGCCTGGTGGCGGCTGGCTATGGTGCGACGTTGTTGCCGCATGAAGCCTCCACGCCATTGCCCGATACCAGGATCGTCATGCGGCCATTAAAGCCCTTATTGTGGCGGCAACTGGGTATTGCCCACCGTAGTCGAGACATCGAACGGCCTACGCAACATGTGCTGGATGTGCTGTGGGAATTGAGTGCGGGGTAGGGGATTTTGTCAGAGGAGGGACAGCTTCTGGCCGTCATCTACCTGATGCAAAAGCCAGTGATTCCTGGCAACGCACTGGTCCGATGCGCTCGACTATCGGTCCAGTAGAGGTGCCAACAGTGCACACATGCCGCGCCAGTGCGAACCCTCCCAGTAAATCCGTTGGCAGGCGTCACAGCGCAGGAAGTGCGAATAGAGGACGCCAACGCGTGGCGGCACCTGCGGCCGGGCCAGTTCCGGGCTGATTTCGTGCAGCGGCAGGTTGCAATGGAGGCACAGGCTGAAGGGGCGCGCGCTACGCGCCAGGTCGAGGCGCTCGTACAATTCGCGCAGCTGCAGCGACGGTTTCAGGGCATGCACGTAACAGCCGTGGCTGATGATCCGCCGCTTGAGCAGTTCGCGGTCGCGGGTTAGCACGATGCGTCCTTGCTGCGCGGCGATTTCGGCGATCTCGGCATCGTCGAAGCCATTGTCGTAGAGGGTGTCGAAGCCGCTCATGCGCAGCAGACTGGCCAATCCGCCAAGGTGCGCATCAGCGACGAAGCGCAGCACCCGTAAAGGTTGCGTACGAACCTTGAGCAACGGACTGATGTCCAGCGCTTCGAACTTGGGATACACCGCCAGCCGGTCACCGTCGAAGATCACCCGCTCAAAGCCCACCGACTCGCCATTGAGCAGCACCATCTCGACCTCGGTGTGCGGTATCCCGAGCGCCTCGATCATGTGCTTGACCGTCGCCCCTCGCGCGCACTCGCAAGTGAAGGACTGCCGCCGCCGTTCGGCCGGCAGGAAATCGTTGAGCTCCTCGTAGAAGCGGAAAGTTGCACGGGTCATGCTGAACAGTATGGCAGGGCTGCAGGAAGAATGAGTTCAGCTGCTCGGTAGAGGGCGGGAGGGATGGATTATCAGGTCGAGCCAGCGCCTTCGAGCAACCCTGCGGTCGCTCGAAGGCGCTCCGGTTACTTCAGGTTGCCGCTGAGGAATTGCTGCAGGCGCTCGCTTTTGGGGTTGCCCAATACGTCCTCGGGCGCACCTTGCTCTTCGACCCGCCCCTGGTGCAGGAACAGCACCTGGTTCGACACTTTGCGCGCAAAGCTCATTTCGTGGGTCACCATGATCATGGTGCGGCCTTCTTCGGCCAGCCCCTGGATCACCTTGAGCACTTCGCCCACCAGTTCCGGGTCCAGGGCCGACGTCGGCTCGTCGAACAGCATGATCTCCGGTTCCATGCTCAGGGCACGGGCAATGGCGACCCGTTGCTGCTGACCACCCGAGAGAAACGCCGGGTATTGATCAGCAACCCGTGCCGGCAAACCGACCTTGTCCAGGTAGCGCCGGGCGCGATCCTCTGCGTCCTTCTTGCTGACACCCAGTACCCGGCGTGGAGCCATGGTGATGTTTTCCAGCACCGTCATGTGGCTCCACAGGTTGAAGTGCTGGAACACCATCGCCAGGCGAGTGCGGATGCGTTGCAGTTCGTTGGCGTCGGCCACGCGCATGCCGTGGCGGTCATGGACCATTCGAATCTGCTGGTTGTCCAGACTCATGGCACCGTCGTTGGGTGTTTCCAGGAAGTTGATGCAACGCAGAAAGGTGCTCTTGCCCGAACCACTGGCGCCGATCAGGCTGATCACATCGCCGGTCCTGGCGTTCAGCGAAACGCCCTTGAGGACTTCATGGTTGCCGTAACTTTTGTGCAGGTTTTCAACGGTCAGTTTGTACATGAACAAGCATCCTGAATTAGTGAGCCGGGCCGAGGAAAGACAACCAACGGCGTTCAGCCAGGCGGAACAGGCCGACCAGGGAGAACGTGACTGCCAGGTAGATCAACGCGGCGAGGCCGAACGATTGGAAGGTCAGGAAGGTCGCCGAGTTGGCGTCCCGCGCGACTTTCAGGATGTCCGGGATGGTCGCGGTGAAGGCCACGGTGGTCGAGTGCAGCATCAGAATCACTTCGTTGCTGTAGTAAGGCAGCGAGCGACGCAGGGCGGAGGGCAT
Organism: Pseudomonas sp. B21-017; assembly: GCF_024749245.1. Classification (NCBI taxonomy): domain Bacteria; kingdom Pseudomonadati; phylum Pseudomonadota; class Gammaproteobacteria; order Pseudomonadales; family Pseudomonadaceae; genus Pseudomonas; species Pseudomonas sp. B21-017. The sequence continues at coordinate 4,069,831 of NZ_CP087194.1, read as the reverse complement.
GATCACGTAGGTGTACAGCTTCCAGCCGGTCAGCCCGTAGGCTTTGGCCGCTTCGACTTCACCGTGGTTCATGCTGCGAATCGCCCCGGCGAAGATCTCCGTGGTGTAGGCGCAGGTGTTCAGGGCGAAGGCGAGGATGGTGCAGTTCATCGCATCGCGAAAGAACGCATCCAGTACTGGCTGCGCCCGCACCGCGGCCAGGCTGTAAATGCCGGTGTAACAGATCAGCAGCTGAATATAGAGCGGCGTACCGCGAAACAGGTAGGTGTAGAACTGCACCGGCCAGCGCACCCAGACATTGCTTGAGACCCGGGCGATCGACAGCGGGATCGACATCACGAAGCCGAAGAAGATCGAAGCGCTGAGCAGCCAAAGGGTCATGGCCAGCCCGGTGATGTGATTGCCGTCCTGGAACAGGAAAGGTTTCCAGTATTCCTGCAGTAGCTCGATCATCGCACGGCCTCCCGGGTGCCTGCGGCGTAGAAGATTTCCATCCGGCGCAAGACGTAGTTCGAAACGGTGGTTATCACCAGATAGATCAAGGCGGCCAGAATCAGGAAGAAGAACAGCTGATAGGTGCTCTTGCCCGCGTCCTGGGCCACCTTGACCAGATCGGCCAGGCCGATGATCGACACCAGCGCGGTGGCCTTGAGGATCACCATCCAGTTATTACCGATGCCCGGCAGGGCAAAACGCATCATTTGCGGGAACACCACCAGGCGGAAGCGCTGGGCGCGGGTCAGGCCGTAGGCGGTAGCCGCTTCCATCTGCCCTCGCGGTACGGCAAGGATGGCGCCACGGAAGGTTTCGGTGAAATAAGCCCCGTAGATGAAGCCCAGGGTAATGACCCCGGCGCTGAACGGGTTGATCTCGACGTATTCCCATTCCATGAAGTCGGTAAACGAGGACAGCCAGGTTTGCAGGCTGTAGAAGATCAGCAGCATCAGCACCAGGTCCGGCACCCCGCGAATCAGCGTGGTGTAGGCCTGCGCAGGGACACGCAGCAGTGCCGATTTCGAAAGCTTGGCGCTGGCGCCGATCAGGCCCAGGCCAACGCTCACCAGCAAGCACAGAAAGGATAATTTGACCGTCATCCAGGAGCCTTGCAGCAACAGCGGGCCGAAACCCTTGAGGCTAAAGTCTGACAGCCCAAGAATCTGCAATAGGTTTTCTAACATTGAGCAGCCCTACGTCAATCAAAGAAGAGCCCATCCGGAAATGGGCGCAGGGTCATTATTTGTAGCTGTAGAGATTCAGATCGCCAAAGTGCTTCTGTTGGACGGCCGCATAGGTGCCATTGTCGTGCAGTGCCTTGATACCTTTGTTCAGCAAGGCCTGAAGCTCGACGTTGCCTTTGGCGAGACCCACGGCGGTCTTGGCTGGAAGGAGGGGATTTTCGACCGGCTCGCTGACTTGGAAGTCGGCGCCTGGTGGCGACTTCAGGAAGCCCAGTTCGGCTTGCAGCATGTCCTGGATCGAGGCATCGAGGCGTCCGGAGATCAAGTCAGCGTACACCTGGTCCTGGTTGGCGTAGGCCTGGGTCTCTACCCCGGCCTTGTCCAGCACGGCCTTGGCGTAGGCTTCCTGAATGGAGCCTTGCTCGTAGCCGATTTTCTTGCCCTTGAGGGAGGCCGGATCGGTGCCGATGGCCGCGCCTTTCTTGAATACCAGCGCGGTCGGGCCAGAGAACAGCTCGTTCGAGAAATCGATGACTTTCTCACGCGCCGGCGTGACGGTCATGGAAGAGATCACTCCATCGAACTTGTTGGCCTTGAGGCCGGGAATCATGCCGTCGAAGTCGCTTTCGACCCACTTGCACTTGACCTTCAGCTCCGCGCAGATCGCGTTGCCCAGGTCGATATCGAAGCCCACCAAGCCGCCGTCGGCGGCCTTGGATTCGAACGGCGCATATGAGGGGTCGACGCCAAAGCGCAACTCCTTGTACTCCTTGGCCAGCGCAGAACCGGCAGTCACACACAAAGCCAATGCAGAAAGAGTGAGAAATGCTTTTTTCATTATTTTATTCCCAGGGACCATCGAAAGCGCTTGTGCCGCAAGAGCGCGTGTACTGCGCTGCGAAATGTCCTATGCACACGCAAGTACTTGTACAGACAAGCATATGCAATCACCCGGCCAATTCGCCGATTGGGCGCTTGAGAAAGCGCGTACAGCGCTCTGGGATGGGCTTGGCAGGCAGGTGAACGCTGGGGAGAGGTAGCCTGCGAGGCTGTTACCTAAGCAGGCTTTTACACTCGGCTGGGGTATGCGGTAACAAAGTGTGGGGTTAAGGGCGCTGACTTTCCTGGCTCAAGCCTTGACCCAACGCTGACGGCTCCAGCTACTCAATGTATCGACGGCCAAGACCAATAACAGCATCGCCAGAATAACCGTGCTGGCTTGAGCTTCCTGGAACAGGCTGAGGCTGACATAGAGCATTTGCCCCAAACCACCGGCGCCGACGAAGCCGAGCACGCTGGCCATGCGGATGTTGTTTTCCCAGCGGTACAGGATGTAGGCCAGTAGCTGTGGCAACAGATTGGGCAGGGTGCCGTAACAGAACGCCCATACGGCATTGGCGCCCTGCAAACGGATGGCGTCGGCCGGTTCTGGTGGGGTGTTTTCCAGTGCTTCGGCGAACAACCGGCCGAGCACGCCGGTGGTGTGCAGGGCCAAGGCCAGGGTGCCGGCGTTGGGGCCGAGCCCGGCGGCCAGGACCATCAGTGCGGCCCATACCAGTTCCGGCACCGCGCGCAAGGCGTTGAGCACCAGGCGTGACGCGCTCTGCAAAGGCCAGCCGTAGCGCCCGGCTGCGGGCAATGCCAGTAACAGGCCGAACACCGCCGCGAGCAGGGTGCCAAGGGCCGACATGGCCAGGGTTTCCAGGGCGCCGTGGCCGATGGCTTGTAGAAGGCTCGAGCTCAGGTCCGGGCTGAGAAAACGCTGGGCATAAGCGCCCATCTGCTTCAGGTTGCCGGCGCCGCCGAGCTCGCCGAGGTCGATGCCCAGGTAGTTGAACGAGGCGATGACCGCTGCGCCGATGCACAGGAGCAGTGCCAGGTTGAACAGGCGATTCATGTCAGCCTCCAGCGCAGCAGACGGCTGAGTTGATCGGCGAGCAGCACCAGGACGAGGAACGTCAATAACAGACTGGCCACTTCACCGCCGGCGAACATGCGCAACGACAAATCCATTTGCTGGCCCAGGCCGCCGGCACCGACGAAGCCCATCACCACCGAGGCGCGGATTGCGCATTCCCAGCGGTACACCGTGTACGACAGCAGTTCCGCAGCGACATTGGGCAGGATTCCGTAGCAAAAGGCGGCGAGCCGACCACTGCCGGACTGCAGTAGCGCGTGTACCGGGCGCTGGTCGACCGACTCGAAAATTTCCGCATAGACCTTGCCCAACATGCCGCTGTAGGTGATGGCAATGGCCAGTACCCCGGCTGTCGGGCCGAGGCCGACGGCGCGCACGAACAGCAGGGCCCAGACAATTTCCGGCACGCTGCGCAGGAAGATCAGCAAGCCGCGTATGGGCCAACGCAGCAGTTGGCCCCAATAGCTCGGGTGGCCAGCGCGGGAGGCAGCAGACAGCGACAGGGCACGACTGGCGAGCAGGCCGGCGGGAACAGCCAACAGCAACGCCAGGGCCATGCCGGCCGTGGCGATGGCCAGGGTCTGCAGGGTGGCTTGCAACAACAGCTGGATGAACTCGTCGCCATGGGCCGGTGGCCAGAAGGCGGACACGAACCGGCCCATCTCGCTCTGACTGTCACTCGCCACCAGCACACGGAGGTCCAACTCGCTGAAGCGGATGCCGGGCCACAGCAAGGCAAGGGCCAGCAGGGTGAGCAGCAGACGGGGCAGTGCGGCCGGATCGCGGGTGTCAGACGTCAGCATCGGGGGATCTGCACACTCAAGGGAGCCGGAGGAATCGGCGAGGACTGCAACTGCTCATTGGCGTAGAGCTTGTCGAGCAGCTCGCGATCGACGGCGCTGGCCGCAAGGTCGAACAGGATCTGTCCATCACGCAAGCCGATGATGCGCGAAAAGTGCGCCAGGGCCAGCTCCACCGCGTGCAGGCTGGCGACCAGGGTGACGTTCTGCTCCCGGGCATGGCGGCACAGCACCGAAAGCGTGTGCTGGGCCAACACCGGGTCCATGGCCGATACCGGCTCATCGGCCAGCAACACCTCGGGCGCTTGATATAACACGCGGGCAATGCCCACGCGCTGTAGCTGTCCGCCGGACAGTTGCTGGCAATGCGCGAACAACTTGTCACTCAGGTCCAGCCTGGCCAATGCCGCGCGTGCGCCCGGAACATCCAGCGGATGCAGCAGGTTCAGCAGGCTCTTGCCCAGACCCCACTGACCCAGCTTGCCGGCCAGCACCGCGGTGACCACGCGCTGGCGCGGGGGCAGGGGAGGCGCCTGATGAATCAGACCGATACGCGCGCGCAGCCGCTGACGCTGACGGGCAGAAAGCTGCCAGACGCGCTCGCCGAGCACCTGCAGCTCGCCGTTGCCCGGTCGCAGGGCGGTGGCCAACAGGTTGAGCAGACTCGACTTACCCGCGCCGGACGGGCCGATGATCGCGACCTGTTCGCGTGCACCGATGTGCAAATCCACGCCACGCAGCGCCTGGACACCGTTGGCGTGGGTAAGGCTGACCTCGGTCAGATGCAATGTCATTTGAGCAGTTCGGCGGCGCGTGCGGCTTCCTCGATGCCCTTGTAGTTCTCAGGCTTGGTTTCGATGAAGCGGCTGGCGGCCTGCAGGTCCAGAATCTCCTTGTCCCTCGGGTTCGCCGGATCGAGCGCCAGGAACGCAGCCTTTATCTTGGCCGCCAGCGCCGGGTCGAGGGTTCCGCGCACCGTCCAGTTGTAGTCGAAGTACGCAGGGGTGGTCGAAAACACTTTGACCTTGGTGGTATCGACCTTGCCGGCGGCGACCAGTTTTTCCCACACGCTGGCGTTGAGCACCCCGGCGTCGACCTTGCCAGCCTGGACCCAGGCAACGGTGGCGTCATGGGCGCCGGAGTACCCCACGCGGCTAAAGTACGTTTCCGGCTTGATGCCCTCCTTGAGCATGAAGTAGCGCGGCATGAGACTGCCGGAAGTCGAGGACACCGAGCCGAAGGCAAAGGTCTTGCCCTTGAGATCGGCGAGGGACTTGACGGCTGGGTCGGCGGTGATGAATTTGCTGGTGAATTGGGCGTCCTGTTCACGCTGCACCAACGGAATGGCATTGCCGGTTTTCAGGCGTGCCTGCACGAACGTGAAGCCGCCCAGCCAGGCCAGATCGATGCGATCGGTAGCTAGTGCCTCGACCACCGCCGGATAGTCGCTTACAGGTACGAACTCGACCTTCATGCCCAATTGTTGTTCCAGATAGGCGCCAAGCGGCTTGAACTTGCGCAGCAGTTCGGTCGGGGCTTCATCGGGAATCGCGCTGACTTTCAGGGTCTCGGCGGCTTGAGCCAACAGGGTGCAAAAAGACAAGGACAAGCCGACGGCCAGTGCCAGGGTACGCTTGAGCATGGAAGATCTCCGGTGCATTTACGGAAGAATGTCGAGGCGCCTGGCACAAGGTGATTGCTGCGTGGCGCTTTGTGAGGGTAGCCGAAATGGAGCGAAATTGACTGCTTTTGGGCTATTGCGGTTTATTGCGAAGGGCGGCATACGACCCGAAGCTGCCCGTTGAATCAGACTGCAATCGGCCGCAGTCACCGGCAAGCAGCAGTTCGTAACTGTTATCCGATGCAAAGTTTGGCCATTGAATTTATAAAGGCGGCAAAGCACCGTATCAGGACGCCGTAAAGGTATTTTCCATCGGCCAGCGCATTTCCAGATGTTCAGTCAAATAATGCATAAAAGCTTTGACCTTGGGTGTGATGGCGGCGCGTTCCTGGACGCATATATAAATATCGAGCGGTTCAGCGTAGGCATAAGTTGAAGCGTGGCGATGTTCAAACAGAGGAACGAGTTGGCCACTTTCGATAAAGGGCGCCGCCACGAACTCCGCCAAACGGGTTATTCCCGCGCCACGGACGGCCATTTGGGCTAGAGCGTCAACATCGTCGCTGATTGCGGTCGCATTGAGAGTAGCGTCGTAACGTTGTCCATCCCGGATAAAACCCCAACGTAGAAAGCGTCCGTCTAGCGGGTAGCGAAACGGTAGACAGGCGTGGTGCTGGAGTTCTTCAGGATCGCGTGGCCAGCCGGCTCGTTCCAAATAGATGGGTGACGCGCAGATGATAAAAGGGACTGAAACGATCTTGCGAGCGACGATCCCCTCTTCTAGTTGTGGTTTTATCCGCAGGCTCAGATCAATGCCTTCTTGAATATGATTAATTTTGCGATCTGTGGTTGAGAGTTCAAGTATCAGGCGTGGGTAACGTGCAGCGAAGCCGGCGATTAGTGGCGCCAACACATGCCGCCCGAAAGCGGAGGTAGAAGCGATGCACAGTCGCCCTTGGAGTTGAGTCTGCGCGCTGGTGATCGCGCTTTGCGCCGATTCGAGATCACGCGCTATACGTTTCACTTTTTCGTAGTACACCATGCCGCTTTCGGTTAACGCCATGCTACGCGTGGTGCGCTGGAGAAGGCGCGTACCCAGGTGGGTTTCCAAGCGATTTAGGGTCTGGCTAATGGCTGCCGCACTGACGCCCAGGGTTTTGGCCGCGCCCACGATGGAGCCCGCTTCAACCACCTTGATAAAGCTAGCAATCGCCCCTAACAGGTTCATCTTTGTTCCAGCGAGAAGAGTCATTCATAAGATTTTGTTTATAAAGCAACCACTGCTAGCCGTCTAGTTGCTAATTTTTGATCTTGCTATGGTGTTCGTCACCTACCAATCGAAGATCAAAAAGGTCTGATATGAATCCAAAAACATCCTCTAAAGCTCTATTTTTCAACCAACGTAAGCTCTCGGTTCGCGCTACGCCTTATGTTTTCGCACTGTATATGGCCACCATCATGGCGCTCTTGATGTCATTCGTGATCACTGCGGCAAATTCCGGCATTGAGAATGATTACCTAAGTAATGCGCTGCACGCCTATAAATTGGCCATGCCAGTGGCATTCCTGTGCATACTCGTCGTTCGCCCCATTGTGCTCAAACTGGTGTCTTTGACTGTACACCCACATCGTTAAGGGCGACCGCTTGCGGCCTAATTGATGGGGCGTTGTGGACAACCCTATTGGGTCGACTGTTGCCGGCCGTCACAGGTCGGAGTCGACCTAAAGCTGACACTGTCCGCAGTCAGCTCCAAGCCTTCTCTCGATCCAGCAGGTTGTGGGCTATTCAGCGGCGCCACGATCCCTCGGGCAATTCGACCTGCCGATGGGCCGCAGCCAAGGCAACCTTCAGCCCCTCTTTATCCAGCGGTATGCAGTAGGCGGGTTTAGCCCGTTCGAATCGCCAGCTTTCATCAAGACTGCCCGCATCTACCGCGTCGAATCCAATCTCGTCCAGTAACTTGATCACCAGCGCTTTCGCCGCCGGATCATCCGCCGCGATCGGCAGTGCGCGTCGGTCGGGCGCTGCTTTCGGGCGCGCGTCCTGCACCAGGTCCTGGGCGAGGATTGCATTGAACGCCTTGACCACGCTGGAGTGGGGCAGGTGCTCGGCGAGCAAGCGGCTGGTGGTGGTTTCGAATCGGTCGAGAGCGGCAATGTGACCGTCGCGTTCCGGGTAGTAGTTATTGGCATCCAGCACGGTTTTGCCCTCTAGCCACTTGGCTGGCACGCTTCGGTAATGCTCAAGAGGAATTGCCACGAGTACAACTTCGCCAAATTGTGCTGCGTCCTCGATAGTGCCGACCTGACTGCCAGGAATGCCACTGCGCACGCTGCTCATGGTCTGCGGCCCACGTGAATTACTGAGCATCGCCTCGTGTCCCGCGGCGATGACCAATTGCGCCACTGCACGTCCGATGAAGCCTGCCCCAATAATGCCGATACGCATGTCCTTGCTCCGCTGGTTAAGTAAGAAGAAACCATGATGATTGCCAACCAACAGCAGATAAATAATCATCGGCTACTTAGTCTCGTTACCAGGAGTGTTGAATGATGGACCGTCTGACGAGCATGGGAGCGTTTGTGATGGCGGCGGAATCCGGCTCCTATGCCAGTGCTGCCGAGCGATTGGGCCTGTCGGCGCAGATGGTGGCCAAGCATGTTGCCGCGCTTGAGCAGCGGCTAGGTGCGCGGCTACTGAACCGTACCACCCGACGCCAGAGCCTGACTGAGTTGGGCAGTGCTTACTACGAACGCTGTAAGCACATTTTGAGCGAGGCTCAGGCAGCCGACTCCCTGGCGCAGATCATGAACGACACCCCGCGCGGCAAACTGAAAATCAGCGCTCCCGTCACGTTCGGTTCCTATAGCCTCATGCCTTTTGTGACGGAGTTTTTGCGTCAACACCCGGAAGTCGAAATCGATCTGCATTTGACCGATCGCTTCGTCGATCTGGTGGAGGAGGGTTATGAAGTGACTTTCAGAATTGGCCCGTTGACCGCGTCCAGTTTGACCGCCAGGCCGTTGGCACCTTATCGGTTGGTAGCCTGTGCGGCACCGAGCTACCTGACCGACCGCGGAGTGCCGCAAATACCGGATGATCTGAAGAACCATGAGTGTCTGGGGTATGCCTATTGGTCCCGGCCGGCCGACCGCGAATGGGTATTCTGCAAAGGCTCCGCAGTTGAACGGGTACAAGTCGTCAGTCGATTGCAGGTCAACGAGAGCAAAGCACTGCTGTCGGCAGCGCTGGACGGGTTCGGGATTGTCCTTGGTCCCGAAGATTTTCTTGAGCCCGCGTTGCGCAGCGGTGAGTTGGTTCGACTGTTAGCTGATTACGAAGCACCGAGCCGACAAATGCATTTGCTCTACACGGCCAATCGTCAGAGAACTGCCAAACTCCGACGATTTATCGAGGCTGCGCTCGTCCGCTTTGGTGCTCCTTGAGCAAGCTTTTGAGTTGTCTCAGCGGCATTGAATTGTGATTGATCGCGGTCGCAGGCTACTGCTTCATTGACTGGCTGCTGTTGGGCCGATTGTTGCCTGTCGCCAAGGGCAGTAAACGACCGATTCTGTTGAAAAAGTCGGTCTGCCCAAACTGCCTGATCATTGACTGGTGAAAACACCTTTTTTGCACGCTGCTACGTGAAATCTGGGTCCGGAAGCCACTGCAAAAAGTAAAGATTTCAATCTCGGACGCGTACTTTTCTGATACGCAAACCATGGCCGACTTTTTCAACAGAATCGGCCAGAAGCAGTCAATCGCTAAAACTCCAGCGCCCCAAACGGGCCGCTTTTTCTGCATATCTGCACGACTGGATAGCTAAGCGGCGCGTACTCGCGCCGAATACCTAAAATCCTTTAATCGCCTCACATCATGAACAAGACACGGAGAGCCCTATGGAGCAGCGCAAACACATTTGCGGCACAGACAAGATCAGAGTTCACGTTAAGGACGGTAGCGAGCTTAAGTACTGGGCACAAAAAAATTGTGGATTCCAAGAATGAGATAAGATCAGCCGTCAAGGAGGCTGGCGAGTCGCTTACCGCAGTCCAGCGGCGGATCAAGCTGATCCAGCACGCATGAGAAAGCAGTCCGGCCCAGTGTCGGGATTCGCTACCTGAAGTCCTCTCGCCCATCGCCATTCGCCTCCTGCTACGCTCTCACTTAGCGCCCCTAAGCAGCTCACGGCATCGTTGGGTCGCCAGGAGCCTAAAATGAAATGCGCATTTCTGACGTTCATAACCCTACTCACCTGCTCATCGGCAATAGCATCACCGCCAGATGGAGAAACACTTTTTCAAGATAACTGCGTTGTTTGTCACGGGCCTCGAGGCACGGGAGGATCGGCACCTAAGCTGGCCGGAGATTCCAGTGAATGGAAATCAAAAGTATTTGAGCGAGCAGTGCTGAGCGGTATCGACGACCATGGGAAGCCTCTGAAGGCGCCAATGCCGCATTGGGCTAGCGCTAGCTTCAAATCTGACAGCGGTGTAAAGCCAAGCAAACTTGAAATTGATGCAATTCAGAAATACCTGCATCAGCAAAAGTAGTGTGTTTGCTTCGACCGAATGCTTTCGTTTCGGCGACATGCTTTTCACGCAGTGCTCACATAATGGAGCGCAGATTACCCCTGCTCCTTTGAAGAATTCCCATTTGGCCCGCCCGCATGCGGGCCATTTTTTTGGCTGCTACGCGTTCCTGATTCAAAGGAGAAGTGGCCATACCTGACGTCTATGTTTCGAATCTTCGGCAGCTTCATCGACGCTGAGCAGAAAGGTGGTTAGCATCCCACAAACCTAAACGCGCCAAAGGCATCTAGCAGTACGGATGGAGCTGGCGGCCAGATCTAGGCTGCGGGCTATCGTAAGAAGTCATTTAGCACTGTTAGCATTGGCGGCTACGTTAGGTCGGGAGGCTGTTATGGAGGGCTCCGGAGTCGCGTCGTGCAAGATCTACCCGGTTGCGCCGCACTGGAGCATCACGCTGCGTCAATGCCTGTTGCAACCGCCGAGCCACTACTACACCAGGACAATACGTTTGAGCTTGGCGTTCAGTGCGGCGAACGCCGCTTCGGTACTGGCCTTGTGGTTGGTGATGAGCACGTCGATGCGTTCTGGCGGGCAGAAAGCGACGCGGCTCTCCACGCCGATCTTGCTGTAGTCGGCGAGGATGACCACGCCTTCGGCATTGTCGGCCATGGCGCGCGCCACTTCGGCTTCGCGGTGGTCGTAGTTGCTGGCACCGCGCTGGGCGTCGATGCCGACGGGCGATAACAGCGCGAGGTCGGCCCGATAGCGGCCAATTTCCGCCACCGTGGTGCCGCCAACCGTAGCGGGAGCACGGTCGCCGAGTGAACCGCCCAGTACGATCACCTCGTTGTGCTGGCCGCCTGGCACAGCGGGATTACGCAATTGCAACGCCACGTTGAACGAGTTGGTGATCACGGTCAGCCCTCCCAGCTTGGCCAGCTCTTCGGCGAGGATGACGGTGGTGGTGCCCGCGTCGATAAACACAGTCTGTCCGTGCGACAGCAGACTGACCGCTGCGCGCGCGAGGTCACGCTTGAATTTGACGTTGATGTTCGCCCGCTCGGCGATGGGCGCTTCGTCCTCAACGCGGATGGCGCCGCCGTGTATCCGCTTCAACTCTCCCTGTTCCTCCAGAGCGACCAAGTCGCGTCGCACCGTCTCGCGTGAAACGTTCAGCTCCGTGACGATGCGGTCGGTGGTGACGCGCTGCAAAGTCGATAGTAGTGCGCGGATCCGCTGGTAACGCTCTTCTTGCCACATACCGGGTGTCCCTGCTGTTCGAGTCGCTGTCCGAGCACGCATTGTGGAGAGGCGTCAGTCGCTGTCAAGTTTGGCGCGGCCTCGTGATCATTGGGTTGGCGCAGCCTGCGCGTCATGTTTGTGTGATATTGAGGCATTATTGTTTTTTTGTGTATTTGGAGCTAGCCTCGTGGCCGGACGGTTTCTTCCCCTCGTCCGCATTTCGAAACACGCTTTCGCCATCGCCTCGGTTGTAACCTCTCATTTAGAAGTAGGAGCTATGCCATGCAGCGTCGCCAGTTTCTGAACACCCTCGCCACCGTTTCCGTTGTCAGTCCGCTGTTGTTGTCGTCCCGCATAACGCAAGCCGCCACGCCCCCGGCCACACCAAGTGCGCTGGACCCGGCGCGCTGGTCGCCGCTCAACCAAAAGCGTCTGCAGGCGGTGATCGATGAGCACGGCGTCAAGAGCGCGTCCTACCGCCCTGACCAGCGCCCGTACGCGGTGTTCGACTGGGACAACACCTGCATCATGAACGACTGCGAAGAAGCGCTGCTGGTCTACCAGATCAATCATCTGCAGTACAAGCTGACGCCCGATGAGTTCGCTGAGGTGGTGCGTCAGGACGTGCCGAACGGCGCGTTCATGAAGGACTACACCACGGTGGACGGCAAGCCGGTCAAGATGGAAGACATCGCCAGCGACGTAGAAGCGGATTACCGCTGGTTGCACGCCAACTACAAGGGGCTCGCCGGCGACAAGAGCCTGGAAGAGATTCAGGCCAGCGAGCAGTACAAGGATTTTCTCGCCAAGCTCTACTTTATGTACGACGCGATCTGCGACAGTTACCCGGTGGAGATCGGCTATAAGTGGATTCTGTATTTCTACAAGAACATGACCACGGCTGAGTTGCAGGCGATGGCCGAGGCTTCCAACAACTACGCCATCGGCGACGCACTGCGCAAGGTCAAGTACGAGAGCTCACGCACGTTGCCGGGCAAGGCCGGGGTGGTGGCGGATACGCACTTTCATGGCATCCGCATCCATGAGGAAATCCGCGGCCTGATGCACACGCTGCGTGCCAACGGCATCGATGTCTATGTCAGCACCGCCTCCATCGACGATGTGGTACGCGTGTTCGCGGGCAATCCTCATTACGGATACGACGTGCCGCCTGAGAACGTGATCGGCCTGCGCATGGCGATGGAAGGCGGCAAGTACACCACTCGCTATCAGCCGGACTGGCACTTCAACTACGGGCCGGGCAAGACCGTCGGCATCAAGAACGTGCTGGTTAAACAGAAGGGCTATGGCCCGGTGTTGGTGGCTGGCGACAGCGATGGCGATGCCTGGATGCTGCGCGACTTCAACGATACGGCGGTGGGGGTGATCGTCAACCGCATGAAGAAGGGCGAGATCGGCGCCGACAGCCAGCAGGCCGCTACCCAATTGGGCACCCCGAACGCCCGCTTCATCCTGCAGGGGCGCAACGAGCACACTGGCCTGATGATTCCAGACGAGAAATCGCTCAAGTACGGTAAAGACGAGCTTAAGCTGCTGGCTTGATGGCACTGGCTCGCGGGTGGCCGGCGGCCATCCGCGAGCCGCAGTGCAACTCGCCTTGTACCTGCGGGAATGATGATTCTGCGCCGGAAAGTCGTTACCGCTACCGGCCCGAGTGAGTCAGTCGTATCGAGTCAAAATTGTGAGTGGCCCTGGAATTACGAGGCGTGCCCCACAGACCGTTTTTGGCCGATTGTTGCCTATCGTGAAGGATGAACCGTTTGTCAGGCGTACAAGCCATACCCTGCCGCGATGATCAGCGGAGAAACCAGCAGCGTTGCCCAGAACCCCGATTTTGGAACAGCAATGACGCAAATGATCGAGATCATAAGCACATAGATGCCAACCATTTTAAGTAGCGCGAGATCGCCAACGGCTACGGCATGAATCGCTGTCTGCCCTGCGAGCATAAAAAGCGGCCCCAGCATGGTAAACCAGAGGGCAGTACGCCGATCTTCGTGCGCTTTGAATTGGTCAACGAAGCCAGAGTCTACAGCGGCGGCGAATGCTGTTTTGAACTTGATAATACCGAACGGAATATGGAGGACACCCAGGGCGAACAGGGTCCATGCGACGATGTTGGACATGTCTTATATGCTCCGTAACGGTGAGGTTGGCTTAGAAGTGGTCACGGCAAATGCGACATTGTTCAGGGAGTAACGCAACATGGGTGACGGCAAGGGCTGCTGCCCGCGAATGAAGCTACCCATTTGCCATCACCGTGTCCATTGTCCACTTTTGAGCGTTCTCTACCAGTCATCACCGGCATCAATCGACTGTGGATTCAACCGATCGACGCAGATTGGCTAAATCGATTAGCCCCTTTTAACCATTGCAATAGGTGGGCGGCACAGTAGAGGCAGCCATGTCCCACGTCAGCATTATCTGGGTGATGGCCGCATCAATGACCCCATGCTGCGTGTTATCCCGAGCAAGGATGGAAATGCCCTGCAAGAAACTGTCGAACACCGTAGCCATCGCGGGCGCGTAAAAATTGCCCGGCAACTGACCGGCACTGACACCCCGCTCAACACACGCCAAAATCCCCGCGCGAGTGCGGGCGCGAGATTGGGTCAGGGCGTCGACCACCCGCGCATTCTCTGGGCTGGGCGCGCTCATCATGCCGAGGGTCACCATGCAACCCTTGGGATGGCCTTCTTCACACTGCATGCGCGCCGACTGGCGCAGAGCTGTCTCGATGGCCTGGCGTGGCGGCAGGCTCTCGTCCCACAGGCATTCGGTGACCTGGGCGAAGGTCGCCAGGTAACGCTGTACACACTCATCAAACAACGCTTCCTTGGAACCGAACGCCGCGTAAAAACTCGGCGCGGAGATCCCGCCACCGAGTCCGGCTTTCAACTGAGCGAGGGAGGTTGCGTCGTAGCCTTGTTGCCAAAACAGGTGCAAGGCCTGTTCTACGGCGTGGTCGCGGTCGAAGGTGCGGGGGCGGCCCATTTGCGCCATTTCAAGGCTCCTCTGAATACCGAGATAAATACTAGTCGATACATAAGTCGTTGACAACAAGCGCTGGCTGCCCTCAACATTTGTATCGATCAGTATTTAAATCTGAAGTCCTCGCTCAAGGAGTCTCCCGTGACACCCTCAATCACCTTATCGGCAGCACCCGACCGCCTGCCCATCGGCGCGTTGCTTGCTCTGGCCATGACCGGCTTCATCTGCATCGTCACCGAAACCCTGCCCGCTGGCCTGTTACCGCTGATCAGTGAAGGCCTGGCGATTTCCCCCTCCATGGCCGGCCAGATGGTCACCGCTTACGCTCTGGGCTCGGTGCTGGCGGTCATCCCCATGACCATCGCCACCCGCGACTGGCGCCGCCGTAACGTGCTGCTGCTGACCATCGTCGGTTTCTTGCTGTTCAATTCCATCACTGCGCTGTCATCCCATTACGGCGTGACTCTGGTGGCGCGCTTCTTCGCCGGTGTCGCGGCGGGGTTGGCCTGGAGCCTGCTGGCCGGCTACGCACGCCGCATGGTGGCGCCCCATCAACAGGGCAAGGCGCTGGCGCTGGCCATGGTCGGCACACCGATTGCTTTGTCCCTGGGCGTGCCCCTCGGCACCTGGCTCGGCGGCCTCGTGGGTTGGCGCACCACCTTCGGCATCATGTCGGCGCTGACCCTGGTGCTGATAATCTGGGTACTGGTGAAAGTCCCTGACTACCCACCCCAAGCTGCGCACCAGCGCATGTCGCTGCGCTCCGTGCTGACCACGCCGGGCGTACAACCTGTACTAGCGGTGGTGATCAGCTGGATGCTGGCACACAACATTCTCTACACCTACATCGCACCGTTTGTGGCGTCGGCGGGGTTGGGGGATCAAGTGGATTTGGTGTTGTTGGTGTTTGGTATTGCGGCGTTGGTGGGGATTTGGGTGACTGCCAAATTGGTTGAGCCATTGTTGCGCAAGACTGTGTTGGTGAGCTTGGCAGCGTTTGCGGCGGTTTGCGTGATGTTAGGTTTTTTGGGTAGCGTGCCTGAGGTGATCTACATCGGCGTAGCGGTTTGGGGGTTGAGCTTCGGAGGGGCGGCGACGTTGCTGCAAACGGCACTGGCGGACGCGGCCGGGGAGGGGGCGGATGTGGCGTTGTCGTTGAATGTGGTGGCCTGGAATAGCGCAATTGCGGGGAGTGGGGTGGTGGGTGGGGTGTTGCTGGATAGGTGGGGCGTCGCCTCTTTTCCATGGGCAATGGTGGTGTTGGTGGGTGTGGGGTTTGCAATTGTCTGGAGCGCTCGGGTTCACGGCTTCAAATCGGGCCCGCGTGCGGCTGGCAGGCCTGCGGTTGCGGGGCACTGAACCACATGAAAAAGCGGCTATCTGAGGGTGCGGCCTTAAATCGATAGCAGCTTTTTGATTCGGAAATCGGAAAAACAACGCTCGACTATGGTACAGCCGTCTGATGAGCCTCCAGGGCGAACCGTGTTCTCAAAGGTGAGGGTATTGAGATGCATGTCGGTGTCCTTGCATGAAAAAATCGCGATTACACACATAGGACGGGCTTCAGGCAAGACGAGGGGGCTTCAGGCGAAGGACCGCTTTTGGCCGATTCTGTTGAAAAAGTAGCTCCCCTATTTGGCCTGCGGCAAAATTGCTGCATTGGCCAGCAGGGAAGCACGCAGCATGATGGGACAGTTATCGAGTGGGCAGGAGCGACTGTTTTACTCGTTCAACCTTGAAGATCACATCCCAGCCAATCACCTTTTGCGCAGCATTGATCAGTGTCTCGATCTAAGCGACCTGCGCCATTACCTCGCCGATTTCTACAGCCCGATTGGGCGTCCGTCGATTGATCCCGAACTGATGATTCGCATGCTGATCGTGGGTTATTGCTACGGTATTCGCTCCGAGAGACGGCTGTGCGAAGAGGCTCACTTGAACCTGGCGTATCGTTGGTTCTGCCGGTTGAGCCTTGAAGATGAAGTCCCTAATCACTCGACCTTTTCCAAAAATCGACATGGCCGCTTTCGGGACAGTGATCTGTTTCGCTGGTTGTTCAATGAAGTGCTGCGTCGCTGCATGGACGCAGGTCTGGTCAAGGGTGAAGGATTTGCCGTGGATGCCAGCATCATCAAAGCGGATGCGAGTCGGCAGCGCGGTGTACCAGGTGATGAACCGGTCAACTGGAGCGATCCGGCCCTGAGTACCCGCGCCGTGCGTGAGTACCTTGAAGCTCTCGATGAAGAGGCTCTGGCCGAAACGCTACCGAAGCGCCTGTCGCTGACGGATCCTCAAGCCCGCTGGACCGCAGCTCCAGGTGGGCCAGCGTTCTACGCTTACTCCACGAATTATCTGATCGATACCGAGCAAGGCGTAATCATGGATGTGGAACCCACACCGGCTCATCGAACGGCGGAGGTTGAGAGCACCAAGACGATGATCGAACGAGTCGAAGCGCAATTCGACATCAAGCCGGAACGCCTCATCGGCGATACCGCGTACGGCACTGCGCCGATGTTGGCCTGGATGGTGGAGGAAAAAGACATCAAGCCGCATGTGCCGGTGTGGGACAAAACCGAGCGCAAGAACGACAGTTTCTCGAACAGCGATTTCCACTGGAATGAAGAGACTGAGGAATACCGCTGTCCGGCCGGCAACGCATTGCGCAGCGAATGGCGAGCCTTCAAGAATGAGCGTTCACACGTCACCAAGGCCAACACCATCATCTTCCGATCCCGGCAGGCCGACTGCGTTGAATGTCCGATGAAAGCCCAATGCTGCCCGAACACTGCGTTCCGTAAGATCGCTCGCAGCGTCCATGAAGCCGCGCGTGATGTGGCTCGGCAAATCGCAACGACACCTGCGTATGTGCGCTCTCGCCACGAACGTAAAAAGGTCGAAATGTTGTTTGCCCACCTCAAGCGCATCCTGAAATTGGATCGCCTGCGCCTACGTGGCATGAGTGGCGCGACTGATGAATTCACGCTGGCCGCTGCGGTGCAGAACCTGCGACGTCTGGCCAAATTTACCTCTCAAGGGCCACCGGTCACGGGATAGGTGCGTCTGCACGAAACAAAAAACCTAAAACCAACCCAATAACCGAGCGGCAAAGCTCAACGAAGGGCCGAAAAACCACTCAATGTGGTGAGTAGGTTCTCCAGTGCTGGTCGTGCCTGAGTTCAGGCCAGCTGAAAATCCGACTTTTTCAACAGAATCGGCCGTTTGCAGCCGTTTGCAGCCGGTCGTGAAGGGCAGAAATTCATCGCGTTCACTAAGATCTGAGGTGTTGGTAGTCAAACGGAGGCGCGCAATGAATCGGTCATCGCTATTTTTCGGATCGTTCAGCATCGCCTTTAGCGCGACAGCCGCTGTTCCACCGCCCATGGGCCCATTCGATGTGATCGAATGGCCGGCCACTCTGAAGGAGGCCCCTTCGCAAGGCGCTACGCTTGGGGCGTTCGTCATTCAATTCGAGAAAACAACGCTAGCGCAGGTGATGAGCGAAGCTTCCGTTGGCACCCTCGCACATCGAGGCGATGCAGGTGCAAGTGTGTATTGGTTGTGCTTCAGCCAGCCAAGTGTCGGCGTGCGGATATGGATCATCTCGAATGCCGAGATGGGCGGGGACAGCCACTATGTGACCAGTGTTGTCGCCGAAAAACTCAAGACTGCACGGCCGAGCAGTGACTGTCCTGCGTTACCGGCACAGTTGCATCCTGTGTCATTTGCCAATCACCTATGGCCAGGTTCTACAGATATAGATATTCAAAGAGTGCTCGGGATACCTTCACATCAGAATGGCGCATGGCGGACTTTCGACTTCCAGGGCAGAAAGCAAGGCAAGTGCGAAGGCGGATACGACGTGTATAACTGGCTGTGGACACGGTCGGACAACGGGCGCGTCAACAGGATTGATGCGGGTCAAATAACCAGCTGCTAGTCGCACTTTTGATACCGCTTCTGATCAGAGGCAGCTTCACGTAGTGAGGCAGTCAGACAACGGATATGGCCACCTTGAACGGCCGCCTATGAGCTAGAGGCAGGATGAATAAGCCAGACATATTGCGCAAGCAGTGCCGCAATCAAACCGATTCCTCCTTGAATGCGTACCCATCGAACAGCCGTTTTACTACCAAGGGATTCGCTTGTAATACTGAATATGGTTTTCATGTACCACATCCAGATACGACTTTGTTGTACATAAGCGAGCACGCGTTCCGGTGCAAACGCCATTGCAGTCGATATGAATACACACCACAAAATAGTCAATAACAGGAACAGCCTGAGCATTTATGCCTCCCGTTGCGCTTCCCCAATGCTTTGTTGGCTAGTGACCACCATATACCTCGCCCCGCTGCTGAAGGGCGACGAAAGCCGCTGCTGTTATCTGCTGATCTGTCCAGTTTCTGGTTAACCATATAGTCAGAGCCGCGCCGGACAGGTGCCACCACAGCATTCGCTGTGTTGAGTCCTGTTTGATCAAGTGTTCAGAGGCCGCCCACCAGGCGACCTGCATATTCCTATCGTTGTTACCTTTCAAAATGAAAAGGTCGTACAGATATGAGTACGGGCTCAACTGCACTATTACCGGCTCGCCTGAGCCTTTGGCCAGGCTCCATACCCACTCACGCTGCGCAGTGGATATAGCTTGAGAGGGGGGCGAAGGATACTGCGATATTCTGCTCAGACCGACCCAATAGGCAGCCCAAGGCAGGATCAGTGCCAGTCCGAGAGTCCCGATGAGCAATAAGCCAACACGACGCATCATGAGGCTGAGTCCCTTTGCCAGAAAGTAACCATCGCTGCCTTTTTCCTATTGTGGGGGACTTATGGAATAGTGCTTTGTAAAGGCGAGTCATGTGAGCCGCGCATGAGGCGGCTCTCAACCCAGTATGGATGCGACGGACAAACAATGAACACTGCTCAACTATCGATTCGACAGTACATCAAAGCCAAGGACGGCAACCGTCCACATTTGTTGCACCAGGCCTTTACGCCAGACGCGATCCTGGACATGGTCGTGCGCACCGGATCCATCTCGTTTCCACCCCACGTCGAAGGCCTTGGGCCTATCGGTGATGTGCTGGTCAGGCGGTTCGGCCAGACCTTCGAAAACGTCTATACCTTCTGCCTGGGACACCCACCTGAACCGCAGGCCAAAACCTTCCAGTGCAAATGGCTGGTCGGCATGTCCGACAAGCACTCCGGTGAAGCCCGGGTCGGTTGCGGTCTGTATGAATGGCAGTTCAGCCCCGAGTCGGGACTTGTCCAGAGGCTCGCTATCACCATCGAGCACATGAAAACCCTGCCAGCGACTGATCTGCACTGCATCATGGAGTGGCTATCGCATCTGGATTACCCATGGTGCCGCCCGCAAGCGTTAGTGAGCAATGCTCCAGACATAGACACGCTTGAAGAGGTGATCCAGTACGTTACGGCCAATATTCCAACTCGCTCCTCGCCGGTGGACGGGTCGTCGCTATCTCAATAGTCGCTCAACCTGCGCCAACTCCCAGGTGCTCAGTAAACTGACCGGGTCAGTGCCGTAACGCCAGGCCTGGAGTGTTCCCTCGCGACCGTCCGGACTCCGGCAGTGTTGGCAGTGGTGCAAGCGGTTGCCGTCGAAGTCGAGGGTCAGACGCCAGCCTTCGATATCGACCTGTACCTGACCGGGTTCACACGGTTCGTGGAGGCGCCGCAACGGGAGGACTTCCAGGGCGGCGTCTCGCAGGCGTTGGCAGACTTCGCGGGCGGTGAGGGCGGGTGTCGGGGTTAGGCTCTGCAAGGTCATTCTCATTCTTGGGAGTAGCTTTTGGAGCATTGTAACGAGACACGCCGGCGTCATATCACCGGATACGGATTCTCGGTGTCACGGACATGCCGACTCGCAGCTTCGCCGCCGCGGGCTGATCGGGATCGATACGAATGCGTACAGGCAAGCGCTGGACGATCTTCGTGAAGTTGCCGGTGGCGTTGTGCGGCGCGACGGCGGAGTAGGTGACTCCGCTGGCCGGTCCCAGGCTGTCCACCGTTCCTTGCAGCGTCTCGCCCGGCAAGGCATCCACCTCGATATCCACGGCTTGACCCTTTTGTACGCGCGCCAGTTGCGTCTCCCTGTAGTTGGCCGTGACATAGACGGCATCGAGCGGAACAATCGCCAGCAAGGGTTTTCCGGCATTGACGAAAGCACCGATACGCACCGATTTCTGTCCGATTGTGCCGCCGATCGGCGCAGTGATGCGGGTATAGGAAAGTTTCAGCTCTGCGGTGGCTTGTGCGGCTTGCGCGTGGGCAAGAGCCGCCCTGGCTTTCTCCAGATCAGCTTTCAGGATATCCACTTGTTGCCGAGCGGCCTGTAAACCTGCCTGGCTCGTTTCCCCACGGGCCTGTTGAATGCTCAATTGCGCTTCGGCCTGTTGCCGCGCTTGCACCGTTCCCGAGCCGTCGGTGGCCAGGTTGCGATAACGGGTCTGATTGACGCTGGCCAGCTTGAGCGCAGCGTCGTCTGCGGCAACGGCCGCTTGGGCCTGGCGGATGGCGGTTTCCTGCTGAATCAGGTGCGCTTGCAGGCTGGCGATGCCGGCCCGGGCACTGGCGACCTCGGCCTTCGCTGCGTTCAGGGCCGCAACGAAATCACGGTCGTCAATGATCGCAAGCAGATCGCCTTTCTTGACCAGCTGGTTGTCTTCGACCATCACTGAGTCGACCGTTCCCGACACCTGCGGTGCGACCGTGGTGAAGTCGGCGTGGACATAGGCATCGTCCGTGGACTGGGTCGATGCGCTGGATTCGGGGCGATTGAGATAGAGAACACCGCCGATCGCCACTGCAAGCAGTAGCACCGCGCTGATGATCCTGGCTTTCTTTGGCAAGGCCATGATGGGTTATCCGTGTGAGGAAGATGAAGGAGAGGAAGAGGGCGAGGCCGCGCGCACGTCGGGTGCGGGGATGTAGGTCAGCCGCAGCACCAGAGGAATCAATGCCAGCGCCAGAATGCCCAGCACGCGATAGGCGTCGGCGATCGACAGCACCTGCGACTGCTGCCCGATGAGGTCCATCAATTGGGAAGGCTCAAGCGCCAGGGCGTTATCTGCCAGGGCCGCATGGTTCAGCAGCATTTCCCCATGGAAACGACCGCGCACGGTCATCAGCTGTCCGACCACTGCCGCACCGGCCAGTGAACCGAAGGCGCGCAGGGTGTTGATGGTGCCGGACACATAAGGTCCTTCGGGGGGCTGCACAACGCTGGTGACCAGAAACAGCATCGATACCACCGCCATTGGCTGGCCGAACGCTTGCAGCGTTTGCACCACGACGAACTGCTCGCGGTTCCAGTCGGAAGTCAATTGCGCCCCGCAAAAACAAGCCAGCGCGATCAACAACAGCCCCAACGTGAACACGATGCGCGCATCGACCCGCTTCTGATACAGCAGCAGCGCCACCACAGGCCCCAAGACCAGTTGCGGCAAGGCGACGATCAAACCGATCGATGCCATTTGCAGGGGTCGGTAGTTCTGCAACGGGCCCAGATAGCTGGCCGGCAAGAGTGAGCTGGACATCAGCACCACCAACAGGCAGACAAACAGAATGCAGCCCAGCCCCAGGTTGCGGCGGCCGAGAATCTGCAATTTGATGAACGGTGAGGGGTGATACCACTCAGTCAGCAGGTAGACGGCCAGCAGTGCCAGTCCGGCCACCAGCGATAAGGTGATCGAGGGCGAATGAAACCAGTCCAGCCGCACGCCTTGATCCAGTGCAACGGTGATCAAACCGAGCGCGGGCACACCGCAAGCCATGCCAGACCAATTGGCTTGCCCAAAGCGTGGGATCTGGATGGGCTCCCGCGGCAGTCCCCACCCGACCAACAATCCGGCGATGAGGGTCAGGGGAATGATCTGCCAGTACACCCAGCGCCAGTCGAACAGCCCATCCGTCCAGTACCCGGCCAGCCAGATCGAGAGATTGGGCGCGAAGGTCGCGGTCATCGCATACAGCGCCAGCCCATACAGCCGTATGGGCGCTGGCAGGAATTTCAGCGCCGCCATCATCAGCAACGGAATCGTCGTGCCGCAGGCAATGCCTTGCACAAAGCGCAAGGTCAGCAGCAGGTTCAGATCGTGGATGAAGGGCAGGATCACCGCTAGCAGTGCACAACTGCCGAGCATCCACAGTTCGAAGCGCCGCAGCGATAGCGTAATGGCAAACCACGCCGCAAAGGGCATGGCAATCAGTTCCCCGGCGCTGTACGCGGTGGTCAGCCAGGAGGCATCGTCGAGGCCAAAACCGAGTGCACCGCGTACATCGGCCAACGCCAATGCGCCGACGCGGGTGTTCAAACCCGCCATCATGGCTGCGATGAAAATCCCGACGAGACCTGCCATTGGGCGTATCGAGGGCTTGGCCACAGGCGTTGCGGTAGCAGGGACGTCCGCTGGCGACAATGCGACTCCGTTCATTGGTCGGCCTTCGAAGGTGAAACAACCGGAGACGCGAGGGCAACCGATGGAGGTGCCGTTGAATGATCGATGCCAGCCTGCGGGTCCCAACCGCCACCCAGCGACTTGTAGAGGTTGACCACGGTGAGCGTGGCGTTGGTCGCGCTGTCATTGAGACTGGTTTGGCTGGCAAGCACATTGAGCTGCGCCGTCAGTACGCTCAGATAGTCCGTAGCGCCTTGCTGATAGCCGCGTTCGGCAGACTGCAGTGCTTGCTTGTTCTGTTCGTACGAATCCAGCAATTCAGCGTGCCGGCGTTGTTGGGCCGCCCAGGCATCCAGGGCATTGTCCACTTCATGCCAGGCTCGCAATACCGTTTGCCGATAAGCCAGCGCGGCGGTTTTTTGCCGTGATTCGTTCAGGGCCAGGCGTTGCGTCAACCGCCCTCCCTGGAAGATCGGGAGGTAAACCGTCGGGCCGACGGAAAAGAAGCGCGAGTCCCAACTCGCGAGATCGCCGCTTTCAAAAGCTTCCACGCCGACTTTTCCTTTCAAGCCGATACGCGGGTAGAAATCAGCCTTGGCCACACCGATGGCGGCTGTCGCGGCATGCAGCTGGGCTTCGGCGCGCAGGATGTCGGGTCGCCGGTGAGCCAGTTCAGAAGAGACGCCGACCGGTACGTGAGTCGGCAGCGAAGGCAAGGGCATGGCTTGACGCAGTTGCGCATCGAGTGCGCGCGGCTGTTCTCCCATTAACAACGCCAGGGCATTCATCAGGGCGTTGCGGCGCTGGGTCAGTTCGGGAACCAAGGCTTTGATAGTCGCCAATTGCGCGCGAGCGGACGAGGTTTCGAAGCGCGTCGCGACGCCGTTACGCTCGCGGCTTTCGGCCAGGCCGAGGGTGCGTTCGGCAATCCTCAGATTTTGCTGCGCGATGTCCAGTTGTGCCTGCGTTCCGCGCAACTGCAAATAGGTGCGCGCCACTTCGGCGGACAAAGCCACCCGTGCCGCTTCGCGGTCATACACCGTGGCTTCCAGGGTCGCTGCAGCACCTTCGCGCGTGCGCTGGGTACGGCCCCACAGATCGAGCTCCCAACTGGCATCGAATCCAAGCTGCCAGAAATTATCGGGGGCAGTAGGCGCTCCCAGGGCGGCGAACTTGCCATGTTCGCTGAGCCCCTCACGCGTGTAGCTGGCATTGGCCGCCACGCTGGGCAGCAACTGCGAGGAGGCGATGCCCAGTTGCGCCCGGCTTTGTTCAATGCGTTCGGAGGCTATGAGCAGATCAAGGTTGTCAGCCTGCGCACGTGATTGCAGCTCGGCGAGCACGGCGTCGTTGAACAACAACCACCACTGGGAGGGCACTGCGGCGTCGGAAGTCAGGGCGGCGCTTGGGTAGTCCTGTCTGGGCGCTAGCACCGTTTGGTGAAGACCGTTTTCAGGCTTCACGAAGTCGGGGCCGACCATGCAGCCGGCCAGCGAAACTGCCCCTAGGGTTGCGATTGCGCACTGCCGTAATTGTGAAAGCAGCCGTTGAGAAGTCATTGCAGCGTCCTGTCGAGGAAGGGAGCGCCCCAGGCCGATATCGTTGAACGGATGATGTCGGCCGAGTAGGGCGTCACCGAGCACGCAGCTGGCCGCGTGTGCGGGCGGTGCTGTCAGTGCACCGGAGTAAAAATGGGCTTGCTCTTGTCCTTCAACAGGACGACCAGAAACTTGGCGGGTTTGGTGAGGCTGGCGTTGCGCCCGACCGTGTGGACGTCGTCCGGGCCTTCGTAGAAGGTCTGGCCCGGTGTCAGCGTGACGGATTCGCCGCCGCGCACGCCCATCACAATCGAACCCTCCAGCACATAGATGAATCCGTGTGCATTGTGCCGATGCACGGGATCGCCTCCACCCGGTGGAAACTCCACCGTGATCATCACCGCCTCCTTATCGGGATAGTCCGCCAGTGCTTTGGTCATCAGCGGTGTTACCTGCGCCGGTGGCAATGCCTCCTGCGCGCCGGCGGTGCCGGTGGCCAACAGGAGTCCTATGGCGAAGGTTCTGAAAATGGACATGGCGTGTTCCTCGTTGTCGATTAGTAGATGGCGCGGCACCCTGGCGGGGCTGCGCCTGTGTGCCGATGCCTGATCAGGACAGGCCGGACTTGTCTACGCCGAATGCCTTGTCGTACGAGCCGGGCACGACCTGGAAGCCCACGTTGATGCGATTCCAGGCATTGATCGACATGATCAGGAAGGTCAGGTCCGATAGCTCTTTCTCGGACAGTTGTATACGAACACGCTCATAGAGCTCATCAGGCACGCCATGGGCGGGAATCTGGGTGAGGATTTCGGTCCATGCCAAGGCCGCGCGTTCGCGTGGGCTGAACAGCGTTGACTCACGCCAGATGGCGACATGGTGGATCCTGAGCGGCCGCTCGCCATGGATCGTGGCTTCCTTCACGTGCATGTCCACGCAGAAGGCGCAGCCGTTGAGTTGCGATGCCCTGATATCCACGAGATCGCGCAGCGACTCCTCGATGGCGCATTGCTTGAAGGCAAGGCTGAACTCGACGAACTTCTTGAACAGCTCGGGGGATTGCTTCTGGTAATCGATGCGCTGGGTCATGGTGAATCCTCTGTGTGAGAAATACGTAGGTGGAGATTCGATAGCGTCCTGCCTGGCTGACTGGCGCGGTCTTTAAGCCGATGTGCGGCTGAGCCAGTTCAGGAAGCGTGTCGGACCGATGTGCGCGTCGTCGCCCGCGACCAGGGATCGATCATTCAACTCATCGCCGAAGTAGCGCGCATGCACGTCGGCGATGACCTGCCGTTTGTCGTGGTGCGCGGCAAGAAACTTGCGCGCCAGTTCGTCGAGAGGGAAACGATCCGGTCCGCCCACTTCGACGATGCCATTGACCGGTGCCCCGACCGCAAGATCGGCCAGCACCGCCGAGACGTCATCCGATGCGATGGGCTGGATAAGGGCAGGCGAGAGGCGAATCGTGTCGCCGTCGGCACCCGAATTGACAATGCCTTCGATGAACTCGAAGAACTGCGTCGAACGCAGGATGGTGTAGGGGATCTTCGACGCCTTGATCAGCTCTTCCTGGGCGACTTTTGCCCGGAAGTAACCGCTTTGCGGAAGACGATCGGGGCCTACGACAGAGAGCGCGACATGGTGCTCCACCCCAGCGGCCGCTTCGGCTGCAAGCAGGTTTCGACCGGACGTTTGAAAGAACTCCATGACGGCCCGGTCTTCAAATGAGGGAGAGTTCGCCACATCGACGACGACCTGAGCACCGGCAAGCGCTTCGGCCAGCCCCTCGCCGGTGAGGGTGTTCACGCCCGTACGTGGCGAGGCCGCCACCGTCTCGTGTCCATAGAGACGTAGCCTGCTGACAATGTTCGACCCGATCAGTCCGCTACCGCCAATAACGACAATTTTCATGTCCCGCTCCTCGGTTGGGTGTCGATCAAATTCGTTGCAGTGATCGATGTAGGGAGCATGCTCGCCAGCCGGGCGCGATACTTTGTCGGAGCCTTGGGTTTCCATTGAATTTGGCTTGGCTATTTGTCCAGGAACCCGTGTTATAAATCACGTCGCCCGGCCGCCAATCGTCGGCCGGTAACCACGGGCATGTGCCCGGCGCGTGAGTACGGGACAGGAGCCCTGAATGCTATTGGTGTTTGATGACTGCGTGCTCGACCTGGACCGGCGAGAACTCCTTCGGGCCTCCCAGGTCGTTGCCACTGCGCCCCAGGTTTTCGACCTGCTGGTTTACCTGGCGCAGAACCGCGAGCACGTCGTCAGCCGGGACGACCTGATCAATGCGATATGGACCGGCCGAATCGTCTCCGAGTCGACCCTGGCCAGCCACATCAATGCGGTGCGCAAGGCAGTCGGTGACAACGGTCAGCAGCAGCGTGTGATTCGAACGGTGGCCCGCAAGGGATTCCGGTTCGTCGCCGACGTCACGTCGCTGGATTGCGTTGGCCTTCCAGGTACCGAATCCGCCCCCTCGGTTCAAGCCTCTGCATCCGAGCCGGCGCTGCCGGCCAAACCGTCCATCGCCGTCTTGCCGTTCGTGAACTTGAGCGGGGACGAAGAGCAGGACTACCTGGCCGACGGCGTGGTAGGGGACATCATCGCGGCGCTGTCGCAGTATCGCTGGCTGTTTGTCGTCGCGCGCAACTCGAGCTTTACCTACAAAACCCGTACGGTGGACGTGAAACAAGTCGGTCGCGAACTGGGCGTTCGCTATGTGCTGGAGGGCAGTTGGCGCAAAGCCAACAATCGCGTGCGCATCACGGCCCAGCTGATCGATGCGACAACCGGGGCTCACCATTGGGCAGGCCGTTTCGAAGGTGTGCTGGGGGACATTTTCGAACTGCAGGACCAGATCACCGAAAGCGTGGTCGGCGCAATCGCACCACAGCTTGAGCGGGCAGAGATCGAGCGTGCGAGGCACACGCCCACCGAAAGCCTCGACGCCTACGATTACTATCTGCGCGCAATGGCCAAGCTTCATCATGGCACCCGGGAGGCCATCGACCAGGCGCTGCCGCTCTTCCATAGGGCCATAGAGTTCGACCCGGATTTTGCATCGGCCTATGCGATGGCGGCCTGGTGTCATAGTTGGCGCAAAGCCAATCGCTGGATGACTGATCACCCACGGGAGGTCGCGGAGGGTATCCGACTCGCTCGCCGGGCAGTGGAGTTGGACAAGGGCGATGCGGTCGCTCTCACCCGAAGCGGTCATACGCTTGGCTATCTTGCCGGCGACCTGCGGGGCGGTATTGCTTTGCTGGACAAGGCACTCGTGCTCAATCCGAACCTCGCCGCCGCGTGGTTCCTCGGCGCGTTCCTCAGGCTCTGGCACGGCGAAACCGATGCAGCCATCGAGTACTTTACGCACGCCATGCGGTTCAGCCCCCTGGACCCGGAGCTGTACAGAATGCAAGCCGGAATGGCGGTCGCGAATCTCTTCGTGGGGCGCTTTGATACGGCGTCGTCATGGGCAGAGAAAGCACTTCGGGATTTGCCCGATTTTCTGTTGGCTGTCGCCATCCTTGCCGCGAGCCATGCGCTTGCCGGACGGATGGCCGAAGCGCAGCGTGCGATGGACCATTTGCGCAAGCTCGATCCTACGTTATGCCTCAGCACTATCTCTGATTGGCTACCGATCCACCGGCCGGAGAATCTCGCCACGCTGGTGGACGGTCTACGCAAAGCGGGACTGCCGGAATAAGGGGCACCGCCTGTTCACTGCGTGGGGAGAGGCGTCTGGAGCAGCCAGAATCGACATATCCAAACGCCCAGCCCCAAGCAGCGTTGGCTAACGCCCCAGCGCCGCTTCGATCGCTGCGATGTCGATCTTGCTCATCCCCATCATGGTGTCGAACGCGCGCTTGGCCGCCGCTCGATCAGGAACAACTCTTTACGGGTCTGCTTGCGTTTTCCGGCGTACTCGGCATCGGCGAAAGTCATTTGCTTCATCGGAAAACTTGGCGGGTGGAGTCGGGGGTATTTTCATTACGCACTCAACAACGGTGCCTGATCATAATTCTTGGCATAGGCATTCTCCACCCCCGGCAAAATCTCGACGATGGTGAAATACCGATCCCAGAACGGCGTCTCCCGCAGATCCTCCACCAGCAGTTCATACGCATGATGACTGTCGGTTTCCCACAACCACAGATCGGTGACCCGCGCCGAATAGAACTCGATGTCGAAAAACCGCATCGAGACCTGCGCCGCATGCTTTTGCAAAATCGGCTCCATCTGCGTGCGCATCAGCTCAAAGCGATGCTCGACTGAAAACCCCAGCCATTCCTGGGTGGTCTTGACCAACATGAAAACACTCAGTGATGTCGTAGCCATGATAATGATTCCTGGTAGTTGAAGAGTGGGGAAAGCCAATCCAGAATACGAGTCATAACTCATATTTAAAACTCGCATCCCGATCATGACCAAACACCGCGAAATACCGCCCTTAAACCCCCGCAAACTCCCGACCCAGCGCCGTTCGGCCAACACCGTCGACACCATTCTCGAAGCCGCTGCTCGCATTCTCGAAACCGACGGCCTCGCCGCCTGCTCCACCAACGCCGTGGCGCAGCGCGCCGGCGTAAGCATCGGCTCGCTGTACCAGTACTTCCCCAACCGCGACGCCCTGACCGTCGCCTTGATCGAACGCGAAACCACTCAGTTGCTCGATGACGTCCAGCACGTCCATCAACACGACGACGCCCTCGCACGCATCCGCGCACTGGTCCAGGCCTCCGTCGCCCACCAGCTACGGCGCCCGGAACTGGCTAGAATCATCGACTTCGAAGAGCGCCGCTTACCGCTGCAAGAGCGCCATGAGCGCGTGGCCAACGTCATTCTTACCGAACTGATAGCGGCGCTGACCCTTCCGTCAGCCCCGTGGGTCTGCGCCGATGTACTGCAGACCGCGCAAGACCTGCTGGCGATGGCCCACGGCATGATCGATGCGGCGGGGGAGCGGGGGGAGACGGATGCGGTGAGTTTGGAAGGACGGGTGATGCGAGCGTTGCTGGGGTTTTTGTGCGGGTAGTGGGCTGTCTGGACCGGTTCTTGGCGGCCAGGAGACAAGACCGGATTGGCGTAAGGGTGGTGATCGATTGTGCTCGGCGAACCTCTGATTGGAACGGTGGGCGAGAGGTAGCGCTATCGGAACTCTCTGGAAGCTCGGCGGGGGAAGTCCGGAAATTTTGCCAAAACCAAGAAGTCTTTTTCAGAATTTCCCTAGGGCCTGGCCACAAGGTTTTAGAACATGCGTAAGCGATGGGCTTGAAACGGTAAGCAGGCTACAGCTTCCGTTTCCCAGAAGCTGACAGTTCAGTTGGAAGCGTTGTTCCGCTGCTGAAGCTCAAGTTGCTTGGCAGCACTGGCTTCGAGGTTTGCACGCTCTTCATCCAGATATCGATAAATGCTTTGGAAGCTGGCGATTTTCTGTTTGATTTCTGCCATCTTTTTTCAATTAGCTTAGCGCCGTCAGCACAATCGATCAGCTTGTTCCGCTGCGCATCCAGAATCTCGCCTATTTCCCCCAGGGAAAACCCCATGCTTTGCGCGCGCTGGATAAAGTCCAGATCCTGCAGAGTTTGCGCTGTGTAAACGCGATAGTTGTTAGTTTGCCGCAGCGATGAGATCAGGCCGATTTGCTCGTAGTAACGCAGCGTATGGCGGCTGGCGCCGCTGCGGGTTTCGAGTTCACCGATTTTCATGAAAACACCTCTTGACTGTAGAGTTGGGTCGATAGTTTACGCTTGATTTCTCACCTTAAACAAGGAACAGGGAAATGAGCGTGGAGTGCTTTGTCACGGGGGGTACCGGCTTCATCGGTCAACATTTGGTGGCGTACCTGAGTGCAAAAGGTCACACCATTCGGGTGTTGATGCGTCGCCCGGAGCGACTAGCTGCACTGCGGGAGCAAGTCGATAATTTGGGAGGGTGCGCAACCCGGGTATTTGCCGTAGCTGGCGATCTGGAGCGGGACAACCTCGGGCTGAGTCTTGCTGACCGAGAAGTGCTAAGGCGTGCCAGAGTCATATTCCACCTGGGCGCCCACTTCGCATGGGGGCTTTCAGTGGAGCATTCTCGTGCGGTGAATGTGGAAGGGGCAAAGCGCGTGGCGCTGTTGGCGGCTGAGCAAAAAAGCCGGTTAGTGATGATCGGCGGCTACATGCTGAAAAATCATGAACATCTGCAGCGCATCGGAATTGATCCTCGTTATCCGGAGCTGACGAATTGGCCTGCCGTCTACCGACATGTCGGTGGTTACGAGGGGAGCAAGCTGGAGGCGCATTTTGCGACCCTGGAGGTCATGTCCGCCAAGGGCGGGGAGATGACCGTTGTCCACCCCTCGACGGTTTGTGGCCACAGCCGCACGGGGCATATCCTTGAAGGTCAGCCGCTGGTGGAGCTGATACGCAACCTTGTGCAGGGAAAGCTGACTGCAGTGCCCGGTACCGCCGAGCACTGGCTGCCACTGGTCACCGTGGATTACCTGGTTGAGCTGGTGGCGGTTTGTGCTTTTGATCCTGCCATGGTGGGCCAGGAACTGCTGGCGCTGGATGACCAAACTCCCAACTTGCGAGAACTCCTGGTACAGGTGGCACAACCTTTGGGCTTAAAGTCTCCCAAGCATTACATTCCACTCCGTTTGCTGAAGTTGCTACTGAGTATTCCTCCCGTGGCGCGGTTTTTGAATACAAAACCCGAAGCCTTGGACTTTATCCAGACCACTCGTTTTGATACAGCAGCGGTCGAGCAATTTGCCAACAGACATGGAATAGCCAAACCGGATATACGTCAGTCTTTGCAGCACACTGCAACGTTCGTCAACTCATATTGCATAGCCAAAGGCGAGGCTCTCTGACTTCGCCCTTGGGGGCGACAAAATCGTTAGCCCCTTATGTCACAATAAATAGTGGGGTTGGGGGATCTTCGTATCCTCAACCTTTGCGCCGTCGATGTAGGGCGGCATTCTATCGAACGACAATTCAGCGACAGGGATCGTCATCAATGCAATCTACTTTCAGCAAAGGCATC
Source organism: Pseudomonas sp. B21-017 (assembly GCF_024749245.1). NCBI lineage: Bacteria > Pseudomonadati > Pseudomonadota > Gammaproteobacteria > Pseudomonadales > Pseudomonadaceae > Pseudomonas > Pseudomonas sp. B21-017. Next base: position 4,038,528 of record NZ_CP087194.1, on the reverse strand, counting down.
ATATTTGCCCTCTCCGCCGCGGCACTGAACGCAACGATCGGTGTACTCAGCAAAGTACTCATGAGTAATGGCTTCACCGCCAGCAGTGTCGCTGTCATCAAGACCGTACTGGGTTGCATGCTTCTCTCGATCTTGCTGCTTTTCCTCAAGCGTCCGGCGTCGACGACCAAATGGACTCAGGCGGCTATCTGCGCATTCCTTGGCATCTTTGTGCTGTTCCACTTCGAAACGTCCGCCTATCGGCACTACGCTGCGGCAGGTGTGGTGGTTGTGCTGATGGCCAGTGCCTCAATTTCCTCGATCATTCTGGGGCGCATTTTCCTCAAGGATGCCATCACCGCGAACGCGACCGTGGGCGCCGCACTGGCTATCGCTGGGATCGCGGTGATCTTCGGCGCCGACCTGCAGCAGGGCTTTACCCTGCAAGGTGCCGCGCTAGCTTCCATGGCCGGCTGCGGCTACGGGGCCTTTTCGGTTGCCATGAAGCGGATGGGTGTGTCGGGGGGGCTGCACTTCACCCGGCAATTGTTGTTCTTTGGCAGCCTGTACCTGCTGATGCCGGCTGCGGCCGATGGTTTCGCGATCGGCGAGCTGTCGCCGCTGGCGATCGCCGCACTGCTGGCGCTGGCCGCGCTGCCGACAATCCTGGGCTTCTTCTGCACCACCAAGGCCATCGAGTATCTCAAGCCATCCCAAGTGCAGGCGCTGGAGCTGACCGAGCCGTTGTTCGCCGCGCTGCTGGCGTTTGTGGTGCTCAATGAAGTACCGCGCGAAAGCCTGTACGCAGGGGCAGTACTGATCATCGTCGGCCTGTGTTTTTCCAATGAGCTGATCCGCTTGGGCAGCAAAGCATCCGTCCCTTCGACCGAGTGAGCTATTTTCGGATCCTGATTGCTTTAGCAATCAGTGGCTTTTAAGTGTTTTGAGCGACTGACCGCTTCTGGCCTCATCCACAGCGGATCAGCGTCGTCCGGTCCGGGTGCTCACATCTACCCACACGGCCAACACCAGAATGCTGCCCTTGACGATCATCTGCCAATAACTGTCGACGTCGAGCATGGACATGCCGTTGTCCAGGCTGGTGATGACCAGCGCGCCGAGGAGGGCGCCGTAGACAGTGCCGGAGCCGCCGCGCATGGAGGTGCCACCGATGAAGCAGGCGGCGATGGCGTCGAGTTCGCCCATGCTGCCGGCCGAGGGCGAACCGGCAGCCAGGCGCGCGGTGTTGACCACCCCGGCGAGGGCGCACATCACGCCCATGATCCCGAAAATCCAGAGCTTCACGGCCTGTACATTGATACCGGACAGGCGCGTCGCTTCCATGTTGCTGCCCACGGAATAGACGCGTCGGCCGAAGACGGTCTGACTGGTCACGTAGCTGAACCCGCCCAGCAGGATCAGCAGAAGCAGGACCGGCACGGGAATGCCGTCATAGCTGTTGAGGGTCTGGACGAAGCCGGCCAGTACCGCGCCGATCAACAGCACGCGTGCTACGTCGCGCACCAGTGAATGTGCCGCCAGGCCGTGAAGGGCGCGATTGCGCCGTTGTTTCCAGGTCAGGAACAACGTCAGTGCGAACAGCAGAACGCCCAGGCCCGTGCCGATCGTGTGTGGCAAATAACCCTGGCCAATGTAGACGAGCTCCGGCGACACCGGGGCGATGGTCGTGCCGCCGGTAATCCCCAGCAAAATGCCCCGGAAAGCCAGCATGCCCCCCAGCCCCACGATGAAAGACGGAATGCGCAGGTAGGCGGCCATGTAGCCGTTGGCGAGGCCGATCAGCAGTCCGCACAGGACGACAAGGCTCAGGTTCGCCAGCAGCGGTATGTGGTAAATAACGTCGAGAATGGCCGCGACGCCACCGAGCAGGCCCAGCAATGAGCCGACCGACAAATCGATCTCGCCGCTGATGATGACCAGCACCATGCCGCAGGCGAGAATCCCGGTAATGGACATCTGGCGTAGCAGATTGGAGAGGTTGCGCGGTGTCAGGAATCCGCCCTCGGTCTGCCAGCTGAAGAACAGCCAGATAAACGCCACGGCAAACACCAGCGCGAGCATCTTGTAGCGGGTGAAGAGTTGTTTGACCTGATTCATTTACGCGGATTTCCGATCTTTATTGTTATGGCTGTCAGGCTGACTGAGTGCGGCGGCGAGCACCTGTTCCTGAGTGAGTTCATGGTTGATGAAGTCGCCCTGCAACCGGCCTTCGCCGATCACCAGTACGCGGTCTGAAACGCCGAGCACTTCGGCCAGCTCCGAAGACACCATGATGATCGACACGCCTTCGGCCGCCAGCGCCCCCATCAGCTTGTAGATCTCGTACTTGGCGCCGACATCGACACCTCGGGTGGGCTCATCGAGAATCAGGACCCGGGGTTTGGTCAGCAGCATCTTCGCCAATACGGCTTTTTGTTGATTGCCGCCGGATAGACTGGTGATCGGCAGGAACGGGCTCGCGGTCTTGAGGTGCAGGCGCGAAATTTCTCGATCGATGCTGCCCAGTTCGGCTTCGGCATCGATGCGGGTCAGTTTCGAGTAACTGTCCAGCACGGCCAGGGTGATGTTCTGGCCGACTCCCAAGTCTGGAATGATGCCCTGGCGCTTGCGGTCCTCGGGCACCAGGCACAGGCCGGCACGGATTGACTTGAGCGGCGTGCGGGTGTCGATGAGTTGGCCATCCAGCCAGACTTCGCCTTCGTGACGACCGGGGTAGGCGCCGAACAGCGCGGTCACCAGTTCGGTGCGGCCTGCACCGACCAGCCCGGCGATGCCGAGGATTTCCCCGCGTTTGAGGGTGAACGAAATATCGTCGACCCGTTTGCGTCTGGGGTTGTCGACGTCGTAGCAGGTGATGTGGCGGGCTTCGAAAATCACCTCGCCAATGTCGTGTGGCTCGGTGGGGTAGAGGTTGCTCATTTCCCGTCCGACCATCTGGGTGATGATCTGTGGAATATCCATGTCCGCCATGGCGGTCGTGGCGATGTGTTTGCCGTCCCGGATTACCGAAATGGTGTCGCACACGGCGGCCACTTCATCGAGCTTGTGGGAGATGTAGACACAGGCAACACCCTTGGCCTTGAGGTCGCGGATGATGTCCAGCAACACCTCGATTTCCGAACGGGTCAGGGCCGATGAAGGCTCGTCGAGGATCAGCAGGCGTGCCTGCTTGTTCAGTGCCTTAGCGATTTCCACCAGTTGCTGATAGCCGCCGCCGTATTGCGAAACCGGCAGCGATACGTTCATGTCCGGCACTTTCAGTTCACGCATCAGGGCTTCGGCGCGGTGGATCATCGCCGGGTAATTCATCCGCCCACCAGGCAGCGTCAGTTCATGGCCCATGAAAATGTTCTCGGCCACCGACAGGTCGGGAACCAGCGTCAGTTCCTGGTGAATGATGACGATACCGGCGGCTTCCGTTTCGCTGATCGATTGCGCCTTGAGCGGTTGACCGTCCCAGAGGATCTCACCATCCCAGGTGCCATGGGGGTACACCGCGGAAAGGATCTTCATCAGCGTGGACTTGCCGGCGCCATTCTCGCCGCACAGCCCGACGCACTCACCTGGCTTGACCTTGATGTCGATGCCATTGAGCGCTTTGACACCGCCGAAGGTTTTGACGATACCGTTCATTTGCAGCAGATAGTCGGACATGGCAGAGACTCATAAGCGGCAGGTACGAGGCTGGTCCCGCAGGAGCGAGCTCCTGCAGGGGGGCATTACGGGGTGATGATCACTTTCCGGCAATCTGCGCCTTGGTGTAGAACCCGTCCTGTTCCAGCAGGTCGATGTTGTCCTTGGTCAACGGAGTCGGAGTGAGCAGGATGGTGTCGACTTTTTTGCTGCCGTTGTCGTACTGCGAGCTGTAGGCGGGTTTCTCATTACGCGCCAGTTGCACCGAGAGCTTGGCGGCTTCGGAGGCGATGAGTTTTAGCGGCTTGTACACGGTCATGGTTTGAGTGCCGGCGATCACTCGCTTGACCGCTGCAAGGTCCGCATCCTGCCCCGAAATCGGCACCTTGCCGGCCAGTTGCTGAGCGGCCAGGGCCTGGATGGCGCCGCCTGCCGTGGCGTCGTTGGAGGCGACGATGCCGTCGATTTTGTTGGCGTTGCGGGTCAAGGCGTTTTCAACAATGCTCAGCGCTTCGGTAGGGTTCCATTCCTTCACCCATTGTTGGCCGACGATCTTGATATCACCCTTGTCGATGGCCGGTTGCAGCACTTTCATCTGCCCTTCGCGCAGGACTTTTGCGTTGTTGTCGGTGGGCGCTCCACCGAGCAGGAAGTAATTGCCCTTGGGCGCTGCGTGCAGCACGCCGCTGGCCTGCATCTCGCCGACCTTTTCGTTATCGAAGGAAATGTAGGCGTCGATATCCGCGTTGAGTATCAGACGGTCATAGGACACGACCTTGATTCCGGCTTTCTTCGCTTCGGCCACTGCGTTGGTCAGGACCGTGGCGTTGAACGGCACGATGACGATGACATCGACGCCACGGGAAATGAGGTTTTCGATTTGCGAAATCTGCTTTTGCTCGTTGGCATCGGCCGACTGCACGAAGACCTTGGCGTCCATTTTCTCCGCCGCCGCAACGAAGTAATCGCGGTCACGTGACCAGCGTTCCAGCCGCAGATCATCAATGGAGAAACCGATTTTCGGGTGGGCGGCATCGGCCATCACCGGCAGCGACAGCAGAGCCAGGGCGCTGGCCAATAGCGCGCGTTTTACTTTCTTCATGGTGGTGCGTCCTTTTATTTTTGTTTGAAAGACACGGCCTGACGATGAGTATCGGGCTGGTAGAACTGTAGAGAATCTGCAGACGCAGCGGACACAGATTTGTCGTGCGAATGTCACAGCGTTGTTGCGCCCGCAGACCCGTTGGCGATCAGCGATAGATAAACCGGTTGACGAGGTTTTCGAGCATTTCCTGCCTGCCGCTGACGGCCTGCGGATTCAGCTCGTTGGCGAATGCGTGTTCGGCCAATGACTGGAGGTTGAACTCACCCGCCAGCACCGCCTGCCCGAACGGCTGCTGCCAGCCGGCGTAGCGTTGATCCTTGAGCAGCTGGAGCTGGTCGCTCTGCACCATGGCGGCTGCCCGCTCCAAGGACAGGGCTAAGACGTCCATTGCGCCGACGTGACCATGGAACAGATCGATCTCATCGAGGCTCTGGCGGCGAACCTTGGAGTCGAAGTTGAACCCGCCATTCTTGAACCCGCCGGCCTTGAGAATTTCGTAGGTGACCAGGGTCATTTCTTCGACGCTGTTGGGGAATTGATCGGTGTCCCAGCCGTTTTGCGGATCACCGCGGTTGGCGTCGATGCTGCCGAAAATCCCCAGCGAGACGGCCGTCGCAACCTCGTGATGAAAGCTATGACCGGCCAGGGTCGCGTGGTTGGCCTCGATGTTGACCTTGATTTCCTTTTCCAGGCCGAACTGCTGGAGAAAGCCAAACACGGTGGCGCTGTCGTAATCGTATTGGTGCTTGGTCGGCTCCTGCGGCTTGGGTTCGATCAGCAGGTCGCCTTTGAAACCGATCTTGTGCTTGTGCTCGACCACCATGCGCATGAAGCGGCCCAGTTGTTCGCGTTCGCGTTTCAAGTCGGTGTTGAGCAGGGTTTCGTAGCCTTCGCGACCGCCCCACAACACGTAGTTGGACCCTTTCAGGCGTTGGGTCGCGTTCATGGCGCTGAATACCTGGGCAGCAGCGCAGGCGAACACTTCGGGGTCAGGGTTGCTGGCGGCGCCTGCGGCAAAGCGCGGGTTGCTGAAGCAGTTGGCGGTTCCCCACAGCAGCTTGATCCCGCTTTCTTCCTGGTGTCGCTCCAGGTGATCAATCATTTGCGCGAAGTGGTTGCGGTACTCCTTCAGCGAATTGCCTTCCGGGGCGACATCGGTGTCGTGGAAGCAGTAATAGTCGATACCCAGTTTGGAGAAGAACTCGAACGCGGCTGCCGCCTTGCCAATGGCCAGCTCCATCGGGTCGCCGGCGTGTTGCCACGGGCGCTTGAAAGTACCTGCACCGAACACATCCGAACCCGGCCAGACGAAGGTGTGCCAATAACAGGCGGCCATGCGCAGGTGTTCGCGCATGGGTTTGCCGAGGATGATTTTGTCGGCGTCGTAGTGACGGAAGGCGAGGGGAGAATCACTGGCAGGGCCTTCGTAGCGGATCCGGTCGACATCGGGGAAGTACGGCATTGGCAATGTCCTTGTTGTTCTTGGGCGTGTCTCGATACTAACAACGGCCCCGTGCCTGCTGATTATGAAAATCACCAACAGCGGGTGCGATTTTGCGTATTGAGATTCGCTGTCTGCACGCCTAGTCTGTGCAAACCGCCTCCGTGACAAGGGGCTCGGAACAAGCATAAAAACAATGAAAACCGTACCGCCTGTTCACCGCATCGCACTGTTGTTCAACGGGAGCAAGATCTATGACCGCGGCATCATCAGCGGCATCGGCAACTACCTGAGCAGCACCCGCGCGTCCTGGGACCTGTTCCTGGAAGAGGATTTTCTCTGCCGGTTGAAAGGGATCGAGCGCTGGCAAGGTGACGGAATCATTGCCGACTTCGACGATCCGCTGATTGGCGAGGCGCTGGCCGATATCAAGTTGCCCGTGGTGGCGGTGGGTGGTTCTTATCAGGACGAGCGGGCCTATCCGAAAGGGATCCCGTACGTCGCTACCGACAATAACGCACTGATCACACTGGCTTACACGCACTTGATCGAGGCAGGGCTGCAGCGTTTTGCCTGCTTCAGCCTGCCCGAAGCGCAGGCAAATCGTTGGGCTCAGGAGCGGGAAAAATCCTTTCGACGACTGATGCAACGTGACGGCTTGCACGCCGAGGTCTATCGCGGCATGGGTACCAGCGCACCGCTCTGGGACAGCGCCGTCGAACAACTGATCGCCTGGCTCCAGAGCCTGCCCAAGCCCATTGGCATCATCGCCGTCAGTGACGCCCGCGCCCGGCAGTTGCTGCAAGCCTGCCTGACCGCCGGAATCGCCGTACCGGAGCAGGTGGCGTTGATCGGCATCGACAACGACCCCCTGACACGCAGCCTGACCCGGGTCCCCCTGAGCTCGGTCATCCAGGGCACCGAAACCATGGGCCGCACCGCCGCGCAACTGCTGCACCAGATGCTGCACGGCAAGCCGTCCACGGGCACGCACATCCTGATCCCGCCTGATGCGATCAACGTGCAGGTGTCGAGTTTGCACCAACCTTTGGGCAACCCCTACGTCATGCAAGCGCTGCTGTTTATCCGCCAATATGCCTGCCAGGGCATCAAGACGGCGCAGGTAGCGGCTTATGTTGGCGTGTCGCGCTCATCGCTGGAGTCGCACTTTCGCACTGTGCGAGGCTGCAGCGTGCACGACGAGATTCTGCGCTTCAAATTGGCGGCCGCCACCAGCGGGCTGGAAAATACCGACACAGCGATTGCGGACGTTGCCCGTAATTGCGGTTTCAAATCCGCTCAATATCTACACACGGTGTTCCGTCGCGAGTTTGGATGTACGCCCCGTGAATACCAGCAGGGCACGAGATAGTGATGCGGGGTGTAATTGGTCGATTGTTGTGTGGTGCGAAGGGATGGTTTCGACTGTGGATTCAACTGGTCGATGCAACACGACTAAATTCTGTGTAAGCAGAAGGAGCGTGGCAAATGAGGAAAAAACCAAAGTACTTTCCGGATATTGTCAGAGCATTAGTTTTGGTCGTCATTGGCTGTTTCGTGGCAGTGAAAGGCGGAAATTGGCTTTTTGAATGGTGGGGTATACGAATTTCGCCGGGGCTTTACTTTTGCATGGCTTATCTATTCATAGCCTTCGTAGTGTGGATAGCGACAGCAAAGCTGCTTAATGAACTGCGGGCTGAATCGATGGGGCAACAAGAGCGACTAGCATCTGTCGGTGATATGCCGGTTCGCGCCCCAAATGAAGGGAAGGCTGTTTACCGATATCCCTTCCATGTTGTATTTCTGGCAGTTGCCGTTTCTGTGATTTTCATAATCGTTCCAGCCATTTCAGATAATCCTGCGAAACCGATTTCGTCGGTCGGGTACCTGATGTGCTTTGGTTTTGCCACGATTGTAATCATATACGCCGCCTATCTTTTCAAGTTTTCAGTTCGCGTTGATGAGACACGTGTGGAGATTTACGGATTCACGAAAAAAACCTTCCTGTTGAGGGATGTTTTAGACGTTCAGTTACGCCGAGATAAAGGTAGCCCACGCGTGGTGGTAAAGCTTACGAATGGGGGGGTGTTTTCTTTTTCAGGGATGCTGAGAAACTTTTCCAGTTTGACAAAAACATTGCAAACGAAAATCAGATAGGACGGAATTGTACCGTCTCGGCTCTCTCCTGGTGGCTACTCTTGCGACGGTGTTCGCAGGATGATGTGGGAAGTCCTATTTCGGAATAGGGGACGGCATTGGGGTGAAACAGGTGTAAACCTATTTCATGACTAGACAACTTCAGTGTTCAGCTCCCCCGAGGTCCGGTGCGCAGTCCCGCCATGTCTTGCCACACCAATACTTGAGCGTCACAACCGTTGCCAGCACCGATGCCGACGGTAGGAATGGCAACGGCGGCGGTGATATGTGCAGAGACGCAAAGGCTTTTTGGAAAGCCCGATTACCTGCTCCACGTCGTCTCTCGGGATCTGCCGTCTTTCCAGCAGCTTTATGATGAACGCCTCTCCACGCTGCCTAACGTCCAGCGCCTGGCAAAGACCCGCTTCGTCACGGCTTTCAACTGGCTTGATCGGTCGCATAATGTTGCTAGGGCTTTTTGCGCTTCTACAGTTAGCATTAGGCTTTATCTACGCAGTAACCGAGTGGGTCGAACATTGATCGAACGACGCCAATTCAGCGGAGGCATGAAGGGAAAAAATCTCCGCTATCTGAATGAAAACCCTGATGAGCCTGCTCGTATGACCCGGGCAGGCTTTGTGCTGCTCGAGCATTTTTCGCTGCCCGCGTTCACCCAGGCACTGGACACCATTGTCACCGCGAATCTTCTACGACCCAGGTTGTTCTCTTCGCGAACGTTCGGTTTGAACGACGGCGAGGTCATCAGCGATTTGGGGCTGGTCATCCGGCCGGATGCACGTCTGGATGCTTCAGCCATTCACGACCTGGATCTGCTGGTGATTTGTGGCGGCTACAGGACAGAGCTCAAGGCTGATGACGAGTTCATCAGCCTGTTGCGTATGGCGGCGAACCAGGGTGTCTGCCTGGCCGGGTTGTGGAATGGCGCATGGTTTCTGGGCAGCGCAGGTTTGCTCGATGGGTATCGTTGCGCCATTCACCCCGAACATCGCCCCGCACTCGCGGAAATCTCCAAGGCGACGCAAGTCACCAGTGAACCCTACGTCATTGATCGCGACCGCCTCACCGCGTCCAGCCCCTCGGGGGCATTTCATATGGCGCTGGACTGGATCAAGGGCCTGCACGATAAAGCCCTCGTCGAGGGGATCGAGGACATTCTGGCGTTCGAGGAGTCTCGCTATCGGCGCATCAAACCGGCCGAAAATATCTGTGTGAGCGCGCCCTTGCGCGAGGTGGTCAAGCTCATGGACGCCAACCTCGAAGAGCCTCTGGAACTGGAGCAACTGGCGGCCTATGCCGGCCGTTCCCGGCGGCAACTGGAACGCTTGTTCAAGGAGCAACTCGGTACAACGCCGCAGCGGTATTACATGGAACTGCGGATCACCGAAGCACGGCGACTGCTCCAGCACACCGAACTGTCCCAGGTCGACGTGTTGGTGGCCTGTGGCTTCGTGTCGCCCAGTCATTTCAGCAAGTGTTATAGCTCGTACTTCGGGTACAGACCTTCCAAGGAAAAGCGGCTCGTTAAATAAAGGCTTTCCTTCACCTCTGCGCACCTGACTTCCGGCCCGATTGCTGCCCCGTCCCGCAGGGCAGCCATCGATCGGCTTTTGACGCTATTTGTAATGCTGCTCAAACATCGCTACCTGATCCGGCGTGATCAGCTGAAAGGGTACCCAGACATCCGCTTCGACCGGATCGCCCTTGATCATCTTGATGGCCGCTTGTACCGCGCTGGTCGCCTGGGCCTTGGGGTCTTGAAAGACGGAGGCGACCAACATCCCGCGCTTGATCGCCGCCAGGCCGTCGGGCAGGCCATCGATGCCGACAATCGCAATCTCGCCCTTGGCTTTGCCGGCTTGCTGCAGTGCCATGGCCGCGCCGATGGCCATCTCGTCGTTGTTGGCGACGATGGCATCGAAGCCAGTGCCAGCCAGCAGCCAATTGCTGGTCAAGTCCATCCCTTTGTTGCGCTGCCACTCGGCACTTTGCTGTTCGATGATTTTGATCCCGGGGTAGTCCTTGAGCACCTGTTTGACCCCTTCGGTGCGGTCGTGCGTGGAGTTCTGTGCCAGGTCGCCCATGATGATCGCGATGTTGCCTTTGCCCCCCAGCTTGTCGGCCAGGTAGCGCATTTGCAGTTGCCCGGCCTCGATGTCATTGGACGCCACCGTGACCACGCCTTTGGGCAGCACGCGTTCGTCCGGGTGGCGGTTGACGTAGACCAGAGGAATCTTCGCCTCGACGGCTGCGCGGGTCATGTTGGCGGTGGCGGCGGTATCCACGGGCAGGACGATGACGGCATCCACCTTTTGACCGAGAAAGCCCTGAATCTGATTGAGCTGGCGAACCACATCGCCCTGGGCGTCCTCGAACTGGATCTGGACGTTCTCCTTCCTGGCAGCATTTTCCAGGCCGCTGCGCACATAGGTCATGAAGTTGTCGTCAACCCTGGCAATGCTGACGCCGATGCGATAGCTGGCGGCGGCCCATTGGCTGGCGAGTAATAACAGCGTGGCAAATAGAAGTGTGCAGCGACGCATGATGGTTTTCCTTTTGTTGTTATGAGTCGAAATTCATCAAGATCAAACGTGAAGTTTCTGGCGCTCTCTGAATCAAACCCATCGAGAGCGCCAGCGTCCTCAATCCAGCGTGAAGGCTTGCCGAAAACGCTCAAGTGCCACTTCGCTGTCGCCGCTGGCCCAGCCCTCGAGCCCGACGACCCCGGTGTATCCCATGCCGAACAAGGCCTTGGCAATGGCCGGATAATGGATTTCACCGGTGCCGGGCTCCATGCGGCCGGGGACATCGGCCACCTGGATTTCGCCGATGGCGTTGCCGGCGCGCTGGATCAGTTCGATCAGGTTTCCTTCGCCGATCTGGGCGTGATAAAGGTCCAGGTTCATCTTCAAATGCGGGCTGCCCACGGCCTCGATCAGCGCCAGGGTATCGTCTGCGCGGGCGAAGGGTGTGCCGGGGTGGTCCACTTCGGTATTGAGGTTTTCCAGCAGGAACACTCGGCCCGCGTCTTCGCCCAGGCGAGCGATTTTTTCCAGGGTCTTGCAGGCGCTCAACCACATGCGTCCGGTGGTGTGGGCCACGGGTTTGACCGGCAAGCCTTTATCGTCCAAGCCAGTGCCATGCAGGTTGAGGCTCGGGCAATTCAGTTGTGCGGCGACGGCCAGCGATTCCCGTGCGCTGTCGAGCAGATGCTGGATGCCTTCGGCGTCGGTCAGGTTGCCTGAGATGTAGCCGGTCATGGAGGTGAAGTCAGCACCGGTGGCGACCAGGGACGGAATGTCTTTCTGGGTCCAGTCCCAAATTTCGGCGCTGAAACCCAGCGCGTGAATCCGTTTGACGCGTTCGGTGAACGGCAGGTCGAGGAATACCATCTCGGCGCTGATCGCCAGTTTGAACGGGATAAAACTCATGAACGGGCTCCTTGCACGCGCACTGCTTTGCCCTGTTGGACGGACTCGATACACGCGCGGGCAATGGTCAGTGCCGCTCGGGCATCTTCACCGCTGGCCAGTGGTTTTTCACCGGTGCGCAGGCAGTCGACAAAGTGATTGAGCTCGGCCACATAGGCATCCCGCAACAGGTCGGTGTCCATGCGTTGGGTGTCGGCCTGGATGCCATTGGCCAAGTAGCGCACCAGGTCTGAGTCACTGACGCTGCCCATGGTCAGCATGCCGGCGCTGCCGAACACTTCCCCTCGAACATCGTAGCCATAAACGGCCTGGAAATTGGCCTCGGCCGTGGCGATGGCGCCGTTGTCGAAACGGATCGTGACCACGGCGGTGTCCAGAAACCCTTTGCTCTTGTAGTCCGGTGCAATCAGCGCATCGGCCATGACATAGACTTCGACCGCTTCGGCACCGGGATTGAGGTAGCGCAGGGTATCGAAGTCATGGATCAGGGTTTCGAGAAAAATCACCCACTGCGGCGAAGCGGCCGGATTGTTCAGCGCCGGATCGCGGGTCAGTGAGCGCAGCAGTTGCGGCGTACCAATACGGCCGGCGACCACGTCCAGATGGGCGGCGCGGAAGCTTTTGGCAAAACGACGATTGAAGCCAACCTGCAGCGGCACGCGGGCATCGGCGGCTGCGGCGATCGCGCGGTCGGCCTCGTCGAGGGTAATGGCCATGGGTTTTTCACAAAACACACCTTTGCCGGACCGGGCCGCACTGATCACCAGTTCGGCATGGCTGCGGGCGGGGGCGGCGATCAGGACGCCGTCAATTTCCGGGTCATCGAGCAGTTGCTGTGGATCGGTATAGACCTTCTGCACCCCCAACTCTGCCGCCAACCGAGCGGCCTGGCCGGGGGTAGGGTCGGCGATGGCGGCCAGGCAGGCGCCGGGGATGTGCCGGGCGGCCGTCTGGCCGTGAAAACTGCCCATGCGGCCGGCGCCGATGAGGCCCAGGCGGATGATCTTGGACGTACTCATGAATTGACTCCCTTTTATTGTTGTTCAATGACTTGGCCGCAGGAATGTCCTCGGCTGGCATAACCCTTTGAGCAAGTGCTGTGCCAGTATTTAAGTCGTTGATATTCAAAGGGTTAATCAATATTTTTTGAAAGAAGTGTTCATTCGCAGGACATGTCTACACTGACATGTCTAAAACATGAACATGGAAGCGGATGTCGATGATGGTCAACCCACAGGTAACAGCCTTCAGCGCGCAAGACCTCGATTACATCACCGCTCTCGGCCCCGCGTCGTTGAACGAAGGCTCGATCGCCGCGCTGGAACAGGCCTGGCTGGCGTGTCTGAACGGGCGCACCGATCGACCTGCCGGGGTCAGGCAGGTGATTTGGGATTCCTGGCGGCGCAGCGTCGGCACCGGCCTCGATCCTGAGGATGGCGAATATCGATTTGTTGCTCCTGCCGTTCTGGCCGCGACGCTGGCGGCCAATCGCACGTTGATTGCAGCGGCGGCGCAGGTCATGGGGGGATTGCTGGCCTACAACCCCAGGGGCCATATCAACCTGACCGATGCTCAAGGCACGACCCTGTATTTCTGTGGTCTGGACCTCACACCGGTGGGCAGCCGATTGCTGGAGTCGGTGCAGGGCACCAACTGCACGGGGCTGGCGCTTGCCGAAGATCGCTTGGTGTATGTGCTGGCCGAGGAAAACTTCGCCAGCGGCTTGCGTCGACGGCGCATGCACTGCGCCGCCGCGCCGATCAGGGATGCGCAGGGCAGGACGCTCGCCATGCTGACCCTGACCGCTGAGCCGGGCTGGTTTCATTTTCATACGCTGGGCACCGTCCAGGCCGCGGCCGAAGCGGTCTCGCGGCAGATGGCGCTGCAGAGCCTGCTGGAAGAACAACAAACCGTGCTTGAAGTGCTCAACGAGGGACTGGTGGTGCTGGATGAGCAGGGCTGCATCAAGGCGCTCAACCGTTATGCCCGGCAATTGTTCCGCGTGGGCCAGGATCTGCTCGGCAGCCCGTTCCGTCGTCTGGGGCAAAGCGAACTGACCGATAAGATTCTGCTGCATGGCGGGGAAGGGCTACGAGATCTGGATTGCACGTTTGAACTGCATGATCGCAGCCATTTGGCGTGTCTGGTGTCGGTGTGCCCGCTGGAGCAGGGTGGGCGGATTGTTTCGTTGCGTGAGAACCGGCGCATCCGCGAAATTACGCGCCGGGTCATCGGCACTCAAGCCAGCTACACCTTCGAGACCATTCAAGGTAATTCGCGAGCGATACAAGACGCCTTGCGCCTGGGACGGATCGCCAGTCGCAGTGAATCGACCACGCTGATTCTGGGTGAGAGCGGTACCGGCAAGGAGCTGTTCGCCCAGGCGATCCATAACGCCAGCGAGCGTTGCGACGGTCCTTTCGTGGCGGTCAATTGCGGAGCCATTCCGCGCGATCTGGTGCAAAGCGAACTGTTTGGTCATGTCGAGGGCGCCTTCACCGGATCGGCTCGCGGCGGATCTGCCGGGAAGTTTGAGTTGGCCGATGGCGGCACAATCTTCCTCGACGAAATCGGCGACATGTCTTTCGATGCCCAGGTCAGTCTGCTACGGGTCTTGCAGGAAGGCGAGGTGACGCGCATGGGGGCGAAAAAATCGCAGCAGGTGGATGTGCGCATCATCGCCGCCACCCACCGCAACCTGAGCCAGGCGGTGGCCAATGGCGCTTTCCGTGAGGATCTTTACTACCGGCTCAACGTCCTGAATCTGACGGTTCCGCCGCTGCGGATGCGCCGGGAAGATGTGCCCTTGCTGGCGCGACATTTTCTCGCTCGTTGCGCGCGGTCATTGCGCAAATCGGTGCAGGGCATCTCGCCAGAGGCGCTGGATATTCTTTCGGCCTACAGCTGGCCGGGTAATGTTCGGGAGCTTGAAAATACCATCGAGCGCGCAACCAATCTGGCGATGACCGAGATGATCCAGCCGGGTGACCTGCCACTTGAAATCAAGCAAAGGCTGCGGCCATCGGTGCCGGGAAGTGTGCCCGAACCCCGGGCTGCGCTGGACCTTGGCACCCATGAAATGAACGCGATCATCGCCGCCCTCAGGGATGCCCGAGGCAACATCCGCCTGGCCGCCCGGCAACTGAACGTTTCTCGTGGTGGGCTGTACAACAAGATGAATCGATTCGGGCTGAGTGCCGATGCTTTTCGTGCGAGCACCGACCTCTGATGGGTAATGCTGTTCACTTAAGCCGTAATGCGATCTGTAGCAGCTGTCGAGCTTGCGAGGCTGCGTTCGGCTGCGCAGCAGTCGTAAAACCAGAACTCGCGGTGTGTCAGGCATACCGCGTCAGCTGGATTCACGACTGCTGCGCAGCCGAACGCAGCCTCGCAGGCTCGACAGCTGCTACCAGCGAACGCAGCCTCGAGCGTTCTCTGAGGTAATGATCTGCAACGGAATATGCACCCGATGCCGGAGCGGATCGAAGTCCGGCGTGGTCTGCAACTCGACCAGCAAGTCGACCAGCGCGGCCGCCAGCAATCGCGGCTGGGAGTCGATGACCAGGTCGATCAACCCTTGATCCAGGGCTTGTCGAGACAGCTCGGTCGACTCCTGCAGGATGCAACACAGCGACGGCCGTTTCGGCAGCTGTGACAGGGCCCGGATGATGCCGTCGCCGCCACCGCCGACCACGCACAGCCCCCGCAAATCGGCATGGCGAGCGATGAGTTCCAGCGTCGCCTCTTCGGTGACATCGCAGTTGTCCAGGTTGATCACCGCTTCGAGTAGCCGCAACCCCGGTGCGCGCTCCGCCAGGTAACTGCGCAGCCCCTCGACCCGAGCCTGATGACCAAGAAAACGATGGCCGCCGAGCAATACGCCGACGCTGCCCTTGCGTGCGCCGCAGGTGTGAGCCAGCAGCCAACCCATGGTGCGCCCGACCTCATGATTATCCTGACCGATGTAAGGTTCTTCTGCCGCCTCATGGATGTCCGACAGCAGGGCGATCACCGGCACGCCTGCGGCTCTGATCTGCGCGATGGCGGCATTGATCAGCGGGTGAGCGAAGCTGACCACCGCCAGGCCATCACACTGCACGGCCAGTTGTTCGATCTGGGCAATGATCGCGCTGGGTGTGCGATCGAAGACGTATTCGAACTGGCAGCTCAGGTTGGCGCCGGCCTGACGTTGCGCTGCCTCGGTGATGGCGGTGGCAACGTTGGCATAGAACGCCTGGGCGGTACCGAGCAACAGGATGCCGAAACGATAGCTGGGACGACGTTCGCGAATGCGCTGGCCGATCAGCCGGGCGGCGAAATAACCGACGGCTTCGGCGGCCTGGAACACCTGCTCGGCGGTGGCCGGGTTGACCGGAGCCCGGGCATTGAGCACCCGGTCCACGGTGGCGACACTCAAGCGAGCGTGCTCGGCAACGGTGGCGATGGTGGGGCGTTTTTTGTTGTTCATGGTGGGCCCTTGAGTCGCTTTGATAGAAAACTATCAAGCTGCAATGGGCCTGGATGATAGCTTGATAGGGAATGTATTCAAGGGATTGAGGGTGGTTTGTGCGCTCTCTATATTTTCTCCAGCGATGCCATCCCGCATCGAAAGCAAGTGCTTAAAACCATCAAGCTTGCGGAGAACAATAAAATGCCCGAACACAACGCAGCCTTTGAAAAAACCGATAAACCCGTGCCAAGGGATTATCGATTGACCGGTCCCGAAGCCGCCCGAGCGGCGCAAAAAGGTTTGGTATCGGCAACGTGGTACCAATCGCCCATCTCCCGCAAACGCATGAAAGAATTGATGCAGCGTCGCGATGGCCCGGCCCTGCGTGATACCGCCATTTGGCTGTCGACGATGGCTGTGACCGGCTTCGGTGGTTACTGGTTCTGGGGCTCCTGGGCCTGCGTTCCATTCTTCTTCGTCTATGGGCTGCTCTATGGCACCGCGTCCAATGCCCGTTGGCACGAAACGGGTCACGGTACGGCGTTCAAGACCCGCTGGATGAATGATGCGGTCTACCAGCTGTCGAGCTTCATGTTCATGTTTGAACCCCAGGTCTGGCGCTGGAGCCATGCGCGGCATCACACCGACACCATCATCGTTGGTCGCGATCCGGAAATCGTCGAGCCGCGTCCACCGAGTCTGATCATGATGGTGCTGAGTCTGTTCAGAATGCCTTACGCGTTGAAGACGATGGGGTCAGTTTGCCGGCATGCAGTCGGGCGGATGGGTGAAGAAGAGCAGACCTTCATCCCCGAATCCGAATGGCCCAAAGTGGCGCGAGACGCACGCGTCTGGCTGGTCATCTATGGGCTTACCGCGGGCACGGCGCTTTTTCTGCAGAGCTGGTTGCCGCTGATGTTTATCGGTCTGCCGACCCTCTATGGCGGTTGGTTGTCCTACCTGTTCGGCCTTTCGCAGCACGTCGGCCTGGCGGAAGACGTACTCGATCACCGCAGCAACTGCCGCACGATTTACATGAACCGACTGCTGCGTTTCCTGTACCTCGACATGAACTATCACCTGGAACATCACATGTATCCGATGGTGCCTTTTCATGCGCTGGCGCAGCTTCACGAAGAGATCCGCCGCGACTGCCCGCCGCCTTACGGCAGCCTGTCCGAGGCCTTCAAGGAAATCATCCCGACTATCTGGAGGCAGCGCAAAGACCCGAGCCATTTCGTCTGTCGTCCTTTGCCACAACGCGCAGCATCGGCCGCCACCGTCCAGGCAGAGCCTGAAGTAACGCCGGCCTGACACCTTCCTGTCTGTACCACTACCAGAGAAAACGCCATGACCGATCAATGGATCGATGTATGTGCCGTGGGCGATATCAACGAAGAAGACGTCATTCGTTTCGACCATGGCCCGCACACCTATGCCGTCTACCGCTCTGCCAACAGCGAGTTTTTCGCCACGGCGGGCCTATGCACCCACGAGTCCATTCACCTCGCCGATGGCCTGGTGATGGAGCACGTCATCGAGTGCCCCAAACACAACGGGCGTTTCGACTACCGCTCCGGCAAAGCCCTCGGCGCACCGGTGTGCGTCAACCTCAAGACCTATGAAGTCCGGGTCGAGGCGGGGCGTGTGTTGCTCGCCATCACGGTTTAACTGCACGGAGTCTGTGCCATGAGTCCTGCCAATGCTCCACTGGTCATTGTTGGCGCCGGGCATGCCGGTGGCCGCGCGGCCCTGACCCTGCGCGACGAAGGTTATAGCGGTCGCCTGATCCTGATAGGCGACGAGTTTCACCCGCCTTATGAACGTCCGCCGCTGTCCAAAGGGTTGCTGCAGGGCACGGTCGATCTGGCGGGCTACAGCCTGTGCAATAGCGCTCGGCTCGCTGAACTGGGCATCGAACACCTGGCCGGTAACCCGGTAAAAGGCCTGGACCCGCAACGGCATCGTCTGCAATTGGCCGACGGCAGCTGGCTGCATTACGCCCGGCTGTTGCTGGCGACGGGAGGGTGCTCGCGCAAGCTTGCCTGTGTGCCCGAGCATCTGCGCAATGTGCTTTATCTGCGTAGCCATGACGAGGCACTGGCACTGCGCGCTTCGTTGCGGCCCGACACCCGACTGGTGATCATCGGCGGTGGCTTCATCGGCCTCGAAGTCGCAGCCACCGCCCGAGCCTTGGGTTGCGCGGTGACCTTGCTCGAAGCCGGGCCGCGCCTGGCGGGACGGGTGTTGCCGGGACGGTTGTCCAGCGTTCTGTTGGAATTGCATCGCAGCCAGGGCGTGGATGTCCGACTGAACGTGGCCATTGAAGCAGTGCAGGGCACTACTCATGTTGAATCCGTGCAACTGGTCGACGGCCAACTGCTGCCCTGTGATCTGGTGGTGGTAGGCATCGGCATGCAACCCAACACCGAGTTGGCCATGGCTGCCGGGCTTGAGGTCGGCCAAGGCATTCGCGTCGATGCCCAATTGCGCACCAGCGCGCCGGACATCTTTGCGGCGGGGGATGTCTGTGAATTTCGGCTGCACCCGCAAGGCGGTTTCCAGCGTCAGGAAACCTGGCGCAACGCCGAAACCCAGGGCCGCCATGCCGCCCGGAATCTGTTGGGCGGCGAGTTTCCTTACGAGGTCATTCCCGGTTTCTGGTCCGACCAGTACGACTGGGGATTGCAGACCGTGGGTGTGATCGCAAACACAGAACCCACGGCGAGCCGGACAACCCCGGGCGGCGGTTTCCTGTTGTTCTACCTCGATGACGAACAACGTCTGCAAGGCGCTTGCGGCTGGGGCCGGGGCAATAGCGTCGCCAAGGACATCAAGTTGTGCGAACGACTGATCGCTTCGCATAACCCCCTCTCGGTAGAGGCTCTGGCCGACGCCGAAGTATCGCTCAAACAACTGCTGAGGAACTGACATGCGTGAATTCCTGGTCTTCCAGTCCCTTTGGGCCATGCAAGATCACCATGGCCAATGCGAACTTGCGTTGGAAGCGCAACTGGAGAAAATCGCTGCCGCCGGTTTCGACGGAATCACTGACCATTTCTGGGTGGCGAACCATGCCGCACGCTTGCATGCCGCCGCCAAGGCGCAGGGCCTGCAAATCGAAGGTCAGGTGTTCCCCCGCACCGTGGATGATCTGGCGGCAGCGATCGACGTCGCGTCCCGCTACGGCTGCCACCATCTCACGCTGCAAGCCGACGTCCGGCCACGCACGCTGGCGCAAGCCATCCAGTTGATCGAGGGGTGGCAGCGACTGGCCGAGCAGGTGGACTTTCCGATCCTGCTGGAAACCCACCGTTATCGCCTCACCAGTGACCTGTTGTTCACCCTCGACATTCTCGCGCAAATGCCCGATCTCAAACTGTTGGCCGACTTGTCCCACTATGTCGTGGGCCGCGAACTGCCGGAGCCGGCCGCGGCCGAAGACGACGAACAGATCCAGACCATTCTGCGCAATAGTTGGGGGTTTCACGGCCGTGTCGCCAACAGCGAACAGGTCCAGGTGCCTTTGAGTTTCGCCCAGCATCGACCTTGGCTGGAGCGTTTCTTGGGCTGGTGGCGCTATGGGATCGAGAACTGGCTGGCCCGACCGGACACGCCCAGCAGCCTGTCCTTCACCTGTGAACTCGGCCCGCCACCCTATGCCATCACCGGGGCCGACGGACGCGACATCACCGACCGCTGGGCCGAGGCGTTGATGCTTAAGGAATTGATGCGTGAGGTCTGGGATGAGTGTCGGGAGCGGTCTTGCTGAGCGACGAAAACCCTGTAGGAGGGAGCGGTGCTCGCTCCTACAGCCTTATCCGGCCTCGATCAAAGACAAGCAGGCAGTCTGATTCCGGCCTGAGCGTTTCGCCCGGTACAGTGCCGAGTCCGCCTGTGTCAGCAGCTGCTTATATTCGGCAGTCTCCGGTACGCAGGCATAAACCCCCAAGCTGACGGTCACCCGCCTGGCCAGGTTGCCATCGTGTGCAATAGCAAGGTTCAGCACCGCGAGCCTGATGTCTTCGGCAATGGAGTAGGCACCTTCGGCATCTGTATCGGGTAGTAATACCGCAAACTCTTCGCCACCGTACCGCGCGGCTAAATCCGATGGCCTGTGAATGCATTGTGCGATTGCCTGCGCTACGGAAGCGATGCAATGGTCGCCGGCAATGTGCCCGTATTGATCGTTGAAGCTTTTGAAATAATCAATGTCGAGCATTATCAAACTGATCGGAGAGTGATGTCTTACCGCGCGAAGCCATTCCTGCTGCAAGCTGTTTTCGAGGTGGCGTCGGTTTGCAAGTCCGGTGAGGGCATCTTGCAATACCAGTTTTTCCAGGGCTGCCCGGGTCTGCTTCAAATGATTTTCTACCGAGACGCCGTAACGTATTTTCTTGATGAGCAAGAGGCCGACAAGAAGGTTGACCAGCAGCACTGCGCCAATCATCAATGCCATCTTGATTGTTCCGGTTTTCCACTCGGCAAAAATGGCTTCCCGTGAATTGGCGGCAGCGACGACCAGCGGATATTTTTGAAGCAACCTGTAGCCGAAGAGTCGATCAACGCCGTCGATAATCGATTTGATCATGACGGTATCAGCCGGAGACTTGGGTAAATAGATGGAAAATATTTCCCCTTTGGCTAGCGACGCACCGATGAACTCTTCAGCAAATGGTCGCCTGGCGATTATCGTTCCGTCGGGAAGGGCCAGGAAAATGGCGCCTTTGCGGTCAATGGAGAACGTTGAGAAGAACTTGTCAAAGTAGGCCATTTTGATCGTGGCCAGCACGACACCCTTAAAATGGCCCTCGCTATCGTTGATTCGTCGGGAAAGAGGAATAATCCATTCGCCGGTCGTGCGGCTGCGGATGGCCCGGCCGATGCGAGGCGACAGGGTTACGTTGTTTTTGTGAAAGATGAAGTAATCACGATCGGCATTGTTGGGCGCTTCAGGTTTCGAATCGAACGAAGTCAGGATCCAGTTGCCGTTTTCATCATAGTAAAAAAGGCCGTGCAACTGTTCGGTGGTAAAGACTCTGCGCTTAAGCAGTTTTTGCGTTTTATCGAGCTGTTGGGCACTTGGGTTGTCTTTTATTCTGTCGATCAGTTCATCCAGGATCAGGTTGGCTTCATCAAACGTGTCAGTCGCTTGTTGGGCCATCGACCACGTCAAATTGCCTGATACCAGTTTTGCTTGTGAGAGTTCATAGGCTTTACTTTGGGCGGCTTGAAGCCAGTAAATACTCAGTATCGAGAGGGTGACTAAAGCCATGAACACGACGGAGATCGCTGTTGCCGGCAGTCTTCTCGGCTGCAAAGGGGAGTGGCGGGTATTGTCTTCGGAGCGGTTTTCCACAAAACCCCCTAGGATGAATTTCGACTACATTATCTGCTGATCTCCATCGGTGCCAACAGTTCATGTCATTCTCGAACTTGGGCAATTCAAGATCCATATGGTTTTTCGCGTTTTGTTTCAAACGACTAGATCAGCGTTTTCAGGTCGATATCCTCGGCCATCGCCTTGTTGCCGGTATCGCCGGGATGCAAGTGGTCGCCGGAGTCGATAGTCGGCAGCAAACGACTTGGGTGTTCAGGATCACGGGTCATTAGATCGAAGTCGATCACGGCATCGAATGCGTGACTGGTACGTATCCAGTCATTAATGGCCTGGCGCAGTTGTTCTTTCTCGGCGCTGTGATAGTTCTTCACGCTCGTTCCATCCAGGGCGCCTTCGACCGGCATCAGGGTTGTTCCAATGATGCGAATGTTGTTCAGGCGCGCTTGATCGATCAGTTGCCGATAGCCCGCGATCAACTGTTCCTTGGCTGGCAGGCGTTCGTTCGGAGCGAAGGAGGAGCCCGGCCAACTGATGTCATTGATGCCGAGCATCACAATCACCGTTTTTACTCCGGGCTTGCCCAGCACATCGCGCTTGAAACGCGCCAGTGCACTGACACCCATGCCATCTTCGAGCAGGCGAGCCCCGGATATCCCAGCGTTGAGCACCGCGAGCCTCTGCGCGGCCAAGCGTTGAGCGAGGAAGTCCGGCCAGCGTCGATTGCTGTCCAGGGTCGAGCCATTGCCATCGGTAATCGAGTCGCCGAGCACCACAAGGGCACGGGTGTCGAGCGGTGCATCCACCAGGATGTCGCTGAGAAACAGCCGCGCCTCCACCTGCTCGCTGCCTTCCAGTCGCTGAGCGTCGACATGTTTGCCAGGGGTGATAAATGCGGTTTGTTTGCCATCCCAGTGGAAGGTTGTCAACGGCGTGTGCTGCGGCAGATAAAGAGAGATCGCCAGCTCACTGAGTGCCGGCACTGCCAGATCTATCGGATCACTGATCCGCGTTTCACCCGCAGCGAGGGTGACTTGTTCCTGATCACTGAACTTCAGCGTGTGCCCGGAGCCTGGGCGAATCTGATCGACGCCCTCAGTGAAGGCGATACGCGCGGCACCGATGACCAGCGGTTGCTTGCCATATTCGTTGGAAACCACCACCCGTAACCGGCTTCCGCCGCTGCTGATGCGCACCCTCTGGTGAAGGGTGCTATCGGTCAGCGCTTCCGGAATTCGCGTGGGCAGTGGCAGTTCGTTGCCCCAGGTGGGTTGAGGGCTGGCCATCCAGGTGGTGACCCAGTTTTCCGCCGCCATGACAGGGCTTGCGGCAAGCAGGGCAGTCAAGGCAAGAGGCAACGGTATTCTCGAGTGAAAGGCTTTCATCCAGGTATCTCCTTGGGGGGAAATGGATCAAGAAGGCCAGATTGGTCTATTCAAAATGCGTGTGGTAGAAGGGGAAACTGCATACAGCCCATTCCAGAATCGAATGCCCATGGACAGTCTTAGAGCGATGCATTGTTTTGTCCGCGCCATTGAGCTCGGAAGCCTGTCATCTGCCGCGCGTGAGTTAGGCAGCACTCAGCCCACCGTCAGCAAACTGGTCGCGGCCCTGGAAAAGCAATTGGGAGCCCGTTTGTTGATTCGTGGCACCAGCGGATTGACACCTACCGAACAGGGAAAGCGTTTCTATGAGCGTGCCAAAGGCGTGCTGGAAGAGTACGGCGAGGCCGTTGCGGATGTGCGTGGTCTGACCGAACGCCCCGAAGGTTTTCTGCGCGTCAACGTTCCGGTAAGCCTCGGTGTGTTGCGGTTGAATGCGTTGCTGTTGTCGTTCATGGAGCAGTATCCGGCCATTGAAGTTGAACTGATCCTCAATGATCGTTTCGTCGATCTCACTGAGGAAAACGTCGACCTGGCCCTGCGCCTGGGGGGCAGCCTGCCGCCGAACGCCGTTGCCCGACGCATAGCGACTTCACCGCGCTATCTGGTGGCCGCACCGGAATACCTGCGCAACCATTCCCCATTGAACAGCCCGGCGGACTTGAGCGAGCACAACTTCCTGCGTTTTGCGTGGTTGACCGCGGGCGACCGTCTGGAGCTCAACGGCCCCCATGGTGAGCAAATCAGTGTCACGACTCAGGGGCGCTATCGAACCAACAGCTCATTGGCCATTCGCGACGGTCTTCTGCAGGGCGCGGGGCTGTGTATCACGCCGGCCTGGCTGGTCAGCGACCTGCTTGAAAGCGGGCAGTTGGTCCGGGTGCTGCCCGACTGGAGCGGCCCACCGAACGACGCTTTTCTGATCTATCCCGAACGCCGCTACCGCCCGCTGCGCACGCGTTTATTGATGCAGTATCTGGCCGAACGGGTAGGGCAATTGCCTGGTTTCTTGCCTTGACGTAGCACCCTTGATTTGACGGGTATTTGGTTGTGTTATACAACTAAATGCACATTCTGTTCGAGGTGCTTGCCGTGACCCGTACCCAGTCAGACCTGATCAACCAAGTCCGTTCGGCGTCGCGCCTCATGGTTCGCGAGTTGGGGTTCATGCAAACCACGCTGGCGGCGACGGACTATTCGCCTTCGTTTGTTCACACGATCGTGGAGATTGGGGATCGGGGGGCGCTGACAGCAGGGGAACTTGTGGAGCTGCTCGGCCTGGAAAAATCCACCGTGAGCCGGATGGTGCGCAAGCTCATTGAGGCCGGCGAGATCGAAGAAATTCCACACGAGGAGGATGCGCGCTCCAAGAAACTGCGACTCACGGCACAGGGCAAGAAAACCCTGCGAGCCATTGATTCGTTCGCCAGGCAACAGGTGGACGCTGCCTTGGTTTATCTGACGAATGAGCAACAACAAGCGGTGAGTGAGGGCATCGCCAACTATGCCGGCGCACTGCAAGCTCATCGACTCGGTACAGCGCCGCAGCCACCCGCGCAGCTGGAGATCGCTCGGGGCTACCGGCCCGGAATCATCGGCCGCATGGTGCAAATGCATGCCGACTACTACGCACGGCATTCGAATTTCGGCCAGCCGTTCGAAAGCCTGGTTGCATCGGACATGGCGGAGTTGATGGGGCGTTTGCACAATCCACGCAACGAGGTTTGGGTGGCGTTGGATGGCCAGCGAATTGTCGGTTCCATCGCCATAGACGGTGAAGGCGAGGGCGGCGAAGCGATTCTGCGCTGTTTCATTCTGGATGACTCGGCGCGAGGCAAAGGCGCAGGCAAACGCTTGCTGGCTGAAGCCATGAAATTCTGTGACGAACAGGGCTTTTGCGCGACGCGGTTGTGGACGTTCAAAGGCCTGGATGTGGCTCGTAAACTGTATGAAGACTTTGGCTTCAAGTTGGAACAGGAGCAAGAGGGCCAGCAGTGGGGGGCGACGGTTATCGAACAGTGTTTTGTGCGACCTGGCCCGGTTGCTGGGCCGCTAAATGGAGTTGGTGATACGCATCCACCAATTGATCTTGCGTGAATGCGCGATTTCGCCCGCTGGGATTGGGCAGGACCCAGACCGAGGCATCACCAAAAGTTTTTGACTGAAGCCCCCACGCGATGTCCCGTTGACCGGACAACGCGCTGTACGCAGCTTTGCCGAGAAACGCCACAAAGCGTGGCGCATAGTGTGCGATCTTTTGTTCAAAATCCGCGGCGGCAGCGGTGAACTCACGCACGGACAGCTGATCCGCTCGCGCTGTAGGCCGTTCAACCACTGCGGTTAATCCACATTGATATTGCAAGATCGTCCGGTCGTTTTCCGGGTGCACCTCTGTAGGCGTAAAACCGGCGAGATGGAGTGTGCGCCAGAAGCGATTGCCTCGACCCGCAAAATGATGGCCCAGGGCGGCGGCAGTCACGCCCGGATTAATGCCACAAAAAATCACCGCAAGCCGTTCGGTGAGAATGTCTTCGAGTCCTTCACTCACCCTACACCTCACACACCGCAAATCACGTTGACCGCATTGCGGGCAAGCTCCGTCAATTCCGCGCGGGATTTGCCCGCTCGCGCCCGTATCGAAATGCTATGCAACAGGGATGAGGCGAGTACGGCGAGGGCGGCTGGGTCGACATCGTCTTTCAACTCACCGGCGCTGACTGCCGCGCGCAGACGCGTTTCGAGATCGGCATCGAGCCGGCTGAGCCGGTCCGCAAGAACCTCTCGAATTGCAGAATCCTCGACGGCTTCGGTCGTCGCCGTGCCGATCGCAAAGCAGCCACGCGGTTGCCCCTCGCCCGAGAAGTAGATCGACAACTGTCCCTCATAGAAGCCCATTAGCGCCTGCTCCAAAGTCAGGTCTTTGTCCATAAGCGCCTCCTGCATGGCAGCGGAGGCAGACTCCCAATACTGCTCAAGCGCCTTGATGTAGAGCGCGTGCTTGTCACCGAATGCCGCATAGAGGCTTGGGCGATTCATGCCGGCGGCGGTGGCGATGCTGTCCAGGGAAGCGCCGGAATATCCAGTGCTCCAGAAAACCCCAAGTGCCTGTTGCAGCGCTGTCTGCGGGTCATATGCGCGGGGGCGGCCTCGGCCTTTGCCCTCTGTAATCTTTTTTTGTGCCATGTTGTACAAAATCCTTGTGTGGGGATGGACTGCTCTATATTCTTACACCATCGCACAAAATTAAGGAACCAGAAGTTCCTGAACGTCAGGTTTGTTGTAGCTGAGCTCGAACTGGGTGTTGCGGCGACGAAACCGGTGCGGTGGAGCGATCCTCCCTGACCGTGCACGGGTTTGCTTTCTCACAGCAATTTTTGCCATCAGGGCCGCAGGCGATTCTCGCAGGTGCTGGCCCGATTTCCCGGTTAAAGGTGTATTCGATCATGACTAAACAGTTCGACATCCCGGCTACGCAGACCTTCGAGCACGCAAGGCCTGACGCGCCCATCAAAAAACCGTTCAAGCAGAAATTTCGGCCCTTGTTGATTGTCGGTTTGCCGGTGCTCTTCGCAGCGCTGGGCTATGCCCGCTATCAAGCAGGCGAGGCGTTCATTTCGACCGATAACGCCTACGCTCGAGTGGCGAAGGCGTCGATCAACGCGCGTATTTCCGGACAAGTCGTCGAAATCGCCGTCGAGGACAACCAACCGGTTCACAAAGGCCAGATGCTGTTTCGGATCGACCCGAAACCGTTCCAGATCGCGGTTGACCGTGCGCAAGCACAGCTGAGCGTGGCGCGGCTGCGCATCGATGGGCTCAAGGCCGGTTACCGCCAGCAGCAGGCTGAACTGCAATCGGCCAAAGAGTCGGCCGATTTCGATCAGCGCGAGTTTGCCCGCAAGAAAGCGCTGGTCGCTACCGAGTTCGTCTCGCGGGCGATTTACGAGCGCGCCGACACCGACCTTAAAGTTGCCCGGCAACGCATCGCGTCAATCGAACAACAGATCGCCAGCACGGTTGTCGCGTTGAACGGTAATCCAGACATCGAAGCCGATAACCACCCGACGGTTCGTGAAGCGAGGGCGCAGCTGGACGAGGCGCAACTCTACCTCTCGTACACGACGGTATATGCGCCGGACGATGGCATCGTGGCCAAGGTCGACGATCTGCAGGTTGGCAACTACGTCAGCAACGGTGCGCCGGCCTTTGCGCTGCTGTCCGATCGGCAGATTTGGGTCGAGGCCAACTTCCGCGAGACGCAGGTGACCCACATGCGTCCAGGCCAGGAAGCAACCATCAGCATCGATACCTATCCCGATCACGTTTTCAAAGCCCACGTGACCAGCATGAGCCCCGGTGCCGGATCGGACTTCGCCTTGCTGCCGCCTGAAAATGCCACCGGCAACTGGGTCAAGGTTGTCCAGCGGGTACCGGTGCGCCTTGAACTCGACGAGGCCGACCCTGCGTTTCCGCTTTTTTCGGGCACCAGCGCCACAGTCAAGGTCGATACCGGGTATCACACGCCATGGTGGCATCCGCTCAAGGCGCTGTTAACCGCAGGTAACTTCTGATGAACGCCAATTCTATCGGGCCTCAAGGTGCGGGAACATTGAGGTTCGCCGCGCTGCTCGCGACCTATATGCAGTCGGCGAACCTGCCGTTGCCGAATGCGGTACTCAGGTTTATCCAAGGCAGTCTGTCGATGACTGACGACCAGGCAGGCTGGGTATTCACCTCATACCTCGCGGCGAGCGCCATCACCATGCCGGTTGCGCAGTGGCTGGCCGGGCGTTATGGCCTGAAGCGGGTTTATCAGGCCGCGCTGGCCTTCTTCGTTCTTGGCTTGCTGCTCGCCACGGTTGCGACGACTCCGCTGGAGTTCGTCGGTGCGCGGATTATCCAGGGCCTGGCGAGTGGCGTGCTGGCGCCGCTGTCGATGGCGATTTCAATGGAGACGTTGCCACTGGAGAAGCGTGCGAAATTTGGCGCGACATGGACGGCAATCGTGCTCTTCGGAATCGTCAGCGGCCCGAGCATCGGTGGTTGGGTCAGCGAGCATTTCGGCTGGCGGCCGATCTTCTACATCAGCCTTCCGTTGTCGGCATTCATCTTCCTGGTGATGGCGCTTTTGCTTGCCGAGAAGAAGGCCGAGCAACGTCCGTCGTTCGATTTCTTCGGCTTCGGCAGCTTCACGCTGGCGTTGATCAGCCTGCAAATGTTGCTCGACCGCGGCGAACGCCTGGACTGGTTTGCCTCGACCGAAATCTGGCTGGAAGCGGTGGGCTGCGCGTTGGGGCTGTACCTGTTCGCCGTGCATCTGTTGAGCAAGAAGGTGCATTTCCTCAACAAGCGTCTGTTCAAGGACCGCAACTTCGTACTGTCGACGATTATCTTTTTCGCCGTGGGTTTCGTGCTGTTGTCGACCATGGCACTGACGTCGCCGATGCTGGACGAGATCCTCGGCTATCCGCCTGATACGACAGGTTCGCTGACGATACCGCGCGGTGTGGGGCTGGTAGGGGCGTTCCTGCTGATGGGTCGTGTTCCCGAGCGTTTCGACCGTCGGTGGTTCGTGGCGATTGGCGTGGCCGTGGTGATTTACGCCAACTGGCTGATGCTCGGTTATTCGCCTTTGATGGACTGGTCACCGGTGGCGATCGCCGGGGCAATCCAGGGGATTGGCATCGGCATCTTGATGCCGTCGCTCACCAAGATCGCGTTCAGCACGCTCGATCCCAAGTTACGCCCGGAAGGCACTGGTTTTTTCAATCTGTCGCGTGTTTACGGGAGCACCCTCGGCGTTGCGATCGTGCAGATTTTCTTCTTCAACAATACGCAAGCGATGCACCTGGCACTGGTCAGCCATCTGACGCCTTATCGCACCGCTGCGCATGCCGCGCCGATGTCCCTGCAAGCACTGGCGGGGCTCAATGAAATGATCACCGGCCAGGCGGCTTTTATCGCGGTGGTCGACCAATTCAAGCTGTTGATGGTGGCGATGCTGGTGGTCAGTCCACTGGTTGTCTTTCTTCGCAAGCCCGTTCCGACCAACTAGTTTTCGTGGAGTTTGCCCAATGAAATCCAATGCACGCTTCATCAACAGACAGACGTTAAAAACCACGTTCGGTGCGGTGTCGGTTCTTGCGTTCCTGACGGCCTGCACCGTCGGCCCCGACTATCAAATGCAGCCGCCGAGCCTGTCGCAGCACTACGACCGACAGGCCGAGCAGCGTCTCGGCCAGGGCGGCAACCGGCCTGGCGGGCAACACATCAACCTCGGCCAAAAGGTCAGCGGTGACTGGTGGACGGCCTTCCATTCGCAGAAGCTCGACCAGGTTGTGCGTCGCGCCATCGAGGGCAATCTTGAGCTCGTGGCGGCGGATGCAACGATCCGGCAAGCGGCGTCGTCCGTCGCGGCGGCGGAGGGTGCGCTTTATCCGCAGGTCGACTTTGGCGCCCAGGCGGGTCGTCAGCGGGTACACAACGCGAAAGAGCCTTCGATCTCCAATTTCTACGCGATTGGGCCGCGGGTCGGTTTCGACCTTGATGCGTTCGGCGGTAACAAGCGGCGGGTCGAGCAGCAGCAAGCGTTTGCCGATCTTCAGAAGCATCGATACGAAGCGGCGTACCTGACCCTGACGGGGAATGTCGCCAGCCAGGCATTGTTGGTGGCGTCTGCCAATGCGCAGATGGCAGCCGTCGAAAAGCTGCTTGCCAATGACGCCAAGAACCTCGATCTGGTGCGCAGGGCACATGCCAGCGGCGTCACCACGCAGATCGATGTTTCGCTGGCCGAGACCCGGCTGGCTCAGGACCGCACACTGTTGCCGCCCCTCGCCCAGCAGCGTGATGCCGCGCGCCATGCGCTGTCGATTCTCACCGGCAAAGGCCCTGGCGACTGGATCGCGCCGGACTTCGATTTTGCCGAGTTCGTATTGCCGGCCAACGTGCCGGTGAGTGTGCCTTCGGAAATGGCCCACGGCCGACCGGACGTACTGCAAGCTGAGGCCGAGCTGCACATGGCCAGCGCGGCAGTCGGTGTCGCGACCGCGAACCTCTATCCCCATGTAACGCTGTCCGCCTCGCTGGTACAGGCCGCTTCCGGCAATGGCGGTGCCGCGCTCTGGGGTTTGGCTGCAGGGTTGGCGGGGCCGATCTTTGACGGCGGAACGCTCAAGGCTGAACGTCAGGCTGCCGTCGACGGTTACAAGGCGACGCTCGCCGGTTATCAGCAGACGGTCATTCAGTCGTTCGGTCAGGTCGCGGACTCGTTGCAGGCGATCAACCATGACAGCGAGCAAAACCTGGCGCAGGAAGACGCGTTACGCGCTGCAGAAACCAGTTTTCGGTTGAACCAGCAAGCCTATGCGCAAGGCGAGAACAGCATTCTCCAGGTACTGGAAGCGGAACGTGCCTATGAGCAAGCGTTGCTGGGGCAAATTCGGGTGAAGACCGCGCAGTATCTCGACACGGTGCAACTGTATGTAGCCCTCGGCGGTAATTCCGTCGGCGCGTTTGAGCAACGGATTGCCAGTCGCGAAGCACATAACCCTTCGTATCAATAACGGCTACGGCCCCGAACATTGGAGTCAAGAGATGTCTTACGAAGCTTTTCACGATGCACTTCGCGATACCCGGTTTGCGCTGAACCACGGCTCAGGTGAAATGCCGGCCGTTGGGTTTGGCACGCTGTTCAGTGATCTCAGCGTCACCACACAAGCGGTCAAGGACGCCTTGGAAGCGGGCTTTCGCCATTTCGATTGTGCAGAGCGCTATCGCAATGAGGAGAGTGTCGGCGCTGCGATAAAAGAGATGCTGGAGGCGGGCAAGATCCGCCGGGAGGACGTGTTCATTACCACTAAACTGTGGAACACCAACCATCGTCCCGAACGCGTCAAACCTGCCTTCGAGGCCAGTTGCCGCCGCCTCCAAGTGGACTCTATCGACTGCTACCTGATCCATACGCCGTTTGCCTTTCAACCCGGTGAGAATCAGGACCCGAGAGACGAACAGGGTCGCGTCATCTACGACTCCGGCGTGACACTGATCGAGACCTGGAGAGCACTCGAACGCCTGGTGGATGAAGGCCGCTGCAAGTCCATCGGCTTGTCTGATATCACGTTGGAAGCGTTAAAAGAGATTGTGGCAGTGGCCCGGATCAAACCTGCCGTGGTGCAGGTCGAGTCCCACCCTTATCTGCCGGAATGGGAACTTCTTGAGTTCTGCAAACAGCATGGAATCGTCCTCCTGGCGTTCGCGCCACTGGGCCATGGCATGGAGCCGAAAGTGTTGGAAGATTCGGTGATTACAGGGATCGCCAAGCGCTTGCAGAAGACTCCGGCTCAAGTGGCATTGGCCTGGTCTGTACAACGGGGCGTTGCTTTTTTGACCACGTCCGCTACACCAAGTCATATCAAGGAAAACCTGGATATTTCCACCCTGCCGCATAGGGCGATGCTTGAGATCAAGGAAGATATTACGACCAGGGTACGATTCAACTCGGTCGTGGAAACCGGTGTGCCTGGATTTATTCCACGGAAAAAGTGACACGTGACGAGGAGGGCGGCCTGCTGTAAGGCCGCTCCTGTTATCCACGGCCTTGAGGTGAAAACGATGGACGTTTTCCAAACCATGCGGTTTTTCATGGCTGTTGCCCAGAGCGGCAGTTTTACCGCGGCAGCCGAGCTATTGGACACCACGACAACCAACGTCTCCAAAGCCGTTTCCAGCCTCGAGACCAGGCTTCAAACCCGTCTGATTAACCGCACCACCCGACGCCTGGCGCTGACCGAAGCCGGTGCGCGCTATTTGCAACGATGCGAGAGGATTCTTGACGAGGTACGTGAAGCCGATGAGGAAGCCGGGAGCGCTCACACCCGGCCCGTGGGCAGGCTGAAAATTCACGCCATGTCAGCCATCGGTAATCATTACGTGATCGATGCCATTGCCAAATACAGAGAGACTCATCCCTCGGTCATGTTTGATTTGACGCTGACCAATCGGCTACCTGACTTGCTCGAGGAAGGGTATGACATGTCGATTGTTTTAGCGCGGGATCTGCCCGATTCGGGGTTTGTCGCTCAGCGGCTTGGCATCACTTACAGCATCCTCTGCGCTTCGCCTGCTTATCTGAAGAAACGCGGAATCCCGGACTCTCCGGGTTCTCTTGGTGCACATGATTGCTTGAGGATTGTTAATACGGTAATGCCGGTTGAACACTGGGCATTTGAGGGGCCTGAAGGTGCGGAGTCAATCAACGTCCCATTGTCTCCCTTTCACATCAATACGGCTGATGGAATGACCGTTGCGATAACAAACGGGATGGGCATCGGTATTCAGCCGATTGCTTCTGCGGTCAATGGCCTCAGGGCCGGCACGTTAGTGCGCGTGTTGCCGGAGTATCGGCTTGAAGAGTTGAATCTATTTGCAATATACCCATCACGAAAATTCGTGGATGCGAAGACAAAGACTTGGGTGGAGTTTCTTAAACATCACATCCCGGGCATGTTGGCATCCGATGAAAAAATCGTAGGCTCAGGCAAAACATCAGTTTTTGAGTGAGTTGCACCGCAGGCAAGGAGTGTCGACCCTCCATCGTCCGCACGGTACTCAACCGTTTGAACATCCAGTGCCCATCACTTGATATTGCATGATATGCCGTTGATTGTGAGAGTCTTCATAGGTCATTTGCACCGGAACCGGTTTGCACTCGTCCGGAATCTCTGAGAGGTAAATGACTTTCTTAATGTCGAGCTTCGTTTCGTACGTGTAGATTTCAACAGGTGTTTTACTGGTCGCGTTAGTTGAATGGCCATCGTCTGCAAAGGCGTGTGCGCCTATACCGGCAAGTGCCAGAAGAACCGCAATTTTTAAAGTTTTCATTATCTTCACCGTATCGTCCAAGGTTTACTCTGGGGCCGAGATGATCGTAAAACTCATCTCGGTTTTTCGAGTGGCTACCTCGTGAGCTAATGGATACTGACGCTATTGGCTCACTGGGTAGAGACGATGTTAGGTGTTTGAACTTCTTTCAAATAGCGGCCGACTGGACAAACACTGTTGCCGGTTTTCGCATGAATGGCCCAAAGATCGCAGGCTCCTACAGGGCATGGGTACGGGTGTACTCAACCTCTGCAGGAACCTGCGATCTTTCTATTTTTGGCTACCCGACAAGGGCGGGGTGCGCGGTGGGATCAAGCGTTTCGTCCCCGTCGACTCGAACGCCGAAGCCAGGCGAAGCAGCGTCGAGTCGTCATAGGCGCGACCGGCAAATGTCAGCCCGACGGGCATGCCGATGTCCGGCATGACGCCCATCGGCACCGTGACCGTGGGAACGCCCAGGTGGCGGATGGCGAGATTGCCGTTGGCAACCCATACCCCGTTACTCCACGCGATGTCCGCAGACTTCGGATCGACATCGGCATTCGCCGGCCCAACGTCGGCTACCGTCGGGAAAATCACCGCGTCGAGCCCCAGCCGATCCATCCATTCCTCCAGATCGATTCGACGGGTCTGTTCCAGCCCGCGCAATCCATCAGGCAGCGTGTCGATCTGATCCCACGGCGTAATACCGCGTTCGGCCATCCGTACATACTCGTCCATGCCCGCGGCAAGATCGCCCTCGCGGTTGGGCAGCGTCCCCGGGTCGTGGGGGAAAATCAGCGGCCCATTCACGTCGACCAGGCGATTGAGTTTTGGATCGCCGTTGGCTCGCAGAAAATCATCGAACGCCCAAGCCGTCAGATCCCACAACTCATGGTGCAGGAACTCTTTGGACACCAGGCCCCGGTTAAACACCGTCGGTGCGCCAGGACGATCGCCCTCGCAATTGGAAACCAGCGGGAAATCGACCTCGAGCACTTCAGCACCGGCCGCTTCGAGTGCCTTGCGCGCCTGCTCCCAGAGCCCGATCACGGAAGGGCGGGTGTTGATGCGCTGGCCCGTCGGCCCACCGATGCCAGGCGCATCGCTGGTGCCCGCGTCGGGATCGGCGTTGATGTACATACGAGGCACGCCGAAGCGCTTTCCTTTCAGCGCATCGCTTTTCGCGGCCAGCGATCCGTAGGAAGCGGGGCGCACCGAAGCGACACTCGGAATTGGCACCCAAGGTTGCATCCGCCATAGATCACCGCGTGTGTCGGGATCATCGGCCACCACCACATCGAGCACCTCGAGCAGGTCCGCCATCGTCCGGGCGAACGGCACGACCACGTCCATCGTCGGCGTCAACGGCCAGTTGCCGCGCACCGAGATCACCCCACGCGAAGGCGTATAGGCGCACAGGCCATTGTTCGAGGCAGGGCCACGTCCGCTCGACCAGGTTTCTTCCGCCAAGCCAAATGCCGAGAAACTGGCGGCGGTTGCGGTACCGGCGCCGTTCGAAGAGCCCGAAGCGAAAGGGGCGGTGAGGTAGTCGGCGTTGTACGGACTCTCGGCACGGCCATACACCCCGCGCTGCATCCCGCCGTTGGCCATTGGCGGCATATTGGTCTTGCCCAGGCAGATCGCCCCGGCGGCGCGAAGCCGTTCGATGGTGAACGCATCGCGATAAGCGATCAGGTTGGCGAAGGCGGGACTTCCAGAGGCGGCGGTCAGCCCCTTCACCAGATAACTGTCCTTGGCCGTGTAGGGGATACCGTCGAGCGGGCCTAGCGTTTCGCCCTTGGCCCGACGGGCATCGGACGCCTGCGCGTCTTTGAGCGCATCGGGGTTGCGCACCACCACCGCGTTGAGGGCGGTGGGCGTGTCAGCGCCATCGTAGGCGTCGATCCGGGCGAGATAGGCCTGCACAAGCTCAACCGCCGTGGTCCGGCCGGATTCGAGCGCGGCACGCAGCTCGGCAATGGAAACCTCGGTGACCTCGATCATGCTGTTACCGCCTGCTGCAGACGGGTAGCGTGGTGAAGGTTGCTGTTACGCCGGGTTTTCGGCTCAGGGACATCACTTATTTCACAATGGGTTTTCATTTCGGTTCTCATTGCACTGCATTTGCGCGACAGTATCGGAGAACTCATTGCCCTCTGTCATTCGCCTGTGCCCTGAACCTGATGAGGCGCGTGTTTTTTTCTAATTGCCATCCGCCACCTTGCGTTCGATCTCGGCTATTTTTCGGCTGCGCTCTTCAGCTTCCTGCTTCTGGGTTCGAGTCGCAGTGGCATCTTCAACGTTGCTGTCCTCAAGCTCTGTGTCGACCACATCGATGGGTTCATCAGACGGATCGGTGGGTGGGGTGTTCGAGGTTGTTTCTGATTCGACGTCGTTGACACGGTCATCATTGTTCATTTCGCTTACCTCCGTTGGCCTACACATTGGATTCAGCGATTCGGTCTGAGTTCGAGATTTTTCCGGTATGCCAGCCCAATGGATACCAGAAGCTTGATGGCGCTGATATCAAAATCACATAAGTGTGATGTGTACCCAAAAAGGCAGATTGCTGAGCTCTAAAGACGGCCGTGATAAGCCGCTTCGAAAATTTCTGCCGCGCCATTTCGTGTCAATGGCAGCGGATTACCGCCAGCGCAGGGGTCGACAATCGCCATATCCGCGATCAGGTCGGCCTGCTGATCATCCACCCCCAGCTCCACCAGCGTATGCGGCACGCCGATGTCCTTGCGCAGTTTGAGGACGAAGGCCATAAAACTGTCGAAGCCCGGGGAGGGCAGGCGCAGATACGCCGCCAGACGGGTGATGCGTTCCTCGATGGCCGGGCGATTGAACTTCAGCACATAGGGCATGAACGTGGCATTGGTCATGCCGTGGTGGGTGTCATACAGGGCGCCCACCGGATGCGAGAGGGCGTGCATTCCCCCCAGGCCTTTCTGGAACGCAGTGGCGCCCATCGCCGCCGCCGCCAGCATTTGTGCGCGCGCGTCGAGGTCGGAAGGGGTGTGCACCGCCCGCACCAGGGCATTGGCCACCAGGCGCATGCCTTCCACCGCAATGCCTTCGGCCATGGGATGAAAGCCGGGAGCGCAGTACGATTCCAGGCAATGGGAAAACGCGTCCATGCCGGTGCCGGCGGTGACCTTGGCGGGCATGCCGACGGTAAGGGCGGGGTCGCTGATGACCACCCGCGGCATCATCTTCGGGTGGAAAATGATGCGTTTGGTGTGCGTGCGCTCGTCGATGATCACCGCCGCACGGCCGACCTCGGAACCGGTGCCCGCCGTGGTCGGCACCGCGATGATCGGGGCGATGCGGCTTTCGTCGGCGCGTGTCCAGTAGTCGCCGATGTCTTCGAAATCCCACACCGGTCGGGTCTGGCCGCTCATGAACGCGATGAGCTTGCCCATGTCCAGGCCGCTGCCACCGCCGAACGCCACCACGCCGTCATGGTTGCCGGCACGCCAGGCGTCGAGCCCACCGGCCAGGTTGGCTTCAACGGGGTTGGGCTTGAGGTCGCAGAACAACGCGACACCGAGGCCGGCGGCGCGCAAGGATTCCAGCGCCGCCGTGGTGATCGGGGCACGTGCCAGGCCGCTGTCGGTGACCAGCAACGGTCGCTGGATACCTTGGCTGCGGCAGACTTCCGCCAGTTCGGCGATACGGCCGACACCGAAGCGGATGCTCGTGGGGTAGTTCCAGTTCGCGGTCAGGCTCATGGCTCAGATCTCGTGGCGCAAGTGGAAGGATTTGGCTCGGGTCAGGTGCTCATAGCCCAGGCGTGACAGCGTTACGCCGCGCCCGCTGTTCTTCACCCCGGTCCAGGCCAGGGCCGGGTCCAGGTAATCGCAGCGGTTCATGAACACGGTGCCAGTGGCAATCTCGTTGCCGATGCGTTCGGCGGCGGCCAGGTCTTGCGTCCAGATCGAGGCGCTGAGCCCGAACTCGCTGTCGTTCATCAAGGCGATGGCTTCGTCGTCGCTGGCCACCGGCATGATGCCCACCACCGGGCCGAAGCTTTCCTCGCGCATCACCGCCATTTGATGGGTAACGTCCACCAACACCTGCGGCGCGAGGTAGGCGCTGCCCGGCGGGCCGGCAGCGAAGTCCTTTGGATCGATCAGCGCCCTGGCCCCTTGTGCCTGGGCATCGGCGATCTGCTTGCGAACGAACTCAGCGGCGCCCGGTGTGACCATTGGCCCGAGGGTGGTGGCTTCGTCCAGCGGGTTACCCAGCACGTATTGGCGGGTCAGGGCAGCAAAGCGCTCGACAAAGGCCGGGTAGATTTTTTCATCGACATAAATACGTTCGACGGCGCAGCAGCTCTGCCCGGAGTTGAAGAAGCTGCCGTCCACCAGGTTTTCCACCGCATGCTCAAGGTTGGCGTCTGCCCGGACGTAGGCCGGGTCTTTGCCGCCAAGCTCCAGTCCCACGCCGAGGAAACCTCCGACGGCCGCGTGTTCCATGGCCTCGCCGCCGCTGACAGAACCGGTGAAGTTCACCTGCTGCACCCGTCCAGAGGTAATGATCGCCGCGGCATAGACATGACTGAGCAGCAGATTATGGAACAGCCCTTCGGGCAGCTGGGCGCGACGAAAGGCCTCGGCGAAACGCTCCCCGACCAGCAGCGTTTGCGTGGCGTGTTTGAGGATCACGCTGTTGCCCGCCATCAGCGCCGGGATGATCGTATTCACCGCCGTCAGATACGGATAGTTCCACGGCGCGACGACCAGCACCGTACCCAGCGGCTCGCGTTTGATATAGCGCCGAAAACCCGCGACAGGCGTGGGCTCTATCGCTGCCAACGCTTCAGGCGCAATGGCGATCATATGCCGGGCACGTTCTTCGAAACCGCGCAGTTCGCCAGCGCCGAAGCGTATCGGGCGGCCCATCTGCCAGGCCAGTTCCGGCACGATCTCATCCTTCATCGCCAGCATCGCGTCCACGGCAGCGCTGCAAAACGCGGCGCGTTCGCTCAGTGGTCGGCGTTTCCATTGCGCCTGGGCGGTTTCGGCCGCCGTCAGGGCTTGCTCGATCTGTACCGCATCGGCACGGCGGCGTTCGGCATAGACCCGGCCATCGACCGGGGAGATAAGTTGAACGGTCTCAGTCATGGCGTGCTCAATAGCGCTCGAAGCCGCGCTGCAGTTCCCAGTCGGTTATCCGTCGGTCGTACTCTTTCTGTTCCCAGTCGGCGGTGTGCACGTAGTGGTCGATCACTTCATCACCGAACGCCTCGCGCAACATGCTCGACGCCTTGAGGGCGGCGCAGGCCTCGCGCAGGGTTTTCGACACTTCAGGCAAATGCTCATCGACATAGGCATCGCCCTCGAACGGTGCCGCGAGTTCGAGCTTCTCGTCGATCCCGGCCAGGCCTGCGGCGATCAACGCGGCGAAGGCCAGATAGGGGTTGAGGTCGGCACCGCCGATGCGGCATTCGATTCGGATGGATTTGCTGCCCTCGGCGCACAAACGAAAGCCGGCGGTGCGATTGTCCCTGCTCCAGACCGCCCGCGTTGGCGCGAAGGTGCCGGCCTGAAAGCGCTTGTACGAATTGATGTAGGGCGCCAGAAAACAGGTGATGTCGTTAGCGTATTTGAGCTGCCCGGCCACCCACGAGCGCATCAGTTTCGACATGCCGAACTCGGCCTTGGGGTCGAAGAACAGCGGCTTTTTCGCATGCTTGTCCCACAACGAATTATGGATGTGGCTGCTGGAACCGGCGGCGTCATAGCGCCACTTGGCCATGAAGGTGATCGCCTTGCCTTGCAGTTGCGCGATCTCTTTGCAGGCGTGCTTGATGATGACGTGGTGGTCGGCCATGGTCATGGCATCGGCATATCGGATGTTGATTTCTTCCTGCCCCGGCCCCCATTCGCCCTTGGAGTTTTCCACGGGAATGCCGGATGCCTGCAGGTGCTTGCGAATCGCCCGCAACACCGGTTCCTCGCGGGTGGTCTGCAGGATGTTGTAGTCCTCGATGTAATGGCCGGCGGTCTTCGGCTGGTGGTAGTTGCGCTCGTGGATCGCCTCATAGCTCTCATCGAACAGATAGAACTCCAGCTCAGAGGCGAACATGCCGGTATAGCCGCGCTCGCGCAGGCGCTCGACCTGTTTTTTCAGGATCGCTCGCGGGCTGTGGGGCAGGTCTTTTCTATGGTGATGATCGAGCACATCGCAGAGCACCAGCGCCGTGCATTCCAGCCACGGCACACGTCGTAACGTGGACATGTCGGGTTTGAGCACAAAGTCGCCATAGCCTTTGCTCCAACTGGCAGCGGCGTAACCCGGCACCGGCTCCATGTCGATGTCGTCGGCCAGCAGGTAATTGCAGCAGTGGGTTTCTTCGTGGCCGCTGTCGATGAAAAATTCGACCTGGAAGCGCTTGCCGACCAGTCGCCCCTGCATATCGACCATGCACACCAGCACGGTATCGATCTCGCCGGCGGCAGCGGCGCGTTTAAGTGCTTCGAAACTGAGAAGGGGCTCGGTCATCGCGTCAGTCCTGCGTGAATGATCTGGACCTGTCTGAAATAGCTGTTGCAGACGCTCTCCAGAAAAAAACCAAACCTGCAGACGCGAGCATCGTGAGCAATAAGCTGCTGAAAGCTTAGCCTACAGTTGCTGTGCGCACGTTTCGGTGAGCGGAGGCTGGTGAGGTTTGTCTGTTGCTGACGTCTTGGCGGGGGTGGTGTTGAATGTGGCGAGGCGCTACCGCCTCGCCAAAGAACCTGTCGATTATTCCTTCGGTTCCACGTGATCCAGTGCCTGGTTCACCGCCAGTTCACCGAGCATGACCACTTGCGCAATGCCCAGCAGGGTCTTGCGATGTGAGGTCTCCAGCAACGCTGCGAAATTGTTGAGCATGAGGGTGGCGGAGCCGAGTGTTTCGCTGGCGTTGGCCAGCAGGGATTCGGTGTTGTACTTCGGGTTGGCGAAGTACATGGGCTCGGGTTCGTTGGCCGTGGCCATGATTTGGGCGGCGGGGTTGAGGTAGTGGTCGAGGGCGCGCTCGGCGGCTTCGTGGAGTTTTTTTGAATCGAGGGATTCGTAGGGGGATGTCGGGTCTGTGATCGGCGGATTGGGCGTAGGTTTGAACATGGATGAAACTCCTGGAATAACTATTTAAGGAGCCATCACCCTTTGCTACCAAACGAAGGGTGGCGGCCATGCACAGGTTGGTAGACCGGTCCAGGAACCCGGCGCGCCCGAAGGAGCCCTACGCATGGCCACCATAAAAACAGAGATGAAAAAACAACCTCTGCAAAAGGCGGCGCTATGCGCCTGGAAATACCGGGCTACCAAACCCGATCACTGTTTTTCAGTGACCGGGAAACGATAAAACCCGAGCCCGAAGCGCACAAGCCGGCGGATTCTGGCGCAGGCGTAAGCAACGACGCAAGGCGTTGTAGCCTTGATGAAGTAACACCGGGTGTCTTTAAACACGCAGCTTAAACACCGTGGGTGTATGTGGTGATTCGCCCCGTCAGGAACGGACTGACGGGGCGTTTTTATTGCGTGGGATGCAAATCTATCGCGGCCCAACCCTGAACGCTTACGTGTGATGAATCTCCCGATCCTTGGTTTCCGGCAGGAAGAAAGTACCAAGGATGGCCGTCATCACCGCGATCACGATCGGGTACCACAGCCCGTAGTAGATATCACCCGTGGCCGCGACCATGGCGAACGCCACTGTGGGCAGGAAGCCGCCGAACCAGCCATTGCCGATGTGGTAGGGCAGCGACATCGAGGTGTAGCGGATGCGCGCCGGGAAGAGCTCCACCAGCCAGGCAGCGATCGGGCCGTAGACCATGGTCACGTAGATCACCAGGATGGTCAGGAGCAGCAACACCATCGGGTAGTTGGTCTTGGCCGGGTCGGCCTTCTCGGGGTAGCCGGCGTCCT
The DNA here is from genome assembly GCF_024749245.1 of Pseudomonas sp. B21-017. NCBI lineage: Bacteria > Pseudomonadati > Pseudomonadota > Gammaproteobacteria > Pseudomonadales > Pseudomonadaceae > Pseudomonas > Pseudomonas sp. B21-017. Next base: position 3,997,807 of record NZ_CP087194.1, on the reverse strand, counting down.
TGAGGGCGGTGCCGAGGGTGGCGATGAAGGCATCATTGTGGGTCTTGAAGTCAGCGGCCGGCATGCCGGTGCCTTCGAAACTCGGGATGACCTTGTCACCGATGCGCACCTGCGCGACGGCGCCAGGCGCGGCTTTCTCGTTTTTGTAGGGGATGGCCTTCTTCGCCAGCACAGTCTTGGCGAGGTCACAGGAACTGGTGAATTTGGCCTTGCCCACCGGGTCGAACTGGAACGAGCACTGGCCGGGATCGGCGACCACCGTGACCGGATTCTTCGCCTGCGCGGCAAACACGTCGGGGTTACCGAACTCGGTCAACGCATGGAAGATCGGGAAGTAGGTCACGGCGGCGAGGATGCACCCGGCCATGATGATGCCCTTGCGGCCGATGCGGTCGGACAGGCTGCCGAACAGGATGAAGAACGGCGTGCCGATCAGCAGCGAGCCGGCAATCAAAAAGTTGGCGGTTTGCGGGTCAATCTTCAGCGTCTGCAGCAGGAAGAACAGCGCATAGAACTGCCCGGTGTACCAGACGACGGCCTGGCCAGCCGTGCCGCCGAGCAAGGCCATGATCACTATCTTGAGGTTGTCCCAGCGGGCGAAGGATTCGGTCAGCGGTGCCTTGGAAGACTTGCCTTCTTCTTTCATCTTCTTGAACACCGGCGACTCGGCGAGTTGCAAGCGAATGTAGACCGAGACGATCAGCAGCAGGATCGACACCAGGAAGGGAATCCGCCAGCCCCAGGCCTCGAAGGCTTCGGTGCCGAGGAGGGTGCGGCAGGCGAGGATCACCAGCAACGACAGAAACAGGCCGAGGGTCGCGGTGGTCTGGATCCACGAAGTGAAGTAGCCGCGCTTGCCTTTGGGCGCATGCTCGGCCACGTAAGTCGCCGCGCCACCATACTCACCACCCAGGGCCAGGCCTTGCATCAGGCGCAGGCTGATCAGGATGACCGGTGCCGCCACGCCGATGGTCTCGTAGCCGGGCAGAAAACCCACGACAGCGGTGGAGACACCCATGATCACAATGGTGATGAGGAATGTGTGCTTGCGCCCGATCATGTCGCCCAGTCGGCCGAACACGATGGCGCCGAAGGGCCGCACGGCGAAACCCGCGGCGAACGCGAGCAGCGCAAAGATGAAGGAGGTTGTTTCATTGACGCCCGCGAAGAAGTGCTTGGCGATGATCGCCGCGAGGGAGCCGTAAAGATAGAAGTCGTACCACTCGAAAACCGTGCCCAGGGACGAGGCGAAAATGACCTTGCGTTCCTCCTTGGTGATCCCTCGGTTGGGCATGCTGCCCGTGGCTGTAGTGTCAATCGTGGCCATGAGTCTTCTCCGTCTTGCTCTTGTTGAAGGCCGGAGTACCTCACCAACTTTATTACCGCACCCAGGCCCTAGGGCTGATGTCGTCGGATTACCAATTGCGCGAAGCAGAGGAACAGGCAGACGGCCTCGCATTGCTGCATGGTTTCTTAAAGCATAATCACCTTCGCGCAGATATCCACTCGCCAACGTGCCCGGCGATGGCCACTCCCACCGGGCACGTTCGCGGATTTAGCCCTTGGCCGCCATCGCAGTGACTTCCACACGCATGCCTTCGACCGCCAACGCGGCCACGCCAACGGCGGCGCGAACCGGCCAGGGCTTGGCGAAGAAGCGCTGGTAGACCTCGTTGAACGCGGCGCGGTCGGCCATGTCGGTGAGGTAGATGGTCAGATGCAGCACCCGGTCCATGGAACTGCCGGCGTTCTCCAGCGCTACCTTGAGCGCCTGCAGAGTGCACTCGCTTTGCAGGGTGATGTCGCCCAGCTCCAGGCTGCCGTCGGCGCGGGTAGGAATTTGAGTGGAGACCAGCAGGCCGCCGAAACCGGCGACGTCGGAGGAGATGGATTCCGCGTCGGGATCGGGGAGGAACGTGATGTCGTGGTTTGCCATGGGGATCTCTTGTTTGTGGGGGTGAAGGGGCGCCGGGGTATTCAATGATGCAGCGCCTTTTTTTGCGCGGCCAGTTTACAGCCTCATCGTCAGGCCGTTCGTTCTGTTGTGTATCACCTGCTAAACACTTTCAGCCACATCAATCTGCAACGAAAGCATGAACTTCGCTGCGCTGTCCGACGCTGGATCTATCGCGGCATCCACCATGGCCCTGACCGCCATTTGCGCCAGCGCCTCGACAGGGTGTGACAACACGGCTTGAACGATGCCGTCACGCAGGGCTGCCCGGGTGATGGGGGTCAGGTCGTGGCACACCACGACGGGTAGCGCGATGTGCTGGGCTTTCAGTTTCCGCAAGGCGTTGATGACCCCCTCGATACCGCCACCTGCCACATACAGGCCGACAAGGTCGGGTTGGCTGGTGAGCAGGTCGAGCGTGCCGGCATAGGCGAATTCCTCGTCCTCCAGAGTCAGGCGCGTAGCCAGCAATTCCCAGTCCTGGGGTTGTTCCGACAGGAAGGAGCGAAAACTCATTTCACACAGTTCCTGGCACTGAAAGCGCTGGGTGCCGACCATCACGGCCGCTGGCCCCGGTTGCGCTGCCAGGTGCTTGATGAACCAGCCGGCGGTGCGGCCCATGGCACGGTTGTCGACGCCGACATAACCGGCGCCGGCCGAGGCGCTCAGCTCGGACACCAGGGCGACCACAGGAATACCGGCCGCTCGCAATTGCGCCATGGCCTCGCGCACAGCCGGATGGTCGGCGGCCACCACGCCCAGGGCATCGACTTCGCCCTGCAACTTGAGAATGCGTTCTGCGGTGGCGGCCGGGGCCAGGTCGTCGATGTAGTGGATCAGCACCCGAACCTGGGCCCGCACGCTGGCCGTCGCCGCCTCAGCCAAGGCCTTGGCCAGCCCTTGATAAAACGCCACTCCACGCTTTTGCAGCAGAAACCCCAAGCGCACGGTCGGGCGCTGCTGCAGCACTCGTTGTTCGATCACATTACGCCCGTAGAAGCCCAGTCGGGCGGCGGCCTCGGCAATGCGTTGCGCGGTATCGACGCGTACGTTAGCCCGCAGATTCATCACCCGGTCCACGGTGGACAGGCTCACCCCGGCGGCCAAGGCCACGTCTTCCATGGTTGCACGACGACCGAGCGGGTTGCCGGCTGCTGACGAAGAATGCTCTGACAAAGAATGTTCTGACATGAAATGAAAGCCTATCTGAAACTTTTGACGGGTTTTGACAGGTATCGCTCAGGGACTATAGCAGCCGTGCATCTGCCCACCTTAGGATTTCTCCCAGCGAAACATCACCACCCATAACAATAATCATCGGAGCCTGACATGACCCTCCACATCTCCACCGCGCCTTGTTGCTGGGGCGTCGACGACGTCAACAATCCTCATCTGCCGGCGTGGCAACAGGTTCTTGGCGAAGCGGCGCAAGCGGGGTATCGCGGCATCGAATTGGGGCCATACGGTTACCTGCCACTGGACGCCGATGCGGTGGGCTCGGTGCTGGTCAAACACGGCCTGCACGTGGTGGCCGGCACGGTGTTCGACAATCTGGTCGATCCCGCCAACCTGCCCAGCCTGCTGCATCAAACCCGCAATATCTGCGCATTGCTCAAGCAGTTGCCGGCAATTCCCCTGGAGCCGGGGCAACGTTTCGCCATGCCGTGTCTGGTGGTCATCGATTGGGGGCATGAGGAGCGTGACTACGCCGCTGGCCACTCTGACCGCGCGCCGCGCCTGGCGCCCGATGCCTGGCGGGGCATGATGGCCCACATCCGCGCCATCGCCGAGTTGGCGTGGACGGAATTCGGTGTGCGTACGGTGATTCATCCGCACGCCGGGGGCTACATCGAGTTCGCCGATGAGCTGGCCCGACTGGTCGAAGACATCCCCTACGAAGTGGCTGGCCTGTGTCTGGACACCGGCCATCTGTACTACGCCGGTATGGACCCGGTGCAGACCCTGCGCCAGTACGCGGACCGCGTGGATTACCTGCATTTCAAAGACATCGATCAGGCCGTGTTCGATCAAGTGCTGGGCGAACACATCACCTTCTTCGCCGCGTGCGCAAGAGGCGTGATGTGCCCGATCGGCCAGGGTGTCATCGACTACGGCGCCTTGCGCGAGCTGATCACCGAGATCGGTTACCAGGGTTACATCACGGTCGAGCAAGAACGTGATCCACGTAACGCCCACGGCAGTCTGCGCGACGTGGCTGCCAGCCGTGACTACCTGTCCCGGGCGGGTTTCTGATTTCTCTCATGCGAAGGACTTTTCGATGATCAATGGCAGCAAGCGAATTCCTCAACCAATCCGCTGGGCGATGGTGGGCGGCGGGCGTGACAGTCAGATCGGCTACATCCATCGTTCGGCGGCCCTGCGTGACCAGTCGTTTGCACTGGTGGCCGGCGCCTTCGACCTGGACCCGCAACGCGGTCGCGACTTCGGTGTGCAACTGGGGGTCGACCCCGAGCGTTGCTACGGCGACTATCGCAGCCTGATTGAGGGCGAAGCCGGGCGGGCGGATGGTATCCAGGCCATTTCCGTGGCGACGCCCAATGGCACTCACTTTGAAATCACCAAGGCCGCTCTGGAAGCGGGGCTGCATGTGGTCTGTGAAAAGCCGCTGTGCTTCACCCTCGAGGAGGCGCAAACCCTGCGCGAAATCGCGTTGTCGCGAAACCGGGTGGTGGGGGTGACCTACGGCTATGCCGGGCACCAGTTGATCGAGCAGGCGCGGGAAATGATCGCCCAGGGTGAGTTGGGTGAGGTGCGCATGGTGCACATGCAGTTTGCCCATGGCTTCCACTGTGAGGCGGTCGAGGCGCAGAGCGAGGCGACCAAATGGCGGGTCGATCCGCGCCTCGCTGGCCCCAGTTATGTGCTGGGAGACGTTGGCACTCATCCGCTGTACCTGTCGGAAGTCATGCTGCCCGAGCTCAAGATCAAACGGCTGTTGTGCACACGCCAGAGCTTTGTCAAAAGCCGCGCACCACTCGAGGACAACGCCTACACACTGATGGAATACGAAGGCGGGGCCATGGGCAGTGTGTGGTCGAGCGCGGTGAACGCCGGATCCATGCATGGCCAGAAAATTCGGGTGATCGGCTCCAGGGCCAGCCTTGAATGGTGGGATGAGCGGCCGAACCAGCTGTCATTCGAAGTCCAGGGTAAACCTGCCCAGGTGCTGGAGCGCGGGATGGGTTATCTGCATCCCCATGCGTTGCTTGATGACCGGATCGGTGCCGGGCACCCGGAAGGGCTGTTCGATGCCTGGGCCAACCTCTATTACCGTTTCGCCTTGGCCATGGACGCCGCCAACCGTGGTGATCATGAACAACTGGCAACGCTGCGTTATCCAGACATCAATGCCGGTGTCGAAGGCGTGCGCTGGGTCGAGCGCTGCGTCCATTCTGCGGACCTGGGTGGGGTGTGGGTCGATTACTGAGTAACGGGTGCCCCTGGCGGATCGGCGTGCGGCTGAGCAGTCGTGAGATAGACTGATCAGCGGACATCGGACGGTGGGGGTCACACGTGGCGCAATTCACATGGATTCGCTGATCACCGCAGCAGCGCGTGCGCTCGCGGCGGGTGATCCGCTCGGCGCGCTGAACCGCATCGCCTTGCGCAACGACGCGCCTGCACTCGCGCTTCGAGGCATCGCGATGGCGCAACTGGGTGACCTTGTGCGGGCGAAGGCGCTGGTGCGAAGTGCCGCGCGGGCGTTCGGTGCGAAGGAGGCCTTGGCCCGCGCGCGGTGTGTTGTTGCCGAGGCCGAGATCGCGCTCGCCTCGCGTGACCTTAACTGGCCGGCGAAGGCGCTCGACACCGCACGGACGACGCTTCAGGCACACGGCGATTGGGTCAACGCCGCCCATGCGCGCTATCTCGAGATTCGCCGCCTGCTGCTGATCGGGCATCTCGACGAGGCCGAGGGCCGTCTCGCCGAACTCGACCCGACGCCATTACTGCCCGCGTCGAGGGCTGCTTACGAACTGGTTCTGGCGGGCATCGCCATGCGTCGTCTGCAAACGAAAGCGGCGCGCGCGGCACTTGAGCGGGCCGGGCATGCTGCGCAGCACGCGGGCATTGCGGCACTCACCGCCGAGGTCGAAAGCGCCAGGCATATCCTCGATACACCAGCGGCGCGGCTGATTATCGGTGGGCAGGAACAGCCGCTGCTGCTCGATGAGATTGAAGCGTTATTGGCATCCCCCACGCTGGTGGTGGACGCTTGCCGGTATGTGGTGCGCGACGCAGGCGCGTCGGTTTCGCTCGCCCGGCGTCCGGTGTTGTTCGCGCTCGCCCGGGCGCTGGGCGAAGCGTGGCCGGCCGACGTGCCGAGGGAAACGTTGATTGCGCGAGCCTTTCGGATGAAGCACGCGGATGAGTCCCATCGCGCACGGTTGCGCGTCGAACTCGGGCGGCTGCGCGGGGCGCTGCACTTGATTGCCGACGTGATCGCGACCCCACGAGGGTTTGCACTGGTGCCACGGGTTGCGCCTGACGTCGTGGTGCTGGCGCGGCCTGTCGAAGAACAGCATGCGACGCTGCTCGCTTTTCTAGCCGACGGTGAGTCGTGGTCGAGTTCGGCCCTGGCGTTGGTGCTCGGCGCCAGTCAGCGCACCGTGCAACGAGCCCTCGACACGCTGGCGGCGACCGGCAAGGTGCAGTCGTTCGGTCACGGTCGGGCTCGTCGCTGGATGCTCCCGCCGGTACCTGGATTCGCGACGGGATTGTTACTCACGGCGTTGCTGCCCAGTGATTAGCATCCTCTTCACTACCCCAGTGAACGCAGTCAGTAAACGAGGAGCAAGACATGAAACATTCAACGGCTGAAATCATCCGCGAATACGGGCCTTTTCCGGGCATCGACCATGTGCATGGCGTCACCCATGACGGCCAGCGTGTCTGGTTTGCCTCAGGCGATAAACTCAACGCCCTGGACCCGGCCAGCGGCAAAACCCTGAAATCGATCGATGTCGCCGCCCATGCCGGCACCGCCTTCGATGGCCAGCATCTGTTTCAGATCGCCGAGGATCGCATCCAGAAGATCGACCCGCAGACCGGCCGTGTGCTCTCCACCATCCCCGCACCCGGTGGCGGTGGCGACTCGGGGCTGGCGTGGGCCGAAGGCACGCTCTGGGTCGGTGAGTATCGCGAGCGCAAGATCCATCAGGTCGACCCCCAGACCGGAGCGGTGCTGCGCACCCTGGAATCCAATCGTTTCGTCACCGGAGTGACCTGGGTCGAGGGCGATCTGTGGCACGGCACCTGGGAAGGTGACGAGAGCGAGCTGCGACGAGTCGATCCGGCCACGGGCGAGGTGTTGGAGAGCGTCCAGATGCCGGCTGGCGTCGGCGTGTCGGGGCTTGAGTTCGATGGCCACGACCGGTTTTTCTGTGGCGGCGGCAACAGCGGGAAGGTGAGAGCCGTGCGCCGGCCAGAATGACAGGCTGCACCCAGCCTGTCAGAAGGTGAACGCTTGCGCCGAGCGTGAAGGACGCTGAGTCATCTCGATTTCCAGCAGATGCTCAACCAGCACATCATTCAAAAAGCGGAACTGATCGTTAAGCCCCACCACTTCGTTACTGAAGTGGTGAGTGGCCGCCGGCATCAGCAAGGTTTCGAATTGCTTGTCGAACACCAGCGCGACGGCTTTGCGAGAGACGACCTGTTGCGAATAGTAGTTGCTGCCGAACACCGGAAAGCTCACGGCGAGGTTGACGGAATAGATCATGATGTCGGCTCCTCGGTTTGACCGATATCCAGCACCAGGCGGGAAAACAGGGTCAGGGTGATGGCCGTCAGGGCCAGGCAGGTCAGAAGGTGGATCAACATGGTCTGCCCCTCCGATGCGGGGTTTGAGTGGCGATGGGTTGATCCTGCACCTGACGGTTTTTTTGCGGAAGGCATTCGCGGCGATGGTGAATATCGACGTGGATGATGGTGGCGTTCCTCGATGGACTTGCGGGTCTGCTCGCGCAGGTATTTTTGAGGGCGCTACCACACTTCCTGACGGACGGCCCCCAGCCCCGACCTATACTCAAATCAACATGCTTTTACGCGTCGAACGCTCCGTTCGACGCAGACTGTAGGACACTGCGATCTTGAACCTGCGTTCGCTGATCGTCGCTGTGTTGGTGGTACTGGCGGGATGCGTAACGACTGCGCGTGCCCCGTTAGTCGTGGCGCCGGTAGTGGTTTCCCAGAGCACCTGGCAGCAGGTTGACCAGGAAATTGTCGCGGCTTCGCAGCAGGCCACCGAACAGGCCAGGGTCTATGCCCGCGGATCCATGGAGCATTGGCGCACGCGGGTTTACGAACAGACCGAAGAAGTCTTCATTCCGTGGTTCAGCAGCTATTGGACCCAGGAATGGCTGTCGATGAAGGTCAGCTGGTACACCCTCAGTGCCGGGGGTGAGCAGGATGCCTCGGCCAAACGCCTGGCGGCCTATCTGTTGGAGCAATATCACCACAAAGTGCTGGACCCGGTAGCGGTGGAGATTGATCCCGACGAGATCCTCGGGCAGGCGACAGCGTATTACGTGCAAGCTCTCGGCCAGCAACTTCAGGTCATCTCCCAGCGTCATGGCGTGCCGATGGCGCAGCTCAACGACCGTATCCAGAAAATTCCGGCGATTTCGCTGGGACCGCCGCCCGCCCGTGACGCATCGCTGTATCAGGTGGTGCACAGTGAACCGCTGACTAAGTTGCCGGCCTACGCGGCGTTGATCGACAAGATCCACACGGCAGGCGGTGAGAAGGGCATTGCCTCGACGGACGCCGGCATGACGCCAGTGGCCAAGCGCGCGAGTAAACGAATGGAAGCCGAAATGGCCCCACGAGGCGCGGCTGGTGCCGTGGCGGCAGCGGCGGGGAAACTGGCCGGGGCGGTGATTTCCCTGGGAGTGGCGGGGGTGCGTGCGGTTATTCAAGCCAACGACCGACCCGATAGCGAGGCGCTGATCCGCAGCAGCCTGGGCGACTCATTCGACAAGGCGTGGCTGAAGCTGGTGCAAAATCCTACCACCGGTGTCATGGCCGGAACGCTGTACATGGCCGGGCAAATCGAAGGCGGCTTGGCCCAGTCCCTGGCCCAGCCTGTTGCACAACCTGTTGCTCAGCCCGTCGAACCGTCGGTCGGCTTGGGTGCGGGAACTGTCGATTGGAGCCACGCTGGATCGACTACCCAGCAGATCAACCCATAACCCGAGGAGAATGATCATGGCTTACGTTGATGGCTTCGTCGCAGCGGTGCCCAAGGCCAACCGCGAAAAGTTCAAGAAACACGCGGAGTCCGCCGCCGCGATTTTCAAGGAAAACGGCGCGCTCAGCCTCGCTGAATGCTGGGGCGACGACGTGCCTGATGGCAAAGTGACGTCGTTTCCCATGGCGGTCAAACTCAAGGAAGACGAGACCGTGGTGTTTTCCTGGATCGTCTGGCCGGACAAGGCCACCCGTGACGCCGGCATGGCGAAACTGATGAGCGATCCGCGGATGCAACCGGACGTCAATCCGATGCCGTTCGACGGCCAGCGGGCGATTTTTGGCGGTTTCGAAATGCTTGTCAAAGCCTGAAGAGGCGGCAGGATCACTCCGGCGTCGGGGTGATCCTGCAGCTTTTGCGATTGCGAATCTCGCTGTCCGACGGCCGCTCCTTGATGAACTCGAAGCGCGGCTCGCCTTCGTTGTAATGAACCAGCCAGCCCCATTCCAGCTCGGACTCATCCTGGCCGGGCTTCGGTGGTACGGCCCACCATGGCTCTTTGCTGATGACCTGACGCATGGCGTCCTCCCGTCGATTCGGTTGCTTCAACTATAACGCGCATGCCGGCAGCTGCCAGAAATGGGCTTGCTGGCGGGGTATCCCTTTGTAAAATCAAAGGGTCCCCAAGCATTGAGGTGCCAGACATGAGCGATGAAACCCGCGAGCCGTTCAAACGGCTGTTTTTCGCCCTGAACTGCGCCCCCGAACAACGCCGGGCTATCGCCCAATGGCGCAGCGCGCTGGGGCTCAACATCGGGCGCCCGGTGCCGGCGGAAAACTTTCATCTGACCCTGCTGTTTCTCGGCACGGTGGGCATGGCGCAAATAGCCGGTGTCTGCAAGGCCGCTGCCAATATCCGCACGTCCGGCGTGCCGTTGACGGTGGTGCTGGATCGGCTGGACGTCTGGCGTCGCTCCGGGGTGTTGCTGCTGGCGCCCGCGCAGGCTGCACCGGAGCTGCTGCGCCTGGTGTATGCGCTGGAGCAGGCCATGTTGCCGTTCGGTTTTGAAGACACCCATCGGGAATTTCGCCCGCATTTGACCCTGATGCGCGACTACCGGGCGCCGGTCCCCGAATCCGCGACGCCGCCGGAGTTTTACCTGCGCGCCGATCGCTTCAGCCTGTTCGAGTCCCATAAAGGCCGATACATAGCGCTGGCCGAGTGGCCGCTGGTCACTTCATAAACCCACAAAAAAAGGCGCCCGAGGGCGCCTGAATTCACCTAAACCGAGGAAGCCAGGTGAAGCCGTTCTGCAGAGAGGAGTGCAGCGGTGGTAAGGCGCTGCGTGAACGGAAAAGGGAAAGCTGTAATGGATGATCGTTCCCACGCGGAGCATGGGGACGATCAGTGAGGCGGGATTACTTGCCCAGCTTCACCCGCGTCCAGCCCCGGGTCATGATCCGCTGGGTGGCAATCGGCATGTCAGGAATGGCATACAACGTCGCCATCACCGCTTGCGGCGGATACGATCCCGGGTCGTCACGAATCGCTTCGTCCACCAACGGCGTGGCCGCCGCGTTGGCATTGCTGTAGCCGATGCTGTTGGTGACTTCGGCGATGATGTCCGGGCGCATCAGGAAGTTCATGAACAGGTAGGCGTTGTCGACGTTGGCGGCGTCCCGAGGGATGGCGACCATGTCGTAAAAGCTGCCGGCGCCTTCTTTCGGGATGCTGTACTCGATCTTGACCTTGTCGCCGGCTTCCTGGGCGCGGGCCTTGGCTTGCAGCACGTCGCCGGAGTAACCGACGGCGACGCAGATGTTGCCGTTGGCCAGGTCGGAGATGTATTTCGACGAATGAAAGTAGGCCACCGATGGCCGGATCTTCATGAACAGCGCCTCGGCTTCGGTGATTTGCGCCTTGTCCCGGGAGTTCACCGGATAGCCCAGATAGTGCAGGGCAGCCGGAAGCATTTCCGTCGGTGAATCAAGAAAGCTGATGCCACAGGCTTTGAGCTTGGCGGCGTTTTCCGGTTTGAACAGCAAGTCCCAGGAATTCACCGGGGCATCTGTGCCGAGCACTTCCTTGACCTTGGCCGGGTTGTAACCGATGCCGATCGAACCCCACATGTACGGGAAGGCGTGGCCGTTATCCGGGTCGCTGGCCGAGGCGTTTTTCAGCAGCACCGGGTTGAGATTCTTCCAGTTCGGCAGCTTCGATTTGTCCAGTTCCTGATAGACCCCGGCCTTGATCTGCTTGGCCAGGAAACTGTTGGACGGCACCACGATGTCATAGCCCGATTTTCCCGCCAGCAGCCGTGCCTCAAGGGTTTCGTTACTGTCGAACACATCGTAGGTCACGCGGATACCGGTCTCGTCTTCGAACTTCTTGACGGTGTCCGGGGCGATGTAATCCGACCAGTTGTAGACGCGCAGTACCTTGTCATTGGCCTGGGCGCCAGCGGTGATTGCGCCCAATAAGGACAGTGTCAGCAGAGTCCTGCCAAACATTTTCATCGGTACAACTCCATTCTTTTTATTCAAATCGCATAAAACAAAAATGCGGTGAACACAAAACCTGTGGCTAGCGGACTTACCTGTGGCGAGGGAGCTTGCTCCCGCTGGGCTGCGTAGCGGCCCCAAAATTCTGGCAACCCATACCTATTTGTGAGTGCTGCGCACTCAAGCGCGAGCAAGCTCGCTCGCCACAGGTCAGTGCTCACTTGACAGTGGCACTAGACCGTCGCTTCTACCATTTGCTTTTTCGGTTGTTGCCAGGACTCGCTGGCAGTCTGGTCCATCGCTTCCTGAATCGCTCGTTTGCGGGTGGCTTCGGCCCTGCGGCTGAAATACCAGACCATGAACGTGACGATCGACACCGCCAGCAGAATCAGGCTGGCCACGGCATTGATCTCAGGCTTAACGCCCAGGCGCACCGCCGAGAACACTTCCATCGGCAGGGTCGTGGAGCCTGGCCCCGACACGAAGCTCGCCAACACCAAATCATCCAGCGACAAGGCAAACGACATCATGCCGCCGGCCGCCAGTGACGGCGCGATCATTGGAATGGTGATCAGGAAGAACACCTTGAGCGGCCGTGCACCGAGGTCCATGGCCGCTTCTTCGATGGACAAATCCAGCTCACGCAAGCGCGCCGACACCACCACCGCCACATAGGCTGCACAGAATGTGGTGTGAGCGATCCAGATGGTGACGATGCCGCGCTCCTGCGGCCAGCCGATCATCTGCGCCATGGCCACGAACAGCAGCAGCAGCGACAGACCGGTGATCACTTCCGGCATCACCAGCGGCGCCGTCACCAAGCCACCGAACAGCGTACGGCCCTTGAAGCGGGTCACGCGGGTCAGCACGAACGCCGCCAATGTGCCGAGCGCCACCGCGGCAATCGCCGTGTAGCAGGCGATTTCCAGCGAGCGCACCACCGAGCCCATCAGTTGCGTGTTGTCGAGCAGGCCGACATACCACTTCACCGACCAGCCGCCCCACACCGTCACCAGCTTCGAGGCGTTGAACGAGTAGATCACCAGAATCAGCATCGGCAGGTAGATAAACGACAGGCCGAGCACCAGCATCAATCGTGAAAATCCGAAACGGTTCATCCCCGTCCCTCCATCTCTTTGGCCTGGCTACGGTTGAACAGCAGAATCGGCACAATCAGGATCGCCAGCATCACCACCGCCAGGGCGGACGCCACCGGCCAGTCGCGGTTGTTGAAGAACTCCTGCCACAGCACGCGGCCGATCATCAGGGTTTCCGGGCCACCCAACAGTTCCGGAATCACGAACTCACCGACCACCGGAATGAACACCAGCATGCAGCCGGCGATGATCCCGTTCTTGGCCAGCGGCACGGTGATTTTCCAGAAGTTGTTGAAGTTGCTCGAACCCAGGTCCGACGCGGCTTCCAGCAGGCTGCCATCGTGCTTCACCAGGTTGGCGTACAGCGGCAGCACCATGAACGGCAGGTACGCGTAAACCACCCCGATGTACACGGCGGTGTTGGTGTTGAGGATCTCGATCGGCTGTGACGTGAGCCCGCTCCACATCAGGAACGCATTGAGCAATCCGTTGTTGCTGAGGATGCCCATCCACGCATACACGCGGATCAGGATCGCGGTCCAGGTCGGCATCATGATCAACAGCAGCAAGACGTTTTGCGCTTCCTTGCTGGCCTTGGTGATCGCATAAGCCATCGGGAAACCGATCACCAGGCACATCAGCGTACTTAAGAATGCGACCTTCAACGAGCCGAAGTAAGCCGAGATGTACAGCTCATCCTCGGTCAGCAGCGAGTAGTTGCCGAGGTTCAGCAGCAGCTGGAATTTCTGTTCGGCGAAGGTGTAAATCTCGGAGTAGGGCGGAATGGCCAGGGCTGCTTCCGAGAAGCTGATCTTCATCACCAGGAAGAACGGCAACAGGAAAAACAGGCACAGCCACAGGAATGGAATGCCGATGACCATTTTGCGGCCACTGGGCACCAGGCGCAGGAACTGCTGATTGAAGGTTCTCATGAGCGCAGTACCACGCCGCTGTCGTCTTCCCACCACACGTAGACCTGATCGTCCCAGGTCGGGCGTGCGCCACGGCGTTCGGCGTTGGCCATGAACGACTGGACGATCTTGCCGCCAGGCAGCTCCACATAAAACACCGAGTGGCCACCGAGGTAGGCGATGTCATGCACCTTGCCTTCGGACCAGTTGTAGCGGGTCTCGGGCTTGAGGGTGCTGACCAGCATTTTTTCCGGGCGGATAGCGTAGGTGATCGACTTGTCCTGCACCGAGGTACTCACGCCGTGGCCGACGTAAATCTTCTGCGCAAGGTCCGGGCTGTGGATGATCGCGTGACCTTCCAGGTCTTCCACAACGGTGCCGTCGAAGGCGTTCACGTTGCCGATGAACTCGCAGACCATGCGGCTGACCGGTGCTTCATAGATGTCGACCGGGCTGCCGATCTGGGCGATCCAGCCCAGGTGCATGATCGCGATGCGCTCGGCCATGGTCATGGCTTCTTCCTGGTCGTGGGTCACCATCACGCAGGTCACGCCGACGCGCTCGATGATTTCCACCAGCTCCAGTTGCATCTGCGAACGCAGCTTTTTATCCAGTGCGCCCATCGGTTCATCGAGCAGCAACAGCTTCGGTCGCTTGGCCAACGAGCGCGCCAGTGCCACACGCTGACGCTGACCGCCGGACAATTGATGCGGCTTGCGTTTGGCGTATTGGGTCATGTGCACCAGGCGCAGCATTTCTTCGACACGGGCGTCGATTTCGCTGGCAGGCAAACGGTCCTGCTTGAGGCCGAAGGCGATGTTCTGCGCCACCGTCATGTGCGGGAACAGCGCATAGGACTGGAACATCATGTTGATCGGCCGTTCGTAGGGCGGCATGTCAGTGATGTCGACACCGTCGAGCAGAATCCGCCCTTCGGTCGGGCGCTCGAAGCCGGCGAGCATGCGCAGCAGCGTCGATTTGCCCGAGCCGGAACCACCGAGCAAGGCGAAGATTTCGCCTTGATGGATTTCCAGGGACACATCGTCCACGGCGGTGGTTTCGTCGAATTTCTTGGTGACGCGGTCGACTTTCACCAGCACCTTTTTCGGTGCCTGGTGACCATCAAGAGCCTTCCTGTAGATGCTGGAGGCGTTTGCCATATGAAACTCCCAACAGGTTTCAGTCGTCGGGCCAACACGGCCTGACTTAAGAGTGGATTGCAAACCCGGGCCGGGCGATGCCATTGAATTCAACGCTTACCGCTCGGGCTTATTCGGCACCGCCGTCCTGGCTGCCTGGTCGTACTTGTTGTTATTGCGGTTCATCTATTACGTGAGCCACCGGCGCGCAAAGGCACGCCCGCCAGACTCACGGGGGCAGTCAATCGATTAGAAATGTTTGAAGTCAGCGCGTATTACGCAGCGCCGCCCGTTGTCGGCACGCCTCGCCAAACGCCTGGAAAATACTCAAGTAAGGGGGATTCGAAAGCACCTGCCATTCCGGGTGCCATTGCACGCCGACGGCGAAGGTCTTGCTGTGCTCGACGGAGATCGCCTCGATCAAACCATCCGGCGCGATCGCCTCAGCGCGCAGGCCCGGTGCGAGTCGGTCGATGCCCTGGCTGTGAATCGAATTGACCTGGAATACCTGCGGCAGGTCCAGTGCTTCGAACACACCGCCCGGTTGCACAGTCACCGCATGGGCCGCGGCGTACTGCACGGCCAGATCGGGACTGTCCGCTTCCCGGTGATCGAGCATGCCGGGCAGTTCGTGCACCTTCTGATGCAGGCTGCCGCCGAACGCCACGTTCATTTCCTGAAAGCCCCGGCAGATGCCGAGCACCGGAACACCGGCGGCGATGGCTGCACGCAATAAGGGCAGGGTGGTGGCGTCCCGTTGCGGATCGTGATCCGTACCGGGAGCGCTGGCCGGGCCTTGATAGTGGAAAGGCTCCACATTCGATGGCGAGCCGGTCAGCAGCAGACCATCCAGCTGCGCGAGCAGCGCGTCGGTTTCGGTCAGGTCGCCTAAGGAAGGAATGACCACTGGCAGCCCCAATGCCGCGACGCTGACAGCACGCAAGTACTTGTCGCCGCTGACGTGGTAGGGGTGCAGGCCAATCTGTTTGACGCACGCAGTAACGCCGATCAATGGCTTGAATGCCATTTTTATCACCTCGAAGTTTCACACTTGAACGAGCTTTTCCGGAGCTTAGCCTTGTTGATTTTAATTAACAACTCTCATGTAAAAAATTCTAAACGCCGAACGTCCGATGCTGAGGGTCTACGCGGTGTGCAAGTCTGATATGGCACTTTGGTGCCCAAAAAAGGCCAGAAAATAAAGGCTGAAAGGCCATGTGTTCGCTATTGACTTCACTTTGCCGTTCGGGTTGACTGGCTCTCGCAAGTGAAGTGAACATAATAATTAACAGCTAATAGGTGCATCATGTCGGTCCCTCTGCGTGCCGTTCAACTCAACGAAGCAAACGCATTCCTTAAGCAACATCCTGAGGTTTTGTACGTCGACCTTCTGATTGCGGATATGAACGGTGTGGTGCGCGGCAAGCGCATCGAGCGCACCAGTCTTCACAAGGTCTACGAAAAAGGCATCAACCTGCCGGCGTCACTGTTTGCCCTGGACATCAACGGTTCCACGGTGGAAAGCACCGGCCTGGGTCTGGACATCGGCGACTCGGATCGCATCTGCTATCCCATCCCCGATACCCTCAGCATCGAACCCTGGCAGAAGCGCCCGACCGCGCAGTTGCTGATGACCATGCATGAGCTCGAAGGCCAGCCGTTCTTTGCTGACCCGCGCGAAGTGCTGCGTCAGGTGGTGAGCAAGTTCGATGACATGGGCCTGACCATTTGCGCGGCGTTCGAACTGGAGTTCTACCTGATCGACCAGGACAACGTGAACGGTCGTCCGCAGTCGCCACGCTCGCCGGTGTCGGGCAAGCGTCCGCACTCGACGCAGGTGTACCTGATCGACGATCTGGATGAATACGTCGACTGCCTGCAAGACATCCTCGAGGGCGCGAAAGAGCAGGGCATCCCGGCTGACGCGATCGTCAAGGAAAGCGCCCCGGCGCAATTCGAAGTCAACCTGCATCACGTCTCCGACCCTATAAAGGCCTGCGACTACGCGGTGCTTCTCAAGCGTCTGGTGAAGAACATCGCCTACGACCACGAGATGGACACCACGTTTATGGCCAAGCCATATCCGGGTCAGGCGGGCAACGGTCTGCACGTGCACATTTCGATTCTCGACAAACAAGGCAACAACATCTTCGCCAGCGAGGATCCCGAGCAGAACGCCGCGCTGCGACATGCGATCGGCGGTGTGCTCGAGACCCTGCCGGCGCAGATGGCGTTCCTCTGCCCGAACGTCAACTCCTACCGTCGTTTCGGCGCGCAGTTCTACGTACCGAACTCGCCAAGCTGGGGCATCGACAACCGTACTGTGGCGGTGCGCGTACCCACCGGTTCGGCGGATGCCGTACGCATCGAGCATCGTGTCGCCGGCGCCGATGCCAACCCGTACCTGCTGATGGCTTCGGTACTGGCCGGTATTCACCACGGCCTGACCAACGAAATCGAGCCGGGCGCCCCGGTGGAAGGCAATAGCTACGAGCAGAACGAGCAAAGCCTGCCGAACAACCTGCGCGATGCATTGCGCGAACTGGACGACAGCGAAGTCATGGCGCGCTACATCGACCCGCTGTACATCGACGTGTTCGTGGCGTGCAAGGAAAGCGAGCTGGCCGAGTTCGAGAACTCCATTTCAGACCTTGAGTACAACTGGTACCTGCACACAGTTTGATGGGCCTGAACGGTGGGTCAATGCCATTGATGTCGAATGTGAGGCCCCCCTTCGCGGGCAAGCCTCGCTCCTACAGGGATGATGCGTCCCTTGTAGGAGCGAGGCTTGCCCGCGAAGGCACCAGCACAGCCACCATCGAAATCACCTGACACGCGACATTCGCCGGCACCAATAGAACGATCAACTATTCCTCTGCGTCGAGTCACAACCATGACAAACACTCGCAGCGACTGGGAGCAACGCTTCCAGTCCTTGACACTAGAAGGCCGCGCATTCATCGACGGCCAATACTGCCCGGCACTCAGTGGCGACACCTTCGAATGCATCAGTCCGGTCGACGGCCGCTTTCTGGCGAACATCGCCAGCACCGACGAAGCCGACGCCAATGCGGCAGTCGCCGTCGCGCACCGTGCATTTGAATCCGGCATCTGGGCGCGGTTGGCGCCCGCAGAACGCAAGCGCATCTTGATTCGCTTCGCGGACTTGATCCTGGCCAACCAGGAAGAACTGGCGCTGCTGGAAACCCTCGACATGGGTAAACCGATCAGCGATTCCATGAGCATCGACATTCCAGCGGCCGCCAACGCGATCCGCTGGAACGCCGAAGCCATCGACAAGATCTACGACGAAGTCGCCGCCACCCCGCACGACCAATTGGGCCTCGTCACTCGTGAGCCGGCAGGCGTGGTCGCCGCGATCGTGCCGTGGAACTTCCCGCTGATCATGGCCAGCTGGAAGTTCGCCCCAGCCTTGGCGGCAGGCAACTCGTTCATCCTCAAGCCTTCGGAAAAATCACCGCTGACGGCGATCCGCATCGCGCAACTGGCCCTCGACGCCGGCATCCCCAAAGGCGTGTTCAACGTGTTGCCGGGCTTCGGTCACACCATCGGCAAGGCGCTGGCGTTGCACATGGACGTCGACGTGCTGGCCTTCACTGGCTCCACCGCGATTGCCAAGCAACTGATGATCTACGCCGGGCAAAGCAACATGAAACGCGTCTGGCTGGAAGCGGGCGGCAAGAGCCCGAACGTGGTGTTCGCCGATGCGCCGGACTTGCGCGCAGCAGCTCGGGCAGCGGCCAGTGCGATAGCCTTCAATCAGGGCGAAGTCTGCACCGCCGGCTCGCGATTGCTGGTGGAACGCTCGATCCGCGAGCAGTTCATTCCGCTGCTGCTGGAAGCGCTGCAAGCCTGGAAACCGGGCCATGCGCTCGACCCTGAAACCACCGTCGGCGCCGTCGTCGATCAGCGCCAATTGGACAATGTGCTGCGCTACATCCAGGTCGGCAAAGACCAGGGCGCGCAACTGATCGCGGGCGGCAGCCGCGCCCTTGAAGACACCGGCGGCCTGTACGTGGAGCCGGCGATTTTCGACGGTGTGACCAACGCCATGACCATCGCCCGGGAAGAAATCTTCGGCCCGGTGCTATCGCTGATCACCTTTGACACCGCTGAAGAAGCCCTGCAGATCGCCAACGACAGCATCTTCGGCCTCGCCGCTGGTGTGTGGACCAGCAATCTCAGCAAGGCCCACACCTTCGCTCGCGGCTTGCGCGCCGGCAGCGTCTGGGTCAACCAGTACGACGGCGGCGACATGACCGCGCCGTTCGGCGGGTTCAAGCAGTCGGGTAACGGTCGGGACAAATCGCTGCACGCGTTCGACAAGTACACCGAACTCAAAGCGACCTGGATCAAGCTCTAACACTTTTACAGCGGCGGTCGCCGGCATAGGCCGGCGGCCCTCGGAGAAATGTATGAAACACAGCTCTACACAAAATCATGTAAACAGCTATTACGCCGCAACCCGCAACCAGACCGGCGATTACCCGGTGCTTGAAGAACTGGTGGAATGCGATGTCTGCGTGATCGGCGCCGGCTACACCGGGCTGTCCTCGGCGCTGTTCCTTAGCGAAGCGGGCTATAGCGTAACGGTTCTGGAAGCCGCCAAAGTCGGCTTCGGCGCCAGCGGTCGCAACGGCGGTCAGTTGGTCAACTCCTACAGCCGCGACGTCGATGTAATCGAAGAGCGCTACGGCGACAAGACCGCCGAAGTCCTTGGCAGCATGATCTTCGAAGGCGCCGACATCATCCGTTCGCGCATCAAGGAATACGACATCAAATGCGACTACCGCCCCGGTGGCATCTTCGCAGCGCTGAACAAGAAGCAGCTCAATGGCCTGGCCGAGCAGAAGCGTAACTGGGAACGCTACGGCAACAACAACCTGAAAATGCTCGACGCCTCGGACATCCAGCGCGAAGTCGGTTGCGACAACTACGTCGGCGGCCTGCTGGACATGCAGGGTGGTCACATCCACCCGCTGAACCTGGCCCTGGGCGAAGCCGCTGCGATCATTCGCCTGGGCGGCAAAATCTACGAACAATCCGCCGCCGTAGACATCTCCTACGGCGAGCCGATTACTGTGCGCACCGCCAAAGGCGTGGTGCGGGCCAAGTACCTGCTGATCGCCGGCAACGCCTACCTGCCGCAAGACCTCGACAACCGCGTGACCCGCAAAAGCATGCCCTGCGGTTCGCAAATCGTCGTCACCGAGCCGTTGTCGGAGAAGGTCGCCCGCAGCCTGATCACCAATAACTACTGCGTCGAAGACTGCAATTACCTGCTCGACTACTACCGCCTCACCGCCGACAACCGCCTGCTGTACGGCGGCGGCGTGGTCTACGGCGCCCGCGAGCCGGACGACATCGAACAACTGATCCGCCCGAAGATCCTCAAGACCTTCCCGCAACTCAAGGACGTGAAAATCGACTACCGCTGGACCGGCAACTTCCTGCTGACCATGTCGCGCATGCCGCAATTCGGCCGCATCGAGAAAAACGCCTATTACATGCAAGGCTACAGTGGCCACGGCGTCACTTGCTCGCACCTGGCCGGCAAACTGATCTCGGAAATGATCCGCGGCGACGCCGAACGCTTCGACGCCTTCGCCTCCCTGCCACACATGCCGATGCTCGGCGGCCGCACCTTCCAGGCCCCACTCACCGCCATGGGCGCGGCGTATTACGCCTTGCGAGACCGCTTCGGCATCTAGGTTGAACCTGCCGGCGGTCTCCGCCGGCCAAGGCTACGCATCACTCCCGTGGCGAGGGAGCTTGCTCCCGCTGGGGCGCGAAGCGGCCCCGCTTTTTGCCATTGATGCAATCCATGCGGGACAAATCTTCGTGGCGAGGGGGCAAGCCCCCTCGCCACAGTTTCTAAACCAGAACTGACTGATATCAGAAGCCGACAGCTTTTTTGCCAGCCGTTTATCGAACCTGCTGAGCAACACCCACAAACGTGATTTAATACCCGCCTTCCACGGTTCCGGGACGGGAAACGGCGTAATCCGCGGCCACCAGTCGCCCGCCACCCACCCCCATTACCCCTTAAGTAGTTCTCACATAAGGCTGTCATGGACACGGGCTCACGACTCAAATTAGTACGCGAAAGCTACAAACTGTCCCAGCGCGAGCTGGCCCGGCGTAGCGGCGTCACCAATGCCACCATCTCCCTGATCGAACAGAATCGCGTCAGTCCCTCCGTCAGCTCCCTCAAAAAACTGCTCGAAGGCATCCCCATGTCCTTGGCGGACTTCTTTACCTTTGATCAGCCACCACGCGAGCATCAGTACGTGTTTCGCGCCAATGAACAGCCAGATCTCGGGCGTCATGGGCTGCGGTTGTTGCTGATTGGCGCTTCGGTGCCGAGTCGGCAGATGCGGCTGTTGCGCGAGCAATACGCGCCTGGAGCGAGTTCGGGGGAAGAGCCGATTGTGCATGCTGAGGGGGAGGAGTGTGGGCTGGTTACCCGTGGCACGGTTGAGTTGACGGTGGATGGGCAGATTAGTGTGTTGAATGCCGGGGATGGGTATTACTTCCCGACGACGCTGCCGCATCGGTTTCGCAATATTGGGGCGGATGAGGCAGAAATCATCAGCGCCAACACCCCGGCTAACTTCTGATACCTGAAGCAGACATTAAATCTGTAGCAGTCGATAGCAACCATCAATGGCCGCTATCGACTCAGAAAAGCACCTATGCGTTCACTTCAAAGTGACTTCAAGTAGTCGAGAAGTTGTGACCTTTGGACGTCACTGAGGCTGCTCACGCCATAGTCATGCCCGGCGTTGCTATTGCCCTCAAGCTTGGTGTCGAAAAGAAACCAGTTCTTGTCCGATTTCTCGGTCTTGAATCCAACTTTTTTGTCATCGAACTCATTGGTCCCTGTATAAAAAGTCGAGGGGCGCTGGTGGGGTGGCAGGAGAAGGTCGTTGAGGGTCGGTACAGAGCCGTTATGCAAATAGGGAGCGGTGGCCCAGATGCCGGTCAGGGGTCTTGCTTTATAGGCGAGAAGAGGAACGGTAGAGCTGGCACGGTAGCAGTTGTATAGCCGTAGCGCTTTCTCATCCAAACGACTGAACAGGGCACGGTCCTTGAAGCCAGGGACTTTTTGAGGTTTGGTATCTATACCAAGCAATCCATCGAAAGCCAGTTCGGCGACATCGCGTCCTTTACCCAGTAATGTCTCCAGGACGGTCACACCCAGCATGTTGTAGAGCAGGTCATTTGACTTGATGGTTCCTGATTTATCGACTTTGGAATAACCCGTCAACACTCCCGCATCCGCTTTAAATTGATAGGCATTGCACGCCATCCAGGGATCCGTGCCAATGGTCGAGTCTTGTGGGCTCTGGGCATTGAAATTGTCATTCGCAGAGATTGGAATCATGACCGCTGTGATGGCCGTGGTGAGATCGTCTCTACCAATATGGGTATGGCAGCCGGAACAATTGTCCTTAAACAATTTGGCGCCAAGCGCAAGGTCGTTTGGCAACTGCCCAGGCCACCGCGGAGGCTTCAGGCTATAAAGAGAACGCTCTAGAACATCCAGATTTTTCACATTCACACTGGAGACAAACCCTGCCTTGGCCGCAGATTCTTTAACCGGTCGAACGTCGGCGAACACACCGATGGCCTCTCCAGCATTACGCCCCAGACCTCCAGCATCCAGGCCGCCGTCATTTTTAATCGAAGGGAGTTGGTCTTTACTGACCATTCCGTTCCATTGGAGGACGTTGTGTTGATGCGTATTCCAGAGAAATGGATAACTCACCGGCGCATCAGAGGGGTTAGGGGTAGGCGGTTTCGCTTGGGTGACTTGACTGATTTTGTTGAGAATGTGGCCCACGGCATCAAGGCGACCTGGGCCATATTGCAGATCTGTGGCATTCAGTGTCTCGTTTTGGGCATAAAACGCATTCAAGCTATCCAGGGATTTTTTCAACCGTTGGCGATTCCCTTTCGACAGATCATCACCCAGGACGCTCTTTGCAAAGCGTTCAAATTTTTCAGGGTCGGAAGCCGTTTTGCTCAAGGCCTCTCTAAAATATTTAAAGAAATTTTGAAAGTCGGCGTTCGTTGGCCCGCCATTGATCACAAGATTCTGCTCTTCAAATTTGATCTGAGCCGTGTGACAAGCAGAACAGTTCATCCCCACCCACGGTTCTCTCGACCCTTGTCCAAAAAACCAGCGGAGTTTCGTGAAAGACAACTTGCTGTCGTGACTGTCATCCAAAACGAAACCCATCGGCAACGTAAAGCGCTTACCGTTATAAGACGGACGATAAGGCGTGTAACCGTAGGCGGAGATCGTTTTGTCACTCATGAACTTCTCCTCTGAACCAGGCTCTTCCAATGCAAGCGCCCAGGAGAGAGGGAGAATTCTCGATCCTTGTGAAAGTTCAAGCCAATTGGACTGGGTGGTGTCACTCCATCCCTGATCCAGAATGTCGGCAGCCTGAGCCATGGAATGAGCGCCGAAAAACAACAATGCAGCGCAGGCAAACGGGGGGGCTTTTAACGTGTTCATCAGATTCCCTTCTATTTGTAATTCCTGTTGAGACCCATCACGTTGGTAGCCAATAGCTACCAGCCATGAGTGTAGCCACAAACAAAACACTGATTTAATTTTGTTCCACGGCATGCGTGTGGCCGCAGGAGGGCCTTGCCAGCCTGGACGTTGCATGAGCCTGTGTGAGGGTTTTTCGATGATTTTGGTGCCGTAATATTCCGGATTGCCACGATTGACAGCCCTCACGACTTGTAGGAATTTAGCCGCCCGCAGGTAAGGGATATCTGCCGATGGCCACAAGATGGCCGTTGTTCACCACACAAAGGATTGTCTATGCAAGGTTCAAACACCGTCGCTCAACAGGTGTGCGGTCAGCTGGTGCACGAGCATCAGAACACCCCACACATGAACATTGCCGAGCAAATCCTTGAATGCCTGTTTCGCCGTCGTAGCCTCGCCCCGGGGCAGGATCACGAACTGTCGTCGCAAGTGCTGGAACCCCATCTGACCAAGGTCATGCAAGCGGTCGAGAGCGGTCGCAAGGTCGAAATGGTCTTGCCAGCCTTTCCCGGCAAGTCGCCCAGCCGCAAGAAAACCCTCAGCCATCTGCCTGATCTTGCGGAACATCATGCAATCGACGAGTTACATCGCCTGTGCAAGGAGATCCAGGAGATCTACGCACCGGGAGCGCTGATTCATATCTGCTCCGATGGCTATGTGTTCTCTGACTTGGTGCATGTTCCCGATGCGGACGTTAAGGCCTACACCGACGCTATCCAGGACTACGCCGAACAGCACTATCCCGGCACGTTCGCCCATTTCGACCTCCAGGATGCCTACCCACAGCTGGATTGTCTGGACGCCATGCGTGAAGAGATGATGATCGAGCACGGTCAGTCATTGATCTTGTTGCAGCAGCGCTTCAAGGATGATCCGCACATGATGTTGATGTACTGCGGCATCCATCGCTTTCTTTCCGAGGATTACTCGGGACTGAAAGTATTCGCTGGCATGAGCCTCAACGCAGTGAAGAAGGTCGCCAAACCGGCCTCGCAGCGGGTGATCCAGCGCAGTGAAGCCTGGGGTGCGCTGTTACAGGCGCGTTACCCGCATTGCCTGCGCCTGTCGATTCACCCGCAGCTGGCGGTGTCGACGAAGATCGGTATTCGACTGGTGCCAACCAGTGACCTGTGGCGTACGCCCTGGCATTCGGTGGCCATCAAGCGACGGGGTGTGGTCACCCTCGAAAAACGCAGCAATGTCGATGAGCGCTATCACCGCCTGGTGTTCCGCAAGGGGCGTCCTTGTCATTACGCCAGTGCTCAATGATGACGTCTCGGTTACGGGTCGAAGCCGTACTCTTCGATTTGGACGGGACTCTGGTCGACACCTTGCCCGACATCACCTGGTGCTTGAACCAAGTGCTGCTCGAACACGGTTGCCCGGGGCTGACCTCGGAAACAGTGCGGGGGTATATCGGCGGCGGCACCACGGCGATGAGCGAGCGGGTCGCCGCGCAGTTTGGCATAGTCGATGCGGTCGCCTTGCACCAGCGCTATGTGGCGCTCTATCAGCACAACCTGGTTCAATTTTCCCGTCCATTCAGCGGTGTCTTGGAATTGCTCGAAGGCTGCCGACAGTTACAGCTACCGCTGGCTATCGTGACCAACAAGGCCGAGGAAATGGCGTTGCAGGTTTCCACAACGTTGCTGCCGCAGAATGCTTTCGGGCCAATTCTGGGGCATCGCGCAGGCAGGTCGCTCAAACCGCAACCGGAGGTGGCATGGGAAGCCGCCCGGTGGTTGTCGGTTGATCCGCAACGCTGCTTGTTCGTCGGTGACACGGAGATCGATCTGCAAACGGCCCGTGCTGCAGGCATGTATTCGGCGGCAGTCACTTGGGGCTATGGCCTGACACCTGACTTGCAGGCCCAGGCCCCGAACTTGTGCTGCGAACACCCGGCCGAATTGCTGCGCATTTTGCAGCAAGCCTGCGGGGCTGCGCATGCGTTCACCGAGCATGGCGACACCGTCAAATCCTATTGATACACACACCCTCAAGGAAATTGTTCTATGGAACATAGAGACGCCTGGATCGCTGCCGTCAGCGATTTGCTGGCCGGTTATCTGCTCAAAGGCACGGAAGATTGTTTCGACACACAAGGCAGGGCACACCTGGCGCTTCGATTGGAGCACTGCTTCGATCAGGGCCTGCCAGTGCGTCTGGTTTTGCCAGGCTTTCCCTGCAAGTCGCCAAACGCCAGCGACCAGACTTTCGGCGTGCTGCCGGACTACGGCGAGGTCATGGCCATCGAGCGCCTCGACCACCTCGGCCAAGCCATCGCCGCGTTGCACGCACCGGGCTGCGTGGTGTCGATCCTCAGCGACGGCACGACCTTCAATGACATCGTCGGCGTGGCCGACGACGTTCGCGCCGCTTACAACCGGGCGTTGCGTGAACTGTGCACCACCCACACGATTGAGTGGGTCAGCATGGAAGACCTGTTTCCCCAGGCCCAAAGTGCCGAGTCGGTTCGCGCCAGCCTGATCAAGCAGGCCCGTCTACCGTGGAAAAACCTTGGTGACCTGATCGAGCAGAGCCGCGACGATGAGTCCCTCAGCCGGGCGCATGACAACCTCTGCAGTCACCTCTACAACGACCTGCGTCTGTGCCGCGAAGAAGGGCAGAGCGAGGACGAGTACCTGCAACAAATCAACTTCAAAGCCTACCAAATGATGTATCGCGGGCAGGCATTGAACGCGGCAGTGGACCGTTTCTTCGGCGATGACATTCGCTTGTCGGTCCATCAATACAACAATGCCGGCCCCAAATTCACCTTCGGCCTGGCCGAAGGGCTGACCCGCGCGGACAGCCCTTGGCATGCCGTGCCGGTGTGCAACCTGGATGGCGGCCAAACCCTTCGCGCCCGCGCTCAGGTCGACCTCGACCACCATGTGCTGGTCACCTATGAGGGGCGGCCATGGCTCTACCATCAAGCAGAAAACCCGCAGGCCCAAGGCTTCGAGTACGAACTGCAAAAACTTCCGCTGTTTGGCCTGGTGGTGCGAGACCCGTTGGGGCTGGGTTTTGAACGACTGTCCACCGGCCTGCTGGAAGCCCTGGTGGAAACCTTCGGTTTCGTCTGCCTCAAAGGCTGTCGTTTCGACGACCAGGATAGCTTTGCTCGCAGCTGCGAACGCTTCGGCACGCTCTACGAATGGGCCTTCGGTGCCGTCCACGTGGTCAAGCCTGCGGACAAACCCCAAGGCGTGGTGCACTCGCTGGAGAAAACACCGTTGCACTGGGACCTGAACATGCTGCCCGACAGCGACGCACAAGTTCAACGCAACCCGAAATTCTGCGCCAGCAAATTCATGCTGTACTGCAAGACCGCGCCGCAGCCGGGCGAGGGCCAGACCACCATCGTCGACAGCCGCAACGTACTGCGCAAAGTCGGGCAGCAAGTCGCCCGACAATGGCGGGGCGTGAACATCACCTACTACACCAAAATGACCTACTTCGGCGGCTCGCCGCGCATGTACAGCCTGGTGGACCACCACCCCCGCAGCGGCGAGCTCATCCTGCGCTACCAAGAGGGCACCGACTCGACATTGCAGACCTTGAGCCAGTCGGTGCAGGACCATGACGAGCAGGCTCAACAGGCGTTGCTGGAACAGGTCAATGCACTGGTTTATGACCCGGAGTGCCTGATTGCTCATCAATGGAGTGAGGGTGATCTGGTGCTGATCGACAACTATCGGACGTTGCATGGGCGACTGCCGATGTCGGCGGGTTCTTCGTCGCGGGAGTTGTGGCGGGTACAGGTTTACTGATTGTTGTTGTCAGAGTCGGAGCAGGAAGCAGAAAAACCGCAGTAATGCGGTTTTTCTACGACTGAAATTAAGTCACTGACCCTTGGGCGTATCGAACCCACGCTGCTCAATCACCCGAAACACATCACTCACATCCTGGACCATGATCCGCGCGATGTTGGTGACGGTGTTGATGTCGTTTTCGGCGTAGTCGGGCAGGCTGGTGCAGGCCATGAGGTTGAGGTATTTGAGGACGGCGTTTAGGCGTTCGCTGAGGCAGCTGTGGAGTTCGCGTATCGGAGCGTCGGCGTCGATGAGGAGGACGGGGTGGTCAGTGGCGAAGTGGGACATTGGGCTGTAGTGGCGGAGCGGGTTTTGCGTCGTCATGGTGTTAATCCTAATAAAAGTAGAATTGCCACCGTTCTGCTGCGAAACAAAATGGGTGGCAGCTATGCGCGGGTTCGCAGACCGGAGGATTAACACCAGGACCCGGCAGACCCGAAGGTCTCCCACGCACAACCGCCATAAAACGATACGCAGCCGGGAGTCGGCCGTGCCTGACGGAACAAGGTGTCAATCTTAAGGGCTGCGAAACCCTATCGCCAACTGATGTCAGCGACAGACCCACTCTAGGCAGTGATTTTGGTAGCCGCAATCGGGGTGTAGGACGCTCGGACGGTCATTTCGCAAAGTGGTTTTCCCCCACCCTATGGCGCAAACGCAGTAAAACCGGGTGTTGCGGTGTGTCTGAGGAAGCGGGCTAGCAGGGTTTGGGGCCGCTTCGCAGCCCAGCGGGAGCAAGCTCCCTCGCCACAAAGGGCAG
This sequence comes from Pseudomonas sp. B21-017, assembly GCF_024749245.1. Taxonomy (NCBI): domain Bacteria; kingdom Pseudomonadati; phylum Pseudomonadota; class Gammaproteobacteria; order Pseudomonadales; family Pseudomonadaceae; genus Pseudomonas; species Pseudomonas sp. B21-017. The sequence continues at coordinate 3,969,829 of NZ_CP087194.1, read as the reverse complement.
ATTCCTACATATTTTGCAGACTTCAAAAATCATGGCCGCGCCGTTACGGCATTTAACCCGAGGAGAATCCCATGAGTCAGTCACTGGAACGCGCCATTGCCATCGCCGCCGCGGCGCATGAAGGGCAGGTGGACAAGGGCGGGGCGCCTTACATCCTGCATCCGCTGAAAGTCATGCTGCGGGTGAACACGCTGGAAGAGCGCATCGTCGCGGTGCTGCATGACGTGGTCGAGGACTGCGGCATCAGCGTCGACGATCTGCGCAAGGAAGGCTTCAGTGAAGCGGTGCTGACGGCGATTGCGTCGGTGACCAAGGTGCCGGGCGAGTCTTACGAGGCGTTCGTCGAGCGCGCGGCGCAGAATCCGGTCGGGCGGGTGGTGAAGCTGGCGGATCTGGAAGAGAACAGCGACTTGTCGCGGATTGCGCAGCCGTCCTGGGACGATCTGGAGCGCGTGGAGAAGTATCGGCGGGCGATGGGGGTGTTGCGTTCGTAGCGGGTGTTGGCAACGTGTTGCGGATGTTCCACAGCAAGAACGGCTTGCCGGCGATGGTGCTTTTGAAGGCCTCATCGCGGGCAAACCTCATCCCACAGGGTTACAGACTGTTGGCCAGTTTTCCGGTAGACAGCCGACGCTTGTAAGCCGTGTCACGATTCGCCAACCACCAGTACAACGGCGAAGTCACCAACAACCCCACCACCCAGGACAAATCCGCCCCATTGATGTGCGCCGAGATCGGCCCGACGTACAGCGGCGTGTTCATAAACGGAATCTGCACCGCAATCCCGATCGCATACGCCAACAACGCCTGCGGGTTGTACCGGCCATAGATCCCGCCATCGACCTGGAAGATCGAATCAATGTCGTACTGACCTTTATGAATGGCATAGAAGTCGATCAGGTTGATCGCGGTCCAGGGCACCAGCACCACGAGCAACACCAACACCATGTCGACGAAGTGGCCGATGAAGTCGGCGGAGGCGCCGACGGCGGCGAAGCAGCAGCCGGCGAGGACGATGACCGAGAGGACGGCGCGGCTCTTGGCGGTGGGGATCCAGCGGTAGGCAAAGGTTTGCACCAGGGTGATCAGCGACAGCACGGCGCCGTAGAGGTTGAGGGCGTTGTGGCTGATGACGCTGAGCAGGAACAGCACGAGCATCAGCGGGCCGATGGAGCCGGTGGCGAGTTTGACCGCGTCCATGGTGTCCATGCCGACGGGCGTGGCGAGGACTGCGACGGCGCCGAAGATGAACGACAGGCTGGAGCCGAGTGCCGAGCCGAGGTAAGTGGTCCAGAACGTGGCGGCGACGGGCACGTCTTTCGGCAGGTAGCGCGAGTAGTCGGACACGTAAGGGGCGAAGGCGATTTGCCAGAGCGCGGCCAACGATACGGTGGCCAGCCAACCGGAGATGTTGAAGCTGCCACGGGTGAGGAAGTCGGCGGTCTGTACGTGGGTGAGGATGTAGCCGAAGCCCAGCACGATGCCGATGCCCAGCACCCAGGTGCCGATGCGGTTGAGCACGTGGATGAAGCGGTAGCCGATGATGCCGATGATGCCCGACCCGAGCGCGCCGATGACGATGCCCACTGGCACCGGCACGCTGTCGACCACGCCGTGCAGGGACTTGCCGGCGAGGACGATGTTGGAGGCGAAGAAGCCGATGTACATGATGCCGGCGATCAGCACCACCAGCAGGGCGCCGAGGGAGCCGAACTGGGCGCGGCTCTGGATCATTTGTGGAATGCCCATCTGCGGGCCTTGCGCCGAGTGCAGGGCCATCAGCACGCCGCCGACCAGGTGGCCGACCAGAATGGCGACGATGCCCCACACCAGGTTCAGTTGGAACAGCTGCACGCCGAGGGCGCCGGTGACGATGGGCAGCGGCGCGATGTTGCCGCCGAACCAGAGGGTGAACAGGTCTCTTACCTTTCCGTGGCGATCTTCCGGGGGGACGTATCCAATCGTGTGTTTTTCGATGAGCGGAGCGGAGGGTGTTGCTGCGGTGGACATGGTGAACTCCAAGGCAAGGATGAGTACGTGGACGTACTTCGGTGAGCGCCGCGCGAGCGACGCTTTTCTTGTTGGAGCGATGATGTGCAATGCGTCGGGATAGATAAATTAGTAAGTTTGTTGCTTCAAACCTTAAAAAATATATGCCCGGGGTTTTGGTGTGTCGGGTATGTTCGGGCTTGAACGTGTGCCCAAATAATACGAAGTCGAACGCTGTTCTGTGGCGAGCGAGCTTGCTCGCGCTGGGCTGCGTAGCGGCCCCAAAAAATATGGCAATAGCTGCCGATTTTTGTGAGTGCTGCGCACTCAAGCGGGAGCAAGCTCCCTCGCCACGCGCTACTCATTTGTGCGCGAACCGGTATTTTCTGGAGGTCCCCATGGCCGCTTACAACCTGCGACAGCTCAAGTATTTCGTCACCACCGCCGACTGCGGCAGCGTGGCGGAGGCTTCGCGCAAGCTTTATATCGCGCAGCCGTCGGTGTCGACGGCGATCAAGCACCTGGAAGAAAGTTTTGGCGTGCAGCTGTTTATCCGGCATCACGCCCAGGGTGTTTCGCTGACGCCGAGCGGGTCGCGGTTTTATCGCAAGGCGCTGGAGCTGCTGCGGGTCGCCCATGAGTTTGAACAGAACGCGCTGGCGGACAACGACGTGGTCGCGGGGCAGATCGATATCGGTTGTTTTGAAACGGTGGCACCGCTGTACCTGCCGCGTTTGATCGCCGGTTTCAAAGAGCGTTGGCCAGGTGTGGAGATCCGCATTCGCGATGGCGAGCAGCAGGAACTGGTGCAGGCACTGACCGCCGGCAGCATCGACCTGGCGATGCTGTTCGAACACGATCTGGACAGCACGATTGAGACAGTGCCGCTGATGCCGCCGCAACAGCCTTACGCCTTGTTGCCGGCGGATCACCGCTTCGCGCAACAGACGAAAGTGTCGCTGAATGACCTGGTGCTGGAGCCGATGATTCTGCTGGATGTGGTGCCGAGCCGGACCTACTTCGTGAGCATTTTTGAAGAGCGTGGGCTGACGCCACACATCGTGTTCAGCTCGCCTTCGATCGAGATGGTGCGGGGGATGGTCGGGCGCGGTTTTGGCTTTTCGATTCTGGTCACCAAACCGTTTTCCGAATACACCTATGACGGGCAGAAAGTCGTGTGCATACCGCTGGCCGAAACCGTGACCGGTTCGGGTCTGTCGGCGGCATGGTTGAGAAGGTCGCAGCTGACCAAACCGGTACAGCTGTTCGTGGATTACTGCCAGGAAGAACTGGCCCGACTGTATACCTGAGCGTCGGGCCAACCATCAGCGGCTGATTGATAACAGCATCCGTTGCAGCATTTCATCGCAGCCGTTCAATTGTTCGAGGCTGACAAATTCGTCCGGCTTATGACCCTGATCCATGCTGCCCGGACCGCACACCACTGTCGCAATACCGGCCGCGTCAAACAGACCGCCCTCGGTGCCGAACGCCACCGTACCGAATTCCCCAGAACCGGAAAATGCCGCGATCAGCTCAGCGGCTTCGCTGTGCACATCGGTCGCCAAACCGGGATAGGCCGACAATTCACTGAAGCGGATTTCACTCTGATCACTCACGGCGCGCATGCGCGGCAACACGTGCTGCTCGGCGTAGGTCTTCAATTCTTGCGCCACCTCACTGGGATCGTGTGAGGGCAGGGCGCGGATTTCAAAGTCGAAGCGGCAATCGGCGGGGACGATGTTCAAGGCTTTGCCGCCGGAGATGACGCCGGTTTGCACAGTGCTGAACGGCGGGTCGAAACGGGCGTCGTGATGCTCCGGTGCCCTGAGCCTGTGGCCAATCCGCCCCAGTTCACCGATCAGTTCGGCGGCGTATTCAATCGCATTGACCCCGAGCGGCGCGTACGCCGAATGGCAGGCTTCGCCATGAATGTCGCAGCGCATCGCCAGCTTGCCCTTGTGGCCGAGCACTGGTTTGAGCTCGGTCGGTTCGCCGATGATGCAGAGCATCGGTTTGACCGGGCGCTGTTCGAGGGCTTTCAAAAGCGAACGAACGCCGAGACAGCCGACTTCCTCATCGTAGGACAGCGCGATGTGCACCGGCAGTCGCAGCGAGGCTTGCACCAGTGAAGGGACGAGGGCAAGTACACAGGCGATGTAGCCTTTCATGTCCGCAGTGCCGCGGCCGTACAGTTTGCCGTCACGCTCGGTGAGCTTGAAGGGCGCAACCGTCCATGGCTGGCCGTCGACGGGCACCACATCGGTGTGGCCCGACAACACGATGCCCGGCTGATCCGCCGGGCCAATGGTGGCGAACAGATTAGCCTTGCTGCGCTCGTCGTTGTAGATCAGTTCGCAAGGCACCTCGAAGCGGGCGAGGTAGTCGCGGACGAACTCGATCAGCTGCAGATTTGATTCGCGGCTGGTGGTGTCGAACGCCACCAAGGCTTCAAGCAAATCGCGGCTGCTGCTCATCGGTCGTCTCCGGCGACACCGTAGCCAGGGGATTTGTCGGGGGCGAGGGCGCGGTCGATGTAGTCCTTGACCTGCGGGCGATAGGCGTCCCACAACTGCTGCAATTTGCCTATCGGATCTTCATCAGCCCAATCGACCCGCAGGTTGATGATCGGCCAGGTCAGTTCGCCGACCACTACAACGGCAGCCGAATGCACCGGCCCGGCTTCACCGCCTGCGACCACCGCCGCTTTCATCGCGGTGAGCAAGCGGTCGGTCAGTTGGCCCTCGCCATGTTCGTACGCCTCGACCATGGCCTGGATCACGGCTCGGTCCGCGAGCATGTTGCCGGCGGCCACGCATTGCTCGCCCGACACGGCGTTGTGGTTGCCCAGGGTTTCTGAGCCGCTGAAATGCGCGGTGCGACCGAGGTGGTCAATCGCCGTGATTTGTCGGTATTGGCTGTAGCCGTTGCGGGTCAATGCCTTGTCCAGAGCCTCGGCAGGTGCGAGGCCTTGTTCCATGAGGGCGAGGGTTTCCGGGCCGAGGGATGGCAGGGTGATATTTTGTGTGGAGACCGCGCCGACACCGGGCAATAGCCAGGGGCAGCGGGCGCCGACGGCGATGCTTGAGGAACTGATTGCAATGCCGAACTGACCGGTTTCGGGGCAACGGGCGGCGATGGAGAAGGTCATGGTTTTGCTCCTTGTTCGGGCTTGGAGAAATAGGTTGTCTGTGTCGACTCCATCGCGGGCAAGCCCGCGATGGCCGCGACTCGGTCTACCTGCTTACTCAGGAATCACCGCAATCACATCAATCTCCATCAGCCACTGCGGCTGCCCCAGTGCCGACACCACCAACCCGGTGGAAATCGGAAACACCCCTTTGAGCCACTTGCCCACTTCCCGATAAACCGGCTCGCGGTAACGCGGGTCAATCAAGTAAGTGGTGGTTTTGACGATGTGGCTGAGGTCGCTGCCAGCTTCTTCCAGCAACTGTTTGACGTTGCGCATGGCTTGCTCGGTTTGCGCACGCGGGTCGCCGAGGCCCACCAGGTTGCCTTCGAAATCGGTGCCGACCTGGCCGCGAACATAAACGGTGTTGCCGGCCCGCACGGCCTGGCACAGGTCATTGTCCAGGCTCTGGTTCGGGTAGGTTTCCTTGGTGTTGAACATGCGAATACGGGTATGGGTTGGCGTGGACATCTGAGGCTCCTGAAGAACTATTCGTTAAGCGCTGACGGTGGTTGTATGCGCGACGGGGGCGGTTTCAGCTTCGCGTTGCAGGGCATCGCGGTAGTCGTGGTATGAGCGCTGAATGGCGATCTGATCAGCCACGTACTTGGCGTCGTGCCAAACACCCCAGATGAACGAAGAACCGCGACGCGATTGCCACGGCAGGCCGAGGAAATACACCCCAGGCTCGCTCGACACTCCGCGCTGGTGCTGCGGCTTGCCGTTGTCGTCGAAAGCGTTGACCTTCAGCCAGCTGTAATCCGTGGCAAACCCGGTGGCCCAGATGATCGACGTCACGCCAGCCTTGGCCAGGTCGAGTTCAAGAATCGGGTTGGTGACGCAATCCGGATCCGGGAAGGTATGCCGCGCCTCAGGTTCTTCCGGCAGGTCCAGGCCATTGCGCTCGACGTAGGCGTCGGCGGCATTGAGTAGCGCCAGATAGTTCTCATCGCCGCGTGCCAGGTTGTCGGCAAGGTTGGGCTGGAACGTCGCCACGCTGCCATTGAACGATTGGGTCAGACCCACCAGCGTCATTCCGCGATGGGCCAGCCCACGGAAGTCCACCGTGCGGCCACCATGCGCGCCGCTCACCGCGATGGTCACGTGTTCCCGGCCGGGTTTCATCGCGGCCTGATCCCACTCGCCGAGCACGCCCAGCCACCAGCAGAAATCACGGTTGCGATAGGCGCGAGGAGGGCGATCGTGCGCACCCACCGAGAGGTAAACTTGCTTGCCGGCACTTTGTAATTCATCGGCGATCTGCACCCCGGACGAGCCGGCGCCCACCACCAGCACAGCGCCCTCTGGCAGTTGCAGCGGGTTGCGGTATTCGGCGGAGTGGATCTGGGTAAATGGCTGATCTTTCGGTGCGATCGGCGGAATAACCGGGCGCTGGAAAGGTCCGGTGGCGGCCACTACGCGGTTGGCCTCGATCACGCCTTCGGAGGTTTCAATGGTGAAGCCTGGACGACCGACATTGCGCTCGACTTTCTTCACGTCCACGCCGGTGCGGATGGGGGCGTTGAACTTCTTCGCGTAGGCTTCGAAATAATCCGCCACCCGTTCTTTCGGGGCAAAGCTGTCGGGGCTGAGATCGTCGAACTCAAGGCCCGGAAACCGATCGTGCCAGGCCGGGCCGTTGGCCACCAGCGAATCCCAACGACCGCTGCGCCAGCGCTCGGCGATGCGGCTCCGCTCCAGTACGAGGTGAGGCACGCCGAGTTTGCTCAGGTGTTCACTCATGGCCACGCCAGCCTGACCGGCGCCCACAATCAGCGTATCTATTTTTGTTTTTTCAGTGGTCATCTCTATACCCATCGAAGTTGGAATCAGGTCGGTTGTGGCCTGCCATTTCTTGGGTCAAGACTAGGGATCACCCCTGGATCGGTAAAATATTATAAAGCTGGCATTTGAATACAAATTACCGATGTAGCGCCTGCAAAGATTGCGGGCGTGTTGGAGGCAGCGCGGAAGCCCGTCTCGCGGCGTTAGTATTTTTCCATTTACCCATCATTTCTCTTGAAAATAATCAGTCTAAAAACCCCGACCCAGGCTTCGAATGGTTTGCTATTCTGAGGTTGTAGGTGAAGACGCAGACTGATGCGCAAAGGGATAGCGAGGAGGCGTGGGGCGCGCTCCCAAGGGTACACGGTTAGAAAGATCTCCGCGCTGAGATCCAGCCCTTATGCCGTGTGAGGCAGAACAGCCCAAAGCTAAAAATCCTGTTCTGTGAGAGGCCCGATAAACCTTGTAAGCCAGAGACCAGCGCTGGCCACCTACTCGATTTCCAAAGCCCGCCTTGTGCGGGCTTTTTCGTGTTCGCTGTAGCAGCTGTCGAGCTTGCGAGGCAGCTGCTACGGCGAACGCAGCCTCGCAAGCTGCTACAACGAATGTGCCGCCTGACTGACGTGAGCCGCAAAGCCCGTCTGATCCGCAGCAATCTCATCACGCAACGTGAGTTGCGGAATGTCATACGCCCCTGAATTTTGCGCCCGGAAAGCAATCGGCTCGGTTTCCCACAGGTCATCCAGCCGTTGGCCGAGCGCCTCACAAGTTGCTGAAAATCTCGCCTCATCCATTCGGCTGGTCCGATAGATCACGAACGGTGGCAGCACGTCGAAGCCGGGGTAGAACAGTACGCCATGCTGGATCGGGAATAGCACATCGTCGATCGGCCCATTGATGCCCCGTGGGCTGTAATGAGATTCCCAGCCTCCGGTGGTGACGATCAGCATCGCCCGTTTGCCCGCCAGCGTGCCTTCCCCGTAACGGTCGCCCCAGCGCGCATCGGAATGCTCCCCTACGCCGTAGGCAAAACCATAGGCATAGACGCGTTCCACCCAGCCTTTGAGGATCGCCGGCATCGAGAACCACCACAGCGGAAACTGCAGAATGACGGTATCGGCCCAGAGCAGTTTTTCTTGTTCGAGGACGATGTCCTGGCGTTGCCGGCCTTCTTTGAAGGCACGCTTGGAGTCTTGCGACGGATCGAACCGTGCGTCGGCAGGCTGGCCGAAACTGTCATCGGCGTCCAGCGAGGCTTTCCAGTCCATCGCATACAAGTCGGAAACCTGTACCTGGTGGCCGGCAGCTTCCAGGCGTTTGACGGCAAAGTCCTTGAGTGAACCGTTTAACGATTTGGGTTCGGGATGGGCGTAAACGAGCAGAACATTCATGGGCTGAGTCTCCGTTGTCAGAAGCCAGCAGAATCAGGCCTTACCAGGTATATTGGAAATGAATAACCAATATGCCAGGTATTGTCATGAATAATCTGCGACGTCTGGACATCAACCTGCTGCTGACGCTTGATGTCCTGCTCTCGGAACACAACGTGACCCGTGCGGCGCAACGCCTGAATTTGTCGCAACCGTCGGTGAGTGTTCATCTCGCTAAATTGAGGGATATTTTCAACGATCCGCTATTACTGCCAGGACCACGGGGCATGCGGCCCACGGCCCGGGCCGATGAGTTGCGCGAGCCGTTGCGCCAGGCCCTGGAAGCCCTGGAGCGCGCGGTGTCGCCCGCCAGCCCTTTCAACCCGGCCGAGGCACGGCAGACGTGGAATGTCATGGCGTCGGACTACGGCGAGTCGACCATCATCTTGCCCGCGTTGGCCGGGCTGCGTTCGGCGGCACCCGGCACGCGTTTGGCGGTGCTTGACCTGATGCCGTCACAACTGGCCAAACAAGCGGAGCAGGGGGCAATCGACCTGGCGTTTCATACCACTGAGGATGCTCCCCCAGGCTTGCGACGTCGTGCATTGTTTACCGAACGCTATGTGTTGGTGGGGCGTACTGGCCATCCGCTGTTGAGAAAGCGACCGACACTCGCGCAGTTCTGCGAACTCGACCACGTCATCGTATCCCGGGATGGCGGAGGCTTTCAGGGTGTCACCGATCAGGCGCTTTCCCAGCTGGGCATGACGCGCCGAGTGGTGCTTTCGCTCCCCCATTTTCTGTTTGTCCCGTCGGTGGTGGAGAGCACCGACATGGTCGCGATGCTGCCAGCGCGCCTGGTTCGCGATACGCACGCCTTGACCATGGTCGAGCCTCCCCTTGAAGTGCCGGGATACGAGATGTCGATGCTCTGGCCCGAGCGCTGTCACCGCGACCCTGGGCATCAATGGTTGCGTGAGTTCATCGTGAGTGCCTTGTGATGGGTATCAATCAAACACAATCCCTTGTGGGAGCGCCTTGTGTTCATTGAGGTGTTTGGCTAATCTCGCACAAACACGCAAAAACAGGCATAACCATGCACGATAAGCATTCCTCCGCCGAACTCCCCCAACTGCGCCGCCAAAAAATCCTGCTGATCCTCGAACGTGACGGCAAGGTCATGGCTTCCGAGCTGAGTCAGCATTTCGCCGTGTCCGAGGACACCATTCGCCGAGACCTGTCGGAGCTGGCCAGTGCCGGGCTGGTGCAGCGGGTGCACGGCGGGGCGTTGCCGCGTCCCAAGGACACGGGCAAGGATTACTTCACTCGGGTCAGCGAAACCGACGAGGTGAAAACCCGGTTGGCGCAGCTCGCCGCGCGCCGGGTCAAGGACGGCCAGATCGTGATGTTCGATTCCGGGAGCACCACGCTGCAGATCGCACGCTCGCTGCCTTCCGACATTGTCATCACGGCCGTCACCGCGTCGCCGATGATTGCGATCACGCTGGCCGAATACAAAGGCATCACGGTGATCGTCGCCGGTGGTCAGCTCAACCCGGCGACGATGTCTTCCAGCGGGCATGAAACCCTGCGATTGATCGAGGGCATCAAGGCCGACCTAGTGTTCACCGGGGTCTGTGCCATTCATCCGGAAGTCGGCCTCAGCTCGCTGCATTTCGATGAAGTGCCGGTGAAGCAGGCGATGCTCGCCAGCGCCTCCCACGTGATTGCCGTGACCACCGCGGACAAGCTGGGGGCGGTGGAGCCCTTCGTGGTTGCGCCTTGCGCCCGTGTGCATACGCTGATTACCGAACGTCATGTGGCCTCGGGCAATCTTGAGGACTATCAAAGACTGGGGATCGAGGTGGTGCAGGCAGACGCCTGAGCGTCATCGCGCCCGGCGCTGCATGGGTTACGCTGATAGCAACGACGGGAGGAATGCAGTCATGACTGAGCGTCATATAACCCACTCGGAAACGCTGTCGAACGGATGCACGATTGAGGTCAAAGCCGAGATATTGAGAGACGGTTCGCTGAAGATGTTCATGGGGGTCTATTGGCCGGACGGCTCGGCCATTGTCGAGGACAAGCACCCCTCGCCGCATCTGCTGGACATGGAAGCGGCGATGGAGTGGGCCATCGAAAAAGCCAAAACCATCGGTAACAGCCAGAGAACGCTGTAAGGCCCGGTGATAACGGAATCATTGACCGGCTTGAGGGTCGTAATTATGGGTTTGAACGCACTGCGATCGATTCGCCGCTAGCGTCACCTCATCCCCGTAGTTCTGACCTTTTAGGACGTTAAAATGAAGCGCACCGCGATAATGACCCTGGCCATTGCAAGTACTCTCCTGCTGGGAGGTTGCTTTCCTTACTGGGAAGAGGGAGACCGGTACGATCGGGATCACCGTGAATACCGTCGCGACCATGACCGTGGCTATTATTACCGTGATGATCGTGGGTATGACCGGGATTACGATCGTCGTGATGATCGCCGTCGGCACCGCGACCATGACGACCGAGACGATTGACCTGTCTGCGCCCAGCTCCAGAGCGGCCATCACCGCTCTGATCTCCTGAGGAATAATCATGCGAAGGCTGACTGGGCATATTGTTGCACCCCTCACTCAATGGCTGACGGCGGCAGGTATCGGCCTGACTGCCGTGGTGTTCAATGCACAGGCACAAATCCCACCTCAAGCCACTCAGGAAATAAACAGCTTGCTGGACTTTGTCGAGCACAGTGAATGCCGGTTTGTGCGCAACGGAAGCGAATACGGCGGCCCTCAAGCTCGGGCGCATCTGGAGAAGAAGCTGGAGTACCTTGAAGAACAGGACAGGGTGAACAGCGCCGAAGACTTTATTGAGCTGGCGGCCACCCAAAGCAGCATGAGTGGCCGCGCCTATGAAGTGCGCTGTCCGGCAGGCATACAACCGGCCAACCTCTGGTTGAAGACCGAGCTACAGCGGCAACGGCAACGTCATTGATGGTGTCTTGATGCGCTAGCGCAGCACAATCAAGCAGCCGCCTTTACGGCGTGCCAAACATCGCCGTCCAGTAAATACCCGCGTCACTCTTCGGGTCCACCGCATAGGCTGCACCCAATTCGCGAAATTGTGGGTTCATCAGGTTGGCGCAATGCCCCGGGCTGGCCAGCCAGCCATCGACCACCTTGCGCACTGTGTCCTGCCCGGCGGCGATGTTCTCGCCGACCTGCTGGCCGGCGTACCCCGCCAGTTCAGCCCGATCACCCGGCGTGCGGCCGTCGCGGTCCTTGTGATCGAAAAAGTTTTGGTTGGCCATGGCCCGGCTATGGCCCTCGGCGGCTGATCCCAGCGTGGCGTTCCAGACCAGCGGCGTGGTGGCGGCGAAGGATTGGGTACCGCACTGGCGCGCTTGCGTGCGGGCGCTGTTCATCGCTTCAAGGAGTTTCTGTCCCTCCGCCTGCCAGTCGCCCAAGCGCCCCGTCAACAGCGGGCGCGCCAGCACGATGCGCCACTCGCGGCCCTCCCGGCTGACGCCTATATCGACAAATTGCGGGTCCAGCACCACCCGGCAGAAGCTCTCCTGAATCGCCTTCATCGCGGCGGGCGCATCACGTGGGCCGGACAAGCTGATCGCCTGCACATTAACCATCGGGTACGCCGCGCGGGCCAGTGCCTGCTGCAGGTCGCCGATGCTGTTGGCGGACAGCACCAGGCGCGGATCGCTGGCCAGCGGTGGCAACTCCGAAGACGCCTGTCCGGCACAGCGCTGTACCTGGCTGCGGTAAACGTTGATCGACTCCACCAGCTGTTGTTCATCGGCCGCCGACGCGATGACGCTGAACACCAACCCGAATGACAACACGCCAAGATGCAAAACGGATGACAGGCTGCGCATGAAAATCTCCCTTGAACGATCTGTGCCCATGATGCGCGATGTCCCCCCTCCCAATGCAATGCCTTTTCGCGCTCAAATGCAGTTTATTGCCTGCCTGTCGGTATGAATTCCGGCTACTACAATCAACCCAGGTCTGCGATCGTTTCGTTGCTCACGAAGGTTTCAATCAGAAGGGTCGGAACATGCGATTCAAAGGGGTAGCCACCTGCTTCGCAATCAGCCTTCTGTGCGGCCAGGTGTGGGCAACCGACCAGGAGCAAAAAAAGGAAGTGGCTGAAGACAAGGCACAGGTCCTGGAGCAGAAAGCGGCAGAGAAGGGTAACGAAGCTCCGGTGCCCAAATCCGAGGTCATCACCCCCTCCGAAGCGCAGGCGGTCGATCCGGCGGGCACCGCGCCGCTGGAGGATGCCATTACGTGCCTTGCACGCAGTATCTACTGGGAAGCCAAAGGGGTGACTGCTGCCGACATGGAAGGCGTCGCCAGCGTGGTCATGAACCGGCTGGGTCACGAAGGTTTTCCGGATACGGTGTGCGCCGTGGTCAAGCAAGGTTCCGAAAAGCATGCCTGCCAGTTTTCCTGGTGGTGCGACGGGCGTGCGGATCAGGTAAAGGAAGACGACGAATATGCCATCGCCAAGGAGATCGCGCGCAAGGCACTCAACAAGCAACTGACGGACCGCACCCACGGTGCCTTGTATTTCCACGACAGAACGGTGAAACCCGACTGGGCGAAGCAGTACATCAAGACGGGCGAGACCCGGAAGTTTCTGTTCTATAAACCTGGTGGCGGAACGGCAAAGTAGGTGCGAATCGCTTCGCACCATCTGGAGCCAACCCTCTACTGGCCGCTTATGCTACGGGAGGGAAACGCTACGGTGATGGTCAGCCCCTCGCGCTTCCAGTCACGGCGGATTTCGCCGTGAAGCTGGCCATGCACGGTCGCTTTGGCGAGAAGGGTGCCGAACCCGGTGCTGTCGGGCTCCCGGTCAATGAGCGGGCCATTCCTTTCGCTCCAGACCACGGTGAATACCTCCTCACTCTCGCTACAGGCAATATCCCAAAGCCCGTCAGGCAAAGAGAGCGCCCCATATTTCGCGGCGTTGGTTGCAAACTCATGCAACAGCAGAGCGAAGCTGGTGACTGATGCACCGTCAATCGTTATGTCAGGGCCGGTCACGACGGCGCGTGACTGGCTGGTATCCCCGCTATCGGCATAAGGCGCGAAAATGGTTTGAATGAGGGCATGCAATGTCGTTGGCTGCTCGTTACTCAAACCGTGCGGTATGGTCAGGGTGTGGGCTCGCGCCAATGCGTTCAGCCGTGCGCAAACGGCGGAGGCGAGTTCACCGGGGGTCGTTGCCGAACGGGCGCTCAGTGAGACCACGCTGTTCGCCAGGGTGAACAGGTTTTTCACACGGTGATCCATCTCTCTGATGAGCAGGCTCTTTTGCTCTTCCGCCTGTCGTCGCTCGGTGATATCGCGAGCGATTTTGGCCGCTCCGACAATACGGCCTTGCCGATTTCTGATGGGGGAGACGGCGAGAGAGATCTCGACCAGGCTGCCGTCTTTGCGCCGCCGGAGGGTTTCATAGTGTTCGATGCGCTCGCCTCGACGGATGCGCGCCAAAATGCCGGGTTCCTCATCCCGCCGATCCAGGGGGATGAGCATATCAATGGGTTGGCCGACCGCTTCCTCGGCCGTGTAACCGAAGAGTCGCTGGGCGCCAGCGTTCCAGTTGGTAATCGTGCCGTTCAGGTCTTTGGCGATGATCGCATCGGCGGACGATTCGACCAGCGCGTCATGGATCAGCGCGGCTTTGTCGGCGACGGTCTGGTCAGTCAGATCGATCAGCATGTTAACGGCGCCTATCAGGCTGCCTTCTGCATCGAAGATCGGCGAGGGGCACGCCAGAAAACGAACGCGTGTGCCATCCGGACGCTCGGCGATGGCTTCAATCCCTCTGACAGGACGTTGTTCCTTCAATGCCATGGACATGGGGCATTCATCGTGGGGCAGCGGCGTGCCGTCAGGCCAATAGAGCTTCCAGGAGCCGCAAAAGGCGCTCTCCCCAAGCGCCGGGGTCATTCCCCACAGCGCCACCGCTGCACGGTTGTAAAAGGTGATCAGACCCTTGGCATCGGTGGTGTAGATGGCCTCGGGCAGTGCCTCAAGGACATCGCTCAACCCCAGGTCGTGAAGGAACGGGGAGGTTTGCTCGCTACCTTCTGAGGGTGTACAGGTAGGTCCAATAGCGGTGTCGTCCTCATGGACAGGCCCTTGGCTCATTCGCAAACTCCATGCTGGTGGTGCCTTGGCACTCGATTCAGGTGATTCGGGTTGAAACACAGGATATAGCGATGTGGCGAGGTCCCGGAAAGAACCTTGCCTCTAATTAAGGACTATTTTTGGTCGCGCACAAGAAGCTTGATCGAAATTCGCTCGCTGCTGCCCGTACATTTTTACGCTTTCTTTACGGTAGGTGTTTTCCCTTGCGAGGATACTTGCCGCGTTTTTTTGATCGTCGACAGGCCTGCAAACTCTCCAGGTCGCCTGAACGAACGGCATGACACCCATGGACTAATCTCATTATCAAGCCGTGGGGTTTCAAGGCTGAGTTCCAATGTTTGCCCGGTAACCCCGCAAACCCTCTTGCTCGAAGGTGGCATGCCATTTATTTCCTTCAATCTCAGAGAAGCTACCCGTGAGCGAAACAGCGATCCCCGCCCATGAAAACTCCCACGCCAAAACATCAGGAGTGGGCTTGCTCGTCGCCGCGGTCGGCGTGGTTTATGGGGACATTGGTACCAGCCCGCTTTACACCCTCAAGGAAGTGTTCGCCGGCCACTATGGTGTCCAGGCCAATCAGGACGGTGTACTGGGCATTCTGTCGTTGATTTTCTGGTCGCTGATCTGGGTCGTCTCGATCAAGTACGTGCTGTTTATACTGCGCGCCAACAACCAGGGCGAGGGCGGCATCATGGCCTTGACGGCACTGGCACGCCGGGCCTCGGCGCCTTATCCGAAAATGAGCCGGAACCTGGTGTTGCTCGGGCTGTTTGGCGCGGCACTGTTTTACGGGGACAGTATGATCACCCCGGCCATTTCGGTGCTCTCCGCGGTTGAAGGTCTGCAACTTGCGTTCGAGGGCATTGGGCATTGGGTCGTTCCGCTGTCCGTTATCGTCCTGGTAGCACTGTTCCTGATCCAGAAACATGGCACGGCGCGTATCGGCATCCTGTTCGGCCCGGTCATGGTGCTGTGGTTCGTGGTGTTGGGCATTCTCGGTACATTCGGCATTCTGCAACGCCCGGAAGTGCTGCAAGCGCTCAATCCTGCTTGGGCGGTGCGATTCTTCGTGGTTCATCCGGGCATTGGTATCGCCATTCTGGGCGCCGTGGTATTGGCATTGACCGGTGCTGAAGCGCTGTATGCCGACATGGGCCATTTCGGTCGCAAACCGATTGCCCGTGCCTGGTTCATGCTGGTGCTGCCTGGCCTGGTGCTCAATTACTTTGGCCAGGGGGCGTTGATCCTCGGGAACCCGGAAGCGGTACGCAACCCATTCTATCTATTGGCACCCGACTGGGCGCTGCTGCCGATGGTCGCGCTGTCGACACTGGCCACCATCATCGCCTCCCAGGCGGTGATTTCCGGGGCGTTCTCACTGACTCGCCAGGCTATTCAGCTGGGTTACGTGCCGCGTATGTTTATCCAGCACACCTCCAGTCAGGAGCAGGGGCAGATTTACATCGGCCTCGTGAACTGGGCGCTGATGGTCGGCGTCGTGTTGCTGGTCATCGGCTTCGAGTCGTCCAGTGCGCTGGCGGCGGCGTATGGCGTGGCGGTGACGGGGACCATGTTGATCACGACCATCCTGTCCTCGGCCGTGGTCCTGCTGCTGTGGAAAACACCGCGCTGGTTGGCGATTCCGATGCTGTTGGGTTTTCTCGTGGTCGACAGTCTGTACTTCGCCGCCAACATATCGAAGATCTTCCAGGGTGGTGCGTTCCCGGTAATCGCCGGTATTGCCCTGTTCATTTTGATGACCACCTGGAAGCGCGGCCGCAAGATCATTGTCGAGCGACTGGACGAAACCGCTCTGCCGCTGCCGTTGTTCATCAGCAGCATTCGCGCGCAACCACCCCATCGTGTGCAGGGTACGGCGGTATTTCTGACGGCCAGATCCGATGCTGTCCCCCATGCCCTGCTGCACAACCTGTTGCATAACCAGGTGCTGCACGAGCAGGTGGTGTTGCTCACCGTGGTGTCTGAAGACCGCCCGCGGGTGCCTGCGGATCAGCGGTTCGAGATCGAGTCTTTTGGCGAAGGGTTCTTCCGGGTCAGTCTGCACTTCGGTTTTATAGAGGAGCCCGATGTGCCGCTGGCGTTGAGTCTGTGCCATTTGAAAGAGCTGGATTTCAGTCCGATGCGCACCACCTATTTCCTCAGCCGCGAGACGGTCGTCCCGACCAAGCGTATCGGCATGGCCCGTTGGCGCGAGACCCTGTTCGCGTTCTTGCTGAAGAACGCCAACAGCAACCTCAAATACTTCAATTTGCCGCTCAATCGTGTGATTGAGCTGGGTACGCAGGTTGAGATGTAGCGACTCATCCCTGTGGGAGCGGCGGTGCGCTGCTCCCACAGGTAGACCTCGCCGATGGCACGCTGCGCAGAGTGTTGCCGCTGTGGCAGGCTTCGCCCGTCTCGGTTTATGCCCTCACCGAGACGCGACTGTTACCGGCGAAAACCCAACGGTTCATCGAGTTTCTGCGTGAGAAATTGCAGGATGCTTAGTGGGTGGTGACTGCCTTTCACTAGGCAAGACCCGCGGGAAAGCGGACGTTCAGCCTTCTCTCTAAAAGACCGCGAACAGAGTTAACGATGAAATTTATGCCCGTGGATTCGATTGTGGGCTTTAATGTCCGTGCTCACTATGCAGCCACGTTAGCTTCGACTCCGTACGAAGGTGGATTCGCCTGACGGCGGGTTCAGGTTGCCATGTATTTGTCTAATCAAGGAAGAAACGACATTGAAAATAGCTTTTGGCGCCCTGTTGTTGATCTGCCTGACTACTCTCGCACTCGCTGACGAGAACCCTGTCGGCTTCCAATCTTCCACACTGCCGGACCCGCACAGTGACCGCTCACTGGAGATGGTCGTTTGGTACCCCAGTGCGACTACCGCCGCCACGCAATTGATCGGCGATGATGTGGTGTTTGTCGGTGCTTCTGCCGTTCGTAACGCGCCGCCCGCTGCTGGCAAGCATCCCTTGCTGGTGCTCTCCCACGGGTACAGGGGGAACTGGAGCAACCAGATCTGGCTTGCCAGTGCTCTGGCTCATAGGGGGTACATCGTCGCCGCAATCAATCACCCTGGCACCACCACTCATGACCGTAGCCCTCAAGCTGCGGCGCAGTTATGGCAGCGCCCGGTTGATTTACGCCGAGCCATAGATGCGGTCACGACTCAACCAGAAAAATTCGGCTTGGTCGCCAATGACCGAATTGCAGTAGTGGGCCATTCACTCGGCGGCTGGACCGCCCTGGAGATAGCCGGCGCTCGTTTCGATCCAGACCGCTTCGCCCTTGACTGCAAAGCTCACCCGCAGTTAGCGAGTTGCACCGTCTACGAAACGATAAACCCTGCAAGCACCTCAAAATCAAAGGCCGCGTTGGCCGCCGATTTGCGCGATAAACGCGTCTCTGCTGTGGTCACATTGGACCTGGGCCTTTCACGGGGCCTGACCGATGAAAGCCTGGCGGCGCTGCCGGTACCAACGCTGGTGATCGCTGCCGGTGTACCATCGCGCGAGCTTCCTGCTGAGTTGGAGTCTGCCAACCTGGCCAAACGCTTGCCTGCGGCGACAAGCCGTTACGTCGAAATCAGCGACGCAAGCCATTTCAGCTTCTTGTCGATGTGCAAACCTGGCGCGCAGAAACTGCTCGAAGACGATGTACCAGGCGATGGCATCATTTGCCTGGATGGCGACGGCGGTCGCTCACGTGGGGTGATTCAGCAGCAGATCACATCGCTGATAGCAGAGTTTCTTCAGTCATCCTACAAAGAAGCAAGTTTGTAAACTCGTGGTGCGGGAACTGCTGCAGCTCAACAAAAAACCGCTGTAGCAGTTTTGGCGTCCGCGCGATCTGTCAGATTCGGTTGGGCAGGGAAGTGGGCTCTGCGGCGGAAGCGGTCGGTCGCGAAGGCTAGGTAGATCAGCTCTCAGCGCAAGTGATTGAGTCCTGACCGGCTTCAGCCGCCAGCTTCAATCGGTCAGCTTTACTAATGTATTTAGTCTTGCTTTTCGGTGCCAGTTTGGCGCTGGCCTTTTTGGCGTTAGCCTTTAATAACTGATTTATTTTTTTACGACGATTCATATTTTCTGCTCGGTTTGTCAGTGCTTGAATGATACCAGCTTAAAATTTCAGGTAAAAATTGATACCGGTGCGGCGGCCTGCGAATTCCACTCCGTCTGCAGTGGCGGTTGCGGCGGGAACTTCAGGGTACTGGCCAGGTCAATGGGGGCCCTGTATCGCAGATGCCGAGCAGTGCTGGTGGCCTGTTTTACGACAGTGCCGTCCGAGATCAGCTGAGTCCGCCCCCTGATGCCAACCAAGATTTCTCTGCCGAGCCTCCTCCTGGCGTTCTGCGTCGTCACGTCGCTTTGTTCGGTTGCTGCCGAGCGAAGGGCGCCCTCGCAAAGCAACAGCGCATCAACCACCCTGATCGAAACCGCATCGCGGCAGTATGGAGATGGCCAGTTGGACCAAGCCGCTGCCACGCTGGAGCGTGCTCTGCATATCCAGCCGAACAATCCCGCGACGCTGCATTATCTCGGTGTGTTGCGTCTTCAGCAGGGGCAGTACCAACAGGCTGAAACGTTGGCGGTGCGCTCGAACATGAGAGTTGGTAGCAACGTAGCGTTACGCAACCGCAACTTCCAATTGATCCAGGCGGCGCAGCAGGCCAACGCATCGAGCACCTCACCCAACGCCAAAGAGGACCAGGTCGCAGTACAGAAGGGGCTTGAAGAGGAGGCCCAAAGGCTGCGCGAAGCAGAAATGGCCGCTGCTGAACAAGCCGCTCCGGATACTGGGCGCGATGCTGGCAACTTCGCTCGCGCAATGCCCGAAGGAGAATTGCAATCGGCTTCCGCCGAGCCAGCGCCCGCGTACGATGGTGTTGAGATTCCCCGTGGCCATTGGCCGTCTCCGGGTAAATGCCGAATCTGGTTTCCTGATCGTCCGCCCGGGCATCAGCCCCCACCGGGCAAATGCAAGAAGCTACGGCATCGGGTTCCGTTGGGAGCCTATCTGGTACACGGATGAGTTTCTGAGTGTCTTCTGGCGGGTCGGCGACGGTCCAGCTTCGACCGTCGCGTCACATCAATTGTCAGACTTCCGTCTGTTCCGCCATTCCCAAGGCATCATCGATATCTATTCTCAGGCTAGCGACGATAGTAGCGGTGATCGTCCTCGTAGCGGTGCCGCATGGGCCGATCATCGTGGCGCTCCCAATAACGATGGCGTTCAGCTTCTCGACGGGCTTGCTCTCTGCGCCACTGTTCTCTACGCCATTCGTCTCGGCGCCAATCGTCTCTACGATCGTGCCAACGGCCGTCATGCCAGTATCGGTCGTCATGGGCCAGCAAGGGGCCTGGCTGTTTGCCGGCCGTACTGGCCAAGGTTGGCCAAGGGTTACCGGCGGCCTCGACCGGAGCCTGAACGGCTGCCACTTCAGTTGCGAAAACAGGGGTTGAGGTCTTCATTTGTGTTGCTGATGCGGAGCCCATTGCCGCGAACGCGAACAGGCCGAAGAGCACCATCCGTGGGTCATGGAATTTCATGAGCGAAGACAACCTCTGATTGACAATGGACGTGTGGCCATCTGACTGCGGGAAGCCTGCGAGGTCGCGCTTACCGAGGATGTGCCTGTCCACATAGACCGATAAAAAGAGAAAAGTTCTAGGACCCCGCGGCTTAAATAGCCGACGACCTCATTGTTCGGCTTCTTTGAGGTTTGTTATCTAGTGGATTGGGTTAATTTGAGATTTATTACTTGGTGCAGGCGCACCTATCCCGTGACCGGTGGCCCTTGCGGTAAAAGTTTGGCCAGCCGGCGCAGGTTCTGCACTGCGGCGGCCAGCGTGAACTCATCGGTTGCGCCACTCATGCCACGTAGTCGTAAACGATCCACTTTCAAGATGCGCTTGAGGTGGGCAAACGACATTTCAAGATTCTTGCGTTCGTGGCGAGAGCGCATGTACTCCGGTGTCGCTGCAATATGCCGAGCCACATCCCGCTAGGGCAGCGTGTCGCGCTTGGCGAAGATGCTTGCCACTTCCGCCATGTTCTCGGTTCCCCAGGTGCACAGCGGGATGATCGCGTCAGCCAGGCTGCGACCGAGCGGGGTCAGCGTGTAATCCACGCGCGGCGGCACTTCCTTGTAGTCGGTCCGCGCCAGCACGTGATCGGCCTCCAAATCCTTCAATTGCTGGATCAGCACCTTGTCACTGACGCCAGGGATCAAACGCTTGAGTTCGCCATAGCGCTTTGGGCCGTCGCGCAGGAAAAACAGGACCAGCGGTTTCCACTTGCCCGAGATGATGCGCAGCGTGGCGTTGAGCCCGCAGCCGGGGTCGCAGGTTTCAGAAGGTGTGGTCATATTGGGTACTTACCTAAAAGTGCATACTTGTCGTTAGGTTATTAGATCCGCATAGTCGTTCTCAAGCAAGCAGCTCCCTGCTTCCATACAACGCTTAGGAAGGATGTACGACATGACCAGACTGAATGGAAAGACCGCTGTGATCACCGGTGGCGCTACGGGCATCGGCCTCGCCGCTGCAAAACGCTTCATCGAGGAGGGCGCCTTCGTCTTCATCTTTGGCCGCCGGCAGGAAGCGCTTGACGCCGCTGTGGCCGAACTTGGGCCCAATGCCCGCGCGGTGAAGGGCTCGGTCTCCGATGAGGCCGACCTCGACCGACTCTACGCGGCGGTGAAGGCCGAGCGCGGAACCCTCGACATCGTTTTCGCCAATGCCGGGGCGGGAGGCCCGCTTCCGCTCGGCAAGCTCACTGCCGAGCACATTGACGAAACCTTCGAAACCAATGTGAAGGGGACGATCTTCACGGTCCAGAAGGCGCTGCCGCTGATGGGCCAGGGCGGTTCGATCATCCTGACCGGGTCGAGCGCCGGCACCACGGGCGCCCCGGCATTCAGCGTCTACAGCGCGAGCAAGGCGGCAGTGCGCAACCTCGCGCGGACCTGGGCGGAGGACTTGAAGGGCACTGGCATCCGGGTAAACGTGCTGTCGCCCGGGCCGACGGCGACCGAACTCGCGAAGGCCGCGCTAGGCGAGGCGGGCATGAAGGTCTTCGCCTCGATGAATCCGCTCCAGCGCATGGCCGATCCAGCGGAGATCGGAGCGGTGGCTGCCTTTCTCGCGTCGCAGGACAGCAGCTTCATGACCGCCAGCGAGGTCGCCGTCGACGGCGGCCTGGCGCAAATCTGACTCGCCACGCCCGGCCCGCTATTTGGCGCCGCCGGGGGTGGTAAACCTGAGGAGAATATATGAGCTACGCAATCATCGGTTTCGGCAATATCGGCCAGGCCCTGGCCAAGGCGTTTGCCCGCAACGGCATCGAAGTAGCCGTTGCAACCACGCGCGCCCCGGAAAGCTTTGCATCCGTCGCAGCAGCGATCGGACCTCAGATCATTCCCAAAAAACTGGCGGACGCGGTCAAGGCGGACATCGTCTTTTTGGCTGTCCGTTTCGAGTCGCACCCGGATGTCGCTAAGGCGTTGCCGACCTGGAAGGGGAAGACCATCATCGATGTGACCAATGCCTACGGCGTGTCCCCTGAAGAACTGGGAGGAGAGCCATCTTCCAGAGTCGTCGCGCAGGCCTTTACTGGTGGACGACTGGTCAAGGGCTTCAATCATTTGGGCGCTGCCGTCCTTGGCCAGGATCCGGCCGTACAGGGTGGCAGGAGAGTCGTGTTCCTGGCGAGCGACGATGACGGCGCCGCAACGGAAGTGGGTGCGCTTGCAGAAAATCTCGGTTTCTCGCCGATCAAACTGGGCGGGCTTTCGGAAGGTGGACTGCTTGTGCAGGCGCGCGGAAATACCTGGGGTCAACTGATCTTCAAGGACTTGGTCAAGTTCGGCTGATGAATCGCGATCGTAAATGTTGATGCGGTCCTGGCCACAACTTGGAAAGTCAAAGCCACGAACAGGACGTTTGAGGACCATTTTGTCTTCGCCATCACTGTTCGCAATGGCAAGCTGACGAACATCCGGGAGTACGTCGACACGCAAGCATTGGCGCGGGCCTCGGAAATGGTCACGAGCCCTCGGACCTGAGTCATCGGAACTGATACCAACTCATTTGCGCGCCGTGACAGGGCGCGTTCGCCGCTTTGTTCATCCCCCGCTCTCAGGAAAGAGGCACCCGCCATTGCGGACCAGCGCCTTCACTTCCTCGCTCACCTGCATGGGGTTTTGACTTAATCGAGCAACCAAATCCTCGTGGCGCCGCACGTACGACTTCGAATCATGCTTCGCGCTCCAGAGCACAATGTTGATCACTATGGGAATGAGGTCCAGGCCCTTCTCGGTCAACGTGTAAAAGTCCTTGCGTCTGTCGTCGGGGCTGGGTGCCTTCGAGAGAACGCCTTGCTCCTCAAGAAAGGCAAGTCGGGAAGCAAGAACATTGGTCGCGATTCCCTCTTCCGATTTCAGAAACTGGCCATACGTCTTCTTTCCAACAAAAACGATGTCGCGAATGATCAAGAGCGACCACCGGTCGCCAAAAATCTCCACGCCGTAGTTCACCGCGCAATGGGATCGAAAGTCTTCTTTAAGAGTTGTCTTCATGGCTGGATCTTAGCATCGCTTGCATGTCGCAAGTAAAATTCCATAGGTCACTTGCTATTTGCAAGTAAGGCGATCAGCATGGATCGCACGTTGAATGAGTTCGCCGGATCGCACCAGCAGCCATGGAATGATCAACCCCCATACCTGCAAGGAAACTGCGCATGAGCACTATCAGCATCATCGGCTCAGGTGGCATGGCCGCAGCGATCGGCGGCCTTGCCGCCCAAGCCGGACACACCGTCGAGGTGATGAGTCGTGACGCCATCAAGGCGCGGGCGCTGGCCGAGCAGATCGGAGCCGGCGCGACGACAGGAACGTTCGGCGCCGCGCCGGCCGGGGAGATTGTCATTCTGGCGGTTCCCTATTCAGTCGTTCTCGACGTGGTGAAGCAGTACGGCGAAGAATTGGCAGGCAAGCTTCTTGTCGACATCACCAACCCCGTCGCCCCCGACTTCACAAGCTTTGTGACTCCTGAGAATAGTTTCGGCGCGCAGGAAATCGCCAAAGCAGCCCCAGCCGACGCCGAAGTCATCAAGGCGTTCAACACCCATTTCTCCCACGTCCTGGCTGCCGGTCCTGTCGAGGGCCACCCGTTGGACGTGTTCATCGCTGGAGACGACGCGCAGGCGAAGGCACGCGTCTCGGCATTCATCGAGAGCCTCGGATTACGCCCGATGGACACCGGGCCGTTACTCATGGCGCGAACGTTGGAGCACGCCTGCCTGCTTTCGCTGGGCCTCATTGCCCACTCCGTCAAGCACACGCACTTCTCAATCGGCGTCAGCCTTCTCGGCTGACCGCACCCGCAGCACCATTTTTTATCCCACTTACAAGGATCACCAACATGCGCGTTTTCGTAACTGGCGGGACCGGCCATTCCGGTCCATACATCATCTCCGACCTCATCGCTGCCGGCCACGAGGTCACCGCTTTGGCCCGGTCAGACAGCGCGGCGGAGGCGATCACTGCGCTCGGCGCAAAGGTGCGTCGCGGTGATCTCGATGATCTCGAGGGGCTCAAGGAGGCGGCTGCAGCCGCCGACGGCGTAATCCACGTCGCGCACCGACAAGACCTGCTTCCGGTCGGCGGGATCGACGCTGTTGCCGCAGCGGAGGTCCAGATCATGCTCGCATACGGTGATGCACTGGCTGGAACGGGAAAGCCGCTGGTCGTGTCGGGCAGCATCGGTTCGCCGACTAACGAGGGTTGGCCGGTTCCTGGGCCGCTCCAGAGCCGACCGGCGACCGAGGAGGATCCGGCTCTTTCTCCGGCTGGCGATCAATATAAGGGCTCCCTGCGGGTTCGTAACATCGTGGAGCTGACTGTAATCGGTCTCGCTGAGCGGGGCGTGCGGTCTTCGGTCGTGCGCATTTCTGAAATCATGCACAGCTCAACCGACAAGGCCGGTTTCCTTCAGGTCCTCATCGGGCAAGCAAAGGAAAAGGGCGTCGTTGGCTTCCCCGGCGACGGCTCCAACCGGTGGGCGGCAGTGCATGCCCGCGACCTCGCTACCCTGTTCCGCCTGGCGCTGGAGAAGGGGCCCGCTGGCAGATCCTGGCATGCGGTTGCTGAAGGGGCGATCCCGTACCGCGAGATCGCGCAGGCCATTGGCAGCCGTCTGAACCTTCCCGTCGTGCCCATTCCTGCGGACGTAATGATGGGGCCGGGTTTCTTCGGCTTCCTCGCGAACTTGGTGACGCTGGATACCCCGGCGTCGAGCGATATCACGCGCCGGATGCTCGGCTGGACACCAATGCAGCCGGGCCTGTTTGCCGATATGGACAATGGCCATTACTTCCCTGCCGCCTGAGTGAGCTGAGGCTGTTCGCCGGGTCGCAACGAGCCCGGCACAACACGGGATCCCAACCGGGGGAAGCCCGTTCAGAGATTGCGGGCAATACCCCAACTCATTTGGAGATTACACATGAGCACTATCAGCATCATCGGTTCAGGAGGCATGGCTGCGGCCATCGCCGGTCGTGCCGTCAAAGCTGGACACACCGTCGAGGTGGTCAGCCGCGACCCCACCAAGGCGCAGGCGCTGGTCGACAAGTTCGCAGCAGGAGCGACCACAGGAACCTATGGGGCCGCGCCCGCTGGCGACATCGTCATCCTCGCCGTGCCTTACACCGGTGCGGCCTCGGTGGTGGCCGATTACGGGGACGCGCTCGACGGCAAGGTGATCATCGACATCACCAACACGGCCTCGCCGGACCTCACGGGTCTCGTCTCTCCCGCCGGCAGTTCTGGTGCGCAGGAGATCGCCAGGATCGCCCCCGCCAGCGCGCATGTCGTGAAGGCATTCAACACCCTTTTCGGCCACGTCCTTGCCAAGGGAGGCCCCCTCGATGCGTTCATCGCCGCCGACGATCCGCAGGCCAAGGCACGCGTCTCGACGTTCATCGAAAGTCTCGGGCTGCGTCCGTTGGATGTTGGTGGCCTGCACATGGCCCAGACGCTCGAGGCGCTCGGCCTGATGATGATCGGCCTGGCGAAAAACGGCGCCGGCACTTGGGACATCGCCTTGAAAGTCGATATCGGCTGAGTCTCCGACACCACGCCCCTCACCGGCAGGTCCACAAGGTATCTGATTAGAACGGACGCGAGCAGATGCGAGAGAAGCGGAGAGATTTTGGTGAACACACAAAAGAATGTTCAGGTTGTTAAGGACTTCTTTACTGCAATGGGCCGCAGCGATAGGCGAGGTCTAATGGCGCTGACTTCCGAAGATATTGAATGGATCATTCCGGGCGAGGACTGGCCGCTGGCTGGCACGCATCGCGGGCACGCGGGATTGGAAGATCTGCTTCAGAAGGCTTCCGAAAAGATGGAAACCTCTGTCATGGAGTTCCACGAATACGTGGCGCAGGGTGACCGGGTTCTGGTCGTCGGCTTCGCCAAGGGGAGAATCAAAGCCACGAATAAAACGTGGGAGGACGATTGGGTCTTCGCCATTACCGTGCGAAATGGAAAGCTGACGAACATCCGGGAGTATATCGATACGCAAGCACTGACGCGGGCCTGCGAAATGGACGCGGGCTCCAGGCCCTGACCCATCGAGAAGAACTGTACGCAGCCGGGGAGGGGAGCGGGGAAGACATCGCGAAGTGTGTCTCCTTCTTCTCGGATAAAGGAGAGGATTGCTAAACCAGTTGGCGAATCCCCAAAGACAAAATCAACCCACCGCACAGTCGATCAATTGCTTTTTTCCTCCCTTGGTACCCGGCAGCGATCTTGGATTGCGAAAGAGCGATTGCGACCATTCCATACCAGGTCATTGAAACCACCACGACAACTGCCAGCATCGACAAAAACGTGCCTGGCGAAACGTGGGCGGGGGCTGCGGCTGAAAAGACAGCGGCATAGAAAGCCATGGACTTGGGGTTGCCAATATTGGTAACCACACCCTGAATGAAGGACTGCCGGCAACTGCCGGCGATGGCATCATTTAGCGGGCCAAGCGCATTCTTCCCTGCGTTGATCAGCAGTCGGAATCCGAACCACATCAGGTAGGCGGCGCCCAGAACCTTTACAACAAGCGCAGCCCAAGGGAGCGTAGCAAATACAACCCCGAGACCTGCAATTGCACAGGTGGACCAGAACAAGTTGACCAGTACGATGCCCGCGACCAAAGCCAGAGCTTCTGATCGTGTAGCAGCCACCGCTTTATGGACCACCGCAACGAAATTTGGCCCGGGGATAACGACGCCGGCCAAGTAGACCAAAAAGACTGTCAAAACGGCGGAACCATCGATCATGTGTTTCCTCGCGAGTCCTGTGGACGGTGACCGTCACGGGTGAAATGTACTAAGAGCTAAGGTCGTTTGTGACCTCAACGTCCATCGAAATAAGAGTCTTGCACAGCGTTATCGAGATCAGGGGCTTTTTACACACTTTGGACCACTGGCTGCCAGTCAATTGTGTCCAAAGAATCAGGGACAATTCATAATGCTGTCCATCTCCACTAACACCTCCAAGATCGACACCCATGCCTGAAGAGTTCGAAGTCCCCAGCCCACACGAGCAACACATTGAGCACACCACCCATCATGCGCATGCACAAGGCGACAGCTTTGCCAGCAAGATTGCGGTGATGACAGCCATCATGGCGACCGTCGGCGCCCTGATGAGCTATCAGGCCGGCTCAACGGAGAATGAGGCGGCCATGGACAAAAACAACGCCGCTATCCAGAAAACCGAAGCCGCCAACGAGTGGAATTATTACCAGGCCAAGTCCAGCCGGCAGAACCTGTCGGATCTGGCAAGCCATCTCCCAGGGCTGGACTCCGCCCATTATGTTGCTGAGGCGCGGCGGTACGGGGAACAGAAGGAGGAGGCGCGCAAGAAGGCTGAAGCATTCGAACAACGGGCAAGGGAGTGGGACGAGAAGTCAGAGCAGGCGTTGCATCAGCATCACCGCTGGGCCCAGGCAATGACAGCGATTCAAATAGCAATTTCACTGGCGGCCATTACCTTGCTGACGCGTAAGGAATGGCTCAAGCGGCTCTCGTTTGGGGCCGCGGGTGTTGGCGTCATGTTGGGTTCGCTGGCTTGGCTGCATATCTGAGCGAGGCGCTCAGACGTTCACCTGTCGAATGCGATTGCTACTGGTCGTTTTCAGTCGGTCGCGGCCGGCTGAAAACGGCCAAAAGCTGCCTGTCGAGTAAGCGGAAAAAGTTGACTGAAAAACCACATAGAACCTGGCCTTCAGGCAGGGTTACTCTTCTCTTTTCCAATGTCTAGCAATTCTGAAAGCTTTGTGTCGAAAGGATTGTGAAAGAACTTTCTGAGATGAGCATTGAAGCAATAGTTCGGATAGCTTTTGGTCAACAGGAAACCCATCATCTAGCCATTTGATTGCAAGTTGAGACCAATATTCAGAGTCAGACTCCAGCGCCGTTACAAGCAACTGGGACAACGATATTTCTTCCGGGATCGAGCTTTTTATGCCCAGCGTCGATACAGCAACTGAAAGGTTCTGTTTTACAGTCCCATATGACTTTTCAAGCAGTGGCAGCAGCCAAACATAACTGAAACGCAGACTCATTGTCTCAAGAACCCCATATAGCATAGTCGCTGACAGCTAATCCCGTTTTCGGGGTGACCGCATCACTCTGTCGTCGAAGCCAGCGCATTGTGTAGTTCTTGTCGGGCGAGAGGAAAACCCTCAAGCGTCATCCGGACGCTCAGCGTTTCGCGGGCTTTGGCCACCGATGCAGGCCCCAGGATCACAATGGCTCGTATGGCGACCCAACGAGTAAAATGGTTCTCTGGGTCTGAAACCAGTGAAAGTATCCTTTCAAAGTCCGCATCGTCGGATGCGTGCTCTGCCAACAACCTAGCAGTACCTAAGATATCAATTGGGTATGCAACTTGATGTACGCCCAGATACATCGCCCTGTCGATCAATTCGTCAAAAGAAGAGTCCATGGTGCCTCGTAAGGTAAACAAAAATCCCCCACGCACCTGAATCCACTTATCCTGTCAGATTCCACTAGTGGTGCGACCGTAACCTCCCAGCTTACCCGACCGATCAGCCTGTGTCTGAGATCAGTAAATCATCGGCACAATTCTAAGCGTGGCGGGTGACGTGCATGTCAATCAACGCAATTCAGATGACTGGTTTGGGTCGACTGTCCCCCTTCACGACAGGCAGCAATCGACCCAGGCTGTGTAAAAACGTTTTAGAGCAGGTTTGAAGGTTCGAATCGGAACGAAAACCGCGTTCCTACGCAAATTTCAGGACCACTGATCTGCCAATCACGGTCAGATTTTACGTAGCGACACAGACTTCAAAACGAGGCCTGCGTTTTTACACAGCCTGGGCCAGAAGCAGACAAAACCGTGGCAAATGGATGGCATGGGCCGCTATGCTGAGTCTTTGCAAAATACTGAGCTTGCCGTCACCAATAAGAATGTCAGTAATCAGGATAGTCACATGCATCACATCATCGGTTTATACACCTCGAAAAAAACAGAGCAATTGTGGCGGCTAGAGTCTCAAGACCAAATTGTTTTCAGATCTGATTGCTTTCATTCCCTTGGTTATTTTTACCTGATAGCTCCTGCTTTTGAACAATATGCTCAAAGAGATGCAAGGGTAAGCATTACGTCAATGAACGTAAGATTTTGCCTCAGAGGTGACGATCTAAATAACGCGGTGGAAATTTTGAATAATTTCGAAATGGCGCTATATCAGCGACCCACAAGCTGGCGGGAATATCTAGGTGAAATTCAGTACCCCAGGCAACCACGGCGGCCAATTCAACCGCTGTTATTCAGGGAGCGACTATCTCGACTCGTCCACAAGCTGCGAGCGTTAGTGCTTAAAGCTCAAGCCCAGGATGCGGGCCTTGTGTATGGGAACGGGGTCTGTTACCGCTCTCTGCGCGGTATAAAATTGCCGTCCGGTACTGTTGTGTATTCTTAGATCCTGGTTAACGGTACAAGCCTTTCTTTTTGCTTGGGACGTGATAGAGCTCGCCCTTCAATCAAACCAGAATATTTACTACGAAAAATTATATGAAAAAGCTAAGTAGCGATTTCAGTGGGGCACTCCGAACATTTGCATACTTCATGGCAAGTGGAACCCACTACATGCTAAAAAACGTGGAGTACCTAGACGTTTATGGCTCAGAACCAAGTGCAATTGAGATGGTGTTCGCAATATTTGCGAACGTGATAGAAATGGACAGTGAAGGGAATGTGCTCAATTTCACCCACGCCCAAAAGAGAGCGACTGACTACCTAAGGTCCTACTGCGACTCATCTTTCAAAGTGACGCCACCTCTTGAAGACTGGGAAACCGAACTTTATGGGCCGCCCCCACTCGGACGCTAAGAGCGGGCTTTAATCTGTTGCGAAAAAAACACATATTGGAAATTTCTCCCTCTTTACTGAACGACCGTATATGGACTCCTCCTCATTGCAAGCCCCTTTGCTTTGGCTCCCGTGCCGACTGCACACGTATATTCGGCCTCTAAATACGGCATCGTTTCGATGCAGGGCCATGATGGGCTATTCGCGCGCCGGCTCCCGATCGCTTTTTCGTGCTTTTCGCACTTGGACATTCGAGGGTTTTGCCGACGCCGGTTCGACCGGTTTGCCATCGTTCAGGTTGCTTCGCAATCGTGGTGAAGAGTTGTTTCTCTCGTAGAACACGTCGGGTAAATAGATCAGGCCGCTGCCTGATTCGGTTGGTAATCAGTGCCGTGATGCAGCATCGCCCAAGCCATGCGTGCAGTTTTGTTGGCCAGCGCAATAGCGGCCACATTGGGATGCGATCGTTCGGCTAAACGAACGGCCCACTGGCTGAGTCGATCCTCTTTGGATTTGGCTGTGCGTAGCGCCGAGCGTGCGCCATGCACCATCAATGTTCGCAGATACGTATCACCACGCTTGCTGATACCGAGCAGTCGATCCTTACCACCAGAGCTGTGTTGCCTCGGTGTCAGTCCCAGCGAGGCGGCAAACTGTCGGCCATTGGCAAACTGACGGGCATCACCGAGAGCGACGACGAGCGCTGTGGCGATCATTGGGCCGACGCCGCGCAGCTGTTGAAGGCGAACGGCGGACGGCTCGTTTGTCGCGATCGCAGTGATCTCGCCGTCGAGCTTGCATACACGCCCATCCAGCGCACGAAGGTCGTCCCACAAACCATCCAACAGACGACGAAAGCGTGCCGTCAAACCGTTATCCGCATCCTCTAGCCAGCACGGTATTGCACGACGCAGCATCAGCAATTCCTTCGGTGCAACTAGACCGTACTCGGCGACCAGCCCACGGATCTGATTGGCTTTGGCCGTCCGCTGTTCGATTAAGCCGGCCCGGATGCGATGCGTCGCCTGGATATCCTGTTGTTCGATCGTCTTGATGGCGACGAAGCGCATGCTGGGACGGCTCATTGCTTCGCAGATCGCCTCGGCATCGTTCGCGTCGTTCTTGTTGCTTTTGACATAAGGTTTAACGAACTGGGGGGCGATCAGCTTGACTCGAAATCCGAGAGCTTCGAGTTGCCGCGCCCAATGATGGGCCCCACCGCAACTCTCCATGCCGATCTCACAACCAGGTTCGACCTTTTCCAGCACCGTTTGAAGCCAGCGATCACGTGGTAGTCGCTGCCGCCAGACCGGCTTCTCGTGGCGATCCACACCGTGGATCTGAAATACGTTCTTGGCCAGGTCGACCCCAATGCGCATAAGCTTCATGTGTGGACTCCTTCTCACTGTTGACTGTGGTTCGCACCTTCAGTCTGGCACTCAAGATGCCGAAGTGAGGAGGAGTCCATCCCATTGCTTTTGGCCGATTTCTGCCTTTCAGCATAGGCAGCTATGGCTCAGCATCAAACCGCACAAATCTTCTAAACGTCCTTTTCAAAAGCGCGGTAATTTAGTCGCCCGCACAGTTCAAAGCTGAACCATACCTCTGGAGCCTTCCGTGGATAAACGCAACTGGATTGAGCTGTCCCAGGATGCCGATACCGGGATTGAATCGATTCGTGCCCATTTTCAGGGGCATGCCTACGATCCGCACTGGCATGACAGTTTTCTGGTGGGGGTCACCGAACAGGGGGTGCAGCAGTTCAATTGCCGACGCGTTCGCCATCTTAGTACGCCGGGCAAGGTATTCATGCTGGAGCCGGGGGAAATCCACGATGGGCATGCGCCGACCGAGGAAGGGTTTACCTATTCCATGCTCTACCTCGATCCGCACTGGCTTGAACGGGAGTTGCATGCGTTGTTTGAGCACGCGCCGGCCGATAGTCAGCCGGGCTTTGCCGACACCCTGAGCCAGGATCCGGGCCTGGCCACTGCCATTTATCAAGCCTTCCACGTGCTCCATGAGGGGGACTTGCGCATCGTGCGCCAGAGCGCCATCGATACCTTGTTGGGGTCGCTCACTTGCCACCTTGATTGGCGCAAGCGGCAGGCCTTTGATCCGCGTCTGCCGTTGGTGGCCCAGGTTGCGCGTGACTATCTGCATGCCCATGTCTACGAGGACATCGGGTTGGATGATCTGGCTCAAGCCTGTGGTGTTGATCGCTTTCGCTTGACGCGGGCCTTCAAGGCAGCCTTTGGGCTGGCGCCTCATGCTTATCTGATCCAGCTGCGCCTGGCCAAGGCGCGGCAGCTACTGGCGCGGGGCGAGTCGCCGGCGCAGGTGGCCAGTGCTCTCGGGTTCTCCGATCAAAGCCATATGGGGCGCTGGTTCCGCCGTGCCTACCAGCTCACGCCAGCGGACTATCGCAAGCGTTGCTCAAACCTTCCAGACTGAAACCAGCTGACCCGCGACCATGGCCTCCTATCTGATCAAGGAGTCCATGCCATGTCTTTTTCGCTGTTCCTTTCTGCGCCTTCGATGTGTCCTCAGGGAGTCTGAGTCATGGAATCGTTGTTGCCTTTCCTGCTGTTTGCGTTCGTTGCCTCGATCACTCCGGGGCCGACCAATATTCTGGTGCTGAGCCACAGTTCGCGGTGGGGGCTGGGCGCTACGCTGCCGATCATTTTTGGCGCATGCGTGGCGGCGGCGCTGATTGTGTTTGCCGTCGGGCTCGGCGTGGGCGAGACGCTGCTGCGGTTTCCGCGAGTGCAGCAGACGATGGCCTGGATCGGGGCGTTCTGGTTGAGTTGGCTGGCCTGGCAGATCTTTCAAAGCGCGCCGCCGTCCCTGAACCCGACTACCCCGCGCGACGAGGGCCTGAGTGTGTTCGGTGCCGCCACCCTGCAATTGCTCAACCCCAAAGTCTGGATGATGGCGGTGGCGGTGGTGAGCGTGTTTGCCGGTGGCGGCGACAAGACCATGCGGCTGGTGTTGTTGTCGCTGGTGTTCCTGTTGGTCTCTTTGCCGTGCATGACTCTGTGGGCGTTGCTCGGCGTGGGTAGTGCTCGGTTTTTTGGTTCGCCACAGGCGTTCAAACGCGTGAACCATGCACTGGCTTTTTTGCTGCTGGTGTCGGCCTGGTTGACCGTGCTGGTGTAGGTCGAACATGTCTGGGCAGGGCGCTTTAATCAGCAGCCAGACCCCGCCAAGCTTAGGGTGATGATGAAGGCCTGTATGGAGAAATAGGCAGGCAGAATGCGTATTACCAGGCCGACTATAGTCTCGATTGTCCAGTAACGTTCTGGTTCTGACCGTTTAACTTGCTCTAAATCGTTTTTACACAGCTTCGGCCGATTGCTGCCTGTCGCGACAGGCAGAGAACGACCCAGGCTGTGTGAAAACACCGCCGAGCAGTTCAAGACCTGCGGTTTAAAACAGTATGAGTCGATAGTGGACTTACACGACCGGCAGCCTTCGTTCGGTCGTTGTCCTTCGAACAGCAATGGCTGGGCTCACTCATAAAATTTACCAGCCAGCAAAATGGCCGCACAGCGTTGCCATACGTTTGATCTACTGGCACTCACAGGGGAACTGCGTGAGCTGGCAGTCGCCCACGCTGCGGCAGCATCAAGAAAGGTATCAATAGAGCCGTTTTCCCACCCCAACGCCCCCGGTCCATAGGGAGACGACGGAGAGGTCTCCTCCAGCAAACGCTCCTCGGCGAAATCCATACCTAGAGCTTCAATGAAGCCGATGAATGATTGTTCGTCGTCTACGGTTTTCAGTAGCTCATCAAGATTTATGGACATGGTGACCTTGGAGGTGCGTGATAGGTGATAGCGAAGGAGTAAATTCTCACTATGCTGCTATGCCACGAGATTAGGGGCAAGCTTACGTCCTCTTTGGGGCCAGGCTGTGAGAAAGAGCCAGTAATCGTCTAACCTTTTCATCGTCGAGATCGCCCCCAATACGATCTAGACGATCAGAAGGTTAGACAAACACTGGCGTTTTCACACAGTCTGGGTCAGCGACTTGCTGCTTGGCCATGGCAGAGTTCAATTACGTGTTGACGACCTCCGCCCCAGAATGTTAGAGACCTCAAATAAAACCAGCACCCAAAACGACAAAGAGAGCACAAAATACGCAACGCTCGCCCCGATTATCAACAATCTACTTTCCCACATTGCCTTAAGCACATGATATGAGAACTGCAACTCACTATTTGGCAACTCTTGAAAAATTGGTAGCAACAAGAATACTAGTATGACCCCGACAGTCAAAACTCTTGATAAATAGCTTTTTTCCTCGACAGCCCGAAAGGCATGCATATTAATACGAGTCAACGACAGCACAATGGCAGCAACCAAAGACAGAATAACCGCCATAGAAAAACCAACTATTACTACCAACCTATAGCTTGACCCTTCACTAAGACTCCCAATATCCTTGTATCCAACCAAGATCATCTGCTGGACCAGCAACCAACTTCCTCCCTCAGCTGTATCGGGCACAAGGGCGCTGACCGCAACCAGTAAAACGAGAAGCAACACAATCACCAGCTTTGCCTGCCCTATACTGAAAACCGGAAAAAAAATACTTGCTCTGCTGCGCCCATAGCCGTCATCGGACATAACCTATCCTCAGTTGATACCTGTGTGTTGTGATCGAGATATCGGGTGCTAGAGCATAGACAAGAAAATTCCGGTAAGCTAAAAACGCTTAGATCAAAATGCTATCACGCATGTCGGGACGAAGAACTGTCGCTGGCAAAATTGTAGGGGGCATGAGTTGCACCATTGGGTGTATCGAGAGTTCGAATCGTAAGTAAGCGAGCAAACTTGCAAGAGATACCCTACGAATGACCGCTTCGGGCCCAGAGTGTGTAAAAACGCTTCGCCAAAATTGAAGTGTGCACGTCTACGTTAAGTCTGAAGTTTATCGGCACGTCAGCAGATGTGGATTTCGCGTAGAAGCACGATTTCCAGTTCGGTTTTGAGTACCTGTTGCGCTCAAAAACGTTTTTACACAGCCTCGGTCGATTGCAGCCCTTCATGACAGGCAGTTATCGGCCAAAAGCAGTCGTTGAGAAGGTTGCGTTAGTACTGGTAATGGCACTGAACTATTAGCTAGGCTTTTCGCTTTTATGGAGCGCAGTAGATGCCTGTTTTTGAAATCTCACCACTCGAAGCCATTGGTCCCGTGCGGCTTGGCGTACCACGCGCTGTAGCGAGGCAAACAATGGCTGCCATTGGATTCCCACTCGAGAACTCCCACGACGGCGTTGATTATTTTTGCGAATCCTGCATGCAGTTTTCCTACGGGCCAAGCGATGAAGTCTGGTTTATTGGTGTCTGCGGAAACCCGAATTTCACGTTCGTGTTCAAGGGCATCGATGTCTTCGCGCGCTCTGCCACCGAAGTGTTTTCATTGATGGCTGCTTCAGATAATTCTGGCCCTCATGATTTCACCTCATATGAATACTGGTTTCCAAACCAAGTCCTCTCACTGTGGGATGCGGATGAACAATACGACCGCCAGGAAGGAGAAAGCCGCGAGGTCTGGGGTCAGATCGGAATAGGAAACAGCGCTTACATGGCAGCCATTCGCGCTATTAAGAAAAAGGCGTGATGGACCATACCTTTACTTTAAATGAGATGGTTTGAAGGACAGCTTTGGGTCGACTTCTGCCCTTCGTGACAGGTAGAAATCGGCCAGAAGCAGCCAGTTGCGATCGGCTGCAAACGGTCAGCAACTCGCTGCTTGGCCATGGCAGAGCTCAACTACGCGATGACGATCTCCAACCCAGAAGGTTAGAAAATTCAAATAAAACCAGCACCCAAAGCACCATAGAGAGCAAAAAATACACAACGCTCGCCCCAATTATCAAAAATCTACTTTCCCACATCGCCTTAAACACATGATATGAGAAGTTAAAATCATTGTTTGGCAACGCTTGAAAAATAGGAAGTAACAAAAGCACTAGTATGAACACAATAGTCGAAATTCTTGACAAATAGCTTTTGCTCTCAATAGCCTGAAAAGCATGCATATGAAGACGAGTCAACGACATCACAATAGCAGCAACCCAAGACAACACAACCGCCATAGAAAAACTAACCATTACAACCAACCTATAACTTGACCCTTCACTAACGCTCCCAATATCCTTGTATCCAACCAAGATCATCTGCTGGACTAGCAACCACCATCCTTCCTTAGCCGTATCTGGCACAACGGCGCTGACCATAACCAGTAAAAGCATAAGAAATACAACCACCAGCTTTGCCTGCCCGATACTGAAAACTGGAAAAAAAATACTTGCCCTGCTGCGCCCATAGCTGTCATCGGACATAACCTAACCTCAGTTGATACCTGTGTGTTGTGATCGAGATATCAGGTGCTAATGCGAGCGTAGACAAGAAAATTCCGGCAAGTTAAAAACGCTTAGATCAAAATGCTATCACGCATGTCGGGACGAAGAACAGTCGCTGGCAAAATTGTAGGGTTCATGAGTTGCACCATTGGGAGTATCGAGGGTTCGCATCGCAAATAAGTGAACAAACTTGCAAGAGAGACTCCACGAATGACCGCTTCGGGTCGTTTTCAGCCCTCCGCGGCGGGCAGAAATCGGCCAGAAGCAGGTTTTTACCTGACCGGTATGAGGCATTAAAGACAGTTATGACACTTTCCAAAGGCGACTTCATAAAACTAACCCACGTCGATTCTACGAAGGCGGTGTATGTTGATTGGATAAATGCTCGTGATGCGGCGCCTGGAGATATCGCAGTCGTCAAAGAAACTTTTAGTACGGAGTCTGGACTCATCGTCCGTCTATTGTGCGAGCCCCGGTCGGGCTTTCAAGAGTGGTGCACCACATTTTATGAAGCAGATTTGACCTACGAACTGTTGCTCATAAAACCAATTCACGATGACTAAACTTGAAAGTCCGCTTCGGGTTGTGGATTCCTGGCTCTCGCGGAAGGCAGGAGTCGACCCAGGCTGTGTAAAAACGCAGACACGGTTTTGAAGTCTGCGTCGCTACGTAAAATCTGCCAATGGTTGGTGGGTCAGTGGACCTGAAATTTGCGTAGGAACGCGCTTTTCGTTCTGGTTCTGACTGTCAAACCTGCTCTAAACCGTTTTTACACAGCCTCGGCCGAAAGCGGTCCTTGGATGAACGTCCGTTCTTGGCCAGCCCCCTTCGATACCGGCACATTTATCGCTGCCGACCGGGTTTCTGGCAGCGTATAAGAGGCCGCCCCCGGCAGCCCAATCCTCAGAGCGACCTGCCTAAGCGCCATACCTCTAACTTCGCAACCCCCTCAAAGCAACCGTTCAATGGCAGAATCTCCTCAACTTGATCGTTTTGGAGAACACCATGCTTCGTGCGTTTGAACGAAGGCTCGACCCCTTTCCTCCTGACGAGGTACCACCGCCACCCGACGGCCTGGCTCGCTTCCTGTGGGCCTGTACGCGGGGTGCCCGCGGTTACATTCTGGTGTTTGCGCTGCTCAGTGCCGGTGTGTCGATTTACGAAGCCTGGCTGTTTTCCTTCCTCGGGCAGGTCGTGGACCTGCTCTCGACCTGGCAGGCAGGCGGTGAAGCGGCTGCGCAGGAAAGTCGCGTGTTGTGGGGCATGGGCATCATCATGGTGGCCAGTGTCGGGCTGGTGGCGTTGCGCACCATGGTGCAGCATCAGATATTGGCGATTAACTTGCCGTTGCGGCTGCGCTGGGACTTCCATCGCTTGATGCTGCGGCAAAGCCTTTCGTTTTTTTCCGATGAGTTTTCCGGCCGGGTCACGACCAAGGTGATGCAGACGGCGCTAGCGGTGCGCGACATGCTATTCACCCTTATCGAGATCGCGCCCGGGATCGGGGTATATTTCATCGCGATCATCGCACTGGCCGGCGGCTTCGCCCTGAAACTGATGCTGCCTTTCATTGCCTGGGTCGTGTTGTTCGGGCTGGCCATGTGGTACTTCGTGCCCCGCCTGGGGAAAGTCGGGCAGGAACAGGCTAATGCGCGGTCGATGATGACCGGGCGTATCTCAGACGCCTACACGAACATCACGACGGTGAAGCTGTTCTCCCACTCCAATCGTGAAGCGCATTTCGCGCGTGCAGCGATGGAGGATTTCAAACAAACCGGCTTTCGTCAGATGCGCCTGGTAAGCCAGTTCGAGATCGTCAACCAGGCATTGGTGGTGGCGTTGATCATGGCAGCAGGGGGGTATGCCCTGTGGCTATGGCACCAGGGTGAGGTCGGCGCAGGTGCCGTGGCGGCAATCACCGCCATGGCGTTGCGTATCAACGGCATGTCGCACTGGATCATGTGGCAAATGACCTCGCTGTTCGAGAGCATCGGCACCGTGCAGGATGGCATGGCAACCTTTACCCGGGGCCCAAAGGTGCAGGATGCGCCGGACGCGGGCGTGCTCGTGACCTCCGGCGGCGCGGTCACCTTCGATAAGGTGAGCTTCAACTACAATGGCGAACGTCAGGTGCTCGATGGCCTGAGCCTGCACATCCGTCCGGGCGAAAAGATCGGTCTGGTTGGCCGCTCTGGCGCCGGCAAATCCACGCTTATCAACTTGCTGCTGCGCTTTTATGACGTCGACAGCGGGGAGATCCGCATCGACGGCCAGAACATCGCAAAAGTGACGCAAGACAGCCTGCGCGGCGCCATCGGTATGGTCACGCAGGATACCTCCCTGCTGCACCGTTCCATTCGTGACAACATCGCCTACGGCCGCCCCGATGCGACCGACGCGCAAATCCGCAGCGCCGCGGCCAATGCCCAGGCCGACGAGTTCATCAGCCAACTGAGCGACCGGCAAGGCCATACCGGTTACGACACCCTTGTGGGTGAGCGCGGCATCAAGCTGTCGGGCGGCCAGCGCCAACGCGTCGCGATTGCCCGGGTGATGCTCAAGAATGCCCCGATCCTGCTTCTTGACGAGGCCACCAGCGCGCTGGACTCGGAAGTAGAAGTGGCCATACAGGAAAGCCTCGATGAAATGATGCAGGGCAAGACGGTGATCGCCATCGCCCATCGACTGTCCACCATTGCGGCCATGGACCGGCTCATCGTCATGGACAACGGACGCATCATCGAGCAGGGCACCCACACCGAATTGCTCGGGAAGAACGGGATTTATGCGCGGCTGTGGCAGCATCAAAGCGGCGGGTTTCTGGGTGAGGATCAGGGAGTGGTCGAGGCTATGGATCAGGTGTGAGCGTGAAGAGGGCGCAGCAGGGGGGGGCGATAGGGGCGGGCCACGACCGTTACCAGTCGGCGACGACTGCTGTCGGCCCAAAGTGGGCAGATCGGTCCTGACTCGGACCGGTCTGTTGATGGCGGTTAGAAACACCAGTCCTCAGCATTTACGACGCGACAGAATGGTCCCGCCAGAGTCGCATTGTGATGAGCAACAATCTCTTCAGCCTTCAGCGCAGGGGTGCTGTTGCAGGTGTGGCCATCGGCGATCAGCACTGCATCGAATCCAAAATCCCGTGCAGCGCGGCAGGTGCTATCGACACAGTATTGGGTCTTCATTCCGGTAATGACCACGCCCTGAGCGCCACAAGCTCGTAGCTGATCGGCCAGAGCAGTCTTGGTGAAGGCGTTGGGTCGGCTTTTCTCGAAGATCACTTCGTCACCCTGTAGCTCCAGTTCCTGCACCAGTTGCGTCAACGGACTTCCGGACTCGATAGGCGAACCAGGTGGACCAATATGGCGTGCGAGAAAAATCGGCGCACCTGCACGCCGGGCTTTACTCAACAGGTTATTCAATGTGTCTAGCAGCGCTTCGCCAGCCCACGGTTTATCCGGGCCATGAAACAACCCAACCTGCATATCGAGAATCAACAGTGCATACATAGTGCTTTTCCTTGCGTTTGGACCAGCGACACAAGGGCAAAAGAAAAGGCCCTATCCATCACTGGCGGGCCTTTGAAGTTCGTGTGTTATTGGCTCACGACACCTCTCACGACCCGCCTCTGGCGGTCGTGGTAGTCGTGGTCAAGGCAATTCGTGGCTGATTCATAACGCTGACAGTAGCTGCACGGCACCGGGTTGGCAAATGAGCGCATGAAGGTGAGGACTGATTCACCATCGTTAAGGTTCGCTTTTGGCCGATAGCCGTCCGCTGTAAAGCACAACTAACGGCCCTGGATCGAAAACGCGGTCAGCACAACAACTTCTGGTAATAGAGCCGGGTATGTCCTGGTGGATAGTCTGCCAAGCGTCCGAATTCGGAGTAACCCAGTTTTTGATAAAAACCGGGAGCCTGAAAGCTGAAGGTCTCCAACCAGATACCAATGCAGTGTTTTTTCTGCGCGACTTCTTCAGCCATGCGCATTAGCCGTTCTCCGATACCCTGACCGCGCATTGACTCGGGAACGCTGACAAGATCGATGAGCAGCCATCGATAAGAGATCTTGCCGTACAGCCCACCAATAACTTCGTTACTGTCAGCGTCTCGTAGCAACAGAGCAAAAGTTTCATAGGCGTCGTCGCCACCGTTGGCCAGGTTATGGGCCAGCAATGGGGTCAAAATGCCTAGTCGCTCTGCTTCGGTCGCATTTTCCGAAAGCTGGATTTCTACAGACATGGCGCTCTCCCTGAGCAGTGAGTAACGGGGTCAACAAGGTATGATTCTTAAGTCCTGCGCGTAGAGCAATACTCCACAATGAGTTGAGTGACCGCTGCCACAATCGCCTGATCCGCTTCAGGAGCGCTGAACAACCGATACTGCGCATCCGGCAAATCCGGCAATCCTTGTTCCGCACCAAGAACCGCCAGTCCTTGCCCCAACTGGCTGACTGGCATGGGCGCTACCGCGAAGCCAGCAAGCGCTGCGGCTCGCAATCCGGCCGTGCTGCTGCACAACATCGCCGTTCGTTGGGCGATCCCCGCCCGAGCCAGTTGTGTCAGGGCCACCTCGCGATAAGGGCACGGCTCGGGGAACAGGGCCAGCGGCAACGGCGTCGGTAACTCGGTGACGGGCTGCGCCGACCAGGCCCACACCAGCGGTTCTTTCCACAGCAGCAGCCCCGTGTCGCTGGTTTCGCACAGAGAGCCGATGACCAGTTCCAGATGCCCTTGTTTCATCGAGGCCAGCAACGTGCCCGGAATGCCCACCTGCACGTCGATCTCCATCCCCGGGTACTGCGCCGCGAAATCCTGAAAAGTCCGCATTAATCGCGATTCGACAAAATCTTCGGATACCCCGATCCGCAGTCGCCCGTGAAACGGCGTGCGTGTCAGTTCTGCCCAGGCATCACGGTTCAGCGCGAGGATGGTGCGTGCATAAGCCACCAGGCGTTCGCCATCGGGCGTCAGTTGTTGGGAACGGGTGGTACGCCTCAACAGGGGTTTACCAATCTGTTCTTCCAGTCGTCGCACGTGCCCACTGACCGCGGACTGGGTCAGGTGCAGCTTCTCGGCTGCACGGCTGAAGCCTTCTTCATCGACGACCGTGACAAATGTCTTGAGTAGCAGAGCATCGAACATAGTTTGATACGTGATTAATGGCTTATTTATTTACGATTTATATTCCAAATAAAACTATGTTGCAATGTTTGCCGCCCCCCATCTCCCATTACCCGAGGCGT
Organism: Pseudomonas sp. B21-017; assembly: GCF_024749245.1. Taxonomy (NCBI): domain Bacteria; kingdom Pseudomonadati; phylum Pseudomonadota; class Gammaproteobacteria; order Pseudomonadales; family Pseudomonadaceae; genus Pseudomonas; species Pseudomonas sp. B21-017. Next base: position 3,928,299 of record NZ_CP087194.1, on the reverse strand, counting down.
GCCATGACTACTCTTCTGCATATCGAATGTTCCCCGCGCAAACAGCGCTCGGCCTCCCTTGAAGTCGCCCGCAGCTTCATTGCGCGCTATCAGGAAAACACCCCGGACACCGAAATCATCACCCTTGACCTTTGGACCATGGCGTTGCCGGAGTTCAATGATCAGGCGATGGAGGCCAAATACGCCGGACTCAACGGCACGTCCTTGACCCCGGCGCAAGACGACGCCTGGAACACCTTGAAAGCGCTGGCCGCGCATCTGCACAGCGCGGATGTGCTGGTGATGTCCGTGCCACTGTGGAATTTCAGCATCCCGTACAAACTCAAGCACTTCATCGACCTGGTGTCGCAGAAAGACATCCTGTTCAGCTTCGACCCGGAGCGCGGTCTGGAAGGCATGCTGCACAACAAGACCGCTGTGGTGATGTATGCCCGCGGCCTGGATTTTTCGGCGCAGTCGATCACCCCGGCAGAGCGCTTCGACTTCCAGAAGCCCTACGTTGAAGCCTGGCTGAAATTTATCGGCGTGACGGATGTACACTCGGTGACTGTAGAGAAAACCATCCTGGGGGAAGACGTTGACCTCTGCGCGCGTGAGGTCGCGACTCAGCAGGCCAGGGGGGTGGCGGATAGTCTTGGTCGTTGACGCTTCCACTGCACCGTAGGCTATTCAACGCCCAACGGGATATTCAAACCCAGCTTCACGGTGCTCATCGAAACAAGGGTTTTGAATCGTTTGACGTTATTGTTCTCAAAGAACAACTGGCGGGTCAGGTCGGTGTGCTGCTGCATGCTCCTGACCGCAACAGCGCCAGCAGGCCTGGTTGCGAATGCACAAGCCTTGCTAGTTCCTGGCACGGAAAAAAAACTCTGCGCTGTTTAGATCGATTATTTCTTTCGGTTCTTTGTATAGCATTGGGTCGAATATCCATAACCGATAAAACCACGTCCTCGCTTCGATTCTGTCTGCGATGAATTCCGTAGGGGCGCTATAGCAGTCAGCGGCGTCCCCGCCACGGCACTAAAGCGGTTTCAACATCAATTTCTGCTGCTCGGCCATCATCTTGTCGTCCCTTCGCCAGTCCTTAGAATCCGCCCCCATCAGCTTCGTCCAACTATCGAATCGCTTAGGGAGTTACACCATGATGAACGCCATGCAGATGCCAATGCCGATGATGAACGCCAACATGCCGATGATGCCTATGATGGGCATGCCGATGATGATGGCGACCATGAGCTGCGAAATGATGGGCGACGGCATGATGTGCAAAATGATGCCGGCTGCTGGCATGGACATGGCGATGTTCAAGAACAGCGCTGAAATGATGCAGATGATGATGAACTGCGGCATGCCGATGATGATGCATTGCGGCAACATGAGCATGATGTGCATGTCTCAGGCAGGCATGGCCATGCCGATGATGAACATGATGATGGCAATGCCTACGATGGGCATGCCGATGCCATCGATGAAGTGCATGATGGAATGCACCATGATGGCCGACGGCATGATGTGCAAAATTATGCCGATGGCCGGCATGAACATGGACATGATGAAAAGCTGCTGCGCCCTGATGATGAAAATGATGAACGATTGCAGCATGCCGATGATGATGAGCTGCAACGGCATGCCAATGATGTGCTGCACCTGCTGATCCCTGGCAGCAGACATTTAAAAGCCCCCGCGACCTGACGGTTGCGGGGGCTTTTTCGTGTGGCGCTGATAAAGCTACTGTGTGAGCGAGTTTGTGTGGCGAGGGGGCTTGCCCCCGTTCGGCTGCGCAGCAGTCGTAAACCATTGCATGCGGTGTACCTGATGCACCGCGATTGCAAGTTTTGGGGCCGCTTCGCGACCCAACGGGGGCAAGCCCCCTCGCCACACAGGCTCGTTCCAACAGGTTCATGGCTTCTGGGGGTTAGTCCAGGCGCTCCGGGTAGGTCACCACCAGATAAGCCACGGCCTCACTGTCGGCGGGGTTGCGATAGCGGTGGGGCTGGTCGGCGTAGAACAGGATCGAGTCGCCGGTGGACAGCAAATAACGTTCATCGTTGACGCTGATTTCCAGTACGCCCTGCGACACCACCAGGTTCTCCTGCACACCCGGGCCATGGCCCTCGGAGTGGTCTTCGCCCAACGGGCTCAAGCGTAGTTCGTAGAATTCCGATTGGCGTGCCACGTCGAACGGAAACAGCGCGCGGCTGACGAAGGCGCCACTGGCGCTGACCAGGCGTTTGCTCTGGTTCGCCGACAGTACGGCCACACCTTCGAAAGCCCGGTGCTCGAGAAACGCCGCCACCGAAACCTTCAGGCCTTTGGCAATTTTGCACAGCACTTTGATCGACGGCACGCTGCGTCCGGATTCGATCTGCGCCAGCATGGCCCGACTCACGCCGCATTGCCGGGCCAGAGCGTCGAGGGACAGATGACGCTTGCCCCGCAGCCGTTGCAGGTTCTGCGCGACCCGCTCGCAGATCGGCTCTTCTTCCAGTTGTTCGAGGTTATTCAAGTCCGTCACGGGTTCGTCCGTGCTCACCAGAAAACGCGAGGGTTGCTGCGCGTTCACGCGTGACGGGTCTCGGTCGATTGGGCAGCCTGGACCCACTGAAAAGCCTGCAGGCCGGCGTTGCGTGCGTACATTTCCCACATGGCCCGTGCCCGTTGCTGAGCCTGTTTGCGTTTGCGGTAGCTGGCGAAGTCAATGAGGTTGTCAGTCGGATTCATGGGGCACTTCACTGTGGTGATGAATGACGGGATGAGCTGAGAGTACGCGGATATTTTTATAACGATAAATACTGATTTTGTATTTATTAATTCTCTTTGGTTCTTATGATTGGCCGCGTCAAAGCCCCCGACTGCTCCTGATCAACTCATAGGCCCGACGCACCAGCGGATTCACGGTATTGGGTCGAATCCACAAGTGGTAGGTCACGTCCGGCAGCCGTGGCAGGCCATCGTTTTCGCCGAGCACGCGCATGTCCGGGCCGAGCATTTCCATGCTTCTGGGCGTGACGCCCAGCCCGGCACGCGTTGCGGCCTTGATGCCGATCAGGTTCGACGCCAGGTACGCCTGGCGCCATGGAATGTTGGCGCGCTCCAGCGCCTCCAGGGCGTAGCGACGATAGATGCTCGGCTCATCCACCAGAATCAGCGGCAAAGGCTCACCGGGCGTATGGATGTACTGCGCCGAGCAAATCCACCACACCGGCGAGGTGCGCAAGGCGAAGCCTTCGAGCGTCGGGTCTTCACGGGTGGAGATCACCATGTCGACCTTGCCTCGGTGCAGGTCGTCCATCAGAAACGGGCTGCGGCCGACATCGATCTCCAGGCGCAAGCGCGGGGCCGAGCGGGCGATATGGCTGAGGATCGGCGGCAGGATGGTGTCGGCGATGTCATGGGGCGAGCCGATCCGCAGCACACCGCTCAAGTTGCTTTCGCGCAGGGAATTCAGCGCATCGTCGTTGAGCGAAAGCATCTGCCGCGCATGACGCAACAACTGCAAACCGGCTTCAGTCAGTTGCTTCTGACGCCCGCGCTTCTCGAACAGATTCACCCCCACTTGTTGTTCCAGGCGTTGCATGTGCTGGGTGACCGACGATTGTGTGCGGGCCAGTTGCGCACCGGCCTCGGCAAAACTGTGGTGATCGACCACGGCAATGAAGGTGCGCAGTAATTCGAGATCGAGGGTAGGTGAGGTCGGCATGGCCATTTCCGGGGCTGTTTTTATATCAAGGCTGCAAACATAAACATTACATTTGTTTATGTGTTTTTGGCGATATTTTAGTGTTTAGGTCGATGGCGTCAGTAAATTCGGGCGTCGTGAAGGTTGTTACTTGGAGCAAACACAGCAAGTTATAACGATATTAGATATTTGAATTTCCGTTACTTCAGGACTGTACCTAGGATGCCGCCTCATCAGGTCGGGGAACGCCGATCATCCATGAGGGGAAATCCATGTTGCTTGAGCGCTCACCTGTAAAACGATGGTTGCCTGTGATGCTGGGCGCCTTGATCTCATTGGCTACCAGTGCCGGGGCTCAGGCTGATGCCACGCTGGACAAGATCCAGCAACGGCATGTGCTGACGGTGGGGGTCGTACTGTCCGGCGGCCCCTTCGGCAGTATCGATCCGGGCACTCAGAAACCTCGGGGCTTGAACGTCGACCTCGCTCAGGAACTGGGTCGGCAGTTGGGCGCCGAGGTGCAATTGGTGCCGGTATTGCCCGCCAACCGCGTGCAGTTTTTGCAGCAGGGCAAAGTGGATTTGTTGATCGCCAACATGGAATGGACCGCCGAGCGCGGTGAGATCCTCGGTTTTGTGCCAACGCCTTTCTACCGTGTCGGCGGTACCGCGGCGCTGCTCAAGGACAGCAAGATCAGCCGTTGGGAAGACCTCAAGGGCCAGCCCGTCTGCACCTCCCAGGGCAGCAGCTACATCAAGCCGCTCACTGATCTGGGCGTGGAGATCAAGGCGTTCAAGAGCTCGTCGGAATCCTTGCTCGCGCTGCGTGGCAACAACTGCGTCGCGGCAGTGCATGACGCCACGCTGATCAACCCGTTGATCGCTGACAATGCCGAATGGCAGGGCTATCGGGCGCTGAGTCCGGAGCTCAACCCAGCCCCTTCGGTGATCTGGACCCGACCTGGCGAACGCGATACCCAGGCCCGGCTCGACCCCATCGTCAAGGAACTGCACCGCAGCGGCTGGCTGATCGACGCCCAGGCCCGCAACCGCATTACCCCCGCGTCACCGGCCTTGGTGGAGTTGCAGAAACAGTTCCAGGCCAACGGCGCCTGAGCGGTTCACCTCATTGTTTTCAATAGACCGCCGACGGATTCGGCGGTCGTTCAAGGTAGTCGTGCATGAACCGATATTTTTCCGCTAGAAGCCTGGCCATGCTGTGCCTGGCAGGATGCGCCGTGCTGGGCGCCAGCCTCGCTCAGGCCGATGCCACGCTGGACAAGATCGAACAACGCCACGCGATCAGCGTCGGGGTGATGCTCAGTGGTCCGCCGTTCGGCACCCTCGACCCCAAGACCGGCGAACACCTGGGGTACAACGTCGAACTGGCTAAGGGCATCGCCAAGGCGCTGGGTGTCGAGGCCCAGACTGTTTCGGTGCTGGCACCCAACCGGGTGCAGTTCCTGCAGCAGGGCAAGGTCGACATCCTGATCGCCAATATGCAGTTCACCGAAGAACGCGCCGAGATTCTCGATTACGTGCCCACGCCCTATGAAGAAGTCGGTGGCGCCGCGTTGATTCGCAAGGGTGCGGGTATCACCCAGTGGAGCGACTTTAAGGACAAACCGGTGTGCGTGTCCCAGGGCAGCAACTTCATCAAGCCATTACAGGAAACCTACGGCGCGCAGATCAAGGCGTTTCGCAGCCAGTCCGAATCGCTGTTGTCGTTGCGCGGCAATGGCTGCGTGGCGGCGGTGCATGTCAGCCCGACCATGCATACCTTATTGAGCGATGCCGAGTGGGCCGGGTATGAAATTCCGCTGCCGGGTGACTTGATCCCGTCGAACTCGGTGATCTGGATACGCAAGGGCGAGCACGATACCCAGGCGAAGCTGGATGCCATCGTGCGCGACTGGCACCGCAGCGGCTGGCTGATCGAATTGGGCGAACGCACGGGCATGGCACCGTCGCAAGCCTTGCGTGACCTGCACGAGCAATACCGCAACGCGGCACCGCTGGCAGTGCGGTCATGAGTCGACCGTTGTTCGTGGCCTTGCAGCAACTGCTCGGCGCCCGTCATGTGCAGACCAGCGAAGAGGCCGCGCCGTACCTGACCGACAAACAGGGCCGTTACGTGGGGCAGGTGATTGCCGCCGTGCACCCGGCAAGCACCGAAGAAGTTGCGGCGGTGGTGCGCGCGTGCGTGGCCTGCGATACGCCGGTGGTGGTGCAGGGCGGCAACACCGGGCTGATGGGCGGCGCGACTCCGGACGCCAGTGGCCGCGCGGTGTTGTTGCTGCTCGACCGGATGAATCGCGTTCGGGCAGTGGACACCGACAACGACACCCTGACCGTCGAGGCGGGCTGCATTCTGCACACCATTCAGGGCGTCGCCCGCGATGCCGGGCGCCTGTTCCCGCTGAGCCTGGGCGCCGAAGGCAGCTGCACCATTGGCGGCAATCTGGGCACCAATGCCGGTGGCACGGCGGTGCTGCGCTATGGCAATACCCGCGAATTGACCCTTGGTCTGGAAGTGGTCACCGCCCAGGGCGACATCTGGAATGGCCTGCGCGGTTTGCGCAAGGACAACACCGGCTACGACTTGCGCGACCTGTTCATCGGCAGCGAAGGCACCCTCGGCATCATCACCGCCGCCACCCTGAGACTGTTCCCGTTGCCCAAGGCCCAGGCCACAGCGCTGTTGGCCTTCGACTCGCTGGCCCAAACGGTGACGTTCCTGTCCCATGCCCGCGCCGGTTTCGGTGCCAGCCTGACCGCGTTCGAACTGCTCAGTGCCGGGTGCCTTGCGTTGCTGCGCGAGCAATTTCCCGAAGGCCCACAACCCTTTTCCGGTGCCCGTCAGCCTTGGTTCGCGTTGTTGGAATTGTCCGATAACCACAGCGAAAGCCATGCCCGCGAAGCGTTTGAACAGGTACTGGGCGAGGCCTACGAGCAGAGCCTGCTGGCCGATGCGCTGATCGCCGAAAGCCTCGCCCAGAGCCAGGCGTTTTGGCTGTTGCGCGAGAACATGAGCGAGGCGCAGAAGCGTGCCGGTCGCAATATGAAGCACGACATCTCGGTGCCGATTTCCCAGGTCGTGGCATTTGTCGCCCATACCGATGCGCTGTTGCAGCGCCATTTCCCTGGTGTGCGGCATTACACCTTCGGCCATCTGGGCGACGGTAACCTGCATTACAACGTCGCCCATCCGCACAACTCAACGGTCGAGGCGCACATGGCCCATTACGCAGCACTCAGCCAACTGGTGCACGACAGCGCCCACGCTCACGGCGGCTCCATTAGCGCCGAGCACGGTGTCGGCCAGCGCAAACGGGACATGCTAGGGCGCTACAAAAGCCCGGTGGAACTCGACCTGATGCGCCGGATCAAGCAAGCGCTGGACCCGAACAATCTGCTGAACCCCGGCAAGGTTTTGAAGGGGAGTCAGTCATGACGCTTCGTCTGTCCAAACGCGTACAGCGCGTCTCGCTGTCGGCCAATGCCGCCGCGAAATCTCAAGCCACGGCATTGCGCGAGGCTGGTCGCGACATCCTCGACCTGACCACCGGCGAGCCGGATTTTGACACCCCGGAGCACATCAAGCAGGCCGCTTATGCCGCCATCGCCGCCGGTGCCACCAAGTACACGCCGACACCGGGCGTGAAGGCCTTGCGCATCGCGGTGCAACGCAAACTCCAGCAGGAAAACCAGCTGGACTATCCGCTGGAATCGATCGTGATTGGCAACGGTGCCAAACAGATCATCTTCAATGCCTTTGCCGCCACCCTCGACGACGGCGATCAGGTGCTGGTGCCAACGCCGTACTGGCCGTCGTTCCCCGACAGCGTGCGCTTCAATGGCGGCGAGCCGGTGTTTATCGAATGCGGGCTGGCGCAGGGCTGCAAACTGACGGCCGAACAATTGGAGCAACGGATTGGCGAACGGACTCGCTGGCTGATCCTCAACGGCCCCGGCAACCCCAGCGGCGCGGTGTACAGCGCGGCCGAGCTGCGCGCCCTGGCCGAGGTGCTGCGGCGCCATCCCCACGTGCTGATTCTGCTGGATGAGCTCTACGAACATATCCGTTTCGACGGTTTGCCTGCCCAGAGCCTGCTCAACGTTGCGCCGGATTTGCAGGCGCGCAGCCTGCTGGTGGGCGGGGTGTCCAAGACCTACGCCATGACCGGTTGGCGCATCGGTTTCGGCGCCGGACCGCAAGCGCTGACCCAGGCCATGACCGTGGTGCAATCGCAATCCACCTCGGGCGCTTCCTCGGTCGGACAAGCCGCCGCATTGGCGGCATTCGAAGGTGGACTGGATTTCTTGCGGTCGCAAGTCGCGGCCTATCAACAACGCCGGGATTCACTGGTCAGCGCCTTACGCGAAGTGGACGGTCTTGAAGTGCTCGAACCTCAAGGTGGTTTCTTCGTGTTTGTGCGCTGCGCCGGGTTGTTGGGGCGCTATCGCCCGGACGGTCGACGTCTGCAAAGCGATGCCGACGTCGTCGCGTATTTGCTGGAAGAGGGCGTGGCCGGCGTGGCGGGCAGCGCTTATGGCTTGTCGCCGTGGTTTCGCCTGTCCATTGCCACGGCGACTGACACCGTAGTCGAAGCCGGATACCGCATCGCTCAAGCCTGCAGGCAATTGCGGGGCGAACCATGAGTCATTTGTTGGAACTGTTCGTCCACTGGGCCGCCGGATTCGGCCTGAACTACGGCTTTCTGCTGGACGCTTATCAGCGCGGAACCCTGGAGAAGGGCGCGCTGACCACGGTGCTGCTGTGCCTGTTCACCATCGTCGGCAGCCTGCTGGCGGGGGTCGGTTTGGCGGCGATGTTGACCTCGGGTAAACCCTGGCTGACAAAACCTGCTCGGGTGTTTGTCGAAGTCACCCGCAACACACCGACGCTGGTGCAGCTGTATTGCGCATTTCTGGTGCTGAATATGCTGCTGACCCAGGCCGTCGGCGCGGCCAACCCGCTGACGCCGTTCGCTTGGGTGGTGATCGTGATTTCGCTGCACAAAGGTGCGTTTCATGCCGAAGCCTTGCGTGCCGGGATCGAAGCGGTGCCGGCAGTGACAATCGAGGCGGCCAGTTCGCTGGCGTTCAGCAGTCGCCAGTTGTTGTGGAATGTGCAACTGCCGCTGGCCCTGCGTTTTGCCTTGCCATCGCTGATCAACAATCTGATCGACCTGGTGAAAATGACCGCCGTCGCCTCGGCCATCGCCGTCGGCGATATCACCTACGCGGCGATCATGATCTGGACCCAGAGCGATAACGTGTTGGAGCTGATGATTCTGATCCTGACGTTTTTCGGCCTGCTGAGTTTTACCGTCAATTGTGTGGGGCGCCTGCTCGAAGCGCGCCTGAGGATGCCCGGTTATGGCCATTGAATCGTCCGTCACCGCGCCGCTGGCCTGGCCGCGTCGGCATGTCGGCAAGTTGCTGCTGTTGGTGGGGGCCGTGCTCTGGCTGGTGTATTTCGCGCCGCACAGCCCGGTACTCAAGGCTTTGCTGCAATGGTCGCCAGCCTTGGTCGTCGGGTTTGGCCAGAACATTCTGATCAGTCTGGTGGCGATCGGGCTGGGCTCGTTGCTGGGGTTGTTGGTCGGTGCCCTGACGTTGTCGCCGTTGTGGCTGCTGCGCTTGCCGGCGCGGATCTGGGTGCAGATTTTTCGCAACGCGCCGTGGCTGGTGCTGATCTATTTCACCACCTATGTGTTCCCGTTCGAGATCCACATCGGCAGCGCTTATGTCGCGTTCCCGGACTGGGTCAAGGTCACGATTGGCCTGGCGTTGCCGGCGAGCGCCAATGTTGCGGAGATCTTCCGTGGTGCCGTCGCCTCGATCCCCAGTACCCAGTGGGAAGCGGCGCGATCCCTGGCCTTCACTCGCGGGCAGATTTTCCGCTCGATCATCCTGCCGCAGTGCTTCAAACGCATGTTGCCGCCGTGGATGAACCTCTACGCGGTGATCACCATGGGCACCGCACTGGCGTCTTTGGTGGGCGTGCATGACGTGATCGACACCGCGCAAATCGCCAGCAACACGGTGAACCTCACCGGCTTCACTGTGGTGATTTACCTGAGCCTGCTGGTGCTGTTCTTTGCTTACTGCTACCCGATTTCCCGACTCACCCAACGCCTGGAGCGACGTTATGCCTTCTACTGAAACCGTCGCCGAACCCTTGGTCAGCCTGCGCGACCTGCACCTGTCATTTGGCAGCAACCCGGTGCTCAAGGGCATAGACCTCGACGTGCATCGCGGCCAGGCCGTGTCGATCATTGGCCCGTCCGGCTCCGGCAAGTCGACGATCCTGCGCTGCATCACCGGCCTGTTGCAGCCCCAGCGCGGGAGCATCCGCGTTGGCGCCACCGAGGTTCACACCCTGGCCCAGGAAAGCCAGCGTATCGAATTGCGCAAGCGTGTGGGGTTTGTGTTCCAGCAGTACAACCTGTTTCCGCATTTGTCGGTGCTGGAGAACCTGGTGATCGCCCCGCGCAAAGTGCTGGGGCGCAACCGCTCCGAGGCCGAAAAAGACGCCCGCGCCTTGCTGGCCAAGGTGCGCATGGAGCACAAGGCCGATGCTTATCCGGGGCAACTCTCCGGCGGTCAGCAACAGCGGGTGGCGATTGCACGGGCGTTGGCCATGCGCCCGGAACTGATTCTGTTCGATGAGGTGACTTCTGCCCTCGACCCGGAAACCGTTGGTGAGGTGCTGACGGTGATTCGCGAACTCACCGAAGAGGGCATGACCTGCGTGCTGGTGACCCACGAAATGCGTTTTGCCGAAGAGATCAGCGACATCGTCTACTTCACCGAAAACGGTGTGATCGTCGAACGCGGCAGTGCCAAGCAGATCTTCCAGCACCCCACCAGCGAACGGACCCAGGAGTTTCTGCGTCACGCCCTGGGCGATCCGGGACGCCGTCCCCGTGTCGCCAACGATCCATATCTGTTGAGTAACCTGAGCCGCTACAGCCTGTCCGTCTAATACCGAGGAGTCTGTTCATGAGTACCGATAACCGTGCCGCCGTCATCGAGGATTTCCTCAAGAAAATCCGCGTCATCCATCAGCGTGGCGTCGACCGCGCCGCGTTGACGGAGATCGTCGCCTTGCTCGAAACCCTGGCCGAGCGCCGTGATCTGTTCAATTTCGACGCGTTCCCGGCGCCCGTGCCGGGGCAGGGCAGCACCGCGTTCCGCTACCGCCTCAACGACGATGGCGACACGCCGACGCTGTACCTCAACTCATTGCTGCCGGGTAAAAGTACGATCCCGCACAACCACGAAACCTGGGCGATCATCAGCGCCATCGAAGGTCAGGAAATCAATTACGTCTACACCCGTGATGACGAGGGCCGCGAGCCTGGGTTCACCACGTTGCACCTGGAAAAAGAAGTGATCGTGCAACCCGGCACGTCGATCTCGTTTCTCGGTGAAGACCTGCATGGCATCCGTGTCGAAGGCGAGCAGCCGACCCTGCATTTCCACCTGTACGGTTTGCCGCTGGAATCGCTCAATGGCCGTTATGGGGTCGAGGCCGACGGGCGCATTCTCAATTACAACGCCTCGCAAATGGCGCCGTCGATCAAGGCCTACACATGAGCCAGACCGTAACCCCAGGGCAACTGCAGCAATGGCTGTTCGACGGGCAGGAAATTGCCCTATTTGACGTGCGTGAGCATGGCCAATATGGCGAAGCTCACCTGTTTCACGGGGTGAACCTGCCCTACAGTCGCCTGGAGCTGGAGGTCCGACGCCTGGCGCCGAATCCTCAGGTGCGGCTGGTGATCTATGACCAGAACGGCGGGGACATCGCGGTGCGCTCTGCTCGGCGTTTGCAGGCGCTGGGGTACAGCTGCGTGCATATTCTCGACGGCGGTGCCGATGCCTGGCAGGCGGCAGGCCTGCAACTGTTCGCGGGTGTGCATGTGCCGTCCAAAGCCTTTGGCGAGTTGGTGGAAGAGGCCAGTGATACACCGCATGTCACCGCCAGGCAGCTGGCTGAATGGCAAGCCCGGGGCGAGCCTCTGGTGGTGCTGGACGGTCGGCCGTTCGACGAATACCGCAAGATGACCATCCCCGGTTCTGTCTGCTGCCCGAACGGCGAGCTGGGCTATCGCGTACAGGATCTGGTGCCGGACGACAGCACGCCGATTGTGGTCAATTGTGCCGGTCGAACCCGCAGCATTATTGGCGCCCAGACCCTGATCAATCTGGGATTGAAGAATCCGGTCTACGCCTTGGAAAACGGTACGCAGGGCTGGTACCTGGAAGATTTCCGGCTGGAACATGGCAGCACCCGCCGCTATGCCGATGAGGTGTCATCCAAGACCTTGCCGCAACAACGCCTCGCCGCGGCACAACTGGCCGCACGGGCCGGGGTAAACACCGTTACGGCGGCGCAGGTCGAGCAGTGGGCCGAGGAGGCCGCACGCAGTTTGTTTCTGTGCGATGTGCGCACCGCCGAGGAGTTTGTCACCGGGAGTTTGCCCGGTGCGCAACACACGCCGGGCGGGCAGTTGATTCAGTCTACCGACCTGTATATCGGCGTGCGTCAGGCGCGGTTGGTGCTGATCGACAGCGATGGCATACGGGCGCCGATCGTTGCCAGTTGGCTTCGGCAGTTGGGGCATGAAGCTTATGTGCTGGAAGGTGGGGTGAGTAGCGGTCTGGCATTGCCCGCGCTTGAGGTATCCGTTCACGAAACATTGCCCGTGACCACCGCGCAAGCCCTGGCCGATGCGTTGAAGGATGGCGCGGTGGCATTGATTGACCTGCGCCCGAGCATGACCTTCCGCAAAGGTCATATCGCCGGCTCACGCTGGTCGATTCGTTCGTTGCTGGCAAGTGAAGTGGCCGGTGAACAGCGACCCCTGGTGTTGCTGGCCGATGACCCGCAGCTGGCAGCGTTCGCGGCGCTGGAATTGCCCGATGTTCAACGTGCGCAAACCCGGCTGTTGAGCGGCGGCGTTGACGCCTGGCGCGAGGCGGGTTTTGCGTTGCAAGAAGATGCCAATACGCCGCCCGATCAGCAGTGCATCGATTTTCTGTTCTTTACCCATGATCGCCACGCCGGCAACAAGGACGCGGCGCGTCAGTACCTGGCCTGGGAAATCGGCCTGTTGGCGCAAATGAGCGCAGACGAAATCGCCAGCCTGAAACCGCTGCGCGCGCCGTCTCAAGCGACTCGTGATGCGCGGGTGCGTACCCGTCTAGTGCAGGCGGCGCGTACCGAAAAGGGCAGTGGCAGTCGAGGTGTCAACGTGCCCGTCACTCGTTTGAGTACGGTGCTGTTCGACAACCTGGCGCAGATGCGCGATGCCCGTGCTCGCCGTGACCGGGAGCGGGTGCTGAGCTATGGCGCTCGGGGCAATCCGACCGCTTTTGCCTTGGAAGACCTGGTGACGGAGCTGGAAGGCGGTTATCGCACCCGCTTGTTTGGCACCGGGCTGGCGGCGGTGGCGCAGACGTTCCTGGCCTACCTGCGGCCCGGCGATCATGTGCTGATTACCGACGCGGTGTATGCGCCCGTGCGGCGTCTGGCTCGGGAGCTGCTTGGGCCGTTCGGCATCCAGGTCGGCTACTTCGCGCCTGACGGCAGCGGCCTGCAAGGGCAACTGCAAGCCAATACAAAAATGGTCTACACCGAAGTGCCCGGCTCGCTGCTGTATGAACTCTGCGACCTGCCGGCCATCGCCGCGCTGTGCAAACCACGAGGCATTCTGCTGGCCGTCGATAACACCTGGGGCTCGGGCTACCTGTACCGGCCGCTGACTCTGGGCGCGGACATCTCGATCATGGCGTTGACCAAGTACCTGTGCGGCCACAGCGATGTGGTCATGGGCAGCGTCTGTACCCGACAAGAAGTCTGGCAGCCGCTGGCGTCCATGAGCGACACCTTTGGCAGCGCCGTCAGCCCCGACGACGCCTGGCTGGTGCTGCGCGGCGCCCGAACCCTGGCGCCACGCCTGGAGGTGCACGAACGCCAGGCCCTGGAAATCGCTCATTGGCTACAAGCGCAACCGCAGGTGAAACGGGTGTTCCATCCGGCGCTGGCCGATCATCCCCACCATGCACTGTGGCGACGGGACTTCACGGGCAGCAACGGCTTACTGTCCTTCGAACTGCGTGATGCCGACGCTACGTATGTAGAGCGCTTCATCGATGCGTTGCAGGTGTTTGGTCTGGGCGCGTCCTGGGGCGGCTATGAAAGCCTGGTCACCGTCGCCGACACCCAGGATCGCAACAGTGCGGCAGATCGCGCATTGAACCCGGTGCTGCGGTTGCACATTGGCCTGGAAGATGTCGACGCGTTGATCGAGGATTTGCAACGCGGGTTCACCGCGATCGAGGACTAGGACTTGCGCAACAGGAGCAACGCCAACGCCGCAGCCGCCAGCACCGCCCCGGCGATGAAAGTGCTGGCGGAGCCCGAGGTTTCCCATAGCGCGCCAGCCAGTACGCTGGCGATCAACAGGCACACGCCGCTGATCAGATTGAACAGGCCGAACGCCGTGCCCCTGAGATGCTCGGGGGCGGTGTCGGCGATCAGCGTCGCGAGAATGCCCTGGCTGAAGCCCATGTGCAGGCCCCACAGGGCTACGCCCGCCAGCATGGTCATGATTGAATCCGCTTGCGCCAGCAGCAGGTCCGCCAGGATCAGCAGCCCCATGCCGACACACAGCAACTTGGTGCGGCTGATCCGGTCGGACAACCAGCCGGCAGGGTAGGCCGACACCGCATACAGCAGCGACATGACCACCATCACCATTGGCACCCAAGTGGCCGTCAGGCCTGTCTGCTGCGCTTTCAAGACCAGAAAGGCCTCGCTGAAACGGGCCAGCGTGAAGAGCCCGCCGACGATCACCACCCACCAGTAACCCCGGGAAAACTCCCGCAGAACCTTCCAGTGGATAGGCGAGCGAAAGGTGTGTTTCCCGGCGACATCGGTTGGTTCTTTGACTCCACCGACAATCAGCGCCACCGATATCACCGCCGGGATCACCGCAAACCACAACACCAGATGGATCTGCCCGAGCCAGAGCATCAGCACGATCGCCAGAACCGGACCCAGAATCGCCCCCACGGTGTCCATCGACTGGCGTAAGCCGAAGCAGGCACCACGGATTTCGGCGGGGGCGACATCGGCGACCAGCGCATCGCGCGGCGCGCCACGAATGCCTTTGCCGATGCGGTCCAGAAAGCGCGCGGTAAATACCACATCAACCGAGTGCGCGAGGGGAAACAGCGGCTTCGACAACGCCGCCAGACCGTAGCCCATCAACAGCAGGCCTTTACGCCGGCCGATAAAGTCGCTGATGGCGCCGGAGAATATCTTGACCACCATCGCGGTCGCCTCGGCGATGCCCTCGATCACCCCGACGGTGAGTGCGCTGGCGCCTAAAGTAGTGACCAGAAATACCGGCAACAGGCTGTGCACCAGCTCTGACGAAAGGTCCATGAACAGGCTGACAAAACCCAGGGCCCAGACCGTGGAGGGGATACGCAGTGAGGCTGGTCTGGGTTTTGCTAGGTTGTCCATGCTGGTTTCCGGGCTGAATACTCATCGAGTATTGATAGCGCCAACCTCGGCTATCAAAGGTTCTGACTTAAAAAGATCAACGTATTGCCATGCGCCTCGGCCGCCGCCCGTTGGTTGTAGCTGTCACGGTGCGAGCAGTTGAAACCATGTTCGGCCCCCGGATACACCTCGATATCGACATCGTCGTTGAACTCGAAACGCTCGGCGATTTGCTTCACGGCGTCGATGGGGATGTGGCTATCCTGTTCGCCAAAGTGCATCAGCAGCGGCACTTTGATTTCACCGGCCCGATCCAGTTGGTTCTGAATGCCACCGCCGTAATAGGCGATCGCCACGTCGACGAAACCGTTGGCTGCGGTGTTGTACGACAGCATGCCGCCGAAGCAGTAACCGATGGAGGCGATCCTGCCGTCGAGCCCGGTATGCGTCTTCAGGGTATCGATGGCCAGTTTGATGTCAGCCTGGGCTTTATAGCGGTCGGTGGCGTTCATCAATTCGACGGCGCGTTTCCAGCCGGCTTCGTCGTAGCCCAGTTCGATACGGTGGCCGTGGCGCCAGAACAGATCCGGCGCTATGACCAGATAGCCATCGGCGGCGTATTGCTCGGCGACCGAGCGGATGTGCTCGTTGACCCCGAAGATTTCCTGAATCAGTACGATCCCCGGCCCTTTACGGGTGTGGGGGATGGCCAGGTAAGCGCCGAAGCTGCCTTCGGGGCTGCTGATTTCGATCCATTGGCTGGTTACGCTCATGATGGCTCCTTTACATAAGTTGGATGGGGTATCGAGACGCTGGCGTCTCAGCGGTGACTGCGCCGCCAGAAGAGTCGAGCCAACAACGCGTCCATGCTGAGTTTGCCGGCCCCCGAGAACAACAACGGCATGAGGGCTACGAGGTAGATCAACGGCAGCTTGAAGTTGCCGTGGCCCTTGTTGCTGATGGCATAACCCTGGGCAAGTTCACTCAATGTAGACCAATCAGCCGGCCAGTGGACGGCAGCAGTCGCGACGACCGTGACCACCACGAGAATAATCGCCGAGAGCCGTGTCCCGAGGCCTGCCAGCAGGGTGAGGGCGCAGATCAGCTCGGCCCACATCGCCAGTTCCCAGTTCAGCGTGGCGGGAACGTGGTTGAAGGGAAACGGGAAGCGGTCCTGGATGTCGGCGAACCAGTTCTGGCCGTTCCATTTTTCCAGGCCAGACTCGAAAAACTCCCAGGCCAGAAACAGCCGCAGGGTGAGGGGCGCGATCCAGTTGCCGACGCGGTCGAGGTTCAGGTGCAGGCCTTTGACGGCTGATGAAAGGGAAGTGTTCATGGGTTTGATCTCCGTGAGTTTGATCGTTGGCAGGCAATCACCCGTAGCCGCTGTAGCAGCTGCCGAGCAGCGCGAGGCTGCGTTCGGCTGCGTTCGGCTGCGAAGCAGTCGTACAGCCTGACGTTGCGGTGCGTCAGGCTGACCGCGTTAGTCGAATTCACGACTGCTGCGCAGCCGAACGCAGCCGAACGCAGCCTCGCAGGCTCGACAGCTGCTACAGCGAGCGCAGAGCTGCTACGGGGTGTTGTTGGTCAGGGGATAGGCGCGGGGCAGGCTACGTTTGTACTTCTGCGCAATCGTGCCCAGCAGCCGAATGACAATCGCCGAAAACATCAGGCCGAACGGCAGGACGTACCAGGCGCTCAGTGGGATGCGTTTGAAGTTGGAAAAGGCGAACACCGCCGCGATCACCCACATGCCGCAGGTGTGCAGGGTTTTCCAGGCTTTGGGGCCGATCAGGCGCGCCGTGGTTTTGAATGAGGTCAATGCCATCAACAGAATGAACAGGTAACCGACCGAACCCGGAATATTGCCGACGGTGGTGCGACCGGGCCAGAACTCGGGGTTCAGTTGGCCGTAGCTGTAGATCAGAATGGCGTGGACCAGATGGGAAAACGCGAAGGCCAGGCCGATGAATCGTCGTTCACGCACCAGCGAGCGGCTGAAAGGCGAGGGCACCAGCACCGCCAGGGCCGATGCAGTGAACGCGGCGAGAAACAGCGCAAACGAAGTGCGTGCGGTGGCGCGAATGGCGCTGCGGGTGGCTTCTACCAGATCGGGGTTGAGCAGCAGAATCAGGCCGGTCATCAGCAGCACCAGCATGGCCAGCAGGCCAAACAGCGACCAACCATGGTAACGGGGGACTTGGGTCATCATGACAACACTCCTGAGCAAGGGCCGACCCGGTTTACCGGTGGTCAGCGGACGACAGAAGTGTTGCAATCAGCTGTATTGGCGATATGTCTGAAAGACCGCCCGGTGCAAGTTGGTGTATCCCGGGCCGCGACAGATACATTCGCGTACAAAACTGTGATTCAGCGCCGTCCAGCGGCGTCTAGCGACAGTGTCCCCGCAATCCCATGGGGCGAGACTTCGGAACCCGGCATGCAAGCGCTGTTGAACGAGATCCTTGACGCAGTCCGACCGTTGATCGGTCAGGGCAAAGTGGCTGACTACATTCCCGCCCTCGGCGAGGTACCGGGCAATCAATTGGGCATTGCTGTGTATGGCAATGACGGCGAGTTGTTTTGCGCGGGGGACGCCGACACGCCGTTCTCGGTGCAGAGTATTTCCAAGGTGTTCAGCCTGGTGCAGGCCATCGAACACTCCGGCGAAGCGATATGGGAACGCCTGGGCCACGAGCCGTCGGGCCAGCCGTTCAACTCGCTGGTGCAGCTGGAATTCGAGCGCGGGCGCCCGCGCAATCCCTTCATCAATGCCGGTGCGCTGGTGATCTGCGACATCAATCAATCGCGCTTTGCCGCTCCAGCGCTGTCGATGCGCGATTTCGTCCGGCGCTTGTCCGGCAACCCGAACATCATGGTGGACGGCAAGGTCGCCGAATCCGAATACCAGCACCGCGCGCGTAACGCGGCCATGGCGTATCTGATGCAGTCGTTCGGCAACTTCCATAACGATGTCGAGGCGGTGCTGCGCAGCTACTTCAGCCATTGCGCGCTGCGCATGAGTTGCGTGGACCTCGCCCGGGCGTTCTGCTTCCTGGCCAACGACGGCTTCTGCAAACATAGCGGCGCACAGATCCTCAGCGCCCGCCAGACCCAACAAGTCAACTCGATCATGGCCACCAGCGGGCTGTACGACGAAGCGGGCAACTTTGCCTATCGCGTCGGTCTGCCGGGCAAGAGTGGGGTGGGCGGGGGCATCGTCGCGGTGGTGCCGGGGCAATTCACGGTGTGCGTCTGGTCACCGGAATTGAATGCCGCCGGTAACTCGCTCGCTGGCATGGCGGCGCTGGAGTTGTTGAGTCAGCGGATTGGCTGGTCGGTGTTCTGATGGCGCTCCTTGACTTGCACCGGGCGGTCGCTAACGTGAAGTAGATCTTTTGACTGCTCACCCGATCGGGTGGAGGCGCGGGTGAATCCATGATGAAGTTCGGTTCCGCGCTTCTCGTCTTCAATGAGGCGGACGCTCATTTGCGCGACGGGTTGTCTGCCGTGGTGCAGGTCGGTAATACCCTGTGGGTCGCCAATGATGAATCATTGAGCCTTGAACGTTTCACCCGGCGCGAGCGCACCAGCCCGGGCCAATTTCTGTTTGATCAGCAGAAGCGGTTCCCGTTGGCATCCCTGTTGACGCTGCCGGTCATGCCGGACGTTGGCAAAGAAGACGTTGAAGCAGACCTGGAGGGCATGAGCTACGACCGCGACACAGGGTATCTCTGGATCGTGGGCTCTCACAGCCTGAAACGGAAAAAGCCCGATAGCACCAAGTCCCTGAAGAAAAACGCTGAACGTCTGGCCATTGTCAGCCGTGATGGCAATCGTTTTCTCCTGGCCCGGATTCCTCTGGTCGAAGAAAACGGGACGTTCACTTTGGTGAAGAGCACCACCAGCGATGATCGAGTCGCCGCTCAATTGGCCGGCAATCAACTGGGTAACGAATTGCTCGATGAACTCAAGGACGACGAACATGTCGGGGCATTCCTGCACATTCCCAGCAAGGACAACGGGTTCGATACCGAAGGCCTCGAGGTCAATGGCAAGCGTGTTTTTATCGGGTTGCGAGGGCCTGTGCTGCGGGGATGGGCAATCATTCTGGAGGTCGAACCCGAAGACCATCCCAAGCTTGCTCACACACTGAGGCTGAAGAAAATCGGGCCGGGTGGGCGAAAGTATCGAAAGCATTTTTTCCAGCTGAATGGACTCGGCGTCAGGGACTTATGCCTCGATGGTGACGATATGTTGATCCTGGCTGGACCGACGATGGACCTCGACGGGCCCGTCACTGTATTTCGATGGCGCGACGGCGCCAGGCCAGCAGATGAAGGTTTCGTTTTCAGCGAACAATTGACGTCGGTCCTGGAGGTTCCTTACGGGCAAGGAGAAGATAAAGGCTGCGATCATGCCGAAGGGATGACCTTTATCGGCACCGAAGGCGTAGAAGAGCCATTGTTGCTGGTGGTTTATGACGTGAATTCGGACAAGCGTAAACAGGGCAGCAATGGACTGGAGCAGGACGTATTTCGACTTGCTAAAAAGTAACCGCCACCGCGTCCCGGTGAATGACGCTCCACGGATTTTCCTATACATTTTCCGACCGCCCCCCTGCATGGTGAAACCGCTTCATGTCTCTTGCGCTCGAACGTCTAGTCGCTGGCACGCCGATCCCATTTGCCGGTAATCGTGTCACGGTCGTCAGCCCCGAACTGGCGGCGCGCTTTCAGCCCGGCGACCATCTGCTGGTGGAGCAGGTCAGCGGCGAGTTGTTGCTGATCCCGGTGGCGGATCAGCAGGCGGCGACGGTCGCCATCGAGCGCGCCGAGGCGGCGTTTGCCGCAATGTCCAGCGTTTCGGATCACGCCATCAGCGAGTTCTTTGATCGCTTCGCGCAACGCCTGGAAACCCCGGAATGCTGGGCTTTGATTGCAGCCGCCAACCTGGCCGACATCGAGCGGGCCAAGGCACGCGGGCGTTCCACCACAAGATTGCTGGCTGATGAGCGCATGCGCCGCGACATGATCGCCGGCCTGCGGGCCTGGCGCGATGCGCCGGCCACCCGCGGTCAAGTCGTGAGCTGCGTCGAGCACGACGG
The DNA here is from genome assembly GCF_024749245.1 of Pseudomonas sp. B21-017. NCBI lineage: Bacteria > Pseudomonadati > Pseudomonadota > Gammaproteobacteria > Pseudomonadales > Pseudomonadaceae > Pseudomonas > Pseudomonas sp. B21-017. The sequence continues at coordinate 3,907,987 of NZ_CP087194.1, read as the reverse complement.
CTGGAAAGTCGAGCAGGTGGTTTCGCCGCTGGGCATCGTCGCTTTTGTGTTCGAAGGCCGGCCGAATGTCTTCGCCGACGCCGCCGGTGTATTGCGCACTGGCAACACCGCGGTGCTGCGTATTGGTAGCGACGCGTTGGGCACCGCTCAGGCCATCGTCACCCATGCACTGAATCCGGCACTGGCCGATGCCGGGTTGCCGAGCGGTGCGGTGTCGCTGGTCGAAAGCGTCAATCACGCTGCTGGTTGGGCGATGTTCGCCGACCGGCGCCTGTCGCTGGCCGTGGCCCGTGGTTCGGGGCATGCGGTCAGCCAGTTGGGCAGCATCGCGCAACAGGCCGGCACCGCCGTCAGCCTGCATGGCACCGGTGGCGCCTGGCTGATCGCGAATAAAGATGCCGATGCCCAGCGCTTCGCCGCCGTGGTGCGCAATTCGCTGGACCGCAAAGTCTGCAACACCTTGAACGTTTGCCTGATCCACCGCGACCGAGCAGCCGAACTGGTGCCGCTGTTTCTCGATGCACTGCAACAGGCCGGCACCGCGCGGGGCCAGGGCTGCAAACTGCACATCGTCGAGGGCAGCGAGCAGCATTTGCCGAGCGATTGGCGCACCGCGAGCGTCGAGGTGTACCGCGCCGAAGGCTATCAGACCGAAGCACAGGCCGAACCGCTGCCCGAGGACCAATTGGGCCGCGAGTGGGAATGGGAAGAAACCCCGGAAGTCAGCCTGAAGATCGTCGACGATCTGGATCAGGCCATTGCCTTGTTCAACCGCTACAGCCCGCAATTCACCGTGTCGCTGATCAGTGAAGATGCCCAGGCGCAGGCGCGGTTCTACAACGCGGTCAACGCGCCTTTTGTCGGCAACGGGATCACCCGCTGGGTCGACGGACAGTACGCGCTGAACAAGCCGGAACTGGGGCTTTCGAACTGGGAGAGCGGTCGCCTGTTTGCGCGCAGCGCGATTCTCTCGGGTGATGGCGTGTTCACGATCCGCAGCCGCATGACCCAGACGAGCCTGTCGGTCAAACGCTGAGACGCTCCCACAGGAATTTCGTCGCTCTTATTAACTTACCGGCATCAGGGACAGCCCTCTGACCGCAGGCAACGGCACGCACTATACTTATTGTGTGTCCGTGCCCGCGCGGGGACGGACAGCGCATCTGATTACGTGTGAGAGGATTGCGCCATGAAACTTCATGACTTCCAACATTACTCCCATGGTCTGGAAACGGTCGTTCACGACACGTGGATTACCACCCGAGTGAAGTCGGCCCTGGCCTTGGCCGATACCACTCTTGGCCTGAATGTCCATGTCAAAACCCATGCGGGTGCGGTGGCATTGAGCGGTCGCGTCAATACCCATAGACAGTGTGAGCACGCTGTTGCTCTGGCCCGTTCGGTTCCTGGTGTCGTCAACATCGATGCCAGCGAATTGCTCACTCATGTGTTCACCCCAGGCAGTTTTCCAGAAGCGCCCAACGCTGAAGACACACCTGAACGTCGGCCACAATCGTCAGCCAAGACGGACGACAAATAACCAGGGCGACCGTGTGAGTGTCACATTCCCGGCCGGGAAACGAGGACGGGCGCAGTAGCGCGCCTGTCCACTTTGTAACGCTGCGCCAAGCCTGGTGCAGCTTGTGCGGTCGACACCTTCAGGCGGCTTCGACCGTTTTGCCGTGCACGGCGCAAGTGCCGGGGTGTTCGGCCAGCGACACGAAGCTGTGACTGCCGGCATCCAGGGCATCGACCGAGCCGGTTTCGATGTCATAGACCCAGCCATGCAGGTTCAACAGGCCTTTTTCCAGGGCCAGGCGCACGCTCGGGTGGGTCTGGATATTCGCCAGTTGGGCGATGACGTTTTCCCGCACCATCGAACTGACCTTGGCCGCGTCGCTGGCATGAGGGCGGGCTTCGTTGATCACCTTGGCCGACTCGGCGTGCTGCAACCAGCCGCTGACGGCGGGCAGGTGATCCATGCATTTGCACTGGGCAATGGCGGTCATGGCGCCACAGTCCGAATGCCCGCAGATCACGATGTCCGTCACGCCCAATACCGCGACCGCATACTCCACCGTGGCCGACACGCCGCCCGGATGCGGGCTGTAAGAGGGCACGATATTGCCGGCGTTGCGCACCACGAACAGTTCGCCGGGCTCTTGCTGGGTCAGCAGTTCCGGTACCACGCGGCTGTCGGAACAGGTGATGAACAAGGTGCCGGGATGCTGGGTGGTGGCCAGGTGTTTGAACAGGTCGGTACGTTGCGGAAACGCTTCTTTCTGAAACTTCAATAAACCTTCGATGAGCGCTTTCATGGCGGACTTCCTTGCAATGAATGAGGGGGCGTAGCAGCTGCCTCGCAGGCTCGGCAGCTGCTACGGGGTTTCGCTTGCTAAAGGTGGCCAGTTACTTAGAACGGGCGCAGCGGCAGGAACTTGCCGTCCAGGGTAATCACGGCACGGGAGCCGCCTTCCGGGTCTTCGACCTTTTTCAGGTCAAGCTTGAAGTTGATCGCGCTGATGATTCCGTCGCCGAATTGCTCGTGAACCAGGGCTTTGAGCGTGGTGCCGTAGATCTGGATCATTTCGTAGAAACGGTAGATGGTCGGGTCGGTCGGAACACCCGACAGGCTGCCGCGCAGCGGGATGATTTGCAGGCGGGCCACGGAGTCGGCGTCCAGCTCGAGTTTTTCGCCGATTACTCTGGCGGCGGCTTCCGGCAGTGGATGCTGACCGAGCAGGGCGGCGGTGACGTAGGCCAGACCCAGGCCGGTGCCGTCAGTCAGATCCTGCCAGGACAGATTCTTGCGCGCCTTGGCATCGAGGATCGAAGTGGTCAGGGCCAGACGAGTGTCCTGGTAAGCGTGGGACTGTTGCATGGTGTGACTCCTATCGGTTGTGGCTGGAAAGTGGAGCCATCTTCGGTTGATTGATCCATAGCGTCCAAGATCGATATACAATGCGTTGCATAAGTCCTGCCTATAGATGATGAGCCCCATGCTGCTCCGACATTTGCGCTACCTGCTGGCGGTCGCCGACCACGGCGGCTTCACCCGCGCCGCGGAGGCATTGCACGTCTCCCAACCGACACTGTCCCAGCAGATCCGGCAACTGGAGGAAACCCTGGGTGTCAGCCTGTTCGACCGCACCTCGCGCACGGTCAGAGCGACCGACGCGGGGCAGGCCTATATCGAATGCGCCCGGCGGGTGCTGGTGGAACTGGAAGCGGGCAAACGCGCGCTGCATGATGTGAAGGACTTGTCTCGCGGCACCTTGCGACTGGCCATGACGCCAACGTTCATGGCGTATCTGGTGGGGCCGCTGGTGCGCGATTACGCGGCGAAGTTTCCGAACATCCATCTGCAGATTTTCGAGTTGTCGATGGATGACATCGAGACGGGGTTGCTTGATGACTCGCTAGACATTGCCATTGCCTTCACCCCGGTGAGGAGCCCGGATATCGAGTGCGTGCCGGCGTTTGTCGAGACTCTGGGTGTGGTGGTCGGGCACCGTCATCCGTTGTACGAACGGCAGATCCCGCTATCGCCCAAGGAGATGGCGCAATTGGAATTCGCGTTGCTGACGCCGGACTTCATCACCCGATCCTCAGTCGACGAGTATTTTCGGCAGCAGAACATCACGCCCAAGGTGGCGATCGAGGTGAATTCGGTGAGTACGTTGCTGGAGGTCATTCGCCACACGCCGATGGCCACCATCCTCCCGGAGCCCATCGCCACGGCGGAACGGGCATTGCGCCGAATTGAATTACAGGGCGAGGCACCCCGGCGCGACGCGGCATTGCTGCGCAGGAAGAACAACTATCACAGTGCCGCGTCTGTGGCGTTCGCGAACCTGGTGATGGCCGGCAGCACCAGCGTGTGAATCAATCATCCACCGACTGGCAGATGCCATTGCCGCCTTTCTTGCTGGTATAGGTCACGGCTACCGTGTCGTCATCCGCGATGCTGATCGAGATCGTCACATCCGGCCCCTTGGCCTCGAAAAGGCGATCATTGATCATTTTGGTCTGGGCTTCTTTGCTGTTGATCATCACCGGACCATCCTGATCGGCGTGGACCATGATTTTCCCGGGACAGTCCACATCGAAGGCGGGAATGCCGGGGAGACTGTTCGCATGGGCTGCACTCGCCAATGCCAGTAGCATGAATGTCAGGGTTGTTTTCATCGCAGACCTCCAGCGGATAAACCGATGTCCAGCGCACTGTTAACCATAGCCCTGTTCTTTTGACCCGGTGCAAAGTCAGAGGTGCAGACGGTGACGAATAAAAAAGGCCCCGCTCGATAAAACGAGCGGGGCCTTCTTGTGTTTGGGAGAGATCAGTACAACCGATCAATCACCCGAACTTCATTCTGGTTCTGCAGCGAGGCCCACGCCTGTGTCAGCGTTTGCAGCACATTACCGATGAAGTCCTTGTCGGCCGCGGCTTTCTTGCCGACATAGCCCTGGCCGCGACGGTACATCTTCATGCGGGCCAGCAGGTTCTGGTTGTTCTTGTCGAACTCTTCTTCGTGGGCATGGGGCGACAGGCAGTCGATATGGACCTGGCCCGATTTGCTGATCCACAGAATATGGCTGTCATGGCTGTCTTTTTGCGCAGCGAACAAACGAGCCAGTTCATCGATAGTAGGTTGATTGTTCAGATTCATTGTAAGCCCCTTGACCATTTGGTGATCTTTCAAAGTTGATTCGCTAATACAGGTAGCCCATCGGTTAGTTGATCCCTGGCACCGAAACCAGGACGTCAGCGGTCGACCGTCAATACGACGGGGTCGCGCATCTGTTGCATGTAGTCGTGTTGAATAACTGCTACGCAATAGCGTCACAACGAAGAGAAGCAGCGAAAACCTGGAGGCCACTGCCGACGTTTTCAGGGTCGGCCACAAGCTTCATGAGGATTGATCGCTAGCGTTTCTCGCCCTTGTACTGGACGTTCAGGCCAGGTCAGCTTCTTCAATCTGCCTTGTGGGCAGCGTGTATCCGGGAAAAACAGCTCGGCGGTCAGACGAACTTGCTCAAACGTGTTGCCTGTACTCCCGATCGGGGAGACGTCTGCATCATGCAAGGGCAAATCGGAGGCGTCAACGGTTTTGTAGTGATTATTTTTGTTCACTACATATTGTCAGACAAAGTGGTTTTGGAATTAGAAAGTCAGCGTGGCCACCGTTTGGAATCTTCGGCAGCGCTTACCCCGGCCCCGTAGGCGTTGCCGAGGGCTGCGATCTTTCAAAGCGGTAAACGGTGCATGGATAACCGTCGATCGGCAGCTGATGCACGGTGAACACTCCGGCCGTGAGATCGGGCATCACCCTGGCCCAGAACAGCCGCGCAGGCTGGTTGGCATCGATGTGGAAAATCTGCCATTGACCGGGGAAGCGGCTCAAGAGGGCAGAGACGACAAACTTCGCGACACCTTGGCCACGAAAGCGTCGACTGACAAAAAAGTAGCCGATGTTGTACTCGGCGCCGACGATATGGGTTTCGTTATCCACGGTCACGAACCCTGCCAGCTCGCCGTCGACCTTGATCAGAAACGGCCGGGTTGCCGGGTTGCGCCAGTAGTCCAGTCTGGGCTGGATGTTGAAGAAACCATGTTCCCCGAGCTTCAGCGGCAGCCATTCGCTGAAATCGTACATGTAGAACTGCATCAGGTTTTCGATGGTTTCCAGTTCGTCGCGCTGGGCGGCGTGCAGTTCTATCGAGGGCTGGCTCCTGATTGTCGCCATGGTCGTACCTTCGGTGTCTTAACTGACATTGAAGAACACTAGACCATTTCGATTCGCTGCCCTCAAACCTTGCCCGCCGGTTTCGCCGCGCGCTTGGTTCCAGTCGAAGGCTTGCGTTTGGCGGGTTTGCGTTTGTTTTTCCACGGTGTGGCGCCACGCCCGGCCGGGCTTGCCGGCCCGCTGATGGTCAGGTTCAGGCCGGCGCAGCGTGCCACTTGCTTGCTCATCCACGCGGCCTGTTTGGTGACGAATTCTTCCAGGCTCATTTCACCGCTCTGCACCATGTCCAGCGCCTGTTCCCAGATTGCCGTGGTGCCGGGGTCGGCAATCGCTCGCGGCACCGCATCGATCAGGCTGAAAGCCGCCGGCGTCGCGGCCAGGGCCTTGCCGTTCTTGATCAGATAACCACGATCCAACAGGCCCTGGATGATCGAGGCGCGTGTAGCTTCGGTGCCGATGCCGGTGGTGTCCTTGAGCTTTTGCTTGAGCAGCGGATCTTCCACCAGTTTGGCAACATTCTTCATTGCCTTGATCAGATCGCCTTCGGTGAATGGCTTGGGCGGCTGGGTCCAGAGGTCCTTGAGTTTCACGTCAGCCACCGCGCAGTCACGCCCTTCGGCCAGTGTCGGCAGTGTTTGCGGTGCCGGTGCTTCGCGGCCCTTGGCGGGCGCGAGGGCTTCGGGCAGGGCGCGTTTCCAGCCGGGCTCGGCAATCTGCTTGCCCACGGCGCGCAAGGCTTCACCGGCGCAGTCGAAGTCGGCCTGGGTGCGGTCGTATTCATGATTGGGCAGGAACTGCGCCAGGTAACGCGCACGAATCAGGGTGTAGACCGCCCGTTGCTTGCCCACCAGTCGATCGAGATTCTTCGCCGCGGCGGTCGGAATGATGCCGTGGTGCGCGCTGACCTTGGCATCGTTCCAGGCCCGCGAGCGGCGTTGCGGCTCCAGATAATCGTGCAAGGCGTTCAGGGCCGGGTCGGCTTGCCGGAGCGCCGCCAGAATACCCGGCGCTTCGCTGTGCTGACTCAGGGGCAGGTAGCCGCAGTCGCTGCGCGGGTAGGTGATGACTTTATGGGTTTCATACAGGGCCTGGGCGATATCGAGGGTTTCCTGGGCGCCGAGCCCGAGTTTTTTCGAGCAGACTTCCTGCAAAGTACCCAGGTCGAACGGCAGCGGCGCGACTTCGCGCATGCGCTCGGTACGTAGCTTGGTCACCCGAGCGCTCGCCGCATTGCCAATGGCTGCAGCCGCCTGCTGGGCCAGCGCCTGGTTCAGGCAGCGATCCTGATCGTCACAAGCATCGGACGCCGCGCGCCACTGGGCAGTGAACGCAGTGCCATCGTGCAGCAGTTGCACGTCGATGGCCCAGTAGGCCACCGGGACGAAATCGGCAATGCTGCGGTCGCGATCCACCACCAGGCGCAAAGTCGGCGTCTGCACCCGACCGACCGGCAACACGCCCTGATAGCCGGACTGACGCCCCAGCAGGGTGAACAGCCGACTCATGTTCATCCCGATCAACCAGTCGGCCCGGGAGCGCCCCAACGCCGAATGATAGAGGCTGAACGTCTCGGCCCCCGGCTTGAGCGCCGCCAGCGCCTTGCGGATCGACGCATCGTCCAGGGCCGACAACCACAGCCGCTGGATCGGCCCGCGATAACGGCAATGCTCCACCAGTTCCCGGGCGATCATCTCGCCCTCACGGTCGGCGTCGGTGGCAATCACCAGTTCACTGGCCTCGCCGAGCAGGCGTTTGACTGCCTTGTACTGGCTGGCCGTGCGCGGCTTGACGGTCATTTTCCATTTTTCGGGAATGATCGGCAGATCCGCCAGCACCCAGCGCTTGTAACGCGCGTCGTAGGCATCCGGCGGCGCGGTTTCCAGCAGGTGGCCGATGCACCAGGTCACCGTGACGTCCGTTCCCAGCCAGCAGCCGTCGCCTCGACGCCTGGCGCCGAGCACGGCCGCGATATCTTTGGCCTGGGAAGGTTTTTCACAGAGGTACAGCCGCATAACCACCATCATCGATCAGTGTTCGAGAGGTGCACAGAATGGCGGTTGATGAGCGATGGAGCAATCTTTATCTGTATGGATGTACAGGTTGAGCTGTTGCGTTTGATGACAGCGGTCAATCCAGCGACTGAAGCACGCTCCGTTCGGCTGCGAAGTACTCGCGATACCAGAACATGGGGTATACCTGTTGGGGCGCGGAAACCGCACAACAGCAACAGAGGAACCTACTTCATGAAAGTCCCAGGTGCCGGTAGTCCCATCTCCATCGTCCCCCAACCCGGCTGCGTGGTGGTGAAGTTCCATGGCATTCAAGTGGCGTCGTCCACTCGGGCGCTGGTCATGCATGAGACCAATTATCCTCCGGTGTACTACATCCCGCGGGAGGACATCGCCGAACAGTATTTCGCCCGCACCGACCACACCAGCTATTGCCCGTACAAGGGCGATGCCAGCTACTACAGCCTGCAGATCCCCGGGCATGAAGGTGCCAATGCGGTATGGAGTTATGAGCACCCCAAGGTGTCGGTTGCGCAGATTGGCGGGTATGTGGCGTTCTATCCTGACGAAGTGACGTTTGAGGTGCTCAAGACCTGATGTGCAGAAAACATTTTGTGGCGAGGGGGCTTGCACCCTCGCCACAAACTAACCTCCCGTTAGCGCTCAGTTTTTATCGAGGTCCACGTTTTTCGTCTCGCGCAAACACATCATCCCCACCACCAGGCTCACCGCGGTAATCACCACCGGGTACCACAGCCCGTAGAAAATATCCCCGGTGTACACCACCAGGGCAAACGACACCGTCGGCAGGAACCCACCAAACCAGCCGTTGCCGATGTGATAGGGCAGGGACATCGAGGTGTAGCGAATGCGGGTCGGGAACAGTTCGACCATCAGCGCCGCCAGCGGGCCGTAGCACATGGCGGAGATGATGATCAGCGCGACGATCAACGCCACGATCATCGGTTTATTGATCAGCTGGATGTCGGCTTTTGACGGATACCCGGCCAGGGTCACTGCGCCACGCAGGGCCGCTTCGTCAAAGCCGTCGAGCTTCACGTCACCGACGCTCACCTGCACACCGCTGCCGGTCGGGGCCGCTTCGCTGTTGTAGGGCAGGCCCTGTTTGACCAGGAAGGTTTTGACCTTGTCGCACGGGCTATCAAATTTCGCCTTGCCCACCGGGTCGAACTGGAAGGTGCAGGTGGCCGGGTCGGCCAGCACGGTGATAGGTGCCTGACGGCTGGCCTGGTCGATGGCCGGGTTGGCGTAGTGGGCGATGGACTTGAAGATCGGAAAGTACAGTGCAGTCGCCAGCAGCAGGCCGATCATCAGCACGGGTTTGCGTCCGACCTTGTCCGACAGCCAGCCAAAAAAGATGAAGAACGGCGCGCCAATGATCACGCTGACAATCAGCAGACTGTTGGCCAGGGCCGGGTCCATTTTCAGGAACTGCGTGAGGAAGAACAGCACGTAGAACTGCGCGGCATAGAAGGTCACCGCTTGCCCGGCGTTGATGCTGAACAGGGCGATCAGCACCACTTTAAGGTTTTCCCATTTGCCGAAGGAGTCGCGCAGCGGCGACTTGCAGAGTTTGCCTTCCTCTTTCATTTTCACGAACGCAGGCGACTCGTGCAGGCTCAGGCGAATCCAGGTGGAAATGCCCAGCAGCACGATCGAAAACAGAAACGGAATGCGCCAGCCCCAGACTTCGAACTGGTCGCCGGTGAAGTAACGGCAGCCCAGCACCACCAGCAGCGACAGCAGCAAGCCGAGGGTGGCGGTGGATTGAATCCAGCTGGTGTGGAAGCCGCGCTTGCCGATCGGTGCGTGTTCGGCGACGTAAGTGGCAGCGCCGCCGTACTCACCACCCAGCGCCAGCCCCTGGAGCATGCGCAGCACCACGAGGATGATCGGCGCGGCGATGCCGATGCTCGCGTAGGTCGGCAGCAAACCGACGCAGAAAGTCGCCAGGCCCATGAGGACGATGGTCGCGAGGAACGTGTATTTACGCCCGATCATGTCCCCCAACCGTCCGAACACCAGCGCACCGAACGGCCGCACGATGAAGCCGGCGGCGAAGGCCATCAGCGCGAAGATGAACGCCGTGGTGTCGTTGACCCCGGCGAAGAACTGTTTGCTGATGACCGCCGCGAGGGCGCCGTAGAGGAAAAAGTCGTACCACTCGAACACCGTCCCCAGGGACGAGGCGAAGATGACTTTCTGGGTTTCCTGACTGGTGCCCGCGCTGCGGACGGCTTCCAGGGGCTGAACATGTTCTGACATATCGGTATCCCTCACAGTGATTGTTTTTGTTGTTCCACTGTCGACGCCAGCCTTGTGGGCGGGTGCCGCTATTCCTTTGCTCAAGAGACTGCGGTCAGTGCTTTTTCGTCAGGGGCAAAACTCCTTGCGGTTGTTTCGAGGATCAGTTGCGCGGCTTTCTCGGCGATCATCAATGTCGGCGAGCAGGTGTTGCCCGAGGTGATGCGCGGCATGATCGAGGCGTCGGCGATGCGCAGGCCGGGGATGCCATGCACCCGCAGCTCAGCGTCGACTACCGCGTCCGCGTCGTTGCCCATCCGGCAGGTGCCCACCGGGTGGAAAATTGTGGTGCCGATCCGGGCGGCGGCTTCGTGCAATTGATCTTCGCTCTGCAAGCTGTCGCCGGGCAGGTATTCCACCGGTTTGAACGCTTGCAGGGCGGGGGCGCAAACGATGCGGCGGGTCAGGCGGATCGCGTCGGCCGCCACTCGCAAGTCTTCGGGATGGCTCAGGTAATTGGGCTGAATCAGCGGCGCTTCTCGCGGGTCGGCGGAGCGAATGTCTATGCGCCCACGGCTTTGCGGGCGCAGATCGCAGACCGACGCGGTGAAGGCGGGAAAGGCGTGCAGCGGTTCACCAAAACGCTCCAGCGACAGGGGTTGCACGTGGTATTCGAGGTTCGCCGAGGTCTGTTCCGGCCCCGAACGGGCGAAGGCGCCAAGTTGGCTTGGGGCCATGGACAATGGGCCGCTGCGGTCATACAGATAACGCAGGCCCATGCCCATCTTGCCCCACAGCGTGCCGGCGATCTGGTTCAGGGTGCGGGCGTTTTCCAGTTTGTAGATCAGCCGCAGTTGCAGGTGATCCTGCAGGTTGCCGCCCACGCCGGGCAGTTCATGGGCAACGCCGATGCCAAGTTGTTGCAACAGCGGGCGAGGGCCGATGCCGGAACGCTGGAGGATGCCGGGTGAACCGACGGAGCCGGCACACAGGATGATTTCCTTACGCGCCTTGAAGGTTTTCGCCTTATCTTGCCAACGGGCGCTGATCGCCGAGGCACGGCCGTTTTCCAGCAGCACGCGGTCGACTTCAACATCAGTCAGCACCGTGAGGTTGGTGCGGTGACGGACCGGTTTGAGAAACGCCTTGGCCGCGTTCCAGCGCACCCCGGCTTTCTGGTTGACCTGGAAATAGCCGCAGCCTTCGTTGTCGCCCTGGTTGAAGTCATCGATGCTGGCAATGCCGCTTTGTTCGGCAGCAGTGCGGAAGGCATCGAGAATCGGCCACGACAGGCGTTGCCGCTCGATCCGCCATTCGCCGGCGGCGCCGTGAAACTCCGAATCGCCGGCAAAATGGTTTTCGCTTTGTTTGAACAGCGGCAGCACGTCTTGCCAGCCCCACCCAGGATTACCCTCGGCCGCCCAGCCATCGTAGTCGCCAGCCTGGCCGCGCATGTAGATCATGCCGTTGATCGAGGAACAGCCGCCGAGTACCTTGCCGCGCGGGTAGCTCAGGGCGCGGCCTTGCAGGCCCGGTTGCGACTCGGTCTTGAAACACCAGTCGGTGCGCGGGTTGCCGATGCAGAACAGGTAACCCACGGGGATGTGAATCCACGGATAGTTGTCGCGGCCGCCGGCTTCGAGCAGCAACACGCGGTGTTGCGGGTTGGCTGACAGTCGATTGGCCAGCAAACACCCGGCCGGCCCGGCGCCGACCACGATGTAATCGTATTCATCAAGGGAAGTCTGCATCCCTGACCTCGTATTGTTGTTCTTGTTGTCGGTCATCCTAGTTGTTAGCTTTCGTTAAAAGAATGTTAGTTTTTGCGCAGCTGCTGTGCGTTTTTAAACAGCCGTTAGTAACGGCATAACGTCAAGGATGGTTCATGTTCGACTGGAATGACCTGCGGTTTTTTCTTGAATTGCAGCGCAGCGGCCGCTTGCTGACCGCCGCCCGCCGCTTGAACACCACCCACGCCACCGTGGCCCGGCACATCGAGGCCATCGAAAAAAGCCTCGGCACCGCGCTGTTCGTCCAGCATGCCCAAGGCTACGAATTGACCCCGGCTGGCGAAGCGCTGCTCAAGCATGCCGAGGCCATGGAAAACGTCGCGTTGCTGGCCCAGGAAGAAATCACCCAATCCACCGCGCCGCTGGGCAAGATCCGCGTCGGGGTGACGGAGGGGCTGGGCATCATGTTCCTCGCCAGCCGCATGAACGGGTTGTTCGAACGCTATCCGGGGTTGGAAGTGGAACTGGTGGCGGTGCCGCGCTTCGTCAGCATCCTCAACCGTGAAGCGGAGATCAGCATTCACCTCGAACGCCCGGCCGCCGACATGCTGGTCACCCGCAAACTCACCGACTATCGACTGGCGCTCTACGCCAGCCAGGCCTATCTGGACCGCTCGCCACCACTGCGCAGCCGCGAAGACCTCGGCCGCCACGCGTGGATCGGCTACGTCGATGATTTGCTGTTCAGCCAGGAACTGATGTTCCTCAACAGCTTTTGCCGCAACCCCCAGGTGGTGTTTCACAGCACCAGCGTCATCGCCCAACAACAGGCCGCACGCTCGGGCCTGGGGATCGCCGTGCTGCCGTGCTACATGGCCAGCGCCGATCCTGAACTGGTGCCGTTGCTGCCGGACGAAAGCATCCAGCGCAGCTATTGGATCAGTACGCGGCGCGAGCTGCACAAATCGGTGCGGCTGCGGGTGTTGTGGGATTACGTGGTGGAGTTGTGTGAGCGTGAGCAGGCTCTGCTGCGAGGCTCCATTCCTTTGTAGGAGCGAGCGGTGCGGCGATCCGACTTGCCTGCGAAGGCGTCAGGTCTGGCACACCGCGTTATCGTTCTTCGCGGGCTAGCCTCGCTCGGGTAATGGAATCTTGAGTCAGTGAGAAACCTGTGGCGAGGGAGCTTGCTCCCGCTTGAGTGCGTAGCACTCACAAAAATCGGCGATTGTTCAGATTTTGGGGCCGCTACGTAGCCCAGCGGGAGCAAGCTCCCTCGCCACAGAGTGTTCAATGGTGCTGGTCAACAGGAATCGACAGCGTCGCCCGCAACCCACCTTCTGGCGGATTGACCAAGGTAATCCGCCCACCCAGCCGTGTCGCGATGGTGTTGACGATGGCCAGCCCCAGGCCCGCGCCGCCGGTGTTTCCACGGCTGTAAAAGCGTTCGAACAATCGTGCGCGATCCGCTTCGTCGATGCCCGGTCCCTGGTCCTGGACGCTCAAATTGTAGAACCCGTCGTCCTGACTCAGTTGCACGGTGATGACGCCATTCTCCGGCGAAAAATTCGCCGCGTTGGTGACCAGGTTGTTCAGGGCGATGTCGATGGTGCCGGCGTCGGCGAGGACTTTGAAAGGCCGGTCCTCGGCGTCGAAAGCCAGTTCCAGGTTCCTGCTCAGTAACCAGGGTGTGAGCTGGGCCAGGCTGGCGCGCACGATTTCACTCAGGTCGATGCTGTGCAGCACCGGCGTCACGGCCTTGGGTTCGAGACGGGCCATGGTCAGCAATTGATTGACCAGACGGCTGGCGCGGTCGACCCCGGCAATCAGAAACGCCAGGGACTCACGACGCTCCTGTTCCGTGCCGGCTTCCAGCAGGTTTTGCGCATGCACCCGCAACACGGCCAGTGGCGTACGTAATTCGTGGGCGGCGTCGGCGATGAAGCGCCGCTCACGGCCAAGCACCTCTTGAATTTGCGCGAGCATCCGATTGAGCGCCGCTTGCATCGGTTCCAGTTCGCTGGGCAACGGGGTCAGTTGCAACGGCTCCAGAGAACCGCTGTGCCGTGCCCGCAACGTTGCCGCCATATCGGCCAGGGGTTTGAGCCCCCAGCCAATGGCCAGCCAGACCATGGCCGCCAGCATCAGGCTGCCCAGCACATTGGGCCACAGGGTGTGACGCACGATCCGGTCGACCAGGTCTGCACGCACGTCGTCCCGTTCACCGACCCAGATGCGCAGGTCATTCTCTTTGTCATCGAGCACGAACACCCGCCAATGACGGCTGCTCAAATCCACCACATCGCTGAAACCATGTGTCGTCGGCGGCACGGTGAAGGAGGGGGCGCTGGCGGTGTGCACCAGCACTTCGCCTTTGCTATTCCACACCTGAAAGGCAATTTTGCCTTCATAGGGGTGACCATCGACGCCCGGCACCGCTTCACTCAAGGCCTTGTTGAACGCTTGATACAGTTCGGCGTGTTCATGGCTGGCCAGCGGCATGCGCATCACACCCTGCAGCAGCCGGGCGTTCTGCGCCAGTTGGGCGTCGTAGACTTCGGCGATTTCGTGATTGCTGTCGTGCAGGTTGAACACGCTGAGGATTGCCAACCCCGTCAGCATCAGGCCGATGATCAGCGTCAGGGTGCGACGCCGGATCGAAGTCATCGACGCTCCTCCACCAGATAACCCACCCCACGAATGGTGCGGATCAGGTCGGTGGAGAACTTCTTGCGCAAGTGATGGATGTGCACTTCCAGGGTGTTGCTTTCGGCTTCTTCGTTCCAGCCGTAAAGCAGTTGCATCAGGTGATCGCGGGTCATGACCCGGCCCGGAGGCGAGAGCAATTCATGGAGCAGTTGATATTCCTTGGGCGTCAGCGCCACCGGTTCGCCCTGATAGCTGACTTGCTGGGTGCCGGGGTTCAGGCAGATGCCAGCGTGTTCGATCAGCACTTGCGCGCGACCGGCACTGCGGCGCAACAAAGCTCGCAGGCGAGCCTTGAGTTCGGCCAGGTCGAAGGGTTTAACCAGGTAATCGTCGGCGCCGGCATCCAGCCCGGCGATGCGGTCTTCAGTGGCATCCCGAGAGGTGAGGATCAGCACCGGCAGGTTCGAACCGCTGTCACGCAAGCGGCGTAGCACTTCCAGACCGTCCATGCGCGGCAGGCCGAGGTCGAGCACGGCCACATCGAAGGTTTCGCTGAGCAGTGAATGCAAGGCGTTGCTGCCGTCCTGCAGCCAGTCGACGGTGTACCCCTCACGGCCCAGGGCCCGATGAATGCCCTCGCCAAGGGCTACGTCATCCTCGATCAGTAATAAGCGCACACGGGACTCCTGTCAGTCGAGTTTCTTGTTCACATCACCCAGTAATGCTTCGATCTCTTTGCGACGCCCGGCGTCGGCGCTTTCCCGGCCAGGACGGGGCGCGGCGTGCAGGGCTTTTTGCAGTGCATCCCGAGCTTCACCATAGCGCTTTTGACGGTAAAGGTGATCACCCCAGAAGTACAGGCTGTCGATGCCGGTCGGGTTCAGCTCCAAGGCCTGCTTCAACAGTTTTTCGGCCTTGTCGGCGTCGCCGAAACCGATAGGCCAGCCGGGCACCCGATCATACAGCGCCGCGAGGCTGGTGTAGGCCGAGCCTTGCAGGGCCTTGGGATCGATGGCCAGGGCTTTTTCCAGATCGACTTTGGCGGCCTTGGCCTTGCTCAGGGCACCGAGGCCTCCCTGGGCGCCGGCCCAACTGCTGGTGACGATGCCGGACCAGATCCACGCTTCGGCCAGGGACTGGCGTTCCCGGGTGAACGCCGAGGCCTGGGCTGCGAGTTTTTCGAAGGCGGCGCTGCGCTGTTCGGCAGGCAATTCGTACTGGATGTGCGCCCAGCTTTGTTGGATGGCATTGAGGCGCTGCTGATCGGCGGCGTCCAGCGCCCAGACGCTTTGGCTCAGTACCCCGAACAGCAAGCAGGCGAGAATTTTCTTCATGGTTTGAGGCTCTCCTTATCGGGCTTCTGACTCAGGCGACGGATCAGCGGCAATTGCTTGCGCAAGCCACGGTCCACCAGATGCGGCAACAGACTGTTCAGGCGCACGAAAAAGCGTTCCGGCCAGCCCAGGTACAAGTCGCGACGGTCACCGGCAATGGCGTGGATGACCGCCGAGGCAACGGTTTGCGGGTCGTCGACATTGGCTTTGAGCGCATCGTTCAGCGCTTGGGCCGCCGCGCTGTTCATGCTGGTATGGGTTGCCCGGGGAGCGACATAGAGCACGTTGATCCGGGTATCGGCCAGTTCCCGGCGCAGGGCTTCGGAGAAACCGCGCAGGGCAAACTTGGTGGCGCAATAGCTGGCGTAACCGGGGTAGCCGATGGAGCCGTAGGTCGAACCGACGTTCACCACCATGGCACTCTCGGCCTGCTTGAGCAGCGGCAGCAATAACTTGGTCAGGCTGATCGGCGCGCCGACGTTCACCGCGAGCATGGCGTTGATCTCGCTGTCATCGAGCTGTTCGAGCATGGCGAAGTGATTGACGCCCGCGGCATTGATCAGCAGGTTGATGCCGCCGATGGCCTCGGCCGCCGCCAGCACTTTGCGCCGGTCGTCGGGCAGGGTCAGGTCCGCCCCGACCCAGCGCAACTGCTCCGGGTAGCGCTCGAGCAAGGGCTCCAGCGACTCTCGATGCCGGGCCACGGCCAATACGTGTGCACCACTGGCACACAGGGTGCCGGCGATGGCCAGGCCGATGCCGCCACTGGCGCCGGTCAATACCACGCGTGCCTCAGACGGGCGCATGCAGATTCTCCCCATCGCGCGGCAGGCCACGGAACATGTCGGTGTAGAGCGTGTACACGACCTTCGAGGCATGAATCACCGCAGCCTGGTCGGCCGGGTCTTCGAGCAGGTTCATCAAGCGGCGGTAGGTCTGCATGTGTTCGATATCCAGTGAGCCGTGGGAGCTCAGGTAGCTGAAGGCGGTCTCCGGCAGCGCCAGGCGTTCGCGGATGCTGCCGGCCGCGTGGGTGGCCAGGGCGATGCTGGTGCCTTCCAGCACGTTGACCATGCCGAACAGGCCCACCGGGTTGTCCCGGGCAATCAGGTCGTAAAGAAAGCTGACCATCAACTCGATCGGCAGCGATGGACGACCATCACGCACGGCGTCTTTGTCGCCGCCACAGGCTGCGATGTCGTCGAGCACCCACTGTTCGTGGCCGTATTCGTCCTCGATGTACTCGCACACCGCTTTGCGCAGCCATTCCAGACGCTGCGGCAGACGTGCGCCGCACGCCATCATCAACGGCACGGTATGGCGCACATGGTAGTAGGCCTGGGTGAGGAAGGCGCGGTAGCTGTCCAGGCTCACGTTGCCCTCAAGGGCATCGCGGATGATCGGCAGATTGAACAGCTCGTGGCGTTCTTGATAGGTGGCTTCTTGCAGCGTGTCGAAAAAACTCATGGTGCAGATACCTCGGGGAAAACGGATTCAGTGAGCAGCGCCCGGTAACGCTCGACAATGGCATCGCGGCGCGGTCGGCCATTGGCGGTCAGCAGGCCGTTGGCGGGGGTGAAGGGTTGATCGAGACGGGTCCAGTGATGAACCTGAGCGTAATCGGGCAAGGCCTCATTGGCCTGGGCCACGGCGGTGGCCAGCTCTTCATCGGTGCAGTCCGGCCGATGGGGCCAGAGCAGGGCGTGGTTGCTCGGCATCGCTTCGCCGTAGACGAACGCCTGGGCGATGTGGCGACGCTGGGTGAGTTCGGCCTCGACCCATTCCGGGTTGACGTTGCGGCCGAAACTGGTGATGAACTGATGCTTCTTGCGCCCGTTGAGGTAGAGAAAACCTTCCGGGTCGAACTCGCCGAGATCGCCGGTCGGCCACCATTCATCGTGGTAGGGCGCTTGCCCCAGATAGCCGAGCAGGGTCGAGCCCTTGACCAGCACTTCGCCGTCGTCGGCCAGGCGAATTTCGACATGGGGCAGGGGCCGGCCGACGCTGCCGGGGCGGTGTGCTCCGGGGCGATTGAGGCACACCACCGACGCACATTCTGACAATCCGTAACCTTCATACACTGGCATGCCGATGCGTTGGGCACGATGCAGCAGTTCTTCGGAAACCCGCGCACCGCCCACGGCGGCAAAACGCAACGATTGGGGGTTGAACGCTTTTTGCTCGGCGGCGCTGACCAGCATCAGCAGCAACTGTGGCACCAGGATCAAGCTCTCGGGCGCGCGGGAGGCCAGACACCCCAACAAGCGCGGCACATCGACACCGCTGGCCCCCTGAATGCCCAGGGTTTTCTGGCTCGGCACGCTCAGGGTCGCGCCGGCATACAGCGCGGCATAACAACCGAGGTTTTCCAGCAGGATCGCCAGGGGCAGCAGTGCCAAGTGATGTCGCGGATGGGTGGGCTTGCTCGCCTGATCCAGTTCACGGGCCACTCGCAAAAGGCTTTCGGCGCTCAGGCATACACCTTTGGGTGTGCCGGTGGTGCCGGAAGTGAAGGTGAGTTTGGCGGTGCCTTCGGGGATGAGGTTCGGGCCGCTGAAGGAACGACGCCAGAATTCGCCTGTGTGTTCGTAGCCGGCCCCTTGCAGTTCGGCGCCCAGTTCCGGCTCGGCAATCACCCGTTCGGCCTGGCTCTGTTGCAGGCAATGAATGCGTTGTGCCGGGCTGAAGAAGGGCGGCAACGTCAGGCAGGTCAGGCCTTCGAACAGGATGGCCAGGTCCCAGAGCATCGCCTCGGCGCCGTTGTCCAGAGCCAGCGCGACCACTTTAACGTGCTCATCACGAAGACGCTGTTGGCGATCCGTGACCTCGGCGTACAGCGTGGCGTAGTCGAGTTTCAACTGATCGCCCCACAGGGCGACGGCGTTGCCTTTGTGTTCGGCGTGATGGCGCAGGGTTTGTTTGAAACGCTCCATTTCAGGCGACATGGCTGGACTCCTCAAGGGAGGTTGGCAGCCCCAGGCGATTGAACAGGCCGATGTTGCGCAGATGAATGAAGCCGGCGCGGATGTTGCCGACATGCACCCATGGCTGGCTCTCGTAATAACTGCCCCAGTGGTGACGGTCGTCGCCCAACCGCTCGGGATCGGCGGCGCAGAGCGTCACCGGCTTCAAACCCAGGCGATGAAAACTGTTTACCAGCCCGATGTTGCCGGTGAACGCCACCCATTCCAGCCCGCCCATGGCCAACAGATAGGTGATGGCGACGATGCTCAGCCGCGCGCTACCGGTATCGCTGGCTGCGAGGTTACCGACCTCGACAATCCCGGCCCGGTCCACCGGTTGGCCGGCAGCGGCGCTGATCAGCGGATCGATCGCCTCGTCCAGGTAACGCTCCAGAAACAAGGGTTCGGCACTGGCCAGTCGTAAGCCGGCCACCGCACACAGCGTGTCGGACTCATCGCTCAGGCCGAACAGTTGTGGCATGAAATGGCGGATATCGGCGCCATGGGCCTTGCGAAAACGCTGCTGGATAAAAGCTTCGAAGACGGGTCGCTGGGCATCGTCTGGCAAGGCCCTGACCAGACTCATCTGCGAGGTTTCGGCTTGACCGAAGTGCAGGGGCAGAGGGATGTTCCAGTCAAAATCGTGCATGGGCAAGAACGCCTCCCCGAGTCAGTTTGGGGGGAGTATCAAAGGCGATTCTTAACGAAGTCTGAAGGTTATCTTCAGATTGTCTTAAGACTGGACAGGCAGGGTGGCGCCGGTCGGTTCGACGAAACCGGATCCAGGCTGTACGAAATGAGTCGGCAGCCGCCACCGATCTTCAAGAGGCTCTGTATGACCCGAGATTCAGCAGTACACCGGTATGGAAAACTCTCGATCACCTTGCACTGGCTGATGTTGGCGCTGTTCGTCGGCGTTTATGGCTGCATCGAGATCAAAGGGCTACTGCCCCGTGGAAGTGATTCGAGGGGCCTTTTTCTGGGGCTTCACGGCTTATTCGGATTGAGCATTTTTGCGTTAGTCTGGGTCCGCCTGCTCGGGCGCCTCACCCCCCGGCCACCGATTACCCCGGCTCTGTCAACCTGGCAGACCGGCGTCTCGCACCTCATGCACCTGGCGCTGTATGTGCTGATGATTGCAACACCGCTATTGGCCTGGTTAATGCTGGCCGCCGGCGGCAAGCCAATGCCGTATTTCGATTTCTTCCTGCCGGCGCCGGTGGCGGTTGATCCCGTGCTGGCCAAGCAATTCAAGCATTGGCATGAGTGGCTCGGCAGTGCCGGTTACTGGCTGATCGGTTTGCACGCGGCGGCGGGGTTGGTCCATCACTACTGGGTTCGCGACAACACGCTCACGCGCATGCTGCCCAAGGGCTTTGGTGCGGGTGTCAACGAGCGTCAGCGATAAGTTTCCCTGGACGTTCGGGCTGCCTCGAACACTGCGTTATCGTTCATCGCGAGCTTGCTCGCGATGAAGTCATCACTGTCACCTCAAACCTTGCCCGCTTGCTCTTCCAGCTGATCCGATTCAAACAACTTCGCCAGTTCCGCCCGCGCTTCCTGCGCCGTCTGCATCACCTTGGCCGCATCGTCATACACCGCGTGCTGAGCCTCCAGCACCTGTTCGTCGTGATGGGTAAAGCGCTTGATCCGCGCATCCGCCTGGGCTTGGGTCAGCCCAAGGCCAACCAGGGTGCGCCGGGTCATTTCCAGGCTGGAGTAATAAGTTTCCCGCACCGCCTGCGCCCCGACATCCACCAAACGGTGCACATGCTGACGGTTACGGGCACGGGCGATGATCTTGATGTGCGGATACAGCTTGTGCACCACCTCGGCCGTCTTGATGTTGGTGTCCGGATCATCGGTGGCGATCACAAAGAACTCCGCTTGCTCGACCTTGGCCGCGCTGAGGATTTCCGGGCGCATCGGGTCGCCGTAGAACACCGGCACGCCGCCGAAGCTGCGGGACAGTTCGATGGTTTCCACCGAGGTGTCGAGGGCGATGAACTTGATGTTCTGCGCCCGCAGAATCCGCGCCACGATCTGACCCATACGGCCCATGCCCGCGATGACCACGCGGGGCGTGTCGGCGTCGATTTCGCGGAACTTCTGCGGCACCTCCACCGGTTGCACCTTGGGTTTGACCAGGCGTGCGCAGGCGAGCAGCAACAGCGGCGTCAGCGCCATCGACAGGGTGATGGTCAGCACCAGCAAGTCGTACAGGCGCGGCTCGAACAAGCCCTGGTCCCGACCGATCTTGAACACCACGAAGGCAAACTCACCACCGGCCGCCAGCACGATCCCCAGACGAATCGCATTAACCTTGCCCAACCCTCCGGCCAGTCGACCGACCACAAACAGCAGCGGCAGCTTGATGGCGATCAGCAGCAGGGTCAGCCCCAGCACCACGACCGGCGCACTGAGCAGCAGACTCAAGTTGGCACCCATGCCGACGCTGATGAAAAACAGCCCCAGCAGCAGGCCCTTGAACGGTTCGATCTGCGCTTCCAGTTCGTGACGGTATTCGGAGTCCGCCAGCAGCAAACCGGCGAGGAACGCGCCGAGTGCCATGGACACGCCCACCAGATCCATCAGCCACGCCGTGCCGATCACTACCAGCAATGCGGTGGCGGTGGACACCTCCGGCAGACCAGTCTTGGCCACCACGCGAAACACCGGGCGCAACAGATAACGCCCGCCGATCACCACCACCGCGATGCTGCCCAGCACCCGCAAGCCATGGTTCAAATCTTCGGCCGCGCTGCTGGTGTGATCACCGCCGGCCAGCAACGGCACCATCGCGATCAAAGGGATCGCGGCGATGTCCTGGAACAGCAAAATCGCGAACGCCAACCGCCCATGGGGGCTGGTCAGCTCCTTGCGCTCGGCCAGGCTTTGCAAGCCAAACGCGGTGGACGACAACGCCAGGCCGAGGCCCAACACGATGGCACTGTTCAGGGACTGGCCGAACACGAACAATGCCAGCACACCAATCACCGAACCGGTCAGCAGCACCTGTGCCAGGCCCACGCCGAACACCGATTTGCGCATCACCCACAAACGTCGCGGCGACAGCTCAAGGCCGATGATGAACAGCAACAACACCACCCCGAGTTCGGAGATGTGGCTGACGCTTTGTGGATTACCGATCAAACCCAGCACCGACGGCCCGATGATCACCCCGGCAAACAGATAGCCGAGCACCGCCCCCAGTTGCAGGCGCTTGGCCAAGGGAACGGCGAGCACCGCTGCGAACAAAAAGACGACAGCGGCTTGTAACAGGTTGCCTTCATGGGGCATGTGAAACTCCAAAAACTCGATACGGCGGGGGCGATAAGGATAAAGGCTGGAGCCGGATGCGTCAGCCATGAACGAAAATGTTTGGGCCTCGCGATGGCAATTTTGCAGGCACCCAAGATGTCGTTACATTTAGCATCAATTAGTGACATTCATAGGATAAGCTGATCAAACTGTTCGTTCCCGAGTGCGCACCATGACCATCAACTTCGACCTTAACGATCTGCAAGCCTTTCGCGCCGTGGTGGAGCAGGGCAGCTTTCGCAAGGCTGCGGACACCGTACGCATCTCCCAACCAGCCCTCAGCCGGCGGATCGAAAAGCTCGAAGATGCTCTGGGCGTGAAATTGTTCGAACGCACGACTCGCCGGGTCAGCCTGACTCAGGCCGGGCGTGGTTTCATGCCCAGCGTCGAACGCCTGCTGGATGACCTGGACGTGGCGCTACTGGGCATCAGCGAAGTCGCCTCGACCCGGCTCGGACATGTCACCGTCGCCTGTGTGCCGTCGGCGGCGTACTACTTCATGCCGCGTGTGATCGCCCACTACCATCGGCAATTTCCGCGGATCAAGGTCAAGGTGCTCGACTCCAGTGCTCACGAGGTATTGAGTGCCGTGGTCAACGGTGAAGCGGACTTCGGCTTGAGCTTCATGGGCACCCTGGAGGCCGAAGTCGAATTCGAGCCGCTGGTGCAGGAAGGTTATGTGGTGGCGTGCAGACGAGATCACCCCCTTGCAGGACGCAGCAGCGTGACATGGGATGAGTTTTATCAGCAGGATTACATCTCGCTGGACAAGACTTCGGGCAATCGCTTTTTGCTGGATCAAGCGCTGGCTGGCGTGGTGCCGCAGCGGCCGAGCATCTGCGAAACCCGTCATGTGACGACCATGATCGGTCTGGTAGAGGCCGGGTTGGGCGTGGCTGCCGTGCCGTTGATGGCGATGCCGGCGGCGGACCACCCGATTCTGACGCGGGTACCGTTGACCGATCCGCAGGTGATGCGCAATGTTGGGTTGATCAAGCGCCGGGGTCGTACGTTAACCCCGGCGGCATTGGCGTTGGAGCGC
Organism: Pseudomonas sp. B21-017; assembly: GCF_024749245.1. Classification (NCBI taxonomy): domain Bacteria; kingdom Pseudomonadati; phylum Pseudomonadota; class Gammaproteobacteria; order Pseudomonadales; family Pseudomonadaceae; genus Pseudomonas; species Pseudomonas sp. B21-017. The sequence goes on along the minus strand of NZ_CP087194.1, from coordinate 3,884,930 downwards.
CTGGTGGTGGAAATGAAAGTCCAGCAACCTTCGGTCAGTGGCTGACTGAGTCCAGCCCCGTCGCTTTTACGTCCGGCTGGGCTGCGCTGGAGGCCAGGTACGCAAGCAGCGCCTTGGCCTCGGCCGGGTGTTGCGCATTGACCGGAATACCGGCGGCGAAACGGGTGACCGATTGCACCGATTCCGGAATTTTCGCCACAAAACTCACCCCAGGCACCGGTAGCAATTCGCTGACCTGCTGGAAGCCCAGTTGATAATCGCCGGTGGCAACCACCGAGCCCACCGGGATTTTCGGGATCATCTTCGATTTGGGTTTGAGCTGGTTTTCGATGCCCAGACGCTTGAACAGTTGATCCTCGATATACACGCCGCTGGCACTGTCGGAGTAGGCGACTGACTTGGCGTCGAGCAGGGTTTTTTTCAGGCCTTCCACCGAGCTGATGTCCGGCTTCGGCGCACCTTCACGCACCACCATGCCGATCCGCGAATCCGCCAGTTCGACCCGTGAAGCGGGATCGACTTTGCCTTGCTTGATCAGGTCGTCGAGGGCATAGCCGACCATGATGACCACGTCGGCTTTCTCACCGCGGGCCAGACGATTGGGAATCGCTTCCGGGGCCTTTCCCATGGATGGACCGAGGGCGGTGTCCAGGGTGTTGCCGCTAGACTCGGCGAATTTCGGACCGAGGATTTTGTAGGCCGCCGTGAAACCACCGGACGTCATTACACGGATTTCTTCAGCCTGGGCGATCGAACTCAGACCGAGACTGGCCACCAGGGCCAGGGCGGTAAAGTTGAAAAACCTTTTCATCAAATAGCTCTCGCAGTTAGAGGTTGGGTGGTTCACGACACGGCCGGTTGCAGGCGGCCAGAGGCACGGCGATAGAGAAACAGCGTCGCGCACAGGGCACAGAACGCGGCGAAACTCATCCAGTAACCGGGTGCGGCCTTATCGCCGGTGTACTGGATCAGGAAGGTCGATATGGCCGGTGTGAAACCGCCGAACACCGCCGTCGCCAGGCTATAAGCCAAGGAGAAACCTGCGACCCGAACCTCGACCGGCATGATTTCCGTCAGCGCGGCGATCATTGCGCCGTTGTACAAGCCATAAATGAACGACAACCACAGCAGCACCAACAGCATGTTGATGAAACTCGGTGCTTGCACCAGATAGGTCAGCGCTGGGTAGGCCGTGGCCAACGTCAGCAACGCCATGGCGATCAGTACCGGGCGACGACCGATGCGATCTGAAAGCGCGCCGCCAATCGGCAACCAGAAAAAATTCGAAACGCCCACCAGCAAGGTCACCAACAGCGCATCGGAGGTATTGAGGTGCAGCACGGTTTTGCCGAAGGTCGGCGCGTACACGGTGATCAGATAGAACGCGGTAGTGGTCAGGGCGACCATCATCATCCCGGCGAACACGATGACCCAGTTCTGTCCCAGGGTGCGGAACACGTCGCCCATGCTTGGCCGGTGTTTACGGGCGGTGAACTCTTCGGTTTCTTCCAGGTTACGGCGCAGGAAGAAGATGAAAGGCACGATCATGCAGCCGACGAAAAACGGAATCCGCCATCCCCAATCGGCAATCATCGTCGGCGCCATCCATTGGTTCAGACCATAGCCCAAAGCCGCCGCGACGATGATCGCCACTTGCTGGCTCGCTGATTGCCAACTGGTGAAGAAACCTTTGTTGCCAGGAGTGGCGATCTCCGCGAGGTACACCGATACACCGCCCAGTTCCGCACCGGCCGAGAAGCCTTGCAGCAATCGGCCGATCAGCACGATGGCCGGGGCGAACAGCCCGATGGTTTCGTATCCGGGCACCAGCACAATCAGAATCGTACCGCTGGCCATGATCGACAGGGTGACGATCAGCCCTTTGCGGCGCCCCACATCATCGATGTATGCGCCCAGTATCACGGCGCCCAACGGACGCATCAGGAAGCCGGCGCCGAACACCGCGAACGTCATCATCAGGGACGCAAACTCGCTGCTGGCAGGGAAAAATACGGCGGCGATCTGCGTGGCATAGAAGCCGAAAAGGAAGAAATCGAATTGCTCGAGGAAGTTGCCCGAGGTCACTCGGAAAATCGCACTGGTCCGGGAGCGACCGGAATGGATTGATGCTGTCATTGACGTGTACTCCACCGCTTTTATGACGTGCACTGCCTGGACGCGGTGCACGGTTCTTATTGGGGTGGATAGTGGAGCAGGGACATCGATATGTTAATTGCATAGTTGGTATGTATTGATGCATGAAGCGGATCAATGCTGCCGACCCAGAGACGCGGCGTTTACCCAAGGCTATTCGCTGTGTACGCGTATCGGGCTGATGTTCCCCAACCGATACTGATTATTCCCGCTGCGCTTGGCCTCATACATCGCCAGGTCGGCAATGTGAATCAACCGGTCCATGCTCGGCGCATGGTCCGGGAACACCGCAACCCCAAGGCTGCTGCCGATGTGGCGCTGGTCGTTGCCGATGGTCACCGGCGGTGCGAGTTCGATGAAGATTTTCTGGCAGATGCTGCGGGCTTCGTCTTGCAGGCTGTTGCCTTGGGGAAGTCCTTGGAGGATGACCACGAACTCGTCGCCGCCGATCCGGGCAACGGTGTCGGTTGAACGCAGGATCTTCTTCAGGCGTGTCGCGGTGGTGATCAGCACGCGGTCGCCGGCCGCATGGCCATAGTGGTCGTTGATCGCCTTGAAACCATTGAGGTCGACAAATACCAGTGCCACCCGCGTGGCGCTGAGGCGGGCGTGTTCCAGGGCAGCGGACAGGCGCTCTTCGAGCACCAGGCGATTGGGCAGGCCGGTCAGCGGGTCGTAATGGGCCAGGTGTTGCAGGTAGCTGGCGGAGGCTTTTTCCTCGGTGATGTCGCGGACCACGCCCATCATCTTGATCGTTGCGTCATGCTCATTCTTGACCACATTGCCGGTCTCCCGCAGCCAGCGGATGCTGCCGTCCGGCCAGACCACGCGGTATTCCTCGTCGTGGTTTTCGCCGGTTTCCAGGCAACGCAATTCACCGGCGCGGACCTTGACCCGGTCGTCCGGGTGCACACAGGAACAGAACAGGGCGTAGGAGGGCGTCACCTCGCCGATCTTGAATCCGAACATCCCGTAGATTGCATCCGACCAATAGAGTTTGTCGGTATCAACCTCCCAGTCCCAGGTGCCGATGCGGGCGAAGTATTGGCTGCGTTTGAAGCGCTCGGCGTCGCCTTCCTGGTGGATACTTTGTCCCTCGGTGAGGCTATCGATCAGCGCACGGCACTCGGCCAACTGCTTTTGCAGCGAACGATCGCGCCAAATCAGCGCGACGATCAGGGCAAGGGTCAGCGAGCCGATGGTGACGTCGGTCCAGAGCTGACTCATTGAGGAATTGCGCTCATGGCGTATCGAACCGTGGGGGAGGTGGCGGGTATATTAAGGCTCTGTACGAAAAACTGCCTGCGTGTCGATCATGCTGCGTTAAAAACAGGCTCGGAATGCTCATTTACAACCCGTAAACTCCGCTTCATCGCCTGTTTTTGCCTTGCCTGATCGACACTCGGCGACTTTTCGTACAGACCCTGGCAAGCAGGAGGTGGGTCAGTTCACCACTGACGGTTGCGTCGCGACCGAGACGGTGAAGGTCACGACAACCAGCACGACGAGTACCCAGAACATCACCATGACTGTCAGCATGACGACCTTCAGGCTTTGATAAAGCCAGCGCAACCAATGGCCTTCGGGTTTTGCTTCTGAGCGGGTTCTGAGTACGCCTTTCAAATAGAAGCCGAGGAGGGCCAGCAGTGCGCCGTCAATCAACAGCGCAGGCAGGCCGGCTTCGGGGAAAATGCTTCCCCACCGATAGAATGACGACCGGCTCAGGAACACCACATAACAAATGAGGCTGCCGTAGGGGATGGCTCTCCACCATTTACCGGCCAGCGCTCCGACCATCAGGCACATAATCACCATGAACGGGTTGAAGAGAATATTGATCATCCACTCCAGTACGTTGGGGAAGTAGCCCGGGGAATGGATGCTGCGCCAGATGTGTTCAAACATTGTTCAGGCTCCTGCCTTCTATGGAGTAAGTGGTGCTTCGGTGCTTCCGTGCCGCTGCACGGTATCGGCGTATTGTCGGGTTACATAAGTCCTGTTGTGTAAATTAGGGTCTGTACGAAAAGTCGCCGAGTGGCGATCAGGCAGTTTTCGTATAGTGCCCAGTTCACGACCACTGCCGGATGCAGAGCGAAATGGTTGCCAATAGCCCGCATTTCTGGGAAAACGGCGCCCATCAAGCCCGCTCGGGCAAGCGCACAGATAGAGTGAATGTAATGAATGATGAGTTGCAGGTAATCGACCTTGAAGTGGGCGACGGCAAAGCCGCCGTCAAAGGCGCGCTGATCACTACCCAATATCGCGGGTGGTTGGAAGACGGCACCGAATTCGATTCTTCCTACAGCCGGGGCAAACCGTTTCAGTGCGTGATTGGCACCGGGCGGGTAATCAAGGGCTGGGACCAGGGAATCATGGGCATGCAGGTCGGCGGTAAGCGCAAGCTGCTGGTGCCAGCGCACCTGGCCTACGGCGAGCGCTCGATGGGGGCGATTACGCCGAATTCGAATCTGATTTTCGAGATTGAATTGCTGGAAGTGCTGACGCGGGATGATTGATGGGCGAGTGAATTGAAATGATTAACCCCGCTGTCTCTGAGAGGAGAGAGCGGGGTTTTTGCTATCTGTGGCGAGGGGCTTGCTGTGGCGAGGGGGCTTGCCCCCGTTGGGTTACGCAGCGACCCCAAATCCAATCCATCGCGGTTTCTCAGGACTGACCGCATACGTTGATTTTACGACTGCTGCGCAGCCGAACGGGGCGATGCGGCGTTCCGACAAGCCCCCTCGCCACGGATGCTCATTTCAACAACTATTTTTGCTGAAGGCTTGATCGGCTATTACTGCGGATCGATGTTATCCAGCGCCCGGTTCACGGCCAGTTCCCTTTGCGGATGGGCAAGTCAGGTGAATGCCTCAATATCATCAAGGGTGTTCGCCACAATCCCTTCCAGGGAGGGAAATTTCTTCTTCATCTTCTCAAGGGCCGGGCGTACAGCACCCAAGTCCAGACCACCCTGTCTGCGGGCTATGTGCCCGAGCGCGGTTATGGCAGATGCTGCAACTGATTCGGACTCACTCTCGAGGTACTTCAGACAGGTGTTTTGAGCCCAGGACTTGTCTTGTTCATTCAGGCCAATAGAAATCAATGCGACAACAACGCTGGTTTCTACGTTGCTAGCTAGAAGTCTCGTCGTTTCCTCGTGGCTCATTGTTGGATCTTGGTAGAGAAGGCTCACTTTTTAACTCCCTGAATATTGCCTTTGTGATCGGTTTTTCCTTTCCAGCCATGAGCGTCCTGGTTTCATCTTTTGAAAGCGATGCGGACGCTATATCAAAGGGCATTTGATAGATGTAGGACTGGTCTGAAACTCTGGCCGCTATTACAAATGCTAATGGCAACAACAGTTTTTGCTGGAGGCCTGATCCGCTATTACCGCGATACAAGCCGATGAGCCATGACGCGGTCAACCCGACTTGCCAGCCCCGGCAATATCGGTAACTATGCCCGCCTAAATAGGGGTAGGGGGTATAGGTATGTCGCACATCTACGAACACAAAGACGATTTGCTCAATCGCGTCCGGCGCATTGCCGGTCAGGTCCAGGCGGTGGAGCGGGCGTTGGAGTCCGATGCCGAGTGCGCCAAAACCCTGCACTTGGTTGCGGCAATTCGCGGTGCGGTCAATGGTCTGATGGACCAGTTCATCGACGCCCACGCCCGTGAACATGTGGCACGTCCCGGCCTCAGCGACGAAGCACGCGCCGAAGGCGTGGAAGACTTGTTGCAAGCCATCCGCCGTTACTCGAAATAGAGGCCTGCCCCATGACACTGACACCTCAGGCTTCGCGCTTTACTCACGACCATCTGTTTCTGGGGGCCGCCCACGATGAAAATGCTCGCCGCACGTTGTGGGTGGTGGCGCTGACGTTCGTGATGATGATTGGCGAGATTGCCGCTGGTTATATCACCGGCTCCATGGCGTTACTGGCGGACGGCTTTCATATGGCGACCCACGCCGTGGCCTTGGGCATTGCCGCGGCGGCCTACAGTTTTGCCAGGCGACACGCCAACAATTCGCGCTTCAGCTTCGGTACTGGCAAGGTCGGGGATCTGGCGGCTTTTGCTTCTGCCATGGTGCTGGGCCTGGTGTCGATCGGCATCGCCGGCGAATCGATCCTGCGGCTGTTTCAACCTATCACCGTGGCTTTCACCGAAGCGACGGTGATTGCGGTGGTGGGGCTGGCGGTGAATGTCGTCAGCGCATTGCTGCTGGCAGGCAACCATGGGGATCACGGCCATGATCATCACAACCATAACCACGGTCACCATCATCACGATAACAACCTGCGCTCGGCGTATGTCCATGTGCTGGCCGATGCATTGACGTCGGTACTGGCTATCGCGGCATTGTTGGCCGGGCGCTATTTGGGTTGGGTCTGGCTGGACCCGGTGATAGGCGTCGTCGGAGCCCTTGTTATCGCGAAATGGGCCTATGGCTTGATGCGCGATAGCGCCGCGGTATTGCTCGACGCCACCGACGAGCACGTCGCCGCCGAAATTCGTGAGCTGCTTGAATCGACGGACGATGTCCGCATCAGTGACCTTCATGTCTGGCAAGTTGGGCCCCGGGCGCGAGCCGCAATTGTCAGTGTCGTGGCTACGGCGAGCGTCAGTGCCGACGCCATCCGCGAACGTCTGGCGCCGGTTCATGAGTTGTCTCACCTGACGGTCGAATATCGCAACGCTTGAGGTGTTTTTCAGGCAAAGAGCGGAATGCGCCCGTTAAGGGAAGGGCGGTAGTGCCAGGTCAACCGATCCAAAGCCGGTTTCATTATCAGGATCTGAGTCAGCGTCGCGCGGGCAATGCTCAAGGCCAGCACTTGCCCCGGGCATTGATGACGGCCGGCGCCGAAGGTGAAGCTGCGGCGGTTTGGGCGTTCGAGCAGGAATGTATCGGGATCGTCATTGAGCAGCGGATCACGATTGGCCGAGGCCAGCAGCACCAGAATGACGTCGCCGGGGTTCAGGTTCACGCCGTCGATTTCGCAGGGCGCTGCGACGAAGCGGCGGGTGTTCTGTACCGAAGGATCGAAGCGCTGCACTTCGGCGATCAGGTCGTTGGCTTGAGTTGGGTCGATCTGCGGGTTTCGGCTCAACGCCGTTAGCGCATTGCCGATCAGCCCGGCGGTGGCTTCGTAGGTCTGGGAGAACAGGCCGATCAGGTTGGCGATCAAGGTTTCCGGGGCGGTCGAGGTGGCGAAGCGCAGCCGGATACCGGCGAGCAGGGTGCTTCGATTGTTCGGATCAGCCAGAAGCTCGATGAAATATCCCTTCAGCTGTTCTGCCGCAACATGGGCAGCGTCCAGTTGGGCCTGGTCGCTGAGGGGTGACAGGCAGGCGATGAAGTCAGCGGTCAGCTCGCTGATGGCCCGGCCCTGAGCCGGAGAAAAGCCCAGCAACGTCGCCACTACACAGACCGGCCCGCGAAACATCGCCGCGTACAACCCATCGGCCCCTGGGGTAATCAATCGAGCGCTGACCAGTGAGTTGACTTCGTTCACATCAATCAGCGTCAGCCCCGGCTCAATCGCTGCCCTCGGGCAACGCTGCCGCTCACCCTCGTTCATCCGCATTAGCTGACCGAACACTTTGCCCGCCATGCCCTGAGCAATTGCCTTGGGCACCGGCTCATGCGCCGGCCGCACATGGCAATCCGGATGCGCCAGCACGGCAGCAACCGCTCGGGCGCTGCTGGCCACCCACAGTTTCAGTCCCTGATGAAAAACCAATCCACCCTCGGCACGCAGTTGCGCGTAGTAGGGGTAAGGATCGGCGTGAGTCGCAGCGATGATCGGGTCCATGGGTCGCAGCCTTATCGATGGTTGAAAAGTGTTGCTACTATCACCAGTCCGAAAGGGCCTTGATTCGTCCGGGAGCGAAATATGAACGCAGAACAACATGACGTTGGCGTCTCTCAAGTGGCCGCAGCGATTGCAGAGCCTGCGCGGACGAAAATCCTCTGTTCGCTGATGGACGGCCACGCCCGCACCAGCACCGAGCTGGCGGCGGTTGCCGAAGTCAGCGCCTCGACTGCCAGCGCACACCTGGCCAAGCTCAAGGAACTGGCGCTGGTGCGTTTGCACGTTCAGGGCCGCCATCGCTATTACAGCCTCGCGGACAAACGCGTGGCCCAGGCACTCGAAGCACTGATGGTGATCGGCCAGAACGCCGTGCCGACATTCAACCCGCGCACCCCGGACCGCCTGCAATTCGCCCGCACCTGCTACGACCACATGGCCGGCACGTTGGCAGTGGTGCTGCATGACCGGATGATCGACGCGGGGTGGTTGCTGCAAACCGATGAGCAGGCTTATCGATTGAGCGACAGTGGTGAAGCGTTGTTCGAAGGATTGGGCATCGACGTCAAAGACCTCGGCACTTTGCGCCGCCGCTTTGCCTGCCCGTGCCTGGACTGGAGCATGCGTCGGCCGCACCTGGGCGGTGCCTTGGGCGCGGCGTTACTGCAAACGGCGATCAAACGCCAATGGGTGACGCAGGATCTGGACAGTCGGGCGTTGGCGTTGACGGCAGTGGGGCGAAAGGAACTCGGTCGCCGGTTCGCCGTTGAACTGCCGATTCAGGGAACGACAGCGCCACTCACGTCCACCGGGAACAGGCGCCGCGCGATCGCCAGTCCTGCGACTTAGCGACTGGCCGAGGCCATGAGCACGCCAAAACCGGCGAAGGTCACGCCCGAAACTTTTGCGGTCAGCCAGGAACCTTTCGGGCTCGACAACCAGCCTTTGGCGGCATTGGCGAGCAAGGCATAGCTGCCGTGTACCAGGAACACCAGTACGCCGTAGGAGGCGACCAGCTTGATGAACTGGCTGTAGAAGTGCGCCGAAGTGTCGATGAATTGCGGGAACACCGCCAAAAAGAAAAACACCGCCTTGGGGTTCAGAAGCTGCATCGAAGCCGCTTCAAGGAAGCGATAACCCGGGCTTGAAGGGCGTGTTTCAAGCAGCGTGCTGAAACGATCCGAGCGCCAGCTTTTGTAGCCCAGGTACAACAAATAGGCGGCTCCTGCGTATTTCAATGCGATAAAGGCGTTCGCCGAGGTGCTGAGTATCAGGCCAACACTGGTGGCGCTGATGGCAGCGACCACAAACGCCCCCGACGCAATTCCCAGAATGCCCGGCACGGCCCCCCTCCAACCGTGGCGCACCGCGTTGGACAGGGTCAGGACCACACCAGGTCCCGGGCTCAAAATGGTCAGGGTGGCGAAGAGTACAAAGAGTCCGTAACTGTTCATGGCTTGCTCCGTCAGGTGGCATTGGCTGCGTGCTGGCAGATTGGCGTGGCGAGGAGGGCGTGACAAACGCTTTAATTGCAGCGCATAGGTGACTAAATTAGACGCATGAATCCACTACCGCCTCTTAATGCTGTTCGCGCCTTCGCCGTTGCTGCTCGTCATCAGAGCTTCAGCCTGGCGGCCGAAGAGCTGCATGTCAGCCACAGTGCCGTCAGCCGGCATATCAAATTGCTCGAGGAATACCTGGGGGTGCTGCTGTTCGAGCGGCGTATCCGGCAATCGGTGCTGACGCCGGCCGGCCAGCGCTTTTATGAGCAGGTCAGCGCCGGGCTGTCGCAGATCGCCAATGCCGCCACTGCGCTCAAGCAGCATGCCTCGCTGCCTACGGTGAAGATCAATGTACGTCCGTCCTTCGCCATGCTTTGGCTGACGCCCAGGCTGGCGGATTTCGTTGCGCGGCACCCCGGCATCAAGCCGCAGGTGATCACCCAGACCCAGGCACCCGATCAGGCACGCGACGGGTTCGATATCGTCATTCGCCGTGGTCGTGACGATTGGGCACCGGCGATTGAGGCGCGAGCGCTGTTCGAAGACGAACTGTTGCTGGTCGCGGCCCCTGCGCTGATCGAGCGCCTGCCACTTGAAGACCTCACGTCCCTGAGTCGGCATACGTTACTGACCGCCAAGGCACGCCGTGAAGACTGGCACAATTGGGCCATGCACTTTGGTCAAAGCCAGTCAGCCACTCAGGTAACCCGGCAGTTTGATCACATGCACCTGGTGCTTCAGGCCGCAGTGGATGGACAGGGCGTTGCCCTGTGCCCGACCTCTTTGTTGGGCAGCCATATCTCGAGCGGACGCCTGATCTGCCCGTTACCCGAGTTGCGCATGCCGTTGCCGCGTTATTACTACGGTGTTGCGCCGGACGTGACGGCGCACACGCGGATCTTTGTGGAGTGGTTGTTTGCCCGGATCGCTCAGGATGAGCTGAGTTGGCAAACACCTCGTGCCGTGACCGCTACGCTCTGAAATCCCAGACGATCTCCACCACCCGCACCGCCAGCACCAGGTAAACCAGACCCAGGATGATCTGGAACGCCGTGTGATACGGCAACCTGGACAGCCGGCGCAAGCCGTCGCTGACACTGAGCAGCATCAACAGTGCTGATATTGCAATCAACCCCCAGCCGGCAAGGTTTGAGGCGAGCAATCCCATAAACAGTTGATGACCGCCTCGCAACGCGTTGGTGCCCGCCGCGAACAACAGGGCGCACACCAGCAGGTTCTTGATGTTGTCGAACACCTGCGTGGTGAAGTCGGTTTCCAGCAAGGCCAGATACTTTCGCCAGAATTTATCCATGGTTGTGGTGGCACCTGTTGATGGCGGTTGCACGTGGCAAGTCTAGTGGCGTTTTGCACGAAACGCGGGCGAAAAAAAGCCCGGCCTTCAATGTGATGGCCGGGCTTTTGTGTTCAAACGGACTGTGGCGTCAGATCAAACCTTGACGATCCAGCCCGCTGGCGCTTCGATGTCGCCGGTCTGTACACCGGTCAGCTCTTTGTAGAGCTTCTGGGTGACCGGACCGACTTCGGTTTCGCTGTGGAACACGTGCAGCTTGTCGTTGTAGCTGATGCCGCCGATCGGGGTGATCACCGCGGCAGTACCGCATGCACCAGCTTCCTTGAAGTCGGACAGCTTGTCGATGAACACGTCACCTTCAACCACTTCCAGGCCCAGACGGGTCTTGGCCAGTTCGATCAACGACAGACGGGTGATGCCCGGCAACACCGAAGGGGAGTTCGGGGTGACGAACTTGTTGTCGTGGGTGATCCCGAAGAAGTTGGCCGAGCCGACTTCTTCGATTTTGGTGTGGGTCATCGGGTCCAGGTAGATGGCGTCGGCGAAGTGCGCCTTCTTGGCCTGGGAGCCTGGCATCAGGCTGGCGGCGTAGTTGCCACCGACCTTGGCCGCGCCGGTGCCTTGTGGAGCGGCACGGTCGTAGCTGGAGATCTGGAAGTTGTGTGGGGTCAGGCCGCCCTTGAAGTAGGCGCCGACCGGGATGCAGAAGATCGAGAAGATGAACTCGGGTGCGGTACGCACGCCGATGTTGTCACCCACGCCGATCACGAACGGACGCAGGTACAGCGCGCCGCCGGTGCCGTAAGGCGGAATGAAACGCTCGTTGGCGCGGACCACGTCCTTGCACGCTTCGATGAACTGTTCGGTGGACACTTGCGGCATCAGCAGGCGCGCGCAGCTGCGTTGCATGCGGGCGGCGTTCTGGTCCGGGCGGAACAGGTTGATCGAACCGTCCTTGCAACGGTAGGCCTTCAGGCCTTCGAAGCACTGCTGGCCATAGTGAAGGGCTGTCGAGCCTTCGCTGATGTGCAGCACGTTATCTTCGGTCAGGGTGCCTTTGTCCCACTCGCCATTACGCCAGTGCGACAGATAGCGCTTGTCTGTCTTGATGTAGTCAAAACCCAGCTTGTCCCAATTGATGCTTTCGTTACCCATGACACCCTCTATCACTTAACAACCGTCGAAACGGTTCAAGGCTTCTGACATTTTTCTGGATGGGGACAACAATACTTCATTCCGGGCCTAAATCGCAGCCCGGACTATCGGGTGATTGGCAGATTTCTTAGCCAGCTCATGAAACTTGTCGCCGATCTTTCATCATTCGAAACCCTGTGGCGAGGGAGCTTGCTCCCGTTCCGGTGCGCAGCACTGGTAAAACCGGACACTGCGGTGCATCAGGCAGATCGCAGTGACGCGGTTGGGGCCGCTTCGCAGCCCAGCGGGAGCAAGCTCCCTCGCCACAGTTGAGCGGTTACAGATGCAGCGCGTGCCCCAACGCACGCAGCGCCGCTTCCTGCACCGCCTCGCCGAGCGTCGGATGCGCGTGGATGGTGCCGGCGATGTCTTCCAGTCGGGCGCCCATTTCCAGGCTCTGACCGAACGCGGTCGACAACTCCGAAACACCCACACCCACCGCCTGCCAGCCAATAATCAGATGATTGTCACGCCGCGCCACGACCCGAACGAAGCCACTTTTGGACTCCAGTGTCATCGCCCGGCCATTGGCGGCGAACGGGAAGCTGGACACGATGCAGTCCAGCCCCACAGCCTTGGCCTCGTCCGGGGTCTTGCCGACCACCACCAGTTCCGGGTCGGTGAAACACACGGCGGCAATGGCGGTCGGGTTGAATTCGCGGTGTTTGCCGCTGATCAGTTCGGCAACCATCTCGCCCTGGGCCATGGCCCGGTGGGCGAGCATCGGTTCGCCGCTGAGGTCGCCGATGGCGTAGACGTTGCGCATGCTGGTCTGGCAACGGTTGTCGATCTTGATCGCCGAACCGTTCATGTCCAGGTTCAAGGTTTCGAGGTTCCAGCCCTGGGTGTTGGGTTTGCGACCGACGGCCACCAGCACCTGATCGGTTGCAAGATTCAGGATGTCGCCGTTCGGGTCGCGAACTTGCAGGGAATTTCTTTGTGAATCAAAGCCTTCAACGCTGTGCTTCAAGTAAAGCTTCACATCGAGTTGTTTGAGTGCTTCGTGCACCGGATGGGTCAGTTCGGCATCGTAGGCCGGCAGAATACGATCCTGCGCCTCGACTACGCTGACCTCGGCGCCGAGCTTGCGATAAGCAATCCCCAGCTCCAGACCGATGTAACCGCCACCGACCACAACCAACCGTTTCGGCACGCTTTTCGGCGCCAGGGCTTCAGTGGAGGAGATGATCGGCCCGCCAATCGGCAGCATCGGCAGGTTGACGCTTGTCGAACCGGTGGCCAGCACCAGGTGCTCGCACTGAATCCGCGTGTCGCCGACCTCAACGGTTTTGCCGTCGATCACTTTCGCCCAGCCGTGGATGACCTGGACCTTGTGCTTCTTTAATAGCGCGGAGACGCCAGTGGTCAGGCGATCAACGATGCCGTCCTTCCACTCGACGCTTTTGCCGATGTCCAGGGTCGGCGCCGATACGCTGATGCCCAGCGCCGAGTATTGGCTGTGGTGCTGTGTCTGATGGAACTGTTCGGCGACGTGGATCAACGCCTTGGACGGAATGCAGCCGATGTTCAGGCAGGTGCCGCCCAACGATTGGCCTTCCACCAGAATGGTCGAAATGCCCAATTGACCGGCACGGATCGCCGTCACATAACCGCCAGGGCCGCCGCCGATGATTAGCAGCGTAGTATTTAGAGTCTGTTGCATTCCTTACTCCACAAACAGCGTTGCGGGTTGTTCGAGCAAGCCACGAACGGCCTGGATGAATTGCGCCGCGTCCATGCCATCGACCACGCGGTGATCGAAGGAGCTGGAGAGGTTCATCATCTTGCGGATCACGATCTGGCCTTTGATCACCATTGGTCGCTCGACGATTTTGTTCACGCCGACGATCGCCACTTCCGGCAGGTTCAGCACCGGCGTGCTGACGATGCCGCCCAGGGCGCCGAGGCTGGTCAGCGTGATGGTCGAGCCGGACAGCTCATCGCGGCTGGCCTTGCCAGTGCGTGCGGCAGTTGCCAGGCGGGAGATTTCCGCGGCGTTGTCCCACAGGCTGCGGGCTTCGGCGTGACGCACCACCGGCACCATCAAACCGATGTCGGCTTGCGTGGCGACGCCCACATGCACCGCGCCGAGGCGGGTGATGACCTGGGCCTCGTCGTCGTAACGGGCGTTGATCTGCGGGAAGTCGCGCAGGGCCACGACCAGGGCGCGCACCAGGAACGGCAGCAAGGTCAGCTTGCCACGGGTCGCGCCGTGTTTTTCGTTCAGGTGCGCACGCAGCTCTTCGACGGCGGTGACGTCGATTTCTTCGACGTAACTGAAGTGGGCGGCACGCTGGGTGGCGTCCTGCATACGCTGGGCGATCTTGCGGCGCATGCCGATCACCGGGATTTGCTGTTCGTCGTTGCGCTGGGCGTAAGCGGCGGTGGCCGTCGATGCGTTCGACTGACCCTGAGCCAGATAAGCTTCGAGGTCTTCGTGCAGAATCCGCCCGGCAGGGCCGCTGCCACGCACCAGGCGCAGTTGAATGCCAAGGTCCAGCGCATGCTTGCGCACGGCCGGGGAGGCCAGCGGACGTTCGTCGGCTTCGCGGGCGACCATCGGTCCTTGGCAAGCGGCAGCCGGACGCGGGGCCGCTGCAGCCGGTGTGCTTTCTACGACGGCTTCAACTTTCGGCGCCGCCATAGGTGCTTCTTTAATAACCGCCGTTGGCGCAGTCGATTCCTTAACGTTGCCTGCGCCTTCGACTTCAATGCTGATCAGCACGCTGCCGACCGCCATGACTTCGCCCGGCTGTCCACCCAGTGCAATCACCTTGCCGTTCACCGGCGAGGGGATGTCGACCATCGCCTTGTCGGTCATGACATCGGCCAGCACCTGATCTTCGACGACCATGTCGCCGACCTTGACGTGCCACTGAGACAATTCAACTTCTGCAATGCCTTCGCCAATGTCCGGCATTTTAATAACGTGCGTGCCCATTCAGACCTCCATAACCCGATGCAAAGCCGCGCCCACACGGGACGGACCAGGGAAATACGCCCACTCTTGCGCGTGCGGGTAGGGGGTGTCCCAACCGGTCACACGCTCGATTGGCGCTTCCAGGTAGTGGAAGCAATGCTCTTGCACCAGCGCGACCAGCTCGGCGCCGAATCCGCAGGTACGGGTCGCTTCGTGAACAACTACGCAGCGTCCGGTTTTCTTCACCGACTTGACGATGGTTTCCAGGTCCAGCGGCCATAGGCTGCGCAGGTCGATGACTTCGGCGTCGATGCCGGTTTCTTCAGCGGCGACTTGCGACACATAAACCGTGGTGCCGTAGGTCAGGATGGTCACGTCCTTGCCCGGACGGGTGATGGCGGCAACATCCAGCGGCACGGTGTAGTAACCGTCCGGCACTTGCGCGGCCGGGTGCTTCGACCATGGGGTCACCGGGCGCTCGTGGTGACCGTCGAACGGGCCGTTGTACAGGCGTTTTGGCTCGAGGAAGATCACCGGGTCATCGTTTTCGATGGAGGCGATCAGCAGGCCTTTAGCGTCATAAGGGTTGGATGGCATGACGGTGCGCAAGCCGCAGACTTGGGTGAACATCGCCTCGATGCTCTGGCTGTGAGTCTGGCCGCCATAGATGCCGCCGCCGCAGGGCATGCGCAGGGTCATCGGCGCGGTGAACTCGCCGGCCGAGCGATAACGCAAGCGCGCCGCTTCGGAAATGATCTGGTCCGACGCCGGGTACACGTAGTCGGCGAACTGGATCTCGGCCACTGGCCGCAAACCGTAAGCACCCATGCCCACGGCGACGCCGACGATGCCGCTTTCGGAGATCGGTGCATCGAATACGCGGGAGGTGCCGTACTTGTTCTGCAGCCCTTCGGTGCAACGGAATACGCCGCCGAAGTAGCCCACGTCCTGGCCGAACACCACGACGTTGTCGTCACGCTCAAGCATCACATCCATGGCCGAGCGCAGGGCCTGGATCATGGTCATGGTGGTCGTGGTCATGGCGGTTTCCAACTGAATATTATTGTTGTGATCGTTCATGTCAGATCCCCAACTCCTGACGCTGGCGCTTCAAGTGCTCCGGCATCTCTTTGTAGACGTCTTCGAACATGGTCGCGGCGCTCGGAATCTGGCCGCCGGCGAGGGTGCCGTACTGCTCGGCTTCTTTCTGCGCGGCGATCACTTCGGCTTCCAGTTCGGCGCTGACTGCGGCGTGTTCCTCCTCGGACCACTGACCGATTTTGATCAGGTGCTGCTTGAGGCGTGCAATCGGGTCACCCAACGGGAAGTGACTCCAGTCGTCCGCAGGACGGTATTTGGAAGGATCATCGGAGGTCGAGTGCGGGCCGGCACGGTAGGTGACCCATTCGATCATGGTCGGGCCGAGGTTGCGCCGCGCGCGTTCGGCAGCCCAGGCGGATGCAGCGTAGACCGCGTAGAAATCGTTGCCATCGACCCGCAGGGAGGCGATGCCGCAACCGACGCCGCGTCCGGCAAAGGTGGTGGCTTCACCGCCGGCAATCGCCTGGAACGTCGAGATCGCCCACTGGTTGTTGACCACATTGAGGATCACTGGCGCACGGTACACGTGGGCGAAGGTGAGGGCGGTGTGGAAGTCCGATTCAGCAGTGGCACCGTCGCCGATCCACGCCGAGGCGATTTTGGTGTCGCCCTTGATCGCCGAGGCCATGCCCCAGCCCACCGCCTGGACGAATTGGGTGGCGAGGTTGCCGGAAATGGTGAAGAAACCGGCTTCCTTGACCGAGTACATGATCGGCAGCTGACGGCCCTTGAGCGGATCGCGCTCGTTGGACAGCAGTTGGCAGATCAGGTCCACCAGCGGCACTTCGCGGGCCATCAGGATGCTTTGCTGACGGTAGGTGGGGAAGCACATGTCGTCGATGTTCAGGGCCAGGGCCTGGGCGCTGCCGATGGCTTCTTCGCCGAGGCTCTGCATGTAGAACGACATTTTTTTCTGGCGCTGGGCGACCACCATGCGGTTGTCGTAGATCCGCGTCTTGAGCATGGCGCGCATGCCTTTACGCAGGATCTCGACGGGTACGCCTTCAGCCCATGGGCCGAGGGCATTGCCCTGGTCGTCGAGCACGCGAATCAGGCCTTTGGCCAGATCAGCGGTATCGGCCGGTTCTACGTCGATTGGGGGTTTGCGCACCGTGCCGGCATCGGTCAGATGCAGGTAGGAGAAGTCGGTTTTGCAGCCGGGACGGCCCGAAGGTTCGGGAACGTGCAGGCGCAGCGGTTCGTACGCTTGGTTCATGGCTTCTACGCTCGATCTTGTGAATTTCTTGTAGTGAGCTGGCAGTCATTCTTCGGTAAAAGAATTCTTGTCCTACAACAATCATAGGCCGGGCCAAGAAGAATATTTCTCTGTGTTTCGTTGCGCTGGAGGTCATTTGAGGATAAAAAATCTGCATAAACATAAAAAACAGGTGTTTTTGTCTCATGCGCAAACTGGACCGTACCGACATCGGCATTCTCAACAGCCTTCAGGAGAACGCGCGCATCACCAACGCCGACCTCGCGCGCTCGGTGAACCTGTCGCCCACGCCGTGCTTCAATCGGGTCAAGGCGATGGAAGAATTAGGGCTGATTCGCGAGCAGGTGACGTTGCTGGATGCCGACTTGCTGGGGCTGCATGTGAATGTGTTCATTCACGTCAGCCTGGAGAAGCAGGTGGAAGAGGCGCTGCAGCATTTCGAAGAGGCGATTTCGGATCGCCCGGAAGTGATGGAGTGCTATTTGATGGCCGGTGACCCGGACTATTTGATCCGTGTGTTGGTGCCGACCATCCAGTCGCTGGAGCGCTTCATGATGGACTTTCTGACCAAGGTGCCGGGAGTGGCGAACATTCGTTCGAGCTTTGCGCTCAAGCAAGTGCGCTACAAGACGGCGTTGCCGTTGCCGGCAAATGGCCTGACGTTGGCAGGATAATTGCCGGTGCAAGGCATCTCTGCCTGGCGCCGTTAACCGATTCGCTTCAGTTCTGCTTCGAACACTTCGAGCAGCCTGGGCAGTTCTTTGTAGCCCTGCTTGAATAGGCTCATGAGAATCCTCACTACACTGCTTGCAATATCTTGGGCAGGGACTTCAAAGCTGCGCACGATATCTTCGGCCACTTCGTTGCTACCTCTTCGTTTGGCGAAGTATTGGGTCTGGGCCGAGCAGAGCGTCATCAACAAAGCCTGATCCAGCGGATCCTGAAGAGCCGGGTCTTTCTCGGCTTGATCCAGCCACCGCTGAATCCATTCAATTAATTGTTCATCTTGCAAAATGGCTTTGACCAAAGGGACGGCATTGCCAGCCACTGCTGATGGAAGCTCTGGAATCCGATCTGAGCTATCTATCCATTTCACCAGGTTTTGCACGCCTATCGCGAACGCGGGACTCAACAGTGAGAAAAGACGTTGGCGCATGCTATTTATCGCGGCTTCGGTCGGGGTATAGAGCTTTTTTCCCGACCACACAAACCATGTTGATGTCGGTTCAACGATGTACGGGAAATCCATGACTTCACTGATGATCGTTGAGTGCCGATAGGCCTGTAGCAAAAGATCCCAACTACGGTGAAGTATGGGCGGGGCGGTAAGGGAATGGTCGGTCGCCGACGGTTCTTGACGCAATTGCGCCAGTGCGATTTGCAAGGCAATCACATCGGGGAAATCAGTCCCCAACGATGCGATCAGCCCATCGACAATTTTCTGCAATTGATTGAGGCTTTCTGGGTATTCGGAGTGCGCCGACAGTAGCAACAGGTGAGCGCCAATCAGGTGTAACATAGGATCTTGATAGTTGCCGTTGACTAGGTCGTCTATCAGAGCTTGGCTTTTGACTGATCGTCCTCTGGCCAATGCTTTTCGCGCGACTTCAAGCAGGGTCAGTTCTTTTGTATGCAATGCTTTCTGGTGCGTTGCATACGTAATACTGGCGTGATTGAAGTCCAGTGCCAGCATGGCTCCCTTACTATCCCGGACAACCCGAAAGTAGACTTGCGGTGCCCATTTTTCGAGGACGTGCAGGGGGAGGCATCGTTCTGTCTGTTCTGCAGGCTGAACCAGAAGATATGTCCCGACCGGTACATCGATGTTCACCAGAAACACCCCCGTAGTCCCTGGCAA
Source organism: Pseudomonas sp. B21-017 (assembly GCF_024749245.1). Classification (NCBI taxonomy): domain Bacteria; kingdom Pseudomonadati; phylum Pseudomonadota; class Gammaproteobacteria; order Pseudomonadales; family Pseudomonadaceae; genus Pseudomonas; species Pseudomonas sp. B21-017. The sequence goes on along the minus strand of NZ_CP087194.1, from coordinate 3,865,859 downwards.
TGAGTTCACCGTAGAAAAATCACATTCCACTTCGCCTTTGAAGGCCCGTAACCGAAACTGCTTCAAAATCTCTGGTATAGGTTGTTCTTGAGGGCTGGCACGCTCTTGGTTTTCAGGTTGTGGGTCCCATAAAAAAACTTGGATGGGCGGCGGTTGTCCTTCCACAAAGGGTGAAGGTTCGCGCATCAGCGCTTCTTTTTCCGGCATCGAGGCTTCTGGTCCCTGAAGCGGTAGAGCGGAATCGAACGTCAACGTGTTCAGTTCGAAATCAGCCGTCGTATCGGGTGATACTTCTATGATTTGAGACTGCTCAAGATCGCCTACGCGCTGCCTGACTTTATAAAAACCTGGTTCGACCGACGCGGTGAGTGTGCCGAGCCCCAATTCGACTTCTTCGAATCGACTATTAATAAGTCCGATCTCATCAAAGCCGTTTTTTGTATGTATATGGATATCGACCAAGCGGTCAGGCTTATCGTCAGAGGTTGACATCTCGTTCTCCTGTCACTTCAAACGGTGCTGAAGTGTATGCGCCAGTCGATGCTTGAATTTTGTAGAAGCCAGGGTTCAATCTAAGGGCGAATCGAAGTGCATCTACGGATAAGGAAACGATGGGGCTCCCCATCGGGTTTTCGACGTTGATCGTATCCTGCGTAAATACGCATCGAGCTACCGGTGAGTTGAGGCTGCCGAGGTAAAAGGTGAGCACGGTACCAGGCAGCGGAGGTGCGCTCAGTACAAAATTTTGTACCAGTCCTTTATTGCCAGCTTTAAAAAATACATCTTCGCCTTCCGGAAGAACAAAGCGTGGAGTATCAGCGGGAATGCCAGCACATATGTCCGCCCAAATATTGGTGACATAATTTTTCAAAGAAGTGCTGGAAAGACGGTTACCCTCGTCAGGTGTTGCGTCCGTCAGCGCTTTGAGCAAGGCATGAGTCAGCAGGCTGTAGGTTTTGTTGTCCCGCTCTGGAATCTTGCGTTCTTGCGCCTTACCACCTTTGGCCGAACCATAAATGGCCAGTATTCGAACATTGGCGGCGAGTTCAGCAACATATTGATTCTTGCCTGGACTGGCATATTTGAGCGCCGTTTCTGAGTCACGACAGCAATCCATGATCAGGACAATTTCATCGAATAGCGCCAAATCCCTGGCTTCCCAGGCAAAGGCTGTTCCGTGAATGTTCAAGGGGCGCGATCGACTGGCACCTGCTACAAAAAGCGCAGCTCCGGTAGTCATATCGTTTCTTTCTGAAAAACCGTGCCCGGAAAAGTATAGGTAGAGTCGTGCGCCTTCACGTCGAATGTACGAATCGTTTTCGTCGATGGTCAGCTTGTCATAGTGGTTGAGAAATTGTTCGGCGGTCGGGGCCCAGGATCTGACGTCATTTTTGGGTTGTTGATCCAGTGCTGGAGAAATCAGGAGTTTAATGTTTGCTTCTGGAACGGCACCCCCGTCTTTGTCCATGAGCCATTGACGGAACAGTTCAACATCGTTCGAGGGACCTTCCAGCGTTTGGAAGTCCGGAGATGAATAATTGGAAATACCCAGCAGAATCGCATGATCCACGTCAGCCATGGTAATAGGTCCTTACAGAGTAACCAGATTCTGGATGCTGCGAAGCGTATCCGGGTCTTGATCATCGAAATCACCGTGATGGCTGGCATTGCTGTTCAAGCCGGGACCTCGAGATGAAGGTGACCAGGCGATACGGGAAGGATCCGCGGCGAGAAATGCCGCAACGATCTTGACGGCTGGGTCCGTGCCGAATACAGCCGTATGATTCAGAAAACGCTCCATCCCCACCAGTGGCATATCGACAACGCTTTGCCATCCTCCGGTTGCGGGTACCTGCCCCTCAAGAAGGCCCGAAACAAAGTAAAGCAAACTGCGGTTGTAGATGATGCTGAGCATTTGGTCTGCAGACTCTCGCTTATCGGTCATTGCAAACATACGGAACGATTTCAACAGAGAGTTTTGGTGTGTGGTCACTGTGCGGGCAAAACGGTCGTAGGTCACGGCAGGTGCGAGGAACACTACGTTGATCTTCGTTTTCAAACCTGCCACGGCCACTGCATCCAGAAAATTACAGACGTAGATTGCACCGGTGCTATGGCCCACTAGAGTAATTTTCGAGAAAGTTTTACCGCCATCTTCTAGCTGTTTAAGGTATTTGACGACTGTAGCAGCGCAGCAATTGGGCAATGTGCCGAAGCTGTCCACTGTGTCTTTTTTCATTTGATTCCAAATGCCTGCCCCCAAGAGGTTCCCATACGCGGCACGCAAGATCTCCTCCACAACCGTGCAATATGGGCCATGGTCGCGTCCATCGTGGTAACGCTTGACAACTGCAATGACTAATTTTGCAACGAAGCGTGCGACGGCGATCCAGCTCAACAGACCTTTGGTCTGGGTGCCCGGCAGCCTGGGCCCAAACAGTTCGTTCTGAGCGGACTCACTGAGCAGTAAAATATCGGCTTTTTTTCGGGTTCCAGCGGACTTAGTAGCAAACTCCGTGGGCAAAAGGGTCGCGTTATAGGCTTCTGCCAAGGCTTTTCTGAAGCCAGGATCGTCATTGAGGCCTATCTCGATATCGTAGGCCAATTGATCTACAGATAGATTTGACAGCCCTTTGGTTTTGATTTGGCTGGATTGAATGTCTGCCTCTGATACGGGCGGGGTGTCCCGGTGCTGGCCAAACCAGTTATCAAACTCGCTGCGCAATTGGTAAACATTGATAATCTTGTCGCCAGCCCCTTTAAGAGCGATGTTTGACGTAGAACCAGACTTTTTAATGACCCATTCGGTGACTTTCTTCACTAGCTCTTTAAACGCCGGATCCTGGGCGAGTTCGGCGCGGTTGTTGATTAGCGTTTCCTTCAGTCCCGACTCCCAAACGAAGAATACGGGGTAAGTTTTAGCATGGATGTACTCAGGGACCAGTTTGGTCGCGACATCCAAAGCACTGGTTTTTTCGACCAGTCCACCGTGGAACTGCAGTAACAATCCGTTTTCGCTGTCGCTATTGTGTGCAAGATCCAGAATTCTGGCCACATCTCCAACTTTGCTATCGGTATTAGTGTTGAACAGCCCATTTTGACTATGCCAGACGTGGTCGCCGATCATGCTCATTTTTGGATCCCTCCAGAGTAGTCAAATGAGCATAGTTCGACTCGATAAGGTGTGTTTGTAAGTTTAAAAAAATAGTAGCAAATGGCCCGCAAAGACAGTTTCCCTAGCTACTTCGTACATTTGACAAAAAATTGAGAGCGCACCGGAAAAAAACGTCGCTTCAAAGCTGATTGATTGGAATTTTCAGATAGGTAACCCCATTATCTTCCGCCGGCGGCAAATTCCCCGCCCGCACATTCACCTGAATCGCCGGCAGCAACAGCGTCGGCATGCACAAACCGGCGTCACGCTGGGTGCGCATCGCGACGAAGGAGGCTTCGTCGACGCCGTCGTGAATATGAATGTTGCTTTTGCGCTGCTCGCCAACCGTACTCTGGCATTGCGGGGCGCGGTCCTCGGGCGGGTAATCGTGGCAGACGAAGAGGCGCACGCTGGCGGGGAAGGCCAGCAGTTTGCGGATCGAGGCGAACATCTGGTTGGCGTTGCCGCCGGGGAAGTCGCAACGTGCGGTGCCGACATCCGGCATGAACAACGTGTCGCCCACCATAATCACGTCGCCGTCGATCAGGTAAGCCATGTCCGCCGGGGTATGTCCGGGCACATGCAGGGCTGTGGCCTTGAGGTTGCCGATGCGGAATGACTCGTCCGGCGCGAACAGGTGATCGAACTGCGAACCGTCGACCCTGAATCCCGGTTCAAGATTGAACAGCGTCTTGAACACCCCCTGAACCTTGCTGATCGACTCACCAATCGCAATCTTGCCCCCCAGTTCCCGGCGCAGATAAGGCGCGGCGGACAGGTGGTCGGCGTGGGCATGGGTTTCCAGCAGCCATTGCACCTGCAACTGGTGTTGGCGAACGAAGGCGATGATCTTGTCGGCTTGGACGGTCGAGGTACGTCCGGCGGCGGCGTTGTAATCGAGCACCGGGTCGACAATCGCGCATTGCCCGCCATCGTGCTCGTAGATCACATAGCTGTAGGTCTTGGATGCGGGGTCGAGGAAGGCTTCAATCAAGGCGGGCATGGTGGTTGTTTCTGTTTGGACAAGCCCTGAGGGTAGTTTCATTTTCCCTGCGTTGACCAGCCCCGCATCAATTCAATTAATGAAAAAAACTGTGCGGGCTCTATCCTGTCACTCAATCGATACCGGGCGTCCCCGGCCTTTTTTCGCGGATCATGAGTGTTCTATGTTGTTGGCAAGTTTTTTTGGCCTGGTCATGGGCCTGGTGCTCGGCTTGACCGGAGCCGGTGGAGGTATTCTTGCTGTGCCGGCCCTGGTGCTCGGGCTGGGTCTGACCATGACCCAGGCGGCGCCCGTCGCGTTGTTCGCGGTGGGCAGTGCGGCGGCGATCGGTGCGATCGACGGGTTGCGCCATGGCCTGGTGCGCTATCGCGCGGCGCTGTTGATTGCTTTGCTCGGCGCGGTGTTTTCGCCGGTGGGCATCTATTTCGCCCATCAGTTGCCGGAAAAGATCCTGAAAATCCTGTTCAGTCTGCTGATGGTCATGGTGGCCTGGCGGATGCTGCGCCCGGAAAAGCTCGACGCCGGCCCGAGCGATCACGGCCACGCCAACTGGGGCCAGAAAAACTGCATGCTCGATCAACAGACCGGGCGTTTTTCCTGGACCGCCAAATGCACCGCGACCCTTGCCGCGCTCGGCGCGGTCACTGGCGTGGTCTCGGGGTTGCTCGGGGTCGGTGGCGGTTTTCTGATAGTGCCTGCGTTCAAGCAACTGACCGATGTGCAGATGCGCGGGATCGTCGCCACGTCGTTGATGGTGATCAGCCTGATCTCGATCATCGGGGTGATTGGCGCGTTTCACGCCGGGGTGCGGATCGATGGTTTGGGCATGTCGTTCATTGTCGCCAGCATCGTCGGGATGATCCTCGGCCGAAAACTCTGCGCGCGGGTGCCGGCCCGAGGGTTGCAGATCGGCTTTGCCAGCGTCTGCGTGATGGTAGCCGTTTACATGCTGTTTAGAGCGCTCGCCTAGCGCGCACCGGTTCCTGTGGACGCCTGTGTGGCCCGCAGGCTTACACCCTAAGTTCCGGGCCTGGCCGACGGGCGGTCTTACACCGAATTTGCCGCGCGCTACCGGCCACTCCAAAGCACCTGACAACCGCCCCCAAGGCAGCGTATGACGCCGCCTGTCCGCTTTCGATAATCGCCTCCGACATCAAGTCCCCGTAGCGGAGCGCGTCATGCACAACAATAAGAACTTCAAGCATCGTTTCTTGCCGGCTTTCATCGTTAGTCTGTCATCCCTGGGCCTGAGCTCGATGGCCCAGGCCGAGATCATGCTGTACGACAAGGACCAGACTACATTCTCCACCGATGGCTACATCAACGCCTTCTACGTCAACAGCAACGTGGACCGGGCCGGCGATCAGTACGACCGGCGCCAGGCGCGGGTGAAGATGGGTTTTTTACCTAACTATCTGGGTTTCAACATGGGCAAGCAGGTCGATGACCTCAAGCTCGGCGCCCGCGCATCGTTCTGGGTGACCATCAACGACAGCGAAACCAACGGTACCGACACCGCCATCGACGTGCGGCAGTTCTACGGCACAGTGGCCAACCCGGAGTGGGGCGAGGTGCTGATCGGCAAGGATTTCGGCCTGTTTGCCCGCTCCAACATCCTGCTCGACGAACTGCTGGCCGGTTATGGGCAGGTCAGCGATACGTTGGGCCTGGTGGACGGCGGCGGGGTGTCGTTCGGCAATATAGGCAGCGGCTATCCGTACCCGTTCCCGACGTCGCAGATTACCTATCGCACCCCAATGATGGACGGCTTGCGGGTCGCGGTGGGGATCATGGACCCGGTCGACACCAACGACAGCAGCGCAACCGGCAAGGCCTACCAGAAGAACCCGCGTACCGAGAGCGAGATCACCTATCAGTTCGACGTTGGCGGAGCGAAGATTTACAGCTGGCTCAACGGCAGCTACCAGACCTCGGACAACACCGACTCCAACGTCGAGTCCGTCACCTCCAAAGGTGTCGGTTACGGTGTGCAGGCGAAGATGGGCGGGCTGTCGCTGACCGGCTCCGGTTTCCAGGCCAAAGGCATTAACCCGTTCTTCACCAACAATGCCGGTGAACCGACCCTGCGTAATGTCGACAGCAACGGTTACCTGTTGCAGGGCTCCTACAAACTGGGCAAGAACCGCCTGGCCTTGTCTTACGGCAAGACCAAGGACGACGGTAACGGCGTGGTCGGCAGCGGCGCCGATTATGAGACTCGCGGCGTTGCGCTGTTCCATGACGTCAACGACAACCTCAAGCTGGTCGCCGAGTACAACCAGTTCGAAATCAACGGCCACGACACCAGCGCCCAGAATGAGAACACCGATACGTTTGCGGTGGGGGCGGTGTTGACCTGGTAGGGGCTGACTAACCACTCCTTGTGGCGAGGGAGCTTGCTCCCGTTGGGTCGCGCAGCGGCCCCGATCCTGGTCGCGCATCGGCCAGTATTCGGGGGACTGCTTCGCAGTCCAGCGGGAGCAAGCTCCCTCGCCACAATTGCGCTAGTCACCCACTGATCAGGCCACCATTCTCATCCCATCGAACCACCCACCCACTACCCAAGTAGCATTCGTCGCCGCCCGCAGGCTTCGTACACTCGAGCCTCATACAGGCGAGGGGCGACGATGCAGCAGGTTCAGAGTGACGGTGTGGTCAGTGCCATGTCCCAGGCCATCGATGCCCAGCAAGCGGCGCAGGATCTGGCGCGACAACTCTTGCACCCGCATTTGGGCTTCGTGCTGTTCTTCTGTTCCGCCGAGTACGACTTGCAGGCGCTGGGGCAGGCGTTGCAGCAGAGTTTCGGCGGCATTCGCCTAGTGGGCTGCACCAGTGCCGGCGAAATCACCCCCCAAGGTTATGGCCGCAGCTGCGTGACCGCGGTGGGCTTCGATCATCGGCACTTTTCCATCTCTACCGAACTGATCGATGAGATGGAGCATTTCAGTCTGATCGATGCCCAGCAAATGGTCGAGCGCCTGGTCAGCGGTTGTCGCAGCAATACCCTGGCGCCGATCAAGGGCAACAGCTTTGCCCTGACCCTGCTCGATGGTTTGTCCAGTCGTGAAGAAATGGTGCTCGCTGCCTTGAGCGCGGCTTTGGGCGATATTCCGCATTTCGGCGGTTCGGCCGGCGACGACAATTACCTGACCCACACCCATGTGTATTTCGGCGGCGAGTTTCACAGCGGCGCGGCGGTGGTGGTGCTGGTCAATACCTGGCTGGACTTCGAAGTCTTCACCACCCACCACATCCTGCCCAGGGCCGAAAAGCTGGTGGTCACCGCTGCCGACAGCACTTCGCGCCGGGTATTCGAGCTCAACGCCGAACCGGCCGCCGAGGAGTACGGCCGGCATATCGGCGTGGCGGTGGCCGACCTCGATTACCGGACCTTTGCCGCACACCCGTTGGCGGTGCGGATCAACGATCAGTATTACGTGCGGGCGATCCAGCAGGTTCATCCAGACCTGAGCCTGAGTTTCTACTGTGCGGTGGAAAACGGCATCGTCCTCACCGTCATGAAACCCGGCCCCATGCTGCCGAATCTGCAAGGCCTGTTCGAGGGCTTGCGCGAGCGTCTCGGGGACTTGTTGCTGACCATCGGCTGTGACTGTTTTCTCCGGCGCCTGGAACTGGAAGACGCCGGCAGTCTCGAGCAGATCGGCGCGTTTTTGCGGGACCAGCAGGTGATGGGTTTCAACACCTACGGAGAACAGTTCAATGGCATGCACATCAACCAGACCTTCACCGGGGTTGCCATTGCCCGAGGACGCGCCCCTGGACAGCGCTGACCTTCAGGCGCAAATCGCCAGCCTGCGGCACGAAAACCAAAAATTGCAGCGCATCAATGACGCGTTGATCGAACGCATCGAGTCCGGTATCACCCGGGGCAACGACCCGTATGCGGCGTTCCAGCATTCGGTGGTGCTGGCCGAACAGGTGCGTGAGCGCACCGACGCCCTGAACCAGGCCATGGCCGAACTCAAGGCCGGCAACCATTTGCTCAGCGAAGCGCGGCTACGGGCCGAAACCGCTCATCAACACTTGATCGACGCCATCGAAAGCATCTCTGACGCCTTTGTGCTGTTCGATGCCGAGCAGCGGATCGTGCTGTTCAACAGCCGTTTCAAGGCGTTTTGGGGTAACAGCCGGGTACGGATCAACGCGGGCATGCGCCTGAGTGAGGTCAAACGGTTGATGACTTCTACCGGGTTGTTCAGTGAAGAACCCCGGTCGCCTGTCGACGAAAGCCTGCTCTATCGCCTGCACAATGGCCGTTGGCTGCAAGTCAGCGAGCGGCCGACCCAGGAAGGCGGGCGGGTGATCCTGTTCACCGACATTACTGACGTCAAACTCAGCGAAACCCTGCGCCGCGAGCAGGCCGTGGCGCAGAAGTCGCACCTGTTGCAACGGGCGGTCGACAACCTGTCCCAAGGGGTGGCGATGGTCAACGCCGAGGGCATTCTGGAACTGTGGAACCGGCGTTTCCTGGAACTCAGCGGCCTGGCCCCGGTGGCGGCTCATCGGCCGTTCGCCGAAGTGATCGCCGACAGCGAGCTGAACCTGCTGACCCCGGCCAGTCGCGATGCCAACGGCCGGTACGTGCAGGAATGCGAGCAGCGCCTCTACGATGGCCGGGTCCTGGAAATCCGCACCCATCCGTTGCCCACCGGCGGCTTCGTCAACACCTTTACTGACATCACCGAACGCTATCAGCACGCCGAAGCCCTCAGCGAAAGCGAGCGCTGGATTCGCCTGATCACCGACCATGTGCCGGCGCTGATCGCCTACCTGAATGCCGATCTGGTCTATGAATTCACCAACAAAGTCTATGAAGAATGGTACTGCTGGCCCCGGGGCGTAATGCTCGGGCAGAGCCTGCGCGAAGTGCACAGCGAGCAGCACTATCAGCGCCTCGAGGCCTATGTGGCCCGGGCCCTGGCCGGCGAAAGCGTGACGTTCGAGTTTGCCGAAACCAATATCAACAATCAGGAGCGCTACATGCTGCGCTCCTACGTACCCAATCGCCTGGCCAGCGGGGAAGTGGTCGGGATTTTCGTACTGATCCGCGACATCACCGAGCGCCGCCGCACCGCCGAGGCGTTGCATCAGGCCTATCAGAACCTTGAGTTGCGGGTACGCGAACGCACCACCGAACTGACCACCCTCAATGACCAGCTATTGCGCGAAATCGACGAGCGCCGCCGCGTGGAATCACGCTTGCGCGAGGCCAAGCTCGAGGCCGAGCAGGCCAACCTGTCGAAGACCAAATTTCTCGCTGCCGTCAGCCATGACCTGCTGCAACCGCTCAACGCCGCGCGGCTGTTTACCAGCGCGTTGCTGGAGCGCCGGGAACCGGTGGCCAACGAAAATCTGGTGCGCAATGTCAGCAATTCCCTGGAAGACGTGGAAAACCTGTTGGGCACACTGGTGGACATTTCCAAACTGGATGCCGGGGTGATCAAGGCCGACATTGCGCCGTTCGCTCTCAGCGAATTGCTGGAAAACCTGGCCGCCGAATACACCCAAGTGGCCCGTAGTGAAGGGCTCGAGCTGCATTTCATCCCGTGTTCGGCGCTGGTGCGCAGTGACATTCAATTGCTCGCGCGGATCCTGCGCAACCTGCTGAGCAACGCAATCCGCTATACCTACAGCGGGCGGGTGGTACTCGGTTGCCGGCGCCATCACCAGCGGCTGACCATCGAAGTCTGGGACAGCGGCATGGGCATTGCCGAGAACCGTCTGGAGGAGATTTTTCAGGAGTTCAAACGCGGTGACGTACAGCGCCCCGATCAAGATCGCGGCTTGGGGCTGGGCCTGGCGATCGTCGAGAAAATCGCGCGTATTCTTGGCCACCGGATTCACGTGCGTTCATGGCCGGGCAAGGGCTCGATGTTTTCCGTCGAAGTGCCTTTGAGCGCCACGGCGCCGAAGGCATTGCCGAGTTTGTTGATGAGTGAACCGATGCTCGAGCGCCTGCGCGGTGCACGGGTGTGGGTGCTGGACAACGACGCGGCAATTTGTGCCGGGATGCGCACCTTGCTCGAAGGTTGGGGCTGCCGGGTGGTCACGGCACTCTCGGAGGAGGACCTGGCGCGGCAAGTGGATAATTATCACGCCGAAGCCGACCTGTTGATCGCCGACTATCACCTGGATGACGAGCAGAACGGTGTCGACGCGGTGGCCCGCATCAACGCCCGTCGCGCTTCGGCGATCCCGGCGATGATGATCACCGCCAACTACAGCAATGAGCTCAAACAACAGATCCGCGAACTGGGCCACACCCTGATGCACAAACCGGTGCGGCCGATGAAGCTCAAGACGGCGATGAGTCATTTGCTCGGCCCATCCAGATAACACCGAACCTGTGGCGAGGGAGCTTGCTCCCGCTGGGGCGCGAAGCGGCCCTTTACAAACCACCGAGTCGCCTGGATTGACGACTGCTTCGCAGCCGAGCGGGAGCAAGCTCCCTCGCCACAGGTCAGCTTTCAAACCGGGCAGTTACCGCCGTAAATACGACCCGAAATCAATATCCCCGGCACTCAATATCGCCTGCACCCGGTTGTGCACATTGAGTTTGCGCAAGATCGCCGAGACGTGGGCCTTGACCGTGGTTTCGGCGATTTCCAGGGTGTAGGCGATCTGTTTGTTCGACTCGCCCTTGGTCATGCGTTCAAGCACCAGCAGCTGTTTGCGGGTCAGCGCCTGGAGCAGCTCCGGCGGGAAGCTCGGGGTCTCGCTCATGCGCCGGCTGGCACCGCTCTTTTGCGTGCGGATGATGTCCGGCGGCAGGTACACATTGCCATTGAGAATCTGCTGGATGGCTTCGGTCATCTGCGCCCGTGGCGAGGACTTGGTGATGAACCCCACCGCGCCATAGGTGATGGCTTGCAGCACGATCTGCTTGTCCTGTTCGGCCGAGACGATCACCACCGGAATGGTCGGCGCCTCGTTGCGCAGGTTGATCAGGCCATTGAGGCCGTGCATGCCGGGCATGTTCAGGTCGAGCAGGATCAGGTCCAGGTCGTCGTGTTCCTGGGTCAGGGCCAGGGCGCTGTCGAGGTCGGCGGTTTCCATGACCTCGCTGCCGGGGAAACCGTCGCTGATGACGTTATGAATGGCTTCACGAAACAGCGGGTGATCGTCGGCAATCAGAATTTTGTACATGGCCTTTCACCTCATTATTTTTTTTCAGGGTGTGGCAACAACACGCAAATGCTCAAGTCAGGGAAAAGGCTCGGGCTTCGCCTGTGTCACGGGCAGATTCGCCGCTTGCCAGGCATCCAGTCCGTCGCGGTACCAATACAGTGTTTTATAGCCCATGGAAGCAGCGCGTTTTACCGCGTTCCAGCTCAACCAGCAATCGGAGCGGCAGTAAAAGACCAACGGTTGCGTGTGATCGCCAGCGGTCAATGTGTTCAGGTTACGCGCAAAATAGTCTTGCCAGTCGGGCGTCAGATCGCCGTCACCGGTATTGGCCAGCCAATGGCTGCCGGGCAGGTTTTCGTGGGGCTGATCGTCGATAAAGCGGCCTTGCAGCCATTGTCGGCGGTAGACGTCGATCAGCACCGGTGGGGGTGTCTGCTTGAGCAGGTCTTGCAGGGCGGGCGTGTCGATGATGCTCGCGCCCTGGAGCTGAGTCGGAGTCGGGCTGCGGTACAGGCCGATGCGATAACCGTCGGCGGAGAACAGCGCTGTTTCGGCCTGTGCGGTGCCCAGCAACAGGCTCAGCGACAGCGCAGCGAGAGAAGGGCGCAACAGAACACGTCGGGCACGCGGCATAGGGGTCAGTCCTTATAGTTATGAACCCATTACATGCCAGTAGCGATGCGTTGTGAATGCGACGATAGACAGGTAAACCAGTACCAAAGTAGTAATTTTGTCCTGTTTTTTATCGTTCAGAGTAGTCAGCCGGATTTACGCAAGGCCGCATGTTGCGGGTTGAAGGTGAGCACGGCGAGCAGGGCGAACACCAGCGTCAGCCCCGCGCACACCGCCAGCGCCAAGAGGTTGAAGCGTTCGTACAGCGCGAAGCGCACCAGCTCCACCGCATGGGTGAACGGGTTCAAGGCGCACAGCCAATACAGCCACTCGCTGGAATCGCGCATTTTCCACAGCGGATATAGCGCCGACGACAGGAAAAACAGCGGGAAGATCACGAAATTCATCACCCCGGCAAAGTTCTCCAGTTGGCGAATCGCATTGGACAGCAACAGGCCCAGCGCACTGAGCATCAACGCCACCAGCAGCAACGCCGGCAACGCCAGCAACAGGCCCATGGCCGGCGGTTGCACGCCGTACAGCCAGGCAATCGCGAGGAAGGCGTACACCTGCAACAACGAAATCAGCGACGTCGCCAGTAATTTACTGCACAGCAGAAAGGTCCGGGGCAGGGGGCTGGTCAGCAGCACGCGCATGCTGCCCATCTCCCGGTCATACACCATCGACAACGAACCTTGCATGCCGTTGAACAGCAGGATCATGCAGGCAAGGCCGGGGATGATGTAAACCTCATAGGGAATGTAGGTGTCGTAGGGCTCGATGATGGCGATGCCCAGTGCCGCGCGGAATCCAGCGGCGAACACCAGCAGCCACAACAACGGCCGCACCAGCGCACTGAGAAACCGCGTGCGCTGCAACACGAAGCGCAGCCATTCGCGCAGCACGATACCGCTGAAACATTGCCAGTAAGCGTTCATCTGCTGACTGCTCCTGAAGGGGCCGAGGTGGTCAGGCGAGCGAAGGCCGAATCGAGGTCGCCGCCATGTTCCAGGCTCAGCGCATCAGCTTGTCCGCTGGCGACCAAACGGCCTTGATGCAGGATCAGCAAGTCGTCGCTGGGCTGCACTTCATCCAGCAAATGAGTGGTCCAGAGCACGCTGATGGTTTGCTCGCGGCACAGGCTGCGGATGTGCTGGTTGAGCACCAGGCGACTGGCCGGGTCGAGGCCGACACTCGCCTCGTCAAGCAACAACAGGCGTGGTTCGTGCAGCAACGCGCGGGCGATTTCCACCCGCCGGCGGTGGCCGCCATTGAGTTCGCGTACTCGCTCGCGACGGCGCTCGGTCAGGGCCTGACGCGCCAGCTCCGCGTCGACCCGCAGCCCGGTCTGGCGTCGGGACAGACCATGCAGCGCGGCGTGATAACGCAGGTTCTGCTCGACGCTGAGGTCCAGATCCAGCGTGCTTTGCTGAAACACCACCCCTAATTGCTTGAGCGCCGGGCGTGCCGCGTCGCGCAACGAGCAGCCGCCGACCCGGATATCACCGCGTTGCAGATCATAGAGGCGGGTGAGCAGGGCGATCAGGGTTGATTTGCCCGCGCCATTGGGCCCAAGCAGCGCCGCAAAACGCCCCGGTGCCAGGCTGAAACTCACCTGGCGCAAGGCCTCGCGTGGGCCGTAGGCGAAACTCAGGTCGCTGACCTCAAGGGCGTTCATGGCGTCACCACCACGCCCCAGGGATAGCGCCCGACCTTCACCGATTTGCTGACTTTGAGGGTGTCGACATCGATCACCGACACATCGCCACTGACGCCATTGGTGGCCAGCAATTGCCGTTGATCCGGGGTAAACGCCATCTGCCAGACCCGTCGCCCCACCAGCAGGTAATCAACAATCTCGAAGGTCTTGGCGTCGATCACCGCCACATGGTTGGCCGGGCCGAGGGCGACGAAGCCGTACTTGCCGTCGGCGCTGAGCTTGATGCCGACAGGCTGGACTTTGTCCGGGTGCACGCCTTTGATCTGAAAGCTCAGGGTCTTGAGGATCTTGCGGCTGGCGACGTCGAGAATCGTCACCGTGCCACCGATTTCCGCCGAGGCCCAAAGCTGCGAGCCATCGGGATTGAACTCGACGAAACGTGGCCGCTGATCCACCAGCGTATTGTCGGCCAGTGTCTGGGTGCCGGTGTCGATCCAGTGCAGCATGTTGGTGGTTTCGCTGGTGTTCACCGCCCATTTGCCATCGGGGCTGACCGCCATGCCTTCGGGCTCGACGCCGACGTTGATCTGCCCTAGCACCTTGGAGGTTTCGGTGTCGATCACCGTCACCAGCGCATCGTCCTCGTTGGAGACATACAACCAGCGATTGTTGGGGTGCAGGGCGAATTGTTCGGGGTCTTTGCCCGAGGGCAGTTCCTTGATGATCTTGCGCGTGGCGACGTCCATCACCTGGACCCGGTCCGAATCGCTGGCGCAGATGTACAGCAGCTTGTTGTCGTGGGACAGCAACAGGCCGCGCGGGCGCTGGCCGACGGGCAGGGTGTCGGTGACTTGCAGGGTCTGCATGTCGATCAGGCTCAGGCTGTTGTCCTTTTCGTTGGAGACCCAGGCGGTGCTGGCCGCCGCATGCCCGGCGGCGAGCAGTAGAGCGCATGAAAGCAGGGTGCGGCGCATGGCAGATTCCTTATTGTTGTGGTGGTAGAGCTTTCAGGGAAAGCGGCAGCTGACCTCGGCTTTGTCGTAACCCAGGCTGTCCATTTCGTTGAAGGGGTGCAGGAAACCGTCTTGCGGCGAGGTGCTGACCAGCGCCCGGGGTTGCACGATGGGAATCGGTTGGCGCAACTGACCGTTCCATGGCCGATAACTGAGCTTGCGACCCTTGAAGCCGTCCAGCGGCAATTGCTCGCTGATTTCAAGGGTACGAATCGCCATGGCATCGGCCTGACGCAGTTTGCCCACCGCGCTGGCAATGCTGCGCACCGCCATCCATGCGGCGAAATCCCGGTCGTTCATCCAGCGCCCGGCCAGGGCTTCGAAGCGTTTTTGCAACTGCGCGGCACCGTAGGTTTCCACGGTCTTGTGCCAGCCCACCGGGGTCAGGCCCTGGGTGCCGGCGACCGGGCGTGGGTACCAGGTCTGGTAGGGCACGTACTCGCCGAAGTCACCGCGTTCATCGGCCACCAGCACCACGTCGTACTCGGCGGTTTGGGTGAACAGCGGCATGTCGGCCTGGGCGCTGCGCCGTTGATCGTTATCGAAGCTCCAGGCTTTCTCCGCCACCAGTTGCAGGCCGAAGCGTTTTGCCGCCCGGCGCAGGGCGGCGGCGTAGGCTTGATCGTCGGCGGTGGGGCCGACGATCAGCAGCGCCCGTTGCCATTTGCGCAGCACCAGAAACTGCGCCAACGCATCGGCCAGCATCGCCCGGCTCGGCAGGCTGTGCAGCACGTTCGGCAGGCAATCGGTAGTGCGCAGGCTGTCATCGGGGCTGCCGGCATTGAACAGCAGGCTGTCGGGGAGCATGGCGCTGAGTCGGCGCAGGTTTTCCGCCGGTGCATTCACCACAAACAGCCGCAGGCCTTGTTCGTGTTGGGCTTTGGCGGCTTCGAGCAAGGCGTCGGGGTTGTCGACATTGGCGCTGACCAACTCGTAGCGCTGGTTGAGAAAGTGCCCGGTGCTGTTGCTGTCGATGATTGCCAGTTCAGCGCCCCGCAGGCCGGCATCGGTCGGTTCAGGAATAACGTTCGACAGCAATGGCCCAGGATCGGGGCGATACCCCAGGTAGCCGATCCGCACCTGCAACGGAGCATCCGCCGCCTGACTCTGGGTCGCCAACCCGGCGGCGCAGGCAATCGCCAGCAGGTAGATCAAGGCATAAGGGGCGAGCTGGCGCATAAGGCACTCCATCACAGGTAGCGCCAGCATAGGAACCCCGGTCGGTCGGGGAAATATGCAGAAAGTACCGATGAGCCAGTACCAAGGTAGTAACGGCGCCAGAACGCCCCCGGACTGTTCGCCGCAAGCCCTACTACCAAGGGAGTAGGCCGCGACCACCAAAGCAGCATGGGGTTGGCGCGAAGCCGTTCCTAAGATGGGTGCCATAGCCTCTTCAGAGAGGTCTTGCGTGCAATCTTGAGGGCATAACAATGACAACAAAACGCAACGCCTTGCTCGTTGCCGGACTGCTGGCCGGCTTCATCAGCGCAGGTTCCGTCTGGGCTCACGGCAACGTGGTACCCCAGGCCGTCGAAACCAAGGGACTGACCCCGATCAAGGATGCCGGCGTGCAGGTTAATGCCGATGGTTGGGCGGCGGTGAACCCGTACCGCTCCTCCCCGGAACACGATAAAGCGTTGGAGATCGGCTCTTCGGCCTACAACCAGAACTGCGCGGCCTGTCATGGCCTCGAAGCCAAATCCGGCGGCATTGCCCCTGACTTGCGCATGCTCGATGTCGGCGAGGCTGGTGATGAGTGGTTCGTCGAACGGGTGCGTAATGGTGCCGTGCGTGATGGCCGGGTGTACATGCCGAAGATGGCCGACTACTTGAGCCAGGAAGCCTTGTGGGCGGTACGCACCTACCTGGACAGCGTGCACGTCGAGGAGTGACCCATGCGCCTGCTCGCGGTGTTGATCAGCGCTGTGTGGTTGTGCTGCCAGGCAGCGCAGGCACAGGTTCGAACCTATGACGAAATGATCGCCGCCGCCGAGCTGAAAGTCGCGGTCTACAAGGACTTCGCGCCCTACAGTTTCGAAGACGCCGGCCAGCCTCGCGGAGTCGATGTCGAACTCGCCCAGGCCTTGGCCAAGGCCATGGGGGTACGCCTGAAACTGATCTGGGCGCCCGCCGGGGAGAAGCTCGACGACGACCTGCGCGATTACATCTGGCGGGCCAGTCAGCTGCACAATCAGCAACTGGCCGACCTGATGATGCGCGTCCCCTACGACCGCGATTACTCACAGAAACGCAATGAGCTGGGCGAACTGGAGAACGGCCATGTGGTGATGTTCGGGCCGTACCAGACCGAACAATGGCAGGTGGCGTATGACCGTCGTCGACTGGACTCGGTGGCCAGCGTCGCGGTGTTCCAGCAGCACCCGATTGGCGTCGAAGTCGACAGCGTGCCCTCGTTTTACCTGACCTCGGTGTTCAACGGCATGCTTGCCGCCAAGACCCACCATTACCCCGGTGTGCCCCAGGCGTTTGCCGCGATGAAGGCCGGTGAAGTCGACGCGGTGATGGCGATGCGCGGCGAGATCGACTGGCAGGTGCATCAGGCCGCCGATCCGCAAGTGGCGCTGGCGGAAAACGCCTACCCGAACATGGGCAAGCAACGCTGGGAGATCGGCATGGCGGTGCATGAAAGCAACCGGCAACTGGCCTATGCCGTGGAAGAGGCGTTGGAAACGTTGATTCGCGAGGGCACGCTCAAAAGCATTTATGCCCATTACGGCCTGCGCTATGACGTGCCCGAGATGTATCAACAATGAATTGGCGCGCGCGTTGGCTGTTGGCCTGCTGGTTGCCCTTGGCCGCGCAGGCGGTTGAGGTCGATCCGGTGCCGTCGGTGATGTGGGCGTTCTATCACAAGCAGATGCTTGGCGACGCACCGTTCGTGTTCGACGAGCGGGTCAAGCTGCTGGCACCGCCGTTCGCCGAAGACGCCCGGCAAGTGCCGTTGGAAATCGACGCTCGGGCGTTCAAGGGCGAAGTGGTGCGAATCCTTGCCTGGGCCGAACTCAACCCGCTGCCGAAAATCGTCGACTTCGAGCCTTTGACCGGTGTGCTGCCCTGGCTGTCGATCCGCATCCGCGTCGAACAGGCCACGCCATTGCGCGCGGCGGTGTTGACCCGCGACGGGCTGTGGCATGTCGGTTCGACCCTGATCGACGCGGCCGGCGGCGGTTGCACGGCGCCGAGCGTGGTGCGCACCCAGCCGGGCTGGGAAGAACACATCGGTGAAGTGCTCGGCGGTCGTTATCCCCGTGGTGAGTTCAGTCGCGTGCGTTTGCAAGTGGCGCATCCGATGGACAACGGCATGGTCAGCGGCATCCCGGAATTTTTCCTCAACCAGGCCGAGCTGCGGGACTCAGACGACCGGGTACTGGCGCGTCTGGAGCTGTTCCCGGCGGTCAGCGAAAACCCCAACCTGGCTTTCGACATCGAAGGTGCGGGGCAGACGCGCCTGATACTGCGCGACAACAGCGGCAATCAATTCGATGCGGCCATACCCTGACCCAAGGAGCGTGTGATGCGCTGGATGCTGTTGTTGTTCATCTGTGTGAGCCTGCCGACCCTGGCCGATCCCGATTACGCACTCAAGCCCCGACAGATTGCCGAAGACACCTGGCTGCTTGAGGGCAGCACCGATAACTTCGCCAAGAACAACGGCGGCAACATCGTCAACACCGCATTCATCGTCACCGGGCAAGGGGTGGTGGTGATCGACACCGGGCCATCGAAGCGCTACGGCGAGGCCCTGCGCAAAGCGATTGCCACAACCACCGATAAACCGGTGATCCAGGTGTTGCTGACCCATCACCATCCCGACCATGTGCTGGGCAATCAGGCCTTCGTCGACGTGCCGATTGGTGCACTGGCCGGCACCACCGAGCTGTTGCATCAACAGGGTGATGCGATGGCCGAGAACATGTATCGACTGGTGGGTGACTGGATGCGCGGCACCGAAGTGGTGTTGCCGACGCAGGTATTGATGCCTGGCGTGCAAAGTTTTGGGAACCACGATTTGCGGCTGCTGAGTCTGGGTGGGCACACCGGCGCGGATCTGGCTATTCTCGACCAGAAAACCGGCGTGCTGTTTGCCGGGGATCTGGTGTTTTATCAACGGGCCCTGACCACGCCGAACAGCCCGGGGTTGTCGGTGTGGCTGGCGGATCTCGCCACGCTTCAGGGGCTGCCGTGGACGCTGATCGTCCCCGGTCATGGCCCCGTGGCAACGGACAGCAAACCGTTCGAGCAAATGCGCGATTACCTCTCCTGGCTCGATCAACTCATGCGCGAGGGTGCGGCGAACGGCAGCGACATGGCCGAGATGATCCGCAGCCCCATTCCTGAACGTTTCGCCGGGATCAACCTGAGCCGTTATGAGCTGATCCGCAGCGTCAGCCATTTGTACCCGCGCTATGAGCGAGCGCAGATGACGCGGGTGGATTCCGGCAAGGATCAGTAGTCCATCTCAGATACGACGCATCCTTTGTGGTGAGCCTTCGTTGATTGGCATCATCCGACCCGCTACCAAGGAACTAGAAATCTCCGCATTGCGGGCAATTGTTGCAAGGGCGGCGGCGCCCAAGAATCTGCACCAGACCGGGAAAATTTCCCGGGTATAACAAAAACCGCAGAGGTAGCCGTCATGACCCAACCCGCACGTCGCCAACCCTTCGTCTTGAGCGTGCTGCTCAGTGCCATGCTGTTGTCCGGCCAGGCAATGGCCGCAGTCTCCGATCAAGACATCCTCCAGGATCCGAAGAATCCGGAACAGGTCGTCACCAATGGCCTGGGCGTCCAGGGTCAGCGCTACAGCCCGCTGGACACCCTCAATGTCGACAACGTGAAAGACTTGCGCCCGGTCTGGGCCTTTTCGTTCGGCGGTGAAAAACAGCGCGGTCAGCAAGCGCAGCCGATGATCAAGGACGGCGTGATGTACATGACCGGTTCCTACTCACGGGTGTTCGCCGTGGATGCGCGCACCGGCCGCAAGCTCTGGCAATACGACGCGCGCCTGCCGGATGACATCCGTCCGTGCTGTGACGTGATCAACCGTGGCGTGGCGCTGTATGGCGACCTGGTGATCTTCGGCACTCTCGACGCCAAGCTCGTGGCCCTGAATAAAGACACCGGCAAAGTGGTATGGAGCAAGAAAGTCGCCGACCACAAGGAAGGCTACTCCATCAGCGCCGCGCCACTGGTGATCAACGGCAAACTGATCACTGGCGTGGCGGGTGGCGAGTTCGGGGTGGTGGGCAAGATCGAAGCCTACGACCCGAAAAACGGTGATCTACTGTGGACCCGGCCAACGGTCGAAGGCCACATGGGTTACGTCTACAAAGACGGCAAGGCCGTAGAGAACGGCATCTCCGGCGGCGAAGCGGGCAAGACCTGGCCGGGCGATTTGTGGAAAACCGGCGGCGCGGCGCCGTGGCTGGGCGGCTACTACGACCCGGAAACCAATCTGCTGCTGTTCGGCACCGGCAACCCGGCACCCTGGAACTCGCACCTGCGCCCTGGCGACAACCTTTACTCGTCCTCGCGCCTGGCGCTGAACCCGGACGACGGCACGATCAAATGGCACTTCCAGAGCACCCCTCACGACGGCTGGGACTATGACGGCGTGAACGAACTGGTGTCGTTCAACTACAACGAAGGCGGCAAGGAAATCAAAGCCGCGGCCACCGCGGACCGTAACGGTTTCTTCTATGTGCTGGATCGCACCAACGGCAAATTCATCCGCGGCTTCCCGTTCGTGGACAAGATCACCTGGGCCAGTGGCCTGGATAAAAACGGTCGGCCGATCTACAACGAAGACAGCCGTCCGGGTGCACCGGGCTCCGAGGCCAAAGGCAGTTCGGTGTTTGTAGCGCCGGCGTTCCTGGGGGCGAAAAACTGGATGCCGATGGCCTACAACCGCGACACCGGCCTGTTCTATGTGCCGTCCAACGAGTGGGGCATGGACATCTGGAACGAAGGCATCGCCTATAAAAAAGGCGCGGCGTTCCTCGGCGCCGGTTTCACCATCAAGCCATTGAATGAAGACTACATCGGCGTGCTGCGCGCCATCGACCCGAAAACCGGCAAGGAAGTCTGGCGCCACAAGAACTTCGCGCCGTTGTGGGGCGGGGTGCTGACCACCAAGGGCAACCTGGTGTTCACCGGTACGCCGGAAGGTTTCCTACAAGCGTTCAACGCCAAGACCGGCGAGAAAGTCTGGGAATTCCAGACCGGCTCCGGCGTGCTCGGCTCGCCCATCACCTGGGAAATGGATGGCGAACAATACGTTTCGGTGCTCTCCGGCTGGGGCGGCGCGGTACCGCTGTGGGGCGGCGAAGTGGCCAAGCGCATCAAGGACTTCAACCAGGGCGGCATGCTGTGGACCTTCAAGCTGCCGAAGGACCTGGTTGCCAAGCACTAACCCTGGCAACCACAACCTGAGTGGCGATGAATGACCTGTGGCGAGGGAGCTTGCTCCCGCTGGGCTGCGAAGCCGCCCCCAACGTTCCCGGCCCCAACCGAGTCGTTTGGATTTACGACTGCTTCGCAGCCGAACGGGAGCAAGCTCCCTCGCCACAAAAGCCCGCTGACACAGCGGCGCCTTCTACTACCAAATAACGAGAGTCCCCCTGCCAACGGCGCATTCGTCTGACAGGCGGGGCTCTCTACTATCGGTTCATCGCCTGTTGGCCTGACAGGCATCGACCCAGACAGAGGCCCATCATGATCTACGCACAACCCGGAACACCTGGCGCCATCGTTTCCTTCAAACCGCGCTACGGCAATTTCATCGGCGGCGAGTTCGTCGCCCCGGTCAATGGCGAGTACTTCACCAATACCTCACCGGTCACCGGTGAAGTGATCGCCGAATTCCCGCGCTCCAGCGCCGCCGACATCGAAAAGGCTCTCGACGCCGCCCATGCCGCCGCTGATGCCTGGGGCAAAACCTCGGCGCAGGACCGCTCGCTGGTGCTGCTGAAAATCGCTGACCGCATCGAACAGAACCTGGAAATCCTCGCCGTCACCGAAACCTGGGACAACGGCAAGGCCGTGCGCGAAACCCTCAACGCTGACGTGCCGCTGGCCGCCGACCACTTCCGTTACTTCGCCGGTTGCATCCGCGCTCAAGAGGGCGGTGCCGCTGAAATCAACGAACTGACTACCGCCTATCATTTCCACGAACCACTGGGCGTGGTCGGGCAGATCATTCCGTGGAACTTCCCGCTGCTGATGGCCGCGTGGAAACTCGCCCCGGCGCTGGCGGCCGGCAACTGCATCGTGCTCAAACCCGCCGAGCAAACACCGCTGTCGATCATGGTGTTCGCCGAGCTGATCGCCGATTTGCTGCCGGCCGGCGTGCTGAACATCGTCCAGGGCTTCGGTCGCGAAGCCGGTGAAGCGCTGGCCACCAGCAAGCGCATCGCCAAGATCGCCTTCACCGGTTCCACCCCGGTGGGCGCGCACATCATGCATTGCGCAGCCGAGAACATCATTCCAAGCACCGTTGAGCTGGGCGGCAAGTCGCCGAACATCTTCTTCGAAGACATCATGAACGCCGAGCCACAGTTCATCGAAAAAGCTGCCGAAGGCCTGGTGCTGGCGTTCTTCAACCAGGGCGAAGTCTGCACTTGTCCGTCGCGGGCACTGGTGCAGGAATCGATCTACGAGCCGTTCATGGCCGAGGTGATGAAGAAGATCGTCAAGATCAAGCGTGGCAACCCGCTGGACACCGAGACCATGGTCGGCGCCCAGGCGTCCGAGCAGCAATACGACAAGATCCTCTCGTACCTGAAAATCGCCCAGGAGGAGGGCGCCGAGCTGCTCACTGGCGGCGCGGCCGAGCGGCTGGAAGGCGACTTGTCCAGCGGCTATTACATCCAGCCGACGCTGCTCAAGGGCCACAACAAAATGCGCGTGTTCCAGGAAGAAATCTTCGGCCCGGTGGTGGGTGTCACCACCTTCAAGGACGAAGCCGAAGCCCTGGCGATCGCCAACGACAGCGAATTCGGCCTCGGCGCCGGCCTGTGGACCCGCGACATCAACCGCGCCTACCGCATGGGCCGGGCGATCAAGGCCGGGCGCGTCTGGACCAACTGCTACCACCTGTACCCGGCCCACGCCGCGTTCGGTGGCTACAAGAAGTCCGGTGTCGGCCGTGAGAACCACAAGATGATGCTCGACCATTACCAACAGACCAAAAACCTGCTGGTGAGCTACGACATCAATCCGCTGGGGTTCTTCTAACTCATAAGCACACCACAGACCCTTTGGGAGCGAGCCTTTGTGGCGAGGGGGCTTGCCTGTGGCGAGGGAGCTTGCTCCCGTTCGGCTGCGAAGCAGTCGCGAAGCTTTTGGGGCCGCTTCGCGACCCAACGGGAGCAAGCTCCCTCGCCACTCAAACCCGCTCCCACAGGATTTTGTGTGGTGCTTAAGATCTGCGCGCCCCCCTACCAACGCACGCCGCCACCTCCTTCGAAAGTAGCATTCGGGCAGTCGGCGCCCCGTGCATTAATGGCTCCACCGGAATCGTCCGGCACAAGAAGAGGAATGACCCATGTGGCATAAACCCGCGTTTACCGATCTGCGCATTGGCTTCGAAGTGACGATGTATTTCGCCAACCGTTGATTGATCGCCCGGTCAGCCGTCGCGTTGGCCGGGCCTGCTTTCTGGAGCCTGCCATGCACATCCGCGTTCTCGGTTCCGCCGCCGGCGGCGGTTTTCCGCAATGGAACTGCAACTGCCGCCAGTGCGCGGCGATGCGTCACGGCAACCTGCGTGCGCAACGCCGTACGCAGTCGTCCATTGCCCTGAGCGACGACGGTGTGGAATGGATACTCTGCAATGCTTCACCAGACATCCGCGCCCAACTCGAAAGCTTCCCGACGCTGCAACCGGCCCGCCGCGTGCGTGACACGGCGATTGCCGGCGTGGTCCTGCTGGACAGTCAGATCGACCATTGCACCGGCCTGTTGAGCCTGCGCGAAGGCTGCCCGCATTCGGTCTGGTGCACCGAGCGGGTGTATGAAGACCTGAGCAGCGGCTTCCCGTTGTTCACCATGCTCAAACACTGGAACGGTGGTTTGCAGTGGCAACCGATCGAACTGGACCGTGAGCCGTTCAGCATCGCAGCCTGCCAACACCTGCAATTTCGCGCCATTCCATTGGTCAGCAACGCACCGCCGTATTCCCCCAACCGTGGCAACCCGCAGCCGGGGGACACCATCGGCCTGTTCATCGAAGACCTGCGCAACGGAGCATCGGTGTTCTATGCGCCGGGTCTGGGGCAGGTCGATGCCGAGGTATTGAGCTGGATGCAGCGCGCCGATTGCCTGCTGCTGGACGGCACGCTGTGGCGCGACGATGAAATGCGCGTATGTGAAGTCGGCCAGAGCCTGGGCCGCGAAATGGGCCACCTGCCACAAAGCGGTCCCGGCGGGATGCTCGAAGTGCTGGAGGGCTTCAATCGCCAGCGCAAGGTGCTGATCCACATCAACAACACCAACCCGATCCTCGACGAAGACTCGGCCGAGCGGGCGTTGCTGGAACGGCGGGGGATTGAAGTGGCTTATGACGGCATGAGTATTGAGCTGTAGCGGATGGCCTCATCGCAGAACCCAACGGTTATTCCCCGGAGAACCGCAATGACTGACACCCCCATGACCCCCACCGAATTCGAAGCGGCCCTGCGCGCCAAAGGCGCCTATTACCACATCCATCATCCATTCCACCAAGCCATGTACGCCGGGCGCGCCACCCGCGAGCAGATCCAGGGCTGGGTCGCCAATCGCTTCTACTATCAGGTGAACATTCCCCTGAAGGACGCGGCAATCCTCGCCAACTGTCCGGACCGCGACGTGCGGCGGGAATGGCTGCAACGGATTCTCGACCATGACGGAGTCCCCGGCAGCGAAGGCGGCATCGAAGCCTGGTTGCGTCTGGGCGAAGCGGTGGGGCTGGATCGCGAACAAATTCTCTCGCAAGAGTTGGTGCTGCCGGGTGTGCGATTTGCCGTGGACGCCTACGTCAATTTCGCCCGCCGTGCTTGTTGGCAGGAAGCGGCCAGCAGTTCGCTGACCGAACTGTTCGCACCGCAGATCCATCAGTCTCGGCTCGACGCCTGGCCCAGCCATTACCCATGGATCGACCCGGCCGGTTACGACTATTTCCGTACGCGCCTGAGCCAGGCCCGGCGCGATGTCGAGCATGGTTTGCGCATCACCCTGGCGCATTACGTCACGGTCGAGGGCCAGCAGCGCATGCTGGAGATTCTGCAGTTCAAGCTTGATGTGCTGTGGAGCATGCTCGACGCGATGAGCATGGCTTATGAGCTGGACCGCCCGCCGTATCACACGGTCACCGCCGAGCGGGTCTGGCACCGGGGGATCGCCCTGTGAACGCGATCGAGCAGCAACCCGGCCCACCGTTGTGGCTGTTGGCGGAGCTGACCTATCGCTGCCCGCTGCAATGCCCGTATTGCTCCAACCCCTTGGATTTCGCCCAACAGGGTGAGGAGTTGAGCACAGAAGAGTGGATCCGGGTGTTCCGCGAGGCCCGGGAGATGGGCGCCGCGCAACTGGGGTTTTCCGGTGGCGAGCCGTTGGTGCGCCAGGACTTGGCCGAGCTGATCAAGGCCGCGCGGGACATGGGTTACTACACCAACCTGATCACCTCGGGTATCGGCCTGACTGAACAGAAGGTCCGCGACTTCAAGGTCGCCGGGCTGGACCACATCCAGATCAGCTTTCAGGCCGCCGACGAAGCGGTCAACAACATGCTCGCCGGCTCACGCAAGGCCTTCGCCCAGAAACTGGCCATGGCCCGGGCGGTGAAAGCCCAGGGCTACCCGATGGTGCTGAACTTCGTTACCCATCGGCACAACATCGACCAGATCGCGCAGATCATCGAGCTGTGCCTGGAGCTGGAAGCGGATTTCGTCGAGTTGGCGACCTGCCAGTTCTATGGCTGGGCCGAACTCAACCGCGTCGGCCTGTTGCCGACCCGCGAACAATTACAGCGCGCCGAGCGCATCACCAACGAGTATCGCCAGCGGCTTGAGGCCGAGGGCCACCCGTGCAAGCTGATTTTCGTCACCCCGGACTATTACGAAGAGCGCCCCAAGACCTGCATGAATGGCTGGGCCAACCTGTTTCTCGACATCACCCCGGACGGCACGGCGTTGCCTTGTCATAGCGCGCGTCAGCTGCCGGTGCAGTTCCCCAATGTGCGCGAGCACAGCGTCGAACACATCTGGAACGACTCCTTCGGCTTCAATCGTTTTCGCGGCGATGACTGGATGAAAGAGCCGTGCCGTTCCTGCGATGAAAAACATAAGGACCTGGGCGGCTGCCGCTGCCAGGCATTCATGCTCACGGGGGACGCGAGCAACGCCGACCCGGTGTGCAGCAAGTCGCCGCACCACAGCGTCATCCTCAAGGCCCGGGACGAAGCCGACGCGCCGGGGCAGGGCATGGAACACCTGACATTGCGCAATGAAAAGGCTTCGCGGCTGATCTATCGCGGATAAATTGCGAACGCGAAGCCCCCACCCCCGGTAGTTGCTACCCATTGGTCTGATTGCATTCGCAGCCGGATGCTTTAGTGTTGGCTTTACCTTTCAAAACAATAAAAACAGGCTTTCCAATGAGCCAGAATCTCAGTCAACTGCGTAAATTCGTTTCACCTGAAATCATCTTCGGTGCCGGCTGTCGGCATAACGTCGGCAATTACGCCAAGACCTTCGGCGCCCGCAAGGTGCTGGTGGTCAGCGACCCCGGTGTGATCGCCGCCGGTTGGGTCGCCGATGTCGAGGCCAGCCTGCAAGCCCAGGGCATCGATTACTTTGTGTACAGCGACGTTTCGCCCAACCCGCGGATCGAGGAAGTCATGCTCGGCGCCGAACTGTACCGGGAGAATCACTGCGATGTGATCGTCGCGGTCGGCGGCGGCAGCCCGATGGACTGCGGCAAGGGCATCGGCATCGTCGTCGCCCACGGGCGCAACATCCTTGAATTCGAGGGCGTGGATACCCTGCGCATGCCCAGCCCGCCGCTGATCCTGATCCCGACCACCGCCGGCACGTCGGCCGATGTGTCGCAGTTCGTGATCATCTCCAATCAGCAAGAACGCATGAAATTCTCCATCGTCAGCAAGGCTGCGGTGCCGGACGTGTCGCTGATCGACCCGGAAACCACCTTGAGCATGGACCCGTTCCTGTCGGCCTGTACCGGCATCGACGCGTTGGTCCACGCCATCGAGGCCTTCGTTTCCACCGGCCACGGGCCGCTCACCGATCCCCACGCGCTGGAGGCGATGCGGCTGATCAACGGCAATCTGGTGCAGATGATCGCCAACCCGAACGACATCGCCCTGCGGGAAAAGATCATGCTCGGCAGCATGCAGGCCGGGCTGGCGTTCTCCAACGCGATCCTCGGCGCGGTGCACGCCATGTCCCACAGCCTCGGTGGATTCCTCGATCTGCCTCACGGCTTGTGCAACGCGGTGCTGGTGGAACACGTGGTGGCGTTCAACTACAGCTCGGCGCCGGAGCGCTTCAAGGTGATCGCCGAGACCTTCGGCATCGATTGTCGCGGCCTGAATCACCGGCAGATCTGCGGACGTCTGGTCGACCACTTGATCGCCCTCAAACACGCCATCGGCTTCCACGAAACCCTGGGCCTGCACGGGGTGAGCACGTCGGACATTCCGTTCCTGTCGCAACATGCCATGGATGACCCCTGCATCCTTACCAACCCGCGCGAGTCCAGTCAGCGCGACGTCGAGGTCGTCTATGGCGAAGCCCTCTGACGAACAGCAACGGGCGCTGACCGGGTTACTCGGGCTGGGCAATCACTCGGCGCGCAAGAGTCATTACCCGGAACTGGCCGCGCGCCTGGATGAACTGGAGGCCGAGCGCAATCGCTACAAATGGCTGTTCGAAAACGCGGTGCACGGAATCTTCCAGGCCAGCCTGCAGGAAGGCATGCGCGCCGCCAACCCGGCGCTGGCGCGGATGCTTGGCTATCAGGACCCGCAGGAGGTGCTGTTTTCCCTGACGGACCTGGCGGGCACGCTGTTCGTCGGCGGCGCGCAAGAGCTGGAAAGCATCGGCGAAGTCCTCCAGCGTGAGCGCAGCCTGCTGGGCTATGAAACCCAGCTGCGGCGCAAGGACGGCACTGTCCTCGACGTGTTGATGAACCTGCTGCTCAAACCGGATCAGGAAGGCCTGGTGGAGGGGTTCGTCGCCGACATCACCGAACGAAAGCAGGCCCAGGAGCGTTTGCAACAGCTCAATGACCAGTTGGAGCAACGGGTCACCGCGCGCACCAATGAGTTGCTGGACGCCAACCGCAATCTGCAACAACAGATCACCGAGCGTAAACAGATCGCCGAAGCCTTGCGCGACGCCCGTGATGCCGCCGAGGCGGCCAATCGCAGCAAGGACAAATACCTCGCCGCCGCCAGTCACGACCTGCTGCAACCGCTCAACGCCGCGCGTTTGCTGATCTCGACCTTGCGCGAGCGCAAGCTGCCCGACGTCGAGCAGGTGTTGGTGGAACGCACGCATCAGGCGCTGGAAGGGGCCGAGGACTTGCTCACCGATCTGCTGGATATTTCCCGGCTCGATCAGGCCGCGGTAAAGCCGGACATCGCCCTGTACCGCCTCGATGAATTGTTCGCGCCACTGGTTTCGGAGTTTCAGTCGGTGGCCGCGGCGACCGGGTTGAACCTGCGGGTGCACATGGGTGATTACGCAATTCATACCGACTTGCGGCTGATGACGCGGATTCTGCGCAACTTCCTCAGCAATGCCTGCCGCTACACCGACGACGGCAGCATCCTGCTGGGTGCCCGGCGCCGGGGCGACGTACTGCGAATCGAAGTCTGGGACACCGGGCGCGGGATCCCGGCGGATCGTCTCGACTCGATCTTCCTCGAATTCAACCAACTGGACGTTGGCCGCGCCGCCGATCGCAAGGGCGTGGGCCTGGGACTGGCGATTGTCGAACGCATCGCCAAGATCCTCGATTACCGGATTCAGGTGCATTCGCGGCCAGGGCGCGGTTCGATGTTCAGCATCGAGGTGCCGATTTCCCGTGAGATTCCACTGCCGATCAGCCAGGCCGCGCCGCAGCCGAGCACCGGCAACCCGCTGCCGGGGCGGCGCCTGCTGGTGCTGGACAACGAAGTCAGCATCCTTGAAAGCATGAGCGCACTGCTCGGGCAGTGGGGCTGCGAGGTGGTCACCGCCACCGATGAGGCCACCGCGCTGGTGGCTTTGCAGGGGCAGGCGCCGGAACTGATTCTGGCGGACTACCACCTGGATCACGGGGTGGTGGGTTGTGAAGTGGTCCGGCATCTGCGCGAGCATTTCAGCCGGGCGATACCGGCGGTGATCATCACCGCCGACCGCACCGATCAGTGTCGACGCTCGTTGCAGCGGCTCGACGCGCCATTGCTGAACAAACCGGTGAAACCCGGCAAGTTGCGTGCGGTGTTGAGTCAGTTGTTGGCGTAGCGAGCCGATGAAAAGATCGCAGTCTGCGATCTTTTCATTCCGGTTTTGGCGGTGATTTGGCTCAGTGGTTGTACGCCGCCTCGGTGTTATCGATCAGCGGGTTTTTTTCGGTCAGCACGATCTGGGCAATCTGATCCTTGCGCATGAAGCTGACCTTCGGATGGGACTTGGCGTAACGGATAAAACGCTCCACCGCCTCGACCATCGCCGGGGTGCCGCCGATGCGGTCATGCAGACTCACCGACATCATCCGCCGCTGGCTGGCACCTTCGGCGTACAGGCGGTCGAATTCCAGCACCAATTGCCGGTAGAACTGTTGCGCCGAGAAGTGCCGGCCTTCGATCAGCACAATGTCGTTGTTGCGCAGGGTGTAAGGCACCACGGCGAATTTCCTGCCACGGACCAGTGTCACAAACGGCTCATCACGGCTGACGTCATCGATGTGATAGGTGAAGTTCAGATCCTGCAGCACTTTCAGGGTATTGGGGCTGCGCCGCAGCCAATTGGCGTTGTAGCCCACCGAGCGCTGGCCGGTGAGTTTCTGCACCGCCTCGACGCCGTCGCCGATGAAGGCCTTCTCTTGCTCGTAGCTCATGTTGTAGGAGTCGGCCCAGCGCATGCCATGGGCGGCGACTTCATGGCCGCGATCGGCGATCGCCCGCACCAGTTCAGGGTGTTTCAATGCCGCTTCGCCCACCACATGGGACGTGACCTTGATGCCGTTGCGGTCCCACAAGTCGAGCATCCGCCACAGGCCTTCCTTGTAGCCGTAGTCGAACCAGGTCTGTGCCGGCATGTCCGGGTAACCCTTGGGCAATGGAGTGCCGGAGAACGGACTTTCGGCACCGTCGGGCTGGCCGCCGGTTTCGAATTGCATGGAGAACGAAATCACCAGTTGCGAGCCATCCGGCCACGGGCGTTCCTGGGCGAACGCGAGGGACGGCAGCAGCAGGGCGGCGGCCAGCAGATTTTTCAGCCAGCGGGGGGAGCGTTGCCAATGGGCAGTGGTCATAAGGGGCACCTTTTGAGTTGAACAGTGCCGTGAGGGTGTCATTTGGATTGCCCCGGAAAAATCCGCTACGGGCGAGAAGACTTTTAAACAGAATTTACGAATCCCGCCGAACACACCGTCCAGTGTGGGAGAAGTCCTGTGGCGAGGGGGCTTGCCCCCGTTGGGGCGCGAAGCGGCCCCTATTTTTTCCTGCATGTCGAGTTGTCTGAATTGCGACTGCTTCGCAGCCGAACGGGGGCAAGCCCCCTCGCCACAGGCTCGTGTTTGCAAGGGTGTGTTCTCCCCGTGATTTTGCGGCAAACTGACAACACTCCTTGAACCAAGGCCACTGAATGAATCACTACACCCCGCGCGACTGGCAGCCCCACGAGCGGCCCAGCCTGCCCGGATCGCCCTCGACGCCGTTGCACTCCAACCCCAGGCGGCTGGCCTACGCGCTGGTGGGGGTGTTGGTGGCATTGACCGGTGGTCTCGGCAACTCGCTGGTGGTCGCCAACCTGCCGTATCTGCAAGGCGCGCTGGGCGCGACCACGGCCGAGATGGCCTGGCTGCCGGCGGCTTACGTCATGACCAACGTGTCGATGAACCTGCTGCTGGTGAAGTTTCGTCAGCAGTTCGGCCTGCGGGCTTTCACCGAAGTGTTCCTGATGCTTTATGCGCTGGTGACCTTCGGCCATTTGTTCGTCAACGACCTGAGTTCGGCGATCGCCGTGCGCGCGGCCCACGGCATGGTCGGCGCAGCGCTGAGTTCGTTGGGCCTGTATTACATGATCCAGGCCTTCCCGGCGAAATGGCGGATGAAGGCGCTGGTATTGGGCCTCGGCACCTCGCAACTGGCTTTGCCCATGGCGCGGTTGTTTTCCGAAGACCTGCTGCAGATCGCCGAATGGCGCGGGCTGTACCTGTTCGAACTGGGCATGGCGCTGTTGTCCCTGGGCTGCGTGTTTCTGCTGAAACTGCCGCCGGGTGACCGCTTCAAGACCTTCGAAAAACTCGACTTCCTGACCTTCGCCATCCTCGCCACCGGCGTGGCCTTGCTCTGCGCGGTGTTGTCTTTGGGGCGGATCGACTGGTGGCTGGAAGCGCAGTGGATCGGCGTGGCGTCGGCGGCTTCGATCGTGTTGATCCTCGCGGGCCTGGCCATCGAGCACAATCGCAGCAACCCGATGCTGATGACCCGCTGGCTCGGTAGCGGGGCGATGATTCGCCTGGCCCTGGCGGTGATCCTGATTCGCATGGTGACGTCGGAACAGTCCACCGGCGCGGTGGGGTTCATGCAGACGCTGAACATGAGCAGTCAACAGCTGCACAGCCTGTATGTGGTGATGTTGATCGGCAGTGTCGCCGGCCTGGTCACCAGCGCCCTGACCATCGACCCCAAGCACCTGATCATGCCGCTGAACATCTCCCTGGCGCTGATGGCGGTCGGTTCGGTGATGGACAGTTATTCGAACAACCTGACCCGCCCGGAAAACCTGTATTTCAGCCAGTTTCTGCTGGCCTTCGGCGGGACGTTCTTCCTCGGGCCGACCATGGTCTTCGGCATGCGTAACGTGCTGTCCAGCCCGCGCAACCTGGTGAGTTTCTCGGTGCTGTTCGGTATCTGTCAGAACCTCGGCGGCTTGATCGGCGCGGCACTGCTGGGGACGTTCCAGATCGCGCGCGAGAAGTTTCATTCCAGTCACATCGTCGAGCAGCTGACGTTGCTCGACCCGCGTGTGGCGGCGCGGGTCCAGAGTGGCGGCAACGCGGTCGGCTCGATAATTTCCGACCCGAGCCTGCGCAACCTGCAGGGCATCCGTAGCCTGGCCGCTGCCGCCACTCGCGAGGCTAATGTCCTGGCCTATAACGATGTGTTCATGCTGATTGCCGTGATCGCGGTGCTGACCATGATCTGGATTTCCATTCGCGCCCTGTGGCTGATGAGCACTACCCAAGCCGTTGCCCCGGCGCCTGCCACTCCAACCAAACAATCCAGCGGTGCCACTTCTTCATGACCGAACCGACCACCACGACCACCAACACTATTGCCGCCACCCCCGAAGGCGTGACGCCGCCATCCTCGCCGGGCTCCGAACCGCGCTCGCTGGGGGTGCGGATCATCTCGTCCCTGGGCTTTGCGGCGATTGCTCTCGTCGGTGTACTGATCGTGTTGTACGCCTGGCAACTGCCACCGTTCAGCAGCGCGGTCGAGACCACGGAAAACGCCCTGGTGCGCGGGCAGGTGACGATCATCGGCCCGCAACTCAGCGGTTACGTGTACGAAGTGCCGGTGCAGGATTTCCAGTTCGTGAAGGCCGGCGATTTACTGGTGCGCCTTGACGACCGCATCTACAAGCAGCGTCTCGATCAGTCCCTGGCGCAACTGGCGGTGCAGAAAGCCGCGCTGGCCAACGTGGTGCAGCAACGCAACAGCGCCGAAGCGACCATCAAGTTGCGTCAGGCCGCCGTCGCCGACGCCCAGGCACAGTTGCGCAAAAGTGAAGCGGATTTGCGCCGCAACAAAGAGCTGGTCGGTGATGGCTCGGTGTCGAAACGCGAGCTGGACGTGACCCTGGCCGCCAACGCCCAGACCGTTGCCGCCGTGGCGCAAGCCCAGGCCAATCTGGACATCGCCCGCCAGGATCTGCAAACGGTGATCGTCAATCGCGGCTCGCTGGAAGCGGCGGTGGCCAGCGCTGAGGCGGCGGTGCAACTGGCGCGGATCGACCTGTCGAACACCCGTGTGGTGGCGCCGCGCGACGGTCAACTCGGGCAGATCGGCGTGCGCCTTGGCGCCTACGTCAACTCCGGGGCGCAGCTGATGGCGTTGGTGCCGAACCAGTTGTGGGTGATCGCCAACATGAAGGAAACCCAGATGGACAACGTGCGGGTCGGCCAGCCGGTGAGCTTCACCGTCGATGCGCTGAACCACCAGAAATTCCACGGGCGGGTGCAACGGATTTCACCGGCCACAGGCTCCGAGTTCAGCTTGTTGCAGGCTGACAATGCCACTGGCAACTTCGTCAAGATTGCCCAGCGAGTGCCGGTGCGGATCAGCGTCGATGCCGATCAGGAACAGAGCGAACGGCTGCGGCCGGGGATGTCGGTGGTGGTGAGTATTGATACCGCTGCGCCGATTACCCCTGACTGACACCGCCCTTGTAGGAGCGAGGTGTGTTTCAGTTGGCGATCATTGGGGGCAGGGTGCCCAGCAGTGAAACCGCCGCTACCGCGCCGATCCCCAGTATCCATTCCAGCATGACGCTGGTGCGCAACAGCCCCGGACGCTGCTGGCAATCTTTGACCCGCAGCCGATTGAACAGCGCCAACCCCAGCATCGCGATCACCAGCACAACCTTGATCAACAGAATCAGCGCAAACCCGGACAGCAACGGCGTCGGCCAGAACACGCCGGTCAGTACGCGCACGTTGATCAGGCCGGTCATCACCAACCCCGCCACCAACGTGTAACCGATCCCGCTGAAGCGTTGCAGTATCGCGCTCAAGGGATGATCGTCCGGTTGGCGCAGGGTCATCACCAGCAACATCAAACCACCGAGCCAGGCGCCGACGCACGTCAGGTGAACAATCTGGTTGAGGATTAACAGTTGGCCTTGCAGGCCATCGAGCATGGCGCCATGACCGACCGGGGCCAGGGTCGCCAGCAGCAGGCTGGAAAGGCCGATGCGCCAGGCCATGTTGGAACGCCAGGGCGTCAACAACAATGCCACGAGCAACAGATTGAGCAGCAGATGCCAGCGCCATACCTGACCGAAAAAGGTATTGCTCAGCACCAGGTTCAGCATCGCCGGGTCGAATGCCGCCTCCGGGGAACTGGCCATGCTGGCGGTGATCAGCAGCAACCAGCCGACGCCGCTGAGCAACGCCACCACGCTGAGCCAGCGGGTCACTCGCGCCAGGGCCGGATCCAGCCATTTCGTTTCGCGGCCCAACAGCAAAGGCCTGAACACCCAGGCCCCAAACAGCATCAGCACCACGGTGAAATGCAGGAAGCGGCACAGCACCAGCGCCTCGGTCATGAATTACTGACCCACCTTGAAGCGGTAGGCGCCTTCACTTTTATGGGTGTCGACCGACACGGCATGCCATTCGACCTTGTAATCGCCAGCGGCCAACGGCGCTGCCGGGGTGACGACCAGGGTTTTCTTGTCGCTGCCTTCGGTGGCGAGGCTTTTTACCGGTACGTCGGCACCGTCCTTGCTGATTTTCACTTTGGTGAACGTTGCTTCAACCCCTTCGGAAAACACCAGGCGCAGTTCCGTTGGCGCCTGCACGGTGCTGTCGGCCGCCGGGGTCTGGCTTTTCAGATGGGCGTGGGCAAACACCGATGAGGCGGCGAGCAGCGAGCCGAGCAGGGCAGCGGTGGTCAGGGCGTTCTTGATCAGCATCGTGAAGACCTCAGCGGCAGGTTCAAAGTGGCGGGCAGTTTACCTGCCGCAGGGCCGCTGTACGAAGTTTCGTTTTCCCCTGTCGCCGCGACGTAGAGCGGATGCTAGTCTTGAGCAACGCTGTTGTCAGGGAGCCCTCATGGGCAATCACAAGATCGAGATTCGTCGCAGTAACGTCGAAAAAATCCTGTTGGCGGCCGAAAAGGTCTTCGCCGAAAAAGGCTTCGGCAGCACCGCCATGGCCGACATCGCCGCCGAAGTGCAACTGCCGCGCTCCAACCTGCATTACTACTTCAGCACCAAGAGCGAGCTATACAGCGCGGTGCTCCTGGGTTTGCTGGAGGTCTGGAAGCAGGACGCCCTGTGCTTCGAGATGTTCGACGACCCGCGCGTGGTGCTCAGCAGCTACATCCGCGCCAAGATGAACCATTCCCGCAGCCGGCCGTACGGTTCGAAAGTCTGGGCCAACGAAATCATCCACGGCGCTCCGACCCTCGGTGAGAAACTGGACGCGAGCCTGTACGACTGGGCCAAGATGAAGGAAGCGAAAATTCGCCAGTGGGTGGAAGACAAACGCATCCTGCCGGTGGAGCCTTCCAGCCTGTTGTACATGATCTGGGCCTCGACCCAGCACTACGCCGACTTCGATCATCAGGTGAACATCCTGAATGATCATCAGCCGTTGTCGGACATGCAGTTCGAACGGGCGGTGCAGACGGTGACCAGTGTGATCTTGCGTGGGATCGGGTTGGAGCCATAGATCAAGGGATCGCAGCCTCGTTTCACTCGACAGCTCCTACAGAGTGCAACGAGGCTGTGATCCCTTGATCTTCAGCCCTCAAACCGTGACATGGTAGGGATTGCGGGGATCATGGTTCCAATCCAGAAACGGCTTGCCCGTATCCACCGGCACCATCTCGATGCAATCCTGCACCGGGCAGGTGATCTGGCACAGGTTGCAGCCCACGCACTCCTCATCGATCACTTGATATTTATGCGTGCCATCGGCCTGTTTGAGGCTGGCAATCGCCTGGTGCGAGGTGTCTTCGCAAGCGATGTGGCAGCGACCGCAACCGATGCACGCCTCCTGATCGATTTTCGCAATCACCTGATAGTTGATGTCCAGGTACTTCCAGTCCGTGGTATTGCTCACCGCACGCCCGGAAAAGTCCGACACGCTGGCGTAGCCCTGACTGTCCATCCAGCGTGACAAACCGTCCTTCATCTCCTCGACAATCCGGAAGCCATGCAGCATCGCCGCCGTGCACACCTGCACCGAACCGCTGCCCAGGGCAATGAATTCCGCCGCGTCGCGCCAACTGCCGATGCCGCCAATGCCGCTGATCGGCAAGCCCTGGGTCTGCGGGTCGCGGGCGATCTCGGCGACCATGTTCAACGCAATCGGCTTCACCGCCGAGCCGCAATAACCGCCGTGGGTGCTTTGGCTGCCGACGGCGGGATTGGCGACCATGCGCTCCAGATTGACGCTGGTGATC
Source organism: Pseudomonas sp. B21-017 (assembly GCF_024749245.1). NCBI lineage: Bacteria > Pseudomonadati > Pseudomonadota > Gammaproteobacteria > Pseudomonadales > Pseudomonadaceae > Pseudomonas > Pseudomonas sp. B21-017. The sequence continues at coordinate 3,829,841 of NZ_CP087194.1, read as the reverse complement.
GAATTGATGGTGTTGATCAACGACACCGCATCGGCGCCACCACGGTGGGCGGCACGGGCGGCGACGCGGATGTCGGTGATGTTCGGCGTGAGCTTGACGATCACCGGCAACGAGCAATAGGTCTTGCACCAGCGAGTGACTTGTTCGACGTATTCCGGCACCTGGCCGACCGCCGCGCCCATGCCCCGTTCCGGCATGCCGTGGGGGCAACCGAAATTCAGCTCGATGCCATCGGCGCCGGTGGCTTCCACCAGCGGCAGGATGTTTTTCCACGACTCCTCGACGCAGGGCACCATCAGCGACACGATCAGTGCGCGGTCCGGCCAGTCCTTTTTGACCTGGGTGATTTCCCGCAGGTTGATCTCCAGCGAACGGTCGGTGATCAACTCGATGTTGTTGAAGCCCATCACTTCACGGTTGGCACCGAAGTGCGCCGAGTAGCGTGACGACACGTTGACCGCCGCCGGGTCTTCCCCCAGGGTTTTCCAGACCACGCCACCCCAGCCAGCCTCGAAGGCACGGACCACGTTGTAGGCTTTGTCGGTCGGCGGCGCGGAAGCGAGCCAGAACGGGTTGGGGGCCTTGATGCCGGCGAAGACAATCGAGAGATCGGCCATTTACGCAGCCTCCACGTTGAGCATGAGTTGAGCGTTGATCGCCTCGGCGGCCAGCTTGCCGTGCTGCACGGCTTGCACGGTGAGGTCCTGATCGAGGCTGGTGCAGTCGCCACCGGCATACACGCCGGGAATGCTGGTGCGCAGCTGCTCGTCGACGAGGATGCGATCGCCCTGACGCTTGAGTTCACGGGCCAGCGGGTCGGCGAGGGCGGAAGTGTCGAAGGTCTGGCCGATGGCTTTGAAGATCGCGTCGGCGGCCAGTTCGAAGGTTTCGCCGGTGGTTTGCAGGCGACCTTCCACCAATCGGGTACGGGCGAAGCGCATGCCGCGCACGTTGCCCTGATCGTCGAGCAGCACCTCTTCGGGTTGTGCCCAGGTCAGCAGGCGCACCTGATTGGCCTTGGCGATGTCCTGTTCGTGAGCGGTAGCGCCCATGTCCGCGACACCACGGCGGTACACCAGATTGACGTCCCGGGCACCGAGGCGGGCCATTTGCACGGCCATGTCGATGGCGGTGTTGCCGGCACCGAGGACGATGCAGCGTTCGGCCAGCGGCAGTTGCGTCAGGTCATCGGCCTGGCGCAGTTCGCGGATGTAGTCGGTGGCGGGGAGCAGGCCGGGGGCATCCTCGTTGGGCAGGCCCAGTTGTTTGCTGGCGGCCAGGCCCAGGCCGAGGAACACCGCATCGAATTGCTGATGCAGTTCGCTGAGGGTCAGGTTGTCGCCGAGTTTCTGCCCGTGACGAATCTCGATCCCGCCAATCCCCATCAGGAACTCAAGCTCCTTCTGCGCGTAGTCGTCCACCAGCTTGTACTTGGCGATCCCGTATTCGTTGAGGCCACCGGCCTTTTCCCGGGCCTCGAAAATCACTACGTCATGGCCGTGCATGGCGCTGCGGTGCGCGCAGGACAAACCGGCCGGGCCTGCACCCACCACGGCGATGCGCTTGCCGGTTGCGGCGGCGCGCTGGAACGGGTGTTCGCTGAAGTGTGCGTTGTCCACGGCATAGCGTTGCAACAGGCCGATCAGTACCGGCGCGCATTCCTGGGCGTTGTTGCGCACGCAGGCTTGCTCGCAGAGGATTTCCGTCGGACAGACCCGGGCACAACTGCCACCGAGGATGTTGGCCGAGAGGATTTTCTGCGCCGCACCCTGCACGTTTTCCTGATGGATATTGCGGATGAACGATGGAATGTCGATGTCGCTTGGGCACGCGTTCACGCACGGCGCGTCGTAGCAATACAGGCAGCGCGAGGCTTCCAGATGCGCCTGACGCTCGTTGAGCGGCGGCGCCAGGTCGGTGAAATGGCCGGCGAGGGCGGCCGCGTCCTCATGGGGATGCGGGAGGTGGTTCAAAGTCTTGATCACGGTGTTGGCCTCACGGTTAATTGAGGTACTGCCTCTGGTGGGCATTGGTTTTTTCGCATCATCCTGTGGCGAGGGAGCAAGCTCCCTCGCCACAGAGGGCAGATCAGCGTTTCACTGCGGTCGGCTTATGCAATTCAGCCCGCTTGCTCAGCAAATCAAACACCGCCGGATACGCCGGCCGTTCGATATACCGGCCCGCGCCACGCTCGGCGCGCAAATCACCATCGGCCCACACCACGCGGCCCTGGCTGACGGTGTGACTCGGTACGCCACGCACGGTCTTGCCTTCGAAGATGTTGAAGTCGACCTGCTGGTGGTGAGTCTTGGCTGAAATCGTCCGCGTGCCTTCCGGGTCCCACAGCACCAGATCGGCATCGGCACCGACACGGATCGCACCTTTGCGCGGGTAGAGGTTGAAGATCTTCGCGGTGTTGGTGGAGGTGAGCGCTACGAAGTGCTGCATCGACAAGCGCCCGGTGTTCACCCCTTCATCCCAAAGCACTGCCATGCGGTCTTCGATACCGGCGGTGCCGTTGGGGATCTTGCTGAAGTCGTCACGGCCGGCGGCTTTTTGCTCGGCGCAGAAGCAGCAGTGGTCGGTGGCGGTGGTGTGCAGGTTGCCCGCTTGCAGGCCGTGCCAAAGGGCTTCTTGATGACCGCGCGGGCGGAAGGGTGGGCTCATCACGTAACCGGCGGCGGTCTGCCAGTCCGGGTGTTGGTAAACGCTGTCGTCCAGCAGCAGATGCCCGGCCAGCACTTCGCCGTACACCGGTTGGCCCTTGGCGCGGGCGTAGGTGATTTCGTCGAGGGCTTCCTTGGTCGAGACGTGGACCAGGTACAGCGGCGTGCCCAACGTTTCGGCAATGCGGATCGCCCGGCTCGCGGCTTCACCTTCCACCTGCGAAGGTCGTGATAGCGGATGCGCTTCCGGCCCGGTGATGCCCTGGGCCATCAACTTGCGTTGCAGGTGATAGACCAGCTCGCCGTTTTCCGCGTGCACGGTCGGCACCGCGCCCAATTCCAGGCAGCGCTCGAAACTCGCCACCAGCGTATCGTCGGCGGCCATGATCGCGTTCTTGTAGGCCATGAAATGCTTGAAGCTGTTGACCCCGTGCTGGCTGACCAGCTCGGCCATTTCCTCGCGGACTTGCTCGCTCCACCAGGTGATGGCGACGTGAAAGCCGTAGTCAGACGCCGACTTCTCGGCCCAGCCACGCCATTGATGAAAGGCCTCCATCAATGATTGCTGTGGGTTGGGTATCACGAAGTCGATGATCGACGTGGTGCCACCGACCAATCCCGCTGCGGTGCCGCTGAAAAAATCTTCGCTGGCCACCGTGCCCATGAAGGGCAGTTGCATGTGCGTGTGCGGATCGATGCCGCCGGGCATCAGGTATTGGCCGCTGCCGTCGAGCACTTGAGCATCGGCGGGAACATCGAGGTTTTCACCGATGGCTTTGATCACGCCGTCGGCGCAATACACGTCGGCGCGATAACTTTCATCATGGGTAATAACGGTGGCGCCACGGATCAACAGAGACATTCCGAGTTCCTCGCAGGCATGACCGACTATTGCCGGTTCTAGATGTTTTATATGAAGCAGACGCCAATCGGTGTATTCCTGTCAGCGCTGTCAAGAATAGACGCTAGCTGCAGTTTGTGGATTGAGCAAGAATATTTTTTATAAGCTTATTATTGTTTTAACTATTTGATAAATAACAATAAAAAATGAAAATCACCAAAATGGTGAGACCGCTCACCATTTTGACGCACTTGACAGGTTGGAAATATGGTCAAGATTTTCTATGTGAAATCAGCCGGTTGAGGATGGTCTATGGTTGATGCGCAACCTTACAAAAAAGATCGACGCACCAGATTGAGTCCTGACTGTTCGGACAACTTGCCTGGCATTCGGCCTGAGTGACAGGGCAACTGACCGGGGACTCGCTAGTTGGATAAATAAAGCTGATTAACATCAGTTGGTTAGCAAAGTTTTATGGCACTGCCCGAGGCGCAAGCGGGGCACCCGGCACGTTTATTGATGCCGCCGCTGACACCGTGGCCGGTCCGTAAAAGTTGTCAGTTTCTCCGGCCATCGTCCGGCTCGCGCGCATTGCGCCAGCCTCTGATGAGCAAAAATAATCAAAAGAACAGTGGAGCGGCCATGCAACAGATCAGATCGCAAGTGACCGAGCGCGACGGCTTGTTTGAGCTCGAAGCCGGCAGCGATGTCCTCGACAGTCCCCGATACAACCACGACATGGCTCCGACCAAGGTGCGCGAACGAACCTGGAACAAATGGCACATCACCGCGCTGTGGGTCGGCATGGCGATCTGCGTGCCGACTTACACCCTCGGCGGCGTACTCACGGCCTACTTCGGCCTGACCGTGGGCGAAGCGCTGCTGGCGATTCTGTTCGCCAATATCATTGTGCTGATCCCACTGACCCTGAACGCCTTCCCCGGCACCAAGTACGGCATTCCGTTTCCGGTATTGCTGCGCTCGTCCTTCGGCATTCTCGGTTCCAACATCCCGTGCCTGATCCGCGCCCTGGTGGCGTGTGGCTGGTTCGGCATCCAGACCATGTTCGGTGGGCTGGCGATTCACCTGTTTCTCGGCTCGGTGTTCGATGGCTGGAAGGCCCTCGGCGGTACCGGCGAGGTGATCGGCTTCATGCTGTTCTGGGCCTTGAACCTGTGGGTGGTGATTCGCGGCGCGGACTCGATCAAGTGGCTGGAAACCCTCTCGGCGCCGTTGTTGGTACTGGTGGGCGTGGGCCTGCTGGTGTGGGCTATGCCAAACGTGTCGATGACCGAGTTGCTGGCGATCCCGGCCAAGCGTCCGGAAGGGGCCGGCGTGGCCAGTTATTTTGCCGCCGGGCTGACCGCCATGGTCGGCTTCTGGGCCACTTTGTCGCTGAATATTCCAGACTTCAGCCGCTACGCGAAAAGCCAGAAGGACCAGATCGTCGGGCAGATCATCGGTTTACCCCTGACCATGTTCCTGTTCGCCTCCCTCGGCGTGGTGATGACGGCCGCGTCGGTCAAACTGGTGGGTGTCACCGTCTCTGATCCGGTCACCCTGATCGGCCATATCCAGAGCCCGGTCTGGGTCGCACTGGCCATGGCGCTGATCATCATCGCCACCTTGTCCACCAACACTGCGGCCAACATCGTGTCGCCAACCAACGATTTCCAGAACGTCGCGCCCAAGTACATCAACCGCACCACGGCGGTGATGCTCACGGGGTTGGTCGGGTTGGCGCTGATGGCCCATGAACTGCTGAAAAAGCTCGGGCTGATTGTCTCGGATCTGAGCCTGGAGACGGTGTATTCCAACTGGTTGCTCGGCTATTCGAGCCTGCTGGGGCCGATCGCCGGGATCATGGTGGTGGACTATTTCCTGATCAAGAAACAGCAACTGGATCTGGCCGGCCTCTATCGTGATGACGTGTACCCGGCGTGGAACGGGTTTGGCTTCATCGCGTTCGGCGTGCCGGTGGTGTTGACGCTGCTGTCGCTGGGCAGCGATGCCTTCAGCTGGTTCTACAGCTACGGCTGGTTCACCGGCTCGGCCTTGGGAGGGCTGATTTATTACGGGTTGAGTTCGATGCGGCCGAGTCCGACTGTCGTGAAATCTCCAGTGTGATGAGTGATCGTTCCCACGCTCTGCGTGGGAACGCAGCCAGGGACGCTCCGCGTTCCAGGAGCGGACGCAGAGCGTCTAGGGATGAATTCCCATGCGGGGCGTGGGAACTAGCGAAGAAACCGATAACAACTGCCTGAGGAGATCACCATGAACGCTGCTGTAGACGTTCTGCAATCCACCCATCAGCACATCAATCGCGACCGTCTGTGGCAGTCGCTCATGGACCTGGCCAAGCTCGGCGCGACGGTCAAGGGCGGTGTCTGCCGGCTGGCCCTGACCGACCTCGACCGCCAGGCGCGCGATATCTTCGTGAAGTGGTGCGAGGAGGCCGGTTGCACGGTCAGCATCGACGCCGTCGGCAACATCTTCGCCCGTCGTCCGGGGCGCAATCCGAACCTGCCACCGGTAATGACCGGCAGCCACATCGACACTCAGCCCACCGGCGGCAAGTTCGACGGTTGCTTCGGCGTGCTGGCCGGGGTCGAAGTCTTACGTACCCTCAACGACCTCGGCGTGGAAACCGAAGCGCCGCTGGAAGTGGTGGTCTGGACCAACGAGGAAGGCTCACGCTTCGCCCCGTGCATGATGGGCTCCGGCGTGTTCGCGGAAAAATTCACCCTCGAGGAAACCCTGGCCAAGGTCGATGCCGAGGGCGTGACTGTCGGCGAAGCCTTGAACGCCATCGGTTACGCCGGGCCGCGCCAGGTCAGCGGTCATGCTGTGGGTGCGTACTTCGAGGCGCACATCGAGCAAGGGCCGATTCTTGAGGACGAACACAAAACCATCGGCGTGGTGATGGGCGCGCTGGGGCAGAAATGGTTCGACTTGAAACTGCGCGGCGTCGAAGCCCACGCCGGTCCGACGCCAATGCACCTGCGCAAGGACGCGCTGGTCGGCGCCGCGGTGATCGTTGGCGCAGTCAATCGCGCAGCCCTCGGTCATCAACCCCACGCCTGCGGCACCGTCGGCTGCCTGCAAGCCTATCCCGGTTCGCGCAACGTGATTCCCGGCGAAGTGCGCATGACCCTGGACTTCCGTCATCTGGAACCGGCGCGACTCGACTCAATGATCGCCGAAGTCCGCCAGGTCATCGAAACCACCTGCGAGCAACACGGCCTGAGCTTCGAATTCACACCCACCGCGGACTTCCCGCCGCTGTACTTCGACAAGGGCTGCGTCGAAGCGGTACGCGGTGCGGCTCAAGGGCTCGGTCTGTCGCACATGGACATCGTCAGTGGAGCAGGGCACGACGCAATCTTCCTCGCCGAACTCGGCCCGGCCGGGATGATTTTCGTGCCTTGTGAAGGCGGCATCAGCCATAACGAAATCGAAAACGCCGCGCCGGATGATCTGGCCGCCGGGTGCGCCGTGTTGTTGCGGGCGATGCTGGCGGCGTCGCAGGCGATTGCCAGTGGTAAGCAGGCGGCTTGACCACTGGCTTGGCGGGGATGCTCAACGGCGGGTTTGCAGCGCTTTGAACATCAGCATCCCCGCCAGCATGGCGATGGCGAACACCCAGGCCTGCCAGTGCCCCGTCGGCAACAACACCAGTGCCGGGCCGGGGCAGATGCCGGCAATACCCCAACCGATGCCGAAGAGCAGGCTGCCACCGATCAGGCGTCGGTCCAGCTCACGGCTGACCGGCAATTGCATAGGCGCACCCAGCAAGGATGTCGGTTGTTTCATGGCCCAGTGAAACGGCCCCCAAGCCACGGCAATGGCGCCGATCATGACCAGCGCCAGTGACGGATCCCACAGGCCGGCAATGTCCAGAAAACCCAGCACTTTGGCCGGGTTCGCCATGCCGGCCAGCAACAGGCCGACGCCGAACAGCAGGCCGGCGAGGAAAGCGGTCAGTTTGCGCATGTTCAATACCCCAGCAGATGGCGCAGGACGAACACCGTCACGAAGCCTGTGAACATGAAGCTCAATGTCGCGGCAATGGAGCGCGGTGACAGGCGCGAGATACCGCACACGCCGTGACCACTGGTGCAGCCGGAGCCATAACGAGTGCCGATGCCGACGCACAATCCAGCGATGATCAGCCCCACCGTACCGGTTTTGAATTCGATGGTCGGCCACACATGAAACAGCGTCCAGACCAACGGTGCCGCCAACAGTCCGAGCAGGAACAGGGCTTTTTCACCTCGTCCTGAATCATTACGCTCAAGCAGGCTGCCCAACAGCCCGCTGATCCCGGCAACTCGCCCGTTGGCCACCACCATTACGCTCGCGGCGAGGCCAATCAGCGCTCCTCCCGCGAGGGCAGACCAGGGGGTGAAGTGAAGAGAATCAAACACCATGGCAACTCTCCGTATAGACAAAAAGCGGCACTAAACCACTCTTTCCCTATTGAGCATAGGGCTACTTTGGGAGGGCCGCGGGTGCCGGGCTTTTTGCACTATCACAAACGTCTGCGGTCGTAATCTTCACTGGGCAGCGCGCAAAAGTGCCGCCGCAATTGTGGAGTTCCAATGAGCCAGGACGTCCTGAGCACTGAAACCAATCGCCGCCAGTTGCAGCAGATCATCGCCGGCCTGTCTGATGGGGTGATTCTGCTGGAGCTCGACCAGACCATTCTCTGGGCCAATGACGCCGCGCTGGCCATGCACGGTGTCAGCGAGATTGGCGAGTTGGGGGCCAATGCCGGGGAGTACGCCAAGCGTTTTGCCTTGCGTTATCGCAACAATCATCCGGTAGCGATCGAGAACTATCCGATCAGCCGCGTGGCCCATGGCGAGACGTTCAGCGATGTGATGGTGGAGGTGACGCAGCTGGAAAATGAAGAGCGCACCTGGGTTCACAGCGTGCGCAGCATGGTGCTGGCGGACCGTGCCGGTGAGCCGGAATCGTTGGTGCTGATCATGAACGACGTTACCGACTGGGCCAGCGCCGAGCAGCGCTTCGAGAAAACATTCAACGCCAACCCGGCCCCGGCCGTGATCTGCCGCCTCAGCGATTTGCGCTACATCAAGGTCAATCAGGGTTTCGTGGACATGACCGGCTATGCCCGGGATCAGGTGATCGGCGCTTCAACCTATGAACTGGATGTGCTGGAACGTGCTGAAAACAAGGATCTGGCCAAGCAGCGTCTGCGTGACGGCGCGACCATTCCGCAGATGCAGGCCGAGTTGCAATTGGCCGACGGTGGCAGCAAGCAGGTGATCGTTGCCGGCCAACCGCTTGAGCTCAACGACGAAGCTTGCATGCTGTTTTCCTTCGTCGACATGGAGCTCCGGCACAAGGCCGAAATCGCCCTGCGCCAGAGCGAGGAACGGTTCGCCAAAGCGTTTCGCCTCACTCCGGTGCCGATCCTGGTGTGCCGCGCCGCGGACCAAGTGGTGATGGACGTCAACGAAGCCTTCCTCGAGTCCCTCGCATTTCCCAATGATGAAGTGCTCGGCAAGACCGTGGCGCAACTCGGCTTCATCGATGACGCGGGCGCTCGCACGCGACTGTTTGCGACCCTGGAGAAAAGCGGGCGCGTGGATCGTGTCGATGTCAGGGTGCGCCGGAAGGATGCCGGGCTGATTGATTGTGCGGTCTCGGCGGACACCGTGAACATTCAGGATGGCTCTTGTTACCTGCTGGTGTTGATGGACATCACCGAGCGCAAGCGCACCGAGTTGGAGTTGGTGTCGGCGATTGAAGAGGTGATGAAAGATGCGTCCTGGTTCAGCCGCACGCTGATCGAAAAACTGGCCAATGTGAAGAACGTCAATTCGCCGCAGTTACTCAGTGTGTCGTTCACCGACCTGACCACCCGGGAGCGCGATGTGCTCGGCCTGATTTGTGAAGGCCTGGCCGACAAGGAGATCGCCGCGCGCCTGAAACTCGCGCCCAATACGGTGCGCAATCATGTGTCGACGGTGTACTCCAAGCTCGATGTGCATAGCCGTAGCGAGGCGATTGTCTGGGCTCGCGAACGAGGTCTGTTCTCCGGCGTGAAGCGGACCAAGGGGCAACGTTAAGGTGCAAATGCACTAGTGCGGGTGGTGCAATTTCATGTATTGATCAGATGGGGCTTTTTTCTAGGCTGTCGGGGTGCGAGACGTGGCTTGGGCCCGGTATCGCGTCCTCTTCGATGCAGCTGAAGGAGCAACCTCATGGGTGCGAAAAGAACAGGCGGGCAGTCGACTTTACGCTGTCGCCAAGGTGAGTCGGGATGAGTTACCTGGTGCAATTGCGTATGCGGTTGGAGCGGAGCTTTTTGCCGTTGGCCTGTGAGTGTGCGCTTGCCGGGGATAATTCGTTGACGGTGAAGCTTTACCATCCGGCGACAGGGCAGGTGGATCTGGTGGTCAGCGGGTTGAACGTGGCGACGCTCCGGACGCCGGAGGCAGTGGCGGCGTTGATTGAAGAGCTGCGCTATGAGCTTGAAAGCAGTGGTTTGAATCGATCCTCCGCTCTTTAGGCGTCATATCCCGCAGGCCTGCGGTAATGGAATGGTCGCTGTCTTTCTGGCATTGGCGGGTAGCTAAGCTATAAGGAATGCGAGGGTATTTCTTTTCTGTGACAGGGCCGCGGGTTCGCGGGATGGTTTTCGAGTCGCGGAAAATGTCGATTACTTACCGCGGGTCAGCCTATGAACAATTTTGGGAAATGTGCTTTTTCACCACTGTCGCTCGCACTCTGCATGGCGATTCTGGGTGGTTGCGCCAGTCCGCCGCCTCCACCCCCGGCCGTACCGCCACCGACACCGGTTCGTACCTGTTCGACCACCGAAAGTACCGATGTACAGGGTGATATGAGGGCTGAAGGGCAGGTGACCCGAACCACGACCCTGACCCGTTGCGTCACTCAGTAAACCGGGTCCGGTGTACCGCCAGTAGCACGTGCAACTGGCGGTGTATGACCTGAGCGTCGGTTCAGACTTCCTCGATCCTGACCCACCGCGACTCCCGTGCCGCCAGACGAATCGCCGTCGCCAGGCGTTCGATTTCCCACGCCTGCTCGAAATCGGTCCCGTCCTGGCCGAGACCGGCCAGCGCCATCACCAACTCATGCACTTCAAGGGTCTTGAGTTCGTTGTAACCCAACTGGTGCCCCGGCGCCGGGCTGAAGGCGGCGTAACCCGGCAAATCCGGCCCCGCCAGCAGCCGTTGGAAACCGTCTTGCCCGGCACGATACAGCCGCAGTTCATTCAAGCGTTCCTGATCGAACGCCAGGGTGCCTTGGGTGCCGCTGATTTCAAAACTCAGGTGATTCTTGTAACCGTGTTTGAGCCAGCTGCTGCTGAACGTCCCTCGCGCGCCATTGGCGAACCGCAGCAACGCGTGGACCTGATCGTCGACCGCGACCTCGCGTCGTTCCTGACCACCCGCCATCACGGGGCGTTGCGCATGTACGGTCTGGGTATCCGCGCACACCGCCTCGACGTCGCCCAGCAGATGACGAGCCATGGCCAGTAAATGACTGCCCAGGTCCGCGAGGGCGCCGCCGGCGTAATTGGCGTCGCAGCGCCAGGACCAGGGTGAAAAGGGATCGGCCATGAAGTCTTCGCTGAACTCGCCCTGGAAACTGATGATCTGCCCCAGCGCGCCGTTTTGAATCAAATCCCGAGCCAGGCCGATGATCGGGTTGTGCTGATAGTTGTAACCCACCCGCGTCACCACGCCTGCGGCTTTGGCTGCAAGGTGCATGGTACTGGCCTGCTCGAGGCTCACCGCCAGCGGCTTTTCGCAATACACCGGTTTACCGGCGGCGATGGCAGCCATGGCCATGGGGTAGTGCAGATGATTGGGGGTGGTGATGGCGATCAGGTTGACCTTGGGGTCATCGATCAGCTGTTGCCAGTCGTTGTGAGCAGCATCGAAGCCCCAGGCATCGGCGCAGTGGCGGGCGCGCTGCGGGTCGGCGTCGGCAAGGGCGGCGAGTTTGAGCTTCAGCGGCAATTCAAAAACAGCGCTGACATTGCGAAAGGCCAGGGCGTGGGCGCGGCCCATGAAACCTGTGCCGATGAGTCCGATACCGAGTTCGCGCATAGCCGGGGTCCTTTGGATTTTTATTTTCAGGAGGGCTATTTATGGAATAAAAATTCGTAACATGCAATAAAGTGGAATAAATATTCTTTTTCTTGGTGAGGTCAGGAAGCGCTGAGAATGGCTACACCGCCTTGCGTCATTGCCTGCAACAACGCCGGAATCTGCTGGCTTGTGCGTCTTGTTAGCGGCCTCTATCGTTTCCAGGTGTGCAGATCAGCCACAAATCGCGGGCTTTGATGACGGGAGAAGACATACGGACTTATCGCAGCAGCGGTTGCAAAGAGTGGATCAGGAGTAATGCTGGATATGGATAGCGAAGGACACAAAACATCGACTGAGACTGGCTGGCGAAGCAACGCTCTTTGATAGCACTAATGACTATGATTGGCTTGGTCGCGGCGCCTGTTTTTGGGGAAACAACCCGCAGCTTGCGTTAAGTTTTTCGACCAATGCACGAGAGTCTTCCACGAGCCCGCCGATCAAACACCAAAGGCAGCCCTGAGGCTGCCTTCGGTTTATTCGCAAAACCGAATCAGGACAGGAACCCGCCATCCACATTCAACGAAACCCCGGTCGTATAGCTGGAAGCATCACTCGCCAGGTACAACACCGCACCGGCCATTTCACTCGGATCCGCCACGCGCTTGAGCGGAATCTGCTGCAATGCGGTGTTCAAAATTGCCTCGTTCTTCACCAGCGCCGATGCAAACTTGGTATCCGTCAGACCCGGTAGCAGGGCGTTGCAGCGAATGCCGAATTGTGCGCACTCCTTGGCGAACACCTTGGTCATGTTGATCACCGCTGCCTTGGTCACCGAGTAGATGCCCTGGAAGATCCCCGGCGAGATGCCGTTGATCGAGGCGACGTTGATGATGCTGCCGCCACCGTGTTCGCGCATCAGCTTGCCGGCTTCCACCGACATGAAGAAGTAGCCGCGAATGTTCACGTCGACGGTTTTCTGGAAGGCGCTGAGGTCGGTGTCCAGCACGTTGCAGAACTGCGGGTTGGTCGCGGCGTTGTTGACCAGGATGTCCAGACGCCCGAATTGTTCGCGGATGGCGGCGAAGACCTGGGTGATCTGTTCCATCTCACCGATGTGGCAGGCAATGGCGGTGGCCTTGCCGCCGGCGGCGATGATCGCGTCGGCGACGTGCTGGCAGCCGTCGAGCTTGCGGCTCGAAACGATCACGTGGGCACCTTGCTGCGCCAGCAGTTTGGCGATGGCTTCACCGATGCCGCGACTGGCACCTGAGACGAAAGCGATCTTGCCGTCGAGGTCGAACAACTGAGTCTTGGACATGATTTTTCCTTGTTATGGGGCCCGATCAGAGGCTGGATTTCTGAATGACCTGCAAGCTCATCTGCTCCAGCAGTTTGTTCATGTGAATGAACTGTGCGAAGCGTTTGTCCTGGGTCTGACCATGGAAGAAGCGGTAGTAGATCTGCTGCACGATGCCGGCCAGACGGAACAGGCCATAGGTGTAGTAGAAGTCGAAATTGTCGATCTGGATGCCGGCGCGCTCGGCGTAGTAATCGACGAATTCGCGGCGGGTCAGCATGCCGGGGGCGTGGCTTGGCTGGCGGCGCATCAGTTGCACCGGTGCCGGGTCGTCGGCTTCGATCCAGTAGGCGAGGGTGTTGCCCAGGTCCATCAGCGGGTCACCGAGGGTGGTCAGCTCCCAATCCAGCACACCGATGATCTGCATCGGGTTGTTCGGATCGAGGATCACGTTGTCGAAGCGGTAATCGTTGTGGACGATGCTCGACGTCGGGTGATCGGCTGGCATTTTGTCGTTGAGCCAGGCCTTTACCGCTTCCCACTTCGGCGCGTCCGGGGTCAGGGCCTTCTCGTAGCGCTCGCTCCAGCCTTTGATTTGCCGCGCGACATAACCTTCGGGTTTACCGAGATCACCCAGGCCATAAGCCTTGTAGTCGACCCGGTGCAGTTCGACGAACTTGTCGATGAAGTTCTTGCACAGGGTTTCGGTCTTCGCCGAATCCAGGCCCAGTTCCGGTGGCAGTTCGGCGCGCAGGATGATCCCCTTGACCCGTTCCATCACATAGAACTCGGCGCCGATCACCGATTCGTCGGTGCAGTGCACATAGGCTTTGGGGCAATAGGGAAAACCGTCCCGCAGCTGATTGAGGATGCGAAATTCACGGCCCATGTCGTGGGCGGACTTGGCTTTGTGGCCGAACGGCGGCCGACGCAGGACGAATTCCTGTTCGGGGTATTCCAGCAGGTAAGTCAGGTTCGACGCACCGCCCGGAAACTGGCTGATCACAGGCAAACCACTCAGACCCGGAATGTGCGCCTTGAGGTATGGATCGATCAGGCTGGCATCGAGTTCTTCGCCAGAGCGGATACGGGTGGACTGGTCAGTAAGCGCCATGCTTATCCCTTCTGCTTATTTTGGAGGCCAGACATCATTGGCTAATCTAATGGCGCGCCGGGGTGGCCACAAGCGCGGCACGGTCTTATAGGTTAGCGTGTTGCCGGATAATCAGCGTTCCTGATGTGCGCGAGCAGGCGCGGCGGACTATGGTTCAAGGAGCGTCGCTTCCAGGAAGGAGATTCAACATGGGCTGTCCGCAAGTTTGCGCCACCGCGACCCTGCAATGCAGTTTCGGCGCGGCGCCGGCGGTACTCAACGTGCTGCCAGTGAACCGCACAATGACCGGGGGCATGCCGGCGGCGAACATCATGGACCACATTCCGTTGGTGAACGTCATGCCGTTCGGCACGTGCATGAGCATGGCCAACCCGATGGTCGCGGCCGCCACCGCCGCGGCGCTTGGCGTGCTGACGCCGATGCCGTGCATCCCGGCCACCGCCACCCCGTGGATCCCCGGCGGCGCGCCGACCCTACTGCTGGGCGGCATGCCGGCCATCGATGCCAACAGCACCTTGATGTGCAACTGGGCCGGAGTGATCAAAATCGTGATGCCGGGGCAAATGCAGATGCTGATTCCCTGATCGCCACAACCTCTGTAGCAGCTGGCGAAGCCTGCGTTCGGCCGTAGCAGCTGTCGAGCTTGCGAGGCTGCGTTCGGCTGCGAAGCAGTCGTAAAACCTGAGACTGCGGTACATCAGGCAGACCGCATCATCCGGACTTGCGACTGCTTCGCAGCCGAACGCAGCCTCGCGCTGCTCGGCAGCTGCTACAGAACTTAGGCTTGAGCAGGATCGCTCCAGCGCCTGAACCACCAGCGCATTCGTGAGATCGGCTTGCCGTCGGCATCCAATGGTCGTCCGTCGCTGGCGAAGCCCTGTTCCGGTTCCAGCAATTGACCGTTGAGATACCGGGCTTCGACGGCCGGTTTGCCGTTCGGATGAAAGCGCTGATAACGCCCGTCGCGCACGCCGTCGCGGTAGAACTCGACCTCCGCCAGTTGCCCATCGGGAAAGTAATTGAACGCCTCGCCATGCAACAGCCCTCGGCGATAAGTTGCCTTGCGCTGCAGACTGCCT
Source organism: Pseudomonas sp. B21-017 (assembly GCF_024749245.1). Classification (NCBI taxonomy): domain Bacteria; kingdom Pseudomonadati; phylum Pseudomonadota; class Gammaproteobacteria; order Pseudomonadales; family Pseudomonadaceae; genus Pseudomonas; species Pseudomonas sp. B21-017. The sequence goes on along the minus strand of NZ_CP087194.1, from coordinate 3,814,751 downwards.
TCGGGGGCATAGAAACTGGCAACCCCCTGCAGCTTGTCATGGACAAACGGCAGCTGCGCCGAGACCTTGCCATTGGGGTGGTAGAGCAGGGTGGTGCCTTGCAGCTCGCCGTGGCTGTAGTGCAAATCAGCCTGCGCACGCCCGTCATCCTTGATGTGCAGCGCACCGTCGAGCTGGCCATCGAGCAGGCGCCCTTTGAGCTGTTTATCGTTTTGCTGCAAATCCAGCGGCGTGATGGCCATGGCGTCTCCTCATCAGTTGACCTGCACCAGACCACCCTTGATGGTCAGCATGCCGCCACCATCCACGGTCTGCGAAGCTGCACCCTTGTTGGTCAGGCTGATCCCGGCATCGTTGGTCATCGTCGTGCCGGCCTTGTTCTCCAATGAGGTACCAGCCTGGTTGCTCACAGAGGTCCCGGCCTTCTGGCTGATCGAAGTACTGGCCTCGGCCGCCAGATCGGCGCCGCTCTTGATCGCGAAACTGCCACCGCTTTGCAGGGTCAGGGTGCCGGTCACTTTGATGGTCAGGTTGCCGTCCACCGTCAGGCTGTAATCTCCGGTGACCTTGTGCGTGTAATTGCCGCCGGTACTGTGGGTCTGGTCAGCGCCCACGGTCACCGTGCGGCTGTCCTTCACATCGAGCGTGTCGCTGCCGGTCTGGATGGTCACGCTGCGTTTGCCTTTCTCCAGGGTCACGGTCTCGTCGCCGTCCTTCACCGTGCGCGTGCGAGCGTTCTGCACGGTCAGGGTTTCATCGTGGCCGACCGTGGCGGTGGTGTCGTTGAGCACGTTGATCTTCAGGTCTTTCTGCGCCTGCAAAAACACCTCTTCGGCGTCTTTCTTGTCCTCGAAGCGCAACTCGTTGAAACCGCCGCCGCCCTTGGACGATTGGGTCTTGATTCCCGACTGGGTCTGATTCGCCGGCAGCGCATAGGGCAGCGCGTTGTCACCGTTGTAGACGCAGCCGGTTACCAGCGGTCGATCCGGATCGCCATCGATAAAGGTCACGATCACTTCCTGGCCGATGCGCGGCACGAACTGCATGCCGAAGCCCTTGCCGCTCCAGGGCAGTACAACTCGCACCCAACAGGAACTGGTTTCGTCGTTCTTGCCGTCGCGGTCCCAAGGGAACTGCAACTTGATCCGGCCGTATTCGTCGGTCCAGATTTCTTCTCCCGCCTTGCCGACGACAATTGCCGTTTGCGGGTGCATGCGCGGTTTGGGGGTGATGCGTTCCGGGCGGTACGGCGTGGCCTTGGGGATTGCCTCGAAGCGATTGCGATAGCTGTCGTGACTGGCGTCATGTGTCACCGCCGTCACTACCCAATCGATGTTCAACGTTGAATCATCGTGCCCGGCGAGGGTGAACCAGTGCCCCGGTACCAGCCAGCGGCAGTCGCTTTCACCGACAAAGCGTTTCTCCTGACTGCGCAAGCCGTCGACCCGCTGCTTGGTCAATGCATCGCCGCGCGCCTTGGCGTTGTAGCCGCCCGGATGCTCATACATCGAACGCGGCCCGGCCACCGCTTCGGCCTGGCCGTACAGCGATGTGGTCGGGGTGGTGAACTCATAATCCGTCGACCGATACACACCAGCCACGGCCTGAACGCAGACCTGCCCGGAGCGAATGCCGTGCACTTCACGTTCGCCCAACTGCTGGCCGAGATAGCTGACCTTGGGTCCATTGGGAATCGGCATAAACGCATCGTTACTGTCACCCAGCACCAGCGTGTGCTTGCCGTCCTCATGGGTGAAAAACCAGAAAATCCCTTCTTCCTCCAGCAACCGCGAGACGAACGCGAAATCGGTTTCGCCGTACTGCACGCAGTATTCGCGCGGGGTGTAGCTGCCGCTGAGTGAGAGCTTGAAGTCGGTGAAGGCGTGGGCCTTGAAAATCGTGGTGACGATGTCTGAAGTGCTGAGGTTCTGGAACACGCGGTTGTTGCTGGCAAGGGTCAGCCACCAGAGCCATGGCCGTAGTACAAGCTGATAGCGCTCGGCGGTGGCGTCGGCGGGGAGTTGTCGGATTTCGGCGACCAGCGCGTCCAGCGGGCGGGTGAGGGCGTCGTTGTGCAGGGTGGCGGTGACGTGGGTGGCGACGGCGGTGGTCAGGGTGAGCGAGGAGCCGTCGTTGAGGCCGTTGAGAATTTGCGAGCCGAGCTGGTTGAGGGCCTCTTCGCCGGAAAGGGATTCAGGGTAAAGCGCCGACAGCGAGGCGGCGGTGAGGGAAAGGCTGGTGGTGGCATCGACGGAGCGGGGCATCAAGTAGCCTCAGGTGGTCAATGAATCAGCTTCGCAGCGAACCATTCTTGGCGCGGCGGCATCAACTAAGCTTAAGTCCGGCCAATGAGCAGCGTTCATCTATTGAAGTGTCTGATATGAAACTAATTCTCGACTTGATAAGGTTGTAGAAGTCGCGTTTGCTGAGGCCGAATACCTCAGTGCTACCCTTGGTTTTTCTGCTGCGGGCCATGATGGTCCGAATCACAAGATCGTTGATCTGATTGGCCGATAACTCGTCAAACATTAAGGTGAACAATACGGCTAATTGGTTGGCGTCTGCCAGATTTATGTTGGTGTTGTTTTCAGTAATGGCATATTCCTGATAGGTGTTCTGATAGTTGAGTGTCAGACGCTGTTTGATGGGAATATAGTGGTTCAGGGCAGAAATACTGGCCACCACCACGGCGATACCATCGGGAACTTGAGCATTCCAGGGTAAATGGGCCATGGGTGCCGGTTTCTTTTTAGTGGGAACCGGTTTTCCTGAGGTAGGATTGACTGTCATGGCGGTGAAGTTGTAAGTGGCAGCACCGACAATCATCACTCCGTTGTCACTGGTGCCCAGTGCCAATACACTTTTGTATTGCGTGCCTAATGCACCGCTGGCGTCGAGGATAGGAGAAAGGTCATCCCTGATGTCTGGGTCCATTACCTGATAGATATGATCCGTAACAGTAGGGTTGTCGTCCCCGCCTAATGAATAAATGAACTGATCGGCGATATAACAGAAATCTTCGTCTTTGACGTGTATATGCAACCGTTCACCAACATATTCGACCTCGGTAACCTCTTTTAATAACTGCAGGTTGTGAGTTTCGCAAAGCTTGATGATCTTTGCATTCCTGGCCCCAGGCAGTACTGCTCCCGTGAATTCGGAGCCGCCGGGGCGGGCAAGCCAGTTCATCTTTGGCGAGTGTTTGCTGGCAATATCGACCACCCAGGCGGCGGTGGCGCTACCGCCGTAGATAGCGCGGTCAATATTGGGAACTTGTTGCTCCTCGTCTTCAAGAAATTCGATACCTTCGATAACTTGTGAGTATTCAACACCGGGCGCAGGTGTTCCTGTTATTTTGGGCGGTTTACGTTGGGCGCCAATGCCGGTGGCAATCACTATTTTTTCAACGATTAAGGCATGCGAGGTATCAAACCAGGCGACGTAATTTCCTGGTTGGGTGAGTGACTTGGATATCCGCCGTACCTTGCGTGAAGGATTGTGACCGTAGCGACTACCTTTGACGATTTCACTGACGCCTTGCTGAAAAACACCTGAGGAGAGGAAGTTGTCCAGGCTCATTTCACCATTGGCAACCGTGAACGACGGTGGTGGAGAACCCGGTAAGTGCAGGAGGTGGGCGGGCTGGCCCATGGGGTGTTCTACGAGTTTTGCCCATAGTCCATCCTCACCGACAACTACAGTTTTATAGCCATCGGATGAGGTGTTCAGGAACACTGCAGCGGAAACGCCTGCGCCTATTATCAGTCGGGTCGGCATGATGACTTACCTCATATTGGCTGCACTACCTTCATCGAAAAATAACCAGCACAGCACATGGCAACTGCTTCCTCTGCTATGCGACATCTTCGGGTTTACACTTTGCTCCTGTTAACACAAGAGAGTCAGTCGTCCGGGAGTTACTCCAACACCCACTCCGCCAACTTCCCCGTCACCTGCGTCATCAACACATTCTCGACATCCCTCGCACCCGCCGCACTGCACTTGGCCAACACCGCCTGCACAATCCCGGCATCGAACTCAAACTGTTTCCCGGTCGCAGCCTTGTACCGGCCGCGCAATTTCTCCAGCTTCGCCAGCACAATCCCTTCCAGCGTCGCTTCATCCAGTGGCCGATACGCCACCACCGTCATGCGCGCCAGAAACGCCGGGCGAAAGGCTTTCAGCAGCACGTGATGCAGCACTTCGTTGAAGGCATCGGTGCCCAGTTGAGCGGTCGGTGTGTCGAGCAGCAACTCAGCCCCGACGTTGCTGGTGGCGAGCATTACGGTGTTTTTGAAGTCCACCACCAGCCCGGTGCCGTCTTCCATCACGCCTTTGTCGAAGACGTTGTAGAAGGCTTCGAGCACGTCCGGATGGGCCTTTTCGATTTCGTCGAGCAGCACCACCGAATAGGGTTTGCGCCGCACCGCTTCGGTGAGTACACCGCCGCTGCCGTAGCCGACGTAGCCGGGCGGAGCGCCTTTGAGTTGGCTGACGGTGTGGGCTTCCTGGTATTCGGAAAGGTTGATGCTGATCAGGTTGCGTTCGCCGCCGTACAGCGCGTCGGCCAGGGCGTAAGCGGTTTCGGTTTTACCGACGCCGGTGGGGCCGACCAGCAGGAACACGCCGACTGGTTTCTGCGGGTCGGTGAGGCCGGCGCGGTAGGCTTGCAGGCGTTGGGCGATGGTGTTCAACGCAGTGCTTTGGCCCATCACCCGCAGTCCCATGCGCTGGCCGAGGGTGCGCACGGCGTGGGCTTCGTCGGCGAGCATCTTGCCCACCGGGATGCCGGTCCATCCGGCGATCACGGCGGCCACGGTTTTGCCGTCGACCTGTTCCGGCACCAGCGGATCGTCCTGGCGAATGGCATCCAGCCCGGCCTCCAGGCGCACCAGTTCGGCGGCCAGATGATCGATGTGGCTGTCGGTGGCTTCGTCCGGTTTGTCGTTGTCGGCGCGTTCGCTCAAGGCGAGTAATTCGCGACGGGTTTCCAGCAGTTCGCGCACGGCGACCCGTTCTTCGTTCCAACGGGTTTCCAGCTCGCGAATGGCCTGCACGTTAACCACGGATTCGGTTTCCAGCAGGGTGATGCGTTCACGGTGATCGAGCCCGGTGGCCTGTTCGCGACGCAGGCGTTCGACTTCCTCCTTGAGGCTCTGCTGACGATGGCGCAGGCTTTCCAGCGGTGGCGGCACGTCGTGCTGGCCGAGGGCGACCCGGGCGCACGCGGTGTCGAGCACGCTGATGGCCTTGTCCGGTAACTGGCGCCCGGAGATGTAGCGGTGGGACAGTTTCACCGCTTCATGGATCGCCGCGTCGAGCACCTGCACGCCGTGATGCTGTTCCAGTTTCGCAGCCACGCCACGGAGCATTTCCACAGCGGTGATTTCGTCCGGTTCCTCGACTTGCACCAACTGAAATCGCCGGGCGAGGGCGGGGTCTTTTTCGAAGTATTTTTTGTACTCAAGCCAGGTGGTCGCGGCCAGGGTGCGCAACTCGCCACGGGCCAGCGCCGGTTTGAGCAGGTTGGCCGCGTCGCTGCCGCCTTCCGCGCCGCCAGCACCAATCAGGGTGTGGGCTTCGTCGATGAACAGAATGATCGGTTTGTCGGCGCTGCGCACCGCGTCGATCACGCCTTTGAGGCGCTGCTCGAACTCGCCCTTGACCCCGGCGCCAGCTTGCAACAGACCGAGATCGAGCACCCGCAGGCTGACTTCCTGCAACGACGGCGGCACATCGCCGGCGGCAATGCGCAAGGCCAGGCCTTCGACCACCGCCGTTTTGCCCACCCCCGGTGCGCCGACCAGGATCGGGTTGTTCTGCCGACGTCTGAGCAGGATGTCGATGCACTGTCGAATCTCGCCGTCGCGGCCGACGATGGGGTCGATGCGCCCGGCGTGGGCATCGGCGGTCAGGTCCTGGGTGAAATGGTCGAGCACTGAATCCTGTTTCGGTTGCGGATGGCCGGCACTGACCGGCCGCGTGCCGCCAACGTGTTCGCGGGAGTTTTCGGTCCACTCCAGCAAATTACTGCGCAAGGCTTCCCGTGGAATTTTCAACAGCGACGAGGCGCTATTGAGCAGCAGGCTGCGACGTTCATCGCGGTCGAGCAGGGCCAGTAGCAGCAAACCGGAGCGGATGCTCTCCAGGCCAAGCACACTGGCCTGAACCACCGCGTCTTCAAGCAGGCCGATGGTGTGCGCCGAGAGCGCCGGGGTGCGGGTGCTGCCGGATTTGAACAGTTCCAGGGCCTTGTTGATTTCCGCCGTCAGGGCATCGCGCTCCAGTCCGAAACGCGGCAGCAGCCAGGCGAAGTCGCCGCCCTCGATGTCCAGCAACTCCAGCAGCAAGTGTTCGATTTCGACGTAATGATGACCCCGTTGCAGGCAGCGCTGCGCGGCCCGTTCGAGGGCGCGGCGGTTGTCCGGGTTGAGGCGTCCGATCAGACTGGCCAGTTCCATGTTCAGGTGATCTCCAGCTGACGAAGGCGGGTTTCGATCCGTTGCACGGCAAGGCTGGTCTGGCGTTGCAGGCCGCCGTTCCAACTGAGAAAGGGCGGTGCCTGACGACCGAGTTTCATCGGACTGGCACCGCGCACCAACAGCACCAGTGTGCAATCCAGGTCGGGGCCGAAATACAGCGCGCTGAGACTGGCCAGTGCCGGATGGGCTTCACCGTCCGGCAGAAACCGCGCCGCCTGCGCCGAGGTCAGTGGGCCAAGGGTCAGGCGGATGCCGGCGTGTTCATCCCAGACCCGAGTGCCGGCCACCGCGTTACGACCCAGTTGCAGGTTGCGCCCGCCCGGTTGCAGTCGACTGCGACTGGCCGGTGGGATTTCCCGCCAGGCACCTTCATAGGCGCTGAGTTCTACTGGCAGTTCGAAGTGCTCGCGTACGATCGCGGCGAAGCCGGCCAGAGAACGACGACCGTCGGCAAATAGCGCGCTGCACGCCAGTACCGCAGAGTCGGGTACAGCCTGGCGTTCCTGCAAGGCTTTGGGCAACAGCCCGGTCAGGGCTCGCAGTTGCGCTTGCACCGGCGACGCGCCGGGGGTCGTGAAGCCGACGGCGATCCGGTGTTTGCGCATCACCTTGTACAGCAGGCTGAGCAAGCGATGCTGGAACAGGTCGAGGAATTCGGCCGGAGCGTGGTCCTTGGCCCGGGCCCGTTGTTGCAGCCATTCCTGATAGGCGTAGGGCAGGGGGCCGTCCGGCCCGCCGAGGCCAAACACTGGTGTCGTGAGCGTCGGTGGCTGGTCAGCTTCCTGAGTCAGACTTTCAATTTCACTGGCGGAAAACAGCGGCGTCAACGGCCCGCGCAGGCGCAAGGCTTCTGCTTGAGGGGCGGTGCCGCTGCCCAGGGATTCGGCTTGCGGGTGTTCGCGTTCCAGCAGCAACAACGCCTGCAACAACTCGAACGCCTGCGGATCGCGCCGCAGCTTCTGACTCAGACTCAGAGGGACAGCGGCATGCCGGCTTGGGGTTGCCATGTCTTGACCTCCTTGTCTGACTGGACCAGAACCGTGCGTACGAAGCGATTGGCCGTGGCATAGAGTGAAAAGAACTGCGCCAGCACCGCGGAAAACAACACCGCGCTGCTGCCGACGAAATGCTGCGGATCGAGTTGCAGCCGGACCTCCAGCCCATTGCGCCAGCCGCGCCACGCGTCTTCACCAACATGGGCGATCACCCGTTTGCAGCCGAGGCTTAACAAACCGTCGATTTGCCGCAAGGCGCTGGCCTCGTCACGCAGGTTGTGCAACTGGAGGATTTCCTTGAGGGCATCCAGCGCTTGCGGCCCCTCGACCAGTGACAAATGATTGAGGGTCAGTTGCGACACCAGCCGCCAACGGGATTCGCCATCCAGTCGCGGCAAACTCTGCGGGCTCGGCGGGTTACGCAAACGGGCCCAGGCCACCGGCCCCGGTCGTTCGAAACCCAGGGGCGTGCCGGCCGGCAGGCTCTGGGCCAGATGCCGGTTGGTGCACAGCAGTTCCCCGGTGAGGCTGTATTCGCTGGCCTCGGTCAGCGGATCGAGCCGGGTGTCCACCAGGCTCACCATCAGGTCGGTGCCCAGCCGATTCGGGGTCATGCCGCTGACCCGTCGCGCATGCCAATAGCACTGTTTGTCGCCGCCGATATGCTGGCTGCCGTAATACGCCGGCACCCGTTGCACGCCCTGGCTTGAGCTGGCGCGCATGGCGCGGATGCTATGGATCTCGACGCTGTTTTCCCGGTGACTGTCGGCGACCAGGCGATACTCGCTGCGGGTGCCGTCCGGGCGCAGTGGCTCCGAGGTTCGCGGAAACAAGTTGATCACCGGTGCGCAGCCCAGGGCGAAGTCGCTGGCCTGAAGGTGCAGGCGGTTGGCCGGGGCGCGGTCGAACACGATGTATAGGTACAGCGTCTGGCTGTCGCTGGCGGCGCCGGCCAATGGAATGTCGAAGAAGTTGAATTTGTCCGGGAATGCAAAGTACTCGGCGAGCAGGCGCATGCCCGGATGCACACCATCCTCGTCCGGCAACAGCACTTCGTCGCTGGCAAAACCGACGATTTGCGGCAACCCGGCCAGCATGACCGGCACGCTGCCGACCGGTCCGGCCAGCACCTTCACCGCGTGGGCGCCGAGCAGGTCATACAGGCAGGCGTTGATCACCGGTGAGGCGGCCAGGTGCACGCGCAATTGTTTGATGGCCAGCGTCGACCACTGGCTCTCACCCAGGCAACGCAGGCTCAGGCGCAGGGCCGAACGCGCCTGCGCCACACCGGTCAGGGCCTGTGCTTCATCGCTGCCCAGCAGCAGCGCTTCGTTGATTTCCACCGGCCACAATCGAACCGCAGCGCTGGTGCGAAAGTGGATGCTCTCGCCTTTGCTGGTGGTGACGAATAGCGGTGTATCGCGCGGCAACGGATAACCATCGTTCAGGTTGCCCTTGCTCGGATCCGGCTCGAACTGCACGATCGCGCAGGACGGCAGCGGCCGCATGGCCAACGGGTAAAGCTGTTCGAGCAAGGCGTCGCTGAACTCGGCGTAATCGTCATCGAGCCGCCGTTGCAAGCGTGCGGCGAGCAGGGCGAAACCTTCGAGCAGTCGTTCGACATGTGGGTCGGGGCATTCACCGGGGGACAGTTCCAGGCGTCTGGCGACCTTGGGATAACGCTCGGCAAAAATGCTCCCGGCGTGGCGCAGCCAGGTCAGTTCGCGTTGGTAGTAATCGAGCAGTTGCGGGTCAATCGAGTCGCTCATGACGCACCTCAAGACCATGGCTGGCCTTCTCGATGACAAAGGCCACGGGCCAGTGCTGCTGGCCGCTGCGTAACTCGCCCACCAGCCGAATGCTCAATTGCTGCGGATGGCCGGGGACCGGATTGACCTGGACCTCGCCCAGTTGCAGGCGCGGTTCGAAATGGCTGATGGCCTCGCGCACTTCCCGCGCCAACTGACGACGGTCATCGCTGCGCTGCTGTTGCAAGGCCGTCCAGTCAGCGATGCCGTAGTCGAGAATGCTCGGCGGAGAGGTCAGCGGACGTGAGCCGCGTCGGGTGTTGAACAGGCGCAGCAACTCCGTGTGCACCGAGTCGAGCAGCCCCTGGCGATCGAACACCTGCACGGTGTCGACCTCGCTGGCGGCGAGGCGCTCGAACAACGGTGGGAGCATGCCGGTGCCTGCCATGGCCGACGCGTCCGCTTACTTGACGAGCTTGTTGGCGGCCATGTCCCAGGTCGAGGCGGCCGTGCCTTCCTTGGTGCCGTCGTCTTTCTGGGCGGTGAGCTCCCACTTGATCTTGGTGAAGTTCAGGGAAATGGTTTCCACCGGTTTGCCACCCGTGCCGCCGCTGACGCTGACGTTGGACAGCACCACGTTGGTCAGGGTGTAGATAATGAACGGCATCAGCTGACCGCTGCCTTCGGCGGCGTTACGGCCGATGGTGATCTTGGCTTCGGGGATCGGTTTGCCGGCGCAGCAATACTCGTTGAGGGAAGGCGTCGAGCTGTCGACGAACTTGGTCAGGGTGAACTCGCCGATGTGCGGCTTGCCGGAGGTGCGCTCCGAGTTGCTGACGTCGTTGGTCACCTGCATGGCCACGTTGTGGCTGTAGGACATGACTTCGATCTTGTCCTTGTAACCCTCGAGCAAGCTATCGCCTTTGATGTCGCCGCCGAGGTCGAGAATGATTGCATCCATCGCATGAAACTCCTGAAAGTAATCGTGCTAGATAAGCGGGGGAATCCCGCCGGGTTGACCCCGACGGGAGGCAGGTCAGGCGGCTACCGGTGGCGGCAGGGTCGCGACCAGGCGGATCGACGCGGTCAGTTCCTCAAGCTGGAAGTGCGGCCGCAGGAACACCGTGGCCTTGTAGGCTCCGGGCTTGCCGGCGACCTCGGTCACATCCACTCGGGCTTCACGCAACGGGTACTGCGCCTTGATCTCTTGCGGCGCGTTGTCGTTGATCAGCACGTAGTCGGCGATCCAGTTGTTGAGGTAGGTCTGCACGTTGTCGCGGGTCATGAAGCTGCCGACTTTGTCGCGCATGATCACCTTCAGGTAGTGCGCGAAACGCGAGGCCGCGAGCACGTACGGCAGCATCGCCGAAATCCGCGCGTTGGCATTCGCCTCGTTGGTGTTGTAGAGCTTGGACTTGTTGGTGGTCTGGCCGCCGAAGAACACCGCCACGTCGCTGTTTTTCTTGTGGCACAGGGCGATGAATCCGAGGTCGTTGAGCTCTTTCTCGCGACGGTCGGTGATCGCCACTTCGGTCGGGCATTTGAGCGACAGGTCGCCGGAGGTGGTGCGGAAGGTATGGGCCGGCAAGCCTTCCACCGCACCACCGCCTTCGGCACCGCGAATCGCCGCGCACCAGCCGTATTTGGCGAAGGCCTCGGTGATCCGTTGCGACAAGGCCCACGCGGCATTGCCCCACAGGTATTTGCCGTGGTCACTGCCATTGACGTCTTCGACGTAGTTGATGCCTTCCACCGGCGACGTGTCGGGACCGTAAGGCAGGCGCAGCAGGAAGTGCGGCAGCACCAGCGACACGTAGCGCGAATCTTCGCTTTCACGGAACGAGCGCCACTTGATCAGCTCCTGGCTCTCGAACACTTTCGACAGATCCCGTGGCACGGCCAGTTCGGTGAAGCTGTTCATGTCGAACAACCGAGGGCTGGCGGCGGCAATGAATGGCGCATGGGCGGCCGCCGCGACGTTCGACAGTTTCTCCAGCAGGCCGATGTCCTGCGGGTGCCGGCCGAAGGTGTAGTCACCCACCAACAGGCTGAACGGGTGGCCGCCGAAGGTGCCGTATTCCTCTTCGTAGATCTTCTTGAACAGCGCGCTCTGGTCGAACTCGACGGCTTTTTCCAGGTCGTTCTGCAGCTCTTTCTGGGTCACGTTGAGCAGGCGCAATTTCAGCCGGGAACTGGTCTCGGTGTTCTTAACCAACAAGTGCAGGCCGCGCCAGGAGGCTTCAAGTTTCTGCAGGTCCGGGTGGTGCAGCACTTCGTTCAGTTGAGCGCTGATCAGCTCGTCGATCTGGCTGATGCGGTCGTTGATCATCGCCACGGTGTCCTTGTCGACGGCCATGCCTTCATCGAGGACCTGAGTGGCGAATTCCGCGAGCATGTCGCGGGCGTAATCTTGTTGGCTGTCGTCATGGGCCATGCGGCCTTTGGCGATTATTTCATCGAGCAAGGACAAGGTCTCGCTTGCACTGTCACTGGCTTGGGTCTGGGCGGCGGATGAGGCGGGCATGGCAAAAATCTCCCTGGGTGGATGAGCGATCAGGCTTGCGGTTCAGCCGGTGCTTCGCTGTCGCCAGCAGGAGCGGGAGCGGCGGTGTCCGGACGAGCCGACTTGATCTCTTGCAGTCCCTCGGTGTTGGCAATGACGTCACGCAACAGCTTGTCCAGATCGTCGTTGCCGTCGAGTTTGGTCAGCAGGTCGCGCAGACGCTGGCGAGCTTCGAACAGGCGCCGCAGCGGCGTGACTTGCTCGACCACCTTGACCGGGTCGAAGTCATCGATGTGTTTGAAGTTGAGCTCGATGTTGAGCTTGCTGTCGTCGCCGCTGAGGGTGTTGTTGACCTGCAAGGTGGCGCGCGGGCCGATCGAGGCGAGGACTTCATTGAAGTTGTCGCGGTCGATTTCGGTGAAACGCCGTTCATTCAATTTCGGGAGTGGTTCGAGAGGCTTGCCGGAGAGGTCGGCAAGAATACCGACAACCAATGGCAATTCTTTCTTCTCGATCGCGTTGCCGATTTCGACGTCGTAGGTGATTTGCACCCGGGGTGGGCGAACCCTGTCTAGCTTGTGCTGAGTACTTTCTGCCATGGTGGCTGACTCCGATGCATGAGGCGGGAGCAATGCATCGGGAGGCCCGTTTCATCGCATTCCCTTACTGGACCGTAGGTTAGAAAGGGAGGGCAGAGGACCTGTCATTCCTTTGACGAACCTTCCGAATTCGTCGTGCCGACCGAACTACCCAAGACGCTAGAACAGGTCTATAAAAAAGCAAACGAAAAACGTTTTTGGACCGTGTCGAGAAAAGGAAAATTCATTTTGTACGCACGTCTCTTTTCTTTGGTTCTGCTCCTCTCACTCGCCGGGTGTTCGTTGTTCGGGCCTCGCGTCGATCTCGATAACCTGACGCTGGACGTCGCGCCCCGCGCCAACGACGACACCCCGATTGCGGTGGACTTCATTGCGGTGAACGACGCAGATCTGCTCAAGCAATTGTCGGGTATCACCGCCCGCCAGTGGTTCGCCGAGCGTGAGCAATATCAGCGCGACTACCGACAGCTGATGACGGTCTGGGGACTGGAGCTGGTTCCGGGTCAATTCATCGACAAACAACCCTTCCCGCTGGGGGGCAAGCGGGCGGCTGGACTTTTAGTCTTCGCCAGCTATACCACTCCCGGAGCACACCGGTTGCGGCTGGACGATCAAAGCAACGCCTGGCTCAAGTTCGACAGTCGCGAGATGACACTGGTCAGCGACCACCCGAACTGAACGCAGGATTGCTCCCACAAGGGCTGATGTTCAAGTCAGGCACCACAAGAGGTCGAAGGGAATCGTATGAGTCTGCTTCCTGACGCGGTTTGCTGGCATGAGGGCATGCAGTTGCTGCCCCAGCATTTTCAGTTGCAAGGGCTGCGGGCCGAGGCGTTGGTAGCGCATTTCGCCCAAGCATGTAATCCGTGGTTCTGGGGCGTGACCCGCGTTGAATTCGATCCCTCGGCACTGAGCGCCGGGCTGGTGCGCCTGCTCAATTTGCAGGCGACGTTGCCGGACGGTTTGCCGGTCAATTTGCAGGCCGGTGTCGGGCCGATGCTGGAGCTCGACGTCAGTGAAGCGATCGACGCCACGGACAACGCCACTGTCACCGTTTACCTGGCGGTCAGTCCGCTGTGGCGTGCCGGTCAGTTACTGCCGCTCAAGGGGCGATTGCAGTCGGTGGTCGGCGATGCGCTGCCGGATCTCACCAGCGGCGAGTACCCCGAATCGATCACGGTGTGGCGCCCGAATCCGCGTTTGTGCACGCAACTGAACAAGGCCGATTCGGTCTGCCTGCCGCTGCTGAGAATTCGCAAGGAAGGCGGCGGTTTTCTTGCGTTGCCTTACACACCGCCGACGCCGTGCCTGTTACCCGAATCGGTGGTGGGCCGGCGCGTGGCGGGACTGTGTGCCAGGGCGCGGGAGAAATGCATGTTCCTCGCCGGTCGCTTGCGCCAGGCGCAGCAGGCCGGCAATCAGGATGATTCGATGGAAATCCGGCGTCAGTTGACCGCGCTGTGGGCGCGGTTGCCGGAAGTCGAAGGTCTGCTGAACAGTCGCGTGGCCACGCCGCAGGCGCTGTATGGCTCGCTGCTCGGGCTGACCGGCGCCTGGTCGGCGCTCGATCCATTGGCGGGTGTTCCGGCGTTCGCCCCGCTGGATTTTCTGGAGTTGCAGCGCGGCTATGAAACGGTGCTCGACTGGCTGGAAAAGACCCTCGAACTGATCCGCGCCGGCTATCGCAGCCTGGCGTTCGAGCGCAACGAACAATCCTTCTCGATTCAATTGCCCGACGACCAGCCGAGCCAACGGCTGGTCATCGGTTTGCGCATGCCCAATGGCGCCAGCGAGCAGGCCGCCAGCGAATGGTTGAGCGGCGCGATCATCGCCTCGCAGCCGCACATCCCGTTGCTCAGCCGCCAGCGCATGAGCGGTTTGTCCCATCAGGCCATGAGTCGCAATGAGCAAGTGGCCTACGGCGTCGGTGACGATACGCGGTTGTTCGTGGTGACGGCCGAAGGCCAATGGTTCGACGGGCAGTTGCCGTTGCTGATTGCCGCACCGGCTTCCAGGCTGGCCAGCAGTCCATGGCAAGTGGTGTTGTTTGTGGCCCAGGCGAGTGAAAGTGCTTGATCGAGGAAGGAACGTCATATGTCTGAGGGGAATGCCGGGACAGGTACACGAGGCCTCAACGAAGCGCCGCTGAGCAGTGCTTTTCGCCAGGCCTGGCAGCAATGGTCCCAGGACTGGAGCCAGTTGCCCAAGGACAGCGAAGACGAAGCGCTGGTGGAAGCGGTGGTCGAACTCTCCACGCAAATCTCCCAGCGACTCTGGCGAACGGCTTTTGCCAAAGTCGGTGATGCCGCCACCGAACAAGTCAAAGCGCTGGTTTATGCCTTTGTCGCGCTGGTCGATGAAACCTTGCTGTTCACGCCGTGGCCGGGCCAGTCGGCCTGGCAGGATAAACCCCTGGAATCGCGGATGTACTCCAGTCGTCAGGCCGGCGAGCGGATACCGTTGGCGATCAAGGAACTGCTGGATGAGCAAATCCCTACCACTCGCGATCTGGCCAATGTCTATTTGCAGTGCCTGGTACTGGGCTTTCAGGGGCGTCTGCGGGGTGAACAGAATCAGGCCCAGCATGAAAAATGGCGCCTGGCGCTGTTCACCTTTGCCTGGCAGCACGAGGCGGATTATGCCGATGTCAGCGCCCGGCTCGAACAACCTTCGGCGGTGACGCCGCTGCAATTGCCGGTGCGTCTTTCGTTGCCCGATGGCTTTCGCCTGGGGTTGGGAATTCTTGCCGTGGTCCTGCTGCTGACCGGGTTGGGGCAGTTGTTCTGGCGTGACATTCGCCAGGAGCTCGAACCGGTCTTGCAACTGACCGATTCGGTGGCCACCTCGGAGCAAGACTCATGAGCACGCTGGGGATTATCGGCCTGATCATCGTCGTGCTGTTGGTGCTGGCGATTGTCGCCGTGGCAGTCTGGTGGTTGCGCACGCAAAGCGGCGCGGCGATCCGCAGTTTTTACCTGGCGGTGCGGCAGATGGAGCAGGAGCAGGGCACCCAGGATCGCTACCAGATTCCCTGGCTGCTGATGCTCGGCAACGAGACTCAGGGCACGCAGTTGTGCACCCAGTGGCGCTTGCAGCCCACCGACAAACCGGGCTGGTTCGGTCGCTGGTGGTCGGACCCCGAAGGTGCCGTATTGGTGGTGCCCCAGGCGCTGTTTTTGCCGGATGAAGGCATGCACCTGCAACGGGGTGGCTGGTGGCGCTTGCTGGGTTTGATCCTGCGCTTGCGCAGTCAGCGTCCGCTGGACGGCGTGATCTGGACGGTGCCGATCAGTCGGCTGGGCAATGCCGAGCAGGCGGCGGCCCTCGGCCTGGCGGCGCGTCGACGTTTTATCGATCTATTGCAGCGCTTCGGTTTGAGTCTGCCGGTGTACGTGGTCGTTACCGGCATGGAAGAGTTGCCGGGTTTTCAGGAGTTGATTAGCGCGCTGCCGGTCGAGGCTCGCGAACGTACGCTCGGCTGGTCCTCGCCCCACGGGCCCGATGCGGTGTGGCAGGCGCAATGGAGCGATCAGGCGCTGGATCAGGTCAACCGGGCCCTGGCGGAATCGATCATCGAAATCGGCGCCTTGTCCGGGCAATTGAGCGTCGACCTGTACGGCTTGCCGGAACGCTTCGAAGCCTTGCGGCGCAATCTGCAATCCTTGCTGGAACCGGTTTTCCAGGGTAATGCGCAAGGCGAAGCACCGCGTTTTCGCGGGGTTTATTTCACCGCCAACCAGCCCTCGGATGACAGCGCCGACGGGTTTTCGGCCTACGACACCGGCTTGCAGCAGAGCGCTTTCGCCCGGCAACTGTGGCAGCGGCGGGTGGTCGCCGAGCGCGGTCTGGCTCAGGTGGTGCCGCGTCTGTTACGCCTGCGTCAGCGCTGGCAGCGCGTGACCGGTGGGGTGGCGCTGGTGGTCGCGCTGCTCTGGGGCGCTGGCATGCTGTGGGTGTGGCAGGACTCGGAAAAGGATGCCCATGAGTTGTCGCGCCTGATGCAAGGGGCGCAGAAAAATTACGTGGCGGTCACGGATGAATCTCATCGGCGGGAGGCGACCCGGCGCAACGTCCAGGGTTTCTGGCGGGTGCTGGAGAAGGCGCAGCGCTGGCGCTTCACCTCGGTGGTGTTTCCGACCTCCTGGTTCTCCTCGCTGGATGCGCAGTTGGAGAACGAATTGCGCCTGACCGCACAAAGTCACTTGTTGTTGCCGCTGCGCGATCTGTTGAGCGCGGATCTGGCGCAACTCAAGACCATTCGCAACACCGAACGACGGGGCAACGTCGAAAGCGAAGACCCGGCCCAATGGCAAAACTACGTCAAGGCCACGGAGCTGGTCGAGCGTGCGGTGAGTCTGGAGCAGCAGAACCAGTGGTTCAGTCAAGCGCTGAACAACACCAAGGCACCGCTCGAAGACCTGGTGTTGCTGAGCAACAACGCCCTGTCGCTGAACCTCAACGCAGGCACTCTGCACCGCGCCGGCTTTTACAACCGGGCGCTGCTGGATGCCGACAACAGTGAGTTGAAGCCGCTGGACCTGACCGTCGAGCGCGCGCAGATCGAGGAAAACTTCCTCGGGCTCATGGAGCGCTGGCTGGACCAGTATTTCCTTGCCGATAACTTCGTGCGTCAGGCCGGTTATCTGAGATTGCACCTGGAGCGACTGGAGGCCGGCAGCGGCAATTCCCTCACCGAACTGGAAGATCTGCGGGCGTTGATCGACGACCTGCAAGCGCTGGTCGGCTTGACCAACTCGGCGTGGAGCCGGGGCAAGGGACAGGATCTGGTGCCCGGTTACCGGGCGATGATGGACAAGGTGCGCCAAAGCACATTGCTTGGTCCGCAGGTCGAACAGCAACTGGATCAACAGGCGTCGAAGTTGCAGCAGAGCTTTCGTGACCAGTGGATCACCCAGGCCGGGGCCAGGGACAATTTGCTGATTCAGCAAGGCAGCGGGCAACTGGTCTTGCAGGAGCATGTGGTGCAGTTGAACAACGCGGTGCAGGCACTGTTCAAGCGTGATTTCGTCGCCATCGCCTTGCAGGCGGATCAGTCCGACGTCCCGGATGGACAGGGGCGCGGTGTTGATGGCGACGACCTCGACAGTGCGCTGAACTACTTCGCCAGTTACAAGAGTTATGCCGCCGAAGAGCTGCCGCGCATCCCCCCGGCGTATCGCGGCGCGTTGCTGCAAGCGGCCGAAGGCGCGGTGGTCAAGGCCATGTTGTCGAGCCTGCGCGAGCACAATGCGCAGGTCCAAAGTGGTGTCTTCAATGTGCAGGCCTCTCAGGCGATTGCCTTGCAAAAGGCTTTTGTCGAAGTGCGCCGCAGCGATCTGGCTACGCGTTTGCAAACCGCTTTGAACCGCCGCGCCCTGGCCGACATCGTCAGTGGCCTCGATGAAATCGTCGCCCAGCCGCTGTTCAGCGGGCGCACCGAAATCAGCCAGTGGGACGGCTCGAAAAACTTCGGCCTGCAACTGTATGGCGCCAATGACGTTCAGGATCTGAAACTGAGCCTCAAGCAGCAGTTCAATACCATGCTCGGCATCACCGAACGCCGCACTTCGGCGCTGGAATGGCTGAAAGTCCAGCAACAGAACCTCTCGGCGCTGGATTACGAACGGGTGACGCAGTTCAGTGCGCTCAACGATGAACTGCTCAAATACAAAGAACAGAACCCCGCCAGTTCGCCAGCGCAGATCGAGCAGTTGGTGAGCCGCGACTTCATCGAAATGGACGTCGCGTCCTGTGGCCAGATCCTGCAAACCGCCAACCTGTCCGGCGGGCGCGGAACGTTGGCATTGCGCGCCGTGGATCTGCAACAAACCGCCATGCAACGCTGCCAGTTCCTGCAACAGCAGCAGGCTGCGGCGGCCTGGAATGAGTTGGCCAATTATTTCAACCAGTACCTGGCAGAGCGCTTTCCGTTTGCCAATGGCTTGCAGGCCAGCGACGCCGACCCGGCCCGGGTCCAGCATTTGCTGGAGCTGATCGACAAGCGTTTGCCGGTGGCGCAGGCCGGATTGGCTCTGAGCCAGACCCCGGAACGCCTGGCCGCCGAGGACTTTCTCAATCGTCTGAAGCAAGCCAGCACCTGGCTGGGGCCGATGTTCGTGCGCGACAAGAGCGGCGTGCTGGGGTTGGAGATGGATGTGCGCTGGCGCACCGATCGGGAGGAAGAGCGCGGTGCCGACCAGGTGATTGCCTGGGGCTTGAATGCCGGGAATCAACAGATCAACTACCCCGGCGAGGCTCAGCAGAACCTGCGCTGGATGGTCGGCCAACCAGTCCGGCTGACCTTGCGTTGGGCCAGAAATGGCTATCAGCGTCCGGCCAACGATCCGTTACAGCCGAGCCTGGTGGTGCGTGATCTGGAAGCGGGTTGGGAGTACAGCGGTCCATGGTCGCTGTTGCGCTTGATGCGTTCGCACGTGTCGGTGCAGCGCCAGCCGAACCTGGACTACACGGATTTTCCGTTGACCTTGCGCCTGCCCGTGACCACGCAGGCCAGCGCAGCGGAGCAAACCCTGATGTTTGTGCGCCTGTCGTTGATGACCCAGGGCTCGAAATTGCCGTTGTCCATTCAGCCCTTGCCGACCCGGGCTCCGCGTTCACCGTTCCTGGTGACGCGCTCGACCGCGGCGATTGAATCCCATGAGGAGGAGGGCCTGTGAATCAACCATCAACACCGTTGCCGGAACTGATTACGCAACTGCTCGAACCGATCAGCAAGGAGGCGCCTTGTGGTCAGGATTTGCGTTATGAACCCGAGTTCGACCGGTTGCGCGAACTGCGCCGCGAGGATGACACCAGTTTGCCGACGGGGGTGTGGCAGTCGTCGATCAAGCGCGCACAGTGGCCGGAGCTGGAAAAACTGGCCACGAGCCTGCTGCTCGAGCGCAGCAAGGATTTGATGCTCAGCGCTTGGCTGGGGGAGGCCTGGCTGCATCAGGACGGGCTCGATGGGTTGCCGGGCAGCCTGGCGCTGGTGGCCGGGTTGTGCGAACGCTATCCCGAACACCTGCACCCACAGGCTGAGGATGGCGACCTGTCGTGGCGAGTGATACCGCTGGAATGGTTGGCTCGACGCTACGCTGAAGTGTTGCTGACCCGAGTGCCGCTGTTCGAACCGCACAACCACGAATTCGACGGCTTCTGTCTGGACGCCTGGCGCCGGTTGCAGTTGCAACAGGTGCAGGGCAGCGACAGTAAAGCGGCCAAGACCTCGGCCGAGAACGCGCGCAACGAACAGAAAAAAATCACCGAACAGATTCGTGCCACACCGTTGTCATTCTGGTTGCGCAGCCAGGGCAGTCTGCTGCTCAGTCAGCAGCACTTGCAGCGCCTGGAGGTGTGGAGCGACGCTTTTCTCGGGAATCAGGCCCCAGGCTTCAAGGCGCTGCAGGACGTGATCGACGCGTTGTTGACCCTGGTTCAGGAGTTTATCGCCATGCATCCACGAAAACCGACCCCGGCGCCTCCGGTCGAAACGCCAGTGGTGGCTGCATCGAGCCCCAGCCCGACCGCCGCGCCTGAAGTCCTTGCAGTGCCCCAGGTGTTCAGCGAACCGGCGAATCGTGAAGAGGCGTACCGGCAATTGCTGCTGATCGCCGAGTACCTGGCGCGCACCGAACCCCACAGCCCGGTGCCCTATCTGATCAAGCGGGGTGTGGAGTGGGGCAATAAGCCCCTGAGCGAGCTGCTGGGCGAACTGATCAGCGCCGATGCCGAATCCCGACGACTCTGGACACTGTTAGGCGTTCTTTAGTGATTGAGCCGGGTGGTTGTCGACGGCGGCGGTAACGCAATGGGCGTCAGTACCGGTTGACCGGAAAAAAACGCCGTCAGGTTTTTGCCGGCCAGCTCGACGGTGCCTTGGGTGGCCTCCGGGGACAATCCGGCGACATGCGGAGTCAGAATCACGTTGGCCAACCCCTTGAGGGCGTCCGGTACCTGGGGTTCGTGGTCGAAGACATCCAGCGCGGCACCGGCGATCCGCCGCTGTTCGAGCGCGGTGATCAGGTCTGCCGTGACGACCACGCTGGCTCGGGCGATGTTGACGAGGAAACCGTTAGGCCCCAGGGCGTCGAGCACTTGCCGGTTGATCAGGTGTTGGGTGCCGATCCCGCCCGGGGTGGCAACTATCAGAAAGTCTGATTGGCGTGCCAGCTCGGTAGGCGTCGAGCAATAGCTGTACGGCACATCGCTGCGATGCTGGCGGTTGTGGTAACTCACTCTCATATCGAAGCCGTTGGCGGCACGTTTGGCGATAGCGAGGCCAACGGCACCGAGGCCGAGGATGCCTATGTGTTTGCCGGCCAGCGAAGGACGCATGATCTTCGGCCACTCGCCCCGACGGACGGCAGCATCTGCCCGAGGGATGTCACGAACCAGTGCCAGCAGCAACGCCATGGCGTGATCGGCAACGGAGGAGGCATTGACGCCGGCGCCGTTGGTGACAGTGATGCCCCGGTTGACGGCGGCCTGCAGGTCGACGTGTTCGTAACCGGCGCCGATCACGCAGATGATCTTGAGGTTGGGCAGGGCGGCGATTTCATTGGCATACAGGCCCAACGGGCCACGCGTCAGCACCGCATCGATCTGGCTGCCCTGCCGGGCAATGGCGGCAGCGCGCTCGGCCGGGGTTGGGGCCAGGATCAAATGAAACCCCTGATGTTCGAGAATCGGCAGGTATTCATTGATGGTTTCAACCAGTACCAGAACGGTTGCGGTCATGCTGGGCTCCTGTGGGCAGCGGAGTGTGGGGCTCGAACGTCGCGTCAGATTGCTGACTCCAGAGCAGATTGGCAATGGTCCGAGATCATAGGCTATTGGTTGGCAAGCACCTGTGCAGGCGTTGGCGATACCGGCGAGCTTCTTAGATACAACACTAGATCAGTGCGCGGCAGGTGGAGAGGATTTGTCCGCGATGAAATTGCCGCAGCAGTTGTCGAGCCTGCGTTCGGCTGCGCAGCAGTCGTAAAGTCAGGCGCTGCGGTTCGTCAGGCACACCGTACATTAGGGTTTACTAAAGCGTGTCAGAAAACGACACATCGCATACCCACTGCCGACAGTTATTTTTCTAAAAGCGACAGGCCTTTGATCTGCTCCGCACAACCATTGCTCAGCTAAGCCTTTGCTTCTGCTCGTTTATCGCGGAGAATCCCGCCCCTGTTTCGGCCGGAGCATGTCTGTCGGTTTTTTCCGACGCGTCCTGACCGAGTGGCAAGTGACCGGAAAGCGGAGATCCGACCGGATGAATGATCAGGCCAATAGCGTCGACGAACGCTATGTAGCGGCGACACCAGCGAGCCTCGAAAGCTGGAATCGCCATGACACCACCTGGATGCTGGGCCTGTTTGGCACGGCAATCGGGGCCGGTACCCTGTTTTTACCCATCAACGCGGGGCTGGGCGGCTTTTGGCCGTTGCTGATCCTGGCGTTGCTGGCGTTCCCCATGACGTTTTACGCGCACCGTGGCCTGACCCGCTTTGTGCTGTCCGGTCGTGAAGGTGCAGACATCACCGAAGTGGTGGAAGAACATTTCGGCATTAAGGCCGGCGCGCTGATCACCTTGTTGTATTTCTTCGCGATCTTCCCGATCCTGCTGATCTACAGCGTGGCCCTGACCAACACCGTGGGCAGTTTCCTCGAACATCAGCTGCACATCATGCCGCCACCGCGCGCCGTGCTGTCGTTCGTGCTGATTCTCGGCCTGCTGGCGGTGGTGCGTTGCGGTGAGCAGGTGATCGTCAAGGCCATGAGCCTGATGGTGTATCCGTTCATCGTCGCGCTGCTGTTCCTGGCGGTGTTCCTGATTCCTCACTGGAATGGCGGCATCCTCAGCACCGCGTCCACGCTGCCTGAGTCGTCGGCGCTGCTGCACACCCTGTGGCTGGCGATTCCGGTGATGGTGTTCTCGTTCAACCATTCGCCGATCATTTCGGCGTTCGCGGTGGACCAGAAACGTCGCTACGGCACGCATGCCCAAGAGCGCAGTTCGCAGATCCTGTCCCGCGCCCACCTCTTGATGGTGGTGATGGTGCTGTTCTTCGTCTTCAGCTGCGTGTTGACCCTGTCGCCGGCGCAACTGGCGGAAGCCAAGGCACAGAACCTGTCGATCCTGTCGTACCTGGCCAACCACTTCAGCAACCCGACCATCGCCTTCGCGGCGCCGTTGATTGCCTTCGTGGCCATTTCCAAGTCATTCCTGGGCCACTACATCGGCGCCAGCGAAGGCTTGAAGGGCTTGATCGTCAAGAGCGGCAAACGCCCGGCGCCGAAGACCCTGGACCGCATGACCGCAGCGTTCATGCTGGTGGTCTGCTGGGTCGTCGCGACCCTGAATCCGAGCATTCTCGGCATGATCGAAACCCTCGGTGGCCCGGTCATCGCGGCGATTCTGTTCCTGATGCCGATGTACGCGATCCGCAAAGTACCGGCGATGGCGCGTTACCGTGGCCAAGCCTCCAACGTCTTCGTGACGCTGGTGGGCCTGGTGGCAATTTCGGCGTTGATCTACTCGCTCAGCGCCTGAAACAGCGGGCGATCAATCGGAGCTGCCCCGGTTGATCGCCCCCTTCGAATGCCCGGCCAGACGACCTTTGGTTCGCTGGCGGCAATGCTCGATAGCCGCAACGGCTTTTTCGCAGGCCTTGCACAGCGTGGCCGGCGCAGAAGCTTGCTGCGGTGCGAACCACTCGGGGCAGAAGCTGATCACGCCGTCCGGCGAATGCATCCATTGGCTCATAACGTGTTGAACCGTCCCGCTCAGGCCCTTTCTGGCGCGCAAGGCGTTAAGTGATGGCGCACAGAGCTGGTCCAGCGCCAGCCGATGGACCTCGCGCAAGAACGGTGAAATCTGTACCGAAAGGTAGGCAATGCCGAACGTCTCCTGGGCCACACGTGCGCCCAACGCCCAAAACGAGCCCACCACCACGATATCCTCATGGCGCCGCGCTGCGATGTAGTCATAGGTCGGTTCGAGCAGGTGCGAGACTGCGTTCCACTGCTCTGCCAAAGCGCTTTTCGAGTCTCGCGGGCGGGGCGCGTCGTCGCAGGTTTGCTGGCCTAACGGCTCGAATTCCAGCCCGTACTGTTCGACGGTGGCTTTGAACGCCGGCAGGCTGCACAAGGTCGCGCGATGACCGCGCAGGTTCAGCGCATTGGCCAGGCCAATGAAGGGGAAAACGTCACCGGGCGAACCGATGGCGATCAGGATGACCCGCATGACTCCTCCTTGAGATAAGGCCCGTGGGGCCTCGTGGCACGCCGTCCTGGTGCCGACATCAGGCAAAGATAGCTGGGTAATCGGCGTCAGGTATAAAAAAACGCCGCTCATCTCACGATGGGCGGCGTTTTTTATGGCTTTGTAGCGTTAGGCTTGAACGACCGGGATGTTGGCGTTCGCAGCAGCTTCACGGAACTCGGCGATCTGGTCGAAGGACAGGTAGCGGTAAACGTCGGCCGCCATGCTGTCGATCTTGCCAGCGTATTCCATGTACTCCTCGACGGTCGGCAGGCGACCCAGGATGGACGCAACGGACGCCAGCTCGGCCGAAGCCAGGTAGACGTTCGCGCCGTCACCCAGACGGTTCGGGAAGTTACGGGTCGACGTCGACACCACGGTGGAGTTCGGCTCTACACGTGCCTGGTTACCCATGCACAGCGAGCAGCCCGGCATTTCCATGCGTGCGCCGGCCTTGCCGTAGATGCCGTAGTAGCCTTCTTCGGTCAGCTGGTGAGCGTCCATTTTGGTCGGCGGCGACAGCCACAGACGGGTTGGCAGCTGACCTTTGACCTGTTCCAGCAACTTGCCGGCAGCGCGGAAGTGACCGATGTTGGTCATGCACGAACCGATGAACACTTCGTCGATCTTCTCGCCAGCAACGCTGGAGAGCAGACGGGCGTCGTCCGGATCGTTCGGTGCGCAGAGCACAGGCTCATTGATGTCCGCCAGATCGATTTCGATGACTTCGGCGTATTCGGCGTCGGCATCGGCTTCCATCAGTTGCGGGTTGGCGATCCAGGCTTCCATCGCTTGAGCGCGACGCTCCAGGGTACGTGCATCGCCGTAGCCTTCGCCGATCATCCAGCGCAGCAGGGTGATGTTGGATTGCAGGTACTCGGTGATCGACTCTTTCGACAGCTTGATGGTGCAACCGGCAGCCGAACGTTCGGCCGACGCGTCGGACAGCTCGAAAGCCTGTTCCAGCGTCAGGCCTTCCAGGCCTTCGATTTCCAGGATGCGGCCGGAGAAGGCGTTTTTCTTGCCTTTCTTCTCGACGGTCAGCAGACCGTTCTGGATGGCGAAGTAAGGAATGGCATGAACCAGGTCACGCAGGGTGATGCCAGGTTTCATTTTGCCTTTGAAGCGCACCAGGATCGATTCCGGCATGTCCAGCGGCATGACGCCGGTGGCTGCGGCGAACGCGACCAGACCGGAACCGGCCGGGAACGAGATGCCCATCGGGAAACGGGTGTGCGAGTCGCCACCGGTACCCACGGTGTCTGGCAGCAGCATGCGGTTCAGCCACGAGTGGATGATGCCGTCGCCCGGACGCAGGGAAACGCCGCCGCGGGTCATGATGAAGTCAGGCAGGGTGTGGTGGGTGGTCACGTCGATCGGCTTTGGATAAGCCGCGGTGTGGCAGAAGGACTGCATCACCAGATCAGCGGAGAAGCCCAGGCACGCCAGGTCTTTCAGTTCGTCACGGGTCATAGGACCGGTGGTGTCCTGGGAACCCACGGTGGTCATCTTCGGTTCGCAGTAGGTGCCAGGACGAACGCCTTTGCCTTCTGCCAGGCCGCAAGCCTTGCCGACCATTTTCTGCGCCAGGGTGAAACCCTTGGTGCTTTCGGCCGGTGCTTCAGGCTTCTTGAACAGGTCGAACGGTGGCAGACCCAGTTCGGCGCGAGCCTTCTCGGTCAGGCCACGGCCGATGATCAGCGGAATACGGCCGCCAGCGCGGACTTCGTCCAGCAGAACCGGGGTCTTCATTTCGAAGGTGGTCAGGACTTCGTCGCTGTTGTGCTTGGTGACTTTGCCAGCATGCGGGTACAGGTCGATCACATCGCCCATGTTCATGTTGGAAACGTCGAACTCGATTGGCAGTGCGCCGGCATCTTCCATGGTGTTGTAGAAGATCGGAGCGATTTTGCTGCCGAAGCAGAAACCGCCAGCGCGCTTGTTCGGCACGTAAGGAATGTCGTCGCCGAAGAACCACAGTACCGAGTTGGTAGCGGATTTACGCGAGGAACCGGTACCGACCACGTCACCGACGTAGGCGATAGGGAAGCCCTGGCCGCGCATTTCTTCGATCTGCTTCATCGGGCCGGTCTTGCCTTGCTCGTCCGGAACGATGCCGTCACGGGCCATTTTCAGCATGGCCAGGGCGTGCAGCGGGATGTCTGGACGCGACCAGGCGTCTGGAGCAGGGGACAGGTCGTCGGTGTTGGTTTCGCCGGTCACCTTGAAGACGCGCAGGCTGATCTTGTCGGCCAGCACCGGGCGCTTCTTGAACCACTCGCCGTCAGCCCAGGACTGCAGCACGGCCTTGGCGTGAACGTTGCCGTTCTTGGCTTTTTCAGCCACGTCGTGGAAGGCATCGAACATCAGCAGGGTGTGCTTGAGTTCTTCGGCAGCCACTGGCGCCAGTTCGGCGTCGTCCAGCAGGTTTACCAGGGTCACGATGTTGTAGCCGCCCTGCATGGTGCCGAGCAGTTCAACAGCGCGCTTCTTGTCGATCAGAGGGGATTTGGCTTCGCCCTTGGCGAGGGCAGACAGGAAACCGGCCTTTACATAGGCGGCTTCGTCCACTCCTGGCGGAACGCGATTGGTGATCAGGTCAACGAGGAAAGCTTCTTCGCCAGCCGGGGGATTCTTCAGCAGCTCGACCAGGCCTGCAGTTTGTTCGGCGTTAAGCGGCTGGGGAACGATACCCAGTGCTGCGCGCTCTTCGATATGTTTGCGGTAGGCTTCAAGCACAGTTATTACCCTCATCAGTGGTCCCAAATGGGTGTCCGGGACGCTCATCCCGAAATTGCCGTACTCATGCGCTGCGTGGCGTTGTGGGCCGCTTAGCCAGAATTACCGGCAATTCCTTACAGAAGCTGCTTTCAAAGTTTTACGCCTGCAGAACGGGGAGCTGATGAGGGTTGGCGTTGGGCTTTTCCCCGCTGGAAAAACCCTTCGCCAACACCGCTCTGAAGGAACGACTGTGCTCGTGACGCTTTGAAAACAGCTTCTTAACGGACATTGGCGCCTTAAAAGGCTGGCTGATTCTACGGCAAAAAAATTTGAAAGGTAAGTTAGGTCCAAAACTTTGAGGGGTGATGAATGTTAGACAAAGGGCTAACATGCCGACCTGTTCTGCTTTCCCGTGTTTTGTCTACCTATGCCCAATCAGACCATCAAGACCCCCTGCGTCGGCCTCTGCTCCACTGTTTACGGTGATTTGGTGTGCCGTGGCTGCAAGCGTTTCCACCACGAAGTGATCCATTGGAACGGTTACAACGAGGAAGAAAAACGCGCGGTGTGGTTGCGGCTTGAGCAGCTGTTGTCGCAGGTGATGGCTGCCAAGGTAGAAATTTTCGATCCCGCGCTGCTGAGAATGCAGCTGGAACAGCGCAAGATCCGCTTTGTGCCGCATCAGTCGGAGTATTGCTGGGCTTATCAGCTGATCGCCCGGGGCGCGCGGGTCATCAATAATCTGGAAGCCTACGGGATGGTGCTGCTGCCGGAGTTCCGCGACTGGAACCTGCCGGAATTGCGCGATGCCATTGATCGGGAATTTTTCCTGCTCTCGGAAGCGCATTACCAGCGCTACATTGCGCCGGGGTTCCTAAAAGACGCCTTTGGCGGCTGATTGCTTAACCTGTGGCGAGGGAGCTTGTCGGAACGCCGCACCGTCCCGTTCGGCTGCGCAGCAGTCGTCAATCGGCCAATGATTTTTGTCTGACACACTGCGCTGACCGAATTGGGGTCGCTTCGCAACCCAACGGGAGCAAGCTCCCTCGCCACAAGTCTTCGTAGCCTCAATGCCGGGTCACGATCTCTTCCAGGTGATCCATGATGTCGTCCGGCTTGAGCACCAGCACATCGCTTTCCAGCGCATCGAGCACCACTTCCGCCGTATTGCCGATCAACGCCCCGGACAACCCGGTCCGCGCCACCGTGCCGATCACCGTCACGGAGGCCCCCAGCTTATGGGCCATGAATGGAATCAATACATCCGCCGGGCCTTCCTCGATGTGCAGGTGGTCGTCGTCGATGTCGAACTCGGCCTGGAACGCCTGGCACTGCTCGCGGTAACGGGCCTCGATGGTTTCCTTGAGCTGCATCGTCGGGTCGGCCGCCGACAGCATCGGCGACGGATGGGCGCTGATGACATGCAAGTGGGCTTTGGCCAGGCTGGCAATGTCGTAGCCATGATCGATGATGCTGGCATGCAAGGTGCGGTGTTCGCCGTCCATGTTGCCGACATCGATGGCCGCCAGGATCACTCCACCGGTCCAGGGTTTGGCGGTTTTCACCAGCAGCACCGGAGTCGGGCAGTAGCGCAGCAGTTTCCAGTCCGCCGGAGTCAGCAGGGCCTTTTTCAGTGGGCTGTCGGGATAATGCTGCTTGACCACCAGCCCGCAACCTTCAGCCTGCTGCACATCGATAATGGTGTCGTGCAGGCTTTCGTTCCAGGCTTGCTCGGTGGTGACGTTGTACCCGTCCGCCAGCAGAGCCGCCTTGAGCACGCCGAGCATCGCGCTGTGATCATGCTTTTTATCGCAGACCAGCAGGTGCAGATGAGCCTGGGTCACGCCAGCGATCAATTTGGCCCGTTTGAGCGCCAGGCTTTCCGAGTGTTCGGGTTCGATGACCACCAGAATGCTGCGAATGGCTTGCATGATCGGGATCTCCAGGAAGGTAAAAACACTGCGTTGGACAACTATAGTTGCTGGTCGGGCATTCGCGACTTGATGCATATCAACGGTGGCGACTGGTGGTCTGTCGGCAGGCCGGTATAATCGGCGCCCTTCGTTTTGAACCTTTTATCCGTGAGCCCCATGATCCTTCCCGAAATTCACGAGTTCCTCGGCTGCCGCACGCCCGACGGTTGGGTCCAGGCCGCGCTGGCCGATCAGGAAACGCTGCTGATCGACCACAAAAACTGCGAATTCAAGGCGGCCAGCACGGCGTTGAGCCTGATTGCCAAGTATCACTCCCACGTCGATCTGATCAACCTGATGTCGCGTCTGGCCCGGGAAGAGCTGGTGCACCACGAGCAGGTCATGCGCCTGATGAAAAAGCGCAAGATTGAACTGCGCCAGCTGTCCGCCGGGCGTTACGCCTCGGGGCTGCGCAAAGTGGTGCGCAGCCACGAGCCGGTGAAGCTGGTGGATACGCTGGTGGTCGGCGCGTTCATCGAAGCCCGCAGTTGCGAGCGTTTCGAGGCGTTGGTGCCGCATCTGGATGAGGAGCTGGGCAAGTTCTATTTCGGCCTGCTGAAAAGCGAGGCCCGGCATTTCCAGGGGTATCTGAAACTGGCCTATCAATACGGTGACGCCAAGGACATCGCCCAGGTGATCGACAAGGTGCGCGACGCCGAACAGGCGTTGATCGAGTCGCCGGATGTGGAGTTCAGGTTTCACAGTGGTGTGCCGGTCGCGGCGTGACAACGTGTAATCTTCAATAATTGTAAAAAACTCTTAAAAGAATGAAACATCGCCAAAAACCGGCTTCCATGGCCGGTTTTTGCTGTCTGCGATAACCGTCCCTTCACCGATTGGCGCCATAATGCCGGCCATTTCATTCAAGGGTTGGCAGACGGTCATCATGGAGAGTCTGGGTTTTGGCAAAGTATTGCTGGTGGAAGACGACGAGAAGCTCGCCGGGCTGATTGCGCATTTCCTGTCCCAACACGGTTTTGAAGTCCGCGAGGTGCACCGCGGAGACCTCGCGGTAGCCGCTTTCCTTGAATTCAAACCGAAAATCGTCGTACTCGACCTGATGTTGCCGGGCCAGAGCGGCCTGCACGTGTGCCGCGAAATCCGCAGCGTATCCGACACCCCCATCGTCATTCTCACCGCCAAGGAAGACGACCTCGATCACATTCTCGGCCTGGAATCCGGTGCCGACGACTACGTGATCAAACCCATCAAGCCCCCTGTGTTGCTCGCTCGTCTGCGTGCCTTGCAACGCCGTCAGATGCCGGACAGCAGTGTGTGCAGCTCACTGGAATTCGGTCATCTGAGCATCGATCGCAGTTGCCGCGAAGTGCGCCTGGCGGGCGAGGGCATCGAGCTCACCACCATGGAATTCGAACTGCTGTGGTTGCTGGCCAGCGCTGCCGGCAAGACGCTGTCCCGCGACGACATCCTCAACCGCATGCGCGGTATCGCCTTCGACGGCCTCAACCGCAGCGTCGACGTGTACATCAGCAAACTGCGCGGCAAGCTCAAGGACAACCCGCGCGAACCGGTGTGCATCAAGACCGTGTGGGGCAAGGGTTATCTGTTCAATCCGTTTGCGTGGGAGCTGTAAATGCTGCGGTTATTTTTGGGACTGTTTCTGGTGATGACGGTTGGCCTGGTACTGGGGCTGCAAACCGTCGAGCGCACGTTCGATGCGCTGCTCGACGGTCAGATGCGCAGCTACAACCAAGAGGCGGTGCGTGGTCAGGCCTGGTCGCTGGTCGAGCAATTGCGCGGCCTGGACAGTCCGGCCCGGGAGCGACAGTTGGAAGCCATACGCCCTCACTACGGTTTGGGCCTGGCTCTGGTCGAGACCGATCAATTGTCTCTGACCGATCAGGAACAAGCCGAGTTGACCCAGGGCCTGCTGGTGATGCGCGACAAGTACACGCAGTTCATCTCGCGCATTGACGACGGTTCGCAGTTGCTCAGCATCAAGCTGCCGGCCGAGCCGAGTCTGATGCCGTTCTACATTGCCGCGGCCTATCTGATGATCGCGGTGATGATCGGTTTTGTGTTGTTTTTCTGGGTGCGCCCGCACTGGCGCGATCTGGAGACACTGCGCCTGGCCGCCGAACGCTTTGGCGATAACGACCTGTCGGCGCGTATCCAGCTGTCCAAGCGCTCGAATATTCGTGACCTGGCCGAACACTTCAACCTGATGGCCGCGCGCATCGAGGGGCTGATCGCCAACCAGCGCGAGCTGACCAACGCGGTGTCCCATGAGCTGCGCACACCCATCGCGCGGTTGTCGTTCGAACTCGACCAACTCAAGCAACAGCCCGACCCAACCCAGAGCCGCGAGTTGATCGCCGACATGCACGCCGACCTTGGCGAGCTGGAAGAAATGGTTTCCGAGTTGCTGACGTACGCCAGCCTTGAACGCGGCGCCACGGTGATTACCCGGGAGAACATTCAGGCCAGCCATTGGTTAGACAGCGTGGTGGGCAGCGTGACGCTGGAGGCTGAAGCCGCCGGGGTGCAACTGCTGATTGTCGAATGTCAGGTTGACGAAATTCGTATCGAACCGCGCTTCATGGCCCGGGCAGTGATCAATTTGCTGCGCAACGCCATTCGTTATGCCGACCAGCGGGTGGAAGTGTCGTTGGTGCGCACCGGTGATCACTACGAGGTGCAGGTCAACGATGATGGGCCGGGCGTGCCGCTGGACGGGCGGGAGAAAATCTTCGAACCGTTCTCGCGCCTCGATGCCAGCCGCGACCGCCGCACCGGTGGTTTCGGCCTGGGCCTGGCGCTGGTGCGGCGGGTGTCTCAATCCCATGGCGGGCAAGTGGAAGTGGCGGATTCGCCGTGGGGCGGGGCGTCGTTTCGCATGACCTGGGCGCATTTGGATTAGCGGCTCAAGCCCAGGCGTTCATGCCACTGGGCAATGGATTCTACCGGGTAGACCTCGAATTGCTGGTCCCCCGGATACACCTCGACTTCCACCCACGGCGCCTTGGAGCCGAGCATCAGGTGCGTGTGCTCGGGCGGCACCGGCAACGGGGTGTCGATGGCCGAGGCAAACGGGTGAATCAGCTCCGGCCATTCAGGGCTGAACAGCCATAATCCCGAGCCGCACAGGGAACAGAAATGCCGCTCGGCGGTGCTGCGCCGGGCGCGCTTATCGCCTTCGTCCTTGAGCCGCGCATGGTAAATCGAGATGTGCTTGCGACCACGCACCTTGAGGCTCTGGGCGTCGCCCGCCAGGTTGATCGCATAACCGCCACCGCCCTGGGTCTTGCGACAGATGGAGCAGTAGCAACGCTGATAAGGGTAGGGGTGGGCGCTGGTCAGGCTGAACGACACCGCGCCGCAATGGCAGGAGCCTTCGAGCTGCATGGGAGCCTCCGACGGGGTTGGGATGACTCAAGACAGACTAGACCGTAAGCGTTTCTGGACAGTTGAATTTATGGTGGCCGTTCAGGCGCCTTCGCGGGCAAGACACAAGCGGGCTTGCTCGCGAAGAACGATGACGCGGTCTGCGCTACGAGCACTGCCCCTGCGGCACCCTCAGGCAATGAGCCTCGCGACCCTCCCACTTGGCGATCACCAGTGGCGCCAGTGCATTGCCAAGCACATTCAGGGCGGTGGTCGGCATCTCCATCAACCGATAAACCCCGGCAATGAACGCGATGCCTTCCAGCGGTAATCCGGCACTGGCCAGGGTGGCCGAGAGAATCACGAACATGAACCCCGGCACGCCGGCAGCCCCTTTGGACGTCAGGACCATGGTCACCACCAGCAACGCCTGATCGCCCAGGCTCAGGTCGATGCCGTACAACTGGGCGACGAACAAGGTGCCGATACCGAGAAACAGCGACGCACCGTCAAGGTTGAAGGAATAACCCACCGGCACCACGAAACTGACCAGCGACGGCGGCACGCCATAGGTCTCGAGTTTCTTCATCAGTTGCGGCATCACCGCCGCCGAGCTGGCGCTGGAGAAGGCCAGGACCAGTTCATCCTTGATGTGGCGCATCAGCGCGAACAGGTTGATCCCGCACAGTCGCGCCACCAGGTTGAGCACCACCAGCACGAAGAACGCGATCGCCACGTAGCTGACCATGATCAGCTTGGCCAGTGGCAGCAAAGAGCTGAAACCGAAGTTTGCCACGGTCACGGCAATCATCCCGAACACACCGATCGGCGAGTAGGCCATGATCATCGATGTGACCTTGAACATCGCTTCCGAGACACCGCGCAGCAACGCGATCAACGGCTCCTTGCGTTCGTTGCCCAGCTTCGAAACGCCGAGGCCGAACATCACGGCGAAGAACAGCACCGACAGCAGACTGCCTTGGGCCATCGCGTTGATGACGTTGTCCGGAATAATGCCGACGATGATTTGCCCCAGGCTGTGCCCTCCGGCTGCGCTGCTGGTCGGCAGGGTAACGGCGGCCGCCTTGAGGCTCGCCAGATCAGTGCCGGCACCGGGTTTGAGCAGGTTGCCGATTACCAGTCCGACGATGATTGCCAGGGTGGTGATGCTGAAGAAATACGTCAGCGACTTGACCCCGATGCGGCCCAGGGATTTGCCGTCGCCATGACCGGCAATGCCGACCACCATGCAGGAAAACACAATGGGTACGACGATCATCTTCATCAGCTTGATGAAAATGTCGCCGGCCGGTTGCAGCAGGTTGTTCACCAGCCATGGACGAGACTCGGGAAAGCTGTGCAGCAGGGCGCCGATGGCAATGCCGGCGAGCAGGCCGATCATGATTTGCCAGACCAGCGCGATACGGGGCTTGTGCATGGGGGATGCCTCATTTGATGACATGATTATGAGTGTTGTTCTAGGCAGTCAATGAGCAGCCGTCCGATGGCTGTCGGGTGTTGCGATCAGCCGTCAGCGCAAGCGTTGGCACGCTTGTTCAAGTCGACGGCAACCTTCTTCGATCACGTCCAGCGAACTGGCGAATGACAGGCGGATATACGGCGACATGCCGTATGCCGCGCCGCTGACCGTGGCCAGGCCGTGCTCCCTGAGCAGGTAGGCAACCAGTTGCGTATCGCTGTCGATGCGCTCGCCGCTGGTGGTGGTTTTGCCCATCAACCCGCTGACGTTGGCGAACACATAGAACGCCCCGTCCGGTGGGGTGAAGCTCAGGCCGTTGATCGGTTGCAACAGTTCGAGCATGCGGTCACGGCGTTGTTGGTAAACCTCGCGCATGCCGGCAATCGGTGCCTGATCTCCGGCGAAAGCCGCGACCGCTGCCGCCTGGCTGACCGAACTCGGACACGTGGTGGTCTGCGACAGCAGTTTGCCGATGGCACCGATCAACCACGCCGGACCTGCACCAAACCCAAGACGCCAACCGGTCATGGCGTAACCCTTGGACGCGCCGTTGACGATCAGCGTGCGCGGTTTCAGGTCTGGGGCGAGCAGGGTCAGCGACACATGCCGGGCGTCGCCATAAACGAACTGCTCGTAGATTTCGTCGGCCATGATCAATACGTGAGGATGCCGACGCAGGACGTCTGCCAGTGCCAACAGCTCGGTTTCGCTGTAGACCGCGCCACTCGGGTTGTTCGGCGTGTTGAGGATCACCCATTTGCTGCGCGGGGTGATTGCCTGCTCCAGCGCCGCTGGCGAGAGCTTGAAACCGTTGGATTCATCGCCGGGAATGATGACTGGAGTGGCGTCGTTCAACCGGGCGATGTCCGGGTAAGACACCCAGTACGGCGTGTGCACGATCACTTCATCGCCCAGGTTCAGTGTTGCGGCCAGGGCGTGGTAGATGATGTGCTTGCCGCCGCAGCCGGTAACCACTTCGTCGAGCCCGTAATTCAGACCGTTATCGCGCTCAAGCTTGAGGCAGATCGCTTTTCGCAAGGCGAGTGTGCCGTGGGTGGCCGTGTAGTGCGTGTCACCGCTGTGCATCGCGGTGCTGGCGGCGTCGAGGATATGTGCCGGGGTGTCGAAATCCGGTTCGCCCATGGTGAAGTTGACGATGTCCCGACCCTGGGCGCGCAACTCGGTCACCAGTGCGTTGGCGGCGATGCTCGGCGAAGGCTGAATGCCCAGCACCCGATCAGACAAGAATGAAGTGCTCATTGTGTTCCCCTTAATCGACCAGGCCGGCCTGCTGCAAGACCTTGTCCATCCAGCTCTGGCGCAGGGCACCGGTGGCGATTTCGGCTTTGACTTGTTCTTCGTGGGCCGCATGTTGTGCCGCGCGACGCAGTACTTCGGCAGCATCGGCCTGGGAAAACGCCACCAGGCCGTCTTCGTCGCCGACCAGCAAATCGCCCGGTTGAACCAGCATGCCGCCAATCGACACCGGTACGTTGATCTCGCCCGGACCGCTCTTGTAAGGGCCGCAGTGCACGACGCCGCGGGCGTAGCAGGGGGTATC
Source organism: Pseudomonas sp. B21-017 (assembly GCF_024749245.1). Classification (NCBI taxonomy): domain Bacteria; kingdom Pseudomonadati; phylum Pseudomonadota; class Gammaproteobacteria; order Pseudomonadales; family Pseudomonadaceae; genus Pseudomonas; species Pseudomonas sp. B21-017. The sequence continues at coordinate 3,780,093 of NZ_CP087194.1, read as the reverse complement.
GTCGAAACTGGCGACATCGCGAATCGCGCCGTCAATCACGAAACCGACGCAGCCACGCTGCTGGGCGTAGAGCTTGACCAGTTCGCCGATCACCGCGTTGTTGGTATCGCCCTGGGCGTCCACCACCAACACATGGCCGGGTTGCAGCATGCTCATGGCCTTGTAGATCAGCAGGTTGTCGCCCGGACGGGTTTTGACGGTCAGGGCGGTGCCGACCAATTTGCCGCTGCGGTTGTAGCGGGTCAGGCCGCGAGCACCAATGTGCCGGCCGAGGTTGTCGCTGATGTGCGGCGTGACCACATTGGCGAACGCTTCGAGCACTTCGGCAGCGGCCAGCGGTGGGTTGGGAAGAATGCGTGAACCGGGCAAGGACATGGCTGATCTCCTGAAGAATGAGTTAGCAGCCGATCAGGGCTGAGGCTCGATCTTAGGAGTGATAAACAAACAGTTTTAGCGATATTTTATTATGCGGTAGTATCGCTTTTTTTCATGTGGTGTTTGCAATGATCACCTTCAAGCAGATTGACGCGTTGTTCTGGATTGCCGAGTTGGGCAGCTTCGAAGCGGCAGCGAACAAGCTGAACATGTCTCAGTCGGCGATTTCCAAACGTATCCAGGAGCTGGAAGAAACCTTCGACGTGGAGATTTTCGACCGCAGCAAGCGCAACGCACGGCTGACCGAGAAGGGCGGCGAACTGCTGGATTACGCCAAGGATTTGCTGGAACGCCGTGACTATTTGCTGGAGCGGGTCAGCGCCCGTGAAGTATTGGTGCGCAGGTTTCGCCTCGGGGTCACCGAACTGACGGCGTTGACCTGGTTGCCGGCGCTGGTCGAGTCGCTGCGGCAGGCTTACCCCAAGGTGCAAATCGAGCCTTCGGTGGAACTGAGTAGCGAACTGTTTCGCAAACTGGAAAACGATCAACTCGATCTGGTCATCGTCCCGGATGTCTACAACGATGCGCGGTTCGTCAGCACCCCACTGAAGTCCGTCGAAAACGCCTGGATGTGCGCACCAGGTCTGATTACCGACCCGGATCCGGTGAGTATCGAGCGCCTGGCCGGTTGCACGGTGCTGACCCAGGGTTCGCAGTCCGGGACTGGCTTGATCTACGAGCGCTGGATGGCCTCCCACAACGTGCAGATGCCTAAAACCATCACCAGCCATAACTTGCTGGTGCAGGTCGGATTGACCTTGTCCGGAGTTGGCGTGAGTTATTTGCCCAAGGCTTGCCTGTCACACTTGATCGAACGAGGCGCATTGCGCGCCTTGGTGACGACGCCGGGCCTGCCACGGATTCGCTACGCCGCGTTGCACCGCACCGATCGTCAATTCGGTCTGAACCAGGATGTCGCGCAACTGGCGTTGCAGTGTTGCGATTTTTCGCGGCTGTTGCTCTAAGCGCTCTGTAGCCGCCGGGCTTGCCCGCGATGAACGATAGCGCCGTCTACCGGTTAGGCACCCGCCACAAATACCACGACGCCACCGTCCTATAAGGGCTCCATGCCAACCCGATATCAATCATCTGCTTGCGACTTGGCTGTTGTTCCAGCCCCTTTAGCCGGCGATATCCCTCACGCACCCCGAAGTCATCGGCCGGCAAAACGTCTGGCCGCTCCAGGCTGTAGATCAGCAGCATTTCCACGGTCCAGCGGCCCACTCCGCGCAAGGTGATCAGGCGCTCGATCAACGCTTCATCGTCCATCGCCAGCGCCGTGGCGTAGTCCGGCACCACGCCGTCCAGAGCCGCCTGGGCGATGCCCTGAATGGTTGCGATCTTGCTGGCGGAAAAGCCGCAACCGCGCATCTGCTCGAAGTCGGTCGCCAGGATCTGCTCGGGTCTGGGGAAGGTGCTCGCGGGAAACAACGCCAGCAGCCGGCCGACAATCGCATCGCCAGCCTTTGTATGCAGTTGCTGATAGGCAATCGCCCGCACCAGCGACTCATAAGGATCGCGCGCCGCATGGGGTTGATGCAGGCAGGGGCCGATTGCGCTGATGTGGCGCTGCCAGTCGGTATCGAGGGCCGAGAGAAATTCGCTGGCCAGTTGATAGGTGTCGGGCATGGAGCATCCTGAGGGGCGGGTGGCTGCGGGAAGACTAGTCGTCTCCCCGCAGCGCCGCACTCCATTGCTTGCGGTCAAACTTTGCCGGTCGGGGCCAGCAGGGCGTTCACTTGGCTGTAGGTGAAGGCCTTGAGGTGACTGCTGTCGAGCGTGCCGGTTTGCAGAAAGCTTTTGGCCAGGCCGGCCATGGCGCCGTAGAGGAATTCGGCGATGCCCGAGCCGGCGCTCAAACGGCGCACGCCAAGGGCTTGCAGTTCTTCAGGTGAAGGCAGGCCCGGGAAGCCGAGCACGTTCAGTGGCAGCGTCGTGCCGTGGCACAGGGCGTCGATCTCGTACGCCGCCGTGACGCCAGCGGCGAACAGTCCGTCGGCGCCGGCCGCCTGATACAACGCGGCGCGTTTGAGCGTCTCGGCGACGCGATCTTCGGCCGGCACCAGGCCCCTGAGGTACACGTCAGTGCGGGCATTGATGAACAGCTTCACATCCCGGCGATTGGCAACCTGGCGCGCGATTTCGATCTTGCGGGCCAGCAGGTCGGGCGAGGCAGCACCGTCCTCGATATTGATCCCCACGGCACCGGCGGCGATCACCGCGTCGACCACTTGCGCAACTCGCCCCAGGTCATCGGAATAACCCGCCTCAATGTCCACGCTCAACGGCACGCTGATGACCCGAGCGATGGATTCGACGGTGGAAACCAGCCGCTCAAGCGGCAAGGTGTTGCCATCCGGATAACCATGCACCCAGGCCACCGCTGCGCTGCTGGTGGCCACGGCTTTGCTGCCCAGCTGTTCCACCAGTCGCGCCCCGGTGGCGTCGGCGACGTTGGTCAGAATCAACAGCCCGCTCTGGTGCAGTTGATGGAATTGAGTGTCGAGTGTGTCCATTGAATGTCCCTCCTTATGACTTTTTATTGAAAAACAATGGAGTGATCAGAATGCCAGTTGTTGGGTGATTTGCACCGCGGCGCTTTCCAGCCTGAGCAGAAACGCTTTACGCGGTTGTCCACCACCATAGCCGGTCAACGAACCGTCTGCGCCGATCACCCGATGACAGGGCAGCACAATCGCCAGACGGTTTTGCCCGTTGGCCATGCCCACGGCGCGACTGGCGCCGGGCTTGCCCAGTTGCGCGGCAATCGCGCCATAGGTGCTGGTCTGGCCGTAGGGGATCTTCATCAATTCGTTCCACACCTGCTTGGCGAACGCGCTGCCGGGCAGGTGCAGGGGCACGTTGAATTCGCTCCGTTTGCCGGCGAAGTATTGCGCCAGTTCCTCTTCGATCTGCTGCAAATGCCCGTTGTGTCCGGGGGCCACGGCGTAGTCATAATGGTTCTGCAGTTCTTCGATTTCCTTGGTCAGTGCCGGTCGGTCGAGAAACTCCAATAGCACCAGCCCACGCCGTTCGGCCATGGCGATCATCGGTCCCAGTGGCGTGGTCAATCGGGTGAACAGCAACGGCTCGCTGTGGGCGGCGCGACCGGGGGTGATGTGGAATGACTTTTGAAACGCATCGCGAAAACCGCTCAAGGATTCGTAGCCGGAATCGAACGCCGCGTTGTCGATGGATTCGCCTTGCTTGATGCCACCGAGGGCGATGCCCAGGCGTCGGCTGCGCAGCCAGGCGTGAAAGGTCATGCCGAAATGCTGCTTGAACCAGCGCCGCAGTTTCAGCGGCTCGATGCCCTCGGCGAGCAATTGGGCATCAGTCCAGCGCAGGTCGGGGTCGGCGTCGACGGATTTCAGCAGTCGTTGCACCCAGTCCGGCGCAATGGCCGCGGCGTCCAGCGGCTTGCACCGCAGGCAGGCCCGATAACCCGCCGACATCGCCTCATCGGCATGGGCGAAGAACTCGACGTTTTCCGGCTTCGGTTTGCGCGCCGTGCAACTGGGGCGGCAGAAGATGCCGGTGGTTTTGACCGCGGTAAAGAACACCCCCTCGTAGGCGGTGTCGCGTTCGAGCATGGCGCGAACCATCTCGGCGTGGGGCGGAAGCACAGCGTTTTGTAGGTTCATGGGCTGAGCATAAGCCGCGTTGCCTGGCGCCTCCACCGGAAAATCGACAGAGAATTTTTGTGCCCTGAGCTACAGTCATCGGGTCACTGGCAATGCTGTAAACGATATTTTCAGGAATCCATCCCAATGCAAGCATTCACGATTAAGCACATCGATCATATCGTCCTGCGCGTCGAGGACCTCGAACGCAGCATCGCGTTTTACGGCGAGGTACTTGGCGCCGAACTGGTCAAGCGCCGCGACGATCTGGGCCTGGTGCATTTGCGTGCGGGCACCTCGATGATCGACCTCGTCGATATCCAGGGCGAACTCGGCCGCACGGGCGGGGCTGCCGCTGGTCGCGAACGGCGCAACGTCGACCACTTCTGCCTGCGCATCGAACCGTTTGACGAGGAAGCGCTGGTCAGTCACTTGCAGTCCTTCGGCCTGAAACCCGAGAAAGCTGCGGTGCGTTTTGGTGCCGAAGGCAACGGGCTGTCGATCTATTGCTTCGATCCGGACGGCAACCAGGTCGAACTGAAAGGACCGTCCCAAGCGTAAAGGTCAGGCCCGTTTCGCCATCAACAGCACCGAAGCTGCCGCCGACAGCAACCCCGCGCAGCAACGGTTGAACATCCGCTTGCCCCGTGGTTCTGCAAACCAGCGGCGCATGTGCAGGCCCATGTAGGCGTAGGCGCTGATGGCAATCCATTCCAGCAGCAGGAACAACGCGCCGAGCACCGCGAATTGCGGAGCCACCGCCTGGGTCGGGTCGACGAACTGCGGCAGGAAGGCGGTGAACAGCAAAATGGCCTTGGGATTACCCGCTGCCACCAGAAACTCCTGCCGCGCCAGGGCCAGGATCCCCACCGGCGTGCCGGTGACGTGCTGCTCGGCCTCGGGATTGGCACGCCACAGTTGCCACGCCAGGTACAACAGGTAAGCGGCACCGATGATCTTGATCGCGTAGAACAGCCATTCCGAGGTTTTCAGCACCACCGACAATCCGGCGGCGGCCAGGCCAATCATCCCGGCAAACGCCAGCAAACGCCCGACGCCGGCCACACAGGCGCGACGATAGCCATAACGGGTGGCGTTGCTGACCGACAACAGATTGTTTGGGCCGGGGGCCATGTTCAGGGCGAAGCAGGCCGGCAAAAACAGGAGGAGGGTGGCGAGGTCCATGAACGGGGCTCCAGGAACGAGAGCGGTATTTTTATCATGGGTGGTTGGTGATTTGGCCCATACAGCGGTGGATGCAAATAGCCGTACAGAGAAAAACACGGGACAGACCACGATTGTTCGGCATTTGCCTTGAATCGTGGTCTGTCCCTTTTTGCGTCTTTTGCGCGTTCTTTTTGCGTTCCTACGCCGGACGCGGTGCTTCTACGGGCGGGGTGCCGTCATGGAACATTGTCTTCAGTTGAGCACGCAGTTCTGGTGAATCGGTGTGCTTGTGAACACTGACCGCATGCTGTGCCGCGGCCTCCAGCAGTTCGTTTTCAGAGTCTGCGGACAGGGCGACCGAGCATTTGGACGCGCTTGGGAACTCGCGGCAGTCGATGTATTTACGCGCCATGATCTTCTCCTCCCTACGATGAAGGCAGGCTGTGGCCTGCGTGAACGATCACTCGACGCGCCCCGCATCGAGTGTGCCGACTCTTGAAGTATAGGCCCGCCATAAGGTGCCTCGTGACGGTCTTGCAACCTACAGGAAGTGACATGCGTCGCGGGACAGGCAAGGGTTGTTTTCTTCAATACAGCATTCCCCTGGCTCTTTACCTTGAGCCCTGGTTCAACTGAATTGAAGAAGGTATGCAATGAGTCTGATTCTTTCCATGGCGGCGTTTGCCTTGGTCGCTTCCATTACACCGGGGCCGGTGAACATTGTGGCGTTGAGTTCGGGGGCGCAGTTCGGTTTTCGCGCCAGTCAGCGACATGTCGCCGGAGCAACGCTGGGTTTCGTTTTATTGCTGGTATTGATGGGATTGGGGTTGCATGAGGTATTGCGGTTGTGGCCGGCGCTGACGCAAGTGGTGCAACTGGCGGGTGTTGCGTTTCTGTTGTTCATGGCCTGGAAACTGGCGGCGGACGATGGCCGCATCGATGCGGATAAATCGCGCCGGGCGCCGTCGATGTTATATGGCGCGATGATGCAATGGCTCAATCCGAAAGCCTGGCTGGCCTGTGTAGCGGGCATGGGCGCGTTCGTCGCGGACGGTGAGGCGCGGCTGGTCTGGCAGTTTGCGGCGGTGTATCTGGTGATCTGCTATGTGTCAGTCGGCTGTTGGGCGTATGCCGGGACATGCCTGCAGGGTTATCTGAATAATCCTGTAGGCATGCGATGGTTCAACCGGCTCATGGCATTGTTGCTAGGGCTGAGTGCGGTGTATTTGTTGCTTTCCTAAGCAACATACCCTCAGTCATTCACCTTAATCGAGTCCGTGCAGCAAACTGAACTCTTGTTTTGTCAGCGGTGTGAACCGGTTGTTTCGAAGCTGGCTGATGGCATACAGGGCACGACCCGTACGGCCATTGCCGTCGCCTAGACCGTGGAAACCTACGACGGTCGCCAGCAACTGTTTGTCGAAATGCTCATGACTGGAGTTCAGTGTTTTCAGATGCTGTTCCATCGCGGCGAATCCACTGATGTTGCTAGCGTATTTCTTGTCATTGACGCCCACGCGCACGACGTCCGAGGTGGCTGGCGCGATACGGGCATGCAGCTGTTTGATCACGGTTGGATCAGTCAGTGCTTTTTGATTGCCGGCGTACTCGCGCAGTACCGCAACGATGCTGTCGAGGTCGTTGCCAGGGGAGGTAGAACCATTGACGATCCAGGCACCGGCCCTTTGCGAGTTATCGGTAAAACCCATTGGATTGAAGGCTGACTCTGGCATGACTTGATTGAATGGAGCCTTGCCCAGGTTTTTCTCTAATAGATTTTGTTGGTAATTCTTCATGTAGGTGACGTTTTTCGCTTCGACCTGGGCAAAGGTTGCCAGTGTATCGGCGTAACCTTGAGCACCGGATGCGGAGCGGGCGTTGGTGTAGCTGTATTGAGCTTTTTCCAGGACTGCCTTGAAAAGATCTTCAACAGGCGTTCGACCGATCAATCCCTGCAGATCTTGCGCTTGCTTGAGTCCGAGCGCCGATTCAACAAGCGCATTGTTGAACAGATGCTCCAGTTCGGACGGCAGAGCGCCATCTGGCAGTCGACTGTTCTTGTTGCCCAGGCGGGTCACAATCTGTTCAACGGTTTGAATGCTGTCGTCCTTGAACAGCGCTCGACCATGGGCAACCGTGTCCAGCGACATTCGAATCCGGGGGCCTGCGCCGGTATGGTTGATGGCCCGGAGCAGATCATAGCTGTTCGCGCCCGTCAGATAGCGCAACTGCCGCCGAGCCAGATACGGGGTGGAGAGCGCATGAGCGCCTAGTTTCTTCACGCCCCGAGCCAATAGTTGTCCGCCACCCTTGAGCAGTTGAGGCACTCCGTCAATGGGGTTGAAAAGGCTGATGACAGTACTGCCAACAACTTTGGACGTGGAAAGGAGTTTGGAGACCAGGGTCGTGGCCTTGGCGCTGATAGCGGTAACTTTAATGCCGACGATGGCAAAGGAAACAGCGAGGGCCGCCGCGTCCATGACACAGCCGTGAATAGCGCGGTTTTGTCGGGCAGGAACCCCCGAGGAAAGCTCCTCGACGCACTCCTTGAACGGAATGATCAGGTTCAGAATGAATGTGAAGATGGCGTCGGTCTTTTCAATCGCTTTTTCCCGTCGTGTCTGATCGAGGCCCAGTTGCATCAGTTCATCTACAGTGAAATAGGGGTTCTCTTTTGCAATAAGGTCGCTGATTGCTTCTTTTCGCGTGGAACGAAAGTAACGGTTCGGCGAGGGGGGGCCTGCACTGGCCGACGATGGGTTGAATTCTCCGATCTTGCGGATAAAAAAGGCGGACCGGGAATAGCTGCGGGGGGCCGTGTTCGCTCGATAAGCCTGTATATCCAGACGGCCTTCCAAATGGTGTTTGTGGTTCACAAACGTCGCTACAGCGGACCCACTGGCCATGAAGAGAGGGCGAAACACTTCGCCAAGTTCCTCGCTGTATACGCATTCCGTCCTCATTGGAAACAGTTGATAACAACGAAGCTCTGAATCAAGTACCGCACAAATGAGAACGCCATAACGGCCCGTCTTCCCTGGAACGGGCGTCGCTGGTCTGACTACGCCCGTCGGGTTGGGAATATTGGTAAATCGGGTGGTTGTGTATTCCTGAACACTATAGATACCCAGGTGGCCGTCCTCGATGAACGACCTGTCCGTCGGGCTTAGTTGCGAGAAGGTAACGCTGATAATGGCCGCCAATGCTTCGGTCATTGAGTTGTGATGATTGTGGATCGCTTGCTGAAATAGATCCGCAACGGGGTACATGTCAGCCAGATCAGGAAAGGACTCGTAAATGCTGGTGCCTTTGGCTCGATCCCAATCCCGGGTGTGAAGCTCATCGCCCAGGTAAAGATCGACAACCGATACCCGCCTTCCTGCGCCGCCGCCCGTTCCGCGATGTTTGACCAACAGTTCCTCGGGGTCACAATCCGGCACCTGGGATTTCAGTTCTTTAAGCGCGAGCGCCTTGCGATGGGGCGGCGGTTTGCCCAGATCAATCAAGGCGCTCGTCATCATGTCCGCATGTTGCTTGTACTCATCCATCGCCACCGTAACGGCTTGCTGATTGAGGTTGCCCTCTGAATCCCGGGAGATCAGGTCGTTCATCAGCGCCCAAGTGATCACCGGGTCAGCCGAGTGTGCGGCAAACACTGCTTTGAGCTCGGGTGTCAATTGCGATGCGCGGGCGAACCCCAGCAGGTGTTGGTAGGCCATGCTCCGGGAAACACCGGGGGTGATCGCTTCGGCAAAGTGTACGGCCTGGGTGAAGACGACCCACGCCGGTGTGCCGATACGCAGATTGGACGGCAGTTCATCGGCAAGATATTCCGGCGCCATGCCACTCAGGACCCATTCCGCGACGAGCGGGGCAATCATGGCGTCGAGCTTGAATTGGCTGACCAGATGCTGTTCAAGTTGCGTGCGGACCGCTGAGGGGGAAAGCAGCAAATGACGTTTCGAGTAGAGGTCAAAACCTGCAAACGAGGTATTGGCGCTGTCCAATTCCGGATCAAGGTCAAGCAGCATCACCGCAATCATCAGCTGTTCGATGAACTGCTCGGTGGGCTTGGGGCCGTTTTCATCAGCGAACCAGCCTAATGCCGTCATGAACGCATGCCCATTATTCGCGCTCGACACTGCAATATCGATCAGCCGTGTCAGACGGTAACCTTGGCTGGTGGGCAGTTTGTCGGCGGAAAAGCTTTCAAGTTTCAGCGCATGGCCATAAAGCGAAACCAAAGGAAGTTCGCCTCCGGTTTCTTCCTCGATCACATCGCGAATGAGGGCGCGATTTTTCTCCGTGAGTTCGAACGGTGAGTCTTTGGGAGGGCTCAGCAACTCCCAGTAGTTCCCATAGGGCGATGGTGCTGGAAGGGGGGTGACATTCAGTAAGTCAATTAACTCTTTTGCACTTTCCACGCTGGCCGGAAGTGGCAAGCCGTGAAAACGCAACCACTGGCTTATTGTGATTTTTTCGGCGGACGTCACCCATCCGCCAGTCAGCTTGGCACTGCCTGAAAGGAGGCGTAGTTGTTCATCGATATCGGCAACGCCAGTGAAGTGATGGGCGATATCGTTACGCTCGGAGAAGAAGCTGACAGTGATCAGCTCACCGTTGGTTTCACGGGTACTGATGTTGTCATAGGAATAAAAGAGTTGGCCGTGTTCATTGACATGAAAGATGTTTGTTCGGGAGATGCCTTGTTCGACCGCGATTTTTTTGAAGTCGGGTTGCCGGCTGAGCCTCGCCAGGCAGCTAGTAGCTGGACGATGTAGTTGGGAGAAGTCGGAATTCGGGTCACAGGTAACTGATACACGATCCCACGACCATCCAACGGTTGCCATGACGTCTTCATCGCTGAGGAAGTTGGCGATGGCTTCAATGACTAATTGTTTTTCGCGTTGGTTGCTGGAATGAAATACGTTGTTGTTCGGCGTGTTCAAGTAAGAAGCTCCATCTTCTGATATTGGGTTGTAGCGTGGGGAGGGAGCTTAAATAAGAGTTTGGAGTGTTGTCATATTAGTTATATGACTTTGTATGAATTTTACCGGCATGGCTCGTGGGTTTATATTAACTAACCTGTTTTTGATAGGGGCGCATGTCGACATATTAACTTACCCGCGATATTGCCCTGGTGTCGCCGCCAGATGTTGCTTGAACGCCCGCTGAAAATGCGCCTGATCAGCAAATCCGGCCTCCAATGCGACATCGGCGATCAGCCTGCCGCTACGCAGGCGATCCCGGGCGAACTGGATGCGCCGGTTGACCAGAAATGCATGGGGCGTCATGCCGTAATGCTGTTTGAAGGCGCGGATAAGGTAGGACGGCGACAGTTGCGCCGCTTCGCAAATGTCTTCGAGCTTGAGCTGATGCGTGCAGTTATCGCGGATGTAGTCGGCGGCCCGTTCGAGCTTGAAATTGGGTTCGCGCAGCGGTTGATCGACCGGGTTGAGCCGCTGTTGCACCTCGGTGAAAAACTCCACCGCCGCGCTGTGTTTGCGCAGCACGTCTTGCTGCTGATCGATCAACACCTCGTACACGCTCCTCAGGCCGGCGAACAGCTCGAGATCGCGATTGTGGGTGATGGAAAACCGGCGAAACGCCGAATCCTGGCTGAAGCCGAGCTGATGCTGCAAGTCAGTCAGCCAAGGCGTCTCGACGTACAGCATCAGGTACGACCAAGGCTGGTCATCGATCGGATTGCAGGCATGCACATCGCCGGGGTTCATCAACACCACGGTACCGGCGCTGACCTGAAACTCCGATTGCTCGTGGATGTAGGTGCTGCGCCCAGCGGTGATAGCACCGATGGAAAAGTGTTCGTGGGAATGCCGGGCGTAGCAGACCTCGCGGCCGTCGGCGATGGAGCGGGCTTCGATGAAGGGCAGGGCGTCGTCGCGCCAGAAACGCGGGGCTTTGTCTGCATCTTTGGCGACGGTGTGCTTCATCTCGATGTCCTTGGCGGGCCAGTGCCTGAGTGTATTAGCTCTGGCCCGCAAAGGCTCGTTCCAGTTCGGCGATGTCGAGCTTTTTCATTTGCAGCATCGCTTGCATCGCGCGCTGGGACTTGTGCGTATCGGGGTCTTGCATCATGTGCATCAGCGCGATCGGCACGATCTGCCATGACACGCCGAATTTATCCTTGAGCCAACCACATTGCTGCGCCTGCACAGGCCCACCGGCGGACAGGTTGCCCCAGAAGTGGTCGACTTCCTCCTGATTCTGACAATTGACCTGGAACGACACCGCTTCGTTGAAGGTGAACACTGGCCCGCCATTGAGACCGGTGAAGGTCTGGCCATCAAGCTCGAAGCTGACCGTCATCACCGAACCTTCCGGGCGGCCGTGGATTTCCTGACCGGCCTTGCCGTAATGGGTGATGGCGGTGATTTTCGAGTGATCGAAGATCGAGCAATAGAATTTCGCCGCCGTTTCGGCCTGATCGTCAAACCACAGGCAGGGCGTGATTTTTGGAAAGCGTTGCATGGCGGTTGTCCTCGGCAGGTTGAACACACTGGATTATCAGATTAGCCAGTCCGCAGTAGACGGGTGGCGCCGTAGATCGACAAGTCCGTAGCAGCTGCCGAGCTGTGCGAGGCTGCTGCTACGGGACGGGAGCGACCGGTGGTCGATGAACATGGCTTGTGGGTCAAATTGCGCTTAGCTGTAGGGATGACCCAAGGCGCCGCGTAGGTATTTCGCTGCCACAACGGCGCCCCTTCAGAACACCGTGAGTCTGAGGAAATCAGCCATGCTGACCCTGAATATCAATGGCAAGGACCAGGAACTGGATGTCCCCGCGGACATGCCGTTGCTCTGGGTTCTGCGCGATGTCGCGCACCTGACGGGCACCAAATTCGGTTGCGGCATGGCCCAGTGTGGCGCCTGCACCGTCCACGTCGACGGCGCGCCGCTGCGCTCTTGCATCACGCCCGCCACGGCGGTGGCCCACGGGCAGAAAATTCTCACCATCGAAGGCCTGTCCAGCGACGGCTCGCACCCGGTGCAACAGGCCTGGGCCGAACTCGATGTGGTTCAGTGCGGTTATTGCCAGTCCGGGCAGATCATGTCGGCGGCCGCGTTGCTGGCGAAGATCCCCAAGCCTACCGACAGCGACATCGACCAGGCGTTGTCCGGCAACATTTGCCGCTGCGGCACCTACCCAAGAATCCGCGCCGCGGTCAAACGCGCCGCCGAGATCAGGTGAGGCGACGTTGAAGCCACGTTGAAGGGAGTCTGAGCAATGAACAGCATCAACCCTGTTTCGCGTCGCGGTTTTCTCAAGGGCAGTGCCGTGTTGGGTGGCGGTCTGGTGGTGGCGTTTGTCATTCCTGGCGGCCATCGCTTCGCCTTCGGTGCCGAGAATCAAGGAGAGGTGTTCGCGCCCAATGCCTTTTTACGCATCGGCAACGACAACAGCGTCACTGTGCTGCTCGGCCATTCGGAAATGGGCCAGGGCATCTGGACCGGCCTGACCATGTTGATCGCCGAAGAACTGGACGCCGATTGGTCGAAAATACGCGTCGAACACGCGCCAGCCTCGGCCGCCGAGTATGGCCTGCCGGCGTTTGGCGGGATGCAAATCACCGGCGGTTCGACCTCGACCTGGATGGAGTTCGATCGCTATCGCCAGGCCGGCGCAGCGGCGCGCTTGATGCTGATCGACGCGGCGGCCAAGCGCTTCGACATGGCGCCTTCGCAGATCCATACCGAATCGGGCGTGGTCATTGCCGGCGACAAACGCGCCACTTACGGCGAACTGGCGGATGACGCCGGCAAGTTGCCGGTGCCGGATCCAGCCTCGATCAAGTTCAAGGAAGCCAAGGACTGGAAGGTCATCGGCAAACCCACCAAGCGCCTCGATACCCCGGAGAAAATCACCGGGCAGGCCAAGTTCGGCATGGACGTGCAATTCGACGGGCTCATGACTGCGGTGGTCGCTCGGCCGCCAGTGTTCGGTGGTAGCGTCAAATCCTTCGAAGGCGCCGAGGCGCTGGCGGTGCCTGGCGTGCACAAAGTGGTGCAGGTGCCCACGGGAGTCGCGGTGATTGCCGATCATTATTGGGCGGCGAAGCTGGGGCGCGATGCGCTGAAGGTTGTATGGGAACCGGGGCCGAACGCCGGGCTCGACAGCCAGCAACTGCTGGAAAGCTTCCGTAAACTCGCCGCCACCCCCGGGACCTCGGTCAGCCAGGCCGGGGACGCGACGGTCATGTTGGGCAGGGCGGCGAAGACTATCGAGGCCGAATACAGCGTGCCGTACCTGGCCCACGCACCGATGGAACCGCTCAATTGCACGGTGAAAATCACCAAGGACAAATGCGAAATCTGGACCGGCACGCAGTTCCAGACCCTGGATCAGATGATCGCGGGGAAGATCACCGGGCTCAAACCCGAACAGGTCGAGATCCATACCCAATTCCTCGGTGGCGGCTTCGGGCGTCGGGCCAACCCGACCTCGGACTTTGTCAGCGAGGCGGTGTACGTCGCCAAAGCGGCGGGCGAACCGGTGAAAACCGTCTGGTCCCGAGAGGATGACATTCGCGGCGGTTACTATCGCTCGGCATTCCTGCATCAGGCACGCATCGGGTTGGACGCCGACGGTATGCCGATCGCCTGGAAGCATATGCTGGTCGGGCAGTCGATCATGGCCGGCACGTCGTTCGAGGCGACCATGGTCAAGGACGGTGTCGACAAAACCTCCGTCGAAGGTGTGGCCGACAGTCCTTATTTTGAGGGGCTGGCCAATCACCTGATCGACCTGCATTCCCCGCAAACCGGCATCAGCGTGCTGTGGTTGCGGTCGGTGGGGCATACCCATACGGCATTCGTCATGGAGTCGTTGATCGATGAGCTGGCAGAGGCGGCCGGCAAGGATCCGGTGGAATACCGACGAACCTTGCTCAAGGCGCATCCACGGCATCTGGGGGTGCTGAATCTGGCGGTGGAGAAAGCCGACTGGAAAGCCCCATTGCCGGACGGCCACGCATTGGGCGTGGCGGTGCATGAGTCTTTCGGCAGCTACGTCGCCCATGTGGCGGAGGTGTCGCAGGACAACCTGGCGATTCGCGTACACCGGGTGGTATGTGCGGTGGATTGCGGCATTGCGGTCAACCCGCAGAGCATCGCCGCGCAGATGGAGTCAGGCATCACCTTCGGTCTCGGATTTACCTTGCACAGCAAACTGACGTTCAAGAACGGCCAGGTGCAGCAATCCAATTTTCACGACTATCAGGTGTTGCGCCTGAACGAAATGCCCGTGGTCGAAGTGCATATCGTCCCCAGCACCGACAAACCCGGCGGCATCGGCGAGGTTGGTGTACCGCCCGTGGCGCCGGCCGTGGCGAACGCGATGTTTGCCCTGACCGGGCAGCGTCTGCGGGAACTGCCGCTGCAATTGTCGGGGGTGTGACATGAAACGACATCTGTTGCTGGGCGCGGTGGTGCTGATCGGGCTGACTGGCTATGCCTCGGACCTGTTCGCTGATGATAAAGAGGCGCTGAAGGCGTTTGACACAGTACAGAAGGTGTTCCAGAGCCCGCGCTGTCAGAACTGCCATATCCCCGGCGATTCGCCTTTACAGTTCGACGCCGGCAATCCTCACGCGATGAGGGTGGTTCGCGGGATGGATGGCAAAGGGGCGGCCGGTCTGCCGTGTGCCAGTTGCCATGCCGACAGCAATCCGCCCGCCAGTTATGGGCCTCACACACCGCCCGGAGCGCCGCATTGGAGCCTGCCGCATTGGAGCCTGCCGCCAGCCGCGCACAAAATGGCCTGGATCGGCCTGCCGCCCGACAGGTTGTGCGCAATGATCAAGGATCGTTCCAGTAATGGCGATCGTGATTTTGCGGCACTGATCAAACATGTCAGCGAGGACAAACTGGTGCTCTGGGGCTGGCATCCAGGTGAGGGACGGACGCCGGTGCCGGTGCCCCACGACATTTTCGTCACCCAGTTCAAACTCTGGGCGGACGCTGGAGGGCCGTGTCCGGTGGCGGGTAGCTGACCAGCGGCGCGTTTATAGGGAGTCAAACCGGGTGTGAACGACTCTAACGTTTATATCCATCAAGGGAGTGAGTAATGCTAACCCCAGAAAAACCGCTCAAACCCGGCGTGGGCACGCCGAACGTCCTCGACGGCGCCGTGCAGGACCGCGATGTACTGCGCGACCTGGCGCGCAAGGCCGAGCAAGAACTGATGGGCGTGCAGATGGCGAGCATGGATGAGTTGACGCTGCTGTCCAATCGTCATGGCTTCGAGGCTCTGGCCCAATTGGCGCTGGAGGCCTGTCGGCAGTTGGGCCAACCTGCGACCTTGTTGTTTTTCGACCTTGACGACTTCAAGCGCATCAACCGGTTGTATGGGCGTGCCGAGGGCGACAACGCCCTGAAAACCTTTGCCGACGTGCTGCGCATCGCTTTTCGTGAAAGCGATGTGATCGGTCGGCTGGGCAGCGATGAGTTTGCTGCCTTGTTGACCGGCGCCAACACGGTGGAGATTGCCGCAATCAGGGCGCGCCTCGAAGAAATACTCGATGAGCGTAATGCCACGGTGCATCGTGGTTATGACATTCGCTTCAGTGTCGGGCAGATCGAGTTTGATGCTCAGCTAACCCAAACGGCGCAAGATCTGCTGGCTATGGTCGATAAGGCGTTGCGTGCCCGACAGTTCGAAGCTCGTCATTCTTGAATGGCGCCTTGCAAAACCGCTGCAACGTGCTCGGCCGTTCGTAACAGCCGACCATCCTCTCTGAACCTTCCGATCATCTGTAGCCCGACAGGCAACATGGCTTGGCCGGGCCTCAGCGGTATGTTCAGTTGCGGCCAGCCAAACGCCCCCCAGAACTTGATGAAATCCGACGGTCCGGTGCTTTCCAGGCCGACCGGCGCGACCATCCCGCAAGAGGCGCCGAGCATGGCGTCGAAGGGGTGGCAAAGCTCGCTCAAGCGTGGGGCCAGATTAGCCAGGCGCGCCTTGGCAGCGGATTCCTGTTGCCAGGTTGTGGTTGCCGCCCGCTCGAACATGGCCAGGGTCGAAGGGCTCAATTGTGTTCGGTGTTGTTGAAACTCCTTTGCCAGCGAGCGGGCACCTTCGCAATCGTTAATCAACTGATGATCGTCGAATACACCGGCAAACTCATCCGGCAGCCGTATATCGCTCACGTGATGGCCGGCGCTGCGCAACTGATCCACCGCCTGTTCCAGGGCAAGGACCACGTCGGGGTCCACTTGATCCCAGCGTGATGTGCGGCAGAACCCCAAGTGCAGCGGACGCCGCTCGATGTCCGGCACCACGAACCCGGGAATCAACACGCGCGCTACCAGGTGCAGGTCGCGCACTGACTGGCCATACCAACCCACGGTGTCGAAGCTCGGCGCCAACGGTTTTACCCCTTCCAGCGACACCAGGCCCAGCGACGGTTTGAAAGCGAAGAGGCCGCAGTAGGATGCCGGCTTGAGCAACGAGCCAGCGGTCTGGGTGCCCAGCGCCAGGGCAAAGAACCCTGCAGCCATCCCGGCCGCCGAGCCAGCGCTGGAGCTGCCCGGCGTTCGCGTAAGGTCGTGGGGATTGCGGGTTGGACCGGTGTGCATGTACGCAAACTCGGTGGTATGGGTCTTGCCCATGATCAGCGCCCCGGCCTGGCGCAGCAGCGTCACGACGTGGGCGTCCCGGGAGGGTTGATGGTCGGTATAGATGGGTGAATAGAACTGCGTGGGGTGGGTCGCAGTGTCGAAAATGTCCTTGATACCCACGGGGACGCCGGCCAGCAGACCCTGGCCGTTGTGCTGCGCCGCATCGGCGCGGACCTGCCGGGCGTCGAACGAGACAAAAGCCCGGATATCCGGCTCTTGCGCCTGAATGCGTTGAAGAAAGGTTTCGACGACGATGGCAGCGGTGGTCTCGCCATTGACCACCGCTTCACTGAGGGTGGTGGCGTCAAGGGGCAGGCGGATCATTTGGCGAACAACTGATTGATATTTTTGAACGCCTTGAACTCCAGAGCATTGCCGCAGGGATCGAAAAGAAACATCGTGGCTTGTTCGCCCACCAATCCCTGAAACCGGATGCCCGGCTCGATCACGAAGTGTGTACCCAGGGCTTTCAGGCGTTCGGCCAGCGCCTCCCATTCTTCCATCGGCAATACCACACCGAAATGCGGCACCGGTACGTCGTGGCCGTCCACGGCGTTGGTATGGGCGGCTTCCTGAGAAGCGTTTTTCGGGGCCAGATGAATCACCAGTTGATGGCCGAAAAAGTTGAAATCGACCCAGTGATCGCTGGAGCGACCTTCTTCCAGGCCGAACACCTCGACATAGAAACGCCGGGTAGCGTCCAGATCGTAAACCGGGATGGCCAAATGAAAAGGGGACAGTTGCATCGGATGTGCCTCGATGGGTTGAGCGTTGAGGCTGAGTTTAGTCCTGTGCTTTTTGATTGAAAGACGATAGTTTTTGCAGCGAGCTCAAATTATTTCGATCAATTGGGGGGCCGTATGCTGCGGGAACTGAAAACCTTCATTGCCGTGACGCGCCATGGCACGTTCGCAGCGGCAGGCATGCACATTGGCCTGACTCAGTCGGCGGTCAGCGCGCAGATCCGCAATCTGGAGCAGGCGTTGGGCATCCGTCTGTTCGATCGCACCGGGCGTCAGGCACTCCTCAATGCCGCAGGGCAGCGAGCGTTGCCGATGGCTCAGGAAATGCTCGAGATCTTCAGTCGCATGGCCGTCAGTGATGACATCAGCGAGTTTCGTGGCGAATTGAAGATCGGCGCGGTGGCCACCGTCCAGACCGGTTTGTTGCCACGGGCGCTGTTGCGACTCAGGCAACAGGCGCCGTTGCTGGAGGCGAAACTGGTGCCGGGGGTATCCCTGAACCTGCTGAGCCAGGTGGACACTGGCGAAGTGGACCTGGCGATTCTGATCAAGCCACCGTTCGAACTGCCCAAGGAATTATCGGTGCAAGTCATTCGCCGGGAGCCGTTTGTGCTGATCGTGCCGGCCGACCTTGAGGGGGATGACCCGCTGCAGTTACTCGCCAGCCATCCCCACGTACGCTACGACCGCAATTCATTCGGTGGGCGATTGGTGACGCGTTTTTTGCGCGAGCAGCAGATTGATGTACAGGTGGCTCTGGAGCTGGATGAGCTGGAAGCCATTGTCAAGATGGTGGAATGCGGGCTGGGTGTTTCGCTATTGCCCGAGGCGGGGCTGTGGCTTGAGCATGGGGCGAAGGTCAGGATCATCCCGCTGGGAGAGCTGACGTTCTACCGGGAGATCGTGCTGTTGCAGCGTTATAGCCAGCGTACACAGCCGATCCAGCAGTTGTTTGCTCAGTGTTTGTTGTGAAGATCTTTTGAATTTGAGGGCACAAAAAACCCGCCTGAAGAGGCGGGTTTTTTAACGGCTAACCGAAGATCACTCTTCGATGTTGCCCATGGCGGTGGTGTTGAAGCCACCGTCTACATACATGATTTCGCCGCTGATGCCGGACGCCAGGTCCGAGCACAGGAAGGCGCCGGCGTTGCCGACTTCTTCGATGGTGACGTTACGACGCAGCGGGGTTTGCGCTTCGTTGGCGGCCAGCATTTTGCGGAAGTTCTTGATGCCGGAAGCGGCGAGGGTGCGGATCGGGCCAGCCGATACGCAGTTGACGCGGGTGCCGTCCGGGCCCAGGGAGCCGGCCAGGTAACGTACGCCAGCTTCCAGGGAAGCCTTGGCCATGCCCATTACGTTGTAGTTCGGCATGGTGCGCTCGGCGCCCAGGTACGACAGGGTCAGCAGGCTGCCATTGCGGCCTTTCATCATTTCGCGACCAGCCTTGGCCAGGGCCACGAAGCTGTAGGCGCTGATGTCGTGAGCGATGCGGAAACCTTCACGGGTGGTGGCTTCGGTGAAGTCGCCGTCCAGTTGGTCGCCCGGGGCGAAGCCGACGGAGTGCACGATGCAGTCCAGGCCGTCCCACTTCTTGCTCAACTCTTCGAAGACCTTGGCGATTTCGGCATCGCTGGCCACGTCGCACGGGAAGCACAGCTCAGGGCTCGAACCCCAGCCCTGTGCGAATTCTTCGACACGACCCTTGAGTTTGTCGTTCTGATAAGTGAAGGCAAGCTCAGCGCCCTCGCGATGCATGGCGGCAGCGATGCCGGATGCGATGGACAGCTTGCTGGCGACACCGACGATCAGTACGCGCTTACCGGCGAGAAAACCCATGTGTTGCTCCTCTCTTTCAGGTTTATTGCGCAGTGGCTGGTGCCAGAAAAGCGGCTTCCAGCAACTGCTGTGTATACGGATGTTGGGGGGCGGCAAAGATACTTTGCGCGTCTCCCTGTTCGACCACTTGGCCATGCTTGACCACCATCAGCTGGTGGCTCAGCGCTTTGACGACAGCCAGGTCATGGCTGATAAACAGATACGTCAGGTTGTACTTGGTTTGCAGTGAACGTAGCAGCTCCACCACTTGGCGTTGCACGGTGCGGTCGAGGGCCGAAGTCGGCTCGTCCAGCAGAATCAACGCCGGTTTTAGCACTAAAGCCCGGGCAATGGCGATTCTCTGCCGCTGCCCACCGGAAAATTCATGGGGGTAGCGGTGCCGGGTTTCCGGGTCCAGGCCTACCTCCTTGAGTGCCGCAATAATCGCTTGTTCCTGCTCGGCCTCGGTGCCCATCTTGTGGATCCGCAGGCCTTCGCCGACGATCTGGCTCACGCACATCCGTGGGCTCAGGCTGCCGAAAGGGTCCTGGAACACCACCTGCATTTCCCGCCGCAGCGGCCGAACCTGTTGCTGCGTCAGGCAGTCTAGCTGCTTGCCTTCAAAACGGATTGCACCTTTGCTGCCGATCAGCCGCAAAATCGCCAAACCGAGCGTCGACTTGCCGGAACCGCTTTCTCCCACAATCCCCAGGGTCTGTCCCTGGGGCAGGCTGAAATTGATGCCGTCCACCGCCTTGATGTGGTCGACGGTCTTTTTCAGAAAGCCTTTCTTGATCGGGAACCAGACTTTCAGGTCCTCGACCTGCAGCAAGGGCGGGCCAATTACATTGGTCGCAGGCTTGCCGCTGGGCTCTGCTGCCAGCAGTTCCCGGGTGTACGGATGCTGCGGCGCGCGGAACAATTCTTCGCACGATGCCTGTTCGACGATGCAACCGCGCTGCATGACACATACGCGATGCGCAATTCTTCGTACAAGGTTCAAATCGTGACTGATCAGTAACAGCGCCATGCCCAGGCGGGCCTGCAATTCCTTGAGCAATTCGAGGATTTTCAGCTGAACAGTCACGTCCAGAGCGGTGGTCGGTTCGTCGGCGATCAGCAGTTCCGGCTCGTTGGCCAGGGCCATGGCGATCATGACCCGCTGGCGCTGGCCACCGGACAATTCGTGGGGCAGGGCCTTGAGACGCTTCTCGGGTTCCGGGATGCCGACCATCTCCAGCAGCTCCAGCGTGCGCCTGGTCGCGACTTTGCCGGTCAGGCCCTTGTGGATGCCCAATACCTCGTTGATCTGCTTCTCGATCGAGTGCAGTGGGTTGAGCGAGGTCATCGGCTCTTGAAAGATCATCGCGATCCGGTTGCCGCGGATGTGGCGGATGGTTTTCTCTTTCAGCTCCAACAAGTTCCGGTCGGAATAGGTGATGGTGCCGGACGGATGCCGGGCCAGCGGATAGGGCAGCAGCCGCAGGATCGAGTGGGCAGTCACCGATTTGCCGGAGCCGCTTTCACCCACCAGCGCCAGGGTTTCGCCGCGCTTGATGTCGAAGCTGACGCCTTCGACCACCCGCTGAACGTGCTCGCCAACGACAAATTCGACGGCCAGGTCGCGCACTTCGATCAGATTGTCCTGATTCATTTCACTTCCTCGGGTCGAAGGCATCGCGAGCGGACTCGCCGATGAATACCAGCAAACTCAACATCAACGCCAGCACCGCAAACGCACTCATACCGAGCCACGGCGCTTGCAGGTTGGATTTGCCCTGGGCCACCAACTCACCCAGCGACGGGGCGCCCGGCGGCAAACCGAAGCCGAGGAAGTCGAGGGCGGTCAGCGTGCCGATGGCGCCGGTCAGGATGAACGGCATGAAGGTCATGGTCGAGACCATGGCGTTGGGCAAAATGTGGCGGAACATGATCGCACCATTCTGCATGCCCAGCGCCCGGGCCGCGCGCACGTACTCCAGATTCCGCCCGCGCAGGAACTCCGCGCGCACCACATCCACCAGGCTCATCCACGAAAACAGCAACATGATCCCCAGCAGCCACCAGAAGTTCGGCTGTACGAAACTGGCGAGGATGATCAACAGGTACAGCACCGGCAGCCCGGACCAGATCTCCAGGAAACGCTGCCCGGCCAGGTCGACCCAGCCGCCATAAAAGCCCTGCAAGGCGCCGGCGATCACGCCGATGATCGAGCTGAGAATGGTCAGCGTCAAAGCGAACAGCACCGAAATCCGGAAACCGTAAATCACCCGGGCCAACACGTCGCGGCCCTGGTCATCGGTGCCCAGCAGGTTGTCGGCGGACGGCGGCGCGGGGGCCGGGACTTTCAGGTCGTAGTTGATGCTCTGGTAGCTGTAGGGGATCGGCGCCCACACCACCCAGGCGTCCTTGGCCTTGAGCAGTTCGCGGATGTACGGGCTCTTGTAGTTGGCTTCCAGCGGGAATTCGCCGCCGAACGCGGTTTCCGGATAGCGCTTGAGCGCCGGGAAGTACCAGGCGTTGTCGTAATGCACCACCAGCGGTTTGTCGTTGGCGATCAGCTCGGCGCCGAGGCTTGCGCCGAACAGAATCAGAAACAGCCACAACGACCACCAGCCTCGCTTGTTGGCCTTGAACAGCTCGAAACGTCGGCGATTGAGAGGGGACAGGTTCATCTCAATGCTCCCGGCTTTCGAAGTCGATGCGCGGATCGACAAGGGTGTACGTGAGGTCGCCGATCAGCTTGAGCACCAGCCCCAGCAGCGTGAAGATGAACAGCGTGCCGAAGACGATCGGGTAGTCGCGGTTGATCGCTGCTTCGAAACTCATCAGGCCGAGGCCGTCGAGGGAGAAGATCACTTCCACCAGCAATGAGCCGGTGAAGAAGATCCCGATGAGCGCTGAAGGGAAACCAGCGATCACCAACAGCATCGCGTTGCGAAACACATGGCCGTAGAGCACGCGGTGACGGGTCAGGCCCTTGGCTTTGGCGGTGACCACGTATTGCTTGTTGATTTCGTCGAGGAAGCTGTTTTTGGTCAGCAGCGTCATGGTCGCGAAGTGGCCGATCACCAGTGCGGTGACCGGCAGAGCCAGGTGCCAGAAATAATCGAGGATCTTGCCGCCGGTGCTGAGCTCATCAAAGTTGTTCGAGGTCAGGCCCCGTAGCGGGAACCAGTCGAAATAGCTGCCGCCGGCGAACACCACAATCAGCAGGATGGCGAACAGGAACGCCGGGATCGCGTAACCGACGATGATCGCCGAACTGGTCCACACATCGAAGTGGCTGCCGTGTCGCGTCGCCTTGGCGATCCCCAGCGGGATCGACACCAGGTACATGATCAGCGTGCTCCACAGCCCGAGGGAGATCGACACCGGCATCTTTTCCTTGATCAGGTCGATGACCTTGGCGTCGCGGAAGAAGCTGTCGCCGAAATCCAGGGTGGCGTAGTTCTTGATCATGATCCACAAGCGTTCCGGCGCCGATTTGTCGAAGCCGTACATGTGCTCGATTTCCTTGACCAGCGCCGGGTCCAGGCCCTGGGCGCCGCGATAGGCGGAACCTGCCACCGACACTTCGGCTCCGCCGCCGGCAATGCGGCTGGTGGCGCCTTCGAAGCCTTCGAGTTTGGCGATCATCTGTTCCACCGGCCCACCGGGGGCGGCCTGGATGATCACGAAGTTGATCAGCAAAATGCCAAACAGGGTCGGGATGATCAGCAGCAGTCGCCGAAAAATATACGCCAGCATCTGATTACTCCGTGCCCGCAGGGTCGGCTTGCAGTTTTGTTTCGACTTCTATCGCAGGTGTCGCGTCGGGTTTGACCCACCAGGTATTGATGCCGATGTCATATTTGGGTGAAACCTTCGGGTGGCCGATGTGGTTCCAGTACGCCACGCGCCAGGTCTTGATGTGCCAGTTGGGGATCACGTAATAGCCCCATTGCAGCACCCGGTCCAGCGCCCGGGCGTGGGCCACCAGGCTTTTGCGCGAATCGGCGTTGATCAGTTGCTCGACCAGTTGGTCCACCACTGGGTCTTTAAGGCCCATGGAGTTGCGGCTGCCGGGTTTGTCGGCGGCGGCGGTCATCCAGAACTCGCGCTGTTCGTTACCCGGCGAGTTGGATTGCGGGAAACTGCCGACGATCATGTCGAAGTCCCGGGAGCGTACGCGGTTGATGTATTGCGAGACGTCGACCCGACGGATCACCAGATCGATGCCCAGGTCGCTGAGGTTGCGCTTGAACGGCAGCAGCACCCGCTCGAACTCGGTCTGGGCCAGCAGGAACTCGATGGTCACCGGTTTGCCGGTGGCGTCGACCATCTTGTCGTCGACGATCCGCCAGCCGGCCTCTTGCAGCAGTTGATAGGCTTTGCGCTGCTGGGTGCGGATCATGCCGCTGGCGTCGGTCAGCGGGTTCTGGAACGCCTCGCTGAACACTTGCTCGGGAATCTTGCCGCGGAACGGGTCGAGAATCGCCAGTTGATCGGCGTCCGGCAGGCCAGTGGCGGCCATTTCCGAGTTTTCGAAGTAACTGCGGGTACGCACGTAGGCGCCGTTGAACAGTTGCTTGTTGGTCCACTCGAAGTCCAGCAACAGGGTCAGCGCCTGGCGCACGCGCACATCCTGGAACACCGGACGACGCAGGTTGAACACGAAGCCTTGCATGCCGGTGGGGTTGCCGTTGGGAATTTCTTCCTTGATCAGCCGCCCTTCGGTCACCGCCGGAAGGTTGTAGGCCTTGGCCCAGTTTTTCGCGGACATTTCCAGCCAGTAGTCGAACTGACCGGCCTTGAGCGCTTCCAGCGCGACGGTGTTGTCGCGGTAATAGTCAGTGGTCATCACATCGAAGTTGTAGAACCCGCGATTGACCGGCAGGTCCTTGCCCCAGTAATCCTTGACCCGTTCATAGCGCACCGAACGCCCGGCCTTCACTTCGCTGACTTTGTACGGGCCGCTGCCCAGCGGCAGTTCCAGGTTGCCCTTGTTGAAATCGCGGGTGGCCCACCAATGCTTGGGCAATACCGGCAATTGGCCGAGGATCAGCGGCAGTTCGCGGTTGTTGGTGTGCTTGAACTTGAACAGCACGGTGAGCGGGTCTTCGGCGATCGCTTCTTCCACGTCGCTGTAATAGCCGCGGTAGAGCGGGGCGCCGTCCTTGATCAGGGTCTGGAAGCTGAACACCACGTCTTCGGCGCGCACCGGGTGGCCGTCGTGAAAACGAGCTTCGGGACGCAGGTAGAAGCGCACCCAGCTGTTGTCCGGGGCTTTCTCGATTTTGCCGGCGATCAGGCCGTATTCAGTGAAGGGTTCATCCAGACCCTGTTTGGCCAGGGTGTCGTAGATCATGCTGATGTCGTCGGCCGGCACGCCTTTGCTGATGAACGGATTGAGGCTGTCGAAGCCACCGAACCCGGCCTGACGGAAGATCCCGCCCTTCGGCGCGTTGGGGTTTACGTAATCGAAGTGTTTGAAGTCGGCCGGGTATTTCGGCGGCTCGTTGTACAGGGTCAAGGCATGTTGCGGGGCGGCGCAGGCCAGCCCGGCGAACAACAGACCGCTGGCCTGCAAGAGCAGGGCGCGTAAGGGAGTCATTGATCTTTCTCCGAAGATTTCAGCCACCAAGCGCTCAGGCCCAGGGTGTAGGGCGGCGTGGTGACGAAGGCGAACCGGTTGCGGTAGGCCAAGCGGTGATAATTGAGGTACCAGTTGGGAATGATGTAGTGCTGCCATAGCAGCACCCGGTCGAGCGCCTTGCCGGCGGCGACTTGTTCATCCCGGGTCTGGGCGCCGAGCAGTTGTTCGAGCAAATGGTCGACCACCGGGTCGGCGATGCCTGCGTAGTTCTTGCTGCCCTTGATCCCGACCTGGCTGGAGTGGAAGTACTGCCATTGTTCCAGACCCGGGCTGAGGGTCTGGTTGAGGGTCATCAGGATCATGTCGAAATCGAATTGATCGAGGCGCTGTTTGTACTGGGCGCGATCGACCGTGCGCAGCCGTGCGTCGATACCGATGCTGGCGAGGTTCTCGACGTAAGGCTGAAGGATCCGCTCCAGGTTCGGGTTGACCAGCAGGATCTCGAAGCGTAGCGGTTGGCCGATGCTGTTCTGCAGCCGCTGGCCATTGAGCTTCCAGCCGGCTTCGGCGAGCAGGCCCAAGGCCTTGCGCATGGTTTCGCGCGGAATGCCGCGGCCTTCGGTCTGCGGCAGGCTGAACGGCTCGGTGAGCAGCTTGGCGGGCAACTGATCGCGATAGGGCTTGAGCAACAGCCACTCGTGGCCGACCGGCAGTCCCGTGGCAGAGAACTCGCTGTTGGGGTAGTAACTCATGGCGCGTGTGTAGGCGCCGCTGAACAGCGTGCGGTTGGTCCACTCGAAATCGAACATCAGTCCCAGCGCTTCACGGACCTTGATCTGGGCGAAGGTCGACCGCCGAGTGTTCATGAACAGGCCCTGGCTCTGGGTCGGGATCTGGTGCGGGATCTGCGCCTTGATCACCTCGCCACGGCGCACGGCCGGGAAGTCGTAGCCGTTGTCCCAGTTTTTCGCCTGATGCTCGATGTAGATGTCGAACTCGCCGGCCTTGAACGCTTCGAAGGCCACGTCGCTGTCACGGTAGAACTCGACTTCCATGCGATCGACGTTGTATTTGCCGCGATTGACCGGCAGGTCCTTGCCCCAGTAATCCTTGACCCGTTCGAAGACGATCTGCCGCCCGGGGGTTACCGAAGTGATGCGATACGGCCCACTGCCCAATGGCGGCTCGAAGGTGGTGGCCTTGAAGTCGCGATCTTTCCAGTAATGCTGGGGCAACACCGGCAACTCGCCCAGGCGCAGGATCAGCAACGGATTACCGGAGCGCTTGAAGACGAAGCGAATGCGCTGCGGGTTGAGGATGTCGACCCGCGACACTTCCTGCAGGTTGGTGCGGTATTGCGGATGACCTTCCTTGAGCAGCAGACGGTAAGAAAACGCGACATCGTAAGCGGTGATCGGCGTGCCATCGTGGAAGCGCGCTTCGGGGCGCAGGTTGAACACCACCCAGCTGCGGTCTTCGCTGTATTCCACCGATTGGGCGATCAGGCCATAACTGGACGTCGGCTCATCGCCCGACGGCGCGTACTGGCCGGTGCCGACCATCAGCGGTTCGTTGAGTTCGTTGATGCCGTATTGCAGGAAGTTGGCCGTGGAAACCGGGCTCGAACCTTTGAAGGTGTAAGGGTTGAGCGTATCGAAGGTGCCAAACGCCATCACCCGCAACGTACCCCCCTTGGGCGCTTGCGGGTTGACCCAGTCGAAGTGGGTAAATCTGGCCGGGTACTTGAGCGTGCCGAACTGCGCATAACCGTGGCTTTCGCTGATCGTCGCGCTTGCGGGGGAGCTCAAGGCCAGGCTGATCAGGAGCAGGAGGAGGGGACGCTTCAAGTCAGAGATCCGATCCAGGCGGCTTGGGCTTTGTGGGCCGTACAGTAACAGCTTGTATCGACAGGAAAAAGACGGGGGCTTAATGCATTGTTAACCGCTGCCTCGATAGCCCTGCGGATCGCAGAACCTGTGGCGAGGGAGCTTGCTCCCGCTGGGTTGCGAAGCAGCCCCAAAACCTGAAATCCGGTAACTTCTGACACGCCGCGTACTTGGGTTTACGACTGCTTCGCAGCCGAGCGGGGGCAAGCCCCCTCGCCACAAAAGCCCCTAGGCAGGGCGTGCTGATTAATGCGGGGAAGAAACCGTCAGCATCTGACCCGGTTTCAGCGCCTGGCCTACCCGAGGGTTCCAGCGCTTGAGGTGTTGCATTTCGACATTGAAACGTTTGGCAACCATGTACAACGAGTCACCTTGCTGGACCTTGTACTGGGTCTGCGGCTTCTGTTTGTCTGACTTGCCGCTGGTTTTGCTGTTCGCCGCCACGACAGTGTTGATGCGACCGCCGCTGCGCTTGGTGGTGTCCTGCATCACAAGGGTCTGGCCGACCTTGATGTTCTTGCCGTTCAGCTTGTTCCAGCGTTGCAGGTCCTTGACGTCGACCTTGTTGGCCCTGGCAATGGAGGCCAGATTTTCTCCGCGCTTGACCCGGTAGGCGCGCTTGATGCTGGCGATTTCGTTGTCGTCGGCACCTTCGAACACCGGCTTGAGCGGCCGCTGGCTGATCAGCTCTTCAGGACGCATGGTCGACAGGCTGGCAGTCAGCAGTTGCGCCTTGGACGTCGGCACCAGCAGATGCTGGGGGCCGTCAATGGTGGTGCGTTGCTTGAAGGCCGGGTTGAGCTGGAACAGTTCGTCTTCGTCGATGTTGGCCACCGCGGCAACCTTGGACAGGTCCATGCGCTGGTTGATTTCGACGACCTGGAAGTACGGTTCGTTGGCGATCGACTTGAGGTTCACGCCATAGGCATCGGGCGCCAACACCACTTGCGACAGAGCCAGCAGCTTCGGCACATAGGCTTGGGTTTCCGCTGGCAGCGGCAGGTTCCAATAGTCGGTTGGAAGACCGAGTTTCTCGTTGCGCTCGATGGCCCGGCTGACCGTGCCTTCGCCGGCGTTGTAGGCCGCCAGGGCCAATAGCCAGTCACCGTTGAACATGTCGTGCAGGCGGGTCAGGTAATCCATGGCCGCGGTGGTCGAGGCAGTGATATCGCGACGGCCATCATAGAAACGGGTTTGACGCAGGTTGAAGTAACGCCCGGTGGAAGGAATGAATTGCCAAAGGCCCACCGCGTCGGCCCGGGAATAGGCCATCGGGTTGTAGGCGCTTTCAATCACTGGCAACAGCGCCAGTTCCAGCGGCATGTTGCGCTCTTCAAGGCGTTCGACGATGTAGTGAATGTAGAGGCTGCCGCGTTCGCCGGCGTTTTCGAGGAAGGACGGGTTACTGGCGAACCACAGGCGCTGCTGCTCGATGCGCGGGTTGACGCCCAGGTTGTCCTGCAACTGGAAGCCCTGGCGCATGCGCTCCCAAACGTCCTGGGGAACTTGCGGTGTTGGTTTTTCGCTGAGCCAGATCGGTTTTTGCTTGGCTCGCGCGGCGATATTCGGTGTGTGTGTCGCTTCGGTCTGCGGCACATGGCTTGAACAGCCCGCCAAAGTGGCGGACACAGCCACCGCGATGGCTTGAGCCAAGCGGGTCAATGCGTCTGAATTGGTGGCTTTACGAATAGGTGACGACATTGGCTGGAAGTAAGTTCCGGGCGAAAATGTCGGGCGATTCTAGAAAGCACACCCCCTGCGGTCAACCATTCAGAATTTTTGTACCATTGCGCAGGCAGCTTAGAACGTATCTTTCCAAGCCCGCAATGCAGCAAAGACCGCACTCGGCGCCCGGTTTTCGGTTCCATTCCGTTCGTCCACTTTTTCTTTAACGGATGTTTCGCCGGTACGCAAAAACGGATTGGTGAGCTTTTCCAGCGCCAGGGTCGAAGGCAGCGTCATGATTCCGGCTTCCCGTTGACGGGTGACTTTGGCCAGTCGTTCGAGGGTGTCGGGATTGCCCGGTTCGACCGCCACGGCAAACTTCAGATTGCTCAGGGTGTACTCGTGGGTGCAGTAGACCAGCGTGTCTTCGGGAAGCGCCGCGAGGCGGCTCAGCGAGTGATGCATTTGCTCGGGCGTGCCTTCGAACAAGCGTCCGCAACCGGCAGCGAACAGGGTGTCGCCGCAAAACAGATGACCGCGGTGGTAATAGGCGATATGCCCCAGGGTATGGCCCGGTACTGTGATGACATCGAAGTCCCAGCCCAGCACGTTGATCCGGTCGCTGTCCTTGAGGGCCACGTCCCGTGCCGGGATGGTCTCGCTGGCCGGGCCATGGACGGTTGCGTCTGTCGCTTTTTTCAGCCGCTCGACGCCGCCGACATGGTCATGATGGTGATGAGTGATCAGAATATCGCTTAGCACCCAACCCGGGTGCGCCGTGAGCCACGCCTCTACGGGCGCGGCATCGCCCGGATCGACTACGGCGCAGCGCTGGGTGCTGTGGTCTTGTAACAACCAGATGTAGTTGTCGGTGAAGGCGGGCAGGGCACTGATCTGTATCATCGTCGGATTCGCCAAGCGGAAAACATTGGCGCATCTTAGAGCTTCCTGGCGCGTTGGAGAATGCAATGACCGATAAAGCGTTCGCTCAGGCTGATCCTGACTGGCTGGCATTGATCAGCGCGGCCCGTGACTGGCTGTCCGGTCCCATCGGGCAATTTTTGCTGGACGAAGAACGACGCATGCTCGAAGACGAGTTGGGGCGCTTCTTCGGCGGCTATCTGGTGCATTACGGCCCCTCGGCACAGACGCCACCGGCGGCGCCGCAGGTGCAGCGCAATGTGCGACTCGGCGCGCCGTTGCCGGGGGTCGAGATCGTCTGCGAAGAGCAGGCCTGGCCCTTGAGCGAGCATGCCGCCGATGTGGTGGTGTTGCAGCATGGGCTGGATTTCTGCCTGTCGCCACACGGCTTGTTGCGCGAAGCGGCGAGCAGTGTGCGCCCCGGCGGGCATCTGCTGATTATCGGGATCAACCCCTGGAGCAGTTGGGGCCTGCGTCATGTGTTCGCCCATGACGCCTTGCGCAAGGCGCGCTGCATTTCGCCGTCGCGGGTCAGCGACTGGCTGAACCTGCTGGGCTTCGCGCTGGAGAAACGCCGCTTCGGGTGCTATCGTCCGCCGCTTGCGTCACCTGCCTGGCAAGCTCGTCTGGCCGGTTGGGAGCGCAAGGCCGGTGACTGGCAATTGTCGGGTGGCGGCTTCTATTTATTAGTCGCGCGCAAGATCGTGGTGGGGCTGCGGCCGGTGCGCCAGGTACGGCGCGAGCCGATGGGCAAGCTGATTCCGTTGCCGATGGCCAAGGTCAATCGTCGTCACATCGAACCGTAATACACTTTTTTATATTCCCGGCCGGGTATGCCCCGGCCTCGGGCATCGTCGGTCACCGATCGGCGAGCCAGCGCATTTTCTGGATAGATTGGCATGAGCGATAGCGTAGAACTCTTCACCGATGGCGCCTGCAAGGGCAACCCTGGCCCAGGCGGCTGGGGCGCGTTGCTGGTGTGCAAGGGAGTCGAAAAAGAACTCTGGGGCGGCGAAGCCAACACCACCAACAACCGCATGGAGCTGATGGGGGCGATCCGTGGCCTGGAAGAGCTCAAGCGTTCTTGCGACGTGCTGCTGGTGACCGACTCCCAGTACGTGATGAAAGGCATCAACGAGTGGATGGCCAACTGGAAGAAACGCGGCTGGAAAACCGCCGCGAAGGAACCAGTGAAAAACGCCGACCTGTGGAAACTGCTCGACGAGCAGGTCAACCGCCACAACGTCACCTGGAAATGGGTGCGCGGGCACATCGGCCATCATGGCAACGAACGGGCCGACCAACTGGCCAACCGTGGCGTGGATGAAGTGCGCGGGTACAAGCAGGCTTGATTCCGGCGTAACACGGTCTATCTGAAAGACCCCCGCGAGCGTGTTAACATCGCCGCTTTTGCACGATTGACCCGTTGAGAGCTGAGCACTGATGGCCACCAGATCCGTTTTTATATTCTGCCGACTTGTCAACAGTGTAATCGAGCCCCCAGCACGTCGGTGAACGACTCAAGGTGCTGATTGTGTGGGGGGTTGCCGATCCAACCCCCGTTTTTTTAGCTGAATTTCAAGGCTTCATTATTCTAAAGTGTAAACGATGAGCTGTTTTAGCTACCCATGGTTTACATTCTAAAATAAGAGACTGCAGCGGTCTGATAGCGTCTGGCGAATACGACGTTTCCCGTCTCGGGATAGCAATTCCTTCTGAAGGTCGTCCGCAATAAACGGTGTGACTGCTAGTGCTGAGGCAACGCGCACGACGACCATTCCCACTCTCTGAGAAGTAGAGATTCGGGGTTCGGGGTTTTTATCCATTTTCGCGGCCGATTGATTCTCTGGAATTTGCCCTGGTTCGTACCTGTGCGGCGGTAGTCGATGTGCATTCCGTCGATTGCAGATTGCCCATGGGATGCTAGTCTTCCAGCGTCAAATAAGCAGTGAGCTTAAAAATGAAAAAAGTGACTTCAGAAGGCTTTGCTGTGAGGAAGGTGGGTCTTTGCAAAAATGACTCATTAGTTTATCAAGAAAAAGTCGCGCCTCTCCCATGTCTGCGATGCGTCCCTTGGACCCCTAAGCAAGTAACGGATCCTGAAAACCGCAAGACTGATATATAGTCTTGGAGGTTATGTACTGTTGAGAGGAGCGGGCGTATGGATTGCAGCTTATCCTCGAACAGGTAATTGAGTAGCGTCAAGCTTGCGTCGCGGCTTTACTACCTGGGCCACGCGTAATCAATGGAGCCCGAAAGCCTTGATGGAGTACGTAGGCTGGCGCAACGTGCACACTGCCATGCGCTATGTAGAGGTCGATGCGCCCTTCGGCGAATGGCGGCGTCGCGCAGAAGAGTCAAAATGACAGCGTGGAGACGATTACGCACTGAGCTACGCCCTACGTTATTACAGCTGTACAACAAAGCCAATTTACCCTTGAAGTGAGCGATTCAACAGGTTTGAGAAACCAAGATTCTCAAACCTCAGTGCGTTTTTCTGCCCGGTGACCTTGATGGACGGTACGCCGAGGAGGGCTGGGGGGATTCTCGAAAAGCCCGGACCGATCTCAGCGAATAGACTCCATGTGCAGTCTTGCGAGGTGTAGGCTGTAGGTGAGTCGCCGGGCACAAACCTTCGTCATAATCCATCAAGCATAAAACGTCTGGACCGTGCACCGCCCCGCGCATTGATTCAGACTCGAGACTTTCTGATGGAGCTTGCAGAAGATTCTGCGTGTTCAGATTCGATTCCACGTCAGGCTTAAAGGGGCCTTAGCTCATATTCCGTTTGAAGGGAAAGCATTTGGAGGAAGTGTTAATGGGTACTTCAACTGCGGCTCGACGTCCGGTAATAAAGAAAAACGTCTATCGAGAGGCGGCGATCGCTGCCTTTTGGCGATTCAGTTCCCATCGAGAGTCGCTGACGGATGCGCAGAGGCTGCACCAAATAAAAGTAGGGTTGCCCGCTGACCTCATCCAGGTTGTTCGTTTGGCCTTCGACCTTCAAGACCGCCACCTGGAAACGCTGCTCAATGCATCAATTTCGACCCTTGAAAGACGACGGCGAGAGCAAAAGAACCTTGATCCTGTCGTCTCCGAACGTTTGGACAGAATTGCTACGCTCAGTCGCTTGGTCGTGGCGATATTTGAGACACAAGTGACTGCCACACAGTGGATGTCGGCACCGAATAAAGCGCTCTGTGGGACGGCACCGATCATGCTCTGCGAAACCGAGATAGGAGCTAAACAAGTTCGTCGTATTCTTCAGGCCCTGGAGTGGGGCGGTGCTGCCTGATGGCACCTGGCGACGACCCGCTGGTACGAAATACGCGACCGGTCTTTCGGGATGCGTCCTGGGAAATCCGACGGGTCGGTATTGCCATGGTCGACCAACCACCGCCAGTCGAGTGTTGAGAGAAAATCGAAAGTTTCATCGAGACCCGCTTACGCAGCGTCAGCTAAATGAATGGGCAGGTACCGATTTTCGGCTTTTCGTTTGGAGGGACGCTGGAGCGTGTTTGCCTAACGGTTTCGATTATAGGTGCGACTCGTTGCGCCGCACGTGAGGGCTGTACGACGCCACGCTCTAGAACCCCATACACAAGGTGCCTCAGTTATGTTGACAACCGTCAGCTGTAGCCAGGCTCGCCGGTGACTCCGACGCCTTATTGCTCTGGTCGCCCAAGGGCACAGTTTCGTCATAACCCAGAACGGGCGAGCAATTTGCCGGTTGGAGGGTGCCGAAGCGATTCAGCTTTATCATGGCTCCTTCTACAAGGCCTGATTGTGATGCCTACAAGACGAGTCTACGCAACTTGGGAGTAAGCGTCCGTCCAGCTCACCTTGCACAATTTAAAGTGTGTACCCACATGCACCGTAAGCCCAACCTTCCCAAGCCAACCTAGAGCTGTTTATCGTATTCGCTCAGAGCAGATGAGATTGATAGCCGATTTCTGCCTGTCGCCACCATTTTTTTTGCGCCGACTTCGACTCCTCGTGATACCGAGAAACCAAATGACGACGAGACTCATCGCGCGCTGGTTGATGCGCCGTTTTGTTTCTCCACTTTGCACTTAAACATCAGCTCTAAGGGAAAGGAATCTTTTCTCTAAATGCATAAATCACCAGCAATGACAAAATTTCTTTACTTAATCCTAAAGCTTTACGCGCAACGTAAGCTGCGCGCCTAGGTACGAAATGATCGAATGACTACCAGATCTTTTTGCCAAAGCAGGTCTTGTCTTGGGAGACCTGAACCGAGTTTGGTTTCATCGGCATATCTGAATGACTTCTATTGGCCGATTGTTGCCCGTCTCGAAGCCTGCGATCCACCAACTAACCCAGTATCGCCTTCCAACTTGTCTACTTGATGTTTGGGGCAAGCCAAAATATGGGACCGAATTTGGGAACTCTAACGGGCGTCCTATAATTTTCGAATCACTGTCGCAGTGATGAATGCGTCGATCCAGCCGCGCCATTGATCGAATGCGGGACCGCTTTCCAAAGTGTATTTAAGGTCGAGCCGGCTCCCGTCGGCGGAAACAGTAACCGTTGCCCCATTCGATGGAGAATGATTCAAACTTTCATACTCAATCTTGATGACTTCCTTGAACTTGAAACCCTCGGGCGCGGGGATCGCTTCTTGGAAATTTCTGCTGGTGACAGTAAAGCCATGATCGTCCAGGGTCATGGAGTAAGGGAAGGTACGTGTCTGTATAACTGAAGGAACGTTTTGACTTGGGACTTGTTCAAGAAGGACTGGAACATTTGAGGTCACCACATACGACTCGTCACCAATGTCGGTACCTCCAATCGTGAGCATGCGTCCATCGTTGGAAACTCTCACACTGCCATTGATGCCTGGTCGATCAAACCTCACGTCTCCCGCCTGTATCACCTTATAGCCGTCAGGGACCTTGGTATGCGTGGTACCACTTCCCACGGTATGTATCGGCAGCCGAGTTACAGGGGGGAGCGTAACGACGCCGCCTGGCATATAGATGACGCCACCTGGGGCAGAGATGACGTCACCAGGAGCCTCCCTGCGGATCTGTACCGACTCACTCAGAATGGTTGTGATCCTTGGGTTGAGAGGTTTTGTACAATCCGGATCATAACTAACACCTATCAATGGCTTAGCGTCATCCTTGAGTGTGGCGATGGCCTTTGCCATTGGTACAGCGAGGGAGGATGACTGCATCCGTTGGCCCCCCACGGTCCTCTCACCGATAGCGATTCCAAAGACCATCCCAAGCTCGTTGAAGATAGGCCCACCACTATTACCCGGATTTAGTGGTATCTGGACAACAATATTTGAAACAGCTCCAGCTCCGGACATGACCGGGCCTTCATTGATGGTAAGCAGTCGATCGCCCCCCTGATAACCAAGCACTTGGAAGCGCGGCCGTCCTTGCTTGAGGTAAGCGTCGCATAAGCGAAGAAACGGTTTCACTGTTCTTAGATCTTTGATCTGTAGAAGGGCTACGTCATATGGAGATTCTTTCGCGTTGATGACTTTGAGTTGTACAGGCGGATCGACGGCGTTTAGCGCATCAACGTCCTTTTCAGGAAAATAGCCTTCAACGTAAAAGCCGTCCTCATCAAACAGGTCCTTGCTGGGGATCATGTGGCCGGCGGAAAGCACAAGCCCATCTGGAGACACTAGAAATCCAGTGCCTCGTTCATGAAAATCGACCGTGTGAGTGTCAGGATCTGGTTCCTTTAACGTCCCATAGACGTGCAGCTGTATAACCGCGGGCCATGACTCACTGTAGGGATCCCCGTGTGCCGGTAATAAGGCCAGTGCCAGAATCACCACCACGAGTCGGCTAAACATGCAGCTGTTCTTCCGTCCGATAAGAGTGGAGCTTCAAAACCCCCCGTCCTTGAGCAGCAGTTTACGATTAATGGTATGCCGTGAAGGGGTACCTTCGAATTGATTGCCTCCCATGACTAGAACTTTGTCACCTTGGTCTGCCAGGAAAAAGCCCACATGGCCATGTCCCGGTGAATTGACGTTTCTAAAAACTACGATATCACCGGGCTTTGGGTTATCAGTAGTTTTACCCCAATTTTTGAAGGAAAGCGCGGCAGCACTTTGAGTCCTGGGGCTAGCGCCTGTTGGCATGGTTTTGCCAATAGCCGACGTCATCAAGCAGTAGTTCATGAAAGCAGCGCACCATGATGTGGTATCACCACTCGGCTGCAATTTGGTGGCGTTGAAGAACTCTACAATCACCGGATTCCAACGCTCAGGCCAAGCTGTGATATAGGGCTTGCGATCGTTGCCGTATTTCCCTTGGCCTACATCGTGGAAGTACAGCGCGATTTCAATCGGAGTGCAGTTTTTTGGAACTCCATCCAATACTATTTTCCCTAGCGATTCTTCAGCACGTGTCGGTTTTTTTGTCCCCATCTGCATGTAGCCAGTGAGCACACCGTGGTTGAGGGAGGGCTGGTCTTTGAATGCTGCCAGCTGTTCCGGAATTTCAGGGAGTTGAGTGTCCTCTTGGGCGAGCGCTGCCCAGTTGGTTCCTGTAGCGAAACTAAACCGCGGAGCAATGAGGACAACACTGCTGAGAACCAGCATCTCGCGACGTGAAAGCGCCATAACTATTTCCTCTAAAGCGAGGTTTACGCTGCGTATGGTCCTACACGACTTTAGAAGGGCCGCCTTACAGTTTGGTATAGCAGAGACCCACAAACATGCTAGCGCCCCTTTGGGGGCTATGGGCAGGTGAGAACGGCGTATCACGGCTGAACTTCTGAGAATTTGATCGCACAGTATGGTGGGTAGGTACCGATGCCGATGCCGAGGCCGCGCAGCTGTACCTAGCCCCCTCACATTGACGACCGCTTTGGGTCGAATAGCGACCAAACGCCGTATCTGACTCACCCTTGTCCTCTCTTAATGTGAGGACCAGCCATGGACACTATTGCTAGATACAACCATCAGCCTTGGAATAAGGGAAAACTTGTTGGGCAAAAAGCCCCGCTTCGAGTCAGAGATATCTGGGCAATCCGGGTAAGGCTCCAGCTTGCGAAAAGGACACGGGATCTGGCTCTCTTCAACCTAGCCATCGACAGCAAGCTGCGTGCCTGCGACTTAACCAAGCTGCGTGTACGGGACATTGCTCATGGGGACCATGTGTCTTCACGGGCCATCGTGATGCAGCAGAAAACCCAACGTCCAGTACAGTTTGAAATCACTGAGCAGACTCGAACGGTCCTAGAAGCTTGGATGCAACAGGCCCACCTTCGCAGCGAAAGCTTTTTGTTTCCGACTCGGTTGCACCACTCACCCCATCTCTCCACCAGACAGTACGCTCAGTACGCTCGAATAGTCAAAGCGTGGGTGACTGCTATTGGCCTCGATCCATCTATGTGCGGTTCTCTCCTAAAGGTAGCGTCCGGCTAAGTTGCTTTTTCGGAAGGGGTAGGAGGTACCGCTATGGGCGCAAGACTGAGCTGCGGCCATATCTTCATCCAGTTTTTGGACTTGAAGCGGTCTTGATAAATCGTATTTTTTTCCGTGACAAACCTACCAGCTGGCCGGATGACCAACCCCAAAAGGTCATCAACTCCCAGCGGGGCAGCGATCTCGCATGAGCCTTCGTCTCGTAGCCTGACTGCCACCGCCGTTGCGGTTTCAGGCCAATAGCGCATTGCGTCGATCGCACACAAGTATGGTTCGTCACCATTCTGAATATGCATTCGTGCTTGATTTTTCACAGACCACTTTACGGTCGGTTCTAATCCGCTAAGGACGGCCTCCAATGCTGCATCTTCCTCGGGGGTGCAACGTTCAGCATTGAACCAGATGACATCAACATCTGTTGATACTGGAGACGAAACGCGCCCGTGCAAATAATCCCAAACCGCGTTTCGAACGAAACCTGCTCCGATCCAGCAATCTGGCAATTTGAGCGAGTGCACAATTTCAAGTAAACGCCAACGAACGGGATCACTTGAGATAATCGATTGGATTCTCGAAATGTCGTCCATTCAAAACTCTCGTTGAGTAAACCAGGCCGGCACCCACTGATGCGGTAGCAATTGCCCTATCTCACTAGCCTTCTGCGTCGGCAAGCGCTTCAGCACATCTTTGAGATACGCATACGGATCATGCCCGTTCATGCGTGCCGACTGGATCAGGCTCATGATCGCTGCCGCGCGTTGACCGCTGCGCAGCGATCCTGCGAAGAGCCAGTTCGAGCGACCAAGTGCCCAAGGCCTAATCGTGTTCTCGACTTGGTTGTTGTCGATGGGCACAGCACCATCATCCAGGTAGCGCGTCAGCGCTACCCAGCGTTTCAGGCTGTAATCCAGGGCCTTGGCCGTGGCCGAGCCTTCGGGTACAAGCTGCCTCTGGGCGATCATCCAGGTATGAAGTGCGTCGATGATCGGCGCTGCTTTTTCCTGACGTATTCGCTGTCGGACACTCGGTTCCAGCTCGCAGACTTCTCGTTCAACTTCGTACAAGGCCGCGATGTAGTGCAGCGCTTTTTCGGCGATCTGGCTTTTGTTGGTCGCGTGCAAGTCGAAGAACTTGCGCCGGGCGTGAGCCATGCAGCCAATTTCGGTGATGCCCTGCTCGAAGCCGGCCTTGTAGCCCGCGAAGTCATCGCAGACCAGCTTGCCGTTCCACGTGCCCAGGAAGTTGCGGGCGTGTTCGCCAGCACGGCTTGGCACGGCCTTCAGTGCCGAGAACGGTGTTGTGCAGTAGGCCCAGACATAAGCCCAATGTGTTTTCTTTTCACCCGGTGCCAGCATCTGCACCGGGGGCTCGTCGGCGTGCACGACCCGCTGGGCGAGCACCGCCTCGCGCAGTGCATCCACCAGCGGTTGCAGTTGCACGCCGCAGTTGCCCACCCACTGCGCCAAGGTCGAACGGGCGATGGGCAGTCCGGCGCGGCCAAAGATTTTCTCTTGGCGATACAGCGGCAGATGGTCGGCGAACTTAGCCACCATGATGTGGGCCAGCAGGCCCGCTGTCGGGATGCCTTTGTCGATGACGTGCGCCGGTACCGGCGCCTGTATCAACGTTTCGCACTGTTCGCAGGCCCACTTCCCACGGATGTGGCGCTCGACGGTGAACACGCCGGGCGTGTAGTCGAGCTTTTCGCTGGCATCTTCGCCGATGCGCTTGAGGGCGCAGCCGCACTGGCAGTGGCTGTTGTCCGGTTCGTGATGGATCAGCGTGCGAGGAAACTGCGGTGGCAGCTGCGTGCGCTTGGGTTGCAGGCGCACTTTGGCTTCGACAGGTGCCGGTTGCAGAGCCTCAAGTTCGGCTTCGATAGCGGCGATATCCGTATCGATCAAGTCGTCGAGCAGGCTGGCTTGATCCGGGCTCAACTGCTCGCTGCGCTTGGCAAACTTGAAGCGCTTGAGCAGCGCGATCTCGTGGGCCAGTTTCTCGTTGACCGACTTGTGATGAGTGATTTGCTTGTCCATCGTCTCGACGCGCTGGATCAACTGCGCCGCCAAGGCACGCAGTTCTTCAGGGTTTAATTGATCGAGATTCGGATGCGAAGTCATGCCGCCGATTTTGCCAGAGAGGGCAAGTGGCGGCGATAGACTGATGGGCCAATTGCGCTGGCAAGCGCGCCATAGCAGACGAGTTAGAGCACCGTGATGGCTCCTCCGGAACCGACGCGTTGCCAAGGTAAACCGAGCACTAAGGCTTGAAGTTGATCTGCATCCAACTCAACTTCAGAACCGTGCCGCACGCCTGGCCAAAAGAAACGACCTTGATTCAAGCGCCGGGCAGCCAACCAAATGCCCACGCCATCATGCACCAGCACTTTGATCCGGTTGGCACGGCGATTGGCGAACAGATAAGCACAGTGCGGCTTCGCCGCACCGAATACCGCAACCACGCGGGCCAACGCAGTTTCGGTACCGGCGCGCATGTCCATGGGCTCGGTGGCGAGCCAGATGGTGTCGATGCGGATCATCGCAGCAGGTCTCGCAGGAAAGCGGAACATGTCGCTGCATTTTCTGCTGGCCAGCTCACCACGACTACGCCTTTTGAATGAGTCACTTCGATTCGAATCGTGGCCGGAAGAACTTGAGGGGCCGCTGTCGAAGACAATGTCTTGACCGGAATAAAGGCAGTTTGCAGTGTCAGGTTTTTCTGCCCATGCACCCGAATCGATTTATGGACGAGGTTGGCATTGAGGTTGTGGGTCAAGGCGACATTGGCAATCGAGGTGTCAGCCTGCGCACATTCGGCGATGACCTGAGCCTTAAAGGACTTGGAATAGGAACGGCGTTCTTGTGGCATGGGCGTCCGATTAAAAAGGCTAAAAATGGTGTCCACTTAAATTAGGTGGACACCATCGCCTTAAGCGATGGCATCAGGAAGGTGTGTTGCCCGGACGGTTACTTATTTCGCACATGTTTGTATTGCCATAACTAGGTTTAAGACCAAGACACCGGCTGCGTCGTATACTTGCTGATCCTCATCCTCTGCCGAAACTGCGAGCCCAGCAGGCCGGTACTTGGTTATCAAGGCACGCAGCTCATCTTGACTTAGGGCATTCGGAGTCAACCCAAGCAATGAATTGGTGTACTCCACCCGAACTGCATCCACCGCGGTTACGACCTTGGCGGTGAAGTTTTTTGCAGCGTCCTGAGCTGCCGGATCCCTGGAGTAGCTCGCCTGTGCAACGGTAATGTCATCTGTCGAATTTACTTTGCCGGTGATGCAGGCGAGTTTCGTAAGAGCGACTCTATAAATCTGAGTCTGCTCGCTGAATCGGTAGCGACTTGAGTTCGTGAGGCCAAGAGCTGCTAAGCCTGCGCCGGTGTTCATAAGTCCAGTCTGATCTGCCAACGCTCCCGCAACCGCTGCGAGTCCTCCATAAGTGGTAACTCCAGTCGACTCATACTCGAGTTTGCTACGCTCAAGGGCGCGCTTAAAAATCTCGTCGCGGTATTTGACGAGCTCTCGTTGTAACTGGGTAATTTGGTTGCTTGGGGTTTTGGGCGCCGATTCCCATCTGCTGTCGAAGGATTCCAACTCCTCAACGTTAGGGAATGGGCCCCATCTCTCCGTTACAGTA
Organism: Pseudomonas sp. B21-017; assembly: GCF_024749245.1. Lineage (NCBI taxonomy): Bacteria > Pseudomonadati > Pseudomonadota > Gammaproteobacteria > Pseudomonadales > Pseudomonadaceae > Pseudomonas > Pseudomonas sp. B21-017. Next base: position 3,739,554 of record NZ_CP087194.1, on the reverse strand, counting down.
GCGCAGCTGGTCAGAGCTATGATCAATCCTAATGAAACAAGCATCCGTTTGCCTTGCATGCTGCAGTCCTCTGCATACTATGTGGCTTTGTCCGACACGCCCTGAGGTTAGAGTAGACGCGATTTGAGAATGTGTTTCCACGCTTGAAAATTTCCTAATAAATTGGAACGTTCAATGGCCATTTTTCTGCTCTCTGCTTAAATATTCCTGACGAAACTAAAAACGTAGAGAGTTATGGAGGGCGCCAGCGTGATAGGACGGGTGCTTGCAGGGGTACTGTTATTGGTTCCTTTACCCATTTTGAGTGGTCCACTGGCGAGCCCAACGTCATCGAGCGAGAGGGAAGAAACTACTATTACATTTGAATTGGCAAATACAGTTCTTAACGAGTCCAGCGTACAGGTAGCCAACGGGATAGAAGTGCTAGCAAGCGATTGGCCGGCACTTATCATTGCCAAGTTTGAGGAGCAAACTATCTTTGGTAGGCGTCAAGGGAGCTGTACAGCGTCGTTGGTTGGGCCGAATGTTGCTCTCATGGCAGCACACTGTGTAGATCCCAAGGGAGGGGATCTCAACGACGTTACCCCACTGATACCATCCCTTCGTATTGGTGATCGTGTGATTCCTTTTCGATGCGAAATGCATCCTGACTACCGTGATCGTCCTCGGATGGCGTACTCGCCGAGGGGAAGTGCGGACTTTGCACTTTGCGTTCTTGATGATAATGGCAACCGTCCACAAGCTCTCAAAGCAATGCAGTTTGAGGTTGTTGACACCCAGTCTCAATTGACACCTGGCTCGCAGGTCCTCTTGACTGGATACGGCTGTGAAAGTTTGCGGATTGTGGATGGTCGACCGCAAGGTACTAAAGCAGATGGGAAACTTCGATTAGGGGATGTAGAAATTGATAAAGGACCGGACTCCATTCCTGGGGCTCCGGCGTATGTAACCATTCGCTCGAAGGCGAATGTTGAGCCTGCTTTGTGCCCCGGAGACTCCGGAGGGCCGTTGCTGTCCGGTATCACAGCAGAACATGCCAACCACCCTCGACGTATCCGTGGAGTGAACTCAAGTCTTTCGGTGATTGGAGATGTGTTCATCTCCAGTATTGCCGCAACAGGTACGACGATTTTTCGAAACTGGGCCGATCGCTGGTTGGCAAAAAACGCAAAATTCAACCCCGAAATATGTGGGCTGAATGTTCGGGCTGGAGAACGGCAATGCAGGTACTAGGCTACGCCGCAGTTGCCTGCGCCATTTTTGCAGTATTACCCGTAGCCGTTCAAGGTGAGCAAGAAGATCGTTTCTTTACGTTGCGGGCGGTCGGACCGCATGTGACAGACGAAATTATACAACGCGTTGCTGAACTGGCAGAGCCGGTGGTGCTGAACGCTTCACAGCGCTTCGACGATCAGACTAGCACTCCTAGACATATTATAACCCAGCTGTGCGGCGGCATTCGCGACGTCTACGTAACGGAAGTTGCGCGAGCCAATGGTCTGACAAATTTACCCTTGGACGAACCGCTCGGGCAGAAAGCCAATTCGTTTAAGTGGCCTGCCTGCTTATATGTGCGTTCTACTCCGGAACAGATCGAGGTAAAGTCAGGAGATACGGCTTATGACTTGTATCAAGCGTATACAGGGGGAGGTGGCTCGCCTAAGGCAATTGCACGGTTCTTTGATACACCAATTCGTGATCTCGAATGGATACAACCTGGTACGACCCTAAAAATACCTGCGTTTACTCGAACAGTACCGATCACTGCCCGTAATGGTCAGACAAACGAACTTTTGATGGAAATAACCAGGCTTGATCCAAAGGGCAAGATGGTTAGAGATAACCCTCCGAGTGTAGAGGGGGAGATTATATTAGGGATGTCGGATGGCGCCACAGCGGCCGGTGGAGATTGTGAGGGTGCTCCCGAGTTGGCTGACGCCGAGGCAATCGTACATGCATATCGATTCTCGAAGTCAATAGCAATTAAAGATGACGTTAACGTAGCGGGGGGACGTGCTGAGCTTGCAGTTGTGGATAATGGCTTCTTCGGCGCCCACCCTCTCTCTACCGGCATAGATCCGTTCGAAGGCAGTCCATTCAAACGCGCATATTTCAAATCTGATCCTGATTACACCATTGCCTCTCCTATGGTGCTTGGAGAGACCATACATCCGCTGAACTATGGTTATGTTGAACCGAACCTAGACAGTGGTCATGGAACTCATGTCACAGGCCTGATGCTTGGTGGACCAGCATTTAGCCAATATCTAGATAAGCTTGGGTCTGAACCTTGGGCCTCTATAACCGTAATTAATGTGGGGCGCGGAAAACGCACTTTGGTTAAAGGAGCCTATGAGTTTCTGTTCCGGTTCCTGGCAGATGGTGCTTGGCGAATCGTAAATCTGTCTATAGCGCATGACGGGCGTGCTGACCGACGGGTAGGTCCTAGCTACGGAAATCTGTTCGAAATGGCAACGAACTCCCTTTTTGTCGTAGCAGCGGGCAACAATAATGGAGTAGATGTTCGCGATCGAGGGATCTTCCCCGCTGCCTATGGTGGCATCGATAGATCCAACGTTATTACAGTAGCGGCTATTGATAGCAACGATCATCTGACCAAGTTCAGTAATCGAAGCGGTCAAGCTGTGGATATGGCTGCCCCAGGCTGCCGAATCAGTTCCTGGATCGCCTACGATAAACCAACTGTGACCATGAGTGGCACTTCGCAGGCGGCACCCAAAATAACCTTCGGTGCCAGTCTCCTGAGATCTATTGCGATAAAAGCCCGTCCGGCCACACTGAAGAACCGGTTAGTAGTGAGTGGAGATCTACTTCCTAGTAGCGAGCGCCGAGAAACTGCGTTTGAAGTAAAAATAAACATCCCTCGTGCGTTGTTATGGTTTCAAGACGATCTTGAAGTAGAGGATGGCGGCACAGTTCGTCGACTGCTTGGCTCGATTCGAAGTATGGCGCCATTGATGTGCAAGGATGAACAACGTCAAATTGAAAAAAGTGTAGAGGACATGTTCGCTCTAAAGCGCACAGAGGGTGTCTCATATTTCTATGGTGGACTACTTACTCAAAAGGTACAGAGCCCCTGCAAAGTGATCGATGAGGCTAGTGCCAGTGTGGCGTTCTCGGCAACACATGAAATCCTTTCTGATGGCCGCATAGAACCTCTGAAAACAGTGATCGAACAAAACTGGCCGCTTATTGCTGTGCGCCAGCTTGTCGCCCGAACACCTTTGACCGAACTCCAGTGAACCATGGGAGGCCCATGCAATGAAGCGACGCGATCTTATGCTGTTAGTAAGTGCCAGTACGATCATTGCTGCTTGCGATCCTATATCGCGCATGGTCCCACATACATCAAGCCGTCAGCGGCCAATGCTGATTGATGTCCACGCGCACGTGTTCAACGCAAGCGACCTCCCAGCTGTACGGTTCATCAAGATCGTATTTCTAAAGCACTACCCTAAACAGGCAGTTAGTGTTTTAAATATTGATGATCCCGACTCTATGGATCAGCTAATTCAACTGTTTACGTATTTAGTAGGAAGTACTCGTGCGCCGACGGCGTTTGAAGAAGTGAAGGTGCTGGATAGTGAGCAAAGACTGGTCGCAGCTAACGCCGATCCCTCGGAAAATGACAAGGCAATGATCCGTGCACTTGCGATGTTCACACAGGATCAGGGTGTGGCTGTTAGCGAGGATGGTAGTTCCAAGAGCCTCGAAAAAATAAAAAAAGCGATAAAAGAAGCGGGAAAAGCTAGTGAGATCAGCGTATCTAGCGAAAGTATAAGCGATGCGGACGCAGCTACTATGATAGCGTCTAACGCCTATTACTCGTATGACTTGGGCTTGGTGCTTCGCTGGTTTGGCCTTTTTACCCGGTACCGATACTCACTGGCTGAACAGCTTGCGCGTGATCACGAAAAACAAGGGTTTGCTGTGTCGCTTATCTGTCCAGCACTGGTGGACTATGACCATTGGCTTGGTGAACACATGAAGGGTAAGTATGCCTCTCCTTTACCCGATCAGGTCATTGCGATGGGGCGTATCTCTCGCCGCAAAACGGGGCCAACAGTACACGGTTATGTTGGTTTTGATCCTCTACGTCAGGTCGCTTTTGACGCAGGTATTTTCAAGGATTATGACCCGCTTGCGTTAGTTCGCAAGGCACTTCGCGAGGAAGGCTTTCTGGGGGTCAAGCTATACCCTCCAATGGGTTTCAGAGCTATGGGTAATGCAGATCCATGTCAGACGTACCCAGGTGAGAAGAACCAAGTCGTTAAGCAACTCCTTGCACTTGCTCCCGACGATACCGCCACCACTTTACAATGCAATCCTCGCCCACTCCGTGGCTCACCGACATTGGGACACCAGTTAGACTCGGCGATGACCAGGTTGTTCGACGAGTGTGTAAAGGAGGATGGAGTCGTTTTGGCGCATACTAACGACAGTAATGGGTCGAACATCGATTTTAGTCATCGTGCTGACCCCTACTATTGGATACAGGTTTTTGAACGTTGGCCGACACTCCACGTCACACTAGCTCATTTCGGGTCGTTCAATGCTGAGTCTATCGGGAAGCCTCGTGGGGCTTCCGGTGCTGAGGCTTCGTGGGAGTGGACGCTCGGACGCTTCTTGCAAAGCAATCCAAACTCTCCAGTTTTCGCTGATATCAGTTACTTAGTGGAAAATGTGGGGCGCGGGCCGTCTGATCAAGAAAAATACGACGAAGTAGTCAGATCTTGGGTACGAAAATTCGATCCTCAGTGTCGGCACTTAATGTTCGGCACGGACTGGATGATGCTGGGGTTAGACAAGGCTTATGAAGGCTACACGGAACAAATATACGGATACTTCAAAAACCGTATCGGTTTCTCTCAAACAATGCTGGATAGACTTTTTGCTGGCAACGCTGGTACATTTCTTGGTCTACGTAAGAACGATAGAGTTCGTGAGCGGCTATTGCAGTTTTACCGACACTATCAAATACCAGAAAGCCGACTACCTGAAATTGCGGTTACTTAGAGGGGGCGCTGAGAGGATACCTACAGTATTTTCGATATGAGTCGCAGTGAAAAAAACCGCGAGTCTTTTTTTGGGGGGGCTTATAAATCTACTTGATCCTTTTGTTCGATATACACCATTGCTAGTAGTCGAATTGTGATTGCAATGTTAACCACCATGACTAATATGAGCTAGTGTGAGTAGACGCTAGCCTAAGTCCGCTTACAGTCAATACGCTATTTCAATGCGGCATATCGCATGATTCAGTCACATAGGAATATCGGGGTGAAAGGTCGCACTAGGTTGTGGATTTGAAATGCCGCTCAAGGTGTACAATCAACCCCATCACGTATGTAGTGATACCTTCGGACTGAAGAATAAGCGAGTTTCTTCCACCTGAACTGGAGCATTCTCAATGCGTCTTATTTATGAATTCGGTGCCAATGCAATAATTTTTGCAGCCTTCATATCTCCGATCACAGTATCGGTTGCGGCCGAGCAACTTCCGACTTGTCCAGGAAAACATCCACCCGTTGAGTTGCCACAAGCTATGCAAGCCAACTTTAAAAAAGTCTATTGTGGCCGAAATGTTTCCGTGTGTGATCGGCGCTGGGGGAACTTTAGTCTGCTGTATTCGATGATTGCAAAGGATGAGCGGCTGACATCCATTCCTTTAGTTTCTACCGTTATGGCAACTGTAATGACTGAAACATTTAGCAAGGATCTTGCTCCTGATACTGTAGAGTTCCCTCCGAATAAAAATAAAGTGCTACCTCAGTACTGGATCAAAGACCCCGTCACACACATGACCTATCAAGGTCGAGGGTGGGGGCAATTGACCCACGCTGACCGATATAAATGGGTTGGCAAGCAGATAGGCATGGGAGATAAACTCTATAAAAACCCTTCTCTCGCGCTGAGGCCTGATATTTCGTACAAAGTTCTGGTGGGTGGATTGCTATATGGATGGCATGAGCAATACCGAAAAAACGAAGATGGTCAACAATTGATTCCAACTGTACCTATCCGCATTACTGATTTCATTGCCCCCCTAAAAGTTGATTATATGGCTGCTAGAACTGCCACAAATGCCAATTGCGACCATCGCACATGCAAAGATCGGTATGTAGAAGGCAAGGGTTTTATCCCTTTAGATAAATACATCACAAGAGGAGAGGACTTTAGAGGATATGCAATGTATGTTGAAAAATGGCTCTGTTCGTCGGATCAGCTCTACTGACGATTACCAAAAGTTGGTCGCTCTTGCTCCGGCTTTGCCAAGGTGGGAAATTACGGGGCATGCCGCCCCTTGACAACAGAAAATAACTGATCCTGACTTCTCAGATTCCAGTTTTTATAAAAATCGCCGCTTCTTTTTTGGTGATAATATTTATACAGAGTAAGTATTTATTAAGTATATAATTAAAGCTCGTTTTTGGTGAGAATCTAAGCAAGAGGAACTGTATGCTTTTCTCTCAATCTTTAGCTCCGGCAGCGCCTCACGGCACTGTCAAAGCGTGAAAAATTGAGCAGGTAGGTGATTAGAGCTCCAATCGGTATTGCTTACCTATTCTCGCCATACTAATGAATTTAACTTATATCTCCGATAGTTAGACGATTTCTATATATGCATATGTGGCATCTCCAGCCGATAGAAACTATACGGAAAGTTCCTGAGCGTCGATCGTACCGCATTAAAAACAGAATCGGAATTTTCATTTAAAGCCAGTAAAATCGAGCAGGATCCCGGCCCTTTCCTCACTTGTATTTGCCTTATCTAATCGCAGTTCGGTATTTTTACGTACAGACCCTAGGACTTATATACGATCGACCAGTCGAAGCCTGGTGCCGGATCCCAGCCGAAGCGGCCTATGGGGTTGACGTCCTCATGGCCAATTATCCAGCCCTTCTCCAGTGGGATCGCATATTTATCTGACAGATCCGCGACGAGTTGCTCAAGGGTTTTGTACATAGCGTCGGTGTAGACATCCGCATCGGCGCTCTTCGCCCCGAAACCTAATGTCTCGATGCCAATGGAGTAGTTGTTCGGATCAGGATCCACAGCGAAGTTGATTGGAACATCGAGGCCAGGCCAGCGTGCTCTAAAATAATCGTACTCGGACCACGCCTGAGCATCCGCTCGGGCAACGAATGCCGCCTCGGTTTTATCCCAGACAGGATTGAGGTCGCCGTCAACGTAAATCGCATCATTGGGGTAGTTTTTATACCAGTTGAAATACTTCAGATATTTTATCCATTTTTCGGTCCCTTGGTTGTAGAGCCTTCTAGTATTGGAATCGATTCCGGCGTGCCATGCGCGAAAAGCATCCGGGGCAAACTGATAGATCTCTCCTTCCTTGGTGATGAGGTAGTGGGCACTCACAGAGTTTTCTGTAAGAAATGTCTTCTTCACCGCGGGCAAACTGTTCGTCCCGGTTACGTGAATCACTATATGGGTGGGTGTCGCGACAGCCGGCTTGCGTGAGTTCTTGTTCGGTGTCATCAAGCAATTTGCCTCGGGCACCAATACATTCCAATCGTTTGCGTATGTCATAATGGCTACCCCTGATCTCTCGTCTGCCTACTATTGTTTGGAAGTTAAGTAGCACTTATCTTTTTTTTCGAAGTTTTTTCCTCCCCCCATTACTTGGGCTGCCGAGCAACAAGACACTGAACGCTGTACAAGTTGCTGCCGTGGATCCAGGGCTCAGTATAGGTACTGCGCAGCGAACCCGAATGCTCAATGGTCGGCGTCGTCAGCGGGGCCAGGGCGAGGGTCGCGACGGGAGTTTAATATGTCCGACAGCCATCGACGCTGAAAGTGTAGATTAGCGTGGCGGAAGTGCTTCGCTTTTGAATCACGATTTAACGATAGTTTTAATCTATTAATTTGCTATCATCAATTTGCTCTGATTTGAAACTAAGCTTCAGCTAAGCAGTGGCCGGGCAGACTCAGGCATCAATAGCAACCCAAACGTGGCAAAAACTTTCCCCCGGTCCCACACAGATCTTTTCTTTGATTTGTATTAAGACGTAATCGAAGTTTGGGGCCTATAAATGTTGAGCAAGTGTGTTGATCGTTAGGGCTCTTCTTGTATTGTCATGTGTATTTCTAGATGAACCGCTTCCGCTTTAGTACGCAACTCTGAACGCCTGCTCCTGGCCGATTGTGTTGAAAAAGTCGGTTGACAGAATCACTCGCCTATTGATCAGTGAAGTTGCCATTTTTGGATGATGCTACGTGAAATCTGAGCCCGGAGCCTCTGCCGAAAGTAAGGATTTCAATCTCAGATGCGTACTTTTTTGCCGTTAAAACCACGGCCGGCTTTTTCAACAGAATCGGCCGATTTCTGCCTGCGATGAAAGGCCGCTCGGGGCGTTTTCTGCGTCTCGCGATGGGCAGAGAACGGCCAAGAGCAGTCGCTCAGTTTCTACAAAACTAGGTGCGATTCAGTCATCTTAGAATGCTTTGAGAGCATCCCAGAGATGGATCAAGACATGATGCGTTTGAACTTAGCACGGACGGTGAGCAACACCGATGAATGCCTTGAGCTTTGGATCGTTATGCGGAAGGAGCTGAGGAGGGAGAGCGACGCTAAAGGTCGCCGAACTATACCTTCAACGTAAAATTGGTGAAAATGTCCGGTCCGAAACTTTGAAAATGGAATTAATTCACAAGGAAGGGGCCACTGGCCCGTCTGTTTTATCGGATGATTGTCTTCCTCGTGCCGGCGACAACCTCTTTTATGATTAGTTCTGCATCTGCCAATTCTTGCTTAATTGGAAAGCAATCATTTGGAATATAGTGCTTCCGATGGACTTCAAGAGCCGTCTGTAGTTCGACAGGGCATTTGGGTAGGGTGGCAGCGTGGAGTTTGAAAGCCATGATTGGATCAAGTTTAATACTGATGGTCGATTTGTCCGCTTTTTCAATATAGCGCTCGATCATCCAACCGAATTTTCGGTTTGTTGTTGAATTCACCGGGGCAAGCATTACCCATGCATCGGGAAGCTCAGTGAGAGATTTTCGGTTCACCACATGGTCAGCGTCAACCACGCGATCTAGAAGCTCAAGCTTAAATCGGTCATTAATCGCAAGTACTGGACACTTAGATGCTTCAATAAATTCATTGTACAATGACTCGAATCCGCTGATCAATTGCGATCTCCTCGCATCGGAGACGTACTTTCGAATTAGTTTTTGTTTAAGTGCCTTGATGATGTCGTTGCAATACTCTGCTGCATATCCGTGGTTTCTCTGGGCAGTTTCGGCTGTTTTATCAATTCGTGATCTGTCAAGCTCAGCCAGAAAAGCCTGCCTGTACTTGTTCGAACTGGCCCTTACCCAAATGAAAACCTGACCGCGGTAAATCCGAGGGGAATTGTTGCTACCAACTAGCCGTAGTGCTTCGCTTCGAGAAATCTCAGCACAGACATCCTGCACGTCGAAATGGTTGTGCGCTGCCCAACCTAAAAGGTGTGCCTGGGATGCAAAAGCGACCGACAGCGTTTTGAAGGAGGCTGTCTCGCCAACAATCGTCCGAATCTGTGATTGAAACTGCAGATAGAAATAGGCGTGGCTGGAGAATCTGCGGTTGTTGCTGGTGGTAGCGACGTGCTCAGCAAACTCGATGAGTGTTTGAATGTTGGCAAATTTAGTCATTTGCGACCTTGTAATTGGTTTATAAGCTAACTATACAGTCGAAAAAATTCGGATGTAAATACTACCCAGATGATAAAACCACAATTTCAAAATTAGCCTTTTACAGGGCCAGGAGGCTGGAGGAGGCCAGCTCAATGCACTTGGGGGGATGCAGGATGCGGCCTCAACCCGCTGATGTCGTACTCGACGCCTCATCCTGTGTTTCCGTATTCGGCATGTGGGATAACCCAGAAATCTTTCAGACACTTTATGGCAATGCCCGTCTGCACTCACCGATTAACAAAGGTCAGCTATCGGCAGAAAACCGCCCTTCGTGGAAGCCAGCAGTTGGCCAGATGGCGACTGTCAGATAATGCAGATAGGAGCTATTATCGTCGCCTCCCTTAATCTTTTTAAGTCGGAAAACCAGATTAAGGGTAGAGAGGTCAATCAAATGATAAATTCAGGTAAACTTAGATTCATCTTCGATCTTTTTCGAAAAAATATCTTGCCGATTTTTCAAGTTTTCCAGATAGACTTCCAATCCGCTAAGTGTAACCAAGTCAATTCGGTAACTTTGACGCTCATAGTTTTTAGAACGATAGTCAAATCGAAACGATGCCGTTTTTATCTCTGTGATTTCAATTTCGCCATCTTGCGCCATAGTTGCTCGATAAAGCTGACCGCTCAGAATTACTAATGGTTGGATGAAATGGATTTCACATGGATTCTTAAGAATATCGTCGGTTTGCTTGTCTCCTTCAGGGCAATTTTCAAAGAAGAATTCGGAGGCTTTGGCTGCTGACACAAATGAACTGTACCACCGTGAAGGTTGATCGGGATTCTTAAAAGACTCATGTAATCCACTGGCAACCCAGCCGTTAATTTTAATTGGCGACCACTCTTGTAGAGTGCTCGCAAATTTTGGAAAGGGGGCTGGTAGATTGATTGCCGATATCAAGTTATTCCATGCGCACCCAAGCAGAGCTGGATTAGTTTGCTGATCAAAAACCACCCAAGGCTTTTCGGTTTTTTTACTTCAGCGCAAACATGAAACTCACTATGCACGAATGACTTGCCATTATGCTTGCTGCTTTTGACCTTAGTAGCAAGGATATCGATTTCACGTGATTTGTTTTCATCCTTGTCAAGATATCCATAACCTGCATTGACTGACCAGCCGGAATCTTGAAATATTCTTCGTGCCTGTAATTCTGTGCTAAACCCGGATTTCTCAAGGTCGTCTATGATTTTTTTTATAAGTTCAGTGTTCATGGTAATCACTTAGAGGTTCAAGGGCCGAACAGTACGAGCTTGCTTGACGAGGTTAAACAACGGAGTTTAGCCGAACAGCTTGTTGGATGTGGCAAAATTAGCCCAGCCTAAAAAGCCTGCTCCTGGCCGTTTTCTTCCTTTCGCCACCGGCAGCTAAGGGTCCAGGCTGTGTGAAAACGCCAGTGATTGTCTAACCTTCTGATCGTCTAGATCGTATAGGGGGCGATCATGAAGCGATTCATTGAGGGTGAGGCTCGGACGCAAGTCACCTTGCTGCCGGAGTGTCTGGACGATTACGTAGCCGAAGAAAATCCAGTGCGCGTGGTCGACGTTTTCGTCGATGAACTCGACCTGGGTGCACTTGGGTTTGAAGGCGTTGATCCTGCTGCAACGGGCCGTCCGGCCTACCATCCAGCGATCTTGCTGAAGATCTATATCTACGGCTACCTCAATCGGATTCAGTCCAGCCGCCGGCTGGAACGGGAGGCCGAGCGTAACGTCGAGTTGATGTGGCTGACGGGGCGTTTGGCCCCAGACTTCAAAACCATTGCCGACTTTCGCAAGGATAACGGCAAGGCTATTCGCAGTGTCTGCCGGCAATTTGTGGTGCTTTGTCGCAACCTCAATCTCTGCTCTCAATCGATCATCGCCATCGACGGCAGCAAATTCAAAGCCGTCAATAATCGTGACCGTAACTTCACCCAGGGCAAGGTGAAGGCACGCATGCAGCAGATCGAGCAGAGCATTGACCGTTATCTGGCGGCGATGGATTCGGCGGATCGGGCAACGCCCGAAGTGGCCGAGGCCAAGGCCGAGCGGCTGAAAGAAAAAATCGAAACCCTGAAACAGCAGATGCAGAAACTCAAGGACATCGAGGCGCAGCTTCATGACAGTCCGGACCAGCAAATCTCTCTTACCGATCCAGATGCACGCTCAATGGCCACGAGCGGCCGAGGCACCGGAACGGTTGGCTATAACGTACAAACAGCCGTCGACGACAAGCACCATCTGATCATTGCCCATGAGGTGACCAATGTTGGCAATGACCGGACGCAACTCAGCAATATGGCGAACCACGCGCGTGAAGAGATCGGCGCTGAGTCGCTGACGGTGGTAGCCGACCGAGGTTATTACAAGGGTCTGGAAATCCTTGCCTGCGAGCAGGCTGGCATCACCACCTTCGTACCGAAACCCCTGACCTCGGGCAGCAAAGCCGAAGGCCGATTTGGCAAGCAGGACTTCATCTACGTTGCTGCATCGGACGAGTATCGATGCCCTGCGGGGCAGTTACTGACCAGGCGGCATTCGTCGGTGGAAGACGGCATGTTATTGCATTGTTACTACTTCTCGGGCTGCCAGTCCTGCGCAATGCACAAGCAATGTACGACGGGTAAGGAGCGCCGTGTGAAACGCTGGGAGCATGAAGCGGTAGTCGACGCAATGCAGGTTCGGCTAGAACATGATCCAGCGATGATGAGGGTTCGTCGACAGACCGTTGAACATCCTTTTGGAACGCTCAAGTTCTGGATGGGAAGCACCCACTTCCTGACCAAAACACTGCCGAAAGTGAGCACTGAGATGAGCCTTCACGTGCTCGCCTACAACCTCAAGCGAATGATGAACATCTTTGGCATCGCAGGATTGCTTGAAGCGATCAGGTCGTGAATCCAGCCCATGATTGTCCGTGAGCGGCGGTTTGGGCCGCTGGCGCGGCCTAAACCGCATTTACGAACGCCTATGTAGCGGACTAAGGCAATTCGCGCTTCCGTCTGCTGGTTTCGCAGGCAACGCGCGCAACTCTCCGTTTTCGACGTATTCAGTGCGTTTTCACACAGCCTGGACCCATTGCGATCATGCCCCTAGGCTGGTGTGATTCTCGACAAGGAGCTAATGTGTGAGCCATCGCCCTCACGCAATCGCGTGCGTATGAGCAGCTATATATAAAGCAGTTTGATGTGAGCATCTCGATGGGAGGGACATGAGCAACGATATCTTCGACGCGCTGCTTCGAGAGAAGATCAGTGTTTTCAAGTCAGCGTTTTCGACGCTGGCTACTGAAGTATTCTTCAATCCTGAGGCTGGTCGTCTTCGCCATTCAGGCGAGTACGGCATGTACCGCGAGAACATTGTCAAAGATTTCTTGAGGTTCCTGATCCCAGGATCGCTCGATCTTTCTACAGGATTTCTCATCACCTCGATGAACGACGTGAGCACACAATGTGATGTAGTGGTGTTCGATCCGCGGATGACCCCACTATTTCAGGAGGGCGATCGACACCGCTTCTATCCAGTCGAGACCGTATTCTGCGTTGCCGAGGTCAAATCGACCCTGTCGCGCGCTGAGTTTGGCAAATCACTGAATAAGCTCGCGAGGACAAAGGCCCTCAGCGAAAGGATCTCGCACCCTCGAGTGCTTTACAAGCAGAGCCACACTGGCTTCGACCCACTGCATGACCCACACGATCTGATCCCCACAATATTGATTTGTCAGAAACTCGACTTCAAGTTGGAAGGACTTGCCTTATTCATTGACGAGTTATATGAGCCCGACGTCGAGCAGCGACACAAGCATAATATGGTTCTCAGTATTGAAGATGGCTTGTTGGCATACATTGATCAGGCAGGCAGGGATTCGGCCTACCCTGAAGTGGCAGGCCAACGTCAACTGGTTCGGTTTCAATGGCCAGATACAAATCCATTCAGTCATTTCAAATCATTCGCAGCATCAATGCTCATACTGACAGTTAACAAGACACTGCTGTACCCAGAACTCTCATTTTACATGGGCACCGTAGAAGGTGGAAAAAAGCAAGACCAAGTCCGGCTGATGGAGCCATGAGGGACGACAAGTAGGAGAGGCGGATTACGGCAGTAGCGGGCGCTGCGGCACCCTGCTGCCAACGTCTACTTCTGGCCGATTTCTACCTGTCACGAAGGGTAGAAATCGACCCAAAGCTGTCCTTCAAACCATCTCATTTAAAGTAAAGGTATGGTCCATCACGCCTTTTTCTTAATAGCGCGAATGGCTGCCATGTAAGCGCTGTTTCCGATTCCGATCTGACCCCAGACCTCGCGGCTTTCTCCTTCCTGGCGGTCGTATTGTTCATCCGCATCCCACAGTGAGAGAACTTGGTTTGGAAACCAGTATTCATATGAGGTGAAATCATGAGGGCCAGAATTATCTGAAGCAGCCATCAATGAAAACACTTCGGTGGCAGAGCGCGCGAAGACATCGATGCCCTTGAACACGAACGTGAAATTCGGGTTTCCGCAGACACCAATAAACCAGACTTCATCGCTTGGCCCGTAGGAAAACTGCATGCAGGATTCGCAAAAATAATCAACGCCGTCGTGGGAGTTCTCGAGTGGGAATCCAATGGCAGCCATTGTTTGCCTCGCTACAGCGCGTGGTACGCCAAGCCGCACGGGACCAATGGCTTCGAGTGGTGAGATTTCAAAAACAGGCATCTACTGCGCTCCATAAAAGCGAAAAGCCTAGCTAATAGTTCAGTGCCATTACCAGTACTAACGCAACCTTCTCAACGACTGCTTTTGGCCGATTGCTGTCTGTCGTGGAGGACTGCAATACGACCCATAACTGCCAACCATAGAACCTGGCAACGGTATCAGGAAGGAAGAAGGTATCCGACAGCGCGGCTGATGCTTTTTGCTGCCACGGGGGATGGCGGTGAACGCACTGTAGAGTCATGCAACGCGTGCAGTCCAAGGAAAAACCCTCAGTTTTTCAATCAGAAGCTGCCGCCCCGTCAGTAGTTGGTTCGCACCAAAGTTTTTCGAGGTCGACGTCCTCACTTGCCGGTTGCTTGTTACGGGGTAATCGGTCTACCTGGATCACCATCGGGAGATCGAAAGCCGTTCCCGTTACAACGCAACACCCCTGAGACAGCCCGGGGATCAGGCTGCGCGACATGCCGTCCAACGTCGAGATTGTGTTGTCGATGAGAAACAAATCTCTGTCGTTGACTAGCCGGTGGATGAAGAAGTTGTGGAGTTGAGAGACGATGGTCGGGGAGATGTCGGCGGGGCGCTGGCTGGCAATCGTAACAAACATGCCGAACTTGCGACCCTCTTTGATAATCTCCTCGAACTGTTCAAGTCGATAGTCCTTCCAACTTTCACTTTCGCGCTTTGACTGTTCGGAAAGGATATTGTGGGCTTCATCGACGATGATGTGAACGGTGCGATCAGGAGGAGTGGCCACAGTGGACTTGTGCACGTTGTAGTAGTGTTTAGCGAAAAGTAGCGGCAGGACCTTCTTGACCTCGTTGTTGCAGCGGCGAAGCGAAATGACGGTTAGCAGCTTCTCGACTTGCGGCGCATCAGTGATAACCAACACCCTTCGCAGGCTGGTAAGCGATGATTCGACGCGCTTAAGTAGCGGTTGGATATGCTCGAACTGCACATGGCCGGCATTCAGGTCAGACATCAACTGCAGATTGACGCGAAGAACGAGCTGGTCGAACTCGTCAAGGCCTTGGATATTCAGCGTGTCGACGGTTTGCTCAATGTGTGCTGTGTATGCACCGCCGTTTGGATCGATGAACGCCCCTCTATAGTTGAAGCGCCCGTTGCGATACCAAGTGACGTCACCTAGTAGATCTTGAACAGCCTGGTTGTTCATGCGTCTCGCAACCGTTCGCATTAGGTCCAGCGTGGCGGGTTTGACCTCTCCGGCACAGAACGACTGGCGAAACTTGCTCTTCGCATATGCCGCTAGTGATGCCGGGTTCGCCCCGTACTTCAGCTTGCCCACGATGACCCGATTGAGGAAAGGTCGCTGCGTGTTGGGGGTCGCCTGAAACAACAGGGAAAGTGTCTCAAGATCCCAGAACTCAGACGGTGCCAATGGAAACCTGGAGCTGACATCGTTGACATCTGGGTTGCTCATCGTCGAAAGCGGATAGACCATCTTGTGGACTGCTGGCGCCAGTTGCTCACCGCCATACTCACCGTTGAAATCGAGGATGATGAAGCGACTCTTACCCGCAATGAGCTGCAGCTTCTGATCGAACAGGACTGTGTAGAGCTTTGCTAGCGTATTGGACTTGCCGCTGCCAGTGTTACCGAAGATGCCAATGTGACTATTGAATAGGCGCTTCCAAGGAAGCCCAACAGCGATCTCCTCTTTGAGCATGTTGCCAATCTTGAAATCGTCCTGCTCCTTGCGGTCGAAGATGGATCGGATGCGCTTCTCGGATAGAAGGAATGCCGGATCCTGAATCATTGGCAAGTATTTGATGCCCTGTGTAAAGCCTGCTCTGTCAAAGAATCCTATGGGCTTGGCCTCAACTTTCCGGACATAAATTGGCTTACCGCCCTGCGTCTCCATCCGAGATTCATCCAGGTATTCGCCCTCGACCATGCAGATGATGTCGCGAAAGCCTCGCTGGATCGACAAATACTCCCGGATCGACACCCCTTTGTATTTCTCTCCATCGTGAAAGAGCGTCTCCTTACTGGACTGTTCGTCGATTTTCAGAATGACCTTGGTGCCATGAACGGCGATGACTTCACCAACGCGGATACTCATGCTGGTTCCTTCGGGTCGTTCGCTACGTCTGCTGCGGGTACGCCTCCCGCGGCGTCGCCAAGAACCGTTAAAGGCAGGGCAGTCGCGGGCTTTGCTGCCGTCGACGGCCCTAGTGTCTCAGGCCAAGTCAAAACCTTCTCGTTGAATGCAGAAAAATCGAGCACACCGTCTTCGAGAACAATGCACTTGACGTTGCGATTGCCTTTGAACTTGTGGTGCATTGCCTCGTAACCGTTCTGACTGAAGCAGCAGACGAACACCTGAAGACCCGGATTGGATAGCGAGCGCATGACCAAGTTGAGAATGTGCTCGTCGGCAAACGAAAACCCGAAGGTGACTAGGACGGCGTTCGGCTTCTCGAGTTCGTAGCTCAGCAGTCGGAGCATCTGGTAATAGTGCTCCTCATACACCGTCTCGTGGAATTTCCACTTGGTCGGATTGACGATGGGAGCCTGCTCGTACTTCTCCCAGAACTCCCACAGCGTTTCATCGGAGAACCCAGGATCCTTTAAGTCTGTCAGCGTCGCATCAGGGTTGGCCAACGTCGCGGAGAACTGTTGGAGCACAACCAGCGCATCGGCATCTATCAGCGAAGGCCGCTCCGACAGGTCGTATCGGACCTGGATAGCCCCCTGCATCTTGTTCCAGTAAACTGACCCATGCAGATGAATCAAATTGATCTGAGGGATGCTGCTCTGGTAGCGGCCAAAGACGCCAGCTTGGCAGAGAAAGGATCCGAAATTACTGGCCTGCAAAATACGCCGCGTGAAACCGCGTGCGCCGTCATTGAGTACGAAGTCTGTGTTGCCTTCTTTCAGCAACTCGTCTGCTACAAGAGGAAAGCACCCGTCGTAGTTCGTGGTAAAGACGTTGCATCGACGATCTAACGCCTTTCGGCGCTTCACCATCTCAAGAACTGTCGACAGGAAGGTGCGGTAGTTGTCGATGACCTTTCGCCCCTTGTCGGTAGCGGTCGCAGTCTGGATGGTTAGCTGCTCCGCAGGTCTGATGCACTCGTTGTAGTAGTGCATGAACAGCGGGATCAGGCGTCGGTCCTTGTCGTGCTCAAACTTGGTCGCCAGTTCTTCTAGTGTGTACCTGCCATTACCGCTCTGTAGTTGTAGCTGAAGTGTGGGCAGAAGCCCGAATGAAGCCCCCGAACCAAACAGAAAATTAACGTCCTTATCGTAGATGTCTCCTATCGAAATCACTAGCACCTCCTAGTTGTGACCGTTTTTATAGATGAGGCGCACCATTCCGATGCTGTCTGACTGGGATAGCGATGTATCCGGTACGCGATGTAGCACGTTGATACACCAGATGGCCATGCACGTCGATTAGCTTAGTACTTAACGAGCTTGCATGTAGATGTGAGGAATAGACTCCTTCCCCCTTCATTTGGGACAGGCGCATCCCAGTGATCGCTAGTGGGCCGGTGCCTGTGGTGAGTTACCGCTTTTGGCCGATCGCGGCTGGCTAAGCCATAACAACGATCCAAGGGGACTAAGCCGGAAAGAAGGCGGCGCATGCGACTTCCCATGGGCAGTGTTTTGTCGTTGTGCAGCGTCTACTATGCTTTCGTAGGTCGGTTTGTTTAGGGCTATGGGAGGTGATGATGAAGATCAAAGAAAAGAAAGAAGTTGAGATCGTCAGCGACATCCTGTGCGATGTCTGCCTCGAAAGCACTCGCGTCGAGGGTCATAGCCTCCAATACGCCATCTTGCAGGCCCACTGGGGATACGGTTCCGCCCACGATGGTGAGCGCTACGAGATACATCTGTGTGAACGCTGCTTTTTCCAGGCAGTTGCCAGCCTTAAGCAGGAAAGGCGTACCCAAACGATGTTCAGTGAAGACGACAAGGACAAATTAACTGACAATTTCGGCATGGTCGCAGTGGACGATTTCTTCAACGACGGCGGAAGCTCGACAGATAAACCGTGAACGAGACGATCAAGTTTACTCACCGATTCGGACACTTGCGACTGGCTCCTTTTGGCCCAGAGTGTGTAAAAACTCCAAAGCCAGCTCGGATGATTAAAAGTCGCGTTCCATGTGAGATTCAGGTCTGTCGACTAACCACACGTTTTCAGAATGCAGCAACGATTGCCTCGGCAAAACGCGCATTGCCGCATCTGTCCGGCGTCAGTAGGATTCGGTCATCGCTGACATAAATGGATGTGTATATGGAAAACATGCCGAGACTGGAAATTGAGCGCGTTGCGTATCAAGAGTTTTTAACTCTTTGGGAACGCGGAACATTCGAGAATCAGCGCTTAGGCCAAGCGTTCTATAACCATTTTCGGCTTCATCGTCTGAGCGACCAAACGCGCCTGTTCGGTCTCTATGAAACTGACGGAGACAAGGCCATAACCGCGATCTCCCGCCTGTTCCAGATCAGATAACTCCGACCCAGCGTTTCGCGAGAGCAGGGTCAGCCTTGGGTTGATAGTCACCTCTCATAAGAGACTGCATTGGCCCAGAGTGTGTAAACGCTTTTGCGAACCCTTGCTATGATTTCTGAGGATTTCATCGCAGGGATCGCCCATGAAGCGCTTTATCCAAGGTGAACATCGAGGCCAAGGCACCTTACTTCCTGAGAGCCTCGACGACTACGTCAGCGATACCAATCCGGTGCGCGTAGTCGACGTCTTCGTCGACGAACTAGACCTGGTCAATCTGGGTTTTGAAGGTGCGATCCCAGCCGATACTGGCCGGCCTGCTTACCACCCCGCGATCTTGCTAAAGATATACATCTACGGCTATCTCAACCGCATTCAGTCGAGCCGGCGGCTGGAACGAGAAGCTCAACGCAACGTCGAACTGATGTGGTTGGCCGGACGTTTGATGCCGGACTTCAAGACCATCGCTAACTTCCGAAAAGACAACAGCAAGGCTATCCGAGGCGTCTGCCGCCAGTTCGTGGTGCTGTGTCAGCAGTTGGGACTGTTCGGAGAACATCTGGTTGCCATCGACGGCAGTAAATTCAAAGCAGTCAACAACCGCGACCGCAATTTCACCAGCGCCAAACTGAAGCGGCGAATGGAAGAAATTGAATCGAGTATCGGCCGCTACCTGACGGCACTCGATGCTGCCGATCGGCAAGAACCAACAGCTTCCGAGCCCAGTACCGTGCGGCTGGAAGAGAAAATCGCCAAGCTCAAAACTCAAATGAAAGAGCTTCAGGCGATCGAAATCCAGCTCAATGAATCGCCGGATAAACAGGTCTCACTGACCGATACAGACAGCCGCTCCATGATGACGCGCGGCACGGGAATCGTCGGCTACAACGTGCAGACAGCGGTCGATACTCAGCACCATTTGATCGTTGCTCACGAGGTGACTAACGTCGGTTCCGACCGCGATCAACTCAGCTCGATGGCCAAGCAGGCCCGCGAGGCGATGGCGTCAGATACGTTGTCGGTGGTGGCTGACCGAGGTTACTTCAAAAGCGAACAAATCCTGGCTTGTCACGATGCAGGCATCACCGCCTATGTGCCCAAGCCGATGACCTCTGGAGCCAAGGCTGACGGGCGTTTCAACAACGATGACTTCATCTATGACGCGGCTAAAAACGAATACATTTGCCCGGCAGGAGAGGCGCTGATCTGGCACTATTCCTACGTTGAAAAAGGCCTGAAGTTGCACCGTTACTGGAGTTCAAAATGCCAGGGCTGCGCGTTGAAATCGCAGTGCACACCGAGCACGGAACGACGAGTTCGACGCTGGGAGCATGAAGCGGTGCTGGAGGACATGCAGCTTCGGCTGAGCAAAGCCCCGGAGATGATGCGAGTTCGAAAACGGACGGTTGAGCATCCCTTCGGGACGCTCAAACAATGGATGGGTGCGACGCACTTCCTGACGCGAAAGCTGGCCGGGGTGAGTGCGGAGATGAGCTTGAATGTGCTCGCCTACAACTTGAAACGGGTCATAAAAATCATCGGTGCCAACGGTTTGATGAAAGCGCTGTCAGCCTAAGAAAGGCTGACTTTGGCCCACCCCAGAGGCTGTAAAAACAGCGCTGACGTGTTCCAGGTCGCGACCGATGCAACACGCAGCATTGACCGTGCGATCGCACAGCCAACGAACGTCGATGCTCCAGGAAGATAAGGTCATGAGCGTTTTTACACACTCTGGGCCACAAGCGGACGGTCAAGTAGGGTCAACAGACGACCCAGGGTGTGTGAAAACATGCTGGACGAATTGAAAACCGAGATAGGCTTGGATTCCAACGCACTCGGTCTTCGTCCATGCACTTAATGCCGATCCAGCCACACCGTCTGCGCGTTGCAGAATTCGCGTACCCCGAAGTGCGAAAGCTCGCGACCAAAACCGCTCTTCTTCACACCGCCGAAGGTGACACGCGGATCGGAGGCGCAGTAACCATTGATAAATACACCACCGGTTTCCAGTTCAGCGGCCATCTGTTGGGCACGTTCCACGTCGCCTGTATAAATCGTTGCGGCGAGGCCGAACTCACTGTCATTTGCCAGTGCCATGGCGTGGGTGGCATCGCGTGCGGTGATGATCGAAGCGACCGGGCCAAACAGTTCCTGCTTGAATGAGGTCATCTGGTCGGTGACATCAGCGAAAACCGTTGGCTCGTAGAAGTTACCGCTACCCTCGGCCTTCTTGCCACCCAGTAACAACGTAGCACCTTCCTCCAGAGTGTCGCGCACCTGCTGATCCAGTTCATCACGCAGATCAAAGCGAGCCATCGGGCCGATGTACGTGGCGGCGGCCAGTGGATCACCGACCACCAGTTTTTGCGTGGCTTCAACGAATCTGCGCGTGAATTCCTCGACAACGCCCTGCTCGACAATCAGGCGCTTGGCCGCCGCGCAGACTTGCCCGGTGTTCTGATAACGGCCAATCACGGCGGCTTTCACCGCATCGTCGAGGTCGGCATCGTTGAGCACGATAAAAGGGTCGGAGCCGCCCAGTTCCAAGACGCATTTTTTCAACGCCGCACCGGCCTGCGCGCCGATGGCCATGCCGGCTCGCACGCTGCCGGTGAGGGTGACGGCTGCAATGCGTGAGTCTTTGATCGCCGTGGAAACACCTTCCGGCGTGACGTTGATGACTTCGAAAGCCCCTTCAGGAAATTCGGCTTGCTCAAAGGCGTCCAGCAACAGGTAAGCGCTGCCCATCACGTTCGGCGCGTGTTTGAGCACGTAGGTGTTGCCGGCGAGCAATACCGGAACGGCGCCGCGCAGGACCTGCCAGATCGGGAAGTTCCACGGCATCACCGCGAGAATCGAGCCGAGTGGGCGGTATTCAATGCGTGCTTTTCCGCCCTCAACCAATGTCGGTTCAGCGTTGAGCATGGCCGGGCCGTGTTCCGCGTACCAGTCGCAGAGCTGCGCACACTTTTCGATTTCGCCACGTGCTTGAGTGATCGGCTTACCCATTTCCAGGGTAATCATGTTCGCCATCGTTTCTGCGTTGTTGCGCAAGACGTTGGCCAGGGCGATCAGCCGTTGCGCGCGTTGCGCAACCGGTGTGCCACGCCAGACACGGAACCCGGCCGTGGCACGTGACAGTGCGGTTTGCAGCGCCGCTTCGGATTCAAAAGGGTAGTTACCGATTTGCTCGCCGTTGACGGGATTGATCGAAATGGCATGAGTGAGGCTGGAAATGTTGGTCATGGCATCGTCCTGCGGGGTGGGAATGCGTTCAGACTACGGTGGCTTTTGGTTTCTTAAAACTGAATAATGCTGACCGTATCGTTCACGTATGGAGAATGACTTGGATCTGGTTCAGCTGGAGATTTTCAAAGCGGTCGCCGAGCACGGCAGCATCAGCGTCGCCGCTCAGCACATCCATCGTGTGCCGTCGAACCTGACGACGCGGATCAAACAACTGGAACTGGACCTGGGCGTTGACCTGTTTATCCGCGAGAAAAGCCGCCTGCGGCTGTCGCCGGCCGGTTGGAGTTTTCTCGACTATGCCCGACGCATTCTCGATCTGGTCCAGGAGGCGCGCGCGACGGTTGCCGGGGAAGAGCCGCAAGGATCGTTTCCCCTGGGGTCGCTGGAGAGCACGGCGGCGGTGCGTATTCCTGAATTGTTGGCCGCCTATAACCAGAAACACGCCAAGGTCGAACTGGCCCTGTCCACCGGTCCTTCCGGGACCATGATCGACGGAGTGCTATCGGGTCGATTGGCCGCTGCGTTTGTCGACGGGCCGGTGCTGCACCCGGCACTGGAGGGCGTGCCGGCATTCGAGGAAGAGATGGTACTGATCGCGCCGCTCAACCATTTGCCGATCCACCGTGCGCAGGATGTGAACGGCGAAAACATCTACGCCTTTCGCTCCAATTGCTCTTACCGACATCACTTTGAAAGTTGGTTCGCCAAGGATGCTGCGGTGCCCGGCAAGATTTTCGAAATGGAGTCCTATCACGGCATGCTGGCCTGTGTCAGCTCCGGTGCTGGCCTGGCGCTGATGCCGCGCAGCATGCTCGAAAGCATGCCGGGCTGCATCACGGTGAGTGTGTGGCCGTTGTCGGAGTCCTTTCGCTATTTGCGAACCTGGCTGGTGTGGCGCCGGGGGACGGTGTCGCAAAGCCTGACCATGTTCGTGCGTTTGCTCGAAGAGCGATGCACAGCGTCGGGCCGACATCCTTGGCTTGAGTCGGTGGCAACGTGAGTCAGCTCTCTACGGCTTCATCAGAGATATCTTTCCCGATAATCAGGTACTTCGAGAGGCATCCCCGAAGTGGCTGGGAAGGATGCGTATCGACATCTATCTTCCAGAACTGCGGCTTGCGATAGAGCACCAGGGAGAAGAGCACTACCGACTCCTGTCTGTATTTGGCGGGGAAGAAGCTCATCATCTTGAGCTACATAGTTCTCCTCTAGTGATTTTTTACTTGGCGAGACGCGAATACGTTCGCGCGCGAATTTTCGGGCGGTGGCGAATCCGAAACCTGGGTCGCCGCCAATGCTCTTTCAACGTTTCATGAGTGTGTCCTCTTCGATCGACTGATTTCCGAAAAAATTTAATAGACGCACAATGTTGGGAAGTCAGGTCTGAATGAATAAACGTCATGAATAATATGCAGGAGTTGTTAGGTCGCGTGACCCTGGACGAGCTATCGGCCTTCGTGGCGGTAGTGGAGGCCCTCAGCTTCACAGATGCGGCCAAGGTTATAGGACGAGACGCCACGATCATCTCGCGAAGGATCGGGCAACTGGAAGAGCGACTCGGAATTCGACTGTTGTCCCGCACCACGCGGCGCGTCTCTCTGACTGAAGTTGGAACGCTTTACTATCAACGTGTACGTGCACTGTTGGATGAACTGGACAGCGCCGGCCAAGAGGCGAGTAACTTCGCGGCCAGTCCTCAGGGATTGCTCAGGGTGTCGATCCCCGTCACCTTTGGACGCAGATGGGTGGCGCCTCTACTGCCCGCGTTCATCGCACAGCATCCAAAAATCCGAGTGGATGCGCGTTTTTCCGATCGCTACGTCGACGTAGTGGCGGAGGGGTTTGACGTGGCTATCCGCGTGGGGGTGTTGCGCGATAGCACGCTCGTCGCCAAGCAGATCGCGCCATTTCGCAACCTGCTTTATGCATCCCCAGGCTATATCGCTTTGCACGGTCAACCTCAGACGCCTGAAACGTTGGCTGAACATGCCTGCCTGGGATTCAGCAATCACTCAAGCTGGCCAGACTGGGTACTGAAAAACGGCAGTCAGCACCGGACGGTACGGCCAACTGGCCCGTTGATTTCGGACAATTCAGAGTCACTGCTTCAAGCGGCTGCTAAAGGCGTCGGCATCATCCTTACTCCGGATTGGCTAGCGGGGCCCGCGGTTCGCAATGGTGAGCTTGTGCCTGTCCTGCCGCAATGGCAGGGCTCGGAGAGTGGCGGGATTTACGCGTTGATGCCGCCGGGGCGACTCGTTCCAACCAAAACTCGCGTATTCGTCGACGAAATCACCCGCGCTATTCAGGCAGGTTGGGACCAGTAGGAAAGTCGGGAGCCTTCTAAACCGGGCATAAGTACTCCGATACGCCGTAACGAGCGGTGTGTTTTGCGTTGAATAATTGATAAAAATAATTTGTGTTTATGAAAAATATATATTGATTTTATTTACGGTGGAGCCGCTTTAGCATAAATCCATCTTCAAAGAAGCTGTCGGACAGTAAGCGTGCTGTCCGACTTCATAAACCTATAAAAACTGCATTCGGAGTCCTGATGAGTCTTTCTCCTTTCCACCTGGCAATTCCTGTTTACGACCTGGCCGCTACGCGTACGTTCTACGGCGAAGTATTTGGACTCTCCGAGGGGCGCTCCAGCACTCAATGGGTCGATTTCGATTTTTATGGTCATCAACTGGTTATCCATGAGCATCCAAAGACCGCTTCTCAAGAAAGCGTTCACAGCAATCCGGTTGACGGCCACGACGTACCGGTTCCCCACTTCGGCATCATTCTGGAATGGGCGCAATGGGAAGCACTGGCCGAGCGCCTGAAGTCCTTCGGTACTGAATTTGTTATCGAACCCTACATTCGATTCAAAGGGCAGGTCGGTGAGCAAGCCACGATGTTCTTGTTCGACCCGTGTGGTAACGCGCTTGAGTTCAAAGCATTCAAGGATATGAGCCAGCTCTTCGCTAAGTAATAAATAACCTGGCGCACGAATATGGCGCCAGGAAACTTTAATGAGCTGGAAGCTCATGAATCTAGCTACTGCCCTCAGCAGTCCTTTCATTCCAACAAAAAGGCTAGACATGAAACGTATCCCATTAGTTTGGCAAATTGTTGCTGGGCTTTTGCTCGGCGTGCTCGTCGGTTGGTACTTCAATACCCATCCACAAAATCAGGTCTGGGTCAGTACCGAAATTCTTAAACCCCTTGGCGACATTTTCATCAAGATGATGAAGATGGTTGTTGTTCCCATTGTTTTCTGCTGCATGATCCTCGGTATTGCCGGAGGCGGCGATAACAAGTCCTTCGGACGCATGGGGGCCAAATCGCTGGCTTACTTCTTCGCGATTACCAGTTTGGCCATTGTCCTCGGACTGTGCTTCGCCAACTTCTTCGAGCCTGGTAAAGGTACTGAAATTGCTGGCATCTCGCACAGTACATCGACGGTCAACATGGAGCCTTCAAAAGGCGCGTTGATTATCCTGCAAAACATTGTTCCCGATAACGTGATTGTGGCGATGTCGGAAGGGAAGTTGCTGTCAGTGCTGTTTTTTGCCGTGCTCCTGGGAATGGCATTGAACACACTGCCAAAAGCGAAAAGCGCTCCGGTCATTGCTGTTGTTCAAGGCTTGTCTGATGCGATGTTCAAGGTGGTCTCGTTTGTCATGGCTTATGCGCCTATCGGCGTATTCGGCATGATCGGTGCGACCGTCGCGACCTTTGGCTTTGCCTCATTGTTACCGTTGCTCAAGTTGATTGGTGTGGTTTACCTCGCGCTGATTGCCTTTGCCTTGATTTGCCTTGGAGGCATTTGCTATCTGATTGGTGAAAACGTCTTCAAGTTGATCAAGTACTTCAGGGATGAGCTGATTCTGGCGTTCTCCAGTGCGGCGTCCGCAGCGGTCATGCCGCAGTTGATGAAAAAGTTGGAGAACTACGGCGTCCCTCAACGAATCGTCAGCTTCGTGGTGCCGGTGGGGTATGCGTTCAACCTGGATGGTGCGTCCATCTTCCTCGGCGTAGCGACGATCTTTATCGCTCAGCTATACGGCATTGACCTGTCGCTGACTCAGCAGATTCTGCTGGTGGTCACGATGGTGTTGACGTCGAAGGGGGCTGCGGGTGTGCCTGGTTTTGCCATCATTATTTTGTCGGCGACCCTGGCGTCAGCCGGACTGCCTCTGGAAGGCGTCGCGTTGATAGCCGGTATTTTCAGGATTATCGACAGCGGCACCACCACCTTGAACGTGCTGGGTAATGCAATTGCCCCATTGGTCATCGCCAAGTGGGAAAAAGCGCCCCTCGTACGCGAAAGTGCTATAGGTGTCGAGCAGAACGCTTAAGCAGTGACATAAGAAAGCCTTCCACGTTAACCGCGTCGAGGGCTTTTTTTGACTGGTATATCGATAATAACTGTTCGTGTGCTGTGTTTATTCAGGCCATGAGTCACACGGTTCAACCAAAGAACCGAGTGCTCGAAGTTGCCAATGTGCTGCCTTTATTTATAAAAACAAACAGGTGGTTTATGTGCAAAGACTCGTTGTTCTACCGGGCACATCGCTGTGCTTTGTTATGCGTGATGTGGGTGGCGTCTCTGTTGATGGGTAGCCATCAGCTTGTGATGGCGAGCCCACACACTGAGTTGACCCATTCTGCGGTTGCCGTACCTGACCGTTTTGCTGCGGACACCGCCAATGCCATCTTTGCCAAAGGCGGTAACGCCGTTGACGCGGCAGTCGCCGTTGCATTTTCCCTGGCCGTGACCTATCCCGAAGCCGGAAATATTGGCGGGGGCGGTTTCATGACCCTTTATTACAAGGGTAAACCGTATTTTCTGGATTACCGCGAGCGCGCTCCGCTCAAGGCAACCCGTGACATGTTCGTTGACGAGCACGGAAAGGTATTGCCACCCGACAATCCGCGAAGCAGCGTGGTAGGACGCAGGGCGGTCGGCGTCCCCGGAACCGTTGCCGGAATGTGGGAAGCACAACGGCGTTTCGGTCGATTGAAATGGCAGGCAGTGGTTGAGCCGGCTATTGGCTATGCCGAGGCAGGCTTTCGGGTCGAAGAGAGGCTAGCCACGCTGGCTGTCAATGAAAACAAAGCCCACTTCGAGGGAAAAACTAACTTTTCCCAGTATTTCGGAAATCTGAAGGCGGGCGAATTGTTCAAGCAGCCAGAGCTGGCGGCCGTGCTCAAGCGTATTGCAAAGCACGGGGCCGCAGGCTTCTATACGGGCCGAACGGCGCAATTGATCGCTGAGGATATGGCTGAGCATGATGGCCTGATCAGCGAAGCTGATCTCAAGGAGTACAAGGCCGTCTGGCGTAAGCCGATAGTCGCAACTTGGAATGGGTTTCATGTGATCACTGCACCACCTCCCAGCTCCGGCGGGATCGCATTGGTTCAGCTGTTAAAGATGAAAGAGGCGCGTCAGGCAGACTTTCAGGGAGTTGCGGTGAACTCTCCTCAGTACATCCATCTGATCTCAGAGATCGAGAAACGCGTCTTTGCCGACCGAGCCCAGTACATGGGGGACCCTGACTACCTCAAGGTGCCGGTCCAACAACTGTTGGACGAAAAATACATCGCGGGGCGCGCGGCTGAAGTCAATCCCTCTGGACTATCTGACACGGCTAGTATCAAAGCGGGGTTGAATGTGACTTTTCCGGAAAAACCGGAAACCACCCATTACTCGGTGATCGACAAATGGGGCAACGCGGTATCCAACACCTACAGCTTGAATGGCTTCTTTGGTTCCGGTGTGGTTGCAAGCAAGACTGGAATTTTGCTCAATGATGTGATGGACGACTTTTCCGCGCTGGCTGGCGTGCCGAACCAATTAGGCGTGGTCGGCAACGATTCCAACTCAATTGCGCCGGATAAACGTCCGTTGTCCTCGATGTCCCCGAGCATTTTCCTGAAGGATGGGAAAGTGGCCTTGGTGATCGGTACTCCCGGTGGCTCGCGGATTTTCACCTCGATCTTCCAGGTGCTCAGCAACCTCTATGACTACAAGTTACCCCTCAAGGACTCGGTGGGTATGATGCGCTTTCAGCACCAGTTGCTGCCGGCAAACACCATCTTCTGGGAACCTTACTCCCCGATCACTGGGCAATTAGCCAAGGACCTTGAAGCCAAGGGTTACAACCTGGTTAACCAGGGCTTCAATGGCGATATCCAGGCTATCCGGGTCGATGGCCGTACTCCAGAACCTGTGGCAGATCCGCGGGGGAGGGGGGTGACAATGTTGATAAAATAGCCTGATACGGCAAGCAATAACGACGGCGACGCAAGCCCTGTGGCTTGCGTCGCTTTTTTACGTGCGCAGTGTAACTCCCTCCCTTGTATCTCTGATGTCCCCAAAGGGGCAATCTTCCTCGTAGAGCATTACTCTTTCCTGGCTGGATTTAAGCTTAAGGCTCACCTATGAATCGGCACCTGAGCGGAACGCTTTCAGGCAGGTGACGATGTTTGAGCAACGGTCGGCCCTCTGCATCGACGTGTCCTGGATCAGGTCTTTTGTGGCAGTACAGCGGATTGATCGCATACAATCAGACAATCTGATGGGTGAGATGTGTAATTCTGGGGGCTCCCGGTATTCATGACAGGCATTTTCACCTGCGTCAGATCTCAATTGACGATTGCCCTGAGTAGAAAGAGAACGACATGAGGGAGACAGCATAGATGAGTGAGTCAAGCCTCCAGATCCCCAAGCGCGGCGCGACGCTGCGCTTGTTAGTGGAAGACAAGATTCGAGAAGCCATCTCGTCCGGTGTGCTTCGTCCTGGCCAACGACTGGTCGAACGTGAGCTTTGCGAGATGACGGGAGTCGGCCGCACGTCCATTCGAGAAGCGTTAAGACAGCTTGAGGCGGAAGGGCTGATTACCTGCAACGCCCACAAGGGACCTTCCGTGAACAAAATTTCCTTGGAGGAAACGCGCCAGCTGTACGCGGTACGCGGACTTCTGGAAAGCTTCTCGGGACAGGAATTCGCCGTGGGGGGTACGGATGCGCAGATCCGTCGCCTTGAGGAAGCCGCTGCGGGATTTGAATTTCGGGCTCAGCAGTATTGGCAATACCCTGACCGAGACCTCGATAGCTTGAGGGCTGCGCGTGATGCGTTGATTGAAGCCAAGACCCAGTTCTACGCCTGCCTTATGGAAGGTAGCAATAATATTTTCATCGTCCAGATGCTGACCACGTTACATAACCGGATCACATTGTTGCGCGCCACATCCATGACCCAGCCCGGTCGCCTCCAGCACTCAGTCAAGGAGATCAAGGAAATAGTGACAGCGATCAAGTCGAGAGATGGTGCTAGGGCGGCAGAAGCTTGCCGAGCGCACATCGAGTTGTCCGCAAGGGTAGCAATCAATTATTTGGAAAGCGTCGAGCAAGAAGAGTCATTGCTGTCTGATTGACAGATTGTCTGCAAATCTGGATATTCATCACGACGTGGTTACGCCTCTATTCTGCTGCCCGGTTGCCGGTAAGCCAGTGCGCCGGGTGCTGCTTGCGAGACAGGCAATGGAAGAGCGCGTGACCGGTTGAATCGGTACGGCCCCATTTAGGCTGTAAGACACTGACGTGATGACTCGTCACTGCAAGAGTGACGCAGGAGAAAAATAATGACTGCATTCATCAGTTTGAATGAGCGGCTGGTTAGCGCTTACCCCGACCCCGAACTGCGCCGGCTCGCCCCGGGGCTCTCAATAACCGTTGAGTTCAGCGTCGGATCGCAAAGCACTGGGCTCAGTGTTGCCGAAGGTCATCTGTTCAAAGGCTTTTCCGGCCAGCCTGCCATCCGCATCGAGGCCGTCGAAGAGCAATGGGGGCATGTGCTGCGTGTACCGCCTGTCGCGACCTACCATAGCTTCACCGCTTTACAGATTGCCAATCCTGCTTTCGAAGTGAGCGGCGATGCACAACTGATCGCCCAGGCGCGGCCGTTTCTTGAGCGCCTGTTCGAACTGATCACCCTGACTCCTGCGGCTCCAGCATTGTCCGTGCAGCGATCAATTTCGCAAATTCAAGGGCAGTATGCTGCTGTCAGCGTACTGGGGCAGAAATATGAGATTTATTACGAAGTAGCCGGGGAGGGCGTGCCCATCTTGTTCCTCCACACTGCCGGTGCAGACGGCCGCCAGTATTTTGGACAAATGGCCGATATCGAAATGGCTCGGCAATTTCGCATGTATGCGATCGACCTTCCATTTCACGGTAAATCGATGCCACCCCGCGACTGGGACGGTGCCCCTTATTTGCTGACAAGCGAATGCTACCAGCAATGGTGTACGGCGTTTATCGAGCAGGTGATAGGCGCCCCCGCCATTGTCGTCGGGGGCTCAATGGGCGCCGCAATGTCCTTGGTGCTGGCGGCCGAGCACCCTGAACACCTGATCGGTGTTGTAGCGCTGGAGCCTCCTTTCCAGTCCCGTGGCCGCCGAAATCCCTATCAGAACCATGTGCAAGTACATGGGGGGCTACACAACGGCGCTTATGTTCGAGGCCTGATGAGTCCGACAAGTCCCATTGAGGATCGCCGCCGCGCCAGTTGGATTTATTCGCAGGGAGGACCTGGTGTCTACCCAGGCGATCTGGCGTTTTACAGTGATGAGTTCGATGGTGCCGAGACCGCGCCGCGTATCGATGCCGCGCGCACACCGGTCGCGCTACTCTCAGGCAATTATGACTATTCCGCAACCCCGGCGGATGGAGCCAAACTGGCCCATCTGATTCCCGGTGCCTTGCACCTGGTCATGGAGGGGTTGGGGCACTTCCCCATGACGGAGCACCCGGATAACTTCCGACCGTACCTGATGCAGGGGTTGGAGCATGTAGTAAGCAAGACGGAGCTGAAGGGGGCCTGAATATCAGCAGGAAAGCTGACCTTAAGCCCTCGGGCGGGTCAGCTTTCTATTGTGGTGGTGGACTCGACAGACAAAAAAAGCCCGGTTACTCACCGGGCCAAAGGTCACAGGTACAGGGTCATTCGACCAAGTGGTTGCCAATTGAAGAGCCGCCGTCCACGGTCAGGATGCTGCCGGTGGCAAAGCGAGAGCGGTCAGAAGCGAGGAACAGGAAGGCTTCTGCAATTTCCTCGGGTTTTCCCATTCGATTCATCACCGCCCGTGCCTCCAAAGCGGCCCGCAATGCTTGCGGTGTTTCAGATTGAGCGAAGATCCGGTCGAAATAAGGGCTGTCGATGGTGCCAGGCGCTACGGCGTTCACGCGTATGCCATCCGCCGCATGATCCAGTGCCATCGCTCGCGTCAGCGCTGAAACGCCGCCTTTGGAGGCAACATAGGCCGTGCGGTTAGCAATGGCACTGGTGGCCGTATACGACGTGGTATTGATGATCGAGCCGGACTTCTGCCGGGCCATGATCGGTATGACATGCTTGGCGCACAGGAACATGCCCTTGAGGTTGACTGACATCAGTCGGTCCCAATCCTGCTCTTCAATGGTGACAACGTTTCCGGTCAGACCGAAGCCGGCGTTGTTGACCAGCACATCGATACGGCCGAAGCGGGCAACCGTCTTTTCGACCAGCGCTTGCACCTCTGCATTGATCGCCACATTGCAGCCAATAGCGGTGGCACCGATCTCATCCGCGGTCGCCTGTGCGGCCTCGACGTTCACATCGGCTACGATGACCGAGGCGCCATTCTTCGCAAATATCGTCGCGATGGCTTTGCCAATGCCGCTGGCTGCGCCAGTCACGATGCATACCTTGTTTTCTAGTTCCATTGTCGTCATCCCCTGATCAAGTCACCGGTCCGGCCCATTTCTGGCGGAACGAATCGTGCGTCAGCATCCGCTCATACCATGCCTTTACGTTGGGCAGGTCTGCCCGCGCGAAGTCCATGCTCAGCCAGCGGTGCCCATGCACGGCCCAGGCAATATCAGCGATGGTCATCTCATTGCCACAGATGTAGTCGTGCTCGCCGAGTCGGGTTTCTATCCAGTTCCACACTCTACCGGCTTCCCGAATGGCTGTTTCCAACGCTTGTGTGTCGCGCTTCTCCAGTGGTGTGCGAATCAACTGAAAAAACACCACCGTTTGTGGTCGGGTCAACTGAGTTTGCTGGCAGTCCAGCCATTGGTCGATCACTCCGCGTCTTTTCGGGTCAGCGGGGTAGAGCGAGCTGTCGGGGGCATAGGCGTTGCACAAATAGCGCAGCACAGCATTGCTTTCCCAGAGCGTGAAATCGTCATCGACCAGTGTAGGAACGAGGCTGGTCGGGTTTTTGCTCCGATAGTCGTCTTCTTCAAGCCCGCCGAAGACGTTCCCGATATCGATCCGCTCGTAGTCGAGGCCCAGCTCGTCCATAAGCCAGACGACTTTCATGACATTGCTGGATTTCATGTGGCCAAACAGCGTGCGTGGCATGTCTGTGTCCTTTGTTGAATGAAATTCGAGATTCTTTATAAGTATCGTCAGACAATCTGTCAATCAGCCAAAATAGTTTTGACAGATTGTCTGACGATCTGTACGTTTGGTTTCACATGACCCATGCGACTCCTTGGACGAGGCAGACATGAAAAAACAAGAACAAGAAATAGAGCTGGTTAACGACTTCAAGCAAGCGATGCGTCGATTGACCTCGACGATTTCGCTGATCACCACCCGCCACCTCGGGCAGCCTTTCGGAATGGCTGCCACCGCTGTGCAATCAGTGACTACTGATCCTGCAACCATTCTGGTCTGTGTTAACCGTTCGGCGTCCATCAGCGCTGCGTTGGAGGAGAGCGGGCGGTTCGCGGTCAATATGCTCCATCACTCCCATGTCGATCTCGTTCCGATTTTCAGCGGCCAGCTGAAGGGCGAGGAGCGTTTCGAGCACGGTCAATGGATCGAAGAGCACGGTGTACCTGTGCTGGTGGATGCCCAAGCCTCGCTGGTGTGCGAGGTAAGTTCGGTCACAACTATCGGCTCGCACGACGTGATCTTTGGCAGAGTACTTTGGGTCGATACGCGCCTGGATATCTCCCCGCTGCTTTACGAAAACGGTGGCTTCGCAAGATCCGCGGCCATCAAATGATGCTGTTGTCTGGCGCTTTGGTGTCATCTCTTGAGCGGCATGCCATTAGCGTTCAGTAGAGGTTGTTATGGTCTTTGCAACGATTGAAAACGCATTAAAAGTGATTGCCTCTGGCGGGATGATCATCGTGGTCGATGATGAGGGGCGTGAGAACGAAGGTGATGTCGTCATGGCCGCAGAGTTCGCGACGACAGAAGCGCTGACATTCATGGTGAGTCGGTGCCGAGGCATTGTGTGTGCGCCTATGCCAGAACCTGTCGCACGCCGCCTCGAATTACCTTTGATGGTGGAACGAAATACCGACTCCATGAAAACGGCATTTACCGTGTCGGTTGATCTCATCGCGGGGATTACCACCGGCGTTTCGGCTGCCGAGCGCGCGTTGACACTCCGAGCACTCGCCGCACCTGAAACCAAGGCTGAGTCGCTTGCCCGGCCTGGGCATATTTTTCCGCTCATTGCTCGCCAAGGTGGCGTTGAGGAACGAGCCGGTCACACCGAGGCTGCTGTAGATCTGGCTGAACTGGCAGGTCTATCGCCTGTGGGCATCATCTGCGAGATCCTGAAGGACGACGGCAGCATGGCGCGTCGTGCAGATCTGGAGATCTTCGCGCGTGATAACGGACTCATCATTATTTCGATTGCCGACCTGATTGCATGGAAAGCAAGGAAATCTCTTCAGTTTCAATATGTAAGACCTAGCCTGGTTGCATAAACCTACATGATTTTTTAAACCGTAAAACCTCTAGCACGATGGCTACTTACGTGGCCATATTGTTACGAAGGTTATAACTCACCTCGAGGAAGATAGAATGAACAGTCAAGCCAAGATCACTTCACCCGACGGAAGCCAACTTTCTGAGCGATTTCACGAAGGCCTTAAAACCCGTCGCGAAGTGTTGGGTGGGGCCTATGTCGATAGCTCTATTGCAAAGGCGACTGATTTTAACTGGCCGGTTCAGGAGCTGGTAACCGAATATTGCTGGGATACTATCTGGAATCGTCCGGGCCTGGATCGCCGCACGCGTTCATTCTTGAACCTGGGGATGATTTCTGCACTGAATCGTCCGCATGAATTGAAGTTGCATGTGCGCGGCGCTATTAATAACGGCTTGAGTAAAGAAGAAATCCGCGAGGTGCTCCTTCAAGTGGCTATTTACTGTGGCGTGCCAGCTTCCATTGATGGCTTCCGTTTGGCACAGGAAGTCTTCGACGATATGGGCGTTTAATCCAACGGCACTTCAACGTTTAAAAAAATAAAAAGAGGAATGCAAAATGGACATGCAGGAACGTTTTCACGAAACGGGTAATCCGATGTTCAACGATAACGCGCTTAAATTGGGTGTTTTCGGAACTAACTGTTCAAATGCCTGTGCTATTACGACTGCCGAGTCAACGTTTGAGCCCACATTTGAACACAACGTCAAAATCGCCAAGCAGCTTGAAGCAGCAGGCTGGGAGTGTATGGTGCCCATCGCTCGCTGGCGTGGATTTGGCGGGGAGACAAACTTCAACGGCAGTAACATGGAAACATTCACATGGGCGGCCGCTATGGCCGCAGTGACCACCAAACTACAATTTTTCTCCACCACTCACGTACCGACCATTCACCCGATCGTTGCCGCAAAAATGGCGACCACGATTGATCATATTTCCAAGGGGCGTTTCGGCCTCAACCTGGTCACCGGGTGGTTTACGCCGGAAATGGAAATGTTTGGCCGTGAAATGATGGAGCACGATCAGCGTTATGAATACGCTGACGAGTGGATGGACATCGTGGCGGCTCTCTGGGAACGCAATGGTGTCGATTACAATGGCGACTTCCATAAGACCAAAGACGCCGTGATGGAACCGAAGCCTTATAACAAGGCCGGTCGCCCGGTAATGATTTGCGCGGGATCGTCTGGCAAGGGACTGGATTTCACTGCGAAACACTGTGACTTCAACTTTGGTTTCATGCAAGACATGGAAAAGGGCGCTGCCTGGGTCAAGCATGTTAAAGAACTGGCTCGCTCAAAGTTTGGCCGAGAGTTGGGCACGTTTACCTCGTGCCCGGTCATCGTTCGCGAAACAGAAAAGGAAGCACGTGAATATTATGATTATTACGTTAAAGAGAAGGGAGACACGGTGGCGTGCGATAACCTCGCTGAGGTCTTGCAAGTACAGTCGCAAAATCACTCTCCGGAAATGTATCAGAAATTCAAGGAGCGTTTTATCGCGGGTTGGGGGGGCTTCCCAATTGTAGGTTCTCCTGAGCAAGTCGCTCAAGGATTGATCGACCTGAAGAAGACGGGTGTCGACGGAACGCTGTTGACGATGGTCGATTATAATGAAGAGCTTCCTTTCTTCAATGAACGGGTCATGCCTTTGCTTAAGCAGGCGGGTCTGCGACAGTAAGGTTATCGAAGGGTGTTTGCAGATTGCAAACACCCTTTATGAGTAACACGAAAAAATTTTAGCGTTGTAGGTGTGGTAATTATGGGCTCACATTTGCCCGCGCGCATTCGGGGCCTTTTTAAAAATAGACGATACAGTAGTTTGCTGATTTTGTATTAAGGTCAGGCGTCAATAATAAATATAATAATATTAGGCGGACAATGAAATGAAGCGATTTGCTTATGCGGCAATTCCCGTAATTTTTTTGCTGGCGAGTGCTGTTAGTGCTAAGGGAGTCGATGAACTACCCGCAGATCAACAGGCGCTTTATCAACGAGTTGATCCTCAACTTCCTTTGGGGCCCAGTGCATTTCGCGATTTTGTCGCGAAAAAACAGCCGCCTTGGAAGATCGGCTATGCTTCGACATATGCGGGTAACACTTGGCGAGCCTCCATTCAGGATGAGATGACCAATGTTATTCTGCCTGCCTATCAAAAAGCAGGGCTTATATCGGAACTGGTCGTCACTCAGTCCGACTTGAAAGACGCAGTCCAAATCCAACAAATGCGCCAAATGGTTGATAGCGGTGTTGATGCAATCATCATCTGCTGCTCAAATGTTACGGCCATCAACCAGACGATCGAATATGCCCATTTGAAAGGCGTCCCGGTATTTTCTTTTTCGGGTTATGTCACATCGCCTTATGCCATCAACGTTACCGAAAATAACACCCAAGGCGGTTACGCTGCGGGCAAATGGTTGGCCGAGAAAATCGGCGGTAAGGGTAATGTACTATTGGTGTCGGGTATCCCGGGTTTTGCATCCTCAGACAGCTTTGATGCAGGCGCGAAGGGCGTATTGGCTGAATTCCCCGATATCAAACTTGTAGGCAATGTAGCGGGTAATTGGACCGATCAGGTGGCTCAAGTCGAGGTACAAAAATTCCTGGCCACAAACCCCGGCAAGGTGGATGGCATTATCGTGCAGTCAGCCTCGGAAAATGGTGTTTTGAATGCCGTGCGGCAGTCGGGTCGCGAACTGATGCCGGTCGTGCTTGGCGGCGAGGCGTCAGCGGCCTGTTTTTGGCGCAACAATCCAGGATTCATTGATCAAAGCTTTCATTTCTGGCCTCCTCGCGCCGAAGCTCGCATGGTCTGGGACGTAATGATGCGCACCTTAGAGGGCCAGGGTCCCAAGGTTCAATCTATTCCGCGCCCGGTTATCACTTACAGCATTGATGAAGTGAACGCCGCCCTTGGGGAAAACTGTGATCCCAACTCTACGGCATGGTTAGAGCCGGCGAATGATGGTTGGTGGCCGAAGGAAGTGGCAGCAGGTTACTTCCTGCGCCCTGAGGATCCGCTCACTTGGCGTCCCAAGCCTTAATTCAAAAGCCAATTCGCTTAACGCTCAACTAGCCAGCCTGGAAGAAGGGACCTGCTATGAGTACTGAACAGATTGTCGGTATTACCACTGTGCGCCTAAAGGGTGTCGCCAAGTCCTTCGGAGAAACACGAGCACTCAAAGAAGTGGATCTGGAGGCTCGTGCCGGTGAGGTACATGCAATAGTGGGTGAGAATGGATCAGGAAAAAGCACGCTGGCAAAAATCATGTCCGGCGTACTTTTGCCGGACCTGGGGGAGGTCAGCATTCTGGGGCGAAGCCCTCGTTCACCAATTGAGGCAGGTGACGCGGGCCTGGCGACGATTTTTCAGGAGGTTCTCGTCGCTCAGGAGGCAAGCGTTCTTGACAACCTTTATGTCGGTCACGACAAGCTTTTTCGAACAGTCTCTACCCGAGCAGAACGTGAGAGCGCAGCGGCTGAATTGATGGCGCGTTTAGTCGGTCAGCCAGTGGACATAAATGCACTGGTTGGCACGTTGCCTCTCAGTGTGAAGCAGTGGGTTGTTATTGCCCGCGCTATTTTGCGTTGTCCCAAAGTTCTGATTCTTGATGAATCTTCCGCGGCGCTGGATCTTGATTCAACTTCTCGGTTGCACACGGAAATAGATCGTTTGCGGTCTGACGGCGCAACAATTTTGATCGTGACGCATCGAATCGCTGAACTTGTACGCATTGCTGATCGTGCAACGATTTTGCGTGACGGCGAAAGCATCGGCGTTCTTGAAAAGTCGCAAATCACTGAAGAGAATCTGCTGGCGATGATGACGCCGCACGAGCGCAAAGTGAATTCGGCATGCCACGTGGCGGGTACCGCGCGGAGGATCGAGGGGCCGCGAATTCTGTCGGTCAATGATCTGAAGTTATCGGCGGGGGCCGAACCTTTCAGCTTTTCACTCCTGCAAGGACAGATTATCGGTGTGACCGGTTTGGACGGGCAGGGGCAAGATGCGTTCTTGCGTGCAGTCGCAGGAATCGAGGTGGCTAACAGCGGTGTATTTGTGGTTCACGCTGAGGGCGGTACCTCCCGACTGTCTAGCCTCGCGGACGCCGAGCGGTTGGGTGTGGCCTATGTATCAGGTGATCGAAAACGCGAAGGAATTTTCCCCGATCAAAGCATCTTCGAGAACTTGGCTATCGGAATATACCGCAGCTGCCTTGGCCCGTTTGGAGTCATTCGACGGTCTGGTATCAACGAGATCTACCAGGCCGAGGTGAGTCGTCTGCACATCAAGATCGGCCTGGCGTCGAATAAAATCACGTCGCTGTCAGGAGGCAATCAACAGAAAGTGTTGATTGGTCGTGCGTTTGCGCGGAACCCGAGGGTGATTGTTTTGAACGATCCCGCCCGAGGCGTCGATTTAGGTACGAAACGTGACCTCTATGCAGAGTTACGACGCTTTGCCGATGCAGGAGGCGCGGTTATTTACATGTCTTCTGAAATGGAGGAGTTCCTGGGGTTCGTAGACCGGGTTGAAGTGTTTGTAAAAAACACGGTCTTCCGATCCCTAAGTGGCAACTCTATTAATGAGGATGAAATGTTGGCAGCGATGTTTGGACAGGAATCCTGCGGGCATCAGCTATCTGGCCGTCGGGAGGGCGTAAGCGCATGAGTCACTCACAACGATTGCTGGTGCAGTATCGCTACCTTGCGGTGCCTTGCGCACTGTTTTTTGCCTTGGCGGTGTTGGCGTTGTTTCGAACGCCCAACTTATTTTCGTTCATTGGTCTGGCGGGGGGGGTACTGGTGGCGACCCCTCTGATCCTTTGTACACTGGCGCTTACTCCAACAGTGATGGCAGGACGGGGAACCGTAGACCTGTCAGTGGGCCCGTTAATGGGATTCATCAACGTGACGTTGATAGCCTGGCTTACCAAGAATGGAGTCACTCATCCAATTGCAATTTTTGGCTGGGCCATGATGGTTGGGGTCTTATGGCAAATAGGACAAGCCTTAATCATTATCCATGTCCGCGTCGCACCAATCATCGTTACGTTGTCCAGCTACCTCATATTGACAGGCGTCAATCTACTGATCATGCAACGGGCTGGCGGTTTGGCGCCTGATTGGATGATGAGTTGGGGGGGCGGTATCAGTCTTCTGTCCCCGGTGAGTTTTGTGCTGTTAGGGGCTATTGCTCTGTGGTTCCTTTTCTGGAGATCGGCCTTTCACTCCCATCTGCGTTTGACTGGGGCCGATGAAAGAATGGCCTATACCGCGGGAGTCAAGATTGAGACCGTACGTATTGGTGCTCACATCTTGAGTGGCGTTTTTGTAGGGTTGGCGGCAGTGAGTTACACCGCGTTAATTTCTTCTGGAGATCCGACCCAGGGCAGCACCTACTCGCTTCAGGCAGTGACGGCTTTGGTTCTTGGGGGCGCAAGTTTGGCGGGAGGACGTGGTGGGGCGATAGGGTCGATCCTTGGCGCTTTGAATATGTTCCTGATTGCCAACCTACTGGCGACATTTAACTTTGGGACTATTTCGGGGTCAGCGACCAAGCTCGCATTCGGGCTGATCCTGATTATTTCCCTCTTGGTAAATGTACTTGCGGTCAGCCGGGTGCCAGCCCGATAGGAGTCTCATATGACTGTGTTCCGACTTTTTCCGCAGTTGAAGCAAGCCCCCGCGAGCCGATTGCACGATAGCCTGCGCGAAAATCGAGCCATCGCCATCGGTACTGCGCTGTTGATTATGCTTGTAGGGTGCGGTGCATTGACGGTAAGTGGATTTCTTTCATTGCAAAATGCTAGATCGATTCTGTTGCTCGCTGCGTTCTTGGGCTTGGCGTCGATCGGGCAGACAATGGTTTCGCTGTTGGGTGGATTGGATCTTTCTATTCCATTTGTGATCGGCGCCGCCAATATTCTTTTGCCTAGACTGCTTAATAACGGATTGCCGCCTGCCGCAGCAATCATCATCATTCTGGCGCTAGGGATG
The DNA here is from genome assembly GCF_024749245.1 of Pseudomonas sp. B21-017. Taxonomy (NCBI): domain Bacteria; kingdom Pseudomonadati; phylum Pseudomonadota; class Gammaproteobacteria; order Pseudomonadales; family Pseudomonadaceae; genus Pseudomonas; species Pseudomonas sp. B21-017. Next base: position 3,699,647 of record NZ_CP087194.1, on the reverse strand, counting down.
GTGGTTGGTTGCATCAATGGCTTGCTTAGCTATCGATTGCAAGGCCAGGCACTGATCATGTCATTGGGTCTGGGCTTCGCGGTAGTTGGAGCTACTGAGATCTATACAGCGCTTGGCTCTGCATTCGGAGGGAATAGTTTCGCGCCGGTTCCGGCATGGCTCACGAACTTCTCGGCTTTTAATGGAAAGTTTTTTGGCCTGCCAATTCCACCCGTTGTGATTGTTTGGTTAGTTATTAGCCTTACCATAATCTGGGTTATGAAAAACACCTGGTTTGGCCGGAGCATCTACGCCCTCGGTGGAAGTCGGACTGCAGCATCGCGTCTGCAGATATCGGAAATACGCACCTGGACCGCGGTGCACGGTATCGCCGGTGTGATGTCAGCACTTACGGGCGTGCTGCTGCTGGGGTTTTCCGGGGGCGGTTATGTCGGTGTAGGGGATCCTTACCTATTCAGCACCGTTGCCGCAGTGGTCATCGGCGGCACGTCACTTCTGGGAGGGGCGGGCGGATACGGCGCGACGGTTTTGGGTGTGCTGGTACTGACCGTGCTCAGTTCATTGCTGGTTGGCATGGGGATGACTTATGCAGGCCAGCAGGCGGTGATTGGATTGCTAATTGTACCCATGGTTGCGGTATATGCACGTCTTCCTCATATCCGTAATCAAATCTGATAAGGAGCCGTGAGGGGCGGTGTCAAGATCAGTTGGCGCCTTGCCCCTCTCGCTTCACCCACCCGCAAATGGTGGGCCTGCTCGGTATACGATCAGCCCCCCGGCTCAGTGTCTCGCCATTTCGCCACGACAGGCCCAGTCGGGTCGAAAATCACAGAACTGACTCATCGATAAAATTGATAATCAGAGAAAAAAATATCAGCTTTTTAATAGATTTTTCATTGCGTAAAATGAGTAATTACGTAACTTTGCTATATGCCGCGTCGATATTCCGGTTTATGCCTTAAGTACGGTCATAGTGATTTTTCAGTCAGCGCTGAAGTCTGTACATCGTTTCAGAACTGTAGTGGGTCATCAGTAGGAGCGATTATGTCCAGAGTTTCCCATCACGAGCTGCGGTGCGAATTTCGTAAGTTGCTTGCATCATGTGCCTGTTATCACACTGCATCTGTGTTCGACCCTATGTCCGCAAGAATTGCTGCTGACCTGGGATTTGAAGTCGGCATTCTCGGCGGATCAGTCGCTTCACTGCAGGTATTGGCTGCGCCCGACTTCGCCCTTATTACGCTGAGTGAATTTGCAGAGCAGGCGACGCGGATTGGACGAGTCGCACAACTACCGATCATTGCCGATGCCGATCATGGTTATGGCAATGCACTGAATGTCATGCGTACAGTCGCTGAGCTGGAGCGTTCTGGAGTCGCCGCACTGACTATCGAAGATACGCTCTTGCCGGCACAGTTTGGCCGTAAATCAACGGATCTCATATCCATTGAGGAGGGCAGCGGAAAAATCAAAGCGGCCGTTGAATCTCGAGTTGATTCGCAGCTCGCTATCATTGCCCGTACCAATGCAAGCTCGTTATCCGTCGCACAAGTGACGAGCCGTATTCAGGCCTACACAGATGCCGGTGCAGATGCGATTTGCCTCGTAGGTGTGAAGGATTTTGAGCATTTGGAGCAGATTGCCGAAGGTATGACGCTCCCTCTGATGCTGGTGACTTATGGAAATCCTGAACTTTGCGACAGCGAACGTCTAGGTTCACTGGGTGTACGGATTGTCGTTGCTGGCCATGCCGCCTATTTTGCTTCGATCAAAGCGACATATGACTGTTTGCGCGAACAGCGTAATGTCACTCGCAGCACATCTGACCTGAGCGCTACAGAATTGACCCACACTTATACGCGACCTGAGCGTTTCCAGGTGTGGGCCAAAGAGTTCATGAACGTTGATGAGTAGTGAATTACTTTTGACTGTCACGCCTGCCAGTATAAAAACCGCAAGTTAGCCGTGACGGTGTTCACTGATTTTTCTGAACCTGTTCGGTAATCAATTGAACAAGCACCTTCACCGGTTCCGTCAGGCTTCTGCGTGCGCGGTGTACGAGGCCTATATCTCGGTGGAAGGTACGTTGTTTCAAGTCTACAGCGCGTACCTCTGCTGGCCATCCTTGATGTGTCGCTGTTTCTGGGACCAGTGCTACGCCGACCCCATTGGCGACCAGTTTGATGATCGCATCCAGCTCATCGAGCTCGCATACCTCACGTAAAGACACATGCGTTTGTCGCAAGAATCGGTCGACCTGCCGACCACCAAAAGAAGATCGGTCATAGCGAATGAAAGGCTGGCTTGAAACCAGTTCGGACCAGTCATCTCCCGGCATGTCGACCGGGACAATCAGGCGGTAGGGTTCGCGCGCCAGTGTGGTCCAGCGCAAATCGCTTTGAAGTGAGAACGGAGGGCGGATGATTGCAGCCATATCGATCTCGCCAGCATCGACCTGGTTGACCAATTCCATGGACAGGCCAGGAATGACGCGAGTTCGGCATTCGGGACATTGCTGATGAAAGTGAGCGAGGGCGTCGGGCAAAAAAGAGCGCTGCACGGAGGCAATGGCTCCGACAGTTACCAAAACGCTGGCGGGGAGACCTACCGTCGTAGTGCCGAGATTACTGAACTGACGGACCAGTTCCTGCCCCTGCAGCAAAACCTGATGCCCCATTCGGTTCAGATGAGCCGAGCGTCCTTTGCGATCAAACAGCTCGATCCCTAGCTCGGCCTCAAGGCGCTGCATTTGTGCGCTGACCGCCGCTTGTGTAAGCCCTATTTTGCTACCGGCAGCAGCAAAAGTGCCTTCTCTCGCCACGGCGATGAATGTTTTCAGTTCTTTGATCATTGGCAAATATTAATTGTGTTTTTGGTTAAAATACATTTATTTTTTTTGCGCTTTGGTGGTGCGTCAGGACAATGGGGGCCAAGTTCCCATTGCAACGCCTGGAGGGTTGCGATGCGTTTCGGAAGGTAACTCTCCAAATTGGGTTTTGTAATATTGAGAGAACATTCCGAAGTGCCAAAATCCCCATCGCATGGCCGCTTCGGATACCGAGGGCGCGCCATTGATGATGTCTTTTCTGGCTTCGTGGAGTCGGATCTGGCGAATGTAGGTGCAGGGATTTACCCCGACCACTTGAATGAATGCGCTGTGCAGTCCGCGCCTGCTCATTTGCAAGTGTTCACACAGATCCTCTACCGTCGGGCTGCCTGTCTGATGACTCAAAATAAACAACCGCGCCCTGTCCACCATCGCTCGATGAACTCGATGGTCCCTGGGTAAGTGTGTTGTGGTTATCGACAGGCTCCCTATGGCTTGAAGCGCCGCTACGGCGACATCCTCGGAAAGCTGTAGCCGTGCGGACTCACTGTCCATCGATTCCGGGTGCTGGACTGCTGAGCCGAGTGCCGACAGCAGAAGGGATTTATATCGAGATATCCCTTGAGCATCCCCCTTGAGCATGCACGCGCCGTTAATTAGGCGGCTTGTGCCAACCCCGTAGAGGCCTTGAGAAAGCGTTTCGAGAAACGAGGCGTCGATGGTCGCAGCGAGAATGTCCGATTCAGCGGTTGCACGAAAGCGCGCTTCCTCACCCTGGCGCATGATGAATAACGAATCAGCTTGCATCTCTCGATTCTGCCAGGAGCACGTGCCTTGATGCAGGGTGACTCCAATCATCAGAATATCGGTGTCGGCAACCGATCGTTGGTCAATGGCCTGATTGATCCATTCGCGGAATACCTGGACTCGTCCGAGAGAGGCACGTGCGACACCTCCCTCGAAGTTGCCACATGAGAGTTGGGTGTAATCCTGCTCCCAGTCGGGAAGAATTCTCGATTGTAGAAACGGATCATTTGACCTTACGCACGCCACTCTCGCGGGGATCGAAGACGAATAGGTCGTATTTTGACTTTGCTGCATTGTGCAATCTCCGAGGTCTGCTCGTAGTGCAGCAATCTTCGTTCCAACCTGGAGTCATTCAACGCATTTAAAAGATAGACATCGCTCATGGGTGCGTCATTTTAGTGCGCTTTGAAAAAAGAGCGGCACGATGAATCAAAACGCGCCGATATTTGATAGCGAACCCTTCGCCCCAGGCGTAAGAATGAACGCGATGCAATTAGTCTAAGTGGATGACAGGCAAATAACTAAAGTTTCAGGTGGTCAACAGTGCCTGACTCTAATGCCTCATCGCTATAGAGATATATGCAGACTTACTGAAGCGGCGATTTGATAAGTTTAAAGAGCGTCGAACCCTTTTGCTCGCTCCACGAAATCCAACTCGCCGCCAGGGCAGGGAGGTCTGGAATATTCAGTGATCTATTTGTATGGAAAACGATATCCATAGGGGCGAATATGCACACTACAGAACCTGAAATTATTAATAATAAACCGGGGCTGTCCGGATCCTTGGGTGTGACTTCGATAGTGCTGATGGTCGTCGCAACGGCCGCACCTCTGACGGTCATGGTGGCCAATACCCCGTTAATTATTTCGATGGGTAACGGGGCGGCGGCACCGTTTGATGCAATGGTTGCAACGGTGATCATGTTTCTCTTCAGTGTAGGATTTATCTACATGTCGAGGTATATCACCAATGCAGGGGCGTTTTACTCATATATCCAGAAAGGGCTGGGTCGATCCATAGGGTTGGGTTCGGCGACGATGGCAGTGATTTCATATTTTATGATACTGGTCGCGCTGGAGGCTTATATAGGCTATGCACTGTCTCAGCTGTTGCTGACGACCTTGGGTATTAATATTTCATGGTGGCTGCTTGCGTTAGTGATTACGGCAGTTGTGGGTGTTTTGGGTTATCAGAAAATTGAATTGAGCAGCAAGTTTTTGGGCGTGGCGCTGGTGCTCGAGATAGTGATTGTGCTGGTGGTAGATGCGGCGATTATAGGCAGTGGGAATATTGGTTCGGATTCCCTGGAACCTTTTTCATCAGCGACCATTCTTTCAGGTTCTCCGGGCCTGGGGATCATGTTTGCAATTTATTGTTTTACCGGTTTTGAATCGACTGTGGTCTACAGGGAGGAAGCGAGAAACCCCAATGTGACGATCCCCAAGGCAACCTACATTGCGGTGTTCCTGATTGGCGTGTTTTACGCTGTATCCATGTGGTGCCAGGTAAACGGTATTGGGCTATCACAGGTCGTACAGCAGGCAACTGAACACCCTGGTGATATGTATTTGACTATGGTGGAAAGATATACCAACAAAGCTTTTGTTGATGTCATGCAGGTGTTGTTGGTGACCAGCCTGTTTGCCTGTGTGCTGTCTCTGCATAACATAGTAGTGCGTTATCAATACGTGTTGGGACGCTTTGGGGTGCTGCATTCGAAGCTTGGCAGTGTTCATGAGAAACACGGCTCACCGTTTGTCTCCTCTGTATTGCAAACGACAATGTCCTTACTGGCTGTCGCCGTCTGCGCAATCATTGGAATGGATCCAGTCACACAGATTTACGCCTGGGGTGCAACAGCGGGAACACTCGGATATATGGTGATTCTCTCCCTGACTTGCGTTTCTGTGCTGGTGTTTTTTAGAAGGAACACTGAATTTCACCCTGTCTTGAATACTGTCGTAGCACCAATTGGTGGTCTTATCGGATTGGTCGCGTGTTTAATCGTTGCGGTTCAGAATTTGCCCGCTTTAATCGGGGGCGACAATGCAGCTGTTGCGGCATCAATCATGGAAATGATTGTCATGGTTTCCTTTGTGGTCGGGTGTATCGCAGCGTTGCTGATGAAAGTCATGAGTCCTGCACGGTTCGCTTTATTAAAACAAGTAGGCTGAAATTTTTTATGCCTGTCGTTAAAGTCTGAAGAAGGTAAAATAACCATGAGCAAAAATATTAAAGCGGTCGCAACAAGTGAATATAACGCGGTCATAGCTGTTGCTGAGAAATATGTCGATGGCTTGCGTATTGGCAGTCCTGAACGCCTGGAGGAGGCGTTTCATGAACAAGCGGTGATGTATGGCTTCACCAATGGCAAGCTTTTGGGCGGTTCGATCAGCAACTTGTACGAATTCGTTCGTGATAACGGTAAGGCGCCGGACATCACCACTCGACTGGACGTTCTCGCCATCACGCCAACCACCGCAATAGTGCGCGTGGACATGGAGCAGGACGCCATTGGCGCTGACTATAACGATTACCTGACGTTGATCCGCATTGACGGCGCCTGGAAGGTGATAGCCAAGGTGTATCACCAGTTTCAGGACTGATTGACAGCCTGCTTGCACGCTGCCCGCTTTTCGAAGTGGCGGGCAGCCTTCGCCGCGCTAACATGCACCCATGTGAAAGTTCGAACAAACGACTGTGTCCCTAGGCACCAGACGATTGATCGATTTTTTGATAGCATGCGGCGCATTATGAAGAAACCCCTCCACGACATGCGTCAGCACATCATTGATGTCGCCAGAGCGCTTATGACCCATAAGGGCTACACGGCTGTCGGGCTGACCGAAATCCTCGCTACGGCTGGCGTGCCCAAAGGCTCTTTCTATCACTACTTCCGCTCCAAGGACGAGTTTGGCCAGGCCCTGCTTGATGAGTACTTTCAGGAGTACATCGGGCGGGTCGATTTGCTGTTGGCCGGGGAGGGTACAGGGGCTGAGCGACTGCTGAGCTATCTGCGATATTGGGCTGAGACACAGGCATTTGATCACACTGACCAGAAATGCCTGGTGGTCAAATTAGGTGCTGAGGTTTGTGATCTGTCCGAGAACATGCGCACTGTTCTCGAAAAAGGTACCGCGCTGATCATTCAGCGGATTACACGTTGTGTTGAGCAGGGGAAGGCGGACGGGTCCATCACGGCAACTGCTGACGCACCCACGCTGGCAGAAGGGCTTTACCAGATGTGGTTAGGGGCCTCGTTGCTCGTCAAGGTCGGCAGAACCCATCAACCTTTTGAAGGCGCGCTTGAGATGAGTCGACGTCTTCTGTCTTAGCCCAGAGTTAAACGCCCCGGCAACCGCATGGTTGTCCGGGGCATTTTGCTTATGCAGTCTCGTTCAGATAGCGCTGAAGGCTTTCGTGGCCACCGACAATGAGCGACTGAATAACAGCAGTCTGCTCGCCCTGTGGATCGGGATCGCGGGTATCAAAACTTGCCGACCACAGGACGACAGTCTTGTTTTGTCCTGTCAGTGGCAGCAGCTTCACAATGGCCACATAGTTGTCCACCCGCAGCGGCGCCTCTAAGAAGCGGTAGGAGAAGAGCAGGTTGGTTTCGTCAACGGCCAGCAGCTTCTCGCGCAGAACCGCTCCGTCTTGCAAGGTTAGTCGGCGAATACAGCCAACCAGTCCGTCAGGTTGGCCATCCTCGATAATGCTTTCAGGAATCGCAGGGTGCCACTTGCTGATCTGGCCGAATTGCTTCAGCACATCCCAGACACGACTGGCTTCGCCGTCAATGAGGGCGCAATACTCAACTTTTGCCATGGTTTAAAACCTCAGTCTGTCGTTATGTTGCAAATGTGAATTCGTTATTGCTTGCCGATCTGGACCAGACGGTCGGACGGCACCACATGAACGCCAGAGGCAGGATCAATGGCCGCCTCCAGCAATGCATGAGCGATGGCAGAAGGCGGATTGAGCCGCCAACGCGCAGGTAAGAGTGCAGCTGCCGCCTTGAGGAAGAGCACCAGCGCGCGTTCTCCATGACGAACTTCCTCACGCTTTCCACCAATGACCCCTGGCCGCACATACGTCAGCGATTCAAAGCCCAAGTCCGCCAGATCCTTTTCCAGATGGCCTTTGACCTGGTTGTAAAAGAAAGGGGAGTGGGTATTTGCGCCGATGGCCGAATTGAGCACATAAGTGGGCGTGCCATGCGCTCGTGCCAGCTGGGCAACGGCCAGCGGATAATCATGGTCGACTTGCTTGAATGCCGCTTTGGACCCGGCCGTTTTGAGGGTCGTGCCCAGCGTGCAGATCACCGCATCGACATGCCACCAAGGAGCATGATGATCCAGGCGGTCGAAATCTATGTTAGGAGCGATGAGCTTCGGGTCTTGAGGTAACGCACGACGTGTCGGAGCGTATACGGCGCTGACGCGTGGATCCGACAGTGCCAATTCCAGAACATGGCGTCCGACGAATCCGCTCGCACCGATCAGCAGCAATTTCACTGTTGGCTCCAATCGCGAGTGAGTCGCTGAATCGCCTCACCGACCGGTGTATCGCCCTGGGTCAGTTCGATGATGATCCGGTTCACGGCGGGCGTTTCGATAATCTGTAGCAAGGCCGCCGCTACGTCGTCGCGAGACACATCACCGTAGGGAATGGCCAGGCCTGCACGGACTCTGCAAGTGCCGGGTGAATCCCGCAGCGTGCCAGGACGCACGATGACCCAGTCAAGATCAGTCTCGGCCAGATGGATATCCGCAAGCTTCTTGATCTTCATGTAGTTTTCGAAGGTATCGGAGACAGTTTCGCCACATGAGGCTTCTGGAAAGGCAGATACCAGAATGAAGCGCTTGATGTCCGCAAGTGCCGCCGCCGCCACAGCCATTTCAAGTCCGCGGCCATCAATGGCGTTGGTCATTTGCGATCCGCCCTTGCCGCCAGCACCGGCCGCGAATACCACGATGTCGCTGCCGGTCATGAGTCCAGCCAGACCCTTCGCATCGAGTTCAAGCAAACTGCCGGCTATCGGTGTGGCGCCCAGTGCTTTGAGCTCCTCAGCTTGTTCCGAATGACGGTAAAGCGAGCGAGGCTCGTGACCGCGTGCCACTAGTTGCTGAGCGAGGCGTCGGGCGACTTTGCCCGCACCACCGACGATAAAAACTGTGTTCATGGTTCCTCCTGATCGAGCGACGCTGTACAGACCGGCCCGCTACAGCGGGCCGATACAGACTGATCAGCCTTCGAACTGGTGGTAGACCTTGGCGATGACCTTCCAGCTACCGTCGATTTTGATCAGCGTCAGGTAGTCGTTGTAGTCGGCGCCGATGGCGTCCTGCTCCATGTCCACGCGCACCACCGCAGTCGTAGGCGTGATGGCCAGGACGTCGAGGCGAGTGGTGATGTCCGGTGCCTTGCCGTTGCTACGGACGAAGTCGAACAGGTTGGTGATAGAGCCGCCCAAAAGCTTGCCGTTGGTGAAGCCGTACATGACCGCATCCTTGTGAAAGGCTTCAGCCAAACCGTCTGCACTGCCTACTTTGAGGCTGTCGGCATACTGCTGGGCAACGGCGATAACGGCGTTATATTCCTGGGTAGGTACTGCTTTGATGTTCTTGCTCATCGTCAATATCCTTCTTGGACTGGGCGCCAGCGGCGCCCGGTTGGCTTGCGCTCAGGGTTAAGGGGCAACGTGGGTGTGGTAGATCTTGCTGACCACGGTCCACTTGCCTTCAACTTTCAGCAGGTTGAAAAAATCGGTGAAGCAGAAGCCGGAGATATCGTTGGTGTCGATGCGAGCACTGGCGGCAGTGCCGACGATATCAATATTGACAATCACGCCCTGGGCTTCAGGCGACGGACGAAACGCGCTGTCGATGATGTCGAACAAACCCTGGATGGGGCCGCCCGCCAATTTGTTATCGGCATCGACTCCAAAGATGGTCGCCTGCTCGCTGAAGGCCGGTTTCATGATGCTGCTTTTGGCCTGTTTACCACCTTCGTTGTACTGGTTCAGTACCTCAACGATGGCGTTGTATTCCTGCACGTAGGTAGGCTTGGTCATGGTGTTTCTCCTGATTTGAGGGGGGAGTGACAAGGCTCGGTCCTCGCCGAAACCTGAATCGACGGCGTTAACGGTTTCAACCGTTCATTCATGCTTCAACTCTTTCTCGATGGATTGGTTGGCGGCCTTGCGTGCGCAATGAGCGATGCTTAGCAGTGCCAGTACCGCTGCCGCCGAACCCACGCCAGTCAGCACGTGGGTTGCACTGCCGGCAGTGGCTTCGCCACTGAGGATGTCGCTGACACTGGAAACCAGTGACCCCAGATAAACGTACAAAAAAGTGCCTGGCAGCAGCCCGAGCCAGGACGCCAGTAGAAAGTTCCGAGCACTGATACGGCTTGCGCCGAGGGCGTAACTCAGAGGGGCGAAGGGCACGATGGAAGCCAGGCGCAGAAGCAACACAATTCGAAAGCCATCTCGGGCGAGCGCTCTGTCAATCGCGGCTTGCCGAGGGCGAGTTGCCAGTCGTCTCAGTACAAATGGGCGCAAAAAAGTGCGCCCCATGACGAATGCAATCGTGGCCGACGCCATACCGACAGGCGACACAAGCAGAGTCCCCCCTACCGGTCCGTATAAAAATCCGGCAATGGCCGTAAGGGGCGAGGCGGGCACGAAGGCCACTGTTGCCAGCAGGAAGATCAACGCATACAGGGCGCTACCTGTTTCGCCCATTGAGCGCAAAGCCTCAACCCATTGGGTGGCTGACTGCATGATCACTTCGATCACACCATCGACTCCGCGCACACCCATAGGTCTACGGTGAATGACATGGCACATTGCAGCATTGGGTGCTCCGAACGGCATTGATAAAAAATCTATTTGTAGTGAGCGCTATATATTAGGCTTTATTCTATAGTGAGCACTACAGATAGTGTCAAGACGTTTGATCGCTTCGCTGCATTGTTCTTTTACAAAACGCCTCGATGGACGGGAGAGTGGGGTGGTACGTAGGGGGCAATAAGCAAATAAATATGATGTATTACACAGAAATATATTGTTTTTATTGCTGTTTTAAGCCCGTTAGGATCCCTTCAGCAATCAACAACAACTGAAAGGTGGCTTCATGCAATTGCTGGGACATCTGCTGCACGCGGTCAAACCATCGCCAACGCTGGCGATAACACGTCAGGCGGCTGAATTGCGCCGCCGAGGTGTTGATGTGATTAGTCTGTCGGCCGGAGAGCCCGACTTTCCGACGCCCGACCACATCAATGCAGCGGCAAAGGCTGCGATTGATGCAGGACAAACCCGTTACACCGATGTCGATGGCACCCCCGAGCTCAAGGCTGCGATCGTGCGCAAGTTTCAGCGCGAAAACGGCGTGACCTATGACACCAGTGAAATCAGCGTAGGGACCGGTGGTAAGCAAGTCCTGATCAACGCTTTGCTGGCCACTCTCAATCCGGGCGATGAGGTCATCATTCCTGCACCTTACTGGGTGTCTTACCCGGACATGGTCCGTTTGGCAGGGGGAACCCCGGTGGAGGTCAGTTGCCCGGCGGAGCAACATTTCAAAATCACGGCAGCTCAGCTCCAGAAGGCCATTAATCCACGAACCAAGTGGGTGATCCTGAACTCCCCGAGCAATCCGACCGGGGCCGGCTACAGCGCGACTGAACTGAAGGAATTGGGCGCCGTGCTTCTCGGCCATCCGCAGGTCTATGTACTGACGGATGACATGTATGAGCACCTCAGTTACGACGGCTGGGTGTTTTCCACCATGGCTTCGCAGGTGCCGGCATTACGCGATCGTGTTCTGACAGTTAATGGGGTGTCCAAAGCCTACTCGATGACCGGCTGGCGCATCGGTTACGCCGGCGGGCCAAAGGATCTGATAGCGGCCATGGCAACTATCCAATCCCAAACCACCAGCAATCCCTGCGCGATATCCCAAGCCGCCGCGGTTGCCGCTCTGGATGGCCCGATTGACTTTCTGGCCGAGCGCAACGAAGTGTTCCGTCAGCGCAGAGATCTATGCCTGGATGCTTTCAACGATACTCCCGGCTTGATGTGTCGCCGTCCCGAAGGGGCGTTCTATCTGTTTCCTTCTTGTGCCGGCCTTATCGGGCGCAAGACGCCTGCGGGTGTCGAGCTCACAAATGATGTAGAGGTCAGTCGCTATTTGCTGGAGGCGGCCAGGGTGGCGGTCGTGCCGGGAAGTGCATTTGGTTTGGAGGGGTACTTCCGAATTTCCTTTGCTACCTCCACAGCAGTGCTTGAACACGCTTGTTCGCGGATACGCCAGGCTTGTGACCAGCTCGTCTGATCCGCTTTCCGGATGATACCGAGGCGTAGCGCTGAGGCCGAGAGGTTGCCGCTGTCGAAGGAGCAAGCGCTACGAGTATTCCTTGGTTTAGCGAATTGCAGGTAATGGAAGCATGCCGACGGCCGTTGCCGCGATACCTTCCAGGGTTTGCCGTGAAAGTCCATCGTGCGCTTGCAACGACATGCCTTCCAACAGTGTATTCAACGCGGCGGCAAGGATGAGGGTGTCAACATCAGCCGCCAGTTGCCCATCTTCCACGGCGCGGTCGAGGCGCTGCTGCAGATAATCCCGACCTTCCTGGCGAAGTGCCTTGAGGGCGTTGGTGATCTCTTGAGCGCTCTCTGACACATTGACACCCGCCAATACGACCATACAGCCGCATGGTGCCTCGGGCTCAGTGACGATCGCAGCAGCGGAATGGAAAAAATCGGTGATGGCACGGTACAGGTCCGGCTCGCTATCCATGCGTTCCCAGGTAGCATCCCAGTATCTGGCTTCGTAATAATTGACCGCTTCGAGGAAGAGCTTTGATTTATTGCCAAACGCGGCATAGAGGCTTGGCGGGTTGATGCCCATGGCCGTGCATAATTCCGCCACGGAGGCCGGTTCGTATCCGCGTTTCCAGAACACTTCGAGCGCATTAAACAGGGCTTGCTCGCGATCAAAGGCGCGTGGACGTCCTTTTTTAGGGCGCACGGCCAGCGTGGGTATGGGGTCGGTCATTCGTGCGTTGCCTCGATGATGCAGGGCCAATCAGCTGAAGAAACTGCTCAGTTATGGTCTGTAGAATCGAATGATACACAAAAGGCATGGATACGGGCCTTGCTAGCCCCTTCATAGCAGACAGTCGATTGGGTTTATCACTCTGTGCTACCGAATTACCACAGCACGGATGACGGCTTGCATGTGCTTTACCTCAGTCGGCAACATTTGCCGCTGGCGGTATCAGCGTTCATTGCAATGGTCATGGAAAAGCTGAACGAGCAAGCATTCCCAGCGAGGTTTTTACCTGATCAGAGTTGACTGGGTATTGGGGCTTGTGACCGCCTCGGACTCAGCTTCGGCAGCACGCTTCTAATCTCACCGTTTCATCACAGCAGGCTCACGCCCCCCGATCGTTATCTGCATGTTGTTCCAGCACGCACTGAATACCGCTCAAAAGCGGTATCAGACGCTTCGCCATATTATCGGCGACTTGAGTGGGAGCCATTGCACCCTCTTTTCGATGGAACAGTTGATCTTGAAACACCAGCCTTAGCTTGGACAGACTATTGCTGACAGCGGGTTGCCCTATGTTCAAAATCTCCGACGTTCGGGTAACGCTTTTTTCTCGGTAAAGAGTGGCAAATATCACCAGACAATTGAGGTTGAATCGTGAGAGATATCCGGCGTTAAACGAAGAGGTTGCTGTCTCGCTGGAGACTTTGTCGACCATCCTGTTTCCTTTGCACATGGCGAGAGTCCAGGCTATCCCGGGGCGGTTTGCATCGGATCAAAGGATCCCGACCCGCCCCGGGCGAATCAAATAGTTGCCATGTCGATGACAAAGCGGTACTTCACATCGCTCTTTTGCATGCGCTGGAACGCCAGTTCGATGTCCTTCATTTCGATCATTTCGACATGTGAAGTGATGCCGTGCTCTGCGCAGAAATCGAGCATCTCCTGAGTTTCAGGAATGCCTCCGATCAGCGACCCGGCCAGTTGACGGCGCTGGAAAATCAGATTGGCTACACCAGGCGACGGGTGAGGGCTGTCAGGTACCCCAACCATGGTCATGGTCGCGTCGCGTTTGAGCAGACTCATGAATGCGTCGAGATCGTGAGGTGCGGCGACGGTGTTGAGGATGAAGTCAAAGCTTTTGGTATGAGTTGCCATTTCTTCAGAATTGCGTGAAACAACGACCTCATCAGCGCCAAGGTCGCGCGCGTCCTGGATTTTGGAGGGGGAGGTTGTAAATGCCACGACATGGGCGCCCATCGCGCGAGCCAGTTTTATACCCATGTGGCCGAGACCACCGATACCGACGATGCCGATTTTCTTGCCGGGCCCTGCCTTCCAATGGCGAAGTGGAGACCAGGTTGTGATGCCTGCGCAAAGAAGTGGCGCTACCGCCGCCAAGTTCGATTCAGGGTGCGTAATCTTCAGCACAAAGTGTTCGTCAACGGTGATGCTATCGGCGTAACCGCCGTAAGTATTTTCGCCACTGCCGTCGAGCCAGCCGTTGTATGTCTGCTGCCAACCATGGGGACCTTCGCAATACTGTTCCAGGCCGTCGTCGCAAGATTGGCAATGGCGGCAACTGCCCACCATGCATCCGACACCCACGATGTCTCCCACATGGTGTTTCGAAACCGAAGTGCCGATGGCAGACACTCGACCGATGATCTCGTGACCCGGGACTAGCGGGTAGCGCATTCCAGGCCACTCACCGCGCGCGGCGTGCAGATCGGAATGGCAAACGCCGCAGTAGAGGATCTTGATTGCCACATCCCTTTCGCCGATTTGCCGTCGAGGGATGTTGGTTGGGGCCAAGGGAGTAGTGGGCGATTGCGCTGCATAAGCTTTGTGTTGCATAGCGAATTCCTGATGCGTCAAAAACGGTACGGCGCCGTGTTGGGCGGCACCAAACGTGAATTCATGGGATGCGTTGGTACGCCATCCTTGGGGGCAATCAGCGAGAGAAGGTGACTTCCGCGGTCCAGTTTTCTTTTGGCTGGCTGTGCAATGTCCAGAATGCTTCGGCGACGCCAAGGGCTTCCTCGGACTCCGGTTTGACGAATGCGGCGACAGTCACGGTTGCCGCATGGACGCCTTGGGTTTTGGCCGGTTCAAACAGGCCGAGCGCCAGCGATCGGATGCCGGCTTTACCCAGGCTCAGAGAAAGAAAGTCAGGATTTGGAGTGATCCCGAAAAAACCACCGGTCAGCAGCAGGGTCCCGGCGTTGCGACTGTACATCGAGCGCAGGGCCGTCTGAGTGGCGACTAGTGCTCCACCAATGTTCACAGCCAGATCGCTGTTGAAGGTGTCGACCGGTTGTTCAGCGACAGTTGCCTGCCGAATGATCGCGGCGTTGTAGTGCAGCACATCCAATGCGCCAAATTGCGCTTCGGCCTGGGTCACCAGCGCCGCTACATCCTGTGCATTGCTGGCATCAACTTGGCGGGTGTGGGCCTCATAGCCCTGGGATATCAAGCGTTCGGCGAGTGCGAGCGTCCTATCCATATTTCGAGCACTGAGCACCACGCGATAGCCTTCACGGGCGAAACGTTCGGCTGTCGCAAATCCGATTCCGGGGCCAGTACCGATGCTTAGAAATGTTTTCATGTGAGTCCTTGATAACGGGGTGGAGCCTGTAAGCAAGGCTAACAGGTGCATAAATAGAGATAATTTATGGAATTCGCATTTATATAATGCAAAAAATGCAGGAGTCGTTGGCATACCTGTTCACACGAGCTAAGGCGTCCCGGCATATCGGCTCCGTTGGTCGGGCGTGGATGTGATCGTTGAAATAGTTACTAGACGACTGGTCTAATTTTTATTAGGGTGGCGGCATTATGAAAAAACGTCATTCCGAAACACGCCAACACATCCTGGATATCGCCAGGACGTTGATGACCCATAAGGGTTATACCGGTGTCGGCCTGGCAGAAGTGGTGGCTACGGCACAAGTGCCGAAAGGCTCGTTCTACCACTACTTCAAATCCAAGGATGAATTCGGCCAAGCGCTGCTTGAACAGTATTTCGCTGACTACCTCGCCGTGGTCGACTCGCTGCTGGCAGGCGCTACCCCGGCAGCTGATCGACTGCTTGGTTATTTCCATTACTGGGCGCAAACCCAATGTTCAGATTTACCGACTGACAAATGCCTGGTGGTCAAATTGGGTGCTGAGGTGTGTGACCTTTCCGAAGGTATGCGCCTGGTGCTCGATAAAGGTACGCAAGCGGTTCACGTGCGGCTGGAGCGCTGTATCGCGCAGGGTCACGCTGATGGCTCGATCACATCCGCCATTCCTAACTCGACGCTTGCGCAGTCGCTCTATCAGATTTGGCTCGGTGCCTCTTTGATGATGAAGATTGGCAAACGCAGCAGTGCTTTTGAAAACTCTCTAGCCATGGCAAAGCGACTCTTGTCGTAGTCATTTTATTTACCACTTTCCTAGACGACTGGTCTATTTATTTGGGGTTCACCATGACAGATAACAGTAACCGTACTGACTTGTTCACTCCCGTCACCATGGGGGCGATGGAACTCGCCAACCGCATCGTAATGGCGCCCGTCACACGCAGCCGCTATGCCGAAGATGGCATTCCCAATGAATTGCACGCCGAGTACTACGCCCAGCGGGCCAGTGCGGGTTTGATCGTAGCTGAAGCAACCAATATTTCCGCTCAGGGACGCGGCTACGCTGCGACACCAGGTATCTGGAGCGATGAGCAGGTCGCTGGTTGGAAAAAAGTGACCGACGCCGTGCACGCCGCTGGCGGCAAGATCGTCAGCCAGCTTTGGCATGTGGGCCGGTTTTCCAGCGTGGAGTTGCAGCCAGATGGCGCCGCGCCGGTCGCTCCCTCCGCCATCAAGGCCGAAGGCGATACCTATACCGTGAATGGTTTTGTTCCTGTGTCGATGCCTCGGGCTCTCGAAACCGATGAAATCCTGGGAATCATCGAGCAGTACAAGCATGCCGCCGAAAATGCCAAACGCGCTGGTTTTGATGGCGTAGAGGTTCACTCGGCCAACAGTTATTTGCTGGATCAATTCCTGCGTGATTCGACTAATCACCGCACCGATCAATATGGCGGGTCGATTGAGAACCGCGCGCGCCTCACCCTGGAAGTGACTGAAGAGATCGTCAAAATCTGGGGCAATGAACGCGTGGGCATTCGCTTGTCGCCCGTCACGCCCGATGCCGGCAACACGCCGCCAGACAGCAACGTGATGGCGATGTATGGCTACCTCATTCAGCAATTGAACAAATTCGATCTCGCATACCTGCACTTCGTCGAGGGTGCTACCGCGACTTCGCGTGAGGTGCCGGCGGGCGTGGATATGGACGCTCTGAGCGCACAGTTCACGGGGCCATTCATTGGCAACAACAACTACGACCTGGAAATGGCGATCGAGCGTCGAGCGCAGGGCACGATCGACGCGGTTGCCTTCGGCCGTCTGTTCATTTCCAACCCTGACCTGGTCGAACGCCTGCGTCGTGGCGCCGAGCTCACCATTGCACCGCGTGAGTCGTTCTACGGCGGTGGAGCCAAGGGCTACACCGACTGGCCTGTCGGCAACTACTGATTAATAACCAACACCCGCGATACCCCAACCCACTGCCCGACACGTGCGGGCAGTCACTATCGAGAGGAACTCCCATGAACTATTTGCAAAACAAGACAGCGATCATCACTGGCGCATCTTCAGGTCTGGGTGCTGCATCGGCTCGCGCCCTGTCCGCGAAAGGCGTTCGAGTTGTCGCAGCTGCGTTGGATCAAGAAGGTCTGGATGCCATTGTGAGCGAGCTGAAAGCGAACGGGGGTGAGGCGGTGGGTCGTGTCAGCGACGTCACCAATCTGGAAGATATGAAGGCGTTGGCTCAGTTCGCTCAAGACGCCTTCGGTTCGGTAGACATCCTGATCAACAATGCCGGCCTGATGCTGTTTTCCACATGGGTGGACCTGGCCGTCGATGATTGGGAAAAGATGATCAACGTGAACATCAAGGGCTACCTGAATGGCGTCGCGGCTGTGCTGCCGTTCATGCTGAAACAGAAGTCTGGTCAGATCCTGAACATGGATTCCGTAGCGGGCCACCAAGTGGGTCCTTCGGCTGGCGTATACAGCGCGACCAAATTCTTCGTTCAGGCCATGACTGAGTCGATGCGCAAGGAACTGGGTGTCCACCACGGAATTCGGGTTAACACCGTTAGCCCGGGTGTGACCAATACCGGTTGGGCAGACAAAGTTACCGATCCAGCAGGGCGCAAGGCTGCCCAAGAGCTGAACAAGATTGCTATCGCGCCTGACGATATTGGTAAAGCGGTGGTTTATGCCCTGGACCAGCCTGCAAACGTCACCGTCAACGAGGTGATCATTTCGCCTACCCGCCAGGATTGGTAAGCAGAACCCAGCAACACCTACAAAGCCCGGACACTGTAGCGATGCACGGTGTCCGGGCGCTACAGGATCTTTCCTGTCCAAGAGTCTGAGCTCTGACCTACGGGTACAAGGACTACGGCTCACTGGTTTCGCTATCTCGCTTCTTGGCGGTGGGTAACCTGATGGGTAATTTGACCGGCAGCGTAATGCTCGAAGGTTGGTTGGCGCGGGTGTTTTATGCGTCGTTGTACCGCATGCGCCAGGTCGCTCTGTATGGCCTGTTCCCGACCCTGCTGCTGATGTTGGGCAATCGGATTGGTCGAGGGACTGAGCCGCGTTTGAAGCTGCACTAAGGCTGTAACGATGTTTAAGCGCAATGCCACTCGGGAGTTGCGCTCATTCACTCTATTTGTGCCGTGATCCGACAGGGGCGGGCGCTTGCTCGGGAATTTACTTCCCGTCGATATTCACCGCTTCGCCGATTGCGTAAAAGTGCCCTCCTGCAATGTAGTGCAGGCTACGAAAATCCGGGTTGGCGGTTTCATAGTGCCAGTGCCCATCCTTGAAGACACGTGTGTCTGCCCAAGCGCCAACGACCTCGCCGATAAACAAATCATAAGTCGTCTGGTTGTGTGGCTCGGGTAACAGCTTGCATGCAAGCCAAGCGGAACAGCCTGCAACGAATGGCACGTCGAAACCATTGATGTCGAACATCTCTGCCCCGCAATGAGCAAGCTTGTCGGGATCATTGCACAGGCTTGAGCTGCCGACGTCGCTCGTCAGTTTGAGCTGTGCCACGGTCGGGACCTGAACAACGAATACGCCACTGCGCTCTACCAGCTCACGGGTTTTGGTCATCTTGTCCAAAACCACGGTCACTTTTGGCGGTGAAAAGTCGAGTGCGCATGCCCACGCGGCGGCCATGACGTTCTTCACGCCCTCATTTTGAGTGGATACCAATATAGTCGGGCCGTGATTGATGAGTCTGTATGCCTTTTCCAGAGGCACGGCGGCAATGTATTCGTCCATTTCAATTCCTGAATAAATGCCCCGATTCCATCGCTGGACCGGGGCAGGGTGAGTTCATGCGGAGGTCGATTCTGCGCAACCTGAAACAAATACGTTTCTCATAACCCTCATCCTGATGGGCTGCGTGTCATAACTTTTTGGGGTTCGGTATGCCCATAGACGGTATAACGAACCGCCAGTGGAAACGCTCCAGACATGGCTACGAAAGATGTGTTGGTCAGGGCGACTACGGTCAACTTGGTCACGGGGTTGAGGTGCCAAGTGTGTCCACAGACACCACCCCATTGCAGCGTACCCTGTCCCTGAGGTGAGTCGGATTGGCTCGCGTCGGCGAGCACGGCCTAGCCAGAGCCGAATCCCGAAATCGGCCCCTGGGTCTGCGTTTGCACGCCGACTTGGTCGCTCACGATGATGCAGGGGGCTCTACCAACCGTGAAGCGGATGCGCAAGGCCGAACCCTATGTGAAGCGATAGATACCTATAACGCCACTATTCTATAGCGATCACTACATATAGTGTCAAGAACTCTGATTGCGTCGCGGCGGTCAAGCTCTCGACACCGTTGAAACAATCCTTGCCGATCAACTCGCGAGAAAATGCCGCGATCCGCGACCTCGCTGTTAAATTAGATAAAATGAAACGTGACAAATATCGGGTTGCCTGACGAAAGACTGTCGGTAGTGATCGATTTCAGCAGGCAAGAATTGATAACTTATGTTTGTGTAAATTATAAATAATTATTGTTTTTTTTATTGGTTAGTGCCCGCTAAGGTTCCTCCCTCGCGTAAACAAGCTGCTACCACTGCCAGCGCCTCCTCTCTCTACGCAATGCTCTTATAAAAACGACTCGATAAAATTCTGGAGTGTAGATGAACGTCAAACAGAAATTGACTTGGGCGTTTGTTGTCATCGCCTGCCTCCCCATTTGCGTAGTCGCGACGCTCGTTGTCATGAATCTGCGCACTGAAGCGATCGACAGTTTTATCGACGGCAGTAACCGTGAAATCCGTCAGATCGACAATGCCATGCAGTTGTACTTTGAAGGTATCGGCCAAAACGTCGAGTATCTCGCCTCCCAACCGCTACTGAAAGACACTGACGGCAGCCTTAAAAACTATTCCGGCGCGAACGCCGCTGATATCCCGCAAGGCGCGCTGGATAAGCAAGTCTTCGCTTTCTATGCGCACTTGGCCAGTAGCCACCCGGCGTACTCCAATATCATTTTCGGCAACAGTGTCGGAGGCTTCGTTTCCTGGCCGGATAATCCGAAGCGTGCCAGTTACGATCCGCGCGCGCGTCCTTGGTATAAGTCAGCCCAGGGTAATCCAGGCAAGACCGTGCGCACTGACGCGTACTACTTCGCCCCGAAAGACGCCGTCTATGTCAGTGTCGTACGCAGTATTGATACTCGACTGGGCAGCAACAGCGGCGTAATCAGTATTGACGTGTCACTCCAGCAGCTCACTGAAATTATCAAGCAAATCAAACTCGGCGAAAGTGGCTACCTGATGCTCGTCGAGCGCGACGGCAAGGTATTGGTCGACCCTCAACAGCCGGGGCACAACTTCAAAGACCTGACGGAAATCGGCAAAGGCTACGAACAGTTGGCGAGGGCAGGCAAAGGCGTGGTTGAAGTTGAATTGAATGGCGAGCGTTACATGGCCAACGTTTGGCCGTCCGAGCGATTGGGCTGGAGTTTCGTTGGCCTGATCAAGCACAAAGAGGTCATGAGTTCCGCGACCCAACTCGCTTGGTTGATTGCCCTGATTGCCGGGGTGTTGGCGTTGGTTTTTGCCTTGGTCGGGGCCAGCTTTGCAGGCCTGATTGTGCGACCGATTCGCAGCGTAGCCAGCGGTTTGCAAAGCATCGCCCAGGGTGAGGGGGATCTGACGCAGAATCTGCAGGTGCGCGGGAACGACGAAACCGCGCAGTTGGCTAGTTGGTTCAACCAGTTCCTGGCCGCCATCCGCGACCTGATCCACCGTATCGGCCAGGCAGCGAGCAATATCCTCGCGACTTCAAGGGATTCGACCCAGGTCTCCAGCGACATGGCTGATGCCGCCGGGCGTCAACGTGAAGCAGTGGACATGGTCTCGACTGCATTCCATGAAATGGTCGCCACCGCCAATGAAATCGCGCGCTCCTGCAGCCAGGCAGCCGAGTCAGCCGATAGCGGTTGGTTAAAGGCCCGCGAGGGGCAGCAACAGATTGATGCAGCGGTCAGTAGTGTCGATCAACTGAGCCAGGAAATCGGAAAGTCCGCTCAGTCGATGCAGCAACTGGAGCGCGACAGCAATGACATCCAGTCAATCCTCGGGACGATTCGTTCGATCGCCGAACAGACCAACCTGCTGGCGCTAAATGCCGCCATTGAGGCTGCCCGTGCGGGCGAGCAGGGACGTGGGTTTGCCGTGGTCGCCGATGAAGTCCGCGCGTTGGCCAAACGCACCGCCGACTCTACTGCAGAGATCGACGGTCTGCTAGGCAATCTGGCCAAACGCACCGGTGCTGTCACCCATCAAATGCGCGCCAGCCTGGATGTTTCGCAGCAGTCGGTTAACCGTATCGGCGTGGCGCGGACCAGCTTCGGACAGATCCGGGATTCTGTAGACGTGATTAGGGACATGAACACTCAAATCGCCACTGCTGCCGAAGAGCAACATCAGGTAGCCGAAGGCATCAACCTGCACATCAGTCAGATTCATGGGGATGCACAGCGGGTGGCGGAACTGGCGGAATCTGCGCGACTTAACTCTGATGGTTTGGCCGGACTCTCCAGTGAGTTGGACAGCTTGGTGCGACGTTTTCGGACGTGATAAACCTCACCAAAGTCCGTTTACAGATTTCGACGCTGTAGGCTGTAGGCGATTTACCGTGCAGAAAAAACGCCGGACGCCATTAGACTCCCGGGCGGCTGGACCGTGCACTGCGTGTGCTAGGAGAAGAACATGACAATAACTTTAAGTTTTTTGACGCGCCGAGGGCATTGTATTTACCACCGATCGATCCATGGAGCAGGGCTCTTGGCTCGACTTGGGCATGTTTCTACAAAATGTGATGCTGATGGCTCGAACGTCGCTCTAGATACCTGCTCGCAAGCCGCATTCAACAAATACCATCGACTGATCTTCGAGCATCTAAATCTTCTGAGCGACCCAAAGATGGTGTGCGCCATGAGCTTGGGATATGCAGATAACACCAGGGTCGAGAATACACTTGCAAGCGAGCAGGTGCCGGTGGAAGGCTTCGTCCGGTTTCACTCCTGAAGTTAGTCAAACTCTTGGAGAGGCGTATAAATCCGCCAAGTCATCTACCCAGCCCCGCAAAGCCAGGACATGGTGTGCACATAAATTTAAGTGTGCTCCCGTTCTAGCCTTTCAAGCGGTTGTTTCATGCAGCCACAACGCCGTTCGTGCTCCTACTCCTTCACGGCCCAGGTCATTCATGAGTGTGCCCATCCCAACGCTTCGATTGCCAGCGTCGCGTTGCGCCACAGACTCAGGCCAGAGATTCAAACTGATCGTCATCGACCGCAGAGCGCCTGAACTCTAAGATCATACTCTCATGCGCCGCTCCCCATTCCCGCATCGCACTGACTAAAGGCGCGAGGGTGTTGCCTAATACTGTGAGCGAATACTCCACCTTTGGCGGAACCTCACGATAAATTTCGCGATGAATAACCCTATCAGTCTCCAGCTCTCTCAGCTGAAGTGTCAGCATCCTCTGAGTGATATCTGGTATTAGGCGTCGCAGCTCGTTGAAGCGCTTCGTTCCGGACATCAGGTGGAACAATATAAGCGATTTCCATTTTCCACCGATGACATCGACGGTGAACGCGACGGGACAAGCGAACGCCTCAATTTCACCCTGAGGAATACATTTTTTCACTTTTATCTCCATGGTATACAAAGTGTGCCTACAGCACAAAATTGTGCGTACTTACGCATATATGCTGTGTACGTTAGCATCATTCCATATCGATCACTATGGAATGTTCTAGATGAGCTTGCTGCTATCCCCCTACGAAATTAGAGGCCTCAAACTGAAAAACCGGGTTGTCATGTCGCCCATGTGCATGCACATGGCTACCGATGACGGCTTTATCACTGATTGGCACCGAGTTCATTATGGTGCTCGCGCTTTAGGTCAGGCGGGGTTGATTTTTCCCGAAACGATGGCTGTCCACGCTGATGGTCGCATTGGGCCCGGTGACCTCGGCATCTGGAGCGATGAACACGTTCGCGGCCTGAAGGCTTTCACCGAACTGCTTCACAGCTTTGGTACAAAAGCGGGCGCTCAGATCGGCCACGCGGGGCGCAACGCGGATCTGCCCAATCTCATTCACATCGCGCCCTCGGCGATCCCTTTCACAGATTCTAGTCCCGTTCCCCGCGAACTCGCGGCTAATGAAATTCCGGGTTTGGTGAAGCTATATGGGGATGCCGCACGGCGCGCGAGCGACGCTGGATTCGATGTGCTTGAGATCCATGCCGCTCACGGTTACTTGCTGAGTGAGTTTCTTTCACCACTGGCCAATACGCGCGACGACGAGTATGGCGGTGATGCCAAACGTCGCTATCGCTTCCTGCGCGAAGTCTTGGAGGAAGTCAAAAAGCATTGGGGAAATCGTCCTCTGTTCGTTCGGATATCTAGCTCTGATTACGCCGAAGGTGGAAACACGCCTGAATCGTTCCTTGAATATGGGCGCTGGATGAAAGAGCAGGGTGTCGACCTGATCGACTGCAGTTCCGGTGGAATCAAAATGGTAAAGGTGCAGACCTATCCAGGTTACCAAGTACCTGCGGCTGAACTGCTGCGTAAGGAACTGCACATTGCCACGGGGGCGGTGGGTGTGATCCAGAGTGGGCGCCAGGCCGAAGAAATTTTGCAAAACGGCCGGGCTGATCTGGTGTTTATAGGGCGGCAAATGCTTCGCGATCCATTCTGGGTGCGCAGCGCAGCAGATGATCTGAAGGAAGTCATAGAGATTCCTGAGGCCTACACACGTTATGGATCTGTCTGGCTTGATACCAAAGCCTGAAGCTTTTCTGCATAAATCATTGATCAGTGATCAATAGCAATCCAATGAAGCAGGGGTAAACACATGAGTAAACCGACTTACGTACAAGAATGCCAAGCCATCACCGAGGTGCTGAACAAGTACATTGAGGGCTGCAAGCAGGCCAAAAGCAGCATCATGAAGCCAGCTTTCAGTGAGCAAGCAACGATGTTTAGCGTCGATGGCGACGGTAAGCTGGCCGGCGGCGCGATTCCAATCCTGTTCGATGGGATCGACAAGGGTTTCCGCCCATCTCCTGACGCACCGGCAGCTATAGTCCGCGTAGAGGTCGTCGGTACGGCGGCTAGCGCTCGCATCGACGCCAACGACATGTCGGGCATCTCCTTCACCGACTTTTTCCATCTGTTGAAAGTCGATGGCAAGTGGAAGGTAGTCAGCAAGATTTTCCATACCCACGTCGCGCCTTGAACCTCTGTCCTCCTTGGGTACGCGGGAGATGAGGCTTCCCAGCATGTCTGCTTTGTTTAGACGAGCGGCGCTGGAACTGTGCGTCCGGCACACGACCTGGAAGTCGTTGTCTTCCACTGCCTGAGTGACGACGCAACACAAATATGAAGTGGCTCGCTATTTAAAACGATCCACACACTCAGGTAATACAGAGGAAAGATCATGAAAACCCTCACCTCCGCTCTGGCCCTTACCGCTGCGACCCTGTCTCTTGGTAGTGCTTTTGCAGCTAGCCTGCCCGGTGTTGAACACAACACCGCAAAATTCTTGCAATCCCTTGAAGGCGGCAAGACGCTCGACTCCATGACGCCGGCCGATGCCCGCGCCGCGCTGGCGGCTGCCCAGGCTGCCCCCCAAGTGGCCTTGCCGGCAGCTGATGTCAGCGAGATGACGATCCGCGTTAACGGTAGCGACCTGAAGCTGACCATCGTGCGACCTGTCGGCAGCAAACAGAAAACCCTACCCGCGTTCATGTACTTCCACGGCGGCGGCTGGGTGTTGGGCGACTTCCCGACCCACGAACGGCTGGTGCGTGACCTGGTGGTAGGCTCGGGTGCGGTGGCGGTCTTCGTCAACTACACCCTCTCGCCTGAGGCGGGATACGGCGTCGCCATCGAACAAGCCTATGCCGCGACAAAGTGGGTGGCCGAACATGGCAAGGAGATCAACGTAGACGGCAACCGCCTCGCCGTAGCTGGCAACAGCGCAGGCGGGAACATTGCAGCCGTGGTTGCCTTGATGGCGAACGAGAAGGGCGCACCAGCCCTGCGTTCGCAAGTGTTGCTGTGTCCGGTGACGGATGCAAACTTCGACACGCCGTCCTACAAGGAGTTTGCCAACGGTTATTTCCTGACGAAGGACTTGATGGTGTGGTTCTGGGACAATTACACACCCGACGCCGAGGCACGCAAGCAGATTTACGCTTCGCCGCTGCAGGCGACAACCGAGCAGTTGAAGGGCTTGCCGCCGACGCTGATCCAAACTGCCGAATTCGATGTCCTGCGCGATGAAGCTGAAGCTTACGGCCGCAAGCTCGACGCTGCGGGTGTACCTGTGAAGTCGGTACGCTACAACGGCATGATTCACGATTTTGGGCTGTCGAACGCATTCAGCCATCTGCCGACGCCTCGCACCGCGATCGAGCAGGCATCTCAAGAACTCAAGACCAGCCTGAGCAAGTAGTTTCAAAAACAAAGAACCCGCAGGTCACGGTGAAACTGCGAGAGTCCTTTATTGAAAACACATCGTTCATTTCATTGCGAAGCTACAGTAACACCGAAAGTTTTTCGGAACACCTGCTGTGCTTTCTGCCGTTGAGCGTAAATCAATAATCGCAATCCTTATTAAATTAAGAGTTCATAAATGAAAGTTACTTCTATCAAGAGTTTGTTTTTTGTGGCCCTGATTTCAAGCTTGGGCGCGATTGCTCAAGCAGATAACCTGCCGAGCGACCAAAAAATCAGTAGTAAAACAGTGAGCAAACCTACGTACGTAGAAGAATACCAAGCTATCAGTGAGGTACTTAACAAGTATATTGAGGGTTGCAAACAGGCCAAGAGCAGTATCATGAAGCCCGCTTTCAACGAACATGCGACGATGTACAGCGTCGGCGCTGATGGCAAGCTGGCAGGCGGCGCAATTCCGATCCTGTTCGATGGGATTGACAAGGATTTCCGTCCATCTCCTGACGCACAGGCCGCTATAGTCCGCATCGAGATCGTCGGTACCGCGGCTAGCGCTCGCATCGACGCTAACGACATGTCAGGCATCTCTTTCACTGACTTCTTCCATCTGCTGAAAGTCGAAGGTAAGTGGACTGTGGTTAGCAAGATTTTCCAAACGCATGTAGCGCCTTAATTACTTGAGCCGTCCGGCTGTTGACGCCGACGCCGAATTGGCCCACGAGCTGAAGCAAGACTGACCCACCCCTGAATCTGAATAAATCCCGCATAGGCAATGGTTCGAGGGGAACAGACTAGGTCATTGAAATCTCGGCAACTGGGTCAATTCGGCATCGGTGCCAGCATACTGTGCCCTGAACGGACGCTACGGGGATCGGCTTATTCGTCAGCGACCGCTTTTGGCCGATTCTGTTGAAAAAGTCGGTCATTCAAAGCGGCCTGATCATTGATCGGTGAAAACACCTTTTTTACACGCTGCTACGTGAAATCTGCGTCTGGAAACCGCTGCTGAAAGAAAAGACTTCAATCTCGGACGAGTACTTTTCAGCTGCGAAAACATGGCCGACTGTTTTCAACAGAATCGGCTAATTGCTGCCTGTCGTAAAAGGGGCGGACATACTTGCCCGTTTTAAAAACTAACGACTTCATTTTATTTTCTAATGACCACTGAGGCGTATGTAACTAGTAATTTCAATAGACTGTGTAAACTCTAAGTATCTAGTGACAACTGTGGAAACCTTCAGGTGTATCGAATGCGTTACGTGCAGTGTCCGAGCTCGCCTCTTCGGAAGGGCCGTTCGATGCATGAACGATACAAGTTGCGTGGCATAGAGTGCCTTCAGGCTGGAGGTGCGCTCGGAGTGCGGCTAGTCAGCCTCGCACCGTGAATATCCTCTAGTAAAGGTCTGGCATCACGACATGAAATATTTACACACGGCGCCCATGCTGGTCGTTAACGTTCCCGAGCGACGGATGGCTATAGCTGGCTGATTCCATTCTCAATGAAAAGAATTCCAATCTAAGTGAAAACTCATGCTTGCAAAGTGACGCTGCGCATTTGAATCAGTAATTTGTCAGTTCTGGTCAATTAGTGCCAGCTAATGTCGGTTCAGTCGCTTGCCGCCAGATCAGAAGCCAACTCGTGGAGAGAAAGCGTTTCAGGCAAGAGGTACTGAGGCTCGCATTCCAGAACGTTGGCTATGCGATAGAGCTTTTCTACGGTGATATTCACTTCGCCGCGCTCAATACGCCCCATATAGCTACGATCGACAGTGCAGGAGTGCGCCAAGGCATCTTGGGAAAATCCTTTGGCTTTCCGTTGTGTCCGTATTCTTTCGCCCAATGCCTTTGCAAGCTGATGCATATCCGCCTCGGT
Source organism: Pseudomonas sp. B21-017 (assembly GCF_024749245.1). Classification (NCBI taxonomy): domain Bacteria; kingdom Pseudomonadati; phylum Pseudomonadota; class Gammaproteobacteria; order Pseudomonadales; family Pseudomonadaceae; genus Pseudomonas; species Pseudomonas sp. B21-017. The sequence goes on along the minus strand of NZ_CP087194.1, from coordinate 3,671,966 downwards.
CTCCACTGAGGCGGCACTATCTTGCGTTTGCGGATGAATCGGCCACGGACTATAATCCGCATTTTGACCGTTCCGCGAATTTCCCTTCCAGGTGCCTGCATGAAACCCGATTCATTCATCTTCGACAGGCGGCTGTACGACCTGTTTCAGCAGGGGCACCTACGCCAATTTACGACCAACGACTTACGTAACGCTTACGCCAATCAGCTGGCGGGTATTACGTTCAACAGCAGCAACCTGCGCAGATATGTCTATGAGCAGATCAGACGGATGTTGCGTACCGGATGGGTTATTCAGGATGAAAAACGACAAAAGCGGGGTCAGATCTATCACTGGCAGAGTATTCCAGCAAATCTGCAGGTGGAGCTCATCGATAATGGGTATGAGAACAGTATCAAGTCGGTGAATAAACCGCTGCGACAGCCCGCACAAAGCATCGACTCAGAGCAGCCAGGGCCAGATGTGATCGAACACCTAGAGTCCATACTCAAAGAGATTCGGCTCGACTTCCTTTCCTCCATGGGAGAGACGGAGCGCTATAAGCAACTGCTCGACGAAATGCCGCATCTGAAAGACCAAGTCGAAGGTGATTATCTCGAAGCTCGAGACCGAAGCTCTCGTCTTCTAGGACATCTCCGAGCGGTCGAAAAGACGCTCAAGACAGTCATGTCAGCACGATGAAAGCATCGCCGAGAAAATGGCAGAGCCAATGCATTGAAATAGCGCTGGAGCACTACACCACAACGCCGCACTTTTTTTGTCAAGCCACTCCAGGGGCCGGGAAGACACGAATGGCCGCAGAGCTGGCTCGACATCTGTTGGAGCAAGGCAAAATTGATCTCGTGCTCTGTTTCGCTCCGTCTTGCCAAGTCGTCGACGGATTTCGCTCGACATTCTCCGCTGTACTTGGGAAGCGTCTGGATGGGCTTATCGGTGCCGTAGGCGCCGCGAGTACCTATCAAGCGATGGAACACCAGGATGAAGCCTTCTGGAGACTTTTCGACGACTATCGCGTGTTTGCAGTATTCGACGAGATCCATCACTGCTCAGGGCACGATCCGCTGTTGAGCAATGCTTGGGGGCAACAGATTCTTTTAAAAATACAGGATCGCGCTGCCTTTACCTTGGCGCTATCGGGCACACCATGGCGCTCGGATGATAGAGGCATTGCTCTGGCTCGTTACTCCAATCCGGAGGGTCGATTGATTTGCGACTATCGCTACGGCCTCAAAGAAGCTATTTCCGACGGCGTTTGCCGGTCACCTCGCATCGTTCTCTTAGATAACCAGATGCTGAGACTCAAAGAAAATTTTGTAAACGACAGTACCGTTAAACTATTCCCCAGCATCGCTAAGCTATTGCGCGAATCTCCGGTTTCATATGAGGACCTAATTTGTCATGAGGACGCGCTCAACCAGTTGCTTGATCTGGGAAGCAAGAAACTCGATGAAGTGCGAATACTCAAACCGAATGCCGCGGGATTGGTTGTTGCTACAAACATCGAACATGCTCACCAGGTTGCTTTGGCGCTAAAGGGCAAGGGCGAAAGTTCTCAAGTTGTGACCACCAAGACCCCAGACGCACAGCAGGTCATCAACGGGTTTAAAAATAGCGACTGCCGATGGATTGTTGCGGTGGGAATGATCAGCGAGGGGACTGATATCCCTCGGCTCCAGGTATGCTGCTATCTCAGTCGAATTCGTACTGAACTGCATTATCGTCAGGTCTTGGGAAGAGTCCTTCGACGTGTGGGCGAGATGGACGATCAAGCTTGGTTGTTCGTCTTGGCGGAGCCGACACTGAAGCGATTTTCTCAGCGTATTGCCGATGATCTTCCGGATGATTTGGCTGTTGTGTGCGCTGTAGCAGCAGCTGCATCTGAGGCTTGCTCAACAGAGGGTGAGTTGGACAGCTCGATGCAAGGTGAGCTGAAAGAGCCATTCAGCTCAGCACCTACCGCTACAGCGCAGAGGTTTTTACCGCCGGCTGATCTGACCTCTGTATCGACTTATCAAATAAGCTTTTCGAAAAATTATCGCCAGCAACTACTAGCCGTTCTTTGATGTGTCGTTTATCCATTACCAAGCCATAACAGTCTTGGCAAAATCATCGAGAGGCCCAGCCATCGAGCAGATGTGTTCCCGATCGACGGCCACTGAGGTGTCCCCACTGAGTTGCTGTATGCAAGTAGTACTGTTCCTTCTCAATTCTTGCACCAATTCCCAACGACACTAATAAGTTATCTGCTGAGGTGAAAGCTTTACGTAACATGCTTATAGGTACTACCTTCGCCAAGAAATCTAACGGGTTCAAGGCATTCTGGAGCTCTTGATGTTCGTCGCAAAGTCAATCGCCAAACGAATCCAACACATGCCAAAGGGGCGTCCTTTTCACGGTAGTCTTTTCGCGCAGTCTGGCAGTCGTGCATCAGTCAACAAAGCGCTCTCTAGACTTGTTAAGACTGGTGCCCTTGAGCGAGTTGTTCGCGGAGTCTATATGCGGCCCAAGGCAAGTAAGTACACAGGCACTGTGCGCGCTAGCCCTTTGGCGGTAATGAGATTGATGACCGAGGCAAACGGGGAGACGGTCCAGATACACGGCGCAGAAGCCGTTCGCTTGATGGGGCTAAGTACGCAGATGCAGGTGTTGCCCACCTTTTATACCAGTGGGTCTACTCGCCAAATCCACGTTGGGAATGCCACCGTTCGTTTACAACACGCGTCAAAGGATCGCTTTCAGCACGCAGAGGGCAAGGTAGGAGTAGCTCTCACAGCTCTTCACTACATAGGTAAAAAAGCTTTGTCCTTCGAGGTAGCGTCACATATTCAAAAAGTGCTTAGCGAAGACGAATTCGAAACACTCCAGACGTGCCATATGCCTAATTGGATGAGAAGTGCGTTAATTCTTGTGAATATTTGAGGAGTGGTCTTGCTCTGGTACAAAAATTGGATTATTGCTCGTCGCACTGTTCTATTTTAGCAAGGCCTATATAGGCGACAAGACTATAGATGGCGAGGGAATCTCCAGCGCCTTGCTGATCACCAGTACACCTGAATTCGAACGAATATTGAGCGCGCAGCGCGAGGGCGTATGGGTCGAGGGCGTACTGTTGGTGAGTCCAGGGCATATGAATGGCAGTGGCCACTGGGAAATGGAGCGCCTTGAGGAGTTGCGCGAGTCTATCGACGACAGGGACGGCTTCCAGCATTACTTGTATGTACTAGAAGGCGGGCATAGCTATATCGAGGGGGCCTATTCTGATCTGTCAAGGCTACGCACCGATCGCGTCGTTTTCTCTATTGAAGAGCACCTTCGTCGATAAATTTAGTAACTTAATGATGGAAGTTCCGGTCTAATCAGGATCGGTAGGGCCACCTTCTGCTCTATTTGCTTGCAAATTAATCCCTCAGCGAAAGCCGTTGTTTGAGAGGAAGAAAACATGACGATGCCGAGCGAGCGCACACGAGCGCTGATTCATACTCGAGACTTTCTGGTCGAGCTTTCGCAAGATCCCACTCTGTCAGAATCTATTCGACGTCAGGCCCGCCAGCTTTTACGGCATTATCCAAATTCAAACGAGATACTGCGGGCAGGGCAACTCGAAGAGCGAAGGGTCGACCGACTGACCGAGCCATTCCTGAGCTCACGTATCGATTAACTGTATTGGTAGCTCACCAACATCCAAAAGTCGTTGATCCTGAGTGGGCATTGTTCAGGGCAAACGGTCGCCCAACAACCCGCTGTCAGACAATGTGAAGCTTTTTAGCTCACTACGTTGGAGAAGCAGTCAGCGAACTGGTGCTCACTAACGTATTCCGCTTTAACTGAGTTGGACGCAGATTGCCAGTATTGCAACCTGCTTGTTGCACTGGGAGTTGACTAGAACGTCGGAGGAGCAATCACCCACAGCACGGTTGTTTCGACATTCTCCCGATGCTCCCAACGATAGGGCTCCTCAACAATGCGGAAACTGTCCCCTGGATGGAGGTGGAATGTGTGTCCGTCAAGAGACCTATTACTCGGTCAACCTATTTTCTAGGTTGCAGATTTCAACTACATCTGGGTTGCGCTGTTTACATCGCTGCTTGCTTTTTTTCTTTCGCAAAGAATCCAGAAGCGCTATCGACTCCTGTTGTACCTCGACGCCCTGGCCGCTGCGCTCTTCGCCCTGGTAGCTACCGAAAAAGTCCTTGGTTTGCACCTGGCGGCACCTTTGGCAGTGATGATGGGTGTGCTGACTAGTATTGGTGGTGGGGTCGCGCGTGATGTGCTTGCTGGAAGAGTTTCGCTGTTGATGTCGCGTGAGATTTACGCCACGCCGCTCCTTCTGGGGTGCACCTTATATGTCCTGCTGCACAGCGTATTTGCGTCTATCTGAATTGCAGGGTGGATAGCTCTGATATTCACCTTCGGTTTGAGGTTCTTGGCCATATATAAACAATTGCAGATGCCGGCCATTCTATCTACCAAGCAGGGTGTCTCTAACTAGGCAAAAGAAAATACAAAAGTTACACTTCTTAACGATCACTCAGGAATTCGAACTTTGCGAGGCTGTGGTTCACTGATAGTCGAAAGCGGGGCCATCAGCCGCTCTCGTGTAAGGCCAGCGATGGTTGCATTGTAAATAAGTCGATTCGCGACCTCGGCCATTCTGGCTAGCTCAGCCTTCAGCTCGTCATTCTCTGCTTGAAGCCGAGTTATTTTCTTCATGGCATCCAACGTGCTCCGCGGTCTTGGCATCTCGGAGAGTTTTTGCTTTTCAAGCTTAAGATGTTCTTTCTTGTTCTTGTAAGCGACTTTTATCGCTATTTTCTTGTCGAGAGCCTGACGTGTTGGTGGAGTATCCCACTTCAATATGTCTTGTGCACCTATGCAGACTGTGTTCCAGTCCAGAGCATGATCAAATGGCCAGTTGCGGATCATTTGGGCGATTTTTCTTACATGTTGTTCGGTGATCGTCTTAGGCATTATCGGAACTCCGTAGTAAATCTAAACAAGCTAGTAGATCATCGCCATATGAGATGCGCAGTTCGCTCCTGTCTAACAACTTCACGCCTGCTGCGTCGGCTTTCTCGGACACAATCACATTCTCATGGTTGAAGTCTTCTCCGGCAATTTCAATAGGGCTGCCGTCAGGTATTTCAGGGTTGTGTAGGATGGCCAGGAGTGAATCGAGCCTATCGATTTGCGGGCCTGCCTTTTCCGTCCAACGCGATGCAGCCCGCTCGCCCTCCGCTATCGCCCGTTGCGCGGCCGTGTAAGTCTGCACGAGATTGTCACGATCCAACTTGATGATATCGGCGGCGATTTTATCGCCCTTGCACATCAGGAGTTCCGAGCAGTTGAGGCAATCGGCAAATTTGTTGCAGGGTCCAGCTCTCCAGCTACGACGGCAAATGCCATAGCGGCTACGATGGAACGGCCCTTGGCCATAAAGCTGTTCTTCTTCATTGGTGACTGGCCTACGAGGCTCTTGCTCTTGAGTCGTCCCGAGCAGCGCAGCTCCCTTGGAGGCAGACTCGACCGGATTGTCATGTAGGTAAGTTCGGGTCTGTTGGGTTGAGGCGCGACTGCTCCATTCGGTAAGCATTTCAACCGATATGCCGCTACTGCGCCCAAGCCTGTTGAGAAGGTGGCGGAGACTGTGAGATTTAAGCTTATTAGTGTTGTAGCCGTTCCTGCGAAAGAAATTTTTATCTTCTGCTACTTTACTCCCTGTCGCCAAATATTTCCCATAAGTACAATTATCATAAGGTGTAAGCAGTATGGGGCTGGTGGTAAAAGTCCAGGCCAACTGAAATCTACGAAAGCACATGAGAGATTCGGACATTCGGAGCGGTGGTTGCGTCAGATCGTTCGGAGTTTCTTGGTAAGGGAAATGCGGGTTGTAGTCGCGGTGTGCTTTAAGAACGATTTGCCAAAGGGAGTCAAGAGTATATCCTGCCAGTGAGTGTCTGCCAGTGTATCTCTTCATGAACATTCCGCAACTACCCCGTTTTGTAAGGCCCAGCGCTTGCACCACTTGATCGCAGCTAAGTTCTACGTCGTCAGGAATGTCTGGACAATTTGAGTGACGGTAGAAATGTTCGGGGTTAGTTTCCATATAACGAGCAAGACGTCGACTCTCTTCTGTTATGTCGCTCAACCGCTTGATTGCATCGATAGATATTGCGGCCATTGTCTTCGGTATGGCCTTGCGAGCGAAATCCCGCGTTTTCGGGACCCAGTACGCCAAGTAGTGCTGGGATTCCCCATTCTTGTCGATATCTTCGCGTAAGCAGTCTGTGCGAAGCCGTAGGGTTTCACCAATGCGCATGGGGGCACTCAACAGAAGCGCCGTGATGCAAGAAACCATTAAATCAGTGTGATTCTGCTCTTCATTGGCTCCTCGTGAAAAAATTTCGGCAATAGCCAATAATGCGTCCTGATCCGGAATTTTCTTCGACCTTGCTTCACTCGGTGCTTTCGTGCCATTGAGGGAATTGTAACTTTCCTCGCCCACGTAGGGGGTGCTCCAAAAGCGTGCATCGACTGTTAAAATGAAAAAATCCGCAAATTGCTTCAATATTATAAGAGCATCATAGGCAATCTTATCTCGGGTGATTTCGTTGTTAATGGTACGGATAACTTCCTCCCAGTGTCGTTCCCCAAATTTTGTAATGTCAGGGATTTTCATATCTTTACGCAGAACATATTCTATTACCCGAAGTGCGCGCATTGGATCAGCGACACGTCTCCGTGGGCGCACAGTATTCGAGTAGCGAAGGTATGACTTAGCGACTTCTATAAAAGCGGGATGCATCATTTGATGCGATTCAATAATCTTGCGCTGGCGCAGGTTTCGATATTCATACCTGGTGAAACGGACTGTATCAAGGGTTGTTGGCCATGTGTATGCGTCCCAGGTAAAACCCTCCATATCAGACCATAACGTCAGGCTATCTCTCGCCAGGGCAATAAACTCCCTAAGGTTTTGTTGAGCAGACATTTCGCTGTTGGGGGTGAATTGGCAAATCTGGCTCATGGCTTCATTCCCCTTTCAGCGTTGCGAGCATTACAGTGCTCAATGCAGTTTTTGACGGCGCGAATGTCTGCGGAGAGATCGATGGGTATCAATAGGTTTCGCGAACCGCCGATTTTTAATATCGATTTTTCTGCAGCTTGTCGCTGCTCCAACGCATCTAATACTTCCTGATGTGGCGCATTAACTAAAGGTTCGAAATACTTGCAACGGTAACAGGGGATCGGCACTGAGGTTGTCGCGCAGAAACTGAATTTGCCACAGTTACCGACATTTTTCAGTTCCCCGGCGTAAGCAAACTCCAACTTGCTCGTTTGGTCGCTAGCTCTCGTTGCCTGATCCGGCGAGTCGATTAACGTTCCTGTAAAAGCCATTGCGAGTGGTGCTAATGACGGCGCCATTGATTCGTCGAGTTGTCGTGCCTGTTCGGCGGGGTCGTTGTAATAAGCACGCAATGAGTTTTCAGACGTATGACCCAGCCAATGAGAGAGTATGTGATTGGGTACTCCCAATCTTGCAAGTTGCCTTGCCCGTGTATGGCGCATTCGAGTTGCACAGATAACCATTGGTTGACCAGTGCGCGGGCTGATAGGAGGTCGTGGTGTAAAAAAGCATTTGATATTTTTAGTACCAAAGTTGCAATTTGGTACATTAGCTGACCAGCTAAGTATTCTGCCAATCCATATTTTTTTCAGATGAAATAGCTCGCTGCCTAGGTTTTCCAATGGTTTTTTTTGTTGCTGGTCCTCTATAATTTTTAGAGCCTGTTTAACGCGGAATTCACTGCAAAATAGAGGGAGAAGGTTTAGTTGGTCTTCCGTGAGTGAGACGCATAGAATGTCTTCGTAAAGTGCTCTGGCTTCCTTGCGTTGAATTTGGCATAGATCCCACAAGTGAATGGCTAGGGAGTGCGGCTCAAATTTGCTGTCACGAAAGCTTGTTTCCGCTCCTTGGTCCTTGGCGCCTGGAAAATAAATGGCTTTGCCGATAGGGAGTACGTTGTTAGAGTCGTCATTTTCAACGATATCACCGATTTTTAGGTGTGCAATTTGTATCGGCCTCCTTGCGTATTGCATTGATAGCAATTTTATGAGTGTCACTTGAGTGCCGGAGATGTTTATATCATAGTAATCCCAGGTGATTTGAAGTAAACAGTCATATTCTTCGTCGGTTAGCCAGCTTTTATTCGGATCGTCTGACAGCACATTTCGCGGTCCGCCGGGAAACGCTGCAGTATCATCCAGTAGGATTAACGCATTTTGGTTAATTGCATCCCTGTCGCGTTCCATCCAATGGAGAAAAAACCGTGTAATTGCCTTCTTCCCTCTATGAAACGAAGGAATTGTTAATGCCTTTGCTATCCAGCAACTGTCAAATGAGCTCGTGGGGTGTGCATTCAGGCTTGCTTTGAGAGCTGAAATAAACCTGGTGCGAGTATCTATTGCATAATCGCCATGGCTCAAGAATAAGATCATGTTGTGTTTGAATGACGACTTAAGCTGGGGTGAGAACTGCGAAAGGGCTTTATCCATGATAAATCTGGAGTGTCCCGTTTGAACAAGAATATCCCCATCCCAATAAAACACTTTGTCCTGCGAATCTGGATGCTCAGTGCGCTTGAGATCGAGATCAAACAAGGGAAGTGTGTTTGTTAAAGTGGCTTTAGTATTCATTCTGAAACCCTTGCCGTGTCAGAAGCAATTTTACGTCCTATTTCATGAGATTTTTCTTCTATATGCCGGCGATCGTATATCTTTGACATGGCTGAACCTGGCACCCAGCCCATCAGTTGCTCCCTCAGGGGGCGTTCTTCTACAAATGACATGCCAACGCGATCTACTTGCTTTGAAAAACGATAGTTCCAGTCGTGTCGTAACAGATGAGGGTGAACAGGCGTAAGCGCTTTAAAGAGTTGTTTGAGTTTGGCAAGCCCATTATCGAAAGCCGTCTTGGGTAGCGCTTGACCCTGGCTTCGCCCCCCACGATGGACGACGAAAATAAAGTCTTCATCTGAGAATCCGACACCTTGTACATCTGCTCGCCAATTGTCTCGGTACTCCAGTAACTGTTCTTCGAGACTTGCGGATATTGGAACCCTGCGCCCCTCAGTTTTGGCGACCGGCTGATGTAGCCGAGTGTCGAACTCATCGTGGTGGTTGCGCTCGATGTCCAGGTAGGCGCTATCGCTGCCACTAGATTCGATAATGTGCTTGAGTTTCAGACTCAGCAGCTCTCCGAATCGCATGCCTGTTTCGTAAAGAACACGCAGCATCACAATATTGCGAAATCTGTGGCCAAAATTATGTTGTTGTCGAAGCCTTTCAAAGGGTTGGTCGAAGAGGTCCAGTAGCTGATTATTGGTTTCAGTCGGCAGCTTCAATGCGATAATTCGCTGTGCTCGTGCGGCTTTTGACCCGGCCTTACGCCTTCTTTTGCTCAACAGCATGGTATTTTGTGCGTCAACCGCAGCCCTAACGTCGCGCGTGTTTGAGTCGGTGATAACCTCATGCGCGAGCCAGCTGATGTACCCTGCTGCACATGCGAGATAGGTGTTGTACTTAGAGCTGCTGATGACACCTCCCTTACTGCTCCGCTTGCTGGTACGCAGATAGCTTGTTAGGTCATCAATCTCCGCTGCGCTGAGAAACCTACGGTTATGGAGATTCTTGGCTAGGTCGATACTCCTGATGGATTCCCATTCACAAACTCGCTTGATCGCTGCAAGGTAGACCTTCTGAGTTTCATGCGTAGTGGTGCGCCTGATGGAGCGGACAATAAAAGCGGTTGGGTAAAACAAGGGAAAGCCTGAGGGGTTTGCTGCATAGAGTTGAGAGAACCGCTCGCCACCACTCGCAATAAAGGTCTTGATCGTATAGCTCATATTTACACCCTTGCGCAGTGGAAGAGAATGTCAATTGCGATTTACACCTGATGGTGATTTTTTGCGTCGTTTTTCTGACGATATGTTAAGATTTAGCCCGTGTTTACAGGCGGTGCTGCGATGACGGTTAACAAAACTATAGCTAACAGGATGGTAGTACTCGATACCGAAACCACCGGCATGCCGGTGACTGACGGCCACCGGATTATCGAAATCGGTTGTGTCGAGTTGATCGGTCGGCGGCTGACCGGCCGGCATTTCCACGTTTACCTGCAACCGGATCGCGAGAGTGACGAAGGCGCCATCGGCGTCCACGGCATCACTAACGAATTTCTGGTGGGCAAGCCGCGTTTCACTGAAGTGGCCGATGAATTTTTCGAGTTCATCAAGGGCGCGCAGCTGATCATCCATAACGCGGCGTTCGACGTTGGCTTTATCAACAACGAATTTGCCTTGATGGGCCAGCACGATCGCGCGGACATCACACAACACTGCACGATCCTCGACACCCTGATAATGGCCCGGGAACGTCACCCGGGGCAGCGCAACAGCCTCGACGCCTTGTGCAAACGCTATGGCGTCGACAACTCCGGCCGTGAACTGCACGGCGCCTTGCTCGACTCCGAGATTCTCGCCGACGTTTACCTGACCATGACCGGCGGCCAGACCAGCCTGTCGCTGGCCGGTAACGCGTCCGATGGCAACGGTTCGGGCGAAGGCGCCGATAATTCCGCCACGGAAATCCGTCGTCTGCCGGCCGATCGTCAGCCGACCCGGATCATCCGCGCCAGTGAAGAGGATCTGGCCCAACACGTTGCGCGCCTGGAAGCCATCGCCAAATCCGCCGGCGCGCCGTCGCTGTGGCAGCAATTGGCCGAGGCCAAGGCTCAGGCCTGAGTCCCTTCGAGCGGAAGGTTTTTTGTGGCGAGGGAGCTTGCTCCTGCTCGACTGCGCAGCAGTCGCAAATCCTGCCAATATGGTTCCGAGCGAATGCAGGGGGGGGCGCTTCGCAGCCCAACGGGAGCAAGCTCCCTCGCCACAGGTATCTTTCTCGACACCGAGTTTGCTGGCCACATGATGGTGCGCCGGCCGGCCCACTTCAGGGCATCCCCCTCGCCACATGCGCTCCAACCCTCTACCCTGAGGTGATTGGCAGGCCACGGTCTGCCGCCTCAGGACGCCGAGCCTCATGTATAAAGATTTGAAATTCCCGGTCCTGATCGTCCACCGCGACATCAAGGCAGACACCGTTGCCGGTGATCGTGTGCGTGGCATTGCCCGGGAGCTGGAGCAGGAAGGTTTCAGTATCGTTTCGGCGGTCGATTACACCGAGGGGCGTCTGGTCGCCTCGACCCATCACGGCCTTGCCTGCATGTTGATTGCCGCCGAAGACGCCAGCACCCACGCGCATCTTCTGCACAACATGGCCGAACTGATCCGCCTGGCGCGGGTTCGGGCGCCGGACCTGCCGATTTTCGCCCTGGGCGAACAAGTCACCCTGGAAAACGCCCCGGCCGACGCCATGGCCGAGCTCAATCAGCTGCGCGGCATTCTCTATTTGTTCGAAGACACCGTGCCATTCCTTGCTCGTCAGGTTGCCCGCGCGGCGCGCAAGTACCTGGACGGCCTGTTGCCGCCGTTCTTCAAGGCGCTGGTGCAGCACACCGCAGACTCCAATTATTCCTGGCACACGCCGGGGCATGGCGGCGGCGTGGCGTATCACAAGAGCCCGGTAGGGCAGGCGTTTCACCAGTTTTTCGGGGAAAATACCCTGCGTTCGGATTTGTCGGTGTCGGTGCCGGAACTCGGTTCGCTGCTCGATCACACTGGCCCGCTGGCTGAGGCGGAAGCGCGAGCGGCTCGCAACTTCGGCGCCGATCACACCTTTTTCGTGATCAATGGCACCTCGACCGCCAACAAGATCGTCTGGCATTCCATGGTGGCACGCGATGATCTGGTGCTGGTGGATCGCAACTGCCACAAGTCAGTGTTGCACGCGATCATCATGACCGGCGCGATTCCGCTGTACCTGTGCCCGGAGCGCAATGAGCTGGGGATCATTGGCCCGATTCCGTTGAGTGAGTTCAGCCGCGAATCAATCCAGGCCAAGATCGACGCGAGCCCGCTGACCCAAGGCCGCGAGCCCAAGGTCAAGTTGGCGGTGGTGACCAACTCGACTTATGACGGCCTCTGTTACAACGCCGAACTGATCAAACAGAGCCTGGGCAACAGCGTCGAGGTGCTGCATTTCGACGAGGCCTGGTTCGCCTACGCGGCATTCCACGAGTTCTTCGCCGGCCGTTATGGCATGGGCACGTCCCGCAGCGAAGACAGCCCCTTGGTGTTCACCACTCACTCCACACACAAACTGCTGGCGGCGTTCAGCCAGGCGTCGATGATTCACGTGCAGGACGGCGGTGCACGGCAGCTGGATCGTGACCGTTTCAACGAAGCGTTCATGATGCACATCTCGACCTCGCCGCAGTACAGCATCATCGCCTCGCTGGACGTGGCCTCGGCGATGATGGAAGGGCCGGCCGGTCGTTCGTTGCTACAGGAAATGTTCGACGAAGCGCTGAGTTTTCGCCGGGCGCTGGCCAATCTGCGCCAGCATATCGCCGCCGATGACTGGTGGTTTTCCATCTGGCAGCCGCCCTCGGTCGAAGCCATCGAGCAGGTGGCCGCCGAAGACTGGCTGCTGCAACCCGACGCCGATTGGCACGGCTTTGGCGGCGTGACTGACGACTATGTGCTGCTCGATCCGATCAAGGTCACGCTGGTGATGCCGGGGCTGACGGCGGGCGGCGCGTTGAGTGCGCGCGGGATTCCGGCGGCGGTAGTCAGCAAGTTCCTCTGGGAGCGCGGGCTGGTCGTGGAAAAGACCGGGCTGTATTCATTCCTGGTGCTGTTCTCGATGGGCATTACCAAGGGCAAATGGAGCACGCTGCTGACCGAGTTACTGGAGTTCAAGCGCAGCTACGACGCCAACGTCAGCCTGGCCACCTGCCTGCCGTGCGTGGCGCAACAGAACATGGCCCGTTATCAAGGCATGGGGTTGCGCGATCTGTGCGATCAATTGCACGCCTGTTATCGCAGCAACGCCACGGCCAAACACCTCAAACGCATGTACACGGTGTTGCCGGAAGTCGCGATGAAGCCAGCGGACGCCTATGATCAATTGGTACGCGGGGAAGTGGAGGCCGTTTCGATCGATGCCCTGGACGGGCGGATCGCGGCAGTGATGCTGGTGCCATACCCGCCGGGGATCCCGTTGATCATGCCCGGCGAGCGTTTCACCGAGTCGACCCGCTCGATCATCGATTACCTGAAGTTTGCCCGGGCGTTCGACAGCAGCTTCCCCGGGTTTGTCGCCGATGTGCATGGCTTGCAACATGAAGACGAGGGCAATGGACGGCACTACACCGTCGATTGCATCAAGGAATGAGGACCTTTGCGAGTATGCAGCCCGTCATGAATCCCAAATACCCGGGCCTCTCGGTGCGTGTCGCCGATGAGGGTTTTGCGGCTTATATCTGGGGCAGTGATTTCAGTTTTGAAGTCGCCGCCTATGGCGCAGCAGAAATCGGCAAGCCGGTGGCGCAGTGGCCAGTGACGCCAATCACCCCGTATCGCAAGTGCTACGGCATCGATCCCGAAGAGTTCAGCAGTTTTCGCGACGCCGCCGACAGTGCGATTTTCATGGCCTATCTGGATGATGAGCCGGTGGGCCACCTGGTGGTCAGCACCAACTGGAACGGTTTCGCCCATATCGATGAATTGGCGGTGCATGCACCGGCGCGTCGCCATGGTGTGGCCAAGGCGTTGCTGGACGTAGCGCAGTTCTGGAGCCGCAAGAAAAAGCTGCCGGGCATCATGCTGGAAACCCAGAACAATAATCTTGGGGCCTGCCGGCTGTATGAACGCTGTGGCTACGTGGTTGGCGGGATCGATCATCTGCGTTATCGCGGGATCGACCCGAACACCGCCGAAGTCGCATTGTTCTGGTATCGATTGTTCGATAACCCGCTGGAAAAACCGATCAGCTCGCCAGCATCGCCACGGCTTGTTCCGTGATGATGTCCAGCAGCGTCTGAACCGCCGGAGAGGGCTCGGCGTTTTTCAGGCGCAGAGCGTAGACGCTGACCGGTACCGCAGGCGCCAGCGGGCAGGCATCGAGCCCGGCCGATTTGGCGCCAAGGGCGGTAAATGGATCGACAATCGCCAGGCCTTCACCGGCCTCGACCATGCTGCGCATCATTTGATGCGTCTGCACTCGGGTCTGGATGACCGGGGCAGGGCGCAGCGCATGCAGCTTGTTGTCCAGCGCCGGACTGAGCGGGTCGTGACCTTCCAGGCCGACCATTGACTGGCCGGCCAAGTCTTGCAGGGAAATGTACTTTTGTTTCGGTTGCAGCCAGCCATGGGGTGCCAATAGCTGGAGCTTGCCCTGGGCGATGACCTGGCAATCGATATCGGTATGGTCCGGGTCGTGCAGGCTCAGGCCCAGATCGCTTTCGCGCAGCAGCAGGCTTCTGACAATCTCGCGGGTCGGTTGGCTCAGGAGGGTGCAAGGTGCATCGGGGAGGCGTCGGCGCAGCGCCGCGATGCTCTGCGGCAACAGTTGTTGCGCCAGCGGCGGGGTGCAGATGATTCGCAGGGGCGGGGCCAGATATTGCTTGAGGCTGCTGGCCAGTCGCTGGACCGGCTCAAGGGCCTCGTAGACGCGGGCAATCTCGACCTGCAACTCCCGCGCCTCGCGCGTGGCTTGCAGACGGCCACGCACGCTGGCAAACAGCATGAAACCCAACTGATCCTCGGCATCGCGCAACGTGCGTTCAACCTCGGTCACGGGCAACTGCAACCATTCGGCCGCGGTGCCCAGGTGACCGGTCTGCAGGAGCGCCTGGATCACTTCGATATGACGTAAACGCATGCGTGAAGTCCATGTTCAGCAGGTGAGGGAGTCAGTGACTGAATCCTAACTCAAGTGCGCGCATATGACTTCTGCTCATAACAGCGAGTTATGAAGCGACGTTCGTTTCAGGTTCGCGAATGAGGGTGACACCGGTTTGCACCAGCACAAACGCGTTGTCGTCGAGTTTGTTGACCCGATCGCCAATGGCCAGTTTATAGGTGGTGACAGGCGCAGAGCCGGCGAGGCCGTCGTGCGACAGGGTGGATTCCTGGAACTCATGCACGGAATAAACACGGCCTTCCGCGTCTCTTGCATGGAACTGACCGACGAGTACTGCTGCCATCTGCTTAGAACCTCTGGAGATAAATCACTCAATTTGCGGTTCTGTAGACCGTGGTTGGGCGAGGTAAGTTTTCCTACAGGAAAAAAATAGTCAGGGGCGGCGATTTTCCGTCGCCCGCTGGTTGAATCGTCATTTGATCATCTATAACTAGAAGCTCTTTCCATCGAACAGTCGAGTATCTTCCATGAGCAACGTCTACGAGATCGCCGTTCTGGTCGGCAGCCTGAGAAAAGCATCGATCAACCGCAAGGTCGCGCTGGCGCTGGCCGAGCTGGCGCCTGCCAATCTGAAGCTGACGATCGTCGAAATCGGCGATTTGCCGCTGTACAACGAAGACATCGATGGCGATTCACCGCCGGCAGCCTACAGCACTTTCCGACAACAGGTGCGTTCATCCGACGCGGTGCTGTTCGTGACCCCGGAATACAACCGTTCGGTGCCGGCGCCGTTGAAGAATGCGATTGACGTCGGTTCGCGTCCCTATGGCCAGAGTGTCTGGGACGGCAAGCCGGGTGCGGTGATCAGCGCTTCACCGGGCGCCGTCGGCGGATTTGGCGCCAACCACAATGTGCGCCAGTCGATGGTGTTTCTCAATGTACCGTGCATGCAGCAGCCGGAAGCTTATCTGGGCGGCGCGGGTTCAGCGTTCGACGAGGCGGGCAAGTTGTCGGAGTCGCTCAAGCCGTTCCTGCAGAAATTCATCAATGCGTATGCGCAGTGGGTCGAGCAGCATAAAAAGCCATGACCGCTTCCTTTTAGCTCGTAGCGGCTGTCTCGCAGGCTCGGCAGCTGCTGCATCGGGCATTTCATCCCACCTTCACTTTACGGCCTATTCAAACCTCCCTATATTCCGCGCTTCGTTTTTCCGTCGGGCTGGAACCGGGTTTATATGCTCATCGCATCGTTGATTTTTTTGCTGACCATCACCCTGGTGATCTGGCAACCCAAAGGCCTGGGTGTCGGCTGGAGTGCGGTATTCGGCGCGGTGCTGGCACTGCTGTCCGGGGTGGTGCACCTGAGCGATATTCCGCTGGTATGGCAGATCATCTGGAATGCCACCGGCACCTTCGTTGCGCTGATTATCATCAGCCTGCTGCTGGATGAGGCGGGGTTCTTTGCCTGGGCCGCGTTGCATGTGGCCCGTTGGGGGCGGGGCAGCGGGCGCAAGCTCTTTGCTTATATGGTGCTGCTCGGCGCACTGGTCTCGGCGTTGTTCGCCAATGACGGCGCGGCGCTGATTCTTACGCCGATCGTGATTTCCATGCTGCTGGCGTTGCGTTTTTCCCCGGCGGCGACCCTGGCGTTCGTGATGGGGGCCGGTTTCATCGCCGACACCGCGAGCCTGCCGCTGGTGGTGTCGAACCTGGTGAACATTGTTTCGGCTGACTTCTTCAAGATCAGTTTCAACCGCTACGCCGCGGTGATGATTCCGGTCAATCTGGTAAGCGTGGCGGCGACCCTGGCAATGTTGATGGTGTTTTTCCGTCGCGACATCCCCCGTGATTACCATCCCGAGCAGTTGGCAGACCCGGCCACCGCGATTCACGACACTGCAACGTTTTATGCCGGTTGGGTGGTGTTGGTGATTCTGCTGCTCGGCTGCTTTGCCCTTGAGCCGTTGGGCATTCCGATCAGCGCGATCTCCGCGGTGTGCGCTGCATTGCTGCTGGCCATTGCCGCCCGTGGCCACAAGATTTCCACGCGTAAGGTGATGAAAGAAGCGCCGTGGCAGATCGTGATTTTTTCCTTAGGGATGTACCTCGTGGTATATGGCCTGCGCAACGCCGGGCTAACCGGGTATCTGGCCGGTTGGCTGGATGGCTTCGCCGGTTACGGCGTGTGGGGCGCGGCCATGGGCACCGGGGTGCTGACGGCGTTGCTGTCGTCAGTGATGAACAATCTGCCGACCGTGCTGATCGGCTTGCTCTCGATCGATGCCAGTCAGGCGACCGGCGTGGCGAAAGAGGCGATGATCTACGCCAACGTCATCGGCAGCGACCTGGGGCCGAAAATCACCCCGATCGGCAGTCTGGCGACCTTGCTGTGGCTGCATGTGCTGCAGCGCAAGAATATCCGGATTGGCTGGGGCTACTACTTCAAGGTCGGGATTGTGCTGACGGTGCCGGTGTTGTTGGTGACGTTGGCGGCCTTGGCGTTGCGGTTATCCATCTAGACCGGGCGGGCACTGCAAGCGCTCAACCACTGCCCGGCACATTCGGCCAAAGATCGGACACCAGAAACAGCCGCTCGGCCTCTTCCCAATCCCCTTTGGCATTCTCTGTCAGCCGCACCATCAATTGCGCCGGTGCCAGCGGGTCCAGATCACTCAGCCACGCCTTCAGCTGTTCAGCGCTCCAGGTCTGCTCCTCGGGATAGTGCGCCGGCGCCAGCCAGGCATGGCGGGGCAGGGGTTGCCAGCGACCGAACGGACGCTGCACGACAAACTCCGCCCAATCCTTCTGGTGCAGCCAGCTACCGCGTAAATGCTGAGGGTGTGCGCCACTCGGTGGTTCGGCCTGCCCAGGCCACGGATAGAGCAGATAACCGCCCAGCCATAGATGCGCGCTGAACTGCTGGATATCCAGCGACGCCAGCACCTCACGGCTTTCCGCCCGTGCGGAAATCGGCAGTTGATGCCGGCTCAGGTGTTCCAGTTTGCGGTCCAGCCGATCATGACAACCTGGTCCGAGCCACTGCGCGGTGTCACGGCCGTCACCGTTCTGCGGGCCGAGATAGAGCTTGATCGCCAGTTCCAGATGATGCACGCCATCGCGATCGCGCAGCAGCATGTCCAGCTCGCCCAAGGTGTGGCCTTCACGGCGGATCGGCATGTTGGCGGCGATCAGCTCGATCCCCGGCGCGTGCCGCACGGCGTACTGCCACAGCCGTTCGTAGTACAAACCCAGGCGCCGGGTCCTGGCCTGGGCCAGCCAGTGCAGCAAATCGTAACTGTCACGATCCAGATGCCTGAGCCAGTGTTCCAGGCGCTCCGGCGCCTGCACCCAATCGCTGCCGGCCAGGGGATGACGCTGCGGCCACGGGGTGGCGTCGAGCATCGGCGGCGCGAGGATGACCCAAGCCAGGTCGCGCACTTCAGGGTGGCGCAACTGGTGAGGTAACTGGAGCAAGTCTGGAAATAGGATCATCTTGCGAGCATAGCCCGAAACTAGAGCACACCGTTGTGGCTGAAAGGGTTTTGTCTACGCCGCGCTTTCGCCCATAATCGTGTTTTTCGCCGCCACACGCGTTAGGGGCCTCATGGAGCAATTTCGTAATATCGGCATCATCGGTCGCCTGGGCAGTTCTCAGGTGCTGGATACCGTCCGCCGACTGAAACGGTTTCTGCTCGATCGTCACCTGCACGTGATCCTCGAAGACACCATCGCCGAAGTCCTGCCGGGCCATGGCCTGCAAACTTCGTCGCGCAAGATGCTCGGTGAAGTCTGTGACATGGTGATTGTGGTCGGTGGTGACGGCAGCCTGCTGGGCGCTGCCCGGGCGCTGGCCCGGCACAACATCCCGGTGCTCGGTATCAACCGTGGCAGCCTGGGATTCCTCACCGATATTCGCCCCGATGAGCTGGAAGTCAAAGTCGCCGAAGTGCTCGACGGCCATTACCTGGTGGAAAACCGCTTCCTGTTGCAAGCCGAAGTCCGGCGCCACGCCGAGGCCATCGGCCAGGGCGATGCGCTGAACGATGTAGTGCTGCACCCCGGCAAGTCGACGCGAATGATCGAGTTCGAGCTGTACATCGACGGCCAGTTCGTCTGCAGCCAGAAGGCCGACGGCCTGATCGTTGCCACGCCGACCGGTTCGACCGCTTACGCGCTGTCTGCGGGCGGCCCGATCATGCATCCCAAGCTCGACGCTATTGTGATTGTGCCGATGTACCCCCATACCTTGTCGGGTAGGCCGATTGTGGTCGATGGCAACAGTGAGCTGAAAATCGTCGTGTCCAAAGATATGCAGATTTACCCGCAAGTCTCCTGTGATGGGCAGAACCACTTCACCTGCGCGCCCGGTGACACCATCACCATCAGCAAGAAAGCGCAGAAGCTGCGGCTGATTCACCCACTCGACCACAACTACTACGAAGTCTGCCGGACCAAGCTCGGCTGGGGCAGCAAGTTGGGTGGTGGAGGCGACTGATGCTCGATCCCGCGCGTAGCTACGACCTGATCGGTGACGTGCACGGTTGCGCTCTGACCCTTGAGCACTTGCTCGACCGGCTCGGTTACCACAAACAGGCAGGTGTCTGGCGGCATCCGTCGCGCATGGCGGTGTTCCTCGGCGACATCATCGACCGCGGCCCGCGGATTCGCGAGGCGCTGCACATCGTCCACGACATGGTCGAGGCCGGCCAGGCGCTGTGCATCATGGGCAACCATGAGTTCAACGCCCTCGGCTGGAGCACGCCGGCGCTGCCGGGCAGCGGCAAACAGTTCGTGCGCGAGCACACCCCGCGCCACGCCCGCCTGCTTCAGGAAACCCTGACCCAGTTCGAAGATCATCCCCAGGATTGGCACGACTTCCTGCAATGGTTCTACAAGCTGCCATTGTTCGTCGATGCCGAGCGTTTCCGCGTGGTGCATGCCTGTTGGGATGCCAGCCTGATCGAGCCGTTGCGCGGGTTGTTCCCCGACGGTTGCATCGACGAGCATTTCCTCCAGGCCTCCGCAGTGCCCGGCAGTTTCGCCTGCACCGTGTTCGACCGCCTGCTGCGCGGCACCGACATGCGCTTGCCCCACGGTTTGACCATGACCAGCGGCGACGGCCTGACGCGCTCGTTTTTCCGCACTAAATTCTGGGAAGACGACCCGCAAACCTACGGAGACATCGTGTTCCAGCCCGACGCCTTGCCCGAGCCGGTGGCCCGCACACCGCTGTCGTCCAGTGAAAAAGACAACTTGCTGCGCTACGGCATCGATGAGCCGATGCTGTTCGTCGGCCACTACTGGCGCAGCGGCAAACCGGCGCCGATCCGCCCGAACCTGGCGTGCCTGGATTACAGCGCGGTGCTCTACGGCAAACTGGTCGCTTATCGTCTGGATCAGGAAACCCGTCTCGACCCGCATAAATTTGTCTGGGTCGATGTCGAGCGGCCGGAGGTGTTGCAATGACGGCGGTGGCGGTATTGCGTCTACCACTGGCGGTAGATTTGAGCGGGTTCGTCAAACTGCTGCAGCGCATGCAAGTGCCCCATCGGGTCAGCGAAGAGGCGGGCGAGCAGGTGCTGTGGGTACCGGCCAGCATCAGCGAAGACGTTCGCTCGTTGTACGAACGCTTTCCGGCCGGCGACCCCGATCAGCAACTGGATATCCCGGTGGCGCCGACCCTGCAGCGTCCGGGTTTTGTCCAGCAGTTGCGCCACAGCAAGGCCACGGCGTTCGTGCTGTTGCTGAGCCTGATCGTCGGCGTGGTGACGTTGCTGGGCGAAAACCTCGAGACGATGCGCTGGCTGACCTTCCTCGATTTCCGCGTGGTCGGCGAATACATCCATTTCACGCCACTGGCCGACAGCCTGGCGGCGGGGCAGTGGTGGCGTCTGGTGACGCCGATGCTGATCCACTTCGGCATCCTGCACCTGGCCATGAACGGCATGTGGTATTGGGAGCTGGGGCGGCGCATCGAGTCGCGTCAGGGCAGCATCAACCTGATCGGCCTGACGTTGCTGTTCAGCCTGGTATCCAACTATGCCCAGTTTTTTTTCAGCGGTCCGACCCTGTTTGGCGGGTTGTCCGGGGTGCTGTACGGCCTGCTCGGGCATTGCTGGATCTTCCAGTTGTTGTCGCCGAACCCTGCTTATCGCCTGCCTCGTGGGGTGTTGGTGATGATGCTGGTGTGGCTGTTGTTGTGCCTGTCGGGGCTGGTCTCGATGATCGGTTTCGGCGAAATTGCCAACGCGGCCCACGTCGGCGGGTTACTCATCGGATGCTTCACCGGTTTGTTGGGCGGTTTGTACAACCGCCGTAAACTGGCCGTCTAATCAGTTATGAATGAAGAGCGCGGAGCCCTTGATGTCCTCTTTTAACGAAATGATCAAAAACATTACCCCGGATATCTACCAGAGCCTGAAACTGGCGGTGGAAATCGGCAAATGGTCCGACGGTGGCAAACTCACCGCCGAGCAGCGCGAACTGTCCCTGCAAGCGATGATCGCCTGGGAAATCCAGAACCTGCCCGAGGAACAGCGCACCGGCTACATGGGCCCGCAGGAGTGCGCGTCGAAGTCGATCGAAGTGCCGAATATTCTGTTCAAGTCGGATGCCATCCATTGATCGAGATTGGCCGCGGTGCAATCAGCAAAATGTCGGCGCGCCTTGACGGGCCGAACGTGCAGTACGCTTTTCGTCTGGGCGACGCCGAGGTACCGGTCAATCCGTTGATCGGCACCACGGTGCGCCTGGAGTACCTGGGGGCGATCCACTGCACCCATTGCGGACGCAAGACCAAAACCAGTTTCAGCCAGGGTTACTGCTACCCGTGCATGACCAAACTGGCCCAGTGCGACATCTGCATCATGAGCCCGGAGCGTTGCCACTACGACGCTGGCACCTGTCGGGAGCCTGAGTGGGGCGAAAAGTTCTGCATGACCGACCATGTGGTTTACCTGGCCAATTCGTCGGGGATCAAGGTCGGCATTACCCGCGCCACCCAACTGCCGACCCGTTGGCTCGATCAGGGCGCCAGCCAGGCCTTGCCGATCGTGCGCGTCTCGACCCGCCAGCAGTCGGGCTTCGTCGAAGACCTGTTCCGCAGTCAAGTCGCTGACAAGACCAACTGGCGTGCTTTGCTCAAGGGCGATGCGGTGTCGGTGGACCTGGCGCAGGTTCGCGATCAGCTGTTTGAAAGCTGTGCCGAAGGTTTGCACAGTTTGCAGGAACGATTCGGCCTACAAGCAATCCAGACAATTACCGATGTCGAACCGCTCGAAATCCGCTATCCGGTCGAGCAGTACCCGGCCAAAATCGTCAGCTTCAACCTGGACAAGAACCCGATTGCCGAAGGCACGCTGTTGGGGATCAAGGGTCAATACCTGATTTTCGACACCGGCGTGATCAATATTCGTAAATACACGGCCTACCAGCTCGCCGTGCATCAGTAAGGACTCAAGCATGCGCACCGAACAACCGAAGATGATTTACCTGAAGGACTATCAGGCGCCCGAGTACCTGATCGACGAGACGCACCTGACCTTCGAGTTGTTCGAGGACCACAGCCTGGTCCATGCGCAACTGGTGATGCGCCGCAACCCTGAGCGTGGCCCGGGCCTGCCGCCATTGGTGCTCGACGGCCAGCAACTCGAGCTGCTGTCGGTGACCCTGGCCGACCAGGAGCTGAGCGCCACCGACTACCAACTGACCGAGAACCATCTGACCCTGCACCCGACCGCAACAAGCTTCACGGTCGACACCAGCGTCCGGATCCACCCGGAAACCAACACCGCCCTGGAAGGCCTGTACAAATCCGGCACGATGTTCTGCACCCAGTGCGAGGCCGAAGGTTTCCGCAAGATCACCTATTACCTCGACCGCCCGGACGTGATGAGCACGTTCACCACCACGGTGGTCGCCGAGCAGCACAGCTATCCGGTGCTGCTGTCCAACGGCAACCCGATTGCCTCCGGTCCCGGCGAAGACGGCCGCCACTGGGCGACCTGGGAAGACCCATTCAAGAAGCCTGCCTATCTGTTCGCGTTGGTGGCCGGTGACTTGTGGTGTGTCGAAGACACTTTCACCACCATGACCGAGCGCTCCGTGGCGCTGCGCATTTATGTCGAGCCAGAAAACATCGACAAGTGCCAGCACGCCATGAACAGCCTGAAGAAGTCCATGCGTTGGGACGAAGAAGTCTACGGTCGCGAGTACGACCTGGACATCTTCATGATCGTTGCGGTCAACGACTTCAACATGGGCGCCATGGAAAACAAAGGCCTCAACATCTTCAACTCCAGCGCTGTGCTGGCCCGCGCCGAAACCGCTACCGACGCCGCACACCAGCGGGTCGAGGCGATTGTCGCCCACGAATACTTCCACAACTGGTCGGGCAACCGCGTGACCTGCCGCGACTGGTTCCAGCTGTCGCTCAAGGAAGGCTTCACCGTGTTCCGCGATTCGGAGTTCTCGGCCGACATGAACTCGGCCACGGTCAAGCGCATCCAGGACGTGGCGTACCTGCGCACCCACCAGTTCGCCGAAGACGCCGGCCCCATGGCTCACGCCGTACGCCCGGACAGCTTCATCGAGATTTCCAACTTCTACACCCTGACCGTGTACGAAAAGGGTTCGGAAGTGGTCGGCATGATCCACACCTTGCTCGGGGCCGATGGCTTCCGCAAAGGCAGCGACCTGTACTTCGAACGCCATGACGGCCAGGCCGTGACCTGCGACGACTTCATCAAGGCCATGGAAGATGCCAATGGCGTCGACCTGACCCAGTTCAAGCGCTGGTACAGCCAGGCCGGCACACCGCGTCTGGCGGTGAGCGAGTCCTACGACGCCACGGCGAAAACCTACAGCCTGACCTTCCGCCAGAGCTGCCCGGAAACCCCGGACAAGGTTGAGAAGCTGCCGTTCGTGATTCCGGTGGAGCTGGGTCTGCTTGATTCGAAAGGCGCGGCAATTGCATTGCGTCTGTCCGGTGAAGCCAGTGCTCAAGGCACTTCGCGGGTGATCTCGGTGACTGAAGCCGAGCAGACCTTCACCTTCGTCGACATTGCTGAAAAACCACTGCCGTCGTTGCTGCGCGGCTTCTCGGCGCCGGTGAAACTGAGCTTCCCGTACGACCGCGATCAACTGATGTTCCTGATGCAGCACGACAGCGACGGTTTCAACCGTTGGGATGCCGGCCAGCAGTTGTCGGTGCAGGTGCTGCAAGAGTTGATCGCCCAGCAGCAGAAGGGTGAAGCGCTGGTGCTGGATCAGCGTCTGGTTGCAGCCCTGCGTACCGTGCTGTCCGACGAGACGCTGGATCAGGCGATGGTCGCTGAAATGCTCTCGCTGCCAAGCGAGGCATACCTGACCGAAATCAGCGAAGTGGCTGATGTGGAAGCGATCCACACCGCTCGCGAATTTGCGCGCAAGCAACTGGCGGACACGCTGTTCGAAGCGCTGTGGCTGCGTTATCAAGCCAATCGCGATCTGTCGAAGAAGACTCCGTATGTGGCCGAGGCCGAGCACTTCGCCCGCCGCGCCCTGCAGAACATTGCGTTGTCCTACCTGATGCTCAGCGACAAGCCAGAAGTATTGGCGGCAACCCTTGAGCAGTTCGACAGCTGCGACAACATGACCGAGCGCCTGACCGCGTTGGCCGTGTTGGTGAATTCGCCGTTCGAAGCGCAGAAAGCCAAGGCATTGGCGAGCTTCGCCGAACACTTCAAGGACAATCCGCTGGTCATGGATCAGTGGTTCAGCGTTCAGGCCGGCAGTGTATTGCCCGGCGGTCTGGCGCGGGTCAAAGCCTTGATGCAACACCCGGCGTTCAACATCAAGAATCCGAACAAGGTGCGGGCACTGGTCGGCGCGTTTGCCGGACAGAACCTGATCAACTTCCACGCGGCGGATGGTTCCGGGTATCGGTTCCTGGCGGATCTGGTGATTGAGCTCAACGGCTTCAATCCGCAGATTGCTTCTCGCCAACTGGCGCCGCTGACCCGCTGGCGTAAGTACGACAGCGCCCGTCAGGCGTTGATGAAAGGCGAACTGGAGCGGATTCTCGCTTCGGGGCAGCTGTCCAGCGACGTGTACGAAGTGGTCAGCAAAAGCCTGGCCTGATCTGGTTGCCTGCTCTCTCAAGTGTTCACTCGGACCTTGTGGGGGCGGGCTTGCTCGCGATGGCGGCCTGATAGCCGACCGGGATTTTTGATGGAGTACATATCCATTTCTGCGGTAACGGCTACTTAGGGTTTCGCCCTTACGGCGAGGCACTTTTGGCAAACGCCCCAAAAGTACCCAAAAGGTCTCGCCGGTATGACTCACCCACATAGGTAACAAAACAGTTCAAGCACATAGGTAACAGTTTTTAACTGGCACTGGTCGATTCCGAGGATCTGACCATGCCGTGGCGAGAGCTGAAACCTATGGACCTGAAAGTGATGTTCATTGCCGACTATCTGTCCGGTCGACTCAACTTCAGTCAACTCTGTGCGGCTCACAGCATCAGTCGCAAAACTGGTTACAAGTGGGTGGCGCGCTACAACGCGGACAGCGTTAACGGCTTGATGGAGTGCAGTCGCAAGCGGCATTCCCAAGCTCAAGCCGTGCCGTTTGCAGTCAAGGAAGCCATTCTTGAGCTACGCGTTCAAGGACAAACGACTCCAGGTCCGAAGAAGATTCAGACAGCTCTAAGTGAGCGATTTCCGGATCAGCCCCCGCCCTCTAAAACCACAATCTACAACGTGCTGAAAAAGGCGGGGCTGGTGACGCCGCGGCGTTTACGTCAGCGTGTCGCCATTTATCCCAAGCCGCTTCAGAAGGCCGACTTTCCAAACCAGCTCTGGAGTGCCGATTACAAAGGCCAATACCTGACGGGAGACGGTGCCTGGTGTTACCCCCTGACCGTGATGGATCACGCCAGTCGCTTTCTACTGGCTTGTGAGAGCATGCCCAGCACGACTTTCAAGGACGCCAAGGCAACCTTCGAGCGGCTGTTTAAGATGTATGGAATGCCTGAGCGGATCCGTACCGACAACGGTGTTCCTTTCGCCAGCGGTGGGCGTGCTGGGTTGTCGCAGTTGTCCATCTGGTGGGCCCGTCTGGGGATCATCCACGAAAGGATTCAGCCGGGTCGACCAGAGCAGAACGGACGGCATGAACGCATGCACCGCACGCTTAAAAGCACGTTGCCAAGGCCGCCGGAGATCGAGTGGGGTGCGCAGCAGAAACATTTCGATCTGTTCATGCAGCACTACAATCATGAGCGTGTGCATGAGGCGCTCGGGCAGAAAACACCGGGCTCGTGTTACACAAGTTCGTCACGAACTTATCCGGAAAGGCTGCCGGAGATGAGATACCCAAGTCATGTCGAAGCTTATCGAGTGGATTCAAACGGGGTAGTGAACAAGGGCCGGCTCAGAATTTATGTGGGCTATGTACTCAAGCATGAAATAGTCGGGTTGGAGAGCATAAACGGAGGGCTTTGGGACATCGTTTTTGGGCCGGTAGTATTAGGTCGCATTGATGAAAAAGACGCCAAGGATGACTATGTAACGCTCAAGGTGATCAGAAGTAAGTAGTCAGGTGTTACCTATGTGCCTGAACTGTTTTGTTACCTATGTGGTTGATCCCTTCACGCCCCAAGCGTCCGGCCCCTCGCTGAGGCTCGGCGTTCCTTCGTTCCGGTATCCATCTGGGGGCATCGCCCTACGGTTGGCTTCGCTTCAACCTACATGCGATGGGTTCGACTGCGTCGAACGGCGCTGCGCGCCAATCCCCAGATGAACACCTGCGCTCAGCCTCCCGAAGGGGCGGGTAGATCAAGATCCAAAGCCAAAGCCAAAGCAAAGCAAAGCAAATGCAAGATCAAAAGATCGCAGCCTCGCTTCGCTCGACATCTCCTACAGGGAAATGCGTCCGCTTGAGATCAGGCCGGCCGGTAGGCCGCCTTGTTTTTGATTTTGACGCACCGCCCCCTCGAGAGGCCGAGTGGAGGTTCTGCGTAGTGGGCAACCCGGCATGGATGCCGGGTTAGCCGCCCCCGGCCATGGATGGCCGATGGCGGCGGGCCCACGGAGCAGGACCGGAGCGAGGGCATGCCGAGCCTGGGCGAGGCACCGAACGAAAGGGGCAAAAGCGCTTTGGTTACTTTGGCGCTTTTCCAAAGTGACCCGCTGTAAGAGCGGAACCAATAACCGCCGTTACCGCAGAAACGGATATGTACCCCAGACCCCAGACTCCAATCACCGCTCCGAATGCCTCCCCATTCACCCACACCCCATATCCCCCCGGTTAACAAAACATAACGTGGCGTCGATTGTCAGACCTTTCCAAACCCCGATAGGATAAGCCCAGCTTCCGAAGGGGCTCTGGATTGCGGGTTTCAGGACTATGCTCTGGAATAGGGCAGTCCCGGTGAGCACCCCCTTACGGCGCCCTGAAAGGTTGAATGACCTAACAATAATAATGGGGGAAGGTCTATGAGTGAGCCTGTCATGGGTGTGAGTATTTGCCGCCCGCCGGCGTTACGCAGGTTCGCGTTGCTGGCTACAGCGCTCTCGCTGTTGGGTTGTGCCGTGTTGTCGGCCCCTGTGCTGGCCGCTGCCGCGCCGACCGCCGACGTGGTCTATTCCATTGAATCCGCCAAGGCCAGCAAAGGCCTGATGCTCGATGTCGTGCATGCCGGCAAACGCCTGGTGGCGGTCGGCGATCGCGGGCACGTTCTTTATTCCGATGACCAGGGCGCGACCTGGACCCAAGCCAAGGTGCCGACCCGGCAACTGCTGACAGCGGTATTTTTTGTCGATGACAAGCACGGTTGGGCCGTCGGCCATGACGCGCAGATCCTCGCCAGTGAAGACGGTGGTGTCACCTGGACCAAGCAATTCGAAGACCTGCGCCGCGAATCGCCGCTGCTCGACGTCTGGTTCAAGGACGTCAACAGCGGCTTTGCCGTGGGCGCCTACGGTGCCTTGCTGGAAACCACCGACGGTGGCAAAAACTGGGAAGACGTCAGCGATCGCCTGGCCAACGAAGACCAGTACCACCTCAACGCCATAGCTGCAGTCAAGGATTCCGGCATTTTCATCGTCGGCGAGCAGGGCAGCATGTTCCGTTCCGCCGATGAAGGGCAGACCTGGGAAAAGCTTGAAGGCCCCTACGAGGGCTCGCTGTTCGGCGTCATCGGCACCGCGCAACCGGCCACGCTGCTGGTCTACGGCTTGCGGGGCAATCTCTACCGCTCCACGGATTTCGGCACCACCTGGGAGCAGGTCGAACTCAAGGCTGCACGGGGTGCGCTGGAATTCGGCCTGTCCGGCGCCACATTGCTCGACGACGGTTCCATCGTGATCGTCGGCAATGGTGGCAGTGTCATTCGCAGCAGCGACGACGGCGAAACCTTCAGCGTGTTCAACCGTCCCGATCGCATTTCCGTCTCGTCGGTCACGGCGGCGGGTAACGGTAATCTGATTCTGGCAGGCCAGGGCGGCGTGCGCGTCACCTCGCCAACGGGCGCAGAGAATGGCACAAACGGGTCGTCCAAATGAGCCGGGCAAATAATAAGAAGGCGGGTCTATGACATCCTTAAGCACTCCTCATCAGGATAAGGCGACGTTTCTTGAGCGCCTGATCTTCAACAACCGCCCGGCGGTGATCGTCATCTGCCTGCTGGTCAGTATTTTCCTGTTCTGGCAGGCGACGCTGATCCGGCCGTCCACCAGTTTCGAAAAAATGATCCCGCTCGAGCATCCGTTCATTGAAAAGATGATGGAGCACCGCAACGATCTGGCGAACCTGGGCAACACCGTACGGATTTCCGTTGAAGCCACCGATGGCGACATCTTCTCCAAGGAGTACATGGAGACCCTGCGCCAGATCAACGACGAGGTGTTCTACATCTCCGGCGTCGACCGTTCCGGCCTCAAGTCGCTGTGGAGCCCGAGCGTGCGCTGGACCGAGGTGACGGAGGAGGGCTTCGCCGGTGGTGAGGTGATTCCCCAGAGCTATAACGGCTCCCTGCAGAGCCTCGACCTGCTGCGCAATAACGTGCTCAAGTCCGGGCAAGTCGGGCGGCTGGTGGCCAACGACTTCAAGTCGAGCATCGTCGACATCCCGCTGCTGGAGTCCTACCCGGACCCGCAAGACCAGGGCAAGTTGCTGGCACTGGACTACCGCAAGTTCTCGCATGAACTTGAAGACAAGATCCGCAACAAGTTCGAAACCCAGAACCCTAACGTGAAGATCCACATTGTCGGGTTCGCCAAGAAAGTCGGCGACCTGATCGATGGGCTGGTCATGGTGGTGATGTTCTTCGGCGTCGCCTTCGTCATCACCCTGATCCTGCTGTACTGGTTCACCAACTGCATGCGCAGCACCGTGGCAGTACTGAGTACGACGCTGGTGGCGGTGGTCTGGCAGCTCGGCTTGATGCACTTTTTCGGCTTCGGGCTGGATCCGTACTCGATGCTGGTGCCGTTCCTGATCTTCGCCATCGGGATTTCCCACGGCGTGCAGAAAATCAACGGTATCGCCTTGCAGTCCAGCGAGGCGGACAACGCACTGACTGCGGCGCGGCGAACATTCCGTCAGTTGTTCCTCCCGGGGATGATCGCGATCCTCGCGGATGCGGTGGGCTTTATCACGCTGTTGATCATCGACATCGGCGTGATTCGTGAACTGGCCATCGGCGCGTCCATCGGCGTGGCGGTGATCGTATTCACCAACCTGATCCTGCTGCCGGTAGCTATTTCCTACGTAGGTATCAGCAAACGCGCCGTCGACCGCAGCAAGAAAGACGCGCACCGCGAGCATCCCTTCTGGCGCCTGCTGGCGAACTTTGCCAGCCCGAAAGTCGCACCGGTCTCCATTCTCCTGGCGCTGATCGCCTTTGGCGGTGGCCTTTGGTACAGCCAGAACCTGAAAATCGGCGACCTCGACCAGGGTGCGCCGGAACTGCGTCCGGACTCGCGTTACAACAAGGACAACAGCTTCATCATCAACAACTATTCCACCAGTTCCGACGTGCTGGTGGTAATGGTCAAGACCAAGCCTGAAGGGTGCTCGCGCTATGAAGCCATGGCACCGATCGACGAGCTGATGTGGAAGATGCAGAACACCGAGGGCGTGCAGTCGGCGATCTCGCTGGTGACCGTGTCCAAGCAAATGATCAAGGGCATGAACGAGGGCAACCTGAAATGGGAAACCCTGTCGCGCAATCCGGACGTGTTGAACAACTCCATCGCCCGTGCCGATGGTCTGTACAACAACAACTGCTCTTTGGCGCCGGTGCTGGTGTTCCTCAACGATCACAAGGCCGAAACCCTGGATCGCGCGGTTCATGCGGTGCAGGACTTCGCCAAGGACAACAACAAGGAAGGCCTGGAATTCCTCCTCGCCGCCGGTAATGCCGGGATCGAGGCCGCCACCAACGAAGTGATCAAGCGTTCCGAACTGACGATTCTGGTGCTGGTGTATATCTGCGTCGCGACCATGTGCATGATCACCTTCCGTTCCTGGGCGGCGACCTTGTGCATCGTGCTGCCGCTGGTGCTGACCTCGGTGCTCGGCAACGCACTGATGGCGTTCATGGGCATCGGTGTGAAAGTGGCGACCTTGCCAGTGGTGGCACTCGGGGTGGGGATCGGCGTGGATTACGGGATCTACATCTACAGTCGCCTGGAAAGCTTCCTGCGTGCCGGTCTGTCGCTGCAAGAGGCGTACTACCAGACGCTGAAATCCACCGGTAAAGCTGTGTTGTTCACCGGTCTGTGCCTGGCAATCGGCGTGTGCACCTGGATCTTCTCGGCGATCAAGTTCCAGGCCGACATGGGCCTGATGCTGACCTTCATGCTGCTCTGGAACATGTTTGGCGCGTTGTGGCTGCTGCCGGCGCTGGCGCGGTTCCTGATCAAGCCAGAGAAACTGGCGGGGCAGAAGGGCAACTCGCTGTTTGCTCACTAGGCGTCAGCCTGACCCAAAAAGCCGCAACTCAGGTTGCGGCTTTTTTTATGGGGGTGTCTCGTCCTGAATAAGGTTTACACCTGTTTCAGGACTAGACAGGGACCGAATCACTCAGCGTGGTTGTAGCGTCAGGAATGCACTGTTGGCCAGTTCCTTGCTGATGATCCCGCGGTGGATATCGATTTTCTGTTTCGGATCTGTAGCCTTGGCCATCGCCGATTCGTAGGTTTCGAAGCGTTGTTCCCTGGTTTTCAGATGGGCCTGGGTATATTGCGTCTTGGCATCATCGAAGCGCTCATAGTGAAAATGTGCGTACCCCCAGGGTTGATCGTCTTTGTTCAACAGGACGTACTCCTGCATGAAGTCTTTACGTCCGGTTTTCAGTTGTACGCGATTACCGATCATGCGTGGGTAAACCTCCTTGCACCGTAACAGAAACTCCACACCCTCACTGCTGGGGGGCTGGGCCAGTGTCATGCGGATGCGCAGTTCCGATGCCTTACTGTCGAGGGCTCGCGCGTGATCGCGTAAATCGCGGATTAACGAGGCATCTTGTTCCCGGTTTGGCGAGGGGGCCTCATGGTGTTCCAGACCCTCGGCATACCCGGTCAGCTTTTGTGCTTCGCGTTGCAATTGTTCTTCAATTTCCTTGGGTGAGCTTGCGCGTTGCGCGTAACCCTCGATTTTCCTTACCTGCTTGTCGACATTGGCGATGGCCTTTCGGGCATCCCCTTTGAGCTGTGCGTAGGAGTGCGCGGAGGCCTTGGGTGCGGGCTGCCTGACCTCGATCATTTCTACCCAGACATTCGGTTCATGTTCATGGAACGAAGCCAGTGGTGCATCTTCGAGTGGACCGTTGATATCAACAATGTCTCCGCCCTGGTTAGCCACGCGGGGGCGAATATCACCGATCAGAGTGCCCTTGGCGGTTTTGATGACCCGCTTGCGACTGGCCCATGAAGAGGGGCGCTGGATCGGGGGCTTGCTGGCTCCGGGTGAAGACGGACCGGGCTCGGAGACCGAAGGTTGCGGGAGATTTTGAAGGTCGTCGGCCAGACGTCGCTCGGCATCGAGGCGCAGTTCACCGATGATCTCTCGCAGGCGATTGAAGGCCGCCGGCTGTAATTCTTCGGCATTGAAGATGCCGATACTTTCAAGCCCGTCCAGTGCTTTGCGGTAGTGATCGACCAGGTTGTCCAGAACGGCGATCCGATCGCTATTGTTATAAGTGCGAGAAGTTTGCAGTTCGGAATGGGAGCGAGACAGCAACATCAGGGGATCGAGTGCGCGTTCGAGTGGGGCCATGGTGGCGCTACCCAGTTCCTTCAGGCTGAGAATACGCAAGATGCTCAGTTGGTAGGATTTGACTCGCAAAGCGGTCAATTCATTCTCGGAGCGATTGTCGGTCAACCGTTTCCAGTCCTCCAAGCCCAAGCGAGACAGGTGTTTAAGCTCCGCAAGTCGGCTCTCTGTTTCTTCGTAGAACCTGATCATGGTTTCGTTGACTTCGGAGGTCCTGCGCATGAATTCGAAGTATCGATCCAGTACGACGTTGCCCTTGTCCTTGATTGCTTCGCGCAAGTGTTCGATACCGCGGGTCAAGTCCGCGTAAGTTCGATTGATGGCTTCCCGTTCCCGGTCAGCGATGACCACACGTTTGCGCGCGTTGTTGATGAGATTCTCCAGCAAGTTGCGCTGCAGGTTTGGATCGGGATCGGATTTGCTCAGAGCGCTTTTTTCGCGGATTTCGGCAAGCGCCGTGACATAGGTTTCGCTCTGTTTGTCCAGCTCGTCTGCGAACCGTTGGCGAAAAGTGGTGCGATCCTGCTCGCTGCTGGCGGGGTCGTTTGTTTTCAGCTCCATCAGCTTTTCCGCGATATCAACGCGTTTTTGCACCTGCGTCTGTTGCTGCAAGAATTCCTGGTGGTTCAGTTCCAGCAGGCTGATGCGTTGTTGTTTGCTCTCGCGCAGGGCATCCCGCCTGGCGTTACGTCCTCCGCCGAGCAGTTTCAGCCCTTGATCCAGCGTCCACCGGCCGTATCCATCGGTTTTGAGCTTGATTCCCGGATGGTCGGGATGCTCGGGATGCACCAGGTAGGCCTCACCGAAACCGGGCACGACACTCACGCGAAACAGCAGGCCGGCGACCGTGACGTGCCATTTGTTGTCGATCCGGTACAGCCCCTTGAACGGACCGGTTGCAACAGGCTCTGGCAGAGACGCGGGCCATGCAACCTTGACCGCCTGCAGCTTGTTGAACAGCCGCGCCGAGGTCGAGTCCCGAGCGGTCGACAGGTTGAAATCCAGCAACGTATTGCCACTGCCCGGCGGTTCGGAGGGCAGTCCGGGTGTTTCTTGAGTGATGGTTGTCTCGGGATGCAGCAAGTCCAGTGGCAACAGACGGCGCAGCGGATCGAGGGTCACCGGAGCGTCTTCGCCCATGCGCTCTGGCGCGAGTGCAGGCCGTTCACCTTGAGTTCGTGCGACATGCAAAAGGAGCAGGCCGATGTTCAAGAGCACATCGATCCAGGCCAGATTCCGGGTAGTTGGGTCATCACTGTCCAGTGCGGGCAGGTCGTTGATCAGGCTATGGGTGATTTGCAGCATCCAGCCCACCAGCATTGCCGGGCCGCGCAACAGTGGCAGTACCAGGTTGTTAAAGACCAGCCAGCCACCCTCAAGGATGATCGCCCAACGGCTTTCGGCATTGGACACCGATTGCCTGTCAGCCAGATCGGCCAGCGCCCGGGCGTTGCTGGCGAACAGGCTGGCCGGCAATCGACCTTCCTCCACTGCACTGAGCCACCGGGCCGCAGCTTCGTCGCCTGCCAGAATCGCCGGTTTCGGCTTGTCGGGCGGTGAGAACTCGTCGCCGATGTGAAAGTGGTTGATATGCGGTTCGTTGAAACCGTTGTTGTCGTAAACCGGACGTGCGCGGTCCGGGAGCCAGGTCAGCACGCTGGTTTGCAGCGCGCCCTGTTGCGCGATCGCTTTGAGCAAGTCGCTGCGAGCGGCGTATTGCTGCAGTGACGGGGTGTACAACGGGCGATAGAGGATATGCGGGCCAGAGGCCTGCAAGTCTTTGGGCTCGATGATGAACATGTTGGCGGCCACATCACAGTCGGCGCCGTCCTTGCGTTGGAACGCCAGGGGCCGGATGACCACGGCCTGTTCGTTGACGACCCGTTCGGCGGCGGTGCGATTCATCAACGCATCGACATAGCGATACCCCAGATGGGTGAACCCGTGCTCACCCTTGATCGAATGCTCGAGGGCCAGCAGGGGGAGATGAACCGACAGTTCCAGCGCGAACAATCGTTCCCGCTCCCGTGCGTCGTCGGTCTCGCCGAGCAGCAAGGTTTCGATCAGTTCGGGATAGTGCTGGCCGACATTGACCCGGCTCACCAGGTCCAGCAGGTAGGCGTCGGTAGTCCACTGCTGAATCAGTTGATCTCCCGTGTGACGGACAGTCATGCGGCCCTTGGGTTTTGCGGCGAGATTGTTGATCGCCAGCTCGGTCAGGGTCATTTTGACGGTTTCGATGTAGCCGCTGCCGAGGTCACCGACGGGTACATGAAAGGTCAGTTCCAGTTCGTCGGAGTTGTAACCGGGCGCCAGCGGATAATCTTCCTGCATCTGCTTGTGCAAGGCTTTTCGGGCAAACGTACGAAGGTCGTCGATGCCATCGTTGAAGGTGCGCCCCTGGGTCTGTTGCTTGACGCTGGCCATGGCCAGGACGTGCTAGCGATAGGCCATGCGGTCAGTGGGTGTCGCCGCTTGCAACCACCTGGGAATCGACGCCTGTATCGGTTGAAAAGCGGCCTCGTCCGGTTGGCTGTCGATGAACAGCGTGGCGACTTCGGTGATCGCATCAACGTGTTTCACCAACTCGCCCAGGCCCTGGCTGGCGGGCAATTTGAGCGCAGCCAGATCTTCCAGTTGCCGGTTCAGGAGCAGGGCAGCCTGAATGTCAAAGATGTTGCCGTCCGGCTCAAACCGCTTCCAGGTGATGACATCGGCTTTGTATGCCCGCTGAAACCGTGCGCCCCAAGCCAGGCCGAAAGCTTCCAGGGAAGCGAAGGGCTCGATTTTGCCGGTCACGCTGCACAACAAATGGGTTTCACCACAAGTCACCAGGAGCTCGGAGGCCTGCAGCGTAATGGAGACGTCACCGTTGGTCAGGGTGGTTTGTAGGGTGCAGGCTTGTATCGGGCCTTTTGACCAGGATTGCTGGAGACGCTGCAGGTTGTCCGGGTGGCTGGCCAGCTCCGCGAGAATCCCGGCCTGTACCGGGTTGCTTTTCGACAGGCGGGTCGCGGATGTCTGCAGGACACCGGCCAGCGAGTTTCCCAGCCATTGCCAGCGGCTGACGCCGGCCTCGTCCTTCTGGTTCCAGTAAAGGGTCAGCGATTCCTGGAGCCCGATGTGCAGCAAGTCGGGCAGCTCAAGGATGACCCCCGCAATCACCTGGAGATCAGGCAGGCGTGATGTGGTTTTGCCGACAGTCAGTTGCGCGGGCGCACGGTTGGTCAGAAAGCAGGCACGACCGAACCGCTCGCTGAAAGCGACAGGTGTGCCGCTGGCCAGATAATCCAGTACCAAGTCCAGCAGTAACGTGAGGCGCCAGGCCCCGTTGGGAATCGGCTGCGCGATTTTGGTTCGCTCAGGGTCGAAGTCCAGTTGCGGGTACTTTTCCAGTACGCCGTCCTTGAGCAGGCGAGCGGTTTCCGAGCGCAGGGTGGGGCGGGAGCTGAAGCGGGCGCTGACGGCGTGCGCGATGATATCGGTCATGTCCGCCGTGGCAGGGGGGGATGCAGGTATCGGCATGATGCAATCCTTTGCATGGGTTGAGTCACGCAAAGTAAGGCGAGGCCGGAATGGATGTGCGGTAACGGGATACCGCAGATCCGACAATTCGATGATCTAAGGGATGACTACGTGGTGGCAATGAGCCCAGGGGAATTGTGGTGGTTATGCGGGATCGGTGCCGAGCACCACATTCAGCGCATTACGCGCATCGTCCAGTTGCACCAGCGTCGCATGCCGCGCACCCAGCGCATCGCGATTCTCGATAGCCGTGAGAATCGCCTTATGCCGAGGCAACGCCAGTTCATGCAGGTTCGGCCGTTGGTTGGAGTGTTTCAAGGCTTCGGCAATCGCCACCGACAACATGTTGCACAGGTTCGCCAGCAGGTCGTTGTGGGTCGCGTCGGCGATGCGGCTGTGGAAATCCAGGTCCGGCTGCAACAAGGCTTCAGGCGTCGGTGCTGACTCCATGCGTTGGTAGGCTTCACCGATGGAGGCGATGTCTGCGTCGGTGGCGAACTGCGCGGCCAGGGCTGCAGCGGCCGGTTCAATGATGCTGCGCACGCTGGTCAGCAGGCTGAAGAACTCATTCTGCGGGCTGCTTTGCATCAGCCAGTGCAGCACGTCCGGGTCGAGCATGTGCCACTCCCGGCGCGGCTTGACCACGGTGCCGACTCGCGGACGGGAATACACCAGGCCCTTGGCAACCAGCACTCGGGTCGCTTCGCGCAGGACTGGCCGGCTGACCGCGTATTCCTCGCACAACAGGGCTTCGGCGGGCAGTTTGTCGTCCGGTTTGAAGCGTCCCGAGACAATCTGCATGCCCAATTCCTGGACGATGCGCGAGTGCATGCTTTTGCGGTCGGAGGGTTTGCGGTAATCCATGGGGAACGGCGCGGTCCTGTGCGATGGGGTGCTGCGCATGATAGCAGGCGTGGCGGGCACAATCATTGTGGCGAGGGAGCTTGTCGGATCGCCGCACCGTCCCGCTCGGCTGCGAAGCAGTCGCAAATCGGCCGGCACGGTCTGCCTGACAAATCGCGACTGCCTGTATTGGGGCCGCTTCGCAGCCCAACGGGACGGTGCGGCGATCCGACAAGCTCCCTCGCCACAGGTTCTACTGTGGTTACAGAATCCAGAGGGTCAGTGAGAGTGACGCGGCACCTCGGCTCCACGACAACCGACGAGGAAGTCGAAGTCGCAGCCCTGATCCGCCTGCAGCACATGGTCGATGTACAGCTGGCGATAGCCGCCCACCAGCAACTGTTGTGGCGGTTGCAGATCGGCCATGCGCGCGGCCAGTTCGGCATCCGGAATGTCCAGATGCAAACGTCCACTGGCGCAATCGAGCTCGATCCAGTCGCCTTCCTTCACTGCCGCCAAAGGCCCGCCGGCGGCGGCTTCCGGTGCCACATGCAAGACCACGGTTCCGTACGCCGTGCCGCTCATGCGTGCGTCGGAAATCCGTACCATATCCGTCACACCCTGGGCCAGCAGCTTGGCCGGCAAGCCCATGTTGCCGACTTCGGCCATGCCCGGATAACCCTTCGGCCCGCAGTTTTTCATTACCAGAATCGAGTTGGCGTCCACGTCCAGTTCCGGATCGTTGATCCGCGCCTTGTACATGTCGAAATTCTCGAACACCACCGCGCGCCCGCGATGTTGCATCAGCTCGGCACTGGCGGCTGAAGGCTTGAGCACCGCACCCAGTGGCGCCAGGTTGCCGCGCAACACGCAGATGCCGCCGTCGGCGCGGATCGGGTTGTCGAGGGTGCGGATCACTTCATCCTGACCATAGATCGGCGCGTCCTTGGTGTTCTCGCCGAGGGTTTTGCCGTTGACGGTGAGGGCGTTCGGGTTCGGAATCAGGTTGGCTTCGCCCAGGCGACGCAGCACCGCAGGCAAGCCACCGGCGTAATAGAACTCTTCCATTAGGAAGCGCCCGGACGGTTGCAGGTCGACAATGGTCGGCATGCCGCGACCGATGCGGGTCCAGTCGTCCAGGTCCAGTTCGACACCGATGCGTCCGGCGATGGCTTTCAGGTGGATCACCGCGTTGGTCGAACCGCCGATGGCAGCGTTCACCCGGATGGCGTTTTCGAAGGCTTCCTTGGTGAGGATTTTCGACAGCTTCAAATCTTCGCGAACCATCTCCACCGCACGCATACCCGACATGTGCGCCAACACATAACGGCGCGCATCGACTGCCGGAATCGCCGCGTTGTGGGGCAGGGACGTGCCCAGCGCTTCGGCCATGCAAGCCATGGTCGAGGCGGTGCCCATGGTGTTGCAGGTCCCGGCGGAACGGGACATGCCACCCTCGGCCGCGAGGAAATCATCAAGGGTGATCGTGCCAGCCTTGACCTGTTCGCTGAGCTGCCACACCACCGTGCCCGAACCGATGTCCTGGCCCTTGTGCTTGCCGTTGAGCATCGGCCCACCGGTGACGACGATCGCCGGCACGTCGCAACTGGCCGCGCCCATCAGCAGCGCCGGAGTGGTTTTGTCGCAACCGGTGAGCAGTACCACGCCATCGATCGGGTTGCCGCGAATGGCTTCCTCGACGTCCATGCTCGCCAGGTTACGGGTGAGCATGGCGGTGGGGCGTAGGTTCGATTCGCCGTTGGAGAACACCGGGAATTCCACAGGAAAGCCACCGGCTTCGATCACCCCGCGTTTGACGTGCTCCGCGATCTGGCGGAAATGCGCGTTGCACGGGGTCAGTTCCGACCAGGTGTTGCAAATGCCGATGATCGGCTTGCCGTGGAACTGATGGTCGGCGATGCCCTGATTCTTCATCCAGCTGCGGTACATGAAGCCGTTCTTGTCGGCAGTGCCAAACCATTGGGCGGAGCGCAGGGTGGGTTTCTTATCAGTCATGATCGGTTCTCTTATTGTATGACTATATTGTTCGAGCTGTGGCGTAACATAAGCGCAATTTCGGCTGTTTGGAAGTGTTGTTGGTTAAATAGTAATACTATATAGTCGTTTTCAACGGAGGGATGGCCCTGATGGTTTTCCGCGAGAGGCGTCCCCCGAGGTTCTATAACAACAACAATCGGAGACCGAACTCATGAGCCAGGAATTGCGGCTTATCCGTCGCATCACGTTGAAACTGATTCCCTTCCTGATCCTGCTGTACCTGATCGCCTATGTGGATCGCTCCGCCGTGGGGTTCGCCAAGCTGCACATGGGCGCCGACGTCGGCATCGGTGATGCGGCTTACGGATTTGGTGCCGGGCTTTTCTTCATTGGCTACTTTCTGCTGGAGATCCCCAGCAACCTGATGCTCGACCGCTTCGGCGCCCGACGCTGGTTCGCGCGGATCATGGTCACCTGGGGCGCTATCACCATCGGCATGGCGTTCGTCCAGGGCCCGAACAGCTTCTATGTGATGCGTTTTCTGCTCGGCGCGGCCGAAGCCGGGTTCTTT
This sequence comes from Pseudomonas sp. B21-017, assembly GCF_024749245.1. Taxonomy (NCBI): domain Bacteria; kingdom Pseudomonadati; phylum Pseudomonadota; class Gammaproteobacteria; order Pseudomonadales; family Pseudomonadaceae; genus Pseudomonas; species Pseudomonas sp. B21-017. The sequence continues at coordinate 3,632,953 of NZ_CP087194.1, read as the reverse complement.
CCAGGCGTGCTGTACTACATCACCCAATGGTTCCCGATTCGCCATCGCGGCAAGATCCTCGGGCTGTTCATCCTTTCCCAACCCATCGCCATGATGATCACCGGCCCGGTGTCCGGCGGTTTGCTCGGTATGGACGGCACGCTTGGCCTGCACGGCTGGCAGTGGCTGTTCATCGTTATCGGTACGCCAGCGATCCTGCTGACCTGGCCGGTGCTGCGCTACTTGCCGGACGGCCCGGACCAAGTGAAATGGCTGGATCAATCCGAGAAAGACTGGCTGACCGGGGAACTAAAAAAAGACCTCGCCGAGTATGGCCAGACCTGCCACGGCAATCCGTTGCATGCACTGAAGGACAAACGGGTGTTGCTGCTGGCGCTGTTCTATCTGCCAGTGACCTTGAGCATCTATGGCCTCGGTTTGTGGCTGCCGACGCTGATCAAGCAGTTCGGTGGCACAGACCTGGTGACCGGGTTCGTGTCATCGGTGCCATACATCTTCGGAATCATCGGTTTGCTGATCATTCCGCGCAGTTCCGACCGCCTCAATGATCGCTACGGTCATCTGGCGGTGCTGTATGTGTTGGGTGCCATCGGCCTGTTCCTCAGCGCCTGGCTGTCGGTGCCGGTGCTGCAACTGGCGGCGCTGTGCCTGGTGGCATTCGCGCTGTTTTCCTGCACGGCGGTGTTCTGGACCTTGCCGGGGCGCTTCTTCGCCGGCGCCAGTGCGGCGGCAGGAATCGCGTTGATCAATTCGGTGGGCAACCTCGGCGGCTACATCGGCCCGTTCGTGATCGGTGCGCTGAAGGAGTACACCGGCAACCTGGCGTCGGGGCTGTATTTCCTGTCCTGCGTGATGGTGTTCGGCCTGGTCCTGACCGGCGTGGTGTATCGCCTGCTCGAACGCAAGCACGTGCTGCCGGCCGACCAGTTCGCGGCAAGTGCTCGCGGTGCTACCCGTACCTGACGCGAGATTGGCCAACAAGTTCTGCATTAACAGGAGAAGGTTCATGCGTTTAGTTCAGTTCGAATTGAGTAATGGCGAACGCCGCGTCGGCGTGGTCGAAGACGGTCTGGTGCGTGAAGTGCAGGATGCGCACACGGTGCGGGATCTGGCGCTGGCGGCGATCGAGGCGGGCACCACTCTTGAGCGACAGGTTCAAACCCTGGGGCTGGGCATCAGCCACAACTATGCCGAGTTGCTGGCCAAGCTGCGCATCCTGCCGCCGCTGGATCACCCGGACCCGGCGCATATGCTGGTCAGCGGCACCGGCCTGACCCATTTGGGCAGCGCCTCGGCTCGGGACAAAATGCATCAGCAGGCCGGCGATGAAGCGGCGATGACCGACACCATGCGCATCTTCAAGTGGGGTGTGGAGGGCGGTAAACCTGCAGCCGGCCAGGCCGGCGTGCAACCGGAATGGTTCTACAAGGGCGACGGCAGCATCGTCGTGCGACCGGGCAAGCCTTTCCCGCTACCGCCCTTTGCTGAGGATGCCGGGGAAGAGCCGGAGCTCAGCGGCCTCTATGTCATTGGCCATGACGGCAAACCGTATCGCCTCGGCTTCGCGGTGGGCAATGAGTTCTCCGATCACGTGATGGAACGCAAAAATTACCTTTACCTGGCCCATTCGAAATTGCGCAGTTGCAGCTATGGCCCGGAGCTTCGGGTTGGCGAATTGCCACAACACCTGGCGGGCACCAGCCGCATTCTGCGCGACGGCGAAGTGCTGTGGCAGAACGAGTTCCTCAGTGGCGAAGCCAACATGTGCCACAGTCTGGAAAACCTTGAGTATCACCATTTCAAATACAGCCAGTTCCTGCGCCCCGGCGATGTGCACATTCACTTCTTCGGCACCGCGACCCTGTCCTTCGCCGACGGCATCCGTACCCGGCCGGGCGATGTGTTCGAGATCAGCCAGGCCGAGTTCGGCGCCCCCTTGATCAACGGCATCGCTCCGGTTGAAGCAGCGTTCGAACCCGGCACCGTCGGCACACTTTAAGGAGACACCCATGACCCGGATTCTTGGTCACAACTACATTGGCGGCCAGCGCAGCGCTGCCGGCACCGTCAAACTGCAGAGCGCCGATGCCAGCACCGGCGAGGCCTTGCCCCACGATTTCTACCAAGCCACCGCTGCAGAAGTCGACGCCGCCGCGAAGGCTGCCGCCGCCGCTTACCCGGCCTATCGCAGCCTGAGCGCCGAGCGCCGTGCGCAATTTCTGGACACGATTGCCGATGAACTGGACGCCCTTGGCGATGAGTTCGTGGCCGTGGTCTGCCGCGAAACCGCGTTGCCGGCGGCGCGGATTCAAGGTGAGCGTGGGCGCACCAGCGGCCAGATGCGTCTGTTCGCCAAGGTGCTGCGGCGTGGTGATTTCTATGGCGCGCGGATCGATCTGGCGCTGCCGGAACGCCAGCCACTGCCGCGTCCGGACCTGCGTCAGTACCGCATTGGCCTGGGGCCGGTGGCGGTGTTTGGCGCGAGTAACTTTCCGTTGGCGTTTTCCACGGCTGGCGGTGACACCGCTTCGGCCTTGGCCGCCGGCTGCCCGGTGGTGTTCAAGGCCCACAGCGGCCACATGGCAACCGCTGAATGGGTGGCCGACGCGGTGATTCGCGCCGCTGAAAAAACCGCCATGCCCGCCGGTGTGTTCAACATGATCTACGGTGGTGGAGTAGGGGAAGCGCTGGTCAAGCACCCGGCGATTCAGGCGGTCGGTTTTACCGGTTCACTGAAAGGCGGTCGGGCGCTGTGCGACATGGCCGCGGCACGGCCGCAGCCGATTCCGGTGTTCGCCGAGATGTCGAGCATCAACCCGGTGATCGTGTTACCGCAGGCGCTGGATACTCGTGCTGAAAGCATCGCCCGTGACCTCACGGCTTCAGTGGTGCAGGGCTGCGGGCAGTTCTGTACCAATCCGGGGCTGGTGATCGGCATTCGTTCGCCGCAGTTCAGTGCGTTCGTGCAGCAGGTGGCCGGGCTGATCGGCGATCAGCCGGCGCAAACCATGCTCAACGCCGGCACCTTGAGCAGCTATGGCAAAGGCCTGCACAAGCTTCTTTCGCATCCGAAAATCGAGCACTTGGCCGGTAATCCGCAACAAGGCAATCAGGCGCAGCCGCAATTGTTCAAGGCGGATGTGAGTCTGTTGCTCGATGGCGATGAAGTGCTGCAAGAGGAAGTGTTCGGCCCGACCACGGTGTTTGTTGAAGTGGCGGATCAGGCGCAACTCAGTGCTGCGCTGAACGGCCTGCACGGGCAACTCACGGCAACGATTATCGGTGAGCCGGCGGACTTCGAACGCTTCGGCGAGCTGACGCCCTTGTTGGAGCAGAAGGTCGGGCGGATCTTGCTCAACGGTTATCCGACCGGTGTGGAAGTCTGCGATTCGATGGTCCATGGCGGGCCGTATCCGGCGACTTCCGATGCGCGCGGCACCTCGGTGGGCACCCTGGCCATCGACCGTTTCCTGCGCCCGGTGTGCTTCCAGAACTACCCCGACAGCCTGCTGCCGGACGCGTTGAAGAATGGCAATCCGTTGCGCATCCAACGTTTGGTCGATGGCAAACCATCACGAGAAGCGCTCTAACGGCTGTGGCGAGGGGGCTTGTCGGAACGCCGCACCGCCCCGTTGGGCTGCAAAGCAGCCCCAAAATCTCTGATGTACCAAAGATTTTGTGAGTGCTACGCACTCAAACGGGGGGCAAGCCCCCTCGCCACAGTCCGTTCCCGCATTGAGCTATCATTGCGTCTTTCCCATTCAAAGATTGACTGCCATGACTGCCGTAAACGACACCTTGCTCAACGCCCTCGAACATTGCGACATGCTGGAGATCGACGGGCTGCACGCTTTCGACTTCTCTCTCGATGAAGACGATAACCTGCACATCGAATGCATGGACGGTCGGGCGCTCAAGCGCTGGGAGTTCAGCATGGCGCAGATCAAGGCAGCGACTTTCGATCCCGATTTGAAGAGCTGGATCATCACCGGTGATTCCGGTGAACACCGGCTGGTACCTATGGAAGCGTTTGGTGGTCAGGATGACGAGGATGAAACGAATGAGGATGCGTAACTTCTGGCCACTGTTGATCGCCGGCAGCGTCGGCGCGATGGGCGTGCAGGCGGCGTCGGTCGACAATTACGAATTGCTGGTGGGGTCGTACACCGCCGGCCAGAGCCAGGGGATTTATCGCCTTAACTTCGACAGCCGCACCGGGCAGATCGATGCCAAGCCGCTGCAAGTGGTGAAGAGCGCCAACCCGTCCTGGCTGACCGTGTCCAAGGATCAACGTCACTTGTTCGCGGTCAACGAAAACGGCCCGGGGCAGGCCGATCCGGTAGGGCGCGTCAGCAGTTACGCAATCGATCCGAAAACCCATGAACTGAGCCTGATCAACCAGGTGCAAACCCTGGGCAACGAGCCGACCCATTCGAGCATCAGCGGTGATGCCAGCCATCTGTTTGTCAGCAACTACTCGGTGGCTGAAGACCCGGGCGGCACCCTGGCGGTGTTACCGGTGAGCCCCGATGGCAAGCTGAAACCCGTCGTGCAGATGAGCGGTCATCCGTCCAGCCGGATCGACCCCGAGCGGCAGATGTCAGCGCACGTGCATTCGGCGATCTCTTCGCCGGATGGTCAATACGTGTTTTCCAATGACCTGGGCGCGGACAAGATCTTTATCTATCGCTTCGACCCCAAGGCCAATCCGGAACTGCCGTTGACTGCCGCCAAACCCGCGTCCGTCCCGTTGCCCCCCGGCAGCGGGCCGCGACATTTACTGTTCAGCGCCGATGGCAAGCACGCCTGGCTGACCATGGAAATGAGCGCGCAGGTGGCGGTGTTCGATTACAAGGACGGCCAACTCGAACAAACGCAGTTGGTCGATCTGGCGGCGGGGCTGCCCACATCGGGCAAGGCCGCGGCTGCGCTTCACGCCTCGGCCGATGGCAAGTTCCTTTACGTCAGTAACCGTGGCACCGCCAATCAGTTGCTGGTGTTCGCCATCGACCCGGCAACCGGCCACCTCAAGGAGCTTCAGCGCCGCTCGGTGGGCGGCGATCACCCGCGCGAGTTCAGTCTCGACCCGAGCGGCAAATTCGTGTTGATTGCCAACCAGAAGAGCAACCAGATTGTCGTCATCGAGCGTGACGCCAAGACCGGTCTGTTGGGCAAAACCGTGCAAAAACTGCCGATGGATGCCCCGAGCGATCTCAAGTTCCTGCTGCGTCAATAGGCCGCAGGCCCCGGTTGATGGGGCCTGCAACCTTCTATTAATGAGACTGATATCGGCTAATGCTACAAAGCATTTCAAGGCGCCGACCCTCGGGAGTTAAGTTTGCTTCACAGCCCAACCGGGCAAGCAAGCCAACTGAATCGAGGATACCGCCATGAACTTCAATCTCTTCTCTGTTATCGCCGCTTCCGCTATTTCCGCCACTGTTGCTCTGCCTGCCAGCGCCAACGTTGAAATCAGTGACAAAAAATCCCACACCCAAAGCTACACCCAGAAATACCTGCAACAGAGCGCCAACTTCTACGCCGCGCTGGATCACAAAAACCAACACTGAAATGTCAGCCCTGCACCCTTTATGCAGGAGCGAAGTCACTTGCCGATCGGCCCACAGGCGTCGAAAAGCCCCGAAGTGATGTCGCTCCTGCATAACGCATTTACGACAGCATCATATTGCCATCAATGTATTGCTTGATATCACATGGCCATGTGTTTAAATTTGACGCTGATTTTTTGACTCCTTCTCTAATAAGGATCGACAGCATGGCGATGCGTCTGGCAGTGGTTCTCCTGTTTCTCTATTCCACCCCGATTCTGTCGGCTGCCCAGCCCGTTCCCAACGAGCCGGACGCGGCCCGTGAGCGCTTGATGAGTTTTATCGAGGATTGAAACGCGCTGGGTTAAAGATCAATAAAACTGATAGCTACTATGCATAAAGGTCGCTAGTTATCTTCTGTTTTTTGATCGATTCTGTGGGCACTGAAACATGCCCACGGAGATCACCATGGCCAGCACCATCCTCACTTCTGCCAAACACGGCGCCTACCTGGCCATTGGTCTTTACGTGGCCATGGTGTTGGTCGTCAGCCTTTCGGCTCAATCGCAACACAGCCTTCAAGCACCGATTCAGGTCGCTTATCCCGGCATCCAGTTCGAACACCGCGCTCAACATGCGGTGGTTGATGACGTCGACTTGGCGGGGGTGGCAGGGGCATGAAAGGACGCAGACTCTGGGTCATCGCCTTTCTGGCGTTCATGACCAATGGCGCTTCGTTGTTGGGGATCGGGCAGGGCTCGGCGGGCTCGGTGGCACGGGCCATCGAATGCAACCACAACATCGCCCACAACATCCAGACCGCCAAGGCGCTGGAGTTGCTGGTGGGTAATCCGCCGAGCAAATCCAATGGCGAATTTTTCGGGCCATTCCAGGTGGATTGCTCGGCGTTGGGGATGTGCTCGGTGTTGGCCTGATTCCCCGAAACGCCATCTCCCTGTAGGAGCGAGGCTTGCCCGCGAAAGCGGTGTGTCAGTCGACATCAATGTTGAATGTTATGGCCCTTTCGCGGGCAAGCCTCGCTCCTACGAGGTCGCTATTTTTTCATTATTGATGTGAACAACTCTGATTCCAGAAAGCGCTGCAACCAGTCCTGCAATCGCACATAAGGTGTCTGCCCGAACCACTCGCGATCCACATGGGCGAATTGCCGCACGAACGGCATCAAGGCGACATCGGCCAGGCTCGGGTGCTCGCCCAGCAAGTAGGCGCGCCCCTCCAGCAATTGATCCAGCTTGCGCAAGAACACCTCGCCCTCGGCGCGATAAAACGTCATTGGTTGCTCGGGATAACGCTCGGCGTATTTGTAGCGATTGAGGTGCACCTTGAACACCTGATCGTTTTCTTCGATCAGCCCGGCGATGTATTGCTGCCCGACAGGGTCATCGTTGAGAAGCCAGTCCTGCGGATCGTTCTGCGCCAGCGCCCAGCGCATGATTTCCAGGCTTTCATCGATCACCCGGCCGTCCACGCTAAGCACCGGTACCGTGCCTTTGCTCGACAGCGCGAGCATTTCGGCCGGTTTGGCCTTGAGGCTGACCTCGACGATATTCACCGCAACCCCCGAATAACGCAGGGCCATGCGAGCGCGCATGGCGTAGGGGCAGCGGCGGAACGAATACAGCGTGATCATTTCACCTCCAGGGTACTCAGGCCGTTGCCCTGACGGTGGACCTGGATCTGCACCGGAATCCGTTCATGCATTTCCTGTACGTGGGAAATCACCGCGACCTTGCGTCCTTGCGCCTGCAGGCCGTCGAGGGCGTCCATGGCCAGTTGCAGGGATTCGGGGTCGAGGCTGCCGAAGCCTTCGTCGATGAACAGCGATTCGATTTTCAGCGTGCTCGATGCCATCGATGCCAAACCGAGCGCCAGCGCCAGCGACACCAGGAACGTCTCGCCGCCGGACAGCGAATGCACCGAGCGCAGTTCATCGCCCATCTCGGTGTCCATCACCAATAACCCGAGCATGCTGCCGCCCCGTTTCAGGCGATAGCGCCGCACCAGTTGCCGTAACTGGACGTTGGCGTGATGCACCAGCAGGTCGAGGTTGTAGGCCTGGGCGATTTTGCGGAAGGTGTCGCCGGTGGCCGAACCGATCAGCGCACTCAAGCGCGCCCAGCGCTGGTACTCGGCGTAGGCGTCGGCGATCTGCTGCGCCAGCGCCTGATTGGCGTTTTGTCGACGCTGATCTTCGGTTTGTTCGGCGCGCAATTCAGCGCAGCGATGCTCGCTGGCGGCGAACAGGTTTTGCAGCTCGGCCAGTGCCGTGGCCAGTTGTCCGGCGTCCAGGTTGCCGTTGTGCTGCGCCTGATGATCGCGCAAGCGCTGATCCCGCTCCTGCAACAGCACCTTGGCTTGCGCGATGTCTTGTTCGCTTTGCTGCAATCGTTGACGCAGCTCGCTGAGCTGTTGGTCGTTGACACCGAGCAGCGCTTCCAGCCCACCTTCGTCCAGCTCCGGATGCTGCGCGCGCCAGTCGGCGATCTTGCTGCTGAGCTCGCGGTCTTCGCTTTCCAGGGCTTGCGCACGTTCCTGTTGCGCCTTGAGTTCGGCGGCCAGTTGCACCAGCCCCGTGCGCACGCTTTGCAGTTCCTGATTGGCCGTCGCTTCGGCATTGCGCGCCTGTTCGACGGCCTGATCCAGTTGCTGTTGCCATTGTTCGGCGCTGGCGTGTTCGCCCAGCAGTTGCGTCAGTTTTTCCTGGCAAGCCTGTTGTTGCCCGGCCAACGCGCTGAACTGCTGCTGCGCGGCGTCCAGTTGCTGGGTGCGGGTCTGCTGGCGGTCTTGTTCTTTGTCCAGCGTCTGCAGGCGTTGTTGCTGTTCAGCGAGTTCATCGCGCTGCTGTTCGAGTTGTTGCAGGCGCTGGGCGATCTGCTGGTCGAGCTGCATGAAAGTCGCGGCGGGTTCATTGCGCAGGGCTTCCAGCGTCTGGGCTGGCAGCAGGCTGCTGAACGCACTCAGTTCTTCGTCCAGGCGTTGGCGATCGCTGCTCAACTCCCTTTGCTGGTTGAGCAGGTGTTGTGTCGCCTGTTGGTTCGCCGCTTCGGCGCTGCGCAGTTGTTGCGCCAGTCGCGCGGCATCTTGTTGCAGGGTGAGCAGGGCGGTTTGCCGCTGTTCGTCCTGGGTGATGCTCTGGTTCAACTGGCTGCTTTGTTGGGTCAGCCAGGCATCGCGTTTGTCTGCGTCCTGGGCCAACAGTTGAGCAGACAGAGGGTGCGCTTCCAGGCTCGGTGCCAGGCTCTGTTGCTGAGTGGCGAGTTGTTCTTGCTGTTGCAGCAATTCCTTTTGCTGAGCAATCAGGCCACCGACTTCGGCGCGCAGATCGGTGAGTTTTTCCTTGAGCAGGTCAACGGCTTTCTGGGCATTGGCCTGTTCGTTTTCATCGTGCCGACCGAGGCTTTGCAGCAAGGCTTCGGGCTGATGATAAGGATGGTCCGGGCTGCCACAAACCGGGCACGGCTGATCGTCCAGCAGTTGTGCACGCAGCTCTTCGACGCTGGCACTGCGTGCCAGGCGCTGACGTTCCAGCAGTTCGCGGGTGACGGTCAGGGTCTGTTCGGCAACGGTCAATTCGGCTTTGGTTTTCACGCCGTCCTGGGTCAGACGATCACGCTCTTGCTGAGCGGCGAGTTGGCGCTGCTGCAACTCGGCGCCGCGTTTGTCCAGTTCCTGCTGGCTGGCCCACAGCCGCGTCAGCTCTTCAATGGCCCGCAGTTGTTTGCGGTTGTCCTGTAGCAGGCTGCCGAGGATCTGAATCTGCTCGGCCACCGCTTCAGGTTCGGCGCCGGCCTCTTTGTACAGCAGCTCAAGGCTCTGGCGCTGGGTGGCCAGATCCTCGGCGGCGCGGGTGGCGTTTTGCTCCAGGCCGGCCAGTTCGGACTGGCCCTTGTTCAGGCGATTGCCGATCAGCATCAGTTGTTGCAGACGATCACGGTAGGCGTTCCAGGCGTCGCTCAGTGGCGCCAGATGAGTGCTCTGCTCAAGCTCACCGGCGATACGCTGCAACCGTTCTGCGACCTGTTTCTGCTGGTCAAGCAAGCCCTGAATCGTGCTTTGGCCCTGCGTGCAGGCCAGTTCCGCCTGCTGCTTGAGGTCGGCGCTGAGACTGGCGTCCTTGACCAGGCGGGCGAGGGTGCTTTGCTCTTCGAAGGCCTGACGCAGCAGTGGCGCGCTGTTGCTGTGTTGGCTTTGTGCGGCGGCCAGTGCCGACTGCGCCGCGCTCAGGCTGTGTTCGAGCTGAGCCTGACGCGCGTTCAGTTTGGTTTGCTGTTGGGTATGCTGCTGAATCTGTGCCGCCAGCGGTGTGAGCTGGGTGGTCAATTCGGTCTTTCGCGCGAATTGGTGCCGTTGCGGGGCCAGTTGCTCCAGACGGGTCAGCTTCAAGCGCTCGCTGGCCAGGCTGTCCCAGTGTTGTTGGGCGGATTGCAGTTGCTCGGTGGCGCTCTGTTGCGCGTCCTGCAACTGGCGCAGGTCCTTGAGCCAGGTGTGTTGCAGCTCCAATTGCTTGAGCTGCGCCTGCTGGGTCTTGAGTTGCTGCTGCGCGTCATTGAAGCGCTCATCAAGCTCGGCCCGGGCTTCAGGCGATAGTGGCGTGACCCCGGTGGCCTGGTCCTGCAACAGCTTGTGGGCTTCGCGCGCTTCTTTGGTCTTGTCGAAGGCGCGGCGACCGAGGCGGGTGTAGAGCGCGGTGTCGGTGAGCTTTTCCAGCAGTTCGCTACGGTCGTTGTCGTCCGCCTTGAGGAATGCACTGAACTCGCTCTGGGCCAGCAACACGGCGCGGGTGAACTGTTCGAAGTTCAGGCCCAGCGCGGTTTCGAGCTGAGTCTTGTATTCGCCTTTCTGGCTGGCCAGCAGTTGATCCTGATCGATGTCGCGCAGGCTCTGGCGACTGGCTTGCAGCTTGCCGCCGGCCTTTTCCCGAGCGCGATTGGCCTCCCAGCGCGCGCGATAGCGGCGACCGTCGATGCCGACGAAATCCACTTCGGCATAACCTTCGCCGGTGCCACGACGCAGCAGGGTCCGCGGGTCGCCGGTGCCGATTTCGCCATCAGCGTCCGGAACCTTGGCATCGCGGCCGGTATTGTTCAGCCGCGGCACGGCGCCAAACAGCGCCAGGCACAGCGCATCGAGCAGGGTGCTTTTGCCGGCGCCGGTCGGCCCGGTAATCGCAAACAGGCCGGCACTGGCCAAGGGTTCGGCGGTGAAGTCGATTTCAAATGGCCCGGCCAGGGAAGCGAGGTTTTTCAGGCGGATCGCGAGGATTTTCATGGTTGCTCGCTCTCCATCTGCACATCTTGCAGCAGCTCGGCGAAGTCCCTGAGCGTTTGCTCGTCGACCTCGCTGCCGTAGTTGTCCTGCCAGGCGCGGCTGAACAGTTCCTGCGGCGTCAGTTGGTCCAGTTCGATCAAGGTGGCGCCGTCCTCGACGCCGTCGCGGCTGCCGTTGCCGGCGTATTCGGCGGCAATCCGCACCAGCCGTACCGCTTTGCCTTGCAGGGCTGTTTCCACTTGATGGCGCAGGTCCGGTTGCGGTTCATCGAGGCGCACCCGCACTTCCAGCCACGGCTGGCGCTGGATGTCGGCGAGCAGGTCGATGTTGGGCAGGTCGGCCAGTTGCAGCAGGATCTCCGCCAGCGGCGCGGGGCCGAGGCGTTGCAGGTTCACTGGTCGGGGAATGAGCTTCGGTTCGACGCTGAGCAGGGTTTCGCCATCCAGTTTGATGTCGAGAATCTGATGCTGATAACCGATCTCGGAGAACGATAACGGAATCGGCGAGCCGCTGTAGCGGATGCGTTCTTCGCCGTTGACCTTCTGCGGCTTGTGCAAATGCCCGAGGGCGACATAGCTGATGCTCGGCCCGAACAGGCTGGCAGGCAGGGCTTCAGCGTTGCCGATGATCAGGCTGCGCTCGGAGTCCTCGGACACCGAACCGCCGGCCATGTGCGCATGGCTGATAGCGATCAGCGCCTGACCCGGCTTGCGCTTGGCGTTCGCCGCTTCAATCAGCCATTCGTGAACCTGGCCGATGCCGCGCAAATAGTTGTCACCCAGCTGCGCGCCGGTCACTTCGGCGGGGCGCAGGAACGGCAGCGCCAGGCACCAGGCAGCGATTGCGCCGCTGGCATCCGGCAACGGCAGCAACAGGCGTTCGGCATCCAGTTGGCCGTCATCCAGCCACAGCACGCGCCCCAGGGCGTGAGTGCGCAAGCGGCGCATCAACGGCGCGGGCAGTTCGATGCGCGAGCCGGAGTCGTGGTTGCCGGCGATCATCACGATGGTCAGCAAGGGCTGCTGCTCGTGGGCGCTGACGATGAAATCGTAGAGGCGTTCCTGGGCTTTGACCGGCGGGTTGACCGTGTCGAAGATATCGCCGGCAATCAGCAGCACATCAGGCTGGTCCAGCTTCAGCTGACGCAGCAGCCAGTCGAGAAAACAGGCGTGCTCGAAATCGCGTTCCTGGCCGTGCAGGTTCTGCCCAAGGTGCCAGTCGGAGGTGTGGAACAGACGCAAGGCGTACTCCGCAACAAAATAAGGTGATGGCCGCGGGGGAAATGATGGCGGCTAAAGAGGGGAGAGTTTACTGGCAAATACTTGGGATGGCGCGATGGATCTGATCGAGCCGAAGGCCTGTGGCGAGGGAGCTTGCTCCCGCTGGGCTGCGAAGCAGCCCCAAAACCACACCCCTCATTTCTTCCGGTATGGCGCATCAGCCATTTGCGACTGCTGCGCAGCCGAACGGGACGGTGCGGCGATCCGACAAGCTCCCTCGCCACAAGGTCCAGTGATTATTTGGGATAAAGCGGCGGCAACCCACTGTCGCCGACCACGCCTTGAAACCCTTCGGCCGTCGGGATCGCCCGGATGGCGCGCCAGAGTTCTTCGCCTTGCCAGTACTGGCCGGTTTCGCTGTAGAGCGCGCCGTTCAGGCCGTCGAGGGCATCGGACAGCGGCACGAAGCGGGCGGCCATGTCGGCCAGGGTTTCCGGTTGTTGCCGGGCCCAGGCGTCGAGGGCCTGGCGGGTGGCGTGGGTGTCGTTGGCCTGGCAGGCGCGTTTGAGGTCGTCGAGCAGCGTGCGTGGGCTCGGGCCGGTCTGCGCTGCCCGCAGGACTGCCGGTTGCGAGCGGGCGCGCCACCAGAGGCCGAAGCCTAGCAGGGTGGTGCAGGCCAGAATTGCCGTACTGAGTTTCCACCACCAAAGGGCTTCGTTGCTGGCGCCGGACATCACCAGCGGGCCGCTCGCCGGGGTGTCGACGATCAGGCTCGGATTGCTCGCCACTTGCAGCGTGCGGGCCGGCAGGCTGGTGTGTTCCAGATGATCCTCGAAGGTGTTCCACCAGATCACTTCAACGCTCGGCAAGTCGATGTCGCCGGTGCGGGTCGGCACCAGGGCTTCACGGTCCTCGCGACTGCCGACCAAGCCACGCTCTCCGCTCTGGTTGCTCAGCACCGGTTGATCCGGGTAGCGCCGCAGGCCGTTGATCTCGGTGGCGGGCAACGGTGGCAGTTGAGAGCTGGCGAGGCCTTCGGCGCTCAAGGTCAGGCTGCGGGTCAGCGAGTCGCCGACCTGAGCATGATCCGGTTCCGGGCTCCAGCTTTCACTCAGGCTCAGGCTGCGGGCCGGTAGCCAGGGAACATCGGCTGGATAACTGCCGGGCTTGGCCTTGACCGTCAGCGGAATCTCGGTGGAACTGACGCGCATCAATTTGCCCGGTTTTGGCCCCTGGGGCGATCCGTCCTGGGACGGTTGGGCATCGACCAGTGTGGCACTGAACACTTGCGCCGGAATGGTCAATACACCGCTGTGCTGTGGGTAGATCGCGTAGCGCATTTCGATCACGCCGTGGCGCAAACCGTTGATGGCTTTCTCGTAGGTGCGCGACTCGCCCAGTTGTTCGATGCGCGCATCGGGAATCTGCAACGGGGTCAGGCTGCTGTCGTCGTACAGCGACACCGAATGATAAATGCGCAAGGTCAGGATCGCCTGAGCCTGCACATAGACGCTGTTCTGGTCGAGGCTGGCTTCGATGAACACCGGCGCTAGCGTGTTGCTGCTGTCCTGGGTTTCGCTTTCGATCACCTGCACGGTAATCGGTTGGCTCTGCGCCTCGCCCAGTTGCAGTGACGGAATTACCACACTGCCGTTCTGCCGGGGCAGCAGGGTGATGATCCAGCGGGTGGTCGCTTGAGTGTTGCCGTTGAGGGTGTTCGGTTGGTTGACCTGACGGGTACCGCGCACCTCGAACTGCGGCTCCAGCGGAGTCAGGTCGGGTTTGCCGAACTGGGTCACGTCGCTGGATTCCAGAGTCAGTTCGACCGTCTCCCCGGAATTCAGGCGACTGCGATCGACACTGGCGACCAGCTCCGCGGCCTGGGCCTGAGCGGTCCAGAGAAGCAGTGCAAGCAAGAAGGCGGTGAAGCGGGTCATCGAGTTTTTCCCTGATCCTGATGTTGTTGCTGTTCGTACCAGAATTTGCGCCGGAGCAGTTCGCCGGGGTCATCCGGGATCTTGCGCAACCATTGCTCCAGCGCCTGTTGCTGTTCGCCTTCGAGCATGTCGCTGGCGGGGCGCCGTGGTGGCGTGGTGCTTTGTTCATCCCCCAATTCGCTGCCCGGAACTTCATTGGCGCCCGGTTGCGGTGGTGCCGTGGGCGGCTGCTCGGCGTCCGGCGTGGCCTGTTGGGCATCGGTTTTCGGCTCGCCATCGCTCGGCTGGGTGGCGCTGCCCGGTGGCGGTTCCTGAGGCATGGTTTCGGTTTCGCCCTCGGCGGTTTTGTCCGGCTCGACGGGCGGTGTAGCGGTTTTCTGCTTGAGCAGCGCTTCCACCAGTGCCTTGTTGGTCAGCGCCGGGCGCAGGTCTGGCTGAAGTTCCAGCGCTTGCTCATAAGCATCCAGCGCCGCTTCCAGTTCGCCGCTTTTGGCCAGCGCGTTACCCCGATTGTAGTGGGCGTGGGCGTCGTTGCCTTGGGCAAACCGCTGGGCGGCGCCACTGTAGTCGCCAGCTTCATAGAGCGCCACACCTTGCCATTGCGGGTCTTCGAAATGCTGCGCGGCTTCGGCAGGGCGCTTTTGTTTGAGCAAGTGCAAACCCTGCTGATCGGGCCGCAGCCACAAGTCTTCGAAATCGAAGGCATAACTCGGTTGCGGCAACAGGAACAGCAGCGGCAAGCAGAACAGCCAGCCGCGACGCCCGGCACAGGCGGCCAGCAATAATAACGGCAGCAGCAGCCAGTAACCCTGATCGGCCCAGGTGTCGAGGCGTAACGTCTGGCCGTCGTTGCGCAGGTCCCGTGGGCCGTCGAGCAGGCCGAGGTCGCGCAGGTCGGCATCGTCCAGGCGTGCCTGGGCGTAACCTCCACCCAGGCCATTGGCAAAGGCTTTCAGGCTGGGGCCGTCCAGATGCGGCACCAGAATCGCGCCCTGATCGTCCTTGAGGAAACTGCCGTCGTCCTGTGCGACCGGCGCACCTTCGGCGGTACCGATGCCGAGCATCAGAAATTGTGTGGACTTGGCGTCCAGCGCCTGACGAATCCCTTGGCGTTCGTGTTCCGTCAGCGACGAACCGATCAGCAGGATCCGCCCCTGGCCAAGGGCTCCCTGATCCAGCAGCGTCAGGGCCTTGGCCACCGCCAGATCGGCGCGATGACCGGCCTGGGGCATCAGCGACGGCTTGAGCGCATCCAAAAGATTGCGGCTGGTCGACAGGTCATCCGACAGTGGCACCAGCGTATGGGCGCTGCCGGCGTAGACGACGATGGCGGTCTGCGCGTCGCTGCGGTTTTGCAGCAGATCCAGCAGTTTGCGCCGGGCCTGTTCCAGCCGGTTTGGCGCAACGTCTGCGGCGAGCATTTCCGGGGTCAACTCAAGCAACACCACCAGCGGGTCAGCGGGTTTCTGGCCGGTTTGCTCAACGCGTTGCCAGCTCGGCCCCAGCAGGGCCAGCACGGTCAGCACCCAGGCCAGGCCCAGGGCGACCCACGGCAGTTTGCTCTCGCGACCGCTGCCACCACTGAGCAAGGCGGCATGGAAGGCCGGTGGCAGAATCATTTGCCAGCGACCCGCGCGCTTCTGCCGGTGCCAGAGTTGCCAGAGCAACCAGCCCAGCAACGGCAGCAATAACAGCCACCAAGGGCGGAACCAGTACGGCCAGAGAGCGATCATCGGCGCCTCCGCAGACGCAGGCGTTTGAGGCGCTGACGCCAGTCGGGCAGTTGCGTATGCAGAAACCGCTCTTTGGTAAACAGCTTCTTGGTGAATAGACGTTGCAACGGGTTATCCGGCCAGCGCTCACGGATCACCAGCAGCATGCTCAACAGCAGCGCCATTGCCAGAGGCCAGTGATACAACGCCTGGGCCGGACGGGCCTGCGTAGGTTGCTGGGCTACCGGTTCCAGTTTGTCGAGGGTGGTCTTGATCGCCTGCAATTCCTGGCCGTCGCGGGCGCGGAAATACTGGCCTCCGGTGGCTTGGGCAATGGCTTTCAAGGCCGGCTCGTCGAGGTCCAGGCTCGGGTTGATGCCCAGGAAGCCCAGGGTGCCGCTTTGTTCCGGGTCGGCGCCGATGCCGATCGGGTAGATTCTTACGCCTTCATTCGCCGCCAGGCGTGCGGCGGTCAGCGGATCGATTTCGCCGCCATTGTTGGCACCGTCGGTGACCAGAATCAGCACGCGGCTTTGTGCCGGGCGTTGGCGCAGGCGTTTGAGGGCCAGGCCGATGGCGTCGCCGATGGCGGTGTTCTTGCCGGCAATACCGATTCGCGCTTCGTCGAGCCAGACACGCACGGTATGGCGGTCGAAGGTCAGCGGCGCTTGCAGATAGGCCTGGCTGCCGAACAGGATCAACCCGACCCGGTCGCCATCGCGACTTTCGAGAAAATCACCGAGCAAATGCTGCACCAGTGACAGTCGGCTGACGTCTTCGTCCTGCCACTGCATGTCGGGGAAGTCCATTGAGCCGGAGACGTCCACCGCCACCAGCAAATCGCGGCCACTGGCGGCAATCGGTAGCGGTTCGCCGAGCCATTGCGGGCGCGCCGCGGCGATCAGCAGCAATAGCCACATCAGAATGAACGGGGCTTGCTGGCGCCAGGTCGGCAGGTTGGCCCGGGCGCGGCGGCGAGCGAGGCCTTCGAGGTCGCTGAGGAAGCTGACCTTGAGCGCCGGTTCGCCACTGTCGGCCACTGGCAACAGCACCCGCATCAGCCACGGTAGCGGCAGCAGGGCGAAAATCCACGGCCAGGCGAACTCAAACATGTTTGCGAATCCAGGTGTCGACGGCTTGAGTCAGGCCGGCGATGGCCTTGTCGTCGAGTTTGCACTCGGGCTTGTAGGCACCTTCCACCAGCACCATCCAGCGTGTAAGGCCAGCAGCCGGGCAGCGGTTGTCGAGGAACGCCAGCCACTGGCGGCCGTTGAGGGTGTGGCTCTGACTGTAGGGGTAATGGTTGCGGCACAGGCGTTTGAGCAAACCGTTGAGTTGCTGCAGCCAGGCACCGGCCGGGGCGCCGTCGTAGGGTTTGGGCATCAGTGCGAGTTCGGCCAGGGCGGCGAGGCGCACCGGGTCCAGCGGTTGTTCGGCGCGCACGACAGGGCGCTTGTCCGGAATGAAGCGTCGCAACTGCCATACGCCGAAACCGATCAGCGGCAGCAACAACAGCAGCAGCCACCAGCCCGGTGCCGGCGGCCAGAAGCCGATCGGTGGCGGGGAAATCAGCGGTTGCAGTTGATCGAGGCTGCTCATCGACCTTTCCCCGGACGTTGTGGGTTCAGGTATTCACGCAATTGCTCGACCATTTCGCTTTGGGTGCTCAACGGCATCAGCAACACCCGCAGCTTCTGCGCCAGCAGCTCCCAGCGGGCGATGCGTGCTTCCGCTTGGGCGCGATAGGCCTGGCGCAGGTCGAAATTCAAGGTGTCGAGTTCCAGTTGCGCGCCGTGTTCGGCAAAACGAAGCAGGCCGGCGGCGGGCAGGGCGTGATCCAGCGGGTCGGACACCGGCAGCAGCAACAGGTCGCAATGGCGCGACAACAGGCTCAGTTGCTGCTCGGCACTGTCGGACAAGGCGCGTTCGTCGCAGATCACAATCACCAGGCTGCCAGGGCGCAGCACTTCCCGGGCGCGGCGCAGGGCAATGCCGAAGGCATCGCGGTCCGGTTCGCGCTCGGTGTGCAGCGATTGATTGACCCGCACCAGCCGGTTGAGCAGTTGCAGCAGGCTCTGCTTACTGCGTCGAGGCTTGATTTCGTAATGCTCGTTGTCGCCGAACACCAGCCCGCCGACCCGGTCGTTATGCCCCAGCGCGGCCCAGCCAATCAGGCTCGCGGCCTGGGCGGCCAGCACCGACTTGAACATCAACCCGGAGCCGAAAAACAGCCGGCGGCTCTGTTCGACCATGATGAAGATCGGCCGCTCACGTTCCTCATGGAACAGCTTGGTGTGCGGTTCCTGGGTCCGGGCGGTGACGCGCCAGTCGATGCTGCGCACATCATCGCCGGCCTGATAGACCCGCACCTGATCGAAGTCCACCCCGCGCCCGCGCAGTTTGGAGTGGTGCAGGCCGATCAGCGGGCTGCGCTGGCTCGGCGTGGAAAACAGCTGCACTTCGCGCACACGATGGCGCATCTCGATCAGCTCGGCGAGGCTGATGCGGATGCCCGGCTCGGGCGGCAGAAGGGTGTTCATCGGGGTCAAGCGACGGCTACGACGTCGAGAATCCGCTGGACCACCCGGTCCTGGTCGATGCCAGCGGCTTCGGCTTCAAAGGAAAGAATGATGCGGTGACGCAACACATCGAACAGCACCGCCTGAATGTCTTCGGGGCTGACGAAGTCGCGACCGGCCAGCCAGGCATGCGCCCGGGCGCAACGGTCGAGGGCGATGGAGCCGCGTGGACTGGCGCCGTAGGCGATCCATTCGGCCATTTCCGGGTCGAACTTGGCCGGGATCCGGGTGGCCATGACCAGTTGCACCAGGTATTCCTCCACGGCGTCGGCCATGTACAAGCCGAGGATTTCCTTGCGCGCGGCGAAGATCGCCTGCTGGCTGACCCGGCGTTCAGGTTTGGTTTCGCCGTGCAGTGCTTCGCCACGGGCCTGTTGCAGAATCCGTCGTTCGACGGTGGCGTCGGGGAAGCCGATTTTCACGTGCATCAGGAACCGGTCGAGCTGGGCTTCGGGCAACGGGTAGGTGCCTTCCTGCTCGATGGGGTTTTGCGTGGCCATGACCAGAAACAGCGGCGACAGCTCGTAGGTGCTGCGCCCGACGCTGACCTGGCGTTCGCCCATGGCTTCGAGCAGGGCCGACTGGACCTTGGCCGGGGCACGGTTGATTTCGTCCGCCAGCACCAGGTTATGGAAGATCGGGCCTTGCTGGAACACGAAGCTGCCGGTTTCCGGGCGATAGATTTCCGTGCCGGTGATGTCGGCCGGCAGCAGGTCGGGGGTGAACTGGATGCGATGGAACTGTGCTTCGATGCCTTCGGCGAGTTCTTTGATGGCCTTGGTCTTGGCCAGCCCCGGGGCGCCCTCGACCAGCATGTGACCGTCGGCGAGCAAGGCGATGAGCAAGCGCTCGATGAGTTTTTCCTGGCCGAGAATCTGCGTTGAAAGAAAGGTTCGCAGCGCGAGCAGCGCTTCACGATGTTCCATCGATGACTGTTCCTGGAAAGGGTGACCGAAGACGTTCGAATAACGCCAGGGCTGGGGGCGTTACTTTAATCCATCGCGGGGGGCGCCGACTAACGGCATTTTGTAGAAATGTGCGGATTAACGCTCGTTCCCACGCTCTGCGTGGGAATGCATCACCGGACGCTCTGCGTCCCGCTTTAAAATCGTGACGCAGAGCGTCACAGGCTGCATCCCCACGCAGAGTGTGGGAACGATCACTAAACCGCCATCAGATTTCGCTGATGTAAGTACCAATCCCATTGAGGATGTTCTGCAAGGTTTCTTCCACCTCAGCCAGATCGCTGGCATCGGTACTGTGCAGGATTTCCAGCGAATCATTGCCATCCAGCGCATCGGCGTCCACGGCGGCGATTTCGATCAGCAGGCTGTCAGGGCTGAGGGTGACTTTCACGCCATCCAGGGCCGAAGGCTTGTCGTGGAAGATGATCTCCAGCTCGTCCTCGTCCGGAAAACGGCTCATCAGGAACATTTCGCCCTCGGCACTGGTGCAGCAGAGCATGGCCAGATTGTCTTCTTCGTCATCGCACGGGTTGACGATCAAGAGGTCGGTTGTGATTTGCATGGGGGAAATCCTGGCTCGGCGAGCGTTGTGAACACAACAAACGGCAATTCTGCCAGCCCTGGGGAATTTCTGCTTGGCTGAGTGTCAGAGGATGTGTTGTGAACATCCGATGCGTCTCGAGTCATTTCTGGTACGAAGGTGCCGTAAATCCGGGCATAAAACGCCCGTTTTCCTGCACGGCTGCTAGTGTTGTTCGAGGCGCATGCCACGAGTTACGTGCCGATGACCGAATATGTCGCAGCGCTGCAAGCACGGCCCTTGCCGCACTGGTTAAGCTGCGCAACGGATGAGCACCCGTAAAGGCATTGACGATGGCTGCGATGGTAGCCCCGCCAGTCGTTTTTGCAGATGCCCATTCAATGGAAGGTGAATGTGACCTGAGTGTCTCGTCCAGCTTCACCCAACTGTCGTCCTGTTTCCTCTGCCCGAGAATCAGGAACAGGGTGACGGATTGCCCCGAAAGGGGTTTGCACGCGACGCTTCCATCAATAACAAGCCCAAGCGGAGTACCACAGATGGCGTTCTTCACCGCAGCCAGCAAAGCCGACTTCCAGCACCAACTGCAAGCGGCACTGGCGCAGCACATCAGTGAACAGGCACTGCCACAAGTGGCGCTGTTCGCCGAACAATTTTTCGGCATCATTTCCCTCGACGAGCTGACCCAACGTCGGTTGTCCGATCTCGCCGGTTGCACCCTTTCTGCATGGCGCCTGCTTGAGCGCTTCGATCACGCTCAATCGCAAGTGCGTGTCTACAACCCCGATTACGAACGCCACGGCTGGCAGTCGACCCACACCGCGGTCGAAGTGCTGCACCACGATCTGCCATTCCTGGTGGATTCGGTGCGTACCGAGCTGAACCGTCGCGGCTACAGCATTCATACCCTGCAAACCACTGTGCTGAGCGTGCGTCGCGGCAGCAAGGGTGAGCTGTTGGAAATCCTGCCGAAAGGCACCCAGGGTGAAGGCATTCTGCAAGAATCGCTGATGTACCTGGAAATCGACCGTTGCGCCAACACGGCCGAATTGAATGTCCTGACCAAAGAGCTGGAGCAGGTTCTCGGTGAAGTCCGCGTTGCGGTCGCCGATTTCGAACCGATGAAAGCCAAGGTCCAGGAGCTGATCGAAGGCATCGACAATAGCCAGTTCGCCATCGACGCCGAAGAAAAATCCGAAATCAAGAGCTTCCTGGAATGGCTGGTGGGCAACCACTTCACCTTCCTGGGCTACGAAGAGTTCGTGGTGGGCGAGGATCAGAACGGCGGTCACATCGACTATGACCAGAGCTCGTTCCTCGGCCTGACCAAGCTGCTGCGCGCCGGCCTGACCGTCGATGACCTGCGCATCGAAGACTACGCCGTCAACTATCTGCGTGAACCGACGCCGCTGTCATTCGCCAAGGCGGCACACCCAAGCCGTGTCCACCGTCCGGCCTACCCGGACTACGTGTCGATCCGCCAGATCGATGCCAACGGCAAGGTCATCAAGGAATGCCGCTTCATGGGCCTGTACACCTCGTCGGTGTATGGCGAAAGCGTGCGGGTCATTCCTTACATCCGTCGCAAGGTCGAGATCATCGAGCAGCGCTCGGGCTTCCAGGCCAAGGCTCACTTGGGCAAGGAACTGGCCCAGGTACTTGAAGTGTTGCCTCGCGATGACCTGTTCCAGACGCCGGTGGATGAGTTGTTCGCTACCGTGATGTCGATCGTGCAGATCCAGGAACGCAACAAGATCCGCGTATTCCTGCGCAAAGACCCGTACGGTCGTTTCTGCTACTGCCTGGCCTATGTGCCGCGTGACATCTACTCCACCGAAGTGCGCCAGAAGATCCAGCAAGTGCTGATGGATCGTCTGAAAGCCTCTGACTGCGAGTTCTGGACCTTCTTCTCCGAATCCGTGCTGGCCCGTGTGCAGCTGATTCTGCGGGTCGACCCGAAGAACCGTCTGGACATCGACCCGGTTCTGCTGGAAAAAGAAGTGGTGCAGGCCTGCCGCAGCTGGCAGGACGACTACGCCAGCCTGGTGGTCGAGAGCTTCGGCGAAGCCCAGGGCACCAACGTGCTGGCCGACTTCCCGAAAGGCTTCCCGGCCGGTTACCGCGAGCGCTTCGCCGCCCACTCGGCTGTGGTCGACATGCAGCACCTGCTGAGCCTGAGCGAAAAGAATCCGCTGGTGATGAGCTTCTATCAGCCGCTGGGTCAGGTATCGGGCCAACGTGAGCTGCACTGCAAGCTGTATCACGCCGACACGCCGCTGGCGTTGTCCGATGTGTTGCCGATCCTGGAAAACCTCGGCCTGCGCGTACTGGGTGAATTCCCGTATCGCCTGCGCCACAACAGCGGTCGCGAGTTCTGGATCCACGACTTTGCGTTCACGGCTGCCGAAGGCCTGGAACTCGACATCCAGCAACTCAACGACACCTTGCAGGACGCTTTCGTCCACATCGTGCGTGGCGATGCCGAGAACGATGCGTTCAACCGTCTGGTACTGACCGCCGGCCTGCCATGGCGCGACGTGGCGCTGCTGCGCGCCTATGCCCGTTACATGAAGCAGATCCGTCTGGGCTTCGACCTGGGTTACATCGCCAGCACCCTGAACAACCACACCGACATCGCTCGCGAGTTGACCCGGTTGTTCAAAACCCGTTTCTACCTGGCGCGCAAGCTGGCCAGTGACGACCTGGAAGACAAGCAACAACGCCTGGAACACGCGATTCTGAGCGCACTGGACGATGTTCAGGTGCTCAACGAAGACCGCATCCTGCGTCGTTACCTGGACCTGATCAAGGCGACCCTGCGGACCAACTTCTACCAGACCGATGCTCACGGTCAGAACAAGTCCTACTTCAGCTTCAAGTTCAACCCGCACCAGATTCCAGAGCTGCCGAAGCCGGTTCCGAAGTTTGAAATCTTCGTTTACTCGCCGCGCGTCGAAGGCGTGCACCTGCGCTTCGGCAACGTGGCTCGCGGCGGTCTGCGCTGGTCCGACCGTGAAGAAGACTTCCGCACCGAAGTCCTGGGCCTGGTAAAAGCCCAGCAAGTGAAGAACTCGGTCATCGTGCCGGTGGGTGCGAAGGGTGGCTTCCTGCCGCGTCGCCTGCCACTGGGCGGCAGCCGTGACGAGATCGCGGCCGAGGGCATCGCCTGCTACCGCATCTTCATCTCGGGCCTGTTGGACATCACCGACAACCTGAAAGACGGTGCGCTGGTACCACCGGCCAACGTCGTGCGCCATGACGACGATGACCCGTACCTGGTGGTGGCGGCGGACAAGGGCACTGCGACCTTCTCCGACATCGCCAACGGTATCGCCATCGACTACGGCTTCTGGCTCGGCGACGCGTTCGCATCTGGCGGTTCCGCCGGTTACGACCACAAGAAAATGGGTATCACCGCCAAGGGCGCGTGGGTCGGCGTACAACGCCACTTCCGCGAACGCGGTATCAACGTCCAGGAAGACAGCATCACCGTGGTAGGCGTCGGCGACATGGCCGGTGACGTGTTCGGTAACGGCTTGCTGATGTCCGACAAGCTGCAACTGGTCGCAGCCTTCAACCACCTGCACATCTTCATCGACCCGAACCCGGAGCCTGCCAGCAGCTTCGCCGAGCGTCAGCGCCTGTTCGACCTGCCGCGTTCGGCCTGGTCGGATTACGACACCAGCATCATGTCCGAAGGCGGCGGTATCTTCTCCCGTAGCGCGAAGAGCATTGCCATCTCCGAGCAGATGAAAGAGCGCTTCGACATTCAGGCCGACAAGCTGACCCCGACCGAACTGCTCAATGCCTTGCTCAAGGCACCGGTAGACCTGTTGTGGAACGGCGGTATCGGCACGTACGTCAAAGCCAGCAGCGAAAGCCACGCCGATGTCGGCGACAAGGCCAACGATGCACTGCGCGTGAACGGCAACGAACTGCGCTGCAAGGTTGTGGGCGAGGGCGGTAACCTGGGCATGACCCAACTGGGCCGCGTCGAGTTCGGCCTCAATGGCGGCGGTTCCAACACCGATTTCATTGACAACGCCGGTGGCGTGGACTGCTCCGACCACGAAGTGAACATCAAGATCCTGCTGAACGAAGTGGTTCAGGCCGGCGACATGACCGACAAGCAACGTAACCAGTTGCTGGCGAGCATGACCGACGAAGTCGGTGGCCTGGTGTTGGGCAACAACTACAAGCAGACCCAGGCATTGTCGCTGGCGGCCCGTCGCGCGTTGCCACGGATCGCTGAATACAAGCGCCTGATGAACGATCTGGAAGCCCGTGGCAAGCTGGATCGCGCCATCGAGTTCCTGCCGTCGGAAGACGCGATCAACGAGCGCGTCGCGGCAGGCCATGGCCTGACCCGTGCCGAGCTGTCGGTGCTGATCTCCTACAGCAAGATCGACCTCAAGGAGCAGTTGCTGGGCTCCCTGGTGCCGGACGACGACTACCTGACCCGTGACATGGAAACCGCTTTCCCGCCGACGCTGGTCAGCAAGTTCTCTGCCGCCATGCGCCGTCACCGCCTGAAGCGCGAAATCGTCAGCACCCAGATCGCCAACGATCTGGTCAACCACATGGGCATTACCTTCGTTCAACGGCTCAAAGAGTCGACCGGCATGAGCCCGGCGAACGTGGCCGGTGCGTATGTGATCGTGCGTGACATTTTCCACCTCCCGCACTGGTTCCGTCAGATCGAAGCCCTGGATTATCAGGTCTCGGCCGACGTACAACTGGAGCTGATGGACGAGCTGATGCGTCTGGGCCGTCGCGCTACGCGCTGGTTCCTGCGTGCCCGCCGCAACGAGCAGAACGCCGCCCGTGACGTCGCGCATTTCGGTCCGCACCTGAAGGAGTTGGGCCTCAAGCTTGACGAACTGCTCAGTGGCGAGATTCGCGACACCTGGCAGGCTCGCTATCAGGCGTACGTCGAAGCCGGTGTGCCGGAGTTGCTGGCACGCATGGTGGCTGGCACCACGCACCTGTACACCCTGCTGCCGATCATCGAAGCCTCCGACGTGACCGGCCAGGATCCAGCAGATGTGGCCAAGGCCTACTTCGCCGTGGGCAGTGCGCTGGACATCACCTGGTACCTGCAACAGATCAGCGCCCTGCCGGTTGAAAACAACTGGCAAGCCCTGGCCCGTGAAGCGTTCCGCGATGACGTCGACTGGCAACAACGTGCGATCACCATCTCGGTCCTGCAACAGGGCGACGGCACCCAGGACGTGGAAACACGCCTGGAGCTGTGGATGGAGCAGAACGAAGGCATGATCGAACGCTGGCGCGCCATGCTGGTGGAAATCCGTGCCGCCAGTGGCACTGATTACGCCATGTACGCGGTGGCCAACCGTGAATTGCTGGATGTCGCGTTGAGCGGTCAAACGGTAGTACCTGCCGTTATCACCGCTACTGCGGGTGCCGAGCTGGAACCGGCTGCCTGATTGAGCGTTGAATGAAAAAGCCCCGTCTCGAGAGAGACGGGGCTTTTTTTTGCCTGACGGTTTTTTGGGGGGGGGGCTGGTCGGGCCTCTTCGCCTCAGCGATCAGTTCTGCAAAGGAATCAACACTTTCTCATCCGGGGCCAACACCATGAACACCAACAGCTTGGCGGGTTGGGTGGCGCTGGCATTTTTCGAGACCAGATGTTCCGAACCGGCCGGCTCATACCAGAATTCGCCAGCCTTGTAGGTAATCGCTTTTTCGCCTTTGACTTGAGAAGTGATCTCCCCCGAAAGCACATAGGCCATGGCCGTACCCTGGTGTTTATGGGCAATGGAAGATTGGCCCGGCTGGTAATCGACTTCGATCATCAAGGCTTTTTTGCCGGGGGCGTTTTTTAGCATCTGATCTTGCAGGATGGTGACGTTTTCCGAAGGGGCGGCGGTTTTGTCGGCGAATGCCGAGGCTGAAACGCTCAGGGCCAGGGCGGTGAGAGAGGCGGCAAAAAACGAAGTGCATTCATGGTTGATTACCTGTGGTGGTGAGTCGTCAGGGACCACGGTAAGCCGCGCCGTCGGGCAATCAAACGGCCAATTTTCCGGAAGGTGAGGGGACCAATCACGAGTGCGAAGAGCTAAAGGGTGATGAACTGTGGCGAGGGAGCTTGCTCCCGTTGGGCTGCGCAGCGGCCCCAAAACCGGTGGGCGCAAAGGGCCAGACAGACTGCGTTCGCTGGGTTTACGTCTGCTGCGCAGACGAGCGGGACGGTGCGGCAATCTGACAAGCACCCTCGCCACAGGTGTTTGTCAGACGATAGGAAAGCTGTTGAAGTCGACGGCATTGGCCAGTCGGCTGTCGATCAGGCCGATAAAGCCTTGCACTTCGGGGCGATTGAAATGCGCTTGCATGGCCGCTTCCGATTGCCAGCGGGCGCTGACCGTCCAGCGGGTGTCGTCTTCGGGGCAGCGGTCGACCATATAGCCGTCACAGCCCGGAAGTTCGCGCAGGGTGTCGACAATCTTTTGCAGTTGTTTGCCCAGTTCGTCCGAGCGACCGGCGGCAGCTCGTATCTTTACGGTGTTGAACACTTGGTTGGACATTACTCACACTCCTGAATCAGGCCGGACGAATCCTGCTCATTGAGGGATAACGCCCATGCAGGATAGGCCTGCCCCCTTGGGCCGCCAATAGCCAATCACCGGATAAAACCGCAGACCAATCCCTCAACCAACCTGCTGCAAAATGTCCCGCAAACGGTCCAGGGCGATGTCGATGTCCAGGGTTTCGATCGCCCCGAATCCCAGGAAAAGCCCGGCCCGTGGCGTTTGCTGGTAAAAAAAGTCGTCCAGGGTATAGAGCCCCACTTCGACTTTTTTCGCGAGTTCGATCACCAATGGAATATCGACCGGCACCTTGCACAGTACCGCCATGTGAAACCCGGCCGTGGTCGGCACCGCTTCGAACCATGGCGAAAGGTCGCCCGCCATCCTCGCCAGGATCCGTTCGCGGCGCCCGGCGTAAATCGTATGGCAACGCCGGATGTGCTTGAGCAGACAGCCTTCGGCGATGAACTTGGCCAGCGCCCATTGGGGCAGGGTGGAGGTGTGCCGGTCGGTGAGTTGCTTGGCGCTGATCACCGCTTCGAGAATCGCCGGCGGCAAAATCGCATACCCCAGCCGCAACTCCGGCAACAGGGTCTTCGAGAAGGTGCCGACGTAGGCGACGATGCCGCGTTCATCCAGGCTTTGCAGCGAGTCGGTGGGCCGTCCTTCATAGCGGAACTCGCTGTCGTAATCGTCCTCGATGATGATCGCCCCCAGTTCGTGGGCCCGTTCCAGCAACGCCAGCCGACGCTCGTGGCTCATGGGCATGCCCAAGGGGAACTGGTGCGAGGGGGTGACATAAATCAGCCGCGTGCCGTCGGGAATGTGCTCGACCTGGATGCCTTGCGCATCGACCGGCACGCCGACCACCGTTGCGCCATGAGTCCCGAACAACAGGCGCGCAGGAGGGTAACCGGGGTCCTCCATGGCCACGAGGCTGCCCGGTTGGGTCAACACCCGGGAAATCAGGTCCAGCGCTTGCTGCGCGCCATTGCACACCACCACGTCTTCGTCCCGACAATTGACCCCGCGGGAAAATGCGATGTGCTGTGCGATTGCATTGCGCAACGCCGGCAGGCCTTCGGGCTGGCTGTAGAAACCCTTGGAGCCGGCGATCTGGCGCAAGGCATGGGAGGTACAACGGCGCCAGTCGTCCTGCGGAAATTGGCCCTTGCTGGTTGCACCACCGATAAAGTCGTAGCGCAGCGAGCCTTCCAGCGTCGGGTGGCGCAAGAACGTCGGCAACTTGCGCCAGCTCTCGATGACATCGAAGCTGGCCAATTCCGAATGGCTCTGTTTACGGACGACTTTTGCCGCCAGGGCATTGACGTAGGTGCCTTTGCCGATCACCCCGGTGAGGAAGTTTTCGTAGGTCAGTTGTGCATACGTGTCGGAAATGGTCTTGCGCGAAATCCCCAGTTGTTCGGCCAGCAAACGGCTGGGCGGCAGCTGCGTGCCGGCTGCCAGGCGCCCGGATTCAATGGCGCTGCGCAGTTGCCGGTACAGCTGGCCTGCCAGATCCTTGCGGCCGTTGATGACAACGTGAAGTTCCATACCGGCGGGGCTCCTGGGCGATTGTGAGGCGACTGTGCGTCGCGCCAGATTACCTGCATGAGTGACTGCACAGAAGTTGCGTGGGTGAAAAACCGGCGATTGGTCTTCTGTCGGGCGGTCCATGGCTTTTTCGCTGAATTGGCTCTGTAACGCTCGTGCATCAGCGCCTAACGTGGAGATACCGATTCGCGCCACGAGGCCGCCGCCATGACCGTTCGCCTGGATTACTACAGCGCATCGCCCAAGGCGATGAAAGCCATGATCGCCATGGAGGCCTTGACCCGTGATCTGAGCATCGAACCGGCGTTGCTGAACCTGATCAAGATCCGCGCCTCGCAGCTCAATGGCTGCGCCTTCTGCACTGACATGCACTCGGTGGACGCACGTCGTATCGGCGAGACCGATCGGCGGCTGTATGCAATCGTGGTCTGGCGCGACAGCGGCTTTTTCAGCCCTCGGGAGCGGGCGGCCCTGGCCTGGACCGAAGCGGTGACCCTGCTCGCGCAAAGCCATGTGCCGGACGATGTTTATGCACTGGCCCGGGAGCAGTTCGGTGAAGGGGAATTGGTCGACCTGACGATGGCCATCAGCGCCATCAACAGCTGGAATCGCCTGGCGGTGAGTTTTCGGCAAACCCCCGGCGGTTGATTATTGGTTTGGTTTTTGCCCGCTTGTCACATCAGGTTCATGAACGATCAGCAGGATGAAACGCTCAAGGACAGATCGACAGGGAGTCATCAATGTCATTCATGGAATCCGCCGGGCGTCAGGGCGTGGCCGAGTACCATTCGCCCGTAGAACACAGTAACGCCTTACACTCACGGATAGCCGGAATCGATCCGGTGTTGCTGCAGTCTTTCAGGGTCAGCGCCCGCTGTGGCTGTTTCATGCAGGCGGCCCGCAGTCTCAATATCAAGTCGACCCAGTTGCGTAAACAATTGGCGCAACTTGAAACACAACTGCAGCGCTCGTTGTTCTGCCATTCGGGCAATGGCTTTGCCCTCAGTCGTGACGGGTTGCAGCTTCAGGCGCAGTTGATGGCCTTGGCCCGTGAACGCGACTTGCCGGTGATTGAACAGCCCTTGATTCGCCTGGCCGTGGCCGAGTCGATCCTGCACGACATCCTCGGTCGCGACCTGGTCTCGCTGCTGCGGCGCAACGCCAGTGTGCGCCTGGACATCATTTCCCTCGACAGCGAACTGTCCCTGCGGGCGATCAGCGCCGATGTGGTGGTGTGGCTGACGGGCACTGATTCGCCGCTACCAGGCCCCAGTTTTGCCATCACCGAGCCCCAGCGCCTGGCACGGCTGGACTATCTGCCGCACATTGCCAAACGTTACTCGCGGGTCGCGGCCCGCCCGGACAGCCTGGGTGACCTGGCCGACTTCATGCTGGTGCAATGGCAGCACGACCGCCAGGTCGAGACCTTTGGGCCGTGGAACCGTCTGGTGGAGCAGCGCCTGGCGGGGGTGGTGCAGTTGCATTCCTATGAGTTGATGCTGGAGATGATCCGTTGCAGCGCTTGCATCGGTTTGTTGCCGCACTACATGAGCCGATTCGATCGAGGGCTGCTGGCGTTGCCCGGGCTGTTCAACCAACCGATGCAGCGCCAGGTGTGGATGGCGGTTAATGCCGACTCCCGAAATGAGGCCGAGGTGCAGGGAGTTGTCGAGCTGATCCGCAATACCTTCAACGAGCGGCGGGAGTGGTTTGAGCAGCTCGACTGAGCTTCTGGCAGAACACCTTTGTGGCGTTATAGAGTAGGCGGCCATGTACGCATCAAGGACGAAACACTCATGCCCGCCGACTCCGTCATTACCCTCGAACGCTTCAACGAATCCCACATCGAGGGCGTCACCGCCCTCTACAACGACCCGGCTGTGGCCCGTCAGGTGCTGCAGATGCCGTTTCAGTCCACCGAGGTCTGGCGCCAACGCCTGATGGCCGACAACGAACGGGCGGTGAAACTGGTGGCGCTGCACCAGGGAACGGTCATCGGCAACATCGGTCTGGAACAGTTTTCGCGAGTTCGCCGCAGCCACGCCGGCAGCTTCGGCATGGGTGTCGCCGTGGCTTGGCAAGGCAAGGGTGTCGGTTCGAAGCTGCTGGCGGCGGCGCTCGATGTCGCCGACAACTGGATGAACCTGCAACGGGTCGAACTCTCGGTGTACGCCGACAACGAAGCGGCCATCGGCCTGTACCGAAAATTCGGCTTCGAGACCGAAGGCCTGTTCCGCGACTATGCCGTGCGTGACGGTCGCTTGGTCGATACCCTGAGCATGGCGCGCTTGCGTCGCACGCCCAAGGAAGGTTGAGTCAGTCGCCCAACGCAAACGCAAACGCCACCGCCGCCTGCGCATGCAGTTCGGTGGTGTCGAACAAGGGCAGGGCGCTGTGCTCGGGTTTGATTAGCAGGCCGATCTCGGTGCAGCCGAGGATGATCGCCTGGGCGCCGCGTTCGGTCAGCGCTTCGATCACCCGTTGATAGACCTGGCGCGACGCCTCGCTGATGACCCCGACGCACAACTCGTCATAGATGATCCGGTGCACCGCCTGACGCTCTTCAGCCTCCGGCACCAGCACCGTCAGGCCCTTGGCCGTCAGACGTGCCTTGAGAAAATCCTGTTCCATGGTGAACGCAGTACCGAGCAGACCCACCCGCAGCGCACCGACATCCAGCGCTGCCTGAGCGGCAGGGTCGGCGATGTGCAGGAACGGAATATCGATCGCCGACTGAATCTGCCCGGCCACCTTGTGCATGGTGTTGGTACACAGCACCACGCAGTCAGCGCCGCCAGCCTCCAGGCGTCGCGCGGCATCCACCAGAATCGCCGCCGCATCGTCCCAGCGCCCGGCATGCTGGGCCTGTTCGACAGGGCCGAAGTCGACGCTGTACATTAGCAATTTCGCCGAACGCAACGGCCCGAGGCGGTCGCGTACCTGCTGGTTGATAAGACGGTAATACTCGGCGCTGGACTCCCAGCTCATGCCGCCGATAAGGCCGATGGTGCGCATGTCGTGCTCCTGTGAATGGCAAATCCTTGGGGAGAGTGTCCAGTGGATCCTTGTTCCGATCTATCAGGAAATTTCACATGCCCGGTGTGCTGAGCGAGAACCTGTTGGGCGGCAGACTCTGCCTGCAACTTTTGCCCCGTGCGCCGTACAGCGCGCGGGATCCGGCGCAGTCACAAACCCTCGGGGTGACGCTGGAACGTCAGCAGGGCGTGCATGCGATCGATTCTGACCGGCGGACGGATTTCGATACCTGGCCGGGCGTATTGGCGTACACGCCGGTCGGCGTGGAGGTGTTTTCCGAATCGGCCAGCGGTGGCGAGTATCTGTTGATGCGGCTGGATGAGCCGTTCGCCAGCGAACAATTACCCAGTGTCGCCCACCGTGTGCAGTCTTGCGGCAATCGACGTGCGCTGACCATCGCACGTGAGATTCGTCGTCAGTTGCTCGCCACGCAGCCCGACCTGCTGGCGCTTGAGCAATGTGCCGCGGCG
This sequence comes from Pseudomonas sp. B21-017, assembly GCF_024749245.1. Lineage (NCBI taxonomy): Bacteria > Pseudomonadati > Pseudomonadota > Gammaproteobacteria > Pseudomonadales > Pseudomonadaceae > Pseudomonas > Pseudomonas sp. B21-017. The sequence continues at coordinate 3,601,556 of NZ_CP087194.1, read as the reverse complement.
CTGGTTGGCGTCGCGGGTTCGATAACCGATACAACGCAGCGTGCCACGTCCAAGGCCTTTGCCCGAGTCATGGAACAGATCGCCGAGCAGTTCCAGCACCCCCTGACGCTGGAACAATTGGCTGTCACCTATGGGCACAACGAACTGCGCTTTCTGCGCGATTTCACCCAGGCTATTGGCCTGACGCCTCACGCCTACCTCATTGAAGTGCGGCTTCAGGCCGCACGCAGGCTGATCGAGCGCACGGCTCTGCCCTTGGCCAGCATCGCTCTGGATGTCGGCTTCGCCCATCAGTCCCACATGGGCAGTGCCTTTCGCAAATACCTGGCCATGACCCCCAGCCAGTACCGCTCGCGCTTTTAGTCGTACGCCGGCAGCGCGCATCTGCCATGCTCAAAGTCCGCAGCACCGCTTCAACCAAAGGAACACCGCAATGGACGACGTACAGCAACTGGGCGAGATGCTTCGCCACTACGCAGAAAGCGAAGCGCACAAGAAGCAACTGTTTGAAGCGCAATCGGCCGTGTGGGCGACGCGCATCGGGGAGTTGTTCGATCAGATCCAGCAGTGGCTGGCACCGGTCCTGGCACCGAACCTGCTGGAAGTGAGCCGCGAGGCGTATGTCGCATCCGGGCCGAGTGTGCCGGTGGAGACGTCGACGTTCAAGACCGAGAAACTGAGCGTCGTTATCGCCGGCAAACCGGTGGAGTTTGTGCCGGACGTGATGGGCGTTGGTGGGCAGATTTCCCTTGCCGTGATGGGGTTGACCGCGGCGCGCTATGGCAGTATTTCGCTGGTGTGCCTGCCACCGTCCAGCGCCTGGCAATGGCGCAAGACCAACGGCCTGAAAGACCCGGACACGTTTGCCTTCGATGCAAACTTTTTGGCGCAGCAACTGCAGAGCCTGATTCCCCGCGAGCGCAACTAATGCCTGTGTGGCGAGGGGGCTTGTCGGACCGCCGTACCGCCCCGTTCGAGTGCGCAGCGCTCGCAGGTCTTGGGTCCGCTGCGCGGCCCAACGGGGGCAAGCCCCCTCGCCACAAGCCCGCTCCCCCAGTGAATTGGGTGTACCTCAGATTTCGAGGTTGCCCCAGCCAGGTTTCAACTCTTGCGGCGCTACCGCTTTCACTGTCTTGCCGGTAGCCAATTCCACCCGCCGCGCCACCTCGGGGTCATCGGCAAACGGAATCAGGCTGGCATCGTCCAGGCTCTCGGTCGTCTGCTGTTTCAAGCAGTATTCGATCGCCAGCCAAAGCCCCAGCACGCCCAATAGATTCAATGCCATTTCGATCATGTCAGGCTCCTTGCCTCAGGCATACTGCGCTTCAAGTTCGGCCATCTTCACATCCGCAACCCGCACCGTACGCCACACGTTATACGCCATCAGCAGCATGCCGCTGAGGAAGAACACCCCGCCGACAAACCGCACGATGAAGCCCGGATGACTGGCCTGCAACGCCTCGACGAACGAGTAGGTCAGCGTGCCGTCGTCGTTGATTGCGCGCCACATCAAGCCCTGGGTGATGCCGTTGACCCACATCGAGGCGATGTACAGCACGGTGCCGATGGTCGCCAGCCAGAAGTGCAGGTTAATCAGCGGCACGCTGTGCATTTGCTTGCGGCCGAAGACTTTCGGAACCATGTGATAGATGGCGCCGAAGGTGATCATCGCCACCCAACCGAGGGCGCCGGCGTGCACGTGGCCGATGGTCCAGTCGGTGTAGTGGGAGAGGGCATTGACCGTCTTGATCGCCATCATCGGCCCTTCGAAAGTCGACATGCCGTAGAAGGCCAGGGACAGCACGAGGAAGCGCAGGATCGGGTCGGTACGCAACTTATGCCAGGCCCCCGACAGCGTCATCATGCCGTTGATCATACCGCCCCAGCTCGGCGCCAGCAGAATCAGCGACATCGCCATGCCCAGGGACTGCGCCCAGTCCGGCAGTGCGGTGTAGTGCAGGTGGTGGGGACCGGCCCAGATGTACAGGGTGATCAGCGCCCAGAAGTGCACGATCGACAAGCGATAGGAATACACCGGCCGACCCACCTGTTTCGGCACGAAGTAATACATCATCCCGAGGAACCCGGTGGTGAGGAAAAAGCCCACCGCGTTGTGCCCGTACCACCACTGCACCATGGCGTCGGTGGCCCCGGAGTACACCGGATACGACTTGAACCAGTCCACCGGAATCGACAGGTGATTGACCACGTGCAGCATGGCGATCACCACGATGAACGCGCCGAAGAACCAGTTGCCGACGTAGATATGCTTGGTCTTGCGGCGCACCACGGTGGTGAAAAACACGATGGCATAGGCGAGCCAGACCACCGTCATCCACACCGCGCCGGAGAACTCGATCTCGGCGTATTCCTTGGTGGTCGTGTAGCCCAGCGGCAGGCTGATCAGCATCACCACGATCACCGATTGCCAGCCCCAGAAGGTGAATGCAGCGAGTTTGTCCGAGAACAGCCGAACCTGGCAGGTGCGCTGCACGGCGTAGTAACTGGCGGCGAATTGCGCACTGCCGGCAAAGCCGAAAATCACCAGGCTGGTGTGCAGCGGGCGCAAGCGGCCGAAGGTGGTCCACGGCAGGTCGAGGTTCATCTCGGGCCATACCAGTTGCGAGGCGATCCATACCCCCATCGCCATCCCGACGACGCCCCATACCACGGTTGCCACGACGAATTGGCGGACGACCTTGTAGTTATAGGCCAGTCCGATTGTTGCTGTGCTCATGGTCAGTTCTTCCACGGTTGCAAAGTCTTGCCAGGCCACCCGGTCTGGCATGCGATGAACTGTAGAAACCCTGCCGGAAACAAAACAGTCTCAGGAAACTTTCATTTATACGGATCAGATGCAGGGCATGCCTGCGGCCATCAGTCGCGTCCTGATACGGTTTTTTAGTGTTTAGCTGAATCTGTAACGTGCTGTGCCGCAGGTTCATAGTCGCTACCTCGAGAGCGAGCCGCAGAGCCCGATCAATCCTGATGAGGTAGCCACATGTATCAATACGATGACTATGACCGGGCCCTGGTGTTCGAGCGTGTTGCGCAGTTTCGCGATCAGGTCGAACGTTTCATGGCCGGCGAATTGAGCGAAGAAGAGTTCCTGCCCCTGCGTTTGCAGAATGGCCTGTATATGCAAAAACACGCCTACATGCTGCGCGTGGCGATTCCTTACGGCACCCTGAGCGCCAGGCAAATGCGCACTCTGGCGAGCATTGCCCGGGACTACGATCGTGGTTACGGCCACTTCACCACCCGGCAAAACATGCAGTTCAACTGGATCGAACTGGCCCAGGTCCCGGACATCCTCGAACGCCTGGCCCAAGTGGAAATGCACGCGATCCAGACCTCCGGCAACTGCGTGCGCAACATCACCACCGAAGCCTTCGCCGGCGTCGCGGCGGACGAGCTGATGGACCCGCGTCCGCTGGCGGAGATCCTGCGGCAATGGTCGACCATCAACCCGGAATTCCTGTTCCTGCCGCGCAAGTTCAAGATCGCCATCTGTTCGGCGAAACAGGACCGCGCGGCGATCATGATGCATGACATCGGTCTTTATCTTTATTGCGACGACAGCGGGCAAATGCTCTTGCGGGTGATCGTTGGCGGCGGGTTGGGGCGTACGCCGATTCTCGGTCTGCAGATTCGCGAAGGCTTGCCGTGGCAGCATTTGCTGTCTTATGTCGAGGCGGTGCTGCGGGTCTACAACCGCCACGGGCGGCGCGATAACAAGTACAAGGCGCGGATCAAGATTCTGGTCAAGGCCCTGGGGATCGAAGCGTTCGCCAAGGAAGTGGAGGAGGAGTGGCAACACCTCAAGGACGGCCCGGCGCAGTTGACCGACGTCGAGTATGAGCGTGTCGCCAGTGCCTTTGTGCCACCCGATTACCGTTCACTGGCCGGCACCGACCTGGACTTCGGCACGTGCCTGGCCGAGCACCCGGCGTTCGCCCGTTGGGTGGCGCGCAACGTTCAGCCGCACAAGGTGCCGGGTTACGCCAGCGTGGTGCTGTCGACCAAGCCGGGTATCGCCGCGCCGCCGGGGGATGTCACGGCCGAGCAAATGGAAGCGGTGGCGCAATGGTCCGAGCAGTTCGGTTTCGGCGAAATCCGCATCGCCCATGAACAGAACATCGTCCTGCCGGACGTGCCCAAGGCAGACCTTTATGCGCTGTGGTGCCTGGCCTGCGAGCAAGGCCTGGGGAGTGCCAACATCGGCTTGCTGACTGACATCATCGCTTGCCCCGGCGGCGACTTCTGCGCCCTGGCCAACGCCAAGTCGATCCCCATCGCGCAAGCGATTCAGGCACGTTTCGACGATCTGGACTACCTGCATGACCTGGGCGACATCAGCCTAAACATCTCCGGCTGCATGAACGCCTGCGGCCATCACCACATCGGCAACATCGGCATCCTTGGCGTCGACAAGAACGGCAGCGAGTGGTACCAGATCACCCTCGGCGGCGCCCAGGGCAAGGACAGCGCGTTGGGCAAGGTCATCGGCCCGTCCTTCAGTGCCGCCGAAGTGCCCGATGTGATTGAACGGATCATCGGCACATTCGTGCGCTACCGCGAGAGCGAAGAACTGTTCGTCGATACCCTGGCGCGCATCGGTCTGGAGCCGTTCAAGGAGCGCGTCTACCCGAAAGTTCTGGAGGTGTCGGCATGAACAATCTGCTGCGTTTGCGAGAGGGCGGTGCCGAGTGGGTGCGCGATGACCCGTGGCAGTTGATTCGTGAAACGACCGGTGAACCGCCGGCCGGGCCGCTGATCCTGCCGTTACCCCAGTGGCTGGCCCTTAACGCCGACACCACAACCGCGCTCGAAGGTGTCTGGCTCGGTCCTGACGACGAAGTGACAAATCTGATTCCGTGGTTCCCCGACCTGCCGCTGATTGCCCTGGACTTCCCGAGTTTTCGCGACGGACGTGCCTACAGCCAGGCCTATCTGTTGCGCACGCGATTCGGATGGCAAGGCGAATTACGCGCGATTGGCGATGTGCTGCGCGATCAACTCAGCCACATGCGCCAATGCGGTTTCGACAGCTTTGCCGTGCGTGAAGACAAGTCTGCCGAAGATGCGCTGAAGGGACTGGCGGGGATGAGCGTGTTGTATGGGCGTTCGGTGATCGAGCCGCGGCCGTTGTTTCGGCGGCGGTAGGGCATCGAGATCTTTTGCTTGGGCCAATGATGGCATTTTGATAGAGTCCGCGTCTCATAAGGAGTTGGTGAAGAAAGGAGTCTGGTTTGGGCGCGGGCAAGAAGATTTTAGGGTTGATAGCGCTGTTGCTGATGGCGGCCCTGTGGGGCAGTTATTTTTATGTGTTCAAAGAGAACCGTAACGGCCAGCTCGGGGATGCGTTCGACAGCTACGCCTGGTGCGGCACGCCGCCGGCCAGCGATAGCGGCGGGCAGGGCAAGGATCAACTGTCGCTGCGCATCACCAACAACGTTCGCGGCGAGTTCATGCTCTCGGGGGCGGTTGTCGTTTCCGAGCGAACCTTTGATCGCTACGACCTGGGCCGCAACGAACTGCGGCTGCGCATGGAGCCGCTACAGTGGTCCTACGGCGTTGCGCCGATTTTCATGGAACAGGTCAAGATCAAACCCCTGAGCCGTAACCTGTCTTCGGTCAACAAAAGTGCCTACGCCGAACTTGAGTCCCGGCCCATCGACGTCCAGGGGCGTGCGACCGATTTTCCGTTCGACACCTACCGCTACGGTTACAAACCGGTGTTGTACTACCTCAAGGGTAACGAGCGCGTCGACCTGCGTTTCAAAAACGTCACCACCAGCATGCAGATGTCCAACACCTTTACGCCGATCCAGAAGTACAACCGTGTCGAGTACATCAACGAGAAAAATTCGCTGATCAGTGAGCAGGACTACAAGCCCTACGGCGCCAACGAATGCGCGTTCAGCGTCGAGCGCAAGGGCTCGTTCAAGGTGATTGTGTTGCTGTTGTTGCTGGTGATGTGCCTGCCGCTGCTGCACGTGTTCTATCGCGACGAGCCGGGCATCGACTTTCTCGCGACGCTGGTGAGTATTGGCGCGATCCGGGTGTTCCTGGTGGGGCCGTTGAACGATTTCCAGTTGTACACCATCGACTTCCTGTTCGGCGCGGTGATCATCCTGGTGGGCACGGTATCGTTGATCAAGGCGATGCGGGCCAATAGCCGGCGGGAGTTGGCAGCGAAAAGCGGGTCTTCGTGGTGATTGCCGCGACCGTGGCGAGAGCTGAAAATTGTGATTTTCGATACAAAAACGCCGGGCATTAGCTATACCTGTAACTCTCGTAGGCAATACCGTTGCCGTCCTTCTGACAGGAGTTAAAGCATGAAGCTTGCGTTAATGATGAGCACACTGTGCATCGCCTCTCTCGGGGTGGCGGGTTGCGCCAGCAAAGTCGTCGAGCCAGACCAGTACTCCGGCTTTCTCAAGGACTACAGCCAGCTCAAGGAAGCCAAGTCGCCATCGGGCGCCGTGGTGATGCGCTGGGTCGATCCCAAGCTCAACGTCAACAAATACACCAGTGCCTACATCGAGCCGACTCAGCTCTATCCCAAACCGCAGCCGACAGCGAAAATCCCTCAGACCACGTTGAACGGCATCACCAGCTACTACGATCAAGCGCTCAAGCGCGAACTGGGTAAATCCCTGCCACTGGCCAGCGGCCCGGGCCCAGGCGTGATCGTGGTACGTGCGGCGATCACCGCCGTCAGCAGCAAGACCGAAAGCCTCAAGCCATATGAAGTGATCCCGATCGCCCTGGTGGCAGCGGCCGTCACCACCGCCAGCGGTGCTCGCGATCAGCAAACCGATCTGGCCACCGAAGCGGTGTTTCTCGACGGCGGCACCAACAAAGTCATCGCCCAGGTGGTGCGCAAGGGCACCGGCAAACCGCTGGAAAACGAAGCTCAGGTGATGAAAGCCGATGACGTGAAAAACGTGATCGATGGCTGGGCTTCGGACATGAATCAGTCGTTTGTAAAATTCAAGTCCAAGTAACGCGGGTTTATTGTTCGCGCAAGATCGTTCCCAGGCATGGGAACGATCAATCCCCTTGGCTATTCCCCCGGGATGTCGGCCGGTATGACAGTGAGCGCAACCGGCGCCGCATGACTTTGCATTGTCTGGGCACCGACACCACAACTTGCGAAAAGCGCCATCAGGCTGAATCCCGCAACGCGAAGCAAACCTTTCATAGACGTTTCCTCATTTTCCGAAGATGACATTCGGTCTGGCCTGCATGAAGGCTTTTTTTACTCTAGCAGGTGGTTGTCGCGTCAACGGGTTTGCTTGTTGAATTGAAGATCCATTCGCGGGCAAACCACGCTCCCACAGGTATTGAGTGAGCCTTGGCTGATTTGCCAACCACAATCTCCTGTGGGCATGGGCTTGCTCGCGAAGAAGGATTGTCAGTCAACATCACTGTCGAATGCTGAGTCGCGCGTAGGTGTGCTTCATTGCTTCTTCGCCTGTGCCCGCACGCGCTCTTCCTGTTCACGCAGTTCCGGGGTGAACTCTGCACCGAAATCTTCGGCCTCGAACACCTGGCGAATTTCGATCTCGGCCTCTGTACCCGGCATCGGGTTGGGGCAGCGCTTGACCCACTCGATCGCTTCCTCTTTCGACTTCACCTGCCACAGCCAGTAGCCGGCGATCAGCTCTTTGGTTTCGGCGAACGGGCCGTCGATCACTGTGCGTTTATCTCCCGAGAAGCGCACACGGGCACCTTTACTGCTGGGCTGCAGGCCATCGCAGTCGATGAGGATGCCGGCCTTGGCCAGTTCCTCGTTGTAATTGCCCATTGCGGTCATCAGTTCTTCGCTGGGCATCACGCCGGCCTCGGAATCGGGGCTGGCTTTTACAATGATCATGAATCGCATGGTCTTGTCTCCGTTGAAGTTGAGTGATTCATTGCATAGTCGAATGGGCGTGACTTGAATCGACAACGCACCTAAACAAAAATTGTCCTTTTCGTTTTAGTCGATGTTGTAGGGAACAGATGTATTTTCGACATCCTCCTCGCGATCAAATATTCCTGTGAGACCCATCCAACGACCAACGGAAGGTGCCCTCCAGTTCCGCTTCAGGCACTGGATGTTCAACATGATCCCGTCGAACTGGACGGTGGTGATCCGGGAGGTCGGCGATACGCATTTCATCGATGAAATGCTCAAGGGGCCGTTGCGTGCCTTTCGTCATGAGCATCGGGTGGCGGCGGGAGAGGGCGGTACGCTGTACACCGACCGCGTGACCTATGCGGCGATTGGCGGTGCCTTGACTGAAGGGCTGCTGGTGAATGCCTGCATGCGGCGGATTTTCGCGGCGCGGCACCGCAATATGCTGCGGTTACTTGGGTAGTGCACGTGCATCCAGCCCTGTGGAATTGCAGGTTTGCCTCTCCCGCCACTCATGACAATTTGTGTTTTTGCATAGGTCCCCGGCTCATTTCGTGGTTAACTTCGGCCTCGTCAAAATTCTCTACATCAACGTTCAGAAGGACTCCGTTCATGGCTCAAGTCACTCTCAAAGGCAACCCGGTTCAAGTCAACGGCCAACTGCCACAAGCCGGTTCCCAGGCGCCAGCCTTTTCCCTGGTTGCCGGCAATCTGTCCGACGTGACCCTGGCGAGCTTCGCCGGCAAGCGTAAAGTGTTGAACATCTTCCCAAGCGTCGACACCCCGACCTGCGCCACCTCCGTGCGCAAGTTCAATGCCCAGGCCAATGACGTGGCCAACACCGTGGTGCTGTGCATCTCGGCTGACCTGCCGTTCGCCCAAGCCCGCTTCTGCGGTGCCGAAGGCCTGGAAAACGTGCAGAACCTGTCGACCCTGCGCGGTGCCGAGTTCAAGGAAAACTACGGCGTGGCCATCGCCGATGGTCCACTCAAAGGCCTGACCGCCCGTGCCGTCGTGGTTCTGGACGAAAACGACAAGGTCCTGCACAGCGAACTGGTCAAGGAAATCGCTGAAGAACCGAACTACGACGCAGCGCTCGCCGTTCTGAAGTAAGCAAAGTTTTACAATTGTTAACGGCCTGGCCCTGTCCAGGCCGTTTTCATTTGTGTCCTAACTTCCTGTTACGTAAGCCAAAGGTAAATTGCCGGTAAAGGCGCTTTGCTTAATACCCGCCAGTGCTTATCGTTCAGCCTCCCGTAGAAAAAAGCGCACGCGCCCAATGGTTGATCATTCCATGCAATCCTCCGCTTCCCGCAATCCTCGTCGCTGGCTGTTCGGCCTGCTTGTCCTGTTGGTCATCGTCGGCCTGTGCTGGAAGTTCTGGCCCGCTGGCAGCAGCCCGAAGGAGGGCGCAGGGCAGAAAGCCGTTGCCGGGCATACCGGTCGGTCGGGGGGGATGCGTCCGGGATTCGGCGGGGCGACGGGACCGGTTCCGGTGCGCGTGGCGCCGGTGGTCAAAGGCGATTTTCCGCTGTATTACAAGGCGCTGGGCACGGTCACGGCGCTGAACACCATCAATGTGCGCAGCCGCGTCGGTGGCGAACTGGTCAAGGTCTATTTCGAAGAAGGGCAGATGGTCAAGGCGGGTGACCTGCTGGCCGAGATCGATCCACGTCCTTATCAGAATGCCTTGCTCCAGGCCGAAGGCACCTTGCTGCAGAATCAGGCGCAATTGAAAAACGCCCAGGTCGACGTCGAGCGTTATCGTGGCCTGTACCGCGAAGACAGTATCGCCAAGCAAACCCTGGACACCGCCGAAGCGCTGGTCGCCCAGTATCAGGGTACGGTCAAGACCAATCAGGCGGCGGTCAACGACGCCAAGCTCAATCTGGAATTCACCAAGATCCGCGCTCCGATCACCGGGCGTGTGGGTCTGCGGCAGCTGGACGTCGGCAACCTTGTGGCGGCCAACGACACCACGGCGCTGGTGATCATCACCCAGACCCAACCGATCAGCGTGGCCTTTACCTTGCCGGAAAACAGCCTGGACACCGTGCTGACCCGCTATCGCACCGGCGCCAAGCTGCCCGCCGAAGCCTGGGACCGCGGCGACACCCAATTGCAGGCCACCGGCGTGTTGCAGAGCCTCGATAACCAGATCGACGTCACCACCGGCACCCTGAAATTCAAGGCCCGCTACGAGAACCGCGATCAAGCGCTGTTCCCCAATCAGTTCGTCAACGTGCACCTGCTGGCCGATACCCTTAAAGATGTGGTGCTTGCACCCTCGGCGGCGATCCAGTTCGGCACCAACGGCACATTCGTCTATGCGCTGGACGGCGACAAGAAGGTCACCATCCGCCAGTTGAAAGTCGGCGCCAGTGACGGGGAAAACACCGTGATCACCGAAGGCCTGGCCATCGGTGATCGGGTGGTGCTGGAAGGCACCGACCGCCTGAAGGACGGCAGTGAAGTGGAGGTGGTCAACGACAGCAAGGATGTACCGACCACTCCGACCGAACATCTGCAAGGCAAATCGGCGGCGACCCCAGGCGAGCCGGCGGCCACCGACAAGGCGAAAAAGGGCGGCGCATGAACATCTCGCGGCTGTTCATCCTTCGCCCGGTCGCCACGACCCTGAGCATGCTGGCCATTATTCTGGCCGGGGTGATCGCTTATCGGCTGCTGCCGGTGTCGGCATTGCCTCAGGTCGATTACCCGACCATCCGCGTCATGACGCTCTATCCCGGCGCCAGCCCTGATGTCATGACCAGCGCCGTGACTGCGCCGCTGGAACGTCAGTTCGGCCAGATGCCCGGCCTGACCCAGATGGCCTCGACCAGTTCCGGTGGTGCCTCGGTGCTGACCCTGCGGTTCAGCCTCGACATCAACATGGATGTCGCCGAGCAGCAGGTGCAGGCGGCGATCAACGCCGCGACCAATTTGCTGCCCAAGGATCTGCCCGCGCCGCCGGTGTACAACAAGGTCAACCCGGCGGATACCCCGGTGCTGACCCTGGCCATCACTTCCAAAACCATGCTGCTGCCCAAGCTCAATGACTTGGTCGACACCCGTATGGCGCAGAAAATTGCGCAGATCAGCGGCGTCGGCATGGTCACTATTGCTGGCGGTCAGCGTCAGGCGGTGCGGATCAAGGTCAACCCCGAGGCCCTGGCGGCCAACGGCCTGAACCTGTCGGACGTGCGCACCTTGATCGGTGCCTCCAACGTCAACCAGCCCAAAGGCAACTTCGACGGCCCGACCCGGGTGTCGATGCTCGACGCAAACGACCAGCTGACGTCGCCCAAGGACTACGCCAACCTGATTCTTGCCTATAAAAACGGCGCGCCGTTGCGGCTCAAGGACGTGGCGGAAATTGTCGATGGCGCCGAGAACGAACGCCTGGCGGCATGGGCCAATGAAAACCAGGCCGTGCTGCTGAACATCCAGCGTCAGCCCGGCGCCAACGTCATCGAGGTGGTCGACCGGATCAAGGCCTTGCTGCCGAGCATCACCGACAACCTGCCGGCCGGCCTCGACGTCACGGTGCTCACCGATCGCACACAAACCATCCGCGCCTCGGTCACCGACGTGCAACACGAACTGCTGATCGCCATCGCCCTGGTGGTGATGGTCACGTTCCTGTTCCTGCGGCGGGCCAGTGCCACGATCATTCCGTCGGTGGCGGTGCCGCTGTCGTTGATCGGCACCTTCGGCGTGATGTACCTCGCCGGGTTTTCGGTCAACAACCTGACCCTGATGGCGCTGACTATCGCCACCGGTTTCGTGGTGGACGATGCAATCGTCATGCTGGAGAACATTTCCCGCTTCATCGAAGAGGGCGACAGCCCACTGCAAGCGGCGCTCAAGGGTGCCAAGCAGATCGGCTTCACCCTGATTTCCCTGACCCTGTCGTTGATCGCGGTGCTGATTCCGCTGCTGTTCATGGCCGACGTGGTGGGGCGCTTGTTCCGCGAGTTCGCGATCACGTTGGCGGTGGCGATCCTGATTTCGCTGGTAGTGTCCCTGACCCTGACGCCGATGATGTGCGCGCGGTTGCTCAAGCGTGAGCCCAAGGAAAAAGATCAGGGCTGGTTCTACCGCTCCAGTGGCGCAACCATCGACTGGATGATCGCCGCCTACGGGCGCAAGTTGCAGTGGGTGCTCAAGCATCAGCCGCTGACCTTGCTGGTGGCCATCGGCACGCTGGCATTGACCGTGTTCCTGTACATGGTGGTGCCCAAGGGTTTCTTCCCGGTGCAGGACACCGGGGTGATCCAGGGGATTTCCGAGGCGCCACAGTCGATTTCCTTCGCGGCGATGAGCGCGCGCCAGCAGGAATTGGCCAAGGTGATCCTGGCTGACCCTGCGGTCGAAAGCCTGTCGTCCTATATTGGCGTCGACGGTGATAACTCGACGCTCAATAGCGGCCGGTTATTGATCAACCTCAAGTCCCACAGCCACCGCAACCTGAGCGCCACCCAAGTCATTGCCCGCTTGCAACCGGAGCTGGACAAGCTGGTTGGCATTCGCCTGTTCATGCAGCCGGTGCAGGACCTGACCATCGAAGATCGGGTCAGCCGTACGCAGTACCAGTTCAGCATGTCGTCGCCGGATGCCGAGTTGCTTGGCTTGTGGAGCGGGCGTCTGGTCGAAGCCCTGGCGCAACGGCCGGAACTGACCGATGTCGCCAGCGATTTGCAGGACAAGGGTTTGCAGGTTTATCTGGTGATCGACCGCGATGCGGCGTCGCGGGTTGGCGTATCGGTGTCGAACATCACTGACGCGCTCTACGACGCCTTCGGCCAGCGGCAGATTTCCACCATTTACACCCAGGCCAGCCAGTACCGCGTGGTGCTGCAATCGCAGTCCGGCGAGAAGATCGGCCCCGATGCGCTGAACCAGATTCACGTCAAGACCACCGATGGCGGGCAAGTGCGCCTGTCCAGCCTGGCGCATGTCGAGGAGCGTCAGGCGCAGCTGGCGATCACCCACATCGGCCAGTTCCCGGCGGTGATGATGTCGTTCAACCTGGCGCCCGGCGTGGCGTTGGGGCATGCGGTGCAGATCATCGATCAGGTGCAGAAAGACATCGGTATGCCGATTGGCGTGCAGACCCAGTTCCAGGGCGCGGCCGAAGCGTTCCAGGCGTCACTGTCGAGCACTTTGCTGCTGATTCTGGCTGCGGTGGTGACCATGTACATCGTGCTCGGCGTGCTCTACGAGAGCTACATTCACCCGATCACCATCCTCTCGACCTTGCCCTCGGCGGCGGTCGGCGCCTTGCTGGCGCTGCTGTTGAGCGGTAATGACCTGGGGATGATCGCGATCATCGGCATCATCTTGCTGATCGGTATCGTGAAAAAGAACGCGATCATGATGATCGACTTCGCCCTCGAGGCTGAACGTAATCAGGGCATGGACCCGCAAGCTGCGATCTATCAGGCGGCGCTGCTGCGCTTCCGGCCGATTCTGATGACCACCCTGGCGGCGTTGTTCGGCGCGGTGCCGCTGATGCTCGCCACCGGCTCCGGCGCGGAATTGCGCCAGCCGCTGGGTCTGGTAATGGTCGGTGGCTTGCTGGTGAGTCAGGTGCTGACGCTGTTTACCACACCCGTTATTTACCTGTACTTCGACCGCCTCGGGCGGCGCTGGGGCCATAAGCCCGAGTCCGTGGAACCGGTAGAGCAGCCATGAACCTGTCCGGACCTTTCATCAAGCGCCCGGTCGCGACGATGTTGCTGAGCCTGGCGATCATGTTGCTGGGCGGCGTGAGCTTCGGCCTGTTGCCGGTATCGCCACTGCCGCAGATGGATTTTCCGGTGATCGTGGTCCAGGCGAGCCTGCCTGGTGCGAGCCCGGAGGTCATGGCCTCAACCGTGGCCACGCCGCTGGAGCGTTCCTTCGGCACCATCGCCGGGGTCAACACCATGAGCAGCCGTTCCAGCCAGGGCTCGACCCGGGTGATTCTGCAGTTCGACCTGGACCGCGACATCAACGGCGCGGCGCGGGAAGTGCAGGCGGCGATCAACGCCTCGCGCAACCTGCTGCCCAGCGGAATGCGCAGCATGCCGACTTACAAGAAGGTCAACCCATCGCAAGCGCCGATCATGGTGCTGTCGCTGACCTCGGATGTGTTGGAAAAAGGTCAGCTCTACGATTTGGCCTCGACCATTCTGTCCCAGAGCCTGTCCCAGGTGCAGGGCGTAGGTGAAGTGCAGATCGGCGGCAGTTCGTTGCCGGCGGTGCGCATCGAGCTCGAACCCCAGGCGCTCAACCAGTACGGCGTGGCACTGGACGATGTGCGCACCACCATCGCCAACGCCAACGTGCGCCGGCCCAAGGGCTCGGTCGAAGACGGCCAGCGGCTGTGGCAGGTCCAGGCCAACGATCAGCTGGAAAAGGCCAAGGATTACGAGTCGCTGATCATTCACTACGCGGACGGCGCAGCCTTGCGCCTGAAGGATGTGGCCAAGGTCAGCGACAGCGTCGAGGACCGCTACAACAGCGGGTTCTTCAATGACGACGCAGCGGTGTTGCTGGTAATCAACCGCCAGGCCGGCGCCAACATCATCGAGACGGTCAACGAGATCAAGGCGCAGTTGCCGGCATTGCAGGCGGTGCTGCCGGCCAGCGTCAAGCTGAACCTGGCGATGGACCGTTCGCCGGTGATCAAGGCCACCCTGCACGAAGCGGAAATGACCCTGTTGATTGCCGTGGCGCTGGTGATTCTGGTGGTGTTCCTGTTCCTCGGTAACTTTCGCGCCTCTTTGATTCCGACCCTGGCGGTGCCGGTGTCACTGGTGGGCACGTTTGCGGTGATGTACCTCTACGGCTTCTCCCTGAACAACCTGTCGCTGATGGCGCTGATTCTGGCCACCGGGCTGGTGGTGGACGATGCCATCGTGGTGCTGGAGAACATTTCCCGGCACATCGACAAGGGCGTACCGCCGATGAAGGCCGCGTACCTCGGGGCGCAGGAGGTCGGCTTCACGCTGCTATCGATGAACGTCTCGCTGGTGGCGGTGTTCCTGTCGATCCTGTTCATGGGCGGGATCATCGAAAGCCTGTTCCGCGAGTTTTCCATCACCCTGGCGGCGGCCATCGTGGTGTCGCTGCTGGTGTCGCTGACGCTGACGCCAATGCTTTGTGCGCGCTGGCTCAAGCCGCATACGCCGGGGCAGGAAAACCGTTTGCAACGCTGGAGCCAGCGGGCCAATGAGTGGATGGTCGGCAAATACGCCACCAGCCTCGACTGGGTGCTGCGCCATCGCCGACTGACCTTGCTCAGTCTGTTCGTGACGATTGGCGTAAACATTGCGCTGTATGTTGTTGTTCCCAAAACCTTTCTTCCCCAGCAAGACACCGGCCAGCTGATCGGTTTCGTGCGTGGCGATAATGGCCTGTCGTTCAGCGTGATGCAGCCGAAGATGGAAACCTTCCGCCGCGCCGTGCTCAAGGACGACGCGGTGCAAAGCGTTGCAGGGTTCATCGGTGGCAACAATGGCACCAATAACGCGTTCATGCTGGTGCGGCTCAAGCCGATCAAGGAACGCAATCTGTCCGCGCAGAAAGTCATCGAGCGTTTGCGCAAGGAAATGCCCAAAGTGCCCGGTGCGCAACTGATGCTGATGGCCGACCAGGACCTGCAATTCGGCGGCGGTCGCGAGCAGACCACCTCGCAGTATTCCTACATCCTGCAAAGTGGCGATCTCGGTGCGTTACGCGAGTGGTATCCGAAAGTCGTTGCCGCCTTCAAGGCCCTGCCTGAGTTGACGGCGATTGACGCCCGTGAAGGCCGTGGCGCCCAGCAAGTGACGCTGATCGTCGATCGCGATCAGGCCAAGCGGCTGGGCGTGGACATGAACATGGTCACGGCGGTGCTGAACAACGCCTATAGCCAGCGGCAGATTTCGACGATCTACGACAGCCTCAACCAGTATCAGGTGGTGATGGAGGTCAATCCGAAATACGCCCAGGACCCGGTCACCCTGAACCAGGTCAAAGTGATCACTGCCGACGGCGCGCGAATTCCGTTGTCGACCATCGCCCACTATGAGAGCAGCCTGGAAAACGACCGGGTCAGCCACGAAGGCCAGTTCGCTTCGGAAAGCATCGCCTTCGACATGGCCGAAGGGGTGACGGTGGAGCAGGGCTCGGCAGCCATCGAACGAGCGATTGCCAAGGTCGGCCTGCCGGAAGACGTGATCGCGAAAATGGCCGGCACCGCCGACGCCTTCGCCGCCGCACAGAAGAGCCAGCCGTGGATGATTCTCGGCGCGCTGGTCGCGGTGTATCTGGTGCTGGGTGTGCTGTATGAAAGCTACATTCATCCGCTGACCATTCTTTCGACCTTGCCATCGGCCGGGGTCGGCGCGCTGCTGTCGATCTATGTGCTGGGCGGTGAGTTCAGCCTGATCTCCTTGTTGGGGCTGTTCCTGTTGATTGGTGTAGTGAAGAAAAACGCCATTCTGATGATCGACCTGGCGCTGCAACTGGAACGGCACCAAGGCCTGGAGCCGCTGGAATCGATCCGCAGCGCCTGCCTGCAACGGCTGCGACCGATTCTGATGACCACCCTGGCGGCGATCCTCGGTGCCTTGCCGCTGCTGCTGAGCCGCGCCGAAGGGGCGGAAATGCGTCAGCCGCTGGGCCTGACCATCATCGGCGGGCTGGTCTTCAGCCAGGTGCTGACCCTTTACACCACCCCGGTGGTTTACCTCTATCTCGACAAACTGCGCCATCGTTTCAACCGCTGGCGTGGGGTGCGTACCGATGCTGCTCTGGAAACTCCGCTATGACTGACCGTTCGCTTCTCAACCTGGCTGCACCGCTGATCACGGCCCGAGGCTCGCGTTTGCTGAGCCTGTCGCTGTGCGTGGCAATGCTCAGTGCCTGCGCCATCGGCCCGGATTACCAGCGCCCGCAAGCCGCCGCACCTGCGCAGTACAAAGAGGCGGCCGGCTGGCGTCAGGCCAACCCCAGCGATTCGTTGGCGCGTGGTGCCTGGTGGGAGCTGTATGGCGATCAGCAGCTCAACGGCCTGATCGAAAAGCTCAACAGCGCCAATCAGACCGTTGCCCAGTCCGAGGCCCAGTACCGTCAGGCCCAGGCCTTGGTGCGCAGTGCCCGTGGGGCGTTTTTTCCGACGGTGGACCTGACCGTCAGCAAGAACCGCTCCAGCCAGGGCACCGGCAGCAGCAGTTCGAGCCTGAGCAGTTCGTCCAGCGGTATCCGTGACACTTACTCGGCACAGGCCGGGGTCAGTTGGGAAGCCGATATCTGGGGCAAATTGCGTCGAGGCCTGGAAGCCGACACGGCCAACGCCCAGGCGAGTTTTGCCGACCTGGCGGCGATGCGCCTGAGCCAGCAATCGGAGCTGGTGCAGAACTACCTGCAATTGCGGGTGATCGATGAGCAGAAACGCCTGCTGGAAGCGACAGTCGAGGCCTATCAGCGCTCGCTGAAAATGACCGAAAACCAGTACCGTGCCGGAGTTTCCGGCAAGGATGCGGTGGCCCAGGCCACCACTCAGCTCAAAACCACCCAGGCGGAGATGGTCGACCTGATCTGGCAGCGCGCGCAGTTCGAGAACGCCATCGCCGTGCTGATCGGCCTGCCACCGGCCGAATTCAGCCTGGCCGAAACCCCAGACATCCCGGCGCTTCCCCAGGTGCCGCTGAGCTTGCCTTCGCAGCTGCTGGAACGGCGCCCTGACATCGCCTCCGCCGAACGCTCGGTGATGGCCGCCAACGCCAACATCGGCGTGGCGAAGGCGGCCTACTACCCGGACCTGACCCTGAGCATGAACGGCGGCTATAGCAGTAGCACTTACGCCAATTGGATCAGCCTGCCGAACCGTTTCTGGTCGGTCGGCCCACAGCTGGCCATGACCCTGTTCGACGGTGGCCAGCGCTCGGCGGAAGTCGATCGCAGTGAAGCGGCCTACGACGAGACTGTCGCCAAATACCGCCAGACCGTGCTCGATGGTTTTCGCGAGGTAGAAAATTACCTGGTGCAGCTCAAGGTGCTGGAAGACGAAGCGGTCGTGCGCCAGGAAGCTCTGGATGCGGCGCGCGAGTCTCTTCGCTTGACCCGGAATCAGTACAAGGCCGGGTTGATTGCCTA
Source organism: Pseudomonas sp. B21-017 (assembly GCF_024749245.1). Taxonomy (NCBI): domain Bacteria; kingdom Pseudomonadati; phylum Pseudomonadota; class Gammaproteobacteria; order Pseudomonadales; family Pseudomonadaceae; genus Pseudomonas; species Pseudomonas sp. B21-017. The sequence goes on along the minus strand of NZ_CP087194.1, from coordinate 3,583,519 downwards.
TCTGGATGTGGTGGTGGTTCAGGCTACGGCGTTGAACAACGAACGCAACGCGCTGAGCCTGTTGCAGAGCCGGCTGATTGCCAGCGTGCAGTTGATTGCCGCGCTGGGCGGTGGGTGGGACGGGCAGCTTCAGGTGAGTGACAAGCAATAACCCCATCCCTGTGGCGAGGGAGCTTGCTCCCGCTCGGCTGCGAAGCAGTCGCAAACCGATTGATGCGTTTTGACTGAATGTACGCGTGAGCATCTTTGGGACGGCTTCGCCGTCCAGCGGGAGCAAGCTCCCTCGCCACAATGATCTTGATGGCTTTTTGATTACTTTGTGAGTGCGTTCGTCCGCGGAATCAGTACAATCGCCGGCTTTGCTCCCCCGAGAACAAACACAGTATGGCGGGGGCTGTTGCGAGAAATCCCATGCTCATTGGTAGTTATTCCCTTACGCTGGTTTTCATATCGCTGTGCGTGGCGATACTGGCCTCTTATACCGCGCTTGACCTCACCGGACGCATCGCCACGGCTAAGGGCCGAGCGGTGCATTTATGGACGGCGGGCGGCGCTTTTGCGATGGGCATCGGCGTGTGGTCGATGCATTTTATCGGCATGCTTGCGTTCACATTGCCGATCGACCTGGGCTACGACACCACCCTCACGGCACTGTCGCTGTTGATCGCGGTGCTGTCTTGCGGCTTTGCCCTTTGGCTGGTCAGTCAGCCACGGCTGCCGGCCTGGCAACTGGCGTTCGGCGCGCTGGTCATGGGCGCGGGTATCAGCGCCATGCATTACACCGGCATGGCCGCCATGCGCATGCAGCCGGGAATCGATTACGACCCGACTCTGTTTGGCGCGTCGTTGCTGATTGCCGTCGGCGCGTCGGGCGCGGCGTTATGGATCGCTTTCCGCCTGCGCCAGCACACGCCGCATGTTCGCCTGTTCCGTGCGGGTGCTGCAGTCATCATGGGCATTGCCATCGTCGGCATGCACTACACCGGCATGGCCGCGGCGCGCTTTGCCGCCGGCAGTTTCTGTGGTGCGGCGGTCAGCGGCTTGAACGGCAAGGGGCTGGACAGCCTGGTGCTGATCACCACCTTGGCGATATTGAGCATCGCCTTGCTGACGTCGATCCTCGATGCCCGCCTGGAGGCTCGCACCGCGGACCTCGCCCACTCGCTGACCGTGGCCAACCGTGAACTCACTCAACTGGCCTTGCACGACACCCTGACCGGTTTGCCCAACCGCATGTTGCTGGCCGACCGTATCGATCAGGCCATATCGAAAGTGCAGGAGCAGGGCAGCTGTTTTGCGTTGATGTTCATTGATCTGGACGGCTTCAAACCGGTCAACGATGCGTTCGGCCATCACATGGGCGACCAGCTGTTGCGTGAAGTTGCACTGCGCCTGCGCGAAGACCTGCGTAGCCAGGACACCCTGGCGCGGATCGGCGGCGACGAGTTCGTGTTGCTGGTGCGCCTGAACGAGCCGAACGATGCGCTGAGCCTGGCGGAGCGTCAGGTCGGGTTGATTGCGCGCTCGTTCCGGGTCGCCGAACATGACTTGCAGATTTCCGCCAGTGTCGGCATCGCGCTCTATCCGGGCAACGGTCAGACGGCCGATGAGTTGCTGATGAACGCCGATGCCGCGATGTACCACGCCAAAGGCGCCGGGAAAAACGGTCATCGCTTCTTCGACGCCTCGATGAACAGCAACGCGCGCAAACAGCTGCAATTGCTCCAGGACTTGCGCAGTGCCGTCGATCAGCAACAATTCAAGCTTTATTACCAGCCCAAATTCGACGCCGGTCATGGCCGGCCAGTGGGCGCCGAGGCGTTGCTGCGCTGGGAGCATCCGACCCTGGGCCTGCTGCAGCCGGACACGTTCATTGACCTTGCGGAGAAGACCGGGCTGATCATTCCGATTGGCGAGTGGGTGCTCAACGAGGCCTGCCGGCAGATGCGCGAGTGGTACGTGCTCGGTTACACCGATTGGCGTATCGCGGTGAACCTCTCGGCCTTGCAATTCTGCCACGCGGGGCTGGTGCAGAGCGTTGCCAAGGCCCTGGCCACCCATCATCTGCCGGCCAACAGCCTGACCCTGGAAATCACCGAAACCACCGCCATGAGCGACGCCGATGCGAGCATGACGGTGTTGCAGGAGCTGTCGGAAATGGGCGTCGACCTGTCCATCGATGACTTCGGTACCGGCTATTCGAGCTTGATGTACCTCAAGCGCCTGCCGGCCAATGAACTGAAGATCGACCGGGGTTTCGTCCGCGATCTGGAGCACGACAGCGACGACGCGGCCATTGTCTCGGCCATCGTCGCCCTCGGCCAGGCGCTGGGCCTGCGGATCGTCGCCGAAGGGGTGGAAACCGGCGTCCAGCAAGACTTCCTGACCCAGCTGGGCTGCGACTCGTTGCAGGGCTACCTGCTCGGGCATCCGCTGCCGGCCGATCGCTTCATGGTCGACATACACCGCGGGGAGCAATCGGCTACCGGCTGACGGACCCCTGAGATGATGGGGGAATGCCTGTGGCGAGGGAGCTTGCTCCCGCTGGGCAGCGAAGCGGCCCCCCTCATTTCTTCAGATCTACCAGGTTGCCTGAATTTACGACTGCTTCGCAGCCGAACGGGAGCAAGCTCCCTCGCCACAGGTTTGTCATCACAGGGTTGATGCAGGCCCATGCAAAACCGCGCAATGGCGGTTATTCTTGGCCCCGACTGCTTACGCTTGGAACGGGGGGAAAGCCAGCATGGACAAAGTCATCGTCATCACCGGCGGCAGCCGTGGAATCGGCGCCGCCACGGCCCTGTTGGCCGCCGAACAAGGTTATCGGATCTGCATCAATTATCAGTCCGACGAACAGGCGGCGCTCAGTGTGCTGGAGCAAGTCCGCGCACGCGGTGCCCAAGCCATCGCCGTGCGTGCCGACGTCAGCATCGAAGACGAAGTGATCGCTCTGTTTCATCGGGTGGACACCGAACTGGGTCGGGTCACCGCGCTGGTGAACAACGCCGGCACCGTCGGGCAAAAGTCGCGGATCGACGAAATGTCGGAATTCCGCATTCTGAAAATCCTCAAGACCAACGTCCTGGCGCCGATCCTCTGCGCCAAACACGCGATTTTGCGCATGTCGCCCAAACACGGCGGGCAGGGCGGCAGCATCGTCAACGTCTCCTCGGTCGCCTCGCGTTTGGGTTCACCCAACGAGTACGTGGATTACGCCGCGTCCAAGGGGGCGCTGGACACCTTCACCATCGGCCTGTCCAAGGAAGTGGCGGGCGAGGGGATTCGCGTCAATGCGGTGCGTCCGGGTTACATCTACACCGATTTCCATGCATTGAGCGGCGATCCGGACCGGGTCAGCAAACTTGAGTCGGCGATTCCGATGGCCCGCGGTGGGCGGCCGGATGAAGTGGCGGAGGCGATTGTGTGGTTGTTGTCGGATAAGGCGTCGTATGCGACCGGGACTTTCGTCGATCTTGGTGGTGGGCGGTAAAGATCAGAAGCAAGATCAAAAGATCGCAGCCTTCGGCAGCTCCCACGCGCCTGTGGGCGCCGCGATCTTTTGCTGTTAAAAGGACCTGACAATCCGCCCCAACGTCTCCATCGCCTTCTCCGAATCCTCGGTCCACGGGCTGCCATAATTCAACCGAATACAATTCCTGAACCGCTGGGTCGGTGAAAAAATCGGCCCCGGTGCAATGCTGATCCCCTGCGCCAATGCCATCTGAAACAATTTCAACGAATCCATCTGCGGTGGCAGTTCCAGCCACAGGAAGTAACCGCCGGCCGGTTGGCTGACGCGGGTCTGGGCCGGGAAGTAGCGGGCGATGGCGGCGAGCATGGCACTTTGCTGTTCTTCCAGGGCGTAACGCAGTTTGCGCAGGTGCCGGTCGTAGCCGCCGTGTTGCAGGTAATCGGCGATGGCGGCCTGGGCGGGCATTGAAGCGCACAGCGAGGTCATGAGTTTCAGCCGTTCGATTTTCTGCGCATAGCGCCCGGCGGCGACCCAGCCGATGCGGTAGCCGGGGGCCAGGCTCTTGGCGAACGAACCGCAATGCATCACCAGCCCTTCGGTGTCGAACGCCTTGGCCGGTTTCGGCGCCTGTTGGCCGTAATAGAGCTCGGCGTAAACGTCATCCTCGATCAGCGGCACCTGATGGCTGCGCAACAACTCCACCAGTTCCTGTTTCTTCGCCTCGGGCATGGTCGCGCCCATGGGGTTCTGGAAACTGGTCATGCACCAACAGGCCTTGATCGGGTGCCGTTCCAGGGTCTGGGCGAGTACGCCGAGGTCGATGCCGTCTCGCGGGTGGACGGGGATTTCCACGGCTTTGAGCTTCAGCCGTTCCAGCACTTGCAGGCTGGCGTAAAAGGCCGGGGCTTCGATGGCCACCAGATCGCCAGGCTCGGTGACGGCTTGCAGGCACAGGTTCAGCGCTTCCAGCGCACCGTTGGTGATCAGCAGTTCTTCCATCGGCAGCATCAGCCCGCCGACCATGTAGCGCAGGGCGATTTGCCGACGCAGTTGCGGGTTGCCCGGCGACATGTCGGTGACCACCATGCGCGGGTCCATCTCCCGGGAAGCACTGGCCAGCGAGCGGGACAAACGCTGCAGCGGGAACAGCGTGGGGCTGGGGAAGGCCGAGCCGAAGGGTACAGTGGTGGGGTCCTTGATCGAGTCCAGCACTGAGAACACCAGTTCGCTGACGTCGACTTCGGTGGACTCGTTGACCTGGCTGCTGATCACCGGCTCCGAGAACGGGCTCGGTGCATGCGCATTGACGAAGTAGCCGGAACGCGGTCGCGCGCGGATCAGGCCGCGACGTTCGAGCAGGTAATAGGCCTGGAACACCGTGGACGGGCTGACGCCGTAGGTCTGGCTGGCGTAGCGCACCGATGGCACCCGATGGCCGGGGCCAAGTACGCCGGAGCGGATCAGTTCAGCGATGTCGTCGGCGAATTTTTCGTAGCGTTTCATCGAGTGCCCGATTTGGAGTTATTCATGTAGTGCGCTGTTGTGGCGAGGGAGCTTGCTCCCGCTCGGCTGCGTAGCAGTCGTAGATTTTCAGGGGCGCTTCGCACCCCAGCGGGAGCAAGCTCCCTCGCCACAGGGGACCGCATCTGACAAAGGATTGCATCTTAAAGGCTCAGCGGTTCATCGGTGCAACAAAGCGGCTCTTGGCCACGCTATAGATACCCGGCTCATCGCTGTCGACAATCTTGAAACTGATCGTCTGCGAGCTGCTGCTCGGCCGTTCCGTGGTCATCGCCACCGACACCGGTACATCGACGATTTCACCGGGGGCCAGGCTCAGTTCGGTCTTGCCTTGCAACTGGAAGCCGTCGTCGTCGACCAGTGTCAGACGGTACTCCTGACGTTGCTGGGTCTTGTTGATGACCTTCAGGCTGTAGATGTTTTCGATCTGACCTTCACTGTTCTCGCGGAACAGGCCACGGTCCTTGCTCACGTCCAGCGACACCATCGGTCGCTCCACCAAGGCCAGGGCGAAGGCGCCGATCATCACCAGCAGCACCGCGGTGTAACCGATCAGGCGCGGGCGCAGCAGGTGGGTCTTGCCACCCTGCAATTGATGCTCCGAGGTGTAGCTGATCAGCCCTCGGGCGTAGCCCATTTTGTCCATGATCGAATCACAGGCGTCGATGCATGCGGCGCAACCGATGCATTCCATCTGCAAGCCATCGCGGATGTCGATGCCGGTCGGGCAAACCTGGACGCACACCTGACAGTCGATGCAATCACCCAGGCCGACCTCGGCGGGTTTCACTTCACGTTTGCGCGGGCCACGGTTTTCGCCGCGAGCCACGTCGTAGGAAATGGTCAGGGTGTCCTTGTCGAACATCACGCTCTGGAACCGTGCGTATGGACACATGTGCATGCACACGGCTTCACGTAGCCAGCCGGCGTTGATGTAAGTGGCACCGGTGAAAAACAGCACCCAGAACAGGCTGACACCGCCGATTTGCAAAGTCAGCAGCTCTTCGGCCAGTGGCCGGATCGGTGTGAAGTAGCCGACAAAGGTCAGGCCGGTGAGCAGGCTGATCGCCAGCCACAAGGTGTGTTTGGCCGAGCGACGGAGCAGTTTGTTCAGGCCCCAGGGCGCGGCTTGCAGCTTGATCCGCTGGTTGCGCTCGCCTTCGGTGATCTTCTCGCACCACATGAAGATCCAGGTCCAGGAGCTCTGCGGGCAGGTGTAACCGCACCAGACCCGGCCTGCGAACACGGTGATCGCAAACAGACCGAAGGCGGCGATGATCAGCAGCGCCGACAGCAGGATGAAATCCTGGGGCCAGAAGGTCGCGCCGAAGATGTGGAATTTGCTTTCGGACAGGTCCCAGAGCACCGCCTGGCGGCCGCCCCAGTTCAGCCACACCGTGCCGAAGAACAGTAGAAACAGAAACCCCGCGCCGCTCATGCGCAGGGTGCGGAACAGGCCGGTGAAGCTGCGGGTGTGGATCAGGTTGTCACTGGACTTGGCCTTCATCTTTGGACGCGAAGGCTCATTGTTTTTTATAAACGAGGCAGGTTCAACGGTTCGGACGGGGATTCTATCGCTCATGGTCTTTCGCTCATCAGCCTCCATCAGGCCTGAGCACTATGACCAGCGATCTGTTTGCATAACAGACTCAGCTAACGCAATAAAAAGCGGATCAGATGGGCTACCCACACCCGCCTGCGACAACTTGATGCACCCGCAAGGGCGGGCTGCAAGTACCTATGTCAGGCGCTGGTGGGTTGTGTTGATGCCGGTCAGTCAAATCACCGAATCACTGTTCGTGGCCTTCAAATGCCGGCGACCGTCCACAGCACCTGCTACGGTCAATGCGTCGGCTTCTGCTTCGGTGATGTAGAAGCGCTGGCCGTCGAGTTCCACTGCCGACATGGATTTTTCCTCGTCAGTGATTATGGTGATATCAGGGCAAAGGCGGATTTCTTCGCCGTTTTCGGTGATGAAGAAGCAGGTCTGGTTGTCGATGCGCACGGTCATGGAGGAGTCCTTTTTGCGGATTCATTAAGTGTTAGGACGCATTTGCCGGTGATTGTTCTGTGCAACCGATAGATGGCGTGAGTCGTGCTTAAGTTGGTTGACCCGTGCCCGGGGGATTGATTCCTCGAAGGACCTGGCAAATCCCTCTGAACTTTGCCGGCGCCTGTGGCTCGGAACTTATGTGTGTTCATACCCTTGAGTTCATCTCGGGGCAGATCGCTTCGTGTGAGTGATGACCAGGCACAAGAGCGTCCTTGGGGCGTAAGGAGAGATGCTCGATGACCGCTGAAAAACCCACAGAACTAAGCTACAACCCGCATATACCGCTGTCCCAGGCGTTGCTGCTGCCGCGTATCGTGATCGAAAACACCATGCCGACCCTCGATGGCGGGCAATTTGCCGTTAAAGCCGTGGTCGATCAGGACGTGGTGGTGACCAGCAAAGTGTTTGCCGACGGTCATGACAAACTGGCCGTGCGCATCCGTTGGCGTGCCGAAGGCGACGACACCTGGCAAAGCGAGGTGATGGTCGAGTTGGGCAATAACGGCTGGCAGGGCCAGTTCCGTGTCAAGAAGCAGGGCCGCTATGCGTTCTGTATCGAAGCCTGGATCGATCAGTACGCCAGTTTTTGTTATGAGCTGAAAAAGAAGCACGGGGCCTGCATGTCGGTCAGCCTGGAATTGCAGGAAGGGCGCCTGCACGTCAAGCAGGCAGCGGAACGCAGTGAAGGCCTCCTCAGCGAGCAGCTGGCGGCGTTGCACCATGAGTTGTCCGGTCTGCTCGAAACCGAGCAGGTTGCCTTGTTTCTGCACCAACGCAGCGCGGACTTGATGGCCCAGGCCGATCATCGTCCCTTCGTGAGCCTGAGTCCTGAATTTCCGGTGGACGTGGAGCGGGAGTTGGCGCAGTTCGCCAGTTGGTATGAATTGTTCCCACGCTCGATCACGGATGATCCGGCCCGTCATGGCACCTTTAATGACGTGCATACGCGGCTGGCGATGATTCAGGACATGGGCTTCGACGTGCTGTACTTCACGCCGATCCACCCGATCGGCCGCAGCTATCGAAAAGGCCCGAACAACTCGTTGACCGCCGGCCCCGACGACCCGGGCAGTCCTTACGCCATCGGCAGCGAAGAAGGCGGGCATGAGGCGATTCACTCGGAACTGGGCAGCCGCGAAGACTTTCGCCGGCTCGTCGCGGCGGCCGCCGAACATGGGCTGGAAGTGGCCCTCGACTTTGCGATTCAGTGTTCCCAGGATCACCCTTGGCTCAAAGAGCATCCGGGCTGGTTCAACTGGCGCCCGGACGGCACGATCAAATACGCCGAGAACCCGCCGAAGAAATATCAGGACATCGTCAACGTCGATTTCTATGCCGTGGATGCGATTCCCAGCCTGTGGGTTGAATTGCGGGACATCGTGGTGGGCTGGGTCGAAGAGGGCGTGAAGCTGTTTCGCGTTGATAACCCCCACACCAAACCGTTGCCGTTCTGGCAGTGGTTGATCGCCGATGTGCGGGCGCTGTACCCCGAGGTGATATTTCTGGCGGAAGCCTTTACCACGCCGGCGATGATGGCGCGCCTGGGCAAGGTCGGTTACTCCCAGAGCTACACCTATTTCACCTGGCGCAACACCAAGACCGAACTGGCGACTTATTTCACCGAACTCAACGAGTCGCCATGGCGTGAATGCTACCGGCCGAATTTTTTCGTCAATACGCCGGACATCAACCCGGCATTCCTGCATGACTCCGGGCGCCCGGGTTTTCTGATTCGCGCGGCGCTTGCGACCATGGGTTCCGGGTTATGGGGCATGTATTCGGGCTTCGAGCTGTGTGAAGCGGCGCCGGTGCCGGGCAAGGAGGAGTACCTCAATTCCGAGAAGTACGAGATCCGCCCGCGGGACTTCAACGCGCCGGGCAACATCATTGCCGAAATCGCCCAGCTCAACCGCATCCGCCGGCAGAACCCGGCGCTGCACACGCATCTGGGCCTGAAGGTCTACAACGCCTGGAACGACAACATTCTGTATTTCGGCAAGCGCAGTGAGGATGGCAGCAATTTCATTCTGGTGGCCGTCAGCCTCGATCCGAATAACGCCCAGGAAGCGAATTTTGAATTGCCGCTGTGGGAAATGGGCCTGCCCGACGATGCCAGCACCCAAGGCGAAGACTTGATGAACGGTCACCGCTGGACCTGGCACGGCAAGTACCAGTTCATGCGGATCGAACCGTGGCATCTGCCGTTCGGGATTTGGCGGATTACCGCTTCTTGACTGTGGCGAGGGGGCTTTTGTGGCGAGGGAGCTTGCTCCCGCTGGGTCGCGCAGCGGCCCCAGACAATATGTCAGTCACACCTCATTTGCAGGTTTTACGACTGCTTCGCAGCCGAGCGGGAGCAAGCTCCCTCGCCACAGGTCCGGCGGTTTTATTCGAATTAAACAGGAGTTTCAAATGGCGAAGAAACCCAGGTCAGCCACCTTCATCAAAGACCCGCTCTGGTACAAGGATGCGGTGATCTACCAGGTTCACGTTAAGTCTTTTTTCGACTCCAACAATGACGGGATCGGCGACTTTCCCGGCCTTATCGCCAAGCTCGATTACATTGCCGATCTGGGCGTCAACACCATCTGGCTGTTGCCGTTCTACCCCTCGCCACGACGCGACGATGGCTACGACATCGCCGAGTACCGTGGCGTGCACCCCGACTACGGCACCCTGGCCGATGCCAAGCGTTTCATTGCCGAGGCCCACGAACGCGGCCTGCGGGTGATCACTGAACTGGTCATCAACCATACCTCGGACCAGCACCCGTGGTTCCAGCGCGCGCGCAAGGCCAAGCCCGGCTCGGCGGCCCGCGACTTCTATGTCTGGTCCGATAACGACCAGAAATACGACGGCACTCGTATCATCTTTCTCGACACCGAAAAGTCCAACTGGACCTGGGACCCGGTGGCCGGTCAGTACTTCTGGCACCGCTTCTATTCCCACCAGCCGGACCTGAATTTCGACAACCCGCAAGTGATGAAAGCGGTGCTGTCGGTGATGCGCTACTGGCTCGACATGGGCATCGACGGCCTGCGGCTGGACGCGATCCCGTACCTGATCGAGCGCGACGGCACCAACAACGAAAACCTCCCCGAGACCCACGACGTCCTCAAGCAGATCCGCGCCGAGATCGACGCCAATTACCCCGATCGCATGCTGCTGGCCGAGGCCAATCAGTGGCCGGAAGACACTCAGCTGTATTTTGGTAACACCGACGCCAAAGGCCAGAACGGCGACGAATGCCACATGGCGTTTCACTTCCCGCTGATGCCGCGCATGTACATGGCGCTGGCCCAGGAAGATCGTTTCCCGATTACCGACATTCTGCGCCAGACTCCGGAAATCCCTGCCAACTGCCAGTGGGCGATTTTCCTGCGCAACCACGATGAGTTGACCCTGGAAATGGTCACCGACAAGGAGCGCGATTACCTGTGGAACTACTACGCGGCCGACCGTCGGGCGCGGATCAACCTGGGGATTCGCCGGCGTCTGGCGCCGTTGATGGAGCGTGATCGTCGTCGCGTGGAGCTGCTCAACAGTCTGTTGCTGTCGATGCCCGGCACGCCGACCCTGTATTACGGCGATGAAATCGGCATGGGTGACAACATCTACCTCGGCGACCGCGACGGTGTGCGCACGCCGATGCAATGGTCAATCGACCGTAACGGCGGCTTCTCCCGCGCCGACCCGGCCAGTCTGGTGTTGCCGCCGATCATGGACCCGCAGTATGGCTATCTGTCGGTCAACGTCGAAACCCAGGCCGGCGACCCTCATTCATTGTTGAACTGGACCCGGCGCATGCTCGCGATACGCAAGCAGTCCAAGGCCTTCGGTCGCGGCACGCTGAAGATGCTGTCGCCGAGCAATCGCCGGATCCTGGCTTACACCCGTGAATTCACCGGCGCGGACGGCAAGCACGAGATCATTCTGTGCGTGGCCAACGTGTCCCGCAGCGCGCAAGCGGCGGAGCTGGATTTGTCGGCGTATGTCGGCATGGTCCCGGTGGAGATGCTCGGCGGCAATGCGTTCCCGCCCATCGGTCAGTTGAATTTCCTGCTGACGCTGGCGCCTTACGGTTTCTACTGGTTCGGCCTGGCGGCGGAGAACCAGATGCCGAGCTGGCACGTGGAGCCGGCGCAAAGCCTGCCGGACTTCACCACGCTGGTGCTGAAACAGCGCATGGAAGAGCTGCTCGAAGCGCCATCTCGGCAGTCACTGGAGCAGGGCATTTTGCCGAGCTGGTTGCAGAATCGCCGCTGGTTCGCCGGCAAGGACGGCACCATCGACAGCGTCAACCTCGCTTACGGCGTGCGCTTCGGCGACCCGCAGCATCCGGTGCTGTTGAGTGAAATCGACGTCACCAGCGCTGGCCAGACCAGCCGCTATCAGTTGCCATTCGGCTTTATTTCCGAGGAGCAGGTTGGCGCGGCTTTGCCGCAGCAATTGGCGCTGGCCAGGGTCCGTCGCGGTCGTCAGGTCGGCCTGATCACCGACGCCTTCAGCCTCGACAGCTTTGTTCATGCAGTGTTGCAGGGCATGCAGGCCAGTACGGTGTTGCCCTCGGACGGTGGCGAGATCCGTTTCGAGCCTACTGATGAATTGGCCAAACTGGGGCTGAGTGCCGAGTCGCAGGTGCGTTACCTGTCTGCCGAGCAATCCAACAGTTCGGTGGTGATCGGCGCCAGCCTGGTACTGAAGCTAATCCGCAAGGTCGCGTCAGGGGTGCACCCGGAACTGGAAATGAGCGCGTACCTGACCCATGCCGGTTTCAAAAATATTTCGCCGCTGTTGGGGGCGGTGATTCGTCGCGATGCGGCGGGCGAGGACACGCTGTTGATGATCGCCCAAGGTTACTTGAGTAATCAGGGCGACGCGTGGGAATGGACCCAGAACAACCTCGAACGAGCGCTTCGCGATGAGCTCGCCGATGCCGTGTCCGAGCAGGAACAGCACTACAACGCCCTCGGCGAGTTGAAGGATTTTGCCGGCATGCTCGGCCAGCGTCTGGGGGAAATGCATCAGGTGCTGGCGACCCCGAGCGTCAACCCGGACTTTGCCCCACACATCATGAGTCAGAAAGATGCCCTGGACTCGGCCAAGGACGTGGCGGCGCAGCTGGAGCATGCACTGAAGCTGCTCAAGCAACATCAAACCGAACTGAGCGCGGCGGACCAGACATTGGTCAGCCGCTTGCTGGACAACAAGAAAGCCATCCTCGGACATATCCAGGAGCTGGGCAAAAAGGCCGCTGGCGGCTTGCGTATCCGCGTCCATGGTGACTTGCACCTGGGGCAAGTGCTGGTGATCAAGGGTGATGCTTATCTGATCGATTTTGAGGGTGAACCCGCGCGGCCGCTGCATGAGCGCCGTGGCAAACACAGCCCCTATAAAGACGTCAGCGGGGTGTTGCGCTCCTTCGATTATGCCGCGGCGATGGCGATCAACGTGCACAACGTCGATAACACGGCGGATGCTCAGGCGGCGCGTCAAAGGGTTGCCGAGCGTTATTTAAGAGAGGCGCGACAATCATTTGTCGACGCTTATCGGCTGGCGGCAGCTAGTCTTGCTCATGCATGGCAAGATCCTGAAGGCGAGGATGCTGCGCTGGCGTTGTTCGGTCTGGAGAAGGCGGCTTACGAAGTGGCCTATGAGGCTGAAAACCGCCCCACTTGGCTACCGGTGCCGTTGCACGGTTTATATGGATTATTGAGTGGGCTTAAACCCTTTTCCGATCTTGGTGGAGAGTAGTCATGAGTTTCTCGAACAAGGAACAGGGGCACGTTAAAGAGGCGCTGCTGCCCAAGGCGCGGGATATCGACGCATTGGTACGCGCCGAACATCAGGATCCCTTTGCAATTCTCGGCCCGCACGGCGATGGCGCCGGCGGGCAATTCATTCGGGCCTATCTGCCGGACGCCTTGAGCGTTCAGGTGGTGGACAAGGCGTCCGGGGAAGAACTCGGCAGCCTTGAGACGACCCAGACTCCGGGACTGTTCGTCGGGCACTTCGAGCAGGCCCGGCCCTATTTATTGCGAACCCGTTGGGCCGGCGGAGAACAACTCGCCGAGGACCCTTACAGCTTTGGTCCGTTACTTGGCGAGATGGATTTGTACCTGTTCGCCGAGGGCAATCACCGGGATCTGAGCAGTTGCCTCGGCGCGCAACTGAAGACAGTCGATGGCGTGGAGGGTGTGCGCTTCGCCGTGTGGGCGCCGAACGCCAGAAGGGTCTCGGTGGTCGGCGATTTTAACGTCTGGGACGGTCGTCGGCATCCGATGCGCCTGCGCCATCCCACTGGGGTCTGGGAGTTGTTCATCCCGCGCCTCCAAGCGGGGGAGGCCTACAAATACGAAATCCTCGGCGCCCACGGCATTCTGCCGCTCAAGGCCGACCCGGTGGCCCTGGCCACAGCGCTGCCGCCAGACACCGCGTCGAAAGTCGCTTCGCCGCTGCAAGTCGACTGGCAGGATCAGGACTGGATGCAGTCGCGGGGCGAGCGTCAGCGAACCAGTGCACCGCTGTCGATCTATGAGTTGCATGCCGGTTCCTGGCAATGCGAGCTGGATGACCTGGGCGAAGTCGCCCGTCAGTACACCTGGCCCGAGTTGGCCGAGCGGCTGATTCCGTACGTCAAAGAGCTGGGTTTCACCCACATCGAACTGATGCCGATCATGGAACATCCATTCGGTGGCTCCTGGGGTTATCAATTGTTGTCGCAGTTTGCCCCGAGCGCCCGTTACGGCTCGCCGGATGAGTTCGCTGCTTTCGTCAACGCGTGTCACCAGGCCGAAATCGGCGTGATCCTTGATTGGGTGCCGGCGCATTTCCCGACCGATGTCCATGGCCTGGCGCAGTTCGACGGCACCGCGCTGTACGAATACGGCAACCCGATGGAGGGCTTTCACCAGGACTGGGACACACTGATCTACAACCTGGGCCGCACCGAGGTGCACGGCTACATGCTGGCGTCGGCGCTGCACTGGCTCAAGCATTTCCATGTCGATGGACTGCGGGTCGACGCAGTGGCGTCGATGCTGTATCGCGATTACTCGCGCAAGGCCGGCGAATGGGTGCCCAACCGTCACGGCGGTCGGGAAAACCTGGAAGCCATCGATTTCCTGCGTCATCTCAACGACGTAGTGGCGCTGGAAGCACCGGGCGCACTGGTGATTGCCGAGGAATCCACCGCGTGGCCGGGTGTCAGCCAGAGCACGCAACAGGGCGGGCTGGGTTTTGCCTATAAGTGGAACATGGGCTGGATGCACGATTCGCTGCATTACATTCAGCAGGATCCGGTGTACCGCGCCCATCATCACAACGAACTGAGTTTCGGCCTGGTGTATGCCTGGTCCGAGCGTTTCATCCTGCCGATTTCCCACGACGAAGTGGTACACGGCAAGCATTCGCTGATCGACAAAATGCCCGGCGACCGTTGGCAGAAGTTTGCCAACCTGCGGGCTTACCTGAGTTTCATGTGGACCCATCCGGGCAAGAAACTGTTGTTCATGGGCTGCGAGTTCGGCCAGTGGCGGGAGTGGAATCACGATCAGCAGCTGGACTGGTACTTGCTGCAATATCCGGAACACCAGGGTGTGCGCAAGCTGGTCGGCGACTTGAATCGGTTGTATCGCGAAGAGCCTGCCCTGCACGATCAGGACGATGTACCGCAGGGCTTCCAGTGGTTGATCGGCGACGACGCGATCAACAGCGTTTATGCCTGGCTACGCTGGAGCAAGGAGGGCAGGCCGGTATTGGTGGTGGCCAACTTCACCCCGGTGCCGCGTCAGTCCTACCGCGTCGGCGTGCCGTTTGCCGGGCGCTGGGTCGAGTTGATCAACAGCGACGCCGACACCTATGCCGGGTCCAATTACGGTAACGGTGGCGGGGTGTTCACCGAGGAAGAACCGAGCCATGGGCAGGCACTTTCCCTGGTGTTGAATTTGCCGCCGTTGGCGGTGTTGATTCTGCGACCGGAGGGTTGATCGAAAAGATCGCAGGCTTCGCCAGCTCCTGCAGGATCGGGACCGTCCCAGGTGGGCGGGACAACGTTGAACTGTAGGAGCTGCCGAAGGCTGCGATCTTTTGTTTTTTTTACCAACGCATCCGCACCCCAAGGCTACCAATCAACCCATTCAAATCATTGTCATCCACATTGCTGCTGTAATCGGCGCTGACGTACAGGCTGACCAAAGGCGTCACTCTGGCCACCAATCCCAGACCCACATCCACCGTTGATGAATTGCGACTGCTGCTGATTTTGTCGACCTGATCCAGGCTCACGGTATTACCGGTGTACACCGTGTGCCACACGTTGGTCCGCACATAGGGTTCGACCGGCAAGCCATTGATATCGTAATTGCCTTTCAAGCGTGCACCGACCCGACCGCTCCAGGAGGTCAGGTCGCTGGACGAGGCGTTGCCTGACCCGGCATACGGCGTATCCAGCGTGATGCGTTGATTGATCAACTGCGCCTGGGGTTCAACCACCCAGTTTTCGCTCAGGCCTATCGGGAAACCACCTTCCACCGACACTGTCATCGCGCTGCCTTCGGTGGTTTGTCGCACGCCCTGGTCGTTGCGGCTAAAACCGCTGACCCGGCCGCCGCTGGCCGTCAAGTCGACGTGCCAGCCTTGCGCCCCGGTCAGGCTCCAGTAGGCACCAAGGCTTTGACCTTGAAGGTTGAGCGTGTCGTGGCTGGGGTCGGCGAGGGCGCGGCTGGTCAGCAGGCCGTTGTCGTTACCCTGGAATTGAGCGGTGCCGCCGATCAGTCCGACCCGTTGGGTACTACCGCTGTTGCTTTGCACGGTCAGGAGCGCCGGGCCTTTGAATTCGCTGGCTCCGGGGATCGTGCCCTGGGCCAGATAATCGGTTTGGGCCTGCCGCGACGTCGGGCCATAGACGTGGTCCCAGGCCAGGGGGGCGGCGTCTTCGATCGTCAGGCGTGAGCTGGGTAAGTCTGAGTTGACGCGTAAGCGGTCGGGATACGTGGCCAAGCCGAAGGGCAAGGTAATTGTCGGCAGTTGCTGGCTGTACCAGGGCGTTGTTTCGTCCTCGGCAGACGACGCTCGCACCTCCATGGATGAGCACAGCAGGAGTGAACCGGAGACAACGCAAAAAGTGAATTTTATCTCTTGTGGGGTGAATGAAGTTCTCATGGAGGTCTACCTTGCAATCGCATGCGTATCTCGCTGTGGCGTCTCTCCTACCCCGAATGAGGGGCGACCGAATGGATTGAGGCAAGGTCCGACCCGCCCGTTTTACGGGTGTCTGGAGGCTTGCCCCTGATGGATTTCCGGGGGTAGTAAGGACTAGCTAAGAAGACCGATGGCGCTGCGTCAAGAAAATGGCCGATAAGTGGTACGGCTATTTTAGACTCTGTAAGTGACTGATTTTTGGCACTGATCTAAGTTGTTGTTTGTGCGAAAAATCATCCTGAAAGGTGCAATCCAGACGTATTGGGTAGTGGGCTATCGGTTGCGTGACGGATGAACAGTGCAAAATCCATGAGCAAGTCCGTGACGTGATTACTGTCATTTTTTCTGCTTCAGGCTGCAGTTCTTGGCGCCTGTCGTTTGACGGTGTTACAGGCGTACTTCCACTGCCAGCGGCAAATGGTCCGACAGGTGCGTCCAGGGTTTGTAGCCGAGTATGCGCGGCTCATGACTGCTGGCATTGCGCAGGTAGATGCGGTCCAGGCGCAGCAGGGGAAACCGTGCCGGGTACGTTTTCGCCGGGCGGCCGTGGTGGCGTTCGAATGCTTCATGCAGGTAGTCGCGTCGGGCGAGGGTGGCATTGCCTTGCAACTGCCAGTCGTTGAAGTCGCCGGCAATGATGACCGGGGCGTCCTCTGGCAACGATTCGAGTAACAGGCAGAGCAACTGCAGCTGGAGTTGTCGATGGCTTTCCAACAGGCTCAGGTGCACGCAAATGGCATGCACTTCGGCATGGCCCGGCACATCCAGCACACAGTGCAGCAAGCCGCGCCGCTCGGGGCCGGTGATCGAGACATCGAGGTTGCGAAATTCGCGGATCGGGTATTTCGACAGCAGGGCATTGCCGTGATGGCCGTCGGGGTAGACCGCGTTGCGACCGTAAGCGAAATCGCTCCACATGCTGTCGGCCAGGAATTCGTACTGCGAGGTCGGTGGCCAGTCGTTGTAACGGGAAGAATGCCGGTCATGCTCACCGACCACTTCCTGCAGAAACACCAGGTCCGCCGACGTACTGCGTACCGCTTCGCGCAGTTCCGGGAGGATGAAACGTCGGTTGAGGGCGGTGAAACCCTTGTGAGTATTGACCGTCAGTACTCTGAGTCGGCGAATCGCCGGGGGCGTGTTCGATGGCACTGATTCGACGGCTTGGCGTTCGGCATCGTGGGTCACGTTCACTCCTCTGAATCAGGGCTGCTGTATGTATGCGACTGATGCGTGGGCGAGCAGTTCAGCGTGATTTGTGGCAAGGGAGCTTTTGTGGCGAGGGAGCTTGTCGGATCGCCGCACCGTCCCGTTCGGCTGCGCAGCAGTCGCAAAGATTTTGGGGCCGCTTCGCAGCCCAGCGGGAGCAAGCTCCCTCGCCACAAAAAACATTCTTCGAGTCATTCAGACAAACACAATTTCATACGGCAACCGCATGCGTTCCAGAATCACTCGTGGCAGCAGCGGGGCGATGCCGATCGCCGGTTCGCCGTCGAGCTGGCTGGCGTAGGCATAGGTGGCGTGGCTTTTGCGCGCGACAGTCCAGGTGTCGAGGCGTAGCTTGCGCGCGCGATGCCAGGGGATCAGCCCATGCTCGCGCATCGGCCAGTGCCAGGCCCAGACCGGTATTTCGTTGAGCGTCGCCCCTACCAGGGCGGCAGCCCTGGCGCTGGCACGGCCGACAGCGTCGTGGTCGACGATGCCGTCTTCGCGCCAGGTGGTGAACACCACATCGCCGGGGCGCAGGTAGCGGACGATGAATTGGGTCAATTCAGACTCTCGCTCGGCCAGAGCGTTGTCGGTGAAGCCGCCGCGAATCCACTTCAGGCTGTGCATCGGCAAGCCGAGTCGACGCAAGGCTTCGACACTTTCCTGGGGGCGGAACACGCTCAGGCGCTTTTCCGACCACTGACGCGACCCCGGATGGCTGGCGCTGCCGTCGGTGATCGAGATCAGTTGCAGAGGATGACCGAGGGAGCACAACAGTTGCAGCAGGCCACCGCAAGTCACCACTTCATCGCCGGGATGCGGGGCGATCACCACCGCGCGAGCTCCAGCAGGGACCAGTGTTTCGGTGTTGATGACGGGGATGTTGTCCAGTTGTGGGGCGCTGTTCCAGATCTGCGCAGGCAAGCTGTTTTCGCTGATGGAAACCGGTCTCATAGGCGCTACGTCCTTGTTCTGTCTGGCCCTCAGTCGTGCGCAATGCTTGCGGGAGCAAGCCTGGCAGACCCGTGAAGGCGGGTAGATAGCAATGTGCGGCGCTCCGAACCCTGGATTGCCGCGGTCAGAGTATTGCCCATGAAACGCTATTCGTCGCCTCAGCCTTTGGTCTGATGCGGTTTTTTTAACCCAGGCTGTGTCAGGCTTCGCAAAAAGTCACCGAAACCGTCCCTTGGTAGCAGCTGCCGAGCCTGCGAGGCTGCTACAGATATTATGGTGATCACTCTCACTCTTCTTCCTCATGCTGCAGTTCAAACAACAGCAGCGAACGGCCGGTGACCGAATATTCGCGACCGAACTCAAAGCGTTCCTGGCCCCGAATCGACGGTTGATTGGTATCGATCATGCAGGTCCAGAAACCGCCGTCAGGCACTTCCGGCAGCAGGAAGTTGACGATGTCATGGTGCGCGTTGACCACCAGCAGCAGGGTCGCGTCGGCACCCTTGCGGCGAATGCCGGTTTCCTGGGCGCGGCCATCGAGCAGTATGCCCATGCAGCGACCGTGGCCTTCTTCCCATTGCTCATTGGACATTTCGCTGCCGTCCGGGGCCAGCCAGGTCACGTCCTTGACCCCGATGTCCTCGTTGTAATTACCCACCAGGAAGCGCCCGCGCCGCAGGATCGGATAGGCCAGGCGCAACTTGATCAGGCGTTTGACGAACTTGAGCAGCGCCTTGCCGTCTTCGCTCATGTCCCAATTGACCCAACCGATCTCGCTGTCCTGGCAATAAGCATTGTTGTTGCCTTTCTGGGTGCGGGCGAACTCGTCGCCGGCCACCAGCATCGGCGTACCCTGGGACAGCAGCAGCGTGGCGAAGAAGTTGCGCATCTGCCGCAGGCGCAGGGCATTGATCTCGGGATCGTCGGTGGGGCCTTCGACGCCGTGGTTCCACGACAGGTTGTTGTTGCTGCCGTCCTGATTGTTCTCGTCGTTGGCCTCGTTGTGCTTGTCGTTGTACGACACCAGATCGTTGAGGGTGAAGCCGTCATGGGCGGTGACGAAGTTCAGCGAAGCATACGGTCGACGGCCGCGCTGGTTGAACATCTCACCGGAGGCGGTCATGCGGCTGGCGAAGTCGGCGAGCTGGCCGTCGTCACCTTTCCAGAACGCGCGCACGGTGTCGCGGAATTTGTCGTTCCATTCGACCCAGCCCGGCGGGAAGTTCCCGACCTGATAACCGCCGGGGCCACAGTCCCAGGATTCGGAAATCAACTTCACCTGACGCAGCACCGGGTCCTGGCGACAGGCGACGAGGAAGCTGTGCCGTTCGTCGAAGCCGTCATGGTAGCGGCCGAGGATGGTTGCCAGGTCGAAACGGAAACCGTCCACGTGCATTTCCGTGGCCCAGTAACGCAGCGAGTCAGTGACCATTTGCAGCACGCACGGGTGGCTCAGGTCCAGGGTGTTGCCGGTGCCGGAATCGTTGATGTAGTAGCGTTTGTCGTCGGGCCTCAAACGGTAGTAAGAGGCGTTGTCGATGCCGCGCATGGACAGGGTCGGGCCTTGTTCGTTGCCCTCGGCGGTGTGGTTGTAGACCACGTCGAGGATCACTTCCAGATTGGCGTCGTGCAGGTGCGCGACCATCTCCTTGAACTCGGCGATCTTGCCGCTGGCCAGGTAGCGCGGGTCCGGGGCAAAGAACGCAATGCTGTTGTAACCCCAATAATTGGTCATGCCTTTGTGCAGCAGATGCTGGTCGTTGACGAAGGCATGGATCGGCAGCAACTCCACAGTCGATACGCCGAGCTTGCGGATGTGTTCCAGCACGTCATCGACCATCAACCCGGCGAAGGTGCCGCGCAGGTTCTCGGGAACGGCGGGGTGAAGCATGCTGAAACCGCGCACGTGAGTCTCATAAATGATCGTCTTGTCCCATGGCACGCTGACCCGATGGTCATGGCCCCAGGTGTGGGCCGGGTCGATCACTTTGCACTTGGGCACGAAGGGCGCGCTGTCCCGCTCATCGAAACTGAGGTCGGCGTCGGGGTGGCCGATGGTGAAGCCGAACAACGCTTCGGACCATTTCAATTGGCCGACCAACTGTTTGGCATAGGGGTCGATCAACAGTTTGTTCGGGTTGAAGCGATGACCGTTGGCCGGGTCGTACGGCCCGTACACGCGATAGCCGTAGATCAGCCCCGGATGGGCGTCGGGCAAGTAGCCGTGGTAGGTCTCGTCGGTGTATTCCGGCAGCTCGATGCGCTCAAGTTCCACTTCACCGGCATCGTCGAAGATGCACAGTTCGACCTTGGTCGCGTTAGCCGAAAACAGCGCGAAATTGACCCCCAGGCCATCCCAGGTCGCGCCTGGCGGGAAGGGCAAGCCTTCACGGATTCGCGAGGCCTCGTGAGGTTCGGGCGCGGTTTTCTTTGGACTGGTCATAGCTGCTCCTGCAACGGTATTTTTCGAGGGCGAATGCGCTCTCGGTGGCGAGCGGGCTCGCCACGAAGTCAATCAGGACAAGACAGTGAAGCGTCAGACCTCGGGTGGTTTACGCGCGGTGCGCGGCTTTTTCACTGTGGTTTTTTCGCCCGGCGGGATCACTGCCGAAGCGGCAGCGGGTTTGGCTTTGGGCTTGGTGCGGAGTTTGGTTTCGATGCCCTTGGCATTGACCAGCTTGCCGTCGGGCTTGCCGGCCGCGGGCTTGCTTGCGGTTTTGCTGCTGCTCGCTTTGGCTGGTTTGCCGGGCGCCAGGGCTTCGGCCTCGGCGAGTTTGCAGGCCATCTCCCAATGGCGGGCTTCCTGGCCCTCGGGTTTTCCTTCGGACTCCCAGATTTGATAGGCAAATTCGCGGATGCGTTTTTCGTCGGTACTCATCGCAATGCTCCTGAACTGAACTCAAGTTTGGGTAAAGAGATTGACCGGGAAATCCCCCAGCGCGGCGCCGACCATCAGCTCCTTGTGTTTTGTGACTGCGACGCTGGTAAAAAGTCCCTTCAGATTTTCTTCGGTGGTCGTGAACGGCAATTTGATTCGGGTATCGCCCCACAGCGACGCGTCAATCCGGGGGACGGCACTGTTTTCCAGCAGTCCGGCACAACGTATCGGTACGGCCACGATGGCCCGTTTTCCCTGCCATTCTCGAGCAAACGCCAGTACCCGGTGAGCCTGGCTGCCAATCACTTCAAGGGCTTGGTAAGTGCCTTTTTGAAACAGTTCGGCATGCTCGGCACGCCGGTTCAGCGCCCGGGCGATCAGGGTTTGCTTGATGCGCCCGTCACGCCAGTTCGCCAACAGAGCGGGCAGGTCAAGCGGTAGGTGCATGGCCTGCTGACGGCTGACGTAATCCACCGGCCGGCGGTTATCCGGATCGACCAGCGAGAAGTCCCAGAACTCGTTGCCCTGATAGAGATCCGGCACTCCCGGCACGGTCATTCGCAGCAAGGTTTGCGCCAATCCATTCAGTGCACCCGGGACGGCAATGCATTGAGCGGCTGCCTCGATGGCCGCGCGCAATGGCTGACCTTCGGGGCTTAGCAGCAGGCGTTCGAGAAACCCGTGGGTCGCCTGTTCATATGCCTCGTTTGACGCGCTCCAGCTGCTTTGCAACTTGGCTTCGCGCAGGGCTTTGCGTTGCCACTGCCAGAGGCGTTTGGCGTAGTCCTCGAGCGCAGGTTGATCGTCGCTACACAATTCCAGTGGCCAACTGCCGAGGATTGCTTGATAGAGAATCAGCTCGTCGCCCGCCGAGGGCGCGCCGGGGTCGCTGCGCAGTTCGCCCGCGAGGGTTCGCCAGTGCTCGACCTGTTCGGCGTACCAGGCGCTGCGCTCGCTTAACACCGCCAGCCGCGCGCGGGTGTCTTCACCGCGTTTGTGGTCGTGGGTCGCGGTGGCCAGCAGGTTGTCGGGGAATTCGGCGAGGCGATTGGCGCAGGCGGCATGGAAGTCGGCAACCGGGGCGCTGAACTGCTCGGTGTTGTAGCCGACATCGTTGCGCGACAGCAGCACCGCCGAGCGATAAAGCGCGGTGTCTTCCACCGCTTTGGCCGCCGTCGGTGAGGTCAGTTGCTGGAAGCGCACGCACGCATGCTTGAGCAGTTTGCGTGGACGGCCCACCGGGCGCTTGCGCCAGGGTTGGCCACCGAGCCAGCCGGCCAGGCAATCGAGCACCGGCCAGTCGGCCTCGCCAAGGGTTTGCCTGGCACCGGCCATGGCTTGCTGGAAAAACACCTCGTCCTGGGCCGCGCGACCCAACGGGCTGATGTAAGTGCGGTACACCGGGAAGTGCACGATCAGTTCCTGCAAGGCCCGCCGGATCGCGCCGAGGGTCAGGTCCCGGGTCATCAGGTCGTCCCGGGCCACTTGCAACAGGGCGTGGGCAACACTTTCGAAATCCCCGGCGAGGGAGCCGTTGAGAATCTGCTGGCGCGCCAGTTGTGCTTCCTGGCGGAAATCGGCGGGCCGTTCGCTGTGCCGGCTCCAGAGTTCACCCAAGGCCTGGGCGCCTTCGGGGTCGTGTTGCAGCAGCGACAACTGGTTCATGAATT
Organism: Pseudomonas sp. B21-017; assembly: GCF_024749245.1. NCBI lineage: Bacteria > Pseudomonadati > Pseudomonadota > Gammaproteobacteria > Pseudomonadales > Pseudomonadaceae > Pseudomonas > Pseudomonas sp. B21-017. Next base: position 3,560,561 of record NZ_CP087194.1, on the reverse strand, counting down.
CGTAACCGGTACTGCCATCGACGCACCAGTCGCGGTGCAGGGTTTCGCCTTCGCCGAGGATCTTTTCGACGTAGATCGGCAGGTGTCGGCCGGGTGCCAGTCGATCAACTCGACGTCGCAGTTTGCGGCAGTAGCCCCGCGGGTCGGCGAGGCCGTCGATGTGGTCGATGCGCAGTCCGTCGACCAGACCTTCGGCCACCAGCTCGAAGATTTTTGCATGGGTCGCTTCGAACACCGCCGGCCGCTCGACGCGCAGGCCGCCCAGTTCATTGATATCGAAAAAGCGCCGCCAGTTGATGTCGTCCGCCGCGGTGCGCCAACTGGCCAGGCGATAACTCTGGCGCTCCAGCAGGTTATGCAGGCGCTGGAAACCGTCGGGAGTGAGCGAGTCGTAAGTGTCGAGGGTGTGCTGGATGGCGTGCAGAATGGCCGGATCACTGGCCAGTTCCCGCAGCTCGGCTTTCAGTGGAATCGCCAGGCTGTACACGTCGGACTGATAACTCAAGGTGTCGAAGCGGTCTGCCAGGGATTTGAGCCGTTCAGCCTGCTCGGCATTCAATCGGTCATCGGCCTTGAGCAGTTCGCCGTAGTCGGTGGGGCAAATCGGGAAGTGATGCTCATAGTGCTCGACATGAAAGGCGCCGCGCCGGGCATCGAAACGCAAGGGCAGGGTGCCGTCCTGCAAGGCGATGCCGTAGTCGCTGCCCAGAAAAGGCAGCAGCAACTGGCCTTCCATCAACGGGTCGGGCGAGTGCCACTGAATGTCGAAGAACTCGCCGTAAGGGCTCAGCCGCCCCCATTCCAGCAGGTCGAGCCACCAGGGATTGTCGCCACCGCCGACGGCCATGTGGTTGGAAACGATATCGAGGATCAGCCCCATGTTCTGTTCGCGCAACGCTGCGACCAAACGGCGTAACGCCGCTTCGCCGCCCAGTTCAGGGTTGACCGTGGTCGGGTCTACCACATCGTAGCCGTGCATGGAGCCGGCGCGGGCGGCGAGCAGCGGTGAGGCATAGAGATGGCTGATGCCCAGGCTGGAAAAATACGGCATCAGTGGCACCGCTTGATCCAGGGTGAAGCCTTTATGAAATTGCAGCCGCAGGGTCGCCCGCAGCGGCTGGCTGAGCGGTTGATTCATTGGTCACGCTCGGCCGCCTGAAGTCGCGCGCAGGCGAGCAGTTCCAGGCGGCGGGCGGCGTCCGGATCATCGAGCAGGCTTTCGCTGTCGCCGGGCAATCGGCGGGACCAGTTGGGGTGGGTGTCGGTGGTGCCGGGCAGGTTGGCCTGCTGTTCGATACCCAGGGCGTCCTCCAGTGGCAGCAACACCAGCGGTGCGCGGGTATGACCGAGGAAGCGGATGGCGGCGTCGAGCACCTGATCGGTTTCATGGGACTCTTCACGGAAATTTTGCGGGTCCTGACTTAGCACCCGGCGCAAGCCTTCGCGCTCGCGTTCGCGATGTTGACGCCATTCGATTTCACCCGTGGCGTCGACCAGGCCCAGGCGTGCGCTCCAGTCGATATCGCGGCCATGCCACCAGCCATTGAGCGTCGGCAGGTCGTGGGTGCTGGTGGTGGCCAGGGCGTTGTCCGGCCAGTCGAGAATCGGTTTGAAGTGTGTGTTGTCCTGTTCGAACAACAGCACGCGCATGCCGAGGATCGAGCGCGCGATGAGTTTTTCGCGCAGGCCATCAGGCACGGTGCCGAGGTCTTCGCCGAGGACGATGGCCTGATGCCGATGGGATTCGAGGGTCAGAAGGCGCAGCAGATCATCCACCGGATAATAAAGGTACGCTCCGTCGCTGGGCGGTGCGTCTTTAGGGATCACCCATAGCCGTTGCAGGCCCATGACGTGATCGATGCGCAGGCCGCCGGCATGGGCGAAATTGGCCCGCAGCATTTCGATGAACGCGCGAAAGCCGTTACGCACCAGGCCTTCGGGTGAAAACGCGGAAATCCCCCAGCCCTGACCAGTGCGGTTGAGGATGTCGGGTGGCGCACCCACGGTCAGCGAGGCGAGTAATTCGTCCTGGCGACTCCAGGCCTGGCTGCCGCCGCCGTCAGCGCCCACCGCCAGGTCGGCGATCAGGCCGATGCCCATGCCGGCACCACGGGCGGCGGTTTGTGCGCGCTCCAGGCTGCGCGCAATCAGCCATTGGCAGAATGCGTAATAGCCGATGCGGGCCGAGTTCTCTTCGGCAAATTGCGCCAGAGCGGCGCTGCGCGGGTTACGCCATTGCTCGGGCCACTCGCGCCAGTCGAGGCTTTCACCGCGCCTTGCACGGGCTTCCTGGATCGCTTCGAAGCGGCAATGATTTTCCAGCGCTTCGCCACCGGCGTGACGGAAGCTGCTGAAGTCGGCATGCAAGGGGTGTGCGCCGTGGGTGAATCCTTCGTACAAGGCTTCCAGCAAGCGATGCTTGGCCTCGGCGGCGGTGGGCCAGTCGATGAGCTGTAAGGTTTCCAGATGCTTGAGTTCGCCAGCCAGGCCCGTGGCGTCGATTGCGGTGCGCAGGGCACGCTCACCGAGAATCGCGCCGGGCGCTGCGTACAGGCTATTGAGAAACAGACGGCTGGACGGCGAGTAAGGGCTGTAGCGCTGGGTGTCGCCGCTGAACATCGCATGCAGCGGGCTGATCGCCAATGCTTCGGCGCCCCGTTCGCCGGCCACCCGGGCCAGATCTTCGAGGGCCTGGGTATCGCCGAAACCGCCATCGCCAGGACGGCGCAGCGAATACAACTGCACGCTCAGGCCCCAGACGCGAGGGGTTTGACTGTCAACGGCGTCGCCGACGCTGTAGCAGCGCTCGGGCGCCACCGCCAGGGTGAACGACTGATCGTCGATGCTGACGTGCTGATAACCCACCGGCACCAAACCGGGCAAAACAGCGTTGTCATCGAGCTTGAGGTTGAGCCGCGAGCCGTCTTCGAGATGGATCTCACACGGGGTTTGCGGTGCAAAGTAGTGGGCCAGATCAAGACCGACACCAACGTCGCAGGTCAGCAGCGGCGGCAGGTGCCGGGTTTGCTGTGCCTCCAGCAGTTGCAGCAGGCTGGCGTCGATTTCCTGGGCGGTGCTGGCGGGATGGCCAAGCCCGGCCAGCACTGAACGCAGCACCGCCGGCGTGACTTTTTTTGGACGGCCGTTGGCGTCGATCCAGTCGACGGCCAGGCCGGCTCGGCTGGCCAGTATTTCCAGTTGCGCATCGCTCATGGTCGCTCTCCATCCGGGGGTAGCAAAGGGGCTGCGGCTGTGAGGCTGACGAGCGCGCAATACGGGGCAAGGGTGCCCTGATCCAACAGACCGGCCGAGTGCGGCGGGTATTCGAACAGCAGTGTCGCGTCGGCCTGTGGGGAGTGGACCACGGCTGCGTCGCTGAGGTTCAGGTCAATGCGCAGCTGACTGCCATCGCCCAACCGCCAGCGCGCCGTCACCGCGCCCACGGCCAGTACCTGCGCCCCCAGCGCGTGGGCACCGGGCAGGTGCGGGATGATGTGTTGATGGCGGATTTGCAGCAGTCGACGATACAGCTCATGAATGGCCGGTTGCCGGGTGGCGGTCAGCTTCGGCCGCGACGCTTCGAAAGTCTGCATCGCGTTCGGGTCGGGAATCTGCTCGCGTTTGTGCGGGTCGGCAAAGGCGCTGAAGGCTGCGAATTCATTGCGTCGACCTTCGCGCACCAACTCCGCCAGCTCGCCATGGTGGCTGGTGAAAAACAGGAACGGTTGCTCGGCGGCGAACTCATCGCCCATGAATATCAGCGGGATCATCGGCGACAACAGCAGTAACACGGTGGCGGCACAGAGGGCCTCAGGCCGGGCCAGTTGATGCAAGCGCTCGCCAAAGGCGCGGTTGCCGATCTGGTCGTGGTTCTGCAAAAAAAGCACGAAGGCCGTCGGCGGCAAGTGACCGCTCGGCTCACCGCGCGGCGTACCGTGGCGGGTGATATGGCCTTGAAACACGAAGCCCTGGCTCAGGCAACGGGCCAGTTGTTCGGTGGGGTTTTGGGCATAGTCGGCGTAATAGGCATCGGTTTCACCGGTAAGCAACACGTGCAGGGCGTTATGACCGTCGTCGTTCCACTGCGCGTCGAAACCTTGCTCCAGCAGGCTGGCCTGGTTGTGCTCGTTTTCTGCCATCAGCCACACATGCCGCGCCGGATTGATATGTTGGCGAACCCGTTGCGCCAGCTCTTGAAGGAAGTCCGGGTCTTCGATGGCGTGCACGGCATCCAGACGCAGGCCGTCGAAACGGTACTCCAGCAACCACATCAGCGCATTGTCGATAAAGAAGTCACGCACCTCGCGCCGGCGGAAGTCGATGGCTGCGCCCCACGGCGTGTGTTGGTCTTCGCGGAAAAAACCTTTGGCGTAGCGATGCAGGTAATTGCCGTCCGGGCCGAAGTGGTTGTAGACCACGTCGAGAATCACCGCAAGGCCATAGCCGTGGGCCGTGTCGATCAGGTGTTTGAGTTGTTCGGGCGAACCGTAGGAGGCCTGCGGTGCGTAAGGCAGAACCCCGTCATAGCCCCAATTGCGCTCGCCGGGAAACTGCGCCAACGGCATCAGTTCGATGGCGGTAATCCCCAACTCGACCAAGCGCGCCAGATGCTGCTCGACCTCGCTGAAACCGCCGAGCGCACCGACATGCAGTTCGTAGATCACCGCTTCGTTCCATGGCCGACCTTGCCAGGCAGTGTGTTGCCAGCGATAGGCGAGGGGATCGACCACCACGCTGGGGCTGTCGATATCGCCCGCCTGGGCGCGGGAGGCCGGGTCCGGCACCTCCAGTTCGCCATCGATGTTGTAGCGGTAGCGGGTACCCGCGGGACAGCGGGTCTTGATCACAAACCAGCCGTCGGCCTGAGGCAGCAGCGGCAGGGATTGTCCGTTTTCCAGTTCAAGACTGACGTAAAACGCATCTGGCGCCCACAAGGCAAAACGCGTGTGTTCGGCGTCCAGCATGATTGCGCCGTGGGGCCAGGTTTCAAGAGTCCGTAACGGCATCGTTGAAAACCTCTTACTGTTTGCCCGATTTACCCAGCGCTTTAGCCACCAGTTGTTCGTAGAGTTCGGCGTAGGGTTCGACCGCCTTGCACCAGTTGAAAGGCGCCGCCATGGCCCGGCAACGCATGGCGTTGAGCAGGCCGGGGAAGGCGAACACCTTGAACGCGCGGCTCAGGGCTTCGCGATAGCTCTCCACGGTGGATTCGTCGAAAAGAAAACCGGTCACGCCGTTTTCAATGGTGTCGGCCAGGCCGCCGGTATTGCGCGCCACCGGCAATGAACCGAAGCGCTGGGCGTACATCTGGCTCAGGCCGCAAGGTTCGTAACGCGAAGGCATCAGCAGGAAATCACTGCCGGCAAACATCCGGCGGGCGTCGGTTTCATTGAAGCCGATGTGCACGCCGATTTGCCCGGGGAAGCGCAACGCCAGCTCACGCATGGCTTGTTCTTCTTCCGGTTCGCCACGGCCGATGATCGCAATCTGGCCGCCATTGGCGACAATGTATTCGGCCACCGCTTCGGTCAGGTCCAGGCCTTTCTGGTAGACAAGTCGCGAGACCACGGCGAACAGCGGGCCTTCGGAATCATCCAGGCCGAATAACCGGCGAACGTGCGCCGCGTTGACCGCTTTGCCGTCCCAGTCACCGATGCCGAACGGGTGGAACAGGTGCGGATCGGTGGCTGCGTCCCAGCTTTCATCGATGCCATTGGGAATCCCGCTGAGCAGACCTTGCTGGGTCTTGGCGGCGAGAAAACCGTCGAGGCCGCAGCCGAAGGCCGGCGTGGTGATTTCCTGGGCATAGGTGGCGCTGACGGTGGTGATGTGGCTCGAGTAGGCCATGCCGGCCTTGAGGAACGACATCTTGCCGTAAAACTCCATGCCTTCCTGCTGCAAGGCATGCACGGGAATACCAAGTTCCGGGCATGAGCCGAGGCTGGTGACGCCTTGGTACGCCAGGTTATGGATGGTGAACAGGGTCGGGGTGCGTTGGCCACGCCAGTGCATATAGGCAGGGGCCAGGCCGGCGGGCCAATCGTGTGCATGCACCAGATCCGGGCACCAGTGAATTTGAGCGAGGTTGGCGGCGATATCGGCGGCCGCAAGGCCCAGGCGGGCGAAACGAATATGGTTGTCTGGCCAGTCACGGCCGTTGTTGGCGCCGTAGGGTGAACCTTCGCGCTCGTACAGTTCAGGGCAGATCAACACGTAAATGACCAGGCCGTCGGGCATGTCCATGCGCCCGATCTTGCAGGGCGGCAACGCGGCGTGCCCGCCCAGTTCACCGATAATATGAATTGGATTTTCGCTGTTCAGCACTTGCGGGTAACCGGGGATCAACACCCGGACATCGTGCAGGTGAGCCATGGCTCGCGGCAGCGCGGCGGAAACGTCTCCCAGGCCACCGGTCTTCACCAGATCGGCAATCTCCGAGGTGACGAACAACACTTTCTTCTTGTTGGGATTCTGACGGACTACCGGTGCCAACGCTTTGGTGACCGGGACGCTGACCGATTTGGCGGTAAGGGCTCCCACGGTGCTGGCTTCGCCGACCTGTTGATGAGCACGTTCTCCCTGAACATCTAACGCCGTATTGATCATATGCATCTCCCCGTGTTGTTGATCTGATTCCAAACCTGGCACAAACGGTGTTGGCCAATTCCTGTGGCCGGGCGCAAACGCGCTACGCATCGGTGAGCAAGTGCTGCCCATGCGCTGAAGCTCAATGGGTGAAGTGGCTGTTGCAAGGAATGCACCAGTCGCTGTGCCCTACCTTTCAGCTGACCTGAAGCCAATACGAAAAGTTTCTATTTATTTCACCGAATGACCAGTCGGTTTTATTCCCCGAAAACAGTCTAGGCCAGAACCTAGAGCGGGGTGGTCAACCGGACAAATTGTTCGACAATCGGTTGGGGGAGGGTACAAAACACACGGGCTTTATGGGGAAACGCACCGACGAAGGGCAGGTTTGTTTTTTTGGGTGGGTCAAGACGGGACCGGGAAGTCACGATAGTTGGGCACGATGGAATAGGGGTTGCACCATTGCGGTGCGCAGGATTTAGGAGGGTGTGGTGGATTTGAGGGACTCTTCGCGGGCAGGCCTCGCTCTCACAGGGGAATGCATTTCACATGTGGGCGCGCGGCTTGCCCGCGAAGAACGATAACGCCGTCTCAGCCCAGCAACCGAATCGGCGCCCCGGCCGCCCAAGCCTGAATGTCCTCGATCATCTGCGAAAAGAACAGCTGATAGTTCTGTCGGCTGACGTACCCGACATGGGGCGTGGCCAACACATTGTCCAGCGTTCTGAAGGGATGATGGCGGGGCAACGGCTCGTGCTCGAACACGTCCAGAGCTGCGCCCGCCAGGCGTTTTTTCTGCAGGGCCTTGATCAGTGCCGCTTCATCGACAATCGGCCCGCGCGCGGTATTGACCAGCCATGCCGTGGGCTTCATCCAGTCCAGCGCCTGAGCGTCCACCAGCCCTCGGCTGCGCTCGCTGAGCACCAGATGGATCGACAGCACATCGGCCTGCTCGAACAGTTCCTGCTTGCTGACATAGGTCACGCCGACTTCAGCGGCCCGTTCACTGGTGAGGTTTTCGCTCCACGCAATGACGCGCATGCCGAACACCTGGCCGAATTGGGCAACCCGTTGACCGATACTGCCCAGGCCGAGGATCGCCAGCGTCTTGCCCTGCAAGTCGCCACCCAGGCCTTGCTGCCAAAAGCCCGCGCGCAAGGCGTTGGCTTCGACCACCAGGTTGCGGGTCGCGGCCATGATCAGTGCCCAGGTCAGTTCTGGCGCGGCATGTTTGTAGCTGTCGGTGCCGCAGACCTGGATGCCCAGCGCGGCGGCGGCCTTAAGGTCCAGGGCGGCGTTGCGCATGCCGCCGGTGACCAACAGTTTGAGGGTGGGCAAGCGGCGCAGCAGGTCTTCGTCGAACCGGGTGCGCTCGCGCATCACACAGATCACCTCGAATGCGCCCAAGCGCTCGGCCAGGGTTTCGTTATCGGCCGGGTAGTCATGGATAAAACTCACCTGGCCGATGCTGTCCAGCACTGACCAGTCCATCACGTCGCGCGCTACGTCCTGCCAGTCATCGATCACCGCAATCTGCACCGCCATCAGCCTTACCTCATCAACGAACGGGATTGGTTTTGTTCAGCCAGCCGAGCAACGCCTGATGAAACTTCGCCGGCTCCTCCATCTGCGGCGCGTGGCCCAAACCCGGGAATTCAATCAGTGTCGACTGGGGGACCAGCTTCGCCACTTGCTTGCCGAGTACATCGTAATGACCGATTTTCGCCTTGACCTCGGGCGGTGCGATGTCTTTGTTGATGGCCGTGGTGTCGGAGGTGCCGATCAACAGCAGGGTCGGCACTTTCAGGTCCTTGAACTCGTAGTACACCGGCTGGTTGAAGATCATGTCGTAAATCAGCGCCGAGTTCCACGCCACCGCTGTTTTGCCCGGTCCTTTGGCCAGGCCTGCGTACATGTTCACCCAGCGGTCAAACTCGGGCTTCCAGCGGCCGTCGTAATAGGTGGTGCGTTGGTAGTCATGAATACCTTGCGCGGTCACTTTCAGCTCGCGCTCATACCATTGATCGACCGAGCGATATGGCACGCCGAGGGCTTTCCAGTCTTCCAGGCCGATGGGGTTGACCAGCGCCAGTTGTTCGACCTGATCGGGGTATTGCAGCGCATAGCGGGTGGCGAGCATGCCGCCGGTGGAGTGGCCGAGCAGGGTCGCCTTTTGTATGCCGAGGGCTTTGAGCAGTTGCTGAGTGTTGCTCGCCAGTTGCTGGAAACTGTACTGATAGTGGTCCGGTTTACTGGAGGTGCAGAAGCCGATCTGGTCCGGGGCGATGACCCGGTAACCGGCCTCACTCAGTGCCTTGATCGAGCTGTCCCAGGTGGCTGCGCAGAAATTCTTGCCATGCATCAACACCACGCTGCGGCCGTTGGCCTTGCCTTGGGCGGCAACGTCCATGTAGCCCATTTGCAAGGATTTGCCCTGGGATTGAAAGGCGAAATGCTTGACCGTGTAGGGGTAGTCAAAGCCCTGGAGTTCCAGGCCGTATTCTGGTGTTTCGGCCTGGGCCTGGTTCTGGGCATAAACGAGAACCGGCAGTGCCGCCGTTAGCAGCAGGCCGGGTAACCAGCGGGAAAGGATGGGCGACATGGGGAAACTCCACAGGAAATCCGCCGATGCTGGATTGGCGTGATTAGGGTGACATTAAACGCAGTCAAGCCATTCCCCTCGCGATGCACTCTTTTTGTAGCAGCTGCTACGGCGAACGCCGATACACGGGGCCTTTCGTTCAACCCATCCAGCCCAACGTGGCCACTGCCAGCACGCCATAGCGGGCACCCTTGGCGAGGGTCACGATCATCAGGAAACGCCCCAGCGGTTCGCGCATGACGCCGGCCACCAGCGTCAGCGGGTCGCCGATGATCGGCACCCAACTCAGCAGCAAGGACCAATGACCGTAGCGCAGATAATGTATTTGGGCTTGTTGAAGATGGCGAGGGCTGACCGGAAACCAGCGCCGCTCGCGAAACCGCTCGATGCCGCGTCCCAGCCACCAGTTCAGCAGCGACCCCAGCACGTTGCCCAGCGTTGCCACTGCCAACAGCGACCAGAGCCAATACCGGTCGCTGAGCAACAACCCCACCAGCACCGCTTCGGACTGCAAGGGCAGCAGGCTCGCGGCGCCGAACGCCGCGAGAAACAACCCGATGTAGGCACCGAACATCAATGGGCGGGGTAGTCCGCCACCACCACGTCAGTGCCATCCTTTTGCAGGCCGATCACCTGATAGGCATCGCTCATGCCGTCCATTTCCATCCCGGGCGAGCCCATCGGCATACCGGGGGCAGCAACTCCCAACAGATCGTCACGTTTGCTCAAGGCCAGCACTTGGTCGGCCGGCACATGGCCTTCGACGAACTTGCCGTTGATCAAGGCGGTGTGGCACGACGCCAGGCGAGGCGGTACGCCGTGTTGTTGCTTGAACTGGCTCATATCGGCTTCGACGTGGTCTTCGACCTTGAAGCCGTTGGCTTCCAGATGGCTGACCCATTTTTTGCAGCAGCCGCAATTGGCGTCGCGGTGCACTTCGATCGGGATCAGGTCGGCGGCCTGGGCCAGGGAGGAGATGAAGAGGGCGCTCAGGGCGGCCAGACGCAGGTGGGTTCGCATGGGAGTCTCGTCTCGGGTTACGGCCAAAAAGGTGCATTTTGACTCTTTTATCCGACTGGGCATTGCGCGAGTGTTTCTAAGTTATACAAGGTCGGCTGGCCAGATCATCGCAGGATTCAGCTGTCAGCTGAATGAGCGCGCAATGACAAAGTTGTCAGGTTCGCCCCCTAAGCGTTGAAAACCGGCGCTCAGGGGGGCGACAGTCAACGCACCTTGAACCGCCCCATGATCGCGCTCACCCGGTTGTTGGCCTCCAGCAATTGCCGGGTGTTGAGTTCGCTGGCCTGACCGCTTTGCACCAGTTCGTCGACCATGTGGCGGATCTGCACCATGCTGCGGTTGATCTCTTCGGTCACGGCGCTTTGCTGCTCGGCGGCCGTGGCGATCTGGGTGCTCAGGCTATTAATGTGGCTGACCGAGCCGGCCATTTCATCCAGGCCGGAGTTGACCCGGGCCGTGGCATCGGCGGCTGACTGGCAGCTGGCCTGGGTGTTTTCCATGGCGCTGACCGAAGAACTCACGCCTTGGGTCAGGCGAGACAGCATTTCGTTGATTTCCGAAGTGCTGGCCTGTGTGCGGGCGGCGAGGGCACGGACTTCATCGGCAACCACCGCGAACCCGCGACCTTGCTCACCGGCCCGGGCGGCTTCGATGGCCGCGTTGAGCGCGAGCAAGTTGGTCTGCCCGGCAATGGCGCCAATCACCCCGAGAATCTCGGTGATGCGCTGGGCGTCCTGTTGCATGCTTTCGACTTTATGGGTGGCACTCGCCACTTCGCCGATCAGCGCCACCACACTGCTGGACGCTTCGCCGACCACCACGCGGGAGCGATCGGCGTGTTCGTTGGCGCGCTGGGTGAAGGCGGCAGTCTCGGCAGCGTTTTGCGCGACGCTGTCGGCGGTCGAACTCATTTCGGTGATGGCGGTGACGGTCTGATCGGTTTCCGAGGCGTGACGCACCAGAATCTTGCTGGTATGCGCGGAGGTGCGTTGCAGGTTCTCCAGGCTCGACGCCATTGCGCCGGTGGCCTGAGTGACTTCGCCGATCATGTTCTGCAAGTAGGCAATGAAGGCGTTGACCGAATGGCCGATGGCGCCCAGTTCGTCTTCGGCGCGGATGGTGATGCGTCGGGTCAGGTCGGCATCCCCCGTGGACAAGGCATCGATGTTGGCTTTCAAGGCTTTCATACGCTGGATCAGTTGGCGGATGGCGTACACCTGCAGCAATACCAGCAGGATCACCATCGGAATCTGCAACAGGCTCAAGGTGCTCAGCACATCGTCACGCTGGGCGGTGATCAGCCGGGTCGGCAGGGCGGTGGCGAGGAGCCACGGCGTGCCTTCGATCGGACGCATGAAGAAGGTGCTGGCTTCGCCGTTGTCATCGAACTCGACCCGTTGCAGGGGTTGGTCACGCTGCGCCAGACCAGCCTTGACCTGAGCGGCAAACGGCGAGTTGGCAGCCAGCTCGCTAATGTTTTTCAACACGATCGGCCCGCTGATTCGCGAGCTGTTGCTGATGATCTTGCCGTCGCCCTCGACAATCAGCATCTCGGCGCCCAGGTCTTTTTCCTTGCGCGCCACCAGGTCGTTGAAGAAACCCAGGGTCACGTCGATGGTCGAGACACCGTACGCCGCGCCGTTTTTCTGAATGGCCATGGCGCAGTTGGTGCGCGGTTCGGCGCTGGCATCATCTTTATAAGCGGCGGCCCAGGCACATTGGCCGCGCGGGGTCTGCATGCCGCCCTTGTACCAGGTCTGGTCGTAATAGTTGGGTGCCGCGTCGCTGTTCCAGAACGTGTTGACCGCCAGTTTGCCCGAGGCATCGCGGTGCCAGAAGGTGCTGAACTTGTTGCGCCCGGCTTCGCGCTGACCAGGCAACGGCCAGATCCCGCCACCAAAGACCTTCAGTTCACCGTACTGATCGACCAGGCCTGGCAGAACCGTGTCGATGGCGGCGCTGTCGAGCAGGGGAATGGTCTGGGTGATGCTGCGCTGCTGGGCTTGCACCTTGTTCAGTTCACCCTGGATCTGCTCGGCCACTTCGGCGATGCGATTGAGGGCAACTTGTTCTTCGGTGTGACGCAGCTTCGGCGCGACCAACTGGCTGATGCCAGCCACGGTCAGCACGGATAGCAGCAGGATGAACAGGACCAGAAACAGCGTGTAGCGAGCCTGAATGGTACGGAATGCGGGCATGGGACCGGTCCTTGTGCAGCGTTTTTATTATTGGGTAGGGGTTCGAAAATCGGCGGCGTCGAAGGGCTATCGGCGCGCGAAGGCTGAGCTTTAGGTACGGTCGTGCAAGATTTGACTGGGGTGACGGGGGGTGGGCGGGAAGTGTCGATCTCGGTCCCCATTGGCAAGGGCGTGAAGGCCAGGGCCTGACGTGGTCGGTTGTGTTGGCCCGCTCGAACTGTCGAGCGGGCCAGGCAACGGCTACCGGTCGAGCAACTTCATGACCTCTTCCGGATAGCGCAAGCCAGCGGTGGCATTGGCCGGGAATATCGCTTCAAGGGCCTGCAACTCTTCGCGGCTCAGTTTCACCTCCAGCGCGGCCACATTTTCCTCCAGGTATTTACGTTGTTTGGTGCCCGGAATCGGGATCAGGTAATCCCCTTGAGCCAAGACCCAGGCTAAGGCCAATTGGCCGGCTGTCACGCCTTTGTCGGTGGCCAGTGTTTGTACCTGCTGCACCAGCAACAGGTTTTTGGCAAAGTTTTCCCCTTGGAAACGTGGGCTGAAGCGACGGTAGTCGTCTGCGGCGAAGTCATCCGGGCTTTTCAGTGCCCCGGTCAAAAAGCCCCGGCCCAACGGGCTATAAGGTACAAAGGCCACGCCCAGGCGCTGGCATGCGGCCAGGCAACCGTTCTCTTCCTGATCGCGGCTCCACAGCGAATATTCACTTTGCAGGGCGCTGATCGGATGAACCTTGTGCGCTCGCTCCAGTGTATCGACTGAGGCCTCACTCAATCCCAGGTAACGCACCTTACCGGCCCTCACCAGTTCGGCCATGGCGCCGACGGTTTCCTCGATGGCCACCTGCGGATCGATGCGGTGCTGGTAATACAAATCCAGGGTTTCCACGCCCAGGCGCTTGAGGGTGCCGTCGATCGCTTCGCGAATGTATTCCGGGCGACCGTTGACGCCACGCGCGCCGGGGTTGGACGGGTCACGGACAATGCCGAACTTGCTGGCCAGGAACACTTGGTCGCGCTTGCCGACAATCGCCTTGCCGATTAGCTCTTCGTTGGTATGTGGGCCGTACATGTCTGCCGTGTCGAGCAGGTTGATCCCCAACTCCAGCGCGCGATGCAGCGTTGCCGTGGCTTCGCGGGTGTCCACGCCGGTGGTGTAGAAATCGGTCATGCCCATGCAGCCTAGACCGATGGCTGACACCTGTGGTCCGTTCTTGCCCAGTTGACGTGTTTGCATGAAATGAACTCCCTGTGGATGTAGGCGCTTAGTGTCGATCTCGACAGAACGAAGATAAACCGGCTAAAAGTGCTATCACTGTTCGTAATTTCTAAATAATCATCGAGTCCTGACCATGGATCGTTTAAACGCCATGCGTGTATTCACGCGAATCGTCGAACTGGGCGGCTTCGCCAAGGCGGCGGACAGCCTGCAATTACCGCGTGCCTCCGTGACCATTCTGATCAAGCAACTTGAGGCCCACCTGGGCGTGCAACTGCTGCAACGCACCACCCGGCAAATCAGCCTGACGCTCGATGGCGCAGCCTATTACCCGCGTTGCGTGCGGTTGCTGGCGGATCTGGAGGAAACCGAAGCCGTGTTTTCCGCTGCTCGCCACAACCCCAAAGGCCTGTTGCGAGTGGATATGCCGGCGGGAGTGGGGCGTTTGATGGTGATCCCGGCATTGCCGCAATTCACTGCACGCTATCCCTTGATCGAGCTGGAAATCGGTTTGAATGACCGGACTGTGGATCTGATCCGCGAAGGTGTCGATTGCGTGTTGCGGGGCGGCTCGGCCCTGGACGAATCACTGGTGGCGCGACCGCTGGCCACACTGGATCAGGTCACGTGTGCGAGTCCCGAATACTTGCAACGTTGCGGGACTCCGCGGTGTCTGGAGGATCTGAAGGGGCATCAGATGGTGGAGTACTTTTCCAATAGCACGGGCAAACGCTACGGACTGGAGTTTGTCGTCGATGGGCAGTTGCGGTTGATCGACCTGCCCAAGCACGTCGCGGTCAACAGCTCCGATGGCTATCTGGCGGCGTGTGAGGCGGGATATGGCTTGGTCCAGGCTCCGTATTATCACGTTGCCCGTCAATTGAAGGAGGGACGTTTGATCGAGGTCCTGAGGGATGTGCCGCCACCGGGTATGCCGCTGACGGCGCTCTATCCTCCTCACCGCCAGTTATCCCGGCGGGTTAGGGTATTTGTCGACTGGCTGGTGGAACTTTGCGCTCAGCCGGGTAATGACTTTTACAGGAAACCCTCACGCGGCTGAGCGGGCTCCAATGGGTGCATCGGCGCAGCGCTGGCTTCTCGTGGCGCTCGCGTTCTGCTGCAAATCGTCATGCAACTGTTGCATGTATACGCAGCCCAGATCGAGGGATCGAACCTGCACGCCCCGATGAAACAGGGCGAACCAGCCATTGTCACCTGACGTAGGCATCAAGCCGGTAAAGGCGAAGCCCAGCGCCGAAAAACTGCACAAGTCCCGGGCGAAGTGCCGGGACAGTTCGAGCCGTGCCGAGATCACCCAGTGCCCGGGCAGTTGCCGGAGTTGCTCAAGTAAATCATTGTTCAAATGCTGAATGATAATGTCGACCCGATGCTGATGTTGTTCAATTTGCAAGGACGTGGCGAGGCGCGGAGTGTCCTGGTGGGTTCCGAATACCGAGCACAGGTGCTGCATAAGCGCCCGGCAGCTTTCGGGCCATTGGATATCGGGGAGTGGTCGTGTGTGTCCTTCGATCATGTGGCAACACATCACCATGGTTTCCGGAAGTGGTTCGCCAAATGGCGAGGGGACGTAATCGGGAAGCAGTCCAGTGTTGTGGAAACCGAGTTTTTTTGCGATGCGTTGCGTGTAGGGATGGTGGGTCACTTGCATGATCGAGGCGCTTTTAAGCCCCAGAGAACCTGCCTGTCTCAGCAGTTCGCGGCCCAGACGAGTGGCGATGTCCTGCCCCTGCGCGGCGGGATGTACCACGGTGAGGGCCAGTTCCGCGGTATTCGAAGGTGTGTCGCGTCGCAACGCGGCATGACCGAGGACGGCTGTGTCATCCACAGCCAGCATTGATTGCCAGTGACCCTCGGCATTGTGCTGATTGATCATGTTCGGCAGGTAAACATCCGGCTGAGCGTAATGATCGCCGTAGACTTCTTGAAACAATCGACTCACTGCGTTTGCATCGGAAGGGCGGTAGGCGCGAATTATCAACGGGGTCATCACACGAACTCCTGCAAGGGAACGTCATACACTCGCAAATCCAGCACCCGCAGTTGTTTGCCCGAGCGAGGGTGGAGTTTCAGGTCTGTGGTTGCGCAAGGCAGTACTCGAAACTCCAGCAGACCCTCGCGGCTCAGGTCGTCGATGGCGGGGTAGTGGGCGAGCAGCGCTTCACGCAATTCGCGGAGCACCGGTTCGACGGCTTGTAACTGAGGTTCGGGCACCCACTTCACGCTCAGCAGATCCTTGGGGCCGGTCTGCTCGATCAGCAATTGCCATTGTTCGCTGTGCGCTACACGCTGGACGATCTCGTGTATTTCTTCAGTGAACAGCGACAACACACCGACTCGTACTCGTTGACTGTGGGCACTGCGCCCTTTGAGCGCGAATTTACGCCTCGGGGTTGCGGCCGGCTCACGCCAACAGGCACGGTCGCCCACTGGGTAGCGCAGCAGCGGCATAAGCCGGCGTGTCAGGTTGGTCAGTACCAACAACCCGGTGCGATCGCACTCTTCAATCACTTCACCGGTGTGTTCGTCGACGATTTCCAGCAGGGTTTGTTGATCGAACACCCGATGCTCGCCCAATGCGCAGTCGCGATCGCTGGCGCCTATCAGCCCGGCGTCTACGCTGGCGTAGCCGATCGAGGCGATACGGGCATTGGGGAACATTTCCCCAAGGATTGCCAACTGCGGAGCAAACAGGCTTTCGCCGGCATATAACAGCGTCTCAACCCCGTACAACACACGCCGATGCTGCGCCAGGTAGGCGCAGAATTGCAGCAGTTGTGCCGGTACGCCGGCCAGAACGTTGATCCGATGCCGCTCTATGGCATCCGCCAATACGTCCGGCTCGACGTTTCCGGTAAACGGAAATTCGCAGATGGATCGCTCGACATAGGCCAGGGAGTCGTGGACGAACAGAAAGCTGGCGTAGAGATCCCCTGAAAAAAACAGGTTGGCAACCCGGTCGCCATTGTTCAGTTGAGCTGAGAGGCTGGCGCCGAACGTGCTGACCAAGGCTTGCCATTCCTCGTAGGAGTAAACCGCAAGTTTGCCTTGGCTGGTCGAGCCTCCGGTTTTTAATACCAGTGCATCATCGACATCTCCGGTCAGGACTGACCAATGACTCAAGTCGTTGCTACCGGACCAATAGTCGGCCACATGGGTTAATGGCAGATCTTTTAAAGTAAGCCCGTTCTCGGGCAAGTGTTCCAGATGTTTATGGTAGAAGTTGGAGTGTTGTCTTATATAAGGTACAAGTTGTTCAAGCGAATAAGTTGGCTTCACGGGATTCTCTTTTATAGTGGGCGTCTTGCGTCGACTTCTCTTATTTTCGTTGATCGATAACTAAGGGGGTTTTGCCACTGTGTTTGTTTCGGGTGAATGCTTGTTCAACGCATGTTGTCACCTCCACAATTAAAAGTTCAGCGCGCACCGCATTCGCCAAGGCTTCGTGGGTCAGCAGTTTTTCGTGTACCCACTCGGCGTCTGCATCCGCGAGAACGTACATGCGTTCGACCCCGTTGGCGGTGTGGTCCAGGACCACTTGAATGGGGGATCCCACACTGAGTTCCAGCGCCGCGGGCGAAATGAACTCCGTGCCAATGCGCACCAGTTTGTCGTGCCGCTGCAGCAGTTCGAATCGCGGCGTCTCCAGTCCGCAAGGGCAGGTTCCGGGTATCCAGCGGCCGGTGTCGCCGATGTCATATCGGCGCACGTGCTGACCCTGCCGGGCGCGTGACGTAAACAGCAGGCGGCCGATCTCATTGGCCTGTACCGGCGCATCCTGTTCGAGCTGGACGATTTCCAGATGCTGGATTTCGCTCATCAAGTGGAATACGCCGTCCGCCGTTGCCCGGCAGGCATGCCCCAGGGGGCCTGCATCGACGGAGCCATACATGGCGGAGCGAATCGTCGACACCCCACAGCTTTCCATCAGGCGCCGACTGGCTTCTCCCGGATGTTCGCCGCCAAGGAATACTTTGCCGATACCGGCATAAGCGCGAAGTCGGGCCTGCTCTTTGAGAAACAGCCGATGCAACGTGCTGGGCATGCCGATCAGCACGGTGACACGCTGCTCCACGATCAGTCGGGCGATTTCGCTGAAGTCATCGTCCTGGGGAGCCCCCATGGGCAAATGCACAACCCCCATCCGTTCAAGAATGTTGGAACAACTGAAAAAACCACCATAAAGGTTGCCGCCGTAGAACAGGTTCATCACCCGGTCCAGTGACGGATCGAGCCCGACGCAGAACATGCCGTCGGCCGAGGCGCGCATTTGTCGATGAAAGTCTTGATAGCTGAAGCCAGCCAGCGCCGGGGTCCCGCTGCTACCGCCGGAGCGGAAGTACAGCTGTGCTGCGGACCCGATCGGCTGGGCCATAAAAGTGTCCTTGTCCATGATCGGGTCACGGGATGTGTCGGGGGCGGGCGGAACTGGGTCGAGCGTTGCACGACCTGTTAAGACATGCTGGGGCAAACTCACCGAGAGGCGGCGACTCAGACGCGACAGCGCGTAGACGCCATCGTGGGGCTCGCCGGTGTATCCGTCATGGATCGATTCGCAAGGTGCAATGCGACTGACGCCGGCATTGACCAATGTTCGAACGAGCTCAGGCGTTTTTGCCGAGGGGGACATCAACGCGCAGCTTTGCAGGAAGTTGCGCCAGGGCTGCAGCGTCTCGGCGAGCAGATACTGAGGAACCGGTTTGAGCACAATCGTACGAAACAGCGGTGACGGCGCGAGCTTTTGATGGTGCTCCCAGATGACGCGCCATCCGAGGCCAGTCCACACTTGGCCGGTCTGATTGGCAAAGCACTGATCGAGCCGTGCCATGGCGGTGCGGGTGGTGATTTCCGATGCTTCCTGATCTGTCGGCGTTAATGCCGGCCAGTGTGGGGCGCGACGGTTGAAGGCTTCGGCCAGTCGATCTCCGAGGTTCTGCAAGACGGCCGGATCGTTGCTGTCCACCAGCACCCATTGAGGACTGGAACACGCTTGTTGATCCAGTCGACAGACTTCATCCGCCAGAGCATCGAGCGCCGAAGGCGACGCCGCATCAGGTGACAGGTAGGCGAAGCTGATTTTGTGTCCCCAATCGATCCAGCGACAGCCGGACGGGATTTGCTGGCGGATCGATTTAAGCGCCACTTCTGCGCCCCAGGCGGATACCCCATCGGCCTTGGCGCAGAGTTGAGCGATATAGGAGGTGTCCACCGGCAGAACCGCTACGAATTCGGCCAGTCTGCCACTGGTGTCGCAACGCAAAAGGGCGGCGAGCAATTGTGCGGTCAAACCCTGATCGCTGGAGCTGGGGCGCAGCCAGTTGATGTTGCCGGCCAATAGACTTTCGAGGATCGCGCAGAACGCCAGCATCGGCGCATTGCCCGGGGTGATATGCACCACCAGCCCCAATGGATGCCAGCTTTCGAAGCTTGGCTGGCGGTAGTCGATACGCCGCAGTGAACGCGGTTGCGGGCCCAATTCCCGTTCAAGCTTGGTGCTCAGGTTGCTGCGCTGGCAGAAGTCGATAAGCCCCTGACATTGGTCGTCGTCCAGGGGCAGATCCAGGCTGCGAGCTTGCAACTGCGTGGCAAAGCAAGCGGCGGACTCGATCACGATATCGCTGTCGATCGGCGTAGCCAGCAGCCGGGGCAGCGGTTGCTGAAGGAGGTCGAGGGCGCTTTGGGCAGAGATGTCGTTGCGCAGTTGGCCATTGATCAGGTACATATCAAGCTCCCCCGATCAGTTCTGAAGCGGCCATGGCACAGCTACGACTGGCGCTGGTGCCGGCACGTCCATGCAGTTCGAACCAATCGGTCGTCAGGCCGCATCCGCAACTGGCGCCGGGGTGCAACGTTGCCAGATCGCCCATGACCACAGCATGAGCAGGGCTTGAGGAAATGTAGGGGGAGACGAATTCCAGCAAACCGCGCTGGCCGTAGGGCTGGACAGTGAAATCGGATGGGTTGCGCACGAAAACCTTCGAGTAAATCGGTACATGAAAATGATGGTGGGCACACTGGATATAGGGCACGGCATGCTCTACGGCGCCGTAGCCGTCCCGGCAGCGGGACAGGTCGATACCCAATTGCCGGTTGATGCGGGCATACAACTGATGCAGGGGAATCTCCTGTGCCGCCTGGGTTTTCCAGCCGCCCCCCAGCAACACCAGTGACTGGGCAGGCAACTGCAAGTCGGCCACGCCTGTGTCCTCCATGTGCTGCAGTGCATGGGAAAGGAACGCCGGAAAACCGAGAATGCGAACGGGCAATCCTTCCTCGGCAAACTCCTGCAGGGCGCGAATGACACCGAAGAGGTCGAACTCGTGGCCTTTGCCGGTCAGACGCAAGCCGTAAGCGGCTCGGTTGACGGGGGCATAGCTACACAGAAATTGATCGGTATAGGCCGTGCCCAGGGTAATGACCGCCTCGGGTTCGTAGCTCAGAAGCAAATAATTGCAGGGGCTGTCCGGGGTGTCCCAGCCGTAGTGCCGGAAAATGTGGCTCACCATGCCTTGGGCGGCGACCATGCTGCGATGGTCGTAGCGCATGCGACTCTTCTGACCGCTGGTGCCGGATGAGGTCATCTCCAGCGCGCCTTCGCCTGTGGGACTGATCAGCAGATGACGTTTGAAGTAATTGGCGAAAATCGGCGGCAACCTTGACCAGTCATCCAGCGTCTCGAGAGTGCGGGCATCAAGGCCATTGGCGTTCAGCCAGCGCTCATATCCGGGCGTGTGATGACAATGAAACAGGCTGATTTCACCCATTGCCTGATCGAACAGACCTTCTGGCATGGATTCCAGGCAATAGGGTTGCGTTAACGCGCAAAGCGCATCGGCGTGGGGTAGATGGATCATCAAAAGACCTATGGGGTGGTATCAGACGGCAAGCGTGATATGAGAGCGACGCAGAAACAGTCGTAAGGGCGCCAGGCACAAGAGTCCCGTGAGGCCGGCCATCAGGGCGAAGGCTTCAAGGCTGTCACCGGCACCCAGTGCGGCGATAATCGAGCCGCCGCCACCCATGACGGCAATGGAGATCATGCCGATCATGGCCGAGACCAGGCCTTTGCTGTCGTCGCTGGAGAACAGGGCGAGCCGGTACAGCACGGCATTGCTCATGCCGAGACCGATGGCGTAAAGCGATAGGCAACTGACCAACAGCACCGTTGAAGCACCGGTGAACGTTATGGTGATCAATGCAATGAGCCCGCCGCAAAATGGCCAGAGCGCATATCGAATCAGTTGGGGCAGTTCAGTGTTGGCAATCAATCGGTTGAGTATCAGATTGCCGAGAATGACGGCCGCAAATACCGGGATTTGCCACAGGCCATACTGCAGAGGAGGAAGTCCCTGGCTCTGGATCAGCAAGATTGGCGCCAAGCCGATCCAGGCAATCAACGGCAGGCTCATTAGTCCCAGGGCGACGGTAGCGCTCAGGAATTGTGTGTTGGTGAGCAACGCGGCGTATCGGCGCACGGTGCCGTTCCATTCAAAGGGCACTGCGGCCAATTGTTGACCGTCCTGGCGCGCGGTGCCCACGGTTTCCGGCATGAACAGGTAAAGCCCGAGCCAGACCGTCGCGCCGCCGACACCCAACACTAAAAACAGCTCCCGCCAGGAAAGCCATTCCAGCGCCAGGCTGCCGAGCAGGGGGCCGAGCAGCGGGGAGAGCAGCGCAACGTTCCCCAGCAACGCCATGATTTTTACCGCGTCGGCTTCGCAGAAGACTTCTTGCAGGGCTGGATAACTGACTGCAATGACAAATCCCAATCCGATGCCCTGAATCAGGCGCAAGCCGTTGAAGGCAAGAATGCTCTGCACGTAGAACGCCACGGCACAGGCCAGGGCGAACACCGCACAACCGATGAGCAACAGCCTGCGACGACCGAAGTGATCGGACAATGGTCCGATAAGCCACTGCAGAAGAACGCCGCCAATCAAGTAAAGATTGAAGGCATATGGAACGTGACTCGTACTGGCATCCAGTTGATGGGTGACGGTCAACATGGCCGGCATAATCATATCGCTGGCCATATAAGTCAGCAGTTCGAAAAGAGTGATTGCAAGACAAAAACCGAATAATCGAGGCGGACTTATATCTATCAAAGGTTTGCGCATGGCGTTCCCGTTGGTGCTGGAGTTGGATAAGGCAGCAGAGCAAGAGTAACCATGGCTCATGAATAATTACATGTGCTTATGTGAGGCTAAGAGTTTCAATACTTTTCGTTATGTGTCTGGCTGGAAGTTCAGGGGAAAGAGGAGTGGGGTTTTGTAAATAAAATTACAGAGAAATAAGAATAGTCCTACACAAAAATGCCCGCTATAGAGCAGGCATTTGTACGCGACTTGTAGGGTGATTTCTTCGTCTTGTGAGTGAATGGTAAGTTATTCACTGGTGAAGAAAGCAGTTTAACGTTATCGACGCTGATAGTAGCCGTGTCCGTCACGGTCGTAATGGTGGCCGCCATGCCAGCCGTTATTAGGAAAAATGATGCAGCCACTCAGGGTCAGGAGGGCGAGCAGTGGAATCAGCTTTGTGATTCGACGGAACATTTTAAAAATCCTCATGGTTATCGCCGCAATGAAGTCAAAACTCTTCATCGGCTGTAACATGAGACCCCGTTTGCAGCCCCGCATTCGCGCAGAACTGTAGGGGTTTGGTATGCAATCGGATACAAACCGGATACATTTTTTTTGGTTCAGGAACCCGTAATGACCCAGTCGCAACGTTTGAAATACTCGATTCTGATTTCCCTGGTGGTACTGGGGATCATGTTCGGCCTTTCCTGGCTGCAGAACGCAGGGTTCATCAGCGAGAAGCTGTTCCAGTACATCGCCATTGGTGTTGCGGTGGTCGTGGTGGTGATCAATGGCGTGATGCGTCGCAAGGTCAAGCCTTGAGCGACGCCTGCTGGCCTGATTGCTCGCCATGAAGGACGGCGACAGCCTGTGGATGCAGGCTGTAGCTTTTGTCTGGATTGAGCGTGATAACGCCTTCACTGCACAGGCGTTTCAACACTTCGCGGACACTGAGAAAGGACAGGGGAATGTCCAGGTCCAGCAAATGACTGTGCACACCGCGCACACCCAGGCTGCGGTCGCCTTCGGCGGCGCTTAGCAAGGCGTCGATGACTTTCAGGCGAATCAGGCTGGTCCGCAGGCCAAAGCACTTGAGCAAAAACCTGATCCGTTCGTTGCCCTGGCGTTCGGTCTGTTGATTGCAAGCACCGGAGCTCATGGCGCTGCCCTTTGGTGCATGGCTACCATCCGTTGGCAGTTGCGGGTTGTACATGCAAAAACTCCTTTCCAGAGCCTGATCATGAAAATGTGATGGGTGCTCTTGATCAATAAGACGAACGAGCCGGGAAATAATGAAGACCTGCATGTAGAAAATTTGTCGCCGCGACGTCAGCGCTCTGTGAGAAGGGCATTTGGGGATGCCCTCGAAGACCTAATTTTTTTGGTGTTCGCTTCGTTTTTCTGGAAGGCGCATTGCGTGTCATACGTCTTTTCGATCAGGAGCGAGCGTGATTATTTCCAGGCAGTTAACCAGGTTGAGCCTGGCGGGTGTGTTTCTGGGGCTGAGCCTTGGGGCAAACGCGCGCAGTCAGCCAGAGCAGGCGACGGCCGACATCCGTCGAACCAGTTTCGGCGTACCGCATATCCGCGCCGTAAACGAGCGCGGGCTCGGCTATGGCATTGGCTATGCCTACGCTCAAGACAACTTGTGCTTGCTGGCCAATGAGATCGTCACCGTCAATGGCGAGCGTTCGCGGTATTTTGGCCCGGAGCAGGTGACGCTCGAGGAGCGCGGTAACCTGGCCAGCGATCTGTTTTTCAACTGGCTGAACACCCCCGAGGCTGTCGCCGGTTTCTGGCAGGCGCAAACTCCTGAAGTCCGTGATCTCATTGAAGGCTATGTGGCGGGTTACAACCGTTCGCTGACAGAGCGTCGAGCGCAGGGTTTACCGCAGCAATGCCAGGGCGAATGGGTGCGCGCAATTACCGCCCAGGACCTGGTCAAGTTGACTCGTCGATTGTTGGTCGAAGGCGGCGTGGGCCAGTTTGCCGAAGCACTGGCCGGCGCGACTCCGCCTAAAGCCGTCGCTCATGCGGCAGGCGACCCGGCGTCGTTCCAGTTGGCGACTTCACGCATGCAACGCTTTGCTCTGGATCGCGGCAGCAATGCCGTGGCGGTTGGCAGCGAGCGTTCGTTCAACGGTCGCGGAATGCTGCTGGCCAACCCGCATTTTCCTTGGGTGGGCGGGATGCGTTTCTATCAGATGCACCTGACCATTCCCGGCAAACTGGATGTGATGGGCGCCGCGTTGCCCGGTCTGCCGATGATCAACATCGGGTTCAACCAGCATCTGGCATGGACCCACACCGTAGACTCGTCCAAACACTTCACCTTGTATCGCCTGCAACTCGATCCGAAGGAGCCGACCCGCTACCTGCTCGATGGCAAGTCTTTGCCAATGAAAAAGCAGACGCTGACAGTCAGCGTGAAGCAACCCGATGGCCAGACCCGGCAGATTTCCCATGTGGTCTATAGCTCGGCGTTCGGGCCGATTGTGCAATGGCCTGGAAAACTGGACTGGAACAATCAGTTTGCCTACAGCCTGCGTGATGCCAACCTGGATAACGACCGGGTCTTGCAGCAGTGGTACGCGATGAATCGTGCCGCCAGCGTCAAGGATTTACAGGCTTCAGTGCACAAGATTCAGGGGATCCCGTGGGTCAACACCCTGGCAGTGGACGATCAGGGGCAGACGCTTTACATGAACCTGTCAGTGGTGCCGAACGTCAGTGCCGAGAAGTTGGCCAAGTGCAGCGACCCGCGAGCGGGGTTACAGATGATCCTGCTCGACGGCTCCAACAGAGCTTGTGCCTGGGACATCGACCCGCACGCCGCGCAAAAAGGCATTTATGCCGCAGACAAATTGCCGCAACTGTTGCGCAAGGATTTTGTGCAGCATTCCAACGATTCGGCCTGGATGGCCAACCCGGGACAACCGCTCACCGGTTTCTCGCCATTGATCAGTCAGGACAGCCAGCCATTGGGGCTGCGTTCGCGCTTCGCCCTGGAGCGCCTGAGCTTTTTGAACAAGGCGGGTCCTATCGCGGCGGCGGATCTGCAACACATGGTGATGGACGATCAGGTGTATCAGGCGGCCCTGGTGATGCCGGACCTGCTGCAATTCTGTGCCGCGGACCTCGGCACCGATGCGCCGACGCTGACGCCCTTGTGTGCCAGTTTCAAGGCTTGGGATCACCGAGTGAATCTGGACAGTGGGCTGGGCTTTGTGCATTTTCAGAACGTCATGCTGGCGTTGCAGCAAACCCCTGACTTCTGGCGTGTGGCGTTCGATCCGAAGGATCCGCTACACACCCCGAGTGGCCTGGCCACCGAACGGCCGGAAGTCGCCAAAGCGGTTCGGGCGGCGATGCTGGCTTCGGTAGAAAAGGTCGAGACCCTTGGCCTGAAGGCCGACAGCCGCTGGGGCGATATCCAGGTGGCCAGCAGTGGCGGGCAGCAAACGCCGATCCACGGCGGGCCGGGCACGCTGGGGGTGTATAACGCCATTCAAAGCGTGCCGAGAACCGACGGCAAACGTGAAGTCGTCAGTGGTACCAGCTATTTGCAGGTGGTGACGTTCGATGACAAGGGGCCGCAGGCTCAGGGTTTGCTGGCGTTTTCGTTGTCCAGTGACCCGGCGTCGAAGTATTCCCGGGACCAGACACAGGCCTTTTCGAAGAAACAGTTGAGTGTGTTGCCGTTCACCGAGCAGCAGATCACGGCTGATCCGCAGTATCAGGCTCAGACGATCCGCGAGCAGGATGAAAAGGTGGGAAAGGTCGCCGCGCAGTAACAGCGATAGCGTTTAAATGAAAAGGTGAAGGCCGTACCCCGCAAGGGTCGCGGCCTTCAGCTTTTTGGGGCTTGTTGAGGCATTGAGTTGAGGACCGGATTGCCGTCTTGGTTGCGGGTCAGGTAGACCGGCAGCACCTTGGGCAGCGAAGCCACCAGGTTATTGAGCTCTTTGATGTTGTAGATACCGCCGAGGCGAATCGAACCAGCGCTGTGGTCCGCGAGCATCACCGGTTTGTTCAGATAACGATTGATCAAGGGCAGGGCATCGGTCAGCGCCAGATTATCAAGCACCAGTTTGCCGCTGCGCCAGGCCAGCGACTGGTCGTTGGCATAGGTCTGGCTGATTTGTGGCGTGAAGTCGCCGTGCCTGTAACGTGCCTGCATCGCAGGTTCCAGGCGTAGACCGTCGCCGGGCAGGGCATCGTTGCTGGTCACCAGCACGGTACCCTCGATCAGGTTCACGCGTACCTGGTCTTCATACATCCAGACATTGAATTGGGTGCCGGTGACGCGAATCCTGCCGTCGCCCGCCCTGACAATGAACGGGTGCTGCAGGTCGTGGCTGACGCTGAAGAAGGCTTCGCCTTTTTTCAGCGTGACACGACGTTGATCCTTGTAATTGCTGAACGTCAGTTCACTGCCCAGGTTCAGCTCCACCTGGCTGCCGTCACCCAGCGTGACCTGACGAACATTATCGGTCGCCTCGAAATGCTGGTAGGCATTGGGCAGCCACCCCAGGTTCCATCCGGTATACGCGGCCAGTGGCAGCGCCAGGGCGCAGATCGCGGCTGCGATGCCGAAAGTGCGCCAGGGTGTTGTCGGTTTGACCCGAACAACCGGCGCAGCGGATTCGGGACGAGGCAAATCCCCCGCAACATCCCAGATATCCAGCATGGCTTCGTACTCGAAGGCGTGCAGCGGATGGGCATCACGCCATTGCTCGAACGCCAGGCGTTCCTCTGCCGTGCAGTCGCTGGCGTGCAGACGCATGCACCAGTGCGCAGCGGCATCGGTGATGGCGTCGTATTGGGCTTGCGAGAGAGAGTGGTCGGTCATTGACTCATCCTGATTTCCTGCATTCTAACCTTGAGGGGAAGCCTGCGAGAACAATCGTCATGGCATTTCCCCATCAAAGTCGAAGTTATTTTCAGGGCACTGACATTGCGCCAGTGCCTGGTGACCGCGTTTCAGGGGGTGTCGACGTGAAGTTGACGTCCCAAATGAGAGATAAGCCAAGCGACAGAGTCAGCATTGGCCAGCTGGACAGCCAGTCTTGTCGTCGCATCCTTTTTGAAATGCGTGCGTGCTTCGGCCAGGGTTTTTTTTCCGGTCAAACTCAAAATCCGGTCACGTGTACGGTTGGTTTCCTCGTAGAAGGTTTGACCAAAATCTTCCCATACATTTGTATCGTCATTCAAAACGGCGAACAGTTCGGATAAGGGGGTATGGATTGAAAGTGCTTCCTTCTGAAGCTGTGTCAGCGCCTTGCTCAAATGGTTGCCACGGGGCGTAGTGGTATCAATCAGGTCGACAAACGGTCTGCTTGCATCCATATAAGCAATATCCTCCGTGTCACAAATCACATGCGACAGCTCGTGGATCAACGTCGTTGCGCGGGCGTGGGCACGGATTGGGAACGCGGCATCGGTCATGTAATTACGGTAGTGATCCATGTAAGGCATAAAATACTTCTCTGCCAGGTAGATTTTTTTCTGTTGATCGGTAGGGATCGTGAAGGCAAACATATGGTCCCGGTCACCGGGATGAGCTCTCCCGGTGACGAAGCGTTCCGACTGCTCGTTCCTGAGGGTCGGATCCAACAAGGCACCGAGGATGTCCTCTACGACCTTCTGGATCATCGTCACATGCTCGGGCGATATCTCCGACACATCAAGAAACCTCCTGACGAGCTGATGAACCGGTGTCTCTGTGTCGCCTGAATTTTTCAACAGTTGCAAGTTACGAAAACCGTTCCACGCATAGGTGGTTGCGAAGTCAAGGCCTTCGTCGATCAGCCGCGCCCGCACAGGGAAGAGCCGGCGTATTTGAGCCATTCCGTTGGCTTCGACGTTCATCCCGCCACGGACAGCGTTCCACGTTTTCAACCTCTTGATCAGGCTGTACTGACGAACCAGCTCGTCCGGTTCCCGCACCCACTGCTTTGAGGCGTTTCGAGCAACATGGGGGCCGCTTCCGTCCGGACCGCTGATGCGCCAGCGCAGGCCACGTTTTTCGAGTTGATAGACCTTTCCTTCAACCGCACCGTATTTTTTCTGTGTGGTCGGGTGCGTGTAGAGCCCAAGGGCGGTGTCCCGGGTCATTGAGCCAAGGTTGACATCAACGTGCTCGTGGTTTTGCAAACCGGTGCGTGCGGGATCGGTAGTGGCGATGTCCTGCCATTTAAGGCTGGCACTGGCTGGGGAGGGGGAAGCCTCGCTGGCCGCTGTAGAGGGCTCTGCCGGGCCTTCCATTGACTGGCGCAACATCGCCAGTTGCGTGATGCCGCTGATAAAGGATGTTATCGCCGGGCCCCATTTGTGTTGTTGAAGCTCCTCCGCAGACTGCTTGACCTCACGATAGCTGCGCCACACGACAATCGGGTAGGCCAGTTTGCCCATCAGGAACGTATAGGCCTGTTCCAGATCGTCACCCAGTACACGTTTTACGGTTTCCCACTCGCCCTGAGCGTCTTTGTTGGACTGGGTGCCCAACAGTCGCGCGAGGAGTTTGATATTTTCGTTGAACAGGTGCCTGAACAGATGGCCCTTGATGGGGTTGGAGGCCAGACTGATCTTGCCGGACGCTTTCGTACCCGTCACATGGGTGTCGTAATGCGTGCGGCCGGTGTCCGACAGCCTGTTGCGCACCCAACTTTGTAATGGCCCTTGTGACTTGAGCTCGGTCAGCAACAGCTTTTCGTTTTCATATTCCTTCACGCCATGCTCAGGGCTATAGGGCGCGATAAGCACCTCGGGTCCCGGGGTGTTCTGTTTGGGGCCGATCAAATACATTCCCGGGACTTTGATCGACTGGTCTTTACCGAAGAGAAGCTCAAGTGGACGGATTATCGCATTCGTACCGCTGACGGCCTCGCGGGCGATTGCATCGGGCATGTCCATGACCTGCCGAACGAGGTCGAACCCGGTTTCGCTCAGGCGTTCCTGCAGTTTTAGCGAATGCGCGTAGTGCAGCAGTTGCCAGGGCAATTGTGCGGCGAACAGCTGCCTGCAGGATTTCGCAGTGGTGCTGGTTTCGGCAAGCGCCGCCTCCACAAATTTTTTGTGGAACTGACCGACATTCAGCTTTCGTATCAGGCTCTTGATGTAAGGCTTGTCCATTTTGGGAGGGATGGCGGCTGAGGTGAGTGACTTCAACTTGAAGTCGGCACTGTCCAGTTCATCAAAGTGAGTC
Organism: Pseudomonas sp. B21-017; assembly: GCF_024749245.1. NCBI lineage: Bacteria > Pseudomonadati > Pseudomonadota > Gammaproteobacteria > Pseudomonadales > Pseudomonadaceae > Pseudomonas > Pseudomonas sp. B21-017. The sequence continues at coordinate 3,531,635 of NZ_CP087194.1, read as the reverse complement.
AATGCAAAAGCCGACAGCGTTAACGTCTTTGCCGTGGACATCAGGCGCGAGGCAACCTGCACCTGGACGTTGTCCGGATCAATGGTCAATTCATCGGCCTTGAGTAACTCTTTCAACTCGAACTGTGCCGTGCGTTCAAGAGAGCGCACGCCGCTCAGGTAATCCTTATCGTCTTGGGCATTGCTCCGGTATTGCTGAAGCAGTTCTGCATGCAGTCTCTGATCCTGTATGGACGCTTTGGCCAACCATGCCGGAAGCTTTTGTTGTGTCGTCAGAGAGCGCGCGAGGTCTGTTGCCCGACGCAGCCCCGTCATCGGTTTATGCAATGCCACCAGGCTCAGTAGATTCTTCAGGACCGGTTCGGTCAGGGGGGAGGCCAATGCGCGTTCGACGGACAGTTGATCCAGCCGAACAAATGGTTTTTGTACGTGATCCAGAAAATTCTCATGAATCAGCTGTAATGGCGCGAGGGTAAAGGTGCGCCCTGATGTTCGCTGGCTTCTTTCGATATTCTCCAGAATCGCTGGGCGATCGTCCTCGCTCTGCAAACGTTTATTGAACGCTGTCAGCAGCGGTGTGAGGGCGGAAAAGGCTTCGAATCCCGAGGCGGGGGTCCATAAAATCGCCTTGCCGGAGTGGGTCGGGTCCAGGCCGCCGCGTTCGGTGAGCACAAAACAACTGGCGAGATCGAGCAAGTCACTGGAGTCGCCGGCCTTCAGCGCAAGGGAAAAGACGTCCGGCAGAAAACCGTTCAGCGCTGCGCGTTGCAGCCGGACCGGCGTCTCAAGCACCGTCTTGATCATCGCCAGCTCCGTCGTCCCAAGCGCGCGGATGACACCCAGCAGCTTGTGCTCGCTACGCAATGCGGTGGTCAGGGTATGCACAAACTTGGGTTGCAGTTGCTCAAGGGACGAACGGGTGAGGGTTTGTGCCGCCGCTAACGTTTTAACCGAAATGGACGGGTGTTTATCCAGCTGTTGCTCAAGTGCCTGCTTGACGGTGGAGAGACTTTCCAGTTGTTCTTTTGCCGATTCTGCCCGCACGGTGGCCGGTCGGGCACTCCATCGCTGATCGGCCCGGGTGCTCCAGCGGCCGTTTGCATCGCCGGTCAACAGGCGATTGTCGATCAGGCCCCGTACATCCAGCGCATTGTCGAGCAACGCATGCACATTGAGCGTGCCCTCGCTTTCCCGGTACCGGCTCAGGGCGTAGGTCAGGTTCTGCCATTGCTTGGCCCGGACATCTTCCATGAGTCGCTCAAACACTTGGCCACTAATCGGTTCAGCAATGATCAGGCGCTCCTGTGGCTCAAGCGACAGGAAGGTGCCGCGTTCCTCGAGGGACATGAAATTAAGCAGATTGTCCTCGTGACCTTCACTTTTGAGCATGGTCAGTATCGTGTCTTTTATCGCTGCAAGATCGGTACTGGCCTGGATGCCTGAGGAGTGGGTGTACAGGTAGCCCAAGGTGTCTGAGTTACCGCACATAAAGGTGGATGCGAGCTCTACGTAATGTTTGTAGAGGGCGCTGACACGTACGGTCTCGACACGTAACGGCAGGGCTGGCGCAGGCGCGGCGCCGCTGACGCTCATCAACTCCAGATATTCAGTGGTGTTCAAAATACCTTGCTGACGTTTTCGCAGAAGATCCACATGGTAGGCATCCCGCATGCCCTCGGCGAAAAATTCGGAACGGGACTGCCCGCTGCTCATGGGAGAATTCCAGAAGGTTTCGAGCAGACTCTGCAGATGGGGCGTGAAGCTTTGCGCGATCTCTTTTACCTCGAGTTCCCAGGCCTGGTTATCAGCGTCGCTGCTCACACCGTGGCCGGGGTTGGAGAAGGTCCTGATGTCGCCATCCGGCCATTGATTGGTCAGGTAGAAGTGCAGCAGGGCATCGCTCAAAGACAGCGAAGAAAGCTTGCGCCGGTTTTCCGGGTTGGTGCCATTGGAGGTGGGAGAAGCGCTGTCGATAAAACTATCCAGTTGCGTACGGCGCTGGTCCAGTTTGGGAAAACGCTTGGCCAGGGCGATGTTGAGCAGCTCGTCCAGCATCGATTGCAGCGACGGAATTTTCACCAGTTCTGCCAGCATCGTCTGGATGTTCTGCGTCTGGTTGCGGTCGAGGATCTGCTCCTGGTCCTGAAACCCCGCCCCCTCGATTTTTTGCGGCGTCACTGTCAAACCCGTGGCAGCCAATGCAGTCGCCCGCTGTTCGATGGAGAGATAGCGCAACAGCGCCTGCTTGCCGTCGTCCTGGCTCAGCAGTTCCTCGAGTTTCTTGGTGAGGTCGGTCATGTCCGCGTATTTGACGAGACCTTTCCACGGTGTGTAGAGGATGACTTCGCCGTTGGCCTTGTGTTCGTTTTTGACATCGTCCTCGACTTTGGGGTGACTCATGCAAAACGCACCGGCCAATGGAATGTCAGTCCCGTCGGGCATCTTCAACATCAACCGATCTATCTGCATCGGAGTCTTTTGGGCTGCGCGAATCTCGTGGGTGGCGAGATAGACACCACCCCTCAACCATTTCAAATCGTCGAGAGTGAGATGCAGCGCTTTCTCGCGATCACCGGGGTGTTTGGTATTGGATGCACGTTCTGCCTCGTCGAAAAAATACGGCAGTGCTGGAGCAGTCATGATTTTTCCTCGATGGGCTGCGATCGATGGCGATCGCAGGTCGTTGGCTCGAGGGAAAACAGTAGGGCCAATGGAAAGCCCGGGTGCGGTACATATTGCTTGAGCTTATCCTTTGTCGCAGGCTTGACAGGACGCCGGTAAAACAGCGCTTAATCGACGACTTTTTTCGGTTGTCCTGCAACCTCGCTTGACCTGTTGCCCATACCCAATAATAAAACCGGAGCTTCAGATGACCGCATCGCCTGAAATGGCCGTCAACTCGAACACACAGAACCTCGACTTCGACGCGCTCGTTCAATTGCTCGAACAGATTTTCCTGCGCCATGGCACCTCGGCCGATGTCGCCAGAACCCTGGCCCTCAACTGCGCCAGCGCCGAACGTGACGGGGCTCACAGTCACGGCGTTTTCCGTATTCCCGGTTATGTGTCGACGTTGCAGAGTGGCTGGGTCAATGGCCAGGCCGTGCCGGTGGTCGAGGACGTGGCCTCGGGTTTTGTCCGGGTTGACGCCGGCAATGGATTTGCCCAACCGGCCCTCGCGGCGGCGCGGCCCTTGCTGGTGGAAAAAGCCCGCAGCGCCGGCATTGCGGTGTTGGCGATCCGCAATTCCCATCACTTCGCCGCCTTGTGGCCGGACGTCGAGCCGTTTGCCGATGAAGGATTGGTAGCGCTGAGCGTGGTCAACAGCATGACCTGCGTGGTGCCGCACGGTGCCGATCGTCCGCTGTTCGGGACCAACCCGATTGCCTTCGCCGCGCCCAGGGCCGGCGGTGCGCCGATAGTCTTCGACTTGGCGACCAGCGCCATCGCCCATGGCGATGTGCAGATCGCCGCGCGTAAAGGCGAACGTTTGCCAGCGGGCATGGGTGTGGACAGCCTCGGTCAGCCGACTCAGGACCCGAAAGCCATTCTCGAAGGTGGCGCGTTGCTGCCGTTTGGCGGGCACAAGGGCTCGGCGCTGTCGATGATGGTGGAGTTGTTGGCGGCGGCGTTGACCGGTGGCAACTTTTCTTTCGAGTTCGACTGGTCGAACCATCCGGGGGCCAAAACCCCCTGGACCGGGCAACTGCTGATCGTGATCGATCCGAGCAAATCGGCGGGGCAGAATTTTGCCGAACGCAGTCAGGAACTGGTCCGGCAGATGCATGGTGTGGGGCTCAAGCGTTTACCGGGGGATCGGCGTCACCTGCAACGCGCCAAAGCCAATGTTGAAGGCATTGCGCTCGATCCACAGACGCTGGCGAATCTGCGGGAACTGGCCGGGTCCTGAGCCCGTTCCCACAGATCAATGGTTCAACGCCGACCCAACAACAGACCAACCACCAGGCCGAAACCCGCAGAGATGGCCACGGTTTGCCATGGATGGCCGCCAATGTAGGTTTCGGTGGCGTCGACCGCGGGTTGGGTCCGGTCACGAACACTGGATAACGAGCTTCGGGCCTGCTGGAGTTTCTGGGCGATTTGCCCGCGAAGGGTGTCCGCTTCTTCTCCGACCAGTGAGGCACTGCTTTTCAGCAGTTTTTCCGACTCTTCGATCAGGGCCTGAAGTTCGCTGAAGACCTGATCCTTGATTTGATCATCGGCGACTTGATCGACGGTTTTGCGAGCCATTTGGTGTACTCCTTACAGTGAATGGACAGTGAGCAATGGAGTCTGCCGCCGTGGCAAAAGTTGCAGCCATTTTGCGCGGTGACTCACTCCTGACGAAAAATCCAGCGCAGGACATTTCTTCCTACAGTGTAAGATGTCGCCTATTTTACGCAGCAGGTAATTCCCCATGAGCTTCAATCTGGCCGACAAACCCCTCGCCGAGCGCGCGGCGCTTGAAGATGAAAAATCCCGTCTGTTCGAACTCTGGCAAAACAACCTGGGCAAAGCCAAGGGCGAAGCCGCACGGTTGTTCGGTGAGCGCGCCAAGCGCAAAGGCAAATGGGCCGAGTGGGTACGCGCCGAACTCGACGGCATGTCGCCGCCGGAATTCGCGAACATGGTGCGCAGTGAAGTCAATCGCTTGATGGCCGCTAAATAAACGCCCCGGAAAAAATCGCGGCAATCGCTTCACGCACTTTCAACACCACCGGATCGAGCTGTGTGCTGGTGCGCCAGCCCAGTTCGATCGGGTAACGCGGCAGCGCCAGAGGGCAGGGCAGCAACGCCAGTCCACTGAGGGCGGCGATACTTTGCGCCGCATGGGCCGGAATGGTCGCCACCGCCTGACTGCCCTTGAGCAGATACGGCAACGCGGCAAAGTGAGTGGTCGACGCGCATACCCGCCGACTCAATCCCAGCGCCGCCAGACCTTCATCGGTAATCCCGATAAAACCGCCCGAGGACACCAGAATGTGCTCGCGGGCGACGAACTCATCAAGGCTGAGACTCTGTTGTCCTTCGGCCAGGCTGAGGGGATCCACCAGGCACAGATAACCCCCTTCACCCAGCACTTGGCGGCTGAGCAGCCGCTCGGCAAACCCGCCTGCGGTGATCGCCAGATCGATGCTGCGTTCCATCAAGGCCCGGGCGACGATCTGGCTATGGGTCTGGCGAAAGATCAGCCGCAGTTTCGGCGCACGGTGAGCGATTTCCTCGATCAATCGTCGCCCGTAGGCGATTTCGAAATCATCCGACAAACCCACGGTTACCGAGCGTCCGTCGTATTGATGGGCCGCCGGGTCAACCATCGCCAGGCTCTGGCGGCACTTGTTCAGCGCATCGCTGATTACCGGTTTGAGCTGGTTGGCCTTGAGCGTCGGCGCAAGGCCTCGGCCAGTGCGCACGAACAACTGATCACCATACACCTCGCGCAACCGGCGCAACGCCGCGCTGACCGCCGATTGCGTCACGCCAAGACGCAGCGCGGCACGGCTGGCGCTGGACTCCTCATGCAGCGCTTCGAAGACTTTGAGCAAGTTGAGATCGACGGTGGCGATATTCATTTGGTTCATATCATTCAGCAGTGAGTCGGGCTTTATTCATGATCCTGTGGCGCCAGAGAATGAGCAACACCTCATTCCTGACGGAGCCACCGTAATGCCCAAGTCAATCGTTGCTGCCCTGCAAATCGGAGCCTTGCCCGGCGGCAAGGCCGACACCCTCGATCAAATCCTCTCCTGGGAAACCGCCATTATCGAATCCGGCGCGGCGTTGGTGGTCATGCCTGAGGCGTTGCTCGGTGGCTACCCCAAAGGCGAGAGCTTCGGCACGCAACTCGGTTATCGACTGCCGGAAGGTCGTGAAGCGTTTGCCCGGTATTTCGCCAATGCCATCGACGTGCCTGGTACCGAGACCGACGCCTTGGCCGGGTTGTCGGCCCGCACCGGGGCCAACCTGGTGATCGGTGTGATCGAACGTGCCGGCAGCACCTTGTACTGCACCGCGCTGTATTTCGACCCGCAGGCAGGGCTGGTTGCCAAGCACCGCAAATTGATGCCCACCGGCACCGAGCGACTGATCTGGGGCAAGGGCGATGGCTCGACCTTGCCGGTGATCGACAGCCAGGTCGGGCGGATCGGCGCGGTGGTGTGCTGGGAAAACATGATGCCGTTGCTGCGCACCGCGATGTACGCCAAGGGCGTGGAGGTCTGGTGCGCGCCGACTGTGGACGAGCGCGAGATGTGGCAGGTCAGCATGCGTCACATCGCCCATGAAGGACGCTGCTTTGTGGTCAGTGCCTGTCAGGTTCAGGACTCGCCACAAGCCTTGGGCGTGGACATCGCCAACTGGCCGGCGGAGCGCCCGCTGATTGCCGGCGGCAGCGTGATTGTCGGGCCGATGGGCGACATTCTCGCCGGGCCGCTGCGTGGCGAGGCGGGATTGCTGACCGCCGAAATCGACACCGATGACCTGATCCGCGCCCGGTACGACTACGACGTGGTCGGGCACTATGCGCGCCCGGACGTGTTTGAGTTGACGGTGGATGAGCGAGCCAAACCGGGCGTGCGGTTCAACACATAATCCGTCGGGGGGTGTGATTGTCGTCTAGTCTCCAGGCGTTCACACCCCCGTCAACGGATGGACTCGCCATGAGTTTGTTACTAGGCCCGATTCTGCAGTTTCGTGGCATCAATAATAATGTCTACAACGTGTCTGCCCTGGTGGTTTCACCCTTGGGCGAGCCACCTCCCACGGTAAAAGTGCCCAAGGATGTGACTGCCGACACACCCTTGGCCATCGCCGATATCCCGCTGCTCAACCCTAATTCCCGCGTCTGGCGCATCGATTTCAAGGCGGCGCAGGATCAGGCCGTTGCCACTAGTTACACGGTTTCCGTAGACGGTGCGCAGGCCAACTTCGTCGTTCCGGCCAAGGGCCAGTCGCCGCGCATTGCGTATGTGTCGTGCAACGGTTTCTCCGACCCCAAGGAGATGGAGAAGGTCGACCGCAACAACGAGCGTTGGGAGCACATGTGGGGTGCTCACCAGGGCGAGCCCTATCATCTGCTGTTGATGGGCGGCGATCAGGTTTACAGCGACGACATGCGCAGCAGTGTGCCGTCGATGAAAGCATGGTTCGCCAAACCCTTCGCCGACCGTCAAAAGGCCGCTTACAGCAAGGTGATCGAAGCCGATCTGGACAAGTTTTTCACCAGGCTCTACTTGGAATGCTGGAAACAGCCCGAGATGGCCAAGGTGTTCGGCGCCATTCCGACGGTGATGATGTGGGATGACCATGACATCATCGATGGCTGGGGTTCCTACGATGAGATATTGCATTCAAGCCCGGTGTTCCAGGGGCTGTTTGCCACAGCCAAACGCTATTTCAGGATTTTCCAGCAGCAACTGATCCAGACGCATCCTCACCTCAAGCCGTCCGCTGATACCCATCCCTGCGCGATTCCCGGCACTGCTGATGGCTTTCACCTGGGGTTCACCGGCCTGGGCGAGTTGGCCTTGCTGGTTCCCGATCTACGCAGCGAACGCGCGCCGGACTTGACCACCCCGCAGGCCCAACAAACCCGGGTTATTTCCCCGGTCAGTTGGGATGCGATTTATGCCTGGCTGGACAAGGTCCCTGCGCACAAGCACCTGTTGCTGATGTCGAGTATTCCGGTGGGTTACCTTGATTTACAGGCGGCCGAAAAGGCGCTGGACGTGATGGTGGGGCAACAGGAGCTCGAGGACGATTTACGCGACCACTGGCGAAGCCTGCCGCACCGCAGTGAACGCAAGCGGTTGATCATGCGGCTGCTGGATTTCGCCAAAGCCCAATCATGCAAGGTCACGCTGGTGTCTGGCGACGTTCATGTGGTCGGGGCCTGTGTGATCGAATCGAAGTTGCCCCGGCATGGCAGCGATGGCGCGGGGAAAATCTACCAATTGATTTCCACCGGCGTCGTGCATCCTGCGCCGCCAGTGTTGGCGGTGCACTTTCTGGAGTCCATCGGTGCGAACCAGGAACAGATCGACTACGGCATCACCGGAACCATGTTGCCTGTTGGCGCGAGGGGGCGTTACCTGATCGCCGCACGAAACTGGCTGGCGATAGAGCCGGATGAAGGCGGCAACGGCAAGACCCGACTGTGGGCCAACTGGCACGTAGAAGGTCTGAAGCATAGTGTGACGCAGGTGATCGACCCCGTTACATAGCGTTCTGCGGTTCACTTAAGCGATTTCAGCCGCGACGCATTCCTTGTAGCAGCTGCCGAGCTCGCGAGGCTGCGTTCGGCTGCGAAGCAGTCGTCAAATAAGACAATGCGGTGCATCAGATACACCACGGCAGCCGGACTCACGACTGCTTCGCAGCCGAACGCAGCCTCGCAGGCTCGACAGCTGCTACAGATCGCATTACGGCGTAAGTGAACAGAATTACGTTACTAGCGCGTTACCAGGTGCCAGAGATCGAGCCCGGCAGGCTGAGCTTGCCGCTATCGACAAAACGCATGGTGCCGAACGCCCCTCCGGCCAGTTTGCCGTGCAGTACGTAAGGCAGATTGTCCAGTGTCTGCGTCTGACTCAGTCCGAGGGTCTGACGCAGCACCGAGAAGGCCGAAACGCTCACCGGCACCACGATCACTGCTTCGGAGAACCGCGGGATCGAGCCCGACTGATCGCTGACGCCGGAAGCTAGCGGCTGGCCATTAACCTCCAGGTCCAGCGCCACGCCGTTATAGGCGATCGCGGTTTCATTGGGGTTTTGCACGCGCAGTTTTACTGCGAAGCGCACTTCCAGCTCCTGGCTTTGCAGCGGCTCGATACCGACCACATTGATGTGCAGCGGGTCGCGACTGGGGAACAGGGCGCAGGCGCTCAGTGAGAGCAATAGAAGGGATAGGGACAGGGCTAGCAATCTGCGCATGAACATATTCTCGTAAAGAAAAAGGCCGAACCGCTCAAAGCTCGGCCTTCGAGCATTACGGACGGTTCAACTGTGCGACAGCCACAGGTGACGCGGGTTCACCCTTGGCCGCAACATCCGGGTTCTGCATCACCTGAAGCACCGAGGCTTCCGGGTCGAACTCGTCTTCTTCCAGCTCGATGAACTCTTCGGGCAGGAAGATATTCAGCACGATAGCGCACAACGCACCGACAGTGATCGGCGATTCGAAGATGTTGTGCAGCGCCTTCGGCAGCTCGCGCAAGACTACAAGCCCCCTCGCCACAGGGGTGATCATTCAACGGCAGAGCTTCAAGCAAACGCCGCAAGCAGATCCTCTTCAAAGGCCTTTTGCGCATCCCCCGGCACCTGTGCGCGATGGCGCGCCAGGTGGAACGCCACCTCGAAACTCATATCACCCTGGCGCACGGCACGGAGCAATCCTTTGTCTTCCCAGCTTTGGGCGAAGTGATCGGGCAAATACCCCACGTGCTTGCCGGACAGAATGAAGGCGAGGGTGCCTTCGACCTGCTCGGATCGCGCTGAACAGAGCTTCCCCTGAAACGGCTCATCGCTGCGCAGGAAACGATAGGGGTGATCGACCCGGTCGCAGGCCTGGAGCGCTTGATCGTCAGGTGCGTCATCGGTGAACAGCGGATGCCCGGAGGCGCAGTACAGGTGCTGGGTTTCGGTGAACAGTTCACGGTAGTCAAAAGCACGCTGCGCCTGTGAGAAATAGCCGATCGCCAGGTCCAGCCGTTGTTGCAGCAACAACCGCTCCATTTCGCCGGGCATCGCGCTGATCAACTCGATGCGCACCGATTCGTCACGTTCGCGAAAGCGTCGGATCGCCTCGGCCACCCGTTCCAGCACGGACTGATCAAGCGCTTCGGACAAACCCAGGCGCACTTCGCCGATCAAACGTCCGGCCACGCCGTTGGATTGATGGCGGAACGCTTCAATGGATTGGAACAAGGCACGGGTGGCAACGAGCAACTGTTCACCCTTGGGCGTGATCTTGAACCCGCCCTTGCCGCGACTGCACAGGCGATAACCGAGCCGGGTTTCGAGCTTGGCCATCTGCTGGCTGATGCTCGACTGGCTCAGCCCCAGGTCACCCTGGGCCGCGCTGAAGCCTCCGTATTCCACCACGCTGACAAACAGGCGCAGCAGGTGCAGGTCCAGATCATGCAGTTGGCCGAGCATCAAACATTACTCCGCAATAAAGTCAGGATAACTAACTTGGTATTTTTTCAATGTAACCGACGACGCATCCTGCAACCACTTCCTCCAGTCAGGTGTTCGTCATGGCTCCGCTCTTCAAGCTGTGTTTACCCGCGCTGTTCCTCGCCATGGCCGTGCCGGCCCAGGCTGAGGAAAAAGTCCTCAATCTCTACAGTTGGGCCGATTACGTGGCGCCCGAGACCTTGCAGCGCTTCGAAAAGGAAACCGGCATCCACGTGCGCTACGACACGTTCGATACGCCGGAAGTGCTGGAAACCAAACTGCTCACCGGCGGCAGCGGTTACGACGTGGTGGTGCCGTCGTCCAGCGTCCTGGCGCGCGGCCTGGCGGCGGGAGCGCTGAAGGAAATTCCTCACGATGGCCTCAAGGGGTACGCCAACCTCGACCCGGACATGCTGGGAAAACTGGCGGCGGTCGATCCTGGTAATCGCTATGGCGTGCCTTACACCTGGGGCACGCTCGGGCTTGGGATGAATGTTGAAGCGGTAAAACAACGCTTGCCCAACGTACCGCTCAACAGCCTGGACCTGCTGTTCAAGCCCGAATACGCCAGCAAACTGAAAGACTGCGGCATCGCGATTCTCGATTCGCCGCAAGAGGTGATTGGCTTGGCGCTGCATTATTTGGGTAAAGATCCCTACAGCACCGACAAGGCTGATCTGACAGCCGCCGACGCCCTGTTGCGTCAGCTACAGCCGTCGGTGCTCTACGTCGCCACCGGGCGGCAGATCAACGATCTGGCCAATGGCAGCGTTTGCCTGGCACTGACCTACAACGGCGACGCGAGCATGGCCGCCGATCAGGCGCGCAAGGCCAATAAACCGTTCGAGGTGGCTTACCGCATTCCACGTGAAGGCACACTGGTGTGGCAGGACAACCTGGCAATTCCCAAGGACGCGCCGCACCCCGAAGCCGCCCGAGCCTTCGTCGAGTTCATGTTGCGCCCCGAATCCGTCGCGGCACTGACCAATACGCTGTTCTTCGCCACGGCCAATGAGGCGGCGACGCCACTGGTGGATGAGGCGGTGCGCAGCAATCCCGACATCTACCCGCAGGCCGTGGTGCGTGAGCGGCTGTATGCCGACCGCAGCATGAGCCTCAAAGACATGCGTCAGCGCACCCGCCTGTGGACCACTTTCCGTAGCCACCAATAAGCCAACAATAAGGAACACACCCATGGACGTCCCTGCACAGAACGATCAGGCCATGACCCGCGACAGTCTTTACGGGACTGCCGCCGAAAGTACCTACGCCGGTATCACCAGTTTCATGCGCCGGCGCTACAGCCGCGACTTGCGTGGCGTCGACGTGGTGGTCAGCGGCGTGCCGTTCGACACCGCCACCAGCAACCGTTCCGGGGCGCGTTTCGGACCACGCGGCATTCGGGCGGCGTCCACCGGGATCGCCTGGGAACGCCATTGGCCGTGGACGTTCGACCCGTTCGATCACTTGGCGGTGATCGACTACGGCGATTGCGCCTTCGATTACGGCGCGCCGCATTCGGTGCCGGAAAGCATTGAAGCCCACGCCGGGCACATCCTGGATAACGGTTGCGCGATGCTGACCTTCGGCGGCGATCACTTCATCAGTTATCCGCTGCTCAAGGCCCATGCCCGCCAGCACGGCCCGTTGTCATTGATTCACTTCGATGCCCATAGCGACACCTGGCCGGATGAAGAGGGCAAGCGCGTCGATCACGGCACGATGTTCTGGCATGCGGCCAGGGAAGGGCTGGTGGATCCGTCGCGCTCAGTGCAAATCGGTTTGCGCACCACCAATGACGATCATCAGGGCTTTCAGGTGCTGGATGCGCGGCAGGTTCATCGGCAAGGTTGCGAGGCGATTGTCGAGGCGATTCGTGCGCGGGTCGGTGATCACCCGGTGTATTTGACCTTCGACATCGACTGCCTCGACCCAGCCTTCGCGCCCGGCACCGGGACGCCGGTGTGCGGCGGCTTGAGCACGGTGCAGGCGCTGGAGATTCTCGGCGGCTTGCGCGGGATCAACCTGGTGGGGATGGACGTGGTGGAAGTGGCGCCGGCCTACGACCACGCCGACATTACCTCACTGGCTGCGGCGACCCTGGCCATGGAAATGCTGTGTTTGTATGCGGCCAGGCATAAGGTCGATCGGTAACAAGCCAAAATGTGGGAGCGGGCTTGTGTCTGGCGTTTCGCTACTGCCACTTTCTGACAGCAGCCTCTGCTAAGCTCCGGCGACTTCCAGAAAGGAGCCTGCTGGCCGTGTCGCGAACCACTCGTTTACTGACCTTGTTACAAGTGCTACGCGGCAAAAGTCGTCCGGTGACTGCCGCGACATTGGCCAGCGAGCTGGAGATTTCCGAACGCACGCTGTACCGCGACATCGCTGAACTCACCGCGCTCGGCGCGCCGATTTTTGGCGAGGCGGGGATCGGCTATGTGTTGCGCAGCGGTCTGTTTCTGCCGCCCTTGATGCTCAATGCCGATGAGACCGAAGCCATCGTGCTCGGTTTGCGCTACGTGGATCAGCGGGGTGATGAGGTGTTGAGCAAAGCGGCGGCCGATGCCCTGGCAAAAATCGCCGCGGTGCTCGACCCGACGGCCCAGGACGCCTTGCGCAACCCGACGGTGTTGCCGGGGCCGCCGGGTTGTGGCTATCCGCAAAACGCCGTGCCGTTGAATGTGTTTCGTCAGGCCATCCGCGATCAGGCCAAGTTGCATATCGATTACGCAGACGCCAACCAGGTGCCCAGCCAACGGTTGATCTGGCCATTGGCCCTGGGGTTTCTCAATGAGGTGCGGATCATCGTCGCCTGGTGTGAGTTGCGCAGTGCCTATCGCACGTTCCGCACCGACCGGATCTCGGCCGCCAGTGAACAGGGTGAGCGCTATCCGGGGCGGCGCAGCGACCTGTTGCGCACCTGGCGCAAGCAGATGCAACTGGACGAAGCAGGGCGTTTCACTCCTGACAAGAACTGACACTGGCTTGTTTTAGCATGGCTCCAGAAACAACTCACAAGGAGCCGTAAACATGTCCAATCCAGCCTCTTCACTGGCCCCCGCCATTGCCGCCTACATTGCTGCCGCCAATGCTCGCGACACCTCGAGGGTCGCCAGTTTTTTCGCTGAGGATGCCAACGTGTTCGATGAGGGGCAGCATCAGGTCGGCACGCAAGCCATCGCCCAATGGATGCAAGACACTGCGCAACGTTATCAGCCGCGGGTCGAGGTGCTTGACGTTCAACAGCGCACTGGCAAAGTGCTGGTGCACAACCTGATCTCCGGCACTTTTCCCGGCAGCCCGCTGGAACTGCGCTATATGTTCCGCCTCAATGAACAGGGCAAGATCGCCCGGCTGGACATCTCGCTGTAACCACCGGCCTATGTAGCAGCTGTCGAGCACCGCGACGCAGCTGCTACGGCCCGGGCTTGGCGAGCCGCTATAGAGACGTATACTGCCGCGCATGAATGTCGACTCTCCCTTAAGCGCCTGGCAACACGCCATCGAACAGAAGGGCTTCGTCCAGGACGAAGCCCAGGAACATGCCGTGTGGGCGCTGCAAAAATGCCACGAAGCCTTGCAGGAAGGCCGCGCGCCCATCACCGGCGTGTACCTCTGGGGCCCGGTCGGGCGGGGCAAGACCTGGTTGATGGATCAGTTCTATCAAAACCTGCGCGTCCCGGCCCGGCGGCAGCACTTTCACCACTTTATGGGTTGGGTGCATCAGCGCTCCTTCCAGTTGACCGGTACCGCCGACCCGCTGAAGGCCCTGGCCCGCGAGCTGAGCCAGGAAGTGCGGGTGCTGTGTTTCGATGAACTGTTCGTCAACGACATCGGTGACGCGATCATTCTCGGGCGTTTGTTTCAGGTGATGTTCGAGCAAGGCGTGGTGGTGGTCTGTACCTCCAACCAACCGCCGGATCAGCTGTACGCCGATGGCTTCAACCGCGACCGCTTCGTGCCGGCGATTACTGCGATCAAGCAGCACATGCAGGTCATTGCGGTGGACGGTGGGGAAGATCATCGTCTGCACCCTGGCGCCGGCCTGCAGCGTTACTGGGTGAACGTTCCGGGTCGGCCCGCAGCCCTCGGCGAAGTGTTCAAGGCCTTGACTGTCGGCCAGTCGCTGTCCAGCGCTCCGGTGCAGATCGGCTACCGTTCGGTCAATGTCATGCAGGCCAGTCGAACCGTGCTCTGGTGCCGTTACGCCGAGGTCTGCGAGCAGCCTTTTGCCGCCATGGACTTCATGGCCCTGTGCGACACCTTCAGCGCTATTCTGTTGAGTGACGTGCCCAATCTCAGCGCGCAAAAACGCGAAGGGCGCATCGCCCGCGGCACTGAAGACGGTGTCGAGCGGGTGGCGGCGGGGGATCGCGAGTTGCCACAGTTGTCGGTGCATGACGACGGCGTGCGGCGGTTCATTGCCCTGGTGGACGAATGCTACGACCGCAAGGTGCCGCTGTACCTCGAAGCGCAGGTACCGATGGAGGCGTTGTACACCGAGGGCTATCTGGAATTCCCGTTTCGCCGCACCCTCAGCCGTTTGCAGGAGATGCAGCTAAAACGTTTTGCCGAGGCTTGATGTCCGGGAGCAGTGAACATGAATCAGCCCTTGTCCCACCATTTGCTGACCATGGCCTATCAGAACGCCTGGGCCAATCACCGACTGGCCAAGGCCTGGATGCAACTGAGCCCGGCTGAGCTGGCGGCGCCGCGCGTCAGTTTCTTCCCCAGCCTGCGCGCAACCCTCAACCACATTCTGACGTGCGACTGGTTCTATGCGGACGCCCTGGAGCGGGAGTTGCGCGGTGACGAGCCGCATCCTGATTGCCATGTGTTTTTCAACCAGGATGAGCCATTCACCGACGGCGCCGATCTCAAGCGCGAGCAAGCGCTGGTCGACCGTCGACTGATCGCCTACTGCGAGCAATTGCGTGACGCAGAGCTCGGGCGAATCGTGACCATTGCGCGCGATACCGCGCAACACGACAGCCGATTACGCCTGCTGTCCCATCTGTTCGAGCACCAGATCCACCATCGCAGGCAGGTTCACGCGATGCTCAGCGGCACGTCGGTCAAGCCGCCGCAACTGGACGAGTTTTTCTGTGCCGGTGAGGCGGGGTTGAGGGCCGAGGACTTTGCCGAGCTGGGATGGACCGAGGCGCTGATCTGGGGGGCTTGAGCGCGCGCGATCACAACAGGATCCAGTTGTCGGCACCCCGGCGCTCGCGATAAGGTCGCAGGACCTTTCAGTGCGCAAGAAGCGAACTGGGGCAACTTCATGTGTGATCGAGGGTGGAAATGGAATCCGCAGAAATTCTTGTGCTTCAGGCCAGTTACAGCAACCCGACACATGCCGAGGCGATTTGTCTTGTATTGAACCATTACGCCGAAGACCCGATGGGTGGCGGTAAGTCGTTGCCCACCCATGTGTTGCAACAACTGCCGGGGGAGCTGGCCAAGCGGCCCCATGCCTTCAGTGTATTGGCGTTTGTCGGTGGCGAGCCGGCAGGGCTGGTCAATTGCTTCGAAGGCTTTTCGACCTTTGCCTGTCGGCCGTTGGTCAACGTGCACGATGTGGTCGTGGTGTCGAAGTTTCGCGGGTTGGGACTGAGCCAGAAAATGCTGCACAAAGTCGAGGACATCGCACGTCAGCGCGGCTGCTGCAAGATCACCCTGGAAGTGCTGGAAGGCAATCCAGTGGCCCAGGCGTCTTATGGCAAATTCGGTTTTTCACCCGGCATGTTCGACCCGGCGCACGGCCGGATGCTGTTCTGGACCAAAGCGCTTTAGTCCTCCGAGCCATAAAAAAGGGCGTCGATCAGGACGCCCTTAAGTCATTTGTCGGCCCCTCAAAACTACTGCTGAACGACCGCCGGGGTGACAGGCGCGACCTTGGGTTTTATCAGGCTGAAGTCGATCAACGGCCGCAGCTCACGCTCGTAAGGGTTGCCGATCATCAATGGCCGAGGCTTGAAGCTGTCGCTGACCAGGCTTTTGCTGCGGTCCAGTTCATCGAAACTCAGTCCGGCCAGATCCGCCCAGGTGTGAATCAGCTGGGAGCTGCTGTACGGCCGACCCAGATCAGCGGCAAAACTCCAGTCATGGGTTTCGCGCCATTTCGGCGAGGCCCAGGCCACGAATGGAATGGTGTACATCGGCGCGGTCGGCTTGTTCTCGTTGCGGCCCAGGGTGTTGTGGCCAGCGGAGTCGAACACGTCTTCGCCGTGGTCGGAGAGGTACAGCAGGAAGCCGTTTGGATCGGTCTTGGCGTAGTCCTTGATCAGGCTCGAGACCACGAAGTCGTTGTACAGCACCGCGTTGTCATAGCTGTTGTACGTCGGCACTTGATCATCACGCACGCCGTCCGGCATGCCTTTGCGGTCGGTGAACTTGTTGAACGTCGGCGGGTAACGGTACTGGTAGCTCATGTGCGTGCCGAGCAAATGCACGACGATCAGCTTGCGTGGCGCCGCATCGGCCAGCGCCTTGTTGAACGGCTCGATCACATCGCCATCGTACTGGGCGGCGTTCTGGTTGCGGTTGTTGTTCAGGTACGCCTGCTCGTCGGCCTGTTCGGAGAAGGTCGTGAGCATGGTGTTGCGCTTGGTCATGGTCTGCTGGTTGGTGATCCAGAAGGTTTTGTAACCCGCCTGTTTCATCATGCTGACCAATGACGGCGTCGTCAGGTAGAGGTCCGGGTTTTCTTCGTCGGCGAACGTCAGCACCTGCTGCAGCGCTTCGATGGTGTAGGGGCGTGGGGTAATGACGTTATTGAAAACCGCCAGTTGGTCCTTGAGCTTATCCAGTTCCGGGGTGGTTTCCCGCGGGTAGCCGTACAGGCTCATGCGCTGACGGTTGGTGGACTCGCCGATCACCAGCACCAGGGTCGCCGGCTGATTGGCCATCGAGTCGGTGAAGTTCTTCAGCGGCGGGATCTTGCTGGCGCTGTCGAGCATGCCTTGCATGCTGCCCAGGGTACCGAGGTAACGGTGATAGGCCACGGCCATCTGCCATGGCACCGCGGGCTCGATGCGGGTTTCGAATTTCTCGAAGCCTTCCGCCAGGCTGCCGGTGTGCGCGGTCTGCTTGATCAGCGGGTAACCGATCACGGCCAGCACAATCGCCGTCGCTGCAATCAGCGCCTGGACGCGTGGCAGGTACACCGGACGCACGCGGGTCCAAAGGAAGTACGCGAATGCAGTGTGGGCGAGGAACGCCAGCACCATCCACCAGGCAAAATACTGCGTCAGGTATTCGCCGGCTTCAGACACGTTCGATTCGAACATGATGAAGATGACGCTCTGGGAAAATTCCTGCTGATAGATGAAGAAATAACCCAGGCTGGCCATCGAACAGGCCCACAGCACCACACCGATCAGCGCGGACATCACACGGGTTTGTCTGGGGAACAACAGCATCGGCGCGAGCCAAATGGCGCTCATCACAAAAGCCTGGCGGAACCCGCTAAAACCGGAGGTGCCCGTCAGTTGAATCAGTAGTTGGGTGATACCGGAGAAATACCAGAAGAACAGAAATAACCAGAGTAATCCTGCCCAATCAAAACCATTCGCAGACGTTTTTCTGCGTTTAAGCAAAGCCATTCAACACTCCAGCCTGATGATCGGCCGTCGGCACTCTCCTTGTCGCAGACGAACGGATGCCGCTCGCAAAGCAAGCAGCCACAAAGGGCCGGAGTATCGCCAAGCAAGTGTGAAAACTTTGTGAGTTGTCGCAGCGGACAGGATTGCAGCGAGTCAGAAACAGCGCTGGGCCGCTTCCGACTCAAGCGAGGAGATCAGGCGTGAGGAGCACGTTGGGTGACGGGCAAGGGCTGAGCCTGATTGCCTTGGGTCAGCAGGCGCAATTGCGCAACTTCCCGCTTCAACTGATCGCGCTCCTCTTTCAACTGGCGCAGTTCATCGCGACGGATCGTGACGTAAAGGGTTTGTGCTGGCAGTGCTGTGTGTACGGTGCCCATTGCTCACCTCGCAAATGGCGGTATCAACTGTAAGTCGACTCCCGAAATCGGGTGCTCACTTACTATCGGCGCCAATTTTGATTTCTTTTGCCCTTGAAGGGAACTTTTTTATTTTTCATGGTCGTTGTGTCTTCGGCACGATTCCCGACGTTATCAGTCTGGATCGGGCACAATGCCCGGAAACTTCATCCCACCGCTCTGGACTAACCTTCACTAGTCGCGTTGGGCTATAACCTTAGACACACTTTATTTGTAGTAGGGAGCATCAGTACATGCAACTCGGGATTATTGGACTGGGCCGCATGGGCGGTAATATTGCGCGGCGCCTGATGCTCAATGGGCACACCACCGTTGTTCACGACCGCAATACCGCTTTCGTCGACACCCTGGCCGAAGAGGGCGCCACCGGCGTCGCCGACTTGCCAGCCCTGGTCGCTGGCCTGGCCAAACCGCGCGCGGTGTGGGTAATGCTGCCCGCCGGCGCACCGACCGAAGACACCATCGACACCCTGAGCACCCTGCTTGAAGCGGGCGATACCATCATTGATGGCGGCAACACCTTCTATAAGGACGATATCCGTCGGGCCAAAACCCTGTCGGAAAAAGGTCTGCATTACATCGACGTCGGCACCTCCGGCGGCGTCTGGGGCCTGGAACGTGGCTACTGCATGATGATCGGCGGCGATGCCGAGACGGTTAAGCGTCTTGACCCGTTGTTCGAGTCCCTGGCCCCGGGTATGGGCGACATTCCGCGCACCAAGGATCGCAAGTCCGATGACGATCGCGCCGAGCGCGGTTACATCCACGCAGGCCCCGCCGGCGCCGGCCACTTCGTCAAGATGATCCATAACGGCATCGAATACGGAATGATGCAGGCCTTCGCCGAAGGCTTCGACATCCTCAAGACCAAAGCCAGCACCAACCTGCCGGAAGATCAGCGTTTCGACCTGAACGTGGCCGACATCGCCGAAGTCTGGCGTCGTGGCAGCGTGGTCTCGTCCTGGCTGCTTGACCTGACCGCCGATGCGCTGGCGTCCGATCCGAAGCTCGACGGCTACTCGGGTGAAGTGGCGGACAGCGGTGAAGGGCGCTGGACCATCGAAGCCGCCATGGAACAAGCGGTGCCGGTACCGGTGCTGTCGAACTCGCTGTTCTCTCGCTACCGTTCGCGCGGGCAAGGCAACTTTGGCGACAAGATTCTCTCGGCCCAGCGCTTCGGCTTCGGCGGCCATGTGGAGACTGCGAAAAAATGACCCACGTGATCCGCAGGAAATCCAAGGCAGAACCCGCACCGCCCACCACGCTGTTTTTGTTCGGTGCCCATGGTGATCTGGTCAAGCGCCTGCTGATGCCGGCGCTGTACAACCTGAGTCGCGATGGTTTGCTGGGGAATGGACTGCGGATCGTCGGCGTTGATCACAACGCCATCAGTGACGAAGCCTTTGCCAAAAAACTCGAAGATTTCATTCGGGCGGAAGTGGCAGCCAAGGTCGGCAAGGGCGATCACGCCCTTGATCCGGCGTTGTGGGCCAAATTGGCCAAACACATCAGCTACGTCCAGGGCGATTTCCTGGATGAGCGCACTTATGACGCGCTGGCGGCGAAAATCGACGCCAGCGGCACCGGCAACGCCGTTTTCTACCTGGCCACCGCTCCGCGCTTTTTCAGTGAAGTGGTGCGACGTCTCGGGGCTGCCGGATTGTTGCAAGAAGCCCCTGAAGCGTTCAGAAGGGTGGTGATCGAAAAGCCTTTCGGCTCGGATCTGTATACCGCCGAAGCCTTGAACGCGTGCTTGCTCAAAGTGATGACGGAAAAGCAGATCTACCGGATCGATCACTATCTGGGCAAGGAAACCGTGCAGAACATTCTGGTCAGCCGGTTCTCCAACAGCCTGTTCGAAGCCTTCTGGAACAACCATTACATCGACCACGTACAAATCACCGCCGCTGAAACCGTCGGCGTTGAAACCCGTGGCAGTTTTTATGAGGTCACCGGCGCCCTGCGGGACATGGTGCCTAATCACCTGTTCCAATTATTGGCGATGGTCGCCATGGAACCGCCGGCGGCGTTTGGCGCCGATGCGGTACGTGGCGAGAAGGCCAAAGTGATCGGCGCGATTCGCCCCTGGTCGATCGAGGAAGCGCGAGCCAACTCAGTGCGCGGCCAATACACCGCCGGCGAGATCGATGGCAATCGGTTGCCCGGTTATCGTCAGGAAACCAACGTCGCGCCCGACAGCACCACTGAAACCTATGTCGCGCTCAAAGTGATGATCGACAACTGGCGCTGGGTCGGTGTGCCGTTCTACCTGCGTACCGGCAAGCGCATGAGCGTGCGCGACACCGAGATCGTCATTTGCTTCAAGCCGGCGCCGTATGCGCAGTTCCGTGACACCGAGGTCGAAGAATTGCAGCCGACCTACCTGCGGATCCAGATCCAGCCCAACGAAGGCATGTGGTTCGACCTGCTGGCCAAACGGCCGGGACCGGCGTTGAACATGGCCAATATCGAGCTGGGCTTTGCCTACAAGGATTTCTTTGAAATGCAGCCTTCCACCGGCTACGAAACCTTGATCTACGATTGCCTCACCGGCGATCAGACGCTGTTCCAGCGTGCCGACAACATCGAGAACGGCTGGCGCGTCGTGCAGCCGTTCCTCGACGCCTGGCAGCAGGATGCAACCGTGGAGAGCTATGCAGCCGGCGAAGACGGACCCAAGACCGCTGACGAACTGCTGACCCGCGACGGTCGCGTCTGGCACAGCCTCGGATGATGGACGTCACGCAACAACCCATCCGTTTTCTGCTCAGTGACATGGACGGCACCTTGTTGCTGCCCGATCACAGCCTCAGCCAGCGCACCATCGATGCCGTTCGCGCCTTGCGTGACGCCGGCGTGCTGTTCAGCCTGGCCACCGGGCGTCCACCTAAAGCCATGTTGCAGCAGATCGAAGCCCTGGGCGTTGATCTGCCGACGGCGGCGTTCAATGGCGGCACGATCGTCAACCCGGATGGCAGTTTGCTGGTGGCGCATTATTTGCCGGCAACCGCAGCGCTGACGGCGCTGGCACTGTTTGCCGATCAGCCGGACATAGAAGTCTGGGTGTTCAGCGGTGGTGACTGGCTGTTGAAGGACTCGAACGGCCCGATGGTCCCGCGAGAGCAACATGGCCTGGGTTATCCGCCGGTGGTGGTCGAGAGTTTCGAGCCTTGCCTGGCACGCATCGACAAGATCGTCGCTGCCAGCAGCAACACCGAACTGTTGATCGAGCTGGAGGCGCGGTTGCTGCCCAAGGTCGAAGGGCAGGCGCAGGTGTCGCGTTCGCAACCGGTCTATCTGGATGTGACGGCGGTGCAGGCCAACAAGGGCGCGGCACTGGCGACGCTGGCCGAGTTTCTCGGGGTGTCGCTGGAACAGACTGCCGCCATGGGCGACGGCGGCAATGACCCGGCGATGTTTCATCGTGCCGGGCTGTCGATTGCGATGGGGCAGGCGGAAGAGGCGGTGAAGCGTCAGGCCGACGTGGTGACCGGGGCCAATACCGAAGACGGCGCGGCCCAGGCGATCGAGCGATACATCCTGAGTTCAGTCTGAACCGCGTTATCGTTCTTCGCGGGCAAGCCTCGCTCCTACAGGTTTTACACATTCCGTAGGAGCGAGGCTTGCCCGCGAAGGCGTCAGACCTGCCACCTCAAAGCCAATAGCTTACGGCGTACCAGCCAAGCCCTCCCATCACCACGGTGTATGGCAGCGCCATCCACACCATCCGCCCGTACGACAGACGAATCAGCGGTGCAATCGCCGAGGTCAGCAGGAACAGGAACGCCGCCTGACCATTAGGCGTCGCCACGCTCGGCAGGTTGGTCCCGGTATTGATCGCAATCGCCAGGGTTTCAAAGTGCTCGCGGCTCATGTGGCCGGAGATGAATGCCTGTTTTACTTCGGTGATGTAAATGGTCGCGACGAACACGTTGTCGCTGATGGCCGACAGCAAGCCGTTGGCAATAAACAGCATGCCCGGCTGTTGATCCGCCGGCAGCGTTAGTACCCACTGGATCAGCGGCGCGAACAGCTGCTGATCGTGAATCACCGCCACCACGGCGAAAAATACCACCAGCAGCGAGGTGAACGGCATGGCGTCCTTGAAGGCGGTGCCGAGGCGGTGTTCGTCAGTGATACCGGTAAACGCGGTGATCAGCACGATCACCATCAAGCCGATCAGGCCGACTTCGGCGATGTGAAACGCCAGCCCGGCAATCAGAATCAGTGCCGCCGCCCCTTGAACCAGCAGCGCGGCGCGCTGACGCGAAGTACGCTCGGCGTTGTCTTCAGCGGCGTAGTTGGCCAGCACCGCACGCACGTTGTCCGGCAGCAGCGTGCCATAACCGAACCAGCGCAGTTTCTCCAGTAGTACGCAGGTCACCAGGCCCGCTGCCAGCACCGGCAACGACACCGGGGCGATCTTTAGAAAGAACTCGGCAAAGTGCCAGCCCATCTCATGGCCGATCAGCAGGTTTTGCGGCTCGCCAACCAGCGTGCAAACGCCACCCAACGCTGTGCCGACCGCGCCGTGCATCAGCAGGCTGCGCAGGAAGGCGCGGAATTGTTCGAGGTCGGCATGGTGCAATGTCGGTAACTGCCGGTCATCGCCGAATTCACTGTCCTGACGCGGATCGTTGCCCGAGGCAACGCGGTGATACACCGAGTAAAACCCCACGGCCGCGCTGATGATGACCGCGGTCACGGTCAATGCATCGAGAAACGCCGAGAGAAACGCTGACAGGAAACAGAACATCAACGCCAGCAGCGCCTTGGAGCGAACTCCCAGCAGCAGGCGCGAGAACAGAAACAGCAGCAGGTCCTTCATGAAGTAGATGCCCGCCACCATGAACATCAGCAGCAGGATCACCGGGAAGTTGTGCACCAGTTCGTCATAGAGCGCCTGGGGCGTGGTCATTTTCAGCAGCAGAGCTTCGATCAGCAGCAACCCGCCGGGCATCAGCGGGTAACACTTGAGCGCCATTGCCAGGGTGAAGATGAACTCCAGCACCAACAGCCAGCCGGCCGCCACCGGACCGATCGTCCACAACACCAGGGCGTTGAGAATCAGGAATCCGATAATGCTGGCTTTGTACCAGCGGGGTGAATGCCCAAGAAAATTGTGTGCGAAGGCCTGGGCCATTGAGCCGGACATCGGCTACTCCTTGTATTAAGAAGCGCGCAACTTGCCGTAAGCGGAAGGGAAGATCAAGTGCAGGAAACTAGGGTTGATAGCGGGCGACGACGGCGCGGTAGTTGCCATCCAGTGAATAGCCGCCGACGACGATGCAACCATCGGCCTGCACGGCCAATGCAGTGGCGGTGTCCGGGCCTCGACTCAGGCGTGTGCGGATCCAGCCCATGCCATTGGCGAAGCTGCGATCCAGCGCCCCATTGGGTAAGTACCGGGCGAGAATGAAATCGCCTTCGAGCCCGCCGCCCGTCGCTCCGACCGTCAGTACACAGTCGTCCGGTTGTATCTGGGCGGCGGT
This sequence comes from Pseudomonas sp. B21-017, assembly GCF_024749245.1. NCBI lineage: Bacteria > Pseudomonadati > Pseudomonadota > Gammaproteobacteria > Pseudomonadales > Pseudomonadaceae > Pseudomonas > Pseudomonas sp. B21-017. The sequence goes on along the minus strand of NZ_CP087194.1, from coordinate 3,507,948 downwards.
CCACTGGCAGCCGCTGTGGCTGATTTCCAACAGTTGTGGTTGGCCGCTATTGCAATGCATGTCAGGTTGGCCATTGCTGTGAACGTTCAGGGCGAGGCAGTGCATCGGGTCGCGACTGCTGCCAAAACAATGCAAATCACCATTTTCGTGCTGGACGATCTGGCAGACCTGGGCACTCTGACCCCAGGCCTTGAAGCTCATGAAGCCATCCACGGCGAAGCCGTCATCCAGCTGGCCATCGGTGTGATAACGCGCCAGCAAACCTTCCTCGGGGAAGTTGATCGATCCGCCCACCAGGATTCGGCCGTCATGTTGCACCATCAGACTGTTCAGCCAGGTGTTCATCAATAAGTGCCGGACCATGACAAAGCCACGACCGTTGAAGGTGCTGTCCAGCGAGCCGTCGGCATTGAGCCGAATCAGCATGCCGACGTGATCGGCCAATTCAAAGTGATGATTGGCCAGCAGCAGGATTCGACCATCGTCCTGCACGCAGATATCACAGGCCTCGGTACCCGGCACGCCGGGTGGTAACCAAGCGTCGCGAGCGCCTTCGGAAAGCTTCCCCGGCAGGCGCACCACGCAGCGGCCGTGCTCACCAAAACCCTGTATCGGGCAGCCTCGTTGATCAAACATCGCCACGGCGGGCAACGTACGATGAGCATTTTCGTAGTGCAGGCCGGCCACCAGAATGTTCCCGTCGGCCAGCACCCGCACCGTGCCCGCCATGGCCTCGTAGCCGTGGGCGAATTGCCCGATGACACTGCCTTGTTTGCCGAAGGCCAGATCCGCCGAACCATCCTCACGCAGGCGGGCCAGGCCAAAGCGGCTGCCACCTGGCGTGCCGACCTTGGCTGCCGCCAGTATTCGGCCGGTGTGGTCAATCGCCACGCCATTGATCCTGCTGGAAGTACTGCCGGCGAAATACACTTGAGTCTTGCCGCTGCCAGCGAAATGGCTATCGAGTTGCCCGGCGTCTTTCACCGCTGCCGGTATGGCAAAAGCAGTCTGGAGTGGCATGCACGGATCTCCTTGCCAGTCGTCCTTGTCCGGGTGCCCGGAGGTTGACTGCATGAGGAGAACATTCAATCCCTGAATGCGATGATGCGCAACTGCCATTACGCTCGGGAGGAGCGGCGTTTTGTGCCAGAACAGTGTCTTCTCGAACCACTGACAAGCCTGCCAAGTAATCTGGCGGCTAGAAGTTGGAAAACGAAAATGGCGTTATGCAGCTGACCGTAGAAACCGTCAACTAAGGAGAAGAAGGGACGCGGATTACCGGGCGGTAATCCGCGAAAAAGATTAATGCGGCATGGACCACGATTGCAGTGTGTAACCTTCCTCGCTCAGCTCGGCGCGGGCTTGTTCCAGCAAGTGTGCAAGTTGCTGTGGATCGGAATAGGCACTGCTGGGGATTTGTTTGCTGCTGATGCGAGTGTTAGTGCGATCAATGATGGCCAGGCTGAGCTCACCATTACCGTCTTGTGGGGCCCAGGCCACGCATTGAAAGGGTTGGAATGCGCGGTCGGCAATCAAAAGAGCTTCGTTGATACGGAGCGGGGCGTTCATGGGGTCTTCTCTCTGTGTGCCCAATCAAGTGATGTGCCGTCGGTTGGGCTTACCGTTCGGCTGGTTACTTGTACTGATGTCCGCAACCGGGGGTTGGGTCACACACAATCAAAAGAAATTTCAACTTTCTTTGATTCGCCGGCGATTCAGGCAGTTGCTGAAAGCTGAATGAAAGGTTCAATTCGTTAGGCAACTCATTAAGTGATTTTTTATAACTAATAAGCCGACGTCCCTATAAGCAATCGATACAAGCCCGCGTCAATATTTTGCTAGTGTTACACCGAAGCCCGCCAAATGACTGTTTTTAATAATATTTCCTAAAATTTGGCGCCAAGGAACAGTCATGATCGAAGCGCCTGCTTTACGACGTCTTTTAGTAGTGGATCCTTGCGACGACTGCCACCGTTTGCTGCCGGGTTTACGCGCTGTGGGTTGGGATGTCGACAGCTGTACCCTGGAAAACGCCGCGGAGCGAACCTGCGACGTCGGCCTGTTGCGCTTGCAGCCGTTTCATCTGGAACGTCCGGAAGCCGTCAAGGAACTGATCACCCGTAGCGGTACCGAGTGGATCGCCGTGCTCGATCAGGATGTCCTGCGAATGCAGAATGTCGGGGATTTCGTCTGCGAATGGTTTTTTGACTTCCATACCTTGCCGTTCGATGTTTCAAGGGTTCAGGTCACTCTGGGCCGAGCGTTCGGCATGGCGCGCCTGCGCGGGCAGGGCACGGTTCATATCGATCAGCCTGAACACGAACTGCTCGGCGACAGCAAACCGATTCGCGAGCTGCGCAAATTGCTGAGCAAACTGGCGCCCACCGAATCGCCGGTGCTGATCCGCGGCGAAAGCGGCACCGGTAAGGAATTGGTCGCCCGTACCCTGCATCAACAATCCCAGCGTCACAGCAAGCCATTCGTGGCGATCAACTGTGGCGCGATTCCCGAACATTTGATCCAGTCCGAATTGTTTGGTCACGAGAAGGGGGCCTTTACCGGCGCCCATCAGCGCAAGGTCGGGCGGATAGAAGCGGCCAACGGCGGCACCCTGTTTCTCGATGAAATAGGCGATTTGCCACTGGAGCTGCAAGCCAATCTGCTGCGCTTCCTGCAGGAAAAACACATCGAGCGGGTTGGCGGCCATCAACCTATTCCGGTGGATGTGCGGGTATTGGCGGCGACGCACGTCGACCTTGAAGAGGCCATCGAGAACAAACGCTTTCGCGAAGATTTGTACTACCGTTTGAACGTCCTGCAAGTAGTCACCGTGCCGCTGCGTGAGCGCCATGGTGATCTATTGATGCTGGCCAACCACTTTTCCCATTTCTACAGCAGTGAAACCGGCCGTCGTCCGCGCAGCTTCAGCGAGGATGCGTTGGTCGCCATGGGCAAGCACGACTGGCCGGGCAATGTCCGCGAGCTGGCCAATCGGGTACGTCGTGGGCTGGTATTGGCCGAAGGACGACAGATCGAGGCGCGAGACCTGGGGCTGCTCAGTCAACACGCCTTCGCCACGCCGATGGGCACCCTTGAAGACTACAAGACCCGCGCCGAACGCCAGGCGCTGTGCGATGTGTTGAACCGGCACAGCGACAACCTGAGTGTTGCCGCCCGTGTCCTGGGCGTGTCACGGCCGACTTTTTACCGATTGCTGCACAAGCACCAGATCCGCTAGGGCGGTGCAACAAAAAAGGCCCGCTACGACAACTATCGTAGTGGGCCTTTTCTATTGCGGGGTGCGGTTTAGAAGTAGTACGGGAATTTCAGGCTGAAGGAAAAGTCCGGCGCATCGTCGGTCATACCGATGGACAAGTTGGGAACGATCGTCAGGTTGTCGGAGGCCGCGATGGTCATGCCGACGTTGAAGTAACCGGCGTTGGCGTCACTGGACACCACAGACTCCCAATCCCCGCCATCCTGCTTGAGCTTGCTTTTGCGTTGCACCAGGTCAGACACCGAGAACGACATACTCATTTTTTCGTTCAGCGCGAACGCGATGCCCGCGCCAATCTGGAAGCTGTCGCCGATCCGCACCTTGCCCGGGACTTTCTGATTGACGGTGGCACTGATGTCGTCGAAGGAACCTTCGAAGTTGTGGGTGTAGGACAGGCTACCGAACAGAACCGCTGGATCGTAGGTCTTGACCAGCGAGATACCGGGGCTGATCGACCAGACGCCGTTGCCGGTTGGCAGGGTGTCAGGCACGAACAGGTTGGTATTGGCGTCGCTCTGGCGCAGTTTGATGCCGAACGGGTCCTTGCCGGTCGGCGCCTTGACCCGGAAGGTGAACACGGCATCCGGGGTGTTGACCGATTCGTCCATGAATTTGTAGGCGATCCCGAAGTTGACATCGCCCAGTGTCGGATCGCGTGTGACGGTTTCTTCGCTGGTCACCCCCGCGGCACCGTTGTTGGCGCCACCGGACTGATACGTCGATTCGCGGTACACCACTGGTACGTTCAGGTCGAATTGCCAGCGATTGTCGAAGTTGTAGCGCCCGGTAAGGTCCAGCGTCCAGGTGTCGGCCTTGATCCGGTCCAGGTTGATGTTGCCCAGAAAGATCGAGTCCAGTGCGAGGAAGCCGTTGAGGATCAGCTGGCGGGTGTCGTAACGCGAATAGGTCAGCCCGGTTTCGAGGCTGAACTTGCCGCCGCCGAAGAATCCGCTGGCCTCGTCATACAGGTTGGAAACACTCTGTGCCGGTTGAGAGTCATCGGCCAGTGATTGTCCATAGGAACTGCCGCTGCCTGCGGCGCCTCCTGAAGCCGCGGCCGCTCCCGTCCTTGTGGCCACTTGCGGATTGCCTTTCATGTCGGCTGGCGACTTGGCCAGGCGTTTAGGCGGTGCCGCCGCCGGTTGATCCTCCACTTGGCGGACTCGTTGTTCGAGTACTGCCAAGGCCTTTTGTTGTACTTCGTATCGTTGCTTGAGCTCCATGAGTTGTTGCTTCAAAGCTTCCACGTCCGCATCGGACGCTGCTTGCAGCAGCGCCGACGGGAACAAAGTACTCAGACAAACGATCGCGCGCAGTGGTACTGACCGATACATGATAAGCCGTCCCCCATGAAGCCCGATGATCGAACATCAGCGTAGTTCAATATCCCAGGCTGCGTAGTGCCTTGAGTTGATTCAGATTGCAGTTGACTGCTCCGGCATTTCGGCCGTTGTTGTTAAGCACTACATTAAGTTGCGTCAGGTTATTGACCCTGTTGCTGTTGCCCAGAAGCCGGGTGTTCTGCACCAGCCCCCCCTGAGCCGCCTGTTGCATGGCTGTGCCTTGGTTGTTGTTGGCCTGGATGGCCATTTGCACGCCACCACCGGTGTTCGACACCGCGACGCTACCGGCGGCATTGCTGTCGGTAATGGTTTGCCCGCTTGTCAGCACCTGCCCTTGGACGGGACTCGGCGCCGGCGCCTGGTTGGCCTCTTTGACGTTGATGGCGACATTGTTGTAGGCGGTATTGCCGTCACCAGCGGCGCGAACAGTTTGGGTGACTCCCTGGGTAGTGGTCAGTCCTGCGCCACCGATCACATTTCCGGTGCCCGATGGCGGCGTACTGCCATTACCAGTTTCTTTAATGGTCGACACGTAAAGTTGCGGCTTTACGGTAGAGGCCTGGATCTGCATGGCAGTCGCCACCCCGATCAGGTCTCCGCTGGCATTGCGCCAGGTGCTGCTCATGATGATGCCAAAGCTGATGATCCGCCCTGGCATGACATAACGACCGCGTAGCTCGGCGAGCTCATGGTCCTTGAGTTCGATGGGTTTGAATCCTGCATTGGCATAGCCCGATGCGCTTGCTGCAAGGCAAGCGGCGGCCAGCCAGTATGAGGTTTTCATCTGCTGCTCCCGGGGCATCCGGCCCTCTCTATCATCAGTGGGCGATTAGAAGAAGTCGCTCTGAATGAAGCCAAAGTCCATCAGTTCGGCATCTTTGACCGGGTTGAATGTGTCCAGCTTGTTCTTGGCCGTCAGCGGTTCCGGAGGGCTACGCAGTGCATTGGTTTTATCGTAACCGGGACCCACGATAGCGAAGACAATGCCGTTCCAGCCCTTGACAAAGTCATCATGGGAATAGCGTTTGTGCCCAAGCACCGGGTCGCCGATATAGACCCAGTTCTTGTCCGCCCGCTGCATCACCACGAAATGCTTGTAGCCGCGAATTTCCATCAGCACCACCACCGGAATGGTCACCGCTTCGAGTTTCTCGGGCGGTATCCGGTAGCCACGCGCGCGCATGCCGATTGCTTCGATGTAGCGCTTCATGTCCAGCATGGAGAAACCTTGAGTACGGACAAGGTTCTGATCAGCATTGATCAGCATGCCTTTGATGATGTGTTCCTCATCGACATCGAGCCAGTAAGCCTGGCGTAGCACCGTGGCCAGTGCGGCAGCGCCGCAGCTGAAGTCGGTTTTTTGTTCGACGATGTCGCTGAACTTGCGCTCACGCACGCTTTGCACCTGCTTGTAAACCAGCATGCCGCCAGGCAAGGCGGCGACTGGCATCTGTGCCGCCTGAGTCAGGCCGCACAGGCACAGCAGGGCGAAAAAGGCTGTCGTACGCATGATCGATACGCCCTCGAGGAGCCATGGAAAGAAAGCCCCGTTGCCGGGGCTTTCATTTCGATCGCGATTACATGCAGGCTCTGCAGCCGGCAGCAATGGACAGAGAGTTGCTTTGTTGGTTGCCCACACCCGCCGACACGTTGGCACCGCCGTTGCCGGAGAAGCTGTTCATCGAGTTGGTCATGGAGGCGTTGTTCACAACCGGGTTTTTCCAGCCGTCTGGAGTCAGCACTTGATGGGTGGTGACGCCAGCCAGATCGAAGGTGCCCACGGCGCTGAATTTGAACTTGTCATCGCCTCTGTGACCCCAGCCACTGTCGTCGATCGTCCCGGTGCCTTTGGCCTTGAAGGTGCCCGAGGACGTGGTGGTATCGGTGAGGGTGGTGGTGACGTGGGTCCGGTCAGCCTTGTTGTCGACATCCAGGCCGGTGGTGGATTGGTAAGCGTCAGCCGAGGCTGTTGCTACCCGGCCGCCAGACACGGCAATCGCCAGGTTGTTTTTCTGTTGGTTGAAGTTGCCGGCAGTCACGTTGATGCCAATGTTGCCGGAGCCGTTGTTGCCAGCATTGTTGAGCGTGGCGTTATTTTGAGTAGAGCGGTTTTTGACGTAGTTATTGGTGTTGTACTGATACGCGGTGGAGGTTGCCTCGGCAGAACCGAAGATGAAACTTTCATCAGCGGTAGCCAGCGCGGCGGCGTTGTCTTGTTGGTTGCCATCGCCACCCGCGACGTTGGCGCCCATGTTGCCGTTGGAACCGTTGAGCGAATTGTCAGCCTCGGCGGTGTTGTTGGTGCCTTGGTTGAGTACCGAGTTGCCGCTGCTGTCCTGTGTATCCCCTACATAGGCGCTGGCGGCTGAGTCGATTGACAGTTGCTGTTCCCAGGTGGGACCTTTGGGGCCGTGATGATGGTGGCCGTGACCATGGTCGTTATCGTTGGCTTGTGCAGCCATCGCCATGACGGCTGCCAGGGCGAACACGAGAGGCTTGAGAGCCATTGTGGGTTTCATGGTGATTCTCCGTGCTTATTAGTTGGTTAAGTGTTGGTTACTTTCTAATCGCACTGCGTTCGGGTCAGTCAGCGACCCGTATGCTCAGGGTGTTAGCCATTCGGTTCCCCACCCCGGCACTCTGGTTCACCTGAATCACTCCTCGGCTGCCGGTGAAGGCCTGGTCGCTTGTCACGACCTGGCGACTGCCTTTTGAAGCGTCAGTTGCCCCTGAGCTTGGTAACAACGCCACGTTCTGTTGAGAAAGGGCGCTATCGTCGACGCTTTGCGGCGCAGCACTGATGCTGATGTGCATTGCGTTGGCCATCTGGTTGTTGGCCCCGGCGCCCTGGTTGACACCCAGTGCACCGTTGCCTTGACTGAAAGAGTTGCCGCCGATGGTGGCCGTCGCGTTCATCGACGGGTTGGCGGGCGTGTCGAGTTTCTGGATGACGCGGGTGGTCGCCGAGGCATCAGTGGTGCCGATGGCGATGGCGCGGGTATTGGCCTGTTGCTGTTGATCGCCGGAGGCCTGGTTGACGTTGAAGTTGCCGTTGTACCGGGCGCCGGAATCCAGGATGTTGGCGGTGTTGACCACCGGAACGCTGGAGTCGGCCATGGCGCCTGGGCTCACACTGGCACCGATGACCAGGGCGAGAAGGATCAGGGAGCGGCTCATGTCATTGACCTCCCGCCAATCTGCCCAACGGCGCGAGGCCGGAGCTCATGGCATGGTTGATCGTTCCCGAAATCGCGCCACCGCTACCGCCGCCGTGACCGGCACTCATGCCGGGCATGCCATTGGGATTGGTCACGACATTGAGGCTGCCGGGTATGTTGCCGTTCTGGTTGATGCTGTTGCTGATGGACGAACCGCTGGCCACGCTGGCGAACTCACCATCGCTCAGTTCGGTGCTGTTGAGTGTCGAGGTGACACGATCCGAAGGGTTGGCGTTGACAGTGGTCGGGTAGGGGTCTTTTTGGAACGGCGGCCTGCCGACGGTGTGGGGCTGTACATCACGAGTGAGTACGATCACGCCATTGCCTTCAGCCTGAACATCAAGACTGAGTACCGAGACGGCGGCACATCCGAGCAGCATCAAGCGCGTAAAGCCTTTACGAAAAGTCCCCACGACTGCGATTCCTTCTGTTGTGCGCTGGCCCTAATCAGCGTTGTGAAGGAGAGAGCGAAAGTCGTGCCGCTTTGTGATTGTTGTTTTGATTCAAGGGGTTATCGATCAGGCTAAATGGATCCTTGATTGAGCTGTTTCAGGCCTGAGACAAAAGCGGGGGCTATAACGGGGAAAAGTAGGCGCAACGCTCTGGATCCATAGCTTGCGTGGTGATGTATCAGCGCTTTAACACAGATCATGACGCAATGATGAATAGCGCTGAAACGGGCTGTTCGAGTGCAAAGGTATGTTTCACAAACGGACGCATTTGAAAAATTATCGCAACAAATGCTGGGGGGCTGGGGGGGGCTGTAGCAGCTGCTACAGCCGAATTCAGCAACCTAGCAGCAGAGTGACGGCCTGCAACGCTTGGGCTCGGCGTTCTGCCCAGTCACCCTGGATCACTTGAACAGATTGCCGATGCCGCTCCAGCCACGCTTGAGTCGCGTTGAAAAAAGCCCGGCGTTGATCCAGCTGCGGCTGACAGCGCTGGCCATCGTCGGTCCAGTCGACGAGTTCAGGCGACAACAGCAAGTGCAAGTCGTAATGCCGGGCCAGCAGCGCTTGTTCGAGCCAGGCCGGGCAATCGCTGAACAGGGTCTGGCTCCAAAGCATGTTGCTCAGCAAGTGCGTGTCGAGAATCAGCAACGGTGGCGCAAGGGCGCGGGCATCATCTTCCCACTGCAACTGGCCGCGGGCGATCTCGGGGATATCCGCGAGGCAGGTGTCCCGTGCCTCCTGTTCAATGAACCAACGCACGTATTCGCCCACCAGAACGCCGCCGAATTGCTGTTGCAGCTCGGTGGCGAGCCAGCTCTTGCCGCTCGATTCGGGGCCCGTGAGCACCAGGACTTTCATGTGCGCAACGCCGGGTCGGCGCGCCACGTCCGCCAGCCTTGCACCGCCAGCAGGGCGAAAACCCCATAGAGGGCGGCGGTCAGGTACAGCTCTTTGTAGATGAACAGGCCGACGAAGATGACGTCCAGCGCGACCCACAGCGGCCAGCATTGCAGGCGTTTTTGTGCCATCCATAACTGTGCTACCAGGCTGAAACCGGTCAAGGCGGCGTCGAGCCAGGGTTGGGCGGCGTCGGTCCAGTGAGCCATCGCAGCGCCCAGCAGCAGGCTGCCGACCGCGCCCACGGCCAGCCCGAGCGCGACGGATTGGCCATCGAGCAGGCTGACGTGCCGCCCGTCATGCGTCACGCCCGCGCGAGTCCACTGCCACCAGCCGTAAAGCTGCAACGCGGCGTAGATCACTTGCAGCAGCATGTCCGAATACAGCTTCACCTCGAAAAAGATCCAGCTGTACAGCAGCACCATGACCAGACCGACCGGCCAGCACCAGGGGTTCTGTTTGACCGTCAGCCAGACGGCAATCACACCGAGGGCGGCGGCAAACAGTTCAAGCCCGGACATGGAGGATCCTTGGGGAAGACGAAAGGGGGGAGGATTGTAGCGGCAGGCGCTGCCAAGTAGAACCGGCTTGCGCAGTCCGGTGTAGCAGCTGCCGAGCCTGCGAGGCTGCGTTCGGTGTGGGCCGCATTCGGACGAAGCCGTCATAAATTCTGCGCACACGGTCTATCTGGAACCGGCGTCGCCTGATTTCACGACTGCTGCGCAGCCGAACGCAGGCTGCGCCAGCTGCTACAAGTGATCAGACGCGAAACTGCTTGAGCAACCCGTTCAACTGTTCGCTCAATTCCTTGAGATGAACACTGGCCACGCTCGACTGCTCGGCCGCCAATGCCGTGCTGTGGGACAACCCGGCGGCCTGGGTGACGTTCTGATTGATGTCTTCCACCACATGCGCCTGCTGCAAGGTTGCACTGGCAATCGAGGCATTCAAGCCGTTGAGGTTGCGCAAGGCCTGGCCGATGGCATTCAGGCTGGCACCGGCCAGGCCGGCCTGCTCGATGGTCAGTTGCGAGGCGCGGCTGCTGTCGCCAATGACCTTGACCGCCGCTTCGGAATGGCTTTGCAGGCGTTCGATCATCGACTGGATTTCTGCCGTCGACTTCTGGGTACGCTGGGCGAGCAGGCGCACTTCATCGGCGACCACCGCGAACCCTCGACCTTGCTCACCGGCCCGGGCGGCTTCGATGGCAGCGTTGAGGGCCAGCAGGTTGGTTTGCTCGGCGATAGAGCGAATCACTTCCAGGACACTGCCGATTTGCGTGCTTTCGTCGGCCAGCGTACGAATCACTTCCACCGCTTGATCGATGGTCGAAGACAGCTTGTCGATCTGCTGCAGGCTGCCATCGATATTGATCTGTCCCTGCTGTGCCTGAGATTCGGCATCGCGCATTTCACTGGCCGCGTGCTCGGCGTTTTTCGCCACATCCTGCACGCCGTAGGTCACTTCGTTGATCGCGGTCGCCACCAGTTCCATTTGCTGGGACTGCTGCTGGCTGCGTTGCTGGGCTTGTGCGGCGTCGTTGCCCAGTTCGCTGGAAGACTGGCCCAGCGCGCCGGCGGACACTTGCAACTGATTGATCACCAGGCGCAGCTTGGCGGTAAAGGCGTTGAAGTGTCGGGCCAGTTGCGTGACTTCGTCCTGGCCGTGGGTATCGAGGCTGCGGGTCAGGTCGCTTTCACCGCTGGCGATATTGGCCATGGCATTCACGGTTTCCTGCAACGGGCGCACGATGCTGCGGGCAATCATGATCACCAGCAGCGCCATGATCAGGGCAATCACCAGGCCGACGAAAGACGCCTTCCAGACTTGCGCATTAAACTCGGCTTGCATGTCGTCGATGTACACGCCCGAGCCGATCACCCAACCCCAGGGCTCGAACAGTTTGACGTAGGAGGTTTTTTCCACCGGCGCACTGGCGCCCGGTTTCGGCCAGCGATAGTTGACCATGCCGGCGCCCTTGGACTTGGCGATGGCAGCCATTTCGTTGAACAGTGCAAAACCGTCCGGGTCGCGGATCGTCGAGAGATTCTGGCCTTCGAGTTTTGGATTGGTCGGGTGCATGACCATGACTGGCGTCAGGTCGTTGATCCAGAAATAGTCATTCTGGTCGTAGCGCAAACCCCGCACGGCGGTCAGTGCCTGCTGTTGCGCGGCGGCGCGGGTGAGGGTGCCGGCGGTTTCCAGGCCGTGGTAGTAGGTCAGGATGCCACTGGCGGTCTGCACCACATGCTGGGTCTTCTGGGCCTTGGCCTGATAGAGGTCGTCGTGGATCTGCTTGAGCATCAACACGCCCAACGTCAACAGCATCACCACGGCCACGATCAAGATAAGCCACAAGCGTCGGCTGATCGACACACTGCGCAAGCTGTTCATAACGCTGTTACTCCGTTTTCTTGTTCTTGTCATAAACGATCGCCAGCATCCAACCACACGTTGCCGATCGGGCCTATCCTACTCAGGTCCTATTACGCGGCAGCGTAAATGAGGCTTGTCTGATAGGATTTCGGCCCCGCGCGGAAAAACCTGAGTCCAAGTCGATTTTTCACGGAATTTTTACGGTTTTGTGTGGATCTTGTGCGCGCGGGGTTTCAGCGCACGCTGATCGCGAATAACGCTCTACAAATTATTAACGGGGCATGCCTGGGGGCATGGCTTCTTGGGGGAATGATGGATCTTTGGACAGCCTTTCAGGCATTGATTTTAGGCGTTGTAGAAGGGCTGACCGAGTTCTTGCCCATTTCCAGTACCGGGCACCAGATCATTGTGGCGGACCTGCTCAATTTCGGCGGCGAACGAGCGATGGCCTTCAACATCATCATTCAGCTCGGCGCGATCCTGGCGGTGGTCTGGGAGTTCCGTCGCAAGATCCTCGACGTGATCATCGGTTTACCGACGCAGCCCAGCGCTCGACGCTTTACCGCGAACCTGTTGATCGCCTTCATGCCGGCCGTGGTATTGGGGGTGATTTTCGCCGACCTGATCCACAAGTACCTGTTCAACCCGATCACTGTGGCCAGCGCATTGGTCGTGGGCGGGATTATCATGTTGTGGGCTGAACGCCGGCAGCATGTCGTGCATGCCGAAAGCGTCGATGACATCACCTGGAAAGAGGCCCTGAAAGTCGGTTTTGCCCAGTGCCTGGCGATGATCCCGGGGACCTCGCGTTCCGGTTCGACGATCATCGGCGGTTTGCTGTTCGGGTTGTCGCGCAAGACGGCCACCGAATTCTCGTTCTTCCTTGCCATGCCAACCATGGTCGGCGCAGCGGTTTACTCGGGCTACAAATACCGCCACCTGTTTGTTCCGGCTGATTTCCCGGTGTTCGCCATCGGCTTTGTCACCGCGTTTATCTTTGCAATGATCGCCGTCCGGGGCCTGCTCAAGTTCATCGCCAGCCACAGCTACGCGGCGTTCGCCTGGTACCGCATCGTGTTCGGCCTGGTGATCCTGGCGACCTGGCAGTTCGGTTGGGTCGACTGGACCGCGGCCAAGCCATGAGCGACGCCACCGCACGCAACAACCCCGGACGCAAGTCCGGGGGAGCGATTCAAAACCTGCGGTTGAAATTGCTGGTGTTCGTTTTGCTGTGCGCAGTGCCGTTGTTTGGCTCGGTGTCGCTGTGGCTGCGCGGGGTGTCGGTGATTCCCCTGGCCGCCTATGGCATCGTCAGCGTGCTGGCGTTTTTCCTGTACTGGGGCGACAAGCACAAGGCCCGCACCGACAGCTGGCGCACGCCGGAGAACGTCTTGCACGCGGTGGAACTGGCGGGCGGTTGGCCGGGTGCCTTGCTGGCCCAGCAAGTGTTTCGGCACAAAACCCGCAAGGTTTCGTTTCAACTGGTGTTCTGGCTCATCGTGCTGATGCATCAGGTGTTCTGGATCGACCAGTTGTTTTTGGGTGCTCAGCTGTTCGCGCTGTTCTAAAGCTGTTTTAAAGCAGCAAGCCGATCTGCGTGCGCTTGGGCAACTTGCTCACCACCAGTTGGTGGGAACGTTGCAGCAAGCCTTGCAGCTCTTCGGTGCCCAGCGGGTAGGGCGTGTCCATGATGATCCACTGCGCCCGGGCCAGATACGGCGCCGGGTGAATGCCCGGTCGGTCGCAATGACCCAGGAACAGGTCCTTGTCGACCTTGAAGGCCAGGGACTGACCCCGCAGGTTCTGCAAGGCGAACATCTTGCTCCCGGCAATCGAAAACACCCTTACGCCCCCCCACTTGTAATCCTCCCGCGCGCCGGGCAGCGCCAGGCAGAATTGCGCGACATCCTCTTCGCTCATTGGTCTTGCCTTCATAACAGTCGGTCCCCACAGGCATTGAATGATTCGATCAAATGGTCGATCCAGGCGCGTACTGCCGGCATTACCCCGCGCCGATGAGGGTAGACCGCTTGCAGCCAACCGCCCGGCAATGACCAGTCAGGTAGCAGCTGCACCAGCGAGCCGTTTTCCAGTTCCTGCTCGCAATACATCATCGGCAACACGGTGAAACCCAGCCCGGACAGGGTACACGCCTTGCGCACGAGAAAATCGTCGATGCCCAATCGGGCTTCGAATGTCATTTCACAGGCCTTGCCCTGCTGGTCGAGCATCCGCAGATGCACCAGCCGATCGGCTTCCAGTGCGCCCAATATCGGTACGTTTTTCAAGTCGTCCGGGGTCTTGATCTGCCGCTCGCGAAGAAACGCCGGGCTGGCGACCATGACAGTCTGCGCCTGACGTAAGCGGCGGGTGACCAGCAGTGGGTCTTCATCTCCCAGTTCCCGCACTCTCAAGGCGACATCGACGCCTTCGGTCACCAGATCAACCCGGCGATTGAGCAGCAGCATCTCCAGCTGAACCTGCGGGAATTTCTCCAGGAACTTGCTGATCACCGACGGGAACATGTCGTGGGCCAACCCCACCGGGCAGGAAACCCGCAGCCGCCCCCGGGGTTCGCTGGACATGCTGGCCACCGCTTCGTCGGCCATCTCGGCCTCCAGCAGCATCGCCTGACAGTGTCGCAAGTAGCGCTCGCCCACAGCGGTCAGGTTGAGTTGGCGGGTGGTGCGTTGCAACAGACGCGCGCCCAGGCGTTCTTCCAGTTCGGCGATGCGTCGTGACAACCGAGACTTGGGAATCCCGAGCAAACGCCCGGCCGCCGCGAAGCCGCCGGCCTCGACCACCTTGGCGAAGTAGTAGAGGTCGTTGAGATCTTGCATGATTTAAATCCAGCTGTTCTATCAGTGGGACGAACTATCGCATTATTGCCAGCTAATCAGCTATTGGTTTCGTTGGTAGGATTGTTTCCATCAGATCGCCGGGTGGCGATCCTCACCTTGGAGATCCCACATGAAATTACTGCATATCGATTCGAGCATTCTGGGTGACAACTCGGCTTCCCGTCAGTTGAGCGGTGAAGTCGTCAAAGCCTGGCAAGCCGCCGAGCCTGGCGTTGTGGTGACTTACCGCGACCTGGCCGCCGATGCCATCAGCCATTTCTCCGCCGCCACGCTGGTCGCCGCTGGCACCGCCGCTGAGCTACGCAACGCCGCGCAACAGCATGAAGCCGATTTGGGTGCGCAGGCCCTGGCCGAATTCCTCGCCGCCGATGCCGTCGTGATTGCAGCGCCGATGTACAACTTCACCATCCCGACCCAACTCAAGGCCTGGATCGACCGCATCGCCGTAGCCGGCCAGACTTTCCGCTACACCGAAGCCGGCCCTGAAGGCCTGTGCGGCGGCAAGAAAGTGGTGATCGTTTCGACGGCTGGCGGTTTGCACGCTGGCCAACCGACCGGCACTGCTCACGAAGAGTACTTGAAGGTGATGTTCGGCTTCCTCGGTATCACCGACATCGAGTTCGTCCGCGCCCATGGCCTGGCCTACGGTGATGAAGTACGCAGCAAAGCCATGAGCGACGCTCAGGCGCAAATCAGCGAACAATTGTTCGCCGCCGCGTAAGGCTTGCGTAAAGTCGTAAACAGCTCGGGCAATACCCCTGAAACTCTGTATTCTGGTCATCGTGATGGCCAGGTACAGAGTTTTTTGTTTCTGGCGGCGATCAGTTTCTGGCCCAGGTTATGCAGTCGAGGGTTAACATCTGCGGTCAGGTAATAAGGTGGGGCATCCCATGGTGCGTCTTTGTGCAACATTACTGATTTGCCTGTTCGGCAGCCTGAATTCGGTGCACGCCGCGCCTGTGCTGTTTCCTCACTGGAGCGTCGGTTTCCATGAGATGACATTCCTCGACCCGCTGGACTTGCAGCCGATGCGCGCCATCGCCTTTTATCCGTCCAGTGAGAGGGAACATTCCAGCAAGCTCGAGGGCTACACGGTCGAAGCCGGTGAAGACACCAAAGTCGCCATCGGACGCTTCCCGATGTTGATGCTGTCCCATGGCAACACCGGAACCCCGCTGGCCCTGCACGATCTGGCCACCTCGCTGGCACGCAAGGGGTTTGTGGTGGTGGCGGTGATCCATCCCGGCGACAACTCCAAAGACCACAGCCGCCTCGGCACCTTGAGCAATCTTTACGGGCGGCCGATCCAGATTTCCGAAGCCATAACCGCGACCTTGGGCGACCGTATGCTTGCGCCCTTCGTCAATGCCGATCAGGTTGGGGTGATCGGCTATTCGGCGGGCGGTGAGACTGCGTTGATCCTGTCCGGCGCCACCCCGGACCTGGACCGTCTGCGCCGTTATTGCCATGAGCGCCCGGACGATCATGATGCCTGCAACACGCAAGGTGAATTGATCGTCGACCGCGATGACTTGCAGCCAGTGCCAGACCCGCGAGTGCATGCCTTGCTGTTGATGGCACCGCTGAGTCTGAAGTTCGGCCGCCAGACCTTGGCCGAGGTGCATGTGCCGGTGCTTCTATACAGCGGCGATGGCGACAAACTGGTGGCGTTCGACAAAAACGCCGCAGCGCTGGCGCGCAAACTGCCGACTGCACCGGATTTCAAATTGCTGGCCGGGGCAGGGCACTTCGTGTTCCTGGCACCGTGCAACGAGGAACAGATCGCCGCCATGCCGGCGCTGTGCACCGATGCCGACGGCGTCGACCGCAAGGACATTCACCGCAACCTGATCTCCGAAGCCGGACGTTTCTTCTCCCATGCCTTGGGCAAACCGAGTCGGGCCGGCATGCAAACTGCCGATCAATAAACTCCCACAAGAGATTTACAGCAGGCTTTAGACCATCGCCCGGTGTTTCAGTAACAGGGTCAAACCGAGTCCAGTCACGGACAACAACGCCGCACTGAAGAAAATCCACGCATACCCCAGGTTCAACGCCACCGCGCCCATCAACGGCCCGGCAATCGCCAGCGCCAGATCGAAAAACACCGCATAAGCACTCAAACCCGCGCCGCGACTGGAATTGGGCACCTGCTTGATCGCTTCCACGCCCAGCGCCGGATAGACCAGCGACAGGCCGAAGCCGGTCAGGCCTGCGCCAATCAAGGCGTAAACGGTCGAGGGCGCCAGCCACAACAGGACCAGCCCCACGGTTTCAACGCTCATGCAGGCAATGGCCGAGGTGAAGCCGCCGAAACGGCTGATGCTGGAAATGAACAACAGCCGCGACAGAATAAAACACACCCCAAACACCGTCAGGCAGTAAGCCGCTCCCGTCCAGCTACGACTGGCGTAATACAGGGTAATAAAAGTGGTGAGCGTGCCGTAGCCGATAGACGCCAGGCTCAGGCTCGCGCCGAAAGGGGCAATGCGCCCGAATACCGCCCAAAACGGCAGCCGCTCGCCGCGAATTACTGGCACCGAGGGTTTGTTGCGGATCAACAGCAGTGCCAACAGGGCCAGTAACGACAGCACGATCCCGAGGCTGGCGAAGCCCAATTCAGCGACCATCACCACGCCCAACGGTGCGCCAATGGCAATGGCGCCGTATGAGGCAATCCCGTTCCAGGAAATCGAACGTGCCGTGTGCTCGACACCGACCTGGCCCATGCACCAACTGATGGTGCCGACTCCGATCAACCCTTGGGCGATCCCCAGCAACAACCGGCCAGCGATCAGGATGATCAGGCTCAACAGCGGCAAACTTTGCAGCAGGGTCGACAGCAGCGTCAGCACGCCGCTCAACACAATCCCCGACAACCCGTAAACAATTGCCCGTTTGGTGCCGACGCTGTCCGACAAGCGCCCGGCCATCGGGCGGCTGAGCAGGGTGGCCAGGTATTGCGAACCGATGGTCAGCCCCGCAACGATGGCGCTGAACCCCAACTGTTCATGCACATACCCCGGCAACACGGCAATCGGCAGGCCGATGCAGAGGAAGGCAATAAAGGTATAGAAAACGATGGAAACGATCTGCAGGGTGATCGCCATGGAGCTTTGCGGGGGCAGTTGCTGCACAGACATGAGAGCTCGATCGCGGTAGGCGGTAGGAGAACTGCATCATGGCGCGGGCGTGAAATAAAAGAAAGCAGGCTAACGATGTGGATGACAGATCGGCTGTAAGTGGATCAACCTGAAATGCAAAAAGCCCCGTCACCAGGACGGGGCTTTCCATTTGCAGCCAGTAGCCGCCTTACATCAACACGCCCTGACTACGCAGGTAGTCGTCATAGGTGCCGCTGAAGTCGATCACGCCATCGGCGCTCAACTCGATGATGCGGGTGGCCAGGGACGATACGAACTCACGGTCGTGGCTGACGAAAATCAGCGTGCCCGGGTAGTTCTCCAGCGCCAGGTTCAGCGCCTCGATGGATTCCATGTCCAAGTGGTTGGTCGGTTCGTCCATTACCAGCACGTTCGGCTTTTGCAGGATCAGCTTGCCGAACAGCATGCGACCTTGCTCACCACCGGAGATGACCTTGACCGACTTGAGGATCTCGTCGTTGGAGAACAGCATACGCCCGAGGGTGCCGCGAACCAGTTGCTCGCCGCCCTGGGTCCATTGGCCCATCCAGTCGAACAGGTTGCAGTCGTCTTCGAAGTCGTGCGCGTGGTCCTGGGCGTAGTAGCCCAGCTCGGCGGCGTCGGTCCATTTCACGGTGCCGGCGTCCGGGGTCAGTTCGTTGACCAGGGTGCGCAGCAGGGTGGTTTTACCGATACCGTTCGGGCCGATGATCGCCACTCGCTCGCCGGCTTCAACGGTGAAGCTGAAGTCCTTGAACAGGGTCTTGCCGTCGAAGCCTTTGGCCATGCGCTCGACGATGACCGCCTGACGGTGCAACTTTTTGGTCTGCTCGAAACGAATGAACGGGCTGACACGGCTCGAAGGTTTGACTTCGGCCAGCTGGATCTTGTCGATCTGCTTGGCGCGGGAAGTTGCCTGCTTGGCTTTCGAGGCGTTGGCCGAGAAGCGACTGACAAACGATTGCAGTTCCGAGATCTGCGCTTTCTTCTTGGCGTTGTCCGACAGCAGTTGCTCGCGGGACTGGGTCGCCACGGTCATGTACTCGTCGTAGTTGCCTGGGAACAGGCGCAGCTCGCCGTAATCCAGGTCAGCCATGTGGGTGCACACGCTGTTCAGGAAGTGACGGTCGTGGGAGATGATGATCATCAGGCTGGAGCGCTGGGTCAGCACGTTTTCCAGCCAGCGGATGGTGTTGATGTCCAGGTGGTTGGTCGGTTCGTCGAGCAACAGCACTTCAGGATCGGAGAACAGCGCCTGCGCCAGCAACACGCGCAGTTTCCAGCCCGGCGACACTTCGCTCATCGGGCCGAAGTGCTGCTCGATGCCGATACCCAGGCCCAGCAACAGCTCGCCGGCACGGGACTCGGCGGTGTAGCCATCCATTTCGGCGAATTCGGTTTCCAGCTCGGCCACGGCCATGCCGTCTTCTTCGGTCATTTCCGGCAGCGAGTAGATGCGATCGCGCTCGGCCTTGACCTTCCACAGCTCTTCGTGACCCATGATCACGGTATCGATCACGGTGAATTCTTCGTAGGCGAACTGGTCTTGACGCAATTTACCCAGACGCACGTTCGGCTCAAGCATGACCTGGCCACCGGACGGCTCGAGATCGCCACCGAGGATTTTCATGAAAGTCGACTTGCCGCAACCGTTGGCGCCGATCAGGCCGTAGCGGTTGCCCGCGCCGAATTTGACCGAAACGTTTTCGAATAGCGGCTTGGCGCCGAACTGCATCGTGATGTTAGCTGTGGAGATCAATTACTTTACCTATCAATGGGTTGCGAGCTGCGCATTTTGGCGCTTGGGCCATACCTGGGGCGTTTTGGAGTTTCTCCATCTCTCCCCAGTCACCGCTAGACTTCAACCGGCGCGCATAAGTCGAGAGCAGCATCTGGACGCTTGTCCAAGCTGTTGGGCAATAAAGGCGGGATTCATGCCAGACATTCTGCATATTGTCGCATAAGTGTGACGGCAGTTGTACGGCGCGCGATAACGTGTCGCGAGCTTCTTCAGGTTGGCCCCGCTGCTTGGGTCTGCCCGAGGGGATGGTTCGTCCTGGTGGGTGGCGAAACGCTGCGCAAATCCTTGATTACACGCCAATGTTATTTTTGTTCAGCGTTGTGTTAGGGACACTGGGCGCTGCTCTGGGTAAAGTCGGCAGCGCTTGCCCGGCCAGGTGTCTTTCAGAAGGATTGCTGAATGGCCAGCACTTGGTCAGGGTGGGCACCTATTCGGATTTATCTCTCCACGCCGCATGAGGCGGCAGTCTCTCTCCAGGGCATCGAGGCTTTGGTTGCTCTTGCCAGATGATTCGTTCTAAGCGACTAGAATATAAACGGCCTCTAGTCACGGATGAATCAAATGAAACTGATTTTGGTCGTGTTAATCATTGGTTTGTTGGCCTGGAAGCTTTCCCCCGAGTTACAACCTTGGGTTGAAGCCAAGCTACCGCCCCCGAAAGTAACCCCTACAGTCGCGACTGCGCCGAAACCTGTTTCTGCGCCATTCAAATGTGACGGACGCCAATATTGCTCGCAGATGACCTCGTGTGCAGAGGCCAAAAAATTTCTGCAAAATTGTCCGGGAATGAAAATGGATGGCGACAACGATGGCGTGCCCTGTGAGTCGCAGTGGTGCCAATGACTTTTGCCGCGGGACAAGGGGAATAAACGGGCCTGACGGCTACAAAACTTGTAATAAGTTGTCCGTGATTGTTCCCGAAAAAATAGTCTCTACCGGCCCGATGAGAAAGACCGGGCCCACGCCATCCCATTGAACCGTTACGGTGCCGCCATCACATTCAACCTCAACGGAATGGTCTAATAAACCACGACGAATTCCGCTGACAGCGGCGCCACAAGAGCAAGAGCCTGAACCAAGCGGAATACCACCCCAGCGCTCCCAAATGCGCAACCGTATGTGTTGTCGGTTAATGATCTGGACGAAATGCACGTTCGTCCTGAGAGGAAACAGTGGGTCGGTTTCAATGGTCGGTCCGATGGTCGCTATATCAATGGCTGTCAGATCATCCACAAAATAGGTGCAGTGAGGATTGCCCATGCTGCAAGCTGCCGGGCCACCAGCCAGTGGCAAAACAGCAGTGTCCAGTTCCTGAGCCAGGGGAATATCCGACCAGCCGAAAAGCGGCTCGCCCATGTTGACCGAAATTGCGCCGGCTGAAGTTCGTTCGCAAGTGAGTAGGCCACGGTTGGTTCGCAGCGCTATCGAAGTCATATTGGATTCGCGCATCAGCATGTCCGCGGCACCCCGCGTTGCGCTGCCACAAGCATCCAGCGTGGAGCCATCTGCATTCCAAAACATCAAGCGGGCATCGGCATCATCGCAATCAAGCACTGCTGCGAGTTGATTGAATCCGACGCCTCGGTTCCGATCACCCATTCGCCGAGCCAAACTACTTGTCACTGGATTGGCCGAGTTTCGCGAGTCCACAATGACGAAGTCATCGCCATTGGCGTGCATTTTATGAAAACTCAGCGGCATAAATAGATCCTGGGCGAACTGGCGTTTGAGAACGATCTAGCCCCAATCACATAACCTTTGCAAGCCGTGAGCAGGTAAAGAAAAACACCGGCCCTCAAAACCGATAACGATCGATCGACTCTTGAATTAGTATTCCATCCCCCACCCAAGGAACATGGAAGTGAGAAACAAATTCGCAGCAGGTATGTTCTGTTTCCTGACGATTGTGACGGCTCAATACGCTTACTCCAGCGCTACGGATGAGTCCGCCGAAAACGCCTCATTGCTCTGCAAAATCCTCGATGGCAATGATGCCTTGACCCAGGCCTCCGAATTCTCGGCCGAGGATCGTACGGTCAATATCTCGGTAGACCGTTCTCCAGAGGACGCCAAAAAGCTTTGCCCGGAAATCAGCGCCATCGTCGAGTATCACGAGATGACTTTTACGCAAGGCTGGACTGTGCAGATCACTTCTCCAGACAGTGGTTATGACGTTGTTGCTATCTGCCCGTTGTAATGATGGTGGTTGTCCTGTACGCCAGTGATCAGGTGCAGTGGAATGTGCTGTTGCTCATCAATGCATGTGATTTCGAAACTGCCCACTATTTGAGGGGGGCGCTCACTCAGCCCGGTCGACTCTTCTTCCTTTGCCTTAGCCATTCTCGCGTGGTTCGCAGCGATTTCGTTGAGAGTTGACACGTTACATCTCCCGGTGACTGACCAAGCGTATCGCTGGAGTCCTTAAACGTTAATGTGAATGCCGCCGCGTCAGAATTACGTCGTTCTGGGGCCGCTATCGCCGGCATGTGCAAACCCTAAGCCAGACATTGACGCGTATTCCGCGCCACGCTTTCCATGCGACGAATGGTGTCTCGCGATGTTCAGATAGGTTCGATCAGTCCAGGGCCATCGTTGTGCACATTGCCCACGGCTTGATCAACCTTGAACCACTCGAATGTCTCGGCCGGCTCGCCCTGCGACAGTACTATCTGCTCGGCTCGCTCTTTCGGCGTGGCCGGGTCCAGCCATTCCCGGGCCATTTCGGCATTCAGCGTCACCGGCTGCCGATCATGAACATCCACCATGCCGCCCTTGCTGTCGGCGGTGATGATCACGAAGCCGTCATGTTCGTCCGGCTGATGTTCGTACCTTGGGTATTGACCGATCGCCGCGCACAGGATCGGTGCGCGATCCTTGCGGCGGATGAGGTAGGGCTGCTTCTTCGGGCCGCCCTCGTAAACCCATTCAAACCAGTTATCGATGGCAACGATCGCCCGGTGCGGCCATATGGCTTTGAAGAATGGGCCGTGACTGACTTTCTCGACCCTGGCATTGATCGGCATAGGGTGTTCTTCGGACCAATGCGGCCGCCAGCCCCAGCGAACCCTGTCGGCGTGCAGCACGTCGCCTTCCTGGTGGAAGAGGGCGAGCTGAGTCGTCGGTGCGGCGTTGTAGAGCTCGAATGGCTGATCGCCGGCATTGTTGACCAAGGCGTTGGGCATGCTCAGCGCCTTGACGAAGTCGTGAATGCCTCGGTACTGCGAAAGTCGTCCGCACATGGCTGAGCCCTCATGCTTACATCTGAGCTTAGACGATCCTTTGAACTAATAGGGCGTTAAAGCCGCGTGGCATTTTGGCGGGCATGAGTAGACACATTTTCACAGTTGAAGGTTAACTATTGGTTACAAAGTATGGCTAAAATGACATCTTTCGCCCCCATGTCGATTGTCGGCATGGCTCAAGAACGCGCCATCGGGACGCACTTTGTTCATTTCAGACGTGTGACGATTTCCGTGAAACTCATTATTGCCGCTATCTATGTCATCTCCATCGCGTATGTCCACTTGCGCGGTAAGGTGCGCCACAAACCAGGCCGCCAACTAAGCGACCACTCGACGTTTCTGGCGCCGATCAATTGCTTCCTTTATATGTTCTCGAAAATCCCCAATCGGCCTTATCTCAATCCGGCGGACTTTCCTGACTTGAGCCCTTTGCAGGCTCATTGGGAAGAGATTCGCGCCGAAGGCCAGAACCTGCTCAAGGCCGGGGAGATCAAGCGCTCGAATCAGTACGACGACGTTGGTTTCAACTCGTTTTTCAAAAGTGGCTGGAAGCGTTTCTATCTCAAGTGGTATGGCGACAGTCACCCATCGGCCGCGAAGCTCTGCCCGCGTACTACTGAACTGGTGCAAAGCATTGGCTCGATCAAGGCAGCGATGTTTGCCGAACTGCCACCGGGTTCCAAACTGGTCCGCCACCGCGATCCGTATGCCGGCTCGTACCGTTATCACCTGGGGCTGGAAACGCCGAACGATGCCGGTTGCTATATCAACGTCGACGGTGAAAGCTACCATTGGCGTGACGGCGAAGCGGTGATGTTCGATGAAACGTTCATTCATTACGCTGAAAACAGCACCCAGCAGAACCGCATCATCCTGTTCTGCGACGTCGAACGGCCGATGAAGTATCGCTGGGCTGCGGCGTTCAACCGCTGGTTCAGCCGCACAGTGATGGCGGCGGCGGGGGCACCGAACGATGCGGGTGACAAGACCGGTGCTATCAACCGTTTGTTTGCCAAAATCTACACGGTTCGCCTGCGCGGCAAAGCACTCAAAAAGCGTAACCGCGCTCGCTATTACCTGGAGAAGTGGGCGATTTTTGGCGGGTTGCTGGCGATTTTTGTGCTGATCTGAGTTTTGCTTTGCGGCGCATTTAGTCATTGCAAGCAGGCCAGGATTTTCACCGCATAACGTATAGGCACTCCACTAACCGATCAGCCACGAGAACGCTTCGTGGCTTTTTTATCTGTGCTCGCTTTGGCTTTTTCTGCCGTTTTACCGGCACTCCTGGCACCGAGGCTGCGCTTGAGCAGTTCAGTCAGATCGATCACATCCGCGGTCCTGCGTTCGTCCTCGCCCGTAGCGGTTTCGACGATTTCGATCTTGCCTTCATTCGCCTTCTGCTCAACCAGCGCCATGATCTTGTCTTCAAAGCTGTCGCGGTACTCCTCGGGCGTCCAGTCGGCGCTCATGTCCTCCACCAACCGTTTGGCCATCTCCAGCTCGCCCTTGGCCAGGTCCGGGTTGGTCACTTCACTACCAAGTTCCAGTTGATCCAGGCTGCGCACTTCGGCCGGCCAGCGCAGCATCACCAGAACCAGGGCCGATTCCAGCGGCATGACGGCCGCCAGGTGCTGGCGGGTATGCAACACCACACGGGCGAGGGCGACCTTGCCGGTTTTGCTGAGGGTTTCGCGTAACAGCGCATAGACCTTGCCACCGCGTTTGTCCGGCGCCAAGTAATAGGGTGTGTCGATGTTTTGCAGGGGGATCTGCTTGCTGTCGACAAAGGCAAAAATGTCGATGGTTTGGGTCGACAGTGGATGGGCCGAGCGAATGTCCTCTTCGCTGAGCACCACGTAACGACCCTTTTCGTACTCGACCCCTTTGACGATGTGCGCCTGGGTGACCTCCTTGCCAGTGACCTTATTGACGCGTTTATAGCCCACCGGCTCCATGCTGCGACTGTCGAGCCAGTTGAAATCGATCCCGTGGGAAGACGTCGCCGAGACCAGCGCCACGGGGATGTGCACCAGACCGAAACTGATTGCGCCTTTCCAGATTGCCCGTGCCATCGTCGTGTTCTCGTCAGCCCATTGATGTTCAGGTGACCTGTTGCCCGGGGGAAAGTTTCAGTCGGCTGCGACCCGCTTTTGCGGGCTGATCGACGGTGCAGTCAACTGGTGTTACATCTTCTGAAGGAGGTTTTAGTTAACAAATCCGAACCCCGGGCGTAGCGTGGCTCTATTCATCCATGAAGCGTTGCACGCGCTTTTAGAGAGGTTTCCATGAACCGATGTGTGTTCGGCGTCATCACACTGGTATTGAGTGGCGTGCTGAGCAGCCTGGCCCTGGCCGATGCCGCCGCTCCGCCATCCTCGCCCTTGCTGCTGGTCCAGAACCTGCCGGGCAGCACCAATAACAATCCTTACAACAACCCGATCCGCCGGGCCAATCCCAACAGCATGCAAGGCACGCGACCCGGCATCCCGGTGATCCGCGGGCCGAGTACGGCGCCTGCGCCGCGACCACCGACCCTGGAGAACGGCGGTATCGG
The DNA here is from genome assembly GCF_024749245.1 of Pseudomonas sp. B21-017. NCBI lineage: Bacteria > Pseudomonadati > Pseudomonadota > Gammaproteobacteria > Pseudomonadales > Pseudomonadaceae > Pseudomonas > Pseudomonas sp. B21-017. Next base: position 3,482,784 of record NZ_CP087194.1, on the reverse strand, counting down.
CAACCGTTATCCGCAGGATCGCCAGGCTCCCGCCAGCCCACCGACATTCATACCCAATCCACCTCATCGGGACGCAGACACCAGCAACCGTTGAACGGCAGGACAGAGGTCTTGCCAGCCATTTTGACCACAAAAGGAATCGTGCATGTTGCATAAGACCCTCCTGACTACACTATTTGTCGGCGTACTGATCATCAGTGCGCCCGTGTTTGCTGCGCCTGCCCAGGAATTGAAAAGTGAGGAGGGCACCCTTGAGGTCACGCCGATCGTTAAAGGTCTGGAGCATCCCTGGGCGCTGGCGTTCCTCCCCGGTCGCCAAGGGATGCTGGTGACCGAACGGCCGGGCAACCTGCGGGTGGTCAGTGTCGATGGCAAACTTTCGAGTCCGCTCAGCGGTGTGCCTCAGGTCTGGGCCAACGGGCAGGGCGGGTTGCTCGATGTGGTGTTGTCGCCCGACTTCAAGCAAGACCGCATGGTCTATCTGTCTTATGCCGAAGGTGGCGGTGAGGGCGGCAAGGCGGGTACGGCGGTCGGTCGCGGACGGTTGTCGGAAGACCTGACGGCCCTCAAGGATTTCAATGTGATCTTCCGCCAGGAGCCCAAGCTTTCGGTTGGCAATCACTTCGGCTCCCGTCTGGTGTTCGACCGCGACGGTTATCTGTTCATCACCCTGGGCGAGAACAACGATCGACCCACGGCGCAGGACCTCGACAAGCTGCAAGGCAAGGTGGTGCGGATCTATCCGGACGGCAAGGTGCCGAAGGACAACCCCTTCGTCGGGCAAAAAGGCGTACGCCCGGAAATCTGGTCCTACGGCCATCGCAACCCGCAAGGCGCGGCGCTCAACCCCTGGAGCGGCACGCTCTGGGAAAATGAGCACGGCCCCCGGGGCGGTGACGAAGTCAACATCATCGAGCGTGGCAAGAACTATGGCTGGCCGATAGCAACCCACGGCATCAACTATTCCGGCCTGCCGATCCCGGAAGCCAAGGGCAAAATCGTCGAAGGCACCGTAGGTCCACAGCATGTCTGGGAAAAATCCCCCGGTCTCAGCGGCATGGCGTTCTACGATGGCGATCGCTTCAAGGCCTGGCAGCACAACGTGTTTATCGGCGCGCTGGTGGGCCAGGAGCTGATCCGCCTGCAGTTCGACGGCGACAAGGTTGTTCACGAAGAGCGGCTGTTGGGTGAGCTGAACAAACGGATTCGCGATGTGCGGCAGGGGCCGGATGGTTATCTGTATGTACTGACCGATGAAGACGATGGTGCGTTGTACAAGGTTGGGTTGAAGTAAACAGACTCGCACAACCTTTGTAGCTGCTGGCGTAGCCTGTGTTCGGCAGCTGCTACAGAACGTGTTTTTCCAGTCGCATCGCGTCGGCATGGTCCTGGTAATAGTCATGAATCAGCCCGAATCGCCGATAACCGTTGCGCTCGTACAGAGCGATTGCCATCGGGTTGTCGATGCGAACTTCAAGTCGCAGGCAGGCGCAATCGTGCTCAAGGGCGCAGGCTTCGGCGCGTTCGAGCAATTGCTTGCCCAGCCCACTGCCGCGAGCATCAACGGCGATCGCAATCGAGTACAGACGTGCCCGTGAAGTACCCCGGTGAAACAACACCAGCGCATACCCCACCAATCGCTCGCCACGTTGGGCCACCAGCAGTTGCCCGTGAGCCCGGCTGATCATCCATCGAAAACTGCGCCGGTTGAGCCGGTCGGTGGTGAAGCATTGCTGTTCGAGTGCCAGCAGTGCTGGAAGGTCTTCAATGACCGCCAAGCGAAAAACAGGATTCATATGACCGCCGTAAAAGTTGCGTAACGAAACGGGACTTTCGAAAAAGTTCGTGCTTAATAGGAAAGGTCTTGTTCTCCAACGGATCAATCACTATGTCAGCGGTACAAGGTCATTGGCGCGAAGTATCCGAACAAACGTTGCCGACGGCAATAACTTCTGCAAACTATTTAAATGCCTCGATCAGAACTTCCAGTCCGTTGATGATAATCGTCGAACGCAAGGAAGACTGGGCCTCATACTTTCCCAGTGAAGACATCGTCACCGCCCAGGAATACCTCGAACAGACCCGTAACAACGAGCAGGGCAAACGGGTTCAGGTGATCAACCTGTGCCGCAGTTACAAGTACCTCGGGCACGGTTATTACTGCTCGCTGTTGGCCGAAGCGCGGGGGCACAAGGTGATTCCGTCGGTGCGGACCATCAGCGAGCTGACCCGAAAGTCCCTGTATGGCCTGGCCTTGGACGATCTGGATAAAACCCTGGAAAAAGCCTTAAGTCATCATGTTTACAGCGATACCGAAGGTTTCACCTTGACCCTGTACTTCGGCCAGACCTCAATCGAGCCATTACAGGAATTGGCTCGACAGTTATTCGAGGTTTTCCCTTGTCCGATACTGTTAGTTGAATTTCGTCGAACTAACGGTTGGCACATCGAAGGTGTAAAGTTCGGCACCCTGCATAAGTTGCGTGAAGATCAGGAAGATCAGTTTGCAAACGCGCTGGATAGTTTCAGTCGCAAGATCTGGCGCCTGCCACGCTCTCGGCGCTTGGCCCGTTATGACTTGGCCATTCTGTACGACCCGCAAGAAGCATTGCCGCCCTCCAACCCCAAGGCTCTGGACAACTTTGTCAGGGTCGGCAAGATGCTGGGCATCGACGTTGAGCTGATCGAACGCAAAGACTACGCCCGAATCGCCGAATACGACGGGCTGCTGATACGCGAGACGACAAGCGTCGACAACCACACCTATCGTTTCGCGAAAAAAGCCGAGAGTGAAGGCCTGGTGGTGATGGACGATCCGGCGTCGATCCTGCGCTGTACCAACAAGGTTTACCTGACTGACTTGCTCAAGAGCCATCAACTGGGCATGCCGGCCACTGAAATCCTCTACAAGGAGCGACCGGAAGACTTTGAGCGGGTAGGCGAGCGTCTGGGGTTTCCTTTGGTGTTGAAAATCCCCGACGGCTGTTTCTCAAGGGGCGTCATCAAGGTCGAAAGCCAGCAAGCCTTGCTCAAGGCCACCGCCGAACTGTTCGAACACTCGGTGTTGCTGCTGGCCCAGGAGTTCTTCTACACCGAGTACGACTGGCGCATTGGTGTGCTCAACCGCAAACCAATTTTTGCCTGCCAGTACTTTATGTCCAAGGGCCACTGGCAGATCTACAACCACAAGGCCAAAGGCCAGGACATCAACGGCGAATGCCGCACCCTGGCGGTTCACGAAGCGCCGCGAGCAGTGGTTGAACTGGCGGTGAAAACCGCGAATCTCATTGGCGACGGACTCTATGGCGTCGACCTCAAACAGTCCGGCGACAAAGTGGTGGTGATCGAAGTCAACGACAACCCAAACATCGACGCCGGCATCGAAGACGCGTACCTGCAGGACGATCTGTACACGCTGGTGCTGGAAGAGTTCGTCCGGCGGCTGGAGCTCAAACGCCGTGGTCAGGCTTGGTGAGTGGCCTCAACCTACCGAGCTTGTTGAAATTTGGCCATTGACTTGCCATCAGCGTCCGGCTAATTTCCAGCCATGACTTCCACCGTATTGCGCTGCCAGCCAAGCATTATTACCGCCATTCCTTATTTGGCGGGCTAGCTCACGACTGCAGCACCCAACCCGCCCTAGAGGCGGGTTTTTAGTTTCTGTCTCTTGGGCTCCGATCAACGTCAGGAGACGACCATGAACAGCACCCCCGCCCAGCAGAGTTTGCTTGAGCATTACGTGAAAAAGATCCTCGCCGCGCCGGTCTACGAACTCGCCGTGCGCACGCCGCTGCAAGCGGCACCGGCCTTGTCCGAGGCGTTGGGTAATCAGATCCTGCTCAAGCGCGAAGACTTGCAACCGACTTTTTCCTTCAAGATCCGTGGTGCTTACAACAAGCTGGTGAACCTGAGCGATGAACAGAAGGCTCGGGGCGTGATCACCGCATCGGCAGGCAATCATGCCCAAGGCGTAGCGTTGGCGGCTCGCGAGTTGGGGATTGCCGCCACTATCGTCATGCCCTGCACAACGCCGGAATTAAAGGTGCTGGGTGTGCGCAGCCGGGGCGCCGATGCGGTGCTGCACGGCGAAAGTTTTCCGTTTGCCCTGGCCTATGCGCTGGACCTGGCACAGCAAACCGGCCGCGCCTTTGTCTCGCCCTTCGACGACCCGGACGTGATCGCCGGGCAGGGCACCGTCGGCATGGAGATCCTTCGTCAGCACCAAGGGCCGCTGGATGTGATCTTTGTGCCGGTGGGCGGCGGTGGCTTGATCGCCGGTATCGCCGCGTACGTCAAATACCTGCGCCCGGAAGTGCGGATCATCGGTGTCGAATCGGAACATTCCGCCTGTTTGCAGGCGGCCTTACAGGCCGGCGAACGGGTTGTGCTGCCGACCGTTGGCACCTTCGCCGATGGTGTGGCCGTCGCTCAGATCGGCGCGCATGGTTTCGAGGTCTGCCGGTTTTGCGTCGATGAAGTGCTGACCGTCAGCAACGACGAACTCTGCGCCGCGATCAAGAATATCTACGACGATACCCGCTCGATCACCGAACCTTCCGGCGCCCTGGCCGTGGCGGGTATCAAGCAGTACGTGGCGCAAACCGGCACCCGAGGGCAGACCCTGGTGGCCATCGACTCCGGTGCGAATATCAACTTCGACAGCTTGCGTCATGTGGCCGAGCGCGCCGCATTGAGCGGCGCCCCGGCGTGAGGGATGGACCAGTTATTCCTGAACGGCGTTCTCGACGCGGCTCGACGCCGACCAGATCCGGTAGCGCACTTCGACATCACTGGGCACGTAGAGCACGATCGGCAGTTTGCTGTTGTAGCGCAGCTTGAAACCGTCACCGACCACCGGCACGAAGTCCTGTTTGTGCTTGCCGTCAGGACAGGCCATCAGGGTGCTCATCGGGCCGGTGACTTTTTCCAGCCGGTAAAACGGGTAGCCCCAGCCTTCGAGGTTCTTTTCCTCAAGCATGCCGCCTAGACGCTGACGGTTGCAGTCGACGGTCAGGGTCTTGCCGGCCAGAATTTCGACCTGGTAGGCGTCTTCCTGTTTTTGCGGGGCGAGATGAATGACCTGGCGGGTAAAGCCGCTCTCTGGTTTGGGATACGGCGCGACGTCTTCGAGTGTCGCGGCCTGGGCAACGGACGACAGAACGGTAACTATCAGCCCGACGGTCGTATTAAAGGGCAAAGCACCCATAATGCCTCCTTGCGTGTGCGTTGGGTCAGCGGATACTGAACAGATGGCCGCATTCTCACTGCCGTCCTCGGTCAATGCAAACCCGCCATCAGAGATGGGTTGCAAAATGCAGGTGTCGAAAACAGTCCTTTCTTGCATTTTGCATGACGTGATGTATTGCCTTCTTTGTTAAACCCTTGATTGGCCGACGAGCCGCAGGGCGAAATTCCGGGCATGTTTTATGCTGAAGCTGTCTTGAGCTGACCACGGTCCCGTTGAGTCAGCGCTGAAACAAAAAAACGGTCGGACGTTGGAACGATGAAGCCCGCAAGGAAGAAAAGAACGGGTGATCTGAGCTCCGACCGACAATTGATTTTCGATTGGCAATCTCACAATACCGAGAGGGTGGCCATGTTTCTTTCTGCCTTGGAACTACGCAATATCGTTGAAAGCAGTTTTCTTCCGAAACGCTGCCAATGCACGCTATCTCCGGATCTGTCGATGACCGTCAAGGTGTATTCGGACAACGAGACTGACCATCTCGACCTGTGCGTCACCGGCATAGACGCCCATCGCCTCAACGGATGTCGGGAGATTAATCATCTGATCGCCGAGTTACGCACCGACCTTGAGCACAAGACCCATAGCCATTTGCCCAGCACTAAGTCGAAAGCTCATTAGCCGACTGTTTCACCCAATTCGAGCGACACGCGCCGGGTCTGGATAAACCCCAGACCCAGTGCCAATTCCACCAGGATCGCCAGTAAGATACCCGGCCCGGCATGACCATTGAGCCATTCGCCGAAGCCCAGCGCTGCCAAGCCGAAACAGCCAACCATAAAGCCGCTGCATATCGCACTTCTCGCCGCCGAGGGCGGTGCCTGCCGCACGAGATAAAACATCACCCCAAGCGCACCGAACAGCACCGCACTGCGCCTGGCCACAAACCCCGCTGCGGGCGAATACTCGATACTCCAGATCGCCAGCAACCATTGCGGCATCAAACCCCACACCAGCGCCAGCAGAAAGCAAAGCGCGGCGGTGAACGTTGAAAGCGTGCGAAACGAGAACGGCATGGCGAATCCTTTCGGCAGTAGAGGGGGACGCCGAAGCATAGCCTCAGAATCCCCGCAGGCCTACCGCCAAGTGCCGAATCAGAATCGTCTGTCAGCTCTGATAACTGCACGCGTCAGAAAGTTTTCGATAGGTAATTTCCGCAGGCTTGCCCGAGGTGCTATCGATGTACTTCATGTCCGCCGTGACCACTTCGCAGTCCAGCGTCGACGGTTCGGTCATGGAAATGACCTTGCCCACATTCAGCGGCATGCCGTAGTGATAAGGCACGGCCTGAGAGGACGACGTGTCGTTGGCCTGAGCGAAACCGGCGAAAGCGGTGCAGGCGAGGGCGGTGGTCATCAGCAGTGTTCGCATGTTCATGATGGGTCTCCAGTGCAGAGGGGAAGCCAGTTCGATGCAAGAGCGTCGAACCTGCCGCACTGGGCGTCAGAGGGTGCTGAGGGAGTGCGGTCCAGTAAAGTTTTGGACCGCAGGATTAATCGAAGGTTAAGTAGCGGGCTAATGGTTGTTGCGAGCCGGTTGTGCGGTTATCTATTCGAGGTGCACAACCTTGAACCCACGTCGATCTGGAGGCGTCTCTATACCAGCGGGTCCTTCCAACTGCCCCCTTCCAGCAACATAGTCATAGACCAGAAACTTCGCCGACACTTCATACCCGATATTAGGAATGACCAGTCGGATCTGCTCTCGTCCGAGGTACAGCCAACGTGGTAGCGCCTTCTCGGCAAAATCGATTCGCTCGACGGTGTGAGTGACAGGGTTCTTGCGTAAAACGACGCCTTTTAGATACGGCGAGCCGTATGCGAAGGCGAATATCAGGCTGGAAGAAACACACTTTGCCAGGAAGACTTCGCCGAAAAAGTCGAAATCCGGGATGTCGGTAAAGGCCGGTTGGATTTTGCTGTCGAGTTTCACAAACAGGCGCTGGCCTTGCGCATTCGTTTCCGCCAGCAAGGACACCTGAGTTCTATCGGCCAAAGGGCAGGTGAGGATTGTCTGGAGTGGTTGCGCGTAGGCCGGGGCGGCTAGCAGTGCCGCGATGATGTACTTCCATGGTGTTTGCATTCGGGGAAATCCCTTCGGTTGTCGGGTCCTACGTTACTGCCCTTGAGTCGTGATAAATCCTAAGAAAGCTTCGTCCCGTTCCTACAGGCTCGGGCGTGTTGTCGTCTTTCGCCGGCCGGCTGCCAGCGTTTACTGTTTGGCGTCGCTGCAAAATCAGCGAACAGGTTTGGTCACCTGATAACAACGCACATATGTGCCATCATTCGCGCTGCGGACATCTATGTCCTCACAGTGCGTTGCTATGGCGGCTGTGTGCGGGACGCCTTCGGGCGAGCCGGTTGGTTGTTATCGGTTGACCAAGCCTGTACACAGTCCGCCTCCATCGTTTGGTCACGGTGCTGGTGGTTACTTACAAACAATCGAGTAATCCATATGCAAACTTTTAACCCGTTTCCAGATCGTTATCGTTCAATCAAAAGCAGCGTCACCAACTCAAATCCCTTGGTAATCGACACAGAAGCCAATCCCCAGGACATCCTCGAATCCGCCCTCCAGCGCATCCGGGCCTCCAGCCAGTTACTTGAAACACTTCACTGCCTATGCTTCAAGCACGGTGATGTTCAGGACATTCCGCACATTACCCATGCGATTTATTTGTTGACCCAGGATGGTTGCGACCTGCTGCAAGTTGCGCAGCAGCGGATGATGGGCTGGAAAGCGCCGGTCTGACGGATACGGTATTACACACAAGCCAGCCTCTTGCGGACGCTGGCTTGTTCGCCCATCCGAACAATGATTGGCTGAAGTCAAGTCAATCTGCCGCCGCTATTATTCTTCACCTGACCAATACCAAATAGTATCGCCCCATCTCGAGTCGCTGAAGCTCGGCATGATTTCGCCCTGTTCGAAATAGCGACGAGATTCTGCTTGTGCAGGTGTAAACCAATAGCCTGCTTTACTGCAAGGTTGCCCTGCATTTATACGAGCAATCTGGGCAGTGTCGGTCGGTTGGTAATTTCTCGCGTATTCGACCAAGTCTTTTGGATAAACCATATGATTAATTTTGCTGTCGTCGATACCGTACAGAAAAGCAATAGCACCAGCCTCCAGCGCCCAATATCCAAAGTAGCTTCCTTCATCCCCTTGTTTGTGAGAGTCGTGCCATGAGGCCTGCTCAAACGCGGGATACCAATCATTGCAATATTTTTGCAATAGTTTGGAAGCTTCTTCCTTGTCCTCCTCATAGGTGGCGTATACCAGAGGCGAGTAAACATCGTGATACCAGCGATCGACGTCGTATCGGTCAGGCAGCAGTTTGCAAAGCAAATCCTCATAGAGGGTGTCATCGCCTGCGTAACCTGCTGGATCTATTAAGGCAACGAATCGTTTTAGCAGGTCGGTGCGATGTAGAAGAATGCACAGACTGAACACTTGAACGCATTCTTCGTACTGATCAGGCCAGTCATCAATCGTTAATGGTGTAATGTTCGGGATTTTTTCGTAATTCGCCAGCTTCTCCTGAAGAAGCTCGTAACTTTCTACAAGCTTTTCCAATAATGGGATCAGGACTACGATCTCATTGCCAGCGGTGTAGCGTATCAGTATTTCCTTGAGTATCAGCTTCTGAAAGTATCTGGCTCTGAGCGATTTTTCTTGCTCGTCAGAGTCCGCCTGAAACGTATTTTCTTTGAAGAATTCAATCGAATCTTTGTAGTTGATAAAAAAATTATCGAAGCGAGCTTCGCTTAAGAATTGTTGTCTTCTGCTCATGATCATTCCTCCGCCTTCAGGGAGCTCAATTTGCCGTATTTTTTGGTGAGTGACGCCTTCTTTTTATTGACGGCTTCTTTAACTTTGTTTTCTTTGTAGTGAATAGCCTCGTGCGCAGTATGAGTCTCCGGCCCCGTCATATTTTTTCGAGCTTTTGCGTGTTCGCGAGGACCATTGAGAACGCTGTAAAGAGGTGTGAAAAATAAATGCCGACTGAATGAACTAAGAACGTTCTTTGAAATTTTCTCACGTAGAGCTTTGTCTATGTTCTGGTGAATCCATTCGATACTCATTTGTACCAATACAACCTTGCCCGATTTTTCGGTAGGTTGAGCAGAGTCAATTTCTTTTTTTTGCTCTGTTTTTTCTATTGTTTTAGCTTTTTCTTTTGGTGCGTTATCATTGGTGGCTTTTTTTCTGTTACTGCTCGTCGATGCATTTTTAGTAGTCGTACTATTGTGTTTTTTTCCCGGTCGGGATTTTTTCGGCGCGGTTGTTTCTGCAGTCGTGTCTGATTGATCAACAGGTTCGAGTAACTCTTCAACTGCAATATCACCCGAAACACCCAGTTTGGAAACAATGCTGGGTTTACGAGGTTCTGGTTGTGGGCCTGAAGCCGCCGGTTTTTTTGAGTGCTTAGCGGCCTTATCCTCTTCTTCTTTTTTTCTGTATTGATCTTTTATAAACTTTGGAGTGTCTTCGTCTCTGCTTGCTTTAGCTTCGACAATCGCAAACTTTTTTGAATCATTCGTTGCAGGATCGGCGCGCCATACTGCGTCGATACCAGTACCGTTCGCCCCATCAGATAATTTATACAGGGCGTGCCATTCTTTTGGGGTGCCACCCATTGAAAGTTTGCCTAACGTATTTTCGTCAGGATTGCCACTAAGCCAACGTCCCTCTGCGCCTTTATCATGGCCATCCCAATGTTTACCCCAGCCTAGAGTTTCCGCGCAGTAATAGTCGGCGATATGCTCTCCACTGACGCCAAGTGCATCATTGGCAATATGGTAGACCTTGGTGGCTGCGTTCTGCTGGTCAATCTTGTTGGAATGTGTGCCGCTCGCGCCGTCCGCACCTTGACTCGCCACTGAAGCATCTTTGCCCGCGGGTTTCTTTGTTGTTGCCGGCTTGCTTGACGCCGCCATCGCAGAGCTGTTGCGTTGCATGCCTTTCCACTTGAGCAAGCGTCTTTCGACAATAGCGAGCATTTCCGGCATGTTGTCGCGAGACGTCGCCAAGACGGTAACGACCGCGGATTTTGCCCAATTAGGCAAACTCTGAAATGTCGACGAGCCTTTGACCGCGCTAATGATAGCGTCTAGCTCAGCACTCAATTTTGACGCATCGAAAACCTGCTTGAGCAGCTCCTCGGGACTGGTTTTGATTCCACACTCCTGAAGAACGAAGCGCAACAGATCGAACAAAACCGGTGCAAATCGCTGTGGGTCGCGGTTAACGATGCGCATGCTTTTCTTCAACCCATCGCCTGGGCCTGGTATCCAGCCTATCACTGCCATTAAAAGGTCAAATTTGGCGTCTTCCTTTCCGTCTGCGCTTTCTGCGTTATACAAAGTAATGGACGATTCGATAGTGTCATAGGCGTCGATGGCCTGGCCGAGGAAAGGCACGGCGCCCATGGCGATACCTTTGGCCAACTCGACAGCTGCTTCCTTATAAGCGGCCTTACGGTCTGTGTCGTCTGTGACCTCGGTATTTTGTGCTACTTCACTCATGCCAGCCTCCCTGCAGCTTGTTCAACCAAAGCCTGTAAATCGACCTCGTTCGGGTCATATCCTAATTTGAGCAAGTCTTCGTTGATCTTATCGTCGGAGCTTTCGACAACCTTGATTGATTCACGGTTGTACGGTCTTGGATCCTCGCCGTAATACACCTTGGCCGGTCCTTTCGGGACATCCTCCAAACGAGCAAAGCCGTCGTCGTCCAGCACGCCTTCACGGGTCGACCCGTCGGCAAAATCAACTCGATACGACGCGCCCTGCACAGGCTCAAGGTTGTCGTAATGCAGGTTCAATTCCAGCCAGGTCGGATTGGTCTTGGCTTCTTTCATCAGGCGACCGGCGATGTCGGCAGCAGCAAGTCCTGGAATAAGCGGGGCAAGGATGGCGATTCCAGTGCCGGAACCTGGCCCACCACCCGAGTTGACCTTCACCTCAGTCCCACTGATCGTCACACCCCCCGCATCAATCTTCACAAAGCTCCCGCCAGCCTTGGCCGTCAGCTCCATGCCACCCTCGACCACTACCTTCTCCCCGGCGTGGTAGTGAATCTCCTGACCCGCCTCGACAAACTGCGCCGTGCCGATCTTCACATGCTGGGTCACGCCCACGGTGAGGTGATCATCCGCCCGTGCTTCGGTCTTGCGGTCCAGATGGGTAATCCGGTGCTCTTCCACCTTGAACTCGCTGAACACGTTGGCCTCGACCGTGTCGTGCCGTTCATTGCCGACGCGGATTTTCTGGTCGTGTTCGATGTTTTCATCCCAGTCGCGCTGGGCGTGCAGGTAGATCTGTTCCGCGCCTTTTTGTCTTCGATGCGAAACTCGTTGTAGCCCTTGCCGCCCGGCGAACTGAGGGTTTTGAAGGTGCTGCGGGTCTTGTTCGCCGGCAGGTCGTAGGGGACGACGTTTTCCTTGTGGTACAGGCAGCCGGTGATCAGCGGTTGGTCGGGGTCGCCCTCGAGGAAGGTGACGAGCACTTCCATGCCGACTCGCGGGATGGCGATGCCGCCGTAGGCATTGCCGGCCCAGCCGCTGGCGACGCGCAGCCAGCAGCTGGTTTTGTCGTCGGCCTGGCCGTCGCGGTCCCAGTGGAATTGCACCTTGACCCTGCCGTATTCATCGCAGTGGATTTCTTCCCCCGGCGGGCCGGTGACGATGGCGGTCTGGCTGCCCAGCACTTGCGGTTTCGGGTGTTCCAGGGCCGGGCGGAAGTGCGCATCCCACGGGGTGGCGAGGAAGCGGTTGCGGTAGCCCTGATGGAAATCGTCCTTGCTGTCGGTGACGTCGCTGGTGATGTTCTCGCCGAGCACTTGCGGCTGTTTGCCCTCGTGGACGATTTCCAGCAGCAGCCACAGGTCGTTCCATTCGGCGCGCGGGTGTTCGCTGAGGGCCAGGAAGTGGCCGCTGACCAGGGTCGGTTCGTCGCCTTTGCCTTCGGCCAGTTGGTAGTCGCTGCGATGGCGCTCGAGGGCACGGGTTGCCAGTTGCTTGCCGCGCGCGCGGTCGGTGAAACGGCCGGGGTAGTCGTAGTCTTCGAGGTCCGGGGCGAACGCGCTTTTGGCCGCGCTTTCCGGCAGCAGCCGGGGTTTTTCGAAGTCGTAGTCGCGGCGGCTGACGCGGGTAGTGCGGGTTTCCAGGCGCAGGTTGAAGCGCTTGATCACCGGTTTTTCGGCGGCCATGCCGGAGTCCTGCTGGTAGCTCACCGGCGCCAGTTTGCGGAACACCGTCTGGTCATCGCCGAACACCAGTTTGTGGCCGCTGGCCGAGTGCTGGAAGTGGAAATGGATGCCTTCCTCTTCGCACAGGCGCTGGATGAAATGCAGGTCGGATTCGTCGTACTGCACGCAGTACACGCGCTCCGGGTAGATCGCGCCGAGCTGGAAGCTGTAGGCGTCGGCCAGAATGCCGCGGGCTTCGAGGACCTGGGCGATGATCTTCGGTACGCTGAGTTGCTGGAAAATCTGTTGGTCGTGGTTGTGGCGTAGGTAAGCCAGTTGCGGCACCAGGCTGATGCTGTAGCGGGTCAGGCTCTTGCCGGAATCGCCTTGCTCGATGCGGTACACCAGACCATGGATTTTGCCCTGGCCGGTGGCGCCGAAGGTCAGACAACCGGGCTTGTGCAGCAGCTCTTCGAGTTTCAGGTCGGGGCGGGTGCTGACCAGTTCGATGTCGAAACAGAACGGCTGGTTGAGGGCCTCGCGGCCGATGAAGCTGAGCACCTGAAGGTCGACGGAAACGCCTTCGAGGGTGAGGGAGATATGGATTGCGTTTGCGTCCAGCATGCCTTGAATTCCGTCCTTTGAAAAAGCAGGGGGCGGATGGTGCAGTATTAAATGGCCATGTTCAAGGCGAAAATGCCGTAGGTCAGGGGCCTGACGCTTGTAGGGCTTTCCCCTATAGCTGAGGTTTTGCACGATGAATACAGGCACTTTTCGAGGCAATTGACCGCTACGCCATATAAAAAAGAAGGCCCCACAGATGGGGCCTTCGTTTATGACTCAGCCAATAAATTCAAAGCGATTGCAGGGAAATGGTCGCGCTCTGAGAGTTTTGCTGGCTGTCAGCATCCATCCAGACCCACTGCGTACCGTCGCCTTGCAGATTATTGGAAATACTCTGAATCTGCGAGTAACTGATCTTGACGGCCCCAACTTCACTTGCAGTAGGCCCGATCGTGGTGACCTGGCCGGAGAGCAGGCCGTTCGACGTCTCATTGACGACGAACACGGTCGCTTGCGCCTCACGGAACTGGCAAGAGAGGAACTGTGTAATGGTGCTGGTGATCGTCAGGTTCATCCATTTCGATGGAGGGACCGCATAGTAGCGGGTGTACTTGTTGAACGGATGCTGCTCACCATCGGCCGGCAGCGGATAGTTGCTGAGCCCCGATGTGTTGGTCGGCATGCTGACACTTCCCAGCCAGATTTCGACCTGTGATTTACCGGCGTTGCTGGACAGTGAGACCGAAACGGTTTGAGTATCGGTGCCCGAGACAAAACCCAACGATGCCAGGCCTGCATTGGCCGTGGTGCCAGGTACCGTGATCGGTACGGGCGGCTGGCTGTTGCTCCAGTTCACGGAGACAGTCGAGTTGTTGTCATTTTGCGCGGAGTTGTAGATAAAGATCCCATACAGCTGGCCTGGGCTAAGCGCAGTACAGGTGGCTGTATCACCTGCGGTGAGCGTAATGCGTTGTCCGCCGTTCCAGTTAATTTGGGCAGCTGAGATAGCGACACTTTCCATGTTGGAGTTCCTTTTCCTGTTGTGGTGGTATAAGGATTTCGCACAGCAATTGTCCTTACCTGCGCCGTGCGTGGAAAAGATACTAGTTGAAGGCATGTAGCGGTCAAGTAACTAACTGGTTGTAGTTGGCTGCATATGATTATTTTTTGGAATAGTTGCAAGTATAAATCGCTATAAATTTTCTCGGGTATAAAAAATATAAAGCTGTCAATGATCGCTTATCTTTTGTACGGGTTTTATTTTTAAATTGCAATAAGACTATATCTAAAAAATATAATGGGAGAAAAGATGTAGCGCTCAATGAAGAAAGATATGCAAGCTGTCTTTTATTCAAGTCCACCGGCAGGCCCTGAAATCAGGACCCGCCATAGTAGAGAGGTATGGGGGGCGTGTATTTCAGCTCAACTGCCGCCGATACGGCAAATCCGGCCCGGTCTTGCTGCAGGTCAACGCGGCGGCACTCACCGCAAACCTGAGCATCCCGTCAATCTGCTCACGGCTCAGCCGCTGCACACCCGCAACCGAATCCAGCTGCTGCTCGGTCAGCCAGGTAATCAGCGCCGCCTGGAAGGTATCGCCAGCCCCAACGGTGTCGGCAATCTTCACCGAACAGGCCGGCACCGACCATGTGCCATGAGCCCGGCTGAACACCGTCGCCCCCTGACCGCCACGGGTCAGGAACACCAACTGACAACGATGCTCCAGCCAGCTTTCGATCACGCGCTGGGGATCCTGCTCGGGATACAACAGGCTCAAATCTTCGTCGCTGACCTTGATCAGGTCGGCAAGCTCCACCAGGGTGGCGATCCGTGAACGCCACAACTCGATGTTCGGCTCGGGATTCAGGCGCACGTTCGGGTCGAGGCTGATCAGGCGTTTGCCACTTTCGCGCTGCACCAGCGCCAGCAAGGTATCGGCAACCGGTTGCACCACCAGCGAGAACGAGCCGATGTGCAAGCCGCGCACTTCAGGCCCCAGTTGCGGCAGATGAGCAAGGCTCAACTGCCGATCCGCGCAGCCTTCGCCGCGAAAGCTGTAGTGAGGCGAGCCGTTAGCACCGACCGCCACCATCGCCAGCGTGGTCGGCGCGGCGAAGTCCACAAGGTAATCCGGGCGTACGCCTTCATCCTGCAGCACTTGCTGCAAGCGACGGCCGAGGTAGTCGGTCGACAGCCCGGCAAACAGTGCGGCATCCACGCCCAAGCGGCGCAAACCTACCGCGACGTTGAACGGCGAGCCGCCAGCAATTGCCTTGAAATTCACTTTGGACGCCAGGCCGCTGGCATCGTCTTCGCTGAAGAAATCGAATAGCGCTTCACCACACACCAGATACATAGTTGCTCGCTCTTTAAAGGGTTGCGACATGCTGTTGATAGCGTTCGTAGGCCTGTTGACAGGCCTGTACATTTTCTGCAATCGGCAGGGTTTCACTGGCCAGGTCGAGCTTCACGCAGCGCTCGCACAAGTCCGCCAGGCTGTCTTCGTGGCCGTTTGCCCAAGACTTGCACCACGCCGCCTGAATCGCTGCGCCAAGCGCCGCGGCCTCGCTCTGTTCGGTACAAATCACTGGCGTATTCATGATGTCGGCGACGATTTGCCGCCACACCGGGCTTTTGGAGCCGCCGCCGGTCAGGCAGATGCTGCGGCTTTGTAAGCCATTGTGGCGCAGCAGGTCCAGCCCGTAACGCAAACCGAAGGTGGTGCCTTCCACCACGGCGCGGCACAGATTGGCCCGGGTCAGGTTGGTCATGGTCAACCCCAGCAAGCTGCCGCTGGCATGGGGCAGGGCGGGAACGCGTTCGCCATTGAGGAACGGCAGCATGCACACGCCTTCAGCACCAATCGGCGCGTGTTCGACCAGGGTGTTGAACTGCTCGATATCCAGTTCGAACAACTCGCGAATCGCGCCGGTGGCATTGGTCAGGTTCATGGTGCAAATCAGCGGCAGCCAGCCGCCGCTGGAGGAACAGAACGTCGCCACCGAGGCGTCCGGACTGACGTGCGCTTGCTCGGCATAGGCGTAGACCGTCCCCGAAGAGCCGAGGCTCATGGTGATCGCGCCGGGCTTGATGTTGCCGGTGCCGATCGCGCCCATCATGTTGTCGCCACCGCCGCTGGAGACCAGGGCCTTGGGGTTGATGCCCAGATGCTCGGCGATGCCCGGCAGGATCGTACCGACCGGCTGGTGGGCATCGATCAGCTCCGGGAGCGCGGCTTGCAGGCGCCCGCTGGGGTCGATGTCGCGCAGCAGTTGCAAGTCCCACTGGCGCGTACGTACGTTGAAATAGCCGGTGCCCGACGCATCGCCGTACTCGCTGCAACTGCGACCGGTGAGCCAATAGTTGAGGTAGTCATGGGGCAGCAGGATACGGGCGATGCGGGCGAAAATTTCCGGGTGTTGTTCTTTGGTCCAGAGCAGCTTGGACACGGTGTAGCCCGGCGCGATAACGATGCCGAGGCGCTCCAGGGAGCCTTTTTCACCGCCCAGATGAGCCAGTAGACGATCATTCTCCGGGGTGGATTCGGTATCGCACCAGAGCTTGGCCGGGCGCAGTACCTTGCCGTGATCGTCGAGCAGCACCAGACCATGTTGCTGGCCGGAAACGCCGATGCCGAGAATGGCCTGACCATCGACATCCGCGGCGAGCAACGCGCGACGGGTGGCCTGGGTAAAGGCTTCCAGCCACTGGGCAGTGTCTTGCTCGCGACGGCCATTGGGGCCGCTGATGAGGCTGTGGACAGCAGCGCCCTGAGCGAGGACCTGACCACTGTGTGCGTCGAGGATCACGGCTTTGGTGCCTTGGGTGCCGCAGTCGATGCCCAGGAATAGTTGTTGGTTTGCCATGGAAACACCCTACCGAAGATTGTTCCCACGTTCTGCGTGGGAATGCATCAATGGACGCTCTGCGTCCGCTTCTGGATGGGACGCGGAGCGTCCCGGGCTGCATTCCCACGCAGAGCGTGGGAATAATCAGACGGCCAGCACTCGTTCGAGCGTCTGCGTCACGCCAACTTCCCGCAAGCTGTTACAGCACCACTCGAACGCCGCGACGAACTCTGGCGAACGCGGAATCGCCGTGCCGAAAATCTCCTCAACCTCCAGCAGCCGCTGGGTGATCAATGCATCATCGGCCACCAGCGCCTGACAGAACGCCGCCCGCGGATCCGGAATTGCATAGGTCTGACCGTTCTCATCCACGCCTTTGAGGTACAGCGCCCAGGCCGCCACCACCAGCGCCGCACGTTTGGTCTCGCGGCCGTCGGCGATCAAGCGGTTGAGGGTCGGCACGGTGAATTTCGGAAACTTAGATGAGCCGTCCGAACACACCCGCTCCAGTTGATCGGCAATCGCCTGATTGGAGAAGCGCGCCACCAGGGTGTTTTTGTACTCGGTCAAATCGATGCCCGGCACCGGCGCCAGTTGCGGCGTCACGTCCAGGTCCATGTAGGCGCGCATGTAGCGCACGAACAGCGGGTCGTTCATGGTTTCGTGAACGAAGCGGTAACCCTTCAAAAAACCCAGATAAGTCAGGGCCAGGTGACTGCCGTTGAGCAGTTTGATCTTCATCTCTTCGTAAGGCGTGACGTCGTCGGTGAACTGCACGCCGACTTTTTCCCAGGCCGGGCGACCGTTGACGAATTTATCTTCCAGCACCCACTGCACAAACGGTTCGCAGACCACTGGCCAGGCGTCGTCAATGCTGTGTTTGTCGTGCAATTGCAGGCGATGCTGGATGCTGGTCATCGGCGTGATGCGGTCGACCATGGCGTTGGGGAAGCTGACGTTGCGCTCGATCCAGTCGCGCAGGTCGGCATCGCGCAGGGCGGCGAATGCGAGCAAGGCTTTGCGGGTCACCGCGCCGTTGTGCGGCAGGTTATCGCAGGACATCAGCGTGAACGCGGGCGTGCCGGCGGCACGCCGTTTGGCCAGCGCGGCGCAGAGGAAGCCGAACACGGTTTTCGGCGTGTTCGGATTGCTCAGGTCGTGCTGGATCTGTGGCAGATGCGTCATGAACTCGCCGTTGCTGTCGTCGATGCAGTAGCCGCCCTCGGTGATGGTCAGCGAGACGATGCGGATCTCGGGGCTGGCCAGTTTATCGATCAGCGCCTCGGCGCCGTCTTCGGCCAGCAGCATGTCGCGGATCGCGCCGATGACTCGCACTTCGGTGTCGTCGGTATCGCCGAGTTCAAACAAGGTGAACAGGTAATCCTGTTCTTTGAGATCGTCCCGGGCACGACGGTCTTCGGCGCGCAGGCCAACCCCGCAGATGGCCCAGTCCAGTGCTTCGCCGGTGTTCATCAAGGCGTCGGTGTAGTACGCCTGATGTGCGCGGTGGAAACCGCCGACGCCAATGTGCGCGATGCCCTGGCGGGTGTCGCTCAGGGTGTAGGCGGGCAGGGCCACCTCGGGGGCGAGGCGGTTGAGGTTGGACTTGTTCAGTTTCATCGCATGTTCTCTGATATCAGGCTGCGGCGCGCAGTGGACGAGTCAGCGCCACGCCGTTGGCATCGAATAAATGGCAGTGTTCGGCGTCCAGGTGCAGGCTCAGGGTTTCGCCATAACGGCTGGCCAGATCGCCGCGAACGCGCATGGTCAACGCTTCGCCGGACGACGTCAGCACATGGCAGAAGGTGTCGCTGCCCAAACGTTCGCTGACATCGGCGGTGACTTGCAACGTGCAGTCGCCAGGTTGCGCCAACTCCAGGTGTTCCGGGCGAATGCCCAGGGTCACCGCGCCGCCGACGCTCAGGTTGGCCGCGCTCAGCGGCAGAGTGATGCGGGTGCCGGCGTCCAGCAGCACTTCGCAGCCCCGGCTTTCAATACGGGTGACTTTGCCTTTGAGGAAGCCCATTTTCGGTGTGCCGAGAAAACCTGCGACAAACAGGTTGGCCGGCTGGTGATACAGGTCCAGTGGCGAACCGACCTGCTCGATCTTACCGCCATTGAGCACGACGACTTTGTCGGCCATGGTCATGGCTTCGACCTGATCGTGGGTCACGTAGATCATGGTGGCTTGCAGTTCTTTGTGCAGGCGCAACAGTTCCAGGCGCATTTGCACCCGCAGGGCGGCGTCGAGGTTGGACAGCGGTTCGTCGAACAGGAAAATTTTCGGGTTGCGCACGATGGCCCGGCCGATCGCTACGCGCTGACGCTGACCGCCGGACAGCTGTTTCGGTTTACGTTCGAGCATCGGCCCGAGCTCCAGGATGCGCGCTGCTTCGCCGACCTTCTTCTCGACTTCGGCTTTCGCTACACCGGCCAGGTCGAGGGCGAACGACATGTTTTTACGCACGCTCATGTGCGGGTACAGGGCGTAGGTCTGGAACACCATCGCCAGGTCGCGCTTGGCCGGGCTGACTTCGGTGATGTCGCGGCCATCGAGCTCGATGGTGCCGCCGCTGACTTCTTCAAGGCCGGCGATCAGCCGCAGCAGGGTGGACTTGCCGCAACCCGACGGGCCGACGAACACCACGAATTCCTTGTCGTTCACTTCCAGGTCGATGCCTTTGATAATAGAAAAACCTTCGAAGCCTTTTTGCAGATTTTTGATTTTCAGGTTGGCCATGATGGCGCTCCGTTATGTTTATTCTTTGAGGGCTATTTCACGGCGCCAAACGACAGGCCGCGGACCAGCTGTTTCTGGCTGATCCAGCCGAAGATCAGGATCGGCGCGCAAGCCAGGGTCGACACCGCCGACAACTTGGCCCAGAACAAACCTTCGGGGCTTGAGTAAGAGGCGATCAGTGCGGTCAGTGGCGCGGCTTTGGACGAGGTCAGGTTCAGCGACCAGAACGCCTCGTTCCAGCACAGGATCAGCGACAGCAACACCGTGGAAGCCAAGCCGCCCTTAGCGATCGGCAGCAGCACCCGGACCATTTCCTGCCACAGGGTGGCGCCGTCCAGGCGTGCAGCTTCGAGGATGTCCTTGGGGATGTCTTTGAAGTAGGTGTAAACCATCCAGACCACGATCGGCAGGTTGATCAGCGTGTAGATCACGATCAGCGCGATTCGCGTATCCAGCAGGCCAAAGCTCTTGGCCAACAGGTAGATCGGCATCAGCACGCCCACTGGCGGCAGCATCTTGGTGGAGAGCATCCACAGCAACGTGCCTTTGGTGCGCTGGGTTTCGTAGAACGCCATGGAGTAGGCGGCCGGCACCGCGATCAGCAGGCACAATGCCGTGGCGCTAAAGGAAATCACCACCGAGTTCCAGGCGAAGCTGAAGTAATCGCTACGCTCGTTGATGTGCAGGTAGTTCGAAAGCGTCGGCGTGAAGATGAACTGCGGTGGCGTGGCGAAGGCGTCGATTTCGGTCTTGAAACTGGTCAGCACCATCCAGAAGATCGGGAAGAAAATCAGGATCGCGATGGCCCAGGCCAGGGTGCCGAGCAGCAGGCTTTGCAGACGACGGGATTGTTGAAGAGTCATGGCGCGGGCCTCAGGCTTTGTCTGTCAGGTTTTTGCCGATCATGCGCACCAGCACAATGGCCGCGATGTTGGCAATCACCACCGCGATCAAGCCACCGGCGGAGGCCATGCCGACGTCGAACTGCACCAGCGCCTGGTTGTAGATCAGGTAGGCGAGGTTGGTCGAGGCGTAACCGGGGCCACCGTTGGTGGTGGTGAAGATTTCGGCGAACACCGACAGCAGGAAGATGGTTTCGATCATCACCACCACCGCAATCGGCCGGGCCAGGTGTGGCAAGGTCAGGTGCCAGAAAATCGCGATCGGGCCGGCACCGTCCAGGCGCGCTGCTTCCTTTTGTTCCTGGTCGAGGGACTGCATGGCAGTCATCAGGATCAGGATCGCGAAGGGCAGCCATTGCCAGGACACAATGATGATGATCGACAGCAGCGGGTAGTGCGCCAGCCAGTCCACCGGCTGCGCGCCGAACAGCTTCCAGATGTAGGCGAGAATTCCCGAGACCGGGTGAAAGATCAGGTTCTTCCAGATCAGTGCACCGACGGTGGGCATGATGAAGAACGGCGAGATCAACATCACCCGCACGATGCCGCGACCGAGAAACTCACTGGCCTCCAGCAACGCGCTGATCAACACGCCGAACACCACGCTGATCAGCAACACACTGCCCACCAGCAACAGGGTATTGGTGGCGCCGGGCAGGAAACCCGAATCGCTCAGGAAGTAGCTGAAGTTCTCCAGCCCCACGAATTCGTTTTCGCCGGGGTAGAGCAGGTTGTAGCGGATCATCGAAAAGTAAATGGTCATGCCCAACGGCACGATCATCCACAGCAGCAGCAACGCCACCGAGGGGCTGACCAGAAACCAGCCGGGGTTGGTCAACCGGCTTTTACGCACCGGTTGCGGGATGTCCATGTGAGCTTTGACAGTGGTTGAAGTATTCATGGCGATCAGAACCGATTGGGAACAGACAAATGAAGATCAACTGTAGGGGCGAGGCTTGTGTGGTGAGGGAGCTTGCTCCCGCTGGGTCGCGAAGCGGCCCCAAAAGCTTTGCGACTGCTGCGCAGTCGAACGGGAGCAAGCTCCCTCGCCACACAAGCCGACCCCTACATGGGGGGCGCTGGTTATTTGGGATAACCGGCGCGCTTCATCTCACGTTCGGTGGTTGACTGGGCGGCGGTCAGGGCCTGGTCGACCGTGGTCTGGCCGATCAGCGCCGCTGAGAACAGCTTGCCGACCTGGGTGCCCACGGCCTGGAATTCAGGAATGGTTACCAGTTGGATACCGATGTAGGGCACAGGCTTTTGCGACGGTTGGCTCGGGTCCGCGGCTTTCAGCGATTCCAGCGTCACCTTGGCGAACGGCGCGGCATTCATGTAAGCCTCTGTGTAGGTCGAGGCGCGAGTGCCTGGTGGCACGTTGGCGATGCCGTCTTTTTCCGCGACCAGGGCTCCGTACTCCTTGGACGTGGCCCAGGCGCTGAAGGTTTTCGCCGCTTCCTTGGCCTTGGAACTGGTTGGGATAGCCAGTGCCCAGGAATACAGCCAGGCCGAACCTTTGTCGGTGATCTGATGCGGCGCGTAAGTAAAGCCGACGTGGTCGCTGACTTTGCTTTGGGTTTTGTCGGTCACGAACGAGCCGGCCACACTGGCATCGACCCAGATCGCGCACTTGCCGCTGTTGAACAGCGCCAGGTTCTCGTTGAAGCCGTTGCTCGATGCGCCAGGCGGGCCGGACTTTTTCATGGTGTCGACGTAGAAATTCAGCGCATTTTTCCACTCAGGACCGGTGAATTCCGGCTGCCATTTCTCATCGAACCAGCGTGCGCCGTAGGCGTTGGCGACGGTGGTAATCAGCGCCATGTTTTCGCCCCAGCCAGCCTTGCCGCGCAGGCAGATGCCGTACTGTTCTTTATCTTTATGGGTGAGTTTGCTGGCGAATTCGCCGATCTGTTCCCAGGTCGGGCGCTCCGGCATGGTCAGCCCGGCTTCCTTGAACAGGTCGGTGCGGTAATAGGTGATGGAGCTTTCAGCGTAGAACGGCAGGGCATAGAGCGAGCCCTTGACCGAAAGACCTTCACGCACCGAAGGGAAAACGTCGTCGAGGGCGTAGTTGGCCGGCAAGTCCTTCATCGGTTCCAGCCAACCCTTGGCACCCCAGAGTGCGGCTTCGTACATGCCGATGGTCAACACATCAAACTGCCCGCCCTGGGTGGCGATGTCGGTGGTCAGGCGTTGGCGCAGGACGTTTTCTTCAAGCACCACCCAATTGAGTTTGATGTCCGGATGCTCGGCTTCGAAGGTTTTCGAGAGCTTTTGCATGCGGATCATGTCGCTGTTGTTGACGGTGGCGATGGTCAGGGTCTGAGCGCCGAGGCTGACGCTGCTGAGGGTCATGCAGGTGAGGGCAAGCAGAGCTTTTACCGAAGGTTGCATCGTGCACTCCTTTTCTGCACCCGGGGGTTACAGAAGGACAGTTATTGTTTTTGTGTCTTCCTGCGGAGGGAAGAATGTGCAGCGATTACAGCCTTCAATTGACAGGCTGACAAATCATCCATCGCACTGTGATCGATACTTTTTTGCACTGGGCTTTGGCGGGGGAGATGCAAGGACAGGCTTTGCAGAGGCGAACGGTCATTGAATTTGTACAGGTTTCATCGGCCTCTTCGCGGGTAAACCTCGCTCCTGCAAAAGCGAGGCTTGCCCGCGAAGGAGATCTAAAAATCAGCCGAGGTTTTGCTCAGTCAACCGTTGCACCGCCAGCCGCCGGTAGTGCGACGGCGTCATGCCCTTGAGTTGCTGAAAACGCCGGTTGAAGTTGGAAATGTTGTTGAAGCCCGACTCGAAACACACATCGGTCACCGTTTTGTCGCCATCGGCCAGCAGCTCGCAGGATTTGCTGATGCGCAGGCGATTGACGAACTCGATGAAGCAGCGTCCGGTGGCCTGTTTGAACACTCGGCTGAAGTAGGTCGGCTTCAGGCCCAGATGCTCGGCCACCTCTTCCAGCGTTAAATCCCTGGCGTAATGGGCAAAGATGTAATCCACCGCCCGGTTGGTACGGTCGATATTGTGTTCATCGGCCAATTGCGGCGTTGTGGCACCGGACAGCAACTGGTAGTCATCGGACGCCGCCAGCAACTCCAGCAGAATGAAAAAATGCCCGAGCCGGGTCATGCCGTGGGTGTCGGCGATGCGCTGCATCAAGGTCATGGCCTGGCGGATGGTGCGCTTGCAGCGAAACTCGATGCCGTACTGCGCGCGCTCCAGCAAGGGCGCAATTGTCTTGAGTTCGGCGAACACCTGATAGCCGCTTTCGAACAGCTCGTCAGTGAAGTTGACCAGCATGTCGCGCTCGGGCACCACTTCGTCTTCGCCCACCTGGCTGATCCAGTTGTGGGGCAGGTTGGGGCCGGTCAGGAACAGTGTTTCCGGGTAGAAGTTACCGATGTAGTCACCGATGAACACCTTGCCGGAGCTGGCGATGATCAGGTGCAGTTCGTATTCCTTGTGGAAATGCCAGCGCACCAGGGGGCAGGGGAATCCGTGTTGGCGATAGATGATGGACAACCCGTTGTGGTCGTCCATCAATTCGTAGGAAGGATCGGTGACTCTGGCTGTTCGGGTCATGTCAGGGCGCTTTTATTGTTATCGCCTCTTGATCATGCCTCTTTCGGGGCGCCTAAGGCCAGCTTGCAACGCGACTGTGCTCAGGCGGGGGCATGCAAGGCATCACCGTATACCGCTTTCATGCTGGTGGCACTCCAGCAGTAACGAACGATTTCGGATTCGTCGAAAAAGTCGGTATTGATGATGCTGCAGCGCGTGACCCAGTCCCGGGTGGGATTGAACCAGTCATTGATGTGGTTTTTGATGTCTTGAGGCCCTCCCAGAAACGCGTAGCTGGTGGCCGATAACGACCATAAAAATGTTTCGTAAGGCGCGTCTTTGAGTGTGTTGGAAATATGGGTTTTCAAATCCTCGGTGTCGGTAAACCGCTTGTTGATCCACTTGTGTGCAATACGCGGCCAGAAATAATTCTCATCCAGTTCCCGCCGTACGGGCGCCGCTAATATCACCCTGCGGCGAGCACTGATCCGCTTGAGCTCGCCGATCGTTTTTGTGGCGTTGTCGGGCGGTATCACTCGCTGTCCGAGTTGGCTGACCAGAAGCTCATTGAGTTTCTGATAGTCAAAGCGATTGTTACCGTCCCCTAGCTGATGAAAGTCCAAAACCACGAATTCATCCGGGTTTCGGTCCAGGAAAGATGAAACTGCGCTGATGAGTTCATCGAGAACCCGATGTGATTGATATCCATGGTGATGGAAATAGAAAATCGACTGCTCAGCCCCATCGGTGTAGCCCAGGCGGATATCGAATGCCCGTGCGCCATTGGACAATTGCCATGCAAATGAACCGTTTTGACATGTCGTCCAGTTGCCGACGACCACCTCATAATTAGGCGCCTGTTTATCCATGCCGGCGTTATGGGCGCCGGGCCAGATAACATCAGTCAGTTTTATACGATCGATGTCGAGGGCATTACTCATCCATTTTTGTTTATCCAGCGTGATTACTGCGTTATGGGTCATGACAGTTCCTTGTCGTAGACTCGTCCCTTCCATGGAGGGGACGAGGTCCATGTTTAGGGTGTGGCTGCGTGCCATACCTCTATTGCTCGCCTGCGTAGAAAGGCTTTCATGACCCAGCATAGAAGTGCGCGACTGCATTGCCAGTCACGGAAATACTTGCATAAGAATTAATCCTTTAATGGCTCGGCGCTAGTTGGCGCGCTTGGCCGCTTTACTCAGGTTTGCGGTCAGGCAATACGAAACGATGTTGCTTTCTTCAATGAAGTCGACATTGATAATGTTGCACCGTGTTGCCCAGTCGCTTTTATTCGGGTCAAACCACGAATTAAGCTCATCGTGAATATCTACCGGACCACCGAGAGCGCTATAACTGGTCGCGGACAGGGACCATGGTGCCCATGTGCCTGGCGGGAATTTCAGCACTTTTATAATGTGCTGTTCCAACTCGGAGGCACTGGTGAGGCCGTTTCCAGACCATTTGTGCTCGATTTGCTGAATGAACACGTTCTTGTCAATTGCCCAGTGCCAAGGCGCAGCAACCACAACGCGTTGGCTGTCGCTGAGACGTTTGAGTTGGCCGATGCTCAACGAGCGATTTTGGTTGGGAATCAAGCGGTATCCAAGGAAATGGATCATCATCTTATTGAAGTAAGCGTAATCAAAGGTATCCCCATTCAACTCATGAAAATCCAGGATGATGAATTCATTGGGGTTTTCTTGCAGAAATATTTCTACGTCTTTGACAAGGTGCCCAAACGTGCGGCCGTTACGGTAGCCGTTGTGATGAATGCAGAACTTGCCGAGCCCCGGCGCACTGGCGTCATACGTCAAACGGATGTCAAGCACTCGGGAACCATGGCGCAGTTGCGAGTAAAACGATTCGTGCTGACACGCCAGCCAATGGGCGCCTGGGATCAGCGGCCAGGATGCCTTCCAGTCGCTGCCGGCGTTATGGGTGCCTGGCAGTGTCAATTCGGCGAGCGACAAAGTATCAATCGCCGGCGTGGCGCCCATCCAGTTTCTAAATGCGTAGTTGTTCTGAACAATGTTGTCCATTTAATGCTTCCTTGCATAGTTTGATAGGTGTTGTTGGTTGGCCGAAGTGAGTGACTGCCACCCACTTCGGTCAAGAACTTATAAAGGGAAAGAGAGGGGTGATCAATTGTCGTGATAATGCAAGATGTGTGTATTTAGTTGTGTGTAACTTAGGCGGGGTTTCGGTTTTTCGCCTCAATCCATTGCGCCATGTATTGCGTACTTTTATGGTGGTGATGACGCAACATACTACCGGTAAAATTATCGCGTCTAAGTTGAGTCAAGTGCTGTTGGCAGTGCAACAACTTCTTGATCAATGCCGGGCCATGTTCCGACATTTTATATCGATCGGCCAGTAACCTCTGTCCGTGGGATTGGGCCTGCGCCCAAAGCGCTTCATCCTTATACAGGCGCACCGCACAGTCAGCCAGTTCCCGTGCCGTGCGGGCCACGGTCCCAGGCCAGGGATGATTGCCATGCATGGCTTCGGCGCCGATGGGCGTCGTCACCGTGGGGGTGCCACATAACATGGCGTCGACGATCTTGCCTTTGATACCGGCACCGAAGCGTAGAGGCGCCAGACAAATGCGTGCCGCCGACATCACTTGCAAAGCATCTTCTGCCCAGTTCATGACATGAAAGCCCTGGGCCGGGTTGTGCAACGCGGTAGCTTTGGGGGGGGTGTAAGCGCCGTAGATATGCAACTGAGCCGTGGGCAGTTGCTCGCGGATCAACGGCCAGATAGCTGTTTTCATCCAGAGCACCGCATCCCAGTTCGGCGCATGTCGAAAATTGCCGATGCTGAGAAAGTGCGCCCGATCTTCAAAGGCTGTCGGCGGTACGAGCTCAGGTTCGACCATCAGCGGACACCAGTGCAACAAGTTGCGCGGCAGCTTGAACTGCTCGACCAGCAATTCGATCTCCACTTCAGAGATCATCAGGTTCAAGTCGCAACGGTACAGCGCAGCAATCTCCCGTTTGGCGAGATCGGTATCAGCCATCAGTTCGAACTCTTCGCGCAACGCCGGCGCGAACAAGTCGCTGAAATCATTATTGTCGTCATTGACCTTCAAGCGATCCTTGAGGCGCTGATGCCGGGCGTGCCGCAAGCTTTGCAGATCCGATGTCTCGAGGACACGCAGGGCATCGGGACAGTATTTTTCGACCCGCCAGCCAAACTGCTCCTCCATCATGAACTGATCGAACAGCACTATGTCCGGAGCAAGTTCACTGACGAAGTCGTCGAAACTGCTGTTGTTCAATTCAATCGGAATTTCACGAATGCCCAACGCCGTCAGATCAGCCCGATGTTCGCCGGTGCCGGCCGGGCTACTGAAGGTGACGTCCCAGCCTTGCTGCAAGAATGTTTCAAGGATTTGCATGACGTGCCCACCGGCCGCTGAAGAACGGGGCTCGGGCCAGACGTAACCAATGACCAGGACTTTGGTTGCGTTGAGCTGACTCATGACAGTGTTCCTTGGTGTAGGCGAGGAGGGACGAAGAAAAGGCCGCAATTAAACCACAGGAGGCGATTCCTGTGAGTTTGCGGCCGTTTACTTGAGTCGACGGGAGGTCAGCGCCCCCGTTGACAGAGATTTTCTGTTCCAGGCATCTAGGCGAGTGTAGACAGATTAATGATCACAGCCTCCGTGATGTGCTTACCGGTTGCGGTGTCGAACTTGCTCCTCATCCGGCCCAGGTTTTCGAGAAAGCGCGGGTAATTGGCCGATCGTTGATTCAGCAAGCCAATAGCCAGGGCGTAAGAGTCGGCGTTCAGGAGTGCAGGAGCCTCGGCAACGATCTTGGGCAAGTCTTTTTTAAGCTGGTTAAACTCACGGAACCCCTTGTGATCGGCATCCCGCAATGTGAAAGGATCTAATCCTTCCGGATGCTTCGCCAGATTCATCAACTGAGTCACATCGACATCGCCGGCCTTACCAAATGCGGGATCCGGGTTGCCATACATCAGGTCAATCGTACGTTGTGAGCCATGAGACATCTCATGCACCACGCCATCAGCGATCCGTCCTCTGTCGAACCTTTCCTTTTGGAAAAAGTCAGTCATATTGTCCGAGTAGATCTTAATGAATCGACTGTTAACTGAATCGGCAGGGTAATTCGCTGCTTTCCATCGCGCGAAGGTCTCGGGAAGCATTGCCGCCAGCGCGCCGTCCGAAGGTTTTTTTACAATATCTATGTTCTTCAGGGAGATGTGATTGAGGTCTTTTTTCATTTTGCGTAATGCTTCGGTCAGGTGCTCAACAGTTTGAGCGGAACTGTTGCCGAAGAAATACTTTATTACTGCTTTTACTTCGAAATCAGCACTGTTCGCCACCAGTTGATGCAGTGCGGTGTCAATTTTTGTCTGGGCGATCGGTAAGCTTCTTTTGACATAGGCGGAGACGAAGCTATCCGGCAGGAGTTTCTTGCGAACGTAGGACTTGAAACTCAAGTCGAAGTTTTTGAGTTTCTTTCCCCACGGCTGCCCCAGCCGGTTGAGAGCGTACCAGTCATCCTGCATGCGGACCGCAGACACGACGAAAGAATCTCCAGAGCTACCCAGCGGACGCCAGGTTCCTTGTCCGATATCAGTTCGTTGCGCCGCTTTGATCAAGTCATAAGCGTCAGCACTGCCGGTCAGTCTTCGAAGTTGATGGGTTGCACTTTCCAAAGAGTTCAAGCCAGCCCGACTGATACCCAATACACCTTTCTTTAAATACTTTCCGACGCCCAGGATCAGCTCTGGCGTACCGTCCAGCGGGTTGAACACAGAGTGGAGAAACCCTAGGCCCAACTTGGCTAGCGCTCTGGTCTTCGAGGCCGTGGAAACGGCCTTTGCCGCAACGCTAGCGGCTTTTGCGGCGACGCCAACGACCAGCAAAACGGTCATCGCTAGTTCAAGCGTGCAGGACAGCGTACTGCCCCTGTTACGGTCCGGATCGTCGGAGAAGAAGTCTTCGATGCAGGATTTAAAGGGCACAATAATATTAATGAATGTCTCGAATTGTTGTTCTTCCTTTGAGTGTCTTTGCTCCAGTTCCGTTCGGCCCCGTGCGTCTTCTATCAGTTCGTCGTACGTCCAGAGGGGGCGATGCTTCAAAATGAAATTTGTCAGGGGGCTGAATTCTTCGCTTTGATAACTCTCATAATAACCAGGCTTAATAGTGCGTGTTGTTTTTACCGATGCGTTCAATGATCCCAGTTTTTCAATTACCCCATGACTGGACCGGGTGTTGCCTGGTGGAACTCCATGGGTATAGCTCTCTATATCAGTTGGCAAATTGTGGATTTTTTCGGCTTTGCTCAAACTGTTGATGTGATCGGTAAAGTCCAGTCTCGCAGGTTGTGCCAGCAGACCTTCTTTTTGCACAAGTGCTGCCAGTTGAGGGTTCTCCCTGCATTCACCGTGCAAGGTGAACAGTTCATAACAATACAACCGGCCTTCATATTTCGAGCACATCACGACGCCATAGCGACCCGTGGCTTCATCTTTGGATTTCTGTTTTTCCTGAGGAAACAAATCGGGAGGCTGGATGATGGCAACCGAGGGCCGGATAGTGAAGAAAGTGACTTCACCGCACAGCAAACGAACCCGGTCAGCCGGCGGTAACGCCGACAAAGCCAGCTTGACAATACTGGCCATCGCTTTTTCCAATGGCGCATAAGCCTGGTCAAAACGACGTTTGAAAATCCCCTCCGTAGAGACCAGATTAGGCACAAGGTGCGGAAATCTCTGGTAGAGACTAGGGCTTCTTTTCAAATCCCAGTTCAGTGTCCCCAGATGGTTGGACATGTTGAGCTCTACCATGGACATGGCTAACGGCTCGAAATTGTTGAACTCGTGCCAACCCCGTTGTTTCTCGAACAGTATTTTTTCGTCGATGAAATCGCAGTCCGGCACGATCTGCTCAAGTATCTCCCGGGAAATCGCTTTTCGGCTGGGCAGTGGGGTCGATAACGTGGCGACTGCTTGCGAATAGGCATCCGCAAAGGTCTGATAAGCCTCAATGGCACGATCACCAGAACCTTTATAGTCACTGATCACCTGCTCAAGAGTAATCACGTTGTTCAACAGCGCCCAGTCAATAATCGGGTCTACTGATAGCACGCTGTGCAGAATTTCCTGCTCGTTGTTGACTGGCTCAATCGCTTCAAGTTGCATGACGTTTGCAAATGTCATGGAAAGCACGGAGCCGCAAGCGTTGGCTTCTGCTATGGCAACACCCCGACAGAACGTAATCCATTCGGGGGTGCCCAGTCGCAATGATTCGGGCAGATTTCTTACCAGAAATTCGGGTGCCCTGCCTGCCAGCAGCAAGTAGGCGGCGAGCGTACTGGTGTTAGAAGGAATGTCATGCTCATTCTCAAGATGCCGTTCCAGTTCAGTGAAAACCTCTGGAACCGATTTCTCTATGTTTTCAGGTGCATAAAGGTTGTAACCCGCGATGTGATTTCGACGCTCGTCGCCTCCCGCGTCCGGGTAAATGTCGAGAATAATTGCAGTCATGAGCACCTGCTCGAGGTTCAACTCTGAGACGGACTCACCTGATTTGGATCCGTACCAGTCAAGCGCTTTTAAGTAACTTTCGGACCAGCTTTTGAAATAGGGGTGTACACCCAATTCATGCAGCAGTTCGCGGCAATTCAATCGGTTTGCTGTTTTCGAACGATTTCCCAATGCAATGCTACACAGGTCCACCAGCAGTTTTCCGCGTCCGCCGATGTGCTGAGCGGTCAAGGTACGAATTGTTTGCCTGTCATCCGCCGACAACACCAAAGCCCTGTCCTCACTGCTCGTGATGGCTTCCCAGTAGTTACCCAATGCAGGGGAAGGGTGGTAGTCAAACTCTAGATGTTTGATCAGGTTTTTTATGCGTTTTACATCTTCGGGCAGTTCGTATTCGTGGAATGTGATCCATTGAGCAACACCCAGCCGATTGTCGAAGAACACCACTCTGTCGATGGTTGCTGCAATATCCGCGATTGCAACCAAATCATCATTGAGGTCCGGATCAAGTTTGGTCTTTGCGGTCAATCGTATTTCGCGGCCATTATGGGAAGCGATGATGTGACCTGCATCGACAACATAGAACGAAGCATCGGGATGGACGGAATAGTAGGCGAGCACTTCTTTAAAGGCGGGCTTGTCGATCATGCTCTGCAACATGACAGCGCCGGGGCGCAGCGCCTGTTCGAACGAAGAACCTTCGGTCACTGTAATGAATAGCTCTTCCCAGTCTATCTGCTCATTGTTTTCTTTTCCGGAAATAGCCTTTTTAAGCTGTGCGATGATTTCGCCTCGCTCGATTTTATCGCCCTCAATGCCTTGTTTAAGTCGAGGGGTGATGTCTTGAGGGTTGGATAGTTGCAAATTATAATTCGCAGTTGTGTGCTGTTGGTCCATTGGTAGTTCCTTCTACTGGTTGTTGCTTAAAGGTGTGGGGATCCTCTTTTAGTTTAAGTTATTGGGCAACTGGCATTGTATTAGTGTCTGTTTCAGATGGGGTCATAAAGTTGTTGAGGGTACGGACTGTTCCGTTGCGGAAAAACTAAAAAGCACCGCTCTTTTCAGGAGCAGGTGCTCGGTGCGGCTTAAGCGCTTAGTTACACTTCAAGTATGTCCTTGACCTTATCCCGCAGTTGATCAATCGAGAACGGCTTGCCGATCACATGCATGCCGTCAGGCACCTCGATGCTTTCGGCATAACCGCTGGCGAACAGGATCGGCAACTCGGGGCGCAGCAGGCGTGCCTGTTTCGCCAATTCCCGGCCGTCCATGACCGGCAGCCCCACATCGGTCATCAGCAGGTCGATGTGCTGGTCCTCATCGTTGATGAAATCCAGCGCCTCTTCACAGCCATCGGCCTCAAGTACCCGGTATTCCAGTTCCTCCAGCACATCGACGATCAGCGTGCGCACGATGGCATCGTCTTCGACGACCAGGATGGTGGATGTGTTGGTGGACATAGTGGGGCTCTCAAAGGTTGGATTTACGATAGCGTCGATCGAAATCGCCGGGCTCTTGCATGAGTAAGTGACGGATCACGACAAGTTCCCGAGGCGTTACAAAGAACAATAGCCGCACAAGAGCCGCGAAGAATAACCGCTCCTTTGCGCCGGAGCAGTGAAATGCAGGATATTGCCGAAAAACGTGTCAGAAAAATGGATCCCCTCGGCCGATTTGGGGCAGACTCGATGGCTTCCAACAGTTCGACAAGGCTTCCCATGACCTCTGCGCCTGCGGTTGATGAGCAACGATTCCGTAAACTCCTGAGCCGCAACGTCAGCCTGCCGTTGGGTGTCGGTGTCATCAGCGCGGCGTTCTTTGTCTTGCTGATCACCTATCTGCTGTCGGTGATCCAGTGGGTCCAGCACTCGGACCGGGTGATCAATAATGCCAATGAAGCCGTAAAACTGACCGTCGATCTGGAAACCGGTATGCGCGGTTTCCTGCTCAGTGGCGACGAGCATTTTCTCGAGCCCTATGAGACGGCCAAGCCAAGAATAGTGGCCGCCCTCAATACCTTGCTCGAACTGACCGCGGACAATTCGGTGCAAACCGACCGCTTGCACCGGCTCCAGGCCTTGCAGACGGAATGGGCCAATTACGCGCAATCGATAATCGATTTGCAGCGCGCAGGCGGTGATTACCGCAGCGTCGTCAAGGTCGGGCGCGGCAAACGGTTGACCGATGAGATCCGCAAGCAATTCGAAGACGTGATCGACATGGAGCAGCAGTTGCGTGCCACGCGCAATGAAGAAGTGCGAAGCGCCACAATCTGGAGCATCGCCCTTTATCTGTTGTTCGTAGCCGGTATCAGCGGATTGCTGGCCTATGTCGGCCGCCGGGATCTACTCAACCTGTCCCGCAGCTACAGCGTCAACCTCGCCGCGCAACAGGCCAGCGCCCGGCGTCTGGAACAGCAGGCCTGGTTGCGCAATGGCCAGACCGAACTGGCCGAGCAAGTCCTGGGGCAGTTATCGCTCAATCTGTTGGGCCGCAATATCCTGCAGTTCTGCGCGCAATACCTGGGCAGCGCCGTCGCGGCGATCTATGTCCGTGAGGAGCATGGTGGCCTGAAGCGCATCGCGTCTTACGGTTTCTCCCGGGAACAGGAAGCACTTGAGCAGCAGATTTACAATGGCGAAGGGATTGTCGGCCAGGTGGCGCAACAGGCGCGTCTGATTCGTCTTGATGAGGTGCCAGGGGACTACTTCAAAGTCAGCTCCGGCCTGGGCGACGGTTTACCACGCAGTGTAGTGGCGGTGCCGACCAGCGATGACGATCGCGTCAACGGGGTGATCGAACTCGGTTTCCTGCGACCGCTGACAGATCGTGACATCGAGTTGCTCGAACTGGTTGCCGGCAACATCGGCACCTCGATCGAAGCGGCGCGCTATCGCCAGCGCTTACAGGAAGTGCTGGCCGAAACCCAGCAACTCAACGAAGAGTTGCAGGTTCAGCAAGAAGAGCTCAAGAGCGCCAACGAAGAGCTGGAAGAGCAGTCGCGGGTTCTCAAGGAGTCCCAGGCTCACCTGGAAACCCAGCAGATCGAGCTGGAGCAAACCAACGAGCAACTCGCCGAACAGGCGCAGATCCTGGCCGAGCAACGCGACGCCATGGACCTGAAGAACAGCCAGCTGAATCAGGCCCAGCTCGAGCTCGAGGCCCGCGCCGAAGAATTGCAGCGTGCCAGCAAATACAAATCCGAATTCCTTGCCAACATGTCCCACGAATTGCGCACGCCGCTGAACAGTTCGTTGATTCTGGCGAAATTGCTGGCGGAAAACCCGCAGGAAAACCTCAGCGCCGAGCAGGTCAAGTTCGCCGAGTCGATCTATTCCGCCGGCAACGACTTGCTCAACCTGATCAACGACATTCTCGACATTTCCAAGGTTGAGGCCGGCAAGCTTGAGGTGCGTCCGGAGAACACCAGCGTTGCGCGCCTGGTGGAAGGCCTGCGAGGAATGTTCGAGCCGTTGGCTGCGGACAAGAAACTGGATTTTGAAGTCGAATTGCGCGCTGACGCACCGCTGATGCTGTTCACCGATCGCCAGCGCCTGGAGCAAGTGATCAAGAACCTGTTGTCCAACGCGGTGAAGTTCACCGAAAAGGGCACAGTCAGCCTGATTGTCGCGGCTCAGCCAGGCGAGGGCATCGCCTTTATCGTCCGTGATACCGGGATCGGCATTGCGCCGGATCATCAGGACAGCATTTTTGAAGCCTTCCGTCAGGCCGACGGCACTACTAACCGTCGTTACGGCGGAACCGGCCTGGGCCTGTCGATCTCTCGTGATCTGGCCACCTTGCTGGGCGGCTCCGTCAGCCTGACCAGCACGCCGGGGCAGGGCAGTGTGTTCACCCTGGTGTTGCCGCAGCACTACATCGAACCGGGCGATGCGCCTGTCGAAACGATGAAAGCCACGCCGGTGACCATGCCGCAAGCCATCGTGGTTACCGCGCCTGTACCGCTGGTTGCCGAGGTCGAAGTCGCGCGTTTCGATGATGATCGCTACAAGGCGCCGTTCGCCACTCGTTGCATCCTGGTGGTGGAAGATGAGCCGGACTTTGCGCACATCCTCTACGATCTGGCCCATGAACTCGGTTATCAGTGCCTGGTGGCCTACGGCGCCGATGAAGGCTACGACCTGGCCAGGCAATTCATCCCCGACGCGATCCTGCTGGACATGCGCCTGCCGGATCATTCCGGGCTGACGGTGTTGCAGCGCCTGAAAGAGCAAGCCGAAACCCGGCACATTCCCGTGCATGTGATCTCGGTCGAAGACCGTGTCGAGGCCGCCATGCACATGGGCGCCATCGGTTACGCGGTCAAACCGACTACGCGCGAGGAGCTCAAGGAGGTGTTTGCCCGCCTCGAAGCCAAACTGACCCAGAAGGTCAAACGCATATTGCTGGTCGAAGACGACGATCTGCAGCGTGACAGCATCGCCCGATTGATCGGCGACGAGGACATCGAAATCACTGCCGTCGGCCTGGCGCAGGATGCACTCGATTTGCTGCGCACGACGATTTTCGACTGCATGATCATCGACCTGAAACTGCCGGACATGCTTGGCAACGACTTGCTCAAGCGCATGTCCTGCGAGGATATCTGCTCGTTTCCACCGGTGATCGTCTATACCGGACGCAACCTGACCCGGGACGAAGAGGCCGAGCTGCGCAAGTATTCGCGCTCGATCATCATCAAGGGCGCGCGTTCGCCCGAGCGGTTGCTGGATGAAGTGACACTCTTCTTGCACAAGGTCGAATCCCGCTTATCCCATGAACGCCAGACTATGCTCAAGACCGCCCGCAGCCGCGACAAGGTGTTCGAGGGGCGCAAAGTGCTGCTGGTGGATGACGATGTACGCAATATCTTCGCCCTGACCAGTGCGCTGGAGCAGAAGGGTGCGGTGGTGGTGATTGGCCGTAACGGTCGTGAAGCAATTGAGCGATTAAATGAAGTCGAGGACATCGACCTGGTGCTGATGGACGTGATGATGCCGGAAATGGATGGTTTCGAAGCCACTCTGGAAATCCGCAATGATCCGCGCTGGCGCAAGCTGCCGATCATTGCGGTGACGGCCAAGGCGATGAAGGACGATCAGGAGCGCTGCTTGCAGGCCGGCTCCAACGACTACCTGGCCAAGCCCATCGACCTGGATCGCCTGTTCTCGCTGATTCGTGTGTGGTTACCGAAGATGGAACGCCTCTAATGGAGCGCAGCGAAATCGAACTGAGGTTGTTGATCGAAGCGATCTACCTCAAATACAGCTACGATTTTCGCGATTACTCCGGCGCGTCGATCAAGCGTCGGGTCAACCATGCATTGAGCCAATTCGAGTGCAATACCATCTCGGCGCTGCAAGAGAAGGTCCTGCACGACCCAACCGCGTTCATGCAGCTGCTGCAATTGCTGACGATTCCGGTCAGCGAAATGTTTCGCGACCCTTCGCACTTCCTGGCGCTGCGTCAGGAAGTGGTGCCGCTGCTCAAGACCTATCCGTCGATCAAGGTCTGGATTGCTGGTTGCAGCACCGGCGAAGAGGTCTATTCGATGGCGATCCTGCTGCGCGAAGAAGGCTTGCTGGAGCGCACTATCATCTATGCCACTGACATCAACCCGCGCTCGCTGGATAAAGCCAGGCAGGGGATTTTCTCCCTGCAGAATGTTCGGGCCTACACTCACAATTATCAGCAGGCCGGTGGTCAGCGTTCGTTCGCCGATTACTACACGGCGGCTTATGACTACGCGATTTTCGACAAGAGCCTGTGCGACAACGTAACGTTCGCCGATCACAGCCTGGCCACTGATAGCGTATTCTCCGAAACTCAATTGATTTCGTGTCGTAATGTGCTGATTTACTTCAACAAAAAGCTTCAGGATCGAACGTTCGGCTTGTTTCACGAATCTTTGTGTCATCGGGGCTTTCTGGCACTGGGCAGCAAGGAAACCCTGGATTTTTCGGCCTATGGCAATCAGTTTGAGCCGTTGGTCAAACAAGAAAGGATCTACCGCAAATCATGAACCGTGCAGGTATTCCTTGTGTAGAAGCTATCGTGATCGGTGCTTCGGCCGTCTTCGTGTCGAGCGGGAACAAATCCCATGCTAAGTAATATCCAGGCCAAATTGCTGATCGTCGACGACCTGCCGGAGAACCTGCTGGCGCTTGAGGCGTTGATCAAGCGGCAGGACCTCATCGTCTACAAGGCCTTGTCCGCCGACGAAGCCCTGTCGCTGTTGTTGCAGCACGAATTCGCGCTGGCCATTCTCGATGTGCAGATGCCCGGCATGAACGGCTTTGAGTTGGCCGAGTTGATGCGCGGCACGGAAAAAACCAAAAGCATCCCGATTGTGTTCGTCAGTGCCGCTGGCCGTGATCTGAACTACGCATTCAAGGGCTACGAAAGCGGAGCCGTGGACTTTCTGCACAAGCCGCTGGATGTTCACGCGGTCAAGAGCAAGGTCAATGTCTTCGTCGATCTGTATCGCCAGAGCAAGGCGATGAAGCAACAGGTCGAAGCCCTGGAGCAAAGTCGCCGCGAACAGGGGGCGTTGCTCGAACAGTTGCAGAACACCCAGAAAGAACTGAAGCAGGCGGTGCGCATGCGCGATGACTTCATGTCCATCGTTGCGCATGAAGTCCGTACACCGCTCAATGGCCTGATCCTCGAAACCCAGTTGCGCAAAATGCACCTGGCCCGGGATAACGCCGCGGCGTTCACCCTGGACAAAATGCACGCCATGGTCGAGCGCGACGAACGGCAGATCAAAAGCTTGATCCGCCTGATCGAAGACATGCTTGATGTGTCGCGGATCCGCACCGGCAAGCTTTCTATCCGCCCCAGTCGGTTTGACCTGGTGCAACTGGTGCACAATCTTTTGCAGAACTTCGCACCGCAGGTTGAGGCCGCAGAGTCGTCAGTCAGCTTGATCGCCGACCAGCCCGTGATGGGCGACTGGGACGAGTTTCGTATCGAACAAGTGATTTGCAATCTGCTGACTAATGCGTTGCGCTATGGTGCCAAGAGCGCGATCGACGTTCGCGTGTACAATCACCACGGGCAAGCGCGGGTTGAGGTTCAGGATCGCGGTATCGGGATCGGTGTAGAGAATCAACAGCGCATTTTTCAGCAGTTCGAGCGGGTTTCCACCAGGGCCGTGGTGGCGGGGCTGGGCCTGGGGTTGTTTATTTCGCAGCAGATTGTCGCCGCCCATGGTGGCTCCATTACCGTCGAGAGCCGGATTGGCGAAGGCGCCTTGTTTCGCGTTTGTCTGCCGCTGCAGGAAAACAGCCCGATGAACGCAACCTCTGATTGACCACATGGTCGTATCAGCAGCTATTGACCGAACAAAGGTTTTCCATGAGTGAAGATGCACAAGACGTGGTACTGATCGTTGAAGATGACCCTTCGATTTTGATGGTGCTGTCCGCTTATTTGTCGGGTGAAGGTTACCGAGTGCTGCAAGCCGAAAACGGTGAGCAGGCCTTTGAGATTCTGGCGAGCAAACCGAACCTGGACATGATGATCACCGATTTCCGCCTGCCTGGCGGGATTTCTGGCGTGCAAATCGCCGAACCAGCCGTGAAGCTGCGACCGGAACTCAAGGTGATCTTCATCAGCGGTTACCCGCAGGAAATCCGCGAGACCGACAGCCCGATCACCCGCAAGGCACCGATCCTGGCCAAGCCATTCGATCTGGATGTGTTGCAACAGATCATGCAGGACATGCTCTCCTGAAGCTGCGTCGACGGTTGTGTCGTACGGCCCCCCTGTAGGCGCTGCCGAAGGCTCGGGCCGCGTTCGGACGATCTTTTGATCTTGATTAAAGCCCTTGCTGCAACGCCGGATCATCCGGATTGAGCTGCTCGAGCTGCGCCAACAGGATCTGTACGTTCTGCAACTGCCCGCTTTCCTTCCAATAGTTGATCAACAGCACGCGCGCCTTGCGATCGGCCGGGTGGCGCTGGACGATTTCCTGCAGCTGTTTCTGCGCGGCCTCCAGCTCTTGTTCACCATGCAACGTGGTGGCCAGGTCGTAGCGGTAATCCTTGTTGTCGGGTTCAAGCTCCACGGCTTTGGACAGCCCGAGCAACGCGAACTCACTTTGCCCGTGATGCAGCAACCAGAGCCCCAACGCATGTTGCAAGTAGGCCGAATCGGGCTGGGCCTTTAACTGCTTCGCCAACAATTGCTGGGCGGCATCGCTTTGGCCCAGTCGATCCAGCACGTCAATCTGCATCACCAGTGCCGGCAAGTTGCCGGGCGCCAGTTGCAACGTGCGCTCCAATGCCTGCTGCGCGTCCTTCAGTTCGGCATTGTGCAAATGCAGGCGTGCCAGCTGGTACTGGGTGTCGGCGCTTTCCGGCTGCTGCTTGAGGACCTGCTCCCAAGCGTCAATGGCTTGCTCCAGGGGGCCGAAATACAACCCCAGCTCATCCGGAGACAGCCCCAGCAAGGCGTTGACCGCCGCAAACCGGACGCTTGGGTCGCTGTCATCGAGCAAGGGCCCGAGCAACAGACTTCGCTGTCCATTGGGCACTAAACCGCTGATGCTTTTGATCGCCGCGATGCGTACCTCCGCCGATGGATGTTGCAGGTCCGCATCCGCCAGTTTCAAGGCTTGCGGGCTGGGGTAGTTGGGCAGTTCGGCATGCAGCCAGACGCGGCGCTTGTCGGACAGGTCAGGGCGGCCCAATTGCTGGTAAAGAACCCGCGCCGCCCCCGGTTGACCCATGCGTGCCTGGGTCAGCGCTTCGCTGTAGCCGCGTCGAATTGCCTCCGGCACCACGGGCGTCGTGCTGCGCAAAAAAAACCAGGCAAGGGCGAGGGCAAACAGTGCACAGAGGCTGATGAGCAGATAGCGGCGGGACTGAGGCATGCAGGAATCCGGGAGCTGACAGGCTTTTACAAGGTCACCAGCTTCGGTCAGGCCGGGCTGTGAGTCAAACCCTGGCTCAGTTCAGCACGTAGTCATCGGGCTCAAGGGCCGGTGGCAAGTCGGTTTGCCCCAACGCTGCCAGCACTTCGCGCTCCAGCGTGCGCAAAATCGCATTGCACGGCAGATCGTTCTCATCGAAGCCGAACGGGTCTTCCAGATCGTCGCCAATTTCGTCGAGGCCGAAAAAGGTGTAGCTGACAATGGCGGTAATCACCGGTGTCAGCCAGCCAAGAGATTCGGCCATGGCGAACGGCAACAAGATGCAGAACAGGTAGATGGTGCGGTGCAGCAACAGGGTGTAGGGGAAGGGCAGCGGCGTACTTTTGATGCGTTCGCAACTGGCCTGGACCTGACTGAGGCTGACCAGTCGCGTTTCCAGTTGGGTATAACGCCATTCGCTGATCTGGCCGCGTTCGGCAAGGGCCGAGCACCGGACGCCAATCCGCTGCAAGAGCGCGTCAGTGATGTTCGGATGCTCTGCGTCCACGGCATCCTGCGTCCACGGCTTGATGGCGCTCATCTCGTTTTCAACGCGCAGGCGGGCGATCAGGCCATGGGCGAACCCGCAGAGTTCACGCAGCATAAGTTCACGTTCGGCCGCCTCCATCAGCCCCTGGGTTTGACGAATCAACGATCGCACTTCGATGATCAACTGCCCCAGATGCTTGCGGCCCTCCCACCAGCGGTCGTAGCAGGCATTGTTGCGAAAACTCATGAAGATCGACAACGACAGACCCAGCAGGGTGAACGGCGTGGCGTTGACCTTGGAGAAATACGCCGGGTGCCAGATCTCCACCAGCACGATTACCGACGCCAGCAGGGTCACCAACAGACTGCGCAAGGCAATGCGCTTGGCAATCGAGCCTTTAAGGGAAAACAACATGCCGAGCAGATTCGGCTTGGGACGCACAATCATGGGCAGGGGCTTTATAGAGAGAGTGACGCTTTCGCAGCGATTTCAGCCTAGGGGCATGGGGGGATCCTGTCCAATCGCTTTGGCTGACGAAGTGATCGACAGGCTCTATCGACGCAGGCGTGTCCATCGGCGAAATGGCCTACAGGTCTTGTCGACATTGAAACTCGTCGAAGCAAGGAAGCAATGACTACGCTTGCAGGAGATGACTCGATGAGCGCTCCCATGCAACCGCTGCTTCAATACTTCAAGGCGATTCTCAACCCCGGACGCGAGGTGCTGCTGTTTGCCCTGAGAACCATCGTGGCGGGGCTGCTGACGCTGTACCTGGCCTTTGTGTTCGACCTCGACCAGCCCAAGTGGTCGATCATGGCGGTGATCATTGTCAGTCAGCCATTGGGCGGCATGGCCCTGGCCCGAAGTTTCGGCCAGATCATCGGCACCACGTTGGGCGCGGCGGTCGCGGTGTTGATCATGGCCATTTTCCCCCAGGCGCCGCTGCCCTTCATCATCACCCTGGCCTTGTGGTTGGCGCTGTGTACCGCCGGCGGCACCTTGTTGCGCTACACCAGTTCCCAAGCGTTTGTCCTGAGCGGTTACACGGCGGTGGTGGTGGCACTGCTGGCGCAACCCGATCAGGAGGGTACGTTCCTGCTGGCAGTCACTCGCGTGACAGAAACATTGCTGGCGGTGGCCTGCGTGTGCGTTGTCAGCCTTCTGACGGCGCGACCGG
Organism: Pseudomonas sp. B21-017; assembly: GCF_024749245.1. Taxonomy (NCBI): domain Bacteria; kingdom Pseudomonadati; phylum Pseudomonadota; class Gammaproteobacteria; order Pseudomonadales; family Pseudomonadaceae; genus Pseudomonas; species Pseudomonas sp. B21-017. The sequence continues at coordinate 3,441,618 of NZ_CP087194.1, read as the reverse complement.
AGGCGGTGGCCAAGGGTTACTTCGCCAAGATCGATCAAGTGATCAAACTGCTCGCGACTCACGCGGCAGCGGTGATTCGAACCGAGGAAAGCGAGGCCGATTTCCACAAGCGGCAAATGCAACTGTTGGGCGAGATCAGCGCCCTTGAAGGGCTGCGTCGACATTTGTACTTCGATGCACCACGGTTGCGCAGCGCCAATAGCCTGGTGCAATTGCTTGGCAATCAACTGGTGCTGCTGACTTCGCGGCTGACGGCTTTGCGTCACCAGCGGCAATTACTCACCGAACGTTGGGAAGGCGCGCTGCCGGAAGAGATACAGCGTTTGCGCAGCGAGGAACTGGCATTCCTTGATGAGCTGGCCGTGCAAGGTCGCTCATTGTCGACCGAGGCGCGGCATCATTTTTTGACGCTGCAACAGCGTTTCGATGACCAGGCCTACAAGGCCGAACAACTCACCGAGACGATGCCTGCCACGCTGCGTTCATTGGCCTGGGCACTGCGCTGGGAGCAGGCACGGATGTTGGAGCAACTGGGGCAGATTCTGGAACTGAGCGACGCGATCCAGGAAGGACGGGAAGCCAGTTGCGTGTTCCGCGGCCAGGACAACCCGTTGCATCTGGACTTCACGTTGGCAGCAATGAACGCAGTCCGGGCATTTACAGCGTTACTGGTGGCGGGGCTGATCTGGATCGAGACTGCTTGGGATGGGGCCCGTGGCGGGATGATTGTAGTGGGGATTCTCTGTTCGCTGATGGCGACTTTTCCGCGGCCGTTGCTGGCCAGTCAAAGCTTTGCCAGGGGGCTGGGTCTGGCCTTGGTGGTGTCGGCGTTCTATCTGTTCATGCTGATGCCGATGATCAGTGACTTCGAGTTGCTCGCCTTGTTGTTTGCGCCATTGCTGTACGCGGTCGCGGTGGGGCTGGCCAGTCCGCCAACCACTGGCACAGGCATTGGTCTTGGACTGACGACCATGTTGTTGCTGGGGCCGCAAAACGCAGGAATCGGCCAAAACTCTGCCATTCAGTGGTTTGAATTTGCCGGCGCGTATATCAGCGCCGCCGCGCTGGCACTCAGTGTTTACGCCTTGATCTTCCCGTTCAGGCCCGATTTACGAATGCGCCGGCTGTTCAATGAAAGCTGCGAGCAGGTCTACGCTTTGTTGAAGACGCCGGCCACCGATGAACAGCAATTTGCGTTTGAAAGCCGTATGGTCGATCGCCTGACCATGATGTTGGGACTATTGCCGGCGACCAGCGACAAGCATACCCGCGAGCTGTTCGAAGTCAGCCTCGGGTGCATGGCGCTGGGGGTGGCTTTGAACCAGCTCAGGCAGCAGGGGCAGAGCAATACGTTGTTGAGTACACAACAACAGAACCGTTTGCTGGCGGCAGTCCGAGAGACAGGGCGATTGATCGCCGGGCGACCCGGGGTTGACCTTGTGCAGTTGCTCGGAAGCTTGCATGTCTTGGGCGATGAAATGGACGACTTGCATCTAGACGTACATGAACACCTGTGGTCGGTATTCAGGATGCGCGTGGCGTTGTTGATCGTGGTGTCGTTTCTGGAGCGCCATCGCAAATACTTTCAACCCGCAGACAAGGAAGGAGTGCCAGCCCTTGCCCATTGATCTGGAAGTGGGGGGCGTCTATCTGCCGCCAATCGCCCAGGCGCTGTTGCTGGCCTTGCCGATTTTTCTGCTGTTGGACTGGACCTTGCGCCGCCTGGGGGTATTGCGATTTGTCTGGCATGAAGCCCTGTTCGAAGGCGCGTTGTATGCCTGCGTATGCGCAACGTTGATTCTGATGATGGGAGCCTGATGCCTTGAAGACGATCCTTGCCCGACTCGCGACCCTGGCGGTGGTGGTGCTGGCCGTCATCCTTGGCTGGTTCGCCTGGGAGCATTACACCCGCGCGCCCTGGACGCGCGATGCACGGGTTCGCGCCGATGTGGTGACGTTGTCCGCCGATGTCTCGGGGCGGATCGTCAGCCTGAGCGTTCAAGACAACCAGCGTGTCGAGAAGGGCCAGTTGCTGCTGGAGATCGACCCGGCTCGCTATACGCTGGCGGTGGAGCATGCCAAGCGTGCGGTGGAAGTTGCCAAAGCCACGCTGGGTCAATCCGAAGCGACGATTGTCTCCAGCGAAGCGCTGCTGCGGCAGCGTCAAAGCGAAGAGCAGCGCCGTCGAACCCTTAAACAGCGCTTCGCGATCTCCGGCGAAGAGTGGGAAAAGTCCAGTACCGAAGTCGCTGTGGCGCAGGCGGAACTCTTGCGCAATCAGGCCAATCTGGGCCTGGCACATGCCAACGTGCAGCTGGCGATCGCCGCTCTGACCCAGGCCGAACTGGACTTGCAGCGCACACGAGTCGTAGCGCCTGTCAGCGGTTACGTGACCAACCTGCTGACTCGCCAAGGGGACTACGCCACTGCCGGGGGCGCATTGTTGGCACTGGTGGACAGCGATTCGTTTTATATCAGTGGCTACTTTGAAGAAACAAAGCTGCCGCGAATCAAGGAGGGTGATCGGGTCAGGATCGAGTTGATGAGCGGCGAGACCTTCGGCGGCACCGTACAAAGCATCGCTTTTGCTATCGCCGACCGTGAGAACTCCCCCGGCAGTCGCCTGCTGGCCAACATCAACCCCAGCTATACCTGGGTCAAACTGGCGCAACGAGTGCCGGTGCGGATTCAGATCGACGCCGACTATATCGCCAAAAACAGCCTGCGTGCCGGGACCACGGCCACCGTCACTGTCATGGAAAACCGGGGTAACGAGGCAACCCACTAACCCCATATGGGGACGGGCTTACGTGGCGAGGGGGCTTGCCCCGTTCGGCTGCGCAGCAGTCGTAGATTGGGGCCGCTTCGCGACCCAACGGGGGCAAGCCCCTCGCCACAAAGGCTCGCTCCCACAGGGATATGCGTTGAATTAAAGACCGACAAAAAAAAGCCCCGTGACCGAATGAGGCACGGGGCAAAGAATTTGGTTGGGTTGCGACCAACCAAAGGGGCACGTTAAAGCATTACTTGCTGGCGACCGTCTCTGGCTGCCAGCCGCCGCCAAGGGCTTTGTAGATTGCGACGATGCCGCGATACAAATCGACTTCGGCCTGGGCCTGGGTGTCTTCGGCTGCCAGACGCTCACGCTGAGCATCGAGCAGGACGAGGAAGTCCACGGTGCCTTCGCGGTAGCGAATTTCGGCGAGGTCCGCAGCGGCGCGGCTTGATTCGCTTTGACGAATCAGCGAAATCAGGCGCTGCTGGCGTTTGCCGTAATCACTGAAGGCGTTCTCCGATTCTTCCAGTGCCAGCAATACGTGCTGCTCATAGGTCGCCAGGGCGCCTTCGGCTTCAGCATCGGCACCGCGCAAACGGGCGCGCACGCTGCCCAGGTCGAACGCCGCCCAGGTGATGCTCGGGCCCAGTGCCCAGGCATTGGCCGCCGACGAGCCGATCTGCGAACCGCGCCCGGCAGTCCAGCCAAGAAAACCGCTGAGGCTCACCCGAGGGAACAAATCAGCCTTGGCCACGCCGATGCGGGCGGTGGCAGCCGCCAATTTGCGTTCGGCGCTGCGGATGTCCGGACGCCGTTGCAACAGCTCGCCCGGATCACCGATGGGCAGGGCCTTGGCGATCGCCGGCAAGTCTTTTGGACTCAGGTCGACGGTCAGTTTGTCCGGACGTTCACCCAGCAGGGTGGCGATGCGGTTGCGCTGACGAACCTGTTCGGCTTGCAGTTGCGGCACGCTGGCTTCGACAGACGCCAGGCGCGCATCGGCACGAACCACGTCCAGCTGATCGCCAACACCGGCGTCACGCAGGCTTTCGGTGATCTTGCGTGACTCCTGCTGATTGTTCAGGTTGGCCAGCGCGATTTTTTCTCGCAGTTGCGCGCCGCGCAGTTGGCCATAGGCGTCCACCAGTTCGGCAATCATGGTGACTTGCAGTTGGTAAAGATCGGCTTCGGCCGCTTGCTGCTCAGCGTCGCTGGATTCCAGGTTGCGCTGGATGCGACCGAACAAGTCCAGTTCCCAGGCCATGTCCAAGCCCAGGTCATAGCGTTCGCTGTTGACCCGTTTGGTGGTCTGACCCGGAATCTGCCCTTTGCCCAGATCGCTGCTCGCGCGGCTGGTGATGGTCGGCATGGCGTCATTGCTGGCGTCATCGCGAATCGCCCGGGCCGCTTTCCAACGGGCAAAAGCCACACGCAAATCACGGTTGCCCTGCAAGGATTGCTTCACCAACTGGTTGAGGGTCGGATCGTCGAATTGCTGCCACCAGATGCCTTCGAAACGGGCGCGGTCAAAGTTCTTCTGACCGGCGCTGCCATCGTTGGCGGCCGTGATGTTGGCCGCCTCGGTGGCTGGGGTTTTATAGTCCGGGCCGACGGCACAGGCGCTCAGCGCCAGTACCAGCAGGCTCGGCAGGAAGGCTTTCAGGCTCATTGTTGCGCCTCCAGTTGCTTTTCCAATTTCAGTGCCTTGGCCGCTTTGCGTTGCTCACCGCGCTCCACAAAGTTGCGAATCAGTACGTAGAACACCGGCGTCAGCAACAGACCGAAGAAGGTCACCCCGAGCATCCCGGAGAACACCGCCACACCCATGGCATGACGCATTTCGGCACCAGCACCGCTGGAGAAAACCAGTGGCACAACACCCATGATGAACGCGAAGGAGGTCATCAGGATCGGCCGCAGACGCAGACGGCAAGCTTCCAGTACCGCTGCCAGCGGGCCGAGGCCTTCTTCCTGTTTATCCTTGGCAAACTCGACGATCAGAATCGCGTTCTTACACGCAAGTCCCACCAGTACGATCAAGCCGATCTGGGTAAAGATGTTGTTGTCGCCGCCCGAGGCAATCACCCCGGTAATGGCCGACAGCAGGGTCATCGGTACGATCAGGATCACCGCCAGTGGCAGGCTCCAGCTTTCGTATTGAGCCGCGAGCACCAGGAACGCCAGCAGTACGCAGAGCGGGAACACGAACAGCGCAGTGTTGCCGGACAAAATCTGCTGGTAGGTCAGGTCGGTCCACTCGTAGGTCATGCCGTTCGGAAGTTCATCCTTGAGCAGTTTCTCGATGGCTTTCTCGGCCTGGCCGGAGCTGTAGCCTGGGGCTGCCGCACCGTTGATTTCAGCGGTGATGAAGCCGTTGTAGTGCATCACGCGGTCTGGCCCGGAGGTGTCGCTGACCTTGATGAAGGTCGCCAGCGGGATCATCTCGCCACGGTTGTTACGCACTTTCAGCTGACCGATCTGATCCGATTCGAGGCGGAACTGTTGCTCGGCCTGAACGTTGACCTGATAGGTGCGACCGAAGCGGTTGAAGTCGTTGGCATACAGCGAACCCAGGTAAATCTGCAGGGTGTCGAAGATGTCGCTGACGGCTACGCCGTGGGTCTTGGCTTTTTCCCGGTCGATGGCGGCATCGACCTGCGGCACGTTCACGGTGTAACTGGTGAACAGACCGGCCAGTTCCGGCACGCTGCGGCTCTTGGCGATGATGTTCATGGTTTCTTTGTACAGCTCGTCATAGCCCAGGTTGCCCCGGTCTTCGATCTGCAGGCGGAAACCGCCAATGGTCCCCAGGCCTTGTACCGGCGGTGGCGGGAAGATCGCCATGTAGGCTTCCTGAATCCCGGCGTACTGGCCGTTCAACGCACCGGCAATCGCACCGGCGGACATGCTCGGGTCTTTACGCTCGTCGAAAGGCTTCAGGGTGACGAACACGATGCCGGCGTTAGGACTGTTGGTAAAACCGTTGATCGATAGGCCAGGGAAGGCCACCGCGCTTTCCACGCCAGGCTGTTTCAGGGCCAGGTCGGACATGCGCTTGATCACATCTTCGGTACGGTCCAGGCTCGCGGCATCCGGCAGTTGCGCGAAGGCCACCAGGTATTGCTTGTCCTGGCCAGGTACGAAACCGGTCGGGGTGTTGGAGAAACCGAAGAAGGTCAGCACCATCAAGCCGGCGTACAGCAGCAGGGCGATACCGCTGCTGCGGATAACCCGGCCCACGGTGCCGACATAGCCATGGCTGGCCTTGTCAAAGAAACGGTTGAACGGACGGAACAACCAGCCACCGAAGATCTTGTCCAGCACCTTGGAGAAGCGGTCCTTCGGCGCGTCATGGCTCTTGAGCAACACAGCGGCCAGTGCTGGCGACAAGGTCAGCGAGTTGAAGGCCGAGATCACGGTCGAAATCGCAATCGTCAGGGCGAACTGTTTGTAGAACTGACCGGTCAAGCCGGAGATGAACGCGGCCGGGATAAACACCGCACACAGCACCAGCGCCGTCGCGATGATCGGACCGGTCACTTCACGCATCGCACGCTTGGTGGCTTCTACCGGAGTGAGTCCGAGCCCGATGTTTCGCTCGACGTTCTCCACCACCACGATCGCATCGTCGACCACGATACCGATGGCCAATACCAGTCCGAACAGCGACAGGGCGTTCAGCGAGAAGCCGAACAGGTGCATCACGGCAAACGTACCGATCAGCGAAACCGGCACCGCCACCAACGGGATGATCGAGGCGCGCCAGGTTTGCAGGAAGAGGATCACCACCAGCACAACCAGGATCAGTGCTTCGAAGAGGGTGTGAACCACCGCCTCGATGGAACCGCGCACGAAGATCGTCGGGTCATAGACGATGCTGAAGTCCATGCCTTCCGGGAAGTTCTTTTTCAGCTCGGCCATTTTCGCCCGAACGTCGTTGGAGATCTGGATCGCGTTGGAGCCTGGGCGCTGGAAGATCGGGATCGCCACCGCCGGTTGGTTGTTCAGCAAGGAGCGCAGGGCGTATTGGCTGGAGCCAAGCTCGACGCGAGCAATGTCTTTCAGGCGAGTGATTTCACCATTTTCGCCAGAGCGAATGATGATGTTCTCGAACTCTTCCTCGGACACCAGACGGCCTTGGGTGTTGACCGACAGCTGGAACGCGGTGGCATTCGGCGCAGGCGGAGCACCCAGGGCACCGGCCGCCACTTGACGGTTCTGTTCACGAATCGCGGTGACCACATCGGTGGCGGTCAGATTGCGCGAAGCGGTCTTGTTCGGATCGAGCCACACCCGCAGCGAGTAATCGCCCATGCCGAACAGCTGCACATCACCGACACCGCCCAGACGCGCCAGCTCATCCTTGATGTTGAGCAAGGCGTAGTTGGACAGGTAGAGCATGTCGTAGCGTTTGTCCGGCGAGGTCAAGTGCACAACCATGGTGAGGTCGGGCGACGCCTTGTCGACGGTGATACCGATGCGCGTCACTTCCTCGGGAAGCTTGGGCTCGGAACGCGTCACGCGGTTCTGCACCTGCACCTGCGCGTTGTCCAGGTCGGTGCCCAGGGCGAAGGTGATGGTCAGGGTGATCTTGCCGTCAGCGGTGGATTGCGAGGACATGTACAGCATGTTCTCGACGCCGGTGATGGCTTGCTCCAGAGGAGCAGCCACAGTTTCACCGATGACTTTAGGGTTGGCGCCGGGGAAGTTGGCACGGACCACCACGGTTGGTGGCACCACTTCCGGGTATTCGCTGATCGGCAACTGGAACAACGAGATGGCGCCGGCGATCAGGATCAGCAGCGACAGTACCGCTGCGAAGATCGGCCGTGAAATGAAGAATTGGGAGAAATTCATCGGAGTAATTGCCCCTTAACCGCGTGGAGTCGCAGCAGCCAGTTTCACAACCGTACCCGGCGCGACCTTGGCAGGTGCGACTTGGGGCAGGTTGCTGGCTTCCAGCGCTTGTCGTTGTTGAGCGAGAGCCGCGAGGGTTTCCTTGCTGGCCATCGGGATCACTTCAGGGCTGACCGGCGAACCAGGGCGAACCCGTTGCAAACCCTTGACGATGATGGTGTCGTCTTTGTTCAGGCCGCTGCGCACGATGCGCAAACCTTCGATTTTCGGACCCAGCTCGACGGGGCGATAAGCCGTTTTGTTGTCGGCATCCATCACCAGCACGAACTTTTTACCCAGGTCGGTACCGACCGCTTCGTCGTTGATCAACACCGCGGAGTAGGTGCCGCTGCCCACCAGTTTCAGGCGTGCATAAAGACCCGGGGTGTAGCTGCCGTCTCTGTTGTCGAACACCGCACGACCGCGGATGGTGCCGGTCTTCGGGTTGACTTGGTTGTCGACGAAGTTCATCTGGCCCTGGTGCGGGTTGCCGTCTTCATTGGACAGGCCCATGTAAACCGGGGTAGTGGCGCCGCGTTGACCCTGGCGGGCGAGCTGGTTGTACTTGAGGAACACACGCTCGTCGGCGTCGAAGTAGGCGTAGACCTTGTCGGTGGACACTACGCTGGTCAGCGCGGTGGTATCGGCGGTCACCAGGTTGCCGGCGGTGATTTCCGCACGGCTGACACGACCGCTGATTGGGGACGTCACGCGGGTGAAGCTCAGGTTCAGTTTGGCCAAGTCCAGTTGCGCCTGGAGTGCACCGACGGCGGCGCGAGCCTCTTGAGCGGCACTGGTGCGCGAGTCGGCGAGTTCGGCGGAAATCGCGTTGCTGGTGCGCAGACGTTCGCCGCGTTGGGCTTCGTTTTCACTGCGGGTGGCTGTGGCGCGAGCTTGCGCAACCAGGGCTTCGAGGCGGCGGACCTCAGCCTGGAACGGACGCGGGTCGATCTGGAACAACAGATCGCCTTTCTTGACCAATGCGCCTTCGGTGAAGGTTACGTCATCGATCTGGCCGGAGACCCGTGGACGAATCTCTACCGTTTCCGGCGCTTCCAGGCGCCCGGTGAATTCGTCCCACTCGTTGACCGGTTGCTCCAGCACCTTGGCCACGCTGACTTTGGCCGCGGGCATGGTGGCGGCAGCGTCCGGAGTCTTGCCGCAGGCGCTCATCACCATCACGGCCAACAGGGCCAAGGGGAAGCGCAAATGTTTGAGTGACTGTTCCATGGATGCATCCGCCAATGTATTGAGATGGGCGGATAATGCTTGGCGGGGCGGTATCAAACGAATCGAACGAGGCAAAGGTAACTATCATTCGGAATGATATAAGCCAGAAGCAAGCCCTCTAGCATGCACCTTTCGTTAGCGGGCTATCAAATGAAATGATGACAATTGTGTGTTGCGTGGAGTGCAAAGGTCTGGCTTGAAACCGTGTAGTGGCCTTCGCGGGCAAGCCTCGCTCCCACTGGGGATTTGTGTATCGTTGATCCGGTCCAGGAGCGAGGCTTGCCCACGAAGAGGCCATCAGCCTCAATACAGCATCAGCATCAGCATCAGCATCAGCATCAGGATCAGCATCAGGATCAGGATCAGGACAGGCTGTCCGGATCCCCAAAGAACATCTGAATCCGCGACCTCAACCACCGCTCACCCGGATCATTATCCTGCGACCCGCGCCAGGCCATGTGCAATTCAAAGCTGCGCACCGGCAACGGTGGATCTTCCGCCCGAACACCACCGGCGGCGGTCAACGCTTCGGCGGTGTAGTCCGGGACGGTGGCCACGATGTCGGTGCCGCTGATCAGTGTGCTCAGCCCATTGAACTGCGGCACCGCCAGCACCACGTGCCGTTTGCGCCCCAGCTTCTCCAGCTCTTCATCTATAAAGCCGCTCAGGTCGCCCGCGAACGACACCAGCGCGTGGGGGCGGGCGCAGAAGTCATCCAGGCTCAACGGCCCCGGCACGGAGTCGGCTCGCAACAGTTTCGGCATGCTGCGGCGCAGTACTTTGCGCTTGGCGTTGGCCGGCAGGTCGGCGGTGTAGCTGACGCCAATGGAAATTTCGCCCGAGGCCAACAGGTTCGGCATCAGGATGTAGTTGGCCCGACGCACCACCAGCACGATGCCCGGTGCCTCGGCGCGCAGCCGCTTGAGCAGCATCGGCAGCAACGCGAACTCGACATCGTCCGACAGGCCGATGCGGAACACCGCGGTGCTGGTGGCCGGATCGAATTCCGCCGCGCGACTGACCGCGGTGGAAATCGAATCCAGGGCCGGCGAGAGCAGGGCGAAGATTTCCACCGCTCGGGCGGAAGGTTCCATGCTGCGGCCGGTGCGCACGAACAACGGGTCATCGAACAGCCCGCGCAGGCGCGAGAGCGCCGCACTGATGGCCGGCTGGCCGAGGAACAATTTCTCCGCAGCGCGGGTCACACTGCGCTCGTGCATCAGTGTTTCGAAAACGATCAACAGGTTCAGGTCGACACGACGCAGGTCATTACGATTCATCTGGGGTCCTGGCAGATTCAGCAAACTTGACGTGAGCGACCATATGAGAACAATGGCCGGCGTGAATCTTACGGGGAAAGGCTGGTACTCTGCACAGGGTAATTCAGTTTTCCCTGAAAGGCTGCTTCGGTTTTTACGGCATTGGATGATGTCGCCGTCGCTGCGGAATCAATGACAGGCATGTCGACTATTAATAGCCACTGATGGTCTTGGGTAGAAAGCCCAGATAGAGTTCAGGGCATTAGAGGTTACTTTGACGAGGTTTGCGATGTCCCGCACGATCCGTTTTCACAAGTTTGGTCCAGCCGAGGTGCTCAAATGCGAAGAGCATGCGGCCGCTCTGCCTGCGCCGGGCGAAGTGCAGGTGCGTGTCGAGGCGATAGGCATCAGCTGGTACGACATTCTCTGGCGCCAGAACCTGGCCTCGTCCCATGCTCGCCTGCCTTCAGGCCTGGGTCATGAAATGGCCGGGGTGGTCACGGCGCTCGGCGAGGGGGTCGATGACCTCGCTATCGGTGACAAGGTCGCCAGCTTCCCGGCCGAAAGCCCCAACGATTATCCGGTCTACGGCGAACAGATCGTTCTGCCGCGCACGGCGCTGACCCGCTACCCGGACGTGCTCAGTCCGGTCGAAGCCAGCGTGCATTACACGCCGCTATTGGTCGCCTATTTTGGCTACACCGATCTGGCGCGCGTCAAGCCCGGGCAATTCGCTCTGGTGACCGACGCCAGTCACTGCGCCGGGCCGTCGTTCGTACAGCTGGGCAAAGCCCTTGGTGTGCGAGTAATCGCTGCGACCAAAACCGCGGACGAGCGTGAATACCTGCTGTCGCTGGGTGCCGAAAAAGTCATCGTCACCGAAGAAGAAGATCTGCTGATGCGGATCAACAAAATTACCGACAACCGTGGCGTCGATGTGGTGTTCGATGGCCTGGGCGGCCCGCAGATGTCGCTGCTCGGCGATGTGCTCGCGCCTCGCGGCAGCCTGGTGCTCTATGGCCTGCAGGGTGGTAACCAGACGCCATTTCCGGCCTGTGCGGCGTTCCAGAAGAACATTCAGTTCTTCGTGCACTGCATCGGCAACTTCACCGGCAAGCCGGAGCTGGGCATCCTCCAGGATCAGGCCGCACTGCAACGTGCCCTGCGCGACATCAACCAGTTGACCGCAGACCATGTGCTGCTGCCGCTCAAGACTCGGGTATTCCCGTTTTCCCAGTTTGTCGAAGCACACCGCTACATGGACGAATGCCCATGCCGCGAACGGGTCGCCCTTGAGGTCGAGCCTGTCTGAGCTCTTCGTACGAGCCCCCTTGTATAAACCCCTCTGGAAAGGTCCGTGCAGGCACGGACTTTTCCGCTGTCAAAACCTCCAAAATGAGACATCCCATCGATCCCTCGGTGGGGCGGTTCAGCAACTGAACTGGTTTTTGCTCTCGATCTGTATCTTCTAATCATTATGTAAGCCCTGATAATTGAATGATTATTTCATCTCAAGGAAAGAGTCATGGCTGGGTATCAGGTTGAAACTTTTCAACGCGCATCGGCAATACATGCTCAACAAATAATTCGACGCCGCTCGGCGGTAATACATTTATTGGCAACTTCTTTCTTTATTTCTTGTATTACACGTCTGTGGGATGTTGTCGGAAATTTCCTAGGACATCGCTCGGGGCCGAAAAACACCCGTCCTGCCTGGCGTTGCGGCGGTATTGCCCTGTTTGGGGTTCTCGAGACATGCAACCATTTCAAATAATTACAAAATGCTTAAGTGCTAGCATTTGATAACAACCCCGGCACCCCATTCATGACAGGCAATCCGTCGCGCAGTGCATGTAATTGTTTGCGTGGCGTCGAACTTATGAGTAACAGGTAAACAATGATGACCCATACCCATGAACAGGCAATGAATTATGTTTATCAACAAGTACTGCAGCGCTTGCTGAGCTTTTTCTCTCGCGCCGAGCGCACGGCATTGCAACTGATGATTCAGCGCCTGGTGGTGTCGGCTGGAGGTATGGAGCGTATCGGCGAATACAAGGTGTTGGCGATCCAGTCCGGGTCCCGTGACAGCTGCTACACACTGGCGCTGCTGCGCGCCGCGCAACTGAGTATCGCCGGTCGGGCACCGGCGACATTTCAGCTGCGAGTGGCCACTTTGCGCTTGAATGGTACGGCTGCGACAGCACTGGAAAACATCCATCGCAGCAGCAGTGCATTGTTTCTCTACGACGATCCCCGGGTCGAAATGTTGATGGTCGATAATCGTGAGGTCCTGCCGTTCAATCACTTGGCGCCAATCTCCGATGCCGGCCGCGAGTCGAATCGGCTCAACCTGCTGATGGTCGGGCACCGTCGGGCCTGGAACGGGCCGCTTGAGTTGTGGGACGACGGGTACCTGGCCACAGGTGATTTTTATGGACAAATTGCCCGCTGGGACAACGGCGTCGATGTCATGGTCAGCAGCGATTCACCCCGTCGGCAGGCGCAGTTTATCGAGGGTTTGAACCGTGCCGCAGCCAAGGCCGGGCTTGCGCCGACGAGCCGCCATGAAACGGGCTACGAGGGATTGTTCGCGCGGCTCGATGAACTGGGCAGCGACTGCTATCGCGAGTTTTATCCCGACTCTGCTCAGGCTGCGTGGCGTCCTGCCGAGCGCTTTGAGGCCTGCCGTCGCACGACCTTCATCGACATCCACGACATGCTGGTCAGCAACCTGGAAGAGCGCTGGCCGCTGCTCACTGACTTCCTCGGCTTCCAACCTGACGAACTGACGGCTCAACTCAGTGATAACGACCATGTCAGTCCGTCGATATCCGCGCACCTTCGCGGCTTGCAAGCGCGCTTTGTACACGGTCGCCCCTACGAAGAGGGGGTCAGCGAATACCTGCAGCGGGCGTTGGTGATGATGCGTCGTAAACAATTGCCCGAGCGCTTTTGCGAGCAGGCAGTGGAGACCTTCGGCAATCCGCTGACCATGGCCGATCAGCGCGGATTGGCGACAGCCGAGGCACAAAAAAATCTCGGTTTGAGTGAAGCCCAACTGGTATGCCTGCTGTTCGCCCCGTTTGTCGATAACGGCGCGGCCCTGGAGCATTTTCTTCGTCAATGCCATCCCGGCATGCTGGTAGCGCTGCCGGAATTGCACCGGGCGATGCAGGGCGGTCCGGCACCCGAGCAGGTTCAGCAGTGGATGGTGGATGTCAGCGGGTTACCGGTCAGCCTGATCGGTACGCTTTACCGCATGAGGCCGGTGGTTCGGGATGAGGGTAGGGTGCCAGACACGGAAAGCGGCGACGCGGGCGTGCAAGTCGAAGACATGGACCCCGAGAATGAAACAGCAGTGACTGGCGAATGGTCGATGGGCCAGTGAATGTTCCTGGTTTGGCGGATGCATCAAGAGTGCGTCATGACGTTCGTAGCGTGTTCGGTCATCACCCATGAAAGGATCACGAGATTCCGATTTCGCGTACCAGGCGGTGTACCGCTACCTGAACAATCTGATCAATGAGCCGGGCAGTGACGTGCGAGTGCGCCTGCCCTCATTGCGGCAGTTGGCGGATCGTTTGAGTGTGTCGATCTCGACCATTCAATACGCCTAGTGACTTAGCGTTGTCAACGACTATGTAAAAAAATCTAAATTCTGGGATGCCCGTATAGCAAGGCCTACAGCTGATAATCATCACCAGCATGCTCAACTTACGCTGAAAACGTAAAAATAGCCCCCAAATATACCCGTCTGTTTACACTTTCATATTGGCATCTCGGAGACCACTGAAGCCCGTATTTCTGGCACCGCTGCCCGACCGCAGCAATGCTGAAGGGAGCATAGGCGGAAAAGATCGGGGATAACGCTCCATCGATGACGAACAGATCGAACGTCTTGGATGTCGGACGTTAGGAGAGGGAGGGGGTGACGACTTTGGATTTTGGCAATTGATGTGATTCGAGGAGCTAACCTAGATTGACTTCTGGCGTGCCCTTCGGGAACGGCTATCGTAAGCCGGGCTGCTTGGCGTCTCGGCCCTGGCGGGCTGTTATCCGCATGCTCGCGCGCTCCACTTGCCGCTCTCTGAGCATACCTAAGAAGCCGCCTGCGGAGGAAAAACAAAATGTAGCGCCAGGCCCGCGTTTTCGGCGTGTTCCTACTTAATCGCGGCCCCCTAAGTGGGGCGCGATCTTAGCCTCGACCACTGACTGCGAAATACCTAGGACTTCTTCCAGTATTCCCTCACAGACGTCAAAGCCAGCCCTAACTGCGCCGCTGCCTGCTGCTGCGTCGCACCTTCCGCTTTAAGTGCCAGTACCGCTCGCTCATTGTCTGCGTTTAGCGGCTTGCCGCGTCCGCGTTTTATCAGGTTACCGTCAGCATCGAACTGATCGCTGAGCACCTTCATGCCACCCTCAGCTTCGAAGGTTGCTACGTCTGTCAATGCGCGGCCGATAACAGTGAGTGGCTGCTCACCCTGGCGATGAGCAATGCAAAGGGTAAGCATCGCTATTGGATCGAGGCCAAGGGATTGCGCCAGCTCGTCAAATTGCTCGACGGTGATGCTGGTCTGCGCGTTCTCGAGTGCACTGACTTTACGTCGGTGGGTCGCATCCGAGACGTCAGCGTACTTGGCGCGCCGGACGAGGCGGAGCGCCCGAAGCACACCTGCAAATGCGGTTCTCAGTTCCATGACTTTCTCAAAAGTCAGGATATAGCCATAACTGAGCTTTACGGATAAACGTCAATATAGTGTATTATCCGTACAGCCGACTGCTCCCAGAGTCGGTACACGGCGATGAGAGCGAGTGGCAGGACACAGCCAACCTAACTCTGCCGGGGCGTTCAAACCAAGATGCTCATGGAGGACACGCCAACTCTAGAGATTCTCAGAGACCTGAGAGCAGTGGCATCGAACGAGTGAGGATAGTGATCAACCAATCACGTTCGTCCGAGATCGGTTCCGACCTACAGCTGCACAGCCTGTGAAGGGCGCGCGTGGTGAACACAGAAAATGAATTAACGGAGATTTTGCAGTTGAGTACAGATCAAAACGAAGGTGATGACGAACTACTCGGCGACCCGGGCGAACCCCGCCAGGGCCCCATGGACGCAGATGAGATTCTCATTGGGCTTGTCCAAGCTCTCTATCCGCGAAAACCGTACTGCCTGGTTGAGAACTGGACAATTTTCAAAGTCGACGTCACCGAAGAGGAGCTGAACAAAATCCACGCTGCAGGACAGCTCCCGATGATTCTGTTTGCTCACAATGTTCGCTTTGACAGCGAGCGGCGCTTCGACGTTGGCGACTGGATGCGAAGTACTTTTGCAGTTTCGTTTGAGGAAGGATTTCTCTTCGAAACGCGTAACACGGTCTACGTGTTGAAGGGCCCCGGTCACGAAAAGGCAGCAAGTCTCAAGACGGTTTTTTCTTTTTTCTAGTGTGAAATCGGTTCACGAATTGATTGGAGCTTAGGTTGAGATGTTTGGAACAGATATTGCCGATCAGGCAGAGGACGAAGGAACGTTCGGAACAGATATTGATGATCAGGCAGGGGATGAAGGAATGTTCGGGAAAGGTCATTCACATTGGTTCAAAATCTCTCGATTGCTCCCAACTCATTGGTATCACGTAGATGTAAAAATCCGTAATGAAGATCGGATGACCCCTCTAGTGCTAATGGCTGGTGATGAAACTGCGTTTAAGGAGATCCTCGAAAAAAGCGGGCCTGATCTGGAGTTGATACAAGTGCAGGCGGTGATCCCAAAGTGGATGAACAAAACTGATACATGGAGCATGGAAAAATTGACTGGGCTATCGCTTGGTTACAATAAAATTGGGATCCCAGTGTGTCTCTTGGAAGTGGCTAGCGGAGCAGTGTATGCAGACGTTCACGATCCTCAGTTTTGCATCGACTCTTTAGTTGAAGTCAAAAAAATCTACTAAATCGGGGCTGGGGCAATGCCAAGCAATACAACGCTCGAACTTCATTCCAGACGCCTCACGGATTTTCATCTGCGCAGAATCCTACGTGCGTGCCAGCGCCACTACGATCTTCCCATCACGGCTTACTTGAGCGATGTTTTCGTATCCGGCAGCACGGCGATCGGAGTCGTGTTCGGCCACAGGGAGGTCGATCAATTCGGGCGATTAGATGACGGGCATTTTTTGCGCACCTCCTCCATACGTTTTGCTAGGAAGGAAGGGCGGTTCTGGGTGCTCACAACGTTGGATGCCACATACGTGATTGCGTCATTCAAACGCTTGGATGGACGGAAAAGCTTCCGAGCCTTCCTGGCGGGTATGAATGTGTCTCCTGTGCCTAGAACTGTTTGGTGAGCTCACCTCAGCCCCATGCGGCATGGGTATCTGGAATCGATATGTCTCATGAAGACGACAATACCGTGTATTGCAATGTTCAAATGTCCCTGGCTAGCGGCAAAGAGCTTCTTCAGCTAGTAACAGCACTACGTGAATCAGGATCTCATCCGAAGCTCGATACTGTTTTCGCTCGTATGCAATTTGAGCTGACGATGACGATTGATATTGTTGAGCATCCACCGACATGGGGTGCTGGTGAATCTACGAAGCACTGATTAGCCCAGCCAATGGTTCGCTGCTTGTGGGTGATCCGGCAAAGCTAGGCGCTTACGCGAAGGAGCGATTCAATCCTCACGGCGCATCTTGCTCGCCTGTCACTGGCTCATATTTTTCCTGGCGTACCTGGAGAATGAGCTTGAGGATTCACAGATGAAAGTTCACGTGCTCTCAGATCTACACCTCGAGTTTTCTGATTTCGTGCCGCCTCCGAACATCGCAGACGTGGTGATCTTAGCGGGAGACATACACACCAAGTGTCGTGGCGTGGAATGGGCAAATGAAACCTTCAGATGTGAGGTTATTTATGTCTGTGGGAACCACGAATTTTACGGTGGTCACATCGATCACACGCTGCGAAAAATGCGGGACGCAGCCGCCCCCCATATTCATGTCCTGGAAAATCAGGTGTGGATTCACGATGAAATCCGATTTTTGGTTACAACGGGGTGGACTGATTTCTCATCTACCGGGGACGTAATGGCGGCGACGTTGATATGTGGGCAACTGATGAATGACTTCAAAATGATTGGGACTGAGGACAGCTATCGACGTCTACGCCCAGCAGATGTTGTTGAGCTAAATCGTGCTGCTTTCGAATTCCTTGAGAATGAGCTTTGTAAGCCATTTGAAGGCAAGACTGTCGTGGTTACACATCATTGTCCCGTGGCTGAGCTTGCTGGCGAAGAGAATGATGGACATTTGAGTGCAGCTTTTTTCAACCGTTGGCAATCGCTGCTGCCGCTAGCAAATGTTTGGATATACGGTCACACGCATCGGGCGGTGGATATCGAGTTAGGTGGATGCAGGATCATTTCGAACCCCCGTGGTTACCCAGGGGAAGAGACGGGTTTTGCTCCCAATTTGACTGTAGAAATCTGATCGCTGAAGAGGGGGAGACCAGGTGCACTGGATCAAAACTTATGGGGCGGAGCTGTCTGACTTAAGGTTTTTCAAACTGCCGAAGGTCATTGAGCGAGCACGCGAAGCTGTTGCTGATCCAGACGTCGTTGGCTATTTGCTATGCGCATTGGAGCGTCCTCCGCGGATGACTGGGCTTCTGTTTTGCGATCACGCCAGGGTCTTTCCGGAAGGTTTGCCAATCCATACGCAACCCATTGCTGATCGACAAAAGCGCGCTGGCTATGAAGTCGTGACTGCAGTCGATGGCGGTAAGTATGTCGTAGCCCACTGGCTTTATGACAATGGCGCGTTAGATCGGTTTGATCGAGTTCACTGACGTCGGTATCGAATGCCAAGAGGGTTGATAGTTGGGATTCCCAAAGAGCGTGTTAGAGGCACAGGATATTGATTTCGGTGTCCCGATCACCGGGTACCTTTGCTGTGCTGAAATTCAGTCTCCGTGCATGACTGGAGTTGTTTTTTCAGAAACGCGGGGCCGTTTTTCCGATGGCAGGAGAATCCGCACCTCCAAGATCGAAAGGGTATTCGAGCTTAAGGGTTATCGGCTTTGCGAAACATTTAACGGTAGCCGGTATGTCATCTGCCACTGGTGGTACGAGAACGGTGCTGTGCCCGTGGTCGATATCATCCACTGACCTAGGGCGGTCTTGCCCTCGATGAAGTGAATGCGATCCGCTAGTGAATCATCCCGGACAAAACCAAAGTGTGAGTAGCATCATGACCGAAGTCCAATGCTGGATAGTGAAATGCCAAGATGCTGCGGATGGGAGTGGCGACCTCATCATTGACTTGCCACCTGAGCTGCTCGACAGTTCAAGGCTGAATATCGGTGACGTGCTGACGATTGAAGTGATTGACGGGGCTATAGTTTTGACGCCGAAGTCGAACGACTCAGCTCCAGCCTGATGCAATCAAGCTCGGCCAAATTGACTGCTGGGTAAGGTCGTCAACATGAAAGACTCTCCCACTCCTTTGAATGCCCCCATAATCATCGCTCCGGGCGACGGATCGCACCTACTGGCTGAAAGGGCAGGAGAAAGCGATTCCGTGTCCCAAGTCCTTTACCTTTTGGCCACCGATATCGACCTCCGTCCAGAGAAGTTGAAGCTTGTAGATACACGCTTGGTGTCCCGCATCAACTCCTTAGTCCTCGGTGTTGATCATACGAGCAACGAGGCCTCCACAGCGAGATAGCAGTCATGAAGGTTGGTGAATTAATCAGAGCCCTGGAAGCTTTTGATCCCGAGCTGGCGGTGATCATCCCTAGATCAGAAGGCGGAGGCCTCGAAGATGTTGTTGCGTGTTACGAAGACATCATCTGCAAGGGAAGGGGGATTGCTACGTACGAAGTACTTGAGCCTTGGATTGGTATTTCCCACATTGACCCCACTTCTAGTCAGAGAGTGATTGTGATGGACATGGATCCTCAGGAATCTGGCGTCAACGTTGGCTGAAAATTTGAGTCGTAATGACATGGTTGCAAAGTGGATGATTTCACGGAATTACCCACCCATTTGCATTCGACCTGACCAGTCTTTTGCATCGGATTTGACCAGCATGCTTCGTGGACATGACCGGCAGAGAACGACCTATTGCAGCCCTCCGGCTGTGCAATGGTCGGCCAAACGTGGCCCATCACCAGGGATCGCTTTGGGCCGATATGCGAGCGGCAGCTTCTCTGCGGCATGGGCGGCGAGTCGATCCGCGATAGGGAAAAGCGCTTCGACTACGTACATATGACCTACGAAAAAGTATGACCTGTTACATGATCAGGGAAATTGGGGGAACCACCTGATAGGTTTACGCGGTTTTCTGCTGGCGTTGCGCTAGTCTTCTAGGGAAATCCAGGGAGAGCTAGCGATGCGTCTGGTCATGTTGCTTGTGGTGTTGTGCTTGGGAGGCTGCGCCAAGGATCTCACTGGGACGGAGCCAACCACACGACAGCAAGGACTGGCCGAACCGAAAATAACCTACCTCGGCGTCGGTGGCTGGCTGCTGAACTGGAAAGGCGAGGAGCTGCTGTTCGCACCGTCTTTCAGCAATCCTAGTTTTCCGCCATTCCTGGTGGCTGCCAATCCCAAGCGCATCGATGATTACATGCCGAAGACGAAAAACGTCACCGTTCTGCTGATTGGTCATTCGCATTACGATCATCTACTCGATGTCCCTTTGATCATGCAGAAGTACACGCCCAATGCCATCGCATACGGTTCGGTCACCGCTGGCCACATCCTTGCTGCCGTACCACTCTCGAGTCGGTTCGTGAACATGGAAGCGAAGATGATCCCGGTCGAGCGTGATGGCCGTGCCGAACCTGTTGTTGTGAAATCCGATGATCAACGCTGGGAACGTAACGGGCATTTCCGATTCTTGGCCATCCACTCTAAGCACGCACCGCATGTGGCAGGTATCGATCTCCTGCCTGGAGACTATGACAAAAAGGAACTGAGCGAACTCCCCAAAACGGTGTTCGGCTGGCGTGAGGGCACCACCTTAGCCTGGCTGGTGGATCTGCTGGACGATGATGGCAAGATCGTCTACCGCATCCACTACCAGGACTCAGCCAGCAACCCACCGTACGGTTTTCCACCTATCCTGCCGGACAATAAGCGCGTCGATGTGGAAATCATCTGCGCGGCGTCGACAGACCAAGTTGAGTTGTACCCCGAGGCCCTCCTGAAGATCACTCAACCCCGGAAGCTGCTCATCGGGCACTGGGAAGACTTTTTCGGCAACGATCCGCACGACCCGCAATTGCTGCGAGCACAGAAGGGGGAAATCCCTTTGTTCGAACGCCTGAAAACGCATTACGCCGATGTCGTCGCACCCTATCCGCTTACCGACGTTGCTCTGCCACTGCGGGAGTAGAATCGGCACCGGCGGAACTCGATGGCGAGTGGCGACTCAACTCGCGCCAGTGGATGACTTTACGCCTTCGTGCTGCTAGATGCTTTCGTGGTCTTGGCCTCTGCGCAGTCCTGGCCGGCCAGAATCGCCGCCGATTTCTCCCCGCTGGGCTGGGTCGAGAACAGGCATCCGGTGCCGCAGCACCGATCACGACTGGCGTACGCCTGCGGGCAACTTCGCGATGCGCTGCGCGACCACTTCCCATTGTTCGAAGTAGCCGCGGCCTTCCGGGTCTGCCCCTCGGTAGTGCGAAGTCCGAGTTCCCCTGGAAGCCAAACTCGAACAGCCCGTGGTTGTGCCCACCTTGCGGGATACCTTGTCGCTGCGGCACATCAAGCCAGCCTGAGTTAGGCTCAGACCTTGCCCTTGATTGCAGGTTTTATCGAATCCGTCGTGGTTCTGAAGATGCTGAATTCGATGGGCTGCCCGCTGGTGACAGTGATGCTCATGACGTTAGAGTGAGCCCTGTAGGAGGCGTTTTTCCTGATCGTGGACTTGCATTGAAGTCCACCGCTGGATTCTGTCCTAGGAGAGTCACCCACATCCAAGTCCTCGGCGCTGATGCGCGACAATAGAAGCGTATTGACATCATCTAGCTAAGCTTCCCAAAATCGGGCCTTTATTTGGCCCGCAGGGATTCGCCCCCAAATGTTCAAACGACTCCTCGACTCGGTTGCCCAGGCTGCCGATCAAGTGAAGGAAAGCGTATCCGACGCCTTCGATTCCACTAAAGAAGCTGTATCAAATGCGACCGACAGGGTTGTCGACGTTGTCTCCGATGCCTACGACGCCACTATCACCACCGTGTCCGAGACTTCGGAAAAAGCTGTGACAGTTGCATCGGATGCTTACGACGCTACTAAAGAAGCCGTCGCGAATGTAGCCGACAAGGTCGTCGATGGTGTCTGCGATGCTTACGACGCCACCCTTACAACTGTGACTGAGACTTCGGAGAAAGCCGCCACAGCTGCATCGAATGCTTTCGACGTCACCCAGAATACCGTTTCCAGCGCAGCGGACGTCGTGGCTGATGCCATCGCTGACACCTATGAGTCGACGCGGGACGCATTGAGCAGCGGCTTCGACGCATCCAAGGATTACGTAAGTAACTTTGGTCAATCCATGACTGAATTCTGGGCATCCCGCAAAAATAGGCAAGATGCAAAGGTCAAGGAAGCGGAGTCCCGGGGTGAGGCAAAGGCGAAGGCGTTTTATTTGGAGCGCGAAAATAGATTTGAGTCGGCACTTGAAAAGGCCACCTCCCGTATCAAGGACAACGACAGCTACTTCCGGATGCTCATTGCTATGCAAGCTGTGGCGCAAGCGTGTGCAGCCAGCGATGGCCAGGTTAGCCGGGACAAACAGGAACAGATCGACGAGTTGTTGCTAGGTATGGGGGCCAAATGGCTTCCTCCTCAAGTTCGTGGTGCTCTGGATGCTCAGATTGACCAGCCTCCCTCGCTGAAAGAAGCGTTCGCAATCGCTCAGGCGATCGGCGCCGAAGCTCAAGACCTGTTTCAGGAGGTCATTCGTTTTGTGATTCACCTGGATGATGAAGTCACGGATGCGGAGAGGCAATTCTTGTCCCACTGGGTTCAACTGCGCGCCAGCGCCTAAGGAGAGTGACATGACGGATCGTATTGATCGTTTCAAAGCCCGCCGCCAGCTACAGGCACAGCTACGTGACCAGCCCGTACTCGTTTCCCTCCCAACACCTGCTGACGCTTTAGCAATGCTGCAACAACCGATCGACACCCAGCGAGTCGACTTGGCATTCAGTGCCCTCACAGTAGACCTGGATACGCAGGTGAGTGACGCGCAGGTTGATGCAGCCCTACAGGATTTCACTAAAGCGTATAACGGGGAGCGCTTTGATCAATTGGTGCGGGACAGTCGCCGCGAGGTGCTCCAGGCGGTGGCAGTTCCATTTGGCTTGGGTAAGGTTCTGGCTACCTATGACAAGGTGGGTGGCAACGTAGATACCATCCACAATGCCCGCAAACAGGTTTACGCAACCGACGAGGCACGAGAGAACTACGCGAAGGTTCCCCCGATGGACAAGGCTCTTCGTAAAACTTTTGATCGCGACTCGCGCTACGTCGATAAGAACCGAGCGGACACTACCGATCAGGCAGGGGGGCGTCTGAAAGACGCCTACACAGATGAGATCTTTGCGCCGAAACAAGTAGACAAACGCAACCTTGATCATACGATTTCAGCTGCTGAGATCCACCGGGATCCTGGTCGAGATCTCGCGGGGCTTGATGCCGTCCCTTTGGCGAACAGCGATTCTAATTTGAACCCTACTAAGGAGCGTTTCAACCAATCCAAAGGCGACCAGAAGGTGGAGGATCTGGTCAAGCGCCTGCAGAAAGAAAGCCCTGCTCGGCGAGAGCGGATAGCCGAACTGCAATCCAAACCCGAATCAGAGCTGACGATCAAAGAGCGGAACGAGCTCAAGCTCAGTCTGGAGAAGCAGACCATTGCTGACAACCCAGAGCTGATCCTGGCCAAGGACAAGGCTGCTCGCGCCGAGTACGAAGCGAAGCTTCACGACGCCTATTACAAGAGTGAAAAATTCAAAAAGGACTTGTTTGATACCAGTGTGAAGGAAGGCGGTAAAATGGCCTTCCAACAAGCGTTCGGTCTAATGCTCGTCGAGTTTTTCGCGGCAAGTTTTGACGAGCTTCAGGATTTTTATCGTAACGGTGCCGCCCATGATCGCTGGTGGCCAGAGCTGCGCTCCCGAATGGAGCGTGTGGCGTCACGAGTGGGAAGCAAATGGAAGGAAGCCCTAGCGGCCGGCGGAGCAGGCTTCGTTGCGGGCGTACTATCGAACCTGATCACCGTTTTTCTGAATACCCTAATGACCACCAGCAAACGGGTCATTCGCATGTTCCGCGAAGGTTTCATGTCTCTGTTGCGTGCACTCAAAACACTCGCAATGCCGCCGAAAGGAATGACCTTTAGAGAAGGCGCTCATGAAGCTTTGAAAGTTATCTGTGCCGGCGCAGTGGTAATTGGTGGCGTTGCACTGGAGGAATTCATTGAGAAGTCCATATTGACCATCCCTGGTCTGGGACTCATCGGCCCTGTCGTTTCTGCAGTTATCATCGGAGCATTGACTGGAATCACGAGCGTCTTTGTCGTGTACATGATCGACCGGCTGGATCCTCTAGGCGTTAATCGCAACCGTGAACTGGAAGCTTTGCACAAGCATTTGGATGCGGAGTTGGGAGCGGTTATGGGTCGCAATGACAGCTTACTGCTCACGCTTGAAGCGACGCTTGAATGCTAGGTAGCGGACTCTGCTCAGTCCGGAGTCGAATACCGTGATTTGAAAGTAAACGTCCGCCGAAGTCACCTTGCGTAACTCAGGTGGGCATCCATTGGTGCGCGGTAGCCGCGTCAGCACATCTTTGAGATAGGCATACGGATCATGCCCATTCATGCGTGCCGATTCGATCAAGGTCATGATTGCAGCTGCCCGTACACCGCTGCGTAGTGACCCGGCGATCAACCAGTTCGAGCGTCCAAGTGCTATGCATTATCTTCTATGGGCACAGCGCCATCCTCGAGATATTGAGTCAGTGCCGTCCAGCGTTTGAGGTTGTCTCCAGAGCTTTAGCGATAACCGACCCTTCGGGCACAAGGTCACTCTGGGCCATCACTCAGGTATGTAGTGCGTCGATAGTGGACGCCGCTGCGCAGGACATAGTAGGTAGTGATCGCTCACGACTGGCCGAACCTGAAAGGTATATGCGTTCCAGCCTGGCCTGGTCGGTTCAGTTTCTATTCCGTACTGCCTGACCAGCTTATTTGGTCAAAGTCTGACTCTGTGCAAAAACGATAGCAGTCGAAATATCCAGCGATATAGAAGCAAACGACTTCATCAGCAATGACTCCGGCAATGCCCAATCCCATTTCTCGCGCAGCATGTTCTCCACATTCGCAAGAATCGAATCGAGATCGCCTGCATCCAATCTACCGACATCCTCCAGCGCTGCCTGGGTTCGAATGAGGCTGGCGTCAATCTCAATGGCAAGGCCTGCGTTATCGCAAGATAGGCCTACATGATTGAGCAACAGACGCAGTGCATCGTTAGCATGATCACCTAGCCAGCTGATCAGATAACACTTGCTGCCCGACTCGATGATGTAGCGTTCACCGAGGCCTAATGAGACAAATGTCTTCCGAGCCTCGTCGAGCAGATCATGGGCGCCGCGATCAATAAACTGGCAGGGCGAAGTATCTGCCAGCACTGCACGCATTTCTTCACGGACGGTGTCATGCACCATTGCACCCAAACCATCGAACTGGGGAGGAGCACCGCCGCGTGCGGCAGTAACAATAATGACCTTGGCCTGGAGATCAACGTCACGCACTTGCCATCGTCGCCCCCCAAAGATGATTCGTTGATCCTTGGTAAGCGGGCGGCTTACCGGTACTGACCCCAGGGCTTTCCCATCACACACGAGGCGAAACTCTTCATCGCTGGTGAATGCGCTGTAAAACTCATAATGGTTTATCAGACGCTCTCCAACCGTCCCGGGAAGCAACAATCCCGAACTGTCTTGAACAATGAGTTCATGCTCTCCCAATGTCCTGAGTAGCCCCACGAAGTCGGATTTTTCGACTTTGGAAAATGCCCCCTCGGCGATCAAGCTTTTCCACAAAGCTGCCGCTGATGCGCCCCCACATTGGGCGATGATGGAAAGGACTTGCTGAACCAGAGTAGAGGCGTGAACGCCTTGGGCTCTCGGGGGTTCGAACCACCCTCGAATCAGCAGGCGAACCATGGCAATGGTCTGCACCAGGCCTTGGCGCAGTTGATCGGAAAGGCTCGATCCATCTTTGAGAGGCGACTCTTTGCAGTACGCGCGCAGTACCGCATTCTCTCCTGGGCGTCTTCCTGAGCGACCTAAGCGCTGACGCAGGCTTGCCACTGAGGGAGGGGCACCAATCTGTACTACCGTTTTGATGCTCCCGATATCTATTCCCAGTTCAAGCGTCGTTGTGCAGATCGCCGATGCCGCCTGGTTGCCGGCCTTAAGAGCGTGCTCAGCCTGCTCACGCAAGTCCTTTGAAAGGTTGCCGTGATGAGGCCAGAATTCGTTGGGCATTCCGTCTTTCTCGCAGCGTCGACGCAGTTGGTCTGCGTACCATTCGACCTGCTGCCGGCTGTTCGGAAAAATCAGGTTATTACTTCCTCGTAATACCTTGTACAGATGATCAGCGATCGCGAAGTCAGGACTTGCCTTGTTCTCAGTCTCATCTTCATTTTCGTTACGATCAGAAGGCTCGACGGAAGCCCTTTTGAGCTCGCTCATTGGCGGCTGAATGTAACCGCGGACTTGCACCTGGAGTGTCTGATTGGAGTTTTTGGACTCGATCACGGTCACCGTGTCGGCGCCGGCCGGACGAAGAAACTCCGCCGCCAATTTCATATCGCCCAAGGTCGCTGATAGCCCCACTCGGGGAAGCCGACGTCCTGCTACGAGCTCGACTCGGTGCATCAAGGACTGCAACTGTTTGCCGCGCTCGCTGCCAATGAATGCATGAAGTTCGTCAATGACGATGTAGCGCAGGTTCTGGAAAACGCCGGCCAGGCTTGAGCCTCGGTTGACGAACAATGCTTCAAGGGACTCAGGTGTGATCAGTAACACACCCTCCGACGACTTCAGAAATCGATGCTTTTTGCTCGATGAGATGTCCCCGTGCCAGCCGACCACAGGAATTTCCAGTTGCTCACAGAGACGACTGAGTCTGCCCCATTGATCATTGATCAAGGCCTTGAGGGGGCTGATGTACAGCACAGAGCCGGGAGGGTCATTGTGATTGAGTAAATGGGTGAGGATGGGGAGGAACGCGGCCTCGGTTTTCCCCGCCGCCGTTGCGGCGGCGATAATGACATCCTGGTCTGCGTCCACTAGAACAGGCACTGCCCATTCTTGGGCGTCACGCAAGGACGTCCAGCCTTCAGCCCAAATCCATCGCTGAATACGGGGTTCTAGCTGGTCGAAACCTGATGACTCAGAGTGTGAAGGTGGCAAGTTCATCGTCCGCGTCGACCTTCGTGTCGTCTTCTCCGCCCAGGTCTTTAGCTACCTCGACACCTCCCAGTAACACCCTCCAATCAGCTCCCGGGTTTTGCTCCAGGATGGCCAGCAGATTGATAAAAGCAGTGATCGTGGTGCGCGGCGTGCGGAAGTAGGCTTCCCCCAAGCGCTGATTGCAGTGCGCCATAAACAGCGGGAGCGCTTCGTCAGGCAGTAGATATTTTTCAGCATCGCCGCCCGCATACACATGGCGCAGCTTCTGAAGCAGCACATAGAAGTCTTCGGGGGTGAGGCTGGTCAGGCGAATAACTGGGCCCGACAGATCCACCAGCCCTGTTTTAGCAAACGAGTTCTCGGCCAGGCGCGATTGCAGGGCTGGGTAGCTAAACAGACCTCGGCGAGTGTCCATCAAGAACTCAGGGGTGCCACCCAGGACGAATCCAAGCCCCTCAGCCGATCCCTGCAGCGAATCATTGAGGATGCGCAGGATCTGCTCGTAGTTGGCATTGCGTGCCTGCGTGTTGGCCAGCTTGTAGAGGTTGACCAGCTCGTCGAGGCAGATCATCAGGCCGCCAAAACCTGCGAGCCTGACGAATCTCGACAGCAGCTTGAGCTGATCGTAGACGGAGGCGTCATCAATGATCGTTCGCACACCCAGAGCCGCACGCGCATCGGTTTTGGTGGTGAACTCACCACGCAGCCAGCGGATGGCATCAGCCTTGAGTTGCTCATTGCCGTCCTCGAAACCTCGGCAATACGCAGCGATCACTTCAGCGAAATCGTAGCCGTTGACCATCTCGGTCAACTCAGCCAGGTGTGTACGGATGACAGTCTCACTGTCAGTACCCGCCGCCTTGGCTTCTGTTTTGGCTTGGGAGATGAATTTCTCGACGATGCCTTGCATAGCCCCACCATCAGGCTTTGTGCGTGTCGACATGTTCTTGGCCAGCTCGGAATAGAGTGAGCGTGCCTGTCCCCCAGTGGCATGCAGCCTGCGATCGGGGTTTAAGTCAGCATGCATGGTGACGAGTTTGCGCTCCATCGCAATGGCTCGTACCAGGTTGAGAAAAAACGTCTTGCCGGCGCCGTACTCGCCAATCACGACGCGAAATGCTGAGCCGCTTTCAACCAGGCGGTTAACGTCGGTGATCAGCGCATCGAGTTCGCCCACCCGGCCGACCTGAATCAAGTGTTGGCCGACACGAGGGACGACGCCGGCGCGTAGCGATTGGATGACCGCGTCGCGATCCTTGGCTCTGATAGTGGTCATAAGGCTAACTCTTCCAGAATGTCTTTATTGATTTCGATGGGATCATCACCTTCGGTGATGGGCATATCGAAGCGGTCAAAGGCCATGTCGTTGATTTGCTCCAAAGCACCATCGAGCATTAGCTCCATGTCGCTCGCAGCGGACTCAAGTTCAGATCGACTCCACTCTGGACGTGAGACCAATAGGCGTAGGAACGCAGAATGTTCCAAGTCGAGGCCCGCAACGTCAGCACTCGACGCTGAAGTCGATTCGGCATCCTCAATAAGCTGCTCAGATTCCTCAACCCGGTCATCAGTGAACACCTGAGCAAGTAGGGCGGATACCTCAGCTGTTTCTCGTTGCAATTCAGCAATTCGCTCATGATCGAGCACGAACCCTTGCTTGGCGTTAACTGGGAGGGGAACCCCAGGCTCGGACTGAGTGGTGTTGGCGGGTGGTATGACGGATGCAACTCTTGCTCCGGATGCAGCACCGTGAAGATCGCTGTAGAGCAGCTGACTGTCCAGTTGCAACGCTTTATACACTCGCTCCAGAAGCTTCACCTCCGATGGGCTGACGGTGCCATCGGCTTGTGCGAGGTGGGCTAGGAAGCTGGCAATCGCGCGCTTTGCTTCGACGGTCAAAGGGTCGAGCTTTTTCTTCAAACTTGCGAGTGTTGGAGGTTGCTGAATTTGGATTCGTAAGTGCGCCTTGAGACGTTTGCGATGGGCAACACTCAGGTGACTCCATGAGTCAATGTGCTGACCCAGCATGGTGACTTCTTCATTTGAAGTATCCCCATCGGCAGATGCTACTGCACTGGCTAGGTCAAGAGTGACCGAGGCCGCGTTATAGGCCGCCGAAGCTCGCAGTGATCCGTCCTCTGGTTGGGTCACGAACAATGCAATTTGGTCTTCGGCTTTCGGTGTTTTACTGCCTGCCAGAACGTCAGGTTCCATACCGATATGGAGTGACTCCAGCGCGCGGGCGAGTGCCAGTACTTTGTCGCGAGACAACGCCCCTGCGCTCTTGAACCGTCCAGCGAGTTCGCCAAAACTCATGGCAATCAGGTCATCACCGATCCTGTGTTGAAGATCGTCCAATTCTGCACGGGCCGGCGCTGGCCATAGCGCGACAGGAAGCTGCAAAAGCCCCTCCAGCGCCTCTGCGCTTTCAGGGTTTCGGCCCAGATAGCGGCTATAGGGCTCCAACTCGCTGGTGCAAAGCTCAACAATCAATTGCAGGTTTTTACGCGTTCCTGAAGTAGCCATAACATCAGGAAGATCCCCCAGGTTAACTGCGGGTGCCATTAACACTGCGGAGGCCGGTCGATAGCTTGCTTTAAGCTTGGTCTTGTTCTGCGCGAGGATTAGCCCGGCAGGGTGCGTACTCGTGTACTTGAGTTTGAACAATGCAGCGAAGACATCCTTACACCGAGTTACCGGGGTGCGCTTGCTGATGTTGGGGTCGGCGAGTGCCCATGCCAATGCCCAGTCGGCATCAAGTGGTCGTTTGTTGGAGGCGTGTTGCCCTAACCCTATGCGTAGTGGAAGCGGCATTTCGTAGCTGTAAGCAACGGCATCAGGAGGTGGGCCAAGGTAAAGGTTAGGATCGAGCGCTTGATTGCTCAGGTAGTCCAGAAAGCCCTCCGCGTACCCCCTGAACGATCGATTGTCCCCATAGATATCCAGCAGCCGTTGGACTTCTTTGGTGATCAGAGGAATCTCGGCCTTCACCTGCGGATCGCTTACTGCATCAACAAGTGCACGGCGCTCAAGGCCATAAAAAAATAAAAAGACGTAGCCGGTGTCTGCCAGTGGATCACGACGTCCGCCTTCTAGCCACTGCAGGTATCCGCGCCGAGCCTCTGGCGAAATGGAGTGAAAACTCGGCCAGTAGGGCATCAGCCGCTCTTCGATATCAACGTACGATTTGGCTATCCGCAGTTTGGCATTGAGCAGTGATGGTTCTTGCGCGTCGTATCGGCCCAGTGCGCTTCCTACATAGAGCATTCCACCGGGAAGTGAAAAACCAGACACAGTGACCGATTCGCCCGCCGGAACCCAGCGGGTATCGGATTTCTGCTTGCTTGCATCTGGAATTTTAAAGGAGGCGGAAGGGGGGGAGCCGAGTTGGACGGTATAAAATTCGGAGGGTTCTTCAGACCTATTGCTCGACGAAGCCTCATGCATGGAGAAGGTCACGTCTTTGCTTCGCGGCTCCCGCAGGTGCGTTGTCGCTGAAGCAGACCTTTGAATCTGTTCAAGCTGTCGTTTAGTGCGAGTGGCTAACAACCACATAATGGCGACGATGCAAGCGACGATGCCAATAGCGATCCATGCATTCTTCGGGATCGAAGCGAATGCACCAAAAGCCAGTGCAAAAATGATCAGGATGCCGGTGCCGGTCGAGTTTTTTGCCTTCTTCCTTGCCATGAGTATTTCAACCTTGAAAGGTGGGGGCTGGCGCAATGGCGGTATCCGATAAATGCATCTCTAGAACTATGGACTACCCAGCGCTACTGATCGGAAAAAATGCCCATCAACGAACCCTACAGCGCTAGCTGTCACAGTCACTCCAGTGATCGAAAGCTTAGACCATGGATGTTTTGTCTACCGGGATACGTTGTTCAAACCAGTGATAGAGAAGTTCGGTTGACCTGAGCAGCCATGAACTGGGGGGCACGTAATAGACCGGATGATTGAGGAAGCGTCCGGGTATGCCCAAGCTCCAGCCTATCGCAGCTCTGTCGTTTACACAGAGTTAGGCGGTAGAGCGGAACGTATTTTTCTTTGCTCCGATCGTGTCAACAGAAATATTTTTTCAGAAGGCCCCTTGAATTTTTTTTTGAGCGACGGATCTTTATATTTGAGAGCAACAAAAAAGCAGCGATCTCGGCGCTCCACCTGCCGCCGATCCTGCTGACGAAACGGTGTGAGTTTTTGCTTTAGCAGTGCTTCTGCTTCTGGCTTTTTTTCTGCGATTTATCCTGCTGACGCTGACGTATGGCCTGCCTTATGGGCATAGCAAAATCGCCACTTCGCGGCGTAAGCCGCTGCTTCCCCGTTTGATTTCAAACAACGAGTCATTTTTTTAAAAAATACCCGTGTCGGACAACTTTCACGTGCGCGGAGTCTCGTATGAATCGGAGAGAGCAGATGGAAGATGAGTTGGAGATTAAGATTTGGCGCACAGCTCAGCAGGCATGTGACGCGCCAGCGTTTGTGCGATTGGTTGAAGAGGCTGTCGGTAGTTTCAAGAGAGATCCTGGGTTCGATCCTAGCGTGCGGCTGCACGCGTCAGGGATTGGCACTGAGAGCGTCAGGGTGCTGCGTGACGTGATGAAACGTCGTGATATCTATGCAGGCCCATCTGCCGACTACGTCGAGCTTAGGTCTCGTCTGAGAATGCATTTGCGCAACCAATTGCAATTGCACCTCATGAAGGTTGGTCTTGCCACAGATGAAGTGAAAGCGGATCAGTTGGGTCGAGATCTAGGGCTGTGATTTCAACCAGCCAAAAGTCGGTGCATGAGCTCAAGCTTTGGAAAGCAAAGCCAACATAGGACAATTCCCTAAAAACAGTTCCATTGACGGCGGATGAGCGCGCGATTGTGGAAGGCGATTTAGAGAAGCTAGACGGCCTAATTAAAAACTTAACAACGTGCCAGCTTTGGATAACAGAACACCCTGTGAGATCGAATCTAGAAAGGGCAGGACATGAGCGTTTCTAAATGAAGGCTTGGCAAACAGGGGGAGCCCATTCACGTATTCGAGAGTACACCTTCCGATTTCGTTGGACTGCGTGATTTCTGCTTACCAGAACAGCATCCTCAATGCCAATGCGATCACGACTATATTGAAAACTGACTCCATCCATTGGTCGCCCTTCTTTAACGCAAACTTCGCGCCGGCATTTGCACCCAATAGTGTGCCAATAACCAGACACCATCCGTACTGCCAGTTAATGATGCCGCTGACGCCGAAAATTATTAGTGAGCCCACGGAGAGGACAAGCCCGCCGACTTTGCGGGTACCCACCGATTCGCTAATGGTTTTTCTGAAAAAGATAATGAATAAATACGTCGAGAGTTTGGCTTGTCCACCCAATAACCCGCCGATCATTCCTACTGGGATGAAAAGAATATAGCCAAACAGACGCCTGATCGCTGAGGGAGGTGTTTCGCCGTTACGAGGCTTTTTTATAAGCGACAGTGCGACTAGCAGCAGTGTCAGCCCGCCAATTACTTTGTGCAGCAGCGCGGGGTCTATTCGAAGAAGAAGGCTCGCTCCTCCAAGAGCCCCGGCCAGCCCAAGTACCGCAGCCGGAACGGCCAACGCATAATCGACCTTTCCCTGATTATGGAAGTGCCGCAGTCCGGCAATCATGGTGCCTACCGAAGCCAGGCGCGCTGTGGCGATCGACGACTGAGGCGGAATCCCCAGCCAGATCATCACTGGGACGGTTAAAAATACACTCCCACCCGTGTTGGTTCCGACGAATCCCGTTATTAATCCGAGGAAAATCAGACCGACGCCTGTCAACCACTCATGACCCATCATGTTGAGGTGCTCGCATAAGATTCAAGTTCGCGGTTTATTCGCTCAAGTAAGCAGGGTCTATCCAGTGATAGCAATTTTTGTTTCGGGAATTGGCGGTCACATGAAGCTTTGCGGTATGTACGAAGCTGTACTCGCCGATAATCGGGCGCCGTCGGTCAAAGGCGTCTCCCAGCTCTTTCGAAACGATGCTGCTGAGCTTTAAGACTTTCGAGGCTTTACCGCTGCAAAGTATTGAGTTGAAGTGCAGATTAGTAATCAGAAGACATGTTTCGGTGATGCCGCATCGTTCGCCGATGCCATTGACCGTGCAGGAAATAAAAGTAGCGCCTGCCTCTATGGAGGCTAAGGTATTCGCCATCGCCAAACCTCTGTCGTCATGGAAGTGCACTTCGAGATCAATGTCAGATAATGATTGCCTGATTAGTTTAATAGTGGCCTGAACCTTGAAAGGATCGCAAACCCCTAATGAATCTGCATAGCAAATTCGATCCGCACCGGCAGCTTTAGCAATTTTAAACGTCTCAATCAAATCATCAGATGGCGTCCTGGAAGCGTCCTCAATAGTGTAGCGAACTTTCAGGCCAAGTGATTTTGCATACAGCACACTTCGTTTAATTAGATCTTGTATCTGTGCTTTTGATTTTCTAATGCGATACTTCTGTGACGTTTCATTGATGCCTGCAAATATTCCTATCCAGTTTGCCCCTGTCGCCGCAACGGCATTAATGTCGTCTTGGTGAGCGCGGGAGTGTGCGAGTATGTTTTTGGCGATTTTTGATTTTACAAGAGCGGTGACTCTGTCGAACTCTTGTTTCGACGCGTACGGGTGGCCTGCTTCGATAAAGTCGATACCCGCGTCCGCGAGTGCGTAGGCTATGGTCAAGGTAGATTTGGTTGTGAGTTTAACCCCTGGGGCTTGATTTCCTTCGCGCAGCGTAGAATCGACGAGCGTTATAAAAGTCATAAAATACAATCCATTGCCTTAAAGGGGTTATACGGCTTTTGAGCGCTCGATTGATTTATAGAGTGAGGTATATGAAAGTAGTTTTTCTTCATTAACCTCTACGCCTAATCCTGGCTTATCGATGGAAAGTGTAACTTGACCATCACGAAATGAGTAGCAACTCTCGTCAATTATATCGTCTGCAAATCTCTCAGTAGGGCACCCGTATCCTGTGGTTGCTACATTTTTTAGCGTAGAAACAAAATGATGAAGGGCAGCGGTGCCAATACCAAATGGATGCATACTACCGGTGCTCACTTGCAAATCGGCGATCTCCGCCGCGGCGCATAAGCGGCGAGAGGATAATATGCCACCGGACTTGAATGGTTTCAGGCAGATTACATGCGCGGCGTTAAGATGAATTATCTCCTTGAGATCTCTGGCATTGAAAACGCTTTCATCGGCAATGATAGGGGTGCAGACATTGCGTTTGACCTCGGCCAAGCCGGCGATATCGTGGCCAGGTGTTGGTTGCTCGACAGCAAAAACGCCGTGCTGTTCTATGCGCTTTATAAACTGAATAGCGGTGGAAATGTCATAGGCACAGTTGGGGTCTACTTCCAACTCAAAGTCATCTCCTAAAGCTTGCCTGACAGATTTAAAACAGGTGTAATCGTCTTTCAATACGCCGGATCCCTTGAGTGTCAGTCGCTCGTAACCAAGCCCCTGTAATTCAAGAGCACGTTCAGTGACGACTTTCGCGCAAGCAAACGGCAGGCTGCGGCTTACCTTGTAGCTAAGTGCATGCGCTCCTCCTAACAAGTTGCAGACTGGAACTCCGTATGCTTTTCCCGCAAGATCTAGAAGTGCATGATCTATCGCGCATTTGGCAAAAAGATGGCCTTTAATTACGCTATCGAGTTTATTCATTATTATTTCAAACATGCACGGATTTTTACCGATTATTGCTGGGCATAAATAATTTTCCAATACCGCCAGCATCGTTTCGGGAGTGTCACCCTGCGCAGGATACCCTCTCGATATAATCCCCGACTCTCCCCATCCAACCAGCCCCGTATTTGTCGTCACCCTCAAGACTACATGTCGACCTTTGGCGGTTATATTGGTTGCGGTTTGATAAGGACTTTTATATGACACTTCTGTTAAAAAAACTTCAGCTTTAGCAATGAGCATGGGGTAACTTCCTGTTGGCGACCATCGATATTGGAAAGCGAGGTGAATGTACTTGGTTCACTGCGCCAGTATCAAGCCCCGAAAATAAGGCGATCCAACCATCAACATGAAGTAAGTTTCATACTGCTCCATATTGACTTTCTTGAGATTGATGATCATTTGCTATTCGCTATTGAATTCAAAGCAATTTTATTTATTACACTTTTCGCACGCGATTGGTTGTTAACAGTTTTTTTCACTTATTTATAACTTTGAACGATTTCGCGCCAGCTAGATTATCGAAATATAGTCTAAGGAAGATCTGAGGTATGTTGGTGCGTACTAAAAACTGCCCACACACGCCCACTACACTTTACTAGGGTAGTTTTCGGTCTGCGGTAACAGCTGGAACATAGTTAGGGGCGCTGGGGCAGGGGAAACAGTGGCATGAATTAAATTTTCGGTTCCCGATTGATTTTCTACTCCACATAAACGGCGATATGAGCGAGGGTGTAATGAGTGTGATCGAGTCGCTGGTGCTCAACGTTCAGGTCTACAGATGAAGCCTTTTCTGATTTAGCTGGCGTTCCAGGTGATTTTAAGGCGTTAGGACGTCGGATCCGTGCGCAGGTTTATCGGAGCACTGGTATCCCGGTCGGCGTTGGGATCTCTAGTACGAAAACTCTCAGTAAGCTCGCCAATCATGCAGCCAAAAAATGGCAATCGCAGAGCGATGGAGTCGTCGACCTTCGCGATCAAACCCAGCGCAACTGGGTGCTGAAGAAATGCTCGGTCTCGGATGTTTAGGGTGTGGGACGGAAGATGACGCTTCACCTTGAAGGCATGGGCATCAAGACCGCCTGGGATCTCTCCAAAACCGATCCCTGGATGTTACCCAAAAAAATCAGCGTGGTGATCGAGAAAACAGCGCGTGAGTTGGCCGGCACGCCATGCCTGGAGCTAGATGAACCTGATCCACCGAAACAAGAGATTTGCTGTTCCCGAATGTTGGCAAGCGCCTCACCGATATCGCACCCATCAAAGAAGCTGTGGCCACCTACATGCAACGTGCGACTGAAGAGCTCCGAGCCCAACACTCGCTGCGCAAGAAGATTCGGGTCAGCATACATCCCGAGGAGGCCAAGTACGCCAACGGTGTCCAGATGGTATTACCCTATCCAACGGACGACGTTCGTTTGATGACAAAGGCTGCGGTAGACGCGGTAGATCGAGTCTTCCGACCGGGGTTCAAGTACAGCAAGGCTGAGGTGCTCCTGGTACATCTACGCCGGAAAGGCGAGTAAACCGAAGACTTCTTTGCTATCTCTCAGCCAGAATCGACAGCAAAGGTGATGGGCGTTCTGGATGCTATCAATGGTCGGTGGGGCAGGGGGACGATGCGCCTGGCGAGTGTACCGACTAATCCGAATTGGGGGATGCGGCGGGAGATGATGAGTCAGAGCTTCACGACGCACATTGATCAGCTTTGGAAGGTTTACTGCAGGTGATTCAAGTTGTGCCATCGGCAGAGACGCTCGGGGAATCGGCATAACTGAATTATCTCGAATTATGGCTCAGCCATAATTATTGCTGAGCCATAACTTTTTTTGTGTAAAGGGCATCGGAGCATCGCGTCGTCATCAAAATTGGGGGCAATTCATGAAGCTCTCAGGAATGCTGGGATTGATAGAGGATTGAGGGGGCACAACCCCTCGTTGTCCTCAGGTGTCGAGCATGTCCCATTCCTCACCCAGTACCCACCGCAATGCGGAGAGCTTTCCGTTAAGCATGCCCCATTCGAAATTGCTCCAAGGCCCGGTATCTTCGTATTTTTCTCTGATGCGTTGAGCTGCCCCCTTAGCCATCAGTAGAATGTCCTCGTGGATAACGTTATTACCATAGAGTTCGGTTCCGGCAAGCACTATTTCCGTTTCGCCAGTATCAATGCGATACATCGTGTTCATGTGCCGGTTGTACCAAACTTTATCGAATAACTCGTCCATGGCTAACATGATCTCTTGCAGGCCACGCGTCTCATCTTCCCAAGCAAAGCTGAACTCGTAATGGAATTCCTCCAAGTCGAGCAGATCCTCCAACGCTGGGCTTGTAGAGTTGAAAAACTGAGAAGTTTTGCCATCAAAAATTTCGGCGAAATCATCGTGTGGCTTTCTGTGATCTTTACCGGAGAAATCAGTAACGTTGTGAGTTACGAACCTGAAACTTTCGAAATTTGCTGCATGCTCGATTCGGAATTCTTGGAAGGCCTCGGCCAGCACAGCGTCGGCAACGCTATTTTTCTGTTTGTGGAATGGGGCTCTCTTCTCGATTGCTCGTTCCGCAGCCTTGATCTTCACGGCATCTGAGATAGGGGGCTGGAAAGCCTGGTCAAACAGTTTCGTTACGCGGCTGACGGTGCCCTGAGTGGCTTCAGAGAGAATTGGCAGCCTGTGGTTTACATCATCAATAGTCTTTAGCGCTGCGTCTTTCTCTTCACCGCCGAACGACTCGATGATCCCTTTGACAACTCGAAACTCACTGGCAATTCGTTTGCGCGTGGCCTCAATGACCCTGTCCTTGTTCCGCTCGAATTCTGTACGTACAAGCTCTGGCACCAGGAGCTTAATGACTCCTTCTTCGACAAGATGCTCTAGGGCAGTGAGCATTGGTAATTCTGCTTTTTGGGACGAAATATCCAGCCATACGCAGGTGTCGAGCATTACTAAATGCATAAAAATCCTTTTTTGATCCCTTGGCTAGACTTGGAGTCGGGCAGCCCCCGATAATGGCCTATCAATATGAAGGAGACAACGATGTCGAAACTCGCCGAATTCCGTCAATTAGAAAAACACCTCGCTGAACAGCTTCAGGCGCTCGAAGCCCTGAAAGACGATGCTGGCCTCAAGAAAGAAATCGAATTCGAAACGAAGCTTCGCGCTTTGCTGGCCGAGTATGGTTACAGCCTCCCGAACGTGATCAACCTGCTTGATCCACAAGCCAGTCGTCGCGCTCCAGCTGCCGAACCAAAATCCGGTACTCGTAAGCCGCGCCAGGTGAAGGTCTACAAAAATCCTCACACCGGCGAAGTCGTCGAAACCAAAGGCGGCAATCACAAGACTCTGAAGGAATGGAAAGCAAAACACGGCTCTGACACTGTTGA
The DNA here is from genome assembly GCF_024749245.1 of Pseudomonas sp. B21-017. Taxonomy (NCBI): domain Bacteria; kingdom Pseudomonadati; phylum Pseudomonadota; class Gammaproteobacteria; order Pseudomonadales; family Pseudomonadaceae; genus Pseudomonas; species Pseudomonas sp. B21-017. The sequence continues at coordinate 3,403,878 of NZ_CP087194.1, read as the reverse complement.
GTCCTGGCTTAGCAAGTGATTTTGGTTTGAGTACAAAAGGGCCCTTCGAGGGCCCTTTGTTGTATGCGCTTTCGGAATTGCAAGGCCGAATTAAGCTTAGCGCGCTGCTAATGCCGAGTAGCTATTCATCAGATTGCGATAGTTCGGAATGCGCTGGGACAGCAGGTTGCCCAGGCCTTCGATGTCATTGCGCCAATCGCCCTGCAACTCGCAGGCTACCGAGAACCAATTCATCATTTGCGCACCGGCTTGCGTCATGCGGTTCCACGCCGCCTGTTGCACGGTAGTGTTGAAGGTGCCGGAAGAATCGGTGACCACGAACACTTCAAACCCTTCAGCCAGGGCCGACAGCGTCGGGAAGGTCACGCAAACGTCAGTTACCACGCCGGCAATGATCAGCTGTTTACGACCGGTCGCCTTGATCGCCTTGACGAAGTCTTCGTTGTCCCAAGCATTGATCTGGCCAGGACGGGCAATGTAAGGCGCGTCCGGAAACACTTCCTTGAGCTCCGGTACCAGTGGGCCGTTAGGGCCTTGTTCGAAGCTGGTGGTCAGGACGGTGGGCAGTTCGAAGAACTTGGCCACGTCAGCCAGGGCCACACGCGAGTTGTCGGGCATTAGCAGAGTGAGGAGGGAGCTGCGTGAAAAGTGAAGCCGACCTCAAGCAGAAAACAGAGCTCGAAACGAAGCTCCGCGATTGCTTGCCAAGTACGGTTTCAGTCGTGAAAGGGGTTCGAGGTCTTGGCCATACAGCGTACTCAGTAATCGATCTTAAAATCGAATCACACTGCTTCACGCAGGCGCTTCACGTACTTGTACACGGTAGCCCTTCCCATCGACAGAACGTTAGCGATGTAGTCTGAAGCACTTCGGCCTTCAAAAGCGCCTTCGGCGAATAGAGCTTCAACCAGCCGTTGTTTGTCATTTCGCGTCAGTCCAGGAAGTGACAGATTATGTTCTCTGAGCCAAGCGTGCAGAAAGGTATTGATGCGTTCTTGCCAGTCATCCCGAAACAATGCGTCAGGTTGTGGAAGCAACCGGCTGGGCTCGAAGAAATTGTTCAGCGCTTCACGTGCCATCTCCAGCACGGTGAAATTCATGTTGATACACAAAAGCGCCTCGGGCTCATCGTCGTCGTTTCTCAGCACGCTGGTAATGGAGCGAATTTTCTGTCCGTTCCAGTTAAGTTTCTCGTAAGGGCCCAGGTTGCTGACGATCTCGAAATCTCCCGGTAACTGATCGAGGGCTGAATCATCTCCCAGTTTTCGTTTGGAAATATTGTTGGCTATGTGGACGATGGTTTGCGTTTTTACGTCGTGAATGATGACTTCCGCATGAGGGAAATACAGCAGCGCGATGCCGTCGGCGATGGCCTTGTAATTATTAAGTTTTTTCATGCTGGAGCAGGTCGCAAGAGATTCCATTAGGTGGACAAATGTATCAGCTGCGGTGTTTGACTACGAGCCGAGGTTTTGTAGGGCTAGTAACGACCGCCTATGGGAGCGTCCAACATCATGCGAATGTTGTAATCGAGTAATGAAAATGCCGACGGCATCGCTGTCGGCATCATTCATCAGACCATGCCAGGCGGCTTGGCGAAGGCATGGAGGAGAAGATCAAAACTCCGCGAGAAATTCCGAAACCTTTTCCAGGCCTTCTTTCAGGACTGATAGGTTGTTGGCATAACCAATGCGCACATAACCTTCGATGTCCAAAGCACTGCCTGGCGTGAACATAACGCCTTTGTTTTCCAGGAGCTTGACGCACAAGTCACGGGAGGACAGGTCGACATCGATCTTCAGAAGGGCCGTGGTGCCGGATTTCGGTTTGACGAACGAGACCTTGGGCTCATTCGCGATCCACTGATCGAGGTATTCGAGGTTGGTGCGAGTAATGGATTTGTTGCGGGCAAGAATCTTGTCCTTGTTTTCCAACGCGATACACGCGAAATGATCATCTAGCATCCCGACGCTGATGGTGTTGTAGTCGCGGTGAATGGTGACCCGATGAATCAGGTCGGTTGGCGCGACGATCCAGCCCAAACGAAGACCGGCCAGCGAGAACGCCTTGGACATACTGGCGGTGCTGATACCTTTTTCGTACAGATCTGCCACCGAGACGGTGAAGCCGTCGCCGTCCTGGTCGATGCCCCGGTAGACCTCGTCACTGAGAAGGTAGGCACCGGCCGAACGAGCAATCGCCACGATCTGCTCAAGCATGGCTTGATCCATCAGAGACCCGGTCGGGTTGTTCGGGTTGTTGATGGCAATCACTTTGGTATTCGACCTGACCAGCGCACTGAGCTCTTCTAGGTCAGGCAGGAAGGCGTTCTCTTCACGTAGTTTGAGAATCGAAACGTCGGCGCCGTAACTCTCGGGAATCGAGTAGTGCTGCTGGTAAGTTGGAGCCACGGAAATAACGTGGTCACCAGGCTCAACTAGGGTTTCATACACCAAGGCGTTAGCACCTATCGCACCATGGGTGATGATCACGTTGTCCTTGCTCTGCTTCGAGTACAAAGCCGCCACGTTGTTTCGCAGGCGATCAGAGCCTTCGATGGCGCCATACGTCATCTTCAACGGCAACAGCTCATCGAGAATGCTGTCTTTTTTACCGGCCATTTCAAGTAGTTGTTCGATGGTCAAAGACTCGACGCAAGTTTCGGCCAGGTTGTATTTGCAATCGTTTTCATAGGCGTTCATCCAGATTTCAACGCCGAACTCTTTGATCTTCATGTAGGTACCTTTTGTTTTGATAGTTTGTTAGCAAACAGTTCACAACGTGAAGTAGCGAACTACCCCAGGAGTATTGATATCAGCGGTTACTTGCCATATACGTCGAAGTCGAAATATTTCGCGTTGATGGCTTGGTAGATACCCTTGGCCCTCAATGCCTTGATGGCGTCATTGAAACTTTGTACATGCGGGGCATCGCCTTTGCGTAAGGCTATGCCGATGCCGTCACCGAAGTATTTTGGATCAGTCAACTGTGGGCCAGCGAAGGCGAATCCTTGACCGGTAGGCAATTTTAGAAATGACTCGCTGAGAATGATTTGATCAGCGACAGTTCCATCCAGCCGGCCGGAATTCATATCCAGGTAGATCTCATTTTGCGAGGTATAGCGCACGATCTCCGCACCCTTGGGCGTCAGGACTTCGGTCGCAAAGCGATCATGGATACTGGAGCGCTGCACACCGATGCGCTTGCCTTTCAGGCCGGAGAGGTCTTCACCAATTTGTGTTCCACTTTTCATCGCCAGTCGAGCGGGGCTCTGATAATACTTGTCGGTAAAGTCGACAGATTTCTTGCGCTCTTCTGTGATCGACATCGACGATAGAATCGCGTCAACCTTTTTGACTTTTAGAGCGGGGATCAGGCCGTCGTATTCCTGCTCGACCCATTGGCACTTGATCTGCATTTCTGCACAGAGCGCATTGCCAATATCGTAATCGAAACCGGTGATTTCTCCGTTGGGTGACTTGGAGGCGAAGGGAGGATAAGCCGCTTCTATGCCGATTTTTAGCGGTTGGTCTGCCGCGTGGGCCATGGACATAGAGAGCGCGAGCATAAGACCGCTGAATACTGCGTGGATTTTCATTTTTAGGTGCCTCAGATTGATTGTCGGTTTTGTTGGTGAAGCCGCAAAAAGCAGCTTGCCAAGGCAGTTTAAAAATTGAGTCTTCGTAGCTTATTGATAGGTTTGGTACCTACTCTGGTTGTTAGAAAGCGTGCATCAATTGGCCTGTAATACGTCCTGGCAGCGGTTCGGTTCCCGCTGCCATACCAATGCGTTGACCCGCTCGAGCCAGCCTGATGTGATGTCGGGCAATGAGAGCGCCGTCGACTGGGCTTAGTACCGGAATACGCGAAGTTCCGAGCTGCATATCAAGTGGCAAAATTTCGGCAATAATTTCTCCGCGCTGCACGGCAGAGCCGAGCGCTTTTTTCCAGGCAATAATGCCTGTGCCGGTTGCTTCTAGATGGGCAACCCCCTCCAGTGGATAGATAGTCACCTGCTCCGGTCTGATGGGGTGTTCGGTGTCATCGTCCAAGCGAATCAAGCCTTCGGCACAGAGAAAACGCAGTAGTCCCATCGCATCTTGTTCGGCGATATCGTCTTCCACATCGGCTTGGCCGCGAAGCTCGACGGTAGCGGAGAAACCAAGGTGTTCTTTGTCCACGAACTCTTTCACATACAACGTTTTCCAGGCCTTGGCATATGCCTCGTCAAGTGGGAATCCACCGGCTTCCTCTTCGAGAAACACCGCCGTTACACCCATGCATGTGGCGAGACGTGTTGCCCGTTCCTGCTGATTGAGGTTGGCGTAAATGTGCAAAATGCTTGAGGTGTCACAGTGCAGGTCGATAAACAGATCGTGCTGTAGCGCCTCATGTAATAACAGGTACTTATTCGCGGCGACAGTTTCCGTAGGAATCGAATCGCCAAGCACAGACAGCATCAATGCCTTCATTGCTGAAGTGTCGTTATGGGCTGGTCGTGTCGTTGTCAGCACGGTCTCCAGCTTGTCGACGATATTTGGAAAGTTGCGGTTGAAATTCTCACCATTGGCGAGATTAAAGCGTCCAGTTAGTTGGCCAAAAACCTGCTGACCCATGCCAACAGGATTAGCGAATGGCCTGATCACAATTCGACCGAAAATCCGCCCTTGCTGCTCCAGCTTTTGCAGATGAACGAGAAGATGTTGAATCACAAGAAGCCCTGGGTGTTCGTCGGCATGCAACCCGGCCTGTATGTAGGCACTTCGTTGACCCAAGCTACCACCGAAGGTGTGCTTGCAGAGTTTGTGCACCACGCCCGGGGTTTGCGAAGGAAGGGTGGTTTCTACGGTTTGAGCCATGCCAGCGACACCTGTTCGTGTGATATTTGTCTATCGTGGACTTTTTGTCTCCGTAGTTCAAGTGGTCATTGGTCGTTTGAGCGATCGGAAAACGAGGTCTGGGAGAGCTAAGCGCGCGTTGACGCGGATCAGCGTGGTGACTGACAGATCGAACAGATCGAGGGACGGGCTGGATAAGGACGGAACAGAGAGGGGGTATTAAACTTCAGTTAGGCAGTTCTAATAATCGATAAAATCGTTATTTTTTTGATGGGGCTTTGGCTAGTGATTGAGCAATGATCATCAACGACTCTTTCTCTTGTCGGTCAAGGTTTCGATAAATTTTCAGCAGGTTTGCCTCTGTTTCGGAAAGTAGCTGTTGTTCAGTAGTTATGGCGTTTCCAGAGATGATGTAATAAATATCTAGACCTTTGGCTTGGGCTTTACTCAAATATAATAAGCCCGCATTTTTGTCACGGGTCTCATAACTAACTTGAGTTCGACGAGAGACACCCATGAGCAGGGAGAAGCCTTCCTGGCTGTACCCGAGTCGCTTCCGCTCCTCCTGCAAGCGCATCCCCATAGTCAAATTTATATTCATGTGTGACCTTCTCCTTATTGCGAATATCTGTTTTTGGTGTGCCATTAGAAAGCTAGAAAGATTAAGTTTCCATGTCTGAGCTCACTGAATTCGGGTAGTTCGAAAAACATCTAGTCGAACAGCTCAAAACTTATCCTTACTGAGGCGGAGCAGGAGAGGGCATACCCTTCATTTCGGCAATATGTAGCTCTATAAGATAACGAGATATCGAGCGGTGGGAAGATAGAGTTGGTAGTTCATGCAAGTTGAACCAGCGCGCATCTTCGATCTCCCCCGGCTGCGGCACAATTTCGCCTCCGTCGTAGTCGGCATGGTAGCCGAACATCATTGAGTGCGGATAAGGCCATGACTGACTGGCTTTATAGCGAAGGTTGCATATCTCGATTCCCACCTCCTCGCGGACTTCTCTGATTACGCATCCTTCCATGGACTCCCCTGGCTCCGCAAACCCGGCAAGGGTGCTGTAAAGCCCAGGTGCGAAAGCGGGTGAGCGGGCCAACAACACCTCTTCGCCTCGCGTGATCAGGACGATCATGCAGGGAGAGATCCTGGGATAAAAGCGCAGGCGGCAGTCTTCGCAGCATAACGCTCGTTCTGCTTTCGACGTGACAGTAGGCGCGCCACAGGCACCGCAGAACCGATGTTGCTGTGCCCAGGTTCCCACTTGAGCTGCGTAGGCCAACATTTTGTAAGTTGCAAGGTCACGTTCAAGCATCAGATGCCTAAGTGGCATCCAGGCACAGCTTGGTAGCTCTTGGGTAGAAACGGTTTGAATCATATGTATGGGCGAACCGTTCAGGTAACCCACGCCATGTACGCTGCCGACATGCAGATCAAGGGTCGACACCCACGCCTCTTTAAACAGTACGGTATCGGAAGTCGCTAAAAAACCTCTCGGCCCCAGCACTAACAGCCGATCGGCAAGTTGGGCAGTATCGACCATTGCTGGCGTCCAGATCGTCGACATCACTAGGCGCTCCATGTGTTCTGTAAAGCTGCGCCGCTAATAAAAGTTAGGCGCAGCCTGCTGAGCTAACGGTGAATTTTGTGGCCAGCTTCAGTTAGTACCGACAGTCCCTTCTCGAAGTCGGTCTCTTTGAGCAGCATGTAATCGCCATCGAAGGTTGACACCACGAACACGCCAAAACTGCTTTCGGTAAGAGGGCGGATGACAGAGAGGATGATGCCTGTTTCATCGAAGGCGAATGGGCCCACGAACTGAACGCACCTCCAGTCGCGGTCAACTTTAACGCCTTCAGGTACACGTGATTGCAAGCAGACGATCGACAGTTCTTCAGGCGAACGTGAGATGCTGACGAATCCTGTGCCATCTGCCCAGGACGGAAGCTTTTCGTCCCCGTGCAGTCGGGAAATGCTGTAGACGTCGGGCAATACTTTCAGATTGATACTTTTTGCGAGTTGCATGATTGCTCCTTGAAAATTGATGAGGCGACCGTTTACCGCAGGTGATTGTCCGCATGGTCAGTGTGCGGAAGGTAAGTCTCCACTAGCCGCACCCAGTAGGTGGCGCCTAGGGCCAGAATGTCGTCATTGAAGTCAAAGCTGGCACTGTGAAGCACGCATGGCCCGTCGCCGTGACCGAGACCGCGCTGGTCACTGGCGCCGTTGCCAATGAAAACGTAACAGCCAGGCGTATGCTCGAGCATGTGCGCAAAGTCCTCGGAGGCCATTGTCGGCTCCGCGTCGGTGACCACTTGGCCGGGCCCGACGAGTTTACGTAGGACGTCAACACACAGCTCCGTCTCCTGCGCATGGTTGATCAGAGGGGGATAGTCGGACTTGCACTGCACTTGAACATCACAATGAAATGCTTGCGACACATGCAATGCCAAGTGACGTATCCGCGTTTCAATGGTTGTCATGGAGTTTCTTGAAAACGCCCTAAAGATTCCTCCGAGCTGGGCCTGATCTGGAATGACCGTCAACGTGTCATCGGTGCCTGTATGAATATGGGTAATCGATAGCACGACCGGATCTAAAGGCGATAGGCTCCTCGTTGTAATGATCGGGATCGCTTGGACAAGGTGCGCAAGGGCCGGTATTGGATCGGTGCATTGCTGTGGCAACGCTGCGTGTCCGCCTTTACCAGAGACGGTAATGCGGAATTCGGTGTCCGAGGCCATCATGGCCCCAGGGCGCAACGAGAATTGGCCGACCGGTAATCCCGGCCAGTTGTGCATACCGAAGATTGCGTCCATGGGAAAGCGCTCGAACAGCCCGTCCTTGATCATTTGTAGGGCGCCTGCATCACGCTCTTCGGCGGGTTGGAATATGAAATAGACCGTTCCGTCAAAGCTGCGGGTGCGTGACAACTCTTGCGCCGCAGCCAGCAGCATGGCGGAGTGGCCGTCATGACCGCACGCGTGCATTTTGCCGGCATGCACAGACGCATGTGAAAATTGATTCTTTTCCTGTATCGGTAATGCGTCCATGTCGGCGCGTAGTCCGATGGATCGCGTGCCTACTTGGCTTCGCAATACCCCTACGACACCTGTTCCAGCCAGTCCCCGGTGCACCTCTAGTCCCCAGCTCTGCAATGACTCAGCAATAAGGTTCGCGGTTGAATGTTCTTCAAAAGCCAATTCGGGATGTTTGTGGAGCTCGTGCCGTATGGCGTAAATGGTTTCAGGGACATTGATCAAGCTGCCGTAGCCGTGCTCACTGTTCATCACTTGAGCCCCATGGCAAGAAACTGGCGAAGGCGCTCACTTTTAGGATTGTCGAATAATTCCTCTGGCGTACCTTGCTCTTCGATTTTGCCACCGTGCAAGAAGATGACCTTGCTTGAGGCCGTTCGCGCAAAACCCATCTCGTGCGTGACCACGATCATCGTGCGTCCCTCTTGGGCAAGCTGCTGCATGATCTTGAGCACTTCCCCTACCAGTTCCGGATCAAGCGCCGAGGTGGGCTCGTCAAAAAGCATTACCTCAGGTTCGACTGCTAGCGCTCGGGCGATGGCGACGCGCTGCTGCTGGCCGCCGGACAGATGGGCCGGATAAGTATTGTGGAAGCGCTCGTCCAAACCGACCTTCTTGAGGTAAGCGACCGCACGGGCACGCGCCTCTTCCTTGCTGACTTTCAATGCTTGCATCGGCACCATGCTGACGTTCTCCAGCACAGTCATATGCGCCCACAGGTTGAAATGCTGGAACACCATCGCCAGGCGCGTGCGCAGTCTGCGTAGCGTCTGCTTGTCGGGTCTAGGCGATTTTTTGGGATCGATATCAATGCACAGGTCATCGAGGTTGACCTTGCCGCAATCTGGTTGCTCAAGAAAGTTAACGCATCGAAGAAATGTGCTTTTGCCAGAACCGCTGGAGCCGATGATGCTGATCACCTCCCCACGCTGAGCACTCAACGACACGCCATGTAGAACCTTGTGGCTACCGTAGCTTTTATGGATGTTGTCAACGGTCAGGGCATTCATACGAAACTACCTTCTTTTAGAGTAGGAGCGGAAGGTTTGGCGGCTTTGGTGGCCTTTCTGGGTTTGAGATGCTTGAGCCAGCGTTTTTCCGCAGCATGGAAGCTGGCAATAATGCAAAGAGAGATCATTAGGTAGAGGAGTGAGGCCAGCCCATAGGTGGTAAACGTCAGGTAAGTTTCCGAGTTCACATCCCTTGCCACCTTGAGGATGTCGGGCACGGTGGCAGTGAATGCCAAGGTCGTGCCGTGCAGCATGAAAATTACCTCGTTGCTATAGGCCGGCAGGGCGCGGCGCAAAGCGCTTGGCAAGATCACCTTGAAGTTGATGGTGGCGGCGCTCAACCCGAAGGCTTTCGCGGCCTCAATCTCGCCTCGCTGACTAGCCCGAATCGAACCCACGAGGATTTCGGTCATGTAGGCGCACTCGTTGAGGATGAATGCCAGCAAAGTGCAGCAATAGGCGTCGCGGAAAAAGTCGCTTACTAGCGGCGTATCCCGGATGAATGACAAGCTGTATAGCCCGCTGTAGATAATCAACAGTTGTACGTACAGAGGCGTGGTGCGGAACGTGTATGTGTACAGCCATATGGCTGCGCTCAGCATTCGGGACGAGGAGACCCGGCCCACTGCGAGCGGAATCGAAAGAACGAAGCCACCCACTGTTGAGGCGATCAATAGCATGAGGGTAACTGCGACACCGCTCCATTGCTGCCCATCCGACCACAGAAAGCTTTGCCAATAAGTAGTGAAGAGTTCGATCATAATTCCACCTCCCGGGCCCACGCCGCTGAGCGACACTTCACCCAGTGCAGCAACAGGCTAGAGATCCCGGAAAGGCAGAAGTACACGGCTCCCGCTATTAGCATGAACAGCAAAGTGTTGTGAGTGCTGCGGCCTGCTTCCTGGGCGGCTAATACCAAATCGCTCAGACCGATGATTGAAACCAGTGCGGTGGCCTTCACCAGAACCTGCCAGTTGTTGCTAATGCCGGGCAGGGCATACCTGACTAGCTGCGGCATCAGCACCTTTCTGAACGTTTGTAGCCCTGACAGACCATAGGCATTTGCAGCCTCAGTCTGACCACGATCAATGGCTAGGAATGCCCCTCGGAACGTTTCGGAGAAGTAGGCTCCGTAGATAAAACCGAGGGTCATGACGCCGGCGGCGAAGGGGTTTATTTCCACTCGGCCAGCGCCGAGTTTGTCTGTGATGTGATTCACTCCAATTTGGATCGTGTAAAAGATCAGCAGCATGAGCGCTAGATCAGGCACACCTCGGATCAAGGTTGTGTAGCACTGCGCTGGAATAACTAGCCAGGCTCGGCCCGACAACTTAGCCAAGGAACTGAGCAGCCCCAAAAACAGCGCCAGTACCAGCGCTACCAGCGCCAACTGAACGGTGCTTAAAGCGCCTTTAGCAATCAGCGGTAAGTATTCAAGCCATTGCATGGCACATTACTCGCAAACGGTGGACAGAGAGGGAGGTTGCGAAGCCGGCCCGGCGCATCGACGTGGCCGGCGTTCTGCGTTTACCCGCCGTAGATGTCGAAGTCGAAATATTTGCTCGCGATCTTTTTGTAAGTGCCGTCGGCAAGCATGGATGCAATGGCTTTGTTGATCCGCTGTTTGAGATCGGTGTCATCTTTGCGCACGCCGATCGCTGTGCCGCTGCCCAAGACTTTCTCATCCTCGATCACAGGCCCGGCGAATGCGTAGCCTTTTCCCTGATCGGTTTTGAGGAAGGCATAAGTGGCCTGCACCTCATCCTGGAGCGCGGCGTCGATACGACCGTTCACCAGATCCGAGTAAACCTGATCTTGGTTGGCGTAGGCCTGTAGTCGGATGCCGGGCCGTTTCCAGTAGGTGCGGGCGTAGGACTCCTGGATGGTGCCTTGTTGGTACCCAACGGTTTTGCCTTTAAGACCCTCCTCGGTAGGCAATATGCCGGCGGCCTCCTTTGCAACCAAACGGGTAGAGGGATTAGAGAGCTTGTCGGTGAAGTCAATTTGCTTGAGGCGCTGCTCTGTGATGGACAGGCTGGAAAGGACGCCATCAAACTTGCGAGCCAGCAAACCTGGAATCAAACCATCAAAACTGCTGTTCACGTACTCGCATTTCATTTCGATGCGTTTGCAAATTTCATTACCCAAGTCGATGTCGAAGCCGACGAATTTGCCTTGAGGATCGCGGTATTCCAGTGGCGGATAAGTAGGATCAACGCCCAGGCGTAGCATCTCTTCGGCTTCGGCTTTGAGCATGACTGAGCCGGCGAACAGAGTGGCGGCTACGCAAGCTACAACGAGATTCTTGTTCATGATTTTTTCTCTGTGCAGTAGTTGGCAGGTGACAGGCTGTGTATCTGAGGTTGGCCACCGGCAGGAGCCGGTGGCGGCGTTGGTTAGAACAGTTCGTCTAGACTTGGTGTTGCTGCGGATAAGGCCCCGCTCCTGATCAGTTCAGCGACGGTCGCCATGTCCGGCGCGATCGGTCGATCTTCATTCATAGCGGGCACTTGGTCGCGAATGCAGTAAATGCTCGTCGAAAGCGCTTTGCTGTAGGGATTGCCACCGCGTAGATCCATGCCTTGAACTGCGCAAAGCGCTTCGACCGAGAGGATCCCGCGCAGCGTGGAGGTCATCTCCAGCAGTCGGCGCGCACCATGCGTGGCCATAGACACGTGATCTTCTTGGTTCCCGGCAGTCGGAATAGTGTCGATAGAGGCTGGGGTGGCACGCTGCTTGTTCTCCGAAGCCATGGCTGCGGCGGAAATATGTGCCGTCATGTACCCAGAGTGCAGGCCTGCATCTACAGTTAGCATCGGTGGCAAACCCGAAAAGGATGGGTCAAGCAACAGGTTGCATCGGCGCTCGGAAAGGTTGCCGATTTCCGCGATAGCGATGGCGAGCATGTCCGCAGCGAAGGCGACAGGTTCAGCGTGGAAATTGCCGCCCGATATCACGTCGCCGGTATCGACGAAAATCAACGGGTTGTCAGATGCCGCATTGCTTTCAATCTCTAGCATGTTGCTGGCGAAACGGATCATGTCCAGGCAAGCGCCGAGCACTTGCGGCTGGCATCGGATACTGTAGGGGTCTTGCACCTTGCCCGACGCTTCGGAAATGGCGCGCATCGGGCTGCCATCGAGCAGACGTTTGAAGGCTGCGCCGACCGTAATTTGCCCAGCGTGGCCCCGAACTTCGTGGATGCGGGGGTCGAAGGGGCTCGCAATACCCGCGAGTGCTTCAGTGGTAATGCAGCCGATGGTCAGTGCGGCCTTGAAGGCATTCTCCAAAGCAAACAATCCGGTAAGCGCCAGCGCAGTGGATACTTGGGTGCCGTTCATCAACGCCAAGCCTTCCTTAGGCGCCAATACGATGGGCTCCAGACCGGCGCGACCCAGCGCCTCGGCGCCGTCGAGCAGTTCGCCGTCATACCAGGCTTGACCCATGCCTATCATTACAGCGGTCATGTGTGCCAATGGGGCGAGGTCGCCGCTTGCACCGACCGAACCTTGGGCGGGGATGTAAGGAATCACGCCACGTTCGCGCATGTCTTCCAACAACTGGACAGTTCGGTATTGAGCACCGGAAACACCACGCCCAAGGCTTGCTACTTTGAGTGCCATCACCAACCGCACGACATCACCGCCTAAGGCCGGCCCATACCCCGTCATGTGCGACATCACTAGGTTCTTCTGCAACTGACGCAGATCCGCGTCGCTGATGCGCACGTTGGCGAGTTTTCCAAAGCCGGTATTGAGGCCGTAAACAGCGCGACCACTCTCGACCAGGGTATCCACCGCTGTGGCGGAGGCCTCGATGCCTGCGCGTGCACTTTCACAAAGGCATGCAGGCGCGCCGTTGTAGATCGCGCGCCAGGTCGCGAGGCGGGTTTTGCCGGGAACGATTTTTTGTTCTTTAGTCATTTTTGTGCTCACAGGTCGTCAATATGTTGATCGCTCTAAAACGCTTTCGGCGCTTTGCGGGGTTGGTTGAAGTAATTGATTGAGTGGCGAAGTTCTTCCATTTGCGGGTCGCGCAGGCAGTCCTCGTAGGCCCCTTCAAGATACGGCCGAAGGATTTCGCGAGCTTTTTGACCGCTGCCAATTCTTCCTTGCAACGTCAGCATGCGTTCAGCAACTTCGAGTAGGAGTGCCTCTTCATCCAGGCGGGTGATGCGACCCTTGTCGACAACCTTCTGGCCTCCCACATAAACGTCCCGCACCGAATTGCCTTGCTCGCAGAACACCAGTTGGGTAAGCGCGTCATTGAGTGGGGTGAAGGCAGAGGTCTTTAAGTCGATCAGGCAAAAGTCTGCCTGCTTGCCGATTTCAATTGAGCCGATTTGGCGTCCACGGCCTATGGCTTTGGCACCGCCCGTAGTAGCCATCGTGAACACTTGAAGAGCATCCACCGGACTGGAAGACGATTGATCCAGTAGTGCATTGGAGAGGGCGGCAAGGCGCATGGCATCGAACATGGAGTTCAAGTCGTTGCCATTGTTATTGTCAGTCCCCAAGCCAACCGGAATACCACGCTTGAGCATCTCGGCCACCGGCGCCACTCCGCTGCCCAACTTCATGTTGCAGGCAGGGTTGTGCACCACGCTCGACCCTTTGCTGGCGATCAGGTCGAGTTCATCGGCCGTGAGCCATACCCCATGGGCGAGAACGCTGCGCGAGTTCATCAGGCCGAGCTCGTCCATGTACTTGGCCATGGGCATGCCGTAGAACTTTGCCGCCGTGAGTGCCTGGATCCGGGTCTCCAGCAGATGGATGAGTACGGGACGGTCATACTGCTCGGCCAGCTCCCAGGTTTTCTGCAAAAAAGAAGCGGTGCAGCGCTGAGGGCCAGAGGGCGAGAAAACGAAGCGCACTCTGCCGTTCCAGCGCTGCGCCATCTCCTGCCAGTATGCAAGCACCTGTGGAGCCGCTTTTTCGGTTACTGCTCCTTTGAGCTCCGATGGCAGACGCTCGGCGAGATAGGGAATTCCTTCCTGATAGGGTCGGTCGCACCAAGCTACGCTGACGTCGGCCCGGATGCCTAGGATCGAATATGCCTCAAATGCCGCGTGCACCACCTCAGGTTCCAAGTGGCCACCGAAGTGCACGTCATCGACTACAGTGGTGATGCCATTGCGCAGCATCTCGATTCCGTTTACCAGGGTGCGCAGGTAAACCTCTCGCGGTGTCCAGCCTCGGCGGTGGGTTGGTGGACTGTAGAGCCCCATCCAGATTTCCAACGGTATGCCGGAAAAACGGCCCTTATCAAAACGGTCGTGCGAGTGATGGTGTGCGTTGATCAGACCAGGTATCAGCAGCTTGCCGCGCCCATCAGTACGCTCGTCGAGATTGACCGTCGAATGATCGATTCGTGGTGCAAGACCAACGAAACGGTCGCCGTCGATCAGCACGTCGATAACACGGGCTGTGCCGTCCGTGCTTATAACGTTGACTTGCTCAATCAAATGAAGAAGGGCCATGACTTCGTCCTTTATGGGCGATGCAGGGTGGCTTGCGGGCTCCACCACAGCGGGACTTGAATCTCTTGGTCAGTCAGCGGGCCGAGGCCTTGGGCTACCAATTTCGCCATCGGATAGCCCGCTTGGGCGTGGCGCACTACGCCAATGCCGGCATCGGTGGTGAGACAAGCATCCAGACGTAGGTCTGCCTCTTCGGATCCATCGGCGATCATGGTGACGCCGGTATGGGCAGAAATTCCCATCGTGCCGTTGGATTGAATCGCCACGAGGTCTGCCATGGCCGAGACGTTGAGCAGAGCGTTCAGGTACGGCCAATCGGAGATCGCATCCGAACCGTCAAGCATGTTCTCGGTTTCAAATGCGGGGTTGGCAATGGAACCGGTATCGAGGTTGTCCCGCGAGAAAGCGACCGGGCCTTTGAGTTCGCCCGAACGCACCAGGGCGTTGACGGCCAAACCAAAATCGCGACGCTGACCAAATCCGAGGAAGCAGATTCGGGCTGGCAGGCCTTCTACCGGCAAGCGATCGCGGCAGCGGCTGATCCAGCGAGTTACAAGTGGATCGTCCTTGAACATCTCCAGTGCCAAGTCGTCGAGTCGACGTTGATCCGATACTTCGCCGGACACGCAAGTCCAACGGAAGGGGCCACGCCCGATGAAGAAGAGTGGGCGGACGTATTCAGCAATGCAGCCTGGATAGGCGAAGGCCTCTTCGCGGGACATGCCAGCGTCAACCGCCTCTTTGCGCACGAACGTGCCGTATTCAAAAACCACCGCACCCTCATTCTTGAAGCGGTTCATAGCCTTGACGATGCGTTTCATCGATTCACGGGATTTCGCCATGTAGGCGTCACGGTCGCGCTCAAGCAATTCGGCGGCTTCCGCTAAGGACAGTCCGGCCGGAATCAATGCGAACGGGTCATGGCATGGGCACATCTCTGTAACGATGTCGGGTTTCCATCCATAGTTCAGAGCCTGCTCCAATGCTTCAACCATATTGCCGAGCACTACTATGGAAAGAGCACGGCCTTCTTTCTGGGCAGAGTCGGCCATTCCGATCGCTTCTTCGAGCGAGGCGGCCTGAATGTCTGCGTAGCCGTTGGCCAGGCGTTCGTCGATGCTCTTTTGGCGTACTTCCACTGTCACACTGACGCCACCATGCATGGTCATTGCAAGTGGCTGCGAGCGCCCCATGCCGCCTAAGCCGGCGGTGAAAAACACACGGCCTTTGAGCTCGCCGCCGAAGTGGCGGTCAGCGACCAGGGCCAAGGTTTCAAAAGTCCCTTCGATTACGCCTTGGCTGCCGATGTACTGCCAAGGCCCAGCAGTGTAAGAGGCGAATGCGGTGAGGTTCTGGGCGCTTAGGTCGTAGAATTTTGGCCAGTCGGCCTTGATAACGTTACTGTTGGCCATTACTACACGTGGGGCCAGACGGTGTGTTTTGAAAATGGCCACCGGCATGCCCGATTGAATGGCCAAGGTCTCATCGTTCTCCAGATTCTTTAGTGACTCAACGATCGCGTCGTAACTTTCCCAGTTACGTGCAGCCTTGCCGATCCCGCCGTAGACCGTCAGTCGTGACGCGTCCTCCGCGTTTTCCAAGTTGTTTTCGAGCATTCGCAAGATCGTCTCCTGCTTCCAGCCCTTACACCGCAAGGTACTTCCACGCGCAGCTTTTATCTGTTGAGGTTTTTGTTGGGTCATATCAAGCCACTCTCAGGTTTTTTTACGGAAGCACAGTTGGCAGGCTTCCCCTCGGGTGACTCGATTATTTAAGCCGGCACCTCGGCGAACCATGCAAAAAGCTGCAACCGAAGTTTCCATATGCGTCATGGTTCATGCCGCAGGCACAGTTCGATACTCACTCGTAAAAAGAAACACCTCAGGAGGTGGAGCGATGAGTGATTTCGATCTCGTAGTGCGTGGCAGAATCGTCGATCACGAACAGATAGTTGAAGATGGATGGCTTGCCATCCGCGACGGAAAAATTGCCGCTCGTGGAGCAGGTCAGCCGCCGGCCGCCAAGTGCACGCTCGACGAACGCAGGCATTGGGTGCTGCCAGGTGTTATCGACGGTCAGGTGCATTCTGGTAGTCAGGCGAACCAGGAAGGCTTGGGGTGGGCCAGCCGTGCGGCAGCAGCCGGGGGCATCACTGTGATGGTCGATATGCCATATGACGATCCTGAGCCTGTAGCTTGTGCGGCACAGCTACTGCGCAAGGCGGCCGAAGTCGAGCGGGACTGCCATATCGATGTGGGGCTTTTCGCTACCGTGGATGAGAAGCATGGGGTGGGCGCCATTCCCGGACTAATCGAGGCCGGTGCTTGTGCCTTCAAATTCTCAACGTTCGAGGCAGCCCCTGGCCGTTTCCCTCGCATCGAGGAGGACTTACTGAACGAGCTGTTCAGTCTCATAGCTCCTTCTGGACTGGTGTGTGGAGTGCATAACCAGATGCAGGAGCTGACCCGCAAAAACATCAAACGTCAAATCGAAGTGGGTGATACGGGCTGGGACGCCTTTCTTCGAGCTCACCCGCCGTTGATCGAAGATCTGGCTACGGCACTGATCTATGAGATCGGAGCGCAGACAGGGGCTCGTGCACATCCAGTTCACGTGTCCACCGGGCGCGGTTTTGAGCTTTGCGAGATGTACCGCAAGGCCGGTCATACAGCGACTATTGAAACCTGTATCCAATATCTGATGCTTAACCATGAAGAGCACACACGACGGCTCGGAGCCAAGACCAAGCATTACCCACCGATCAGACCCAAGACAGAAACTGAAAAAGTGTGGGGCCACATAGCTGCTGGCCATTGCACATTCGTTTCTTCCGACCATGTCAGCTGGGGGCTGGAGCGCAAAAATAACCCAAATGTGTTCCGCAACTCTTCCGGCGGCCCCGGTTTGGAAACGCTGCTGCCAGCGCTTTGGACAGGGGCGACCACCCGTAGCCTTTCACCCACGCTGGTCTCGAAACTGCTTAGCCATAACCCTGCTGCACATTTCTTATTGGACGATCGCAAGGGCGGGTTTGAAATCGGTAAAGACGCGGATTTCGTGATTCTCGCTGAAGAGCGCTACCGCTTCGATCCTTCCGGAAGCCTCAGCGCCGTGAAGTGGAGCTCGTTCGAAGGAATGGAGTTTTCCGCGCGGGTCAAGAAAACATTCTGTCGCGGCCAAGGCGTATTTGACCAAGGAACAATACTCAACAGCCCAGGTTACGGTCGTTTCCTGCGCCCCCACAATCAAAACAAGAGCACCGACCGAAATGAGTGATTCCCAAGTGAAATTGAACCGCGACCGGCTGTGGGGCCGGGTTGAAATGCTCTCCAGTTTTATTGTTTCTGGCGTGCCGTGGACGCGCCGTGCTTTTTCCCCTCAGTTCGAAGAAGCACGACGCTGGCTCAAAGGCGAGTTCGAGTCCGCAGGTCTTTGCGTAACCTTGGATGCAGGTGGCAATTTAATCGGTGAGATGAAAGGCAGCGAGCCTGGCCGCAAGCCTTTAATCAGCGGTTCGCATTGCGATACCGTGGTCGCCGGAGGGCGCTTCGATGGAATCATCGGCGTATTGGCAGCGTTAGAGGTTGCCCATGCGTTTAAGGACGCAGGACGGTGCCTGCGCCATCCGTTCCAGGTGATTGATTTTCTCTCAGAGGAGCCCAGCGACTACGGCATATCCTGTGTAGGAAGTCGCGCGTTTGCTGGGCTATTAAGCACCGATATGCTCGCTTCCAAGAATCGGGTTGGCGAGAGCCTTGCGCAGGCTTTAACACGTATCGGCGGCGATCCAAATGGTTTGAACCAGGCGTTGAGGGCACCCGAGAGCACCGCCGCGTTCGTCGAGTTGCACATAGAACAAGGGCCCGTGTTGGAGAGCCAGGGCGTGCAGATCGGCTCGGTTACCAACATCGTCGGCATCCGGCGGGTGAGCATCACGGTGTGTGGCTTACCTGATCATGCCGGTACGACACCTATGGATCTTCGCCGAGACGCGTTGGTCGGTGCTGCGCACATGATCGTAAAGGCCCGCGATATGGCCGCTGCGCTGTCCGGAAACCCCAACTATGTCGTTGCGACCGTCGGCCGTCTTGATGTGACCCCAAATGTACCAAACGCAGTGCCGGGGAAGGTTGAGATGGTGCTTGAAGTGCGCAGTGACTCCAAAGATGTGTTGCTGAAATTTCCAGAGGATCTGTTGAGCCAATGTGAGCCGGTGCTCAGAGATCTGCGCTTGAGCGCGGTATCGGTGGCATTGACGTATGCCGACCCAACCGATTGCTCCATGCTGGTAATCGAAGCTGTGAGCGCAGCCGCCCAAAGTCTGGGCTACACCAATATAACTATGCCCAGCGGCGCGGGACATGACGCTGTCTACGTGGGCGCTACCGGGCCAATCGGCATGGTGTTTGTTCCATGCCTCAATGGCCGAAGCCATTGCCCCGAAGAGTGGCTTGAGCCTGAGCAACTCATGCGCGGGACAGAGGTGCTGGCTGCAACACTTATGCGGCTGGACGCTCAACTGGCCCCAGATTAATCTGCTCCACACGATTCCAATAACAAGGACGAGTGCGCAGGTATGCCGATACCAGCGCTTTACTCACCAATCCTGGAGTACAAGAAGTGAACAGCCCAGCGGTTCCCCCTCTACACGACATTGACCTCAAACACTGGCGGCTTTTCAAGGCTGTTGTGGAGTGTGGCGGGCTGTCCGCCGCCGAGGAGGCTACTGGTATGGGCATATCAGCGATCAGTCGACAACTGTCCGATCTGGAAGGGCGCTTCGGTAGCCAGCTGTGCCAGCGAGGGCGCAGCGGGTTTCAGTTAACTCAGGAAGGGCAGGTCGCGTACACAGCTGTTCTACGATTGCTAGATTCCATAGATGAGTTTCGCGAAACGCTTGCCCACTCCAAAGGCGAGGTCAAAGGTGACCTTAGTCTGTGGCTAATTGACCACAGCACATTCACCCCCGCCAATCCCATCGCCACTGCCCTTGCAAGTTTTTCTAACATGTATCCGTTGGTGAACCTGAGTATCAGCGTTGCCCCACCGGACGCGGTCGAACGCGCGGTAGCCGAGAAGAAGGCTGGAGTGGGCATCACAATCTGTAAGTCGGATTTGCCGTCGCTCACCTATCAAGTGATCAGCAACGAGACCTCTGCGTTGTACTGCGGGCGAGGTCATCAAGCTTATGGCAAAGACGAAGATGAGACGCGGTATATCATCGAGCAGGGAGCGCGATATGTGCGTCGCGGCTACCTGATCCAAGATTCAGCCCCAGCTTCCTTCCTGCAGCATTCCTCACCCCTGGCCCACCATGTCGAAGCAACTGTGCAGCTGCTGCTCAGCGGCGGTTTTGTCGGGATTGTGCCTGACCACATTGCTCAGCCTTGGGTCTCTAGTGGAGAGCTATATCGCTTGCCTCTTCCCGAGTTCATAGTCGACCGTCCGGTGTTTGCTGTCGCTCGCGAGTCAGAGCACCGCACGCGCACCGCAATGCTCATGCAGGACGCATTAGTTGAAGCTTTCGGAGATCATCGCGGGGGATAGCAGGAGGGGAGTGGCCAGCCCAACTATCCAATTGGGTTCGTCGACTCATTTGCAGCCCATAGTCACTTGGATGAAATGAAAGTATCACCCGACTGGGAATGGGATGATTACACGGTTAATGGTAGCGTCTGGTCGTCAGAACCTGTGCAATACCCTCCGGTTACGATTGGGATCTAGGAAATCAATCAGTGCCATTTGCTAAACGCTTGTCGCTAAGCACCAAGCCAATTCCTCCTAACACTGCCAACGATGTCAGTGCTAAGCGAACGGTAAGCTGTTCACCCAAGAGGAGTACCCCAGCGAGAGACGCTAAGACAGGAACACTCAGTTGGATGCTTGCTGCTCGAAACGATGACAGCGAACGTATCGCCGCGTACCAGATTGCATAACCAACACCTGAGGCAATCGTCCCAGAAGCAATGGCGCAAAGAGTCCCCCAAAAATCGATCGAAAAGTCACTAATGAAGGGGACTGAAGCTAAAAGCATCATAGGGACGGCTCGCAAGAAATTTCCTGTAGTCGATGCGAGTGGGTCGTTCGATTGCTTGCCGATTAAGGAGTATCCGGCCCATGCAATGCCTGATAACAGCATAATTCCAGCGCTACCAAGCGCAGGCGCACTTGTCCCGGGTAATAACAAGGCCACAAGACCTCCGATAGCAAGGAGTAGCCCTACAATTGCGACTCCTTGCATCCTCTCGCCTTTGCAGTACCCGTAACCAAGCATGGTGAGCTGTACTGCGCCGAACAAAAGTAGCGCGCCAGTCCCAGTTTCCAAGTTCAAATATGCGTATGAAAAAGCGAATGCATAGGTGAACAGGGTGAAAGCACCAAACCAGGTTCCTGACGGGCGGGGCGTAGTATTTTTAATCGCTAGGAGCACCCAAAGCATGATAGCTCCGCTCACCAGACGTATTAGTGTGAAGGAGGTAGGATCAATTTCTGTATGACGAAGAGCAAGTCGGCAAAGCACCGAGTTGGCTGCAAAAGCTAGCATTGCTAAAGTAGTCAACAGGACTACTTTTTGGGCGCCTTTGAGTAGCGGTATATCAAGTATGTGCTTTGACACTAGCTGTTCCCCACAGTACGTATAGGTTGCTACAGACTTGTAAAGTTACCTCGCGCTTGAGGGTTCCAGCTTCTGCGACCGGTAGCAGCTATTCAAGTCAAGCGAAATTCATAAAATATATGGTTGGTTGCTATGAATAAGGCTACCGTTCAGTTGGTAGGCTTGCAACGGAATTATCTGCGATTGTGCAGTGGGCTCCCGGAGAGTTCTTTTTTGCTCTGCATCTGGGGGCATGAGGCAAGCAAAAAACTCTGTCACATGGCCGGGGCTAGGAGAGGGGGCAGGGAGCTCGATCAAATCAAGGATCTGCGCGTCGATGTCCCCTGATTGCACTCGGTGGAAAGCCAAATCTATCTCGAAATCTGACAGCGAATTGAGACGGCGTCTGGTAGCCCACAGAAAGTGCTATCTGCATTACAGGCTGAGTTGTCGATTGGAGTAGCTGCAGCGCAAATGACATGCGAGCATCGATCAGCAGATTGCTTAGGTTAGTCCCTTCCTCAGCCAATCTACGGCGCATAGTGGCCTCGCTCATCGCAAATGCCGACGCTACGACTCCAGCGCTCCATTCGTTAGCCAGATCTCTTCCTATGAGTCGTCTGACCTTGACCGCCATTGTCAGCACTCGTGACTGCTCAAGTCGTCCTCCGTTTATGCCGATCCACACCAAAAGCTCCTGCAAGCGATGGCGAGCAATCATGGTCGGGACTGTGCTGTCCTCCACCGCCTGAATTGAACGGTGAAGCGATACCGCAAAATCTGCGGTATCGCTTCTTATGGGAAGGGCATGTTTAATGACTGGCAAATCCGGATTGGATTCGGCGTTTAAGGCGATCAACGTTTCATCCCACGCCAGCCAGTGCGCTCGGTAGCTACCGTCGTCCGCTAATTTGTTGGTGATGTCGAGCGATTGACCCCCAGCTACAACGATCGCTTCACCTGCGCGGATCAAATACTCTCCTCCGGGCCACCGAACCGCTTTCATGCCTTTCTCGACGTATATCAGCACAGGGCTTTCGATATACAAACGCTTGAACTCCAGATTTTGTTGCTGAAGAACGACTCCCGCCGACCCGACCCCCGGTCGAGTCATGATGCGCAGCGCATTGTAGGAGTCGTAAGCGTTCGTCATCGACATTAGCGGTTGCCTTGTACCGTGAGTGTTGCTTTGCCAAGCGAGCTGCCCAGCACCATAAACCCGAGCATCGCCGGTGTGGCAGTAGGTGGTAATTCGAGCTTATCGACTTTCAGGGCATTAACCGTGATGAGGAAATTGTGTGTCTGTCCTTCAGGCGGACAGGCTCCAAGGTAACCAGGCATACCGCTATCGCCCTTAACCTCAAGCGTGCCGGCTGGAAGTTTGCCTCCAGAGCTGCCCGCGCCTTCCTTTAGCTCATTTACATTTCCGGGTACGTTCGCCAGTACCCAGTGCCACCAGCCTGACCCGGTAGGTGCGTCGGGATCATACACAGTCACCACATAGCTCTTCGTACCTTGCGGAGCGCCGCTCCAGGATATTTGAGGGGAAAGATTTTTGCCGTTGCAGCCGAACGCATTGGCGAACTGGGCCTGTTGAAGATGTCCGTTCAATGGGCTACTGCTTTGCACCTTGAACTCTTGGGCTTGAGTAATGCCTGCGGCCAACGAAAGCGCCAAGATGCCAGCGACTAGAAATGATTTTTTCATACCGACTCCGATGTGGTTGGAGTCGATATTCTGCGGTGCCAGCCACTCCTTGCCCGTTTGCCGCCGCTCGAATTTGATTGCAATCCAGTCAATTTGGGCGAACCGCAATATTATTAAAGAGGCGATGCACTAACTCAGCGCTATTGCTCCTTCATTGCTTGGATACTCGCCAGCCCCTTTATCAGAGCTGCGGAAGTCGTCTGAATGTGATGAATCAACAGCTCACTGGCCTTGGTCGCATCTTTTGCTAAGGCTGCATCGAGGAGCCTCCTGTGTTCATCACCGATATCCCTATTCTTGGCAGTCATTGCTATCGACATCGCCCGATAGCGCGCCGTTTGTTCGAATAGCATTGCTCGCATTCGCAACAGCCAGGTGTTTGGGCAAGCGCTGACCAGTGCTTCGTGAAACGCCTCATGCGCTGTATTCCAGGCGTCAGCTTCGTATTGGTCGATGGTGTCAGGCCCTGCAATCCTCGAAAGGCAGTGGTAGGCCGAAACCAATCCTGACTCCCAGGTGACATTGCCGTTTTCGATGGAGTGGCGAAGGCAGCTCGCTTCTATCTCAATTCGGGCCTGCGTGAGGTCGTTCAGATCCGCCAGCGAAACAGCTGAAATTCGAAATCCTTTTTGAGGTTCGGCTATGACAAGCCCCTCGGCAGTCATTCTGGACAGGGCCTCTCGCACTGCGCCTGCGCTGGCTTCGTACTGTCCAGATAGCTCCTTGACGTTGACTCTACTTCCAGGCGGCAACACGCAGGACAAAACGTCTCTGCGTAGGCGTTCGTATGTCGCCTGAGTGAGACTTTTGGCCGCGCTTTCTACCATTACCTGCCTCTCAAAACTAAAATATTGTTTGTTGCGAAAAATATATTTTATGTCATAAGATGGATTTTCTCAATTATCAAAAGGGTCGCTGATTGCTCGGACTGCTCCCCCTCAGGGCTTTCATCGGACTAAAGCGTTCACAGAACACACATTCCACTGCGATTGAGGCTGCGCTTCCTTCAACGGCCTCCATTAACGTTCGTTGTTTTTTTAGAAGACAGTCGAGGTAGTAATGAAGCTTTGTCGTTTTGGCCCTCCAGGCAAGGAGCGTCCAGGTTTACTGGATACCGATGGTCGGATTCGCGATCTCTCTGCGCATGTCACCGATATCGATGCTTCGGTACTGGCTCCCGCAGCTCTTGCTGAACTATCTAAGCTAGATGTCGCTGGATTGCCTGTGGTAGAGGAGGGCGTTCGGTACGGAGTACCCGTGGCCCAAGTGCGTAAATTTATCGCTATTGGACTCAACTACCGAGATCATGCTGAAGAAGCTGGCATGGCGATTCCCACCGAACCCATCATCTTTCATAAAGCCATCAGCTGCCTCTCTGGGCCGGATGACGACATCGTTCAGCCTCCGCATTCAACAAAGCTTGATTGGGAGCTTGAGCTGGGGGTAGTGATTGGAAGTGAGGCTCAATACGTGTCCGAAGCCAATGCTCTGGACTACGTTGCTGGTTACTGCGTGGTGAACGATGTTTCTGAGCGGGCTTTCCAGATGCAAAGTTCACAATGGGATAAAGGCAAGGGATGTGACACTTTCGGGCCGATAGGGCCTTGGTTGGTGACCCGAGACGAAGTTGCGGATCCGCAGAATCTCGACATGTGGCTTGACGTAAATGGCGAGCGACGCCAAATCGGCAACTCAAAAACGATGATTTTTTCTGTTGCGCAGATCGTGTCCTACTGCAGTCGGTACATGACATTGCAGCCCGGTGACGTAATTTGTACAGGAACTCCTCCGGGGGTGGGCATGGGGATGAAACCGGAGCCCCAGTGGCTACACCCCGGCGACCAGATCCATTTATGGATTGACGGTCTGGGAGAGCAGCGGCAGAAGGTTGTGCCAGCCAGGTAATCTGTAACTCGGCAAATGAGCGTCTCCCAGTGGAGACGCTTGCTGATATTGGAATTTGTCTGGCACGTCATGATCCCAGACCTAAATCGAATACGCTGGCTCCCAGCATGATGGCTGCGACGATTCCGACGATCGAGAATGCCTGTTGTAAACGAGGAATGGCCAGCTTGTGAGCTAGCTGCCTTCCCGCGATCAATCCTAAAACCGCACCGGCAGCAAACGGTACCGCTGCTTGCCAATACATGACGCCGCTAATAGCGGCAGCAATCACTCCGCCGATTGAAACCGAGGCGATCACCGCAAGAGAAGTTGCGACAATACTTTTCATTTCCAGATTGGTGTATCGCGTCAGGGCCGGAATGATGACAAATCCTCCTCCGACACCCAGCAAGCCTGACAGTAAGCCTGACGTGAAACCGGTTAGTGCCAATACTCGAGCACAGGGCAGCGTCCAGCGTAACCGCCCCTTTGCCGGATTGAGTACGCAGGGCAACACCTCGCGTCGTGGGGTGGCAACGCCATTACGGATTTCCCGACTTGCATTGCGCAACATGCGCACGCTGGCGTACACGAGAACTAACGAAAACACCAACGCGAGAGGCTTGTTTGGAATGCGCTGAGCCAGGTGTAAGCCTAGCGGCGCAGCCACGATTCCAATCGACGATATGAAGGCTGCTGCTTTATATCGAACGACGCCTTGCTTCAATCCGAGCACAGCTCCGACGCCGGAAGCTAAAGCGACTGCTAGCAGCCCGACGGGCGCCGCCTGAGTCATTGATAAACCTAGACCGAAAACTAATACAGGAATGGCGAGGATTCCCCCGCCTGCACCGGTCATGGCCAAAACACCTCCAATGACCGCGCCAAGAACGACGGCCAGCATGCTGTGCTCATCCATATTTTAATGCTCCGCCTGACTTACTTCCGTGTCAGCGAACCATTCACGTCCTTTCAGCATGCAATGCCAGTAGAACGGCGGGAGAATTCTCTCTTTAAGAAACCAGCTCAAACGAGAGGGTCTGCGCCCATCCAGAAACCAGGTGGCAAACGTCGGCGCTAGCTTTCCGCCATAGAGAAACTCGGCCAAGACAACCTTTCCACGCTCAACCGTCAGAGGGCAGGAGCCATATCCGTTATACGCAGCTTGATGCTGTTTCATCCCTAGGTTAACCAAGACATTGTTCGCTACGACCGGCGCTTGTTTACGTGCAGCCGCCATGGTTTTCGCATTTGTGGTATTCACCACATCTCCTAGCGCCCAAACATTGGAAAATTTGCGGTGAGCCAAGGTCGTCGGATCTACGTCGATCCAGCCCGCCTCATCCACTAGCGGGCTTGAGCGAATAAAGTCTGGAGCAACCTGCGGAGGCACGACGTGAAGGAGGTCAAACGACTCAATCACGGTCTGGGTGTTTCCATCTTTATCGGTACGTTCGAAAGTCGCCTGTTTGTTGGGGCCATCCACGGCGACCAGCTTGTGGCTGAATTTCAAGTCGACCGCATATTTTTCCATGTACGCCATGAGGGCTGGGACGTAGTCGGCGACGCCGAATAGCACACCGCCGGAATTAAAAAATTGCGTTTTTATCTGCGCCTGGCGATCGTTTTTCAACCAGTGATCGCATGAGAGATAGAGCGCTTTCTGAGGCGCACCCGCACACTTGATTGGCATTGGCGGCTGCGTAAAGAGGGCCTTGCCTGATTGGAGTTCCTGGACAAGCTTCCAGGTGTAAGGCGCAAGATCGTAGCGATAATTAGAGGTTACGCCATTGGAGCCTAATGTCTCAGTCAGTCCTTTGATAGCCGACCAATCGAGCTTCAAGCCTGGGCAGACGACAAGCTGGTCGTACTGAATAACTCTCCCTCCATCGAGGACGACTGCGTTGGCCTGTGGGTCGAAAGCAGTTACCGCTGTTTTGATCCACGTCACACCTCGAGGCATGACAGATGCCATAGTCCTTACAGTAGATTCAGCCTCGAAGATGCCTCCGCCGACCATAGTCCACCCAGGTTGATAGTAGTGCGCGTCAGCAGGGTCGATTAGTGCGATATCCAGATTCGGTTCTCGTGACTTCAGGCTGGCTGCAGTGGCAATGCCTGCAGAGCCGGCACCGACAATGACGATCTGGTGATGAGTCGTAGCCATGGCATTAACGGTGCGTCCACCATTGCTGATTCTGCGTGCAAGTGAAGAAACATCCACCTGTGCGCTTTTGGTTTTTTCGAGAATGGCGGACAGACTCTGCTTGCCTGCCTCAGAGAGCGCCCACAGCATCGCTGACCGGGTGCCAGTTCTACAGTAGGCAACCACAGGTCTCGACGCCTCCTTTAAAATTGCGACGAAGGAATCTACCGTTTCATCAGCAATGGCTGATGCTTGGGTGGGCAGGTAGTGAAATGTCATTCCTTCTGCTTCGGCTGCTTGGCGGATCGTTACATGTGTTGGCTGGTCGGTTGCCTCGCCATCCGGCCTGTTGCAGATGAGGGTACGAATCCCGAGCTCAGCCAGTTGCTTCACATCGACCACGGTCAGTTGCGACGCAATAGAAAAATCCGAACTTAATTTATAAGTATTCATATTATTTTCCGTTGATAACTACGCAAGGTTAAAGCGTTAAAGCGTTAAAGCGTTAAAGCGTTAAAGCGTTAAAGCGTTAAAGCGTTAAAGCGTGTTGAGCGGTATTTTCAGATAGCGGATACCATTCGTTTCTGGCTCTGGCATGTTGCCGCCACGCATATTGATTTGGACGGATGGCAGTATCAGCATTGGCATGTCGAGAGTTGCATCACGTGTTTCTCGCATGTTCACAAACGTATCTTCGCTTGTACCTTCACGGACATGGATGTTTTCACGCTTTTGTGCTTTTACACTGGTGATAAACGCGAGCGGTCGGCCATTCGGACGATAATCGTGGCACATGAAAATGTGGGTTGATTCAGGAAGCGCCAAAATCTTATGTATTGACCGAAAGAGTGTTCTGGCGTCCCCTCCAGGGAAGTCGCACCTTGCTGTGCCGTAATCAGGCATGAACAATGTATCGCCCACGAACGCGAGACCTGCTTGTTCATCCTGGATAAGATAGGTCATACAGGCAGGTGTATGCCCAGGCGTATGCAACGCTTGGGCGGTTAAGCTGCCAATATGAAACGTATCGTTGTCATCAA
Source organism: Pseudomonas sp. B21-017 (assembly GCF_024749245.1). Lineage (NCBI taxonomy): Bacteria > Pseudomonadati > Pseudomonadota > Gammaproteobacteria > Pseudomonadales > Pseudomonadaceae > Pseudomonas > Pseudomonas sp. B21-017. The sequence goes on along the minus strand of NZ_CP087194.1, from coordinate 3,376,140 downwards.
ACAAAATATCAAACTGATCGGAACCGCTTCTAAGTTCATCTTCTGTATGGAACAAGTGGCTAAAGACTTTTTGAACGTCTTTTATTCTGTTTCCGATGCCAATCTCGCCGCCTAGCCGTTGTTTCAAATATTGAGCAGCGGTCAGATGATCGGCATGTAAATGTGTCTCAAGGATCCATTCGACGGATGCGCCCAGCTCCGTCACGCGTGCAACGATTCTGTCGGCTGATTCAGTTTTTGTGCGGCCCGATTTCGGATCGTAGTCAAGCACGCTATCGATAAGCGCACACTGCATGGTAGAGCGGTCAAGCAATAGATAGCTGAACGTCGATGTCGCTTCGTCAAAGAATTCTTCGACCAATATTTTTTCGCCGAAATACATTAGATAGCTCCTGAATAGCTGCTATGTCAGCAGTCTCAAGATCCATGCCAGTGTTGATCTTTCCTTTGAACGCTCTAAACAGCGTGTTTCCTGCGTTTCCAGGGCGAGGTATCAGTGTCTGCCATTATTTTTGGCAGTTAACTGGCAGTCTGTGGCAGTATTTGGCAGTAGGAAACATATGTGTTCGGGAGAAGATTATGAGTAGTGGGCTAATCGCTACGAGCAATGTAGATGTTCAAGCGTTGATTTCTTACCTTGAGCATGACGATAGACCCACCATCGTCCTGGATGTCGAGTACAACGTCATCGCCTCCAACAAGGCCTATCAAAGGCATTTTGGTGTTGAGGGAAAACCACACGTTGGCTCCAAATGCTTCAAGGTTTCGCATGGCTATGCCGTTCCCTGCGATCAGGCGGGTGAGCTTTGTCCAATGCGCAAGGCGTTTGATAGCCATGCTGCGGAAAGGGTACTGCATATTCACCACACTCCCCGGGGGCCAGAACACGTTGATGTTGAGCTTCGTCCCATTTTGGATCGCCAGGGCCAGGTAGTTGCTTACGTTGAAAGATTGATCACCGTAGACATAGCGTCTGCGCAGCCGCAAAAGCAGGGGCTAGTGGGCGTATCGCCGTCTTTTAAACAAGCGTTAAGCGCGCTGCAGCGAGCGGCGCCTTCCCCGATTCCCGTTCTTTTGCAGGGTGAGTCGGGAACCGGTAAAGAGCTGTTCGCTAGGGCGCTCCATATGGGTAGTCCGCGCTCAAAGGCACCTCTGGTTGTAGTCGACTGCACCGGCCTTTCAGAGTCGCTGTTCGAGAGTGAATTATTTGGTCATGAAAAAGGAGCATTCACAGGCGCGCTCAGTAAGAAAATTGGGCTTGCAGAGGCTGCGCATGGCGGTACGCTTTTTCTGGACGAAATAGGCGATGTACCTCTCTCCATGCAAGTCAAATTGTTGCGTCTAATTGAGTCTGGCAGTTTTAGACCTGTTGGTAGTTTACGGACGATCCATTCCGATTTTCGTCTCGTTGTTGCAACTCATAAGCCTTTAAAGGATATGGTTGAACTTGGCACTTTTCGCGAAGACCTCTACTACAGAATCAGTGCTTTCCCTATAACGCTTCCGCCATTGAGAGAGCGTTTAGACGATTTACCGCTGCTTATAGAAAGTCATCTAAAACGAATTGCACCTGGCAGTCGGGCTGAAATTGACGAGGAAGCATTGAAGCGCCTTATGCTGTATTCATTTCCGGGGAATATCAGGGAGCTAAAAAATATTCTTGAACGGGCGCGTCTGTTCAGTGACGACGGGATTGTACGGGAAAGAGATTTGCCTACGAATGTAACTGGCTACGTCTCCCAGTACAAAACTACAAATAGAAATAGCAAGTCCCTAAAAAACCTTGCCCAGGTACTTAATGGGTTCGAGGGGTCGCGAGCAGATTTAGCCAAAGAACTGGGAATTAGTGAACGAACGCTTTATCGTCGGATTCAGGTTTTAGAAGGGAAATAGATGAGTCTTATCGGCGAGCAGTGTTGAAGGTGTTGATCTTGAGATAAAGCATTCGGGCGGACAAGAAAGCACAGCCCAATTAAGGGCTGTGCATATAATCAGCTTCAAGATTAGCCGCGTAACATGTTGAATTTCGCAAAGCCTTGTTCGAGGTCTTCGATCAGATCAGATGGGTCTTCAAGACCAATATGCAGCCGCACAAGGTGTCCATCAATTTCCCAGGACGTCGCACTTCTAACGGGTTTGGGATCTGCGATCATCGCCAAGCTTTCAAAACCGCCCCAAGAGTAGCCAATTGAAAACAACGATAGGCTATCCAAGAGTGCATCTGCCGCTGCTTGCGTGGAAGGTTTTGTCACGAAGGACAGTAAACCTGATGCTCCTTTAAAATCCCTTTTCCATAATTGGTGCTGAGGGTGAGACTCTAATGCAGGATAATAAACTGCTTCCACTTCCTCGCGTGTCTCCAGCCACTTGGCGACAGTCGTCGCGTTTTTGTAATGACGTTCCAGTCGCACGTCTAGCGTCCTCATCCCTCGGAGCGCCAGCGTCACGTCATCCGGACTCGCAAACAATCCCATGTTGAAATGGAATCGCTTGAGGCTATCCCACGCACGCTTGGAGGCTGATACGGTACCAAGAACGGCATCTGAGTGACCGACGATATATTTCGTGGCAGCCATGATGGATAGATCGACACCAAGTTCCAGTGATGGAAAGTAAAGCGGGGTACCCCAAGTGTTGTCTGTAATAACTAGGATGTCATGTTCATGGGCAACCTTGGCTATTGCAGGGATGTCTTGTATTTCCAGAGTCAAAGAGCCGGGAGATTCGGTATAGATGGCTTTAGTGTTTGGTTTGAGGAAATCTACGATGCCGGCACCTATTGTCGGGTCGTAAAACGTGACCTCGATTCCAAGGCGTTGACCCACCTGCTCACAAAAAGCCCTTATCGGCGAATACACGTTGTCGGCAATGAGCAGGTGATCCCCAGCTCCCACCACCGACAGTATGGCAGTCGTACATGCCGAGAGCCCCGAAGGGCAAAGAACCGTGCCTTCCGCTCCCTCCAGCTGCTGGAGGGCCTGAGTCAATGCTTCCGTCGAGGGGTTGTTCCACCGGCCATACGTATATTTTTGGCGGCCCTCACGCATCGACTCACACGTAGGGAACGCCACAGTGGAACCCCGGTAAACCGGTGTATTAACGAAGCCATGATGCTGATCAGGCTCGATAGAGGCGTGGGCGAGTAGGGTTTGCACGTTTTTATATTTTTTCATACCGGCTTCCAATTCTAGCATTTGGTGAGGTTTGGCTACGTACTAGCTACCGCAGATTCAAGATTAAAATGCCATTTTCATTAAATGTCTACCACAAGGTTGGCTTGTAGGTAAAACTCGTTAAAAAACAAGATATTAAAAATAGTTAAAAAATAGAGTTTGCATGGCTACCATGTGAATGGTAGGTTTTTTGTGTCTTGGGATTTCGCTACCTGGTCGACCGAAAAGCGATGATCTGAGCGTGTTGTGGCATTGAGCGGGAGAGGTTTAGTGTCTTTGACGACATGGGAGCTCAAGGCTTCTCTCGCACTTCCCGTTTGGAATGGGAAGAAGAAAGTTAAGTTTGCAAGGGATAAGAACAAAAACTGCAAATTAATCGCTTGGGTGAAACATGAAAAAACAAAAAATACAATCTCTCTCAGCAGTTCAGTGTGGCAGCGAACTAAAAGATAGATCGAACTGGCTTGATTCTCATGAAAGCGGATATTCAAAGCATTTAAAGAAACGTCATGTACAAATGATGGCGCTGGGTGGAGCCATCGGTACAGGTCTGTTCCTGGGCGCAGGGGCCAGACTGCAAATCGCGGGGCCTGCACTTGCGGTGATTTATTTGGTTTGTGGGATATTTGCCTTTTTCATTTTGAGGGCGCTGGGTGAGCTAGTGATGCACCGTCCAAGCAGTGGAAGTTTTGTATCTTACACCAGGGAGTTTATGGGTGAACGTGCCTCTTTCGTTGCAGGATGGATGTATTTTGTGGTTTGGGCGTTAACAGGTGTTGTTGATATAACCGCCATTGCTATTTATATGAAGTATTGGAGTGTGTTTTCGGATGTTCCTCAGTGGGTATTCGCGCTAAGTGCTTTGGGTGTAGTGACATTGATGAACATGGTCGGTGTCAAATGGTTTGGTGAAATGGAGTTCTGGTTCGCTGTGATAAAGGTCGCCGCTATCAGTATTTTTTTGGTGATCGGGTCGTTCTTTTTTGCTACTGGGCATGAGGTGGCAGGACATATTCCGGGCTTGCATTTGATCACGGATAACGGGGGGATATTTCCTCATGGGCTTTTGCCAGCAATCATCATCGTGCAAGGCGTCATCTTTGCTTATGCGAGCATAGAGTTGGTGGGGACTGCTGCTGGCGAGACGGCGGATGCAAGAAAAGTTATTCCCAAAGCCATTAATGGGGTGATCTGGAGAATAAGTTTGTTTTACGTGGGCTCCGTATTCCTGCTTGTTACTGTGCTCCCTTGGACAGCCTATAGCGCTAACGTCAGTCCTTTTGTAACTTTTTTTGAAGCACTTGGTGTACCTGGCGTTGGCTCCGTAATGAACATTGTTGTAATGACAGCGGCGCTCTCAAGTCTCAATTCAGGTTTATACGCCACTGGGCGCGTGTTGAGGTCACTTGCGATGGGTGGGTCAGCGCCGAAAATGTTTAAACGCATGAGTAGTCAAGGGGTACCCTATATGGGGATCTTGGTCACCATGGGGATTAACGTATTTGGTGTTGTACTGAATTTCTTGATCCCCGCGCAATTATTTGAGCTCTTACTGAACTTGGTATCGCTGGGAATTCTTTCGACTTGGGCATTCATTGTTTTATCGCAAATAAATTACCGTCGTGCTGTAAAAAGAGGTGAGGTCGAAATGGTCTCATTTAGAATGCCTGGAGCGCCGTTCACCTCTTGGCTAACTCTTGTTTTCTTGCTTGTGGTATTGGTTCTCTTGGCGTTCGATTATCCCAACGGAACTTACACCGTTCTTTCTATACCGTTAGTCGCTGGTGCACTGATGCTGGGTTGGTCGAAGGCCGTCCGTTCCAAAGCTAAAGGTTCGGAAGAAATTAAAAGCGATCCTAGCCACGTAGGGGCCTAGCTTAATAGAGATGGGAGGTCGTTTTACAGCGTCCTCTCATCTCTAGAGTTGAACTCTTGCCTTAAGGCAGCTAATATGCATTCATTAAAAACTCTAGGTAAGCTTTATGAGTACGCGTTCCGACCTTTTAACCACCGCCGAGTTATTGCTGCGCACCAAAGGCTACGCTGCATTTAGCTATGCCGATCTGGCTGACGAAATTGGCATAAAAAAGGCGAGCATTCATCATCACTTCCCTACAAAGGAAGGGCTCGGAATTGCTGTTATTGAGAGTTACCTATTTAGATTTTCCAAGAATCTAGAGTCAATAAACGAAGAGAGTCATGATGTAGTAGGTCGGCTAAAAGCATTTGCCGAGCTTTTTGTCGATAGCTCGGATAACGGCATGTTGCCACTTTGCGGTGCGCTTGCAGCTGAGTTGTCTGCGCTGCCAGAAAGCCTTAAGGAGTTGACTAAGAAATTTTTTGAGATTCATATTTCTTGGTTAGAAAGTAATCTAGTCATAGGTCAATCCCAAAAAGTTATTAAGGCAGATCTCAATCCGAAAGAGGTTTCAAGAGCGATCTTGAGCTTGCTTGAAGGCAGCAGTTTTGTCTCCTGGGCACTTAGCGACAAGGTCGTTGATCAGTCTGGGTTTAATTTGATTTTGCAAAATATTATCGTTTCGTAACTTGTGCTTAGGATTTGATCTATATTGCCGCTCTTCCGTGGGGGGGCATTTTACGCGGACGACAGTTTAGTGGGTTAGCGCAATGGCAGGCGCAGCATCTTCCGGTGCAATGAGTACCGCACTAGCCAAGATTGATTCTCCCTTTAATGCTTCGACGGCAAAGCTGATCGAATTTTCCGTTGTACAGCATCGCAGGTGAGAGGGGGGAGTATTTCAACTGTCACGCGCCGACGAAAACCGGATACGTCTTGGCGGTTTCGGTCTCCGGCATGCCGCCCTTGTAGGCAAGAAAGCCCCCAAAACCAGAAGTGCACATCCTTACTCAGGGGAACGCTTCGCGTCACTAAGGCGAGGAGCCGTATGCGATAGTTCCGCACGGATCTGCGGAGGAGATGGCAGCTAACTGCCATTTCCACCGCGACCTTTAGAGATATAGATCCATAGGATTCACTACTACTCCTATAGATTGACCAACTACCTAAGTGAAGCCACCGCATCGGAGCCAATACCACCGACCCGAATCTTAGTTTCTTTGGAAGCCACTTGATTTTTACCCACGCGATCCGAGCTTTCAGCGGCCAGGCCTTTTGCTCCGACATGATCGGCACCATCAGCGGCGACACCTTTTGCCCCGACGTGATCGGCACCGTCTGCAGCCAGACCTTTCGCCCCGACGTGATCGGCACCGTCAGCGGCCAGACCTTTTGCTCCGACATGATCGGCACCGTCAGCGGCTAGACCTTTTGCTCCGACATGATCGGCGCCATCAGCGGCGACACCTTTGGCCCCGACATGATCAGCACCGTCAGCGGCGACACCTTTGGCCCCGACATGATCAGCACCGTCAGCGGCGACACCTTTGGCCCCGACGTGATCGGCACCGTCAGCGGCCAAGCCTTTCGCCCCGACATGATCGGCACCGTCAGCGGCGACACCTTTGGCTCCGACATGATCAGCACCGTCAGCGGCGACACCTTTGGCCCCGACGTGATCGGCGCCATCAGCGGCGACACCTTTGGCTCCGACATGATCGGCACCGTCAGCGGCGACACCTTTGGCCCCGACGTGATCGGCACCGTCAGCGGCGACACCTTTGGCCCCGAGGTGATCGGCGCCATCAGCGGCGACACCTTTGGCTCCGACATGATCGGCACCGTCAGCAGCCACCTGGCCCGTGCCATGCTCAGCGCCACTTCGTGCTAATGCGCCGGCGCCGACATGATCAGCACCATCAGACGCAGTAGCGGTAGATTTGGATTGGTTATCAACAGCTGATACAGAACTTGCGGTAGGTAGTTCTTGCGCCTCTGTACGTAACGACGTTTGAGGCACAGCGATGTATATTCCAATTGCTGATAAAAAAAGACCTGAAGCTATTTTACGGTTCATGACTACTCTCCCTGATACCTTTTCAATTAATTTTTTAAGCCTGGTAAAGATTTAGAGGGTAATAGCTTCTTTGCTTTAAGCCATCCTACTCGTAGGCGTTTTGCCGTCTGTCCGTTCGGATAGACGGTGCTTAGCTTTGGGCTATGTTTACCGGGCTTGTGAGTAGATTACTCCTTGCTGGGTTTCGCGCATCAAGCAATTTCAAAAAATTCTATTGCATTCCTCCCTACCAGTTGGTAGAGTTCTTCCGTCGAACATCAACCCACGCGCAAAAATGCGTTGCACAGAGGACTTACCAAATGACAAATAACCTGAACGGTATTGACGTAGCCGCCCTGCAGCAGTTTGCCCAAGGTGTTGCTGAGGATGCGGGCAAGCGCCACGCCAGCTTTAACGTTAAGACTCAGTGGAAAGGCCAGACGCGCTCTGTGGCGAAAGTCAGTCGCTACAGCCTCGCCGGTGAGACCTATTCGCGTGATTTCGAAATCGTCGCCGATGAGCCAAATGAGTTGCTGGGCCAGAACAGTGCGCCTAACCCTCAAGAGCTGCTAATGGCCGCTCTCAACGCTTGCATGTCGGTCGGCTATGCAGCCAACGCCGCCATGATGGGTATCAAGATCCACAGTCTGGAAATTGAGACGGACGGTACCCTCGACCTGCGTGGTTTCTTGGGCCTCGACGAGAGCGTCAACCCAGGGTACGACGAAGTGAGCGTCGTGATTCGCCTGCACACCGACGCACCTCGTGAGCGCGTGGAAGAGTTGCATAAAAATGTAATTAAGACTTCGGTTAACTACGCCAACTTCTCGAAAGCTATCCGTATGAAGCCGACTCTCGAGGTTCGTGAGGACTGATTTTCAAGGGGGTTGATTCTCTGAACCCTAAGAGCGCCAGCAGACGAATGAACTCTGGCGCTGCAATTTTCGATAACTTGGTTAGCTGGAGTATGAAATGAACGATTTTTTCAAAGGTAAGAAACTGCTTGTTGTAGGTGGTACCAGTGGTATGGGTCTGGAAACTGCTCGCATGGTGCTGAAAGCCGGTGGCAGCGTGGTGTTGACAGGCAGCAAGCAAGACAAGGCAGACGCCGTCCGTAACGAGTTGAGCGCGTTTGGCCCGGTTTCTGTGATAGTCGCAAACCTCATGACTGAAGAAGGCATGAATTTCGTTCGCAACGAAATCAATGCCAAGCATAGCGATATCAGCCTGATGGTGAACTCTGCTGGCATATTCATTCCCAAAGCCTTCACCGAGCACGACGAAGCTGAGTACGACATGTACCTGTCTCTCAACCGTGCAACGTTCTTCATCACCCAGGCAGTAGTCAAGAACATGCTCGCCGCCAAGCGCGAAGGGTCAATTGTCAACGTCGGTTCCATCGGTGCACAGGCCGCTTTGGCAGGTTCGCCGGCCTCTGCGTACTCCATGGCGAAGGCAGGTCTGCATGCGCTGACACGCAACCTGGCAATTGAATTGGCTCACTCGGGTATCCGCGTCAACGCAGTTTCGCCAGGGATCGTTCACACCTCGATTTATGAAGGTTTCATGGACAAAGAGGCGATCCCAGAAGCGATGAAGTCGCTGAACGATTTCCACCCATTGGGTCGAGTTGGTGTTCCTGAGGATGTGGCCAACACCATCGTGTTCCTGCTGTCGGACAAGACATCCTGGGTGACCGGTGCTATCTGGGACGTGGATGCGGGAATCATGGCCGTTCGTGCCTGATTTCAGCTAACGCTGTCTGATGGAAGTCGCCTAAGTCGACTTCCATTCCATCACCAAGAGTGCTGGGAGGTGCAATGGCTCGAACGTTAATCAAAGGCCATTTGACTGGCCCAGTTGGCAGCAGCTTGCCAGCTTTTGGTGTAGGGCGGCTGAGCCCTAGCCGCAGGAGTTTTCAATGTCTGTTTCGACAAGAGCAGCGCTGTTAAAAGTCGCGGAAGACCAGATGAGGTCTAAGGGCTACTCAGCATTTAGTTACGCTGATCTAGCCGCAACGATTGGTATTAGAAAAGCCAGCATTCATCATCACTTCCCGACCAAAGAGTGTCTCGGTCAGGAGTTGATCAAAGACTCAATCAATCGCTTCGAAGCGACGATTAGGTCAATTGAAGACACTGATAAGGATCCTTTGATGCGGCTTCGAGCTTTTTCTCGTCTGTTTGTCGTCAGTGCGAATGATGGGCTTCTACCTTTGTGTGGCGCACTGGCGGCAGAAATGGCAGCGCTACCTTTATCGCTTCAAGTGCTGACTCGAGTCTTTTTCGAGACGCAACTTGACTGGCTCCAGAGAACCATCAGTGAGGCAGCTATTCAGAAAGGCTGGTTGCTGGCCAGGCCCGCTCAAGCCTATGCATTCATGCTGTTGAGCGCATTAGAGGGGGCGAGTCTCATTGATTGGACATTGGGCAGATCGGCAGATCCCTTAGCTGGGTTCGACTGCTTGCTCGAATCGGTGGAGCGATCAGCCGCAATGGCTGCTCATGAGATCAGACATACCAGTGAGCATCAACAGAGTTATTAACAGTCGCTTTTAGTCTTCCCCAAATAGCGACGACTTCTTTTATTTCCTTTAATACAGAGTGATTTATGAGCAGTGTTTCGAAGAAATTCGTAATAGATATTTGGTCTGATTACGTCTGTCCTTGGTGCTGGGTCGCTAAGCGTCGTTTTGAAAAAGCGCTTGAAAACTTTCCTCACAAGGACAGCGTTCAAGTCAACGTTAGAGCTTACCGTCTTGCCCCGAACCATGTTGCTGAGCCTATGGTAGGAGCCCTCAAGCGTAAATTGGGTAGTCCAACCGCTGCTGTAACCATGATGAGTACGGTTAAGCAATATGGCCAATCTTCGGGGCTTGATTACCGTTTCGAAACCATGCTGTTTGGTGACACTGCGGACGCGCACGTATTGGTCAAAGCAGTCGAAGATGTAGCAGTGAAGAAGAACCTGGTGGAAGCACTCTATGAGCAAAGTACCACCCAGGGTAAATCGCTCTTTGACAGGAAAAGTTTAGAGGCGATAGCGAAGTCTGTAGGGGTATCTGATGAGTCGATTCGACTCGCGTGGTCATCCCCGGATCTGCGCCTTCAGATGCAGGAAGACGAGCGCGCGGCGGCCCAATTCGGCTCAGGCGTTCCGTTTTTTGTGTTCAATAATGCATTTTCCATGGCGGGTGCTCAGCGTCCAGAAGACTTTCTCCAAGCACTGAATCAAATGTATTTGGAAGCAAAGGGCGAGGAGGAGTCGTTCAGCGGTCAAGTCTGCGGTATTGATGGATGTAATTGATGCTAGAGACTTTGCGGCACCTGTTGGTGCTGCAATCTCTAGATTTGAAGTGGCGTTGTGGGTGAGGTGCAAATGAACCGTATCGTAGACTTGAAAGCCGAACAGTTCGCCAGATTCGTTGCAAAAGGCAGCAGCGTCGTGCTCTTTTCGGCGTCTTGGTGCAAGCCTTGCCAGGAAATGAAACCGGTCTTTCACGACCTGGCAGACAAGCTGTATTCTCGCGCCAACTTCGGAAGGATTGATGTGGCTGTTTCGCCGACGATTTCCCAAATGTATGGCATCCGCTCAGTGCCATCCTTGGCGATTTTTCACGAAGGGCGGTTACGTTTGGTTCTGGGCGGCTCTCGATCGGTTGGAGCGTTGAAAAAGGCAATCGTTACTGAGCTCAACGAGGTCTTCTAGGAAAATGCAGATCCGCTTGTTATGGGCGCGAGGCTAGCCGAAATAATCAGGGGCTTTCACGCCGGATGAATACGAAGAGCGAGGAGGCCAGGGAGCTTAACACATTTAAACATTCGAATGTGTTAATGTGTTCTCTCCGCTCATTATCTTAGAGTCATCATGACTGACCTTAGCCTGTTCCAACCTCTTGCCCTAGGCGATCTGAAGCTTAAAAACCGGATCGTCCTTCCGCCGCTGACCCGATCCAGAAGTTCTCAACCGGGTAATATCCCCAATGACCTTATGGCCGCCTATTATCGGCAGCGGGCAACTGCAGGCTTCATGGTCACAGAGGGAACCCAGATTGAACCTCGCGGGCAGGGCTACGCTTGGACTCCGGGTATTCATAGCGATGCTCAAGTAGAAGGCTGGCGTAAAGTCATCGATGCTGTCCATGCAGAAGGATCGGTTATTTTCTGCCAGCTTTGGCATGTTGGCCGGGTCTCACACACCAGTCTCCAACCCGATAACCGCCCCCCGATCGCGCCATCCGCTATTCGTGCCACGGCTGTGAAAGTCTTTATCGAAACCGGCCCGCAAGCAGGTGCACTTGCTGAACCTAGCGAGCCTGTCGAGTTGACGACCGATCAAGTCAAAGAGCTGGTCGATCTTTATCACGCGGCAGCATTGAACGCTAAAAAAGCTGGTTTCGACGGTGTTGAACTTCATTGCGCCAACGGTTACCTGGTTAATCAGTTCATTTCCGAGCACACCAACCGCCGAACTGATGAATACGGTGGCTCGCTGGATAACCGTCTCAGGTTCCTCCGTGAGATCTGCGAAGCGGTGATAAGCGTCTTCGGAGGTGACCGGGTAGGGGTGCGGTTCGCTCCGTTGTTCGAAACGACAGAAGAGGAGCGTGTCTACTTAGGCCTCGTGGAGCGGGATCCTCAGCATACATACATTGAGGCAGCCAAGATTCTTGAGGAACTAGGGGTGGGCTACCTGTCGATTGCCGAGGCTGACTGGGAGAATGCCCCTGACTTGCCAGCTTCATTTCGCGAGGCGCTGCGCCAAGTATATTCTGCGCCGATCATGTATTCCGGCCGCTATACAGAAGCGAAAGCAAAAGAGATTCTCGCCAAAGGTTACGGAGACTTGTTCGGATTTGGCCGCACCTTCATTGCAAATCCAGACCTCCCTCATCGCCTCAGGAACGGGCTCGAACTGAATCCGGTTAACCCAGATACGCTCTATGGCGGAGGAGAGGAAGGTTACATCGACTATCCATTCTGCAACGCTTAAGATAGTCCGCTTGTAGCAGGGATACTCTGCGTGCGTAGGAACCAACCCAAATGCCGGATTTGAATGAGACTCTGAAAATACTCTCCAGTCCAGTGCGCAGGAAGGTATTGGCGTGGCTGAAAGACCCTTTTACGGCGTTCCACGACCAGACGCAGATATACGCCTTCGACGTCTATGGTGTCTGTGCCAGTCTCATTCAGGAAAAGGCCGGGCTATCTCAGCCGGCCACTTCGCTTTGCTTGAAGGCTCTCAGTGATCAAGGCCTCGTTGTGGCGACTAAAGTAGGTAAGTGGACGTATTACAAGCGCCGAGACCAGCAACTGTCAGCCACGTTGACCGAGCTCCTTGCCGAATTGGACGTGAAATGCTGAAGGCATGACGCATCCTCAAGTTTTTCCTGAGGCCATCGCTCGAACCTCGGAAGGTGTTTGTCCATAGCGCGACTTGAAGGCCCTAGCAAAGTGGGCTTGACTGGTAAAACCTTGACGGTAGGCAACCTCACAAATGTCTAGCCCCCTTCCTTGTTCACTATTCAGCAGGCGGAAAGCTCGCTGCAGGCGCTTCTCCAAAATGAAGCGATGTGGCTGAGTCTCTTCCTGAGCAAACAGTCGTGCAAGATGTCGTGTAGAGACGCCGGTTTCAGCAGCAATTCGCTCACAACTTAAAGTCGGATCCGCCAATTGTTCCATGATGTATTGCTTGGCAGCTAACAAATAGGAGGCACCTAGCGCATTTATTCGACGCTGGCTGACCTGGCCCGCAATTATGTTGCCCAGCAACTCTAATGCATCGTCTTGATAATTATCTGCGTCCTGGCTAAGTGGCTGCTCGAAAAAACCTCGGGTGCGCTCCGCGAGTGTGCGCATCAGCAAGCGTTGCGTGCCGGTGTGAGCGCTGATTTTCAGTGCAGTTTCGAAACGGCTCAAGCAATGACTGGCAAAAACTTCCTGGGGAATGTCGAATATGAACTTGCGCATGGAGCCGGAAAACCCAAACAGGTAGGGTTTGTCTGTGCGATACACCATCAGTTCTCCAGGCTCCAGTAAATGGCAGTTGCCGTTCTGAAAGAAAAACGAAGCACTTCCTGTGACAAGAGACACGAAAACGGACGCCTTGGGCACCGCACGAATCATCGAGCCGTCACGTTCAATAACGTGTTCGTTGGCGACGATATGAGCTACCCGCATGCTTTCCAGGCTCAGATTATCCTCGCTAGCGGCGAATCCTGTCTCGCTATAGGACGAGCATTTGAGGCCCACCAAGGTAGATGCGTTGTACTGCTCCCAGAAGGCCAGGCGCTGGTCAAGGGGGACGCAATCGGTAGTCGCCCGTCGGGTGTCGAGCAGGGTGCCTGTCTTCATTTTTATTATTCTCGTTGTTTTTGAAAGCGCTCAGGCAAGCAAGGCAAATCACGAGGCTTTCAGAGGCCCAATTAACCTCTGGGCAATAGCCCATGTCAACTGACTCGCCGGGCCAAATCGATTGTTCTGCCAGCCCCAAAAGCCTCCGTCCGATTCAGGCAACAATGATGTCAGTTGTGGTCAAACCGATCTGAATTTCTCGCCTTAAAGTGGTCGCACTCTCCCAACAATCAGAGGCCGACCATGCCCGAATTAGCCAGCACCGAATTTTGGAAAGACCTGCAGCCTATTGCAAATTGCTTAATGCCTGACGCTAAACCTGAGGTTTATCTTCCCAATGCGGCCAGCGATGACTTGCGACTCTACGTGCCTTTCACTGAAACCGTTTCTTCACGACCTTTGTGGATTTCCCCAAGTGAAAACCGCTGGTGCGATATTTTGATGTCCAGCTGCGCTGGTCTGGTCAATAGGCACTATCACCCTCATGAGGTTTTCGCTTACACCCTCTCCGGCAAATGGGGCTATCTGGAGCACGATTGGACGGCGACCGCAGGAGACTTTGTTTATGAAACACCGGGCGAAGGTCACACTTTGGTCGCGTATGACCACGAAGAGCCTATGCGTGTGTTTTTCATTGTCAAAGGGCCACTGATCTGGTTAGACGAGCAGGGCGAGTCCACTGGTTACTTCGATGTGCACTCTTACATTGCCTTGTGCCGTGAGCACTATGAAAAGGTTGGCTTGGGCGCTGACGCTGTGGATCGCCTATTTCGCTAACTCGCTCTTCGGAGAATAACTATGGCTGACAATAATAAAGCCGGTTACGAAAACACTTTGCTATGTGTTCTATTTCTGACTTTTGGCTTTGTGTTTTTTGATCGTTTGGCGCTGTCCTTTCTGTTTCCATACATGTCTGCCGAGCTGAATTTAAGCAACAGTCATCTGGGCATGCTGTCTTCTGTATTAGCTCTCGCTTGGGCGCTATCAGGAGCGCTGGTGGGAGCTTGGTCAGACCGCAAAGGGGTGAGGAAGCCACTCCTAGTAATTGCAGTGATCTTGTTTTCCTTGTGTTCGGCGCTTTCTGGGCTGGTCACAGGGTTTCTTAGTTTGCTCCTGTTTCGTGGGATCATGGGTTTGGCCGAGGGGCCAATATTGCCGTTGTCCCAGTCGATGATGGTGGAGGCCTCATCATCTCATCGACGCGGTCTCAATATGGGGTTGTTGCAGGGGTCGGCGGCTGGCTTGCTTGGTGCGGTGGTCGGGCCTCCAGTATTAATACACCTAGCTGAGGCATATGGGTGGCGACACGCATTCATAGTTTCCTTGCTGCCGGGCCTGTTGATAGCTTGGCTCTTATGGCGATACGTCCGGCGAGATGATCCACGCCCTACGCCAATCATTCGAGATAAGGAACCCGGAAACCGCTTGGCCTTGCTAAAAAGCCGAAACATTGTGCTATGCACCTTGATCAGTTGCGTGTTTCTGACTTGGTTCGTCATCCTTATCTCCTTTACTCCGACTTTCCTAGTGACTGATCGCGGATACACCCCGCCCAGTATGAGCGCGATCATGAGCTGTCTGGGCGCAGCATGGGTGCTCTGGGGATTTGTGGTGCCCGCTATTTCTGACCGAATCGGTCGACGTCCCACGTTGGTGATTTTCTCTCTAATTTCGGCGTGTTGCCCGATGGCGCTGCTGTTTGCTCCGTCACCGCTAATTCTCGGGATACTGATGGTGCTGACCTTTACCGGACTGGGCTGTTTCACACTTTTTATGTCGACCATTCCGGCGGAAACCGTGCCTAGGGAAGTGATGGCCACGGCTCTGGGCATGATCATGGGGGTGGGTGAGCTAATCGGCGGCTTTGTAGCACCGACCGTAGCTGGTTTCGCCGCAGACCGTTTTGGCTTGTCCATAGTGATGTGGATATCCAGTAGTGGTGCGGTGCTGGCAGCGCTCTTGTCGCTGTTTCTTAAGGAGACTGCTCCCTCCGTACTCCAGCGTCAGCCGTCATCAACTCATGCTATTGAGGGAAGCTATCTGTGACATTGTTCCTGACATGTTGCACAGCTGCTGCCGAAGAGCATGGCAGTAGGCCGAATTAGTAAAGTGTTGATCAGCGCTATCTAGCGTGCGCCTGAACTTGATGCAATATCTTCACTGTGAAGCGCTGGAACACGTAAACGAACTATATACAAACTTGGACGGTGGAAGCGTTATTGGCGCTTTTACCTGCCACGTCCTGTCGATAGTGAAGTATTGACATAGTTACTCATTACAAAAATAAAAAAGAGTATTGACCATGAGCTATCTAATACGTTTTGGCGTTTTTCTGGTAACCGCATTTGTGTTTCCCCAAGCTTGGGCGCAAAACAATGAAGGCCCTCTAGTAGAGCTTGGCGAGAAAATGTCCAATTATGGCATTCAGCCCCATGTGCAATTCACGAGCTTGTCTATGAAGAATCTCGATACTGGCCCCAGGCACAATAGCTTTGGCAACAGTGGCGACTTATACCTAGGTGCCGATGTCGACCTCGCGACCTTGGCAGGCCTAGATGGCGCGGCGTTTCATTTTGAAGAAACATTGTTCATTCTCGACAATGGCACCGGGCAGCCTACTTCGCATAACTGGCAGGGCGCAGCAGGCACCTACTTTGCTGGCGCCCCTCTTCACAATGACATCGCCGCCAACCAGTTGAGTCTTATGACCTTCGAGCAAAAATGGCTCGATGGACAGCTCGACTTGCATATCGGGCGAACCAATGCCCGACGCTACTTTTACATCTATAATTGTGAAACCGTGGTTACCTGCACTGACCCAATCCTAGACGCTTCCACCGGTATGCTGCCACCTCCCTTTGGTGCGTGGGGTGGTTACCTAAAGTATCAAGTGAATCCCAGTCTATATGTACACGCCGGTGCGTTTGAATCTAATCCTGTGGACTATTTGAAAAAGCGAAAAGGCTTGGACTTCAGCACCGATGACGCCAGTGGTACCAGCTTTTTGGTGGGAATAGGCAGTAAGCCTAGCGACGACAACACGCAATACGAACTCAATGCTTACTTCAACTCTTCAAAACAGATAGATCCATTAACCGGCACTAGCGACCATGGCACTGCTGGTGCCTTCTTCAAGTTCCGGCAAACCTTATGGCGCGCTGATGGACAGGGCCTACAAATGTTCGGTTCAGTTTCGGCGGCTGCGGACAGCAAGCAACCCTTCAGTTATTTCGCAGAAGGTGGATTAACCTACCTCGCGCCTTTCGATCGACCGCAAGACAAGCTGAATTTCAAAACCAGCTATATGCGGGTCAATCCTCACCAGTTGGAGTTCCAGCAGCGAGAACGTATCACCAACTTTGGCGATCCTCGCTTGGGCGATAAGAATATCTACGCACTGGAAGCTAATGGCCATTTTGCGTTGAGCCATAACCTGGCGGTCGAGCCGAGCATTCAATACCTGATTAACCCTGACAATTACTATAACCCTGGGGTCAGAGAACTGAGCAGCAATGGCTTCGTTGTTGGCCTCCAAGTCATGCTTGATGTGGGCTCAATGCTTGGGCTTTGAAATATTTTTAACTCAATGCTTCTTGCTTATTGCAGCGGTTCTTTCTTGGGATTCAACAGTTGTTTTCACCATGAAACTAACTCCTTGAGGTTGTAATGACTACCTATATCAGCGATTTATTTAAAGGAAAAGTTGTACTCGTCAGCGGCGGTACCTCGGGTATTGGGCAGTCAACGGCTGAATTTTTCGCTCGTCACGGCGCTCAGGTCGTTGCTATAGGTCTCGGCGCGGATGAAACAAACGTCACGCCTGGGGTTGACCTCGATCTTCGAGAAGTCAACGTCACTGACGATGCGGCGCTCAAAAAAGTCATTGAGAGCCTTGATCGCCTCGATATTCTGGTGCCAGCAGCTGGAGGCACCCTGGGAGAGAGAGAAGTCGAGTGGGAGGCTTTTAACCAAGTGCTATCAGTACAACTGCAAGCCGTTTATAGGCTCATTAACCTGTCATACCCCTTGTTGGCAAAGCAAGGCGGATCCATTATCAACATTGCTTCAATGTTCTCATTTTTCGGCGGTGGCAAGCTTGTCGCATATGCGGCAGCAAAAGGGGGGATTGTTCAGCTTACCAAGTCTCTCGCGGAGGCCTACGCACCTGATAATATTCGTGTAAACGCGGTTGCTCCGGGCTGGATTGCAACCCCCTTATTAGAAAAAATCGATGACGAGGCCAAGAGAGCTAGATTGCTGTCTCGAACTCCAATGAAGCGGTTTGGCACTGCCGAAGAAGTTGCCAAGGCAATTGCTTTCCTGGCTTCTGATGCCGCATCGTTTATAAATGGAGTCGTTCTCCCTGTGGATGGTGGCTACCTAACGACTGCTATCTAAGTGTGTACGCATCCACTTTAATAGGTTAAAAATGGAGTCCACCTAATTTAGGTTAAGTGGACACCGCCGCTTTGATCGAAGGTGGGACAAAGGTGTATTGCCCGGGCGATTACCGCTTACCTGAAGTTCTTCATTAAACGCCTTCCGACGAAGCCAACCAGTGAGATTACGCAGTTGTTGCCTCACGGTTTACGCGCTCTTTAGTACGCAAATCATCATTTTTGGTCTTTCAGGCGCCCCGATCATGAGGATAGTTTAGCTTCGTGTTTCCTCTTGGCTGCTTCTATCATGTTCAGGCCAATTATTGATTGGATGAGCACGGTCTTCGTTGAAAATTTCCGTCAGAAGGGCGTTGGCCCGCTTGTATGCGTCGTACTTGAACTCAGTGTCGTCCTCGGGCTGCGCGGCCATTTCTTCAAGCATTTCCTGGTTCAGACGGCGGAATCTATCCGCGCGTTCACGGGCCTCGTAGCGCCCGACGCCCAGTTGTTCCAGCGCTTTGCGTCCAAGGGACAAGGCGCTCTCAAAAGTTTCCCGCTCGACTGCCTCTATGCCCATCTGGCGTAGGGTAATGATGTGCCCCATGTCGCGAGCGCGCACCACCAGCTTCAGGGAGGGAAAATGCTCTTGGGCCAGCCGAGTCAGTGCCAGGTTGTCTCCCTGATTGTCGATGGCGTTGATCAGCACCACTGCTTGAGCAGCACCGGCGGCGTGCAGCAAATCAAGACGGGTCGCGTCGCCGTAGAACACCTTGACCCCAAACTTGCGCAACGTCTCGATATGATCGGGATCATGATCCAGCACCACTACTTCAAAGCCACAGGACATTAAGAGACGGCCCGCGATTTGGCCGAATCGACCAAAGCCGGCGATGATTACCCGAGGATTGCGCTGGTCGATGGTGTCAGCCTCCTGGTTGCCCTGTTTATTTGCGGACTCCAAGCGATTGAGCACTAGGATCAGCAGAGGTGTGACGCACATGGACAGTGCTACCGCCAAGGTCAGGCTTTTACCCCAAGGGTCGACCAGGATGCCGGCAACCGTTGCTGCGCCAAATACGACGAAGGCGAACTCACTGCCCTGACCGAGAAACACCGCCTGCCAGGAGCGCTGTTCAGTAGGGACACTCAGGAAGCGGCCAAGGAGTTTGATCACCAGCAGCTTGATCAGGATAAAACCCACGGTCAACGTAAAGACTTTCAGTGGCGCATTGATCAGGGTACCGAAGTCGATCGACATGCCGACGCCGATAAAGAACAAACCGAGCAGCAGCCCCTTGAATGGCTCGATGTCACTTTCCAGCGCGTGCCGGTATTCCGAGCTGGCTAACAGAACGCCGGCGAGAAATGCTCCCATCGCCATCGACAATCCTGCCTCTTCCAGCAACAACCCGAATCCAAACACCAGAAACAGCGCGACGGCGCTGAAGATTTCGCGCAAACCCGAGCGCGCGACAAAGCGCAGAACGGGCCGGGAGACGTATTGACCCAAGAGCACCACCGCGACAATCGCACCGACGATTTTCGCGATGGACAACGCGAGTTCCGCGCCGGTAGGCGTACCACCATTTGCGGCTAACAATGGAATCATCGCGACCAGCGGAATCGCCGCGATGTCCTGGAACAACAGCACGGCAAAGCTGCTGCGACCCACGGCAGTTGCGGTCATGTTTCGCTCGTTCATGGCCTGCATGGCTATGGCGGTCGACGACAGGCTCAGCGTCAATCCCACCAACAGTGCTGCTGTCCAGTTCAAGCCAAGTGCGGCGCAAAACACGGCAATTGCAACACCGCAGGCCAGCATCTGTAATGCGCCTCCACCGAAAACCATTCGGCGCATGGCCCAAAGACGTTTGGGATCAAGTTCGAGACCAATGATAAACAACATCAAAACTACGCCGATTTCAGCAAAGTGCAGGATGGACTCCACATCCGTTACCAGCTTCAGG
Source organism: Pseudomonas sp. B21-017 (assembly GCF_024749245.1). Taxonomy (NCBI): domain Bacteria; kingdom Pseudomonadati; phylum Pseudomonadota; class Gammaproteobacteria; order Pseudomonadales; family Pseudomonadaceae; genus Pseudomonas; species Pseudomonas sp. B21-017. The sequence goes on along the minus strand of NZ_CP087194.1, from coordinate 3,356,354 downwards.
CCCCACGGGCCGATCAGGCAGCCGGCCAACAGGTAGCCCAGAACCGGGCCAAGGCCTAACCGAACGGCGATTGGGACTATCAAGGCAGCTGAGCCCAAGTAAATGAGCATTTCAATCAGACTGTGAGTCTCCATATCAATCTTCCTTCCAGGAGGCCAAGCGCGCGTAATAGTGCTCGATTTGTGAGTGTAGGGAGTCGGGTGCAGCTGCATACGCGCCGTGTACCACGACCGGGTTCAGCCAGCGCATGCTGCAATAGATTGCCGTTGCGTGGAGGGGTTGAGCCAACACCGAGAAACCTGGGTGGTTGCCTATTTGGAAATGATCGTGCTCGCCACCCGTCGTGACGGCCCACAGCAGACTCTTATCTTTGAGGGCGACAGAGCCTTTGCCGTATGCCCAACCGTGAGTGAATACTTTATCGATCCATAATTTCAAAAGGGGCGGGGAGCTGTACCAATACATCGGATGTTGCAGTACGAGCAGCTGTGCTTGATCGACCGCTTTCTGTTCAGCCTCAACGTCGATATTGAAGTCTGGATAAAGGTCGTACAGGGAACGTATGACTATGTCCGGATTGCTGGATACGCGTTCGAGCATTGCTTGATTAACAAGTGATTTTTCGGGGTATGGATGAGCGTAAATGATAAGAATCAAGATGACCTCCAGGATGTCCGTTAGGTCGATGAGTGATAGAGGCCATCCCGCGTAAAGGATGGTTTTCATTCAAGCACTTTGAGGCCAATTAATGTCTTTTGAATGAAAAAGCCCTTCCTGGAGAAGATGCCAAGTCCCAAGAAACGAGATGCACCAAATCCAGAAAAGGCTTGATTTTCAGGGCCGCGCGTTATTCGCCAGCTTGTAGCTTCAGCACCTTTTCTGCGGTGATTGGTTCTCCTGCAATCCCCCAACTGCCGCTTTTCACTTCCTCGAAAAGAACCCAAGTGAGAGCGCGCATATTTTCACCTTCGACTGAGACCATGGCCTCGGTGACTTTATGAATCGCCTCGGCTTTTTGCTCTTCCGTGAAAACGCCTTCGATACCTTTAATAATGACTAACGGCATAGTGTGCTCCATTTCAATAAGGGCTATAGGTCAGTACCGAAGACGCCCATATCTCCGTGACTTTGGGGCGCGGCTTCTATCCAGTCTTTACAGCAGACATGACTGGTAGGTACCGCATTACGACGGGCCTGCCCACGCAGAACTCAACGTAGGCTGAGCCTTAAAGCAATTACGCTTCAGCCGGAACCCGCTGAGCAGCGTTAGCGTAAGTCGGATAGTCGGTGTAACCCTTTTCAATCGAATCGCTTACGCCGTAGTAGGTTGCGCGATCGCCTTCCGCCAATGGCCAACCGTTCTGCATACGCTCTACCAGATCAGGGTTGGCAATGTAGGCGGTGCCGAAAGCGATCAGGTCGAGTTCACCTTTGGCCAGTTCAGACTCTGCGATCTCTTTGGTGAAGCCGCCAGCAGCCATCAAGGTGCCTTTGTATGCTTCGCGGAAGGCTGCTCCGAAACCCGGAGGTGTTTGCGCGGCGAGGATGGTTGGTTGGTAGTTCAGATGAACGAACGCTAGTTCCCGTTCATTGAGGGCTGCTGCCATGCTCATCCAGGTTTCTTCTTCACCGTCGTACACGCCGAAGTCATACAGGCGACCAAACGGCGAGAAACGTACACCAATCTGGGAGCCACCGATTTCAGCAGCAATTGCGTCAATGGTCTCCAGCAGGAAGCGCTGACGGTTGGCAATCGAGCCACCGTACTGGTCGGTTCGAGTGTTCAAGGCACTGCTCAGGAACTGATCGAACAGAAAGCCGTTCGCCGCCATGATTTCGATACCATCAAAACCTGCGTCCATTGCCATTCGCGCAGATTTCACAAAGTCGGCGATAACGCGTTTTACTTCCTCAGTTTCCAGAGCACGTGGAGCGCTAGGTTGAACCGGGCCTGATTTGCCAGGGTCGATCCACGCATACACCGTGGTATCAACCGCAGGCACCGTACCCGAGGAGACCGGCACCATGCCATGCACCGAAACATGAGACATACGGCCAACGTGCCAGAGCTGCGCAAAAATTTTCCCACCCTTGGCATGTACGGCTTCGGTGACTTTGCGCCAGCCTGGCAAGTGCTCATCTTCGTAAATGCCAGGGGTGTACAGATAGCCGCGAGCCTCGTCGGAGATAGGCAGGCCTTCGGTGATCAGCAAGCCGGCAGAAGCACGTTGCGCGTAATACAGCGCGTTGGATTCATTTGGAATGTTGTTCAGGGTACGGGTGCGGGTCATCGGCGCCATGACAACACGGTTTTTCAGCGCAATGCCTGACAAATCGTAAGGGGTGAACAGCTTATTCATGATTAATCTCGACGTCGTTAAAGAGTTGAAGGGCGGAGAAAGACTTATGACTTGTCGAAGGCGTCAAGCACGTGAGTGCTATAGACCAGCGCAGCCCCTGCGTTCATGTTGATTGCTACGCCCAAAGCTTCTGCCACCTCTTCAGTAGTTACGCCGAGCTTTTTGGCCTCTGCAGCGTGAAAAGCAATGCAGCCATCGCAGCGGGTAGTCACCGCTACGGCTAACGAAATCAGTTCGCGTGTTTTGGCGTCCAGCTGGTTTGTTTTCGCGCCAGCACCTCCTAGCGAAGCCATGCCTTTCAAGGTCTCAGGGGACAGGCTATTCAGCTGTACCAGGCGGGCATTGATGTCTTGACGAGTTTGCTTCCAATCTTGCATAGGATTCTCACGTGGGCGTTAACGCCCTGCAGGTTCACGGGGATAATTTTGAATCTGCATATACGCTACCATCTAGTTGGTAGGCGTGCAATGAGAAAAACGACAATCGGCGTCATCATGTCATTTTGAAGGTGGCTGCGGGCGACACGCAGCTGCAGAGCTAGGATGGCTGGTCGGCTTTAAATCTGCTATTGATGACCTACCTAGTGAATGGTAGCGTTTGTGTAGAGGGCCAATCTCGGACGGGCGGAGCCCAGCGCTATCAACCCACCCCAAAGCCCTATAGTTAGTAGGAGTCGCTGATGAATTACCTTGCACATCTCCACTTAGGCGGTCAGGAGCCACAGCAGCTGCTGGGGAGTCTTTATGGGGATTTTGTAAAGGGGACGTTTTTAGGAAATTTCTCTACGCAGACTGCAGAGGCAATCAGGCTGCATCGTCGAATTGATGCTTTTACGGATTCCCATCCACTGGTTAGAAGGGCTCTGGAGCGATTTCCTGTTACAAGACGTCGCTACGCGGGTATCGCTCTCGACATGTTTTTTGATCATTGCTTAGCGCGGGATTGGGAGCGATACGCCGATCAGCCCCTGGACGTTTTCTCTCAAAAAATCTACCGACTTTTAGAGGATGAACCCGCGTTGCCGGAGCGCTTGGCCCAGATCGCGCCGTTGATTATTTCGGAAGATTGGCTTGGCGCGTATAGGGATTTTTCGATGATCGGACATGGGCTGGAAGTCATTTCCCTGCGCCTATCCCAACCAGAAGGCTTGCATGGGGCATACGAAGAGCTGACAGCGCTGTATGAGCCGCTAAGTGCGGATTTCCTAGAGTTCTATCCATTGCTGTGGCAGTACGCCCAACCCGGTTCGGAATTAGGAGAAGTATTGCCAATTTCGATGGTTAGCGTTTAGACCAGGCAGCTCGTCTGGATACCGCGAGCTGCCTCAGAATCTGATTTAGTCTGGAATAAAATCAAGCGGTACTTCGCTTGTTGATTTTATTTCTTCCATTGCAAACATGGACGTGATGTTCGCTACGGGTAACTGACCGATGATTTTTTTATAAAGCACGTCATAGGCTTGAATGTCCGGTAAGAACGCGCGGATCAAATAATCAACCTCGCCGCTCATCCGATAGATATCAACAATTTCTGTCATATCGCGAGTCGCTTGATAGAAACGATCTATCCATTCGATGGAGTGCTCTCTAGTTTTGATCATGATGAACACTGTCACTTTTGCATTCAGTGTCGTTCTATCGAGGATGGCGACACGTTTCTTTATGAAACCTTGCTGTTCCAGGCGCTGAATTCTGCGCCAGCAGGGCGTCATAGAGAGCCCGACCTGCTCTGCGAGCTCGGTTACGGGCTGAGTAGCGTCGCGCTGAAGTCCCGCCAGTATTCGACGATCGATACGGTCTAGACGGGAGGAACGATCCGGCAGCTTTGAAGAACTGGTCATTTACACAGCCTCGAAAAAATATTGCACAGATAGAGAAAACATTAGAAGTTGCTTCCAAGTCAAGAGGTTCGAGTGTGGAAATTTTGCAATAGTTTACCTATTGTCAAATGGTAGTCTTTTTTCAACAGCGAGACGGATCGAGCGGAGTGCTTCATTAGGGAGAAAAAAAGAGGTGCGTCTCAGTCCCAAAGCGGGCGCGCTGAAAATAACAAGAGGCTCAGAGGGCCATCCCCTCGAATCTGCGCTTGGCCGGCGCATCACTGGGAGATACCGATATGATTTTCAAACGTATGGGCATGCGTCTGTTACCGGCATTGGTTCTAGTAGGAGTGGTTTCCGGATCGTCAGGCGTTTACGCCGAGGGTGAGGGGGATGGCATATGGGCCGCAGCCCAAAAATCTGGATCAATTCGATGTGGCACGGCGGAGGCTCCGCCCTACATCATGAAAGACCCTGCCACCGGGGAGTATTCAGGTTTCTTTGTAGACGCATGCAGAGAGTTCGCTGAAATACTGAAGGTTAAGCCGGTCTTTGTGGACACCAGTTGGGACAACATGATCGCTGGCTTGCAATCCAGAAAATGGGATTTGGCACCGGCACTTACGGCTACCCCGCAACGTGCGCTCTCTATCGTGTTCTCTAAAAACCTTTCAGCTACCGAATCGACCTTTATTTACAACCAGAAAAATCCCAAGACGAATCAGCCTAAAGGAGTTGCTGATATCGACCAATCGGGAGTGACCATCGCGGTGTCATCTGGCACAGCTCAGGATAAGTCTTTAACGGCCATCATCAAAAACGCATCGATCATGCGTCTGCCTGGCCCCGACGAAATCCGTTTGGCTGTTATGTCCAAACGAGCTGATGTGATTTTCGATACATCGGCAGCTAATGACCTTTTCGCCGCTTCTCACCCCGACTGGGCGGTAGTTCTTAGACCTGTACCAGCGATCGATAAAAAAGGTGTTTCGTTTGGCCTACGGCGTGATACCTCATACGCTGATCTTCAAGTATTAGACCTTTATATCAATGATGCCGTCACGACCGGTCATATGGATGAGCTAATCAAAAAAGCTATAGCGCACGAGACTAAGTAATTTCCTAGTGAGTGGTAGTGGCTGTCTGAATTTGGAGTAGAAGCTAATGGCAAATGCAAACTATCTCGTAGAAATGAAGGGGCTGCACAAGAGCTACGCAGGCGGCGTAAAACCTGTGCTGCAAGGTTTGGACATTAGCATGTGCCCTGGTGACCGTGTCGTCGTGATTGGGCCGAGTGGTGGCGGAAAAAGTACGTTGCTACGAGTGTTGATGGGTCTAGAAGATATTGATAAAGGTCAATTACTGTTTCAAGGTAAAAACTATATTACGACTGATAAGTTCGGAAGAACCGTAATTGATAAGGATATTCGTCGTAACATCGGTATGGTTTTCCAGCATTACACTTTGTTCCCGCACCTGAATATTTTACAAAATCTGACACTTGCGCCGATCAAGGCTCGGGGGGAGTCAAGACAATCGGCAGAACAGCGAGCACGTGGTTTGTTGATCAGATTTGGATTGGAAGGAAAGGAGAAAGCCTATCCAGCCCACTTGTCTGGTGGACAAAAGCAGCGAGTGGCCATCGCCAGAGCTTTAATGCTCGACCCAAAATTGATGCTATTCGACGAAGTTACGTCGGCTCTTGATCCTGAGCTTGTCGCTGAAGTCGAGCAAGTCATTATGCATTTGGCTGAACAGTCCATGCCGATGGTGATAGTGACTCACGATATGCACTTTGCAAAGAATATCGCTTCGCGCGTGATTTTTTGCGCTGGCGGTGTGGTGGTCGAAGATGGCCCCCCTGAACAGGTACTGGGTAGGCCCAAGGAAGCTCGAACGAGAGAGTTCATACAGAGAGTCTTTCATATTGGCGAGACTGTAGGAGTCGGACGTGAACTATCAATTTGATTTGTTCTTTATCGCGAACGGTCTCTGGCCACTACTGAAAGGGTTAGTCGTAACCCTACAGCTCACCGTGGCGGCGAACATCATAGGGTTGACTCTGGGTTTCGTTATTGCGCTCCTGGTAATGAGCCCCAATCCGATACTCCGTTGGCCTTTCACTCTGTTCATCGAGTTTTTCCGCTGTACTCCTGCGCTTGTCCAGATCGTATGGTTTTTCTACTGCATACCAATCATCTTCGATGTTTACATAGATGCATTGACGATGGGGATCTTGGCGATTGGCCTTAATCTCGCAGCATTCAACGCAGAGGCGTACAGGGCGGCCATCCAGGGAGTGCAAAGTAATCAGTACGACGCGACTATTGCGTTGGGTCTCTCTCCGTTTCAACGAACGGTCTATGTAGTGCTACCTCAAGCATTTCGCTCGGCTCTACCTGTGTTAGTTGCAAACGGAATTGGCGCCTTTCAGCAAACTGCACTCGTTGCGATCGTAGCCTTGCAAGATCTAATGTACATGGGGAAAATTTTGGCCACCGATACCTACCGTCCTATAGAAGTGTTCACGGTTATTGCACTCATATACTTTGCGATATCGTTCCCAATATCTCAGCTCGTAGAATACATAGAGCGCCGCCGTAAAGCGGAAAACTCATGAGGACGCGGCCATGGAACTAGATTTTTCAGTAATCTTCGATTACAAGGCTGCGTTGTTTTTTGGCCTCTTATTAACTCTGAAGCTTACAGCTATCTGTGTGATATTGGGTTGCGCTTTAGGCTTTATGGTCGCCATAGCGCGTAGCTCAAAAAACAAAATTATATATGGGATTAGTACCGTATATGTGGCGTTGTTTCGTGGCACTCCAGTGCTCATTCAGTTGTTTTGGATGTTTTTCTGCTTGCCTCTGGTATTAGGTGTTGAGCTCTCGAACCTGACTTGTGGAATCATCGCGCTTACGTTGTATATGGCGGCGATAACCAGTGAGACGTTCCGTGCATCGTTCAGCTTCGTTAGCAAAGAACAACATGATGCGGGGGTTGCTCTCGGACTGACATACCGTGTCCATACATTGTACGTTCTTCTACCACAAGCGCTCCTCAGAGCGGCTCCCACGCTTTTATCGAATTGCACTAGCTTGTTTAAGGAGAGTGCACTCGTCTCCGCCGTGGGTATGGCCGACTTGATGTTCGTTAGTCAAAACATATCAAACCGAACGGGGCATCCGGTGGAGCTGTTGACCGCTGCTGCAGTAATTTATTTTGTAATTGCGTTTCCTATTACTCGCGCTGTCACGGCGCTGGAGCGGAAGATTTTGCATACCATGGCTATTTAGTTAAGCAAAAAACGAACCCTTTGTAGCGATTGATAATGGTTAATAATTTAAGCGCTCGTAGCGAAGTAGGATGACTATGTTTAATGGCGATAGACCTTTCATTAGCGGACAAGAATCTGAAATCAACCATTCAATGTGGTCTGCGACCGGTGGGGAAAAGCCAGAAAGCGTGATTCTGGCGCGGCAAGAGTCCTGCGATGTCTTGATCATTGGCGGCGGATTCAATGGCGTGACTGCTGGGCTCCACTGTGCAGAACGCGGCGCTAGGACAATATTGGTTGAAGCCCAAGAAATTGGTTCTGGTGCTAGCGGACGGAACGCAGGGCAGGTAAATCCGGGTCAGTTTCTCTCGCCGGAACAAATTCTTCGTGCGCTCGGCCCGGATTACGGTCAGCTCTTTTTGAAGGAGTTGGGCAGCGCGCCTGACGTCGTCCGTCAACTGATACGCGATTACGGTGTTGACTGTGCCGCTGACGAGAGGCCTATCATCCGCTGTTCAACGTCTCCTCAGAAAACACGAGAACTCGAAACCCAGGCCGTGGATTGGCAAGCCTTGGGCGCGAATGTTCAGATGGTCTATGGCTCTGAACTCGAAGAGATGAACGGATCGACCCGATATAAAGCTGCACTGATCGATCATCGCGGATTTACGCTTCAACCGCTTGCCTACGTGCGCGGGTTAGCGCGAGCCGCAGTCGCCAGAGGTCTTAGAATTTCTACCGGGTCTAAAGTGACATCCCTGGAACCTTCAGGTACCGGATGGGTCGCTACCACCGGCAATACGACAATAAAAGCCGACAAGGTCATTCTCTCAACCAACGCATACAGCAATGATCTGGTACCAGGTTTCAAAGAGGAAATAATGCCTCTTGGTGCTTTTGGTATTGCCACTGCAGATCCGTTACCTCCTGAGTGGAGAGAGCGAATTTTACCTCACTACATCGCCATGTGGGACACCCATAAAATACCGCTGTGGTTCAGGTATGACCCAGTTGGTCGCCTACATGTTGGATCTATTGGATTCCTTCCCATTCATTCGGAGGGGGATAATTGGGTAAATCGCGCCATGAAGTTCGTCTACCCATTCGCGCCTACATTCAAATGGGGTTATCGATGGTCGGGCACGCTTGGCCAAACGGTCGACAGATTGCCGCATCTCGTTGAACCGCGCCCAGGCATCTTTGCAACCATCGGATGTAATGGGCGAGGCATTGCGCCAAATGCCTATTTCGGAAAAATGCTGGCTAAAATCGCACTCGGCGATGATGTAATTACTCCATTGCCACTAAGAACGTCTTCGAAATATCCAATGCGTGAGATCGCATTAGAAGCGTATGACGCTGGAATTCGTTTCTATCGCAATACGTTACTTTTTACGTAACCAAGACGAAAAAAATTGTGGGCTCTGCAGTATTGTTGGAGGTCTTTGTTCACGCATTAGCGAATGCTTGGAAAATATTTCCAAAAGTTTAGCTTTTTTTAGAAGTCTATTCGGTTTTGCTTGGCTTTAGCGGTGAAGATTGGAAACTGCTTTTAGTGAAGGAAGAATACACTGACTTTATCAAGCCGGATTAGCGAAAGAGCGATATGAGTGGCCTCTAGGGCTGTTTGCGACGAGATGACCTATATTTCGGATCTATGTAGATAGGTGAAGAAAAATGAGTGTGAAATCAACAGAATGTAGTGCTCTTGATGAATTGGCGTCCAGGGTACAGGCCGATCTCCACGTTCTACGTTTTCCCCATGACCCTTGGGTGCTGCCCAAGACGCACCCTAGCGGCAAGCATGTCTATGACGTGGCGATCATCGGGGGAGGCCAAGGCGGGCTGGCAATCGCGGCGGGGCTTTTGCGCGAACGGGTTGATAACATCGTTGTTTTTGATCAGCAGCCTAAGGGACTGGAAGGCCCATGGAACAATACGGCGCGGATGCGCACTTTGCGTACCGTAAAGCATTTGCCAGGTATTGATGCGTCCTTAACCAGTCTTGCACCTCAAGCCTGGTACACAGCCAAATACGGTGAAGAGGCTTGGGAAGAGCTGGTCAAGATTCCGAAAGGGGACTGGCAAGAGTATCTTACATGGTGTCGCGATACGCTGAAGATTCCAGTCGAGAATCTTACTGGTGTATCCAACGTTATTCCAGAAGACAAACTGTTTCGACTAGAGCTGAACAGATTTGACGGTCGAGGGGAAATATCGTCTCGCGAGTTTGTTTATGCTCGCAGAGTCGTTGTTGCGACGGGCGTTGATGGCAGCGGGGCGTGGCATGTACCCAAATTCATCTCATCGGCATTGCCCAAAGATCGATATGCTTCTTCAGGAGAGCATATTGATTTTTCCAAGCTTGTAGGGAAGAAGATAGCTGTTCTCGGTGCAGGCGCATCTGCTTTCGATAACGCTTCGACCGCACTTGAGGCGGGAGCGTTAGAAGCGACTGTTTGTATTCGTCGCAAGGATATCCAGCGTATTAATCCTCAGATCTGGATGGCAAAAGCAGGGTTCCTTAATCATTACGCTGATATGGACGATTCCCTGAAGTGGAAATACATGCGGCATATGTTCAGGTACAACATTCCAGCTCCGCAGGACGCCTACAATCGATTGTCAGGCCTAGAAGGTGCAAGCGTTCGTACCAATGCGGCCTGGGAAGGGGTGAAACTCGTAATTGATGACGGAAAAGAACAAGTTGAGGTCTCCCTTGCGTCTGGAGACAAGCTCAAAGTGGACTATTTGATCGTCGCCGTCGGTTTTGTGAATGATTTTTCTCTACGCCCGGAGCTTTCAAGCATTGCCAATAGCATAGCACTCTGGCAAGACAAATATAGCCCGGCTCATGGGGAGGAAGATGCTCAAATTTCCAGTCATCCCTACTTGGGTGAGAATTTTGAGTTTGTCGAGAAAAGGTCTGGGGAAACTCCCTACATTTCGAAGATATTCAATTTTACCTATAGCGCACTCGTCAGTATGGGGCTTTCCGGCTCCGCTATCAGCGGCTTTAGATATTCGGTTCCTCGCGCGGTGCGTGGTATCACCAAATCGCTATATCTTGAGGATGCTGAAGAAATTTATAATAAATTTACCGATTACGCTGAGCTTGAAATAGTAGGGGTCGTTCCCTTCAATAATTCAACTCAAAAAAGAAAAGTTTTCGCTGATTGAATTAAGTGTCGTTGTTCAGTTCATGAAAGGTATCGGCAATCGGTACCTTTACTAATATCGAAGCTGTGAATTTTAATATTCTAAAAAGGGTAGGGTATTTTTATGAAAAATATTTCCACTTTGTTAGCGCCTGCTGCCGTCGGCCCATATTCGCAAGCAGTATGCCATGGCGAGTATCTGTTTGTTTCGGGACAACTCGGCATCGACCCTTCCAAGGGAGAGCTAGTAGCGGAAGATGCCATGCTTCAAATGAAACAGTGCCTCAGCAATATTTCAGCGATTGCTGGAGCAGCAGGTACTGATATTTCAAAGACTATCAAAACAACAATAATGGTTACGAACTTAGGTGATTTCGCCAGGTTGAATGAAGTGTATGCGACCTATTTCTCTTCACCGTTCCCCGCTCGAGCCACGTTCGAGGTTTCCGCACTTCCGAAAGGAGCCCTCGTCGCAGTAGACGCAATTGTCGCATTGGACTGAATGTTGAATTAGTGGCCAAAACAGGATATTTATGAATCTTAATCTCGGAAATCAGGATAAAGAGTGGACTCGCTGGGCGATCGGCGTGTTGCAGGGGGATGCTAATCGCTCTGCCGATACACATCTGATTCCTTTGGATTTTAATGGGCTACCTGGGATATCGATTTATCTGAAAGATGAGTCTACTCACCCTACAGGCAGTCTGAAGCACCGCTTGGCACGATCGCTTTTCCTGTATGGCATCTGCAATGGCTGGATAAAGAAAGGTACTTTATTAGTCGAGGCATCTTCTGGTTCAACAGCTGTCAGTGAGGCGTATTTCGCTAAGCTCCTAAATCTGCCCTTTACTGCGGTAATGCAGCGCTCCACCAGTTGCCAGAAAATCGATGCTATCAATCGATTAGGGGGGGCATGTCACTTTGTTGACAATCCTGGAGCTATCTATACGGTCGCCGAGCAACTTGCTCGTGAAACGGGTGGTCATTATTTAGATCAGTTTACAAATGCAGAGCGCGCTACAGACTGGCGCGGCAATAATAACATTGCCGAAAGTATATTTTCGCAAATGGCAATGGAGCAAGATCCTGAACCAGCGTGGGTGGTTATGAGTGCCGGCACTGGAGGAACATCAGCCACAATCGGAAGGTATATCAAGTATAAGCATCTGAATACTCGACTTTGTGTAGTTGACGTTGAACATTCCGCTTTCTACGAATCCTACGATACTGGAGATAAGGCGAGCACTTGTGCGACTCCGTCTCGCATCGAAGGTATTGGTCGGCCTAGGGTAGAGCCTTCGTTCATCCCTGATGTCATCGATCACATGATCAAGATTCCAGACGCCGCTTCACTTGCTGCCATGCACGTTCTTTCAGAGCGGTTATCGCGCCGTGTTGGTGGTTCTACGGGAACGAATTTCTTTGGTGTTTGTTGTATTGCGGAGCAAATGCGCTCACAGAAACAGACAGGTTCGATAGTGTCGGTAATTTGCGATTCGGGAGATCGTTATGCCTCTACATATTACGATGCTGATTGGCTCAAAGAAGCCAATATTGACATAAGGCCTTATGAGAAATATTTGAATTTGTTTCTCGATGGAAAGAGTTCGGATGTGTCACTGATCAGCCTTTGTAAAAATATATGCGGTAGTAGTGTTGTGGCTCATTGTTAGTTATTAATAAATTGATGGCTCTTATGCAAGCGTTAAATAATTAGGCACCTGGTTCTTAAAAACAGGTGCCTTTCGGTGTGCGCCAATTGGTTTCTTGGGGATCAGCCGACGATCACTTCGCTGATCTGAATGGTGGGCTTGAGACTGGTGTAATTGGCGATGTCCGCTCCGATAGCCTTGGCATGCGGCCCGAATGCAGAGGCGAACGCGTCGAGTGATTCGAAGAAGAGATGACCTATCGCAATGTAGGTTGGAGCGCTTCCAGGCACTGGGCCTTGAAGGCCTTTCTCAATAGTGAAGTGACTGCAGGCCCCGGCCATCTTCTGCTGAATCATCGTCATATGCTGCTCACGATAGTAATCGAAGTCGAAGGTTGCGCCAGCTTCATTCGGGTACAGAATGCTTACGTCAATCATTGGGTGTATTTCCCTGGTTTATTGATTAAACGGCGGCAACACCAACAGGGCGTTCGCCTGAGATGGTTGTTCGATGCATGAGGCGTAGGTGGCCGTCGTAGCCACCCTCTGCATTGTGAAGCGTGCAGCGGTTGTCCCACAGAGTAAGCATGTTCGGCGCCCATCGGTGACGGTAGACATATGTGTCCTGCACCATGTGCTGATACAAATAACTCAGCAGCGACGTTGATTCTCCATGAGTCAAACCCTGAATACCCTGCGTGTAGACAGGGCTCACGTAGAGGGATTTGCGACCCGTTACGGGATGTACACGTACCAGCGGGTGTGGCCAGGTTTTGTCGGCGTCTTCACTGACCACTATCTTCATTGAGCGTGCTTCTGTCTCTTTTGCGAACAGGCCATTTTTGCCATAGGGCATGCTCGCAGAATGTATCGCGACGAGATGATTGATGAGTCCCTTCATGGTCTCAGAAAGATCATCGTAGGCACGATAGCCGTCGGCAAATAGCGTATCGCCGCCCACGGGCGGAGTGATCTTGGAATGTAGGATGGTTCCCGCTGGCGGCTGTTCCTGAAAGCTCCAGTCTGAGTGCCACTGTGCACCAAAGTTAACTGCCTTTTCATCAGCCTCGCGTCTGAGTTCGAGAATGTGCGGATGAGCTTCCATCGGGATGATATATGGGTCTACGCCGAACTCACCAAACTGAAGCGTGAACGCCTCCAGTTGTGTGTGGGAGAGAGGCTGATCCGGGAAGTAAATCACCGAGTGCCTAGCCCACGCTTCCTTCACCTCTCTTAGTACAGCTGCCGTGAGTGGCTTATCAATCGAGATACCAGTAATCCTAGCTCCAAAACCCTGAGCCTCGGGTTCCACCTGAATATGCCTAAAGTTGCTGTCCATCATCGCAGTCCCTTTCTCTCGTTTTTATAAATAAATCACAGGAAGACCGTGGAGGGATTCTCCGATGCCAGTCCTCTGCTGTCGTTGCTACCGTGCGACAGAGAATTGATTTGGGATGCCAATACCTTGGGCGGTTGGTGTTCCCACCTTTTAAATTGTCGTGTCGAAACAAATCTTTGGCGTGTGGTGCCATTCACGCCGATTCCCCACGTACCCACACTCAGCCAGGCTGCGTAGCGATTGCGCAGCAGTGATCAATAAAAATCCCGGAAAGGGCAGGGAAGGGACGAGCGATGAGCGATTACGATCTGAGTTTTAAACGCGCGTTGGCTCGTGGCGAGCTAGACAGCAGGTTCGACACGATTGTCATAGGTTCTGGCGCAGGCGGCCTAAGCACAGCCGCATTGTTGGCGCTCGAAGGACAGCGCGTTTTGGTGCTCGAACGCCACGCGGTGTTGGGTGGTTGTTTGCAATCCTTCAAACGCCAGGGCTTCGAGTGGGACGTAGGCCTGCACTATATGGGCGAGGTACACCGCAAAACGAGTGGCCTCTATCGCCTTTTCGACAAAGTCTCAGGTGGTCAACTTGAATGGGCGCCCATGCCCGAAAACTACAATCGCATTATCGTAGGTGCCAATAGCTACGATCATATGGCCGGCGCAGAAGCCTACAAGGATCGACTCAAGGATTACTTTCCGAAGGATGCGCGCGCGATCGATCGTTACGTAGAGCTAGTGGGTGAAGCAAGCCGGGCTGCGAAATGCTTCTTCGGAGAGCGGGCGTTGCCACGTTCAACGTCTGAGGCAACGTTCACCAAGGCTCAGACTGCATTCATGCCACTTGCACAGCGCACAGTGCAGGGTGTTTTGGACGAATTGACTGACAACGCTGACCTTAAGGCAGTCTGGTGTGGGAACTACGGCGACTACTGCAATTCCCCTGCTGAGGCCTCTTTTGCGATCCATGCCATGGTTTTCAGCCATTACATCGATGGTGCGAGCTACCCCGTTGGCGGTTCGCAACGCATCGCCACAGCAATGGCCGACACAGTACGTGCTGCAGGAGGAGCTTGCCTTGTTACTGCTGAGGTTGTGAGCATCGAGATGTGTGATGGTTGCGTGGTAGGTGTAAAAACCGCTGACGGAAGCCAAATTTTCGCGGACAGAGTCGTCAGTGCGATTGGTATTTCTCAGACCGTACCGCTGCTGGCTCATGCAAATCCAGAACTGGCGCAGCCATTGGGCGAGGTGACTAAGAGCATTGGTACAACTCAATGTTTTGCTGTGCTTAACCTTGGCATTGACATCGCAAACGCAGATCTGAACATTCATCCAGCCAATCTTTGGGTGCACCCAAGCAACGATCTACCAGCGAATCTCGCTCGGTACAAAGCTGATCCAGAGGGACAGCCCATGCCCCTTCATTTCATTGCCCATCCATCACTGCGGGATCCGAGTTGGGCCGACCGTCACCCTAAGCAGAGCACGATGGACGTCTGCGGCCTGACAGATTGGTCGGTGTTCGAACGTTTCACTGGCACGAAGTGGAAGCACCGAGGTGCAGAGTACGAGGACATGACAGCAAGCCTTAGAGAAGACCTCTTGGCCGTGGCCTTAAAACATTATCCTCAAATCGGCGGACACATTGCTCATGCCGAGTTGGCTACACCTCTTACTTTCAATCACTTTCTAAATCGTAGTCACGGCAATTTCATGGGATATGAGCAAACGCCACTTCGTTTTGCACAGCGCTGGATGCGTGCGCATGGCCCCGTTAAAGGTCTGTTTTTCGGTGGACAGGATGTGACCGCTGCCGGAGTCAGTGGCGCGATGGTCAGTGGGCTGGTCGCGGCGAGTGCAGTTCTTGAGCGTGATCTTTTCCGAGAGCTTTAGCCCTCAAGATCGCACCGGGTCGAATCGGCTGCACAAGCCGTATTTTGGTTGTCGGAACTCTCGTTGCTGGTGATTGCAAGGGCCTTTCCTCCTGCAGAGAAGCTGCTTGCTAATTCTTGGCGCAGCGCACTAGGTGCTTTACCGAAATGACCTCGCACAGCATGCGAAAAAGCGCTGGGCTCTGCATAGCCCAGCCGTTCTGCCAGCATCACAAGCGGCAGATTGGGATCAGCCAGGCCTTCCAATGCCTCGCTCATACGTACCGCTTCCAGTAATTGGCGGAAGGATGAACCGCGCTCAGCCAATCGACGCTGAAGAGTACGCCTGCTGAGATCCAGCGAGCGCGCTACGCTGTCGCAATTCGCTTCCGAAAATCCCTGTGCTGCGATGGCTGCTGTCACGTAATCAACGAGCGTGTCGGAGCTACCCTGGGTTTTAAGCATCGTCTCCGCGCGACCGAGTACGATGCGAAGCAATGTTGGATCAGCAGCCTGCCAGGGTGAGTCCAGCAGTTCAGCGCCAAATACAACACGAGCGTGCTCGACTCCGAGAATGATCGGACATTCGAAATAGACTTGATAGCGGTCGGCTAAACACGCGTCAGTACCAGGTAGCTCAATTCTGGTTGGCCTTCGATCAGTCGGCATACAGTTATAGAGAAGGCGCATGTACGCGGCAAACAGCGAATCTATCTGGGCCGGATGCATGGCAACCGGGCTGGGTGTTACGTGGTAAACCAGCTGAACACCATTGTTGGAAACAGGTTCAACTGAAAAACGACCAGAGTTGCTAACTAACTGCTGCAGCCTGACCGTATGAGCGAGCGCGTAGCGCAATGAGCTACTGTGCATCAACACCAGTGCTACGACGTTCATCGATTGCAGTGGCAGTGCTACGCCAACCTTCAAGCCGAGCAGCGGATCCTGGGAGAGTTGCATCGCGCGCTGCCAAAGCCTCCTCACTTGCACGAGTTGCAGCTGCCGCGTAGGCGCCACGTCGTCCCACTGTTGAGTCCAGGGAGCGCCCAAACGGGAAGGCTCGATACCTTGCCGAGTCAGTTCCTCGATGACGCCTACAAGCCAAGTGGCACTGACGGTGAGAGGTCGGGTCATTGTATGTCCGTTAGCTGCCACGCAATACTTGCTCGGAAAGAGGTGAGACCCTTACTTGGCGCTGCGTTGCAAATCGGTTGCTCAGGGGCAGCAAAGTATTACGACAGACTGTGTAGCACGTCTGATAGGGATATTCCAAGGCCTGGCCGGCAGCGTCGATTTCGCTTCGAGATACGAGTAGGAGGGAAGTCAGAGGATGCGGAAGGATGGGGTGCGGAAATGCTGCTATCGAAAACGGTCATTTTGATGAACGGGCAGTTTGGGGCTGCCCGCTATTTTGATATCACTTCAATGGAGCGTCTGATCAGATTTTTACGGGTTCACCTAAAACATGCATCAGGCGATTTGCCCAACCGAAGATGGCTGTGGCCAGCACGAGGTCGACAACCCCAAGCGTGTCAAAGCCGAGTTCTTTCAAGGCATCGGCATGCCGTGTATTCAGCATTGGGGGGGACTTGGCCAACTCAACCGCAAAGTCAAACAACGCCTGAGAGCGATCATCCAATTGTGCTTCGGTTTCGTCTGCAAAAATTTTTGCGACCAGCTCTGTACTTTTGGTCAGCTGATTGTATCGGGCGCCGTGTACTGCAGCGCAGTAGACGCATCGATTAACAATTGAAGAACCAATCGCCCCAAGTTCACGCTCAGCTGGGGGCAAGCCGGCGCGGCCATACATAATGGCGTTGAACAAAGGGGATCGCACCGCGAGCGATTCGGGGTCATGGGCGAGAGTGAGCACATATTCCGAGATTTTTTTGCTCGATGGAGTCACTTTCATCGCATCAAGCTGCTCTTGGCTCGCGCTTTCTAACTCAACAGGCTTGATGTACGGCGACCAGTGAGGCACCGATACGGTGAAATTATGCACGACCTGGCTCATTTCATTTCTCCTGCAATTTTGAATCCTGCTACGACCCGGAGCTGGTAGTTCACGAAAGCGAGGACTTCAGTGAGCCTTACGATGTCAGGTTCTGAAATCCCAGCAGCCTTTAACGTATCGATATCTTGCTTTGTAGCTTCTCGCGGCTTTTGAGTGACCAGATCCGTGAATCGGATGATCGCCATAAAGCGTTCATCCCCGTAAGCGGACTGCTGAGGATTGGCAGCAACATACAGGCCTTCTTCGCCACCTGCTGTCTCAAGACAAGCATGGTAGTGATCAGCCAATTCTTCAGAGTTGCTCAACCGAGCGATTCGTTCAGCAAGGGCTGCACGTTCTGCATGTGACAGACCACCGGGATCCTTCGGAATGATCACTGCATCATGGCTCGCTTGACTCAGCGCCATAATTTCTGCCCGCTCAGCAATGGCCATCGCGAGCGGAGAGTTTTCGTTTGCGCCGACAAGACGCTCGATAATGTTCGGAGTAAGCATAAGAGTTCCAATAGTTAGCGACGCGTTATTTCCTGAATGCAGCAGTGCTCGATAGCGACTAAAAAACACGTTCGCCGAACGTTAAAGAACGCTCGCAAGCGAAACGAACTTCGTGGTCATGAAAGCATCCAGTGCGCCAGGGCCTCCTTCGGTTCCGTATCCGGAATCTTTTACGCCGCCAAACGGGTGCTCGGGTAGGGCAACGCTGTGATGGTTGATCGAGATGGCGCCAGACTCGATGCCGTTAAACAGCTTATTAGCCGAGCTAAGCGATCGCGTGTATGCGTAGGCAGAGAGGCCATATGGCAGTCTGTTGGCTTCCTTGATGGCTTCATCGATGTCGTCAAAAGAATTGATCAACGCAATCGGCCCGAAGGGTTCTTCAACCATGGCGCGAGCGGTCACCGGTACATTCGTGAGAACGGTGGGTTCGAAGAAATAACCCTTGTCGCCTACGCGGTTGCCGCCAGTCTCCAGCTTCGCTCCATGGGATACCGCATCCGCCACGAGTTCCTCTGTTGCCTTAAGCCGGCCCAGGTGAGCCATTGGGCCCATTGTTACCGTCGGATCAAGGCCGTCGCCCACCTTGATTGCGCGTGCGCCTTCCACGAAACGGGAAACAAACTCGTCGAACACTTTTGAGTGAACAATGAAGCGAGTCGGGGAGACACAGACTTGGCCCGCATTGCGATATTTAGCGGCGACAGAAATCTTGACTGCGGTTGCGATGTCCGCGTCGTCCATAACGATTACCGGCGCATGGCCACCCAGCTCCATTGTGGATCGCTTCATATGCAGCCCTGCGAGGCTTGCAAGCTTTTTGCCCACTGGCGTTGATCCGGTGAAGGTCACTTTCCGGATGGAAGGATGAGCAATCAAATACTCAGAAATCTGGCTCGAGTCGCCAAACAGTAGGTTTACGGCTCCTGGAGAAACGCCAGCGTCAGCGAATGCTTTCACAAGCTCAACAGCACACGTAGGTGCCTCGGTTGCGCCTTTTAAAATGATCGAACAGCCGGCGGCCAGCGCACCAGCGACCTTTTTCACCGCTTGAATGAGCGGGAAATTCCATGGCGCAAATCCCACTACAGGCCCGATAGGCTCCATCAAGGCAAACTGATGAATTCCTAATGCGCGCGAGGGGATGACACGCCCATACGCGCGTCTGCCTTCTTCAGCATGCCAATCGATGGTGTCTGCAGTTGCAGCGACTTCACCCATCGCCTCGGCCAGGGGCTTTCCGTGCTCAGCGGTGAGGGTGAGGGCGATATTTTCTGCGCGCTCACGAATCAGGTTTGCCGCTTTGTGCATAATCGTTGCGCGATCGAGCGCAGAGACTTGTTTCCAGGTGGAAAAGCCTTTTTCCGCAGCGATTGCCGCGTCTTCCATGTCAGCCAAGCTAGCTTTCGCAATGAGTCCGATCTGCTCTTCAGTTGCCGGATTGATTACGGGGATCGATTCAGTGGGATGCGTGTTACGCCATACACCGCCAATAAACAATGGTATTTGTTCCATGATCACCTCTCATAGTTGCTAATGGTTTCAACGTCCCACGGCTTGGCTAAAAACTCATTGTGGTGCTCAGTTACAAGCTATCAACGACACATGGGCTTCAATAAAATATAGGGCATCTCCCAACGAAAAATTTTCCGTATTTTTCAAAAATCGGCTCGGATTTAGAATTTACTTCTAATTTTTAAGGTGTTGGTGAAAAAAATATTTAATCAAGGCATCGGGTACGATTGCGCGCCTACTACATGGGAGTTTCTGACTGTAGACGTTCCGAGGTGATCCATGGGTATATCGATCCGACTTGGCTGGATAAAGCCACCTATTGGATGAACGCTTTTTTCTGATTAGGAGAAAGGCGCGAGCGCAGATGGTTGTGTCTTGGCAGAGCCAAGACGGAATGCCGATGGAGTGGGTTCGCACCTGCTAACCGCAGCGTGCGTATCACTGTTCGTTCAGCGCTGCGGGTGCCTAAACGTCAGGCCTTTCCGCCTTCACCAAAGGCAAACACAGTGGTGCCCGGACGGCCTACAAAAAAATAGTTTGCTAGCGCCCTTGAATTTAAAAAAAGGAAACGGAGTTCCTATATTTGATTCCAAAACAAAGCAGAGATCTCGATGGCTGTGCGCTTTCGTGGCTGCCTCAGGCTTTAGGGCAATCGACTCGATTGCTTCGTCGTTGCTGTTGTCGCTGTCCTTGCCTTTTTTGAAATTTAGAATGAAGCGAATGGCAGGGAATGACAGTGGACGGCTTTGCCCGCAGGGCAAGGGAGATCGTTTTTTTGCGACGTCAGTCGCGGCTAGCTTTTGATTTCAGAGCAACCCGAAAACCAAAAAAACTAGCCTTATCCCGAAACTCCGCGTGCGCCGGAGTACCGTTGTCGGAATCGTCTAGGCTACCGACGTGCGCATGGTAACGAACTCTTCGGCGGACGTCGGATGCACGGCGATGGTTTCGTCGAAAACGCGCTTGGTGACGCCTGCCTTCAAGGCAATCGCCAGCCCTTGCACGATCTCGCCGGCATCCGGGCCAACCATGTGACAACCGAGAACCTTGTCGGTTTTGGCATCTACTACCAGCTTCATCAAGGTACGCTCCTGACATTCGGTCAGGGTCAGCTTCATCGGCCGGAAACGGCTTTCGAATATCACCACATCGTGTCCGACTTCTCGCGCCTCCTCTTCGGTCAACCCGACAGTGCCGATGTTCGGCAAGCTGAACACGGCGGTCGGGATCATCTTGTAGTCCACCGGGCGGTATTGCTCGGGCTTGAACAAACGCCGCGCCACGGCCATGCCTTCCGCCAGAGCAACCGGCGTGAGTTGTACCCGCCCAATCACATCGCCAAGGGCCAGGATTGACGGTTCAGCGGTTTGATACATTTCATCGACCTCGACAAAACCTTTCTTGTCGAGTTTGACCCCGGTGTTTTCCAGCCCCAGGTTGTCGAGCATCGGACGCCGACCGGTGGCGTAGAACACGCAGTCCGCCTCCAGCTCACGACCATCCTTGAGCGTCGCCTTCAGGCTGCCATCGGCCTGTTTGTCGATACGTTCGATGTTGGCATTGAATTGCAAGTTCAAGCCGCGCTTAGTCAACTCATCCCGCAAATGTTTGCGCACCGCACCGTCGAAGCCGCGCAGGAACAGATCACGGCGATACAGCAGAGTGGTTTCGGCACCGAGTCCGTGGAAGATCCCGGCAAACTCCACCGCAATGTAACCACCACCGACCACAAGAACGCGCTTGGGTAGCTCTTTAAGGAAGAACGCCTGATTAGAACTGATCGCGTGCTCATGTCCCGGAATCTCCGGGATCTGCGGCCAGCCACCGGTAGTGATCAGGATATTTTTGGCGGTGTAGCGCTCGCCATTGATCTCGACGGTATGCGGATCGACGATCTTGGCGTGGCCCTCATGCAAGGTGACACCGCTGTTGACCAGCAGATCGCGATAGATGCCGTTCAGTCGATTGATCTCGCGATCCTTGTTGGCAATCAGCGTCGCCCAGTCAAACTTCGCTTCGCCCGGCGTCCAGCCAAAACCTTGCGACTGCTCGAAGTCTTCGGCGAAGTGTGCGCCATAGACCAGCAGCTTCTTCGGCACACAGCCGACGTTCACACAAGTGCCGCCCAGATAGCGGCTCTCGGCCACAGCCACTTTCGCGCCAAAACCGGCGGAGAAACGCGCAGCCCGCACGCCTCCGGAACCGGCACCAATCACGTAAAGGTCAAAATCGTAGGGCATTTTCAATCTCCTCGGCAGGCACCCAGCATAAGAGCGGTTGGCTAATAGCGTGCCGGACTGTCGTAGGAAGTCTGCAACTCATCGAGCACAGGCCCTATAGTTTTGCTTAGTAATTTCTAGAGGGCGATCAGAATCTACCATCCGATTGGTAGGGTTGCAAGGGCGCGCTGACTGTGGCGCCCACATCTTGTGGGCACGTTAGGCAACTTCTGTCGCGGATGGGCGATACAGTTCCGATGGGGGCACTGTTATAAACATGAATTGAATGACACGTCACGACCACTGGCTAAATTCTCTATCTCGGAATTATTCCATGGTCTATTGCATACTTTACCAATGCAGCAGGTTTGTCGATATTGAGTTTGCGTCGAATGCTCAAGCGATGGGTTTCTACAGTCCTGACGCTGATGTTCAGTTCTCGTGCCATTTCCTTGTTATTCAGCCCTTGAGTCATTTTATATAAAACTTGGCTTTCCCGGGGCGTTAGCTCGTTGATAATGCCATCATCAAGAAGCAGCTTTTGTGCGATTTCAGCACTGTAGAAAGTACCTCCGTTTTTAATTGCTTCAATCGCAGCGACAATCTCTCTTGAGGGGGCGTTTTTCAATACATAGCCACTCGCACCGGAGCGTAGGGATTCACTTACATATTCTTTACTATCATACATACTGAGCACGAGCACCTTCAGGGTGGGGAACCTGTCACGTATTTTTCGCGTCAGCTCAAGACCGTTTATGTCGGGAAGGTTGATGTCGACCAATAGAAGATCAGGATTGCAGTGCTCAACCATCACCATAGCATCCGCACCATTTTCAGCCTCACCAACCACGGTCACAGTCGGAATGACGGATAGTAGAGCTCTGATCCCATCGCGCACTAAGGTGTGATCATCGACCAAGGCCAGCCGGATTTGTGTTGGTAAGTTCATTAAGTGTGCCAACTGTTATCGATGTCGGAAAAGTCAGATTTTCTTACAGGGAATACTTATCACGATATCCAGCTCGCTCCGGCCAAGTGCTGATGCCATATGAAAATGACCCAGTGCTATGGCATTTTCGCCGGGAAGCAATGCCTAGGGTTACAGATACCTAGAGCTCCAGGCAGTAATGCATGACGCAACATAATCCGCATCCTGACTATTAGTAAGCAAGTGGTCAGCCGAGTCGAGTGAAATGAAGCTCTTGGGGTGTTTAGCTGTTAGGTAAATTTTCTGGGCTTGCTCTATTGATACAACGCTGTCTGCTGGGGAATGAAAAATAAGCAATGCGCGTCGTAGGTTAGCGATATTTGTATCCTGCTGTTGGGTTTCAATATCATCGAGAAACTGCCTTTTTATAGTAAACTCTCTTCCTGCCAGCATTACTTTGTATTCACCAATGTCTCTGATCGCTTCTACGTGACCTTTGAACTGCTTCAGGACATGGGTCGCGTCAGCGGGGGCACCTATTGTCACCACGCCTTTTGCCTCTGGGATGTACTTCGCCGCTGCTATGACTGCGGCTCCGCCCAAACTATGGCCAATCAAGATGGATGGAGCCTGGTATGTATCACGCAAAAACTCCGCCGCCGCTACCAAGTCGGCAACGTTGGAGGAAAAATTGCTGTTGGAGAAATCTCCTTCACTGCTGCCTAGACCTGTGAAATCAAATCGCAGTACAGCGATATTATTGTCGACTAGCGCCTTAGCAATTCTCGCGGCAGCTTTAATATCCTTCCCACAGGTGAAGCAGTGGGCGAACAATGCATAGGCTTTGGGCGCCTCCGGCGTCTCAAGCAGACCTGACAGGCTTATACCCTGGGCGTTTCGGAACGTTATCTTTTGTTTGCTCATCATGAATTTCCTTGAACGGCTCTGATACCTGGCCTGGTGCGTGCCGGTAGGCCCGCAGCTTTATCTCTACCAGATGTTTGTGCTCAAACTGCTCAAGGGCTGCTTTAAAGCGCCGTTTGGCAATCCAGCACCAAGGGCAGACAAAATCTGACCTCAGATGGTGTTCACTAGAAAGTGAAAACCATTGGGTTTATTGAGGGGTTGATGATGAGTGTCCTGCACTCGGCATCAAGCAAAAATACGCAAAAGAATACTAGCAATGATCACCGTCGAAGCGCCGCCGAGGCGGGTGGAGATCTGAGCGAATGGCATCAGCGACATACGATTGGAGGCTGAGAGGATCGCAACATCCCCGGTACCGCCAAGGCCGCTGTGGCAGCAGGTCACGATGGCTGATTCGATGGGGTACATTTTCATCAGGTTGCCAATGAAAAAACCTGCGATGGCCATTGAGGCAACGACGGATACGCAGACTAGGACATAACTGATAGAAAAGACTTTTACGACGCTATCGAGAGGGACATACAACATGCCCAAGCCGATCATTACCGGCCAAATGAAGGCGGAAGAAATCAGCTTGTAGAAAGCGCTTGTGCCTTTCTCCAGTTTTTCCGGCAGAACGCGAACGTACTTAAAAAGTACAGCGGCCAAGATCATCAGGACAGGGCCAGGAATCCCCAAGACTTTTTCAAGCAGGCCGCCAAGGACGAAGAATGCACAGATGACCAGAATGCCTGCACCTATCACTCTGAAATCGATAGTCGAGCCGTTATCTTCCCTGGCTTGGAATTTATCATTCTCGTCTTTGGCACGGATCAATGAACCC
Source organism: Pseudomonas sp. B21-017 (assembly GCF_024749245.1). Classification (NCBI taxonomy): domain Bacteria; kingdom Pseudomonadati; phylum Pseudomonadota; class Gammaproteobacteria; order Pseudomonadales; family Pseudomonadaceae; genus Pseudomonas; species Pseudomonas sp. B21-017. The sequence goes on along the minus strand of NZ_CP087194.1, from coordinate 3,331,960 downwards.
TCGCCATTGAGATGCGGGCGTTTTAGCGCCAGCCGGGCCAAGTAGCCGGCACAGATAATCGCCGCGATGTTGCCGACTACAGCGGCAGGCACCAATTTAGCAACGTAGATATCCGGCGTACCGCCGAGAATAGCTGAGTAAGCAAGCGATAAAGGCAGGATTCCCTCACCAATGCCCCCGCCAATAATGGGAACAATGATAAAGAAGAAGGTGTGGTAGAAACTATAGCCGACGAGTTTTCCCACAATGAGTCCGCTTGCCACGGCAGCCAGGGTTCCGACGAGAAGAGGTATGAACATCCTCATCATGCCCTGAATCAAAATAAATCGGCTCATCCCGAGAATACTGCCGACTACCAGGCTGGCAATCACGAAGTACAAAAAGTTGGCTTCTTTCATTAGCATTTTTGTAGCGTCAATCGTGGCTGGCCCGAAGAAGCCGTAGAACACCAAAATCGATGGCAGCATCAAGCACAGAATGGCTCCTCCTCCGATTTCCTTCAGAATCGGAAGACGCGAACCCAGTTGGCCGAAGAACATGCCCATCGTCATGATGACGGCGAGGCCACCGATCATGTTATTAGGCAAAAAACCCAAGTGTGCCGAGAGATATACGATTACGGCGATGCCGAGAAAAATTGGGAGTGGGATTACCCCTATTTCGTAACCGCACAGGCTACGCAGTTGACGCAACCCGCCATCACGGGGAGCATCGATTTTCAGGGACTGCTCATAAGACTTGTTCATGTCGCTATTCCTCATACAGCATCACTGACTTGGCGCCAGCCTCAACCTGTTCCGCAGTGTAAATACCCGGGGTATACAAATAGCCACGGGCCTCCAGTCCTTCTGTGATCAGACCGGCAGACGCTTGCTGCGCGTAGTAGAGAGCGATAAGTTCATTTGAATTGTTTTTCAGCGTTCGAGTGCGAGTCATGTGGGCTAAAACGACACGGTTGGCTAATAGCGTTCAGCACAGATCGTAGGCGTGAAAAGCTCATTCATGAAAAGTCTCGCAGTTTATTGGCTGGGCGGATGGCAGCAATTAGTTCTGATATTCCCGCAATGCCCTGCATTAAGGTTTGTCGAACGCATCCAAAACGTGAGTGCTGTAGACCAATGCAGCACCGGCGTTCATGTTGATTGCTACACCCAATGCTTCAGCAACCTCTTCAGTAGTTACACCAAGCTTTTTGGCCTCAGCAGCGTGGAAAGCGATGCAGCCATCACAGCGGGTGGTCACCGCTACGGCGAGCGAAATCAGTTCACGAGTTTTAGCATCGAGGTGGTTTGTTTTTGCGCCGGCGCTCCCTAGAGAAGCCATACCTTTCATGGTCTCTGGGGACAGGCCATTCAGCTGTACTAGGCGGGCGCTGATGTCTTTTCGAGTTTGCTTCCAATCTTGCATGGGGACTCACCTGGGCGGGGCGCCCTGTAGGTTTACGGGAGGAGATGTGAATTCGATTGAATCTACCATCTAGTTGGTAGGCTTGCAAGGGGGCGCGACAGCCGACTTGATCCATATGTAGTGAGGGCGTTGCGAAGGGGGAGGGAATGGGCGTGACAATTCAGTAGCGGTAGGAGAATGTGGTGGAATCTTGTCGCTCGGATATTGGCTTTGCCCAATGTCCTCGAGGTTCGCCTCTCTTAAATCCGCCTGGTCAAGCTTATGAGCATCTCACCAAAGATGCATTGGAGAAGTTAGTAATCAAGACCGCTTAACAAGTCAGGGCGTCGAAAGACGCCCTTGTTCATCGCTCTTGACAGCTAAGCCGATGCTTAGGCTCTTCTCTTTAGGCCCAGATCAAAGCCATGCTTTGATCTGGGCGCAGACCGCCTGAGTCGAAATTCCGTAACGATCATGCAGCGTAGGTAAGGCGCCAGCATCCAGGAAAGCATCGGGCAACGCGATTTGCCTGAAGGTTGGTGTTACGCCGTTACGTAGCAAGACCGTTGCAACGGCTTCACCCAATCCACCGATAATCGAGTGGTTTTCTGCGGTAACGACCAAGCGACCGGACTTCCTCGCTTCAGCGAGAATGGTTTGCTCATCCAGTGGTTTGATCGTCGGTACGTGCAGTACATCGACATCAACTCCGTCAGCTTGTAGCTCTTTGGCCGCTTCCAGTGCGCGCATCGTCATCAAGCCGGTGGAGATGATCAACACATCGTTACCGGTGCGCAGGGTTTTGGCCTTGCCGATCTCGAATTTGTAGCCGTACTCGTCCAGCACCAGCGGCACATTCCCGCGCAACAGCCGCATGTAGACCGGCCCTTGATGCGCCGCGATAGCGGGCACCGCCTGTTCGATTTCCAGTGCATCACACGGATCGACAATCATCAGGTTGGGCATGGCACGGAAGATCGCCAGGTCATCCGTGGCCTGGTGGCTTGGGCCGTAGCCAGTGGTCAGGCCGGGCAGGCCGCAGACGATTTTGACGTTGAGGTTTTCCTCGGCAATCGCCATGCAAATGAAGTCATAGGCACGGCGCGAGGCGAACACGGCGTAGGTCGTGGCGAACGGCACGAAACCTTCACGTGCCATCCCTGCTGCAGCACTCATGAGCAACTGTTCGGCCATGCCCATCTGATAGAAACGATCCGGGTGGGCCTTGGCGAAAATGTGCAGATCGGTGTACTTGGACAAGTCGGCGGACATGCCCACGATGTCTGAGCGCTGATCCGCCAGCGCGGCTAATGCATGGCCAAAAGGTGCTGAGCGGGTGGCTTGGCCTTCAGAGGCAATCGACGCGATCATTGCCGAGGTGGTCAGGCGCTTTTTGGCTGGCTCGCCAGTCGAAGTCGGACTGTGGATGGCGTTGCTCATTGCTTTTTTCCTTCTTCAAGATTGCTCAGTGCCAGATCCCATTCGTGCTCTTCCACGCGGATGAAGTGCGTCTTCTCCCGGGTTTCCAGGAAGGGCACACCTTTACCCATTTTGGTATCGCAGATGATGACTCGCGGTTGCGTGCCAGGATGGTTGCGTGCGGCATCGAACGCGGTAACCAACGCCTCCAGGTCATTGCCGTCGACACGCTGGGTGAACCAGCCAAACGCCTGCCAGCGATCGACGATGGGTTCGAACGACAGGATTTCACTTGAATAGCCATCGGCTTGCTGGTTGTTGACGTCGACGATTGCGATCAGGTTGTCGAGCTTCCAGTGCGACGCCGACATCACCGCTTCCCAGGTAGATCCTTCATTCAGCTCGCCGTCGGACAGCAGGTTGTAGACGAAGGAGGGCGACCCTTTACGTTTGAGACCCAGGCAGGCTCCGACCGCGATGCCGAGGCCCTGACCCAGTGAACCGCCGGTGATTTCCATGCCCGGGGTGTACGTCGCCATGCCCGACATCGGTAGCCGGCTATCATCCGATCCGTATGTTTCGAGCTCATCGAGCGGGATGATTTCTGCTTCGATCAACGCGGCGTACAGAGCAATCGCGTAGTGGCCAATGGAGAGGTAGAAGCGATCTCGCTCCTCCCACTCCGGATTCTCCGGCCGATAGTTCAGGGCGTGAAAGTAGGACACTGCCAGCAGGTCGGCGGCACCGAGAGCCTGACCGACGTAACCTTGCCCCTGGACTTGACCCATGCGCAGCGCATGGCGGCGAATGTCGTGGGCGCGCTCCACCAGGGTTTTGGATGAAGCGAATGAAGGATGGGTAGTCATGCTTAAAACTCCGTTGTATCAACGATTGACCAGGGCGGCGGGAATGCGCAGTACCAACAGGGCTCCGCCCACCAGTACGCCGGTGATGAGGTACATGCCGATGGCGCTGGAACCGGTCAGCGTGGTGACCCAACCAATCAGGTAAGGCGAGCAGAAGCCGGCGAGGTTGGCGAAGCTGTTGACCGCCGCGATGCCTGCGGCGGCAGACACGCCACCGAGTAACGTGGTGGGTAACATCCAGAACATCGACGTCGCGGACAGAATTCCGGAAGCAGCTAGGCAAAGACTCAGAATCGAGAGCGTCACATTTCCGCCCATCATTGCCGCCAGGGTTAGTCCGATAGCACCCGCGATCATCGGTATGATTAGGTGCCAGCGGCGTTCACGATGTTTGTCGCCACTGCGTCCGGCATACAGCATGGCCACAATTGCACAGAGGTAAGGCAGGCTGGTCAGTACGCCGATTTTCATCGGGTCGGACACTCCTGCGTTACGCACTAGGGTCGGCAGCCAGAAGGTGATTGCGTACTGGCCCATCACGACACAGAAGTAGATGGCGGCCAGTAACCAGAGACGACGGTCGCGGATGAATTCGCCCACAGAGGCATGCGTGACTTTTTTCTGGTCATCCTCGGCCAGCTCACGGTTGATCAGTGCTTTTTCGTCGTCGTTGAGCCAGCTCGCTTGATGCACGCCATCTTTGAGATAGCTCAATACCAGCAGTCCAACCACGACTGTAGGTATGGCCTCCAGCACGAACATCCATTGCCATCCCGCCCAGCCATGCATACCTGCAAAATGAGTCATGATCCAGCCGGAGAGCGGGCCACCCACCATGCCTGACAGCGGAATGGCGATAAACCACAACACGGTCATCCGGGCACGACGGTACGACGGAAACCAATAGGTCAGATACAGCAGCAGACCCGGTGCCAGACCGGCTTCAGCGATGCCGAGCAGAAAGCGCAATGCATAGAATTGCCAGGCGGTTTCGACGAAGGCGAATAGGGCGGAAACGATACCCCAGGTGATCATGATGCGCGCGATCCAGACCCGCGCACCGACCTTGTGCAGGATGATGTTACTGGGGACTTCGCAAAGGAAGTAGCCGATGAAGAACATGCCCGCACCGAGTCCATAGACTGTTTCGCTGAGCGCCAGATCGTTCATCATTTGCAGTTTGGCAAAGCCGACGTTGACGCGATCGAGGTAGGCGCATAGGTAGCACAGCATCAGAAAAGGCATCAGGCGCCAGGCGGTTTTCCGGTAGGCGTTAGAGCGCACGGTCGAAACCGCTTCGAGCGACAGGGTTGTCATGATGGTCTGATCTCTTGTTTTTATTGACCGCCAGGCCAAAGGCCCGGCTGCATCGTCGATCCAGATCCGCACGGGCCGCGAGGCCCGCCAGGTGTAATTAGTGAATCAGCATGCCGCCGTTCACATCCAGCGTGATGCCAGTCAAATATGAGGAGAGATCGCTGGCCAGAAACAATGCGGCATTCGCCACATCCTGGGCTTCACCCAGACGCCCTAGTGGGATGCCATCGATGATCGCGTGGCGGCGTTCGTCCTGCATCAGGCCACCGGTAATGTCGGTGTGAATCAGACCTGGGGCGATGGAGTTGACGCGTACCTTGTCCGGCCCCAGTTCCCGTGCCATGGCTTTCGCCAGCCCCAGCACACCTGCTTTTGCGGCACTGTAATGAGGGCCACCGAAAATGCCGCCACCACGCTGAGCCGAAACGGAAGACATGCACACAATGCTGCCTGAAGACTGTTGACGCATGGTCGGAATCACCGCCTGCGACATCAGCAAGGTGCCGCGCAGGCTGACGTCCAGTACCTTGTCGTAATCGGAAGGGCGAATGTCCAATGTCTTGAGGGGCTGGGTAATGCCGGCATTGTTGATGAGGATGTCGATGCGACCAAAGTGCTCGATGATTTTGGCGACGGCCTGCTGAACCTGCGATTCGTCTGCGACGTTGGCCGCAATCCCCAAATGACCTTCGCCCAGGGAAGCAGCGGCATCCCGTGCGGCGGATTTATCCAGATCGAGGATCACGACACGCGCGCCTTGTTGCGCGAAGGTAGTCGCCGTTGCGCGGCCAATCCCACGTGCGGAGGCGGCACCGGTGATGATCGCGACTTTGCCTTGAAGAAGCATGGGAGGGTACCTCTGATTGTTGTTATTGGGTCGACCCGCAATGAATCGATGGCCCAGCTTGTTCTCCAGGGTGACCTTGAGCAATAACGCGAATCTCACTCGGTGCTGAAAAAAATTCAGCACTCGCCAACCCAGTGAGCGGATGCTTGAATAGCTGGATGCCCGGCTTATGTCACTTGCAGCGGAATAACAATAATCATGCGTTCACCCGGCGATGCACCTCCGATACTGCCACCCCTGAAAGCCATTCAGGCCTTTGAACAGACGGCGCGCTTCGGCAATGTCGCTCGCGCAGCTGAATTACTCGACCTGACACCCTCGGCGGTTAGTCACCAGCTGGCCAAACTAGAGGCAATGATCGGCAGACAGTTGTTTTTCAGAACGGCCAGAGGCGTCACATTGACGCCGGTCGGTGAGCAATATCTCACCGAGGTTTCCGGCATCCTGCATAGCCTCGCCGTAGCCACAGAGCGCGCTACCAGTGATGTCAGCCTGGATTGCCTGCGGTTGCACTCGTCGCCCAGTTTCGGTTTGCTGTGGCTAATGCCGCGCTTGGAGCAGTTTCGCCAGAGCCATCCCGATATCCAGCTCAACCTCTCGTGCTCCTATGAATCACTGCACTTCAGTCGAGACAAGATTGATGTGGATATCCGCCATGGCATGCCCAATTGGCCTAGCTATGAAGTGCGCACGATACGCAATGAAAAGATGGCGGTGATGGCTTCCCCGAAACTATTGGCCAAGCGCCCCATCCGGGTAGTTGCGGATTTGCTGGACTGTAATCTGATTCTGTCGGAGGCCACGTTAATAAAGTGGCCGCAGTTGTTCGCACAACATGGCCTGTCGCGTCCCGAACAACCTTACACGCTAAGCTTCGACCGCTCGTATATGACGCTGGAAGCTGCCAGTCACGGCCTTGGCTTTGCGTTAGAAAGCACGCTGCTGGCCCGGGACTATCTTGCGAGAGGCGCATTGGTTGAGGTGGCGCCGGAGCTGAGCGCTTCTATCACTGCACACCATCTAGTTTTCCCTAGGGCTCATTCAAATTTCCCTCGGGTCAGGCGCTTTTTGGAGTGGATGCAGAAAGAGCTGGGGCATGACTTTGCCTATTGATGCCTGTACCCAACATGAAGACATGTGACAACTGGTCGTATTTTGCGCTGTCACACTGCTTGACGACCATTCTTTGGGAGAAAAAACTAAAGAGAAATAATGCTAAGGCCGACCATCATGCTTTCCATTCTGGAGCTCCGCCACACCATTGAATGTGGCTTCCTGCCGCTGTCTTGTAGCGGCACCGTGAATCCCGATGGATCTCTGATGATCAAGGTATTCGAGCCATCCTCTGGTCAAGTGGAATTGCTGGTCACTGGTATCTCGACGGCGAATCTCACATCGAGCCGAGCCATTGCCAATCTAATTAGCGAGCTTCGCTCAGAGATGGCCACGACGAGGGTTTCTTTTGCTCAGCAGGCTCGGAGCACAATCAGCAAGCGCACGTTTTCAGTGACCCAAGGTCAGCAAGATCTTTCGGCGTAGGGGGGGTGAATTATTCCGGTGTCATCAACACAGCGAGCGTCATGTTGATGAACTCTTCATTGGTTCTGATCGCGTCCAGGGCACCGCGCACATTGCCTCCAACCTCACCCGATCCACGCTGCTCGACCCAGAGTGTCAGTTCCATAATGGCAGCCTCAAGGGCTTGCTGGTTTTCGTTGATCTTGAATAGCAGGGAAGGGAGCAGATCTGAGTTTGGCATCGCGATTCCTCCATGGAAAAAGGACAGCGTAACAGTCGGACAATTTAAATGGATCGTGTTATTTGGCTAGTGCCTGAACTGCTGCGCACGCTCTGCTCCGTGTAACGCCAGCTAGTAGCTCAACTGTGAGCGTAGCTAGGTACCACCTTTCTAGCAGGGAACCCCTCTCGGTGGATGAACTCTAGCTGAACTTAGGCGTAGGGAAGGCAGCTTCTGAGTCGGCATGGTTAGGCTGAACCCGTTAGCTACTGACCGCTTACGACCAATTTTGTTGAAAAAGTCGACTTGGCCCGCAGGCCTACGCATTGAGCGGTGGGAACGCCACTTTTGCACGCTGCCACAGCAAACCCTATGCCATCTACTTCATGAGGAGTGGGGGCGGCCCCTTCATGTGGTTCAGCAGCCTGCCCGAACTTGTCGAAAACATGGGGAATTTCCGTTGAGATCTATGTTAGATGTTGAGCTTTACAAGCTTCTTATCATTTGGATGAGATGTCTTATTTTGATTTTTTCGCAAAGCTGGTAAATATATCTGCATTCTCCTTCACAATAAAGGTGCCAAGCTCGGTAAGGTTTCGATGTTCAGCAAAGCTATAGTCTAACTTGGCTGTGCTAAATTGCGGGTCGAAAGCGAATTCCCCACGATCAAACATGTTTCTTAAAAAGCTAGATTTATTGTAGGGCCTCTTGGCAGCAAACTTGTTAAACGCAGCTAGTGATTTTAGCTTGATATAAAGGATGTCTGGTACTTTGCTATCGCCCGAAACGAGGTGCAGAGGCTCGTTTGCACGGTCGAGTTTTTTAATGACAAACTCTGGCAGAGGGATGTGGTTGCGTTGCATCAATGTACGCAAACCTTCAAATTTCTGACGTGAACCACCTGCAATTTTGTGCTCTGGGTCGTGCTCTGCATCGATAGCGATAATATAGCCACAACCGCGATTCACAAGCGACTCAATGCCAAGGTTATTATAGTGGCCGCCATCTGCGACATCTAAACGATTCGATTTTGGTGGGTTTTGTGTAGGTGTTTTTTGCCCGGTAGCGAAGTTTATTATCTCCCGACTCAACCCATGCCCTGAGACCTCATTGCCCAAGCCAGGAACGTGAACTGCTACTGCGGCCCCAGAAATGGCAATAGCATCGCGGATTCGAATAGTATCATCGTCGGCGAGCATATTCTCAGTATCCAGGTAGCCAAGAGAGCGAGAGCCGCAGTATAAACGGGTCATTTCGAAGCACTCCTGGGTAATATCGTAAGCATCGGGTCGGCGGAAGTTTAATGTTCCGTTGACGATAAGAAAGGGTCTGTCATCATCCTTAATCAGATTTGGATCATTAAGTGGGTTGTAACGTCCATAATCACCGTACTCACGAAGAAAAGTTCGCGCAAGAAGTCGACCAAATAGATCGCTCACATAGTTATTGTTAGGGCGGGTAAGCGCTGCCTCTTCCATAAGGCGAAGTGGGTTGACCAACAGAGATTCAAAACCCTCCTCAATAAAATTCGCACGATCTTCTGGGATGTTGAAGAAGTAATCGAGGTTTTCGGCCATCGCGAATGGTGTAGCTATCCAAGCGCCTCCGGATACGGCAGAAATATAATCTATTTTTTCCAGCACGCCGAGTTCGTAGAGACCACGAAGGATTCCGTAACAAAAAATAGCTGATCGATATCCACCACCAGAAAGAGCAATACCGAGCGTATTCTTGGTTTTGCCATTACGCTTCAACGCGGAGCTCTCTGGCCATTTATTAGCTATTTTTACCCCTAACTTACCGAAGTCATTATTAAAAAAAGGAGTGTACTCAATGTATTTTTTGTTACCTGCTTTAGGTGCCATTTTTTGCATTCCTATTTTTCATTCAGATTAAAGAGTGGGCGCGCCAAATGTTTGCAGGCTTTACTGGTTACGATTTTCATACCTGTCCTTGTTACCTTCGTAGAGATCTCAGAACAAACGAAAATTAGCCTTGAATGATCTGTTTTTCAAACATCAGACTTTGTAGATGTATCCGAAAGTGAAGCATTTACAGACACGATGGGGAACTTTTTCTCCATCTCTTTTATGAATTCGCTCAGTAGTATCGAGACTTCTCCGACATCCGCGTCTTGAAAAATCAATTTGTTTTTATATCCCTCCAAAGTTGCAACCATTTCCCAGTGCCACCGAGCACGTTTACCGAACGCGAAGCTTTTTTCGATAACAATCATTGTGCCGGGTATAGCTGCTAATAAGGCAAGAAACAAAGCTGAAGCAGCTTGTGCGGCAGTAAGGATCGCAGCGAAAAAGCTAGCAAGAATTGTCAACCATACGAATATCTGAGCACAGAAGAAGTCTGATCGTGCCCACTTTTCATCGTAGCCAATACGGGTGGTTATTTTATCAATAAGTTCAGTTCTTTTTTGTTCTGCTTCCATAACAAAAATCTCCATCAGAATTGCAAGTGACTCGCAAGTCAAAAACCGTATTGGCAAGTGTTTGTATGGAAGGTGTAGGCTCGATTTTTACCTCTGTCAAGAGGTGTTTTATTTTTATGTTTGTAGTAAGCAAAAACTGAACCGATACGTTTGTTTGTTAATTCGCAGGTGTTACACATTTCCTAAGTGTGTGCGCGTCGATTTCGTTAAACTCAATCTATAATGGGGAGCAATGCTATTACATAGGGCAAGTAAAAAGCGAATATATATTTCGTTTCTTTATAAGGCGCAAGTAGGGGAGGCGCCAAGTATTAATTTTGGGCATTTCGGATGTCGTCTGGGGACAGAGTGATGATATCGGAATGACTCCCAAAGCAGTCACGATCAGAGCACTCAATCATCACTTTATGATGATCGTCACAAAAGACCCCCATCCTTTTGCATCTACCACTTGAGCGGCTCCCTCCAAAACATCAGCTCATCTTTACCTCTGTTATTCTCAATCTGTATAACCACCTAAAGGTACAGCGAAGCCTCTGCTTGCTGCTATTCAAACCAAGGCTGTGCTTTTCGGAGTCGTATTTTCGTGTGATCTGATCTTGCCATGAGGTCAGGATCATGGGATTGCGGTCTCAATTTGATCGCCATTCTAATCAGCGAGTAGAGGTTGCAGATTACCCAGGTGGTGCTTTTTTTAAGTGATGTCTTGCAGCCAGAAGCATTTGCTGTCAAACAGCTTCGCACAGAGATGGTCGCGATGAAGGCCTCGTTTGCGTAATTGGCTTAGAGTGCAGTCAGCGAACGCTGAAACTGGACACGTTTCCACCCACTAAGCAGTACACGCGGATCAGCGCCGTAGCGCTGCCAGATTTAAAGTGTTCCAACTCGCCCCTCGGGTTACCTGCAATCCTCGTAGTAATCCAAGCTGCCGCAAGTCATTGAAAAGCGTAAATATCTAGCCGTTGATTTCAACTGGCATGAGGCCGCTATAGTTTTCATTGCAGGACTGATCGCAGGCGCTCGTCATTCGTGTATCAAGCGCGACGTCCCTCAGCATCCTGTAGAACACATTTTTTATCCTTGGGGTCAGCTACGCTAAAGACCTGAGACCTCATTCGCCTTAAATAATTACAATTTGGACGTAGGAGAATGGATATGGAAAATTTGGTGATTCTCATCGTATTGCCATTGGTGACCTTCATCGCGGCTTGGGCGATCGCCAGTTGGCGTGCTCAGCGCAACAACCAGCAACTACAGACTGATCTGGAAGTGACACAGGCCGATTTGACGCGTGTCCAGGCAGAGTTATCGCAACAACAGACCACGCTTGGCACCCTGTCTAAAGAGAAAGCAGCACTGGATATTGCTTTTGGACGGTTGGAAACGGAACGGGATAGCGGCAAGGCACGGATCGACCGCCTTGAGGGTGATATGGTCGCCCTACAAGCTGAGATAGATCGCTTGCGAAAATCCGAACAAGCGGCCAGAGAGACGAGCTCGAAAGCACAAGAGGCGGCCGACAAGCTGCAAGACCAGTTAGCCAGTAACAGTACCGCCTTCAAAGAACGTCTCGAAGAGAAGGATCAGCGCATTTCAGATCTGGATCAAAAGCAGGTCGCCGCAGAGGTGCAACAAACCAATACAGCGAAGCTGCTGTCCGAAAGTCGCGAGGCACTGAAACAAGCCCAGACCCAGCTCGAAGAGAAACAGGTCGTTCAAGAGCGTTTTGAACGTGATTGGGGTGCCCAGAAAGCCGAACTCGAAGCCCTGCGTAAAACAGAAAAACAGGCTCGTGAGGTCGGAGCTACGGCACAGGAATCGGCGAACAAGTTGAAAGAACAACTTGTCATTAACGGTACGACTTCGAAGGAGCGCATCGAAGAGAAAGATCAGCGCATCGCGGAGTTGGATGAAAAGCTGGCGACCGCCGACGTAGTGCAAAAGCATACTGCTGCTCAACTGGCTGAAATTCGCGAGACGCTGAAGAAAGCGCAGACGCAACTGGAAGAAAAACAGGAAGCACTCACCAACTACAAAACCTGGTGGGAGCAGTCCAAGGGCGAATTGAAGACTACGCAAGACAGATATGCGGCGCTGGACAACGCCCATGGCCAGCTCAAGACCTCGTTGGATGAAAAGCAGCAACACTTTGACGCGCAATTGAAGCTGTTGCAGGAGAATCGCGAGGAGTTAACCAAAGAGTTCGAACGCCTAGCCAACGAGGTTCTAGAGCGTAAAGGCAAAGCGTTTAAAGAGTTGAATCAGGAGAGCATCACCAACCTGCTCAATCCTCTCCATACCGAAATGAAAGGCTTTAAGGCGAAGGTGGAGGATATTCACGCTAAAGATGCGGAGCAGCGCATCGAGCTCAGAACTGAGCTGAAGAATCTACAAACGCTCAACAAGGAAATCACCGATCAGGCCGACAAGCTGACTACCGCCCTGCAAGGCCAAAAGAAGGTACAGGGCAACTGGGGTGAGCTAATGCTGGAGAACGTACTGGACAACTCGGGCCTGCGACTTGATATCGACTACAAACGGGAAGTCAGCTTCACCACTGAAGAGGGCCGACAACGTCCCGATGCGATCGTTTACCTGCCACAAAAACAGCATCTGATCATCGATGCAAAGACGTCGTTAATGTCCTACACCCAGTATGTAAACGCCGATAACGATTTGGAACGCGGTCAAGCGTTGGCGGCCCATACCAAGGCGGTGAGTGACCGGGTCAATGAGTTGGCCGATCGAGATTATTTCAAGCTGCCTGGCCTGAACTCACCCGAGGTGGTGATCATGTTTATTCCGATCGAATCCGCCTACGTCGAAGCCCTTAAGTACGACGAAACCCTGTTCCAGCGGGCTATCGAGCGTAACGTGCTGGTTGCCACACCCACCACCCTGTTGACCAGTCTTAACATCGTCCGCCAGCTGTGGCGGTTCGAGGATCAGAACAAGCACACCGCCGAGTTGGCCAACCGAGCTGAGAAGTTTTACAACAAGCTCAATGGCTTCCTGACCAGCATGCAGGGGGTGGGCAACCAGTTGGACAGGGCCCGTGACAGTTACGACAGAGCCTTCGGTCAGCTGTATACCGGAAAAGGGAACCTGATCAAACAAGCCGCCGAGTTTAAAGACCTGGGTGTGTCCGTCCAGAAAGAGCTGCCAGCCGATCTGGTCGAACGCGCAAACTTAGAGCTAAGCAGTGCCGTCGTTGAACTCGCAGAGGTTGAAACTACGGTATTGATAGCCTCATCTGACTCCATCCGAGCTAATGGTTCACACCAATAGGAGGCGATAGACACGCGATTGATTCAGCTTGAAGATCCGATGGTGGCCGTCTCCAAGGCGAGCTGGCTTTCATTGGTCTTGCATTTCAGGCAAGGGAATACTCCTCAGAATGTGGATAAAGGACGCTAGCTAGTCGAGGTTACGTGTGGTGGCTGACGTCCTTTAGGTACCAATATTTCCATAGGGTGCCGTCCGATTATTCAATCAGCGGGCACTGATCACCTCCACCGCTCTCCCGTTCCAATCTGGGAGGGTTGCAATACCATTGCCAACGGAAGGACTCTGCTCAATGTTCTTGGGAAGTCGCGAACAAATTTTGTCGGCAATCAAAGATCTCATTCAGGCCCCCGATGCCGATTACGGCGTGGCGGTCGCTTTCTGGGGTAATGGCTCAGAGGCTCTGATACCCCGCCAAGGAGCCGGCAGACTGATTTGCAATCTGAGTCACCCTGGAACCAACCCTTATGCTGTAGAACGCATCATGGCGCAGCCTGGCATCCGCATGAGGCAATCTAGCCGACTGCATGCCAAGGTAGTTGTTTCCAATGCGGGCGCTATCGTGGGGTCAGCCAACTTCTCTGACGCTGCTCTCGGGTTCGAGGGGCAGGCATTGGGCTGGAATGAAGCCGGGGTGTTGCTCGACCCTGAGCGCGATGAGTTCAAGCAAGCCCTGGACTGGTTCGAGAGCACTTGGGACAAGGCAGCCGAAATCGAAGCTACCGATCTGGTGGCAGCAAAGGAAATTTGGAGCGCTAGGGGCTTTCCGGATAAGCCAGTAAAAGAGGATGAGCCAAAAACAGAAGAAGCCGAGGTGCAAACGGTGAGAGCACCTATGCCAAACGAAGACACCCCGGAGTTGTATGAAAGCGATTTGTTCGATGACAAACCGCTGAAGCCAGTGAAGCTGAAGAAGGAGTTCAGCTCTAGTAGCAAGGAGTCTCTCCCTAAGTATGAAAACAAGTTGAGAATGGCAAACGCAGATATCCAGTGGCTATTCGATAACCTGATCAGCAATAGATCGGAGGAGGAGCAGCTTAACGGCCTTCCTAAAGACTGGCGCCGATACTCCACCTCGCACGCTGCAAACATCATCTGGATAGCGACAGGCCACAAAGCTCAGACAAACATCGATGGCTTTCCAGTAGTGGGAGAACCCGAGTTCATTGTTGATCGGGCCAAACAATTGAAAACGTACGACCACGTCTACAATTTCTTAGAAAGGTTGGCAGATGAAAAGGTGAGCGGAGTTAAGGCTTCTGTCAGATACGGGGCGAAGGAGGCGTTACGCCAGATCACAGCCCCATGCCTGACCAGTCGGACGCGATCAGAGCCTTCTAAATGAGCCAGGTTGCTCCTTCGGGCCAATGGGCCCGGCTCACCAATCAGCCGAGCATCTCTTTAATGATGGATGCAACGTTCCTGGCATCGTTGATTCCTCGGTGATAGGTACCCTGCCAGACCAAGCCCAGCGACTCCACCGTTTGCATAAGTCCTTTCGGTCGATTGTCATATAGGCCGGCATGCCATTTCCTGGCATTGAAATGTGGCAAGCCTTCGAGCAGGGAAGGGCACGCAGCAAAGCCAGCATCGCGCTCAAGCTGTCGTGCATCATAGTCACCCCATGACGCCCAAGCCGCATTTGGATAGCGCATAGTGAACGTTCGTAGCTCTTCGCCAACCTCTTGATAGGTTCCTGTGCTGTCCACATCCGCTTGTTGAATGGATGTGAGCTTTATGCAGAAATCGGTAAGGGTGGGTTTGATTTGAGGTCGGACGAAACGCTGAAATTCATCGACGATCTCAAGCGTTTCCAGATTGATCACCACCAGGCCAATTTCGATCGTTTCCATCTGATCAGGGACGACTTCAAGCGGCCTTGGTGATTCCGACTCATCAACCTCATCACAGGTAGCCTCAAGGTCTACGCAATAGAGGTAGCGGTATGGCGCTAGGAGATTTTGGATGGATTGAAGGTGAAGAAGCTTGGCTTGGATGCTCATGGCTGGGAAGACCTTATTTAGAGTCTGTTCAGGTTACACCGAGCAATTGATCCGATGCGGCATTAGGAAAGGATCAAAAAACGAGAGAGCAGAGCAAGCCGCCACACCGCACTGTGCATCATTGAGGATCGTCGACGTTCCCATGATCATGACGCTCTGCATGATGCAATTTAGGAGCGCTGTGACACCACGGGTGAATGATCAAGACAGGCGTTTCCCTATCGTAATGCCCCTTAGCTTATCGAACTGCGCAACGCCTCAACGAGAGGATGGTCAGCTCCAATTTTCTTGCCAAGATGCATCGGCCCCGGCAACCGAAGATACCAGTCCCATAAAGGCGCGTGCCGGCACAGCAAGCCAATCTGTTCAGCTACCGCAGATTCACCCTTGAAGCATCCCACCTGCATAACGAACAGCTCAGTGACCCCGAGCTGATGCCATGGCTTATCCATCCCATACTCAGTTGTGTATCGGTTCGCATCACGGTGTGAACGCTCCTTGTTGAATACCTTGGAAGGTGCCACAAAATAATGGACGCGGGCGTCGTCCTGCGCTCGGTAGAGCCCGATGTGATTTCCAATATGAACTGGGTGGTGAGGTGAAGCTGAATGGTTGCCCGTCATCAGCGCGCTATTCGTATCTGAGCGCACCCGGACGATCGCAGCATCTTCTGGTACCGGCGGCAGCCCACCGCCCAGGGTGTCCTGCAGCCCTCTATAAATCGAGGACAGGTTCTTGTCGAGACAGACAATCAGCGGTTGACCGGGAATCGGCGTCGGCGAGAGGAACGTCTGACTGACCAGCTTTGTCACTTCGGAATCGCTGAGGAGCTCTGGAGTACTGTGAATGTGCGCGATCGCTTCTTCGTAGGGATACCACCGGCCAATCGTTTTCGTTCTATCGCTAAACCAAAACACCTCGGGGCGTTGTGAACCTGTCTGTAGCCGAGTGATGAGTGGAAGATTTGCCGGCCCTTTGATGGAGACGCGCTCCAGATATATGGACAGAATGACGCAGTCCGGCGGCACCGCCTTGCACTGCGGCAACGGCAAGGGAATTAGACCGTGTAGCCGAATCGTGTCGATCAACGCATTCGTGGCGGGATGGTCTTGGTCAGGTTTGCCCGTTGAACTACGATTGGGAACAGCGCGAGGGTGGAAGATAAACTGCGTTCTGATGCCATGCAGGGCGAACAGACTGCGCAGCTTGTGTTTGGGATCAAAATCAGACTTCTTAGCCACCTCAGGCGTCGTTTCCACGATCGCCACCTTGACCCCACTGCGCAGCACTTCAGGTAGTACCTGCTCTGCAAACCACTGCGCAAGCCCCTGATTATCTCTGCAAGGATTCAGGAGCCAATTACTCGCATCCGCGACCGATAGCCGTTCTAGCACAAACGTCGGCGCTGGCGCCTTCTTGAAAAAACCGCTGACCTTGCCCACTGCCTCAGCGGCATTGTGAAGTCGCACCATCAGATCTGATGAGGCAGCAAGCACCATCACCTTGATGGAAAGCGGTTCGACCGGGGCTGTCTTCTGGCGCAGGAAGCTCCTGATGGTTTGCTCGGCGAGCATCGGCTCAGCACCCGGGATACATTCAGCCACGTGGAAGCTTGCTTGGTCGAAAAAGATAGGGCCGGCGCCGGCGCCAATTAGGGCAAAGGAAGGAGTAGAGGCGTGAATAGGCCTGATCAGGCTGCTTATTGGAATGTCGCCCTCAATGATCGCAGGAAGAGGCTCTGCCCCGAGATAACCTAAAAGTCGACTGGTAGGGTACACATACTCTGTCACGAACTTGCCGTCCACAGGGGGCAGTGTCCTGACCTTGCAGCAAACAACGCTGCTGCCTGTATTCACCCAAGCATGCTTCTTCTGTCCCACCCAACTTGGCATGACCCGATTGACGTGTACTCGAAGGTCTAGATAGGGCTTGCATCGACCATGGAGCAAAGAGAGCTTCAGATCTAAAACATGGTGGGCAATAGCTGCTTGATTCGGCGTGACAATCGGGTTCTCCCAGGTCAGCAGCGTCATACCACCCCGATCATGGCGATAGTCCGCCGCCGGCATCAGTTTTACCGGTACCTGCGCCTGTGCCTGCAGTGGTTTTGCGGCCAGCAGTTGACCTGCTAACCATGGTGCGACGATATAGGCGCTCGGCAATGTCGTCTCTTCAGAAAAAAGGGCGGCAGCATCGAGCTCGGTCACATCCTGGACAACCAGACGCTTCGCCAAGTCGGGGAAGCGCACCTGATGATCCTTGAGCACTTCCGATGCCCATACCTCTAAGGCCTCATTCAACCTTTCAGGTGCGATCGGGTTAAGAAGTAGAAACGCCGGTACTCGCCCATCAGCGCTCGGACGCGCTTGAACTTTCACCGGCCCATGCGACAACACTGCAAGCAGTTCCTCAAGCCCACGCGTTGGAAGGTTTTTATCAGAGTTTGGAATGATCGCCTTGAGCGCATACCAAGCATCGTAGAAAGAGCGATCGAGCACTGCCTGATAGGCGTGTCCCAGTTGGGCAGGATCGAAACGAAACAGGTTGGTGCGCAGTACTGTATTCATTAGCTCTCCTTGCGTGACATCAAAATGTAATTTTCCATCGCTGTAGCGATGCCGGCATGCTCCCTGCGAAAGTCGTCCCATTCACCATCCTGCCTCATCAGGCACACACTGGCGTCGAGGAGGGTGGCCCAAGTGCTATTGCCTTCAAAAAAAGCTGCATCCGCAAATAAGCAGGTGATCGAAGTCTCACCCCGCCGACCTCGACCTGCCAACTGCGCAATGTCCACCAGGATGTTCATGATGGTGTAGTGCCGAACATTTTTCGGCTGATGAGAGAAGCTTGGCAGGGCTTTACGAATTGCATTCAGGTTATGGTAGGCCAGCGCCCGGGAAGCCTCCATCGCCTCACCAGGTGTTGCATACGACTGCAGTTTCTTGCAGTTCTCGTAGCAAATATGAGCATGAGTGTCGGCGGGGTGATCAGAGGGTGGAAGAGGGCGCACACATACAATGATGCTCCCAACTGCCGAACGCCCATTCTCATACACGATGTTGTGTCCCCGAGCGATTGGGGACAGGGCGCTCACTAGGATGCATGCGTCGCGATGCTCTCCTGTGAGCAGCGTCGGAAGGTCATGATGGAGCATTGCCTGAGCGGCTGGAAACTCCGAGAGGCGGTTTGCTGCCTCTTTTCCTCGAAGCCAAAGCACACGTTTGCCGAGACTTCTGTATCCGCGAGGGATACCCTGGATAGTGCCGGTCACGTTGACTAGCGGATCGTTATTCAGGATGTTTCGAAGCGCGATAGCCAATACTTCGGCATCGGCGTCACTGTTGGTGACGAGGATGATTCGCGCGCGAGTCGGATCATTGTTATGGAGCGCGGCGAGCATTCCAGGTAGACACAGCGCGAGCTCTTGAGCGAGCTGGCGCACTTGCTGTTTTCGTGCCTGGATTTGGGTTCCCGAAACCCGTGTCGTAGTTGGCAAATCCTGGAAGGTAATCTGGCCCGAAGCATCCGGGACATCGATCAGATCTATGGCGGGCAGGTCGTAGCGACTAGCCCCAGGGAAATGCGCAGTGGCTGATAACCCAATGAAGATTCGCTCATGACCCGCGAATGCTAGAGAGGTGAGGCTGGGAAGAAGCTGCAACGTTGCGTGCGGGTCTCCCTTCAGTGTTTCGATATGGAGTGTCGATCCGCCATGCTCTCCTATCTTATGTTTAAAGCCGCAGATAGGTTGTTGCAACGGGCCGTTTCGATTTAGAGAAATGGGTGGATGCCCTTCAAGCGCATTCTGTACCTCGCGAGCGTATGGGATGTCGGCCCAGATCAGCTCTGGAATGTGTCGATGAAGCAAACGAACTTGGCGCTGTATGAGGGTCAAGGCGCCACGCAGAATCAACGCGCCCTTCAGTTCCGCCGTGATCGTGGTGCCCGTTTTCAACCGGTCAGCGGCAAGCAGCGCGCGCAGGATATTGGTGAGTTGACGGAGTATGTCTTCTGGCGATTGCAGCCCGGCCTTGATGCTCCAGTGACTCAAATTGTCGTGCAAGGCATGGAGGTGTTCTGGTAGTGACCGATCATTGAGTTGGTAAAGCGAACGCAACTCGCCACCGTCAACCTTAAGTGCGGCCTGAAGACTGGAATCTTCAGACTGCGGCCACCTCATGCCATGACGAGGCCACTGAAAATGTTTCTCCGCGTGAAGATCCAGAATCTCATCAGGTGTCTGGCCTGTGAACGTGAGCGCCCACTTGATGTTGTTCAGTTTCGTGCTCTTGATGCCTGCAACCTCGGAGCGTTGACCGAGGTCGGAATGCAGACGGGCCAGGGCGGTACTCTGCCGTTTTGATCCGAGCTCCAGCTCAGTGGTGCAGCTTTGGATAGCACGACTCAGTAGCCCATCGATCTCGTCGACCAGGAAAATCGAACGGGTGCGTAGCAGTAGTTCCTGGTAGCTGCGACGCCCTCGGATTCGATTGCCGTCTTCCAGCGGGATGCTCGTCGAGGCACTCAGCAAAGCGTCGTGATTGACCACCACAATGTTGGCCTGCAGCGCTCCAGCCAGCATCGCCGTTTTCCCGCATTTGAAGAGAAATGGGCAGTGATCCATTTTGGAGGAACGCTCGGCGCCGGCCCCCTGACTTTCTACCAGCCGCGTACGAAAGCAGGGCTCGCTACCGCGAGCTACAGGCTGCCCGTCAGATGCGTAGGCGCTCAGCAAACATACGTATCGGTAAGGATCCGCCAGGTTGTTCTTGCCAAACTGCCTTGTTGCCATTTCCGCCATGCGACTCTCAGAGTGTAGTGGGGCAACGGTGAGCGTGGGTGCCACGATATCCAGACTTCGTCGGATCTCGGTGGTCATTGCCTCAACTTCAAGCAGGCCCGGCACGCCAATTGCCACTTGCTGACATCGGCGTGCAGCGTCCACGGCCATCATGACCATTAAAACCGTTTTTCCCGAGCCTGTAGGGGCGTTGACTCGATAGAAATTCCCAGCATCGGCTTGCACGTCGGTTTCTTTGGGGATGATGTTACGTAAGCTTTGCAGGTGACTGTTGTGCACCGATGACGCTGTATCCAGCTGTTCAGCTAGCGTGTGCAGGGCCTGAATGTTCCAGCTCGCGCGAGCAAGGGCTGGCGCATTTGGAATCGGCAGGGTCTGCCCCTGTGGGGGGAGCGCTGCTCGATCCTCCTCAAGGATTTCAAACAGCTTGTAGTTGCCTTCGACCTTTGCCCTCAGCGTGAAGGCACCTTTGGCAGGGATGCGCTTACGCTCTGGCTGCGTAAAGGCACATAGGCGAGCCAGGTATTCTTGAATGAGGTCGTCTATTTCTACGACGCTCACGAGCCGGTACTGATCCCGATAGCTCAGCTGGATCAGCGGTTCATCAGTCGTCAGTTCAAACAACGTGCTGTCTCGCAACAGCAGGCTTTGGGCAGCACTTAGAAACTCTCGTGGCTCGGTCAGTTGCGGATGTATGTAGCGTAGGGCTACCCCCAGTGTCGTGAGCTCCTTGCGAGTCAGCGCTTTCAAGCCGGCCCAGTGACTCACTTGGCCGGCCGCCAATGCAGCTGCATCAGCGATGACAGGGCTCGCGCTCACATATTTTGCGGCGAGCGCCAGGAAGAGAATGCAACTCAAATCTGCAGTCTCACGCACGTCTTTTCAGCTCCTTCAGGCAGCTGGTATAGGTGTGAACCTGCAGCCCGGTTTTCTCCCGTAGGAACGGCAAGGAAGCGGCCTGATAATCTGGGATGACAATCCATCGCAACTTTGATCGTGGTAGAGCATTCAGGTGGGATGCGAGCACGTCGGGGTACCGCCAAACCTTGGCATCCAGGTCTAAATACTCCCCGTCGAGCTCGATCCTAACGTCTGCGTCATCAAAGTCAGGCCATAGGACAGGGTTAAAGCCTAGATTCTGGAGCCCCTCCGCGAGTTGGAGCTCCAGCAGCCCAGGCAACAGGGTGAATTTCCAGAACGTATCCTGAAGCACCAGAATGTCTTCAGCAGCAACGCCCGCAAGAACTGCGCCGTTACTGCGTCGCACCACTTGATCATGCTGACGATCAAATAGACTGCCAGCCTGCTCGCACCACTGCGATGTGCAAGCTATTTCGGGCTGGGTGACATTCATTGCCCAGCCGCAGCAGGGGCACAAGTACAGGTTTGTCCCCAGGATTTCATGTCGTTTGGGCGGTCTGTACAGGTCGTCCAGAGACACATCCAGCGGCTGGAAGATAAGTCTCGCAGGGCGTCGCTGGGTCGTTGGGCTTTGGATCAGGAACCGTCGGAAAGTTCTATACAGCGTCTGACCATCCGGCAGCACTTTGCAGAAATCTCTGATCCTAAGGATCAGCGCCTGAGTGAGATCCATCTGCTCATGTGCCTCGTACTCCAGGTGCATCTCCCTGCAGATGCGGCTGGGCACTAAGGACGATACGAGGAGGGCGCCCGTTAACTCACCACGAATTGTATCGGGCAGCCACTCTTCTACGGGTACCTGAAGGCTTGCTTCGAGCCGATCAGCAGTCAGGACGGGGAGCGTGGGTTCCAGTCGGTGAATACCCGCGCATGCTTGGCAGAGGAGAGCAAGCGTCTGCGCACGGTCACGCGCACCTGTCATGGCAATGTTTGCCAGCAACCAGAGCAAGCTCCTGCGGTAGGCTTCTCTCTCCATCCAGCTACCCCGACGTGGTGGCATTGGTGTGGTGAAAACGGCCTCGGTGGAGGATCTACAAGTGAGGCGTCATATCAGCATAGCCGGACGCTTACTGATTAACCGTCCGGGCAACACACCTTTTTGACACCGTCGACCCTTAACATCAGGATTTCACCGCGAAGGAAGCTCTTATGACGGGGCTTTATGATCATGCCAATGTCATAGTTTTTGGGCTTGCAAGTAGTTGGGATACCATCGTCGTATTACCTTCAGAAAGGAAAAAACCATGGTGCAGCAGCGACAAATGCCTCGCTTCGATACAGCCAAACTACGTGATAATGCGATGACCTCCATTCGCCTGGGTGTCGAAGATTTCGAGCGGTGTCGGGCGGCCGGTGGAGAGGGGGATCCAGCTCGCGCGCTCTCTGCTATCCGGAACCTGTTCGCGGGCGTGCTACTCCTGTTCAAGTATAAGATCGCGACCTGTGCTGATGACCCCTCCGATGCGGCGGCTCTGATCTTCAACGCGCCGGAAGTTCTGCCGCATTCCGATGGGGATGGAGGAATAAAATGGATACCTGTGGGGAAGTTCAAATCCACTACCATCGATGTTGGCACTATAAAAAAACGTTTTGAGGCTTTTGGCATCGAGGTCGACTGGACTGTGGTCGACAAGCTACAGGACTGCCGCAATCATTTGGAGCACCTGCATCCGGCACATACTCTGGGTGAAGTCGCCGACTTTGTAGCAGAGCTGTTCCCTGTGCTAAGGGATTTTATTCACACGGTACTGGAGGAGTCACCCGCCGCAATTCTTGGGGACGCATGGCAAATCATGCTGTTGCATCACAACTTCTTCGTGGATAACAAGCAGCGCTGCGATGACGCGTGGGCGGAGGCCGGTGTGCCTGAAGCGATGGAACCTTGGCTGGAGGAATGCAAGTGCCCAGAATGTGCCTCCACCCTCTTGGCTCCTTCGCAGGAAAATCTAGATGCGGGCGATACTGTCGAGTCAAACGATAAGCGATTCCAGGCCACCTGCATTGCCTGTGGCCATTCGCTACTGATAGCTCCGCTCATGATTGACGCTTTAGAGAAAGCCCACGCCTACGATCCTCGTGATGGGGATGAGCCTACATTGGAAGGCTGCAACCAATGCGGACGTGGCACATTCGTCATACTCGATCAGCAGTGCCTTTGGTGCGCAGCTGAACTCGACTACGCAGAATGTGAAATGTGTGAAGAGCCCCTCCGTCAGGAAGACCAAGATAAAGGAGGGCTGTGCTCCTATCATGCTCACTCTTATGAGAAGTTTACGCGGGAGGATTGACAGGTGGGCAGCGGGGCCAATCTCTACGCTGACTTGCGGTGGATGGCTCAAGCTTCGACCAAGGTCTGGATCTTATATTGTCGAAGCGAGCTGCTATAGGCAGTCATGCCGATCTATAGTCGAGATCGATTTTTTACCGTCGGTCTCGACAACCTTCAGGCATATTCTTGAGTCCAGCGACAGCGTTAGCGAAATCCCGCGCCGACTGAATCAGGCTAATCCCATCGACTCTTCCGTTTGCTTAAGTCCTTTCGACTGACTGCTGTACCCATCGAGATCACGTTTTCCTGTGTCTGATAGACCTACGCAGAGGGCAATGAAGAAGTCGCTTGTTCGGGCCAGCGGGCCAGCTGGAATGGGATTCAAAACCAGTTCGTGCAACTGAAACACTGGCGAAACATTCCGGCCATATGATTCGCGTCACCGAAACCTAGGAGGGTTGGAGATGAATCGGCCATCAAGAAGCATGCGCAAACTGCTCGACGCCGTTGCCACCAACAATGAGGCCGCGGCGCTTGATGTGATGCGTGCTGCTGAGCAGCTCCAAGACGAAGTGCTACGCCAACGGTTGCTCAACATGATTCACCGGCTCAACCAGGACGCTAATGATTTGCGAATGGCGCGCGACGATATCCAGGGCGGAGCCATAAAGCTCGCGTGATTGGCTCGGTGACGTTTCTTAGTCTGTATGCCGCACTGGTCTCTTGGGCCAAGGGCGTGTTGACCTATCCCGAGCTATCCCGGTGGGTCAGCCGGGTAGTTGGGTCGACGTTCATCTGCTTCGGAGCAGCCATCCTGACCATGCGTCGACAGGCTGCATAAGAGGAGGGCGGCTAGGTACCGATTACCGCAGCACAGGCGCCAAAACATCACCACTGATTTGATGCAGAGCCTGCCTCTTTCAAGCCAGGGTAGTCATCGAGCGCAAGGCTAGACTCACCATCGTCCATTGGCTCGCACACTGATTTATGTATCACTCCGGCTTCAGCATCCGCACGCATCTGATCGAGCTCCCTGTGAAATGCCTTGTCCTGAACCGTGGGCTTACTTGTGTAAGTGCCGAACGAAGGTCGTTCAACACGGCCCGGCCGAGCCAACTGGCGCCAAGGGCGACAGCGCCAAGCCCCGAACGTAGATCGTTCATTAAGGCTCGGCCGAACCAACTGGCGGCGTGCCCTGCGGCACGCATAGCCTGCGCCCCTTTGCAGAGGCCGTTGAGCAATGGGGCAAACTTGCCCCCATGCCACATGGCTTGAACCTTGCCGCAGAAAACGGCTGTAAACGCTTTATAAACCGCCTCAGTACGATGGCCTGCGCTACTTCTGGGCCTCGTTCGCTTTCCCGTGCTGGTTTATCTCTCGAATGAGCAAATTTACAGTTTCTGCTCGCCAAGAATCGCCTTTACTCTGTTCCAGTCTAATCATGGGCAATCGAGCGAGCGGTTCTTCATCAATGGCCTCCCGATTGTTGAGCACTTGAACAACAGGCCTTGTCTCTGCAATTTTTGAAATCGCTTCCAAACTGGTCGGGGTGGCCTCGAAATCCTCGTCGATTAGGATCACGCAGCAGTTAGTGCGCAAGCGAGATAAGGCATCATCCCGTCTGCTCTCAAACCCGCCCACAGATGTCACCGAATAGGAATGGATACAGCTTGATTTCAACGACGCAGCTAGCATTTCGCTTTCGGTGTTGCTGAAACGTTTGCCGCTCAGATGCAGTATCAAGCAGGTATCGCCTGACCAAACCTTATAGTCGTAAACACCGGGCTCAAAGTCGTCCTCATTCGAGCAGGCGGTGACAAAGCTACTACCTGCGCTAGAGAGTTTGTCATCCTCTACCATTCCCTTGATTTTCAGATTCGAGACTGCGAGAGTTTCAGATATCTGATTGGGGTGGTAGGTAAGTAAGTGAGAGACGTCAAAGTCTTTGCCCCTCTTAGGAATAACTGGATGCGTCGTTACCACGTAAATTCTTCGCAGTAGATCCAACTCCTCCCAGGACAGGTCTCTGAGGGTAAGTATGAAATGACGGCGCAGTTCGGGATCTACGCGGCCCAACGCAATCGACCGGGTGAGATTCGCATACGGGACTGTTTTTTCTTCCTCGATATCGGAGACGCAGGCATTTAGCAAGGCGTGGAAATTGCTTTCCTCTATTTCCGCATCAAGGATGTCTTTATCTGGTAATTCGTCCCTGTAAAGAAATGCCCGATAGAACTCTAAAATCCGTTGCTCATCTCGTTGGCGAACGTAGCTGAAGATTTTTTCCAAGCCCAGTTTCGCCACCTCCGAAACCAGTGGCGGTACAGGTACTGCGCTTAATCCAACCTTTCCAACTATTTCTACAATCTTGATCAGCCGAGTTCTTGAGTTTTTGCTTTCGCCAAGCGGTGTAGTCAATTTGGCCACTGTCGATCCCTTTACGTGTAGCTGTAACCAATGAAGAGCTTACGCCCAGCCTACCACCCCGCGAACGTTGGTAGGTTAGCTCCGAATTCCTGACTCTTTAATCTCGATTAAAAGTCCTGTTGCCACCCATTGGCCCGGGCTGTGCGCATCACCTCCACGCAGCGCAAAGCAATGAAACCACTGCACATCTTCAAACCCGGCACGCACACCAGTCCGATCTGGCCGCGACTGTGAGAGCGTATGACCCGGCTCTGCACGAAGCTCCAATGGTCATCGGGCACCCCCAGCATGACGCCCCGGCCGCTGGTTGGGTCAAGTCACTGACAGCCACCGCCCAAGGCCTGATCGCCAAGCCGCAACAGGTCGATGTCTCGTTCGCCGAGCAGGTAGCCAAGGGCAGCTACAAGAAAATTTCCGCTTCCTTCTATCCCCAGCGCTACCAATAACCCGGTGCCGGGCGCTTATTACCTGCGCCACGTTGGCTTCCTCGGCGCCCAATGAGCTTCACGAGGAGAGCGGCATCGATGCTCAGTCCATTGGTCGCTGCATGGCACGCAAGAAGTTTCTCTGGCAAATGTCGGATGGAGAGCACGAGCTCGCGGTTGAAAATTACTATGTGGTATATGCAGGTGCTGAGCATTACTCGACTACAAAATGGCCATCCTTACCGATCGCCCAGATCAGCTTTCGCCCAAATGTAGGATCTGCTAGAGGGAGTTGTTTGAGACGTTCCATCAGTGCTGTCGAGCGACAGAATCTCAGCGCAATGTTGTTATGGCGTCTTCGGGCCTCCGAGCTCTAATCAGCCAAGCATCTCCCTAACGATGGACGCCACATTTCTAGCGTCGCCTATCTCTCGGTGACAGGTATGAGGGCGGTACGCTCTCTCCTGACGCTGAGATCAACATCCTGACCGATTTTAATCGAAGCGTGACCAATCGACACGTAGCGTGACTATCATAGAGATGCTCGTTCTCGTACCTTCCACGAGTACACTGCGAGAGAGTGCCTGTACCGACAACGCTTTTTCACCACTCCGCCAGGCGCAGATGGATTTGAGAAATGAATTTCGAATACCAACCTAGCCCATCAGTCTCTGGGAGCATTTGGGAAGCCCTTGGATTGCCTTCACGCGGAACAAGGCTCCATGACCTCATTCACGTGGGTCTTTCTTTTGAGCTTCTTGATGAGGTAGCGATGCGTTTGCAGATGCAGCGAGCGGATATCTCCAATGCTCTTTGCATGTCACCAGCTATGTTGACGCGAAGGGCGAAAACTGGTCGCTTGAACACCGCTGAAAGTGATCGCCTGGTCGCATTAATAGCTGTGTACGAAGCGTCCCTTTCCCTATTCGAGAACGATGCCGTCGCCGCGAAGAAATGGATGAACTCCCGGGGTCGTGGGCTTGGATCAAGGCGCCCACTCGACATGTTGGGGACGAGGGTAGAAACGAATGCTGTCTTGGATCTTATCGGTCGACTGGAGAGGGGAGTGGTCGTCTGAGTTTCGTCACGGGCGTCGCTCAGCAGTAGCACCTGATGTTGATTGTTGCATTCGCCCCTTCGGGCAACGCCCGGCTTGGCTTAGGTCTTTCGAAAGGGCAGAGCCCAATATTGAGGTATCAGCTAACCAGCTACGTAGACGGAGTTGAACGACGTTTTGAGCTCTTGGCGCTGCATTTATTGGCTCGTAACGCACTTTTCTGATGGTAACCCTGCGATTGTTACGATGCACAAAATTACGTTACACCGAAGCTTTCGGGCCTGCGGGCTAAATGCTAAAACTGATGAAAATTGGTCTGCTAGAGGCGAGCAACATTAAGGCCTAATACCGAGTCGCAACCGGCCTTTCTTTGACTCCTCATGTGGCATCAGCGCTACCGTGCTGTTCGCTATCCCAGGCTTCAGTGAGCTCGTCTATTCGATCCGCGATTTGAGCCGTTTTTGATAGGACTAGGCATCGCGTGTTACCGACAAATTCCTCTATCAAATACAGCGTGTCGCCAACATCAAGCTCCAGCTCCTGCAACGCCTCATCGGGAATTCGAATCGCGCCGTCACCATCCTATTCTTCGATCATGATTTTCATAGGTGGCTTTTTCACGTGTGGTCTCCATAGCTTATGAGTTGGCTTCGGGTGGCCGAATCTCAACGGCCTTGCAGTAAGCTAATATCGAAATCGCTCTGCATACGCTTGACCGTTCCGATGATTATGGCTGCGAACCCTTCGTGGCTTTTGTCTTGGAGTCCCAGCCAAGCGTCTGCGTTGTTGACCCAGTTCGACGGGACTGGATGGGAAGTGAAGGCCCTGGAGTCGAATGTCCACCATGGCCACCAAACGGTAGTGCGTCCAGGGAAATCGCAGAGCTTGTCCATCGCTCGTTTGATTTTTCCGGAGTCAATCCTCTTGGTGTCAGCCTCGCTAAAGGCACAGATACCGAAATATAATCCTTCATGGTTTCGTTTATTGAACGCCCAGCTAGGCCCACATCGGTCAGCAGGATTCAAACGAACTCCAATCACATTATGAGCAGCACCATCAATCAACTCCTCGTCAAAGACCAACTCGGCGCCTAATGCATTGAGTTCGCCACGCAAGTGATCAGCAAAATCCCGCCATAGCTGGCGCTTGACCTCGTGCAGGTGCTGAGAGATATAAAAAGCTCCCCTCAGGTTTTTTTCATTTCGCAGCATCAACTCGGTAAGCTCGTGACCGTTGTCCAACTGCATTTCTCCATTGACCTGTTCACGAATAAATTGCGCGACTGTCTCAACAAACAGGCGCACGGATGCAGCTCGGGTGAGCACCGCGCATTCGTCCAGCCATCCAGCTAGCCGGAAAAAATCCAAGCTGACAACTCGATCCGCTAGATGAGCGGGCGCGTGCTTGGGCAGGCTATGCTCGGATATTTCTCCGTTGGAGAGATATATCAGCGTCCATCGTCCGTCTAGATGCTGACTATCCAGGTATGTTGCGTAGTCATAGACCTGCTTCTTCTGATCAGTCGCCCAAGGCTTGTTTTCAATGGCTAGGCCGCCTGTGCGAAATCGTAGGTAGAGATCCAAACGTCTATTGCTTGGTAGCCTGAACTCGGTGTGGCTGCTTACGTGATCCGCCGTGGCCGGTTGAAAGCTGGATTCGGGAAGTAGGGCAAGAAATTTGGCTAGGTATACATCGCCCTGTCCATGTGGGCCAACCGGGTCGAGCAGGAGGCTGAGATACGATGAAAGCGCATTTTCGTCACGTTGAAGAAAGTCTATCAGTCGAAAGTCCGGCGCTAGCTGTGCTTGGTACTTTTGCTTCGCTTTGAGATCTAGGTCGTACCAGATCTGAAATTCGGTGAGTAAGTCCTCGATAACGGATGCTTCCATTCTGGCCTCATGTGCACTGCTGGGTGGTGGCTTAGAGCAAATGGTTTTCGCGAAGCCAGGTACGTTTGTGCGTAACGGTGTCTATCAGACGTAGGTGCCAACTCAGCACATTAAGTCCTCTCTATTTTTCGCGAGGCCTGCTTTACTGCTCAAGTCTGAGTATTTCCTTCACGAAGGCTCCAAGTGTCTGGGCGCCTCAGTGGAGGCCGATTTTTCTAAAGTTTTTGGGGAGGCCTAGCGCTATGCGTGTATTCATTTCATAGCACAGTTGCCAGCCTTTCGATAACCCGCCGCCTGAGCCGCTGATTCAGAATCAAAAAGTTACTTGGTTTTTCGCCGACACCTGAAGCTTTAGCGTACCTTTCAAGGAGACGACATGCCTGCTCTACTTTTCTTCCGTGGGTTACAACGGAGGAGGTAGTGCAGCATTTTGCATCATGAGCACCTTGGGCGTCGTATGGCAAACCCCTTAAAACGTCATCTACAGAGCAACGGAGTGCGCCCAGCACATGCAAAACCTACCGAACACGCAATCGCTTTTGGAGCGAGCCGGCTACCTAGTGAAGGAGAGTCAGGCGAACCTCGCAGCCACAGGCGAAACATTTAACATTTTCGTGATCACGAAAATTGAGCGGGCAGAGGTCGCTACGCACTCAGCCATGATCGCGGAATTACTCAATCCGCGAGGTAGTCACGGAAAAGGCCCAGTATTCCTTGCGCATTTTCTGTCCACTATTGAGCTTGAGCACGAGAGCTCCTTGGACAATGCGCAAGTTCGAAAAGAGCAGACGTTTGGTGGTGGTCGGGGCCGGGTAGATATTGTCATTCACTTACGAAGTCACCTCATCCTGATTGAAAACAAAATCGACGCTGAGGACGGGAACTGGCAGCTGAAGCAGTACGCCGACATCGGCATGGCGTCTGGCAAGAGTTGGAATCTCTTGTACTTGACCAAAAAAGGTACTGATGCTCACGAACGTAGTCATCAAGGGGTCGACTACCAACGGATTTCCTATCGTGAGCACATCCTTGAGTGGCTCGATCTGTGTCTCGAATCCTGCACTGACACACCGGCCCTTCATCACGCATTGATCCAGTACCGAAACCTAGTTCGAAAAATCTCAGGAATGACAATGACGCAGAAGGCCAGAAATACTCTAATCGAGCTGTTATGCAGTGACGATCAAAGCTTCAAGTCGGCTGATGCCATCGCTGAAGCACTTCCCTATGCAAAGGGAGCAGTTTTGTTCCGCTTCTTCCAGGCAATTCAAAGCGAGATTGCGAGCGTCCACCCACGGGCGCCGTCACCTACTGGATTTCCTGGCCTGGAATTAAATGAAGAAAATTGCTCGAAGTGGTTCATGGCCGGCAGGTTGAAGGTGAAGCACGTAGGCCTTTTTTTCAACATCGGTGTCGAGAACATGCTGTTCAGAGTCGAGGTCGCGTCGGACGCCTTACATTATGGTTTTGTGCCTGTCACCAGCGGTGGTATGGGAAGTATTGAGCAGCAGGCGGAGTCAATGCAGGAGCTTCCACATATTTTTCCGCGGCATTGGAAGGCCTTCCAATGGCATAGCCATCTCTATCGAGATAACGTCGCCAACAACATGCAATGCTTGCTAGACCCGTCCCATATCGTCCCTCAGATTCTACAAACCATACAGAACGTTCAAGGCTTCCAGCCGAGTTCGCAAGATGCCGAAACCGCTAATGACCTATCACTTGTGCCTTCGCTGGCGTAATCATCCAGCGACAATGTCGAAACTGTCGTCGACTGCGGCATTGGGGGAGGAGGGTAGCCATGGATCATTCGACTGCATTCAAAGCAGGCAACGGATCAACACACTTTCCGATTAAAAAAATAGGAGCGTGCGTCCGAACAAATTTGATCCTTCTGCATAGTGGCGATATGCCCTAAAATCATGTTGAATCTATTTCGTTCAAAATAAAAAGCTGGACACGGCACGACGTAAAGGACATTGATTTTCGTGTGTGTTGTCGATGGCCAACCCAGACCTAAGAAAAAGCTAAAAAAGACAGGGACGTAGCGTGATGGGTAGCAAGGATCCTAAGGGTTTCTACGCCATTCTTGGAGTAGATACCGAAGCTGATGGTGCATCGATCAAAGCTGCTTATCGCAGACGGGCGATGGAGCTACACCCAGATCGCAACACGTCAGCTGGCGCTACCAGCCAATTTCAGCATCTCAATGAAGCCTACGCCGTACTGAGTGAACCAGAGTCTCGAGCTGAATATGACACGATATCAGTAGAGACGGCCGAGGAGGGCTCGGCCGAAACGTTCGAGGCTCCCGAGCCGATCGTCTGCTCATGTTGCGGCAAAGTATCTGCACAGCCTCGGTACGTGATCTTTTTGAAAGCCAAGAGCTTTTTGGTTTTCACTCTACGTTCAATGAGCCAAGGGATTTTTTGTAGCCCTTGCGCCGAAAAGAAGGCACTTCAAGCATCTGCGATTACCTGGGCTTTGGGTTGGTGGGGTGTTCCGTGGGGCCCAATCTATTCCATCCATGCCCTTTGGGTGAATTTGCTCGGAGGGAATCAGCCCGTATTACCTAACGCACGATTGGCTGCACATCAGGCATGGTATTTCGCGGCCTCAGGCCGTCCAGATATGGCACGCGCGGTCGCCATGGACGCGCTTAGCTTGGCGCAAAAAATCCCCCGTAAGAAAAAGTCCGGCGGTGGATACATCGATGATGAAGGAGCCAAGTTACGTGCAACTATTGAAGCTTTTTTAACCGCACTCGGCGGCGACAGTGTCCGCCTCAGGAATGCTTGGAGACTTACGCAGCGTCGGTTTTTTGTGCAGTTAGCTGTCGTTGCTGTGGTTGTCACCGGCATTACCTCAGCGGTGATGAACGCGCAGACGCACACTTATTCGCCACCTCGAGGCCCAAAGCCATACCTATCTGAAGTTACTGCGAATGGCGATCAAGGCAAGCTGACTTCGCCCACTGGACTACCCGCATCAAACGCTGTTGGGACAGTCACAACTCGCCAACCTATAGCTCAAGCGTCCACCACGAATGCCGGCACTACTGCTAAGCGAGCTTGGACGCGACCTGCAAAGGCGCCAAATGGGCAACCGTGGCCAACCCAGGCGTCTTATGTGAAGGGTTACCCTCAAACCAATTCCAACGGGCTTTCTACTGTCACCATCGACAATGGGCAAAACAGTTCAGACGTCTTTGTAAAGCTCGTATCTCTAACCGGAAACTACGCCAAGCCAGCTCGCTTTGTGTTCATTCCCGCACACGGGCGTTTCACGATCAAAGCAGTCACGCCTGGTAGCTATGATGTGCGCTATAGAGATCTTGTCGCCGGCTACCTGTCGCGCTCTGAGCAATTCACGCTTGAGGAGAAAAAGACGTCCGGGGGCACGCAGTACAGCGACCTCACACTCACCCTGTATAAAGTCCACAACGGCAACATGACGACATACAACCTTGCCGAAGACGAGTTTTGAACGGGGGAGGCCAGATGTGGCAGATGTCATCAGCTGCCTCATAATTGATCGTAGCGGAGTCATTCCGATCACGCCCAATCTCAGCAGGTTCTGAATAGGAATGCATTGGTAAAAATATTTTGCCACTACTGGTAACTGAATACGGATCGAAGCATGCGTTTCCCAATTGTCCACACAGAGCTCTCCATTTTCCTCAGCAGCTACAGCACCCCACTTATTCCTTGGGTTGGTAAGTCTCCTAATAAATGGCTTAGTAACGTCGGCTCGTTGATGGCTCACCACGTATCCGTCCCAGCGGCGGCGCCGTCGCGTAAAACCCTTTATTCCCTTTGGTCATCGAATGCACCGACAGAAGTATGCGCCCTTGTCACCCTGGCCTGGGGGGGGATGAGAGCGAGCCATGGGCGAACGCTGATGGTGCACATGGCTCATTGGATAAAGATCTGTGATGACCTTCGGAATGGAAAACACACACGTCGATCTGCTTACGATGCATTCATGCAATTGCGTACTGCGGGACTGCTTCCAGGAATGGGCCCTGCTTACTTCACAAAGCTAATCCATTTTGCCTATCCGAAAGCTAATGGTTACATCCTGGATCAGTGGACTGCCCGTAGTGTTCATACGCTGACTGACCAAGACGGATGGCCAGCAGTCCAAGTGAGCGCCGGCTCTAAAAGCATGAATCCCGCGGCTCTCAGGATTCGCGTAGTAGATCGTGTTTCTGCTTTGGATTACGAGGATTACTGCGTCTGGATTGATGGGCTTGCTGCCCACCTGCGCATCACGGGTGCGGTGCTAGAGGAAAGACTGTTCAGTTCGGGCGGAAAAGCTCCGCATGGCTGGCGAAAGCACCTCCTGACTAGCTGGCACGTCAGGCATCCGAAATTCTATTGAAAAGCGTCTGGCCTAAGGAGCATTAAATGCTGGATCTGATCTACATCGTAGAAGAGCAGTTCGTGCCGTACGCTGCAAAAAATGACGACATGGCCTACCAACCCAACTTTACAATGCCTGGTCGCGATGCGGGTGCTGCAGCGAAGCTCGAAGTCCCAGGCGGGGCGGCTATCGCAACTGCTGTCGCTACAACAGCGGTGTCGGTTTTGAATCCGTTTGCACTACCGACTGCCTTGATAGCGTCTGCGGTACTCGGTAGACCTAGCCTGATGTCTTTATTCGCTAAGAATCACACTGCCAAACCGGAGGGGGATCCAGCTGAGCTAGAAGAAGCGCGTCTCCTTGCTTCCTATGTGCAGCAACACTCAATTTCGCGTTCTCAAGCGAAAGCTGCTGGCTATTGTTTCCAGCCGGGCCATCCGGTGGTAGGTAAGGCATACAGGAAGCATCCCTTAACGGACTATCCGAATCCTGAGAATGGAAACCTCTACATTCCTAGCGATAGCTACGACGCGATACTGCTAGAAGAGCGAGAGTCGGAGCTGATAAAGCTCTTAGTTCATCTCGGCGCAACCAAGATCACCATCACAAAAAAAACATCGGACAAAAGCACTAGGACTGTTAGTGGTGGAGCATCCGTGCAGGCGGGGCAAGTGGCGGGTGGAGGTGTCAACTACTCGAGTAGCTCCGAGCGAGAAGCCGGTAGCCTCGATACTCGCGAGTTTTCTTTGTCCGGAAGGGCTTGGGGTGTTGATAGCAAGGTTGAAAGGGACAGCTTCTTTTGGCTCTCATATGAGCCATCATGGAAGGCTGTGGTGTTTGCTCGGGAGCATGGTGGATGCCTTTCGGCATCACTGGAAATCAAGGAAAGCACGTCGTTTTCTACTGACAGAAACCTAGAGTTGTCGGTCAAAGCAAAGCTGGCAGAAGTCAGCGCGCAAGCTGGCTTGGCGGACGCAGTTGCTGAAGAGAAGACGTACTTCGTGAGGGCCGAGTTCGCACCTGTTCGCCAGAATACTTAGACGATGACGATATAGCGTTTGCACACGTGGGGATTAGCCAATAGCCCTGAGCAGAAGAGGAAAGATCGGCGTACTTCGCTCGGCACGGGCTCTGATGATGCCGAACGTGCTGCGCTGACCATGGATCAGATGTCCCAGAATGGTGGTGTGTTCGATACGCTGGTTGTTCAAGTTTACAATTACGCGAAGAACACTAGCTTGCCGGAGAACGTGCGGATGTCGGTCATCACTGGAACGCTCCTGGAGAGTGCAGCCAGGGTTTCCTGCATTCGTTGAAACGATAAGCACATCTTGAACTGTCTCAGTGGAGTTCAAGTGCGGATACAACCCAGCCACGGTGATTTTAAACCTGAGGAAATAAGAATGAGTCAATGCCCAAAATGTGGTGGTACAAATGTCGAAAAGCGGAACTACGCCAAGCGGGCTGGCACGGCTGCAGGGGCAGTAGCCGGAGGAGTTATTGGCTACGGCGGTGCGGCAGCTGGTGCAGTTGCTGGCGGTGAAGCTGGAGCGATTGTAGGTATGTTTGCCGGGCCAGTTGGTGCTGCTGTGGGTGCCACTGTTGGGGCAGTCGCGGGGAGCGTTTTGGGAGCGTTAGTGGGTGGTACTGCCGGAGCGACAGTTGGCTCGAAAGCCGGTGAAATCGTTGATGACAGCATTCTCGATAATTACAAATGTCTCAAGGACGGTTGCGGGCACAAATTCAGTCTTTGAATCTCCATATCCTATCTATAGCCATAGCGATATGCCGATATCCGCTAATGTCGTTTTGGTTGCTGGAGCATCTCAAAATGCCCGAAACGGCAGTCGCTGGCTGACCCTAGTATGCAGGCGGCTTGAGTGTAAAAATGGGCCCTGCGGGGCCCTTTTCCATGGAGATCAGGATGTTCAGTTTTTTGAAGGGTCATAGGGAGTTCTGGTTGTTCTGGGGGGCCTGGATGGCCTTCGCCCTACTGCTAATAGTGAAGATCAAATTCGATGTGCCTGTTGCCATGAAGGATTGGCCACGGCTGATTGCTGCGTTGCAGTCGGATGCGTTCGAGGACGTCGTTGGAGACCTTCTCACGGGTCTTATTGCGGCATACTTCTTCTATGTCCTGATTGACCTTTGGCCTAGACACAAGAATGAAGCTAAGGCTCTGCGTATATTGAATCTTCTGATAGCGTCGGTGATACAAGCATACGAAAAACGCCATTTCTTTGCACACACCATGGCCATTACGCAGGCCGACGAGAAGATCCTTACCAAGGTGAGGATTGATACATTCCTTGAGGAGGTTAAGGAGCGGCCAGATTACTTCAAGCTGAAATGTGCGCTGTTCACTGCCCACTCACGCTTCTCCGACTTCCGACAGACCTTAGCCATCGCATCGCCGCTTGGAGCAGACAGAGCCTTGCAGTGGTTGGTGATAACCGACAAGGTTCGGTTGTTCGTGGAGGAGTACGAGAACCACCCAGAAAGTGACACCTATAGGCCTTCGCAGGTGTTCTCCAACGACACCGTAGATCTCGACCAAGATCACAAAGATTTTATCCGATACTTCAGCGATATGACCGAATATCGAGACTCTCTGCGGATTTGCTTCTACGAATTCCTAGAGCAAGCGAACAGATGGGTTGCTCCGGAAGCATTTACGACCGAACAGCCTGAGACTGTAGATGTGAACGACATCACTGAGCCCGGAACCTCGCCGGCGAATTGGCCGATATCCTATGGCGACGGCTAACGAAAACATGGGAATGAGAATCAGTCTTCTTGGTTCGAAGGCCCTCTCAGGCATCCCGGTGCGTTCATTGCTGAAACCCCGTCATGATTGCGGTCGTACACTGAAATGAGAATATATGCAGAATCTCAAAGCACTTCTAAACACCCTTGAGGCAATGAAGCCCTACCGGCCCCGGACAGCCTTGACCAAATTTGAACTCATCGTAGATCGAATTTCCAAATATGGAATCATTGCTGCCTCAGTACCGTTCTTCGTGCTCATAGTGCTCGCAATTTGGCACAAGCTTATCTTTCCACTGTCGAGCGGCTGGGTCACGCTAGCCGTATGGAGCGCAGTGCTGTCCCAATTGATTGCAACGCTGTCTTTGCTATGCCCACCCATTCTCATGGTGTGCGGCATCCGGATGTGGAAGGAACGCTCACGCATTCTCAGGGATGCCGAAATTGACCATGATCAGGACTTGGTGGCCCAGCTGAGGTGCTACGAGGTGGATGACCTCAAAAGCGCTAAACATTACTTGGAGCTTAAGATCAAAAGGCTCGAGCGACGCTTGGGTTACTTTATTGAAGCTGACGGCAAAAAATTTGCCGTGTTCTCTCTCTTGATCCTCAATTTCACGCTGGGCAACATGCTTACTCAAGGTAATTGGTCATCTCTATTTTCGACCAGCCTGGACAGTCCTGCATCCACCAAAATCATCACGGTGTTGATGGCATTCCTCCTATCAATTTCAATCGGCGCGATGTGTGTGCGCTTTATCACGAATCGCGATGCTTATCGCATAGAACTGATTGAGCTCTCACTGGCATCGAGCCCCCCCCAAGTGACTCAGGTGCTTAGAAATTTGAAAATTTAATAGGGGGGCATTCGTTGCTAGGAGGTAAGCGTCCGGCCAACTCACCTTCCTGACCACGACGCCAAAGGCGATGGTGTCCACCTATTTTAGGTGGACACCATTTCTAGCCTTTTAAGCGGGTCTTTCCATGCAGCCACAACGCCGATCCTATTCCAAATCCTTCAAGGCCCAGGTAGTCCAAGAGTGCGCTCAGCCCGGCGCGTCGATTGCCAGCGTCGCGCAGCACCACAGCCTTAACGCGAACCTCGTCCATAAATGGATTCGGGTACAAACGAACAAAGCCACGGAGCTGCAACCTGCTTTCATTCCGCTACCTTTGCAGCTCGCCGGAGGGCATTCCCAGGCTCCGTCATCGAGCATCTGCGTTGAAATCCAGCACTCGCGTGGCACCGTCAAAGTGAACTGGCCGACCGAAAGCGCTGCCGCCTGTGCCTCCTTTCTGCGAGACCTGTTGCGGTGATTCGAATCGATGCGATCTGGCTCGCCACCGAACCGATGGACATGCGCGCCGGCACCGAAACGGCGTTAGCCCGGGTCATTGCCGTGTTCGGTGCGGCGAAGCCGCACTGCGCTTATCTGTTCGCCAATCGCCGCGCCAATCGGATGAAAGTTCTGGTGCATGACGGCGTGGGTATCTGGCTGGCGGCGCGACGATTGAATCAAGGCAAGTTTCACTGGCCCGGCATTCGGCACGGATCGGAGGTCGAACTCGATAACGAGCAACTTCAGGCTTTGGTACTGGGCTTACCATGGCAACGGGTCGGTGCTGGCGGCTTGATCACAGTGTTGTAACGCCTGCCATTAACCCATCGGTTTATCGCTGCTGACTTCCGGCTCTGGCACAATCAGCGGCATGACTTCCTCGCCCAATCTCGATCAAATGACACCGGAACAGCTACGTGCCTTGGCCGAACAGGCCTTACAGTTGCTGCACCAGGTCGACTCGATGGGCCAGAAAATCCACCGCCTTGAAACGGTCAACGAGCAACTCGCTCATGAGATCGCCATCCTCAAGCGACACAAGTTCGCCAAACGCAGCGAACAGCTAAGCCCTGACCAAGGTAGCTTGCTCGACGACCTGCTCGACACTGATATCGCGGCCATCGAGGCCGAGCTGAAGGCGGTCAATCCGCCACCTGCACCGGACGAGCTACGTCAGACACCCAAGCGT
Organism: Pseudomonas sp. B21-017; assembly: GCF_024749245.1. Taxonomy (NCBI): domain Bacteria; kingdom Pseudomonadati; phylum Pseudomonadota; class Gammaproteobacteria; order Pseudomonadales; family Pseudomonadaceae; genus Pseudomonas; species Pseudomonas sp. B21-017. The sequence continues at coordinate 3,293,708 of NZ_CP087194.1, read as the reverse complement.
GCGCCGCTGCCGCCGCAGTTCCCACGTACAGTGATCCGTCACTAGCCAGAAAACACCCAGTGCGTCTGCGGCTGCCAACTTCAGCGCATTGGCGAAGACGTCAGCGAGAAACTCGACTACACACCCGGCGTGTTCACCGTCGAGCAGCATGTGCGTGGAAAATGGGCCTGCCGCCAGTGCGAAACACTGATCCAGGCGCCTGTACCGGCCCAAGTGATCGACAAGGGCATCCCGACCGCAGGCCTGTTGGCCCATGTGATGGTGGCGAAGTTCGCCGACCATTTACCGCTGTACCGGCAGGAGAAGATTTTTGCTCGGGCCGGGCTGGCGATTGCTCGCTCGACACTGGCGCAATGGGTCGGACAGAGCGGCGTACAACTCCAGCCTCTGGTCGATGCCCTGCGTGTACAAGTGTTGGCCCAGGGCGTGATCCACGCCGATGAGACTCCGGTTCAGATGCTCGCGCCAGGCGAGAAGAAAACTCACCGCGCTTACGTCTGGGCCTACAGCACCACGCCGTTTTCGGCGCTCAAGGCTGTGGTTTATGACTTCAGTCCCAGTCGTGCAGGCGAGCATGCGCGCAACTTCCTTGGGCAGTGGAACGGCAAGCTGGTATGCGACGATTTCGCTGGCTACAAAGCCGGTTTCGAGAAAGGCATCATCGAAATTGGCTGCATGGCCCACGCCCGTCGCAAGTTTTTCGATCTGCATGTGGCGAACAAAAGCCAGCTGGCTGAACAAGCGCTGTACTCGATTGGTGGCTTGTACGAAGTTGAACGCCAAGCTCGGGACATGTGCGATGAGGATCGTTGGCGAATACGCCAGGAAAAGGCAGCCCCAATCATCAAAACGCTGCATGACTGGATGTTGGCCCAGCGTGATCTGGTGCCCAACGGATCAGCAACGGCCAAAGCCCTGGATTACAGCCTTAAACGCTGGGTAGCGCTGACGCGCTACCTGGAGGACGGGGCTGTGCCCATCGACAACAACCAGGTCGAAAACCAGATCCGGCCATGGGCACTTGGACGCTCAAACTGGTTGTTTGCCGGATCGCTTCGCAGTGGCAAACGGGCAGCGGCGATCATGAGTCTGATCCAGTCGGCACGCATGAACGGTCATGATCCGTATGCCTATCTCAAAGACGTGCTGACACGGCTGCCGACGCAGCGGGCGAGTGAGATTACGGAGTTACTGCCGTACAAATGGGGCCACCGTTGATTGCGCCAGATATGTAAGGATACTTTCCATCATATGGATGGAATATAAAGGAGTACGTCATGGAAAAAACAATCAGACTCGCCAACCTAGCGGATATCGATGCCATTTTTGATATTCGAACCAGCGTTCACGAAAATCACTTATCCCTTGATCAGCTAGCGGAAATGGGGATTACTCCCAGAACTATACGACAGGCAATTCTAGAGGCCCCATGCGCTTGGGTCGCCGAGGTCAATGGTGCCCCTGTAGGCTTTTCTATGGCCGATGTCGAGGACGGATGTGTGTTTGCCGCTTTCGTTCTACCCGAATTCGAGGGGAACGGATTGGGGCGCAGACTGATGGATAAAGCAGAGGCTTTCCTATTTCAACACCACCAGACGATCTGGCTAGAAACAGCTGAGGCTAGCCGTGCGAGTGGCTTCTATCGAAGCCTCGGCTGGCAGCCCGTGGAGAACTTACCAGAAGGTGATATTCGCTTTGAAAAGTGCCAGAAATAATAATCAAAAAATGTACTGATTAGATGCTTACGCTTAGGTGGGCATCCGCTTAATCACGCAAGATGTGTTCGGCGTACGCTTACGCTAGGAGCCCCCTCCGTCTGGTTCCAGATACACTGGAAGTCATCTACCTAGCAGGCATGTTCTTCTAAGAGGCTTCAGGTTTCCTGTAACGTGCGAAGCGATTCCAAGAAGCTCAATCAATGTGCCGTTAGGCTAATAAACGCGCTGCTTGCTTTTGACCCCTGATTGGAAGTGGCTGGGTAATCGTGGAAGCGGAGCGCGCAGACCAGGATGGTCGAAGAGCATGAGGATGGAAGCCCGAAGGGCCAAGACCTGTCGACAGGCAGGGCTTGGTTTACGACAGCCATCCCCAAAGGGGCATGCCCCAACAATCGAACATCCGAAGCTTATCGAGCCGCGCGCTGACCGTGCGTCCGAGGCGTTACACCTGAAGCGCAAAGATCATAAGTCTTGCGCAGCGCTACCTCGTCACCAGAGGATACTTGGGAATGGGTGAATATCGTAGAAAAGAACCGCTTGCGCTCGCCATTACCAATCTCAGACCAGACCCTAGGCATCAGGGACAGCCAAACGATCAAGAAAATACTCCTCCAGACTATGCAGACGTTGCTGGCCATCAATCAGGATCTCGCTGTTCTCGGCCATAGCCATGCGCCCACCAGAAGAACCGCACCACTCGTTAGTGAGATAGCTCCCCAAATCGGCCCCCACCCACACAGCAACGATGAATCGAGACTGCTGCCCCGCATTCCATACAAGTTCACGCTGCCATGATGAAACAGGAAAACCCATAACAAACCGCACAGCCCATGGGTAGTTATCGTGGACAGACGATGGGTCTGCCAGGTACTTCTCAAAGCGCCGGGCGAGAACATCAATCGGAAACTGATGAGTCGATGTGTCCAGAATTCGCTGGGGCATTTGGATACTGGTATCTAAAATTTCGTCATTGCAGTAGCGCGGAAATACGGTGGGCATGGATATCCTTTAGGAAGGGGGAGTGTTAAAGGCTGGTCGGAATGTTCGACTGAATGCGGTGCAGTCGCCATTCATCCACCGTCACGATGATCAACAAGTCACGCTCAGGGGACTTGGTGTCGATCTGTTCACTATCTACCAGTGCTTGAGCATACCCCTCCGCCCGAGCCACAGCTTTGTCAAACTCAGCAAGGGAGGCGGATGATTCGATGTAATCGATCAGTCGCTCCCACGATCTCCGTTGGCGATTGCCTTGGGTCGTCTTGGAAAACGGAATAGCGCTCTGCAGGCACTGGATGAATGCAATCGTTGATAGGCTCAATGCTGATTTCTCACTGTGTACGTACAGATGAAAAACGGATCGTTTTGAAAAACCTTGAGCGCGATAGAAGATTTTTTTGCCGTAACGGGATGTCAGGTGATTTATCATCGCCCCTTTTAAAGACCCCAAAAAGGGACATTAACCTCGCTTTTGACACTTAATGTCCCATTTTGGGGTCATTAACGGATGCCCGTTTTGAGCTCAACAGAGTGACAACCGCTCAGTAATGGTTGCGTGAGGTCGTGGTTATGTCTGTGGGGAAGGGTGGTCACAACGATTTTTCTCAAATTGAAACCACGTATTGAATTTAAGATGGGAGAACTTTTATTTTGCCTCCACGCTAAAGTTTTGCTCATTTTAATCCGTTGCTTTTATTAAGCATAAATACGATTGTCGAAGCGAGATGCGTGATGAGCTACTCACAGAATGTTTGCGATCTTGAATACGGTAGTGACTTGGAGTTCGAGGAATTTGAAGAATTCCATTGGCTGGGACGTACTGGTGACACTTACGAAGCATCAATAGCATTACAAGGCCAGTTAATCAGAATGACATTGGATGATTTCGAACAGTACTATACGGTGCATCAAGCGGCCGATGTCGCCTGGTGCATTTTCGATGCGCTCGTAGCAATTGAAGAGATTAAACCTAGACTTTTCTCGCCTATCGATTCTTCGGCCAAGGCAAAAAAACATCTAGACGTATTCAAGTGTTTTGCTAGCGATAGGACTAGCGGCACAATGTTTCCGGAAGATGGGCAGGGATCCTTAGAGATTTTGCCTGATCCCGATTACTTGTTTATTGCTGGTGGTGAGTTTGTTGACCCCGACCCAAGGATTGAATTTCGCAGTCGAGAAGACGCCACATTCCGCATGTTTGTAGCGACTGAATTTGGTGAAACCATTGAGATGGTATTTGGCGGTTACATGATGGAGTTCACTGCAAAGCAGGCACTGTGGCTCTGGTTCCACCTAGCGATAGCATCCGATAGCTTGCATCATCGCAGTGCGAGAGATCTTAGCTCTGGAATCTTAAAATGCGGTCTCCAATGGTTATGAAATTAGCCGCTGACGCTCACAGATGGGGGATGCGACAGCCTTTCACAAGAGTTGACGCATCTCGGTGAAAGACCAATATGAGCAGGCAGGGATAGCTTGTCGCGTATTTTCTCATCACGCCGATTTCAAAATGATCGCCATGATTGACAGCGAGGACAATTTTTTTGCACATGGGTTTCTTTTGTCTCGACAAACGACTTTTATGAATAGACCTAACCACCTCATGCAGCGCTCCAGCTACCATTACCCATGACAGCATTGTCATTGGTGGGCAGGTTGAGCCTGATTTCGAAGTTGTTCAGAGAGGAACGCGTTAGGTGTCATAAGCGACCTCAAGCTTGGTCTGACACCTCATTTCAACGAAATGCCTGAATTCATTGGTCTGTAACGTTCTTTTTGCTCTGTAACGTTGCTTACGTTACAAGTGAAAAAGTTACGTTACAGTTAGCCTCATTAAGGCCCCGAATGGCGCGGGGCGCGGAGCCCGGCGGCAAGAAACGTGCGGATGGTAGTCCACAGAGTCGAGACGCTAGCGCCAGCGCGAAGGCTTGGTGCACGAAAGCAGTCCCCCGAACGGGCACGCAAACTTATCTTAGGTGAATTGACGCAGCCTTTCGTTGAAGAATACCGGCCAGGCGCGCCTCCCACCGCAGGCATATGGGATAGCCTGGGACTACCTAGTCGTGGCTCCAGGCTGCATGAGTGCGTCCGTAATGGCCTGCCGTTTTCCTTTCTCGAGCACCTATCCAGAAAGACTGGATTAGAGATGAGGGTGCTCGAAGCTGTCGGCATGTCTCGCTCCACGCTGGCGCGGAGAGCAAAAGCTGCGCGCTTCACATGCGCTGAAAGCGATCGTTTGTATTCACTGACTACGGTCTTAGATGCCGCTTTTGAGTTGCTGGAAGTGGGCGTGTTGGCGGTACGAAAATGGATGATCTGACCGGCTCGCGGACTTGCCATGAAAGCTCCACTGCAAATGCTACACACTAGGGCAGAAACGCAAGCAGTGGTCGGCCTCATCGGCCGCCTAGAGAATGGAGTAGTTGCATAGGCAGAGTCATTGCCGTTGCCCCGGCGAACGGTTAGGGGAGGTTTTCTTACGTTTTCCTAACGAAATGCTTAAGCGCATGACGACTCGCAATTACACGGTCGCGTATCTCCTGGGGATCTATCGACATACCGCCGTCAGGCGTGACCTTCAAAGTCTTCAACCCGTTTACTGAGTCGATAAACGCACGCTCACGCGTCTGCTCAGATCGAGACCTCTTGTCCCGCCAAAACCACGCCATGCACTGTCCGAGCCTATTCATGTCTTTCTCTGAACGCCAAGATTAATGGGAGCATGATTGCTTAAGAGCGGGTAAATGTCCTGAGCTTTTTATGCCAACCATGATCATTTAGTCTTGTCCTGGCAAAGAGGCAACCAGGAACCAAGGTCTGTACACATTGATCGATTGTCGTCTGTTCGGGCCCAACAGGCCCGGCTAAGGGTCAGACTTGTCTTAAAGACTCGGAACTTGGCCTCACTTTTTGGCGATCAATCCTCGCGTATCCCTATTCCAGATTCTTAAGGCTCTAACCTCCCAAAAAATATTTCATTCTTTCGCTAAAGTTCTTCTTCAAAGCATCCGTTGTTATTTTTAAGAACATAGCGATGGTGAATTTTGTGAACCAAACTGAAATGCAACTGGCAGCGTTTTTTGCAGAACGCGAATTCATCTGCTGGCGTGGCCGTGAATTTGACGAACTGTATCCGTGCCAAGTATCCAGGCAGGTTGATCAGTATGTCAGTTTAAAGTTAGACATCATGCCTTTTAGGTTTGCCGACGCCGTAGCTGAAGATATCGCGCGTTGCCTTTACGATGCCGTACTCATAACCGTGGGAAATCTTGCAGGGTTTGTACCGACGCCAGCGGATCGCGAAAGCATTCTTGAAAGGAGATATCGAAAAAGAGTGTCTGGAGAATGGCATTACTTCGCCGATGGCAAGTTCGACTGTCACGAAACGGAAGAAGAAGGCTACGTTGTTGAGCTCGCGACAGAAGAGAACGACGAAACTGAAAAGGTAAGCGTCTACACAATTGAAGAGGGGGGAGTTGAGCTGATTTTTAACTTCATGTGCTATTCGTTCAGCATGCTCGACGCGGTGTGGCTTGCCAATGCGCTGATGGAGGCGATGGGGCGTGAGCCACTGGATCTATTAGAGACAGCGAGCGGGTTGTAGGCCTCCCTGAACTCAGAGTGGTGCCTTAGGCCACTCTGCGTAAATCTCTGGGCTTGCTAACAGGCGACAACAGGGACTGACGCACGAATAGCATTGCTTGAGGTGCCATCAGATATCGGTGAGCAGTTCCTCAAGCTTGCGATGCTCCTCCGGGCTCAGAAGAGCTACTGGATCAAGGGCGTTGATGTCTGAGGTGAAGTCGTACTTTCGGTCGTCAGGGCTGCAGCAGCTATCGCAGTAGTCCAGCTCACCGCAATCAATGAAAAACGTGATCATCCAGCCATCTGCTTCGACGGTCATCAGGCCACAATAGATCTCGTTCCATGTGTGGTCTGTGATTCGGCGCATTGAGCGTGAACCGACAGAAACATCGTGGAGTACCTGGTGAACCTCTTGAGCGGTGAGCATTCTTGTATCCATGGCGGGAGAACCTAAAAACTGCGTCGATTGAACAAGGTGGCATCTAGCCTAGGCGCTCTGCGCCAGATAAATCTTGTAAGACGACTTCAGAGGATTTCCACTTTGGGCGCTGATGGCTTCAAAGCAAGGCCGCCAAAAGAGGAGCCCGCATCAACGTACCTCAGCGCTGACTTGATGTCCTTCCAGCCGACATAGCTCATCAGCGACTTGATATCCCAACCATTAGCGGAAGCCCAAGTGGCAAAGCCACGCCGCATCGAGTGGCTACTGTAGATGTCCGATGGCACACCTGCCTGTGTAAAGATACGGCGTAGCATTGGAATCAAGCTGTTGGAGTTGATGCCCTTATCAGCAAGTTTGCCCCAACGATCGATCTTTCTGAACACAGGCCCATGGGCAATGCCGGCCAAGGTGATCCAGTTGATGTAAGCCTGCGCAGGACAAAGCTTCTTGAGGGCAGGGGTGTGGAATGTCGTCCCCAGGTGCTGACGATCGCTTTTGGTGTAAGGCAGGTAGAACGTATGCCGGCGCCGGCCTCCGCTTGAGTGTGCTCGACTTGAAGTTTTGCAAGCTCGTCACCGCGAACCCCCCCGCCAGAATCCGATTAGCACCAAGGCTATGTCGCGTCGATGCTTCATCACGCTCCGGAACTTACCACCATTGGCGGCGGCTTACTCACTTGATTACAGTGACATTCGCTCCTCGTATTGACCCAGGTGCCAGGCAACAGTAGCATGCCAACCAAGCGATTACCTGGATCGCGCGGTCGGCACGCAAAGACCTAGTCACAGGTGTTACACCCCCCATTTTTTCACGCAATCGACAGTCGTCATTCGCGGGCAGCCGACACCGCTAACGACCGGAGCTTGCGATGATCCTTCCCATTTTCCCCGCTGATCTTGAACGCCATACAGGTATGAAGAAAGCCGCTCGCTTCCTCTTCAAAACCTGGCCTGGCTTAAAACCGATCATGCATACCCAAGCATTGGAACTTCTCGCTAAAGGTCTTGGCTACCGCAGCTACCACCACGCCAAACAGCTAGCATTGTCCTGGACTGAAGCCCGCCCTGACATTGATATCGATTCGATCGAGTGGAATCTTTCGCATGTACTGAGCGATGAATTTCTAGCTCCCGGAAACCCTAGCGTCAGCATCAACCTCGGCAATCTCTTTGCCTACATTCAAACCATCCCCTTGCACCACCTAACGGTCTTTAAGCGCTTTCCAGAGTTGCTGGAGCGGAAACATTCATTCCAGCTTCCTCCTCGCGACGCAAAATCGCCATTCGGGAGGTATCAACATAGTGCAGTCATTCCCTTAACGGGTAACTGGCGGATTTCCGACAACGATGACAGTGACGAGTCGGGCCAACCTTGATGGACTGGTATACCCTAACGCTGAGGGCATAAAGGTAACCGGCATCGACCTTACCAGGCGTGGAGGGCAAGTAGCAGCCAAAACCATTAAGCCACGCAGGCAAAGGTAAGCACGAGCGGGGAGTAATAAACCATAGGTGATCAAGGTGGCGTACACATCCCTGATCACTTGAGTGCCCTACAACGCGGCCAATCGCATTTCCCAAAGAACGAAAACGACGGCCTTTTTCCTAAGTGATTAGGTGAAATTGTTTTCTGGCTTCCAACGCCAGGTTTATTTCTCCTTTTGCTCTAGACCCGTTCATCCGGCTCGTCGAGTGAAATACGCTGACGTAAACTCTCGCCATTTGACTAGCAATGCGCTCATGATAGTGGCTTTAGAGCAAGCGGAGCGCGCAGGCGAAGGCCGAAGGCGCGAGGTTGGAAGCCCGTCAGGGGCGAGACGGGCGGGTACCGCCCAGGCTCGATTTACGACAGCCGTCCCGACAGGGCGCGCAAAAAAGTTTTCAGCTTTTCAACTTGTGTAATTGTGGCTAGCTGCAGCCGTTGTTGCAGTATTCGGATGTCACGACACCCCGCACATACCATGTCTCTCCGGTCATTTCCGGTCAACTTTTGGCAGCGGGGCATTCAACTGCTCCCGCTTCAACCCATGCACCACTGCATTATGAATAAAGCGTCGAGCCATCTCTGCCATCGCTTGAACTTCGTTCTTGAGCTGCCTGATCTCTTCCTGCTGCCTTGCGATCGTCTCCGCAGCAGCCGTAAGGCTCTTCGGTTTTGGAATGCTCGCAAGCTTGTCCCGGTGAGAAATGATCGCCGCTTTCCGAACCTTATAGGCATTGACCACCGCTGGCTTATCGACAAAAGCCTGGCGGCTTGGAACAAAGTCCAGCACCGATTCAGACGCTTTGCAGATCTCATCCCAGGTCAGCTTCTGCTTGATTGGCCAATCCCTGATAATCGCCACAATGGCTTTGAGTTCCTTGGGTGTAAAAGCACGGGGCATATCAGTTACCACTCATCATTTCTTGAAGGCAAAGCTGCAGATCTTCATCGTCGATACCGCTAAGAACGCTGCCGGTATTGTTTGTCAGCTTAGCTTCCGGCTGCTTATTGAGAATGATCCGCTTCGCATGCGTGAAGTCTTTGCCCACCATTTGTACCGGACTGCCGTCCGGAATGTCAGGGTTTTCGTGCATGGCTACAATCTGGCTCAGACGTTCCAGGTAAAGAGTATGCGTTTCCACCCAACGCGTTGCCGGGCGATTACCAGCCTCGATCTCTTTCATTGTTGCCGCGAGGTTTTCTGCCACATGATCCCGCTCAACCTTCACAGCTGCTAATGAATTCTTGTGCCCTTTGCAATGCAACAAGTCAGAACAATTCAAGCAATCGCCCGATTTCTGACATGGACTAATTGTCCACGGGTGCGTACAGATACCGTACCGCGTTGTGATGATCGGCCCCTTGCTGATGATATTGTATTCGGCAGCAGTGATGGGTTCGGGAGTGACGTCTTTCACGGGAATCACATCAGCGCTATACATCTCGGCTTTGCGCATCGGATCCTGATGGATATAGTCACGCGTCTGCTTAACCGATGCGCGCCCGCTCCACTTGGTGATGGTCTCAATCCCAACCCCAGCTTCTTTCGCTGCGGTATTCAGGAAATGTCGTAACTGGTGCGATCGGAGAGAAAGGCTTGGATAGCCCTGCTTTGTGAAGAAAGAGGGATAAGTCTTGCCATTAGTTGTAGCCACCCGATCCGGGCCTACACGTGATGAATAGTAGTGTTGGTTTGCTGGTGTCAGCAGCACTGGGCTGGTTGCCAGCCCCTGGCTGATCTGAAGCTTGAGGAAACACAACAAAGACTCAGACATTTTCGGTGGCTTTGTAATATGCAGCTCAGAATCAACTTGATATGGGAAGAAAGGGTTGAGCTTCATATTGTAGGCCCGAACAATCTCCCACAATTTATTCAACGTCCAGCCCTCGAGTTTGTACGACCCCGTCATGTGTTTCATCACCTGCTCGGTCGATTTTTCCGTTGGACGACCAAGCGCTGAGATTACTTCATCTTTCGTCAAAATCTGATCGGCAGGTACGGCAGGTACGCCAGGGTGAGGGTAAAATTCAGTTTTGCCGCTCTCGAGATACAAAGCGAGTTTGCGCCCTGGCTCCGTAATGGCTGTCAAGCGCCTGAATGCCTCTTTGCAATGCTCCACCATGGTGGCTGGAACGCCTTTTGTCATGATTTTTTTATTCTTCGTGGAGTAGTAATGCAGATACCATTGCGTATCGCCATTCTTATCTTTTTCAGATTTCATCGAGTCTAATCTGAGCCTTAGCTTCTCGGCAATTCGCATCGGTGCTGATAACAGAATTGCGGTAATACTCGTGATGTAAACCGCCTCATCATCGAGATCGTCGCTGTGGTAACCGCGCGAGAAAATTTCGGCTAGCGCTAATATGGCCTCGTCATCGGGAAGCGATTGTTTGACAGGCTTTGCGCTTTCCGCTTGCGAGTTATCGTTAAAAGGGGATGCCCAGTACTTGATCGAGTGCGGGGAAATATTCTGTTCAGCAACAACCCTTGCCAAGGCTTTCACCGCGACGGCTGTGGCGTGGTGGCTTTTATTCCGTTGCTTGATGATTTCAACTGCTTTATCAAGATGTCGCTCGGATAATCGGGTGATATCAGCATGGCCGTCGACTAAAGTCAGTGCGGCACCAATAATTTGGACAGCAAGATAGTCAACCCGAAAGGCCTTGGCAGGATCACCTTTCCGGGTGTTGACAATGTAAGCCTTGGCGAATTCCATAAAATCAGGATCAAATTGCTGATCACGAGTTGGTACCTTTGATGCCTGTAGCTTTACCCCGTAAGTCATAAAGCGTAACTTGCCGCGCGGTGTATGCCATACATCTGTATTCCAGTCGAAGCCAGGGTGGTTTTTCCAAATAGGGCTTACGTGCTTTGCTAGGTGGATGTAACTCTGCAGGTGTTTCTGGCAAGCGATCTGGCTTTTGGACTCAAAGTTGATTGGATTGGACATGCTGTCTACCTGGCCTTGTGTTTCTTTTTTGCATCGATAAAGTTGTTGCCTTCATCGAGATGCATTTGAGTTTCTTGTGCAGCTGATCTCAGCTCCTGTTTGCGAGCGTCGCAGAGTCTGATGACCAGCTTGACAGCAGCAATATCTTTATTTAGCTGGAGAGGTACTAGGATCCGGCGAGTTTTACTCGGCATGTGGATATTATTCTCTTCCTCTTGCCGTTCGATGAGCCTTAGTAGCACCTCTTCGTGAGGAGCATCGACCCACGGTTGAAATTTCGCGCAACGGTAACACGGGATTGGAACCGACGCATTGCAGTATCCGTGCTCCCCGCAAGTACCCACGCTGTGATGACCGTCCAATTCAATGCGGCTGGCAGGATTGTTTCCGCGAACTGCATCAGACTCTTTATCCCTTAATGTTCCGGAGAAGGCCTGAGCGAGAGGGGCAAGTATTACTTGCATTTCAAGATCTAGCAGCCGAGCATCTTCTGCCGGGTCGTCGTAGTAATGATCGAGAGAGGTATTTTCACTGTGGCCTAGCCAGTATTGTAAGGTCGCACGAGGTACGCCCAAGCGTGCGAGCTGTCGAGCGCGTGTATACCTCATTCGATAGGCAAACTCACGTACCGACTTCCCAGTGCGATGAGAGACAACTATGGATCCTGAGACTCTTTTCAACGCTGTAGAAATCGCTGAGCTGCTTAGATGGAATACAGCGCTCGACAGGCCGATTGGAAACGAACCATCATTTAATTTTTTCAACCGGCTCATATCACGCTGGAGAAAAGGAAGTTCATTGCGTTCAGCTTCAGTAAGTTTGCGTTGGAAATGTTTTTCATGATCGGCAATGGTACTATAAATTTGTAGCATGCAAAGGTTCCACAGGTCGTCGCCCATTGGATGAGTTTCGAATTTTGAGCCCCGAAACCAATACTCGGCACTCCTATCCTTGGATCCTGGAAAAGTCACACGCTTCCCAGAAAGACCTTCAGTTTCTCCATCTGAAAGAAAGTCAGATACTTTAAGATTAGCAAGCTGGACTCCTCGCTTGCCGTATTGGCCCATCAACAGCAGTGCTGACGTGTCTCGCAGGCTGATCTTCCCCGACTCGTAGTCTAGCCAATAGGTATCTATTAGATCGTCGTATTCTTGAGCTGAATACCAGCCTTCAGTGGGGTCATCCGAAGTAATTCGTTTTCGACTCTGCATACCTGGGGCCTTCAAGGCCATTACAACGCTAAATGCCTCTGCGTCAACGCCAGGATAACCCAATTTATACCATGTTTTTAGAATAGACGTGAAGGCATGATTAGTATCTTGAGATACCTGTTTAATTAGTTTTCGATAGGAGTTATGAGTAAATTCCTTGATTGAGCTTGTTTTAATGCTTTGTTCGATTCTGTTAACGTAGTTGCCCAAGGTCGAAGGCGCAAGTAAGTTGCTGATGGCAATCGCTTCTAGTGTGGATTTGAATCCAAGTACAGTTTGGTTATCCATGTCTAGGATACTTCTAATATCAACTGTTCGCCGATCCGCGATAGTGACGCTCGTATTTGAGAATCTTACGCTGTAAGAACCACTTGACGGGAGTTCATTGCGATCAAAATTCGTCATGATTTCGATATCTTCGATCGGTATGTCAAGACGATCGATAGCTTTTGCGGCGTTTATTGTTGCGTTATTATTGGAGGCCATAAATCTTACCATGTACTGTATTTACTGACGATTCAGAGCGGAATGCTGGCGGGTGCCTTTGTGCTCAGCGATATCTGCTTTGGTGCATAGAGCTCCGGGCAAGCGATCGTTGTCCGTGATCGAAACAACAGACGATTTCACTGCCCATAGCGACTACTGCCTGATCGTTTTCGATCAAATTTATTCCTTGCAGTATCTGATGCGACAGCAATACCTGTTTCGTTCGCAGATTGTTGAATGTGACGCAAGTCATAGTCGAGCGCCGATGACGATCCTTCGACCCATCCCATCCAGTGCTCGCGCTCCTGCCGAATTTTTGTATCGCTGTAGCCCATTTTTTCGCAGTGCTCGGAAAATCTGTAATTCCAGTGGTGTCGAAGCAGGTGAGGGTGCAGTCCCTTGAGTCTCTTGTCTCGCTTAATGATCACGGACAGAGCAGACCGAAACGTCGTAATCTCGATCTCTCGACCTTGATTTTCGCCCCGTTTGTGGTTCACAAAGATGAACGATTCGTTTTTGAAGCCAACGTTAGGGATCTCTGCTCGATACCTTCCCAGATACTCAAACATCATCTTCTCAAGATCTTCTGAGATTTTGAGAGTTCGCCCCAATGTCTTTGCCACTGGTTGGTTCATTCGGCGATCAAACTCGTCATCATGATTGCGGCGGATTCTGATGTGGGCGCTGTCTCCACCAGATGCAGGGATGAAATCTGGGTACCGGAGGCTAAGTAACTCGCCCAACCTCATACCTGTGTCGTAGAGGATGCGCAGGGCAAGGACATTGCGAAATAAGACCGCTCGCTTGAAAAGAGATACGAGTTGGTTTGGTTTGCTGAGGCTAGCCTGCTCCTCTGGCTCAGATCCAGGGGTACCCTTCATGAGTTCGTCCGCATTCTCGAACAGCTCCAAGAGCGCCGCATCTGCGGGGTCACTGAGCCTCTTGGCGATACGCTCCCTTTTCGCTTTAGACTTTGAACCGGTTTTCTTCTTACGCTCTTGGAGATTGGCCTGAAGACGTTCAATTAGCTTTGCGTTCTCTGTGGCATTCGAGTCAGTGATCCAGTGGCCGAACAACCACCCAAAATAGACTTTCAGGATGTCGAGCGAGTAGTCGACCTGAGCTCCCTTGATAGTGGTGCCGTCGCGCTTTTTGGTGTTCACCGATATCGCCTGGACGAGGGATTCGACCTCCGGCACGGTCAGTAGCTTCTTAGTCGCGAACCTGTGGTCAAGATCGATCTTATGCCGCGAGGCCCATTCGTACAGTCTTTTTAGGGCGAACAGGGCGACCCTCTGTGAGCCAGCTGTTTTGCTCGCCATCCGCATGGTGATGAATGCAGTTGGATAGAACAACGGGAAGGCATCTCCCTCTAGGTCTATGAGCAGTGAGAAGCGACTGCCGTCTCGCGCTTTGTAGTCTCTCACTATCATTGCCATCGTGTTAACACTTCCCATCGGAGTTTTAGTAAGTGAATTTTGTTTTTTACAAAAAATCCCAACAACCATGCGTCTTTCCAAATGCTATCACACTGATTTTATTGGCACGATACGGAAAAACTGATGTCATTTATGTACTTGCAGTATGAAGTATTCGCTGCTGGAGAAGGAAGGACGCATCTATTCGGTTGCCAAGTCGGGCTATTACGCACTGCCGGTGTCTTCTATCGGTCTTCCCGGCAGCGGCAAAGACCTGCTCGAAACGGTCTATGTCAACGCCAGGCGCCCCGGCATGCTGGTGTTGAGCGCCGATGAGCCGGCGTTGTTACAACCCCTGGACAGCCCGTTGTTGTTGCTGGAGAGAGAATTGCTGCGCCAGTATCCGCGCCAGCCACAACCGTCTTCACAACCCTGCGGCGAGCTGGAACTGCGCACGGCCCTTGCGGCACGCTACACCACTTCGCCGACACGCTGCTGGCATGCCGATGATGTCTATATCGGCGCAGATATGCGCGGCGTACTTGAAATATTGATCGCCGTTCTTGAGCTCAAAGATTCGGTGGTGGTGGTCGAGTCGCCGTGCGACTGGGTGATTCTGCGCTTGTTCCAGGACGCCGACGTGCAGGTTGTCGAGCTGCCGCTGCAAGCCTGTGGTGGCCTGGATCTCGAACAGCTGAGAGAGCTGCTCGAGACCGGGCAGGTGCGACTGATGATGCTTTCATCGGGACTGAACATGCCGCGCGGGAGCGTGGCGCCTGACGACAACCGGCAGTCCACTGCGCAACTGCTGGGACGGCATGGCTGTTGGGTGTTGGAAAACGATTGTTACGGCGAGCTCGAATTCGAGCCGAGCGGCTTGCGGTTTCGCGACCTGGTGGACCCTGATCGGCTGATCGTGTTTTCCACTTTCGAGAAAATCATCGGCTCGGAGGCACCCTTTGGTTACCTGCTTTCGCGACAACTGCGTGCCGAACTGCAACGGCACTTTCTGCTGCGGGCATTCCGTTTGTCGCTGATTCGTCAGAAAGCCATCGCGCGGCTGTACAGCAACGGACGCATCGATCAACACCTGCTGGTGTTGCGTCGATTGCTCAAGGAACGCATGGTGCTGATGACCCAACTGCTCCAGGAGCGTCTGCCGGAATCGCTGCATTTCGTCGAGCCCCAGGGCGGGGCGACGGTGTGGATTCGCTCGTTGCGCCAGGTCAATGTACATCGAGTGTTCCAGAGACTGCTCAAGCAGCAAGTGGTCATCGCACCGGGGGAGTTGTTCAGTTTGCAGGGCCTGCACGCGCAGCACTTGCGCCTGAGTCATACGTTCGGTGGCGACCACGAGCTCGTCGCTGCACTGGGGCTACTGGGGGATGCCTTGCGTCTGGAATCGATCGATTGAGCCGAGGTGGCAGAGCTCCTCGGAACCTGACATTCGATAACGTCGCGCAACGGCCAAACTGTCAGTAAACTGCGCTCCTATCCCGAACCACTCTCTCTCAGAGGTTTTGCATGACACTCAGTCCTTTTGCGGGCAAACCGGCACCGGCAGAACTGTTGGTCGACATCCCGCGACTGGTAACGGCCTATTACACCGGCCAGCCCGATGCAGCCATTTCTACCCAGCGCGTTGCCTTCGGCACGTCCGGACACCGAGGTAGCTCGTTCGACTTGAGTTTCAACGAATGGCACGTCCTGGCCATCAGCCAGGCGATCTGCCTGTATCGCGAGGCCCAGGGCATCGATGGCCCGCTGTTCGTCGGGATCGACACCCACGCACTGTCCACGCCGGCCGGTGCCAGTGCCCTGGAAGTGTTGGCGGCGAACGGTGTCACGGTGATGATCGCCGAAGGCGACGAGTACACCCCGACGCCGGCCATTTCCCATGCGATTCTTTGCTACAACCGCGGGCGCACTTCAGGCCTGGCGGACGGCATCGTCATCACGCCGTCCCACAACCCGCCGCAAAGCGGTGGCTACAAGTACAACCCAACCAACGGCGGCCCGGCCGATACCCACATCACCAAGTGGATCGAAGCCAAGGCCAACGAGTTGCTGGCAGCCAAGCTCGCCGGCGTCAAACGCATCAGCTACGAGCAGGCCCTGAAGGCCAGCACTACCCATCGTCACGATTACCTCAACACCTATGTCGCTGACCTGATCAACGTGATCGACTTCGACGCCATCCGCGATGCGAAGCTGCGTCTGGGTGTCGATCCGCTGGGCGGAGCAGGGGTGCGCTACTGGTCGGCGATTGCCGAGCACTACCGCCTGGACCTGGAAGTGGTGAATAAACAGGTTGATGCAACGTTCCGTTTCATGACCGTCGACTGGGACGGGCAGATCCGCATGGACCCATCGTCCAGCTATGCCATGCAAGGCCTGATCGGCCTGAAAGAGCGTTTCGACGTGGCGTTTGCGTGCGACCCGGACCACGACCGTCATGGCATCGTGACCCCGTCCGGTGGTTTGCTGGCGCCGAACAACTACCTCGCGGTCTCGATCGACTACCTGTTCCAGAACCGTCCACTGTGGCGCGCCGATGCGGCCGTGGGTAAGACCGTGGTCAGCAGCGGCTTGATCGATCGCGTCGCCAAACGCCTGGGCCGTCGTCTGTACGAAGTGCCGGTCGGTTTCAAATGGTTTGCCGACGGTCTGTTTGACGGCTCCCTGGGTTTTGGCGGTGAAGAAAGCGCCGGTGCATCGTTCCTGCGCAAGGACGGCGGTGTCTGGAGTACCGACAAGGACGGTTTGATTCCGGCGCTGCTGGCCGCTGAAATGACCGCTCGCACGGGCCGTGATCCAAGCCAGGCCTATCGCGCGTTGACCGATGAACTGGGTGAGCCGTTCTCGGTACGCGTTGATGCCAAGGCCAACCCTGAACAGAAAGCACTGCTGAGCAAATTGTCGCCGGACCAGGTCACTTCGACTCAACTGGCGGGCGAAGCGATCCAGAGCATCCTCAGCCATGCACCGGGCAACGACCAGGCCATCGGCGGTCTGAAAGTCATGACCGAGAACGGCTGGTTCGCGGCGCGGCCGTCGGGCACCGAGGACATCTACAAGATTTACGCAGAAAGCTTTGTCAGTGACGACCACCTGAAACAACTGGTGGCCGAGGCTCAGACACTGGTAGATGGCGCAATTTCTGCGAAGTGATTGAAGGCCCCTTCGCGGGCAAGCCTCGCTCCTACAGAAGGTCGGCGCCGATCGACGCTAATCCTGTAGGAGCGAGGCTTGCCCGCGAAAGCGTCAATACAGTCACACAGGACTTCAGCCAAAAAAAGGGGCGACCATCAACGGTCGCCCCTTTTTTTGCCGCGCATTTACCGCCTCAAGCCACATCTACCAAGACGATTTCGCTGTCCTCGATCGCAGTCACCCGCAACACTTGCTCATCGGCAACCGCGACCCCGTCTCGAGCTTGTGCGCGCAAGCCATTGACTTCAATCGCTCCTGTCGCTGGCACCAGATAAGCGCGACGGCCACTGTCCAGACGATATTCAGCCGTTTCCCCGGCTTTCAGGTTGGCCGCCACCAGACGTGCATCGGCGCGAATCCGCAGGCTTTGATCGTCGCCGGCCTTGCCACTGGCCAGGGTCACGAAGCCTTCGCGCTGGCCTTTGGGGAAGGGCTTGGCGCCCCACGACGGTGCCAGACCGGTTTCGTTGGGGATGATCCAGATCTGAAAGATCCGGGTCTCGGTCGCTTCCAGGTTGTACTCACTGTGGGCGATCCCGGTGCCGGCGCTCATGACCTGCACATCACCGGCTTCGGTACGGCCCTTGTTGCCCAGGTTGTCCTGGTGGGTAATCGCGCCTTCACGAACGTAGGTGATGATTTCCATGTCCCGGTGCGGGTGTTGCGGGAACCCGGTGCCGGGGGCAATCACGTCATCGTTCCACACCCGCAGGTTGCCCCAGTTCATGCGTTTGGGGTCGTAGTACTCGGCGAACGAAAAGTGGTGGTGAGCATCCAGCCAGCCATGGTGCGCGCCGCCCAGGGAGTTGAAAGGTCTGAGTTCAAGCATGATCGTCTCCTGAAAAAGGTTCGTCATGGGGGCAGAACGTCTGAGCCACAAACGAGAACCGGTGGTTGATGGTCAGTATCATCCATCAGGTACCCATCGATAAAAAGCGTAAAAAATGCCTCAATACAATCGAATTATTTGATACCGAATAATCTCGAATTTTTCTCATCCAGCCTTCACTTCATCGCATAAGCCAATGACCTGTAAGCATTTCACTAGAACTCAACGGCAAATGCAGACACCATAGCCCCCGACAGCCTCACACACTGGAGTCCGCCTGCGTGCCGCAACACACACCCGATCTTCCGCCCGAACTTCGTCCCCTGGCCGAGATGCCTTTGCTCAAACGTCTGGCCGCCCGGTTCTTTGGCCACGGCCTGACCCGCCTGCGCGCGCAACACCGTGCGTCCTGGCTGCACGGGCAAGCCGACGGTTTTCGCAGCGGTCACAGCGCTGGCGTGGAATACGGCTATAAGGAAGGCAAGCTCGAGGGTCTGGAAGAAGGCCGGCAAGTGCTGCTGATCCGCGACTCGCGCTCCACCGAGCATCGACCGCCCAACGTCGATGACAACCTGTTCGACGATTGGCGCCTGCCATTGAGCGCCGAGCTGAAGAAGCGCATGAAGGCCGACGTGGCGCGACTGCTGCCTGCGCATGCCCAGCCGAGCGCTGCCCAATGGAAAATGATCTTCAGTGACACACCGTCGACTTCGGTGATCGCCGGCGCGGGCGCGGGCAAGTCGACCACCCTGGTGTTGCGTATCCTGCTGCTCAGCCATTACCTGGGGTTTGAGCTGAGCTCGATGACCGTGGTGACCTTCACCCGCGAGTCGCGCAAGGACTTCATCAATAAGCTGATCGAACTGTTTGCCGTGTGGGGCCGGGCGCTCAGCTTCAAAGAAGCGCGGGACCTGGTGCGTACTTTTCATTCGCGGATCCTGCCAATGGTGCGCAGCCTGCCGGGTTTCGAACGGCTGCAAGCCTTCGAAAACCTCAGCTTTCGCGTGCAGGGCACCGATGAGGAGGTCGACAGCAACCCCTTCGACCTGCGAATCAACGACGCCCAGCGCCAGCAGCTCAACGCCTGCTATCACAGCCTGCATACCCGCGATGAGCGTTTCCGCGAATTGATCAAGCCGTTGTCTCGTCACGCCTTGCAGCTCAAGGAACTGGAGCGCGATCACCCGGACGTGCAAAAGCGCATGGCGGTGACTGAACTGGCGGCCAAGCGCGATGAAGAGCTGTGTGACACCATCGAGGACCTGTGGTTTCGCGCCGGCGCCTGGCCGATCAAGGGCATCGAGCCGAATCGTCAGACCTTCGACATCAACGGTTCGACCTTCCATTGCCACGGTTACATTCCGGCGCTGGATGCCTGGGTGGTGCTGGGTTTCGATCCTCGGGAAAATCCCCAGGTCAGCCGCCCGAATGCCAAGCTGACCGTGCGTGCGGAATGGGCTGTAAAGCGCACCTTGTTTCAAGCTTTCTGTCGTAAACCATTGATATGGCTCGATAGTTACGAATCTTCAAAACGTGTTTTGGCGTCGCTTGCCGGTGACGCCAGCGCCGGGCCGGGCTTCGATTACAAGGTCAAGGGCGAGCTGGCTTCCGCGCCGTTGCTGGACTGTTTTGTCGCGGCAGCCGGGTTTATCGAAAACCTCGGCCTGGATGTGCCCAATGCCGTGGGCCAGATGAGTTTCGCCAAAGATGACCCGGACCGATTCTTCTTCGAGGCCTTGAGCCTGTTCTGGCGAGCGCTGGAAGATCATCTGCTGGATCAATCGCCACCCCTGATGACCTACAACCGGATGTTTGCCCTGTTCAGCGAGCATTCACCGGAGAATCTCAAGTTGCTCGGCGATGAACTGCTCAGGCCAATGTCGCACTTGATGATCGATGAGTTCCAGGACGTGTCGCCGCAGATCGTTTCCTGGATTCGCGCCAGCCTGGCCGAGATCCGTAGTCGTGGCCCGGCCATGCACGTAGGGCGAGGGGCGCAACGTTCGTCATTGCTGTGTGTGGGGGACGACTGGCAATCGATTTACGGCTGGCGTGGCAGCTCGCCGAGCTACTTCATGGAGTTCAACAAGGAGTTCCCGTCGCCGAGCACAACCAAGGTGATGCTCAGCGACAATTACCGCAGCCATCAGCACATCATCGACGCGGCGGAGCACATCGTCCGCGCCGCACCGGCAATCGCCGGCAAGAAGGCCAAGGCCAGCGGAGAACCCAAGGCGTTGCTGCCGGTGAACGTCCTCGATCGGGATGACCAGGGCATGGCCCAGCGCCTGATCGAGCACTACAGAAAAGGCGATTCAATCTTGATGCTTTATCGAAAAAGTAGCGATAAGTCATTGATAGAAGAGCATATTCAGTCTGTAGTTAATGTTGATTCTAGCTTGCCGTACGACGCGCGACGGCTCAAGCAACTGACCTATCACAGCGCCAAGGGCCTGCAAGCTGATGCGGTGTTCCTGCTGGGTGATTGCCAGCATCTGACCAGTTCGCCTTACAAGAACCAGGTCTATCGCATGGCCGGGCTCGGCAAGGCCGGCGACAGCGAGCCCTACGACAGCGCACAGAAAGACGAGATCCTGCGTCTGGCCTACGTGGGCATCACCCGGGCGGTGAGCCATTGCTACTGGTATGTCGATGGCCAGGATACCCAGGCGGCGAATATGCCCAAGGCCTCCGACCGGATCGGCAAGGGCAAGGCGTTTTTTGCCGATCACCGTCAGGGAAAAGTGCAGGCCTGAACCTCAAGAGAGTCTTGAGTCAAAAAACCTGTGGCGAGGGAGCTTGCTCCCGCTGGGCTGCGTAGCGGCCCCAAAAATGCGACAAGCATTGCCGATTTTTGTGAGCGCTGCGCACTCAAGCGGGAGCAAGCTCCCTCGCCACAACAAGCTCGCTCGCCACAAAAGTTGCGAGGGTCGCGATCCCGGCCTATGGTCCAAGCGAGGCTTTGATTGCGACGAGGCGCTCGACTCGCTTCAGGTCGCTGTCCATCCAGTGCGGATACCCGTAGCGAGGTGACGACATGCCGAACAACTCCCGTCCCGCCGTGCTCGAACTGATTGGCAATACGCCGCTGGTGCGTATCAGCCGCTTCGATACCGGCCCATGCACACTGTTCCTCAAGCTTGAATCGCAGAACCCCGGTGGTTCGATCAAGGATCGCATCGGCCTGGCGATGATCGACGCCGCCGAGCGCGACGGTCGCCTGCGCCCCGGCGGTACCATCGTCGAGGCCACGGCCGGCAACACTGGCCTGGGGCTGGCCCTGGTCGGTCGCGCCAAGGGCTATCGGGTGGTACTGGTGGTGCCGGACAAGATGTCCACCGAGAAAGTCCTTCACCTCAAAGCGATGGGCGCCGAGGTGCATATCACCCGCTCCGACGTCGGCAAGGGCCATCCCGATTATTACCAGGACGTCGCTGCGCGGCTGGCCAAGGACATTCCCGACGCCTTCTTCGCCGATCAGTTCAACAACCCGGCCAACCCGCTGGCCCACGAGTGCAGCACCGCGCCGGAGATCTGGGCGCAGACTCAGCATGATGTGGATGCCATCGTGGTTGGTGTCGGTTCGGCCGGCACGCTGACCGGGCTGACTCGTTTCTTTCAGCGCGTACAACCGAATCTGGAAATGGTGTTGGCCGACCCGGTCGGCTCGGTGATGGCGGAATACAGCCGCAGCGGCACCCTTGGTACGCCCGGCTCCTGGGCGGTGGAGGGCATCGGTGAGGACTTCATTCCGTCGATTGCCGACCTTTCCAGCGTGCGCAAGGCCTATTCGATCAGCGATGAGGAAAGCTTCGATCATGCCCGCCAGCTGCTGCGCGCCGAAGGCATTCTCGGCGGCTCTTCGACTGGCACCTTGCTGGCGGCGGCATTGCGTTACTGCCGCGAGCAGACCGAGCCGAAGCGGGTGGTCAGTTTCGTTTGCGACACCGGCACCCGTTATCTGTCGAAGATCTACAACGACCAGTGGATGAACGATCAGGGCCTGCTTGCGCGCAAACGCTACGGCGATTTGCGTGACCTGATCGCGCGGCGTTTCGAGGATGGCCGGGTGGTCAGCGTCGGCCCGGACGACACCTTGCTCACCGCCTTCCAGCGCATGCGCCTGGCGGATGTGTCGCAACTGCCGGTGCTGGTGGACGGGCAGCGGCTGGTCGGGGTCATCGACGAGTCCGATATTCTGTTTGGCGTGCATGAAGACGCCACGCACTTTCGCATGACCG
This sequence comes from Pseudomonas sp. B21-017, assembly GCF_024749245.1. NCBI lineage: Bacteria > Pseudomonadati > Pseudomonadota > Gammaproteobacteria > Pseudomonadales > Pseudomonadaceae > Pseudomonas > Pseudomonas sp. B21-017. The sequence goes on along the minus strand of NZ_CP087194.1, from coordinate 3,271,133 downwards.
TGACCAGCGCGATGACCGACAAACTCGAAACCCTGCCTCCCGGCGCCAGTCTTGCTGAACTGGAGGCGGTGCTCGACCGTGGGCTGGTGGCGATCATCGCCGACACCTCGGGCTTCCATGGCCTGATTACCCGCGTCGACATGCTCAATCACTTGCGGAGGTCCCTGGCATGAGTCAGCACGATGAAAGCACCGCGCCACGGGGCTTTGCCACCCGTGTGATCCATGCCGGACAGACGCCGGACCCGACCACCGGGGCGCTGATGCCGCCGATTTACGCCAACTCCACCTATGCGCAGCAGAGCCCCGGTGTGCACAAGGGCTTCGATTACGGGCGTTCGCACAACCCGACGCGCTTTGCCCTGGAGCGTTGCGTGGCGGACCTTGAGGGCGGCACCCAGGCGTTCGCTTTCGCCTCCGGGCTGGCGGCGATCGCCACTGTGCTCGAATTGCTCGACGCGGGTGCGCACATCGTTTCTGGCAATGATTTGTACGGCGGGACTTTCCGTCTGTTCGAACGGGTGCGTCGGCGCAGCGCGGGGCATCGCTTCAGCTTCGTTGATCTGACGAACCTGGCGGCCTTCGAAGCGGCGCTGCAGCATGACACGCGGATGGTCTGGGTCGAGACGCCGAGCAATCCTTTGCTCAGCCTCACTGACCTCGCCGCCGTCGCACGCATCTGTCGCGAGCGCGGCATCATCTGCGTGGCGGACAACACCTTCGCCAGCCCGTGGATCCAGCGTCCTCTGGAATTGGGCTTTGATATCGTGCTGCACTCGACCACCAAGTACCTCAACGGTCATTCCGACGTGATCGGCGGCATCGCAGTGGTCGGGCAGAATGCAGAACTGGCCGAGCGCCTGGGCTTTCTGCAGAACGCAGTGGGGGCGATCGCCGGGCCGTTCGACGCGTTCCTCACCTTGCGCGGGGTGAAGACCCTGGCGCTGCGCATGGAACGTCATTGCAGCAACGCGCTGGAGTTGGCGCAATGGCTGGAACGTCAGCCGCAAGTGGCACGCGTGTATTATCCGGGCCTGCCATCGCACCCGCAGCACGAATTGGCGCGGCGGCAGATGCGCGGGTTCGGCGGGATGATTTCCGTCGAGCTGAACAGCGACCTGACGGGCGCCAGACGTTTTCTCGAGAGTGTGCGGATCTTTGCCTTGGCCGAGAGCCTGGGCGGGGTGGAAAGCCTGATCGAGCACCCGGCGATCATGACTCACGCCACCATTCCCGCAGAAACACGCGCACAGCTAGGTATCAGCGATGCGCTGGTGCGTTTGTCTGTAGGGGTGGAGGATGTCGAAGACCTACGCGCCGATCTGGCCCAGGCGCTGATGCAAGTTGCGGCGACGCATTCCTTGTAGCAGCTGTCGAGCAGCGCGAGGCAGCGTTCGGCGGCGAAGCCGTCGTGAATCCGGTTGACATAGTCTGCCTGATACACCGTGAGTTCTGATTTTACGACGGCTTCGCCGCCGAACGCAGCCTCGCAGGCTCGACAGCTGCTACAAGCCGATCGGGCTCGGCAGCTGCTACAAAAAGCCCGCTAAATCGATAAGCGGGCTTTTTGTCGGGTGTTGGCTGTCAGGCATAACTCCTGAGCGTCTGCGGAGGAATGAACGCTTCCAGCTCATCCTCGACCGCTTCGATAATCCGCTCTACATCGGCGGCGTTCATGACCGTTGCACAAGGAATGCCGGCAATGGCGATCATGGTTTCGCCGCTGGCTCGGTCGAACAGGCGAGCAACCATGCTGCCCGGTGCATCCATGGTCGCCTCGAAACCCATGGGATGAAAATGCCAGCGCATCAGCTGGCAGGCATTTGGAAAAGTAACCTTGCTGAATGAACCTTGATTCATGTGTTGCCCACCTTCTTCATCGAGCGCTTCCTTTAGCTCATGTTAGGAGGGAAGAGCCTTCAATGGCTCAACCGGTGACTGTCTTTAAAAGTAGCACCCGGATGTGAAAATCATGTGGATTTTTTCAGACCGTTCAGCGATTGGTTCAGTTTTTTTTGATGCAGGTCATGAGATACGGGCATCTCGGCCAAGGGCCAGCATTGCCGGGCATCCCATTGGTCATTGAAGCCCGGACAGAACTTCGGCAAGCTCGATTTTTTCTCGTCGAGTCCTCTATGCACGCCGATGATGATGGTCCGTCGCAAACCCAGGCCACGGGCGACACGGTCATGCGTTACCACCTGCGCTGGAAGCACCGGGATCTGGATGGTGTGATGGCGCTTTATCACCCGGACATTCAGTACAACGACTTTTTCCAGAACCGCGTGATGGGGCTGGACGCGTTGCGCGACTACGTGCGCGACAGCATGCCCCGGGATCCGGATGAGGCGCTGGAGCACTCGGACCGTATTCGACTGGATGGCAACACGGCGTTCATTCAATACCGCATCACCCTTCGCGGCGGTGAAGGGCTGGTGTCGTTTCGGACCAGCGAGGCGATCACCGTACGTGACGGGCTGATCTGGCGGGTCAATGAATACGCCACCCTTGTACATGAACAAACATCCGGCAAAGCCGCCCGCAACCTGCGCCCGGCGGTCAGTCGGCTCGGGTTGTCACCGCGACAGCTGAGCTTCATGGCCGAAGACTTGCAGCAGTATTTCCAGGGGCAGCAGCCGTATCTGGATCCCGAACTCGACCTGCAACGGGTGGCGAAGGAGTGCGGTTACAGCCGCAATCAGATTTCCTACCTGTTGAACCAGGTGCTCGGCCAAAGCTTCTACCGTTACGTCAATCAGGCGCGGTTGCAGCATTTGCTCGCGGCACTGGACAGTGCCACTCCACCGCTGCGTATCGATGAGCTGGCCTTTGCCGCAGGCTTCAATTCGCTGTCGGCGTTTTACAGCTGTTTCCGCCAGCACACCGGTCTGTCGCCCAAGGCTTACGCCAAACAAATTTCTTTGCGTGCACGCGCGCAAGACGGCCCCTGAGCCCACGCACTAGGATCGACGCCATCGAAGTATTGAGCGGCGGAGTCTTGCATGGCAGCGTGGCGAACGATCAGTTTGTGGATGGATCAACTCGACGAGCCGATGCTGGCGCGCCCGGCGCTGGAACAGGACCTGGACGTCGACGTGGCCATCATTGGCGCCGGGTACACCGGGCTCTGGACGGCGTACTACCTCAAACGCCTGGCGCCGGGACTGAACATCGCCATCGTCGAAGCCCAAACCGCGGGGTTTGGTGCGTCGGGCCGTAACGGCGGCTGGTTGATGGGCAATCTGCTGGGTGAAGACCGCTTGCTCGCCGGACTACCGGCGGAACAACGTCGCGCCTCTTTCGATCTGTTGCACAGCATCCCTGATGAAGTAGAGATCGTCCTCGAACGAGAAAGCATTGACTGCGATTACCGCAAGGGCGGGGCGCTTTACTGTGCGGCGCGTTACCCGGAGCAGGAAGCCAGCCTGCGCAATTATCTGGACGCGCTCTACCGCCAAGGGCTGACCGAGGCTGACTACCGCTGGCTCAGCCCCGAGCAATTGGCGCAACAGATCAGAATTGCCAAACCTTATGGCGGTATCTATGCACCGCACGTGGCGACCATTCACCCGGCAAAGTTGGTGCGAGGTCTGGCACGGACGGTGGAGCGCATGGGGGTCAAAATTTATGAAAACAGCCCGGTCACCCAATGGCAGTCGGGCAGTTTGCGTACCGCCCGCGCGCAGGTTCGCAACCGCTGGATCGTGCCGGCGGTAGAAGGTTACGCGGTCACGTTGCCGCCGCTGGGTCGTTATCAATTGCCCGTGCAGAGTTTACTGGTGGCGACCGAACCGCTGTCCGCCGCGACCTGGGACGACATCGGCCTCAGCCATGGTCAGGCGTTCAGCGAAAGCAGCCGCCAGGTCACCTACGGCCAGCGCACGGCCGACAACCGTCTGGTGTTTGGCGCCCGTGGCGGCTATCAGTTTGCCGGCAAGTTGCGCCATGACTTCGAGCTGAGCGCCAGCGAAGTGCAGTTGCGACGCTACCTGTTCGGTGAACTCTTCCCACAGCTCAAGAACGTGCGAATCACCCACGCCTGGGGAGGCAACCTGGGGATGTCCCGGCGCTTCAGGCCGCACATGCTCTGCGATCAGGCCAGCGGCATCGCCTTGTCGGGCGGTTATGGCGGAGAAGGCGTGGGTGCCAGCAACCTCGGCGGGCGGACGCTGGCCGATCTGATTCTTCGGCGCGATACCGAGTTGGTGCGCCAGCCGTGGGTGATTGCGGAGGGCGGTCTCGACGCGCTCAAGGCCTGGGAGCCGGAGCCCTGCCGCTGGCTGGGCTACAACGCAATCATCCGCAGCTTCGTTCACGAAGACCAGACCCTGGCCAATCCGTACACCGCGCCCTGGCGTCGCAAACTGGCCGGCCGGGTCGCGGGGTTCATGGAAGGTTTCATGCGCTGAACGACGATGCACTGATGGCCTCGGCATCTGGGACATCCAGGAAACCGTGCGCAAGACCTACGTTTTGATTTTTTGATCTCTGATTGCCTGCCAGTTCTCCAATAAAAAGAAAACAACCCATACAGGAATCGACCCATGATCCGAAAGACACTGACGCTTGCTCCACTTGCGCTCGTCGCGACCCTCAGTCAGGCCGCCGAGACCGTGAAAATCTACAACTGGTCGGACTACATCGCCCCGGACACCACAAAAAACTTCCAGAAAGAAACCGGTATCGCCTTCAGTTACGACGTCTTCGACAGCAACGAAACCCTGGATGGCAAGTTGATGACCGGCACATCCGGGTATGACGTGGTATTCCCGTCCAACCACTTCATGGCCCGACAGATTGAGGGCGGGGCCCTGAAGAAACTCGACAAGAGCCAGCTGCCGAACTGGAAAAACCTCAACCCGGTGTTGCTCAAAACGTTACAAGCCAACGACCCGGGCAACGAGCATGGCTTCCCGTATTTATGGGGCAGCACCGGCATCGGCTACAACGTGGCCAAGGTCAAGGCGGTGCTGGGCGACAACGCGCCGGTGGATTCCTGGGACCTGATCTTCAAACCCGAGAACATGGCAAAACTGCAAAAGTGCGGCGTGGCGATCCTCGACAACGGGCCCGAACTGTTGCCGGCGGCGTTGAATTACCTGGGGCTGCCGCATCACAGCAAGAACCCCGAAGACTATAAAAAGGCCGAAGCGCTGCTGATGAAAGTCCGGCCCTATGTCAGCTATTTCCACTCATCCAAATACACCAGCGACCTGGCCAACGGCGATATCTGCGTGGCCGTCGGCTTCTCTGGCGACATTCTCCAGGCGGAAAACCGCGCCAAGGAAGCCGGGAATGGTGTGGACATCGGCTATTCGATTCCCAAGGAAGGCGCGGCCATCTGGTTCGACATGGTCGCCATGCCCGCCGACGCCCCGGACGAGAAAGCCGGTTACGCGTTCATGAACTACCTGCTGCGTCCCGACGTCATGGCCGGCATCAGCAACTACGTGCACTACGCCAACGGCAACGAACAGGCCGACCACCTGATCGATCCGGCGATCAAGAACGACACCAAGGTGTATCCGAGCCCGGAAATGATGGGCAAATTGTTTGCCCTTGAGGCGATGCCGTTGAACATCGACCGGGTGCGGACGCGGGTGTGGAACAAGATCAGGACCGGTAGCTGATCGGTCATCTTTTGTGGCCAATGGCTACGGTTGGGTTGACTGCAATGGGTTAGATTCCATGTCTCTTTCAGTAAGTAGGAGGCAATGGAATGCCTGTTTGTTCGAAAGCTGGTCATCTACGCATTGGGCGGTACTCGGAGCCTGGGCGCATCTACTTGTTAACAGCTGTGGTTCACGATCGGCAGCCAATTTTTACCGATTGGCGCTTAGGTAGGCTGGTTGCCCAACAATTACATCAGGCTCAGGAGGAGCATTGGGTAGAGTTTTTGACGTGGGTGGTGATGCCAGATCATATGCACTGTTTGGTAGAACTTCGGGATAAAACACTGGCCGAGCTGATGTGTCGAATCAAGTCCCGAAGTAGTCTGGCCGTTAATCAGGCGCTAGGGCGAAGCGGGCGTTTGTGGCAGAAGGGCTATCACGATCGAGCGGTTCGGAAAGAGGAGGACGTGAAAGGTCTTGCCCGATATGTCGTTGCCAATCCTGTTCGGGCGGGACTGGTGATACGTGTTCATGATTATCCGCTGTGGGATGCGTGTTGGCTGTGATGATTTACGACTGCTGCGCAGCCGAACGCAGGCTGCGCCAGCTGCTACAAAAGCCGTGGCGTGCGCGGACCCGTAGCAGCTGCCGAAGGCTGCGTTCGGCTGCGCAGCAGTCGTGTCCTTCATAGGGTTGGTACCTCTTTTGGAAACGAACAGGTGTCCGGGGGCAACTGGGGCACCCAGAAGCGACCAGGTCAACATCGCTTGCTTCCAGGATCGCCTTACGTAGCGATGGCAAAAGGCGCGTGCGGTATTACCCGACGCGCCAGTCTGTCATTTGCTGGCGTCCAGCACGACGCGGTAACGTGCCTTGCCACTGCGTAGGTGATCAATGGCGTCGTTGATCCGGCTCATGGGAAAGTGTTCGACCTGCGGCAAGATCTGATGCCGGGCGCAGAACTCAAGCATGGTTGCTGTGTTACTGGGCGAGCCAACCGGCGAGGCGGACACACTCTTTTGTTGGGGCAGCAGGTTGAATACGTGCACTGGAATAGCGCCAGGCACGACGCCGACAAAGTGCAGGCGACCCTTGCCGCGCAGCGTGCCGAGCATGGCCGGCCAGTCGAGGTCGGCGTTGGCGGTGACCAGGAGAAAATCCAGGGTGCCGGCAATGGATTTCAGCGCGTTACTGTCGGTAGAGGCGAGCACGTTGTGTGCCCCCAGGCGCCTGGCTTCGTCCTGTTTGCTCAGCGACGAGGTAAAGGCCGTGACTTCGCAACCCCATGCGTTGAGGAAGCGTAGTGCCAGATGACCGAGGCCGCCGATTCCCACGACACCGACCCGGTCAGTGGGCTTGACGTCGAATTCCACGAGCGGGTTGAACACCGTCGAGCCTGCGCAGAACAGCGGTCCGGCCATGGCCGGGTCAAGTCCGTCCGGTATCGCAAGCGCCCAGGCCCAGTGCGAACGCAGGCGATCGGCGAAGCCGCCGTTGCTGCCGACGATGGTGGGTTGGACTGTGTTGCATAGCTGGTGGGAGCCTTCGATACACGAGGAGCAATGCATGCAACTGCCCTTGTACCAACCAATGCCCACCCGTTGCCCCACTTCGAGACCGCGTACCTGTGCGCCCACTCGCACGATACTGCCGACTACTTCGTGGCCAGGGATAAACGGGTAGTGGCTCAGACCCCATTCGTTATCGATCATCGACTGGTCGGAGTGACAGACGCCGCAATACTCCACGGCGACTTCCACCTCCTCGGCGCCCAATGGACCGGGGTCGTAGCTATAGCGCTCCAGCGGCGCGCCTGCCGATGTTGCGGCCCAGCCGTTAAAAGTTGTGAGTTCGGTACTGTTGCTCATGGGATACCTCCAGATCAGGAGACAGGGACTTTGGCCGTTCGGATGCGGTGGCCTGGCAAGCCAGAGCGTAATCAGTCTAGCAGGCCGCAATCACGAGCATGGTCTGAGAGCGGTGCCGGGATTAACGGGTCGTCGGAGCCCTGTCGTTGTCCACTGCGGCAACTAACTGGACGTTTAATTTGATTGATGTCAATACACTGGCACTGATACTAAGAAGTCCAAAAAAAGAGAGCCAATCAACAAAAAAACAACTTACCAATATTTAATATTTAAATATGAAATTGTCGGACAATCCGGCTGAAACCCTGTACTAAGAACAATCTTTTGACAGCACAAGCAATGTTTGCTGGAGTTCTGCGAAACAGTTCAATTTGACGTCAAAAAAAATGTAGACGTTTGATTTCGAATTGTGTCAGTTTTCATACGCCTTCATTGGGCGAGTGATAGGACGATCTCGCCAGAGATTGTCGTATCGGACAAAAACTGTTCCATTGCTAAACAAGGAAGTGTGTTTATGTCGAAAGTAAAAGACAACGCTATTGATCTTGCCGAACAGGCCTTTGCACCATTGGCTGCCGCCAGTTCTGCCTACAACCAGATCGATAGTTTCAGCCATCAGTATGATCGGGGTGGCAATCTCACGGTCAATGGCAAACCCTCCTTCTCCGTCGACCAGGCCGCTACCCAGCTGCTGCGTGACGGCGCTGCTTACCAGGACAAGGACGGCAGTGGCAAAATCGAACTTACCTACACGTTCCTGACCTCGGCCTCGTCGAGCACCATGAACAAGCACGGCATTACCGGGTTCAGCCAGTTCAATACGCAACAGAAAGCCCAGGCCGTGCTCGCCATGCAATCCTGGGCCGACGTGGCCAACGTCACCTTCACCGAGAAGTCCTCCGGTGGTGACGGTCACATGACCTTCGGCAACTACAGCGGTGGTCAGGATGGCGCAGCGGCATTCGCTTATCTGCCTGGCACGGGCGCCGGTTATGACGGTACTTCGTGGTACCTGACCAACAGCAGCTATACGCCGAACAAGACGCCGGACCTGAACAACTACGGCCGTCAGACCCTGACCCACGAAATCGGTCATACCCTGGGGCTGGCCCACCCTGGCGATTACAACGCCGGTGAAGGTGCGCCGACCTACAATGACGCGACTTACGGGCAAGACACCCGCGGTTATAGCGTCATGAGTTACTGGAGTGAAAGCAATACCGATCAGAACTTCAGCAAGGGCGGTGTGGAAGCGTATTCTTCCGGCCCGCTGATGGACGATATCGCGGCCATCCAGAAGCTCTACGGTGCCAACACCACCACCCGTACCGGTGACACCACCTACGGCTTCAACTCCAACGCCGGTCGCGACTTCTTGAGCGCATCTTCCTCGTCGGACAAAGTCGTGTTTTCGGTGTGGGATGCGGGCGGCAAGGACACCTTGGATTTCTCCGGCTTTACCCAGAACCAGAAGATCAACCTCAATGAAGCCTCGTTCTCCGACGTTGGCGGCCTGGTGGGCAACGTGTCCATCGCCAAAGGCGTCACGATCGAGAACGCGATTGGCGGCTCGGGTAGCGACCTGTTGATCGGTAACAGTGTGTCCAACGAACTGAAGGGCGGTGCCGGCAACGACATCCTCTTCGGCGCGGGCGGTGCAGACAAACTGTGGGGCGGCTCGGGTTCGGACACCTTCGTGTTCGCGGCCAGCAGCGACTCCAAGCCAGGCGCGGTCGACCAGATCCTCGATTTTGTCAGCGGCCTGGACAAGATCGACCTGACCGGCATCACCAAAGGCGCGGGCCTGCATTTCGTGAACTCGTTCACCGGTGCGGCAGGCGATGCAGTGTTGACCACTTCGGGCGGCAACAGCCTGTTGTCGGTGGACTTCTCCGGGCACGGCGTGGCTGATTTCCTGGTCAGCACCGTTGGCCAGGCGGCGTTCTCGGACATCGTGGCCTGATTCAAGGCATAAAGGAGGGCGGCGCTTTACGCGTCGTTCTCTGCCCCGATCCAGAGTAAAACGCCCTATGACCCAGAACGCTTTTACCTGCAAAACAACCGCGTGGCTGTTAGCGACGCTAATGATGTTTCTTGGAGAAGTAGCCATGGCAAGCAGTCTGAAATTAGCCGATCCGTCGGAGCTCGCCGGCAAATGGCAAGCCATTTTGAATACCGCGCAAGACTCGCCCGAGTCGCAGGCGCTGCAGGACAAACCGTCGAATGTCTGCACGATAGAGCTTAAATCGGACCAGACCCTGGGTGAGGGGGCCGATTGCTTCAGTGCCTGGCTGAACAAATCGGCGATGGGCTGGTTCCCGGAGCCGGACGGCATTGCCGTGACCGGGGAAGAAGGCTCAAGAATTGTGTTTTTCAGCCGACAGCATGAGGGGCTTTATAAAAGCACCTTGAAGTCGGGGCTGATTATTACGCTTACGCGCGCAGCGCAATAAGCGAAAAGCGTCGGACCGATAGCAGTGCTGAATATAAAGACCGTTATTGCAGTTATAAGCAGCAGATCAATAACCGGGACTCTTTAAAGTTTAAAAAGAGTTGTTATTAATCTGTCAGCGATAACCGGCAAGAGAATGTCTCGACCCGCGTGCGGACAGTTAATTGGAACCTTGCCAAGTGAGGCGAGGCTTAATACCTCAGGAAAAACCAATGAAGATGGCGAAGAGCCCGGCCACCGCACCGTTATTCAAGGCACTGGGCGACTATAAGAGCATCTTGATCAGCGTCGGCTGCTTTACCGCATTGATCAACGTTCTGATGTTGGTCCCGTCGATTTATATGCTCCAGGTTTATGACCGGGTGCTGTCGTCGCAAAACGAAACCACACTGGCGATGTTGTCGCTGATGGTGGTCGGGTTCTTCGCCTTCATCGGGTTGCTGGAGACTGTGCGCAGTTTCATCGTCATCCGTATCGGCAGCCAACTGGAGCGCCGTTTCAACCTGCGGGTGTATCAGGCTGCTTTCGAGCGCAACCTGTTCAAGGGTGAGGGCAACGCCGGGCAATCCCTGGGCGACTTGACCCATATTCGCCAGTTTGTCACCGGTCCGGCGCTGTTTGCCTTCTTCGATGCGCCATGGTTTCCGGTCTATCTGTTTGTGATTTTCCTGTTTAACGTCTGGCTCGGCGTATTGGCCACTGCAGGGGCGGTGCTGCTGATCGGGCTGGCCTGCCTCAACGAGGCCATGACCAAAAAGCCTTTGGGCGAAGCGGCAGGGTTTTCCCAGAAATCCAGCCAACTGGCCACCAGTCATCTGCATAACGCCGAAACCATTCAAGCCATGGGCATGCTTGGTGCATTGCGCAAGCGCTGGTTCGGGGTGCACTCGCGTTTTCTCGGCCTGCAGAATCAGGCCAGCGATACCGGCGCGGTCATCAGTTCCTTGAGCAAAACCCTGCGCCTGTGCCTGCAATCCCTGGTCTTGGGGTTGGGCGCCTTGCTGGTGATCAAGGGCGACATGACCGCCGGGATGATGATCGCCGGCTCCATTTTGATGGGCCGGGTGCTGAGCCCCATCGATCAGTTGATTGCCGTGTGGAAACAGTGGAGCGGCGCCAAACTCGCGTACCGCCGCCTCGACGCCTTGCTGCAAGCCTTTCCTGCGAGTGACGAGGCCATGGCGCTGCCGGCACCGAAAGGCCAGATCACGTTTGAGCAAGTCAGCGCCGGCCCGCCGGGGCAGCGGGCAGCGACCTTGCACATGGTCAATTTCAACCTCGGCGCCGGCGAAGTGCTGGGCGTGCTCGGGGCTTCCGGTTCCGGTAAATCGACTCTGGCACGGGTGCTGGTCGGCGTCTGGCCGACGCTGGGCGGCACGGTGCGCCTCGACGGCGCGGACATTCATCGCTGGAACCGCGACGACCTCGGCCCTTACATCGGCTATCTGCCCCAGGACATCGAATTGTTCAGTGGCAGCATCGCCGAAAACATCGCCCGATTCCGTGAGGCAGACCCGCAAAAAGTCGTCGAAGCCGCGCAACAGGCTGGCGTCCATGAATTGATTCTGCGCATGCCCCAGGGCTACGACACCGTGCTCGGCGAAGACGGCAGCGGTTTGTCCGGTGGCCAGAAGCAACGCGTGGCCCTGGCTCGTGCGTTGTACGGTCATCCGAGCCTGGTGGTACTGGATGAACCGAACTCCAACCTCGATACCGTCGGCGAAGCGGCACTGGCCGGCGCCATCGCACACATGAAGGCCCGGGGCACCAGCGTGATTCTGGTCACCCATCGTTCTTCGGCCCTGGCCCAGGCCGACAAGTTGCTGGTGCTCAACGAAGGTCGCTTGCAAGCCTTCGGCCCAAGCCAGGACGTGCTCAAGGCGCTTGCCGGCAACCCGTCGGCTACCCAGGAACAATCACGTGAAAAAGCCGCGCAGGCACCGGGCGGGCTCAGCATGAGCCGGCAGTATCAGCCCACGACCAGGAATTCGGGTGTATGAGCAGCACACGCATGAACAACGACAGCGAAGCGACGATGGAACACGATTACATTGCCGAACGCCCTGAGCGCGATGCCCGTTTCTTCGCCCGCATGGGTTGGATTCTGGCGATTGTCGGCGCCGGCAGTTTTTTCACTTGGGCGAGCCTCGCGCCACTCGATCAAGGCATCCCGGTGCAGGGCACCGTGGTGGTCTCGGGCAAGCGCAAGGCCGTGCAATCGATGAGCAATGGCGTGATCAGCCAGATTCTGGTGCGTGAAGGCCAAGTGGTGAAACAAGGCCAGCCGCTGTTCCGCCTCGACCAGACTCAGGTCGCGGCCGACGTGCAATCGCTGCAAGCGCAATACCGCATGGCGTGGGCCAGCCTGGCGCGCTGGCAGAGTGAACGGGACAACCTCAAGCAGGTGAATTTCCCCGCTGAACTGAGCAACGATCCCGATCCGCGCCTGGCGCTGGTGCTTGAAGGCCAACGGCAATTGTTCAGCAGCCGCCGCGAAGCGTTTTCCCGTGAGCAAGGCGCTTTGCGCGCGAACATCGAAGGCGCCAGCGCGCAACTGGCCGGCATGCGCCGCGCGCGCACGGACCTGACAGCCCAGGCCAGTTCCCTGCAACAACAGTTGAGCAATCTGCAGCCCTTGGCAGACAACGGCTACATCCCGCGCAACCGCTTGATGGAGTACCAGCGTCAGCTGTCGCAAGTGCAGCAACAACTGGCAGAGAACACCGGCGAAAGCGGCCGGGTGGAGCAGGGCATCCTCGAGTCCCGACTGAAGCTGCAACAGCACAGTGAGGAATACCAGAAGGAAGTCCGCAGCCAACTGGCCGACGCGCAGCTCAAAAGCGTGACCCTGGAAGAGCAGCTGACTTCCGCCGGCTTCGACCTGCAACACAGCGAAATCGTCGCCACCGCCGATGGCATTGCGGTCAACCTTGGGGTTCATACCGAAGGCGCGGTAGTACGCCAGGGCGAAAACCTGCTGGAGATTGTCCCGCAAGGCACCAGCCTGGAAGTGGAAGGGCACTTGCCGATCAACTTGATCGACAAGGTCGGCACGCACTTGCCGGTGGACATTCTGTTCACCGCGTTCAACCAGAGCCGTACCCCGCGAGTGCCGGGCGAAGTCAGCCTGATCTCCGCCGACCAAATGGTCGATGAGAAAACCGGTGCGCCGTATTACGTGCTGCGCAGCAGCGTCAGCGATCAGGCGATGGAAAAACTCAACGGCCTGGTGATCAAGCCTGGCATGCCGGCAGAAATGTTCGTGCGCACCGGTGAGCGTTCACTCCTCAACTATCTGTTCAAACCGCTGCTCGACCGGGCAGGCTCCGCGTTGACCGAGGAATAAGGATGTTCGGTTGTATGAATAAGCTTTCCCTGCTCGCAGCGACCCTGGCGTTGCTGACGTGCAACAGCGCAATGGCCATGGGGCCGTTCGACATCTACGAGCAAGCGTTACGCAATGATCCGGTGTTCCTCGGTGCCATCAAGGAGCGCGATGCCGGCCTCGAAAACCGCGACATCGGCCGCGCCGGGCTGTTGCCGAGGCTGGGTTACAACTACAACAAGGGGCGTAACTCCTCCAAGGCCACCAATCTGAATGCCCGCGGTAACAGCCAGAGTGAAGATCGCAACTACAGCAGTTACGGCTCGACCCTGACCCTGCAACAGCCGTTGCTCGATTACGAGGCTTACGCTGCGTATCGCAAAGGCGTGGCGCAATCGCTGTTCGCCGATGAAAACTTCCGTGGCAAGAGCCAGGAACTGCTGGTTCGCGTGCTGGAGAATTACACCAAGGCGCTGTTCGCCCAGGACCAGATCGACATCGCGCGCGCGAAGAAAAAAGCCTTCGAGGAGCAGTTCCAGCAGAACGAGCAGATGTTCCGCCAAGGGGAAGGCACGCGCACCGACATCCTCGAAGCCGAGTCACGTTACGAGCTGGCGACCGCCGAGGAAATCGAGGCGCGGGACGAACAGGATGCGGCTCTGCGGGAACTGGGCGCCCTGGTGGGTGTAGCCGCCATCGACATTGGCGACCTGACGCCGTTGGATCAGAACTTCCAGACCTTCACCCTGCAACCGGCCAACTACGACACCTGGCACGAGATGGCGGTGGCCAATAACCCGAGCCTGGCTTCCCAGCGCCAGGCGGTGGAAGTGGCGCGCTATGAAGTCGAACGCAACCGCGCCGGGCACCTGCCGAAAGTCAGCGCCTACGCCTCGATGCGCCAGAACGAATCGGAAAGCGGCAACACCTACAACCAGCGCTACGACACCAACACCATCGGTATTGAAGTCAATGTGCCGCTGTACGCCGGTGGCGGCGTCTCGGCCTCGACCCGGCAGGCCAGCCGCAACATGGAACAGGCTGAGTACGAGCTGGACGGCAAGACCCGGGAAACCTTGATCCAGCTGCGCCGCCAGTTCAGCGCCTGCCTGTCGGGGGTCAACAAGCTGCGCGCTTATCAGAAGGCCCTGACCTCGGCCGAAGCGCTGGTGGTCTCGACCAAACAAAGCATTCTGGGTGGTGAACGGGTCAACCTCGACGCATTGAATGCCGAACAACAACTATTTACCACCCGCCGGGATCTGGCACAGGCACGCTACGACTATCTGATGGCCTGGACCAAGTTGCATTACTACGCCGGCACCTTGAACGAACAGGACTTGGCCAAGGTGGATGAGGCGTTCGGCCAGGGCGCGAGGGCACAGTAGCCGTTAGAAAACAGTGTGGCGAGGGAGCTTGCTCCCGCTGGGCTGCGAAGCAGACCCAATGGCGGTTGCTGCGCAACCGAACGGGAGCAAGCTCCCTCGCCACAGAATCACAGCAACACCTCGCCCCTGGGACCGGGGCCTAGAACTCTAAAAACGCCAAGAAAGCGAGATTTCATGCACATGGACGTACAGATCAAGCCGATGTCGGTCGGCACGCTGCTGCTCTTGATTTCATCAGCGCCGGGTTCGGCCCTGGCGCAGTACCTGGAAACCGGCACCCTCGGTGACCCGGCCAGTTGGCGTTCGGCGGAGTTCCAGCGCGATTGGGGTCTGGGGCGGATGCAGGCCGATCAAGCCTATGCCGCCGGCATCACCGGCAAAGGCGTGAAAATCGGCGCGCTGGATTCCGGTTTCGATTCCAGCCATCCCGAATTCGCCGCCGACCGCTATCACGCAGTGACGGCCGGCGGCAGCTATGTCGATGGTTCAGCGCTCAATATCGACGGCACGCTCAACGCCCACAACGACTCCCACGGTACCCACGTCACCGGCACCATGGGCGCGTCCCGGGATGGCAGCGGCATGTACGGCGTGGCGTTCAACGCACAAATCTACGTCGGCAACACCAACAAGAACGACAGTTTCCTGTTCGGTCCCAACCCCGACCCGCGCTACTTCACAGCTGGACCTGAGCGGCAGCCTCGGTTGGCAGCACAACCTGAGCAACACCGATTCCGAAGAACACCTGGTGTTTGCCAGCGGTGGCGCACCGTTCGCGGTGCAGAGCTCGCCGCTGGTTCGTGATGCGGCGCTGGTGGGCGCCCATGCCAGCCTGGTCTTGAGTCGGGACATTCGGTTGAACCTCGATTACACCGGCCAACTGGCCAGCCGCGAGAAGAGCCATGGAGTAGGGCTGAGTCTCAATTGGCAGTTTTAGTAGCAGGACAAGACACGCCTTTGAAGGCCCAAGGATCTTTGCAACACAACTAAGGACGGTAGCTTGATGGATAACAAGTACAACAAACTTGCCTTGCTCTGTGCACTGGCAACCCTGGGCACCGCACACGCGGCACCCTACGTGGAAAACGGCAGGGTCGGTGACCCGAACAGTTGGCGCAGCGCGGAGTTCAACGCCGACTGGGGGCTGGGGGCGATCAACGCTCAGGATGCCTATGCGGCCGGTTACACCGGCAAAGGGGTGAAACTGGGGATCTTCGACCAGCCGGTCTACGCCTTGCACCCGGAGTTTTCCGGGGCCAACAAGGTAATAACCCTGGTCACCAGCGGCATCCGCGAGTACACCGATCCGTACATTCCGGTCAAAGCCGGGGACGCCTTTCTCTATGACGGTTCGCCTTCAGTAGGTTCCAACGGCAAACTCGGCGCCCACGGCACCCACGTTGGCGGGATCGCCGCGGGCAGTCGCGATGGCGGACCGATGCACGGCGTCGCCTTTGGCGCGCAAATCATCAGCGCTGACAACGGCGACCCAGGCCCGGAAGACGGCATCATCCGTGGCAACGACGGCGCGGTGTACAAGGCCGGCTGGGACGCCCTGATCGCCAGCGGCGCGCGGATCATCAACAACAGCTGGGGCATCGGCATCACCGACCGCTTCGATCTCGGCGGCCGGAACCCGGCGTACCCGCACTTCACCGTGCAGGACGCGCAACTGCAATTCAACGAAATCCAGACCTTGCTCGGGACCAAACCCGGCGGAGCCTACGACGGCGCCATTGCGGCGGCCCGCAGCGGCATCGTCACGATCTTCGCCGCCGGCAACGACTACAACCTCAACAACCCGGACGCTATCGCCGGCCTCGGTTACTTCGTCCCCCAGATCGCGCCGAACTGGATGACCGTCGCCGCGTTGCAGAAGAACCCGGACATCAACAGCCCCGACCTCTACACCATCAGCACCTTCTCGTCGCGCTGCGGCTACACCGCGAGTTTCTGCGTGTCGGCACCGGGCAGCCGCATCTATAGCTCGATCATCAGTGGCACCAATGCCGATAACCTGACCACCGGCTACGCCAACTACAACGGCACCTCGATGGCGGCGCCGCACGTTGCCGGCTCGGTGGCAGTGTTGATGGAACGCTTCCCGTACATGACCGGCGCGCAAGTTGCCAGCGTGCTGCGCACCACCGCCACCGACCTCGGCGCACCCGGCGTCGACGCACTGTACGGCTGGGGCATGATCAACCTGCGCAAAGGCATCGATGGCCCGGCGATGTTCGTCACTGAGCAGGACATTCCCGAGGAGTTCCGCATCAACGGCGCCTACGGCTCCAGCCAGTTTGTCGCGGACTTGCCGGGTATCGGCGCGATCATCGATGCTGGCAAACCCACCGAGCGCGTGTGCAATGACGTGCATTGCGGGCTCGACTATTGGCGTAACGACATTTCCGGCCATGGCGGCCTGACCAAGCAGGGCATCGGCACGCTGGTGCTGACCGGCGCCAACACCTACACCGGCCCGACCCTGGTCAATCAGGGCCGATTGGCGATCAACGGTTCGCTGCTGTCGGCCGTCACCGTCAACAACAGCGGCATCCTTGGCGGTAACGGCAGCATCGCGGCACTGACCGCGAAAAGCGGCGGTACTGTAGCCCCCGGCAATTCCATCGGCACCTTGCAGGTGGCGGGCGACGTGACCTTCGAACCTGGTTCGACCTACGCCGTAGAACTGTCGCCCACCAGCAGCGACCGGATCATCGCCGGCGGCAAGGCGATCATTGACGGCGCAACGGTCAGCCTGTCGCTGGAAAACAGCCCGACGCTGCTGACCACCGGCGAGGCGAAAACCCTGCTCGGCAATCAGTACAACATCCTGCAAGCGGCCGGCGGAATCGAAGGGCGCTTCGGAGCAGTGCTGCCGGATTACCTGTTTATCGGTGGCACCCTCGACTACGCGGCCAACGGCATTCAACTGGCCGTCGAGCGTAATGCGACGTCCTTCACCAGCGTTGGCCAAACCCCGAACCAACGCGCCGTGGCCGCTGCTGCCGAGCAACTGGGCGCAGGCAATCCGCTGTACGAAACCCTGCTGCTGTCGCCGACCGCCGCTGTCGCGCAACAGGCGTTCCAGCAGCTGTCTGGCGAGATTCATCCGGCGATCGGCACGCTGCTGATCAACGACAGCCACTACCTGCGCGATGCCGTCGGCGAACGTTTGCGCGAGCATGATCTGTTCGACGCCGGCGCACCGACCGATGACCGCAGCAATGCCTGGCTCAAAGTGCTCGGCGCCTGGGGCAAGAGCGATGGCGGGCATGACAACGCCAGTTCTAACAGCTCCATTGGCGGGTTGCTGGCCGGTGTCGATGGCTTGATCACTGAACATACGCGCTTGGGTTTCGTCACTGGTTACAGCGACAGCTCATTGAGCATGGGCGATGGCACGCACTCTTCAGCTTCCGTCGACAGCTATCACTTGGGCGCCTACCTGGGCCATGAGATCGACGCGCTGCGCCTGAGTGTCGGCGGCGCTTACAGCTGGCATCGCATCGACGTCAAACGCGACCTGCAATTCGGTGACGTCAGCGGCAAGCAGAAATCCAAACGCGATGCGACCACCGCGCAACTGTTCACCGAAGCAGCCTATCGCCTGGACCTGCAACCGCTGGCACTGGAGCCGTTCGCCAACCTGGCCTACGTGCATTTGAACAGCGACAGCTTCAGCGAAAAAGGTGATGCCGCCGCACTCAAGGGCGGTGAAAACAACCGCGATGCGGTGCTCTCGACCCTCGGCCTGCGGGCGAGCAAAGCCATTGCGCTGTCCGACCAGCATCAGTTGGAACTGTCCGGCACGCTCGGCTGGCAGCACAACCTGAGCAGCACCCGTTCCGAAGACCACCTGGCCTTCGTCAACGGCAACACCGCGTTCAGCGTGCAAAGCGTGTCGATGGACCGCGATGCCGCGGTGGTCGGCGCCCGTGCCGGACTGGCGCTGGGCCGCGATACCCGTTTGAACCTGGATTACAACGGGCTGCTCGGCTCCCGGGAAAAAAACCACGGTGTGGGCCTGACCCTGGACTGGCAGTTCTGATTTGACGCAAAGGAAGCCACAACATGGGACTGTTTGATTACAAAAATGCTGACGGCAAGACGTTGTACAGCGACGCGATCGCGCTGACGCTCTACGCGTACACGCCCACCGGCCAGCCACTGCCAGCGACCGCTTGGGCGCCGATTGGCGCGGCAGCCCTGGGCTATCAGGGCAAGGTCGGGCCTCAAGGCACCTTCTATGGCGAGAAGGACGGTTTCACCAGCGCCGAAGCCGAAATCCTCGGTAAATACGACGGGGCAGGGCAGCTGATCGGCCTCGGCATTGCGTTCCGTGGCACTGGCGGCCTGGGTTACAGCGACACCTTCGGCGACATGAAAAACAACCTGCTGGCCGCGGTCGGACCGGCGGATTACGCGAGCAACTACGCGAAAAACGCCTTCGATACCTTGCTCAAAAGCGTCGCCGCGTTTGCCATCGCCCACGGCCTGAGCGCCAAGGACGTGCTGGTCAGCGGCCACAGTCTCGGTGGGCTGGGGGTCAACAGCCTGGCGGAGTTGAGCGGCAATAACTGGGGCGGTTTCTTCAAGGACGCCAACTACATCGCCTTCGCCTCGCCAACCCAAAGCGCCACCGGCAACAACGTGCTGAACATCGGTTACGAGAACGACCCGGTGTTTCGCGTGCTCGACGGCACCACTTTCAGCAGTGGCTCGCTGGGCAAGCACGACGGTCATCAGGATTCGGCGACCAACAACATCGTCAACTTCAATGACCAGTACGCGTCCACCGCGCAGAACCTGGTGCCGTTCAGCATCCTCAACCCGCTGAACTGGTCGGCCCACGGCTCGTTGGGCTATGCCGACGGTTTGAACCGGGTGATCGACTCGCGCTTCTACGACCTCACCGACAAGGACTCGACGCTGATCGTGTCCAACCTGTCGGAGTCGTCCCGAGGCACCACCTGGGTCGAAGACCTGGGCCGCAGCGGCGAGCCCCACACCGGCAGCACGTTCATCATCGGCACCGACAGTAATGACTGGCTCAAGGGCGGCGCCGGCAATGACTTCATCGAAGGTCGAGACGGTAACGACCGGTTCCGCGATGACGGCGGCTACAACCTGCTGCTGGGCGGCAAGGGCAGCAACACCTTCGAGCTGCAGAAGCCGTTGCAGAACTTCAGCTTTGCCAATGACGGCGACGGCACCCTGTATGTGCGCGACGCCTACGGCGGCATCAGCATGACCCGCGACATCGGCGCGCTGGTGAGCAAGGAATCGGGCTCGTGGTGGGGCAGCAAAGAGGTGACCTACAACGTCACCGCCAATGGCTTGCTCAATGGCACGGAACTGACCCACTACAACCATTCGCTCAACGGCGATGCCCACAGCAACACGCTGGTGGCCAGCGTCGACGGTGACTGGCTGTTCGGCAATGCCGGCGACGACCTGCTGCGCAGCGATAAAAGCCATGTGACCTTCGTCGGCGGCACGGGCAATGACGTGATGCATGCCTCGGGCGGCGGCAACACCTTTTTGTTCAGCGGCGCCTTCGGTTTCGACGCGATCAATGGCTACCAGGGCAGCGACAAACTGGTGTTCATGGGCGTCCAGGGCGCGGGGCAGGGCTATGACTACACCCAGCACGCTTCACAGGCCGGCAACGACACGGTGCTGAAGATTGGCGATTACGCCGTGACGCTGGTGGGGGTGGGACTGGATAACCTGTCGGCTTCGGGAATTACGTTTGCGTAAAGGCGGCATGCACTAGAGGCTCCGGGGCGCCTCGTGATCGAGGCGTCCTGGCTGTGAGCTATCTCTGACAATTCCAACAAAGAGAGAGGCAATACCAATGGGTGTGTATGACTACAAGAACTTCGGCGCAGCAGACTCCAAGGCGTTGTTCAGCGACGCCATGGCGATCATGCTGTATTCCTATCACAACCTCGACAACGGTTTCGCCACCGGTTACCAGCAAAACGGTTTCGGCCTGGGCTTGCCGGCCACCCTCGTGACCGCGCTGATCGGCGGCACCGACTCCCAGGGCGTGATTCCCGGCATTCCCTGGAACCCCGATTCGGAAAAGGCCGCGCTCGACGCCGTGCAAAAGGCCGGCTGGACCCCGATCACGGCCACGCAACTGGGCTATGACGGCAAGACCGACGCTCGCGGAACCTTCTTCGGCGAGAAGGCCGGTTACACCAGCGCGCAAGTGGAGATCCTCGGCAAGTACGACGCCCAGGGTCATCTCACGGAAATCGGCATTGCCTTTCGTGGCACCAGCGGCCCAAGGGAAATCCAGATCGGCGATTCCATCGGTGATGTGATCAACGATCTGCTGGCGGCGCTCGGCCCCAAGGATTACGCGAAAAACTACGCGGGCGAAGCCTTCGGCAATTTGCTCGGCAAAGTCGCGGCGTTTGCCCAGGCCAATGGCCTTGCGGGCAAGGACGTGCTGGTCAGCGGCCACAGCCTCGGCGGGTTGGCGGTCAACAGCCTGGCGGACTTGAGCAGCGAAAAATGGTCCGGGTTCTATCAGGATTCCAACTACATCGCCTACGCCTCACCGACCCAAAGCAGCAGCGACAAAGTGCTGAACATCGGTTATGAAAACGACCCGGTGTTCCGCGCGCTCGATGGCTCGTCGTTCAACCTGGCTTCGGTGGGCGTGCACGACGCTCCCAAGGATTCAGCGACCGATAACATCGTCAGCTTCAACGACCATTACGCCTCGACGGCGTGGAATGTGTTGCCGTATTCCATCACCAACATCGCCACCTGGATTTCACACTTGCCCACCGGTTACGGCGACGGCATGACCCGGGTGCTGGAGTCCAAGTTCTACGACCTGACCAGCAAGGACTCGACGATCATCGTCGCCAACCTCTCGGACCCGGCGCGAGCCAACACCTGGGTCCAGGACTTGAACCGCAACGCCGAAACCCACAAAGGCAGCACCTTCATCATCGGCAGCGACGGCAATGACCTGATCCAGGGCGGCAAGGGCAACGACTACATCGAAGGCCGCGACGGTAACGACACCTTCCGCGACAGTGGTGGCTACAACATCCTGTTGGGCGGCAAGGGCAGCAACGTGCTGGACCTGCAGCAGTCGGTGAAGAATTTCGTCTTCGCCAATGACGGTGTCGGCAACCTGTACGTGCGCGACGCCAATGGCGGCATCAGCATCACCCGCGACATCGGCAGCATCGTCACCAAGGAGCCGGGGTTGCTCTGGGGCCTGTTCAAGGATGACGTGACCCACAGCGTCACCGCCAATGGCCTCACCGTCGGCAGCAACCTGACCCAGTACGCCTCGAGCGTGAAGGGCACCACCGGCACCGACACCCTCAAGGCCCATGCAACGGGCGACTGGTTGTTTGGCCTGGACGGCAACGACCACTTGATCGGCAGCGCCGGCAACGATGTGTTTGTCGGCGGGGCGGGTAATGACCTGATCGAGTCGGGCGGCGGGATTGATACTTTCCTGTTCAGCGGCGCGTTTGGCCAGGACCGGGTGGTGGGCTACCAGGCCAACGACAAACTGGTGTTCCTCGGGGTTCAGGGCGTTGCGCCAAACGACGACTTCCGCGCCCATGCCACGGCGGTGGGGCAGGATACGTTGCTGACGTTTGGCAGTGATTCGGTGACCCTGGTAGGCGTTGGGCTGGACAGTTTGTCCAGCAGCGGCGTTGTGATCGCCTGAGGGTGAGGCGGCGCCGGTAAGGGCCTCTTCGCGAGCAAGCTTCGCTCCTACATTGGAATCCATTTCCCCTGTAGGAGCGAGGCTTGCCCGCGAAGAACGATAACGCGGTAATCCTGCCTGTCCCCGTGACTCACTGGCCACTCCCGGACTCCAATACCTGCCTCAACAGCAACGGCCCTAAAGCATCAGCCCATCCACGCGTTATCCTTATGACGCCGGTGCTGCATGCCGCCATTGAGTACAGGAGATTTAGTAACGTGAGTAACAGCAAGAGGTACACCTTCGGTCTGGCGCTGGCCTTGTTATCGGCAGCCGCCGCCGCAGAACTGCCTCAGAGCTCGATTCTGACCCGTTACGGGGTCACCTCCGATCAACTGCCGAAACCGCCAGCAACCGAAACCGCCAAGCCCATCGAAGAAAAAATCCGCTTCCAGCTCCAGCCGGAACAGCCCTGGGTGACGTTGCGCCTGGGCGATGGCAAACAACCGGAGAAGACCGGCAACATCAGCATTGATCGTTCGATGCAGCAGGAACAGGAGCGCTGCCAGCGGATGCAGGAACAACTGCTTCGGCGTGGCGGGCAATACATTTCCTGCGATAACAGCATTCCGGGCACCCACTAAACACCGAGCGACCGTTATGGCATCGGCGTTCAATAACCCTGCGCGCGATCGATCTCGCCGAGCATCGGCTCACCCCGTTGATGCCGGCGGATGTTCTCCAGCAACACCCCGAACGCGCTTTCCGGCTGGGTCATCGCGGCGATGTGCGGTGTCAGCAGAATCTGCGGGTGGTGCCAGAACGGATGATCCTCCTGTGCCGGTTCCTGCTGCAGCACATCAAGTACCGCGCCGCTCAAATGCCCGCTGCCCAGCGCTTCCAGCAGATCCTCTTCTATCAAATGCCCGCCACGGCCCATGTTGATCAGCGCCGCGCCCTTGGGCAGTTGCTCAAACAGGTTGCGATCAAGAATGCCCTGGGTCTGTTCGGTCAGCGGCAATACACACAACAGAATGTCGCACTGGCTGAGGAACGCCGGCAGTTGCGCGTTGCCGGCATAGCAATCGACCCCCGGAATGTGATGGGCACTGCGCGCCCAGCCAGACAAGGCAAAGCCCAGCGGTTGCAAGGTCGCCAGAATCTGCTGCGCCTGGGCGCCGAGCCCCATGACCCCGACCCGACGTTTGGCCGCCGGTTGCAGCAAGTGCGCCTGCCAGCAGCGGGCCATTTGTTGCTGGCGGTAGCGCAGCATGTCGCGGTGCAGGCTGAGTACGGCAAAAGTCGCGTATTCGCACATGCCACGGGTGATGCCCGGATCCAGCAGACGCACCACCGGCAAGCTCGCCGGCAAGCGACCGAGGTCGAGTTGATCGACGCCGGCGGACAAGGCAAACAGCACTTGCAGATTCGGCAGCACAACGTCGAGATCGTCAGGTGCCTGCCACGCGGCCAGGTATTGAATGTCCTTCGGGTCGCCGATGTCCGGCCAGGCGCGCCATTCAATATCCGGGGCGTGTTCGGCAAACAGCGCTTGCCACTGTTTGCCGCGCACAGGGTCAGCTTTATACAGCAGGGCCATGGGCATTTCCTGAAAGGTGAAGGGGCTGCCCATCATCGCGCAATACCAGCGCAGGATCTGTCGAAAGCAGCGGCTTTAACGGGTTGTGTGATCTTGTATCGACCCGGCATCGGCAGATTCGGCGGGCTGAAGGAATCTGCCGTTTGGCGGGGTGAAAACAGTTGATCCGAATTTCTCAGGGGGCAAGTTCGGCGTAGTTCGTTTCGCGCAAGCCTTAACCTGAACACCATCGCAACCACTTCCCGGTTGCCGGACTCACGATGGGAAATGCCATGAATAGCAAAGTCGACGAAACCCCTCATTTGCTCCGTCAGCGCGATCAATTCGTGCCACGTGGCCTGGTTACCGCGCATCCGTTGGTGATCGATCGGGCCCTGGGTTCAGAATTGTGGGACGTGGACGGCAAGCGCTACCTGGACTTTGTCGGCGGTATCGGTGTGCTTAACATCGGTCACAACCACCCGAAGGTGGTCGCGGCGGTGCAGGCGCAGTTGCAAAAAATCTCCCACGCCTGTTTTCAGGTGGTGGCCTATAAGCCTTATCTCGACCTGGCCCAGCGCCTGTGCGAAATGATCGGCGGCCAGGACGCTTATAAAGCAGCGTTCTTCACCTCCGGCGCCGAAGCGGTGGAAAACGCGGTGAAGATTGCCCGCGCCCACACCAACCGCTCGGCGGTGATCGCCTTTCGTGGTGGGTTCCATGGCCGGACCTTGCTCGGCACCACGCTGACCGGCATGAGCCAGCCGTATAAACAGAACTTCGGGCCGTTCGCGCCGGAGGTTTTCCACACTCCGTATCCGAATGCCTATCGCGGCGTCACCAGCGACATGGCGCTCAAGGCACTGGACGAGTTGTTGGCGACCCAAGTGGCGCCTGAGCGGGTCGCGGCGATCATCATCGAACCGGTGCAGGGCGATGGCGGTTTCCTTGCGGCACCGGCGGAGTTTCTTCAGGCCCTGCGCGCGCTGACTGAAAAGCACGGCATCGTGCTGATCCTCGATGAGATCCAGACCGGTTTCGGGCGTACCGGCAAATGGTTCGGTTTCCAGCACGCCGGGATTCAGCCGGATCTGGTCACCGTGGCCAAGAGCCTGGCCGGCGGTTTGCCGCTGTCCGGTGTGGTCGGTAAAGCCGAGATCATGGACGCGCCATTGCCCGGCGGCCTTGGCGGTACTTACGGCGGCAACGCGCTGTCGTGCGCGGCGGCGCTGGCGGTGATCGAGGCCTACGAGCAAGAGCAGTTGCTGGCCCGTGGCGAAGCGTTGGGCGAGCGTCTGCGTCAGGGACTGTTGCGCTTGCAGGCCCGTTACCCACGGATCGGCGACGTGCGCGGCAGCGGCTTCATGCTGGCGATCGAGCTGATCAAGGATGACGAGGCACGGACCGCAGATGCCGACCTCAACCAACGACTGATCGATGAAGCCCGGGCCGGTGGCCTGTTGGTAATCAAGTGCGGCGTGCAACGCAACGTGTTGCGCTTCCTCGCGCCACTGGTGACCAGCGAAGCACAGATCGATGAAGCGTTGCAGATTCTCGACGCGGCACTGGCACGAGTCTTGAACTGAGCTCACGCCAGCTCACGGGCGCTGCCACACGGCATCGCCCGTGAGCATTTATGGAGCATGGATTGATGGAATGCATCATCGGAGGCTTTACACACCATGGGGCTGACTGATTATCGAGCGTTGCTGATCGATTGCGATGAGGTGCTGGTGGATCGCGATTCCGGAGTCTGGGCGGCGTTGCAGCCGCTGCTCGACAGCCGTGGCGGTCACCCGGACAAGGCACAGGTGCTGGCCGAGTTCAGCGAGGTGGTGCGGGCGCTGTACCCGCGTTTCGGCGAGTTGGGCTTCAGTGGTTTGCTGTGTTTCGCCCACCGTCAATTGGCCGAGCGCTGGGCGTTGAAAGCCAGTTGGGAGGAGGGCATGAGCTTCGCCCGGTCCGTCGTCGGCTGGTCGTTGTTCGAGGATGCACCCGGCGCCATGCTGTATTTACGCAAGTTCTATCGCCTGCTGGTGCATGGCGACCGTGACGCCGAAGATCGCGGCCTGCTGTGCGAACGCCTGGGGATTATGCCCGACGATTTTATTTCTTTGGCAAGCGACCCATTGCAGGACCATGACTGGCTGGCGGCCAATGACCTTGATGCCAACACCATCCTCCAGGTAACCCGGCCTGGCGCCCGGCAACCGGGGGCGGGGGCGGTCTGCCTGATCTGTCGCGGCCGGGCCAGACAACCGTCGCCGTGCGCGGCGGATTACTGCATTAACAGCATGGCGGATCTGGTGGCTCAGCATCAGCTGTCTTTACGGCGCTGATTTTGCTAGAAGATTGTCTTACAAACGGCAGTCAAGAGGTACGCAATGGAAGGTTTAGTAAAACTGGACCGAATCGACATCAGCATCCTGGTTGAGCTGCAAAAGGACGGGCGCATGACCAACGTCAGCCTGGCCGATGCCGTGGGCCTGTCGGCCAGCCCCTGCCTGCAACGGGTCAAGCGGCTGGAGTCGGCCGGGTATATTTCCAGCTACAAGGCTCACCTGAACCTGGCCAAGATCACCGACTCGGTCACGGTGTTCACCGAGATCACCTTGAGCGACCACAAGCGCGAAGACTTCGCCAAGTTCGAGTCCAATATCCGTCTGGTCGACGAAGTGCTCGAATGCCACCTGATCAGCGGTGGCTACGATTACCTGGTGCGCTTCATGACACGCAGCATCCAGCATTATCAGGAAGTGGTCGAAAGCCTGCTGGACAAGAACATCGGCATCTCCAAGTATTTCAGCTACATCGTCATCAAGTCACCCGTACTGAAGGACGGCGTGCCGCTGCGCAAATTGTTGCGGCACTGAAGCTGACGCCACATCCCCCCATTCCCTTGCAGCCTGCCGCGCCTTCGAAAGAGGCGCGCGACGGGCTCTGTGTAGCAGCTGCCGAGCAGCGCGAGGTGGCGTTCGGCTGCGTAGCAGTCGTAAACCCTGAATGCACGGTGTACCTGACGGATCGCAGTGACTGATTTTGCGGCTGCTTCGCCGCCGAACGCCGCCTCGCGCTGCTCGACAGCTGCTACGGAGAATTCGGTTTGGGCATGCACCTCAATCGGACATCGGGGCCGCACAACCGCTTCAACACGCTTCATGCTGGCGCAGGCCGTATAAACCGCTGTTTACGCGGCGAAAACAGTCTTCGTTTGCATTACGGGCGATGAATTCGGAACAAAGCGCAAAATCGCCTGCGTTGTAATGCGTTCAGAGAGAGGGGCAGGTCGTTGCACGGCTTCAGTTCAACACTGTCGTTCTATCGAAAGGAAGGTCAGGTACCCTTGCCGCGGGCGCCGTCGCAGCTGCCGGCATCGGAAGTTGCCAGGCTGAAGAAACAGGGCTGAGCCAGCGGTAGTCCACTGACCAAGACATGAGTGACTGATATGACCCTATCTACAAGCGTGGCAGGGCAGGCGGGAAGTGTTTCCCCTGCGCTGGCCACCAGCGTTGCCAAAACCAACACCCGGATGTTGGCCATCGATGCCTTGCGCGGCTTCGTCATGCTGTTGATGCTCATCGACCATGTGCGCGAAACCTTTCTGCTGCACCGTCAGGTCACCGACCCGATCGATGCGCTGAGCGTGACCCCGGACCTGTTCTTCACCCGCCTGCTGAGCACCCTTTGCGCCCCGGTGTTCATCTTCCTCACCGGGTTGTCGGCCTGGCTCTACAGCCAGAAACACACGGCCGGTGAAACCTCGGTGTTCCTGCTCAAGCGCGGGCTGTTCCTGGTGTTTCTGGAGCTCACGTTCGTGTGCTTTGCCTGGAACGCCGAGTTCCCGCCCAAGACGCTGTGGCTGCAAGTGATCTGGTGCATTGGCATTTGCATGATCGTGCTTGCCGGGTTGCTGCACTTCAAGCGCGGTTGGCTGATCGTGCTCGGGGTGGCCATTGTCGCCGGGCACAACCTGCTCGATGGCGTGACCGTGGGGCCGGAGTCGCCGTTCTTCGTGCCGTGGTCGATCCTGCATCAGCGCGTATTCATCGACATCACCGAGTTCACCCGGGCTCGCACCACGTACCCGGTGTTGCCGTGGATCGGCGTAATCCTGCTGGGCTGGGCCATCGGGCCGTGGTTCGGCAAGGACATGGACCCGGCAGAGCGGATTTCCCGCTTGCTCAAAGTCGGCTTCGGCCTGCTGGCGGCGTTTGTGTTCATCCGCTATCTGAACGTTTACGGCGAGAAACCCTGGGTGCAGACCGGTGATTCGCTGCGCACCTTCATGAGTTTCATGAGCGCGAAGAAGTACCCGCCGTCACTGATGTTCCTGATGCCGACCCTCGGCCTGGGGCTGATCCTTCTGGCGCTGTTCGAGAAGGCCCAGAATCGCTGGTCCACCGCGACCCTGGCGGTCTACGGTGGTGCGCCGATGTTCTTCTACTTGTTGCACCTGTATGTGCTCAAGGCCATGTACCTGGTGGCCGTTGCCATCTGGGGCGCCAATCAGGGCACCTATTACGGCTTCGATAACCTGCCCATGGTCTGGCTGTGGAGCGTGATTCTCGGGGTGCTGCTGTTCTTCCCGACACGCTGGTTCGCCAACCTCAAGCAGCGCCGTCGCGATATCGCGATTCTTAAATATCTCTGACTCAACGACGCTGATTTAAAGATGCCCCTCGGTGTCCCCCATTCGGTGGGACACCTTCCAGACCCGCTATGCACGACCGATTTTCCAGGAGAAAGCTGTGAAGACGTTAACCACGCACGCCCTGCTTTTGGCCTTGGGAGGGGAAACCCTGCTCGCTCAAGCATCGGAACAAGACAACGCCAACGGTTTTTTGCAGGACAGCCAATGGAGCCTGCTCAATCGCAGCCTCTATGATCGACGCGATTATGAACACGGCGCGCTCAGCAACGGCGCGCGCATCGCCTGATGCACCCGGCGCTGCTGCGCTCTATACCTCCGCATGACTGAACATCTTGTATGATTGGTCTTTGGAATAAGCTAGCAGAGGTTTGTAGTGCGAACGGATTTTAAACGACCTAAGGATAAGGCCAAGGATATCTACTGGGCGCTAGACTTTGCTAAAGAGCATTATGGCTGGATCACTGCACTGTGTGCCTTCTTGGCATCTTTTGCCGGAGTTGCAAGCTTAAGTTCATATTCGTTGTACATAGGCCGCCCGGATGTTTTCTTGCGATCGCTGGAGTTCGGTCCCTCTTTGGCCATTCTGTTTGTTGCGTGTTTTCTTTTGTTTGTCGGTCTAGTCGGCAGCATGCTGGTGACTTCTTATGTTTTTTCGTCGACAATCTCCTTCCTAAAGCCAGAGATTGAGCAGGCAAAAACGGTCGTTCGCTGGTTGTTTGGAATGACGGCAGCCGCCATGGCGGTCCTTATATTGGTCGTGCTGGCGGGTACGCTACTTGACTATTCGACTGCCCATTTAGGATGGGCATTTCTTTCATTAATCCCACTGGTCGGCACCGCCTGGAAATTTTTTAAGGTTAACGCCGGCAAGCTAGGTTGTTTACCTCTAGAGGCTGGTACGTCAAGGAAAATCCTGGCGTGTGCATTACTGGTCGCGGCGTTGGAGTTGATTGCTTTTCTGGGTATTTTCCCGGCATCGGTGGTCGCCAAGTCGTTCGTCGGCCCCGATACAATTCTCGGACTATCCCAAGCGCTTATATTCAGTTTTATAACGATGCTGGGGTCATTGTTTCCAGCAGTCGTTTTTCACATGAGCATGGCTGAAAGCAGACTGATTCGCTTTAGGTTAGTGCTGGCCAGTGTATTCGGTTTTATCGGTGTCTTGACGATTACCGCGCCGGCAATGTTTGGCTTCGTTTCTGTGGGCGGCGCTCATACCATCGGTCTGAGCGATCTGGAACAACGGCACTATCTTATTTCAAGTGACAAGTACCCGATCGGAAAATTTGACAAGACACGTTGGAATACGGTGGAGGATCAAGAGAAAAAGTTCATCATTGATGCTATCTCCCTGTACTCATTTGGCTCGGTCGAATTGCTTTGCCCGGCTAACCTTAGACTGGTCAAAGCACCTGAACGGCGCAAGTACACCCAGCGCTGTGTTCGCTTTACGCGAAGCGCCATTACCGTGCTGGATGCCGTTGACGAGGCCGACAGGCTCAACCAGGGACAAAAGGCGTGTCTGGCGTCTATCCCGTTTTACCCGGTGAGCGCCGCTGCATGGCTGAACGCAATCGCCAGCGAGTTTGCCCACCGCACCAGGATCGTCATTCCCTTGCGCCTGAACGATGGGCAAAAGTATCTGCTTAATGTCAGAAAACCTTTGTTTCGACGGTGTAATTAAAGGCAATTGATCTGATTGCTGGTGTGTTTCAGGTGCTGGTCAGATGTCCGGAGTGATTGCTCCGGACATGAGGTTGGCCGAGGTACGGGGGGCTTCGTACGCAATTATGTTCGGCCGAGGAATTCATAACCCGTTTCTGAAAAGAATCGCTCCCTGTAGGGCGCGTACTCAGGCTTGTTGAAAATGCTCAGGAAGACTTCAAGGTACGGTAACGTGTGATCCACCATGGACGGCATGTCCCAGTCTGAGCCATAGGCTATTTTCTTCATCAGGTCATATTGCCCGTTATTCTTTCTTGCTGTTTCCAGGTTAGCTATAAAACAATTAACCCAGTCTTCCCCAGAAGTAATTCCGTAATGTAAGCAACTTCGCAGTAAACGTTTTTGTATTGGGTGCACAGTTTTGCAATGATCCTTGCAAAATTATCTGGGTCATCCCATTGCTCGGCTGTTTTGGCGGTCCATCCGTAGTATTTCTTTTTCCCTGCTCCGTCATCTCTTTCGGCTTGACCTCCCCCCGCATGCCCAAAGCACAGGCGCAGACCAGGGAATTTTAAAAGTACATTGGCCCAATGTTTCGGGTGGGTATTCAGACCATAATGCTCCTTGGTTTCAAAACCGATGGGGGTGCAGTGGACGAATATTGGCCTGTCGCGTTCTACGCAATATGCAAAAAATTGATCGATTCGGTCGCGTACAGTTAAATCACTATCTTCAAAAGGTAAGTAACCCATGGCCGGGTAGAATTTATATCCTGAGAATGATTTTATGGAGGCGTCTGCAATTTCCTTCCAGTTATCTCGACGAGGATCGAATGCCGAGAACCCAATGATTTTTTTTGGGTATTTTAGCTGTAGCTCCTCCATGTTATTAAGCTGCTTAGGGAAGAACGGATAGTAGACGTCGGCGGGTTGTTTGTAAGCTTTTTCCATGTCCATCATGAAGTGTACGAAAAGCATTTTATCTTTGTATATTCCATAGCTGTCGTTCAGTTTTTCAACCAAAACCTCTTCAGCGTGAAGCATGGTCCATAAAAATTCGATAAAGTCGCCTCCGTCCTCAACATTTTTACAGAGCCTTGAAACTGCACGAAGCGCTTTTTTAACTGCCTTTTCCCATGTGTAGAATTTGATGCCCATGGTACTGGGGGAAAGGTTTATCGGCGCTAATGAATTGTCATGGATGAGTATCAGCGCGTCTGTGCCGAGGCCTTCATCTTCATAGACGATATCATTTAACTGGTCGATGATTTTGGCCAGGTCTGAATCAAGAATTACTTTTGAGCGCCCATCCTCTAGTGAGAAATTTTTGGTGTGCTGCGGTTCGATGGACTCTATAGGAATCGCAGTCAGTTCAAAATCCGCCACGGCCCAAATCAAATCGACAAACGGTTCATTACTTTTAATAGTCAATGGGTTGATGTCGACATCTTTGGCAAGAAGGCTGCTTTCTGACCCCGTCAAACGCCATAACAGTTCAGCAGTTACGTCCGCTAATTTGCTTTTATTTTTTCCCATCTTGTCGGCAATGACCCGCCCCAAAGGCATATAGCGCGCATTGAACAGATGGGTGTGCAAATCTAATATTTTCGCCGGAATCGCATTATTCTCTTCACTCATGGTTCGGCTCCTTATTTGTTTAAATAAGGTTGCCGAGACTATGAATGTGAGTTCTCTGCCACCTTAACGTCTTCTGACGTATTCGCAGCTTAGTCAACATTTAAAAGGTTAGGTTATTTAACTGCGTAAACCTTGCGCACATACCGCGTACTGCTCCAGGCGCACGGTGCGCCTTGCGGCACGAACACGGTGTCACCGGGGTTGACCGTTACGCTGGTTCCATCCGGCGCCTGCAAAGTCACGCTGCCTTCGAGCAGGTGCATCAGCTCGTTGAGTTTGTGCGCTCGGCCATGGCGGGTGTAAGGCGTCGAATCCCACACGCCTACACGCAGATCAGTGGCGTCATCTTCGAAGGCATTGCGCGAGCGACACTGCGGCGTAGGCCCGATCAGTATCTGCGGTTCCGGTGCCGCCGAAGGGGACAGCATCGCCAGCGGGTCGAGCGCTGTCAGCCCCGGTTTCTTTTCGGCGCTGGGGCTGGTGACGGCGCAGAAGGCCCAGCACGTATCGGGTTGTGCCTCAAACCTGAGCGCTGTGCCGCTACCGATCACCGCGCTGGCACCGATGCCCAGTTCCAGCACCTGTTCCCCGGATTGCAGCACGACGTGCCCGGCATGGACCACGATCACTTCGGTGTGCGGGAAGTGCTCGATATCGACGGTTTTGCTGGTGTGAACAAGGCCCGCCGAGACGCCGTCGGACCCAATGTAGGCGATCTGACGACCGTCCATGAACGGATCGATGGAACTCAAGGGCGCTGCCTTGAAAGACGTAGAAACGCGGCTGCCGTCGGCGCGGGCCAACAGCACAATGGTGGGTTGAGACATGCGGGTGACGCTCCCTGCAAATGGGGGGTAGAAAGTGATGGACGGCGCTCGCTTCATTGCGCGCCGGGATCAGCCGATGGCTTGGGTGACGAGGGCAAATTGGCGTACGCCGTTGGCCGCTTGCGGCGGTGTACCCCGTGCCATTTGCGCTACGGTGTCGACCTGTTTGAGACCGGCCAGCTCCAGCCACTCGCTCAAACCACTGTCCGCTGGAATGTCGATTCGCACGAAAGCGTCTGGCACCTGGGCCAGCAACACGGCGATCAGGTGTTTGGCCTGTTCAAGATTTTCGGCGATGACCGGGCCGAGGCAACGACCACGACCAAACGGGCGCAGCAGGGCGAAGGCACGCAACTGACCGTCGCGCTCGATGCCTACCGAATGCTCGGCCACCGTAAACAGCTCCGTGAGCACCGCTTGCCGGTCCAGACCACTGCCGGCGTTGGCCAGTGCCAGTTGAGGAGCCCGATCCGTCGCCTGTAACGGGCGGCATTCCTCACCGTCCGCCAGTGGTTCAAGCGCGGGCACCTGGGCCAGGCCTTGATGCTGCTGAATTCGTCCGTACTCGACAAACCCCTGGCTGGCATAAAGCGGCGCACCGGCGAGGGTCGCATTGAGCATCGGCGTGCGCGACTGGCAGGCCTCCAGTGCGTGCTCCATCAATCGACGGCCGATGCCCTTGCCCTGATAGTCGTCACTGACAATCACCAGGCCGATGGTGGCGAAGTCGCCTTGCCGGCAGGCGAATGCGGTACCGATTAAACGCGGGCCATCGAGCACCACGAAACCTTCGCTGACCCGCTGCAACATCGCCCAGTCTTCCAGGCGATGAGGCCACTTCAACTCAACAGACAAGGCATGGGCCGAAGGCAAATCAGCAGCGGTCATCGGCCGATAGACATAAGCGGAAGGGTGCGAGGCGGACATGATGAATCTCCGTTTTACAGTGTGCGCGATCAACCGGTTTTCCGGCGCGAGGATGCCTGTATCCCATCTGTGTGAAGGCCTGACAAGGGGGGCGGAAGGATTCGGCAGATTCCTCACATCAAAGGCCTGCAGACCACACTTACTACTTAATTGCCCCATAAGGTCGGCAGCAAATGCTTGGGCTTTTTTTCTACGATGGAGGCCTGAGTAAACGCCTCGCCGTCCCTTTCTGGAGTGCTCCATGGATAGCTTCGATCCTCGCCTTATCGCTGTGCGCAGCGCTCACTTTATTGCTGGCAAATACCGCGACGCCCAACCGGGGCTGGAGGTGGTTCGCCCTTCAGACGGTCAGGCCTATGCCCAGTTGCCGATCGCCGATGCCGACCTGGTGGATGAGGCGGTCAACGATGCCTGGCAGGCGTTTAACCGCAGCGATTGGGCCAGCCGTCCGCCCCGGGAGCGGGCACGGGTCATGCGTCGCTGGGCCGATCTGATCGAAGCCGATGTCGCCGTGCTGGCGCCGCTGGAAGCGGTGGGCTCGACCCGTCCGCATAAAGATGTGATCGCCTGGGACATTCCTTATGTCGCCGAGGGCATTCGTTTCTTTGCCGAACTGGCGGACAAGCACGGCGGCCAAGTCGCGGCGACCCAGACCGATCGCCTGGGCATGCAGATCGCTGAACCGTACGGCGTGATCGCCGCCATCGCGCCGTGGAATTTCCCCTTGAGCATGGCTTCATGGAAAGTCGCGCCGGCGCTCGCTGCCGGCAATGCCGTGGTGCTCAAACCATCGGAGCTGACGCCGTTTTCCAGCCTGCGCTTTGCCGAACTGGCGGTGCAGGCGGGCATTCCTGCCGGGATTTTCAACGTGGTTCAGGGCGATGGCCGCGTCACTGGCGACGCCTTGTGCCGTCATCCACGGGTGGGCAAGGTAACCTTTACCGGCTCCACGGCGACCGGCTCGAGCATCATGTCCACTTGTGCATTGGTGGGGCCGAAACCGGTAACGCTGGAGCTGGGCGGCAAGAGCCCGCAACTGGTGTTCGCTGACGTGCCGGACATCGCGAAAACCGCACGCACCGTGGCGCTGGCCATCACCGGCAATGCCGGGCAGGTGTGCGTGTCTGGTTCGCGGTTGTTGATCGAGCGCTCGATCATGGAGCCGTTCGTTGCGCACTTGCAGGCGTATTTCGAGGAATTGCGCCCGGGGCCGACCTGGTCCTCCGAGAGCACGCTGTCGCCGATTATTTCCCGGTTGCAGGCCAGCCGTATCGACGGCATCGTCCAGCGTTCGCGCCAGGCCGGGGCCGAAGTGCTGACTGGCGGTGGTTTGTTTGAAGGGCTGGGCGGTGCCTATTACCAGCCGACCTTGCTGGCTGGCCTGGACAATCAGAACCCGGCGATCTGTGAAGAAATCTTCGGCCCGGTGCTGACGGTGCAGGCGTTCGATGACGAACAGCAGGCACTGAGCCTGGCCGCGCACGCCACCTACGGCCTGGCGGCGGGCGTGCACACCGCCGACATCAACCGCGCCCTGCGACTGGTCCGGCGGCTGGAGGCGGGCACGGTGTGGGTCAACCGCTATGGACGCAGCAACGACTACATCCTGCCGACCGGTGGCTACAAACGCTCCGGCATCGGCAAGGACCTGGGTCGCGAAGCCTTCGAAGCCAATCTGCGCTTCAAAAGTGTGCTGATCGATATCGCTGGCTAATGTCCGCCCCCTAACACCTGTGGCGAGGGAGCTTGCTCCCGCTGGGGGGCGAAGCCCCCCCAAAAATCCAACGACCGCAATCCTTCAGGTAGAACGCATCAGCCGACTTTACGACTGCTTCGCAGCCGAACGGGAGCAAGCTCCCTCGCCACAGGTGATCCGTTAACCGCAGATCGTCGACGGGTTTCAAACCGCACCCAAACGGGCGCTTCCTCAGGGAGGCGCCCGTTTTCGTTCAGCCCGGCGCAGGTTCTGCCGTGAATGGGGGCGTTCGTCAGCCTCGCATAGCCATGAAGGTCCATAAGAGCGCATAAATACGGGGGTTGCCCAAGGCTGGAGCGAGCCGCAAAGTCTGCTGAGGGGGCAGGCTAAAACGGTGGTTTGTATCAAGCAGAGGTCGCTTTTAACGCCATCTGCTGATTTCACGGTGTTGTAATGACGGTGTGCTGCAGCGTTGCATCGCCGCTCCCGAAACGCAGCGAATACCTGTCGCGCCATGACCTCAACGAACTTCAGGACCGCACTCAATGAGCTTTCTACGCCCCAAATTCATTACGTTCGACTGCTACGGTACGCTGACCAATTTCCACATGGGCACGATGACTCGCGAACTGTTCGCCGACCGCGTGGCGCCCGAGCAGATGGATCAGTTCGTCAAGGACTTCTCGGCCTATCGCCTGGACCAGGTCATGGGTGACTGGATGCCGTATGACGAAATCCTCAAGACCTCCCTGGCGCGGGTCTGCAAGCGTTGGGGTGTCGAATACCGTGGCGAAGGCCAGCTGTATTACGACGCCGTGCCGACCTGGGGCCCGCACCCGGACGTGCCGGCCGGTCTGTCGAAAATCGCCGACAAGATCCCCCTGGTGATTTTCTCCAACGCCAGCAACAGCCAGATCATGTCCAACGTCGACAAGCTCGGCGCACCGTTTCACAAAGTCTTCACCGCCGAACAGGCCCAGGCCTACAAGCCGCGCCTGGCCGCGTTCGAGTACATGCTCGACAACCTCAACTGCGGCCCGGAAGACATCTTGCATGTGTCTTCCAGTTTCCGTTACGACCTGATGCCGGCCCACGACATGAAGATCAAGAACAAGGCCTTCGTCGCCCGCGGTCACGAGGTTCCGGGCAATGCGTTCTACGGCTACCAGCAGATCACCGACATCGGTGGACTGGCGGCGCTGGTCGGTCTCTGAGTTGAACGGTAACGGCGCTCTTCACGGAATAAGGGGTTAGACATGGGCAGTGAATCCTACTGGCTCGACACCGCACCGGCGTTTACCGGTGCTCAGCTCGGCGCATTGCCCGGGCAGGTCGACGTGGCCATCGTCGGTGGCGGTTTCACCGGCCTGGCGGCGGCTCGCGCGCTGGCCTTGAAGGGCGCCAGTGTGGTGGTGCTGGAAGCCGGGAGAGTGATCGGCGAAGCCTCCGGGCGCAACGGCGGCCAATGCAACACCGGCGTTGCCCAGGACTATGCCGGGCTGAGTGCCAGCCTCGGTGCCGACAAGGCGCGGGCCTATTACCAGGCCTATGAAAGCGCGGTGCAGAGCGTTGTGTCCCTGGTGGAGCAGGAGCAGATCGCTTGCGACCTCAAGCGCAACGGCAAGCTCAAACTGGCGGCCAAACCGCTGCACTACGAAGGCCTGGCGCGCACCTGCGAATTGATTCGCAAGGAGGTCGATGCCGAGGTCGAGTTGCTGAACGCCGAACAGACCCGCGCCGAAGTGAATTCGGCCCAGTTCCATGGCGGCTTGCTGCAGCGCAACGGCGTGCAGATGCACGTCGGGCGCTTCGGCGTCGGTCTGGCCGAGGCCGCTGCTCGTCATGGCGCGCTGATCTATCAAGGTACACCGGTGACGGACTGGAAGGCCCAGGCCGGCGGTTATCGGGTCAACACCGCGAAGGGTTCTTTGCACGCCGGGCAAGTATTGCTGGCGACCGGCGCTTGTCAGCACGGTGGCCTGGGCTGGTATCGGCGGCGGATCGTGCCGGTCGGCAGTTTCGTGATCGCTACTGAGGTGTTGCCGCAGTGGCTGATCGATCAACTGCTGCCCGGTCGGCGTGCCTATGTCACCAGTCGCATGATCGGTAACTACTTTCGCCTGACCCCGGACAACCGCTTGCTGTTCGGCGGACGTGCGCGGTTCGCGATGTCCGACAGCGTGTCCGACGCCAAGAGCGGCAAGGTGCTGCAAGCGGCGATGGTGCAGATGTTCCCGCAGTTGGCCAAGGTGAAAATCGACTATTGCTGGGGCGGGCTGGTGGACATGACCTCCGACCGTTTGCCTCGCGCCGGCCAGCATGGCGGGGTTTATCACTCCATGGGCTACAGCGGCCATGGGGTGCAGATGTCGGTGCACATGGGCCAGGTGATGGCCGAGGTGATGGCCGGCAAAGTCGAGGCCAATCCCTGGCGCGAACTCGACTGGCCGGCGATTCCCGGGCATTTCGGCAAGCCGTGGTTCTTGCCGTTCGTAGGTGCTTACTACCGCCTCCAGGACTACTTGCATTGAGTTGATGTTGTGGCGTCACCGTCGTTTGCGTTTCCAGGACGTTCCGGTCAACCGGAGCACTCGAATCTTCTGATTTTCGACAGGTACAACTGATATGACTGACAACAAGATCGACTCGAAACTGATTTCCGGCCAGGACAGCCTGCGGGTATTCGAAGGCCTCAATCGTGGCATGTCGCGCCGCCACGCCTTGCAGATGCTCGGCGTGGCGGGTGTTGCCGCAGCGGGCGCCGGTAGCCTGTTCGGCGCTGCCGGCAAACTGTTCGCCGAAGAAGCGGCAACCCCGGGCAAAGGCAAGCCGGGCGGGCGGATTCGCGTCGCCGGCATGTCCAGTTCCACCGCCGACACCCTGGACCCGGCCAAGGGCGCGTTGTCTACCGACTACGTGCGTCACTTCATGTTCTACAACGGCCTGACCCGTTTCGACAGCCACCTGGTGCCGCAACTGGAACTGGCCGAGCGCATCGACAACACCGATGCGACGCTGTGGATCATCACCCTGCGCAAGGACGTGACCTTCCACAACGGCAAGACCCTGAGCGCCGCCGACGTGGTGTTCTCGCTGTCGCGCCACAAAGACCCGCTGACCGGTTCCAAGGTCATGCCGCTGATGGCGCAGTTCGAAGAGATCAAGGCCACCGGCACCCACGAAGTGCAGATCCGCCTGAGCGCGCCGAACGCCGAGCTGCCGTCGATCCTCGCCGTGTCGCACTTGTTGATCGTTCCCGAAGGCACCACCGACTTCAACCAGGGCATCGGCACCGGGCCGTTCACGGTCAAGGAATTCAAACCGGGCGTGCGCTCGATTGCCGCGCGCAACACCGGCTACTGGAAACCGGGCCTGCCGTACCTGGACGAGATCGAATTCATCGCGATTGCCGACGAACCGTCACGGGTCAACGCGCTGCTGTCGGGCGACGTGCACATGATCAACGAGGTCAACCCACGCTCGACCACACGGATCAAGGCCAGCGCCAAACACCGGGTCGTCGATGCGCCGTCGGGCAACTACACCGACCTGATCATCCGTCAGGACCAGATGCCGGGTAAAAGCGCCGAATTCACTCAGGCGATGAAGTATTTGCTGGACCGTGAGCAAGTGAAGTCCGCGGTGTTCCGTGGCTTTGCCGTCGTCGGTAACGACCATCCGATTTCCCCTGGCTCGCGCTACTACAACGCCGACCTGCCGCAGCGGGCCTACGACCCGGAAAAAGCCAAATTCCTGCTGAAGAAGGCCGGTATGGAAAGCATCAGCATGCCGCTGGTGGCATCGCCTGCCGCGACCGGTTCGGTGGACATCGCCGTGCTGTTGCAGCAATCGGCGAAACAGGCCGGGCTCAAGCTCGACGTCAACCGCCTGCCCAGCGACGGCTACTGGTCCAACCACTGGATGAAGCACCCGCTGAGCTTCGGCAACATCAACCCTCGGCCGAACGCCGACGTGATGTTCTCGCAGTTCTTCCAGTCCAGTGCGCCATGGAACGAGTCGGGCTGGAAGAACGATCAGTTCGACCAACTGCTGATGCTCGCCCGCGGTGAAACCGACGACGCCAAGCGCAGCAAGATGTACGCCGATATGCAAGCCCTGGTGCATGAACACTGTGGCATCGGCGTGCCGGTGTTCATTAGCAACATCGACGGTGTCGACCAGCGCATCAAGGGCTACGGCAGCAACCCCCTCGGCGGTTTCATGGGCTACATGTTCGCCGAACAGGTCTGGCTCGATGCCTGATCGGCCGCACACGGGCGTCAGCGGGGCTATTGCATGAGGGTAGGGCGATGAATAGCAACACACTGTGGTTGATCGGCCGGCGCCTGGGCGCGGCGATCGTGACTTTGTTGATCGTGTCCATGGTCGTGTTTGCGATCACGGCGGTATTGCCGGGGGACGCGGCGCAACAGGCACTCGGGCAATTCGCCACGCCGGAACAGGTGGCGGCCTTGCGCCTGAAACTGGGGCTGGATCAACCCGGTGTGGTGCGTTACCTGCATTGGTTGATGAACCTGCTGAGCGGCGACATGGGGCAATCGGTGTCCAATGCCTTGCCGGTCAGCGAGCTGATGGCCGGGCGGGTGCCCAACACACTGATGCTGGCGGCCGTCACGGCGCTGGTGTCGGTGCCGGTGGCGCTGATCATCGGCATCGGCTCGGCCATGGGCCGGGGCGGGCGCATGGACAGTGTCCTCAGCTTCATCACCCTGGCCCTGGTCGCCGTGCCGGAGTTTCTGGTGGCGACCCTGGCAGTGCTGATCTTTGCGGTGAACCTGGGCTGGCTGTCGGCGCTGTCCTATGCCAGCGACATCACCTCACCTTGGCAATTCATGCGCACCTACGCCTTGCCGGTGATGACTCTGTGCTGCGTGATTGTCGCGCAAATGGCGCGCATGACCCGGGCGGCAGTGATCGATCAACTCGACAGCGCCTATGTGGAAATGGCCCGGCTCAAAGGCGTGAGTCCGGTGCGGATTGTCTTGCGCCATGCCTTGCCCAACGCCATCGGGCCGATTGCCAATGCCATCGCCCTGAGCCTGTCGTACCTGCTGGGCGGGGTGGTGATCGTCGAGACGATCTTCAACTACCCCGGCATCGCCAGCCTGATGGTCGATGCCGTGACCAACCGCGACATGGCGCTGGTTCAGGCCTGCACCATGTTGTTTTGTACGGCGTACCTGGGGTTGGTGCTGGTTGCCGACCTGTGCGCGATTCTTTCCAATCCGAGGCTGAGAAACCAATGAACGATCTCATGGCGAAATCGGCACCTGCCGGACCGGAGCTGGCATTGGGCAAGGTCGCCCATGGGCCGTCGTGGCTTGGACTGGTCGGGGCGGCGATGTGTGTGATCTGGCTGCTGGTGGCTATCTTCGGTCCGTGGCTGGCGCCGCACCCGGTGGGTGAAGTGGTCTCCGATAACGTGTTCGACAGCCTCAGCGCGGCTTACCCGTTGGGCACCGATTACCTGGGCCGCGACATGCTCAGCCGCATTCTCGTCGGCGCGCGGTTCACCGTGGGCCTGGCGCTGATTTCAGCGGTGTTGGCCAGCACGCTGGGGACCGGATGTGCGCTGCTGTCGGTGGTGTCGCCGAAATGGCTGGACGAAGTGATCAGCCGTTTGATGGATGCCTTTATATCCATCCCGAGCAAGATGCTGGCGTTGATCATGGTCTCGGCGTTCGGTTCATCGGTGCTGTTGCTGATCTGCACCGCAGTCTTGAGTTTCACCCCAGGCGCGTTCCGCATCGCCCGCAGCATGGCGGTGAACATCGAAGCGCTGGAATACGTGCAAGTGGCCCGCACCCGTGGCGAGCGCCGGTTGTACATCGCCTGCGTGGAAATCCTGCCGAACATGCTCAACCCGGTGCTGACCGATCTGGGGCTGCGCTTCGGCTTCATCGTGCTGCTGCTCAGTGGCATGAGCTTCCTTGGCCTCGGCGTGCAACCGCCAGATGCCGACCTCGGTTCGCTGGTGCGCGAGAACATCGGCGGCCTCAATCAGGGCGCGCCGGCCATCGTGATTCCGGCGCTGGCCATTGGCACCCTGACCATCGGCGTGAATCTGTTCATCGACCGACTGTCGTCACGGCGTAGTCGACGTACGGGAGGTCATTGAAATGAGTGATTTGATTCGAGTCGAAGACCTGCGCGTGGTCGCTTGCGGCGAGCGTGGCGAGGTGGAGATCGTCAAAGGCGTGAGCTTCTCCCTGGCCAAAGGTGAAGTGCTGGCGTTGATCGGTGAGTCCGGCTCCGGCAAGACCACCATAGCGCTGGCGTTGCTCGGCTATGCCCGACGCGGTTGTCGATTGGCGTCCGGCGTGGTGCAAGTCGGCGAGCACGACATGCTGGCGTTGAGCGAAGGCGAGCTGCAAGGCCTGCGCGGCAATCGGGTGTCGTACATTGCCCAGAGCGCCGCCGCTGCGTTCAACCCGGCGAAAAAACTGATCGATCAAGTGGTGGAGGGCGCATTGATTCACGGCCTGGGTAGCCGGGCCGTGCTGGAAGCCAAAGCCATCGAACTGTTCCGCGATCTGGCCTTGCCGGACCCCGATCACATTGGCCAGCGTTACCCGCACCAAGTATCCGGCGGGCAGTTGCAACGGGTGATGGCGGCCATGGCGCTGATCAGCGATCCGCTGCTGGTGGTGCTCGACGAGCCGACCACCGCCCTCGACGTGACGACGCAGATCGACGTGCTGCGCGCCTTCAAGCGGGTGGTCCGCGAACGTGGGGCGACGGCGGTCTATGTGTCCCATGATTTGGCGGTCGTCGCGCAAATGGCCGATCAGATTGTGGTACTCAACGGCGGACAGATTTTCGAGCAGAGCGCCACCGCGCCGCTGCTCAAGGCCCCGGCCCACGAATACACCCGCAGCCTGCTGCTGGCGGCCCGCCCGGACACGACGATCCGCCCACCTTGTGGTATCGCCGAAGAAACACCATTGCTGACAATTCAGGGGCTGACCGCCGGTTACGGCAACAAGAACCTGCAAGGCATGCCGTCGATTCGCGTGCTGGAAGATATCGACCTGACCGTGCGCCGGGGCCAGGCCATTGGCGTGATCGGCGAGTCGGGCTCCGGCAAGTCGACCCTGGCGCGGGTGGTGGCCGGGTTGCTGACGCCGGCCTTGGGCGGCCTGACCTTCGATGGCCAGCCACTGGGCGGCAGCCTGTCCGAGCGCACCGATGAGCAGTTCCGCCGGATTCAGATGGTGTTCCAGAATGCCGACACCGCGCTCAACCCGATGCACAGCGTCAGCACTATTCTGAGCCGTCCGCTGAAAATGTACTTTGGCCTCAAGGGCGCCGCGCTGCGCGAGCGTATCGGCGAACTGCTGGACCTGGTGCGCTTGCCGCGCGCCATGGCCGAACGCCGTCCGAATGAACTCTCCGGCGGGCAAAAACAGCGGGTCAACCTGGCCCGTGCCCTGGCGGCCAAACCGGACCTGATCCTCTGCGACGAGGTGACCTCGGCGCTGGACACCGTGGTCGGCGCGGCGATTCTCGAACTGCTGCGCGACCTGCGTCAGCAACTGGGTGTGTCGTATCTGTTCATCAGCCATGACATTTCCACGGTACGCGCGCTGTGCGACGACATTGTGGTGATGTACAGCGGCCACAAGGTTCAGGCCGGCAGCCGGCAGTCGTTTGCCCAGGCACCGTTCCATCCCTACACCGACCTGTTGATCCATTCGGTGCCGGAACTGCGTCAGGGCTGGCTGGAAAACTGCGGCACCACCTGCGGCACGCTGCCGCCGATTGGCGCCAAGGCCAATGTGCCAGAGCTGTGCACCTTTCTCAGTCGCTGCCCGGTGCGGGTCGACGGTCTGTGCAATCGCACCGCGCCGAACCGGCGGATCATCGACGGCGGTAGCGAAATTCTTTGTCATCACGACAGTGCCGAGTTGCTGAAAACACAGCAGGGTTTATCCACCATGAGCCTGGGAGCTTATGCATGAAAGGGCGTTTTGTGAGGCTGGCCGAGCAGGGCCGGCCGACCGTCAAGCTGACGGTGGACGGTTCGCCCATTGAGGCATTGCAGGGCGACACATTAATGGTCGCGTTGCTGACCCAGGGCTCGGCGCTGCGCCAATCGGAATTCGACTCGGGCCGCCGCGCCGGTTTCTGCCTGATGGGCGCTTGCCAGGATTGCTGGGTCTGGACCCGCAGCGGCGAGCGCCTGCGCGCCTGTTCCAATGAAGTCCGCGAAGGGCTGGACATCGTCACCACACAACCGGAGGCAATATGGCCACTGCACGGCTGAGCGCTCAACGAGTGGTTATTGTCGGCGCCGGGCCGGCCGGCATTCGCTGTGCCGAAACGCTGCTGGCGGCTGGCTTGAAACCGATCCTGATCGATGAGAATCGCCGGGATGGCGGGCAGATCTACCGGCGCCAGCCCGAAG
Source organism: Pseudomonas sp. B21-017 (assembly GCF_024749245.1). Classification (NCBI taxonomy): domain Bacteria; kingdom Pseudomonadati; phylum Pseudomonadota; class Gammaproteobacteria; order Pseudomonadales; family Pseudomonadaceae; genus Pseudomonas; species Pseudomonas sp. B21-017. The sequence goes on along the minus strand of NZ_CP087194.1, from coordinate 3,227,386 downwards.
GTTTTACCCGGGACTACGCCACCTTGTATGGCACCGAAGCGGCCAAGGCCAAGAATCTGCACCAGAGTTTCGACCGATTGCGCGGGCAAATCGACTACCGCCCCGACACGCTGGTGTGGAACCTGACGCCGGGGCAATTGTGCTGCGTCAGCCAGGGCAAGCACTCGACGGTGGATTACGATGCGCTGATCCTCTGCACCGGTGCCACCGACCGCTTGATGCCGATCGAAGGCTGGCAGTTGGCAGGCACCTACAGCCTTGGCGGGGCGCAAATCGCGCTCAAGTCCCAGGCGGTTTCCATCGGCCACCGCGTGGTGTTCATGGGCAGCGGGCCGTTGCTGTATCTGGTCGCCAGCCAATACGTCAAAGCAGGCGCCAATGTGGCGGCGGTGCTCGACACTTCACCCCTCAGCAAGCGCATCGCGGCAGTGCCGAAGCTGATGGCGCGTCCGGGATTGCTGTTCACCGGGATGAAGTTACTGGCGCAGTTGTACCGGGCGAAAATCCCGGTGCATCTGGGGATTTCGCCGCTTCAGGTGCAAGGCGACGCGGCCAGTGGCGTCAGCGGTGTGCGGGTGCGTACCGCGCGCGGTGAGACGTTAACGGTGGATTGTGATGCTGTGGCGTTGGGTTATCACTTGCGCCCGGAAACCCAACTGGCCGATCTGGCCGGTTGTCGCATGCGCTTCGATGAGGCGTCCAGCCAGTGGTGGCTGGCCGTCGATGAAGAGGGCCGCACCTCGGTCAACGGTGTGTATGCCGCCGGGGACGGTTCGAAGATTCGCGGCGCCGATGCCGCCGAGCACGCCGGGCGTCTGGCGGCGATGGCGTTGCTGGAGGATCTGCAGCAACCGGTGAACGCCGGCTTGCGTGACGAACAACGGCACGCGCTGGCGGTGATGGATGAGTTTCGCCTCGGCCTGGCCCAGGCGTTTCCCTGGCCGACGGCGCAAGCCAAAGCCTTGCCGGATTCAGCCATCGTCTGTCGCTGCGAGATGATCAGCGCCGGCGAGTTGCGCCGTACCGTGAGTGAGAAGGGGGCCTGTGAAGTCAATCGGGCCAAGGCCTTCAGCCGGGTCGGCATGGGCCGCTGCCAGGGGCGTTATTGCTCCCAGGCCGGGGCCGAAGTGATCGCGGCGGCGGCAGGCGTCAGTGTGCAACAGGTCGGTCGGCAGCGTGGACAGGCACCGGTCAAACCCCTTTCGATGCTCACCGAGGAGGTGTCGCCATGACGCTACACAAAGCTGATGTAGTGATTGTTGGCGGCGGCCTGATGGGCTCGGCGGCGGCGTTTTTCCTGCGCCAGCGCGGGCAGTCGGTGATTCTGCTGGAGCGCGACCAGATTGGTCAGTACGCCAGCGGCGTGAACTTCGGCAACGTCCGGCGTCAGGGACGCTTCCTTGGTCAACTGGAATTGGCCAACCGTTCCTGGGCGCTGTGGAAACGCTTGCCTGAGCTGATCGACGACGACCTCGAATTCATCGCCAGCGGGCACATGCGCGTGTGTTACCGCGAGGATGAAATCCCTGAACTGGAAGCCTATGCGGCAGCACCCGAGGCGGCGCAGCTGGATTTGAAAATCTATCGTGGCGCCGAGCTGCACCAGCGCTTTCCGTTTCTCGGGCCGGACGTGAAGGGCGGTTCTTACGCGCCCCACGATGGCCACGCCAACCCGCGTCTGGCCGCACCGGCGTTTGCCCGGGCTGCCCGCCGCCTCGGGGCGCGGATCGAGGAACAGACTGAAGTCGCTGAAGTGCAGAAAATTGCCGGCGAGTTCACGGTGACTACCACCGACGGTCGCCAGTTCGGCGCCGAGCGCTTGCTGATCACCGCCGGCGCCTGGGGCCAGAAACTCTCGGCGCAGTTCGGCGAACCGGTGCCGCTGGATACCAACGGCCCACAAATGGCCGTGACCGAACCGGTGCCGTACGCCTTGCCAACGGTGATCGGCGTGTACACCAAGATCCCCGAAGAAGTGATCTACTTCCGCCAGATCCCGCGCGGCAACATCATCATCGGTGGCGGCTACCGCAGCAAACCGGACATGCTCAACCGCCGCGCCTATGTCGAGCCGCGCAGCATTCTCAATCAGATGGACCAGATGCGTCGCCTGCTGCCAGGCGTCGGCAACCTGAACATCATCCGCGTGTGGAGCGGCATTGAAGGCTACTTGCCCGATTCCCTGCCGGTGATGGGCCCCAGCGGCAACGTTGACGGTTTGTATTACGCGTTCGGCTTCTGCGGTCATGGCTTCCAGCTCGGCCCAGGCGTCGGCGACGTGATGGCCGAACTGATCAGCACCGGCAGCACCAGCACTTCGATTGAGCCGTTCTCGATCCGCCGGTTCACCCCTTCAGCCGAGCAACGGACAACCGAGCAAAGGAGCAGGGCCTCATGAAACCCCGTGTACTGGATATTCTCAAACGCCTGATGGCCTTCGACACCGTGTCTTCGGAGTCGAACATGGCCCTGATCGAGTACGTACGCGACTTGCTGCTGACCAAGGGCATCGAGTCACTGATCGTCAAGGACGAAACGGGTAAAAAGGCCAACCTGTTCGCCAGCACCGGCCCTAAAGAGTTACCAGGCATTCTGTTGTCCGGCCACACCGACGTAGTGCCGGCGGCCGGCCAGGCCTGGACCTTGCCGGCGTTTCAGGCGACGGTGCAGGACGGGCGGATCTACGGGCGCGGTAGTTGCGACATGAAGGGGTTTATCGCGTTGGCCATCGACGCCATGCTCGATGCCGCCGACCATTCGTTGAGCCGACCGCTGCAAATCGCCTTGTCCCATGACGAAGAAACCGGCTGCGTCGGTGTACGACGTTTACTCGACGTGCTGCACCTGGCGCCGGTACGGCCGTTTTTGTGCCTGATCGGTGAGCCGACCAACATGCAGTTCGTGCTGGGGCACAAGGGCAAGGGGTCTTACCGCACTTATTGCCGTGGCCTGGAAGCGCATTCCTCGTTGGCGCCGCGTTCGGTCAATGCGATTCACGTGGCCTGCGATTTCATCGCGGCTCTGCGTCAGAGCCAGCAGCAACTGCAAGAGCAGGGCGCGCAGGATGCCGATTACGACGTGCCTTACAGCACCGTGCACGTCGGGCAGATTGTCGGCGGCAAGGCGCTGAACATCGTGCCGAACCTGTGCACCCTGGATTTCGAGGTACGTAACTTGCCGGCGGACGATCTGGATCAGTTCTTGGAGCAGATGCGCGAGCGTGCCGAAGTGATCGTGCGCGAGGCGAAAAAGCTGTCCAGCGTGGCAGACATCGAGATCGAAACCCTCAACGTCTATCCGGGCCTCGATACCCACCCGAGCGTTGAAGCGGTGCGCTTCCTGAAAAACTTCGCCGCGCCGGACACCGGCACCGCCAAAGTCTCGTTCGGCACCGAGGGCGGGTTGTTCAAGCAGCGTCTGGACGTACCGGTGGTGGTCTGCGGCCCGGGCTCGATCGAACAGGCGCACAAGCCGGACGAGTTCATCGAGATCAGCCAGATAGAGGCTGGGGAGCGGTTTTTGGATGGCCTGCTCGGTTCTCTGAAGGTGTGAAAGATCGTTCCCACGCTCTGCGTGGGAATGCAGCCCGGGACGCTCCGCGTCCCTTTCGAAGCGGACGCAGAGCGTCCATTGAGGCATTTCCACGCAGTGCGTGGGAACGATCATTAGGCCCTCGGTAGAGCCTGCCGTCCCACCGCGAATTTCAGCATCCAACACTGCCCATCAAACGCTTTCAGCATCCTTATCCGTGGCACCTCCCTAGACTGGAAATGTCTCGGATCAGGACTCGACCATGCTCAAGAATCGTTTGAAAGACCCCAGCCTTCTGGCAGAACTCGCTTATGTGGACGGGCAGTGGATCGGCGCCGATAACGCCGCGACCCTGGACGTCATCGACCCGGCCACCGGCCAGTTACTCGCCCGGGTGCCGGCCATGCAGGGCACGGAAACCCGGCGCGCCATCGAGGCCGCCGAACGGGCCTGGCCGGCGTGGCGCACACGCCCGGCAGCAGAACGGGCGGCGCTGCTGGAGCGCTGGTATCAGGCGATGATCGATAACCTCGACGACCTCGCCTTGATCATGACCTGCGAGCAGGGCAAACCTCTGAACGAAGCCAAGGGTGAAATCCGCTACGGTGCCGGGTTCGTCAAATGGTTCGCCGAAGAGGCCCGCCGGGTCTACGGCGAAACCATACCGGCCCCCAGCGGCGACCGCCGCCTGCTGACCCTCAAGCAACCGGTCGGCGTGTGCGCCGCGATCACCCCGTGGAATTTCCCCAACGCGATGATCACCCGCAAGTGCGCGCCGGCCCTGGCCGCCGGGTGCCCGATCATCGTCAAACCCTCGGACTTGACCCCGCTGTCGGCCCTGGCCCTGGCAGTACTCGCCGAACGCGTCGGCATTCCGGCCGGGGTGTTCAACGTGCTGACCGGCATGCCCGCCGGCATCGGCGAAGAACTGACCGGCAATCCGACGGTGCGCAAGATCTCCTTCACCGGCTCCACTGCGGTCGGTCGGCTGCTGATGCGTCAGAGCGCTGAGCACATCAAGCGCTTGAGCCTGGAACTGGGCGGCAACGCGCCGTTCATTGTGTTCGACGACGCCGACCTGGAGCAGGCGGTAACCGGGATCATGCTCAGCAAATTTCGCAACGCCGGGCAGACCTGCGTCTGCGCCAACCGCATTCTGGTGCAGGATGGCATCTACGAACGTTTCGCCCAGCGACTGGTGGAGGAGGTGGGCAAACTCAAGGTCGGCAATGGCCTGGACGCCGACGTGACCATCGGCCCGCTGATCAACCCGGCGGCGGTGAGCAAGGTCGCCCGGCACATCGACGATGCCCTGAGCCAGGGCGCGCGTTTGCTCTGCGGCGGCATTCCTGAAGGCGACAACCAGTTCGTTCAGCCGACCGTCCTTGGCGACACCCACGCCGGCATGCTGCTGGCCAACGAAGAAACCTTCGGCCCGGTGGCGCCGTTGATGCGGTTTACCTCTGAGGCCGAAGCGCTGGCCTTGGCCAATGCCACGCCTTACGGCCTGGGCGCCTACTATTTCACTCAGGATTTGCGCCGTTCCTGGCGGTTCGGCGAGGCGCTGGAGTTCGGCATGGTCGGCCTCAACACCGGGCTCATTTCCATGGAAGTCGCGCCGTTCGGCGGCATCAAGCAGTCTGGGCTGGGCCGTGAAGGCAGCAAGTACGGTCTGGATGAATACCTTGAAGTCAAAGCTTTCCACATCGGCGGGCTGTAATTAACGGACACGGGGGCACGATTGATGAGCAAGACATTCAGAATCGCCGCGATTGCCGGCGATGGCATCGGCAAGGAAGTCCTGCCGGAAGGGTTGCGGGTACTGGAGCAAGCCGCGAAGAAGTGGCAGTTGGAGCTGAGCATCGAAGTGCTCGACTGGGCTCACTGCGATTACTACCTGGAACACGGGCAAATGATGCCCGACGATTGGTTCGACCAGCTCAAGGGGTTCGATGCGATCTACTTTGGCGCCGTCGGCTGGCCGGACAAGGTGCCGGACCACATTTCTTTGTGGGGCTCACTGCTGAAGTTTCGTCGCGACTTCGACCAATACGTGAATATTCGCCCGGTACGTCTGTTTCCCGGCGTGCCGTGTCCGCTGGCCGGGCGCAAACCGGGGGACATCGATTTCGTGGTGATTCGCGAGAACACCGAAGGCGAGTATTCCTCGGTCGGTGGCAAGATGTTCGAAGGCACCGAGCATGAATTCGTGCTGCAAGAGTCGGTATTCACCCGGCGCGGCGTGGACCGGATTCTCAAGTTCGCCTTCGACCTGGCCCAGACCCGACCGCGCAAACGCCTGACGGCGGCGACCAAGTCCAACGGGATTTCCATCAGCATGCCGTACTGGGACGAACGCACGGCATTGATGGCCGCGCAGTACCCGGACATCACTTGGGACAAACAGCACATCGACATCCTGTGCGCGCGTTTTGTACTGCAACCGGACCGGTTCGATGTAGTGGTGGCGTCGAACCTGTTCGGCGACATTCTGTCCGACCTGGGACCTGCCTGCGCAGGCACCATCGGCATTGCGCCGTCGGCCAACCTCGATCCCGAGCGGCGTTTTCCATCGCTGTTCGAACCGGTGCACGGCTCGGCCCCGGACATCTACGGGCGCAACATCGCCAACCCGATCGCGATGATCTGGTCCGGTGCGTTGATGCTGGATTTTCTGGGCAATGGCGATGAGCGCTATCGCGCCGCACACGACGGGATTCTGCAGGCGATCGAACGGGTGATTGCAGAAGGGCCAATCACCCCGGACCTGGGCGGGCAGGGCTCGACTCAGGAGGTCGGCAAGGCGATCGCGCAAGCGCTTTAAAGCCTGCGACGCACTCCTTGTGTAGCAGCTGTCGAGCCTGCGAGACTGCGTTCGGCTGCGCAGCAGTCGTGAAATCAGGCACTGCGGTGTTTCAGCTAAACCGTGGACAGGATTTACGACGACTTCGTCGCCGATCGCAGCCTCGCAGGCTCGACAGCTGCTACGGCCGAACGCAGGGGATCAGTCTTCCTTACGAATCGTGGCCACGTCATCGGCGCGGACTTGCACTTTCGCCCCGGAGATATCTTCGAACTCGAAGAAGCCATCCTTGCCCTTGGTGTTCGGCATGTCCTTGGTCAAATACTGGGTGCCGTTCTGCAGGGTCACGACTGTTGGCGTCGAGCAACCGGTCAGGGCCAGAAAGGCCGCTGCCGCCAGGGGCAAACCCAGAGTCTTGATATTCATACACACCTCCATCACTCAATAAAAACAATGCGAACGCCTCATTCGAGATCAATCCTCACTGTGCTTCTAACGCGGTTTGTGCGATGGAATTGCAGAAAGTTCGATGGTCACCCGAAAATTGCCCGATAGCGTCGCCACTTATCCTTTTCCGTTTGCACCGGGTGGGGCATAGCTGGTATCTGTACGCATAACCAGTATTCGCTTGCCATGGCCCGATTGCCCGTGATTGTAAATCCGCTCGATGATCCGTTCTATTACTTGAACAACTTCATGCAAGTGCTTGATTGGCTTGAGCATCGTTATGCCGATGTACTCAGCATCGAAGAGCAGGACTTCATCCGCGACTTCAATCGACTGCCCCGCGAGTCCCAGGCTTTGCTGGTCAGATTGGTGATGCGCAAGGGCGTGCATTTCAGGGCCGGCAAACTGAGTTACGTCGAAATCGGCGACATCGCCAGCGCCGCCGCGCCGCTCCTGGCCCTGGGCTGGATCGACGAGCAGTTGCCGCTGCCTGTCGAGGAGGTGTTCGAGGTGCTGCTCAAGGCCGAGATTCTCCAGTGTTTTGGCGATGCCATCGATCAACCGAAAGGCAAAAAGAGCGATTGGCTGCCGGCCCTGAGCGAGCAGTTTCCTGAAGAGCAAAGTTTTGCCCAGTGGTGCCCGGCACTGGATGACCGGTTGTTCAGCCTGACCGTCATGGGCCTGTGCGATCGGTTGCGCCTGATGTTCTTCGGCAATCTTTACCAGGATTGGTCGGAATTCGTTCTGGCTGACCTGGGCATCTACACCTACGAAAAAGTCGAGTTTTGCGCCGAGTCCCGAGGCTTGCGCAGCCGCGAAGACGTCGACGCCTGCCTGTTCCTGCACAGCTGTCAGCAGCGTTTCGAGGCGGGTGAAGAGGTGGCGGTGGTTGTCGAGCAAATCAACGGGCTGGAACTCGCCAATCCCTGGCTGCAAAGACGTCGGGCCAAGCTGCTGTTCCAGATCGCTCAGCACTGCGAACGCATGGCGGATTTTTCCACCGCCCTGGGCCTCTACCGCGATTGCGCCTACCCCGGCGCACGCCTGCGGCTGATTCGCGTGCTGGAGCGCTGTGGTGAGTTTCAACTGGCCATGGATTTGGCGAGCCACGCCGAGCAAACCCCGGAAAGCGCCACCGAACATCAGCATTTATTGCGTGTGCTGCCCAGGCTGCGGCGCAAACTGGGCGGGCCGCCGATCAAGCGGCCAGCCCCGCGGGCCATGCAGCGCCTGGACCTGCAATTGCCCAGGCACGACCCGGCATTGTCGGTGGAGTATTACGTTCAGGCGCATCTGGCGGACGAGTCGGCACCGGTGCATTACGTCGAGAACAGCCTGATCAACTCGCTGTTCGGGTTGCTGTGCTGGCCGGCGATCTTCGCCCCGTTGCCGGGGGCGTTTTTTCACCCATTCCAGCGCGGCCCGGCGGACCTGCACAACGAAGACTTTCATGCCCGGCGCGCGGATCTGTTCCAGGCCTGCCTCGCCGAACTCGATGACGGGCGTTACGCCCAGACCATCCGCGAGCGTTACACCGCCAAGTGGGGCGTGCAGTCGCCGTTCGTATTCTGGGGCGCGCTGAGCGAGGAACTGCTGGAGCAGGCGCTCGACTGTCTGCCCGCCGAACACCTCAAGCACTGGTTCAATCGACTGCTGCTCGACATCAAGGCCAACCGCGCCGGCATGCCGGACTTGATCCAGTTCTGGCCGCAACACAAAACCTACCGAATGATCGAAGTCAAAGGCCCCGGCGATCGCCTGCAAGACAACCAATTGCGCTGGCTGGAGTTCTGTCACGAGCACCAGATGCCCATCGCCGTTTGCTATGTGCAATGGGTGGAGCAGGGCGCTTGAGCTACAGCATTGCGGTGCGGGCGTTGTGTGAATTCACCGCCAAGGTCGGCGACCTCGACCTGCGTTTCACCCCGTCGCCAACCGCGCTGGAAGGCATTGTCGGCCATCGCACCGTGGCGTCACGACGCAGCGAGGGTTACCAGAACGAGGTCGCACTTGAGGGCCAGTATCGAACCTTGAGCGTGAAAGGCCGGGCGGATGGCTACGATCCGGGGCAAAACTGCCTCGAAGAAGTCAAAACCTACCGGGGCGACCTGAGCAAGCAACCGGCCAACCACCGGCAGTTGCACTGGGCGCAGGCGAAAGTCTATGGCTGGTTGATGTGCCAGAAACTGGATTTGGCGCAGATCGACCTGGCGCTGGTGTACTTCGACATCGTCAGCGAGAAGGAAACCTGTCTGGTCGAGAACTTCAGCGCCGCCGACTTGCAGCTGTTCTTCGAGCACCACTGCGGGTTGTTCCTGCACTGGGCCGAGCAGGAAATGGCCCATCGCGAAGGGCGCAATCTGGCGGCTCGACAGCTGAGCTTTCCCCATGCCGATTTTCGCCCTGGCCAGCGGCATCTGGCCGAATCGGTGTTCAAGGCAGTCAGCACCGGCCGCTGTCTGATGGCCCAGGCGCCGACCGGTATCGGCAAGACCATTGGCACGCTGTTCCCGATGCTCAAGGCCCTGGCGCCGCAGCAACTGGAAAAGGTGTTTTTCCTCACGGCGAAAACCCCGGGGCGCAAATTGGCGCTGGACGCTGCTCAGGTCATCCTCGACAGTGCCGATGCACAGCCGTTGCGAGTCCTCGAGATGATCGCGCGGGACAAGGCTTGCGAGCACCCGGACAAGGCCTGTCATGGCGAATCCTGCCCGTTGGCCCAGGGTTTTTATGATCGTCTGCCGGACGCGCGTCAGGCCGCCAGTCAATTGAGTCTGTTGAACCAAAGTGCCTTGCGCGAGGTTGCCCTGCAGCACGAGGTTTGTCCTTATTACTTGAGCCAGGAAATGGCCCGCTGGGCGGACGTGGTGGTCGCTGACTACAACTACTATTTCGACTTCAGCGCGTTGCTGTTCGGGTTGGCCCAGGCCAATAACTGGAACGTCGCGGTGCTGGTGGACGAAGCCCACAACCTGGTGGAGCGCGGCCGGCAAATGTACAGCGCCAGCCTCGACCAGGCGACTTTGAACGGCGTACGAAAAACCGCGCCCGAGTCGTTGAAGAGATCCTTGCAGCGAGTCAATCGTGAATGGAATGCCTTGCACGATCAGCAACTCGGCCCCTATCAGGCCTACGACAAAGCCCCGGAAAAACTGCTTCAGGCCTTGTCCTTGTGCTGCGCAAGCATCGGCGACTACCTGAATGATCATCCTCAGGGCCTGGACAGCGGGTTGCAGAATTTTTACTTCGACATGCTGCAATTCGGCCGCGTGGCTGAACTGTTCGACGAGCATTTCCTGTTCGACATCAGCAAGCGTGACCTCGAGCGCAAGCGCAATCTGTCGCAGCTGTGCCTGCGCAATGTGGTACCCGCCGGTTTCCTCCGCCCGCGCCTGACCGCAGCGCGCAGCACGGTGCTGTTTTCCGCGACCCTGAGCCCTCGGCATTACTACGCCGACTTGCTGGGCACTCCGGCGAATACGGTATGGATCGATGTGGAATCGCCATTTCACGCCGATCAGCTGCAAGTGCACATCGTCAGCCAGATTTCCACGCGGTTCGTTCACCGTCAGGCGTCCCTTGCGCCCATCGTCGAGCTGATCGCCAAACAGTTCAGCCAACGGCCCGGCAACTACCTGGCGTTTTTCAGCAGCTTCGATTATTTGCAACAAGTGGCGCAGTTGCTGGCCGAGCGGTATCCGCAGATCACGCTGTGGTCGCAATCCCGGGGCATGGGGGAAGCGCAGCGTCAGGACTTTCTCGACCAGTTCACCGCCGACGGGCAGGGCATCGGCTTTGCGGTGCTGGGTGGCGCGTTCGGTGAAGGCATCGATTTGCCCGGCGCCCGCTTGATTGGCGCCTTCATCGCCACCCTGGGGCTGGCGCAACTCAATCCGGTCAACGAACAGCTGAAACAGCGCATGGCGGCGATTTTCGGTGCCGGTTATGACTACACCTACCTGTTTCCAGGTCTGCAGAAAGTGGTGCAGGCGGCAGGAAGGGTGATCCGTACACGGGAGGATCAAGGGGTGGTGATGCTGATCGACGACCGGTTTGGGGAGAGTAAGGTCAAGCAATTGCTGCCGCGTTGGTGGTCCGTTGAGCTGACGCAATTTCCTTCTGGTTTGTAGGAGTTTTTACCTTGTAAAACAGTGACATATCTTGAAAGACACGCTCGTTTGAACAAACAACGAAACACCGCTTTATTCAAAGGGCAGGCAATCACTTTCAAGCGAATCTTTGATAAGGAAATCAAGGTATGTCAGTAGCACCGAATTACGCTTACACGCCAGAACAAGTCACCGCAGCGTTCACTGAAATCACCACCACATTATTCAGTGGCATCACCGCCGAAACACTCCCCAAGATGCTGATTGTCGCGGGGGTACAGGGCTCGGGTAAAACCTATCTGCTGGAAAAAAGCCTTTTGCCCACCAGCCGCTATGCCAATTATGTCCGGCTGTACTTGCCCGAATACCGAAAAAAACACCCTCAATACGCAGAAATGATCAAACTCGGTGTCCTGCACGCTTATGAACATACGGAGGCTTTTGTCCGGGATGTGAGCACGAAGATCTTCACCGAGGCGTTTAAAAACAAATACAACATCATCATGGAATGTGCATTCGACAGCATCGATTTCGCGGCTTTCCCACCGACGGCGACGGCTGCCGGCTACCAGTTCGAAACTCACATCGTCGCCTGCAATCAGGAGTTCGCTCATGTATCGAGCATCAAAAGAGCACTGAAAAGCCTGGAAGATCAGGAAATGGAAAGATTTCTCCCGGCATCAAAGCTGGAGGCCAGCATGAGATATGCACAAGCGATCATCCCGGCCTTCGAGACAGCCGCAAAGGCGATCAGCGGCTCGCAAATCATCTTGTACGAGCGTGGGTTTGGTGGTTTGAAAGACCGTGTCTTGCGCGCTCAGAGCACCTACACAAAGGCCGCCAACGGAGCAATCGACTCGACGACACTCAACGCGCATTTTTCGCACGGTGTCTATTCCGGCATCATCGACAAACATGTCTTCGCGATGACCGACCGGGACGAAATGGTCAAAGAATGTCATGTGGCGTTGCATAAGTCCCGGACCCATGCCCGCTATGTCCCGAACTTCGTCTACAACGAGCTGTACGCTTACATCGTCAAATACGTGTACCGATAATCCGCGCTGTAGGAGCTCAGCTCCTACAGTTGATCCGTGGTTGCCGCACGAGTCAGCGGTTGCGCAAACTACGCTCCATCCGCGCAATCCCTTCTTCCAGCAACGCCCGTGGGCAGCCGAAGTTCAAGCGCACGAATTGCTGGGCGTGATCGCCGAAATCCAGCCCGGCGCTCAGCCCGACTCTGGCCTGTTCGAGGAAGAATTGCTGCGGGTTGTCCAGCCCCAGTGCCGTGCAATCGAGCCACGCCAGATAAGTGCCCTGGGGAACGTTCATGGTCACGCCCGGCAACCGCGTGCGAACGGCCTCCACCAGATAGTCCCGATTGCTTTGCAGGTAGGCCATGAGTTCGGTCAGCCATGGGCGGCCTTCGCTGTAGGCGACGCGGGTGGCTTCCAGGCCCAGCGGGTTGACGCTGTCGACCATGCCGCAGCGGGCATGGTTGACGCGATGGAGCAGCGCTGCGTCTTGAATGATCATGAACGCAGTCTTCAGGCCAGCGATGTTGTAGGCCTTGCTCGCCGACATCAAGGTGATGGTGCGCTTGGCGATCTGCGGGCTGAGCGAGGCGGTCGGAATATGCACGCGCCCATCGAAGCACAGCTCGGAATGAATCTCGTCGGAGATGATCCAGGCACCCTGTTCCAGGCAGATGTCGGCAACCGCTTGCAGTTCTTCCCGAGGGAAGACCTTGCCCAGCGGGTTATGCGGGTTGCTCAGCAGCAACGCGCCACCGCCTTGCAGAGCCTGGCGCAAGGCATCGAGTGGCGTGGCGTACGTGCCATCGGCCAGCACGTTGAAGTCCAGTTCGACCTTGTTCAGCTGCCAGTGGCCCGGCGCATGGCGCAGTGGTGGGTAGTTGGGTGTCTGCACGACCACGTTCTGTTGCGGCTGAACCAGTGCATGCAGGGCCATGTTGAAGCCTGATTCGATACCCGGCAGGAACACCAGTTCCTGGGGCTGCACACGCCAGGCGTACTTGTCCCACAGGTCGGCGACGATGGCGTCACGCAAGTCATCCTGGGCCACGCTGTAACCGAGCATCGGGTGTTCCAGGCGTTTTTGCAGGGCCTGAATGATCGCCGGTGGTGCGGCGAAGTCCATGTCCGCGACCCACATCGGCAACACGTCGGCCGGGTAGCGGCTCCACTTGGTGCTGCCGGTGCCATGGCGGTCGAACACCTGATCAAAATCGAAAGTCATGCTCAGTCTCATAAAAGGCAGAGGGGGTAATCCGGCGACCATGATAAGCGCCAACCTTCACTGCTGGCGAGTTGTGCAACAGGGCATGACCGGCAAGCCGCCGACGGTCGGTTTTCAGACCGTGCACCACAACATTGTCTAAAGTTCTAATTGGCGGTAGTTCCGTTGCCGTCACCGTGATCGTCCAGAAAAACCCGGCCAACGCACCGGGTTTCCACCTGATCAGGAGTGCACGATGGACCTCAACCGTCGTCAGTTCTTCAAGGTCGCTGGTCTCGGCCTTGCAGGATCCACCCTTGGCGCGCTGGGCATGGCCCCGACGCCAGCCTTCGCCGAACAAGTGCGTCATTTCAAGCTCGCCCATACCCATGAAACCCGCAACACCTGCCCGTACTGCTCGGTCGGCTGCGGCTTGATCATGTACAGCCAGGGCGACAATGCGAAGAATGTCGCCCAGAGCATCATTCACATCGAAGGCGATGCCGACCACCCGGTCAATCGCGGCACCCTCTGCCCAAAAGGCGCAGGCCTGCTCGACTTCATTCACAGCCCCAGCCGTCTGCAATACCCGCAAGTGCGCAAGCCCGGCACCAAGGAGTGGACGCGGATCTCCTGGGATGAAGCGCTGGACCGTATCGCCGACCTGATGAAGGCCGACCGTGACGCCAACTTCATCGAGAAGAACGCCCAGGGGCAAACGGTGAACCGCTGGCTGACCACCGGTTTCCTCGCGGCCTCGGCCTCGTCCAACGAAGCGGGTTACATCACCCACAAGGTCATTCGCAGTCTGGGCATGCTGGGGTTCGATAACCAGGCACGTGTCTGACATGGCCCGACGGTGGCAAGTCTTGCCCCGACGTATGGCCGTGGTGCCATGACCAACCACTGGACCGATATCGCCAACGCGAATCTGGTTCTGGTGATGGGCGGCAACGCAGCAGAAGCGCACCCTTGCGGTTTCAAATGGGTGACCGAAGCCAAAGCCCACAACAAGGCGCGGCTGATTGTGGTCGACCCGCGTTTCACCCGTACGGCCTCGGTGGCGGACTATTACGCACCGATCCGCACCGGCACCGACATCGCCTTCATGGGCGGGCTGATCAATTACCTGCTGACCGAAGACAAGATCCAGCACGAATACGTGCGGAGCTATACGGACGTGTCGTTCATCGTCAAGGCCGGCTACGGTTTCGAGGATGGCTTGTTCAGCGGTTACGACGCGAGCAAGCGCAGCTACACCGACAAGTCCGGCTGGGGGTATGAGATCGGCGAGGACGGCTTTGCCAAAGTCGACCCGACCTTGCAGGACCCACACTGCGTCTATCAATTGATGAAGCAGCATTACAGCCGCTACACCCTGGAGCTGGCCAGTCAGGTCTGTGGCATGCCCACCGACGCGATGAAGAAAATCTGGGAAGAGATTGCCACGTGTGCGCAACCGGGCAAGACCATGACGATTCTCTATGCCCTGGGCTGGACCCAGCACTCGATCGGCTCGCAGATGATCCGCAGCGCGGCCATGGTGCAACTGCTGCTGGGCAACATCGGCATGCCGGGCGGGGGCGTCAACGCTTTGCGCGGGCACTCCAACATCCAGGGCCTGACCGACCTCGGCTTGCTGTCTAACCTGTTGCCCGGTTACCTGACCCTGCCGTCCGAAGCCGAACAGGACTACAACGCCTACATCGCCAAACGCGCCCTCAAACCGCTGCGTCCCGGGCAGATGTCCTACTGGCAGAACTACGGCAAGTTCCACGTCAGCCTGATGAAAGCCTGGTACGGCGCCAATGCCACCGCCGAGAATCACTGGGGCTACGACTGGCTGCCGAAACTGGATATTCCCGGCTACGACATCCTGAAAATGTTCGACATGATGGGCAAGGGCCAGGTCAACGGCTACATGTGTCAGGGCTTCAACCCGATCGCCGCCTTGCCGGACAAGAACCGGGTGATGAAGGCACTGGCCAAACTCAAGTGGCTGGTGGTGATGGACCCGCTGGCCACCGAGACCTCGGAGTTCTGGCGCAACGTCGGGCCTTACAACGATGTGCAAACGGCCGACATCCAGACCGAAGTCATCCGTCTGCCCACCACCTGTTTCGCCGAAGAAAACGGCTCGCTGGTCAACAGCGGCCGCTGGCTGCAATGGCACTGGAAGGGGGCCGACGGCCCGGGACAGGCGCGTACCGACGTGAAGATCATGGCCGAGCTGTTCATGCGCCTGCGCCAGCGCTACCAGGCCAACGGCGGCGCCTGGGCCGAGCCGATCCTCAAGCTCGACTGGCCCTACAAAGTACCGGATGACCCGACACCGGAAGAACTGGCCCGGGAATTCAACGGCTACGCCATCGCCGATGTCACCGACGCCTCGGGTGCGGTGGTCAAGGCCGGTCAGCAACTGTCCGGTTTCGCCCAGCTCAAGGACGATGGCAGCACGGCCTCCGGTTGCTGGATCTTCTGCGGCAGTTGGACCGAGCAGGGCAACAACATGGCCCGTCGTGACAACAGTGATCCTTACGGCATGAAGCAGAACCTCGGCTGGGCGTGGGCCTGGCCGGCGAACCGACGGATTCTCTACAACCGCGCCTCTTGCGACCCTCAAGGCAAACCGTGGGATGCGAAAAAGCGGCTGGTGTGGTGGAACGGCAAGGTCTGGACCGGCACCGACGTGCCCGACTACAAGGTCGATGTGCCGCCGGAAGCCGGGATGAACCCGTTCATCATGAACCCCGAAGGCGTGGCGCGGTTCTTCGCCCTCGACAAGATGAACGAAGGGCCATTCCCCGAACACTATGAACCGTTCGAGACGCCCATCGGCATCAACCCGATGCACCCCAATAACAAACAGGCGACCAGCAACCCGGCCGGGCGGATCTTCGATTCGGTCTGGGACACCCTGGGCCAGGCCAAGGACTTCCCTTATGCGGCGACCAGCTACCGGCTGACCGAACACTTCCACTTTTGGACCAAGCATTGCCCGATCAACGCCGTGACCCAGCCCGAGCAGTTCGTCGAGATCGGCGAGGCGCTGGCCAAGGAGAAGGGGATTGCCGCTGGCGACCGGGTTAGGGTCAGTTCCAAGCGCGGACATATCGAAGCAGTGGCGGTGGTGACCAAGCGGATTCGTCCGCTGCAGGTCAACAATCAGGTGGTGCACCAGATCGGTATCCCGTTGCACTGGGGTTTCACCGGCGCCACCCGCCACGGTTACCTGACCAACACCCTGGTGCCGTTCCTCGGTGATGGCAACACACAGACCCCGGAATCCAAGTCATTCCTGGTCAACGTGGAGAAAGTCTAAATGGCCAGCCAAGACATCATCGCCCGTTCGGCCACCACCACCGTGCCGCCCTCGGTGCGCACCCAGGAGGAAGTGGCCAAGCTGATCGACACCACCAAGTGCATCGGCTGCAAGGCCTGCCAGGTCGCCTGCTCGGAATGGAACGAGCTACGCGACGATGTCGGTCACAACCTGGGCACCTACGACAACCCTCACGACCTCAGCGCAGACACCTGGACCCTGATGCGCTTCACCGAGCATGAAACCGACGCCGGCAACCTCGAATGGTTGATCCGCAAGGACGGCTGCATGCACTGCGCCGAGCCCGGCTGCCTGGCGGCATGCCCGAGCCCCGGCGCGATCATCAAACACGCCAACGGCATCGTCGACTTCGATCAGGACCACTGCATCGGCTGCGGCTATTGCATCACCGGTTGCCCGTTCAACATTCCACGCATCTCGCAAAAGGACCACAAGGCCTATAAATGCACGCTGTGTTCGGACCGGGTGGCGGTGGGGCTGGAACCGGCCTGCGTGAAAACCTGCCCGACCGGCGCCATCGTGTTCGGCAGCAAGGAAGACATGAAGGAACACGCCGCCGAACGCATCGTCGACCTCAAGAGCCGCGGCTTCGACAACGCCGGTTTGTATGACCCCGCGGGCGTCGGTGGCACCCACGTCATGTATGTGTTGCACCACGCCGACACGCCCAAGTTGTATGCCGGGCTGCCGGATCACCCGGCGATCAGTCCGCTGGTGGACCTGTGGAAAGGCCTGAGCAAACCCCTGGCGCTGCTGGCCATGGGCGCGGCGGTGCTGGCCGGGTTCTTCCACTACGTGCGTGTCGGGCCACAACTGATCGAGGAAGACGAACATCCGACCACCGTCGACCCTGCCGTGCATGAGTTCGATCCGTCGGTGCACACATTCGATCCGACCAAACCGGGCGGGGAGGACAGGCCATGAACGACAAACCGATCCTACGCTACACCGCCAACCAGCGCACCAACCACTGGCTGGTGGCGATTGTGTTCCTCTTGGCCGCGTTGTCGGGGCTGGCCTTGTTTCATCCGGGGTTGTTCTGGCTCAGCAATTTGTTTGGCGGCGGTTCGTGGACGCGCATTCTGCATCCGTACCTGGGCGTGACGATGTTTGTGCTGTTCCTCGGCCTGGTGTGCAGTTTCTGGCGGGCGAACTACTTCATCACCAACGACCGGCTGTGGCTCAGGCGTGTCGGGCATGTGATCCGTAACGAGGAGGAGGGCGTGCCGCCCATCGGTAAATACAATCCGGGGCAGAAGCTGCTGTTCTGGGTATTGTTGATCTGCATGCTGGTGCTGCTATTCAGCGGATTGGTGATCTGGCGTGCCTGGTTCAGTGCGTACTTCGGCATCACCAGCATCCGCTGGGCGATGCTGCTGCATGCGCTGGCAGGGTTCATCCTGGTGTTGAGCATCATCGTCCACGTCTATGCTGGTATCTGGATTCGCGGTTCGGTCCACGCCATGGTGCGTGGCCGGGTCAGCCGCGCCTGGGCGAGAAAACACCATGAGCTCTGGTACCGGGAAGTGACCGGCGACGAAACGCCAGAGCCACCGATCAGCAAAAAAGGATGATCCCTTGGCCACAATCCTCGAGCCCGGGCAAATAGAAGCGGCGGCGAGTTCACCGCCGTTTTTGTACCTGCCGCCGAACAACCTGTTCACCCTGCGCGCGTTGCGCCTGGAACGTTTGGCTGCCCTATCTCGAAGCCTTGCTGCAACGCTATCAGCCTTCGCCACACGCTGCAGTAGAAAACGCCGTGGCGACGTTGCGCAGCGCGAACCCTGGGCTGCTCAAGGCGTGGGCGATTGCCCTGGTCAGCGGCCAGTACTCGATGCTGCCGGCAGCGCTGGTGCCGTTTCTCGGTGCCGCGCTGCAAGCGGCCTGGAGTTATTGGCTGCTGAACACGCCCAACCTTGAACTCCATCTACAGCAACAGCATGGCGACAGCCTCAGCCAATGCCCGGCCTGCGGTTCGCCGGCGATGGCCGGGGTGATTCGTCATCGCGGCAAATACAACGGTTTGCGTTATCTGGTGTGCTCGTTGTGTGCCTGCGAGTGGCATGTGGTGCGGGTCAAATGCGTGTATTGCGAACAGAGCAAGGGGCTTGAATACGTCAGCTTCGAGGATGATCGCCACGCTGCCAATCAGGCACCGCTGCGGGCGGAAGTCTGCCCCGGCTGCAACAGCTACTCGAAACTGCTCTACCTGGAAAACGACGCCGAAGCCGAAGCCCTGTCGGCGGACCTGTCCAGCCTGATGCTGGACATGCGTCTGGAGCAGGAAGGCTATCAGCGGCCAGCGCCCAATCTGCTGCTGGCGCCCGGAGGCGACTGAGCTTATCGATCCCAGCGGCTACACTCAGACGCGACGGTCACTCGCTTCCGGGAGCCTCTGATGCCCGCAACCCTCGCCGGCAAAACCTTGCGGCTGCCTTCCATCGACAGCCTGCTACGCCATCCCGCCTGCCAACCGTTGGCCGAGCGTTACGGACACGACGCACTGCTGGCCGGCCTGCGGCAATTGCTCGATGACTTGCGCGAGCCGGTGCACAACGGTGAACTCGCTGCCATTGAAATCGCCCCCGACGTATTAGCGGGGAGGGCAGGTGAGCGTCTGGCAATTCAGCATCGCAGCCAGATCCGCCGGGTGTTCAACCTCACAGGCACGGTGCTGCACACCAACCTCGGTCGCGCGTTGTTGCCGGAAGAAGCCATTGAAGCGGTGCAACGGGCTGCACGCTATCCGCTCAATCTGGAATTCGACCTGCACAGCGGCAAGCGCGGCGACCGGGACGATTTGATTGAAGGCTTGATCCGCGAACTGACCGGCGCCGAAGCGGTGACGGTGGTCAACAACAATGCCGCCGCCGTGTTGCTGACGCTCAACAGCCTGGGCGCGCGCAAGGAAGGGATCATCTCCCGAGGAGAGTTGATCGAAATCGGCGGCGCGTTTCGCATTCCCGACATCATGGCCCGCGCCGGGGTGCGGTTGCATGAGGTGGGCACCACCAACCGCACCCATGCTCGCGATTACGAGGCCGCCATCGGCCCGCACAGTGGTCTGCTGATGCGCGTACACGCGAGCAATTACAGCATCGAAGGCTTCACCGCGAGAGTGCCGACGGCGGAATTGGCGCAGCTGGCTCACCGCCACGGACTGCCCTTGCTCGAAGACCTCGGCAGCGGCAGCCTGCTGGACCTGACACGCTGGGGGTTGCCCGCCGAACCGACGGTGCGCCAGGCGTTGCTCGACGGTGCGGACGTCGTCACCTTCAGCGGCGACAAACTGCTTGGCGGGCCTCAGGCCGGATTGATTGTCGGCCGCAAAGACCTGATCGCCAGGATCAAGAAGAATCCGCTCAAGCGTGCCTTGCGGGTCGACAAACTGACCCTGGCCGCCCTCGAAGCCGTATTGGCGCTGTACCGCGATCCCGATCGTCTGGCCGAACGACTGCCGAGTCTGCGTCTATTGACCCGGCCCCAAGCCGACATCCTCGCCCAGGCCGAACGCCTGCAACCGTCATTGGCGCAGGTGCTGGGCGATGGCTGGAGCGTCAGCGCGGTGCCAGCACTGGGCATGATCGGCAGCGGCAGCCAACCCGTGGCCCGATTGCCCAGCGCGGCGTTATGCCTGCGGCCCAACGTTTCCAAACGCCTGCGTGGGCGACGGTTGCTAGGGCTGGAGGCAGCATTACGGCAACTGCCCATTCCGGTGCTCGGTCGCATTGACGATGACGCCTTGTGGCTCGACCTGCGTCAACTCGACGACGAAGCCGCGTGGCTGGCGCAGCTCAATCAGCTGGCGCAATTCGATCAACTGCAGGAGGAGGGCCGGGACGGGTGATTGTCGGCACGGCGGGGCATATCGATCACGGCAAGACTTCCTTGCTCCAGGCACTGACCGGGCAGGCCGGTGATCGTCGCCGCGAAGAACGCGAACGTGGCATGACCATCGACCTGGGCTATGTCTATGCGGCGCTGGAACCGGGCGCCGCCCTGACGGGTTTTATCGACGTGCCCGGCCATGAGCGCTTCACCCACAACATGTTGGCCGGCGCTCAAGGGATTGATCTGGTGTTGCTAGTGGTAGCGGCCGATGACGGCGTCATGCCGCAAACCCGTGAACACTTGGCGATTGTCGAGTTGCTGGGCATCCCTCGGGCACTGATTGCAATCAGCAAGTGCGACCGGGTTGACCCGGCTCGGGTGCAGGCTGTTCGTGAGCAGATCGATGCATTACTGGCGCCCGGCCCGTATGCCGGCGCGCCGCAAATCCCGCTGTCGAGTGTCACTGGCGAGGGCATCGAGACACTGCGCCAAGCCTTGCTGGATGCACAGCATGAGGTTGTTCAACGCAGCACCGGCGGCGGTTTTCGTCTGGCGATTGATCGGGCCTTCAGCGTGGCCGGCGCCGGCATCGTGGTGACCGGTACGGCGTTGTCCGGCCAAGTGGCGGTGGGCGATACGCTGATGTTGAGCCCGCAGGGCAAACTGGTGCGAGTACGTGGCCTGCATGCGCAAAACCAGGCCGCTGACAACGCAATGGCCGGGCAGCGCGTCGCGCTGAACCTGAGTGCCGAGCGTCTGGCCCTGGAGCAGATCCACCGTGGCCATTGGCTGGTGGCCGAATGGCTGTATGCGCCGACCCAGCGTCTGGATATCCGGATGAGCGTGTTGACCAGCGAAGCGCGAAGCTTCGAACACTTTCAACCGGTGCATGTACATATTGGAACTCAGGACGTGACGGGGCGGGTGGCCTTGCTGGAAGGTTCCAGCCTGGCACCGGGCGGGCAGATGTTCGCGCAACTGCTGGTCAATGTACCGGTGTTGGCAGTGAAGGGCGACCGTTTGATCCTGCGCGACCAAAGCGCCCAACGCACCCTTGGCGGTGGCCAAGTGCTGGACCCGTTCGCCCCGGCCCGACATCGTCGCAGCCCTGAGCGATTGGCGCAGCTACAGGCGCTGTCCACCGCCAATAGCCTGGAAGCGGCACTGCCGGCGCTGCTGGCCAACAGCGACACCGGGCTCGATCCGCTGCGCCTGGAGCGTCAGTTCAACCGTCCGCGCGAGACTTGGGAATTGCCTGATGACGTGCGTCTCATCGATACGCGGCAGGGGCCATTGTTGTTCAGTGCGGTGCGTTGGGAAGCGCTGAAAGCGCCGCTGCTGGAACACCTCGCACGCTTTCATCAACTCGAACCGGACCAGATGGGACCGGACCGGGATCGCCTGCGTCGCTTCGCCGGCAGCGTGCTGGAACGGTCGACCTTTATCAGCCTGCTCGACGAATTACTGGCCAGTGGTGCAATGACGGCCAGCGGCCCGTGGCTGCATTTACCCGATCACCAAGTGCGCTTGAGCGAGGACGACGAAAGCCTCTGGCAACAATTGCAGCCATTGTTCGAACAGGCGGGTTTCGATCCGCCGTGGGTGCGTGATCTGGCCAAAGCCACTGGCCATGACGAGGCTGCCGTGCGCCTGCTGCTGCGCAAGATGGCCCGGTTGGGACTGCTGCATCAAATCGTTCGCGACCTGTTTTACACCGACACGCTGCTGCGCCGATTGGCGGCTATGCTGGTGCAACTGGCCAGCGATAACCCGGTGATCCAGGTCGTCGGGTTTCGCGATGCCGTGGGCCTGGGGCGCAAGCGCAGTATTCAGATTCTTGAGTACTTCGACCGGCTCGGCCTGACCCGCCGCTTTGGCGATCGACGCCATATCCGGCTCGACAATGCACTGGCCCAACAAGCCGCAGTCTGACTTCAAGGAAGGCAATCGCGCCCGGTGGCGCGGCCGGGCTTCAAACCCGGTTGGGGACGGCATCCGTTCCCGGGCAGGTTCGACTCCGGCTGCCTTCCGCCATTTCCATGGTGATCTCGATCACAGGTGCCCGAAGGTCAGCGGGTACTGGATGACGACGTAAACTCTGTCGATGTCATCGCCCGCCTGAGCGGTGTTGGCCCGATGAGACACATGGGACAGTTGCAGTGACAACCCCTTGGCGGAGCCTGACTGCACGATGTAGCGCAGGTCGATGTCGCGCTCCCAATGCCGCCCGCCATCGCCCTGTTGAGGTACGTACTCGCCGATGGTCGGGTCGAACGGGTTGTAGGCCCCACCCTTGGGCGCTCGGGTGCCGTCGATGTCGCTGCCCCGGACATAACGCGTCATGAAACTCAGGCCGGGGATGCCATAAGCACCGAGGTCGAGGTCGTAGCGTGCCTGCCAGGAGCGTTCATGGGCGCCGTTGAAGTCGGCGTACTTGATCGAGTTGGCCAGGTAAATCGAGTCGCCACCGACGAAGTCGAACGGTGTGTCGCCATTGATGCGTTGCCAGGCCAGGGTAAAGGCATGGGCATCAAGGGTGTATTTGCCCGAGAGGCTGTAGGCGGTGTTGTCGATGGCACCGGCCAGTGCCTTGCCGGTGTCCTGCGTGCGGTACAGGTTGGCGTCGAGGAACACGGCGGACTGTTTCAGGTGCAGGTTGGCGTAATACTGGCGCCAGGTGTCGCTCAGCTCGGAGGCGTACAACGCGCCGCCGACAGGACTGTTTGTGAACAGGTCGGTGCCCAGAAACGTGATGCCACCAGCTTCGGTGTTGGCGCCGTAGCCGTAAAAGTTGCCCTTGCTTGTTGTGTTGTCCTGATTCTTGAACGCCGTGAAATGACCAGCCACCAGTTTCATGTTGTCGATTTCGTTGCTGTTCAACAGAAAGCCCGTGGCGTATTCCGGTTGCAGGCGTTTGTCGGAGGTGTCGAACACTGGGGTTTCCACGGTCATTTCACCGAAGGCCAGGGTGGTTCGGGAGGCCCTGATTTTCAGCGCGCCACCGGCACTGGAATAGTTGTCTTCGCTGCGACCGTCACTGTCCAGCGGCAGTAACCCGGTTCCCGAATGCCCTTTGCCGCCGTCGAGCTTCAGCCCCATAAACGCGTGGCTGTCGACGCCGAAACCCAGCGTGCCGGGGGTGAATCCGGATTCAAATGAGCCAATAAAGCCTTGAGCCCACTCTTGTTTGTAGTTCTTGCCCGAAGGCTGGGGTGAGCGGTAGTCGCTGTTGAGGAAGAAATTTCGACTGAGCACCTCAAGCTTCCCGCCCTCGAGAAATCCTTGCGCGGAATCCGGTGTCTCATCCGCCAGGGCTGTTCCGGCAAAAAACACGCAGAGCCAGAAGGACGCCCTGGGTACGTCCTTCCGCCCGGAAATGCGCGGGAGGGTTTGTAAAGAAAACATGACGGATCTCCCGCTTGAAACAGCGACTCCGAAGAGTCGCTATTTATTCTCAATGGCCTTCAGAGGCATGGAACATGGTCTTGGCGTAGATCAGGCCCAGACCATAGGCACCACCGTTGGCGATGGAGGTTTTCACCGTCTCGTCGTAAGTCTCGGTGCGTGCCCAGTCGCGCTGCAGTTCAAGCAGGTATTGCAGCGAAGTCATTGGGCGGGCACCGAGCTGGATCATGCGCTGCACGGCCATTTCATGGGCTTCGATGGAGACATCGCCACAGGCATCGGCGATGAAGTACACCTCGAAGCCTTGGTCGAGGGCCGACAGTGCCGGGCCAACGATGCACACGGAGGTCCACAGGCCGGCCAGGACGATTTTTTGTTTGCCGATGGCGTTGACTTCAACGGCAATGCGCTCGTCTTCCCAGGTGTTCATGCTGGTACGGTCGATCACTTTGTGTTCCGGGAACACCGATTTGATTTCGTCGAAAATCGGGCCGGAGAAGCTTTTCTCGGCAACGGTGGTGAGGATGGTCGACACCTTGAAGCCCCGGGCTGCCTTGGCCACCAGTGCGGCGTTATTGCGCAGGGTGACGGCATCGATCGACTTGGTCGCAAAGGACATTTGCGACTGGTGATCGATCATGATCAGGGTGTGGTCGGTCGGGTTCAGCAGGGTTTTGCCAGGTGCTGCTTTTGCGATGGCCATGATGATGTCCTTGCAAGTGGATTGTGGGTGGTTCACAGGGCCTATGGTTGCGTAGATTTCGATGCGGATATTGAGTCGATGTGCTGTCTTTGATTAACGGCGCATCAGCACAAAGGCCGTCAACAAACACATCTATGACCTACGCTTGTTTCCAGACGAATGCTCACCGAACAGGGGCTCTCCCTGATCGAAAACAACAAGAACGGCTATCCGGAGACGTCTCATGTTTGCACTGGCCCGTCGATTCAGCAGCAACCTCGCCGCTTTCATTACCGCCGCCGCACTCGCATCCCCCGTTTTTGCCCTGGACACCGTCAAGTTCATGGCCCCAGGTTCCGTGGGTGGCGGTTATGACCAGACCGCGCGAGTCCTGGGCAAAGCCATGGTCGAGGCCCAAACGGCCAAAGCCGCCACCTTCGAGAACAAGGGTGGCGCCGGCGGGACCCTGGGGTTGGCGCAATTTGCCAACGCCACCAAGGGCGACCCCGATGCGCTGATCGTGGTCGGCGCGATCATGGTCGCGTCCATCGAGCAGAACAAACCGCAAATCACCTTGAAGGACGTAACCCCGATCGCCCGGCTGTTTACCGAATACAACGTGATCGCCGTACGCGACGACTCGCCGTACAAAACCCTGGAGGACTTGCTCAAGGACTTCAAAGCCAACCCGTCCAGCATCAAATGGGGCGGTGGCTCCAAGGGGTCGATCGACCACATCGGCATCGCCGAACTAGCGAGCAAAATGGACATCCCCGTCAATAAGGTCAATTACGTTGCCTTCGCCGGTGGCGGCGAAGTCGTTGCCGCGGTGCTGGGGGGGCACATCACGGTGATCACCGGCGGCTACGCTGAGCTGGCCAAATACGTGCAGTCCAAACAGTTCCGCTTACTGGCCGTCGGCGCGCCCAACCGCGTTGAAGGCATCGACGCACCGACGCTCAAAGAGTCTGGCTACGACGTGACGATCGGCAACTGGCGGGGTGTTTACGGCGCCGCGGGCCTGACGCCTGAACAGCGCAAGGCACTGACGGAAGCCGTGCTGACCGCCACCAAAAGCGCCGTATGGCAGGAAAACGTAAAAACCAATGCGTGGTCGCCGAGCATTCTGACCGGGGATGATTTCGGCAAATTCGTCGATGAGGAGCACGGACGCCTGCGCGCGATGCTGGTCAAGGTCGGGCTGCTTTGAGATGGCCGGGCGCTGGAGCGTAAGGCCGGCCCAACTGGCGATTGGCGTCGGTATTGTCGTGATCAGTGCGGTATTGGCGGTCGGCGCCTCGCGGTTTCCCGCCGAGATGGGGTTCGTCATCATGCCGGCCTACGTCTATCCCTATGCCGTGGCGGCATTTCTGGGCGCCGTCGGTCTGTTGATGGGCTATCAGGCGCTCACCGGTGGTTTTCGCAACCTCGCCGATGATCATGAGACTTCCGGGGCCGAGCCCGGCGGCAAGTCCGGGGCGACCTGGGTTACGGCAGGGCTGCTGGGCGTGGCGTTGCTCATTTCCTACATCGGCTTCGTATTGGCTGCTGCATTGCTGTTTGCCTGTTCGGCGCGGGGCTTTGGCAGCCGCAGCCCGGTGCGGGACCTGGCCATAGGCATCGCTCTGGCACTGCCGATCTACTGGCTTTTCACCGCCGGGCTAGGGGTTTCCCTTCCGCCCTTGATCAACGCCTGGATCTGATCCAGGCCGAAGGAGGTCGACAAGGTGGATATTCTCTCGAATCTGGCCGTCGGCTTCGCTGGCGCGCTGACACCGATCAATCTGATGTGGGGTTTTATCGGTTGTCTGCTGGGCACTGCAATCGGAGTATTGCCGGGGATCGGCCCGGCGCTGACCGTCGCCTTGCTGCTGCCGATTACCGCCAAGGTCGATCCGACCGGGGCACTGATCATGTTCGCCGGCATCTATTACGGCGCTCAGTTTGGCGGCTCCACCACCTCGATCCTGCTCAACACGCCAGGGGAGTCATCCTCGATGGTCACGGCCCTGGAAGGCAACCTCATGGCCCGCAACGGACGGGCAGGCCCGGCGCTGGCAACGGCCGCCATCGGTTCATTCGTGGCTGGCACCATCGCAACGATCTTGCTGACGTTGTTCGCGCCCCTCGTAGCCACGCTGGCGCTGAAATTCGGGCCGGCGGAGTATTTCGCGATTCTGGTGCTGGCCTTCACCACCGTGTCGGCAGTGCTCGGCGCGTCGATGCTGCGCGGCTTTGCTTCATTGGGCATCGGGCTGACCATCGGTTTGATCGGCCTCGACTCGACGTCAGGCATTGCCCGCTACACCTTGGGAGTTCCCGAACTGGTCGATGGCATCGAAGTGGTGCTGGTCGCGGTGGGGTTGTTTGCCGTCGGTGAGGCCTTGTACGGCGTACTTTACCAAAAGGAAGAAACGGCCAGCCGACACCGCCTGACCTCGTTGTGGATGACCCGCGCAGACTGGAAGCGCTCGGTCCCGGCGTGGCTGCGGGGCACCTTGATCGGTTTTCCCTTCGGATCGATTCCGGCCGGTGGCGCGGAAATCCCGACGTTCCTGTCCTATTCCACTGAACGCAAACTCAGCAAGTACCCGAAAGAATTCGCCGCCAGCAAGGGCGTAGGCGCCATCGAAGGCGTCGCAGGTCCCGAGGCGGCGAACAACGCGAGCGCCACCGGCTCACTGGTGCCGCTGCTGACCCTGGGCATACCGACCTCCGCCACGGCGGCGATTCTGTTGGCGGCGTTCCAGAACTACAACCTGCAACCGGGGCCGCTGCTGTTCCAGACCTCGGGCGAGTTGGTCTGGACCCTGGTGGCCTCTTTGTATATCGGCAACGTCATCCTGCTGGTGCTGAACCTGCCGCTGGTGGGGCTGTGGGTCAAACTCTTGCAAATCCCTCGGCCGTACCTGAACGCCGGGATCCTGGTATTCGCCACCATCGGCGTGTATGGCATGCGCCACTCAACCTTCGACTTGTTCCTGATGCTGGGCATCGGCTGGGCGGGGGTGTTGATGCGCCGCTTCGACTTCCCCGTCGCCCCGGTGATCGTCGGCATGCTGCTGGGGCCGATGGCGGAAAAACAGCTACGTAATGCTTTATCCATCAGCCAGGGCGACTGGATGATATTTGTGACGCAACCGATTGCGGCGTCGGTGCTGGCGGTGACGTTGTTGGTGCTGTTGGTGCCGTATTTGCTGCATAAGCGTGGGATCAAGTTGCATGAGGATGATTGACGGCTGATTGCCTGGCTCCCAGCGCGATCCATAGCAGTTGCCGAAGGCTGCGTTCGGCTGCGAAGCGGTCGTGTATACGACTGACGCGGTCTGCCTGACATACCGCATTCGCTCCCGGGCAAATCGTAGGAACGTGGCGCACAGGCTCGGGCGTTGCAAAGGGAGGAGGGGTTCAAGGCTGCTGTCTAGCGGTGTAGCGACGGACGAGCAAGCCCGCTCCCATATGTGATCGCTGACGTGCACAAATAATGTGTTCACAGGCAATCCAGTGTGAGAGCGGGCTTGCTCGCGATCCAGCATTGCAACTGCCTGACACCCCCACTTAATTCTCGCCGCAAGGGACTGAGGAGTGGCCGCGCGATGGCCGAAAACCGGCTTACGCGACAGTCAGAGCCGAAACGCTTGTCGTCCTACCAGTAACCATTTTCCTTGCTGCTTTTGCCAGATCTGAAAGTTCTCGATTTCTGTGGGAACAATCTCGGTGCCCTTGATGGCTTGCGCCGAAAAATGATGGCGGACCAACGCCACATCACCCGAGACGGTGATTTTCTGGTTCTGCATCTCCAGCGTTTTGAAAGCGCTTTTTCCGGTTTCGATGTCGGCGATGAATTCTTTCTTGTCCTGGATTTTCCCGCTGGAATGCCCGTAGGACAGGTTATCAGCGGTGAGCGCATTCAGTTGAGGGACGTTTTTGGTCAGCATCGCTTGAGTCAGATGGTCTACCGCAGCGGCAACATCCTTCTCGCTCGATGCGGGGGAGGCCGCCACGTAGCCACTGAACAGGCATAAAAAACCGATAATTAGCTTCACTTTTTTCATGGGTAATTCCTTGTTGTTATAGGTGCGAGGATGACAGATGAATTACGCATACTCATCTGTCATCGTACAACATATCAGGTTTTTACCAAGTGATGCAGATATGGCATTAGCGAGTGCTAGGCCAGCCGTCCCTCATGAAACAGACGCGCGCCAATACGCTGAATTTCAGCTTCGCCCTGCGCCAGTGCCGCTCGGCTGGTGTGTACTGAATAACGCCCCATCACCAAATCATGTGGGTGCTTCACCGCCGAGCCCAGCACGAAAGACGTGTCGCCGTGCGCCACGAAATCGATGGGTTGGTCTGACTCCTCGAACACCGCCAACTCGCCAGTATTGACCGGGCCACCAACGCCCAGCCGACCGGCATTGACCGCCAGCCACGCCACGTTGTGGCCGGCGGGAGGTGTGTAGCGCCAGCGCTCTCCATCTTTCAAGCGCACGACGAGGTAGTTCATGTCCGAAGGTGCTGCAATCGCGCTTTGCGCTGCGCCATAGCGTCCGAGCAGCACACGCGCCGGGCCTGCTTGCGGGATCTGCGAGGGCGCCAGGTAGAGGCTTTCCGCCGGTGTGTTTTCGTGCGAAGCGGGCAGGGCGACCCAGAGTTGGAAGCCCGATATTGAGCTGTCGCCGACTGGTTTAGCGTCGTGCCACACGCCATTACCGGCGCGCATCCACTCCACACCTTCGGTGGGCAGCACGCCCGTCTTGCCCGTGGTGTCTTCGTACTCCACGCCGCCCTCAATCATGTAGGTCAGTGTTGCGATCCCTGAATGCGGGTGCATGCCGAAACCTTTCTGCCCGCCTTGGGGCTTGAAGCCGAAGAGATCAAGAAACACAAAAGGCTTCAACAACTGGCCTAGGTCGCCAGGGCTCATGAGTCGCGTGATCGGCCCGTGAGTGCTGCCGGATGTGCGGTGAACGATGGTGCGCGTTGGTGTGGCGATGATGCTGTTCATAGGTTTTCCTCAAGTCTTGAGCCGATCGCCTTGGGCATGGATCAGCGCGCTGCACCGAGCAAGGCCGCGGGCTTCTGCCGCCAGGCCACGAAGGCAGACATCGCCAACAGCACCAGGGCAGGGGCGGGATTGCCGCCAATCACGAAGAGATGCGTAACCACTGCGCCGGTCATGGTCGCCGTCAGCAGCAGCCCGGCGAAAAAGCTCGTGACCGGGATGAGCAACAACACAGCGCCAGCCACTTCAATGGCACCGGTGAGGTAGCGGAACCATTGCCCAAGGCCGACGGCATCGAACACCTGAACCATCTGTGGAGCGCCGGCCAGCTTGGCGATGCCGGCCGCAGCGAACGCCAAGGCCAGAAAGATGCGAACACCCCAAAGGATGCGATTTTGAATAGGGGAGAGGGATGAAGTTTGAGTCATGGAAAACGATGTCCTTGCCTGTGGTTAACGCAGTTAGAGGGCTAACTGCCGCGATGCAAGAAGGATAAGCGTGCCCGGATTGGTTGATTAGATGGCACAATTGGATTGAGCCCGTCCATTTTTTGCTGGAATTATCGCCTTATGCTCGACTTGAATGACATTGCCTTGTTTGTCCAAGTGGTCCGCAGCGGCAGCTTTGCCGAAGCGGCGCGGCGGCTGGGCATGCCGCCCAACACCGTCAGCCGGCGTGTCCAGCAGCTCGAGGCACAACTCGACACACGACTGCTGCAACGCTCCACGCGCAAGTTGACGCTGACTCATGCCGGGCAGGTTTTTCACGAGCGCTGCGTGGGCGCGGTGGACGGGCTGATCGAGGCGGGGCACGAGTTGATGACGGGCAGCCAGGAACCCAGCGGCTTGGTGCGCGTCGCGGCGACGGCGGATTTCTTCGACTTCTTCCCCATGGAATGGGTGGCTGACTTTCTTGCCGCGCATCCGCGGGTGCGGCTTGACTTCGTGCTCAGTGATGCCCGCGCCGACTTGATCGCCGAGCGTATCGACATCGCGTTTCGCGGCGGTCCGCTGCAAGACTCAGGCTACGTCGGGCGCCAGCTCTTCAGTGCAGGCAGCGAGGGCTTGGTGGCGAGTCCGGCTTACATCGCTGCTCGCGGTATGCCCGGTACGCTGCAGGACCTGGTGAACCATGACTGCGTGAGTTTCGCCCATCCCAGCGGCTTCACCACCTGGCGTCTGACCGGACCAGAGGGCGTGGAGGAAGAGGTGCAAATCGCCAGCCGTTTTTCCGGTAACACGGCCCAGGCACTGCGCAAGGCTACGGTGGCCGGCCTGGGCATCGCACTGCTGCCGCCGACGCTCGCCATGCTCGATCTTCAGGCGGGTCGACTTGTACGTGTGTTGCCACACTTCCAGCGTGTGGGCTTTGGCCTGCACGTGCTTTACCCGAGCCGGCAGCATCTGCCGTTGGCGGTATCGGCCTTCATTGAACTGGTGATGGAGAAACTAAGAGTGGAAGCATTCCCGGCGCAGGGCTGACCTATCCATATGCATCAGCAATGCTGGCCAAAAGCCTTCTATAATGCACAGCCTTTAACGCCAGTGTACTCAACAGCCCGGTATTTCCTTGAAACGCGATCTTCGACTTGCCACTTTTCTGATCTTTCTGGTGTGTGTCTCCGTGGTGCTGCTGACGGCCTGGCAGACATGGACAGCCCGACAGAACACCTTGAGCGACATCAATACCGATACATTGAACCTGACTCACGCGCTCAACACTTACACCGAGGGCACCTTCAAGCAAAGTGAAGTGCTGTTGCTGGGCCTGACAGAAAGGATCGAGAAAGACGGCACCGGCCCGGAGCAACTCGAACGGCTGAGCAAGTTGGTTGCCCAGCAGATGGATGCGCTCCCGCAATTAAATAGTGTGGTGCTGTATGACGCCCAAGGGGACTGGCTATTCTCGACCAACATGCTGATCTCATCCAATAGCAACAACGCAGATCGGGCGTTCTTCAAGCATCACCGAGATGTCGCGGATCGCGGTATCTATATCGGCCCGGCGATTCTCAGCCGGGCCACGTGCGCCTGGGTGATTTCGGTCAGCCGACGCATCGATCACCCTGATGGAAGTTTTGCCGGGGTAATCGCCGCGACCATCAGCCTTGAACACTTCCTCAAACTTTATCGAAGCATCCATGTGGGGCAATTCGGCGCGATCAGCCTGACCTCATCCGAAGGGCGCCTGCTGGTGAGGTATCCCTTTCAAGTGGAAGACATCGGCCGTGATCTGTCGCGCGCACCGATATTCTCCGAATACTTGCGCAACAGCTCATCGGGCACCGTGGATTTTGCGTCGAATGTCGATGGCATCCATCGCCTCTACGCGTTCAAGAGAAACGATCAATATCCTGTCGTCACGACGGTTGCGGTGGGGCAGGCCGAGGCAATGCAAGCGTGGCTCAGTCAGACAAAGCAATCTGTCGCTGTGGTGCTGCTGTTGCTGGGGCTCCTGGTCGCACTGGGGCGCAGGCTGATTTCCCACATCAGCCGGCGTATTCGGGCGGAGGAAAAATTGCTCGCCACTCAAACCGCACTGATCGAGCTTAACCAGACGCTGGAAGTTCTCGCCAGCGAGGACAAACTCACCGGCCTCGCCAACCGCCGGCATTTCGATCAGTTCCTGGATGTCGAACTCAAACGCGCCAAGCGACTCGCAAGCCCGTTGTCACTGATCCTGATCGATGTGGACTTTTTCAAACGCTACAACGATCACTACGGCCATCTCGCTGGAGACGAATGTCTACGGATCATTGGTCAGGCGATCAAGCACTGTGTACGTCGCCCGGGAGACATGGCGGCTCGTTATGGCGGGGAAGAAATCGCCGTGGTGATGCCCAATACGGACGAATCAGGAGCGCGCAAGGTTGCCGAGGCGATCCTGTCGGGGATTGCGGCCGAGCAGCTTGCGCATTTGTCGAGCCCGCTAGGTATCGTGACCGTCAGCCTTGGGGTGGCGACTTATGTCGCCGACGGCAGCGACCCTGATGAAAAGGCACTGATCGGTCGTGCAGACCGCGCACTTTATGCGGCAAAGTCGCAGGGGAGAAATCAGCTGAGCGTCGCGTGAACGAGCAGGCACTTGGAGGAAAGAGCGAACAATCGGCACGCGGCGCAACTATCGGTTCAAGTGATAGTGACAATCAAGAAACGCAAGTTCTGCTGGATCGGGTAAAGGCGGAAAATCGCCTCCATCGAAGACGCAGCTCAAGGAATTTGCGCGATGAAGACATTGACCCGACTGGCAATTGTCGCCCTGTTGATGGGCGGGGTTGTTACTGCTGCAACCGCCTACGCAGACGACGCCCAGTCGTGCCATTTTCTGCCCATCGCCGGCGCCAGTACCGGATTGCAGCATTCGCAAACCATCGGTGTGCTGTACAGCGAAAACACCCTGGATAACCTGCAATACCTCGAGCGTTACCACGATGTGGCGGTGAACGGCGCGCGCGATGCGCTGGATGCGCGGATTCGCGACGCGTTCATCAACAGCTCCGACCCAGAGTTGGCAATCGACTGGCTGATGAGTTCGTTACAGCAGCAGTTCCTGTCGGTGACCGTCTACAACAACCTCGATGCGTTGTTGCAGGCCCATCCGGATGTGGTGGTGATGCTCGATACGCATAACCGTCTGCTGACCCAACGCAACAGTCAGGTCGAAGCGCGTTTCGCCGCACGGTTCTACGACGCCAACCTGCAATACATCGGCAAGGCCGAAGGCGCCGTCGAGAAACAAATGCCTTCGGTCTGGGTACACCGTAAAGCGGCAGCCGAGATTGCCGCCCAGATTGATCAACAACGCGACCTGCAACTCAGCGCCTTGAAGCAGTTCGATGACTCGCTCAAAACCCTGGTGACTGCTGGCTGAACACCCGGACCATAACCGCAACGACAGTGACCCGTTGCGCAACGAAACAGATTTTTTACTTCAGGACCTGCACCGATGCGCCCTTTATTTGTTCCTGCCATGGCTTTCGCCACCTTGCTGCTGGCCGGTTGTGCCACTGCGCCGAACGACCCGACGCAGATCCTGCAGACGAAAAAAACGCCTGCCGAGTACGCCGATTGCGTGGTGCCAAAGTTGCAGGGCAGCGCACTGAACCCGACGGTCTCGCAAACCCAGCGCAGCTACCGGATCGTGGTGCCGAGCAAAGTCGCCGCGGACAACGTTCTGGAAGCCTACAAAGCGCCGAACGGCGGCAAGGTGTTTTTGTATGAGCGCCACTTGCTGGCGTCGAACTTCATGCCTTCGAGTTTCGAACGTGCCGCGCAGGATTGCCTGTAACCCGTAACCGCTTTGAAAAATGCTCCTTTGGTTGGCCGCAACCAACCAATTTTTAGCCCCGTACCTTATGTGGTTTCGGGGCTTTTTTTGCGCGCAGGTTTTGGGGCTGGGAGCAGGGCGCCGGTACTTGCGCCAGAGACATCAACCGACCGGCTCGGCCTTGCAACTCATTGGCCCTGAGCCTGGCTTCTGGAATAGCACCACGTCGCCGTCTTGCCAGAAACTGTAATTCCCTTGGGAGTCCTTGCCTGTGTATCGGGTTCCCGAATCACTCGGCTCCTGGTTCAGGACGATCGAGGTGTTCGCCCATTTCAGGTACACGACACCAGGCTGCGTGGTGAAGAAGGTGGCGGCAACCAGCGGGTCAAGCCCTGTACAACGAAAAGCCAGGGGGCCCTCGGTGAGTCTGTATGGGTCCTTGGTTCTCACGATGGCCGAGCCTTGGCGCAGCTGGTACGCGCGCTCGGCATAACTGCGGACTGTGCACGCCTTGGGTACAGGTGTGGAGGCGCACTGATTGCGGGCATCGATCCAGAACTGCTGGTCGATCATGATTTTGTCCGGACGCGGCACTGAATGTTCATCCGTGAGCGCCAGGCGATAAAGACGCGTCAGTTCGATATCCATCTGCGCCAGCTGCGGATCGCGACAGATCAGCTTTTCGACGGACGCCTTTGCCTCGGCACAGTCGAAGCTGGTCTTGAAGGTTGGTGCAGCATTAACACAAGTGCTCGCCGCCGCGCATACGCTGGCAGCGAGTAGACAGGCGAAAAGGGCCGTGACCGTTTTCATGTTGGCTTCACCCAGATCATTACGTGATGCCCGGATTGCCGTGGGATTGATCGATGCGTTGAATAGTTATTCGTTCGCATTGGTGTATCGCAGTGTAAGTCAGTGCTCAGAACTTGCCATACCGCTCGGCGGTGGTTGGGTTGTAGGAAGGGGCTCGCCGAGAAGCGCGATCTCTTGGTTTCAAGTAGCGCCCGTGGCGAGGGAACTTGCTCCCGTTGGGCAATGAAGCAGCCCCAAAACCCGTTGGATGTGCCGCATCAGGCCGACCGAGTCCATCGGCTCACGACTGCTTCGCAGCCGAACGGGAGCAAGCTCCCTCGCCACTAAATTCGTCTATACCCCGACATTGTCTGTGTTGTTTTCAATCTTTCGAGCACTGCAAATCCCCTCTCGGCTTGACTCAGGCTGTGAAATCGCTGACGTGCAACTCCGTGACGCCCACCAGTGCGATTTCGAACTCGGGGGCGGCGTCGGCATCGACACTGCCGTAGAGAATGCCATCGGCAAAGCGTAGTTGGCCGGTGGCGTCGGCAGGGTCGAAGGCGTTGGCGCCGATGAAGGTGAAGGCGTCGATAGCAGTGGTCAGCGGGTTGGCGTCCAGGCCGGTGAAGTCCAGATGATCACCCTCGGTGCTCTTGAAACCGTTGATCACATCGCGTAAAGCGCCGGCGCCCATGTCTGACAGCGCATCAAACACGTAGGTATCCGCGCCAGTGCCTCCGGTGAGGTTGTCGGTGCCGGCGCCGCCGATCAGCCGGTCATCGCCCGAACCGCCCACCAACGTATCGTTGCCCGCACCACCGTTCAGAACGTTCGCGCCGCTGTTACCCGACAGAGTGTCGGCGTAGGCGCTTCCCGTGAGGTTTTCGAAGAGCTTCACGGTGTCGAGCCCGGAACCCACGGTGTTTTGCTGCGCTGACGTCGAGAGGTTGACGGTAACGCCAGACGCGGCGCGTTCAAAAGACACCGTGTCATTGCCCTCGCGTCCGTCCAGCACGTTGTTGCCGGCTCCGGCGAACAGCGTGTTGTCCAACGCGTTGCCCGTGCCATTGGCGGCGCCAGTGCTATCGATATACAGATGCTCGACGTTGTTGCCGAGGGTATAGGCCGCCAGGCTGCTGTGCACGCTGTCGATCCCTCCGGACGCCGCATTGCTGTTGGTCTCGATCACGGCGTCGTCAGCGTTGTCGACATAGTAGGTGTCGTTGCCATCGCCGCCGCTCATGCTGTCGGCCCCTGCGGCACCATCGAGCACATTATTGCCGGCATTGCCGGTGATGAAGTTGTGCTGCTCATTGCCGGTGCCGTTGATGCCCGACACGCCGGTGAGCACCAGGTTCTCGAGATTGGCGCCCAGGGTCCAGCTGACCGAGGCCTGTACCGTATCGATCTGCGAGGTCGAGGTGTTGGTTTCCACCACGCGGTCGAGCACGTTGTTGACCACATAAATGTCGTTGCCGTCGCCACCGGTCATGGTGTCGGCGCCCAGGCCGCCATCCAGCGTGTCGTTACCCGAGCTGCCCACCAGGGTATCCGCCTGGTCGGTACCGGAAATCATCTTCCGGTTGTTGTCGAAAATGTCCTGCACGCTGTTGTTGTCGTTGGGGTTGCCCTGGAAGCCAAGGTCATTGGCGATGTAGTCGGCCAGGCGCTGGCCGACGATTTCCGCCGATTCCTCGTGCAGGTGCCAGACGTCGTCGGGATACGTCAGCGGATCGACTTCGTGTCGCAAGGGGAGGTCGTTGTAGTCCACCGCCAGCTTGACGTCGGCGCGCTCGGCGGCAATGGCTTCCTGGGCGGCGTGAACATAGCCAACCCCCTCGACGATGGAGGCAATCTTCTCTTCCGAATAGCCACGGGCGCGCGCCGCGTCCTGCTCGTAGTGACCGGTTTCCATCATGTACACGTCGAAGTTGCCGAGCTGGGCATGCAGGTAGTCAAACACCTTTAGGGTCGCATCCTTGTAGGCTGCTGCTGCCGCTGCTTTGTCCGTGGCTTGGGCGATCTCCTGAGCGGCTTCCTCACCCTGGCCCCAAATGATGCCCATGGTGACGTTATTGATCGATTGCAGTTCGGAGCGCTGTTCGCTCAGCAGCGTCACGGCGCGCAACAGCGCAGCCCCGGGTTGGTTGGTGTCGGTCAGCCACCAGCACAACTTGAGTTCCTCGGCGCTGAGCGTCGACAGGCCGGTGACCGTGCTGCCGCCCACCGCGATGTCGATGCCGTTGCCATCGGCATCGGTGAACTGGCTGCGCACGTCATAGGGGGTGTAGCGATCCAGGTCGTTGACCAGCATCGAGGTGCCGGACTGATTGTCGTCCTCCGTCATGCGCAGCAGGCGCGCATTGGATTGGCCGAGGGTGGGCAGGTAGAGGATGTCCTGCTGCGCGTGCTGGCCAAACACGAAGTCACTGGCGGTCAGGGTGTTGAGGTAGTTGCCGCTGAGGGCGATTTCAAAACGATTACCATCGGCATCCGCTTCGGCGGACTTGATGTAGGTCTTGTCGCCCGCCGCGTTGAGGGTGATGTACAACGTGCCATTGTGGCCATCGCCAAGGCCGACAAAGCCCAGGCCTGACACATCGATTTTGTCGACGCCCGCGGTGAAGTCATAAATCGTGTCGGTGGCCGTGATACCACCCGTGTCGTAGTCGCGGTAGCTGTCGAGCAGGTTGGTATAGCGGAAGGTGTCGGCACCGTCGCCACCATACAGCGAGTCGCGTCCGGCACCGCCGTCGACGGTGTCGGCGCCAGCGCCGGCCTTGATCGTGTCGTTGCCACCGAGGCCGAGGATCAGGTCTGCACCCGCCGTGCCGTTGAGGGTTTCGGCATTGTTGGTGCCGGTGACAGTGTTGGCCACTCCCAGGGCGAAGCTATCGCTGGCCGATGCACCGGCCGGGTCTGTGGCCTTGACCAGCACGTCGTAATTGCCGGATGCGGTGCTGGTCGGCGTGCCGCTGAAGGTCAGGTTGGTGGCATTGAAGCTCAGCCACGCGGGCAGGGCGCTGCCATCGGCGAGGGTGGCGGTGTAGCTGAGGTTGTCATTGTCCGCATCGGTGAAGCTGGTGGCTGGCACCACGTAGCTGAACGGGGCGTTTTCGGTTGCGTTCTGATCCAGCAGCGGCGTGGCCAGAACCGGTGCGTGGTTGGTCGGTGACGACGTGGCGAAGACGAAGTTGGCGCTGGTCAGCTTGTCGAGGTAGTTACCGTTCAGTGCCACTTCGAAGCGGTTGCCATCGGCGTCGGCAGTCAGGGACTTGATGTAAGTCTTGGTGCCGGCACTGTTGAGCACCACGTACACGGTGTTGTTCTTGCCATCCCCCAGGCCGGTGAAACCCATGGCCGAGAGGTCGATCTTGTCGGCGGTGATATCAAAATCGGTGATCAGGTCGGCAAGGTTGGCACCACCGGTGTTGTAATTGCGATAACTGTCCAGGCGATTGGAAAACACAAAGGTGTCCGCTCCGGCGCCACCGGTGAGGGTGTCCATACCGGCACCGCCGTCGAGTTTGTCGTCACCCGCGCCGCCACTGAGACTATCGTTGCCCGCCAGGCCGAGCAGGGTGTCGGCCGAATCACTGCCCAGCAGCGAGTCGTTGCCGCTGGTGCCGGTGAGCACACGATTGAAGATGAAATTGCTCGCGGTCAGAGTGCTGGCGAGGTTGCCCGAGAGTATCAATTCGAAGCGATTGCCACTGGCGTCGGCATCGTAGTCCTTGATGTAGGTGCGGTTAGTGCTGGCGCTGTAGCTGACTTGCAGGGTACTGCCATGGCCATTGCCCAGGCCGGTGAAACCGAGGCCGGCGAGGTCGATCTTGTCCTGGGTGACATCGAAGTCGGTGATGGTGTCATCGAAGCTCGCGGTTGCATTGCGGTAGCTGTCGGACTGAGTGGTGAAACGGAACGTATCGGCGCCGGTACCGCCGGTGAGTTTGTCGATGCCTGCACCGCCTACCAGAATGTCGTCACCGGCCCCGCCATTGATGGTGTCGTTGCCAGCACCGCCATAGAAAATCTCGCTGCCGGCGCTGCCCAGCAGGGTGTCGTTGCCAGCTGTGCCTTGCACGGTGATCATCGGGACCGTGTCGCTGACGTAACTGCCGTCGCCATAGACCAGCGTCGCACCGTTGCTGGTGTGGCTGATGGTGTTGCCGATGATGGCGTTGCGATCAGTGCCGTCTTCATTGCGCTCCGCAACGCCGTAGGTCGACAGGTTGCTGCCGGTGATGATGTTGCTCTGGATGGTGTTATCGCTGCCGTTGTAGTACTTGCCGGACACACCCAGGGTGTCGTTGTAGGACTGGATGATGATCTCCGGCACGGGGTTGCCCAGGGAATTGCTGTTGAGCGTGTTGTCGATAAGCTCGACGTGGTTGCTGCCGTAGATACGGACCCCGGCGCTGGTGTTGTCGTGAATGTCGACGCCGCTGACCGTCACCTCGCTGGACATTTTGATCAGCACCCCTTCGGCGCCGTTGCCATACACCTCGCCACCGGTGATGGTGATGTTGCTGGGGGAGGGGATGTTCTCGCTGCCGCGCTGCACCACGATGCCATTGCCGCCGTTGTTGTAGGCAACGTTATTGGTGAGCGTGAAGTCGTGGGTGCTGGTCACGATATTGAAACCGTGCCGGTCGTTGTCGTAGGCGACGTTGTTTTCGAAGGTGCTGTTGCTCAGGAAGTCAGCTACGAAACCGTCCAGGCCGTTGCCGTGGGACACGCTGTTCTTGATGACCATGTTGACGGTCTGCTCATGGGGGTCGAAACCGTACCCGGAGCAGTCCTTGATCTCGACGCTGTCGAGGGTGACGTTGGAGTCGTAGCCTGCTTGCCCGGGAATGTAGCCGTTGAACCAACCGTCGATCTTGCCCGTAGTGTTGTCACGGTTGCCGTCAATGGTGAGCTTGCTGACGCCGAAGTCGTGGGTTTCCTCGCCATAGGCGGAGCGGATGACTCCGGTGATCTTGGTGTCGGAGCCGTCAGCCACCTTGACGGTGGTAGCGCCCATGCCGTCGCCGTACAGGTAGACGTTGCTCTTGAGCATCAGGCAGCCGTCGGAAGGTTCCACTCCTCCCGAAACGATATAGGTTCCGGTCGGCACGTAAACCTGCCCCCCGCCTGCGGCGGCCGCCGCATCAATTGCACGTTGTATCGCCGCTGTGTCGTCAGTGATGCCATCTCCTTTGGCGCCAAAATTTTGTACATTGAAAATCATGAGCTTATCTCCGTATCAGGCAAGAACCTCGGAAGATGCCAATATTCCATCGACAGCCACCGTGGTTTGACCCAGCGGAGTGCAAAAGTTATGACCACATATCGGGGATGTGTCAAAAAACCGGACTAACTGATTAGCGGTTGAGAAGGTGTTTCAAAAAAGTAACAGATTGTTGACGCTCACTCCGGTAGCGAGCGATGGCTCTGTGGGAGCGGTTTTTCATCATTGAGGTGTGTTACGAGGTGCTATCGATAGCCCGCAGGTGCGCTGCAGCAATGTTGTATGCGCGATGCTTGAGCTGGAGGTGTATGAGCGGCATGGGTAATGAGGAGCGACCTCGCCAGAACGTCGCTCCTCTGAATCCAACAACGCTTACGTCGTCTTCAATGACTCCCGACGCGCAAGGCTTTCTCTAGAATCGCCAAGCCACCAGCGAGTATCAGCGGCGCGGTGGTGAAGTCCGCCCCGGCCTTACACAGGCTAGCTCGTGTCCTGCAATACGCGCCCATTCAGGTGCTTGCGTTAACCCGCGATCTTTATTGCAAGCTCAGCGACGTGTTTACCCTGGAAACGCGCAATATCCAGTTCATTCTGTGACGGTTGCCGTTTACCGTCAGCGCCTGCCAGGGTGGTCGCGCCATAGGGCGTACCGCCGGTGATCTCGCTCATGTTGGTCAGCCCTGCGCAGGTGTAAGGCACACCCACGATGACCATCCCTTGATGCAGGAGTGTGCTGTGAAACGACGTAATCGTGGTTTCCTGGCCACCGTGCTGGGTGCCGGTCGATGCAAAGACACTGCCGATTTTCCCGACCAGCGCGCCGCTCATCCACAGTCCGCCGGTCTGGTCGAGAAACGTGCGCATCTGTCCCGCCATATTGCCGAAGCGCGTCGGTGTACCAAAGATGATTGCATCGTAATTGCCCAGCTCGTCAGGTGTCGCCACCGGTGCCTTCTGGTCAAGTTTGACGCCGATGGCTGCTGCCTGTTCGGCCGGGATGGTTTCAGCAACACGCTTGAGCGTCACGTCGGTGCCAGGTACGGATCGTGCGCCTTCGGCCACTGCTCCAGCCATCGTTTCGAGGTGACCGTACATTGAGTAATAGAGAACCAGTACCTTCGCCATGATTTTTCTCCTGGATTAAGCGCCATTCGATGGATTAGGAAGATCTTGGGTTACACCACTGCCAACGAACAGCAGCGGCAGGTGCAGCACTCGGTCACGAACAAAACGGCGGCTCACACCCACCCGACTGCAGGGACTTTGACGGCATGCGGATTAACACTAGCAGTTCCGTATGCTGCCTGCCGGGCAGTCAGGGAAGCTATTTGATTGGTGGCAGATGGCAGCACGTGTAGTGGGGAAGGGCGCGCAGCAAAGAGGGCATCTGTCATAGGTAATTCACTTCACTCAATGCGCATGGGCATGTGAATGGATGGTCAGGGCACCCGGTACCCAGCCATTAAAAAAAGTACCCCTTACTCCCGGATATCATGATTTTTCACATGCATGAGCTTTCCATATAGTCCTCCCAAGCCCACTTGGAACACGGCTGTGTTTCCCTTGATGCGAGAGAACTTTATGGAAAATAAGAAACGCGCCGTCCAGGCTTCAGACATTGGGATGGGGACTCGAGTCGTATGGGGAGGAGAGCAGGTTCAACATCCCTACAATGCGACGCAGACACCCATCGTGGTCAGTGCTGCCTATGGCTATGACGATATCGATAAGTGGTATGACGTGGCATTGGGAAAGGAGCCCGGCTTCATTTACAGCCGGATGAGCAATCCCACTGTCTCCGTCTTGGAAGATAAACTCTGTGAGCTCGAAAACGCAGAGTCGGCCGTAGCTTTCAGTACCGGAATGGCCGCGATCAGCGGTGTACTGCACACCTTCCTGTCCTTTGGGCAGCGTGTGATATCTACGCGTGACAGCTACGGTGGTACGAACAAGATTTTCGAGGAGTTTCTTCCACGCATGGGGGTGGAGGTAACCCTTTGCGATACGCTCGACACCGTGGCACTTGAGCAGGAGATCGCTAAAGGCTGCAACGTCCTGTACCTGGAAACACCCACGAACCCAACGCTGAAAATCGTTGATATTCGGCGCCTTGTGGCAGCGGCCAAGCGAGTGGGCGCTTTGGTTGTTGCGGACAATACATTCGCGACGCCTCTGAATCAGAACCCGCTCGCCTTAGGCGTTGATGTGGTTGTGCACAGCGCGACCAAATTCCTGTCCGGTCATGGTGATGTCCTCGGTGGTGTGGTCTGCGGCGCCGAGCATTTGATGTCTCAAGTTCGCCATTACCGCGAAATCAATGGTGCCTCGCTGGATCCTTTTTCGGCGTATCTAATCATCCGAGGCATCAAGACTCTGGCTCTGCGTGTTCGCCAGCAACAGGCGAGCGCGAAGCTTTTGGCCGAGTACCTCTGTACCGAACCGCTGGTTGAGTCGGTGAACTATCCGGGGCTGCCTCAACATCCAGGTCATGACATCGCTCGTTCGCAAATGAACGGATTCGGAGCCATCGTCAGCTTCGTGCTGAAAGGAGGCATGGACACAGTGACTCGTTTGCTACCGCTGCTCAGGTATGCGCATCGGGCGGGTAATTTGGGCGCTGTCGAGACCATCTATGGGCCGGCTCGGACGACCAGTCACGTGGAAAATACTTTGGAAGAGCGTCAGGCACTGGGAATCTCCGAAGGCTTGGTTCGAGTGTCCGTAGGTATTGAAGATTCAGCAGATTTATTGGCTGACCTAAAACAAGCCTTCGCTTTAGTGCGAATTAAACACGGTGATGCAAACATTAACGCTGATAATGCCCAACGTTTCATTGAGGTAGAAGCCTGAATACGGGCAGGACGCTCGAGATTCATCTTAAGCCCTTCATGAAGAATGAAAATAATAAAATCCAGCGACAACTAAATTGTACTGCCCAACCGCCAGTTACAAGGACGCTTGTCCGCACATTTCATGAGAATAAAACTATGTCCACGCATATTAAAGATAATCAGTCCGACCCAAACTCGCGTTTCAAAAAGGAAATGCAAACACGCCACATCGTTATGTTGGCACTGGGCGGTGTGATCGGTACGGGGTTATTCCTTACCTCCGGTTACACGGTTAATCAGGCAGGGCCACTCGGTGCAGTGATTGCTTACATCATCGGTGCAGTGATGGTGTATTTAGTCATGGTCTGTCTCGGTGAGCTGGCTGTACAGATGCCAGAAACCGGATCTTTCAGTAGTTACGCAACGCGATACCTGGGCCCAGGCACAGGCTATACAGTGGCCTGGCTTTACTGGCTCACTTGGGCAGTAGCTATCGGTTCAGAGTTCACAGCTGCGGGCATACTGATGGTTCGGTGGTTTCCTGATACACCCGTCTGGATTTGGAGCGCGCTATTTGCCATCGCAGTGTTCTCAAGCAATGTTGTCTCCGTTCGGTGGTTTGCGGAGACTGAGTTTTGGCTTTCGCTGATTAAGGTGCTGACCGTTATCACATTCATTGTGATCGGCGGAGCGGCAATTTTCGGTCTTATTCAAGTACAGAGTTTGCAGGGTGCGGGACTTTCCAACTTCACACGTGAGGGGCTTTTTCCCACCGGATTTCTACCCATTGCAATGACCCTCCTGGCTGTTTCCTTCGCCTT
Organism: Pseudomonas sp. B21-017; assembly: GCF_024749245.1. Lineage (NCBI taxonomy): Bacteria > Pseudomonadati > Pseudomonadota > Gammaproteobacteria > Pseudomonadales > Pseudomonadaceae > Pseudomonas > Pseudomonas sp. B21-017. The sequence continues at coordinate 3,184,043 of NZ_CP087194.1, read as the reverse complement.
TTCGGGAACTGAGCTGATCGGGATTGCGGCAGGCGAAGCGCAAGACCCACATACTAGCGTGCCCAAGGCAATCCGCACGACAGTGGTACGTTTGGCGCTGTTCTTCGTGGGGACCATTTTCGTCCTTGCGACGTTACTGCCACGAGAGCAAGCGGGGCTTGTAGAAAGTCCGTTCGTCATGGTGTTTGAGCTGATTGGCATCCCATACTCTGCCGACATTATGAACTTCGTCATTCTTACGGCACTGATTTCCGCCGCTAACTCGGGGCTGTATGCAGCATCGCGCATGCTGTGGACATTGAGCGATCAAGGACATATGCCTAAGCGTTACGCCAGGCTCTCCAGTCGTGGCACACCGGTGAACGCCATCGTGCTTAGTATGGCGGGCGCAGTGGCTTCTCTGCTCAGCAGTGTGTTTGCCCCTGATACGGTTTACTTGGCCTTGGTGTCCATTTCCGGTCTGGCGGTCGTAGTCGTGTGGATGAGCATTGCTGCCAGCCAGATCGCGTTCCGTCGTCAATACGTTGCTAATGGCGGACGAGTTGAAGACCTGCATTTCCGTGTACGCGGCTATCCATGGGTGCCTATCGGTGCACTGTTGTGTTGCTTGCTGGCCTGTGTGGGTATCGCTTTTGATCCTGAGCAGCGAGTGGCGCTTTACTTCGGACTGCCCTTTATCGCGTGGTGTTATTTCGTTTACTGGGTCACTCGAAACAAGAGAGCAGAGCGATTGGCTTTAGCCGCCGCTGTTCATTCCTCTGGCACCGTGTGAGTTTCTCAGGCAATGATTGAGCATAGTTAAAGCCCTGATGAGGTTGCGCCGATGAGTCAAAAGTCACTACCACCCTTGAACTGGTTGAGGGCATTCGAAGTATCGGCGCGTTGTTTAAATTTTACCCACGCGGCGGAAGAACTCCATTTGACTCAAGGGGCTGTGAGTCAGCAGATCCGTCAGTTAGAAAGTCACCTCGGTGTGGCGCTGTTCAAGCGCTTACCTCGAGGACTTGGCTTGACCGAGGAAGGGCAGTCGTACCTGCCTGTCGTACAAGACGCGATCAGTCGCCTTGCAGTCGGCACAAACGAGATTTTCGGCCAGCGCAATCGAAGACATTTGAAGGTGCGTGGCAGCCTTTCCTTTCTTCACTATTGGTTGGCCCCCCGACTCGCAGATTTTTGTCGGGAGTATCCCCAGATTGATATTCGATATATCAGCAATATTTGGGTGAAAGAACCGGACGGCGAGGATGACCTGGAGATTCGCTGGGGATGCGGTGAGTGGTCGGGCTTGCACGCTCAGCGGTTGACTTGGGACATCCTTCAGCCTGTTTGCTCCCCAACGCTCATGGCCAGCTCACCCATACATGAGCCACGCGACTTGATGAACCATTCTCTGCTTCATGTGTTGGGGTACGAAGAAGGTTGGGGTTACTGGTTAAAACGAGTTGGTGCAGACGACGTCGACTACTCCCGTGGCCTTCAGTTTGACACGCTGATTTCCACGATCCGCATGGCCGAATTGGGGCAGGGCGTTGCGCTGGCACGGTCTTCCGTGGTCGAGGATTTGCTTAAGAGCGGGCAATTGGTTGCGCCATTCAATCACCGAATCGAGGCAAGCGAATCCTTTTATCTGGTGCACGAACAGAACGAAGCGCTCTCGCCTGATGCCGCACATTTTTCTACCTGGCTGGTGGCTCAAGCCCATCGCCTTTTGTAAAACTGATTTGGAGTTGCCATGGATTATGTAAGCACTCGCGGCGGCGACATGCGTGCTGATTTTCGCAGTGTGGTTCTGTCGGGGCTCGCCGAAAATGGCGGTCTCTATGTCCCAGCCAGTTTGCCTGTCTTTACCGAGAAACAGATTGCTGGCTGGTCGTGGCTGCCGTTTGATGAGTTGGTTTGGCGAGTGATTTCGCCTTTTGTCGGCTCTTCCATAGACGAAAGCACCCTGCGTGCCTTGCTCAGTGACAGCTATCAACAATTTAAGCACCGCGCTATTACGCCGCTTGAGCAAATCGGGCACAACGAGTGGATACTCCAGTTGTTTCATGGTCCGACCGGCTCTTCCAAGGATTTCGCCGCGCAATTGCAGTCGCGCCTGGTCGACCATTTCCTGAAGGAGATCGGTAAAGAAGCGTTGGTGGTCGGTGCAACTAACGGTGATACCGGCGTCGCGGCGCTTGAAGCCTTTGCTAACTGCCCGGCCGCCCGCATGGCGATACTTTATCCGCGCGACGGGCTTGCACCTGAGCAACTCAGTGCCTTGCAGGCAGCCGACCCGCAGCGGGTTCAGCTGTTTCCGGTTGACGGTAATTTCGATGATTGCCAGACGCTGGTCTCCCGACTCTTGCGTGAGTGGCCGTTGGATGGAGTGTTGCCGGTCTGTTTCAACTCGACCAATTGGATCGGCGTCCTGGCCCAGATCGTTTTTTACTTCCACGCAGCCTTGCAACTGGGCGGTGGCTCGCGTCCCGTTGGCTTTAGCGTTCCAGCTGCCAGCTCGGCCGAAATCTACGCTGGTTACATTGCGCAGAAAATGGGATTACCCATCAATCAGGTGATCATTTCCACCAACAGCAATGATGCCCTGCACCAGTTTTTTCATTGCAATCGGTACTCCACCCGGATGACTAATCGAACAGTGTCGCCGGCGATGGACTTCTCGTTGTTTTCCAACCTGGAGCGGTTTATCTGGGAGATTTACGAGCACGATAGCTGCTCAACAAAGACACTGATGGAGCATTTTGAAAGTTGCGGAGAAATGAGCATCGGCAACCAGCAATGGCTGCGTGCTCGAGTACTCTTCGATTCCTATGCCGTACACGAATCCCAGGTGCGCGATGAAGTAGTCGAACTGTTCCGAGAGACAGGCTCGGCCATCGATCCTCACACCGCTGTCGGTGTACTGGCCGGCAGGCTTCATCGACGCAGCCTGGGCGCGCCGATGGTCACCTTCGGGCAAATTGCGCCGGCCAAGTCAGCGGCGCTGTTGGCCGAACTGGGCGTCTGGCAAGCAAGCGTTCCGAGCACTGTCGAGGTGCGCGCGCAACCGCCGTACCTGGCCAAGGGCGATCTGGACGGTCTGTGCCAGGCTCTTCGTCTGGCGCAGCAGAGGTCTGCATGAAGCGCATTCTAGATCCGTTGGACGAACGCATACTGGCCGAACTTACCGCCAATGCGCGAATAGCCCATATCGAACTGGGTGCCAAGATCAACTTGTCGCGCAATGCGGTGCGCCAGCGCATCGAGCGTCTTGAGCGCGACGGTGCGATCCAGGGCTATACGGTACTTCTCGGTGAGTCGCGGCGGCCTACGTCACTTATCAGCGCGGTGATCTTTGTCTACCGCTACGACCGCATGCGTGGCGAAGAAGTACTGACTGCGCTGCGCTCCATTCCCGAAGTCGTGCAATGTGAAGTACTCAGTGGTGAGTTCGATTTAATGCTGCGTGTGAATGCCGCCACACCTGAACGCGTCCATCTCGTGTGGAAGGAAATCGCGGCCATGCCGGGGGTGGAAAACACCGTGACATCGTTCGTCCTTTCTGCGGTGTTTTGACAACATCGTGCTTGGGCAAAACGCTCAATTAATACAGCACTCTGCCATATTCAACTGCCAAAGCCCGGCTCTTAGGATGTTCCTAACGAACAACATCAATAAAGGAACAGCGTTTATGACTGAGTACAAAATTGCCTTGGTAGGGTTTGGTGGCGTGAACCGTGGCTTCGCCCAATTGGTCGCCGATCGTAATGCCGAGTGGAAAGAGGCCCTCGGCTTCACCATTAAAATTGTCGGTGTCACCGATCTGTTCCTCGGCTCAATCGTTGCCAAGGACGGTCTGGATGCAAAGCAGTTGGTGGCGCTGCCGGTTGAGAAGGGCGCATTCGCTCAACTGCCCGGCGGCAATGCTGAGGCCTTCAACGAAACCGTGATCAAGCATTCCGGTGCAGACATCATCGCAGAAGCCACTTTCACCAATCCGGTGGATGGCGAGCCCGCCACTACCTTTTGCCGCTGGGCCTTGGAAAGCGGCATTCATGTAGTGACCACCAATAAGGGACCTATTGCGCTGCACGGTGCCGAGCTCAAGGCGTTGGCCCGGCGCAACCAGGTCGCCTTCGAATACGAGGGGGCGGTGATGAGTGGCACCCCCGTGATTCGTCTGGCCAGGCAGGCCTTGGCGGGTGCCAACGTGCAAGGCTTCGAAGGCATCCTGAACGGCACTTCCAACTACGTGCTCACCCGGATGAAAGACGGCCTGGCGTTCAACGATGCCGTCGTACAAGCGCAACAACTCGGCTACGCCGAGGCAGATCCAACCGCCGATGTGGAAGGGTTTGACGTACGCCTCAAGGTGGTGATCCTGGCCAACGAACTGCTCAACGCACGACTGAATGTCAGCGATGTAGCGTGCTCGGGTATCAGCAATATCAGCGCACAAGATATTGCCCAGGCAAGTGCCAATGGCGCGAGCTGGAAACTGATTGGCTCAGCCGATCGTGAAGCGGATGGCTCGGTTCGAGCGAGTGTCGAGGCTCGCTTACTGTCGAACTCACATCCTCTTGCCGGAATCAACGGCGCTACGAATGCAGTGTCATTCAAGACCGAACTCCTGGGAGCTGTCACGGTGTCCGGGCCTGGGGCAGGGCGCATCGAAACAGCCTTCGCATTGCTGTCGGACATCGTCGCCATCCACTCCGCCCACGGCAAATAACAGGAGATAGTCATGAGCGTATCCAGCATGGCCAGTATCCAGCTTGTTGAAGCCAAACAGATTGATGTGTTCAGTCCATTCGATGGTCGCTTGGTGGGCAGTGTCCCTTGCCTCGATGCCGCCGCAGTTCCTGGCTTGCTGGAACGTGCGCGAATTGGCGTGCGTGAGAGTGCGGCAATGCCTCGTCACCTGCGTGCACGCATCCTTGAGGAGGCGGCCCGGCGTGTAGAGCTTGAGGCTGAAGCGTTTGCCAAACTCATTGTTGCAGAGGCGGGGAAGACGCTGCGACAAGCAGAGAAGGAAGTGAAGCGCTGTGTGAACACGCTGAAGCTATCGGCGGAAGAGGCTCGTCGTAACGCCGGGGAAGTGATTCCATTTGAGGCATATGAAGGCTCCGAATCGCGCCAAGGCTGGTTCACTCGAGAACCGTTGGGGCTTATCGTCGCGATCACTCCCTACAACGATCCGCTGAACCTGGTCGCCCATAAACTTGGCCCGGCCATCGCCGGTGGTAATGCTGTGATCCTGAAGCCCTCAGAGCTCGCACCGTTGTCTGCTCTCAAGCTGGTTGAGTGCCTGGTGGAAGCGGGTCTGCCTCCGTCTGTGGTAACCCCGGCGACCGGTGGCGTCGATCTGGGTAAAGCATTGGTGGAGGTTCGTGAAGTTCGGATGATTTCCTTTACGGGCGGTTTTGCCACAGGTGAGGCCATCGCTCGTAGTGCAGGGTTGAAGAAGCTAGCGATGGATCTGGGAGGAAATGCCCCGGTTCTCGTGCTTGAAGATTGCGATATCGAACCGACTGTTGAGTCCTGTGTGTCTGGCGCCTTTTGGGCAGCAGGGCAGAATTGCATCGGCACTCAACGCATCCTTGTACACAGTTCAATTTATGAGGACTTCCGTGAGCGTTTTGTCAGCCAAACGCGTGCCTTGGTAGTGGGTGATCCTGACCAGCGAGCAACGGATGTAGGCCCGATGATTACAGAACAGGCGGCCCGTCGTACCGAACAATTGGTGAATGAAGCACTGGCCGAGGGGGCCGTTCTTCTGTGTGGGCACCATCGCGAAGTGGGAAGCTATGCGCCGACCGTGCTGGAGCGTGTAAGCCATAACAGTCGTATCTGGCAGCAGGAAGTCTTCGCGCCGGTTGTCATCCTGGAGCCTTTTGACCAGTTGGATGATGCTGTTGCTCTGGCCAACGCTCCGGAGTACAGCTTACATGCGGGACTCTTCACACGTGATCTTTCCAAGGCCTTGAAATTGGCGCGGCAAATTCAAGCCGGTGGCGTGATGATCAATGACTCTTCCGATTATCGTTTTGATGCCATGCCTTTCGGTGGCTTCAAGTACGGAAGTCTGGGGCGAGAAGGTGTCCGGTTTGCCTATGAGGACATGACGCAGCCTAAAGTGGTCTGCATCAATGAAATGGGTTGAGCCATCAAAGTAGCTAATTACCGTCGACCGTTACATCGGGTGAAGTTGCTCGTCCAGTGACACCCGATGTTTTTTCTCAATGCTCATGGGCATGTGAATGGATGGTCAGGGCACCCGGTACCTTGGTGCGTTCGAGCCCCCCATGTTCCAGCCACCGGAGGGTCTGCTCATAGGCACGCTGCAGCAAAGACTCGGTCTGGTCGAAGTTGAACACCGAGACATCCACAGGGCACAAGGGCGGGACGATGTGCAGGCTGGTGAGCGTGCGGAAGTGTTCGATGTCGCTCACCAGTTGGCGCATGCTCATCAGATTGACGGTGTGCAAGGCCAAGGCGACCAAGCCTCGGGGCGGTTGTGTCAGGGCGCAACTGACCCCGGTGGGGATGACCACGACGTTGCTGGCTCCCAAGGCTACGGCAGTCGAAATAGGTGTATTGCTTGCCACGCCGCCGTCAACCAGGAACCGATCGGCGATTTGTACGCAGGGGAACACCAGTGGGATAGCAGCGCTGGCCAGTAACGCCTGCTCAAGTTCGCCACTGGACAGCACCGTCTCGGCGCCACTGAGCAGGTCGGTGGTGACGATGTGCAGGGGCAGCGCCGCATCCTCAATGCGATGAATGGGCAGTGCCTGACCCAGCAATCGGTGCAAGGCCGCCGGCTGCAACAGAAAACCACGCCGTTTGAGCAGTCCTCTACAGGTATCGAGCCAGGAGAGGGGAAAGATGTCCGTTTTACTCAGCCCGCGCCAGAATCCGGCGAGCGCCTCGACGCCATCGGAATCGGGCCTTGCGGCAAAGTAGGCACCGTTGATAGCGCCTACCGAAGCGCCAACCACCATGTCGAATCGAACATTGGCCTCGACCAAGGCCCGCAACATCCCCACCTGGACCGCACCCAAGCTGCCGCCGCCAGCGAATACGATTGCGGTTTTGGTCGCCATGGTCGAAGTCTCGGTGCGGAAATGTATCGAATGAGTGTAGCTGGTGGGGTGGTGTTACTTTGGGCGGCTCGCCATATGCTCGAGCCGTCGTAAGCTAGTAGTTCCGGACGATGCCGAATCCCACGGGATCAATGCGTAACGGAGCGTACTTCTACTGCGAGACTTCAGGCAGAACTGGACGATATCGTTCTGGCCGTTCCCAACCTATCGGACGCTAGCGTACCAATCGGCTCCGATGAGGATGGGTGCTCAAACCCTACATGGGCGGTGTCGATATCATTCGTTAAATGCCTATAGGCCTCAGGGGCTGGCATAGTTGATGTGTATCACTGTCTTGAGAAAAGCAGGGGGCCAGCGCTCAGCTAGTCGGCGCTGTGAACGTTTCCGTGATCAATCTTGGACTTCGGAGTTTGGAAGGTGCGTTCCCGGTACTGTTACAACACAGCTTCCGAACGCCAGGCCAGACATTTTCTTAATGCATGGCAATGGGTACGTCATGTGGTTTTGTGGCGGGGACTGACAACCTTGTGTAGTGACAACTCGATAGTCAGTTTGTTACGGATTCGCAAGTTGGACTTGATCACGACCACTTGATTTAGCACTGTACATAGCGGTATCGGCACGCCGAATGAAGGCGTCAAACGATTCCGATGGAACCCACGTTGCAACGCCGAAGCTACAAGTAACCTCTCCTGCCTCGTCAAATGGGAGGGCGCTTATCAGCACTCTAAGCTTTTCTGCCAGCAGGCTCGTATCGTTCGATTCGCTGTCCGGGCAGATCAATGCGAACTCTTCTCCGCCCGTTCGGCACAGCAAATCGGTATTGCGTGTTGCCGTACGTATTCGTGCGCACAACGACTTAAGAACGTTATCACCACACTGATGCCCCCAGCGGTCGTTGATGCATTTGAAGTGATCGACGTCGAACAGGATCAGCGATAGAGGCTTGTCGTGCTCGTCAGCCTCGATGAGCAGGCGCTCCATCAAATCTTCGAAATACCGGCGGTTATAGACACCGGTCAGGTGATCGGTAATGTTCAATAAACGCAAGTCTTGCGTGCGCTCATCAACCAGCGAGAGGGCGCGGGCGCGCTGTGTGATCAGCAAGTACACCATCAAGGTCAGCAGCAGCGTCAATCCTACTCCGAATACTGCAATCAAACTGACGGACAGGACGTTGCTGTTGGCGACCAGAAAAGTTGAGCTGGGCCGAAACTGCATCAGGTAATTCTGGTCGGCCACTTTCAACAGCCGTTGTGCGTACAGCTCTGACGGGGCAGCGGGGGCCTGGCTCTGATAAATGGTTTCCCCTTGATGCTGCGTGTCGATCAGTGAAAGTCTCACGTTCAGCCGTTGCAGACTGGGTGATGGAATGCCTTGTTCCATCAAAGACGCCAGGCGTACGGTGGAGACAACGAAACCCTGCAAACCATCATCTTTAGATGGAACCTTAAGGTAGTCCTGGAATACGGGTGCGACGAAGAAAATCCCGGACTGCCCATTAGTCATTTTCAATGGTTCCGACACGACTATTTGATGTGTTTCTCTCGCCTTGCTCATCAAGACCTGGCGACCCGGGCGAGCCATGACATCCATGCCAGGAACGATCTTCACGTCATCGAGCTTCAATAGGTAGAGCAATATCCAGTGTTCCGGCCTGCTGGAGAGGGGGATTTTTTCGCCGGTGACTGGATTAATTTCATGATATGAAAAATCACTTGTACCGTTGAGGAGCGCCTTCGCGCGAAACGACTGTAGATCCTTCTCAAGAATCCTCGGTACCCAGCTATAGGCTTCGTCCTCTCCAACTAGAGGTGTGACGAATCCCAGAAACTCCTTTTCAGTGACATCGTCGGCATTGATAAAGAAACGCTTCACAACGTCTAGTTTTAAGACCTGCGTATTAAAGCGTCGTTGCAGGCGACTGAATCGTTCGTCGACCTCCAGTTGGAACGCAACGTTGACGGTGCGCTGCTCTGACCCAACGAAAAGAATCAGTACCAAGACCGTGACGGCGACACCAGCTAGGAACACCAGAGCGCAGAGGCTCACATCTGATGCTTTGAATGCGTTCTGACGAGAAGACATCATTTTCTGTTCCTTGCTCATCGCCAAAATCGACGCGCGGTCATCTAGTATTCTTTCGAATTATCGGCACTTCCGACGACATCTTTATAGGCTATGCGACCCGGATACCTATCTACTCAATCTTCAGGTTTGCGTGCGTAGCCAAGCTTCCACTTTTTGCAATCTGCCAATCTCGAGAAGCTTTGACTTTGCTAGATCTAAAACCTCAAGCAGTCGCTGTTTTTCTATTCGGGAGGGAAACCAATCATCAATTTCAACGCTGCAGTGTATGGACTCGCTCAATGCCCATCTCACGATCATGTCCGCTGCAGCCCTTTAGTGATCCGCCATGTATAGACGTCGTCCTTCAACAGCCCAGCCACGGCCAACTAGCTGATCAGTGACGTCTGATGCCCAGGTCGCCAAAGTAGTCGGTGGTGTCAGGATAATGGATGCCTGCCAATGATACGTTGGCCACGCCGGATTCCCGATCAAAATATGAAAGGAAATGCCACCCACCCGTGGTGCTTCCTGGATGTGGGAAATTGATGGCGGCTTTCCCTGTAATGTAGTTTTCGCGGGAGGCGCGTTTGAGGTCAAAATCAAAGAGCGGCTGCATCATGGGAGCTTTTTACGCCGCGCTAGACCCTGCTCGATGTGGCCAGCGCGGGCGAAAATTGTGGCGTCTTCTACACGTAACCCACAATTTCAGGTGTGATTGCTAGACTGCATAGACTCCAGTGATAACCTGTTGATGCCCCCAGTCACCTTACCTGGCACACAAAAAGATTCTGCTCGACGCGACATCGATTGCTTGATTCGAACCGTTAGTTGCGAGCGCGCCACCTCGCAATCCTCAAAGCGCGTCTGACCAATCCATATGCATATCTTTATCCTCTTCATCGTGCAGGTCAGCAGTCAGCACAACTGATGTGAATGTCACCAACATAGAAGGCGTTTATCTTGAGTAGGCTTGGTATCTATTTGTGTGATTGCTGGCCCTTTTTCTACAGTTACCAGCTATTAGTCGAGGATTATTCATGAAAATCGCAATTGTCGGCGCTGGTGCAATGGGAGGGCTTTTTGGTGCGCGCCTAGCGCTGGGTGGGCAAGAGGTCTCCTTTGTTGAAGCCTCTGAAGCCACTATCGCGGCCATCCAGCGCAAGGGCCTGCAGCTCGTGACGCCTTCGGCAACGGAGCGCGTGATGGTGCCTATTGGGCGGGCGAAGGATTTCGCTGGAACCTTCGATCTGGTAGTTATTTTTACTAAGGGCTTTCACACGGATATTGCTATTGAGTCGGTGCGACATCTTGTCGGGCCTACGACCTGGGCGCTATCTGTTCAAAATGGCTTGGGCAACGCCGAGCTGATCTCCAAAGTCGTACCTGCAGAGCGCATTATTGTGGGTATGACCAATCTGCCTGCTGATCTGGTTGAACCAGGTGTCGTCCACAGCCATGGTGATGGCCATATAAATCTTTGGCCATGGAATGGTGAGGATAAGTCGGTAGCACGGGATATCGCAGAGACCTTCCAGCAAGCCGGGTTACCGTGTCGGGCCGACCCAGAGGTTCAAATTGCCATCTGGGAGAAGGTAGCTTTCAACGCTGCCTTGAACTCGGTCTGCGCGATTACACGCCAAACCGTGGGAGGCGTTGGGGATTCTGAGCATGGTAGGAGTTTGACCGCAGGTGTTATCCGAGAAACGGTAGAGGTCGCGAATGCTCTCGGAGTGGATGCTCAAGCCAGTCGGGTAGAGCATGCCGTTAATCACGCCTTTGCCAATCATCATCAGCACAAGCCGTCGATGTTGCAGGATGTCGAGGCAAAGCGAAAAACTGAAATCGACTTCATCAATGGCGCCGTTGTTGAGCGAGCCAACGAGCAAGGGATCGACACCCCTGTGCTTTCATCGCTGCACAGCTTGGTCAAGCTCATTGAGGGCGCGTATCTCTGAATAGTGGTAAATCATCACCTCGAGAAGATCGGAAGGTAAAGCACTGACCCGCCGTGGCGCCATAAATATCGCCATATCAAATCAGGTCACTCCAGGCTCACCTAGAGTGGCTTGAGTTTGTTCGAAGAACCAGCTGAGGCCAGTTGATTGAATGCTTCTGGAGTGCCAGTGAAGGGTGCCTTCAAACGCTGGTACATGGAAAAGTGTGGAAGCCTGAGCTTGATTCGACGCTTGGCACCGAGCTTTTGGAGTACGTCTTCGGCCATTCCATGCCCCGATGTTCTTGTGACTAGGACATGAGGTTCCGCAAGGAAGTTTTCCATCGACAAATCCTCTTGAATCCGAGGGTGACCTGCGTCTAGCAGGCAAACATAGCGTTCGCTCACAAGTCTCTTGGAGGCTAGTCTTGGGCCGCTGATGACCCGGCTACAGATTCAGTCATGCCCCTAATGTCTTTACGATACTCACCGTGAATATTCGACCCATCTAGTAGAGGTACCAACCAATCTGGTACCTGGCAGAGAGTACCTCGGACGGATTTTTTATCTGAACAGGTTCACTATCTCGAGTGCTCTAGCACCTGCCTCTGAACGACTGTTAGCGATAGATACCAGTATTTTTGAGGCGTTTAACAGAACAAACCACCGAATTCAGGCCCGGAAATTGCTCGGAGACTCGCGTGAAAACCGGGAGCATGCCTATGCATATCAATCAAATGGACATGACGAATTCTGAGCTTGGCCTTTTTGCTCAGATCGTCTGGCGACTCCGCACGGGTGGTGCGGGGGATGAAGTTCGTCAGCAGGTGCTCGGTGATGTTACCCAGCTGCTTCGATCTGACTTCGGAGCCTCTTACCTCTGGGATAGCTCAAGGGGGCGATCCACGCGTTGCGCTGCAGTCAATATTGATGCACGTATGCTGCGGCAATACGATGAGCAGATTCACATGCACGATACCGTAACACCGGTGTTAAGAGCCCAGCGGCAAGCTGCTTGTGTGGATGATGTTATCAGTCGGCCTACCTTGGAGCGCAGTGAGCATTACGCCGAGTTCCTCAGACCGTGTGGGATGCACCATGGAGTGAACGTTTTCTTCTTCAACCAGGGACGGGATGTGGGGGATCTACGCATATGGCGCAGCGCTGACCAACCTGCGTTTGGCCCCAGGGAGCTCACTCTGCTGAACGCCCTCACACCGTACTTCCAGCACGCGCTCTCGGTTGAGCTGCCTCTAAATGGTGCCCTGAGTCCGCGAGAGCGTGCTGTTGTCGAGCACGTAGCGGCCGGGCGCAGTGACAAGGAGATCGCGCGCCTCATGTCCATTGGCTTCACAACGGTACGTACCCATCTAAAAAACGCCATGGCCAAGACCAATTCGAGCAATCGAACCGAGCTCGCCATGCGGGTGGGAATACACTAAACCTCCTCATTAATGAGGATGTTTGCCGGATATTTCCATGTGCGTAAATGAATCATCGAGACCTGCAGTGGGGATCGACTGATTCTCAAGGAATATCCGTGAAGACCAGACTCTCCTGCTTAGCGATTGGCCTTTTGGCAGCAAGCGCTGGCGCATCGGCGTCGAACGTACCGAAAGACTTCTACTTGATGAGCGCTGAGCAGATGGCACAAGCCATCTGCGAAAAGAAGGTTTCCAGTGAATCGGTTGTCAGCTATTGGCTGGCCCGTATTGAAACGCATCCTGAGCTTAATGCCTTCATTTCTATAGACCCAAAGAGAGCCTTGGGCGAAGCTCGTGCTGCAGACGCGCGCCTCGCTAAGGGTGAGCAGTGCCTTCCCTTGGGCGGCGTCCCTATAGCAATCAAGGACAACATTCAGGTCGTTGGTTTCACGAACACAGCAGGCACGCCAGCTCTCGCTAATTTCTTTCCGAAAGCCAATGCGCCGATTATCGATAGGCTCCAGGCCGCAGGCGCCATTGTGGTCGGCAAGACCAATATGCATGAGCTCGCGTTTGGCGCTACCGGCTACAACACCGCCTTTCATCTTCCACAGCTGGTCGGTGTGCGCAATGCCTTTGACAACTCTCGCATTGCCGGTGGTTCGTCATCAGGGAGTGCCGCCGCTCTGGGGGCTCGCTTGATTCCAATCGCTATGGGGACAGATACAGGTGGCTCTAGCCGTGAGCCTTGCGCGCTAAATGGCTGTGTTGGTTTTCGCCCAACGGTTGGTCGATATAGCGGTGTAGGCATCACACCTATTTCGACCAGTCGCGATACGGCAGGCCCAATGGCCAATACCGTCGGAGATGTCGTGCTGCTGGATTCGATTCTTAGCGGTGTACCGCCTCTGAAGCCAATACCGGCCCACCAAATTCGACTGGGCATTCCAGATTTCTTCTGGGCAGATCTGGAACCGGAAGTCTCGACACAGGCCAAAGCCGCGGTAGAGAAGCTCCGCAGTTCAGGAGTTGAGGTCGTCTCAGTCAGCATGCCGGGTATCGGTCAATTGGCATCAGCTGTGGCAACGCCAGTCGCGATCATGGAAGCGCGCAAGGCCCTGACTGATTACCTGAAATCACAATCCACCGGAGTGTCATTCGAAACCCTGGCCGCCAAAATTTCGAGTCCCGACGTCCAAGGTATTTTCTCGGCCATGGTCGTGCCTGGTAATGTCCCAGGGGCTGATGGAAAGATGATTCCTGGCGGCCCGGCTTATGCGCAAGCGATCAAGACGGGTGTCCCAGCCTTGCTAGCTCTCTATCAGAAGACATTCGCGGACAACAAGCTCGATGCTCTTCTGTTCCCCACGGTTCCAGAGGTGGCAATCAAGACCGGCCCTGACGCCGGAACGCCTCAAAAATTTGGTCGGATTATTCGAAACACCGACCCGAGCAGCAACGTGAGGATGCCGGGTCTCAGTATTCCCGTAGGTGTTGGGAAAGAGTCCGGACTTCCTATAGGTATGGAGATTGACGGATTGCCTGGAACGGACGACCAACTTCTGGCAATCGGTCGCACGCTTGAGTCGATCTGGGGGCCGGGCCCACTTTCGCCCATCGCACGCTGATCGGCCGTTCTTACCTTAAGCGCAGCTGCACTGGCTGCGCGAATAAAAACCTTTCTCGGATTAAATGAATGAACGCGATCCCACTCGTCGCAGGTACTTCTGCGCGCCGATTTTGTGTAACCGCTGTTGTGGCTTTGGGTAGTATGGCGAGCTCGGCATGGGCCGATTCGGCGCCCACAGACAGTAGTCCAGTCAAGGCGCACCTGATCGTTACCGATCTGATGCTGGAGAACCTTAACACTGGCCCTCGTCCCCATACATTCGCCAACGCTGGCGCAATTTTCGCCGGCGCCGATTTTGACATGTCCAAGCTAATGGGGTTGCCAGGCGGCACGTTCCAGTTTGAATACACATTTTTCCCGTGGATGCGCAATGAAGGTCAGCCAACTGCTGGCGCCTGGCAAGGAGCCACAGGTAGCGCGCTAGGTGGCGCACCTATGCATAACGACATCGACAAGGGATATCTGTCGAAGTTTGAATATCGGCAAATGCTGTTGGACAACCATCTTGAGCTCGATGTTGGCCGTAGCAATGCTAAGCAGCATTTCTACATGATGAACTGCGAAAACTGGGTTACTTGCAACGACCCCATCATTGAAAACACCACCGGAATATTGCCTTACCCATACGGAAGCTGGGGCGGTTACTCGCGTTACTCATTCGACAACGGTCAGTACATACATGCTGGCGCTTTCGAGTCCAATCCTGCCCATTACATCAAACGCACCAAGGGTTGGAACTGGGATCCGGGTGACGCGAGTGGTATCACTTGGTTGGCAGGCGTTGGTGCTCAAAAGAGCTTCGCGCAGACGCCCTTGGCCTATCACTACGAGCTTAATGGTTTTTACAATACCTCCGAACAGACAGACATATTGGATGGCTCGACCCGTCGTGGTAGCAGCGGCTTAATCTACCGCTTTATGCAAACGCTATCTCGCGAAGGCGGTTCCTCTGCCGGAAACCCAGACAAAGCGTGGCAAGTATTCGGCGCGTGGACTTGGAGTACTGACGATCTGCAGCCTTTCGAACACTTCGTGGAAGCAGGTATAACTCGCGTTGGCCCATTCGGGCGCCCTCAGGATTCAGTCAGCTTGAAAGCGAGCTACCTGCGTTTGGGGGACAAGCAAGTTCAATATCAGCACGATCAGCGACTGCTGGCCACCGGTGTTGACCAAGGAATGTCAAAAGGAGAGTCGCGAGTAGAGCTCAATATGGTGTGGCAGGCGACGCCTTATCTAGCACTTCAGCCAAGCGTGCAGTACGTGTTCAACCCCAGCAACTTCTACAATCCACAGGCCGAGGTCAGCAGCGATGGAGCCGTCGTCGGATTGCAGATAGTTTATAACTTGGGCGCTCAACTCGGCCTTTAAGTGCTCGCCTTGGGCGATGATCAGATCTCAGCCGCTCGGGGTCGGACATCGACAGCAGCTTGATCCGTCAGGCCACGCCGGGCTCGCCTAGCGTGGCCTGAATCTGTTCGAAGAACCAGTTAAGCCCCGTTGATTGAGTGCTCCGGGAGTGCCAGTGGAGCGTCACTTCGAAGGACGGTACATCGAAGGGCAGTTCAAGCATTTTAAGCGGCTTGGCCAGTGGCATTTCACAAAAGCTGTCCGCGATCTGGGACGGCAGAATCACCAACAATTCTGTGCCCGGTATTACCTTTGGAAGGACTGAAAAGTGAGGAATCCTGAGCTTGATCCTTCGCTTGACCCCGAGTTTTTGAAGCACGTCTTCGGCCATGCCATGCCCCGATGTCCTTGTGACCAAGACGTGCGGCTCTACGAGAAACTGTTCCATTGTCAGCGCTGAACCAATCCGAGGATGATTCGCGTCCATCAAGCAAACGTATCGCTCGCTCACGAGCTTCTTGAATGCAAGCCCAGATCCGCTGATGACCCGGCTGCAGATGGCCGCGTCGATGTGACCGTCGTTCAACCATGTCCCCACCTGGTCGATCTCTAGCGGAATGATCTCAAGCTCGATATTGGGCGCCAGGATATTTAGCTGACCCATGAGCTTGGGCAGCAACGCCATCTCCCCCAAGTCAGAAAGCGCTAGTCGAAATTGCCTGCTTGAGTGGGCAGGCTCAAACCTTCTTGCCTCAGCCACTGACTCCTCAATACAACGTGCAGCCTGCTTGAAGCCTACGTATAGCTGAGCAGCAAGCCTCGTTGGCTGCATTCCTTGGCTATTGCGTATGAACAACGGGTCGTCGAATTGCTCACGTAGTTTCCCCAGGCTGTAGCTGATTGACGGCTGGGTGACAAACAGCCGCTCGGCGGTAATCGTCAGGCTCTGCGTTTCGTAAAGCGTGACGAAGGTGGTGATCAAATTTAGATCGAAATGAGCCATCCGTAGACCTTTATGAAAATAAGTGGTGTCTATGTAGTAGTCATAAAATATTGATTTGATCGATTTTAATCGAATTTTTACAGTAGGAGCAATCGGACACACCCTGGAATATGACCCAATGAAAACAATTCACTCTGCCGCTTATGCGCTTTTGCGTCGCCATGGCATGACCACCATCTTTGGTAACCCTGGATCCAACGAGCTTCCTTTTCTGAAGGACTTTCCGGAGGATTTCCAGTATGTCCTCGGTCTTCATGAAGGCGCTGTGGTGGGGATGGCGGACGGCTATGCTCTCGCAAGCGGTAAGCCTGCTTTCGTAAACCTCCATGCAGCAGCAGGTACGGGCAATGGCATGGGGGCTCTCACCAATTCGTGGTATTCACACAGCCCGTTGGTGATCACGGCAGGTCAACAGGTGCGTTCGATGATTGGTGTCGAAGCAATGCTGGCCAATGTGGATGCATCACAGCTACCCAAACCACTGGTCAAGTGGAGCTATGAACCTGCAACGGCTCAGGATGTGCCTCGGGCTCTTAGCCAGGCGATCCACATTGCTAATACTTCTCCCAAGGCTCCGGTGTATCTGTCTATTCCATACGACGACTGGGAGAAACCATCTCCGCTCGGTGTGGAGCATCTTCTTGAGAGAGAAGTCCAGACTGCGGGTGCTCCTGATGCGCGGCAGCTGGCAGCTTTGACCAAGCACTTGAATGAGGCCAACAACCCTGTTCTCGTTCTCGGCCCTGATGTGGATGCTACCCGCTCCAACGATTACGCCGTCGCCTTGGCCGATAAACTGAAACTGCCTGTCTGGGTTGCTCCATCGGCATCACGTTGCCCGTTCCCAACTCGCCATCCTAGCTTCCGTGGAGTTTTGCCTGCTGCCATCGCAGGGATCAGCAAGACGCTTGCTGGCCACGACCTGATCATCGTCATCGGCGCGCCGGTTTTCCGCTATCACCAGTTCGCACCAGGCGAGTATCTACCGGCAGGAGCTCGGCTCTTGCACATCACGTCAGATCCTCAGGAAGCAGCTCGCGCTCCTATGGGGGACGCCTTGATCGGCGATATTGCAGAGACTCTACGCGTACTGGCAGAGGGCGTTGAGGAGAAGGCAAAGTCCTATCCAGCATCTCTACCAGCGTTGACAGATGTACAAGATGAACCTCATCACTTGCGCCCGGAAACGCTG
Source organism: Pseudomonas sp. B21-017 (assembly GCF_024749245.1). Taxonomy (NCBI): domain Bacteria; kingdom Pseudomonadati; phylum Pseudomonadota; class Gammaproteobacteria; order Pseudomonadales; family Pseudomonadaceae; genus Pseudomonas; species Pseudomonas sp. B21-017. Next base: position 3,166,359 of record NZ_CP087194.1, on the reverse strand, counting down.
TTCGACGTCCTCGACGCGGTCGCTCCGCCAGATGCTATCTACGTCAAGGAATCGACTTCCACCACGACCGCGTTCTGGCAGCGAATGAACATGCGTCACCCTGGTAGCTACTACTTCCCCGCAGCAGGTGGATTGGGCTTCGGTCTGCCAGCAGCGGTGGGCGTTCAACTGGCCCAGCCCGATAGGCGCGTGGTCGCTTTGATTGGCGATGGCTCTGCGAACTACGGAATTACTGCGTTGTGGACGGCTGCGCAGTATCACATCCCAGTCGTGTTCATCATCCTCAAAAATGGCACCTATGGTGCGCTGCGCTGGTTCGCGGGCGTCCTGAATGTTGAGGAAGCGCCTGGTTTGGACGTCCCTGGTTTGGACTTCTGCGCTATCGCAAAAGGGTATGGAGTCAAGGCGGTACATACCGACACTCGCGATAGTTTCGAGGCCGCCCTTCGCGCTGCTCTCGACTCTACCGAACCTACTTTGATCGAGGTGCCCACTGTGACGATCCAGCCTCATTGATGAGTGCCAAGGGCCTTGTGCCTCCTAGTAAGTCCCCGAATAACAAAAACAAGAGACCAAATTATGACTCAAAGAAATGCTACAGAAATTGCGGGCTCAGCTCCGTTGGGCAGGTTCCACTACGGCCTGTTGTTTTGGTGCTCGTTCATCATGCTGTTCGATGGCTATGATCTCGTCATCTACGGATCTGTGGTTCCCCGCTTGATGGAACAGTGGTCTATCCCGCCAGTCCAAGCGGGATGGATGGGGAGTGCAGCTCTATTCGGAATGATGTTCGGCGCAATCGCTATCGGCCCGCTTGCAGACCGAATGGGGCGACGCAAGATCATCCTCGGAGCGATCACTCTCGCGAGCATTAGCGCTTTCGCAAATGCATTCGCCTGGGATGTACCCAGCTTCGCGGCTTTGAGATTTTTTACCGGTGTCGGCCTCGGCGGTGCCATTCCAAACATCGTTGCCCTGATGAGCGACTTGTCCCCCACAACTCGTCGTAGCACTCTGACTACGATCATGCTCAGCTTTTACTCCATCGGTGCAATGATTTCGGCGTTGGTGGCCATGCTGGTGATACCCAAATTTGGATGGGAGGCAACATTCTTCATCGGCGGACTGCCACTGCTTTGCATGCCTTGGATGTACCGTTATCTCCCTGAGTCTTTGCCCTATCTGCTGGCGAAAAATCAACGTGCAGCAGGGGCACTTCTCAAGCGTATCGTTCCCGATATAGATACTGCTTTTGTCCGATTTGAACCAGCTGTACGAACCTCAACATCCACACCTCTTTCCCGACTGTTCAAAGAGGGGAGAGGCGTGGGTACCGTCTTTCTCTGGCTAGGTTTCGGCATGTGCCTTCTGATGGTTTACGGCCTCAATACCTGGTTGCCGAAAATAATGGTCGCAGGGGGCTACCCACTTGGCTCCAGTCTCATGTTTCTGGTGACGTTGAATCTTGGCGCTACGGCGGGCGCTCTTGGGGGGGCTGGCTGGCTGATCGCTGGGGCTGTAAACCTACGTTGATTCTTTTTTTTACATTGGCGGTCGTTTCGCTTTGCATCCTCGGCATCAAGCCGGGCCCGGTAACGCTCAACATAATGTTATTGATTGCCGGTGCTACCACCATCGGAACTCTTGCTGTAATTCATGCCTTTGCCGCTCAGCAGTATCCGAGTGATATCCGTTCCACGGCTGTCAGTTGGTGTTCAGCCATAGGTCGTTTCGGAGGCGTCGCAGGCCCCGCTTTGGGGGGGCTTATGCTCAGCCTGAACTTACCGCTCCAACTGAATTTTATCTTCTGCGCCATACCAGGACTGATCGCGATTTTTGCTATCGCCATGGTCAAGCGGCGATCTGCGCATTCGAATGAGATGGAATCCCAGCCGATTGACGCGCATTCCTGATCTTCAAGTCACACCGTCCAAGGAGACATCACTTGAGCCAAGCCAACCGTATGCCTTACCAAGAAATGCATCTGCTGCCGATTGCAGGAGAGTGGCGTAAGGGCAGCGCCGGGAACGTGCTTAACGTTACTGATCCGTTCACCGGTGACACCCTGTTAGAAATCGTCCAGGCTGATCGCGAAGACCTCAATCAGGCCTATATCTCTGCCGAGAACGCTCAGGCAGCTTGGGCCAATATGGGCCCGGGACAACGGTCGGCGATACTCTTGAAAGCGGTGCAAATCTTCGACGAACGCCGTGAAGAAATTATCGACTGGATCATCAAGGAGTCCGGTAGCACACGAATCAAGGCACAGATCGAGTGGGGGGCGGCTCGCGGCATCACTCAAGAGTCGGCGTCATTTCCTGCTCGTGTTCACGGTCGGATCCTACCTTCCAATGTGCCGGGTAAGGAAAATCGCGTTTATCGTGAACCGCTCGGCGTGGTTGGGGTGATCAGCCCTTGGAACTTCCCGTTTCACCTGACTCAACGTTCTGTCGCGCCGGCACTGGCATTGGGCAATGCTGTCGTGATCAAGCCAGCGAGCGATACTCCGGTCACCGGTGGGTTGCTCGCTGCCAGGATTTTCGAGGAAGCAGGAGTGCCCAAGGGCGTCATCAGTGTATTGGTGGGCTCTGGCGCTCAGATCGGCGATGCATTCGTGGAGCATCCGATCCCCAAATTCATCTCGTTCACAGGCTCGACGCCGGTCGGGCTGAACATTGGGCGCATTGCCAGTGGTGGCAAGTATCTCAAGCATGTGGCACTGGAGCTGGGTGGCAATAGCCCATTCGTGGTGCTGGCTGATGCTGATCTCGATCAAGCGGTCGCAGCGGCTGTCATGGGCAAGTTTTTGCACCAAGGACAGATCTGCATGGCCATCAACCGGATCATCGTGGAAGACGCCCTGTATGACCGGTTCGTAGAACTCTACGCGGAGAAGGTCAGAGCGCTGAAGGTTGGTAATCCCAGTGATGCTGACACGGTGATTGGCCCCATTATCAATCGTAAACAGCTCGAGGGATTGTTGAACAAGGTTTCTCGGGCCAAAGAAGAAGGTGCGAGAACCGTCGTTGAAGGGGAGGTTCGCGGGAATCTACTTCCACCACACGTTTTCGCCGACGTTACCGCTGATATGGAAATTGCGCGAGAAGAGATTTTCGGCCCGCTCGTTGGCATCCAGCGTGCTCGCGATGAGGCCCATGCTTTGCTGCTGGCTAATGACAGTGAATATGGGCTCTCCAGCGCGGTGTTCACCAAAGACCTGGAGCGAGGTGCTCGCTTTGCTCGTCAGATCAAGGCCGGCATGACGCATGTCAACGATATTCCCGTGAATGACGAGGCGCACGCACCATTTGGGGGAGAGAAAAACTCCGGGCTTGGTAGGTTTAATGGTGAGTGGGCGATTGAAGAGTTCACCACTGACCATTGGGTAAGTGTGCAAATGACGCCTCGGTCTTACCCTTTCTAAGTGCTAGTGCACTACTTGCTATATAAAGTTTAGCTTTTCACAAAAATTGTATCCGCTGCCCTTATTTATAAGGGCGGCGGCCTGCTATCGCCTCCAAAAAAAATAAAAAGGTAAATTTATGCAGACTCTCTCCAAGACAAAATGTGGTGTACTTGCTGTCACTTGCTTGTCCTGTGTGCAACCGTTATCTGCTAGAGCGGACTTTCTCGAAGATAGCAAGGTCACATTAGGTCTGCGTAATGCTTATATTGACCGTGACTTCAAACAAAGCGATGCGCCTAAATCTAGGGTCGGCAGTTGGACTCAGGGTTTCGATTTGCGTTTCATCTCTGGGTATACCGAGGGGCCAGTTCAGTTTGGCTTTGATACCAGCGCTCAATGGGCGTATCGATTAGATGGCGGCGGCGGTAGAGGGCCCGATAGTGTCATACCCTACGACGCCAGCCGAGGTGAACAGGTCAGGGAATATGGGCGTTCGAATGCCACGGCAAAAATACGTGTTTCCAAAACAGAGCTAAAGCTCGGTGAGCTACGTCCCACTCTGCCAGTTGCCTATATTGACGATTCGCGCCAGCTCATCACCACTTATCAGGGTGCACTGCTGGAGTCTAAAGAGTGGGAAGGCCTTACTCTCACCGGCGGGCGTATCACTGAAATTGCTGCACGCGAATCGTCCAGTCATGAAAAAATCTATTTGATGAATGGCCCTGACATCAAACGCCGTAGCGATGGGCTGAACTTTGCAGGGGCTACTTACCAGTTCACGCCTGGACTTTCAGGAACCTATTTCTATGGGCAGCTGGAAGACATTTACAAACAGCACTATCTTGGGCTTACAGATGTTTTTGATCTGGGTGGCGGTTACGCGTTGAAAACTGACTTGCGCTATTATCAAAATAGCGAGGATGGAGACGCGCTCTACGGGAAAATTGACAATAAAACCTATGGTGCCATGACTACCCTGAAAAAGGCAGGTCATGCATTCGGGATTGGCTATCAACGTATGCTTGGCGAATCAGCGTTCCCGCTTTTCAATGGATATGCCCCACAACCCTATCTCGTCAACTGGTCAACACTCGGATTCTTCAAGCCCAATGAGAGCTCTTGGCAACTCAGGTATGACTACGATTTTGCTGCTATGGGTGCTCCGGGGCTGAAGCTGATGACTCGCTATATGCGGGGTACCGGAATTGATCGAGGTAGCAATGCCTTGGACAAGAATGTCGAGAGCGAAAGCAACCTGGTGTTGAGCTATGTCATCCAAAGTGGCCTCTTCAAAAACGTCGGCTTTGAGTGGCGTCACATCGAGGTCAAAACCCGCTTCGGTAGCGGCTCATTGTCTGGCCCGGACTACGATGAGAATCGTCTGATCACTACTTATACCTACCAATTTTAGAAGGCAGCCATGCACATTGCGCCAGACTGAAAATGAACTTATAGCGGGCGCAATTGTGGAGAAAGGGCAGGCCGCTGGTGTTCACGTTCCTGTTACTCAGTGCCTCCATGCTCTGATAGGCATGAAAGAGCTGTCGTGAAAAAGCGGCAGAGTGCTTCGTCCTAGTCGAAGCATGATGGAGTTACGTGGCCCCTGGATCATCTTATCCAGTCATGTGTTGCTTACGGAACTCCTTGGGAGTCATTCCAGTTTCGCGTTTGAATGCACGGCTGAAGTGCGTGCAATTGCTGAACCCCCAATCAAATGCGATATCACCAATATTCTTTTCTTTCAAAACAGGACTCTTCAGGTCGCGTTGACATAGCTGAAGCCGTTGACTCCAGATCCACTGAGAAAGTGGCTGATCTTCTTTTTCAAAAATCCGATATAGAGAACTCACCGACATCTTAAGATCTAAAGCAATCCTCTCGATATTCAGGCTCGGGTCTCTCAGGTTCTGAAGTATGTAACTCTTTACCCTGGATAGATGAAAGGTCTGAAGTTTAGATACTTCGCCTTGTTGAGCCTGAGGTAAGGACTGCAAACCTCCAACTACCAACTCAATCAAAGCGTTGGCTATCGGATCCAGCACAGTTGTTGCCATCTCAGCCCTGCTTTCTGCCAGAGAGCGCAGCATGCCGCCAAGCAAAATGCTAGGGCTTGATTTGGCGCTTATTGTCAATCCGCATAGGCGATCAGGGCTGCTCACGTGAGCGCTAAGAAGGCTGCGAGGAATTCTAAGGATATACTTGCTGAAGTTTTCGCAGTATCCCATTTCAAATGGCCGAGTGCTGTCGTAGAGAACGAAGTCTCCAGCGCTCTGTTGGGATTCTTTATCACTCTGTCTCAAAAAACCCTGTCCGGAAATTTGATAGCTGACCATAAAATAGTCAGCGTCAGAGTTGCGGACTAAACGAGCGCTTCGGGTCACCTGATGCGGACTGGCCGTCATGGCCATTAAGTCTACTGGCCCCACGGACGCATGTTGCAGATCCGCACTAAAGGACGTCCCCGCGCCGGCAACGCACTCCAGAGGCATAAACATTTTTCCAATTGTTTCCCTCCAAAAAGGTAGGCGGTCACCTTCGGGTATTGCTCTTGTTGAGAGTGTGGTGTGCATGTTGAGTGTCCTGCGCTGGCTGCTTGCCTAAAAGCAAGCAAATAGGGTGCCTCTCCCAAAGAGATTCATCGATTTGAGATCCACAGCCCAGTAATGGTGGAAGCGGAGTACAGGAAGGCATTCGTTTCGCTTTCTCGCCACCGAAACTCGCCTCATTTCAGGGCGTGACGTCGACTTTCACGCTCGCCTGATGACGCGCTCCACCTTAAGAAATAGAGGCAACTTCCTCAGGAAGTGGAGGGCAGCGGCTTACTCCAGTGGCCTGCGATAGTTCTCAACGCAGACAGCTTGGCGCCGCTATCAAGATTTTTCTGCCCCCACACATATACACGAAGCAAGTAGGAGCCTGGCGAGCTCCTTTGCGCTCGACAAAAGGAGCACTCGAATTGAAGAAACGTATAGCAGCTGGTGGTTTAGCCCTCGTAGGGTCAATCAGCATCCCCGCCCTAGCTGCTGAGCCTTTAGCTTCAGACTCGCCATGGCTGACTGGTGATTGGTCGGGGAAACGCAATGAGCTTAGTGAGCAAGGGTTCACCTTTGGGCTGTTCTACGTAAATGAACTGGCTACGAACGTGAGAGGTGGTTATGACCAAAAGACAGCTTTGGAAACAAGTGATCAGACCACAGCCCTGTTTAACTACGATTTGAGTAAAAAGCTCGGTGTGGATGGAGAGTTCAGCCTCGTCGTAACTAATCGAAACAACCATGAGTTACTTACAAACACTCGCGTGAACGACCCTCGCACGGGTTCACTTCCCAATCTCTCGCAAGAAGTGTGGGGCTTTGGTTCTGTGACGCGCTTGACCCGACTCACCTACCAGCAAAACTTCTTCGACAAACAGTTGAGCCTTAGGGTTGGGAAAATGACACCGACGGAAGAGTTTTTTCCGTCCACCTGTGAGTTTCAAAGTCTTGTCAACTGCGGCACCGTCCCTGGCATAAGCAACATTTGGTACGGATGGCCAATCAGTACGTGGGCGGCTACGACTACCTGGCACATGACGCCGGATTGGTACGTAAAGTTTGGCGTCTACCAGCAGAACCCCCAGACCACCACCAATGACAGAGCTATTTCCCTCAGTGATCGTGGTACTGAAGGGCAAATCTACCCGGTGCTGCTCGGCTGGCGCCCTTATTGGGGAGAGCGAAAGTTAGCGGGTAATTATTTCATTGGCGCCTATTACAGCGACGTAGACGCACCCGATGTTGCAGCAGGTGCTGCCGGCGGGATGGAGGCATCTAATCCATCTGCTGGATTCAAGACTCGCCATGGTAAGCGGGCGGCTTGGGCTTTCTTTGAACAGCAACTGACGGGGCCTGGCGGAGACAGTAAGCAAGGCCTGCGCGCTTTTGTTAACGCCGAGATCAATGACAAGGAAACTTCTGTCCTGCATTACGGCTACGGCGCCGGTCTTTACTACAACGGCCTTTTCGACAATCGCCCGGATGACATGCTTGGATTTGCCAGTACGGCAATCAAGATCAACAAAGATTGGACACGAAATCGAGATCTTACTAACCAGTTGGCAGGCGTCGATGACTACGACGATCCCCGTTATCTCCCGCTAGGCGACACCGAAGTTTCGACTGAGTTGTTCTATCGCTACCAAGCCACGAGGTGGCTCTACCTCCAGCCAAATATCCAGTATTACCACGCTCCAGGTGGTGTGGACAAAGTGCCGGATGCGACGGTGCTTGGCCTGCGATTCAACATCAGCTTCTAAAGGACAACCCAATGAAAAACCGAATTCCTTCAAGCGCCACCATGCTGCTGACACTTATAATGACAAACACCCACGTACTCGCGGCGTCTCAACCTTGGTTAGACTCGGATAAATCATCTGATCATCGTGCAAAGCTTCTTCAGCAAGATCTGACACTTGAAGAGCAAATACGCCGAGTACACGGCGAAATGGCCATGCCTATCCTTGGATTTACAGTGCCAGATGGCGCCATCGGATCCGCTGGGTTTGTGCCTGCCGACACAACGCGGGGCATCCCAGCGCTCCAAATCACCGATGCAAGCCTGGGCGTTGCCAACCCTGCCAATGTCCGGCCAGGAGATGGGGGGACGCCCCTTCCTTCAGGGCTCAGCAGTGCTGCCAGCTGGAATCCGAAGGTCGCCTACGATGGCGGCCAAATGATCGGGCATGAAGCATGGAGTAAAGGATTCAACGTCATGCTCGCAGGTGGCGTAAACCTGGCTCGTGATCCACGCAATGGAAGGAATTTTGAATACTTTGGCGAGGATCCCCTGCTTGCTGGCACGATGGCAGGTGAAAACATCAAGGGCATTCAAAGCCAGCATGTGCTTTCAACGATCAAGCATTTCGCCATGAACGATCAAGAGACCGCGCGAATGGGCATGAGCGCTGTCATCGGTGAACGGTCTTTGAGTGAGAGTGATCTGCTGGCATTTCAAATCGCCATCGAGCGCGGCCAGCCGGGCGCAGTGATGTGTGGTTATAACCGAGTCAATGGCATTCACGCCTGCGACAACGCTGATCTGCTTCAGCGCATCTTAAAGGATCGTTGGGGCTATCGCGGTTTTGTGATGTCCGACTGGGGTTCTGTTCACGGTGTCGAAGCCGCCATGCATGGCGTGGATATCGAGATGGGCACACAGTTGGACAAGTGGTTATTTGGAGATGTTTTCTTCGAGAAGCCACTGTTGGCCGAAGCTGAGCAAGACCAAGTTTATCGCACTCGTTTGGGTGAAATGAGCCAGCGAGTCCTGCGCTCGATGTTTGATGTTGGCCTCTTTGAGCACCCTCCTGTTAAAACACCTATTGATTACGCAGCGAGCAAGGCCGTAGCACAACAAGCTGCCGAAGAGGGGATGGTGTTGTTGCGCAACGAGAAGCATGCGTTGCCTCTCAATGGTGCGACCAAGAAGATCCTTGTAGTGGGTGGCAACGCGGACAAGGGGGTTCTCTCTGGAGCCGGTTCGTCACAGGTTGTAGAGCCAGAGGGTGCTGGCCTGGTAATTCCTACGGGAGGCGAAGGTCAGTTCGCTTCACTGCGCGAGATGGTTTGGCATAGAAGCTCGCCGCTTAAGGCTCTGAAGGAGGAGCTGCCAGATGCAGTCATTACCTTCAACGATGGCCGTAACTCCGGGGAAGCGGCTGCGTTGGCCAAGAACGCTGACGTGGTCATCGTGTTCGCGACGCAGTGGATGATGGAGAGTTACGACACCTACGACCTGGAGTTGCCTAGCGGTCAGAATGGCTTGATTGACACATTGGCCTCCGCAAACGCTAAAACCATTGTGGTCTTGGAAACTGGCGGCCCTATCAGCATGCCATGGCTCAACAAAACGGCAGCAGTCATGCAGGCGTGGTATCCAGGTGCAGGTGGTGGTAAGGCCATCGCTCGCACGCTGACCGGCAAAGTAAATCCATCGGGCCGCCTCCCGATCACTTTCCCGGCAGACCTCAAACAACTGCCTCGCCCTGTGGTACCCGGCTTTGGTGGCCCCGAAAACGCCAAGATCGATGTGGACTACAACATCGAAGGCGCTGACGTTGGATATAAATGGTTTGCGCGAAAAAACATCAATCCTTTGTTCCCATTCGGCTTCGGGCTTTCCTACACACAGTTTAAATATGATGGGCTGAAGGTCGAAAAAACCTCTCCGCTCACCGTTAGCTTTAACGTGACCAACATCGGCAAGCTGACGGGACAAGATGTTCCTCAGCTCTATCTGACGGGTATGCCTGGTCGAGCTCAGCAACGCTTGCTGGGGTGGAACAAGATCGAGCTCCGTGCCGGGGAATCGCGATCCATAACCCTGCAAGTGGATTCACGCCTGCTCGCCGATTTTGACGTCAAGGCACAGCGCTGGTCTGTAGCGCCAGGAGCGTATGCATTGGGCCTAGGCCATAGCGCTACAGAATTCGTTGCCCAGCGGCATGTAGATCTGCCCAAGCAGGATTTCGCAGATCCCGTCGTGAGCCGCTAAGCCATTTTTCTTCATGCCTGGGTGCCCTCCACCCATGGCATGGAGAAGCTAGAGCAAATCTGACAAGACTTTCAGCACATTCCAATTGGGCATTTTCATCAAAGATGCAGCAACGGCTGAGCGCCATCTTTTTTTGAGGTTTCTATGTCTTTTTCAACTTCGTATCGAGTCGCAGTGGTGCAGGCAGCACCCGTCTTCATGGATCGCAGCGCGACGGTTGATAAGTGCATTCAATTGATTGCCGAGGCAGCTGGCAACGGTGCTCGGGTAATCGCGTTTCCGGAAAACTTCATTCCTGGTTACCCATGGTTTTTCTGGCTAGGGTCACCAGCTTGGGCAATGCAGTACATGCTGCAATATCACGAGCAGGCCTTGGTGATTGATAGCCCGGACTATCGTCGATTGGAGCAAGCGGCAGCCGACCATGAAATCTTCGTGTGCCTCGGCTTCACCGAGCGATCCAATGGCAGCTTGTACATGGCGCAGACTTTCATTGACGACCAGGGCCGTACCCTGTCGACCCGACGCAAGCTCAAACCAACCGTGGCAGAGCGCATGGTCTTTGGGGAGGGCGACGGTAGTGATATCCAAGTTCATGAAACCAACATTGGTCGGCTCGGAGGACTGTGCTGCTGGGAGCATATTCAGCCACTGACCAAATTCGCGATGTACAGCAAGCATGAGCAAGTGCACGTCGCCGCATGGCCAGGTTTTTCCCTCTATACGGACGTCACCCCAGCAATTGGTGGTGAGGTTAATAACGCCGTAAGCCGCACATATGCTGTTGAAGGCCAGTGTTTCGTTCTCGCCCCGTGCGGGATGGTTTCCGAGGATGTTGTTGAGTTGCTCTGCCAAACGGATGAAGCACGTAATTTGCTAAAGGTCGGGGGAGGCTTCGCGCGCATCTATGGCCCCGACGGCGCCGATTTGGCCACTCCATTGCCGCCAGAGCAGGAAGGACTGCTGTACGGGGACATCAACCTTGACGCCGTCACGATGGCCAAAGTTGCAGCAGATCCGGTTGGCCACTACTCCCGAAGCGATGTCACAAGACTGCTGTTTAACAGCGAGCCACGCAGGCCCGTTACAGAGGACGCATCAATCGGTTCGGATGACAAGCTCGCTCTTGTTGACGACCTTGAAGCCAATTAATCGATATCCCTTTTTGATGGGTGCATAACATGCAGCATAAATCGCTTGGTGATTCAGCTTACGAGTGGAAAATGGTGTGGCTGCTAGCGGTGCTGTTTGGCATCGTAGGTCTGGATCGGTTGGTGGTGGTGTACTTGTTTCCAATCTTGATACCAGAGCTGGGGTTGAGTAATACCCAAGCCGGTGCAATCGCTTCTGTATTGGCGCTGACATGGGCGCTGTCTACTTATGTTCTTGGTGGCGTGAGTGATCGCCACGGTCGGAAGAAGGTGTTGATCTACTCCGGCATTTTCTTCTCACTCATGACATGGATGACGGGAGCGGTAAAAAGCTTCACTGGAATGCTGGTCGTTCGAGGCCTTCTTGGCGTAGGTGAAGGCGGGGTTTTCAGTGCCAGTGTCGCGACGCTCGCAGAGATATCGACGCCCAAACGGCGAGGGCTCAATATGGGCATTCACCAAGCATTCTTTCCACTGTTGGGCATCGGTTTGGGCCCGATCATTGCGACTCAATTAAGCTTGTACATGCCATGGGAGTGGGTGTTCTTTCTGCTCGGGATTCCTGGGTTGATTTTGACGGTGATGCTCGCGAAGCTCATGCGCGAACCCAGGAAGGTGACCGTCGAGCGCGATGCACACAAAAGCGCTCCTATCACCAGCGTGCTCAAATTCCGCAATATCTGGGTGACTACAGTCATCGGCTCTCTGTTTCAAACGGGCTTGTTCGTATTCTCGACCTTCGTCGCGCTTTACCTCACTCAAGTGGTGGGGCTGTCGTTGAGCACGACGGGATTGATCGTCTCGGGCTGGGGGTTCGGTGGCTTCATAGGAATGATCGCCGTACCCGCCTTGTCGGATCGATGGGGGCGTAAACCTGTGCTGGTGACTTGCGCCACTATTTACGGTCTGCTGATGCTCGCATTTGCTCTGAGCCACGCCGGCCCTTGGGTGATGTTTTCGATCCTGTTTGCCGCCGGTATCTTCGGATTTGGCATCGCACCATTGTTCTTGGCCGTGATTCCTAGCGAGTCCGTCCCATCCAATATGACCGGAGCAGCAGTTGGTGTGCCAACGGGTGTGAGCGAATTAATTGGCGGTGTATTGATGCCTGTGATTGCAGGTGGTTTGGCCGATCTATACGGCTTGGCGCTACCCATGATGGTAGTGGGAGCGGTATCACTTGCAGCGGCTGTCACTGGTTTGTTCCTGATCGAAACCGCACCTGGTGCTGCTACCCATCTAGTCACGTCCTCAGCACTTGCAGTTACTTCTGAATAAGCGTGATCTATTCAGGGCCTGGATAGTATCGATTTGATCAATTAGGCCCCGCTCAATAGAGTGGGGTTTTTACTTTGTATTCTCGTACTGCCGTGAGGACACCATGAGCTTAGCTTTTAGCGTTGAAGGTTTTCGTTCACTGGCGCAACGGCGCCTTCCCAGAATGGTCTTCGACTACCTTGAAGGCGGCGCCGATGATGAGAAATGCCTGCAGCGTAACCGGGACACGTTCGACCATTGGGAGCTCATCCCAAGACGCTTGGTTGATGTCGCCCAGCGTGATCTGAGCGTTAACGTCTTCGGTACTACTCAGCCACTGCCGCTCCTGGTAGCTCCGATGGGGCTTAATGGGGCATTTTGGCCGAAGGGCGATATCGCTTTAGCAAGGGCGGCTAGGAAAGCCGGTATCCCCTTTATATTGTCCACGGCGGCCAATGCGTCCATTGAGGAGGTCGCGGAAAAAGCGGGAGGGGAGCTGTGGTTCCAACTCTATGTAGTGCACCCGTCACTTGCTGATCAACTCGTAGCTCGTGCACTGGCGGCAGGTTACAGAACGCTAGTGCTGACCACTGATGTTGCGGTGAACGGCAAGCGTGAGCGTGATTTACGTAGTGGTTTTGGCCTGCCTTTCAAGTACACGCCGAAGGTAATGCTCGATGGAATGCTCCATCCGCGCTGGTCTATAAGCTTGCTTGCAGGCGGGATGCCGCAGATGGCAAATTTCGCCAATCAGGACGCCAACAACGTAGAGCTTCAAGCTGCGCTGCTGTCGCGGAAAATGGATGCCAGTTTCAACTGGGATTCACTTAAAAGATTGCGAGAACTCTGGCCACATCGGCTGTTAGTCAAAGGAATACTTCACCCTGAAGACGCTGCGCGTTGTATGGCGTTCGGAGCTGACGGCGTAATCCTCTCAAACCATGGCGGGCGTCAACTTGATTCGAGCTGCTCGCCTATGCCTGTTCTTAAGCAAATTGCTAATGCTCATCCGGGCAAGGTGCTTGTTGATAGCGGTTTCAGACGTGGTTCTGACGTTGTTAAAGCTATGGCGCTCGGTGCGGGTGGTGTTCTTCTAGGCAGGCCACTACTCTACGGTCTGGCTGCAGGTGGCGAGGAAGGGGCTAGCCAGGTGCTGAGCATTATCAAAGATGAGATGGATCGCACACTTGCGAACATGGGGTGTGCCTCCATGGCGAGTTTGTCGCCCGACCATGTCACCTCAATCAGGGGGTGATACCAACAGCCGTATCTGCGGCCTCGGCGCTGTGTATGGCTGAACGTTTCAACTCGTGCATCGACGATTTCACGTTTTTTTTCAACCGGCGGGAAGAAGCGGAGGAGGGCGCTTGCGGTAATCATAAAATGCGTCAGTTGGTTTGAGCTGCAGATCAATGCGTCCAAGACACGAATTGTGGAGGTGCGCGAGCTGGTGCAGGAGTGATTGAAATACAGCCTGAAAAAGCTCCAGATTTCCGCGATGATCAGGCAGCAAAGGAACGACATCCATTATTACTTTGAGATGCTGTTCTCCTTGGAGTCAAACAGCTGTCATCCACCATCATCAAGATCCCAAACTGGCCCATTGCCGAAGCCTATCTACTGAAGTGCGGCTACGGCTTTCCGAATACTTGGGTTTTGAAGGATTTGGAATAGGAACGGCGCATTGACTGCATGGAGTATCTGCTTAAAAAGGCTAGACGAGGTGTCCACTTAAATTGAAGTGCACACCTGTCTTGGCTTAGCAGAGCGGGCTAGATGCCTTTGCCGGACGCATACAATGCAGGCCAGGGCGCGATATTTATTCAGTGCAAAGCCCTGAATTCCGCCGAAACCTCTCTTTGATCAAGCGTTGACTGGCACTGCTTTTTGCCTGCGATACAGGATCGTCGTCGCTGTGAACCCACACAACGCAGCAAACATTAGCCAGTAGGCGGGCGACGCCTTGTCACCTGTTGCCTGCACCAGGATTGTTGATACGGCGGGTGTAAAGCCGCCAAACACAGCCGTTGCCAAACTGAATGCCAGTGAAAATCCTACGACTCGTACGTTCTGAGGCATTACCTCAGTCAATGCAGCAACCATCGCGCCATTGTAAATGCCAAAGAAAAAAGAGAAGTACAGCAGCACGGCGAGCAGTCGTTCGAAGCTTGCCGCCGCGGCCAGCCAATGCATGGCGGGATAGGCGGTGAAGATGCACAGCAAGGTGACCGCCAGCAACAAGGGGCGGCGTCCAATGCGATCAGAGATCGTACCGCCGATGGGCAGCCAGATGAAGTTGCTCAGGCCGACGAAGAGCGTGACCACCAGACTGTCGCTGGTGCTCAGGTTCAGTACAGACCGGCCGAAAGTCGGGGTGTAGACGGTAATGAGATAGAACGTGGTCGTGGTCATCGACGCTAACAGACCACCAGCCAGTACCGTGCGCCAGTTGTCCCGCATCGAGCGAAAGACTTCACTGGCACTTGGGTGATGGCTGCGCGCTTTGAATGCATCGGTTTCCTGTAGCGAGCGGCGAATGATGAAGATGAACGGGATAATCAGGCAACCAATGAAGAATGGGATACGCCAGCCCCAGGCTGCAACGTCGGCGGCCTCCATAGACGCGTTAATCGTATAGCCCAACGCAGCCGCAAGAATGATCGCCACTTGTTGGCTGGCCGACTGCCAACTGGTATAGAAACCCCGGCGTCCGGGCGTGGCGATTTCAGCCAGGTACACGGAAACACCACCCATTTCCGCACCTGCGGAGAATCCCTGCAACAGTCGCCCGAGCAACACCAATATCGGCGCTGCGATGCCTATGCTGGCGTAGCCCGGAACCAAGGCGATCAAGACCGTGCCCGCGGCCATGATCGACAGCGTCACGATCAGCCCCTTTCGCCGGCCCACCTTGTCGATGTATGCGCCCAGCACGATAGCGCCCAGCGGCCGCATCAGAAATCCCGAGCCGAATACGGCGAAGGTCATCATTAACGAGGCGAACTCGCTGGTGGTAGGAAAGAACGTCTGGGAGATGTAGGTCGCGTAAAACCCGAACAGAAAGAAGTCGAACTGTTCGAGAAAATTGCCGCTAGTGACCCGCAGGATGGCGCCCAGTTTGGCCCCCTTGGATCGGGTGTCTTGAGTTGTTGTTTTCATCATGGCTACCGTGGTGATCAATATTGTTTTTGGAATGAATGGATCGCCGATCAGTCGCTACCTGCGTTGATCGGGTTGGGTTGGCGTTTTTCGATGGAGTACTTGAGCAGCGCGGCGCTGCGGAAGATGCCATGGGCGAATTTGCTGTAGGGCATGGTCAGGAAAAACGCCATGACCAGGCCGAGATGGATTGCCAGCAACAGGCCCAAGGCTGCGGTTTCACGGAACGCCAGGAGTGCCAGGCCGCTGGCGCTGACCAGGAACAGCAGTGCGATAAAGCCGCGATCCATGGGTTTCTGGTTTTCGTCGCCGTGTTCGGGGTTGCGACGCAGGTTCAACCACAACAGACCCGCAGGGCCGACCAGCAACCCGAGCCCACCGCTGATGCCCAGCATCACCGGCAAGCTCAAGACGGGGTAGGGCGCCGACCAGTCCAGAAGGAAATGGTAGAGCGTGGCGACCCCAGTGGCGGCGAAGCACAGCATGAAGCCGTAGAAGGTGAAGTGGTGGAAGCGCCGCCGCCACAAGGTGAATCGATCATCAGCGTTATTGCAGCCCTCGCCATGGCCACCGTCCAGAAATTTGAGCCGGGCGACGTTGGCCGTGGCTTCCAGTGCAGCAGCGGTTTTTTCCTGCGCGGGCGCGTCGGTCGGTGAAACATTGCGCCAGAAGCGCCGCGCGCCAAGGGTTAACGCGAGTACCGCGAATCCGAAAACTGCACCGAACATTACGGCCAGGGTGTTGTGCGGAAAGATCCCGTAGAAATTTCCCCCGGGCATCGCCGTGAACAGGTTGCCCATCACCATCAACGTGAGACACAGGAACAGTGCCAGCCCGACACCGGCGGACAGTGCCAGAGTCAGTCCGTTGCGTCGGTATAGTGTGCCCATCGCCTGTGGCCAGGCGTACTCGGTATAAGTGTCGAGGCGGACTTTGGCCATGGCCTTGGGCACATTGATTACGAATTCGTGAGGGGCAGCGTACTGACAGGCATGCAGGCATGCGCCGCAGTTATGGCAAAGGTTCGCCAGGTAATGGATATCCGCCTGAGAAAACTCCAGACGCCTTGTCATGGCCGGGAATACAGCGCAGAAGCCCTCGCAGTAACGGCAGGCATTGCAAACGGTCATTTGTCGCTGAACTTCGCTTTCATCAAGGTTGAGTACGGGAATCAAATTACCCGGTGCCTTGGGATCAAACAGCTGCATGTTGGGGCTCCGTGGAGGAAGGGGTCAGGAAGCCGGCCGCAGCCGCGGCTTGCACACCGGCGATGCGACCGAATGCGGTACCAATGGCCATGCCGATGCCGGCGGTATAGCCCTTGCCCAATACGTTGCCCGCCATCATTTCTCCTGCGACAAACAGGTTGGGGCTAGCCTTGCCGTTGAAGTGAACGGCGGCGGTATCGTCGGTAGCGAGGCCTAGATAGGTGAAGGTCACGCCAGGTTTAAGTGGGTAGGCACAGAATGGGGGCTTTACCAATGGGCGGGCCCAATGGGTTTTGGCGGGTGTCAAACCTTCGGTGTGGCAATTGTCCAGCGCGGTGTGGTCGAACGTGCCGACGCAGCAGGCTGCGTTATATTCCTCGATGGTTTTGACAAATTGCGTCACGGGAAGCTTCAACTGGCGGGCCAGGTCTTGCAGAGAGTTGGCTTTAGTGCCCGGAAACACCGGAGGCATGAAACGGCCGAGGGCTTGTTGGTCGATGATCGAGTAGGCCTGTTGACCGGGTTGACCCGCCACCAGGCGGCCCCAGATCGCATAGCGCTTGGGCCAGAAATCCTCGCCTTCGTCATAGAAGCGTTCGCCGTCGCGATTGACCACCACGCCCAGCGATACGCAATCGATACGGGTACAGATACCACCGTCATACAGGGGCGCACGGGCGTCGATGGCCACCATGTGCGCTTGGGTTGGGTCACCGATAAAATCGGCGCCCAAGCTCTGCATGCGCCGAAGCAGTACACCAGTATTGAAGCGCGTCCCGCGAATCAGAAAATTGTCTGACGGCCATTCTCCGCGATCGTTTTGGCCCCAAGCCTCACGGAGCCACTCGCGGTTCGACTCGAAACCGCCAGCCGCCAGAACGCACGTCTTGGCCTGGATCCGCTCGGCGGGCAAACGCTGACCATTGACCTCACGCTCACCGATGTGGGCTGCGACGAATGCTCCGTCCTTCAACTCGATGTCGGTGACTTGAGCGTTGTAGCGGATCTTCACACCCAGCCGCTCGGCGCTGCGGAAGTACGCGTTAACCAACGCTTTGCCGCCGCCCATGAAAAACGCATTGGTGCGCGCAACATGTAGGGCACCAGACAACGACGGCTGAAAATGCACACCATGGGAGCGCATCCAGTCACGGCAGTTCGACGAGGCGCGGATGACAATACGTGCAAGCTTTTCGTTAGTAATCCCACCGGTGACTTTCAGCAGATCCTGCCAATATTCTTCTTCGGGATAGGCATCGACCAACACATCTTGCGGTTCGTCGTGCATACATCGCAGGTTTCGTGTGTGTTGCGAGTTGCCACCACGCCAGATTTTCGGTGCGCCCTCCAGCAGCATCACGCTAGCACCAGCCTCTCGCGCCATCAACGCTGCACACAAGGCGGCATTGCCGCCGCCAATTACTAATACGTCGATCATCATCACTCCTCAATCGCAAGGAGGCATGAACGAAGTGCTCCTCGCGAGTGGGGGGAAGGTAGAGCTGTCAGCTTATTGTCGAAAGGCGCGAAATGAATGGGGGTGTTTAGTTTTCATAAAGGCTTTGGCGCGGACACCTCAGTATTGGAAACCGGGAAGAGGGTGCGCCGGGATCATGACGCGACGTCCTCAATCCACGATGCTCCCGGCCATTGTTGATCAACGACCAACTGTCGAGCGACATCGGTGATGACCAGTCGCGCCGCCAGAGCAGCGGGAGACAGCTCATCATCAGGCAGTGTCGCCAGCAGGTTTCGTCGACCTACGTGAGCATCGGAAATTTCCACCACTGAAAGTCCCGACTCACCTTTGAGCGCTGCTGCCGCACCGGGCTGGATGGTGGCAGCATGACCTGCGCGTACGGCGTTCATCAATACGGCAAGCCCATCCACTTCCATGATGATGTTGGGAGCCAATCCCGAACGTTCAAACGCAACCATCAGCGTAGAACGCAAACCGTGTTGCGCACTCGGCATTACCAGTGGAAGTTGCCCCAGATCCGCCAGTTGCACGCTGGTTCCTTGTGGTGCGTGGGGCAGGTGCGGTGAGCTGATGACAAATAGTTTTTCGTCGAGCAGCGGTGTCACGCTCCAGCGCTTACCACCTTCGAGTTGAAACAGAATGGCCAGGTCGATCTGGCGAGCATTGAGTTGCGTGGCCAAATGCCCGGATAGCATTTCGACCAGGTGCAATTGAATATCCGGGTAACGCTCTCGCATCGCGTTGATCAATGGCAGGGCAAGAACAGTGGAAGTCGTGGGCGCCATTCCGACGGTGACGTACCCACTCATTCGCCCACGGTGAGCGGCCATGATCGCATTTTCGGCTTGCCGCAAACACAGCTGGGCATGGTGCAGGAACGCCATACCGGAGCTGGTAGGTGTGACGCCAGTAGTGGTGCGATTAAGGAGGCGGGTTGACAGCTCACTTTCAAGTTTCGCGATCTGTTGGCTAAGGGCTGATACGCCGACGTCCAGTTCAAGAGCTGCGCGTCCCAAGCTGCCGTGTTCGAGGATTTTTACGAAATATCGCAGTTGTCTCAATTCCAAGCGTTGCTGCTCCACGTCAAATTGTTGTTGGAATGCCTATCGATTACCGCGGCGAGCACCAAACCGCAAGACAATATAGGAGAGGGCCTGAAAATTTTGAGATTCGTTGTTGTTCCTACAATCCAAACAGAAACAGGATCAATGCGTAACGGAGCGCGCTTCTACTGCCAGACTGTACCGAAAGGTTTCAACATCTATGGTAGGGAAGAGAAACTACGTCTGAAGACTACCTATGAGTCTCGAGAAGGCACCGAGACTGAATGTCGACGACTTAACTTTGATCGCCTTCAAATCATACTTTCTGAGCGCGAATCCATAATTGCGCTGTAGGTATGAGCAGTCCTGCAAATCATCCGGCGCTTGGCGTTCCGAAATGAGTGGATCAAAGGATCTGGAGTTGCGTATCTGTCAGGCTGCGGTAACGAGCGTGGTCGGGACGAACATTGATGATATGGCTTTCAAAGCGTCGTTCAATCTCGAATGAGTATGGGCAACGGCGCTAGCAGGTTTGTCGAATCAGTGGTTTAGGCGGTTCATGAACATCTATGACATGACACATCATTTAACATAATATACATTACACGTAACATTATGTTTCAAGATTAGTCCAGCGGACGCAGGTTTTCGAGGATCCCTTTCATTCGATGCTCTTGCTTGTGGTGGAAAATGCAGGACGATCTCTGATGAATCAACCTATGTGCGTGCGGTGTGTCGATTTTACTGTCGATGGAAAACTACACACTATCGGGAAGCTGCAAGGTGAAGCGGCTACCGCCATTCGGATTGGGCTCATGTCGAATGCCCCATCCAAGGTGATCTACAACACGTTCGACGGTGGATAGGTCCAAGCCCGAACCACCCGTGAAATCATCAGCGCCCCTAAAGCCGATTTGGGATTTGACAGGCATTCCTCGCATTTCTGATTGAGCTGTTCCCTTCAACGCCACCTTGGGATGAACTAATCAACAAAGTCGTGGGCGCGAGGCAGGAAAAAGGCATTTTGACGGTTTCTGAATGATCTGGCCCAGAGTGTGTAAAAACGCCGTCGCGAACACTTGCTATGGTTTTTGAGGGTTTCGTCGCAGGGATCGCCTATGAAGCGCTTTATCCAATGTGAACATCGAGGCCAAGACACCTTTACTTCCCGAGAGCCTTGATGACTATGCCCACGATGCCAATCCGGTTCGCGTAGTCGACATCTTGGTCTACGATCTCGACCTCCACCGTTATCGTTCCTGCCCCCTCTTCACTCTACTAATACCGGGACAGACCACATGCGTAGGCTCTGAGGTATTGTCCCTCCTGAGTTGACAGTAAAACCGTTTCCACCCCCTTTTCCTTTTTTCATAGATCATTAATCTGAACAATTTCGAAAGCGCATACAACAAAGGGCCCTTGAAGGGCCCTTCGTTTCTACAACTTCGCCTGTGTGAGGTTTTTTGTAGACCTTCACCTGGCGGGGCTTATGCGTGCCGACACTTTAGGGTTAGAGCCGAGTAAAACACCCTGTGGAGCGTAACTCTATCTCCCCCCCTCGGCTAACTCGTTCGGGCAGGGTTACTAACTGCGAACAGATCCTGACTCAAACCACCGTGACAGCCGCATTCAACATCAACACCACAATCAAACCGACCACGGCCACGATGGATTGAACCACTGAAATGGTCTTGGTGGCTTCGCCCATAGTCATGCCGAAGGATTCCTTCACCATCCAGAAGCCCGCATGGTTCGCATAGTTGAAGAACAGCGAGCCGCAGCCTATGGACAAGGCAAGCAGAGGCAGGTTGAGGCTGGGATCAGCACCTGCAAGCGGCGCCAGCAAGCCAGCAGCACCAACGATACCGACAGTGGCAGAACCGGTAGATACCGAGAGCAACATCGCGATCAACCAACCCAAGATCAGCGGAGGGAACGCAGACTGCTGAGTCAGGTGCACAATGGCATCGCCCACCTTGGCGCTGGTCAACAGCTCCTGAAAGGCACCACCGCCGGCGATGATCATGATGATTGAGGCGATTGGCTTGAGGCTCTTGCCCAGGGATTCGCGCAATTGCCCCGCATCGCCGCCCCGCGCGAGTACCAGACTTGCCCCTGCGAACAGCACGCCCAGGAGCATGGCGATCAGGGGATTGCCCAAGAAACTAGCCATTTTCAGGATCGCATTGTCCTTGGGTAATACCATCTCAGCGACGGCATGAATCAGCATCAGGATCGCCGGTAGCAAGGCTGCCAGCACGCCAAGGCATACGCTGGTGCTTGGTTGATCGTCGGCTTTTTCAGCCAGGGTGAACTGATCTAGCAAAACCTGATCGGGCCGAGTGCTCATGCGCGGCGAAATGAATGCGCCATAAAGCGGGCCGCCTAAAATCATTGCAGGAATAGCCGCAAGGAAGCCATAGAGCATTGTGGGCCCGACCGAGGTTTTGAGCGCGGCGATGGCCGTCAAGGGGCCAGGGTGCGGCGGTACCATCCCGTGCATGGCTGCAAGTGCCGCAATCACCGGAACACCCACATACACATAGGCTGAACCTTTGAAGCGAGCCTGGCTTTCCAGCTTTCGCGCCACGCTGAATATCAGCGGCAGCATGATCACCAAGCCCACCTCGAAAAACATGGGAATGCCAATTACAAATGCAACCATCATCATGGCCCAAGGTATCATCCGATCCGATGTTCGCTTGAGGATGACCTCGGCGACCTGCTCTGTGACGCCTGCGTCAGCAAGAATTTTGCCTAGCATCGCTCCAAGCGCGATTACGACCCCTACTGCCCCCAGTGTCTTTCCGACGCCGGTGATCAAGTGGGAGACTATGGTTTCTGGTTCCATACTGGTTGCAAAGCCAACGCCAACGGAAACTACTAGCAAGGCCAGGAGCGGGTGCATTTTGAGACGCGACACGATGAGCGCCACCAGCACCAGGACGCTCACCAATGCGGTCAGTAAGAGGTCTACATCTAAGGGAGTCATGAAAGGATCTCGGTTGGGCTGGCGCTCAAACTGCACTCAGATTTGAAAGAGAAGTTTGAAACCGTAACACCTGTCGGCGCACGCAATAAACCAAACATCGTTTGGGTGCTTTCAACTTCGGCATTGGATGACGTGTTCATGGAATCTACTCTCTTGTAATTGGAATATGCTGCTATTACACAGAACTTCTCGATGAGCCACGATAGGTTTTACTGCAACGGTCGCACTTCGAATGTTCTGTATGTATTCGTTTAAATGGGTGAGATGAATGGTCATCTGCAAATGCAGGCGTAAATTTCAGCTTTCGCCTTTCGCAAAACCGAATAACCTTCGAGGGACTTGCACCAGCAACGAATAGCTAACCTGCGTCGAACACTCCAGGGCTTGCAACTGATCGACTACGGTGCTGAAACCGATGCTTTGCTCATGCTGCGTATGCGGCCAGTCGCTGCCCCACACCAACTGGCGAAGGCCGAAACTTTGTTCCAGCAGCGGTAATGCCATTCGAGCGAAATTGATGTTCTGTTGCGGCGTACCTCCCAAACGATAGATTCCCGATACCTTCATCCAGATCGAACCTTTCGATCCCAACTCCAGTAACTCGCAAAAGCCGGGCTGATCGACGCCCGAATTGGCATCCGGCCGACCAAAGTGATCAATCACTAACTTCAAACCGAACGGCGTCAATTGATGGATCAGTCCCGGCAGATCCTTTACCTCCCTATGCAACTCGACATGCCAGTCAAGATCAGCAATGTGGCTGAAAAACTCTCTCCAGGCACTGTTACGAAAATCAGGTAACGCCATACCCATAAGGTTCAAGCGAACGCCGACCACGCCCAGGTGATCCATGTCATTCAACATGGCGCGACTGACGCCTGGCTCCAGCACAACCACGCCTCGCAACTGCTCCGGCGCTTGCTTCAACGCCGCCAGCAAGTAGCTATTGTCGGTGCCGAGAAAGCTCGGTTGCACCAATACGCCATGACTCAGACCATGAGCGTGCAAGTGCGTCAGATACTGCTCAAGCGTGGCGTCGTAATCAGGGGTATAGCGCCGTGCACCGACCAGACATAGATCACGGCTAAACACATGAGCATGGGAGTCGATGCCGGTGATCGGCGTAGAACAGGTGTCAGTCATAGCGTTCATCTATAGAAGGTAAAGGGCATCAGGCCCGCGCACTCTCGTTGCCGTTGACCGTTGCTGGCACCGATGCACTCGAAGCTTCGAGGCTACGTCCACGGGTTTCCGGCAGACAAAGTGCCGCGATCACCGCCACGCCGTAGGCAATCCCAGCGTCGATGCCAATCGCCGAACCCAAGGACATGGAGTCGCTCATGTGACCGACCAGGAACGGGAATACTGCAGAGAGCACCCGGCCAAAGTTGTAGCAGAAACCGACACCGGCACCGCGTACATCCGCTGGGTACAACTCGTTGAACAGCGCACCAAGACTCGCAGGAATGCCTGCCGCGAAGAAGCCGAGCGGGAACCCCAGAAACAGCATCTGGGTATTGGTCAGCGGCAGGAACACATAACACTGCACGGTGACGACACAGCACAACGCGAACAACACGATGTTTTTGCGGCGGCCAATACGGTCGATCAAGAATCCGCTAACAACGCAGCCACACCAGAAGGCAAAGATGATCACGGCCAGGTAGCCGCCAGAGTTCAGCACCGACAGGTTGCGCTCAGTCTTGAGGAATGTCGGCAGCCAAGTCATCACCGCGTGGTATCCGCCGTGTGCGCCCAAGCCCAACAACCCGCCGAACAGCGTTACGCGGAGCAGTTCAGGTCGGAAAATACCGGCCAGGGATTTGAAGAAGCTCTGTGGAATGGCGTGTTCTTTCTGCAAACGTTGGAAGCTGTCAGGCTCCTCGACATTACGCCGTACCCAGAGGATCAGGAACGAGGGCAGCAGGCCTACGACAAACATCACACGCCAGGCCATGTCTTGCGGTACGAACGTATAAATCAGCGCAAATACCCCGACCGCCAGCCCCCAACCGACCGCCCAGGCACTTTGCACAGCGCCCATCACTTTGCCGCGGTATTTCGGGTTGATGGTTTCGGCCATCAATACCGCGCCGGCAGCCCACTCACCACCAATGCCGAAGCCTTGCAGTGCCTTGACCATCAGCAACTGATGGAACCCTGTGACGAAGGCGGACAGAAAGGTGAAGAAGGAGAACCACAGAATCATCCACTGCAACGTACGCACCCGGCCGTAGCGGTCGGACAACGTCCCCCCTACCCATCCGCCGATGGCCGAAGTGACCAGCGTGACGCCGCTGATCAGCCCGGCATCGCCCTTGGTCAGTGCGAACGCAGCGATCAATGCCGGAATGGCCAGGCCGAACATTTGTACTTCCAGAGCATCCAGCGACCATCCGCCGAAGCAGGCCCAGAACGTTTTGCGCTCCCGAGGAGTGACTTGGCGATACCAGCTGAACATGATTTCTTATCCTTATAAGTGAAACGTGAGGCAGCCGAAAGCGAACCGCGCCGCTACGAGGCCAGGCATGGCAAGCAAGACGATGAAGACGGCGCAGATCAGGCGCCGATGAGCGATCCGCTATTGAGGCAAGGCGCTAGCGAATATCCACGCTGTAACGGAAATGCTGGGCATGACCACGGGAGCGACGCCATTCCAGAGGCGTCCCGGCGTAGTCACGCGCCAGACGCTCGATCACCACCACGGGACTGTTGACCGCTACTTGCAGCAATCGCGCATGCACGTCGTTTACAGACTCGGCGGTGAGTGTTTCTTCGGCAGAAGCGACGACCTGACCGCAGACTTCTTCGTAAATCGGATACAACAGCGGCCCTTTTCGACTCAGGTCGATCTCCAGCAGCGGCTGAAACCGGCTGCGAGGTAGCCAGATTTCTTCGGCAAGTACCGGCTGAACATCGAGAAGACGTACGCGAACAATGCGAATAACCGGTGCGTCGATTGGCAGGCCTAACGTTTGGGCCACCGCCGAGGGTGCGGCTACCGGCTCAATCGACAAGATGCGACTCTCCGGCACCTGGCGCTCGCCCGCAGCGGTCTGGAAGCGGAAAAATCGGAACAGTGACGATTGAAACTGCGGCCGGCGAACGAAGGTGCCTCGACCTTGCTGACGCTCAAGAACGCCCTCACTGACCAGCGCGTCAACCGCTTTGCGTACGGTGCCAGTGGACAGTTGGTACTCCGCTGAAAGTGCAGCCTCGGTGGGAATGGCCTCCCCGGGACGCCAACGATTGTTGGCAATCTGTTCAGCCAACTGATCTCGCAGGCGCTGATAAAGCGGTAGCCGGACATCACTGGATAAGGAGTTCATCGACTTTATTCACCTTGTTATCTAGTCATATATATGAATCTTGAGGCGAGTATTCTCCTGATGCATTTTTCTGTCAACAAGGGTTGCTGATCTCGCTGACGAAAGGTGGGTGAGCCTAGGTCAACTGGAATGACCCACTGCCTCAATCCGAGAGAGCCCTACCCGCTCAGCCTGTTCTAAAATCTCCTCTGGCGTCGCGTCCGTAGTGGGCATGATCTGAACTATGTGATTCAGTCCGGCACGCTTAAAGGTGTCGGATTTGGATGGCGCAACGGCAAGTCCAACAGCGAGGCGGCGCGTGACCAGAACCAGAATCGCTTGATCGTGAGCTACAGCATTCCGCTGCTTTAGCCAATCGACATCACGATATCGCGCACTTGGTAATCGCTGGCCCGGCCGCTTTACTTCAGCGCTGATGCAGAGTCAGCGCTTTATTGGCAGCCCCCCCGACATGTAAGCGTCAGGCGGCTCCGGCAATGCGGCAAGCATGTCTTGCAGTCCGGTGGCCCATTGCATACGGATACGCATGAAATACGGGTCGTCGGCCGTGATGCGATAACTTTTTGC
This sequence comes from Pseudomonas sp. B21-017, assembly GCF_024749245.1. Taxonomy (NCBI): domain Bacteria; kingdom Pseudomonadati; phylum Pseudomonadota; class Gammaproteobacteria; order Pseudomonadales; family Pseudomonadaceae; genus Pseudomonas; species Pseudomonas sp. B21-017. The sequence goes on along the minus strand of NZ_CP087194.1, from coordinate 3,140,233 downwards.
ACCACCAAAACTGTCTTTTCTGAACACCAGCAGATCCAGCGGCATACCCACCGACAGGTTGCTGCGCATGGTCGAGTCGAACGAGATCAGCCCGCAGCGCAGGCCCTCTTCGAGTGATGTGCGGTACGTGAGGTTGCGATCGAGTATCGGTCGGCCGTACTTGCTTTCACCCAATTGCAGGAAAGGCGTGTCCTCCGTCGCCTGAATGAAGTTGCCTTGCGGGTAAATGCTGTACACATCCATCGCCCCCTCCGCGATCTGCCCGCCCACCAGAAAAGAGCAACTCAAGTCGGTCTTGCCTGCCAACTTGGTACGGTCCCGGGCGACGACTTCGCGAACGGTTTCGGCCACCAGCACAGTCGCGTCATAGAGTGTGCGGACATTCAACAGGTGCGGGCCAGGCCCGCTGCAACGCTGCTTGAGCAAGTTCACCACCGATTGCGAGGTGGCCAGATTGCCCGCGGTCTGCAACACAATCAGCCGTTCGCCCGGCGTGCTGAAAATAAACAACTTACGAAACGTTGAAATCTGGTCGATACCGGCATTGGTCCGTGAGTCGGAGATGAACACCATCCCGTCGGCCAGGTGCATAGCGACGCAATAAGTCATTTGCGCTTACTCGTGAATTCTGGATGAAAGGCCATACCGTCTCCCCGACGGCATGGCCAATTACGATGAACGTTTCAGGCTTATTGGTGCTGAACCTGAAACAGCGACGTTACCTGTACCCGCGCCAGCATCGACTCGGCCCCGCCACCACGACGCATGCCACGTACCGGGCAGGCGTCGAGGTAGTCCAGGCCCACCGCCAGTTTCAGATGGCGTTCGGGCCGGGACAGCCGGTTGGTGACATCGAAGCTGTACCAACCATCGTCGAGCCAGGCTTCGGCCCAGGCATGGCTGGCCAAGTGGTTTTCATCTTCGGTGCACAAGTAACCGGAGACATAACGCGCAGGAATCCCCAGGCTACGGGCGCAGGCCAGGAAGGCGTGAGTGTGGTCCTGACAGACCCCGCCTCCGCCCGCAAACGCCTCGGCGGCCGTGGTGTCCACGGTGGTTGCGCCCGGGTTGTAGACCATATGGTCGGCCAGGCCGTGCATCAGGTCGATCAACGCCGTTCGATCACGCCGTATGCCGCAGTGCTGCACGGCGAAGGCATTCAGGGCATCGTCCGCAATCGTCAGCTTACTGGTGCGCAAAAACGGCAAAGGCGATTGGCTGTCGCGCTCCAGCTCACGGTCCGAGTCGATATCCACCTGACCATAAGCTGTCAGTACCAAGGCCCCATGGGGTTCGTCCATCGTCAACACATGCAGGATGTTGCCGTACGGATCGAACTGGCTGCGCACCAGGCGCGGCAGTTCCAGGTGCCATTCCAGGATGCGCTGGCGTTCACTGTTCTGCGGCGTCAGACGCAGGAACTGAATGCTGGTGCAGACTTCATCGGCGTAGCTGTAGGTGGTGTCGTGGCGTATGGACAGTTTCATACGGCCTCCAGATAGGACTCGTGAACGGTCTGGCCGAGATGGCGAACCTGGGAGATGAAGTCAGTCAGCCAAAGGTGCAGACCGAAGCCTAGAATCTCGTCGATACCGGTGTAGCGCAGCCGAGCATTCAACTCGGCGGCCAATCGCTGGGCGGCCCGCCCGTTGCTGCCCGGCAGGCTGGCGAGTATATGGTCCAGTTCCTCGATACAGGCATGCAACGAACGCGGGACGTCGCTGCGCAACAACAGCATCTCGGAGACCTGCTCGGCGCCCGGCGCATTGCGGTATATCTCGTTGAACGCCTCGAAGGACGACAAGGCCCGCAGCAAGGCACTCCACTGGTAGTAGCCGCGCGCGGAGTTGTCACTCACCTCCTCCGACTCCTCGCCGAACATTTCGTAGCGTGCATCCAGCAGGCGCAGCGTGTTGTCTGCCCGCTCAAGGAAAGTCCCCAGGCGAATGAAGCAGTAGGCATCGTTGCGCATGATGGTGCCCGAGGTCGCACCGCGGAACAGGTGCGAACGCTCCTTGACCCACTCGCAGAAATGGCTGATGCCATAGCGCGCCAGACCATTGCTGGCGATGTTGCGCATCTCCAGCCAGGTGGCGTTGATGTTCTCCCACATGTCGGCGGTGATGCGTCCGCGCACGGCATGAGCATTGGCTCGCGCGGCTTGCAAACAGCAATAGATACTCCCGGGGTTGGTTTCATCCAGCGCGAAGAAGTGCAACATGCGTTCGGTGTTGAGCTCTCCATAACGCTCGTTGTAATCGTCCAGCGTACCGGCGGCGAGCAGCGACATTGCCAGTTCGGCGCGGCCATCGGTACGCCCCGCCTGAGGCATCAACGACAACGAGTAACTGACTTCGAGCATGCGCGCCAGGTTTTCGGCGCGCTCCAGGTAACGGGACATCCAGTAGAGGTCCGAAGCGGTTCTTGAAAGCATGTCTTAGTCCTCCACTACCCAAGTGTCTTTGGTGCCGCCGCCCTGAGACGAGTTCACCACCAGCGAGCCTTCGCGCAATGCCACGCGGGTCAGGCCACCGGGCACCAGACGGGTTTCTCTGCCCGACAGCACAAACGGGCGCAGGTCAATGTGGCGTGGAGCGATGCCGTTTTCGACAAAGGTCGGGCACGTCGACAGGCACAGGGTTGGTTGGGCGATATAAGCTTCGGGGCGTGCCTTGAGGCGCGCGCGGAAGTCTTCGATTTCCGCCGCCGTGGCCGCCGGGCCGACCAGCATGCCGTAGCCACCGGAGCCCTGGGTTTCCTTGACCACCAGCTCAGGCAGATTCGCCAACACATGGGACAACTCTTCCGGTTTGCGGCATTGCCAGGTAGGCACGTTCTTGAGGATCGGTTCCTCGGCAAGATAGAAGCGGATCATGTCGCCGACATAGGGATAGATCGACTTGTCGTCGGCCACGCCGGTGCCGACGGCGTTCGCCAGCACCACGTTGCCTGAGCGGTAAGCGGCAATCAGGCCCGGTACGCCGAGCATGGAGTCCGGGTTGAACGACAGAGGATCGAGATACGCATCGTCGAGACGGCGGTAAATGACGTCCACCTGTCTGGGGCCGGCGGTGGTGCGCATATAGACGTGATCATCGCGGACAAACAGATCAGCGCCCTCCACCAGTTCCACGCCCATTTCACGGGCCAGGAACGCATGTTCGAAGTAGGCACTGTTGAAGCGGCCCGGGGTCAGCACCACGGTCGTGGGATTGTCCAGCGGACTGGAGCTCCTCAAGGTGTCCAGCAGCAGGTTCGGGTAGTGATCGATGGGCGCCACACGCTGGGCGGCGAAGAGCTCGGGGAACAAACGCATCATCATCTTGCGGTCTTCAAGCATGTAGCTGACGCCGCTGGGAGTGCGCAGATTGTCTTCCAGTACGTAGTAGCTGCCATCGCCGTCGCGGACCAGATCGACCCCGGCGATGTGGGCGTAGATGCCCCGGTGCAGATTCAGGCCCTGCATGGCGACCTGATAACCCTCATTGGCCAACACCTGTTCGGCCGGAATGATGCCCTCCTTGAGAATACGTTGCCCGTGGTAGATGTCGTCCAGGAACATGTTCAATGCCTGGACCCGTTGAATGCAGCCCTTCTCGACCATTTGCCATTCGCTGGCCTTGATGCTGCGCGGAATGATGTCGAACGGAATCAACCGTTCGGTGCCCTGCTCGTCCCCGTATAAGGTGAAGGTGATGCCGGCTCGGTGGAACAACAGGTCGGCTTCGCGACGACGTTGATCCAGCAACTCCAGAGGTGTGTCCGCCAACCAACGCGCGAACTCCTGGTAATGTGGGCGGCAGCCACCACTCGCATCATACATTTCGTTAAAAAAAGCTCGGGACATACCCTACTCCTTGCCGCAATACAGACGGCATTTTCTTATAACTTCGCTATTTCAATAAAATCAGGCCTTACGTTGTTTTAGTGAGTACTGTTTCTGTTGAGCACCTCAGTGTGCGTCGTTAACTTCCTGTCTCATTTGGAAACAAATTCCGCGTGAATTCGGCAACCTCTTGACGCGTTCCGACGCCAGAGACTTGGCCTTTGCGGTTTGATTTCTGGCGCCCCATTTATAACGTTCCCCCATAATTTTTTTTCGATGAAAAACCACACTAGCGGTGGTTTGAAAGTACTTTTGCAAGGGCTGTGCCCAACTATTGTTACGACCGATAAAAACCTTAAAAACCCTCCGACAAGCCTGAATTGCGACACATCATTTCATTTTTGAGACAAAAATCGATAAGACTACTGAAACGGTTTTTCCACTTGTAACTTGCACAACTCTGGATCGGACGAAAATGGTGCATTTGGCAACTGATTTGAGTTTTATGCCCTACAAGCGGGAAATTCCTACTCACTGTTTTTATTCTGCTTGTAATACAAGGCGTCCAGCGCGGCGCATTGATGAATACCGACGCACTATTAATGGTCAATAAAATGCACCCGGAGATGACGCCTGAAGCGAAGCTGCAAAGTAGTGAGGCATGGAGGACGGCCCGACACTGAGCCTTACCATCCGTACTACGCCAAAACCATATTCCACGCCCCGATGGCCAAGCTACAACGCAATAGGCATTGAGCTAGGCAGTTGCTGTCCGACGCACGGCATCAGGCCGCGGGCAAACAGATCAGGATAGTTGATCCTGATCAATAGTTTGCCGGTTGATCGCGCACACGCTGTCGAGCACGCAACGACGCAATGCCATGGATTGCTCACCGCCAGCGTACTCAGAAAGCAAAGGATGAGCCTGCACACATCAGGATGATTGATTCCTGCCTTTTTGGAGCGCCGTCAATGAAGATTTATGTTGAAAAAGACCCTGCACAGAATTGTTGGTGGGTTCACATGGGTCTGTGGATGGCGAGCTTCCGCAGCCTTGATGGTGCCGAGTCTTTTGTCGAGAGATTGAACTCCCGAATCAATGCCCCGCACTCTCTGGAAATGATTACAAACCGTCCTTTATGGCCGGGAACGATTTCCCGTAGTCCGCCTCTCGATCAGCACGATGAACCTCACTTGGTAAAGCCTGGGCCGAACGTATCAAGCAACTGCTGCCGTACCAGGTCAACACGGACTTGATGAAAGCCACCGGCAACCCGCGCCCCCGGTTCATGCACTGCCTTCCGGCATTCGTTCTGTGAAATCCGAGCGTCCACGCGCGCTTTGCTTTCCCGGGAAATCCCGCCTGCGAAGCTCATTGGCGCGGGCTAACCCACTGGATAAATCACGAGATAACTTTCGACCGCATCGTCTATCGTTGGAAAAAACGCCGTTTCGCCCAGCTTGGCGAAAAGCCCGAATCGCTTTAGCTTGTCCTTGACCGGATCCTTCATCTCGGCCACGCACAACTTGATACCCGCCCCACGCAAGGTTTCATCGAGTTCAGCCAGCATATCGGCAGAAGTTACGTCCACGCTGGTGACCGGTTCCGACGCTACAACCAGCCAACGCACGGGCGAAGGCGATGTTGCCACGGCGTCCAGTACCCGGTCATTGAACAGCTCGGCATTGGCGAAAAACAAAGGCGCATCCCAGCGAAACAAAACCAGGCCTGGGATAAGGCGCGCGTCGGGATAGCGCTTGATATCGTGGTAACCCCGGATCTTTTCCGGGCTGCCCAGAACCGCCGAGTACGGGCGCCAGCCATCCCATAGGAACTCGATGACGGCGATCACGATGGCCAGGCCGATGCCCTCGATCGCGCCCAGTACGACCACACCGATGGTGCAGACGATCGACAGCCAGAATTCCCAGCGCTGGATGCGATAGATTCGTCGCAGGTCGGTCACTTCGATCAGGCCGATGGCGGATGCGATCACCACTGCCGCCAATGCGCTGGTAGGCAGGTTCTGCAACAGGTTCGGCGCCACCATCAGCAATAAGGCAACGGCGATCGCACCGACGACACCGGTCAATTGGGTTTTCGCGCCTGCGGCCTCGGCCACGGGTGTCCGGGATGAACTGCTGCTGATTGGAAACCCCTGAAAAAGCCCGGCGGTCAGATTGGCGAAGCCGAGCCCGACCATTTCCTGGTTCGGGTCCACATAAGTACGAGTCCGCGCCGCATAGACACGAGAGAGCACACTGGTGTCGGCGAACGAAACGAGGGCGACGGCACAACCACCAATCAGGACGGGGACGATATCAGCCCTGGTGATCCAGGGAATGGCGAATGCTGGCAGCCCCTGTGGGAGCGATCCCAGGACCGACACCCCGGCGCGAGCTGCAAGGTCCAGTACACCAACGGCAACGGTCGCGCCTGCCACTGCGACCAGAATGCCCGGCACGCGTTTATTGCCCTTGAGTAGCAGGATCACCGACAGAGTACTTGCGCCCACCGTGAACGCGGCCCAGTTGGTTATCCCAGCCATCACTGCTGTAGCGATCTCCCATACATTTCTCAGCGGCCCGTCGGTTTCGATCGAAAAACCGAAAAACTTTGGCAGTTGACTGATCAATACCACCAGCGCAATCCCGTTCATGTATCCGTAGCGGATCGGTTTGGAAAGCAGCTCAGTAATGAAGCCCAGACGCGCGATGCCAGCCAGGATGCACACCACCCCCGAGACGATCGCCATCATGCCCGCGAGGGCGATTGCGCGATGCGGATCGCCGCCGGACAGTGGCAAGACGACGGCCAGGATGACAGCAGCCAGCGAAGAGTCTGGCCCAAGCACCAGAATCCGGCTGGGACCGAACAACGCATAAGCGAGTAATGGAACGATCGTTGCGTAGAGCCCGTAAATACCGGGTACGCCCGATGCCACCGCATAGGCGATGCCGACGGGTATCAGCATTGTGGTGAGCACCAGTCCGGCCACGAGGTCGTGGCGCAACCAAATCATTTGGTATCCGCGCAACGTACGCAGTCCCGGGAGCCAGCGGTCCCAGAGGGTCTGGCCGTCGTTCGACTTGCGGTGCGCAATCCGCCCCGGTTCCGGGACGGGAGGCACAATATCCGAATGACTCATGGCAATGCAGCCCTTGGCGGAGACTCGCTCGGCAATCCGTCAGAATTTTTCGGGGATTCGCCGCAACGGATAATCCGGCTCGCGATAACCGCCTGCCTTCTCTTGCAGACCGCTCATTCGTTTTATCCAGATCGCGTGGACGGTCCTTCTGCTCTTGACGTTTAACTCCATCAGGCCCCCGGTGAGTCTAGAACATGATCAGCGATCATGAGGGGCGTTCGCCCTGATGAAAAACCAGAGCGAATACCAACCGAATCGACCGTTGCAGGGTTGTCCTGCAACATAGAATCTCCCACAGGGTTTGGATCAACCTGGCTGTCAGGTCAGCAACACTTCGGCCCTGCCTTGCCGCCGTAACGAGCCTCCTGACGTTCGCGGAAGAACATCTCGTAGCTCATCACCGGCTTGTCCGGGTGTTCGGTTTGCATATGCTCGACGTAGTTGTCGTAGTCGGGCATGCCGACCATCAGGCGCGCGGCCTGACCGAGGTATTTACCGAGGCGACTCAGGTCATTGAACATGCTGCCCTCCTCGATCAAGCATCTGGCAGCGCATGGAATGGCGCTTCTTTATCCGTACGTTCTTTGGTGCCCCAGGCGGCAATGCCGACTTTAAGCGCAAAGAACAGGATGCTGAACACCACGAGCAGGAACAACACCGTCAGCGTCGCGTTGGTGTAGGCGTTGTAGATCACGTGCTGCATCTGCTCAATGCTCTTGGCCGGCGCCAGCACCTGACCGTTGGCCAGGGCATCGCTGTATTTCTTGGCCAGCGCGAGGAAACCGATCGCCGGGTTGGCGTCGAACAGCTTGATGAAGCCTGCAGTGGTGGTGCAGATCAGCAGCCATACCGCTGGCAGCATGGTCACCCACACATAGCGTTGGCGTTTCATTTTGATCAGCACAACGGTTGCCAACATCAGCGCGATACCGGCCAGCATCTGGTTGGAGATACCGAACAGTGGCCACAAGGTGTTGATCCCGCCCAACGGGTCGATCACGCCTTGGTACAGCAGGTAACCCCACATCGCCACGCAACCGGCGGTGGCGATCAGGTTGGCGGTCCAGGATTCGGTGCGTTTCAGCGCCGGCACGAAGGAGCCGAGCAAGTCCTGCAGCATGAAACGCCCGGCACGGGTACCGGCATCGACCGCAGTGAGGATGAACAGCGCTTCAAACAGGATCGCGAAGTGGTACCAGAACGCCATGGTGTTTTCACCCGGCAGCACGTGGTGCAGGATCTGCGCGATACCGACCGCCAGGGTCGGCGCACCGCCGGCACGGGCCAGGACGGTGGTTTCACCGATGTCCTTGGCCACCGCTTGCAACGCTTCCGGGGTAATCGCGAAACCCCAGCTGCTGACTGTCTGTGCAACCGAAACAGCGTCGGCGCCGACAAGGGCCGCCGGGCTGTTCATGGCGAAATAGACACCCGGTTCGATCACCGAAGCGGCCACCATCGCCATGATCGCCACGAAGGATTCCATCAGCATGCCGCCATAACCGATGTAACGGGCATGGCCTTCGCTGGCGAGCAGCTTCGGCGTGGTGCCGGAAGCGATCAGTGCGTGGAAACCGGACACTGCGCCACAGGCAATGGTGATGAACAGGAACGGGAACAGCCCACCCTTCCACACCGGCCCGGTGCCGTCGATGAACTGGGTCAATGCCGGCATTTTCAGCACGGGCATGGTGATCAGAATGCCGATCGCCAGGGCGACGATGGTGCCGATCTTGAGGAACGTGGACAGGTAATCACGCGGCGCCAGAATCAGCCATACCGGCAACACCGCCGCCACGAAACCGTAGCCGATCAGCATCCAGGTAATCTGCAGTCCAGTGAAGGTAAAGGCTTTGGCCCAGACCGGGTCAGCAGCAATTTGCCCGCCCAGCCAGATCGAACCGAGCAGCAACGCCACGCCGATCACCGAGATTTCACCAATACGGCCCGGACGGATGTAGCGCATGTAGATGCCCATGAACATCGCGATCGGGATGGTCGCCATCACCGTGAAAATGCCCCACGGGCTCTCGGCCAGGGCCTTGACCACGATCAGCGCCAGCACCGCGAGGATGATGATCATGATCAGGAAGCAGCCAAACAGCGCGATGGTCCCGGGGATGCGGCCCATTTCTTCACGGACCATGTCGCCCAGGGAACGGCCGTTGCGGCGAGTGGACATGAACAGGACCATGAAGTCCTGAACCGCACCGGCCAGCACCACGCCGGCAATCAGCCACAGCGTACCGGGCAGATAGCCCATCTGCGCCGCCAACACCGGACCGACCAGCGGCCCCGCGCCGGCAATGGCTGCGAAGTGATGACCGAAGAGTACGTGTTTATTGGTCGGCACATAGTCCAGACCATCGTTGTTGAGTACGGCGGGAGTGGCCCGATTGGGGTCGAGCTGCATCACCTTGGTGGCGATGAACAGGCTGTAATAGCGGTATGCGACGAGATAAATAGCGACGGCTGCGACTACGATCCAGAGGGCGTTGATGGCTTCGCCGCGGCGCAGGGCCACGACACTTAGCGCAAACGCTCCCAAGACAGCCACGGCAAACCAGGCGAGGTGTTTAGCCAGACGGGGCATAGCGTGTCTCCTGCCGACAGTCAGTGACTGCGGCGGTAATTATTATAATTGTGTCCGCTTTGCGGAGCGGGCCCAATATCCACCCATGCTGTCGACAAATAAATCCGCGTTACTACGTACGTGGCGTCTACGTAGTTCTACGTAGACGGTTTGTCATTCTGTCCAGCACTGCTACTGGAGGCGCGTATCTTTGGCATATGATGCCGGGCCTTCGCCCTCCCTCGGTCTGGCCAGGAGTAGAGATGCAGCTCAAACACAAAATCGTCGCGCTCGGCATTCTGCCGCTGGTGTTGGCGATCGCGGTCATCTGCGCGCTGGTGATTTCCCTGAACCGCCAATTGGGTGATCAACAGGCGCAACTGATCGAAGACAGCATTCTGGCCAGCAAGCGCGCAGAGCTGAAAAACTACGTTGAAATGGCACAAAGCCTGATCGCGCCGCTGTACGACAACGGCCGTGGTGACGAACACGCACAGCAACAAGTGCTGGAAGAACTGCGCAAGCTCAGTTTTGGCATCAATGGCTACTTCTTCGTCTACGACCGCGAAGGCCGCAGCCTGATGCACGCACGCCAGTCAGAGCTGGTGGGCCAATACCTGTGGGACATGAAAGACCCTCACGGCCTGCCGGTAATCCAGGCGTTGCTCAAAAGCGCGGCATCCGGCGAAGGCTTTCAACGTTACGCCTGGAACAAACCCTCTTCCGGCCAAGTGACCGACAAGCTCGCCTACGTAGTGATGCTCGATCGTTGGGGCTGGATGCTCGGCACCGGCATCTACCTTGAAGACGTTGAACGCGCCACCCAACAAGCGCGTGCCGAGGTGGCTCAGGGCATCCGCACAACCATGCTGGCGATTGCGGCGGTGGCGCTTGTAGCGGTGCTATTTGTGTTCGCCAGCGGCATGACGCTGAACGTCAGCGAACATCGCCTGGCCGACAAAAAGCTGCAGCGCCTGACCCAACGTATCGTCAGCCTGCAGGAGGAAGAGCGTTCGCGGGTTTCCCGAGAGCTGCACGACGGTATCAGCCAGTTGCTGGTCTCTATCAAGTTTCAGTTCGAACTGGCCAGCCATGTACTGGAGAATGGCCAAGACAAAGGCTTGAGCATTTTAAGAGACGCCACCGAGCGCCTGGGGGAAGCGATCGGCGAGGTTCGCAGCCTCTCCCACGACCTGCGCTCATCATTGCTCGACACCCTCGGCCTGCCAGCTGCGATCGGTCAACTCGCCGCCGAGTTCGAGCAACGCAGCGGTCTTGTTGTAACCTTCAACGATAACGAATTCGACTGTCACCTGGCCGATGGCGCCGCCGCCTCGCTGTTTCGCATTGTGCAAGAAGGCCTGACCAACATCGAACGCCACGCCCAGGCAAAACACGTCATCATTACCCTGCACGGCTGCGAAAAGTCCGTACGGTTGACGGTGATCGATGACGGCATAGGTTTCAATGTCGCCCAGGTCGAACGTCGCCAAGCCGGCATTGGTCTGCGTAATATCCGCGAGCGAGTCGAGCATTTTGGCGGTCGATTCGACCTGACCTCGATGCCGGGAAGAAGTGAGCTGGACGTGCTGCTGCCGATGAAGCCACCCGGTACAGAACGCTGACTCACCCCATAACAATTAGAGTGAATGCCTGCGATGAACCTGCCCTACCCGATCCGCGTCGCCCTGGTCGACGATCACTCCCTGGTCCGCGATGGCATCAAATCGCTGCTGGCGGTCATGGCGCCGCTGGAAGTGGTGGGCGAAGCCGAGAATGGCGCCGATGCCATTGAGATGGTCGGGCGCTGTCAGCCGGATCTGTTGCTGGTCGACATCAGCCTGAAGGATATCAACGGGCTCGAGCTGACCCGGCTGTTGCGCAGCCAGTACCCGTCGCTCAAGGTGCTGGTGCTGAGCATGTACGACAACTACGAATACGTCAGTGAATCGGTTCGCTCGGGGGCCAGCGGCTATGTACTGAAGAACGCGCCTTCACGGGAAATCATTGCGGCCATCGAAGCCATTGTCAGTGGTGGGACGTTCTACAGTGCCGAAATCGCCCAACGGCTCATCGCCGATAAAAGTACCGACAACGAACTGACACCACGCGAGAGCCAGGTGCTGTACAAAATGGCTCAGGGGTTGAACAACAAGGAAATGGCTCGCGAGCTGGACATCAGCGTCCGCACAGTGGAAACCCATCGCCTGAGCATCCGCCGCAAACTCAACATCGACAAACCCGCCGCCCTCGTAAAATACGCGATCGATCACGGGATCATCTCTCGTTAGAAGCACTCACACCGTACTCACGTTGACCACACGCGCCGTGCGGATAAACAAAGCACGCACCTTGTCCCAGAAATTCCCGCCCAGTACGAAAAAGCTGCCGACCAACATGGCATCGCCCAGCGCCTGGACCTGCCAGAGGTTCGGTCTCAGCCCCGGCCACAGCGTGTCCACGTAAGGTTCGAGAAATGATGAGATCAGTGGCAGGCAAAACATCACCAGGCCAACTCGATGGCGAGCCGGGCCTACTTCCTGTTCAGTCGGTGCGAGCGTGGAAACGTAGCCAAACACGCTGCGCTTGAGTTGCTGAAAACCAGACTTGCCCATGACGGCGATGGCGAGGATCAGCAGAATCTTGTTGCTGATAAACAAAATGCCTGTCAGTGCCGCGATCTTTGGGCCGGGCACATCCGCAGCGGCGGCGAGCGGCACCAACAGCCAGGCGAGCACTGTCAAACTGAGAATCCCGATGCCTGCTTTGAAACGCCAACCGGTGGAGCTGGGGGCAATCTCGTCCTGGGGACTGGTCATGGTCTTCGTACCCTTCTTATTCACCCGAATGAATAACTTTCAAAAGCGTAGCAGTTGCTCGGTGCCCTGTTTGTCAAACATGACCTTGTGTTTGTCTTGGCTGTACTAACCTAAGCGGAACCGGTTCAAGCCCGCACAGCCAGGGCATTCAATATTGGGGACGCTAGGATGACGTTTTCCCGTGACCTACTTGCAGTGCTGCGATGCTGACGCGCTTGGGTCGGCTGCTTCTACTGAGCGCCTTCGCTCTTGGCGGCTGCGTGCGTCTGGGGCCGGATTTTCAAGCCCCGGGCGAGGCCTGGACAAAACTCTGGAGCAGCCCTGCGCTTGAACAGGCCAGCCAAAGACGCGCCTATCCCGATGTGCGCCAGTGGTGGCAAGTGTTCGCCGACCCGGTCCTCGACGGGCTGATCGCCGAAGCGGATGCGCACAATTCCAACCTGAAAATTGCCGGCCTTCGCGTCATGGAAGCCCGTGCCCGGTTGGGGATTGCCCAAAGCGGACGCTATCCGCAACTGCAGCAGGCCAGTGCCGAGAGCTTGTACATCAACCGTCGGCAATACGGCGGCAACAACCCGCAAGACAGCCATTTCTGGCAACACAGCGTGGGTTTTGATGTCGGTTGGGAGCTGGACTTCTGGGGACGTTTCAGTCGGGCCATCGAGTCGTCAGATGCCAGTTACTTTGCGGCTCAAGCCAATTATGAAGACGTACTGGTACTGCTGCGTGCTCAAGTGGCCGACACTTACTTCTCATTGCGCACCACCGAAGCGCGTTTACGCGTCGCCCGGGAAAACGCCGAACAGCAAAAGCGCAACTTTGAAATCACCGAGAAACTGTTCAACAGCGGCCAGAGCGCCGAGCTCGATTTGCAACAAGCCAAGACCCAGTACCTCGGCACCTTGAGCAGCATTCCCGAGCTTGAAGGGCAAGTGCTGCGCACCCGCAACGCATTGGCCGTACTGATCGGACAGCCGCCCAACGCCCTGCCCCGATTGCTCGAAAACCAGGGACTGATTCCGCTGGTAGACCGTGCCGTGCTGCAAGACGTACCCGCCAGCCTGCTGTTGCGTCGACCGGACGTACGCGCCGCCGAACTCAACGTCGCCGCCCAATCGGCACTGATCGGAGTGGCAGAAACCGACTTCTATCCATCGCTGACCTTGCTCGGCAGCATCGTCTGGTCGACCGACACGCTGAAGGGCACCTCCAACAGCCTGGACCTGATCGGCGGCCCCAGTTTGCGCTGGAACCTGTTTGATCACGGTCAGATCAGCAACAACGTGCGGGTGCAGGATGCGCGGTTGCAGCAGCTGATCGAGGTTTATCGCGACAAAGTCCGCGAGGCTGCACGCGAAGCCGATGATGCCGCCAGCGGCCTGAGCAAATCACTGGAACGCGAGCGCATCCTGAGCGAAGCGCAGGTCGCCGCCAAGCGCTCGCTGAGCCTGGCCAACAGCCAATACCGCGAAGGCTACTCGGACTTCCAGCGGGTGCTGGATGCCCAACGCGCATTGCTCGAACAACAGGACAATTACCTGGTCAGCCGCAGCAATGCCGTGAGCAACCTGATCGCCCTGTACAAAGCCCTCGGCGGTGGCTGGTACAGCGCCCTGCCAACCGTCGACCCAGGCACTCGCCAACAAATGGAACACCGCACCGATTGGGGCAACCTGCTGCATGAACCAGCCCCTTCACCAGCCCTCTCTTCCACGTCAGACAAGGTCAAAGCCGATGAGTGAACCCTCACCGCCCGCCACTGAAGCGCCCTCTTCCAAGGCGCCCGAACCGGCTGCCGATCCGGCAAAAAAAGGCATCAAATGGGTGATGCTGCTGATCGTCCTGAGCCTGGCCTGGTATCTGTTGGCTGACCGTTTCACGCCGTATACGCAACAGGCTCGGGTCGGTGCCTTTGTGATTCCGGTGGCGGCTGAAGTGGCCGGTCAGGTGATCCGCGTGAATGTGCGCAACAACCAGGACGTCAAGGCAGGCGATGTGCTGTTCGAAGTCGATCAGCAGCCCTATCAGATAGCCGCCGACCGCGCACGCGCGGATCTTGAGTCTACCCGCCGGCAGATCGGTGCCAGCACTGCCGGCATTGCCTCCGCGCAAGCCTCGTTGCGGGCGGCCCAGGCCAATGAACTCAAGGCCCGGCAGGATAACGAACGCCTTGAAAGCCTGTACCGCCAAGACCGCGGAACCATTTCCGTGCGCCTGCTGGAAGCTTCGCGGGCCAGCCGTGAGCAGGCCGTCAGCCAAGTCGCCGCGGCCCGTGCTGAAGTCCAGCGAGCACGGGAACAGGAAGGCGGCAGCGAGGAAGACAACGCGCTGTTACGCAGCGCCGCCACGGCGTTATCAAAAGCCGAACTCGACATGGCCAACACCCAAGTCCGCGCGCGCTCGGCGGGTTTGATTACTGACCTGCGCACCGACGTCGGGCAATTCGCCTCGGTCGGCACGCCGGTCATGACCTTGATTGCCATCCACGATGTGTGGATCAGTGCGGACATGACCGAGAACAACCTGGGGCGGGTCAAGCCTGGAACTCCGGTGGCGATCGTGCTGGACGCGCTGCCGGGCGAGGTCTTCGAGGGGCGGGTGCGCAGCGTTGGCTACGGCGTCAGCGTGGGGCAGACGCCGGCGCCGGGCACCTTGCCCAGTGTGCAAAACAGTCGCGACTGGTTGCGTCCGGCCCAACGCTTCCCGGTGATCATCGAATTTTCTGACGAGGCGATGCAGGTGCTGCGTGACAGTCGCGCCATTCGTGCCGGCGGCCAGGCCGAAGTCATGGCCTTTCCTGCGCAGAATAATCCGCTGAATCCCTTGGGACGCGTGTTTTTCTGGCTGATGAGTTGGTTGTCTTATGCCTACTGATCGCCCGCCCGGATTCCAACGGGCGCCGCGTCTGGCCGTCGGCACGGCGCTGTGCCTGGCCATCAGCTTCGGCCTGGCACTGCCGATTCCGTTTATTGCGCCGGTGCTTTGCGTGTTGCTGTTGGCCACGCTTAACAAACCCCTGCCATTCAAGGCAGGCGTGATGCTGGCAGTGGTTGCGATGCTGACCACCGGCATCGGGCTGTTACTGATCCCGGTCCTGCGTTATTACCCCCTCAGCGGCGTGCTGCTGATCGGTGTCGGTCTGTTCCTGGCCTTTGGTTTCGGGCTGCGCGGCGGCAACACCTTGGTCGTGACCTTTCTGATCATCGGCCTGACGATGATTTCCTCGGCCGGCGTTGCCGAGTTCGATCTGGCGATAATGGTCATCGGTGCCTTGGTCAAGGCCTTGCTCCTCGCCGTCATCGTCGTCGCGATCAGTCACTGGCTGTTTCCCGACCCGGCCAATGCACCCTTGCCACCTGCCGCCAGCGCTATGCCGGCGCAAGAAGTGCCAAGGATAGCACTGCGTGCCACCCTGATCGTGATCCCAGCGTTCTTGTTGGCGCTGATCGACCCGGCCAGCTATCTGCCGATCATTTTGAAAGCGGTCAGTCTGGGCCAGCAGAGTTCGACGGTAACGACGCGCAACGCCAGTCGCGAACTGCTCGGCTCGACCTTGATGGGCGGGCTGTTGGCCATTATGTTCTGGTGCGCGCTCAGCCTGTTCGTGCACTTGTGGATGTTCTTTCTGTGGATGCTGCTGTTCGGCTTGCTGTTGGCGCGCAAGCTCTATGCCCTGAGTCCGACTCGACAAACCCCGGGGTTCTGGCTCAACACCCTGGTCACGCTGATCATTCTGCTTGGCCAATCGGTTCAGGACAGTCTTGCCGGGAAAGACGTCTATACCGCCTTCGCCGTGCGCATGGGGTTGTTTATCGCCCTCACGCTCTATGCCGACCTGATGGTTCACCTGATTGAACAGCGGCAGAGAACGCCCGGTGCTCAGGGCGTTACCTGATAACCCCGCCCTTGCAGGCAGCTGGTATAGGCGGTTGAACTGGTCGACGCGTTGGTCTTTTGCTGCGCCCGACGCTCCTGACGCTGGCGCGCGCCACCAACCACTGCGCCCGCCGCTGCGGTTTGCCCGGCCCGGTTCTGCCGATATTCCTGTTTCACATCGTCGTCGACCCCCTCGTAAAACTCGTCATGCTGACGCCCCCGGACCTCAGCGCCCACCGCCCCGGCAGCAGCACCCACCGCAGCACCGCGCAAGCGCCCGCCCGAGGGTGGTGGTGTTGAGGAACTCTGACTCGCCGCGACGTTGCGGCAATCGTTGATGTCCAGCTGGGTTTGTTGCGAACTCTGCCCTTTCAACGGCACAACCGTTTCGGCCTGGACCTGCGTACAGGCCATCGACACTACGACACACAGACTGAAAGACGATAACCGACTCATGATGACCTCCGACAAGGTCCACTGTGTTGGCGGGCGAGCGTCTGGCTGGGAAGCTCCTGGAACAACGCTCGATAACTGCTGGAAAACCGCCCCAAATGCCAGAACGACCAGTGCATCGCCACTTGCGCGACTGTCGTGTCGCTGGCCGTTCGGCTGAGCAACTCACGGCGCGCACTGTTGAGCCGGCGCAAACGCAACCAATGCGAGGGCGTCATCCCGGTGTACGCCTTGAACGCGTGCTGCAACTGACGCAACGAAACCCCGGCCACCTGGGACAGTTCCAGCAAGTTGAGGGTTTCTTCCGGGGTATCGGCGGCCCATTCGGCGACGCGCTTCATGATCGTTCGCTCTTCGGCCCGACGCTGCAAGCCTGCGCGATCCAGGCACACACAAGCGTTATCGAGGATGAACAAACAGTCCTCCAGCAACTGCTGGGTCAATGCCTCTTTGCTCGGCGGATCCAGCGTCTGCTCCAGTCGCGTCAAGGTGCCGCTCAACCAGCGGCTGAACAGCGCGTTCTGCCCGCAATTGAGCGGCGACATGAACAAGCCTTCGAGCCGCGCCACGTCCAGGCCATGCCGTTGAACGAATTGCGGCCCGAACACCACGGCGATTTCCTGGTAGTTCTCCGGGGTGATCCAGATGTTGCGGCTCTCGCCGTTCAACATGTACAGCGAGTTGTCGTTGCGATCGAAACAGAACGCCAGTGAACCTTCGGGGGCGCTGAAATTCTGCTCGACCCGGGTGTTCATCTGCTCTTCGTAAATCTCCACGCCTTGCAAGTCCAGATAGCGCACCCGCCCGGCGAAATGCCCCGGTGACATCTGCTGATAGTGCTGCACCCAACCCGGTGTGGCGCGGATCTGCTCGGCCACGTCGGCGGTGTTGAAGGCTTGAACCTGTAACGGATTGCACGCTGTCATGGGGTGACCTTACGCACTCGTTTGGTGCGTTTTGGTGCTGCTTAAAGTGGATAGATGGAACGCCACGGCTCACCCAAGATAGTCGTCAACGCGCCACAGGGGAAGTGTCCGGTGGATGAAGGCGCCTTCCCCGGCGTAATTCAAACCAACAATGAGGTCTTTATGAATGTCCCTTTCGATCAGCTGTTCACGTGGCTGAAAGATCACAAGATTACCGAGGTCGAGTGTGTGGTCAGCGACTTGACCGGCATTGCTCGCGGCAAGATTGCACCCACCAACAAGTTCCTGCATGAGCGAGGCATGCGTCTGCCGGAAAGTGTGCTGTTGCAAACGGTAACCGGGGACTTTGTCGACGACGACATCTACTACGACCTGCTCGACCCGGCCGACATCGACATGGTCTGCAAACCTGTCGCCGACGCGGTTTACGTGGTGCCGTGGGCCATCGAACCCACCGCCATCGTGATCCACGACACCTTCGACAAGTTCGGCAACCCCATCGAACTGTCGCCGCGCAACGTGCTGAAGAAAGTGCTGCAGCTTTACACCGACAAAGGCTGGCAGCCGATTGTCGCGCCGGAAATGGAGTTCTACCTGACCCAGCGCTGCGAAGACCCGGACTTGCCACTCAAGGCGCCGCTGGGGCGTTCTGGCCGTGCGGAAAGCGGTCGACAGTCTTTTTCCATCGACGCCGCCAACGAGTTCGATCCACTGTTTGAAGACGTCTACGATTGGTGCGAACTGCAGGGCCTGGACCTCGACACGCTGATCCACGAAGACGGCCCGGCGCAGATGGAAATCAACTTCCGTCATGGCGATGCGCTGGACCTGGCGGACCAGATCACCGTGTTCAAACGCACCCTGCGCGAGGCGGCACTCAAGCACAACGTGACTGCGACTTTCATGGCCAAACCCATTGGTGACGAACCTGGCAGCGCCATGCACATCCATCAAAGCGTGGTCGACATCGCCAGCGGCCAGCCGATCTTCGCCGATGCCGACGGGCAGATGAGCGAGCTGTTCCGGCACCACATCGGCGGCCTGCAAAAGTACATCCCCAAAGTGCTGCCGATGTTCGCGCCCAACGTCAATTCGTTCCGCCGCTTCCTGCCCGACACCTCGGCACCGGTCAACGTCGAATGGGGCGAAGAAAATCGCACCGTCGGCCTGCGCGTGCCGACCTCGAGCCCCGACGCCATGCGCGTGGAAAACCGTTTGCCGGGTGCCGACGCCAACCCTTACCTGGCGATCGCCGCGAGCCTGTTGTGCGGCTACCTGGGCATGGTCGAAAAGGTCGAGCCGAGCGCCGCGGTGCAGGGTCGTGCCTACGAGCGACGCAACCTGCGCCTGCCGATCACCATCGAGGACGCACTCACGCGCATGGAAGAGTGCGAAACCATCAAGCGCTACCTGGGCAGCAAATTCGTCCGGGGGTATGTCGCGGTCAAGCGCGCCGAACACGAGAACTTCAAGCGCGTGATCAGCTCCTGGGAGCGCGAGTTCCTGCTGCTCAGCGTCTAAAAAACACACGCCCGCTCCCACAAAGCCAAATAACTCAAAGAGGTGTCGATATGCGTCTATTGAAATCCGTGGTTCCGGTCGCGCTGGCGGTATTGTTCAGCGCCGGGGCGCAGGCTCAGCCAAGCGTCAGCGTCTACAACTGGACCGATTACATCGGCGAGACCACCCTCGCCGACTTCCAGGCAAAAACCGGGATCAAGGTGATCTACGACGTATTCGATTCCAACGAAACCCTGGAAGGCAAACTGCTCGCCGGCCGCACCGGGTATGACGTGGTGGTGCCGTCCAACCACTTTCTCGCGCGCCAGGTGAAGGCCGGTGCGTTCCTCAAACTGGATCGCTCGCAGCTGCCCAACTTCAAAAACCTCGACCCGAAACTGCTGACGCTGCTGGAGAAAAACGATCCGCAGAACGCGCATTCCGTACCGTATCTGTGGGGCACCAACGGCATCGGCTACAACGTCGACAAGGTCAAGCAAGTGCTGGGCATTGATCACATCGATTCCTGGGCCGTGTTTTTCGAACCCGAGAACCTGAAGAAACTCAGCCAGTGTGGTGTGTCGATGATGGACTCGGCTGATGAAGTATTCCCGGCAGTCCTCAACTACATGGGCATGGACCCACGCAGCGAAAACCCTGAGGACTTTAAAAAAGCCGAAGCCAAACTCTTGAGCATCCGGCCTTACATCACCTACTTCCATTCCTCCAAGTACGTCTCGGGCCTGGCCAACGGCGACATCTGCGTGGCCTTCGGTTACTCCGGCGACGTGTTCCAGGCGGCCAATCGCGCCAAGGAAGCGAAGAACGGCGTGAACATCGCCTACTCGATCCCCAAGGAAGGCAGCAACCTGTGGTTCGACCTGCTGGCAATTCCCGCCGACGCCAGCAACCCGAAAGAGGCCCACGCCTTCATCAATAACCTGCTGGACCCGCAAGTGATCGCCAAGGTCAGCGCCTCGGTGGGCTATGCCAATCCGAACCCGGCGGCCAAGGCCTACATGGATGCAGAGTTGGTCAATAATCCTGAGGTCTACCCACCCCAGGACGTCCTCGACAAACTCTACATTTCCACCACCCCGCCCCAGGCGATCATGCGTCTGATGACCCGTTCCTGGAGCAAAGTGAAGTCCAACCAATGAATCAGCATGACAAGCAACATGCCCGCTCCTATTACGCGGCATCGGCCAATGGCATGGCACCCTACCCTACGCTGGATTCGGACCTTGAAGCCGATGTCTGCGTGATCGGTGGCGGGTTCACCGGGGTCAACACTGCGATCGAACTGGCACAGCGCGGGCTCTCGGTGATTCTGCTGGAGGGCCGGCGGATCGGCTGGGGCGCCAGCGGTCGTAATGGCGGGCAGTTGATCCGTGGCATTGGCCATGACGTCAGCGGGTTCGCACGTTATGTCGGCGAGGAAGGCGTGCGTTATCTGGAGCGTGCGGGCATCGAGTCCGTGGAGCTGGTGGGCAATCGCATCCGTGAACATGGCATCGATTGCGACCTGCGCTGGGGCTTTTGCGAACTGGCCAATACCCCGGCGCAGTTCGCTGCGTTCAAGGCAGAGCTGCATAGCCTCGCCGAGTTGGAGTACGCCCATGAAACCCGACTCGTCGGCCCCGAGCAGATCCGCCAGCAAGTGGTGGGCTCGGACCTTTATGCCGGCGGCCTGATCGACATGGGTTCGGGGCACTTGCATCCGCTGAATCTGGTGCTCGGCGAAGCGCGGCTGGCGCAATCTCTCGGGGTACGGATTTTCGAGCAGAGCCCGGTGCTGGAGTTGGTCCACGGCAGCACCGGGCAGGTTCGCTGCGCCGGCGGTACAGTGCGCGCCGGCAGCCTGGTGTTGGCCTGCAACGCACATCTGGAAGAACTCGAACCGCGCCTGAGCGGTAAGGTGCTGCCGGCGGGCAGTTACATCATCGCCACCGAACCGTTGGCACCCGAGGTGGCCGCTCAGCTGATCCCGCAGAACCTGGCGCTGTGCGACCAGAAAGTCGGCCTTGATTACTACCGGCTCTCGGCGGATCGACGCTTGCTGTTCGGCGGCGCCTGCCATTATTCCGGGCGCGACCCCGTGGACATCGGCGCCTATATGCGACCGAAAATGCTCAAGGTCTTCCCGCAATTGGCGGATGTGCGCATCGACTATCAATGGGGCGGCAAGATCGGCATCACCGCCAACCGTTTCCCCCAGGCCGGCCGCCTGAGCCAGTACCCGAACGTGTTCTACGCCCAGGGTTATTCCGGCCATGGCCTGAACGTGACCCACTGGTGCGCCCGGCTGCTGGCCGAAGCGATTCATGCCGGCCACAGCCAGGGGTTGGACGTGTTCAGCGCCGTGCCGCACATGACCTTTCCCGGCGGACGAGCCCTGCGCTCACCGCTGCTGGCGCTTGGCATGTTCTGGTACCGGTTGCGCGAATTGCTTGGCTGAGATTCGTGGTAATGGCTTTGCACATACCCAGAAGCCGAAGTGCAGTCTGCTACAAATGCCCTCTAGTGCCGCATTCGGGTTATCCCTGGAGTAGCCTTTAGATTTGCTCAATCGCAAGTCACTTCTATATTGAGGGAGTGCTCTGACTTTTCTGCCTCCCGGCGAGTGCTGCCCATGGCGACGACTGCTCCATTGATCATCTGCGAGCACTGCGACTGCGTGTATGAAAAAGTCACGCTCGCCAAACATCAAAAGGCCCTGTGTACACGTTGCGGCGGTGTGCTTGCGCGTTACAACGGCTTGTCGGTGCAGCAACGCCTGGCGCTGAGCTTCACGGCGGCCGTGCTGTGGACTTTCTCGAATTTCTATCCGGTCATGACCATCAGCCTCAAGGGCATGAAGAACAGCGCGACGCTGTGGGATTCGGTGGTGGCGCTGAGCCAGGGGCCGATCACTTTCATTGCGTTAGTGGCGGCGATTTCCATCATCATCGCGCCGATGTTCCAGCTGCTCCTGTTGATCTGGGTATTGAGCTTTGCCCTCACCTCCCGACGTTCCCCAGGCTTCAAGCTATGCATGCGCTGGCTGGAAACCCTCAGGCCCTGGAGCATGCTGGAAGTCTGCCTGCTTGGGGCGATGGTCGCGGTGTTCAAACTCGCCGGGCTGCTGGATGTGCTGCCGGGTATCGGCATGTTTGCCCTGGCGGTCCTCAGCCTGTTGCTGATCCGCATCGCCGGGCGCGATGTACGTGATTTGTGGGACACCCTATGAACAGGCCACCGCTCGCCAGCGAACTCAACCTGTGCCTGTGCCACAGTTGTGGCATGGCCTGCGACATGACCGATCAACCTCACGAATGCGAACGCTGCGGCGCGCCGTTGCATGCCCGCAAACCTGACTCTCTGACCCGGACATGGGCCTATCTGCTGGCCTCACTGGTGTTTTATATCCCGGCCAATCTGCTGCCGGTCATGAACACCAGTCTGTTCGGCAACGGCTCCGACAGCACCATCATGAGCGGTGTGCTGGAGTTCTGGGCACACGGTGCATGGGACATTGCGCTAATCATTTTCATTGCCAGCATCGCGGTGCCGGGCATCAAGTTCGTTGCTCTCTCCCTGCTGCTGATCACGGTGCAACGCGGCAGCTTCTGGGCGCGCAAGGAACGTTCGAGGCTTTACCGTTTTGTCGAGCTGATCGGCTACTGGTCGATGCTCGACGTCATTGTCGTTGCGCTGGTGGCGGCATTGGTGAAATTCCAGGCCCTGGGCGATATCGAACCGCGCCCGGGCATTCTGTTCTTTGGTCTGGTGGTGGTGTTCACCATGCTGTCGGCGATGAGTTTCGACCCGCGGCTGATCTGGGATAACGAGCGGGATAGAGCGCTGCAAAACCCACAAGATGAGGAGCCCATGGATGAAGTCCCAAGCCACTGACGGTCCGCAAGCCCCTGGCCAAGCCGCGATCAAGACCCGTCGCTTCAGCGTTTCGCTGGTATGGATCGTGCCGATCGTAGCGGTGTTGGTGGGGATTTCCCTGGTGGTGCACAGCTGGCTGCAGGAAGGCCCGACCATCACCATCACATTCAAGACCGGTAGCGGCCTGGTGGCCAACAAGACCGAGGTCAAATACCGCAATGTGGTCATCGGCCGCGTCTCGGAAGTGAAACTGAGCGGCGACCAGAAACGCGTCGACGCCACGATCCAGCTCGACAAACAAGCTGAAAGCTTTACTCGCGCAGACTCGCAATTCTGGGTTGTGCGGCCGCGCATCGGTGCCGGTGGCGTTTCGGGCATCGATACCTTGCTGTCGGGCGACTACATTGGTGCCGACATCGGCCAGGCCGATGCCCGCTCCAAACACTTCATCGGGCTGGAAAACCCGCCACCCATTACCTATGGCGAACCGGGTAAACGCTTCATGCTGCACACTCAGGACCTCGGCTCGCTGGACATCGGCTCCCCCGTCTACTACCGCAAGATCCCCGTCGGGCAAGTGGTGGCGTATGAACTGGATGCCGACGGCAAAGGGGTGAACATCGAAATATTCGTGCACGCACCCAACGATGCCTACGTTACCGAGAACACCCGGTTCTGGAACGCCAGCGGTATAGATGTGAATGTCGGCGCCAACGGTTTTGCGGTGAAGACCGAATCCCTGTCGGCCCTGTTGGTGGGCGGCATCGCGTTTCGCGCGCCGGAATACAGCCCCAACGACCAAGTGGCGGCCGAGGATAATGCCTTCGACCTGTTCGAGGATGAGCATACCGCCCTCGCCCCGCCCAACGGCAAGGCGCAGTACCTGAGCTTGCGATTCGATCAGGCATTGCGCGGGCTCAAGGTTGATGCACCGGTGGAATTCCTCGGCATAGAGATCGGCCGGGTGGTGGCAGTCAATCTGGATTTCGACGTGAAAAACCGCAGCTTCCCGGTCAATGTCGGCATCGTGATCTACCCGCAACGCCTCGGTAAGGCTCATCTCAAATTGCTCGAAGCCTTGAAACATGACCCCAACGATGAAGCCGCCAGCGTGCGCCTGATCGGCTCCTTCATCGAAAACGGCCTGCGAGCCCAGGCCCGTAACGGCAATCTGTTGACCGGCCAGCTGTACATCGCGCTCGACTTCTACCCCAAAGCTGAAAAAGTCGTGTTCGATCCGACCGCCCGTCCCGTCGTCATTCCCACCATTCCCGGGAGCCTTGAGCAGTTGCAGGAAAAACTCGAGAGCATGGTCAACAAAATCAACCAACTGCCTATCGAACGCATAGCCGGCAACCTGGACAGCAATCTCGTCGAACTGCGCAAAGGCTTAGCGCAATTCAACGCCAAGACCCTGCCCGGCGTGCAAACCACCCTATCGGACGTCAGCAAGACCTTGCAATCGGCCAGTTCGACCCTCGCCGAAGATTCGCCGCAACGGGAACAACTGAGCCAGACTCTGGACGAGCTTGGACGCATGTCGCGCTCGTTGCGTGAACTCTCGGACTACATGGGACGGCATCCGGAATCGCTGATTCGCGGCCGCCCCGACAATGCCGCGCCGATGGATCTGCAAGGGCCACCGCGCAACTGACCACAGGAGCTACCCATGGCATTTTCGCTGAAGATCACGCTGGTCACTGCGTTGTTGCTACTCGCCGCTTGCCGCAGTGAGCCGATTCAATTCCACACCCTGACCCCGGCTCAACCGAGCGGTGCAAGCGGCGGAGCGGACATCCAGATCGAAAGCATCACCGTGCCGCCCCAGGTCGACCGTCCGCAGATCGTCATTCGTCAAGGCAACGCCGGCCTGGCAATCCTCGAAACACAATGGTGGGGCGCAAGCCTGTCGGAGGAACTGCGCAGTGCCCTGGTCGATCAACTGGTCAACAGTAACCCGCAGCGCAAAGTGTCGTTGCGCCTGGACGTTCAGCGTTTTGATTCGATACCCGGTCAGTACGCATTGATCGACGTCAAATGGCGCCTGCGCAAACTCGGCGAAGGCGATGCTGCATTAGTCACCTGCCGCAGCACCTTGCAGACGCCTTCCGGCACGAGTATCGATGAGTTGGTGGTGGCTCATCAGAACAATGTGAAGCGCTTGGCCGCCACCATCAGCCAGGCTACCGCCGGCACATCGAAAAGCTGCCCGGCAACTAAATAACAGTCATCAGACGCCTTCCAGTTCAATGGTGAAACAACTGCCGTTGGGCTGAAGGCTGCTGTGTTCCACTCGCCAATTCTGATGGGTGCAAATCCGTTGGACCAGTGAAAGCCCCAGTCCCAGGCCTTCTCCCCGGCGCTCGTCACCGCGAACGAACGGTTGAAACATCGTATGGCGTTTTTCTTCCGAAATGCCTATGCCACTGTCTTCGACGCTGAAACCGCGCGCCCGCAGGGTCAGGCGAATGTAGCCGTGATCGGTGTAATGCCAGGCATTGCGCAGCAAATTGCCCATGACCGATCGCAGGAACGTCAGGTTATGGCGATCCGACGAAACCTGTTCATTGTCGTAGATAAACTCGATGCCTTTTTCCCGGATCAGCGGCGCCCAGATATCCACGAGAGCATCGGCGACTTCTTTGAGCGTCGCACTTGCTGCGGTATCAGAGTCTTCCCGATCGCGAGCCAGCATCAGAAACGTATCGACCAATTGCCGCATTTCGTCGCTCGCGCGGGCAATTCGACTGACTTGAGCCACGGAGCGCCGGTCAAGCGAGGGATTGGCTAGCAGCAATTCGCAGGAACTGCCCAATACCATCAATGGCGTGCGCAGTTCGTGGCTGACATCGCTGGTAAAGAGTTTTTCCCGGTCCAGTGCCTCACGCAACCGGCCCAGGGTCTGATCGAAGGCAAGTGCCAGCGCTCCCACTTCGTCGGCCGCGTAGTCGGGATGAAGCTCAGGGGCCAGTTCCAGCAACTGCTCACGTTGACGCACCTGGTGCGCCAGACGAATGACCGGCGCCATCACACGCCTGGCCAGCATCCGGCCTAACAAAACCGCGAGCAGGATGCTCAAGACGAACCCGACGACCACCACCGAGAATAACGCCTGTTCACGCTGTTCGACGCTTCGCCGGTCTCGCAACAAAACGTATTTGCGACCGCCCACCAGGCTTACCATGGCGTAGTACTTAGAACCCGCGTAGAGCGTTTCCTGAAAACCTGGTGCAAGCGCCGCCAGTTCCTTATCCAGCGCCATCGCACCCGGACCTTCCTGGATGAAAAACAGTTCGTCTTTCTCCGGCTGATGGCTCCACCCGGCGCTGTTTTCCATCGACAGCAAGCGGTGCAGCCCTCCTACCAGGCGGGAAGCCGTGATATTTCGATCCACCACATGCACGGTCGCGACGATGCCCATCGCAAATACGCCCGCGACCAAGGTACTCATCAAGGCAAATACGATGACAATCCGTTTATTCAGACTCAGTTTGAAATCCATTCTGTTGCTTGGCTCCACTGCCGGTTCAAACCGCGCCATCTGCTGAATCGGGCCGATGCCGCAGAGCCGAGACGCGAACCAAAGATAGACCATAGACCACTGTACGTGGTGTTCAAGACAAGCGCTGCAACAACCAACTAAAAAAAGTACTGAAATTTTTCTACGCAAATTTTTCACATCCCTTTCACCACTCCGACACCTGCCTTGAACTAGTGTCTTTCCAGGCCCCTTCAAGCGTTGTTACGCTGGGTTGTATTTGAAAGTTGTTCTCTATTGCGTACCGACGGGTAAACAAAACATGGTTGATCATGTATCGCGCAAACAGCCAGCGGCACGAATCGTTACATCGCGGCTCGGCAAACTGGTCGCGGCAACGGCCGCTCTGGTTATCGCGGCACTCGTCACGGGGTTTGTCTGGTGGCCCAGATCTCCGATCAACCTGGCGACCGCCGGGTCCGAAGCGACCAACAGCCTGGTCGATCGCTGGCAAGCCGGTGAAGTGGCGGTACTGGTTCGCCATGCGGAACGCTGCGACCAGTCCAGCAATCCGTGCCTTGGCCCCGCCGACGGCATTACCCGAGTCGGCAGCGAAGCCGCCACAGCCGTGGGCCAAGGTTTTATGCAGCTGGGCATGACCCAGACCGATGTGCTGAGCAGCCCAGCCACCCGCACGGCACAAACCTCGCGTTACATGTTCGGCAAAGACGCGATGACCCAGGAATGGCTGGTCAGCTGCGGTAAAACCCTGCGTAACGATGTGGTGGCGCACAAGCAAGCCCATCGAAACCTGGTGTTGGTCACGCACAGCGGTTGCATCAGTGATTTCGAAGCCCAGACCGGTTTCGAGCACGCGACGACCAGTAAGTATGGCAGTGCCTTGTTCGTGCAAATTGCCGCCGACGGGCAACCTCAGGTACTCGGCATTGTGAATGCCACTGACTGGCAGACGCTGTTGCACGGCAAAGCCTTGAAACAATAATCGCGGAAAAAAAAGTCGAAGCCGAGAAAGCCTTTTTGCTCGGGCAGACTATAACTAGTCCGTAACCATTAGATGGCTGACGCAACTTCTGTAGTCCACATCGCTATTGTGTTGCTTTATGTAAAAAGTTCCGCTAGTGCAAGCGTGCACCTGGCGGAGCAACTTCCTTCTGCGCCAAGGTCGAGTCATGACGTCCAATAACTTGTTGCCCCACCCCGACGGCTCTTTATTGCGTGGCACCGCGCGTGCGCTGCCCATCACCGAACGCTGGATCGTGCCCGGCTTGCTGCTGGCGTACGTGGTCTTCTACCTGCTGCCGCTAGTCACCCATGGTCTATGGATTCCCGATGAAACCCGCTATGGCCAGATCAGTCAGGAAATGCTGCTGAGCGGTAACTGGGTGTCCCCGCACTTCATGGGTATCCGCTACTTCGAGAAACCCATCGCCGGTTACTGGATGATCGCCATCGGCCAAGCGGTGTTTGGCGACAACCTGTTTGGTGTGCGTATCGCTTCGGCGCTGAGCACCGGGCTGAGCGTCTGGCTGACTTACCTGATTGCTCGCCGATTCTGGAATGATCCGGGCAAGAGCTTTATCTGCGCCTTGCTCTACATGAGCTTCGGCCTGATCGCCGGACAAGCCGGATACGCCAACCTCGATCCGCAATTCACGCTCTGGGTCAACTTGAGCCTGGTCGCGTTGTGGTTTGCCATCGATAGCCATTCCTCCCGCGGCAAACTCGGCGCTTGGGCGCTGTTGGGTTTTGCCTGTGGCATGGGCTTCATGACCAAGGGCTTTCTCGCCTGGTTGTTGCCGGTGTTGATCGCCCTGCCCTACATGATCTGGCAGCGACGCCTGGGCGAGCTGTTGCGCTACGGACCACTGGCGGTGGTCGTGGCGGCGGTGGTCTGCCTGCCGTGGGTGCTTGCCATTCATCATCAGGAACCGGACTTCTGGCGGTTTTTCTTCTGGCACGAACACATCCGCCGTTTTGCTGGCGAAGATGCGCAACACGCGCGCCCGTGGTGGTTCTATTTGCCGCTGCTGGTCGCCTCGAGCCTGCCTTGGGCTGCCTTGTTGCCAACGACACTCGTCCAGGCCTGGCAGCAAAAGCGCCAGCCCGTGATCGGTTTTCTGTTGCTCTGGATGCTGTTGCCGCTGGCGCTCTTCAGCTCGAGTAGCGGAAAACTGCCGACCTACATCATGCCGTGCCTGTTGCCATTGGCATTGCTGATGGGACACGCAGTGATGGAGCTATTGAATCAAGGACGAGGCCGGATCATTCGCATCAACGGCGTGATCAACGTCGTCATCGCCACCAGCGCCCTGATCGCCCTGCTTTATCTGCAAGCCACCAAGGAAGTCTACGAAAACACCGAGATGTTCACCCTGTCCCTGGCGTTCATCGTGTTGCTCGGCTGGATCATCACCAACGCCTTGCAGGTGCTGCGTCCATTGATATTCTGGGCCATGCCGGCACTCGGCATCTGGCTGCTGGTAGCGTTGTTGCCGGCAGCGATGCCGGCGCAGATCGTCAATAGCCAAATGCCTGACCAGTTCATCGCCGAGCATCTGGATGCCTTGAGTCAGACGACATCGTTGCTCAGCAACGATCTGGGCGCGGCGTCAGCCTTGTCGTGGCGCCTGAAGCGACCTCAGGTCGATCTGTTCAACACTGTCGGCGAGCTGAAATATGGCCTCGACGATCCCGCTATGGCGTCACGTAAAGTCACCCTGGACAACGTCGGGCAATGGATGACCGAGGCCCGCAAAAAAGGCGCGGTCGGCGTGGTGATGCGGGTTAACAGTGTCGCGGAGATGCAGGAAGTCGAGATGTTGCCCATCGATGGCAAGCGCTATCAGCGCGGCCACCTGGAGATTCTGATATTCCCGCAGAGCCAACCCTGACACCGTTCTTCCTACAGGAAACCCGCTATGAACCTTCGGGCTAGTGACAGGGGCGCCTTGGCGCTCCTGCTCGGCGCCTCTGCGCTGATTTTGTTGTTGGGCCTGGGCACGCGGGAGTTATGGGGGCCGGAAACCCGCTGGGCCAACATCGCGTTGCAAATGCTCCAGAGCGGTGACTATTTCGATCCCTACCTCAAGGGCGGGCCGTATTACGACAAACCGCTGCCCTCCTACTGGCTGATCACGGCCACCGCCTGGCTGACCGGCGGTTTAGGGCACTGGTCATTACGCTTGTCTTCGGTGGTTGCCGCCTGGCTGAGCGTCTGGCTGGTGTACTTGATCGGCGAGCAGCTAATGCGCAAAGGCACCGGATTGATTGCCGGGTGGATGCTGGCGACCACCTTTTATTTCGTGTTCTGGGCACGGGTCGCCACCGCCGACATCCTCACCGTCTGCGGTGTGCTGGCGGCGGTGTGGTGGTATTGGCGCGGGCCGCAAGACACGCGTTTCAGCCGTTACCTGGTGTTTTTCCTGCTGTTGTCCCTGACCTCATTGTTCAAAGGCCTGATCGGCTTCATTCTGCCGGGCTTGCTGCTATTACCGCATGTGGTGCAGGACGGTCGCTGGAAAAGCCATCTCAATCTGCGGCTGTGCGGCGCCCTGGTCATCGCCGGGGCGTTTTACATGACGCCATTCATATTGTCGCACCTCTACGGCGCGCCGACTTATGGCGAAAGTGGCCTGGGCCTGGTGCTGCGGGAAAACGTCGTGCGGTTTTTCCAGCCCTTCGACAACATCGGACCGATCTACACCTATCTGCTTTACCTCCCGATATACACCCTGCCATGGGCGCCTTGCTGGATGCTGGGGTTGTGGTTTGCGCTGCGCCACTGGCGCAGCGTCGAACCCAATACGCGCTGGCTGGTTTGGGGGTTGGGTCTGTTGATGCTGTTTTTCACGGCCAGCGGCAGTCGACGCAGTTACTACGTATTGCCCCTGGTGCCCTTCGCCCAGTTGCTGGGCGCCTGGTGGATCACCCGGCGAATGGCCGAACGCAACGCCACAGACAGGTTCGGTAGTCGCCGATTGAAAATCGGTTTCGGCCTGACCGCTGTGTTGTTGATGGCGATACTCGGTGTGTTCTATCCCTGGACCAACGGCGGTGGCGGCGTGGTTCAGTTCGGTGAGACGGTCAGGCTTGAGGCCAGCAAACGCGCACCGCTCAATACATGGCGCATGGTGATGATCGAGGTGGACAACAAAGTGCCGATGTACCTGCAAACCGGCGGCGCCCCCTTCTATTACGTGCAGCAAAGCCAGGACTTTCCTCGCACCGGCGATACCGCCGCGCTGATGACCTGGCTGGACAACACCAGCGGCCAGCACTGGGACCCGCAACGCACCATCGTTATCACCCAGTACCGCAACGGTGATGCAGTACCGCTGGACTACCTGAGTGCAGACCATCAGGTCATCACCACCACGCCCACCAACGGCGAGCGCATATTCCACGGCCGTGAAGACCAGAGCGTGGCGTATATTCCCCGGGCCGAATAGGTGTCAGTGCAGGCGCTTGCTGTCGATCTTCGTCGCCAGGGTTTCCAGCGCCTCAGTACACGCAGTCAGATCCGGCGACCCGGTTCTGACTTGCTTCAACGCCCGGTCCAGGGACTTGTCGATGGAGGTCCAGCCTTCAGGATCAATCGGTCGCAGTTGTTCCTCGTTTTGGTCCCAGGCACTTTCCAGGTCAGTGATCCTGGCCCTTGCACCTTTCATGTCGCCACTGCCCAGTAGCTTTTTGGTGTCGGTAATGATGGCCATCAGGTAGGACAGATCGCCCATCGACCCGGCGGGAGTGGCTGCTACGGGGATGGCGGCACTGATCTGCTTGCTATCAAACTTGGCCAGCAGAGTCTTCAAGGCTTCGGCACAGGCTTGCGGATCCGGGTTGCCGGAGCGCAGTTGGGACAGTGCACGGTCAATCGATTTATCGACCGAAGTCCAGTCAGCCGGCGACTTCGGCTGCAAGGTTTCTTCGGCTTGATCCCACGCTGTTTCCAGATCGGTGATGCGAGCCTTGGCTGCTTTCAGGTCGCCGGCGTCCACTAAACGGGCAGTGTCTACGGTAATCGTCCGGAAACTCGACAAATCGCCAAGGGAACCGGTCACCGTCAAGGCGCTCACCGTCGTTTTACCGGCCGTTGCCTGAGCCGGCACCCAGAACCACCCACCGACGCCGACCGTGCAGACGAACAGCAGTGCCCCCAGGAACGGCGTGGACGCCAGATGCGGGACACGCTTGGGGCTGAGTTTCAATGTTGAACCAACCTTCGCCACCCGAAAGCTTCGCCGGGAAAGCGTCAGCCAGATAGCGCTGGACATGAAAATCGACGACACCGCGCCGGATATCAGACCCAGCACCAGAGCCAGCGAGAACATCTGCAACGGTTCGCAGGCAAACAGATACAGGCAGGTCGACGCCATCACCACTGTCAGCACGGTGTACAGCGAACGCCTCAGGGTCTGGCTGATGCTCAGGTTGATCAGGCTCCACAAGGCCAGCGCATCCACCGGCGGGGACTTTTTCACGTTTTCGACAATGCGTCCGAAGATCACGATCTTGTCGTTCAGTGAATAGCCGATGATCGTCAGCAATGCAGCGATGTAAGTGACGTCGATCTCGAACTTGAACAGCGAGAAGATCGCCGAAACGATGAGGATGTCCTGAACGATCGGCAGCAAGGTTGCCAAGGCGATGGCCCAGGAGAAACGCAGGCCGATATAGATTGCGATGCTGGCGAATGCCGCAATCACCGCATAAATGGCCCGAGTGGCAAAATCCCGTGCAACGCCCGGGTCTGCGGTGTTTTCCTCGTACTCTACGGTCTGATACTTACCCTTGAACGCAGTAATGATCTGCTTCAGATCAGCGGACTTGAGCACTTCATCGAAGCGTACGGCGATGTGCTGATTCTGTGCACCGCCCACGGCCACGGTGGCCGGGATGGTGCCCGCCCCGGTCATGATTTGCGTGGCGGTTTCCTGAGTGATCGCACGGTCGACGTCGATGTCCAGCGCAGTGCCGGCGGTAAAATCAATGTCCAGGTTCAGGCCGTGAGCGCGGTAATACAGCGAGCCGGAAACGATGGTCAGCAACGAGACCACAATCGCCGTTTTACCCAGGCCCAAGAAGTTGAAACGGCGAGCCTTGGTGGCGCGCGGCTTGCTCTTTCCGATCAACCAACGCTGGCTGACCCACTGGGTATCGACCAGCCACAGCATCAGCTGGCGAATCAGCAAGAAGTTAGTGGCGACACTGATCACGATGCTCACCAGCATGGTCAGCGCAAATCCTTGAATCGGCCCGATGCCGGCCGCGAACAAGGCAATCATCGCCAGCGCGGTCACCAGGTTTGCATCACGTATCGTCGGCAGCGAGCCTTTGAAACCGTTATCCA
Organism: Pseudomonas sp. B21-017; assembly: GCF_024749245.1. Lineage (NCBI taxonomy): Bacteria > Pseudomonadati > Pseudomonadota > Gammaproteobacteria > Pseudomonadales > Pseudomonadaceae > Pseudomonas > Pseudomonas sp. B21-017. The sequence continues at coordinate 3,107,388 of NZ_CP087194.1, read as the reverse complement.
CGGCTTCGCGCAGAGACCGGCCAAGGTCGATTTCCTCGCGAATACGTTCCAGGCAAATGATGCTCGCATCCGCCGCCATGCCAATGCCCAGCACAAACGCGACCACCGCCGACAGCGACAAGGTGGCACCCGAGGCGGTGAATACAATCAGCAATAGCCACAGGTAGACCAGCGTACAAAACGCGGCGATCAAACCGGCAGTGCGGTACAGCCCCACCAGCAACAGGAAAATACAGGCGATGCCGATCAAACCTGCCTGAACGGTTTCCGCCAGCGCGGTTTTGCCGAGTACGCTGCCGACGGTCTGGGTGTATTTCTCGGTCAGCTGCGTGGGCAACCCCTGCGAACTTCCGAGCAGCGAGCGTGATTCTTCGGCGGACGTCAGGCCTGCCAGTTTCACCCGAATATGGTTGGCGCCCTCGACCCGGATGTCCGGTTCGGTAATACCAATGCTGTCGGCGCGTTTACTCAGGATCGCGACCGTCTGCAACAAGTCATCCTTGGCGAGCCGGGTTTTGCCCGGTGCCGGGTTCACAACGTAATAAATCTCGTAACCACCGCGAAACTCCAGCCCGAAGCGCACATGAGTGGCCAGGCTGGAAAATGTCGCAGCCACCAGACAGGCCAGCAGCCCCGTCAGGAGGATGAACGACAGGCGTCGACTGGAAAGGCTCATGGAAGAAATCCAGAAAAGGGACTGAAAAGCGAATCGAAGCCGAAGGGCTCGCTCACCACTGGCGGGCAGTCTAAAGAAGCGAAAATGAACCGCTTGTTAACGAAGTCACATGGCTGTGCGACGGCTTGCCAGTGCGTGCCGGACATGCAATGAATGCACGCCTGCAATGCCTGATCAGGAAGCGAGCGATGAAGGTTCTGGTGGCCGAAGACAATGCCCTGCTGGGTAACAGCATCAAGCGCGGGCTTGAGGAAGAAGGCTGGGTGGTGGATCTGGCCAGGGACGGCAAAGAGGCCTTGTACTATGCCGATGCCAGTGAATACGACGTGTTGGTGCTGGACTGGATGCTGCCGCAGATATCGGGTCTGGAAGTACTCAGCGTGGTGCGCGGCAAGGGCAACGACGTGCCGGTGATCATGGTCACGGCCAGAAGCGAAGTAGTGGATCGGGTGCAGGGCCTGGATCGCGGCGCCGACGATTATCTGAGCAAACCTTTCGAAATGATCGAATTGGTGTCGCGGCTCAATGCCCTCTATCGGCGCTCGATCGCCCGTGGCTCGAAATCGCTGACACTGGGCAATCTGAACATCGAACTCGACACCTTGCGGGTCAGCATCGGCGACCGTCCGCTGGATCTCACGGGCATGGAATACAATCTACTGGTGGCGCTGGCCGGCAAGGCGAATCAGTTGCAGACCCGCACGGTATTGCTGGGGTTGCTCTACCCTTTCGACAGCGAGCCAGACAGCAACAGCCTGGACGTGCTGCTCAATCGCCTGCGACGCAAGTTGGCTGGGGCCGACGTCGAGATTGAAACCGTTCGCGGCAAAGGGTTGATCCTTCGTGTGGCGTAACCTGGCACTGAACATCAAAATCGCGCTCACGTTGTTCGTGGTTCAGGCGTGTGTGTTGTTCGTCGGCTATGTGTGGCTGAGTCATTGGGTGCAAACCACCCGGCTCGATGAACTGCGGCACCATCTCGATACCCAGTCGGACGTCATCGAGTCGCTGATCAGCGTCGAAAACGCGCAGTTGGTCTATCAGCGCCAGGGTGAATTCGCCTCGGAACTGGATCACGATCACGACCTGTTTTTTGACTTGTCATCGATATCGGGTGAGATGCTGCAAGAATCCTGGGGACCAACGCCGTCAATGCGCAAAGCGCTTCGCGAGGCCATGAGTCAGGTTCGCGCGGGCGACGAAGAGACTTTCCTGTTCGATGTCGGTCACGAGAAATGGATCGCACAGATGGGCGACCTTGAGCGCGCCAGCCCCGAAGGCCCGCTGAAAGCCAGGCTGCTGGTGGCCACCAACGCGCAACCGGTGCTCAATGCGGTCAACGCCTTCAAACGGGTGGTGGCGCTGGCCGCGATAGGGATATTGCTGTTGACGACGCTTGGCAGTTTTATCGTGGTGTCGCTCTCCACCCGCAACCTTCGCCATTTCGCTCGACAACTGCGCACCTTGAAGCCGCCGGAATTCACCCGCCGGGTGGTGTTCGAGGCGCACTCGGCGGAAGAAAAACTGCTGTTCGACAGCTACGCGCAAATGGAAGCGGCGGTTCAGGAGGTGCTGGAACATCAACGGCTGTTTATCGCCAACGCCTCCCATGAACTGAAGACGCCGATTGCTGCCGTGACCTCTGCGCTGGAGGTCATTCTGGCGCGGCCACGGCACGCCGAAGATTACGCCCAGACCTGTCGTGATGTGCTGGCCGAAATGCAGGTGCTCAAGCGCCTGTCTCTCGGCCTGTTGGACCTTGCGCAACTGGAGGGCACCGCCGAGATTGCCGGGCAGGCAAGTGGGTTGAATGACAATGCACTCAATGCTGTCGAGCGTTGGCGCAAGGCTGCCGAACTCAAAGGTCTCAGTCTCTCCCTGCATCTGCTGGAGGATTATCAGGCCCAAGTCGCCGGAGGACCGGAACAGTGGGAGGTGGTGTTTGGCAACCTGCTGGACAACGCCATCAAGTACACCCCGGCCGGCGGCGCCGTCGACGTCACGCTGGACGAACAACCGGGCAGCGGTTTGATCATCAGGATCACAGATAACGGTGCAGGCATGTCCACGCAAGAAGTCCGGCAATTGGGGCAAGTGTTTTTCCGTGCCGACGCCGCACGGTCGCAATCATCGTCGTTCGGGCTTGGCTTTGCCCACTGCAAGCGGATTGTCGAAAGACTGGGTGGACATCTGACGGTTCAAAGTACGCCGCAGACAGGAACACGCGTGACCATTGCCATGATGCGTTATAAGCCTTGAACCCGGCGTCACCTCAGACCAGGCCAAAGTTCAGCCAAGGGGCCCAAAGCCACACTCCGATCGAAGATATCGTTTGAAAGTTGCCCACCACCGTGTCGGCTCAAGTTTTCCGTCGACAGTGAAATGACATCTATTTACGATTTTTTTGACGTTTTTTTCTCATTTGGCGCTCTACATTCGCGGCGACTCAAACATGCAAATGATTCGCATTGTTCCAATAATGAATCTGCGCGTGTTGACTAAAAAAACAGGAGCCGTCGACAGAATGATTTCCCGTATCCCCTCGTTCCTTAAAAACGCATTGTTGACCACTGCTTTCCTCAGCGCCGGTCACGTGTATGCCGCTGCGCAGCCGGAGGGTATCGTGGTCTACAACGCTCAACACGAAAGCCTGACCAAATCCTGGGTCGAAGGTTTCACCAAGGAAACCGGCATCAAAGTGACCGTGCGCAATGGCGACGACACCGAGATGGGCAATCAGCTCGTGCAGGAAGGTGCAGCCTCCCCGGCCGACGTGTTCCTGACCGAAAACTCCCCGGCGATGGTGCTGGTCGACAACGCGGGGCTGTTTGCACCGGTTGCGCCGAGCACGCTGGAACAAGTGGGCGCGGCCTATCGTCCGGCGCATGGCAAATGGGTAGGGATTGCCGCACGCTCCACGGTGTTCGTCTACAACCCGAGCAAGCTGGCTGAAGCAGACTTGCCAAAATCGCTGATGGACCTCGCAGCACCGAACTGGAAAGGCCGCTGGGCCGCTTCGCCGGCCGGTGCCGACTTCCAGGCCATCGTCGCTGCCGTGCTGGAACTCAAGGGTGAAGCCGCGACCCTCGACTGGCTGAAAGCCATGAAAACCAACTTCACCGCCTACCGGGGCAACAGCGCCGTGCTCAAGGCGGTCAATGCCGGTCAGATCGACAGCGGCGTGATCTATCACTATTACAGCTTCGTCGATCAGTCCAAGACCGGCGAGAACAGCAAGAACACCTCGCTGAACTACTTCAAACACAAGGATCCAGGTGCCTTTGTCAGCCTGTCCGGCGGTGGCGTCCTGGCCTCCAGTCAACACAAGGAACAGGCCCAGGCATTCCTGAAATGGATTACCGGCAAAGACGGCCAGGCGATCCTCAAGAACGGCAACTCTTTTGAATACGCCGTGGGCAAGAATGCAGAGTCCAATCCGAAACTGGTGCCGCTGCAGCAACTCGACGCTCCGACTGTCGACGTCTCGAAACTCGACAGCAAAAAAGCGGTTGAGCTGATGACCCAGGCCGGGTTGCTCTAATTGTTGCCTGAAACGCTACCGGCAGAGGTCGCTGCGGCGTCCTCTGTAAACTTGCGCGCACGCTCTCGCGGCGTCTTCTCGGGCCGCGGCGGCGCCTGGGTGATTAGCCTGTCGGTGCTGATGTCGTTGCTGGCGTTGCTGCCGATTGCTTTCGTGATCGGCGTATCGGTGCAGACTGGCTGGGCGACGCTGGTGACGCTGGTATGGCGCCCACGCGTCGGCGAGTTGCTGATCAACACCGTGCTGCTGGTGGTGCTCACCATTCCCTTGTGCATCGCACTGGGTCTGGCGCTGGCCTGGTTGACGGAACGCACCAACTTGCCGGGGCGGCGCTGGTGGTCGCTGTTGGCGACGGCGCCGCTGGCGGTGCCGGCATTCGTGCACAGCTATGCGTGGGTCAGTCTGGTGCCACCGATTCATGGCCTGTTTGCCGGCGTTCTGGTGTCGGTCATCGCCTATTTCCCGTTTCTTTACCTGCCGATAGCAGCGACTTTGCGCCGGCTCGATCCGGCTATCGAAGATGTCTCCGAGTCGTTGGGGCTCAAGCCCTGGGCAGTGTTCTTTCGCGTGGTGCTGCCGCAGTTGCGCCTGGCCATCTGCGGCGGTGCCTTGCTGGTGGGGCTGCACCTGCTGGCCGAGTACGGTCTGTACGCGATGATTCGCTTCGACACCTTCACCACGGCCATCTTCGATCAGTTCAAGTCCACCTTCAACGGGCCTGCCGCCAATATGCTGGCCGGCGTCCTCGCGCTCTGCTGCCTGGCCATGCTGACGGCCGAGTCGGCTGCTCGCGGCACGGCGCGCTACGCCCGGGTCGGGTCGGGAAGCGCGCGCGAACAAAGGATTGTGCGCTTGAAGTTGCGCACCACCCTGCTCGCGCTGACGCTGCAAGGCATGACCTGTGTGCTGGCACTCGGTGTGCCGTTGATCACCCTTGGCAAGTGGCTGATCGACGGTGGCGCGCAAGTCTGGAACCTGAGCGAACTGCTGCCGGCGCTGGAGCAGACGCTGATGCTCGGGGCCGCCGGCGCGCTCATTACCACATGCGCGGCCATCCCGATCGCCTGGCTGTCGATTCGCTCACCGGGCCCGTTGCAACGTGTGCTGGAAAGCTGCAACTACATTACCAGCGCGTTGCCGGGGATTGTCGTCGCGCTGGCGCTGGTAACGCTGACGATTCATTTTGCCCGGCCGATTTACCAGACCACCATCACGGTGCTGCTGGCGTATTTACTGATGTTTTTGCCCCGCGCCCTGGTGAGTTTGCGCGCAGGCATCGCCCAGGCGCCGGTGGAACTGGAGAACATGGCGCGCAGCCTCGGCCGTTCGCCTGGTCGGGCGTTGTGGCTGATCACTCTGCGTCTGGCCGCACCCGGTGCTGCCGCTGGCGCTGCGCTGGTGTTTCTGGCGGTCAGCAATGAGTTGACCGCCACCCTGCTGCTCGCCCCCAATGGCACGCGCACCCTGGCTACCGGTTTCTGGGCAATGACCAGTGAAATCGACTATGCCGCCGCGGCGCCCTATGCCTTGCTCATGATTCTGCTGTCGCTTCCGTTAACCGGACTTCTTTACCATCAATCCAAACGCACGGCTGGCCGATGAACGCTCTTGAACTCCACTCGATCTGCAAGTCCTACGGTTCTCACCGAGCCCTGGAGAACATCAGCCTGTCGGTGCCGACGGGAAGCCGTACGGTGATCGTCGGCCCGTCCGGTTCGGGCAAGACCACCTTGCTGCGAATGATCGCCGGTTTCGAGTTCCCGGACTCGGGCAGCCTTGCGCTCAATGGTCAAATGCTGGTCGACGGCACCCGCGAGGTCCCCGCGCATCAACGCTTGATCGGCTATGTTCCGCAGGATGGTGCGCTGTTCCCGCACATGACCGTAGCCGCCAACATCGGTTTCGGGCTGGCGGCCAAGGGCGTTGCCAAACAGGAACGTGTCGCCGAGTTGATGGACAGCGTGGCACTGGACTCGAGTATGGCCAATCGTTGGCCGCATGAACTCTCCGGCGGCCAGCAACAGCGTGTCGCGCTGGCCCGGGCCCTGGCGCAACAACCACGGCTGATGTTGCTGGACGAGCCGTTTTCGGCACTCGATACCGGTTTGCGCGCCGCCATGCGCAAATTGGTCGCAAGGCTTCTGGCTGACGCCGGTGTCACGACCATTCTGGTGACTCACGATCAAAGTGAAGCGTTGTCATTCGCCGATCAGTTGGCGGTGATGCGTCAGGGCCGGCTAGTGCAATCCGGACATCCGCTGGACCTTTACCGCTATCCCGCCGATGAACAAACCGCCCTGTTTCTCGGGGATGCCGTGGTCATGCCGGCCAGAATCGAAGCGGGTTGGGCTCATTGCGATCTGGGTCGCATACCGGTCAACAACCACAGAAACAACCGATCAGCGCAAATCATGCTGCGCCCCGAGCAACTTCAGCTGATCAGCGCGCCCCACGGCCTGGAGCAACAGGACGGCTGTCGCGGCGTGGTCACCGAATGCGACTTCGGCGGTAATACCTGCACATTGACCGTGGAATTGCAGACGTTGAACGCTGATGACCGTCCGGGGCGTTCATTGCTGGTGCGCAGTTCCGGCATGCATGCGCCACCCGCTGGGAGCGAGGTTCATGTGTCGACCATCGGCCATGCTCATGTACTGAGCGAACCTTAAGCTTTTGAATCGGTAACGGGCGAGAAACGAAATCGCCCCCGAATATAACAATTCAAAAAAACAACTAAGCAATGCAGCGCAAGTCCATCAAGGCAGACACTTCTGTACGCCTTTCCCTACAAAAAATGCGATGAGCCGGTAGAAGCCTGAACAGTGCCTGTATGGGCTTGAAATAAAACGAATCACCTACCGGTTTTTCATGTTCCTTTCACAAAATCGCGCTTACCCTCAACGGATCACAGATGGCGTCTTGATAGCGTCCAACCCGTCGGGCATGACAAGCAAAGTCAACCGATGTAATTTGTCACAAATTACTGGCAACTGCTTGATGCCGCTTTTGTTTTAGCGTCTACGCTGATGTTGGATCCAACGTTCAAGCCTGATAGTCTAATTTTTTTTTCAGTTCCGAGGTGCCCATGAGTCAGGCGTTTCTCCCCTTCTCTCGCCCGAGTATCGGCGATGAAGAAATTGCTGCGGTAGAGCAAGTACTGCGCTCTGGCTGGATCACTACCGGGCCGAAAAACCAGCAACTGGAAGAACACTTCGCCAACTATGTCGGCTGTCGGCATGCCGTCGCATTGTCCTCGGCCACCGGTGGCATGCACATTACTTTGTTGGCCTTGGGTATCGGTCCCGGTGACGAAGTCATCACTCCGTCCCAGACCTGGGTGTCGACCGCCAACATGATCTGCCTGCTCGGTGCGACGCCGGTTTTCGTCGACGTTGACCGCGACACGTTGATGAGCGACCTGGAGAGCATCGAAGCGGCGATCACGCCTCGCACCAAGGCAATCATTCCGGTGCATTACGCCGGCGCGGCATTCGACCTCGATCCGCTCTACGCTCTGGCCGACAAACATGGCATCACCGTCATCGAAGACGCGGCTCACGCGGCGGGCACTTTCTATAAAGGTCGGCATGTCGGCGCCCAAGGCACGGCGATCTTCTCGTTCCACGCGATCAAGAACATGACCTGCGCCGAGGGCGCGATGTTCGTCAGCGACGATGAAGCCCTGGCCAATCGGGTACGCATGCTCAAGTTCCATGGCCTGGGCGTCGACGCCTACGACCGCCTCACCCACGGCCGAAAACCCCAGGCCCAGGTGATCGAACCCGGCTTCAAGTACAACCTGGCCGACATCAATGCCGCCATCGCCCTGGTTCAGCTGGAACGCCTGGACGCGATCAACGCCAAGCGCACAGAGCTGGCCCAGACCTACCTGCAACGCCTTGAAGGCCTGCCGGTGCAACCGCTGGCCATTCCGGCCCATGCGCAACAGCACGCCTGGCATCTGTTCATCCTGCGCATCGACGCCGAACGTTGCGGGCTGGATCGCGAGGCGTTCATGAAGGCGTTGCAGGAACAGAACATCGGCACAGGTATTCACTTCATCGCCACCCACCTGCACACTTACTACCGGCAGCGTTTCCCCAACATCTACCTGCCCAACACCGAATGGAACTCGGCGCGGCTGTGTTCGATCCCGTTGTTCCCCGACATGACTACCGATGATGTCGATCGTGTCGTCGGCGCCATTGAAAAAACACTGGACAGAAGCCTGTGAAACCTTATCCGATCCGTTGCGTATCAATCGTCATCCCGGTCTATAACGAGGAAGACAGTCTGCCTGAGTTGCTTCGGCGCACCGAAGCGGCGTGCCAGCAACTGCATCATGACTACGAAATTGTGCTGGTCGACGACGGCAGCCGCGACAACTCGGCGCAAATCCTCGAGGACGCGGCCAGTCTCGACGGCAGCCCGGTGGTGGCGGTCATTCTCAACCGCAACTACGGCCAGCATGCGGCGATCATGGCAGGGTTCGAACAATGCAAGGGCGACGTGGTGATCACCCTCGACGCCGACCTGCAAAACCCGCCTGAAGAAATCCCGCGGCTGGTGGCTCAGGCTGAACTGGGCTATGACGTAGTCGCCACGGTGCGCAACAACCGTCAGGACTCGGCCTTGCGTCGCTGGCCGTCGAAGCTGATCAACCTTGCCGTGCAACGCTCCACCGGTGTTGCCATGAGCGACTACGGCTGCATGCTGCGCGCCTACCGCCGCACCATCGTCGACGCCATGCTCGCCTGCCGCGAACGCAGCACGTTCATCCCGATCCTGGCCAACAGCTTCGCCCGGCACACCACGGAAATTCTGGTGACCCACGCCGAGCGTGAACACGGCGAATCCAAATACAGCCCGATGCGCCTGATCAACCTGATGTTCGACCTGATCACCTGCATGACCACCACACCCCTGCGATTGCTGAGCATCGTCGGCTTCGGCATGGCCGGCCTCGGCGTGCTGTTCGCCATCGCGTTGATTGTGCTGCGCATGGCTTTCGGCGCCGGTTGGGCGGGCGGCGGTACGTTCGTCCTGTTCGCCGTATTGTTCGTTTTCACCGGCGGGCAATTCATTGGCATGGGCCTGCTGGGCGAGTACCTGGGCCGCATGTACAGCGACGTCCGGGCACGTCCACGGTTCTTTATCGAAAAAGTTTTACGTAGCACCCCTTCTGCTCCTGCCCCCGTTGTCACCGTTGACGGTCTCACTTCCACTTCTTCAGATCAGGTTCTCTCATGAGTGCAAAAGCTGTTGTCTTCGCTTATCACGATATTGGCTGTGCCGGCATCGAATCCCTGCTTGCCAGCGGTTTCGAGATTGCAGCCGTGTTCACCCATCCCGATGACCCGAAGGAAAATGCGTTCTATGGCTCGGTTGCGCAACTGTGCGCCCGTAAAGGCATCCCGGTGCACGCCCCGGAAGACGCCAACCACCCGCTGTGGATCGAGCGCATCAGCAAACTCAACCCCGAGTACCTGTTTTCGTTCTACTACCGCAACCTGCTGAGCGAACCACTGTTGGCCACGGCCAGCAAAGGCGCCTTCAACCTGCACGGTTCGTTGCTGCCTCGCTACCGTGGCCGCGCACCGGCCAACTGGGTACTGGTCAACGGTGAAACCGAGACCGGCGTGACCCTGCACCGCATGGTCAAACGTGCCGATGCCGGCGCCATCATTGCCCAGGAGCGGGTAGCGATCGAGCGCGTCGACACCGCGCTGACCCTGCACGCCAAATTGCGCCAGGCCGCCAGCGATCTGCTGCGCGACACCTTGCCTGCATTGCTTCAGGGCAAAATCAGCGAAACTCCACAGGACGAATCCAAAGCCACAGTGTTTGGCCGTCGCACCCCGGCGGACGGCAAACTGGTCTGGAGTAAACCTGCCGAAGAACTGTTCAACCTGGTCCGCGCCGTGACCCAACCTTACCCAGGCGCGTTCTGTGCCGTGGGCGAGCACAAGTTGATTGTCTGGAGCGCGGATGTCGTCAAGGGCAACGAAGGTCAGGCACCGGGCCGGGTTATCAGCGTCGATCCGCTGCGCATCGCCTGCGGCGAAGACTCGCTGGTGGTCAACGCCGGCCAACGCAACGACAACGGCCTGTACCTCAGCGGTCCACAACTGGCCAATGAGCTGGGGCTGGTCGACGGTTCTGTGCTGCGTGGCGCCGAATCGGGCCGTGCACCGCGTCGCACCCGCGTGCTGATCCTTGGCGTCAACGGCTTCATCGGCAATCACCTGTCCGAGCGCCTGCTGCGTGACGACCGCTATGAAGTGTACGGCCTGGACATCGGCTCGGACGCCATCGAGCGCCTGCGCAGCCATCCGAACTTCCACTTCGTCGAAGGCGATATCAGCATCCACTCGGAGTGGATCGAGTACCACATCAAGAAATGCGACGTGGTCCTGCCGCTGGTGGCGATCGCCACGCCGATCGAATACACCCGCAATCCGCTGCGTGTATTCGAACTGGACTTCGAAGAGAACCTGAAACTGGTTCGCTACTGCGTCAAATACAACAAGCGCGTGATCTTCCCGTCGACCTCCGAAGTCTATGGCATGTGCCAGGACGCCAACTTCGACGAAGACAGCTCCAACCTGGTGGTTGGGCCGATCAACAAGCAACGCTGGATCTACTCGATCTCCAAGCAGCTGCTTGACCGAGTGATCTGGGCTTACGGCCAGAAAGGCCTGAACTTCACCCTGTTCCGCCCTTTCAACTGGATGGGCCCACGCCTGGACCGTCTGGACTCGGCGCGTATCGGCAGCTCCCGGGCCATCACCCAGTTGATCCTGAACCTGGTGGAAGGCACGCCAATTCGCCTGTTCGACGGCGGCGAACAAAAACGCTGCTTCACCGACATCGCCGATGGCGTCGAAGCCCTGGCGCGGATCATCGACAACGACAACGATGTCTGCAACGGCCAGATCATCAACATCGGCAACCCGGACAACGAAGCCAGCATTCGTCAGCTGGGCGAAGAACTGCTGCGTCAGTTCGAAGCTCACCCGTTGCGCGACAACTTCCCGCCATTCGCCGGTTTCCGCGATATCGAAAGCAAGGCTTTCTACGGCACTGGCTATCAGGACGTGTCTCACCGCAAACCGAGCATCGCCAACGCCAAGCGTCTGCTTGACTGGGCACCCACCGTGGAGATGAAGGAAACCATCGGCAACACGCTGGACTTCTTCCTGCGCGAGGCCATGCTCGAAATCGCGGACAAAAAACGTTGATGCAGGCAGGCCTTCGAATCGATGTCGACACCTACCGAGGCACCCGTGAAGGGGTGCCGCGGTTACTCGAAATACTCGATGAAGCACAGGTCAAGGCGACGTTTTTCTTCAGCGTCGGGCCAGACAACATGGGGCGCCACTTGTGGCGCCTTATCCGTCCGCAGTTTCTCTGGAAGATGCTTCGTTCCAACGCTGCCGGCCTGTATGGCTGGGACATTTTGTTGGCAGGCACTGCGTGGCCGGGTAAACCGATCGGTCGGGACCTCGGGCACCTGATGCGTCAAGCCCAGGCGGCTGGGCATGAAGTCGGCCTGCACGCCTGGGATCACCACGGCTGGCAGGCCAATGCCGGACGCTGGAGCCAGGCGCAACTGATCGAGCAGATTCGTCGTGGCGTCGACAGCCTCAGTGACATCCTCGGCCAAAAAGTCGAATGCTCGGCGTCCGCCGGTTGGCGGGCGGACGAGCGTGTGATCGAAGCCAAGCAAGGTTTCGGCTTTCGCTACAACAGCGATTGTCGAGGCCAGCATATGTTCCAGCCAATCCTGACCAATGGTAGTCTGGGCGCACCGCAGATTCCGGTGGACCTGCCGACCTTCGACGAAGTGGTTGGCCCGACCGTTGCGGCCAAAGACTTCAACACCTTCATTCTTGAGCGGTTCTCCCCGCAAAAACTCAATGTCTACACTGTCCATGCCGAAGTAGAAGGGATTCTGATGGCCAACGATTTTCGCCAATTATTGGCCGATGCTCGCCAACGTGATATTCATTTCCAGCCCTTGGGCAATTTGCTTCCCGACGCCCCCGCCATCTTGCCGAAGGGCCGGGTTGTACGCGGCACCCTTGAGGGTCGCGAAGGTTGGCTAGGGGTTCAAGGCGCATGAGCAAACCCTGGGCATTGCCGTTATTACTGGTCGTTCTGCTGCTGGCGTACTTGTTGCCACTGGGCACCCACGGCCTATGGATTCCCGACGAAACCCGTTACGCCCAGATTAGCCAGGACATGCTCCTGAGCGGTAACTGGGTGTCGCCGCATTTCATGAGCCTGCGTTACTTCGAAAAGCCCATCGCGGGCTACTGGATGATCGCTATCGGCCAGGCGCTGTTTGGCGACAATCTGTTTGGCGTACGTATTGCCTCGGTGCTGAGCACCGGGCTGAGCGTGTTGCTGTGCTACCTGATCGCTCACCGGCTGTGGAACGAGCCGCGCAAGAGTTTTGCCTGTGCGCTGCTGTACATGAGCTTTGCGATCATCGCCGGGCAAGCCGGCTACGCCAACCTCGATCCGCAATTCACCTTCTGGGTAAACCTGAGCCTGGTGGCTTTGTGGTTTGCGCTGGACAGCACCAGCCGTGGCCAGCGTCTGCTCGGCTGGACTGTACTGGGGCTTGCCTGTGGCATGGGTTTCATGACCAAAGGCTTCCTCGCCTGGGCGTTGCCGGTGTTGATCGCCCTGCCCTGGGTGCTCTGGCAGAAACGCTGGCGGGAACTGCTGACTTACGGCCCGGTGGCGATTATCGTCGCCATCGCGGTGAGCCTGCCGTGGGCCTTGGCGGTGCACGCGCAGGAACCCGATTACTGGCGGTTCTTCTTCTGGCACGAACACATTCGCCGCTTCGCCGGGGATGACGCCCAACACGATGCGCCATGGTGGTTCTACCTGCCGCTGCTGGTAGCGTTCAGCCTGCCATGGGCGGCGTTGCTGCCATCGGCGCTGAAACAGGCCTGGCAGACCCGGCGTCAGGCCAACATCGCTTTCCTGCTGCTGTGGTTGCTGATGCCCTTGCTGTTTTTCAGCCTGAGCAACGGCAAGCTGCCGACCTACATCATGCCCTGCCTGCTGCCTCTGGCGTTGTTGCTGGGCCATGCCCTGGCGGACCGACTGAAGCTGGAACAAGGCCGGGTGCTGGGGATCAATGGCCTGCTGAACATGACGCTGGGCCTGATCGTCCTGATTGCGCTGGTTTATCTGCAACTGAAAAAACCGCTGTACACCCACGAACTGCACAACCTGGTATTGGTGTTCATCGGGTTGATCGGCTGGATCATGGCCAACCTGCTGCAGGCCTTCCGTCCCTTGCAATGCTGGGCGGCACCGGCTTTTGGCAGTTTGCTGCTGATCGGCGTGCTGCCGGCCGGCATGCCGGATTCGGTGGTGGCTAACAAGATGCCCGACCAGTTCATCCTCCAGCACGCCCCGGAACTGGCGCAGACCGACAAGCTGTTGAGCAACGACCTGGGCGCTGCCTCGGCCCTGGCCTGGCGCTTGAAACGCCCGGAGGTGGCGTTGTACAACACGATAGGCGAATTGAAATACGGCCTCGACTATCCTGATCCAGATGCAATACAGCAGCGGGTCGATCTCGAGCACGTGCAACAGTGGATGCGCGAAGCGCGTCAGAGTGGTTCGGTCGGCGTGGTGATGCGGGTCAAAGGGGATGACGAACTGCAAGAAATCGAACTGCTGCCCAAGGATGGCAAACGTTATGAACAAGGCAACCTGGTGATCCTGATCTTCCCTCGGGATGCGTCATGAGCCTGTTGCTGCTACTGACCGCCTGCCTGCTGACTTGCCTTGGCCAGATCGCCCAGAAGTACGCCGTGGAAAGCTGGCGTGGCAAGACCTCGGGTTGGGGCGAGAAACTGCGTTCGCCCTGGCTGTGGCTGGCGCTCGCCTCTCTGGGGCTGGGTTTGCTGGTCTGGCTGCTGGTGTTGCAGCGCCTCGAAGTCGGTATCGCCTATCCCATGCTCAGCCTGAATTTCGTGCTGATCACACTGGTCGCCCGTTTCGTCTTTCACGAAGTCATCGACCGCCGTCACTGGTTGGGCGTGGCGCTGGTGATTGGTGGCGTGGCGTTGCTGGGGCAACACGCATGAGCCTGCGTCGCGGAATCGCCTTTGCCATGGGCAGCGTAGTGCTGGGCACCGCCGCGCAGTTGGGCATGCGCTGGAGCATGACTCGCTTGCCACATCCTGAACAGTGGTTAGCGGCCTTGAGCAGCGGCAGCGTCGATATGCCCGCTGTGATTGTCGTACTGGCCGCCATCCTCGCCTATGCCGTGTCGATGCTCACCTGGCTCGCGGCCCTGCGGGATGTGCCGCTGGGTCGGGCCTATTCGCTGCTGAGCATCAGCTACGCGCTGGTGTATGTGCTGGCCGCCAGCCTGCCACTGTTCAACGAATCCTTCAGTCTTTCAAAAACCCTGGGAGTGGCGCTGGTCATCCTGGGGGTCATTACTATTAATTCTCGACCTGCTCGCGCGCCCGAACTTAGGAGTGCATCATGAAAATCAGTGTATTTGGTAGCGGTTACGTTGGTCTGGTGCAAGCCGCCGTCCTGGCTGAAGTCGGCCATGACGTAGTGTGCATGGACATTGACGAGAAAAAAGTTGCGTTGCTGCAACAAGGCCACGTCAGCATCTTCGAGCCGGGGCTGGCCAGCCTGGTGCGTGAAAGCCTGGATGCCAAGCGGCTGCACTTCACCTCGGACGAAAAGTTCGCGGTGCAACATGGCCAGGTGCTGTTCATCGCCGTCGGCACACCGTCCCGGGAGGATGGTTCGGCGGATCTGCAATACGTGTTGTCCGTGGGTGAAGCGGTCGCGCGTCATCGTGAACAGCCGGTGATCCTGGTGGAGAAATCCACGGTGCCGGTGGGCACCGGCGATACGCTGCGCGCCCATATCGACCAGTACCTGCTCAAGGCCGGCCGTCAGCTGCAGTTCGATATCGTTTCCAACCCGGAGTTTTTGAAAGAAGGTTCGGCCGTGGCCGATTGCCGGCGCCCGGACCGCATCATCATCGGCTGTGAAGGCGATGAAGTGCGCGACGTGATGCGCGACCTCTATGCACCGTTCAACCGCAACCATGACCGCGTCATGTTCATGGACCTGCGCAGCGCCGAGCTGACCAAATACGCCGCCAACTGCATGCTGGCGACCAAAATCAGCTTCATCAACCAGATCGCCGAACTGGCCGAACACCTGGGTGCCGACATCGAATCGGTACGGCTGGGCATCGGTGCCGACTCGCGTATTGGTTACCACTTCATCTACCCCGGCTGCGGTTACGGCGGCTCGTGTTTCCCCAAGGACATGCGCGCTCTGATCCACAGTGCCGAAGAAGCCCACTGCAACAGCGACCTGCTGCAAGCGGTGGAAGCCATCAACGAGCGGCAGAAACACAAACTGTTCGAACGCATCAACGCGTTCTACAAGGGTGATTTGCGCGACAAGACCTTCGCCGTTTGGGGCCTGGCCTTCAAGCCCAACACCGACGACATGCGCGATGCGCCGAGCCGGGTGCTACTGGAATCGCTGTGGGCTGCGGGGGCCAATGTACGGGCGTTCGACCCGGAAGCCATGCAGGAAACCCAACACCTTTATCCTGACGAACCGAAGCTGATGCTCATGGGCACGCCGGAATCAGTCCTTTCGGGTGCCGACGCCTTGATCATCTGCACCGAATGGCAGCAGTTCAAGGCGCCAGACTTCGACCTGATCCAGCAACGCCTGAATGCACCGGTGATTTTCGACGGACGTAACCTGTACGACGCAGAGCGCCTGGCCCGCAGCGGCTTCCTGTATTTCCCGATGGGCCGTGGTGAATCCCGCAAATTGCCAATTCCCCTTCAGCAATGGCCATCGGCCTCAGGCGTCGCGTGAGTACGGTATCGCCCAGCATTCGTCGGCAGTCCTTAGGGTTCGGGCTGCTGACGTTCATGCTGTTCATCGCGGGGGTCTATCAGCAAACAGCAATCGGTTTCGATTCGCGGTTCGTGCTGTTCGCCCAGGAGATGCTGCGCCACGGGCCGTCGTTTTTCCCGACCACCTATGGCCAGCCCTATGCCGATTACTCGGCGCTGTCTACGGTGTTTGTCTGGCTGTTGTCCCTGCCGTTCGGTCAGGTCAATAGCCTCACCGCGTGGTTGCCGACTGCCATCGGCGCTGCGGTGATCGTCACGTTGATGTACCGGTTGGTCGCGCCCTGCTCCACACGCTGGGCGCTGCTGAGCATCGCGTTGATGTTGCTCACCAGTACATTTGTCACTGAAACCCGTGCCGTGTCCCAGGACCTGATGCTGGCGGCCGTGGCCTTTTCGGTGTTCTACCTTGGGTACGCCGCCGATCATTTCGCGATGCCCCGTCGGTGGCCGCTGATTTTTGTGCTGCTGCTGTTGGGCTTCGGGATTCGCGGGCCGATCGGGCTGGTTATCCCCACCGGTATGTTGTGCAGCTACTACCTGCTCAATCGCCAATGGTCACGGTTGTTCGGTTTTGGCCTGTTGGCGGCGGTGTTGTTGGTGGTGTGCGTTGGCGCACTGCTGTGGCTGGCCGAAGCCAGTGGTGGAACGGCCTTCATGCATGACGTGGTGCGCATGCAGTTCATGGGGCGCATGGACGGCAGTGAAGGCGTCAGTGGTTCGCTGTATTACTTCACCGCTTCGTTTGGCAACTATGCGCTCGCTTATCCATTGGCACTGCTGGTATTGGCCGCGGTCTGGCTGACGAATCCACGGCAGGCAGGTCCGGCATTACGCTTGTTGCAATACTGCACGGCGGCCGGGTTGATCGTGATGATTGGCTTATCGATTCCCCAGGCGAAAAAGGCCCGTTACCTGCTGCCGATGCTGCCCATGGCAGCGATCATTGCGGCGTACCCGTTTCAGGTGGCGCAAGGTCGGGTATTCGGTTGGTTGCGGGGTTTGATGCAAGGGCTGTGGTTGGTGATACCGGGGGTGTTGATTGTCGCATTGCTGATCATTCAGCGGCGTCTGCCAGCACAACCTCCTGCCTTTGTGCCGGTATTGATCGTGCTTGCGGCTCTGCAAGTCATCACGCTGGCGGCTTGGTTTCGCGCTCGCTGGCGAGCCGAGGTGCTGGCCTGTTGCGCAGTCCTCGCGCTGTGGTCGGTTTATATCCTGGTATATGAACCGGTCGAACGTCAGCTTTACGATACGCAAGCCTTCAGCCGAGCCACGTTCGCAGAGATTCAAAAAGCTCCGGCGCCGTTGGTGCTGCACGGCATGGGCAAAGACGCCAAGGCGATCAAGTTCATGGTCAATATCGAGCAGGACTTTCAACCGGTGTTCACCGAATCGATTCAGGAGCTGGAAGCCCTCTCGGGGCCGGCCTGGCTGATGATGGACCGAAACGACTACAACGCCTTGCAAGGCACTCCGCTGGGTGCCCAGCCACCGGTATTGAGCGGACGTTTCGATAAAAACGATTTCGTATTGCTGCACACGCCGCCCTTGTAGGAACTGCCGCAGGTTGCGATCTTTTGATGGTTTCGATGTTGCTGAAGAGCAAGATCAAAGATCGCAGCCTGCAGTAGCTCCTGCGTATCCATGTATTGTCCGTTAGTTACTGTTAACCACACTTGAACGCCTACGTTTGAGGTTAAACCGGCGCCTTCAAATCCACCCCCAGCGCCTGGGCAAACGCCTTCACCAACGGACTGCGCACAGTGTTGTGGCGCAGGATCAGATTGAACGGCGTGACGATGTTGATCAGGTCCGGACGCACCGCCCGAAACTGTCCCTGAGCCACCAGGTTTGCCGCGTAATGCTCGGGCAGAAAACCGACGAAACGGCCCGTCTTGACCAGCAGCGCCACGGCTTCCACTTGAGTCGCCGAAGCGGAAAAGCTGTCGTAGCGGGCAAAATTCAGTTTGTCCCGATGGATCGCGTAGCGATGGTTGATGCACTCGTAATCCTGCAGCACATTGCCGCCCATGTCCGCCTCCGGCACCGAGAACAGCGGATGACCGACAGCGCAATACACGTACGAGCGTTCTTCATACAGCGGGAAGTAATCGAACTCTTCTCTTTTTTGATAAACCGGCACGATCCCGGCCACTAACCGCCCCTCGACCACGCCTCTTTCCACTTCATCTAACTGCGATGCCTGAAGTTGAAATCTTACTTTCGGCGACTCTTCATTTATTCTTCTAAGCGCCGCAACTAACGGAGAATTTGAATCCGTAATTGTATTATCAATGACGCCCACCCCAAGATCGCCAATAAGTTCATTCTGAGCTGAACTAAGCCGATCACGAAAGTTATCGACCGAGGCAAATAAATCGATCGAGGCCTGATACACCAGACGCCCTTCTTCGGTCAGGTGAAACCCTTCCCGTCCCCGGGTACACAGACGCATACCGATGCGAATCTCAAGGTCGGAAATCTGTTTGCTGATGGCCGCCAAGCCCACGTTCAGCTCATTCTGCGCCGCACTGAAGCCGCCAGCCTCGACCACGGCCTTGAATACTTTGAGCAGTTTGAAGTCCAGGCCGCTGAGGGCCAACGGCGCCCGATGTACCGTTTTTAACGGCGGGTTACCGGAATTGGAAAGTGGGGTTTCCATAATGCTTATTTACCTCTGGCGCCCTATTCAACAACCTGTGTCCAACAACAAAAACAGTGCTGGCTAATAATAATGAACACAGAAAACAAAGCTTGGCAACCGTTAATAAATTCCGCCAATCAGTGCCAACTCACTGATTTCGAACTATTAAAAGCTGACACTTCGATCAGCTCTCGCAACGAAGCAACTGCCCTCTTGAACACTGCTCAGCCATGACCACACCTGAATGATTTCCGGGAAGTGTTTCAGGCTCTGCACACCGATTTCAGTTCGCGTTACCGACGAGGAAAACAACAATGTCTCAAACCACCGACCGTCTCTGGGGTGCCCGCTTCAAGAGCGGCCCGTCCGAAGCCCTGGCGGCCCTGTCCCGTTGCCCCGAGCGCTACTTTCGCCTCACCCCGTATGACCTCGCCGGTTCCAAGGCGCATGCCCGGGAATTGCAGCGCGCCGGTCTTCTGAGCGAGCAGGAAACCCAGACCATGCTCGACGCCCTGCAGCGCATCGGTGATGACTTCCGTGCCGGCAGCATCGCGCCGACCCTGGACGACGAAGACGTGCACACCTTCATCGAGCGCCTGCTGACCGAACGCCTCGGCGCACTGGGCGGCAAACTGCGCGCCGGCCGTTCGCGCAACGACCAGACCGCCAACGACCTGCGGCTGTTCCTGCGTGATCACGTCCGTACTTTGGCCGTTGAAGTGCTGGCCTTGCAGCAAGCACTGGTGGAGCAGGCCGAGCAACACGTCGAGAGCATCTGCCCGGGTTTCACTCACTTGCAACAAGCCCAGCCGATCGTGTTCGCTCACCACTTGCTGGCCCACGCCCAATCGATGCTGCGCGACGTGCAGCGTCTGGTGGACTGGGACGCGCGCACCTCGCTGTCGCCACTGGGTGCAGCGGCCATGGCCGGTTCCGCCATCGCTCGCCTGCCCCAGCAGTCGGCCAAGGAAATGGGCTACAGCGGCGTGTGCGAAAACTCCATCGACGCCGTGGCCAGCCGCGATCACGTCGCCGAGTTCCTGTTTATCGCCAGCATGCTCGGGATCAACATTTCCCGCCTCGCCGAAGAATTCTGCCTGTGGTCGTCGCGGCAGTTTCGCTGGGTCGCTTTGGACGATGCCTACGCCACCGGCAGTTCGATCATGCCGCAGAAGAAAAACCCGGACATCGCCGAACTGGCCCGGGGCAAGGCTGGCCGCCTGATCGGCAATCTGACCGGCCTGCTGTCGACGCTCAAATCCCTGCCGCTGTCCTACAACCGTGACTTGAGCGAAGACAAAAACGGCGTGCTCGACAGCGTCGACACCCTGCTGCTGGTGCTGCCGGCCATGGCCGGGATGGTCGCGACCATGAAGGTCAACGTCGAAGAACTGCGCCGTCAGGCACCGCTGGGTTTCACCCTTGCCACCGAAGTCGCCGACTGGTTGGCAGTGCGCGGCGTGCCGTTCAAGGAAGCGCATGAAATCACCGGCGCATTGGTCCAGGCCTGTGAGAAACACGACATCGAACTGTGGGAAGCCTCTCCGGCGCTGCTGGCCGAGATTGATCCGCGCCTGACACCTGAGGTGCGCGACAGCCTGACCCTCGAAGCCGCCATCGCCGCCCGCAGTGGCTGGGGCGGTACCGCGCCGCAACAGGTGCGCGAGCAGATCGGCCGACTGAAAACCGCCCTTGTCGCGCAGCACGAGTGGACCGAGAACTATCAGGGCTTCCGCCTCTGATAGACAACGCAAAACCTTGTAGGAGCCGGCTTGCTGGCGATGGTGTGTCAGCTGAATTGATGTCGACTGACACTCCATCGCCAGCAAGCCGGCTCCTACAAGGGGATTGTGCTTGATCTGAAAGAACAGTGTACGGAGAACCAACATGAGCCAGACACAGGCAGAACGACTCCAGGCGGAGCGCAAACTGGCGGAAAACCAGTTCGATATCACCCAGTACCAACACGTGCCACGGCGTTACTACGGGCGGATTTTCTTCGCCAGCGTCATCGTCATTGCGATTATCGGCCTGGTACGAGCCTTCGCCGAAGGCAAGATTGAATGGTCGTACATCGGCCAGTTCCTCACTTCGCAAGCGATCATGTGGGGCTTGCTCAACACCATCGTCATGGCGGTGCTGGCGATGGCGCTGGGCATTGTCTTCGGGGTGATCACGGCGATCATGCGCATGTCGGCCAACCCGATCCTGCGCTATGTGGCGCTGACCTACACCTGGCTGTTCCGTGGCACGCCGCTGATCCTGCAGCTGTTGCTGTGGTTCAACCTGGCGCTGATCTTTCCCACCATCGGCATCCCCGGCCTGTTCGAAATGGACACCGTGAGCCTGATGACGCCCTTCGTCGCCGCCCTCCTCGGCTTGAGCATCAACCAGGGCGCCTATACCGCCGAAGTGGTGCGTGCCGGCCTGTTGTCGGTGGACACCGGCCAGTACGAAGCCGCCAAGTCGATCGGCATGCCGCGCCTGCAAGCGCTGCGCCGGATCATCCTGCCCCAGGCCATGCGGATCATCATTCCGCCGGTCGGTAACGAATTCATCGGCATGGTGAAAATGACCTCCCTGGCGAGCGTCATCCAGTACTCGGAGCTGCTCTACAACGCGCAGAACATCTACTACGCCAACGCACGCGTGATGGAGCTGCTGATCGTCGCCGGTATCTGGTACCTGGCCACCGTCACCGTCCTGTCCTTCGGTCAAAGCCGTCTGGAGCGTCGTTTCGCTCGCGGCGCCGGCAAGCGTTCTTGAGGAGCCCAACATGAGAAGCATCGTCAAGGCCGTGAGCCTGAACAAGTATTACGACCATTTCCACGCGCTCAAGGACATCAACATCGAGGTCGAGCAAGGTGAAGTGCTGTGCATCATCGGCCCGTCCGGCTCCGGCAAAAGCACCCTGCTGCGTTGCGTGAATCAGCTGGAAAAAATCGACAAGGGCGGCCTGTGGGTCGACGGCGAACTGGTGGGTTACCGGATCGTCGGCAACAAACTGCACGAGCTCAACGAATCGCAGATTGCCCGCCAGCGCCTGGCCACCGGCATGGTGTTCCAGCGTTTCAACCTGTTCCCGCACATGACTGTGCTGCAAAACATCATCGAAGGGCCGTGCCAGGTGCTCAAGCGTTCGCCCAAAGAGGCGCACGAAGAAGCCGTGGAACTGCTCGCTCGCGTCGGCCTGGCCGACAAGCGCAACAGCTACCCGATCGAACTGTCGGGTGGTCAGCAACAACGTGTCGCTATTGCCCGTGCATTGGCCATGCGCCCCAAGCTGATGCTGTTCGATGAACCCACTTCGGCACTCGACCCGGAACTGGTCGGAGAGGTGCTGTCGGTGATGCGCGATCTGGCGCAAACCGGCATGACCATGATCGTCGTCACCCATGAACTGGGCTTCGCTCGCGAGGTTTCCAACCGCATGGTGTTCATGGACGGCGGGCAGATCGTGGAGGCTGGAAGCCCCGAAGAAATACTAATAAGTCCGCAAAACCCACGCACCCAAAGCTTCATTTCTGCCGTTCGAACCTAAGCGCCCTTTGGCGCTCACAACACTCATAAGAGAACGACCATGAAGAACCTAGTAATCCCAGCAGTACTTGCCAGTGTCCTGGCATCCGGTTTCGCCTTCGCTGCCGAGTTGCCGGCCAGCATCAAGGACAAGGGCGAGATCGTTGTTGCGATCATGCCGAACTACCCGCCGATGGATTTCAAGGACCCGGCCACCAACACTCTCACCGGCCTTGACTATGACCTGGGCAACGCCCTGGCCGAACGTCTGGGCGTGAAGATCAAATGGCAGGAAACCGGCTTCGAGCAAATGATCAACGCGCTCACGACCGACCGCGTAGACATGGTGCTGTCGGGCATGACCGACACCGCCGAGCGTCAGGCCAGCGTGACCTTCGTCGATTACTTCACCAGCGGTCCGCAGTTCTACACCTTGCAGAAAAACAAGGACACCAACGAGATCGTCGACTTGTGCGGCAAGAAAGTCGGCACCAGCCGCCGTACCACCTTCCCGGCGGAAATCGCCGCGTGGAGCAAGGAAAACTGCGAAGCCGCCGGCAAACCTGCGATCAACGTGATCGGCACCGAAGGCTCGGCCGACGCCCGTGCGCAACTGCGTCAGAGCCGTATCGACGCGGCCATGCAGGGCAGCGAAACCCTGCCGTACCTCAAGACCCAGGAAAAGGACATGTACAAAACCGTGGGACTGCCGATCTCCAAGCAGTTCTCGGGCATGGGTGTGAGCAAGAAAAAAACTGAGCTGAGCGAAGCGGTGAAAATCGCGTTGCAAAGCATGATCGATGACGGCAGCTACCAGGCAATCCTGAAGAAATGGGACCTGGAACTGGGCGCGATCAAGACCGTGACCATCAACGCCGGCAAGTAACACGGTTCGTAGCAGCTGCCTCGCGGGCTCGGCAGCTGCTACGGGTGTTTCAACTATTAATTCTGGAGCGCCATACGATGTCCTCCTCGCTGCAACCCACCTGGCCCGACCAGCACCAGGCCTGCCTCGCCCTGGCCTTCGACCTCGATGGCCCCACCGGCGATGCCATGCTTAACGGCTCGATCTGGCGCAAGCCCGAGTATTTCGGTTTCGGCGGTTACGGCCCCTATCGGGCGCTGCCGCGGATTCTCGATCTGCTGGATGAGTTCCGCATCCCGACCACGTTTTTCGTTCCGGCCTGGGTCGTGGAGAACTGGCCGAAACAGTGCCAGGCGATTGTCGAGCGCGGGCATGAGGTGGCCTATCACGGCTACAAACACGAATCTTTTTACGCCCTGACGCTGGAGCAGCAGAAGGACGTGATGCACAAATCCCGCGAGGTGTTCTGGAAGTACCTGAACATCCGCGCTGAAGGTTTCCGCACGCCGTCCGGCGACTGGCGGGCCGAAACGCCGGCCATGCTGGTGGAAGCCGGCGTGACCTATTCCAGCAGCATGCGCGGCGATGACCGGCCCTACCTGGTCAAGGTGCCGGGCTTCGATACACCACTGGTGGAAATCCCCGGCCGCTGGGAAATGGACGACTACGCCTCCCTCGCCTACACCCGCGCACCGGACTTCCCTTCCGGGCTGGACCGAACCGCCAGCTACGAACTGACCCTCGATAACTGGTGCCGCGAGTTCGATGGCGCCATGGCTGAAGGCCTGTGCCTGACCACCCTGTTCCATCCCAAGATCACCGGCAAACCGGGCCGCATCCTGTTACTGGAAAAACTCTTCGAACACATGCGCCAACGCGATGACGTGTGGTTCGCCACCTGCCGCGATGTCGCCCACTGGTGGCTGAAGGAGCATCACCATGGCTGATTCCATTGTCTGGCCCAACGGCTACCGCTGCGCCGTGGTGCTGACCGTCGATTACAACGACATCCACGGCATCCTCACCCAGGCGCCGGAAGTCGCCGGGCGCGACAAGACCTTGTCGGTGTGGCGCTACGGCACCCAGCGCGGGGTCGAGCGTTTGCTTGGCGTGTTAGCAGAACTGGGGGTTTCCAGCAGCTGGTTCGTGCCCGGCATCGTTGCCGAGGAAAACCCGCAACACCTACGGGCGATCCAGGCCGGCGGGCACGAGATTGCCTGCGCCGGCTACCGCCATCAGCACTACGACCACCTGACCCTGGCCGAGCAAAGCGCCGAAATCGCCAAGGGCTGCGCGGCCTTGAGCGCGCTGACCGGTCAGCGTCCGACAGGCTTTCGCATTCCCGCCGGCAATGGCGCACCCGGCTTCATCGAGGCGTTGCGCGAGCACGGTATCCGTTGGTCCTCGTCATGGCGCGGCGATGATTTGCCCTTCGCTCACCCGACGGCGCCCGAGGTGATCGAACTGCCGTTGCACTACGAACTGGAGGACGAGCCCTATTTCGCCTTCAACCTCAGCCCGGCGGTGCCACCGGCGCAATCGCGCATCGCCTCTTACAGCCACACCCTTGGCAATCTGAAGATGGACTTCGCCGGGTTTCACCGATTCGGCTTGTGTTACGTGCTGCGGCTGCACCCGGAAATCATCGCCACGCCAGGGCGGATCGGCGTGTTGCGCGAATTGCTGCAAAGCATTCAGCAGCACGATGACGTGTGGATCGCCACCGGTGCCGAAGTGGCTCAGTGGTGGGCAGAGTCGGCGGCGCCGGTGACCGAGGATCACCCGGCCGCTGTGTACGAGCGTCATTATCGGGATTACGGCGTATGAGAGATCAGGATGGGGTTATGCGAATGGCGCGGCTGGCGCAGTTCTGCGTCGATACCCGTTTCGAAGAGTTACCTGCCGCGTTGGTGGAGCAAGCCAAGCGACACATTCTCGACACCTTCGGCGCAGCCCTGGCCGGAGCCGGCAGCGATGTCGCCAGACAGGCGCGTCAGGTGTTCAAGGGAGAAGCCGGCAGCACGTTGGTCTGGGGCACCGGTCAGCGAGTCGGCGCGGCGCAAGCCGCCATGCTCAACGGCATCGCCGCGCATGCCCTGGAGCTGGACGATACCGGCGGCTGCGACCATTCCGGCGCGGTGGTGCTGCCGGCGGTGATGGCGGCGCTGTCGATGTCAACGAAGCCAGTAGACGGCCGCGAACTGATCACTGCCGTGGTGATCGGCTACGAAATCGGCCGTCGGGTGCTCGAAGCCTGCGGCAGTTACTCGGCCCATAACGGCGCCGGTTGGCACTCCACGGCGACGTGCGGAGTGTTTGGCGCGGCGGCGGCCAGTGCACGGATTCTGGGGCTGGATGCGCAACAAACCTTATCGGCACTGGGCATCGCCGGCAGCTTCAGTGGTGGTCTGTGGGCGTTTATCCATGACGGCTCGCAAAGCAAAAGACTCCACAGCGGACGCGCCGCCGAAGGTGGATTGCTGGCCGCGCGGTTTGCTCAACAAGGCATCACCGGGCCGACAAAACTGTTCGACGACGTCTGGGGCGGTTTCCTCAGGACGCTCGCGGCGGACACCGCCGCGCCCGAGGCGTTGGACGCCGAACTGGGCCACGTATGGAAACTCGCGCGCTGCTCGATCAAGCCCTATGCGGCTTGCCGTGGGACCCATTCGGCGATCGACGCATTGGGCCTGTTGCTCGATCAATTGCAGGTCAGCGCCGAGCAGGTCGAGGACGTTCAGGTATCGCTGTGCGGATTCCTTCAAGACATGTGCGGTGGCCAGGACGTCAGCACGTTGCCGGCGGCGCAGATGAGCCTGCGTTATGCCCTGGCGGCCCGGCTGCTCCATGGGCATTGCCGATTGGAAGCCTACGACGATGAACAGCGCCGCCACCCGCGGATTGCGCACTGGATGTCGCGTATTCGCCTTGAAGTCGACCCGCATCTGTCCGAGGATGGCGAGCCTGTCGTCAGCGTGCGGACCGTGGACGGTCGGCAAGCGAGCCTGTGCGTTGAGGTGCCGTTGGGGGCGCCGGGCAATCCGCTGAGCGATGCGGCGCTGGAGGAAAAATTCTTCAGCCTGGCCGGACGGGTGATACCGCTGCAGCAGGCAAAAGAGCTGCTGGAGCAGTTGTGGCGGCTGGAAGAACTGGAGTCGGTTCGGGCACTTGATCGGTGGCTGAGTTGAGCCTGGCGTCGCGCGTCGAACACCACAGAATCTGAATAAGGACATTTACCCCACCGTGGCCACTTACTCCCTCGTTATCCGCCGGCTGATGATCTGCTCGCTGACCATCGTCGTCAGTCGCGCCATCACCAGCCCGTTGCTCACGCTGTTCCTGAGCACCAAGCTCGGCCTCAACCAACAGGACGTTGGCCTGTTGCTGGGCATCGCGGTGTTTATCGCCACCCTGCTCGCGCTCTATGGCGGTTACATCATCGACCGCCTCGAAAAGCGTCGTCTGTTGATCCTCGCCATGCTGTCCAGTGCCATCGGCTTCGTGCTGCTGACCTTTGCCGAAAACCTCTACCTGACCACCGCCACCCTGGTGATCACCGAAACCGCCTCGGCGCTGTTTCTGATCGGGTCCAAGGCGATTCTCAGCGAAAACCTGCCCATGGGTCAGCGCGCCAAGGCCTTTTCGCTGCGCTACACCCTGACCAACATCGGCTACGCCACCGGCCCGATGCTCGGTGTGGTGATCGCCGGCGTGTACCCGATTGCCCCGTTCCTGATCGCCGGCGGCATCGCGTTCTTCAGCATTTTCCTGATGAGCGGCATTCCCAAGGACCCGGCCCAGATACCCGCCATCGGCCAGCCCCAAAGCTTTCTCAAAACCCTGGTCACCCTGAAAAACGACCGCACGCTGATCATGTTCACCTGCGGCTGCCTGCTCAGCACCGTGGTCCACGGTCGTTTTACCTTGTACCTGTCGCAATACCTGCTGGTGACCCACGACTCCAAACGAGCGCTGGAAACCATGGCCGCCCTGCTCGCCTGCAACGCCATCAGCGTGATCCTGCTGCAATACCAGATCGGCCGGTTTCTCAAACGCGAACAACTGCGTTACTGGATTGTCGGCGGCAGCAGCCTGTTCATCCTCGGCTTGATCGGTTTCAGCCTGGCCGACGGCCTGGTGAGCTGGTGCATCGCAATGTTCATTTTCACCCTCGGCGAAATGATCATTTACCCGGCCGAATTCCTCTTCGTCGACACCCTGGCCCCGGAAGAACTGCGCGGCAGCTACTACGGCGCGCAGAACCTCGCAGCCCTCGGTGGTGCGCTGAGCCCGGTGATCTGCGGCTTCTTGCTGATGCACACGCCCGCGCCCACCATGTTCTACGCCCTGAGCGCGTTGACGGCGATGGGCGGTTTTCTCTGTTTCATGAGCGGTCGACGCGTCGCGATACTGCAAAAATAATGCATTGAAGCTGCATTAATATGAATTTGTCAGTATCGGTAATGACCGGCACACTGTGCGCCGTTCCTCCCCCAATAGTTGGAACCACTTCAAGGGCTTTCCGGGTATCCGGACAAGCCTTTTTTTTGCCCTGGTTTTTGTCAAAGGATCGATGTTCGTCATGCTCGCTCACTGGTTGCCCGCCGCCATCAACACCCGCCCCTCCGAATGGAGCCGTGCCGCCATCGGCATGGCCATGGGGACGATGTTCAGTGTCTGGGTGTGCGGCCAGGTGTTCGGCATCGACGTGGCGCTGCATCTGATAGGTCCGTTGGGCGCGTCGGCGGTATTACTGTTCGCCGTGTCCTCGGGTGCGCTGGCCCAGCCGTGGTCGATTCTTGGCGGTTACCTTTGCGCGGGGGTGATCTCGCTGCTGGTCGCTCACGTACTCGGCCGCACCCTCGGCAGCGCCTGCCTCGCGGCGGGCATGGCGCTGATTCTGATGTGCTGGCTGCGTTGCCTGCACCCACCCGCCGGGGCGCTGGCGCTGCTGATGGTGCTGGCAGACCCGGCGACCATCGCCATGGACTGGAAAGCCCTCGGCCCGGTAATGCTCAGTGGCTCGACGATGCTGCTCAGCGCGTTGGCGTACAACAACTTCACGCGCATTCGTTACCCCAAGCGTCCCGCCGAACCGGCCCCGCTTATGCCCGCGGCCGACAGCCAGGCGATCACCGCCGAAGATCTGCGACGGGCACTCGCCGACATGGAGGCCTTCTACGACGTCACCCCTGAAGACCTCGAGCAGTTGATTCATGCCAGTGAATTGCATGCCAAGCGCCGCAGTATCGGTGAAGTGCTGAGCAGCAGAACCTAAAGGCATCTTTGTGGCGAGGGGGCTTGCCCCCGTTGGGTCGCGAAGCGGCCCCAAAACCTGCTAACGAATTTTTCCAGGCATAGCTCATTGCCCTTATCTGCGACTGCTACGCAGTCGAACGGGACGGTGCGGCGATCCGACAAGCCCCCTCGCCACAAATTCAAGGTTGATTCAAAACGGAGTCAGGCTGCCGAAGGCTGCGATCTTTTGATTTTGCACTAAGGTAAAAATGCAGAAAGAACCTGCACGTATCTCGGTTGTACAGGGCAAATTTGCACTGTTACGATCCTGCATCGCTCGCGCGCGAGCTTCTCTATAAAGAACAATAAAAGCAGGGAGTTAGTGATGACTGCTCAGGTTTCATCCCCGGGGACACCGTCCATGGATGCCACGCAAAACGAAGTGTTGGCCGAGGTTCGCAATCACATCGGTCACCTGACCCTCAACCGCCCCGCCGGCCTCAACGCCATTACCCTGGACATGGTCCGCAGCCTGCAACAGCAACTCGATGCCTGGGCACAGGATCCGCAGGTGCATGCGGTGGTGTTGCGCGGTGCTGGCGAGAAAGCCTTCTGTGCCGGCGGCGATATCCGCTCGCTGTACGACAGCTTCAAAAGCGGCGACACGCTGCACGAAGATTTCTTCGTCGAGGAATACGCCCTCGACCTCACGATCCATCACTACCGCAAACCGGTCCTGGCCTTGATGGACGGCTTTGTCCTGGGCGGCGGCATGGGGCTGGTGCAAGGCGCCGATTTGCGAGTGGTCACCGAGCGTAGCCGTCTGGCGATGCCGGAAGTGGCCATCGGTTATTTCCCGGACGTCGGCGGCAGCTACTTCCTGCCGCGCATTCCCGGTGAGCTGGGCATCTATCTCGGCGTCAGCGGCGTGCAGATCCGCGCCGCCGATGCGCTCTATTGCGGCCTGGCCGACTGGTATCTGGAGAGCGCCAGCCTGGGCGAGCTGGACGAGCGACTCGACCATCTGGAATGGCACGACACCCCGCTCAAGGACCTGCAAGGCGCGCTGGCGAAACTCGCCGTGCAGCAACTGCCGGCAGCGCCGCTGGCGGCGCTGCGGCCGGTCATCGACCACTTCTTCGCCCTGCCCGATGTGCCGAGTATGGTGGAACAACTGCGTGCAGTGACCGTCGCCGACAGCCATGAGTGGGCCATGGCCACCGCCGACTTGCTGGAAAGCCGTTCACCGCTGGCCATGGGCGTGACTCTGGAAATGCTGCGGCGCGGTCGGCACCTGAGCCTGGAACAGTGCTTCGCCCTCGAACTGCACCTGGATCGCCAGTGGTTCGAACGCGGCGACCTGATCGAAGGCGTGCGCGCCTTGCTGATCGACAAAGACAAGAACCCGCGCTGGAACCCGCCGACCTTGCAGGCGCTGGACGCCGAGCACGTCGCGAGTTTTTTCACCGGGTTTGACCAGAGCGGGAGCTGAGCCATGCACGATATCGAATTGAGCGAAGAACAAGTGATGATCCGCGACATGGCCCGGGATTTTGCCCGCGGCGAAATCGCGCCCCACGCACAAGCCTGGGAAAAGGCCGGCTGGATCGATGACGGTCTGGTGGCGAAGATGGGGGAACTGGGTCTGCTGGGCATGGTGGTGCCCGAGGAATGGGGCGGCACCTATGTCGACTACGTGGCCTACGCGCTGGCGGTGGAAGAGATTTCCGCCGGTGACGGCGCCACCGGCGCGCTGATGAGCATCCACAACTCTGTCGGCTGCGGGCCGGTGCTGAACTACGGCACCGAAGAGCAAAAACAGCAATGGCTGCCGGACCTCGCCAGCGGCCAGGCCATCGGTTGCTTCTGCCTGACCGAACCGCAAGCCGGTTCCGAAGCCCATAACCTGCGCACCCGCGCCGAACTGCGCGACGGCCAGTGGGTGATCAACGGCGCCAAGCAATTCGTCAGCAACGGCAAACGGGCGAAGCTGGCAATCGTTTTCGCCGTGACTGATCCGGAGTTGGGCAAGCGTGGCATCTCGGCATTCCTGGTGCCGACCGAAACAGCGGGGTTCATCGTCGACCGCAGTGAACACAAGATGGGCATCCGCGCTTCCGACACCTGCGCCGTCACCCTGAACAACTGCACCGTCCCTGAAGCCAATTTGCTGGGTGAACGCGGCAAAGGCCTGGCCATCGCCCTCTCCAACCTCGAAGGCGGCCGCATCGGCATCGCTGCGCAAGCCCTGGGCATCGCCCGTGCGGCGTTCGAAGCGGCGCTGGCTTACGCGCGGGATCGGGTGCAGTTCGACAAGCCGATCATCGAACACCAGAGCATCGCCAATATGCTGGCCGACATGCAGACCCGACTGAACGCCGCGCGCCTGTTGATCCTGCACGCCGCGCGCTTGCGCAGTGCCGGCAAGCCGTGTCTGTCGGAGGCTTCACAGGCCAAGCTGTTTGCTTCGGAGATTGCGGAGAAAGTCTGCTCGTCGGCGATTCAGATTCATGGCGGGTATGGGTATCTGGAGGACTACCCGGTGGAGCGTTACTACCGGGATGCGCGGATCACGCAGATTTATGAAGGGTCGAGCGAGATACAGCGGATGGTGATTGCCCGGGAACTCAAGAACTACCTGATCTAAAAAGCTTCGCGGGCAAGCCTCGCTCCTACAGGGGAATGCATATCCTCTGTAGGCGCGAGCGGTGCGGCGATCCGACTTGCCCGCGAATACGTCCGTGAGAACGCTACATCACTTGCCTTGGAATTCGGCCTCACGCTTGGCAATAAACGCCGCCATCCCTTCCTTCTGATCCTGCGTGGCAAACGCCGCATGGAACACCCGGCGCTCAAAACGCACGCCTTCGGACAGGCTGACTTCAAAAGCGCGGTTGACGCTTTCCTTGATCATCATCGCAATCGGCAGTGATTTCTTCGCAATCAGCGCCGCGACTTTCAGCGCTTCGTCCACCAGATCATCCGCCGGCACGATGCGCGCCACGATCCCGCAACGCTCGGCTTCCACCGCATCGATCAAGCGCCCGCTCAAGCACATTTCCATGGCCTTGGCCTTGCCCACGGCGCGGGTCAGGCGCTGGGTGCCGCCCATGCCCGGCAATACGCCGAGGTTGATTTCCGGTTGGCCGAATTTTGCATTGTCGCCGGCCAGGATGAAGTCGCACATCAGCGCCAGTTCACAGCCACCGCCCAAGGCGAAACCGTTGACCGCGGCAATGATCGGCTTGCGGCGGTTAGCCACGCGATCGCTGTCGCTGAACAGATCATCGAGGTAGATCTGCGGGTAAGTCAGCTCGGCCATTTCCTTGATATCGGCACCGGCGGCGAAGGCTTTTTTCGAGCCGGTCAACACGATGCAACCGATGTTCGAATCGGCTTCCAGGCCATCGAGGGCGTGGTTCAGTTCACTGACGATTTGGGCATTCAACGCGTTCAAGGCTTGCGGACGGTTGAGGGTGATCAGGCCGACACGGCCGTGGGTTTCCAGCAAAATCGTTTCGTAGTTCAGCTCTTTATTGCTCACAGACGGGACTCCTTCTCAAAGATTGCGCGAAATGACCATGCGCTGAATGTCGCTGGTGCCTTCGTAGATCTGGCACACCCGCACGTCGCGGTAGATCCGCTCCAGCGGGAAGTCGTTCAGGTAACCGTAACCGCCAAGGGTTTGCAACGCCGAGGAACAAACCTTTTCGGCCATTTCCGAGGCGAACAGTTTTGCCATCGACGCTTCGACCAGCGCCGGTTTGCCGCTGTCGCGCAATGCCGCCGCGTAATGCACCATCTGCCGGGCCACGGCGATCTGGGTGGCCATGTCGGCCAGGCGGAACGCTACCGCCTGGTGCTCGATGATCGGCTTGCCGAAGCTCTCGCGTTCGCGGGCGTAGTCGCGGGCCGCTTCGAATGCGGCGCGGGCCATGCCCACCGATTGCGAGGCGATGCCGACACGTCCGCCTTCGAGGTTAGCCAGGGCGATCTTGTAGCCTTCGCCCTCCTCACCCAGTCGATTGGCCACCGGCACTTTCACATCCTCGAAGAGGATCTGGCAGGTATCAGAGGCGTGCTGGCCGAGCTTGTCTTCGACCCGCGCGACTTTATAGCCCGGCGAATCGGTGGGCACGATCAGCGCGGTGATCCCGCGTTTGCCGGCACTCGGGTCAGTCACCGCAAACACAATCACCACCCCGGCGTTTTGCCCGGAAGTGATGAACTGCTTGCAGCCGTTGAGCACGTAGTGATCGCCTTCCAGCCGGGCACGGGTTTTCAGGCTGCTGGCATCGGAGCCGGCTTGCGGTTCGGTCAGCGCAAACGCACCGAGCATCGCGCCGCCGGCCAGCGGTTTGAGGAAACGTTCTTTCTGGTCGTCGTTGCCGAACTTGAGGATCGGCACGCAACCCACCGAGTTGTGCACGCTCATGATGGTCGAGCAGGCGCCGTCGCCGGCAGCGATTTCTTCCAGGGCCATGGCGTAAGCCAGGTATCCGGTGTCACAACCGCCCCACTGCTCCGGCACCAGCATGCCGAAGAAGCCCAGGTCAGCCATCTCGCTGATGGCTTCCTTGGGGAAGCGATGTTCGCGGTCCCATTCGGCGGCGAACGGTTTCAGCCGTTCCTGGGCAAACTGCCGGGCCGCGTCGCTGATCTGAAGTTGTTCGTCGTTGGGGATCATGCCAATTCCTTAAAAATCAAGTTGAAACGCAAGACCTGTGGGAGCGGGCTTGTGTGGCGAGGGAGCTTGCTCCCGTTCGACTGCGCAGCAGTCGCAAAGCTTTTGGGGCCGCTTCGCGACCCAGCGGGAGCAAGCTCCCTCGCCACATAAAACCCACACACAGGTTGCGCCTCATTAGCCTCAGTACAGGCATTCAACGGCCATGGCCGTCGCTTCGCCGCCACCGATGCAGATCGCTGCAACGCCACGTTTCAGGCCTTTCTGGCGCAGGGCCGAGAGCAAGGTGACGAGGATCCGCGCGCCGGATGCACCAATCGGGTGGCCCAAGGCACAGGCACCGCCGTGGACGTTGATCTTCTCGTGGGAGATTTCCAGCTTGGTCATGGTCACCAGGCTCACCACGGCAAAAGCTTCGTTGACTTCAAACAACTCGACTTCGTCCAGTGACCAGCCGGTTTTCTTCATCAACTTCTTGATCGCACCCACCGGTGCCACCGGGAACAGCCCCGGGGTGTCGGCGAACGCCGCGTGGCCATGAATCACTGCCAGTGGTTTCAAGCCTTGTTTCTCGGCTTCGGAACGGCGCATCAGCACCAGTGCCGCCGCGCCGTCGGAAATCGAACTGGAGTTGGCCGCCGTCACCGTGCCGCCCTCGCGGAACGCCGGTTTCAGCGAAGCGATCTTGTCCAGTTTGGCTTTCGGCGGTTGTTCGTCGTGGCTGATCAGCACTTGCTGTTTGCCGACCGTCACGGTGAGCGGCACGATCTCGGCGTTAAAACTACCTTCCTCGATCGCCTGTTGGGCGCGGGTGGTCGACGCGATGGCAAACGCGTCCTGATCTTCACGGCTGAAGCCATTGGTCTCGGCGCAATCCTCGGCAAAGGTGCCCATCAGGCGGCCCTTGTCGTAGGCGTCTTCGAGACCATCGAGGAACATGTGATCGAGCACCTGGCCATGGCCCATGCGGTAACCGCTGCGGGCGCGGTCCAGCAGGTACGGCGCGTTGGACATGCTTTCCATGCCGCCAGCGACCACCACGTCGGCGCTGCCGGCGATCAGCATGTCGTGGGCCAGGATCGTCGCTTCCATGCCCGAGCCGCACATTTTGTTCAGCGTCGTGCAGCGGGTCGATTTATCCAACCCGGCGCCCAGTGCCGCTTGCCGCGCCGGGGCCTGGCCGAGGCCGGCGGAGAGCACGCAGCCGAACAGCACTTCTTCGACGGATTCAGGGGCGATACCGGCGCGTTCGACCGCGGCACGAATCGCAGCAGCGCCCAGTTGCGGTGCGGTCAGGCTTTTCAGTTCGCCCTGGAAACCGCCCATCGGGGTGCGGACGGCGCTGACAATAACAATCGGATCGTTGGACAATGTCATGACAAATACTCCTTATTTGGCGGCCATGCGCAAGGCACCGTCGAGACGGATCACCTCACCGTTGAGCATGCTGTTTTCTATGATATGCCTGGCCAACGCGGCGTACTCGCTCGGCTTGCCCAGGCGTGGCGGAAACGGCACCCCAGCGGCCAGTGAATCACGTACTTCCGGGGTCATGCCGGCCATCATCGGCGTTTCGAAAATGCCCGGTGCGATGGTCATCACGCGGATGCCGAAACGCGCCAGCTCACGGGCGGCAGGCAAGGTCAGGCTGGCAATCGCGCCTTTGGACGCCGAATACGCGGCCTGGCCAATCTGACCATCGAAGGCCGCCACCGATGCGGTGTTGATGATCACCCCGCGCTCGCCGTCTGCATCGGCTTCGGTCTCGGCAATCGCCGCCGCAGCCAGGCGCAACATGTTGAAGCTGCCGATCAGGTTGACGTTGATCACCTGGCTGAAACTGGCCAACGCATGGGGTCCGGTCTTGCCGAGGATCTTCTCGCCACGCACGATGCCGGCGCAATTGACCAGGCCATTGAGGCCGCCAAACGCTTTGACCGTCGCCTGCACCGCCGCTTCGGCCGCCGCTTCATTGCTGATGTCGGCTACCACGCTTTGCGCGCCGAGACGTGCCGCCTGCGCCGCAACGGCTTCGGCATTCATGTCCACCAACATCACCTTGGCGCCGGCCGCCACCAGCATTTCAGCAGTGGCGGCACCGAGGCCGGAAGCACCGCCGGTGACGAGAAAAACCTTGTTTTCGATCTGCATCATTGTTTCCTTGGATTCAAGCTGAAACGTTCTTCGCGGCGGCCTCTTGAGCCTTGGCGATTTCCTGGTTGCGCAAGATAAAGCGCTGCAATTTGCCGCTTGGGGTTTTCGGCAATTCGCTGACAAATTCGATTTCACGGGGGTACGAGTGCGCCGCCAGACGCTTGCGCACGTGTTGCCGCAGTTCTTCGGCCAGCGCAGGCTCGGCGCGGTATTGCGGGCTGAGCACGACGAAGGCTTTCACCAGTTCGGTGCGCTCCGGGTCGGGCTTGCCGATCACCGCCGCCTCGACCACCGCCGGGTGTTCGATCAGCGCGCTTTCCACGTCGAACGGGCCGACGCGGTAGCCCGAGGTGGTAATCACGTCGTCGCTGCGGCCGACGAAGCTGATGCTGCCGTCCGGGTTCCACTCGACGGTGTCGCCGCTCAGGTAATAATTGCCGACGAACGCTTTGGTCGGTACGCCTTCGTAACCACCGAACCAGCACATCGGCGACTGGGTACGGTCAATGGCCAGGATTCCTGGCTGGCCAACGCCGAGTTCTTTGTATTCCTCATCCAGCACCACGATACGGTGGCCCGGCGAGGCAAAACCGGCGGCGCCCATGTGGATCGGATGTTCCAGGCCATGGTGATTGCACAGCACCATGCCCAGTTCGGTCTGGCCGTAATGGTCGTGAATCACCACACCGAGGTTGTCGGCAAACCAGCGGATCACTTCCGGATTCAGCGGCTCGCCGGCGCTGCTGACGATGCGCAGCTTGCCCTTGATCGAACGGGCGAATTCATCGCCACCGGCAATCAGCAAGCGATAGGCGGTCGGTGAGCCAGTGAGGTTGGTAATCCCGTATTTGTTGATCACCCGGCAGGTACTTTCCAGGGTGAACGGGCCATCGTAAAAGGTGATCGGATGCCCCATCGCCATCGGCCCGGTGACACCGAAATAAATACCGTAGGCCCAACCCGGATCGGCGACGTTCCAGAAGGCGTCCTCGGGGCGCAGGTCTACAGCGTCGCGGGTGTAACTCTGGAACGCAACGATGGCCTTGAGCGGCACCGACAGCGCTTTCGACGGGCCGGTAGTGCCCGAGGTGAACATCAGCAGGAACGGGTCTTCGCCGGTCAGCAATACCGGTTCGCAGATGCTGGAGTAGTTGGCCAGTTCCGCCCAGAAACTGAAATCACCCCGAACAATACCTTGGCCTTTCGCGCCGCCGACGGTGACGATGGTCGGGCAGTCGGCCACTTCAGCCAGTTTCGGGCGATTGACCGCATCGGTGACCACCACTTTGGCGCCGGAACTGTTCAGACGGTGTTCGATGGCTTTGGGGCCAAAGGCGGTGAACAGCGGCTGATAAACCGCCCCGATACGCCAGGCGGCAAACACGGTGATCAGCAATTCGAAGTTGCGGGGCAGCAGGCCTGCGACCTTGTCGCCCTTCTTCACGCCCTGGGCCACCAGAAAGTTGGCGAAACGCGCGGCCTTGTCCTGCAAGTCGCTGAAAGTATAGGTCGCGCTGCTACCGTCGCGGCCTTCCCAGAACAGCGCAATGCGCCCCGGCAAGGCATGCCGGTCGCAACACTCGACGCAGGCGTTGAGCGCGGTCAACGACCCTGTGAGCGCGGCATCGACGGTGTGCTGATAATTGAACTGTGACGTAGCAGACAAGTAATCGCGCATTGCCAGAATCCCTCTGTATTTTTATTAGGTTGGGGGAACCGTAATCAACAGGGAAATACTCGCTCTGCGCGGGGAGCGGGACAATGGTCAAAGCTATCAAGTTGTGTGACTGGTTTGGCCAAGGTTCGAGGGCGTGCCCGCGATGGCGTCAGCCCCCCAGGATCCGGATCAGTCCGCCTCGTTAAGAATCAAACTCCGATAATGCCCAGGATTGGACCCCGACCATTTGCGAAACGCCTTGTAGAACGAGCTGGCATCGGCAAACCCCAAACGGGTAGCGATTTCAGCGAAGCTGATGGCCGGTTCGGCCAGCCAGACGATGGCCAGTTCCTTGCGCACGCTGTCCTTGAGCCCCTGATACGTCTGCCCTTCTTCGGCCAGGCGGCGGCGCAACGTTGAGGCCGACATGCACAGTTGCTGCGCCAGCGCTTCGGTTTCCGGCCAGCGCTCGGCGGGCAATTGCCGCAGATCGTGCTTGATCCGGCTGGCCAGGCTCTCAGGGTCGCGGTACTTGACCAGAATGTTCGCCGGCGCATGGGCCAGAAAGCGCTTGAGCTCTTCAGCGCTGCGCTTGATCGGCAAATCCAGGCAATCGGCGGAGAAAATCATCCGCGTACGCGGCCGGTCGAATCGCAGGTTCTCGGAAAACATCACCCGATAGTCATCGCAAAAATCCGGCTCCGGGCAACGCAACTCGATGGCCAGGATCGGAATCCGCCGCCCCGCCAGCCAGCAAGCAACGCCGTGCACGATCATCCAGTAAGTGAAATAGGTGAAGGCGCGGCGTGGTTCTTCGTCCTCCTCCAGCAGGACGATTTCCGCCAGGCTTTGCTGGCGAACCAGTTGTGCGGGCAGGCGTTCGAGCATCAACGACAGAAAGCTCAGGCCCGAGGTCAGCCCGGCGGCCAGGCTCGGCTGAACCATGGAGCAGCGACAGAGAAACTCCAGGCTGCCGGACTTGAGCTTGCGTGGGTCCATGCCAAAAAACTCATCGTCCCCACGCCGGGCCAGCAAACGCCACAGGCGCGCATAGGCGGCGGCCGGGACACGGGCGTCGGTGCTGTCCAGCAGCGCCGGATCGATGCCGACCTTGTTCAACACCTCTGCGGTGGCAGCGCCAGGGGCGCAACTTTGCAACAGTGCTTCACGCACCAGTTGAATGGCGATGGTGTCTTTTTCCGACATTGACCGGGGTGAGCCTTGTTCGTGTTTGAGTGATGGGCATATTAGCGCACACCAAACCGATTCCGTAGGAGCGAGGCTTGCCCGCGAAGAACGATGACGCGGTTTCACCGACAGACCGAGTTGCCTGATTCGCGGGCAAGCCTCGCTCCTACGGGATGGTGGGATCTTCAGGGTTGTTCAGCTTAGGTTCAGGCAATTAGCAATAACTACCATATGAGAATGAGTTTCATCATGTTACAAATTAGCACCCTATCTAATTACTCCCCGGTGCTGAATGCTCGTTCCTTTTCTGATCATGCTGCGCGAAGGCATCGAAGCCGCGTTGATCGTTGGCATTATCGCCAGTTACCTCAAGCAGACCGGTCGCGGCCAATGGATGCCGGCAGTGTGGGTCGGTGTATTCCTCGCCGCCGCGCTGGCCCTGCTGGTCGGCGGTGGCCTGGAACTGATCAGTGCTGAATTCCCGCAAAAGCAGCAAGAGCTGTTTGAAGGTGTGGTCGGTTTGCTGGCCGTCGGCATTCTCAGCTCCATGGTGTTCTGGATGCGCAAGATGGCGAGTTCGATCAAGCATTCGCTGCACGTTTCCCTCGATCAGGCGCTGACCGGCTCCAGGCATCAAGTGACCGCGCTGATCGCCATGGTGTTTTTCGCCGTCGCCCGGGAAGGCCTGGAAACAGTGTTCTTCCTGCTCGCCGTGTTCCAGCAAAGCGAAGGCCCGGCCGCACCGCTCGGCGCCCTGCTCGGCCTGGCCCTGGCGATCATCGTCGGCTTCCTGATCTACACCGGCAGCCTGCGCCTGAATCTCTCGGCGTTCTTGCGCTGGACCGGTCTGTTCATTCTGGTGGTAGCCGCCGGGATTCTCTCCAACTCGGTGCAAGCCCTGCATGAAGCCGGCGTGTGGAATCACCTGCAAACCGTGCTCTTCGATTTCAGTGCCACGCTGCCGATGGACGGCCCGCTGGGCTCGGTGCTGGCCGGCATGTTCGGCTACCAGGACGCGCCGACCGTCAGCACCCTCGGGGCGTATCTGCTTTATCTGTTGGTGGCGCTGGTGATGTTTTTTCTCCCGGCGGCCACGCCCGCGCAAACACCCTCTTCCGTTTCCAGCCAATAAGGGCCTTCATGTCAACGCCAGTTCCTCCAGTGGCTTCACCTCCGCGCGCCTTGCGCTGGGCGGTAGCCGGCTCGGTGATCGTGATGATCGCCGCCGGCGGCCTGTTCTACTACGCCTCGAAAATGGCCGCCGCCAAGCGCCAGAGCAACCACGACCAAGTGCTGGTTACCCTTCACCCGCACAGCTGCGAACCGAATGCGCTGACGGTTCCGGCCGGTCGCACCAGTTTCCGTATCGTCAACCGCTCGGACCGTGCCGTCGAATGGGAAATTCTTGACGGCGTGCTGGTGGTCGAAGAGCGCGAGAACATCGCCCCTGGCCTGAGCCAGGTGATCAACGCCAACCTGTTGCCCGGCGACTACGCCATCACCTGCGGCTTGCTGAGCAACCCGCGCGGCACCTTACATGTCAGTCCGACCGCCGCATCCGATGCGGCGGCCAAGGCGCGTCCGTCGATGGTGGCGTTCATTGGCCCGCTGTCGGAATTTCGCGTGTACCTGAGCAGCCAGAGCACCGCATTGATCAAAGCCGTCGCCGCGCTTGAGCAAGCGATCGAGGCCGGCGACCTGAGCCAGGCACAAGCCTTGTATGTGCCGGCTCGTGCGGCCTATCAACGGTTGGCTCCAGCAGCCCAGCGCCTCGCGGAGCTGGACAACGCGATCAACGCCCGCGCCGATTACTTCGATAAGCGCGAGCAGGATCCGGGCTTCGTCGGCTTCCACCGCCTCGAATACGCGCTGTTCCAACAACGCAACCTCGACGGTCTGACGCCTGTTGCACAACGCCTGAGCATGGATGTCGCCAATCTCAAACAGCAACTGCTGGCTCAGTCGCTGCCACCGGAACAACTGGTGAGCATGCTGGTGCGCAACCTCAACAGCCTCGCCGAGGTACGCGCCAGCAGCGGCGAAGAAGAACGCTACAGCCACTCCGACCTGAACGGTTTCGCCGCCAACCTCGACGCGACCCGCAAAGTCGTCGACCTGTTGCGGCCATTGCTGAGCAAACCTGCCGCTGAACTACTGGCGAAAATCGACAGCGCGGTCACGGCCTTCGACGCCGAACTCAACGGTTTCAAGGTCAAGGATGGCTACGCCAGCTACGACACTGTCAGCGCCGAACAGCGCAAACGTATCGCCGACAAGGCCAAGGTTCTGGCCGATGCACTCGATGGAATCGATCCCGCCCTTGGCCTTTCCGGCCTGTAAGCAGAAGACCTCAGACAGATGAACGACTCAGAACAGTTTTCAGCACAACGCCGTCGTGTATTGATGGGTATGGGAGCCGCCGGTGTGGCGATAGCCGGTTCGGCCCTGAGTTGCCCGGTCATGGCTGCGACCCCGGCGCAAGTCACCGAAGCACCGAGCAGCGACAAGACCGAGGACCGCCACGCCTTCCACGGCCCGCACCAGACCGGCATCGTCACCCCGCGCCCAACATCCGGCATGCTGGTGTCGTTCGACGTATTGGCCAGCGACCGCGCAGATCTGGAGCGGCTGTTTCGCACGCTCAACGAGCGTATCGCGTTCCTGATGCAGGGCGGTCCGGTGGCCCAGGTCGACCCCAAACTGCCGCCGCTGGACTCGGGGATTCTTGGCCCGGTGGTCACACCGGACAACCTGACCATCACCGTATCGGTGGGCGAGTCGCTGTTCGACGAGCGC
Organism: Pseudomonas sp. B21-017; assembly: GCF_024749245.1. Classification (NCBI taxonomy): domain Bacteria; kingdom Pseudomonadati; phylum Pseudomonadota; class Gammaproteobacteria; order Pseudomonadales; family Pseudomonadaceae; genus Pseudomonas; species Pseudomonas sp. B21-017. Next base: position 3,066,481 of record NZ_CP087194.1, on the reverse strand, counting down.
TTCGGTCTGGCCAGCGCCAAGCCCAAGCGGCTGGTCCGCATGGTCGGTTTCCCCAACGACGCACTGGAGGCCGACTGCTGCCACGGCGACCTTAGCCTGCAGTTCTGCTCCAACACCGCCGACACCAACATCCACGCCCTGCGCGACATCGTGAAAAACCTGCCGGACCTGTTGCTGGTGCGCTGGAAACAGGAAGGCAGCGTGCCTCCGCAAGCCCCGACGAAACCCGGTGTGCCGGCGCAAAGCGCACGCAACTTTCTGGGTTTTCGCGACGGATCGGCCAACCCCGACTCCAACGACGCCAAGGCCATGGACAGCATCGTCTGGGTCCAGCCCGGCAGCGACGAACCGGCCTGGGCGGTCAACGGCAGCTACCAGGCGGTGCGGATCATCCGCAACTTCGTCGAGCGCTGGGACCGCACGCCGCTGCAAGAACAGCAAAGCATTATCGGCCGGGTCAAGAGCACCGGTGCACCGATGGATGGTGCGCATGAAACCCAAGTCCCGGATTACGCCAAAGACCCGAAAGGCAAGCTGACCAAACTCGACGCCCACATCCGCCTGGCCAACCCGCGCACCGCCGCAACCCAGGCCAATCTGATCCTGCGCCGGCCGTTCAACTACTCCAACGGCGTGAACAAGAACGGTCAGCTGGACATGGGTTTGCTGTTCATCTGTTACCAGGCGGATTTGCAAAAAGGCTTCATCACCGTGCAGACCCGACTCAATGGCGAGCCGTTGGAGGAATACCTGAAACCGGTTGGCGGCGGGTACTTCTTCACCCTGCCGGGTGTGACCGGCGACAAGGACTTCATCGGCCGCTCGCTGCTCAACGCTACACAACCCAAAGCCTCAGTCTGACCCTTACCACTCCACGGAACCGTCCCATGAAAAAGTCGCCCCTCGCGTTACTGCTGACCCTTGGTTTGCTCAACACCCCGTTTTCGGCTTTCGCGGCGACGGCGCCACTGGAGTTGGTGGGGCCGATCTCTGACTACAAGATCTACGTCACCGAACAACTGGATGAACTCGCCAGCCACACTCAGCAATTCACCGATGCAGTGAAAAAAGGCGACCTGGCCACCGCGAAAAAGCTCTACGCACCGACCCGCGTCTATTACGAGTCGATCGAACCGATTGCCGAGTTGTTCAGTGACCTCGATGCGTCCATCGACTCGCGGGTCGACGACCACGAAAAAGGCGTGAAGGCCGAAGACTTCACCGGTTTCCATCGCATCGAATATTCATTGTTTTCAGAGAGCAGCACCCAGGGTCTGGACAAGCTGGCTGACGGCTTGAACAAAGACGTGAAAGACCTGCAAACCCGCGTCGCCGGCCTGACCTTCCCACCGGAAAAAGTCGTCGGCGGCGCCGCTGCGCTGCTTGAAGAAGTGGCCGCCACCAAGATATCCGGCGAGGAAGATCGCTACAGCCACACCGACCTCTATGATTTCCAGGGCAACATCGACGGCGCGAAGAAAATCGTCGACCTGTTCCGTCCGCAGATCGAGAAGCAAGACGCGGCATTCATGGCCAAAGTCGACAAGAACTTCGCTACGGTGAACAAGACGTTAGCCAAGTACAAAACTACAGGGGGTGGTTTTGAAACGTATGACAAGGTGAAGGACAGCGACCGCAAAGCGCTGGTCGGGCCGGTGAATACCTTGGCTGAGGACTTGTCGATGTTGCGGGGGAAGTTGGGGTTGAACTGAATATCGGCGTTGTCTGTGAAAAGATCGCAGCCTTCGGCGGCGCCCACAGGCGCGGAGCTGCCGAAGGCTGCAATCTTTGCTTTTGAACCCTACAAAATCCGATACAACAACCGCTCGATCCGCACCCGACTCACACGCTTGAGAAACTTGGCCACTCCCGCCGGGTAATCCGGTAGCGTTTGCAGATCCAGGTAACGCTCAATACGGCGGGTGTGCTGGAAAATCTCCGCCAGTTCCTTGCCACGCGGCTCCAGCAACTCGCCTTTCGGATCATCAATCAGCAACGCATTTTCCAGGTCGAGACGGAACGCCCGTGGATTGAGGTTGTTGCCGGTCAGCAAGGTGTAGCGCTGATCGATCCACATGCCCTTGAGATGATAGGTGTTGTCACCATCCTTCCACAGATGCAGGTTCAGCTTGCCGCTGTCGATGTTGCGCTGATGACGCTTGGCGAAACGTCGCAGGCTGATTTCGTAGAGGTATGGCAGCGCCGCGATCACCTTGAACGGCTCGCTGGGCGGGATGTAGAAATCGTTGGCGGTCTTGTCGCCGACGATGATGTCGATCTTCACGCCGCGAGCCAGGGCCCGATTGATTTCCCGGGTCACCGCCAGCGGCAGGTTGAAGTACGGCGTGCAGATGGTCAGCTGATGCTGCGCACTGGCGATCAGCTCGCAGATGACTCGACTCAACGGGTTGTTCTTGCCCACACCGAGCAACGGACTGACCGATAAACCGCCCTTTGCCGTGCTGCCCGCCGTGGTGTCGTACGCCGCGTGCTTGAGACGGCTGCGCAGGTCGCCGATGTCGTGACGCAGACTGCGGGTGGTCGGCAGGTTCGGCAGGTCTAGGCGATGCACCGCTTTGGAGGTGATCAAACCGTGCTGGATCAAGTGATGCATCGAATCGGCCAGCGTCTGATTCTGCAGCAGGTGATAACGGTCGAAGCGGTACTTGTCGAATTTGTGCAGGTAAACGTTGTTCAGGCTCGCGCCGCTGTAGATCACGCAATCGTCGATCACGAAGCCTTTCAAATGCAGTACGCCGAACAGTTCGCGGGTCTGCACCGGCACGCCGTACACCGGCACTTCGCTTTCGTGGGTACGGGTGGTTTCCTGATACCAGGCTGAGTTGCCCGGTTGCTTGCCGGCACCGATCAAGCCGCGCTGGGCGCGCAGCCAGTCCACGACCACCACCACGTCCAGTTCCGGACGTGCCAGTTTGGCCGCGTGCAGCGCATCGAGGATTTCCTGGCCGGCCTCATCCTGTTGCAGGTACAGCGCAACGATATAGATACGCCGGGTCGCCTGAGCGATTTTTTCCAGCAGGCAACGACGGAACTCGGCAGCGCCAGAGAGGATGGTGACGGCATCGGCGGTCAGCGGAAAACTGCGCAATTTAGGCAGCAGAGAACGTTTGAAAAGCAACGGCATAGGGCTCGCAAAGGGTCGAATCCGAAGAGCCTGAGAGCTTACACCATGGATGGGTTTGGGTCTTGTTACTGTCTGTAAAGACCTCTTCGCGGGCAAGCCTCGCTCCTACGGTTTTTCGTCGTTTGGAACACAAATCCTGTAGGAGCGAGGCTTGCCCGCGAAGGCAATTTCATAGGCACTACAAATAACTACTTGACCATGAAGAACGATCATTCTACTGTTAGCCACATGAACGAAATCATTAGCAACGACACACGCGACATCATTCTGGATGTCACCGAAAAGTTGATCTACAAAAGTGGCATCGCTGCCACCGGCATGGATCTTCTGGTGAAAACCGCCGGCGTCTCCAGAAAAAGTATTTACCGCTACTTCGCCAACAAGGAGGAGCTTGTCGTCGCGGCCCTGCAACGCCGCGATGAGCGCTGGATGCACTGGTACCGGAGCGAAGTCGGCACGGCCCAAACCCCGGCCGAGCGGCTGCTCAACCTGTTTACCGTGCTCAAGGCCTGGTTCGTCTCCGAAGGCTTCCGCGGCTGCGCATTCATCAATACCAGCGGCGAAACCGGCGACCCGCAAGACCCGGTTCGCCTGGTCGCCAAAGACCACAAACAGAAACTGCTCGACTACGTGCGCGAGCTCTGTACCGAATATGGCGCAACAGACCCGGAGACGCTGGCCAGACAGCTGCTGATCCTGATCGACGGTGCCATTACCGTAGCGCTTGTGATGGGTGATCACAGTGCCGCCGATAATGCGCAATGCATGGCGCGAAAGTTATTGGACCTGTAACACTTTAAATAAGCCCGACAACTTGCTTGAACGTTAATTTGATAGGGAGACTTAATATGTCTACTGCCGAAGTTCGTCCGCCATTGCCGCCGTTTACCCGTGAATCGGCCATCGAAAAAGTTCGCCTGGCCGAAGATGGCTGGAACTCCCGTGACCCGGAACGGGTGTCTCTTGCCTACACCCTGGACACCCAGTGGCGTAACCGCGCCGAGTTCGCCCACAACCGCGAAGAAGCCAAAGCTTTCCTGACCCGCAAATGGGCCAAGGAACTGGACTACCGACTGATCAAGGAGCTCTGGGCCCATGGCGACAACCGCATCGCCGTGCGTTACGCCTACGAATGGCACGACGATTCAGGCAACTGGTTCCGTTCCTACGGCAACGAGAACTGGGAGTTCGACGAGAACGGCCTGATGTTCAACCGCTACGCCTGCATCAACGACCTGCCGATCAAGGAAAGCGAGCGCAAATTCCACTGGCCACTGGGTCGCCGGCCGGATGATCACCCAGGTCTCTCCGATCTAGGCCTGTAGACACAATCCCCCTGACCGATCGTTCCCGCGCTCCCGCTTGGGAACGATCGGCTGTACCCGGATAACTTTATGGGTAAGATACCGGCCTTTCCCCGCAGCCCTCTTCTGCGCCCTGCCGAATAAGCCCCATTCCATGCCTTTCGAACTCAGCGTTGACCCCACTACCCTGGCCGTTCTGGCTCTCGTCGCTTTCATTGCCGGTTTCATCGACGCCATCGCCGGTGGTGGCGGTCTGTTGACCACCCCGGCACTGCTGACCGCCGGCCTGCCGCCGCATCTGGTACTGGGCACCAACAAACTCAGTTCGACCTTTGGCTCGGCCACCGCCAGCTTCACCTTCTACCGCCGCAAGCTGTTCCATCCACGGCAGTGGATGCACGCCATCGTCGGCACGTTGGTTGGTGCGCTCAGCGGCGCCATCGTCGCTCATTATTTGCCGGCGGAATGGCTGAACAAGATGCTGCCGGTAATTGTGTTCGCCTGCGGCCTGTACCTGTTGTTCGGCGGCACACCGAAAGCGCCGCTGGACAGCGATGCACCGATCAAGAAAAAGTGGCAATCGAGTCAAGGCTTCAGCCTCGGTTTCTATGACGGCGTGGCCGGCCCGGGAACGGGGGCGTTCTGGACCGTCAGCAGCCTGCTGCTCTACCCCATCGACCTGGTCAAGGCCAGCGGCGTGGCGCGCAGCATGAACTTCGTCAGCAACATTGCGGCGCTGTCGGTGTTCATCTTTTCCGGGCAAGTGGACTGGATTATCGGCCTGAGCATGGGCCTGTCGGTGATGGTCGGCGCCTTCTTCGGCGCGCGCACCGCCATCAGCGGCGGTGCGAAATTCATTCGTCCGGTGTTCATTACGGTGGTGCTCGGCCTGACCGTGCGCCTAGCCTGGCAGCACTGGTTCAGCGTGGCCTAAGCGCCGCGCCACGTAGACGTCGATCAGGTAGCGGGCAATCGAGCGTGACGCCGGCAACGGCGGCAGCTCGTGCACGTTGAACCACTGGGCGTCTTCGATCTCATCTTCCTGACAGACAATCTCGCCACCGGCGTACTCGGCATGAAAACCGAGCATCATCGAATGCGGGAACGGCCAGCACTGACTGCCCATGTACTGGATGTTCTTGACCTCGATTTGCACCTCTTCGCGAACCTCGCGAATCAGGCAATCTTCGGCCGACTCACCCGGCTCGGCAAACCCCGCCAACGTGCTGTAGACCCCGGTGACAAAACGCGGCGAACGGGCCAGCAGAACCTCGTCGCCACGGGTCACCAGCACAATCATGCTCGGCGAAATACGTGGGTAGCTGCGTAAATCGCATGGCTCGCAGTACATTGCCCGCTCGCGCGGCACCTGGATCATCGCCTGCCCGCAGTTGCCGCAAAAACGGTGCTCACGGGCCCAGGTACCGATTTGCGCGGCATAGCCCAGAACCTTGTAGACGGTGTGATCGCCCTCGAGCATGAACGCCCGCAGGCCTTTCCAGTTACAACCCGGCACGTCGCTGTGACTGCGCAGTTCCAGCAGGTACACCGGTTCGCCATCCAGGTGACCGATGCCGTGCTCGGCAAGAACCGACAAGTCCTGACGCTTGAGCCATTCCCGTGGAAACAGGGCGCCATTGTCATCGAACAAAAAGCCTTCGGGGCTGCGCGCCACGGCCCAGCCGCCGGGTTGATCGGTGTCCAGTACTGCAGTGGTCCAGCGTGAAGTCATGGTTAATCAATCCAGAAATTCGGGTTTCTGTTTGCTCATATGGGCGGCCATGGCCACGCGCAGATCGGTGGACTGCAGCATGGCGGCGTTCCACGTGGCGACGTATTCAAGGCCGTCGTCGATGCGATGGTCGCGCATGTAGCTGATCATCTCTTTGGTACCGGTGATGGCAATCGGCGACTTGCCGGCGATTTCGCGGGCAATCCCCATCACGCCTTCAAGCAGGCTGGCGGTGTCGCTGTAGACGCGATTGACCAGGCCAATGTTACGCGCTTCTTCGGCGCCAAAGGTGCGACCAGTGTAAGCCAGTTCACGCAGCATGCCGTCACCGATGATCCGCGGCAAGCGTTGCAAAGTGCCAACATCGGCCGCCATGCCGATATCGATTTCCTTGATGGAAAATTGCGCGTCCTCAGCCGCGTAACGCATGTCGCAGGCGGAAATCAGGTCGATGGCGCCGCCCAGGCAATAACCCTGGACCGCCGCCAGCACCGGTTTGCGGCAGTTGTCGACGGCGTTGAACGACGCTTGCAATGCCAGGATCTTGCGCCGCAGCAGGCGCGCATTGCGGCCGACGTCCTTGCCCAGTTCATTGGCCACACCGGCGAGCATCATTAGGTCGATACCGGAAGAAAAATGCTTGCCGGCGCCACTGAGCACCACCACCCGGACTTCATCGGTATCGTCGATCCACTGGAAAATCTCGATGATCTCGCTCCAGAACGCGGCGTTCATCGAGTTGATCTTGTCCGGACGGTTGATCTGCACATGGGCGATGTTATCGGCCAGTTCGACGCTGAAGGCGGTGTATTGAGACATGGCAGTGATCCTTTACCGGGCAGAAAATGAAGCCCGAACTATAACAAGGCATCCGTGCCGGCAGTAAGGCAGCGGTTCGGCCAAATGCGGGACTGGCTTCAGGTTTTTTTAGCGTCTGGACCGGCCCTTTCGCGAGCAAGCCTGCTCCCACAGGGGGTCTTTGGCGCTCACAAATTCCCTGTGTGTGGGCTTACTCGCGAAGGCCGCACCGCCGATCTAACGGCCCTTCACCGCCACAAACGCTACGGTTTCATAAGGCACGGTCACCACATCCCGCCCCCTCAGCGCCGGTTCCCCGGCAATCAATGCCCGCAGTTGTGCATCAACCTTCGCCCGCTCCGCCACCGGCAACGCAGCGATATAACTGATGGAGCGCACCCGATTGAAAATTACATCCTCCAGCGACCCCGTATGACCATGACTGAAATACTGCACCTGCAACGGCCCGAATGCCTGATGTGGAAAGGCTTCGCGCCACGCGCCGGTGTAATAACGCGGTGTGTCGCCTTCCAGCGCGTTGACAATCGCATCCAGTTTTGGCATCCAGCTGACCTTGGCGTCGCGCAGGTTCCACACCAGCCCCAGCTTGCCGCCGGGCTTGAGCACCCGGGCAATCTCGGTCAACGCCTCGGTGCTGGCAAACCAGTGAAAGGCCTGAGCACAGACCACCACGTCCACCGACGCATCCGGCAGCGGGAGGTCGGTGGCGGTGCCGCTCGCTGCCAGTACCTCAGGAAAGGCTTCGCACAGTTTCTCCAGCATCTGCGGCACAGGTTCCACCGCAATCACCTGCGCCCCGGTCGCCACCAACGGCCCGGTGAACTTGCCGGTGCCGGCGCCTAGGTCGAGCACGGTTCTATCGGCGTTCAACTCAAGGGTAACCGTAAGCCAGTCAGCCACTTGGGGTGGATAATCCGGACGACCACGGACATAGGTGTCGGCACCGGTTTTATACCCTGCGGCCGCAGAGGGATGGACCTGATCTTTCATGGCAGTTCTCCAAATGGACAACGAACGCTGTCGAGGATAGCGCCTCGATTTGCGCTTTCCTTGCAATGATTGTCAGAAAAAAATGAATAATTGTTCACACTGCGGTGTTCACCGTCCATCGCCCATGAGGTCCATGACCGTTGTCTATTGGGCGAGCATGGAACACGCCTTGATGCTGATCGGGCATAACCCGGCGGCAGCACTGGAGGGCCCGGCGAAGTTATTGAGAAGCCGGCTTAGCACTCCAGCGAACTTGTCACTATGCTTGCACCCGACTTTCCAAGGAGGAACCTACCCCATGCCAATTTCTTCACGCGCTGCCTTACTGGTCATCGACGTACAAAACGACTTCATTCCCGGCGGTCAATTGCCGGTGCCGGAGGGTGACCTGATTGTGCCCCTGATTAATTGTCTGGGTCGCCAGTTCAAACAGGTCATCATTGCCCAGGACTGGCACCCGCCCGGCCACGCCTCGTTCGCTTCCAGCCACCCTGGGCACAAGCCTTACGACGTGATTCAGTTGCCTTACGGTGAACAGACCCTGTGGCCGGAGCATTGTGTTCGCGCCACGCCCGGCGCCGAGTTCCACCCGGAGCTGGACCTGCCCCACGCCCAATTGATCATCCGCAAGGGCTGCAACCCGGACATCGACAGTTATTCGGCGTTTCTGGAGGCGGATCGAACCACGACCACCGGTTTGGCCGGGTACCTGAAAGAACGCGGCATCGACACGGTTTACATGGTTGGGCTGGCACTGGATTTCTGCGTGATGTTTTCTGCGCTGGATGCGCGGGCGGCGGGGTTCAATGCGTTTGTGGTGATGGATGCTTGCCGCGCGATTGATCTGGAAGGGTCGCTGGCGGCGGCGATTGAGCGGATGCAGGTGGCGGGGGTCGGGTTGATTGAGTCAGCCGAACTGCTCGACTGAACTGCAGATCGTTCCCTCACCTGGCTCGTAGCAGCTGCCGAGCCCGTGAGGCTGCGTCCGAGGATGCAGTCCTCGCAGGTCCTGCGAATGCGGTTTTCCTGGAAGAACCGGTTGCCTGGTTTTACGAGTGCTGCGCACTCGAACGCAGCCTCGCGGGCTCGGCAGCTGCTACAACGAATGCGTCAGGCCGAGGTGGGCAGCCACAAACGGAACCGTGCGCCGCCCAATGGTGATGCCTGCGCGGTCAGCGTGCCACCCTGCGCTTCCAGTGCTCGGCGGCTGATTGCCAGCCCCAGGCCAAACCCGCCTGTGGCGCGATCCCGACTGCGATCCAGCCGATAGAACGGCTCAAAGATCCGCTCCCGCTCTTCATCGGGAATGCCAATGCCATCGTCATCCACCCAGATCTCACAGCCTTTGGCGCACACCTGCACACCAATCTGAATCCGTTTCTCGCAATAGCGCATGGCGTTGCGCAGCAGGTTCTGGATCGCCCGGGCGGTCAATCTCGGATCCAGCGAGAAGCGTTCGAGCTGACCGTGCAGCAGCACATCAATGACGATTTCCGGTGACTCAAGCTCTTCATCGACGCTGCCCAAAATACTGTCGATGAATTCATCCAGCGACACCTCGACCTGTTCCGGCAGCCGAGCCGGGTTTTGCAATCGGCTGTAGGACAGCAGCTCCAGCACCAGCTCATCCAGTTCGCGAATGTGCGCGACCAGGCCTTGCAGGCGTTCCCGGCTGGTGGCCGGCAAGTCGTCGGACAGCGCCAGGGCCAGGCCGAAATCCAGCCGCGTCAACGGCGTGCGCAATTCGTGGGACACGGCGTTGAGCAAGTCGCGCTGCTGGTTGAGCAGGTTTTCGATGTCGCCGGCCATGGTGTCGAACACGTTGGCCAGGCTGCCGATGTTGGAGCTGGGGGAAATCTGCGTGCGCTCGCTCAAATGGCCCTTGCCGAAGCGTTCGGCGGTGCTTTTGAGACGTTCCAGGTCGCGCCAGTGCGGGCGCAGCCACAACAACAGGCAGGCCAGCATCGTCGCACCGATCAGCACGTTGATGCTCCAGTACAACCAACTGACATCCGTGGGATCCGGTGGCACGACCATCTCCACCACCATCTGCTCGTTCAACGGTGTCACCGCCAGGGTGCGCCAGCCCCAGTCGCCGATGCGTACCACGTTCTCCCCGCGCTGCAAGCGTTCGCGCTCATCCAGGGTAAATTCGGTATCGTCGTTGCGGGTCAAAATGATGTGCAGCGGCTGGAACTCCTTGTCCATCTCCGCCGCCAGCGCCGGCCACTGCTCGACAGGCACCGTACGAAACTGTTTGACGATCAGCGTTTGCAAACCTCGGGAGTAATCGAGGTTGTAGGTCACAAAACGCTCATGGAAGACCTTGATCACCAGGTCCGGCACCAGATAGATCGCCGCGCTGAACGAAACGATGGTCACCAGGTACAGACGAAACAGGATTCTGAACATGGTTCAGCATTCCCACTCGGAGCGGCTGAACAGGTAGCCCTTGCCCCACACGGTCTTGATCTTGCGCGCCTCGCCGGCGTGGTCGTCGAACTTGCGCCGCAGTTTGGAGATGGCCACATCCACCGAGCGGTCGGTACCGTTGAATTCGATACCGCGCAGGCGTTGCAGAATCTGGTCACGGCTCAGCACCTCGCCGGCATGCCGGGCCAGCACCACCAGCAAGTTGTATTCGCCGCTGGACAGCTCGACCAGTTGCCCACGCCAGGTCACAGTGCGCTCGGACAGGTCGATGCACAGGTTGCCCATGAGAATGCGGTCATTAGCGGTCTGCGGTTCGCTGAGGCTGCTGCGACGCAACAGCGTGCGTACGCGAGCCAGTAACACACGGGGCTCGCAAGGTTTGGTGACGTAGTCGTCTGCGCCCATTTCCAGGCCCAGCACCTGATCGTGGCTGTCGTCACGGGCGGTGAGCATCAGGATCGGCAACGTCGCCGAATCGGCCCGCAGCAAACGGCAGACCTGCAAGCCGTCGAGCCCCGGCAGCATCAGATCGAGAATCACCAGGTCCGGCGGACTGACCCGCGCGCGTTCGCGTACATGATCGCCGCGGCTGATCACGCTGACGGAATAGCCGTTGCGTTCCAGGTAGCTGGCAATCAGTTCCGAGAGTGCGGTGTCGTCTTCGACCAGGAGGATGTTGGGCATGGGTGTTTCCAGAAAGTGCTGTGGCGACTGGCGGGGCCTCATCGCAGGCTTGCCCACGATGGCGGCATAACCGTCGCAAAAAGTTTCAAGCTGCGAAGGATATACGCCCTCACGCACACGCGAGCAAAACCCTTACACAATTTCACACAGCACCAACAAAGCTTCACCGCTACCCTCATCGACTCCCCGTAGGATGCGGGTAGTCATTATTGGGGTATTTCCATGTCAAAGAATCTGCTTGCCACGCTCAGCCTGATTGCCCTGGCGTTGACGTTGAGCGCTTGTGACCAGTCTTCGACCGCCGAAGAATCGGCACCGCTGGCCACGGTACGCATCGAAACCGTCGAAGCTCGTCCTCTGTCAATCAGCAGCGACTTGAGCGGGCGGATTGCCGCACCACGGATTGCCGAAGTGCGTGCCCGGGTTGCAGGAGTGGTGTTGCAGCGGGTCTTCCGCGAAGGCAGCGACGTGAATAAAGGCGACGTTCTGTTCCGTATCGACCCGGCCCCCTTCAAGGCCGACCTGGACAGCGCCGAAGCCGCGCTGCGCAAGGCCGAAGCCAACGCGTTCCAGGCCAGATTGCAGGAGCAGCGTTACGCCCAGTTGATCGAAGGCAACGCCATCAGCGCTCAGGATTACGACAATGCCCGAGCCAATGCCCGGCAGACCGCCGCCGATGTCGCCGCCAACAAAGCCGCGGTAGAGCGGGCGAAACTGAACCTCGGTTATGCCACCGTCACCGCGCCGATTTCCGGGCGCATCGGCCGCGCGCTGGTGACTGAAGGCGCGCTGGTGGGGCAGAACGAAACCACGCCGCTGGCGCTGATTCAGCAGTTGAACCCGATCCACGCCGACCTGACCCAATCGACCCGTGAACTCAACGACCTGCGCCGGGCCTTCCGTTCCGGCCAACTGAAGGAAGTGGGCCAAGGCCAGGCCAAAGCCACACTGATCCAGGACGACGGCAGCCTTTATCCATTGCCCGGCAAGTTGTTGTTCACCGACATCACCGTCGACCCGGGCACCGGTCAGATCATTCTGCGCAGCGAGTTCCCCAACCCGGACCTCGACTTGCTGCCGGGCAGCTTCGTTCGCGTACGTCTGGAGCAAGCGTTCAATCAGCAAGGCATCAGCGTGCCGCAACGGGCCATTCAGCGTGACAGCGCCGGTGTCGCCCAAGTGCTATTGCTCGACGCCGAACAGCGGGTCGGCCAGCAACCGGTAGAGCTGGGCCCGGTGCAGAACGATCGCTGGATCGTCACCCGCGGCCTCAAGCCCGGTGACCGCATCGTCACTGAAGGCCTGCAACACGCGCGCCCCGGTGAGAAAGTCCAGATCGACAACACCCCTCTTCCACTTGCCCAGGTTTCTGGTCAGTAAGCAGGACGCTTTTTATGCCGCAGTTCTTTATCGATCGCCCGGTGTTCGCCTGGGTGGTTGCCTTGTTCATCCTGCTGGCCGGTGCGTTGGCCATTGGGCAGTTACCCGTGGCGCAATACCCGAACGTTGCGCCGCCGAAAGTCGAAATCTACGCCACCTACCCCGGCGCTTCGGCGCAGACCGTGGACGAAAGCGTGGTCAGCCTGATCGAGGGAGAACTCAACGGCGCCGACCATCTGCTGTACTTCGAATCCCAGAGCAGCCTCGGCAGCGCCACCATCACCGCGACGTTCCAGCCGGGCACCAATCCGGAAATGGCCCAGGTCGATGTGCAAAACCGCCTCAAAGCGGTTGAGTCGCGCCTGCCTCAGGCGGTCACCCAGCAAGGTTTGCAGGTGGAGAAAGTCTCCGCCGGTTTCCTGTTGCTGATCACCCTCACCTCCAGCGACGGCAAGCTCGATGACGTGGCGCTCAGCGATTACCTGGCGCGCAACGTGATGAACGAGATCAAGCGTCTGGATGGCGTCGGCAAGGCCCAGTTGTACGGCGCCGAACGGGCGATGCGGATCTGGATCGACCCGCAGAAGCTGATCGGCTTCAACCTGACCCCAGCTGACGTCAATGCCGCCATCGTTGCGCAGAACGCTCAGGTTTCCGCGGGCAGCATCGGTGACTTGCCGACCCGCACCACTCAGGAAATCACCGCGACCGTTCTGGTCAAAGGCCAGCTGTCGACGCCTGAAGAATTCGCCGACATCGTGCTCAAGGCCAATCCTGACGGCTCCACCGTACGCATCCGTGATGTGGCGCGGGTCGAGATCGGCAGCCAGGAATATCAGTTCTCCACACGCCTGAACGGCAAACCGTCTACCGCCGTCAGTGTGCAACTGTCGCCGGGCGCCAATGCCCTGAGCACCGCAACGCTGGTGCGAGCAAAGATGGACGAGCTGGCGCGCTATTTCCCGGCCGGTGTCGAATACAAGATCCCGTACGACACCTCACCCTTCGTCAAAGTCTCGATCACCAAAGTGGTTTACACCCTCGGCGAGGCGATGGTGCTGGTGTTTGCGGTGATGTTCCTGTTCCTGCAGAACATCCGCTACACGCTGATCCCGACGCTGGTGGTGCCGGTGGCGTTGATGGGCACGTTTGCGACCATGCTCGCGCTGGGCTTCTCGATCAACGTGCTGACCATGTTCGGCATGGTGCTGGCGATCGGCATCCTGGTGGACGACGCGATTGTGGTGGTGGAGAACGTCGAACGAATCATGGCCACCGAAGGCCTGTCGCCCAAGGAAGCGACGCGCAAGGCGATGAAGCAGATCACCGGCGCGATCATCGGCATCACCCTGGTGCTGGTGGCGGTATTCATTCCGATGGCGTTCATGCAGGGCTCGGTCGGGGTGATTTACCAACAGTTCTCGCTGTCCATGGCCACGTCGATCCTGTTCTCGGCGTTCCTCGCCCTGACGTTGACCCCGGCGTTGTGTGCGACGCTGTTGAAGCCGATCGCCAAAGGCGAGCATCACGAAAAAGCCGGATTCTTTGGCTGGTTCAACCGGCGCTTCGAACAATTGACCGAGCGTTATCAGGGCTGGGTCGCCTATGCGTTGAAACGCACCGGTCGTTACCTGTTGATTTATGGCGTGCTGCTAGTCGGCCTGGGACTGTGTTTCAGTCGTCTGCCCTCCTCGTTCCTGCCGGTGGAAGACCAGGGCTACACCATCACCGACATCCAACTGCCACCGGGCGCGAGCAAGAATCGCACAATAAATGTGGTGGAGCAGATCGAAGCACACAACGCCACCGAACCGGGCGTCGGCGACAGCACAGTGATTCTCGGCTTCAGTTTTTCCGGTAGCGGGCAGAACGCCGCGCTGGCGTTCACCACGCTCAAGGACTGGTCGGATCGGGGCAGCGACGACTCGGCGAGTTCCATCGCCGATCGCGCCAACATCGCGCTGAGCCAGATCAAGGATGCCATGGCTTTCTCGGTGCTGCCGCCGCCGGTTGACGGTCTCGGCACCTCCAGCGGTTTCGAGTTCCGCTTGCAGGACCGTGGCGGCCTCGGCCATGCCACGCTGATGAAAGCGCGCAGCGAATTGCTCGCCGCCGCCGAGAAAAGCCCAATCCTGATGAATGTGCGCGAAAGCGCCCTGGCCGAAGCGCCACAGGTTCAGCTGGAAGTCGACCGCAAACAGGCCAACGCCCTGGGCATATCCTTTGCCGACATTGGCAATGTGCTGACCACGGCGGTCGGTTCGGCCTACATCAACGACTTTCCCAACCAGGGGCGAATGCAGCGAGTGGTGGTCCAGGCTGAAGGCGATCAACGCAGCCAGGTCGCCGATCTGCTGAAGATTCACGTGCGCAACAACGCTGAAAAAATGGTGCCACTGTCGGCCTTCGTCCGGGCCAACTGGACCCAGGGCCCGGCGCAATTGACCCGATACAACGGCTACCCGGCCATCAGCATTTCCGGTGAACCGGCGCCCGGTTACAGTACTGGCGAAGCCATGGCGGAAATCGAACGGCTGGTGGCGCAAGGCCCGGCGGGGTTGGGTCAGGAATGGACCGGGTTGTCGTTGCAGGAACGTTTGTCCGGCAGCCAGGCACCGATTCTGCTCGGGCTGTCGCTGCTGATCGTGTTCCTGTGCCTGGCGGCGCTGTACGAGAGCTGGTCGATTCCAACGTCGGTGTTGCTGGTAGTGCCGCTGGGCGTTCTCGGTGCGGTACTGGCCGTGACGCTACGCGGAATGCCCAACGACGTGTTCTTCAAGGTCGGGCTGATCACCATCATCGGCCTGTCGGCGAAGAACGCGATCCTGATCATCGAGTTCGCCAAGAGCCTTTATGACGAAGGCCACGATCTGGTCGACGCAACCTTGCAAGCCGCGCGCCTGCGGTTGCGGCCGATTGTCATGACGTCGCTGGCGTTCATCCTCGGCGTGGTGCCGTTGGCGATTGCCACCGGGGCCAGCTCGGCGAGCCAGCAAGCGATCGGCACCGGGGTGATCGGCGGGATGATCACCGCGACGCTGGCGGTGGTGTTTGTGCCGGTGTTTTTTGTGGTGGTGATGAGGTTGGTGCGCAAGCGCCATAAGAACATCTAAATAACGACACACCCCTGTAGGAGCGAGGCTTGCCCACGAAGGCGGTGTATCAGTCAACATCAACGTTGAATGTTACGGCCATTTCGCGGGCAAGCCTCGCTCCTACGGGGGATGTGTCGTTGTGGTCACAACGGACTGCGCTGGGCTATGGTGTTTGCAAAACCCAGACACATCGAGCCTCCATGCCCCTCCTCGCCCGCACCCACCCTCGCCTGTCCGCCGCGACCGCATTCGGCCTCGCGGTGGGCATTCTGGCGCCAGCCGATTCGATCCTCGGCAAAATCCTCGTCGGCTGGAATGCCGGGGTCTGGACCTATCTGGCCCTGATCCTCTGGCTGACCATGCGTTCCAAAGCCGACGACGTGAAACGCATTGCCGAGGTCGAGGACGAAAACGCCGGGCTGGTGCTGTTCACGGTGTCCATGGCCGCATTGGCCAGCCTCGCCGCTATTACTCTGGAACTGGCGGGCAGCAAGGATCTGGGCACCTATCACCGGCTGTTGCACTACGGCTTCACCGGGTTGACCGTGATCGGCTCGTGGCTGTTGATCGGGGTGATCTTCAGCGTGCATTACGCCCGGTTGTATTACACCTGGGAAGGCAAGGAACCTGCGTTGCGATTTGCCGAAGGGCTGACAACCCCCAATTACTGGGACTTCCTGTACTTCTCGTTCACCATCGGTGTGGCGGTGCAGACGGCGGATGTCGGCGTGGCCACGCGGGAATTGCGTAAGATCGTGCTGGCGCAATCGTTGATCGGGTTTGTGTTCAACACGGCGATTCTCGGGTTTTCAATCAATATCGCAGCGGGTCTGTTTGGCTGATGGCCGTAAAAAAAAAGATGCCCCGACAGTGTCGGGGCATCTTTATAGGTCATGTCATTGAAGCAACGTTCATCAGAAGAAATAGCTCACTCTCAAACTACCGCTCCAATCCTGACTGACAGTGTTGCCTTTACTGCCACCGACCTGGCCGGAAACCTGCCAGTTGCGTTGAGCCGGTGTCCACTTCACACCTGCGCCGTACTCAATTGAGCTACTGGCGCGGTCATCATCGAAACGGTCGTCGTTGATTTTAACCTCGTTGGTTTTCACAAACTCGTGGTTAACCCCCGCCGACAGACTTGGCTCCAGCAGACTGCCATTTTCGAGGCTGATCACACGTCCGCCTCTGACGCCCACATTGCCCTGCAAAGAACGCATGGTGTCGGCTTTAACTTCAAGGCCATTGTCCAAACGATAACTGTCACTTTGAGTCACGCCGGTCGAAACCCGCACCTGGGGTTCGACGAAATAGTTGTTCTTGAGGCGAATATGTTTGCCCACCGCCACCGAACCGCTGGCGCCCAAGGCCGTGTAATCACCCTTGGCCCGAGTGCCATCACTCATGGTGACTTTGGCCTTGTTGTCGAACTGGTTGATCTTGGCCATGACATTGACGAACACGCCGCTTTCAACATCGAACGTGCTGCCGTAAACACCGGCGTTCACACTCTCGACAGTCGCGCTGGAACCGTATTTGAGATCCATTTTGGTATGGCTAGACCCGACGAACCCGCCCAATACCCACGAGCGACCGCCAAGATCCACCAATGTATCGGCGCCGCCGGTGATGCCGGTCTGGTTTTGCGTGTAGCCATCGCCATAGGCGTTATCGACGCTGTATTGATTGCCGTAAGTGCGAACCCACACACTGTTGCTCAGCTTTGTGGTGTCGCTATCGCTGGCCGCCCGCATCGAAGCCTCGGGCCGGGCACTGAGCCCGCGATCACCGATCTGATCATTGAGCATGTTCATTTCGGCATTCAACAAACTGCGCGCGCTGCCTGCCAATGCCAATGCCGTATTGGTCGACGTACTGACCGTTTCCTTGTCCGGCCGAAGGTACAAGCCCTCGCCTTCCCTCGCCAGCCGGTAGACAAAGGTGCCGGCGTCCACTGTTTCCCGATTGTTCAAGCTAACGTCAGCGTTGCCCGAAATGATATTGCCGATGTGTATGTCCTCGGCAGTCAGCGGCTTGTGGCCGGTAGGGGTGACATCAAATTTAAGTTGACCTTCCGCGTGCCCGGCGTTGAAAAAATCAGTATCGCCGGTTCTCAGGTCTGTCCCCATGACAACAGTGCCCTTACCGGAAAAATTAGCGACATCCAGTCGAAGGAACTGCTCGTTAGTGCCCATACGCACGATGCCGCCGTTGGACGTCAGGTTCTGTATGGCGCTATTCCCGGTCATCACCCACTGCGCCGCGTTGTTGATGCTCAGATTGCCTGAATTGTTGATCCGGCCAGTTAATACCGAACTATTGTCCAGGAGCACGTTGCCATTGGAAGCAGTGAGCACGTCACCGGTGAGACGGCTGCCATTGTTCAGCGAGAGGCTGGAAACGTTTTCAACGTTGCCCTTGATTGCCGAACGGTTGTCCAGCTGCACGCTGCCATTGGCGTCAGTGAGCACATCACCGGTCAGGCTGCTGCCATTGTCCAGTGAAAGGCTGACGACATTGTCGACATCGCCATTGATGGCAGAACCGTTGTTCAGACTCACCGTAGCCGCCGTGCCCGCAACCGCCTGCACATTGCCGTTCAAGGTGCTGCGAGAATCGAGGCTGACCCGTGTAACGTTTTGCAGATTGCCATCGATGGATGCCGCGTTTTGCATCGCCAGCGCGACGGTGCTGCCGGTATCGGCGATGACATTGCCGCTCAAGGCACTGGCGTCGACGGTAACGTTGGCAGTGGAGCGATTGGTCGCCTGCAGCAGTGTGCCGTTGCCGCCGATCAGCTCGGAACCCGCAAGGACATTGATGTTGGCAACCGTGCCGGCGCTGCCGGAAGAGCCCAGTACGATGGCTGACCCGGTTCCGCCTGTAACGCGGGTATGGTTGAGCATCACAGTGCTGGCGTTGACACCTACCGTGTCGGTCACGATTTGCAGGCCGTCTTGTGCGCCGGTAATCGTGCTGCCCGTCGCTGAAAGTGTTGCGCCGCCCAACTGCACACCATAACTGGTGGCCCCCGTGCCGACGACAGTGGAGTCTGTAAGGTTAAGTACGGCAAAACCTACCGCTTGTACGCCGCCAATCGCGCCGGTGATGACACTGTTACCAGTCACGGTGGCAGAAGAGGATGCAGGGGTGCTGATGTTACGTCCCAGCAAAAGCCCGAAACTGTTGGTGCTGGTGATGGTCGAGTTGTCGATCGTTGCGTTGCTGTCGATCAGTTGAATGGCACCTCGGCCCGCCGCGCTGTTGACCGTAGCGCCGGACATATTCAACGAGGAGGTGTTGGCATCGATTCGCTGGCTCTGACCACCGTTGAAAACGACATTGGCATTTTGTGAGCTGATGGTCAGCGCTGTCGCGTTGTTGACGGTCAGCGTTCCCCCCTGGGACACCACCCAGGCTTCCGGCGCAGGTGGATTGGTGACCACTTCACTTTCGCCTGGCAACAGGGTTCGGCTATAGGCCTCAGGCGCGGCGATCATTGTCGCCACCATCATCAGTCTGATGGTATTCGGGTGTTTAGAAAGAAAAAAAGTGGACATGGGTCGTTCCTCAAACCTGCACGAATACAGAAGCTGTTTTTTGGCAGTGTTGAAAACTCCCACCTAAAAAACGTCCGACAGCCTAATTAGAAAACCGAATGTTTAATGTAGGAATAGTCCTTACATGCACGACGACTTATCCTTCCAGAGTGAAGGCAACCTCGATTTCCTCCTCTTTGATAGTGGTAAAAATCGCGAGAGAGGCAATCGAATCTCCCTCGCGATACCGGCAATACCAATACTACGGAGACAGCGCTAGACTGGAGCTAGTGCCAGGTCGCAATATTGGAAGCTGTTATTGATAGTATCCAAAGGTTTGATGACCGGAGTTGATGATTGCAGGCCATTCTGGGCTGTAATCCAGTATTTACCCCATGCAAGTGCACCTCGCTTCGGCTGGGCAGCCTTGAAGTTTGCAGCAGTACCTACGCCAGCAACGTCAGGTATGTTGGCAGCCTGGATGGTGTAAGTTGCTGAGTTAGCCGTACCGGGAATCAACGCAGTACCCGCCGCATTTGAGTGCGCTTCAAAATGCGCCGTGATAACCGTGCCCAGCGGCAGTAGTGCGGTCTTCGCGATCTGCAGTCCCAGTAAATAACGGCTGGTGGGACTGGTCATCGCGTAGCACTCGATATAGTCGCGCACCGCAGGATTACGGATTCTGATTGTAGGATCCGGCAGCACGACCGGAATCTGATTGACGACCACTGTCTTCGGCAAGGATTTGTTTACGTTTTTACCTAATCCGGTTATCTCGATAGTGTAGCGAGCTGTATCGCTGGGAGGTGTCAACGTGGCCATTACATTGGCCGGGATCGGAACAGAAAAACCCTGTACAGCTACGAGCGGGCTATATGTTTGAAAAGGTATTGTAGCGTTACCCAAGTAACACTTGACCTCATGCTCCGGTAAAATGTCCGGATCTGTAAGACCGTTCGTCACTGTGAATGTACCTGGCTTGTCGCGATCAGTAGCCGCAATAACGTCTGGAACATTGGAAACTCCCGTTACAACCGGTAGTTGGAGATCCGGGTTCTCCAGATCAGGCGGGTTTGGAGGTATTACACCAGCGACACGCGAATCGAACGTAAAGGTTGCAGTCGGTGAAACTGCATTAGGCGTAAGACCGGCGCGCTCTATTTCGTAATGGATCGTGAGGTCCATGGGGTCATCAGTATTGGCAAATTTCGGATAAAGATCTGCGAAGTCAAGATCAAAAGACAGATTAGCGTTAGCCCAAGGTTGTTTGGCAGTCTCGAAAAAATTGGTGACATCGAGGGGATCCGTAATCACCGCAAAAACTTGATCTCCCGGCTCCGCGTGTTCGATAAATGCGTTTTCGACGATAGCCGTAATCGCGTTTGCAAAGTCTTCCCAATAGAGCGGCGTGGTGTAGTTTGGATCGGTCTTTGGCACCAAAGGTGCTTTTTTGGCCAATGGCGCTTGCGGTAATGCCAATGTCAGAATCGGCGTGGAAACAGATTCTTCGCCTTGATTAGCGAGCCAATCGTCCCACCGATAACTCATATTGACGCGTCCATTCAGGAATTGAAGCAACGCGCTGCTAGGAATGCTAAATGCACCGGTAGCATTGACGGTGGCGTTATAGACCTGGACTTTTTGCATACCAGAGATGAGCCAGACGGTCAGCATGTCGTCGAGACGACGCCCGAAGTAACCGACACTCACCGTAAAATTCATATCCGTATTTGCATCTATCCAGGTCTTGTCAATAATCCGCTGCGGAAGCGGGGTGCCATTGGCAAAATTTGGAACGGGTGTCGGCTTTATTTTTCTGGGTGGATTTTTTGTATTGACCGGTGCAGTTTCGTCAGATATAGCCTCCACGATGTTGGAGGGGTCTCCATTACCGCCATTGTCTTTGAAAAATTTAAACATGATTTCCCAAACAGTCGGGCCAAGTGACGTAGCTAATTCCTTAAACAGGTCTGCATTCAAGGTCACCGGAATAGGGGTCGGAGGCCGGCTGGCGACTGGGCCAAGAAAGAGGGTCTCTGGATAGTCTATCCAAGTCAGGGATCCTTTTTCGCGGTACATAAAATCCATACTATCTTGTTCCAGCTCATCTGGCGGACGATTAACATCCACAATGAGGGCCTTAGTATCAAACATTGCTTTTGGGATAAAACCATTTGTCAGACCATTTATTGCAAAAGTCGAAAGAACCCCACCACCTGAGGAAAGAGTAGAAGTGGGGCGCTGCACTTTTGGTACGAATTGCATTGTCATCAGTGTATCTCCTTGCGCGTTCAGGCCGGAAGGGCCAGGTTTTCCAGGTATTTTTTGATCGATTTTCACCAGTCCTTGTTCTGACTCAGCAATGATCCTGCCGCCGTCAAACAACTGGCAGATGAAAACAGCGGAATCATTATCAAACAACGAACTTATATGCTTTTGAAACGGCACTACATGATTGAAGCCATTTGCTATGTCTGTCCCGGAAAGTATTTTCTCCCAACGGCCATAAACTTCTGTCACTTCAGGACCACTTCCATTGAGGCTCCGGTATCCCCTCCAGATAATCACTGCGACATATCCGGGCAGAGCAATGTCAATCAGGGGGCGAACGCGGAGAGTGGCGCCACTTGTCAATGGAGGATTCGTATTGTTATTCAGATACCCCCAGAGTGTTGCATGAACCGCCAAGGGTTCCAGAAAGGTTAAAAGAGGCGTGTGATCGATGGTTAGTTTTCGATCTGGCGAGCGATCGTCGTTACCGCCATCCCCTTTCCAGAGTACGTAATAGAGAAACATACTGCCGTCGACTGCCAAATGAGTTGGCGTCAGATCGAAATACAATTCCTTATCCGTCAGGGGGGTCGGGTATTTAACGTTATAAAGAGTATCCTCCACATCATTCTGACGCTTGATCACCCACAGTCGATCATTAGGCAGTGGATCCAGCCAATACGGAATTACAATTCGAGTCCCGGTTTTCAAAATCTCGCGAGGAACATGACCGGCCAGATCACTGTCCTCGATCCCTTCAACTGAAAGCGGTTGTGCCAGTACACCTATAGGCGTCTTAGTGGTTTGATTAGTGGGTGTCGAAATCATTTTTCCATCACCGATTGATACGAGATGTTCGAGAAATCAAGGCACTTTCTTTTGCTGTTCTGTCGGGAAAATTAGGCGCTTCAACAGAAAATTTTCCTACTGTCAGATCTGACAGGTATTGATACCGTTTGTCGGATTCGATCTTTTCGAGCACCTTGACTGAAAGCGTTATCACTTGACGCAACCAAAGAATCTGGTGTTTCCTGAAACCGGTTTCAGATAACAAGAAGACTCAATCCATGAACGACTTCTCCGCCGCCCAGCGCAGCCGCGTCACCATGCTCGACGTCGCCGAACACGCCGGCGTCTCCAAGGCCAGCGTCTCGCGCTTCATCGGCGACGACCGCGCCCTGCTCTCCGATGCCACGGCCCTGCGCATCGAGCAGGCGATTGCCGAACTCGGTTACCGCCCTAACCAGATGGCCCGCGGACTCAAACGCGGGCGCACCCGGCTGATCGGCATGTTGGTGGCCGATATCCGTAACCCTTATTCGATTGCCGTGATGCATGGCGTGGAAACCGCCTGCCGTCGGCACGGCTACAGCCTGGTGGTGTGCAACACCGATCGCGATGACGAGCAGGAGCGTCAGCACCTGGCGTTGCTGCGCTCGTACAACATCGAAGGCTTGATCGTGAACACCCTCGGCCATCACGTGGATGAGTTGCGTGAATTGCAGCGGGAAATGCCCATGGTGCTGGTGGATCGCAAGGTCGAGCAGTTCGATAGCGATCTGGTGGGGCTGGACAATCCCGCCGCCGTCGAGATCGCCGTGGCCCATCTTGAACAACGCGGTTATCGCGATGTGCTGATGGTGACGGAGCCGTTTGACGGCACCAGTTCGCGGATCGAGCGGGTCAGCAGCTTCAAGGCGCAGATCGAGCAGCGTCCGGCGCTCTCGGGCGCGGTGGTTGAAACTGGCGGTGATCTGGCCGGTCGCTTGAAATCCTTTCTTGATACCCCTGGTCCCAGGCCGAAAGCGCTGTTCTGCGCCAACGGTATTGCGGCGTTGGCCAGTACCCATGCGTTGCGTGAATTGCAGTGCAACCTGTTTGAGGATGTCGGGTTGATCGCCCTGGATGATCTGGATTGGTATCCGCTGGTGGGCAGCGGGATTACCGCCCTCGCCCAGCCGACCGAGGACATTGGCGCGAGTGCGTTTGAGTGTTTGCTCAAGCGTTTGCGTGGGGATGACGGGCCGGTGCGGACTTTGGATTTTCCGGCACGGTTGATTGTGCGGGGGTCGACCACGGGGGGTGTTCCAATTTGAAGGCCTCTTCGCGGGCAAGCCTCGCTCCTACGGATTTACACCCACGCCCCTGTAGGAGCGAGGCTTGCCCGCGAAGAGGCCCGAAAGAACAACACATCACTCACTGATATTTTTTTTGAACAAAAATGAAACCGGTTTCAGAGGTGATAACAATGAACAAACCACCCGTTTCCATCAGCCTGTCCAGCTATGGCGCCGAGCTTGTGCGCCAACGCGGCCAAGGCAGTTTTGTCGAGGTGCTGGCCGCTGCCGGCGCCACGCACATCGAATGGCGCGAAGAGCTGCTGACCCTCGAAGACCCCGCGCAATTGGCCGACGCCACGCAATCCCGGGGCCTGGAAAGCGTGTATTCCTCGCCGCTGGAGTTGTGGCTGGCCGGGCAATCGGCACCCAACCCTGAATTGCTCTCGACCCTGCAACGCGCCGAGGCATTCGGCTCACAATGGCTGAAAGTCTCCCTGGGTTATTTCACCGACAACAATGACCTGCAAACACTGGCGCATGTGTTGCAGCAGAGCCCGGTGCAATTGCTGGTGGAAAACGACCAGACCTTGCACGGCGGCCGCATCGAGCCGTTCCAGCGTTTCTTCGCCGACGTCGAGCAGCATCAGTTGCCAATAAAAATGACCTTCGATATCGGCAACTGGCAATGGCAGGACCAGTCCGCCGCCAGCGCCGCGCGAATGCTCGGTCGACATGTCGGCTACGTGCACTGCAAAGCAGTGGCGCGTCGGGTCGACGGCAAACTGGTGGCGGTACCACCGGCGGCCAGTGACTTGCACCTGTGGCAACAATTGCTGCGGCACATGCCCCATAACGTAATGCGCGCGGCGGAATATCCGCTGCAAGGCGATGACCTGGTGCAGTTGACCACCGAACACGTCGCTACCCTCGCCTGCCTCGGCCAATCCCGCCTGGAGCCTGCGCATGTCTGAGATCGAGATTCTGTCGTTCGGCGAAACCATGGCGATGTTCGTTGCCGAGCAGAACGGTGAACTGGCCGACGTCGGCCACTTCCACAAGCGCATTGCCGGGGCCGACAGCAACGTCGCCATTGGCCTGTCGCGATTGGGCTTTAACGTCGCCTGGCTGAGCCGGGTGGGCGCCGATTCTCTCGGCCGTTTCGTCATCGATACGCTGAAGAAAGAAGGCCTGGATTGCAGCCACGTCGACATTGACCCGGCCCACCCCACCGGGTTTCAACTCAAATCCCGCGCAGATGACGGCAGCGATCCGGTGGTCGAGTATTTCCGTCGCGGTTCGGCGGCCAGTCACTTGTCGGTGCAGTCGATTTCCCCGTCGCTGCTCAACGCCCGGCACTTGCATGCCACCGGCATTCCTCCGGCGCTATCCGCGTCGGCCCGGGCAATGTCCTTCGAACTGATGACCCGCATGCGCGATGCCGGGCGCAGCGTGTCGTTCGACCCCAACCTGCGCCCGAGCCTGTGGGCCAGCGAACAGCAGATGATCAGCGAGATCAACCGCCTCGCCGCCCTCGCCCATTGGGTGCTGCCGGGGTTGAGCGAAGGACGGTTGCTGACCGGTTTCGAAGACCCCGCCGATATCGCGGCGTTTTACCTCGACCAGGGCGCCGAAGCCGTGGCGATCAAGCTTGGCCCGCACGGTGCGTATTACCGCACGCATCAGGATGAAGGTTTCGTTGCAGGCGTACCCGTGGCAACAGTGGTCGATACGGTTGGTGCCGGTGACGGGTTTGCCGTCGGCCTGATCAGCGCCCTGCTGGAAAACCACGGCGTTGCCCAAGCCGTACAACGTGCCAACTGGATCGGCAGCCGCGCGGTGCAGAGCCGTGGGGATATGGAGGGGTTGCCTACCCGAGCCGAGATGGATGCTGAATTTGAGGACGCCGTTCGCGGGCAAGCCTCGCTCCTACAGGGTTCGGGGTGTACGCCCGTAGGAGCGAGGCTTGCCCGCGAAGGGGCCCTCACCATTAACGTAAAAATTTGAATCAGACTCCGTTACCTGCTGCGACAAAAACAACAAGCTCAGGAGCATCACTATGAAAACCGCAACACTGGCCACCCGCCGCTGGTGGTACATCATGCCCATCGTGTTCATCACCTACAGCCTGGCGTATCTGGACCGCGCCAACTACGGGTTCGCCGCCGCCTCCGGGATGGCCAAGGACCTGATGATCACCCCGGGGTTGTCTTCCCTGCTCGGCGCACTGTTCTTCCTCGGCTATTTCTTCTTCCAGATCCCGGGCGCGATCTACGCCCAGAAGCACAGCGTGAAGAAACTGATTTTCGTCAGCCTGATTCTCTGGGGTGCCCTGGCGACCTTGACCGGGATCGTCTCCAACGCCTACTGGCTGATCGTCATTCGTTTCATGCTCGGAGTGGTCGAAGCTGCGGTGATGCCGGCGATGCTGGTGTACCTGTGCCACTGGTTCACCCGTGCCGAACGCTCGCGCGCCAACACCTTCCTGATCCTCGGCAACCCGGTAACCATGCTCTGGATGTCGGTGGTCTCGGGCTACCTGATCCAGCATTTCAGCTGGCGCTGGATGTTCATCATCGAAGGCTTGCCGGCGGTGTTGTGGGCGTTTATCTGGTGGCGTCTGGCCGATGACCGTCCGGCCCAGGCCAAGTGGCTCAACGACCAGGAAAAGCAGGACCTGGAAAGTGCCCTGACCGCCGAACAGGTCGGCATCAAGGCAGTGAAAAACTACGCCGAAGCCTTCCGTTCGCCAAAAGTCATCATCCTCGCCTTGCAGTTCTTCTGCTGGAGCATCGGCGTCTACGGTTTCGTGCTGTGGCTGCCATCAATCCTCAAGGCCGGCGCGCAAATGGACATGATCGAAGCCGGCTGGCTGTCGGCGTTACCCTACCTGGCGGCAGTGATCGGCATGCTGCTGGTGTCCTGGGGCTCGGACAAACTGCAGAAGCGCAAACGCTTCGTCTGGCCTCCGCTGCTGATCGCCTCGATTGCGTTCTACGGCTCCTACGCGCTGGGCGCGGAGCATTTCTGGTGGTCCTACACCCTGCTGGTGATTGCCGGTGCCTGCATGTACGCCCCGTACGGGCCGTTCTTCGCCATCGTTCCAGAAATCCTCCCGGCCAACGTGGCCGGTGGCGCCATGGCGTTGATCAACAGCATGGGCGCGCTCGGTTCGTTTGGCGGCTCTTATCTGGTCGGTTACCTGAACAGCTCCACCGGATCGCCTGGTGCGTCTTATCTGCTGATGAGCGGCGCGTTGCTGGTGTCGGTGGTGCTGACGATTTTCCTCAAGCCCGGCGCCAGTGACCGGGTCGTGGCCAAAGCCGCCGCGCCCCGGCCGGTGGCGGCTCATTCCTGAATGGATGTTGATATGAAAAAGCAGGTTGTGCTGTACAAGAAACTCTCGCCGCTGCTGATGGCTCGCTTGCATGAGCAGACCGAGGTGACGCTGATCGACAGCCTCGACGCCGAAGGCCTAGCCAAGCTGCGCCAGGCCCTGCCCCGCGCCCAAGGGTTGCTTGGCGCCAGTCTGAAACTCGATGCCGGGTTGCTCGACCTTGCACCGAACCTGGAAGCGATTGCCAGTGTGTCCGTCGGCGTCGACAACTACGACATCGACTACCTGACCGAACGGCGGATACTGCTCAGCAACACCCCCGATGTGTTGACCGAGACCACCGCCGACACCGGTTTCGCGCTGATCCTGGCCACCGCCCGACGCGTGGTGGAACTGGCGAACATGGTTCGCGCCGGCCAGTGGAACCGCAACATTGGCCCGGCGCATTTCGGCAGCGATGTGCATGGCAAGACGCTGGGCATCATCGGCATGGGGCGGATTGGCGAGGCGTTGGCGCAGCGTGGGCATTTCGGTTTTGGCATGCCGGTTGTGTATCACAGCCATTCACCGAAACCGGCGGTGGAGCAGCGCTTCAATGCGCAATACCGCAGCCTGACCGAGTTGTTGCAGCAGGCCGATTTCATTTGCCTGACCTTGCCACTGACCGCTGAAACCGAAAAGCTGATCGGCGCCAGGGAGTTCGCCTTGATGCGCCCGCAGAGCATCTTCATCAACATTTCACGGGGTAAGGTGGTGGACGAAGCGGCGTTGATCGAGGCGTTGCAGCAGAACCGGATTCGCGCTGCCGGGCTGGATGTGTTCGAGCGCGAACCGCTGCGCCATGACTCGCCGTTGTTGCAGTTGAACAATGTGGTGGCGACGCCGCATATCGGTTCGGCGACCCATGAGACGCGGGAGGCGATGGCGACTTGTGCGGTCGAAAATTTGTTGGCGGCGTTGGCGGGTGAGCGGCCGGTGAATCTGGTGAATACCGGAGCGTGGAAGGGTTAAGGAACTGATCGTTCTCACGCTCCGCGTGGGAACGATCAGGCCCGTCGCATCTGCAGCAAATCCGCCGCACAGGACGCAATCCGCCGACACGCTTCCGCCAGCTTCACCTGGTCCACCACCAGCCCGATGCGTATGTGCCCCGCCGCACTCGGCCCGAAGGCTTCGCCGGCCAGCACCGACACGCCATAACCTTCCAGCAGCCGCTCGGCAAAATCCTGGGCGCCGAGCCCGGTCTGGCGCACATCGAGCATCACAAACATCCCGCCATCAGGCTTGATCGGCCGGATACCGGGGCAACCGCTCAACCTCGCGCACACCAGATCGCGTCGCTGGCGATACTCCTCACGCATCAGCGCCACTTCCGGCAAATCCTTATCGAGTGCCGCTTGCGCGGCTTTCTGAACGAAATCCGGAATGCCGAACAGCATGCACAACGACAGATGCATCACATGATCGGCCAGTGGTTTCGGGCCGATCATCCAGCCTACCCGCCAGCCAGTCATGGCATGGGATTTGGACAAACTGTTGAGGGTCGCGGTGCGCTCGGCCATGCCCGGCAAACTGGCCGGGCTGATGTGCTCGCCCTCATACAACAAGTCGCTATAGACCTCATCGCTGATCAGCCAGAGGTCATGTTGCACACAGAGCGCCGCCAGTTCCTGCCAGCTTTTCAAGGAAAGGCTGGCACCGGAGGGATTGTTCGGACTGTTGAGCAGAATGACCCGGGTTTTAGCGGTGATCAGCGCTGCGACATCCGCCGGCTCGACCCGAAAGCCGTTCTCCGGACGCACCGCCACAGGCACCACGCTCGCCCCGCAGGCACCGAACACGCCTTCATAAGTGACGTACATCGGTTCAGCGATGATCACTTCGTCACCCGGGTCGAGCAGGCACTGGGCAACCGAATACACCGCGCACTGCGCACCGGGCAGTACGATCACATGATCGGCGTCCACCTCCTGGCCGCAGCGCTGCTGATGACGGCTGGCGATGCTGCTGCGCAATGTACGGGTGCCGCGTACATCCGAATAATGGGTGTCGCCGGCCAGCAGGCTGTCGATCGCCGCGTGGACGATCGGCAGCGGTGTATCGAAATCCGGATCGCCGACCGACAGCAGCAGCACGTCGACGCCCTGCTCGCGCAATTCCAGCGCTCGATCGTGAATCTTCCAGGCTGCCGCTCCATCACCGTCGATTCGTTGGGTCAAGGCTGAATAGCGCATGTACTTCTCCTAACGCGCGAGTTCCAGTTTCAACCCTATCTCAAATCACGAAACGCGCCACCATTGCATTCAAATCTACCGCCAGTCGTGACAGTTCATGGGTGGCGGCGCTGGTCTGGTTGGCACCGGCGGCCGACTGGGTGGCCAGGTCGCGGATGTTCACCAGGTTGCGGTCGACTTCACGGGACACCTGGGCCTGTTCTTCCGAGGCGCTGGCGATCACCAGGTTGCGTTCATTGATCAGCTGAATCGATGAAGTGATCTGTTCCAGGGCGACACCTGCCGCACGGGCCATTTCCAGGGTGCTTTGGGTGCGCTGATTGCTTTGCTGCATCGACGACACCGCTTCACCGGTGCCGTTCTGAATACCGGCCACCATTTTCTCGATTTCCTGGGTCGATTGCGCAGTGCGATGGGCCAGCGCCCGGACCTCGTCCGCCACCACCGCAAAGCCACGTCCGGCCTCCCCGGCACGGGCCGCTTCGATGGCAGCGTTGAGGGCCAGCAGGTTGGTCTGCTCGGCAATGGCGCGGATCACGTCCAGCACTTTGCCGATGTCGCGGCCCTGAGTCGCCAGCCCCTCGATCATCAGTGCAGTGTTTTGCACGTCGTGGGTCATGGTCTGGATCGCGTCGACGGTTTCCACCACCCGGTCACGGCCTTCACGGGCGGCCGCGGTCGACTGGTTCGAGGCTTCGGACGTCGATACCGCGTTGCGCGCCACTTCTTCCACGGCGGCGGTCATTTCGTTGACGGCGGTGGCGGCCTGTTCAATTTCGTTGTTCTGCTGTTGCAGGCCACGGGACGCTTCCTGCGTCACGGTGCTGAGTTCTTCGGCGGCGGCGCCCAGTTGCGTCGCGGAGCCGGCGATCTGTTCGATGGTCTTGCGCAAGTTCGTCTGCATGGTGGCCAAGGCGCCGAGTAAACGCGCCGGTTCATCGTTGCCGTCGACTTCGATGACCTTGCTCAGGTTGCCGCTGGCAATGGTTTCGGCCGCGAGCACCGCACGGTTCAGCGGCGTGACGATACTGCGGGTCAACAGCCAGGCCAGCAGCACGGTCATCAGGGCAGCGACCACCGAGACCACGATGATGCCATTGGTGGCAAAGGCAAACTGCTCTTTGGCCTGGGCATCGGCCGCAGTCGCGCCAGCCTTGTTGATGGCAATCAACTTGTTCAACTGCTCGCCCATCTGATCGGTACCGTCCTTGACCCGGGTGTTGATCAGGTTGAGCATTTCATCCAGTTTGTTCTGCCGCGAAAGCTCCATCATCTCGCGCACCGCTTGCAGGTATTTGTCCAGCGTGGCCGAGAATGTCTTGAATAACGCCGCTTCCTCATCGCCGGCCGGCAATGCCGCATAACCAGCCTGTGCTTGCTTGACCTTGTCCACCAGTATCCCGATTCGGGTTTCGGCTTCTTGCAGGCTCGCGGGCTCACGGTTCACCAGAACCCGGAACGAGAGAATGCGCAGACGCAGCACGTTTTCGGTCATGACACCCAGGAAGCCGACGCTGGGTAGCTGATTGCTTTCCATATCCACAGAGGCCTGTCGGATGATCGACATGCGGTTCACGGCAAACACACCCAGCACGATGACCAGCAAGGCGATGAAGGCAAAACCGAGGAAAGCTCGAGGCGCGATTTTCAGATTACGCAGTGACATAGGATGATCTCGGTAATTGAGGCGGCGAGCATCCTTGCGGTGATCACTGGCGGGCGGGCGATGGCGCGCACCTTTCAGTTTGGCGCCACTGTTGTAATAGGTTTGTGTACGCCTATTGGCTGTATCGGCCGGGGTTTAGGATTTTTGCAGGGGGGCTGGAGAAATATTTTTCAAACGTGTAGCAGCTGCCGAGCCTGCGAGGCAGCTGCTACTGGGAATGGTGTCAGTTCTGGATTTTGCGGGCGGCCACTCGCCAAACCCGCGCGATGTCACTGGCGCGCTCACGCAGCAATCGCGGCGCCTCGGCGCAGGCCTGCTCCAGGGTCATCGGCCCGCTCGCCAATGCAAAAGCCGCATCGATGCCATGCTCGTACAGCGCCTGATACCCCTCGCCCAAGGTGCCGGCAATGACGATGACTGGCACGCCATGCAGCCGTGCAATGCGCGCCACGCCAAACGGGGTTTTGCCGCGCAACGTCTGGGCATCGAAACGGCCCTCGCCGGTGATCACCAGGTCGGCGCCGTTGACCGCTTCGGCCAGCCCCACCAGTTCGGCGACCACTTCCACACCGGCCTGGAATTGCGCGCCGAGAAACGCCTTCGCGGCAAACCCCAGACCGCCCGCCGCGCCACTGCCCGGTTCATCGCGCACGTCCTTGTCCAGTGCTTGCGCGCAGAGCTCGGCAAAGTGCCCGAGAGCGAGGTCCAGCTGCTGGACTTGCTCGGGCGACGCGCCTTTCTGCGGGCCGAAAATCGCTGACGCACCGTGAGGGCCGCACAGTGGATTATTGACGTCAGCGGCGATGTCGAAACGCACCTCGGCCAGGCGCGGGTCGACATCACTCAGGTCAAGACGAGCCAGTTGCGCCAGCGCCAGACCACCCGGCGCCAGGGTTTGGCCCTGGGCATCCAGCAGTTTCACCCCCAAGGCCTGCATCGCCCCGGCGCCGCCGTCATTCGTGGCACTGCCACCAATCGCCAGAATCACTCGTTGCGCCCCGGCATCGAGCGCAGCGCGGATCAATTCGCCGGTGCCGAAGGTGCTGCTGGTGCAGGCATCGCGCAGGTTCGTCGGTACCAGTTGCAGGCCACTGGCCTCGGCCATTTCGATGATCGCGGTGTGGCTCTGCGGCAACCAGCCCCAGGCGGCATCGACCGTGGCGCCCAACGGCCCACGAACACGGGTGCGGCGCAGTTCTCCGTCGCACGCGGCCAGAATCGACTCGACCGTGCCTTCGCCACCATCAGCCATCGGGCACTTGAGCAATTGCGCGTCTGGCCAGACCTGCGCCAATCCCAACGCGATGGCGTCGGCCACACCTTGGGCACTCAGGCTGTCCTTGAACGAATCGGGGGCAATGACGATTTTCATGCGAATTCTCCAGTTCCAATGCGTCCATGCTGCCAGCAGGCCTGAACAATAACGCCGGTCCGCTGCACAAGCGGTCGTGAGGATTATTGTTCAATTTCACAAAACCCTTGCCTACCCCGCTCGTCGTAGCAGCTGACGAGCCTGCGAGGCTGCGTTCGGCGGCGAAGCCGTCGTGAAATCATGCGGCGCGGTGTGTCAGGTAAGCCGTATTTATAGAATTTACGACGACTGCGTCGCCGAACGCAGCCTCGCAGGCTCGGCAGCTGCTACGGAGCGGTGGTCGGCAGTTCGGTTTGGGGCAGGAGCTGGACGCCAAGGTACAGTGCGAGCATTCCGTCGAGCTTCAGCGGGTCGACGCCGCTGAGTTCGGCGATCCGCTCCATGCGATAACGCAAACTGTTGCGGTGGATGCCCAGGGCATCGGCGCAGGCCTGGCTCTGGCCGTCGTGTTCGCACCAACTGCGCAGGGTGGCCAGCAATTGCCCGTTACCGTCCTTGGCGATGACTTTACGCAGCGGCCGCAGCAGTTCATCCAGCGCATCATCGTCGCGGTGCCGCCAGAGCATCACCGGTAGCCGATAACGGTTCAGGATCAGCAAGCGCGAATGCGGCAACACATCGCGCCCGTAGGCCAGCAAATCGCCGACCCGTCGATAGCAGCGACGCAACCCCGACAAGCCGTCGGCCTGCCCGCCCACGGCAATGCGCAAAATGTTCCAGCCCAGGCCATCGAGCTTTTCCAGCAATCGTTCGTTCTCGACCGCAGGCGTCGCCGGGCGGCACCAGAGCAACGAAGATTTGGCCGAGCTCACGCACCAACTGTCCGGGTAGCGTGACGTCAACCAGGCGCTGAGCGCCTCAACGGTCTGGCTCGGGCCGTGTTCGATGCCCAACTCGAACAGATACGGCACCCGTGTCAGCTGCGGCTTGAGCCCCAGTTGCTGCGCTTCATCTAGCAACCGCGGCGAATCCCCCGCTTCGCTCAGCAGCAGCGCCAGCAGATCGTCGCAACGCTGACGCCGCCATTGCTGCTCGGCCTGCTGATTGCGTTGAGCCACCAGCATCTCGGCGGTCATGCGCACCAGTTCGGCATAGGTGCGCAATTGCTCCGGTTCACCGGTGATGCCCAGCACACCGATCAAACGCTGATCGAGCAACAGCGGCAGATTAATGCCCGGCTGCACGCCTTTGAGATGAATCGCCGTTTGCGCGTCGATCTCCACCACGCGCCCGTTGGCCAGCACCAGTTGCGCGCCTTCGTGACGGGTGTTGATGCGCTCCGGCTCGCCGCTGCCAAGAATCAGCCCCTGACTGTCCATGACATTGACGTTATAGGGCAGGATGGCCATCGCCCGGTCGACGATGTCCTGGGCCAGGTCGTGATCGAGTTCGAACATAGCGGGAATCCTTGAAAGCGTGATGGGACAGGTTGTTCACCCGCACAGGCCAGGGTTGCAAACCCTGTGCTCAGGCACAAAGACAACCACCCAAGGGGTGGCCGAGACTCACCGGGCGATCAACGTTACCCTTGCGTCGCAAAAAATCATAATAAAGAGAGAGCCCGCCATGTCACAGAGCGCCACCGCTACCCTGGCCAACGCTGACGACAAGAACGCCGTCTACAAACGCATTACCTTGCGTTTGATCCCCTTCATCTTCATCTGCTACCTGTTCAACTACCTCGACCGGGTGAACGTCGGGTTTGCCAAACTGCAGATGCTCGACGCGCTGAAATTCAGCGAAACCGTGTACGGCCTCGGTGCCGGGATTTTCTTTATCGGCTACGTACTCTGCGGCGTACCGAGCAACCTGGCCCTGAGCAAATTCGGCCCGCGACGCTGGATCGCGTTGATGATGATGACTTGGGGCACGCTCTCGACGTGCCTGCTGTTCGTCTCCACCCCGACCGAGTTCTACACCCTGCGCCTGTTCACCGGCGCCGCCGAAGCCGGGTTCTTTCCGGGCGTGGTGCTTTACCTCTCGCAGTGGTTCCCGACCTTCCGCCGTGGCCGCATCATGGCGCTGTTCATGTCGGCGATCCCGGTGTCGGGCCTGCTGGGCAGCCCGTTTTCCGGCTGGATCCTCAACCACTTCGGCGCAGGCCAGGCCGGTTTGGCCGGCTGGCAGTGGATGTTCCTGCTGCAAGGCATCCCGACCGTGATCCTCGGCGCCCTCGCCTATTTCCTGCTCAGCGACAGTTACGCCAATGCCAAGTGGCTGACCCCGTACGAGCGTTCGGTGCTTGAAGCCGACCACGCCGAAGACCTGGCCAGTAAACCGAAAACCACCACTGACTCATTGCGGGCAGTGTTCAAGAACCCGGCGATCTGGGCCTTTGGATTGATCTACTTCTGCATCCAGAGCGGTGTTTACGCGATCAACTTCTGGCTGCCGTCGATCATCAAGAACCTGGGTTTCAGCGACAACCTGGTGATTGGCTGGTTGAGCGCGATTCCGTACTTGCTGGCGGCGGTGTTCATGTTGATGGTCGGTCGCTCGGCGGACCTGCGCAAAGAACGTCGCTGGCACCTGGTGGTGCCGATGCTGATGGGTGCGGTGGGGCTGTTGATTGCGGTGAACTTCGCGACCACGCCAGCTCTTGCGATTCTCGGCCTGACCCTCGCCACCATGGGCGCCCTCACCGGCTTGCCGATGTTCTGGCCGGTGCCGACGGCGATGCTCAGCGCCGGTGCGGCGGCCGGTGGCTTGGCGCTGATCAACTCCATGGGGCAGATGGCGGGTTTCCTTAGCCCGTATCTGGTGGGTTGGGTCAAGGACAGCACCGGGTCCACCGATGCGGCGTTGTACCTGCTGGCGGGTGTGATTGTGTGTGGGAGTTTGCTGGCGTTGCGCATGACCCGGACGTTGAGGGTTTAAGGTTCAGTGAAAACAAAAACGGCCCTCCCGGGCCGTTTCTCATTCCATGCATTCACAATTGCTTCTGTGGCGAGGGAGCTTGCTCCCGCTGGGTTGCGAAGCGACCCCAATCCCGGTGATCGCGGTTTTTCAGACATACCGCATGCCCAGGCTTTGCGACTGCTGCGCAGCCGAGCGGGACGGTGCGGCGATCCGACAAGCTCCCTCGCCACAAGGAGTGCTCTCACTACAGACTTTCGTCAGCCTTGCGGATCGAGGTTATCCAGCACTCGGTTGACAGCCAGTTCCCCAAGCATGACCACCGATTGAATCCCCAGCATCATGTTGCGATGGGGCATGTCCATCAATCCGGCGAATTCAGTGAGCATCATGCTCGCTGACGCCAGGGATTCGCAGGCGTTGACCAGCAGGGTTTCGTTATCGACTTTCTCACCGACATGGTAAATGGTGCTGGGTTTGCGCTTGTTGACTTTGGGGGTGGGTGGTTTGAGGTAATGGTCGAGGGCGCGCTCGGCGGCTTCGTTGAGTTTTTTGGAATCGGGGGTTTCGTAGGGGGAAACGTCGTCCACTTCAGGTGGATTTGGCGTTGGTTTGAACATAGATGAAACTCCTAACAGGACAGAAGGAGCCATCACCCTCGCTACCAAACGATGGGTGGCGGCCATGCTCAGGTTGGTAGACCGGGCGTTAGGAAACCGGCGCGTCCGAAGACGCCCTGCGCATGGCCACCATAAAACAGAGACGAGAAACTCTGCAAAAAGGTGGTGCTGTGCACCTAACAACAATCCCGGGCTACCAAACCCGATCGCTGTTTTTCAGCGACAGAGAAACGATATAGCCCAGGCCAAAGATGCACTAGCCGGCGGATTCTGGCGCAGTCGTAGGCAGCGGCGCAAGAATATGTAGCCTTAGTGAGTATCTGGAAATGTCTTTTAAACATCGTCCTTAAACGCCCACCAGACTCCCCGCCTTGGCATCCAGCTCAATCACCAAACCACCCGGCATCTGCACGAAAATCTGCCAGATCCCGTCCTCCGGCACCTGCGCCACCTGATACGGCAAACCGCTGGCCTGCACCCGCCGCAACACCGTGGCAGCCTCCTCATCGGTGCGAAAGGCAATGTGGCTCAACGCCGTTTCATCGAACGCCGGCTGTTCGATCACATGCACCAGCGCCTGCGCATCCTGATACAACCAGCGGCCGGGGAACGGGAATGGCGGGCGGCGTCCCGGCGCCAATCCCAACAACGAACCGAAGGCCTCCTGCAACGGTTGCCCGTCGGGGGTGTTGAAGGCCAGATGATCAAAGTGCCAACTCATAGCAACCCTCCTCCGTCGACGTCGATGACGGTGCCGCTGATAAAGTCGTTTTCCATCGCCAGAATAAACGCTGCCGCCAGATCTTGCGGGGTGCCGACCCGGCCCACCGGCAATGCGGCGGCGGTACGGGCAAACATCGCGGCGCGTTGCGTTTCGTCCATTCCGGCGTAAGCCTCGGTGTCGGTGACACCGGGACTTATGACGTTGACCCGGCGCGGTGCCAGTTCCTTGGCCAGTTGTTTGCCCAAGGCTTCCAGCGCCGCATTCAAGGTGGTTTTGATGAACTGCCCTGCGACGAATTTGCGCGACAACAGACCCGAGGTCAGCGTGATGCTGCCATGTGCGCTCAGGTATGGCAGCGCGACCTGGATCGCGCGCAGCGTGCCCCAGAATTTGACATCGAAGGCCTGTTGGGCGTGCTGCAAATCGCTGTCAGCCAACGGTCTGGCACTCACACTCGGACCGGCCGTGATCACCAGATGATCGAAAGGGCCGATGCGCTCGAACAGCTGTCGCAACGACGCTTCATCGGTGACGTCCGCCGCTTCGTGTCGAATCTTTGCATCATGGTCGACCGCTGGCTGGCGGCGACTCACCGCGACCACACGGGCCTCACGCTCGGCTGCGGCCTGGACGATGGCTGCGCCTATTCCGCTGCTACCACCGATCACCACGACGGTCTGATTGTGCAAGGAAGCGTTGAGTTGTGTCATGAGCCGATCTCCGGTCGGGTTAGGGAGATTCAATCTTCTCCGGTTGCCAATCGAAGAAAAATCCCGGTAAATCAGAAGGATCTTTAAAGGATTTTTACCAATGAGCTCGATTCTCGACCTGGAGATTTTCGTTCGCACCGCCGACTCCGGCAGCATTTCCGCCGCCGCCCGCGCCCTGGAGCTTACCCCGGCGGCGGCCAGCATCGCCCTCAAACGCCTGGAAACCCGCCTCGGCATCCGCTTGCTGGCCCGTTCCACACGAAGCATGCGCCTGACCGAAGAAGGCCGGCGCTATCTGGATAGCGTGCGCCTGGCACTGGCCGCGCTGGCCGAAGGTGAGCAGGCGTTAAAGCAACAGACCCAAGGCTTGAGTGGTGTACTGCAATTGGCGGCGCCGTCCGACTTCGGGCGCAATGTGCTGTTACCGTGGCTAGATGATTTCAAGCGCCAACACCCCAACATTCAATTGCAACTATTGCTCAACGATCGACATGCCGACCTGTTCCGCGAGACGGTCGATGTGGCCCTGCGCTTCGGTGTGCCGAGTGACTCGACGCTGGTGGCGCTACCTATTCTGCCGCA
Source organism: Pseudomonas sp. B21-017 (assembly GCF_024749245.1). Taxonomy (NCBI): domain Bacteria; kingdom Pseudomonadati; phylum Pseudomonadota; class Gammaproteobacteria; order Pseudomonadales; family Pseudomonadaceae; genus Pseudomonas; species Pseudomonas sp. B21-017. Next base: position 3,028,931 of record NZ_CP087194.1, on the reverse strand, counting down.
GCATCGGCGCGTGGCCTGTGCCAGCCCCGAGTACCTGACCCGCCGTGGCACGCCGCAGCATCCCGAGGAACTGGGCGAACACAGCGCCCTTCTCTACCTGCGCAATGGCCGACCCTACAACCATTGGCGTTTCAGCCGTGGCGATGAGGTGCTGGAGGTTGATGTGCACAGCGACTACCTCAGCGACGACGGCGAAGTTGCCCGCCGCTGGGCCCTGGCCGGGAATGGCATCGCCTACAAGGCCTGGCTCGACGTCGCCGCCGATGTGCAGGCCGGGCGGCTGGTGACGCTGTTCGATGACTGGCAAGGCGAAAGCGTGCCGTTCAATTTGCTCTGCCCGCATCGGGTGCAGGTGTCGGAGCGGGTCAAGGTGTTGCAAACGTTCTTGCAGGAGCGTTGTGAGGCACTGCGTCGATAATTCAGATTGCTCCGCGTTGCGGTTCTTGGTATTTGATTGAAGCTTTCTCACCGGTAAAAGGATTTCGTCATGAGCTATCGAACGCTGGGTCATTCGGGTTTACAGGTGTCGACCCTCACATTGGGCACCATGATGTTCGGCGAACAGACCAGCACCGAAGATTCCCTGCGGATCATCGGCAAGGCCTGGGACCAGGGCATCAACTTCATCGACACCGCGGACGTGTACACCAATGGCCGCTCCGAAGAGATCGTCGGCGAAGCGATCGCCAGCCACCGCCACGAATGGGTGCTCGCCACCAAGGTCGGCTTCGGTCCAGTGGACGGTGTGCCGAACCGCAGCGGTTTGAGCCGCAAGCACCTGTTCAATGGCATCGACGCCAGCCTGACGCGGTTGGGCACCGATTATCTGGACATCTATTACCTGCACCGCGAAGACCACAACACGCCGCTGGAAGTCACGGTGTCGGCCATCGGCGATCTGATTCGTCAGGGCAAGATCCGCTACTGGGGCCTGTCGAACTATCGCGGCTGGCGCATCGCCGAAGTGATTCGTTTGGCCGACAAACTCGGTGTCGACAGGCCGGTGATCAGCCAGCCGCTGTACAACATCGTCAACCGTCAGGCGGAAACCGAGCAGATCACCGCCGCGCAAAACTATGGCCTCGGCGTGGTGCCTTACAGTCCGCTTGCGCGCGGTGTGCTCAGCGGCAAGTACGCGCCGGATGTGACACCAGACGCCAACAGCCGCGCCGGTCGCCAGGACAAACGCATCCTGGAAACCGAATGGCGGGTTGAGTCTTTGCGCATTGCCCAGCAGATCCAGCAATACACCCGGGACCGTGGCGTGGGCATCGTCGAGTTCGCCATCGCTTGGGTGCTGAACAACAGCGCCGTCACCTCGGCCATCGTCGGCCCGCGCACCGAAGAACAGTGGGATGGGTACACCAAGGCCCAGGCGGTGAAAATCACGGCGGAAGATGAAGCCTTTATCGATTCGCTGGTGACACCGGGGCATGCGTCGACACCGGGGTTCAATGATGTGAGCCATTTTGTGCCGGGACGCAAACCGCGTTCGGCTTGAGATTTATCAAGGGCAAGCTCGCTCTCACAGGTTCTGTGTCGATCTGCTGACTATGCTTCGACGAAGTTACTTGTGGGAGCAGGCTTGCCTGCGATAGCGATTCAACATCCACCGCGATGTTGAAAATATCAATCACCTGGCCAATATTCAGCACAAAAACCACGTATCCTGCGCGCCCCGTTTGACCTTCAACCCGCGAGGACAGTTTGTCTAAAGGTATCGCTCTATCGGTCACAGCCTCGATGCTGTTTGCCGTCATGTATTACTACACCTCACTGCTCTCCCCCTTGAGTGGCGTGGAGATTTTCGGTTGGCGGATGTTGCTGACCGCACCATGCATGACCGTGTTCATGGTGGTGTCCGGCGAATGGAAACGTGTGGTCGAGATTCTTCGGCGGCTGGCCGCCAAGCCGAAGTTGCTCATCGCCCTGATCGGCTCGGCAGTGCTGCTGGGCCTGCAACTCTGGTTGTTCATGTGGGCGCCACTCAACGGCTATAGCCTTGACGTGTCGCTGGGGTATTTCCTGTTACCGCTGTCCATGGTCCTGACCGGGCGAATCGTCTATGGCGAGCGCCTTTCCTACCTGCAGAAAATAGCCGTGTTCTTCGCCAGCCTCGGCGTGCTCAACGAGTTGTATCAGGTCGGCGGTTTTTCCTGGTCGACGTTGCTGGTGGTGATCGGCTATCCAGTCTATTTCATCCTGCGCAAACGCTTGGCCACGGACAACCTTGGCGGGCTCTGGTTGGACATGGCGTTGATGCTGCCGGTGGCGTTCTGGTTCGTGCAGGGCGGTGAACAAGGTTTTGGCGTGTTCGATCAACATCCCTGGCTGTCGCTGTTGATTCCGCTGCTCGGGGTGATCAGCGCTTCGGCGCTGGTGGTCTACATCATTGCCAGCCGGCTGCTGCCGTTCAGCCTGTTCGGGTTGTTGAGTTACGTCGAGCCCGTGCTGTTGCTGGGCGTTGCGTTGCTGTTGGGGGAAAGCATCAAGGCCGGCGAATGGCTGACTTACATTCCGATCTGGCTGGCGGTGGCGGCGTTGGTGTTTGAAGGGTTCAAGCATCTGGTCCGGCAACGACGCCGGCCAATGTAATTGCATGATGTCTAGTCCTGAAATAGGTTTACACCTGTTTCACCCTCAAAACGCCCGATGCACCGCATCGGGCGTTTTGCATTTCAACGATAGGTGCGGACGTTTGCTGTTGTAGATGCTTATCGACTCGTCGACCATTCGAATCGCCTCGGCCAGATCTCTAGGTCGGTGAAGCAGAAACTCTGTCTTCAAGATCCCGTTTACACGCTCCGCCAAAGCGTTCTGATAACAGTCGTACCCGTCGGTCATGGAGCACCTGACTCCATGTTTGGCATGCAACTTCTGGTAGAGATCAGAGCAGTATTGCGAGCCGCGATCTGAGTGGTGCACCAGCGCCTGATCCGTTCTTCTGTTCCTTAGAGCCTTGTTCATTGCCTGTATGACCGATTCGGTGTGCAGGGTTTCATGCACGTGATGGCCGACGATTTTGCGAGAGTAGGCATCGGTCACCAAGCTCACATAGGCAACGCTTTGTTGGGTCGGCAAATAGGTGATGTCCGCCACCCAGACCTGCTCGGGGCCCGTAGCAGTCACTTGATCAGGGCCAGGTTTTAACCGATTCGGATGTCGGCGGAAGCGATGATGGCTGTCAGTGGTCTTGTGATAGGCGCGCTTGCGAGGAACCAGTTGCCGATTGTCTCGCAAGATATCGAATAGCCGATCTCGACCTACCGTTTGCGTCAGCTCAGGCTCCGCCTGCATAAGGCCATGCAGCTTACGAGTGCCCAACCGGGGCATCTGAAGACGTGTTTCCAGGACAAAACCCAGCACTTTCTGAGCATGATTGGCTTGCGCGTCATGAGCCCGGTTTCGTTTGTAGTACGCCTGCCGGGATATACCCAGAAACTGGCAAGCCCTCTGAATGCTCAGGCCTTGGACTTGCCCTTGGGTGAGGACTTGCCGGATCGCTTTTTTACGATAGAAACCCCGTAATCGTTCTTCAACACGTCAACCACCGCTTCGAAGAATTGGGCTTTCTGATTGGCAAGGGCTAGCTTTTCCTCCAGCTCCTTGATTCGCTGCTCAGGCGTCAGAGGCAAACTTTGTTCGTCCATCGGTCGGCTCCTCTGGGTGCGAATAGAGGCGCCTTGGCTCCAGTCCTGCCGCCCATGCTTGCGTAACCACACCAGCACAGTCGACCGCCCCTGAATCCCATAGCGCCGTTGAGCCTCTTTATAACTCAACTCGCCTTTTTCGACCTGATCGACGACTGCCAATTTAAAGCCCAGCGTGTAATCACGTTGGCTGCGCCTTTTTCCCGTATCCATTGGTTCCTCCTGAAGATAAGTCAGAAGGTGTAAACCTTATTCAGGACGAGACATGATTCAAAAAAAAGCCCGGCCAGCATTGCTGCTGACCGGGCTTTTTCACATCAGGAACGGCTTAATCGGTGGAGAGCACACCGCGACGAACCTGGTCGCGTTCGATGGATTCGAACAGAGCCTTGAAGTTGCCTTCGCCGAAACCATCGTCGCCTTTACGCTGGATGAACTCGAAGAACACCGGCCCCATCAGGGTTTCCGAGAAAATCTGCAGCAGCAGGCGCTTGTCGCCAGGTTCGGACGAACCGTCCAGCAAGATGCCCCGTGCTTGCAGTTGATCGACCGGCTCGCCGTGGTTCGGCAAACGGCCTTCGAGCATTTCGTAGTAGGTGTCCGGCGGCGGCGTCATGAAGCGCATGCCGATTTTTTTCAGGCGGTCCCAAGTATCGATCAGGTTATCGGTGAGGAACGCCACGTGCTGGATGCCCTCGCCGTTGAACTGCATCAGGAACTCTTCGATCTGCCCGGCGCCTTTGGACGACTCTTCGTTCAGCGGGATGCGGATCATGCCGTCCGGCGCGGTCATCGCCTTGGATGTCAGGCCGGTGTACTCGCCTTTGATGTCGAAGTAACGGATTTCGCGGAAGTTGAACAGCTTCTCGTAGAAGTTGGCCCAGTAGGCCATGCGACCGCGATACACGTTGTGGGTCAGGTGGTCGATGATTTTCAGACCGGCGCCGACCGGGTTGCGGTCCACACCTTCGATGAATACGAAGTCGATGTCGTAGATCGAGCTGCCTTCACCGAAACGGTCGATCAGGTACAGCGGCGCGCCGCCGATGCCTTTGATCGCCGGCAGGTGCAATTCCATCGGACCGGTTTCGATGTGGATCGGCTGGGCGCCGAGTTCCAAGGCACGCTTGTAGGCCTTTTGCGAATCCTTGACCCGGAACGCCATGCCGCACACCGACGGGCCGTGCTCGGCCGCGAAGTACGAGGCCACGCTGTGGGGTTCGTTGTTGAGGATCAGGTTGATCGAGCCCTGGCGATATAGGTGCACGTCTTTGGAGCGGTGGGTCGCGACCTTGGTGAAGCCCATGATCTCGAAGATCGGCTCCAGGGTGTTCGGGGTCGGCGATGCGAATTCGATGAACTCAAAGCCCATCAGGCCCATTGGGTTTTCGTATAAATCTGCCATTTTGGCGCCTCATCATGCTTTTAGAATTAACGGATCGTTAGTTGCTAGCAATGCTGAGACCGGCGGGTGGCGCGCAGGAGATGCCCCTCACGCTGCGGGCGAGGAAGTCACCGTAGATCAATTGGAACCCAAATATCTTCATTGTCGACCCAAGGCTCTTGCGGGCGAGGCTTCTGCTGCCAGAAGACGATTATTCTTATATGCGTAACCGGATTCTACACAGCGTAAATCAGTTTGTCCGCCTTCTTATACAATCCCCTTTTTCGTGGCCTGCGCAAGCGGTTTGTTGCACAGGAAAATCCCCGCCAGGATCAGCCCGCCGCCCAGGCACATCGCCAGTGTCAACTGTTCGCCCAGCAACAACGCGCCGAGAAGAACGGCAGTCAAAGGGTTCAAGGCGATGAACACGCCCGAGCGCGTCGCGCCGATTTTGCGAATGCCGTCGTAATAACCAATGTAGGCCAATGCCGAACCCAGCACGCCCAGGTACATCAGGCTCAACCATTGTTGTGCGCCGAGCCCGGTGAGCGCCGCGACACTCAGCTCGCCCCGCACGGCACTGGTCACCCAGAGCATCAGCGTGCCGAGCAAAATCGAGTACGTCACCGTCTGCACCGGCCCCAGTGTTTGATTCAGGCCTTTGGAGAACAGCGAATAAATGCCCCAGCCGAGCACGCAGCCGAAGATCAACAGATCGCCGATCCAGGCATCGGCATTGCCATCCAGTAACTGCGGATTGCGGCTGACGATCACCAGGCTGGCGCCAGCAATGCAGATCGCGATACCGACCACTTTCGCCCGACTCAGCCGCTCCTTGAACAGCAGCCACGACGCCAGGCCGATCACGGCTGGATTCAACGCTACGATCAATGATGCCCGAGACGCGTTGATGTAATGCAGCCCGTAAAAGAAGCACAGGTTGTAGAAGAAAATCCCGAAGAATCCCAACAGCGCCAATTGCAACCATTGCCTGGGGCTGGGTCGCACCAAGGGCACCCGCGCCAGCAGCAGGAACACCAGCAACGCCACGCTCGCCAGCAGGAACCGCAGACTCGCAGCGAATAACGGACTGAGGCTGTCGGCCAGAAACCGCCCGGCGACGAACGTCCCGCCCCAGATCATGGTGACCGCCGCCAGTTTCAGATAAACCGGCACATCCGAAGAGTTCGCAAGGGTCTGTTCACACGTAGTCATAAGTCTCCACCGCCAGAAATCGGGCATGTGGCGTATCATTCGACTAATGATCGATCATCGTAAAATGAGTAAAAACTCATGACCCTCACTCAACTCGAGATTTTCTCGCTGGTGGCCGAATTGCGCGGCTTCACGGCGGCCGCCCATCGTTTGGAGATTTCCCAGTCTGCGGTCTCCCACGCACTCAAGTCGCTGGAACAGGAATTGGGCGTCGAACTGTTGCGTCGGCATCAGTCCCAGGTCGAGCTCAGTGATATCGGCCAGCAGCTATTACTGCGCGCTCGGGCAATGCTCGGGCTGGCCAACACTTTGCGCCAGGAGGCGGCCGATTCACGCGGGATGAAAACCGGAACTCTGCGTATCGGCTCGTTCGGCCCAACCTCATCGATCAAGCTGTTGCCCAGGATCTTGCAGCACTACCGCGCCTCGCATCCGGGCATCGAGGTTCATATCGATGAAGGGCCGGATCGCCAGGTGATTCAGTGGCTGGAAGAACGGCGTATCGACATCGGCTTCGTGGTGTTGCCCCAAGAGCGTTTCGACACCGTGGCCTTGATCGAGGACCAGATGGTCGCGCTGCTGCCTGCCGACCATGTACTGGCCGGTCGCGGCAGCTTGCGCTTGAACGACTTGTGCCACGACCCTTTTGTGCTGACCGAAGCCGGGTCTTCGGAGCTGGTGTCGCGCCTGTTTAATACGGCGCGATTGACGCCGAACATCCGTTATCGCTGCTCGCAGTTGCTCAGCACATTGGACGTCGTAGGCCGTGGCGATGCCTTGACTGTCGTCGCCGAAAGCTCACTGCCTGACGACAACGACAACCGCTACGTGAAAAAACCGCTGTCGCCCCCCATCAGCCGCCAAGTCGGTCTGGCGGTGCTCGATCAGCGTCAGTCATCCCCCGCGACACTGGCCTTTATTAAACTGGCCTCAAGATTGATTAAAGGTTGAGCGGCATAAGGGCCGATAGCCAACTATCATGGCTGAACTCTTTTGGGAGGCATGTCGACCTGCCAACCTTTGAGAGCCCTCTTTTATCGCGATGGATTTGCGAATGCCACTGAACGTCAAAAGTCGCCGCAAGCGTGGCACCCGGATCACTGTGACTGTTTTGAGCGGATTGCTCCCGGTGTTGCTGGGAGTCGCCATTCTCTATCTGCAGGCTGAACGTACCCTCAAGCAAAGTACTGAACTGACTGGCGAAGAATCCATTCGCCAGTTCGAACTGATGCTCGACAACACCGCCCAAGCGGCGCAGGAGCTCCTGCCGCTGGCTGGCAAAAACTGCAATGACGTCAAACTGGCCTTGCGCGAACAAGTTACGCGCCGGCCCTTCGTGCGCTCGACCAACCTGGTGTGGGACGACAACCTCTATTGCAGTTCGTTGTTCGGTGAATATCAGGAAAAGGTTAATCCCGGCGACTACACCCAAGGCCAGTTATGGCTCATGAACGGCAACCCGGTCACGCCCAATACCGCGCTGTTGGTGTACCGGCTCAGCGAAGGAAATAAAGGGGCATTGACCACGCTGAACGGTTATCACCTGAGCAATGAATTGCGCCTGATCGGCCGCAAGACATTACTGTTGCTACAAGTCGGTCCCAACTGGTTGTCTGCCGACGGAAAAGTTCACGAGGACGCCCTGCCCGCCTTGCCGGTAGCACAAAGTACGCTGACGTCCTCGCGTTATGCCTTTACGGTGGCCGCAGGTTTCCCCGAAGGAGAAACCTGGCGTTACATGCGTAGTGAGTACCCGCCACTGTTCAGTCTGTTGATGTTCTTCGGCGTGGTGTCAGGTTCGATCGGGCATGTGCTGCAGAAGCGCTCGATGTCGCCCAGCCGTGAAATGCAGCGGGCGCTGGAGGCAGCAGAATTCATTCCTTACTTTCAGCCCGTGGTGCATGGCGACAATAAGCTGTGGTCCGGCACCGAAGTATTGATGCACTGGAAACATCCCAGGGAAGGCCTGGTGCGTCCGGATCTGTTTATCCCGTTTGCCGAACATTCCGGTCTGATCGTGCCGATGACCCGCTCGCTGATGCAACAGACCGCCACATTGCTGGCGCCCTTGTCGGCATCGCTCGAGGGGCCATTCCACATTGGCATCAACATCACCGCCAGTCATTGCCGGGATCTTGCGCTGGTCGAAGACTGCCGTGAATTCCTCAGTGCTTTTGCACCGGGCAGTGTCCATTTAGTGCTGGAGTTGACCGAGCGCGAACTGGTCGAACCGACAGCCATCACCCTGCTGTTGTTCGAACGGCTTCGCGCGCTGGGCGTGATGATCGCCATCGACGACTTTGGCACCGGCCATTCAAGCCTCGGTTACTTGCGTCAGTTCAATGTGGACTTCCTGAAAATCGACCAGAGTTTTGTCGCCATGATCGGTGTCGACGCCCTCTCCCGGCACATTCTGGACAGCATCATCGAACTCTCGGCCAAACTCGATCTGGGCATCGTCGCCGAAGGGGTGGAAACCGAGGAGCAAAGTGACTATCTGACTGCCCATGGCGTGAACTTTCTGCAAGGTTATCTGTTCGGCCGGCCGATGCCCGGCGCAGAGTTCATTAGAGCATTAAGTGATCATTAACTAACCACGTTAAGCGCCGGAATCATGATGATGCGCGCCAAATTGAATCAAAAGACTACTCTTGTTACATGAAGAAAAAGTCAGGATTTACTCTTGGCCAATTAACTACTACAATTTTTCATACCTGTGCAAAATCGGCAGGCGTGCCATTATCACCGAGTCGCTTCAAGGCTCTTGGCTTATAGCTTTGTTTGCGGTTGGTTTCAGCCAAACACACTATTGGAGTAAAGATATTGTCCAGACTCGCTGAATTCCGTGCAGCTGAAAAGGCCCTTCAAGAACAGCTCAAGCAGTTGGAATCTTTGAAGAACGATGCCGGTCTCAAAAAAGAAATCGAATTCGAAGAAAAGCTCCAGGGGCTGATGAAAACCTACGGCAAGAGCTTGCGCGACATCATCGCCATCCTCGACCCGCACCCGGCGAAATCCGGCCTGCAGCAGGCAACCGCCCCTAAAACCCGCCGCGCTCGCGTGGTCAAGGTTTATCAGAACCCGCACACGGGTGAACTGATTGAAACCAAGGGCGGCAATCACCGCGGCCTGAAAGCCTGGAAGGAACAATACGGTGCAGCCACCGTTGACTCCTGGCTGCGTGCCTAAGCGCTCACGGTAATAAAAAAGCCCTGCCAATGCAGGGCTTTTTCATGGATGCCGTCTAAAATGCGACGATAGTCGCCGATCAACTCGCTATAGACTGACTAACTTTGTGCTTAATCCGTTTGGCTATCTAAAAATCCGGGCCATGCTCAAAAGCGTGGGTACAGAAACCTTAAACTAAAGTTTCAAGCTGTTTCGAGCTGCCTCTATGTCGCCCTGACTTGCCTTATAAACCTCAGCCTGCCCCGCGTAGGAAAGAACATAGGCTTTATCGCCGTCCACTGCGGCGACCAATGTTTGAGACAACACATGTCGACCGTTCTGGGTAATGGTGCAGGTAGTTTCCAGCGCCGATAACCGGCTCAAGGCAGTCGGATGAATTTTGTTGCAGACGCTCTGATAGCCGCCCTGAAAAAAGTCCTTCTGCACGGACTTGCGCATTTCCAGTAACACACCTTCCAGATTCACCTGATGACCGCTTTCCACTTGAGTCATGGTCAACTCCATCACCATTACCGGTGTCCCGTCCTGGTCGTTTTTTACCGCGCGCTGGCGGGAAACCTGAGGTTTGGCCTCGTCTTGCGGCACGGTCTCGACTGTCCATCCATTGGGCCAGGTCACGACCGGAGCTTCTGCATCAGCACGGGTAACACCTGAAAGCAGATACATAAGGACGAACATCAATTGACAGGGTCGGATCATTGTAATGAACACTCACGGATTGAGCCGCGAAGTCTGAGCTTCACCCGCCCGGCAGGCAAGCCTGCGGTTTTGGTTTGGCGATGCCAGGCCCCTTGCGTATCATTGTGAGCATTCTTGGAATTTCCGGAGGGCCCATGAGCCTGCACGAACTCAATACATTTCCTGGTGTGACCGCCCAACCTGACACCGCCACCCAGAAGTTCGTCTTCAACCACACCATGCTGCGGGTCAAGGACATCACCCGGTCCCTGGATTTCTACACCCGCGTCCTGGGTTTCTCGCTGGTGGAAAAGCGTGATTTCCCGGAAGCCGAGTTCAGCCTGTACTTCCTGGCGCTGGTCGATAAAAACCAGATCCCGGCCGATGCCGCTGCCCGCACCGAGTGGATGAAATCGATCCCCGGCATTCTCGAACTGACCCACAACCACGGCACCGAGAACGATACGGAATTCGCCTACCACAACGGCAACACCGATCCGCGCGGCTTCGGCCATATCTGCATTTCGGTGCCGGACGTCCGCGCCGCGTGCGAACGTTTTGAAGCGCTGGGCTGCGATTTCCAGAAACGCCTGAACGACGGTCGCATGAAGAGCCTGGCGTTCATCAAGGACCCGGATGGTTACTGGGTCGAGATCATTCAGCCGGCACCGTTGTAAATTAAAAGATCCACCCACAAAAAACCCCCATGATCGCTCATGGGGTTTTGTGTTTTCAGCTTCGGCGTTTATGCCGGCGCCGAGGTGCGAATCAAGTGATCGAATGCGCTCAGGGAAGCCTTGGCGCCCTCGCCCACCGCAATCACGATCTGCTTGTACGGCACGGTGGTCACGTCGCCGGCCGCGAACACGCCGGGGATCGACGTCTCACCACGGGCATCGACAATGATCTCGCCACGCGGTGACAGCTCGATGGTGCCTTTGAGCCAATCGGTATTAGGCAGCAGACCGATCTGCACAAAAATCCCTTCCAGCTCAACAGTGCGCAGCTCGTCCGACTGACGATCCTTGTAGCGTAGGCCGTTGACCTTCTGGCCATCGCCGGTCACTTCAGTGGTTTGCGCACTGGTGATCACGGTAACGTTCGGCAGGCTGTGCAACTTGCGCTGCAACACCGCATCGGCGCGCAGTTGCACGTCGAACTCCAGCAGGGTTACGTGGGACACGATCCCCGCCAGGTCGATGGCTGCTTCGACGCCGGAGTTACCGCCACCGATCACCGCCACACGCTTGCCTTTGAACAGCGGACCGTCACAGTGCGGGCAGTACGCCACGCCCTTGTTGCGGTATTGCTGCTCACCCGGAACGTTCATTTCACGCCAGCGCGCGCCGGTGGCGAGGATCACGGTCTTGGCTTTCAAGGCCGCGCCGCTGGCGAAATGGATTTCGTGCAATTCACCGTTTTTTCCCGGCACCAGCTTGTCGGCGCGTTGCAGGTTCATGATGTCCACGTCGTATTGCTTAACGTGTTCTTCCAGTGCCACGGCCAGTTTCGGCCCTTCGGTTTCCTGCACGGAGATGAAGTTCTCGATGGCCATGGTGTCGAGCACCTGGCCACCAAAACGTTCAGCCGCCACGCCGGTGCGAATGCCTTTACGAGCGGCGTAAATTGCCGCTGAAGCACCGGCCGGGCCACCGCCGACGACCAGTACGTCGAAGGCTTGCTTGGCGCTGATCTTCTCGGCCTGGCGCTCGATGCCGCTGGTGTCGATCTTGGCGAGGATTTCTTCCAGGCCCATGCGGCCCTGGCCGAAGTTCACGCCGTTCAGGTAAACGCTTGGCACGGCCATGATCTGGCGCTCGTCAACTTCGGCCTGAAACAGCGCGCCGTCGATGGCGACGTGGCGGATGTTCGGGTTCAGCACGGCCATCAGGTTCAGCGCCTGAACCACATCCGGGCAGTTCTGGCAGGACAGCGAGAAGTAAGTCTCGAAGTTGAACTCGCCTTTGAGCGAGCGGATCTGCTCGATAACGTCGACACTGGCTTTCGATGGGTGGCCGCCGACTTGCAGCAAGGCCAGCACCAGCGATGTGAATTCGTGGCCCATCGGGATGCCGGCGAAACGCAGGCTGATATCGGCTCCCGGGCGATTGATCGAGAACGATGGTTTACGCGCATCGTTACCGTTGTCGAGCAAAGTAATCTGGGTGGAAAGACTGGCAACGTCTTTGAGTAACGCGAGCATTTCCTGGGATTTCGCACCGTCGTCGAGGGATGCAACGATCTCGATCGGCTGAGTGACCCGTTCCAGGTACGATTTCAACTGGGCTTTAAGATTGGCGTCCAACATACGGGCGATTTCCTTAGATGCTGTTTGAATAGAGAGCAATCAGACATAAAAAAACGCCCGAGCGAATCTCGCCCGGGCGTTTTATGGGGCGGTGCAGCTTACTTAGTAGGTGCGGAGCTCCGCCCTGATGAAGCGCGTCACAGACTTAGATCTTGCCGACCAGGTCCAGGGACGGAGCCAGAGTGGCTTCACCTTCTTTCCACTTGGCTGGGCACACTTCGCCCGGGTGAGCGGCGACGTATTGAGCGGCCTTGATTTTGCGCAGCAGCTCGGAAGCGTCACGGCCTACACCGCCATCGTTGAGTTCAACGATTTTGATCTGGCCTTCAGGGTTGATCACGAAAGTGCCACGGTCAGCCAGGCCAGCTTCTTCGATCAGCACGTCGAAGTTGCGGGAGATGACATGAGTCGGGTCGCCGATCATGGTGTACCGGATTTTGCCGATGGCTGGCGAAGTGTTGTGCCAGGCAGCGTGGGCAAAGTGGGTATCGGTGGAAACGCTGTAGATCTCGACGCCCAGTTTTTGGAACTCGGCGTAGTTGTCAGCCAGGTCTTCCAGTTCGGTCGGGCAAACAAAGGTGAAGTCAGCTGGGTAGAAGAAAACGACAGACCACTTGCCTTTCAGGTCAGCGTCCGACACGTGTACGAAGTCGCCGTTTTTGTAGGCGGTAGCTTTGAACGGTTTAACTTGGCTGTTGATGATAGGCATCGGTGACTCTCCGTCAGGGGTTAAGAAGTTGATGTGGTGAATCCTACCCACCCGATCGCCGGTTGGCTCATTGGCAAACCTGATGCTGCTGATTTGTTTTCGCTATTAGCCGAGCGTATTAATAGAAGAAAACGTGATCTACAGCGCCAACGGCTTTTCAGCGATTCGGGTCATCCCGAGAAACGGGCTGGCTTCAACATAGCGCATGGCTGACTTCACATCCTTCCAGCCCACGTAATTCATCAACGACTTCAAATCCCAACCGCTCTGATGCGCCCAGGTGGCGAAGCCGCGACGCAGGGAGTGACTGGTGTAGTGCTCGGCCGCAATGCCGGCGCGCTCCAGTGCCTGGCGCAACAACGGGATCACGCTGTTGGCGTGCAAGCCCTCCTCGCTCAAATGGCCCCAGCGATCGATGCCACGAAACACGGGGCCACGGACCAACGCGGCTTCAGTAATCCATTCGATGTAGGCCTGTACCGGGCACAGGCGCTGCAAGGCGGGTGCCTGGTAGGTCTGGCCGAGGTTCTCGCGATCGCCCTTGCTGCGTGGCAAGTAGAGGGTAATGCCTGAACCGGCGCTGGCTTGTACATGCTCGATCTGCACGCGGCACAACTCATCACTACGAAAACCACGCCAGAAGCCCAGCAGGATCAGTGCGGTGTCGCGCTTGGCTCTCAGCAATCCCGCGCGATCGCCCTGCGCCCTGGCGGATTGTGCTTCCTGCTCCAGCCAGGCGATCACTTGCTCCAGATGTTGAAGCTGCAAGGGTTCAGCCTGTTTTTCCTGGGCCGGGTGCAGCGCGCGAATACCTTTGAACACTTTGCGCACCACCGGTGCCTTGGTCGGATCGGCGAACCCCTGGCTGTTGTGCCACTGCGCCAACGCGGACAAGCGCAACTTCAAGGTATTGATCGACAGCACGCCCGCATGTGCAACCAGGTACCGCGCAACGCTATCGCTGGTCGCCGGCAGGAACCCGCCCCAGCTGACTTCGAAGTGCTCGATGGCCGCGCGATAGCTGCGACGGGTGTTGTCGCGGGTAGCGGCTTGCAGGTAGCGATCCAGATCGGTCATGGGCTCAGTGCTCGAAAACGTACCGCGTTGGCGATTGAAAACCCGGTCTACAGCTCGTCACACGGGGTAATACCAGTATATCCCGCATTAGTTATCACAAGTTTTTAACTTTATTCACGGCATGGTACATTGCTCATATTAGTGGTACGTACCACAGTATCAAATCGTAGGAGAACACATGGCACGTGGCGGCGTAAACAAGGCACTGGTGCAAGCGGCACGCTCGGCAATCCTCGCCCGGGGCGAACACCCGAGCATCGACGCAGTGCGGATCGAAATGGGCAATACCGGCTCGAAAACCACGATCCATCGCTATCTGAAAGAGCTCGATGACGGCACCGAACCCGCGCCAGCACCTTCCGAACCGATCGATGATGAGCTGACAGCGCTGGTGGCGCGACTGGCGCAACGCCTGAAAGAACAGGCGCAAGAACCCATCGACCAGGCACGCGCGCAGTTCGAGCAACAACGAAAAGAGCTGGAAACCCAGCTGCACGAGGCCCGCGAGGCCAATACCGAATTGCAACAGCAATACGAAATTCAAAGCCTGGCGCTGACCCAGGAATCGGCGGAACTGCACGACACCCGCTCGATGCTGCAAACCGAGCAAACCCGCAACGCCGGGCTGAACCAGGCACTGGCCGATTTCGAATTGCGCTTGCAGGACAAGGACGAGCAGATCCGCTCACTGGAAGAAAAACACCTGCACGCCCGCGAAGCACTGGAGCACTACCGCAACGCCGTCAAAGACCAGCGCGAGCAGGAACAGCGACGCCACGAAGGCCAGGTGCAGCAGATTCAGATGGAGTTGCGTCAGGCCCAGCAAAGCGCACTGGTACGCCAGGATGAAATCACCCAACTGCATCGCGACAATGAGCGTCTGCTGACCGAAAACCGTGGCACGCTGCGGGAGTTGAGCCTGTTGCAGGAGCAACTCAAGCACACCAACAGCCGACAGGATCAGTTACTGGAACAGGTCACCCGCATCGACAGCGAACGCACCCTCCTCCAGGAACGCTTGCGCATTGCCTTGCTGGAAAGCCAGTCGCTCAAGCAGAACATTGACGAGCAGTCGCACATCAACAAAGCGCTGGAAGTTGAACTGATCAAGTTGCAGGCAAGCCTGGATGAAAGCGTGCGCCTGGCCGCTGTCGTTGCGACAGCGCCAGACGCATCAGCGCCACAGAAGAACGATTAACCCGCGACTGGCGTACGCATGGTGACAAACTCTTCGGCGGCCGTCGGATGCACACCGATGGTTTCGTCGAAGTCGCGCTTGGTCGCGCCCGCTTTCAGGGCAATCGCCAACCCTTGCACGATCTCGCCGGCATCCGGGCCGACCATGTGGCAACCCAGGACCTTGTCGGTCTTGGCGTCCACCACCAGCTTCATCAAGGTGCGTTCCTGGCATTCGGTCAGGGTCAGCTTCATCGGCCGAAAACGGCTTTCGAAGATGACCACATCGTGCCCAGCCTCGCGCGCCTCTTCTTCAGTCAGCCCGACAGTGCCGATGTTCGGCAAGCTGAACACGGCGGTCGGGATCATCTTGTAATCCACCGGGCGATATTGCTCAGGCTTGAACAAACGCCGCGCTACGGCCATGCCTTCGGCCAGAGCAACCGGCGTGAGTTGTACCCGACCAATCACATCACCGAGGGCCAGGATTGACGGTTCAGCGGTTTGATACTGTTCATCGACCTCGACAAAACCTTTCTTGTCGAGTTTGACCCCGGTGTTTTCCAGCCCCAGATTGTCGAGCATCGGACGCCGACCGGTGGCGTAGAACACACAGTCCGCCTCCAGCTCACGACCATCCTTGAGCGTCGCCTTCAGGCTGCCATCGGCCTGCTTGTCGATACGTTCGATGTCGGCATTGAATTGCAGGTTCATGCCGCGCTTGGTCAGCTCCTCCTGCAAATGCTTGCGCACTGCGCCGTCGAAGCCACGCAGGAACAGATCACCGCGATACAGCAGCGTGGTCTCGGCGCCCAGCCCGTGGAAAATCCCGGCGAACTCCACCGCAATGTAACCACCACCGACCACCAGAACGCGCTTGGGCAGCTCTTTAAGGAAGAATGCCTGGTTGGAGCTGATGGCATGCTCGTGCCCCGGAATCTCCGGGATCTGCGGCCAACCACCGGTGGCAATCAGGATGTTTTTGGCGGTGTAACGCTCGCCATTGATCTCAACCTGATGCGGATCGACGATTTTCGCGTGACCTTCATGCAAGGTCACGCCACTGTTGACCAGCAGATTGCGATAAATGCCGTTCAGGCGATTGATCTCGCGATCCTTGTTGGCGATCAGCGTCGCCCAGTCGAACGTCGCTTCACCCGGAGTCCAGCCAAAACCTTGCGATTGCTCGAAGTCTTCGGCGAAGTGCGCGCCGTAGACCAGCAGTTTTTTCGGCACACAGCCAACGTTCACACACGTACCGCCCAGGTAGCGGCTCTCGGCCACGGCGACTTTCGCACCAAAACCGGCCGCGAACCGCGCAGCCCGCACACCGCCGGAACCGGCACCAATCACATATAGGTCAAAATCGTAGGCCATTACTATCTCCTCGGCAGGACACCAGCATACCTGCGAGCGCCCTTTGGGCAAGCGTTGCAAACTATTTGGGGCCGAAAAATGAAAAAGCCACCCGAAGGTGGCTTTTCAATACAAGCAGCTCAGGCGCTATCAGTAAGCCTTGCCAGTCTTGTAGAAGTTCTCGAAGCAGAAGTTGGTTGCGTCGATGTAGCCTTCGGCGCCACCGCAGTCGAAACGCTTGCCTTTGAACTTGTAGGCCATTACGCAGCCGTTTTGCGCTTGCTTCATCAGGGCGTCGGTGATCTGGATTTCGCCGCCCTTGCCTGGCTCGGTCTGCTCGATCAGGTCGAAGATGTCCGGGGTCAGGATGTAACGGCCGATGATCGCCAGGTTCGACGGTGCATCTTCAGGTTTTGGCTTCTCGACCATGCTGTGAACGCGATAGATGTCGTCGCGAATCATCTCGCCGGCGATCACGCCGTACTTGTTGGTTTCCTGAGGATCGACTTCCTGGATGGCCACGATCGAGCAGCGGAACTGCTTGTACAGCTTGACCATCTGGGTCAGTACGCCGTCGCCTTCGAGGTTGACGCACAAGTCGTCCGCCAGTACTACGGCGAAAGGTTCGTCGCCAATCAGTGGACGGCCGGTCAGGATTGCGTGGCCCAGGCCTTTCATTTCGGTCTGGCGAGTGTAGGAGAACGAGCACTCGTCGAGCAGTTTACGGATGCCGACCAGGTATTTTTCCTTGTCAGTGCCCTTGATCTGGTTTTCCAGCTCGTAGCTGATGTCGAAGTGGTCTTCCAGGGCGCGTTTGCCGCGACCGGTAACGATGGAGATTTCGGTCAACCCGGCATCCAGTGCTTCTTCGACGCCGTACTGGATCAGTGGCTTGTTTACCACCGGCAGCATTTCTTTGGGCATGGCTTTAGTCGCTGGCAGGAAGCGAGTACCGTAACCGGCTGCTGGGAACAAGCATTTCTTGATCATATAAGTCCTTGAAAGGGCTGTGTGTACGAGTTTCGGCGCAGTCTAATCAGGCGGCGTGCACCTTACAATGCCCCGCACTGGCTAACCGACGCCATCATAGAGAAATATTCTGATGGATAGTTCCGCAGATAAGCTGCACAACGTCTTATAGATAGCAGAGATCGACGACCTGCGCGGCCATCAGTCTAGCGACAATCTGCCCCACCCTACACCCATCGGCACCCGTTGAGGGCATTTGGCGCTATCATTGCGCACCTGAACCAGCCAACGAGGCAGATAGATGTCGGCAGCAAAAAGCGTCAACGGGTACCTGATCAATCAGGCGAAAGACGGCCAGTGGTGGATAGACAGCGTCGGCGGCGAGAATATTGCCGGGCCGTTCCCTACAGAAGCGTTGGCGATTGAAGTGGCATCGGTGTTGCAGGATCAACCCACAGCACCCAAGCGGCGCGGCAAGGACAAGCCTTGAGCTGAACCTGGCGCGACCGCAGCCCTGTCTTTGCGCAGGGCTTTTTTGTGAATGCCTGCAACGAAGTGGCCAATCGCTATAACCTTTCGTTGCAGCCGCTGTCATAGCGTTTAGCCCCCATCACTGACGACGACCACGACATGAAAAGATTCTTGCCACTGATTGCGGTACTGGCCCTGAGTGGCTGCGCCACGTCAGAAACGACTTACCTGAAAAATGGCGAGCAAGGCCTGACCATCGACTGCTCCGGGGAAGCCAACGCCTGGGCCAGTTGCTACGAAAAAGCCGATGCCTCTTGCGCCGGCACCGGCTATCGGATTGTCGGTACCGACGGTACACCTTCGACCAAGGAAAGCGACAAAACCCTGGGCGTCGACGTCGGCAATTACAAGAACCGCAGTGTGGTGGTGGTCTGCAAGTAGGGCACCCATTGCCCTACATATGGATTTCGGCGAACTTGATCCCGAGCCCGCGTACCGTCTCGATCAAATCGTCGAGGCGGCTGAAGGACTCGACTTCATCGTTGTCATCCACCAGGAAAAAACTGCGCCCGGCGCTTTTCTTGAAAAATACGATCCACTCCCCCGGATTCGCCGGGTTCTGAATCACATGGGTGGCAGAGATATGACCCTCTGCGTGGCGCTCCCGCACCTGCTCTCGTTTCATGCTCGACTCCAGAAATGACAATGCCGTCAAAGTGCGACTTTGACGGCATCGATGCTGACCGGGGGTAGTCTATCAGCCGGAAATGCACGCGGTGGCGGCATTGCGTACATCCCATGGGCGCAACGGCACATTGGAGATGCGCTCATGCAGTTTGATGCTGCTGCCACCGGAGCGGTCTTCAATGTCAAACACCGCTGCCGGCCCCGAGGAAAACTTCTGCGGCACAATCACCCGCATGCCATCCTTTTGCGGCTCGACTTGCAAGGCCCCACGGCTACTGGCCAACTTCTCGACCAGGCACTGGGCGTACTCATGGGGTTTCTTGCCTGAAATCACGTTCATGGTAGGCAACGACGCAGTGATGTCCGAGACCGTCGCACATCCACCCACTGCCAATACAAACGGCACGACCAGAACACCCCATTTCATATGAAACCTCCGATAAAGACCCTCCGACAGCACAAATGCTGTTTTTCTCCAAGGCTCCCTGCTTTTATCGCTCATAGAATTCCAAATAACTGTTTTTAATTGTCAAAGCGGACCCCGACAGCCAGATAATAACCTGTTCGGGCTGATAAACTGCGCCAATCGCCCATGCTATCGTTTTGATTTTGTAGAAAAAGCCCTTCTGGAGGCGCCTCATGAAATTTATCCACCAGCGCGAGCACCTCAACGAAGACGACATCGTCGTCATTCAGTGCTCCCAAATGTGCAACATCCGCTTGATGAACGACGCCAACTTCCGCAGCTTCAAGAACGGCGGCCGTCACACGTATCACGGTGGCGCATTCGACACCTTCCCGGCCCGGATCACCGCGCCGAGCACCGGTTTCTGGAACATCACCATCGACACGGTCAACCGCCGGCCGATCAGCGTGACCCGCAAACCGACCCTGACGCACTCGATCAAGATCATCCGCCGCTCCAGCTCGAAGCTGAGCTGAACCCACACCAGAACAGGCAGGTATGACCGTGGCCCAGACGACCAAATACGTCATCAAATACAAACTCAACGGCGAACGTCGCTTCGAATTCGCCCAGCTTGAAAACGGCACTGCAGAAGAAGCCAAGGCTGCGCTGGACAAGCTGCATGGCCAGAGCGAAGACGTCATCAGCGAGATCAGCGTCAGCAAAGCGCTGTAATGCGATCTGGAGCGACAACATGGACGTCTGCTCCCCTCTCGCGAATTCGACCGCAAGCGCCGGAGTGCCCGCTCCCGCAACGCTCTCTAAACTGGCCGCCTCGACCTTTTGGTCAAGGAGTCAGAACCCTTGCTTACCGATCCGATTCACCACGATGCCCTCGACTGGGGCAAACTTACGCAGCAACTCGACCAGGATGGCTGCGCGATCATCAAATCGCTTTTAAGCCATAAGACCTGCGATGAAATAAGCGCCCTGTACGACTGCTCCGAACCCTTTCGCTCGAAAGTGGTGATGGCGCGCCACTGTTTTGGCCGTGGCGAGTACAAATACTTCAGATACCCGCTGCCGGATCCGGTGGCCCGGTTGCGCAGCGCGCTCTACCCTCGACTGGTTCCCATCGCCAATCGCTGGTACGAATGCATGGATCTGCCGGCCCGTTTCCCCGAATCCCACGAAGCGTTTCTGCAACGCTGCCATGCCGCCGGTCAGGAACGCCCGACACCTTTATTGCTGCAATACGGCCCGCAGGACTACAACTGCTTGCATCAGGATCTGTACGGCGAACACGTGTTCCCGCTGCAAGTGGCAATTCTGCTGTCAGAACCGGGAAAGGACTTTACCGGTGGCGAATTTGTGCTGACCGAACAACGCCCACGGATGCAATCGCGCCCGCAAGTCATCGGACTGAAGAAAGGTGACGCGTTGATTTTTGCCGTGAATCAGCGCCCGGTTAAAGGCGTTCGCGGCTATTACCGAGTGACCCTGCGTCATGGGGTGAGTCGCCTGCACAGTGGAAAACGGCATACCCTTGGAATCATCTTTCACGATGCGTTATGAGCCCATGAACCCGATCACCTTCGATCTGTTTGCCGACGCAGAACCCGAGCAGCAGCCCAGGCGCGAGCAGATCGGCGAACAATCCTACGTCCTCAGGGGCTTTGCCCTGCCCTGGCTTGACCGGTTACTACCGGCGCTGGAGGCGGTTCTGACAGCGGCGCCGTTTCGGCAGATGGTCACGCCCGGTGGCTTTACCATGTCGGTGGCCTTGAGCAGTTGCGGCACCTGGGGCTGGACCACCGACCGCAACGGCTACCGATACACCCGCAACGATCCGCAGGCCAGCGCGCCCTGGCCTGAAATGCCCGAGGTGTTTTTCGAACTGGCCCAGGCGGCGGCGCGAGAGGCAGGGTTTATGGCGTTCGTACCGGACTCCTGCCTGATCAACCGCTATGTTCCCGGGGCCAGGATGTCGTTGCATCAGGACAAAAACGAAAACGCCTACACTGCCCCCATCGTGTCGGTGTCTTTGGGATTGCCGGCGACGTTTCTGTTTGGCGGCTTCGAACGCAGCGCCAAAAGCCAGCGAGTGCCGCTGTTTCACGGTGATATCGTGGTTTGGGGCGGTGTGGACCGTTTGCGTTACCACGGCGTATTGCCGATCAAGGAAGGCCAGCATCCGCGGCTGGGCGAACAGCGGATCAATTTCACTTTTCGTACTGCGCGATGATGCAGTCGAATTCGACCGCAAGACCCGGAGTGTGGCGTCGGTGCCGGCTGGTTAATCTGCATGAAACGGGGCAACGGACATGAAGCCATGACAACTCAATCGCCAACAATCGCCACCGAAAACGATCCTCGCTGGGCCGCCGTGGTGGCGCGCGATCCACGTGCCGACGGGCAGTTTGTGTATGCGGTGAAAACCACCGGTATCTACTGTCGCCCCAGCAGCCTGGCACGCCTGCCGAAACCGCAGAACGTCGAATTCTTCGACACGGCCGAGCAAGCTCAGGCGGCGGGTTATCGCCCCAGCAAACGGGCCGCGAAAGATCACAGCGACGTCGCCGCGCAACACGCCGCGACCGTGGCCGCCGCGTGCCGTCAAATCGAATCCGCCGAAACGTTACCGGCGTTGAATGAACTGGCGGATGCAGCCGGTTTGAGCAGTTTCCACTTCCACCGCGTGTTCAAGGCCATCACCGGCCTGACGCCCAAGGGCTACGCCACCGCCCATCGTTCACGCAAGGTTCGCGAGCGCCTGACCGATGGCGGCACGGTTACCGATGCGCTGTATGACGCCGGATTCAATTCCAACAGCCGTTTCTATGAGGCAGCGGATCAATTGCTCGGCATGACACCCGGCGACTACCGCGCGGCTGGACAGAACAACGACATTCGCTTTGCCGTCGGCCAGTGCTCTCTGGGAGCGATTCTGGTGGCACAAAGTGAGCGCGGAGTCTGCGCGATTCTGCTGGGCGACGACCCGCATCAACTGGTCTGCGACCTGCAGGACAAGTTTCGCCGCGCCAACCTGATTGGCGCCGATCATGAGTTCGAGCAGTTGATCGCCAAGGTCGTCGGCTTTATCGAAGCCCCGGCCCTCGGCCTGGATTTGCCGCTGGATGTACGCGGCACAGCGTTTCAAGAGCGGGTATGGCAAGCCCTGCGGGAGATTCCCGCCGGTAGCACCGCCAGTTACGCCGATATCGCTAAGCGCATCGGCGCGCCGAAAGCCATGCGCGCCGTGGCCCAGGCCTGTGGCGCGAATAGTTTGGCGGTGGCGATCCCTTGCCATCGCGTGGTGCGCAGCGACGGCAACCTG
Organism: Pseudomonas sp. B21-017; assembly: GCF_024749245.1. NCBI lineage: Bacteria > Pseudomonadati > Pseudomonadota > Gammaproteobacteria > Pseudomonadales > Pseudomonadaceae > Pseudomonas > Pseudomonas sp. B21-017. The sequence continues at coordinate 3,006,319 of NZ_CP087194.1, read as the reverse complement.
TCGGGCTACCGCTGGGGCGTGGAACGCAAGCGTCAGTTGCTGGAACGTGAAAACGCGTCCGGGTCCTGAATGCCGATATAGACCGCCACGGACTCAGGCCCGGTGTAGACCTCGAAGTCCGTGGCGAACTTGCGGCGAACCAGCGGGTTGTCCTCGAAGTAGGCCCAGATAAAGCCCCAGGCCTGAATGACGCTATCGGGCATCGCCCCTTTGGCGCTGAACACCAGGTAATCGCCGCCCTCAACCTGAATCTGCGCAAAGCCCTCGGAGGGTGCGGTGACCGCCACTCCCGCGGTCACATCGAAGTGGCCCGACGCGTCGGACTCGTAGTTGGAATACACGCCGTACATAAAGGAATCCGGTTGTTTGTGGGCGATCTTGTCGAAAATATCTTCGACGAAAAACCGTTCCCACATAGGGCCGATACGTGCGGTATCCAGCTGCTGCTCTGCGGCATTGCGGGTTCGCACCTGCAAACCCGAGACGCTGAAGGGCTGCACTTCGCGCAGTTTTACATCCATTGGTCGATATTCCTTGTCGCTACAGTTTGTCTGTTTGATTGATTGATGCTGAAACGATCAACGATTGACGTCGACCACCACCCGGCCGCGCAACTGCCCGGCAAGCAAGCGCGGCGCGGCGTCGATGGCTTCGCTCAAGCCGATTTCGTGGCTGATCAGCGGTAGCAAGGCGAAATCCAGGTCCTTGGCCAGGCGATTCCAGGCCAGTATCCGCCGGGCTTTGGGTTGGGTCACGCTGTTGATCCCGGCCAGGGTCACGCCGCGCAATATGAACGGTGCGACGGACGCCGGGAAGTCCATGCCCTGGGCCAGGCCGCAGGCGGCGACGGTGCCGTTAGCCCTGGTGCTCGCGCAAGCGTTGGCCAGTGTGTGGCTGCCGACCGAGTCGATCACCGCTGCCCAACGCTCCTTGGCCAACGGCTTGCCCGGCTCCGACAATGTGGCGCGGTCGATGATCTCACTGGCGCCCAATTGCTTGAGGTAGTCGTGTTCGGAGGTGCGGCCGGTGGAGGCCACCACGCGATAGCCAAGTTTGCTCAGTAGCGCGATGGCGAAACTGCCTACACCGCCGTTGGCGCCCGTCACCAACACCTCGCCCTGCTCGGGAGTCACGCCATTGTGCTCCAGCGCCAGGATGCTCAGCATCGCCGTGTAGCCGGCCGTGCCGACGGCCATCGCTTGCGCGGCGGTGAATGCCTTGGGCAACGGAATCAGCCAGTCGCCATTCAGGCGAGCTTTCTGCGCCAGCCCGCCCCAGTGTCCTTCACCCACACCCCAGCCATTGAGCAGGACGTGATCACCGACCTTGTAGTCCGGATGACTGCTGACTTCGACAGTGCCTGCCAGGTCGATCCCCGGCACCATCGGGAACTTGCGCACCACCGGGCTGCTGCCGGTGATCGCCAGGCCATCCTTGAAGTTCAGCGTGCTGTACGCCACACGCACCGTCACATCGCCCTCGGGCAATTGATCGTCAGCAATCTCTTGCAGCGTGGCCCGGTAACCGCTGTCATCTTTGTCGATCAGAATGCCTTTGAACATCACTGCCTCCTGGTGGAATCGTTCAGTTGTCGTGCTGTTGAAATAACACAGGGAACCCCATCACCGTACCCGACTTTAAGCCAATCCCCATCGGCTGGCGCCTTGCGGATCATCCTGTACGCATTAAAAACTCGACTGGCCTTGCGCCAGGCATTACTGATACAAACTTGCTTCTACCGTCCCTGCCCTGTTTCTACGTCGGAGAACACTGCACATGAACCAATGGCCAGACACCCGCATTCTTGACCTGCTCAGGATCGAGCTGCCGATCATCCAGGGCCCTATGGCCGGCGCGACGACTTCGGCCATGGTGATTGCTGTGTGCAACGCCGGCGGCCTCGGCTCCATGCCCGCCGCAATGCTGAGCATCGAGCAGTTGCGCGAAGAACTGAAGACGATTCGCCAACACACCCAGCGTCCGTTCAACGTCAATTTCTTCTGCCACCAACCTCCGCCGCCGGATGAGCAGCGCGCCCGGGATTGGAAAAACCTGCTGGAACCGTACTACCGGGAATTGGGCGTCGACTTCGACGCACCGACGCCGGTGTCCAATCGCGCGCCTTTCGATAACGCGGCCTGCGAAGTGATCGAAGAGTTTTGTCCCGAAGTAGTGAGTTTTCACTTCGGCCTGCCGGAAAAATCGCTGCTGGATCGGGTAAAAGCCACCGGGGCGAAAGTTCTCTCCTCAGCGACTACGGTCGAAGAAGCCATCTGGCTGGAGCAGCATGGCTGCGATGCGATCATTGCGATGGGTTACGAGGCTGGCGGTCACCGGGGCATGTTCCTCAGTGATGATTTGAGCAGCCAGGTGGGTACTTTCGCGCTGGTGCCGCAGGTCGTTGATGCGGTGAAAGTGCCGGTCATTGCGGCGGGCGGGATTAGCGATGCTCGTGGCGTCGCAGCGGCTTTTATGTTGGGCGCATCGGCGGTTCAGGTAGGTACGGCTTATTTGTTCACGCCAGAGGCCAAGGTCAGCGCGTCCCACCACAAGGCGTTGCGCACGGCCAAGGAAAGCGAGACAGCGGTCACCAACATTTTCACCGGGCGCCCGGCGCGCGGGATTCTCAATCGGGTGATGCGTGAGCTGGGGCCGATGAGCGCCAAGGCACCGGCCTTCCCCTTGGCGGGCGGTGCGCTGATGCCATTGCGGGCTAAAGGGGAAGCGGATTTCAGCAACCTTTGGGCCGGGCAGGCGTTCACCCTGGGCGTTGAACTGACTTCGGCAGAGCTTACCCGGCGTTTGGCGGATGAGGCATTGGCCAAATTGCTTCACCGCTAATCAAGCTGCGACTAACCACAACCTGTGGCGAGGGAGCTTGCTCCCGTTCGGCTGCGAAGCAGTCGCGAGCTTTTGGGGGCGCTTCGCACCCCAACGGGAGCAAGCTCCCTCGCCACAGTTCGCTGCCTACCTTGCACTCTGCATCCGGCAAGTTCCGTTTACAGGCATTTCGCTATATATTCTGATATATAGCGTATCACTCGCCTACCACGGAGCCGTTTCATGACCATGCGTGCCTCACGTTTTGCCCCTGTGTGCCTGTTCAGCGTGTTCGCTTTCGGGTCCGCCCACGCGAACGAAGTCCAGGTCGCCGTTGCCGCCAACTTCACCGCGCCGATCCAGGCCATCGCTGCCGATTTCGAGAAAGACACCGGGCACAAACTGGTCACCTCCTTTGGTGCAACCGGCCAGTTCTATACCCAGATCAAGAACGGCGCGCCGTTCGAAGTGTTGCTCTCGGCGGATGACACCACGCCACAAAAACTCGAGACCGAAGGCGACACCGTCAAGGGTTCGCGCTTCACCTACGCTATCGGCACGCTGGCGCTGTGGTCGGCCAAGGAAGGTTATGTCGACGCCAAGGGCAAGGTTCTGAGCGACAACCAGTATCAGCATCTTTCCATCGCCAACCCGAAAGCCGCCCCGTACGGTCTGGCTGCCACTCAGGTGCTGGCCAAGCAAGGCCTGACCGACAAGGTCAAAGGCAAGATCGTTGAAGGCCAGAACATCACCCAGGCTTACCAATTCGTGTCCACCGGCAACGCCGAACTCGGTTTTGTGGCCTTGTCGCAGATCTACAAAGACGGCAAAGTGACCAGCGGTTCGGCCTGGATCGTTCCGGCCAACCTGCATGATCCGATCAAACAAGACGCGGTGATCCTCAACAAGGGCAAGGACAACCCGGCCGCTCAGGCATTGGTTGACTACCTCAAGGGGCCGAAAGCCGCCGCCGTCATCAAGTCCTATGGTTACCAACTCTAAATGACGCTATCGAGTGCCGATTACTCCGCGATCTGGCTGACCCTGAAACTGGCGTCCCTGACCACGGTCATCCTGCTGATCATTGGCACTCCGATTGCGTTATGGCTGTCGCGTACCCAATCCTGGTTACGCGGCCCGGTCGGGGCGATCGTCGCCCTGCCCCTGGTGCTGCCACCCACGGTGATTGGCTTTTATTTACTGTTGGCGCTTGGCCCGAACGGGTGGATCGGCCACTTCACCCAATCGCTGGGGCTCGGCACCCTGACCTTCAGTTTTGCGGGGCTGGTGATCGGCTCGGTGCTGTACTCGATGCCGTTCGTGGTCCAGCCGCTGCAAAATGCCTTTTCCGCCATCGGCACTCGCCCACTGGAAGTGGCCGCCACCTTGCGCGCCAACCCCTGGGACACGTTCTTCAGCGTGATTGTGCCGCTGGCCCGTCCCGGTTTCATCACCGCGGCCATTCTCGGTTTTGCCCACACCGTCGGCGAGTTTGGCGTGGTGCTGATGATCGGTGGCAACATTCCCGACAAAACCCGCGTGGTCTCGGTGCAGATCTACGATCACGTCGAAGCCATGGAATACGCCCAGGCCCATTGGCTGGCCGGGGCAATGCTGGTGTTCTCCTTTGCAGTGTTGCTGGCGCTCTACTCCAGCCGTAAAACCAAAGCGGCCTGGAGCTGACCCATGATTCAAACGCGCTTGAAACTGAGCTATTCGGGATTTGCCCTGGATATCGACCTGCAATTGCCCGGCCGTGGAGTGACTGCGCTCTATGGTCATTCCGGTTCGGGCAAAACCACCTGCCTGCGCTGCATCGCCGGTCTGGAACAGGCCGGGCAGGGTTTTATCCAGATCAACGATGAAGTCTGGCAGGACAGCGACAAGCGGATTTTCGTCCCGCCGCATAAACGCGCCCTGGGTTATGTTTTCCAGGAAGCCAGCCTGTTTCACCATCTGTCGGTGCGGGCCAATCTAGAATTCGGCCTCAAGCGCATCCCTCGCCAACAGCGGCGGGTCGACATGGCGCATGCCACGGAGTTACTGGGGATTGGCCATTTACTCGACCGCAATCCGCAGAATCTTTCAGGCGGTGAGCGCCAGCGTATCGGCATCGCCCGTGCCCTGCTCACCAGCCCCAAACTGTTGTTGATGGACGAGCCACTGGCGGCGCTCGATACCCAGCGTAAAAACGAAATCCTGCCGTACCTGCAACGGTTGCACGATGAGCTCGACATCCCCGTGCTGTACGTCAGCCATTCCCAGGATGAAGTCGCGCGGCTTGCCGATCACCTCGTCCTGCTCAGCAACGGCAAGGCTTTGGCCAGCGGCGCCATCGGCGAAACCCTGGCCCGGCTCGATCTGCCGCTGGCGCTGGGCGATGACGCCGGCGTGGTGATCGAAGGGCGCGTCAGCGCCTATGACGCCGACTACCAGCTGCTGACCTTGCAACTGCCCGACACCGACCTGAGCATTCGGGTCGCCCACGCGCCGATGACCAAGGGCCAGGCATTGCGCTGCAAGGTTCAGGCGCGGGATGTCAGCCTGAGCCTGCAAGGCGTCGAACAGAGCAGCATCCTCAATCGCCTGCCGGTCACGGTGATCAGTGAAGTCGGCGCCGACAACGCTGCTCACGTACTGATCCGCCTGAATGCCGCCGGCACACCGCTGCTGGCGCGAATCACCCGCTACTCCCGGGATCAACTGGGCGTGCACCCCGGCCAGCAACTCTGGGCGCAGATCAAAGCGGTGGCGGTGCTGGCCTGAACCCGTCGCCGAGACGTATTCAAGGGGGCACTGAACCGACGAACGACCCACCAGTTTTTTGCATGATCGCAAAGCGCTTCTATGCTTGATCTGAACACGAACAGCTTCGGTGGACGCCATGGAAGACATTTTCGTTGTGAAACGCTGCAACAAGATCATCGTTCATGGCCGCCGGGCCGGAGAAACCGGTCACCCACCGCCCGACGCCGCCGTCTGGTATCGCATCATCGATACCCGTACTCGCGGCTTTATCGGTGACGGTTACGATCTTGAAGAGGACGCCAGGCGCGAATGTCGCAGGCTTAACGAGGCCAGTTCGCCGGTGTCGCACGGGTTGGCTTGACGCCGGCCACTTTCATTTTCCGGGTCTATACTTGAAGGAGCTGAAGGACCAGCGACCCATCGGCAGAAAGCTCGCTCCCCCGCGGGCTTTTTGTTGCCCTTTAGCCGATTTCCTTGAACGGAGGTGATTGTCATGTCCGAGAAAGAGTCTATCGCCACCCTGCTCACCCTGCTTGACTCCCGTCAGGCCCGCCTTGCTGCTGCGTGCAAGGAGATCGCCGACTGGGTCGATCATCAAGGGGGGCATCCGACAGCGCTCAGGATTCGTGACCGCTTGAACGACATCGAGAAGGACACGCCGCAGATTCGCAGCGCGTTGTCTGCACTCAAACATGTCGAGCCGCCACTGCCTCGGTTCAAATCAGGCGACCGCGTTATTTGAGCCAGGGACAGAGTCCAATCCAGCACACCTGAGCGGTGACCTCTTCGTCACCGTGGTTATGCCTGCCTGCCAGACTCGCGCTACATCCCAACCCGGCCCAGTTGCCGGGCTTTTTTTATTCGTGCCTTCGGCCATTTCACACCGTCTTCACAACCGAACTCCTACAGTTCACTTGCTCCTTTGAAAACATCCCCTGGCCCGCCCGCATGCGGGCCATTTTTTTGCCTGCCGTAACGCGAACGAACGCCCTCACCCGCCAGGTGTCGAACGCTTACACATCACGAAGGAGTATGTCCCATGGTCACTCACTTCAAAGTCGGCGGGCACCTGGCCTGCGGGCACAAAGGCAGCAACCTCACTTCCAGCAGCATATTGAACCGGGTGAAATGCAGAAGCTGCCGCAACACCGATGCGTACAAGGAAGCGCGCAAAACCGAACGCAACGCCGCCCGTCGGGCCGCACGCAAGGCCAAAGCCACCCACACCGCCAATGATTGGCGCTCAGAGTGGACCCAACGGCTGATCGAGATGCCCGGACTGCAACGGCTACCGCGTGGCTTTACTGGCCAGCCATTTGTATAGCTGACACGCCAGGCGTGAGGATTTCCTCTAGAAAATCGATAAACACATTGATCCGGCTGGATCCCCGGTGGTTGGGCAAATACAGCGCGTTGATGCAGCTGCTCGCACTGCCGGGATTGACTTCGTAGTGTTCCAGCAACCGCGTCAGCCGGCCTGCGGCGACATCGTCGCGCACCAGCCAGTCGGCCAACAGGGTCACCCCGCCGCCGGCGATTGCCGCTTCGCGCAGGATGTCGGCGTTGTTGCTTTGCAGGCGGCCGTGCACATTGAGCTGGATGGTTTCCTTGTCGCCCTGGAACGTCCAGCACTGGTGCGAACCAGCGTAATCAAAGCGCAGGCATTGGTGCTCGAGCAAGTCGCGAGGATGACACGGCGCCGTGTGGCGGCTCAGGTAATCCGGGCTGGCCACCACCCAGCGCTGGAAGGCCCCTACCCGTTTACTGACGATGTCTTCACTGACCACCGACGATCCCAGACGCACCGACACGTCGATCTGTTCGCTCAGCAGGTCGCTGACCTGATCGCTCAACGACACGCTTATTTCCAGTCCCGGATGGCGCTCGAGCAATCGGCCCAGATGCGGCGCGATGATCCGCCGACCAAACTCGACGGGCACGCTGATCCGCAGGCGTCCTTGCGCCTCGCTGCCACGGTCGGCAACCACGGCATCGGCTTCGTCGATGGCGTCAAGAATCGCCACAGCCTTTTCGAAATAGGTTTGCCCGGCGACGGTCACGCTGGTGTTGCGTGTCGTGCGGTTGAGCAGGCTGGCGCCGAGCTCGTTTTCCAGCCCCGCCACCTGGCGAGTGACCGAAGACGTCGAGATGCCGAGCTTGCGCGCTGCGGAGGAATAACCGCCGCAACGCACGGTTTCAACAAACATCTTCAGTGCCAGCAACTTGTCCATAAGCGGAATCCGGTCAAAAAGAAACGGTGATGATAGTGCATCACCGTTCGCCAGCCGTCTTGTATGACCGTGCTTCACCGGACTCCCCCACACCCGGCGCTCAGGCATTGGCCTTGCGGCCGAGGAACATCACCAAAGCCAGGGTCGGGAGCAATGCCACCGACGCGGCAGACAGGTTCCAGCCGAAGTGCTCGTAGAGCGGGCTCGCCACCAGCGATCCCAAGGCACCGCCAACGAAGATACTGGTCATGTACACGGCGTTGAGTCGTGCCCGGCTGTGCGGGTCGATGGCGTACACCTCGCGCTGGCCCAGCACCATGTTCAGTTGCACGGCGAAATCCAGCAGCACCGCACACACCACCAGCCACAGGTAGCTGCTGCCGGGCAGCGCAGCGATCAACAATGAAACCGGTGCCAGCAGCAGTGCGACCCGTGTTCCGCGGTGGCCGTGGCCGGCATCGGCCAAGCGCCCGGCAATCGGCGCAGCGACTGCACCTACCGCTCCGACCAGGGCAAAAATCGCCACCTGCGCCTGGCTGAAACCGTGGTGACGCATCAGCTCAATCGGTGCAAGCGTCCAGAACAGGCTGAAGCTGGCGAACAACAATCCCTGATACAACGAACGTTGACGCAGCACCGGATGGCGACGAGCCAGTGTAAACACCGAGCCGATCAGCGCGGCATAAGTCGCCTGATGCGTCGGCACACGGCGCGGCAGCGCAGCCGCGGTGATCAGGGCGATGACGGCCATCAGTGCCGCCGCGCTGTAAAACACCCCGCGCCAGCCGAACACTTCCACCAACAGGCTGGACAGCGGACGCGACAACAGAATGCCCAACAGCAGCCCGCTCATGATATTTCCCACCACACGACCTCGCGTGGCTTCGGGTGCCAGATGCGCCGCCAGTGGCACCAGAATCTGCACCGCAACCGAAGTAAGGCCGATCAGCAATGAAAACACGAGGAACATCGACGGCGAGTGCGTCAGCCCGGCACACAACAGCGTAACGCTCGCCGCGAGGGTGAAACCTACGACCAGGCGCCGGTTTTCCATCAGGTCGGCCAGCGGCACCAGCAACAGCAGACCCAGCGCATAACCAAACTGTGTGAGTGAAACGATCAGACTGGCATTGGCGCTGGACAGGCCGATCTGCGGCGCGATCAATTCGACAATCGGCTGGGCGTAATAGAGGTTGGCCACGACCGCGCCGCAGCAAAATGCCAGGAACGCGACCATCAGGCCGGAGAGTGAAGCAGGCTGTTCGGCCTTGGCCGCTGCTGCGGGGTTACCCGTGAGCATGATGACACCTCGTTGAGTTCGGGAAAGTGATGCCAAGGCTAAGGGCATGGGCCGACACAGAGAATCCATCATCCGGGCAATGGAGTGATGCGCCATCCGCAACGACCCCGGCGTTGCCGTTGGCGCAAAGCGCTATTGCGCGACCTGGCAATACTCCGGCGCTTGCGCTTTCTCTAACCTTGGGCACTTGGCGCAGGGCTCTCCATCAGCGCCCTTCCCCCGGATGCTCAAGGAGCTGTTCATGATCCCGAATCCCTCATCGATGCGCATTGCGCGCCTCTCGCGTTGCAAACCCTCATGAAGGGCAATTTCCTGAGATCCAGCCCCCTCTGGATCAGCGCGGCCGTCCTCGCTTCGATAGGTGCAATCGGCGCAGCGATGCTGATATGGCGCCCGGCGATAGCACCGATTGAGCGCCCGCGAACGTTCGATGCCGCGCAATTGCAGCGCGGTGCGCGGGTGGTCGAAGCAGGCGATTGTGCGGTGTGCCATACGCGTCCGGGCGGTCAATACCTGGCGGGCGGGCTGCCGCTGGTGACGCCGTTCGGTACGCTCTACAGCACCAACATCACACCCGATCCGCAGACCGGTATCGGCCAATGGTCACTGCCGGCGTTCGAGCGGGCGATGCGTGAAGGGATCTCCCGCGACGGCCACTTCCTGTACCCCGCCTTTCCGTACGTGCACTACCGGCGCATGAGCGAAGGCGACATTGCCGACGCGTATGCGTACTTGATGAGCGGTCCTGCCGTGAACTCACCGGCCATGCAAAACCGCATGAATTTCCCGATGAACATCCGGCCGCTGGTGTCGTTCTGGAATCTGCTGTTCCTGCATGCAAAGCCGCTGACGCCGGTGGCGCAGCAATCTGAAGCGTGGAATCGCGGACGTTATCTGGTTGAAGGCCCCGGCCACTGTGCGGGCTGCCATTCACCGTTGAACCTGATCGGTGCCGAGAAGTCCGGCGAAAGCCTCGCGGGCGGAGAGGTGGATGGCTGGGAGGCGCCTTCGCTGCTCGGCATGGCCCGTCGCACAAACCCGTGGAGCACTGAGCAGTTGGTCCACTATCTGCGGGCAGAAGTGGTGGACGGGCACGGCACAGCCGCGGGCCCGATGCGCCCGGTCAGCCTCAGTCTGGCTCGCTTGCCGGTCAGTGACGCCGAGGCGATTGCCGAGTATTTGCTGAGCCTGCAAACCAGGGCTGCGATCACCGAAATCCAACCCGGCGCCGGGAACGTTGAGACCTTGGACCAGACCAGCGGCGCCCTGCTGTTCGCCAGTGCCTGCGCCGGTTGTCATGCCCCTGCGGCGCCGATGCGCGAGATCGACGGGCGTCCGGCGCTGAATCGCACCTCGGCACTGCAAGCCCCAAGCGCACGCAACTTCCTGAAAACCGTGCTCGAAGGCGTGCCGGCAATGCCGGGCGTGCCCGGACCGGTCATGCCGCCGTTTGCCGCCAGCCTGGACAACGTTCAACTCATCGCCCTGGCGTCATACCTGCGCCAGCAAGCCAGGCCTGACCAACCCTGGACAGAGCTTTCTTCCACTATTGAAGCGATCCGTCAGGAGACGAAATGACCCAAGTCACGCTCAACGTCAACGGCTCGGCCCAAGCCTTGGAGCTGGAACCTGACATGCCGCTGCTCTATGCGCTGCGCAATCATCTGGGGCTGAACGGTGCCAAGTACGGGTGTGGCTTGGGGCAGTGCGGCGCCTGTACGGTCATCGTCGATGACAAACCGGTCTTTTCTTGCGTGACGCCCTGCGCGGGCCTTGAGGGCAAGAAGGTTCGAACGGTTGAAAGCCTCGGTTCTGCCGAACGTCCCGGCCCTTTGCAGAAAGCCTTTATCGACAAACAGGCGGCTCAATGCGGCTACTGCATCGCCGGCATGCTGATGCGCGCGCAGTCATTGCTGGAGAGCAATCCGCACCCGGACGAGCAGACCATTCGCGAGCACATGGCAGGCAACCTGTGTCGTTGCGGCACCCACCTGCGGATTATCGAGGCAATCAGCCTGGTGGCCGGGCAAAACGGGAGCGCGACATGACCGTGGAGAAAAAAGTCGACCACAGTCGCCGGGCTTTCTTGCGTGGAGGCGCCTTGCTGGTGGCGTTTACCCTGGTGCCGGCGGCGCGTCGTGCATGGGCCGACACCGAAGTGGATACCCTCGGCACGGTGGTGCTGGCGCCTGATCTGCCCGGCAGCCTGCGCACCAATCCCTACCTCGATGCGTGGATTCGCGTGGGCCCTGAAGGCATCACCGTCTACACCGGCAAGGTCGAATTGGGCACTGGCGTCAAAACAGCCTTGCTGCAAATTGCCGCCGAACGTCTGGAGGTTTCGCCGACGGCGATCAACCTGCTGACGGCCGACACTGCCCTGACGCCCAACGAAGGCTACACCGCCGGCAGCCATAGCATTTTCGACAGCGGCACCGCGCTGTTCAACGCGGCGGCGCAGGTGCGTGAGTTATTGCTGCAGTCGGCCGGGCGCAGCTGGGAGGTGGCACCGCCACTGTTGACGACACAGGAAGGCGTCATTCACGGCCCTGCCGGACAACGAATGTCCTACGCTGACGCCGTCAAAAACGTCGATCTGCACCTCTATGCCAAGTCCGAATCGCCGGCAATGCCCGCGACGGGCTTCAAGCTGATCGGGCATTCGCTGCAACGGCTGGATATTCCGGCAAAAGTCAGCGGCGGTCCTGCATTTGTTCAGGACATTCGTCTGCCGGGCATGCTGCACGCTCGGGTCATTCGCCCTCCTCGTCCCGGCTGCACGCTGGAAGCCTTCGACGCGGAGTCGATGAAAACGTTGTCCGGGGTTGTGCAGGTGATTCGCGACGGCAATTACCTTGCCGTGGTGGCGCGTGATGAATGGCAAGCGATCAAGGCCATGCGCAGCGGATATGAATCGGCACGCTGGAGCGGTGGACAAGCGATACCCGAGTCACGGGACATCCACACATTGCTCGAGCGCCTGCCTTCACGCCGCTACCCGATCAGCCATGAGGGCACCCCACAGGTGGCGACCGACAAGAGCTATCGAGCGCGCGTGACCAAGCAATACCTGATGCACGGATCCATCGGCCCGTCCTGCGCCGTGGCCTGGTTCAAGGACGGCACCCTCACCGTCTGGACCCACACCCAAGGCGTGTATCCGCTGCGCGCCGGGATCGCCGAAATGGTGCGGCTACCGCCCGAGCGCGTTCGCTGTATCCACACCGAAGGGTCCGGTTGTTACGGCCACAACGGCGCAGACGATGCAGCGGCCGACGCGGCGTTGATTGCCATGCGAATACCGGGCACGCCGGTGCGAGTGCAGTGGATGCGCGAGCAGGAAAATCTCTGGGAACCCTACAGCTCGGCGATGGTGACTGAAGTGCAGGCCAATCTTGATGCGCAAGGTCGACTGCAGGACTGGAACTATGAACTGTGGACCACGCCGCATAACGAACGCATCGTCAACGCGGGCCGGTTGCTGCCGGCGCGACTGCTGGCCCGACCGTTCACCTCCGCGCCTTCGGTGCCCATCGCTCAACCTGAAGGCGACGGCGATCGCAATGCCGTGCCGCTGTACACGCTGGCATCCACGCGCATCAACATGAACTTCGTCACTGAGATGCCGTTTCGCACCTCTGCCATGCGCTCGCTGGGCGCGCACATCAACATCTTCGCAATCGAGGCGTGCATCGATGAGCTTGCCGCCAGGGCCGGGAGCGATCCGGTGGCCTTGCGCCTTGCGCATCTGGCAGATCCCCGGGCGCGGGCCGTGGTGGAGCGCGTGCGCGAAGCCATCGGCTGGTCGCAAAAAAGCAGCGAACCCGGCGCGGGCATCGGCTTCGCGTTTGCCCGCTATAAAAACATCATGGGCTATTGCGCGATCGCGGTGCGCTTGCGCGTACATCCGCAGACCGGCGAGGTGCAGGTCGATCACGTCGTCACGGCGGTAGACGTCGGGCAAATCGTCAATCCCGATGGCCTGCGCAACCAGGTGGAAGGCGGGATCGTGCAGTCCACCAGTTGGACGCTGTATGAAAAAGTCGCCTATGACGCCGGGGGAATTCGCAGCTACGACTGGAGTGGCTACCCGATCCTGCGCTTTTCGCAACTACCCAGAAAGGTCGACGTTCATCTGCTCGACCAGCCGGGACAACCGTTTCTCGGCGCCGCCGAAATCGTCCAGGGACCGATGGCCGCCGCCCTCGGCAATGCCGTGGCGAACGCTACCGGCCGACGCTGGCTGAACCTTCCTTTGACCCGCTCAGAGCAACCGTCCTGACCCTGCGCAGCGTTGCGTTTCACGCAATGCAGCGTAGAGGCTGATGCGGATTATCAAGCGGCATGCAGCGGATTAACTTACGGCCATACGGTGCCTGCCCAAACGTCCATCGCCGCCCTGCTCCCTCTTTTCGAAACCCGGAGAAATTCTATGACGCAGCAACTGTTCCAACCCATCGCATTGGGGCCATACACACTCCCGCACCGAGTGGCGATGGCGCCGCTGACCCGCTCACGCGCCGGGCAACCGGGCGATGTCCCGACGGCCATGAACGCCGAGTATTACCGTCAGCGTGCGAGTGCCGCATTGATCATCACCGAGGCGACGCAAATCTCCCGACAGGGCCAGGGCTATGCCTGGACCCCGGGCATCTACAGCGATGAGCAGGTACAGGCCTGGCGCGAAGTCAGCAGCCAGGTGCACGAGGCCGGCGGTTTGATCTTCATGCAACTCTGGCACGTGGGCCGCGTGTCGCACCCAAGCTTTCAGCCCGACAACGCCCTCCCGGTGGCCCCGAGCGCATTACCCGTGCCGGGCAAGACGTTCATCGTCGACGTGGATGGCAACGGTGTGTGGGGCGATGTGCCGGTTCCGCGGGCACTGGAAACCTCGGAGATCGCTGACATCATCAACGACTACCGCCGGGCCGCGCGCAATGCGCTGAACGCCGGGATGGATGGCGTGGAAATTCACGCAGGCAACGGCTATCTGTTGGATCAGTTCATCAACAGCAACAGTAACCAGCGCGAGGATAGCTACGGCGGCAGCCTGGAAAACCGTGCGCGCCTGTTATTGGAAGTGGTTGCGGCCGTCGTCGACGAAGTCGGTGCGCAGCGCGTGGGCGTACGCCTCACGCCGATGGGACGCTTCATGGGCATGGGCGATGAGACGCCGCAAGCTACGTTCGGCCACATCGTGCGTTCGTTGAACCAGTGGAATCTGGCCTACCTGCACCTCGTCGAGCCTGCCGTCGTTGGCACCGTCAAGGACGAGAACTTCGATCCGCGCTGGGATGCAATCATCGGCCAACTGCGTGCAGCGTGGGACGGCGTGCTGATGATCGCCGGTGGCTACGACCCCGAGACGGCGGAACAGGCCTTGATCGACGGCCGCGCGGACATCATCGCGTTCGGCAGACCGTTTCTGGCCAACCCTGATCTGCCACGACGAATTCGCGACGGGTTGTCGCTCAATGCGCCGGATCCGAGCACCTTCTTCGGTGGCGATCAGCGTGGATACGTGGATTACCCGGCTCACTCCTGACAGGTGAATCCAGACCATCAATGCACCTTGGCGCGCCCGTGGGCGCCTCGTCCGACGGGCAGGAGCGCCGCGCCAAGGAACTGATGCTGCGTGCAATCAGCCGCAGCGTTTGCATCAGCGAACTGGCTGAACAATGCGCTCTAGCACAACCTCCAGTGGATGGCGCAATTGCGTGTTGGCGAAGCGCTTCACCTGACTGCGGCAGGAGTATCCCGTCGCCAGCGCCTCACCCTTTTTGTCCAGCTTGCCGGCCCATGACTGCTCGAAAATGGTCCGAGAGGTGTCCTGGTTCCGGGCTTCATGACCGTAGGTTCCAGACATGCCGCAGCAGCCGGTCGCCTCAGTCGTCAACTTGAGCCCGAGCCGGGCAAAAACGGTTTCCCATTGCGAAGTGCTGGCCGGGACATTGGTTTTCTCGGTGCAGTGCGCCAACAAACGGAAGGTATCAGTCGCCGGATGCGGATTTTCCGGCAACGCATCGCAGAGCCATTCCTGGGGTAGCAGGACCTTTGGGCAATCGTTGAGCCCCGGTACTTTCTGATATTCCTGGCGGTAGACCAGGGTCATCGCCGGGTCCAGCCCCACCAGCGGCACTCCACAGTCGGCGAGCGTCTTGAGCTGATGGGCGTTGCGGATCGCCGCCTTGGCGAAGGCACCGAGGAAACCCTGCACATGCAAAGGCTTGCCGTTGGCGCTATAGGGCGCCAGAAACACCCGATAACCCAGCTGATGCGCCAACTGGATGAAGCTCGCCAGCAACGGGGTTTCGAAGTACCGGGTGAAGGCGTCCTGCACCAGCACCACGCTGCGCTCGCGTTGCGCGACAGTGAGCTCGCGCAAGGCTGGCACACTGGCGACAGCGACCTTGCAGCGGGTCAGCGTGGCCTGCAGGTTATGGCGATTGATCAACGGACTGTCGAGCATACCGACCTGTCGCTCTAGCAGACGGCTCACCCATTTCGAGCTCATCACCGCGTTGTACACACCTGGCGCGTAGGCCATGTAAGGCAGGGTGAACTCCAGCGAGCCGATCAAATAGTCGCGCAGCGGGCGTTGATAACGACCGTGGTACAGCTCCAGAAATCGCGAACGGAATTCCGGCACGTTGACCTTGACCGGGCATTGTCCCGCACAGGATTTACAGGCCAGACACCCCGCCATCGCGTCGTAGACCTCATGGGAGAAATCCGCCTCGCCACGCGAGCGCGCCAGGTTGTTGCGCAACCGCGTTGGCAACCCGCTCAGCCACGACAATTTGCCTCGGGCCGCTTGCAGTACATCGATATTGGCCGCGCCTTGCAGACGCAACCATTCGCGAATCAATGAGGCCCTGCCTTTTGGCGAATGCTGGCGTTCACGGGTGGCTTTCCACGACGGGCACATCGCATCGTTGGGATCGTAGTTGTAGCAGGCGCCATTACCGTTGCAGTGCACGGCGGAGCCGAAGCTTTGCCAGACGCGCTCGTCGATTTGCCGGTCCAGGTCACCACGCAGCGTGACTTCGTTGACCTTGAGCAAGCCTTGGGCGGCGTCCGGCGGAGTGCAGATTTTGCCGGGATTGAGCTGATTGTGCGGGTCGAACGCGCCCTTGAGCGATTGCAGCGCCGGGTACAGCTCGCCAAAAAACTCGGGGACATATTCCGAACGCAAACCTTTGCCGTGCTCCCCCCACAGCAGCCCCCCATAACGCCGGGTCAGCTCGGCCACGGCATCGGAAATCGGCTTGACCAGAGCGGCCTGGGCCGGATCTTTCATATCCAGCGCCGGACGTACATGCAACACACCGGCATCGACGTGACCGAACATGCCATAGGCCAGGCCATGGCTATCCAGCAAGGCGCGGAACTCAGCGATGTAGTCAGCCAGTTTCTCCGGCGGCACGGCGGTGTCTTCGACGAAAGGCTGCGGGCGAACCTCGCCGTCAACGTTACCCAGCAGCCCGACCGAGCGTTTGCGCATGGTGTATACGCGAGTCACGGCTTCGGCCCCCTCGGCCAGGGTGTGGCCCAGTCGCTCAATCGTCGTGTCGGCCTGCAGATGCTCCACGAACGACGCCACGCGAGCATTTACGTCCGCCAGGTCTTCCCCGCTGAACTCCACCAGGTTGATGCCCAGCGTCGCGCGCCCGGCGTCCGTCGGGAAGTACTCGGCGACGCTGTGCCAGACAATGTCTTTCATCGCCAGCATCAACACTTTGGAGTCCACGGTTTCGATGGACAACGGCTTGTGCGCCAATAACGCATTAGCGTCGCGCAACGCATCCATGAAGCTGCTGTAGCGCACGTTCACCAACACCGAATACTTGGGAATCGGCAGCACGTTGAGCTTGGCTTCGACGATGTAGCCCAACGAACCTTCCGCCCCGCACAGCACACTGTTGAGGTTGAAACGCCCGTGCTCGTCGCGCAGGTGCGCCAGGTCGTAACCGGTCAGGCAGCGGTTGAGTTTCGGGAATACCGACTCGATCAGGTCGGCCTGGGTTTCCTGAATGTGCCGCGCCGTCCGGTACACCTCGCCGATGCGGCCGGATTGCGTGCATGCTACTTCCAGCTCCGCGTCGGACAGAGGCCGGCTGTGCAAGCGCTCGCCACCGAGCAGCACACTGTGCAGCTCCAGCACGTGATCGCGGGTCTTGCCATAGGTGCAACTCCCCTGGCCGCTGGCGTCGGTGTTGATCATGCCGCCGACGGTGGCGCGGTTGGACGTCGACAGCTCCGGGGCGAAGAACAGCCCATGGGGTTTGAGCGCGGCATTCAGCTGGTCCTTGACCACGCCCGCCTGCACCCGCACCCAACGCTCGGCGACGTTGATTTCCAGGATGGTGTTCATGTGCCGCGACAAGTCGACCACGATGCCATCGGTCAATGACTGGCCGTTGGTGCCGGTGCCGCCGCCTCGCGGGGTCAGCTTGATCTGGCGAAAGCGTGGTTCGGCCATCAAGGTCGCGATGCGTGCGATGTCGTCCGCGTCCATGGGGAACACCGCCGCTTGCGGCAGGCGCTGGTAAATCGAGTTATCGGTCGCCAGCACGGTGCGAGTGGCGTAGTCGGCGCTGAGCTGGCCACGAAAGCCGCTGGCGCGCAGGGCCTGAAGAAATTCCGGGTAGTGTGCCGCGAGTGCAACGGTGGGCAACTGAGCGATCATCGCAGGCTGTTCTCTTGTCGGTCTAATCATGGGAAAAATCAAAACACTTGTCGCCTGAGCATTAATGGGTCAGCCTCAGGTCGTCGGCTACGCCAATGATCCTGTAGGCTCTGGCGCCGGACAAACGGATAATCCTGCCGCTATCGATGACTTTTACGAATGAATTACCGTCACCTCACGCCCTCGATGTCGTTGCTGCTGGCCTTTGAGGCCGCCGCCCGCCATGAAAGCTACACCCGCGCCGCGATGGAACTGTCACTGACCCAAAGCGCCGTGAGCCGGCAAGTCCAGGCGCTGGAACAGCAACTGGGCCTGACGCTGTTTCGCCGTGAAGGCCGGCAAGTGCAGTTGACCGATGTCGGTCGTCTCTACCAGCGGGAAATGAGCGAAGCCCTCGGACGCATCCGCAGCGCCACGCTGCAAGCCATGGCTTATCAATCCGGCAGCGGCACCCTGCGCCTGGCCACCTTGCCGACCTTCGGCTCGAAGTGGTTATTGCCGCGCCTACATGACTTCTACAAAACCCATCCCGGCATGCTGGTGCACATCAATTCCCGGATCGACGCCATCGACTTCGAAACCAGCGGTATCGATGCCGCGATCGTCGTCGGCAATGCCGATTTGCCGGGTCTGATCAGCCATCGCCTGCACACCGAAGAACTGATGGTGATCATTTCTCCAGAAGTGGCCGAGCTCCACGACGCCTGGACGCCGGAGCGCATTGGCGCACAGACACTGCTCAACGTCGCAAACAACGCCAACGTCTGGGGCGAGTGGTTCAGCCATCACGGCCTGCCCCATCGAATGATGCGGCTGGGGCCGAGTTTCGAACTCACCTCGCACTTGATCCAGGCCGTCAGGGCTGGCATCGGCATCGGTTTGGTGCCACGTATTCTAGTGGCCGACGAGTTGGCCAGCGCAGAGCTGATCAGCCTCGACCAGCCGTTCGCCAGCCAGCGCAGCTACTACCTGACCTACCCGCCGCGTAACGAAATGCTGCCATCGCTTATCGCGTTCCGTACCTGGTTGCTGGAACAGATCTGAACGAGCGCGAAGAACAGGCTGTCCACTTTGTTCTTCTATGATGTCCATCAGTTGCGCGTGCAACTGCAGGATTTTTGATGCTTTGGTGGCAAGGGAATAGAGGAATCCATGACTGACCGCGAACAACTCCATCGAGATGGCTTTGCGCTGCTCCGTCGAGCGATCCCGGCCGAGTGGCTGGGTGACCTTCGTGCCGTGTTCGATGCGGGCGTGAAGCCGGCGGACCAATGGCCAGTGCCGCGTGGCATGGACTGGCGCCATTCGCTGCTGGATTCTGATACGAAGATTCAGGCGGTGTGTCGTCTGCCGGAGCTGCTGACGGTGGTTGGTGAGCTGATCGGAGAGCGGTTTTTCCTCTCGCAGGTGGAGGGTCGCGAGCCCCTTGCAGGTGGCGGTCATCAGCGGCTGCACCGCGACTTGTCGGCCCAACGGCCAGGCGACATTGTGAACGCTATTGCTTACTTCGACGATTATGGCCCCGAGAACGGCGCAACACGTATCGTTCCCGGCAGCCATCGCCCTGACCAGGAAGCGCCGCCATACGACTTCAATGACGAGTCCCGGTCCGTGCAGCTTTCAGGCTCCGCGGGTGACATCCTGGTGTTTGATGCCGATTTAGTGCATGCGGGCAGTCTGAACTCGATCGGCGCACGCCGACGCTCCATCCTGATCAGCTATTTTTCGGAGCCTTTATACGCGTCACACCTGGAAACGGTGAGCCTGCGCAGTATCCGGATGGACACGACCGATCGGTTCGACCCTTCGGATTTTGCCTGCTCAAGCCATCAAGAATAGCGGACCGAAAACCAACAAGGAGTGCCTGCTATCAATGGCAGCCCCCACCACACCCGTCCAACTGACAATCGGACGGGTGTGGTGGCCTTGATGGATTCTCCAGGGGGGATCCACCCCTACAGCTGGGACTTTTTTTGTGTCCGCCACTTTCCTGGGGGCATATTGAATTTACTGGAGAACATTCGGGTGAAATGGGCTTGATCAGCAAACCCGCACTCCAACCCCACTTGAGAAATAGAAAAATCAGTTTGCTCAAGGAATTCTTTCGCTCGGGTTAATCTTGCAAGCTGAAGCCAATCACGTGGGGAGTGGCCCGTAGCATTCTTGAAAGCTCGGGAGAAGTGACTTCGTGACAAGGAACACTCCTTGGCTACGGCCGAAACCTGAATGCCGCAATCAAGGTTTTCCATCATGACTTCTTTTGCTTTTCGCTCCTGCCAATAACTCAGTCTGCCCGGCCCGTTATTGGTCGCTATGAGTCGCAGATTGGCGCATGCCATCGTCATGATCGGCTCAGCGCCAAGCCCGGCGGCACCGATTGCGATGGATACCCGTTTGTCGCCTCCCTGGCTGGACTTGAAGACTTCTACAACGTCCACGTCGTTCATTGTGACCTCTCAATGTTGGAGACGAGGTCTATTGTGGCCAGCATCATTTTGGCGGAAGCGCTTGATCGGGCCGTCCATGCGCCCGTTTGGGCCAGATCGTTAGCGGGGTTTGCGTAGCCCGCTTGGGGTTAGACCCAGGTGGCGCTTGAACAGTCGAGCAAGGTATGAGGGGGAGTCCAGGCCTACCGCGAGGCTGACTTCGAGGATCGATAGTGAAGTGCATGAAACAAGCCGGGCGGCCGTTTCCACTCGGGTGCGGTTGGTGAAATCCAGCAGGGTTTCGCCCGTAATGTCTTTGAAGATACGAGTAAGGTGACGCCGTGACAGGTGGAACTCATGCCCAATCGACTCAATATCCAAATCTGTTTCCAGATTCTCCTGAATGTAGCGCTGTATGTCGCGAACCAGCGTCGCCTGCTGCTGATGTTCACTCGGCTGCGGCTGAGTCTGCTGACAAGCGATAACCCGAGCGCACTCCTCGAAGAGCAGATGATTGAGATGGGGTAATTGGCGCTGAAAGGCCTCCGCAGATGCACTGCCTTGCAGTTGGTCGTACAGGCGCAAGATACTTTCCAGCGTCTCTGTTCCTTGCCAGATCCCCGATCGATTTACCTGTTTGGCGAAACCGCTGTAACCGTTCATCTGTCCTTGATGCTTGATATAAGAGGGATCGACATACAAGGTCATATGTTTCTCCCGCCCCGGAGCCGCTTGGGTTGCGTGTGCAAAGTCTGCCGGCACAAAGGAAAACAACCGGGGCGAAACGTGAGAAGTCTGGCTGCTTTCGGTCGACAGGAATAGCCCACCCTGGCGTGGTAACAGCAGCATATGACAGTCATGGGCGTGCCAATCCACGGCGTAGCCACTGGTGTCGCTAGTCTCCAAGTGAAACACTTCGGGCGACTGACCACTGAGCTTGGACGACATGTAGGCCATAAAATAGACCCCTTAATACAAGTGCACCGCTGCAATAGCCTCGTCGGGGCGGTTCTGAGCGGCGGATGGGGACCATCGGTAACAATAGATGCGTCATCATACATACCTTCCTAACGCCGCACGACCAGACCAAAGGGTTCCTCCCCCTTGACTTGCGCCCGACCCACGCGCACTGCCGATCGCTGTGGATGACCCGGATCATCTCTCCATCAGGCAATACGCTCGAATAGTCAAAACATGGGTAACAGCCATTGGACTTGATCCGACGATACAATTTTTTGAGGTATGCATTCCCTTCAGGAATGCTTCACATAAAATTAATGAATTTTTATTATTGCTGTGTCTAGCGTAGCTTGATTTCAGGACATGGAGAACCGCCTTGAAATCATCCCCTCTCAACTCAGAAAAATTTGATACCTCACGAGCCAATGAGTACGGACGACAGAGCCGTATTGCGCTAGCAGGATATGACGCCTGCCAAGACTTGGCGGCGTGCATGCTGGCGGCAAGCCTGGGCACTGCACGTTCGGCAAAAATACTTGTAGTTGGCGCTGGCGGTACGGCGCAGGAAATTGTTGCTATGGCCAAGCTTGAGCCGGGTTGGCGCTTCACGGCCGTTGATCCGTCCGAGCCGATGTTGGAGGCTGCAAAGCAGCAATTAGAGGCAAACAACTTGCTTGAAAGAACGGCCATGCATCTTGGGCATGTTGAAGACCTGGCAGCAGACGAGTCATACGACGCAGCGACCTTGATCGGGGTACTCCATCATCTCGATGGAGATGAAACCAAGCGACAAATTTTACGATCCATTCGGGCTCATCTAAAACCGGGGGCGCCGTTGATTGTCGCGGGGAATCAATACGCTTATGCCAGCCAGCCGCTACTGCTTGCGGCTTGGGGGCAGCGGTGGCGGCAGCATGGAGCCAGCCCGGATGAAGTGAAGGTCAAGCTTGGGAAAATCCTTCAAGGTGCTGATCCTCCACATTCCGAGGCGGCGGTTCAAAAACTCTTGCATGACGCCGGATTTGGAGACGCTACCCGTTTCTTCAGCAGCCTTTTCTGGGGGGCGTGGTTGACGTGCAAAGTGGTCTGAACATGATTGAAAGTATTAGATATACGTCGACCGTAACAGACCAATGGCGGGAAATCTATAATCACCAACGTCCACACCAAGCTCCGGATTTTAACGTTCCTGCCTCCCGGTACCGGCAAAGTGAGCTGTGCTATCAGGAGGTACCGGCGGAACTGGAGTACGGCGATGATGACGAAGTGCGAACAGTGCAAGCCAACGGGGAGCTCAACTGGTGAGGGTAGGAGCTCAAGCTGGGCCCGGGCGTTTACCGGTGAGCGTGTGGGCTTGCGCAGGACCTTGGAGGACGGCAAGCACGATGTCTACTGGGTAGGCATCGCGTTGCACAAATTGAGATGAACGCCCGATCCGTAATATCAGGTAAACGGCTTCGTTAACTGTCCACTATGTCTCCGAACATGTGTCCACCATGTCCCCCGGTCCAAACAGAACGCCCCGCAGGAAACGCCCTGCGCTTTCACAGAAGAGCGTTCAAGCGCAAGGGCACTGTCCTTCGGGGCATCACTCAATTTCGATGCAACAGGGTATTGGGCGCAACGCCAAATGCTTTGCGAAACGCATGGCTGAAATGGGAGAAGTCAGAAAACCCGAAGTCCAGCGCCGCCTGGGACACACTGCGCACCTGACCGCGCTCGATCGCTTCACGGCTGGCATTCAGGCGCTCTTTCCAAATTTCTGCCACGGGGGTCTTCTGGTAGCGGGCGAAGGCTCGGGTGACGGTGCGGGTGGACACATTGTGGGCCTGCGCGATGACTTCAATCGACAAGTCCGGCTCGGTCAAGTGCCGTTGAATGTACTTCATGATGCGGCCGTAGAGATCCAGCTCATCGTGACTGATCTTCAAGTCCTGGAGTTCCAGGCTGATGACAAGGAGGTCGAGCAAAGCGCTGGAGTAACGGTTCGAGATGGCCTCATCCTGCAACGATGCCGGCGCACTCGCGGCCTGACGCAACATTTCACGCAATGGAATGACTCCCGGACGCCGCTCGTCGAGAACCATCGCGGTGTAATCGGCGATACGTGGCAGGCGTTCGACGAGCAAGGCTCGCGGAATGCGCACCAGGTGGTTTTCAGTGCCACCGAAGCTGAATCGAAACGCCTGAGTTGCGTCATAAAGAAACAAATTGCCCGCCGCCAGGTTGGCTTTTCTGCCGCCTTGTTCAATCTGGCCGTGGCCATTTCGAGAGAACCCCAACCATAAATCTTCGGAAGGACCACTGCGCAGATGCTGCTCGGAGCGTTCCCAGTAATGCAGGGGTGCAGACAGCGAACAAATGTCCAGATCACCCACGGTATTGACTGCAAGCGAGCCATCAAAACTGCTCTGGGACAAAGGTTTGCTATCGGCCGCCAGGCAATGGCGGCAGACCACTTCCTTCCAATAATCAAAGCGGCGCGGGGCCGCGACAGCGAGGGTCGAATATTGAGTGCTTGGGTTCATGCCACGGACCTCAGTACAACCTTGCAGTAAGAGCGCGAGAAGTTCTAACGGCTTTATCGCAGCAATTAACAGGCCAAGCGCATTCATGCCGATCCTGAAGGGCTCTGCGAAGTGACTGCCATCGAGGTTTTCGCCCGGCCAACGTGACGCGAGAACACCTCAAAATCCCCACTTAGAGGCAGAGTGCCTGACGTATTCGGCGTGGGTGCACCAATGCCGATCATGGCCGCGCCGCGTGTGTCGGCGTTGTCTTTTACAACCAAACGGTTGTCCTGACGAACAAAGCGGCCTATCGCCGTCCAGCCTAATTTTCACCTCACAGCAGCTCATCCCCCTGCTGATGAGGCCTCCCATGGACCGACAATATTCAAAACAATTGCCTGACTCATCCTGGCTTCTGCACATGCGCGATCTCGTGCCTGAGGAGTCGGCTTACTGGTTGATTGAATGGGGAGCCATGAAGCTGCTGCATCGACGGCAGGTCGCCAAGCGCACCCCGCCGCCGAAGCGTGAATCCAAACCGCTTGCCTGAAAAAAAAAACGAGGAGCTCAAGATGGAATCTGCAATCGACAAACATCTCAAATGCCCACGCACCCTGTCCCGCCGCGTGCCCGATGAGTATCAGCCGCCGTTTCCGATGTGGGTGGCACGCGCTGACGAGCAACTGCAACAAGTAGTGATGGGGTACTTCGGCGTGCAGTATCAAGGCGATGCACAGCGCGAGGCCGCGTTGCAGGCGATGCGTCATATCGTCGGCAGTTTCAGCCTGGCCAATGGCCCGCAGAACCACGACTTGACCCACCACACCGACAACAGCGGCTTCGACAATCTGATTGTCGTCGGGTATTGGAAAGACCCGGCGGCCCACTGTCGCTGGTTGCGTTCACCGGAGGTGAATGACTGGTGGGCTTCGTCGGATCGGCTGAGTGATGGCCTTGGCTATTTCCGTGAAATCAGCGCCCCGCGCGCCGAGCAGTTTGAGACCCTGTATGCCTTCCAGGACAACCTGCCCGGCGTCGGCGCGGTAATGGATACGACCAGTGGTGAAATCGAAGAACACGGCTACTGGGGCTCGATGCGCGACCGCTTCCCGATCTCCCAGACAGACTGGATGATGCCCACCAGCGAGCTGCAAGTGGTCGCGGGTGATCCCGCCAAGGGTGGCCGGGTGGTGATCATGGGGCATGACAACCTCGCCTTGATTCGCTCAGGCCAGGACTGGGCGGACGCCGAGGCTGAAGAACGTTCACTGTACCTCGACGAGATCCTGCCGACCCTGCAGGACGGCATGGACTTCCTGCGTGACAACGGCCAATCCCTGGGCTGCTACAGCAACCGCTTCGTGCGCAATATCGACCTGGACGGCAACTTCCTCGACGTGAGCTACAACATCGGTCACTGGCGCTCGATCGAGAAGCTCGAACGCTGGGCGGAATCCCACCCCACCCATCTGCGAATTTTCGTGACCTTCTTCCGTGTCGCGGCGGGCCTGAAGAAATTGCGGCTGTACCACGAAGTGTCGGTGTCGGACGCCAAGAGCCAGGTGTTCGAGTACATCAACTGTCACCCGCAGACCGGAATGCTGCGCGACGCGCAATCGCCTGCATCCTGAATCTGGTCGGCGTCTAACCCCCCCAATTTCTGCCGTTTTGCCGCCCTGCCCGGGTGGCACGGCCTTGCCGTGCAAGGAATAAAAGATGAATAAGATCCTTCTGCTGACACTCTCCACGCTGTTGCCCGTACTCCACGCGAACGCTGGCGAGGTGGCCCCTGGCGATTACGAGCAATACCCGGTCGGCGCTACCATCGGCGCGATTTACTACCAGCACTCCACCACAGACTCGGCCTACGCCAATGGCCATAAGGCCAGCTCGGACTTCAGGTTGAGCTCGGACGTCGGCATCCTGCGTCTGCTCCATGTGTACGCGCTGAGTGAAACGGTCACCATCGACCCGCAATTCCTCCTGCCCTTCGGGCACGTTTCCACTGGCGGCGATGCCTCGACACTCGGCAGTACCCGGGGCGTCGGCGACTTGATCCTCACCGCGCCGGTCAAGTGGCGGCTCAATGAAGCCCGCGACACCCTCAGTATCGCCCCCTATGTGTATGTCCCTTCCGGTACCTACGACAAGAACGACGCGCTCAACCTCGGTGAGAACCGCTGGAAATTCGAGCTGCAGAGCGCCTACGTCAAGCACTTCACGGAGAAGTGGGCAATGGACCTGGTCGGCGGTGCCACCTGGTATGGCGATAACACCGATTACGGCGCCAATGGTGACCGCCTCAAGCAGGACGTGTCCTACGCTGCCCAGGTGATGGGCCGTTACATGCCAGACCCCACCACGGCATTTGGCGTCGGCTTCGGGCGTACCTGGGGCGGTGAAACCAGCGTCGCGCGTGTCAACCAGGACGACGAAATGGGCACCACCAACTTCCGCCTGACAGCCACCAAATTCGTCACCCCCCAGGACCAGCTCCAGCTGCAGCTGGGCAAGGACCTTTCAGTGGATAACGGCGCCAAAGAGGACTTCCGCATGAACCTGCGTTACGCGCACGTGTTCTAGCCAACCGTCCAGCAGACAGCCGCCGGACACCCTTCCTGCGCCTGGCGCAAGGATGTCCGGCTCAACCAAGTCGGTGTCTTTTTCAACCAAGCCACCGCGCAGAGGCACGGATTATCTTGAACCCCAGGCCACCACGATAAGGACAGCCCCACCATGGCAATCGTTCGTCCCACCCTTGAACACTTACTGGACATCGCGAACGGCCTGCACATGCAGCTCAGCCGTGAACAAGCCAGTGAATACCTGGCCCTGATGCAGTCGAGCTTCGACGCCTACGACCTGATCGACGAGCTGCCCGATTGCGTGCCGCCCGTCCGTTACGAGCGCAGTTCCGGCTACCGCCCTTCGGCGGCCCACAACCCCTTGAACGCCTGGTATTACCGCACCGAAGTCAACGGCGCACCGCAAGGCAAGCTGGCGGGCAAAACCGTCGCGCTCAAGGACAATATCGCCCTGGCCGGCGTCCCCATGATGAACGGTGCCGCGCCACTCGAAGGTTTCGTCCCGTCGTTCGATGCCACCGTGGTCACGCGCTTACTGGATGCGGGGGCGACCATTCTCGGCAAGGCCACGTGCGAGCACTACTGCCTGTCCGGTGGCAGTCACACCTCTGACCCCGCACCGGTACACAACCCCTATCGTCAGGGTTTCGCCTCCGGTGGTTCCTCTTCCGGCAGCGCGGCACTGGTGGCCGCCGGCGAAGTGGATCTCGCGGTCGGCGGCGATCAGGGCGGCTCCATTCGGATTCCTTCGGCATTCTGCGGTACTTACGGGATGAAGCCGACCCACGGCCTGGTGCCCTACACCGGGATCATGGCGATCGAAGCGACCATCGACCATGCCGGGCCCATCACGGCCAACGTGCGCGACAACGCGTTGATGCTGGAAGTCATGGCCGGCGCCGACGGCCTCGACCCACGCCAGGCCGCGCCCCGGGTCGACACCTACAGCGATTACCTGGACCGTGGCGTGCAAGGGCTCAGGATCGGCATCCTGCAGGAAGGTTTCCAGCTGGCCAACCAGGACCCGCGCGTAACTGCATCGGTGCGTAACGCCATCGCCCAGTTGGAGCGGCTCGGCGCGCATGTCGAGGAAGTCTCCGTGCCGGAGCACAAGATCGCCGGCTCGCTGTGGCTCCCCATCGGCTGTGAAGGCCTGACAATGCAGATGATGCACGGCAATGGCGCCGGTTTTAACTGGAAAGGCCTGTACGACCTCACGTTGCTGGACAAGCAAGCCGGGTGGCGCGAGCAGGCGGATCAGCTGTCCGCGTCTCTCAAGCTGTGCATGTTTGTCGGTGAATACGGCATCAAGCACTACAACGGCCGTTTCTACGCCAAGGCGCAGAATCTCACACGCATGGCCCGGGCCGGTTACGACGCGGCGCTGGCGCGCTACGACCTGCTGGTGATGCCGACCGTGCCGATCATCGCCCAGCCTCATCCGGAACCTGGTTGCTCGATCACGGAATACGTGGCCCGGGCGCTGGAAATGATCGGCAACGCCTCAGCCCAGGACATCACCGGCCATCCGGCCATGTCGATTCCCTGCGGGCTGGTGGACGGCCTGCCGGTCGGGCTCATGCTGGTGGGCAAGCACTATGCCGAAGGCACGATTTACCAGGCGGCCGCAGCGTTCGAAGCGTCCGTTGACTGGAAAAACAATTAACCGGTCGGTCCCCGCGCAGCGCACAAAAACAAACACCCCAGGCGCTGCTTAAACGCTCAACGATGAGGAGTTAACTGATGAACACCGATGAAAAAACCACCTCGACCCCAGGCGAGCGAGCCCGCGCCCTATTCCAGGTGCTCAAGCAAAAGGAGCTGATTCCCGACGGCTATATCGAACAGCTGACCCAACTCATGGCCCACGACTGGAGCCCGGAGAATGGCGCTCGAGTGGTGGCCAAGGCCTGGGTCGACCCGCAGTTTCGTGAACTGCTGCTCAAGGACGGTACCGCTGCCTGCGCGCAATTCGGCTATACCGGCCCACAAGGTGAATACATCGTCGCCCTGGAAGACACTTCCACGCTGAAAAACGTGATCGTCTGCAGCCTGTGCTCCTGCACCAACTGGCCCGTCCTCGGCCTGCCGCCGGAGTGGTACAAGGGCTTCGAATTCCGTGCCCGCCTGGTCCGCGAAGGGCGCACCGTTCTGCGGGAACTGGGCACCGAGCTGCCAGAGGGAGCCACCATCAAAGTGTGGGACACCAGTGCCGAAAGCCGCTATCTGGTGCTGCCGGTACGACCCGAGGGCAGTGAGGGCATGGATGAAGAGGCCCTGCGGGCCCTGATCACCAAGGACGTCCTGATCGGCGTGGCGCTGCCGCAGGTAGCGTAGCCAGGGCGCTGGGTTTCTTTCACTTTTCAGAGGTATTCACAATGGATGGCTTTCACGATCTCGGCGGTTTTCAAGGCTTTGGCAAAGTCCCGCACACCATCAATAGCCTGAGCTACAAACAGGTGTTCAAGCAGGACTGGGAACACCTGGCCTACAGCTTGATGTTCATCGGCGTCGATCACCTGAAAAAATTCAGCGTCGACGAAGTGCGCCACGCCGTCGAACGCCTGGATGTTCGCCAACATGTCGGCACGCAATACTACGAGCGCTACATCATCGCCACCGCGACCCTGCTGGTAGAAACAGGCGTGATTACCCAGGCAGAACTTGATGAGGCCCTAGGCTCTCACTTCAAGCTGGCGAACCCCGCCCACGCGGGCGGGCGCCAGGCGATCACCGGTCGGCCCCCCTTCGAGGTGGGCGATCGGGTGGTCGTTCGCGACGAATATGTGGCCGGGCATATCCGCATGCCGGCCTACGTACGCGGCAAGGAAGGCGTGATCCTGCACCGCACGTCAGAACAGTGGCCCTTCCCGGATGCCATCGGCCATGGCGATGTGAGCGCGGCGCATCAGCCGACCTACCACGTCGAATTTCGTGTGAAAGACCTTTGGGGCGACGCGGCGGACGATGGTTTCGTGGTGGTCGATCTTTTTGAAAGCTACCTCGACAAGGCGCCCAGCGCAAAAGCGGTGAACGCATGATTGACGGCGCCCAGGCGGGCCGACTGCCGGTGACGGTCCTTTCGGGCTTCCTCGGTGCCGGCAAAACCACCCTGCTGAACCATATCCTGCGCAATCGCGAAGGCCTGAGAGTCGCGGTCATCGTCAACGATATGAGCGAAGTCAACATCGATGCCGAAGCGGTGCAGCGCGACGTGTCGCTGCACCGTGGTCGCGATGAGTTAATCGAGATGAGCAACGGCTGTATTTGCTGCACACTGCGCGCCGATTTGCTGGAGCAGATCAGTGATCTGGCACGTCAGCAGCGTTTCGACTACCTGCTCATTGAATCCACCGGGATCTCCGAGCCGATGCCGGTGGCGGAGACGTTCGCCTTCCTTGACACCGAAGGCTTCAGCCTCAGCGAACTGGCACGCCTGGACACCTTGGTGACGGTGGTCGATGGCAGCCAGTTTCAGGCGCTGCTCGAGTCGCCGGATACCGTGGCCCGTGCGGATGCCATGGAAGACGCGCCGGAGCGCCATCTGGCCGACCTTCTGATCGAGCAGGTGGAGTACGCCAACGTTATTCTCGTCAACAAACTGGACCTGATCGATGACGCCGGTTACCAGGCACTGCACGCCATTCTCGCCGGCCTGAACCCCGGCGCGCGGATCCTGCCGATGACCCACGGTCAAGTCGCGCTGTCGAGCATCCTCGGCACCCATCTGTTTGATTTACCCAGCCTTGCCGCGTCGCCGGGCTGGATGAGGAAAATGGAGGTGACCGACGCGCCAGCCTCCGAAGCGGACACCTACGGTGTGACATCCTGGGTCTACCGTGAGCGGACACCCTTTCACCCACAGCGCTTGCTCGACTTTCTCCAGCGCCCCTGGCGCAACGGACGGCTGTTGCGCAGCAAAGGCTATTTCTGGCTCGCCAGCCGGCACCTGGAAACCGGCATGCTGGTGCAGAGCGGCGGGCAGTTCCAGTGGGACTATGTCGGCCACTGGTGGAACTTTATCGATCCGTCGCAATGGCCACGGGATGAATACCGGCTCCAGAGCATCATGGCCAAGTGGGACAACGTGGTCGGTGATTGTCGCCAGGAATTGGTGTTCATCGGCCAGGGCCTCGACACCGAGGTTTTACAGCGCGAGCTTGACCACTGCCTGCTCAGTACCCGGGAAATCGCCGCCGGCCCACTGGCCTGGCAAGCCCTGCCGGGGGCGACAGTGTTTGATTCGCAGTCGTTGTCGGTACGTCCACCGCAGCCCCTGGCGGCTGACATCACTTCACTCAGGTAGAGGTGCTCCATGTTTTTTTCAGCCGGACAACCCACTGGGTATTGGCTCCGCTCGCCGACAGACTGGACCAGCCTGACCAGGCGAGCACGCCGTTGTCGTCGAACAACCCGTTGTTGCGACGCATCCTGACCAGCGTCGAGCAATTGCTGCAAGAGCGTCGGATGCAGAAAGACGAGGTGCGCGCACTGAGCCTGGAAGTCGCCGAACTGAACGAGCGCCTGGCCTGCCGCGACAGGCTGTTGCGCCAATGGGAGGCTCGCCAACAGCTTATTGTTCAAGGCGCCTTGTCCTGGATCTTTCCATCGGTTTGACACAGCCAATTGCCGTCGGCGTCAACGCGCTGCTGGGCGACCCGCGCCATTACCTCGCCGACTTCTATAGCCCGATTGGGCGTCCGTCGAAACGGCAGGCGTCGATTCAAGGCTACCTCCTCAACCCTAACAACCGCGCCGCATTCCCATAAAGCAACTTATCCAGCACCTGATCCTTGAACCCCAGCGCCTGAAAATCCTCGATCGACTGGCGGATCGGCCGGAACGGGTAGGACGAGCCAAACAACAGTTGGTCGCCCAGAAAGCCATTGGCTGCTGCGACAAAGGCCTCGCTGCCCGGCAGGAACAGGTACATGTCTGGCACGGCGAAGATGTTTTCATAGCGAAAAGCTACGCCCAGCAGTTGCGCCACGTTCGGCCAGTAGCCGTGGTAACAGACTATTTTCAGTTCGGGAAACGCTCGTGCCACCGCTGCCAGGCGGCCAGGGTCGTTGAAGGCCGGATCCGGCGTGGTCGGTCCGCTCATCAGGAACAGCGCAATGCCACGGCGCGACAAGTGTTCGTAGAGGGGAAAGTACAGCGGGTCATCCGGATGCCGTGCCGGCGCGGCGAAACCCGGCTCCAGGCCGATACCGACCAGACCGAGTTGATCAATCACCCGGTCGATTTCGGCAATAGCGCCATCGATACCCTGAAGCGTCGGGTCAACCCCGGCGATACCCAGCAGCTCCTGATGGGGATGGGTGATTTCGTGGATGAAATCATTCGGCAGGTGTTGCCCAGGGGTGTGTCGCCCCACCACCACCGCCTGGCTCAAACCGGCTTCTCGGACTTCGGCAATAAAGCCCTCTGGCGTCAGCGAGCGGGCAAAATGCTCGTCGCTGCCGCGAGCTCCGACGCGGCGATTCAGCCAGCGCGCGGTGGCGTAGCCCGCCGAGCCCGGGTTGGCGCCAAAGAAATCGTGCAGATAGGCCGGCCGGCAGCGCATGTCGATCACTTTCATACCGCGGTTTCCTCTTGTTTGGTCTTGGCTCGCACATCGAAGGCTCCGCCCGTGAGCACCTCATTGACGGTCACCGCCTGTTTACCGGGCAACGACGGGAACACCAGTTCGGCGAAGCGGTAGGCCTCTTCCAGGTGCGGATAACCTGAGAGCACGAAGCTGTCGACGCCGAGGTCGACGTATTCCTGCAGCCGGGCGGCGACGGTCTGCGGGTCACCGACCAAGGCAGTACCGGCACCGCCGCGCACCAGGCCGACACCGGCCCACAGGTTGGGACTGACTTCCAGCTGATCGCGACAGCCACCGTGCAGCGCAGCCATGCGGCGCTGGCCTTCGGAGTCCATGGTCGCGTAGTTGGCCTGGGCCTGGGCGATGGTCTCGTCGTCCAGGTACTGGATCAGTTCGTTGGCAGCGGCCCAGGCTTGCTCGTTGGTTTCACGCACGATCACGTGCAGACGTACGCCAAAACGCACTGTGCGGCCGTGCTTCGCGGCGCGGGCACGTACATCGCCGATCTTCTCGGCCACCGCGGCCGGTGGCTCGCCCCAGGTCAGGTAGGTGTCCACGTGTTTGGCGGCCAGCTCGTGGGCAGCCGGCGAAGAGCCACCGAAGTACAGCGGCGGATAGGGCTTCTGCACCGGCGGGAAGAAATTCTGCGCCCGCTTCACATGGATGTGCTTGCCCTCGAAGTCGACCGTTTCACCCTGCAATACCCGACGCCAGACGGTGAGGAACTCATCGGCGGCCTCATAGCGCTCATCGTGCTTGAGGTACACGCCCTCGGCGGCCAGCTCGGCCGCATCGCCACCGGGGACCACGTTGAGCAGCAGGCGCCCACCCAGGGCCTGGTCGAGGCTGGCAGCCTGACGTGCCGTTACGGTCGGGCTGCTGATTGACGTGCGCAAGGCCACCAACAATTTAATCCGGCTGGTCACTGGTACCAGACTGGCAGCGGTGACCCAGGGATCAAGACAACTGCTGCCGGTGGGAATCAACAGGCCGTCGTAGCCAAGGCTTTCCGCAGCCACAGCAATCTGCCGCATGTACTGGTTGGTGGCCGGGCGGCCGGACTCGGACTTACCCAGGTAGCGGGTGTCACCGGAGGTGGGGAGAAACCAGAAAATATCCAAATTCATGGTACGGGCCTCAGGGAGTGATACAGGGCTGGATCACAAGGCGCACGGCACATCGGCCGGCAGATATAGGAAGCGAGCACTCTGTGGCGCCCTGATCAGCACTGTTGCTGGAGAGTCAGGTGCCTGAGCAAGAGCCATACCAGAAGCCCTGAAACCTTGCGTTGCGGGCTGCAGGCAGCGTGCACAACCACCTGAGCGGCGACGGTGGAAGGTGAATGCCATGCGCTTTGGTCCACCCACTGTTGCCCACCCAACAGTGATGTTGAACCGCTATTGTCTGAGCAACACTTGGCCGATCCGAGAGGCATTACCTACTGATTTCGGCCGGCTAAAGCCAGCCAAAAGCTGCTCGCCTGGCACTGACAGCCCGACAAAGCCTTAAGCTAATAACCAAAAAGTATTTATTAGATGTTTTTTAGATCACTTACATTCAATTCATGGATACCACAGTGTTGCCCGACAAACAGCAGCGCCATTGCTGCTCACGCAACAGTCGCTCAACAGTTAGCTGCCCAGACAACAGCAGTCGAGACCAAGAAACAGACTAACTTATTGTTTTTCATAGCTCTTTTAACCATGGAACAACTCTTGCTCTGATGGCTGCACATCCCGCAACTCGAACAGGAACAGACCCCATGAGCACTCCACTTAAAGTCGTCGCCGTTTCCGGTGGAACCTATCGTCCGTCGCGCACCCTGGTACTGGTCCAAGCCATCGTTGCTGAGCTGAGCCAGTACCTGCCAATCGAAAGCCGCATCATCGAGCTGGGTGACATTGTCCGCCCGCTGGGCAGCGCCATATCCCGTCGGGAGCTGCCGGAAACTGTTGAGTACGAGTTGAATGCGATTGAGTCGGCGGACCTGTTGGTGGTGGCCGCACCGGTCTACCGTGGTGCCTACCCGGGCCAGTTCAAGCACCTGTTCGACCTGATTGGCCAGGACGCATTGATCGATACCCCGGTGTTGCTGGCCGCCACCGGTGGCAGCGACCGGCATGCGCTGGTAATCGATCACCAGTTGCGCCCGCTGTTCAGCTTCTTCCAGTCGGTGACCCTACCCTTGGGCGTGTATGCCTCGGAGGCCGATTTCACGAATTACCAGATCAGCAGCGAAGCGCTGAAAACACGCATCCGCCTGGCAGTCGAACGGGCCGCACCGCTGTTCACCGCCAATGCCGCCGACCTGCGGAAAACAGCCTGAGGAACAGCCTGTGACCGCTATCCATACGTCCAAACTTGAAACCCCGCTGCAGATCGCTCGGACGCTCGCCGCCGAGTTTTCCCGAACCGCCGCCGAACGCGACCATCTGGGCGGCACGCCGAAAGCCGAGCGCGACGAGTTGCGCCGTAGCGGTCTGCTGGCGATGAAAATTGACCAGCAATACGGTGGCCTTGGCGCCAGCTGGAGCGACACCCTGGAAGTGGTGCGCGAATTCGCCAGGATCGACAGCTCGATCGCCCACGTGTTCGGCTTCCAGCACTTGATGCTGGCCACGGTGCGGCTGTTTTCCCGGCCCGAACAGTGGCAGCCCTGGTTCGAACAGACCGCGCGCAACAACTGGTTCTGGGGTAATGCCCTTAACCCGCTGGACACCCGCACCCTGTCGAAAAAGTTTGCCGGCTATCGCGAGTTTTCCGGGCGCAAGAGTTTCTGCTCCGGCTCCGCCGATTCGGAAATGCTGATTGCCTCGGCGCTGGATGAATCCACCAGCGGCAAGCTGTTGATCGCCGCCATTCCCAGCCACCGCACCGGCATCACCTTGCACGGCGACTGGGACAACATCGGCCAACGGCAGACCGACAGCGGCAGCGCCACCTTCGAACGGGTGCGCGTGGAAGAGAATGAGCTGCTGCTCGATCCCGGCCCGCTGAGCACGCCCTTTGCCTGCCTGCGCCCGCTGATCGCCCAACTGACCTTCGTCAATATCTTCCTCGGCATTGCCGAGGGCGCGTTCGAAGAGGCCCGCGATTACACCCTCAAGGAAACGCGCCCCTGGTTCAAGGCCAACGTCAGCCAGGCCAATCAGGACCCCTATGTCCTGCGCCATTACGGCGAATTCTGGGTCGGGCTGGAAAGCGTGCGCCTGCTCACTGAACGAGCCAACGCCCTGCTCGACCAAGCCTGGTGCAAGGAGCACCAGCTCGCCGCCGAGGAACGTGGCCAACTGGCCCTGGCCATTGCCACCGCCAAGGTCGCCGCCACCCGCACCGGCCTGGACCTGACCAGCAGCCTGTTTGAAGTGACCGGCGCCCGCGCCACCCATGCCGCGCTGCGCCTTGATCGTCACTGGCGCAACCTGCGCACCCAGACCCTGCACGACCCCGTGGACTACAAGCTCCATGAACTGGGTGACTGGGCGCTCAACACGGCGCTGCCCACTCCGTCCTTTTACTCATAGGCCCGACCATGCAACTACTCACGCTGCCGCCCTCACCAGCCTTGGCCACCTCGATACGCGCCACCGCGCAAGTCTTCGAAGACCCGAAATCACAGGCGCTGCTGGCGCACCTGCAACAGGTTGCGCCCAGTGATGCCAGCGTGTTGATCATCGGCGAAACCGGGACCGGCAAGGAGCTGGTGGCCCGTCACCTGCACAACCTCAGCGCTCGTCGCAACAAACCGTTTATCGCGGTCAACTGCGGCGCGTTTTCCGAAAGTTTGGTGGAGGCCGAACTGTTCGGCCACGAAAAAGGCGCCTTCACCGGCGCCCTGAGCGCCAAAGCCGGCTGGTTCGAGGAAGCCAACGGCGGCACGCTGTTCCTCGACGAAATCGGCGACTTGCCGATGCCAATCCAGGTCAAGTTGCTGCGGGTGCTGCAGGAGCGTGAAGTGGTTCGCCTGGGTTCACGCAAAAGCATCCCAATCGATGTACGGGTGCTGGCTGCGACCAACGTGCAGCTGGAAAAAGCCATCAACGCCGGGCACTTTCGCGAAGACCTCTATTACCGGCTAAACGTGGTCAGCCTGGAACTCAGCCCGCTGCGCGAGCGACCGGGCGACATCCTGCCGCTGATCCGCCACTTCATCGCCGAGTACAGTCGTCGGCTGGGCTATGGCGAAGTGGTGCTGGATACCGAAGCCGAACAGAAGCTGGTGAATTACTCATGGCCGGGCAATATTCGCGAGCTGGAAAACGTCATTCACCACACCTTACTGATCTGCCGTAACAATCTGATCCGCGTCCAGGACTTGCACCTGTCCAACCTGCGTATCGAACGCCTGGAAGCCAGCAATACCGTCCAGGACGACAGTGCCGACGCCCTGTTGCAGCAAGCCTTCAAGAAGCTGTTCGAGGAAGAAAGCGGCGCCCTCCACGAGCGGGTCGAGGAAGCGCTGTTGCGCGCGGCCTATCGCTTCTGCCACTACAACCAGGTGCACACCGCCGGCTTGCTGGGGCTGAGTCGCAACATCACCCGCGCGATGCTGATCAAGGTCGGTGAACTGGTGGTGAACAAACGCCGCCCGGTACAGGACGCCCAGACGGTCAAAGTGGTCAACCTGTCGATCTGACTGGTGGCGGTCAAGCAGCAGCTCCTTTACCCGCTGTCCCGCCCCCCAGGTAGAAGTCCTGAATATCACTGCGCGCGGCCAACTGCCCGGTCGTGCCTTCGCTGACAACCCGGCCGCTTTCCAGCACGTAGCCGTACTGGGCGTAACGCAGGGCCAGGTTGATGTTCTGCTCGGCAATCAGGAAGCTCACGCCGTCGCGCTGATTGAGCTGCTGGATGATCTCGAAGATCTCCTCGACGATCTGCGGTGCCAGGCCCATCGAAGGTTCGTCCAGCAATACCAGCTGCGGCCGGGCCATCAGCGCCCGCCCGAGCGCAACCATCTGCTGTTCACCGCCGGAGGTGTAGCCGGCCAGGCTTTTGCGCCGCAGCTTGAGGCGCGGAAACTGGCTGTAGATACGCTCAAGATCGGCCTTCAGTTGCCCGCGGGACACCTGACGCGCAAAGGCACCCGTCAGCAAGTTTTCTTCCACTGTCAGTTGGGCAAAGCAATGCCGGCCTTCCAGTACCTGCACCAGGCCGCTGGCCACCAGGCTATGGGGCGTGCTACGGGTGACATCCTCGCCTCGATAGAGGATCCGCCCCTGCACTACCTCGCCCCGCTCGGCGCGCACCAGATTGGAGGCGGCCTTCAAGGTGGTGCTCTTGCCGGCACCGTTGGCCCCCAGCAACACCACGATCTGCCCTTGCGGTACCGCCAGCGATACCCCGCACACCGCGAGGATGGCCTGTTCGTACAGGACTTCAATCGCGTCGATCCGCAAGATCGGTACTTGGTTCATACGCCTATCCCCATGCTCTTCAATTAATAAAAGCTTGAAACAAGTGACTTGTGGCGAGTGACTTGCTCCCTCGCCACGGGATGTGTATTGAGCAGACATTGCCTTAACGGAAAAGCATTGGGGACGCCTCCCCGACCCGATTCACATCTCAGCTGTCCTGGCTGCAATCGCGCGGCGTGATGCCTTTTTCCTTGGCGTACTGGTGCGACGAGGCTTCGATGATCGGCCTGAGCAAGGCACGGTCGGCCTGTACCCAGTCACTGATCAGTTTCCACTGGCTGCCATCCCACTGCTGGAAGCGCACGGCACCGCCCCCTTCATGGTCCGAGCACGACAGCTGCAATGGTTGCACCAAGCCCAGTGCACCCAGCTCCTTGAGGCGGGCATCGTCCAGTTTGAGGTGCTCGAAGCCCCAGCGCACCTGCTCGCCGGTGAGCGGTTGCTTGCCGAATTTCTCCTGGGCAATGCGCACCGCTTCGACATTGAGAATGCCGTTCACCACACCGAGGTTGTAATACACGGTGCCGAAGCGTTTCGGATCGGCCAGGTCACCATTGCCCCTGGCCACCACCTGCTGCTGGATGCCTTGCAGGACCGGGAAATCGGTGCCCGTGGGGTGCGTGGTGATCGCGATAAAGCCTTTGGCGGCGGCACCGGCCGGTGCGGCATCGTCCTCGGAGTTACTCCAGATGTTGCCGATGATGTGATCCGCCGGGAAGCCGACTTTCTGCGCGGTTTTCAACGCCACCGGGTTCATCACGCCCCAGCCTCGCAGAATCACCCAGTCGGGTTTTTCCCGGCGAATGTTGAGCCATTGCGACTGCTGTTCGTTACCCGGATGGGGCACTTCCAGCAGGGTCAGTTTGAACCCGTACTTGTCGGCCAGGGTCTGCAACACCTCATTGGTTTCCTTGCCGTAGGGCGAGCCATGATACAGGGTGACTATCTTCTTGCCTTTGAGCTGGTCCAGCCCCCCGGCCTGCTGGCCGATGTAGTTGATGATCGCCGAGACTTCGGAGTACGGGTTCAGCTGCAACGGGAAGACATAGGGGAAAACGCTGCCGTCAGTGGAGTCAGTGCGGCCGTGGTTGATGGTGATTAGCGGCAGTTTGTCCGCGGTCGAGCGCTCCAGGGTGGCATAGGCGATGCCCACCGACAGCGGGTTAGTGGCGGCAGCCGGCGCACCATTGAGGCCTTTTTTCAGACGCTCGTAGCACTCCACGCCCTTCTCGACCACGTATTCGGTTTCGCACTCGCTCCAGGTCAGCTTGACGCCGTTGACCCCGCCATTGGCATTGACGTACTTGAGGTAGTCGATAAAACCACCAAAAAACCCGGTACCACCGGCGGCATAAGGACCGACCCGATAGCTCTGCAGCGGGAAGTACTGTTCGTTATCCGCCTGCGCAGTCAATGTGGCAACGCTCAGGCTGACGGCCAGGGCGAGGCTACTGAGTAGAGATCGTTTCAACATCGGTATTTTCCTTATCAATGATTCAATCGCACGTTTGCCGCAGGAGGATCGAAGCGCAGTCCATGCCTGCGCCGGTTTGCTCAGTAGCGCAGGGGCCACAACCGAGCGCGCTCGCGGAACTTCTGCCAGAGGCGCGCCAGGCCCTCCGGCTCCTTGACCAGGAACACAATGATCAGGGCGCCAAATGCCATCTTCTGCAGGTTTTCTATCTGCCCGGCATCGATCAGCCCGGCCGGCAACAAGGCCACCAGGTTCGACAGCAGCACCGGAAACAGCACGATGAACGCCGCGCCCAGGAAGTTGCCGAGGATGCTGCCCAGGCCACCGATAATGATGATGAACAGGATCTGGAAGGACCGATTCAGATCGAAACCGTGGGGCTCCACGGTGCCCAGGTAAGTGAAGGCCCACAGCGCTCCGGCCACCCCGAGAAAGAAGCCGCTGATTGCAAACGCCAGCAGCTTGGTCTTGAGCAACGCAATTCCCATCACTGCAGCGGCCGTGTCCATGT
The DNA here is from genome assembly GCF_024749245.1 of Pseudomonas sp. B21-017. Classification (NCBI taxonomy): domain Bacteria; kingdom Pseudomonadati; phylum Pseudomonadota; class Gammaproteobacteria; order Pseudomonadales; family Pseudomonadaceae; genus Pseudomonas; species Pseudomonas sp. B21-017. The sequence continues at coordinate 2,967,058 of NZ_CP087194.1, read as the reverse complement.
CACGCACGGCCATCCAGTTGCGTCCCAGTTCACTGCGCACCAGGTTCTTGCCCAGCCAGAACAACGCCACCACCACCCCCAACGTCAGCAGGTAACGGCCCACCGGTGAGTTCAAATCCACCCCGAGTATCTCCAGGCGCGGTGCACTGATCACCCCCGAGGCGCTGTTATTGGAGAACCAGCTGAAGCGGGTCAGCGCCCAGGTCACAAAGAACTGTGCCGCCAGGGTCGACACCAGCAGATAGAAGCCCTTGATCCGCAGGCTCGGCAGGCCGAACAGCACCGCCACCAGCGCTGCCACTCCCCCGCCCAGGGCCATGCTGAGCAATAACGGCGAGCCCGGCACCCGCAGTTCAACGTTGTAAGTGGCAAAGGCGCCCACAGCCATGAAGGCCGCCGAGCCCAGCGACAACTGCCCGGCATAGCCGGTCAGCAGGTTCAGCCCCAGCCCGGCCAGTGATAGCACCAGAAACGGAATCAGAATGGCGCTGAACCAATAGTCGTTACCCAGATACGGCACACCTACAAAGGCCAACAGCAGCAAGGCAACCAAGCCGTAACGGTCCTGCCGCAGGCGAAACACCCGGCGGTCCTGGGCATAGCGAGTACTGAACTGACCGGCTTCCTGATAAAACATCACGCCTCTCCTTAAACCCGCTCGATCGCGCGTTCACCAAATAGCCCGGCCGGCCGCACCAGCAGGAACAGCAACGCCAGCACATAGGGAAACCAGTTCTCGATACCGCCGCCGATGACGGGGCCCAGGTACACCTCGGCCAGCTTCTCCGAGGCGCCGACGATCAAGCCGCCGACAATCGCCCCACTGATCGAGGTAAAACCGCCGATGATCAGCACCGGCAATGCCTTGAGTACCACCAGCGACAGCGAAAACTGCACCCCCAGCCGCGCGCCCCAGAGCAGGCCGGCCACCAGACCGACAAACCCGGCCACCGCCCACACCAGCACCCACACCCGTTGCAGGCGGATGCCCACGGCCAACGCCGCCAGCGGGTCATCGGCCACGGCACGCAACGACAAACCAATACGGGTCTTGTTGAACAGCAGCGACAGCGCCAACACCAGCAGCGCGGCGGCCACGGCGGCAAAAATGTCGAACTGCGACAACAGCATGCCGCCCAGTTCCAGTGGCTCGTCACTGATGCCCAGTTCCAGGCCATGCACCTGGGCGCCCCACAGCGCCTGGGCGCCCCCTTCGATCACGTAGGACAAGCCGAGGGTGGCCATGAACAAGGTGATTGGCGAGCGGTTGACCAGCGGACGCAATACCACCCGCTCCACCGCCAACGCCAGCAGCACCATCGCCGCCAGGCTAATGACAAACGCCAGCCAGAACGGCACCCCGCGCTCCAAGAGGCTGACAAAGGTCAGCGCCGAAAACAGCACCATCGCCCCCTGGGCGAAGTTGAAGACGCCGGAGGCCTTGTAGATCAGGACAAAACCGATGGCCACCAGGGCGTACATCACCCCGGCCAGCAGCCCACCGATCAACACCTCTAAGAAAAATTCCATGAGCCTTCCTGTTTTGCGGGCAAAGGGTTCCTGGCCACCAGGCGGCTGGCGGCTGGCGGCGCTATCGACCCAGGGGTTAGTGGCGCGTGCCGAGGTAGGCGGCGATCACCTCGGGGTTTTGTCGCACTTCTTCGGGTGGGCCGTCGCCGATCTTGCGGCCGTAGTCGAGCACCACCACGTGATCGCAAATGCCCATGACCACGCCGATGTCGTGCTCGATCAACACCACCGTAGTGCCCAACTCACGGTTGATGTCGACGATGAAGCGGCTCATCTGCTGCTTCTCTTCGGCGTTCATCCCGGCCATCGGTTCGTCCAGCAACAGCAAACGCGGTTCGGCGGCCAGGGCACGGGCGAGTTCCACCCGTTTCTGCAAGCCATAGGGCAGCTTGCCGACAAGGGTGTCGCGCCAGGGCTGGATGTGCAGAAAGTCGATTATCCGCTCGGCGGCCTCACGTTGGCGGTCGTCCTCGCCAGCGGCGCGGCCGATGCGCAGAGCCTGCTCGATCCAGCTGCTGCGACGCTTGAGGGTGCGTCCGGTGAGCACGTTGTCGAGCACACTCATGCCTTTGAACAAGGCGATGTTCTGAAAGGTGCGGGCAATGCCGCGCACCGCCGCATCATGCGGGCTCATGCGCCGGCGCCCTTCTCCGGCAAAGCGGATGCGCCCCTGCTGGGCCTGGTACACGCCGTTGATCACATTCAGCAGTGAGCTTTTACCCGCGCCATTGGGGCCGATCAAGGCGCAAATCTCGCCGGCGGCCACGGCAAAGCTGATGTCGGTCACCGCCTTGACGCCCTTGAACGACAAGCCAATATTTTCCAACACCAGCAGATGTTCAACCTTTGTCGCCTGTGTCTGTGCCATGAGTCATGTCCTTGTCAGGCCGGTTGCGTGCTGTCTTCGATCCAGCCGTTGACCAACGGGGCTGGCCAGCGCGCGGGCCGGTGCCACTGTGCCGGGTCAGGCCAGGTGCGTACTTCAATCGCCAAGGCCTGGAAAAACGCCTGGGTGTGTGGCGCCAGCGCCTCGCCCACCACCAACGGCGCGCGGGTGCGGGAAAAGCCGAGGATGTCGCGCAACGGCCGGCGGATCAGCCAGTACCCCAGATGCCGTTGCAGCGCACCGGGGTGCGCCACCAGCGCCCAGTCCACCAGACGCCGACGCCAGCTGCCTGGCTCCGGCAAGCGGGCCAGGACCTGGGCATGCAGGCGCTCGTAGGTTTCCCGGGTGCCGGCCACCAGCGTCGGGCCCAACTCGCGACGGTCCCGGTCGCGAGTCGCCAGGTTCTCCGGAAAATTCATTCGAAAGCCGGCAATCAACCAAGGCGCCAGCAAGTAACGCGCTTGACTACCCGCGGCAAACGCTCGCGCCGCCAGGGCTTCTTCCTGCCGCCCCAGCTGCTCGCTGTGCACCAGGCGCCGGCCTTCCTTTAGCAACTCGGCGTGGCTAATGCGCTGCTGCTCGATGCGCTGCCCCGCACCCAAACGGTAGAAGGTAAAAGCTGTGCGCTCGGCTCGGGCCTGGGGTTCCAGCCGGTGATCGCTGCCCAGCAGCAGTTGTGCGAGCGCCAGGGTATCACCGGCCTGACTCACCTCAGCCATGCCGCGGCCGTCGGCGTAAATCAGCAGCCTGGGCGCCAGTCCGGCGGCGCGCAGGCGCTGAATCTCCTCATGGCCTTCGGCGAACACCCATTCACTGTGCAGCTCACGCAACAGCGGCACCTGTGCAGCCGCAGCCTCCAGCGGATCCAACAGCGCGGCCACCCCGCCCAACCACTGTGCCGCCAGTACAGCGATCAACGCCTCCGGCCGCGGGCGGCTGACAATCACCAAGCTCGCGCCAGGCACAAAACCACGCACCTGCAAGGCCATTGCCAGGTGTTCAACCTCAGCGGCCAGTTGGCGCCAGGTTCGCACCTGCCACACCCCCAGGCGCTTATGTCGCAGGGCAATGCCCGTCCCTTGCTGACGTGCCTGCTGTTGCAGCCACTGCGGCAAGGTGTCGGATTGCGTGTTATCAGTGAATGTCGCCATGACCTTTCCCGTCCTTTAGGCGAGCGCCGCAGCCTTGGCCGCGACCGCCTCGCGCTCCAGCTCACGCACCAACGGCAACACCTTGCGGCCGAAGTACTCCACTTCTTCATGAAAGTGCAGGAAGCCAGTGAGCACCAGGTCCACGCCCACCGCCTTGAGGGCGACGATGCGTTCGGCAATCTGCTGCGGCGTACCGATCAGGTTGGTCTTGAAGCCATCGTTGTACTGCACCAGGTCTTCGAAGGTGGACTTGGCCCAGTTGCCTTCGCCTTCAGGGCTGGAGGCGCCGGCGTTCTTCACCTCGCTGCCGAAACCGTTGACGGCCTCCGGATCGGCCTTGGCGATAATTTCCTGCAATACCGCTCGGGCTTCAGCCTCGGTTTTGCGGGCAATGACAAAGGCGTTCACCCCAACTTTCACTGAGTGGCCATTGATCGCGGCCTTGGCCCGAATGTCGTCGACCTGGGCCTTGATGCCTTCGACGCTGTTGCCGTTGGTGAAGTACCAATCGGAAACCCGCGAAGCCATGTCCCGCGCCGCGCGCGAGCTGCCACCCTGGAAGATTTCCGGGTGCGGTTGCTGCAGTGGCTTGGGTTTGAGGGTGTAGTCATGGAAGCGGTAGAAATCGCCATGAAAACTGAAGTTGTCCTGGGTCCAAATGCCCTTGAGCGCCTGGATGAATTCTTCCGAGCGACGATAGCGCTCATCGTGGTCCAGCCACGGCTCGCCAATGGCCCGGAACTCGCCCTTGAACCAGCCCGACACGATATTCACCGCGACCCGACCGTTGGTGAATTGGTCGATGGTGGCCAGCTGTTTGGCCGCCAGCACCGGACTCCAGGGCCCAGGCAGGATGGCGGCGATCACCTTGAGCTTCTCGGTGGCGGCCAACAGCGCGTGGCTTATGGTCACCGACTCGTGCTGGTTTTCGGCGCCATAACCGGCGGTAAAGCGGATCTGTGACAAGGCGTATTCGAAGCCGGCCTTTTCGGCGATTTGCGCCAGCTTGCGGTTGTAATCGATGTCCCAGCTGGTGCGCTGTTCGATCTTGCTGACCACAAGGCCACCGCTGACGTTGGGAACCCAATAGGCAAACTTGATGTTGTCCTGGCTCATTGTACGTACTCCATTGACTCGTTGAAATGAGGGTTGACCCGGGACGTCAGGCAGCGCTGGCATCCCGGTGAACTTTCGGATTGAGGCTCAGGACCGCCGACTCGACAGCGCGCTCGATGCGTTCGAGCAACTGCGGACTGGTGATCTGGTAGTCGGTGAAATCGGCTTCGGCGGCATACACACCGATGGGCAAGCTCAGGGCCTGGAAGAAACCAAACAGCGGGCGCAACTGGTGATCAATGATCAGGGCGTGGCGGTCCGAGCCACCGGTGGCGGCCAGTAACACCGGCACGTTGTTCAACGCCTGGTGATGGACGAAATCGAACAGGTGCTTGAACAGTCCGGTGTACGAGGCGCGGTACACCGGGCTGGCAGCAATCAGCAGGTCGGCCGTTTCAATGGCCTGCAGATCGGCCTCTACCGCAGCGGGCAAGTCTTCACGGCACAGCACCCCGGCAAACTGCGGGCCGACCTCGGACAACTCGATGAGGTGCAGCGCGATCGGCAGCTGTTGCGCAAGACCGGCGACCAGAGCCTTGAGCAGCACCAGGGTGCGCGTAGGCCGCTGCACGCTCCCGGATACCGCGACCACTTTCAGTGTGTTGCTCATTGCCCGTCCTCATGGTGGCAGAGGCCACCGCGGCACCTGCACAAGGACTAGAGCAGCAACCGTGCCATCTCTATAATTCAATAAAAATCAATAAGTTATACGGTTTTTCGCAAAACGCCGCAGTGTCGTCCACCGGGCAGGCTGTTGATCAACTGTTGCGCTCACAACAGCTGCCTCTCTGCCCATGCCGTGCAGCGCGCCCAGGCCGCTGTTGCCGGGCAGTCAGCGCTTCAGCAAGTTGCCCGGCAGACGACAGCAACCACCCTGGCGAACAGCCCTGCGCGCCCGATTAAACGGCTTTTGCAGTGCCAGGCACGACCTGTGCACTGGCAGTAGTACGCAACAGATCGACTGCACTGTTGCTTTTCTTGCCTTCCATAAGGAGCTGCACCATGACTGTCCAGCAACAGCACCTGCCACACCCCCTCTCCAGCGGTACCGACTACCAGGCCCTGGCCGAGCGCTTCCGGCCGATCTTTGCACGCATCGCCGCCGGCGCACTGGAGCGCGAGCAAACTCGCAGCCTGCCCTTTGAACAAGTGAAGTGGCTGAAGGAAGCCGGCTTTGGCGCCGTGCGCGTGCCGGTGCAGTACGGTGGCGCCGGCGCTTCCCTGCCCCAGTTGTTTGAGTTGCTGATCGAACTGGCCGAAGCCGATTCCAATCTGCCGCAGGCGTTGCGCGGTCACTTTGCCTTTGTCGAAGACCGCCTCAACGCCCATGCCGATGCGCCCCAGGACACCTGGTTCAAGCGTTTTGTCGACGGCGATCTGGTGGGCAACGCCTGGACCGAAGTCGGCAGCATCAAGATCGGCCAGGTTGGCACCCGTGTCTCGCGTCTGGGTGAACAATGGGTGGTCAACGGCACCAAGTACTACAGCACCGGCAGTATCTTCGCCGACTGGATCGACCTCTATGCCCAGCGCGATGACAACGGCGCCGATGTGATTGCCGCCGTTCGCGTGCAGCAACCGGGTATTGTGCAGAGCGACGACTGGGATGGCTTTGGTCAGCGCACCACCGGCAGCGGCACCTCGGTATTCGAGAACGCCGTGGTGGAGCCCGAAAACCTGCTGGACTTCACCACCCGCTTCAAATACCAGACGGCCTTCTATCAACTGGTGCTGTTGGCGGTCCAGACCGGTGCCGGCCGTGCCGCGGTGCGCGACATCACGGAAGAAGTACGCAAGCGCACGCGCATCTTCAGCACCGGCAACGCCAGCCACGTCAGCCAGGATGCCCAGGTGCAGCAAGTGGTGGGCAAGGCTTCGGCGCAGGTCTACGCCGCACATGCCACCACCCTGCGCGCCGCGGCCGCCTTGCAGGTGGCCTACGAAAGCCGTTTCGCCCATAACGACGAAGCCGAACGCGATGCCAACATCGCCGCCGAACTGGAATCCGCCCAGGCCCAAGTGGTGATCGCCGACCTGGTGCTGCGCGCCACCAGCGACCTGTTCAACGCCCTCAGCGCCTCGGCCACCAGCACCGGCAAAGCCCTCGATCGTCACTGGCGCAACGCTCGCACCGCGGCCTCGCACAACCCGCTGATCTACAAGGAACGCATCATCGGCGACTGGGAAATCAACGGCACCGAACCGCCCTACGTCTGGCAGATCGGTGGAGGATCGAAGTAAGTCGACATCACGCGGGTGCCAGATACCCCGGCACCTGATCGGCCAGCGACGAAGCACGGGCCAGCAACGCGCCTGGCCCCTGGCTCGTCGCTACGCCCAGAAATCGACGTCCCTGGGCGCGGCTCTGGATACGCTCGATACCGCCATGCAGCAAGCTGACCTGCCCACCCAGTGCCTTGGGCGATGCCCAGCAGATCGGTCGCCACGGCCGGTGACACCTCGTGTTGCGGGTCACCAAAAATCTGCCACACCTCGCCCTGCTCCACGATCCGCCCACGGTCCAGCACCAGGCACGAGCGACCTGAGATAAGCTGACGGCTGACCTGTCTGTAGCTCAAATCTGCAACTGTCGCCTTTGCAGGATCCACAGACTCTACTGCTGACGCACATCGCCTCACTTCCAGCGTTATCGAGCTTGCTCAGTGTGCACCAGCAGAACGCACTACAACGTGTAGGAAATACCGACTTGCACGGTTCGTGGCGCACCCGGATAAGCGTAAACATTGCCGAACGCGCCTTCTTCATAATCGCGATCAAACAGGTTTTTCACGTCAAGATTGAGCCGCACCTTGTCATTGATCTTGTAGAAGCCAAGCAAGTCGACAACGGTGTAGCTGCCCATCGAAAACGCAGTGTTGGCGGTTTGTCCGGCGCGCTCGTCGACGTACTTGAATCCGGTGCCCAAGCCCAATCCCTTGAGGGTGCCGTCCTGGAACTCGTACATATTCAGCAGGCTGAAGCTGTTTTTCGGGATGTTCAGCAGCCGCGTGCCAGAGCGCAGTACGTTGTCTTTGGTCACTTCGGCATCGACATAGGCGTAGCCGCCAATCACGCGCCATTCGGGAGTGAGGTTGCCGGCAACGTTGATGTCAAAACCACGGCTTCGCACTTCACCGGCAGCAACGCTGAAGGTGGAATCGACAGGGTCGGTGGTCAGCACGTTACGCTTCTCGATCTGATAGATCGCCGCATCGACACTCAACCGCTGATCCAGTGCTTCCCACTTGATACCCATTTCGTACGACTTGCCCTTCTCCGGCGCAAACCCTCCGCCGAGGCGGCTTGCGCCGGTGTTGGGCTTGAACGAGCGCGCGGTGTCGGCATAAACCGCTAATGTCTCGGTCAAATCGTAGGTCACGCCGATGCGCGGAGTTACTGCGTTGTCACTCGCCTGCCAACTCTTGCCACCCGGGACAAAGGTTTCGTAGTCATGTTCGAAGCGTTCGAAACGCGCCCCTGCCAGCACCTTCAGTTTGTCGGTCAGTGCCAATTGATCCTGCACAAACGCGGCATAAGTTTTGAGGTTTTCCTTGTCGTGGGTCGGCGTGCGAGTCAGTGCTGGACGCGACTGGCCGTACACCGGATCGAAGATGTCGATCGGATACGCATCGACAGCACCGCTGGAGCGTTGAATGATCGACTTGTAGTCATAATCTTCGTACTCGATACCGGTGAGCAACGTGTGCTGCAAACCAGCGGTATCGAAATGGCCGGTCAGATTGAGCTGGGTATCCTTGTCGGTCCACTCCAGCTTGCGATAGTTGAAGTTGCGCCCCAAGGTGCGGCCGTCAGCGGCAATACCGTTGGCCTCGACTGCGTTGCCCTTGAGCGAACCATCGAGCCACTGGAAGCCACCACCCAGCGTCCAGTCGTCATTGAGCATGTGCTCGAAACGCAGCTGCGCCATGTCGTTGTCGTTATGCAGTTTGCCAGCGTCTTTTTCGCCGAAAAAACTGTCGCGAGAGGCGGTACCCGTCTGCCTCGGGTAACGTGTAACACCTCGATCCAGAGGCGCGTTGTTACGCATGAAATCGCCTTCGAAAATCAGCTTGGTCGCGTCGGTTGCCTGCCACGTGAGCACCGGCGTGATACCGTAGCGCTCGGTTTCGACGTGATCGCGGAAGGTGTCGCCGCCCTCGCCCACCACGTTCAGTCGATAGGCCAGGCGCCCTTCTTCGTCGAGCGGGCCGGAAGCATCCAGCGTGCCACGCTTCATGCCCTGATCGTTCAGTTGACTGCCCAAGGTGACGGTGCGCTCGGGCAATGGCTGTTTGGAAATCACGTTGAACGTGCCACCAGGATCACCCCGACCGTAGAGCATGGTTGCCGGACCGCGTAGCACTTCGAGTCGCTCGATAGTGTTGGCATCCGGCATGTTCGGATAGCCGCGGTTGATCGGAAAACCGTTGCGATAAAACTCGCCAGTGGTAAAGCCACGAACGGTAAACGTGGTCAGACCCTGTCCACCAAAATTGTTCGCCCGCCCCACGCCCCCAGCGTAGTCCAACGCGTCCTGCAAACGGGTGGCTCCCAGATCCTCGACCGCATCTTTCGAGACCACACTGATCGATTGCGGGGTTTCGTGGATCGACGTGTCGGTGCGTGTGGCGCTGGCCGAGCGCGTAGCCAGATAACCCTGCACCGGGCCGTCCGCCCTTTCGTAATTCGCAGTACCGATAACATCGGTTGCGTCCAGCTCAAGCGTTGAGGGTGACACCTCCGTTTGTTCAGCCCATGAGGTAGACGACAATGCTTGCAGCACACAAATGGAAAGCAGGGTTCGACGCATGAAGAGAAAAACCTTTACGAATAGGCCAATGCAGGGAGTGAAACCGCCAAAAACTGCGGCGCATGCTATACAAAACCATTCGTAATTAACACTGATTCCCATTAACAAAAACAATCTTCGATAAAGTCATCACTTCATTGAAGCAATGGCCATTGCAGCATCATCCGCGCCACGGCCGAGATCATCCAGCAATGCCGACCTTGGCGGTGTAGCCGATGACGCCGAGCATGCTCCGGAAGTGGTTTGATAATGCCCCGAAGTTTGCCGGCATTCCCAAGGCTGATTTTCAAATGCGCGTACGGACGAAGGCCGCGACGGATAAGGAAGAATCGACACGCAACATTCGTGCTGCACGCGATCAACTTGGGCACACCACCGTAGGCATGACAGAGAAGTACATTCGAATGCGTAAAGGGATGAAAGTCACGCCCAAAAAATGACCAGTGATAGCGAATTGCGGGAGCAGAGATAGATTTTTGCGGCGCAAAAAAATAAGGGCTTGCGTGAGGTATCTCATGCAAACCCTTGATATTCAAGGTGCCCAAAGCCGGAGTCGAACCGCACGCCCTTGCGAGCGGGCGATTTAAAGTCCCGAGCACGGTCAGGAGAACCTGACCATGAGTGGATAACGTGCGCAATCAGGAGCAGAAGCTAATCTCCCCTTTGAACGATAAAACTCAATAATCGAAAGTGTCTGCCGATAGTCAAAACGATGCCCCAGCATTAGGGGATTTTAGAATGTGGAGTAGCAGGCTCAAGCTTATGAAAGATATCTATCTACTGATCGAACATGGTATGGATCAGGGCGAAGTTTATGTGCTTGGCTGGTTCGATGATGAGAAAAGGGCCAAGGAAGTGGCTGAGGAAAAGGAGTGGGAGGCATACCGCGCCAGCTTGAAAACTGAGCACCCCTGGTCAAATCACAAACCGCTGCCGCCAGACCAAACTAAATATCGTCGCTTCTGGATCAAAGAGATTTCCAAATTTGATCACGTTCCAGTTCCTAGATCCTCGGCAGTTCATTGACCCTCCATCCGACTTCTGCTCGATTGCAGATCTATCAACTTATCTTCCAGCGGTGACCTGCAGGACGTACGCCTGACAAGCAGCCATGCGGCCAAGCGTTCGCAGCCGGAACGCCCTGTTAGCGATCGGGATCTCTGCCGTCTCTTCGCGGAAACGCTTGCGGGTAGAAGGTTTTGATTGATCGAATCATGTCCCGAAAGTCAGAACACAAGGTCCGCTCGACACGACTGATCGCTATAGCGGATGGCACACCAATGACAGTGGCGATATTGCGGAGAAGGTTTGATTTGGCCAGGGAAGCGGCCGGTGTCCAGAAATCTGAATTTCAGATGCGGGATTTACGCGCCAAGGCAGGCACAGATAAGGCCGAGTCCAGCGGTGATATCTTGCAGGCGAGAGATCAACTTGGGCATAAGGCTGTGGTAATGACAGAGAAGTACATCCGGAACCGCATGGGCAAGAAAGCCACTCCTACCAAGTGAATTGCGGACCAAATCCAAAATAGCGGACCAGAAACAAACAAGGGCTTGCATTAGCTTTCGCCTGCAAACCCTTGATTTTAGATGGTGCCCGAAGCCGGAACCTAATTTACCTACAAATCCCCAATATTTATTGGCGACAAGTGCAGTGGCGCGATCTTGACGTGCTATCCAGTGTACTTTTTTGGTATTGCTGGACTGCCACCCGATCACTTACCCAGGCCATCATACGCCTGCTCGCATGTCACACCCCGGGCTCTGGCTTGGTCAGCAACTTCAGCCAATTCGCCCGCTCGCTGGTCAGCGCGCTTGAGCACGTCGGCAAGCACCATTGCGGCGCGGGCAGCTGCCTGGCTTGCGGCGGCAGTGCAGGAATTGCCGCGGTCTTGACTGGCTGTGAGTCGAGCGGCAAGGGCGTCGGCTGCCCCGCGCAGGCTGTCAGCAGAAGCGCGAGCAGCGGCAGCATCAGCAGTTGCTTGGTCAATGATCTGTTGGCCATCTTGAATCGCCTTGTTGATGGAGAGTTGACGGGCTTGCTCTTTGGCACGCTCGGCGGCCTCGTTTGATGCCTTGGCTTGGGCGTCCTGTGTGTTGCGTTCATTCCAGGCCGATTGCCATTCGGCATCCTTCACCGTCAGCCCGTGGTGATAAGCGCCAAACAGCGCGCCAGCCACCAGCAGCACCGCCGCTATATAAGGAAGGAGCCGCAGCCAGATGGAAGTCATGCCAGCACCTTCAGCGCAGTCTCATAGAAGGCCTTGCGCTCATCCAGCCCGTTCAGCCCGCCATTGATACGCCGGGTAACCAGTTCGAAATCCCCGGCATCGGCTGGTGCGTTGATGTTTCGCGAATTCCAGTACCAGGCCGCCGACTTGCACGCCCACTCGGCCTGCTCGAGCAGCTCAGGCGTACGCAACAACCGGTCATCCCCGAACAGCGCCTTGCTGCACACCAGGTAGTTGTCGTGCCCGGTGATCTGGATCAGACCGCGCCCGCGGTACTTCTGCCCGTCGCCATCAGCCTCGGGCGTATTGCCCAGTCGCTTGGCCAGCGGCCCGGTGTCGTACTTGCTCAGGTACTGATCGCCGCCCAGCTCCTTCACCCAGTTGAACTGGCCGGATTCATGCCCGACCTGGGCAATGAAGGCTGCCATCCGCAACCTGGTGTTGATCTGGTAGCGGTCCATCGCCAAATTCAACGCAGACGCAAAAACGCCGGCTTGTTTGCCGGCGTTCGGGAGGATCTGCAGCAGTTGCTGCGCGGTGATGGGCATGGCTTTCTCCGAAATAAATAAACGTTGTGCGGCAAGGTGTCGCCGGTAATTCTTCGATCGGGTAGGATGTGCGCGCCCAGGAGACAGACCTGAACACATGGAATTTCCAGCGATGACATCTATTGCCAACTCAAAACTAAGCTCGCTAAAACAAACGCCTCATCACTTAAAGTACCGATCAGATATTGACGGTCTGCGCGCCATTGCAGTTTTGAGCGTTGTGATTTTTCATCTTGGGCTTGGCTTATTCCCCGGCGGTTTCGTAGGCGTGGATGTGTTCTTTGTGATATCTGGCTTCTTAATCAGCAAGATCATCTACACGGAAACATTCGCAGGGTCTTTTTCGATAACTAATTTCTATGTGCGGCGCGCTCGTAGAATTTTGCCGGGACTGTTATCGGTGCTTGTGGCTTGCTCGATTTGCGCAGGATATCTTCTTTACCCGAGTGAGCTTGTCAGCTATGCGAAGTCTGTAATTTCAACCGCATTGTTTTCGGCAAATATATATTTCTATGCGACATTGAATTATTTCGGCCCTTCGGCCGCTGAGATTCCGCTGCTGCATCTTTGGTCGCTCGGCGTGGAAGAGCAGTTTTACATCCTGTTTCCTTTGCTCGCCATTACCATGGCCGCATCGTCTAGAAACCTTCGAGTCGTTATTTTCTTGCTCCTGCTAGCATCCATGGCGTCGTCAGCATGGCTTCTGGCGACAGACCCATCCGCAGCGTTCTACCTTCTGCCATTCAGGGCTTTTGAGATGCTAATTGGTAGCGCACTTGCACTGCCAGGACGCCGTAGTACGCCGAGCAAGACCATCTCAGTTTTGGCTTGTGCTTTCGGCTTGATCTGCATTTGCGTTGCAGTTTTTGGCTATGACAAGGCAACCCTATTCCCAGGCCTTGCCGCGCTCCTCCCATGCATCGGAGCAGCGCTGATAATCTATGCCGGCGAGCAGAAAAACACCCTGTCCCAAAGGGTCCTGGGGAATGAAGTTCTTGCGTCCATAGGCAGAATTTCCTATTCGCTTTATTTGGTCCATTGGCCTGTTATCGTTTTCGGCAAAAGGGCATTTCCGTATGCTGATCAGTACACATTCGCGGCGGCAGCATTTGCTGTCTCGGTGCTCCTTGCTTACCTAAATTTCCGATACATCGAGCGGCCGTTTAGAGGTCGTAGCTCGATACAGCGCCCGAAAAAAGTCCTTGGCGTATCTTTTGTGGCGCTTGCTTCTGTAGTGCTTATCTCAGGGCTGACCGTTTACAAGGGAGGGTTTGCTGGAGGGGCTGACCACCGCGTCAAAAAGGCACTCTCATATCTCAATTACAACACAAAGATCCTATATAAGTCCGGCACTTGCTTTCAAACCGCAGATCAAGCCCCAGGAATTGTTGATATAAGCTCTTGCCTACCTAGCGGCAACACTAAAAAGGTAATGCTATGGGGCGATAGTCACGCAGCACAGTATATTTCTGGACTATCAAAAACTTTAAAACAGCAAGGTTATTCTCTTGGCTTTCTTACGGCCCAATCATGCCCGCCAATCATGGGCGTCACGGTTCTATCAAACCCAAGATGCGGTGCTTTTAATGAAATGGCTTTGCCGGTTATCCTCAAGGAGAAACCGGAAATAATCATTATGGCTGCAAACTGGGTAGCCAATGACGTGACCATGGATCTATTGGAGCTAACCATTCGCAGGCTGTCAGACACCGGCATAAAGCTGGTAATCCTTGGCGAGGCTCCGCTTTACAAGCTCAACGTGCCAGCAATGGTTGCAGAAAGAATCAAGGCAGGCCGTGAGGACTTTCTTTCGAGCGAAGAACTCGAGCACGCCTTTCTCGACAACTCCAATAACGTGATGCGTCCACGCTTCTCAAATCGACAGGACGTCAAATTTATATCGGTCATGGACATCATGTGCCCGGGGTACAAGTGCCCGCTGACAACACCTGACGGCACTCCGGCAGCCTTCGACATAGCCCACCTTACCGAAGAAGGCTCCGCGATGTTTGCCGAGAAGCTGACACCAGCCATCCTGAATTAACGGCGCAAGCCACTACAAGGATTCGGCTGATCGAGACTCAGGGCCCGCAACAATCACCGGTACGGCTGGAACAATCGGCCAAACCGGCGAGGCATTCCAGCCTGGCTTCGTGGTTACCTTGCCCACGGCGAACTTATAGGCCTTCCAGGCTTTAAGGTTCACCAGTAGCGCGGCCTGCTCAGCCTCGTCCTCTTCGGTCGCCTCGCCGGCGTCGATGCCGTAACCAGGCGTGTCGATGCGATCTTGAATTCGCGTGATCTGCGTTACCGCGACAGCGTTCTTTGCAGCCAATTCGGCCTTGGCTTCCACCAGGTGCAGCGCGGCGGCAGCAGCCTTCATCTCGACGGCAATCAGTTGGGACCAGTCGATATTACTCATGGCCAGCTCCTTGTTAGGCCGGATCGGGATCTGTCAATGCCTGATTGAGGAGCGCTTCGACGAGGGTGCACCGCTCCAGGCCCCCACAAAAGAATGGCCCGGCGCGCTGCTCATTAACGCCAAGCTGCACACGGTGAAGATTGAGCGTTGGTATATGGGCAAAGAGGGCAAGCTCACCGACCGGATGGCCGAACTTCAAGCCATGGCCGACACCGACGACGAGGGCCTGAAAGAGGCCTTGCAAGACACCGTAGATGCAATCCTGGGTGAGTTCGAGATGAAGGCCGACAACATCGTCATGCTGCGCCGCAATATCGAAAGCGATATCGATGCCATCAACAAAGAGGTCGAGCGGCTCAACGTGCTGAAACGCGTGAAGAAGAACAGCATAAGCCAGGCATGCAGGAGGACCTGCCGCCCCACCTGGTACGCGAGAACAGTCTTCCTCTTGGCTGGCCAGCATGACAACCGCCTTCTGCCGCCACGCGCGGTACGGAGCAGCTCATGAACATCCAGTTTCTATCCCACGAGGAGGTTTGCGAGCTTACCGGCGCGCGGACGAAGGCAGGTCATCAGATCCTCAACTTGAAGAAGAATGACGTCCAACACACGACCAAAGTGAACGGCTGGCCAAGTGTTACCGCGATGGCAGTGACCGCAGTCGGTACGCTTGAAGCGGAAAAAACCGTATGAAACACGTAAGGCCAGCTGACATGGGACGACGACCAAGTAAATCCGGCTCAAGCCCGGCTGCGAGAGCGTAAGAAAGCCAGCGGGCGGGTCTTCTATTATTACGACACTGACGAAAGGACCGAAAAGAAATCCCTCTGGCAGCGATTACGGTGATCATGGAGTACGCCAAGCTCGAGCGTGATCGCACCACAACTGAATTGATCGTGAAGGCCATCACTTTTAGTGAATTGCGGACCAGAAACAAACAAGGGCTTGCATTAGCTTTCGCCTGCAAACCCTTGATTTTAGATGGTGCCGAAGCCGGAATCGAACCGGCACGCCCTTACGAGCGGGGGATTTTAAGTCCAAGTACTTCTTATTTAAAATCAGCTAGTTACAGGGTTTATTTTTCCGCATATTGTGAATTTCGCCACCGTTGAAAGCCAATAAAATCAGGGCCTCTCAAAAAATTGCGGAACGAAGCTCTCGCTGTTGCGGCGACCGCATTCGGCCGATTCTGTTGAAAAAGTCAGCCATGGTTTGCGCATCAAAAAAGTACGTGCCCGAGATTGAAATCTTTACTTTTGGCAGAGGCTTCCGGACTCGGATTTCACGTAGCAGCGTGCAAACAAGGCGTTTTCACCAGTCAATGATCAGGCCGTTTGGGCAGACCGACTTTTTCAACAGAATCGACCGATTTCTGCCTGTCATGACTGGCAGAAATCGACCCCAAAGGGTCCAATACCGTGTCGACCGGCGACAAGGCCAAAAACGGCTAAGTCTGCTAACGTTGAGTGCTTTGGGAGCTATAGAAGGCACCGATAATGCAGATGTTTAAAATCGAGGCGAACGGATTGAGTCAGCTCCGTGAGGCTCTGAGTCAAGCCGCATTGCCCTTTGATGATTTAAACGAACCGGGTAGGCAGTTTTTCCGTTTTGAGATGGACGGAAAATGGATCGCGTACGGCGGGCTGGAGGGTTCTGGTCAAGACATGCTGCTTCGCTCACTAGTCGTTAGTGATTCGCATCGTGGGAAAGGGCTTGGCAAAGCTGTGCTGTCAGAGCTGGAACAATATGCTGCCTTCCTGGGGGTGCATCGGTTGCACTTGTTAACTCAAAGCGCGACTGGATTTTTTACAGCCAACGGGTATGAAATTTTCAATAGGGGTGAAGCGCCGGTCGCTATCAGTCAAACCGTCCAGTTCAAGCATTTGTGTCCTGCAACGGCAACCTATCTAAGAAAGTCGTTAGGTGCCGCGGTTGTTACGGAGCGGTTCGTCGGTTCGCGCTAATGGACGGAATCCGTCAGTCCGCACTTGGCCGATTTTTGTCAGTCGCGACGGGCAGCTATCGAAAGCAGCTATTCGCGACCGACCACTTCTGACTCATAGTTACCGGTCACCACAGGCAGAAATCGACACAAAGCTGTCTTTTTAAAGTATGAACCGTTGCTGACATTTCAAAGCAATCTTCGTCTATGTTCCTATTTCTCACAGTTCAAAACATGGGGGTTGGCTCGCCCTGATTAGGCTGCCCAGCGTAGGCCGGCGACACTCAACAGTATCAAGCCGATCCAGACAAGCTTCCAGAGCGATACCGCATCACCCAACCAATATATTCCGACAATGGCTGTGCCGGCGGCGCCGATTCCGGTCCAGACTGCATAGGCAGTTCCTACGGGCAACACCCGCAACGCCATCGTCAACAAGCACAAACTGCCGGCCAACACGATGACCGTGCCGACCAGCAGCCAGGGCCGTTCAAGGCCATTTGCAGATTTCAACCCGATTGCAAAGAAAACCTCCAGGAATCCGGCAACGATAAGCAGTAGCCACGATGTGTTGTATGTCATTCGATAAAACCTGTATGGGCAAAAAAAAAGCGAGCCGGTGAAGGCTCGCCAAAGGGAGGTAAAAGGTCAGTTGGCCAGCAGTTTTCCGCTGAACAGGCTGATCAGGGTTTTCACCAACAGCACGGTCAGTGCCACAGTGAGGAACAGCAGAATCACGGCAGCGATGATCATCAGCAGGATGTTGTCCTGAGCATGTGCGTATTTCAGCGCCGCATTGCTCAGGGCTGCGATGGGGAAGCTGATTGCCCACCACGAAGGGGCAAAAGGCACATCGCGACGGAACACTTTGAAGCTCAACACTACGAACAGAAACAGGCCGAAGAAGAACAAAACGCTGGCAAACCGGTCGATCTCGCCGAACACGTTGATATACGCCAGAAAACCTACTTCAAAGGGTGCAATGAGGACCATCAACGAAGGCACCATACCTTTGGCCAGGGGGGCCTCGTGCACCAACCGCGAAAAAATCCGGGTGAAGAAAACCAGCGCCAACACCGCACCCACCGCGAGGGCAAACAGGTTGAACTCCGCCACCCATGGCATAGACATGTGCGCGCCGGTGACCGCGATATCGAGGGTGGCAACACCTGGAATCAGCCAGGCAGGTACGGCATTCAACGAGTCCTGATTGCCCGACAACAGACGGGAAACCACCAGGCCTGCAAGCAACACGGTCAGTGCGCTGCCCAGAATCCAGAGCGCCTGACCGAGCATTTCACTGTGAGGCGCCGCGACGGCCGACAGCAGTAACAGTGCGATGGTGACGGTGCCAAAAAAGTTGCTGGCAATTGGATGGTTGAACTCGGTCTTCACCGCACCCGGGTGTTTCAGCCATTTGCCCAGGTAACCGAGGGTCAGCAGAACGAATACCAGACCGGCCAGTGCGCCAATTGCTTCACCCAACATGCCGCCGATACCGAAATACTGACCACTCAAGCGCCAGGCCAGTCCCAGGCCGGCCAACCCCATCACTGAACCGAACAGATTGATGGGCAGGTTTTTAATGGACGCCGTGCTGGCTGGTATCGACTGAGCTGCAGCGACGGTGGGGATGTATGCAGTGTTCATGGTCGTCTCCTGCTGGACTGAATGTGCTGTTGGGGCTATTTTCGGTCCAATGGGTTTTGGCTGAAATAGGCAGGTTACGACGTATTCAGCCAATGATTCGACGAGGACAGACATCATGCGCATAACCCTCCTGGCATTCCCCCGCGTGCAACTACTGGACATCGTCGGCCCAGCCGACGTCTTCGCCGAAGCGGCTAAACAGCTGGGTAATCAACGGGCCTATCGGGTCGAAGTCATCGGTACCGACAAGGGCATGATTAAAGGCTCAAGCGGTTTGCAGCTTGGCATCGATAAGACCTTCGAGACCTATAAGGGCAGGATTGACACATTGCTCGTGGCCGGCAGCCCGAACATCGACGAAATTGCCCTGAACCCTGCGTTGCAGGAGTGGCTGCGCCAGCAGGCCAAAACCGCGCGGCGTATCGGCTCGGTCTGCAGCGGTGCTTTCGTGCTGGCCGCCGCTGGCCTGCTCGACGGGCGCCGTGTTACGACTCACTGGAACTCCAGTGCAAAACTCGCCAGGGAACATCCGCAAACCCGCGTCGAACCCGACAGCATTTTCATCAAGGACGGCAATATCTACACCTCGGCCGGGGTCACGGCAGGCATGGATCTGGCGTTGGCGCTGGTAGAAGAGGATCACGGCAGGGAACTGGCGCTAAGCGTCGCCCGTGAAATGGTGATGTTCTTAAAGCGTCCTGGCGGGCAATCGCAATTCAGCGCGCAATTGGCCGCGCAGACAGTTGAACGCAGTGTGATCAGAGAGGTGCAGGAGTATGTATTACAGCACCTCAAGGCCGACCTGAGCGTACCCGTATTGGCTGGTCGTGCTGGCATGAGCGAACGAAACTTTGCCCGAACCTTCAAGGCGGAAGCCGGCTCCACCCCGGCCGAGTTTGTCGAGCTTGCCCGCATCGACGCGGCCAAGCGCCTGATCGAAGACTCAGATGTATCACTCAAGCGCCTGGCCGATACCGTCGGCTATGCCAATACCGATGGATTCAGAAGGGCATTCATACGGCGTCTCGGGGTGGGGCCGAGTGATTATCGGAGACGGTTTTCAATCGTGTGATATAGAAGGGCACCGCTAAGTTTCAGCGACACTGATAGAGCAGCTAAAATGACATTGTGATAGCTATCGACATGTACATTTATTGATTTGCTTGCTTCCCGGACCTGATTCATCTGCGTGGGAGACAGCACTTCAACGTCTGCTATTGGCCGATTCTGTTGAAAAAGTCGGTCTACCCAAACTGCCTGATCATTGACTGGTGAAAACACCTTTTTTGCACGCTGCTACGTGAAATCTGAGTCCGGAAGCCACTGCAAAAAGTAAAGATTTCAATCTCGGACGCGTACTTTTCTGATACGCAAACCATGGCCGACTTTTTCAACAGAATCGGCCGAAAGCAGCCTCCGCTATTGGGTGAGATCTCATTCGACTAGCTAATCACAGCCCCCTTTGGACCACTGGCAATCAGGCTGGCACCACAGGCGGTTTTCATACCGTCCAACGCTACAGCGACTCCATCCACTGTGTAAGTGCTACTGCCTTCGGCGATGGGAAAAACGCCCTTGCAGAGGGGACAGCTGACCTTATGGCCGACACCGGCAATGGGTTTACCATTGAGATCGGTTTGAGAGAAGGCCTCTAGCACCACTCCACCATGACTGGTGGAGTCGCCAAGGCGAATGATGTCTTTCATACCCAACCAATATCCGTTAGTGAAATAGTTTCAAAAAACCGAACAGATGTCGTTCATTCCGACTCCGCCATCCAGACATCCTCATAACCCTGCCTGTCGATAATGAACTTTGCCCCCTCGGGCAGAAATAGATACTTCACGACTTCCGGCAACTCTTCCACTAAATGACTTGTGTGAAATGCTTGGTAAAAATCGCTTACAGGCGAATGCTCACCGCAGTGAATAAACCAGCTTATCGTACCGCCCTCGGGCAGCTGGATTCTTGTCCCATAAATTGGAGACTTGTGTAGAGTATCCAATGCAATGGCCACCATGTCTTCTGGAGGAAGCGCAGACAACCCATGCTTTTCACAGATCCTTATCTGTGACGGGTCGGGATAAGCCGGTTCTAACTCGCCCATAGCAGCCCCTTGGTTGGCCAGTACGTCCACTGACAGTTCGATTTGCACGTTGGATCCGTCAGCTTTGGAGCCACCAATTCAAAAGTGTCTCGTCATCATCGTCATCGAGGTTTTTATAGATGTTCGCGTAATACCATTGAATCCCGGTTTTTTCGCTAAACCGATCGAAAAACTCATTAATCTTTTCCATCCCGTTACTCGCAGGGACGGCCAACGAGAGATTACCCTCAAACACACCGTCCAGCGTTCCGCTCAACTCACGGACGACATCGCTTTCGAGTCCAGCGATATCCTCGGGAGGAATATAGTCGGCATAGATATGAATACAGAAGTTCCCGCCTCGCTTTAGAACCTCCGCGTGTGTGTTTTTATTTTTGATCGAAACGATATCCCCTCGTGCCAGATTGAGCGCGAGACCGGGCGAGGAAAGCAACTCATAGGTATCCTCATCAATTTGACGAGCAGGAAGTTCCTCAAAGACAGGGCCATCGTCTGATACAAACACCTGAATCAGAACAGGCGCATTTTTATCGTCCATACGGTGCTCCACAACTTCCACGTTCAACACACGACATCCCTTCTTTTACGTAACCGCTGTTCCCTGCGCTCAGGTTACACGATGCGCCTTCGAGATCCACGTTCACATCTGCAAGGTTCCCACCATTTGAGGTCGCCACATTCTTGTGCCCCAGGTGCATGTCATCAGGGTTGGTGGAGGTATGCCCACACCGCCAGCATTTGTAGACGCCCACCGGTTTACTCTTATCGATAAGTTTCTTACGGCAACCGGCCTGCCCTTTTCGACTGCCACCACCTACTTTACTCGCAGCCATTTCTTGAGGCGTTGCCCCGTCACCATCCGGGAGCGCGAACTTCGACGGTGGTTTCTTCACCAAACCAAGCGGGTCAATCCATTGGGTTGGATTGGGCGCGTATTGATGGAGGTTGATGCCACCTGCCAGACCTATCGGATCCTTGGAGATAAAGCGTCCGACCTGAGGGTCGTAGTATCTGTACCGGTTGTAGTGCAGACCTGTTTCGTGGTCGTGGTACTGCCCTTGGAATCGGATAGGGTTGGTCAGCCCTTGCTGCACTGCAAAAGCTGATCTCTGCTCCTGTATTTGCCCCCACGCCTTATAGTGAGCGCTCCAGGCAATATCACCATGTTGGTCAGTCAGCTCCTGCGGCGTACCAAGGTGGTCGCACTGGTACCAAGCCAACACGTCGAAAGGTTGTGCTTTCGGCGCATAGTTCCACAATGGGTCATCATCGAGGCTATAGTCGCCGCTGTATTCAGGCTGACTCACTAGATTAATCGGACTATGCCGAAGGGCCTGTGCAACGGGCACGAAGGTGCCAGGCTCGTAAATGTAGTGCACCGTGCGACCAGTGCCTCCATCGATGTGGGCCGGACTGCTTTCCCAAGACAGATTATCTCCATCCCATCCGTATAGAGTGAAGCCGCATCCAAGCTCGCGCTGTATGCGCCCCTGCTCGTTTCGGTTCCAGTGTGAACCAGCCTCAGGACGAGGTTTGTAATGTGCCGTGGACTGTTTGTGTAAACGTCGTCCCAGAGCATCGTAAGCATATGCCACAGAGAGACGGGCATCCTCAAAATGCACCAATCGATCGAACAAGTCCCACTGCATTCGACTGCGACTTCCGTTGTGCCAACGCTGGATCTGATTTCCCCGATCGTCGTATTCGTAGTGCGTACCGGCATATTCGCGCAGAAGGTTATCAATAAGATTGCTGCGCGGCGGATCCAGATCCAGTGGTCGGCGTACATCTGTGGCCTTGTCGTTAAGAAGGTTACCGGCCGGGTCGAAGGCAAACGTCTCAACACCAAGACGACTGGCGGCGCTGAGCAGCCGCCCGACCGGATCGTAACGATAAGCCAATGGGCCTCGACGGCTATCGTTCAGTTCGGTCAGTTGACCAACAGCGTCATACTTGTATTCGCGTTTTAGTAGAGTGGGCTTGTCATCACTACGCCCAAGGAGTTGTTCTTGCAGACGTCCTACCGGATCCCATTTTTGAGTCTGCAGTAATTGGTTACCCTGATGACGGGCAACTTCGCGGTGCAGATCATCACGTTCGTAGCCGATCAGTTCGTGGTCATCCAGACGCAATCCGAGCAAGTGCCCACTGCCGTAAGTCAGCCAACTGACGCGGTGGCCGTCTGGACGGGTCGTGGCAACGCACTGGTTAAGTACATCGTACTCATGCCTCCAAATAGCAACAGTCGGCTTCTCCAGGCCCAGGTAATGCTGGTGCTCTCTTATCAGGTTACCCGCCGGATCGTAGAACCATTGCAACCGGCTCTGATCGTTTGTGGCCATAACCATATTGCCATTGCCGTCATAGGCGAAGGTCTCACTTTGCGCTGTGTTTCCCAGATTGGCGCGACGCTCTATCAATCGCCCCATGGGGTCAAAATTCATGGAGATAATGCGTTCACCATTGACCGCCCTGGCCAATCGACCGCTTTCTGGATCGTACTGATAACGCGTGGCACGGCCATCGAAGCCTGTTTCTTCAAGGAGTCGCCCGACCGGATCGTAATGGAACTGGGTGCGCTGGTCGTTTTCGTTTTCAAGTGTCACTAACCGGCCCAAGCGATCCCAGCGATAGCGTAGGGTTTGCTCAGAAGCGTCAACCCGTTCGGCGATCAGGCCGGCCGCGGTGTAGCTCCAGGTCGTACAGCGATCCAAGCCGTCGACATGGGCCAACAATCGCCCCTCGGCGTCGCGTTCGAAACGCTCTTCGCTCTTGTCCGGGTGCGTAATCAATACAAGTTGCCCTGCCTTGTATTGATACTCGGTGCTCTGCCCCGCCGCGTCGGTAAAACAGATCATCAGGCCGCGCTCGTCGTATTTCCAGGCACTGGTTTTTCCGGAGCAGTCGGTATATTTCACGAGTTGGCCAGCGTCGTTGTATTCGAGCTCTTTCTCGTTGCCGTTTGCATCCTTAATAGCGATCGGTCGACCTGCCTTGTCGTAGGCATATTCGGTTTTGTTGCCCAGCGGATCGACCGACTCCACCAAATTGCCGCCTTCATCGTAAGCACGCTGCCACTGGCCACCTTCAGCATCGCTGACCTTGATCAACTGATTCAGATCGTCATAGGCGTAGTGAGCCACGCTTCCATCAGGACTGATGTGCTCGAGCAGATTACCTCGCTCGTCGTAGCTGTAACGATCAGTGCTGCCGTCCGTGTGAACATGGCGAATCACATTCTTGGCGTCATCACGGAAGAACCACTCAGAGCGTTCGTCGGCATAACGAATCCGATAGGTGTAACCCAGGATGTCGTAGTAATGCCAAGTCTCGTTGCCATGGGCATCAGTGACGTAGGTAAGACGAATGTTTTCATCCCAGTCCAGGCGAGTGTCGAAACTGCCGTCGTCGGCCCATTCGCGAACAGCTTTCGCTTCGGCGGTGAGGCCCTGCCATTGCAAATTCATTCCGCGTCCGGTGCGGTCGGTATATCGCGTAAGCAGGTGGTGCTGGTACTGGTAACTCCAGGTTGCGCCGTTTTCATCCTGCGCCAGGATCAGATCCCCATTAACGCCGTATTGATAACTGCATAGTTGTCGCTGCGGAGCACCATCACGAATTTCCCAAAGACCGGTCAGCCGGCCTTGTTCATCTATGAGAGTGCCTACATGCAGATGGACTTTTGTTACGTCATCTTGATAGGTGATCAAGTCCGAGAGAATCGACGAGTCGCCATGACGATGTTCGTAGTGCAGCATCATCCCAGCACCGCTGCGCAGCATCACATTCGTCAGCAAATAACTCTGACCACGACGCACATAGGTTTCCTTGCGCTCGAAACCGAAGCAGACCAGCAACTGATCTTCGCTTGAGCGTACCAAGGTGAGATTTTCGATGGCGTCATAATGGAAGAGACCAACCTTGGGTAACGGAAAATCGATGCTCCGGCCATCGGCACCAAAAAACACCAAGCCATCGCCCCGACAGTCAAAACGAGTGGAGAACTCGGTTACCCAACGAGCACCAAGTTCACTATTGTCGAAAGCATCAAACCGAGAACTATAGGTACGTATCCATTCAATGGGGAATGGACCAGGAAGACTGAAATCGGTATGGCTCAGGGATTCAGAGCCCAATGCAAAATTGATGCTGTTGCAAGTACCGGTACAGCAACCGTTCTTGTCTCCCTTCGCCGCCTGCCCCGCCGGTGCTTCTTTGCTGCTGGCTCCCAACTGACCATCAGTACCTTGGCGTTGGGCCTTACTGGTGGCACCGAGTTTGACACTGGTACTCTGGCCATGCGCATTACGTTTGCGCCAGGTCGTGACCGAACCTGCCAGTACTACCAGCAGCCAACCGATGGAATGTTGAACGCCGGGATCACCGAGCTTGCTCAACTGGCCGCGCAACTCCGGCCCCATAGCTCGCAGAGAAGCGGTATGACTGAGTACCAGGTGTTTGATTTCATCAGGCATCAGAGCCCGCGACGCGCTATTGGCCAATCCCTTGCCGGCAGCCTTATAGGCACTGAACGCTGCACCGAAAATGTTTCCGATGGCAGCCTTGGGATCACTGAGCAACTTGTCGCCTGCCGCGCTCATTTGCTTCTTAGCATCTTGAACCGAGCCTTTGGTATCAAGCTCGCCCTTGACGACTGTCTCAAGTCCTTTGGCAATTTCGTTGATCGCGCTTTCACCAAGCTCGCCAGCGTCGGCGAGAATACCCGCTAGCTTCCCTTGAGCCTGCTTCACGAAATCATCTATCGTGCCGACGATGGTCGCATTCAAATGCCCGATTAGCACTTCAATCAGCGAATCACCGAGTAACATCTTGGCGCTGTTGCGCAGTTCCTGACGAACCAAAAACAGCGTCGGACGCAGACTCATGCGTGCAGCTGCCATGCTCGGCGGTGCGGGCAGTACGCCTATCAGGTTGATGCCGAGACTGACCCAGTCGAGCACTTCACGCTTCTTGCTCTTGGACAAGGTGACTATGTCACCCAGAGCATCAACAAGCGCCATGATGTTGCCGACCACCGGCAAAGAACCTGCAACGTTCTTGATCCGATCCAGTGTGACGACACCACCGCTGATGGATTGAAGCCAAGCATCGAATTTGGCTGCGCCACGTCCGACATCCTTAGCGTCAATGGCGTTAAGCGGAACGATCGCAACTTGGGGTTCACGTTTTACAACAGCAGTTTCAGTCGTCATGACAGCATCTCACCCGCCAGCAGGCCCGGGGTTTTAAAGGAAGTCTTGGGAGGGGTAACGGCCGGCAGGCTCGGCAACTTGCCGCTCTTACTCGCTGCGCCGAGGATGCGCGAAGCGCTTGGTGCGGCTGCGCTGGCCAGCTTCGGCAATCCGGCCGCCCCGCCCTGTAGAGCGCCTTGGACTTGCTGAGCCGTTTGCATCGCACCTTGCGCGGCCTGCACGGCACTCATGCCCGTCTGCGCCAAATCTTTACCCTTCTCTAGCATTTCGGCACTTTTGCCCGTACTCGGAAGCACTTGGGCAACCATGGATTGCACCTGTGCCGGAACGTCATCTGCACTCGGCGGTTTTAACGGCCATTCGGGTTTGCCGATGTAACTGCCATCGCTCCAGGTGTCCGCCGGATCCTTGCCGAACAACACCCGCGCCGGGCCCGGTGCGGCGCCAGAGACGCTGGCAAAGCCCTTCGCATCGAGCTTGCCCTTGATGCTCTTACCCAGGGCGTCGATGACTTCGTAATCGCCTTCCTTGATGCCTTGGCGCCCGGCGTACTGGTTGAACAGTTCGAGGTTGCCTTTGCCCGGCTTCGGTGGTTCGGGGAACACGCCGGCCAGACTCTTCGCCCCGGTGTAGGCGAAGTTCGCCGCATGAGCAGTGTACGGCCCGCTGGTAGCGTGGGTGATGCCGCCGGCGTTGTAGGTGGTGGCGCTACCGCCGCCCTGGATCACCAGCTCGGTCTTGGCGGTGATGGTGATGCGGTCGGCGTTGGCGGTGATGTTGAGCTTGGCCAGCAGGTTGATGCTGTCCTTCAGTGCTCGCACATCGATGTCGCCGGAGGCGGCGACCAGGCGCCAGCCCATGCTCTGCACGAACAGCCGCATGCCCCGACTGGCGCTGGCCAGCAGACGTTTGCCGATCGACAGACTGGTGTGGCCAGTGCTGCTCAGGGCCAGGTGTTCGCCGGTGGCAATGTGGCTGGAGCGCGGCGTGGTGAGCGCGATGCCGGCAGGACTCGCCAGTACCAGATGCGGTTCGGTGAACTCCGGAAATTCGTTGGCGGTCATGTTCGCTGGGCCGCTGCCGAGTATGCCTTGGTGCTGGGCGTGCAGCGCCTTGGCCACGTCATCCTGGTCGCCCGCTTCCTGAGCTTGCAGCTCCTTGGCCTGCATCGCGAAACCGTCCTGCTGATCGCTGGCCGTGGCCAGGCGCTCGGCGGTTTCCGGCAGATCCTTATGGTGTTTGGATTCGTTCGGGCGTGGCTCGGTGGTGATCAGCAAACCGGCGGCGGCGCGCACCGCGCCATGGCGGTCGGTACGCAGTTCGAAGCCTTCGCCGCGGGGCTGGCCACCGGACGGCCGCGGATGGGTCAGGTAGCCGAGGTTGATCGCACTGGCGCCGTGGTCGCTGCGCAGAGCAATGCTGATCTCGCTGGTGGTGTCGTCGATGCGCAATTCGTTGGCACGACTACCCTTGTATTCCTTGCTCTTGACCGTGGCCAGGGTCTTGAAGTCGGGCAGTTTGTACGGCGGCAGGTTCACGCCGTGGTACAGGCAACCGGTGATCAACGGCTGATCGGGATCGCCTTCGAGGAAGGTGATCAGCACTTCCATGCCGATGCGCGGCAGGTTGATCGAGCCAAAGTTCTGGCTGGCCCAGTTCGAGGCCACGCGCATCCAGCAGCTGGTCTTGTCGTCGTGTTGGCCTTCGCGGTCCCAGAAGAACTGCACCTTCACCCGACCGTACTGGTCGCAGAAAATCTCCTCGCCTTCAGGGCCGGTGACCACCGCACTCTGGGTGCCGAGGACTTTCGGTTTCGGGTGTTCCAACGGCGGACGGTACGGCACGTCCCAGGGAATAGCACTGAACTGGTTGCGGTAGCCTTGGTGGAAATCGTCCTTGAGGTCGGTGACGTCGCTGCTGATCACCTCCTCCAGTACCTGCGGCTGCTTGCCTTCGTGGAGGATCTCGGTGAGCAGCCACAGGTCGTTCCACGCCGGGTTGGCGTGTGCGGTCAGCGCCAGGAAATGCCCACTGACCAGCAGTGGCTGATCGCTGTTGCCTTCGGCCAGGCGGTAGTCACTGCGATGGCGCTCCAGGGCGCGATTGGCCAGATGCTTGCCGCGCTCGCGATCAACGAAACGGCCCGGGTAATCGTAATCCTCCAGGTCGGGTTTCGCGGCGCTTTTGGCGTCACTTTCCAGCTCGATCTTCGGCTTGGTGAAATCGTAGTCGCGCCGCGTGGTGCGGCTGGTGCGGGTGATCATGCGCAGACCGAAGCGCTTGATCACCGGCTGATCCGCCACCAGCCCGGTGTCCTGCTGATAGGCCATCGGTGCCAGTTTCGGGAACACCGTCTGGTCATCGCCGAACACCAGCAAGTGGCCGCTGGCGCTGTGCTCGAAGTGGTAGTGAATCCCCTCCTCTTCGCACAGGCGCTGGACAAAGTGCAGGTCGGATTCGTCGTACTGCACACAGTAGATGCGTTCGGGATACACCGCACTCAGCTGGAACTTGTGTTCGCTGGCAAGGATGCCGTGCTCCTCCAGGACCTGGGCGATGATCTGCGGCACGGTCATCTGCTGGAAGATGCGCTGGTTGACCCGATGCGCCAGGTAGGCCAGTTGCGGGCGCAGGGAAATCCGGTAGCGGGTCAGGCGCTTGCCGGCCTCGCCTTGGGCGATGCTGTAGACCAGCCCGTGAATGCCTGTGCCCGTGGGGGACAGCTGCAGAAACGCCAGTTTGTGCAACACGCTTTCGAGGTTGATCGCGGCTTTTTCGCTGACCAGTTCCAGTTCGAACTCGAACGGCTGGTTCAGGCGCTCCCGGCCGGTGAAGGACAGCACCTGAAAGTAGCTGTCCGCCCCATCGATGGTCAGGCTGAAATGGGTCTGATTGGCCGGTGCGAACATTCCGTGTTCCTCATGCGATGTTGCGGCACTCGCCGACGCCAGTGGCGATCAACGACTGCAAAAATTCTTCAGGGGTACCACCCGCCTCGACCAGCAGAGCTGGCCGAGGGGTGAAACGGCCGGCCTGTATCAGGCGACCGGAACGCGCCAGTCATCGGAGCCCGAAGTACCAGATACTTCGTGGGTCCAGGTGATTTTGCGGTAGGTGAATTGCACTTCTTCCAGGTGCGTGAAGTGCGAGTTCGACGGATCCTGGCAGTTGTGCATTTTGTTGTTGATGGCGACGATGATCGCGTCTTCCAGTTTGGTGGTGTAGTAGTGCTCTTGGGTACCTTGAGCCGAGGTGCGGTACCACTGGATAACGATTTCGCTCATGCGCTCGCCGGAGGTCAACGCCGCTTGCAGCAGTGGCGAAGACTTGTCGTAGACCTTGGTGATCACGACTGGCTTGTGTACACGTTGACCGGTCGGTTGGCCGGACTGTGGGTCACGCGGGATGATCACGTCGTGGCTGAAAGCCTGAACCATGACCTGGTCTTCGTGACCTTCCTGGTAGGTGTTGCCAACGGAGTCGGCGGTGAAGGCGCCGGCAGTGATCAGGCCTTGTTTCTCGCCGGTAACGGACATGTACGCTGGTGTCGCCATGGGATGCTCTCCTTGCTCAAAAGACAGGACCGGACGGCGTGATTGCCTGCCCAGGTGTCGGCGGAGAGATCAAGATCCATGCCAGCCAGCATATAGCCATTATCCATCAAGGGGTTAGGTGGCCTCGGTAGTGACTTTTTCGACGTTCACGGTGAGAAACAGAAGAAAAGTGCGCAAGAAGTTGCGCAGTACTGCGCAACTTCTTGCGCACTTGGCTGTAGGGCACGAACTACGTGGCCTGTAGCGATATATCAGGCTGATTTTGACAATTGAGTGCGCAACTTCTTGCGCACATCCGCAATAGTCTTCACTCCAGGTCTACTTTGTGATTCACGGGCGGCGGCGCAGCCGTGGAAGTCGGCTCGGCCAGAGGTGACAGCTCGTTGTAGGTGT
Source organism: Pseudomonas sp. B21-017 (assembly GCF_024749245.1). NCBI lineage: Bacteria > Pseudomonadati > Pseudomonadota > Gammaproteobacteria > Pseudomonadales > Pseudomonadaceae > Pseudomonas > Pseudomonas sp. B21-017. The sequence goes on along the minus strand of NZ_CP087194.1, from coordinate 2,937,506 downwards.
CGCGCTGGATCCGCTCCTGCGGGCGGCGGGCGGCTACTGTAGCCTTGCGATGTCGCGAATGCGCGCTTCGATAGCCAGGACGTCGACCTGTTTGCTGTTCGGCGAAAACACTAATGGGCCGTTCGCCGTCAGCCAGGTGATGTAGCTCGGCGGCCTACCGATCCGCGCCGCGAAGACGTTCTTGGACAGGTAAATGAATGCTGACATGAGCTCTCCTTTTCAGCGGCTTTTCAATGAATCCTTTCAAGATTTCAGTGATTGAAATTTCAGTAAGCTGGCGGGTTTTCCACTAACACGATCCCGCGGGTTTCCGACCCCGCGTCCTTTGAAAGTCCTCAGGGTCCCCGGCGCTTTTTGGCGGGAGGGACCGCAGATCCATCCGGCTCGACTAGTATCTGTTGACGATCTGTCAGATGGAGAGATGTCATGGAAATGATTGCCGTGCGTTCCAGTGCGATGACTGCCGTTGGCTACGAACCAGCAACGAGACGAATGAGGATCCGCTTTGAACAGGGTCACTCTTACGATTTCTGCGGTGTCCCCCCTGCCATACACAATGGCTTGATGGCCGCTGTGTCCAAAGGCTCCTACTACAATCAACACATACGCGATCGTTATCAGTGCTGAGCGCCGTCTTCCATTTGGAAAGACGGACATCCCTGCAAAACTTTCAGCTAGTCCCGAATTGCGGAAAAGATTTTTTGATTGCGGAAAAAAGAACTAAGGGCTTGCATGAGGTATGTCATGCAAGCCCTTGATATTCATGGTGCCCGAAGCCGGAATCGAACCGGCACGCCCTTACGAGCGGGGGATTTTAAGTCCCATGCGTCTACCAGTTTCGCCATTCGGGCGGTAGCGCGGTAAGCAGTCTGAAGACTGTCCAAATAACGATCTGGCAGTTCTGACGCTTGTGCAACAGAGGGGGAAATATATACATCCCGCCCCGCTGAAGCAAGTTCGCAAATCCCCTTTTCAAGACTAAATCTTGCAGGACTGCGAAAATAAAAAAGCTCCGTAGATCATGGATCTACGGAGCTCGTTTAAAGTGGAGGCCGAAGTCGGAATCGAACCGGCGTAGGTGGATTTGCAATCCACTGCATAACCATTTTGCTATTCGGCCTCAAACATCTGATGTTCAGTAGCGCAACATCAAACGTGTAAACTCGTATCTGGAAACAAGATTCTAATCTAGCTTCCAACCCTTTGAAATCTAAGGGGTTTTCGTGTTCCTGAATCAGGAATGGACGCAATTCTGGACTGGTTCGAAAGGCATGTCAAGAACTGGAAGAAAATAATTCCAGATGCGCTAACGCCACTACCCGGTTGCTTTCGAGACTAACACTTCAGCGCCACAGAAAGCGCTACCCACCGCAAGATGCGCGCTGCAACCGCTGCCGATACTCGCTGGGTGTCTCATGCATTTCATGGCGAAAGTGCCGATTGAAATTCGACAAGTTGGCGTACCCCACCTCAAAACAGATATCGGCAACGCTGAAACTGCTTTGCGCCAGCAAACGGCAGGCGCGCTGGACTCGTAGTTTGCGCGTCAGGTCGACGAAGGTATGGCCGGTGGCGCGCTTGAAGAATTTGGAGAAGGCCGGCTCGTTCATGTCCAGCCGCTGGGCGATGACCGACATCCGCAACTCGTCAGCGAGGTCGTTCAGGATGTAGTCGAAGACAATGCTCATGCGCTGGGCCGTCAATGCGTCGAGCATGGGCGCGTATTGCAGGCTGGCAAGCGTCTGTCTCTCGCTGTCGGGGGCCGAAGCCAGCAACTGCAACAATGACAGGAACAGGCACAACCGCTGCAATCCGTGGCACTGGCCGATCTCTTCCAGCAGTCGAGCTGCTTTTTTGCGGGTGTTGCCATGAAATTCGATGCCCTGCGCCGCCTGGCGAAACAGGCTTTGTAACTCGCTGAGCTCCGGGACCTTGTCACGCAGTTGCATCAGCATCTGGCCATCGAACTGCAACACGACGTCACGGCCGGTAATCACCTCGCCTTTGCCCAGATCGCTGATCCAGTCATGAGGCAGGCCCGGGCCGATGAGGGCGACATGGCCAGCTTCGAATACGCCGATGTAGTCACCAGCCAGTAGCCGACCGCTGCCTTCGCGGATCAGGTGGATCTCGAACTCCGGATGATGGTTCCAGCGCGCCAGGTCGAAGGGATAGTCGTGCTCATACCAACGAAAGCTGTGCTGGGGCTCGTTCAGAATGACTTCAAGCGCTGGCGGCTTGTCTGCGGTTACGTGATGGTTCATCACCCTGGCGATTCCGTTTTTGTTGGTTTTATCAAGGTACCGCGAAGCCCGGGACGAGTCGAAGTCTCGGGACGCTGACATGAGACTCGCACTAACGACGCCCGGCGCCTAGCGCGTTACATGGAGCCCACTGATACTTTTTTTCCACGGTCAAAAAAGTATCAGCGGCGCGTATGCCATTCATTTGTTCGCTGCTTGGGTAGCTGCAATTCTGTGGTCATCCCGGTGCGGCTATGCCCCGCCTCGTGGATTACAACAACAATAAAGCTTCTGCCGCCCAAGGCGCAGAGCGGAGATCACGATGAAGATCATTCCAAGCGCACTTTTTCTGTCCGCCGGCCTGGGCTCTGCCCTGCTCTGCCAGGCGGGTGAAACGGTGACCATCGCCACCGTGAACAACAGCGACATGATCCGCATCCAGCGACTGTCCAAAACATTCGAACAGCTGCACCCCGACGTGAAGCTCAACTGGGTGGTGCTTGAAGAGAACGTGTTGCGTCAGCGCCTGACCACCGACATAGCCACTCAGGGCGGCCAGTTCGACGTGCTCACCATCGGCACTTACGAAACACCGTTGTGGGGCGCCAAGCATTGGCTGGAGCCAATAAAGGACCTGCCCGCCAGCTATGACCTCGAAGATATTTTCCCTGCGGTTCGCCAAGGGTTATCGGTCAACGACACGCTCTATGCCCTGCCGTTCTATGGCGAAAGCACCGTCACCTATTACCGAACCGACCTGTTCAAGAACGCCGGCCTGAGCATGCCCGAGCACCCGACCTGGACGCAGCTCGGCGAGTTCGCCGGCAAGCTGCACCAGCCGGATAAAGAACAGTATGGGATGTGCTTGCGCGGCAAGGCCGGTTGGGGTGAGAACATGGCGCTGCTGACGACCATGTCCAACGCCTTTGGCGCGCGCTGGTTCAATGAGCAGTGGCAGCCGCAACTCACCGGGCCGCAATGGACTGCCGCCGCCAACTTCTACGTCAACACCCTGAAGCAGTACGGCCCACCGGGTGTGTCGAGCAATGGCTTCAACGAAACGCTCGCCCTGTTCAACAGTGGCAAATGCGCAATCTGGGTCGATGCCAGCGTCGCCGGCTCGTTCATCACCGACACAACGCAAAGCAAGGTGGCCAATGATGTTGGTTTCGTCGCCGCGCCAACAGAAGTCACCGACAAGGGTTCGTCCTGGCTCTATGCCTGGTCACTGGCCATCCCGGCGACATCCAAACACAAGGAAGCCGCCAAAGCCTTTGTGACCTGGGCCACCTCCAGGGAATACATCCAACTGGTTGCCAAGACGGATGGCATCAGCAACGTACCACCGGGCACCCGCATGTCGACCTACAGCGACGCCTATTTGCAGGCTGCGCCCTTCGCCGGTGTCACGCTGAAAATGATGCAGAACGCCGACCCGGCGCACCCATCAGTCCAGCCCGTGCCCTACGTCGGTATTCAGTACGTGACCATTCCCGAATTCCAGGCGATTGGCACGTCGGTCGGCAAGCTGGTATCCGCGGCGCTCACCGGGCAGATGCCGGTGGAACAGGCCCTGGCCTCCGCGCAGCAAAGCACCGAACGCGAGATGAAGCGCGCCGGTTATCCCAAGTAGCAACGGCTAGGCGCAATCACTGCGGGGTCTTCGCAGACTAACGACTGGTTTTGATGCCCTCGATTGGGCAACTCTTTAGCTCTTACGATTGGATGGGAACAATGAAACGTCTAGAAGGAAAAAGCGCCCTGATTACCGGTTCCGCCAGAGGAATAGGCAGGACGTTCGCGCAAGCCTATATCCGCGAAGGCGCTACGGTCGCGATCGCCGACATCAACCTGGAGCGCGCCCAAGCCACGGCAACCGAGTTGGGGCCCAATGCTTATGCGGTCGAGATGGACGTGACCGATCAGCAATCCATCGACGCCGCCATCGCCACGGTGATCGCCACCACAGGCAAGCTCGACATCCTGATCAACAACGCGGCGCTGTTTGATCTCGCGCCGATCACAGAGATTTCTCGCGACAGCTACGAACGGCTGTTCTCGATCAACGTTTCCGGCACCCTGTTCACACTGCAGGCCGCGGCCAAGCAGATGATCCGCCAGGGCCATGGTGGCAAGATCATCAATATGGCCAGCCAGGCCGGTCGGCGCGGTGAAGCGCTGGTCGCGGTGTATTGCGCGACCAAGGCGGCGGTGATCAGCCTCACGCAATCGGCCGGTCTCAATCTCATTCCCCATCACATCAACGTGAACGCTATCGCGCCGGGGGTGGTGGACGGCGAGCATTGGGACGGCGTCGACGCGCTGTTTGCCCGCTATGAAAACCGCCCGCTCGGGGAAAAGAAAAAACTGGCGGGACAGGAAGTGCCGTACGGGCGCATGGGCACGGCGGATGACCTTGTCGGCATGGCGATCTTCCTGGCATCGGCCGAAAGCGATTACATCGTGGCGCAAACCTATAACGTCGATGGCGGCAACTGGATGAGCTGACTGGCCCTGATATCAGGGCCAGCCAATGCCTCAAAGGCGAAACCGATCCACCGACTGCGAGAGCTGTCCGGCCAGGCTGGACAGTTCATCGGTGGTCGAGGCGGTCTGGTTGATCACCTTGCTGTTGCCTTCGGACATGCCGGCAATCATTTCCACCTGATGTGCGATTTCGTTACTGGCCAGGCTCTGTTCGCCGATCGTGCGGCTGATGTCATTGACCAGCTCCGTGGTATTGAGCGTGGCCTGGAGGATTTCGCGGATGGCGCGCTCGACGTCGGCGGTCACCGCCATGCCCTTGTCGACCTGCGCGACGCCCGCCTCCATGCTGCTGACCGCCTCGCGGGTGCTTTGCTGGATACGCGCGACCATGGTGGCGATTTCCTGGGTGGAGGCGCTGGTGCGGCCCGCCAGGCTACGCACTTCATCGGCGACGACGGCGAAACCACGGCCCTGCTCACCGGCACGGGCGGCCTCGATGGCGGCGTTAAGCGCCAACAGGTTGGTTTGATCGGCGATGCCCTTGATCACCTGAATGATGCTGAAAATCCCCTCGGACTCCTTGTCCAGGGTGCGGATCACCTGGGCCGACTGCTGCGCCGAACGGGCAATCCCGTCCATGTCGCTGACCACTTGATGAATCACCCGACCGCCGTCCTTGGCCAGTTCCTCGGCCTGGTTGGCCATGTTCAGTGCACGCTCGGCATGCCGGGTGATTTCTTCGATGCTCGCAGTCATTTCGCTGGCCGCCGCGGCCATGGTGCTGGCGGCAACGCTTTGCTGCTGGCTGCTGCCCGCGACCTGATGGCAGCCGCTGCTCAACTGCTGGCTCATGCCGCTTACGCCGTGGGCGTTGCTGCGAACCACTTCGATCATGCCGCGCAGGTCGCGCTGCATGGTTGCCAGGCTGCGAATCAAGGTGCTGGCTTCATCCTTGCGGGTGGGCTCGACGATAGGCTCGCTCAGGTTGCCATGGGCGATGCTGTCGGCAATCCGGCTGGCGATCTGCAACGGCCCCATGATGCTCAGGATGACCGAGCGTCCCAGGGCGAGCAGCAGCAACAAGCTGGCAATGAGTACGACACCGAGGGTGAAGTTGGCACTGCTGATGGTTTGCCGAGTGCCCGCGCTTGTCTGTTGAGTGTTGGTTTCGATCAGCTCACTGAGGGTGGCCATCTGGCTTTCCAGTTGGCTGAACGCGTTATTGAACGTACCCAGTTGCTGTTGTGCGGAATCAGGATTATCCAGCGCCAGCCCGACAATGCGCTCGGCGGCACTGATGTACGTATCGAGGCTTGGCTTGATCTTGTCCAGCGCGGCCTTGAGGGTGTCGTTGACCGGCAGCTTGAGGTTGTCACCGAGCATCTCGCGAAAATGCGCGGCATGCTCATTGAGTGAACTGCGCACCTCGGCCTTGCTGCTGGGGCTCTTGCCCAACCCTACCAGCATCGCCGACAGCACATCGGCGCGCAGTGCATCGTGCATCATGTCGGCTTCGAGGTGGTTGCGCAGCGCGGTCATACTGACCTCGTTGTCACTCACCGCTTCAGCCATCCGAGTGTTACCCACATAGCTGACCAGACTCACGATCAGGGCGGTGAGCAAGCCAGTGCCGATCAACAAGATCAAACGTAATTTTATGGACACTCGATGGTTCCCCTGTCGGCAGGTGCGTGGTCGGCTAATTGCCTACTGTTGGGGTTATCGACTGTTCCAACCGGTTACTTAGGTTTATTTCCACGCCAGCCGATTTTTGCGACCTACGGTATGCGCGGGCTCAATGCCCGCGAATGTAGTGCTCAAGTTGCCGTATCAAATCGGCCTGCTCGACGATGGCTTCCTTGACCAGATCGCCGATCGACAGCAGCCCGATCAGTTCCCCGCCTTCCAGCACCGGCAGATGACGCAAATGACTGTCGGTCATGACCTCCATGCAGCGCTCGATGCTCTGCAAACTGTCGGCAGTCACCACCGGTGCGCTCATGATCTCGCGCACCGGCGTGCCGACCGAAGAACGCCCCTGTAGCACCACCTTGCGCGCATAGTCGCGCTCGCTGATGACGCCGACCACCTGCCCTTCTTCGATCACGGGCAGCGCGCCGACGTTCTTCTCGGCCATCATTTTCAGGGCGTCGAGCACCATCTGATCCGGTGCGATGCTGTGCACCTGCTGGTTTTGCACGATCTTCAGTTTCAGCAACTGTGCGGCTGTTTTCATCAACGTTCTCCGATACGGTCCAGGGCGACGGTCAAGCCGCCGCGACTTCCACGACGCCGGCGTTCAAGCGCACCGGCCACACCCGCAGGCGCTGTTCCGGGTACTCCAGGCAGCTGCCGTCTTCAAGACGGAAATGCTGCTTGTAGATCGGCGACGCCACCACCAGATCACCCTTGAGACTGCCGATCAGTCCGCGGCCAATGACGTTCGCGCCAGATTGCGGATCATGGTTGTCGATGGCGTAGAGGGTGCGGCCTTCGGCTTGTGGCAGGTAGAACAGCGCGACCTGGGCGCCGTCGAGCCAAACGACAACGCCGGAGTTGCTGACCAGATCCTGCTGGCTGCACACCGCCTGCCAGGCTTGGGCATTGGCTGCGGTTGCAAGGGCATCGACACGCTGGGTATTGGACTGGCTCATCAGGCATTCTCCTCGGTGACAGGGATAAGGTTGAGTTCGGCGGCCATGATCGGCCGGCGCTGACCGCGCTCCTGGACAAAATGGATGTCTGGGTCCGGGCGCTGATCGTTGACGAAGGTGCGGAAGCGCTTGAGTTTTTCCGGGTCTTTGAGGGCATTGGCCCATTCGCATTCGTAGCGGTTGACCACCAGTTGCATCTGCGACTCAAGTTCTGCGCCAAGCCCCAGGGTGTCGTTGATGATCACGTCCTTGAGGTAATCCAGGCCGCCCTCCAGGCTTTCGCGCCAGACCGAGGTGCGCTGCAATTTATCGGCGGTGCGGATGTAGAACATCAAGAAACGGTCGATGTAACGGATCAGGGTTGCATCGTCCAGGTCGGTGGCGAACAACTCGGCGTGACGCGGACGCATGCCGCCGTTGCCGGCCACATAGAGGTTCCAGCCGTTCTCGGTAGCGATCACGCCCACGTCCTTGCTCTGCGCCTCGGCACATTCACGGGTGCAACCGGAGACGGCGAACTTGAGCTTGTGCGGCGAGCGCAGGCCTTTGTAGCGATCTTCGAGGGTCAGGGCCATTTTCACGCTGTCCTGCACGCCGTAACGGCACCAGGTGCTGCCCACGCAAGACTTCACGGTACGGGTCGACTTGCCGTAGGCGTGCCCGGTTTCGAAACCGGCCTCGATCAGCTCGGACCAAATGTCCGGCAACTGATGCAACTGCGCGCCGAACAGGTCGATCCGCTGGCCGCCGGTGATCTTGGTGTAGAGGTCGTATTTCTTCGCCACCACGCCGATCGCGATCAGTTTGTCGGCAGTGATCTCACCGCCAGCAATGCGCGGCACGACCGAATAGGTGCCGTTCTTCTGCATGTTGGCCATGAAGGTATCGTTGGTGTCCTGCAACGGAACCAGCGAGGCGTCCATGATCGGCTGGTTCCAGCACGAGGCGAGGATCGAGCCCACTGCCGGTTTGCACACGTCGCAACCGGTGTGTCCACGGCCGTGCTTGGCCAGCAGTTCTTCGAAAGTGATCACCCCTTCTACCCGCACCAGCGCATAAAGCTCTTGGCGGGTGTAGGCGAAGTGTTCGCACAGGCTCTTGTCGACGCTGACGCCACGGGCAATCAGTTCATGCTCGAAGACTTGCTTGAGCAGCCCCGCGCAACCGCCGCAACCGGTGCACGCCTTGGTCTGCGACTTGAGCAGGCCCAGGTCGGTGCAGCCGCCATCGATGGCCGAGCAGATCGAGCCCTTGGTGACGTTATGGCACGAGCACACCGTTGCCGACTCGGGCAACGCGCCCGGGCCCAGGGTTGGCGCGCCGGCGGACGACGGCAGAATCAGGCTGGCCGGTTCCGACGGCAAGGCAATGCCGTTCTGCATGTATTGCAGCAAGGTGTCGTAATAGCTGTTGTCGCCGACCAACACTGCGCCAAGTACACGCTTGCTGTCGGCATCCACCACCAGGCGGCGATAGCTGGCCGTCGCTTCATCGATGAACTGATAACTGCGCGCGCCCGGTGTCTGGGCATGGGCATCGCCGATGGAGCCGACGTCAACACCGAGCAGTTTGAGCTTGGTCGACATATCGGCGCCCTGGAACGGCTCGGCGGCTTGATTGCACAGCAGCGACGCGACGCCACGGGCCATCTGATAACCGGGGGCGACTAGGCCGAAGAGGCTGCCATTCCAGGCGGCACACTCGCCGATGGCGTAGATGTTCGGGTCGCTGGTCAGGCACTGGTCGTCGATCACCACGCCGCCGCGAGGACCAATGTTCAGCGCGCATTGGCGGGCCAATGCATCTTGCGCACGGATGCCGGCGGAGAACACGATCAGGTCGGCTTCAAGAAATTCGTCGTTGGCAAAATTCATCCGGTAGCGGTACTGCTCGCCGGCACTGATCGACTGCGTGCCACGGGACAGGTGCACACTCACACCGAGCCGCTCGATTTGCGCCTTCAGCGCCAGGCCGCCCTGCTCGTCCAGCTGCACCGGCATCAGGCGCGGGGCGAATTCCACCACATGGGCTTCCAGGCCCAGGCTTTTCAGGGCGTTGGCGGCCTCCAGACCGAGCAGGCCACCGCCGACCACCACGCCACGCCGGGCATTGGCCGCAGCAGCACGAATCGCGTCGAGGTCTTCAAGAGTGCGATACACCAGGCGCGAGTCGCCTTCGGCACCTTCAATAGGTGGCACGAAAGGATAAGAGCCGGTGGCCAGAACCAGTTTGTCGTAGGCGACGCAACCTTGCGCGGTAATCACCTGGCACCGGGCGCGGTCGATTTCCAGCACCGGCACACCCAAATGCAGGGTGACGCCCGGCGTTTGATACAGGGAGGCTTCGCCCAGGGCCAGCGATTCGGCATCGCGACCGCCGAAATACTCGGACAGATGCACACGATCGTAGGCACGCATCGGCTCTTCGCTGAAGACATGCAGGCGGTAATGGTCGAGGGCGCCGCGCTCGATGAGCTGCTCGACACAATGATGTCCGACCATGCCATTGCCGATCACGATCAGCGTTTGCAGTTTGTTCAATGCGGCAACATTGGAATTCATAGTAAGCACCCAGCCAAAGCCAATCACGGATAAAAAAGCAAAAAAAAACGCCTGAAACCTCTCGGTTTCAGGCGTCTTTGCCTGTTCTTCGCGGTGTTCGACCTGGCGCCTTCGCCTGATCCACCGATGTTGCCCACGACCTGCCCGGCCGGTCGATCTTCGTTGATCGAGTGGGCTGCCCCTCTTTTTCAGATGAGGCTGAAGGGAGAATGCAGCCTTTGTGCCAGTCTGCAGCGCATGACTTCCTCAGTTCTGGAAAACCAACGGCTGAACGATGGGAGAGTTTGATAAAGACCGCGCCCCGGGCGGGTCTCATCAGGCGCGAGTCAACTTTGCAGCCCCCCGCGAGCGGGTGGGCGGACGTTGGGACTGAAGGAAGGAACAGCTCAGGAAACCGCTTCGCACTGGTGCATGTTGTCAGACGTGGCTCTTTAAAAGTGCATGCTCTACACCCTGCCGGGCATTTCCCGGTGCCATTCGGGCAAGCGTCAATGCCGATCTGTAGCAGCTGCCGAGCCTGCGAGGCTGCGTTCGGCTGCGCAGCAGTCGTCAAATCAGTAATTGCGGCTCGTCGCTGCTCAACTTACCGGCCCGGGTAAGCGTTGCCTTCAGCAGCATCGCGTATTTGTATTTTCAGATATATCGAGGCCGCGACCTTTTGGCGCATGCCGCCAAGCCATCGATTAAGCGTCACAGGGCAACAGTTTGTTAACATCCATGCGCTTTTTTTCGTCTGATTGATCAGCCACTGTAGATTCCCGGTCGCTACACAGGATGCTTTTGTTCATGAGTACGTTGTATACCCGTCGCACGGTCCTGCGCGGCATGAGCCTGCTGAGCCTCGGCCTGCTCGCTGGCTGCGATGACAGCAGCAAGCTGTCGTTCAAGTACGGCAAGGACCTCAGTGACAAGATCATGGGGCGTACCTTCAAGCTCAAGGACGCCCAGGGCGAATCCCGGATGCTGACCAGCTATCGGGGCCTGATGCCGATGGTTTTCTTCGGTTTCACCCAATGTCCGGCGGTCTGCCCGACGACGCTGGCCCGTGCGGCACAGGCGAAAAAACTGATGGGCCGCGATGGCGAACGCCTGCAAGTGATCTTCATCACCCTGGACCCCGAGCGCGATACGCCGCAAATGCTCGACGCTTACGTCAAGGCCTTCGATCCGAGTTTCGAGGCGCTGTACGGTACGCTGGAAGAAACCGCCGCCACCGCCAAGGAGTTCGGTGTGTTCTATGAAAAGATCCCGAGCGGTTCGACCTATACCCTCTCCCATACCGCGACCAGCTTCGTTTTCGACTCCCGAGGCAATTTGCGCCTGGGGCTGTCCGCGTCCCTTACCGCTAAAGAGTGTGCAGAAGACCTGCTCACCGTCATGGAGGTCTGCTGATGACTTCGATTTGCGCACCACGTATTAAACAGCTGGGTATCAAACAACTGGTCCTGGGTCTTTCCCTGATTGGCATGGCCTGGCAGGTGTCCGCTCAAACCCAGGTGAGCGACGCCTGGGTCCGCGCGACGGTGGCCGGTCAGCATTCGACCGGCGCCTTCATGACCCTGCAGGCCGACAGCGATAGCAAACTGCTCAGCGTACAGTCGCCGGTAGCGAACACCGTGCAAATTCACCAATCCAGCATGAAAGACGATGTGATGAGCATGAGCCAGGTCGAGTCCGTCGCGCTGCCGGCCGGCAAACCGGTAAGCTTCGATCCCCATGGCTATCACATCATGTTGATGGATTTGACGGCCCAGGTTAAGGAAGGCGGCAAAGTGCCCCTGACCCTGACCGTGGAAAACGCCAAGGGCGAAAAAGAGACGATCACCGTTGACGCCGAGACTCAGGCGCTCGGCATGCCTGATCACAGCAAGATGCATTGAGAGCTCGATCCCAGCCTGTCTGATCGCTGGCTGGTGTTCCGGTGGCGTATGCCTGCCCTCACCTGATAGCCTGAGCACCCTTGCCTGCATGTCTCTGATGGATCATCGGCGCGTGAAGACGCCGCGATGATCACTTCACCCCCATTCAATCAAGACAACGGTGACTCTCTTGATCAGCAGCACCCCCACATTTGCCCGCGATATCGACGGCAAAGCCATTTCTGCCAAGGTTCTCGACGAGGTCCGGGAAGAGGTTCTGGCCCTGGCTGGCCAACAGATCTACCCCGCCCTGGCGGTCTTGTTGGTCGGCGACGACCCGGCCAGCCATGTGTATGTGCGCAATAAACTGCTGCGCGCCAAGGAAGTCGGTATCCGCTCCCTGGAATACCGCCTGCCGGAAACCGCCAGCCAGGCCCAGGTCCTGGAACTGATTGCACAACTCAATGCCGATCCCACGGTGAACGGCATCCTGGTGCAACTGCCCTTGCCGGCCCCTATCGATGAGCAGGCAGTGATTCATGCCATCGACCCGATCAAGGACGTGGACGGTTTTCACCGGGAAAACGTTGGCGGGCTGGTGCAAGGCATCGAAGTGCTGACTCCGTGCACGCCCAGCGGCTGCATGCGTCTGTTGCACGAAACCTGCGGAGATGACTTGAGTGGTTTGCACGCGGTGGTGATCGGCCGGTCGAACATCGTCGGAAAACCGATGGCGACCTTGCTGCTGCAGGCCAATTGTTCGGTCAGCGTGGTGCACTCGCGCAGCGTCGATGCCCCGGCGTTGTGCCGGTTGGCGGATATCGTGGTCGCCGCGGTGGGCCGGCCAGCGTTGATCGATGCCAGTTGGCTCAAGCCCGGCGCGGTGGTGATCGATGTCGGCATCAACCGCATCACCAGCGAGTTCGGCAACCGTCTGGTGGGCGATGTCGACTACGCCAGCGCCCGCACCGTCGCCAGCGCGATCACCCCGGTGCCCGGTGGCGTCGGGCCGATGACCATTGCCTATCTGTTGAAGAACACCTTGATCGCCAGCCGGTTGCAACGCGCGGCACAGGCTCGCGGGCAGCAGCCCGAAGACGACCTGGCGTTGAACTGAGCATTGATCTGACCCCAAAATTAGGATTGATGTCCAACTTTTGGGGGCAGATCAACCTGTAGGAGCGAGGCTTGCCCGCGAAGCTTTTGGCGTACTTGAGAACGCCTTCGCGGGCAAGCCTCGCTCCTACAGTGGGCCGTGTCGGTCTGGCACATCCTCTTGTTTATTTCCCCGCGTGCAACACCTGCGTTTGCGGCATCGCCGAAGAGTGGTGGTTGAGAATCTTCCACTGACCGCCCACCTGCTCATAAACGAAGGTGTAACGCGCCTGCACCTGACGGGTCTTGCCATCGGCTTCGGTCAACGTAAAGGTGTAGACGCCACTGTCCATGGCCACGTTGGCGCCCAATGGGCGGATCTCACGGAAGTTGATCAGCCCTACCGGCTTGAGCGCCATGAAGTGATCGAAGTAGTCCTTGATCTGTGCCGGCGTGGTGCGCACCTGATTGGAAACCGTCGGTTGCAGCACCGCGTTCGGCGCATACAGGTCGACCACGCTCTGAACATTGCCACTCTTCAACGCGCTGTTCCAATGGTCAAACAGGGCGGCGATTTCACGATCCTTTGCGTTGGTCGGTTGCTGCGCCACGCTGCTGTAAACGTAAGGCACCGCTTCCAACGCCTGAGCCAACGGGGCGGTCAGGGCGAATAACAGGGCGATGGTCGAGGTCTTGAATTTCATTGCGCTATTCCAATGATGGTCGATGGGCACACTGTGCCGCCCTGAACGCGGCCCGCCATCGGCCAACCGGAGCCATCTGCCTATGCCATTCGGCAGATAGCGCCCTGCCCCGCTAACAAGGTTTAATGACGCCCCTGCCCGAACGGGCGTGCCGGCGCCGGAACCTGCCCCCATGCAAAACCCTGATCATGACCCCGGTAGCGCCCTGGCCATTCGCACTCAATATCGGCAGTCGCAAAGTCGCGCCGCGCGGCTGCGGCTGCTGGTGGATACCGGCCAGGAGCTGACCCAACTGGCTCCCGAGGCCATGCGCCAACGGGTGCTGCAACGGGCCTGCGCCTTCCTGGCCATGGACCACGCGCTACTGCTGGAATGGGACATGGATGCGCAGGTCCGGACCACCGCCAGTCACGGCAGCCGTGATCGTTTGCACAGCCTCGAGCACCTCGCCGACACCGCAATGTGCGCACCGCAATGGCAGGAACAGCCGAGCGCGGATCTGTCCAATGTGTTGCGGGTGCCTTTACGCGGTGGCGATGGTGCCGCCTTCGGTGCGTTGGTGCTGGCCAACAGCGTCAGCATCAGCGCACCGGACACCGAAGACCTCGAATCCCTGCAACTGCTCGCCACGCTGCTCGCCGCGCACCTGGAAAACCAGCGCTTGCTCGACGCATTGGTGACCCGCGAGCGCACCATGTCCGATCTGGTCCACCGACTGTTCCGGGCACAGGAAGACGAACGCAAACGCATGGCCTACGACCTGCACGACGGCCTGGCACAAACCCTCGCCGGGCTGCATCAACGCCTGCAAGGTTTTGCCGGTCGCTGCCCGCCATTGCCCGACGAACTCAGTGCGGACTTACAGACGATTCTTCAACTGGCCCAGCATTGCGTCGGTGAAGGCCGGCAATTGATCCGTGGCCTGCGTCCGACGGTGCTCGACGACTTTGGCTTGCTGAAAGCGGTCGACAAAGAGGCCGATCGCCTGCGCGAGGCCGGGATCAAAGTGAACTGGAGTGCACGTTGCGAAGCACGTTTGCCCAGCCAGGTGGAGATCGCCCTGTTCAGGATCGCCCAGGAAGGCATCAACAATATTCTCAAACATGCGCAGGCCAGCCACGTCGTGCTGGCGCTGCAACTGCATGACGGACACGCCTCGCTGCGGGTGGACGATAACGGCCAGGGCTTTGCCATGGAACAACCCCTCGATACCTGCGGCGCCCGGCACCTGGGGCTTGCCGCGATGCAGGAACGCGCGAGCCTGCTGGGCGGCGAATTCACTTGCATCAGCCATGCTCACGGCGGAACGCAACTGCGCGCCACTGTCCCCTCAGGCCTGAATGGAACCCCTCAATGACTGACGCTATACGACTGGTGGTGGCGGACGATCATGAAGTCACGCGCACCGGCTTCGTCTCGTTGCTCGCCGGCCTGACGCAATTCGAAGTGGTCGGCCAGGCGTGCAATGGCCAGCAAGCACTGGACTTATGTGAACGTCTTTTGCCCGACATCGTCATCCTCGACATCCGCATGCCGGTGCTCAACGGGCTGGGCGCCGCACGCCTGCTTCAAGAGCGCCTGCCGAGCCTGAAAGTGATGATGTTCACCATGGACGACAGCCCCGATCACCTTGAAGCCGCCATGAACGCCGGCGCCGTGGGCTATCTGCTCAAGGATGCCAGCCGCCACGAAGTGATCGACGCCTTGCAACGTGTCGCTGACGGCGAGCAGGCCCTCAACAGTTCAGTCAGCGCGCAGTTGCTGCGCCGCCTGACCGAGCGCAACGCCAGCGGCGCCGCTCCCGTAACCCTGACCCCACGGGAACGCCAGGTGCTGGGGCTGGTGGCCAGCGGCATGAGCAACCGTGAAATCGGTGCAAAACTCGGCATCACCACCGGCACGGCCAAAGCCCATGTGGAACGGGTCATCGGCAAACTCGGCGCCGCCGACCGCACCCAGGCCGCTGTGCGTGGTATTGCGCTGGGTCTGGTGACCCAGTCATGAAAGTGTCAAACGCCCGCCGCTGGGCCGATCTGCCGTTACGCGGCAAAGCCCTCGTGGTGATTTCCCTGCCGTTGGTGATTTTGTTGCTCTCGCTGGTGCTGATCTACACCACCGAACGGCAGACCGCACGCGCGGAAGAGGACGTGCGCCGCGTGTTGCTGGTGCAAGGCGATATTCAGGCGGTGCACACCCTGCTCGCCGAGGCCGCCGCCAGCGTGCGCGGCTATCTGCTGACCCATCGCGAGGATTTCCTGCCAGGTTACCGGCAAGCCAAGCCCTTGATCGAATCGGCCCTGCAGCGGCTCGACCGCAACGTTCGCGATCAGCGGGTGCGTAAACATCTGGAGGCGATCACGCCGCTGATCGACACCAAGGTCGAAGGTCTGGTTGAACTGCTCGATGATCGCAACGCAACCCCAGAGTCGATTACCACGATCCTGATCAACAACAAACATGTCCTCGACGAATTACGCGAGCGCATCAGCGCCATGCGCACCCTCGAGGACACCCTGCTGGCCGAGCGCACCGCAGCGGCGGCCTCCACTCGACAGCGCCTGTTGTTCTCCACCTTGCTGGCCGCCGTTTGCGGGTTGTTCGGCGCCATTGTCGCGGTGCTGTTTCTGTCCAAAGGCATCGTCGCCCGGGTGCAGCAGGTTCAGCGTAACGCCCAACGGCTGGCACTCGGCCAGCCGTTATTGCCGCAACCGCCGGAGAACGATGAGATCGGTCAATTGGGCACGCGCCTGGTCGAGGCCGGGCTGTTGCTGGCCGAACGCGAACGAGCCTTGCGCGACAACGAAGAACGCTTGCGGCTGATCATCGATGGGGTGAAGGACTACGGTATTTTCGCCCTCGACACACGCGGCTTCGTCACTAGTTGGAATGCCGGCGCCGAACGAATCAAGGGCTATACCGAACAGGAGATCGTCGGCCAGCATTTCTCGGTGTTTTATCTGCCGCAAGAATGTCCGCAGCATCCCGACATGGCACTGCGCGAGGCCACACGCAATGGTCATTACATGGAAGAGGCCTGGCGTTGCCGCAAGGATGGCAGCCGCTTCTGGGCCAGTGTGGTGATTACCGCCCAGTACGACAGCAGTGGCGCCCTGCGCGGGTTCTCCAAGATCACCCGCGATATCACCGATCGCCGTGCCGCCGAGATCGCGCTAAGTACTGCGCGGGAAGAAGCGGAACGCGCCAGCCGCGCCAAAAGCGAGTTTCTGTCGCGCATGAGCCACGAACTGCGTACCCCGCTCAACTCGATTCTCGGCTTCGCGCAACTGCTGGATATGGATTCGCCCAAAGGGCAGCGGGCGCAGATCGGTCACATCCTGCGGGCCGGGCAACACCTGCTGACCCTGATCAACGAAGTGCTGGACATCGCCAAGATCGAAGCCGGGCGGCTGCCGCTCAACATTGAGGCTGTGCCCCTGGCGGTGGTGCTGCAAGAAGCCCTGACGCTGGTGTCGCCCATGGCCTGCGACGCCGGCATTCAACTGGTGGAACTGCCGATGCTGGCCGCCGACAGCGGGATCGTCGCCGATCGGCAACGGCTGGTTCAGGTGCTGCTGAACCTTTTGTCCAACGCGATCAAATACAACCGGCCCCAGGGTCAGGTGCACATTGAAGTCAGGGTTCATCAACAACGAATTGCGGTATCGGTCTGCGATACCGGCAAGGGCATTGCGGCTGATCGGCAGGACCAACTGTTCAAACCGTTCGAGCGCCTGGAGACCGATCCGAACGTTGAAGGCACCGGCCTCGGCCTGGCGTTGAGCAAAAGTCTTCTGGAAATGATGAACGGCAGCCTGACCGTCAAAAGCCAACCCGGCAACGGCTCCAGTTTCACCCTGGAGCTACCCTTCGAACGATTGCCGTCAACCACTGAGCCACCTGCGGCACTGATCAGCCCGCCAACCGCAACACCCGCCCTCGCCGCCCCCGATTACCAGGGCAAAGTGCTGTGCATCGAAGACAATCTGTCGAGCCTGGCTCTGATCGAAACCCTGCTGCAGCGACGGCCACACATCCAGTTGCTCTCAAGCATGCAGGGGCAAATGGGCCTGGACCTGGCCCGGCAACATGCACCGCAGCTGATTTTGCTGGATGTGGCGCTACCGGATCTTGACGGTTTCAACGTTCTGCAGCGCTTGCGTCTGTCCTCCAGCACCCGCGCCACGCCCGTGCTGATGATCACCGCCGATGCCAGCGACCTCACGCACCAGGCCTTGCTGGAAGCAGGAGCGACCGCGGTGCTGACCAAGCCGATTCATATTCCTTCATTCCTCGCCCATCTTGACCAGCACCTACCGGAGCCCGTGTGAACACCGACCTGCGCATTCTGATCATCGACGACCAACGACCCAACCTCGATTTGATGGAGCAGTTGCTGGTCCGCGAAGGCCTGACCAATGTACTGAGCAGCACCCAGCCGCTGCGAACCCTGGACCTGTTCAACAGCTTCGAGCCGGATCTGGTCATTCTCGATCTGCACATGCCGGAGTTCGACGGCTTTGCCGTGCTCGAACAGCTCAACCGGCGCATTCCGGCCGGCGAATACCTGCCGATCCTCGTGCTCACCGCCGACGCCACCCGCGATACCCGCCTGCGCGCGCTGGCCCTGGGCGCCAAGGACTTCATCAGCAAGCCATTGGACGCCCTGGAAACCATGCTGCGGGTCTGGAACCTGCTAGAGACCCGCGCACTGTATAAAGCCCTGCGCACGCTGGTCCCTGCGGATCAAATCGAGTTGCTGCGTCAGTTAAGGCCGCAGCCAGTTAGCTGATTGCAGGGGCGGAATCACTGACGATTTGCCGCTGAAAGCCGGATTGCGTAGCTGGCTTGGCGTCTTCACGACTGGCGGCTGCAGAAAGCCCAGCAAGGCCCGCTGCGTGTCATGCCAGGCCGTGGGGTGTTCCATGTCAAGGAAGTGCCCGGTGTTCTCGATGGTCTGAAACTGCGCCTTGGGGGTATGCGCCGCAAACAGACGGGCGTCTTCCACCGAGGTGTACTCATCCCATTCACCGTTGATAAACAGCAGCGGGACTTCGATGGAATCGGCACAGGACACGTAGCAGTGAGTGTCCTGGGTCAGCACCTCATTGACGTGAAAATGCATCTGACGGTATTCGTGTTCGTCCAGGCTGCTGACATGGCGCTCATTGAAACGCTTGAACAGCGACGGCAGGTGCTTGCCGATCGTGCTGTTGATCAAACGCCCGACGTTGCGCCGATCGCAGGCATGGAGAAAGTGCCGGCCGCTCTCCAGATACTCACGCATCGGTGTGTTGATCCGCGCGGCGAATGAACTGATCACCGCCTTTTCGATCCGGCGGGGCCGCTGGGCCAGCGCTACCAAGGTCGCCGCGCCGCCCCAGGAAAAGGACAGCACATGCTGGGCGCGAAAGTGCTCGATCAACTCCAGCAGTATTTCGGCCTCGTCTTCCTTGCGGATCGGTTGGTCATGCCGGTTGTGTTGTTTCGATTGACCGGCGTAGGGCTGATCGTAGAGAACCACATTGAAGCGTGGCCGCAGGTAACGCACCGTTTGCGCAAAGGATGCGGTCGTTGCCAGCGAGCCATTGACCAGAATGATCGTCTTGTCAGCAGCGGCGTTGAGATAGTGCTCGGTATAAACCTTGTACTTCTTACCAATCTCGACGATGGCAGTTTTCGGCATCATTTCATTCTATTCCTTGAACAAATTGGACCAGACACACAGCGTGATCGACTGTCCGGCTTCCTCCGGGCAAGCCTGACAGCACAAACCAGCGACAACGGTACAAGGGCGCTGAGATGAACGCCATGACCAATGAGTCACAACCCGACCAGCGGTTTCCAGTTAAGCAGGAATTCTCCCGTGTGCAAGCTCACAAGCTCGAAAGCATCTGCCCAGACGCTTCGCCGGCATCAGCCTATGCTTGTTGATTGCCCCACCCTTTTCATCTGCCCAACAAGGAGTTGAAAAATGTCGCTAACGCTTTACTACCATCCGCTGTCGTCGTACTGCCACAAAGTGCTCATCGCGCTTTACGAAAACGGCATCAAGTTCGACAGAAGAATCATCGATCTCACGGACGCCGCCGACCGCGCAGAGCTTCAGGCATTGTGGCCAATCGGAAAATTCCCGGTACTTCGCGATCATGCTCGTCAACGTAATCTGCCGGAGTCCAGCGTCATCATCGAGTACCTGGATCGCCTGTATCCAGGTGAACAGCGCCTGGTTCCGGACGATTGGGAGACCGCGTTGGAGGTGCGCTTATGGGACCGGTTTTTCGACAATTATCTACAAACGCCGGTCCAACAGATTGTCAGTGATCGACTACACGCGACCAACGGTGATTTGACCAGGGAACGGGCCACACTTGCGACGGCGTACAGCATGCTCGAGCGCCGAATGGCGTCCAGGATCTGGGTGGCCAGCCCGGACTTCAGCCTGGCCGATTGTGCCGCCGCCCCGGCGCTGTTCTATGCCTGCACACTGGTGCCGTTCCCCGACGACTACCAGCACTTGAGCGCCTATTTCGACCGGTTGATACAGCGACCGTCATTCCTGCGTGTGATCGACGAAGCCAGGCCCTGGTTTTCGTTTTATCCGTTTGCGGATCGCCTTGCACAACGGTTTCGTGAGGCGCCGGATAATGCATGACCAGTCATTGGCCGTAACGCGATCTGTAGACAACCCGGCGTTTGCGATGTTGCTGGTGGGGATTCGCAAGGCTGAGCGGGAGGGATGGGGTCGTAGGAACGGCCCCTGCGACCGGCGGTTTACCGTTGCGCCAACTCATGCCGGATGCATTGCTCGTAATACGTTTGCTTGATGCCGGCAGGCTTGAGACGCGAAGGGCTGTTATAGGTTTGCTCCGTGATGCCCATGGCCGTCATGCGCATCCACGGCCGGGGAAACTTGCGCGATTGCAGCTTCTTGCGTGCTCCGTAAAGCGTAAGCCCGGAAAGTTTCGAGGCTTGCGCGCCCTCGGCTATTTCCGAGCCCCAGCTGCATACATAGCGAGAGTTCTTGCTCAGTTCCTTTGCCTGGGCTCCAAACGAGATAACCACCAGGACAAACGTTGCAGTCATCCATACCAAAGTCCGCATATCGCCAATGCCTAACCTGCTGAAAAGAAAGCGAGTTTGACAACGAACCAGAGATCGGGGGGCCAGCAGTTTGCCTCATTTCATCACTGATTCTCTCTGCCTGGCCCGATGTAAAAGATCGATGACTTCCTGGTCCGACGTCTGAGTAAAGTCCGTGTACCAATGGCCGATCGATACCAGCCAATCGGGGGTGAGCGGGCAAATCAGCTCGTCCACTTCGTCGCGCAGTGCCTCTGCCGTTTCCATGGGGGCCACCGGCACGGCGACGACGATGCGCGATGGTGCTTGCAAGCGCACGGCCTGTATCGCAGCCATCATCGTGGCCCCTGTCGCCAGGCCGTCGTCGATCAGAATCACCACCTGATCCTTGAGTGCCAAAGGCCCGCGGGATACCCGGAATAGCTGCTCGCAACGCAACATTTCCTGCGTTTCCTTCGCCACCACCGCGTCGAGCGTACGCTGGTCGATGCCGTTAGCCCGCAGCGCATCGTCATTGACGATTTGAATGCCACCGCTGGCGATAGCACCCATGGCGAATTCCTGGTGGGACGGCACCCCGAGCTTGCGGACCAGCATCAGGTCCAGGCGAACCTCCAGGGCCGTGGCCACTTCATAGGCGACCGGTACGCCGCCACGGGGCAAGGCCAGGACGATGACATCGGCTCTTTTAGCGTATTTAAGCAACGGTTCCACTAGGCTTCGGCCGGCATCAACCCGGTCATGCAAGATGGTTTGCAATGAAGGACTGTGATTCATCTGAAAACCTCCCTGGGGCGGGAACCCCGAAACGGGCAAGTCAATTTCGCCAAGGATGCTTGCGACTACACCGCCAGAACGCTGCAAGGCACCTGGTACAGAATATGTTCGGTCGTGCTGCCGAGCAGTTTCTCCAGGCTGCCGTATTGCGTTCTACCCATCACGATCACATCTATCTGGTGTTCGTGGGCGAACTCACTCAGCGCCGACACCGGATGCCCCGTGATGAAATGCCGGCATTCAGCGGGCACGCCGAACCGGGCGGCCAACTTGAGGAATGAGGTTTCCAGGTCCTTGCGCAATTCCCGGGTAAGCTCCGATAGCGTCAGGCCACCACCCAGATCCGCCAGAAAAGCGGCCGGAATGTCACACGCGAACAGCAGATGCAACTCGGCATTGCATTGCAGCGCAAGGGCAGACGCCTGCAGGATGATCCGGTCATTGAGTTCGCTGTTCGAAGGCTCGGTATCGACAACATCAACCGCGGCCACCACCTTCTGCGGCAAGGCATGGCTTTCGGCGCCCACCAGATAGACCGGCACCGGACAATGGCGCAACAAACGCCAGTCCAGCGGCGTAAAGAACGCGCGCTTGAGCACGGGCTCATGCTGGACTTGCTTGATCAACAGATCGGGTTGCATTTCCGTGACGTGATCAAGGATGTCCTGGCGCATGTTGTCGGCCCAGGCGACCTCGGTTGTCACCTCGATCCCCCTGCCCTGCATTTTTTCCGCCTGTTCCTTGAGCCAGTCGCGGTGTTCCTGCAGGTAGTTCGCCCGAGCCACTTTCCGGTCGCCCTCTTCGAGCAACGACAGAATGTCCAACGAGGGGATCAGCGCCGCAATATGCAAACTCGCCCCGCTGGCCTTGGCCACGGCAGCGGCATGGTTGAGCGCGGGAGACTGGCGCAGGAGCGGGTTGATGATCAGTAATAACCGTTGATACTGGCTCATGATCTGACTCCGGACAGCGATGGCGTTTTCGCCAGGTCAACAACCCGGCTTCAGCCCAGACTCCCCCCTTAAAGTCTCTTGGGCCTTGATTCATATCAATTCCCTGTGGGCGTCATTGAAGGTGCCCACTTGGGAAAGAATAGTTCACAACTGTGTTGTGCATCTCGTGCCGGGCTCGTGTGGCGAGGGGAGTTGTATGTGACTCCAAAATGGGTCACCCAGTCCCAAGAACAAACAACTCCAACATGGCCTCGACAGCATGCACCCGCAAAGACTGACCCTGCACAATGAGTTGCACGCGCGCCCTTCGCTGTATTTCGACGAGCCCGCCCACGTGTTTCATTTGGCGTTTCTGGCTAATGACGGGCAATGCGACACCCTGCTGAGTCGCTGCTGCCCCGGCCCCGTCGACCCGGATGCGGCCCAGGGCATCACCAGGCTGGAGGGGCATGCCTTGAAGTGGGAGCGACACGCGGAGTTCCTGACGCTGACACTGGTGGTGCCTTCTTCCAGTCAGGAGCCTGACTGGAGCCAGCCCCCCAAGACCTTGATGGACCGCGTCGAACCCTTCATGCAGCACGTGATCAACGCCGTGCAGATTGTGGTGCGTAACGATGCGTCTTTTTCCGGCGATCTGTCGGTTTATGGATTCAAAGACCCTTGCGGCTCATGCATAGGCGGTGGCGATGCGACGGTCTGGTGCGATTTTCGCCTGAGCGAGGACGGCACCAACCGTTTCCTGTTCGTCAACAAGCGCCTGAATGCCTATCGCCAAGGCCGGATGATCCGCCGCCTGCTGGAAATCGAAACCTACCGCATGATGGCGTCGCTTTCCCTTACCACCGCGAAAACCTTGAGCGCTCAGCTCAACGTCTTCGACAAGACATTGGTCAACCTTTCGGAACGTAACGCCGGCCCCGATACCGGCAATGCGAAAGCGTTGTTGACCGACATCGCCAGTCTGTCTGCGCAAGTGGTCAGCAGCACCGCGAAAACCCGACACCGCTTCAGCGCCACCCAAGCGTATGCCCAGCTGGTTTTCGAGCGTTTGGGCGAACTCAGGGAAACTCACGTGGGCGATTGCCAGCGACTCGGGATCTTCATCGAAAGACGCTTCAAACCTACCGTCAGGTACTGTGACGTCACCGAACAGCGCCTGGAGCAGCTGGCCAAAAGCGTGGCCAACCTCGGGGATCTGCTGCAGGCGCGGGTGCAGGTTGAAATGGAAGAACAGAACTCGGAAATCCTGAGCAGCCTGAACGCTCGCGCCGATACCCAAATCAAAATCCAGCGTGCGGTCGAAGGCTTGTCGATTATCGCCATCACCTATTATTTGCTGAGCCTGTTCAAGCTGTTCTACTCGGGCCTGCACACCATGGGCGCAGACATTTCCCCGAGGGACGCCATGCTGGCCATGACCCCGCTCGCGCTGTGCATACTGCTGTTTATTTTGATCAGGATCAGAAAAGCCAAAGAGCACTGATCCATCAGCTGGCGGCGTTCAAGGCTTGCGCAACAGGTAGGTATCCATGATCCACCCGTTGGCCAACCGCGCCGCCTTGCGCACCCGCTCAATTTCATCGGCCACGTCTTTGAGCTTGCCGCTGATCAGGATTTCATCCGGCGTCCCCAGATAGGCCCCCCAGTAAATGTCTGTCTCCTGATCAGCCACGTGATGGTAGGCATCTTGCGCATCCAGCATTACCACCAGGCTGTCGGCATCGCTTACCTGGCCGGCCGCCAGCCGTCGGCCGGTGGTGATTTCAATCGAGCGGCCGATGCTGTTCAGCGGCACCTTATGTTGCGCCGCCAGCGCCTGCACGCTGGTGATGCCAGGGATCACCTCGAATTCGAACAGACAACGACCGGACGCCAGAATCGCCTGCAGGATCCGAATGGTGCTGTCATACAACGCCGGATCGCCCCACACCAGAAAACCGGCGCACTGATCGTCGGTCATTTCCTCATTGATCAACCGCTCGAACGTCTGCTGCTTGGCACGGTTCAGGTCTTCGACGCTGGCGTTGTAGTCCACATCCCCGCGCTCACGCTCCGGGCTGTGGGCTTCAACGAAGCGGTAGTCGTGATCGGTGATGTAGCGCTCGCAGAGCTCGCGGCGCAGGTCGATCAGTTTGTCTTTGCTCTGGCCTTTGTCCATGAGGAAAAACACGTCGACCCGGTTCAGCGCTTTCACCGCCTGCATCGTGATGTAGTCGGGATTGCCCGCGCCGACACCGATAACCAGAAGTTTTTTCATCACAGCACTCCTTCAGGGTCCATGCCCGTCAAGCGTAACCGCCAGCGACCGTTGAACCGCAACTCGACGGCCGACAACGGTTCGACATCGATCTGGTTGAACCCGGTGCCCTGCAACACCTGCATCAGCGCGGCGCGAATGACAAACGGATGGGTGATGGCAACGATATGCTCCGGTGTCGCCTCAAGGGTCTTCAGCCATGCGGCTACCCGCTCACCGAGCTGCGCCACCGATTCTCCACCGTGGGGCGCCGACGTCGGGTCGCTGAGCCAGGCCTGGAGCGTCTCGGGTTCGGATGTTTGCAAATCGTCGATCGACGTGCCCTTCCAGCGTCCGAAATCGCAATCCCCCAATGCCGTGACAATCTCCACGTTGTCGCCAAACAGCTCAGCGGTTTGCCGGGTCCGCCGTTCAGGGCCGCAGAGTAAACGGGGGGCTCGCTTGAACAGACGACAGCGCGAGCCCTTCGCCGATTGCCAATCCATTTCCACGGGTTCATTCGTAGGAAAACGCGCCAGTTTCTGTGCGACGGTTCGAGCGTGGCAAATCAGGGTCAAGCGGGTTGCCTGCACGAAGGTTCTCTCTGTCGATGGGATGAAAGATGGCACGATGCCGCGAACAATCGGTTCATTGTGCCGCAAGAAACGCACTCTGGGCGCCTTCCTTGTAGCAGCTGCCGAGCTCGCGAGGCTGCGTTCGGCCGCGTAGCGGTCGTAAAATCAGGCACTGTGATCCGTCAGGCACACTGTGCACTCAGGGTTTACGACTGCTTCGCAGCCGAACGCAGCCTCGCGAGCTCGGCAGCTGCTACGGCGTGGGCTCACAACGCCCATTTTATTCCTGAGCTGGGTCGATATCTCACACCTCTATGGGCGATGTCCTACAAAGCCTGTCGACATCCACTCAGCCCCGCACGCACGGGGGTTTTGCCCCATTTTAGTGCTTTCAAAATCCGCACAAAAATTAACTAGACATGTAGCACACGTTACATAAATACTAATTTAGCGTTTTATGAAATGAAACCGACATACCCATCCAGCAGGAGCCCGGATGCCCCCTCTCAGAGACCTGATCACCGAGCCCGGCCTGGACTTCACGCCGTCGGAACGCAAAGTCATACGTGCCTTGCTGGACCAGTACCCGCGTAACGGACTGGGCCCGATGTCACGTCTGGCCGAACATGCCGGTGTCAGCGATCCGACCATCGTGCGGCTGGTAAAAAAGCTGGGTTTCAGCGGTTACGCCGATTTTCAGGAAGCCTTGCTCAGTGACATGGATCACCGCCTGCGCTCCCCCAGCACCCTGTTGCAGCCCCGCGCCCAACTCAAAAAAGATGACCCCTGGAGCCATTATCTGGCAGACAGCCATCGGGCACTGGTAGAAACCCAGGCGCTTACCCAGCCTGAAGATGTGCGGATTCTGGTGGAGTGGCTGCTCGACACCCGCCACCAGGTCCACTGCTTTGGCGGTCGCTTCAGCAGTTTCCTCGCCAACTATTTGCTCAATCACCTGCGCCTGTTGCGGCCCGGCTGTTTCGCCCTGGAAGACAACGCCCAATTACCGGACCGGTTGTTTGACGTGCAGCGTCAGGACGTATTGCTGGTGTTCGACTATCGCCGCTATCAGTCCCAGGCCCTGCGGGTCGCCAATGCCGCGAAGAGCCGACATGCGCGTGTCGTGCTGTTCACCGACATCTACGCATCACCGCTGCGGGAAATAGCTGACCTGATCATCAGCGCACCGGTGGAATCGGCGTCGGCCTTCGACTCGATAGTGCCGGCGCTGGCCCAGGTTGAAGCACTGATTGCCTGCCTGACCCTGCGCAGCCCCGATCTGGCCGATCGCCTGGAAGGCATCGATGCCCTGCGAGCCGATTTCGACACTCACCTGCTGGAGGATAAATAAGGATGTTCATGCTCCCCCACCATTCGCCCCGGGACTTGCCGTTTGCCGCCGACCACACCGCGCTGTTGCTGGTGGACATGCAACGTGCCTGGCTCGAACCGCAGTTCGACCCACACCTCAACGAACCGGATGCCGACTACTTCCTGACCCGCGCCCGCACGCAGGTGGTGCCCAATCAACGCAGGCTGCTCGATGCCTTTCGCAGCGCCCGGCAAAACGTGTTGCACACACTCATCGAAAGCCTCACCGCCGATGGCCGCGACCGTTCGCTGGACCACAAACTCTCGGACATGCACCTGCCCAAGGGCAGCCCGCAAGCGCAAATCATCGAAGAGCTGACGCCGACCGAAAACGAAATCGTGCTGCCCAAGACCTCTTCCGGGGTGTTCAACTCCACCAGCATTGACTACGTGCTGCGCAACCTAGAAACCCGCCACCTGATCATCGCCGGCATCGTCACCGACCAATGCGTCGACATGGCCGTGCGCGACGCCGCCGACCGCGGGTATCTGGTAACGCTGGTCGAAGATGCCTGCGCCACCTACACCGAACAGCGGCATCACGCCTGCCTGAACGCCATCAAGGGCTACTGCTGGATCACCGACACCCAGACTGTGCTTGGCCGGTTGCAGGAGATCCAGCCATGAGCGAACGCCTGTCACCCCTGCCCATGACCACCATTGTCACCACCGACCTGATCGGCGTGACACGCGGCCGTTCCTTCCCCACCGACGAACTCGATGCCTATCAAGTGGCCGGTTGCGGCTGGGTGCCGGCCAATAGCGCCCTGACCCCGCAAGACATCATCGCCGCCAGCAACCCTTGGGGCGCTTATGGGGATTTACGGCTGATTCCAGACTTGAGCAGCCGGGTGACCGTCAACAACGGCCCGGATGCCAACGCGCCGGCGCTGGACTTCATTCACGGCGACATTCGCGAAACCGATGGCCGTCCGTGGGGCGCCTGCCCTCGTACGCTGTTGCGCAACGAAGTGGAACGCTATCGCGACGAGTTGGGTTTGCAGATCAACGCCGCGTTCGAACACGAATTCAACCTCGACAGCGGCGCGGCGGAGCACCTGGCGTTCTCTCTGGAAGCCCAGCGCCAAGGCGCCGAATTCGGCGGCTGGCTGCTCAGTGCACTGCGAGCCGGCGGCGTCGAACCGGAAATGTTCCTGCCGGAATACGGCAAGCACCAATACGAAATCACCTGCCGCCCGGCCCTTGGTGTCGCCGCCGCCGACCGCGCGGTGAACGTGCGCGAGATCACCCGTGAGATTGCCCGGCAAATGGGCCTCAGCCTGAGTTTCACCCCCAAGACGGCCGAGCATGCCGTGTGCAACGGCGTGCATTTGCACGTGAGCCTGCAAGACATGGCCGGCCAACCGGTGATGTATGACGCCGGCACCGCCAACGGCCTGTCGCCCCTCGGCCAGCATTGGGCCGCCGGCGTTCTGCATTACTTGCCGGCGCTCTGTGCGTTCACCGCGCCAACGCCGATTTCCTATGAACGCTTGCAGCCCCATCACTGGAGCGCTTCCTACGCCTGCCTCGGCCAACGCAACCGCGAAGCGGCGCTGCGGATTTGCCCGACCGTCAGCCTGGGCGGCAAATCCGTGGCGATGCAGTACAACCTGGAATTTCGCGCCATGGACGCCACCGCCTCACCGCACCTGGCCATGGCTGCATTGCTGATCGCCGGGCGCCTGGGTATCGAGCAGCGCCTGGCGTTGAACGCCATCACCGATGAAATCCCTGACTCCCTGAACGAAGAGCAACGCCATGCCCGCGGCATCGTCGCCCTGCCCGCGTCGCTGTCCCGGGCACTGGATTGCCTGCGCAACAGCGAGGCGCTGATCGAAGCCCTGCCGAGCGCGTTACTGGACACCTACTTCGCCCTGAAAACCGAGGAACTGACGCTGACGGAACAGCTCTCGCCCGCCGACCTCTGTGAGCACTATGCGCGCCTGTACTGAATCCGCCGAACTGGGCCTCTACACCCGGCCTGCCTACACCCTGAGCCGGGAAGCTTCCGAGCACCCGCTGATTCTGGTGTGTGAACACGCCAGTCGTTTTATCCCGGACCGGTTAAACGACCTGGGCCTGAGCGACGAGGCCGCCCGCGAACACATCGCCTGGGACATCGGCGCCCTGGCGCTGGCCGAGGGTTTGGCCGAAGCACTGGGCGCGACCCTGTTGGCGGCCAACTATTCGCGGCTGTTGATCGACCTCAACCGCCCGCGCCACGCGCCGGACAGCATTCCGTTGCAGAGCGAGATTTATCAGGTGCCGGGCAATCGCGATCTGGACGAGGCCACCCGTGAATACCGCCGGCACTGCCTGTTCAAACCGTTTCATGCACGCCTGCAAACCTTGATCGACGCCCGTGTGGAGCAAAATAAACCGGTTCGAGTGGTGGGGATTCACAGTTTCACGCCGATATATTACGGCCAGCCGCGATCGCTGGAAGTCGGCGTGTTGTACGGCCAGGCCACGGAGTACGCCCAGCGAATGATCGACGGCCTGAGCCGGCACCCATTGAAAGTCGCCGGTAATCAGCCATACAAAGTCGATCCGCTGGGTGACATGACCGTACCGGTTCACGGCGATGCACGCGGGCTGGACTCGGTGCTGATCGAGGTGCGCAACGACCTGCTGCGCACCCCCGAGGACGTCAGTCGCTGGACCGACTATCTGGCACCGCTGCTATAGCAACAGTTTCAAACTCGCAGCGTGTAGCTGCTTATATCAAGGAGAACGGCTTCATGGACATTGAAGAATTCGGCTACAGGCAAGAGTTGAAACGTAGCCTGTCACTGACCGACCTGGTGGTGTACGGGATGATCTTCATGATCCCCATCGCTCCGTTCGGCGTGTATGGTTACGTCAACGCCGAAGCACCCGGCATGGTGCCGCTGGCCTACATCATCGGCATGGTGGCGATGCTGTTCACCGCCCTCAGTTACGGCAGCATGGCCCGGGCCTTTCCGGTGGCGGGCTCGGTGTATTCCTACGCACAACGCGGCCTCAACCAACATGTCGGGTTTATCGCCGGCTGGCTGATGCTGCTCGATTACCTGCTGATTCCGCCGCTGCTCTACGTATACGCGGCGATGGCGCTGAATCATTTGTACCCGGACATCCCGAAAGTCGGTTTCATCCTGGCCTTTCTGGTCAGCGCCACTTTCGTCAACCTGCGGGGCATCACCTTCACCGCGCGGATGAACATCATCTTCCTGCTGGCGCAACTGGTGGTGCTGGGGATCTTCCTGTTCTACGCCTGGACTGCCTTGCACAGTGGCGGCGGTAACGGTCAGCTGACCCTGGCGCCGCTGTACAACCCCGAGACGTTCAACTTCGCCCTGTTGATGCAAGCGGTGTCGATCGCGGTGTTGTCGTTCCTCGGCTTCGATGCGATTTCGACCCTCGCCGAAGAGATCAAGGGCGATCCGGGCCGCAGCGTCGGCAAAGCAGCGTTGATTACCCTGGTGGTGATGGGCGTGATCTTCGTCGTGCAGACCTGGATCGCCACCGACCTGGCCGCCGGCCTGGGCTTCAAGTCCGCCGACACCGCGTTCTATGAAATCGCCGAAATCGCCGCCGGTAGCTGGCTGGCCACCCTGACCGCCGTGGCCACTGCGCTGGCCTGGGGTGTGGCGGTCGCCATCACCTCCCAAGCGGCGGTTTCGCGACTGCTGTTCGGCATGGCCCGAGACGGCAAACTGCCAAAAGTGCTGGCCAAAGTGCACCCGAAACACAACACACCGTACTTGAGCATTTATCTGGTGGCGGTGCTGTCGCTGGTGATCTGCTACCTGTTCATCAACTCGGTGGACACCCTCACCTCTCTGGTGAACTTCGGCGCCCTGAGCGGCTTCATGCTGCTGCACCTGACCGTGATCAACTACTACTGGCGCCGGCAGCAATCCGGCCAGGTGATCCGTCACCTGATCTGCCCGGTCATCGGCTTCATCATCGTCGCCGCCATCATGTACAACATGGGCGTCGATGCACAGAAACTCGGCCTGATCTGGATTGCCCTGGGCCTGGTCTATCTATTCTTCCTCAACAAACTGGGTGCCAGCACCGCACTGCCCGACCCAAGCAACGGCTGACAAGAAAAAGAGCAACGTCTGACATGATTTCAGGCGACTGCCGATTTTACGCGTGGAAACCGACAGTGATAGTCAGGTTCGGTGCAAGCCGCCGAACCCTTTGATACAGGAGTATGTCCATGCTGGTCTTACGTCCAGTCGAGTTAACCGACCTGCCCCAGTTGCAGCAACTGGCGCGTGACAGTCTGGTGGGGGTCACGTCCTTGCCGGACGACACCGAACGCCTGAGGGAGAAAATTCTCGATTCCTGTGCTTCGTTCGAAAAAGACGTCCAGGGCCAAGGTCCGGAGAACTATTTCTTCGTGCTGGAAAACCTGACGACTCGCCGTCTGGTCGGCTGCTCGGAAGTGCTCGCCACCGCCGGGTTCGGCGAGCCGTTCTACAGTTTGCGCAACCGCCATTTCACCAGCGCCTCACGGGAGCTGAACATCGAGCATGGGGTGCCGGCGTTGTCGTTGTGCCAAGACCTCAGCGGTCACTCTTTGCTGCGCGGTTTCCATATCGACTCGGCACTGGAGCGCACGCCATTTTCCGAGTTGCTGTCCCGGGCGCGACTGCTGTTCATCGCCGCCCACCCGGCACGTTTTGCCGAAGCGGTGATCACCGAGATCGTCGGTTACAGCGACGAACAGGGGCAATCGCCGTTCTGGGATGCGCTGGGCAAGCATTTCTTCGATTTGCCTTACGTCGAGGCCGAGCGGCTTTGCGGCCTGCAGAGCCGAACATTCCTCGCAGAATTGATGCCGCAATACCCGATCTACGTGCCGATGCTGTCGCAGGCTGCGCAAGATTGCATCGGCCGGATCCACCCCGATGGCCAGGAGGCCTTCGACATTCTGGAGCGCGAAGGCTTCGAGACCAACAGCTACATCGACCTGTTCGACGGCGGCCCGACGCTGTACGCCCGCACCTCAAGCATTCGTTCCATCGCCCAGAGCCAGGCCGGCACGGTGCAGACGGGCTCGCCCATCGACGCCCGTGGCAGTTACCTGGTGAGCAACGATTCGTTGAAGGACTACCGCGCCATCGTCGCCGAACTGGACTACTGCGCCGGGCAACCTATCGCTTTGAGCGCCGAGATGTGCGCGGCCTTGAACGTGACCGACGCCAGTGCGATCCGGCTGATCGCCCTGTGAGTGGCAACCGGCCCCGAGCCCAACGACAGCGCCCGAGCAGGCGCGAAGAAGGAGCTGCATCATGATTTTGCGCCCGGTTCAAATGACCGACCTGCCCGCTTTACTGGATTTGGTACAACGGGCCGGCCCCGGGTTCACTACCCTGCCGGCCAACGAAGAGCGCCTGACCCACCGGGTGCGCTGGGCCCAGCGGACTTTCGCCGGACAGGTCGAGCGCGCGGATGCCGACTACCTGTTTGTGCTCGAAGACGATGATCAGCAAGTGGTCGGCGTCAGTGCCCTGATCGGGGCCGTCGGTCTGCGAGAGCCCTGGTACAACTACCGGGTCGGGCTCACGGTCAGTTCATCGCCGGACCTGGGTATTCAGCGCCAGATCCCCACGTTGTTCCTCAACAACGAAATGACCGGGCAATCGGAAATCTGCTCGTTGTTCCTGCGACACGATCAACGTTATGGCAGCAATGGTCGATTGCTGTCGCTGGGGGGGCTGCTGTTCGTTGCCGAATTCCCCCAGCTGTTCGGCGACAAGCTCATCGCCGAACTGCGCGGCAGTGCCGACGAACATGGCTGCTCACCGTTCTGGGACAGCCTGGGCCGGCACTTCTTCAAGATGGATTTCAGCCATGCCGATCACTTGTCGGGGCTGGGCAGCAAAGCGTTCATCGCCGAACTGATGCCGCGCCAGCCGCTCTACACCTGCCTGCTCACCGAACAGGCCCAGGCGGTGATCGGCAAGCCCCACCCCAACACCGAACCGGCGCTGAAGATCCTCACCGCCGAGGGGTTTGCCCATAAGGGTTACATCGACATCTTCGACGCAGGCCCGGTGATCGAAGCCCCGGTGTCGAGAATCCGCGCGGTGCGCGACAGCCAATCACTGGTGCTGGCCATCGGCACGCCCGACGACCAGGCCCCGGTATGGCTGATCCACAACCGTCGCCTGGAAAACTGCCGCATCACCACCGCCCGGGCGCGGCTGGTGGGCAATAGCCTGGTGGTCGACCGCCTCACCGCCAAACGCCTGCAATTGCAACCCGGCAGCTCGGTACGCGCGGTGCCGCTGCTCAACCAACAGCAGCAAGCGGTAGCGGCGTGAGCGGAAAAGATCTTGCGTTCACTTGCCAAAAAAATTCGTCATCATCCTTTACCCGCCCGCGTGATAGCCTTTTGTTCCTTCGGCGTTGACACTTTTGCTCAAGCCCTTCCATTCCTTTATATGGTGGAACTCGTATGTCCAGGCTTTCTCACCAAGATTTACGCCGTAATTTCCGCCAACTGCTCGCTTCCGGCATCTGCTACCACACGGCCTCTGTCTTCGACCCGATGTCGGCACGCATCGCCGCCGACCTGGGTTTTGAGGTGGGAATCCTGGGTGGTTCGGTGGCGTCGTTGCAGGTATTGGGCGCCCCCGATTTTGCGTTGATCACCCTCAGTGAGTTCGCCGAACAGGCCACCCGCATCGGCCGAGTGGCGCAATTGCCGGTCATTGCCGACGCCGACCACGGCTACGGCAACGCGCTCAATGTCATGCGCACCATCGTCGAACTCGAACGCGCCGGCGTGGCCGCCCTGACCATCGAAGACACCCTGCTACCGGCGCAATTCGGTCGCAAGTCCACCGACCTGATCACGGTCGCCGAAGGTGTCGGCAAGATCCGCGCGGCGCTGGAAGCCCGGGTCGATTCGGAAATGGCGATCATCGCCCGCACCAACGCAGGGATCCTGCCGGTCCAGGAAATCATCAGCCGCACCCAGCATTACCAACAGGCCGGGGCCGACGGGATTTGCATGGTGGGCGTGCAGGATTTCGATCATCTGGAACAGATCGCCGAACACCTGAGCGTACCGCTGATGCTGGTCACCTACGGCAACCCGCTGCTGCGCGACGACAAACGCCTGGCCGAATTGGGCGTGCGAGTCACCATCGACGGCCATGGCGCCTACTTCGCAGCGATCAAAGCCACTTATGACAGCCTGCGTGAACAGCGCCAGATCTTCACCCAGGCCTCCGACCTGAACGCCACCGAACTAACGCATACCTATACGCAGCCGGAGGACTACATTCGTTGGGCCAAGGAGTTCATGAGCGTTAAAGAGTGACGGCACAAGCGCCCTCACCACAGCGCTCGCGCGTCTGTGGTGAGGTTGAGGTCAAGCCATGTGCGCTTCTTTCGATTCGACCTCCGGCGTCACTTCAAACCGATCCGCCAGAAACGGTGTGATATCCAGCGGCAACGGCTCGTTATTCACCAGTTTGTCCAGCACCACGCCGGTAATCGCCGAGGTCAGGATGCCGGTGCGGAAATGTCCGCAGGCATTGAGGTAACCCTGCACCCCTTTCATCGGCCCGAGAATCGGCAGTTCGTCCGGCGAACCAGGACGTAACCCGGCCCAGCAACGTTTCAGGTTGATGTCGGCGAGCGCCGGAATGCAGCGCACTGCGCCTTGCACCAGGCTGCTGATTTCCGGGTAGGTGGTGGTCACGTCAAAACCTTTGTCTTCGGTGGTGCTGCCGATCAGGATTTCGCCATTGTCTTTCTGCGCCACGTAACAGTCGCTGGTGGTCAGGCAACCGCGCAGGATCTTCGGCATGCGCTCGGTCAGTAGGATCTGGCCCTTCACCGGTTTCACCGGAATGCGAATGCCGGTGGCCTGCTCGCTGAGGTCGGCGGCCCACGCACCCGCAGCGTTGATCAGCGTATCGCAACGGAACACACCGGCCTCGGAGGTCTGCACGCCAGTGACCTGCGAGCCGTGATGCAGCACCCCGGTGACGTTGGTGTTGAAGTACAGGTCCACACCGTTTTGCCGCGCGCCTTCGGTGTAGGCATCGGCCAGGCGGAACGGGCTGACCTGATGGTCGCAGAGAAACTCCAGCGCCCCCCTCGCCTCATGGCTGACACTTGGCTCGGCTTCGCGCAGTGCCGCTTGATCGAGCCAGCGCACCTGATCCGCCAGGTGCGGAATGCACGCCACGATGTGCTCGGCGTAGAGCCGGTCTTCATCGTCGTAGATCACGAATTTCAAGCCGGTCCTCTCGAACTTGAAATCCATCCCGTGATTGTCCTGCAGCTCCCGGTGCAAATCCGGGTACATCGCGTTGGACTGCAAGGCGAAATCGAAGAACGACTGCGGCAGGATATGCGGCGTGCTGGAGTCCACCGCCACCGCCGCGCCCTGGGCTTCGCGCTTGCGATTGGCCGACATCATGCGGAAGAAAATCACCCCGCAGCCCAAGCCCACCGACTCACCGATCGCCCACAAGCCCCCGGCCGAAGCACGGGTCGCGTTGCCGGGTCGCTTGGCGTCGATCAGCGCGACTTTCAGGTGTTTGCGCTTGGATAACTGATAGGCGCAGGACGCCCCGATCACACCGCCGCCGGCGATGATCACGTCGTAGAACTTACTCATGGCTTGCAGCCTCCGTGCCGACAGACTGGAATGCTGAAAAAGGAATCGGGTCGACGGGAAAGCGCGGTCGCAACCAGCCCACATCTTGCCGCCCGGTGGCTTCGCGCAAACGGTCGGTGCAATAACCGACGCACATCCGCCCCTGACAGTCGCCCATGCTCACGCGGGTGCGCATTTTCAGGCTGGCCAGGTCTTGCACACCCTGCTCCAGCGCCCGATCGATGTCGGCGCGGGTCGCGTGCTCACAGCGGCAAATCACCGTGTCGGCGACCGGCAATGCGGTCTGCCCGGCACCGCGTTCGGTGTAACGGTCGACGGCGGCGCGAAAGCGCACGATGGACTTGAGTTTCGACAGGTAGCGGTCACGTCTGACCCGCGCCAACTCCGCATCCAGCACGTCACGTTGCAGCAGGATCGACACTGCTGCGATTCGTCCCGCGAGCATGGCCGCCTCGCCACCGCGAATGCCGCCCATGTCACCGGCCAGATGCACATGGGGTTCGCTGCTTTGCTGCCAGACATTGGCGCTGGCCCGCAGGTAGCCGTCATCGCTGAAGCCATGGTCCAGGCCCATTTGCTGGCTGAGTTGGGTGCGAGGAATGAAGCCATAGCCGACCGCCAGGGTCTGCGCGGCAATCCGTTCGGCGCGGCTCAGGTCTGGCTCCCAGGTGCTGGAGTACGGCGCGACAGTCACCGAACTCAACTCATCCTCGCCCTGTGCGTCGACCACGCCCCAGCCATAGTGCATGGGAATGCCGTGCAGTTTCAGGTACGCGAGCATGCTCAAACCGTCGAGGAACAACTGTGGCTTGTTCAATAGCGCGAGGCTTTCCCGGGCGATCTTGCCGAACCCGCACGCCTCGTAGACTCCGGCGACGCTCACCCCCGAAGCGTGTAGCTGGCAGGCCACCAGCGGCAACAGCGGACCGGTGCCGGCAATCACCACCGGCCCCTGGGGTTGAACGACGCCGCTCTTGATTTGCAGTTGCAAACCACCCAGCAGAATCACCCCAGGCAAGGTCCAGCCGGGGAACGGTACGCTGCGCTCATGGCAACCGGCAGCCAACAGCAGCTGCGGGTATTCGACCTCCTGCAAATGCTCGTTGATGTCCAGCACCACCAACGCCCGGGTGCCTTCGGCGCCGACCACGCGGTGGTTCAAGCGCACGTCGATCAGGCCCGACTGCTCGTGGAATTCTCCATGCAGTTTGGCCAGCACTTCCGAATAGCGTGGCCCCAGGTAATCCAGTTGCACGTTATCGCGCAAGGGGCCGCGATAGACCACCCCGCCAAGACGCGAAGCCTCTTCGAGCAAGGTACAACGCACACCATGGCGCGCCAGTTCAATGGCCGCGGCCATACCCGCCGGCCCGCCGCCGACGATCACCGGTTGCAGGCTCATAAAACCTCCTGCCCGGCGATACGGTTGACCCGGGTTTCGATGCGCATGCCCTCACGCACGATCGTCTGGCAGGCACGCCGTTTGTGGCGCCCATCGATTTTCACCAGGCAGCATTGGCACACGCCCATGCCGCAATAGGCACCGCTGATTTGATCGTGATCGTTACGGGCCACCTGGCGAATGCCCAGTGACTGAATGACCGTCAGGACGGTTTCGCCGATGGCGGCGCTGACAGTCTGGCCATTGATGCACACAGTCATATCCGCCCGCACCAGTGGCTGGATATCGAAGGTTCGGTTTATGCGTTGCATTGCGATTGTTCATCCGTGAAAGGTTCAGGTGAGATTCTTCAGCTCCATGCTGCACTACACCTTGCGGGCCACCTGACTAATAACAACGAGAAGGTCTGCACTGGTACTTCGACAACGCATCAGCTGCGCGTCCAAGCAATGTAGTCAATACCGCGAGATGGGGCTGGATCTTTTTATGTTAGGAAATATCGCCGAAGGAAATATTGATCCAGGCCAGTGAAAACACCTGCGTCCTATCCAACATCGACGCTAAGCATTGCGCTAAGCGTTTTTTGGCTGCAAACGAATTACTTGCGCTTGTAACTCTTGTTGCCGCTGGGCGTCAGGCAATACACACCGCCTCTTGGCCCGGTGCAGAACGTACCGGTACCGCAGGCGCAGCCTTCGGTTTCCTGTAACAGCGTCTGCGGCCGCGCCTGGCTTTTAGTGCCAAACATCGCCGAACAGCTTTTCTTTGAACCGCTGATGGAGCCGTCATTGCACAGGAACAGATCGCCGTCGCAACGATCGATACCGCCCTTCTTCCCCGAACACGGCGTATTGGCAGCCCAGGCGGATGAACCGAACAGGCACAACAGCACAAATATTGGCATCCAGCCACGAACCATTAAAGTGCGCACAGTGCAGCTTCCATTTAGAGTCATGGCTGGATGATATCAATGTTGCGACCAGCCTCACGAGACCACATGAAAGTTAATTTAATCAGCCGCATGTAATTCTTGGCAAAATGCCTCAACTTCGTATTGAACCGATTATCAGGCAAGCCCTATGACCCGTATTTTGACCATCGAAGACGACGCCGTGACCGCCCGGGAAATCGTCGCCGAACTGAGCAGCCACGGCCTTGAGGTGGATTGGGTCGACAATGGCCGCGAAGGCCTGGAGCGCGCCGTCAGTGGCGACTACGACCTGATCACCCTCGATCGCATGCTGCCGGAGCTCGATGGCCTGGCGATTGTCACCACCTTGCGCACCATGGGTGTGGCCACGCCGATCCTGATGATCAGCGCCCTCTCCGACGTCGATGAACGCGTGCGTGGCTTGCGTGCCGGCGGCGACGATTACCTGACCAAACCGTTCGCCACCGATGAAATGGCCGCCCGGGTCGAAGTCTTGCTGCGCCGGCAGAACACCGTGACCGCCCAGGCCACTACGTTGCGCGTGGCCGATCTGGAGCTGAACCTGATCAGCCACGAGGCCAGCCGCGACAGCCAGTTGCTGACGCTGTTGCCCACCGAGTACAAGTTGCTGGAATTTCTGATGCGCAACACCGGGCAGATTCTGTCGCGGATGATGATTTTCGAAGAAGTCTGGGGTTATCACTTCGACCCCGGCACCAACCTGATCGACGTGCACATCGGCCGTCTGCGCAAGAAAATCGACCCGCCAGGCAAAGCCCCACTGATTCGGACCGTGCGAGGCTCGGGTTATGTCATTGCTGAACCCCTCTAAAGGCTGGCGTTCCTCCAGCAGCCGTTTGCTGGCGCTTTACAGTTCGCTGTTCGTCGCCTGGAGCGCGATTCTCATGGGGGTCATGTATTACGAGGTGTCCAACTACCTCGACACCCTCGCCAAACACTCGCTGATGCAACGTCAGCATCTGTTTTCACGCTTCCAGGGCGAGCAACTGGTGGATGCCCTCGCCGCCAGCATGACCTTCGACATTCGCGGCATCGATGCCTATGGCCTGTTCGATGACCAGCAGCGCTACCTCAGCGGCGCCTTGCGCCAGATCCCCGAAGAACTGCCGCTGGACGGCAAAATTCACATGCTCGGCGATTGCGCCGAATCCGACGACCCGACCCTGCCCGCCGACAGCTGCGACGCCGTCGCGACCCGAACCCTGGACGGCCGCTGGCTGGTGCTGGTGCGGGACAACGGTTCGTTGTTTGCCGTGACCCGGATCATCCTGCACGCGCTATTGTGGGGCGTGTCGCTGACGATTTTGCCGGGCATCGCCGGCTGGCATTTATTGAGACGGCGCCCGCTGCGGCGGATCCGGGCGATCCAGGCCAGCGCCGAAGCCATCGTCGCCGGCGACCTGACCCGGCGCCTGCCGTTGTCCAATCGCCGTGACGAACTGGACATGCTCGCCGCCATCGTCAACGCCATGCTCGAACGCATCGAGCGCTTGATGCATGAGGTCAAGGGCGTGTGCGACAACATCGCCCATGACCTGCGCACGCCGCTGACTCGTCTGCGGGCGCAGCTGTACCGGATTCAGCAACAGGCCGATGAAGGCTCGACACTGGCCGTGCAACTGGATTCGGTGCTCGGCGAGGCGGACACCTTGATGGCGCGTTTCCGTGGCTTGTTGCGGATTTCCGAGCTGGAGGATCGCCAGCGCCGTTCGGGGTTCGTGCGACTGGACCCGGTGCCGTTGCTGCGGGAGTTGCATGACTTTTATCTGCCGCTGGCGGAAGAAGGCGAACTGACCTTTGAACTGCAAATGCCCGAATCCTTGCCCGGGCTCAACGGCGACCGCGCTCTGCTGTTTGAAGCCGTGGCGAACTTGCTGAGCAACTCGATCAAATTCACCCCGCCAGGTGGCCAGGTGATTTTGCGTGGGGTGAATGACGCGGGGCACACGCGCATTGAAGTGCTCGACTCCGGCCCCGGGATTGCGCCGGCCGAGCGCGAGGCAGTGTTTCAGCGTTTCTATCGCGCCGAAGGCGGCAACCCGCAAAGCGGATTCGGGCTGGGCCTGTCGATCGTAGCCGCGATTGCCAGCCTGCATGGGTTTACGCTGGAGGTGGACAGCAGTGAGTTAGGGGGTGCGCGGTTGGTGCTCGATTGCCGGCAGAACCTGATTCCCCAGGCTTGACCCAATCTCCATAACAAAGAAGATCAATGTGGGAGCGGCCCCCTCGCCACAGGGCCACTTCCCACAGCGGATTTATGCTGTTATCGGGCCAGGGCTCGACTCAATACCCGGGAACCTCGCGCAAAAACTCTGACAGGTCGGTGATCGGCGGTATGGCCGGAATGTCGAAGTACATCTGGATCACCCAGCCCCGGTGATAGCTGGCGTGGTTGACCACATGCAACAGCATGGCGCCGGCACTCATGACCCCGCTTTCCCCCGACATGGAGGTGAATTCGATGGGTTTATCCAGCGACTCCTCGGTCTGGGCCGAGCTCCAGCCACAGAACCATTGATCAATCTCCTGTTGCGCCATTCGCAACTCGGCGAGCTCGGTATGGAGCAGGCCATGGGAGGTCTTGAAGTCGTGCCC
Source organism: Pseudomonas sp. B21-017 (assembly GCF_024749245.1). NCBI lineage: Bacteria > Pseudomonadati > Pseudomonadota > Gammaproteobacteria > Pseudomonadales > Pseudomonadaceae > Pseudomonas > Pseudomonas sp. B21-017. The sequence goes on along the minus strand of NZ_CP087194.1, from coordinate 2,897,321 downwards.
CCGGCCCTCCAGATGAGCTTGCCAGATGCAATCCACCACATAGGTGTGGTTCAAGGCGCCGATCATGTTATTGAACACCGACACCCGTTTGCGATTGAGTTCCTCAGGTGGCAGCGCCATGAGGCTGTCGAAGAGTCGCTGATCGGCCCAGCGCTTGTAATCGGCGAGCATGCGGGCAGTGCGTACGTTGATCATCAGAGATCTCCCATGGCGATGGGCGCATTGCCAAGAATAGTCCTCGCAGCTGGTTGCAGCCTAAACCCTGATCATCGGTTGCGCCGCACGACTTTGTAGCAGCTGCCGAAGGCTGCGTTCGGCTGCACAGCAGTCGCTAAACCATACGCTGCGGGTGGGTCAGATAAACCACGTGCGCAGGATTCACGACTGCTACGCAGCCGAACGCAGGCTTCGCCAGCTGCTACAGTGTTTCATTGCGAATTAAACGCTGCACCACCCGTTCGGCCAATGCCAGGCAACTGGTCAGCCCCGGCGATTCGATGCCGAACAGATTGACCAGGCCCGGTACGCCGTGAATGTCCGGGCCGCTGATGATGAAGTCGGCGACCGGCTCGGTCGGCCCGCTGATTTTCGGGCGGATGCCGCTGTAGGCCGGTTGCAGACTGTCATCGGGCAACGCCGGCCAGTAGCGCCGGATCGCCTGATAGAAGCCTTCGCCACGATGGGGGTCGACGCGATAATCGATCTGCTCGACCCATTCGACATCCGGCCCGAAACGGGCCTGACCACCCAGGTCCAGAGTCATGTGCACGCCCAGCCCGGCGCTTTCCGGTGCTGGATAAACCAGATGCCGGAACGGCGCCTGGCCGCTGAAACTGAAGTAGCTGCCCTTGCACAGCCAGGCCTTGGGCACGTGCCGCGCCGGCAAGCCTTCGATCCGGCTCGCCACCTCTGGCGCAGACAGTCCGGCGCAGTTGATCAGTTCACGACAGCTCAAGGTCATCGGCTGAGTCCCCCCCATGTGCAGCTCGAAACCCTGTTCGGTACAACGGGCCGATGTAAGCGGCGTATGAAAGGCCACCGAGGTGCCCCAGGCTTCGGCATCGGCCTGAAGCGCCAGCATCAAGGCATGGGAATCGACAATCCCGGTGGACGGTGACCAAAGCGCTGCAACACAAAACAACGCCGGCTCAAGCGCTCGTGCCTGACCGGCATCCAGTAATTGCAGGTCATCGACACCGTTGCGCCGGCCTTGCTCCAGCAACGCCTGCAAGGCATGGCGCTGACGGTCATCGGTGGCCACGATCAGCTTGCCGAGGCGCCGGTAATCGACACCGCGCTCATCGCAGAAGGTATACAGGCGTTGCTTGCCCTCCACGCACAATTGCGCCTTGAGACTGCCGCTCGGGTAATAGATCCCGGCGTGGATCACTTCCGAATTGCGCGAGCTGATGCCCACGCCAATCCCCTCGCCCGCCTCGACCAGGATCACTTCTCGTCCGGTCCGGGCCAAGGCTCTGGCCACCGCCAGGCCGACCACGCCAGCCCCGACTACCACGCATTCGATATCGACGCTCACCTGCCCTCCACTCATTCAAGCCAGCCCTGGATGCGATAATCGATCAGGCTGGAGGATATCGCCAGCATGACTTCATACGGTCTGCTACGTGGCGTTCACACTCTATGTTTAATTTCCCATTTAACGATCATTCAAAATAACAATTAACTGTCATTGACCTGAACACTTTCCAACTTCCCCCTTCAACACAACCTTAACCGGCTATCGGCGATTGACTTTGCCAACCTGCCTGAGTAAATTGCGCCGGCCGATAACAACGGCTTTTTTCAACTCACAAAAGAATTCAATGGACACAGTATCTAGTCGCTGTCGGATGACTGCTCACACGCAGGATCTGGCACATAACCCAGACAATGACGGGCCTCGACTTTTCGGTCGGGTGAGCTGCGCTAGAGCTTGAGGCTCCACCGTAACTTGCCTCACCGGAATCAGTCCGGCCCAGAGGCATGTTATGAACTTCAAAACCACTGTACTGCCGGGCGTACGCGCCTTTGCATCGACCATGCGGGTCAAGCCCTGCCGTGAGCGTCTGCCGACGACTCGGCTCTGCGCCCCGTTCTCCGCCCCTTCTACCCACGCCAAGGTGCGCCCTCGTGCCAACTGGCGTGTCTGCCCGACAACCGGCCGGCTTCAGCAACGCTGGAGCTTCGACGACAGTCAGGACCCACAAAGTCGGCGCATCGCGCGCCTCTTCCAGCAGGCGAGCCTGATGCTCGGCCTGTCTATCGGGGCATGCATTTTCAGTTGATCTGAAGGCACTTCAAAGTCCTTCCAGAACGGTTTCCTTAAACGGGAATCCGACAACTTCTTATTGCCCGTAAAAAATCTGAATTATTGGAATTAGTTGCGGACCATCAAGTAACACCACAATCACGGGTGTTATTCAGATACCACGAGCCGGGTTCCGGGCCTTCAATAAATGCAATACGAAACAAGGGAGAGCCCTCATGTCGGGAACTACTCTACTGATCAACCTCGCCGGCTCCATTGCCCTGTTGCTATGGGGCACTCATATGATTTCTTCGGCGCTGTTACGCGGCTTCGGCACGCCGCTGCGTCAGTGGCTGGGCCACAACCTGAACAACCGCTGGATGGCGTTGCTGTCGGGGATCGGTATCACCGGGGTCTTGCAAAGCAGCACCGCCGTGAGCCTGATGGCGACCTCGTTCACTGCCGCCGGGATGCTGGGACTGGCGCCGGCCCTGGCGGTGATGCTCGGCGCCAACATCGGCTCGACGTTGGTGGTGCAATTGCTCAGCGTTGATGTGTCGATGCTCACGCCCAGCGTTTTGCTGGCGGGCCTGATCGTCTTTCGTCTGCGCGATGACTCGCGCTACGAAAGCGTCGGTTGTGCACTGATCGGCCTGGGGCTGATGCTCCTGGCCTTGCACATGCTCGGCTCCACATTGGCGGAAGTCGAAGGCACGCCGATCTTCCAGCTGATCATGCAGAGCCTCGAGGGCGATCTGGTCATTGCGCTGCTGGTGGCGCTGATCCTCACCTGGCTGTGCCACTCCAGCGTGGCCGTGGTGTTGCTGATCGTCTCGCTGGCCGCCACTGGCATGCTCTCGGCCAGCACCATCGTCGCGCTGGTGCTGGGGGTGAACATTGGCGGTGCGCTGCCCTCGGTCATCAACGCCGGATCGAGCGTCGGCCGACGCCTGCCGCTGGGCAACCTGCTGGTGCGTGCGGTCGGTGCTCTGGCGGCCTTGCCGTTTGCCGGGTTGCTCGCTCAGGCGCCGCTCGCGCCCTCGACCCTGGTGGTGTGCCTGCACACCGGTTTCAATCTACTGCTGGCGTTGGTGTTCATCGGTCTGACCGACGTACTCGCCAATGCCCTCACCCGACTGCTGCCGGCACCTGAGCGGGATGTCGATCCCGGCATGCCGTGCTATCTGGACGAGGCCGGCCTGGAAGTGGCCAACATCGGCCTGTCGAATGCCGCTCGCGAAGCGTTGCGCATGACCGACATGTTCTCGACCATGCTCGGCCGGATGCTGCAGCTGTTCCACACATCGCTACCGGCCTGCGCCGATGAAGTGCAGCGGATCGATCAATCCCTGGACCTGCTCAGCGCGGCAATTCGCGCTTATCTGGCCGACATCGGCAAGGAAGGCATCAGTGACAGCGATGCTGATCGTTCCCAGGAAATCCTCACGTTCGTGATCAACCTCGAACATGCCGCGGACATTCTTTCCAGCAGCCTCACGCAGTTGGCCATGCGCCGCTTGCGTCGGGGTGAACAGTTCTCGGCCTTCGAACTGGGCAACATCGCCCCGCTGCACGACGCCGTTCTGGAAAGCCTGAGCCTGGCGATCACCGTGTTCCTGCGCGAAGACATCGCCACCGCCCATCAACTGATCCAGCGCAAGGAGACCGTCAGAAGGCTCGAAGCCTGCGCCAGCCGCGAGCACTTTCGCCAGTTGCAGGAAGACAAAAGTACCTGGGCGCAATCCGGTGATATTTTCCAGCGGGTACTGCGTGATTACCGGCGCATGCATCACCACATCGCCGCCCTGGCGTATCCGCTGCTCGAACGCGCCGGTGAGCGCTTGGTCGAGAGCATCGATGCTCCCGCTACGGGTCGCATGACGGTAGATCTGGCTGGAATTGAGTGAGGTGTCGATCGGCAGGGAACTCCTGACCACCGCCAGGCATCCTAAATTATGTGTTACTTCTTTTACGCTTCACGCTTCGGAGGACGCCGTCATGCGCCGTCTGTTTTTAGTATCTTCACTCGTGCTTTGCTTGCCCTTTGGCTCAGCCATGGCCCGTGTGGATGCGGGCGATGTCGCCACCTCAGCCGGGGTATCCGCATCGCTGTACTCAACGTTCAAGGATCACAAAATGGTCATTCCCGCCCGGGATGACGCCTCCAGTTTTGTCGCCAGCGGCGGCACGATCCGTGGCGTTTACCTGGAGTCGGTATTGAAGGAAATTCGCCAGAATCATCCCGACCTGAAGGCCAGCGATGAAGACCTGGCCAGAGCGATCCTCGTTCAAGAAGGTGTTCCAGCCGGTCAATAAAGTCTGAAACGTAAGCGGTAGGGCTAGTGACAGCCCTACCTTGCTTCAACGCTGTGTTTTTCGACCCCGGCAGACAGGCGTGCCCAGCCGGCGACCAACTGCGCGCTGATGCTGACGCCGCCGCACACCACAATCACTACGTCGTGGGCCTCGGCAATTGCCGGATGGTCGAGGTAGGCAATCGCCAATGAAACGCCACACGCCGGTTCGACCAACTGGCGCAGGTCGTTGGCGTAACGAACCACGCCCATGATCGCCTCATCATCGCTAAGCACCACGCATTCATGCGGGAAATCAAGGATGTGCTGCACCGGCCAGGCGGCCACTTGCGCGGCGCCGAGTGAGGTGGCAACGGTGTCGATGCGCGGCAATCTGACCGGGTGCCCGGCAGCGATGGCGGCAGCGAACGACGCCGCCCCCTGGGTTTCGCACGCAACGATCCGACAATCCATGCGCTGATGACGAATCAGGCCGGTGAGCAGGCCCGCCAGCAAACCGCCGCCCCCCACGGATGTCACCAACGCATCGACCTGAGGACAGTCCTCGAGGATTTCATCGACCATGGTGCTGTGCCCTTCCCACAACACCGGGTGATCGAAAGCCGGCACGTATTCGGTGTCTGCGCCCTTCGCGAGTTCTTTCGCCCGCTGATTGGCCTCGTCCCAGACCTTGCCATGGACAATCACCTCGGCACCGGTTTTCCTGATCCTGGCGCGGGTGGTTTCCGGGGTCGTGTTCGGCACCACGATGCAGGCTTTCAGCCCAAGGTTGGCGGCGGCCACGGCCGTGGCCAAACCGGCATTGCCACCGGAAGGGCAGACAACTTTGCGCTTGCCCTGCTCTGCCGCCTGACTGCATAACAGGCCCATGCCGCGCAGTTTGAACGAGCCGCTGGGTTGCAGGTTTTCCAGCTTGAGCCAGATTCGCCGGGTCGGAGTCGACAGACCCGGGTGCAGAATCAGGGGCGTTCTGATGTGAAGCATCGTGTGCTCCTTGTGACAGCACCGGCGCGTTGAGATCTTTCAACGGGCCGGAAGTGAACGGACAGGCTCATCCTTATCCAAGCTTAGTTCACCCTGCTCGACGACTACCGCTCTCATAACGGACTGCCCTCTACACTGGTGATATGCCCTTTTTGCGAGATCAGTTATGAAAATCTCAGCCAAACTCGCGTTTTTCGCCCTCGTCAGCACCCTTGCCTACCTCGCTCTCGCGGTGTTCGGGCTGGGCGGGTTGGCGGCGTTTTTCTCGCATCCACCGCTGGTGGTCATTGCGCTGGCAACCCTGGTGATGGCGATCGTGTCATTGTTCAGTGAGGGCAATTTGAGCCCCGGCGAACGTGAAGACCGGGCCAATCGCTGGGTGCTGCCGGTTTTCGGGGTGCTCGGGTTGTTGAGCGGGTATCTGCCGGCCTACACCGACCGGATCGACTTCTGGACCTTCGGTGGCGAGGGCGTGCGTTGGCTGGGTGCGCTGCTGTTCATTGGCGGCGGCGCGTTGCGGATGTGGCCGGTGTTTGTACTGGGCAAGCGCTTCAGCGGATTAGTGGCGATTCAGCCAGGACACCGTCTGGTCACCGACGGAATTTATCGGAATGTGCGCAACCCCAGCTACCTGGGGCTGCTGATCAATGGCGTGGGCTGGGCGCTGGCCTTTCGTTCCGGTGTCGGGTTACTGCTGGTGGCGCTGATGTTGATACCGCTGATCGCCCGCATTCGCTCTGAAGAAGCGCTGTTACGCTCGCAGTTCGGCAACGAATACGAAGCTTATTGCGCCCGTAGCTGGCGATTGATTCCGGGGATCTACTGAACTGACCGCATCAGGGCCGTGTCGATTACAAAAAGTGTAAACGGATCAGGTTATTGGCATCCACATGGCTCGTGACCGAGTCATAACTGGCCAGTGTGGCGTGCCGGGTCTGAAGGGGATGAACGTGGGTCGCGGTGATGACCATGATGTTGGCACCCGCCGCTTCACCTGCGCGAATTCCGACGTCGGCGTCTTCGAAGATCAGGCACTCGGCTGGGTCCACCTGCAGTCGACCAGCCGCCAGCCGATAGCCCGCAGGATCGGGCTTGCCGGCGCTGACATCTTCAGCGGTAACCATCACGCCAGGCTCGGGAATACCGGCCGCGGCCATTCGGCGCAACGCCAGGGCCCGCGGTGCAGAGGTGACGATGGCCCATTGGTGGGCGGGCAGCGACTTGAGGAAATTCGCCGCGCCGGACACCTCGACAATCCCCTCCACATCATCGATTTCCGCCTCGGTGATCCACGCCGCTTCAGCTTCGGCATCTACCCCGGGCAACGCCAGGCGATTGATGGTGTCGATGGCGCGAACGCCATGGATGGTCGGCAGGAAGGTTTCGACATCGACGCCGTGGCGCACGGCCCAGGTAGTCCAGATCCTCTCGGCGGCGGCGATGGAGTTGAGGACGGTGCCGTCCATATCGAACAGCAAGCCACGGAATGACCTGTTGAGCAGGGATGTTTTGACAGACAAAGGGCGACGTCCTTTTGCAAGAGCCAGGCAAATGTTGTCAGCTAATGTACACCAGCGCCTACAGGGTTCGGGTCGACTGCAAGGCGCGTTGCACACAATCGAGCAACTGCCCCACCGCCCAGGGTTTCTTAATGAACGAAACCGGATGCTTGACCCCGGAGCTTTTCGGAGTTTCGAAGCCGGACATGATCATGATCGGTTTGTCTGGCCAACGGTCGCCAAACTGATTGGCCAGGTCCGCGCCATTGAGTTTGCCCGGCATGGTGATGTCCGTCAGCAACAGCCCCACCTCCGGCGCGTGCTGCTCCAGAAACTGCGAAGCCGCATCCGCGCTGATCTGTGGTTTCACCGCAAAACCTTCCTCCTGAAGAATTTCGCAAAGAAACTCGAGGATCAACGGGTCGTCCTCAACCACAAGAATCAAACCGTCAGACAAATGCGCGCCCGCCGTCGATACTGGACTCATCACTGTGCCACTCCCTGATTGTTTCATTGGTTGCGCGGGCTCAAATCCGCCTCCTATTCAGGTATGAGCAGCGGACTTCGCGGAAAATTCATTTTTGATGCGGTTGTCCTGGACATTCTCTGTTCAAGCCGACAAACACGACCGTTTGTCAGCGCGTAATTGTGGTTAAAATGCCGCCCCCTTCTACATTGCCGACCTTGCCCGATGAATCCAGACGCCCTCTCCATCCTCCACGACCATTTGCTGACAGCACTTGCGGCCGCCCCCGCAGAAACCCGTCGGCTGTTTCACGGCCGTGGGCGCTGCTGGCCGGGGTTGGAGCAATTGACCGTCGACTGGCTCCAGGGCGTGGTGCTGGTCTGCGTATTCAAGGAGCCGCAAGCGTCGCAACTGGATGATTTGAAGCAGCGACTGATGGCGATCACGCAGGCGCCTGCGTGGAAAGCCTCAGGCGCGCATACCTTGCTGCTGCAACATCGCTATTTGCAAGAAAGCACCACCGAATGGCTGATCGGGGAGCCGATCGAGGAAATGACGATCACCGAGGGCGGCCTGCAGTATCGCGTGGACCTGGGCCGCAAACAGAACACCGGCCTGTTTCTCGACATGCGCTACGGCCGCGATTGGGTGCGGGCCAATGCTGACGGCAAGCGGGTGCTGAACCTGTTTGCCTATACCTGCGGGTTTTCAGTGGCCGCCATCGCGGGAGGCGCTACCCATGTGGTCAACCTGGACATGTCCCGCGCGGCCCTGAGCCGTGGTCGCGACAATCACCGGCTCAACGGCCATGACTTGAGCAAGGTGAGCTTTCTCGGCCACGACCTGTTCAAGTCCTGGGGCAAAGTGATCAATAGCGGCCCTTATGATCTGGTGATCATCGACCCACCGTCCTTTCAGAAAGGCAGTTTTCTGCTGACCAAGGATTATCAGCGCGTACTGCGCCGTCTCCCGGAGTTGCTCAGCCCTCAGGGTACGGTGCTGGCCTGCATGAATGATCCGGCCTTTGGCGCGGACTTCCTCATCGACGGCGTCACTCGCGAAGCACCGAGCCTGCGGTTTGAGCAACGGTTGGAGAATCCGCCGGAGTTTCCCGATGCCGATGTTGAGTGTGGGTTGAAGGCGTTGGTGTTCAGGCAGGGGTAATTGAAGATCCAAAGGTCAACGCGGCTGCAACACCAGCGCAAACAACTCGCCATGCCCGTTAACGTTGAGCTTGTGGTAAAGATTGCGCCGATGCACCTTCACCGTTTCCGGGGAAATACCCAGTTGCTGGGCGATGGCTTTGCTGGAAAAGCCCTGGAGGATCAACCGCGCCGTCTCGACTTCGCGCCCCGACAAACGTGCGTCGAAGCGGTCCAGCAGGGTCGCCAGATCGCCGGCCACGGCCTCGGCGGTCGGCCCTTCCGGGGGCAGCAGTTGCAGGTGACGGCGCATGGCCGCCAGCACCCAATCGCGCACGCACAGCAGACGGCCCTGTTCCTCAAGGGTGAACGCCGTCGTGCGCCCCAAGGATAAACCGAGCACCGCTCCGTCAACGTTGACCATGAACTGCAATTCGTCGCTGCCCACCACCGAGCGAAAGTAGCTCAGGTAATACTCGCTCTGCTGAAACTGGTCGGGGGCCACCGACGCCAGGCTGTGCAAGCCATCGGCAATACCAGCGCACGCGGCCTGATAAAACGGATCGAGCAAATACATACCGGCGCTGTAGTCCGCCAATTCCTCATGCTCGTCGGCGCCGCCCTTGGAATCGAAATCGATCAGTAGTCGCGGCACCCGCCCTGACCGCATCACCGCGACCAACGCGTTATCCAGTGGTACCAGTAGCCGCAAGGTGTCCACCAGCGCTCGCCAGAAACCTTCCTGCCCCAATGTGCCAAACACCCGCGCCAGTCCCTGGTGCATCGGCAATTCTTTGAGCAACGCGTCCACGCCCTACCCCTTTTGAGTAACCCATGATGGGAATGGGTGAGTACCTCGCCTGCCGATACGCTGCAAGCACCTGATCATCACCGGCCTGCAGCAGGCCAGGAGTGCCGCATCATGAGTTGTCACCGTTCGCATATCAACCTGGGGCTGAGCGCCTGCTTGTGCGCTTCGCTGTCGGCAGTCGCCGCCGACAACCCCACCGTGCACGTCTACAACTGGTACGACTACATCGGCCCCACCACCTTGCAGGACTTCAAGCGCGACACGGGGATCCAGTCGGTTTACGACACCTTCGACAGCGCCGAAGTCCTGGAAGGCAAACTGCTGACCAGCCGCAGCGGTTATGACGTGGTGGTGGCCAGCAACTTCAGCCTGCCGACGCTGATCAAGGCCGGTGCGCTGGCGCCACTGCCTCGCGCGCAAATGCCCGGCTTCAAAAACATGGACACCGACCTGTTGGCGAAACTGGCCAACAACGATCCGGGTAACCAGTACGCTGTGCCGTATCTGTGGGGTACGAACGGTATCGGCTACAACGTCGACAAGGTCCGTGCCGCGCTGGGCGACAAGGCGCCAGTGAACTCCTGGGAACTGGTGTTCAACGAAGCGAACCTGGCCAAGCTTGGCGACTGCGGCGTAGCCATGCTCGACTCGCCTTCGGAGATGCTGCCGGTCGCGCTGCATTACCTGGGCCTGCCGCCCAACAGCACCGACCCCGAGGACTACAAGAAAGTCCAGGCGCTGCTGCTCAAATTGCGCCCGCACATCGCCTACTTCAACTCCTCCAAATTCATCAGCGACCTGGCCAACGGCAACATCTGCGTGGCGGTGGGCTGGTCTGGCGCGATTCTGGAAGCCAAGGCCAACGCCGAACAGGCGGGTAATGGCGTGAAGATCGCCTACAGCCTGCCGAAAGAAGGTGCGCCGGTGTGGTTCGACACCTTGGTACTGCTCAAGGACGCCCCGCATCCGCAGCAAGGCGTGGCGTTCATCGACTACTTGATGCGCCCCGACGTCATCGCGCCGGTCAGCGACCACCTGTCCTACCCCAACGGCAACCGTAGCGCGACCAGCCTGGTGACCGAGGCGACCCGCAACAACCCTGCTGTTTACCCACCGGCCGAGGCCATGGACAAGCTGTTCACCCTGGAACCCTTGCCGAAGGCGACCGAGCGCGTACGCACGCGCGTCTGGAGCATGGTGAAGAACGGCCAGTAAACCTCGCGATCCAAACCGCAACGCATTTTTTGTAGCAGCTGTCGAGCAGCGCGAGGCTGCGTTCGGCGGCGCAGCCGTCGTAAAACCAGAACTCGCGGTGCGTCAGGCCGTCCGCGTCAGCCGGATTCACGACGGCTTCGCCGCCGAACGCAGCCTCGCAGGCTCGACAGCTGCTACGGCCGAACGCGGCGTTCGGCGGCTGCTACTGGAACGGTCGATAAGCCCCATTTTTTGAACGAATTGAAGATGAGAGAAATAATGAAACCACGTGCCCGCAACCTGAACATTCAGTTTGGCCAACTGCAACCCGGCCCCCTCAATGCCATCACCGATGTGCCCGGCGTACGGGTCGGTCACAGCAATGTGCGAGGACAAACCGCTGACGGCCGCGACATTCACACCGGCGTCACCCTGATCGAGCCCCGTGCCGGCTCCACCAATCAACAGCCGTGCTTCGCCGGCGTCCATGTGCTCAACGGCAATGGCGATGCCACGGGGCTGGAGTGGATTCGTGAGGCCGGCCTGCTGACCAGCCCGATCGCCTTCACCAACACCCACAGCCTGGGCGTGGTGCGTGATGCGCTGATTGCGCTGGATCGTCAGGACCAGCCCGACGACGGGCGTCTTTACTGGAACATGCCGGTGGTGCTGGAAACATTCGACGGTTTGCTCAGCGACATCAACGGCTTTCATGTACGTCCTGAACATGTGGCCGAAGCGTTGCGTACAGCGGTCGGCGGCCCGGTCATCGAAGGCGCCGTGGGCGGCGGCAGCGGGATGATCTGTCATGAATTCAAGGGCGGGATCGGCACCGCATCGCGGCGGCTGAATGCAGCGCAGGGAGGCTGGACCGTCGGTGCGATCGTCCAGGCCAACCACGGCATTCGCAACGAGTTGCGCGTCGATGGTTATCCGGTGGGACGTTATATGGAACAGGCCGATTCGCCTTTCCTCAAAGCTTCCCTGCCGCATCCGGGCATGGGCTCGATCGTCGTCTGCCTGGCCACCGATGCGCCTCTTTTGCCGCACCAATGCACCCGACTCGCGCAACGCGCCAGCCTCGGCCTGGCTCGCACCGGCGGCGGCAACGAAGACCACAGCGGCGACATCTTCGTGGCCTTCGCCACCGGTAATCAACACGTGCCGCCGGCCGCTTATCAAGGCAAAGGCGCACCCACCTGCGACCACCTGAGCATGGTCAACAACGACCACATCAGCGAACTGTTCCTCGCCGCTACCGAAGCCGTGGAAGAAGCGATCATCAATGCCCTGCTGGCTGCCAATACCACCGAAGGCAACGGTCATACAGTGCCCGGTCTGGACGCCGACACCTTGCTCAAGGCGTTGCGCCGGGCTGGTTGGCCAGGGGCAGCAGACTAATGGTACTTGAGTGCTAAACCACGGCTTCCTACGATAGTGGTACGCAGCGGTTGGAGGTTTAAGCCGTTGCGTAAGTGGTGGGTGAACTGAACCCCAATAAGCCCACCCCTTGTTTCATGCGCATCTTGAGCCTCTCGGCTCTACTTCCTCCCCATCAAAGAGCTTTGAGGCTCTTTTTTTGTCTGTCAAAAAGCCTCGGCGCTGACCACTCGGCAACGCTGAACATCCTGCTCCGCGTCGCGGCGCCCGGAGGCAGCAAAAAGCTCACGACCGATCGTGCGCGCAGCCTGCAAATGAACCGTCGGTTCCTGGAATTCCGATTCGAGCAGCAACTCGGACGTCACCACGCAAGCACCGCAATAATCGAAGATCCCATGGTCGATCTGCGTCTTCATGGCGTCGGCATAACCGTGGCGCGCATAGGTTCCTGCGTCGGCACCGCCAACACCCACCAGATGAACCCGCAGATGGCGAAGCTTCTTCTCCAACCTGGCATCCGCCGCGAAATCGAACGCCCAGCCATTGGCGAACACACGGTCGATCCAGCCTTTGAGCAGTGCCGGCATCGACCACCAATAAACCGGATAAACCAGCACCAGCGCATCGGCGCGATCGATTCGCGCCTGCTCGGCGGCCACATCGGCGGGCGGCGGTGCTTCACGGTGATGGACGGCGAGATCGGCCGCGCCGAATCTCGGATCGAACCCTTGCGCCCAGAGGTCCGCAATTTCGAAAGAGTGGTCGGCATCCGCCTCGGATACTCCTTCAGCGACGTGTCTCGCGAGGCTATGGGTAAGCGATTGGGGGTCATGGTGAGCCACAACGATGAGCGCGTGCATGGCAAAATCTCCTGCTACGGAATGAGTGATTGAGGGTGAAAGGCGAGCCTTATATACTCTTGGTAAGTTACGTTCAGTAAGCTACTTTTGGTATATAGCCATGTCAAGCACCGAAACACCCGAGCAAGATTCCAGTCCGCAACCGCGCCGGCGGATGTCGCGGGAGGAGCGCTTGCGCCAGTTGCTGGATGTCGCCTGGCAACTCGTTCGAGAGGAAGGTACGGACGCGTTGACGCTTGGCCGGCTCGCCGAACAGGCGGGGGTCACAAAACCGGTGGTTTACGATCACTTCACCACCCGCCCCGGGTTGCTGGCGGTGCTCTATCAGGAGTTCGACGCACGTCAGACCGCGCTCATGGATACCGCGCTTGAAGCCAGTGAACCGACACTGGCCAGTAAGGCAATGGTCATCGCCTCGTCTTATGTCGACTGCGTTCTGCTTCAGGGCCGCGAGATCCCGGGTGTGATCGCGGCGCTGACGAGCTCGCCCGAGCTGGAAAAGATCAAGCGCGAGTACGAAGCGATCTTCATGGGCAAGTGCCGCAACGCCCTGCTCCCCTTCGCCGGCACCGGTGATATCGCGCCAGCGAGTCTTCGGGCGATGCTCGGTGCCGCCGAGGCGCTGTCCCATGCCGCCGCGACCGGAGAAATCACCGCGGAGCAGGCACAGGACGAACTCTTCGAAACGATCGTGGCGATGGTCGAAAGGAGCGCACGCTTCAGGAGGGTCTAGAAACCTAACGCGCATCGTAGGGCTGGCAAGCACCCGCCAGGACAGCAGCGTATTGCCACCTATACTCAAGCCACCTTCCCCGCGCTACCCACAATAATAAGCAGAGGTGGAAAATGGTCTGGCAGCAAATCTATGACCCCTTTGGTAACCCGGTGCTATCAACCCTCATGGCGGCGGTGCCGGTGGTGGTGATGCTGGTTTCCCTGGCGTTTTTCCACATCAAGGCGCATCTGGCTGCGCTGCTGGCCCTGGGCTCGGCCTTGTTGATCGCGATTTTCGCCTTCGGCATGCCCGCGAAGATGGCCGGCTCGGCCGCACTGTTCGGCGCCGCCAACGGTCTGTTGCCGATTGGCTGGATCGTGCTCAACATTATTTTCCTGCATCGGCTGACCACCGAGAACGGCTCGTTCAAAGTGCTGCAAGACTCCCTGGCGCGCATCACCGACGACCGACGTCTGCAATTGCTGCTGATTGCCTTCTGCTTCGGTGCCTTCTTCGAAGGGGCCGCCGGTTTCGGCACTCCCGTGGCGGTAACCGGGGCCATTTTGATCGGGCTGGGTTTCTCACCCCTGGCCGCGTCTGGCCTGGCGTTGATTGCCAATACCGCGCCCGTGGCGTTCGGTGCTCTGGGCACGCCCGTCATCACCCTGGCCAAAGTGACCGGGCTGGATGAAATGGAGCTGTCGATGATGGTCGGTCGGCAGTTGCCGTTCTTCTCGGTGATCGTGCCGTTCTGGCTGATCTGGGCCTTCGCCGGATGGCGCAAGATGCTGGAAATCTGGCCGCCGATTCTGGTTGCCGGCGTCAGCTTCGCCATACCGCAATTCCTCGTCTCCAACTACCACGGGCCAATGCTGGTGGACGTCATCGCGGCACTGATTTCCATGGCCTGCCTGACTGGTTTCCTCAGGGTCTGGAAACCAGCCACGGTGCATACCTCGGCCGCCCTGTCAGGGCGAGTCGACAACTCCAAAATAGCCCAGGAGCATGACCAGAAACCCGTCGCCAGCGCGACCTTTGCCAGCGATGCAAAACCCGCGGTTATGCGCGCCTGGATGCCGTGGATCATCCTCACGGTGTTCGTTTTCGCCTGGGGCACCCAGGGCTTCAAAAACTTGTTCGATACCCGCCCGGCCATGGATCCGCAAACGCACTCGGCCAAGCTTGATCCGCAGGGCAAACCGATGCGCGAGGCCAACCCGATCTTTGCCCCGAGCGTGACCTTCACCACGATTCATCAACAGATCGAGAAGGTCCCGCCGGTGGTGCCCGCACCGAAAGCCGAGGACGCGATCTACAAGTTCACCTGGTTCACCAGCACCGGTAGCGGCATCTTGCTCGCGGCGATCCTCGGCGGGCTGCTGATGGGTTATTCCATCCCGCAACTGCTGCACCATTACCTGCGAACGCTGTGGGTAGTGCGCTATTCGCTCACCACCATTGTGGCGATGCTCGCCCTGGGTTTTCTCACCCGCTACTCGGGCCTCGATGCCACCATGGGCCTGGCCTTCGCCGCAACGGGCATTTTCTACCCGATGTTCGGCACCCTGCTCGGCTGGCTCGGCGTGGCCCTGACCGGCTCGGACACGGCCTCCAACGTGCTGTTCGGCGGCTTGCAACGGGTGACCTCCGAGCAACTGGGCCTGAGCCCAGTGCTGATGGCCGCCGCGAACAGTTCTGGCGGGGTCATGGGCAAGATGGTCGACGCCCAGTCGATCGTGGTCGCGTCCACCGCCACCCGCTGGTACGGTCATGAAGGGGAAATCCTGCGCTACGTGTTTTTCCACTCCGTGGTGCTGGCGATTCTGGTGGGCGGGCTGGTGACGTTGCAGGCGTATGTGGCGCCGTTCAGCCATATGGTGGTGGGCGGGCACTGATCCAGGGGGGCGGGCCTGATCGCGAACATTAATTCCAGCCGCCCCCCATCACCTTGTACAACGTCACCCGGTTACTCTGCTCGGCCAGACGCAGGGTGATCAGGTCCTGTTGGGCGCTGTACAACGAACGCTGGGCGTCCAGCGCTTCGAGGTAGCTTTGCGAGCCGCCGCGATAGAGCGCGTCGGCCAGTTCAAAGCTTTTACGGCTGGCGTCGGTCAAGGCTTGCTGGGCCGTCAGACGTTGGTCCAGGGTGCTGCGCACCGCTAGGGCATCGGCCACTTCTTTGAAGGCGGTCTGCAAGGTTTGCTGGTAGGTCTGCACCTGAATTTCACGCTCGACCTTGGCCGCATCCAGTGTCGCGCGATTGCTGCCGGCATCGAAGATCGGCAGGCTGACGCTCGGGGCGAAGGTCCAGGCGCCGCTGCCGGACTTGAACAGGCCGGACAAGGCCGAACTTGCAGAACCGGCATTGGCGGTCAGGCTGATGCTCGGAAAGAACGCCGCCCGCGCCGCGCCGATATCGATGTTGGCCGACTTGAGGGTGTGTTCGGCAGCCAGCACATCCGGGCGCCGTTGTAACAGACTGGACGGTAACTCATCCGGCACCTGCACCAGTAGCGCGACCGATTGCAGGCTCGCGCCGGGCAGCAGTTCATCGGGAATATCGCTGCCGACCAGCAAGCGCAAGGCATTGCGGTCCTGGAGAATCTGACTGGCGTAGACCGCCACATCGCCTCGGGCCGACTCCACAGTGGTTTGTGCCTGGGCTAGAGCCAAGCCGGAAGAACCGCCCAAGGCATGGCTGCGTTGGGTCAGTTCGTAGGTTGCCTGTTGGCTGCGCAGGGTTTCCTGGGCCAGTTGCAAACGCTCGTTGTCCGCCGCCAGCGTCAGCCAGGCCGTGGCCACTTCAGCCACCAGGCTGATCTGGGTGCTACGCCGGGTTTCGGTCAGTGCCAGATAGTCTTCCAGCGCTTCGTCCTGAAGGTTCTGTACTCGCCCGAACACATCCAGTTCATAGCTGCTCAGCCCCAGTTGCGCACTGTACTCATGACTGGTGCTCGCCGTGCCGCTGCTGGACGTGCGGCTATGTGTGCCGCTGACTCCTGCATCGATGGTGGGAAACGCCGCCGCCCGTTGAATGCGATATTGAGCCTGGGCCTTTTCGATGTTCAGGCTGGCCAGACGCAAATCACGGTTGTTGGTCAGCGCCAGGGTCTGTAAGCGCGCCAGGCGACTGTCGGTAAAAAACTGCTGCCAGTGAATATCCGCCGCCGAATCGCCTGAGGCCACGCTGGTCGACGGCAACCATTGCCCGGCGACCGGCGCTTCGGGGCGCTGATACTGCGGCGCCAGATTGACACAACCACTGAGCAACACCAGAGCAGCCAACAAGGGCCAATGAAACTTGATCATGCATCACCTTTCTGCGCGGTTGGGTTGGCGGTTGTTGCGGTGGATACGCGACCGAAACGACGACGGATCAGCACGAAAAACAGCGGCACAAAGAAGATCCCCAGCACGGTGGCGCTGAACATGCCCCCCAGCACGCCAGTGCCGATGGCCTGGCGCCCGGCAGAACCGGCGCCGGAGCTCAATGCCAGTGGCAACACGCCGAACATGAAGGCCAAAGACGTCATCAGGATCGGTCGCAGGCGTTGGCGCACGGCAGTCAGTGTCGCGACCCGCAGGCTGTTGCCCTGCTCTTGCAGGTGCTTGGCAAACTCAACGATCAGAATCGCGTTCTTCGCCGCCAGTCCCACCGTGGTCAACAGCCCGACCTGGAAGTACACGTCGTTGCTCAAACCACTGAAGCGGGTCGCCAGCACCGCGCCGACCACCCCCAGCGGCACCACCAGCATTACCGAAAACGGCACCGACCAACTCTCGTACAACGCCGCCAGGCAGAGGAACACAAACAACACCGAGATCCCGTACAGCAGCGGCGCCTGGGAGCCGGACAAGCGCAGTTGATATGACTGCCCGGTCCACTCGTAGCCGATGCCTTCGGGCAGTTGTTTGATGATCGCTTCCACCGCATCCATCGCAACCCCGGCGCTCACCCCCGGTGCCGGATCACCGACCACCTCCAGCGAGGCGTTGCCGTTGTAGCGTTCCAGCAACGGCGAGCCATAGCTCCACGCGCTGCTGGCGAACGAGGAAAACGGCACCATCTCGCCTTTGCTGTTGCGCACGAACCAGTGCTCCAGGTCGGCCGCCTGCATCCGCGCCGACGCCTCGCCCTGCACGTAGACCTTCTTCACCCGCCCCTGGTTGAGGAAGTCGTTGACGTAAGTGCCGCCCAACGCGGTGGACAAGGTGCTGTTAATGTCGCTGGTGCTCAGGCTCAAGGCGCCGGCCTTGCGATCGTCGATGCTGACTTTGAGCTGCGGTGTATCGTCCAGGCCATTGCTGCGTACTCCCAGCAGCCGCGGGTCTTTCTTCGCCAACTCGATGAACTGCTCCCGCGCGGCGACCAGGGCGTCATGCCCCAGCCCGCCAAGGTCTTTGAGTTGCAGGTCGAAACCCGAACTTTGCCCCAGGCCACGTACAGCGGGCGGCTGCATGACAAACACGTTGGCATCGCTAATGCTCGCCAACGCCAGGGTTGCACGTTGGGCAATAGAAGCCGCGTCCTGCCCTTTCCCCGATCGCTCGCTCCAATCCTTGAGTTTGATGAAAGCCCGGCCGGTATTCTGGCTGTTGCCACCCATGCCCAAACCGCTGATGCTGATCAGCGCCTCGACTTCCGATTGTTCGAGCATGTAGCTCTCGAACTGCTTCATCACGGCCTGAGTACGGCTATCGGTGGCGCCCACCGGCAATTGGATCTGCGCCATGAGGATGCCTTGGTCTTCGTCCGGTAAGAACGAAGTCGGCAGGCTGGCGTAACCAGCGCCCATCGCCAACAAAATCACCCCGTACACCAGCAAGCTCCGACGCCCACGCTGCAGAATGCCGCCGACCCATTGTTGATAGCGCAAGGCGCTGCGTTCGAAGCTGCGGTTGAACCAGCCAAAGAAGCCGCTTTGCGCACCATGGCCCTGGGCATCGGACGGCTTGAGCAAGGTCGCACACAAGGCCGGTGTCAGGGTCATCGCCACCAACACCGACAGGAGCATGGCCGAGACGATGGTCACCGAAAACTGCCGATAGATAATCCCGGTGGAACCACCGAAAAATGCCATGGGAATAAACACGGCGCTGAGCACCAGAGCGATGCCGATCAGCGCGCTGGTGATTTCCGCCATGGACTGGCGAGTCGCCGCCAGCGCCGAAAGTCCCTTCTCACTCATCACCCGCTCGACGTTCTCCACCACCACGATGGCATCGTCCACCAGCAGTCCGATGGCCAGGACCATGGCGAACATGGTCAGGGTATTGATTGAATAGCCGAACAGCGCGAGCACGCCGAAGGTGCCCAGCAATACCACCGGCACGGTGATCGCCGGGATCAATGTGGCCCGCAGATTCTGCAGGAACAGGAACATGATCAGCACCACCAGCACGATCGCTTCGCCCAAAGACTTGACCACTTCTTCGATGGACAGGCTGACAAAGGGGGTCGTGTCGTAAGCGATCACGTTCTTGAGCTGCATTTGCGCAGGGTAGAAAGGCTCCAGTTCCTTGAGTTTGGCCTTCACCGCTTCACCCACGCTCAGGGCATTGGCCCCGGCGGCGAGCTGCACGCCCATGGCGGCGGCAGGTTTGCCGTTGAGGGCAGAACTCACGTCGTAGCTTTCGCTGCCCAGTTCGACCCGCGCCACGTCCCCCAACAGCACCACCGCCCCATTGCTGGTGGACTTGACCACCACATTGCGAAATTCTTCGGCGGTTTGCAGCTTGCTGCGGGCACTGATAGTGGCGTTCAACTGTTGCCCGGCCACCGCCGGCAAGGCACCGAGCTGGCCGGCGGACACCTCGGTGTTTTGTGCTTCCAGGGCGCTGCTGATGTCCGAGGGCATCAACGCATACTTTTCCAGCAGTGCCGGGTTCAGCCAGATGCGCATGGCATAACCCGAACCGAGGGTCTGCACGTCGCCGACGCCATCGATTCGACTGATCTGGTCAAGCAAGGTGCTGGAAATGTAGTCGCCGATCTGGGTGCCGGTAACGCTTGGGTTGTCCGAGGCCAGGGCGGCAATCATCAGAAAGTCCGAACCGCCCTTGGTCACGGTCAGGCCTTCGCTCTGCACCGATTGCGGCAGTCGCGATTCAGCCTGTTGCAGTTTGTTCTGCACCTGCATCTGCGCCACATCCGGGTTAGTGCCGGCGGCAAAGGTCAGGCTGATGCTGGCGCTGCCCGCCGAACTGCTGGAGGCCGACATGTAGGTCAGGTTATCCAGCCCTTTCATCTGCTGTTCGATGACCTGCGTCACCGAGTTTTCCACGGTCTCGGCCGAGGCGCCAGTGTAGGTGGCGGAGATCCGTACCGTTGGCGGCGCGATGTCCGGGTACTGTTCCAGCGGCAGTTGGCTGATCGACAAGGCGCCGGCGAGCATGATGACAATGGCGATGACCCAGGCAAAAATCGGTCGATCGATAAAGAACCGCGCCATGCTCAGCCCTCCTGCGCAATGGCAGTCGGCGCCGATTGCCGCGTGCGGCTGCGAGTGCCTGGGTTTTGCGCCAGCACCGGGGCGCCGACCCGGACTTTCTGCCCGCCCTCGACAATCACCTGGTCACCCGCCGTCAGGCCCGAGGTGACCCACCATTGGTTGCCCACGGCGCGATCGATGGTCAGCACGCGCTGTTCGACCTTGCCATTGACCACCAGCAACACCGACGTCACGCCACTGGCGCTGCGGGTCACGGCTTGCTGCGGAATCAGGATCGCTTGATCGTCCCGGGCCTGCTCCAGCACCGCCCGTACATACATGCCCGGCAGCAACAGCCGGTCCGGGTTGGCGATTTCCGCCCGCAGGGTCACGGTGCCGGTGCCCTCATTGACGCTGACCCCGCTGAATTTCAAGCGGCCCTCATGGGCGTAGGTGCTGCCGTCGTCGAGCTTGAGACTGATCCGCGCTTCGCCCTCGCCGTTGCTTTGCAGCACACCGCTGGCGAGGTCGCGCTTGAGGCGCAACAGCTCAGTGGTCGATTGCGTGATATCCACGTAGATCGGGTCCAGTTGCTGCACCGTGGTCAGTGCGCTGTCCTGATTGGCCACCACCAATGCGCCAGGGGTGACCGTCGAAGTTTCGATACGCCCGTTGACGGGCGAACTGATGCGGGTATAGGCCAGGTTGATGCGCGCCGTATCCACGCCGGCCTGGGCCACTTGCAGTTCAGCCTCGGCGGTCAGCAGACTGGCCTGGGCATCCTCGTTGTCCTGCTGGCTGATGGCATCGATCTTCGCCAACTGGGCATCACGCCTGGCTGTGGCCTGGGCCGACTTCAACGTGGCGCGAGCTTTGGCGAGGGTCGCCTGTGCTTCAGCCAATGCAGCCTTGTATGAGGACGCGTCCAGCTGATACAGCGCCTGCCCGGCCTTGACCTCGGCGCCTTCGACAAACAGCCGTTGCTGGACGATACCGCCGACCTGCGGGCGAATCTCGGCGATCATGAACGCCTGAGTGCGCCCGGCCAGCTCCGTGGTCAGCGCCTGGCTTTGAGGTTGCACCGTGATCACTGACACTTTGGCCGGTTCGACCACGGGCGCGGATGCGCCGGGGGAGCAACCGCTCAACACCACCAGAATGATCAAGGACAGTAAAACCGCGGCGGTTACCAGGGATTTGGCGAGAATTTTGGTCGACATAAATGCCTCTGCAAGACGGGGTGGCTGAAGCCAGACGCCATACTGCGAGGCAAATGTGCAGGAAAATTGAAGATTGCCTGCCGCCCTTGAATCTTCGTCGCGCCAGGGCCTAAATGGGCGGGCCATTCACCGACCTGCCCGAGCCCATGAAACTGAGTATCTCCACCAAACTGTTTATCGCGGTACTGGCCAGTGTGCTGTTTGTCATCCTGAGCATGGGGCTGGCCAACGGCTGGAGCTTCGGCAAAGGCTTTCTCGATTACCTCAACGAACAGGCTCTGTTGCGCATGACCCCAGTGCTGCCGCGCCTGGCCAGCGCCTATGAGCGCGAAGGCAGTTGGGAATTTCTGCGCAACCAGCCGGATCGCTGGTTCGAACTCATGCGACCGGAGCCGGGCGTAGACTTCACCAACCCGCAGCAGCCAACCCTGCCCACGTCTGACCTGACCGGCGCGGTGTTTCGCATCGCTCTGTTGGACCAGCAAAAGCAGTTGGTCATGGGCTACTCGGCGATTGCCGACGACGCCCTGATGCGCCCGATCGAGGTGGCCGGTAAAACCGTCGGCTGGCTGGCGGTAACGCCGTTCCAGAACGTGACCGAAGCCGGCGGTGAACGCTTTCGCCTGTACCTGTTGCGCACCAGTCTGGCCGTGGGCGTGTTCTCGTTGCTGCTGGCAATGCTGATCGCCTGGTGGATCGCCCGCACTTTGCTTGACCCCGTCAAGCGAGTAGCCGCGGCCACGCATCGATTGGCCGCAGGCGAGTACAGCAACCGGGTGGCGGTGTCCTCCAATGACGAAGTCGGTCAGTTGGCCCGCGACTTCAATCAACTTGCGTATACGCTGGAGCGCAACGAAAAAATGCGCCGGGAGTTCATGGCCGATGTGTCCCATGAACTGCGCACCCCGCTGTCAGTGTTGCGCGGTGAGCTGGAGGCCATCGAGGATGGTGTGCGCACGCTCGATCAGTCGTCGATGAAATCGCTGCAAGGCGAAGTCGGCATGCTCAGCAAACTGGTGGATGACCTGTATGAACTGTCCCTGGCCGATGTGGGTGCGCTGACCTACCGCAAGAGCGAATGTGATCTCAACGAGCTGCTGGACAGTTGCGCAGCGATGTTCCAGGAACGCTGCAATGCCCGGCACTTGCGCTTGGAGCTGGAGCTGCCGACACCCCCCCTAAGAGTGGAAGCCGACCCCAAGCGCTTGCAGCAACTGTTCGGCAATCTGCTGGAAAACGCCGTGCGCTATACCGATGAAGGCGGTGTGCTGCGTATTCGTGCGGCCAGCGATGGCGACGACGTACGCATCGATTTCCTGGATTCCGGCCCCGGGGTCGACGCGGATCAGTTGCCGCGGCTGTTCGAGCGCTTCTACCGCGGCGAAACCTCACGCAACCGCGCCAGCGGTGGCGCCGGTCTGGGGCTAGCGATCTGTCACAGCATCGCCCTGGCTCATGGCGGCAGCCTCAGTGCCGATCATTCCCCGTTGGGTGGCCTTTGGCTGACCCTGCGCCTGCCACGGAATGCCTGAACCATGGTCAACGACAACCCGATCCTGATCGTCGAAGACGAGCCCAAACTGGCCGCATTGATGCGTGACTACCTGATCGCCGCTGGGTATGCGACCCAATGCCTGGACAACGGGCTGGAGGTGGTGCCAGCGGTCCGTGCCCGCGAGCCGCGGTTGATCCTGCTCGACCTGATGCTGCCTGGGTGCGACGGTCTGCAAGTGTGCAAGGAACTGCGCAGTTTCAGTGCCGTACCGATCATCATGATCACCGCTCGCGTCGAGGAAGTGGATCGCCTGCTCGGGCTGGATCTGGGCGCCGACGACTACATCTGCAAACCCTTCAGCCCTCGTGAAGTGGTAGCCAGGGTCAAAGCCATCCTGCGACGCAGCCCTCAGCTTTTGACGTCTGCACCACCGCGTCTACAGATTGATGAAGAACAGTACCTGGCCTCCCTCGACGGCATAACGCTGGACCTGACACCACTGGAATTGCGCCTGCTAAGCACCCTCGCCCGCTCGCCGGGACGGGTGTTTTCCCGGGATCAGTTGCTCGACCGGATCTACTCCGATCACCGGGTGGTCACCGACCGCACGGTCGACAGTCATATCCGCAATCTGCGGCGCAAGCTCGAACAAGCCTGCCCGGGGGAGCATCCGATTGAATCGTTGTACGGGGTGGGTTATCGGTTTCAGCTCGCCGACGCCTGAAGCGTCGTCGAGTTGAAGGAAGACTACCGCCCCGTTCCACGGGCAGAACGGGGCGGCACATCAAGACAGTGCGATCAGAACGTCACGCTGGCGCTGAGGCGTGCCGTGCGCGGCTCGCCGACATTGACCGCCAGTTGGCTGCCGGTGGAGGACGGGTAGTACTGTTTGTCGAACAGGTTGTCGACGTTGAACTGCAGCGAAGTCTTGTACCCGAACATCGGCGCCTCCCAGCGCACGAAGGCATCGGCGACGGTGTAGCTGCTCAGCCAGAAATCGTTGGCATTGTTGGCCGCACGCTCGCCGACATAACGCGCACCGCCGCCCGCATGCCAGGCCCCGAACTCCGTAGG
This sequence comes from Pseudomonas sp. B21-017, assembly GCF_024749245.1. NCBI lineage: Bacteria > Pseudomonadati > Pseudomonadota > Gammaproteobacteria > Pseudomonadales > Pseudomonadaceae > Pseudomonas > Pseudomonas sp. B21-017. The sequence continues at coordinate 2,873,487 of NZ_CP087194.1, read as the reverse complement.
CACATTCAGGTGATGGGTAAGGTACAGGCTTGCGGTGTGCTTCGGCGCATCGGCGAGGCGGTGACCTTCGTCATCCGGATCGTCGAGGATTTCCGTGTGGGTGTAAGCGTAGGTGCCAATCAGGTCCCAGCGCTCGGCGACACGCCCGGTGATATCCAGTTCCAGGCCCTGTGAACCGACCTTGCCCGCGGCTTCCGAAAGGCTCGTACCATTGACGGTCTGGGTGGTCACGACGTTTTTCTTCTCAATGTCGAACAACGCCAGATTGATGTTCAGCCCCGGCAGCGGATCGTACTTGGCGCCGACCTCATAACTGCGGCCCTCCTCCGGATCGAAGGTATGGCCGGCATCGTCGACTTGGGTATTGGGCTTGAACGAACGGCTGTAGTTACCGTACAGCGACAAGCTGTCGGTGGCTTTGTAAACCAGCCCCAGGAACGGCACGAAGGCATCGCCGTTATCGTCGCGGTTGACCTTGTAGCTGCTGCCGCGGCCCTGATCGCTGTACTGATCGTAATGCTGCTGGCGACCGCCGAGAACCAGGATCCAGCGGTCATCGAGGTGCCAGTTATCCTTGAAGTACACGGAGCTGGAATTCAGCTGGTTGCTCAAGTCACTTTGGCTGGCACTGACAAGGCTCGGCTCGGCCAGACGACCATAAACCGGCGAGGTGATGTCGAAGCCTGACTGCGCGGTATTACGGTAGGTTTTGCCACGGAATTGGTCGGACGCTTCGGTGTCCGCGCCGATCAGCAAGTCATGGCGCTGGCCGAACAGTTCCTGCTGGCCGATGAAATCCCAGCTGGCGTAACGGGTTTCATCGTCGTAGTGAGCGCCGTTGGCAGCACGTCGCAGGTTGTTGCCGGTCAACGAACTCGGCTGGGCAATCGAGAGGCTGTAGCGGTCGTTGTTCCAGCCGTAGGTAACGCGGGTCTTCCAGTCGTCACTCAGTTGATACTCGAAACGCGCGGTGGCCAATTCACGGATACCGACGCTTTTGGCCCATTTTTCGTCGAGGCGCTTGTCGTAGTCGATGTCCGCCGGATGTCCATTGGTGAACACCGTGCCACGGTCGAAGGGTTTGGAGTAATCGTTGTATTCGTAGCTGAGGGTCAGGCTGGCACGGTCGCCCGTCCAGGTCAGCGAGGGTGCAACCAGGGTGCTTTCATTCACGCCGTAATTGCGCCAGTAATCCTCGTGGCCGCGTTCGGCAATCAGGCGATAAGCCAGGCCGGTATCGCCCAGCGGCCCGGTGGTGTCCACGGCCATGGTGCCGCCGCCTTCGCTGTAGGCCGAGCCGCTCAGGGTCGTGCTCTGGGTGTATTCAGGCTTCTTGCTGATCACGTTGATCAACCCGCCGGGTTCCAGCGCGCCGTACAGCATCGACGCAGGCCCTTTGAGCACTTCGATGCGATCCGTCGTGGCGCTGAAATTTTTCCCCAGGTTGGAACGCACGCCATCACGCAGGATCGAGCCGTCATCGTTGGTGCCGAAACCGCGCTTGACCAACGAGTCCCGGGACCCGCCCAGGGTGTTGCCCTGACTGACGCCGCTGACGAACTTCATCGCGTCGTCCAGCGAGCGCACCTGATAGTCGGCCAGGGTTTGCCGGGTTACTACATTGACCGATTGCGCCTCCTCCTTGATCGGCACATCGCTTTTGCTCGCGGTGCTGGCTTGAGAGGTGGTGTAGCTGGTGTCTTGACTGACGCGGCTCGCCTGAATATCCGTGGTCGGCAGTTCAATCAGTTCCTGTGCCCACAAAGGACCGGCGAACATCACGCAGGACAGTGTCGGCAGCGCGTGTTTGATGAAAACCTTGCGGCGGGCAAAGAGGTGGGGATGGCTCAAGACGTTGCACTCAATGAGTTAGTAGTAATGATTCTCATTGTATGATGCGATGTATTTCCAGTAAACACCTACGCGGTTATTAACTAAAGAGTTATTGCTCTGCCACATAGATGATGGTTTGCGCGCTGTCTGCTGTCGCGGGCGGACGGGTGAAATAAGTGTCGCCGTCATCCGTGAGGATTTCGTATTGCACCTTGCCGGCGATACGGCTCGATACAGCGGCATGCTTGATGATCTTCAGCACCCGCTGAAATTTCACGCTTTGGGTGCCGTTCTGGGCAGGCCCGGTGAGCACATTGACCGTTTGAAACCAGCCATCATTTTTTTTGTTCGATACCAGGGTGCTGGTCAGCGCCTCGAAACGCTCCAGCCGGGTAAAGCCCCAGAGCGTCTGCTCCTCGACCGTTTTGCCCTGCGCGGTAGAACCCGTAAACACAAACAGATTGATGGCCGGATTGTCTTCACAAAAGAAGTCATAGGGCACCAGCCCGTCGACCATTTTCTTGCCGGAAACGAAGCCCTTTTTATGAACCAGAAACATGCCCACCTCCACGCTGAAACATCAGCAAACGCTGCGTAAGTTTGAGCGGGAAGTCTACTGAGGCGAGGCGTACAGAGCCGTCAAGCCAATGTAATATCGTGTAAAGATCACGCCTGACGGGGCAAGCTGATTTCCACGGTCAGCCCAGCGGACGGCTCGTTGCGCGCCACAATCGTGCCGCCGTGCATTTCCACGGCCCTTGAGGCGATCGCCAGGCCCAGGCCGAAACCGGCACTGGCCTCGCTCAAGCCACGCTCGAACGGGTGGAAAATGCTCAGCAGCCGCTCGTTTTCAACACCCGCCCCCTGATCGGTAATCCGCACCGTCAGGCAGTCTGCTTCGAGATTGACCTCAGCCGACACAACAACCGCCGTCATCGGTCTGGTATGGCGCACCGCGTTGCGAATGACGTTCTCGAAACACCGATACAGCAACTCGCCGCTGACCCGACTGACAAAGGCCGGGCACGCCTGCAGACTGACCCGGCAACCTTTCATTCCCGCCTCGAATTGAGCGTCCTCGACGATCACCGCCAGCAACTCGATGATGTCGAGTGGCTCGCGGTCGATACTCTCGGGCCGGCCCTGCATGCGCGCCAGGGTCAACAACGCCTCGATCAACGTATCCATTCGCACCGATTCGCGCTGGATGCGCTCCACCATTTCCTGGCGGGCCGGTTCTTGCTGCAACAGCCCGATGGCAGCTTGCATGCGCGTCAACGGTGAGCGAAGTTCGTGAGAGATGTCATGCAACAGGTGTTGCTGGGCCTCCACCAGCAGTTTCAGCTGGTTGGCCATTCGGTCACAGTCCCCGGCCAGATCGACGATTTCATCGCGGCGCCCGCCCATCATCGGTTTGACCCGGGTTTCGAAGCGCCCCTTGGCCACATCGCTCATCGCCCGCCTGAGATAGGCCAACGGCCACGCCAGGTAATACGCCATATACCCGCTGAACAGCGCACTCATCACCGTGCCGATGATCAGCGGGATCGAACGCCCCGGCCCTTGCTCACCTTCTTTGCCAAGGGGCTGTGAGGATCTGAGCGAGAGGGCCAGACCGTCCTTGCTGATGACCGTTCGCTCAAACGCTGGCCGCGGAACCGGCGACCCAGCCAGCAGTTGACCGGCACTGTCATAGACACCAATGGTTTCGTCACCGGGGTGCCGCCACACTGTCAGCAATTGCCTTCCCGACTCGACGCCGAATTGTCGCAGCAGCTGTTCCTCGCTGGCCAGGATGGCCTCCAAATGAGGATCGCCAGGCCTGTGATTACCCAGTACCAGAATGCCCACCCCGACCAGAAACGTCAGGCTGGTGGCGAGCCAAAACGCCAGGAACAGTTTCCAGAACAGCCGACTGGGTTTCATCATTCGGCGATCAACAGATAACCGAGGCCACGCACGCTCTGAATCCAGGCCTTGGCGTCAGGGCGCGGACCGAGCTTCTGGCGAATGCTGCTGATATGCACGTCGATGCGCCGGTCGTAGCGGGTCAAGGGACAGCCCAAGGCATTGAGCGACAGGTCCTGTTTGCTCACCACCTGCCCGGCACAGCGGGCCAGTTCTTCGAGCAGGCTGAACTCGGTACTGGTCACCCCCAGCTCGCGCCCCTGCCACTGGGCCTGGCGCTTGCCGGGCCACAAGACCAGCGGGCCGGTCCTGATCACTTCGGTGGTGGGCTGATCCGCCGGTTGCACCCGGCGCATGATTGCCCGCAAACGCGCCACCAGTTCCCCCGGTGAACTGGGTTTGGGCACGTAGTCATCGGCCCCCAGTTCCAGGCCGGTGATCTTGTCGATGTTATCGCCACGGGCCGTGAGCAATACCACCGGCACCTGGCTCACGGCGCGAATGCGCCTGAGCACCTCGATACCCGACAGGCGCGGCAGCATCACGTCCAGCACCACAATGCTGTAGTGCCCGGAAAGCGCTTGAATCTCGCCCTCCTCGCCCGTGTGCACGGCGGTCGCCTCGAAGCCTTCACGCTCCAGGTATTGGCTGAGCATTCCAGTCAGTTCCTGGTCATCGTCGACGAGCAATACAGAGATCATGGCGGGCTCTTGAGTGGGGGCCGCGCATTATCGCCCTTGCGCTGCACAGCGTCATCGCCCCGGGCAAACCTTTACCTAACTTGACACTTGGTTAACCGCACCAAACGCACCGAGCTTTTATGCTTCACCTCCACCAGCCTGCTCGCTTCGCGGTAACTCGTCTTGCTGTGAGATATCCGCGCCCGCCTACGCTGCTTGTCGATGTGTTCTGGATAAGATCTTGATGAATTTTTCGCGCCTGCTCTGCTCGGCTGCACTATTGCTCAACGCCACATTTGCGCACGCCCAAGGCTTCAAAATTTCCGATATTCGCATTAATGGCCTGCAACGGGTTTCCGCCGGCAGCGTGTTCGGTGCATTGCCGTTGAACGTCGGCGATGAAGCGGATGATCGTCGTTTGGTGGAGTCCACCCGTGCGTTGTTCAAGACCGGTTTCTTTCAGGATATCCAGCTGGGGCACGACGGTGACGTGCTGATCATCACGGTGGTCGAGCGCCCCTCGGTCGCCAGTATCGAGATCGAAGGCAACAAGGCGATCTCCACTGAAGACCTGATGAAGGGCCTCAAGCAATCCGGTCTGGCCGAAGGCGAGATCTTCCAGCGCGCCACCCTCGAAGGCGTGCGCAACGAGCTGCAGCGCCAATACGTCGCTCAGGGCCGCTACTCGGCGTCGGTCGATGCCGAAGTGATCCCACAACCGCGTAACCGCGTGGGCCTGAAAATCAAGATCGACGAAGGCTCTGTCGCGGCGATCCAACACATCAACGTGGTGGGCAACACGGTCTTTGCTGATGAAGACCTGATCAACCTGTTCGAGCTCAAGACCAGTAACTGGCTGTCGTTCTTCAAGAACGATGACAAGTACGCCCGCGAAAAACTCTCCGGTGACCTGGAGCGCCTACGCTCCTATTACCTGGATCGCGGCTATATCAACATGGACATCACCTCGACCCAGGTGTCGATCACCCCGGACAAGAAACACGTCTATATCACCGTCAACATCAACGAAGGCGCGAAATACACCGTTCGTGACGTCAAGCTCAGCGGTGACCTGAAAGTGCCTGAAGACCAGATCCGTTCCCTGTTGCTGGTTCAGCAAGGCCAGGTGTTTTCCCGCAAGCTGATGACCACCAGCTCGGACTTGATCACCCGTCGCCTGGGCAACGAGGGTTACACCTTTACCAACGTCAACGCGGTCCCCAACCCGAATAATGACGACCATACCGTCGATATCACCTTCGTGGTCGACCCGGGCAAGCGGGCCTACATCAACCGCATCAACTTCCGTGGCAACACCAAGACCGACGACAAAGTGCTGCGTCGCGAAATGCGTCAGATGGAAGGTGGCTGGGCATCGACCTACCTGATCGACCAATCCAAGACCCGTCTGGAACGACTGGGCTTCTTCAAGGAAGTCAACGTCGAGACGCCGGCTGTAGCGGGCGTCGACGACCAGGTTGACGTGAACTACAGCGTCGAAGAGCAGGCCTCCGGTTCGATTAGCGCCAGCGTCGGTTTCTCTCAGAGTTCCGGCCTGATCCTCGGAGGTTCGATCACTCAGAACAACTTCCTGGGCACGGGCAACTACGCCAGCCTGGGCCTGACCCGCTCGGACTACCAAAGCAAGTACAACTTCGGTTTTACCAACCCCTACTTCACGCCGGACGGGGTGAGCCTGGGCTACAACCTGTTCTACAACGCCACCGACTACAGCGATTATTACAGTGACGGCGTTTCGTACTACTCCATCAACAGTTATGGCGCCGGCACTTCACTTGGCTACCCGATCAATGAAACCTCACGGCTGAGTTTCGGCCTGACCGTGCAACACGACAACATCGAGCCAGGCACCTACAGCGCTGATGAGATCTACGATTTCATTGCACGCGAGGGCAAGGAGTTCAACAACTTCAAGGCCAACCTCGGCTGGTCGGAATCGACCCTGAACAAGGGCGTGCTGGCCACCCGCGGACATTCGCAGAACCTCAACCTGACGGTGACAGTGCCCGGCAGTGATCTGAGTTTCTACAAGATCGATTACACCGGGCAGACCTTCCTGCCACTGAGCAACGCCACTTCGCTGCGTTTCCACACCAAGCTCGGTTATGGCAACAGCTACGGCTCGACCGACGGCCTGCCCTTCTATGAAAACTACACGGCCGGTGGCGAAGGTTCGGTGCGCGGCTTTGAAAGCGGCACCCTCGGCCCGCGCAACACCCCGGCCACCGGCAACTATGCCAGTGCCGGCCAGGCGTATTATTCGGATCGGGACACCGACGCATTGGGCGGCAATATCCTCATTACCGGCGGGGTCGAATACCTGTTCCCGATGCCCTTCATCAAAGACAACAAATCCCTGCGCACTTCGGTTTTCTGGGACGTCGGCAGCGTCTACTCCAACAAGTGCTACCTGAGCACCACCCAGGGTTGCGACGGTGTCGACCTCGGTCAACTGGCCAGTTCCGTGGGGGTCGGCGTCACGTGGTACAGCCCGATGGGACCGTTGAGTTTCAACCTGGCCTTCCCGGTCAAAAAGCCTGAGAACGCTGATACGCAAGTGTTCCAGTTCTCCATGGGGCAGACTTTTTGAACCGGTGAGTCCGCAAGCATTCCACTTCGTTGGTGCACTGACACGATGTGCAGAATGTGGGACAAGCCCACCCCCACAGGTTTCGCGCTGCCCCCCCTGCATCATGGCGCTCTCAGTCAACTCTGGCCGTTGTGCTCAAGCATCACGAACGTTCGGGAATTAAAGTCGAAGTGCCAGGGGAGCTACCCCGGCTCACAATTCCAAGAATAGAGCCACTTCGATGAGCCTGAAAAAATCCCTGCCAGTATGCCTGGCACTCAGCTTCGCATCGCTTGCCGTACCAGCAGTAGAGGGCCCTCCACCACCGTCGGTGAGTGAACCCAGCGGCATCAATCTGGGCGGCACCAGTTTCTACGACGGTTTCGCGGGGCCGCCCGGTCTGTCCCACCTGACCTATCTGAAATTCAGCACCGCACGCAGCATCAGGGACAATGCAGGCAAGGATAATGGCGCCTTCGACAATCCGAAGATCAACGTCATCTCGCTGATCAACCAACTGAGCTATTACTCACCCGACACCATCGGCGGTGGTGCACACCTGGGCTGGAGCTTATTGGTGCCCATCATCTCCCTGGACGGTGACTTTGGCGACAACGGTGCCAAGCTCCAGGATAACGGCACAGGGCTTGGTGATGTCACGGTAGGGCCGCAGATCCAGTTCGACCCGATCGTCGACGCCCACGGCAGGCCCGTGTTTGTACAGCGTCTGGCTTTCGACACCATCCTTCCAACCGGCAAATACGATAAACATAAAGACCTGAACCCAGGCTCCAACTACTTCTCTCTGAACCCTTACTGGGCCGCGACCTGGATGCCGGCGCCTCGTTGGGAAGTGAGCTGGAGGCTGCACTACCTGTACAACTTCAAGAACAACGATCCGGCGAGCAGTTCGACGCAACTTTTCGAGGGCCAGCCTGTGCGCGACACCCAGGCAGGACAATCGGCGTGGGCCAACTTCACGGCCTCGTATGAAGTGGTCCCCAACGTATCCGTCGGGATCAACGGGTACTACTTCAGGCAAATATCAGATGACGAGGTTAACGGAGGTCGGCTGAGCAACTCTCGGGAAAAGGTGCTGGGCATCGGCCCGGGCCTGTTCTGGAAAATCAGCGATGGCCAGGGCTTCTGGCTGAATACCTATAAAGAGACCGGCGTCGAGAACCGCGCGCAAACGGATTACGCCGTCCAGATCCGATACGCCCACACATTCTGACCGATGTGCGCCCACTCGTGCATGAGCGGGCCCTTTTACCCGAGGTGATGTTTCATGAACGCGCTCGACTCCATTGACAGTAAAAAATCATTGGCCGCTATCTGCCTGATGATGGTCATTTCCTTAGGGACGTTGCAAATCCAGCCTATTCTGGGCGGAGCCTTTATCGACCAACTCGGTTTGCCACTGAATGCCATCGGCGCCATTTTTGCGGCAGAACTGATTGCGATGGCCGTCGCCTGCGGCGTTTGCGCCATGTTGATGGCCAGCGTCGACCGGCGCCGCTTTGCCCTGATTGCCTTGCTGATGCTGGTACTCGGCAATCTGGCCAGTGCTCAACTGCATAGTCAGGGTTTGCTACTGATCTGCCGAATGATATGCGGCGCAAGCGGTGGCGCGGTCATGGCCGTTGTCTACGCCACCGCAGCCCTGCGCACATCCAAGGATTCGACGTTCGCGGTGATAAACATCGGCAACCTGCTCTGGGGGATGCTGCTTGTGAGTTCCATGCCGGTCATTCTGAAATCATTCGGCGTGGCCGGGGCGTTTTATCTCTTGGCCATCGCCAGTGCCCTGGCGATGGTTGGTAGCTGGAGAGTGCCGAGGAGCTACCCCGAGGCACATCGGGCAGCGAGCGGCTCGATCCCGCCTTTCGGGCTCACATCGATCTTACTGCTGATGCTTTTTACGCTGCTGTTTTTTGGCCATTCCGCACTGTGGGTTTACCAAGAGCGCATCGGTAAAAGCATTGGCCTGGAACCGCAACAGATCGGTGGAATACTGGGGGGCAGCATCCTTGCCGGTGCCCTTGGAGCGGCACTGGCCGGACTTATCGGCAGACGCCTTGGGTTGCTGTTTCCGCAACTACTAAGCTTCGGCACGGCGCTGATTGCGACTCTGGTCATGGTCTATGGCAATACCCCTGTAGCATTTGCGGTCACTGCCTGCCTGATCCATGCAGTATGGTTTTTCAGTCTGCCTTACTTACTGTCCATGGCGGCCGAGCTGGACCCTTCCGGCCGACTGGCCGGGCTGGGTAACGCCGCGATTTTCGTTGGTCAGGGGCTCGGCCCGTTTGGCGCGGCACTCGTGGTAGGCGAAGGGCAATTCCGCGCCGTCGGATGGCTGGCGGCCTCGGCCTACCTGACAGCCCTGGTTATCTCGTGTCTGCTCGTTGCACGTTTTCGTCGTGACGCGAAGCCTTGCGCAACAGCACTGTCGCCTCAGTCGACCTGACCTGATATCAAACAGGAACCCCGTCAATGAACAATCGATACCCATCTTCAGAGGTTATGCCGATGACCACCCCGTTTCCCCAAACCCCTGAATTTTCCGGCGCGCTCTATGCACCCAGTCGGATAGAAGCCGAGGTGTTCGACCTGGAGATTGAAGGCACCCTTCCCGCTTCGATCCGTGGCGCTTTTTATCAGGTTGCGCCAGACCCGCAATACCCGCCGATGCTGGGCTCGGATATTTTCTTCAATGGCGACGGAATGGTCAGCGCGTTCTACTTTGCCGATGGCAAGGTGTCGATGCGACGTCGCTACGTAATAACCGACCGGTTGATGGCTCAGCGCCGCGAAGGTCGCTCGCTCAATGGAATCTATCGAAACGTCTACACCAATGATCCACTAGCGGCGAAGAACAACACCACCGCCAATACCAGCGTTGTCGCTCATAACGGTGTGCTGCTTGCACTCAAAGAAGATGCCATGCCCTGGGCAATGGATCTTGAAACACTGGAAACCCTCGGCGAGTGGCATTTTGACGGGCAGATCGAATCAGCGACGTTCACCGCCCACCCCAAGCTCGACCCGGTATCAGGAAACCTCTTGGCCTTCAGCTACGAAGCCAAAGGCGACGGCACACCTGACCTGGCCTATTTCGAACTGTCGCCCGACGGAAAGCTGTTGCACCAAATCTGGTTCCAGGCGCCGTACGCGGCCATGGTTCATGATTTCGCGGTGACTGAACACTACGTGGTGTTCCCGCTGATTCCGTTGACGACCGACCTCGAGCGTATGAAGAAAGGTGGCCAGCATTTCCAATGGCAACCCGATCTGCCTCAGCTCTTCGCCGTCGTACCACGCAATGGGCGCGCGGAGGACGTTCGATGGTTCAAGGGCCCCAAGGACGGTTTCCAGGGCCATACGCTCAACGCGTTCGATGAGGGCGACAAGGTTTACGTAGACATGCCGGTCACCGGCGGGAATATCTTTTACTTCTTTCCCCAGGCCGACGGTCATGTCCCGCCACCCGAAACACTGGCGGCCAGCCTGATGCGCTGGACCTTCGACCTGACCAGCACGCAGGAGGACATTCAACCGCAGCCATTGACGGATTACCCCTGCGAATTCCCAAGGTGCGATGACCGCTACATCGGTCGAAAATATGAGCACGGCTTTGTGCTCGCGTTCGATCCAGAGCGCCCGTACAACCCCGCGAATGGGCCGATTCCGTTTCAATTCTTCAATCTGCTGGCCCATGTGAACCTGAAAACAGGCACCACCGATGCCTGGTTTCCCGGTGACAGCGGATGCTTCCAGGAGCCCATTTTCATTCCGCGCTCCCCTGATGCGCAGGAGGCGGATGGCTACGTCGTTTCCGTTCTCAATCACATCGCGGACGGTCGCAGCGAGCTTGTAGTTCTGGATTCTCGTGACATGGAGAATGGCCCCATTGCACGAATCAAAGTGCCGTTCCGGATGCGCATGTCGCTACATGGTTGCTGGGTGCCGAGCAAACTATGAACCCATGGGCGACCCACTGAAATGACAGGAAGCCTGTGATTCACCAGGCCGGGATACGGCTCCTGCCCTGACCTTCCAAACACGTCACTGTCTCGTATTGCCTGTTCCGGAGGGTCGGCAAAATGCTGCCAAAAATACATAAAAAAGCATAATTCCTGCATTTTGGGATTTTTAATAAATCCCGCTTTACAGGATTAATCTCCACAACTAGATTGAACCTCAACCGCCGCGGCTTACCTGCCGCCATAGCTACATGAGCAGTGCCGAGCTTCTTTGCTCCCTGCGCATGCGCTGATCCTCTATCAAGGAGCACTCAATGAAACTCGCGAGCTTTATTGTTCAAGGCCGTAGCACCTACGGCGTCGTCGATGGCGAGCATGTCATCGATCTGGAGTCGGTCAAGCAAACCTTCGGCACCGATCTCAAGCAGGCTATCGCCAACAATCGCCTGGCCGAACTAAGCCACGAGGTCCTCGCGAGCCTGCCTCGTATCCCATTGGCTGAAGTAACTTTTCTCCCCGTCATCCCGAACCCGGGCAAAGTGCTGTGCATTGGCATCAACTACGCCACACACGTACGTGAAACCGGTCGTGAGATGCCGACCTACCCGATGATTTTCACTCGTTTCGCTGACAGCCAGACTGCCCACCTGCAACCCATCGTTCGCCCGAAGGCCTCGCACAAGCTTGATTTTGAAGGCGAGCTGGCGGTGGTAATCGGCAAACCGGCGCGTCACGTCAAGCAAGCCGACGCGCTGGACTATGTCGCCGGTTACGCCTGCTACAACGACGGCAGTGTCCGCGACTGGCAGAAACACACCATTCAATTCGTGCCGGGCAAGAACTTCCCGAACACCGGCGGCTTTGGCCCTTGGCTGGTTACCCGCGACGAGATCGGTGATCCGCAGGACCTGGAACTGACTACCCGCCTCAATGGCGAAGTCATGCAGCACACCAGCACCAGCGACATGATTTTCGACGTCCGCGCACTGATCGAATATTGCTCCACCTTCACCGAACTGGCCCCCGGCGATGTGATTGTCAGCGGCACCACCGGCGGCGTCGGCGCGTTCCGTGAACCGCCGGTATGGATGAAACCGGGCGATGAAGTCGAGATCGAAATTTCGCGAATCGGCATCCTGCGCAACAGCATCGTCGACGAGCAGTAAGCCATGGCCACACTACGCGAATCAGAACAATTGCCGGCGCAGGATATCGACAGTAAAGGTTCTAGCCTGGAGCGCATGCTGCGGGTACTCGATCTGTTTACCGAAGAGAGTCCGATCTGGGCTGTCGATGACATGGGCGGTGCATTGGGGTTTACCCGTTCAACCATCTACCGCTATGTGCGCGAACTGGCCGAGGCCAACTTGTTGTTCCAGGTCGGGGCCGGACGTTACGCCCTGGGCGCGAGAATCATTACCTGGGACCGTCAGTTGCGACTGAGCGACCCTTTGGTGCGCGCCGCACAATCATTGGAACCAAGCCTCCCACGCTGGAGCGAGCAACAGATCTGGCTGATCTGCCGCCTGTTCAAGGACCAGGTGGTCTGCATTCATCAATACGGCGATTTGTTCAGCGAGGTCAGCTACTCACGCGGCTCACCGAGGCCGTTGTTCCTGGGGGCGACCTCCAAGGCCATCCTCGCCAACATGACCGCGCGTCAACACAGCCAACTCTTCCTGGAAAACCCCGATGAGGTGCGCGCCAGCAACCTTGGTCAGACCTGGGAACAGTTCCGCCGCTCGCTGCAGCGTCTTCGTCATCAGGGCTATGTGGCCAGCGCCGGCGAAGTCGACGCTGGCGTCTATGGCCTCGCCGCTCCGATCTTCGATGGCGATGGCAAAGTCGTCGGCAGCATCAGCTGCGTGCGCCCGATTCAGGAACGTGACAGCACTCAGGAAGAACAGCAAGGACAGCAGGTCCTCGCCCTGGCGCAAAACCTGTCGCAACTCATGGCTGCACTCGCCAACCGCCCCAAGCCATTGGACTGAGCCATCCGGAAGGGAACAACAATGACACCCCTCAAAAAAATCAGTACACACGTCTTGATCATCGGCGCCGGGCCCACCGGGCTGACCCTGGCCAACTTGCTTGGCCAAGCCGATGTGGACACCTTGATCATTGATCGCAAGCCGGACACCGTGACCGAGCCGCGGGCCGTTTCGATCGATGACGAATCCTTGCGCACCATGCAGGCCGTCGGACTGGATGAAGCCGTGTTGCGAGATGTAGTGCCGGGCTATGGCGTGCACTACTTCACTCGGCCCGGTGGCCGCTGCTTCGGCAAAGTCGAGCCCACCGGCAAGTTGTACGGGTTCCCCAAGCGCAATGCATTTCGCCAGCCACTGTTTGAACACACCCTGAAAATGGGCCTCGAGCGCTTTGCCAACCTGAAGGCACGGTTCAGCCATGAGCTGCTGGAATTCAGTCAGGATAAGCATGGCGTGCGCGCACTGATCCGTGACGCAGACGGCGAAACTGTCGAAGTCCATGCGGCCTATCTGGTCGCCTGCGACGGTGGTCGTAGCCCGGTGCGCAAGCAACTCGGAATCGAGATGGTTGGCTCGAGCTTCTCCTCGCGCTGGCTGGTGGTCGACACTGATCAGGATGACGATCCGTTCTGGCAAACACGTGTGTACTGCGATGCACGCCGTCCCGTCGTTGAAGTACCCGGCCCCCACCGCACACGCCGCTTCGAGTTTCTGCTCAAGCCGGACGAAACCGATGAGCAGGTACTCGGCGATGCTCGCCTGCAAGCGTTGCTTCATCCCTTCAAGGGCAACACCCCGGCGTCCATCGTGCGCAAGACCGTTTATACCTTCCACGCCCGGGTTGCCGAACGGTGGCAAGTGAACCGCGTGTTTCTCGCTGGCGATGCCGCGCATCTGACCCCTCCCTATGCCGGACAGGGCATGAACAGCGGTGTTCGCGATGCCCATAACCTGGCCTGGAAACTGATCGGCGTGCTGAAGGGCAAAATGGCTGAAACGGCTCTACTGTCTTACGAAAGCGAGCGTCGCGATCACGCCTGGGCATTGATCAGACTGGCCTTGAACCTCGGCGTGGTCATGGCGCCGGCAACTGTCTTGCGCGCTCGTTTGATCAGCGGTGCATTTGCTTTGATCGGCCTGCTGCCGCCGTTGCGGGACTATTTCCTGCAAATGCGCTTCAAGCCTAAACCCCGATTCACCAAAGGGCTGGTACTGACCGAAGGTAAAGCCGGGAAACTGTCCTGCGGACACATGTTCCCTCAACCGATGCTCACCGATGCTCAAGGCCAGGAATTTCTGCTCGATGACTCGATCGGTGCCGGCTTCGCCTTGATTCAGTACGGCGATTACAGCCGCCAACGCATCGACGAACTCCAGCATGGCTTGTGGTTCCACCTCGAAGCCAAGCGCATTCTGATCCTTCCCGAGCCTGTCAAAAACATCCCTTCGATGCCTGGCTGCGCGGTGCTTCATGACCGCCAGGGTTTGCTCAAAGAAATACTGGGCGATTCAAACACATTCTTGCTGCTGCGCCCGGATCGCTATATCGCCGCCATCTTCGATAAGAGCGGCGAAACAAAGGCTGCCGAGTCGCTGCAGTCGTTGTTCGGCATCGCGCAGGCGCGAAACCAGACAGCCGAGTCGAGTATCGCACCGGTCTTTCCCTGAACCCTTAAAGCTACGGAGGTGTTTATGCAAACCCTACAGACCTGCACCCCTGCACGCCTGTGCTACCTGCATCTGGCGAGCAAAGAGCCGCAACGACAAATCGATTTCTACCGGCGCATGCTGGACATGGAAGGCCTGGCACAGCCCGATGGCAGCTGGATACTCAGTGGCCCGCAACGCGCCATGCTCGTGTCGCCCGCCGATCACAGCGGCCTGCTCGCGGCGGCCTATGACCTGGGCGATCAGGCTCGGCTGGGAGAACTGCGTGCCCGCCTGAACGAGAACGGCTGTGCTGTCGAAGACATCGACTCGCCGTTGCTCGAACCATGCGCCTTTCTGATTCGTGACCCTCAGGGTCGGCAAACGATATTTGGCGTATCCCACACGGATTCCAGCGCCGACCGGCCAGGCATGCCGGGCCGCCTGCAACACGTGGTATTCCAGACCACTGAACTGGAAGCCATGATCGATTTCTACGTCAATACAGTCGGGTACACGGTGTCGGACAACGTCGTCGACGAGCAGACCGGCCAGCTCATGACGTGTTTTCTGCGCTCCGACGATGAACATCATTCGCTGGCATTTTTCCGCGGTTCGAAAAACGAATGGGATCACCACTGTTACGAAACCAATGAATGGAACGACATCCGTGACTGGGGTGATCGCTTCGCCAAGGAACGTATAACCCTCTTTTTCGGCCCCGGCCGGCATGGGCCGGGCAACAATCTGTTCTTTATGGTCGTCGATGCCGATCGCAACCGCCTGGAGTTTTCCGCCGAACTCGAAATAACCGATGCCGCCCGCCAACCCGGCGTCTGGCCGCAGGAGGAGTACACACTCAATTCCTGGGGGCGCGCCTGGATCAGAAGCTGAGCACATTTCTTCAGACAAGGTTTTGCATCATCCATGTCCTTAATCGACGCGGCCACCTGCCTCCAAAGGTAAGACTATGACGACTCAACATTTGCCCCTCTACGCCATCAACGGCGACCAATACATCAATGGCACCTGGCGTACAGGTCGTTCCTCGCGGCGCCTGGATGACCGTAACCCCTTCAATGGCGAGCAACTGCTGGAAATGCCACTGGCCTCGATTGCCGATCTCGACGATGCCTATCAGGCTGCACATCGTGCGCAAACAGCGTGGGCAAAGCTGCATCCGACGCAGCGCAGCGCGCAACTGGAGAAACTCGCTCATGTCATCCTGAACCGCCGCGATGAAATCATCGACTGGCTGATTCGTGAGTCCGGCAGCACGCGCATCAAGGCGAGCATGGAATGGCAGTTCACCCTGAACCTGGTGCGTGAGTGCGCAACGTTGCCGATGCAGGTTGAAGGACGGATCCTGACGAGCTACAAGCCCGGTGAACAGAGCTTTGTCTTCCGTGAACCGCTGGGTGTTGTCGGGGTGATCAGCCCATGGAATTTTCCGTTGTACCTGAGCATGCGTTCGGTGGTCCCGGCACTCGCGCTTGGCAACACAGTGGTGCTTAAACCCGCCAGCGACACGGCAGTAACAGGCGGCCTGCTGATTGCTCATTTGTTCGAAGACGCAGGCTTCCCGGAGGGTTCGCTCAATGTCGTGGTCGGTGCAGGTTCGGAGATCGGCGATGCCTTCGTCGAACACCCGGTGCCAAGCCTGATTTCCTTCACCGGCTCAACCGATGTCGGTCGCAATGTCGGCCGGATTGCGACTGGCGGCAAACACATCAAGCGCGTTGCGCTGGAGTTGGGCGGCAATGCTCCACTGGTGGTCCTGGATGATGCGGATATTGATATAGCCGCGCACGCAGCAGTGGTCGGGCGTTTCCTGCATCAGGGCCAGATCTGCATGAGCGTCAACCGGGTGATCGTCGACCGCTCGCTGTATGCGGACTTCACCGCGCTGGTGGTGGAGCGAGTGCGCAAGCTCAAGACCGGCGACCCGGCCCACGCAGACACCGTGATCGGGCCGGTGGTCAATCAGAACCAGCTCGATGGCCTGTTGCGTAAAATCGATGCCGCCGAGAATGCGGGCCTCAAGCGGTTGTGTGGCGGCCCAGCGTCCGGGTTGGTGTTGCCTGCGCATGTCTTCGGTGAAGTCGGGATCGATCAGGAACTGGCACGTGATGAAACCTTCGGGCCGTTGCTGCCGCTGCTGATCGCAGAAAACGAAGCGCATGCGTTGGAGTTGGCCAACGCCAGCGAATATGGCCTGTCCAGCGCGGTATTCACCCGGGACATGGCCCGAGGCTTGAACTTCGCCCGTGGCATCGTGGCCGGGATGACCCATATCAACGACATCACCGTCGACGACCAGCCCAATGCGCCCTTCGGCGGCGAAAAGAACTCCGGCCTCGGGCGTTTCAATGGTCACTACGCCCTGGATGAATTCACCCGCGCCCATTGGGTCACCTGGCAACCGGGGAGCCACCACTACCCTTTCTGATTCTTGATCGATACTGACCGGACTAAAATTGGGCAAGTGTTGACCCATTTGCCCAATCAACAAAAACAATAAGAAAAGAGGCGAAAAAATGAGTCATTTAGCCTGTGTGTCCACCGATCAGGTTATTCGCTCCGACCGGCTGATGAAGTGGAAAGAGTTCATGAGCGATCACTTGGGTCGCACGCCGGACTACATCAAGCGTCTGGAGTCGACATTCATCGACCCGTTGCATAACAGCAACTTTCAAGGTCGGCTGGAATATGGTGATCTGGGTCAGCTCGGCTTCTGCCGCATGACCGCCAGTGCCCATCGCTACTCACGCCATCTGAGCAAAGCGGTCGACTCACCCGATACGCCGCGCATGCTGATTCTGCAGATCGCCGGCGTCAGTCATTTCGAACAAGGTCGGCACTGCAGCGCATTAGCGCCTGACGAGATGCTGTTGGTCGACAGCGGCCAGCCCTTCAGCGTCACCAGCACTCAAGGTTGCGAACATTTTATCCTGCTCTTCAAGGGGCCGGCCCGACAGCCACCGCAAGCGGGCGATGTTCACCTGAACGGGCGCAATGGATTGGGCCGCATGTTGATGCATCTGATCAGTGATGCCTACAGCCAGTACCCACTGCTCAACAATCATTCGGCCGAACTGATCGGCAACAGCATCGTGGGGCTTCTGGATAACGCCCTGAAGAACAAACAGGAAGAAAAGCAACTCGAACACGACTTCCGTTTCTTCAAGCAAAACCGCCTCAAAGCCTATATCGAACGTCACCTGGCCGACCGCGACCTGACCATCGAGCGCATCGCCAGCGTCGAGCAATGCTCGGTGCGCAGTTTGCACCGCGCCTTTCAGGAGGAGCTCGGCTGCAGTATCAGCGAATACATCTGGCAACGGCGCCTGTCGCGCTGCGCCGAAGATCTGCGCAGCCGGGAACATGCCCATCGCTCACTCACCGACATCGCCTTTGCCTGGGGCTATGGCAGCAGTGCTCATTTCAGCAGACAGTTCAAATCGGCATTCGGCATATCGCCCAAGCTGTTCCGCGATACCCAGGCCCGATCCTGACGCCACCTGCTGCTCGCCCATTGTGATGCGGGTGCACAACAGGTACTGGCCCCGCAAAACACATTCACTTGGGAGGTAGATGTGTCCCGCCACAAAGTCTGCGTAAAATACGGCGTCGATGCCGAATCCAATACAAAAACAGACTCATCATCCCTGTGATCAATACCACCGGTGAATTGTGGCTCCCCCCTACTTTCAATGCCTGAATGATCAACCATGAGCGGGAGTTCACGGATCTCAACTGCCCGTACAAAGACGCTTTGCAGGTTGTGCCTGTCGATCTCGCTGCTGATTGCCTGTCACGCGAGTGGCGCGCCCTTGCCGCTCGAACTGTATATCCCGGACGCTCCACCCCTGACGTTCGTCGATGGCTCCAAAGGCCACGGCATGGTCGGCGAGGCCGTGATGACCGCCATTGCCAACGCCGGCTATGTCGCGCATGTCCATGTGCTTCCCTGGGCCAGATCGCAGAAACATGTCAGCGAGACTCAGGACATCCTGATCGCCCCTTTGTCACGCACGCAGGAACGTGAAGATCGCTTCACCTGGATCGCGCCGATCATGCCCATGGAGCGTGCTTTTTTCAGCCTTGACCGGCCGGTGAGCAGCTTCGAGCAAGCGAAACAAACCTACCGGGGGATCGGCGTCGGCCTGGGCAGTGCGCAGGAGGAAATCCTCCGTGAACAAGGCTTCAGCGACGAGCAGATCCACCCCCTGACCATTGGCGACAACCCCGCGCAGATGCTCTTGAAAGGTCGCATCGATGCCTGGTTCAACGGTGTCCCGGAGAGTCGATACATCTGGCCGAAAGTGTCTGAACATACACTGCACATGAGCCCCGTCATGAGCAGTGTGGACCTCTACCTGGCTTGCTCGAAGCAGTGCTCCGCCCAACTGGTGCAAGACTTGCGCGCGGCGGTTGAAACGCTTCGCGATGACGGCACCCTGGCGCGCATACAAAAGCGCTATTTGTCGCCATAGGAATTCTGAGGGCACACGGCTAAACCCATTCAAGGCAGGCATCCCTCCTCCTCTGGCACCTGCAATCCCATGAACCGCCGCACTCTATGAGCCTCGGGCTGCTCGCGGATCGCCTGTGGCGAGGCATCCAGCTGAATGTGGCCGTTTTCCATGAAGATCACCCGGTCGGAAATCGACAGGGCAAAATCCATCTCGTGGGTGACAATCAGCAGGGTCATGCCTTCGCGGGCCAGGTGGCTGATGACCGCGAGTACTTCGCCGACCAGCTCCGGATCCAGCGCCGAGGTCGGTTCGTCGAACAGCAGGATATCCGGGTCCATGGCCATGGCCCGGGCAATCGCCACGCGTTGTTGCTGGCCGCCGGACAGTTGATGCGGATATTTGTGGACGTGTGCCAACAGGCCGACCTTGTCGAGTAACTGGCAGGCGCGTTGCTCGCTCAACACACGACCGACACCGTGATAACGGGGAGCGAGGCTGATGTTGTCCAGCAGTGTGCGGTGCGGGAACAGGTTGAAGCTCTGGAACACCATGCCGATGCGCCGTACGCCCTGACGAATCCGACGGCTATCCGGTTTGTCCCAGGCATTGATGAAGCCC
This sequence comes from Pseudomonas sp. B21-017, assembly GCF_024749245.1. Taxonomy (NCBI): domain Bacteria; kingdom Pseudomonadati; phylum Pseudomonadota; class Gammaproteobacteria; order Pseudomonadales; family Pseudomonadaceae; genus Pseudomonas; species Pseudomonas sp. B21-017. The sequence continues at coordinate 2,853,756 of NZ_CP087194.1, read as the reverse complement.
TCGCCGAACAACAGGATTTCGCCCTGATCGATGCGCTCCAGGCCATTGACCGTACGAATCAGCGAAGTCTTGCCGGAGCCGGACGGGCCGATGATCGAAATCACCTGGCCACTTTGTACCTTCAGGTCGATGCCCTTGAGCACATGATGATCGCCGTAGCGTTTGTGCACACCCTGCAGTTGCAGGGCCGGGGCGGCGCCTTTGGATGGCGGCTTGAGCTTGCTCGATAGAACAGGCGCCAGGCTGTCACGCAGCGCTTGTGTCGAGGCGCTGTCGAGGGTTTGCGGTGTCCGCAGGTTGAGGTCCAGGTAGCGTTCCAGACGCTGCAGGGCAAAGCCGAACAGCGTAACGATCAGCACGTAGTACACACCCACCGCCGCCAGGGTTTCCATTACCAGGAAGTTCTGCGCATACAGGCGCTGGCCGACGGTCAACAGTTCGGTCAATGAAATCACCGAGATCAACGACGTCAGTTTGACCACCGTGATGTATTCGTTGATCAAGGTCGGCAGTGAGATACGAAAGGCCTGGGGAATCACAATCAGCCGTTGCAGACCGAACAGGCCGATTCCCAGGGCGCGGCCGGCTTCCTTCTGGCCCTTGGCGACCGAGATCAGCCCGCCACGATGAATTTCAGCCATGTAGGCGGCCTCAGTGACCACCAGCGCCAACAGGCCGGAATAGAACGGTACCGACAGCACCGGCCCGGCACCGGGCAGCAACTGCGGCAGGTTGTAGATGAAGACCACCAGCACCAGCAGCGGAATGCTGCGAAAGAACCAGATGTAGAGTGACGCCGGCAAGCGCAGCCAGGGCGAGCCGGACAGCTTGGCTGACGCCAGGATGAAGCCCAGCAACATCCCCAGGAACCAGGCCAGGGCGCTCAGTTCGATGACGGTCAGGCTCGCCGCCCAGAAGTCAGTCTTGGAGAACAGCGAAATAAAGTAAGACCAGTCGAATTGCATAGACACCTCGTGCACGCCGCGCCCTCGACCGAGGGCGCGGCTTCAGCCATTACTCGGAGACCGGTTCCAGATCGTATTTTTTGAGAATGGCGGCGTACTCGCCGTTGGCTTTGCTGTCAGCCAGGGCCTTGACCAGCGCCTGATAGGTTGCCTCGGCGTCTTTCTTCACGTAGATGCCCAAGGTCTGCGGGTAAACCAGTTTCTGCGAGCTGACCACGACCCGCCCGTTGGTGCGCTGGGCGATCATGTGCGCGGCACCGGCGATTTCCACCTGGGCCTGGATGTTCTTCGACAGCAGCGCCTGCGTCACTTCGGGAGCCGAGGGGTATTCGTTGACGGTGATCGCGCCTTTGTTGTTCGGAACGCAGTAGTCGCTGGACAACTGGTTGAACTTGGCGACCCAGGTGGTGCCCTGCTCCAGGCCGATCTTCAGGCCGCACAAGTCCTCGGGAACCTGCGGGCTCAACTCACTGCCCTTGGGCACCATGATCGCCGCGCCGGTATTGGCGTAGGCGATAGTGCGGGCCTGGAGCTGGCGCTCGGGGGTGATGTACATGCCGGAAATGATCGCGTCGTAATGCCCGGCGTTGAGGCCGTTGATCAGATTAGGGAACTTGGTGTCGACGAAGTTGGCCTTGACGCTCATCGCCTTGGCCAGGGAGTGGGCCAACTCAGGATCGGAGCCGACCACATTCTTGTCAGCGTCGTAGGACTCGAACGGCGGGTAAGTGATTTCCATACCGACTTTCAACACACCGGGGGTCGCGGTGTTGGCGAAGGCAGCATGGGCGCAGAACAGGCCGGCGGCGAGCAGGCTCAGTTTGGTCAGGGCGTTGTGGCTTTTCATGGTGGGAAGCTCCGTGGGTTGTTTTTTTAGGAATGAGAGGTGGTGTTCTTCAGGTGGCCGAAACTCGATGGCTTTCGGGCCCGGGACGGCAACTCAAGCTCGCCGTTCTCCACGCGTTTGCGCAGGTACTGGTAGGTCTGTAAGGCCTGGCTCCACATGTGTTCGCCAATCGCCAGCGCCTCGTACTCCCGGTCATCCCTGGCGAAGGCCGGCAGCGGCTTGATCAGCGTGTGATAGTCGCAGGCGTAGAACAGCGGGAAGCTGTAGCGCTCCTGCGCGACCTTGCGCACCCGGTGGGCAGTGGCCACAAAGGCACCCGCGGTCATGACTTCCAGCATGTCGCCGATGTTCACCACGAACGCGTCGGGTAGTGGCGGCGCGTCGATCCACTGCCCCTGATCATTGAGCACCTCCAGCCCCGGTTGATCGGCGTGCAGGATGGTGAAGCACTCGTAGTCGGTATGCGCGCCGATGCCCGGAGCGTCGACGACATCGGCGTCGAAGGGATAATGGATCAGCCGCAACTTGGAGGGTGGGCGAGTCACCAGCGCGTCGAAGTACCCCTCCTCCAGCCCCAGGGCCAGGGCGAAGCCATCGAACAGCCGGCGGCCTAGCGCGAACACCGCCTGATAGTAGTTCTGTACCGCGCTCTGGAAACCCGGCACGTCGGGCCAGTGGTTCGGCCCCAGCAGCGGTGTACGGTTGAGGAACAGCGGGTCATCCGCTGGCACTTCGAAGCCGATATCGAACGCTTCTTTGTGATCCGGTTTGCCCTTGGAATACACCTCCTCTCCTTCGGGCACGAAGCCCTTGTGGCTTTCCGAGGCGCCGATGTAGTGGCGCATCTTGGCGTCCAGCGGTTGCGCAAAATAATCCCTGGCCGCCTGGCGCAGGCCCTCGATCAGCGCCGGATCGATGCCGTGCCCGGTGATGTACAGAAAGCCCACATCGCTGGCGGCGCGGCCCAGTTGCTCGGCCACGGCCAGGCGGTGCTCCAGTTCGATGCTGAAGAGCCCGGCGATGTTCACCACCGGAATGCTGTTGAAGTTGGCTTGGGTTGGCGAGGTGTTACGCATGGCGGGCTCCTTCACGGGTGAAACGGTCGAAGTGTTCGCGCTCGGTCCGGGCCATCCACTGGTTCAAGGTCCAGAGGTCGGCCACCGGCATGTTGGTGAAGGGCAAGTGATGCAGATAACCGTCGGCACCGAACTCCGGGGTCAAGGTGCTGACCGGGTAGCCACGTTCGCGCTGAGCGGTCCAGACGGCCTCCCAGTGGCGCTGATGGAACGCCAGTTCACGGGCATATTCCGGTGCGGCGGGATGGGGGACTTGCGGGCCTTGGTCGTAGCCGACCCGCGCCTGGATGTGATGCACGCGTTCGACGAAAGCCGAAAGATCGTCGGCCGGATCGTCCAGCAGTCGCTCACAGCACACCACCCAGTGGCTGATGTCACTGGTGAAACGCAGGTCCGGCAGTTGGCGGATCAGCTCCAGGGTCACCCAAGGGCTGTAAAGGGAACGGGCGCGATGGGTCTCGAAACTGCAGAACACGCCATGCCTGGCGGCCAGTTCCAGGGCCTGGCCGAAGAATTCGACCTGCAATGCCTGCGGCCAGCGGTCGTTGCCTGCCAGCAGATTGACGAAACGTGGGGTCAGCTCCGAGGCCCAGCCCAGTTTGCGATCAATGTCGGCCAGGTGTTGGGTGGGCGTGGCGTTCTGGTCGGGCAATACATCGTAGGCACTGAACAGTGTGCAGATGTAGGGAACTTGATTACTGCGCAGGAAAGCGCCGAACTCGCCACGCTCATCGGCCTGCAGTGGCAGGCGCGCTTCGAGGCCATCGAAGCCGGCGGCGAGCAGTTCATCCAGGGCCTGTGCCTTGCTGGCGGTATAGCCCCATAACGTGCGGAAAATTTCTAGCTTCATGCATTCCTCTCGGCTGCGTCAGGCCACCCGCTATTGGGCTGGCGTTACTGGGCAGTCGAAAGAAGTTGCTGCGGGCCGCGGCTCTGATGGCTGCGGTCCCGTGTGACGAATCCTAAGGCTAGGGCGACAAGCGATTGAATAGGCTGCAGCAAATAGTTAGTTCAGAAATTCATGAACTAACGATGCCGGATTTTCTCGCGTTGTGTAAGCCGCAATGCGATCCGTAGCAGCTGTCGAACCTGCGCTCGCTGTAGCAGCTGTCGAGCTTGCGAGGCTGCGTTCGGCTGCGAAGCAGTCGTGAGTCCGGCTGATGTGGTCTGCCTGACACATCGCGAGCTCTGGTTTTACGACTGCTTCGCAGCCGAACGCAGCCTCGCAGGCTCGGCAGCTGCTACCAAGTGTGCGCCCGGTGCGGATGGGCACGAACCAGAACAGAGCACAGCGACGCAGCCATTCCCGCGACTGGTGCGTTGCTCGTCTGTGCTGCCCTTCGCAACCCTGTAGCCATCAGATGCAATTCTCCTTCCACCGCGGGGTGACAGGCTGATCCGTTGTCGAGCACAAAGGCTGGCAAACAACTTGCTTAGGCTTTTGATCAGGCTTGAGCCATCAACACCGATGGTTTGGCAAACATCTCGGACAACGGCGTCCGCTTCCCTGCCCATTGCGGCAGGAGAGCGTGCGCCGTTTTTGCTTTCATCCCGGCATCAGAAGGAAATCCTCATGTCCGCTCAAGGAATGCACCCACCGGGTCACGCCATCGTTCATCTGCGCAGCGATGGCGGCACATCGCACCCGGCCGGCACATCATTCGCCAAAGCCTTGTTCGAACCTGGCAGAGCCCTGCTCGAACGCAGCAGGATCGGCTTCTGGCTACCGCTCGGAATAGCCCTCGGCGCCTGTGGTCTCGCACTGGCCGAACATCCCGCTGGCGCATTGGCCCTGATACCTGGCGTGCTGTACCTGGGATGCGCCTGGCAGCTTCGCGAGCGTCATCAACGCCAGCTGCAGACATTCTGGGATACGGAACTGGCACAACTGCTGCGCAGCTCCCGGGATACCGACCCTGCGACGCTGCTGGTGGCCGCCAGCCTGCAACTGCGCAACAACGAACGCTTGCGCAGCGAAGTGCAGTTCGCCAGCCGTGCCCTGGAGCAGATGGCCCAACAGGCCCGCGATCAAGGTGCGGAACAGAGCCAACGCATCGCCATGATCGCCGCCGCCAGCGAACAGATCGATCAGACCCTGTACAGCATCGATGCCTTGGCCAAGGGCGCGCTGGCAGCCTTCGCCAACGCTCACACCCAGAGCGAAACCGGTTGCCTGGAGGCGCGCTCAGTGGGTGACAGCATGCGCGCCATTCAGCACCGCCTGGGCAATACCGCGCATACCGTGGACGCGTTGCTGCAGCGCACGACCGCCGTGGAAAGCACGGTCAACAGCATTCAGGCATTGGCCAAACAGACCCAGTTGCTGGCGCTCAATGCCTCCATCGAGGCGGCCCGTGCCGGCGAGCACGGGCGCGGTTTCGCCGTGGTCGCCGATGAGGTCCGCAGCCTGGCCCAGGCCACCGACCGGGCGACCCATGAAATCACTACCGCCGCGACAGCGATCGCCATGGCCGTGCGCCAGGTGGATGGCGAGGTCAAGGAACACCGCGATCTGCTGGCAGCCGGGAGTGAACAGAGCGAGCAGCTCGCCGCCAACCTCGACGATCTGGCTCAACATAGCCAGACCAATCTGCAACAGCTCGGCGCCATGCAACAGGCGCTCAGCGAGCATCAGCTAGCCAATCATGCCCTCAGCGAACAGTTGCAACAGGTCAATGGCGCGGTGCAGGAACAGAGCACGCAAACCAATGCGCTGCACGACCTGACCCGTTATCTCAACCAGCTCACCGTCGGAAGCCGCCCATGAATCCAGCACTCGCCACAGCATTCGACGGTGGGCCATCCCGCCAAGTCCGTCTGCCACAGGGTGATACGGGACTAAGGCAGGCGCTGTTGCTCGGTCTCGACCTGCTGCAAGGACTACAGCAACATCGCGGTCTCGGCGGACAAGTCACCCGCGAGGCGCAACAACGTTGCCAGGCATTGGGGCACGCGCTCGACCAACACTGGAGGGAGTGGCCGTATTCCGCACAGTGCCAGGCCTGGGGCGCGTTACGTCGCGACCCGGCGGATTTCGATGGCCATTGCCGATTGCTGCAGGACCTGCTCGGCGCCATCCAGCACCTCGAACTGCAACGCTGTGCGCTCAGCCTGGCGCGCCCGAGCATCGCCGCGCGCTGCTGGGAACTTGAAGAGCTGGGACGACTGCGCGGGCTGTCGGTACGCGCCGCCGCCCATCGAAGTTGCCCATTGGAAATGCTGATTCAATTGCAGTACCTGCACGAACGCTTGCTCAAGCACGCTCCCCATTCGCTGCACACTGCGCTCGAACAACTGCAACGCTGCCTGATCGGGACAACCACCGTGTCCATCACCCCGGCGCAGTGCTACGCCCTCCTCACCCCATTGCTCGACGAACGCCTGGACGCTATCCGCCGGGATCTGGATTGAGGCTGCCGTCACCAGAACAGAGATCCGCAACAGCTCGTTCCTTTACCGTAGATTCGCTACTATGTTTGCACCGCTTTCCTTGTCGGCGGATTTCTTCACTCTGGAGCCCGAATGCCTAGTCAAAAGGACATCGCCGCCGAAAGCGGCGCACCGATGATTCCTGAACAGCGCCGTGAATTGATGCTGCGCCAATTGCGCAAGCATCAGGTGCTGAGCGTTCATCAGTTGATGGAAATGTTCGACTGCTCGCACATGACCATCCGCCGCGATATCGCGCTGCTTGAACAGGAAGGCCGTGCTTACTCGGTCACTGGCGGCGTGCGAATTGCCAGCCAGCTCCACAGCGAGCCCAGTCATCAGTTCAAGGCGGTGGTCGAGTTGCCGCAGAAGCAGGCGATGGCCAAGCTGGCCGCGCGGCTACTGCATGCCGATATGACGGTTTATCTGGATGCGGGCACGAGCACGCTGGAAATCGTCCCGTACATCAAGGCGCTGTCGGGAATGACCGTGGTGACCAACGACTTCGGGATTGTCCAAGCGCTGATCGATGCGCCCCATGTCACGGTGATTCACACCGGCGGGCAACTGGATCATTCGAATCAATCGTGCGTGGGTGGGCTGGCGGTGGCCACCTTGCGTCAGATCGTCACCGATATCGCTTTCATTTCCACCAGCTCCTGGGATTTGCGTCGCGGCCTCACCACGCCGTCGGCGCTGAAGGTGGAGGTCAAGCAAGTCGCGATGCAATCGGCCTCGCAAGTGGTGCTGGTGGCCAGCAGTTCGAAGTACGGCACGTTCAGCATGTACCGGATCGCCGGGCTCGAGCAGTTCGACATCATCCTCAGCGACGACGCACTGACCCCTGCCGCGGCCGATAGCATCCGCAAGCAGGGTGTCGAACTGCTGTTGCCTTCCGATAACAACCTGTAAGGCGTTAGCGCGCCTTCCAGTCCCGCAGCCACTGCAAGCCGGCCGACGTGTTGCCACGGGGCCGGTATTCGCACCCTACCCAGCCGTCATAACCCAACTGGTCGATCAACTCGAACAGATAGGGATAGTTGACTTCACCCAGGTCTGGCTCGTGTCGATCCGGTACACCGGCGATCTGGATATGACCGATGCCGGCGAAATCCCGACGCAGTTTAGTGGCCAGGTCACCTTCGACGATCTGGCAGTGGTAGCAATCGAACTGAACCTTCAGGTTACCGGCGCCCACTTCCTTGCAGATGGCCTGGGCCTGATCCTGGCGGTTGAGGAAAAAGCCCGGCATGTCGCGCGTGTTGATCGGTTCCAGCAGCACGGTGACACCGACCTTGGCGGCCTGCGCGGTGGCATAGGCCAGGTTCTCCAGGTACACGCCGTGATGCCGTGGTCGATCACTTTCCGACGGCAACAACCCGGCCATCACATGGATGCGTGAGTTGCCCAGGACGGCGGCGTATTCCAGCGCGCGATCGAAACCGCTGCGAAATTCACTTTCCCGACCCGGCAACGACACCGTGCCCCGCTCACCCGCCGCCCAATCGCCGGGCGGTGCGTTGAACAGCGCCTGTACCAGGCCGTTATCGCTCAAGCGCTGTTTGAGTTCCTGGGCGCTGTAGTCGTAGGGGAACAGGTACTCCACCGCTTCAAAACCATCGGCGGCCGCGGCGGCGAAACGATCCAGAAACTCATGTTCCGGGTAGAGCATGCTGAGGTTGGCAGCAAAACGAGGCATGGTAGCTCCTTGGGCAGAAGGTTAGACAAACGGCCAGATCAGCAAGGTAATACCGAAACCCAGCGTGCCGAGCAAGGTGGTCAGCACGGTCCAGGTACGCAGGCCGTCGGCCACGTTCAGCCCGGACAGCTTGGTGAAGATCCAGTAACCAGCGTCATTGATGTGGGACATGGCCAACCCGCCACCGCCCATGGCCAGGCACAGCAGCGCCATGTGATTCGCGGTGAGGTTGAGGGTCGCGATCAGCGGGCTGATGATGCCGGCGGTGGTCACCAGCGCCACCGTGGTCGAGCCCTGGACCGCACGCAACAGCATGGTCAGCAGAAAGCCCAGCGCGAGCACCGGCAGACCGGTGGTGCGCAACAAATCGGAGACCACCGCGCCGATGCCGGTATCCACCAGCACCTTGCCGAACACACCGCCGGCACCGGCAATCAGAATCACCATGGCCACGCCAGGCAAGGCCGAACCGATCACGTCAGACACCTGGGTACGACTCCAGCCCCGACGCGAACCCAACAACCAGGCACACAGCAAGGTGTCGATCAGCAGAGCCACCAATGGCGCACCGAGCACGGTCATGATGCCGCGCAGGACCGAGTCGGCAGGCAGCAACGAGTTGGACAGTGTTCCCAGCAGAATCAGAATGATCGGTAGCGCGATCAGGCTGACGATCATGCCAAAACCCGGCGCGGGTGCCGGCGGCAACTTGGAAACGATCGCGCTGGTGGACTCTTCCAGGCCCATGTGCGACGCGGCCACGGCAGCTCGTTCAGCGCTCTTGCCGTTGCCATTGGCCCAGGCGACCAGGTCTTCGTTGGTGACATGCGGGCCATAGACTTCGGCGCGGATATCGTCGGTCATCGGGTACACCCGACGGGTCATGCGCCCGGCCACGCGGTAACCGACATAGCAGAGGAACGCAGTGATCGGCAGACCGAACATCAGCACGCGACCGAGGTCGGCACCCAACTGACTGGCAGCGGCCACCGCGCCGGGGTGTGGCGGCAGGAAGGCGTGTACGGTCAGCAACGCAGCACACATCGGCAGCGCAAACACCAACAGCGGCTTGCGCGCACTGCGAGCGACGCCATAGGCCAGCGGCATCAGGATGATCACACCGACCTCGAAGAACACCGGCACCCCGACCATGAACCCGGCAATCGTCAGCGCCAGCGGCGTGCGTCGATTGCCGAAACGGCTGATCAGCGTCTTGGCCAGCGCCTCGGCACCACCGGAGAGTTCGATGATCCGCCCGATCATCGCGCCCAGGGCAATGATGATCGCGATATGGCCCAACGTCTTGCCCATGCCGCCTTCGATGGTGGCGACCAGGTCGGCCGGTTTTACCCCGGCCACCAGCGCCACCAGAATGCTCACCAGCATCAACGCCACGAACGGCTGGAACTTGTACTTGAGCACCAAAAACAACAACAGAGCGATCCCTAGCCCCGCGGTAACCATCAGGATTAACGGGCTCATTTCACAAGCCCTCCGCGCCGGGTGAACACAAGGGTGCTGCAACCGGGTCTGAAAATGCCGCAGTGAAGGTGAGTCATGCCTGGATGTCCTCTTGTTATTGTATTTTTCAGGCAAGCCGGGGTTGCGGGAGCCGTTGCGCGTCTCCCGAACGGGGCCTGCTTTATCGGTCTTTCGTGTTAAAAAACTTCAGCGCACTACCAGTGCACACCGAAAGCCGCTCGCAGCTCGTCCAGTGCTGCCTGATCGAGCGGTTCGGGCTTGGGATTGCTCATCAGCCACAACCGCGCGGTTTCTTCGAGCTCCTCCAGGGCGTAGCTGGCTCTGGACACCGAACTCTCCCAGACCACCGGCCCCAGCCGTTCGAGCATCACGCCGCGAACACTGTTGGCCAGTTGTGCGACCTGTTCGGCCACCTTTGGCGAGCCGGGACGCTGGTAGCTGATCAACGGGATATGCCCGACTTTCATCACCTGATAGGGCGTCAATGGCGGCAGGATGTCGTTCGGCTGCCAGACACCTGCCAACGTCAACGCCACCAGATGAGTGGAATGGGTATGCACCACACCACCGACACTCGGGTTGCGGTCGTAGACCTGGCGATGCAACGCCAATGTCTTCGACGGCTTGTCGCCAGACACCCATTCGCCAGCCAGATTGACCTTGGCGATGGCCGCCGGATCGAGGCGGCCGAGGCAGACATCGGTCGGTGTGATCAGCCAGCCATCGTCCAGCCGTGCGCTGATATTGCCGGCGCTGCCGACGGTGTAACCGCGCTCATACAGGCTGCGGCCAACGTCGCAGATTTCTTCGCGCAGGGCGTTTTCATTACTCATTGCGCACCTCCGGTCTGGGCCAGTTGCTTCAGCGCTTTGCTGAAGAAATCCCGACCACCGAAGTTGCCCGATTTGAGCGCCAGGGCCAGAGGATCATCGGTGCTGCTGACGGTTGCCGGCACACCCGGATCAATCTGCGCGCCAATTTGCAGCAGTTGTACGCCCAGCGCCTGAACCACCGCGCCCGAAGTTTCACCGCCGGCGATCACGAAGCGCCGCACGCCGCTCTGACGCAAGCCTTGAGCAATTTCGCCAAAGGCGTTTTCCACCAGACTGCCGGCCTGTTCGACGCCGAGCTGCTGTTGCACTGCCTTGACCTCGTCCGGTGCGCTGGTGGCGTAGATCAATACGGGTTGTTCATTGTTCTTGGCGAAGGCCAGGGCCTGGGCAACCACCGGTTCGCCAGCCGCCAGGGCCAACGGATCGATCCGCAGCGCGGGTCGACCGGCTTCTAGCCAGGCTGCGACTTGGCCATTGGTGGCGATCGAAGCGCTTCCGGCCAACACCACTTCACCGCCAGCCACCGCCGGGAGTTTCGAGGCATCGAGGTCGCGCAATTTACCGGCGCGACGGAAGTTTTCCGGCAAGCCCAGGGCCAGCCCCGAGCCGCCAGTCAACAACGGCAAGTCGGCACAGGCGGTGCCGAGGGTGTACAGATCCTGGTCCGACAAGGCATCGGCAATCGCCATGCCGATACCTTGAGCCCGCAGTTCGGCGATGCGCCCGCGTACCTTTTCGGCGCCTTGGGCAATGGTGTCGTAGCGCAACAGGCCGACGTTCAGACGGGTCTGCGACTGCAGCACCCGCACCAGGTTGGCATCGGTCATCGGCGTCAGCGGGTGATGCTGCATGCCCGACTCGCTGAGCAGTTGATCCTGGACGAACAAGTGACCGCGAAAGATCGTCCGGCCATTCTCCGGGAACGCCGGGCACGCCAGGGTGAAGTCGCTGCCCAGCGCCGCCAGCAGTGCTTCACTGACCTGGCCGATATTGCCGGCCGCGGTGGAATCGAACGTCGAGCAGTACTTGAAGAAAATCTGCTCGCAGCCTTGCTCACGCAACCAGGCCAGCGCGGCAAGGGATTGCTCGACCGCTTCGGCGACTGGAATGGTGCGTGACTTGAGGGCGATGACGATCGCATCGGCATCGAGCCCGGCCGCCACTTCGCTGCTCGGAATGCCGATGCTTTGCACGGTGCGCATACCGCCGCGCACCAGCATGTTGGCCAGGTCCGTGGCACCGGTGAAATCGTCGGCGATGCAGCCCAGCAATGGGCGTGCAGGGGTTGTGCTCATGGTGCGTTCCTCAAACCGGCTCGGTCTTGGCAGTCGGCAACTCGATGCCGGGGAAAATCTTGATCACCGCAGAATCATCCTCACGCCCGAAGCCGGCACTGGAAGCCTGCATGAACATCTGGTGGGCAGTGGCCGACAGCGGCAGCGGGAATTTGCTGGCCCGTGCGGTATCCAGTACCAGGCCCAGGTCCTTGACGAAAATATCCACTGCGGACAACGGCGTGTAGTCAGCCTTGAGAATGTGCGGCACGCGGTTTTCGAACATCCAGGAATTGCCGGCGCTGTGGGTGATCACTTCATAAAGCGCGTCGGCATCGACCCCTTCACGCAGGCCCAGCGCCATGGCTTCGGCAGAGGCAGCGATGTGCACCCCGGCGAGCAGCTGGTTGATGATCTTGACCTTGGAGCCCAGGCCATGGCTGTCGCCCAGGCGATAGACCTTGCCGGCCATGCCTGCCAGGACGGCTTCGGCCTTGGCGTAAGCGTCGGCCGGGCCGGACGTCATCATGGTCATTTCACCGGCAGCCGCCTTGGCTGCGCCACCGGAGATCGGGGCGTCCAGATACAGCAAGCCCTGGGCGGTCAGGCGCTGACCCAGGTCGACAGCGTAGGTCGGGGCCACGGTGGCGCAACCGATCACCAGGCTGCCAGGGCGCAACGCAGCGACGGCACCACCCTCGCCAAACAATACGGTTTCGGTCTGCTCGGCGTTCACCACCACGGTAATGATCACGTCGCACGCCGCGGCCATTTGCGCGGGCGAAGAGCACGCCACACCGCCCTCCCCAGCAAACTGTTCAGTCACCTGCGCACGCACATCACAGGCATGCACATTGAAACCACTGCGCAACAGTGAGCGGGCAATGCCCAACCCCATCGCGCCCAGACCGACAACACCGACATTCTTGTTATTCATGGGGTACTCCTGAGGGAAGCAACGGCCTGTTCCACGCCGGTAAAGCGCAGGCGGCGGGCCGCGATGTAGAGATGGGCACCGGCGGCATGGCCAGCGGATCGCCCAATACAGTGGCAGCTACGATCGCTTGGCACTGGTTGAGCAGATAATCCATCAATGAACAGATTATGTGAAGTATTTTTTTAAAATAACATTTTTTAACATCGACTCAGATGCATCGATAGCCGCGACGCGCTTTTTTGTAGCAGCTGTCGAGCTCGCGAGGCTGCGTTCGGCTGCGCAGCAGTCGTAAAACCAGAACTCGCGGTGCATCAGGCAAACCACGTCAGCCGGATTCACGACGGCTGCGCCGCCGAACGCAGCCTCGCAGGCTCGGCAGCTGCTACGGGTCGCGTTCACGCAGGTGAAAAAAGTCAGATCGCCATCAGGCCGCCTTGCAAAAACACCACGACCGTCTAAGTTCAGAACTATCTCTACAGGCGTAACCAAACCGTACATAAACCAGCCCCTCAGGCGAGAGAATCTATTGATCTAAAACCAACCAGACGCTGCTTTTAATTACTGACACGGAATCAGTCATAAAAATAAAGAGGGATGCTTGATGAAGCGCAGCCATGGGTATCGTGCGTTCTCGCAACGGGGGCCTGCCGGTCATTTCTGGATTTCATTGCTTTGCTTCTCAGGCTTGGTGATCGCCAGCTTTCTGTTGTTCGAACAACAGATCCAGGACTTCCTGACCCATCTCAACTTGTACCAGCCTTCCACTCCCACCCAAAAACTCAACCTGGCCCTGCTGCTGATCGCCCTGCTCGCGCTGGACGTGGTGCTGCCGGTGCCTTCGAGCATGGTCGCGCTGCTGGCCGTGGCCATGCTCGGCGCTGTTGGCGGCTACCTGGTGATTTTCGTGGGGCTGTGCCTGGGGGCCGGGCTGGGGTATGCGCTGGGGGCGGGCTATTTTCGGCTGCTGTCCGGCCGCCTGGGCCTGCATCAGCGCCAGCCGGGGCAACTGGCGTACAAGCTGGGCACGCTGTCGTTGATCTGCCTGCGCGGCGTGCCGGTATTGGCCGAAACCTCGGTGGTGGCCGCCGGGATGCAACGTTATCCGCTGCCCGCGTTCGTGTTAGTGACCACCCTGGCCAATGCCGGTCTGGCACTGGCCTACAGCGCCATCGGCATCTACCTCGTCGAGCAGAACGCGCTGCTGGTGACCCTGCTCGCCAGCATGGTGTTGCCCGGGCTGTTTATCGCCGGGTACAGCCTGTTCAAAACCTTGCGCAAGCAAAACGCCGAGCATTCCCTGCACGGGCGTTTCGAGGTCCGTTACGACTACCCGGTGGTGTTCACCGATCACCTGTTCGAGCCGTCCAATCCGTGTCTGCACCGCCAGCTCACCGCACGACTCACCCCACAGCACCGGGGCCCGGTGACGGTGCTGGTGTTCGCCGATGAACAACTGCTGCAAAGCGCCCCGCACCTGCTGGAACAGATCGACGCCTACTTTGCCGCCCATGCGGCGGACCTGCATTTGCAGGCCGCGCCGATTGCAGTGCCGGCCGGCGAACTGAGCAAGGATTCACAGGTGTTGCAGCAGCTTTACACCGATATGCTGCAGCATGGGCTGGACCGGCATTGCTATGTGCTGGCCCTGGGCGGCGGTGCGGTGCTGGATGCGGTGGGCTACGCCTGCGCCACCTTCCACCGTGGCATTCGCCTGATCCGCATCCCGAGCACCGTGCTGGCGCAGAACGACGCGGGCATCGGAGTGAAAAACGGCATCAATGCCTTCGGCCAGAAGAACCTGCTGGGCGCCTTCTACCCCGCCACCGCGGTAATCAACGACTTCCAGCTGCTGACCAGCCTGACTCGCCGCGACCAGATCGCCGGGCTGGCCGAGGCGGTAAAAGTGGCGCTGATCAAAGACCAGGCCTTCTTCCAATGGATGGAACAACAGGCCGACGCCCTCGCCCACTTCGATCACTCGGCCAGCCGCTATGCCATTCGCCGCTGCGCCGAACTGCACCTGGCACACATCACCGGTGCCGGCGACCCCTTCGAGCGCGGTAACGGACGGCCACTGGATTACGGGCATTGGGCCGCGCACAAACTGGAAAACCTCAGCCAGCACCGACTGCGCCATGGTGAAGCCGTGGCGGTGGGCATGGCCCTGGATGGGCTCTATGCCAATGCCCTGGGGTTGTTGAGCGATGCCGACACCGAACGGCTGCTGAACCTGTTGCTCAAGCTCGGCTTCAGCCTGAGCCCGCCGGAACTGACCTTGAAAGATGCACAGGGACGCTCGCTGGTTCTGCTCGGTCTGGAGGAATTCCGCCAGCACCTGGGCGGGCAACTCTCCATCCCCATGCTCAGCCGGATCGGCGAGTCGGTGGACCTGCACGAGATCGATGCCGCGCGGATGGAACAGGCGCTGCAACGGCTGTCGACCCGCATCGATCCAGCGCTCACCCTCAGCGAGGGCTGCGCGCAATGAGCCAGACACCGCTGAACCTGAAAACCTGGATGACCCTCGGCCGGGTATCCAACCTGCCCACCGTGTGGACCAACACCTTGGCCGCCGCCCTGCTCGCCAGCAGCGCCGGTGCCCTGGCGCCGCCGTCGTCGCTGGTGTGGATCCTGCTGTTGGCCGCGCTGTCGTTGCTGTATCTGGCCGGCATGTTATTGAACGACCTGCTGGACGCCGACTGGGACCAACAGCACCACAACCCGCGCCCGATCACGTTGGGCCTGGTCAGCCGCCAGCAAGTGGGGCTGGCTACTGCGCTGTTGCTGATACTGGCTGCGGCCTCGGTACTGGGCCTGAGCCGGTTGATCGATCAACCGCACTGGTTGCTGGGAAGCGCCACCCTGCTGGTGGGCTGCATCCTCGGCTACAACGTGCTGCACAAGAAATACGCCCACAGCGTCTGGCTGATGGGCGCCTGCCGCTCGGCCCTCTACCTGACGGCGGCGGCCAGCCTGGCGGTGCCGCCGGAGCCGATCTGGCTGTGCGCCATGTTGCTTGGCGTCTACATCAGCGGCCTGACCTACCTGGCTCGTCAGGAACACAACAACCAGTTGCTCAGCCGCCTGCCGCTACTGCTGATGTTGAGCCCGCTGGCGCTGGCGATCTATTCCGACAACGTCTGGTTCTGGCCGGTGCTACTGCTCTGGCTTGGCTGGCTGGGCTGGCATTACTGGCACCACTTGGCCAACCCGCAGCAACGGCAAGTCCGTGCCTTTATCGGCGCTGGCCTGGCGGCTCTGCCACTGTTTGATGCCCTGGTGCTGGCTGTGGCCAACCAGCCGCTGGGCAGCCTGTTATGCGTTCTGGTGTTTTTCCTGCTTCCACACTTCCAGCGCTGGATCAAACCGACATGAACATGGACGTCACTGCATCGCCATCGGCGGCTCTCGAAATACGCCACGACTGCCTCGCCGAACAACACCAGGCCCTCACCCAACAGCTCGATGACACCGAGCTGCAGTGGTGGCGCCAGGCCCAGGAGCAGCTTGCCCAACGCCCGGACGGCAATACCGCGGCGCTGTTGAGCAGCCAGTGCAAGCGCAACCTCAAGGAGCAATCGCTGCCCCACAGTCCCGACTGGAGCAGTGTCCAACTGGCGCGGGCATTGTTGCTGGCTCAGGTCCTGGAGCAACAGCCCCTCGCAGGGCAACTGCCGTTGCTGCGCCAACTGTTCCTGTGGGGTGACGATCAAGAAAAAATCGCCACCCTGAAGGCCCTCGACTGGCTCGACAGTCGCGGGCTTTGCGTGGAACTGGCGCTGCAGGCCGGGCGTACCAGTAACAGCCAGGTGTTCGCCGCCCTCGCGCTCGACACCCTTTATCCATCGCGCCATTACAGCGAACGGGCCTTCCATCAATTGGTGCTGAAGGCGCTGGGCATGGGGCTCGATATACGACGCCTGATCGGCCTGACCCAACGACACAGCGTCACCCTCAACCAGCTGGCCCTCGACCTGCTGGACGAACAGCTCGCCGCCGAACGAACGGTGTCCGCCGGGCTGCCCCGAGTGATTGCCTTCGACCTGCTCAGCCCGGCGCAACACCAGCGCCTGGCCGGCCTGAATCAGCAGCAACGCTTACCACCGGAATGGCATGAGCACCTGGCCGGCACCTCACAGAACTGACACTCAACGACTCCTTTTCCTTGACGAGGATTTACCATGCTCAAGTACTTCGACCCGCATATTCATATGGTCAGCCGCACCACCGATGACTACCAGAACATGGCCGCCGCCGGCATCACCGGGGTGATCGAACCGGCCTTCTGGCAGGGTCAGGCCAGGACCAGCGTCGGCAGTTTCATCGACTATTTCGACACTCTGTTGGGCTGGGAGCGCTTTCGCGCCAGCATGTTCGGCATTCATCATTTCTGCACCATCGGCCTCAACCCCAAGGAGGCCAATGACCTGTCGGTGGCCAATGAAGTGCTGGAGATTCTGCCGCGCTACCTGGTGAAAGACGGCGTCGTGGCGGTCGGCGAAATCGGTTACGACGACATCACCCCGGAGGAAGATCGCTTCCTCGCCGCTCAGCTGGAGCTGGCCAGACAATTCAATTTGCCGGTGCTGGTGCACACCCCGCACCGCGACAAGATCGGTGGCACCAAACGCACCCTGGCAGTGATTCGCGAAGTCGGGATTGCCGAGCACCTGGTGATCATCGACCACCTCAACGAACTGACCCTGCCGCTGGTGCTGGACAGCGACTGCTGGCGCGGCCATTCGATCTACCCCAACACCAAGATGTCGGAACAGCGCATGGTCGCCCTGTTGCAGGAGTACGGCACCGAGAAAATGGTGGTCAACAGCGCCGCCGACTGGGGCATCAGCGACCCGCTCAAGGTGCCGAAAACGGGTGAAGCGATGCTGGCTGCCGGCTTCAGCGAAAGCCAGGTCGAACAGGTGCTGTTCCACAACCCCGTGGACTTTTTTGCTCAAAGCGGCCAACTGGACAAGTCCCTGGTCAGCACCCCGCTGCCCATCGACCAGCGTCGGCAGTGGCAGGACAACTCTGCCCTGCGTGGCCAGGAACCGGTGATCAAATGAGTGCCGGCACGGGTTGGGCTGCCGCGCAGGTCGGTTATTGCAGCAATGTGCACCCGACCCGTGACCTGGCGGGGCTACGGTCATCCATCGAATGGCATTTCCGGGGTGTGCGTACCCTGCGCGGCCTGAACGAGCAAGACAGTGGGCTGTGGATCAGCGCCCTCGCCGCAGCCGAACTACAGCAGGCGTCAGCTCGCGCGGACTTCCTCAGCCTGCTGCAACGCAGCGGGCTGCGGCTGACTTCACTTAACGGCTTTCCCTATGGCCAATTTCATCAAGGCGCGGTGAAAGCCGACGTCTATTTGCCCAACTGGACTGATCCGAAACGGCTGGCGTACAGCCTGAATCTGGCCCGAATCCTGGCACACGCCCTGCCGTCGGATTGCCCCCAAGGCGTGATTTCCACCGTACCGCTGGGCTATGCCGCCGACTGGAACCCGCGGCGACAGCAGCGTGCCGAACATCTGCTGCGCCAACTCACGGCTTCACTGGCCAGGCTGCATCGGGAGACGGGCAAGAAGATCGTGTTCTGCCTGGAGATGGAGCCGGACTGCGTGCTGGAAAACACCGACCAGGCCATCGCCTTCTTCCACCGCTACCAAGCCAGCGACCCGCACCATGACTATCTGGCGCTGTGTTTTGATGTCTGCCACCAGGCCGTGGTTTTCGAACACTGCTATCAGTCGCTGGAAAAGCTGCGCCAGGCCCGGGTGCCTGTCGGCAAGATCCAGCTGTCCAACGCGCTGATTTGTCGCCTGCCCGCTGAAGACCACAACCGGCGCGAACACGTGCTCAAGACCTTGAGCGACTTCGCCGAAACCACCTACCTGCATCAAGTCAAAGCCCGCGATGCACAGGCGCGGTTATCGGGCTGGGCCGACCTGCCCGCCGCCCTCGACGATTGCGCCAATAACCTGGGGCAGTACCCCGAACTGCGGATTCATTTCCACATCCCGCTGTTCAGCGAACACTTGCTGCTGCCTGAGCTCAGCGGCAGCCAGATCGCGCTGTCGCAGACTTTCGACTTTCTCGCAGACCATGGGGATTTTCGTCCCGTGCTGGAAGTGGAAACCTACAGCTGGGGCGTCCTGCCCGCGCAACTGCGGCCCAACACCGAGCACGCCCAACTGCAGGGAATCGCCGCAGAACTGCACTGGGTCGAAGAACAACTGCGCCAGCGTCAATTGCTACAACCCCAAGTGCGGGAGGCGTACGCCGATGCCCTCTGATCACCCGCGTCAACCGCTGCTGCTGATCAACGTGGTCGGGCTGACCCCCGCGCTGCTGGGGCCGGCAACGCCGCACATCAATGCCCTGCTGAAAACCGCAAAAATGGCCAGCCTGCAACCAGTGTTTCCGGCCGTCACATCGACGGTGCAGGCGTCGATTCTCACCGGCCTGTCGCCGTCGGAACACGGCATCGTCGGCAATGGCTGGTATTTTCGCGACCAGGCCGAAGTGCGTTTCTGGCTGCAACCCAACGCACTGATCCAGGGCGAAAAGGTCTGGCAGGCGCTCAAGCGTGAGCTCCCCGGGTTCCGCTGCAGCCAGTTGTTCTGGTGGTACAACATGTATGCGGACGTGGATGCGGCCATCACCCCACGCCCGCACTACCCGGCCGATGGCCGCAAGATGTTCGGCCTGTATTCGTCACCGGCCTCATTGCATGAGCGTATCGAGCAGCAGATCGGTGAATTTCCGTTTCCGGGTTTCTGGGGTCCGGCGGCCGGCATCGCATCGAGCCGCTGGATCGTCGACTGCGCCATCGCCGAATTCCAGCTCGATCGACCGGACCTGCAGTTGGTCTACCTGCCGCATCTCGACTATTGCCTGCAGCGACTGGGCCCTGATCATCCGTCGATTGCCGACGAGGTGCGGGCCATCGACAGTGAAGTAGGTCGCCTGCTGGCCTTTGCCCAGGAGCAAGGCGCGGCGGTGATGCTGTTGTCCGAGTACGGGATCGAAGCGGTACAGCAATCCATATCGATTAACCGGCTGTTGCGCTCGGAAGGCTTGTTGCAGGTGCGCCAATCGCTGACCTGGGAGTTGCTCGACCCCGGCGCCAGCGCGGCCTTTGCCGTGGCCGATCATCAGATCGCGCACATCTACGTGAAACAGGCGCAAGACATTCCTCGCGTCAAAGCGCTGCTGCAGCGCCAGCCCGGCATCGAGCAGGTGCTGGATAAAGCCGAACAACGGGCCTGGCAACTGGATCATCCGCGCAGCGGCGAGCTGGTGACCGTGGCCGCGCCGGGTTACTGGTTCGATTACTACTACTGGTTCGACGATCACAAGGCACCTGACTTTGCCCGCACCGTGGACATCCATCGCAAGCCCGGCTACGACCCGCTGGAACTGTTCATCGACCCGGCCATTCGCTTCCCGAAATTGAAAGTGGCGCGCCGCCTGCTGCAGAAGAAGCTCGGCTTTCGCTACTACATGGACCTGATTCCGCTGGACACCCGTCTGGTCCGTGGCAGCCATGGCCGCCTGCCCGACAGCGAGAACACCGGCCCGCTGCTCATCACCAATTGCGATCTGCCGTTGCCGCAGCGTCTTGCGGCCACGGCCGTGAAGCAACTGCTCCTGGAACACTTCCTGGGGCATTCACACACCGACCCGGCCAATGCCAAGGAGCTTCCATGCGGCGAGCCATTTCTATAACAGTTCTGAGTGCCCTGGCCGGTTTGGCTCAGGCTCAGAGCACAAACACCTTTGACTGCAGCAACTTTCTGCAATTTGGAGGAGACGTCGACAAGACCCGGGCCGCGTTTGCGCAGAGCCCCGAGACCATGGCCTGGAACTGGTTCGTCTGCCTGAACCAGCCCGCTGCCGCGGGGAGCCCCAACCGCGAGTGGGAATCCATGAAGCCTTCCGATCAGGTCTACCTGCCCAACGGCGCCAAGCCCGCCCCCTATGGCACGGCTGTGCCGCCGCCGAACGCGGTGCTTACACAGGCCAAGGCGCTAGGAATGGATATGTCCCGAACCTTCCATAACCTCAATGCCACCCAACAGGTCGATGGCTTGATTCTGCAGATGGGCGGCGCAGTGCCCTCAACAGAAAAAGGCAACCCTGTACGCTTTCAGCTGCTGATGGGCCAGGGCACGTTCGATTACATCGTGCAGAAGCAGGTCTACAACATGAACGGCCAGGCCGCCCTGACCAGCAATCTGGAGTTTCCGCCCATTGCCTGGGAGCTGAAATCCTCCTGGCTGTGGATCGGCTCCGACGCGACCTACAAACAGAAACTGGAGAAAGACGGTTACTACATCGCCCAGGCCTATTACCTGAAAAACGGTCAATACAAGGTCGGCTATGCAGCATTAAGCGGCTTACACGTCGTCAACAAGCTGAACGCCAACTGGGTCTGGACCACCTTCGAAAACATCAACAACAGCAAGTACACCGTGACCAATGCCGTACCGGCCACCCCGATGACCAACACCACAGGACCGACACCGGCTGCCCAATCGGTCAATACCAGCTTTCAGGCCGCTAATCCCTCCCTGTCGAAGTACGAACTGATCGGGGTGGAATTCCAGCCCATCACTCAGGTGCTGGCCAACTCCCAGCTGGAATCGGCCTTCCAGAACACCTCATCCTGCCTGGCCTGCCACGGCACCGCCGCCTACTCGAACCAAAAGGGTTACTTCAATTTCGCCCTGAAAGAACAGGGCGGCATTGTCTACCCCACCACCCCGCTGCCGAACTCGGCTTTCGCCGGTTACAACAAACTGGATTTTGTCTGGTCGTTGAAACACGCCCAGTGGCAACGCTAAGGAGCATGACATGAGCGTATTGAATTTCCCCCGTATCTACCTCAACGGCCACATGTTCTGGAACCCGCCAACAGCCAACAACAACGATGTGTTTCCACTCTATGACGCGGTCAACATGGATATTAACTGGCCGTTTGTGAACTTCTACGACATCACGCGCCAGAACGCCCCCAACAAGCTGATGCCCTGGGTCATCAGTCCCGTGAACAACGTCCCGGACTATGTGTCGATGGTGCCGACCAATGGCAGTCCGACCCCCTACATTCCCGCAGAATGGGATCTGTTTGGCGACAATGCCTGCGGCACGGTGAGCTACGACGATATCCGCTCCGTGGTCATCGGCGGCGAGCTGCAGGCCAACAACTACATCGCCCAGGATGCGCTGGTCGGCAAGAACTACCAATTGCTCGGTAACCCCTTTGGCAGCGCCAGTCCTACTGCCGCGCGCTTCGTGGACATCAGCCCGTGGCAGAACACCTTCACCGCGTTGTATTTCGACAAGCTGATGTTGGGGGATGATAAATGCGGCCTGACCCTCAATCGGCAATACCGGATGCTGGATCGATTCCTGAACTTCAATTGGGGGGCCCTCGGTGGTCTGAAGTATGTCACCACCACCTGGCAGACCTGCTTTCCTCAGGAAAACCTGGAATGGGTTATCGGCAACTCCGCGCTGCTGAGTCAGCTTCAACAGCAGATGAAGCAACAAGGAGCTCGTGGCTTGATGTTCAGGTTTTCCACCTACCTGACCTACTATGACAAGAACGGCATTTTCAACGATTTCCCGCCGATCAATACCCACTCCACGACAGCCGCGGACATGGCCAAAGTGCAAGCGATGTATCAGAAGGGCCTGGACAACGTTTCCGATATATTCTTCAACCCCGCCTACAGCCGCACCGCAGCGACCTTGGGTCTCTGGTTTGCCGACGAATACCCCACCGCACCCGCCGGCCGGCGCCTGGTATCTGCCAATCCGGTACCTGTTTTCAAAACAAACCAGCCTGTCGATGCCACAAGCATCACACTGGGTGTGATGTCGGCCCAGATTACCGGCAACACCCTGTCGCTGGATCTGGGCAACACTTTTCCGTTCTATCCAGTGGACTCCAACGCCCCGATCCCGACGGCCGAAAAATTCCATGCCGGCAACTATCTACTGGGCGTACGCAAGGATGGACAGTTCAACCCGGTGATCAACTTCGGTTTCGAGCAGTATCGACAAGCTGCCTTCGACAAACGTTCCGGCCTTCTGGACTTCACGCTCAACGACGCAGACAAGGCGACCCTGCAGGCCGGCCCTCTGGAGCTGCAGCTACAGGGCACACAAACGCCCCAGATCGCTTCCACTCAGCAGATGTGGACCGCCGAAGTGATAGAAAGCGGCAGTTTCATCGACGTGGGTGATCACAAGACGCTGCAAATCATGGTGCAAAAGGATGGCAAGCCAGCGGCCAACACCGTGCTGTGGGTGGCGGAGTATGGCAACCCCTTCTCGGTGACCACCAGCAACTACTATCTGGCATTCAGTAATCCGGCCGACTTCACACTGTTCTACGACCATCCGGCAGACCGTACATTGAACAAGCCCAATCTGCCGCAATTCAACGACATGCTCGCGATATCAAGCCACCTGGCTACCGGTAGCGGCCGTGGACTCATCGCCCTACAGGCCGTGGATACGTCGAATGCCGGGCCTTCGGGAATACCGGTAAATTATCAGCAGTTCCTGCATGACTTGGGCAAACCAGTCGCGGTCAATTTGCGCCCTTGCCTGACATTCGACTCAGCCATCTCCCGAACCGGGACGCTGCGCGATGCTCAGAACAGCATCGTCAATTACTCTGTTGCAAAGATCACCACCAACGCCAGCGGCATTGCCCAACTGGGCGTGAGTGCTCGAGCCCCGGGTTTTCCCACTCTGCGGTTCTTCGTGCAGGAAGATCACAACAACCCGGCCGTCCCCTTCAGTTTCAACTACACCCAGGCCTACACAGACTTCCTCGCCCCGATGCGCGTCCTGCCACTGGATCCTCAGTTGCAACAGGACTTCATCACCTACTGGAACTCCATCTGCACGCGTCAGAACGCCGCGACGCTGTTGTGGGAGAACTTCATCTACCCACGCATCTTGCAGACCTTCTATTACCTGTACCCGATCATGAACAAGTTCATGCCGCTCAACTCCCAGGCACGAGTTGAAGGCGCCATCGACCAACTGATTGTGCTGATCAGCAAGGAGTACCAGGAGGAAAGCACACTCGCCATGCCCATCACCCGCGACATGTCACAAAGCCGACGCGCCGTACTGGAGCTGTGGGCGCAGTCCCTGGTGAAACGCAATTACCCGCCCATCCCGCTCAGCATGAGCGACTACGAACAAGGCTAAAACTACAACGCTCAAGCAGGACCACCGGGTGACGAGTCTGTCACCCGGCACTTCACAGGAGTGTCATATGAAAGCCAGCATTTTGAACCGGCTGTTGCTGTTGACCCTGCTACTCATCCCGGCTCTATTCGCCCAGGCAGACAGCGGTGCCGTGTACTTCACCATGGGGGTGCACAACACCGAGGGGTGCAATGAACAGAACGGTAATTGCATCGCAACACGAGCACCGGGCGAGCCTTCCGATCCGTTTTTCCCGGCCTACTGGATCAGCGACTGGACCATGTACCGGGTGATGCACAACTACGAGAAAAACCCGCCGCCCTACAGCAATCCACCCACCACCCTGACCCCGGCGGACTACACCGTCTCTCGCGGCACCAGTTACTACGACACCGCCTACATCCCGCCGGATGGCGACGGCTTCGGCGCGATGATGGAACACTACGAGAAATACTGCCTGCCGATCTTCCCGATCAAGAACAACAACTACACCTGCTCCTTCGTGTCGCTGGGCAACAAGGCCTACTTCCTGACCTATCCCCAGGACCGTCCCAAGGACATGCCGGCCTGCTGCATGTTCTCGCCGATGAACCACCCACCACGGCAGGATTTCATCAAGCACCTGCCCTACAGTGCCGCGCGCAGCCAGAACCTCAATGGCAGCGTGCAAGCCTATGCCCTGGATGTCGACTCGCCACAAGGCCCGATCCTGTTCGGCTACGCCTTCTACAAGAACGTCACGGGACAACCGCCCTACCGGCATCCGCAATCGTTCTATTTCTCCGGTGATGCCAGCGTCGCCAACGCCCCCATCGTCAGCCAGAACTACACCAACTTCCGCATCGCCAAACCGGACCCGGCCCAGACCTGGGCGCAAGTGGCCGCCATGTGCCCGGCGAATCCGCCGCCCTGCCAATTGTTCGAGCCACCGGCGTCACAGAGCAACGGCCAAAAGGCGCAGTGGAACAAGCTCATGCAACGCAAACCCTGAATAACGACGAAGGATCGCCATGAAAACCACATTCCGTTTCTGCGTGATGTTAGTGGGCCTGGCCAGTCTGCCGGCCTTGATCCTGGAGCAGGCCCTGGCCCGAGAACAGGCCATGCCGTCGACGCAGGCCAGTAACCTGAGTTGCCAACCCCCCAGCACCGCGCCGGTCGCCACCGCCAGTCAGGACCAGTTCGATCAATACAGCTGGCAGATGTTCATCGCTTTGAACTGGCCCGCACAGGATGGGCAACGAGGTGATCCCGACTGCGCCAAACAGCTTGGGGATCCCGGCTACACCGTTTGGCAAACCTACAAGACCGTGGAGGAAATCTTTCTGCCGAGGGGTGCCAATCCTGGCCCGTGGAATACCCCGCAGACCGCCAAAAGCCTGGGCATCATCAACATCGCCGCGCTGAAGAACAGCACCCAGGTGAATGCCGTCGACCAGGCCGTCGGCGGCTGGCTGATCGACCAGGCAGGTAACCCGACCTACTACGACATCTCGGCCAACGAGACGTCCTACGACTACATCGTCAACAACAACTTCTATAACGCCGACGTCGTTTCCAAAGCCAATAACATCAACTTCCCCAATGGGGTCATCGAGGTCAAGTCGAGCTGGCGCATCCTCACCCCCAACGACAATGCCAGCCACTACCTGACCATGCTGGCGCGCGTGGCCACGTTCAACGACCAGGGCCAGCGCAGCGGTGTCACCGAGGCCTACCTGGGCCTGGTGGGCCTGCACATCATCACCAAGGTCAACGGCTATCCGCAGTGGATCTGGTCGACCTTCGAGCAGATCGATAACGTTCCGCCCAAGGAGTTGGTGCATGGCCAATGGGTCGATCAGCCAACAGCCGGCATGACCTACTCCTACTTCAACCCCGCGGCCCCGGCCATCACCCTCAACCAGTCACCCTGCGACTGGCAGACTCAGGGTACAAAACTGGTCTGCGTGCCCAAGCCCGGCACCACGTTCCAGACCCCGAACCCGCTGAACCGGGTCACCCCGATTGCCGAGATCACCAACGCCGTCAACACCAATTACCGCACCGACCCGGGCCTGCAAAGAAGCGTGCTGAAGTACTACCAACTCATCACCACCCAGCGCCCGCTGATGCCGGACAACCCCAGCAATCCACTGGGCCAGCCGACCCCGTCGCTCTCGGCCAACGTCACCATGGAGAGCTACATCCAGCCCAACAGCAGCTGCATGAATTGCCACTCCATGGCGACACCGGTCAAAAGTCCCTACAAGGCCGATTTCTCCTACATGTTCAAATTCGCCAACGCGCCTGTCGGCAAAACCACCAAGGACGAGGAATAGATCATGAGCATTCTCAATGGACCACGCCTGAATTTCTGGGGCGGCATCCGCACGGACGTCAGCCTGCCAAACAACTCCCCCACCATTCCTTACGACGGCAATGAGGAATGGCCGCTCTTCGACCTGACCACCTCGACCCTGGCACCGACTGCTCAGTCTTATACCGACGATCAGCTGAACAACATGATCAACGCGCCCGACGGCGACTACTACACCGCTGGCGGCTGGAATCACTATGGGCAGCATGTCGTCGACATGCAGAACGCCTTGATCAGTTCCCAGGGCAATCCGGGCAGCATCAGCACCACCGGCGACATGGTGGGCCAGCCGGTTTATCTGCTCGGCTCGGTGGATCCGGTGACCGGACAAGGCCCCGTCTCCGGCCCGATGATGGTGGACCTGGACCCCACCTCCTCAACGACCACCCAGATATTCGTCGGCGGCCTGCAGATTGGTGGTAACAGCGACATCCAGTTGCTGATTCGCAGTAATACCGTGTGCAGCAGTTTCGACGTGGCGGGACGTGTGCTGTTGCCCGCGAAAATGGATGCGCCGGGATCTTTCCACGCCAGCGGTACGTTTCAACTGACCTTCCCTTTGAGCAGCATCGTCAGCTGGAACCAGAACAGCAGTGGCCTGCGCTCGATCATCCAGGCACCGGGTGCGACCGGCATTGTCCTGCGTTTCGTCATGTTCGAAATGTGCCCCACGATGACCACGGAACAACTGGACGCCGATTATGCCGCCGGCCGATACACCCCCAACCCGAGCATCGGCAGGGTCATCGGTACACTGGCCCCGGCCTTCGCCGACGAGCCGCTGAACTGCCAGCCGGGCCGGCAACTGGTCAACCAGAGTACGGGGAATGCCGGCTATGCCGACCTGGGCGGCAACGGTTACCTGAGCATCGACATGGTGAACGTCATTCCGAAGCAAACCTTCAGGGCCGTCAGGGACGATATCACCAGCCCTATCGGACCGAACGCGAACTACGGCCCCGTCACCATCACCGCAGGCACCACTGAACTGGCCACCCTGGACCCGACCAACCGCTTTCTATTCGACTACTACGTGTATGGCGGCATCGTCGACCTGCCCCTGACCGCCAACCAGCTACAGGCAGTGCAGACCGCCGCCCTGGCGATCAACGCGCCCGGCAAGGTCGCCGGTACCACGTTGCAAGCCACCGAATCGACCTATCGGGTGTATGCCGATCAGCGCAACGTGTATCTGGAGGACTACCCCAATGGCCTGTCGATCACCTTGCAGGTCAGGTACTTGGGCGGTCCGGTCCCCAAAGCCACCGAAATCGACCTGCAGGCTGCTGCTCCTGCTGTTTACGATGAACCGCAATACTGGGATTTCCTCGATTTTCCTGCATCGCTGACCGTTAACCCTGGCCAGCTCGCGATCAGTTTCCCGGTCACCGTCAAAGCGGGTTCTGCCGCCCAGGCGGGCTTTGTCGCCTTGACCTGCACGGCCAATGGCCTTCCAAGCAGTGGCTACTTCACCAGCTTCCGCAAATACGCACAGACCGACTTCGGCATCCCCGCGGGCACCCACATCACCTGGGAGCTGATGTACCCGAACGTCCTGCGCTTTCACTACCTGGCCTTCCCCGCCATGTCGCGCTACATCCCGCTCAATCAGCCCGACGCGGTCATGGGCGCCAAGAACCCCATCCTCGCCCGAACTTCGGATGCGTACAAAGGCACCACGCTGTTCATGCCTGTGGTGCGCTCGATGTCGCCCTGCCAGCGGGCGCTGCTCCGGGCTTATCTCACCGGTGAACCGTGGCAACCGCCGCAGTAACCGCATCCATCCGTTATTCATGGAGAGAGCCCTATGCCCATTCCCATTAATATCCCTGCGCGGCCCAGCGAAACCCTGTGCCCGAGCACCATCATCGCCGAAGGCCTGCTGAACCCTCGGGGCATTTGCGTGCAGGCCGATGGCAGCCTGCTGCTGACCGAAGCCGGCTCGGGCCTGCCGGAACAGCCCTTCAGCGGTCGTATCAGTCGACTGCGACCGGATCCGCACAAGCCCGGCGCCTATCTGCCCGGCGAGATACTGGCGCAAGGTTTTCGCGCCATGAACATGCAGGCCCGCATGCTGCGCGATGAAATCATGGGGCTGTCGGACATCGCCTGCGGTGACGGGCGCTGTCTGGTCAGCCAGACCGATTACGTCGAGGGTTCCAAACTGCTGGACCTGCAATTCACACCGCCCGAACCGGTGTTTCACAGCCGTGGCAATCTGAATGCGCTGTGTTACCACCCGACCCGCCGCAGTTGGCTGGCGGTCAAGCCCGATACCAATCAGTTGGTGGAATTCACCAGCGGACAGGACGAACGCGTGCTGGTCCGGTTGCCCGAACTGGACCAGGGCCAGGAAGCCGTCCCGGTGACCCTGGTGTACGAACCGGCGACCGACGCAGTGCTGATCAGTCTGTTTTCCGGAGAGTTGCAGGGCGACCCGACGCGCAAGGGCGTCGACTTCGCCGAGAAGGCCGGCCAGGTGATTCGGGTCTGGCCTGACAGTGGGCAAATCGAGCTCCTGATTCGCGGCCTGCAACTGCCCACCGGACTGGCGCTGTGTCCGAAGGGCAACGTGTTGGTGCTGGAACTCTGCGATCGCCTGCAGCAACCCTTGCCACCCGACTGGAACGGCGAACCGCTGCATGGCGGCTTTACCCGTTTTACCGGGCGACTGCTGAGCTGCAATCTGCAAACCGCCCAGGTCGCCGTGCTCGCCCGCGACCTGGATACCCCTTCCAACTTGTGTCTGCTGGAGGATGCGGTACTGGTGAGCGAAGGCATGGGTTTGACCGGCCGGCCACTGCCCATGCCAGACAACACCGTCGTCCCGTTGAGCGGCAGGCTGCGGCGGGTGCAGCTCTGAAAAGGTGGGCCACACGTTGCCTGAACATTACCTGCCCCGAATTCGGCAGGAATGTTCAGGCTCGGTTCGCGTCAATCGCTTTCTGAGGCGTCTCGGATTCGAGCGGGTGACACGATGATTTTCACGTTGTGCTCCTTGTTGTTAACCAATTGCTCAAAGCCCTGCCCGACAATCTGTTCCAGCTGAATACGCCCGGTTATCAGCGGCGTGATGTCCAGCCGACCGTCGGCGATAAAGGCGATCACATCTGCGAACTCCCCGTTATAGGCGAGTGCACCCAGCACCTGTTTTTCGGTGGCGACCAGCTCGAAGAAATTGAACTCGCTGGGCTCCTCGAAGATGCCCACCAATACACACGTGCCGGCCTTGCGGATGAGGTCGATGGCGAGCTTGGCCGTGTGTTTGTTGCCGATGCATTCGAAACTGACATCCGCCCCCAGCCCGCCGGTCAGCCGCCGCACCTCAGCCAACGCATCACACTCATTAGGGTCCAGCACCTGGCTCGCCCCCACCTCCAGGGCCTTGGCCTTGCGCGCTCCCGACATTTCCAGAGCAATGACCTGGGCCGCGCCAGCCGCCTTGGCGCACATGATGGTGCACAGGCCGATGGTTCCCGCGCCAACCACCACCACATTTTTCCCCAGCAAACTCCCGGCCTTTTTCACCGCGTGCATGCCCACTGCAAGCGGTTCGATCAACGCCCCGGCTTCGGCGGGAAAGTTGGCCGGCAACTTGTAAAGCAGGTTGGCCGGTACGTTGACCAACTCGGCGAACGCGCCATTGTTCATCAGCCCGGTGAACGCCAGGTTCTCGCAAATGTTGTACAGCCCATGGGTACAGTAATAACAAGTGCCACAGTGCTGACAGGCATCGGCTGCCACCGGTTCGCCCACACTGAACCCCTGGACCCCGGTGCCGATTTCGACGATCTCGCCACAGAACTCATGACCGAGAATGCACTGCCCCCTGATGCCGGTCAGCGGGTGCGGCGCATCCACCGGAATGAACACTGGCCCGGCCACGTATTCATGCAAGTCGGAGCCGCAAATACCGCACCATTGCACGCGAATCTGCACCCAGCCCGCCGGTGGCGATACGGGCAACGGCACATCTTCGACGCGGATATCGTGACGACCATGCCAGACAGCGGCACGCATGCTGCGGGTCGGATCAATTGGAAGGCTCATGTTGGAATCTCCTTGAAATCGTCGGCCCTGGCGCCCGGCAAATGGCCGCCAGGGGAGGCATCAGTGTTGTTGGACAAAGTCCAGAATCAGCCGATTGACCTGCTCGGCCGCTTCCATCTGCACCATGTGCGCCTGACCCGGCAGGACTTCGACCCGGGCGGTCAGGCCAGCGCTGTGGGTCGCAGGAATGATCGCGTCGTCACTGCCCCAGATCAGCAACACCGGTTGCCGGTTTTCTTGCACCACGCCGCGCAGGTCGAGTTGTTGCCGCCCGTCTTTGAACAGCCCCGCAACCAGCAGGCGCAGGGCCGCATCCACCCCTTCCAGACGCTTGTACTTGAGCATGTCTTCGAGCATCTGCCGATTGACCAGTTCGGGGTCGGAGAACAGTTGCACCAATTGTGGCTTGAGGGCATTGCGGCTGGCTGCCTCGACAAAACCTTGCAGGTAATCGCCGTTGATTTCCGCACCCAGGCCGGCGCTGCCGATCAAGCTCAGGGAACGCACCCGCTGGGGAGCCAGGCGCGCCGTGTTCAGCGACACCGCCCCGCCCATGGAATGCCCCACCAGATGCGCCACGGGAACATCCAGATGATCGAGCAGAGCCAGCAGCACCCCGCTCAACTCATCCAGATTTCCGTGCTCCAACCGTTTGCTCGACTCGCCATGGCCCGGCAGATCCAGAGCAATCACCCGGCGCCCGGCGGCCAATGCGTCATGATTGAACATCCAGTTATTCAGGTCACCGCCGAACCCGTGCACCAGCACCAACGGCACCCCGCCTTCGCCGCGCTCGAAGTAACGGATCAGTCGCCCGTCCAGTTCGACCTTCTGCGGCTTCGGCCCACTGTCTTCCTCGGCACCGTCACCTGGCACGAACGCGGCCTGGAACTGCTCGATCACCGCATCGATCTCGGCCTCGCTGGCTTCGCCGTCGACCACGATGCCGAGCAATGCACCGACCGCGAGGGTTTCATCCTGGCGCGCGATCTGCCGGCGCAGCACACCGGAAAACGGCGCTTCGACACTGCTGGAAATTTTGTCGGTTTCTACGTCGAGCACTTCATCGCCCTTGGCGATCGCCTGGCCCTCCTCCTTGAGCCAGACATCGACCCGGCCTTCGGTCATGGACAAGCCCCACTTGGGCATGGTCAGGGTATGGATCTGGCTCATGAACGCTTGCTCCACTCGATCAGTTTGAGCACGGCGTTTTCGATCTTCGCCGCGTCGGGGATATAGAGGTCTTCCAGAGAGTCGGAGAACGGCACCGGTGTGTGCGGCGCGGTGACCATCTCGATGGGCGCCTTGAGCGAGGCGAACGCTTTTTGCGCCACCAGGGCCGAGATGTCGGTGGCCATGGAACAGCGCGGGTTGGCTTCGTCGATCACCACCAGGCGCCCGGTCTTTTCCACGCTTTCCAGAATGCTGTCTTCGTCCAGCGGGCTGGTGGTGCGCAGGTCGATGACCTCGCAGTCAATCCCCCGCCCTGCCAGGCTGCGGGCTGCATCCATCGCCGTATTGACCGTGCGCCCATAGGAAACCAGGGTCACGTCCTTGCCGTCGCGCAGGAAGTTGGCCTCGCCGAACGGGATGGTATAGAGCTCTTCCGGCACCTCGCCCTGCATGCTGTAGAGCAGTTTGTGTTCGCAGAAGATGACCGGATCGTTGTCGCGGATGGCCTGGATCAACAGGCCCTTGGCGTCATAAGGGGATGACGGGCAGACAACTTTCAGGCCGGGGATGTGGGTCCACAGCGACGTGAGCATTTGCGAGTGTTGGGCGGCGGCCCGCAGGCCCGCGCCGACCATGGTGCGAATCACCAACGGGGCGGAAGCCTTGCCCCCGAACATGTAGCGAAACTTGGCCGCCTGATTGAGGATCTGGTCCAGGCAGCAACCGGCGAAGTCGACGAACATCAACTCACACACCGGGCGCACGCCGCAGGTCGCTGCGCCTACCGCGGCACCGACATAACCCAACTCCGACAGCGGCGTGTCCAGCACGCGGCCGGGAAATTGGTGGTAGAGGCCCTTGGTCACGCCCAATACCCCGCCCCAGGCGTCGTTTTCACCGGGAGCACCGGCACCGCCGGCGACGTCTTCCCCCATGATGAACACGCTGGGGTCGCGGCGCATTTCCTGAGCCAGGGCTTCGTTGATTGCCTGCTGATAACTGATTTTTCTCGCCATGATAAAGGTCTCGATTCTTGTTATAGGGGGCGTTCAGGGATAGGAAACGTAGACGTCGGTGAGCAGGTCGGCGGCGCTTGGCTTGGGGTCGGACTTGGCCTTGCGCACGGCATTTTCGATCAACAGGTCCACTTCGCCATCGATCTGGTCCAACTGGCTGGCATCGATCAAGCCGGTCCGAGTGGTGCGCTCGCGAAACTGCATCAGGCAGTCATTGTGTTCGCGGAAATACTTGACCTCGTCCGGTGCCCGATAGGTCTGGGCGTCGCCTTCAAAGTGACCGTAGTAGCGGGTCAGCTTGACCTCGATCAACGACGGTCCTTCACCGGCTCGGGCGCGCGCCACCGCGGCACCGGCGGCTTCGTGAACGGCGAAAAAGTCGAAGCCGTCGACGGTGACCCCAGGCATGCCGAAACCGGCTGCGCGGTCGGCGATGTGATCGCAGGCCACCGACCAGTTGGACGCCGTGGCCTCGGCGTAACCGTTGTTCTCGGCAATGAACAGGCACGGCAGGTTCCACACCGATGCCATATTCATCGCTTCGAACACGGCCCCTTCGTTGGAACCGCCGTCGCCGAAGAACGCCACGGCGACGCCGTCGGTCCCCTTGAGCCTGGCGGCCAGGGCCGCCCCTACCACCAGCGGTGCACCGGCACCGACGATGCCATTGGCACCGAGCATGCCTTTCTCGAAATCGGCGATGTGCATGGAGCCGCCCTTGCCCTGACAGACTCCGGTTTTCTTACCGTAGATTTCGGCCATCATCCCGTGCACATCAACGCCCTTGGCGATGCAATGACCGTGGCCACGGTGGTTGGAGGCGATGCAGTCGTCATCCCTCAGGTGAGCCATGACACCGGCGGCCGAGGCCTCTTCACCGGCATAAAGATGGACGAAACCGGGAATCTCGCCGGTGGCGAACTCCACGTGCAGGCGCTCTTCAAAGACGCGGATGGTGCGCATCACCCGATAGGCATGCAGCAATTGATCAGCAGTCAGCTGTGTCGACATTTTTATTCTCCAGGGTGTCTTGAGGCTCAAGTTTCAAAGTGCAAGGTTCAAAGGGTGTTGCGGGTGTTCACGACCGATGGCCAGCAGCCGCTCTTGCGCGGCATAGGCCAGCGCCGCATTGACATCGATGCTCAGCGGACCGCCGGCATCGAGGGTGACGGTGGGCAAGTCATCGGCGTTGAATTCGATTTTCCGTTCGCCATCCAGGGCCAGGGTGCCGCTGCTCAGGCACAGGCGATGGGCAACACCGGGTTCAAGGCTGGCGGCCGCGAGTACGCCGCAGCCTTGCAACAGGCCGGGCGCCAGGGGCACCAGCAAGGCTTCGGACGATTGCGGATCAAGGCGCATCCAGGCACCGTTGGGGGCTTGGCGCGAGACCGGAAACCACAAGCCGCAGAGGGCCGATATGCCAATGGACTGAGGTTCCGCGAAGGTGACGAACACCTCCGCCAGATCGATCCCACGGCTGATTGCACGGGCGCCGATGAAGGGCAGCGGGGACACTGCCACGTCTACCAGCGCCACTTCGCACAGGTCGCGGCTCGGAATCCGCACCAGCAGGCGTTTATTGCGACGCAAGGCAATTTCGGGTGGGATCCGGCCGCTGGCGAATAGCCCGCCGGCCA
Source organism: Pseudomonas sp. B21-017 (assembly GCF_024749245.1). Classification (NCBI taxonomy): domain Bacteria; kingdom Pseudomonadati; phylum Pseudomonadota; class Gammaproteobacteria; order Pseudomonadales; family Pseudomonadaceae; genus Pseudomonas; species Pseudomonas sp. B21-017. The sequence goes on along the minus strand of NZ_CP087194.1, from coordinate 2,819,742 downwards.
GCCCGGCGCTGGTGGCCTCACGCAGTTCCGGGAAGGCATTGTTGGTCCCCGTCGACAGGGTCAGCAGCGGAATGTCGCCGACTTCGGCAGCCACCGCTTTGTGGGTGCCGTCACCGCCGAGCACGGCAATCAGCGACACGCCGCGTTCAGCCATCCAGCGCGCGGCCTGGCGAGTGTCCGCCACGCTCTGGCGCAAGGTCAGTTCCAGGAACTCCAGAGTTGGCCAGTGGCTGTCACGCGCCTGGCGGCCATGACTGTTCTTCTTCACCGCCGCCGCGATGCCGGTCATGTCGGTGGGCATCAGCACGCGCTCGACACCGGTGGCGCCAAAAGCCGCCAGCAGCCGTTGGATCACCGAGACCTTGTCGGTGCTGGAAAACAGCCCGGCATTCGCCGTCAGGCGCCTTACGTCCCGGCCGGACGCCGGATTGGCAATGATGCCGACGGTCAGGGGCAAGCGACTCATGTCGCCACCACGGGTACGGCAAAGTAAAAGCCTCGGCAGGAGGACATAGGGCACCTCTTGTTATTATCGGGTTGCCAGTCGTGCTGGTTGCCAGGGTTAGAGCAAGGCCGGTGCCAGAATCGCAAAAGATCGCCGAAAAGCCCGTTCCAGAGCGGTTTTGACTACATTTCCAAGTGATAGGATCCCGCTCGATTGAGACGTCCCATGTCAGCCTGCACGGGTTAGTGGTCAGACCTTGAGACGTCGCGTCTCAGCTTCGCAGTGAGGTGAACCGATGCTTGTCGACCGTCCGTGAACGGCGCTTAATAGCCCGCACAACTAAAAGAAGATCGAATCGGAGGCCCTAATGCTTTCCGCACACTCGAAGGCGCATGTGGATTGCGTCAGCCGTGTTTTGAAGAACGCAGCGCACCTGCCGCAACTGCCGGTGCCGGACTTGATCCTGGATTCCTGGCGCCGCTCCATGGAGCAACACCACTTGGACCCTGGCTCATTACAAGGGCCGCGGATCCTGTCCCAGAACGTGCTGCAAGAGTGTCGAGAACGCTCAGAACTGTTCCTGCGCATCGCCAGCGAAGAAGTCGCCCGACTCCATGGTCGTGTGCGCGATGCCGACTACTGCGTGTTGCTCACCGACGCCCAGGGCCAGACCATCGACTATCGCGTGGAAACCTCCATCCGTAATGATTGCCGCAAAGCAGGCCTGTACCTGGGTACCTGCTGGTCAGAAGGTGAGGAAGGCACCTGCGGGGTGGCTGCGGTGCTGACCGCACGAACACCGGTTACGGTGCACAAGCGGGATCACTTCCGCGCGGCTTTTATCGGACTCACCTGCTCCGCCGCTCCGGTCTTCGACCCTCGGGGGGAACTGCTCGGGGTGCTCGATGTGTCTGCGGTGCGTTCGCCGGACGACCGTCGTTCGCAGCATCTGATCCGGCAGCTGGTAGTGCAGAGCGCACGGGAAATAGAACAGGCGTTTTTCATGAACAGTGCCCAGGGTTACTGGGTGCTGCGGGCCCACAACAGCCCGGGCTACGTCGACAGCCAGCCCGATTACCTGCTCGCCTGGGACGACGACGGCCAACTGCAGGCACTCAACCCCGCGGCGCGGCAGTGGCTGTCGCAAAGTTTTGGTCACCTGCCGGACCACATCGGCCAAGTGTTCGATCAGCAGTTATTGCATCGCGCCAAAGACGAATCACTCTGCCTGTTTCACTGCCGGGGTGGCCGCCATGTCTTGCATGGGCGACTCAGCGCGCCACGGCAGGTGAAACGCAGCCCGGCTCGGCGGGTACTGTCACCCGCCGAACTCGACCCGCGACTGGAAGAAAGTTTGCGCCTTGCGGTTCGGGTCAAAGACCGTAATCTGCCGGTGCTGATCCACGGCGAAACCGGTTCCGGCAAGGAAGTCTTCGCCCGCCAGCTGCACCAGGCCAGTCTGCGCCGTGATCGACCTTTTATTGCGGTGAACTGTGCAGCGATTCCCGAAAACCTGATCGAAAGCGAGCTGTTTGGTTATGCAGCCGGCGCCTTCACTGGTGCTTCGAATAAAGGCATGCAAGGTCTGCTGGAACAGGCCGATGGCGGCACTCTGTTTCTCGATGAAATCGGCGATATGCCCCTGACCCTGCAAACCCGGCTACTGCGGGTTTTAGCCGAGGGCGAAGTGGCGCCCCTGGGAGCGTCGAGAAGCAAGGCGATAGACATTCAGGTCGTCTGCGCGAGCCACCGCGATCTGGAAGCCCTGGTGACCAGCGGCGAGTTTCGCGAGGACCTGTACTTCCGCCTCAGTGGTGCGCGATTCCAATTGCCGCCGTTGCGCGAACGCAGTGATCGACTGGCATTGATCAACCGGATACTCGAAGAAGAATCGTCGGCCTGCGCGATGGCGATGCAACTGGGAAGCGCCGCACTGGAATGCCTGCTCGGCTATCGCTGGCCGGGTAATGTGCGCGAACTGCGGCACGTATTGCGTTACGCCTGCGCGGTGTGCGAGACCGACTTGATTCTGTTGAGTGACTTGCCTGAGCATCTGCCCGGCCGTCGACTCAATGATTCGGCGTCAGCTGACGCCTTGGAACGCTGCGCCAGTCCGGAACGCGAGGCACTCATCGATGCCCTCGTGCGTCATCGCTGGAAACCCACACCAGCGGCCAAGGCTTTGGGCATCTCCCGGGCAACGCTGTATCGACGGGTCCATCAACATGGCATCGACATGCCTGGCAGGGGCTGACCACAATTTCATCCGGCGGCCCCGCTCAATGAGCGTTGGCCACCGGACAGCACAATGGACTTGCATCGATCACAGTATTGGTGAACGGCATCGAATAAATGTGGGAGCAAGCCCCGGCTATTAAAACCAGGTCTCCATCTGTATCCCGTATTGCCACACACCCCCAGCGTTGAAGTCTGTCTTGCCAAAGTTGTCTGTGGAGCTGTATCGGTCCAGGTCCGAAGACCAGTTCATGAAGCTGGCGAACACGCGCAATTCTGGGCGTGTGAGCAGGTCTCCAACGTCGGGTTTGAAGGTCGGGGCGATGGTGAATTTCCAGAAGTTGCCGTCCACCGCATTACGTTGCAGGTAACCCTTGGGGTCGAGGTTCATGGTTTGCCAGCTCATTTCGTAGGCCATCTCGAAATTGCTGTTGATTTCATTGGCCAACCGCATGTTCAGGGTCATCCAGCGGTAGTCGTCACCCTTTACGTAGCGATCCTTGCTTTGTTCGGCCAGCAGACTTGGACCGATGCGCCAGTGGGGTGCAATCGGTGTCTCGCCGTATAGCGCAAGGCGCAGCGCACGGGCGTCTTCGATCAGTTCGCCGTCCGAGCCAATGTTCTTGACCTCGGCCCCCAACCCTTGCCCGTAGAGCAGCGCCGTCTTGAAGAAGCCTTCCCTGCCGAAAAAGTTTTTCTGGTGGTTGGCCACCATGCTGTGCAAGCCGGAGTCCGCAGGCTTCAGGCCCGCTTCATTGGTGCGAGTGCTAAAGTCGTTTTTCTTTGAACCAATACCATTGAACATCCACTGCCACTGACCATTATCGAAGAACTGGTTGGAGGTGAGGATGTAGCTTTCCACATCGGCATTGACACCGCCCTCGCTGAAATCCCCGTAGTTACGCCCGATCAACGAGTAATTCGAGCGCCAGTTCTTGTTCATCTGCACGTCGTAGATACCACCCCCGGTGCCGGCCAGAAAGACGACGTCCGAGTCCAGCCAATGGATATCGAAGTTGTCCCTGTCGAATCGCTTGCCTGCCCACAAGGTGGCGTTCTCGAACGTCGAATTGCCCTTGAATGCGGCGAGATGATCGAGTTCCGTAAATACCTGGCGCACATTCAGGTTACTTTCGGCGGCCGTCCAGTCATTGGAGCTTTCCACTCCATCGGCGATGGAAACCGTGAATTTGGAATGGGTGCCGTTCTGCGCATAGGCTTCTTTCGACAGGTCTATACGCATGTAAGTATCGTCTTCATTACCCAGTCGCCCGACTGCACCACCGACTGAACCGGCAGGCGTTGTATAAGGACCGCCCCGCCCGCCCCCCAGGCCATCGTTGATCAGCAATCCGGAGCGGGCGTAGCCCTTGAAGCTGAACCCGTCGGTGAGGTGTCCGGTGCTGCTCTCCTTCTCCAGGCTTTGCTGACGGGCTTCGAGTTTTGCCAGCCGTGTATCCAACGTGGGCGCCGCAGTGGCGGTCGCAGTGGACGCAACAGGCTGCAAGGCGGGAGTGGACTGTTTGAGCTGCTGCAGTTCCCTGGCGAGCGCCTGGGTTTGTTGTTCGGCGGCGGCTGCACGTTTTTCCGCAGCGCTGGCGCGGGCTTCAAACGCGGCCATGCGTTCTTCCAGAGTCGCGGCCTGAGCAGTGGCCGCCGAGGTGCCGAGTACGCCTGCGAGTAGCCAGCTTGATGCTTTCTGCATGGGGGATTTCCTGTTTTGTTTTTATTTTTTGTCCTGCGACCGGCCTTTTTTTCGTGAATTGTTAATTGTCAAAATCCACGAAAAAAAGGATGCCTCATCGCAAATACGCTGCTACATTTGGCGATGTTAACGTTAACTTTTCTAAAAACAAAAATAAAGAGGGCTTTATGAAACAGCTCAAATCACTCTTTCCAGCAGCACTGCTTGCCCTTTGCGCCGGGCTTCCATCCCTCTCCAGCGCAGCCAATCTGACGATTTCCTGCGGTGCGGTGGGCGCGGAATTACAACTGTGCAAAGAGGCCGTCGAGGCGTGGTCTCAACAGACCGGCAATCACGTCGAGGTGGTGTCCACGCCTAACTCGGCAACCGAGCGGTTGTCGTTCTATCAACAGATCCTCAGTGCGCAGTCCAGCGACATCGACATCATTCAGATCGACATGGTGTGGCCGGGGATGCTGGCCAAACATCTGCTGGATCTGCGCGAGGTGCTGCCCGCCGACGCAACCCAAGGCTACTTCCAGGCACAGGTGGACAACGCCACGGTGAACGGACGGCTGGTGACGATGCCGTGGTTCACCGACTCGGGCCTGCTGTATTACCGCAAGGACTTGCTCGAGAAATACAACAAGCAAGTCCCCCAGACTTGGGAGGAAATGACCGCTACCGCCAAGGATGTACAACAAGCCGAGCGCAATGCCGGCAACGCCAACGCATGGGGGTACATCTTTCAAGGGCGCGCCTACGAAGGCCTGACGTGTAATGCGCTGGAATGGATCAGCAGCCAACCGGACGGCGGGCTGGTCAATCCACGAGGCGACATCGTGGTCAACAGCCAGGCCTCAAGAACGGCGTTGACCCTGGCCAAAAGCTGGGTAGGCGACATCTCCCCGCGTGGCGTGCTCAATTACACCGAGGAAGAAGGACGCGGCGTATTCCAGTCGGGCAATGCGCTGTTCATGCGTAATTGGCCTTATGTCTGGGCCCTGGTGCAAAGCCAGGACAGTGCGGTAAAAGACAAGGTCGGGGTCGCTCCCCTGCCCCGTGGCGGCAGCACCGGCACCCATGCCTCCACCCTCGGCGGGTGGGGTTTGGCGGTATCGCGTTACAGCGCCAACCCGAAGCTTGCCGCCGAACTGGTGAGCTACCTGAGCAGTGCCCAACAGCAAAAACATCGTGCGTTGATTGGCGCCTATAACCCGGTGATCGAGTCGCTTTACCAGGATCCCGAGCTGCTCGCGGCCATGCCTTATTACAGTCAGCTGCGCAGCATTCTCAACGATGGCGTCATGCGCCCCGCTTCAATCACCGCCGCGCGTTATCCACGGGTTTCCAATGCGTTCTTCGATCAAGTGCATGGCGTGCTGGCCGGCGAGTTGCCGGTCGATCAGGCGCTGACCGAACTGGAAGGCGAACTCACGCGCATCAAACACCGGAACTGGTAAGCCACAAGGAAGAAAATCACCATGTCTGTCTCTATTGCCCATGCTCCCTGTGACGAGCTCCTGCTCACCAGGGAAACGCCGGTACAGCGTCGCCGAGTGCGCGCTGCCTGGCTATTTCTGACGCCGATGTTGCTGTGTCTGGCCCTGGTGGCGGCCTGGCCGTTGCTGCGGACATTCTGGTTCAGCCTGACCGACGCCAACCTGGCGGACACCGCTGGCGGCACCTTCGTTGGCCTGAGCAATTATCTGTTCCACAACGGTTCCAGCTGGTCGGGCATCCTGGTCGATCCGCAATGGTGGAACGCGGTGCGCAACACCCTGCATTTCACCGTGGTGTCGGTGGGGCTGGAAGTCGTGCTGGGGCTGCTGGTGGCGTTGCTGCTGAACATCAAGTTCACCGGCCGTTCCCTGGTGCGAGCGTTGATTCTGATTCCGTGGGCGATTCCGACCATTGTCTCGGCGAAGATCTGGTCGTGGATGCTCAATGACCAGTTCGGCATCATCAATCACCTGATGCTCAGCCTCGGCCTGATTACCGCGCCTCTGGCCTGGACTGCAGATGCGGATCTGTCGATGTGGGCGGTGATTATCGTCGACGTCTGGAAGACCGTGCCGTTTGTCACCCTGCTGATGCTCGCCGCCTTGCAGATGTTGCCGAGTGACTGCTACGAAGCCGCCAGGGTCGATGGTATTCATCCACTGAAGGTGTTCTGGCGGGTCACGCTGCCACTGCTGATGCCCGCATTGCTGGTGGCGGCGATCTTCCGCATCCTCGACTCCCTGCGGGTGTTCGACGTGATTTATGTGCTGACCTCGAACTCGTCGAGCACCATGAGCATGTCGGTCTATGCCCGCCAACACCTGGTGGAGTTCCAGGACGTCGGTTACGGCAGCGCCGCCTCGACCCTGCTGTTTCTGGTGGTTGCAGTGATCGCCATGCTTTATCTCTACCTCGGACGCCGTCAACTGGAGGTCCGGTCATGAGCCCTCGCCTACTGAAAAAAGCGCTGTTGCGCTTCGGTTTCTGGTGCCTGATCGGGGTGTTGCTGCTGTATGCGGTGTTCCCTTTCTACTACGCCATCGTCACGTCGCTGAAGCCGTCCAGCGCCTTGTTCGAGGTGAGTTACTGGATCAAAAAACCCGACTTCTCCAATTACGCGGCGGTGCTCAACCAAGCCTCATTCTTGCGGGCTATCGGTAATTCACTGGTGGTCGCGCTTAGCGTAGTGACGCTGGCGCTGTTCCTCAGCCTGACCGCTGCTTATGCCTTGGGCCGGGTGAAATTCCGTGGGCGTGGCACGGTGTTGATGATGGTCCTTGGGGTGTCGATGTTTCCCCAGGTCGCGGTGCTGTCGGGGCTGTTCGAGGTGATCCGTGCCTTGGGCCTGTACAACACGTCCTGGGCGTTGATTCTCAGCTACACGATTTTCACCCTGCCCTTCACCGTTTGGGTGCTGACCACGTTCATGGGTCAACTGCCCCATGAACTGGAAGAAGCGGCAATCATGGATGGCGCCTCACCCTGGATCACGCTGACCCGGGTGCTGTTGCCGCTGCTCTGGCCCGCCCTGGTCACCACTGGCTTGCTGGCTTTCATCGCGGCGTGGAACGAGTTCCTGTTTGCCCTGACCTTCACCCTCACCGACACCCAACGCACGGTGCCAGTGGCCATCGCCCTGATTTCCGGCGGCAGCCCCCATGAGTTGCCTTGGGGGTTGTTGATGGCGGCATCGGTGCTGGTCACCGTCCCACTGGTGATTCTGGTGCTGATCTTCCAGCGCCGAATCGTTTCCGGCCTCACTACCGGCGCGTTAAAGGGTTGATGCCCGACAACTACAAGGAACAGCATCGTGATCAAGTTGAAACTGGATAACGTGAACAAACAATTGGGCGGTGCGCGGATTCTGCGCGACGTCAATCTGGAGATCGCGGCGGGTGAGTTCGTGGTGTTCGTCGGCCCTTCGGGCTGCGGAAAGTCGACCCTGCTGCGCCTTATCGCCGGACTGGATTCGATCTGCGCCGGCGACCTGCTGATCGACGGGCGTCGGGTCAACGACCTGGAGCCGCGCGAGCGTGGCGTCGGCATGGTGTTTCAGTCTTATGCGCTCTACCCGCACATGAGCGTCTACGACAACATCAGTTTTGGTCTCAAATTGGCCAAGACCGAAAAGACCAGCCTGCGCGAGCGTGTGCTGAAAACCGCGCAAATCCTGCAACTGGACAAGCTGCTGCAACGCAAGCCAAAGGAATTGTCTGGCGGGCAGCGTCAGCGTGTCGCCATGGGCAGAGCCATGGCACGGGAACCGGACATTCTGTTGTTCGATGAGCCGCTCTCCAACCTGGATGCGTCCTTGCGGGTGCAGATGCGCAACGAAATCGCCCGGCTGCATGCCCGGCTGGGCTCGACCATGATCTACGTCACCCACGATCAGGTTGAAGCGATGACCCTGGCCGACAAAATTGTCGTGCTCAATGGCGGTCGCGTCGAACAGGTCGGCTCACCACGCGAACTCTATGAGCGCCCGGCCAGTCGTTTTGTCGCCGGTTTTCTCGGCTCACCCAGAATGAACTTTCTGCCGGCGCGCTTGCAGGCGTCGGGCGAAACCAGCCTGGTCGACAGCCCCGTGTTGGGGATGACGTCCCTGCCCTTCGACAGCTCGAACCTGGCGACGGACGCTCCGCTGAGCCTGGGCATTCGCCCGGAACACGTGTCGCTCAAGGCAGCGGAAGGAGCCGCTGGCACCGTGGTGACCGCGGTCGAATACCTGGGCAGTGAAACTTATGTGCACCTCGAGACAGGTCAGGACGAGCCACTGATCTGTCGTTGTGAAGTCAACGCCGGATGGCAGGCGGGCGACCGGGTCGAGCTGCAACTGGACGTCGACAACCTGCACCTGTTCGACGCTGACGGCACAGCCTTGAAGCGTCACCCACATGCCATTGAAACCGTCCCTCTGCGCCCGGCACGAGCAGGCGCCCTATGACTTTGTCTTTGAATACCATGAGCGATCCAATGCCTGATTCCCTTGACCTTGCGCAGCGAGCGCTCAGTGACGGCCTGTCTCGGGTCATCCACGATTACCGCCCCGGTTATCACCTTGCCCCCCCGACAGGCTGGATGAACGACCCTAACGGGGTGGTGTACTTCCGTGGCGAGTATCACGTTTTCTATCAACACCACCCCTTTGACGCGAAGTGGGGCCCGATGTATTGGGGGCATGCCAAGAGTGCCGACCTGGTCCATTGGCAGCATCTGCCGATTGCCCTGGCGCCCGGCGATGAATTCGACCGCGACGGTTGTTTTTCCGGTAGCGCGGTGGTGTGTGGAGACACCCTGGCGCTGATCTACACCGGGCACACCTGGCTGAAGGATGTGGGTGATGAAAGCTCGATTCGTCAAGTCCAGTGCCTGGCCACCAGTGTCGACGGCATTCGCTTCGTCAAGCATGGCGCTGTCATCGAGACCGCGCCACAAGACTCGATCATGCACTTTCGTGACCCCAAGGTCTGGCGGGAAGATGACTATTGGTTCCTGATTGCCGGCGCACGGCTGGGCGATAAGCCGCTGCTGCCACTGTACCGTTCCACGGATCTGCACACCTGGGAGTTCCTCGATTATGTAGCCAGCGGCAGCGAGGGCGATGGCTATATGTGGGAGTGCCCGGATCTGTTTCGCCTGAACGGGCGCGACGTGCTGCTGTACTCCCCTCAGGGCATGCAACCCCACGGTTACGAACGGCTCAACAAGTACCAGACCGGTTATCGAGTGGGCCAACTCGACAGCCAATGGCACTTCACCGGCGGGCCTTTTATCGAGCTGGATAACGGCCACGATTTCTATGCCGCGCAAACGCTGGTGGCCGCCGATGGTCGGCGCCTGGTGTGGGCGTGGCTCGACATGTGGGAAAGCCCAATGCCGAGCCAGGCTCATCACTGGTGCGGCATGCTCGGTTTGCCGCGCGAACTTGAACTGCATGACGATCGCCTTTGCGTGTATCCGGCACGGGAGCTCACCGCGCTGCGCGAGGCGCCATTGCCGGGTACGTCCTGGTGGGATGGTTCGGGGGCCCGGCGGGTACCGGAAGTGAATGGCGACCTGCTGGAAATCCATGTGCATCTGGATCTGCTCGGTTGCACCGACGGGCACTTGGGAATCGCCTTGCGCTGCAGTGACGATGATGATGAAGAAACCTTACTCTACTACGATGCGGCGCTGCAGCGCCTGGTGCTGGACCGCAGCCGCTCGGGTGCGCAAGTCAGCGGCCAGCGCAGCGTGTCGATAGACCCGACACAAGAGCGACTGGAACTGCGCGTGTTTCTCGATCGCTCGTCCATCGAGGTGTTCGACGAAAACGGGCGTTTCAGCCTCAGCAGTCGCCTCTATCCGCGGCCCGACAGTCTGGGCGTGAAGTTGTTTAACCACGGCAGTGGCGGGCGTGCTTCGATTCCCAGGGCGTGGCCTCTCGCTTCAGGTTGGGTATGAGCGCTGTCATTCGAGTCGCGAGAAACCCGGGCCCTGTGTCATGATTCTGCGTCAACCTGACCGGCCTCGCCTCGCATGACTTCAGTGAAAGACGTTGCACAACTGGCCGGCGTGTCCCTGATGACGGTTTCTCGAGCGCTCAACAACCCGGAAAAACTGAGCCCCGAAACCCTTCAGCGGGTGCGTCGCGCCATTGATGAACTGCAATTCGTACCGAGCCTGTCGGCGCGCAAGATGCGCGGCGACAACCTCCAGTCGCGCACCATCGGTGTGTTCGCGCTGGACACCGCGACCACACCGTTCGCGGTGGAACTGCTGCTGTCCATCGAACAGACCGCGCAGCAGGCTGGCTGGAATGTCTTCATCCTTAACCTGTTGAGCAACCCGCCCACTGACCAGAACATCGACCTGATGTTGTCGCACCGTCCCGACGGGTTGATCTTCAGCGCCATGGGCTTTCGCCACGTCAGCATTCCCGAGCGTTTGAAGAGCAAACCGCTGGTACTCGCCAATTGTCTGGCCGATGACAGTCGCCTGGTCAGTTACGTACCGGACGACGAGACGGGGCAGTATCGCGCCGTGCATCACGCGTTGAGCCAAGGCTATCGGCGCCCACTGTGCATCAATCTGCCAAAACAGAGCCTGGCCTGGGGGCTGCGGCAAGAAGGCCTGCTGCGCGCCTGTCAGGCATTCGGGCTGGCGCCTGACGCGCTTCTGCAATACGACCTTTCCGAGCATGACGCCTACGGTGAAACCGCCGCCATCCTCGACCGGCACATTGTTGAGGGTCGTCCGCAATTCGACATTCTGATCTGTGGCAACGACCGCATCGCGTTTTGTGCCTATCAGCTGTTGTTGAGCCGAGGCCTGAAAATTCCCGGCGATGTCGCCGTGCTCGGCTACGACAACATGATCGGTATCGCCGAACTGTTCATCCCGCCGCTGACCACGGTGCAACTGCCGTACTACGAGATCGGTCGCCGGGCTGCCCGGCATCTGATCGAAGCCCTTGAGGTAGAGGGAGCCCAGCCGGTTGATTGTCCATTGGTGGTCAGGGCGTCGCTATGAGTGCGAGCGCCGCAGACCAGCCGGTGCACGAGGCGTCTCAGGATTTGGCATCGACACCCGCGAGCATTGCCTCTCCCAATACGATTTTTCCGCTGTCCTTGAGTGCCTGAGCGGCACCACGGATGTCTCTCGCTTCCTTGTTCTGACCCAGCTTGAACTTACCAACCAGGCGGGTGATCTCGATCTCTATCCCTACGATCGCCTTAAGCATTGAGGCAATGTAGTCCTTCGGGGCGTCCGTCATTTTCCATGGCTCGGGCTGGGAGGACTCATGGGTTCGGGTCAGGAGCGCCACCAACCCACGGACATAGCGTTCATCATCGTGAATGGTGATCCTCCCATGGGCGTGCACCACCTTGTAGTTCCAGGTCGGAACCTGTTTATGGGTCTCGTGCTTGCTCGGATACCAGGTGGGCGAGATGTAAGCCTCGGCACCGCGAAAAACCACCAGCACTTCGTCCCCGTCTTTCACGTCTTGCCAGACTGGGTTGGCGCGCGCGACGTGCGCCTGGAGAACACCGAACTGCCCCTGCGCAGCCTTCAACTCGAAAGGAATGTGGTTGGCATCCAGCCCGCTTTCACCGTTGGTAAACAGAATGCCCAGCGGGTGCTGCACGATCAGTTCATGAAGGGCTTCGGCGCGAGGCTCATCAAAATGGGCAGGTACGTACATATCAACTCCTTCAATCGTTCAAGGGTGGGGACAGCGCGCCAGTGGTGAGGTGGCCTTTGTGTGAATTGTGTGGATGAACTGGCCCATGATATAGAGCCAATATCCAACATAATCACTGAGCCAGAATTGATGGCACGTAAAGCCAACGTTGTTGAAATTCCATCGCTGGGCACGCTGGATCGAACCGCCGGTCAATTGGGACGCCAGTTGGCTCAAGCGCTCAGGTCCGCGATCCGCAGGGGTGATCTCAAGCCAGGCGAGCTGTTGCCGTCGACGCGCATTCTCGGAAAATCGCTGATGATTGCCCGAGGCACCGTCATCGAAGCCTTTGAGCAGTTGATCGCCGAGGGCTTCCTGGAATCCCAAGGCAGAGCAGGCACGCGGGTGGCCCGCTCTTTGGCAGAAGCGTCGCCAACCACCCGGCAGGAACAAGGTCGGCCAACTGAAACCAGGTCGTGGACGCCCTCTTCCCGAATCGAACGGTTCGCTCAGGTGGCCCAGCAATTTAAAGCGGCTGCGCAGATTCCATTCTCGGTATCGGTGCCGATTGGTAAAGCGGCGCCTGATGATATTTGGCGTCGCCTTGGCAATCGCATCAGGGCGCGAGGGGCTGGAGCGCCCTCGGGATACGGCGATCCACAAGGCGCGCTTGAGTTACGGGAAGCGGTAGCGGATTACGTGCGCAAGTCACGCTCAGTGCGCTGTGAGGCGAGCCAGGTGATCATTACTTCCGGCACGCAACAGGGCCTGTATCTCGCCTGTCAGGTGCTGCTCGACGTGGGGGATTTCGCGTGGGTGGAGGATCCGGCCTACCGGGGTATCACAGGAATTCTGGAAAGCGCAGGCCATACAAATCAAATGATCCGCGTCCCGGTTGATGCCGAGGGGCTGAATGTTGAAAACGGCATAGCGCAATGCCCCCAGGCACGGGCAGCCTTCGTGACCTCGTCACATCAATATCCACTCGGCATGCCAATGAGCATGGCCAGGCGCGATGCCTTGCTGGCATGGGCCAGGGCGTCCGATGCCTGGATCGTCGAGGACGATTACGATAGTGAACTGCGTTACGCCGGCCACCCTTTTCCATCCTTGCAAGGGCTGGACCCCGACCGGGTTATCTACCTGGGGACGTTCAGCAAAATACTGTTCCCCTCGTTGCGACTCGGCTACGCAATCGTTCCGCCTTACCTGGTGCAAGCCTTCTGCGGTGCGCGGGTCCTGATGGATCGGCATCCCGCCAACGCCGATCAGCACGTGCTCGCAGCATTCATCGCAGAAGGATATCTGGATCGGCACATCCGGCGAATTCGCGGCGTATACGCAGACATCCACAGGCAAATCATCGAGGCGGTTGCCAGGCTGATTCCTCGCGAACTTGCATGGCTGGAACCGAGCGATCAGGGCATGCATCTGGTGCTTTGGCTGGCGGAAGGTATCGACGATCAGTGGGTCGCCGCCAAAGCTTCCGAAGCTCAGGTATCGGTACGTGCCGTGTCGCCGATGTATGCCGGTGGCAATGGCCGTTCGGGATTGATTCTGGGCTTGGGTGGTTTCAGTGCCGAAGACATTGATTCCGCCACCCGGCGCCTTGCGCAGGTCATCACATTAGCTGCGCGGCCCTCAGCGGCGGCCAAAGACTCGATCACAACGTAGCCATCGGGCAGCACATGGGTGCCGGTCAAGCGTTTCGCCGCTACAATGCGCACCTTGACCGTGACAAGCCAGACTAAAAAAACATGTCCCTACCCAAGCATCACCTGGAATTGCTCAGCCCCGCCCGCGACGTGGCCATCGCCCGCGAGGCCATCCTGCATGGCGCCGACGCGGTGTACATCGGCGGCCCGAGCTTCGGCGCCCGCCACAACGCCTGTAACGAGGTGAGCGATATCGCCCAATTGGTGGAATTCGCCCGTCGCTATCACGCGCGGGTGTTCACCACCATCAACACAATCCTGCATGACAACGAGCTGGAGCCGGCGCGCAAGCTGATCCACCAGTTGTATGACGCCGGCGTCGATGCGCTGATCGTCCAGGACCTGGGCGTGATGGAGCTGGACATTCCGCCGATCGAGCTGCACGCCAGCACCCAGACCGACATCCGCACCCTGGCGCGGGCGAAGTTCCTCGATCAGGCCGGTTTCTCGCAACTGGTACTGGCCCGCGAGCTGAACCTCCAGGAGATCCGCGCCATTGCCGACGAGACCGACGCGGCCATCGAGTTTTTCATCCATGGCGCGCTGTGCGTGGCGTTCTCCGGCCAGTGCAACATCTCCCATGCGCAGACCGGCCGTAGCGCCAACCGTGGCGACTGCTCCCAGGCCTGCCGCCTGCCCTACACCCTCAAGGATGAAAAAGGCGGTGTGATCGCCTACGAAAAACACCTGCTGTCGATGAAGGACAATAACCAGAGCGCCAACATCCGCGCGCTGGTGGAAGCCGGTGTACGCTCGTTCAAGATCGAGGGACGCTACAAGGACATGGGCTATGTGAAGAACATCACCGCCTACTATCGCCAGCGCCTGGACGACGTCCTCGAAGACCGTCCGGACCTGGCTCGCGCTTCCAGCGGCCGCACCGCGCACTTCTTCCTGCCCGATCCGGACAAGACTTTCCATCGTGGCAGCACCGACTACTTCGTCAGCGAGCGCAAGATCGACATCGGCGCCTTCGACTCGCCGACCTTCACCGGCCTGCCGGTGGGCGTGGTGGAGAAAGTCGGCAAGCGCGACCTGCTGGTGGTCACCCACGAACCGCTGTCCAACGGCGACGGCCTCAATGTGCTGGTCAAGCGCGAGGTGGTGGGCTGGCGTACCAACATCGCCGAACCGAAAGGCGAGTTCGAAGAAGACGGTGAAAAGCGCTACCGCTACCGTGTCGAGCCCAACGAAATGCCGAAGGGGCTGCACCAGTTGCGGCCGAATCACCCGCTGAGCCGCAACCTCGACCACAACTGGCAGCAAGCCCTGCTCAAGACCTCCGCCGAGCGCCGGGTGGGCCTGGCCTGGGTCGCTCGCCTGCGCGAGGATCGCCTGGAACTGACCGCCACCAGCGAGGAAGGTGTCAGCGCCAATGTCGCCCTGGACGGTCCATTCGGCCTGGCCAACAAGCCGGAACAGGCCCTGGAGCAACTGCACGACTTGCTCGGCCAGTTGGGCACCACGCAATACCACGCCACGGATATCAAGCTGGATGCACCGCAGGCGTATTTCATCCCGAACTCGCAGCTCAAGGCCTTGCGCCGCGAAGTCATCGAAGCGCTGACCGCGGCCCGCATCGAAGCCCACCCACGGGGTGGTCGCAAGGCCGAGACCAATCCGCCACCGGTGTACCCGGAGTCCCACCTGTCGTTCCTGGCCAACGTCTACAACCAGAAAGCCCGCGACTTCTATCACCGCCACGGCGTCAAGCTGATCGACGCGGCCTATGAGGCTCACGAGGAGACCGGCGAGGTGCCGGTGATGATCACCAAGCACTGCCTGCGCTTCTCCTTCAACCTCTGCCCCAAGCAGGCCAAAGGCGTCACCGGCGTGCGCACCAAGGTCGCGCCGATGCAGCTGGTGCACGGTGACGAGGTATTGACGTTGAAGTTCGACTGCAAGCCTTGCGAGATGCACGTGATCGGCAAGATGAAGGGGCACATCCTTGGTCTGCCACAACCGGGCAGCGTGCAGCAGGTTGTCGGGCACATCAGCCCTGAAGACCTGCTCAAGACCATCCCTCGCGCGCCCCATTGAGTGACGGGCGAGCGCGCCGCTACGGCGGCGCGCTCGCTGTGTTCGGAGGGATATTTAACCGACACAAAAAAACGCCAGGCCGAATCGGCACTGGCGTTTCTCGTAAACACGACCATCCAGGACTCGCGCAATACCGCCGACTGAGTCATGACTGAATAAGTGTAAGGAAAATGGCAGGGGCGGCTGGATTCGAACCAACGCATGGCAGGATCAAAACCTGCTGCCTTACCGCTTGGCGACGCCCCTGTAGCTGTTGCGATGAGTGCCTGGCACTCTCTTTCTGAATGTGCAGCTTGCGAGCAATATCGAGCTGCTGCGTCCCTACGCTGCAAGCCCCGTAAGGGCCTCTGCAAGAACGCGCGGAAATTTATCAACTTTCGCTGCATCTGGGAAGCCCAAAAACAAACTAATTTGTTTTAAAACAGAGATTTACTGTTGATCCAGGCTATTCGGGATATCCGGAGGGTGCCATGGCAGCCGTTACCGATACGCTGAAGCTGTTTCTCACCGGCGATGTCATGACCGCCCGAGGCATCGACGCAGTGCTGCCGCATCCTGGCGATCCACGGCTTTACGAAGACTACGTCAAGAAAGCCGGCGATTACGTCCGGTTGGCAGAACGACGCAATGGCCCGATTCCCCGCCCGGTCGATTTCACCTATATCTGGGGCGTTGCGCTGGATGAGTTCGAACGTCGCCAGCCAAACGCACGCATCATCAACCTGGAAACAGCGGTGTCCCGACGCGGACGACCGGAGCCAAAGGGCATCAATTACCGCATGAGCCCGGAGAACTTCCCGGCCATCAGTGCCGCCGGCATCGACTGCTGCGTGCTGTCCAACAACCATGTGCTGGACTGGGGCGCGCCTGGCCTGGCCGATACGTTGGCCACCCTGGCGAACAACGGCATGTGCAGTGCCGGCGCCGGGCACAACCGGCAATCCGCCGAAGCGCCCGCCGTGCTGGCACAGCCTGACGGGCGGCGCTTGCTGGTGTTTGGCCTCGGCGCTCCCGACAGCGGCATTCCACCGCAGTGGGCCGCCACGGATAGCCGCGCGGGCGTCGCACGGCTGGAAGATCTGTCGATGCAAAGCCTGCGCCCTGTGGCCGAACGGATTCTCAAGTACAAAAATCCGGGGGATCGGGTGCTGGCCTCCATTCATTGGGGCGGCAACTGGGGGTTTGAGATCCCTCGTGAACAGGTCCGGTTCGCCCATGCCTTGATCGACGAGGCCGGAGTTGATGTGGTGCACGGCCACTCCTCGCACCACATCAAGGGCATCGAGGTGTACCGCGAACGCCTGATTCTCTATGGCTGCGGGGATCTGCTAAACGATTACGAAGGCATCGAGGGCCACGCAGATTATCGCGGCGACCTGGGGCTTTTGTACTTTGCCTCGCTGGCCCCGGACGGGCACCTGCAGACGCTGGAGCTGATACCCACTCGCCTGCAGCGCTTTCGCCTCTGTCGCGCCGAAGGGGATGACCGTCAATGGCTGCAAGACACCCTTTCTCGCGAGTGCAAACGCTTGGGCAGCAGCCTCCAGACGGGCGCGCAAAATGCCTTCGAGTTGCATTGGTAGGCTTTTTCATTTCTGCGTCGCTTTTGCATTTCTGTGCGACAGATCGCACTTCAGGTACTCCCGTACTACTCCCTCTTGGTGTTAGTTTGGAAAAGTTTCTGACTAATCAATCAGATATTTCCTACCAACCACCTGCAAAGGAATGCCCCCAGCAATGGACTTTTCACTTAAGCAACTGGCCGCGACAACCCTGATGCTGGCCAGCCTTTCGTCGTTCACCACCTCAGCGCACGCCAACATTACCCCGCAACAGAGCGCGACCATCCTCAAGACCTTCAGCGATGCATCGGTAACGGATTTCAGGCAGTTCCTGGAACGCCTGGCCAAGAGCGAGCTTGCCAAAACCGGCAACCTCGGCCCGACAATCAGTGCTTTCCAGGGCAACAAGCCCCTTTCCGCTGAACAGCAGAACGAGATTCATCGCCTGCTTGGCCTCTATGCGCGGGTGAAGTACGGCAACGCTGCTACCGAGACCTTGCGCGAACTGGTGGCCATCCCGACCTTCCGCGTGGACGGCGTGGCCCAACACGACAACCCTGAATTCATCAAGATCGGCGACAAGCTCAAGGGCCTGGCCCAGGCCTTCAACCTGAACTTTCGCAATATCGACAACCGAGTCTATGAAATATCCCTCGAAGGGGCTGGCGACGAAATCGTGGGCATTCACGCACATGCCGATGTGGTGCCCGTGACGCCGGAGAACTGGGTCTTGAAAGACGGCACCCGCCTCGACCCGTTCAAGGTCACCCTGGTCGGCGACCGTATGTATGGCCGAGGCACCGAGGATGACAAAAACGGCATCGTGGTCGCGCTCTACGCCATGAAGATCATCAAGGAAGAGAAGCTGCCGCTGGCTCGCCATTTCAAGCTGCTGGTAGACACCACCGAGGAAACCACCGGCGACGCCATCCCCTATTACTTCGAACACAACCCGACACCCAACTACAACCTGGCGCTGGATGGCGGCTACCCGGTGGTGATTGCCGAGAAAGGCTACGGCACCGTCATGGCGAACTTTGCCCTGCGGAGCGCTCAGGGCAAGGGCGCCGAAATCACCTCAATGACCGGCGGCCTGGCAACCAACCAGATTCCGTCAACGTCGGTCGCTACCCTTGTGACTGACAAGCCCGCCGAACTGGCCGCCAGCCTGCAGAAGGCAGGTAGCGATTATGCCAAGCGCAATGGCGGCAACTTCGAGGTGACCGCCAAGGTCGTCGGCAAGGACGTCAAGCTCACGGTCACCGGCGTTTCCGCCCACTCCTCCGAGCCCGAGTCAGGCATCAACCCGGTGGCACGGATGCTGGGCTTCATCAACAGCCTCGACGGCAAGGTCGCGCTCAAGCACAACCACATTACCGACGCCGCCCGTTATGCCGTCGACAACTGGGGACTGGACTACCTGGGCGGCAAGTTGGGGGTCGGTTTTTCCGATGCCTTCATGGGGCCGCTGACCACCTCCCTGACCTATGTCGGGATGGATGAAAAAGCCTTCAAGCTTGCGGTCAACCTGCGCGTGCCGAAGGGCAAGTCCCCGGAAGCGCTCAAGGCTGAAATCGCCGAAAAGCTGGGTGCCTGGAGCAAGAAGACTCACATTGCAGTGGCTTTCGACTACAAGATCGCCGAGCCGATGTACCGCAACCCCGAAGGTGAATGGGTCAAGGCGCTGTTGGCCGTGGCCAGCGAAAACCTTGGCATGGAACACAAGTTCGGTACCTCAGCCGGCGCCACTTCGGTCCATGAGCTGCCCAACGGTGTGCAGTTCGGCTTGGCAAGGCCTGAGCTCAAATACACCGGCCACAACGACAACGAGTTCAAGACCGTCGACCAGTTCCTGCTGGACCTGCAGATCGTGACCGAGATGATGGGTCGCATCGGGCAGTTGCCGACACTCTGATCCCCCGTCCGGACCCGCCATTCTGGCGGGTCCATCGTTTTGATCCTCTTGCCATGAACCGGCGGCTATCGCATAACTGACCTATTCTGAATCAACCGACAAGAAGTCAAACCCCACCTGATGTACCCGGACTCTTTACAGCAATGGAGGCTAGGCGATGAAGGAGCAATCGATTGAGTTCCGCCCTGGAGAGGGACACTTTGAAGAGGGGCACTCTGCGCTCCTCGCCATGACCCACGCCACCCAATCTTCCACGACCAATAGCCGCATCGAACTTTACACCCAGGAGTCGATGGTCAACTGGCTAGGCCCGTTTCAGCTCATGCGCACGGGCATGCAATCGGCCGCCGCCACCACCATGGGTGCCTTCGCGGACCCACGCGATGTGCTGGCCATGCTCAACCCCCGGGACTCCAACCCGCCCATCCAGCTGGCTGCCGACGGTGACGTGTGGATCGACTATCTGGCGGATACCGGCGATGGCTGGGACTCCACCTATTCCATGGCGCTGTGCGTCAGCCAGGATGTCAAGTTGCCGGAGCTCACGCTGCCGCGCGGCGACGTGCTGCTGCTCGGCGGCGATCAGGTCTACCCTACACCGGCCCAATCCGGCTATCGCACCCGTTTCCTTGATCCCTTCCGCGCCGCCTTCCCCGCGCCGGTCCCCAAGGTCCGCCCGAATGAGCAGGACCAGCCCGTGCTGCAGCCAGGTGCACCGTGGATAGTGGCGACGCCCGGCAACCACGATTGGTATGACGGCCTGCGCGGGTTCTCCCAACTGTTTTGCGAGCAGAAGCCCATCGGCGGCTGGGAAACCCGTCAACACACCAGTTACTACGTGCTGCAGCTGCCCAATGGCTGGTGGATCTGGGGCCTGGACCTGCAATTGGAGTCGATGATCGACCGCCAGCAGAAGCAGTACTTCGAAGAGATGCGCGCCAAACTGCAGCCAGGCGACCGCGTGATCCTCTGTACACCCGAGCCGAGCTGGGTGGATGAGGCCGAACGACTCGCACGCGTGGGGCGCAAGACCCTGCCCTCGATCGAGACCCAGACCTTGCGCTTCAGCAGTCTGCGCGAGATCGAGCAGCTCTTGGGTGACCACTTGGCGGTGGTCCTGGCCGGAGACTCGCACCACTACGCGCGCTACCAGCCAAAAGCCGGCAGCCAGGCACCGCAACGCATCACCTGCGGAGGCGGTGGCGCCTTCCTGCATGGCACTCATCAACTTCCAGATCCGCCCGAGCCAATCACCGTCGGCGGAACGCCGCAGCACTACGAGCTGGCGGCAACCTACCCGGACAAAAAGACCTCCGAACAGCTGCGTAACCGGGCATGGCGGCTACCCACCCACAACCTCTCGTTCTGCGGCATGCTGGCGATCTTGTACTTGCTGTTCGACTGGATGGTAGAAAGCGCCAGCAAGGTGCCCCATCCGGCGCGCGATAATCGCAGCCTGGTCGAGGTATTGTCTGGCCTCGAAGCCTCTATTCCCAACCTGCGCGAGGTATGGCGACAGCTGGTCCTGGTCCTGGCACACAGTCCTTCGTCGGTGATGCTCGCCGTGACCATTGTGCTGGGCTGCGCAGTGCTTTCAGCCGCCGGGGTCAAACGCACCCGAAAGCTTGCCTATGGCGTCGGGGCCGTTCACGGGTTGCTTCATCTGGGACTGGCGATCGGGCTGCTGTGGCTCATGGGCCGTATCAACATCCACTACTTGCAGTTCGAGGTAGAAAACCTGCTCCAGGTCTTGTTGTTCCTGGTGGGGACACTGGTGCTCGGCGGTAGTTTGGGAGGCCTGCTATTCGGTGCCTGGATGGTCATGGCCAATACTTTATGGGGGCTACATAGCGAAGTGGTTTTTTCCTCGCAACGCATCGCCGACCACAAATGCTTTCTGCGTATGCACTTCAACGGCGACCAACTCACCCTCTACCCGCTCAAACTGGAGAAGGTCTGCCGGCGCTGGTCCGTGGCGTCGGGAGTCGCCAAACTGGCGAAGGTGCAGCGCACCTGGAGGTTGCGGGCAACGCCTGAAAGCACTGGCCCGCGCTTCGTGCCGGCCTCGGGCGAGCTCGAACTGCGGCTGATCGAGCCGCCCATCGTGATTCGGCGTGGAGGAACCAGCTCATGAGGTCGCCCCCGCCGCCGTCTTGTGCTCATTCACAAACGTAATATACGACGTTACTCCTTCGCGCCCTCCTCCTCTTTCCCCTCCCAAGTAGTCTGAAACTCCCATCCCGCATGGGAGTTTCGGCCGATGCGCAATCCCCGGCGCTTCTCCATAGTTGCGACCAAAGGTCAACGGTCAGGCCTCGATGACCGCAATTGCTCTGGAGAAAGTCATGGCTACCGGCGAGCAAAATTCATCGCTAACGGGCGATCCGACCCCCCTATACATTCCGACCCTCGACTCAGTGGTCAACGCTCTCAGCGTTGTGACCTCTGGCGCGAGCGTTACGCTGGACGAAACGGCCGGGTTGCAAAACAGCACCGCCACGCCAAGCCCCGCGGGAGACGCTGACGACAACGACATTTTGCTGGCCTCCCTGCCCTCGACTTTCTCTACCCGTTTGACCGCACTGGGTGCAGGTACCGCAATGGGTGCGGCCTTGAGTGGCTATACCGGCGCCGTGGGCAATACCGGCAGCAATGCGTTCAGCGTCACCGCCGACCCTGGAGCAACCATTACCAACGTCAGCTTCGTCGACAGCACTGGCGCACTGCTCAATGGCGTGGACAGCGGACTGGACACCCTCGATGGCACCAGCATCCTTCTCTATACCGATACGAGCAACGACAACATCCTGGTGGGCCGAGCCGGGAGCGCAAGCGGCGCAATCGTGTTCGCGGCCTATATCGAAGAAACCGGATCGCCACTCTCGGGCGGCAAGATCTGGACCGTGGAGTACCAACCGCTCAAGCATCCAGATGCGACGAACCCCGACGATGCGGTCAATCTGCTGAATAAGGTGTTCATCGGAGCCGGTCAGGACGCGGAATTCAGTCTGGCCAATGCGCCGTCGGGTCAGCAGTTGTTCCTGATGTTCACGACCGCGGGCGCGACGGCCGATGCGAACGGCCGGATTCCCGGCGTCTCGATCGTCGTCACCGGCAGGGATCCGCTGGATCAGTCGGCAAGCAGTGCTGCCATCACCAGCGCCGACACGGTTAACAGCAGCCAGGGCGGCGGCAGCACAACCCTGGGCACCAACAACCAGGCGATCACCGAACAGGAAGGCCTGCGCTTCAGCTTCGTCACCGGTGCCAAGGCGGACTTCACAGTCCCCAACCTGAGCCCGGGCGAAGCGGGTGTCGAACAGAACATCGACTTCACCCAGTACTTCGGCGCCCGCTCCGCGACCTTCAAGATCGTGCAGGAGACGGGCGGCACGACTGCGAAGCTCTTGCTCACCGCCGTCAAGAACGCCGACAACGTCAGCGGGTCGCAGAGCGGTGTCAACTTCGTCAACAGCTACGCCAACGACAGCACCGAAAAGGTCGCGATCACCAACGGCAGCGTCACCGTGAAGACGTTCGCGGGCGCCACCGTCAGCACCGCCGTCATCACCTACAACGCCGACGGCACGGTGCTGATCACCGGCGTTCCGACCGACTCGCAGATCACCTACAGCACGGCGACCGACCACAACCGCGTGATGATCGAGAACGCCGGGTTGCTGACCGACAAGAACGGCGACAAGACGCACGCTGACTTCGACATTGGCGGCTTCAAGGTGCTGCAGTCCAGCACGTCAACCGCCGAAATCGGCTCCAAGATGATCTTCGAGGATGATGGGCCGAGCATCAGCACCACCGGCACGGAACCGACCCTGACGGTGGACGAAACGGTACTGGCGACCAACGATACCAAGAGCTTTGCCGCCAACTTCACGTCGGCGTTTGGCGCTGATGGGGCCGGCACGCTGACCTATGCCCTGGGCGTGGTCGCGGGAGGTTCAGGGTTAACGGACACCGCCACCGGTGAGGCAGTCAACCTGTCACTCAACGGTGCAGTGGTCGAAGGTCGCACGGCCACCACCAACCTGCTGGTGTTCACGGTCAGCGTGGCCGCCAATGGCGACGTCACCCTTGACCAGATCCGCGCCGTGGTGCATCCCGATGCGACCAATCCGGATGATTCGAAGACGCTGACCTCGGACAATCTGGTGACGCTGACGGCGACCAAGACCGATGGGGATGGGGACAGCGCCCATGCCACGCTAAATATCGGGCAGAACCTGGTGTTCAAGGATGACGCCCCCAACATCAGCACCACCGGCACCGAGCCAACGCTGACAGTCGACGAAACGGTACTGGCGACCAACGATACCAAGAGCTTCGCGGCTAACTTCAGTTCGGCGTATGGCGCTGACGGTGCCGGCACCCTGACCTATGCGCTGGGCGTGGTCGCGGGCGCCTCAGGGCTGGTGGACACAGCCACGGGCGAGGCGGTGAACCTGTCGCTCAATGGCGGCGTGGTCGAAGGTCACACGGCCACCACCAACCTGCTGGTATTCACGGTCAGCGTCGCCGCCAACGGTGACGTCACCCTCGATCAGCTCCGCGCCGTGGTGCATCCCGACACGACCAATCCCGATGATTCGAAAACGCTGACCGCGGACAATCTGGTGACCCTGACGGCAACCATCACCGACAAGGACGGCGACAGCACCCAGGCGACCCTCAACATCGGCCAGAACCTGGTGTTCAAGGACGACGGACCGAGCATCAGCACCACCGGCACCGAACCGACGTTGACGGTGGATGAGACGGTGCTGACCACCGACGCCACCCAGAGCTTCGCGGCGAACTTCACCTCGGCGTATGGCGCCGACGGTGCGGGTACGCTGACCTATGCGCTGGGCGTGGTGGCGGGTGCCTCCGGGCTGACCGACACGGCCACCGGTGAGGCAGTCAACCTGTCGCTCAACGGCGGCGTGGTGGAAGGCCGCACAGCCACTACCCATCTGCTGGTGTTCACCGTCAGCGTGGCCGCCAACGGTGACGTCACCCTCGACCAGCAACGGGCCGTGGTGCATCCCGATCCAACCAATCCGAATGATTCGACGAGTCTGTCCTCGGACAATCTGGTAACCCTGACGGCGACCAAAACCGATGGAGACGGCGACAGCGCCCATGCCACGCTCAACATCGGCCAGAACCTGGTGTTCCAGGACGACGGCCCTACACTTGCCTTCGGCAATCTGATCGGCACCGGTAGCATCCTTCCACAAACAGGGTACTGGGATCACTCGGCCGGAGCCGACGGATTGGGGGCAACCGGACTGGATATTTCGTTGGTGAATAACCAATTCACCCTCGTCCGGCCAGACAACACGACCACCACCGGCACCGGCACGCTCACCGAGCAGTCGCCCTCACCGGACGTCAATGGCGCCTACCATTTCGCAGGCACGTTGACCGGTGATTTCGACAACAACGCCGCCACCGCGAATACCAGCGTCGACTACACGCTGACCGCCTACACCAATGGCAGCTATACACTGGACCTGGTGCAAGGCTTCAGTTCGCAGATCGTGCTCAGCAGTGCCGACGGCTCGCTCAGTGCCGGCGGCCCGGATCCGGTGCGCACCTTGTTGATTCCGACGACGAATGACCCGACCATTCCTTCGGCCTCCGAGGAGATTGTGTTCTTTTCCGCCAAGGCGACGGCGTCGACTTCGGACATCCTGACCGGCATCGGGCTAGGGAAACCCGACCCCACCGAAGCCCAGCTACAGACCACCCCGCTGCCGTCGTACATCGACCCCGCAGCCATGAACGTCAGCACGTCCGGCATCGGCGTCGGCAATAACATTCTCCAGGGAGATAACCTGGCGGCCATCAGTTCTGCCGATGAAAGTTTCGTGATCAATCCGGAGACCCTGCTGGCGGGCATGAAGATCTTCATCGACAACTCCGTGGGAGGTTACAACACGGCGACCGAAGACCTGTACTACAGGGCCTACTATGAGGATGGCACGTTCTCGGCCCTCACCGAGGTGAACACCGTGACGCCGGAGGCCGGCGGACAGGTGTCCTTCCTCGTTCAGCAACAAGGCACGAAGTTGATTGATGCGGTTCAGCTCACGATGGGCCGAGGCGATGTCAAGATCCCGGTGATCCAGTTCATTCAGCCGACCGAAAGCCTGGCCAGCGATATCAAGCTGGCATTCAACGCGACGCTGACGGACAAGGATGGGGACTCGGCGACGAGTGGTTTCGACGCCAACCTGTTCGCCAACGACTTGGGCGCCACCTTCGACTTCACGCTGGTGGGCACAAGCGGTGAGCGGGATGCCTTCAACGTCGATTTGTCACTCACCCAGAACAAGTACCAGATCACCGGCTTCGATGCGAGCGCAGGGCTGCGCGACACGCTGGTGCTCAACGGCGACCAGAGCGCCGTTGTGCAGTCGATCGACAACAGCGGCGCCAACAGCGTCGTGACGATTGCCGAAACGGGCGGACAAATCACGACCATCACCTTGGTCGGGGTTGATGTTCTGAATACCGACATTGTCCATGGCAGCGCCTGAGGCAGCGCGTGTGTGAAAGGATGCGAGGGTGGCGAAAGTCACCCTCGCATTGTTTTTGCAGTTCCAAAATGAGATCGGCACGGATCGAATTCGCTGTGGGTTCTCAAACACCACAAGGCTTAAACACGGCAGAAAACAACGAGAACGACATGCAGCAGGCCACCAACGAGGACAGCTAGGCCGAAACTCCTATCCCGCATGGGAGTATCGGCCGATGTGCAATCCCCGGCGATTAGTCATAGTTGCAGAGGTCAATGGTCAGGCCTCGATGACCGTAATTGCTCAGGAGAACGTCATGACTATTCGCGAGCAAAACTCATCGCTAACGAGCGATCCGACCTCCCTCAACTTAACGTCGATTACAGCCAACGCCCTGAGCGTGACGCCCGGCGCAAACGTTACGCTGGACGAAACGGCCGGGCTGCAGAACCTCACCGCCACGCCAAGCCCCGCGGGAGACGCTGACGACAACGACATTCTGGTGGCCTCCCTGCCCTCGGCCTTCTCTACCCGTTTGACCGCACTAGGTGCAGGTACCGCAACGGGTGCGGCCTTGAGCGGCTATACCGGTGCCGCGGGCAACACGGGCAGCAATGCATTCACCCTCACCGACCCGTCCGGCGTTACCGATATCAGATTCGTCGACAGCGCTGGCGCACCGCTCAATGGCGTGGACAGCGGGCTGGATACTCTCGATGGCACCAGCATCCTTCTCTATACCGATACGAACGACAACAACATCGTTGTGGGCCGAGCCGGGGCCGCAGATGGCGCGATCGTGTTCGCGGCCTATATTGAAGAAACCGGATCGCCAGTCTCGGGCGGCAAGATCTGGACCGTGGAATACCAACCGCTCAAGCATCCAGATGCGACGAACCCCGATGATTCGCTCAATCTGCAGGATAAGGTGTTCGTCGGAGTCAGTCAGGACCTGGGATTCAGCCTGGCCGGTGCGCCCTCCGGTCAGAACCTCTTCCTGATGTTCACGAAAGCGAACCCGACAACTGAAGTTATCAATGGTGTCACACGGATCACCGATCCCTCCATCATCGCCACCGGTAAGGACCCCGCAGACCAGTCAAGTGGCGCCAACATAAACACTGGCGACACGATCAATACCAGCCAGGGCGGTGGCCCGACCACCATCGGCACCAATAACCAGATGATTACGGAACAGGAAGGTATCCGCTTTTCGTTCGTCACGGGTGCCCGGCAGGATGTGACCGTTCCCAACCTTAGCCAGACCGAAGCCGATGTTGAATCCAACATCGACTTTACCGGTGTCTACAATTCGACATCGGCCAATTTTGACATCGTGCAGTTGCAAAGCGGCAAGAGTGCGGTGGTAAAAATCAGCGCATTCAACACCGCAGCTGAACCTGGCGCGAATTTCGTCAACGGCTATGCGAATGACACGCCGGTTGCCATCACCAATGTTCAAGTCATCAACAATAGTACCGGGCTGGTGATCGAAAATTCCGACGGTTCGGTGAATGATCCGACCATCACCATCAGCTTTACGGGTGGGGTTGCAACACTCACCGGCATTAAAGCCGGCTACCAGATTGAATACACCACGACATCGGATCACAACCGCGTACTCATCGAGAACGGCGCGGCCCTCGACGCCAGAGGCGATAACCACGCCGATTTTGATATCGGCGGCTTCTCGCTGCGCCAAGCCTCCACCTCGATCGCCGAAATCGGCTCCAAGATGATCTTCGAAGACGACGGGCCGAGCGTCAGTGCGGCCGGCACGGAACCAACGCTGATCGTGGACGAAACGGTGCTGACCACCGACGCCACCCAGAATTTTGCCGCCAACTTCAGCTCGGCGTTTGGCGCTGATGGCGCGGGCACATTGACCTACGCGCTGGGCGTGGTCGCGGGCGGCTCCGGACTGACCGATACCGCCACCGGTGAGGCCGTCAACCTGTCGCTCAACGGCACCGTCGTGGAAGGCCGCACGGCCACCACCAACCTGCTGGTGTTCACGGTCAGCGTCGCCGCCAACGGTGACGTCACCCTCGACCAGCTGCGGGCCGTGGTGCATCCCGACGCGACCAATCCGGATGATTCAACGAGCCTGACCTCGGACAATCTGGTGACGTTGACCGCTACCATCACCGACAAGGACGGCGACAGTGCCCATGCCACGCTGAACATCGGCCAGAACCTGGTGTTCAAGGACGACGGACCGAGCATCAGCACCACCGGCAGCGAGCCAACGCTGACGGTCGACGAAACGGTGTTGACGACCGACGCCACCCAGAACTTCACCGCCAACTTCACCTCGGCGTTTGGCGCCGACGGTGCGGGAACGCTGACCTATGCACTGGGCGTGGTAGCCGGTGCCTCCGGGCTGACCGATACGGCCACTGGTGAGGCAGTCAACCTGTCGCTCAACGGCACCGTAGTCGAAGGCCGCACGGCCACCACCAACCTGTTGGTATTCACGGTCAGCGTTGCTGCCAATGGTGACGTCACCCTCGACCAGCAACGGGCCGTAGTGCATCCCGACGCGACCAATCCGGATGATTCGACGAGTCTGACCTCGGATAACCTGGTGACCCTGACCGCCACCATCACCGACAAGGACGGCGACAGTGCCCATGCCACGCTGAACATCGGCCAGAACCTGGTGTTCAAGGATGACGGGCCAAGCATCAGCACCACCGGCAGCGAGCCAACGCTGACGGTCGACGAAACGGTGTTGACGACCGACGCCACCCAGAACCTCGCCGCCAACTTCACCTCGGCGTTTGGCGCCGACGGTGCGGGTACGCTGACCTATGCACTGGGCGTGGTAGCCGGTGCCTCCGGGCTGACCGATACGGCCACTGGTGAGGCAGTCAACCTGTCGCTCAACGGCAGCGTAGTGGAAGGCCGAACGGCCACCACCAACCTGTTGGTATTCACGGTCAGCGTTGCTGCCAACGGTGACGTCACCCTCGACCAGCAACGGGCCGTGGTGCATCCCGACCCAACCAATCCGGATGATTCGACCAGTCTGACCTCGGACAATCTGGTGACCCTGACCGCCACCATCACCGACAAGGACGGCGACAGCGCTCATGCCACGCTGAACATCGGCCAGAACCTGGTGTTCAAGGACGATGGACCCAGCATCAGCACCACCGGCACGGAGCCAACCCTGACGGTCGATGAAACGGTACTGACCACCGACGCCACCCAGAGCTTCGCGGCTAACTTCAGCTCGGCATTTGGCGCCGACGGTGCGGGCACGCTGACCTATGCGCTGGGCGTGACTGCCGGCCCGTCGGGACTGACGGATACAGCCACCGGTGAAGCGGTGAACCTGTCACTCAACGGCAGCGTAGTGGAAGGCCGAACGGCCACCACCAACCTGTTGGTGTTTACCGTCAGTGTCGCCGCCAATGGTGACGTCACCCTCGACCAGCAACGGGCCGTGGTGCATCCCGACCCAACCAATCCGGATGATTCGACCAGTCTGACCTCGGACAATCTGGTGACCCTGACCGCCACCATCACCGACAAGGACGGCGACAGCGCTCATGCCACGCTGAACATCGGCCAGAACCTGGTGTTCAAGGATGACGGACCCAGCATCAGCACCACTGGCACGGAGCCAATCCTGACGGTCGATGAAACAGTGCTGGCGACCAACGACACCCAGAGCTTTACCGCCAACTTCAGCTCGGCGTTTGGCGCTGACGGTGCGGGTACGCTGACCTATGCACTGGGCGTGGTCGCGGGCGGTTCCGGGCTGACCGATACCGCTACCGGCCAAGCGGTGAATTTGTCGCTTAACGGTACAGTCGTGGAAGGCCGCACGGCGATTAGCAACGATCTGGTATTCACCGTCAGCGTCGCCGCCAATGGTGACGTTACCCTCGATCAGATCCGCGCCGTGGTACATCCCGACCCAACCAATCCGGATGATTCGAAGACGTTGACCTCGGACAATCTGGTAACCCTGACCGCCACCATCACCGACAAGGACGGCGACAGTGCCCATGCCACCCTCAACATCGGGCAGAACCTGGTGTTCAAGGACGACGGACCGAGCATCAGCACCACCGGCACGGAGCCAGTCCTGACGGTCGACGAAACGGTGCTGGCCACCAACGACACCCAGAGCTTTACCGCCAACTTCAGTTCGGCATTTGGCGCCGATGGGGCCGGCACGCTGACCTATGCACTGGGTGTGGTAGCGGGCGGCTCCGGGCTGACCGATACGGCCACCGGTGAAGCGGTCAACCTGTCGCTCAACGGCAGCGTGGTCGAAGGCCGCACGGCCATCACCAACCTGCTGGTGTTCACCGTCAGTGTGGCCGCCAACGGTGACGTCACTCTCGACCAGCAACGGGCCATAGTGCATCCAGACCCAACCAATCCGGATGATTCGAAGACGCTGACCTCGGACAATCTGGTGACCCTGACCGCCACCATCACCGACAAAGATGGCGACAGTGCCCATGCAACACTGAACATCGGCCAGAACCTGGTGTTCAAGGACGACGGGCCAAGCATCAGCACCACCGGCACGGAGCCAACCCTGACGGTTGACGAAACGGTACTGACCACCGACGCCACCCAGAGCTTTGCGGCCAACTTCACCTCGGCGTATGGCGCCGATGGCGCCGGCACGCTGACCTATGCGCTGGGCGTGGTGGCGGGTGCCTCCGGGCTGACCGACACGGCCACCGGTGAGGCGGTCAACCTGTCGCTCAACGGCAGCGTGGTGGAAGGCCGCACAGCCAATACCCACCTGCTGGTGTTCACCGTCAGCGTGGCCGCCAACGGTGACGTCACCCTCGACCAGCAACGGGCCGTGGTGCATCCCGATCCAACCAATCCGAATGATTCGACGAGTCTGTCCTCGGACAATCTGGTAACCCTGACGGCGACCAAAACCGATGGAGACGGCGACAGCGCCCATGCCACGCTCAACATCGGCCAGAACCTGGTGTTCCAGGACGACGGCCCTACACTTGCCTTCGGCAATCTGATCGGCACCGGTAGCATCCTTCCACAACAGGGATACTGGGATCATTCAACCGGAGCCGACGGACTGGGGGCAACCGGTCTGGATATTTCGTTGGTGAATAACCAATTCACTCTCGTCAGGCCAGACAACACGACCACCACCGGCACCGGCACGCTCACCGAGCAATCGCCTTCGCCGGATGTCAATGGCGCGTTCCACTTCGCAGGGACGTTGACCGGTGATTTCGACAACAACGCCGCCACCGCGAATACCAGCGTTGACTACACGCTGACCGCCTTTGCCAATGGCACTTATGCCCTGGACCTGGTGCAAGGCTTCAGTTCCGAGATCGTGCTCAGCAGTGCCGACGGCTCGCTCACTGCCGGCGGCCCGGATCCGGTGCGCACCTTGCTGATCCCACCGCAGAATCCGCCGACGATTCCTTCGCCATCTGAGGAGATTGTGTTCTTTTCCGCGAAAGCAACGGCGTCGACTGCGGACATCCTGACCGGTATCGGGCTTGGAGCCCCCGACCCCACCGAAGCCCAGCTACAGACCAACCCCCTGCCGTCGTACATCGACCCGAGGGCCATGAACGTCAGCACGTCCGGCATCGGCATCGCCAATAACCTGTTCCAGGGAGACAACCTGGCGGCCATCAGCAATGCCGATGAAAGCTTCGTGATCAACCCGGAAAGCCTGCTGACGAGCATGAAGGTCTTCATCGACAACTCCGTGGGGGGTTACGACACGGCGACCGAGGACCTGTACTACAGGGCCTTCTACGAGGATGGCACGTTCTCGAACCTGATCGAGGTGAACACCGTGACACCGGAGGCCGGTGGACAGGTGTCCTTCCTCATTCAGCAGCAGGGCACGAAGTTGATCGACGCTGTTCAGCTCACGATGGGCCGAGGCGAGATTAAGATCCCGACGATCGAGTTCACTCATGAGACCGAGAGCCTGGCCAGCGATGTCAAGCTGGCGTTCAACGCGACGCTGACAGACAAGGATGGGGACTCGGCGACGAGCACGTTCGACGCCAACCTGTTCGCCAACGACCTGGGCACCACCTTCGACTTCACGCTGGTGGGCACGAGTGGTGAGCGGGATGCCTTCAACATCGATTTGTCACTCACCCAGAACAAGTACCAGATCACCGGCTTCGATGCGAGCGCAGGGCTGCGCGACACGCTGGTGCTCAACGGCGACCAGAACGCCGTTGTCCAGTCGATCGACAACAGCGGCGCCAACAGCGTCGTGACGGTTGCCGAAACGGGCGGACAAGTCACGACCATCACCTTGGTCGGGGTTGATGTTCTGAATACCGACATTGTCCATGGCAGCGCCTGAGGCAGCGCGTGCGTGAAAGGATGCGAGGGTGGTGGAAACCACCCTCGCATTTTTTTGCAGTGCCAATATCAGATCCGCACGGATCGCATTCGTTGTGAGCGCTCTAGCACCACAAGCCTTGAACACTGGCCCCCTGCGGCCAGGCCTGCGACGAGGACGACTAGTCTGAAACTCCCAGCCCGCGTGGGAGTTTCGGCTGATGTGCAATCCCCGGTGCTTCTCCATAGTTGCGACCAATGGTCAACGGTCAGGCCTCGATGACCGCAACTACCCCAGGAACAAGTTATGACTATTGTCGAGCAAAATTCATCGCTGCCGGGCGATCCGACTTCCCTCTACACTTCGACCCTCGACCCATCGCTGACAACGTCGATTACGACCAACGCGCTGAGCGTCGTGGCCTCCGGCGCGAACGTTACGCTGGACGAAACGGCCGGGCTACAGAACCTCACCGCCACGCCAAGCCCCGCGGGAGACGCTGATGACAACGACATTCCGTTGGCGTCCCTGCCCTCGACTTTCTCTACCCGTTTGACCGCACTGGGTGCAGGTACCGCAACGGGTGCGGCCTTGAGTGGCTATACCGGCGCCGTGGGCAATACCGGCAGCAATGCGTTCAGCGTCAGCGCTGACCCCGGAGCAACCATTACCAATATCAGCTTCGTCGACAGCACTGGCGCACTGCTCAATGGCGTGGACAGCGGACTGGATACCCTCAATGGCACCAGCATCCTTCTCTATACCGATACGAGCAACGACAACATCCTGGTGGGCCGAGCCGGGAGCGCAACCGGCGCAATCGTGTTCGCAGCCTATATCGAAGAAACCGGGTCGCCGCTGTCGGGCGGCAAAATCTGGACCGTGGAGTACCAACCGCTCAAGCATCCAGATGCGACGAACCCCGACGATGCGGTCAATCTGCTGAATAAGGTGTTCATCGGAGCCGGTCAGGACGCGGAATTCAGTCTGGCCAATGCGCCGTCGGGCCAGCAGTTGTTCCTGATGTTCACGACCGCGGGCGCGACGGCCGATGCGAACGGCCGGATTCCCGGCGTCTCGATCGTCGTCACCGGCAGGGATCCGCTGGATCAGTCGGCAAGCAGTGCTGCCATCACCAGCGCCGACACGGTCAACAGCAGCCAGGGCGGCGGCAGCACAACCCTGGGCACCAACAACCAGGCGATCACCGAACAGGAAGGCCTGCGCTTCAGCTTCGTCACCGGTGCCAAGGCGGACTTCACGATCCCCAACCTGAGCCCGGGCGAAGCGGGCGTCGAAGCGAACATCGACTTCACCCAGTACTTCGGCGCCCGCTCCGCGACCTTCAAGGTCGTGCAGGAGACCGGCGGCACCACCGCGAAGCTCTTGCTCACCGCCGTCAAGAACGCCGACAACATCAGCGGGTCGCAGAGCGGCGTCAACTTCATCAACAGCTACGCCAACGACAGCACCGAAAAGGTCGCGATCATTAACGGCAGTGTCACCGTGAAGACGTTCGCGGGCGCCACCGTCAGCACCGCCGTCATCACCTACAACGCCGACGGCACGGTGCTGATCACCGGCGTTCCGACCGATTCGCAGATCACCTACAGCACGGCGACCGACCACAACCGCGTGATGATCGAGAACGCCGGGTTGCTGACCGACAAGAGCGGCGACAAGACGCACGCTGACTTCGACATTGGCGGCTTCAAGGTGCTGCAGTCCAGCACCTCAACCGCCGAAATCGGCTCCAAGATGATCTTCGAGGATGATGGGCCGAGCATCAGCACCACCGGCACGGAACCGACCCTGACGGTGGACGAAACGGTACTGGCGACCAACGATACCAAGAGCTTTGCCGCCAACTTCACGTCGGCGTTTGGCGCTGACGGTGCGGGCACGCTGACCTATGCCCTGGGCGTGGTCGCGGGTGGCTCCGGGCTGACCGACACGGCCACCGGTGAGGCAGTCAACCTGTCGCTCAACGGCACCGTGGTCGAAGGCCGCACCGCCACCAGCAACCTGCTGGTGTTCACCGTCAGCGTCGCCGCCAATGGCGACGTCACCCTCGACCAGATCCGCGCCGTGGTGCATCCCGACGCGACCAATCCCGATGATTCGAAGACGCTGACCTCGGACAGCCTGGTGACGCTGACGGCGACCAAGACCGATGGGGATGGCGACAGCGTCCATGCCACGCTAAATATCGGGCAGAACCTGGTGTTCAAGGATGACGCCCCCAGCATCAGCACCACCGGCACCGAGCCAACGCTGACAGTCGACGAAACGGTGCTGGCGACCAACGCCACCCAGAACTTTGCCGCTAACTTCACCTCGGCGTATGGCGCTGATGGAGCCGGCACCCTGACTTATGCGCTGGGCGTGGTGGTGGGAGCCTCAGGGCTGGTGGACACAGCCACGGGCGAGGCGGTGAACCTGTCGCTCAATGGCGGCGTGGTGGAAGGCCACACGGCCACCACCAACCTGCTGGTGTTCACCGTCAGTGTCGCCGCCAACGGTGACGTCACCCTGGACCAGATCCGGGCCGTGGTGCATCCCGATACCACCAATCCCGATGATTCGAAAACGCTGACCGCGGACAATCTGGTGACCCTGACGGCAACCAAAACCGACAAGGACGGCGACAGCGCCCAGGCCACCCTCAACATCGGCCAGAACCTGGTGTTCAAGGACGACGGGCCGAGCATCAGCACCACCGGCACCGAGCCGACACTGACGGTCGATGAGACGGTGCTGGCGACCAACGATACCAAGAGCTTTGCCGCCAACTTCACCTCGGCGTTTGGCGCTGACGGTGCGGGTACGCTGACCTATGCCCTGGGCGTGGTGGCGGGAGGCTCCGGGCTGACCGACACCGCCACCGGCCAAGCGGTGAATTTGTCGGTTAACGGCGGCGTAGTGGAAGGCCGCACGGCGACGAGCAACGATCTGGTATTCACGGTCAGCGTCGCCGCCAACGGTGACGTCACCCTCGACCAACTCCGGGCCGTGGTGCATTCCGACGCAAGCAATCCGGATGATTCGAAAACGCTGACTTCGGACAGCCTGGTGACGCTCACAGCGACCAAGACCGATAAGGACGGCGACAGCGCCCAGGCCACCCTCAACATCGGCCAGAACCTGGTGTTCAAGGACGACGGGCCAAGTATCAGCACCACCGGTACAGAACCGACGCTGACAGTGGACGAAACGGTACTGGCGACCAACGATACCAAGAGCTTTGCCGCCAACTTCACCTCGGCGTTTGGCGCCGACGGTGCCGGCACCCTGACCTATGCGCTGGGCGTGGTCGCGGGCGGCTCCGGGCTGACGGATACGGCCACGGGCCAGGCAGTCAACCTGTCGCTCAACGGCGGCGTGGTGGAAGGCCACACGGCGATTAGCAACGACCTGGTGTTCACGGTCAGTGTCGCCGCTAATGGCGACGTCACCCTCGACCAGATCCGCGCTGTGGTGCATTCCGTCACGACCAATCCCGATGACTCGACGAGCCTGACCTCGGACGATCTGGTGACCCTGACGGCGACCAAGACCGACAAGGACGGCGACATCGCCCAGGCCACCCTCAACATCGGCCAGAACCTGGTGTTCAAGGATGACGGGCCAAGCATCAGCACCACCGGCACCGAGCCAACGCTGACGGTCGACGAAACGGTGCTGGCGACCAACGATACCAAGAGCTTTGCCGCCAACTTCACCTCATCGTTTGGCGCCGATGGCGCCGGCACGCTGACCTATGCCCTGGGCGTGGTCGCGGGAGGCTCAGGGCTGACCGATACGGCCACCGGTGAAGCGGTGAACCTGTCGCTCAACGGCGCAGTGGTCGAAGGTCGCACGGCCACCAGCAACCTGCTGGTGTTCACGGTCAGCGTCGCCGCCAATGGCGACGTCACCCTCGACCAGATCCGCGCCGTGGTGCATCCCGACGCGACCAATCCGGATGATTCGAAGACCCTGACTGCGGACACTTTGGTCACGCTGACAGCAACCAAGACCGATGGTGATGGCGACAGCGCCCAGGCAACGCTCAACATCGGCCAGAACCTGGTATTCAAGGATGACGCCCCCAGCATCAGCACCACCGGCACCGAGCCAATCCTGACGGTCGACGAAACGGTACTGGCGACCAACGATACCAAGAGCTTCGCGGCTAACTTCACCTCGGCGTTTGGCGCTGACGGTGCCGGTACCCTGACCTATGCGCTGGGCGTGGTCGCGGGCGGTTCCGGGCTGGTGGACACGGCCACGGGCCAGGCGGTCAACTTGTCGCTCAACGGTGGCGTGGTCGAAGGCCACACGGCGATTAGCAACGATCTGGTATTCACGGTCAGCGTGGCCGCCAACGGCGACGTCACCCTCGACCAACTCCGGGCCGTGGTGCATCCCGTCACGACCAATCCCGATGATTCGAAGACCCTGACCGCGGACAACCTGGTAACCCTGACGGCGACCAAGACCGATAAGGACGGCGACAGCGCCCAGGCGAGCCTGAACATCGGACAAAACCTGGTGTTCAAGGACGACGGACCGAGCATCAGCACCACCGGCACGGAGCCGACACTGACGGTCGACGAGACGGTGCTGGCGACCAACGATACCAAGAGCTTCGCGGCTAACTTCACCTCCGCGTTTGGCGCCGATGGCGCCGGCACGCTGACCTATGCGCTGGGCGTGGTGGTGGGGGCCTCCGGGCTGACCGACACGGCCAGCGGCCAGGCGGTGAACCTGTCGCTCAACGGCGGCGTGGTCGAAGGCCGCACGGCCACCAGCAACTTGCTGGTGTTCACGGCCAGCGTCGCCGCCAATGGCGACGTCACCCTCGACCAGCTCCGTGCCGTGGTGCATCCCAACGCCAGCAATCCCGATGATTCGACGACGCTGTCGGCGGACAACCTGGTGACGCTGATAGCGACCAAGACCGATGGGGACGGCGACAGCGCCCAGGCGACCCTGAACATAGGGCAGAACCTGGTGTTCAAGGACGACGGCCCTACACTTGCCTTCGGCAACCTGATCGGGACCGGTAGTATCCTTCCACAAACAGGGTACTGGGATCACTCGAACGGAGCCGACGGGCTGGGTGCAACCGGGCTGGATATTTCGTTGGTGAATAACCAATTCACCCTCGTCCGGCCAGACAACACGACCACCACCGGCACCGGCACGCTCACCGAGCAGTCACCCTCACCGGATGCCAACGGCGCCTACCATTTCGCAGGCACGTTGACCGGCGATTTCGACAACAACGCCTCCACGGCAAATACCAGCGTCGACTACACGCTGACCGCCTACACCAATGGCAGCTACACACTGGACCTGGTGCAAGGCTTCAGTTCGACGATCGTGCTCAGCAGTGCCGACGGCTCGCTCAGTGCCGGCGGCCCGGATCCGGTGCGCACCTTGCTGATCCCGGCGCAGAATCCGCCGACGATTCCTTCGCCATCCGAGGAGATTGTGTTCTTTTCCGCCAAGGCAACGGCGTCGCCTTCGGACATCCTTCCCGGTATCGGGGTCGGTAAACCCGACCCCACCGAAGCCCAGCTACAGA
The DNA here is from genome assembly GCF_024749245.1 of Pseudomonas sp. B21-017. Classification (NCBI taxonomy): domain Bacteria; kingdom Pseudomonadati; phylum Pseudomonadota; class Gammaproteobacteria; order Pseudomonadales; family Pseudomonadaceae; genus Pseudomonas; species Pseudomonas sp. B21-017. Next base: position 2,782,062 of record NZ_CP087194.1, on the reverse strand, counting down.
CCACCCCGCTGCCGTCGTACATCGACCCGGCGGCCATGAACGTCAGCACGTCCGGCATCGGCGTCGGCAATAACCTTCTCCAGGGAGACAGCCTGGCGGCCATCAGCTCCGCCGATGAAAGTTTCGTGATCAATCCGGAAAGCCTGCTGACGGGGATGAAGATTTTCATCGACAACTCCGTGGGGGGGTACAACACGGCGACCGAGGACCTGTACTACCGGATCTACTACGAGAATGGCACGTTTTCGGCCCTCACCGAGGTGAACACTCTGACGCCAGAAGCCGGCGGACAAGTGTCCTTCCTCGTTCAAAAGGAAGGCTCGCTGCTGATTGACGCGGTTCAGCTCACGATGGGCCGAGGCGATGTCAAGATCCCGGTGATCCAGTTCATTCAGCAGACCGAGAACATGGCCAGTGATATCAAGCTGGCGTTCAACGCGACGCTGACGGACAAGGATGGGGACTCGGCGACGAGTGGTTTCAACGCCAACCTGTTCGCCAACGACTTGGGCACCACCTTCGACTTCACGCTGGCTGGCACGGCCGGTGTGCGGGATGCCTTCAACGTCGACTTGTCATTCACCCAGAACAAGTACCAGGTCACCGGCTTCGATGCGAGCGCAGGGCTGCGCGACACGCTGGTGCTCAACGGCGACCAAAGCTCCGTTGTCCAGTCGATCGACAACAGCGGCGCTAACAGCGTCGTGACGATTGCCGAAACGGGCGGACAAATCACGACCATCACCTTGGTCGGGGTCGATCTCCTGAATACCGACATTGTCCATGGCAGCGCCTGAGGAAGCGCACGCGTAAAAGAATGCGAGGGTGGTGAGAAACCACCCTCGCATGCCTTACAGGTCTGATATGAGGCTCACGAACGGCGACACAGTGACGGCTGGGCGCCCCGAAGAAATTCAGCGCAGTTGCACCCAAGTGGACTCGGGCGGTTCTTCGTTGTTGGTGAGCCCGTGCTTCTGTGCGTATATCAGCAAGTCGATCCGGTTAACGAGATTAAGCTTTTGATAAATGTTACTGAGGTGATTGTGCACGGTGTGCTCGCTGATACCCAGGCGCCCGGCGATGCACATGTATTTGGCAGACGGATCCCCCACGATGGCGCGAATCAGTTCCTTTTCACGCAGCGTCAGCCGCGCCTGTTTCGCCTGCTCCGAATTGCATTTCAAAGGTATATGCCCGGTCGCGGCATAGTCGGAAAGCCCACCGACCCAGGCTCTATCCAGCCCGATGTCGCGATGGTGGACCTGGATGATGGCTCGGATGATCGATTCCGTCGGGTCTTCCGCCAGCACGACGCCGCGTGCGCCCGCCTCTATCGCCTGGGCAACAGGGACGGTTTCGTACAGGCTCTTGAGCACCAGGACTTTCATTTCGGCGCTGCGGGCGAGCCCCGCGACGACCGCCAATGGGTTCAGCGCATCCGGAAAGAAACTGAAAAAAATGACATCGGGACGCAACTGATCGGCAAGATCCAGCGCTTTGGTATAGGTGGTGGCCTGCCCGCTCACTTCCATCTGAGGCTTGCGGGCATTGATCAAGTCTTGAAGGCCCATAAGAACAAGAGGACGACAGTCGATCAGCATCACGCTTATTGGTTTTATTTGGGTCGTCATTACCGTCCTGACTCCCTTGAAAAATGAACGATGGCCTCCACCCGTTGGCCTTCCTGGATCAGCAGCTCATTCACCTGTCCTTCACGATTGACGGACAGATACGAGCGCCGACAGGCCTTGACAGTGCCCGCCCGGGTATTAACCCTGGGGGACACTTCCACCCGTTGCACCGGCAGGGATTGCGGACGTTCCCAGAAGCCGGGCAAAAGCCATCGAAACAACAAAAATAGGAATAATCATCAATAGTTTGCGCTTGATGAAGTGCTCCTGCGAACCGCTCAACTGAGTCTAGGCCAGCTCGGCGCGCTGCCAGCCCAGCCATCCGCCAGTCGTCGACTCAGCCTCATGCGGATAGCCCGGCTGATGTTCCCAACGGTGCCATCTCCCCTAGAAAATCAAGGTCTTAGGCTCGCCACCGGCGACCTGCGGCTGAAGTCTGCCCCGATCAAAATCGTCAATTAACCGACGAGTGGCGTGCAGAAAAGCACGACAATAAAACCAGCGTCAATTTATCGGCGAAACCCACCTCGCCGAGCCACCCAAAAGCCGGCCCCAGGCCGTGGGCAGGCACTGAAAAACCAGCCTGGCGTGGAGGGTCTACAACGGCGGTATTGCTGGCAAGTTCAGGGGGATGTGAGTTTTTGGCTGGAGCTGCGGGGGCTCAGCCAGGCATTGACGTTTTCGACACTCTCGACAGGCGGCTTGCCCGCCCAGCGATTGAGCGTGAAGACATTGGTGACGAAGTCGTATTGGGTCTTGAGCAGATCACGACGAGCCCGGAATTCGTTGCGTACACTGGTCAGTACATCGACGGCATTGACCATTCCGTAACTGAGTCCTTTCTCTGCCGCCACTCTGGACAGCTGTGCCGAGGCCAGGGCATGCCGGCTCGCACTGATCTTTTCTGCGCTCGAGTTGGCCGTCAGGTAAGCGGTGGTGATCTCCTTGACCACCTGCCGCTGGACTGCTTCCAGTTGCTGCTCCGCCACAATCTGATCCTGGTAGAGCCCCCGCACCCGCGCCGAGGTTGAACCACCGCTGTATATCGGCACTTGCACGCCAATACCGGCGACATAACTGTCGGTACGCGGCGCCAGGGAGTTGTTGTAGCCCTCGTTGGTCTGTTGCGCGCTCAGAGACAGGCTCACGGTCGGATAGTGTCCGCCCTTGCCGCCGCGCAACGCAGCGCCTGCGGCCTCGACACCACTTTCGTTGGCCTTGAGCGCCGGGTTTTGCGCTATACCCTCGCGAACCCACGTTTCAAGACTCTGCGTCGACACCTGTAGTTGCACGTCATCGCGAATCCGGTTGAGCTTCTCCTTGACTGGCCGGCCGACGATCTCCGCCAATGCCTCGCGAGTGATACTGGCCTGGTTCTGGGCATCCAGTTCCTGCGCCGCCAGCAAATCGACCCGGGCCTTGAGGTCGAGCTGATCGGTAATCATTGCCAGCTGCTTTTCGTACAACGCATTGACCCTGTCCAGGCTCTTTTGCGTGGTTTGACGCTCCGCCTTTACCAACTCCAGTTCATCCTCGGCCGCCAATGCGGCGAAGTAACGCTGGGCGAGATCCACTGTAGCCTCGGCCTGGGCCTCCTGCGCTTCTGATTCGGTTTGCTTGGCCAGGCTTTTGAATCTTTGGTAGTTCTCCCACGCGGCCTTGTTGTAGAGGTACTGACGCAGCACCAGGCTGTAGATTTCGCTGTCGTAACTGCGCTGCACCAGGTCGCTCTCCTGATGAATCCGGTTCTGCCCGGCGTTGAGCGATACCTGTGGTAACAGCGAGCCCAGGGCCTCGCGCTGATGTTCCTCGCCCGCCTTCGCTCGCGCATACGAGGCCAACACTCGCGGGTCTTCCAGCCGGGCCTCGCGGTACAACTGCATGAGATCAGTGGAGTAAGTCGAGGCACTGACCCCGGTCGGCTTTGCTTCAGTGGTTTGCGCCAGAACGGCACCCGCGGCAAACATGAACGCCCCGCCCAGCAGAACTGTCGACGCTCGCATGATCACTCCTCGATCAACGCTTGAGAGATGACATTGCGGGCCGGCTGCAGAAGGTATTGCAACAGCGTGCGTTGCCCCGTGATGATCAACACGTCCGCAGGCATCCCTGGCAGTAATTTGCGATCACCCAAGGCGCGCACGCCGGCTTCGGTGACCCGGACCCGCGCCAGGTAATAGGGAGTCCCGGTCTTTTCGTTGACCAGCCGGTCCGCCGAGACACTGATGACCTCGCCCTGGATCACCGGCGTGGTCGCACTGTTGAACGCGCCGAAACGGATATCGGCACGCTTGCCGATGGCGATGCGATCGATATCGACCGGCGCCACCTGGGCCTCTATGACCAGTTCAGAAACCGAGGGAACGATGTCCAGCAAAGGCGTCGCCGAGCGCACGACGCCGCCAATCGTGTGCACCGTCATGCCGATCACCATGCCCGATTCGGGTGCGCGGATGATGATATGGCTGAGCCGGTCTTCCAGGGCGGAAGCCTTCTCTTGCAGGTCGTAGATTTTGGTCTGGACATCGGCCAATTGTTTGGCGACATCGGCATTGAAGTCTTTATCGACTTGTAGAATCTGCAGCTGTGTTTCATTGATCTGCAGGCGCGTCCTGGTGATGGTCGAACGATGGTCGGCCAATTCGGACTTGACCATTTCAAGCTTGCGCTGCTGCTCAAGCAGGCGTTGTTTGTCGACGAACCCTTGTGACAACATGTCTGTCAATTCAACGATTTCACCGCTGTAGGATTTATTCAGTTGGCTCTTGACCCCGATCATCGCCTCCAGCCCCTTGATCTGTTGATTCAACTGACCAATGCGCTCTTGCAGCACCGATATCTGGCCCAACCGTGACCCCCGTCGTGCGTTGAATACCTGGGTCTCGCCCTGGCGCGCCTCGGCACCTCGCAGACTGTCGGCATCGGTCATGACGTCAAAGCCAATGACTGGCAGATTGTCCCGCTCAGCCTTGAGTCTTGCCTCCATGGCTCTGGCGGCAATGAGCTGGCTTCGGGTCATCTCGTATTCGGATCGCAGCTGGGCATCATCGAGAATAATCAGCGGGTCATCCTGCTTGACGATGTCACCGTCATGGGCCAACACCTCTTTGACGATGCCACCTTCGAGGTGTTGTACCGTTTTCCGATAAGCCTGCACGGTGACCACACCAGGCGCGTAAGCCGCGCCATCGATCGGTGCGACCGCCGCCCAGGTGCCGAACACCCCGAAGGTCATCAATAAAATGCCAAAACCCAGGCGACGGATCTTTCGATCAGAGACCGCCAGGTCGGCGAAGTTATCTGTTTGACGACTGAGCATCGTACTGTTCATCGGCATCACCCTTGCGAGTAGCCACCGAAGCCACGCTTGCGCCTGCTTGCGTGGCGTGCTTTTGTGCCCGCTGCGCGAGTTCGGCCAGCACTTGTTCGCGTGGTCCATAGAGACTGATGGCGCCATCACTCATCACCATCAGCCGGTCAAGTTGGGACACAATGTTGGTTCGGTGGGTAATCACAAAAACGGTTGCACCTGTCAGCTTGAGCTGCTGGATAGCCACCGCCAGGGCACGATCACCGACTTCGTCGAGATTGGAATTGGGCTCGTCGAGGATAATCAGCCGCGGGTTGCCATACAGGGCACGGGCCAGGCCGATGCGTTGGCGCTGCCCTCCCGACAGCATGACGCCATCGCTGCCAATGACGGTGTCATAGCCATCGGGCAACAGCAGAATCATTTCGTGAACCCCGGCGGACTTGGCCGCCAGAACGACTTTCTCGGAGTCGACCTCGGCGAAGCGGGCAATGTTCTCGCTGACGCTGCCTTCGAATAATTCAATGTCCTGGGGCAAGTAACCTATGTACGGCCCGAGTTCATGTTTGTCCCACGCGCTGATGTCCGCGCCATCGAGCCGGACCACCCCATGCTGCGGCGCCCATACCCCCATCAGTGCCCTGGCCAGGGTGGACTTGCCCGCGGCACTTGGACCGATGATTCCGACAATGCAGCCGGCAGGTACGCTGAAACTTATGTTTTTGATGATCGGGGTTTTCGAGCCAGGTGCCGCGACGATCAGATTCTCCACCTGCACATGCCCCTGAGGCGCAGGCAATGACATACGCTCGGGCTGAGCCTGTTGTTTGTCGAGGATGTCGTTGAGACGGCGGTACTGCGAACGGGCCGCAATAAAGCCCTTCCAGCTGCCGATAATCAGATCGATGGGGGCCAAGGCGCGCCCTAGCAGCACGGACCCGGCAAACACCATGCCTGGCCCCACCTGGTGATCCACGGTCAGGTACGCCCCCAGCCCCAGGATCAGCGATTGCACCAGGATCCGGAAGGACCTGGAAAGCGTGCTGATGATGCCACCTCTGTCGCTCGCCCCGGACTGCAGCAACAGGACATTTCTCTGGCGACGCCCCCAACGGTCCATCAGGGTTTCAAGCATGCCCATGGACTCGATGACTTCAGCGTTGCGCAGATTTTTCGTGGTGTGGAGCGTCGCGCTGATATGTTCCTTGTTGGCCTGGGCAAGTGCCGGCCCCGTCAACCTCTCATTGAGAAACGCGAGAAATAACAACAACAACGCACTGCCCACCGCTACCCAGCCATACCAGGGATGGAACATGAACATCACAGCGACATAGATAGGTAACCAGGGCGCATCGAAAAAGGCGAACAATCCATTACCGGAGAGAAACTGTCTCAAGCCCGTCAAGTCGTTGAGCGACTGGGCCGAGGCATCCATGCCGCCACTTTCCAGCGCCCGTTTGAAACTGGCCTTATAGACCTGGCGACCCAGCAACACATCCAGCCGGGTACTGACCCGAACCATGATGCGTGAACGCACCCATTCCAGAGAACCGAGCGTTACCACCAACCCGGTCATGATCAGCGTCAGCATCGCCAGGGTCGTCAGACTTCCGCTGGTGACCACTCGTCCATACACCTGAAGCATATAGAAGGTAGGAACGAGCATCAGCGCGTTGATGAAAAAGCTGAAAAAACCAACAGAAACAAAGCTGTCTCTACAGGCTTTCAACGCTATTTTCAGACTGTTTTCAGGTGTGTTTCGCATGGAAACCCCTGCTCGGAAAGTCATACCTTGAGGAGCTTAGATCATGCCGAACGACTGTGTGTAGCAATCGACAGACCGTCAAAGGCACACGAGTTTTATCCCTGCAATTGCCCCGGTTCAGCTCTTTCCCCAACAAGGCCCCGCACTTGTCCTATCCTTCCATCCACCCCATTACTCTGGACATCAAAATGCCCGCCCCCGAATCCACCCTCCTCCAGAGCTGGCACCACAACGCCAAGCCCTGGATCGAGGCTATCCGCACCGGCACCATCGAAAGCCGCCTCAAGGTCACCGACCAGGCAATCCTGCTGGCGATACTGGGCCGCCAAACCGAGCGCGTGCTCGACCTGGGCTGCGGCGAGGGCTGGCTGTTGCGTGCGCTGGCTGAGCGGGCCATCGAGGCGGTCGGTGTGGATGGCGATGCGACACTGGTCGAAGCAGCACGGGCGGCGGGCTCTTCGCGGGTGCATTTGGCGAGCTATGACGAGTTGGTAGAGGCCAAGGTGGACATCGGCAGTGACTACGACCTGATCTGCGCCAACTTCGCCCTGCTGCACCAGGACATCATCCCCTTGCTCGCCGCCATGAACGCCCTGCTCGCCCCCGGCGGCGCGCTGGTGATCCAGACGCTGCATCCGTGGACTGCGGCGGCGGGCAACTATCAGGACGGTTGGCGGGAAGAGACCTTCGCCGGGTTCAAGGGGCAGTGGCAACCCATGCCGTGGTACTCGCGCACCTTGTCCAGTTGGCTCAACGCCCTGGACATGGCCGGTTTTCGGCTGGCCGCCCTGCAGGAGCCGCAGCACCCGCAAAGTCCGGTGCCGCAGTCGTTGTTGTTGGTGGCTGAGCGATAACGCTTTTACGCATGTCAACCTGGTCTGAGATCGGTGCTGTAATTCTGCCCGGACTCTCCTCGTTCATGGGCAGCCAGAGAAAATAGTGGCGAACAGTTAGCACATGCCAAGCATGCCCTCAGCCTTCGACAGCGGACACGAGCGGTAACCAGACGCAGACTTCGAATCCATCCTGTCGACCTGTTGCCGGCGACACCAGCATCATTCGCGCGTTGACCCCCTGCACAATGGTTTTGGCAATCGCCAACCCCAACCCTGACCCGCTGGCTTCACTGTGACCGCGCACAAAACGCTCGGTCAGGTGCTGCAACACGGGCTCCGGCACCACCGGGCCACCGTTGACCACCCGTAGCAACGCCTGGTCGGTCAGACTGACTTCGATCGGTTGATCCATCGCACCGTACTTCAGCGCATTCTCGATCAGGTTGCGCAACAGAATACCGAAAGCGTCTGGATCAATGACCGAGTACACGCAGGCCTGGGTTGGCAGCTGCAGCTCGATGTGGCGAGCGCTGCTATGGTTCCACTCATCAACCACATGGACCAGCAACGGAACGAGATCCTGGGGCGTTTCGGACAGCAGCCCACCGCCTTCGGCCTTGGCCAGTTGCATGAGCTTTTCCGAGAGCCGCGCCAACTCGCGCAACGAGTTTTCGATCTTTGCCGCGCGCACTCGCAACGGGCCTTCGGGCGCTTCGTGACGCAGCCGCTGGACCTGCGCCAGGGTAGCGGCCAGTGGCGTGCGCAGTTCATGAGCGCTATTGGCGGTAAAACTACGCTCGGCCTCCAGGGCCTTGCGCAAACGCTCCAGCAGATGGTTGACCGCGTCAGCCAGCGGATCGATTTCGGCCGGCAGGCGCGACGTTTTGATCGGCGACAGATCACCCACCCCACGGGCCTCCACCGCTCGACGATAGGCCAATACGCTGCGCAGGCTGATGCGCACGAATAACCAGGTGCCCAACAGGCTGATGGGAATCAGCGCCAATAGCGGCATCAGCAAGGCAAACAAGGCTTCCCGCGCAGCCTCACGGCGATGGCCAAGGGGCTCGGCGATTTCAATGAACAGCGTTTCCCGCAACGCACTGGCGCCATACAGACGGTATTTTTCAGTGGTGGAGAAACCTTCGGTCGGTTGTTTGTTGAAGATATTCGGGTTGGCGTCGTGGGATTGCATCAGGATCTTGCCCCTCGCATCGCGCACCAGATAGGTCAGGTATTCCTTGTGCATTGTGAGGGGGGCCACGTGGTGTGTCTCATCGGGCTTTTCCCGATTGCTGATTTCCAGTACGACCAGGGGCAGCATGCGTTGCGCCGTCTCTTCCAGCGCGCTGTCGAATGCCTCATTCAACTCATGTTGCACCACCAGCCAGGCGCCGACGGTCGCCCCCAGCCAAAGCAAGGTCATGCCCAGGGTCAAGCCCACGCCGAGACGTTTTTGCAGGCTGGACGACTTCATGCGGACGTCAACCGGTAGCCCATGCCGCGCACGGTTTCAATCAGGTCGCGCCCGAGTTTCTTACGCAACCGGCTGATATAGACCTCGATTGTGTTGCTCTCGATTTCGGCACCGAAAGCGTACAACCGTTCTTCGAGCTGCGCCTTGGACAGCAGTGCGCTGGGGCGCTGGACAAATGCCTCGAACAGCGCCCACTCCCGCGCCGTGAGGTCCACAGTCGCACCGGCCCGCTGCACCGTACGGGCACTCATATCGATCTGCAATTCGCCGAGTTTGATCTGCGGGTTGGGGTTGCCACTATAACGGCGAGCCACAGCAGCCACACGGGCCGAAAGTTCAAACAGGTCGAACGGTTTGACCAGATAATCATCGGCCCCGGCATTGAGGCCGGCGATACGATCGGATATCTGATCCTGGGCAGTCAGGATGATCACCGGCGTTGCATCCCCTGCGGAACGCTGCTGACGCAAAAAATCCAGCCCGCGACCGTCCGGCAACATCAGGTCAAGCAGGATCAGGTCGTAAGGGGTAGTGCGCACACTGTTGCGCGCATGCTCCAGGCGCTGCACCCAATCGACGGCGTGGCCGTCATCGGCGATCTGTTCGCGCACCGCCTCCCCCAACCCCGGTGCGTCCTCGACCAATAAAACCCGCATCTGGCACCTCCTTGATGGTTATCGTGCAGCACCTTAATCGTCTTACCTGACGTAAATCTGAAGACTCAGGTGAGTTCCTCTGTCGATGATTTTTACTGCGCTTCAGGTTGCTGTCAGCAAGCAAGTCCAGGATCTGGACCCAACGATCAAAAGGACACTCCCATGAAAAAAATTATCGCTGCATCCTGCCTCGCCGGCGCCGTTGCCCTGCCAGGACTGGTCCAGGCCCGTGAAGTGACCTTGACCACTCAGCTCAAGGACTACAGCGGCAATGATGCGTATCTGGCGATCTACGTCACCGACGCCACTGGCCAATACCAGAAAACCCTCTGGGTGGCCGGCAAGAAGGCCAAGTATTACAGACATCTGGCCGACTGGGCCCGTGGAAGCGGGATGAACCCGAGCGAGTTTGACGGAGTCAGCGGCGCCAGCGTCGGCAGTGGGCGCACCCTCAAAGTCAGTGTCGAACTGGCAGACACCCTGATCGATGCCGGCTATCAAATCCGCATCGACAGCGCCGTCGAGGACAAACGTGATGCCCGCGCCGATGTCAGCGTGCCCCTGACGTCCAAGGGCGCAGGCAAGCCGGCGACCGGCAGCACCTACGTCGAGTCCTTTACTTACGATCTGTAGCACTGGCCATTCTGGAGGCTGAACATGCTTCGCCAGTTCCATTCCCTGCCCGGCCTGATCGCCGCCCTGCTGGTCATGCTGTTGGCCATCAGCGGCGCGATGCTGTCTGTCGACCCCGCCCTGGAACGCCTGCACAGCACGTCCACCGCTGCCGGGCAAGTCAACGTCAGTCAACTGGCCGGGCGCGTAGCCAGCCATTTCCAGGGCGTGGAGCAGATCCAGCGCACAGCGTCCGGGACGGTCATCGTCTACTACAACCAGGACGGTCAGGCCGGGGCCGAAAAGGTCGATCCACTGACCGGTCAAGGCCTCGCACCTTACGAGCCATCCGCCTTCTCGCGCTGGATGAAAGACCTGCACCGCTCGCTGTTCCTTGGCACACCTGGCCACGGGGTGTCTGGAGTCGGCGCACTGTTGATGCTGATGCTGTCGGTGTCTGGTGCGCTGTTGCTGGCCCGGCGGCTGGGCGGCTGGCGCAACCTGTTGCGGCCACTGCGAGGTTCCTTCAGCCAGCGCTGGCATGCTGAAGTCGGACGCCTGGCATTGCTTGGGCTGCTGTTGTCGGCACTGAGCGGGCTCTATATGTGCGCCACGACTTTCGGCTTTATCGCTGATGGCAGTCAGAATGAGCCCACCTTCCCCGCCCACGTCAGCGCCGGCCCGGCCTTGCCGGTGGCGAACCTGAAAGCCTTGCAGGCCACTGACCTGAATGACCTGCGCGAGCTGGTCTACCCGAACCCCAATAACCCGCAAGACATGTTTTCCCTGCGCACGGCCCAGGGCGACGGTTACGTGGACCAGGCCAGCGGCACTTTGCTGTCCTATCAAGCCCACGATTCGATGCGCAACGTCTACGAATTGATTTATCAATTGCACACCGGTGAAGGCCTCTGGTGGCTCGGTCTGCCGCTGGGGCTCTGTGCCCTCTGCGTGCCGTTGATGAGCGTGACCGGTATCCTGCTGTGGTGGCGCCGCCGCAAGGCCGCTCCGAACATCCGTGAAAACTGCACCGCGCAATCTGCCGACAGCGTGATTCTGGTCGGCAGTGAAAACAATAGCACCTGGGGCTTTGCCAACACCTTGCATGACGCTTTGCACCAGGCCGGACACCGAGTACATAGCGCGGCGATGAATCAATACACCAGCGAATACGGCAATGCCCAACGGGTGTTCATCCTCACCGCGACCCACGGCGACGGCGACGCCCCGGCCTCGGCTTCGCAGTTCCTGGCACGGTTGACCAGGGTCGGCCTCAAACCCGGCCTTCCATTTGCCGTGCTGGGCTTGGGCGACCGCCAGTTTGCGCAGTTCTGTCAGTACGCCCATCAGGTGCAGGACGCGATGTTACAGGCCGGTGGCTCACCGCTGCTGGAGCTGGAAACCGTCAACCGCCAGTCCGCCCAGGAATTTGCTCGCTGGGGCCGCGCACTGGGCAAAGTACTGGGGCAGGACCTGACGCTGGTCCACACTCCGGAGCAGCCACGTACCCATCAACTGATTCTGATGGAGCGCATCGCCTACGGCGAACAGGTGAATGCGCCGACCCACGTACTACGCTTCAAGGCAGCCAGCGAGCTGCCGGAGTTTCTGGCCGGAGACCTGGCAGGGATTCTGCCCCCTGGTAGCGCGATCCCGCGGTTTTACTCGCTGGCCAGCAGTTCGCAGGACGGTGTGCTGGAAATCTGCGTACGTAAACACGAAGGTGGCGTGTGCTCGCAATTCCTTCACAACCTGGACATCGGTGCGTCGATCGAAGCTTTTATCCAGCCCAACCCACAATTTCGTCCGGCGTCGGGCGCGCACCCGGTGATCCTGATCGGCGCCGGTACCGGTATAGGCCCCTTGACCGGTTTTATTCGCAACAACAAGGCCCGACACCCCATGCACTTGTATTGGGGCGGGCGTAATCCGGCTTCGGATTTTCTCTATGAATCGGAGCTCAAACGTTACCTGGCGGACCAGCGCCTCACGGCATTGCGTGCCGCCTTCTCCCAGGTCATGGGCGGCAGTTACGTGCAAGACCGGTTGATCAGCGATGCGCTGGTCTTGCGCCGGTTGATTGAGAAAGGCGCCCAAGTGTTGGTGTGTGGCGGTCGCGAGATGGCCAAGGGCGTGATGCAGGCCCTGGATGAAGTGCTGGCGCCGATCAACCTGAGTGTGCTGACCCTCAAGGCACAAGGACGCTACCGTGAAGATGTCTACTGACTTGCAACGCTACAGCCTGAATGGCGAGACCATGGGCACCCGTTACACCGCCCTGTTCTATGCGCAAGCCGGGATCAATACCGACAACATCGACCATAGCCTGGCACGCGCCGTGGCCCGGGTAGACCAGCAAATGTCCACCTGGAAACCCGACTCCGATCTCAACCGCCTCAACGTCGCCCCCGAACAGGAGTGGGTGCCGGTACCCAAGGAACTGGCCATGGTGCTGTCTGCCGCGCTGCGTGTCAGTCAGCAATCCGGCGGCGCCTTCGACATCGCGGTCGGCGATCTGGTGAATGCCTGGGGGTTCGGCCCCGGCGAACAGACCGTCACGGAGCAGATGCTCGACACGCTGCCGCCGCAAGCTCGCCTGTCCGCCAGTGCGGCGCTGAGCGTTGACCCGCAACGTAATCAGGTGCGCAAACGTGCGTCGCTGAACCTCGATCTGAACGGTATCGCCAAGGGTTTTGCTGTCGATGAGCTGGCCCGCTGTCTGGAGGGTTTTGGCATCACTCGTTATCTGGTCGGCATCGATGGCGAGATGCGCGCCCGCGGCGTCAAACCTGATGCCCACCCCTGGGTCGTAGCCATTGAAAAACCCTGCCGGGGTGTGCGCGAAGTCATGGGTGTGATGGAACTCTGCGACGCTGCCATCGCCACGTCTGGAGACTACCGACACTGGGTCGATGTGAGGGGGCAGTCCTACGCCCACACCATGAACCCGGCCACCGGCGCACCGCTGTGCAACGCGCTCGCGGCCGTCACAGTGGTGGCGGCCTCATGCATGCTCGCCGACGCCTGGGCCACGGCGCTGATGGTGTTGGGCGAAACCGAAGGCCCGCGCCTGGCGCAAGAGCGCGGGATGGACGCGTTGTTCGTGCTGCGCGACGGTGAACAGTTCAAAGAAATATCCATCGTCGGCGGCCAGTTGCAGGCGCAGATTGAAATGCGCTGAAGGACCATTCGAAATCAGTACGAATCAAACCGCCAGATGAGACATGACGCCCTGGGCGGCCTCGCCCAGTTCGAGCCTTCATTGGTAACAGGTCGGTAGAAGACCCTGTGACCGGTTGATCCACCTCATCTGAATACAACCCGGATCAGCAGTGCCCACTGCTGAAGAGCTTTTTTATAGCTCCCAAGCATATTTTTAATAATTTTCCTCTTCCGATTGATGCCGCACTATCAAACCGCACTGAGCACCTCTGGTCCGGCTTTCCCGGATGAAAGCTTTGTTCATAACGATGCCAGCCCCAAGAGCCCGGCACGGTGGAACCTTATCGGCCTCTGGCCAGCACTGCCCGGCTTTACACCATTCTAAAAACCAGCTGTGGGAGCGTTCCATGTCTTTATCCTTACGTACCTGTGTTCCTTTTTCCCTGGCCCTGTTGTGCACCGGCGTGTTCGCCGAGCCTCAGGCCCTGACCGTCATTTCGTTCGGCGGCGCCACCAAGCAGGCCCAGGACAAGGCCTATTTCCAACCCTTCAATGCAAGCGGTGCAGGACGCATCGTCGCCGGCGAATACAATGGCGAACTGTCGAAGATCAAGGCCATGGTCGATGTGGGCCATGCCACCTGGGATGTGGTCGAGGTGGAGAGTCCGGAACTGTTGCGTGGCTGTGATGCCGGCTTGTTCGAGCGACTGGACAAGGCCAGTTTTGGCGACCAGGCCCAGTTCGTACCGGGGACCTTGACCGAGTGTGGTGTGGCCACCTACGTCTGGTCGATGGTCATGGCCTTCAACAAGGACAAGCTGGCCAAGACCCCGACTTCCTGGGCGGATTTCTGGAACGTCACCGACTTTCCGGGCAAGCGCGGCCTGCGCAAAGGCGCCAAGTACACCCTGGAAATCGCTCTGCTGGCCGATGGTGTCAAGCCAGACGAGCTCTACAAAGTGCTGGGCACCCCCGAGGGCGTGAACCGTGCCTTTGCCAAGCTCGACAAGATCAAGTCGAGCATCCAGTGGTGGGAGGCTGGAGCCCAACCAGCGCAGTGGTTGATCGCCGGTGACGTGGTGATGAGTGCCGCCTACAACGGTCGTATCGCCTCGGCGCAAAAAGAAGGTATGAACCTGAGCATCGTCTGGCCCCAGAGCCTGTACGACCCGGAATACTGGGCCGTGGTCAAAGGGTCGCCGAACAAGGCGCTGGCCGAGCGTTTCATCGCGTTTGCCAGCCAGCCGCAGGCCCAAAAGGTTTTCTCGGAAAACATCCCTTACGGCCCCGTCCACCGCCAGGCCCTGGCACTGCTGCCGGAGCCGGTACGGCAGCAATTGCCGACGGCCGAAGCCAACTTGGCCAAGGCCCGGTCGGTAGATGCGGAGTTCTGGGTGGACCACGGCGAGGAGCTGGAAGAACACTTCAACGCCTGGGCGGCGCGTTAGCCGCGACACACTCTCTGTAGCAGCTGCCGAGCCTGCGAGGCTGCGTTCGGCTGCGAAGCAGTCGTGAATCCGGCTGACGCGGTCTGCCTGATACACCGTAAGTTCTGGTTTTACGACTGCTGCGCAGCCGAACGCAGCCTCGCCCCGGCTCGACAGCTGCTACGGATTAATCAATCAAGCCATCAAGAGCGCCCCACGGAACCTGTGACCGGTAGATTTCCCAGCAAGTTGAGCCCGGTACTCTTCACGAAAGCGTCATAGTCCATCGGTTTCTCGATGCGGGTTTCAGCGTTGGGCAGTACGTAAGCCCAGGCACGCTTGGACGATGCGTCGTAAACCAGTTTGAACAGGCGGGTCGGCACCCAGACCTTGTTGTCGCCGACGGTGCCGTGGCCTGAATCAAAGAGCGGGCCGGTAAAGACAAAGACATTGCCATCGGCTCGTTTGGCAAACTTTCTGACATCGGACTCGACCTTACTCCAGATCTTCCGGTTGTTGGTTGGGTCTTGCGGCACCATGTTCGACAGCGCAAAGGATTGGGCCATTGCATTGGGGTTCGGTGCATCGGCTGCCGGGGATTGATGGCCACGGTCCACGGCCGGATGTTGGCTACGGTAGTCGCTCAACTCTGCCCGCCCACTCTTGGGAATGCGTGGGTCCGGATAGAACTGGTTGGTGCGCTCCTCCCCTTTGGCATCCTGCAGCTGGGCGGCATTAAGGCGTTCGACCACTACCAGCGGTGTCTTGCTGGTTTGCGAGTACAGCACCGCGAAGTTATCGGAACACAGGGCCAAGGGTTTCATTGTGGCAGGCACAGTGGCCATGTTGATCGGTTTCGCGGCCGGGAACAGATCCGCGCAGCCGTCAAACGATGCCTGTTTCTGTTTGTTTGAATAGAGTTCCAGCGCCGCGCTCTGGCTGATCGAGCCCGAGTGGGAGGTTTGTTGCTGATGCTGGGTGGGCGGCTTGATGAAATCCAGCAGACTGCGGGCTTGTGCCCCGGTCGAGAGCAAAACAAGGGCCGACAGCCCAACTGCAATTTTGCGTAGGTGCATGCTTTAAATCTTCGAATTGGATTGAGGGGTAAACGTACGACGAGTCCCGATTTACGAAACCAGGTAGAAGCGGTTGCGGATTATATTGCGGTGAGCATGCTTTCACTGTCCTTGATCAAATTGCCGATGCGGATCCGGTCGGCGCCAGGCAGTACGACCGCTGACGGTCGCGCGGGGTGTATTGACCATCACAAGTCACATTAGTGCTGAGCGGCGTACACATTCTACTTGGCCATGCTCGTCGAATGGGCATACCTAAGCGGACTGGTTAACTGACGCGAAACGTTGTGCGTACTCCTTGTAGACAGGCGCGTATGCCGCTTTTCACTTAGCATCCAATAATCATCCATTCATTTTCAGGGAGTGTCTGATGAGCCCGAAAATAGAGCTGTATGGCGCGCCTACCGGCAACAGTCTGAGGGCTGCAATAGCCTTGGAGGAAGCAGGTATCCCCTACACCGCACGAAGACTGAACTTGCAGGCGAATGAGCAACGCGACTTGTCGTACCTGGCGCTTAATCCGGCAGGAAAAGTCCCAACCCTGGTCGACCATTCATCGACACCCCCGCTGGTCATTAACCAATCGAACGCAATCATTCAGTTCGCTGATGCAAAAGCTCCGGGTCGGCTTGCACCTGCGCATCGTGGACCAAAACGCGACCGGGTGTTTGATCGTTATTTCTTTTTCGTAACGGACGTCATCGGGCCCAGTCATGCTGCATTTTCCCTGCGCCAGGCAGGATTTAATGATGCGGCCACAGTTATCGATCAACGCGTCATTGAACAACTCGTCTACGCAGAACGGTTTCTTACCGACGACTTTATGGCCGGAGATCAGTTCTCCATGGCGGACATCTCCGCTTTCACCATTGCGGCATCATTTCGTGATCGGCTGGATTGGGCAGTGCTTTCACGCTTATCACGCTGGTTCGACGCGATCGAAGCCAGGCCCGCCGTACAACGAGGATTGAAAACGTTCCAGAATCACTGAGCGCTACTGCGCAGACCTTATTGTGTGCGCTAAAGATGGGCATGGCAGCTCGCATCCTGCCCGAGGTCTGAGCCCCGGACATGCGAATATCGTATGTATCACAAGAATGGCAGCGTTCTATAAGGGCTCTGCTGTCTGGATAAGCGAGTTCAACACCAGTTTTATTTCAGAGGCTGGATCTTTATGCCCTTGCAGTATCAAACCTTCCGACAAAGCGGTGAAGGTCCTTGCAAGAGCGGCATTCGCCAAAGGAGGCTTCTTGCCTGCATGATTAAATATGATGGTAATCAACTTACCCAAGGCTTCACTATTTTCCTGATGCAGATCGTAGTAATGCGTTGAGAACTCTTCATCACGCAAGGCGATCAGTTGCAACTCAGCATCAAGAATCGCGCAACTGGTATTATTTTTAAGCGTGTCAATATAGGCATTCAATCCATGGGTCAGCTCTTCCGATGAATACCCTGAAGTCAGGGTGACACTCAATCGATCAATCTCAACTCCCTTGAATCTCTGAGTTAACTGCAGAAGCAAGTCCGACTTACTTGTAAAGTTTGAAAAGAAGGCCCCCTTCGAAAAACCGGCCTCCTCGGAAATAGCGTTGACACTGGTGGCGTGAAAACCTTTTCTCACCATAAGGTCAGTGGCGGTATCGAATAACTTATCCCTTGTTATTTGCTGACTTTCTTCTCGACCTAATCTCTTTTTAATCACGCCTTCGGCTCCTTTGGCCAAACAAATCTATTTGTAACTGGATGCAACGGATCTGCCACTCACTGCGCAAACCTGTTTTAACTATCATATCTTATACTAAGCCCTCTTAATCACTTTGCATTTAAACTTTTAAGGAGTGCCATGTAAATGCCATGTATTGGGCCCCGCACGTTCAGGCGCCTTGGTATCCAGCCTGACGCGCGCGCCCTGATGAATCGAGTCAGCAAGGGTGTCTTTTGACTCCCCCCAGAAGGCAGGCGACGGACGGCAAAAATGTCTAGCGATGACCTCAATCCGCCCGATCCCGGTGAATGCCTGCTGTCGACAACGCTCTAAACCACAGGATTTTCGTGTTTCAGGTCGGGTTCAAGGACGTCGACCTTGTGGCGACTGTTAAATACCGCTTGATTTCCAGATACCGAATGGTTTTTACTTGCCGCCGTTGACGCCCCCTGCCTGGTCAAAGCATCGAGCGCGGTGACATCAATCTCAATGCAGTAGCAGGTTACCACCCCACAGGAGCTGGATTTTAATGGAATATGCCTTTGTTACAGGCGCTACAGGCCTGCTCGGCAATAATGTGGTTCATGCGCTTTTAAAGCGAAACATCAAAGTAAAAGCACTGGTCCGCTCCGTCGAAAAAGCCAAGAAGCAGTTCGGCAATCTGCCTGTCGAATTTGTCGAAGGCGACATGCTCAATGTCGACGCCTTCAGCCATGCCTTGCAAGGCTGTGATGCCTTGTTTCATACGGCCGCCTATTTCCGCGATAGTTACAAAGGTGGAAAGCACTGGCAGAAACTGTATGACACTAACGTGACCGGTACCGAGCGCCTGTTGCAGGCCGCTTATGCCGCAGGCATTCGTCGTGCAGTCCATACCTCCTCCATTGCCGTCTTGAAGGGCGATAAAGATCAGGTGATCGATGAAACAATGTCTCGCAGTGAATCGGAGGCTGACGATTACTACCTGAGTAAAATATTGTCTGAACAGAAAGTTCAGGAATTCCTGGCGCGGCATCCGGATATGTTCGTCGCCATGGTATTGCCTGGCTGGATGTTTGGCCCTGGGGACATCGGCCCGACCTCATCAGGACAGTTCCTGCTCGACTTTGTCGGACAGAAATTGCCCGGCGTACTGCCTGGAAGTTTTTCCGTTGTCGATGCCAGGGATGTAGCAGAGCATCAACTCGCGGCGATCACACGCGGCCGATCCGGAGAACGCTACCTGGCAGCCGGCAATCACATGGACATGAAAAGCATTTTCCAGGCGCTCTCCAGTGTCAGCGGCGTAAAAGCGCCGGAGCGCAAAGTGCCACTGTTCATGCTGCGTATAATTGCCTTGATCTATGAAGGTTATTACCGAATCACGAAAAAGCCGGTGCTCATCAGCACTTCCACTGTCAAACTCATGGAACAAGAGCAAGGGCGCACCCATTTCAGCCACAACAAAAGCCTGAAAGAATTGCAGTGCAAGTTCCGCCCCGTGACGGAAACATTGACCGATACCCTGGATTGGTATCGGAAAAATAACTACATTGATGCTTAATTGAAACAATTTATATATAGCCTGCCTCTGTAGTACTTTTTTGTCTGACCATAAATTCAAGGATTGAGAGAGGTTGGTAAATGAAAAGCCTTTCATCTAAAGAAGGTTTTCTGCATCGGTTCGTCGGTTTTTCAGAGTCGTTCCCCGAGCACATTGCTATCAGGAACCTGGACGCGGAAGAAGATACCGTCACTTACCGTGAGTTGCGTATAAAGGCTGAAGAGTGCAATGGCGCACTCTCAGCATTAAATGTATTGCCTGGCGACAAAGTAGCCCTCGTTCTACCCAATGGGGTGGAATTCATCGCTTACTATTTGGCGATCATCGGTCGCGGTGCGGTTCCGGTCATTCTCAACTACAAACTGACGCCATTCGAAATGAACAGCGTCATCAGCATCGCCAGACCGACGCTGGTAGTGACCACCGAAACGCTGTTCGAGCAGCATAGCGAGACATTTCAGCCTGACTACGGCGTTAAGCACTCCTTGGTGTTGAACGCCGCAAGCGAGCCGTCATCGCCCCTGCCCGACAACGCAACGGCGGACTCTCGGCTTCCCCGACAGACCGAGCCCTTGTTACTGCCCGAAGGCAATCCGATTGTCTCGGTACAGTTCACCTACCGGGGCATCGGTAAACCGCTGGCCGTTTCTCACCGCTACCTTGATTTGACGCAATCGAGTGATGGCCTGCATGAGCAGTTTCATCTTCAAGGTGTCGGTTCCGTTCATCTGGTGACGCTGCCGCTGTATGCCATCTTCGGCCTGTCGGTGATGATGGTTTTCCCCTTGAGCGTGGGCGCCACACTGTTAATGACTAACACCCTGCTCAACAGGGATCTGGCAGAAGTCTTGTCCCAGCATAAGGTCACCTTTGCCTGCCTGGTACCCGACGTCATTCGCTACTTCAATACACGACTGGCCAAACGCAAGGGCGCGCTGTTGCCGTTGCACCCTCACCTGATGATTTATTCGGGTGGCAGTCATTTACCCGCAGACGAAGCCGAGAAGCTGGGAAGGCTGCTGGGGTGCAATCCGGTGCTGCAAGGCTATGGATTGACCGAGAGCATGCCGGTGATTGTCCAGAGCTCGATTGGCAAGGTCCATCGCGGCGCCATGGGACAACCGATCAGAGGCGTAGAACTAAGGGTCGTCGATGCCGAAGGGCGGGATGTCGCACCCGGACGGATTGGCGAACTGCTGATTCGCGGTTCGATGGTGATTGACGGCTATAACGATGCAGAGGACGCCAATGCCCGGTTCTTCCGTGATGGTTGGCTACACACGGGTGATCTGGTCTGGCGGGACGACGACGGGCATGTGTTCTTCTATTGCCAACGCCTGCGAATCTCGAAGATCAAAGCGCAAATGGTCGATCTGACTGAAATCGAATCCATTGCCCTGAAGCACCCGGACGTGGTGCGCGCGAAAGCTTACATCGTCCCGGACAACAAGGAAGTCAACGTACTGCACCTGTGCGTTGAAGGGAGCGGCGACCTGACCCAGAGCGCTGTCTCTACCCTGCTCTCGCGCTACCTCTCGGGCTTCAAGTTGCCCAAAACCATCGAGATCATCTCTCTCAAGGAAGAGATTCATGCAAGCTAATGGCACACAACCGGTACTGGCCGTGTTTGACTTTGACGGCACATTGACCGACAGACATACGTTCTGGCGCTACATGCGTTATATCGTGGGAACCCGATCGTTCTGGCTCAGGATCATTCCCCTGCTGCCCAAAATGCTCAGTGTAATCGTTGGCATCACGCCATTGATGCAAGCCCGACTGGCATTCATTGCCTGTTATCTGGGCGGTCTGTCCGTTGAGCAAGAGCGCGAGCATGCCAAGTATTTCATCAGCGAGCTGCTACCGCTCTGGCTCAGGCCCGAGGCCCTGCGCCGGCTGCAATGGCATCAGTCCATGGGGCATGTCACTGCGCTGGTCAGCAACTCGCCGGAAAACTACCTGATTCCCTGGGGTCAGGCAGCGGGTTTTGACTATGTCTGCGGCACTCGCCTGGCGACGGCGAAGAACAAACTGACCGGAGGAATATCAGGTACCAACTGTGTTGAGAGAGAGAAAGTCACACGGCTCAAGGGCTGCCTGAGCAACCTTGATGACTTTTACATTTATGCCTACGGGGATTCATCCGGTGACGATGCCCTGCTCGGCATTGCCAACTCTCCCTTCTACAGAAACTGGTACTAACCGATGAACACTCTGAGCACTTTGGCCCCCAAGCACTTCAGCCAACCCGGTAATACCCCGACAGTCATGATCGTAGGCGCCGGCCCGATTGGCCTGTCCCTGGCAATCATGCTGAAGAAGTGGGGCGTCTCTTTTCGCATCATTGAAAAGAATGCCGGTCCCTCGACCGCTACCAAAGCGATGGCCATCCATTCCAGAACCCTGGAAATTTTCCGAGATCTGGGAGTTGCCGATCAGGCCATCAGCGACGGATTCACTATCAACCAGTTTTCGGTGCAATCGAACGCCAAACGGGTGCTGAACTACAACTTCTCCTACCTGGACGCCACCTACCCCCTGCTCCTCAGCCTGCCACAACCGCAGACAGAGAAGATTCTGCTTGAGCGACTGAACAAGTTGGGAGCAGATGTTGAATGGAATACCGAGCTGGTCGACATAGAAAACCAGCCGGGCTCAGTGCAGATGACGCTTCAGCATGCGGACGGCAGCGCCGAGTCCTTTTCCAGCCGCTGGGTGGTCGCGTGCGACGGTGCTCGCAGCAACATCAGAAAACGTCTTGATATGACCTTCGAAGGATCGTCCTACGACCGCTTCTTCATGCTCGCCGATGCCGATATCGAGTGGTCTGGAAGCAAGGACGAAGGCGCTTTCTTCCTGGGTGCACAGGACGGTTATGTCGCGGTCGCGCCGATCAGCGCTCAATCCCGTTATCGACTTTTCATCGAGATGCCCTACAACCTGCCGCCAGAAGGTGAGCGCCCTTCCTTGAGCCTGGAGAACTTTCAGCGGTTGTGCGAAGGACGCGGGCAAAAGATGACGTTGTCCAATATTTCATCGACCACCATCGCTTCTTTCCAACATCGCCGCGTGCAGTCGTTGCAGCAAGGCTCTGTGTTTCTGGTGGGCGACTCGGCTCATATCGGCAGCCCGATCGGTGGCCAATGGATGAACCTGGGGGTTTCCGAGGCCTATAACCTGGCGTGGAAAATGGCCTATGTCGATCAGGGCCTGGCTGATCCATCGTTGCTGGAAAGCTACAACGAAGAGCGCTACCCGGTGGCCCTGGAAGTCGAGAACACGGCACATCGACTGACCGGACTGATTACCGTCAAGCATCGCGCCCTCGTTTGGCTGCGTGACAATGTTCTGCCACTGATAAGCAACAGGCGCAAGGTTCAGCGCAAACTGCCGTCGATGATTTCCGGTCATCAGTACCACTACGGCAAGAGTGATTACATCCAGGAATCGCTGACGAAAAAGCAGCGCATGAATTGGGATAAAAAAGGCAAGAAACCCGAATTCCAGACGTCGGTGCCTCGCGCCGGGCAACTGGCACCCGATGTCGAGTTGTGGCAACTGCAAGGTATGCCGCCAAAGCGCTTGATCGACTTGTTCCACGGAACGTTCACGCTGTTGATTTTCAGCGCAGCCGATCAGTTTTCCCCGTTGTTGCCGGGCTATTACTCGCTGGCCGAGTCGGTGGAGAAGGACTACCCGGGCATCAAGGCTTATTGCGTTATTGATGCCCTGAGCAGCGCCGAACTGCCTTCCTGGCACTCGACGTTGCTGGACCCCGATTGGCGGCTGCACAAGCGTTACCATGCCAAAGCGGGCACGTTGATGTTGATTCGTCCTGACGGCTACATCGCTTTCCAGGGAGCCGATGCAATAACGCTCTTCACTTATCTGAACGTAAGATCCGGGCTGCTCAAAGGAGCCAGAAAAACAACATCTTCCGAGATCGACGCAGTGGAACTCCAACTTTAAGTCGCTATATGGCTACTGCCAACCTGGTTCATTGATTCACACAAGGCCCAACCCTGGGCCAAGACTTGTTATTTCTTGTTTGTAGAAAACATATACCGACTTTGGTTAGGAGAACCTCATGCGCTTCCAACTCAACGATGTTGTGCAGGAATTCATCGTGTCCAATGGAAAAATAGCCAACAGCTATTTTTCTCTTTCAGAAAAAATCATTGATTCACTGTGCGAGTCCAATATCGCAAAAGAATCAATATTGATGCGTTTGCTGGAGCAGGCCGAATCCGTCACTGCGCACTACTTCAATGCTCACCAACAAGTCCTCGAGGGCGTTTATGCCAATGGGATTGAAGCCCCCGTCAATAAAAACCTTGCGGTGCTGGAGCCCGTACACTCGAACCCGGTAATACTGGAATCGACACCTGTTGCGGAACAAACACCCGCACTCAACTACGGGCAATGGCTGCGCGCCGAAATAAGTACGGTCACAGGATTCAAAAAAGAACAAATCGACTTCGATCAAAGTTTCGAAAGCCTGGGTATCGACTCTCTCGGCATGGTCGATATTTTCGAATCCCTGGCCCAGCACTTCCCGGAAAAGAAAGAGCTCACCTCGCAGCTCTTTGATGCCCCCACTCCTACCGCTTTGCTGGCGCGGCTTGAAGCCGATCCGCAGGCACCTGCCGTGGATGTCGAAGCATGGGTACTGGAACAACTGGCGAATATCACCGGTTTTACGGTTGACCAGATCGACCAAAAACAAAGCTACGAAAGCCTGGGCCTGGACTCCCTCGTGCAGCTGGACTTCCTGGAGTCGGTCGTCGCATTGTGGCCGCAACTCAAGGCCAACAGCACTGAGCTGGCCAACGCCAAGTATCCGCAGGCAACAATCGCCCTGATTAAAGCCGCCCTGGCCGCCCCCGAGTCGACATCAACACCCGCTACCGAAGTGCAAGCACCTGCCACAACGGACGACCAAGGGCAGGCAAGCAACCTGCTTTTCAACTCCCTGTCACCCCTGATCCCGGACGCGCCACAGTCGATCGACATTGAGACGCCCTTTGCACAGTTGGGGCTCAACGGTTTTGCCCGAGAAGCACTCTGCCAATCAATGGCGCAACAGTGCTCTGCCAGCGAGTTTGCCGGTGAAGCACTGATGTCGCGTCGTACGCCGCAGGACGCCTTGTCGCTTCTGGCACGACTGAGCTGAAGCACTGAGCCGCTGTAAAAAATGGCATGGAATCCGGGTGATCGGACAGATCACCCAGCATTTTGGCAATCAGGAGACAGGGTATGAATGGCGCGGTAACAACAGAGGGCGACTTTTGCTTCAGCGCAATGGCCGGCGAGTTTCCCGGGGCACCGTCAACGGATGCGCTTTGGCATTTGCTGACGCAAGGACAGATAGCACCTATCAATTCGATGCTGACACGCTGGGAACTGGATAAGGCGTCAATCTATTCAGCAAAGGCAGGTGAAAAGGATCGCGTTTACCTGGACAGCGCTTTTTGCCTGACCGATGACGCATCAACCCCTTCACGGCATGAAGGACGGCAGGTCGCCATCGGTAAGAAAGTACTGCAGACACTCCTCGCCCAGCTTGCCGGACAAGGCTCGACTCTGATCAAAGAACGCACCGCATTGGTGGTCGCAACATCCTGGAGTGACGAGAGTTATTTCGTCACCGGCATGTCCGGAAAAGCCGAAGCACCACAGGGCTACACGCCGGGTGAACAAGTGGCTGAACTGGCGGCGGCTTTTGCCTTCGGTGGCCCGGCGTTATCGGTCGACACCGCCTGTAGTTCGTTCCCCTATGCAATCGACATGGCTCAGGCCCTGGTCAATAGCGGACAGGCGGATAACGCGATTGTCATGGCACTGAACACCGTGCTGCCACCGGCGCTGTTTCTGGGCTTCTCGCAGTTGACCGCCTTTTCCGCCCGGGCCCAAATGCAGGCGTTCGGCCAGGACGCTGACGGCATTGTGCCGGGCGAATGTGCAGTCGCCTTTTTGGTCGAACCTGTATCGCAGGCCCTGATTGCGCAGCGCCGTCCCCTGGGTGTTTTACGGGCATTGGGAATGTCCGCCGATGGCGCCGAAGGTTCAGTGTTTGCACCTGGCAAACAGGCCCAGTACACGGCTTACCAGCGTGCCTATATCGGTCTTGATCCCAATGACGTGGACTACATCGAAACCCATGGCACCGGTACTCCGCTGGGTGATGCGACAGAGCTGGACTCGCTGAACAGCTTCTTCGCCCCCCACTGCACAGACGGCAAAAAAATCACCATCGGTTCGATCAAGTCCGTCATTGGTCACCCACTGGCCGCCGCTGGAGGCGCTTCGCTCGCCAAGGCGCTGATGATCTTGCGTCACAAAGGGATTCCACCTCAGCCCGACTACCGTACCAGCGCAAAAGTCGACGAGACCAGCCTGCGACTGGCCACAAGGCAGATACAGCCCCTCGCGGACCGGCAGTCGGCGATCCGCATAGGCATATCCAGCTTCGGTTTTGGCGGCGCCAATGCGCATCTGGTAGTGGATGAATATATTCCCGACAACCGCCCTGTCGCCCCTCACGCCAACCCCGGCGTGTTAATGCTGGACCTTGCGATTGTCGAAGCTGAAGCAGCGATCGGCAGTCACGGCTCGTTGCAGTCATTCAAGCAACAGCTCGATCGGCCGGCAGCGCCATCAGTCAGTTTCCCTTATGGGCGTTTCGTTGATTACACCCCTGCCCCAGGTCAGCCGTTACTGGGCCAATTCCTGGCGCAGGATCGCGTCATTGATATCGACGGTTTCGGCATGGGCCCCAAACCTCTGGCCCATGTCGATCCGTTCAAGTTGTTGATCACCGATCGCGTCAATCATTTGCTGCGACGCCTGCCGGGCGTGGCCGGCTCACCTGGCACGGCAATGGTCATGTGCTGCAACATGGGTGGGGAACGCTTCAGCAATGCGTATAGCAGCGCTCACAACTTCTACTCCCAGGCTCAAGGCACGCCACCGGGCGTGGAGGTAGCGGACGTGGCAACCATGTTGCCGAACATGTTGTCCGGTTACCCGACGCAAATTTTTGACTTCAAGGGTTTCCATCAAACACTGGTCGGCACCCCGGGTCTGTTCTGGCAAACCTTGCTGGCATCGCAGCAATGGTTCAAGAACGGCATAACCACGCTGTTGCTCGGTGCAGGACGCTTTATCAGCGGTGAAATCGAGATCGAGCGCGCCCGACATTCAGCGACGGTGCAAGGTGAAGGACTGGGGCTGATTGCGCTGCGTCCCTATCAACCAGACGCCAGCGACAAACCTTTACTGGTGATCCGCGCGGCGGTTCTCGCCCATGCCGCGAACTCGCTGGAAGAGGCTTGCCAACTGCTGGGCAAAGAGCGGAGTCAATACCAGAACATTGAAGTCTGCGAGCTGCAACCTGACGCGACTCATGCCAGTGGATCTCTGCAAGAGATTACCGGTTTCCTGGCTGAAGCCAGTGGCATCGAAACCCTGTTGGCGGTGATGTTGAGTGCATCGGCTCACACGGTGATCGAGGTTCGCGAAGCCGGCAAGGCAGTGATGTGGTTGTTTACTGAAAAGCTTCGGGAATGGAGCACGGCGGCCGAACCCGCTCCTGCCATCAAGCATCCCTTTACCCTGCGTTTTGCTCACTCGGCCCACCATGAACTGCAGCCGGTGATCCCGCCTGCCCGTCCTGTCAGCCTTGTCCGCGAACCACAAAACGACGGCGTCGATGTGTTGCAACTCAGCGACATGCTGACCAACACCCTGCTCTCAGGGTTGCGTGTCCGGGTTCGCGCCATGGAGAGTCTTTTCGCCCTGCACCGTGGCACTGAAGCCCAGCGCCCGGCGCACTGGCAACGTTGCCCGGAAAACGTCGTAATCACCAACGTCCAGCGCGGCCCCCAGTCACTACGCGCCCAGCTCGTGGTGAATGAAGCGCACCCTTATTTCTTCGATCACCCTCTTGATCACATCCCCGGCATTTTATTGCTTGAGGGCGTGTTGCAATTGATTGAACTTGCCATGCCGCCACTGAGTGGACGGGTCGCCTATGTCAAAACCCTGAATATCAAGTTCCAGCAATACGTACAAAAGCAGGGTGTGATCGATCTGCATCTGGAACAGGGTAAAGACCCGCATGTGTTCAATGCCAAGGTGATGCAAGCCGGAAAGCTGATGTGCACCTGCGTCCTTGGGATGGCCTACAGCTCGGCGTTCGAGAAATCGCCCGCCGGCGAGTTCACGGCCACTCGCTGCCGCGACAAGGCCTTGCTGCACAAGGCCAGGGAAGAAAACGTCATCGTCAGTGACATGAGCGGCATCGCTCAGGGCTTGAGCGTGGACACGCTCAAACTGCCGGATGAGCACTTCTTCCAGGAGGGCGACCCCGAGCACCATTCGATGGTGTATTTCCTCGAAGTTGCCCGCCAGTGCTACATGCAGATTGCCCACAGCCATCTGCGGATTCCACTCAACACCCCGATGAACCTGCTGGCCTTGAGTTTCACCCTGGATCGGCCAATCCCCAGGAACAGTCCGCTGTCATTGGCACCGCAAGCCGGTTTTGACGCACAGCAGCCGTTCAAAACCAACCGCATCTATATCGACCTGTTCAACCGGGGCGAAAAAATCGGTCAAGCCAGCATTACAGCTCAAGTGCTGAGTCAATCCGCACCCGCTGCCTGAGGCACTCAATTGATCCCACTACTCTCCCGCATGACCGTGCCCCCAACAATCAAGGTGTCGCCGTGAACGATGTCAAAGTGCAAGTCATAGTCAAATCGCCGCGTGCTGAAATCTGGAATATCTGGAGCAATTTTTCAGAAGCGCCGCTATGGGATACCGACGTTCGCCAGTGTGAGCTCAATGGCCCGTTTCAACCTGGAACACGAGGCAAATGCGTCCTCAAAAATGGCCTGAATATGCCGCTGAAACTGGAAGCAGTGAAGCTGCATGAAAGCTATCGGAACACGGCAAGACTGCTTTGGATCGACCTTGAGTTCGATCACCAGATGCGCAGGCTTTCCCCGAATGAAACCCAGGTCATCCATAGCGCGAAGATCTCTGGCCCCTTGAGTTTTTTATACCGCGGGCTGCTACGCAAAATGCTGACCGCGGCAATGACCACGGCACTGCGCAACCTGTGCACGCTGGCTGAACAACGAGCGAACGCCATCAGTACCCCAGGGCTCGAAAAACCTGGAAAGCATTTGCACCGTGTATGAAATATCCCGGGAGGGAGCGTGTTGAACGCTCGCTCCCTAACACCCCCCGCTTACTTATCGATAACGGCACACTTCGGACCGAGCATGAACCTATTTAAAAAACCTCAGTATCTCGTGATGGGCGTCATTGGCATGGGCCTTATTGCCCCTGAGTCCAGTTCCGCCGACACGCTCGGCCCCTATGTCAGTGTCATGGGTGGTCTGAACTGGGTGGCTCCGCAGGACCTTAACCAGAACAACCTCGACTTTGTCGAAATGGAATTCAACCAACCGTTACACTCCGGCTACGCCACCGGACTGGCACTGGGCTGGCGCTTCCCCATCGGGCTCAGACCTGAAGTGGAACTCAGCTACCGCAAAAACACCCTGACCCAATTCAATAACCGGGTCTATGAAGGCGGCGGGAGCATCGACGGTAAAGGCGAAGAGGAAGCCACCAGCGTCATGGCCAACCTCTGGTATGACGTCTTGAACCTGCCAGCACCCTTCAGTCGGTTCACCCCTTACATCGGCGGCGGCCTGGGTTACACCACGCTGTCGGTCAGTGGCCTGGAAGCCGGTGGCGTCCAGTTCGGCGGCACTCATCGCGACACTGTATCGGCCTATCAACTCGGCGCCGGTATAGGTTACGAACTCACCGAACAATGGTCCATGTCCCTGGATTATCGATACCTCAAGACTCGCGATGCGCACTTCGGTGACATTCAGGGCCTGCCCCAAGGCGATGTGCGTACTGACTACAGCGCCCAGTCATTAATGCTCGGCCTGCATTATTGGTTCTAAGGGGTTAAACAGATCGGTGCCTTGCGAGGCGTCGCTACGGCAAGCCGGTGAAATGCTTCGGCGCAGAGGCTCACCGGCTGATCAACTTACTGACGACCACCCGTTCAAAAATCGATCAAGGCACAAATGAGTTCCTCACTTGATGCCTTGATTCGATACTTGACCCTCTGCCTACCTACACTTCACAAGCGCAGGAATCACATCGCCGCAGCCGCTTTTTCAATCAGCCGGGCTACCGGCTCCGGGTTTGAAACCATCACGACATGGGAAGCCCCTTTAACGACTTTCACCACCTTGGCCTCGGCTCGCTTGGCCATGAATTCCATGGCCTGCGGTGGAATGTTCTTGTCCTTGTCGCCATAGATGTACCAGGACGGAATGTGCTTCCAGGCGGGCGTACCTGACTGTTCGTTCAGCGCCGCTTCGGTGACCGGGCGCTGAGTCGCCGCCATCAATGCCGCCTGCGCGGTGGGGACGTCAGCGGCGAACTGATCGTGAAACTTGTCCTGCTGGATGTACAAATCCTTGCCGCCATCAGCCAGTGCGACAGGCGCTGCGAGGGTTGGGCCGAGGGTACTCCCCGGGAATTTTCCGGCTAGCCCGGCGACCGTTTCGCCCGCCTCGGGCGCGAAGGCGGCGACGTAAACAAGTGCCTTTACATTGGCATGGTCGTTGGCCGCTTCGCTGATGACGTTGCCACCGTAGGAGTGGCCGACCAGCACAACAGGCGACTTGATGCCATCGAGCAACGCAGAAACAGCAGCGCCATCGCTCTTCACACTGCGCAATGGATTGGCGGCGGCCACAACAGGGTATCCATCTTTTTCGAGGATCTTCACCACGCCATTCCAACTCGAAGCATCGGCAAAGGCGCCGTGCACCAGAACAACAGTAGGCTTTTCAGTTTGCGCCGACGCGTTGGCGCCGATGATCAGGCTAACGGTGCAGGCCAGAGCGGCCATTACTTTTTTCATTGGAAACTCCTTGGGTGGTTGAACTATTGAACGATGTCTCGATGGAGTTCATTTGACGCCGAACGGGTATCCCGGATGTGTCACCAACCGCCCATAAAAGAAACAGTCTGTATCGGCATGCGGCCTGGATACACAGAGATACATTTGCGTCAGAAGTGGTGGAACTTGGTAACCATAAAAAGAGACCGAAGTTTCTTTTTTTCAATCTTCACGAACTTCAACGAAAGCCAATAGAACAATAACTTTAGCGGAAACGAGACTCACACTACTCCACCCCCATTGAAACCGAAGAGATTTCTTTTATTCCTGAAGCAGAAATACTCTGAAATTATTTCTCCCGATAAATGCACTTATTATCTGCTACCGCACCACACCTCATTGGACAGTTATTATTTTAGCGCACTTTAACATTCACACTTTCTACAAATATCACAACACACAAATAATACTTGGACAAACACCAACATGACTCGCTGACTTTTTATAACAATTATTGACACACCTACATGGAAACCCTAAATTAATGGCACTCTGCCAACGCCTAGACGACGCATCAACTTTGTTAAGTTAATGGAATGCTGAGTTTCTAAGTTATTTCATTCCTGGTACAACGCATGAAATATGTAGACGACATTACGAAACTCTTTACACGTTTTGGCGCAAACGCAGAGACTTACCAGGAAATACAACCAAACTATAAAGATTTCAAAGACGACCCGGTCATACCTGCGGTGGCTGAGCCAGAACCGCCGGTCGAACCGGTGAAAAATATTCCCCCCTCGCCACCATCGCCCAAGCCCCCTCCCCTGACCGAACCACTTGCGAGTTCTGCTACGGGTGACCGTCAGCGATTGAGCGACCTGTTGCGAGAACTCAACCAGGTTCGCCGAGACGGTCTGCCAGAAACGATTCACAAGCGGACGAAGGCGAAGGTCATTGCCATCGTTTCAGCGAATGGTGGGGTGGGTAAAAGTACCGTCGCCGCTGGCCTCGCGAAAACCCTTCGGCACCCTGGAGGGCGAGTCATCGCGATTGATCTGGACCCTCAGAACGCGCTGTCCAGCCACTTGGGTATCACCAGGCCGGCTCCCGGGCTGATCCAGCTCAAAGAGCAGGACGCCGACTGGGGCGTTCATCGCCTGCCGGGCTTTAGTGACAGTGAGTGCCTGCCCTTCGGCACTGGCGAGCTGAACGAACGCCGATTGCTCAGGCAGATGCTGCTTGAAGATGCTGACTGGTTGAATCAGCACCTGGCGTCAATGAACCTCAGCGAAAACGATATCGTGATCCTGGATACGCCTTCGGGCGCGACCGTCTATTCGCAACAGGCACTCGACGCCGCCGATCTGGTGCTGGTGATGACGGTGGCCGACGCGGCCTCCTACCTGGCACTGGACACCATGACCCAGTGGCTGGAAACCAGCCCGCGACGCGCACAGCGGCAGCGGTATGTGCTCAACCAACGGGATGACTCTCGTGCGTTCAGCAGGGACATGGGCGTGCTGTTTCAGCGACGGCTCGGCGCTAACCTGATCGGGACGATTCGCCTCGATCACCAGTTCAACGAGTCGCTGGCCTATGGTCGGGACCTGTTGCAGTACGCACCTGAGAGCATTGGCTGTCAGGACATTCTGTCGCTATCAGGCGCGGTCCATGCCCTGCTTTTCGCGGATGCTTCCAGCCAGCAGGGCACGCTATGACCGTCCAGCTGAATCAGCTACCTGCAAAGACCTGGTGGTTGCAGAAGCTGCTGGATAGCTTCCAGGATCGCTTCAGTCAATGGCCCCTGCGTTGGCGCCTGGGCCTGAAAATTTCAGGCGGGCTGATTGCAGCATTGTTGGTGCTGGGTATCCTCACTGCGCCGCAGAGTCTGTATTCCCAGGCCGTGTTTGCCTCCGTCTGTTTTGCCGCCAGCCTGATCATCCGTAAGCAAACCGGGCGTCTGGCGATCCTGACCCTGATTACCCTCTCGCTGATCGCTTCGTTGCGTTACATGTACTGGCGCCTGTCCGACACCCTGGACTTCGACAACTGGCAGGATGCCGTATTTGGCTACGGGCTGGTGCTGGCAGAACTGTATGCCTTGCTCGTCCTGGTCTTCGGCTATATACAGACCGCCTGGCCGTTGCAACGTAAACCGCAGTTTCTGCAACAGCCACCCGCTGAATGGCCGACGGTGGATGTGTTCATTCCCACCTATAACGAAGCACTGGGTATCGTCAAACTGGTGGTGCTCGCGGCTCAGGCCATTGACTGGCCCGAGGGCAAACTGCGGGTGCACGTGCTCGATGACGGACGCCGGGAGGAATTCAAGGCTTTCTGTCAGCAGATTGGTGTCAACTACATCACCCGCGACAACAATCAACATGCCAAGGCCGGCAACCTCAACGAGGCACTCAAAGTCACCGATGGCGAGTTCATTGCCATATTCGACGCCGACCACGTGCCCACCCGCTCCTTCCTGCAAATCACCATGGGCTGGTTTTTAAAGGACCCGAACCTGGCGTTGCTGCAAACGCCGCATTTTTTCTACTCACCCGATCCGTTCGAAAAAAACCTCGATACCTTTCGCTCGGTACCCAATGAAGGTGAGCTGTTCTACGGCCTGGTGCAGGACGGCAACGACTTGTGGAACGCGGCATTCTTCTGTGGCTCCTGCGCGGTCATCCGGCGGACTCACTTGCTGGAAGTCGGCGGCATCGCCACCGAGACCGTGACCGAAGATGCGCACACGGCACTCAAGCTCAATCGCCGTGGTTTCAACACCGCTTACCTCGCCATTCCACAAGCGGCGGGACTGGCCACCGAAAGCCTTTCCCGACACATCAGCCAGCGCATACGCTGGGCACGGGGCATGGTGCAGATTTTTCGGACCGACAATCCCTTGTTTGGCAAAGGGCTGAACCTGGGGCAGCGCATCTGCTACCTCAATGCCATGATGCACTTTTTCTACAGCCTGCCCCGCCTGGTGTTCTTGACCGCACCATTGGCCTACCTGTTTTTCGACGCGCAGATTTTCCATGCCTCGGCGTTGATGGTCACGGTCTATGTGCTGCCGCATATTTTCCATTCCAGCCTGACCAACTCCAGCATCCAGGGGCGCTTCCGCCATTCCTTCTGGAACGAAGTGTATGAGTCGGTGTTGGCCTGGCACATCATGCGACCGGTCCTGCTGGCCCTGATCAGCCCTTCGCTGGGCAAATTCAACGTGACCGACAAGGGCGGCACCGTCGAAAAGGACTATTTCAACTGGAAGCTCGCGCGGCCTTACATCGTCCTGTTGACCTTGAACATGATCGGTCTGGCGATCGGCGTGGTGAAACTGGTCGGGAGTGATTCGGCCGAGGTCACTACCCTGCTGATCAACCTGATCTGGACCGTGTACAACATCATCATCGTCAGCACCGCCGTGGCGGTGGCCACTGAGTCCTCTCAGGTGCGCAACGAGCCCAGGGTGCCCGCGGATCTGCCCGTGCGCGTCTATCGCGAAGACGGCACATCGTTCGATTGCATAACCCGGGACTTCTCACAAAACGGCGTGGGTCTGGCACTGCCACCGCAAGTTCAGCTCAGCGCCAAAGAGAAGCTGCGGCTGTGCATTCTGCGCACACCTCCCTCAAGCCTCTTTCCCGCAACAACGATCTTCAGCAACGACAACGTGGCAGGCGTGAAATTCGAGGGTTTGACCCTGCGCCAGCAAAGTGAGCTGGTGCGACTGACCTTTTCACGGGCCGACACCTGGGCCAACACGTGGGGCAACGGCCGCCTCGACGCGCCAATGTCAGCGTTGCGCGAGGTCAGCAGCATTGGCTTGCGCGCCATCCTGCGCTTGTTCGTTGCCACCCTAAAGGACAGCCAGGCGCTGCTGCGCAAACGCCCGGCCACTCCATCACCCATCGACCCCACCGCGGACACGCAACGATCTTGAAGCCTTCCACTCGCCGAACCTTTCCTCCTCGTCGCTCACTCATGCTGCTCGCCTGCTCACTAGTGGGCTGGAGCGACTGGGCGTTGAGTGCTACCACCCCAATCAACGCCACAGAGCCGGCGGTGATGCCGGTCGCATCGTTGCCCGGGACCGATGCCCCGAGCAACAGCTATACCCGCACCCTCAAGGAGCTCGGCAAAAGCTATTCGATGAACCTTAAAGGCGTGGAGGCTACCGACAGTGTGAACTTCAATGTGCGCGCCGATGAAGTCGTCACGGCTGCGCAGGTCACGCTGCAGTACAGCTATTCACCGGCGCTGCTGGCCGACCTTTCGCAAATCAACGTGCTGATCAACGATCAAGTGGCCGCCAGCCTGCCCCTCCCCAAGGAAGAGGCCGGTAAATTGCAGACCCGGACCGTGCAGATTCCGCCGCAAACCATCACCGAATTCAACCGGCTCAGCCTGCAGTTCATCGGTCACTACACGATGCAATGTGAAGACCCTCTGCACTCCAGCCTGTGGGCCAAGATCGGCAACGATAGCCAGCTGAGCCTCCAGGTGTCCTCGATTAAACAGCCCAACGACCTGTCCGCTCTGCCTCTGCCCTTGTTCGATCGTCGAGATGCTTCGCCCCTGAAGCTGCCCTTCGTGTTCACTGCGCGCCCGGGCGGCCCTGAGCTTGAGGCCGCCGGTATCCTGTCGTCCTGGTTTGGCGCCCTGGCCAGCTACCGCGGCGCAACCTTCCCCGCCAGCCTCACCAGCCTGCCGGCCAAAGGCAACGCCGTGGTGTTTGTCAGCAGTGGCGAATCGACGGCCTTGAGTGGCTTGCCGATCAAAGCGGCCACGGGGCCGACATTGACACTCGTGAGCAACCCGAATGATGCTCAGGGCAAACTGTTGATCGTCTCCGGGCGCGATGGCGCCGATCTCAAGGTCGCCGCGACCGCGCTGGCCCTCGGTGGCTCGGCCTTTTCCGGGCAGAGCGTGGTGATCGACCGGATCGACTCGCTCAAGCCACGCCGACCGTACGACGCGCCTAACTGGCTGCCCTCCGACCGCCCGGTTCGCCTGGGTGAGCTGGCGAAGCCCGCAGAACTCAATGTATCGGGTTACAACCCGGGACAAATGACGGTTGCGCTGCGCTTGCCACCCGACCTGTTCAACTGGCGTGAACCCGGCGCACAACTTGACCTGAAATACCGCTATACGCCGCAGCCGGTCTCCACCAATTCCTCGTTGCTGGTCAATTTCAACGATACCTTCATCAAGTCGATCGATCTGCCTTCGATCGAGAAACTCGGCAGCAGCGACAGCCTGCTGGCGATGCTCAAAACCGACGACAGCCTGGCCCGCACGTCGCGCATGCTGTTGCCGCTCAATTCCGTAGCGCTGCAATCACGCCTGCAATTTCGCTTTATGTATGACTACATCAAACAGGGCGACTGCCGCGACATCATCATCGACAACATGCGCGGTGTGATCGACCCGGACTCGACCCTGGACCTCAGCCAATACGAACACTTCATGGCCATGCCCAACCTCGGGGTGTTCAAGGACAGCGGCTTCCCGTTCACCCGCATGGCCGACCTTTCTGAAACATCGGTGATCCTGCCCAACGAGCCAGGCCCGGCCGATCTGAGCGCCTATCTGACCGTGCTGGGCCGCTTCGGCGACTCCACCGGTTATCCGGCCACCGGCGTAAAGGTGGTCCACGCCGACCAGGTGGCCGAGCAACGCGACCGAGATCTGCTGGTGCTCGCCTCGGGCAACAATCAGCCGCTGCTGGAGCAATGGCAAAGCCTGCTGCCGGCCAAGGACGAAGCTGCTGCGCAGTACTTTGAACTGTCTGACCTGCCCTTGCGTCTGCGCAACTGGATCAGCCCGGATACGAAAACCAATCTGCGTGAAGCGCGCAGCAGCTTCAGGTTCAGCGCTGACGACGGCAGTGCTTATCTGACTGGATTCGAATCGCCGCTCAAGAGTGGGCGCAGTGTGGTGTTTATCGCCAGCGCAAGGCCCAACGGCTTGGCCGACGTGACCAACGCCCTGCTCAGCAGCGAAGAAAACGCCCACGAGTTGCAAGGCAGTCTGGTGGTGGTCAAGGGCAAGCAT
Source organism: Pseudomonas sp. B21-017 (assembly GCF_024749245.1). Lineage (NCBI taxonomy): Bacteria > Pseudomonadati > Pseudomonadota > Gammaproteobacteria > Pseudomonadales > Pseudomonadaceae > Pseudomonas > Pseudomonas sp. B21-017. The sequence goes on along the minus strand of NZ_CP087194.1, from coordinate 2,745,854 downwards.
GTCAAATCGCTGGTCGCCGAACAGGACTACTACGTCGGGAGCCTGGGGCCATTGCGCTATCTGCAGTGGTACCTCTCGCAAAACATAATGGCGCTCATGCTGTTCACGCTCCTCGGGGTCCTGCTGCTTGCTTCGATGACTTACCTGGCCCTGCGCTTACGGGCCAAACGTCGTCTTGGCCAATGAGCTGCGCATGCCTGTGTCGTCCATGAGCAGCCGGGCGGTTTCACTTCGCCAGTGCCTGCGCGGTAACGTGCGCAGGTTGAGCGTTGTGCTTGCGCTCGCCCTGCCGGTGCCTGCGATAGCCGCCACAACTCCCTGTGAGTTGCCGGCCTGGCCACTGTGGCAAACCTACGCAACGCGCTTCGTCCAGGCCGACGGCCGGGTTCTGGAATCGAGCCTGGAGAATAATCACAGCACTTCTGAAGGGCAATCCTACGGCATGCTCTTCGCACTGATCGGCAACGATCAGCCACGCTTTGACAAACTCTGGCGCTGGACATCAGCCAACCTCGCAGGCTCCGCCACCGCCACTCGCCTGCCAGGCTGGTTATGGGGGCAAGACACCGACGGTCAGTGGCGCCTGCAAGACGCCAATTCGGCTGCCGACGCCGACCTGTGGATCGCCTACGCCCTGCTCGAGGCCGCAAGACTGTGGCATCGGCCGGACTATCGCCAGGATGCCCTGCACCTGATGGCGACGATTGAAGCGCAATTGGTCGTCACGCTGCCCGGGCTGGGTCCGATGGTATTGCCTGGACCACAGGGCTTCATCCTGCCGGATGCTCTCTGGCGCCTGAACCCCAGCTACCTGCCACTGCCACTATTACGGCGGCTGGCCAAGGAAGCTCCCAACGGCCCCTGGCAAGCGATTGCCAACAACACCGCGACGATGATTGCCCAATCAAGCCACCACGGTTTTGTCGCTGACTGGGTCGGTTATCAAGGCACTTCAGCGCAATCGGGTGTCTTCGTCAGCGACCCGATCAACGGCGACACGGGTAGCTACGATGCCATTCGCGCGTACCTCTGGCTGGGCATGAGCGACGCCTCCGAACCGCTGGCAGCGCTCCTGCTCAAACGGCTGGACGGCATGGCTCGCAGCACTGTCGCGACGGGTTACCCCCCGGAAACAGTCCGGATTCTCCACGGCAGTGTCCAGGGTCAGAGCCCGTTTGGATTCTGGGCTGCACTGATTCCCTACCTTGAGGCCAAGGGGCATCCCCGGTTGGCCGATCAACAACGCCAGCGCGTGGAGCTCGCCTTGCAAGAGGCGCTGGCCAGGCCTGATGCCGACGCCAGTCCGCCGCGTTACTACAACTTCATGCTTAGCCTGTTCGCGCTCGGCTGGGCAGATAAACATTACCGATTCCGGGAAGACGGAACGCTGAAACTCTCCTGGGAGACCGCATGCACGCGCACCACCGCACGCTAGCCATCGCCGTCATGAGCGCATGGACGGCTGCTGCACACGCTCAAAGTCCGACGCCACAGACGTTACTCGTCGAGCAAGGGCATTACTGGCAGTCGCACAACAACCCTCAACGCGCTACGGAAGTCTGGCAGAAAGTCCTGCTGCTGGACCCGGTCCAGGTTGACGCACTCTATGGCCTGGGCTTGATCGGCGTGCAACAGGGCAAGCCACAACAGGCGCAGCAATACCTCGCCCGCTTGCAGGCCATCCAGCCAACGCCTCGGCAGGCTCTGCAATTGGCGCAGGACATCGGCGTGGCCCAACCGCAGAACCAGCAGCGCCTGGAGGAGGCTCGGCGCCTCGTCGATGCCGGTGAGCGTGACAAGGCGACCGCCGTGTTTCGCTCGCTGTTCGATGGCCGCCCACCTCAAGGTACGATCGGCCGCGAGTATTACAACAACCTTGCCTTCAATCAGGCTGACTGGGCTGAAGCGCGCAGCGGGTTCCAGCGCCTGCAACGTGAGATGCCCAACGACTCGATCGTCGCGCTGTTTTACGCCAAGCATCTGGTCCGTCGTGAAGACAGCCGTGCCGAGGGCATTCGTGCACTGGCCGCGCTGACCCAGCGTACCGACATTGCCGGTGATGCCGACGAAAGCTGGCGACTGGCACTGACCTGGATCGGTCCGCCCAATCCGGCACAAGTACCGTTGTTCGAGGCGTACCTCAAGACGCATCCGGATGACGTGGAAATCCGCGCGCAGATGAACAAGGGCAAGCAACAGCCGGCAACGACGGCCAGCAAGGAATGGCAACCGCCCGCCGAAGTCGCGCGCGGCCTGAAGGCGCTCAAAGCAGGCGACCAGGCCACCGCCGAACAGGCGTTTCAAGCACGCTTGAAAACCCAGCCCGATGACGCTGACGCGCTGGGCGGCCTTGGAGTTATTCGCCAGCAGCAACAGCGACTGGCCGAAGCGGAAAAGCTCCTGGGGCAGGCCACGCGACAACACAACGGCAGCCGCTGGCAAGTGGCGCTGAACGAAGTGCGCTACTGGTCTGCGTTGCAGCAGGCCCGCGATGCCCAGGCCAAAGGCCAGACAGCCCAGGCACAGGCCTTGGTGAACCAGGCGCTGCGGCAGAATCCAAACGGGGCGGATGCTCTCCTCGCCCTGGCGGATATTCAGGCCAGCGCGGGCCAGTTCGATGAGGCTCAGCGCAACTATCGGCAAATTTTGAATCTGCGCCGCGACGACCCTCGAGCACAGGAAGGGTTGGTCAATGTGCTGCTCAAGAGCGGCAAGAACGATGAAGCCCTGCAACTGATCAACAGCCTGCCAGCCACCGGACAGGCAAAGACCGGCCAGTCCGCACGCCTGCAAGCCTTGCGCGCGACACAACTGGCCGCCCTCGCCGAACAACGCAACGACCTGCCCGCTGCGCGCAACGCCTTGCAAGACGCGCTGCGCGTTGAGCCGGACAACATCTGGACACGTTTCGCCCTGGCCCGCCTGAACCTGGCAATGGGCGAACCGCAAAAGGCTCGGGACCTGATCAACACCATGCTCCAGGCCCACCCCGACAATGCCGATGCGCTTTACGTCAGCGCCTTGCTGTCGGTCCAGATGGGTGAGTGGAAAGCCGCCCAGGCAACCTTGGGACGCTTGCGCCCCGACCAGCGCACCCCGGACATGGAAGCACTGGCCGCTGATGTCAGCCTCAACCTGCAACTCAGCCAGGCGATCGGGTTGGGCAAGCGCGGACAGCGCCAGGAAGCCCTGACCTTGCTCGATCGTACTCAGCCGACGGCCAACAACAGTCCAGATCGCACGGCGAGCCTGGCCTCGGCCTATGTCGAGATCGGCGAGCCGACCCGAGCGCTGGCCCTCATGCGCGGCCAGTTGCAACACACCGCTGCGCCCTCGGCGGACTTCATCCTGCAATACGCCTCGGTCCTGCTTGAGTCCGGGGAAGACGCCCAGGTCAACGAGATTCTGCGCGACCTTCAGAACAAGCCCTTGAACGCACCGACTCGCAAGCGTTTCGACGACCTGCTCCATCTCTATCGCATCCGCCAGGCTGACCATCTACGCGAACAAGGCAATCTGGCCAGCGCGTATGACACGCTGGCGCCCGCGCTGGCGCAACGTCCCGGTGACAGCGCCGCCGTCGCGGCGCTGGCACGAATGTATTCGGCCAACGGCGACACGGCAAAAGCCCTCGAACTCTACAAGCCGCTGTTACAACGTCAGCCAAACGACCCACAACTGCTGTTGGGTGCCGCCGACGCGGCGGTGTTGGCACATGACACAGGCTTTGCCGAACAGGTACTGCAACAGCTGCTCAAGACCGAATCCGGTAACCCTCAAACGCTGACCGAGGCCGCACGCCTCTACCAGAACATGGGCAAGACCGGCATGGCGGCCGATCTGCTGCGCAAGGCAGTGGCCATCGAACAGAGCGAGAAACGCAGAAACCAGAGCGGCCAACTGGCCGGGTCGACGGTGGCACCCAACCCTTTTGCGGGGGTGTCGGGGCCACGTAGCGAGGTCAGTCGCGACGCCTTGCTGGCAGCGATCCCGCCACCGGCTCAGGAAATGCCGGGCAGCGTGAGGTCTACCTCCCCTTTTGGCATCGACGCCCTGCCAAGGCCCCAGCAGGCGAGCAATCCATTCGAGTCGCAGCTGCCGCGCGCAGCACTGGTGAGTGAAGACATCAGCCCCGCGCAACTGGCGCTGAATAAAATCCTTCAGGAGCGCAGTGCCTACGTCACCCAGGGCGTGAGCATTCGCAGCAACAACAGTGAGTCGGGGTTGAGCAAGCTGACCGATATTGAAACGCCGCTGGAAATCAATATCCCGCTGGATGAAAGCCGCGTCGCCCTGCGCGTGACACCGGTCTCGCTGAACGCCGGCAGTGCCAGCGGCGAAGCATTGCAGCGCTTCGGTAGCGGTGCGCAGAGCGAAGGCGCCGGCTCGCAAAAAGCCGAGGGTGTCGGTCTTTCCGTCGCTATCCAACGGCCCGCGGAAGGGCTCAAGGCCGATCTCGGCACCACCCCGCTCGGCTTCAAATACTCCACCGCCACGGGCGGCATCAGCGTTGATCGCCCCATAAGCGACTCCTCTAATGTCCGCTACGGGGTGAGCGTTTCCCGGCGTCCGGTGACTGACAGCGTCACCTCGTTTGCCGGTACCACGGACAAACGCAGCGGGCAGTCCTGGGGCGGTGTGACCGCCAACGGCGGGCGCGGCCAGTTGAGCTATGACGACAGTGAAGTCGGCGCCTATGGCTACGCCTCCTGGCACCAGCTATTGGGCAACCATGTCGAATCCAACAGCCGCAGTGAACTGGGCAGCGGCATCTACTGGTACCTGCAAAATGCAACGGACAGCAAGCTGACCGTCGGCCTGAGCATGACCGGCATCAGCTACGCGAACAATCAGGACTATTTCACCTATGGCCACGGCGGCTATTTCAGTCCGCAGACGTTCTTCGCCCTGGGCGTACCGGTGACCTGGGCACAACGCACCGGGCGCTTGACGTATCAAGTCAAGGGCTCGGTCGGCGTGCAGCATTTCGAGCAAGACAGTGTCGACTATTTCCCGACCGACAAAGCCCTGCAGGCGGCCTCGGGCCTGCGTTACGCCGGGCAAAACAAAACCGGGATCGGCTACAGCGTCGCCGCAGCGGCTGAATACAAGGTCGCTTCGAACTTCCTGCTGGGCGCCAATCTGGGCCTGGACAACGCCCACGACTACCAACAATTCAGCGGCGCCCTGTCTTTGCGTTACCTGTTCGAGGACATCAGCGGCCCCATGAGCTTGCCGGTCAGTCCGTACGCCTCACCTTATTCCAACTGATCATTCTGGAGTTTCCGATGCCCACTTCTGCCCTTGCCGGCCTGACGCTCCTTGTTCTTGGGGAGAGCCATATGAGCCTCGCGGACCATTTGCTGGAGCCGCTGCACGACAACCTGACTCGCCAAGGCGCCCTGGTTCACTCCATCGGTGCCTGTGGCGCCAGCGCCGGCGACTGGCTGATCAGTAAAAAGGTCGACTGCGGTGCCGAGCGCAAAGGCAACGACAAGATGGTGATCAAGGGTCGTGACGCCACCACCACACCGATCCAGGACCTGATCGCCGCCGACAAGCCCGACCTGGTGGTACTGGTCATCGGCGACACCATGGCGTCCTACGACAAGCCCGTGTTTCCGAAGGCCTGGGCATGGCAAAGCGTCACCGGCCTGGCCAAGGCCATCGCGGCCACCGGGACCCGTTGCGCCTGGGTGGGCCCGGCCTGGGGCAAAGCCGGTGGCATGTACCAGAAGAATGATGCCCGCACCCAGTTGATGTCGCAGTTTTTAGCCGCGAACGTGGCGCCTTGCACCTACATCGATTCGCTGACGTTCTCCAAACCCGGGCAGTGGATCACCACCGATGGGCAGCACTTTACCGTTGCCGGTTATCAAGCCTGGGGCACTGCGATTGGTGGTGCGTTGGCCAAGTTGCCCGCCGACACCGTCAGCAGCACAGGAGCCGGCAAATGACTCGATCCGCATGTGGCTGGGCGCTGTTCGCGCCCTTGATGCTGAGCCTGCACGCCCAGGCCGCCGACATTGCCCTGTACCCGACGGGCCCGGATCAGGACTCGGCCTTCGTGCGCTTTATCAACGCCGCCGACCGCCCCTTGCAGCTGCTGGCCGAAGGCTCGCGGGCCAGCCTCAGGCTCGAGGATTCGAATGCCGTGTCCGACTACCTGCCCGTGCCCGCCAACCAGCCGATCAAGGGCACCCTGGAACGCAACGGCAAAAGCCAGCCGCTGGACATCCAGGTGGCAGCAGGCGAATTCGCCAGTGTGATCGCTTTGCCAGATAGCGCTCAAGGTATCCGTCAGGTCGTCATCCGTGAGCAACCCGACGATTTCAATAGCCTGAGAGCCTCGCTGGCGTTTATCAGTGCCGATCCAGCGTGCACCCAGGCCGGTTTGCGTGCTGCGGGGAAAAACACCGACCTGTTCAAGGAGGTGGCCGACGGCAGCGTGCAACGCCGAGCGATCAACCCGGTCAGCCTGTCGGTTCAATTGGTCTGCGCCCAAACCAATGTCGGTGCGCCACTTGACCTCGGCCAGCTCAAGGCCGGCGAGCGCTACAGCGTTGTGCTGCTGCCTGGTGCAAATGGCCCGCACCTGTTGCTCGCGACTGACGTCCTGGCCCACTGATCGGATCGCGCCACCACCATGGTTTTTGCCTCTCTCGAGTTTCTGACGTTGTTCCTGCCGCTGTTCTTGTGCAGCTATGCAGTGTGCCCAGCCGCCTGGCGCAACGTCACGTTACTGATCGGCAGCTGGCTGTTCTATGGCTGGTTGAGCCCTCGGTTCCTCGCAGTGCATGTGGTGCTAACGATCACGGCGTGGGCCGGCGGCTTGCTGATTGACGCCTTGCGGGAAAAAGACAAGCGCCGCGTGCGGCTACTCGTGACATTGATCGTGCTCAACACGGCGGTGCTGTGCTGGTACAAGTACGCCAACATCGTCGCCGGTACGTTGATCGATGCCCTTGCCTGGTCTGGCGCCATGCCGCTGGACTGGCAGCGAGTCATCATGCCGGCCGGGCTATCGTTTATCGTCTTGCAGGCGATTTCCTATCTGGTGGATGTACACCGCCGCACCGTGCCGGCCGAACGCAGCTTCATTAATTACGCCACCTATATTTCGATGTTCGGCCATTCGGTCGCCGGTCCCATCATTCGCTATGACTGGGTTCGGCGTGAGCTGAATCAGCGTCACTTCAACTGGCAGAATTTCTCGCTGGGCGCACGCCGGTTCATGGTCGGGATGAGCATGAAGGTCCTGGTGGCCGACACCCTGTCGCCGGTGGTCGATGTGGCGTTCAATGTGCAGAACCCAAGTTTCTCTGACGCCTGGATCGGCTGCCTTGCCTACTCCTTGCAACTGTTCTTCGACTTCGCCGGCTACAGCGCCATGGCCATTGGCCTTGGATTGATGCTGGGCTTCCACTTTCCCGAGAACTTCAACCGTCCCTATCTGGCCAACAGCATCCAGGACTTCTGGCGCCGCTGGCATTTGTCGCTGTCCAGCTGGCTGCGTGACTATCTGTATATTTCGCTGGGTGGTAATCGCAACGGCACCTGGAAAACCTATCGCAACCTGTTCCTGATCATGGCTATCGCCGGCCTCTGGCACGGTGGCGATAGCTGGAATTATCTGCTGTGGGGCAGCGCCCATGGCATTGCGTTGTGTGTGAATCGTGTCTGGAACAGCTCTACCCTGCCCCCGTTACAGCCAGTGTTTTCCCATGGGCTGACCCTGCTGTTCGTCTGCCTGGCCTGGACACTGTTCCGCGCCCCCGACTTTCATAGCGCGCTGAGCCTGTATGCCGGACAGTTCGGCCTGCAGGGCATTGCCCTCGGTGACGAACTGTCCGCGACCCTACGCCCGGTACACGGCCTTGCGGGTTTGCTGGGGGTGTTCGGTGTCGTTGCACCGTTGTTGCACCCTTACTGTGAGAAACGACTGGGCGGCCTATTGCTCCACACCACCGCCCTTTGGCCCATCGCCGGTTTCATGCTGTCGTTCGCACTGATCGCCAGTCGCGAAACCGTACCCTTCCTGTACTTCCAATTCTGATGACAACCCTAAAGCCTCCCCCGCTCCCTACTCAGCCAGATGATTTGGCGATTCGCAGCAGTCGGTTGGCAGGCGTGGCGCTGCTGATATTCCTGTTCGTCGGACTGCTGTCCTCTGGCCGTCTGATCGTTTCAGGGCAGATCTCACTGTTACCCGGTGAAGTGCAGACCTCGCAGATTCTTGACGGCGATATCACTCATCGACTCGCCAAGGAACTGTCGAACGCTCACCTCCCCACGACCTTCGCCAAGCTGGAGCGCGGAGTCAGTTGGCTGCTCCTCAGTGACACCGGGCCGAGGGTTCGCTCAGGTTGTCCTGGCTGGTTGTTTTTGGCCGATGAGCTCAAGGTTAATCATCAAGCGCAGCGCAATGCCGATGCCAAAGCCCAGGCCGTGATTGATCTAAAGCAGCAGCTCTCCCAGCGTGGTATCAGCCTGCTGGTGGTCATCGTTCCAGACAAGAGCCGCATCGCTTCCGAGCAGCGTTGCACACTGCACCGCCCAGCCGCTCTCGAAGGACGCATCCAGGCCTGGACCTCAAAGCTGGATGCGGGCGGCGTGTCGAATCTGGACCTCACCGCGGCGCTGACGCCACTGGGGGCCAGTGCCTGGTTGCGCACCGATACGCACTGGAGCGAATCCGGCGCGAAAACGGCGGCCGATGCCATCACACAGCGCCTGAAGACCCTGGGCATCAGCGCCACGCCAAGCAGGTCGTTCAATGAACGTCATGCCCCGCTCGCAGTTCGACCTGGCGATCTGGTCCATCTGGCGGGCATCGACTGGCTGCCGCTCAAATGGCAACCCGCACCTGACATGGTCGCCCAAACCAGCACCCACGAACTTCCCGTTACGTCGGCCGCCAACCCTGACACTGAGGCAGACCTTTTTGGCGATGCCGACCTCCCCAACACCGCGCTCATCGGCACTTCATTCTCACGCAACTCCAACTTCGCAGGGTTTCTGCAGCAGGCACTGGGCGCCCCCGTGGGTAACTTCGCCAAAGACGGTGGAGCGTTCTCTGGCGCTGCAAACAGCTACCTCAACAACCCGGCTTCCAAAGAAACGCCGCCAAAGCAAATCATCTGGGAAATCCCGGAGCGGGACCTGCAATCGGCGTACGTCGACCCCATTGCCTATCGCTCTTTGCGGTAGGCAATCACACCTGGCTGAAGGCAATCTTCGCCAGCTCGCCCCGTGTGTTCAGGGCATTTCTCTCGATTGTTACCATCTTCGCAACAGTGTTTCTCCTTTCCGGCAAATGACAATTTGTCGCAGGGCTCGCTTTTTTTGATATCTTTGCGCAATTAACCAAATAGTTAACAACTATTTTCAGACTTGCCTTCACTGCTCTTAACCCTCCCCACAAACGTTCATGCGTCAGTAGGATCATGCAACATGACTAAGTCTCGACCTTCGGCATCCGTCAGCCGCTGGCCCATCTGGGTCGTCGCCTTCGGTGTGCTGGTATTTGGATTATTCTTCGCAGCAGGTGGTGGCTACCTCGCCACGCTGGGCGGCAGCTGGTACTTCCTGCTCGCCGGTTTCGGTTTGATCGTCTCTGCCGTACTGCTCTTCAAGCAGCGTCTGCAAGGTGCCTGGCTGTTCGCGGCGGTGATGGTGCTGACCGTGATTTGGGCGCTGGCCGATGTCGGACTGAATTTCTGGCCACTGATCTCTCGCTTGTTCGCCCTGGGCGTGCTGAGCCTGTTGGTGGCATTGGTCTACCCCCATCTGCGCAAGGCCAATAGCCTGGCCAGCGGTCGCAGTGGCTACGCTCTGAGCGGTGTGCTGGCAGTCGCCATCGTTGCAGGTGGTGCCGGTATGTTCGTACCCCATGCCCCTGTTTCGCCGACCGGTGACGGCCCTGGCCTGACCACGGTCGACCCTGCCAAGGCCCAGAAAAACTGGGAACACTACGGTAACGACGAAGGTGGCGGCCGCTTCGCTGCTCTGGACCAGATCAACCGTAGCAACGTCTCGAAGCTGGTGCCGGCATGGACCTACAATACCGGGGACATCGCGATCAGCGACGGCAATGGCGCCGAAGATCAGATGACGCCGTTACAGGTTGGCGACAAGGTGTTCATCTGCACCCCGCACAACAACCTCATCGCACTGGATGCCGACACCGGTAAACAGCTGTGGAAAAACGAGATCAACGCCAAGACCCGTGTTTGGCAACGTTGCCGCGGTATCGCCTACTTCGACGCTACCGCTGCGCTCGCCCAGCCTGCTGACGGCAGCACACCTGTCAAACCCGTGTCGATACCGGCCGGCGCCAACTGCCAGCGCCGTCTGCTGACCAACACCATCGATGCGCGCCTGATTGCAGTGGACGCAGATACAGGGGAGTTCTGCCAGGGCTTCGGTAACAACGGCCAGGTTGATCTGAAAGCAGGTCTTGGTGACGTCCCTGATTCCTATTACCAGCTGTCATCGGCACCGCTGATGGCCGGGACCACCGTGGTCGTCGGCGGCCGTGTCGCCGACAACGTCCAGACCGACATGCCAGGTGGCGTGATCCGTGGTTTCGACGTCGTCACCGGCGAGATGCGCTGGGCATTCGACCCGGGCAACCCCGAAGACAAGCAGGCTCCGGCGGCCGGCAGCACCTACGTGCGCAGCACGCCCAACAGCTGGGCACCGATGTCCTACGACCCGGCAATGAACACCGTGTTCTTGCCGATGGGCAGTTCGTCCACCGACATCTACGGTGTGGAACGTACGGCACTGAACCACAAGTACGGCGCTTCCGTTCTTGCACTGAACGCAACAACCGGCGAAGAAAAGTGGGTCTACCAAACCGTCCACAACGACCTGTGGGACTTCGACCTGCCCATGCAGCCAAGCCTGATCGACTTCACCAAAGCCGACGGCAGCAAGGTGCCCGCCGTAGTGATCGGCACCAAAGCCGGCCAGATCTTCGTGCTTGACCGCGCCACCGGCAAACCGCTGACCAAGGTGGAAGAGGTTCCGGTCAAAACCTCGAACATCCCGAACGAACCTTACTCGCTGACTCAGCCGAAATCGGTGGGCATGCCAGCGATCGGCGCGCAAACGCTGACCGAGTCGGACATGTGGGGGGCAACGCCGTTCGATCAACTGCTCTGCCGTATCTCGTTCAAGAAAATGCGTTACGACGGGCTGTACACCGCACCAGGCACCGATATCTCGCTGAGCTTCCCGGGCTCGCTGGGAGGGATGAACTGGGGTGGTATCTCGACTGACCCGGTACACGGTTTTATCTTCGTCAACGACATGCGTCTGGGCCTGTGGATCCAGATGATTGCGGCGCAGAAAGATGCCAAGACCTCTTCCGGTGGTGAAGCACTGAACACCGGCATGGGCGCAGTACCGCTCAAAGGCACCCCGTATGCAGTGAACAAGAACCGCTTCCTGTCGGTTGCCGGCATCCCTTGCCAGGCACCGCCTTTTGGCACACTGACCGCGATCGACATGAAAACCCAGAAAGTCGCGTGGCAAGTGCCGGTCGGCACCGTCCAGGACACTGGCCCGTTGGGTATCAAGATGCATCTGCCGTTGCCGATCGGCATGCCGACGCTGGGTGGTACGCTCTCTACCCAGGGCGGCCTGGTGTTCATCGCCGGTACACAGGACTACTACCTGCGCGCCTTCAACTCCGCCAACGGACAAGAGGCCTGGAAAGCCCGGCTACCCGTGGGCAGCCAGGGTGGCCCGATGACGTATGTGTCGCCGAAAACAGGCAAGCAGTACGTTGTCATCACCGCGGGTGGTGCGCGTCAGTCGCCCGATCGCGGCGATTATGTGATCGCTTACGCGCTGCCTGATAGCAAGTAACCTGTAACAACAAAAAGCCGCTGCCGCCCTGTGAGGGTGGCAGCGGCTTTTTTGTTGTCTGCACGCTTGGCCCGTTGAACTCGCTGGCTCGGCGCGAAGCGGGTTTTAAAAATCGAAGAACACCGTTTCACCCTCCCCCTGAATACGTATGTCGAAACGATAAGCCGCCTTGCCATCCACCTCGCAACGCTGCGCTATCAGCGTTTCGCGACGCTGCGGTTGCTCGATCAGATTAAGCACCGGGCACGTCGAGTTGGCTTGTGGCTCATCGGCAAAGTACAGCCGGGTTTGCAGGTGAATATTGATCCCGCGGGCAAACAGCGACACATTGATGTGCGGCGCCATCGGCACCCCGGCGGCGTTCTTCACCACGCCCGGCTTGATGGTATTGAGTGTCCACTCCCCTGCATCGAAGGTGGTGGCGGTTCGGCCGAAACTGTTGAAGGTTTTTTCCGAGTCGAAGACCGGGTCGTAAACCCCTTCATGGTTGGCCTGCCAAAACTCCAGGAACGAGTCTCGCACCAGGTGACCGTTGCCGTCATAGACATGACCGATCAGCAGAATCTGTTCGCCCTCGGCACCCGGCTTGGCCATCTGATTCCAGATTTCTTCCGGCCGTGTCGGGTTGCCGGCAGCCTCTAGGGCCAGACCGATATGCACATAGGGGCCGGCCGTTTGCGAAGGGGTTTCGGGTAGCAGTTCGATAGGCATGGACGGACTCCTCAGCAGTTTTCGAAGTGGGTCTTGCGCTGGCCGCGCAGCACGATGTCGAAGCGATAGGCCAGGCAATCCATCGGATTGGCATTACCCATGTCGAGCCGGGCGATCAGGCTCTGTACCGCCTCTGGATTGGCGATCGACTTGACGATCGGGCACATCGGGATCAGTGGATCGCCTTCGAAATACAGCTGGGTGATCAGGCGCGTGGCGATCGATGGTCCGCTGATGGAGAAATGGATGTGCGCCGGGCGCCAGTCATTCGGACCGTTGCGCCAAGGATACGGACCGGGTTTCACGGTGCGGAAGCTGTAGTAGCCGTCACGGTCAGTCAGAGCCCGGCCGACACCGCCGAAATTCGGGTCCAGTGGTGCCAGGTAGCGATCATTCTTGTGCCGGTAGCGACCACCGGCGTTGGCCTGCCACATCTCCACCAGGGTATGCGGGATGGGCTTGCCATATTGATCACAGACCCGGCCGGAAACGACGATCCTCTCGCCGACCGGCAGCCCACCATTATTGAAGTTGAGTAGCAGGTCGTTATCGAACCGCCCCATCTTCAGGTGAGAGAAATCCGGGCCGCTGGTTTCGCTGGCCGACTGGGGGATGCTCACCAAGGCTTGGCGTGGAGAACGGGCGACAGAGGTTTTGTAATCAGGGGTCAGGGCTTTGGGGTGCCAATTACGGTCACGAATAACGAAACGACTGCTGTCTGCATCAGACATGTCGATCTCCTGTTGTTTGATTTATGGAGCACTACCTGCGCAGTTTCAAACAACAGAAGGCTGGGGAATATTGAAAAGCCACCCTCAACACATAACCAAATGGTTATGGATAAGACCCTTCGCGATACGCCTGCCCTACCTCGCGCAGCACCTCGACGCACCACTGGGCCGCCAGTGACAACGGCAAGCTGGCGTTACTGGAAATCCCCACCGAACCACCCGGTTCGCGCTGCCCCAGGTTGATCTCAAGCAGTTCGCCGCTTGCCAGATCCAGGCGCACGGCATCCAGAGGCGCGATCCAGATCGCCTCGCTGGACAACACATAACGACGGCTCAGGGTCACGGACAAGGTTTCCAGACGCTGCCGCGACTGGCTGATGCCACATTGCACGAACAGGCTATCGGCATATTTGCGAATCGTCGTTCCTGCCAGCGGCAGCACCAGCGGGAAATCTTCCAGGGCGCTACGCTCCAGTGACTCGGCCAGCAAGGGATGATCGGGACGCACCACCAGTGTCATGGATTCACTGTACAGATGCTCGAAGGTCAGCCCCTGAATCTCCGGGCTATCGGTCATACGGCCGACCACCAGGTCCACGTCACCCACCCGCAACTGCGACAACAAATAGGCGCTTGGCCCGGTCACCACACTCACCACCAGCGCCGAATGGCGCTCGTGCAAGCGCCGTACAACCTCAGGCACCAGCAAACTTTCCACTGTCGACAACACGCCGAGTCGAACCGTGCCTGCCGCATATTCGCCACCGCGCAAGGTGTTCACCCCATCGCGCAGCGCCTGCACCGAAGGCCCGGCATAACGCAAAAAGGCAACCCCGGCTTCGGTCAGGTTCACACCACTTTTACTGCGTATAAACAGACTTGCCGCCAGCAGTTCCTCCAGCTCCTTGAGCGTCTTCGACATCGCTGGCTGACTCACCGCCAACACATCCGCCGCCCGCGCCAGACTGCCCTGACGAGCCATTTCGAGAAAGCACACGAGGTGACGGAATTTGATGCGGGTGTCGATGTTCACTACGGAGCCCCGTGAGGTTGCCTCATTGGTATCGAAACGTTTGCAGGCAATCTTAGCGTGCGCTCAATTTCCTGGTGATCGGATGGTGGCAATGGACTTTTTTGACTTGCTCGGAGGGGATGTCAAATACAGGACATTGCGTCAATCAGGGCTTGATGTTCTTCAATTTATTGAGCAGTTCCAGCAACTGCTCAAGCGACTCCGCGCCGAACTGCTCCTGAATCTTCAAGTAGTTGCTTTCCATCCCCGCACTCATGTCGACGAAACACTGCTGCCCCTGCTCGGTCAGGGCGATGAATACCCGGCGCTGATCTTCGGACGACTTCCTGCGCCGGACGATACCGTCGCGCTCCAGCCGGGACAGCACGCCGGTCATGCTCGGTTTGAGGATGCATGCCAGATTAGCCAGTTGATGGCTTTCCAGTTCGCCGTGCTGACGCAAGATACGGATCACCCGCCATTGCTGTTCAGTCAGATCATGTTCGTTGAGCAACGGCCGGAAAAATGCCATGGCTGCTTCGCGGGCCTGCAACAAGGTGAGCGTAAGGGACGGTCTGGGGGTCGGCATGGTTCACGCGGAAAAAGAGGTCGAAGCCTCAAAGCTTAGAGTCGGCACAGAGTGCATGCAACATCCCCTCTGCAGCACATCATTAACTTATAAACAAATCAATGATCTCAGATAAAAAATAATCGCCACCACCCCTGCTTTTTCTGAAAAAACTGAAAAAAACGCTACGAAAATAATAGATAAGATGTTAACTATATGACACCCCTTACCGAATAGGGGGTGATACCTACAAAAACAACAAAAGGACCCCCCTCATGCATTCGTGCCTCCTTCGCACGGCGGCAAGCGTTGCCCTGTGCGCCGCGTTTAGCCCGTTTAGCGCTCACGCTGATTTTGTCCAGGACAGTAAAGCCAGTTTGGACCTGCGCAATTTCTACATGAACCGAGACTTTCGTCAGAGCAACGCACCACAGAATAAGGCCGAAGAGTGGGCCCAGGGTTTTGTATTACGCCTGGAGTCGGGCTACACCGACGGCATGGTCGGTTTCGGGGTCGATGCCTTGGGCGAACTCGGGGTGAAACTTGACTCCAGTCGCGATCGTCGAGGCACCGGCTTGCTGCCCTTTGGCGCCAGCCAGCAACCAGAGGACAGCTACAGCGAATTGGGCCTGACCGCCAAGCTGCGAACATCGAAGACCGTGCTCAAACTCGGCACCCTACAGCCGCAACTGCCCGTGGCCGCCTATAACGACACCCGACTGCTGCCCTCAACCTACAGCGGTGAGCTGGTCACCTCCCAGGAAGTCGACGGCCTGACCCTGAATCTGGGCCGCCTGGAAAAGCAGAACCTACGAGACTCCTCCAGCAATGACGAGATGAGTTACGCCGGTGTGCAAAGCAGCCATCTCGATCTGGCCGGTGGCACCTACGCGATCAATCCACACCTGGCAGCGACCTATTATTACGCCCGGATGCAGGACATCTACAGCCAGCACTTCATCGGTCTGGTGCATGAATTGCCCTTGGCAGAAGGTGTGAATCTGCGCAGCGATTTGCGCTATTTCGATACTCGCGAACAAGGCAACCATGAATTGCGCAGTCCATCCAGGGTCGATGGCGGCAAGATCGACAACCGTTTTTTCAACGGCATGGTAAGCCTGTCGATGGGTGCCCATAAATTCGGCCTGGGGTACCAGAATCTCTCCGGAGACGGCGACTTCGCCTTTCCGGGCCTGGACCCATATTCAGTAAACCTGGTGACCATCAACGTCTTCACCAAGGCCGAGACCGACGCCTGGCAGGCGCGTTACGACTACAACTTCGCGGCCCTGGGCCTGCCTGGGCTGACCTTCAT
The DNA here is from genome assembly GCF_024749245.1 of Pseudomonas sp. B21-017. Taxonomy (NCBI): domain Bacteria; kingdom Pseudomonadati; phylum Pseudomonadota; class Gammaproteobacteria; order Pseudomonadales; family Pseudomonadaceae; genus Pseudomonas; species Pseudomonas sp. B21-017. Next base: position 2,729,640 of record NZ_CP087194.1, on the reverse strand, counting down.
GACTCGCTATGTCGACGGCTCTCATGTGCAAACCTCCACCGTGCGTAACGGTCGGGAATGGGAGCGTGACACCGACCTGGTTTACACGGTGCAGAGTGGTCCGCTGAAGAACGTCAATGTGCGGCTACGCAACGCCACTCTTCGCTCAAGCAACGGCCTGACCAGCGATATAGACGAAAACCGGATCATCATCGGCTACAGCCTGGCCTTGTGGTGAGCCGCCCATGAAAAGTGCAATCGGTTCCCTGTAAAAGCCATTTTTCAGGGCACCGGCTGCGACCATGATTGCTCGACAAACACTCGGCGCCTATCGAGAAGCAAACATGGCTACCTCAGCGCAAACCCGACTGCCGCAGGCGGTACTCCCCAGGGGTCACCAGCGCATAACGCTGGAAAAACCGACTGAAATAGGCCGGGTCCTTGAAGCCCAGCTGGTAGCAGATTTCATTGGCCGAACTGCCAGTGAACAACAACAGACGCTTGGCCTCCTGCATCAGCCGTTCAAGGATCAAACGTTTGGACGGCAGGTCGGCAATGCGCCGGCAGACATCGTTGAGCCGTGCCTCGGTAACACCAATGCCATCGGCATAGCGCGACAGCGGCCAGTGCTGCAGGTAATGGTCTTCGATCAATTCGTTGAAGCGGTGGAAGATCCGCAAGTCTTCATGGCGTGCCGGGCGGGCTTCCAGGGAATTGGCGCACAGCCTGAGCAGGCTGATCACGATCAATCGCGTCAGGCTCTCCAAGGCCGCCCCCCGCCCTGGCTTGTCGCCGTTGATCTCGTTGCACAGTTCCTCGAACAGAAACTCCAGTCTCCTGACCTCGGGCTGGAACTGTGGTGCCAGCCCCGCCAATGCCACGCAAGCCGCTGGCAACTGCGAGCCCGGCGCCAGACTCGGATCGGCATCGATCAACTGCCAGACCAGTTGCTGGCGCACCGTCAACACATGCCCGTCGGCGTCCGCTTCGGTGACGAAGGAATGGGCCACCGTCGGTGGCGTGAGGAAAAACATCGGTCCCGACTCGAGGTATTGCTGGTCATCCAGATAGACCCGCACCGCACCGCTCTTCACGTAATGCACCTGGAAGAACCGGTCGTGTCGGTGCACGGGCATATTGCGGCCGAAGAACTCAGCCAGATTGCCGAGTTTGTCGTAGTGCACTTCGGCATCGCTGTAACGCTGGTCGTAGACCTGACCGATGTTGATATTGGGGATCGGCTGACGATCGATCATCGCTCGGTTCTCTTTCTTGTTTGCGTGTTGGCAGTGCAAGGACTTTCATCCTGCGCCGGTTTGCGGCGGCTAACCACTGCCAGCGCATTTTGCCACGCTTGACGATTGTTAACATATTAATTATAACGTTAACAGGTTAACGAATATTTCGCGAAGCAGTCACTGCTCCGCCATTGCCAGGAGAAAAGCATGAGCCGTGCCCTGCATGATGTTGCGAACGGCACCCTGTTCGGCGTTGCGCTGAACTATCAAGGGTTGCTGAACCAACGTATCGCCGAATTCGGGCAAGCGCCTTACCAGAAACCGCCGGTTAAACCGGTGCTGTTCATCAAGACGCCCAACACCCGCAATGGCCATGACCGCGCGGTGATTCATCCGCAAGGTGAACGCCTGCAACCGGGGCCTGCACTGGGTGTGGTGATCGGTAAAAGCGCCAGCCGGGTCAGCATCGAGAATGCGCTGGAACATGTGGCCGGCTACACCATCGTCAATGAGTTCAGCCTGCCGGAAGACAGCTACTACCGCCCGGCGGTGAAAGCCAAGTGTCGTGACGGCTTCTGCTCGCTGGGCCCGGAATTGGTGGGCCGTGACCAGCTCGCCGATCCGCATCAGTTGAGTCTGAAACTGTTCGTCAACGGTGAACTGCGCCAGGAAAACTCCACGGCCAACTTTGTCCGCAGCATTCCCCAGTTGATCGCCGAAATCAGCGAATTCATGACCCTCCACGAAGGCGATGTGCTGATCACAGGCACCCCTGAAGGCCGTGTCGATGTCCAGCCCGGTGACACCGTCGAAGTCGAAATCAGCGGCCTGGGCCGCCTCGTCAACCACATCGTGGCCGAGTAACAGGAGCTTCCATGAAACACGCCCGTATCCGCTTTGAAGGTGAAGTCCACCTCGTCCATGTCGAAGAGCACAACGCCGTGCGCCTGGCCGACGGCCGCCTGCTGGCCGAAGAACAAGTGCAATGGCTGCCACCGGCCACCGGCAGCATGTTCGCCCTGGGCCTGAACTACGCCGACCACGCCGCCGAGTTGGCCTTCAAGCCGCCCACCGAGCCCCTGGCGTTCATCAAGTCCCCGGGCACCTACACCGGCCATAACCAGGCTACATGGCGCCCGGACAACGTCGCCTATATGCACTACGAGTGCGAACTGGTCGCCGTCATCGGCAAGCCCGCGCGTAACGTCAAGCGTGAAGACGCCCTCCAGTACCTGGCCGGCTACACGGTGTGCAACGACTACGCGATCCGTGACTACCTGGAAAATTACTACCGGCCCAACCTGCGGGTGAAGAACCGCGATGCCACGACGCCGGTCGGTCCGTGGATCGTCGACGTCGCCGACGTGCCGGACCCGAGCAACCTGAAACTGCGCACCTGGATCAACGGTGAGTTACGTCAGGAAGGCTCGACCTCCGACATGATTTTCGACATCCCTTACCTGATCGAATACCTGTCCAGCTTCATGACCTTGCAGCCCGGCGACATGATCGCTACGGGCACGCCGGAAGGTCTGGCCGATGTGGTTCCAGGCGATGAAGTGATTGTGGAAGTGGAAGGCGTGGGTCGCCTGGTTAATCGAATTGTTAGCGAAGCGGAATTCTTCTCCGCCGGAAAGAGGCTTGAGCAACATGATCAAACACTGGATCAACGGCCGTGAGGTCGAAAGCAAAGACGTTTTCGTCAACTACAACCCGGCCACCGGTGAAGCCATCGGCGAAGTCGCCAGCGGCGGCGCCGAAGAAGTCGCTCAGGCCGTAGCCGCGGCCAAGGAAGCCTTCCCCAAGTGGGCTAATACGCCAGCCAAGGAACGTGCCCGACTGATGCGCAAGCTCGGTGAGCTGATCGAGCAGAATGTCCCGCGTCTGGCCGAACTGGAAACGCTGGACACGGGCCTTCCGATCCATCAGACCAAAAATGTGTTGATCCCCCGCGCTTCGCACAACTTCGATTTCTTCGCCGAAGTCTGCACCCGCATGGACGGTCACTCTTACCCCGTCGACGACCAGATGCTCAACTACACCCTGTATCAGCCGGTGGGTGTTTGCGGTCTGGTGTCACCGTGGAACGTGCCGTTCATGACTGCCACCTGGAAAACCGCGCCGTGCCTGGCACTGGGCAATACTGCGGTGCTGAAGATGTCCGAGCTGTCCCCGCTGACAGCCAACGAACTCGGTCGTCTGGCTGTTGAGGCCGGCATTCCCAATGGCGTGCTCAACGTCATCCAGGGTTACGGAGCCACCGCCGGTGACGCACTGGTTCGGCACCCGGATGTGCGCGCAATTTCGTTCACCGGAGGTACCGCCACCGGCAAGAAAATCATGCAGACCGCCGGCCTCAAAAAATACTCCATGGAACTCGGCGGCAAGTCACCAGTGCTGATCTTTGAAGATGCGGACCTGGAGCGCGCCCTCGACGCCGCACTGTTCACCATCTTCTCGCTGAACGGCGAACGCTGCACCGCTGGTAGCCGGATCTTCATTCAGGAAAGCGTTTACCCTCAGTTCGTCGCCGAGTTTGCTGCCCGCGCGAAACGCTTGATCGTCGGCGATCCACAGGACCCGAAGACTCAGGTCGGCTCGATGATCACTCAGGCCCACTACGACAAGGTCACTGGCTACATCAAGATCGGCATCGAGGAAGGCGCCACCCTCCTCGCCGGTGGTCTGGAACGTCCGGCCAACTTGCCGGCGCACCTGAGTAAAGGCCAGTTCATTCAGCCGACGGTGTTCGCCGACGTGAACAACAAGATGCGTATCGCCCAGGAAGAGATCTTCGGTCCGGTGGTGTGCCTGATTCCGTTCAAGGACGAAGCCGAGGCCCTGCAACTGGCCAACGATACCGAGTATGGCCTGGCGTCTTACATCTGGACCCAGGACATCGGCAAGGCCCATCGCCTGGCCTACGGCATCGAAGCCGGCATGGTGTTCATCAACAGTCAGAACGTGCGGGACTTGCGTCAGCCGTTCGGTGGTGTGAAAGGTTCCGGTACCGGACGCGAAGGCGGCCAGTACAGCTTTGAGGTGTTCGCCGAAATCAAGAACATCTGCATTTCCATGGGCAGTCATCACATCCCGCGTTGGGGTCTCTGAACAGCCGATGGTCGCTGCTGAAGGCAGCGATGGGCCGCGCATCGGCTCATCGCAGCCTTCACTGGCCACCAGATTGAATCGAATAACAACAATTTCAGGAGAATCATCATGGGCGAAGTCGTCCTGGCCGCGAAAATCTGCCATGTACCCTCGATGTACCTGTCGGAACTGCCCGGCAAGCATCACGGTTGTCGCGAGGCGGCAATTGCCGGACACAAGGAAATCGGCCGTCGCGCCCGCGAGCTCGGTGCCGACACCGCCGTGGTGTTCGACGTGCACTGGTTGGTCAACAGCGGCTATCACGTCAACTGCGGCGAGCATTTCAAGGGCATCTACACCAGCAACGAACTGCCGCACTTCATCAAGAACATGGAGTACGAGTACCCGGGTTGCCCAGCGTTGGGCGAGCTGATCGCCACCGAGGCCAATCAGGCCGGGGTGCGCACCATGGCCCACAACATCCCGAGCCTGGAGTTGGAATACGGCACTCTGGTACCTATGCGCTACATGCACATGGGCGTCCCGGACGAGCAGAAGTTTGACGTGATCTCCATCGCCGCCTGGTGCGCCTGGCATCGCCTGGAAGACAGCTTCGCCTTCGGCGCTGCCGTGCGCCGGGCCATCGATAGGAGCGACCGCAAGGTGCTGGTGCTGGCCTCCGGCTCGCTGTCCCACCGTTTCTCCGACGACCGTGAAGCCGAAGCCAACATTCACAACTGGACCCGTGAATTCGACAAGCAGATGGACCTGCACGTGGTCGAGATGTGGAAGCAAGGTCGCTTCAAGGAGTTCTGCGCAATGCTCCCGGACTACGCCGAGCACTGCTTCGGCGAAGGCAAGATGCACGACACCGCGATGCTCCTCGGACTGCTTGGCGGGCCCGAGTACAACAAACCGGTGGAAGTACTGACCGAGCCCTTCGGCAGTTCAGGCACTGGCCAGATCAACGCCATTTTCCCTCTCTGAGGTACCAGACAGGAACTGGCGTAGCAGCTGTCGAGCGGAGCGAGGCGGCGTCCGAGGACGTAGTCCTCGTAAAACCGGTGCTCTCGATTTACCTGAAACACAGAGGTGTATGGGGTTACGACTGCTTCGCAGCCGGACGCTGCCTCGCTCCGCTCGACAGCTGCTACGCGATGCGAAACATCAACGTTACGGGAGACTCACATGCCTCATTTCATTGCTGAATACACCGACAACATCGAACAACAAGCCGACTTGCCCAGCCTGTTCGAAAAAGTCCACGCCTCCCTCGGCGACAGCGGCGTGTTCCCCCTGGGCGGCATCCGCAGTCGTGGAGTGCGCCTGGACACCTGGCGCATGGCTGATGGCAAGCACGATTACGCCTTCGTCCATATGACCCTCAAGGTCGGTCACGGACGAGATCTGCCGACCCGACAGACAGTCGCACAAACACTGTTCAACGTAATCACCGAGCACTTCGCCGAACTGCAGTCGCAACGGCTGCTGGCGCTGTCGTTCGAGATGATCGAGCTGCACCCCGAACTGAATTTCAAGCAGAACAACGTCCATGCCTTCTTGAAGAACCAGGCGGGCTGATTCACGCCCTCCTTCCGCCAACGGCCACTCAAACAAAAAGTACAACATCATGAGCACAGCCAATACCGCTGACAGCATCACCCTTGCCGAGCACGATCGAACCCACAGCACCGTTACCTGGCGCCTGATGCCATTGCTGTTGATCTGTTACCTGTTCGCCCATCTGGACCGGATCAACATCGGCTTCGCCAAGATGCAGATGAGTACCGACCTGCACTTCAGCGACACCGTCTACGGCTTCGGAGCCGGACTGTTCTTCATTGCCTACGCGCTGTTCGGGGTACCGAGCAACATGGCCCTTGACCGGGTCGGACCACGGCGTTGGATCGCCAGCCTGATGGTGGTCTGGGGCGTACTTTCTGCCAGCATGTTGTGGGTCGAAAGCTCCAGCGGTTTCTATGTCCTGCGCTTTCTGCTGGGCGTAGCCGAAGCCGGCTTCTTTCCCGGGATCCTGGTGTTCCTCAATCGCTGGTACCCGGCCCGGCGCCGGGCTCAAGTCACCGCGCTGTTTGCCATTGCCGTGCCGATGGCCGGAGTCATCGGCGGACCGCTGTCCGGGGCGATTCTGGAAAACCTCCATGACTTCGGTGGACTGCGCGGCTGGCAGTGGATGTTCCTGATCGAAGGGGCGCCGGTGGTCTTGCTGGGCCTGGTGGTGCTCAAGTGTTTGCCGGATAACTTCGAAGTCGTGAAGTGGCTGAACCCGGCGCAGAAACAGCAACTGCGCGCGCAACTGAGCAGCGAAGAACAGCGTAAATCCATCACCTCCTTCGGTGGGATTGTGCGCGACCCGCAGGTCTGGCTGCTGGTGGCGATCTATTTTGCGGTGATGCTGGCGGTCAACACCCTGGCCTTCTGGATGCCAACACTGATCCACGGCGCGGGAATTGGCAGCGACGGCAAGGTAGGCCTGCTCAGTGCAGTGCCCTATCTGGCCGGTTGTTTCTTCATGATCGGCTGCGGACGCTCGTCGGACCGTAACCGCGAACGCCGCTGGCACCTGTGTGTGCCGCTACTGATGGCCGCCGCCGGTATCGCAGTGGCGGGCCTGGCGCCGGGCAACCCGCTGTTGGTGATGGGCGGCTTGACCGTCGCAGGCATGGGTGCCAGCGCCGCGTTGCCGATGTTCTGGCAACTGCCTCCGGCCTTTCTCTCCAACTGCACACAAGCCGCCGGCATTGCCCTGATCAGCTCGTTCGGCAGCATCGCCTCGTTCCTCGCGCCTTACCTGATCGGCTGGATGCGCGACACCACTCAGAGCGCCAGCCTGGCCCTGTATGTCCTGGCGCTGTTAATCGCTCTCGGCGGCTTCCTGGTGCTGCGCACCAATGCGGCCATCGTCAATCCACAATAAGAGATCTTCGTCATGCTCGATCAACAGCAAATCCTTCACGCCGCCGCACAACTGGATCGGGCTGAACGCTCCAGGGAGCAGGTCCGGCAATTTTCCCTCGATCACCCGGCTATCACCATCGAAGACGCGTATGCCATCCAGCGCGCCTGGGTCGCCCAGAAAATCAAGGACGGGCGCAAACTGGTCGGGCACAAGATCGGTCTGACCTCGCGGGCCATGCAAGTGTCCTCGAACATCACCGAGCCGGACTTTGGTGCCTTGCTCGATGACATGTTCTTCGACGAGGGCACGGACATTCCGTTCGAGCGCTTCATCGTGCCGCGGGTGGAAGTGGAGCTGGCGTTCATCCTTGGCAAGCCGCTCAAAGGTCCGAACTGCACGATCTTCGACGTGCTCGACGCCACTGAATGGGTGATCCCGGCGCTGGAAATCATCGATGCGCGAATTCAGCAAATCGACCCGCAGACCAAGGCGACACGCAAGGTGTTCGACACCATTTCCGACAACGCCGCCAACGCTGGCGTGGTCATGGGCGGTCGTGCCGTGCGGCCGACCGAGATCGACCTGCGCAAGGTGCCTGCGGTGCTCTACCGCAACGGCGTGATCGAGGAGTCCGGGGTGTCGGCCGCCGTGCTCAATCATCCGGCCAAAGGCGTGGCCTGGCTGGCGAACAAACTGGCCGCCTACGACGTCACCCTGGAAGCGGGCCAAATCATTCTCGGCGGCTCCTTCACCCGCCCGGTGGTGGCCAACCCCGGTGATACCTTCCATGTCGATTACGACATGCTGGGTTCCATCTCCTGCCGCTTTGTTTGATCCCTGGAGGACTGTTCCATGGACATGCCCATCAACCGTTTCAAGCAACGCCTCAAAAGCGGCGAAGCTCAGATAGGCCTCTGGCTCGGTCTGGCCGACGCCTACTGTGCCGAGCTGGCAGCCAATGCCGGTTTCGATTGGCTGCTGATCGACGGCGAACATGCACCCAATGATCTTCGCGGGTTGCTCGGCCAGCTTCAGGCAGTGGCGCCCTACCCCAGTCATCCGGTGATACGCCCGGTGATCGGCGATATCGCGCTGATCAAGCAGGTGTTGGATATCGGCGCCCAGACCCTGCTGGTGCCGATGGTCGAAAGTGCCGAACAGGCACGGGAACTGGTGCGTGCGATTCACTATCCGCCCCAGGGCATACGCGGTGTCGGCAGTGCGCTGGCCCGTGCGTCACGCTGGAACAGCATTCCCGGTTACCTCGACAAAGCGGATGAACAAATGTGCCTGCTGGTACAGATCGAAAACCACGAAGGCCTGGCCAACCTGGATGCCATTACGGCGGTCGAGGGCGTGGACGGGGTGTTTATCGGCCCGGCGGATTTGAGCGCGTCCATGGGCCATCGCGGCAATCCGGGGCATCCCGAGGTGCAGGCGGCCATCGAGGACGCCATCGTGCGGATTCAGAAGGCCGGCAAGGCCGCAGGCATTCTCAGCGCCGACGAGACACTCGCCCGGCGCTATATCGAGTTGGGCGCGGCATTCGTTGCCGTGGGTGTCGACACCACCGTGCTGATGCGTGGCCTGCAAACCCTCGCCGGCAAATTCAAAGATGCTCCGGTGCCCACCAGCTCCGGCGGCGTGTACTGATTTTTCGAGAAGCCCGATGAAACTTAACGATTTGAAACTGCTGCGCGAGCAGGCTTACATCAATGGCCAATGGGTCGACGCCGATGACGGTTCACGCTTCGCGGTGACCAACCCGGCGGATGGCGAAGTCATCGCCCAAATCAGCTCCCTCGGCCAAGCCGAAACCGCCCGCGCCATCGCCGCGGCCCAGGCTGCCCTGCCCGCCTGGCGCGGCAAAACCGCCAAGGATCGCAGCAAGGTATTGCGCACATGGTTCGAGCTGATCATGGCCCATCAGGAAGATTTGGCTCGCCTGCTCAGTTGGGAACAAGGCAAACCGCTGGCCGAGAGTCGTGGCGAAATTGCCTATGGCGCGAGCTTTATCGAGTGGTTCGCCGAAGAGGCCAAGCGGGTCTACGGCGATGTGATTCCTCATGACAAGCAAGGTCGGCGGCTGGTGGTGATCAAGCAAGCCATCGGGGTGGTGGCGGCCATCACACCGTGGAATTTTCCCAATGCAATGATCACCCGCAAGGTCGGTCCAGCGCTGGCCGCCGGTTGCACCGTGGTGCTTAAACCGGCTTCAGAAACCCCATTGTCGGCTTTGGCCCTGGCTGAACTCGGCGAACGCGCCGGCATTCCGGCGGGCGTGCTGAACGTCGTCACCGGCACCCGCTCTCGAGAAATCGGTGCGGAGCTGACGGGTAACCCGGCAGTGCAAAAACTCTCGTTCACCGGCTCCACCGGCATCGGCAAATTGCTGATGGCCCAGTGTGCGCAAACCATCAAGAAAGTCAGCCTGGAACTGGGCGGTAACGCGCCCTTTATCGTCTTCGAAGACGCCGACCTGGATGCCGCCGTGGAAGGTGCGATCGGCTCGAAATTCCGCAACAGCGGCCAGACCTGTGTCTGTACCAACCGCTTGCTGGTACAAAACAGTGTCTATGACGAGTTCGCCCGCCGCCTGGTGCTGGCAGTCGACGCCCTGAAGGTCGCCCGGGCCGAGACCGAAGGCGCGCAACAAGGGCCGTTGATCAACGCCAAGGCGGTGGCCAAGGTCGAGGAACACATCAACGACGCACTCGCCCAGGGCGCGAGGCTGCTGGCCGGCGGCAAACCCCACGCACTGGGCGGCAACTTCTTCGAACCCACGGTGCTCGGCGACGTCACCCCGGCCATGCTGGTGGCCCGGGATGAGACCTTCGGCCCGCTGGCACCGCTGTTCCGTTTCGACACCGAAGCCGAGGCCGTCGCCATGGCGAACGATACCGAGTTCGGTTTGGCGTCCTATGTCTACACCCGCGACCTGGGCCGGGCCTGGCGCGTCAGCGAGGCGCTGGAGTACGGCATGGTCGGAGTCAACGAAGGACTGATCTCCACCGAAGTGGCGCCGTTCGGCGGGATAAAGCAGTCAGGGTTGGGCCGCGAAGGTTCCAAGTATGGGATCGATGATTACATCGAGCAGAAGTACATGTGTCTGAGTATCAAATAATCTCTGTACAACGCGTCATTCGATTTCGCGAGCAAGCTCGCTCGCGAAATCGCTCCGATATTGTCAGCGCTTGATGGTCTTCAACTCGTTGAGCAGCCCGAGCAACGTCTGCAACTTCTCCTCTCCCAACTGTGCCTGCAACCGTTGGTAGTTCTCTTCCATGCACTGGCTCATGGACTCAAAGCACGCCTCGCCCTTTTCGGCCAGGGTCACCAGCACCCGTCGCTGGTCCTGCTCGGCCTTGCGCCGATGGACCATGCCGGCCGCCTCCATGCGCACCAGCACACCGGTCATGCTCGGTTTGAGGATGCACGCCAGTTCCGCCAGCCGGTAGATTTCCAGCTCGCCGTGCTGACTGAGAATGCGGATAACCCGCCACTGTTGTTCAGTCAACCCGTGCTGGTTGAGCGAGGGACGAAAAAAACTCATGGCTGCTTCACGTGCTTGCAGCAGGGTCAAGGTCAGGGATTGCCGGGGTTTGAGCATCGGAGTCAGGATCACGGTTGATTTAGTTAATAATTTAACGAAACTCTATCATCCTGTCCTCCCGAACGCGCCATAACTTCTTATCGCAAAGGCCTTCTGGCGCGCTGAATCAAAAATCCCGGCATAGAGAATCAAGACATCCACCGAGCCAAGGCTCTTAATAGGAGTCATCCGGTACAGAGCTAATCAAAGGCCCTGCGTTGAGTTTTTCTTCACTTTTTCAGGCTGCGCCATGATCAATATCGAAACGCCCACCTATTACACGGCCACCAAAAAATACAATCTCAGCTTCCCGACCCTGGAACAGGATGTGGAAGCCGACGTTGTGGTCATTGGCGGTGGTTTCTCCGGCATCAATACCGCGCTTGAGCTCGCCGAAAAAGGCATCACCAACATCGTTGTGCTGGAGGCGCGTTACCTGGGTTTCGGTGGCACCGGGCGCAATGGAGGGCAGATCATGGCCGGCATCGGTCACGACCTGGAGAAGATCAAGAAGGACGTGGGCGAGGACGGTCTGCGCCAGGTCTTCGAGATCAGCGACCTGGGCGCGGACATCATCAAGGACCGCATCGCCAAGTACAACATCGATGCCGACTTCTGCCACGGCTACGGCTACATGGGCTTCAACGCTCGCCAGGAAAAGACCCTGCGCGCCTGGGAAAAAGACTTCAAATCGATCAACAGCAAACACGAGATTCGCTTTCTCGGTGGTTCGGACGTCAAGCAAATCATCGGCTCCGATGCCTACAGCAGCGCATTGCTGCACATGGGCGGCGGTCACGTCCATTCGTTGAACCTGCTACTCGGTGAAGCCAAGGCACTGGTTGGGCACGGCGTGCGGATTTTCGAGAACAGTCCAGCGCTGGAAGTCAGCTATGGCGAGCGCATCACCGTGCGCACCGGCCGTGGTTCAGTAAAGGCCAGCAAGCTTCTGTGGGCCTGCGACAGTTTCCTCAACAAGCTGGAACCGGAACTACACCGATCGACCATCAACACCTACGCCTTCCAGATGATGACCGAGCCACTGTCGGACGAGTTGATCAACCGCATCAGCCCGATTCGCGGCGCCTACAGCGACATTCGTCCGGTGATCGACTACTACCGCGTCACCAACGAAAACCGTCTGTTGTTCGGTGCGGCCACACCGCTGGTCGAGCACATTCCCCTGGACCTGAAAGCCTGGAACCGCAACCTGATGCTGAAAATTTTCCCGTACCTCAAGGACGTGAAAATCGATCTGGCCTGGGGCGGTCCGATGGCCTGCAGCCCGAATCTGTTCCCGCAGATCGGCACCCTGCCCGGTCGCAGCAACGCCTTCTTCGTTCAGGGCTATTCGGGCTTCGGCGTCACCCCCAGCCACATCATCTGCAAGGTGCTGGCCGAAGGCATGAGTGAAGGCTCGGCGCGCTATGACCTGGTCAGCTCGATCCACCGCCCTACCATCCTTGGCAAAGATGCGTTTCGCCCACTGTTGCTGACCGCCGGCAAGTCCTGGCACCAGCTGTCAGGTTATTGGAACGGGCGTCGGTAACTGCCAAGGCGCTCTTCCCTTTTCTGTTTTTTTACTCATCAGGAGCAACTGCCATGACCCTTACCACCCTCAAGAAAGACATCCAGCTGTCCGAACTGGACGCCTGGGGCTCCGTTGCCGACCTCGGCTCGGAAATCCTCGAAGGCGAAGTCAAAGCCTTCGGCAAAATGACTTTCGGCGCACCGACCGACCCGGTCAGCAGTGCCTATTTTGGCACCACCCAGGGCAAGTTCCGCATGGTCTATCCGTTCGCCGAACAAGCTACGGTGGTTACCGGCGAAGTGGTCCTGACCAACGAATCCACCGGCCAGAGTGCTCGCTACAAGGCCGGCGACAGCTGGTTCGTGACCAAAGGCACTCCCGTGCTGTGGGAAGTGGTCAGCGAAAGCTTCGTCAAACACTACTTCGCTGTCGCTTGACCGATTCGGGTTGCCGGCGAACAGCCGGTAGCCCCTTGGCGAGGTACCGAACATGAATGCCCTCCCCACCCAGGAAATCGCCGGCCATTGCCTGCAAGCTTTCACTCAACTTGTACCTGCCAGTCAGGCGGCGTTCTACTGTGTCGACCGGCAACTGCAAGCCCGTGACTTCCGGCTGCATTGCATGAGCGATGAGATGCATCGCGACTATCTGGACAACTACCGTCGGTTCGACCCTTTGCAACCGCGAAATTGCCTGTCCAGCGGGCGAGCCGTGGTGCCTCTGGGTTTTGCCATGGCCCGACAGCCGACACGGGACAGTCGGCGCTATCGGGACTTTCTGCAGCGCTATGGCATTGTCGATGTGGTGGAAATCCTCGCCCATCGCGCCGGCCAGCCTCAGGCCGCGATCTCGATGTTACGCACCGCCGAACAAGGCGCCTTCACCACCGACCAACTGGCCCAGCTCAATGCCTTGCAGTCCCTGCTGCAACTCGCCGTCGCGAACATACAGCCCTGCGAAGATCCGCTGACCGGCCTGACGCCCAAGGAGCGGCAGATCGCGTTGTTACTGCGCCAGGGCGCCAGCAACAAGCAACTGGCCCTGGAACTGAAAGTCGGTCTGCCGACCATCAAGACCCACCTGATCAACCTGTTTCGCAAGACCGGCGTCAGTAGCCGCACCGAGCTGGTCGGAACCCTGTTTCTCCAGCTCTGATTTTTTAGCCCGGCTCAACCATCCGGTTGATAGGCGAGCTTGTTTGCGAACCGCATGCTCCAGATTGTTATTTCACTCAACTGGAGCATTGCAATGACAACATCATCCGACTGGATCACCGTTGGCGCCCTGGCCGACGGCTTCGCCCCTGAAGCCTTCATCCTGCCGAACCTGGCCGACCTGAACGGCAAGGCCTTCACGCTGAACTTCGCCAATGGCTGGCAGATCGAACATCGTTTCGACACCGAAGCCCTATCCTGGACCGCTGCCGATGGGCACTCCACGGGCACTGCAAACTATCGAGCCACCTCAGTGCGTCCAGGTCTGTATCTGGTGGACTTCATCAAGCACGAAGGTGGTCAAGCCTGGTCGATCAGCCTGGTGCTCGACACCGTTAGCGCTGCATTCACCGCCGTGATCGGCCGCATGCCGACCCAGGATCAAACCCGTGAAGGCCTCTACAGCCGTGCGCTGGCGGGCAAGCACCTGACCTCGGTCGAAGTCGAGTTTTTGCATGGCAGCCTTGATCGTCCGTGGCAGGAAGGCCAATGCCCTCACGCACCGACCAGCGAACTGAGCGGCCTGCGCAACCTGTATCGCTACAGCCCAAGTGAAGTCTACGAACACATCTACCTCAACGATCAGTTCTATTCCTGGCAGTGCCTCAAGGGCGTCGAGCAAGGCCTGTGCGACACCGACCGTTGTCACTACTACAAGATCGCCGATCAGCTGTACCTGTTCGTCTGGCGCGAGAAGATCATCCCGACCCTCGGCTTGGTGCTGATCGACCTGCAACAGCACCGCAGCGACGGCAAGATCTTCGGTTATGCCGGGTCGTCCTTCGATGAACTGTCGAACTTTCCGGTCAGCTCTTACTGCCAGGTTCTCAACCGGACGGAGTATCCCAATGCCTGAGCCACGTATCGTTGCAATCACCGGTGCCGGGACGGGCATCGGTGCTGCCTGTGCCCGGCTGTATGCAGCCGAAGGCGCCAGTCTGGTGTTGATCGGCCGCCGCCGCGAGCCCCTGGAGCAAATTGCCCGGGAAACCGGCGGGCTGGTTTTGGTCGGCGATGCCGCCTGCCCGGACACCTGGGCAGGATTCGTGGCGCAGATTCGTCAGCGCTACGGGCGCCTTGATGTACTGCTGGCCTGTGCCGGCGGCCTTGGCCTGGGCAGCGCCACCGACACCAGCCCGCAGACCTGGGAAGCGGCGTTGCGCAGCAACCTGGACAGCGCCTTCTACAGTGCCCGGGCCTGCCTGCCTCTGCTGCTGGAAAGTACCGGCAACATCGTGCTGATCGGGTCCATTGCCTCACTGGCGGCGGGCCCCGAAGTCTGCGGCTACACCACCGCCAAGCACGCGCTGCTCGGCCTCAACCGCTCGCTGGCCAGGGATTACGGCCCGCGCGGTGTACGAGTGAACGCCGTCTGCCCGGGCTGGGTGCGCACGCCCATGGCCGATCAGGAGATGCAGCCGCTGATGGACTTTTATGACGAAACGCTGCAGCAAGCCTATGACCGGGTCTGCGCCGACGTGCCGTTGCGACGACCGGCCAGCGCCGAGGAAATTGCCAGGGTTTGCCGCTTCCTGGCCTCTAGCGAGGCGTCGATTATCACGGGCGCAACCGTGGTGGCCGACGGCGGCTCGAGCATCGTCGATGTGCCGACCCTGGCCTACACCCACATGGAGCCGTCTCATGCCTGATGACCTGGATTTCAGCGGTAAAACCGTACTGGTGACCGGCGGCGCCCAAGGCATTGGCCGGGCGATCGTCGAAGCCTTCGCCTGGCGCGGTGCGCGAGTGGTAATCGCCGACCTGCAACTGTCACAGGCTCAGGCACTGGCCAGCGAATTGTCCGGGCAGACGTGTCAGGTCGAAGCTGTGGGCGTCGATCTGGCCGATGCCACGGCAGTGTTCGACATGGTCCGGGCACTGGAGCAACGCTGGGGTCGGCTCGATATTCTGGTGCACAACGCCGGGTATTTTCCGCTGACACCGTTTGCCGACATCACGCCATCCATTCTCGAGCGCACCCTGGCGGTCAATCTCTCGGCATTGTTCTGGCTGACCCAGGCGGCCTTGCCGATGTTTCACCGTCAGGGCGGTGGTTGTGTGCTGGTCACTTCGTCAGTTACCGGCCCAAAAGTGGCTTATCCGGGCCTGAGCCATTACGCGGCATCAAAAGCCGGGGTCAACGGTTTCATCCGCAACGCGGCACTGGAACTGGCCGGACACAACGTGCGGGTCAATGGCGTCGAGCCGGGCATGATCGCGACGCCAGCCATGGGCAATCTGGGGGACGACCAACTGAACGAAAATATCGCCAGTCGAGTGCCCCTGGGACGGCTTGGCAAGGCGGCGGATATTGCCGGAGCCATGCTGTTTCTAGCATCGGATCTGGCAACTTACATCACCGGACAGACGCTGGTGGTCGATGGCGGCTCGACCTTGCCAGAGGTTTGATATAGCGTTTTTTCATGCTGAAAGGGGGCTTTGAAAAGCCCCCTTTTTCATCCAGAGAGTCAAGCCGCCCCCACCGCCTGTTGCAAATGACTGGAACGAAAATCCTTGGGTGACAACTCGAACTGCTTCTTGAACGAGCGGCTGAAATGCGCCGAGTCGGTGAAGCCCCACTTGTAAGCGATGGAGGTGATCGATTCGCTACGCAAGAACGGATTGGTCAGGTCATCGGCGCTGCGCTTGAGCCGCGCCCGTTGAATGTAGCGACAGACGCTATCGTCCTGCTCTTCAAACAACCGATACAAATGCCGCACTGAAATGTTCAATCGATTGGCCAGCCCGACGGGACTCAAGCCCGGCTGGGTCAGGGACTCGTCGATGACTTTCTGCACATAACTGCGCAGGTTGTTGCCCTGCAACGAAGTAACGTCATCCCCCGACACCTGATCCTGATCGAATGCCGAACCCAGCAACGATACAAAAGCCGATTGCAACGCCTCACCCTCACCGACTGCGCCCTCGCCCACCCACGCGTCCTTGCACAGCTGATCCACCAGCACATGCAGCATCCGCCCACAGGCCTTGCTCGAGGAAATCTTGCCGAACGTCCGGGACTGGCTGCCAAGCTGTTTGCACACTTCGTTGCGGGACAAGGAGACCGAGACATGCTCGATCAGCCCGAATGGGCTTATTTCAATGGAACCTGCCGAGTCCATCAGCAGCAGGTCCCCGGGAGCCAACTGGATGCTCTGTCCGTACTGGGTGATCTGGCAGTAACCGCTGCGCTGGCTGACCAGGAAACAATCCTGTTCGTTGTCGTGATCGGCGTTGGGCTTGTCGCGCTTGATAAGCCCTGCGTTGGTACGCAAGTTCGCCAAGGACAGACCGCCCCGGGAACACTCGGAAACCTCACCAATGAACAGCGAACGGTTGTAGGCCAATTCTGTGTCGAAATGACCACAGGCTGCTCGCAGATCCCGGGTCCAGGTTTCCAACCCGTCTTGCACAGACTGATGGATGCTCATGGGGCTCTCCACAATGGCTTTTTGTTTTTGTTGCGCAATAGTTAACATGTTATCTATATGCGCGCAACAAGTACGTGTCTGCCAAAGTGAGTAGCACTAATGATGCCAAAATCGCGAATCAGAACGTGCGCAACAGGCGCTGCAATCCAGTCAACGTGTCAAGCAGCCAAGTACGTTGATCACGGCTCAAAGCGATGTAGCGACGAAAGGCCGGCATCCGGTTGACCACCTCGCTGCCACCCATATGCTCCAGCCGTACGCACCACTGATGCCCTTGCAGATCGATGCGCAAGCGTT
The DNA here is from genome assembly GCF_024749245.1 of Pseudomonas sp. B21-017. Taxonomy (NCBI): domain Bacteria; kingdom Pseudomonadati; phylum Pseudomonadota; class Gammaproteobacteria; order Pseudomonadales; family Pseudomonadaceae; genus Pseudomonas; species Pseudomonas sp. B21-017. The sequence goes on along the minus strand of NZ_CP087194.1, from coordinate 2,712,351 downwards.
TGAAGTCCAACGGCATCAAGGCCTGGTGCAGCGCACTGTCCTCCTGCAACCTGGCCTGCAACCTGGCTAATAGCGCGGCGTCTCCAGCACGCTGCCGACAGCGGATCCCGGTCCGTCGAACAGCCCCGCTATGGTGCAGTTCGAAGCTCGCCGTGCCCTCAGTCGAGGCAGGCACCCGGATCACGAACTCGGTCATGACCAGGTGCATCAACAGCTGCGACTCGGTGCGCTCGACGATCTCCAATTGCAGGCTGCCATCGTCCAGCGAAGCCCGGGCCGCTGTCGGCTCTGTCTGCTCGAAACTGGCCAGACCGAGGTTGCGCCGCAGGTGCTCGAGCGTCACCCCAGGTCGATAACCGGCTGGGGCGCGTCTGGCGCTGAACAGCTCAGACAGTTTTTGCAGCATGGTCGATATACCCGTTGTGAGGGTGCCCCGGTTCATTGGAGAACTCCTTGGCCAGCACTTCTTCCACCGAAGCAGGCTTGAATGGATTGACCTTCTGCACGACTAACGTCCAGAACAGCGCGTACACCGCGGTGCCACCAAGCATCACCGCGAACGGGACATAGATATCCGCGGGGTTCATGCCGGGCGGCGTGATAAACCACATGCCCAGCAGGATGCCGACGCTGGAAAGGATCTGTGGCAACGGGAAGAAGGGCGAGCGATAGGCCCGTGGCAGATCGGGACGACGGATGCGCAGCATTACCACCGACAGCGTCACCAGCAGATAGGCAAAACTCCAGGCACAAACGGCGGCCAACACCAGATGCATGATGTTGTCAGTGTTACCGCCCAGATACAGCGCATGCAGGCAAGGAATCAGCATCGCCACCAGAATGCACAGCAGCGGCGTCTTGAAGCGTGGGTGCAAGTAGGTGAAGACCTTGGGCAATGCGCCGTCGACTGCCATGCCGTAAAGAATCCTCGGCACACCCGCCATCAGCGTATTGATGGTCGCCGCCCCGGCAAACAGAAAGCCGATCCCCAGCCACATCGGACCGATATTGCCCATCACCTGCTCGGCGAACTTTGGAATGGCCATCGGTGTATCGAGCAGATGCACGCCACCGGCGGCATCAAGCAACACGTTCTCCACTTGACGCTTCATTGCCGCGCCATAGATGAACATGCACGACGCAACGCTCAACAACCCCAGAATCATCGCCTTGGGCATGACCTTGGCCGATTGGCGCAAGTCCGGCGCCAGAGGGGTGACGAACTCACAACCGACGAACATGAACATGGCCATGCCCACCAGCGACAGGATGGTGATCAGGTCAGTACCCACAAGGGATACACCGAACCAGCCATCCAGTTGCACCGCTGGCGCCGCGATCAACCCCATCACGCCAAACACCATCAACGTGGTCCACATGCCGAAGGTCAGAATGATCTCTGCCCTGCCGAAGGCGCTGACGCCGAAGGCATTGAGAATCCCGAACACCACGACGAACCCAACCCCAAGCAACCAGGAACCACCGGCAGATTCTGCCAAGGTATTGAGGTGCTCGAAGTTCACCAGGGCCATGACCCCGGAAAGAATGGTCTCGGCAGTGCCTGCGAACACATGCACGATCAGGTAGGCCGACAACGTGCCAGTGATAGCAAAGAAGCGGCCCATGCCGCAATTGATGTAGTCGTAGACCGAACCGGTAGTCGGCAGGATCGATGCCGCTTCAGCGAAGGTGGTCGCCTGGGCCAACATCATCACCACGGCAATCAGCATGGCCACCGCGAAGGCGCTGCCGCCGATGCCAAAGCCCATGGTCGCGGTGAGAATCACCGGGCTGGCCATGATCAGACCAATGGTACTGGCGAGCGCAGTGGGAAAACCGACCGTGCCCCGGTTCAAATGCTCGGTGAGTCTGTCATTGATCGACATAGTGCAGATCCTCGAAAGCGGATTTTTATAGTGGATGTATCGAGCCGTTCAAGGAGCTGGCGATAAAGCCCTCCCCAGCCAGTCCCTGAGCGAAACGGCGCCGTGTGCAGAGTGACTGTGCTCCTCTGCCACCCAGATCGTCTTGCCCATGTCTGCCGCCGGTCTTGTTGCTCCCTGCCATGCTTCACCGCGTGGCTGACAGGATCAAATGCCTGGCACGCAGGTGAAAGACTTCCCCCATCTCCAGTCGCCCTAATGCGCACTCGACCTATCGAACTGTCCAACAAAAGCTGGGGAAAACAACAATGGAGCAAACACTGAAAGCACGAGCGCTGCCCAAGGCCGTTGGTTTGGGGATCGCGCTCTTGATCGCCGACTCGTCGGCCCAGGCGTACGAGCTGTATGCCGATAACGACACCAAGGTCACGGGCAACTTCCTCGCGGTCTATGGGATGTTCAACAGTCGCAAGAACTATGACGGCACCACAGGCGGGTCTAGCTGGCGCGAAGGATTTATCAAGTATGGCTTGAGTGTCGAGCAAACGCTCGGCGGCCTGGGCAGCGCCTACGGCACGGCCAATCTGGTCAGTTCCGGCACCTGGGGCGATGGCGATGCCGCGGGCATCACCGACGGTACCGAACGAACCACAAAGTTTGATGAAGCCTTCGCCGGCTGGCGTTCCGGCGACCTGTTCCCGGTACTTGGCAAGGATGGCGTGGATGTGTCGTTTGGGCGCCAGGTCATTACTCTCGGTGACGGTTTCATCATCAACGACGACGGCCTGAACCTGGGTAAAGGTGTGGCGGATGGTGAGTTCAACCGAGGTGGTGCCTATTATCTCGCGGCGCGCCACGCATTCGACGAAACGGCCGTCCTGCGCCTGGGCGGCAAGGAAGGCGTGCACGGCAGCCTGATGTGGATCAAGTCGGACAACCGCGCCCAGGCCAAGACCGAGATGGCCGCCAGCACCCTGGAATACACCGCCGCGCCAGGTACCCTCGGGCTGACGTATATTCACGGCATTGACGTCGATGATCGTTATGCCAGCGACTTCCAGAAGCAACGTGAAGGCATGAACATCTATAGCCTGCGGGGCGCTGGCAATGCCGGAATAGAGAACGCTCACTTTTCCTTCGAATATGCCTGGCAGGACAAGGACGCCGGCCCGGAAAAAGCCTGGTACACCGAAGCCGGCTACACCTTTGCCGACCTGCCATGGTCGCCGGACCTGACGTACCGTTACAGCCGCTATTCCAAAGATTGGGATTCGATGTTCAACGGTGTCAACCGTGGCTACGGCACCTGGTTCCAGGGCGAAGTGGCCGGTAATTATTCGGGCCCGTTCAACAGCAACACCGCGATCCAGCATGTGGCGCTCAAAGTCAAACCACTGGAGCCAGTGACCGTTGGCGTGCTGTTTTTCGACTACAAGACCCTGCACAAGAACAATGCGCTGGACCTCGATGGTCGTGAACTGGACCTGTATGCCGAATGGGCGGTGAACGAGCACCTGATCGTCACCCCGTTGGTGGGCCTGTATAAGCCGGAAAAGGATGAAAGCAACGGCGGTAATCAGGTTGGTGGCAACGGCACCAATGTCTACAGCCAACTGACCGTGGCCGTGCCTTTCTAATCCATGTCAGGAGCTGCCTGGCGCAGCTCCTGACGCGGTTTACTGTTTGTGCTGATGCAACATCGTCTGAATCTGATGAGTCGCCTGGCGGGTATTTTCCGCCAGTTTGCGCACTTCATCGGCCACCACTGAAAACCCGCGCCCGACCTCCCCCGCCCTGGCCGCTTCGATGGCGGCGTTCAAGGCCAGCAAGTTGGTCTGGTCGGCGATGCCTTTAATGACTCCTACCACCGTCGCGATCTGGCCGTAGGTCGCCTGATTCTGCTCGAGCATTCGTTGATGGGTGGCCTCGGCTGAACGCTCATCGCTAATGTCGCGCACCGCGCCGATCACTCGGGTCAAGCGGCCCTGCTCGTCACGGGCTGCGCGACCACGCTCGCGACACCAGATGTAACCTCGGGTCTTGTGGCGCATCCGGTATTCAAAGACGTATTCACCACTGCCGTGGGTTGCGAGGATTTCCCGATCGAAGATCGCCATGATCTTCGGCAGATCGTCAGCATGGGTGATGTTGACTTGAGCATCCCAACCGTCGGGCAGCTCGTGCGGGGCATACCCCATGAGGAGGCGGAACTGACTGGAAAACCGCATGCAACTGGCTGGATCCTGCACATCACCGTTGACCACGGTGATGTCCCAGCAACCCTCGGTCAGCGTCGACTGCAACAGCTCCCAGATCTGTTCCTCCTGCCGGTGCTGGTGGGACAACTGCACGTGCAGGCTTAACTCGGCCTCCAGCGCCTGCTCGCGGAGCCGGGTCTGTTCCAGCTGTTGGCGAAGCGTTTCAAGCGCCTGCTCGCTGCGCTCCAATTGGCAGGCCTGGCCCTTGGACAGCTCCTCGGCGACCCGCAGACGTTGCACGATTTGGTTTTTTTCTTGTGTAAACCGTTCCAGTTGCAAGGCCTCGGTGAGCGCCTGCTGCTGTTTATGTTTCTTGAAGAACATCAGCCTGTCCTTTGTTCATCGAGTCGAGACACTGGATCTGATAGCAAACGGGAGATGATTGCTTGTACGTGGCTGCTGAGGCGTTTGCTCCTGTCTGCCACACACAAAAGGCCTTCCTGTAGCAGCCATCGTGCATCTGTAGGATAGCGATACTCTCTCAACCCGCCGATACTCGTCCTCAGGCCCTGCCCACGTCCAAACGACGTTTCGGTCCTTAATGACTTCGTGACGAAAACAATAAAAATGTCGCACAGAGGTACATACGAATGAGCCGTCATGATCATGGTCACGCCAGCCTCCTAGAGGCGTTCAGTGCAATGACACTGGAGCTTCAGCGCCTGGCACAGGACAAAGACATCGAGCATTTCCACCACGCCGCGCTGGGCTGCATCAACCAGTTGTTACCCTTCGACAGTGCCTGGTGGGGGCGTGCGGCGCTGATTGAAGGGTTGCCTGAAGAACACAACTCCTATCTCTACAAATTGCCCCGCAGCTACCTGTCGGACTGGCAATCGATTCGCCACATCGACGTGACCGTCGGCAGGGTCCACGACATCCCCGGGCAAGCGGTCATCGTCGACATGCGCGACCCTTCCAACGGTTCCGGACTCAACTGGCTCGGCGAATCCTATGGTATTGGCGAATTGCTGTGCATTGTGTACGTCGACCCACAAACCCACCTCAGCGATCACCTCACGGTGTATCGCGCTCCCGAAGCACCGCGCTTTTCCGATCAGGATTGTCGGTTGCTGAACAACCTCATGCTTCATCTGGTTGCTGCGGTATCGGCCAACCAGATCCGCACCCTTGTGGCCATGCGCGAAACCCTCACCCGCCCGCGCAATCTGGCGCTCGCCGTATGCGACCAGCGCGGCACACTGCACTGCGCGGAACGTGGTTTCGTCGACTTGCTGCTGACCGAGTGGACGGACTGGACCGGCCCTTGCCTGCCGGTGGCAATGGACGCTAATGGGTATGAAGGCAAGCATCTGCAGATCGAGGCCTCGACGGTCGGTGATCTGTTCTTGCTGGCAGCCCGCAGCCGCACTGTGCTGATGCAATTGAGTCCACGAGAAAACGATGTGGCTCAAGGCTTCGGCGAAGGCAAGACCTACAAGGAAGTCGCCCGCGATCTGGGCATGTCACCCAATACCGTGCGCCACCACATCCGCGCCATCTACAGCAAACTCGGGGTCAAGGACAAAGCCCGAATTGCCCATCTGCTGCACGCCCCGCCTGACTGATCTACCCCGCTGACTCGCGCTGACTTTTTAGCTGCCTTTTTGACAGCCACGGGACACTTTTGCCCTTTTTTCCCTATGCCACGTAGGGGCGATCCGTTCGCCGCACAACAACTCAAAGAAGAGACGCAATGCCCATGACCAGTACCTTCACCCGCAACACTGCACTGGCTCTTATCAGTGGTCTGTCGAGCCTGCATGCTGGCGCCGCCGACCTCAACGCCCGGGATTTTTTCGGCGCCCCTTCGGGCACCACCCTGGGCGTGCTGTATTTGCCGGCAAGCCGCGCCAATGATTTCCACGGCCCCGCCGACAGCACGGGCAAGGCCGACCTTAAGGTCAACGCCGTGGCTTATCGCCAGGTCTTTTTCACCGACATCTGCGGCACCCTCTGCACCCCACAATTCATCGTGCCCTTCGCCGACATCAGCGCCCACCTGCCAGGTGCCAGTCAGCACACCGGAGAAAGCGGTTTCGGTGACCCTCAGGTCGGCGGCACCCTGTTCTTCATCAACGACCCCACCTCGCGCACCTACAGCGGGTTGCTGACCCTGATTACCCTGCCGGTGGGCGAGTACCACAGCACAAATCCCGATGTGTCACCCGGTGCCAATCGCTGGGGGGCAACCTTCGTTTACAACTACACCCAGGGCATCGGTGAAAAATGGGTGCTGGAAGCCAACCTCGAAGCCCAGCTCTATGGCAAGAACGACGACTACTTCAGCAATGACCTCAAACAGGACCCTCTGTATCGCTTGCAAGCTTTTGCCTCTTATGACTTCACGTCGAGCACCTATGGCGCGTTGCGACTGATCCACGCCGATGGCGGCGAGTTGCGGATCAATGAACAACGCATCGATGACACCCACAAGCGCTACACCCAGGTGGGTTTCGAAGTCGGTCACTGGCTCGATAAACAGAATCAGTTGATGTTCAGCCTCTCGCAGAACGTCGCCACCGACAACGGCTATCACGGTACCGACGCATTGCTGCGTCTGGTCCATGTGTTCTGAATTCATTCATCGGAGCTTGAACATGAACACCCAGACCAAACCGCTGACCAATCACCGCTCGCTCGCATCATCCCAACTGGCATTGCTGGCAGCCATTGTGTTGTTCGCCGCCATCACCCCGACCATCCTTATGACCGCACCGGCTGTGGCGGCGCAACTGGCAACTCAATGGCAGCTGAGCCCGTCACAGATAGGCAATCTGTTCTCCACCGAACTCGGTGCCATGAGCCTGGCCACCCTGCCCGCTCTCTGGTGGCTCAAACGTATCGACTGGCGCCGCGCCGCATTGCTGGCCGGGATACTGTTCATTGCAGCCAACCTGCTCTCGATGCTTGCCCACGATTATTCGCTACTCCTGGCATTGCGCTTTTGCAGCGCCCTGGCCGGCGGTTCACTGATGATCATCTGTCTGTCCAGTGCCGCCTCGACGTCCAACCCCGATCGCGTCTATGGCTTATGGGTGATGGGGCAACTGGTGGTCGGGGCGATTGGCTTGAGCATCCTGCCACGCCTGTTCGAACACTACGGGCTGTCAGCCTGCTACTTGATCCTTGCAGGGCTGATGACGGTCTTTTTGCCAATGGCCCGTTACTTTCCCCAAGGCAGCCCGCCGACTGAGAAAACCGCCGAGCGAGTAGCCCTCGCCTCGAAGTGGAAGGCGGCACTGGGCATTCTTGCCATCCTGAGTTTTTACATCAGCCTGAGCGGCGTCTGGACCTTTATCGGTTCCATCAGCACCCACGCCGGCCTCTCTGCCGAGTCCAGCGGCGAGATTCTTGCCGTTGCTACGGTGACAGGCATTGTCGGTGCGGGTTGTGCCTCGCTGATCGGCAATCGTCTGCCACGCCTGCTGTTGTTGCTGCTGGGTTACGGGCTGATGGCAGGCTCGGTGCTGCTGTTGCTGGGCCAACCTGAAATGCTGCGCTTTGCTTTGGCTGCGCTGCTTTTCAAGTTCACCTGGACCTTCATTCTGCCGTTGATTCTGGCCTGCCTGGCCGACCTCGACCGTTCCGGAAAACTGATGAATGCCTCCAACCTTGTGATCGGTGGTGGCCTCGCCATCGGCCCGACAGTGGCTGGCCGGCTGATCGAAGCCAGCGGCGGTTTCCAATCGCTGCTTATCGGAGCGGCCTGCATCACTTTGCTGTCCCTGGTGTTGATTCTGAGCTGCCGCCCTAGCGCGTGAGTGGTCCTTTTACCCTAAAGAAAATGGAAAGAACGATGAGCCGAAAAAGTGCGTTTTTCTTCGACGAACTCAGCCTCTGGCACAGCGCCGGACTGCACGCCTTGACCTTGCCGGTGGGAGGTTGGGTGCAACCGCCTGCCGCTGCCGGCCACGCCGAATCGCCGGAAACCAAGCGCCGTCTGAAGAGCCTGCTGGACGTTTCCGGCCTGACCCGACACTTACAGGTACGAAGCGCCAATGCGGCAGCGGATGAGGATCTGCTACGGGTTCATACGCCTGACTACCTGCAACGCTTCAAGGCCATGAGTGATGCCGGCGGCGGCGAATTGGGGCCGAACGCTCCCATTGGGCCCGGCAGTTATGAAATAGCCAGGCTGTCCGCCGGACTGGCCATGGCAGCGGTCGATGCCGTACTGTCCGGCGAGGTCGACAATGCCTACTCTCTGTCACGCCCACCGGGTCACCACTGCCTGGCCGACAGCGCCATGGGTTTCTGCTTCCTGGCCAATATCGCCATCGCCATTGAAGCCGCAAAAGCACACCGTGGCCTGGGCAAAGTCGCGGTGATCGACTGGGATGTGCACCACGGCAACGGTACTCAATCAATCTTTGAGGAACGCGGTGATGTGCTGACCATTTCGCTGCATCAAGACAGCTGTTTCCCCGCCGGTTACAGCGGTGAAGCCGATCGCGGCCGCGGCGCGGGATTGGGAGCGAATATCAATATTCCGTTGCCCCCAGGCTGCGGTCATGAGGCTTATCTCTATGCGATGGAGCGTATCGTGATTCCGGCGCTGGAGCGCTTCGAGCCCGAGTTGATCATCGTTGCCTGCGGTTACGACGCCAACGCCGTCGATCCCCTCGCCCGGATGCTGTTACACAGCGACTCGTACCGGCAGATGACTCGCTGCGTGCGCGAAGCCGCCGAACGGTTGTGTCAAGGCCGTCTCGTTCTGGTGCATGAAGGCGGGTACTCCGAAGCGTATGTGCCGTTTTGCGGGTTAGCGACCATTGAGGAATTGGCTGGCATCAGGACTGAAGTCACCGACCCCATGTTGGAGTTTGTGCAGCTGCAGCAACCGAAGGAAGCGTTTGCGGCATTTCAACGGCACTTGATCGATGAGTTGGCCGTAGCACGCTGAGCCTTGGCGCTGACAATGTTGCAGCGCAGTTCAACGGCCCGAGCGTGACGCAAAAAAAAATCCGATGCCATTACCGGCATCGGATTTTTCTACCCCAAGATCAAACGGTCAGCAGTTGCTGATCAGTCGTTTCAACACGGTTTTGAACGTTTCTATCTGCGTCTCGCTGAATTCGGCAAAGACTTTCTCTTGTTGCGCCTGAGCGATCGCCCAAAGGTCTTCGGTCTGCTCGATACCGGCAGCCGTCAGACGTACACCGTTGTCATCGTCGTTCACCAACCCCTTGCGTTTGAGGTTGGCGACGGCCTCATCGATTTCCCGAACAGGCATCGCCACCTCACGCAACAGATCGTTGGGGTTCAGCCTTGCGTCACTTTCCAGCACCATCAGCATGCGCGCCTCGCTGGTGCGCAGGCCGGTGGACAGTTGCCGTGGCTGGTAGCTGGACTGGTAGGCCCGCACCGCCTGGGTCATCAGGTAATACAGATTGTGGCTGAGGCGCCCCTGAAAATGGCTGCTCGGTGGCTGGCTTTCATCGCGTTTAGTCATGCGGGTATGGGGCAAGACCATGGAATAGGCGCCCTGGTGATAGAGCAAGGGCGAGCGACCGAAATCATCGAACGCCACCACCTTGCCGATCATGATCCAGTGATCGCCGCCATCCACCTGCTGGTACTTCTCGCAGTGAAAACGCGCCGAGCAATCGGCGAACACCGGTGCCCCGCCCTCGCCCGGTTCGAACTCGATCTCGGCGAAACGATCTTCCTTGGGCCGGGCGAAATTATTGGAAAGGTCAATCTGGTCCGCCGCCAACACGTTGACCGCGAAATGGCTGGCCTGCTCGAACACCTCGTGGCTGTTGGAACGCTTGTCGATGCTCCACAGCACCAGCGGCGGATCGAGGGATACCGAGTTGAAGCTGTTGGCGGTCACCCCGACTTTGCGCCCGGATGCGCTGGCGGCAGTCACCACCGTCACCCCGGTGGCGAAATTGCCCAGCGCCCGGCGAAAGGCCCGTGGGTCGAAGGTCGTTTCAGTAGCTGCACAAACGCTGTTATCAGACATGCAAGACTCCCGGACTGCTTTCAGGAGCAGTCCTGATTGTTGTTATGGGGACGCGGTGACGATCTGGTTCAGATCATGCTCGGGTCGGGCTCCAGACCCATCAGCTCGCGGCCGAGGATCTGCGCGCAGACGTCGTAGTCGGTGTAGGCATGGGCCCCGGTCATGTGCGAGTCGCGGAACAGACGTTGCATCTCGTTGTGCTCGAACCAGGCATTGCCGCCGGCGGCCTCGAACAGACGGTCCACTGCCTGGATGCACATCTTGGTGGCGTAAGCCTGGTTGGTGCGCCAGAACGCCAGGGTTTCGCGGCTTGGGTATTCATGTCGTTCGCTGTGCTCGGCATGCTCCTGCCAGGTTTTTTCGAGAAAGGCCCGGGCCGCTGCAACCTGATGGGTCGACTCGGCCAGGCGCATCAATGCCGGGGTCGCGGCACCGACCGCCGCACCGGTGTAGGCACGCACGCGGGTTTTGGTTTTTTCACGGAACACCTCCAGCATGCGCTCGGCGACACCCAGGCTCACCGTGGAGAAACCGCTGGCAAAGTAAGGACGGTACGGCGAGTAGAAGATCTTGCTGTCCGGGTACAGACCGAAACCGGCGGACTTGCCCTCCATCATGTCCTTGGCTTTCTGGATGCGATGTTCCGGTACCAGCACATTGTCGATGATCAAAGTCTTGGTGCCACTGCCTTTCATGCCAGCGGCGAACCAGTCGTCACGGATCTGGTAGTCGCTGCGCGGCAGCACCGCGAAGCAGTAGTCCTGGGTACCCTCGGCATTCTTGCGACGGAAACCGACAATCGCCCACTCGGCGTGATCGCAGCCACTGCTCCAGCCCATTTCACCGCTGAACAGCACGCCACCGTCGGTCTCTTCGGTACGGCCGAAAGGCGCGATGCTGCTGCTGGCGGTGGCATCCGGGTCAGTGCCCCAGACTTCCTGCTGCAATTTGGCTGAGAACATGGCCAGTTGATGACTGTGAGTACACAGCAGACTCATGGCCCAAGCCGTGCTGGCACAAGAGCCTGCAAGCAAGGCAATGCAGTCGGCGAATTGCGGTAGCGATATTTCCATGCCGCCGAACTTCTTCGGCTGAAAGGCACGGTGCATGCCGATGCTTTTGAGCAGCGCAATGTTCTCGTCGGGGACCTTGCGGTTCCGCTCGGCCTCAAAGGCATTGGCAGCGATGGTTGGCAGAATGGACTTGAGGTCTTCGAGGAGCGGGTTTGGCTTTTTCATGGACGGCCCTGCTTATTATTGGATGTCCGCCCGGTGCCCCGAATCGAGGCACGGCGCCGGATACAGGGCCAGTATGGAACCCGCCATCGCGGTAGAAAATGCACCTTCCAGAGCCAAGATTGTACTTTTCAAAGGCAACGATCCAATCATTCTGCCCACACTTGAAGCCGTTCTGGCACCCACGGGCATGTAGCACGGCAGGCACAGTCAAGCCACGCATGCCCCCACGGATTAACCTCGGGTTTTTCTCTTGTTCGCGATCAGGAAAACCCCCATGAGCGATATTGCGCTGCTGCCTCAAGTTGAAGCCTTCCTCCGTCGAAGCCATGCATTGTTTATCGACGGCGGCTACGTCCAGAGCCGTTCCAGCCAGACACTGGAAGTGATCAACCCTGCCACTGGCAAGGTCATTGCCCAGGTCGCCAATGCCGATCCAGCCGATATCGACGCGGCGGTGGAATCGGCCAAACGTGGCTTCAAACAATGGTCCCAGGCCACACCGGCGACGCGGGGCAATGTGCTGCTGAAACTGGCGGACTTGCTGGAGCGCAACCGCGAAGAACTGGCACAGATCGAAACCTGCCAATCGGGCAAGATCATCCAGATTTCCAGGGCTTTCGAAGTCGATCAGGCCGCTCACTTTCTGCGTTACTACGCTGGCTGGGCGACCAAGATCAGCGGCCAGACCATCACCCCGTCATTGCCCTCCTTCGCCGGCGAACGCTATACCGCCTACACCTTGCGCCAACCCGTCGGGGTGGTGGTCGGCATCGTGCCGTGGAACTTCTCCACCATGATCGCTATCTGGAAACTCGCCTCGGCACTGGTGACCGGTTGCAGCATCATCATCAAACCCAGTGAGTTCACCCCGCTGACCATCCTGCGGATCGCCGAACTGGCCATTGAAGCCGGTCTCCCGGCCGGCGCACTGAACGTACTGACAGGGGGCGGGCTGGTTGGCAAAGGGCTGATCGAACACCCGGGCACCGACAAGGTGTCGTTCACCGGCTCGGTGCCGACCGGCATTGCCGTCGGTCAGAGCGCCATGGGTGCCGGCCTGACCCGCGCCACCCTGGAACTGGGCGGTAAAAACTCGGCGGGGTTCCTGCGCGACGTCGATCTGGATAAAGCGGTCAACGGCATCATCGAAGCCGGCTTCCTGCATTCCGGGCAAATCTGCGCCGCTGCCGAACGGTTCTTCGCCCATCGCTCACAGATCGAGCCAATCATGGACAAACTGGCCCAACGTTTGAGCACGCTGAACATCGGCTCGCCCCTGGACGAGCGCACCGAATTCGGCCCGGTGACCAACCGCCAGCATCAACTCAAGCTCGGCGCGTTTTTCGACAAGGCCCGTGCTGAAAACAACACCATCATCTGCGGTGGCAACCTGATCGACCGCCCCGGCTGTTATGTCGAACCGACGGTGATCCTCGCCAACACCGTCAACGACACCCTGCTCAACGAAGAAACCTTCGGCCCGGTCGCCACCTTCTTCCCCTACGACACCGAAGACGAGCTGCTCGAACTGATGAACAACACACCGTACGGCCTGAGCGCGAGCCTGTGGACCAACGATTTGTCCAAAGCCATGCGCATGATCCCGAGCATCGAAGCCGGCACCGTCTGGGTGAACATGCACACCCTCCTCGACCCGGCAGTACCGTTCGGCGGCATCAAGTCTTCAGGCATCGGCCGTGAATTCGGCGGCGCGTTTATCGACGACTACACGGAGCTGAAATCCGTGATGATCCGCTATTGATTCGGAGGATTCCAAAGCCACCAGTGGATCCACTAAATCGTTAATAAACAGAATCAGTTTGACAAAACTCAATAAATCACCATTAATGGATCCACTAAATAACAACAAACAACCTTGGAGAATCTCCATGTACCCCAAGAACACTTGGTACGTCGCCTGCACGCCCGATGAAATCGCTGGCAAGCCATTGGGCCGTCAGATCTGCGGTGAAAAGATGGTTTTTTACCGCGGCCACGAGGGTAAGGTGGCGGCTGTCGAGGACTTCTGCCCTCATCGCGGCGCGCCGCTGTCCTTGGGTTATGTGGAAAACGGCAATCTGGTGTGCGGCTATCACGGCCTGGTGATGGGGTGCGACGGCAAGACTGTGGAAATGCCCGGGCAGCGGGTTCGCGGCTTCCCGTGCAACAAGACCTTTGCCGTGGTCGAGCGCTACGGCTTTATTTGGGTCTGGCCCGGCGATCAGGCGTTGGCCGACCCGGCGCTGATCCATCACCTGGAATGGGCCGTCAGTGACGAGTGGGCCTATGGCGGCGGCCTGTTCCACATCCAGTGCGACTACCGCCTGATGATCGACAACCTGATGGACCTGACTCATGAAACCTACGTTCATGCGTCCAGCATCGGCCAAAAGGAAATCGACGAAGCGCCGCCGGTCACAACGGTCGAAGGCGATGAGGTGGTCACCGCCCGCCACATGGACAACATCATGGCCCCGCCCTTCTGGCGCATGGCCCTGCGCGGCAACAACCTGGCCGACGATGTGCCGGTGGACCGCTGGCAGATCTGCCGCTTCACCCCGCCCAGCCATGTGCTGATCGAAGTCGGCGTGGCCCATGCCGGCCATGGCGGTTATCAGGCTCCCCAGCAGTTCAAGGCGTCGAGCATCGTCGTCGACTTCATCACGCCGGAAACCGAGACCTCGATCTGGTACTTCTGGGGCATGGCGCGCAACTTCAATCCGCAGGATGAAGCCTTGACCGCGAGCATTCGCGAGGGACAGGGCAAGATTTTCAGCGAGGACCTGGAGATGCTCGAACGCCAGCAACAGAACCTGCTCAGCCATCCCGCGCGCAATTTGCTCAAGCTCAATATCGACGCTGGCGGCGTGCAGTCGCGTCGCGTTCTGGAGCGCCTGATCGCCAGGGAGCAAGCCTCGCAGGAGTCAATGGCATGATCGAAGTGCTGGTGGTATCGCGCAACAACGAAGCCCACGACATCTGCAGCTATGAGCTGGCCAGTGTCGATGACCGACCGCTGCCGGCCTTCAGCGCCGGTGCGCACATCGATGTGCACCTGCCCGGCGGCTTGATCCGGCAATACTCCCTGTGCAATCACCCCGAAGAACGCCATCGCTACCTGATCGGCGTGCTCAAGGACCCGACCTCCCGCGGTGGTTCACTGGCTATGCACGAGCGGATCCACCCCGGCACGCGCCTGCCGATCAGTGAACCGCGCAACCTGTTCCCGTTGGTCCATGAGGCCAGGCGCAGCCTGCTGTTCGCTGGCGGTATCGGGATCACGCCGATCCTGTGCATGGCCGAACGCCTGGCACACAGTGGCGCGGATTTCGAGCTGCATTACTGTGCCCGATCACGGGACCGTGCAGCCTTTGTCGAACGCCTGCAACGCTCGCCTTTTGCCGACCGGGTGTTCCTGCATTTCGATCAGGAACCCGACACCGCGCTGGACGCGGCCAAGGTTCTGGCCACGCCGCTGAACGACGTTCATTTATATGTGTGTGGCCCCGGCGGCTTCATGCAGCACGTGTTGGACACGGCCAGGAAGCAGGGCTGGCAGGAACAATACCTGCACCGCGAGTACTTCGCCGCCGCGCCCGTCGACACTGGCGCCGATGGCAGTTTCTCGATCAAGCTCGCCAGTAGCGGTCAGGTCTTCGAGGTGCCGGCCGACAAGAGCGTGGTGCAAGTACTGCAAGACCACGGCATCGAAATCGCCATTTCCTGTGAACAAGGCATTTGTGGTACTTGCCTGACTCGGGTTCTGGAGGGGGTGCCGGAGCATCGCGACCTGTTCCTCACCGAGGATGAACAGGCCTGCAACGACCAGTTCACCCCTTGCTGCTCGCGCTCGAAAACGCCGCTGCTGGTGCTGGATATCTGATAAACCGCGCTTATTCCGAGCGGAGAATGACCTTCATCCGCTCCTCGGCCGTCGCTGAGCCGAAGACCTCGGCGTAGCGCAACGTGGCGTTGGCGTGTTCGCGCATGATCGCTTCGGCACGCGCACCCTGGCGGTTAACCAAGGCATCGAACACCGAATGGTGTTGCATGTGGGCATAGTTGAAACGTCGGTACTCCCGGACCATGTCGTTGCGGTCCACGGCCAGGGCAGTCACCGAAGCGAAGGGCAAATGATCGTTGCGCGCCAGGGCGTCGGCGATCGCCGGGTTATGGCTGCCTTCGACGATCACCTCATGAAAACGCATGTTGAGGTCGTGATAGACCTCCAGGTCTTCTATGGTCACGTACCCTTTATCGAACAGCTGATCACCCTGCATCAGGCACTGTTCGAGGGTCGCCCGGGCTTCGTCTGAGAGCCCGCGCTCGGCGGTCTGACGCGCCGCCAGGCCTTCGAGTACGCCCCGTACTTCGACCGCACCGGCAATGTCATCGGGGCTGACCGAACGCACCTGAAACCCGCGCCCGCCAAAACGCACCAGCAAGCCTTCCTGCTCCAGCGTGCGGAACGCCATGCGCACCGGCATCCGCGAAACACCGAACAGCTGCGCCGTGGGGATTTCCATCAACCGCTCGCCCGCCGCCAGTTCGCCCGAGGCGATCATCTTGCGCAATGCGACCAACACCGTTTGACCGGGCTTACTCATCCAGGCAACTTCCAGAAAGGTGGGCCTGCATAGTAACGCAAGAGAGAGACGCCAGGTTTGGGCAGAGGTCGCGGTGTTCAGCCTTGATAGGCAGGATTCTCGATCAGCAGCGCCATACCCTGCCCTCCGCCAACACACGCGGCGGCAATGCCATAACGCAGATTGCCCTCGCGCAGTTGCCTGGCCAGGGTCAGCACCAGACGCAATCCGCTGGCGGCCAAGGGATGCCCCAGGGCGATGGAGCCGCCCCGCCGGTTGAGGCGGTCGCCGTCCAGTTCAAGCACCTGCGCCACGGCCAGCACTTGTGCCGCCTGGGCTTCGTTGATTTCCAACAAGCCGATGTCGTCAATGGCCAGGCCGCTGCGTTGCAGCAGCAACTGGATCGCCGGTGCCGGGCCGATGCCCATGAACTCCGGTGCCACCCCCACCACGGCACTGGCCAGCAAATGGGCCAACACCGGACGCCGAGCCGCAGAGGCTCGCCCCACCAGCGCGGCCGCCGCACCATCGACCACCGCGCAACTGTTGCCGGCCGTTTGCACACCGCCGGCATGCACCGACTGCAACCGGCCCAAAGCGCTCAGGTCGGTAGGTCGCGGGTGGCTATCGTGCGTTACGCGGTCCACGCCCCGTGGCAACTGAATATTGCGTGGCTGATAGCCGGCCAACTCAAAACGCTCATTACCAATCGCTACCAGTTCCGGCTCGAACCAGCCGTCGGCTTGCGCCTGCAATGCCAGTTGATGACTGCACAGAGCGTAGCGATCCACTTCGTCGCGGCT
Organism: Pseudomonas sp. B21-017; assembly: GCF_024749245.1. NCBI lineage: Bacteria > Pseudomonadati > Pseudomonadota > Gammaproteobacteria > Pseudomonadales > Pseudomonadaceae > Pseudomonas > Pseudomonas sp. B21-017. The sequence goes on along the minus strand of NZ_CP087194.1, from coordinate 2,695,612 downwards.
CAGGCCATGCCGCCGGGCCAGGTTGTCGGCGGTGGTGATCATGTCTACGCCTGGGGCCGGGTCGTAGAGGGCTTCCCAGAGAAAGTCCTTGAACGCCACCTCGGCGCCGAGCCGGAAACCGCTGCGGTGGGTGTAAGCGGCAATCGGGTTGCGTGACACCGATTCGGCTGCCACGCACAGGGCCAGCTGCACGCCGTCATCCAGCTGCCCGGCGGCCTGCCGCAAGAGTTCGAAACCGGTGGCGCAGATACGCTGCACCCCCAGCGCCGGAGTCTCTTGCGGCACGCCACTGTAGAGGCCGATATGCCGAGGCAGCAGGTAAGCATCGAAACTGGCCTGAGCCACGGAGCCAGCGAGCACACTGTCCACCGAGGACGGATCGAGAGCGGCGCGGGCCAATACCTCGCGCCCGACCTTGATCCCCAGATCGATCGGCGAGACCTGAGCCAAGTCCCCGCCAAGGTCGACCCAAGGCGTGCGCAGGGCTTCGAAAATCGCCACATCGCTAAAGCTCGAATACTGCCCCGCACCGTTCACGGCAGAGGTCCGGCACGCAGGATGGAAGGATCTTCACCGCGATACAGCGCCTCGACCTTGTCGGCACGCCACTGCAACACCGCACGCTGATTGATCGAGCCCTTGTCGGTGATTTCACCACGGTCGATGGAAGCTGGTTCGTCGAGCAACGCGATCCATTCCAGGCGGCTGGCATTACCGGTGGCGTCGCGGTTGAGCCGCTGCAGCCAATCGCCGAACCACTGACGCACCGGCGCGCTGGCCAGAACCTCGGCATCGCTGGCGTGGGCACTCAAACCCGCCAGACGTCGGCATTCATACAACCGGGGAAAGACCAGCGCCCCCAGGCACTCGCGGTCCGGCGCGGCCACCACCAGGTCCTGAACATAGGGCGAACCTTCAAGCACCGCGCGATTGCGCAGCGGACCGACGCTGACAAACACGCCGGAGCTGAGCTTGAAGTCCTCGGCGATGCGCCCGTCGAACATCAGCCCGAGTTGCGGATCACAGGGGTCAGCCAGCTTTAACGCATCGCCAGAACAGTAGAAACCCTGTTCGTCGAACACCTCGGCGGTCTGCTGCGGCGCGCGCCAGTAACCGGGCATGATGTGCGGCCCGCGAAAACGCCCTTCCAGCTTGCCGTCCACCGGCACCAACCGCACTTCGCAACCGGGTGCCGGCAGGCCGATGTAGCCGGCCATGGACAATGGCCCGGTGGTGAACGTGCAGGACGGCGACGCCTCGGTCATGCCAAGCCCGGCCATCATGCGAATGCGTTCGCCACAATGCTGTTCAGCGACCCGGTCCAAGCGATCCCAAACCCGTTGCGACAAACCGGCGGCAGCGAAAAAGAACAGCTTCATGCGCGAGAAGAAACGCTCGCGCAACTCGCCATCCTGCTCCAGAGCGTTGACCAGCTCTTCCCAGCCCTTGGGCACGGTCAGGTAGGCGGTGGGCGATATTTCCTTGAGGTTGCGCAGTGTTTCAGCAAAACCCTGAACGGTCGGCTTGCCGTCGTCCAGGTAAAAAGTGCCGCCGTTGTACAGCACGATGCCGACGTTGTGGCTGCCACCGAAGGTGTGATTCCACGGCAGCCAGTCCACCAGCACCGGAGGTTCTTCGCCGAACACCGGGAAGGTTTGCAACAGCATCTGCTGGTTGGCGCAGAGCATGCGCTGGGTGGTGACCACCGCCTTGGGCAGTTTGGTGGAGCCTGAGGTAAACAGGAATTTGGCGATGCTGTCTGGTCCGGTAGCCGTGAAGGCGCAATCGGCCTCGGCACCGCCGGGTTGTTCCAGCAGGCTGGCAAAACTCGCCTGACGGCGGCCCGGTACTTGACCATGCACGGTAATCAGCGGCGTTTCGGCCGGCAGCACCGCCTCAATCGCCCGCTGATAGGTCGCGGCGTCGCTGACGAACACCAGCCCCGGTTGCAGCAGATCGCAGACATGCCGAAGCTTGGCGAAATCCTGGGACAACAACGAATAGGCCGGGGAAATCGGGCTATAGGGAATGCCGGCATACATAGCGCCCAGGGCAATCTGCAAATGCTCGATGTCGTTGCCCGAGAGGATCGCCAGTGGTCGCTCGGCCGACAGGCCGTAACTCAGCAGGCTCTGGGCAATGGCGCGGACGCTGGTCAGCATCTCGGCGTAACTCACCCGGCGCCAGTCGCCGCCCTCCAGGCGAGCGGCAACAAAGGTCTGTTGCGGGCGCACCCGGGCCCAATGCACCAGGCGATCGAGCAAGCGTACGGGCAACTCGGCCAAGGGTTCCAGGGAGCGCATATGCAATATGCCCTGCTCTTCGCTGACTTCGACCGCAGGACAGCCAATGGATACCTGGCGATAGCGCGGTGCACTGGCTTCGGTCTGGGGTGGCGATCTGAATTCGGAACTCACGTGCTTGTTCTCCATCAAGGCACGCCACCGGTCCGCTGCGAAGCAGTCAACTGGGGCATGGCAGCCTTGTTATTGTTATTTCTGGCCTGCACGCGGGCGACGGGCGCTCTCAAGCGTACGTCGCCCGACGCTGCGACAGCTGCTCAGATCGGGTAGTGCCGCGGGCCGTTCTGCAAGGTCACCCAGCGCAATTGGGTGAAGTGCTCGATGGACGCCTTGCCGCCAAAACTGCCATAGCCGCTGGACTTGACCCCGCCGAAAGGCATCTGTGCCTCGTCGTGCACGGTCGGGCCGTTGATGTGGCAGATGCCCGACTCGACCCGCTGGGCCAAGGCCAGAGCACGGCCGGTGTCACGACTGAAGATCGCCGCCGACAAGCCGAACTCGGAATCATTGGCCAGACGCAGCAGCTCTTCATCGCCCTCACCGCGCAGCACCACCGCCACCGGGCCAAAGGATTCTTCGCGGTACAGGCGCATGGCATCGGTGACGCTATCGAGCATAGTCGGCTGCAGAATACTGCCCTCCAACCGGCCACCTGCGACCAGGGTTGCGCCCTTGTCGAGAGCATCGTCGATCATCAGTTTGATCCGTTCGCCGGCGTTGCTGTCCACCAGGGAACCCAGCACCGAACCTTCCGCATTGGGGTTGCCGGCGGGCAAGGTGGCGATCTTCGCCGCCAGTTTGGCGACAAAGGCATCGGCCACCCTGGCATCGACGATCAGGCGCTCGGTGGACATGCAGATCTGCCCCTGATTGAAAAAGGCACCGAAGGCCGCTGCCTCCACCGCCGCATCCAGGTCGGCATCTTCCAGCACCAGGAACGGCGCCTTGCCGCCCAGTTCCAGCAACGCCGGCTTGAGATGACGCGCCGACAGCTCACCAACGATGCGCCCGACATGGGTCGAGCCGGTGAAGTTGACCCGACGCACCGCCGGGTTGGCGATCAACCGTTCGACAATCGCCGCGGCATCCTGGGGCGCGTTGCTGATGACGTTGACCACGCCGTCACCGAGGCCGGCGTCCTGCAATACCTGGCCAATCAGCCGGTGCACCGCCGGGCTCAACTCCGACGCCTTGAGCACCACGGTGTTGCCGCAGGCCAGCGGCATGGCGATGGCGCGGGTGGCGAGGATGACTGGGGCGTTCCACGGCGCGATGCCGAGCACCACGCCACACGGTTGACGCAGGGCCATGGCGAAGCTGCCGGGCACATCCGAAGGAATGACTTCGCCGGTGATCTGGGTGGTCATGGATGCCGCTTCACGCAGCATGTTCGACGCCAGATGCACATTGAAACCGTACCAGTTGGCCATGGCGCCGGTCTCGCCAGCGGCGGCGATGAATTCCGCGCTGCGGGCCTGCAACTGCTCGGCGGCGCGCAACAACCGGGTGCGTCGTTCATTGGGGGCCAGGGCCGCCCAGATGGGGAATGCCGCTTTGGCCGCAGCCACGGCGGCGTCGGCATCTTCCAGGGTGGCGGCGGCAACCCGCGACACGATTTCTCCGGTCACCGGATTACGCCGTTCGAAGGTTCTACCGTCTCGGGCGGGGCACGACTGGCCGCCGATCAGCAGGGGCACGTCCAGCATGGTGATTCCTCTTTATTGTCTTTATCGGGAATACGTTCGAGGGGCTCACAGTAGCGCCGAGGCGCCGGGGCGAACAGCTGGCGGACGCTCGATCGCCCGGCCAGCTCGCCTTGTTCTAAACGCCAGGGCTCAGCGTTTGTAAGCCTGCAAACCGGGCTTGATGCTCTTGTCGTCGAGGAACTGCTTCATGCCCTGCTCGCGGCCACCTTCGGTGTCCAGAAGACGCGACTGATCGAGCTTGGCGTACAGGTAATCTTCGTTCTGCTCCCAGGTGAGTTCGCGGCAACGCTTGAAGCCGTGCTTGGCTGCGCGCAGCACCACCGGGTTTTTCTCCAGCAGGTTACGCGCCAGCTCGATCGTCACCTCACGCAGTTGCGCCAGCGGCACGCTCTCGTTGACCAGGCCCATCTCGGCGGCTTTCTGCCCGCCGAAGGTCTTGCCGGTCATGATGTAGTACAGCGACTGGCGATGGCCCACGGTGTCGGCCATGGCCTTGCTCACCAGGTTGCCCGGCGGAATGCCCCAGTTGATTTCCGACAGGCCGAAAGTCGCTTCATCGGCGCAGATCGCCAGATCGCAGGCCACCAGCGGGCTGAAACCGCCACCGAAGCACCAGCCGTTGACCATGGCGATGGTCGGCTTGGCGTACATGCGCAGCAGTTTCCATTGCCATTGAGAGGCTTCGCGGCGGATTTTTTCCTGAAGGATTTCCGGGCCGGCGTCCACTTCGCGGAAGTATTCCTTGAGGTCCATGCCTGCAGTCCAGGCTTCGCCCGCCCCCGTCAGCACCAGGACACCGGCGTCCGGATCCTGCTCCAGGGTTTCCAGAACGTCGATCATCTCGCGGTTCAGGGTCGGGCTCATGGCGTTGCGTTTTTCCGGACGGTTGAGGATGACCCAAGCGATGCCTTCCTCGATTTCCACTTTGACCGTTGTCCAGCGACCTTCGTAATTGCTCATGGCGATGCTCTCTTGTTCTTGGCTTGACGATGGGTAAAAACTAAACCGCAAATATAGTTATGTCAATTAACTATTAATAAAATTAACCGAGTTGTTTTCGTGCCTGAAACGGGCGCAGCGCCCAGAAATCTGAAAGAGGTCGTGGCTATCCCCGGCCAATCTCGGCAAACTAGATAGCCTTCTTAACCGCCAGCCCGAGGATTCACCCTGCAATGGCCAAGTCTTCCAAGATTGCCGCCGCCCCCGAGGCGCCTGCCGACAGCCCCGAAACCCAGGCGTCGCTGGACGCAGCCCTCGACGACCTGATCGGTTACGCCATGCGCCGGGCGCAGCTGAAACTGTTCCAGAACCTGATTGGCCGGCTCTCGGCCCACGACTTGCGCCCGGCGCAGTTCTCGGCCCTGGCGATCATCGACCAGAACCCCGGGCTGATGCAGGCCGACCTGGCCAAGGCACTGGCCATCGAGCCACCGCAAGTGGTGCCGCTGCTCAATAAACTGGAAAGCCGGGCGCTGGCGGTGCGAGTGCGCTGCAAACCGGACAAACGCTCCTACGGGATTTTTCTCAGCAAGACCGGCGAAACCCTGCTCAAGGAGCTGAAACTGATCGCTGCCGAGAGCGACATGGATGCCACGTCCGCCCTCGACAGTCAGGAACGCGAAGAACTGCTCAGGTTGCTGAAGAAGGTCTATCAGGCCTGAAACGACTTACCAGATCGGCACGGTGTAGAGCACCAGAAAGCGGGTCTGGTTTTCATCGCGAAACGCCGCGCCGGTGGGGAAGTCATTGCGATAGATCGACTTGCGCGCCATCAGCCCGACGTTCTTCAGCGGGCCACTCTGGATCACATACCCCAGCTCCATCTGGAACTCCCGCTCCTTGCGGTCATCGGCATTCAGCGCCGCCAGTTCGATATGGTCACCGCGCACATAACGCAGCCGGCTCTTCAGGCCGGGCACCCCGGCGGCGGCGAAGTCATAGTCGTAGATCGCCTGCCAGGTTCGCTCCTTGGCATTGAGAAAGTCCGAGCTCATGGTCAGCTCACTCATGCCCATCAACTCGGTACCCGACACATAAGGCGTCGCGGTGTCACCACTGGAGTGCATATAACCCAGGCTCAGGCGATGGCCGCCAAAGCGATAACCGAACAACGCCGAGAGGTTGCGGTTGTCCACCTTGCCGGCCTTGGCGCTGCCGTCCTCGTCGCTGAAAAAACTGCGCAAGTCAGTGGTCAACGTGCCCTCGCCTACCTGCAGCGTGTGCAGCAAGGCCAGGGTGTTCTGCTGATACAGATCCGCCACTTCGGCGTGATAGGCACGCAGGCTCAGATCCTTGTTCACCTGGTAATCGCCACCGACATAGGCCATGTGCGATGAGGTGGCCGCGCCGTTGAAACGCCGGTTCGGCGAGGCGATGCTCATCGGCTGGTAGTTGGTGGAATCGCGCTTGTTGATGCGATCGATGTAGCCAGTGTTGAAGGTCAGCCCGTCGATGTCCTTTGAACTGAGGGTGGTGCCACGAAACGTCTGTGGCAGCAGCCGTGACGGACTGGCGAAAGCGAACGGCAGGAAGATCGACACATCGCCGGTCTTCACCGTGGTCTGGGCAAAACGCATCTTGGCGGTCATGGCCAGGCGCGAATACTCGTCCGCCGCACGCTTGTCACTGGCAGACACCGGCAACAACTCGGTGCCGCTGCGGTCCGGCGACGAGTCCAACTTGACGCCCATCAGGCCGCGAGCGTCCAGGCCAAAACCAACAGTCCCCGGAGTAAAGCCCGACTCCATATTCATGATAAAACCCTGAGCCCATTCCCGGGCCGCGGTCTTCGCCCCGTCGTCCTTGTAGTCCCGATCCAGGTAGTAATTGCGCAGGGTCAAGGTGCCGTGACTGTCATCGATAAAGCCTTCGGCCAGCGCCGGAGTGGCAATCACACTCAAACCCAACAGGGCCAGATGACGTGCGCGAACAGGTAAGATTGAGATCGCCACGAGGGCGTCCCGAGGGAGATTTGGCATGTTCGATGTCCACTTATTGTTGTTGTTTTTTTGAACGGGATCGTCGGGTTGCCCCAAGGATCTCCGGTCAGAGAATGGAAACGCCTGAGGGTGGCGTCAATCCACAATGACCGATAATCGAACATTAATATTATTATCTATTTTTTAAATACATCTTCCACCTTATGTCATCACATTGATTTAAATGAAATTAATGGCATTTTTCAGTAAAAAACCTTGGTCATTCATTTTTTAGTTATCTTTGTTAATCTTAATTTCAGCCTGCTATCGCCTACAGCAATCAGGCTCGCGTTCCCCCGTAAGCCCCAACAAAAACAATAATGAGGTTCGCCATGGACACCCCATCACGTCGCACGACGCTGACCATCGCCCTGTGTTTTATCGTTGCACTGATCGAAGGCTTCGACCTGCAAGCCGCTGGCACTGCCGCCGCAGGCCTGCGCCAGACCTTTGCCCTGGACCCGAAAATGATGGGTTGGGTATTCAGCGCCGGCATCATCGGTTTGCTGCCGGGCGCCTTCTTCGGCGGCTGGATCGCCGATCGCATCGGCCGCAAGAAAATCCTCATCGGCGCGGTGCTGCTGTTCGGCGTGTTCTCCCTCAACACGGCCTATGTCAGCAGTTTTTCCGGCCTGCTGCTGGCGCGCTTCATGACGGGCCTGGGCCTGGGTGCCGCCCTGCCCAACCTGATCGCGCTGTGTGCCGAAGCCGTGGGTGAGCAACGTCGCGGCACCGCGATCAGCATCATGTATGCCGGCGTGCCGTTGGGCGGCGCGCTGGCGGCGGTGGTCGCCATGCTGTTTGCCGAGCATTGGCAGATGACCTTCATCATCGGTGGTCTCGTGCCCTTGCTGGTGGTGCCGTTGATGGTCCTGCTGCTGCCTGAGTCCAGCGCCTTTCGCCAGCAACAAGGCAGCGTCAACGTGGCGCGCGCGTCAACCGGCCAGGCGCTGTTCGGCGAAGACCGGACCCGCGTCACCCTGGCGTTGTGGCTGAGCTACTTCTTCACCCTGACCGTGATGTACATGCTGCTCAACTGGCTGCCATCGCTGTTGCTGGAACAGGGTTTCAGCAAACCCCAGGCAGGCCTGGTGCAGATGCTGTTCAACATCGGCGGCGCCCTCGGTTCCCTGCTCGGCGGACTGCTGCTGGATCGCTGCAACGGCATCAAAGTGGTGCTGTTTGTCTACGCCGGGTTGCTGGCGGCGCTGGCTGGAGTCGGCCTGTCAGTGGGCATCGTCCCCATGGCCATCGCCGGTTTTTCTGCCGGGTTGTTTGTGATGGCCGCGCAGCTGGTGCTTTACGCCCTGGCACCGCCGTCGTACCCGACCTCGGTGCGCGCCACCGGCGTCGGCGCTGCGGTGGCGATCGGTCGCCTCGGATCAGTAGCCGGGCCGTTGGCCGCCGGGCAGATTCTGGCGGCTGGGGCCGGCACCACCGGAGTTTTGCTGGCGACCTCGCCCGGGCTGCTGATTGCAGCACTGGCAATCATCAGCGTGATTGCCCGCTCGGCCGAGCCGCCGTTGCGTACGGCGAACCCGATTGCGGATAAAACCTGACCGGGGCGCCCTCCTTGTAGCAGCTGCCGAGCCTGCGTGACTGCGTTCGGCCGTAGCAGCTGTCGAGCTTGCGAGGCTGCGTTCGGCTGCGAAGCAGTCGTCAAACCAGAACTTGCGGTACGTCTGGCAGACCGCATCAGCCGGATTCACGACTGCTGCGCAGCCGAACGCAGCCTCGCAGGCTCGGCAGCTGCTACCAATCGTGTTACGGCGTGGTGCGCAGGCACGCATTCACCGGCGGTACGCGCTGCCGCCAGGGCTGAGCCTGCTCCAGTTGTGCGGCCAGGCTCAGCAAGGTCGCCTCTTCGCCGAAGCGGCCTGCGAAGTGCGCGCCCATGGGCAAGCCTTGCGGGCTCCAGTGAAGCGGTACCGACATTGCCGGTTGCCCACTGGCATTGAACAACGCGGTAAACGGCGAGTAACTGTGGAAGCGCTCGATCAATTCATCGAGACTCAAGCGGTCGTCCCGCAGGTCCAGCTCGCCGATCGGTACCGGTTCACGGGTCAGGGTCGGGCTGAGGATCAGGTCGTAATCCTGCATGAACAGCGCCAGTTGCCGGCCCAGGGCATGAATCCACTCCACCGCTGCCGCGTATTGCGCGCCACTGACCCCGCCCTTGTCGCGCAGAATGATCCGCGTACGGGCTTCCAGCTCCTCGGGCTGTACAGGCGCGCCACGCAATTGGCCCAACAGGTCGACGTAGTTTCGCGTGCTGGCACCGATGATAGTGAACACCTGGTCAAGAAACTCAGGCAGCACCACCGGTAACCGGGCGGGTTCTACCCGATGCCCCAGCGACTCACACAGGCTCGCAGCCTGACGCACCGCCTCCAGGCTTTGTGTGGAAGTCGGCCAAGACCCGATCTGCTCCACCAGGGCGATACGCATTGGCCGCGGAGTCTGTTGTACAGCAGTCACATACGGTTGCGCCGACAGCGGCGCAGCATAGGGCGCACCCAAATCGATTCCCGCCGTGGCGTCGAGCAAAGCCGCGCTGTCACGTACCGATAAGGTGATGCAGTGGTTGGTGCCCATGCCCGCCCAGCCCTCGCCTATCATTGGCCCGGAGGGCAGCAAGCCACGGCTTGGTTTGAGGCCAAAGACTCCGCAGCAGGACGCCGGCACCCGCAACGAACCACCGCCGTCATTGCCATGGGCAAACGGCACTACCCGCGCAGCCACCAGGGCCGCCGCCCCGCCGCTGGAGCCGCCGGCGCTGTGCTCGGTGTTCCACGGATTGCGGGTGGCGCCGAAACGTGTCGACTCGGTGGAATAGGATGTGCCGAACTCCGGTGCCGTGCTGGTGCCGACGATCAGGCAACCGGCGCGGCGCAGGCGGATCACCACCTCGGATTCGAAATCGGCGCGGGCCCCGCCCAGCGCCAGCGAACCATTGGTCATTGCGGCACCCTGCACCGGCGCGAACAGGTCCTTGATCAAGGTCGGCACACCGGCAAACAGTCCGTCCCGAACCTGAGGTTCGAGCGCTGCCTCGCGGGCCTTGTCGTAAAGCCGCTCGGCCACTGCGTTGAGTTGCGGTTCAACCCGCTCCAGTCGCTCGATCACTGCGTCGACCAGCTCCACGGGCTGCACTTCACCACGCCTGACCCAAGCGGCCAGGCCGGTGGCGTCTTCCTTGTCCAACAACTGCTGGATGTCTTGCATGTTTGATACTCCGGATCTATTTCAATGACGAATGGGTGGATGGCACGGAAGAGTTCGAGCGGCGGCGCGATAACCCGGCGATCGCCCAAAGCAACGCGGCAGCAAGACTGGCAAAGGCCAGCCATTCGATGGCGTGACGCAGGTCGCCAGCAAATGCGCCGAGCATCGCCACCACCAAGGGGCTGACGAACTGACCGAAATACAGGCACGCGGTGAAGCCTCCCAATCCCCGACCACGGGTTCGAGCACTCAAGGCCTCCATCATCGGCGCCATGACATTGGGCACCAGCAATCCCGCGCCCAGGCCATGGATCACCACCGCCAACACCACTTGGTTGTAGCTTTGCCCGCGCATCAGCAACCACAACCCGAGCGCCAGCAACAGCAGCAACACCGCATTGGTACCGGCGATCCCCAAGCGTCGACGCAGCAGCGGCCAGGCCAGGGAACCGCCCAGGGTGGCCAGCAGGCTCAAGCCGGCGGACAGGCCAATCATGGTGCTGGATGTGACCCCGAGACCCACCAGCAAAATGGGCGTCTGTACCGGCACCACAAAGCTCAGCACCATGCCGACGAGGATCAGCAGATAACCCAACACCAGCGGCAGAATCGCCACCCGCTCCGGTCCCTGAACCTCAACGGACGGCTGCGTACGAACCGGCTCCCAGAGCACCTTCACCATGGCCGGCACCAGCAGCAGCGGCAGCAAATAGAGGAGGAACGGCAAGCGCCAGGAGTGCTCGCCCAAAGCGCCACCAACGACGAAGAACAACGCACCGACCAAACCGATGGTGACCACCTGACGATTGATGTAGCGCAAGCGTTCCTCGCCCTGCCAATAGTCGCCGATCAGGGTCGCGCAACAGGTCATCACCGCCGCCTCGGCCACCCCGAACAGCAGGCGCACGGCAACGATGGACTGCAGATCTCCCAGCACCGCCGGCAACGCGCCGAGCAAGGCATAGAGCAAGGTGGCGATCACCAGCAACGCCTTGCGCCCGACTCGATCGGCGAGCCAACCGGCCAGAGGCGCGCACACCGCAATCGCCAGCGCCGGTCCGGTGACCGCCAGTGGCACCAGCAGGTCGGCCCGGGAAGTGAGCGGCCCGAACTCGGCACCGAGTTTGGGCAGGATCGGCGCGATCATCACCGAGCCCATGATGGTCAGGCTGCTGCCCAGCACCAGCACCAGCCCTTCGCGGCGTCCCGTGGCCTGACGCACGACAGGCGTCGCCAGGGTTGAAGCGCAATGCACAGAAGTCATGGTCCGGTCCTCAGAAACTTTGGGAAACGCGCAAGGCGACGGTGTAGCCTTCGGCGCGGTTGCTCGCGCCCTGCTCTTTGTAGAGGTGCAGCCAGACCGGCGGCAGGCCCGGTTTGACGTAGCTCACCGCTGGTCCCACAGCCAGCACCCTGGCGCGATTGCCACTCGTCAGGCCCGGGGCGTCGTCATCGGTGAACTGACGGTAGTAGTACCCGCCGATACCGGCGGTCCAGGGGCCGAAGTGCTGGCCCACGGCGAACTCATGCCGGTACTCCACGCCGTTCTTGTAGTCAGTGGCAGGGTTGCGCGTGTTGATGTCCATCTCGAAGCTCGATGACACCTCGAAGCCGGTGTCACTGATGTAAGTGGCATTGACGATGGGGGAAAAAGTCCAGTGATTGAGCCCGGGGGAAATCAGCCGGTTCTTGTCGTAGTCGCCGGTGGGGGTCTGGATCTGAAACTGGGTGTTGACGAACAGGTTGGGCGACAGGTTCCACTGCAGGATCAGCGGCAGAAACTGCACGTCTGCCAGGCGGAACGGATCGGCCTCAAGCTTCAAAGGACCGCCCGGCGTCGGCACCTCCAGGGAAGCATCCATCTTGAAGAAAGGCACCACCGTGCCGAAACCGTATTGGGCGCCGAGGACGCTGTAGTCCGTCATGCGCATATAGGCGAGGCCGATGGACAGCACGTCCAGGGAGAGATTGTTGTCCAGAGAACGACCGTGGCGGTCCTTCTGCACGTTGGCCGAATAGTAGGCCGTGCGCAGGCCCAGGGTGCCGAATGGCGTGGCCGGCGGCATCATCCCGGCGCCGAAGTCATAGACGCCCACTGCGGTGGTCGGCGCCCCGTTTTCAGTGGCCTGTGCGCCGGCGCACAGGCCGAACAGCCCCAGGGTGAATACAGTGACGCGGCTGATGCCTGAGTTGTTGTTCTTGTGATTCATCGAATGCCCCTCCCAACCAAATGGTGTGGGCCATCCTAGTAACGACTCCGGTAGGCGGGTTATCCGTTTTCAGCACAGTTAATGGCGACGCAAGGTCTGTGAGGGCGTCTCTCCGAACAGTGTGCGGTAATCGCTGGCAAAGCGACTCAGGTGCCAGAAGCCCCAACGCGCCGCCACCTCTTGCACCCCATGTTCATGGGGGCTGTCACGCAGTTCACGACGCACTGCATTGAGGCGCAACGCCCTTAAATACGCCACCGGATTGATACCCAGGGTTTCCTGGAAACAGTACTGGAGTTTGCGTCGGCTGGCGCCGATGTGATTGCACAGATCGAGGATCGACAATGGTTCGTCCAGATGCCCCAACGCGTATTCCCTGGCACGATCGACCATGCGTTTGCGCGCCGTCGGGTTAAGGGGCGCGGCCTGATCCGGCGCGACCAGCTCCAGCAGTTGCACCATCACGGCATCGCGAATGCCATGACGGATCGCCTCATAGCCCAGCAGGCTGTCGTGGCCCTGATCGGCAGCGGCCAGCTCGTCGAACAGCGCCGCCAACTCAGCCTGCACCGAGGAAGCCCCCAGACGGTAACACTTGGGAAGATCGGTAATTCGAAACCGGGCGCCCTGGCGCTCCAGCACATGTTCAAGGGCCTGGACATCAACCGCCACCCCCAACAGATCCAGATGTTCGGGCGTGCGCAGATCGGGCAAGTGATCACCATGGGCCACCAACAGGCTCGCATCATGAATCGGATGCCCCGCACAAAACACCGCCCCCTGAGCGCTCAGCGGCACGCTGAAGGTGATGGCTCCCTTCCAGGCGCTGCCACTCTTGAGCATCGCCTGATTAGAGCGGTCGCGCGCCAGTTGCATCCATCCGGCGCGAAACTCGATCAACTCACCTTCGAAGCGACCGGGCGTCAGCTGGTCATAGCGTACCTGCCAGCCGTCCATGTTCTGTGCGTGCTGATCGATGTCGTTGGTGCGATAACGATGAATCGCCGCAGTCATGTCCGGCGTACCGGTGGCGCCTTCCACGCTAGGGTTATTGTTATTCATGGACCTTTCCTGTTGGGCACACAAGGCTTGCAGGCCGTTGGGGAGGCAAGTTCCATTCCGCCGTAACAGGCATTGGCGCAATTGTGCCGAAAACGGCTAGTCGGTCCTCACTGTCCCCGTCCTCGTGTAGCGCTTGCCGAGTCCTCAGCCCTCCTTGACCAACAGCCCATGCCGGCTCGCTTCAGGCTTTTTTGCGAAGACCTTCTGCGGCAGCAACAGCCAGGCCAGGGCCGGCAGCAGGATCAGGGCGCCGAGCATGTTCACCAGGAACATGAACGCCAGCAGAATCCCCATGTCGGCCTGGAACTTGATCGGTGAAAACGCCCAGGTCGACACTGCGACCGCCAGGGTCATGCCGGTCAGCAACACCACTTTGCCGGTGAACAGCAGCGCCTGGTAATACGCCTGGGCCAGGGTGTCGCCGGCACGCATGCGAGCCAGGATTACACTCAAGACATACAGCGCGTAGTCGATGCCAATGCCCACGCCCAATGCGATTACCGGCAGTGTCGCGACTTTAACCCCCATGCCCAGCCCCACCATCAGCGCCTCGCACAGTATCGAGGTGAGCATCAGCGGCAGCATCGCGCAAAGGGTTGCGCGCCAGCTGCGGAAGGTCAGCAGGCACAACAGGCTGACCGCGCCGTAGACCCAGAACAGCATCTCGCGCATGGATTTTTTCACCACGATATTGGTCGCGGCTTCGATCCCGGCGCTGCCGGCGGCGAGCATGAATTTGACCTCTGGGATCTGATGTTCGCTGATGAATTTCTCGCTGGCCTGCACCACCCGATTCAGGGTATCGGCCTTGTGATCGGCCAGGTAAACGTACAGCGACAACATCGAGCAGCCCTGATTGAACAGCTCCCGCGGAGCACGGGTTTGCACGGCGCCCAGCGCACCGTCATTGGGGATCAGCTCATACCATTTGAAGTTGCCTTCGTTGTAACCGGCCGTGGCGATTTTGCTCAGCGCCGCCATCGAGGTGGTCGACTCCACACCGGGCAATTGCTCCAGTCGCCAGGCCAGCGCATCCACTGCCGACAGGCTCGCGTAGCGGGTGCACTGATCTTCCGGAGTCTTGATCATGACCACGAAAATATCCGAGCTGGCCGCATAGTTCTGGGTCATGAACAGCGCGTCGCGGTTGTAGCGCGAGTCAGCCCGCAACTCCGGAGCGCCGGGGTCGAGATCGCCGATCTTCAGGTGCAGGCTCACGGCAAAACCGAACGCTGCCAGCAGCAGACCGCCCAGCATGGCGCCCATGGCCCAGCGCCGTTGGGTGAACAAATCGAGTACGCGCCACAACGGATGCTTGATCTGCGCCTGCAGTTCGGCGTTTTCCGAACTCAGGCTGCGTTGCGCCGCTGCCGGGCTGACACCGATATAGCTGAGCAGGATCGGCAACAGAATCAGGTTGGTAAAGATCAGCACCGCCACGCCGAGGCTGGCGGTGATCGCCAGATCCTGAATCACCCGGATATTGATCAGCAGCAACACCGCGAAGCCCACCGCATCACAGAGCAACGCGGTCATGCCGGCCGCGAACAGTCGGCGGAAGGTATAACGCGCGGCCACCACCCGGTGGGTGCCGCGACCGACGTCCTGCATGATGCCGTTCATCTTCTGCGCGCCGTGGCTCATGCCAATGGCGAACACCAGAAACGGCACCAGCGCCGAGTACGGGTCCAATTCATAACCGAGGATGGCGAGCAGACCCAGCTGCCAGAGCACCGCCACCAGCGAACACGTCACCACCACCAGCGTGCTGCGCGCGCAGCGGGTATAGCCAAACAGCACCAACACCGTCACCAGTACCGCCACCACGAAGAACAGCAAAACTTGAGTCAGCCCCTCGATCAGGTCGCCGACGATTTTGGTGAAACCGGTGATGTGAATCCGCAGGTCATCGCTCTGGTACTTGTCCCGCAGGGCTTCCAGTTGCCGGGAAAACTCGCCGTAGTCCAGGGCCTTGCCGGTCTGCGGACTGATGTCCAGCAACGGCACGAAGATCACGCTGGACTTGAAATTGCCGGCCACCAATTGACCGACCTCACCGGAACGCGCGACGTTGGTCCGCACCTGTTCGATACTGGCCGCCGAGCCATCGTAGTCGTCGGGGATCACGGTGCCGCCATCAAGCCCCTCCTCGGTCACGGCGGTCCAGCGCGTGGTCGGGGTCCATAACGATTTCATGTAGGGCCGGTCGACACCCGGCAGCAGATAGAGCTCGTCGTTGAGCCTGGCCAAGGTGTCGAGATAGTCCTTGGTGAAAATGCTGCCTTGTTTGACCTCCACGGCGATCCGCAGCGAGTTGCCCAGGCCGCTCAACTCACTGCGATTCTCCAGGAAGTTGGCGACATAGGGATGCCCCGTGGGAATGGTTTTCTCATAACTGGCATTGATGCCGATGCGCGTGGCTTGCCAGCCGAGCACCAGCGTCACCAGCAGACACAGCAGGATCACCAGCGGTCGATGGTTGAAGATCGCCCGCTCGGCGAAGTTGCCCGACGCCTGGTCGAAGTCTGCCAGGCGGCCGATCACGGTTTGGGTTTGGTCGTCTTTCAAGTCTGACTCCTGTTGCACGGGCCGTGGCCCGATAGCGCTGCACCGTGAAGATTCAAGGTTTGCCAGAGGCTCGTGGATCCTGGTCAGCGGCCACACCGCTCAAACCAACGCTGGCCAGACTGCCATCGGCCGCCTGTTGCACGGCAGCGACAGTCCCGCCGCTGCGGCTCTGGCGTTTGTCGAAGCTACGACCCTGGTCATGGCTGAATAAAAGCTCGCCGCCCTGGCTGGCCAACAGCAGGCTGCCATCGCGCAGTTCGATGGCGCTCGCCAGTGTTGATTCGATGCCGGTGTCGAGGCGTCGCCAACTGCCGCCACGGTCATCGGACCACCAGGCGTTACCGCGCAAACCATAGGCAATCAAGGCGCCGCCGCGAGTGCCGAGCAGGCCGAAAAAGCTGCCTTCATAAGGTGACTTCAAGGCCTGGAATGAATGCCCGGCATCGGTCGAACGCAACAGCAAACCGCGCTCCCCCACCAGCAGCAGATCGTTGCCCGAGACGCGAATGCCATACAGGTTCAAGCCCTGCGGATTGTCCACATGCTGCATCCACGGCTGCCAGCTTCGCCCACCGTCGTCGGTGCGGTAGATCTGGTTATAGGCGCCAACGACGTAGCCATGCAGGCGGTCACTGAAGTACAGGTCGAGGAACGGTTTGTCCGGTCCGTCGTCGAGCATCTGCCGGGCCTGCGCCAGGTTGCCGGCACCGCCCGGTTGATCGGCATCGCGCTCAGCGGCCTGCACCGCCAGCGCGGCGGCGCGTTCACCGTCGAGTTGCTTGTGCCAGGTTTCACCGCCGTCCTCGGTGTGCAACACCACGCCCAGATGACCGACTGCCCAACCCTGCTCGGCATCGACGAACTGCACCGCCGTCAGGCTGACGCTGACCGGCATACTGGCCTGGCGCCAATTGCTTCCAGCGTCATCCGAGAGCAGCACAATCCCGCGCTCGCCGACCGCCACCAGACGCTCGCCGGCCCGGGTCAGCCCGAGCAATGCCGCGCGCTGGGCCTTGGCGGTCGGCAGTGCCGGCTGCTGCAGTACTGCAAACGTGCTCGCTTGGGCGTTGAACACACACGCCATCAAGCCCAATGCCAGGACGCACGCGCCCCGGCGCAGGCCGAAGCCCGCATAGCGTTTTTGCCCCATCATGTCGGTATCCCACTCGCAAAGTCACAGGCGACCGCAGCGCGCACCCTCACCCGCCGCGGCCTCCCTCAGGTTCAACGCATGTTTTCGTTGGCCATGGCATCCGGCGTGAAATAGGACGCCGAAGGTTTCGCAACTTTCTGGTACTGGACCGCCAGATCGTTGCTCGAGGAGTTGAGGAAGTAGGCGCCGGTGTCGAGGTTGTAGCTGCCCCACATGACCTGCGCGGTGAGGGCCGGCAGGTCCGGCGCCAACAGCGTCAGCGAATACATCTGCCGTCCGAGCTTGCCCTGGGCGTCATACCCGTCGGCCATCAGGATCTGCCAGGAGTCTTCGTCGATGTAGTAGGTGCGACGCGGCACCACATGGCGCTTGCCGGATTTGAGCGTGGCCTCGACCACCCAGACCCGATGTTTCTCCCAACGCACCAGGTCAGGATTGAGGAAGTTCTGTTTGACCAGGTCGTCGCTCTTGGCCAGGCCGGCGCGGTTATTGTTGTAGGCGACGATCAGTTCTTTCTTGCCCATCAGCTTGAGGTCATAGCGATCGGTAGGCCCGAACAGCATGAACGCTTCGTCGAACAGACCGACCCCCGAGGTCACGAAGTCCGGGGTGTCGTAGGCAATGTTCGGCGCACGACGCACCCGGCGCTGGCCGACCAGATACTGCCAGGCCGCGCGGTTGGCCGGGTCCAGGTCCCAATGGGTCATCAGGCCTTCACCGGCCTTGGACGATGGCAACTCGGTCAGCAGCTTGCCCACCAGGTACTTGCCGGAAAAGTTTTCCAGGCTGCCGTCTTCGACGTAGTAGGGAAACTGGTAGGTGTACTGGGCGCGGGTTGCCTGGACTTTCTTGCCGCCGGCGGTCATCAGCCAGGTATCGAAAGGCGAGCTGATGGTGTCGCCGCCCTGCCAGGACAATCGATAGTTCCACAGCACTTGCGTACCGTTTTCCGGGATCGGGAACGGAATGCCGCCATAGGCGCCGGTGACTTTCTCGCTCGCCACGTCCAGCGTGGCGCGGGTGGCATTCTTGCCGGTGTTGTCATACACCCATTGCGGGGCTGCCGCCGAGCGATGGGTCGGGTAGACGTCCAGGCGATAGTCCGGGTATTTCTTCAGCAGCAGTTTGGTGCCTTCGGCCAATACATTGGCGTACTGCTCCATGTTCGAGGCCTTGATCGAATACAGCGGTTTTTCACCGGCGAATGGATCGGGACGTTTGTCACCTGGCTTGTAGCCAGGCGCGACCTTGGTGTAACCGCCTTGCCAGGCCGGGATGCTGCCATCGGCGTTGCCGGCGCGCTCGCCACCAAGGGGTGTCAGTTCAGTCTTCAAACGTGCAGCCTGCTCAGGCGACACGGCCGCCTGCGCCAGGCTCATGCCGGCAAGGGCCAGGGTGAGGACGCAAGTGTTGAGAAATGCTTTGTTCTGCATGGCGAATCCACCTTATTAGAATGAGGTTTTCACGTAGAGCGAGACGAAGTCGCGGTCGGCCAACGACTGCCCGTAACTGAAATTGCCGTCCTCACGCAGCCCGGCTTTTGGGGCACCGAAGAAGTTCACGTAGTTCAGGCCGACATCCCAGCGCTGCAGGTAGGTGGCCTTGAGCCCGACACTCCAGTCGCCGGAATGGGTATTGCCGAAGCCCGATTTGTTGACCGCCGAAGAGCGCCCATCGAGTACCACACCCATGCCGATCGGCACGGTCAGGTCGATCCCGTCGACAATCTGGAAGTACGCCGGCTCCACCAATACCCGCAGTGCCGTAGCATCGCGGGTGGTGTTGGCATCCAGCGCGGCGGCGTTCTCGGTCACGCTCAGGGTGCGGTTCCAGGCCAGCTCGGCCAGTGCCGAGCCGCCATCCCAAAATGCGGTGGGCGATAACAGGTAAATCGCCGACAGGTTGGCGTGAGCGGTTTTGCCCCTGGCAAACAGTGAGTTATCGTCGCCATCGGCCGCCACGCCAGGGGCCACCACTTGCAGATTGCTCACCAGCGGCGCGTTCCAGCGCACGGAAGTTTCACCGGCAAAGTTGAACGGCCCATAAGCGGTGGAGAAGCTGACACCGGCAGTCTTGATGTCTTCGGCGTAGACCTGACGATAGGAACTCAGGATCGGCAACCCCGTGGCGGCCGCAGCCGCACCGTCGAGGTAGGCGTACAGGCCGGTCGGGGTTTTGTCGTGATACTGCGCAGCGTAGAAACCCAACTCCAGCTCGGTGCCGGTCGGCTTGAAGCGGATCTGCATACCGCCCTGCCCCGAATTTCGCGGTTTCAAATCACCGCCATTCACCGTGTCGTTGCCGAACACTTCGCGCAGTGAACCGCTGCCGTAACCGATGGCATCGATATCGCTCAGGTAGCTGCCGGCGCCGGGCACATTGGAGCGTTCCCACTCAAACTGGTAGTAAGCGCCCACCGACAGCTGCGGGTTGATCTGCAACTGCCCGGAGATCTGATTGACCGGACGCAGGATCTCCTTGAACTGGGTCCCCGGCACGCTGAGCAACTTGACCACATCGGTCGGGCCCTGGGCATTGGCAATGCCGTTGCCACCGTAGAACAGGCTTTCGCCGTAGATCAGGCTGTGTCGGCCCAGACGCACCACGCCCTGGGAGTCTTCACCGAGGTCACCGCGCAGGAACACGAAGGCGTCGAGAATTTCCGCGTCGCGACCGTGGAGCTTGCGGGTTTCGCTGAGGAAATGCGTTTGCTCGCTGCTGTCGGTGTCCTTGTTGTAGATATCGTCGTACCAGGCTGCGCCGCTCACACGCAGGCCATAGTTTTGCCGGCTGAGGTCCATTTCGGAAAACAGGTCCAGACGATTGGAGACCAGGCCACTGCTGAAGTTTTTATCGCCCTGACTCTGGATCGAGGGATACAGGCCGTTGGCGGTCGGTGCGTTGACCAATCGGCTGTCCTGCCCCTGAAGACGCCAGGCCTGGCTGTACTTGATGGTGTTGTCCCAACGCAGTTTCCAGTCGGAATCACCAAGGTCCATTTGCATGGCCTCGACCCTTTCGACCATCACACCGGCGCTGCATAACGCCAGAAACAGGGCGCAATGCTTGAAACGAAAGCAACGTTTAACGTTGTCCATGGACGCTCCTCATTATTTTTATTTTTGCCTGTGCATCTGTGGCGAGGGGGCTTGTCGGAACGCCGCATCGCCCCGTTGGGGCGCGCAACGGCCCTCAAGTAGAACCGGTGCACCGGTTTACGACTGCTTCGCAGCCGAACGGGAGCAAGCTCCCTCGCCACAGCCGCTGTCTACAGGTGTGCATTTCAGATGTAGGTGGAGGCCAATCCGCCATCGACGGCCAGGTTGACGCCGTTGATCCAGCGCGACTCGTCGGCACACAGGAAAGCGATCACCGCCGCTACCTCATCGGCATAAGCGGGGCGTTTCATGCGATGGGCATCGGCCTGGGTTCGGGCCTCACCGAGCATGCTCACGAAGTCGCCGAGGATCGGCGTGAAAACCGGACCTGGCGCGACGCTGTTCATGCGCACCGAATGTTCGAGAAACCAGGGTTGGGCCTGCAGGTAATTCCAGACGATCAAGGCTTCCTTGAAATACTGGTAGCAGGTCTGGTCCGGTACCGGGTGCTCGGCCAGCCAGGCCTGCCCAGCGGCGAAACCTTCGATGCACGCCAGCGCCTTGTGCTGTTCCAGACGTAACGGCCACTCGGCGCCGAGGATCGAGGCGATATTGACGATGCTGCCGCCAGCGTTGATGCGTGGCAGCAACGCGCTGCTCAAGTGGCGCAATCCCAGGTAGTTGACCCGCGCCAACAGTTGCGGGTTTGCAGTGCCCGGCACCCCGGCGATATTGCACAGGCTGTCGATCCGTGCCGGTAGCTGCGCCAGCAACCGGTCGATGTTCTCGGCACTGCTCAGATCGCCCTGAACAAAACCATCCAGGGTCATGTGCGGCGCCTTCAGGTCCACGCCAATCACGTGGGCGCCGTGGCTGCGCAGCAGGCTTGCCGTGGCCGCGCCGATACCCGAAGAGACGCCGGTCACCAGCACAATCTTGTTGTCGAGTTTCATGTTGAGTCCTCTTATTATTTTTGTGTACTCGGTGAGCCGACCTACCTTGTCGGCCCGACAAAACCGGCCCGTCAGAACGGGTAACGCGGCGCCTTATCCTTGACCGTCACCCATTGCCATTGGGTGTATTCATCCCAGTCGGCCGGGCCGCCTACGCTGCCGGCATTTCCTGAGCTGCCGCGTCCGCCGAAGGGGTTGATGCATTCGTCGGCCACTGTCTGGTCGTTGATGTGCAGCAGCCCGCAATTGAGTTGCTCGCCCATCGCCATCGCGTGCCCGACCGAAGGCGTAATGATCCCCGCGGACAAGCCATACTCGGTGCGGTTGGCCAGGTCGATGGCCTCATCGTCGCTGGCAAAACTCACCACCGTGGCCACCGGGCCGAAGATTTCCTCGTCGAACGCACGCATGCCCGGGCGCACACCGGAAAGCACCGTGGGCTGGTAGAAGAGCTGCTCATACTCGCCGCCGGCTTGCAGAGTTGCCCCGGCCGTCACACTCTCCGTGACGATTTCATGCACTCGCAACAGCTGGCGTTTGTTGATCAACGGCCCCAGCACCGCCTCACCGCGAGCGGCATTGCCGACCGTGATTGCCCGTGCCTTTTCTGCCAACCGGCGGACCAGTTCTTGTGCAATCGACTCATGAGCCAGGATGCGTCCGGTGGCCATGCAAATCTGCCCCTGATGCAGCCAGGCACCCCACGCGGCGTTGCTGGCCGCCAGTTCGAGATCGGCGTCTTCGAGCACGATCAACGAGTTCTTGCCGCCCAGCTCCAGGGCGACTTTTTTCAGATGACGCCCAGCCAGCTCCGCGACTTTGCGCCCCGCTGCGGTGGAGCCGGTGAACGCGATCATCCGCACATGCGGATCGCGGCACAGCGCTTCTCCGGCTGGCGCTGCACCCGGCAACACCTGCAGCAAGCCCTTGGGCAGACCGGCCGCCTCGAACAACCGGGCAATGATGAAACCGCCACTGACCGGGGTCTGCGGATCGGGCTTGAGCACCACGGCGTTGCCCGCCGCCAGCGCCGGCGCCACCGAACGCAGGGACAACACCAAGGGAAAGTTGAACGGCGAGATCACCCCGACCACGCCATGGGGCAACCGGCGTGCATAGGACAAGCGCCCCGCTTCGCTCGGCAGAACCAGACCATGGGGTTGCGACAGCAGCCCGGCCGCCTGATGCAGCAACACGATCGCCTCACGGACCTCATGTTCACCCTTGAACAGGCTGCCGCCACTTTCCCGGGCGATGTACAACGCCAGTTCGGCAAAGTGTTGCTGGGCCAGTGCGGCAGCTTTACGAAAGATCTCTGCGCGTTCCCGTGGCCCCAATGCCGCCCAGGCCGGTTGAGCACGAGCGGCGTTCAGGCTGGCAAACGCGATGTCTGCTGCGTCGGCCAAACCGGTGACGGTCAACACCTCGCCGGTGGCCGGTTCGATGACGCTATGGCTGCCGCCCAATGGACGTAGCCAGTCACCATTGAAGATGCGTTCACGCCATGGCTCGTCCCGCAGAAAATCAGATGGTTCACTTACCGACATTTCGGTCTCCCGGCTCTTGTGTTTGTCATTGCCTGACGCGGCCTTGCTAAAACGATGCAAGGCGTCTGCGTGGTGAAAGCGCTAGAGCAAGGGCTGTGCCGACTTCCTGCGTCGCGCCGCATTTCAAGTGGCGAAGGCTCTGGCTTGCGGGCTGTAGAGGGGTGTTTGCGAATAGGACAAGGTGCTTGGCGTACAGCCGGCAGCTCGCCACTTGTCCAAATGATAAAGTTATGTTTAATAACTGTTTTGCTAGTTGATCATTTCGATCAGTCGACTCGCTCAGGGGCATAACAATGAACAATCCCCATTCGCTGCTTCCTCATCTTGCCGTGCAGGAGGAGCATTTCTCGCCCCGAGGCGACAGTACCCAACTGGCCGAAGGCAACTCACCGACCCTGGCCGAGTTGACCGAATGCCTGTTCTTTTCCCCTGTTGACGGACGTATCTGGCTCAACGACCAGCGCATGCTGCTATTGCACAGCTCATCCTTCGGCGCGCTGCGACGAGAAATTATCGAGCGCCAGGGACTGGAACAGAGCCGCGGCCTGTTTACCCGCACCGGCTATCTCTCCGGCGCACGCGATGCGCGACTGATCCGCGAGCGCTGGCCAGACGCCGACGCCGCGGCGGTTTTCTCGGCCGGCACGCGTCTGCATACACTCGAAGGCATGACCAAGGTCGAACCCCTGCACTTCAAATTCGACGCCGACTCAGGCTTCTATGAAGGTGAATTCCTCTGGCACCATTCCTGTGAGGCGGACGAACATATCGCCGCCTACGGGATCGGCCAGGATCCGGTGTGCTGGACCGAACTGGGCTATGCCATCGGTTATGTCAGCGGGCTGTTCGGCCGTCTGGTGATCTTCCGCGAAACCGAATGCCGGGGCATGGGCCATGAGAGCTGCCGGGTGATCGGCAAGACCGCCGAGCAATGGGGCGATGTCGAGCAGGACCTGAGTTATCTCACCGCCTCACCCTCAAGCGCCGCGCCCAAACAGCCTCAAGCCCCGGCGCCCGCCCCCCAGGATGACGACAGCGAAAACCCCGGCGGGCCAAAACCGATTGGCGCCAGCGCGGCCTTCAATGCCGCTACCCTCGCCTTGCAGCGCGTGGCGCCGACGCCCGCCACGGTGTTGTTCAGCGGCGAGTCCGGGGTCGGCAAAGAGTTGTTCGCCCGTCAGTTGCATCAGTTCAGCCCACGCCATCAAGCACCTTTCGTGGCGCTCAACTGCGCCGCCATCCCGGACAATCTGATCGAGGCTGAGCTGTTTGGTGTCGAACGTGGCGCCTACACCGGCGCGACCCATTCGCGCCCCGGACGCTTCGAGCGCGCCCAGGGCGGCACGCTGTTTCTCGACGAAATCGCCAGCCTCAGCCTGCCGGGTCAGGGCAAGTTGCTGCGTGCATTGCAGGAGCGGGAGATCGAGCGCATCGGCGGTGGCCAGCCCATCAAGGTCGACGTCCGGGTGGTGGCGGCCACCAATGTCGACTTGCGCAAAGCCGTGGCGGCCGGAGAATTTCGCGAAGACTTGTTCTACCGGCTGAATGTCTACCCCATCGTGCTGCCACCGCTGCGAGAACGTCGCGACGACATTCCGTTGCTGGTCAACGCGTTCCTGCGGCGCTTCTGTCAGGCCTACGCCCGCAAACCCGCCGGCCTGACCATGCGCGCACTCAAGGTGTTATTGCGCTATGACTTCCCCGGCAACGTACGGGAACTGCAGAACCTGGTGGAGCGCGGCCTGATCGCCAGCGAAGACGGCCAAGCCATCGATCTGATCCACCTGTTTCGCAACGAACCCATGCCGCAGGATGCGTACTCTCTGGACGACAATGGCAGCCTCGCCGCAACTGACCAGAGTCCCGCCGGCACACAGCCTCGCCCAGCCTTGCTGGAGACCCTGGCTCGCCTGGAACACGGCTTCTCCATTGAAGGGCTGGAGTCGCGCCTGATCGATGAAGCGCTGCAAAAAAGCCAAGGCAATCTGGCCGCTGCCGCGCGACTGCTGGGTTTGAGTCGTGCGCAGTTTGCCTATCGACTGAAAAAATACCGACAGGCATCGGCTTGATTCAGACGGACCAATGCACGGTGAACAGTGTGTAAAAGATTAATGAAATTAACTATAAAGCCTGAGGACTCTCGCCATCAGCCAACGAGACTTTTCGCTTCCGGGATAAACGCGCACTACAGAAATTAGCGCTTTAAAAGTTTTACCCGATTAAGTATTTTGCATGGATGATTGGGCGACATGCGCCCCCTTTATTCATAGCGACAAGGGATCAACCGTGAGCGGACTGCGTGAACGTCAGAAAGTCGAACGACGCCAAGCCATCAGCAAGGCAGCGATCGAACTGTTCGAGCGTCAAGGTTTCCAGAACACCACCATCGAACAGATCGCCAACCAGGCTGGGGTGTCGGCGCCCACCGTGTTCAAGTACTTCGGCAACAAGCAGGAAATCATCCTGGAAATCCTGCACGACGCCGACCAGCGCGCCCTCAAGGACACCCGCAACCAGATCCCTGAAATAGAAGATCCGGTCGAGGCCCTGTGCTACCTGGAACGCCTGCTGACCGGTTACGCCCTGGAAGTCATGCATCCCAGTCTCTGGCGTGAACTGCTGCCGTTGATTCTATTTGGTGGTGATAACGGACTGCCCGAAGGTTATCGGGCCATGAACGATGCGCTCAGGGCCGAAATCAGCGGTTTACTCAGAGAACTGCAACAGGCCGGCAAGCTACGCGCCGACCTCAACGTCGACCTGGCCGCCTTCCTGTTGAACGACTACTCACACCTGCAGTTGTTCAGGCTGGTCAACCAGGAACAGCCGGACATCGAGTCACACTCCGCCCAGGTAAGGCGTATCACCGAGCTGCTCTTTTACGGAATGCGGGCCTGAGAACGCCAGCCTCCTCCCAGACTGGCTGCATGCCATAGCCGAGGCGCGTCATTGCTGGCGAGCCCGGCGTCACGACGCCGGGCCACGATGATCAGCGGTTGGTCTTGATGGTGGTCCAGGTGCGGGTGCGGATCCGCTCCACGGCTGCCGGCATGGGCTGCAGAGCGAACAGTGTTTTGCGCGCTTCGTCCGGCACATACATGTTGGGGTTATTACGGATCTCGGCGTTCACCAGTGCGGTGGCGTCCTTGTTCGGATTGGGGTAACCGATCTTGTTGCTGATCCGGGCAATGACGTCAGGGCGCAGGATGTAGTTGATGAACTCATAGGCTTCTTTGGTATGGGGGGCGTTGGTCGGCACCATCATCACGTCCGACCACATCGGCGCGCCTTCCTTGGGTAACGCCATCTCCACCCTGACGCCCTTGCCGGCCGCATCGGCCAGTTGCTTGGCCAGCGCCACGCCACCCGACCAGCCGACGGCTACGCAAATGTCACCGTTGGCCAGGTCCATGCCGTAGCGTGAGGAGTTGAAGTAGGTGATGTGCGGGCGAATCTTCATCATCGCCGCCTGGGCCTGCGGGTAGTCTTCGCGCTTCTGGCTGTTGGGGTCGAGGCCCTTGTAGTGCAAGGCGATGGGCACGATTTCGTTGGCTGCGTCGAGGAAACCGACACCGCAACTGGCCAGCTTGGCGAGGTTCTCTTCCTTGAAGATCATGTCCCAGGTGTTCATCTGCACATTGGCGCCCAGGACTTGCTGAACCTTGTCGACGTTGTAGCCGATCAGCGTGGTGCCCCATAGGTACGGTGCTGCGTAGCGGTTGCCCGTATCACCGGCAGCTTCCAGGGTTTTCATGAACTCCGGGTCCAGGTGCTGCCAGTTCGGCAGCTGGTTGCGGTCCAGCGGCTGGACGGCACCGGCGGCGATCAGGTGACTCAGGTTGGCGCTGCCGGGGTACACCACGTCATACCCGGAATTGCCGGTCAGCAGCTTGGACTCCAGGGTTTCGACACTGTCAAAAACGTCGTAGACCGGACGGATGCCCGTTTCCTCCTGGAAGTTCTTGAGCACTTCAGGTGGCAGGTATTCGATCCAGTTGTAGATCCGCACCGTGCGCTCTTCAGCCAGGCACACCCCGCTGGCCAGCAACGACACTACAGCGCCCAATAAGGTGTTACGCAAAAACATGTTCATGGTTAAGCACTCCTGCGCGGCCGCGAAGGCTCGCGGCACTTAATAGCGGTAGGTGAAGTACAGTTCCAGCGCACTGAATCTCTGGTCATCGCCGAACACCTGCCTGGCGGCGGCCAGCGGCTTGACCCAGTTATAGGAGAGCGACGTATAGAACGACGGCGTCGGGGTCCAGTCGAGGAAAACCACACTCTCGTCCGCAAAGCGCCGATCGCTGACCTGCGCACCCATGTAGTTTTTCTCGTCCAGCCAGAACTGATAGTGGATCGCGCCGAGGGTCAGCGTTTCATTGAGGTGGGTCTTGAGCGAGAACTGCTGGACGTTTTCGTTGCTGTTGAACAGCAGGTAGTTGCCGACGACATCCCCCACCAGCCAGGTGCTCCAGTCGACGAAGCCCTTGCTCAGTGACTCCCAGGCTTTCTGTCGGTTGTCGGCGAGGTTGTCGTCGCCGGAAAAACTGGCGTAGCGATAGCCGATCACCGGGGTCAGCGGCAACGTGTTGAAGGCGTAATCCGCCTGACCGTACCAGGCGTTGGCATCGTAATCCACGCCTTCACCACTGCCCCGTTCCACGGCGTATTCGGCATTCAGGGTCAGGTCCGGCACGCCCGGTACTTTGGCCTTCAACGCACGCACGTTGTACACCTGCATCCCGTCCCGGCGTCGTGGCAGTGTACTGCCCTTGGGCCCCAGCGCATTGACCTTCATCGCCATGGCCCCCAGTGTCACCTGGTCGTCGAGGTTGTAGTCCAGGTTAGCGCCGGTCATGCGGAAGTCACCCAGATCGTCATCGACCCGCAAGGTGAAGGCCTGGGTTTTCAATGCGCCATGATCCCAGGCCAGAATGGCCGAATCCTTGAAGGCGGTTCTGGGGCCAAGCCAGTAGGCGCCGTCCTTGAGTTGGTCGAGGTTACCGTCCATGACGATGAAGCCGGTGCCGATCATGTAGTTCTGGCGACCGGCTGTGAGCGTCCACTCCCCGGCCCGGAAACCACCGTAGAGTTCTTCGGTGGCCACGTCACCATCAGAGCTGCGGGTGAAGCCGCCGGCATCGCCGTCGCCAAAGGTGGTCGCCGCCACCAGCGAGCCACCGGCCAACAGGCTGAAGTCTGGCTGCAGGGCGTATTCCAGCTTGACGCCGGGCTTGACGTAGAGCTCCTGCCAGTCGATTTTCGTACCGCCATTCTTGCCGCTGCGCGCATCGACGCGGCCGCTGCCGAAGTTGACGTTACGGGTGGAAAGGGTCGCACCGCCGGCAGTGAAGTTGACCTCACCCTTGAGGTTGCCATCCTCGAAGGTGTAGCCCGCCAGTGCGACTTGGGCGGTCAGGGG
The DNA here is from genome assembly GCF_024749245.1 of Pseudomonas sp. B21-017. Lineage (NCBI taxonomy): Bacteria > Pseudomonadati > Pseudomonadota > Gammaproteobacteria > Pseudomonadales > Pseudomonadaceae > Pseudomonas > Pseudomonas sp. B21-017. The sequence continues at coordinate 2,667,387 of NZ_CP087194.1, read as the reverse complement.
TAAGCTGACCGCTAAGAGCGTTCGAGAGAAACGCGTCATGAGAACCATATGAAGCTCCTGTGTGATTATTGTTGTTACAGGGCAGTGAATGGCGGCGCAAAGCGCCGCCAACACCTGGTCGAGCCAGGCGAATAGGTCGCAAACTTCTTGTCGTTATGAGGCGTTTCAGTGAGTAAGGTGCGCGGCGATGGCACGCAGCATGCGCACGCTGTCAGCATCGAACGGGCTGACAGCCTCGGTCAGCGATGACTGCTTGACGATCACCACACCGGACGGCTTATCGACGAACAGGTACTGGCCGTGGATACCGCCGGCCATGATCGCCTGACTGTGGTCGTTGAAGACGTACCACTGGCTGCGGTAGGAAGCGTCAGGGGTCCATTGGGAGAACTCGGAGTTTTTGGCGTAGATCGCGGGATCGGAGCCGGCGCAAATGCGTGCAACCGTTTCGGTCGACAGCAATTGCAGCCCATCATGGCGACCGTCGTCGGCCAGCAGCCGACCGAACCGCGCCATGTCTCGCAAGGTGGCGTTGAAACCGGCACCGGCAACGCTACGCCCCCAAGGATCGGCCATGAAGTAGCCGTCGCGCTCACACCCCAACTGGCTCCAGATGTCTTGCAGCAATTGATTGCAAGCCTTGCCCGAAGCGCGCTCCATGACCCAGGCCAGGGCTTCGGTGGTGGCGGTCACGTAATGGAAAAAGCCGCCGTGACTGCCGCGTTTTTTCAGCGACGGCAGGTACTGATACAGCGACTCGAACTGAGCGTACTGCGCAGGTGCCGGCTGGAAACCGCAGGCATAGCCGTACTGCGAGCTCTCGGAGTTGGGATCGTCGTAGACTTCGCTGTAGTCGATGCCCACGGCCATGTCGAACAGCTGGCGCACCGTGGCATCGCCAAACGCGCTACCCAACAGTTCGGACACGTAATACGCCGCCGGCAATTGCGGATCGAGGATGCCATCGCAGACCAGTTGCTCCCCCAGGGTGCCGATCAGCGACTTGGTCACCGAGAACATGACGTGCCGGTCCCGGGGACGCTGGCCGTTGAAGTAACGCTCGAACAGCACGGTGTCGCCCTGCATCACCAAAAAGGCGTCGGTCTGACTGACCACCAGATGATCGATGACACTGACGCTCAAGCCACATTCACTGTCGAAGTGCAGTTCATCCAGCGCTTGTGGCGCTTCCTTCAAGACGCTGACCGGTCCGCCACCCGCCTCCACATCAATGGAGGGACGCAGGCGCGCCAGATTGCGGAACCCCCACTGATTGAACGGTGGACGCATCCAGTTGTTCCAGGTGACGCGGCGTTTCGGCTCGGCCGGAAAACCCTGCATAAACAAAGGCGCCAAGCGCCTGTGGAGTGACGATTCATTCGTCTCGATGTAAAGACTGGCCAGCAACGGCACGGTGTTCTGACTCATCGGGTTTCCCCTGCAAAATGACTCTGCGTGAAAGCAGATGCAGGGAAATAATTACCCGGTATTATTTTTTAGTCAATAAAACATTTATCAGATAAAAATATTTTTAGCGCTGTGCTTTGATGGGGGGGCAAACACGGCGTTCAGCGCCCGTTACTCCTGCGACAGCCCTGCCAACCGGGGGGGTAATTGGGTGCTAAATGCCCTCGCAGGGTGCTGATACCAGGCGTAGGATCAATACGATGACTGCTTATCACGCATCGTTGGAAGGTGACTTCCAACCCATCTGCATTCACGCGCAAACGCAAGACATTTACCGCCGCACTGTAAGGCCGCGCGACCCTTCGCAGTACAAGGGCCGTGTTCTCACAACAACAAAAGCGAGGTGAAATCATGTCTGGTAATCGTGGTGTCGTGTATCTCGGCGCAGGCAAGGTCGAGGTGCAAACCATCCCCTATCCGAAAATGGAAGACCCGCGCGGCAAGCGCATTGACCATGGCGTGATCCTGCGCGTGGTTTCGACCAATATCTGCGGCTCCGACCAGCATATGGTGCGTGGCCGGACCACGGCCCAGGTCGGGCTGGTGCTTGGCCATGAGATCACCGGCGAGGTCATCGAGAAGGGCCGTGACGTGGAAAACGTGCAGATCGGTGACCTGGTATCGGTGCCGTTCAACGTCGCCTGCGGCCGTTGTCGCAGTTGCAAGGAGCAGCACACCGGCGTCTGCCTGACGGTCAATCCGGCGCGCCCCGGCGGTGCCTATGGCTATGTGGACATGGGTGACTGGGTTGGCGGCCAGGCCGAATATGTGTTGGTGCCGTATGCCGACTTCAACCTGTTGAAGCTGCCCGACCGCGACAAGGCAATGGAGAAAATCCGCGACCTGACCTGCCTCTCCGATATCCTGCCGACCGGCTACCATGGCGCGGTGACCGCCGGTGTCGGCCCTGGCAGCACGGTGTATATCGCCGGTGCCGGTCCGGTCGGACTGGCTGCCGCCGCCTCTGCCCGTCTGCTGGGTGCGGCGGTGGTGATAGTCGGCGACGTCAATCCGCTGCGCCTGGCGCATGCCAAGGCCCAGGGCTTCGAGATCGCCGACCTGACCCTGGACACTCCGCTGCACGAGCAAATCGCCAACCTGCTCGGTGAGCCGGAAGTCGATTGTGCGGTCGATGCGGTCGGTTTCGAAGCCCGTGGCCACGGCCATGACGGCGCGCAGCACGAGGCCCCGGCCGATGTGCTCAACGCGCTGATGGGCGTGGTGCGCGTCGCCGGCAATATCGGTATCCCCGGTCTGTATGTCACCGAAGACCCGGGTGCGGTCAACAAAGCCGCCAAGCATGGCAGCCTGAACATCCGTTTCGGCCTCGGCTGGGCCAAGTCCCACAGTTTCCACACCGGCCAGACCCCGACGATGAAGTACAACCGTCAGCTGATGCAGGCGATCATGTGGGACCGGATCAAGATTGCCGAGGTCGTCGGTGTACAGGTGATCAGCCTGGACGACGCGCCGCGTGGTTACCACGAGTTCGATGCCGGGGCGCCGAAGAAATTCGTCATGGATCCGCATAAGCTGTTTACCGCGGCCTAAGGAATGGGTTGGGACAAGGGCAGCTTTTGAGCTGCCCTTTTTATGGCCGTTTATAACGTTAGAAACAGCGCCGAGGTCCAGACTCGGGATTGATCGCGCTGCCGGGCGCAGATGAACAATGGATGTTCACGCCCCTGCTCCAGATTCAATCGGGCAAGCTCGATTTGCCCTTGCAGTTCACGAGGCAGCGGCCCAGCGGTTGTCCTTTCGAGGGACACCTTCAACTCCGCGCCCGGCAGCTCTTCGGTCACTTGCGATTGCACCAGCAACTCATCGCCGGACAACTCCATCAGCACCGTCGGCGCATGCACGTAAGGTTGCGGTTCAGACGGGTCGCCGACCTTGATGTAGTTATCGATGCGGCTATGAACCTGCAGCGTGGCGCCGGCCAATTGCGACAGGTCGATTTCGATGCTGTCGGTGTCGCCGTTGGTGTCGGTGCGAAAGGCCAGAACCGTTGCATCCTTGCGCCATACAGTTTGTTCGGGGTGATCGAGACCCAAGGCGCGAAAGCCGTTGATGACCGCACCCGTCACGCGAATCTCGCCGGTCCAGTAGGCGCCGCGATAACGGTCCTTGATCCTTGCGCCGCCCAGGCGCAGACGAATACGTTGGCTGGAAAAACCCAATTCCTGATGCAGGTTGCGCGACCAGATCAGCTTGTCGCCATCGAACAGATCGACCTGCTCCCAGCCCGCCTCTCCGAGCAGTCGATAGTCCAGCGGGGCATTTGCATCGGCGGTGAACACTTCACCCATGAAATGCTGGCCCTGGCGCAGGCTGGCAAATGAACGCTCGCCGGTGGTGGCAAAAGTGCGACGGGCGCGAAGTGCCTTGCCAACACTGGCTCGATCGAAGGCCTCGGCCACCACGCCAGTCAGCCCGCCGCGAGAGCCGAACACCGCCGTGGCCGGAACACCACCGCCACAACGCCCCTGATGCTCATCGCTGTTCGCCGCGGCACCCACCCGATAGCCACGCTGAAGCGCTTCGGCGTAGACCCAATGGAACTGCCCCCAGGCCGAGCCGACCTCGATCAGGCGCTCCAGCTCCGGATGGTGCCAGTCGAGGTTGCAACGGCGCCCACCGACGTGAGGCATCATCAAATGCCCTTCGGGGTCCTTGGCATAGGCGGCATACAACTCATCCACCGGCCAGGCACCCGGCTTGATGGTGCCGGCGGTGAACTCGTTCCACTCGAAAGAACGCACCAGCCGACCTTGATTGTCGAAGGGAAACTCGGGTTTGCGGTCATGCAGGAACACCACATTACGGTCACCACCCGCGCAAGAGTTGCCGCACCATTCGGTGCCGGGATAGCAAACAAATCGTCCTGGTTCATTGAGTTCGTGAATCAGGTTGACCGCCTGATCCCAGCGCTGCTCAGTGATATTGAAATCATTGGCGGTGTAACCGAGGACATCGAGCCCGGCGACATCGCGACCGTAGCTGAGGTTGTACAAGGTGTCGTTGGTGCCCACCGTGTCATCGGAGTGCACATGCAGGTCGGCGTACAGCGGGCGCAATGCAGTGCCGGCCGGATCGACAGTGACAAACGCCCGAGCGGCACGCACAAAAGGTGCCGCCACCTCGGCCGACAAGCGCCACTCCCCCACCGCACCGAGATCAAAACCCTCAAGCCGGGCAGTCGCCCAACCTTCAGCCGCCAGGGTGAACGGTTGTTGTCGCTCCCCCCCTTCGGGATCAACCAGAGTCAGGAAACCTTGGAGCGGCAAGTTGCGGCAGGTGTTGCCCCAGGCATCATCCACCCTGAGCAGTACGTCGAACGCCTCACCCGCGCTGACCAGGCGAGGCACGATCAACTGCACGCTTTGCGCCGGTCCCGGCACGATGTTCAGCAGCGGGTCACCCGGCACCTCGGCAAATTTCGAGCTGCCCAGCGGGTCGATGAACAAACGGAAACGGAAGTCCTTCTCGACAAAACTCTGCACCCGCGTACCCGCGCCGCCCTGACGACGATCGCCCAGGCGAATGATTATTTTGTCTCCCGGATTCAGGTAACCGTCGATGATGTCGATGATGATCGCTTTCTGAAACGGCCGTTCATGCCCCTTCTGGTCGAAGCGCACTTTCAGATGCTGCACAGAGGCCTGGCTCTGGCCAGGGACCAGCTCGCCTGCCTGATATTCGGCGCTGACATAGTTGGGGCCAGTCGGATTCGAGGTCTGGAACAAGGCCCAGTCGGAGTAGAACTTGAAGGCCAGTTTCAACCAGGCGCCGTCTGCGAGGCCGCTGCCGCCGACCTCGTAGACCAGGGTAATTTCATCCCATTGGCCGGCAATCAGCGTGTCACGATCACAGTGGATGCTGCCCAGAAACGGGCGTTGTTTGTTGCGTTCGTAGAGGCCTTGAGGGGCAATGTAATACCCGGCTTCGCGGGGATCGAAAACGTTACTCACATGACACCTCGTGCAGTGGTCCACTGAAGGTTTGAAGGGGGTTGAAGTCAAATGACGATGCTTACTGCACTCGCCATTTCTGGTAATGACGCTCGATACGCCTGAACACAAAACTCTCCATCAGCCAGGCAATCAGGCCGATCACCACAATGCCCAGCAGCACCTGGCTGCTATTGCCGATCTGCCCACCCGTCGACACCATCCACCCGATGCCCTGGGACGCACCGATCATTTCCGCCGCGACCAATGCCCTCCAGCCCTGGCTGAAGCCGATGCGCAACGCCGCTGTCACGAAGGGCAGCGAGGCCGGCAGGTAAACGTGGGCCAGCAGTTGCCAGCGGTTGGCGCCCAAGGTGCGTGCCGCACGGACTTCACCGCCGCGGATACTCTGCACGCCCTCCTGAATGGTCACGGCCATGGGGAACATCGCGGCAATGAAAATCACCAACACGATGGAGACATAGCCCAAGCCAAAAATGATCATGATCAGCGGCGCCCAGGCGATCGGCGGGATCGCCATGAACAGGCTGTTGAGCGGCGAGATGAAATCGCGAAAACGCGAGGACAGGCCACCGGCAGTACCCAGCAGAATCGCGACGATCACCGCCGCGCAAAAGCCGCCAACCTCTTCAAGGACGCTGGCCCGCAGGTGCTGCCACAACGAACTGTCGCCCAGCCAGCGCACAGCCTCGCGGGCAACATCCCATGGCTGCGGCAGGATGTAAGTGGGAAAGCGGCTGGCCAGGGCCATCCAGATCAACAGCAGGAATGGCAGTGACGCCCATCCCCAATTCGGTTTTGGCAAGGACATGACAGACTCAGTGCGAGGCTTTTTGCAGGTAGGAGGTATCCACGATCTGTTCGGTCTTGAGCGTGGTATCGATAAAACCCAGGTCGTGGGAGTAATTCATCAGGCGCTGGATGAATTGAATATCCGCAGGCTGCAAGTCCGCTGACCAGCCCAACCGGGTACGTGCCTGGGCGACGATGGCTTGCGGGGCGATGGTCTTGCCGTCTACGCCTTGCACCGCTTCAAGCTTGAACGCCTCGGCGATGATTCGATTCGACTCATCGGGGTGCTCGTTGAGAAAGGCGATGGCCTTGCGGTGCGCACGCAGCAGCTTCACCACATCGTCCGGTCGCTCCTGCAAGGTTTTGGGTAAGGCGATCACCACGTACCAAGGGTAATTCGGCAGCGCCTGATTGACGTCGAGCAGGATCCGGCTCGACCCGCGCAACAACGACTGGCTGACAAAGGGTTCCCAGGAAAACGCCGCATCGACAATGCCGCGCTCCAGCGCCGCGTTCATATTGCCGGGTGGCATGTCGATGATGTCCAGATCCTTGTCAGGATTGAGCCCGGCCTTTTCTTTCAGCACATAGCCGCGCAGCAGCACATCCATGCCACTGCCCTTCTTGACCCCGGCCAGTTTTTTCCCCTTGAGTTCATCCAGGGCGGTAACCGGACTCTTGGCGTCGACAATCACCGCGGCCTGACCGTAATTGACCTTGGCCAGAATCCGGCTTTGCAGCCCCCGGGAAAACCATTGATACACCGGCGGCGTACCGACATAGGCCACATCCAGCTCGCCAGCGGCCAGCGCCTGCTGGATTACCGGACCATCGCCCAAGGCCATGAGATCGACATTCAAGCCTTCCTCGCGGTAGTAGCCCTGTTTGTCGGCGATCAACGCCGGGGCGTTGGCCATCGCGAATACATAACCCACACGCAAGGGTTTCTCTTCGCCAGCCATGGCGAATACGCTGCTTGCCAAGGCGGCAACAGACAAGGAAAGGGCAAGCAGCGAATGTTTGATCATGCTGTCAACTCAGGTTGGCGGGTTGGGTAAGCGGAGGCTGCAGGCACTTCCATGACCTGGGAAATGCGCTCCATCAGCTCATTGCGGTAATCGAGAAAGGCCGGCAACCGGCGGGTTTCGAGGTTGGAGCGAGGACGCGGCAAATGAATATTCAGTTCGCTGTGGATACCGCCGGGGGCGATGTTGAGCACGATGACCCGATCCGCCAGAAACACCGCTTCGTCGATATCGTGGGTAATGAACAGCACCGTCTGACCCAATTCAGCCCAGATGCGCAAGGTCTCTTCGTTCATGCTGTTGCGGCTGATGGCATCCAGTGCAGCGAATGGCTCATCCATCAGCAACACGCTGGGCTCCAATGCCAGGGTCCTGGCCAGGGAAACCCGCTGCTGCATGCCGCCAGACAACTGATGCGGCAACCGATGCGCGGCATTCTCCAGACCGACCAGACGCAGGTACTGCAAGGCTTGAGAACGCTGCTGCGATTCGTTGATCCGAGCCGCCATTCGCAGGCCGAAACGGACGTTTTCCAAGGCGCTCAACCAGGGAAACAACTGCGGCGCCTGAAACACATAACCCAACTCCGAACGCTCTGGACGCACCGCCGTCTGGTTGATACTGATCTGACCACTTTGCGGTTGCACAAAACCTGACAACAAGTTCAGCAAGGTGGTTTTCCCGCAACCGGATGGCCCCAGGATCGCAACGAACTCACCGGGCCTGGCGTTCAGGCTGAAAGAGGAAAACACGCGATGCCCATTGGGGTAGCTGAAGCTGATGTCATCGACCGTCAGCGCATCGGCTTGCTGCTGTGCGTAAGGGAGGGTTTTGAACATGGCAAGTGTCGTCAGGTCGTTTACAATGGGAATACCTGACATAATACGTATTAATACAAGTCGTCCCAATAACCTATTTTTATAACCTTAGAAGTGAAGGCGCACCGCCCTCCTCCAAGGCCATGGAAACCGACAGTGTCTACGTCCATTCTTCGCGACAGCACCACCTCACTCTACGAGCAGATTGCCCAGCAATTGCTGGAAGAGATTCAACGTGGCGACTTTGAGCCCAGCGGCAAGCTGCCGTCAGAAACAGAGCTGGGTAAACGTTTTGCGGTGAGCCGCGTCACCGTTCGCCTGGCGGTGGGCAAACTCAGCGACGACGGCGTGGTGGAGCGCAAACAAGGCAAAGGCACCTTCGTGGCGGCCAAACAGGTGCGGCACGGCCTGGACGCGTTGCGTAGTTTTCATGAAGCCTTGTTGCTGCAAGGGCTCGAACCGAGCATGCGCGTCATCAGCCATACCCTGCAGCCGGTTCCAGAGGCATTGCGTGGTTTGTTTGAAGAAGCGGACGATTGCCTGCTTCTGGAACGACTGCATTTCGTCGATGACGAACCCATCGCGCTGGGCCGCAGCCATTTACCGGCCGAATTGGCCAGCGTGGTCTGGACTGAAGTCGAGCATCAACCGATTTACTCCATTCTCGAGTCGATCACTGGCATGGCGGTCATCCGAGCCGATCTGGCGATCCGCGCGCAAGAAGCCGATAAACACCTGGCCAGTGCCTTGCACATCAAACGTGGCGCGGCACTGCTGGTCATGGAGCGCACCTCCTGGTTTGCCGACGGCCGCTGCTGCGACCGTACGACCTTCTACATCCGCCCGGAACGTTATGCCTTTGTCTTGAGTGGTGTCTTCAAGTCCAGACCCGCCAGCTGAATCAGTGCACCCGCAGGAATGCCCGCCTCAATCGCCAATTCAACCCGACGCATGGCGGTCAATGGGGTTTCCATCGCCGGTTTGATTCTCACCGTGCCGTGGGTTTCATTGGCCCGGGAGCTCAAGGCTTTTGAGAAAGCCTGCGACCAGCGCGTTGAACGCCTCGCCTTGATCATCGTGTACATAGTGACTGGCGCCTGCGACCTCCACCGTCTGGACGTACGGATTGCTGGCGCTCATCGCCTGCAGCATCGCGGGTGGCAGAAAGTCCGAGCGGCCGCCGCGAATGAACAGGGTCGGGCAATCCAGCGCGCGTACCGCCGGCCATAGGTCCGTCGGCTCGATACTCAGGCGCGCCTCGGCAATACCCTGCTGATCATGGCGCCAAGTGATCACGCCATCGCTCTCTTTCATCGAATGAGTGAGCCTTGATGCCAGGCCCTGTTCCGACAACCCAGGGCGCGAAGCCTGCCAGAATGTGCGGGCCGCCTCCCAGCTATCGAACTGCAAAGGCGTCTGGCTCATTTCGCGGCGAATACGCGCGGCGCCATCGCCCTGGATTGAGGAGCCGGGGCCGATGTCCTCGATCATCAAGCCAACCAATCGCCCCGGGTTTTGCCGCGCATATTCAAGGGCGTTGGCGCCCCCTAATGAGTGCCCCAGCAATACAAAACGCGACAAGCGAACATGGGCGACCAAGTCCTCGAGGTCCTCGACATACGACTGCGTGTGGTAGCTGCCGGGCGCGGCCCAGTCACTCAGTCCTCGACCGCGCTGGTCCAGGGCATAGATGCAGTAGCCTGCACCCAGAGATTGCACCAGCGATTCCCAGGTTTGGGCATAAGCCCGCAAGCCATGCAATAGCACCAGAGGCACACCGGTGGATTCACCCCAGCGCAAAAAGTGCAGGCGCAAGCCAGATCGGTTGGTAAAGAAACAGCTGTCAGAAGGCATCGTTTGGTTCCTTATATGCGTGGCTTCGACCGACCTAGAAACGATCGAACCGATAAGGGCTTGGATCAATGATCGGCGCATGACCGCTGACGAGATCCGCGGCGAGGTGACCTGCCGCCGGCGACGTGCCGAAGCCGTGCCCCGAGAAGCCGGTGGCCACGGTCAGCCCCGGAATCTGCGCGACCGGCCCAATGACAGGATTCGAATCGGGTGTGACATCAATAGTGCCTGCCCAGGCCTGGGCAATCCGCGCCTGTTCAAATACCGGCCAGGCCGCAATGAGGTTGTTCATCGCATCGTTATTGAGCCGCGGGTTGGCGGCCGGGTCCTGCACCCTGACGCGCTCGAACGGGCTGACACTGTCGGATTTCCAACGCCGGGCAAGCGCCAGGTCATTGAAAAAAGGCTTGCCCAACGACACGTTCAGAACGCTGCGTTGCGCACGGAACTGCGGCATGTATTGCTTGGCGAGCAACAGGTGGTCGAGGGTCAGGAAGGCATCCAGTTTGCCGCGCTGGGTAATGATGAAGCCGCCGTCCTTGTGCTTGCGAAACGAAAAATCCGGTGCGCCGACAGCAATTTCCGTCGGCCCCTCCATTGGGTGAGTACGTAGCACCGAGCAGGTCAAGGGCAAGGTCGGCAACGACACACCGAGGTTGCCCAGAAAACGCCGTGACCACATCCCCCCAGCCAGCAGCACATGATCACAGCGAATCTCACCTTGCTCGGTGACCACGCCACTGACCGTGCCGGCGGACATCTGCAGCGTCCGTACCGCGCACTGCTCGATAATCACCACACCCAGGGCCATGGCGGCCTTGGCGATAGCGCTGCTTGCCAGCGTCGGTTCTGCACGCGCATCGGACGGCGTGAAGATGCCACCGGCCCATTCACCCACGCCACCGGGCACCAACGCGTCAATCTCGCGCTTGCTGAGCAGCCGTGAATCCAGCGACAAATGCTCCACCGACTTGAGCCATCCCTCATGCATCGCCATCTGCGATGGGTTGCGACCCACGAACATGATGCCCTCCTGGCGATACCCGACATCCGCCCCTACCCGCTCAGGCATCTTTGCCCACAGACGGTCAGCGGCGAGGGCCAGGGGGATATCGGCCGCATGGCGGCTGGTCTTGCGTACCCAGCCCAGGTTGCGTGACGACTGCTCGCCGGCGATACGACCTTTTTCCAGCACCACCACCGCAATATTGCGTTCGGCCAATGTCAACGCTGCAGTCAGGCCGATAATCCCGCCGCCAATGATGACGACGGAGGTTGCGGAGGGAAACACGGTAGACGTTTTCACGGGCGCTATAGTGGGTGCCATGATCAAGACTCGGTAAACGAATGAGGTAGGCCACGCCTGCGCATGGCCGCGTGACAGTTACTGCGACAGTCGAATGACTTCAACTTGCGCCTTCGACGCGTTGCGATACGCCGTCACTTCCAGCTCCACCTTGTAGACCGTCGACCCCAAGGGCGGACAGGTGACGGTGCTGGCTGGATCAACGCCGCGAAACTTTTCGCCGATCAGGGCCATCACGGCAGGTACGTCCTTGGGGTCCTGGATGAACACCCGCGAACACACCACGTCCGCCAGGCTCGCATCGACCGCCGCCAGGGCCGCCTCGATGTTGGCAAACACTTGATGCGTCTGCTCGAGGATACCTTCCGGAATCAGCTTGGTTTGTGGGTTGCGGCCTGCGGTGTTGGACACGTAGATCCAGTTGTCCACGACCACCAGGCGCGAATAGCTGGCCTGATCTTCAAACGGGGAACCGGTCTTGAGCTTGATGATTTTTGTCATGTGGAATGTCTCGTCAATATTAGTGATGGCTGGCTTAGCGCAGAACCGGGGTTTCCCACAGGTTCAAGGTGACGCCGATGCCTTTTTCGATGGCGTTGCGGTAAACCACCGTGCCCCAGGCCACGTCTTCCACGGGCATTCCGCCCACCGACATGATGATGATTTCTTCATCGTTCTTACGGCCTTGCGCGGCCCCGGCGATGATCTTGCCAATGTCCTCGACGTCTTCGAGCCGCATCTTGCCTTCGGCAATCATGTCCATGAAGCGCACGCCAATCACCGGCACGCAGTGATGCGCAGGCTTGGGCAGTTCTTCAAACCAGGCTTGGTAGAGACCGGTGTTGTCCAGCACCTTGCGTACGTCGCGCTGTTCCATCCCGTCGTCAAGGGAGCAGGATGCAGGCATCGCGAGGAAGGCACCTGGCTTGACCCACTCGCGCTTCACAATTGGGTAGGTTGTGGGATCACCCACCTCACCGGAGCTACAATAAGTAACAAGGTCGGAGTCACGAACCACCGCTTCAAGGGTGTCGACCACTTCGATCGTGGTGACCTGCGGGTAGGTTTCCTTGACCCAGGCAATAAAGTTATCAAGGCTCTTCTGGCCGCGACCCTTGATCTTCAGTGTGTCGATATGCGGGCATACCGCGATGAATGCCGCCAGTGTGGTCTTGCCCATTACACCCGGGCCGAGCAGGCCGACGACTTTCGAGTCCTTGCGTGCCAAGTGGCGCGCGCCCACGCCGGGAATCGCACCGGTGCGGTACGCGGACAGCAGGTTGGCCGACATATGGGCCAGCGGTGCGCCGGTGTCGGGGTCGTTCAAGGTAAACATCAGAATCGAGCGCGGCAGGCCTTTTTCGCGGTTGGCGATATTGGAGCCGTACCACTTCACGCCTGCGGTGCAAAAGCTGCCGCCCAGGTAGGCAGGCATGGCCATCATGCGTCGGTCAGCCGTGGGCTTGGGCATGTTCGGGAAGGGTGAATCCTGCGGGAAGATCACCATCGCGCCATGGGAGTCATTGTTCGGACCGGCCATGCGATAGTCACCGGCATAGAGCAGGCCGAACATCTCCTCCATAGTGTTCACGCACGCCAGCATGTCAGTCACGCCCGCGCGGATCATGTCCTGCTCGGAGAGGTAGATGAAGTCGATTTTTGTATTTGTAGACATAGTTATTCTCGGGCTGAAGGTGATATCGCTGCGGTAGGCGCAGCTCCACGCTGTCGACCTCGAGTATCAGGGCGCGCTTTTCGGCGGTATTGTAAATTTCGGACATGCCCGATTGACCGGCGCGCAACAGTTGGCGTGATTAATGCGTGAAAACTTCCGTATCGCTGCTCATCGAAGGTGCAACCATGATCAAACAGTGCGCGCCGCCTCCCAGGCACCACACTGCGAACGAACAGCCCTGGTTCGTGCTCAACTCTTCACGGTATTCGGTCATGCCCTCCGAACACCCGGCGATCTCGCATTTCTATGCCTTCGATGTGGCTCAATCAGCCAACCTGCTGGCCGTGCCGGACGGTTGCGTGGATATTGTTTTCGACTGTGATGCAACACGCCCTACCGCCCGGATCTGTGGCACGCCGCTGGCTGCCCAAGCGGTCGAGTTACACCAGAACCATCACTACTTCGGCGTGCGCTTTTCACCGGGCGTCATTCCCGGATTTATCAATGTGCTGGCCGAGGAATTGACCGAACGGGAACTCGACCTGCTGGAGGTCTCGGGGTTCGCCCAGCGCATCTTCGAAAATATCGTTCAAGCACCACTGCTGGGCGATCAGATGCGGCTGTTCAACGACTACCTCGCCCCCCGCCTGATGGGGAGAACGTCAGCACTCACGGCCATGGTCATTCAGCAGGCGCTGCGCCACCGCGGTGATATTCGTATTCAGCAACTGGAAGAACTCAGCGGGTACACCAGTCGCACGCTGCACCGACAGTTCAGCCAGGACACTGGTATGTCACCCAAGACCTTTTGCCGAATCATCCGCTGCCAGGCAGCTCTGGACACCCTCAATACCCAACACGATGTATCGTTTTCGGAGCTGGCCCTCGACCTGGGCTTTTCCGATCAATCGCACTTCCTGCGCGACTTCAAGAAATTGGTCAGTACAACGCCTTGCGACTATCAACGCAAAATGGTCCAAAACGCCTATAGCGACCGCATCAACTACGCCTGACCCGCCCTTTCAAAATTTCACGAGCGCTTGAATATCAGCCTGGAAAAGGAAATCGGGTGGGAGGACAGCGTCAGCCGCACATGAGGTCTTTAGCGCATAGCCCTGAGCGTTTCAGACGGTGACTCGCCGAACAATTGCCGGTAATGCGCGGCAAAGTGGCTCAGATGAAAAAAGCCCATCGCCATCGCGATCTCACTGATGTTGTGAGTGCAGGCAGAGGTTGTGATCAAGCGGCGTCGCACCGCGTTGAGGCGTAGATTGCGCAGGTATTCGACCGGACGCATTCCGGTCACTGCCTGAAAACTGTTCTGCAGGGTCCGGCGACTCACCCGCAGGTGCTCGCACAGGTCGAGAATGCTCAGCGGTGTTTCACCACTGGCATCGATCAGCTCTTGGCAACGCTTCACCAGGTAAGCACTCACGGCGAAATTACCGCGACGACAACGTACCTCATCGGTGGCGTGGCTGAACAAATCGAGGAACGCGCCGAGCAGTTCTTCCTCCAGCATTTTCTCGGCGGTTGAGTTGATAGCGTCCGTCTGTTCCAAAAGGTGATGAAACAGCGGGTGGATACGCTGACGTATTCGCAACAGTAACGCATCATCCACGCTGAGTTGGGACGTGGTCTTCAGGCGCTTGAGTTGATCGTCAGACAATTCGAAGGCCGCCAGTTTGGCGAAGCGTACCGCGTCGATATTGAGCGCAAAGAAGTGCATGCCTTCAGGGGCGTGCAACACAAACTCCTCGCCGTCACGCAACAGTACCACGCTGTGAGTGCCCACCTGTTGCCCCTGCACCACCGGCGCGCAGCCTAACGACATGGCTGCGCACAGCCGACCTTTGGGCGCATAGCCGCGCTGTACCACGCGTTTGTCCAGCACTTCCTGGAAGATTTGAAAGCGGTCAGAGGACAACTGCCGCAGCTCACTGGTCAGGCAGCCACGGCCGAGTTGGTCATACACTTGTCGCCAGCCCTGGATGGAGCCAGCGTGTTGTTGAGGGTCATTGAAGGTTCGAACTTCAGCAAGCATGGTCGTCGTTCCTCGGTGGCCCCGTTTGTTTATCGGCCTGAAAGGGACTCAGTCATCCGTGACGGCAGCTATCGTTCACACCGGGGCGGCGTCCGCCTTGAAAACCAAAGCCAGTTCCATGCCAAGCATGTGCAGGCAGTACGTGGCGGGCTGGATATTCATCGGCGGCAACAACGCCCCGGACAACACGACCTGCCCAGCCTCCACAGGTTGACCGTCGGCCAACAGACGCCGAATCAGCCAGCACAGATTGGCCAGCGGGCTGTCCTCCCGATCACGCGTATCACCGTTTCCGCAGAGCGCGCCGTCGCACTCCAGGCGATACGCTACGTTGACGTGGTGTACAGGATCGAACGGGATACGCGGTCCGAGACAATAAAGCCCCGCCGCCGCGTTGTCGGCAAGAAAGGCGCCCACTCCGAAATCCCAGCCCTGCCAACGGCAGTCGGCGATCTCGAACGCGGGCGCTACGTCGCCGATGGCGGCCAGAATATCCTCGTCACGGTAATCCCCCGGCGCCAGGGTACGCCCCAATACAAACGCCAATTCGATCTCCAGCTTGGGCTGGATCAATCGCGAGAACGCCACCGCCGTACCCGGCTCGACGATCATGCTATCCATCAGGCCGCCATACACCGGCTCGTCAAGGCCAAAGCGTTTTTGCGCGGCGCTGCCGGCGAAGGCGACCTTCCACCCGCTCAGTCGCTCGCCTGCGGCTTGTTGGTGATCCAGCGCTTCGCGTTGCAGCGCATAACCCGCAAGCCGATCTATCGCCTCGGGGGCCAGTGGCGCAATGGCTTGCACCGTGCGCGTTGCCTGATGTAGCCGGTTAAGTAGCGCGTTGCCGCTGTTCATGACAGTTGCTCCGCCAGTTTGCGCAGCACACCTTCAAGCCTCTCTGGTGTGGTAATGGCGGCGACAAACCGGTCCGGACGCACCACTACGATGCAGTCACGCACCTTGGAGAACCATTCACCCAGGCGATTATCCACGTCCTCCACGCTGATGGCGTCCGAGGCCGTCAACGGCTGGCCACGTCCGATGCCGCTGCGCGAACGATTGACCTGAATAAAACGCGTGTCCCAGCGCGCCCAATAAGCGGCCATTTCCTCGCTGAGTTGCTCGCGCGGGTTCACCCGATAACCCAGCACCGCATAGGAATTGCCAAGCACTTCGTCCAGGCGACGACGCTGCCCCTGGGCGTCTTCGATATGCGGCTGTACAAACAGCTGGCCGACCAGGTCGTCCTCGCGCAACTCGGCCCGCTCGTGATAGACCAGGCCCTTGGTGATGGTGGCCTTGGGTTTGAATTTGAACTCCAGCAGGTGCGAGCGCAGGTTGTCGACACTGTTCACCGCCTGGAACAGCCAGTCGCGCACGCCGGCCATCAGCGGGTTGGTCATTCCCAGTACCGCGCCCATGTTGTCGGCCAGGGCTACCAGCTCGGTGGCATGCCCACGGCGCTCCTGGTCGTAGCTGGCGAGGATCGAGTGCGAGGCACGGCCCTGGATGATCGCCGCCAGTTTCCAGGCCACGTTGGCCACGTCCCTCAGCCCGGAATTGAGGCCCTGCCCGGCCCAGGGTGGAGAAATATGCGCGGCATCACCCACCAGCGCCACACGCCCTTCGACAAACCGCACCGCGACCCGGGAGTGGTGGGTATAGGCTCGGATGCGGATGATGTTCAACTGATCGACCGCGTTGCCGATATGCCCACGGATCAAGTCGCGAATGGTACTTTCCTCACACATCCTCGCTTCATCTTCGCCCTCCAGGAGCATGAATTCCCAGCGGCGTTGCTGGTACGGCAGATAGATGCACACGAAGGGCCGCTCCGGGTCGGCATGCAGTGCGGTGTAGGGTGCATCGAGGGTGTCATTGGCCGTATCGACCACCACCCATTTGCGCGCATGTGTCAGCCCCGACAGCTCGATACCGAGCTTTTTACGCACCGTGGAGCGTCCGCCATCGGCGCCGATGACATAGTCAGCCCGCAGTTGATAAATCTCGCCTTGAGCATCGCGCACCTGCAATGTCACGCCCTGCCCGTCCTGCTCGAGTTCGAGCATTTCGTGGCCTTGGCGCAACACAACGCTGGCACGCTGTCCCAGGGTTTCGCGCAACGTGCCTTCCAGCAACTGCTGCATGAAAATATTACGCATTGGCCAGCCGTAATGGGCGGTACTCGGCTTGACCTCGGCGAAGCACACACCGCGTGCATTGTAATAGCGCAGCGGTACATCGCAGATCATGTCGCGTACAGCGAGATCGGCGATGCCGATCCCCTGCAGCACGCGCAGTGCTTCATCATCCATGCCCACCGCGCGTGGGTAAGGCAGTACGCCGTCGGCAAGCTCAAGGACGACGCAGTCGATACCGTACATCCCCATATAGTGTGCGGCCGTGATCCCGTTAGGGCCGCCGCCGACAATGACAACTTGGGTCTTCTCCTGCTTCATCGCTATTCACCGCTTTCTTGTTGTGTTTTTAATCCGACGCCGCTAAAGCCATGCGCCTGAAATCAGTGCAGCCCATCAATACCTTTGACGTCTGCCGCCTGCAGACCGCCCAGCCGCGCATGCAAGCGCCCGCGCGTGGCGAAGGCCCAGATCACGATTACCTCATCCGGCGCGGGGCCGTCGCCAAACATCAGGGACATGCTGTCGTAATGGGAGCGTACATACAGTGCATCCTTGTGGGCCAACGGCACATCGATGGTTGAACCCGGGGCGCCCCGTTTGCCGGTGGACGGCACCCAGGATTTGCCCCCGCCCAGCGCCAGGCGCACCGGATCGGCAGCCGGGTTGGTCAGGAACGCATTGCCGTGTTCGTATTCGCCCTGGCTGCCCACCATGCAAGCTTTACCGTAGCTGACAATATCCCGCGAGCCGGCCAGCGCCTGAATGCGACGACCGAACTCTTCGCCCAGCAGCGGCGACGGTTCTACCAGCTCTGTCAGCGACTCGCTGTAGCGACCGGCATAGGGGTTGGCGATAACGGCGGCGACGGCATATTTGAACAGCGGCTCGCCATCGGCTAACTGGCCACTTTCGTTGGCCAGGGTTTCTTCGACAAAGCTGTACCACTTGCGGATGTGATACGAAGCAAAATTCGCGGTTTTCATCTGGGTTGCCTCAAAGTGGGTCTAGTGGGTCTAGATTGAAATGTCGGCTTGGCGCGCCAGCGGCCTTGAACCGGGCCTTGCCGCGCGCATCGTCGTGTTCGGTCTCAAGGAAAAATTCCATGCGATTACCGTCAGGGTCGTTGAAATACACACCATGGCCGATTTCGTGATCGGTGATCTTCACCACCTCGACGCCCTTGCCCAGCAACATGCCGTAGAGCTGGCGCAAGGTGGTCATGTCCCCGGCGATTTCCAATCCATAGTGTTGCAACCCCAACCCGCCCTGATGGGCGCCGGGCTCTGCACGAAGCAAGGCGATGTCGTGATGTTTGGTGCCAAACGCCATCATGACCCAGCTTTCGCCCCGGGCACTTTCATGCATGCCCAGGATGTCGGCGTACCAGCGTGCCGACACATCAGGATCACTTACCGAGAGCGATAAGTGAGTACGAAGGATTTCGACTTTCATCGCGTGATACCTCAGCTTTTTTTGACCACGGATTGATGCCCTGCCTTGATCTGCGCCACCGCGGGGGTCCAGAGCACGTCAGCGATCTCACTGAATTCGCGCCACTGTTTCTGCCAACCATCACCGCCATTCCCGGAGGTGAACAAGTGCCCGTACTTGGTTCCCGCAACGATCTGTCGCGGATTTTCCGGGTTGAAGGCAATGGCCCAGACGCAGGAATTGGGTTGTTGCGGCAGGGGCAGCACTTCCCAGCTGAGCGCAGCATCACGGGACACCAGGATCTTGCTGGTGGTACCGGGCGTGCCATCGGAAATACTCAGGTACAGGTCGCTTTGCGTGCCCAACGGCGCGTTCATGGCGCGCATGTAGTACAGGCCGAACGCTTCTCGACCGATAATGCCAGTCCAGGTCAGCCCCTCATCCAGGCTGCGGTAGACGGCGTTGACGCAGACCACCACGATGACTTTCTGACCATGATTGGGCAGTACCAGAATGTTGTGGACATCCGAGTTGTAGTCCCACAGCAGCCGATCATCGACGCGCGTCCAGCTGTCGCCACCGTCACGGGAGTGGAATAACCCACCCTCTTCAAGGCCGAACCATAGCTGGTTGCGGTCGGTCGGGTCATAGGCGAAAGCCAGCAGCCGTGGGCGGCTGACTCCGTCGCAGAACTCCGGAATCTCCACCGGCGCACGATCCCAACTGAGACCACCGTCCAGGGTCCGCCACAGTACGGCGCGCGAAGGTGCACCGGTGCCGACGAAGATCCGTTGCGCGTCCTGCGGATCGACGGCGACTTTCCAGACCGTCTGCCCGTTGAACGGCGAATCGACCCGCTGCCAATGGCCGCCGGTATCGCGGCTGACACACAAACCTACGTCCGTGCCGGCGTAGATCACCTCAGGCTCGCCGGGGTGCACGCTCAAGGATCGAGTGATCGCGTCGAACTCCAGATCCTGGCCCAGGCCCAGGCGATGCCAGGTCCGACCCTCGTCGGCGCTGCGGATCACCGCCTGCCCTACCGTGGCCACTAACAGGGTTCCGTTACTCATCGTTGGTACTCCTCAGATGTAGATACCGCGGGTCAAACCGCCGTCGATGCCGATGGATTCTCCGGTCACCGCGCCAGCCTTTGGCGACGCCAGGAAACCAATCAGCCAGCCCATTTCAATCGGTGCCAGGGTGCGGCGAATCGGCGTCGCGTCGATGTAGGCCTGCTCAACCTGTTCCGAGGTCTTGCCTTGCTTGACCGCTTCGCGCTCGTACAGCTCCTGGATGTGCGGGGTGTCGACCACGCCGGGGTGAATCAGGTTGACCGTGATGCCCGAAGGGCCCAACTGGTCGGAGAGGGTTTTGGTCATGTGGGCGACCGCCAGGTTGCGCATCCCCGAGAGGACTTTGCTGCTGCGCCCGGTGAGGCCGCCGATGTTGATGATGCGACCGAAACCGCCGGCCTTCATGTGCGGGGTCACTGCCTTGGCGCAACGGAAGTAGCCGATCACCTTGGTGTTGAGATCCGACAGCAACTCGTCGTCGCCGGCATGTTCGATGTCATTGCGCACCACTCCGGACGGCGCTGCGGCACCGTTGACCAGGATGTCGATGCGGCCGAAGTGTTTGTGCGCGGCTTCGACCATGTCAGACACGGCCGACATCTGATTGGTGTCGCAGTACAGCGGCAGTACTTCGTTGCCGGTCTGAGCCGTGATCTCTTCGGCAGCCTGTTGGAGAAACTCCATGCGGCGTGCGCAGATCACTACCTTGCAGCCCTCTTCGGACAGAAAACGT
Organism: Pseudomonas sp. B21-017; assembly: GCF_024749245.1. Taxonomy (NCBI): domain Bacteria; kingdom Pseudomonadati; phylum Pseudomonadota; class Gammaproteobacteria; order Pseudomonadales; family Pseudomonadaceae; genus Pseudomonas; species Pseudomonas sp. B21-017. The sequence goes on along the minus strand of NZ_CP087194.1, from coordinate 2,647,054 downwards.
GCGACTTCCTTGCCGATACCCATACCGCCGCCGGTGACGATGGCCACGCGGCCTTTCAATTCCAGATCCATAGCATTTCCTCTTGTGATTATTCGGTTCAGGCGAGATCGACGAAGACGCTCTTGGTCTCGGTGTAGGCATCGATCACGTTTTTACCCATTTCCCGGCCCCAGCCAGATTGCTTGTAGCCGCCGAACGGCGAAGCCGCGTCGACCACGTTCCAGCAGTTGATCCACACCGAGCCCGCCTTGAGCTGCGCTGCCACGCGATGCGCCGAGCGCAGGTCGCGGGTCCACAGGCCTGCTGCGAGGCCATAAGGCGAATCGTTGGCGCGCAGCACCAGGTCGTCGATTTCGGTCCAGCTCATGACGGTCAACACCGGACCGAATATCTCTTCGCGGGCGACACAGGCACGTTCGGCGCGATCAAGGAACACGCTGGGCGCAATGAAGTGGCCGCGCTCCAGGTGGGCGGGACGGCCGCCACCGCAGATCAGTTCGGCGCCCTCCTCCTGACCACGTTGCAGGTAGCCTTTGACCGTGCTCAATTGGCGGCCCGACACGAGTGGGCCCATGCTGGTGGCCGGGTCCAAACCATTACCGAGCACGTGGGCGGTGGCATGCCGCTCAAGTTCTTCGAGCACCTGATCGAGCACACTGGCGTGTACGTATAAACGTGAGGCAGCCGTGCACACCTGGCCCTGGTTGTAGAAGATGCCATCGGCGGCACCTTTGGCGGCGCGCACGATATCGGCGTCTGGCAAGATGATGTTCGGCGACTTGCCGCCCAATTCCAGCGAGACCTTTTTCATGTTGCTGGTGGCCGCCTGAGCGATCAGCCGACCGACCTGGGTCGAGCCGGTAAAGGCAATTTTGTCCACGTCGGGATGCTGCGCCAGCGGTCCGCCCGTTTCCGCGCCAAGACCGGTGATCAGGTTGACCACCCCCGCTGGAAACCCGGCGGCCTCGATCAACTGCACCAGTCGAATCGCAACCAGCGGCGTTTGCTCGGCGGGCTTGAGCACCGCGACACAACCTGTCGCCAGCGCCGGGCCAAGCTTCCACACGCACATGTTCAACGGGAAGTTCCACGGTACGATCAGCGCGCACACCCCCACCGGTTCACGCAAGGTGTAGTTGAGCATCGGCGCACCGCTGGCCGGCGATACAGGCAACGTGCTGCCTTCGATCTTGGTCGGCCAGCCGGCGAAGTAGCGAATGATGGTCGCCGCACTGGCCGCTTCACCTCGAGCGGCCGAGATGGGCTTGCCGTTCTCCAGCGTGATCAACTGCGCCAGCTCCTCGCGGTGCTGATCCAACAGGTCCGCCAGTCGAAACAGCAGCAGACCGCGCTGGGCGGGAGACTGCAGCGCCCAGGCGCCGTTGAACGCTGCGCGGGCTGCCGCAACGGCCGCATCTACGTCACTCGCGTCACCTTGGGCCACTTCCGTCAGGGTTTCTTCAGTTGCCGGGTTTTCCACGGCAAACCGTCGGCCAGCGGCGGCGTCCTGCCAACTGCCACCGATAAACAGGCGGCCAGGCTGGGACAGAAAATGTTGCACAGCAGGTAGCACTTCGAACTGTTTCATCATCGACTCCTTCACAGCGCCATTTCGATCAGGCAAGGACCACCGTCGGCATTGGCATTGGCCAGCGCCTGTTGCAGTTCGGCATTGGTGCGCACCGTGCAGGCCGGCACACCGTAGCCCTTGGCCAGCGCTTTCCAGTCAATCCGCGGGCTATCGAGCACCGTCAGGCGCAGGGCTTCGGGGCCCATTTCAGTCATGCCGAAGCGGCGCAGTTCGTTCTGCAAAATGGCGTAGCGATGGTTGGCGGCAATCAGGATCACCACCGGCACCTGCTCACGGGCGATGCTCCACAGGGTTTGGATGGTGTACTGGGCACTGCCGTCGGATTGCAGGCAGAACACGCGATTGCCCCGCTCCGCCAAGGCGGCGCCGAACCCCACCGGAATGCCCTGGCCGATCGCGCCACCGGTATTGGTCAACACCCGGTGCCGCGCGGCGCTAGCAGAGGCGGTGAAAAACGGATAGCCACAAGTGCCGCCTTCCACGGAGACAATGCTGTCGTCCGGCAGCGATGCGGCTAAAACCTGGCCGATGGACTGAGGTGTGAGCTCGGCATGGCCTGGCGGCAGTTCGATGCCCATCGGTGTCGGCACGTAGGCCGGTGCATTGAGGGCATCGGCCAGCGCTGTCAGCGCGCCGGCTACATCGTCACCGACATCGGCCAGCGTCAGCAGACGCTCACGCTCGGCGAGGCGCGACGGGATGCCTTCATAGCCAAAATAACTGATGGGCTCCGGCACCCCGGCACACACGACCTGGTCGTACTGCTCGAGGATTTCAATGGCCACTTCCGGGAAGTACGGCAGGCGATCCAGATCCGGCAAACCACCACCACGGTAGCTGAGCCGTGGAAAGGTCTCGGCAAACAGGCGCACGCCAGGCAGTTGGGCCAGGCGCCCCGCTGCTTCCAGACCGGCAACCGACAACCCCTCATCCCCGACAATAAACACCAGGCGCTGCCCGTCACGCAGTGCCTGTGCCACCGTCTCGACCCGGTCACCGGCAAACCGGCGAATCGGCGCCCGCATCGGAGCGAACACGCCGTTGTGCGTCACTGCGCTGGCTTGCAGGTCCATGGGCAGAATCAGGCTGGCGATCTGCCCTTTGGCCTGCCAGGCCGACCGCACCGCTTCCTGCAAATCTTCGCCGATACCCGACGCCGTGCGCGAGGTGCGCACCCAACCGGAGACAGTCCCGGCCAAGGCCTGGATGTCACTGGCCAGCGGCGGATCGTAGTTGACATGCCATGACGCGTGATCACCGATCACGTTGACGATAGGGGTATTGGCACGACGCGCGTTGTGCAGGTTGGCGATGCCATTGGCAAACCCGGGGCCCAGGTGCGTCAGGGTCATCGCCGGCTTGCCGGCAATCCGGCCATACCCATCCGCCGCCCCCGTGCACACCCCTTCGAACAACGACAACACCGGCTTCAGTGCTGGTGCGCTGGCCATGGCCGCCACCAATGGAATTTCGGTGGTTCCGGGGTTGGCGAAGCAGTATTCGATACCGCTTGCCGCTGCCGCATTCACTATCAGTTGCGCACCATTCATTTTCAGCCCTCTTGCTTGAGCATTTGCAGTGATGAGATTTATCACACACAAATACTCAACCAACAAGCATTAAATTCGTATTTGTCTCGTTTTGTGAGATTTATGCGATTTTATTTGCACCAGAAAGACTGCCGAGATTGCGTTTTTCTCTCACTGAGGTAGTGTTGCGCCAGCGCTTGGCGCTTCTGCGGGATGTCTGGTCTACGCCGGAACGAAGCACGCGCCCTCCCCCCGTCTTTAGGAACGAAATGAGTAGCCTGAGCAAATTGCTGAGTGTCCTGGACCTGTTCGGTCCACAGACATTGAAAATCGACCCCGACACCATTGCCGAGCGCATGGGCCTGTCACGTGCGACCGTGTACCGCTACGTCAAGGATTTGTGCGACGCCGGCCTGCTGACCCGCGTGGACGCCGGCAGTTATGGCTTGGGACCGCGAGTCATCGAACTGGACTGGATGATGCGTCAGTACGACCCTATCCTCGTTGCCGGGCGCGAGTTGATGCACGAGCTGTCCGCGCAAACCGGCCTGGCCGTGTTTGCGAGCGTTTTTTATGACGGTCGCATCATCAACACCTACATCGCCGAACCCACCGACACCTACCACTTTGCGTTCGGGCGCGGGCAACCGCTGCCGTTCTTTCGCGGCGCGCAATCCAAGGTGTTGATCGCCTTTCAGAAAGGTCGCCGTTTGCAACGCTTGTTCGACGAGCATATGGCCAACGACCCGGACTGCCCTTATGACTGGTCAAGCTTCTCCAAGGCCGCGAAAAAGATTCGCAAGGACGGTTACTGCCTCACCCATGATGAACTCAACCTGGGCTTGACCGGCATCGCCGCGCCGATCATCCAGACGGACATCGACGAAGTGGTTGGCAGCCTGTCCGCCGTCGGCAGCACGCAGAGCTTCAAGCTGCTGCGCCAGGAAACCGTGATCGAAATGGTCATGGATACCACTCGGCGCATCGCCGAAAACATGCGTAATCAGTCGAACACCACCACGCCCTAGCCTATGGACAAGCCGCCAGTCTCTTACCGGGGACGCGGCGGATGTGCGGTCAGAACGGAACAGCCACCGTCAATTGGCTGTACAGGTTAGTGCCATTGCCGCCGACTTGATTACCGCCCGTGGTTGAGTCCTGATCGGGTTTGTAGAGGCCAATCAGCGGGGTAATGATCAAGTGCGGGTTGGCTGCCCATTCGGCGTAGATATCCAGCTCACGGGCATTGAGGTTCAGCGCGTTGTTTTTACGCACCGTGTCGAAATCGAAGTACAGCGCGCCCAAGGTCAGGTTTTCCAGCGGAGTGGCCTTCAGACCGACGTGCTGAATGCTGGTATTGCTGTTGAACGGCCCGGCGTAGTTTCCGGCGACTTCGCCCTGGAACCAGGTGCCGTAGCCCATGCTCAAGCCAGTGAACAGCGGATCCCATTTCTGTGAATAGCGGGTATAGCGATAGGTCACCTTGGGCGCCCAGGCGGTATCGGCGAAGGTGTAGCCCGCTTCGCCGTACCAGGCTTTCTCAGGCCCGGCGTCCTTGTCCTGCCAGGCGTATTCGAACGCCAGGCTGACGTTCTCGATGCCCGCATCGCCTTCACCGCGAACGCTGTAGACGTTCATGCCTTTGCGCTGGCGTTGAACGTCGGTGGCCCATTGATCGCTCACGTCGATGCCGTGTACCCAGGTCAACCCGATCGTACCCGGCTGGGTGGTGTAATCCAGCGTGCCGGCGGCCAGTTCGGTTTCGGCCTGGACGCGGTTGTCGGATTTGAGCCACACCAGACTGCCGTGCAGGCCATCTTGCCCACCCAGGCGCAACAGCGCGGTTTGATCGAACGCATGCCGTGCAGCCAGGTAATAAGCGCCCCCACGGTTCATAGTGCCATTGGCCGGACCCTCGCCCAGGTTCAGTCCGTCATCGTTGATCAGGAACCCTCGGCCCAGCTTGACCACCTGGCGCCCGCCGGAAATATCAACCCCGTCCTTGCCTAACGCAGGGAACAGGTCGCCGGAGCGCCAGCCCAGGTAGGCGTCTTCGATCTTTGTTGTGCGCTCGGTTCCCAGGGAATTGCCGCCTGGGTCGCCGTCGCCCCAGGTGGCGGAACTGACCAGGGCGAATGCCCCATACGCGGTGCCATTGCCCGCCAGGGACTGGTCGCCATTCAAGCCGTACTTGATGAAGCCTTCGCGCCAGGTAGATCCACCGGGTGTGCCGTCGTAGTTCTTGCGACTGTTGAACTGGCCGAACACGGCGGTCATGTCTGCGTTGAGGTGACGGCTCTCATCACTGTACAACTCATAGGCCTGGGCCTGATTGATGGCGCATAGCACCAATGTGCACACAAGCGTGCTACCAAACACGGGATGGCGTGATGGATTGCGCATGGCTCAAGCTCCTTGTGGTGCGCCTTTAAAAGGGCGGACAAACAGCAGTTGCTGGCCAGTGAACTCCAGCAGCCCCTCAAGGCCGAACTCGACGCCAAACCCGGACATCTTGCTGCCGCCAAACGGTGTGTTCGGCTGAATCTGCGCGTGGCAATTGACCCAGGCAACGCCGCTTTCCAGGCGGCTGGCCAGTGCCTGGGCCTGCTCGACATCCGGCCCCCAGACCGATCCGCCCAGCCCCATGTCGCCGGCATTGGCGCGCCGCAGTACATCCTCGACATCCCGGTACGCGATCAAAGGCAACACAGGACCGAACTGTTCCTCGTCGACCAGACGCTGGCCATCTGTCACGTCCGCGACCAGGGTCGGCGGATAAAAGAAACCGGGGCGATCCAGACGCGCGCCGCCGCACAGCACGCGTGCGCCTTGTGCCCGCGCGTCAGCGACCAGCGCGTCGACAAGCTCCAATTGCTCAAGGTTTTGCACCGGTCCAAAGGTGACGCCAGCTTCCAGGCCATCGCCCACCACTTGGCGCGTCGCAATCAGGGTCAGCGCATCAGCAAAGGCCTGGTACTGCGATTCGTGGATATACAGGCGCTTGAGGGCCGCGCAGGTCTGGCCCATGTTGAGAAACGCCGCCTGGAAAATCTCCTCGACCACCGCCTCAACCGGCGTACCGGGCAGAACGATTGCCGCGTCGTTACCACCCAGCTCCAGCGTCAGGCGCTTGAGGTTGTTGGCGGCGCCGCGCATGACGCTTTGTCCGGTGGCGGTCGAGCCGGTGAACACAATCTTCTGAATGCCGGTGTGCGAAGTGATTGCGCTGCCGAAACCTTGCTCACCCGTCAGGCAATTGATCACGCCGTGAGGCACATGGCGGGCGATGATCTCCACCAGGCGCAAGGTGCTCAGCGGGGTCAGGCTCGACGGTTTGCTGATCACACAGTTACCGGCTCGCAGCGCCGGCATGATGTGCCAGACGGCGATCATGAACGGCCAGTTCCACGGCGTAATCGACGCCACCACACCCAAAGGCTTGCGATGCAACTCGATCCGCTGGGTGGGGGTTTCCTCCACCAGCTCCACGGCAATCTCCTGCCCGGCCGCATAGCGGGTCCAGGCGGCGGACCCCATGACTTCGGAAAACGCCAGTTCCAGTGGTTTACCTTGTTCCAGCACAATCAGTCGGGCCAGTGACTCTGCCTCCCGCTCGATATCCGCCGCAACCGCCAACAGGCGCTCGCAACGGTCTGCGTGGGTGCTGTGCCGCCAGCTTTTGAACGCCGCTTGTGCAGCGTCGACCGCCTGGTCGAGTTGCGCCAGCGAGCCGGCGGGGCATTGGGCGAATGCAGCACCGGTGGCCGGGTTGATCACATCAAACTGGCCCTGTTCACCGGCGACCTGAACGCCATTGATGAGCATCTTGTAGTTGTGCATTTGAAACCTTCCTTTCACACACTGACGAGCCATGCCGGGCAACGGCAGGCTGGAATTGTCTGGTTAGTCGAGCAGTAACGAGTGCGGCCTTAAAGCTTGTGGCTGCCCAAGGCAAGAAACCGTTGCGGGGAGATCTTTCGCAAGCGCGCGGCGAGCATGACGCCGATGATCAGGGCCGCGGGAATGATGGCGCAGAGTCCGTAGGACAATAGCTGGCTGGCCCCGGTCAACACGTCGAAATGCACCACCGCCAGCCCCAGCACGAGCACCAATGCCAGGGAGGAGAAAACAGGCAGGATGCGCCCGCGCCATATCCCGACGTTAAGCTCGGGATGACGCTGAAAGTAGACGCAGACCGCTACCGACGTCAGCGCCATCAGTAAAATGACGCAGAGGGTGGCGAGGTTGGAGAACCAGGCGAACAGTTGCAGGATCGGGTCCGCGTCCAATGCAGCGAAAATCAGTACCACCACAGCAGCAATCAGGCTCTGCAACACCGAACCCATATGGGGGCTCTGATGCACGCGGTGAGTGGTGCCCAACAGACTGTGCAGCAGGCCGTCACGGCCGATCGCGTAAAAATAACGCGCGGCGGCGTTATGAAAAGCCAGGAGGCCGGCATAGATACTCACCATGAACAGCACCCGGATAATCTGAGTCAGCCAGGGGCCGACAAAGTGATCGGACATGCCGTAGATAAACGTCGTGGGATCCTGCAAGGCCTGCAGCATCGGCACGATCTTGTCCGCGCCCACGCCCACCACCATTGACCATACCGACAGCGCGTAGAACCCACCGATCAGCAACACCGAACTGTAGGTGGCAATCGGGATAGTACGCTGCGGGTTCTTGGCCTCTTCGCCGTAAATAGTCGTCGCCTCAAAGCCGATGAATGCCGCAAAACAAAACAGCAGGCCGATGGACGGGGTACCGCCGAGCACATGGGTGCGGTCGAACGCATCAAGGTTGATGCCGCTGTCGCCGCCGGATTTGAGGATGGCAAAATCCAGGATCAGGATCGCCAGGTACTCGGCGATTACCACCACCGACAGCACCCGCGCAGAAAGGTCGATCTTGCGATAGCCCAGAATCGCAATGCTCGCCATCGCCATCAGCGAGTAGGACCACCACGGCAACACCAGCCCAAATACACTTTCCATGGTGCCACTGACGACCCCACCGAACATGCCATACAACCCGACCTGAAGAATGTTATAGGCAAACATCGCCAACACCCCGGCCGCGCCGCCTGCCAGGCCACCCAAACCACGGGAGGTGAACGCATAAAAACCGCCGGCATTGGTCAGGTGCCGGGACATGGTGGTGTAACCCACCGAGAACGCGAGCAGCACCAGCAACGCCAGGATCAGCAATGCCGGAGTACCGGCACCGTTACCCAGCATGATGCCAATCGGGAAGCCACCGGCGATCACACTTAAAGGACTCGCCGCCGACACCACGAAGAAGATGATGAACCCGACGCCCAGGGCGCCACGCTTGAGCTCCGTGGAGCTGTTGATCGAGATAGGTACACTCATGTTGTTGACCTTATTGTATGAGGCAGTCGCTGTTGGGGTGGCCCGATTGAATTCCATCGGCACCAATTAGCGTTTTGTTTTAGTTGCGCGCTGAACTCGATCCTATGCCCGCCCCTGAACCGCTCGCTATCCCAAATCGGTAGCATCCGAGGCGCCGCCCCAAAACAGGTCGATGCGGCACCCGCAATCCGGCAGTCCTTGCCGATTCGGGATAACCGGCTGGCCGTTCCCTCCCGCATGCTAGCGTCACCCGCTCTATACCCAGATGCCGGCACCGATAATAAAAGCGAGGGCCTGGTCCACAGCCCATCGCAGCCAAAGCCCTCTGCAGGAAGTCCCAGTCATGCGTTTAGCTCATCTCACTATCCAATGGCGGATCACACTCCTGAGCGGACTGTGCCTGCTGGCTGTCGTCGGCGCGCTGGTAGGCACCTCGGTGTACCAGAACCAACAAAGTGCAAAATTGCTGAAGGAGCAGAGCAGTCACCTGCTCGGGCAAGCCGCCGTGGAGCGCTTGCAAGCCCAGGCCGCTGCCCATGGGCAACAGGTCGAACGCTTTTTCAACGAAACGGCGCTGTATAGCGAAGGGTTCGCGCAACAGGTTCTGCAACTGCGCGATCAAACGCTCAATGGACGCCTCACGGCTGGGCAATTGCGCGAAGCGCTGATCAGCGTGACCCGTCAGACATTGCTCAACCGCGAAAAAGTGCTCGGCCTGTACGTCATCCTTCTGCCTGACGCGTTGGCGGGCGCAGACGCTAATTTCGTCGGGCAACGTGCACTGGCGAGCAACGAAAAAGGTCGTTTTGCGCTGTATTGGTCACAGAGCCAGCCGGGACAATTGGTCCAGGATGTGCTCACCGAGGCGCAAATCTTCACCAACACAGCGCCCCCCGGCAGCGAACCGACAAACGTCTGGTACACCTGCCCTCAAGCTCAAAGGCGCACTTGCGTGGTGGAGCCCTACACCAGTGAGGTGGAAGGCCAGAAAGTCCTGATGAGCAGCATTTCTGTCCCTCTGATCGCCAACGGCAAGATCCTCGGCGTGGTCGGCATGGACATTGGCCTCGACACGCTGCAAAAGCTGGCTGCCGACCTCGGCCAGGACCTGTATCAAGGCAACAGCGAAGTGGCCATTGTGTCGGCCTCCGGCCAGGTGGCAGGACGCAGCGGCGAAGTCTCCGGGACCACCCTCGATATACGCCAGGCTCTGCAACCCGTGGCAGGCAATCCACTCTGGCAACTGGAGATCAAGGTTCCCCAAGCCCTGGTGCAGGCACCCGCCCGGCAAATGCAAAGCGAACTGGACGACAAAAGCCGCCAGGCCAACTGGCTCAACCTTTGCCTGGGGGTATTGGCCAGTTGCCTCGGCATGTTGCTGATCTGGCTGGCCGCCTACGGGGTGACACGCCCGCTGCTGAAGGTGGCAGGCCTGCTTGATGCCATCGTCGATGGCGATGGTGACCTTACCCAACGCCTGCCCGCCGGGCGACGCGACGAATTGGGCCAATTAGCCAATGGGTTCAACCGTTTTCTGGACAAGTTGCAGCCAATTATTCGCGACATTCAAACCGCCTCCCTGGATACCCGCAACAGCGCCAATACCTCGTCGGGGATTGCCCGGGAAGTCAGCGCAGGGATGCAACGCCAGTACCGCGAAGTGGAGCTGGCCGCGACCGCGCTGCACGAAATGAGTGCCAGTGCCCAGCAAGTGGCGCGCCATTCCCACGGTGCCGCCGACGCAGCGACAGCCGCCGAAAGCGCGAGCCGATCAGGTCAAGCGGTGTTCTCCATCGCCGAAAGCAGCATCGAAAGCCTCGATCAGCGTCTGGACACCACCCTTAAGCAAGTGCATGCCCTCGCCGATAGCAGCACCCAGATTGGCCAGGTGCTGGACGTCATCAGCACCATCGCGCAGCAGACCAACTTGCTGGCGTTGAATGCGGCCATCGAAGCGGCCAGAGCGGGCGAACAGGGGCGCGGCTTCGCGGTGGTAGCCGATGAAGTCAGGCACCTGGCCAGCAACACCCAGAGCTCGGTCGAACAGGTCCGCACGGTGATAGAAATGTTGCAGCAGTTGAGCCAGGAGGTGGTGCACAGTACCCAGCTGAGCCGCGAGCAAGCCGGCAACAGCGTGATCCAGGTGCAACAGACCCGTACGGCGCTGGAGAATATTTCCCAGGCCGTGGATGTGATCGAGCAGATGAATCAGCAGATCGCCAGCGCGGCGCTGGAGCAAAGCACGGTCGTGGAAGATATCAGCCATCGGGTCAGTGGCATTCGCAGCATCAGCGAAACACTGACCAAACGGATGAGCGATGCCTCAACGGCCAGTGACTCACTCCATGAAATGGCCAACCATCAACAGCAGCTTGTCGGCCATTTTCGAGTGTAAAGGGGCACGGCAGGCTACCTGCCGGTGCTGACGTCTTGACTGAGTTACAGTTGCCGGCTTTCGACCATCGTTCATCGAGCCCCCCCATGATCCCCCCACGTCGTTGGCTGATCCTGGCCATTATTTCCAGCGCATTGCTGCTGATCGTCATTGATATGACGGTGTTGTACACCGCCCTGCCGACACTGACCCGTGAGCTCGATGCCTCGGCCTCGCAAAAGCTCTGGATCATCAACATCTATGCATTGATCGCTGCCGGGCTGCTGTTGGGCATGGGCACACTCGGTGACCGCCTCGGGCACAAACGCCTGTTTATCGGCGGGCTGAGTGTGTTTGGCCTGTTCTCGCTGATCGCGGCCTTCTCGCCATCGGCCAGCGTATTGATCGGTGCCCGCGGCTTCCTGGCTGTCGGCGCGGCGATGATGATGCCGGCATGGCCGCCTCCATCGAGGAAGTGTCCTTTGAACTGGGCGGTGCTGTGGGTGTGACGCTGGCGGGCAGTCTGTCATCGGCGATTTATGCGTATTCGGCGGGCCTGATGATTCCGGCATGGCTGACCCTGAACCCCGCGACATTCGAGAGTCTCGACGACGCGTTGGTCGTCGCCGAGACGTTGTCACCCGAAGGCCGCGCGATGCTGAGCGCATTCGCCCGTGCGGCGTTCGATGCAGGCTTTGTTGCCGTGCTGGCAGCGTCGGCAGTCCTGCTGTTGATCGCCTCGCTGCTGGTCATGCTGAGCAGACAGGCGCAGCCGCGCGAGGTCGCAGACCTTCCTTGGTAAGCAACGCGCAGATTTGGTTGAAAAGTTCTGCGTGGGGCCTTAAAGCTTGTGGCTACCCAATGCCTGGTACCGCTGCGGCGACGCCTTGCGAAGTCGAGCCGCCAGGAACACGCCACCCAGCAGGGCCGCGGGAATGATCGCGCAGAGACTGTATGACAAGGCCAGGCTGGCGCCCGTCAGTACATCGAAGTGCACCACCGCGAGTACCAGGACCGCCAATAGGGCAATGCAAGAGAAACCGGGGAAAATCCGCCCGCGCCAGATCCCCACCTTGAGTTCGGGGTGACGCCGGAAAAAGAAGATTACCGCTGCGGACGTGAGCGCCATCAACAAAATCACGCACAGCGTGGCCAAGTTGGACAGCCAGGCAAACAGCTGCAGGATCGGATCGGCATCCATGGCGGCGAAAATCAGTACCACCACCGCCGAAATAAGGCTCTGCAACGCCGACCCCATATGAGGACTCTGGTGCACGCGATGGGTAGTACCCAAGCGGTGCGGCAACAGGCCGTCACGCCCAATCGCGTAGAAGTAACGGGCCGCGGCGTTATGAAACGCCAGCAGGCCGGCATAGATACTGACCATGAACAGCACCCGGATAATCTGAGTCAGCCAGGGGCCGACAAAGTGGTCGGACATGCCGTAGATAAACGTCGTCGGGTCCTGCAAGGACTGCAGCATCGGCACGATTTTGTCCGCACCCACGCCCACCACCATCGACCATACCGACAGTGCGTAGAAACCACCGATCAGCAACACCGAGCAGTAGGTGGCAATCGGGATAGTACGCTGCGGGTTCTTGGCCTCTTCGCCGTAAATAGTCGTCGCCTCGAAGCCGATAAATGCCGCGAAGCAGAACAGCAAGCCGATTGACGGTGTGCCGCTGAACACATGACCGCGATCAAACGCATCAAGGTTGATGCCGCTGTCGCCGCCGGATTTGAGGATGGAAAAATCCAGGATCAGGATCGCCAGGTACTCGGCGATCACCATCACCGACAGCAGCCGCGCCGACAGGTCAATCTTGCGATACCCCAGAATCGCAATGCTCGCCATCGCCATCAGCGAGTAAGACCACCACGGCAGCACCAGTGCGAACATGCTTTCCATGGTGCCACTGACCACCCCGCCGAACATGCCATACAACCCGACCTGAAGAATGTTATAGGCAAACATCGCCAACACCCCGGCCGCGCCGCCTGCCAGGCCACCCAAACCACGTGAGGTGAACGCATAAAAACCGCCGGCATTGGTCAGGTGCCGGGACATGGTGGTGTAACCCACCGAGAACGCGAGCAGCACCAGCAACGCCAGGATCAGCAACGCCGGCGTGCCGGCGCCATTGCCCAGCATGATGCCAATCGGGAAGCCACCGGCGATGACACTTAACGGGCTCGCCGCCGACACCACGAAGAAGATGATGAAACCAACACCCAGGGCACCACGCTTCAACTCCGTCGAACTGTTGATCGGGATAGATACGCTCATGTTCTTGACCTTATTGTATGAGGCAGTCGCTGTAGGATCGGTGCAGCAAGCCGTTCACCGTCACCGATAGAGCTTGTCGCTTTTATCGCACGCTGGATTCGATCCTATGCCTCACCGTGAACGCCCCGGTATCCCAAATCGGTAACCTGTTACGCCATCACCTGAACAGCGCCATCCGCCTGCCTGACCTCACTGCGAAGCGAGACGCGCCGTCAGTTCTGACGCCGCGCCGGTCACCAGGTCGCACAGATAGCCTTGCTGAAACGCACCGAACCGCTCACTGCGCCCCACCAGGGTCATGCTCCCTAGGACGCGCTGCTTTTCGTCGAAGATCGGCGCCGCGACGCCACTGCGTCCTGGGTGCAGCTCGCTTTCGCTGATGCAGTAGCCCTGCTTGCGGATGGCGAGCAGGCTCTTGATGAACGGCTTCCACTCCAGCCCCAGATGCTGCAATTCGGATGGGTTCACGTGCGCGTCGTAAACACGTCGGATTTGGCGCGGTAGCAGATAAGCCAGTACGACCCGGGAGGTCGCGCTGTGGAAAAGATCGATCGACCGCCCCCTGCCGCTACCGACCGGTCCAGCATCGGAGCCACGATGGATCAGCACGTTGACCACGGAGTCGCCATGCCACTCGCTGACCAGCGCGTCCAGGCCGGTGTCGACGACCAGGTTGTCGACCAGATCCCGGCTGCATGCCAACAACGGATCGTAGTTCGTCATCAGATGCTCCAGCGTGACGATTCGCGGGCCGAGCGCATAACCGCGCGGCAATCGCTTCAAAAAGCCCGCGTCGCCCAGTTCGCGCAGATAACGATAGGCGGTGGCGGACGTGTAGCCGAGCTCCCGGCAAATGATGTCCACATCGATGACCGGTTGTTCCGGGCGAAACAGGTCGAAGACCATGAGCAGACGGCGCAGGCTATTCATCTTTCTCTACATCCTTGTGAAGCCAACGGTCACCCCACACTGCTTTCAGCGGGCGGGTGTTCAGGCATGAGCGCAACCGGTGATGGCAGCGCGGGGGGTATGGGACGGCAACTCTGCGAACAGCTCCTGGTACTCCGCCGCAAAATGGCTGAGGTGAAAGAAGCCCCATTGGGCAGCGGCATCGCCGATCGAGAGATGCGACGCGCGGGTGGACATCAAGGTCCGGCGTACACCGTTGAGCCTCACAGAGCGCAAGTAATTCAGCGGCGTCGTCTCGGCAACCGAGCGAAAGCTGTTCTGCACGGTACGCCGACTGACCTGGAGTCGCTGGCACAACTCGATCACGCTGGGCACGTCGATCATCTCCGCGGTCGCCAGACGGTGGCATTTCTCGACAATGAAGCTGCGCGTGGAGCTTGCGGAGCGTTGTTGCTTGTCGCAAGCCGGGTCGGTCATGAGTTGCAGCAACTCGCCGAGCATCGCCTGTTCCAGCGCCAGCTCCCGCTCCCGATCTCGCGTGCTGTCGAGTTCTTCGTACACCAGGGCCTGGGAGAACATCGCCAGCAATCGGCGACGAGCGTCTGCAAAGCGCGGCGTGGAAACCCTGATCACCGGCTGACGCAGCAACAGGCTGACCTCCTTCGCCGAAGCCGTTTGCGCCAACGCCTGCTCGAACAATTCACGTTCGAAGGTGATGGACAGCAGCTCCATGCCCATCGGCATATGGAACATGAACTCCTCGCCACCGTGAAGAAAGAACAGGCTGCTATCGTCCGCCTCCCGTCCCTGCATCCGAATCGAACCCGGGGTGGTGATCGGCACGGCAAAGCACATCTTGCCTCGGGGAGCCACGCCGTGCTGCACGACACGCTGGTTGATCGGCTCGAGAAAGACGTGGACACCCGCCGTCGACAACTGCATCAGCGAACTCTCAGTCGAGCCTGCCGTTAGCTGACTGTAGTCCTGGTTCCACTCCTGGACGGTGGCCGCATGGACATGGACGTCTCTGAAATGGCTGATAGTCTGATTTTTCATGATGTCGAAAGCCTCTGCCAATATTCTTGTTTTTAGATCGCCTTCCTATGCGATATTCGCACATAGTGAGAATTTTGCACAATTCTTTATGAGATTTTAAATTCACTGGACAGTGCGCTCAGGGCGGTCCACTCATATGCCAATTCGGGCTACCGGCCATACACACACCACGGAGATGATCAGCACACTTAAATCGACATCCAGAGTGAACGTCATGAGTGAAGCCAAACTTGAATCCCTCCATTTCGCGGATGCCCCGCGAATTACCTCCAGCACACTTCCCGGCCCCAAAACCAGCGAGGCCCTGGCGTTGTCGGCGCGTACCGAGTCGATGGCGCGCGGCGGCGGACGCATGCCTGTGGCCATGGACCGCGCCTTCGGCGCGACCTTCAAAGACCCGGATGGCAACACCTACATCGATTTGTCCGCCGGCGTGGGCGTCAGCAGCGTAGGCCGCTGCCATCCGAAGGTGGTGCAGGCGATCCGCGAACAGTCCGAAGTGCTGATGCATGCCCTGGAGGTCAACAGCACCCGGCGCACCGAGCTGGCGGCCAAGCTCTCCGAGATCGCGCCCGACGGCTTGCGTGGCGACTGCATCACCTTCTTCACGCAAAGCGGCAGCGATGCGCTTGAAGCAGCCATCAAGTTCGCCAAACGCATCACCGGGAGGCACCAGATCATCGCCTTTCATGGAGGCTACCACGGCGTGTGGAACGCCTCGGGTTCCCTGACGACAGGTACGGCATACCGCAAGGGTTACGGAGCCCAAATGGGCGGGGTGATTCACGCCCCCTACCCTTACGCCTACCGTTTCCCTTTCGACACCACTCACAAAAGCGCCGAGCAGATCGCCGGCGAATATGTGGACTACCTGTTGAACACCCCCTACACCGCCGCCGATGACGTGGCTGCCGTGATTGTGGAACCGGTGCAGGGCGAAGGCGGCTACGTGCCTCCTTCACCAGAATTCCTGCAGCTTTTGCGCAAAGCATGCGACCGTAGCGGCACGCTGCTGATCGTCGATGAAGTGCAATCCGGCGCAGGGCGCACCGGCAAGATGTGGGCGGTCGAGCACTCGGGCGTGAAGCCGGACATGCTCACGTTCGGCAAAGGCATCGGCAGCGACCTGCCAATGGCGGGCCTGATCATGCGTTCGGACCTGGCGGCGGCGATTCCTGACGGATCGATGCCCAACACCTTTGCCGCCAACTCGTTGTCTGCGGCGGTTGCGCTGACCAACATCAGCATCCTGCAGGACCCGGAGCTCGATCTGCTCAACCGTGCGCACACCCTGGGGTTGGAGGCGCAGGAACGTATCCGTGGCTTCAACAGCCCGTTCGTCGCTGAAGTCCGCGGCCGCGGCCTGATGATCGGTATCGAACTGGTTGAAGACCCAGCCACCAAGGCTCCCCTGGCGCCCGAAAAAATCGGCCAGCTCATGGGCTACCTGCTGAACCACGGCGTGCTGATGATTCCCTGTGGTCGCTACAGCAACGTGATGCGAGTCATGCCGTCGCTGACGATCTCACGCTCGCTGTTCTTCAAGGCACTGGACATCTTCGGCGACGCCCTGGCTTCCCTTGAGGCATGACCCGACCACTGCACATCACTTATGGACCGCAAAATGACTGAGCACTTGAATCACTTCATCGAAGGCGCGTCCTTCGAAGCCTCCGACGGTCGTCGCATAAACCTCGTCAACCCCGTGACAGAACAGGTGTACGGCAGTTCCGCACAGGGCACGACTGAGGACGTGGACCGCGCAGTGGGGGCCGCACACCGCCAACTTGAGGGTGGCGCCTGGAGCCAGCTCGACGGCGCCCAGCGCGGTCGACTGCTATCTAAACTCGCTGACCTGGTTGAACGCGACAGCGAATTGCTGGCCGATCTGGACGCCAACGCCATCGGTCGCTCACCCATCGAACCGCGCCGGATGGACTTGCCCAACGCGATCGCCAACCTGCGTGCCGCTGCTGGCTGGGCCAACCAGCTGGAAGGGCGCACCATTCCCACCGGTGGCTACTTCGGCACCAAGACTCTTTCGTACACGGTACGCGAGCCCGTGGGTGTGGTCGGCGCCATCGTTCCCTGGAATTCGCCGTTGATGATCACCGTCTGGAAGCTCGCCGCGTTGTTGGCGGCAGGCTGCACCGTGGTCATCAAACCTTCGGAAGAGACGCCGCAGTCTGCCCTGCACCTGGCGGTGCTGGCTCAGGAAGCGGGCTTCCCTGACGGTGTGATCAACGTGGTCACCGGCTACGGCAATGAGGTGGGTCGCGCCTTGTGCGAACACCCGCTCGTTGCCAAGATCAGCTTCACCGGCAGCCCCGAGGCCGGACGCGAAATCCAGCGCACCGCCGGTGTGCTGTTCAAGCGCGTGGCATTGGAACTGGGCGGCAAAAGCCCCCAGATTGTCTTCGACGATGCCTCTTTCGAAGACGCGCTGCGCGGGTGTGCGCTCGGCCTGTTCGCCAACCAGGGCCAGGTCTGTGCGGCCGGCTCGCGCATCCTGGTGCACCGCAGCATCGCAGATCGCTTCGGCGCAGCGCTGGCCGATGCCGCAGAGGCAGTCAACGTGGGCGACCCTCGCCAGCCCGGTGTACAGATGGGACCGGTGGCCAAGAAAGCGCAATTCGATCGCGTTAACCGATACATCCAACTGGGAATAGACCAAGGCGCCTCGCTGCTGGCCGGTGGTGTATCGACGCCTGAACAGGGCTGGTTTGTCCGGCCGACGATCTTCACCAACGCGAACAACGCCATGGCGATCGCCCAAGACGAAATCTTCGGGCCCGTCGGCACGCTGATCACGTTCGACAGCGAAGAGGAAGCTATCGCACTGGCCAATGACTCCTCCTACGGCCTGGCGGCCACGGTCTGGACGACCGACCTGGTGCGAGCGCACCGCGTAGCCGCTGCGGTGAAGGCCGGTGCCGTGGGTATCAACTGCTGGAGTCCGCTGGACGCCAACCTGCCCTGGGGTGGCGTAAAGACCAGCGGTATCGGCCGTGAAGGCGGGTTTGCCGGCGCGGTGGCCTACACCGAGGAGAAAGTCATCACCGTGCTGCTACCTTCCTGAGCACGATCCCTGTCCTGACCGAATAACCCTCCGGCCCCTGTGCCGCGAGGGTTAGCGTTCAAAAGTGCATCCCTGATGCCGTTGATAATCAATGGAGAGACTGCGATGAACCCGATAGATCAACAAACAACCGATCGGTATCCGACGTCCCTGCGAATGTTGCACTGGGTGCGTGCCGCACTCATCGCAGGCCTCCTCTGGGCAGGCTGGCATATGACCGGTCTGAATGACGAAGTGGCGAGCAAGTACGAGCTCTATTACCCGTGGCACAAATCCTTTGGGCTGTTGGTGTTTCTGGTTGTCCTGACCCAGATCGCCCTGCGCTTTCGGACCCCCGTGCTTCCGCAGCCGCTGGAAACGCTGGCAAGTTATGAAAGGTTCCTGTCAAGGCTTACGCAGCGTGTCATGTATGCGCTCGTCGTGATCGTGCCGTTGATGGGTTACTCAATGTCGAGCACTTACACGATGAGCGACGGGGTGTTCTTTTTTGGGGTCAACCTGCCGGAGCTCCTTCCGAAAAATGACAATTGGTTCGTCGTCTTCCAATGGCTGCACAAAGTGCTCGCCTACACCCTGCTCGGACTGATCCTGTTGCATGTCGTAGGCGCCCTCAAACACCGGTTTTACGACCGGGACCCTCGAAACGACGTCCTGCGCCGCATGCTGTAACTTGATGAGGCGTGGGCGCAAGATGTCCACGCCTTCGTGGCTCTGACCTGAGGGGGCCCGGTACAGTCACTTGCGTACGGGGTTCTTGAAGTTTTCAGTTCTGTTGTGCTTACCTGCTATCAGTTTGGCCCAGGTCTGACGAGGTGAGCCCGCCATGCTGAAATCACTCGCAGTTATCGCCGTTGGTGCGTCACTTGGTGCCTGGTTGCGCTGGCTCCTGGGCATGAAGCTGAACGCCCTGTTCCCCACGATTCCCCCGGGCACGGTGGTCGCGAACATGGTCGGGGGCTACATCATTGGCCTGGCTATCGCGTTTTTGGCCGCCTCACCCACCTTGAGTCCTGAGTGGCGCCTGCTGATCATCACGGGTTTCTGCGGTGGGCTTACCACCTTTTCTACGTTTTCCGCCGAAACAGTTGCCCTGATCCAGGAAGGCAGACTGCTCTGGGCGCTCGGCTCAATTTCATTGCACGTCGTAGGCTCGTTGGTGATGACCGCTGCCGGGCTTTTGTCCTATCAAATCATTGGCATGCGATGAGGAGATGAAAATGAAAGGTTTTCTGGTGATTTTCTTCACTCAACAGAACCGCCGTTATCAGGGAAAGATGCTTGGCGAATGGATCGTCGATGTGGCCAAGGAGATGGGGCTGCGTGGTGCGACTCTCTCTACGGCTATCGAGGGTTTTGGACACACCGGTCGACTGCACTCTTCGCATTTTTTTGAACTCGCGGATCAGCCTACGGAGATTCGCATGGCTATCACCGAGGACGAATCCGAAAGGTTGCTCAAGAGGCTGGAGGCTGAGGAAATCTCTGTGTTCTACATAAAGACCCCAATCGAGATGGGCTTCGTCGGCAAAAAAACCACCTAGCCTGGCCCCTCCTCGATCGTCTGTTGCCTGGCGACCTCCCATCGGGAATGCGCCACCGCGGGTGGCGCCCCCGATCAAGATACCGGCAACAAACCTTCGTCGTTACGGCGTGAGCGGCGACTCAGAACGTCATCCACACGATGAACTGGAAGTAAGTGTTCGTTGATGCGCTCCCGCTCTGCAGACCACCGTCCCCGAGCCACTTTTCGGGCTTGTAGAAGCCGACCAGAGGCGAGAGTGTGACGTTATCCGTCACCATCCAATCCAGAAAAAGGTCGACCTCACGTGCAGCGAAGTCCTGCTCATGCGTACGGGAGAGCTGGTGGTAGTTGAAGGCCATTGCGTTAAGGGTCAATTTATCGGTCGGCTTGACTGAGAGGAGCACGTCGTTGATCGCCATGTTCGAGGTCACTGAACCTGCGTAATTGGCGGCGACTTCACCCTGGTATCGCTTGCGAAAACCTCCCTGGAACAGAAAGTCGTAACCTTCGGAATAGCGCGAATATCGATAGCTCACCGTCGGTTGCCATTGGGTGTCGGCAAAGGTGTAGCCCGCTTCGAAGAACATCGCCCGCTGTGAGCCCGAGCGTTTTTCCTGACGTGCGACCTCGAACGCAAAGTCGGCATTCTCGATCCCGGCATTGCCCTGCCCACGAATGCTGTAGACGTTCATACCCTTGCGCTCAAGCCGATCGCCAAAGGCATATCGCTCGTCAACATCCAGGCCGTGCACGTACGTCGAACCGATCGAGCCGACGGGCGTCGTGTAGTCGAGGGTGGCGGCAGCCACTTCGGTCTTCGACTGCCCGGGGTTATCGGATTTGAGCCATATCAGGCTACCGTGCAGGCCCTCCTGACCACCCAGTTTCAAGACTGCCGTATTCCCGAACGCCAACCGCGGGCCAAGGTAAAAGGCGCCACCGCGATTGAACCGGCCATCCCTTACGCCCTCGATAGGGCTGAAGGCCTTCCCGGGGGCGAACCCGTCGTCAGTGATCAGGAAGCCGTCCACCGTAACGAGCTGCCGGCCAAAAGAGAAATCAACGCCGTCCTTGCCCAGCGCAGGAATCAGGTCACCTGACTTCCAGCCCAGGTAGGCGTCTTCCACAGCCGTTCTTCTTTCATCCCCGACGGTGAGTCCTCCCGCGTCCCCATCGCCAAATGACCCCGTGCTGATCCAGCTGAGCCCGCCATAGACGGAACCGGCAGTGATCTTGTTTGTCGTGCCGTTGAGACCGTACTTGGCGTAGCCTTCTTGCCAGCGCATCCTGCCAGGCTCCCTCTCAGGGTCGCCAATGTAGTTTTTCTCGCTGCCGAACCAGCCAAACGCCGCCGACAGGTCGGCGTTCAGGACGGTTCCGCCATCGTCTTCGTTGTAGAGCTGGTAGGCGTGTACCTGCGGCTCAAATGTACAGAGTGCGACCAGCGAAAGTAATGGGGCGTAACTGAGGGTGCGCATGACGTCTCTCCTGTTTTTATATTTATGAGGCGAGCCATGAGTGTTCCGGCTTGGGTCGCGCAAGCGGTAACCCAAATCAGCACTTTCAAGGGGCTGGCCGCCCATCCCCTCGCGCGATACCTCCCCCGCTGCAAAACATCCTCAGCGCCTCGAATGGTTGCCGTTTTGGGCTACGGCCTCTGAGCGCACTCCCCCTATGCTGGGCCCATAAGAACCATAAGAACCGAGGCACCTGTCATGACCCCTTTGTCACCCTCCCCGCTGTTACGTCAGGGGCTTTGTCTTCTGACCCTCTTCGCCTGCAGTGCCCTGGCACCTGTTGCCAGTGCACACCATTCGTTCGCGCTTTTCGACCAGACCCAGACCGTCTCGATCAAGGGTGTCGTCGAGCGCTTTGCCTGGAGCAATCCTCACATCACGATTTACCTCGATACACCCGGCCCGCCGGCCCAGCGATTCAAGATCGAAACGGGCAGTGTCAACGCGTTACAGCGCACGGGCTGGACCGCTGAGTCGATCAAGGCCGGCGAGACTGCCGAGGTGTCCTTCAAACCGTTGAAAAACGGTGAGCCAGGAGGGCTGCTCGTGGAGATCAAGATCGGTGACGTCGTACTCACGGGCGGCGGATGAGAAATCCTTCCCTGGCTTCATGACGACCTAACCGACCGGACCAGACCAGCAGCGTGGAGACGTTTCAATGAAACCGACACGAACCTTGAACACGGCAATGATCGTCCTGGGCATCGCCCTCGTGACTGTCGCCGGGATGTGCAACGCCGCTACACCTTCCAAACCTCTAAGCGACAAACACAGCGTCAGCGCACGCCCCGACATCAGCGGCACCTGGGAACGAACCCCGGACGACTGGTTCGGTGAGAACCCCGACAACCCGGTGCACCCAGGCGGACCGATGGACCTGAAGGCGCCCTATGCCGACGAATACGTCGCGCTGAAGAAGAAACAAGCCGCTGCGAACGAGGCCGGAACGCCGTTGGCCACAACAAGTTCCAGATGCCTGCCCGAGGGAATGCCAACGTTGATGGCGGCGCTCTTCCCGATCCAGATCATTCACGACGACAAGCAAGTGATTGTCCTCGGTGAGTATCTCCAGCAGGTCCGCCGGATTCTCTTGAACGAAGCGATGCCTGCAAAAGAGACCCTGGACCCTAAATATCAAGGCCATTCACGCGGCCATTGGGAAGGCGACACGCTCGTCGTGGAAACACAACGGGTGCGAACGGACGTGAGTTTCTACGACGTTCCACACGGCAAGGACATGAAGATCACCGAACGCATCAGGCTGACGGCGCCGGATCACCTGGAGAACCAGGTCGTGATCGAGGACCCGCAGGTGCTCAAGACCCCGTATCGCTTCACGTTCGAGTACAAACGGTCCAACTACGCCATTCAAGAGTATGTCTGCGAGAACAATCAGATCGTGATCGATAAAGAGGGCAAGGCATCCCTCAGTCTCGAGTGAAGTCGCCATTAATCGCCATCGGAGCTGACCAAATGGAAAGACTGACAACCTTCAGCATCCTGCGGCCGACGCTGCAAAGCGCCCTGCTGTTGCTGATCCTCACGTCGAACACATTCGCAGAAGTGCCGCGCATGCCCACGGCCATCGCGGTGCCGCCCTCCGGCAAGCCACCGCTCTCGTCGGCGAAACGCCCGGGCACCGAATACAGCGACCTCGACAAGTACGGCTACATCGAGGAGGAGTTTTACCTGCAAGGCGTTGCCCCGGCCATTACCGCCTCGGGCAAAACCCTGTTGGAGGCGCCTTACACCACACGCATTCTGGTGCGCAAACCGGCTGACCCCGCGCGCTTCAATGGCACGGTCGTGATCGAGCCGTTCAGCTGGTTCGGCGAGCGCGCCGCGGGATGGATCCTGACCCGCGACTATTTGCTGCGTCGCGGCTACGCGTACGTCGGGTACACGCTGAATGTGAACAAGCCACCAGTCGATCCCAAGTTCATCTCGGACACCCCGGCTGCCGAGGCCGAGCAGATCGCTCAGTACGGACGGATCGTGAACTTCGAGTTCATGCGCCGCTTCGACTTTGCACGCTACGCGCCGCTGGGCACCTATTACGACCCGGAACACTTCACCCGCGGTGAAGCTCCCGATCCGTTTGCTCCACAGTCCCAGGGCATCGGGGCGCAACTGGCGTTGCTGCTGAAAACCAATGCAGCGCAAAGCCCGTTGGCCGGTCTCGATGTTCAACGCATCTACGTCAATAGCTGGGCCGTGACCGCGCAAGTCTGGATGGACTACCTCGACCAGGGCCGGCACCAGCAATGGCGTATGCCCGACGCAAGGCCGCTGATCGATGCCTACATGACCGGCCGCATGGCCTACGGAGAAGTGGGCGGCGACGTCATCCGGGTGCCGCGCCATACGCCCGATGGCGTGCCGTTCGTGACCGTCTACAGCCAGTCCGAACTGATGCACGACGTGATCGAAGGCATCAACCTGCCGCCGGACACCGACAGCCCGCAGATTCGCTATTACGAAGTGACCGGCATGCCGCACCTGCGGCTGGCCGACCTCGGTACGGAGCATACCGAAAAGCTCGCTGCCGACATCGGCAAGGGCGACGACCCACGGTGCCGGACGCTGTACGACGAACCGGCGGAGCTGGTCGTCTCGGCGCTCCTGGATCGCATGGACCAATGGGTGCGCCAAGGCAAACCCATGCCGAATGCTCCGCGGGTCGCCCGCGATGGCAAGACCGCCGCGCGCGACCCTGTTACCGGCAACCTGCAAGGGGGCGTACGCCCACCGTGGATCCAGGTGCCCAGTGCGACCTACCTCACGGATCAGGAGACCGGCTGCGGACTGATCTACGACACCAAGGTGCCTTACTCCAAGGACGTGCTTGACCAGCGTTATGGAAGCTTCAGCAACTACGAACAGAAATTCGAAGACGCCAAAGCCCTTTCGATAAAGGAAGGCTACCTACTGCCAGAAGATGCGGCGGGCCTGCGTTCGATCGCAACGCCTCAAGACTTCTAACCCATTGGGAAGAACAGCAAATGTCATCATCACTCATCATTGCCTGGATCTATGCGTCACCTTTGAGCACAGCCATCCGGGACATTCTCTGGATCATACCCACCGTCCAGAGCATTCATATCCTCGCTATCACAGTGCTCTTCGGCTCTGCGGTCATCTCCGATCTTCGGCTGGCGGGTGTGTTCGCCACGGACGAGCCCTTGCGTGGCGTCGTTCGCCGGTACTACCCGTGGATGCGCAATGCGCTCCTCGTCCTGCTCTTCACGGGGTTGATCATGATCATCGCCGAGCCTGATCGCGTACTCGTCAACTCGACCTTCTGGCTGAAGATGGCGCTGGTCGTGAGTGCGTTCACGCTGACCTTGCTTCTGCGGCGCCCCCTTCTGCGCCCTGCCGACGATGCACAACGTGATGGCAAGCCTCCTCTTGTCAAGGCGCTAGCCTGGCTGTCGATCGGCTTGTGGTGCGTCGTCATCATCTGTGGTCGCTGGATCGCCTACGCGATCTAAGCGTTTTCAACGAAAGCTCCCAGGTATTCGCCATGGACATTCAACCAACACTACAAGCCCTCCAGGACACCTCTGTCGCCACCTTCATCCGAGAGTCGGGCTCCGCTTTTCCAACCCTTGAATCGGTGCATGTGATCGGCATCGCCCTTGTGTTCGGGACCATCGCCGTCGTCGATTTGCGTCTGCTCGGCGTTGCCTCCCATCGCCGCAGCGCGCTACGGCTGATAAAAGATTTGCTGCCGTTCACCTGGGTCGCTTTCGTGGCTTGCGTGATCACCGGCCTGCTCATGTTCGCCGCCAATGCCACGACCTATGCCGAGAACACCGCGTTCTTGTGCAAGATGGGCGTGTTACTGCTGGCGGGGCTCAACATGGGGGTATTCCATTTGGGCGTCTTTCGCCGCATTGCCGAATGGGACACAACGCTAACGCCTCCCAGCCAGGCGCGTGTCGCAGGGTTCAGTTCGTTGGCATTGTGGGCGGGCGTGGTGTTCCTCGGCCGCTGGATCGCGTTTCTCTGATGGCTCGTCTATCGCCGCGTCGCGCATCCGGTGCAGATATGCCCAGCGATCACGCAAACAGCGCAATCAAGGTGGTGCGCCCGGTATCCGGCCGATGGGAATCGCTGGCGCTGTTGCTTGCGGCCCTGGCAGTCATCGCCAGCGTGGCAGGCTATATAACGCTGCGCCCCCAGAAAGTCGGCCCACCGATAACCTTGAGCTGGCAGGTGCGTTCCTTCGATGGCCTGGGTGCGGTCGATCAGGCGATTCACAGCGCTCTGCTGCCGGCCGGTGAAGAAATCATCTGGTTCAACAACGATACCGGCGGCTGGATCACGCTGGAGCGTGCGCAGAAAATCTTGCTGCCGCCCTTCTACCGTGACGCCTTCTGGAAGACCAATGGCGAGGTGCAGTGGCAATTGATTCTGCCTGGCACTCACCTGCCGCATGCCGCTTCCGGCGACGTGCACGCCGATGCGCCTGTCACCCCGCCGGACCAGACCGCCAACAAGGTGTCGCAAGCCACCCAGGGCCAGGGCGCTACGGTCTATTACGGCTCGGGCGGCCGCGCGCCGGGCCAGAGCGCCTACCTGCTCGTCATCGGTCACGCGCATGCCGGTGTCATGTGGGCCAACCAAGCGACGATCTGGGTCCACCGCGACCCGAACGCGCCCTACCCTGGCATCGTCAAGCCCGAATCGCTGGTCGGCGATGGCTGGCGCCAGGTCATCCCTTACAACGGTGCCAGCGAAGTCGAACGCGTAAAAGGAACCCAGCCATGACCGTTTCTACGAAACACCGCGCACTGTGGCGCCGATGCATCGCGCTATTGCTGCTGATACCCGCCATCGCACTCGCCAGCCCGGCTCCCTCTTCGGGCAAGAAGCTCAAGATCGGCGTCACACTGCATCCCTACTACAGCTTCGTGGCAAATATCGTTGGAGATCGGGCGGAAGTCGTTGCGCTCATCCCGGCGGAAGCGAATCCGCACAACTACCAGCCGCAGCCCGATGACATCACCCGCGCGATGAATATCGATGTTCTGGTCGTCAACGGCATCGGACACGATGAATGGGCCTTCCAGATCATCAAGGCCGCTGGCCGCGGGGCGACCCTGCCGATCATCCAGGCCAATGCCTCGGTTGCGCTCATTCCAATCGGCGGCGGCCAGGACGGCGTCAAGGTGGTCAATCCGCATACCTTCGTATCCACCACGGCAGCGATACAACAGGTCTTCGAGATCACTCGCCGGTTGGGGGAACTGGACCCGGACAACGCTGCAGCGTATCGACAAAACGCCCTGGCGTATGCCGCGCGTATCCGGGCGCTAAGGGCCGGCTTCATGACCCGTTTCGCCGCGCTGGATTTGTCTTCCTTCCGGTGCGCGACAACCCACGCTGGCTACGACTACATGATGCAAGAGTTCGGCCTGTTCGTGAGTGCGGTGATCGAGCCGCGTCACGGCGTCGCGCCGACTGCGCGCCAGTTGGCCAACACCATCGACGCGATCAAGAAGGCCAATGTGCGTGTGCTTTTTGCCGAGAAGAATTTCTCCCTCGACCTGGCCAAGCCTATCGAGGCAGCCACCGGCGTGAAGGTGTTCGCGCTGTCTCACATCACCGGTAATACCTACAGCCCGGACGAATTCGAGGTGGCGATGCGTGAAAACCTCGAGACCTTGGCCGAAGCCGTTGAGTTTACGCAGCGATGAACGCGATGAAGGAGGAACAAGCGATGCGCGGCCCCGCCATAGTGTTCGATAACGTCTCCCTGCAACTGGGAGGTACGCAAGTGCTCGACAAAGTGAGCTTCCGGGTAGAAGCCGGTGCGCTGCACTGCCTGGTAGGCCCGAACGGCGGCGGCAAGACTTCACTGGTGCGTGCGCTGCTGGGCCAGATGCCGCATTCAGGGACGGTCCGGTTCGAAGGCGAGGTCACGACACCCATGGGGTATGTCCCGCAATTGCCGGACTTCGACCGCAACGTGCCGATGACGGTCAACGACATCATGGCCCTTCTCGGTCAACGCAGGCCGGCCTTCCTGGGCTCAAGCCGATCTGCCAAGGCGGCCAATGCCCAAGCACTGGAGCGCACCGGCGTGGCCGGAATGGGCGCAAAACCTTTTGGCAGCCTGTCCGGTGGCCAGCGTCAGCGAGTGCTGCTGGCCCAGGCGATCAGCCCGGCGCCCTGGCTACTGATCCTTGACGAACCGACCGCCGGCATCGACGAACCGGGTGTGCGACTGGTGGAGGCGCTGGTGGCCGAGCTGAACGGCCGCGGCGTCACCATCCTCTGGATCAACCATGACCTGGAACAAGTCAGGCGCATCGCGCAATCGGTGACCGTTATCAACCGGCGGGTGCTGTTCCATGGTTCGCCCGACCAGGTCGCCTACCCTCTGGAGGCTACCCAATGAGTGCCCTGTACGAATTGATTCGCAACCAGCTCCAGGCGCTTGCCGCGAGTGGCATCCTGCCGCAACCGTTCGAGTACGAGTTCGTGATCAATGCGCTGCTCTGTGCAGTGCTCATCGGACCGCTACTGGGCGTGCTGGGCTCGATGGTGATGATCAAGCGCATGGCGTTCTTCAGTCAGGCCGTCGGTAATGCGGCGATGACCGGCGTTGCCATTGGCGTGCTGATCGGCGAGTCCTACACCTCCCCCTACTTCTCAATGTTCGGCTTTTGCCTGCTGTTCGCCCTGACGCTGAAGTACACGCAGCACCGCACCACGCTGGCCAATGACACGCTGATCGGCGTGTTCTTGTCCATCTCGCTGGCGGTCGGGGCCTCGTTGCTGCTGTTCGTGTCGGCGAAGATCAACACGCACGTAATGGAAAGCGTGCTGTTCGGTTCCATCCTGGCGGTCGACTACACCGACATGAACGTGCTGCTTGTGGTAACGGCGACGTGTGCTCTGCTCGGACTGCCGATGTACAACGGCATGCTGTTGGCCAGCCTAAATCCGAGCCTGGCACATGCTCGCGGCGTGCGCGTGCGAAGCGTCGAGTACCTGTTTGTCGTACTGGTCACCCTGGTGACGGTAGCCTGCCTGAAAATCATCGGCGCAGTACTCGTCGAAGCCCTTCTGCTCATACCGGCCGCGGCAGCACGCAACATCAGCCATTCGCTCCCGGGGCTGGTCGTGCGCGCCATCCTGATCGCGACTTTTTCCTGCGTGGTCGGCATCCTGGCCCCCATGCAATTCCACATCCCCGTACCGACAGGCGGCGCAATCGTGATCGCCGCCGCCCTGGTATTCGTCGTCACCACCGTCATCCGCGCTACCGGGGCCCGGTTCAGAGGTGCCAGCGTATGAAATGGCTTTGCATGTCACGTCGACCCTGGCTAGCGATGCTGCTACTGCTGCTGGGCAATCCGCTTTCTGCCTTCGCGGATACCGGCAGGCAGCAGGTGCTTGTCGCACTGCCGGCGGTGTATGCGCTCACCTCGACGCTCAGCGACGGCACGACCCTCAAGGTCGTCCGCCTTCCGGCAGACGCTGCCGTGCCCATGGAGAGCCAGGCCAACGCGCTATCGCGCCTGGAGCCCGCCGTGTTCCAGCAGGCCACCGCCGTGGTGACCCTGGGCAACCTCTGGCGCGCGGATCCGCTTTACACCACGGCACGTCGCCACAATCTGCGAATCGTCGAGATCGATGCCTCGCACTCATGGGACACCGTCAAGCCCGGAGTGGCCGTGGCCCGCGTGCCATCGAACGACGTTCCCTGGGTAACCGAACGCGACGTCGATGGCGGACTGTCGCCGTACGCCTGGCTCGGCCCCGTCAACGCCATGCGCATGTCGGCGATTATCGCTACCGACCTGGCACGCCTGTCTCCCCCCGATGCGCCTCGGATAGAGCGCAACCTCGCCGCACTCGAAGGCCGATTGCGCCAGCTCAAGGCCAACTACGGTGCCCGGCTGCTGGCAGTGCCGGATCTGCGCGTGCTGTCGCTGGCCAGTGAGTTCACCTACCTGTTCGGCGAGTTCGGGATTTTTGTCGACGGCTGGTTCGTCCGACAGGACATCGACTGGAGCGACGCCGACTGCACCGCACTGACCCGATACCTGCGCGAGCGTGACATCCACGTGGTGGTCCACAAGTGGGCACCGGACGCCAGGATTGCCAAGGCCATCGAGGACGGCGGCGCACGGTTGTTGATACTGGACGCCGGCAACCCGGGAATGCTCGCCGACGCGGCCAACGGGTACGAAGCACTCCTGAGTTCGAACCTGGATTCCTTACTGACGGCCTTCGCGCCACCTGGCCCCAATACGAGCGGCGATCACAAATCGCCGCTCCAATGATCAACCTCGACCGTGGAGATCGAAGACCTTATGAAACCCCTAGGCTCAGCACATCGGATACTGATCGCCGGCGCCCTGGTGTTCTGCCAGGCAGCCTTCGCTCATGGCCCCGTCTTCGACTGCTACATAGAGAGCGATGATCTGGTGAAGTGCGAGGCGGGTTACACCGACGGCAGCTCCGCCGCTGGCAGAAAGGTCCATGTCCAGGACACCAGCAACAAGGTGTTGCTCGAAGGAAACGTCGGCACCGACAACACCTACGCATTCCAGCCCCCAGCCGGGAAATACTCCGTTGTGTTCATGGGCGGAGACAACCATCAAGCCACGATTCAGTCATCCGACATTTCAAGGTGAAATCGACCATGCCGATCAAACGACGACTGCTCCAGGCACTTGCCGCCGTTACATTAGGTTGCCTGACAGGCGCTGCACAGGCCCATTTCCAGATGCTCTACGTCGAGGAAACGGCGCTGCCGCGTGCGGATAAACTGGAGTTCGCGCTGGTGTTCACGCATCCCTTCTCCGGCGGCCCCACCATGACCATGGATGAACCCCGCGCCTTTAGCCACATCAGCTCGCACGGCGGGGAAAAAATCGATCTTCGCCAATACTTGCGCCCTGTCCAGTGGCAGAGTCGCGATAACCAAACGACTGCCTATCGTGCGTCGATTCCGCGGGAGTTGGTTCGCTCACTGGGTGACCATATCTTCGTACTCGAGCCCGAGCCCTACCTGGAAACCGAGGAAGACGTCTACATCCAACAGTTCACCAAGCTGATCGTGAACGTGGGCGGAGTACCCGGCAACTGGGCAGAACCACAAGGGTTGCCGGTTGAGATCCAGCCACTGAACAAGCCTTATGCAAACTGGACAGGCGGAGTGTTCCGCGCCTTGGTGCTGGCCGATGGCAAGCCCGTTCCGTTTGCCGAAATCGAAATCGAATACATCAACCATTCCGTCGATATCGAGAAAAACGCCTTCGGCCAGCAAGACTATGTAACGGCACCTCAAGCTTCATTCAAGTCCCTGAGCACGTACACGGACGCCCAGGGTGTCGTGACCATCGGCCTGCCCCGGGCCGGCTGGTGGGGTATTGCAGCGCTCGACATCGGGACAACGAAAACCCACAAGGGCAAGCCCTTGTCGCAAGACGCGGTGCTGTGGGTGCAAGCCAGGGATATGAAATGAAAAGCGCATAAAGCAACCGCGCCTGATAGCCCTCACGGAAAGCGCCCCCCGCCCCCTCAGAAACGGATAGATATCGCCTCGAATCCGGATAGATGCACCGCACAGAAAGGCTTTCAATCAGGTCGTGCCTAAAACTACAAAAAGGGTGTACCTGATGAACAGCTCTAGAAGCATTGCGCAGTGGCAAGATTACATTCAGGGTTGCCTGGATTTTCGGCCGGCTGAAGGTATTTACCGTGTCGCCCGTGACATGTTCACAGAGCCGGAACTGTTCGACCTGGAGATGGAGCTGATCTTCGAGAAGAACTGGATCTACGCCTGCCACGAGAGTGAAATCGCCAATCCCAATGATTTCCTGACGATGCGCGCAGGTCGTCAGCCGATGATCATCACCCGCGATGGAAGCAATCAGCTCCACGCGCTGATCAACGCTTGCCAGCACCGGGGCGCGACCCTGACTCGCGTCAGCAAAGGTAACCAATCAACCTTCACCTGTCCGTTCCACGCCTGGTGTTACAAAAGTGATGGCCGCCTGGTCAAGGTCAAGGCTCCGGGGGAATACCCGGAAGGTTTCGACAAAGCAACCCGCGGCCTGAAGAAGGCCCGGATCGAGAGCTATAAGGGCTTCGTCTTTATCAGCCTGGACGTCAATGGCAGCGACTCGTTGGAGGACTACCTCGGCGATGCCAAAGTGTTCTTCGACATGATGGTCGCGCAGTCTCCGACCGGCGAACTGGAAGTACTGCCCGGCAAGTCGACCTATAGCTATGACGGCAACTGGAAACTGCAGCACGAAAACGGCCTGGATGGTTATCACGTCAGCACCGTGCACTACAACTACGTCTCCACGGTGCAGCATCGCCAGCAAGTCAACTCGGCCAAGGGCGGCGGCTCCGACACGCTGGACTACAGCAAGTTGGGCGCCGGAGATGCCGAAACCGACGACGGCTGGTTCTCGTTCAAGAATGGCCACAGCCTCTTGTTCAGCGACATGCCCAACCCGACTGTACGCGCCGGGTATGCCAGCGTCATGCCGCGTCTGGTGAAGGAATACGGCCAGCAACAAGCCGAGTGGATGATGCATCGTCTACGCAATCTCAACATCTACCCAAGCCTGTTCTTCATGGATCAGATCAGCTCGCAGCTGCGTATCGTGCGCCCAGTGGCCTGGAACAAGACCGAGATCACCAGCCAGTGCATCGGCGTCAAGGGTGAGTCCGACGCAGATCGGGAAAACCGGATCCGCCAGTTCGAGGACTTCTTCAACGTTTCAGGCATGGGCACTCCCGACGACCTGGTGGAGTTTCGCGAAGCCCAACGCGGATTCCAGGCCCGCCTCGAGCGCTGGAACGAAGTGTCCCGCGGCAGTGAGAAATGGGTCGAAGGCCCCACCCCGAACAGCGAGGCTCTGGGCATCAACCCGGTACTGACCGGCACCGAGTTCACGCATGAGGGGCTCTACATCAATCAGCACGGATCCTGGCAGCGCTTCCTTCTGCAAGGTCTTGCACAAAAAGCCCTGAAGTTGAAGGAGGTGTGAAATGAGCGCACTACAACATTCCGTCGAACAATTCCTCTACCGCAAAGCCGAGCTGTGTGATCAGCAGGATTGGGACGCCTACATCGCCCTGTTTGATGAACAGAGCGAATTCCACCTGCCGCAATGGGAGTCGGAGCATGTGTACACCACCGATCCCAAGCGCGGCATGTCGCTGATTTACTACTCGAACCGCTCCGGCCTGGAAGACCGGGTATTTCGTCTGCGCACAGGCAAGTCGGCAGCTTCAAACCCGATGCCGCGCACCTTGCATCAAATCAGCAATGTGCGAATCAAGGAGATCGATAACGGCTTGCTTGAAGTCAAGGCCGCCTGGGTCACGCTCTACACCCGGCAAGGGCTGTCCGAGCAGTTCTACGGCCATGTGACCTACCACCTCAAAGCGGACGCAGACAGCTGGAAGATCACCCGCAAGCACATCGTGCTGCTCAACGACACGATCAACTCAGTGCTTGATTTCTATCACCTGTGAACTGTGGGGCACGCTGTCATGAACCATAAAGTCGCTTTCAGCTTCGCAGATGGCAAGACCTCGTTCTTCGAGGTCAAGCCCAACGAACTGCTGCTCGACGCCGCGCTACGCAATGGCGTGAACATCCCGCTGGACTGTCGCGAAGGTGTCTGTGGCACTTGCCAGGGTCGCTGCGAATCAGGCCAATTCACTCAAGACTACGTCGATGAAGAGGCTCTTTCCGAGCAGGATCTGGCGCAACGCAAAATGCTCTCTTGCCAGACCCGCGTGCAATCGGATGCGTCGTTCTATTTCGACTTCGATTCGAGCTTGTGCAACGCTGGCGCAACCCGGTTACTGCAAACGGTGATCACCGGTGTAGAACAGGTGTCGGCCACCACGGCGATCCTTCATCTGGACGCTTGCGCCCACCAGCAGCAATTGGACTTTCTTCCGGGGCAATACGCTCGACTGCATGTACCGGGCACCAGTGAGTGGCGCTCCTACTCATTCGCCAACCGCCCCAACCCCACCAACCAATTGCAGTTTCTCATCAGGCTCCTGCCTGATGGCGTGATGAGCAACTTCATCCGCGAGCATTGCCGCCCCGGTCAAGTACTCGAGCTCGAGGCCCCATTGGGGAGCTTCTATCTACGTCAGGTGACCAAACCTCTCGTACTGGTGGCAGGAGGAACCGGCCTGTCGGCCTTCCTCGGGATGCTTGATAACATTGCAGAAAAAGGTGGCTGCGGGCACCCGATCCAACTGTTCTATGGCGTCACGCAGGACAATGACCTGTGCGAAACTCAACGCCTGGCTGATTATCGCGACCGCATCGCCGACTTCGACTATCACCTTGTGGTTTCGAAACCCTCCGTGGATTGGCAAGGTAAAACCGGGTGGATTCCTGATCACTTCGACCGTCAGTCGTTCGACGCCAACCCATTCGACATCTACCTGTGCGGTCCTCCGCCCATGGTCGACGCGATTAAAACCTGGTTCAACGATCAGAAGATCGAGCAGTTCCAGATGTATTACGAGAAGTTTATCGATAGCAATTCCAAACATTGAGCAACAGGGAAATATCCGGAGAGGCATCCAGATATTTCCCTGATTTTTTAATCTGCGAGCTTTGGCATGCACTAGACGCCATCATCCGCTGTCTTGTCCGTGACGATGAGGGGCTCGATGCCCCAGTCGCCAGACAAATACCAATCCTCTCCGAACATCTCGGCCGGATGCATCGTACGGTCGGAGCCATTGCCGCATGCCAGGGACTTGGCCGGACAATACCGGTCACATCCCCAACAGATCCGCTCGGGGTGCTTGGGGTTGACGGGGAAGTTCTTGGCCATTTCGATCTCCGGTCATTGAGAGACGTTCTTCCAACCTACAGCCTTTGTGCAAAACCATCCTTGATGGATATCAAGAATCGACATCGAGCGACTGCCCTCCCTATCGCGATCCTGGAGCTAAGCTTCTAACGGTTTAATTGATCAAAACTTGATAACAATCATTATTGTTCGCAGCAAAGCTTCCTAGACTCGGGTTCCTACTCGTCAGTGCCCAGGAAGACATTATGCGTACCCACCTCTCACTCGCCCTGCTCTTGCTCGTACCGCTGGCTCACGCAAAGGAATACCCGATCGGGGAGCCACAGCTGTGTCAGGGGCTGGAAGTCGGGGCGGTGTATCTGCAACCGATCGAAATGGCCCCGGCTGGCATGATGCGCGCTACTGTCGATTCTGATGTTCACCTGGAAGCCGACATTCGGGCCACCGCGGACAATCGACAGGGCTTTCAGGAAGGCAGTTTCGTGCCTTACCTCAATGTCTCGTTCAACTTGAGCAGAGCGGGTAACCCGGACGAAATCAAGGGCGACTTCCATGCCATGGTCGCCAATGACGGCCCGCACTATGGCGACAATGTGAAGCTGCTGGGGCCGGGCAAATATCGGCTGACGTTCACCGTGCTACCACCCACCGGTCACGGCTCCCTCGGGCGTCACACCGATAAGGAAACCGGTGTGGCGCCCTGGTTCGAACGCTGCGAACTGCACTACGAGTTCATCTACGCCGGCATCGGTAAAAAAGGCGGCTATTGAATGAAGCGCCTGCATCTTGCCTGGCTGATCGTGGCCGGAACAGTTGCGCCGTTGACGGCCCATGCCGAGTTGCCGAGCTTTGAGCTGACCCTGCGCGATGGCCACTTCTCCCCTGCCTTGCTTGAAGTCCCGGCCGGACAGCGCTTCAAAATCGTGCTGAAAAACGTCGGCCAAGGTCCGGCCGAGTTCGAGAGCACGCCGTTGCGGGTTGAAAAAGTACTGTCGCCGGGCGTGACAACCTTCGTCGTCATTCACCCGCTCAGGCCCGGCCACTATCCCTTTTTCGACGAGTTCAATCCGCAATTGCCCGAGGGCGGCATCCTCGCGAAATAACCTGTTAGCGCACGGAGCTTCCATGAATCAATCAATGTTCATCGTCTGGCGCGAAAGCGTCGAGGCGTTGCTGGTGATCGGCATTCTCCAGGCCTGGGCCAGCCAACAAGGCCAGCGTCATCGCTTGGTCAAATACCTGTGGGCGGGTGTGATGCTGGGGTTGATGCTCTCGGGCCTGCTGGCGGTGTTGATTCTGTTTGCCGGTGAGGCCATGAGCGGGTCGGCCAGTGAATGGTTCCAGGCCGCACTCGCACTGTTTGCCAGCCTGTTAATGGTGCAAATGGTCGGCTGGATGCACCGTCACGGGCGCACCCTCAACCACGATTTGCGACGTCACGCCGATAGCCACCTGGCCCGCCAAGGAGGCGCAGGTCTATTACTGCTGGCCATGCTCGCGATCAGCCGCGAAGGCAGCGAAACGGTGGTATTTCTCTATGGCGCCGGCGCCCGGTTGCGAGGTCCGCAGCTCGGTTTGTTTGCCGTCGGCGGCGTGTTGGGGCTGGTGCTGTCCGCGCTGACCATTACGCTGCTGCACAGCAGTCGCCGCTTCATTTCATGGCAACGATTCTTTGCCCTCAGCGAAGTCATCTTGCTCATGCTCGGCGCGGGGTTGCTGGTCAGCGGCACCGAGCGAATCGGCGGCCAACTGCTCGCCCTGGATGTGCCGGACGTGGTTTACAGCCTCGTAGGCGAATCGCTTTGGGACAGCAGCGCTTGGCTGAGCGACAGCCATGGATTGGGTGGCTTTCTGGCCAGTTTTGTCGGTTATCGCGCAACGCCCAGCGGCATGACCTTACTGGTGTGGGTCGGTTACTGGCTGGTCGTCAGCGCCTGGCTACGCCAACGGGCTGCGGAGAAAGTCCCATGCCTGACCTGAGCCGGCACAATCGATGGCTCCAGCGCCTGGGTGACGGGATGCGTCGCCATGCGTCCGTCATCCGTGCGCTGCAGTGGACTGTCGTAGTGTTTTACGCAGTGCTGTTGGTGACCCCGGCGCTGTTGCCGTTGCCGGACAGCCAGGCACGGATACTCGACAACCTGACCTTGCTCGCGCAGTTTTTATTCTGGGGAATCTGGTGGCCGTTCGTGTTGCTGTCGATGGTGTGCTTCGGTCGACTCTGGTGTGGCGTTCTGTGCCCGGAAGGTTCGCTCAGCGAATGGGCCAGTCATTACGGCAAAGGCCTGGGTGTGCCGCGTTGGTTGCGTTGGGGCGGTTGGCCCACATTGGCGTTCTGCCTGACGACCCTCTACGGCCAATTGATCAGCGTCTATGACTACGCCCAGGCCGCACTGTTGATTCTGGGTGGCTCGACCGTCGCAGCGGTCATCGTCGGGTTGTTGTTCGCCCGGGGCAAGCGGGTCTGGTGCCGTTACCTGTGCCCGGTCAGCGGGGTTTTCGCCCTGCTCGCAAGGCTGGCCCCCGTGCACTTTCAGGTCGATGAGCAACGCTGGATAGAGAATGCCGCGCCACGCCTGCCGCCCCCCAACTGCGCTCCCCTGCTCGATATCCGTCGCCTGCAAGGCGCCAGTGATTGCCACGCCTGCGGACGCTGCAGCGGGCAACGCGGCGCCGTGCAGCTGATCGCCCGCTCCAGCAATCAGGAGATTCTTCACGCAACCGCGCAGGCGCTGTCCCCTTGGGATACACGCTTGCTGCTGTTCGGCGTGATCGGCTTGGCCATGGGCGCGTTTCAGTGGACGGTCAGCCCATGGTTTATCGCCCTCAAACAAACCCTGGCCCAGTGGCTGGTGGAACACAACCAGCTCTGGGCCTTACGGGACAACGCCCCCTGGTGGTTGCTGACCCATTACCCGCAACTCAACGACAGCTTCAGCTGGCTCGACGGCTTCAGCATTGTCGCTTACTTGAGTGTGAGTTCGATCATGCTCGGCACGGCGTTGATGCTGCTCCTGTGCCTGACGGCCCGACTGGCGCGAGATCGCGCACTGTATTGGCCTCTGGCGCTGACACTCACGCCTGTGGGTGGTGCCGGACTGTTTCTCGGGCTGTCGGCCACCACCGTCAAATTACTGCGTTATGAAGGTCTGCTGCTGGAGTGGGTACAACCCGCCAGGGCCTGCCTGCTATTGGCCGCCATGGGGTGGAGCCTGCTACTGGGTTGGAAACGGCTGAAACACGAAGGTATTCCCCTGGCTCGGCGCGTGTCGGGTGGAGTTTGCCTGTTCCTCGCCAACGCCCTGATCGGGTTTGGCTGGTGGTTGCAGTTCTGGGGCTGGGCTTGAGTTTCCCCAGCCCCCGTTACCCCCGCAGCACGAAGGCTGGGAACAACTCGCGCATGGCCTCCCACAACTCTGGCAACAAGGCTTGTGCCGAAATGCTTGGCAGTAGCGGATCGAACATCCGCTCAGTGCGGACCAGTTGCACGGCGAAGCGTTTGACGCCGAGCGCACTCAAGCGTTTTGCCAGGATCAGCAGACGCGCCGGCTCGAACAGATGCCAATGCACTGTGGTGCGACATTCGTAGTCCACACCACTGGCCAGCAGATGCTCAAGGCTGCGCCAGTTAGCCGTTCCACTGCCCTCGACCCGGGTAATGGCCAGGCAATCTTCGGGCAACGCCTTGACGTCGAAACCGACCCAATCCGCGCCCGTGAGTGCCTTGGCGAAGGCGGCAGGCTTGATGCCGGCGCTGTGCAAGCCGATGCGAAATCCCATCGCCCGCACTTCATCCATGGCGCCGAGCAAGCCGTCCTGCAGGGTCGGCTCACCGCCGCTGAACACCACGGCATCGAGCAGGTCCTGACGACGTTGCAGAAACACCAACACCCGCCGCCAATCCACTTCCTCACTGCCACGAGGCGGAATCAGCTGCGGGTTATGACAGTAACGACAACGCCAGGCGCAACCCTGGCAAAACAGCACGCAGGCGAGCTGTCCCGGATAGTCGATAGTGGTCAGGGGCACCATGCCCCCGACCCGAAGCATTCGACTCATTGGCGCCCGGCCAGGGCTGCGCCTTCAGTGAAGTGCACCCGCTCGCGGTGCTCCGACTGTTTACCTGGATTGAACGCTGACACAGGACGGTGATAGCCCATCACGCGGGTCCAGATTTCGCAGCGTTGGCGTTGAGCCTGGGGCAGAGTTTGCGATGCAGTCATGGTGAAGCTCCTTGCGGTTGAGTGGATCAAAATCAATGAACGGTGCCAGCCTTCTGTTCTTGCAACAGCAGGGCCTCGTCGCATTTGGGGCAGAACTCATGTTCGCCATCGAGGTAGCCGTGCACCGGGCAGATGGAGAACGTCGGGGTCACGGTCAGGTACGGCAGGCGGAAACGTCCAAGGGCCTTGCGCACCAGTTGCTTGCAGGCCTGCACCGAGGAAATCCGCTCGGCCATGTACAGGTGCAAGACCGTGCCGCCGGTGTATTTGCATTGCAGTTCGTCTTGAAGTTCCAGGGCCTCGAAGGGGTCTTCGGTGTAGCCCACGGGCAGTTGCGAGGAGTTGGTGTAATACGGTGCCTGCGCACTGCCCGCCTGGAGAATGTCCGGATAGCGCTTGAGGTCTTCCTTGGCGAAGCGGTAGGTGGTGCCTTCTGCCGGTGTCGCTTCCAGGTTGTAGAGATGACCGGTTTCCTCCTGGAAACGCAGCAAGGTGGCGCGCACATGGTCCAGCAGATTCAGGGCAAACTGTCGGCCATGTTCGGTGTGCATGCCCTCCTCGTCGCCAGTGAAATTGCGCAGCATTTCATGCAGGCCGTTGAGGCCGATGGTGGAAAAATGGTTACGCAAGGTGCCCAGGTAGCGCTTGGTGTAAGGGTACAAACCGGCATCCATGTGGTGCTGAATGACCTTGCGCTTGACCTCCAGGCTCTCCATTGCCAGCTCCATCAGCGTGTCCAGGCGTCGCAACAAGCCACTGGTGTTGCCCTTGAACACATAGCCCAGGCGTGCACAGTTGATGGTCACCACGCCGAGCGATCCGGTCTGTTCCGCCGAACCGAACAAGCCACCGCCGCGCTTGAGCAACTCGCGCACATCGAGCTGCAACCGGCAGCACATCGAACGCACCTGATTGGGCTGCATGTCCGAATTGAGGAAGTTCTGGAAGTACGGCAAACCGTAACGCGCCGTCATCTCGAACAGACGGTCGGCGTTGTCACTGTCCCATGGAAAGTCATGGGTGATGTTGTAGGTCGGGATCGGAAAGGTGAACACTCGCCCTTTCGCGTCGCCAGCCTGCATCACCTCGATGTACGCGCGGTTGAGCAGGTCCATTTCGACTTGCAGATCACCATAGGCAAACGGCATCTCCTCACCGTCGATGACGGGTATCTGCTCACGCAAATCCTGCGGGCAAACCCAGTCGAAGGTCAGGTTGGTGAACGGCGTCTGGGTGCCCCAGCGCGACGGCACATTGAGGTTGTAGATGAACTCCTGGATCGCCTGGCGCACCTCCTGGTAACTCAGCTGGTCCTTGCGCACGTAAGGCGCCAGGTAGGTGTCGAATGAACTGAACGCCTGGGCACCGGCCCATTCGTTCTGCAGGGTGCCGAGAAAATTCACCATTTGCCCCAGGGCACTGCTCAAGTGCTTTGGCGGACCGGCTTCGACACGCCCCGGCACACCGTTGAGCCCCTCGTGCAACAGAGTACGCAGCGACCAACCGGCACAGTAACCGGCGAGCATATCCAGGTCGTGCACATGCAAATCCGCCTCGCGATGGGCCTGGCCGATGGCCTCGCTGTACACCTCGTCCAGCCAGTAGTTGGCGGTGACCTTGCCCGACACGTTCAACACCAGCCCGCCCAGGGAGTAGCCCTGATTGGCGTTGGCCTGGACCCGCCAGTCTTCACGGTCCAGGTATTCATTCATAGAAGTCGCCACCTCGACCATGGTCCGGCGGTCGCGGCGCAAACGCCCGTGCTGTTCGCGGTAGACGATGTAGGCGCGCATGGCGAAGAAGTAACCGGCATCCATCAATACCCGTTCGACCCGATCCTGAATCTGCTCGACGTGCAACCTTGGCAGCCCTTCCAGTCGGGCGAGTACCGCCTGAAGCAAGCCTTCAACCTCAACCTCGGTGTACTCCCCAGTCGCCTTGCCGGCGGCGATCAATGCCTGGCGGATCTTGTCGGCATCGAAGGCGACCAGACTGCCATCGCGTTTGTGCAAGCGGTTACATCCCACTGAGATCAGCGTGCTCTGCATTTGGCCTCCAGATACTACATATAGATGTTCAGACACAATCAAACACAACATGCAGTGAAGACTACGGACAAAGTGCTGTTCTGCAATTGATCGACATCAAGATTTGCCGGTGAAAAAAAACGCCCGAAGGCGGTGAAGGAAAAATCGGTGCGAACACTGTGGCGAGGGGGCGTGCTCAACCGCCACTCATGTTCATGAACCGCACAATCTGCACCTCCCCTTCGGGGTTGAAGTCGTGGCGCAATGGCTTGCCGCGCAAGGCCTTTTGCACCGCATTGATCAGCGGCTGGTCGTCCAGCGGATAACGCCGCAGCAATCCGCGCAAGTCCAGCGCGTCTTCCTGGCCAAGACAGAGCAACAGCTTCCCTTCAACGGTCATCCGCACCCGGTTGCAGGTGCCACAGAAATTGTGACTGTTGGGTGAGATGAAACCGATCCGAGTCTCGGGATGGCGTTCCAGGCGCACATAGCGCGCCGGTCCGCCGCTGTTTTCAGTGCTGTCGAGCAACCGGTGACCACTGGCGATCAGCGCCCGGACCTCATCGCTGGAACAAAACGATTCGCCCCGGGAACGCCCGACATCACCCAAGGGCATTTCCTCAATGAAACTGATATCGATGCGCTGATCGATGGCGTACTGCACCAACGCCGGGACTTCATCGAAGTTGCGCCCCTTCATCACCACGCAGTTGAGCTTGATCCGCTCAAACCCTGCGTCCCGCGCGGCTTCAATGCCACCCAGCACCTGATCGAGATCGCCGTTGCGGGTGATTGCGCGAAACTTCTGCCCGTCCAGGCTATCGAGGCTGATGTTCATCCGCTTGACGCCTGCCTCCGCCAACGGCCGGGCCAGACGGCCCAGCTGCGAGCCGTTGCTGGTCATCACCAGTTCGCGCAAACCGGGCAATGCGGCGATGTTGCGGCACAGTTCGACAATGCCCGGACGAATCAGCGGCTCACCGCCGGTGAGGCGGATTTTGCGGACGCCCAACCCGACGAACAGCGTTGCCAGGCGCTGCAATTCCTCCAGTGTCAGGACCTGCTGACGCGGCAGGAAGGTCATGTTTTTCGCCATGCAATACACACAGCGAAAATCACAACGGTCCGTCACCGACATCCGCAGATAATCGATCTGCCGTCCAAAACCATCCTGCATGACAGCGTTCATCACATCTCCCGGTTTGTCTCGATGCTCACTGCACCAGCGGTGAGTCGGCGCCCTGCAAGTGGATGCCACGAATATCCGCCGCTCCGATCAGGGTTTGCAGATACTGCACCAGCGCTTTTTGCCAGACGCCCTGCTGCAACTGCGTGCGGATCGCCGTCGACACCACTTCATAAGGCAACGGCATGCCTTCAATCCGCTGATCGACACTCACCACATGCCAGCCGTAGCGACTTTCCAGCGGTTTACTGGCCAGGCCGGGCGCCAGCGTGAACAGCTGACGCTCCAGTTCCGGCACGGTCTGGCCCTTGCTGATCTGCCCCAGAGAACCGCCTTGAGCCTTCGACGGGCAGGCCGAATATTTCACCGCCAGCTCGGCGAAACTGCCGGGGAAATCCTCCAGACGTTGCAGCAATATCTCGGCCTGAGCATGCGCAAGGCTGCGAGCCTCGACATCATCCGGCGCGCACTCGAGCAGGATGTGTCGCACCGCCAGCAACGGCGCGCTGTGAAAGCGCCCGCGATTGTTTTCGTAGTAGCGCAGGCTGGTTTCCTCGTCGCACTGCGGCACGTGCACCTCGCGTTCGAGCAACAAACGCGTGGCCGCTTCTTCTTCGTTCTCACCAGCGCCGATCTCCAGCGCCAGGCCGAGTTCGGCAATGCGCTGCTGCAACAATTCGCGGATCACCAGTGCCCTGGCGGCCAGATAGACCGCCTCTTCACGGCTTTCGGCCGGGTGATATTGCAGCTCCTGGGCCATTGCCTCAGGCGTGATCGACACCCCGTTGACGCTGATGATCGGCCACTCCTGTTCGCTGCTGGCGATCAACTGCACCGGGGCGTCCTCGGCCGCCGCCGGCTCGACCGGCAGTGCTTCAAACTGCGCGATGTCGACAACTTCCGGTACCGAAAGCTCTGCATTTTTAGAAGAACCGCAGCCACCGCTGCCGCCGTTACCGCCGCCACATCCACATCCACCTGACATGATGTTCTCCTCAGACTTTCTGCCGAACGATTTGATAACGACGCCCCAGGTACCAGATCGGTGCACTGACGATGTGTACGAGACGGGTGAAGGGGAACAACACGAACAGGGTCAAGCCGAGAAACACATGCAGCTTGTAGGTCAGCCCGACCGGCGCAATGGACGCCGCCGCTTCCATCGGCCGCAACAGCACGGTGTTCTGCGCCCAGTCGGCGAGCATCACCATCACCGAACCGTCCATGTGCGCGGTGGACGCTGCAATCGTCAGCAAACCGAGCAGCAACTGCACCAGCAGCACCAGCAGAATCAAAATGTCCGAAGCGCTGGAGGCGGCACGTACCCGAGGATCGGTGAGCCGCCGATTGACCAGCATCAGCAAGCCGATCAGGCACAGCAGGCCGAAGAGCCCGCCGGAGACCATCGCCAGCAACTGCTTGTTCTCGGTGCTGATCACATGGTGATAAACCGATGCAGGCGTCAGCAGGCCGACGAAATGCCCGGCCAGTACAAACAGCACACCGATGTGGAAGAGGTTGCTCGCCACGCGCATGCCGCGCTGGTTGAGCATCTGGCTGGAGCCAGCCTTCCAGGTGTACTGCGACAGATCGAAACGGGCCCAACTGCCAATCAGGCAAATCGCCAAAGCGACATAGGGATAGATCCCGAACAACAACAGGTTCCATTTAGACATTGCCTACCTCCTTGGCTGGCACGGTGGCCAACCCTTCATGCTGAAAATCCACCCAGTGCAACGGCACGGCGCTTTCTTCCCGGGCCTTGCCCGGGGCGCCAGGCAACGAACTGCAACGGTCTTGCTGTTCGGCCTGGAGAAAGTCCACGGCCTCCTCTTCCCAGATCTTGTCGAGGGCTTCGAGGGAGTCGTCGCGCGGTTCCGCCGCCACCTGCGCCCGCAGGTCGGCCACCGCCTGATGCGGCTCGGCCCCGGCGATTTGCAGCAACGCCCGGAAGCAACTGGCATAGGCGCTTTCGCGCTCTTCCAGACGCGCCGCGAGCAAGGCCAGCAAGTGCGAAACATCCGCCAGGCCCTCGCGGGCCTCGAGGTCTTCGCGGGTGGACAGGAACTCCAGGTACAGCGGGATATAGTCCGGCAGCTCCTTGACGCCGATGGCAAAACCGGCGGCTTCGTATTGCGCCATCATGTCGACCATGGCCTGGCCACGATCGCGGGATTCGCCGTGCACATGCTCGAACAACAGCAACGACAGCGAACGCCCCCGGCCGAACAGCGCGCCGTAGTGCTCCTGCCCGTCCATCAGGTCATTGGCGCAGATCAACTCCAGCAATTCGAACAACGCACCGCGCTGTTTAGGGCTGATTTCCCGTGACTGGATAATCGCTTGCTCCAGTTCGTCGCGCCCGCCAATCAGCGTCTCGGTCGGATAGTCGAGCAGCAGCGAAATCACTTTGAGAATTTGCATGCTCATTCCTCCCACAACTGGACGGTTTTCAGGACGTCGCGGCGGTTGGCTTTCTTCGCACCGAACATGTTGGTGTCGGAGCTGCCGCTGCAACC
This sequence comes from Pseudomonas sp. B21-017, assembly GCF_024749245.1. Lineage (NCBI taxonomy): Bacteria > Pseudomonadati > Pseudomonadota > Gammaproteobacteria > Pseudomonadales > Pseudomonadaceae > Pseudomonas > Pseudomonas sp. B21-017. The sequence continues at coordinate 2,603,024 of NZ_CP087194.1, read as the reverse complement.
GCTGCCGAAACTGAAGCCGCAACCGGAGCGCTCGGCAAAGGCGTCGCTCATGGCGTCTTCACGGTGGGCACTCGGTACCACAAAGCGGTCTTCATAGTTGGCAATCGCCAGGTAGCGATACATCTCTTCGACCTGGGCCACGCTCAAGCCGACGTCCTTCAACACTTGCAGGTCCTGAACGCCATCGACTTGCTCGGAACGTTTGTAGGCGCGCATCGCCAGCAAGCGTTTAAGTGCGCGCTTGACCGGTTTTTCATCGCCCGCTGTCAGCAGGTTCGCCAGGTACTTCAGTGGAATACGCAGGCTGTCGACATCCGGGATCACCCCGTTCATGCCCACGGTGCCGGCAGTGGCGGCGTTCTGGATCGGCGACAGCGGCGGCACGTACCAGACCATCGGCAAGGTGCGGTATTCCGGGTGCAGCGGCAGTGCGAGTTTCCAGTCCACGGCCATTTTGTAGACCGGCGAACGCTGGGCGGAATCAATCACCGACTGCGGTACGCCATCGGCCAGGGCCTGGCAAATCACTGCCGGGTCATTCGGATCGAGGAAGATCTCCAGTTGTTTCTCGTACAGGTCTTGCTCATTGGCGGTGCTCGCCACTTCGCTGATGCGGTCGGCGTCATACAGCAGCACACCGAGGTAACGGATACGCCCGACACAGGTTTCGGCGCAAACAGTCGGCATCCCGGCTTCGATACGCGGGTAGCAGAAGATGCACTTCTCGGACTTGCCGCTTTTCCAGTTGAAATAGATCTTCTTGTACGGGCAGCCGCTGATGCACATCCGCCAGCCACGGCATTTTTCCTGGTCGATCAGCACAATGCCGTCTTCTTCACGCTTGTAGATCGCCCCGCTCGGGCACGACGCTGCGCACGCCGGGTTGAGGCAGTGCTCGCACAGGCGCGGCAAATACATCATGAAGGTGTTTTCGTATTCGCCGTAAATGTCCGCCTGGATCTTGTCGAAGTTCTTGTCCTTGCGGCGCTTGGCGAATTCGGTGCCGAGGATTTCTTCCCAGTTCGGGCCCCATTCGATTTTCTCCATGCGCTTGCCAGAGATCAGCGAACGCGGGCGCGCAGTGGGCTGATGCTCGCCCAGCGGCGCGGTATGCAGGTGCTGGTAATCGAAGTCGAACGGTTCGTAGTAATCGTCGAGGCTCGGCAGGTCCGGGTTGGCGAAAATATTCGCCAAGACCCGGAATTTACCGCCGATGCGCGGGTTGATCGTGCCGTTGGCATTGCGGATCCAGCCGCCCTTCCACTTGTCCTGGTTTTCCCATTCTTTCGGGTAACCGATGCCGGGTTTCGATTCGACGTTGTTGAACCAGGCGTATTCCATGCCTTCGCGGCTGGTCCAGACGTTCTTGCAGGTAATCGAACAAGTGTGGCAGCCGATGCATTTGTCCAGGTTCAGGACCATGCCGATTTGTGAGCGAATCTTCATCTCAGTTCTCCTCGATATCGGTCGGCAGAGGACGCGGCAGGTCATCGCCGTTTGAGCCATCGAGCCAGTCGACTTTGGCCATTTTGCGTACCACGACGAATTCATCGCGGTTGCAACCGACCGTGCCGTAATAGTTGAAACCGTAGGCCTGCTGCGCATAGCCACCGATCATGTGGGTCGGTTTGAGCACCACGCGGGTGACCGAGTTGTGGTGGCCGCCACGGGTCTTGGTGGTTTCCGAACCAGGCACGTTCACGATCCGTTCCTGGGCGTGGTACATCATCACCATGCCGTCCTTGACCCGCTGGCTGACCACCGCTCGTGCGGTCAGCGCGCCGTTGGCGTTGAAGCATTCGATCCAGTCGTTGTCTTCAATGCCGGCGCGTTTCGCGTCGTTCTCCGAGAGCCAGACAATCGGCCCGCCGCGGCTGAGGGTCAGCATCAGCAGGTTGTCGCTGTAAGTGCTGTGGATGCCCCATTTCTGGTGCGGAGTAATCCAGTTCAGGACGATTTCGGTCTCGCCGTTGCTGCGCTTGCCTTTCACCCCTGCAATGGTGCGGGTGTTGACCGGCGGGCGGTAACTCATCAGTTGCTCGCCGAATGCCTGCATCCACGGGTGATCCTGGTAGAACTGCTGGCGACCGGTGATGGTGCGCCATGGGATGGCTTCGTGAACGTTGGTGTAGCCGGCGTTGTAGCTGACGTGATCGTCTTCGAGACCCGACCAGGTAGGGCTGGAAATGATCTTGCGCGGCTGCGCCTGAATGTCGCGGAATCGGATCGCCTCGTGTTCCTTGGATAACGCCAGGTGGCTGTGATCGATGCCGGTAAATTCCGACAACGCAGCCCAGGCCTTGACGGCGACATGGCCATTGGTTTCCGGCGCCAGGGACAGAATCACTTCAGCAGCATCGATCGCCGAGTCGATTTTCGGCCGGCCATGACTGATCCCGGCAGCCCCTTCGCGGTGATTGAGCGCACCGAGGAATTTCACTTCGGCGTCGGTGTTCCAGTTGATGCCCTTGCCACCGTTGCCGTGTTTTTCCAGCAATGGTCCCAGCGAGGAAAACTGCTTGTAAATGTTCGGGTAATCACGCTCCACCACATGCAGGTTCGGCGCGTTCTTGCCTGGCACCGGGGCCACGCCGGCGCTTTTCCAGTCGGTGCCGCCAAAAGGTTGAGCCAGTTCACCGACGCTGTCGTGCATCAGCGGGATGGTCACCAGGTCCTTCTCAACGCCCAGATGCCCTTCAGCCACGCTGGAAAAGGCCTTGGCGATGCCTTTGTAGATTTCCCAGTCGGAACGCGATTCCCACGCCGGGTCGATGGCGGCCGACAGCGGGTGAATGAACGGGTGCATGTCCGAGGTGTTCATGTCGTCCTTTTCGTACCAGGTCGCGGTCGGCAAGACGATGTCGGAATAGACGCAGGTCGAGGACATGCGGAAATCCAGCGTGGTGACCAGATCGAGCTTGCCGATGGCGCCCTCGTCCACCCATTCGGCTTCTTCGGGTTTGCAATCCCCGACCTGGCCGATGTCTTCGTTCATCACCCCATTCTTGGTGCCGAGCAGGTACTTGAGCATGTACTCGTGGCCCTTGCCCGAGGAGCCCAGCAGGTTGGAACGCCAGATAAACATGTTGCGCGGGAAGTTCACCGGGCTGTCCGGCTGTTCGCAGGAGAAGCGCAGCGAGCCGTCTTGCAGCGACTTGACCACGTAGTCTTTCGGGTCCATGCCGGCTGCCGCGGCATCGCGGCAAATGTGCAGCGGGTTGGTGTTGAGTTGCGGTGCGCTGGGCAACCAGCCGGCGCGTTCGGCACGGATGTTGTAGTCCAGGGCATGCTCGGGAAACTGTGATTTATCGGCCAGCGGCGAGAGCACGTCGTGCATGCTCATCTTCTCGTGGCGCCATTGCGAACTGTGGGCGTAGAAGAAGCTGGTGCCGTTCATCTGCCGTGGCGGACGGTTCCAGTCCAGGCCGAACGCCAGGGGCAGCCAGCCGCATTGCGGACGCAGTTTTTCCTGACCGACATAGTGCGCCCAACCGCCACCGGTCTGGCCGACACACCCGCAGAGCATGAGCATGTTGATCAGCCCGCGGTAGTTCATGTCCATGTGGTACCAGTGGTTCATCGCCGCGCCGACGATGATCATCGAGCGCCCCTTGGTCTTGTCGGCGTTATCGGCGAACTCGCGGGCGATCTGGATCGCTTTCTCGCGGCTGACGCCGGTGATCTGCTCCTGCCAGGCCGGGGTGCCGGGTACGCTTGCGTCGTTGTAGTCCTTGGCGACGTTAGCGCCACCCAGGCCACGATCGATCGCCAGGTTGGCGGCCGACAGGTCGAACACAGTGGCGACTTTGGCCACACTGCCATCGGCCAGTACCACGTTGTGCACCGGCACGCGGCGGTATTGCACGGCATCGCCAGCGACGTGCTGGAAGTGTTCGTGGGACTCGCCAGCGAAATACGGGAACGCCACTTCGGCGACGTCATCGCCGATCAGGCTCAGCTTCAGATCGATCTCACGCCCTTCGCCGCCTTCACGAGGCAGGATGTTCCACTTGCCCTTCTCGCCCCAGCGATAACCGATGGAGCCCTGAGGAGAAACCAGTTCACCGCTGACATCCAGCGCGATGGTTTTCCATTCCGGGTTGTTTTCCTGGCCGAGGTTGTCGGTAAGGTCCGAGGCGCGCAAGAAACGGTCCGGCTGGTAACCGGCGCCCGGCGCCTTGTCGACCATTTGTTTGAGCAGCACCAGCACCGGCAAATCGGTGAAGCGCTTGGCGTAGTCGGTGAAATACGCGCTCGGTTTGTCCAGGTGAAACTCTTTGAAGATCACATGATTGAACGCCTGGGCCAGCGCCGCATCGGTACCCTGCTTGGGGTTGAGCCACAGGTCTGTGAGCTTGGCGACTTCCGAGTAGTCGGGGGTGATGGCGACGGTCTTGGCGCCCTTGTAACGGACTTCGGTAAAAAAGTGCGCATCGGGGGTACGGGTCTGCGGGACGTTGGAGCCCCAGGCAATGATGTAGTTGGAGTTGTACCAGTCGGCCGATTCCGGCACGTCGGTTTGCTCGCCCCAGACCATCGGTGAGGCCGGTGGCAAGTCGCAGTACCAGTCATAGAAACTCAGGCACGCACCGCCGATCAGCGACAGATAACGCGAACCCGCGGCATAGCTGACCATCGACATGGCCGGAATCGGCGAGAAACCGACGATCCGGTCTGGGCCGTATTGCTTGATGGTGTAGACGTTGGACGCGGCAATGATCTCGTTGACTTCCTCCCAGTTGGAGCGAATGAAGCCCCCCATGCCGCGCTTGCTTTTATAGGAGTCGGCCTTGGCCTTGTTCTCGACAATGCTGGCCCAGGCTTCCACCGGCGCCATGGTCTGCCGCGCCTCGCGCCAGAGCTTGAGCAACGGCTTGCGGATTTTCGGGTACTTGAGGCGGTTGGCGCTGTAGATGTACCAGCTGTAACTGGCGCCACGCGGGCAACCGCGGGGTTCGTGGTTAGGCAAATCGTTGCGGGTGCGCGGGTAATCGGTCTGCTGGGTTTCCCAGGTGATCAGGCCGTTCTTGACGTAGATTTTCCACGAGCACGAGCCGGTGCAGTTCACCCCGTGGGTGGAACGCACGATCTTGTCGTACTGCCAGCGCGAACGGTAGACGTTCTCCCAGTCGCGAGACTCTTTGCGAGTCTCTCCATGACCATCGGAAAACTCGTTTTGCTTGCGATTGAAAAACCGCAGTTGATCCAGTAAATGACTCACGGTGTGTCCTCTCAGGCTTGCTGCGGGGTTCTGCGCCCCGCCCACGCAATGGTTGGATTCAGGTCGTCTCAGCAGGGTGTCGCGGCGCCTTTGCGCGCGTACCACCACCAGGTCACCACGATGCAGCTCAGGTAAAAAACGACGAACATGTAGAAGGCCATCTCAGGGCCGCCGGTCTGGGCCATCGAAGTGCCGAAGGATTTGGGAATGAAGAACGCACCGAAGGCGCCCATGGCCGAACTGAAGCCCAGGACGGCGGCCGATTCCTTGCCGGCATCCTTGAGCGCCTGTTCACGCACGGCTGGCGATTTCCCGGCCGAGGCTTTTTCGTGCTGCGTGCGGAAGATCACCGGGATCATCCGGAAGGTGGAGCCGTTGCCCACGCCAGTGGTGATGAACAGCAGCATGAACAAGCCGAGGAAGCCGTAGAAGCTGCCGCCCGCGCCGTTCTGCGGCAAGAAGTGCATCACGCCGAAGACCATCGCGATCATCGCCACGAAGTTCCACAGGGTCACTTTCGCGCCACCGAGCTTGTCCGCCAGCCAGCCGCCCAATGGCCGTACCAGCGCACCGACCAATGGGCCAAGGAAGGCGAATTTCAAGGCAATGACATCCGGAAAGGAGGTTTTGATCAGCAGCGGAAACGCGGCGGAAAAGCCGATGAACGAACCGAAAGTCGCCAGGTACAACCAGCACATCAGCCAGTTGTGCTTGCGCTTGAAGATCACTGCCTGTTCGCTGAACGAGGCCCGGGCGCTGGACAGGTCATTCATGCCGAACCAGGCCAACACCGTCACCAGGACGATAAATGGAACCCAGATGAAGCCGGCGTTCTGCAGCCACAATTGACCGCCGTCCGGCAACGCTTGCGACGAGCCGCCCATGAAGCCGAACACACCGAAGGTAATCACCAGCGGCACACAGAACTGCATCACCGAGACGCCCAGGTTGCCCAGTCCGGCGTTGAGGCCCAGAGCTGTGCCCTGCTGGGACTTGGGATAGAAGAAGCTGATGTTGGACATGCTCGAGGCGAAGTTGCCGCCACCGAAACCGCAGAGCAAGGCAATCAACACGAACACGCTGTATGAGGTGCTCGGGTCCTGCACGGCGAAGCCCATCCAGATCGATGGCAGCAGCAGCGACGCAGTGCTCAGGGCGGTCCAGCGCCGGCCGCCGAAGATCGGCACCATAAAGGAATAGAAGACCCGCAAGGTCGCACCGGACAGCCCCGGCAATGCCGCCAGCCAGAACAGTTGGTCGGTGGTGAAGCTGAAGCCGATGGCGTTCAAGCGCACAATCACCGTGCTCCAGACCATCCACACCGCAAAGGCCAACAACAGCGCAGGAATGGAAATCCACAAGTTGCGAGTGGCGGTCTGTTTGCCGCTACTTCCCCAGAACGCGGGGTCCTCGGGGCGCCAGTCATGAATGACCGGGCCTTTGTCAGGCGTTTGCAGAACGGACATGTTCTTCTCCTTGGGCAATGCTGGAAATCGGGGACGGGATCAGCAGCGGCTCTTTACCAAGCACCGGGCTTTTGCGTATTTCGCTGAAGTACATCCAGGTGAGGGAGACCCAGACCACGCCGTACATCAACATGAAGCAGGAAGAACGCACGCCGGTGAGGTCCACCAGGGCGCCGAACAGGATCGGCAGCACAAAACCGCCCAGGCCACCCGCCAGGCCAACGATGCCGGACACCGCGCCCATGTTTTTCGGGTATTCATTGGCGATGTATTTGAAAACCGAGGCCTTGCCGAATGCGAAGGCGATGCCCATGACGAACAGCAGCACGGTGAACAACGCGGGGCTCAGGCCAATGTGGAAATCCAGCGGACCGTCGATGGTCTGCACTTGCAGTTGGGTCTGGGGATACGAGAGCAGGAACAGGCAGATCCAGCTGACCCACAACACCCACCAGGTCACGCTTTGCGCCCCCCAGCGATCCGACATCCAGCCGCCGACGGCACGCAGTACGCCGCCGGGCAGGGAAAAACAGGCCGCCAGCAGCGCCGCGCTTTGCAGGCTGAAACCGTATTCCTGTACGTAGTACTTGGTCATCCACAGTGCCAGGGCGACGTAGCCGCCGAAGACGATCGAGTAGTACTGGCAATAGCGCCACACCGCAGGATCCTTCAGCGAGCGCAGTTGCTCACGCAAGCTGGCGCCCGTGGCACTGCGATGGCCCTTGTTTTCTGAGGTCAGGAACCAGAACAGCAGCGCAGTGATAAACAAGATCGCACTGAAGACTTTCGGCACCAGCTGCCAGCTGCCGGCGGCGATCAGCGCCGGGGCCAGGAACTTGGTCACCGCCGACCCGGCGTTACCGGCGCCGAAGATGCCCATGGCGAAACCCTGGTTCTCCTTGTCGAACCATTTGGCGACGTAGGCAATCCCAACGGAAAACGAGCCACCGGCCAGGCCGACGAACAAACCCAGTACCAGGAACTGCCAGTAGGCGGTGGCGTGACTGATCAAGTACAGCGGCGTGACGCAAGTCAGCATCAGCAGGAAAAACACGCTGCGCCCGCCAAATCGGTCGGTCAGCAACCCCAGCGGCAAACGCACCAGCGAGCCGGTCAGCACCGGGGTCGCGGCCAGCAGGCCGAATTGGGTTTCGTTGAGCTGGAGCAATTCCTTGATCGGCACGCCGAGCACGGCAAACATCATCCAGACCATGAAGCACACAGTGAAGGCCAGCGTGCTCATGCCCAGCACCAAGCCTTGTCGTACACGCGGTTGGGTCACAATGCTCTCCCGTCAATTAGCCATGGCGGCAGACTAGAGAGGCAAACCCCGCAAAAACTTGACCCAGGTCAACGATGCCCATGTGGGCCTAAGCCTATGCTTAGCCCGCCTACCTCCAATGAGGTAGTGCTAGAAAACCTTGAAAACCTTTATTTATCAGCTTGTTAAGGGTTTCAACCCACGCTTTTGCCGACAAGGAACTGTCGACAACTCTTTAGAGGTAGCTCGCCCAGGAACGGCGGCAAAACCCCACGCTGGAACGTGCATGCTCTGTTTTCTTATCGCTTTCCCGGACCTGCGCCGATGATCCGCTGGTTGCGCAGCTCCCTGCCCGCTCGCGCCGGGCTGGCGGTGATCCTGATCGCCGTGCTGGCGCTCGCCAGTTCATTGAGCGCCGGGCTGATCGCCTGGTTCAGCCAGGGCGATGCCGCTGCCATCAACACCGCAGGCTCGGTGCGCATGGAGACCTATCACCTGAGCTGGAAGCTCGCCGCTGGCGTCGCCGACGAAGAAATCACCACCATCATCGACAGCCTGCAAAACCGCTTGGACAGCCACTCTCTCAAAGCGGTACTGGAAGATGGCCCGACCACCGCATTGCAACTCAGTTATGGGCAAATCCAGCAACACTGGAATGAGGATTTGCGTCCGGCACTGGAGCGCGGCGATGCGGCGGCCTTTCAGGCCCAGGCGCAGTCCTTCGTTGAGCAACTGAACCAGTTCGTCGATCTGTTGCAACGCCAAAGCGAACAAAAGCAAGGCTGGCAACAGGCGATCCAGGGCCTGGCCCTGTTCACCACCATGATCGTCCTGCTGCTCGGGCTCTACGAACTGCAGTACGGCGTCGTTACCCCTTTGAAGGAGTTGGTGGATGCAACCCAGCGCTTTCGTCGCGGCGACTTCAAGGTGCGGGTCAACCATCAGTCCGAGGATGAGCTGGGCCAGTTGGCCATGAGTTTCAACACCATGGCCGAGACGATCGAAGAGTCGCATCGCACCCTGGAAAGTCAGGTCCGGCAAAAAACCCTGAACCTGCAACAAGCCAATGCCGCCCTGGAGCTTCTGTATCAAAGCAGCCGAAGCCTGGCCACACGCCTGGCCAATGCCGAAGGCCTGGATGAGTTGATTCGGCGCTTCCAGCAACGCCTGCCCGGCTTGCGCCTGTCGCTGTGCCTGCAGGGACAGTTGCAGGCACCGGCCCAGCAGCTGCTCGCCCTGCATGGCGCGAACATCCGGGAAGTCTGTGCCAGCAGCGACTGCGCCACGTGCCAGCGACACCCTAAAACCAACCCGCAAATCTTCAGCATCAGCAACCAGGGCAGTGAACTGGGGGAACTCAAGGCGCACTTTGTCGACGGGCACCCCATGCAAGCCTGGGAAACCCAACTGATCCAGGCCCTGGCCAATCTGATCGGCACCTCGCTCTCGCTCAAGCGTCAACGGGAACAGGATCATCGCCTGCTACTGCTCGAAGAACGCACGATCATCGCCCGCGAGCTGCACGATTCACTGGCCCAGGCCCTGTCCTACATGAAGCTGCAAGTCAGCCGCATGCAGACCCTGATGCGCCGGGGCGAACCGGTCCAGACCCTGGAAACCGTCACCAGCGAATTGCGCGAGGGACTGAACAATGCCTATCGCCAGTTGCGCGAGTTGCTGACCACGTTTCGCTTGCAGATTCACGACGCGGGACTGGTACAGGAACTCAAGGACACGGCCGAGGAGTTTTCCCGTCGCGGAGAATTCCAGGTGCACCTGCACGTCGACACGCTGGCCTTTCAACTATCGGCCAGCGAACAAATCCACATTTTGCAGATCACCCGCGAGGCGCTCTCCAACTGCCTGCGCCACGCCCATGCGCAAAACGCCTGGCTGCAACTGCGCCAGGATGGCGAGACCGTCAGGTTGTCGGTCGAAGACGACGGGCGTGGGTTCAGTGGCAACGTCGACCAGCGCGAACACCACGGCCTGAACATCATGGATGAGCGGGCTCGCAGCCTGCGCGGCCAACTGCAGATATTTTCCAGGGAGCCCCAAGGCACCCGTGTCCAACTGGAATTCCACCCGGAGTTTCTCGGGCAGCAAACAGAAGGTAGCGCCACATGACCCTGTCCCCACAACACAAAATCCTGCTGGTAGACGATCACCCGATGATGCGTCACGGCATTCGCCAGATGCTCGAACTCGAAGATGATTTCCTGATCGTCGGCGAAGCCAGCCAGGGTGAAGAAGCACTCAGTCTCATTGAGCCGCTTCAACCGGACCTGGTTTTGCTCGACAACAACATGCCGCAAATGAATGGCATCGAAACCCTGCGCCGACTACGAGCCATGCACTACACCGGCAAAGTGCTGCTGTTTACGGTATCGGACGCCGAAGACGATATTCGCGATGCACTGCGCCTGGATGCCGACGGCTATCTGCTCAAGGACATGGAGCCCGAACTGTTGATTCAGTACATCCGCGATGCCCTGAACGGCGCGCTGGTGATCAGCCCGGGACTGACCCAAGTCATGGCGCAAGCACTGCGTGCTCCTGCGCGTCAGGCCGTGGTGGAACTGACCGAGCGTGAGCGTCAGGTGTTGAAAACCATCGCCAGCGGCTTCAGCAACAAGGTCATCGGGCACAAACTGGGCATCACCGAAGGCACGGTCAAGGTTCACGTCAAAAACCTGTTGCACAAACTCGGCTTGCGCTCACGAGTAGAGGCGGCGGTGTGGGCCATGGAACATCTGCGCAACGCCGGCTGACGGGTATTCCTCTTTGGAGGTAGGCCTGCAGAGGCATAGGTCATCAAGCCTGCGCTCTCTACTATGGCCGTCAGCGGAGGTACGCCATGCTGACTCACCCTTCCATCGTTTTAACGTTGCGCCGTCATCATCTGTTCAGCCAACTGCCGGAGAAAGTCTTCGAGGAAGTCTGCGGCCTGGCCATGCTCAAGCGCCTGAGTTGTCACAGTACGCTCATGCATCAAGGGGATCCGGCCAGGCGTTTTTTCCTGCTGGTCAGCGGCCAGGTCAAGCTGTACCGGCTCACCGGCGAAGGCCAGGAGAACCTGGTGGAGATCATTCAGCCCGGCCAGACTTTTGCCGAAGCCTTGCTGTTCAGCCAGGCTCGTCTGTATCCGGTGAGCGCCACCGCGCTGAAGGACAGCGTGCTGGTGAGCATCGACGGCAACCATTACCGCAATGCCCTGGAGGACCAGCCGAGAGTCTGCCTGGCCATCCTGGCGAGCATGAGCGTTCACCTGCACCTGCGTCTGCGCGATATCGATACCTTGACCATGGCCAGTGCGAGCCGTCGGGTGATCAATTTCCTGTTCCAGGAACGCCACCCGGTGACCGGCCAGATTGTCTTGCAGATGTCCAAACGCCTGGTGGCGTCGAAGCTGGGAATTCAGCCGGAAACCTTTTCGCGGATACTGCATCGCCTGGTGGAAAGCGGCCTGATTGCCATGGAACGACGCCACATCAGCATCCTCGCCGAAGAGGAACTGGCCGCTTTCCAATAGTCGGAATTGACCGTCATCAAGGCGCCCATCCACACCTCTTGCACACTGACAGAGCCCATCCACGGAGAGTGCAAATGCCCCGTTCAACCCTGCCTTTGGTTTACTCCTGCTCAGGCTGCTCCAACGTCGCCCAACTGGCCAACACCCTGGCCGTGCGCCTGGATCGCAGTGGTCTCGCTGAAATGTCCTGCATCGTTGGTGTCGGCGGGCATGTGGCAGCGCTGGTCAACAAAGCGCGCTCGGGGCGCCGGATCTTCGCGCTGGACGGCTGCCCGCTGCAATGCGTCGAGAACAGCCTCAAGCAACATGGCCTGCACGCGGACGTGCACCTGATTCTCAGCCATTACGGGCTGCGCAAACGCTATGGCGAGGACTGCACGCAGGCGCAGAGTGATGAGTTGTTTGAAGGGATCAGGCAGTTGATTGCCAGTGATGCCCGACAGCACGGAAGCCGCCAGTAAACGATTAATGCTGTTCACTTAAGCAATTTCAGCCGCGACGCATTCTTTGTAGCAGCCGCCGAACGCAGCCTCGCAGGCTCGACAGCTGCTACAGATCGCATTACGGCTTAAGTGAACAGCATTACAGTAAACGATGGCCTGAGGGCCAACGAAAATCCAACTGTGGGAGCGGCGGTGCGACGATTCGACCTGCTCGCTCCCACATTTAATCTACGTTGGTCATCCCGCCGCCAAGCCCTTCCCCGCCCGCTCCAGATTGCGCCACAACCACACAGGCAGAACATCGGGATCAAGGCTGTCGATCAGGTTCTTCAGCGCCAGCCCCAGTTCGGTATCGCCCTCGATGACCAGCCGCCGGCGAAAGAACAACGTGTCGGGATCTTCCTGACGGCTGGCCAGCAATAAAAATTCGCGCCAGTTACCGCTGATGGTCACGTTCGCCGTAGCGTGCTCGGCAATCCGCAAGCCCTGACGACTGAGCGTCAGGTACCAGGACAAACCCAGGTCCGGAATCCGCAAGCACAGCCAGCGCCCGCGCAGCACTTCGAACTCGCCCTCGCGCAATGGCTCGGCGAGGCAGCGATTCAGCGTCTGCTGCAACGCCAGGCGCTGCACGGCAAAAGGCACCCGGCGCACCAGTGGCAACAACCGGTCGGCGCCTTTCAACAGCCACTTCTTTCGATTCAGCACAGGCCAACCTCCTCGACGCGCAGCATGCCGGCCTGACCATGCCAATAGCCATTGCAACCTTCGACGAACAGCGGCGGTGTTTCGCCCAGACGAACCCGTTGATAGGCCGCGATCACTTCGTCCATGCCCTGAGCACGAGGGCTCAAGCGCAACAGATCGGCACCACAGGCCACCAGTCCGGCGTAATCGGCCAGCAGGTTGGTCACCTCGGCCGACATCGTTTGAATACCGTTAAGGGTAAACAGTGGTTGCCCCTCCTGGCTGGTCAGCGCCAGGCCATCGGGGTAGTTGATGCAGCAGAACCGGCAGTCGTCCTTGGGCCGGTTTTCTGCACGGGCAGTGAAGCAGCGGGCGGAATAGGCCAACGGCAGGTGCCCATAGGCGAAGATTTCAACTTCCGGCACTGCACGGCCCAGCTCGCGCACTTGCCCGATCACGTCGCTGATCAGCGTCGCCGAACACTCCACGGGCGGCACCCAGCGAGTCATTCCGCTGTCGAGTAATTGTGCCAATGAGTGGCCGTTGTACAGATTGAGCGCCGGGCCGCCCACGAACGGTAACTTGCGCTCGGCCAGGAAATGCACCGCGCCCATGTCGTTGGCCTCCACCAACAACTCGCCGTTGTCGCACAGCCGGCGCAGGCTGGAGAGTTCGGAGGCAGCCTCGATCAGCGTCAGGCTGGAAAGCACCAACTGTGCCTGGCTGCATTCCTGTAACTCGCGCCCCAGCCCCAGCCATTGATCCAGGGAAAAGGCCCGGCGTTTGGAGCACACGGTTTCCCCCAGATAAATCACGTCCAGGGGCAAGGTCGACATGTCGGCGTAAAAGTTGCTGAGTTGCTCTTTGTCCCAATAAAACAGGACCGGTCCCAGGCTGAGCTTCATGTCGCGTCCCTCATTGCCATGATCGATGATAAGCGCCCAGGGTGGTCTGGCTGCCTTCGGACAAACCGGCCAGCACCTGACGCCATTCTTCCTTGACCCGAAAACTGCCGGGCGCGCCACGGTGAGCGTCCAGTGCCGCGCGCCAAACCCGGGTGACTTGTTCGACATACGCCGGGCTGCGTTGGCGGCCCTCGATTTTCACCGCTTCGACGCCAATGGCCGTCAATTCCGGGAGCAAGTCCAGTGTGTCGAGGCTGGTGGGCTCCTCCAGCGCATGAAAGCGTTTGCCATCGACCAGAAAACGGCCTTTGCACAAGGTCGGGTAACCGGCCGATTCGTCAGGGGTGTAGCGATCGATCAGCACTTCGCTGAGGCGCGCGCTCAAGCCTTCGGCATCCTCACTCCAACGCACGGCTTTGGCCGGCGAACAGACACCGCACAGGTTCGGTGACTCACCGGTGATGTAGGAAGACAGGTGGCAACGCCCTTCGGCCATGATGCACAAGCTGCCGAAGCCAAAGACTTCGATGGGCACCGGGCTGCTGGCGGCGACTTGACGTACCTGCGCCAACGACAACACCCGTGGCAATACCGCGCGACGAATGCCGTAGCGTTGCGCATAAAACTCCAGCGCCGCGGCATGGGTTGCCGACCCCTGAACCGACAGGTGCAGGGCCAATTGCGGGTGACGCTGACTGGCATAGTCGAGCACCCCGGGGTCGGCGGCGATCAGCGCATCGACGCCGAAATCGGCGGCACGATCCACCGCCCGTTGCCAGCGCTCCCAACCCTTGGGTTGTGGGTACGTGTTGACCGCGACGTAGAGTTTGCGTTGATGTTGGCGGATGTGGGCGACGGCGGCGTCGAACTGTTTGTCGTCCATGTTCAACCCCGCGAAATGCCGGGCATTGGTGTCATCGCGAAAGCCGACATACACGGCATCGGCGCCTTGGCGCACCGCCGCTTTAAGCGCAGGCAGATTCCCTGCCGGGCAGACCAGTTGCATGGGTAATCCTCATCAAAAAGCGCAGTCCGGAGCCTGATCAGCCATGGTTGGAATGCGCTTGTGGCGAGCGAGCTTGCTCCGGGCGGCGTTCCGACGCTGGACTGCGCAGCAGGCCTGAATAACAGGGCCGCTTCGCGACCCAGCGGGAGCAAGCTCCCTCGCCACACAGTCTAGCCAGACCGGCAGGCACAGCCTTGACGGCAATCAATTGCCATCACTGCATCAGGTCGGCGAAGGACAGGAACATCACGTTGTCGTGCTTGAGCACTTGCTGCTCGCACTCGATCACCGCCAGCCCGTCGGCCCAGCACGCGGCGGTCAACATGGCCGAGCTTTGCTGAGGGTGCAGTTCCACACTCAACTGGCCATCGGCACCGGGAATCAACCTGGCCCGCAGGTATTGTCGACGCTTGTTACGCTGCAACCAGTCGAACCCGGCGGGTACAGCCAACGGCACTGGCAGCACGTCAGTCACGCCCTGGGCCCGGAGCAGGAACGGACGCACCACCACCAACGCGGTAATCAGCGCCCCTGACGGGTTTCCCGGCATACCGATCCACGGTTTACCGGCCACTTCGCCATAGGCCAATGGCTTACCCGGCTGGATGGCCAGCCGCCAGAAATCCACACTGCCCAGTTCCTCGATGGCCTGTTTGAGGTGATCTTCCTCGCCGACCGACACGCCACCGGAGCTCAACAGCAAGTCGCATTCCGAAGACGCCAGGCTCAAGGCATGCCGGCTGGCCACCAACTCATCGGCCATGACGCCATAGTCATGCACCTCGACGCCCCAGCCGCGCAACAACGCGGCGAGGCAATACCGATTGCTGTTGTAAATTTGCCCCGGCGCCAAGGGATCGCCCGGCTCACGCAGTTCGTTACCGCTGCTGAGCAGGCACACCTGCAACGGCCGATAGACCTCGACCCGGGCGATCCCGGCGCCGGCCAGCAACCCCAGCTCTTGTGCGCGCAGGCGCTTGCCGGCCTTGAGCAACAGGCTCCCGCGGCGAACTTCCTCACCCTCCTTGCGTACGTGATCGCCAACGGCTACGGGCGGGAACCAGACGCGCTCGCCTTCGACCCGGCAGCGCTCTTGCGGCACCACGGTATCGGCACCCGGTGGCAATGGCGCGCCGGTAAAGATCTGCACCGTTTGCTGCGCAAGCAAGGGCGAGCGCGCCTGATCCCCCGCCGCAATTCGCCCGCCAATCGTCAAACAGCCACCTTCCGCTGGCAGGTCACCAGCCCTGAGGGCATACCCGTCCATGGCACTGTTGTCCCAGGCCGGCAGGTTCACCGGGCAATGAATGTCCACCGCCAGTACCCGCCCCATGGCTTGGTCCAGACGGACCATTTGCGCCAGGGGCGGTGGCGGCGCCTGGTCGAGCAGACGGCTGATGGCCTCGTCCACGGGCATCAGGTTGCCGAGGTCGCACACCCGGCCGCTCATGAGCGTGTCTCGCAGGCGTCGATGACCCGCTGTGCTTGCGCTTTCAAATGCGGGGCGAAGTTACACGGGCCGGTGCGACTGTCCAGTTGCTCGAGCAGAATCTTGTTCCAGGCAGTCCGGCAGGCACCCGGCGAGCCAGGAACGCAGCACACCAGTACACCGTTACTCATCCCGGCCAGTGCCCGGGACTGCAGACTGGACATGCCAATCTCCTCCAGCGACACCTGGCGGAACAATTCGCCGAAGCCTTCCACATGTTTGTCCAGCAGTGGCAGCACCGCTTGCGGTGTGTTGTCACGAGCGGTGAAACCGGTGCCGCCAGTCATCAATATGACTTGCACCCGGGGGTCGGCGATCCACTGGGAGACCGTTGCGCGGATCTGATAAATGTCGTCCTTGACCAGGCCACGATCGATCAGCACATGCCCGGCCGTTTGCAGCAAATCCGCCAGGGTCTGTCCTGAAGTGTCGGTGTCAAAGGTGCGCGTATCGCTGATGGTCAGCACGGCAATGTTCAGGGGTTCGAAACTGCGTTGCGTCAGATGGGCCATATCCAGGCTTTCCCGTAGATGAGGGTATGGCCCAAAGCCTGAACCGGAATAGCGAACGAGCCTATTCCTCCAAGGAGGTACCTCGTCGGGGTCTATGGATTAATGGGGGACTCAAGCCCGTAGCAGCTGCCGCAGGCTGCTACGGGGGAACTTACTCGTCGCTCAAGGCGCCAAGCGGCGCCGTTGCCATGCACCATCTCGCAACCGGTAATCGAGACGGTCATGCAAGCGGTCGGCACGGCCCTGCCAGAACTCCAGACGTTCAGGGTGCAGGCAATAACCGCCCCAATGTTCGGGGCGCGAGACGGTCTGGCCAACGAAGCGCTTGATGGTCTGCGCCAACATCGACTCCAGCGCGGCACGACTGGCCAACGGACGACTTTGCGGTGAAGCCCAGGCGCCCAGGCGACTGGCCATCGAGCGGGAATCGAAGTATGCATCCGAGAGTTGCGGGTCGAGCCTGGACACCCGGCCTTCGATGCGCACTTGACGCTCCAGCCCCGGCCAGAAAAACGTCATGGCGGCATAGGGATTGGCGGCCAGTTGCCGCCCCTTGTCGCTCTGATAATTGCCGAAAAAAGTAAAACCTTCATCGCTCAAGCCTTTGAGCAACAGCACACGGCAGTGCGGCCGCCCTTCATCATCGACCGTCGCCAGCACCATGCTATTGGCCTCGACAGGTGCGCACTCGGTGTCGCGGGCCTGTTGCAGCCATTGCCGGAACATCGCCAGTGGATCGTCCAGCGCTGTCTCATCTTGCAGGCCATTAAGGGTGTAGTTACGGCGCATTTGGGCCAAGGACAGGGGCATGACGGTGATCTCCGGAAGGTTTTGCGCAGTGTGCGAGGCACTGCGCGATACCACCTTGACCGCCATCAACACCGAGCGTCGACACGGCAGCGCCCTGACCTACTTCAGACGCAGGCGTCGCGCCAGTTTGTGCAAATTGCTGGGGTCGACTTCCAGCATCCGCGCGGCGCTGGCCCAGTTGTCTCCGGACAGGCTCAGGGCCTCGAGGATCTTCTTGCGCTGGTAATCATCGACGGCTTCGCCCAGGGGCTGGAACGGCAGATCAACCGTAATGTCCCGGGATGGCTCGACCTCTGCCCCCGATGCTGCCACCGGGCTGTCGAGATCGAGAACCTCTGGCTCCAGCGTCATGATCGATGTGCGACTCGTCCCGCGACTGAGCTGCTTCAATGCGGCCCGACTGATGACGTGCTCCAGTTCGCGCACATTGCCCGGCCAGGTGTATGCCAGCAAAGCTCGCTCCGCCGCCGGCGACAAACGCAAACCTCGCAGGCCGAGCCGCGCCCGATTGAGCTCCAGAAAATGCCCGGCCAGCATCAACACATCGTGACCACGCTCGCGCAGCGCTGGAATCGGCACCGGGTACACCGAGAGGCGGTGATACAGATCGGCGCGAAACAAGCCATCGCGGATGCTGTCCGGCAGGTGCCGATTGGTGGCGGCGATGATGCGCACATCGACGTGCAACGGCTTGTCGGCGCCCAGGCGCTGGATCTCGCCGTTTTGCAGGGTGCGCAGCAATTTCGCTTGCACACTCAAGGGCAACTCCCCGACTTCATCGAGAAACAGCGTGCCACCGTTGGCGGCGTCGAAGCGTCCGGCACGGTCACTCGTAGCACCGGAAAAGGCGCCTTTGACATGCCCGAACAACTCACTCTCTGCCAGCGACTCCGGCAAGGCTGCGCAGTTAACCTGTATCAGCGGTTTGTGGTGGCGCCTTGAAAGACGATGCAAGCGCCGTGCGAACAGCTCTTTGCCGACGCCGGTCTCGCCCAGCAGCAATACCGGCAGATCGGAATCGGCCAGTACATCCAGCTCATTGAGCAACTGATGCAACACCTCACTTTGCCCAAGGATCTCGCCTTCTCCGACGGGCACGCGCAAGTCCTGAGGATCGCTGCGGGACAGGCGCAAGCTGCGGTTTTCCTGCTCCAGGCGGGTGACCCGCACGGCGGCTTCGATCTGCAAAGTGCAACGCTTGAGTTCTTCCCGCGCCCGGTTGTCAAAGGTCCCGGCGTGCAGCGCATCGAGGGTGATCGCGCCCCAGATCCGCCCCTCGACATAGAGGCTCACGCCCATGCAGTCATGCACCGGCAGCGGTTCGCCGACATGGTTGTCGAGCAAGCCGTCGTAGGGGTCCGGCAGGCGGCTGTCGGGCTCGAACCAGGTCGGCTCGCGCGACGCCATGATTGCCGCCAGCCGAGGATGCTGGGCAATGACGAACCGGCGCCCCAACGCTTCATGAACCAGCCCCACCGTTGCAACGGGCCTGAGGCTGTCGTCATCCAGACGCAGCAAGCCCACGGCGCCACTGTTGAAGTATTCGCGCAGGGTCTGGACCAGTCGTTGCAACCGCACGGCATTGGGCAACTCGACGATCAGGTCGGCCGCCAGGCTTTCTCGCAGCATGGTAGTCATCACCCTCTATGGTTGTATTTACCCTGAAGCATCAGGGTGAATATCACCACAACTAAAAATTAATCCATGTTTTTCAATACGTTAAAAATGGCATGCCGGGTGCAATGAGCCTGGGGAACCGTTGAAACCCAAACAAGGAACCCTGATGAGCCAGCCCCTATTGGAACAAAGCCTCGGCCAACTGGCCTGCGACATTCCCGGTGCCACCCGGATCTTTCACACCTTCAAACTGGACTTCTGTTGCGGCGGGCATAAAAGCCTGCGTGAAGCGGCCCTTGGCAAAAACCTCGATCCGGTCCTCATTGCCGACGCCCTGCAGATTCTGCAAGACGCCGGCGAAACCCAGCACGACTGGCGCAACGAACCGTCGGAACTGCTGATCGCCCACCTTCTGGCGCGCTACCACGCCCGCCACCGCGAGCAACTGCCGGAGCTGATCCGACTGGCTCGCCGCGTCGAGCAGGTCCATGGCGCGCGCAGCAGTTGCCCCAACGGCCTGGCCGATCTGCTGACAGACATGCAGCAGGAACTCGAAGGCCACATGCTCAAGGAAGAACAAGTGCTCTTCCCGATGTTGCAACAAGGCGTTGGCCCTCAGGCCGCACCGCCGATCCAGGTGCTGCGTTTCGAACACGATCAACATGGTGAAGCGCTGGAGAAGATGCTCGCCCTGACCAATCACATCATCCCGCCCGCCGATGCCTGTAACACCTGGCGTGCGCTCTACCGTGGGCTGCTGGAGTTCAAAGACGACCTGATGCAACACATCCACCTGGAAAACAACGTGCTGTTCATTAATGCCCTGAACCCCCGCCATTGATCGATTACCGGCCACCCCCCAACCCGCGCCATCCAACCGGATGACGCGGGTTTTGTTTATGAGGGACGTATTGCGATCAGCCGTGCCAATAGAACATGGCCTTGGCCAGGATCACGATCAACACCATGTGCCCGAGAATGCTGCGGCGAATCCAGCTTGCGCGGGTCGCGGTCAGGCGCCCGTGGGTCAGCCAATAGGCCAGCAGCAAGTAATGACCGATGATGCTCAAGGCCAACAGGATTTTCAGGCTCAGCAACGTACCAAAACTGCTGGCCAGCGGCTGACTCAATGCGCCACGGTACTGCCACGCCAAACCGATGCCGGCGCCATACAACAGCAACACCACGCCGTGCAGAACCTTACGCGAACGCAGGGCAATCGCCTGATCCGCCGTCACTTGCGCAATCTCCGTCAACGGCTGGCGGGCGCGATGCCAGATGACCACCTCGAAAAACAGCGTGCCAATGAAGGCGATTGCCGCCAGCAAATGCGTGACCAGTAAAAAGGGATACATCAGCGGCTGCCTCCATTCATTCGCGTATTCATCCTGGATGACCGTCGACCCGGGCCCGCAACAGCATCGGCCCATAGCGCCAGGCATACAGCGCAAACGCCAGCGCCCAGCACAGGCCCGCCAACCACAATGCGGCCAAGGGGAAAAACAGGATCAACACCACCCGGCTCAGACACGCCAGGTTTAGCAGAATGAACGCCAGGGTCACGCCCGATGGCGGTTCCAGGGGGCGACCGGTGTGGCCGAGGCTGACCCGCGCGATCATCGCCAGCACCAGGCCAGCCATGGCCCCGATGGTCAGGCAATGCACCGCCAGACTCGGGTTAACCGGCACACCGAAATGCCACAGCGCCATCCCGAGACACGCCACCGCCAGCCAGCCATAGGCCAGATGCAGCGACCACAGCAACGGCACGCGCAAGAGTGCCCGGTCATGCCAGCGCACCAGGCGCACCAGATGCCCTGCCGCCAGCACCGCGAACAGCAGGCCCACCCAGACATTGGGGTTGAGCGCCGGTCCTGCGGCATACAACAACGCCACCAGCGGCGAACCGACCAACAGCAGGCGATCCAGCCAGGGCCAGGCGGCAACGCCTTCAACCCGACCAAGGCCGCGCTGGGTGAAGAACGGAATGACCCGCCCGCCGATCAACCCCATCATCGCCGCCACCAGCCAGAGGCCGCTCAGCACGCCCTGGCGTTGCCAGCCTTCGTGCCCCTCGACCAGGCCGTACAGAGACAACCCGTCAGCCAAGGCCAATAACATCAAGACCACCACAATCGGGTAGTTACGTTTCTGCCGCACTTTCCACAAGGTGAAGCCCATGAGTACCGCCACCGCCAACGGGAACGCCAGTTCCAGTACTGCGAGCAACGGCCATGGCGCATTGGCCAGCCAGGCCACCCGCGCCAACAACCACAGCAACGCCAGCGCGGCCAACGGTTTGCTGCTGAGGCCTGGGCGACCGGTCCAGGTCTGCACCGCCGTCAACAGAAAGCCCGCGATAATCGCCAACCCGAACCCGAACAGCAATTCATGCCGATGCCAGCCCAGCCAACCACCCGCCGGCTGCCAGTTGGAAATCGAACCACTGAAGGCCGCCAGCCAGAGTGGAATGACCAGCACTGCCAAAAGGCAACCGGCGAGGAAAAATGGCCGAAAGGCCAGCCGAAACAGCGGCGTGATTGCCATCGCTTTACGGCGGTCAAGCACTTGCATAAAACCACTCCTCTACCTTGTTGCTGACCTGACACCAACCCGCAGGCGCCGAGGTAAATCCAGGAGCAATCATCGGGTATTACCGATCCATTGCCGTTGTCGCAGATCAAGTGTGCAAGGGGCGTGCCCTGATGCTTTCTCGTATTCCTGTGGCGAGGGAGCTTGCTCCCGCTCGGGTGCGCAGCAGCCGTAAAACCGGCGAATGCGTTCTATCAGACATACCGCGTAGATCGATGTTGGGAGTGCTTCGCACTCCAGCGGGAGCAAGCTCCCTCGCCACAGGGCATTCCGGATCAGGGTACAAATGACCATTAAAGGGTTATTTTCACCCTAATCCTCAGGGTCTTTTTTACCCTCACGCCTGAGAACCCCGCTAAATAAAGGCCTCCAAGCCTGGCCCATGTCTTGCTCAAGCTTGTGGAAATCAAACAAACCGATCCCAGGAGTCGTCATGAAAAAAGTCATCCAGCCACTGGCCTGGTTCGTGGTGTTGACCTCAATCCTGGCCGTGGCCAGCGGCGTTTCCCTAGGCCTCGTCTGACTTGTTCACCAGCCCCCCTTCTCAATCTTCAGGATGAATTCTCATGGTGCTTCACCGCGTCCATCACCAGATTCTGCGCAGTCATCATCTGTTCGAGCCGTTGAACGAAGAGCAGCTGGACGAATTGATGAGTACCAGCCAATTGCTGAGCATCGACAAAGGCGAGCCGTTGTTCCGTCAGGGGGAGCCAGCCGATGCGTTCTACTTCGTGATTGCCGGCGCGGTAAAAATCTACCGGCTGACACCGGATGGGCAGGAGAAAGTGTTCGAGGTCATCAGCGAGCGGCAAACCTTCGCAGAGGCGATGATGCTGATGGACACCCCAAACTATGTGGCCTCGGCCGAAGCGATCTGCCCCACCCAGCTCTATCGTTTATCCAACAGCACCTACATGCGCCTGCTGCAGAGCAATAGTCGGTTGACCTTCGCACTACTGGGCAAGCTCTGCGTTCGCTTACATCAACGGGTCAACGAAATCGAAACCCTGTCGCTGAAAAACGCCACCCACCGGGTCGTGCGTTATCTGCTGACGCAACTGGTGCGCCAGCAAACCGTTGACTGCCAATTCGAACTGCCGATGGCCAAGCAACTGATTGCCGGGCATCTGTCGATCCAGCCAGAAACCTTTTCGCGAATCATCCGCCGCTTGATCGATGAAAACATCATCACTCAGGACGGCCGTCAGATCGCCATTCTTGATCGTCTGCGCCTGGAACAGTTCGAGTGAGTGCCATGCCCGTCTGCCTGTATTGCCAACATGCCAACCCTTCACAAGAAACCGAGTGCCACCAATGCGGCATGCCCCTGCCGGCACTGGCTGAACACGCCGGGGAACGTCGGCAGCGCCAATTCATGTGGTTCTGCGTTGGCCTGACGGTCTTTTGCGTGGTGATGTTTTTCTGGCTGCCGCGCAGCTGAAGATCGCACATATCCCTGTAGCAGCTGGCGCAGCCTGCGTTCGGCTGCGCAGCAGTCGTAAATCCTGAGCCCACGGTACGACTGAAACACCGCGTTGTATGGTTTTGCGACTGCTGCGCAGCCGAACGCAGCCTTCGGCAGCTGCTACAGGAGCGCAGGTGGTCAAGGACATCACGGTTGGGTCAGCTGGCGGTACAACTGCGGCAAGCGCAGGGGCAGTTGTTCGGGCTGGCGGATCAAGGTGTAGCCATTGGCGCCGAACATGTACGGCAAGTAATCCCCGGCCTCGCGATCGATCGTGATACAGAACGGCGTCAGCCCCTGACGCCGTGCCTCAAGCACCGCCTCGCGAGTATCTTCAACACCGTAGCGCCCTTCATACAGATCCAGATCATTCGGTTTGCCATCCGTCAGCAGCAGCAACAGTTTGCTGCGCCGCTTGCTCGTGCCCAATAGTTGCGTGGCCTGGCGAATGGCAGCCCCCATGCGTGTGTAATACCCCGGTTTGAGACCTTGAATACGACCTCGGGTGGTGTCGTCATAACGCTGGATGAACGACTTGAGTTCCTGCATGCGCACTTGCTGACGACGCAACGAGGAAAACCCGTACAGGGCGAAATCATCACCCAGCACCGACAAGGTTTCGCCGAACAGCAGCAGGCTGTCGCGGATCACGTCGATGACACGATGCTGATCGTTCAGGTGGGCGTCAGTGGACATCGACACGTCGGCCAGCAACAGGCACGCCAGGTCGCGGCGAGTCTGCCGCTGCTCCATGAACAAACCGCGTTCGGCGCACTGGCCATGCTCGCGATCAACGTGAAAATCCAGCCAGGCCTGCATGTCCAGCTCTGATCCCTGAGGTTGTTGGCGTAACCATTGACGATCATTGCGCAGGTGCTCGAACTGACGCCGCAAACGGTGCGCCGAGGCCTTCAAGCGTAGCGGCAGCGGCTGCGCCTCACAGTCGCGGGGCACCAGCATCTGCAGGTTGACGAAGCTGTCCTGCATCCGTTGTTTGCGATAGTCCCACTCCGGCAACTTGATGCCCTCGCCGAGGGGAATATCGTCGACATCGGCCGGTGGTAAATCCAGATGCAGCTTGAGACCGCCCCCCTTGCGCAGGCGTGTGCGCGACAGCGTCAACTCGTCCAGGTCGTCGGCGACTCGGGCAGCGTCCGGGTCTTCGCTGTCATCCGACCAGCGATCCAGGTCCACGTGCTCGGTCCAGCTGAACAGGTTCTCCAGACGCACCACCAGCAACCCGCCTTCACGGGTGCTTTCATCGATCCGCGTCGCGCGCTTACGCCCGCCTTTCTGCTCGCCGGGTGGCGTGGTCAAAGACTCTTCGGACTCATCGCCCAGATCGGCAGCCTGGGGACTAGCGAGATTTTGCGGCGGGTACAACCACAGCGGCAGCGGCCACGCGGCCCGTTCGCTACGGGGAAAGTGCTCGACACTGCCGGGCTCGCGCAACGCCTGGCATAACGCCCGTTCCAGTACCGCTTCGCTGCCGTTCAACGAGGCCGGATCGGGGCGCAATTGCAGATGGGCATCGACTAGTCGTTGGTAACGAACACGCAGCGCGGGATAGCGTCGCAGCAGCTGTTGCGTCCAGCGTTGATTGTCCCGGCCCCAGTGGCGCATCTGCCCGGCCTGTGCCGCCAGCAACGCGAGCCAGCGATAGAGTTCCTCATTCAGTGCCACTTCGGGAAACACCGCCAGGCTCGATGGCAGCCGTAAATTACGCTCGTCACACCACGCCAGCGGCACTTGTTTGCAGGTGCCGGCGATTTGCTGCAACACGTTGCGTCGCAGCAGCAGATCGCGGTCGCTGGCCGCTTCCACACCGACGCCATTGGCACCGCCCATGGCGCGGAACAACAGCGCCAGCGGGCGTTGCTGGCTGGCCAGTTCAACCCGTGCTTCGGGGAAATCAGGGCTGGCGCGCCGGGTGATGAAACGATGCCAGACACTGCCTACCCACTCTTCCAGTTCGACGGTAAACGCCATGAGGCTTGCCCTTGCTGGAACCAAAAAACGGCCCGCTGTATCAGCCGGGCCGACCTTTTCCTAGCCATTGCACCCGATCATGAAGGTACAACCGCCGCCGGAGCGCGCAAGGCTGCGCGGCCACGTTGCTTGAAGCTGAACAGGTAACAGAGCAGCCCGGCGAAGAAGCCGATACCAGCACCCAGACGCGCCCAGAACAGCACTTGCAGATGTTCGACCGTGGCCATGAATGGCAACGCGATCCCATCGGCCTGCCAGCGTTGCAGGTAAACCTGTACGACACCGGCCGCGGTGAGGAACAGCGTGATCATCACCATCGACAGGGTCATTAACCAGAAGCCCCAGACTTCGAGGGTCTGTGAACGCTCGTCACCCGCTTCACCCAGCCCGCGCAGGCGTGGCATGGCGTAGCTGATCAAGGTCATCACGATCATCGCGTAAGCACCGTAGAAAGCCAGGTGACCGTGCGCTGCCGTCAATTGCGAACCGTGGGTGTAGAAGTTGACCGGCGCCAGGGTATGCAGAAAGCCCCAGACACCCGCACCGAAGAACGCCGTGACCGTGGTGCCCTTGGCCCACAGCGTGGCGGCACGGTTCGGGTGTTGCCGCCGACGGTTCTTCACCATGCTGAAGGCAAAGATCACCATGGCCAGGAACGGCAGCGGTTCGAATGCGGAGAAGATCGAGCCGACCCACAGCCAGACCTCGGGCGCACCGATCCAGAAGAAGTGGTGACCGGTGCCGATGATCCCGGTAATCAGCGCCATGGCGATGATCACGTAGAGCCATTTCTCCACGACTTCCCGGTCGACACCGGTGATCTTGATCAGCACGAAGGCGAGCATCGAGCCCATGATCAGTTCCCACACGCCTTCCACCCAAAGATGCACCACCCACCACCAGTAGAACTTGTCGCGGGCCAGATTACCGGGGTTGTAGAAGGAGAACAGGAAGAACACCGCAAGGCCGATCAACCCGGTCATCATCACCATGCTGACGGTGGTCTTGCGACCTTTGAGCAAGGTCATGCCGATGTTGTAGAGAAAGCCCAGGCACACCACCACAATGCCCATCTTGGTGATGGTCGGCTGCTCCAGGAACTCCCGGCCCATGGTCGGCAGCAGCTCGTTATGCGTCAGTTTGGCCAGGCCCGCATAAGGCACCAGCAGATAGCCGAGAATCGTCAACACACCAGCAGCGGCGAATACCCAGAACAGAATGATCGCCAGCTTCGGGCTGTGCAGTTCGCGGTCGGCCTCTTCCGGAATCAGGTAATAGGCGGCGCCCATGAAGCCGAACAGCAACCAGACGATCAGCAGATTGGTGTGCACCATCCGCGCCACGTTGAAGGGAATGATCGGGAACAGAAAGTCTCCGATCACGTATTGCACCCCCATGATCAAACCGAACAGCACCTGACCGAGAAACAGCATCAGGGCAAACACGAAGTACGGTTTGGCTACGGCTTGCGAGGCGAATTTCAGATGCGGATTAGCGATGCTCATCTCTTAGCCCTCCTTGTTTGGCGGCCAGCCATTGGTGTTGATGTTCGAGCTCCATTTGAGGAACTCGGCGATGTCATCCACCTCTTGCTCGCTCAACTTGAACTGCGGCATCGCTCGTCGGCCCGGTACGCCCAGCGGCTGCATTTTCATCCAGGCATGTAGAAAAGGTTTAAAGCCCTCCTCCCCGCCGCGCCGCTGGAATACGTTGCCCAGCTCTGGCGCAAAGTAGGCGCCCTCGCCCAGCAACGTGTGGCAGCCGACGCAGTTGTTTTGCTCCCAGACCGTCTTGCCTCGAATCACTGATTCGGTTAACTGCGCTTCGTTGCTGCGCACTGGAAAGGTCTGTTCCGTGTGATAGGTCAAGGCCAGGAATATCAGGAAGAAAAAGACGCTTCCCCCGAAGTAGATATTCCTGGCCATGCCTTTGGTGAAGGTCTCTGACATGGTCGCTTCCTCTTTGCTTGGCGTGCTCATGATAGAAAGCGAGGGGGTAAAACCTGCTTGATGGCGATCAAGAAAGGCAGATGGTTTTGGTCGGGTAATACGCTTAAGTCGTACTCGGTCCATGTAGCAGCTGGCGCAGCCTGCGTTCGGCTGCGAAGCAGTCGTGAAATCAGCCACCGCGGTGTTTCAGATGGACCGAGGCGGTAGGATTTACGACTGCTGCGCAGCCGAACGCAGGCTTCGCCAGCTGCTACATGGATTGGTTAGCCGATCGACAGCAGCGTCAGCCCCACAACGGCCGCCAACACCAGCGCCCAGCTCACCATCAACCGGCGCCACAATCGCGGCGCATGGCGCATCTCCATGAAGCCATCGGTGATCAGCCAGGCCTTGCCAACCGCCACCAGCAAAATGGCAATGGACAACAGCCACGTCGCGCCGACTTGTGACAACACAACGGTGCACACGCTTAATGTGGCCAACGCTGCCCAGCAGACGAG
Source organism: Pseudomonas sp. B21-017 (assembly GCF_024749245.1). Lineage (NCBI taxonomy): Bacteria > Pseudomonadati > Pseudomonadota > Gammaproteobacteria > Pseudomonadales > Pseudomonadaceae > Pseudomonas > Pseudomonas sp. B21-017. The sequence continues at coordinate 2,575,580 of NZ_CP087194.1, read as the reverse complement.
CAACAACCTGGAAGCCGACATCAGAACCTCCGTCAATTCAGCACGTACACCAGCGGAAACAGCACGACCCAGATCAGATCGACCATGTGCCAATACAGCACGCCCGATTCAAACCCGCTGCGGTTGACGGCGTTGTACAGGCCTCGACGGCAGCGCTCAGCCAGCCATCCGAGAATGACCATGCCGAGCAATACATGGAGAAAATGAAAACCGGTGAGGATCCAGTAGAGGGTGAAAAACGTGTTGTGCTCCATGCCCAGCCCCGAGGCCAGCAAGTGCCGGTATTCGGTAAGTTTCAACACCACGTAGACGCTGCCGGCAAGCAACGCGGCCAGCAGAAGTACGGCGCCGTGGCGGGACCGGGAACGCCTGACCTGCTCCTGAGCCAGCGCGGCGAACAGCCCGGCGGTGAGCAGGCTCAGGGTCATCGCCAGGCCGGTAGAAGTGTTGAGCAATTGACGGCTTTCACCGAACAACTGCGGCTTGAGTGCCTGGGTCACGGCGAACGCCAGAATCAGGATGGCGAACACCGACAACTCGGCCAAAATGAAAAACCACATCGCCAGATCGCCCGGCAGGTGGCCACGCGCAACGCCCCTGGACTCAGCCGAAGTGGACATCAACCACGCCCATCAGCGCCGCAACCGTCAGCGGATCATCGCTCAGCGGCTCGGCCAGGCAAGCCATGCACGCTTCACGCGGGCTCATGCCGGAGCGGATCATTCGCGCAGTAAAAATCAGCAGCCGTGTCGAGGCGACTTCCTCAAGATCATGTTGATCCAGCCTTCGCAGGGCCTGCCCCAGCCTGACCACTTGCGCCGCCAGCGCGCTGTCCACCTGCGCTTCCCGGCTGACAATACGCTCTTCGTCGGCCACCGGCGGATAGCCGAAACGCATCGCCACGAAACGTTGTCGGGTGCTGGGTTTCATGCCTTTGAGCAGGTTCTGGTAGCCGGGGTTGTACGACACGACCAGCATGAATGAGGACGGCGCCTGCAACACTTCGCCGGTGCGCTCCAGGAACAACTCGCGACGATCATCGGCCAGTGGGTGCAGTACGACCACCGTGTCCTGCCGCGCCTCGACCACTTCGTCCAGATAACAAATGCCGCCTTCACGCACCGCGCGGGTCAGCGGCCCGTCCTGCCACCAGGTGCCTTGGGCGCCAATCAGATGACGGCCAATCAGGTCGGCGGCACTCAGGTCGTCATGGCACGCCACGGTGTACAGCGGCAGCTTCAGCCGATGGGCCATGTGCTGGACGAAACGGGTCTTGCCGCACCCCGTCGGGCCTTTGATCAGCACCGGCATGCCGTGTCGCCAGGCTTGCTCGAACAGCGCCTCCTCATTATTGAGCGGTTGATAGAAGGGTTCGCAAGACTGGATTCGGTCCATGGGCTGTCTGTTCCAAAAAGCGGATTCAAGCCACACGCTACGGGCGCCTGCGACAACCTGGCAAGTGACATGGCCGGCAAACTTGATCGCGGTCAAGCAAGCATTGGCCTGCTCGGGCATAGCCTTGCACGGCACTAAGAACCTGCGTTCTGCGCTGCCGTTCCAGCACATCGCAAAGGTCTTGCCTGAGGAGAAATGGAATGCTGATCAGCAATAGAAAAACGTTTGCTCTGACTGTCGCCACATTGTGGTCGGCGCTGGCCCTTGCGGTGACTCATGCGGCCCGGGCCGACGAGCCCGCTGCTGCTGCGGCCAGCCCGCTGATGGTCAAAACCGCCGGAGCGCCCGACATGAGTCAGGCCGAGTTCGACGCGTCCAAGGAAATCTACTTCCAGCGCTGCGCCGGCTGCCACGGCGTGCTGCGCAAAGGCGCCACGGGTAAACCACTGACGCCGGACATCACCCAGTCTCGCGGCCAACCGTATCTGGAAGCGTTGATTACCTTCGGTTCACCAGCGGGCATGCCGAACTGGGGAACATCGAATGCACTGACCAAGGATCAGATCACGGCCATGGCCAAGTTCATTCAGCACACACCGCCCACGCCACCGGAATGGGGCATGGCCGAGACGCTGAAAACCTGGAAAGTGCTGGTCAAGCCCGAGGATCGTCCGAAGAAGCAACTGAGCAAACTCAATCTGCCGAACCTGTTTTCGGTGACGTTACGCGATGACGGCAAGATTGCCCTGATCGACGGTGACAGCAAGAAAATCGTCAAGCTGATCGAGACCGGTTACGCGGTGCACATCTCGCGCATTTCTGCCTCCGGTCGCTACCTGCTGGTGATTGGTCGAGACGCCCGGATCGACATGATCGACCTGTGGCCGGTGGAGCCGACCAAGGTCGCCGAAGTCAAAGTGGGCATCGAGGCGCGCTCGGTGGAGACTTCCAAGTTCAAGGGTTACGAAGACAAATACACGGTCGCCGGCTCCTATTGGCCACCACAATTCACCATCATGGATGGTGAAACCCTGGAGCCAAAACAGATCGTCTCGACCCGCGGCATGACTGTCGACAAGCAGGAATATCACCCGGAACCCCGGGTCGCGGCGATCATCGCCTCCCACGAATGGCCGGAGTTCATCGTTAACGTCAAGGAAACCGGCAAGGTCATGCTGGTCAATTACCAGGACATCAAAAACCTCACCATCACCTACATCGATGCCGCCCCTTTCCTGCATGACGGCGGTTGGGACAGCACCCATCGCTACTTCATGACCGCCGCCAACAACTCCAACAAAGTCGCCGTGATCGACTCCAAGGATCGCAAGTTGGCCGCCCTGGTGGACGTCGGCAAAACCCCTCACCCGGGTCGTGGCGCCAACTTTGATCACCCTGTCTACGGCCCGGTCTGGGCCACCAGCCACCTGGGAGACGACGGTATCTCGCTGATCGGTACCGACCCGGCCAAACACCCGCAATACGCCTGGAAACAGGTCGCCTCGCTCAAGGGCCAGGGCGGCGGTTCGTTGTTCATCAAAACCCACCCCAACTCGCGCCACCTGTATGTCGACACCACCCTCAACCCGGACGCCAAGCTGAGCCAGTCGGTGGCGGTGTTCAACCTCGACAAACTCGACGCCGGCTACACCGTGCTGCCCATCGCCGAGTACGCCGGCATCAAGCAAGGCGCCATGCGGGTCGTGCAGCCGGAATACAACAAGGCTGGCGACGAGGTCTGGTTCTCCGTGTGGAGCGGCCAGTCGGACGAATCGGCGCTGGTGGTGATCGACGACAAAACCCTGAAGCTCAAAACAGTCATCAAGGACAAACGACTGATCACGCCCACGGGAAAATTCAACGTCTACAACACCCAACACGACATTTATTGAGCTCCATCAATGAAAGGAATCCTCATGAAAAATACCCTGCTTTCACTGATCGCCCTGACCGGCGCATTGAGCCTGCAACCGGTGGTGGCCCAAGACGCGCCGGAGCTGTTCAAGAGCAAACCCTGTGCAGCCTGCCATTCCATCGACACTAAATTAGTCGGCCCGGCACTCAAGGAAGTAGCCGCCCGGAACGCTGGCGTGGCCGGTGCCACGGACACCCTGGCCAACCACATCAAGAACGGTACGCAAGGCAACTGGGGCCCGATACCAATGCCGGCCAACCCGGTGACGGATGATGAAGCGAAGACACTTGCAACTTGGGTCCTGAGTCTCAAATAGCCAACGGAGGGCGCCATGATGGTTCATCGACACGCAGTGGTTCTGGCGGCCCTCCTCCTTTTTTGCGCGACCTCGGTTGCGGCGCCGAACGCCAAGCGTCAGGCCCAACTCGAGCACCTGCTGGCCCAGGATTGCGGCGCCTGCCATGGACTGCACATGACCGGCGGGCTGGGTCCCGACCTGACGCGCGCAACGCTGGCAGGCAAGTCCCGCGACAGCCTGATTGCCACCGTCACCCAAGGTCGCCCCGGCACCGCGATGCCCGGTTGGGCCCCGTTGCTCAGCCCGGACGACATTCGTTGGCTGGTTGATCTTCTTCTCCAGGGATATCCCGCACCATGATCCGTTCAACCCTGCTGTCAGCGGCGACCGGGCTGTTGTTGTCCGCCTGCGCTCAGTCACCCTTGCGTGGTACCGGCGATCTGGGCGTGGTGGTGGAGCGCACCTCCGGCAGCGTGCAAATCATCGAAAGCGATACCCGCACGGCACTGGCCCGACTCGAAGGCTTCGGCGATCTGTCCCATGCCTCGGTGGTGTTTTCCCGCGACCAGCGTTATGCCTATGTGTTCGGCCGCGACGGCGGGTTGAGCAAAATCGACCTGCTGACCCAACGCATCGACCATCGCGTCATCCAGGGCGGCAACAGCATCGGCGGCGCCATCAGTCAGGACGGCCAGTTGATCGCAGTCTCCAACTACGTGCCCGGCGGCGTGAAGGTGTTCGATGCCGTCACTCTGCAACAGGTGGCCGATATTCCCGCGACACCGCTCGCCGATGGCAGCAAACGCTCACGGGTGGTCGGCCTGGTCGACGCGCCCGGTCAGCGTTTTGTGTTCAGCCTGTTCGATACCGGCGAGATCTGGACCGCCGATTTCAGTCAGGGCAGCACGCCACGGATCAGCCGCTTCACCGGCATCGGCCAGCAACCCTACGACGCGCTGATTACCCCCGATGGTCGCTATTACATGGCTGGGCTGTTCGGCGAAGACGGCATGGCGCAACTCGACCTCTGGCACCCCGAGCGCGGGGTGCAGCGAGTGCTCGGTGATTACGGACGCGGCCAGGCGAAGTTGCCCGTCTACAAGATGCCGCATCTGGAGGGTTGGGCCGTTGCCGACAACCAGGCCTTCGTGCCCGCCGTCGGCCGTCATCAGGTGCTGGTGATGGATTCCCGCACGTGGCAGCAGACCGCTGCCATCCCGGTGGCCGGCCAACCGGTGTTCGTCACGTCGCGGCCGGACGGTCGGCAACTGTGGGTCAATTTCGCCTACCCGGACAACGATCGGGTCCAGGTCATCGACACCGAAACCCGTGCCGTAGTCGCCGATCTGCGACCGGGGCCGGCGGTGCTGCACATGGAATTCACCGCGCGCGGCGACCAGTTGTGGCTGTCGTTACGCGATGGCGATCAGGTTCAGGTCTGGGATCCGTACAGCCTGAAGCAGCTGAGCACCCTTCCCGCCACCGCGCCGAGCGGCATCTTCTTCAGCAGTCGCGCGCAGAAAATGGGCTATTGAAATGAACCTCGACCTGCTCAGCCGCCAACTTATCGACCGCTTCCAGCACGGCATGCCGTTGTGCCCGGAACCTTACAAGGAGATGGCCCGGATTCTCGGTTGCCGCGAGGCCCAGGTGATGGATTGTCTGGAAAAAATGGCTCAGGCCGGCCCCCTCTCACGCATCGGCCCGGTGTTCGAACACAGCCGCGCCGGGGCCAGCACCCTCGCCGCCTTCGCCGTGCCCGCCGAACGTCTGCAACAGGTCGCCGAGCGCGTCAGCCAGTATCCCGAGGTCAACCACAACTACGCACGGGAGCATTTCTACAACCTGTGGTTTGTGCTGACCGGGCCTGATCGCCCCCACATCGAACGTGTTCTCGAAGCACTTGAGAACGAAACCGGCCTTGTTCCGCTGGATCTGCCGATGTTGACCGCTTACCGCATCGACCTCGGTTTTGCCTTGGGAGAAGGCCCATGAAGACGGGATTGAGCCCCGAACAGACACAAGCCTTACGAAGGCACCTGGAAGACGGATTACCGCGTGTTTCGCGCCCCTATCAAACCCTCGCGGAACGGATAAACGCCGACGAAAACCAGGTGCTCGCGCAGATGCACCAGTGGCACGAACAAGGGCTGTTTCGCCGGGTCGGCCTGGTGCTCAACCATCGCGCACTGGGCTTTACCGCCAACGCCATGCTGGTGCTGGATGTTCCGGACGCGCTGATCGACGAAGTCGGCCAGCGCCTGGGGCGAGCGTCCGGTATCACCCTCTGCTATCAACGGCCACGGCGCCTGCCGCAGTGGCGCTACAACCTGTTCTGCATGGTTCACGGACGCCAACGCGCGCAGGTCGAGGCGCAGATCCAGGCGTTGCTGGAAGAACACTTGCTGAGTGACCTGCCCCATCAACTGCTGTTCAGCACCCATGCCTTCAAACAATGCGGCGGACGCTTTGTCGCCTCCTCAACGGGAACCAAGCCCCATGGATGATCTTGACCGTCGGTTGATCAACCGCTTGCAACTGGGCCTGCCACTGGTGCGTAACCCCTGGCAGGCGCTGGCCAGCGAACTGGACAGCAGCAGCCCTGAATTGCTCCACCGCCTCCACGAACTGCTCTGTGAAGGAATACTCACGCGCTTCGGTCCTATGTTCGACATCGAACGCCTCGGTGGCGCCTTCACCCTCGCGGCGCTGGCCGTGCCGGAAGAACGGTTCGAAGAGGTCGCCGAGCAACTGCATGCCCTGCCTGAAGTGGCGCACAACTATCGACGCGAACACGCCTGGAACATGTGGTTCGTGCTCGGCTGCGCGACCGAACAAGACGTCACCGAAACCTTGCAATACATCGAAACCCTGACCGGTTTGCCGCTGCTCAACTTGCCTAAAGAGGAGACTTACCATGTCGGTCTGTACTTCCCGGTCTGAAGACACACTGGCACACCGGCTGATTGAACTGACCCAGGCCGGCCTGCCGCTGCTGGACGACCCGTGGGCCTGGCTCGCCGAACAGCTGGACCTGAGCATCGAATCCACCCTGGATCTGCTCAAGCGCTTGCAGGCCGAGGGCGCGATCCGGCGCATCGCCGCCGTCCCCAACCACTATCGCCTGGGCTATCGCTACAACGGCATGACCGTTTGGGATGTGCGCGACACCGACATGCCGCGCCTCGGCGCGCTGATCGGCGCACAGCCTTTTGTCAGCCACTGTTATCGACGCCCGCGACGAACCGCGTGGCGCTACAACCTGTTCGCCATGGTGCACGGTCGCAGCCGCGAGGAAATCGACAGCTACCGCGAACACCTGCGCTACTTGCTGGGCGACGCCTGTGTCGCCGACGAGATGCTGGTGAGCAGTCGCATCCTGAAAAAAACCGGTGTGCGTTTAATGCCGCTCAGTTCAACGCATACCTTGTAGCAGCTGGCGAAGCCTGCGTTCGGCTGCGAAGCAGTCGTGAAATCAGGCGATACGGTGTTTCAGATAAACCTTGCACACAGGTTATACGACTGCTGCGTCCGATCGCGGCCCGAACCGAACGCAGCCTCGCAAGCTCGACAGCTGCTACGGGCATCAGGCTTGCGTTTGCTTATTGCTTCGCGCTGAACACACCCTGACTCAAGGAGAGTTGCATGTTGAGGATCAGCCAATACCTGCGTGCCCTGACCGGCCAGGTGCCCGCCCCCAGAACCAGCCCACCGGGCAGCAACCGGCCGCCGGTGGTGATCTGGAACCTGCTCAGGCGCTGCAACCTGACCTGCAAACACTGCTACGCCACGTCCGCCGACAGCGTCTTTCGCGACGAACTGGATACGCCCGCCGCGCTGACCGTGATCGACGATCTGCACGATGCCGGCGTGAAGGTATTGATTCTTTCCGGCGGTGAACCCCTGCTGCGTGACGATCTGTTTGTGCTCAGCGCCTATGCCCGCACAAAGGGTTTCTTTGTGGCTTTGTCCACCAACGGCACATTGATCGATGAGCAGAACATCGCGCAGATCCGCGCAGCGAATTTCGATTATGTCGGGATCAGCATCGACGGCCTGGAAGCCACCCATGACGCCTTCCGCCAATTGAAGGGCAGCTTCGCCAGTTCCATGCGGGCGATCCGGCTCTGTCGCGAACAGGGCATTCGCGTCGGTCTACGGACCACATTGACCCAGGAGAACCATGCGCAGCTGCCCCAACTGCTGGCGCTGATGCGCGAATACGACGTGCAAAAGTTTTATCTGTCGCACCTCAACTACAGCGGTCGCGGCAAACGAAGCCGCCAACTCGACGCCCGGCAGCAGATGAGCCGCGAGGCGATGACGCTGATCTTCAAACGGGCCTGGGAGGACATCCAGCACGGTCGCGACAGCGATTTTGTCAGCGGCAACAACGATGCCGACGCGATTCTCCTGCTGCAATGGGTAGGCCTGCATCTACCCGAGCATTACCGGCGCCTGGAACACATGCTCCGCGCCTGGGGCGGCAACGCCTCGGGCAGTGGCATCGCCAACATCGACAACACAGGCGAAGTGCACCCCGACACCTATTGGTGGCAGCACTCGGTGGGCAATGTCCGGCACACGCCGTTTCGCACGCTGTGGCTGGACCGCCCGGACGCCTTGTTGCAGCAACTGCGCGCGCATCCTCGGGCCATCGGTGGCCGCTGTGCTCAATGCCGCTGGCTAAGCATCTGCAACGGCAATACCCGCACCCGCGCCTGGGCCGAAGGTGATCTCTGGGGCCAGGACCCCGGATGCCACCTCAGCGATGAAGAAATCGGCATACCACCATTAACGACCATCCCTTGCGTCATGCACTGAAGCACCCGCCTGGCGAGCCATCTGACAAAGGATGGGGCCGGCCCACCTGATGAAGTACCAAGGACGTCCCATGCATCCATCGATTATTTTACCGGCTGCACTTGAGTCCCCGTTCAGACCGGGCGAAGTTGCCCTGGTCGGCGCTGGCCCCGGCGATCCACGCTTGCTGACCCTGCGCGCCTGGAGCCTGTTGATGCAAGCCGACGCCGTGGTTTACGACCGCCTGATCAGCCCCGAGCTGCTGGCATTGATCCCCCTCACCTGCGCCCGGCATTACGTCGGCAAGGCCAGCGGCTGCCACAGCCTGCCACAGGATCAGATCAACGAACTACTCGCCGACCTCGCCGATCTGGGGCAGCGTGTGGTCCGGCTCAAAGGTGGCGACCCGTTCATCTTCGGCCGTGGCGCCGAGGAACTGGAGTACCTGCTGCAACGCAACATTGACTGCCAGGTGGTCCCCGGCATTACTGCCGCCTCCGGGTGTAGCGCTTACGCTGGCATTCCACTGACCCATCGGGAGCTGGTCAACTCCTGTCGATTCATCACCGGGCACCTGCAGCACGATGGTGAGTTGCAATTACCCTGGAGCAGCCTCGTCGACAGCAGCCAGACCCTGGTGTTTTACATGGGGTTATCCAATCTCGGGATTATCGCCCAGCGCTTGATCGAAGCTGGAATGCCCGCCGAGACACCGGCGGCGCTGATCAGCAATGGCACGCGTCCCGACCAGCATGTTGCACGAGGCAGGCTGCACCAATTGCCGACCCTGGCGCGGGAATGCCCACCTGGCATTCCGACGCTTGCGGTGATCGGCAAAGTGGTCGATCTGTTCGCTGCCCAACAACAGGAATTCCCGGCGCGCTTTTACCCCGCAGCGCTGCAACGCCAGCGCAAGGTGGCGATATGAGGCGCATGGTGCTTGGCCCATTGTTATGGATCGGTGCGGCTCACGCCGGTGCAGCGACTCCGCCCTCCGACGTGGCCGCCAACCTCTACCAACAGCATTGCCAGAGCTGCCATGGCGCCAATCGTCTCGGCGGTACGGGACCGGCCTTGCTGCCGGAAAGCCTGAGCCGGATCAAACCCGACGAAATCCGCAGCGTGATCCAGGACGGTCGTCCCGCGAGTCAGATGAGCGGGTATGCCAACGTGTTCAACGCCACGCAGATCGACGCGTTGGTGGACTACCTCCAGCAACCACCCGCCACCCCACCCACCTGGAGCAACGATGACATTCGCGGCAGTCATTCGATTCTCGCCGATATCAACAAACTGCCCGACACACCCCAGCATCGCGCCGATCCCCTGAACCTGTTTGTGGTGGTGGAAGCCGGTGATCATCATATCGACATCCTCGACGGCGACCGCTTTGAAGTGCTGGCTCGGTTCGCTTCGCACTTTGCAGTGCATGGGGGGCCGAAGTTTTCGCCGGACGGACGCTTCGTCTACGTGGCTTCTCGCGATGGCTGGATCAGCCTGTATGACTTGCATAACCTGAAACTGATCGCCGAGGTCCGCGCCGGGCTCAACACCCGCAACCTCGCGGTGAGCAAGGACGGCCGATGGGTGCTGGTGGGCAACTACCTGCCTGGCAACCTGGTGGTGCTCGATGCCCGTGATCTGTCATTGGTCAAAACCATTCCGGCGATCGGCCAGGACGGTACCGCGTCACGGGTCAGCGCGGTCTACACCGCGCCGCCACGGGACAGCTTCATCGTAGCGCTCAAGGACGAGAAGGAAGTCTGGGAACTGCCCTGCACCGGCACACCGGATTTCGAACCGCGACGGATCCACGCCGAAGATATGCTGGACGACTTTTCCTTTTCACCGGACTACAAGCAACTGCTGGCCACGTCGCGCGCGGCCAAGGGCGGCCAGGTGATCGACCTCGACAGTGGCAAGGTGGTCACCGACATTCCACTGCCGGGCATGCCGCACCTGGGGTCCGGGACCTACTGGAAACGTAACGGTGAGTGGGTGTTCGCCACGCCGAACATCAGCAAGGGCCTGATCTCGGTCATCGACTTCAAGACCTGGAAACTGCTCAAGGAAATACCGACCCTGGGGCCGGGCTTCTTCATGCGCAGCCACGTCAACTCGCGGTATGCCTGGGCCGACGTGTTCTTCGGCCCCGACAACGATGCGATCCACCTGATCGACAAACAGACCCTGGAAATCGCCCACACCCTGCGCCCGATGCCCGGAAAGACCGCCGCCCACGTCGAATTCACCCGCGACGGTCGCTACCTGCTGCTGAGTATCTGGGCCACCGACGGTGCGCTGATCGTCTACGACAGCAACACCCTCAAAGAGATCAAACGCCTGCCGATGAACAAGCCGTCGGGTAAGTACAACGTGGGCAATAAAATCGAGTTTGCCGAGGGTACGTCGCACTAGATTTTGTGTCTGAACATCGAAATACACATTGCACTTGTGGCGAGGGAGCTTGCTCCCGCTGGGGCGCGAAGCGGCCCTAAAAGCAGTCACTGCGTACATTCAGATTAAACGCAGGTGCTGATTTTACGACTGCTACGCAGCCGAGCGGGAGCAAGCTCCCTCGCCACAGGGTTTGTGTTCACCTCTTCAGCTCAGGGTATAACCGTTATCGACTTTCCAGTCCTGACCATAAACACCCCGCGCGCCTTGAGACAGCTGAAAGACAATCACGTTGGCCACCGCAGACGCATCGAGGAAATGACCGGGCAGCAGACGTTTGCCGAGGGTGCCGGCAACGTCGTCGAGTTCCCCGTCGCTCAACCCCAGGTTGTCCCACATCGAGGTCGCGGTCGGCCCCGGGGAGACCAGATTGATGCGCACGTCATAACGCGCGAATTCCACCGCCAACGTGCGCGCCTGCGCCGCCAGCGCGGCCTTGCTGGCAATGCAGGCGGCCAGACCGGGAAAACTCGAGCCGGTCAGGAAGCTGCCGACAAACACCACCGAAGCCGGACTCGCCAACTCCCCGCGTAACGCCGCCAGGGTATTCAACGCCCCGGCGCCGTTGACCGCCCACTGACGCTGGAAGGCCGGCATGTCGAGGCTATCGGCCATTTCGGCGATACCCGCGTTGGGCACCAGATAATCCACCTGGCCCAGTGTCGATGCACGTTGGGCCAGCGCCTGCAGGTCATCCTGACAGGTCACGTCACCGGCACACCATTGCAGGCGCTCGCCATAGATCTGCTGCAAGGCCGGCAGTTCCCCGATTTTCCGTGACATCGCCAGCACCTTGACCCCGCGCGGCAACAGCGCCGCACACAGGGCCAGGCCTATCCCGGAACTGGCACCCGTGACCACCGCCAAACGATCCTGAAACTCGGTTCTCATCATTTCCTCCTGGCATCGCGGACGCCAGCACTGGGGACTTCAAACGGTACGTGAAAACCGGCCTTTTTGATCAGCGCCCAAATAGGCATCAAACGCCATCGCCGCGCTGCGCATCATCAAATGCCCGTGGGGCAACAACACCAACGCGTCTTTGTGAATCTGCAGCAAGCCATCGCGAACATGCTCGTCCAGTTGCATCAGCGCATCGGCAAAGTAATCGGTAAAGCAGATGTCATGACCCGCTTCAAACTTGCCGAAGTCGATCCGGCCGTGGCACATCAGATCGCTGATCACTTCACGGCGCAGACGATCATCGGCGCTCAACCGGTAACCCCGATGCACAGGCAACAAGCCTTGATCAATGCGGGCGTAGTACTGCGATAGCTCCTTGACGCTCTGGCTGTAGCTGTCGCCGACCTTGCCGATGGAGGACACCCCGAGACCGATCAAATCGCAGTCGGAATGGGTGGAATAACCCTGGAAATTGCGTTGCAACGTGCCATTGGCCCGGGCCAACGCCAACTCATCGTCCGGCAAGGCAAAATGGTCCATGCCGATATAGATATAACCGGCCTCAGTCAGACGACGGACAGTCAGTTCAAGCAATTCCAGTTTGCGCTCCGGTGGCGGCATGTCAGCCAAACGAATCAGCCGTTGCGCGCGCACCAGCTCCGGCAGATGGGCGTAGCTGTAGGCGGCAATCCGGTCCGGACGCAGCGCGATGATTTTGCCGAGGGTGACATCGAAGCTCTCCACGGTTTGCAATGGCAGGCCGTAAATCAGATCGACACTGATCGATTTGAATCGCGCTTGGCGCGCCGCAGCGACCAGCGCATGGATTTGCTCTTCACTTTGCTGCCGATTGACCGCTGCCTGCACGTCGGGATCGAAGTCCTGTACGCCAAAGCTCAAACGATTGAACCCCAACTGACGCAACAACTGGATCTGTTGCGTACTGATGGTGCGAGGGTCGACCTCGATGGAAAACTCATGGTCATCGCTGTCGTCCATGTCGAATGCCTGGTGCAGGCAGTCCATAAGGTCAGCCAGTTGTTCGCCGGTCAAATAGGTCGGCGTGCCACCTCCCAGGTGCAGTTGCGTGAGTTTGCGGGTGCGGTCGAACAAGGCAGCCTGCATCACGATTTCGCGCTTGAGGTACGTCAGGTACTCGACGGCGCGGTGGGTTTTCTGGGTAATGATTTTGTTGCAGGCGCAGTAGTAACAAAGGCTCTTGCAGAACGGGATGTGGATGTACACCGACAGCGATTTTGGCGTTGTCGCCTGGTTGCTGTCCGAGGCCGCACGCTGATAGTCATCGACGGCGAACGCCTGATGAAACTGCGGCGCGGTCGGGTAAGAGGTATAGCGCGGCCCCGGGAGGTCATACTTTTCGACCAGGGCACGATTGAAATCAAATGAAGTTGTCATGATCAATCCATTCGTAATGGGGTTCATGCCCCGCACCGTCCGAATCCTTTTCAAACAGGTTGCAGACGGCATCCACGTGCGGCCGACCGGCCGGAAGAATGCTGATGAAACGGTCAGACAGTTCAATCAACCCGTCACGGCTCAATTGCTCAAGCACAGGCCAGGCGGTGAAAAAGTACTGGCGAAAAATGACTCCATGACGCCTCTCGATTGCCTGGATATCCAGCTCCAGATCACACGCCAGGCGTTCCATGACCATGTGCCTGACCTGATCCCCTTCCTCACAGCGCCAGCCACGACTCGTCGGCAGTTGGTCCATGTCCAGTTGCTGCTGGTACCGTTCCAGTTCGTCGGTGTTTTGCGCATACAAACCGTCGATCTGACTGATAGCGCCCAAACCGAACCCGATATGGTCGCAATGCCCGTGACGGGTAAACCCCTCACAATTGCGACGTAATCGGCCGCGCTCCTGAGCAATCGCCAAATCGTCATCGGGCCGGACAAACTGCCCCAGGCCAATGTAGTGATAACCGGCGCCGATCAACTGTTCAAAGCAGATCCGGCGCATGGCGCCTTTATCTTCCTCGCTGCAAAACGCCCCGATTGTGTCTGCAGTCTTTGGCCGATAGCGTTGGGGTGGCCGGGCATAGTCAAACACCAGCAGCCGGTCCGGCTCCAGTTCGATGATGGTCGCCAGTTTCAGCGCAAAACTTTCTGGCGTCTGCCAGGTATGGCCATAACCCAGATCGACATTGATGGATCGATAGCCGAAGGTACGAGCGGCATCGATAAGCGAATGGATCGGTGCCGGATTCTGGTAGCAGGCCACCGACATCGCACGGTCGGCACCGATGTCCGGAACGCCGATGCTGACATGGTTGAACCCCAGGTCACGCAGCATGCCCATGGTCGACCAATCCGTATGGTGAAGGTCCACTTCTATGCTGTAGTCACCGCACTCATGTCCAAGAAAGTTGAATCGGCCACGAAGGTGATTCATCAGCCGTCTCAGTTGGGCGATGGCGGGTGTTCCGCCCCCCAGATGGAACTGCTCGACCCGCTGCCCGGCTCCCAGATGACAACCGACGAGGTCGATCTCATGTTGCAGACGCTGAAGATAGTGTTCGACACCACTGTGCTCGCATGAAGTTTCGCGAGGGGACCACAAGGCACGCTTGAGGTTAGAAGGCAGTTGCACGTTCAGCGACAGCGGACGGCACTTCTGACGGCTGACGCGCAATGCACGATGCAAATCCAGAGAGCCGATGCCGTCGTGAAATTTTTCAGTGTCGACATGGCCGTTGGGGTCGAGCACGCCTTGATCGCACCGGACGTTCAGCTCTCCAGGGCTGTGAAACGAATTGAGCATAACGGGTCTCCGAGACTGGCTGCGGACCGCCAGTGTCGGAGCCTGGCGACCCATGCTCCTTGATTTGCATCAAGCGCGAGCGAAGTGCTTGTCGCGCAACGGACACCAGGCAAGCCCAGTCACCACGTCAGGTAAAACATCCACTTGGCCAACAGCACAATGACAACCATGTGGCAGAACAGGCTGCCATGGATGAAATGCAGGTATCGAGCACTCATCCGGCCACTTTTGAACAAAAACATGGCGACCAGGAAATGCAGCAGTACGCTGACGGCCACCACGATTTTCAACATCAGCAACGTGCCAAACGATGAGGCCATTGGTGTGGCAAGGACCGGTAAATAGCGCAGCCAGACCATCCCCAACCCGGCACCGAACAACACCAGCAAGACCCATGGAATCAAGGTGCGTGCACGTCGACCGACACCCTGCTCGACCAGTAACATGACCTTGACCGGCAGTTGTTTGCGGATACTTTCAAGGAACAGGACTTCGAAGAATACCGTGCCGATGAAAATCATCGCGGCAAACAGGTGCAATGTCAGAAACAGCGGATAGAGCATGGGATTCTCGCTCTCAATACAGCTGAACACGTTCCACTCACCGCGAGGGAAACGTCACTCCCATCGTTGCGCCGCCTCGCGATCACTGTGGCGAGCCTCGACCCAATGGGAACTCTCGGCCACCTGTTCTTTCTTCCAGAATGGCGCTCGGGTTTTCAGGTAATCCATTACAAACGCACAGGCATCAAAAGCCGCTTGACGATGACTGCTGCTGACGCCGACAAAGACAATGGGGTCTCCCGGTTGCAGCGCGCCGATTCGATGGATCAGCACCAGTCCGAGCAACGGCCAGCGCTGTCGGGCTTCGTCGGCGATCTTGCCCAGGACCTTTTCGGTCATACCGGGGTAATGCTCAAGAAACATCCCGGCGACTTCTTGTCCGACGTTGGTGTCACGTACATACCCGACAAAACTCACCACGGCACCGACATTCAGGCTCAAAGCCTGCAGGGCATTGATTTCGGTGCCGGGTTCGAAGCGCTCTGTCTGCACTCGAATCATCGAATCACCCTCCCGTTACGGTTGGGAAAAAACCCACTTCATCACCGTCGATCAACGGCTCATCGAGCCCACACATGTCCTGATTGCGGGCACACATGAGGTTCTGTTCGGCCAGCACCTGCCAGACGCCAGACCGATGTATCAGGTGCTGACGCAACTGATCGACAGAAGTGAAATCACCTTCAATCGTTTCATCGTCAAGGCCAAGCGTTTCGCGGTACCGCGAGAAATACAAAACATTCAGCTTCATTGTTGCGGCGCCTGATACCAACCACTTTTACCACCCTGCTTCTCCAACAGCCGCACCGATTCGATACTCATGCCCCGGTCCACGGCCTTGCACATGTCATACAAGGTCAAGGCCGCCACACTGGCGGCGGTCAGTGCCTCCATCTCGACGCCGGTCTGTCCGGACAGCTTGCACCGAGAAACAATGCGTACGCGTTGGTCACCTTCAAAACTCAACTCAACGTTAACACTGCTCAGAAGCAGCGGATGACAGAGCGGAATCAACTCGCTCGTGCGTTTGGCCGCCTGAATGCCGGCGATCCGCGCTACCGCAAATACATCACCTTTAGGGTGAGCACCACTGGCAATCAGTTGTCGGGTCTCGGCAAGCATATGAACCCATGCCTCAGCCACGGCTTCTCGGGACGTCACGCATTTATCCGTAACATCGACCATTCGCACGCGTCCCAGTGAGTCGAGGTGAGTCAGCATCAATTCAGTCATGAGCAATAAGCCTTGCGCTACCAACAGTCGGTTTCAGCGCAGAATACAGCGCAGGCCGACACAGGCGGTTGACGTCAATCAAGTAATCCAGACAAGGCCATTCCTACAACCTTGCGTAAACCAGGATGTCGAGGACGGACCTGAAAAAAAATCTAATCTGGACCCGATTTCCAATGATCAAAATTAATGTAACTCATTGTTGTTAAATATAATTTTAAAAAAATTACTCACATTTTCCTGGCGTCTGCCGATGGCTTTTTTACCGGACCCAGGGAGCTGCAGGAATGAGGAACAACCAACCCGTTACGCAACGTGAGGTCGCGCTTGCACCTCAACAGAAACTCATCTCGACAACAGATGCTCGAGGAGTCATCACTTACTGCAATGACGCCTTCGTAGAAATCAGTGGCTTCGACAGAGCCGACCTGATTGGCGCACCGCAAAATATCGTCCGCCATCCCGATGTGCCTCCTGCCGTATTCGCCCATATGTGGGGCGCTCTTAAGCAAGGCAACCCGTGGATGGGCATTGTCAAAAACCGCTCCAGAAACGGTGACCATTACTGGGTCAATGCCTACGTCACACCGATTTTCGAAGGCAGCCAAGTGGTTGGCTATGAATCGGTCAGGGTCAAACCCACTGCCGAACAAGTTCACCGCGCCGAAGCCCTCTACAAGCGCATCAGTCAGGGCAAGGCGGCCATCCCCGCGCGTGACAAGTGGCAACCGGCCCTGCTTGGCTGGTTGCCATTCCTGGTTATGGGCTTGGCGGGGGCTTTGAGTGGTGTCTTACTCAACACCTTCGTGGCCATTGCCATCACCGCAGCTGTCTCTGCACCGCTCGGACTGATCGTCACGCGCTGGCAAAAGCAGGGGACATTGCGCATGCTACAGATGGCTGAACCCTCCACCTCCGATCAACTGATCGCGAAAATGTACAGCGACGAGTGTGGCCCTCAGGCACGCCTTGAAACCGCCTTTGTGAGCCAGGCCGCGCGCCTGAAGACCTGTCTTACACGTCTGCAGGACACCGCGGAGCAACTCAGCGGACTAGCCGGGAGGTCCGACGTATTGGCCGCCGACAGCTCACGCGGTCTTGATCGCCAGCGTGTCGAAACCGAACAAGTGTCCGCAGCGGTCAATCAGATGGCGGCGACCACACAAGAAGTCGCCAGCCATGTCCAACGCACCGCTGACGCCTCCCAAGAAGCTAACTTGCTGACCGGACGCGGACGCGATGTGGCCCGAGATACCCGCGAAGCGATCCAGCGACTGTCCGCAGTGGTTGGCGAAACCGGGCAGACGGTCGCGCAGTTGGCCAAGGACAGCAATGAAATCGGAACCGTGGTCGATGTCATCAAAGGCATTGCCGATCAAACCAACCTACTGGCCCTGAATGCCGCGATCGAAGCTGCGCGCGCTGGTGATATGGGTCGAGGCTTCGCCGTGGTGGCGGACGAGGTGCGTCAGTTGGCGCAGCGCACCTCTGAATCCACGACGCAAATCCATGGCTTGATAACCAAGCTCCAGATGTCTTCCGATAACGCCGTGCAGACGATGGAAAGTGGTCGCCGTCAGGCCGAAGAAGGTGTGGTGTGGGTGCTTGAGGCAGACAAAGCGTTGGTAGGTATCAGTGAAGCGGTCGCCAACATCACTGATATGACAACCCAGATTGCAGCGGCCACTGAAGAGCAAACCGCCGTTGCAGAGGAAATCAGCCGTAATATCACCACCATCGCGCACCTGGCAGATCAGACGTCGGAGCAGGCCCATCATTCGGCAGAGTTAAGCAAGGAATTGACCCGGACAGCTAATACTCAGTATTCATTGGTCGAGCGTTTTAATCGATAACTAGAGGTGTTTGAGCTGACCGAAGAAGCTCGCAGTTGACCGGCGAAAATACGGGAGAGCACCGACCTCAAGTGGTTTGCGCCACAATCGGCATGGGGACGGCCTTCATAGGTCGTTCCCCTGCCACACTACCCGGCTCATCGAGATTGGCACCATGGTTCATGCCAGATGCAAGTTTTCTCTCTTGCTGAATGCCGAGCGTGCCATGCCACAGTCCATCAAAAATGCTGAAGCGAAATTCCGTCGTCCGGTGCTGGCCACTCTGGTGGTTTCTCTGGTCACCAGTTGGGTGAGCAGCAGAAAGTCGCCGATGTCTTTTTTGCCGCAGGTCGACACAGCAGCGTTTTACCGTACGCCAAGTCATTAACGCCCGGGCATTGGACTGCGTGGACGTTTTACATCGCGTTTTCGCCTTACCGTGTCAGGGCTGGTAATGCGGCTCGGTTGAGGTAATCGGGGCGTGCGCAGTAACAGACTGATTTCCTCTGCGCTGACCGCTCTGCTGAAAAAGTGGCCCTGAATTTCATCGCAGCCGTTTTCACGCAGGAAGGTTTGCTGCTCTTCGGTTTCGACACCTTCGGCTATGACCTTGAGGTTCAGTTGGTGCCCCAACGAAATCACTGCGGTAGCGATGGCTTTGTCGTTCTCGTTGTCGGGCAGATCGTGCACGAAAGACTGGTCGATCTTGAGCCTTGCGATGGGGAAGCTTTTCAATGCGGCGAGGCTGGAGTAGCCGGTGCCGAAGTCGTCGATCGACAGACTGATCCCCATTGATTGCAGTTCCTTCATTTTGCTGATGGCTTGCTGAAGGTCTTGCATGATCAGACTTTCGGTCAGCTCCAGCTCAAGGTACATCGGGTCCAGTCCGGTCTCTTGCAAGGCATGCCTCACCCGGTCGATCAGGTCCCTTTCGATGAACTGGCGTGCTGAAATATTCACCGACATGGTGATCGGCGGCCAGCCCGCATCCTGCCAGTCCTTGTTCTGTCTGCACGCGGTATGAATCACCCAATCGCCTATGGGCACGATCAACCCGGTCTCTTCGGCCTGCGGAATGAATTTGACTGGAGACACCATGCCGAGTTCGGGATGCTGCCAGCGGATCAGTGCTTCTACGCCGATAATCTGACCTGACTGCAAATCCACCTGTGGCTGGTACAGCAGCAGGAACTCGTCATGGTTGAGTGCGTTTCGTAGCCCGTCTTGCATGGCGAGCTTGCCCTGATCCTTGTTATTCATCTCGCTCGTATAGAACTGGTAACTGTTGCGACCCAGTTCCTTGGCCCGGTACATGGCGGCGTCCGCATTGCTGAGCAACGTGTCGGTATCGCTGCCGTCGGCTGGGTAGGTAGCCAACCCCATGCTGCAGGTGACGTGGAGTGTATGCCCGCTGAGCTGAATCGGCTGCAGGATGGCTTCCTGGATCTTGTGCAGGGCTGGAGTAACGCCGTCGAGGTCTGAGGGCTGGTCGAACAGGATGATCACAAACTCGTCGCCACCCAGTCGCACGACGGTGTCGGTGCGGCGCACACATTCCTGCATGCGCTGGGCGACGGTTTTCAGCAGTACGTCTCCAGCGCTGTGCCCAAGGCTGTCATTCACCAGTTTGAATTTGTCCAGATCGAGAAACACCACCGTCACCAGCCGGCTGTAGCGCTGGGCATACAGTATTGCCTGCTTGAGACGGTCTTCGAGCAGGGTGCGATTCGGCAGCCCGGTCAGTGCGTCATGGTCGCCCATATAGCGAATGCGTTTTTCGGTCAGTTGGCGTTCTATCGCAATACCGGCAAGAGGTGTCGCCATGTCGATCAGTCGCGTCTCGGTCGAGCTAGGGCTGCGGACGGTGTTGGAATACAAGGCAAACGTACCCAATACCTTTCGTTCATGGGACAGAATCGGCGTCGACCAGCAGGCACGAAATCCATAGGGCGCAGCGGCTGATCGGTACTCCTCCCACAGCGGGTCCAGCTCGATATCCGTGACGATGACCGGTTCTCGTCGATACACCGCGGTGCCGCAAGAGCCGACGTTTGGACCGATCGCAATCCCGTCAATGAGCTGGTTATAGGCTTTCGGCAAACTGGGGGCAGCCCCGTGCAGCAGGTGTTTGCCATCCTCATCCAGCACCAGGATGGACACCATCATCCCCTCCAGTTGGGACTCGACCAGGTGAGCCAGACTCTCGAGGACTTCTGCAAGCTCGGTGCTCCTGGCGATCAGCTCCAGGACATGACCTTGTCCGGCACGGATGATGGCTTCTTGCTCTAATCGGTTGTTTTGCAGGGCGAGCCGCTCTGTGGCGATACTCAATTGGACCGTCTTTTTTTCCAGCTGAAGACGGTCTTTGAGGAATTGATTCACCGCGCGAGCCATGTTGCCGATCTCGTCTTTCCCATGTTCCACCATCATCAAATGCGTTTTGTCAGTGCGTTCCTGACGCAATTGCCGGCTTATTTCATTCAGGCGCACAAGCACATGACGGCCCATGAAGACCCGGGTCACGAACCAGGCGAACACCAGGCTGGCGCCCAACATGATCAGCACCCATTGCTGGCTACGATTTGAGGCCTCGACCAGGCGCTGCACGGCTTCGCGATAGTCTTCGGTGTAAGCACTGGATTGCGCACGGGCCACCGCGACCAGAACCCCGGCCTCATTCTTCAACTCCTCATTGAAGCGCTGGATGACGTTGTGCTGATTGATGAGTCTCAGGCGCAGGGAGAAGAGATCGGGCGTTTCCCCATCAGCGTCGGGTAACTTGCCAGCGGCGCGTGACAGGCGCTCATATCGGATCCGCAGCCGTTGCACGGCATCACTGTCATTAGCCTGCGGCAGATCGAAAAGTAACACCGCCAGTTCCAGGCTGGACCGGGACTTGGTCGCGGTTAACCGGGCAGCGTGATCCTCCAGGGCTTGCTCGAAGGTGACCTCGGTCTGCAACAGGCTTTCTCGCAGTTGCGCAACGATGTTGGCGGTATTGCGGAACATCTGACTCGACTGATGCATGTCGAGTATCGCCTCGCCACTGTTCGCGGCAGTCAGCTCCTGCACCAGTTGATCAAGGGCTTCAAGCTGTTCGACGGTCGCCGCATAGCTTGAACGCAGGGCGTCGGGGGAACGGGTTGTCAGAAGCTGATCGGTCTGGCGTTCGATCAGCAAGGTCCGCTGCACCATGTCTTGCCCATTTTGCATGCGCACCAGTCGTTCATCCGTCAGCTGGCGGGTGGCGCTGTTTGACGTGCGCAACGCGTAGACCGCTGTGGCACCACCCGCCAGGATCAGCAGCGCCAGCGTCAGGAACGCCAGTGTGAACTGTGCGCGCAACGACTGCGGCAATAGCCGGCGTCCGAGCCGGGAAATAACGTCCAATGTCAGGGATTCCATTGGTGGCGATAAATGTCTCGATAACCATTGTCAGGGTCGTACTGGAATTTCTTCCCGCCGTCGAAAGCAATATTGTCGGCATTGACCAAGTGAATCGGTGCTACGAAGCCGCTCACCGGCTGCCCTGCAAACAACCGGTTCAATTCATCCATCACTTGCCAGCCATGCAGGTTGAGCGGCTCGGCCACGGTGACGGTCTGGTAGGTTTTTGCCTGTATGCGCAAGAAAGCCGAAGCGCTGCCATCACCGGCAGATAACAGACTGATGCCGTCACTGGGCATTGCGGCGTTGGTCAATGAGGCAATCGAGTAGTCGAAATAGATATCGTTGATGGCCAGCGTGTGGGTCCAGCGCTTGCCATAGCGCTGAAGCAGCTCCTTGGTGAGCGCCGGCATCTTCTCGCCACTTTCGGAGATCGCCACATCGCGCACTTCCAGCAACGTACATTCTCGACAGGCCCGAATGACGTTTTCCATGGCCTTGGCTTTCGCCATGGCGATGCTGTACTTGGAGTCGGTCAGGATGACCACGCCGGCGTGTCCGTTTGACTGTGCCACTGCCGCCATGGCCGTGAGGCGAGCCACTTCGAGCGGGTCGGTCGTGACGTTCATGGCCACCGGCGTGCCGTCAATCGGCCCGGGGCGTGCCCCGGCGTGCCAGCCAACCACCGGCACATCCCTGTTGGCGAAGAGGATCAGCGCCGCATTGTTCTCAAGGGCATCGGAACCGCACAGAATGAGGCCGTCGGGTTTCTCTGCCAGCGCATCGGAGAAAGCCTTTGCGCGCCCGGCCGATGATCCAGCGCCATCGAATATCTTCAGCGTCCAGCCCATCGCCTTGGCTGCCTCGCGAGCGCCCTGCGCGACACCGACGATGCCTCCGTTACGCAAATCCTCTGCGACAAGGGCGATGCTCTTGCCCCGCTGGGCTTTCGGGCCGGACTCAGGGCCGCTCCAGCGAACGGCTTCAAGGGTGGCCCTGGAAACGATTTCCTGCGCTTGAATCACCGTTACCGTGGCGTTTTCGACACCTGCCGCGGTTGGCAGGTTCTGGCCGTATCCGGGTGTTGCCGTGAAAAGACAGAAAACCGTAATTGAAGCCATCCGGAGTAGCCAGGGCCTGAGTAACCAGGGCCCGATCAGACAGGTTCGATCACCGTATGTAATGCCGGGTGTGGAGCCGATGGCGCGATCATAGTCTGGCATGGCGTCCCTTTTTGCCAAGAGTGCAGCGTTCACTATCCGAAAGGATAGTCGGTTCTGCTGTCATCAGGTCTTCGGTGGTTAAAAGTGCGCTAACTTTAGTTTTACAGTACTCATCCTTTACGCAACTTTGAAAGATGCTCTTCATAAGCACGACTGAATTCGCGCCTGAATAAATTGCGCGGGTACTCACTTTTTAGAATAAAGCCTATAACCAAAGATACTAAATAATGACCTCCGATCACCGATCTTGAAACGCCTCGGTGTTCACCCCACTGGTCGGAGAGTTTCTTGACAAGAATTGAACAGCGCTAACACTTCCTTGAATTGTAAGGATTAGAGATAACGCCAAAGAGGCGTTGGGCAAAAGGTTAATCCGCTGGAAACGGATTCAGTCGTACGTTGCGTTATGTATTCGAGACGGCCGACTGACGCCCAAACACGAGGCAGAGGAAGCCGTGCATGGCAATCACGCAAAACAACCGTTTGGTGCAGGTCAACTGCCCCCTCGGCGGCGATGTCCAGCTGCTGCGGAGCATGGAAGGCAACGAAGAATTGGGGCGGTTGTTCCACTACGAATTGAACCTCACCTCCGAAGACCGGGCGATCACGTTCGACCATTTGCTGGGCAAGCCGATGGGCCTGACCCTGGAGCTGCACGACGGCGGCAAACGCTACTTCCACGGCATTGCCTGCAGCTGTCGACAACTGACCGGCCATGGCCAGTTCGCCGGCTACCACGTCAGCCTGCGGCCCTGGTTCTGGCTGCTCACGCGCACCTCGGATTGCCGGATTTTCCAGAACAATACGGTGCCGGACATCATCAAGCAGGTGTTCCGCGACCTCGGTTTTTCCGATTTCGAAGACAGCCTGAGCGGCAGCTACCGCCAGTGGGAATATTGCGTGCAGTACCGCGAAACCAGCTTCGATTTCGTCAGCCGCTTGATGGAACAGGAAGGGATCTATTACTACTTCCGCCATGAGCAAGCGCGTCATGTACTGGTGTTGGCCGACGCCTATGGCGCCCACTCCACGGTGGCAGATTACGACTCAGTGCCGTTCTACCCGCCCGATCGGCAAATGCGCGAGCGCGATCATTTCTACGATTGGCAACTGACGCGGGAAGTCCAACCCGGTTCGCTGGAGCTCAACGATTACGACTTCCAGCGACCCCGCGCCAACCTTGAGGTGCGCTCCAGTGTGTCGCGCAGCCACAGCAACGGCGACTACCCGCTCTACGACTACCCCGGTGAATACGCACAGAGCAACGACGGCGAGCACTATGCGCGTACCCGCATCGAAGCCATCCACAGCCAGTTCGAGCGCGTACAACTGCGCGGCCGTGCCCGCGGACTGGGCTCCGGCCACCTGTTCTCGCTGACCGGCTATGAGCGCGAAGACCAGAACCGCGAATACCTGGTGGTCAGCGCGCGCTACCACATCCACCAGGAGCCCTATGAAAGTGGCACCCAGGATCTCTCCGAGCAGTTCGTGGGCGAACTCGCTTGCATGGATGCCAGCCAGGTTTTCCACCCCCTCCCCCTGACCCCCATGCCGATTGTCCGAGGGCCACAGACCGCGGTGGTGGTCGGCCCCAATGGCGAGGAGATTTGGACCGACCAGTATGGCCGGGTCAAAGTGCACTTCTACTGGGATCGCCACGACCAATCCAACGAGAACAGCTCCTGCTGGATGCGCGTCTCCCAGGCCTGGGCCGGCAAGAACTGGGGGGCGATGCAGATCCCGCGAATCGGTCAGGAAGTGATTGTCAGTTTCCTCGAAGGCGACCCGGATCGGCCGATCATCACCGGCCGCGTCTACAACGCCGAGCAGACGGTGCCTTACACGCTGCCGGCCAATGCCACCCAGAGCGGCGTGAAGAGCCGTTCAAGCAAGGGCGGCTCACCGGCCAACTTCAATGAAATCCGCATGGAGGACAAAAAGGGTGCGGAGCAACTGTTTATCCACGCCGAGAAGAACCAGGACATTGAGGTCGAGAACGACGAGACCCACTGGGTCGGCCACGACCGCAGCAAGAGCATCGACAACGACGAAACCGTGCACGTCAAACACGACCGCACCGAAACCGTCGATAACAACGAGACCATCACCATTGGCGTCAACCGTACGGAACACGTCGGCAGCAACGAGACCATCAACATTGGCAGCAACCGCACGATCAGCGTCGGCGCCAACGAAACCGCGACCGTGACCCTGCAGCGCACCCATGCGGTAGGTATCAACGAGACGATCGCCATCGGCGCAGCGCAGGAAGTTGTCATCGGTGCCTTTCAAACGGTGAATGTCGGGGCCTACCAAAACGTCAATGTGGGCCTCTACCAGTCGACCAATGTGGGCGCCAACCGCTCGGTGGACGTGGGTGCCAATCTTTCAACCACGGTAAAGGCAAACGAATCGCGCAAGGTCGGTGCAGGACGCACAACCGATATCGACAACAACGATGCGCTGACGGTGGGCAAGGACCTTGTCATCGATGCCGGTGACTCGGTGACCATCACCACCGGCAAAGCCAGCATCGTCATGAAGAAGGACGGCACCATCAGCATCCGCGGCAAGGACATCACCATAGACGGCTCTGGCGCGATCAACATCAAGGCCAACAAGAACGTGGTGATCAAGGGACGCAAGATCCTGCAAAACTAGGAGTCACGCGTATGACGGTTCAATACCCACTACCCACCCAGGCCCGCATCGATGGCGTGGTCATCGGCGTCCTGCTCGACCTGCCGCAAGCCAGTGCGCCCCTGGTGACCTACCCCGGTTGCCCCGAGGAACAGAGCATCGCCGCCCGCAGCACCACCCTGCTCGCCCCTGCAGACATCGGCACCCAGGTGGCGCTGATGTTCGAAGATGGCGACCCTTTCCGCCCGCTAGTGATCGGCCGCCTGCTTGGCCAGACCGCGGCGCCCGCACCGGTTGCCTGCGTGCAACTGGACGACCAGCGCCTGGAATTGAGTGCCGAACGCGAGATCGTGCTGCGCTGCGGCAAGGCCAGCATCACCCTGACCCGCGCGGGTAAAGTGATTATCCAGGGCGCCTACCTGTCCAGCCGCTCCAGCGGGGTCAACCGCATCAAGGGTGGTTCGGTGCAGATCAACTAGACAGGTATTCGGCCCATGGAACTGCTCAACGCCAGCAAACTGCTTGCTGCCTATACCCAGGGCACGGAGCCCGATGGCCGCGAATCCCTGGTGGTGGTGGCCAAAGGCACTTTCAATCTGCCGCTGGACGGCCGCGCGGCGACCCTCGCCGACAGCCAGCAACCGCTGCTGATGGCCGATACCTTCCTCGGCGAGCCTGGTCTCAGCGCCCCGCTGCAGGAAATGGACTTCGCCCCGGTCAAGCCATTCTGCGATGTGCTGGTGCGCGGCAAGGCCTATGCCCCAGGCGGGCGGCCCGTGAGGCAACTGGCTGCGGGCATTCGCGTCGGTCAGATGAGCAAAGCCTTTTCCGTCCTCGGCCCCCGGCAGTGGCAACCGGGGCTGTTGGGCGTTTCTCCCGGCTTACCGCAGCCCTTCACCGAGCAGCACATCTCTTATGCCCAGGCCTTTGGCGGCAGTCATCCGATGGCCAAAAACTCCGAAATGCGTCACTGCTACCTGGACAATCCGACCGGTTGTGGCTGGTTCCCAAGCCGCATGGGTAGTGCTGACATCGTTGGCATGCCGATGCCGAACACCGAGGAATTGGGCAAGGCGATCGACAGTCCCTCTGGCGACTACCGCCCGATGGCCCTCGGCCCCATCGGCCGTAGCTGGCCGCAACGCGCCCGCTTCGCCGGTACTTACGACGAGGCCTGGTTGGCCGACTGCTTTCCGTTTCTGCCGGGTGATTTCGACCGCCGCTACTTTCAGGCGGCCCCTGACGATCAGCAGATCCACTATCTGCGAGGCGGCGAGGACGTGCTGCTGCTCAACCTCACACCCCAGGAGCGCGCGGGCTTTCGCATCCCCGAAATCGACGTGCCGGTGACCTTCTTTCTGAAAAAAGGTGGTCATGAGACTGTGCAGGCGGTGATCGACACCCTGCTGATCGACACCGACGCGCTCCAGGTGCAACTGACCTGGCGTGTCGCCCGCCCGCTACGGCGCAACATGTTCGAGATCGCTCAGGTGCTGGTCGGCACGATGTCCACGGGCTGGTGGCGCGCCCGTGAACTGGGCAAGGATTACTACCCGTCGCTCTCCTCCTTGGTAAAAGACAAGCACGCACCCGAGGAGACGGACTGATGACCGTGCTTTGCATCATCGGCTCCGGCATGGTCAGTGCTGTCGGCCTCAGCGCACCCGCGAGCTGCGCGGCGATCCGCTGCGCCATCGACAATTTCCAGGAAACCCGCTTTATCGACCAAGGCGGCGAATGGCTGATTGCCGCCAGCGTGCCTTTGGAACAGCCCTGGCGCGGCCGCACCAAGCTGATCAAGATGGCCGCCCGGGCCATCGCCGAGGCGCTGCAAAGCACCCCCAACGTCGACCCGGAAAAGACCCCGCTGCTGCTGGGGGTGGCGGAAGTCGAGCGCCCCGGCCGCCTCGATGGTCTCGATAAGGGGCTGCTGCACGCCATCGAAGCTGAACTGGGCCTGCGCTTTCATCCCGGTTCCAACGTCATTGCCCGTGGTCGGGTCAGCGCTGCCGTGGCCCTGCTGAATGCACGCACGCTGATCTACCAGGGCGGCCATCGCCATGTGCTGATTGCCGGCGTCGACTCCTTCCTCAGCGGACCGACCCTGGCCGCTTTCGAAGCACGCGAACGCCTGCTCACCAGCCAGAACTCCAACGGATTTATCCCCGGCGAAGGCGCCGCCGCCGTGGTGCTGGCCGCCCCCGTTGCCAGCAAAGAGCCGCAATTGGCCTGCATCGGCCTGGGGTTCGGTATGGAGAAGGCCACGGTGGAGGCCGAAGACATTCCCTTGCGCGCCGATGGCCTGACTCAAGCCGTACGCGCCGCCCTGAGCGAAGTCGGCTGTGGGTTGGAGCAAATGGATTATCGGCTCACCGACATCTCCGGCGAGCAGTACTACTTCAAGGAAGCGTCCTTGGTCCTGAGCCGCACCCTGCGCGTGCGCAAGGAGTTCTTCCACCTCTGGCACCCCGCCGACTGCATCGGCGAAGTCGGCGCCGCCATCGGCCCGGCGATGCTCGCCGTGGCCCTGGCCGCCAGCCGCAAGGGCTATGGCGAAGGCCCGAATATCTTCTGCCACTTGGGCAACGACGCCGGCGAACGCGCCGCCGCGATGCTCAGTTACCAGACTGTGAGGGCTGCGTGATGGCGAATGAGGTCTACGCCAACAATATGGAGGTTTCTTGCAAGGCGGCGGCTGGCAAGTCGATCGCCTGCTTTCCGGATGTCTGCTTCACCCCGCCTCAGGCGCCGCCCACGCCAACGGGAGTGCCCATCCCCTATCCGAATACCGGTATGGCCAAGGACACGACCAAGGGCAGTCGTACGGTGAAGATCAGTGGTAAGGAAGTGATGCTCAAGAACAAGAGTTACTTCAAGACCAGCTATGGGGATGAGGCCGGTTGCGCCCCGAAGAAGGGCGTGATCACCAGTAAGATCAAGGGCAAGGTGTACTTCACCTCCTGGTCGATGGATGTGAAGTTCGAAGGCGAGAACGTAGTGCGACACATGGACCTGACAACCCACAACCACGCATCATCACCTGGTAACACGCCAACGTGGATGCATGTGGATGCGATAGCGTTCGACACCAGCGAAGGCCAGGTCTGCAAAGACGAGCAAAACGCTGCCGAGGATAAATGCAAGGATGCGAAGATACGTCCCAAGCGGGAGACCGAGAGAGGCAACAAAGTACCGGATGGAATGGATTGCGACGATGAATGCAAGAAAGCCAAGGCATGCGTGCTCAAACCGAAAAAAAAAGACAAGAGTTTTTGCTGTCACCCGGAGATCACAGGTCACCACCTGATCGAGGTACATTGTTTCTCTAAGACGGGGGAACGTGGCACTGCCTTGACTGGCTTCGAGAAGTACAAGCAAGACAACGCGCCGTGCGTGTGTGCATCCCAGTCGCGCGACGACGGTACCCATGGAATCCTCCATGCGGTCCAGGGCCAGATGGAGGCGGCCCACAACGACGGTCCGGTGTTGCAATCCTGGCCGGACTCCGGTGACAAGATCAAACCAGGCAGCGACCAGCGACTACCCGCTAATGCCAAATGGACTTACAAAAATGCCCGTGAAGCAGGTGCACTTGCCCACAGTACGGCATTCCCTCATTGCAACTCGAAGTGCATAGCCAACCAGCTGGACGACTATCACCAGAAAAAATGTGACATGGAAGACAACACACCAGTGCGCAGCGATCCAGGCTCGGACAAGCGCTCTTCCGGCACGCTGACTGCCACGCAGCAGAACGCCGTCGACCAGGCGATCGAGGCCATCAAAGGCATCACATCCAACGCCCACTCTGCCGCTTAATTTTCAATTTCAAGAACGATAGGTTTGCTATGTCTAACGAATACTCCTTCCTTTCCGGCTTCATGCAGAGCCGCAATGTTGGTCGAGTCATCGCCCAAGTCGATGCATTGAAGGAAAGTGGCTCGACCGCCTCCAAACTGCTCAAGTGGGACAGGTCCCAGAACCGCTGGTTCTCCTTCAACCTCGAGTGGCACGCCACGCGAATCTGCGCAATTGAAGTACCGGAAATCATGGTTTTCGCTACGGGTCCAGACGGTATTGTGTCAGTCAGCACAATGGTTGGCTCAACCGAAGAAGAGATCGACGACTCGCTCGATGGCCCTGCTCGTCGCGGTCCTATTCGGGATCTGCAACTCATCAACGGTGTTCCCTACGCCACTGGCATGGGCCGCCAGGTTTACCGTCGCGAGGGACCAGCCAAATGGACGCGTCAGGACCAGGGAGTGGTTTTACCCAGAGGCGAGATTGAACTATGCGGTTTCAACTCCATCGACGGTATCAGAGAAGAAAATCTCTATGCCGTCGGATTCAATGGCGAAATTTGGCAACGCCTGGAAGGCAAATGGTTCAATCGGGAAAGTCCAACCAATCTCGTATTGCATCGGGTCAAGGTCGTTCGCGAAGACTTAGTGTTTGTATGCGGGCAGATGGGCACTTTGCTGCGTGGCGATGGTTCGCAGTGGGAAGCCGTTGGACAGGACGCAACCAGCGAAGACCTCTGGGGTATGGAGTGGTTCAACGGCGAGCTCTATTTGGCCTGTGATTCCGGTCTATTGCGCCTCGACGACAATGACAATCTGGTTGCAGTCGACATGAATTTGCCCGGTAAGCCCAGTAGCCGCCATCTCCATGCAAATGATGGTGTTCTCTGGTCCTGCGGACCGAAGAACGTAGTCTGGACCGAGGATGGGCAGCGTTGGACCGAGGTGACCCCGTGATATCGACCCAGGCAGGCTTAGTTTGATATCCCTACCCATCATCATCGACCAACACGCCGAAGAAGCCGGCTTCCTAGCCGTCCTGCGCGACTATGCCCAGCGCGCGCCGCATTACGATCTGGATGACCTCAGCAAGCTCGACAGCCGCATCGACGCCTACCTCGACGGCCTTCGAATCGCCGGCACCACCGGCCTGGAAACCCTCCTGACCCAACTCGGCCCACACGCCATCGGCGAGATGTTCGCCAGTGCAGTACTGGCCTTCGAGGCGGGTAACGCGCAGGTGTTGTCACGGCTCAGCCAGCATTTGCGCAGTGCCGTGGATACAGAGCGCGGTTATCTGATGGCCTTGGGTTGGCTCGACTGGGAATGGATATCGCCCTGGATCGACCGCATGCTCGCCTCCCCTGAACCTCTGTTCCACCGCCTCGGCCTGGCCGCCTGCGGCATGCACCGCCACGACCCTGGCCCTGCCCTGCTTACCGGACTTTCGCACGCCGACCCAAGCGTGCTGGCACGTGCCGCCCGCACTGCCGGCGAGCTGCGTCGTCGTGACCTGATGTCGACAATTCGTGCCCACCGTCTACACCCGGATCCAGCCACGCGCTTCTGGGCCAATTGGGCCACCGCACAGATGGGCGATGAGCACGCCCTGGAACCGCTGCGCCAGTTCGCCGAGCAACCGGGCGAGTTCCAGTACCGCGCGCTCTGCGTATTGCTGGCCTGGCAAAAGCGTGAAAACAGCATCGCCTGGATACGCCAATTGATAGAGAACCCTGAGCAACAGCGCATCGGCATCCAGGCCATCGGGCTGCTGGGCGATCCGTTCAGTGTGCCCTGGTTGATCCAGCAGATGAGCGACCTGCCTCATGCCCGCGTCGCCGGCGAAGCCTTCAGTCTGATCACTGGCGCTGACCTGGCGCTGCTCGACCTGGAATTGCAGGACCTGCCGGATTTCGATGCCGGCCCGAACGACGATCCTGAGGACGCTAATGTCGCCATGGACCCCGATGAAAACCTGCCCTGGCCCGACCCGCAATTGATTGCAGCCTGGTGGCAGGCCCATGGAGGCGATTTCCAGGCGGGCGTGGGCTATGTGCTGGGGCTACAGCAGAGTGAGAACAGTTACCGGCGTGTCCTTGTCCAGGGCCAGCAACGCCAGCGTATTGCGGCCGCCTTCGGCGTTGCTCGCTGGCGACCGAACGAAGTGCTGTTCCCCACCAGCGCACCCGCCTGGCGGCAAAAGATGTTGTTGGGGGAGCCGGCGCCGCCCGTTCGGCGCCTCTGAGGTTTTGCCAAAATAGAATGCAGCCCCTAAGCCAGGCAGTATGGCTTGATCAGCACGGAGCCAGCGTTCGGCATGCAGGGTTCTTCATGATTACGGAGACTGGCTGCGCCCCCTGCGCTGCAATGTGAACGATGAACAATCACGTGTTGGACGGTGATTGCGGCGTATCAGGATTGAGTTGCTGACGCCTGAATTGCCCTGGAGGCTGGCCGTGGATCTGGCGGAAGCGTCGCGAAAAATAAGCCTCGTCAGCGAAACCGCACAACCTCGCCACCTCCCCCACTGGTCGTGTCCCATTGAGCAAATAATTGCGTGCCGCGTGCATCCTGCGCTCGAGCACCAGCTCAGTGAAGGTCTTGCCGATTTCCTTGCGCAACCAGTGCGTCAGGTACGTCGGTGACAGGTAAGTCGCAGCAGCCACCTTGATCAGGTTGAGGTCGGGATCGGCAATGTTCTTGCGCAAGTATTCGGACATCCTGCTCAGCGCATCGCGTCGGCTGACTTCGGCGGCATTCTCCTCGGCCAACCGCTTGAGCGGCTCGGCATACAAGGCACAAACGCTCCCCACCAGTTGCAGCAACAATCCCTTGAGCATCTCGCGAGTGCCGAACTGACGGTTTTCATCGAGCACGCGCATCTGTTCGATCAGGGCACAGACTTTGCTGAAATCTTCATCGGACAGAATGAAATCCAGATGCTCCTGAAAGCGGAACGGCGACAACTCGGGTGCCAGCAGAATCGAGACTTCCTCCAGGTCCATCGGGTCGCACTGCAAATGCGGCAACAGGAAGGTCTGGGAAAAGTTGATCACCATGAAATTGCTGTCGGCCGGATGCGGAATCACGTGCACGCGATGCGGCAGGATGAAGGCTAGCGTGTTGCGCGGAAACGGCCGCTCGACGTTGCCGATGTGCTGCACGGTATCGCCACCGAGGTTGACCTGGATCTGGAAATACTCATGGCGATGCGGGCTGGTTTCGGCGCGCCGGCCCTTTTTGTCGCGGATGTAAAAGTCCGTCAATTCGCTGCGTTGCTGCATGACGTAAGTGGGTACTCGACTCGGTGACGACATCGCCTGAGGATCCTCGACAGGTACATGGACAGGTTGTCGTCGCGCCGCGACGCAGGCGGCGACCGCAGTGATTGTGAAGGCAGACACCGCTGGCTTCAACATGTCATAGGATGACAACGAAACACAGAGAATTAATTGTATCCGTGTGTGATGTGTCGCCTGTCCAAAAAACTACGAGCGCACAAAAATATTTAATCATTTAAAAACATCAACTTATGAAGTGAATAACGCATACCGAAGGAAATGAGCCGATTTGATTTCTCTTGGACACCTGCATTAATCGCCTTTTACAGGAGAAAAAACGATCTAACGCCTCCGTTGATTTTGAGAGGTTGTACGACCACTGTAACAACCAATGCAGCCCGACCCTTCCAAAAACAATCAAAAGGTGCGCTCGTGATGAACCTGCTTTTTTCCCTCGCCAACCCTCCCCCGACCGAGCCAGTCCGAAGGCGTATCTGAGCGCCTGACAGTAGCTGTCCGCGCCCTCATTCAAGTAGCGATTGCCCTGCCCCGGCACTGGGGGCATCGGCTTCGGCTGCGCGCGAACATCTCGATTCTCCTAACAATAAAAAGGTCTACTCATGTCGAATTCGCAAACCTCCCCGTCCACCGCGCCGTCGGTGAGCGCCGGCGCCCGGGACGCCCTGTTGCCTCAGCGACTACCGACGCGGCGGCGCTGGTTCATGCTGTCATTGCTGCTGATTGCGACCATCATCAACTACATCGACCGCGTAAATATCTCGATTGCCGCACCGTTCATGGCCAAGGATCTGGGCCTGGACAAGATCGAAATGGGCCTGATTTTTTCCGCGTTTGCCTGGACCTACGCACTCGCTCTGGTCCCCGCCGGGTTCATCGCCGATCGCTTCGGTTCCCGGTTCACCTACGGGGTGTCGCTGATCAGTTGGTCGACGGTCACCGTGTGCCAAGGCTTTGCCACAGGATTCGCTTCGCTGTTCGGGCTGCGCCTGGCTGTCGGTGCTATGGAGGCTCCAGCATTTCCGGCCAACAGCCGTGCGGTGACGGTATGGTTCCCGGCCCGCGAACGGGGCCTGGCCAGCAGCATTTACGTGTGCGGCCAGTATCTGGGCACGGCATTGTTTACCGGCATGTTGTTATGGCTGGCCACGACCTATGACTGGCGCCATGTTTTCTACAGCACCGGGATACTCGGCATCGTGTTTGGTGTGATCTGGCTCTTCGTTTACCGCGATCCGCTGAGCTGCAAGAACGTCAGCCAGGAAGAACTGAAGTACATCGAAGCCGGGGGTGGACTGGTCAAGAGCAGTCAGGAGCGCACCCGGTTCAACTGGCGGCAGATCGCCGAGCTGTTCAGCTATCGGCAGATCTGGGCGATTTGCATCGGCAAGTTCGCCAGCACCTCGGCGTTGTACTTCTTCCTGACCTGGTTCCCGACGTATCTGATCGAAGAACGCAAGCTGACCATGATCAAGGCCGGGGTCTTCGCCGTGCTGCCGTTCGTAGGTGCAACGGTCGGCATTCTGCTGGCCGGCATCATCTCCGACTTGCTGATCCGTCGTGGTTACTCAATGTCCTTCGCTCGCAAGTTGCCATTGGTGGTCGGCTCGATGCTGGGTATGTCGATCGTGCTGGTGAATTTCACCGACTCGAACGTGATCTGCATTGCCGTGCTGACCATGGCTTTCTTCGCCCAGGGAATCGCCTCCTCGTCGTGGGCGGCGGTGTCGGAAGTCGCGCCGAAGGAGTTGATCGGATTGACCGGCGGGGTCACCAGCCTGGCTGCCAACATCGGCGGGATCGTCACCCCGATTGTGATTGGCGGAATCGTCCACGCAACAGGCTCGTTTGCCTACGCCTTCTGGTTCATTGGCGGCGTGGCGCTGATGGGGACCTTGTCCTATTCGTTGCTGCTCGGTCGCTTGTATCGCATCGAACTCAAGGCGCGCTGAGCCAAGAAACCGTTTTTCTCCAACACGAGACGGCTTTCGTCCAACTTTGCAAAAGATTGCCGCCGTACGCTGACGCTTCAAACAGGACGACTACAAAAATGACGATGACCGAGTACGTGTTTACCCCGGACCTGCCCGTGACCTTGCCGGTTGCCGCCAGCCAGCAACGCTTTCCCGTTGGCCGAGTATTTTGCGTCGGCCGCAACTACCCTTGGCCAGACACCCAAGGCCAGTCCCGCCAGCCGCCGGTGTTCTTCATGAAGCCGGCGAGCAACGTGGTGGATGCGACGGGCGAAGTGACTTTCCCGCCGTTGACCGAAGAGTTTGTCCACGAAAT
The DNA here is from genome assembly GCF_024749245.1 of Pseudomonas sp. B21-017. NCBI lineage: Bacteria > Pseudomonadati > Pseudomonadota > Gammaproteobacteria > Pseudomonadales > Pseudomonadaceae > Pseudomonas > Pseudomonas sp. B21-017. The sequence continues at coordinate 2,540,761 of NZ_CP087194.1, read as the reverse complement.
CGAATTGGTCGTGGCCATCGGCGAAGGCGGCGCCAATATTCCGGAGAGCCAGGCGCTGGCCTATGTCTGGGGCTATGCCGTCGGCCTTGACCTGACCCGCCGTGATGTCCAGCGTGCGGCCAAAAGCAATGGCTTGCCGTGGGAAGGTGCCAAGGTGTTTGACGGCGCCGCGCCGATGACCGCCATCGTGCCGGTGACTCGCGCCGGACACCCGGACGGCGAATTGTGGCTGAACGTCAACGGCGAAGAGCGCCAACGCGACAGCCTCGACAGCCAGATCTGGTCGGTCAGTGAAATCATCAGCCGCATCTCGCAATCGGTAGCGCTCCGGGCCGGTGACTTGATCATGACCGGCAGCCCGGCGGGTGTCGATGTGCTGCAACCGGGCGACATCATCAATGCCGGGATCGACGGCATCGGCCAACTGGAAATGCGCGTCGGTCAGCGACCTTGAACCCGACATACGCTCTCGTGAATTGGAAAAAGGAGATAACAACATGTCCAGTCCTTTGAAAGTGGCCCTGGTCACCGGCGCCGGCAGCGGAATCGGCCGCGCCGTGGCGCTGGCTCTGATGGCAGACGGATTCACCCTGGTGTTGGCCGGTCGCCGAGCGGAGCCTTTGCAGGCCTTGGTCGAATTGGCGCTCAGCGAAGGACACGAAGCGTTGGCGGTGCCCACTGATGTGCGCGACCCGGCCAGCGTCGATGCGCTGTTTGCCACCATCACCGAGGTATACGGACGCCTCGACGTGGTGTTCAACAACGCCGGGGTCAACGCCCCTGCAGTGCCGCTCGATGAGCTGACGTTCGAGCAGTGGCGAAACGTGATCGACACCAACCTCAACGGCGTTTTCCTCTGCGCCCGTGGTGCCTTCGCACTGATGCGCCGGCAACAGCCACAGGGCGGACGCATCATCAATAACGGTTCGATCTCGGCGCATACCCCACGCCCCTTCAGCAGCGCCTACACCGCCAGCAAACATGCGGTGCTGGGGCTGACCAAATCCCTGGCCCTGGACGGGCGCGAATTCAACATCGCCTGCAGCCAGATCGACATCGGCAACGCCTTGACCGAAATGTCGGTGCGCATGACCAAAGGCGTGCGCCAGGCCAACGGCACCATCGCCGTGGAGCCGATGGTGGACGTCAAACATGTGGCCGATGCCGTGCGCTACATCGCCGGCCTGCCGCTGGAAGCGAACGTCCTGAACATGACCGTCATGGCCACTGCCATGCCGTTTGCCGGTCGCGGTTGAACCGGTCTTTTTATTCCGCTACGCGAGGTTTACATGAAGCCAGAAGTCTTGCAGCTCAGCCCGATCCTGATCCCTGAAATCAACGCGCGGCTCGATGAGCTGTTTACCGTCAGACGTTACTTCCAGCAGGCCGACAAGCAGGCTTATTTGCAGGAACACGGTGCGAACATTCGCGGGGTGATCACCGGCGGGCATACCGGAATCAGTCAGGCGCTGATGGCGCAACTACCGAAACTGGAAGTGGTGGCGGTCAATGGCGTGGGTACCGATGCGGTGGATCTGGCTTACGCCCGGGATCGCGGAATCCGCGTAACGGCAACCATCGGAGCGCTGACCGAAGACGTCGCCGACCTGGCCATCGGCTTGTTGATTGCCGTGTGCCGGGGTCTGTGCACCAGTGATCGTTATGTGCGTTCGGGCCAATGGCCCCATAGCCCGACGCCGTTGGCTCCGTTGCCGTTGGCACGTCAGGTGTCGGGCATGCGCATCGGCATCGTCGGCATGGGCCGGGTCGGCCGTGCCGTGGCGACCCGGGCCGCGGCGTTCGGCTGCCCGATCAGTTACACCGATCTGCAGCCGATGAGCGATGTGAACCACACGTTCATCGCCGATCTGAAGCAGCTGGCCAGCAACAGTGATGCACTGATTCTCGCGGCCGCTGCCGACAAGGCTGAAGCCATCATCAATGCCGAGGTGCTGCAGGCGCTGGGCAAGGACGGGTATCTGATCAACGTGGCGCGCGGCAAGCTGGTCAACGAGGTAGATCTGGTGACGGCACTGGCCGCTGGAGAGATAGCGGGTGCGGCGCTGGATGTGTTTGTCGATGAACCGAACGTGCCCGAAGCACTGTTTGCCAACGAGAACGTGGTACTGCAGCCCCATCGCGCGAGTGCGACGCTGCAGACTCGCACGCGAATGGGAGAGATGGTGGTGGCGAGCCTGGTGGACAGTTTCGCCGGGAGAATACCGCAGGGGTCTGTGACTGACTGAACGTTGGCCGCCGAGGAGACGTTGCGTCCCCTCGGCGGTTCGGTGTCAGGTAAACAGCCACGTCGACGCCCACTAAAGCAGCACGCTATGGCCTACGGCTAAAGCTCTGTGGTTTGGTGAACATCGAGAGGACGAGGTGGCGTCCTATCCACCAGGCTTGCTTGCTTATTGGCTGGTTCAGTTTTCCCCGCATGGTCGGGACGGATCTTGAACCAGATGGAGTACATCGCTGGCAGGAACACCAGCGTCATGATGGTTCCGACGAACGTGCCTCCGATCAGCGTGTAGGCCAGCGTCCCCCAGAAGACGGAGTGTGTCAGGGGAATGAATGCCAGGATCGCCGCCAGCGCTGTCAGCAGTACCGGGCGGGCACGTTGGACCGTGGCTTCGACCACCGCGTGAAACGGATCCAGCCCTTCTTGGGCGTTGTGATGGATTTGCCCAATCAGAATCAGCGTATTGCGCATCAAAATGCCTGAAAGGGCGATTAGACCTACCAGAGCGTTGATACCAAACGGCTGCTGGAAGATAAGCAGTGTCGGCACCACACCAATCAACCCCAGTGGCGAGGTGAGGAACACCATGACCATCGCCGAGATCGAACGTACCTGCAGAATAATGATCAGCAGCGTCATGGCAATCATGATCGGGAACAGCGGCAACATCGCTTTACCGGCTTTGCCCGACTCCTCGATTGCACCCGCCTGCTCGATCCGGTACCCGTCAGGCAGCTGGTCGATGACCGGCTGCAGCTCCTTCATGATCACGCTCGAGACGTCCGGTGGCTGCAGGCCTTCGGCAATATCACCGCGCACGGTAATGGTCGGCGTGCGGTCACGACGTCGGAGGATCGGATCCTCCATACGAACATCGACCTCTCCCACCTGAGACAGCGGAATCCGCTGACCCGCCGTGCCCACCAGCGTAAAGCCTTCTATCCTGGCGGGATCGAGCCGGATATCACCCGCTGCGCGACCGACCACCTGCACCGAGCGAATGTCCTCACGAACTGCGGTGATCGGTACTCCGGTCAACAGGAATTGCAGTTGCTGCGCGACTGAGTTTGACGTCAACCCCACCGCCTCCAAGCGATCCTGATCCAGGGCGAAATGCAGCGTCGGCGTCAGTGGCCCCCAGTCAGTGTTGACGGTTCTCATCATCGGGCTCGACTGCATCACGTCCAGCACCTGGCCCGCGATCTCGCGCAATTTTGACGGATCAGGCCCCATCACCCGATAGGCAACAGGGAACGGCGAATATGGACCAAATACAAGCTGAGTCACCCTGACACGCGCTTCTGGGGCAAGTCCCTCAGCAGCGGCCTCGCGGAGACGGAACTTGAGGGACTCGCGCTCCTCCTGGCTGTCCGTCAGCACCACAATCTTCGCGAACGATGGATCAGGGAGTTCCGGCGCCATCGCCAGATAGAAACGCGGCGCGCCTTGCCCGATATAGGCCGTGACGATTTTTGCCTCACCCTGCTTTTGCAGCCAGGCCTCTATCTTGGCGGTGGTGGCGCTGGTCTGCTCAATGGAGGTTCCATAAGGCATTTGCACTTCAATCAATACCTCTGGACGGTCCGAGGTAGGGAAGAACTGTTTCTTGACCAGGCTCATGCCGAGAATCGCCACGCCAAACATTGCGATAACAGTACCGGCTACCAGCCATTTGCGAGCGATGACACGCGTCAACACCTGACGGAAGCGGTTGTAATTTCGGGTGTTGTAGATGGCCGCATGACCACCCTCCACCTTCTTGATGTTCGGCAACATCTTCACACCCAGGTACGGGGTAAAAGCTACCGCAACCACCCAGGAGGCAATCAGGGCAATGCCCACGATCCAGAACATGTTGCTGGTGTACTCGCCGGCTGTCGACTGCGCGAAACCGTTGGGCATAAAGCCGATAGCCGTCACCAGCGTACCGGAAAGCATCGGCGCGGCTGTATGACTCCAGGCGTACGCGGAAGCTTTGATGCGGTCGTAGCCCTCTTCCATTTTCACCACCATCATTTCGATAGCAATGATGGCGTCGTCCACCAACAGTCCGAGCGCCAGAATCAACGAGCCAAGGGTGATACGGTCAAAGTTCTTTCCAGTGGCCGCCATCACCACAAACACCACAGCCAACGTCAACGGCACAGCCGCAGCGACCACAACGCCTACACGCCAGCCCATGCTGAGAAAGCAGACGAGCATCACCACAAGCAGCGCGACGAAAAACTTGACCATGAACTCGCCGACGGCCGAACTGATATTTACAGATTGATCGGTGACCTTGGAGAGCGTCATGCCCAACGGCATGCCTTCATTGATCTTGACCGTCTCCGCGTCCAGCGCCTTGCCCAGGTCAAGACCGTTCCAACCCTCACGCATCACGATCCCCAGCAACAAGGCCTCTTCACCGTTATTACGCACGAGAAAGGTTGCCGGATCTTCATAACCACGTTCGATCGTCGCCACGTCCGAGAGCTTCAGCGTCCGCCCCTGAACCGCAATGGGTGTGTCACGAATCTTCTGCACCTTATCGAAGGCGCCATCCAGCCGAAGAAAGACCTGCGGCCCGTCGCTTTCGATCGAACCGGCAGGCGTGAGCACGTTCTGATTATTCAGCGCGGCAAAGATGTCCTGAGGTGATACGCCCAAGGTGGCCAGCCGATCATGGGAAAAGGAAACAAAGATGCGCTCGGGTTGCTCCCCAATGATGTTGACCTTCTTCACGCCCGGCACATGCAACAGTTGTTGGCGCAACGACTCTGCATCACGTACCAACAGTCGCTGCGGTTCGCCTTTGGCTTTCAGGGCGAACAGTGCAAATGTCACGTCCGAAAACTCGTCGTTGACCATTGGCCCGATGACACCCGCCGGCAGCTTCCTGGCCTCATCGTCGAGCTTTTTACGCGCCTGATAGAACTCCTCCTGCACTTGCGAGGGCGGCGTGCTATCGCGTAGTGACACCATGGTGAAAGCGAGGCCAGGACGGGTGTAGGTTTCCGTGCGGTCGTACCATTTCAGTTCTTGCAGGCGTTTTTCAAGTGGCTCTGCTACCTGATCCTGCATCTCCTGCGCCGTGGCGCCCGGCCACGCGGTAATGACCGTCAACTGCTTGACCGTAAACGGAGGATCTTCCGCACGCCCCAGTTGGAAGAACGACAGGATGCCCGCAACGGCGATCAGGAAGATCAGAAACACCGTGATGGAGCGCTCGCGAACGGCGATCGCGGAGAGATTGAAGCGCCCCTCGCTCATGGATGACTCCCTGCGACCTTGACGCCATCCGGTTGAGCCAGCCTCACCTCCTCACCATCGTGCAGCAGATGCGCGCCTAACGCTACAATCTGCTCGCCGACCTTGAGATCGCCTGCGACTCGCGCTGCGTCGTCGCTCAAGCCCAAGATTTGAACAGGTCGCCAGGCCACCTTCGCAGGTGTACCGGCAATGACCCACACGCCAGTGCCTTGGCCTGGGTCATAAACGGCAGCGATCGGCACTTGTAGCCCCTGCCCTTGCGTGGCGCCTTCAGCGATCCGAAGCGTGACGGTCGAACCTAGCGGTGCATTGGCCAGCGCGCCCTCAAGCACATACCGCGCCTCGAAGGTGCGTGTCATTCGGTCGGCCGAGTCAGAAAGCAACCTCAGCTTCGCTGTAACAGCACCCGTGGTATTGCCATAAAGCGTCGCCTGCGCGGTGGATCCTGCTGCGGGGCGTAGCGTCTCGGGCAGATGCACGATGGCTTCGCGCTGCCCCGCCCGCGCCAGTCGAACCACGGGCTGCCCCGGGCTGACGACTTGCCCGGGCTCGGCGAGCGTCTCCACCACTACGCCGTCGGAATCCGCAAACAGCACCGCATAACCAGAAGCATTGCGGGCTACATCAGCCTGCGCTTCAGCGGCGCTGAGCTGCGCCTTTGCGGTATCCGCTGCGGCTTTGATCTGGTCGTAAGCCGATGCGGAAATAGCGCCTGCGGCGACCAGGTCGCGATATCGCGCCTCGTCATCTGCAGTCTGCTTGGCTCGGGCCCGAGCGGCTATGACTGACTCTTGCTGTGCTCGCGCCTGCAACCCCAGGTCGATTGGATCGAGACGCATGAGTGGCTGACCACGCTTAACGGTCTGACCGGTGTCAACCAGACGCTCAAGCACCTTGCCTGATACCCGGAAGCCCAGGTCGCCCTGGACGCGGGCAGCCACGACGCCCGTGAAAGAACGTGAGACGTCGGACGAACCCTGAACCGCAGAGGACCTCACCAGAGGGGCATGCGTGCGTGGATCTTCAACGGTGGATGAGTCGCCACACGCCGTCAGGACGAGAGGCAACAAGCAAGCGGCAATGGGGACAGGTCGAAGCCGGCGCATAGGTTCCCTTACTTAAACAAATAGGACTGGCGCTTCATTCTCAGTCTAGTGACCATACCTGTCAATGGTCACGAATCATGAAGTACCGAACCCCATGATCTCAGCACTAGTATTGCCGAATACTGCTGGCCAACCTCGAGCTCAGCCCAAAGAGCGTCGATTGACAGATAGTGACCATAACGTAATATAGTCACTAACATCCTCAATTGAAGGTACCTCAATGCCTCCCCTCCGCCCCATTGCTCTCTTGGTGAGTGCCAGCTTGATGACAGGTTGCGCGGTCGGTCCGGACTATCACCGTCCGGACGCCCCACTGTCGGACCATTACTTGGGGCAGTCTTCTGTCGAACAGAGGCCTGGGGCGACGCCGGCCAGTCTTGTCGCCTGGTGGGAAGGCTTTGGTGATCCGCTGTTAGCCGACTTCGTCTCCAAGGCACTTGAGCAGAACCTGGACCTGGCGCAGGCGTCGGCGCGAGTCACGCAGGCACGGGCCGGACTGGGCGCTGCAAATGCCGCTTTACTGCCCTCGGGGAACATCAGCGGACAGGCCGCGCACTCCTACCAGTCAATCGAGACTCCGCTCGGCCAGGTGTTGAACTCAACGCCTGGCTATGACCGGTACGGAAGTTCCTACGAGGCCAACCTCGATGCCAGCTGGGAGGTAGATGTCTTTGGCGGATTGCGCCGCGGACGCGAGGCTGCTCTGGCCGAGTACCAGGCTTCCCAGGCGGGCGCCGCTGCCACACGATTGGCCGTCGCTGCACAGACCGCCGATGTCTACATCACTATCCGCGGACTGCAGACCCGGCTGGACATTGCGAACCGACAAGTCAAAACACAGCAGGAGCTACTAGAGAAAGTCCAATTGCTCTACAGCAAGGGGCTCGCCGCCAACTATCAGGTTCGCCAGGCCGAAGGGGCGCTATCGCAGGTCCAGGCGACAGTGCCGGTCCTGCAGACCGGTCTGGATGCTGCCATGAATGCGCTGGATGTCATGCTCGGCACGCCGCCAGGCACTCACCGCACACAACTGGCCAGTGCGGGGAGCATTCCTGTAGCGCCGCAATTAAAGGCGATGGGAACGCCGGCCGATTTGCTGCGCCGCAGGCCAGACCTCATTGTGGCTGAGCGCCGTCTTGCGGCCTCAAATGCACGCATCGGGGAGGCGATTGCTGAGTACTACCCGAAATTCTCCCTTAGCGCATTGCTGGGCAGTGCCACGGCTGTATCCGCTGGCAACCTTTTTACTGGCGGCGCCAGCCAGTCGGCGGGCGTATTGGGACTGCGCTGGAGGCTCTTCGATTTTGGTCGCATAAACGCCCAAATCGACCAAGCCAAGGGACAGGAAGCCGAAGCCCTGGCCGCTTACCGTCAGTCTGTGCTGCGCGCCACCGAGGATGTCGAAAACGCGCTCTCCTCACTGGTGAATCGGGAAGCTCAAGCAACCACCCTCACCGGGGGTGAGGCATCTCTGACACAGGCTCGCCAATCGTCGTTCATTGCCTATGAGAAAGGCACGGCCAGCCTGATCGATGTCCTGCACGCCGACGAGACGATGCTGCAGGCTTCCGATGCTCGGGCACAAGCACGAACGGAATCGGCACGGGCGGCGGTCGCGGCATTCAAGGCGCTCGGTGGTGGCTGGCAGCCTCCTGAAGCCCAGCCTGTTGCGACACGATGATTTAACCAGGTGACGTAGCACTTGATGCACGCACCTCCCCCCCTCTTTCAGCTACTACCCAATCCGAGAGTGGGTTCGCTCACCGACTGACGCGGTCAGCAGCCAATTGCTCAATAGAAACCAACCGGAGTACAGCGAAATGAAGTCGAACGAAAATTCCTGGGTGCTCATCACCGGCGCATCAAGCGGATTTGGCGAGGAGTTTGCCCGGCAATATGCAGCGCAGGGAAAATCGCTCGTTCTGGTAGCAAGAAGGCTGAGTAAGCTCGAAGCGCTATCGGCGCAGTTGCGCGAACGCTTCGGCGTTGATGTGATCGTCGAACAAGTAGACCTGTCCTCGATCCCGGCGATCATCGGACTGCATGAGCGACTCAGCGAACGCAATATAGTGATCGATGTGCTCATCAACAATGCGGGTCATGGATTGCAGGGGCCTTTCCTGGATCAACCTCTGGATGAGTCCCTGACCATGATTGATTTGGATATCGCCAGCCTGACAGCCCTGACACGCCTTTTCGCGGCCGACATGCGAGCCCGCAAACGTGGGCACATCCTGATGGTCGCCAGCTTGCTGTCCTTCCAGGGCGTGAAGAATTTCGCCGTTTACTCTGCCGCGAAAGCCTATGTTCTTCGCTTCTCTGATGCGCTTCATCGCGAACTGAAAAAAGACGGCGTCGTCGTTACCGCACTGTGCCCAGGAATGTCGGATACCGGATTTGCAGAAAGCGCCAAGCAAAAGATCACGCCGGTCTTGAAAAGGGTGATGATGCAGCCCCAACCCGTCGTACGTGCAGGAATCCGTGCGCTGCAAGCCGGACGCATGAGCGTGGTGCCGGGTTTTGGCAACAAGGCCATTACTGTCTTGACTTGGGCCACGCCTCGTCGGTTTCATCAGGGCCTTATGGCGCAGGTGATGGGAGTCTGAGGGGGAGACAAAGAGGCCTTTTACCTCAGGGGAAAGGCCCGAGATGTGTTCCTAAAGGTCGGGAGGCAACGCGTGCTCCCGACAGGACATTCATCGTGTAACAGCACTCAATTAGAAGCGGTAACTCACAGACGTACCGAGCCCGTTCGCACTGCTCTTAAATTTGGCACTGTATGCACCTCTATTCGCAGAGGCGTCGTTGATCTGCACGCTCTCCTCCCATAGGTAGGAATAAGCAACATCGATCGTGACATTGTCCGCCGGAGTCCAGCCAGCACCGAAGCTGATAACCTTCCGGTCACCCGTAGGAATACGTGGTCCACGGTTGGTGTTGTTGGTGGGAGACTGGTCGACCGAGAAGCCTGCGCGAAGTACCCATTGGCTGTTCAATTTGTACGCCGTGCCGATAGCGTGAGCCCACGTATCATGCCAGTTCTGTTCTTCGGTAATAGTGCCCAGCGAGCCGCTCAACAAAGGGGGTAAACCCGTGTTCTCGATGGTTAATTCTTTAAAGCGACTCCAGCGTGTCCAGGTACTCCCCAAATATAGAGTCCAGTCATTATTGAGCTGATGAGTCACCGAGAAATCCACTGACTCTGGGGTATCCACATCCAGCGAAGCGTCATAACTCCGGCCGCTGACCCCCAACACGCTAAAGATGCCGTCGGTGACCTTGGTCTTGGCGTCCAAGTGGTAACTGACCTTGGAATGGTAAGTCATGCCCAAGCGAGTTTGGTCTGTAGCCTGCACCAGGATACCGGCGTTGAAACCGAGGGCCGTGTCATCGCCCGTGCTTTTGAGTTTTCCGTCATTGCGACCTGGGCTAAGTGGATTGGGCACCATCCCGGACAGCTCACCGGTGATGCGGTTGATGGTCGGACCGAACCCGATCGAAACTTTGTCGTTGAAGGCATAGCTGATGGTGGGCTGGAACGTAAGGGTCGTGACCTCACTTTTGTTGGCGTAGTAACGCCCGGCAAAACCGCTGCCATAGTCAGTCATCAGACCGAAAGGTACATAAAACCCTACACCGAACGCCCAATGCTCATCGATGGGTTTGACGTAGTAACCCATAGGCACTGTGGTGGTTGGCACCATGTCGCCGTCTTCCTGGCCTCCGAATGTACTGCGGGTTTGGCTTATGTCGGTCTTCGCGAATAGAGTCGCCGCGCCCACGCTGACCTGCTCTCTTTTCAATCGAGACATACCCGCCGGATTACCGAAGACCGTGCTCGCATCTTCAGCGGATGAGGAGCGCCCGGCAAACCCGGACCCCATCCCACTGACGCTTTGTTCATTGAGAGCGAAACCGCTTGCAAACACATTTGAAGATGCGAGCACGACAGCGAGGCCAAATGGGCTCTTGAGCAACATTTTTTTCATTGTTTGAACTCTATGGGATCACTGAGATGAAGCAGTAGAAGTAACGGCTCACCATATTTATTCATGTGACCAATTCAGTCAATGGTCACAACGCGAATAAATGAAATGCCCTTCGACGACTGGAAGAAGGGCAAAGTGAAAAGCCGTTTTGGTGATGTGTCGCTTACACAGGCGTGACGTAAAACCGTTAGCCGAAGGTCAAGGCATGAGGCTACGCAAAATGAGGTTGGCGGTGAGCGTGGGCGCCTCCTCGACATAATCGAGGTTGTACTGCAGGAGTAAAGGATTGACGAAAGGCCGCAAAGCCAGATGTATCGCTTCTACTGTTTCGTCCAGGGGAGTCTTGCGTTCAAATTCGCCGATCTCTCGCCCCTCCCGCACGATTTGCAACACGAAGCGTTTGATCTGTGCGTCATAAGCCTGCGTACTGGGCCAGCTTTCCGACGCCGCAAATGCTGCAATGTCATAGAGTTTTCGGTCGTTAAAGAACAGATTCACGCCTGTGGCGACCACAGTTTTGACCAATCGTCGAAAGCGTTCCGTCGGCGACAGGTCTTCTACATTGATCGCCTGCTCCACAGCCGCGACGATTTCTGCCAGACAATTTGCACAGATGGCTTCACCGATCGCCTGCTTGGAATCAAAAAATTTGTAGATGTAGGCCTTGGAAAACCCAATGGCCCTAGCCAGGTCGGAAACCGTGGTTTTGCCGTAGCCGTACTGACTGAAGTGTTCGTTGGCCGCCGCAACAATCTGGTCTCGAATGTCGTGATCGGCTGGGCCACGGGGGCTGGGCGAAGCTGAAGATATTGATGGCTGATTCATGGGAACAGCTTACTCACCCAATCGCCGACTGACAACTTGTGACCGATAAGATATCTAGTCACGAATCGGCCATTTTGAACGACTTTTCCGAGCGCCCACAAACTTCATCACTTGAGCCGGTCGACAGTGGCTGCCTCGAGGAGTTGCTGCTGCGCGACACACGACTGATTTATTGGAGAACATTATCTGATAGTCCTTCAGTGGTGAGCGCTGCCGTCGAGACTGGTTCGGGGAACGGAACTGCGAACGCAGGTGTCATCTGTATAGGCACCGTGGTGTCGCAATCCTGTTGGGATAGAGAGGTGGCTTTCATGAACAATATTATCTACATCGTCGGGGCAGTTGTGATTGTCCTGGTTATTCTGTCGTTTGTCGGCCTTGTATAGCCTTAGCTGCCAGCTGAGAACCGTCCTGATGGCGCCTGCCTGACAGGGTGTATTTATGTTGCTACCCCCTGCCCTCGCAACATCGCAATATCCCGCTTGGGGGGTACGCCAAACAGACGGCTGTATTCGCGGCTGAACTGCGATGGGCTTTCATAGCCGACCTGGTAGGCTGCGCTTGATACTTCCTGATGCTCGTTGAGCATCAATCGCCTCGCCTCGTTCAATCGCAACCACTTCTGGTACTGCAACGGGCTCATCGAGGTGAGCTGGCGGAAGTGGTGATGAAAGGTGGGTGTGCTCATCTGCACTCGCGCCGCAAGTTCTTCGACGCGAAGCGCCGAGGCGTAATTCAACTTCAGCCAGTCGATGGCTTTTGCGATGCGATAACCCTGGCCATCGACCGAGGTAATCTGCCGCAACCTGGCAGCCTGATCACTCTTCAAGAGACGATAGTGAATTTCGCGCTGAATCAGGGGCGCAAGCACAGGGATGGCTTCAGGCTCATCGAGTAGCGCCAGCAAGCGCTCGAACGACGCCAACATGGCAGGCGTTACTGAACCAATCCCGACACCTTTCACCACTGATCGATCACGGGTTGGCGGCAAGTCACCCTGCACTATCAGCTCAGCCAGCATGCGCAAATCGAGCTTCAAAGTCAGCCCCAGGCATGGCTGCTCCGGGCTTGCCGCCAGCACCTCAGAATTGGCGGGCAAGTCCAATGAGGTGATCAGAAATCGCGACGTGTCATACGGGTAGCCCTCGCCACCTACCCAAAGCTGTTTCTCCCCCTGGGCGACGAGGATGATGCTTGGCTCGACCATGCAGACGACGGGCGGCGACGGATGTTCGCGCCTGAAAAAGCCCAGGCCCGTAATGGGCGTACCGTAGTCACCTGGTTTCGGGATCTGCTCGCCAATGATCCGCGCAAGCGTTTCTTGTGGCGACAGGTGTTGAGCAGCGGTGTCGTGTTTGATCGTCATGTTCGCCTTGTACCTCTTCGCTGAACTCTAACTCGCCCGCTTACGACCGTCCTGCAAAAAAACAGAGACTCATAGAATCAGGCAAGTAATCCAGTGCAATGCACTACAGGGAGTCTGGGCAGAGCCGGAAAATGTTCATCCGACAAAGCCATTGAGGACTCTCCCATGCTTGTACAAGCCTATGGTGCTCATGCGGGTGACAAGCCCCTTGAACCGTTGCAAATCATTCGCCGTACACCCGTCGCCCATGACGTTCAGATCGATATTGCCTTTTGCGGCATCTGCCATTCGGACTTGCACCAGGTGCGCGCCGAGTGGGCGGGCACGCAATTTCCCTGCGTACCGGGGCACGAAATTGTGGGTCGTGTATCGGCGGTCGGCGCGCATGTTGTGGATTTCAAAGTCGGCGATCTGGTCGGTGTCGGTTGCATCGTCGACAGCTGCAAACACTGTGAAGACTGTGCCACGGGGCTGGAAAACTATTGCGACGGCATGGTCGGCACCTACAACTTCCCGACCCCGGACGCACCTGGCTGGACGCTCGGCGGCTACTCACAAAACATCGTGGTGCATGAACGTTATGTTCTGCGTATCCGCCATCCCGAAGAACAACTGGCCGCCGTCGCACCACTGCTGTGTGCGGGCATCACCACCTACTCCCCACTCCGTCACTGGAACGCCGGTCCGGGCAAGAAAATCGGCGTGGTCGGCATTGGTGGCCTGGGCCACATGGGCATCAAGCTGGCCCACGCGATGGGCGCCCACGTCGTGGCGTTCACTACATCCGAATCCAAGCGCGAAGCGGCGAAGGAGTTGGGCGCTGACGAAGTGGTGGTATCGCGCAACGCTGAGGAGATGGCCGCGCATGCCAAGAGCTTCGACTTCATCCTCAACACCGTCGCAGCCCCCCACGATCTCGATGCCTTTCTGGTTCTACTCAAGCGCGATGGTGCGCTGACCCTGGTCGGTGCGCCCGCCTCGCCGCATCCATCGCCCAACGTGTTCAACCTGATCATGAAACGACGAACGATTGCCGGCTCGATGATCGGCGGTATCCCCGAGACACAGGAGATGCTGGATTTCTGCGCCGAGCACGGCATCGTCGCCGACATCGAGTTGGTCCGGGTCGATCAGATCAACGAATCCTATGAGCGGATGCTCAAGGGCGACGTCAAGTATCGCTTCGTGATCGACAACGCCACATTGGCTGGCTAAGCGAAAGGCGCCAGCGAATAACCACTCATCAAAAGGACTATCCAGTGAAAGGCATTTTGCTTGCCCTAGGGCTGCTTGTTACCTCTTTTTCTTCAACGGGAGCCGATTTGTCGAACGGCGCGGACAACTTCTACAAAAGCGAAAAAGTGACGGTAGAAAAGGTCACCTTCAAGAATCAATACGGCATGAAGGTGGTGGGCAATCTGTTCATCCTGAAGAACCTCAATCCTCAATCGAAGAATGCCGCGATCATTGTCGGTCATCCAATGGGGGCAGTGAAGGAGCAGAGTGCAAACCTCTACGCCACAAAAATGGCCGAGCAGGGATTTGTCACACTGTCGCTGGACTTGTCCTTCTGGGGTGAAAGTGAAGGCACGCCTCGCCAGGCCGTTTCGCCTGATATCTACGCCGAAGACTTCAGTGCCGCCGTGGACTTTCTCGGCTCTCGCCCATTGGTCGACCGTGAACGTATCGGCGTCATCGGTATTTGCGGCAGTGGCAGCTTCGCCATCAGTGCGGCCAAGATCGATCCGCGTCTGAAGGCCATCGCCACCGTCAGCATGTACGACATGGGCGCCGCCAATCGTAATGGCCTCAAGCACAGTGTAACGATCGAACAACGCCAGCAAATCATTCGCGAAGCGGCGCAGCAGCGCAACGCCGAATTCTGGGGTGGCGAAGTCCGCTATACCAGCGGCTCACCACTGAAGCTGACCGGCAACGCCGTGGGTGACGAGTTCTACGATTTCTATCGCACACCGCGTGGTGAGGTCACCCCTGCCGGCGCATCGGCACAGACAACCACCATGCCGACGCTGACCAGCAACGTGAAATTCATGAACTTCTATCCGTTCAACGACATCGAGACGATCTCCCCTCGCCCACTGCTGTTCATTGCTGGCGCCCGGGCACACTCACTCGAGTTCAGCGAGGATGCCTACAAACGCGCGGCAGAACCTAAAGAACTGCTCATCATTCCAGATGCCGGCCATGTGGATCTTTACGACCGGGTCGACCTCATTCCATTCGCCAAGTTGACCACATTCTTCAAAAGCAACCTGAAGTAGCACTGAACAGTGCCCTGGCCGGGCATCCGTTCTCACGCGCGGCCTCGTTCCCGGGGCCGCGACGCTTCGCGCATTACGGGATTCAATCAATGATCCAACCCACGCTCTCAGCCCCGCGAAAACCTGAACAATCATGGGGTGCCGTATTCGCCATGTCGCTCGCCGCCTTCGTCCTGGTGGCATCGGAGTTCATGCCCGTCAGCCTGCTGACACCGATTGCCGCCGATCTGCATATCACCGAAGGGCAAGCGGGCCAGGGCATTTCAGTCTCTGGGCTGTTTGCGCTATTCGCCAGCCTCCTGACCGCTTCGGTGGCGGCGCGGGTCGACCGCAAGCCACTGCTGTTGTCCCTGACGCTGCTGATGATCGTTTCGGGAACCGTGGTCGCGTTCGCGCCGAACTACTGGGTGTTCATGGCCGGCCGCGCGCTGATCGGCGTAGCAATTGGTGGTTTCTGGTCATTGTCGGCGGCAACTGCCATACGCCTGGTGCCTGACGACCAGATCGCTCGCGCCATGGCAGTCGTCAATGGCGGCAACGCTCTGGCGACAGTGATTGCAGCACCTCTGGGCAGTTTTCTCGGAGCCTTCATCGGATGGCGCGGCGCATTTTTGTGCGTCATCCCGGTCGCGGTAATCGCCAGTCTCTGGCTTTGGGCGAGCCTTCCTGCGATGAAGTCGCAAAGCGGTTCAGGCACTGGAAATGTTTTCAGGTTGATGAAAAGCACACCGGTCGCGTTAGGCATGGCGGCGGTCAGTGTCTTTTTCATGGGCCAGTTCATGCTATTTACCTACTTGCGCCCGTTCCTTGAAACAGTCACGCACGTCAGTATTTCCATGCTGTCACTGATGTTGCTCGTCCTCGGCCTGGCAGGCCTCGCGGGAACCTTCCTGATTGAAGCATTCTTGAAAAATGGCCTGCATCGCACCCTCATCGTCATCCCGATATTGATGGCGGCGATCGCACTGGCACTCGTTTCGTTCGGCAGCTCTGCGGCTACCACCACCGTCTTGTTGGGTCTCTGGGGGCTGGTTGCGACCGCGGCGCCGGTGGGATGGTGGACATGGCTGGCCAGAACATTGCCAGAGGATGCTGAAGCCGGAGGCGGCTTAATGGTGGCGATCATCCAACTGGCCATTGCATCCGGCGCAACCGTTGGCGGGCTGGTATTTGACTCGAATGGCTATAGAGCGACTTTCGAGTTGAGCGCCACGCTGCTGGGCGTGGCGGCAGTTCTTGCCTTCCTGGCGGCACGCGCTGCCTCGCGAGAACCTGTTGCATCGGAGAGCATCGCTTGAAAAAACACAAGACATGCCA
Source organism: Pseudomonas sp. B21-017 (assembly GCF_024749245.1). Taxonomy (NCBI): domain Bacteria; kingdom Pseudomonadati; phylum Pseudomonadota; class Gammaproteobacteria; order Pseudomonadales; family Pseudomonadaceae; genus Pseudomonas; species Pseudomonas sp. B21-017. The sequence goes on along the minus strand of NZ_CP087194.1, from coordinate 2,524,382 downwards.
AGGCGAGTCTTGTGTTCCCTGTGGGGCAATCGGTTGCAGACTGGACGGTAAAATCAGCGTGCGCTATCGATGATTTGGCCACCGTCAGGCGTCAGGCTATACCCCGTCAAAAATTGCCCATCCTTGCTGGCGAGAAACAGCACCACCGGTGCGATGTCCTCTTCGGGTGATCCATAACGGCCAAGTACGTTAGTGGGTGCAGGCACATCGGCCGCAGTACCCCAAGTGTCTGCGACCGGCATGACATTGTTCACCGTTCCTCAAAGAGCCGTGGACGTTAATTACCGATTCAGGGACAGATGAATCGCTGCTGGCGCCGTTCAGGGCAAACAAAATGATCACCCTTGAAATAGCTGACCGCTGACTGTTCTATGTACGGGCTCAAGGGACAAGCTTTCTTCTCTCGATGGGGACAGACAAGACAATGCTTGTACGTGTCTCACCGTACGCGTTGATCTTCGCAATGATATTTTCGATATCGGCCATTGACCTGGCATAGATCCTGATCAGGTAGGAGTCGTTACCCGTGACGTGCAGGCACTCAACGACTTCGGGTATGTCGTTGAGCGTCGCTATCAATTTGGATTTCGCAGGCTTGAGGGTGGTCATGCCGACGACAGCAGATATGCCGAACCCTAGTTTGGTTGGATCTAACTGAGCGCTATATCCCTTGATGACCCCAGAATCTTCGAGCTTTCGCAACCGATCAGTGGTGGCGGGAATAGAAAGACCTGCGTGCTTGGACAGCTCCGTGATGGAAATGCGACCAAAGTCCTGCACCTTCCCCAAGATTTTGATGTCTATACGGTCCATGTAAGCTCCCACAGCAAAAAGTATAAATTTTAATGAAAAGCACCCGGTTTTCATTAAAAAATAATGCACCAAAATAAAGCAGAGTGCTAGTCTATTTGCAGCCCGGTAAAGCCTAACAAGAACCCGGGTAATCAATAGCTCTGAATCCTTAGCGTTACGCACTGCATAATAAAATATTCTCCTCCAGGGATGGTGTTCGTATGGAAGATGAAAAAATAAAGTGTGAAAAAAAATCCTATCCATCATTCGCGAATTATATTGGAACGCAAGTCCTAAGTTTTCGTGATTTCAAGATGGATCAGATTTTTATGTATTTGGCTGGCGTCGCCCTTTTCTCGGTGGGGGCCAAGTTTTTCATAGTCAGTCAACTGGGGACTGACCCATTAGATGTCCTGATCATCTCGATAAATAAAATACTCATGCTCGGAATGGGCGTTTGTTCGGGTATCGTTTCTCTATTCTTTCTGCTGTGGTGGATGCTCTGGAACAAGAAATATCCTCCGATAAGCCCATTTGTTACAACCACACTTACAGGTCTGTTGATTGACCTCTGGTCCGTGCTGGGGCTTGGAGAGTATTTGATTGTCAGAGTGAATGAGTACACGATATTGGCGATGGGTCTGGTGCTGTGTGCTTATTCGTCTGCACTGATTATCATGAGCGGTATTGGTATCAGAATCATGGACCTTGTGGTGCTTACCATGGTGTCCAAATGGGCGTGGTCATTCACCAAAGCCAAAATGATAATTGAAATTGGCATCTTTTCAACCGGATGGCTTCTAGGCGGGCCCTTCGGTATGGGAACCATTGCATTCTTGTTGGTCATAGGCCCTCTTATACAGCCATTCATGAATATAAACGCCAGGCGTTTTTCACTTAAGAATTATGGATTGACCAGCGTTTCTTCCGCCTATCAATAACTACTAGGGGATTGCCGCCACTGTGGCGGCGGGGTTGTTTCGCCTCGACTATTTAAACCGATGATATTGACAGCAACTTCCGTGAAATGAGGAGTGAGAGATGGACACTACAAAAAATAAAAACTGGACCTTGGAAAGCACGCCTGCAAAGTTGGAAGAAATACTCCCGAACGGCGTTGTAAAGTGTCATCTTTCTCCCCGAAACTGTGTCATTCAGGAGGGTAAAGTAGGTTTTTGCAAGGTGCGCGGAAACAGAGGCGGCCGGTTAGTTACATTGAATTATGGCAAAGGCGTTCACAGCACCGAAGAGACCATCGAAACCGAGGCGGTATTCCACTTTGCTCCCGGAGAGCGAATCCTTTCCCTAGGCAATATCGGCTGCATGCTTAACTGCGGCTACTGCCACAATTGGAAGACCTCTCAGGCCAAGTATGTGACAGACAAAGATGTTTACTACTATACGCCTGAACAGGTTGTAGAAACCGCCTTAAAGCATGGTATACGCGTTATCTCCTGGACGTATAACGACCCTGTTGTCTGGCATGAATTTATCCTCGATACGGCAAAACTGGCAAAGGAAGCGGGCTTAATCAATTTATATAAATCAGCTTTTTTTATCAGTGAAGAAGCCATTGATGAACTATTGCCCGTCATCGACATATTCTCGATTTCGCTAAAATCCATCTCCCCCGAATACTATCGAAAAGTCACAACAGGCTGGGTAGAGCCCGTTCTGGCTGGCATCAAGAAAGTATACGATGCTGGTAAATATGTTGAAGTCAGCACCTTGATGGTTACCGATATCAGTGACGATGAGGATACCGCCAGGAAAATCAGCCAGTGGGTACTGGATGAACTGGGCCCGAATGTACCGCTCCACTTTGTAAGGTTTCACCCTGATTATAAAATGAGTAATAGCATCAGGACGCCCGTGGATAGACTCCTGAAGGCTCGGGACATTGCCCGGAGCATGGGGGTTGAGCATGTTTATCTGGGTAACGTAAATGATGTCGAGGGCACCAATACCAACTGCAATAATTGTAACGCTCTACTCGTTACCCGCTACGGTTTGAATGCTGAACTGATCGGATTGGATAGCAACGGTTGCTGCACCCGGTGTGGGCACGACGCACACTTCAAGTTACTGGGCGAACACAAAGCGAACATGCCTGTTGAACTGCGAGAGGCTGCATTGACCTCTTACGAGAAGCGAAAGTTCGAGTGGCATGGGGATATCGTATCGCTGCACGCCCAAGTGCTGAATACTGAAGACTTTGAACAGACCGTCTACCTGCGGCGCAACTATACCGACGGGCTCAACAGTGATTGGAAATCACTGACATTGCGGCCGTATGAAAGCTATAGATTTATTATTGCCAAGGCACGAATTGATGAATCAGGCCCTGAAGTCTGGCTTCCCAAGGGGGTGAACTCAAATCTTCATGAAGTATTCGACAGGGCTCACTTCCCAACCGAGTCGATTGAAGAGATTGGTATTTCGCAAAACGACATCACGCCGACCATTGGGTATGAAGGCAAGCAGAACATGTATGAGCAGGTTATCAAACTGGTGAGCAAATCATGAGCGTGTCTACTGAAATACTCCACATCAGGGTCGATGACCGAGAGGCCCACCCATCCGTGACGCCTATTTATCAGTGCAGCGCTTTTAGCGCTGACTCGGCGTTCTTCTACTCGAGAAAAGCCAATCCCAATGTGACTGAGCTGGAACAGGTTGTCGCTGCACTGGAAGGAAGCGAATACGCCTTGGCCTACAGCACCGGAATGAGTGCCATCTACATGGTGCTGGAGCTGCTGAAACCTGGTGGGTCGCTGGTGATCAACAAATATATCTATGGCTGTTCTTATAAGCTGTTTCAGCGATATGCGGCACGTATCGGTGCGAAACTGACGATTCTGGATCTCACCACGGAAAGTGGATTGAAAGAGTTGCCGCCGGACGTGGACATGGTCATTTTCGAAACACCGACCAATCCCTTTCTGAAAGACATTGATATTCATGCGGTCAGCAAGGCGGTTAAGCAAAACAACCCACACGCTCTGGTGGTCGTTGACAACACGTGGGCCACTCCGATATTTCAAAAGCCTCTGAACTTCGGCGCGGATATTTCTCTGTACAGCGCAACGAAGTATTTCTCCGGGCATAGCGATGTCATGGGTGGCCTGGTACTCGTCAACAATGAAATGATTTATACGCGCCTCCTCGAAGGCCGCTTTTACTCAGGCTCAATATTAGCGCCTAATAGCGCATGGCTGCTTCGCAGAAGCATGCAAACATTTAACCTGCGCATGGAGAAACACAGCAACACAACCTCCAGCATGCTCAACTATCTACGGGAACTGCCCTTCATTGAGCATGTATATTATCCACGAGTCGATGGTAAACAATTGACCGGCTACGGTGGCATTGTGTTTGTTGATATTCGGCCCGATCTGGTCCCCTTTTACAAAACCTTCACCAGCTCCCTCAAATGGTTTGGAACGGGTACGGGCATGGCCTGTGTCACGTCAATGGTTGCGCAACCCTTTAGTGGAAGCCATGCCTCGATGACTGAGCAGGAAAAAGCGGATATGGGGATTGAAAAGGGGTTGGTACGATTGTGTTTTGGTTTAGAGGCCCTTGAGGATCTTAAAGAGGATCTGCTTCAGGCATTTGTGGCCATGGAAAATATGGCCAATCAAAAAAGTGCACTTAAACCTGCGTAACAGATGTTAATCATGAGCAACGAGCCTTCAACGGCTCGTTGCTTTTTATGGAGAAGCGAGATTGCCCAGCGTACTCGAAAAAACGATATTCGAAGACCCTACTCTGAACGTTATCCATCTTCTAAATTCCATTTCCAGTGAAAATCCAGAGGCAATCTCTCTGGCGTCCGGTCGACCTGACGACGAGCAATGCGACCTGTCCCTCATCGATAAAGGGCTGGCCAGCTATGCACGATACGCCGTCAATCCGGAACACTCGCTTGCGACACTACTTTGCCAATATGGAAAAACCACCGGAATTATCAACGGCATAATAGCCGAACACTTGCAGGTGGATGAAGGCATAAAGATTTTCAACCCTGAAAGTATTGTCGTGTGCATGGGGTTTCAGGAAGCTGCGACCTTGACACTGCTATCAATTTTTGAAGGAGGTGGTGTTTTATTAGTGCCTGACCCTGTGTTTTCCGGAATAACGGGTATTGCGAAATTATTAAGAATAAAAATTGTACCCGTTCCCGAGGACACCTTCCTCGATCCATCTGCCCTGCGCAAGGTAGCTGAAGATCTTGAGTCCAGGGGGAAAAGGTAAAAGCGCTGTACGCGATTTCAGATTTTAGTAACCCTACTGCTAACAGCCTGTCCTATGAAGACAGAAAGGCCATGCTCTCCTTGGCCAATGAAATGAATTTTTTTATCCTGGAGGATAATGCCTACAGCTACTTCAGGTACGAGGGAGATAAAATCCCCTTGATGAAGTCAATCGACAGTAGTCGAGTATTCCTTCTTGGCTCTTTTGCAAAGTCAATTTTTCCGGGATTGCGTATGGGCTATGTAGTCGCCCCGGAGAACGCTGGGGTGATTTCCTTTAGTGCGAGGTTATGTAAAGCCAAAAGCTTGATCACCGTCAATACGCCTGCCCTGTGCCAAGCGATTGTCGGAGGTTTGCTGATAGAGAACAATTACTCTTTAAAACAGCTTAATCAACCAAGAGTGTTGTCTTACAGGCAAAAAAGAAACTATATGATTGAATGCCTTGAATGTGAATTCCCGGTCAAGGCTGACTCTCGAAGAAGTGTCACCTGGAACCATCCAGAGGGAGGCTTTTTCATCAATGTACAGCTGCCTTTCACATTTGGATGTTTTGAAATGTACGAGTGCGCCAGGAACTTCAAGGTTATTGTATTTCCCACTTCCTTGTTTTCGCTGACGAGTCAGGCTGTCACTCAGGTCAGGTTGTCGTTTAGCAATGCGACAGAATCAGAAATCAAACAAGCGATAGGCAGCCTCAGGGCGTACATTGAATCCAGAATGCAGTAAAGCATCCTCCCGTCAAACCGTAGGGGATTGATGCCAAGGCTTACTCATCAGCCAATAAGAAATAAGCCTTGCCTCATTTCCCTATTAAGCTGCTGTGGCGAGCATAACGCCAGTGGCTACTTGGTAGGCACCCAGAATGGTGATGGTTGACCCGGAAAAATAGTTGATCAACCTGAGCTTTGATTGGGAGATTCTGGTCTTGAATATGGAGGAGAATCCGCTCAATCCCAGCCACCAGACAGCCGAGCCTAGAAATATACCTGTCACCATAGGCAGCACTGAGTGCTGACCGCTTTGATCATTAGCCATGCCATCGCTCATGGCAGCAAATATCGCAATAAACGACAGGATGGTCATTGGGTTCGACAGTGTCAAAAACAGTGTACTCAAGTAGGCTTTTAACAGGTTGGCTCGTTCACCCGCCAGGGCTGTTGAGCTCGCTTTCGATTTTATTGTTTGATAACCAATGTACGCGAGGAACATCCCCCCCAAAATACACAACCATGGCTTAAAGCTAATGAGTGTCGCTATGATGACTGTGATTCCCAGCGCACCGACAAATCCATAGATCGAATCGGCTGTGGCCGCCCCTAACCCTGTCGCGAAACCTGCTCTCCATCCAAGCGCAAGGCTCCTCTGTATGCACAACAGCCCAATGGGTCCCACAGGGGCTGCGATACAAAGCCCAATGATCATCGACTTAATGAAAATCAACATAAATGCACCTCCGCAATTGATGCTTAAAGGTTAGGAGAAGTACATTTTTTTATGAATTAATTATTAATTCCCATAGAGGTTTTTTTGATAATTTTGTAAGAAGTATTCTTATCTTTCCTTCATTATTAAGGTGCACTCTGTGATGAGCCTTACTAAACACGATCGGGATGCCATTCGCCTTCGACGATGACACCGGCCAGGACGTTGCAGGCTTTTTCGTTTCTGCGTCGCTTTTGCATTTTTGTGCGATAGATCCCACTTCAGGGATTTCCCCTACCGCTCCTTCTATCTCCGATGCCGTGGGACGAATAACCGGCTATACACACGACGGCATGGGAAATCTCACCAGCGTGCCCCAACTGCAAGGGACATCGCAGGCCGTAACGGACAGCTGACCCCACCTTCAACCAACTGACCAGTCACACCGATGGTCTGAGCCATACTACCAACTACAGCTACGACAGTTTGGGACGTCTGACACAGATTACCGCCCCCTTGGGCAATACCGTGAAATTCACATCAGATAGCCAAGGGCGGGTGACGCAGATCACCGATCCCATCGGAGCGAATACCGCTCTCAACTATTCTCTTGGAGACCTCGCCAGCGTTAGTGACCCATTGGGGCGAACCACCAGCTACGTCACCGACAACGTGGGACGCGTCATGGCATTGACTGACACCGTGGGACGCCGCACCCTGATGGAGTACGACGTGTTGGATCGCAAAACCAGGATCACAGACCCGCCAGGAAGCGTGACCGGTTTTGCTTACGACACGAACAGTAATCTCCTGAGCGTCACTGACGCCAAGAACGGAGAGCATGCGTACACCTATGATGCTCGCGATCGTCGTATAACTTACACCGACCCATTGAACGCTACGCAAAGCTATGGTCTCGACGGCTTGGGTAATGTGACACAGCGGACCGCCCGCAATGGCGTCATCGCCACCTACACCTATGACGCCTTGAATCGCCGCACGCAATCAGCCTTCGGACAGACCTTGATTGGCAGTGGTCCCTCGTTGACAGCACCGGATGCCACCGTGGGCTACACCTTCGATGGTGGTAACCGTCTGACGCAGATTGTTGATACTCAAGGCGGCACGATCACCCGCAGCTATGACAATCTGGATCACCTGCTTAGCGAGACTACTTCCCTAGGCACCGTTTCCTACACCTACGATGCCGCTGATCGCCGCACCAGTATGACGGTGACGGGCCAGCCCGCTGTGAATTACACCTACGACGCTGGCAGTCGTCTGACCAATCTCAGTAACGGCAGCCAGAGCGCGGCGTTCACCTATGACGCGGACAACCGTCGTGCCACCTTGACCCTGCCCAACGGGGTGACCGTCAGTTACGGTTACGATAACGCCGGTCAACTGATCAACCTCAACACTTACACCTGGGATTCGCGCCAGCGCCTGAGCACGCTTACGGGCACCGTATCCGGGAGCTTCAGTTATGACCCAGCCAATATGCGCAGCCAGAAGGTGATTGCCGGCCAGACCACCGGGTATGTCTTTGACGGTATCAATCTGGTGCAGGAGCTGACTGGGACTATCAATGTAAATTCCTCAAAGCCTGCCGGCTTCGCTCCTGCTCCCGGAGCAAGTATGTTGGATATTATAACCGGCCAAGCTGTGCCTGGCACAATGGAAAATACAGAGACAGACAGAGTTCCAGAAAGCACAATAATAATTCACACAACACCTGAGCAAGACCGCAAAGTTCAAGAGGCCGCCGATCAAATTAAAAAAACCCCGGAAACTACCGAATTACAGGACCAAACTGCTCAACCACAGTGCATGACACACTTAGCGCCGGAGGAATAAACTCTATATATACAATATGGCCAAGACGACTGATGGAAAACTTAAAAGAAAATTACACCCCGGAGGCAAAATGAAACTCTCACGTCTTCTGATTTGGTCTGCAACTGCAGGAGCATTTACTCCTATCATTCTCCATATCATATGGCGCCTAGATAACAACATGCCTCTTCTTAGCAATAGTGCAAAAATAATATTACAAAAAATAACTTTAGCCTTATGGCCAAGTTCCTTTTTTATGCTAGCAGCAAGTGGCGATGAACCGTATTTATTATCCGTACTGGCAAATATTGCGCTTTATGGCATTCTGGGTATCGGCATATATTATGGGCTTACCAAACACTGGCTAATTCTAATATTCCCCATCCTGGGGACCTGCCTAATTTGGTGGGGTCTTTTCTCACTAAAATAAACAATGAGATTTTGTCATCACTCTGAGTATCAGGGCAACGGCCCCAATCCGCATCCAGAGAGTGGTACCAATGGCCCATATGGTTTGCATTGGATTATCATCTTCAACGTTCCGGGGCGAACAGGAATGGGACTCCATTCAGGAAGAGCGAATAGCGGTGCACAAAACCATCCGACGCTGGTAGGCATCCGAACGACAGACGCTGCTATGGGATTCGTGCGTAATCTCATAACACCTGCCCCAGCAACATCCATGACTGCTATCATCAATAACGTCAATACTCCTCAGTTTGGTACGCAACAGTAGTGTGGTCGACAGGGTGATAATCATGATGCTCATCAGATTTTTATGCACTCGCTCCCTGACCTTCTTAGTCTTGTTGTTCGGACTTGGATTGGGATGTGTGTCACTCTCTCAGGCTTCGGCATACGGAAACTGCCCTCCCGAAATGAATAGCCAAGCAGGGTCTTTTTTAGTTGATGCGCGCGGAGATTGGCCCTCCCTTTTCAAGCATCAGAGAGTCTTCGTTTCTTGTGATGATGGTGAGCTTGGCGAGGGCTATTCTGAAGCAGTGGCGAACCTCTTCACCCAAGGATGGGATCAGTTCGATACATTTGTTGCACTTGCAAAAATACACCCTGACTTTCAAAATTGGGCGATACGACATATCGATGCGACTGTCTCAGATGACGACCTAAATAGAATCATATTAAATTCCAATACATGCATTAATAATGCACCGGTGGAAAAACTTTGCAGGGTTATTCGACAGAGTGCTGAAAATGCCCTGATGGAATCTGCACGGATGCGACGATAAAATTTGGGGATAGGTTCTACGCCTATGTCAGCGGCATCCTTTCTGTATGACGCCAACGGCAATATGACCAGTGACGGCAGCAATACCTATACTTGGGATTCGCGCCAGCGCCTGAGCACACTCAAAGGCACCACGTCCGGGAGCTTCATTTATGAGGCGGCCAACAGACGCAGCCAGAAGACGATTGCCAGACAGACCACCGGGTATGACTCCTCAGCAGGTGATACCGTAGTATTTCAACCACATCCTGGCGGAAATCCGCCTGGATATATTGAAATATTCATTAGTGATCAATTGGTGTCAAACTTCAACAAAAATCATTTCTCACCAGGTATCGGACATGAAAACTCGACATATCAAATATATCGAGCACCAAATCAATAATATAAAATCTATAACATTAGTCTATTTGCGAAACCTGGTATTCCTGCATGTCGCTGGAGTGCCGCTTCTATTTGCACAACCTGCCTACCCACAAGATGTCGAATCGACAGATATTGTATATCAACTATATAAGAATTATGGTTGGGAGGCGCTATTCTCATCTCCAGATGATGCCAAGAAGAGCATTGGAGACCCTCTTCTAATGCAATCGAAGGAAGAACTCGAGAAGTATTTTGATGACAAACTTGTGCACCTCATTTTAAAGGAGGCAGACTGCATTGCAAACAATCCCGGCGAGATTTGCAAGTTAGAGTTTAATCCAATATTCGCCTCACAAGATGCTTCCGCATCAGAATTAAGCATAAAGAGCATCAATCCAAGGCGCGTTGACGTGCAATTTGTTTATCCATCAAATCATGAAAAAATCAAGCTTTCGTATGTAATGATTGATTCTCCGAAAGGATGGAGAATTGCAGATATCAAATATATTGACAGTCATGCATCACTGAAGAATCTTCTGGAAAGATAAGGTAATGTAACCCCCACGGTACGGGCCAAATCTCCTCACGGGCGGCTTGGATGAAGTATTCAACCGCACCGAGGCCAGTGGCAGCACCTACAGCCACTTGGTTGATGCGCTGGGTTCAACCCCAAGCACTTGCCGACAGCACTGGCGCGCTCACCGCGCAATACACCTATGACCCTTATGGCCAGACCAGTAGCAGCGGCTCCGCCAGTGTTAACAGCAGCAGTACACCGATCGAAAAAATGATGGCACGGGTCTCTATTACTATCGGGCACGGTATTACCAACCAGGTTTTGGGCGTTTTATCTCGGGAGATCCGATTGGTCCTGCGGGAGGGATAAATATATTTGTCTATGTATCGGGAAACCCGACAAATTTCATTGATCCATTTGGTTTAGAACTTTGAAAGGTGGTGCGCCATGATCATAAAAAAGTCGACACTTGAATTTTTATTTACGCTACTCACACTTACAAGCTTAGGCATGCCAGCTTCGGGGAGTGATAGTTCACCCCATTGCCGAGAGGCAGTTATGATGTTTTTAACCACTCCAGAAAAGCGTACTCTTATTGCATTATCAGATGCTAGCGAAACTGAATGCTGGTCGGTTATCGAGCAGTCGAACAGCAACCTCAACCAATTGATGCATTTGGTTAAACAAGGAAATGATTGGAGCGCTCAGTATTTAGTTGAGCACTTAAGAGTGCTAGATGGCGGAAATTTAGAAGACTCACTTATAGCGCTGGGGCTATTTTCTGACCACCATATGGAACGCTTATTGATTTTCGCGAAGAAAGGACAGCTCTCAAAGCAGGAACTCAGTGACACCTTAACCATGCTTCCACTTTCATTGAGTGATAACCCAGCGGGCCAATTGGATTATCTAAAAGCAAGAAGAAATCGAGTGATGCGTGTAACGAGAAAAAATCTATCTGAGCAAAAGACTCTAGCACTAAGCGCTATCGATAATTTTGAGTCCGAGATCAGGTCAAAAAACCCGCAACTCATTGAAAATCCTCAGCATTAGATTAGTGCTTTCATCACCCCCAAGCTCTACATCAAACTGGGTCGAGCCTCAATGTAACCACCTTGAAGGTTCGCCAGGCCAGAAAGACTGCTGTAAGAGAATTCTCGCCAGCAGCCAAGGCAGTGAGACGATCCTCTCTTCGAGCGATTCGAGGATTAATCCCCTTTCGCATTTTCAGTCAAAGGCATATGTACATCTCCTCGTCTCGATCGATTGAGGAGAGATGTACGGGTTCCAGCAATGCGTCATCTATCTGAAAACCGGCATGCCCTGGGACCGGATTTCGACGTACGTTTTAATGTACAAAAAAGCGTGGCTGGGGGTGGTTCTCAGTAGAAATCACTGGAACGAAAAAAAGAGGCAAAAGCCTCTTTTTTCAATGCTGACAACAAAATACCGCGCAAAAAAAACGCCACTCAATGAGTGGCGTTTTTCTGTATTTGGAGCGGGAAACGAGACTCGAACTCGCGACCCCGACCTTGGCAAGGTCGTGCTCTACCAACTGAGCTATTCCCGCGTCTTGGTGAGGCGCATTCTATAGAATCCAGATGCCCCGTCAACCCCTTGATTCAAAAAAGTTTTATTTCTTTTCCACATCCGTCTTCAGATGCGGCCAGGCGGCCCGCAAGTACTGGACCATGGACCACAAGGTCAGGCCAGCGGACACCATCAGCAAAGCGTAGCCCATCAGGACCCAGAAGCTGAAGTCCGACGGATTGGCCAGCAGGATCACCAGCGCCAGCATTTGCGCGGCGGTTTTCCATTTGCCCAGGTTCGATACCGCCACATGGGCACGGGCACCGAGTTCGGCCATCCACTCGCGCAGTGCCGATACGACGATTTCGCGACCGATGATGACGGCGGCCGGCAGTGTGAGCCACAGGTTGCCGTGTTCTTGCACCAGCAGCACCAGCGCAACGGCGACCATCAGCTTGTCCGCAACAGGATCGAGGAAAGCCCCGAACGGTGTGCTTTGTTCCAGACGTCGGGCCAGATACCCGTCCAGCCAGTCGGTCGCGGCGGCAAAGGCAAAAACCGAAGCCGACGCCAGATAGCTCCAGTGGTAAGGCAAGTAAAACAGCAAAATGAAGATCGGGATGAGCAGGACGCGTAGAACGGTAATCAGATTAGGGATATTCATCGACACAACTGGCTACGAGGTGAGTTGGGCATTCTACTCGCTGTGCAGATTTGCATAAATCAACTCTGCGAGCTTTTTACTGATCCCGGGTGCTTTGGCGATCTCTTCGATGCTGGCACGAGACAGCTCCTGCAATCCACCAAAATGTTTCAACAAATCCCGTCGACGTGTCGGTCCGACACCGGCAACCCCCTCAAGCGTCGAGGTGCGGCGGGTTTTACCGCGCCGTGCACGGTGCCCGGTGATGGCGAAACGGTGGGCTTCGTCGCGGATCTGCTGGATCAAATGCAGCGCGGGGGAATCACCGCGCAAGGTGAATTCATGGGCCGCATCGTTGAGGTACAAGGTTTCGAAACCGGCCTTGCGCGTCGCCCCCTTGGCCACGCCCAGCAGAATCAGGTCGGGCACGGCCAGCTCATTGAGCACGTCACGGGCCATCGACAGCTGACCTTTACCGCCGTCGACCAGCAGAATGTCCGGCAGTTTGCCCTCTCCGTCCTTCAACTTGCTGAAGCGTCGGGTCAGGGCCTGGTGCATCGCGGCATAGTCGTCGCCTGGCGTGACGCCTTCGATGTTGTAGCGGCGGTAGTCGGACTTGATCGGGCCTTCCGGGCCGAACACCACGCACGACGCCACGGTGGCCTCGCCACTGGAATGACTGATGTCGTAGCACTCGAGACGTTGCGGCGGCTCGTCCAGGCTCAGCACTTCGGCCAGGGCATCGAAACGTGCCGCGACGTGTTGCCGGTTCGCCAGACGTGCACCCAGCGCCTGCTCGGCATTGGTGACCGCCAATTGCTGCCAGCGCGCGCGGGTGCCCCGTACACGATGACTGATGGTCAGTTCACGACCGCGCAGCTCTTCAATGGCCGCAATCAGGGTTGGAAAGTCTTCGTGAACCACGTTGACGATCAGCTCGCTCGGCAAGTCGCGTTCGGGACTGCTGATGAAGTACTGGCCGAGAAACGCCGCCATGACTTCGGAAACGTCTTCTTCAATACCCACCTGCGGGAAGAAGTTCTTGCTCCCCAACACCCGACCGCCGCGTACGCTGATCAAGTGCACACAGGCGCCACCCGGATTGACGAACGCTGCGATCACATCGACATCGCCCGTCCCGCCTTCCATGCTCTGCTGGTCCTGGACCCGGCGCAGCAATGAGATCTGGTCGCGCAATTCGGCGGCACGTTCGAACTCCAGATTGACCGCCGCCTCCTCCATGGCCGCGGACAACTCGTCCGCCAACGCGTTGCTGCGCCCTTCAAGAAACATCACCGAGTGGCGAACATCTTCGGCATACACCTCGGGCTCGACCAGGCCGACACACGGCGCCTTGCAGCGCTTGATCTGGTATTGCAGACAAGGTCGCGTGCGGTTCTTGTAATAGCTGTCTTCGCACTGACGTACAAAAAAAGCCTTTTGCAGCAGGCTCAGGCTTTCGCGGATCGCTCCTGCGCTGGGGTAAGGGCCGAAATACTTGCCCTTGGCCTTTTTCGCTCCGCGATGGATGCTCAAACGCGGGAACTGGCCATCCGAGAGAAAGACATAAGGGTAGGACTTATCGTCGCGCAGCAGGATGTTGTACGGCGGGCGCCATTCCTTGATCAGCGTCTGCTCGAGTAGCAAGGCCTCTGTTTCGTTGGCCGTGATGGTGGTTTCGACCTGGGCGATACGCCCTACCAGCGCGGCGGTCTTGGGAGCCAGACCGGTTTTGCGGAAGTAACTCGCCAAACGTTTCTTGAGATTCTTGGCTTTGCCGACATAAAGCAGACGGGCATCGCTGTCGAACATGCGATAGACACCCGGCCGCCCACTGACCGTCGACAGAAAAGCACTTGGATCGAAGGTTTCAGTCATTTTCAGAGGCTGGCATCAACCATGCCGTGACGAACCGCCAACAGCGTCAACTCGACATCGCTGCTGATCGAAAGCTTTTCGAAAATACGGTAACGGTAGGTATTCACTGTTTTTGGCGACAGGCACAGTTTGTCGGAGATGATCTGCACCTTCTGACAGCCGACAATCATCAACGCAATCTGGATTTCCCGCTCAGACAAGGCGTCGAACGGCGAATCGTTGGTTGGCTGGAACGATTTGATCGCCAGTTGCTGGGCAATTTGCGGGCTGATATAGCGTTGCCCGGCAAACACCAGGCGAATGGCCTGGACCATTTCCGGCAATCCGGCGCCCTTGGTCAGGTAGCCCGCGGCACCTGCCTGTAACAGGCGGGTTGGAAACGGATCTTCTTCGCACACGGTGACCGCGACGACTTTGATGTCGGGATGACTGCGCAATAATTTGCGCGTGGCTTCAAGACCGCCGATCCCGGGCATCTTGACGTCCATCAGCACCACATCGGGTTTCAACTCACGCGCTTTGAGCAGGGATTCCTCTCCCGACTCGGCCTGACCGACTACTTGCAGGCCATCGATGTCAGCCAGCATTCGTGTAATGCCTGTACGAACGAGATCATGGTCATCGACTACTAGCACCCTAATCAAGCAGACACCTCGCGATTTGGTCTTATTGGGTTGCCGGACACCTTAGCAAAAAGCGACTGGCAGACCTAGCGGAAAGCAGCATATAAAAAGTGTCAATTCTTCTGGCGAGGCTTGCTGGCAGTGTGTTTCAGCGATGCAGTCCATTGATATCACGCTGCATTCTCAGGAAACACTGGTCCTTGCCGACCACCTTCAGTCCTTTTCTCTCGTAAAGTATTTTTGCCGGATTATTTTCAAATACGGTCAGACGCAATGCCGGGCGCCGTTCCTTGCAGGCCATGGCGAATACCTGATCGATCACCCACGAACCGGCGCCCTGCCCCGGCACGCTTCAAGTAAATGCAATTCGCGGATATACAAGGCGCTGGCGTCACGGCTCAGGCTGACATACCCCATCAGTGTGTCATCACGCACAATCAGCCAGTTTTCGCGTCCCTCCCAAGCAACATCGAAAGCCTCGTCCTGCCACAACAGTTCATGTTGAATGTAGTAGCGCAGCATATTTCGACAAGTCAGGTCACGCGCGAAGTCCAGGTCACGAGACGTTGCCGGGCGCAATTCGAACCCCATTCAAGCCTCCGCGACAGTCACGATTTGCCCCTTCCAGCCGTCAGCATTGCGACGAGCAACCACCATGAGATTCCCCGTCCCCGGTGCCGCCGCAACCAACGAGCCGTCCGCCGCCCAGATTGCACTACGCCCTGCCGACTCCCAGCCACCCGTTGCGCCACCATGGTTGGCCATCAGTACCGCCATCGAGTGGGTGCGGGCATAACCTTGCAACAGTGCGGTATCTGGAGCGTAGCCGCTTTCTGTAATCAACACGCCCGCGGCATAAAGATCAGCGCCCTGCCGTGCCGCGGCGGCTGCATGACTGGCGTGAGAAAAATCGGCGCATATCGCCAACGCGACGGTGTCGGTACCGATCTTCAACGTCGAACCGCCTGTTCCCGGGGCAAATGCCACCTCCTCCCCTGGGTGCAAATGCTGCTTGCTGTAGATCTCGAGCGAACCATCGGCCCCCAATACCAGGGCACCGATCAACACCGGCGAATCGTCCGACAGACGAATCGGCATCCCGACGACACTGGTCACACCGACCTCCCGCGCGAAATCGCGCAGAGGTTGCAGCACTCTGGCGTCTGGCGCGATGGCCAGCTCCGCTGCCAGACCGCGCTCGTAGCCGGTCAGCGACAGTTCTGGAAACACCAGCAATTGCACGCCCTGCTCCGCGGCAACCTGCATGAAGCGCAGGTGCCGGGCAATATTGGCGGCAAGATCACCGGCGACGGAGATCGATTGTGCGGCGGCGATGGTCAGCGTCGTCATGGTTCGTCCCTCTGAGGTTGATGGTTTGGACGCCGGTTACACGCCGCCCGTTGCGTAAAGTGTGTCACAACTCCCGACGCACCCAACCGATAGAAACGTCCCGTGATGCCCGATAGCATTTTCTGATTGAATCCGCGTACCGGCCTCTAGTAAGCTCGGCTCACTCATCGGAGACAGACCATGTTCAACGCCCTCTCACCGCTTCGTACCGCCAGCGCCCCGCGCTCGGTTGCGGCTGCCCGGGCGAATGACGTTTGTGCTTCGGTCAGCTTTTATTTTGGGTATTGGTTTAGCCACTGGCGCGCCTGATACCCACACGGCGCCCACTTTAAACGGGTCGCCACCAGAGAATTCTCAACCCCCGGTCGGCCTCCCGACCGGGGGTTTTGTTTTTTCAGCCCTGAACATTTTTTGCGTTACACCAGACAACTTGAGGATTTACGACATGAATTACGCCACTTATTACCGTTACGACACTTTTACCGCCTGGCGATTTACCAGCTTCCGCTCGGGACAGCCTGCCGCCTCCGATCGGTCACCCACAGGTGGCAAGCACACACACGCAGCCAATCCGGCCAATTGTCGAACACCCCACTAGGGCCGAGCGCGCGGGACGACCCCGCCGCCAGCCCAGGAAGCCCGAATATGAACTCGTCCGTCTCTGCTCTGCCGCTGTCCACCTTGAGCCCTGCCAATGAAGCGCTGACCTTGCGTCTGCCCAGCTCATTGCAACTCAAACAGCAACTGCCACTCAGCAATGCCCTGACCCAACAAGTCGCCACCCACCGCCAGGCCGTCCGCGCGATCCTCAACGGTGAAGACTCCCGTCTGCTGGTGATCGTCGGTCCCTGCTCGATTCACGACCCACGTTCTGCCCTCGAATACGCCGCCAACCTGGCCCGTCTGTCTGCACAAGTCGGCGACGAGATGCTGCTGGTGATGCGCGCCTACGTCGAAAAACCCCGCACCACGGTCGGCTGGAAAGGCCTGGCCTACGACCCGCACCTGGATGGCAGCGATGACATGGCGGGCGGTTTGACCCTGTCCCGCGAATTGATGCGCGAAATGCTCCAACTGGGCCTGCCCGTTGCCACCGAGCTGCTGCAACCGATGGCCGCCGGTTACTTTGACGACCTGCTGAGCTGGGTCGCGATCGGCGCCCGCACCACCGAATCGCAGATCCATCGGGAAATGGCCAGTGGCCTGAGCATGCCGGTAGGGTTCAAGAACGGCACCGATGGTGGTGTGGCTGTCGCCAGCGACGCCATGCGCTCGGCCGCTCATCCGCACCGCCATTTCGGTGTCGACAGCCAGGGCCATCCTGCGATTATCCAGACACCGGGCAACCCCGACACTCACCTGGTATTGCGCGGTGGCCATCGCGGGCCGAACAACGACCGCGACAGCATTGCCAAAGTGCACAGCGACTTGACCAGACTCAAGATTCCGGCGCGGATCATGGTCGACTGCAGCCACGCCAACAGCGGTAAAGATCCGTTACGTCAGCCCGCCGTGTTCAACGACGTGCTGGAACAACGCCTGCAAGGTGATCGCTCGCTGGTCGGCATGATGATTGAGAGTCATCTGTTCGAAGGCTGCCAACCGTTGAGCCCTTCGTTGCGGTACGGGGTGTCGGTAACGGACGGCTGCCTTGGCTGGACCGGGACGGAACAATTGTTGTTGCAGGGCGCCGAGCGACTTCGTGCACAACGAAGCGCTCAGCAGCCAAAGTAAGCCGTGTCGCCGAGAACCGCGATGCAGCGCGATCGGGTCGGTTTGCACGGAAAAATGACCTACCAGAGGTAGGTCATTGAAAGAAATATCTCGGCCATCGTTAAAAAGATGTCCGGATATTCCGACCAAGACCTCACGCTCATTCGAGTTTTCGTACGATTTCTATTCCGTTTTCATCAGGTTACAGCGGCTTTTTCATACATCGCCGAGCAGTGGCTGTGCTTTAGAGTGCCCCCTTGAGCACACACCTGACCTACTCCGAAAAAGGAAATGTACATGCTACGGAATGCAACCACTGACTATCCGATCCTGCTGGTCCACGGGCTCTTCGGCTTTGATCGCATCGGCAAACTCGAACTGTTCCATGACGTCAAACAGGCCCTGAGAAGCGCCGGTGCGAGGGTTTTCATCCCGCACCTGTCGGCGACCCACAGCAATGAAACCCGTGGCGAACAGTTGCTGGTGCAGATCGAACGGGTACTGCAAGGAACCGGTGCAAGCAAAGTCAACCTGATTGGTCACAGCCAGGGCGCACTGGCTGCACGATATGCGGGGGCGCTGGCGCCACAGATGGTCGCTTCAGTGACATCGGTCAGCGGGCCGAACCACGGCTCAGAACTGGCCGACTTCCTGCGCAAGGCGCTGACGCCCGGGCGCCTGCCAGAACAGGTCGCCGGAGCGGTGGCCACCCTGTTCGCCGACTTCCTGTCGTTGCTCAGCGGCAACCGGCACCTGCCGCAGAACGCCATCGCCGCACTCAACGCGCTGACCACCGAAGGTGTCGGCGCATTCAACGACAAGTACCCTCAAGGGTTGCCGAAAACCTGGGGCGGCAAGGGTCGCGAACTGGTGAATGGCGTACGCTACTACTCCTGGAGCGGCACCCTGCAGGGAAACATCCTCGACGAAGGGCTCTATGCGCTCAACCCGCTGCACGGGTTCCTGCGGGCGTTCTCCCACTACTTCACTACCGAAGCCGAGCAGAATGACGGCATGGTCGGCCGGTTCAGCTCCCATCTGGGTAAAGTGATCCGTTCCGACTATCCGCTGGATCATCTGGACAGCCTCAGCCAGACCACAGGTCAAGTCCGCAAGGGCATCGACCCCATTGACCTGTATGTGCAACATGCCGAACGCTTAAGAAATGCCGGGCTTTAGACAATGCCTTAAGCTGGACGGCATTTTGAGAAGAAATAGCCCTCTGAATCCGGTAGGCTCCGCACTTTACTGAACATTGAATGGAGTATTTTCCCATGGCCAAAGCCACCGCCCGCCACATCCTGGTTTCCAGCGAAGCCAAGTGCAACGAACTCAAGGCCCAGATCGAAGCCGGCGCCGATTTCGCCGAAGTCGCCAAAGCCAACTCCAGCTGCCCATCGAGCCGCCAGGGCGGTGACCTGGGTTCGTTCGGTCCAGGCCAGATGGTCAAGGAATTCGACACCGTGGTTTTCAGCGCGCCGATCAACGTGGTGCAAGGCCCGGTCAAGACCCAGTTCGGTTACCACCTGCTGGAAGTGACCAGCCGTCAGGACTGATCAACCCCTGAGTTTTCTCCACAACGGCCCGCCTTTTGGTGGGCCGTTGTGTTTTCGTTACGTGATACGGCTGGCGAGGGACGCGCCGCTAGCGTACAAATTGTGCTTATCGATCACCCGGCTCTAAGGCTGACAATGCGACTGGCTTTCCCCACTTTACTGTTCACTGCCGTGGCCCTGCTGTTGGGCGCCGCCGGTGTGAACGCTGAACCGCAACAGGCGTTGACCGTGTACGGTGAACCGGCGAAGTATCCCGCCGGTTTCAGTCATTTCGACTACACCAACCCGCAAGCGCCCAAGGGCGGCACGATGCGTCGCTCGGCGCTGGAAATCGGTCATTTCGACCACATCCTGCCGTACATCGACAAAGGGATTGGCGTCACACAAGTCGATGGCTTGATCTACTCGCCCCTGGCCGTGCGTTCACTGGACGAACCCTACACCGTGTACGGCCTGGTGGCGCAGCAGATGGAGCGTTCCGACGATGGACTGTCCCTGCGTTTCTACCTGAACCCGAAGGCCCGTTTCGCCGATGGCAAGCCGATCACCGCCGAAGACGTGCGCTACACTTTCGACCTGCTGATGACCCAGGGCAGCCTGCGCTATCGCACGCAATTCGCCGACGTCAAAGGCGTCGAAGTGGAATCACCGCAAACCATTCGGTTCGACTTCAAGAGCAACGAAAACCGCACCCTGCCCCTCGACATCGCCACTTTGCCGGTGCTTCCCGAACACTGGTGGAAAACCCGCGACTTCGCCAACGGTGGCGGTTACGAGCCGCCGCTGGGCAGCGGGCCGTACCGCGTGAGCAAGGTCGACTCCGGGCGCAGCATCACCTTCGAGCGTAACGCCGACTGGTGGGCCAGGGATTTACCGGTCAGTCGCGGCCTCTACAACTTCGATCATTTCAGCATCGAGTACTTCGGCGACACCGACGTCGCCCGTCAGGTCCTGCGTGGCGGCGCCTACGACTACAACCGCGAATTCTCCGCCACCGCCTACTCCATCGGCTACGAGAGCCCGGCCTTGCGCGACGGTCGTCTGCAAAAAGCCCACCTGGCAACGCAGGCACCACAACCGTCCCAGGGTTTTGTATTTAACTTGCAAAACCCGATGTTCCAGGACCGCCGCGTGCGCCAAGCGCTGGCCATGCTCTGGGATTTCGAATGGAGCAACCGGCAGATGATGCGCGACCTGTACATCCGCCAGCAGAGTTTCTTTTCCAACACCGACCTCGCCGCCCGACAACTGCCCGACGCGGGTGAGCGGGCGATTCTCGAACCGCTGCGCGGGCAGATCCCCGACGAAGTCTTCACTCAGGTCTTCGAAGCACCGAAAACCGATGGCAGCGGCGTGATTCGCGACAAACAGTTGCAAGCCCTGGACCTGCTCGAACAGGCCGGCTGGAAACCCGATGGCGATCAACTGGTCAACGCCGAAGGTCAACCGCTGAGCTTCACCTTCCTGATCAGCCAGAACGGCATGGACCGATTGCTGCTGCCTTACAAGCGCACCCTGAAACAAATCGGCATCGACCTGAACATTCGGCGCATCGATGCCTCCCAGTACGTCAACCGCCTGATGTCCCGGGACTACGACATGATCGTCACCGGCTACCCGGTCACCAACTCGCCGGGTAACGAGCTGTACAACTACTTTGGCTCGGCAGCGGCCAGCGATCCGGGCTCCAACAACTACATGGTGCTGAAGAACCCGGCGGTCGATACGTTGATCAACGGCCTGGTCCGCGCCAACACCCAGGCCGACATGCTGCGCTACGCCCATGCCCTGGACCGTGTCCTGCAATGGAACTTCTATTGGATTCCCAACTATTACCCGCCCGGCAGTTCGACCGTGTGGTGGAACCGCTTCGGCATTCCCTCTGTACAAGCAAGCAATGACGAAGCCATCGAGAGTTGGTGGGAAGTCAGCTCCACACCCCTGACCAACGAACAGATGACCGCCGAACTCATCAAGCGCGGCAAATCCGGAGGGTCGCACTGATGTGGGCTTACGTACTGCGGCGCTTGCTGCTGATCATCCCGACTTTAGTGATCATTCTTCTGGTCAACTTCGCCATCGTCCAGGCCGCGCCCGGTGGCCCGGTGGAACAGGCCATCGCACACCTGCAAGGCATCGGTGGCGCAAGTATCGGCGGCGGTTCCAGTGAGACCATGCACGGCAGCTCTCGGGCCAGCCGCGGGCTCGATCCGCAGCTGATCAAGGAGATCGAAAAGCAATACGGCTTTGACAAGCCAGCGCCGGAACGCTTGTGGCTGATGCTCAAGAGCTACGCCCACCTCGACTTCGGCAAGAGCTTTTTTCGCGGTGCCACGGTCACCGACCTGATCCTGGATAAAATGCCGGTGACCATTTCCCTCGGGCTCTGGGCGACGTTGATCACTTATCTGGTGTCGATTCCGCTGGGCATCCGCAAGGCCGTGCACCACGGCAGCCATTTCGATATCTGGAGCAGCACCGCGATCATCATCGGTTACGCGATGCCGGCGTTCCTGTTCGCGATGTTCCTGATCGTGGTCTTCGCCGGTGGCACCTCGCTGAACTGGTTTCCGGTGCGCGGCCTGGTCTCGGACAACTTCGATTCGCTGTCGACGGTGGGCAAGATCGCCGATTACTTCTGGCACCTGGTACTGCCGGTAACGGCGCTGGTGGTCGGCGGCTTTGCGACCCTGACCATCCTCACCAAAAATTCCTTCCTCAATGAAATCACCCGCCAGTACGTGGTCACCGCCCGGGCCAAGGGCTTGAGCGAACGCCAGGTGCTTTACGGCCATGTGTTTCGCAACGCCATGCTGCTGGTGGTCTCGGGAATTCCCCAGGCCTTTATCAGCGTTTTCTTCGCCGGCTCGCTGCTGATCGAAGTGATTTTCTCCCTCGATGGCCTGGGTCGCATGAGTTACGAAGCGGCGGTATCGCGGGACTATCCGGTGGTATTCGGTTCGCTGTTCATCTTCACCTTGTTCGGCCTGCTGATAAAAATCATCGGTGACCTGTGCTACACCCTGGTCGATCCGCGTATCGACTTCGCCGCGAGGAACGCCTGATGTTCAAACTCTCGCCGCTGGGCCGTCGCCGTTTTGAACGCTTCAAGAAAAACCGCCGGGGCTGGTGGTCGTTGTGGTTGTTTGTCGGTTTGTTCCTGCTGACCTTGGGCGGCGAACTGATCGCCAATGACCAACCGCTGGTGGTCAGTTATCAGGGCTCGCTGTACTTCCCGGCGTTCAAACACCACACCGAGCAAGAATTCGGCGGCCAGTTGCCGTTTCAGGCCGATTTTCGCAGCGATTACGTGCAGAAGCTGATTCACAAGGGCGACGGCTGGATGCTGTTTGCGCCGATCCCGTTCAGCGACGACACGCCCAATTACGATCTCAATCAACCGGCGCCGAGTCCGCCGTCGAAGGTCAACTGGCTGGGCACCGACGATCAGGCCCGGG
The DNA here is from genome assembly GCF_024749245.1 of Pseudomonas sp. B21-017. Taxonomy (NCBI): domain Bacteria; kingdom Pseudomonadati; phylum Pseudomonadota; class Gammaproteobacteria; order Pseudomonadales; family Pseudomonadaceae; genus Pseudomonas; species Pseudomonas sp. B21-017. Next base: position 2,501,193 of record NZ_CP087194.1, on the reverse strand, counting down.
ACGTGCTGGCGCGAGTGATTTTCGGGGCACGGGTGTCGATCCTGTTTGCGCTGATGCTGACGTTTATCAGCGCCTTGATCGGTATCGCCGCCGGTGCATTGCAGGGCTATTACGGCGGCTGGGTCGACCTGCTTGGTCAGCGCTTGCAGGAAGTCTGGTCGGGGCTGCCCGTGCTGTACCTGCTGATCATTCTGTCGGGTTTCGTCGAGCCGAATTTCTGGTGGCTGTTGGGGATCATGGCGTTGTTTTCCTGGCTGGCGCTGGTGGACGTAGTGCGCGCCGAGTTCCTGCGCGGGCGTAACCTGGAATACGTCAAAGCCGCCCGTGCGTTGGGCCTTACCGACCGCAAGGTGATCGTGCGACACATTCTGCCCAACGCAATGAACGCCACCCTGAGTTATCTGCCGTTCATCCTGACCGGGGCGATTTCCACCCTCACGGCGCTGGATTTCCTCGGTTTCGGCATGCCAGCCGGCAGTGCGTCCCTGGGCGAATTGATTGGCCAAGGCAAACAGAACCTGCAAGCGCCGTGGCTGGGGCTGACGGCGTTTTTCACCCTGGCGCTGATTCTTTCTTTGCTGGTATTCATTGGCGAGGCGTTGCGTGATGCCTTTGACCCTCGTTCTTGAAGCGGACTGGTGAAATGACTGACAACCTGATCGAAATCCGTGACCTCAACGTGGCCTTCAGTGGCCAGACCGTGGTGCGCAACCTATCTCTGGACATTCGCCCCGGCGAATGCCTGGCGCTGGTCGGCGAGTCCGGATCCGGCAAGTCGGTGACCGCCCACTCGATCCTGCAACTGCTGCCCGAAAACGGTACGCAAACCACCGGCAGCATTCGCTATCGCGGCCAGGAATTGATCGGCGCCGACGCTAACGTCTTGCGCGAACTGCGCGGTAACCGGATCGCGATCATATTCCAGGAGCCGATGACCTCCCTCAATCCGCTGCACAGCATCGAGAAACAGATCGGCGAAACCCTGCTGCTGCACAAAGGGCTGGGTGGCAAAGCGGCGCAAGCGCGGATTCTGGAATTACTGCAACTGGTGGGCATCCAGAAGCCCGAAGAGCGGCTCAAGGCCTACCCTCATCAACTGTCCGGCGGCCAGCGACAACGGGTAATGATCGCCATGGCCCTGGCCTGCGAACCGGAATTGCTGATCGCCGACGAGCCGACCACCGCGCTGGATGTGACGGTGCAGCGCAAGATCCTGCGGCTGCTCAAATCCCTGCAACAGCAGCTTGGCATGTCGCTGCTGCTGATCAGCCACGACCTCAATCTGGTGCGCAGCATGGCCCAGCGGGTGTGCGTGATGCACGCCGGGGAAATCGTCGAGCAGGCACCTTGCGAAACGCTGTTCACCGAGCCGAAACACCCTTACAGCTGTGTGCTGCTGAACGCCGAGCCGGAAGGTGAAGCCCTGCCCCGGGACGAGCGTGAAAACGTGCTGGAAGTGGAGAATCTGCAAGTGCAGTTCACCCTCGGTGGCGGGCTGTTCCAGCGTAAGACGTACCTGCGTGCAGTGGACGGCATCAGCCTGAACGTTCAGCGCGGCAAGACCCTGGGCATCGTCGGTGAGTCCGGTTCAGGCAAGTCCACGCTCGGTCAGGCGATCCTGCGCTTGCTTGATTCCGAAGGCAGCATTCGCTTTCAGGGGCAGGCGTTGGATGGCCTGACGCAAAAGCAACTGCGGCCATGGCGCAAGAAGATGCAGGTGGTATTCCAGGATCCTTTTGGCAGCCTCAGCCCACGAATGTCCGTGGCGCAGATCATCAGTGAAGGCCTTGAGGTCCATAGCCAGTCCACCCCTGCCCAATGCGAAGCCCAGGTAATCCGGGTGCTGGAAGAAGTCGGCCTCGATCCGCAAAGCCGTCATCGCTACCCGCACGAATTTTCCGGCGGGCAGCGCCAACGCATTGCCATTGCCCGCGCGCTGGTGCTCAAACCGGCGTTGATCCTGCTCGACGAACCGACCTCGGCGCTCGATCGCACGGTGCAAAAACAAGTGGTCGCCCTGCTCCGCCAGCTTCAGGAGAAATATGGCCTGACCTACCTGTTCATCAGCCACGACCTGGCGGTGGTGCGTGCCCTGGCCCACGACATGATCGTGATCAAGGACGGCAAAGTGGTGGAAAGCGGCGCCAGCCACACGGTGTTCGAATCACCGCAGCACCCATACACCAAAGAGCTGTTGGCGGCGGCGCATCCGGGGTTGGCATAATCCCTGCGATGTTTTGATCTTGATTTCCAAAAATGGACACTCCGATGAACACCACCGAAAGCCTCAAGGACTACCAGCGCGTTCGCACCCTGGCGATCCGCTCGCTGTTCGAGATCATCGAGCAATCGAGCGAAGGCACGGTGATTGTCGACCGCGATGCGAACATTGTCTGGATGAACGAGCGCTATGCCCGGCGATTCGGCCTGGAGTCGGCCGCAGGCGCCATCGGCAGGGCCTGTGAAAGCGTGATCCCCGGCAGCCTGTTGCGCGAGGTGGTGCGTACCGGACGGCCGATCCTGCTGGACATGCAAGACACCCCCAAGGAACCGCTGGTGGTGATGCGCCTGCCGATTCACGACGATGCCGGCGCGGTGATCGGCGCCATCGGTTTTGCCCTGTTCGACGAATTGCGCAGCCTGTCGCCAATGCTCAAGCGCTACCTGAGCATGCAGGAAGAGCTGGCGTCCACCCGTTCTCTACTGCGGGCGCGACAGACCAAGTACAACTTCGCGCACTTCATCGGCACCAGCGCCGCCAGCCTCGAAGTCAAACGCCGCGCCCGACGCAGCGCCAGTGCAGAGTCGCCGGTGTTGTTGCTCGGTGAAACCGGCACCGGCAAGGAACTGCTGGCCCAGGCGATCCACGGCGCATCACCCCGGGCGCATAAAGCCTTCGTCAGCATCAATAGCGCAGCGATTCCCGAGTCGCTGCTGGAAGCCGAGTTCTTCGGCACCGCGCCCGGCGCGTTCACCGGCGCCGATCGCAAGGGCCGCGCCGGCAAGTTGCAAATCGCCCAGGGCGGCACGCTGTTTCTCGACGAAATCGGCGACATGCCGCTGCCGCTGCAAAGCAAGTTGCTACGGGTGTTGCAGGAGAAGGAATTCGAACCGGTGGGCTCCAACGAGGTGATTCAGAGTGATGTGCGAGTGATCGCCGCCACCTCCACCGATCTGGTGGCGGCGATCAAACGCGGCGAGTTTCGCGCCGATCTGTATTACCGCCTCAATGTGCTGCCGATCCAGGTCCCGCCCCTGCGTGATCGCCTCGACGACCTGCCGGCCCTCAGTGAAGCGATCCTTGAGGAACTGCGCAGCCAGCACGAATTGAACCGCGAAGCCCTGGATTTGTTGGGGCAACACGCCTGGCCGGGGAACATTCGTGAACTGCGCAACGTGCTGGAGCGGGCGGCGTTGCTCAGTGATGACTTGATGCTGAACGCGGCGGATATCCGCGCGGCGATTGGCAGCTTTACCCCGGTGGAGCGTGCGGCGCCTCTGCCCCTTGAGCCGATTGCCCATGAAACCTTCAGTGAGGCTCGCGAACGGTTTGATCGGCAGTTGATTGAATCGACCCTCGCGCAATGCGGTGGGAAGGTAATCGAAGCGGCGGCGCGGTTGGGGCTGGGGCGGTCGACGCTGTACAAGAAGATGGCGGCGCTGGGGATTGCTGAGTCTCTATAAAGAGACATGCATCTCTATTGGTAGATAGGGCCTCTTCGCGGGCAAGCCTCGCTCCTACGGGTCGTGCAATTTCGTAGATAACCACACTCCCGTAGGAGCGAGGCTTGCCCGCGAAAGCGTCAGCACAATCGCCAGAAATCTCAATACAGAGACAAAAATCACCAAAATCACTTCACAAACAAATAATCTCCTTATATTTCAATAGCTTAGATAGCTGGCACGAAACCCGCTATAGCCCTCCCACCAAGCTTCACCCTACAAAAATAACAATCCTGGAGAGACACACCATGAGTGTGATCATTGCCTTGGCAGCCCTCGCGCTGCTGATGGTGGCTGCTTACCGTGGCTACAGCGTTATCCTCTTTGCCCCGATCGCCGCCCTCGGCGCCGTCCTGTTCACCGACCCTTCCGCCGTAGCCCCCGTCTTCACCGGGGTGTTCATGGAAAAGATGGTCGGCTTCGTCAAACTGTATTTCCCGGTGTTCCTGCTCGGCGCGGTGTTCGGCAAGCTGATCGAGTTGTCGGGATTCTCCCGCTCCATCGTCGCGGCGGCGATTCGCTTGCTCGGCACCCGTCAGGCGATGCTGGTGATCGTGCTGGTCTGCGCCCTGCTCACGTACGGCGGTGTGTCGCTGTTTGTGGTGGTGTTTGCGGTGTACCCGTTTGCCGCCGAGATGTTCCGCCAGAGCAATATTCCCAAACGCCTGATCCCGGCGACCATCGCCCTCGGCGCGTTCTCGTTCACCATGGACGCCCTGCCTGGCACGCCGCAGATCCAGAACATCATCCCCAGCACCTTCTTCAACACCACCGCCTGGGCGGCGCCGTGGCTGGGAGTGATCGGCACGATTTTCGTGTTCTGTGCCGGCATGCTGTTTCTGCAGCGCCAGCGCAACAAGGCCCAGCGCACGGGTGAAGGTTACGGCTCAGAACTGCGCAACGAGCCGGAAACCGCACCGGACATCCAGCTGCCTAATCCGTGGATCGCGCTGTCGCCGCTGTTGCTGGTGGGCCTGATGAACCTGCTGTTCACCCGCTGGATTCCTGTGTGGTACGGCAAGACCCACAGCCTTTCGCTGCCGGGCATGGCCGCCCCGGTGACCACCGACATCGCCAAGCTGACGGCGATCTGGGCGGTCCAGGCGGCCTTGCTGGTGGGCATCGTCATGGTGCTGGTGTTCGGCTTTCAGGCGATTCGTGGCAAGTTGGCCGAAAGCAGTAAAAGTGCGGTCAGCGGCGCATTGCTGGCAGCGATGAACACTGCGTCGGAATACGGTTTCGGGGCGGTGATCGCCTCGTTGCCAGGTTTTCTGGTGCTGGCCGACTGGCTCAAGAGCATTCCCAACCCGTTGGTCAATGAAGCGATCACTGTGACCTTGCTGGCCGGCATCACCGGCTCGGCGTCAGGCGGGATGAGCATCGCTTTGGCGGCGATGTCCGAGAGTTTCATCAGCGCTGCCCACGCCGCCAATATTCCCCTGGAAGTGCTGCACCGGGTCGCCGCGATGGCCAGTGGCGGCATGGACACCCTGCCGCACAACGGCGCGGTGATTACCTTGCTGGCGGTCACCGGGTTGACCCACCGCGAGGCCTACAAAGACATTTTCTGTATTACGCTGATCAAGACACTCGCTGTTTTTGTGGTGATCGGTACTTTCTACGCCACTGGCATTGTGTGAGGTATTCATGACGACTCTTTCGGGCAAGACCGCACTGGTCACCGGTTCCACCAGCGGCATCGGTCTGGGGATCGCCCTGAGCCTGGCCAAGGCTGGCGCCAACCTGATCCTCAACGGTTTCGGCGATGCGTCGACGGTAATCGCTGAGGTCGAGCAATTCGGTGGCAAGGTCGGCCATCACCCGGCCGACGTCAGCGACCCGGCGCAGATCGCCGATATGATCGAGTACGCCGAGCGTGAGTTCGGCGGCGTGGATATCCTGGTCAACAACGCCGGCATCCAGCACGTGGCGGCGGTGGAAGATTTTCCGGTGGAGCGCTGGGACTCGATTATTGCGATCAACCTGTCGTCGGTGTTCCACAGCACCCGCTTGAGCCTGCCGGGCATGCGTACCAAGGGCTGGGGACGCATCATCAACATCGCTTCGGTGCACGGCCAGGTCGGTTCGGTGGGTAAAGCGGCGTATGTCGCGGCCAAGCATGGCGTGATCGGCCTGACCAAAGTGGTCGGCCTGGAAACCGCCACCACCAACGTTACCTGCAACGCCATTTGCCCAGGCTGGGTGCTGACGCCGCTGGTGCAGAAGCAGATTGATGATCGCGCCGCGACCGGGATTGACCCGCAGCAGGCGCAACACGATTTGCTGGCCGAGAAACAGCCCTCCCTGGAATTCGTGACGCCGCCGCAGCTGGGTGAGTTGGTGCTGTTTTTATGCAGCGAAGCCGGTAGCCAGGTGCGTGGCGCAGCGTGGAATATAGATGGTGGGTGGTTGGCGCAGTAGCCTGCCGCCGGACCCTGTGGCGAGGGAGCTTGCTCCCGTTCGGCTGCGAAGCAGTCGTAAATAGGTTTTGGGACAGCTGCGCTGTCCAGCGGGAGCAAGCTCCCTCGCCACAAAAGCCTGTGTGTGATGCATAAACAAGAAGAGGCCAAGCCATGTCCGACATCCTCTGGCAACCCGGCACCGAGCGCATCGGCAAGAGCCGCATGGAGGCCTTCCGGCGTTTCGTCAATCAGCGACACACCCTTGGGATCGCCGACTACCCTGCCCTGCACCAATGGAGCATCGACCAGCGGGAAGCCTTCTGGCAGGCCATCGTCGATTTCTTCGACATCCGTTTTCACGATCAGCCAGACGCGGTGCTGATCGAAGGCGCGCAAATGCCCAGCGCCCAGTGGTTCCCCGGCGCTACCTTGAACTTCGCCGAACACCTGCTGCGCCGTCGTGACGATGCCGTGGCAGTCGTCGCCATCGGCGAAAACGGTCAACGGGAACAGCTGACCTGGGCCGAACTGGCAAGCCACGTCGCCGGTTTTCAAAATAGCCTGAAAGCCGCCGGTGTCGGCCTCGGCGACCGCGTGGCAGCGTGTATGCCGAACACCTGGCAGACCCTGGTGGCCATGCTCGCCACCACCAGCCTGGGTGCAATCTGGTCCTGTTCTTCACCGGATTTCGGCACCCACGGGGTGATCGATCGCTTCGGCCAGATCGAACCAAAAGTGCTGATCACCTGCGCCGGCTACCGCTACGCCGGCAAAGAGATCGACCAGACCACCAAGGTCAATGAAATCCTCGGACAGTTGCCGTCCTTGCAGCAATTGATTGTTGTGCCTTATGCGCGTCCTCAAGCGCGCATCGAGGATTTCCGCTGCCAGGCCAACGTGACGCTGTGGGACGATTTTTACGACCCGGGCGGCGAGCCGCAATTCGTTCCCGTGCCTTTCGCCCATCCGCTGTACATCCTCTACTCCAGCGGCACCACCGGCGTACCGAAGTGCATTGTGCACGGCACCGGCGGCGTGCTGCTGCAACACGTCAAGGAACATGGCCTGCACACCGACCTCGGTGCCGGTGACCGTTTGTTCTACTACACCACCTGCGGCTGGATGATGTGGAATTGGCTGGTCTCGGCGTTGGCCGTCGGCAGCGCCGTGGTGCTGTATGACGGCTCGCCGTTTCATCCAGGGCCGGAGCGCTTGATCGACCTGATCGACGACGAACGCCTCAATGTCTTCGGCACCAGCCCGAAATTCCTCACTGCGCTGGAAAGCAATGGCTTGAAGCCGTGCGACAGTCATGACCTGAGCAGCCTGAGAACCATCCTGTCCACCGGCTCGGCGCTGTCGCCGCAAAGCTTCGATTACGTCTACCGCGCGTTCAAGTCCGACCTGTGCCTGTCTTCGATGTCCGGTGGTACCGATATCGTTTCGTGCTTTGTGATTGGCAACCCGGTCCTGCCGGTGCGCCGTGGTGAGATGCAATGCAAGAGCCTGGGCATGGCGGTCGAAGTGTGGAACGACGATGGCAAGCCTGTGATCGGTGAAAAAGGCGAGCTGGTGTGCACCCGACATTTTCCGGCCATGCCCATCGGCTTGTGGAACGACCCGCAACAGGAAAAGCTGCGTGCTTCGTATTTCAGCCTGTTCCCCGGCGTCTGGGCCCAGGGCGATTACGCCGAGCAACTGCCCCATGGCGGCATGCTGATCCACGGCCGCTCCGACGCGGTGCTCAACCCCGGCGGCGTACGCATCGGCACGGCGGAAATCTACCGTCAGGTGGAGAAAATCCCGCAGGTGCTGGACAGCGTCGCCATCGGTCAGCAATGGCAGGATGACGTGCGAGTGGTGCTGTTCGTGCGCTTGCGCGAAGGCGTCGAGCTGGACGAAGCGCTGCAACAACAGATCCGCCAGGTCATCCGCGCCAACACCACGCCACGGCATGTGCCGGCGAAGATTGTCGCGGTGACGGACATTCCGCGGACCATCAGCGGCAAGGTGGTCGAACTGGCGGTGCGCAACGTGGTGCATGGCCAGAAGGTGAAGAACACCGATGCACTGGCCAACCCCGAAGCCCTGGAGCAATTTCGAAACCGCCCCGAACTGAATGACTGACGCCGTAGATCTACTGTGGGAGCAAACCCGCTCCCGCATTTTTGAACAGCGTCGGCCCCTTCAGTCCATCAACCCCCATTCACCCGGCGGCGTATGGGGGCCGGGTGTGGCCTCGGCGTGCATTTTCAGGCGCAAGCGCAGATTGTTCACCGAATCAGCATGTTTCAACGCCTCTGCCTCATCAATTGCGCCCTCGGCAAACAGCGCGAACAGCGCCCCGTCAAACGTCTGCATCCCCACCTCTGAAGACTTCTCCATGATCCCCTTGAGTTCGCCAAACTCATTGCGCCGGATCAGGTCACCGATGGTTGGTGTGCCCAGCATCACCTCCACCGCCGCCCGGCGCTGCCCGTCGCGGGTACGCACCAGACGCTGGGACACAAACGCTTTGAGGTTGTTGCCCAGGTCGTTGAGCAACTGCCCCCGGCGCTCTTCGGGAAAGAAGTTAATCACGCGGTCCAGCGCCTGATTGGCGTTGTGCGCATGCAACGTGGAAATCACCAGATGACCGGTATCGGCAAACGCCAGCGCATGTTCCATAGTCTCGCGGTCACGGATTTCGCCGATCAACACCACGTCCGGTGCCTGGCGCAACGTGTTTTTCAGCGCAGCGTGGAAACTGCGGGTATCGACGCCGACCTCGCGCTGATTGACGATCGACTTCTTGTGCCGATGGATAAACTCGACCGGGTCTTCGATAGTGATGATATGGCCACTGCTATGGCGGTTGCGGTAATCGATCAGCGCCGCCAGCGAGGTCGACTTGCCCGAGCCGGTCGAACCGACGAACAGCATCAGCCCTTGTTTGAGCATCACGGTTTCGAGCAGCACCGGTGGCAAGTTGAGGTCTTCGAAGCGTGGAATGTCGAGCTTGATGTTGCGCGCCACGATGGACACATCATTGCGCTGCTTGAAGATATTGAGCCGGAAACGCCCGACCCCGGGCAGGGAAAGTGCCAGGTTCATTTCCAGGTCCCGATCGAACTCCAGGCGCTGTTCGGCGTCCATGATGGACGCGGCAATGGCCGCCACTTCTCCCGGCTTGAACGGTTGATCGGTCAGGGCTTTGAGCACACCGTCAAATTTCGCGCTGGGTGGCGCGCCCGTGGACAGGTAAAGATCGGAGCCATGGCGGCTGGCCAGAATCTGCAACAGTGCATCGATTTCCATGGCAAAAAACACCCGCGAAGCATTCAATGAAAAAAATGACCCCATGCGGGTCATCCAGCGTCTACCGCCTTGCAAGGATAGTAGACGCCGCCACACTGACTCATGCGCAGGACATGTAGATGAACGCACCACCGACCGCCAGCGATGCCCAGGCCTTGATTGCCCGACTGGACTGGACAAACAACCCGCTGGGCGCCGCCGAAAACTGGCCGCAGAGCCTGCGCACCGCGGTGGACATCGTGATCCACTCGCCAATGCCGATGCTATTGCTGTGGGGCCCGCATCTCACCCAGATCTACAACGACGGCTTCGCCTTCCTCGCCGGCAGCAAACACCCTCACGCTTTCGGACAACCGACGCACCAGATCTGGCCGGAACTCAAAGACTTTACCGACCCGATTTACAGCGCCGTCCTACAGGGTCAGGTGCGGACCTACAGCGAACAGCGCTTCACCTTGCAACGCGACGGTCGGGATTCTGACTTCTGGCTGGATTTGACCTACAGCCCCATTCGCAACGAAAGCGCCGAGGTTGCCGGGATTCTGGTCACGGCCATCGAAACCAACGAACGTCGCCGCATCGCCCTCGAACTGGAACAACGCTCCGCCGCCAGCCTCAAGGCCCAGCAAGAAACCGAGCAGCGCCTGCAACTGGCACTGGCCGCCACCGATGCCGTCGGCACCTGGGACTGGGACATTGGCGAAGACCGTTTCATTGCCGATGCGCACTTCGCGCAATTGCATGGCGTCGATCCGGCCATGGCCAACCAGTTGCCGATCAGCGAATACCTCCACGGCGTGCACCCGGAAGACCGCGCCATGATCGCCCGCAGCATCAAGCACTGCATCACCCATGGCAGCGAGTACGCCGAGGAATATCGCTTGCTGCAAGCCGACGGCCAGTTGCGCTGGGTGTTTGCCCGGGGTCGTTGCTACAAGGACCACCATGGCCGGCCGATCCGTTTTCTCGGCGCCGCGCTGGACCTGACCGAACGCAAACATATCGAACAGGCCTTGCGCCAAAGCCAGACCGAGCTGCAACTGATCATCAACGCGATGCCGATCCTGATCAGTTATGTGGACCGCGAAGAGCGCTTTCGCCTGAACAATGCCGCCTATCTGGAATGGTATGGCCTCACGCCCCAAGAGCTTTACGGCCGCACCATTCGTGAAGTGCTTGGCGATGAAGCCTATGCCCTGCGCGCCGAATACATCGCCGAGGCGCTGAAAGGCAAGACCTGTTGTTTCAGCATCAGCGCCGATCACCGCGATGGCAGCACCCGCCAGGCCCTGATGAACTACCTGCCACGCCACGGCGCAGACGGCGCGGTGAATGGTTTCTACATCTTCGTGATCGACGAGACCGAGCGCAAACAGACTGAAGAGGCGCTGCGCAACCTCAACGAAACCCTGGAAGAACGCGTGAGCGCTCGCACCCAACAACTGGCCGAAGCCAACCAGCGACTGCAGAACGAGATGTTCGAGCGTGAGCGTGCCGAAGACGCCTTGCGCCATGCGCAGAAAATGGAAGCGGTCGGCCAGCTCACCGGCGGCATCGCCCATGACTTCAACAACATGCTCACCGGGATCATCGGCAGCCTCGATTTGATGCAGCGCTACATCGCCGATGGGCGCGCGGCCGAGATCGGTCGCTTCACCGAAGCGGCGGTGTCCTCGGCCCATCGCGCCGCCGCCCTGACCCATCGGTTGCTGGCATTTTCACGGCGTCAGTCACTGGATCGCAGGCCACTGGACGCCAACCAGCTGGTGCATTCCCTGGAAGACTTGCTCAGCCGGACCAAGGGCGATCACATCGAGCTCAAACTGAAGCTGGCCGATGAGGTCTGGCCGGTCAGTACCGATGTCAGCCAACTGGAAAACGCATTGCTCAACCTCGTGATCAACGCCCGGGATGCGATGCCCGATGGCGGCGAGTTGTTGATCGAAACCGCCAATGTTCACCTCGACGGCAGCGACGTCACTCCGCTGGAGCCAGTCAGGGCCGGGGATTACCTGATGATTGCCGTCAGCGACAACGGTGCCGGCATGACCCCATCAGTACTGGCCAAGGCCTTCGATCCGTTCTTCACCACCAAACCCATCGGCCAGGGCACCGGCCTTGGGTTGTCGATGATCTATGGTTTCGCCCAGCAGTCGGGCGGGCACGTCAGCCTGCACAGCCGGCCTGGCCAGGGCACCAGCGTTCGCCTGTATTTGCCACGGTTGCACGTCGCCCTGCCGGAACACGCGCAGCTGCCGGTCACCGGCGAAGCACCGCCAGCGGTTGCCGGTGAAACCGTGGTGTTGGTGGAAGACGATCCGGCGGTGCGCATGCTGGTGCTCGACCTGCTCAAAGAGTTGGGTTATCACGCCCATGAAGCCGAAGATGCGCAGAGCGCCCTGCCCTTGCTGGAGTCCGACCTGCGGGTCGATCTGCTGGTAACCGACGTCGGGCTGCCGGGCATGAACGGTCGGCAACTGGCGGAAATCGCTCGTCAGCACCGCCCGGAGCTCAAAGTGCTGTTCATTACCGGTTATGCCGAGAAAGCCGCCGAACGCCAGGGCTTCCTGGAGGAAGGCATGGACATGGTGGCCAAACCCTTTTCCATGGACCTGTTGGCCAACAAGATTCGCACGATGATCGGCCAAGCCGGCTGAGTTAAGGCATAATCGCGCGCCCCACGCTGGCACCAACATAGCCACCACCGTTGCAAGGTACGCCCAATGAAAGCCCAAGCCCGCCATATTCTGGTGAAAACCTCGGAAGAAGCCGAGCAGCTCAAACAACGCATCGCCAAGGGTGAAGCCTTCGATGTGCTGGCCAAGAAATACTCCACCTGCCCGTCCGGCAAACGCGGCGGGGATCTTGGCGAAGTACGGCCCGGGCAGATGGTCGGGGCAATCGATGCGGTGATCTTCAAAAAACCGCTGCGGGTGGTGCATGGGCCGATCAAGAGCAAGTTCGGGTATCACTTGGTGCAGGTGTTTTACCGGGACTGATCGGTTGGCTCGATGTACAGGGTGAGGCTCCCTCGTCACAAAAAATCACAGCATCCCCCAAAGATTGCATTTCAATCTTTGGGGATCAGTGCCCCCGGCACTTGAATCACCCGACTCGCCAAGCGATGCCCCGCTTCAGCAGCCTCGACCGGGCTCCCACCCTTGAGGCGGCAAGCCAGATACGCCGCGCTGAACGAATCCCCCGCCGCCGTGGTGTCCACCACCCGTTCGACCACTTGCGCCGGCACTTCGAACGACTCGCCGTCACAGCGAATCAGACACGCCTCGGCACCGCGCTTGAGCACCACTTCGGGCGTGCCCATCTGCTCATAAGCGGCAAACACCGCCGCGCAATCGGAAAAGTGGAACAGCGCCTGCTCGTCATCAACCGTCAGCAACGCCAAGTCGACATAGGGCAACACTTCGCGATAAGCCGCTCGTGCGTCCTCGACCGAAGCCCATAGGCGTGGTCGATAATTGTTGTCGAACACGATCCGCGCATCCCGCTGTCGGGCTTCGATCAGGGTGTCCAGCAGTTTCTCCCGGCCCTGTTCACCGAGCACCGCCAGGGTAATGCCGCTGAAATACAGCACGTCGTAATCCGGCAGCGCTGCCAGGATCGGCGCGGCCGCCGGGGTGGTAAAGCAATCGCGCACGGCCGCTTCATTGCGCCAGTAGAGAAAACGCCGCTCGCCGGCCGCGTCGGTCTGGATGCAATACAGACCGGGCAAGCGACCGGGCAAACGCTGGACCATGCCCAGGCCGATGTGTTCGCTGGCCCAGCTCTGGCACATCGCATCGCTGAAACTGTCGTCACCCAGGGCAGTGACGTAATCCACCGTGCCGCCATCGCCCAGTTCACGGGCCAGATAGACCGCGGTGTTCAGGGTATCGCCGCCGAAGCTCTGTTGCAGAGAGCCGTCGGCGCGCTGCTGCAGTTCGATCATGCACTCGCCGATCAGGGCGATGCGCGGGATGTTGGGGCCCAGAGGGCTGATGTTGTTCATGTTGTGGGGGCTCTTAGAAACAGGTTTCCATGGTTTCGATGACATTCAGCTGCTCATCCACCAGACACCCGATACGCCACTTGTCGAACGTCAAACACGGGTGCGAAGTCCCGAACGAAATGATATCGCCCACCCGCAACTCAACCCCCGGCGCCACGGTCATGAACGCGTGCTGGTCCATCACCGCCGTCACCTTGCAGGCACTTACATCATCGCCGGTCGCCGGCACCACGCCGGCCTTGTAACGCAGCAACGGCACCGGCAAACCGGCGTCGTAGGCCACGTCGCGCTTGCCCAGGGCGATCACCGCAAAACCCGGTTCGGGCAACGACTGCACATGCGCCCAGACTTCCAGCGCCGGGCGCAAACCTTCGTGCAGGTCGCTGCGACGGTCGAGCACGCAACATTGCGCTTCTTTGTAGATGCCATGGTCGTGGGCCACGTAACTGCCGGGGCGCAGCACGCTGAGGAAACGCCCGCCGGCATTCTGCGCTTCGAACGACTCGGCGATCAGGTCGTACCACGCCGACCCCGACGCGGTGATGATCGGCTTGGCAATCGCGAACGCGCCACTGTCCTGCAACTGCACCGCCAGACGCACCAGGGAGGCGGCGAACTCGCGGATGCCGCTCACCGCATGATCACCGTGAATCACCCCTTCGTAGCCCTCGATGCCGGTCAGCGCCAACGCCGGTTGAGCGTTGATAGCCTTGGCCAGTGCCAGCACTTCGGCTTCGGTGCGACAACCGCAACGACCGCCGACCACGCCGTACTCGATCATCACGTTCAGGCGCACGCCCCGCGAGGCGAAAAACGCGCCGAGGTCGGCGACGTTATCCGGGTGATCGACCATGCAATAGAAATCGAAAGTCGGGTCAGCCAGCAGGTCGGCGATCAACGCCATGTTCGGCGTGCCAACCAGTTGATTGGCCATCAGCACCCGGCGCACGCCATGGGCGTATGCCGCGCGGGTTTGCGTGGCACTGGCCAGGGTGATGCCCCAGGCACCGGCGTCCAGTTGGCGACGAAACAGCGCCGGGGTCATGCTGGTTTTACCGTGAGGTGCCAGTTCCGCGCCGCTGTGGCTGACGAAGTCCTGCATCCAGCGAATGTTGTGTTCCAGCGCGTCGCGGTGCAGCACCAGCGCCGGCAGACTGACGTCCCGCACCAGGTTGGCGCCGGTCTGGGCGGCGCCCTTTTCCACGGCGGCGGTATTGATGGCAGTAGACATGGTCGATCTCCTCACACACGGCCGCAGGCAGCCGCTGTTATTCGTTGATACGCCGGGCGAGGCTGTTGGCGCTGTCGATCAGCACCCGGCGATAGTCGTTGTAATTGTTCTTCGCATCGGCCCGTGGGGCGACGATGCACAGGGTCGCGATGGCCACGCCGCTCGGGTCTTTGACCGGGGCGGCGAAGCAATGGGTAAAGGTGTCGGCGACGCTGTCGAAGGAAAAGAATCCGTCGATGGCGGCCTGGCGGATTTCCTCAAGAAACTGCTCCAGTGGCAGGCGTTCGCCGTCGGGCAGGATGAAGTCGTCGGGGTCGATCAAATCGACAATTTGCTGATCGCTCAGGTGCGCCAGCAGCAGGCGCCCGGAAGCGGTCCAGGGGATCGGCGCGTTTTCGCCGATGTCCGAGGAAATGCGGAAATGCCGCTCCCCCTCTTTCATCAATGCCACGGTGTATTTGCGCCCGTTGAGCAGGCACATCTGCGCGGTTTCGCGGGTCTGGCTGACGATTTCCTGCAAGGCGTGATCGGCCTCGCGGGACAGATCGAAATGACGCAAATGCGCTTGTCCGAGGAAGTACAGCTGACGACCGAGGTAAACGTGACCTTCCTTGCCCACGGGTTCGAGGATGCGCCGCTCCAATAAGGACGCAACCAGTTCGTAGACCGTGGATTTCGGGCTGCCGATGCCGCTGGCGATTTCGTTCGGGCGCAGGGGCTGGCCGATTTCCTTGAGGAAATCGAGGATGTCGAACGCCCGGTCCAGACCGCGAGCCCGGCGCTTTATGGTGTCTTCGGTCATTTCAGTGGTCCCATTCAAAGTGCCGGGAGTTTACCCAGAAGGCCGCCTTCGCGGGCAAGCCTCGCTCCTACAGGATTTCGCCGTTTGTAGGAGCGAGGCTTGCCCGCGAAGAATTCACTGCGGTTCAGGCCTTTTTCTTGTACGCGATGCAATCAATCTCGACCTTGCAATCGACCATCATGTTCGCCTGCACGCAGGCCCGGGCTGGGGCGTGTTCGCTTTTGAAGTACTCGGAAAACACCTTGTTGAAACTCCAGAAGTCCCGCGGGTCTTCCAGCCACACGCCCGTGCGCACCACGTCTTCGAGCCCGTAACCGGCCTCTTCCAGAATCGCGATCAGGTTTTTCATGGTCTGGTGAGTCTGCTCGACAATCCCGCCCACGATGATTTCACCATCCACCGCCGGCACTTGGCCGGACACGTGCAGCCAGCCATCGGCTTCGACGGCGCGGGCAAAAGGACGGGGCTGGCCGCCACCGGCGGTGCTGCCGGTGCCGTAACGAGTAATGCTCATGGGTGTTTCTCCTGATTAAAAAGTGAAGGCTTAAAAGCGGGTGCTCTTGAGAAATTCCGCCAGTCGCGGCGACTGCGGGCGCTCGAACAGTTCCTTGGGCGGCCCCTGCTCTTCGATCCGCCCCTGATTCATGAACACGATCTTGTCCGAGACCTCGAAGGCAAAGCGCATTTCGTGGGTCACCAGCAGCATGGTCATGCCATCCTCGGCCAGGCCCTTGATCACGTTCAGCACTTCGCCCACCAGTTCCGGATCGAGGGCCGAGGTGACTTCATCGAACAGCATCAAACTCGGGTTCATCGCAATCGCCCGGGCAATCGCCACGCGCTGTTGCTGACCACCGGACAACTGACCGGGGTAATGATCGCGGCGCTCCAGCAGGCCGACCCGCTCCAGCCATTTCTCCGCCAGCGCCACGGCTTCATCCTTGTGCAGTTTTTTCACCTTGAGCAACCCGAGGGTGACGTTCTGCAACGCGGTGAGGTGCGGGAACAGATTGAATTGCTGGAAGGCCATGCCGGTCATGGCGCGATGGCGGGCGATGACTTTTTCCGGATGGCGCACGCGCTTGCCGTTGACCTCGTCATAGCCGATGGATTCACCGTCGAGCAGAATCTGCCCGCCCTGGAACTCTTCGAGCATGTTCACGCAGCGCAGCAGCGTGGTCTTGCCCGAGCCGCTGGAGCCGATCAGCGTGACCACATTGCCGCGCTGCATGGTCAGGTCGACGCCCTTGAGCACTTCGAGCGGGCCGTATTGTTTGTGCAGGCCGCGGATGTCCAGCAGCGCTTGGTTCTGGGTCGAAACTTGAGCTTGTGTCATGGCAAGGCCACCCGCTTTTCAATGTGCCGGCCGAGTAATTCGATGGCGTAGTTGATGACGAAAAACAGCAATCCGGCGAACAGGTAAAACTCCAGGGTCATGAAGGTCCGGGCGATGATCTGTTGAGTACTGAGCAGCAGCTCGGCGACGCCGATCACCGACAACAAGGTCGACGCCTTGACGATCTCGGTGGACGAGTTGACCCAGGTCGGCAAGATCTGCCGCAACGCCTGGGGCAACAACACATAACCCAGCGCCTGGTAAAACGTCAGGCCGATGGCCTTGCTCGCTTCCATCTGACCGCTGGGCAGCGCTTGCAACGCACCGCGCACGATCTCGGCGACATGGGAACCGCAAAACAGCGTCAGGCCCAAAGTGCCAGCCCCGAAGGCGCTGATCTGCCAGCCCAGTGCCGGCGCCATGTAGAAGCAGGCCAGTACCAATACAAACACCGGCGTGCCGCGAATGATGTCGACGTAGAACCGGAACGGCGCGCGCATCCAAAACGTGCCGTAGGTGAGTACCAGGCCGGCGACGATGCCGACCAGCGTACCCAGCAAAATCGCCAGGCCCGAGCACTGCACACTGGTCAGAAAGCCCTGCCACAGGACATCCCGGGCCACCCATAACTCATGCAACCAGCTGGGGGATTCGTACATGGGGCCTCCTATCGGCGAATCGCCAGACGCTGCTCGAGGTAACGCAGCATCATGGCAATGAGGTAACAGGCCGCAACATAGAGCGCTGTGGTCACCAGCCAGGTTTCGATCACCCGGTAGCTCTCGACATTGATCTTGCGCGCGTAATAGGTCAGCTCCGGCACGGCAATCGCCGCCGCCAGCGAGGTGTCCTTGAACAGCGAAATGAAGTTGTTCGACAGCGCCGGCAGCACATTGCGCAGCATCACCGGCACGGTGACGTACGCCTTGACCTGCCACTCGCCCAAGCCGATCGCCAACCCGGCTTCACGTAGCCCCTTGGGAATGCTCAACAGCCCGCCGCGAAACACTTCGGTCAGGTACGCCCCGGCATACAGCGACAGGGTGATGATGAACGAGGGGATCTTGTCCAGACGAATGCCCAGGCTCGGCAACGCGAAGTAGATCAACAGAATCAACACCAGAATCGGCGTATTACGGATCACCGTCACATACACCGACGCCAGCCCCCGCAATGCGCGGTGCTTCGACAGCAAAGCAAACGCCATCAGCAGGCCGATCACGCAGCCGATGGCGATCGACACCAGCGCCAGCTCAAGACCCAGACCGAGCCCCGCCAGCAAGGTGTCGAAGTCGCGCCACACGGCGGCAAAATTCAACTGATAGTTCATGGTCAGCAGTACCTTGAGCGGGGCGATGTATCACCGCCCCGCTCTCACGGGATCATTTGAATTCGACTGGGAAACCAATTGCAGGTGTAGGCAGGTCGACACCGAACCATTGTTTGAAGGAAGCCGCGTAAGTCGGGAATTCAACGCCGGTCATGCCTTCATGCAGCACGGTGTTGACGAAGTTCAGCCAATCCTGATCGCCGCGTTTGACCGCACAGGCGTAGGTCTGCGGGCTCCAGGCGTAGGTCGGGCTGCGATAACGGCCAGGGTTCTGCACCATCAGGTATTTCACCGACGACTGATCGGTGGCCGCCGCGTCGGCACGGCCGGAGTTCACCGCCTGATACATCAGATCCACGCTGTCGTACTGATCGACCTTGGCCTTGGGCAGCGCCTGATGCACCAGTTCTTCGGCGTACACGTTCTGCAGCACCGCCACGGTCACGCCGTCGGCGGCGGCCCTGAGGTCTTCGATTTCCTTGTACTTGCTGTTGGCCGGCAGCAACAGGCCAACACCTTCACGGTAGTACGGCAGCGTGAACGCGACCTGTTGGGCCCGGCTGGCGGTCACGGTGATGAACTGGCAACTCATATCGACCTTGTCGGTCAGCAGGTTCGGAATCCGCGCATCGGACGACTGCACCACGAACTCGACCTTGCTCGGGTCGTTGAACAACCCCTTGGCCACCATCCGCGCGATATCGATATCAAAACCCTGCAACTTGCCGTCGGCTCCCTGGAAGTGCCACGGCGCGTTGGTACTGCCCGTGCCCACGATCAATTTCCCACGGGCCAGCACGCTGTCGAGCTTGCTGTCTGCCGCTTGAGCGACACCCACGGCAGCGGCCGAAGCCGCGAGTACGAAAACACACGCTTTAAACAAGGAAAGTCGACGATGCATGGCAAGCACTCCAGGGCTGTGTTTATTCCGCTATACCGGAACTTAGTATGTAACAACGGAATAGACAGCAGAAAGTGTGCCACAGGATGTGGCCGGAATCTCGGAGGATTTGAAAAGTGTTTTGAATCAAATGGATGCGCACAGGCGCGAAGAAAGTGTTACGAAAAGACAGCTGGCTGAACGCTACCGTTGGCTACAGGCTGTGTGTGGTTGAGTCACATTGCGGTGCATTGCAGGTCAAAAAGAAGCAGAGCGCACCTGTAATTTTTGATAGTAGACCCACCCCCTTGCCTCCTTTAACGTCAACTGGCCTTCGACAGTCTTTGAAAAGGAGATTTCAATGAGTTCGATGTCCACCCAGTCATTGGATCCGGCCTACCGCAAAGCGCTCAACACCTGGCGCCCGGTGATTCTGTATTTCGGCAACGACCACTGTCCCGCCTGCAAATGGGCCGAGCCGGTTTTCCGTGAAATTGCCGAGAAGTACAAAGATCACGCGTGCATCTATGTGCTGGATACAAGCAAGTCCCCTCGGCATCCGGAAGTCAAAGGCACACCCACTGTGCTCTTTTACAAGGAGGGGAAGCTGCTGACGAAGCTCAAGGGCATAGGGACCCCGGAAACCCTGGAAGAACATTTCAAAAAGCACATCGGCAAGCTCAGGCCCAAAAGAGTTGCCCGCAAACCTCGTCGCGACTTGCCGTGGTTACAGAAAACCCTCAGCACTTTATGCACCGCGCCTCGGGCACGGGAGCGGTTGAATGCACGTTTGATGAGTAATGCAATGGGCAAATAACTGACCTGTAGCAGCAGCCTTGCGCTGCTCGGCAGCTGCTACAAAAAGTGCCCGCCGGTGTGTTTATCGTCCGGAAAAACGCAGCCGCGACAACATCCGCAGGTCGCCCTCGCGGTAATAGTCATCGGTCCAGCTGTCATCCGCCGCCAACGGCCGGACCTGCTTGAGTTGCAGTTTCTTTGCGAAGTAGCGGAACCGGTAATGTTCGTAGAAGCGCAGCAGTTCCAGCCCGTAACGATCGGCCAGGTCGGTGTCGCCACGGATGATCAGGTAGTTTTCGTCATTGCCGTTGCTGGCCGCGTCACTGAGGTTGTGGCTGCCGCTGATGATGGTCGGTGAATCGCTGGTGAAATCGACGACGATGGCTTTGGTGTGCACCAGCAGGTTGCCCTTCTGGCCTTTCATGTTTTCCTTGAGCCAGCCCTCCAGGCCGGTGTTGAGCAGCGCGGTGGCGGCGAATTCGGCGGTGCGGTCGGCATGGAAACCGGTGATGTTGCTGACCGTGTTTTGCAGGCCGTAACGCAAGATGTCGTCGTGGGGTTGGCCGAGCAGCGCGTTGAGTATTTTGTCCGGCAAGGTGAATGCGGTGACAAACAGCAGGTCTTTTTTGGCGGCGTTGATGATCTTGATGAACTCACTCAAGTCGCCCTCGCCCGAGCGCGGTGAAAAACCGGCGAACAGCGGCTGGTCAGGCTGCATCGGATTGTGTTCCGTGAGCCAGTCCCGCGTGGCGCCGACGTCCGTCGGTGTGGCCCAGACCTGCTCGAAGGTTTGCAGGTAAGTGGCGCCGATCCGAGCGTCGTCCAGCACATGCACGACGTTGGCCTGACGGTAGACGCCGTTGGCAGTGAAGTTGGTACTGCCGCAGAGTACCGCTTCGGGCTGATGCTGCCCCGCCGCATCGAGCCGGCTCAGGACCATGAACTTGTCGTGAAAGATATTGTGGGTGACTCGCCCGCGTTTGTTCGCCGCCGGGATTTTTTCCAGGCTGGCTTCGTTCAGCGCCGTGGTGTCTTCGCCAGGTTGGGCGTGGTACAGGACCCGAACCTTTACGCCACGCTCGAAGGCGGCGTTCACCGCATCGACGATCGCCTGCAACTGGTATTCATAGATCGCGATGTCCAGCGCCCACTGGCCATCCACGGCACGCTCGATAAACCCGAGCAAGCGTGCGAGCAGACCATTTTCCAGCCATTGGCGCGGCGCATCGGGCCACTCTTCGATGGGCAGTGTCTTGTTGACGCTGAGTAGCGCATCGAGGTCGGCGAATTTGCGCTGGAACGCCTGACTGGCAGCCACTGCCCGGTTGAATATCACGTTCTGCCCCTTGGGCAGGCCATCGTCCGTGGTGACCGTCACTTCCAGGCTTTCACCCAACTGTGGCGCATCGGCAGTGCCATAAGCCAGGTGAACCCGATAATGGATCGTCACACCCGGATTGACCGCGTAATCGGCCCAGCGAAATTTCTGCAAAGGCGCGGCATCGCTGGGGGTGGCGTGAAACTGAGGGAACGTATGATCCTTGCCGGGGAAGGTCAGGCTGTTGAACAGAAACAACCAGGGTTTGTCACCTTGCTGTTTTTCGATGGCAAACCCCAACAGGCCTTTGCGGCGGGGTTCGGCCAGGTCGATGGCCAGCAGCACACCGTTGGTGCCAGCGTAGGCTTTGACGCGGAAATCGTCCTGATCGTTGCGGGCTAGAACGCGCATGGGTCACTCCTGTGATGGGTTTGCTTACAGAGCATAGGGCAGCGATGCGATGGGGCCAGCACTGTCAGCACAAAATTCAACCTTAAATCAGCTCATCGATATGCCGATAATCAACCTGTAACTGAGCTGCCAACACCTTTGCCCGCCCGAGCCGAATCGGCCCGCGCTCGATGTCGATCAGCAACCCCGGACAATCCAGCTCCGGCAATGTCGACCATTCCTTCAACCGTCCATCCGTCACTAGCAACAGCCGCTGCTGTTCGGCCTGAAAACGCTTTTGCCGTGCCACCAGCCAGTGCCCCGCCTCGCCCAGCGCCGCCAGCATCGGCGTCCCGCCGCCGGCGCCCAATCCCTCGAGCCAATCGCGTAAGCCCGCAGAAGCTTTCAACCCCTGCACCTGCCACTTCGGCAAGTGACCGCTGGCGGTCAGCAAAGCCAGGCGTGCGCGCTGGCGATAGGCATCGTCGAACAGTTGCGCCAGCAAGCCCTTGGCATCGCTCAACGCCTGATGGCGCCGGGTCGAAGCCGAGGCATCGACGATCACCAGCCACAGTTCATGCGGGGTGCGGGTCCGCAGATGGAACAATAGGTCATCGCGTTGACGCGGTCGGCCATTGAGCAAGGTGCCGGGCCAGTTGACCGATCCGCTACGGGCGGCGTGACGCTTGCCCTGTTTACCGTGATCCAGCCGGCCTGCGCGGGGTCTGGCATTCGCCCCCGCGTCTGATCGAGGGCGAATGCCTAGGGCTTTTTTGGCCAGCTCGGCACTTCACGTCGAGCACCGACCGGCAGCGCCTGGGCGGGCATTTCGCCCCACTGGCCCTGACCTTCGTTCGGGTTGGTGGTTTGCGCAGGGGATTGCTGTGGCGCTTGGGAGTGTTGCGGCGCAGAGGTCGAATGCTCCCGACGACGATGACGCAAGGCAAATTCGGCGACCGCGTCGATATCCTCTTCGGCAATGGCGTTCGCACCGCGCCAGGCCGCATGTGCCCGCGCCGCGCGCAGCCAGACCAGATCGGCCCGCAAGCCATCGACGCCGGCAGAAAAGCAGCGCTCGGTGATCTGCGCCAGTGCGGCATCGTCGAGCGGGATACTCGCCAGGGCCGCACGCGCCTTCTGGCAACGCTCGCGCAGGGCGTGTTGCTGACTTTCCCACTCGGCGCAGAAGCCTTGCGGATCGCTGTCGAAATCCAGTCGACGACGGATGATCTGGCCGCGCTCGGCGGGTGCGGTATGGCCACTGAGGGCAACGTTCAGGCCAAAGCGGTCGAGCAGTTGCGGGCGCAGTTCGCCCTCTTCCGGGTTCATGGTGCCGATCAGCACAAACTTCGCCGAATGCCGATGGGAAATCCCGTCGCGCTCGATCAGGTTGGTGCCGCTGGCGGCCACATCGAGCAGCAGGTCCACGAGATGGTCGGGCAGCAAGTTCACTTCATCGACGTAGAGCACACCGCCGTCGGCCTTGGCCAATACACCCGGAGAAAACTGTGCGCGCCCTTCGCTCAAGGCCGCGTCGAGATCGAGGGTGCCGACCAGCCGTTCTTCGGTGGCGCCCAGGGGCAAGGTAACGAATTGACCGCTGGCCAGCAGGTCCGCCAGGCCTCGGGCCAGGGTCGACTTGGCCATGCCGCGCGGGCCTTCGATCAGCACGCCTCCGATTTTCGGATCGATGGCGGTCAGGTACAGGGCGAGCTTCAAGTCATCGGCGCCGACCACGGCGGAGAGCGGGAAATGGGGGGTGTCGGTCATGTTCAAATCTCGGTCATGGTCGGTGATTACTCTGTGGCGAGGGAGCTTGCTCCCGCTCGGCTGCGTAGCAGTCGTAAAACCTGAAAATGCGGTGTGCCTGACAGAGCCTGGTTTTTTGTTTTGGGGCTGCTGCGCAGCCCAACGGGAGCAAGCTCCCTCGCCACAAATTTCCTTTGCTCACCGGCTAACTGTCTTCTTCTATGTCCAGCAACAAATTCTCCAGCGCCTCGCGGTATTCACCCGGCTCCTGCCACATCCCCCGTTGCTGCGCTTCGAGCAGGCGCTCGGTCATGTCGCGCAAGGCGTGGGGATTGTGTTCGCGAACAAACTCCCGGGTCGCCGGATCAAGCAAATAGGCGTCCGCCAGCAACGCATACTGGTGATCGTCGATCAACTGCGTGGTGGCGTCGAACGCAAACAGGTTATCGACCGTCGCCGCCAGTTCGAACGCGCCTTTATAGCCATGACGCTTGATCCCGTCGATCCATTTCGGATTGGCCGCCCGGGAACGGATCACCCGGTTCAGCTCTTCCTTCAATGTACGGATCTTCGGCAAGTCCGGCTGACTGTGGTCGCCGTGATAACTCGCCGCCGCTGCACCGCTGAGGCTTTCGACGGCCGCCAGCATGCCGCCCTGGAACTGGTAATAGTCGTTGGAATCGAGCAAGTCGTGCTCGCGGTTGTCCTGATTTTGCAGCACGGCCTGCACCTGGCTCAGACGCTGGGCGAACTGCTCGCGTGCGGCGGTGCCTTCATCGGAGCCGCCGTAAGCGTAGCCGCCCCAGTTCAGGTAAACCTCGGCCAGGTCTTCGCGGCTCTGCCACAAACGACCGTCGATGGCACCTTGCACGCCGGCACCGTAAGCACCCGGTTTGGCCCCGAAGATCCGCCAGCCGGCCTGTCGCCTGGCCGCTTCTTCATCCAGACCGGACGTCAGCAGCGCTTCGCGCTCGGCACGAACCTTGGCTGCCAACGGGTTGAGATCGTCCGGCTCATCCAGCGCGGCGACCGCTTGCACGGCGGCGTCGAACAGCCGGATCAGGTTGGCAAAGGCATCGCGGAAGAATCCGGAGACGCGCAAGGTCACGTCCACCCGCGGCCGGTCCAGCAGGCTCAACGGCAGAATCTCGAAGTCGTCGACCCTCTGACTGCCCGTCGCCCACACCGGCCGCACACCCATCAAGGCCATGGCCTGGGCAATGTCATCGCCGCCGGTGCGCATGGTCGCGGTGCCCCAGACCGACAGGCCGAGCTGACGCAAGTGATCGCCGTGATCCTGCAAGTGCCGCTCAAGAATCAGGTTCGCGGATTGAAAACCGATGCGCCACGCCGTGGTGGTCGGCAGGTTGCGCACGTCCACCGAATAGAAATTGCGCCCGGTGGGCAACACGTCCAGCCGTCCACGGCTGGGCGCACCACTCGGCCCGGCCGGGACGAATCGCCCGCTGAGGGCGTCCAGCAGGCCGCGCATTTCCGCCGGGCCGCAGGCGTCCAGGCGCGGGGCGACGACCTCGCGCAAACTGTCGATGATCGCGCTCACTTCGGAACAATCTGCCTCCTGTGGGAGCGGGTCTAGGTGATGAGGGGCCTTGTGGCGAGGGGGCTTGCCCCCGTTGGGTCGCGAAGCGGCCCCAAAAAATGGGACTGCTACGCAGTCCAACGGGAGCAAGCTCCCTCGCCACAAAGGCTCGCTCCCACACGGGCCAGGCTCGGCATTCAACGTCTGCGAGATTAGTTGCGCGGCGAACAGTTCCAGACGCTCACGGGTGTCCCCCGCCGTGCGCCACAGCTCATCACTGACCGCCTGCAAGGCATCCGGCCGAGGACCGTTCCAGGGCTCGGCCAACACGCAATCCAGTGGATCGAAGCCCAATTCGAACGCCTTGGCCAGCGCCCGCAGCACGCTCGATTGCGCGCCACGACCGTCACCGCGAGGAATGCGCAGCAAGGCCAATAAAGTGTCGATGCGCAATCGCCCGGTCGGCGACTCGCCAAACACGTGCAGGCCATCGCGGATCTGCGATTCCTTCAAGTCACACAGGTAAGTGTCCAGGCGCGGCAACCAGATCGCCGCGTCGGCATCGCTGTCGAGCTTCTCGTCCAGTTGCAGTTCGCGATCAATGTGCGTGTCGCGCACCAGTTGCAGAATGTCGCGTTGCAGTTCCCGGGCGCGGCGCGGATCGAGCAACTGCGCTTCGTAATATTCGTCAGCCAACAACTCAAGGTTGCGCAGCGGGCCGTAGGTTTCGGCGCGGGTCAGCGGTGGCATCAGGTGATCGATGATCACCGCTTGCGTACGGCGCTTGGCCTGGGCACCCTCGCCCGGGTCGTTGACGATGAACGGATAGATGTTCGGCAGCGGTCCGAGCAGCGCGTCGGGCCAGCAGTTTTCAGATAACCCGACGCCCTTGCCCGGCAGCCATTCGAGGTTACCGTGCTTGCCGACATGGATCACGCCGTGGGCGCCGTAGGTGTTGCGCAACCAGAAGTAGAACGCCAGATAACCGTGGGGCGGCACCAGGTCCGGGTCGTGATAGACCGCGCTCGGGTCAACCTGATACCCCCGGGCCGGTTGAATGCCGACGAAAGTCAGGCCGAAGCGCAACCCGGCAATCATCATTCGCCCGCCACGGAACATCGGATCGCTTTCGGGCGTGCCCCAACGTTGCAGCACCGCCTCGCGATTGGCTTCGGGCAGTGCGTTGAACATCAAAAAGTAATCATCCAGCGCCAGGCTTTGCTGGCACGGACGTTGATCGATAGTGTCCAGATCATTGCTGACACCACCAAGCAGTTGCTGGATCAGCGCGGTGCCGCTGTCCGGCAACTCGGCCGGCAACGGATAACCTTCGGCGTACAGGGCACGCAGGATGTTCAGCGCCGCGGCCGGGGTGTCGAGACCGACGCCATTACCGATGCGTCCATCGCGAGTCGGGTAGTTGGCGAGGATCAGGGCGATGCGTTTTTCGCTGTTGGGCAGCCGCGCCAGATCGATCCAGCGCCGCGCCAGTTCAGCGACAAAATCCATGCGTTCCGGTTGTGGTCGATAGCAAACCACATCGGACTGACTGCGCTCGCTGCGCCACGCCAGATCCTTGAAGCTGATCGGCCGACTGATGATTCGCCCGTCCAGCTCCGGCAGCGCGATGTGCATCGCCAAGTCACGGGGACCGAGGCCTTGCTCGCTGGCACGCCAACCGGGCTCGTTGTCCTGGGCGCAGATCGCCTGAATCACCGGGATGTTGCGACGAAACGGCCGCAGATGCGGTGCCTCAGGGCTGGACTGGGCGAAACCGGTGGTGTTCAGAATCACCCCCGCCTCGACTTCATCCAGCCAGTCCTCGACCACCGCCAGGCAGCCTGGCTCTTTCAGACTGGCCAGCGCAATCGGCAACGGGTTGAGCCCTGCCGCCTGCAAACGCTGGCAGAAAATATCGATGAAACCGGTGTTCGCCGCCTGCAAGTGCGAGCGGTAAAACAGCACCGCCGCCACCGGCTGATCGGCCTGCCAATCGGCTTGCCAATCCTGAAGGTGCGCGGGGCTTTTTTGCGGGTGGTAGATCGCGGTGCGTGGCAGGGTTTGCGGCTCGGACCATGGATAATCACGACCCAGCCAACGACTGGCAAGGCAGCGAAACAGGTCGAGCGCATTGGCCATGCCGCCCTGACGCAGGAAGTGCCAGAGCCGGTCGCGGTCTTCGGGGGCCACGGTGCTCAGATCGCTGAGTTCCGGGTCCGGGCGATCGTCACCCGGCACCAGAATCAACTGCACACCGCGCTGGGACAATTCCACCAGACGCTCGATGCCGTAACGCCAATAGGCGATGCCGCCGTGCAGCGAGATCAGAATCACCTTGGCGTGGCGCAGCACTTCGTCGACATAAAGATCGACCGAGGCGTGATTCTGCACCTGCATCGGGTTGGCCAGGCGCAGGCTCGGGTAATCGTCGGGCAGCTGCTGCGCCGCCTCGGCGAGCAACGCCAGACTGGAATCGCCGCTGCACAGGATCACCAGCTCGGCGGGGGTTTGTCCAAGGTCGGCAATGTTGTCATCCGACACGAAACCGCCGGGCTGGGTCCTGAGCAGGTGCATGGGTTAAACGCTGAGCGCAGCGCGCAATTGCGCTTCGAGTTGAACGGCGTCCAGCGCCTGACCGATCAACACCAGACGGGTGGTGCGCGCTTCGCCGGCGCCCCACTGACGGTCAAAGTGCTTGTCGAAACGCGTGCCCACGCCCTGAATCAGCAGGCGCATCGGCTTGTTCGGCACCGCCGCGAAACCCTTGACCCGCAGAATACCGTGCTGCACCACCAGTTGCGTCAGCGCGTCCATCAGCAGGCTTTCGTCGGCTTGTGGCAGCTCGATCGAGATGGAGTCGAACGCGTCATGGTCGTGATCGTGGTCGTCTTCACCTTCATGGTGATGATCGTGATGGCTGTGACGGCTGTCGATGTGTTCTTCGGAACCGGCACCGAGGCCGATCAGCACGTCCAGTGGCAAGCGACCGCTGCTGGCTTCGATGACTTTCACCGCCGGTGGCAGCTCTTCGGCGACTTCCAGGCGCACGCGGGCCAGGTCTGCGGCGCTGATCAGGTCGGCCTTGTTGAGAATCACCAGGTCGGCGCTGGCCAGTTGGTCGGCGAACAGTTCGTGCAGCGGCGATTCGTGGTCCAGGTTCGGGTCGAGTTTGCGCTGGGCGTCCACTTGATCCGGGAATGCAGCGAAAGTGCCGGCAGCGACGGCCGGGCTGTCGACCACGGTGATCACCGCGTCAACGGTGCAGGCGCTGCGGATTTCCGGCCACTGGAAGGCTTGAACCAAAGGCTTTGGCAGGGCCAGGCCCGAGGTTTCGATGAGGATGTGGTCGAGGTCGCCGCGGCGAGCAACCAACTCGCGCATCACCGGGAAGAATTCTTCCTGAACGGTGCAGCACAGGCAGCCGTTGGCCAACTCGTAGACGCGGCCGCTGGCCTCTTCTTCGGTGCAGCCGATTGAGCACTGCTTGAGGATCTCGCCGTCGATGCCCAGCTCGCCGAACTCGTTGACGATCACCGCGATGCGACGGCCCTGGGCGTTGTCGAGCATGTGCCGCAGCAAGGTGGTTTTGCCCGAACCGAGGAAGCCGGTAACGATGGTGACGGGGAGTTTGGCCAGTGTTTTCATCGGATGCCCTTTGGCAAGGTGGCGGGCATACGGGACGACAACCGGCAACGCGGGCGCGCGTGCCTGAAGAGTTCGCCACCGGATCACCCCGCCCGGTTGAAAGTGAGAATCTGTGTCGAGGCAGGTCTCCTGGCTGACGGTGCGCCGGGCGTTGGCCCGGCATTCGCTGCGCCTTCCCGCGAACCCGTTGCACAGGGTTTGCAGTGGCGTGGCAGCGAACATCACCGTTCACAGTTGCGGGGGCAGCCGCGGCATCGACCGCGTTCCCTTCTTAGCTTCGACAGACGCCGAAGAACCTCGAAAGCGCAAGGCTACGCATCGTGTGGGGGCGGGTCAATCACTGCGCACGCCACCCGCACTTACAAAGAGCCAATCATTTTGGTATCCAAGTGAGAACCCCTGCCAATTGACTCCCCGCCCTCGCCCATGCTCTCCTACACGCCTTGTTACGGGTGCCCTTCACAGGGTGAAACGGGAAACCGGTGAATCATGTGCTTTACTCTAAAGCCATGTCAGTCCGGTGCTGCCCCCGCAACGGTAAGCGAGTGAAGCGTCAGATCCACTGTGCCGGTCATATGGCATGGGAAGGTGATGCTTGCAGGTCCAGGCGCAAGCCCAGCCCCTCGCGAGCCCGGAGACCGGCCCGCAACACAAAGTGACTTTTACGTTCACTGAATAACAAACCCGCGGTGGGCGGGCGCTGTTCGAAATCTCTGCGAGCCCTTGGCGTGCGGAGATTTTCATGCGCTCTATTCACCCGCTGACAGACCAGAGGGAAGCGCCATGACGATCATCAGCAGCACCGCCAGCAACACCGACAAGAGCATCGCCAGCACCACCACGACCCTGACTCAACGCCTGACCGCCGCCGTGTGTGCGTCGATCCTTGGCGCCAGCCTTGTGTATTTCGCCGGTTTCTCGCACATCGAAGCGGTGCACAACGCCGCGCACGATACCCGTCACAGCTCTGCCTTTCCGTGCCATTGAGACCTGCTGAGATGATCAAGCGTATTGCGCAAACCGCAGGTTTCACCGGGCTGCTGGCCGCCCTGCTATTGACCCTGCTGCAAAGCTTCTGGGTCTCCCCGCTGATTTTGCAGGCCGAGACCTACGAAAAATCCGAGCCGACTGCTGTTGAAATCCACGAGCACGCCGCGGGCGCAGTCGCTCATACCCACGATGCCGAAGCCTGGGAACCGGAAGACGGCTGGCAGCGCGTGCTGTCTACTACCGGCGGCAACCTGGTGGTAGCCGTCGGTTTCGCCCTGATGCTCGCCGGTCTTTACACCCTGCGCGCACCGACCAAAACCTCTCAGGGCCTGCTCTGGGGCCTGGCCGGTTATGCGACGTTCGTACTGGCTCCGACTCTCGGCCTGCCGCCTGAGCTGCCGGGCACTGCCGCGGCTGATCTGGCGCAACGGCAAATCTGGTGGATCGGCACTGCCGCGTCCACGGCCGTCGGCATCGCGTTGATCGTGTTCAGCCGTCACTGGCTGATGAAAGCTCTCGGCGTGGCGATCCTGGCCGTGCCGCATGTGATTGGCGCACCACAACCGGAAGTCCATTCGATGCTGGCGCCGGAAGCCCTGGAAGCGCAATTCAAAATCGCTTCGCAGTTGACCAACGTGGCGTTCTGGCTGGCCCTGGGCCTGATCAGCGCCTGGTTGTTCCGCCGCAAAAGCGATGGCCATTACAGCGCATGACTGAAAACGGCACAGTGCCGACCCTGGTGGTCGGCCTGGGCTGCCAGCGCGGCTGCCCCGTCAGCACGCTGCGGGCGCTGCTCGATCAGGCGCTACAGGCCCATCAAATCGAGCTTCGTGAGATCAAGGCCCTGGCCAGCATCGACCTGAAGCGCGAAGAGCCTGGTCTGATCGAACTGGCCGAACAGCTGGCATTGCCGCTGATGTACTTCAGCAGCGAACAATTGGCGACCTATCAAGCACAACTGAGCCACCACTCGGACATCGCGTTTGAACGCACCGGTTGCTACGGCGTGGCGGAAAGCGCTGCGTTGGCCCTGGCCGAACAATTGGCCCAGGCACCGGCAAAGTTGCTGATTCCACGACAAAAATACGCCCAGGCCACCTTGGCATTGGCCAGCGCCGCGTAAAATCCCCGATAATCCCCGCCTTCGATCATGAGCATTCTTCATCTGAAGCATGCCCAGCACCTATTTCTGACAGGAAACGACGATGACCGTCTACTTCATTGGCGCCGGCCCCGGCGACCCGGAACTGATCACCGTCAAAGGCCAGCGGCTGATTCGTAGCTGCCCGGTCATCATCTATGCCGGCTCCCTGGTCCCCGCCGCCGTGCTGGAAGGCCACCGGGCCGAACAGGTGGTCAACAGCGCCGAACTGCACCTGGAACAGATCGTCGAGCTGATCAAGACCGCCCACGCCAACGGCCAGGACGTGGCCCGGGTGCATTCCGGCGACCCGAGCCTGTACGGCGCGATCGGCGAGCAGATTCGCTACTTGCGTGAACTCGACATCCCTTTCGAAATCATTCCCGGCGTCACCGCCACCGCCGCCTGCGCGGCCCTTTTGGGTGCCGAACTGACCCTGCCGGACGTGTCACAGAGCGTGATTCTGACCCGTTACGCCGACAAGACCGCCATGCCCGCTGGCGAAGAACTGGGCAGCCTGGCGCAACACGGGGCGACCATGGCGATCCACCTGGGGGTCAATCATCTAGAGAAGATCCTTGCCGAATTGCTACCGCACTACGGCGCCGACTGCCCGATCGCGGTGATCCACCGGGCGACCTGGCCGGATCAGGATTGGGTGGTGGGAACGCTGGCGGATATTGCCGGGAAGGTTGAAGCCAAGGGCTTTCGCCGGACGGCGCTGATTCTGGTGGGTCGAGTGCTGGGCAGCGATCACTTCAGTGAATCGTCGCTGTATCGCGCGGGGCATGCGCACCTATACAGACCCTGAAGCACTTGTGGCGAGGGAGCTTGCTCCCGCTGGACCGCGCAGCGGCCCCAAAATCAGCCAACGCATTCATCACGGGAAAATGCATCGGCTGGATTGCGACTGCTTCGCAGTCGAGCGGGAGCAAGCTCCCTCGCCACAGGTTATCGATCATCCATAAAAAAACGGTGCTCACGGGCACCGTTTTTTATGTTTGCAGCGAACACCTTAGTAGTAGGCGTTTTCTTTCTGCGTATGGTCAGTCACGTCACGTACACCCTTCAGCTCGGGAATACGCTCGAGCAAGGTGCGCTCGATGCCTTCCTTCAGGGTGACGTCTGCCTGGCCGCAGCCCTGGCAACCGCCGCCGAACTTCAGCACGGCGATGCCGTCTTCGACCACATCGATCAGGCTGACCTGACCGCCGTGGCTGGCCAGCCCCGGGTTGATCTCGGTTTGCAGGTAGTAGTTGATGCGCTCGTTGACCGGGCTGTCGGCGTTGACCATCGGGACTTTGGCGTTTGGCGCCTTGATGGTCAGTTGGCCGCCCATGCGGTCGGTGGCGTAGTCGACTACCGCATCGTCCAGAAACGCTTCGCTGAACGAGTCGATATAGGCGGTGAAGCTTTTGAGCCCCAGCGCTGTATCTTCAGGTTTTTCTTCGCCCGGCTTGCAGTAGGCAATGCAGGTTTCGGCGTACTGGGTGCCAGGCTGGGTGATAAAGACGCGGATGCCGATACCCGGGGTGTTCTGCTTGGAGAGCAGATCGGCCAGGTAATCATGGGCGGCGTCGGTAATGGTAATAGCGGTCATGGAAACTCCTCGCAGGCTTGGACGCAGTTTACGCCAATCGACGCGCCGCACAAAGTCCTAGTATTTTTGTCGGGAACTGTGGCTCCCACACCGGGTTGCAGGCATTTCAGAGATTCTCGTAGCGATTCATGTCCAGCACGCCCTCTTCCACTGGGTCGGTGTCGTGGATGTACCGGCTCAGATCATGGAAATACTGCCAGAATTGCGGATGACTGCGACGAATGCCCCAGCGTTCGACGATTTTTTCGAAACTCGCGGCGTCTTTGGCATTTTCCATCTCGTCGACAAACGCCGGCACCTGCCCGGCCGGAATGTTGAACATGAAGTTCGGGTAGCTGCTCAGAACACCCGGATAGATCGTCAACGTGTCGAGCCCCGGCTGATAACGCAGCGACTCCCCGAGCAGGAACGCCACGTTGCTGTGGGCGCGGTTACGCAGCAGGCTGTAGACCTCACGCTTGCCGCTTGAGGTCTCGATGCGCAACATCGTGGCCTCCGGCAACTGATCGATGACTTTCAAACCGGCGGCCGGGCGCGACGTCAGGCGGCTCAAGGCTTGCTCGGCGTTCTGCAACGCCGGATCAATGTTCGGCCGCGAGCAGTAAGCGCCGTCGCAGCGGTTGATCGGATCGGGCCTGGCATTAAGTTCGCCGTAACGGGACAGCAGCTGCAAGGCGAAATCGCGTTTCGGGTCGTTTTCGTCCAGCGTCAACGCCGTCGGCTTGTCGTTATCGATGTCCTCGTAATCCAGCCACATCTTGAACTTGCCGCTGTTCTGGTACCAATCGTCGAGATAGCCGTCCCGTGAGCTGGCCGGCATCAGGCGCAGGAAGTTCTGCTCGGCGCCGTTGCGGATCAGGTCGAAGTACAGCCGGGTCTGGGCCTGATGGGACACGTTACCGAACACATCGAAGTTGACCGCCAACTGGTAATACGTGCGTTCCAGCAACGGGTAATCGAACAGCCACATCGTCTGCGGCACATCGCCGATCAGGCCCTTGGTCACCGAGGCGCTGTCGAAATGCCGGAAGATACTCAGCAACGCATTGTCATTACCGGCCCACAGGGTCGACCAGCTCGGCGCTGGCAAGTCGGCATAGCTGTCCCGGCGCAGGGCCTCATATTCGTTGCGTTTGTTGCGGTAGTCGTGCCACAGGCTCAGGACACTGCCGACGTCATCGTTCTGCCCCGGCATCGCCAGCAACGGCGTAGCCTTGCCGCGATATTTCGGGTCGGTGATGTAAAGGTCATGTTCCGGGGCCTGGAACAGTGCCCAGAAGTTGTCGCGAATCACGTCGGTGGCGATCTGGCCCCGGCAGACCGGGCCGCGAATAAAGGTACGCACGAAGTATTCGGCGTTATCGAGCATGAACTGGTAACGCGCCTGGGCCGGGATCGCTTCGAACGTGGCAAACGGATTGGCCCGCCGCTCCGGCCCGTAGCCCGGTAACGCGTTGACCTGCCAGTTACCGTTGTAAAACAGGCTCTTGATCCGCGCCATCTTCGCCGCGCTCAGCGGGTAGGTGATGTGGGTCTTGTGCACGATCACGCCTTGCACCGGCCACAGACGGTAATAGACCTGAGTGCCCGGATCATCATTCGGACGGCGGGTGTTGATCAGGTCGATGGGCTGCCCCGTCGGCGTGCGCGAACGTACCCACTGAAAGAAATGCCCCGGTTCGCCGTCCTTGAAATAGATATGGGCCAAGAACCAGTGCTCGAACAGCCAGCGCCCGACCAGGCTCTCCCGGGCGCCCGGCGCATTCAGCAGGTTTTCCCACTGCACCACTTCCAAGGCTTCCCTGGCGCTGGGCACCAGGCCCTGCTGATCGATCGGCGCGCCGGAAGCCAGCCAGCGCTGCAGCGTCTGGTATTGCTGATCGGTAAGACCGGTGACCGCTAGCGGCATGCCCTCCTTCGGATGAGAGCTGGCGTAACCGTCGAACTCCGCCGGCATGGCGCACAGCGTTTCCCGGTTCAGGCCCAGGACGATCTCTTCCGGCAATTTGGCGTTGGGTTGTAACGGCGTTCTATGGCCTAGTTCAAGCATCCGCGCCATCAGTGCCGCCTGGCTGCCTTGGGCGTCGAGCACTGAATAGAAGCCCTTTTGCTGCCAGGCACGCTTGCCGAAGGCGTCATAAAACAACCGGGTCGGCGCGGCGGCCTTGCTCCGTTCGCCGTCATAGACCGGCGCCTTCGTCGCACCTCGGGACGCCCCTTCGCCACTGCCCAGGTTGAGCTGACAGGCGGAGTCGTAGCAGGCATGGCAGGCCACGCACTTTTCGGTGAAGATCGGTTGAATGTCGCGAACGTAGGAAATGTCCGGACCTTGCGCAGCGGCGCCCCCGCTTAAAAACAGCATCAATAGGCTGGTGACGACGCGATACGACATATCCCTGGTCCTGATCATGAGAAAACGCCGCGATTCTACCGGTCCGACCCGCGCACCAACATGAACGATATTCATGCAAAACCGGCATATGCTCCAAAAGCACACAGGTTTGTTATTATCCCGGCCCTTCGTCATGGCCTTACCGAGTAGTCCAAATGTCCGATCGCAGCGTTCGCCTTCAAGCTCTCAAGCACGCCCTCAAAGAGCGCATCCTGATTCTCGACGGCGGCATGGGGACAATGATCCAGAGCTACAAGCTCGAGGAACAGGATTACCGTGGCAAACGCTTCGCCGACTGGCCGAGCGATGTCAAAGGTAACAACGACCTGTTGGTGCTGACCCGCCCGGATGTGATCGGCTCTATTGAAAAAGCCTACCTGGATGCCGGCGCCGACATTCTGGAAACCAACACCTTCAACGCCACCCAGGTGTCCCAGGCCGACTACGGCATGCAAGGCCTGGCGTACGAACTCAACGTAGAAGGCGCACGCCTGGCGCGCAAGGTGGCGGACGCCAAGACCCTGGAAACCCCGGACAAGCCGCGTTTCGTCGCCGGGGTGCTCGGCCCTACAAGTCGTACCTGCTCGCTGTCGCCCGACGTGAACAACCCCGGCTACCGCAACGTGACCTTCGATGAACTGGTGGAGAACTACACCGAGGCCACCAAAGGCCTGATCGAAGGCGGCGCCGACCTGATCCTGATCGAAACCATTTTCGACACCCTCAACGCCAAAGCGGCGATCTTCGCCGTGCAAGGGGTTTACGAAGAGCTGGGCGTCGAGCTGCCGATCATGATTTCCGGCACCATCACCGATGCCTCTGGCCGCACCCTCTCCGGCCAGACCACCGAAGCGTTCTGGAACTCCGTGGCCCACGCCAAGCCGATTTCCGTCGGCCTGAACTGCGCCCTCGGCGCCCGTGAATTGCGCCCATACCTGGAAGAGCTGTCGAACAAGGCCAGCACCCACGTGTCGGCGCACCCGAACGCCGGCCTGCCGAACGAGTTCGGCGAGTACGACGAACTGCCGGCCCAAACCGCCAAGGTCATCGAAGAGTTCGCCCAAAGTGGCTTCCTCAACATCGTCGGCGGCTGCTGCGGCACCACACCGGGCCACATCGAAGCCATCGCCAAAGCGGTCGCCGGTTACGCCCCGCGTGAAATTCCGGACATCCCCAAGGCTTGCCGCTTGTCGGGCCTGGAACCGTTCACCATCGATCGCAGCTCTTTGTTCGTCAACGTCGGCGAGCGGACCAACATCACCGGTTCCGCCAAGTTCGCCCGCCTGATCCGTGAAGACAACTACACCGAGGCCCTGGAAGTCGCCCTGCAGCAGGTCGAAGCCGGCGCCCAGGTGATCGACATCAACATGGACGAAGGGATGCTCGATTCGAAGAAGGCCATGGTGACCTTCCTCAATCTGATTGCCGGCGAACCGGACATCTCCCGCGTCCCGATCATGATCGACTCCTCCAAGTGGGAAGTAATCGAAGCCGGCCTCAAGTGCATCCAGGGCAAGGGCATCGTCAACTCCATCAGCATGAAGGAAGGTGTCGAGCAGTTCATTCATCACGCCAAACTGTGCAAACGCTACGGCGCCGCGGTGGTGGTGATGGCCTTCGATGAAGCCGGCCAGGCCGACACCGAAGCGCGCAAGAAAGAAATCTGCAAACGTTCCTACGACATTCTGGTCAACGAAGTCGGCTTCCCGCCGGAAGACATCATCTTCGACCCGAACATCTTCGCCGTGGCCACCGGTATCGAAGAACACAACAACTACGCTGTGGACTTCATCAACGCCTGTGCCTACATCCGCGACGAACTGCCCTACGCCCTGAGCTCCGGCGGTGTGTCCAACGTGTCGTTCTCGTTCCGTGGCAACAACCCGGTGCGCGAGGCGATTCACTCGGTGTTCCTGCTGTATGCAATCCGCAACGGCCTGACCATGGGCATCGTCAACGCCGGCCAACTGGAGATCTACGACCAGATCCCGGTGGAGCTGCGCGACGCCGTTGAAGACGTGATCCTCAACCGTACTCCGGAAGGCACCGACGCCCTCCTCGCCATCGCCGACAAGTACAAGGGCGACGGCAGCGTCAAGGAAGCCGAGACCGAAGAGTGGCGCAACTGGGACGTCAACAAGCGTCTGGAGCATGCGCTGGTCAAGGGCATCACCACGCACATTGTTGAAGATACTGAAGAATCGCGGTTGTCGTTCGCGCGCCCGATCGAAGTCATCGAAGGCCCGTTGATGGCCGGCATGAACATCGTCGGCGACCTGTTCGGCGCCGGCAAAATGTTCCTGCCGCAAGTGGTGAAGTCCGCCCGCGTGATGAAGCAGGCCGTGGCCCACCTGATCCCGTTCATCGAACTGGAAAAAGGCGACAAGCCGGAGGCCAAGGGCAAGATCCTCATGGCCACCGTCAAGGGTGACGTGCACGACATCGGCAAGAACATCGTCGGCGTGGTGCTGGGCTGTAACGGCTACGACATCGTCGACCTCGGCGTGATGGTGCCGGCGGAGAAGATCCTGCAAGTCGCCAAAGACGAGAAATGCGACATCATCGGCCTGTCCGGCCTGATCACGCCTTCGCTGGACGAAATGGTTCACGTGGCCCGCGAGATGCAGCGTCAGGACTTCCACCTGCCGCTGATGATCGGTGGCGCGACCACCTCCAAGGCGCACACGGCAGTGAAGATCGAGCCCAAGTACAGCAACGACGCGGTGATCTACGTCACCGACGCCTCCCGCGCCGTGGGCGTGGCGACGCAGTTGCTGTCCAAGGAGCTGAAAGCCGGTTTCGTCGAGAAGACCCGCCTGGAATACATCGACGTTCGCGAGCGCACCGCCAACCGCAGCGCCCGCACCGAGCGCCTGAGCTACCCGGCGGCCATCGCCAAGAAACCGCAGTTCGACTGGGCCAACTATGAGCCGGTCAAACCGACGTTCACCGGCGCCAAGGTGCTGGACAACATCGACCTGAAGGTTTTGGCCGAATACATCGACTGGACACCGTTCTTCATCTCCTGGGACCTGGCCGGCAAGTTCCCGCGCATCCTGCAGGATGAAGTGGTCGGTGAAGCCGCCACCGCGCTGTACGCCGATGCCCAGGAAATGCTTGCCAAGTTGATCGACGAGAAGCTGATCAGCGCCCGTGCGGTGTTCGGTTTCTGGCCGGCCAACCAGGTGCGCGACGATGACATCGAAGTCTACGGCGATGACGGCAAGCCATTGGCCAAGCTGCATCACTTACGCCAGCAGATCATCAAGACCGACGGTAAGCCGAACTTCTCCCTGGCCGACTTCGTCGCGCCGAAGGACAGCGGCGTGACCGACTACGTGGGTGGTTTCATCACCACCGCCGGGATTGGCGCCGAAGAAGTGGCCAAGGCCTATCAGGAAGCGGGCGACGACTACAACTCGATCATGGTCAAGGCGTTGGCCGACCGTCTGGCCGAGGCGTGCGCCGAGTGGCTGCACCAGCAAGTGCGTAAAGACTACTGGGGCTACGCCAAGGACGAGACGCTGGACAACGAGGCGCTGATCAAAGAGCAATACACCGGCATCCGCCCTGCTCCGGGCTACCCGGCGTGCCCGGATCACACCGAGAAAGCCACGCTGTTCAAGCTGCTGGACCCGGAAGCGGAAGAGCTCAAGGCCGGCCGCAGCGGCGTATTCCTCACCGAGCACTACGCGATGTTCCCGGCGGCGGCGGTCAGCGGCTGGTACTTCGCTCACCCACAGGCGCAGTATTTCGCCGTGGGCAAGATCGACAAGGATCAGGTGCAGAGCTACACCTCGCGCAAAGGCCAGGAGTTGAGCGTGACCGAGCGCTGGCTGGCGCCTAACCTGGGTTACGACAACTAACCCCTTCCCCTGTGGGAGATTCTTTGTGGCGAGGGAGCTTGCTCCCGTTGGACTGCGTAGCAGTCCCATTTTTTGGGGCCGCTTCGCGACCCAACGGGAGCAAGCTCCCTCGCCACAACGGCTCCCACAGAGTTCGAGTCTGTTGTCTATGCTTGCCTCATACACATTCGTGACGGGGGATTTATGGACAATCCAGTCGACAACAATAATCACAACAAGCCGCCGACCTTCTGGCAGATGCTGCACAGCGTCATGGCGGCGGCGTTCGGGGTGCAGAGCGGGAAAAACCGGGCCCGGGACTTCACCCATGGCAAGCCCAGTCATTTTGTGATTCTGGGGATTCTATTCACGGTGGTGTTCGCCCTGACGCTGTTCGGCATCGTCAAACTGGTGTTGCACCTGGCCGGAATCTGAGCCGGCTCAATGCATCAGGGTTTGCAGGCTGAACGGGTAGCGGTACGACGTCGGCCGCCCCTTGGCCGAGAGCTTTTGAAAATCCACGTCGTAATCCTGAGTGGCGCTCAAGCCCAGCAGTCGCCGGGCTTGCGCGTGGTCGATCAACTGCAATAAGGGAATCTGTCGGTCGCGCCCGCCGTACTGGCTGACATCCACCCCCTGATCGTAGTCATGCAACTGCACAAGAGCCCAGCCGCCCAGAGTGAAGTGCCCGCCCAACAACACGCTTAGCCGCCCTTCCAACAGCGCCTGCAACGCGGCCGGTGAATTGTTGATGGCACTGAACAGCACACCCTTGCCCGGCTGGCCTCCCGTTTCGGCGTATGCCTGCATGGCACCGAACGCCATTTCATCGTTGGCCGACCAGACCAGCGATGTTTGCGGGTAACGCTTGAACAATAACCTGGCCTGTTCATAGGCGCGCTCGCGGGTCCAGCCTCCGTACACCAACTGGCGCAACCGCACTTCGGGGTGTTCGGCCAATGCCCGCATCATGCCCTGCTCACGCTCTTGCGCGGCCGGCGTGATTTTCAGGCCGGAAAAGGCCACCAGTTCAATGACCTCACCGGGTGCTACCGGGCCATGCAGGCGAATCAGTTCCTTGAGCATCAGGTAGCCGCCCTCCTCATTGTTGGGCACCAGGCTACCCAACCAGTCGGGATACTTGTCCGGCTGGGCGCCGAGCAGACGCATCTGGTCGGCGGTCAGGCCGTTGTTGACCAAAAACAGCTTCACACCGCTGCCTTGAGCCAGGCGCAGGATTTCGGGGGCGACATACAGTTCGTTGGAGAACACCAGATAGTCCGGCCGACTCGGCCCTTGCAGCGCTTCGCGGGCCTGTTTGAGTGTGGTCTCGGCGTTTCGCTCGGCATACTGGATTTGCAAATCCATGCCCAAGTTCTTGGCCGCGGTCTGCATGAACTGCGAGTAACTGACCCAGAACGTCTCTTGGCTGGTCCCGGGATTGAGGAACAATACGGACGCCGCCTGGGCACACGGCCCCAGCACCGCGCCAAGCGCCAGCACTACACCATAGAAGAACTTCAACATTGATCGTCCGAGCCCCCGAAAATCCGCCGCGCATTATAGCCAGCGAAGTCCCTGGAAACGGCGCATATTCCGGCTTTTTGTCCAACAATCGTCGGCGCCGGGCCCGGACGGGGTCGTTTATTGATGGCTGACCCAGAATACCGCCGTACCCACGACCAGGATGATCAGGAACAGAATCGCCCAGGCATCGACCGTGCTATCGCTTTTCCTTGCTTTGGTTGGGTTGCTCATTGCATCGCCTCTTGTCGGTTTTATCGGTGATTGCATAAAGACTCGAGCACAGTTAAGACGATGATTGCCCGCACGACAAATGAGGGTTTTATCACAACGACTTTCATTAGTCGTTTTGGTTCTTTGCATATACTCAAACATCACTTTTGCGCATAACTGCAAACTGGTATCTTGCGTCGGCTCCGTTGGGAGTGCGCGGCCGTGCGCGCAGAATTGCCGAGGCAGAATCGGATGAAAGCTTGCGAAAACGCAGCTGTATCCGACCGGCCCAAGCCTGAGAACAGGACTTATATGTACGTATACGACGAGTACGATCAGCGGATCATCGAGGACCGCGTCAAGCAGTTCCGTGATCAGACCCGACGCTATCTGGCAGGCGAGCTGAGCGAAGAAGAATTCCGCCCCCTGCGCCTGCAAAATGGCCTTTATATCCAGCGCTTTGCCCCGATGCTGCGGGTGGCGGTGCCTTACGGCCAACTCACTTCGCGCCAGACGCGAATGATGGCCAAGATTGCCCGCGACTATGACAAGGGCTACGCCCACATCAGTACCCGGCAGAACGTGCAGTTCAACTGGCCGGCCGTGGAAGACATCCCGGACATCCTGGCTGAGCTGGCGACCGTGCAGATGCACGCGATCCAGACCAGCGGCAACTGCCTGCGCAACGTCACCACCGATCAGTTCGCCGGTGTCGCCGCCGACGAGTTGATCGACCCGCGGCCATGGTGCGAAATCGTCCGTCAGTGGACCACGTTCCACCCGGAATTCGCTTACCTGCCGCGTAAATTCAAAATTGCCATCAACGGTTCGACGTCCGACCGTGCGGCCATCGAAGTCCATGACATCGGCCTCGAGCCGGTGCACAACGCCGCGGGCGAACTGGGCTTCCGTGTGCTGGTCGGTGGCGGCCTGGGCCGTACTCCGGTGGTGGGCGCGTTCATCAACGAATTCCTGCCGTGGCAGGACCTGTTGAGCTACCTCGACGCCATTCTGCGGGTCTACAACCGCTACGGCCGTCGCGACAACAAGTACAAGGCGCGGATCAAGATTCTGGTCAAGGCCCTGACGCCTGAAGTGTTCGCGCAGAAAGTCGATGCGGAAATGGAACACCTTCGCGGTGGCCAGACCACGCTGACCGAGGCCGAAGTGCATCGCGTGGCCAAGCACTTTGTCGATCCGGACTACAAGTCCCTGGACAATCAGACGGCCGAACTGGCCGACCTCGACAAACAACACCCGGGCTTCGCCCGCTGGCGTGCCCGCAACACCC
Source organism: Pseudomonas sp. B21-017 (assembly GCF_024749245.1). Classification (NCBI taxonomy): domain Bacteria; kingdom Pseudomonadati; phylum Pseudomonadota; class Gammaproteobacteria; order Pseudomonadales; family Pseudomonadaceae; genus Pseudomonas; species Pseudomonas sp. B21-017. The sequence continues at coordinate 2,459,750 of NZ_CP087194.1, read as the reverse complement.
TGGCCCACAAAAAGCCGGGTTACGTCGCCGTGACGCTGTCCCTGAAACCGACCGGCGTTGCACCGGGCGACATCACCGACAAGCAGCTCGATGCCGTTGCCGACCTCGCCGACCGTTACAGCTTCGGTCAGCTGCGCACCTCCCACGAGCAGAACATCATTCTGGCCGATGTCGAGCAGAGCCAGTTGTTCGCCATGTGGGGCGAGTTGCGCGAGCAAGGTTTCGCCACGCCGAACATCGGCTTGCTGACTGACATCATCTGCTGCCCTGGCGGCGACTTCTGTTCCCTGGCCAACGCCAAGTCGATCCCGATCGCCGAATCGATCCAGCGCCGTTTCGACGACCTGGACTACCTGTTCGACATTGGCGAGCTGGACCTGAACATCTCCGGCTGCATGAACGCCTGTGGTCACCACCACGTCGGCCACATCGGTATTCTCGGAGTGGACAAGAAAGGCGAAGAGTTCTATCAGGTGTCCCTGGGTGGCAGCGCCAGCCGCGATGCGAGCCTGGGCAAGATCCTCGGCCCTTCCTTCGCCCAGGAAGCCATGCCTGATGTGATCGAGAAGCTGATCGACGTGTACATCGAACAACGTACCGAAGACGAGCGCTTCATCGACACTTATCAGCGTATCGGCATCGACCTCTTCAAGGAGCGCGTCTATGCAGCGAATAATTAAGAACAACGAAGTCGTCGACGAAACCTGGCACTTGCTGCCGAAAGATTTCAACATCGATGAAATCAGCAACTGCGACGACCTGATCGTCCCGTTGCACATGTGGCGCGAACACAGCCGCATGCTCATGGCCCGCGATGGCGGCCTGGGTGTGTGGCTGGATGCCGATGAAGAAGCTGAAGAAATCGGTGATGACGTGGCGAACTTCCAGGTCATCGCCCTGAACTTCCCGGCCTTCACCGATGGTCGCAACTACTCCAACGCCCGTCTGCTGCGTGACCGCTATGGTTTCAAAGGCGAACTGCGGGCAATTGGCGATGTGCTGCGCGACCAGTTGTTCTACATGCACCGCTGCGGTTTCGATGCGTTTGCCATTCGCGCCGATAAAGACCCCTACGAAGCCCTTGAAGGCCTCAAGGACTTCTCGGTGACCTATCAGGCCGCCACCGACGAACCGCTGCCGCTGTTCCGTCGCCGTTGATCGTCACACCTTGAACCCCTTGCGGGGTTCAAGGTTTTTCCCTTACTGCGTGCCTATCGGAAACGGTCGCCCCATGGCCTCCCAGTTCCGATAAAACCGGGCACGGTCCTCAAGTGCCGTGAACAGCTCAAACGGGTTTTCAGGATCGACCTCGGCCGATTCAATATCCTGGACCAGTCTTTCCCAAAGCGCTTGCGAAGCATCGGCTTCACCGAGCAGTCGCCACACCCTCGCCTGAAGCGGCAGATAATCGACCCGGAAGTCCGCCGTCAGGCTCAGTCCATCCATTACCCTCAAGAACCGGGCGCCAAGGGGCCTGGCTGCCAGCCTCTGCCAGATCAATCGTCGCGTCGCTTGCAACTCCCCATCGCCTTCGCGCAACCACTCGATGACATTCCCGTAATTAACCCCGGGATCACTTAACCACAGGTTGATACCCGTTCGCCGCCGATGATCGACAATGCGCAACAAGGTGTCCTCATCCGTCAATGGATTGCCCTGCAGCAGCACACGGTCCCTCGAGATAGCCTGGTTCAGCACTGCTGGCGGCACTCGGGTTATCTGGTTATTACGCAGGTCCAATGACGTCAGATAGGGCTGCTCCATGATTCCGACTGGGCAACCAGTGATCCCGGTGTTGCTCAGGTTCAGCCAGCGCAAGTCGTGCATTCCGAGCACCAAAGGCGGGACGCCCAGCGGGTTGTTGCTCAGGTCCAGCGTCTGCAAGTGTGTCAACCCGGTCAATTGAGAGGCGGCGCGCTCATTGAACGTCAGATTCGTCGACCTCAGATTCAGCGAAGAGAGACGCGCCATCTGGTTGATCGAAGGAGGCAGTGCACACTCCGCAAGGCCGCCATGGTTGAAGTGACTCAGGTCGACATTTTCCAGGTTCAGCACTTCAAGATTTGGAAAACACTCGAGAAATCCGTTCAGACTTTCTTCTTCAGTCAGGTGAAAGCCGCGCATCGATAACTCGAGAATATTATTGAACCGGACATTCAACGTGGGTAACCGGTGATAATTCTCGAAGTCGAGATCCAGCCTGACGCCGCGTATCTGATCAGCAGGCAGTAACGGATCCAGCAGCGCCCTGCGTCGTTGCCAGATGGAGACCAGCTCCTCGGCCAACTCATTTCGAATCGCTCGCTCCTGTTGCATTTCGGTCTGCACCAACTGAACGTTATAGGCCTCGATTTGTGCAGCGCTCAATCCCGCTGCTTCGGGATCATTCGGGGCCAGGAAATCGATAACCATGTCATGAATGTCATCCGCCACCTGATCTACCCAGGCGGTCAGGTCGATGTCGAGTTGCTGCAGCTGTTGCTTCAACCACTCAATGTGCGCCTGCGCGTTTACACCTTCGCGTTGAAGAACCGCATCTGCCTGGGCATCGGTGAAGTCTGGATAGACCTCTTTGAGTTGCAGCCTCATCATCTGGTGCGTCAGCGCCTCGGCCTGGGGCGTTCCCGGAAAACCGCCGCCGCTGAGCCCGTGGGCATCGAATGGCAACCCACCGTCCATTCTTTGCAGCCCGAGTATCACCTGTGATCGGGGCAACGCCTGGTTGCTGATGACGAGTCGTAGTTCGTCGACTGAACCAGGCGACGTCAGGAGCAGCGCTGAACGGTCGTCGTCCGTCAACACACCGAGAAGCGCCGTATAAAAGTCTGTTGGCGAGGCCTGATGCAGATAGTGCTGTCCGACTCTGACCAAGCGCCGGACCTCCGTGGCATCCTGCGCGCCGATGCGGTCCAGCACTCGCCCCGCGACGGATTGATCAAGGACATCGATCCGCAGGTTCCGCGGCCAGCCCGGCAGGTTTTGCAGCGAGTGCAAGGCCAGGATGTCCGAGTCCGGGCTCGCCACCGAACGCAGATAAAGTCCTTCATAAGCGCGATTGAGCCGCACATGCTGCTGGTACTGCCGCGCCTTGCTGTCCAGACGCGTGAACACTTGCCTGACCTCGGTCACATCGGGGGCTTGCTGGATATCCACGCCATAGCGGTCGAGCATTTGTTCGATGGCACCTTTGGGCAGCATCGGGTATTGCTGCTGAAACAGCCGCACCCACTCATGTTCCGACTGTTGAAGTGCGGCGTAACGCCTGTTGAATTGCTCAGGCGTGCCGGCCGCCCCCAGATCCTGATCGATCTTGAAGCGACTGATCGTATCCGTCAGTAAAGGCGTTGGTGGACGCCCCGTTTGCATCAGTCGCAGCATGTCATCGTCAATCACACTGACCTTGCCGATCTGTGCCAGGACTTCATCGCTGAAAGACGCCACAGTCGGGCCGATTCCGCGGATCAGCTCCACGCGGGAGGACAGTACGGAAACCGGTGGCTCGGGCGTCGGGGCAACGGCGATTTGCGAAGACGGACGTACTGACTCGACAGCCGCTTCATCCTTCAGCGCCGCTTGTGCGCCGATCGGCAGCGCATTAAGCAAACCGAACACGGTGCGCGACACGCCCTCCGACCGTTCACGTGGTGTCTCACCGTTTACTGCCTGATCAAGACCGTAACCGGCGTCAATAAGCCCGGCCAGCGCCAATATGCCTTCGCCTCCCGGGACGAACAACGCCAATGGCCCGAACCGGTTGATCCATTGCACCACCGGTTCGACCACCGCACTTAAATTGTCACGATTGACCTGTGCATCGGTACGAATGCTTTCGATGCTGGCGTGGGCGGCCTGCTTCATCGTCAGCACCAGTTGCGCAAACGGATCGGTCGCCGATGGCGGATTGTCGTAGCCAATGTAATCGGCGGGGTCCCAGTAGCCGTCGTTATTGAAAAAACCGGCGTTGTTGGTCAGCCGATGCATCGCGGGGTACTGCGCCATGCCGTCCAATGCCGTCAGCACCCCCGCATGAAACGTACCGTCCTCGCGATCATCTTCGGCAAAATGGGCGGCCAATGCCTGTTTTGTCTCGCTGAGTTTGCCCTGCGCGACGACCCATTGGTGCAGTTGAGTGGCATCGGTGAATTCGTGCAGCGGGGAAGAGTTGCCTGGGATGTACAGCAGCACTCGGGTACTGGCAGTGTCACGGAACGCCCAGATATCTGTTGCGGTGTAACGGTATAGCTTCAAACGGCCGGCCCTGATGGACAAAGGGGTGCGCGTCGCCGCTTGCAGTTGTTCGATGGTCAGCGTTTCCCATGCCTGACCGGGCGGCAAGCCAGCCGCCTCCATCGCGAGCTCAAGTCCTTTTTTCGACAGGCAGCGCTCCTTGAACTGCAACCAGGCCGTCATCACAAACGCTGCCTTGACCGATGTCCTCAAGGCGTACGGGCCGGACGCAGTGAGCACCTCGTCAGAGGGCCAGACCTTTTCAAGATAGGTCTCGTACACGTGCTTGAAGTCCAGCTCCCAGACCCATTTCTTGAAATCGGCCGGCCTCAGCTTCAGTTGTGAGGCGGGACCGTAAGTCTGCGGCGTCGTTTGCCGATAGATGCCTTCGTAGGTGTCGTGATTGCCGCTGCCGTAATCAGCGAACTCGTCGACATGCTCGACAATCCGCACCGTCGGGCCGACGTCCGGCGGTGTGTACAGACCAAAGGCGGTTTCAGCAAAACGGCCGTCCCCAACCGTCTGGTAATTTGAAAGCAGCGCTTGCAGCAGCGACCGCGAGTTCGCCACCTGGCCCTGCTGGAAACCGTTCTCTTCAGGGTGGCCCTTGTAGTGGTAATCGAGGGTGACCATCAAGGTCGTCTGCGGGTCGATGTCCTGCCCCCATTTTTCCTTGATCAGGTGTGCGCCCAACTGGCCGGGGGTTTGGGGGAGAGCGATGTCCAGTGCAGCTTTCAGTTCGTCGCGCATTCGCAACGATGGGGCTGGATGAGGTGCGGCAACGTGGTGAAGGAGCTCATTCATGGTGCAATCCATTGCAGTCAATTCAGGCCAGTCACCCTACCCCACCTGACTCCACACGAAAGCGCGACCGATCGACAATGGCATTAGGAAAATTCGTTATTTCTTGAGGGTGAGTGGACACCTTCTGAAGGTCAAAAAAAAACCGTGGGCAATCCACGGTTTTTTTACTGACGGTGATGCCTGGTACGGTTACCAGAAGCGTTGCTGGGTCAACCGGCTCCACCAGCTCAGCAATACGCGATCGATCGAACCGCTGGCCGCCATGCCGATGCGCTCCTGCAGGGTTTTACGTTCGGCGTAATGCAAATGATAGAGCTCGGACTGTTTAGCGCGCTCAGCGAGGTATTCGTCGCTGGTCTTGAGCTCGTCCACCAGTTGCTTGTCGAGTGCCGAAACACCGAGCCAGATTTCACCGGTGGCCACTTCGTCGATAGCCAGTTGCGGGCGATAGCGGGAAACGAAGTTCTTGAACAGCTGATGGGTGATGTCCAGCTCTTCCTGGAATTTCTCCCGGCCCTTCTCGGTGTTTTCGCCAAACACTGTCAGGGTGCGCTTGTACTCACCAGCCGTGAGCACTTCGAAGTCGATGTCATGCTTTTTCAGCAGGCGATTGACGTTGGGCAACTGCGCCACCACGCCGATCGAGCCTAGAATCGCGAACGGTGCGCTGATAATTTTCTCGCCGATGCACGCCATCATGTAGCCGCCGCTGGCCGCGACCTTGTCGATGCACACGGTCAACGGCACGCCGGCCTCGCGAATGCGCGCCAGTTGCGAAGATGCCAGGCCATAGCTGTGAACCATGCCGCCGCCGCTTTCCAGGCGCAGCACCACTTCATCCTTTGGCGTGGCGAGGGTCAGCAGCGCGGTGATTTCGTGGCGCAGGCTTTCAGTAGCCGACGCCTTGATGTCACCGTCGAAATCCAGCACGAACACCCGCGGCTTGGCCTCGGGCTTCTTCTTTTGCTTTTTCTCGGTTTTAGCCTGGGATTTGCGCAAAGCCTTGAGCTGGTCCTTGTCGAGCAAGGTCTGCTCCAGGCGTTCGCGCAGCCCTTTGTAGAAATCATTGAGTTTGCTGACTTGCAGTTGGCCGGTCGACTTACGCCGACCTTTGCTGCGCAACGCCGCAAAACTGGCCAGGACCACCAGAATGGCGATCACCAGTGTCACGGTTTTAGCCAGGAAACTGGCGTACTCGGACAAAAACTCCACAGAGACTCCTTCAACACGATGCGCGGCATGAACACGCGCGGGATACCTTCAGCATACCCATGAGCCGGCCCGGCGACCAGTCGTGAAACCTCGAGTGTCCTGTCTCACAAATACTGTTCCCTTTTTACGGCGTCCATTGCCGTCATGCTGCGTTGCCGCTCCTCGCCTGACGACAACAGCCACTCGTCAAAAGAGAAACGTATTTGTGAGACAGGACACTACCAACAGGCCTGTAACGGGCATTTCAAACAAGCGTATGTTTTTTCATTGACAGCTCACCGTCATCCTCATAACCTCGCCAAACCTTCAACGTACCGGGATGACGCGGACGTGGGCAGCATCTATTTGATTCGACATGGCCAGGCCTCCTTTGGTGCAGACGACTATGACGTTCTGTCGCCGACCGGTATTCGCCAGGCAGAAGTCCTTGGCCGGCACCTGGCCGAGCTTGGTGTGAGCTTCGATCGCTGCCTGTCGGGCGACCTGCGCCGTCAGCAACACACGGCCACCAGCGCGCTGGAACAGTACGCCACCGTCGGTTTGCCGGTGCCGCCCCTGGAAATCGATTCGGCCTTCAACGAGTTCGACGCCGACGCGGTGATCCGCGCCCTGCTGCCGGCCATGCTGGAAGACGAGCCCGAGGCGCTGGAGATCCTGCGCAACGCCGCGCAAAACCGTGCCGAGTTCCAACGCATCTTCGCCCTGATTATCGAGCGCTGGCTCGCCGGTACCTATGACACACCGGGCCTGGAAAGCTGGCTGGGCTTCGTCGATCGTGTGCAGGCTGGCCTGCAGCGGCTGCTCGAACATGCCGACAACACCCAGAAAATCGCCGTGTTCACCTCCGGCGGCACCATCACTGCCCTGCTCCACCTTATTACGCAAATGCCTGCCCGGCAGGCCTTTGAGCTGAACTGGCAAATCGTCAACACCTCGCTCAACCTGCTCAAGTTTCGTGGTCGCGAGGTGGCCCTGGCTTCCTTCAACAGTCATACACACCTGCAACTGCTGAAGGCCCCGGAACTCATCACGTTTCGCTGATTCCGGACTATTGTGACCCTGGCTGTATTCACCCAGCTCTTATTACCCAAGAAAGGATCGAACCATGACCTCCGTAGCTGATGCCGTACAAGCAATGAAAGCCAAGTTCAACCCAGCCGCTGCTGCCGGTCTGGACCTGGTATTCGGTTTCCGCATCGACGACACCAAGAACTTCTCGTTGATCGTCAAAGACGGCACCTGCGAGCTGCAAGAAGGCGAAAACCCGGACGCCCAGGTGACTCTGGTGATGGACGGCGAAACCCTGGAAGGCATCGTCGACGGTTCGACCGACGGCATGCAAGCGTTCATGGGCGGCAAGCTGCGCGCTGAAGGCGACATGATGCTGGCCATGAAACTGTCCGAGCTGTTCCCAGGCTAAGACGACGGCTCCCGCTCTCGGGAGCCTCTCTGGCTGCATGCGAATCCCGCCCCTCGTGGCGGGATTCGTCGTTTTTCACCCTCGGAAAACGGCTATCTGTGGATATGCCGTCTATATTCCTTCTGGCCGCATGCGTCAGACATCGGCTGTTTGCCCTCGCTTCTTTTATGAAGAACTGTGTGGAGAGCACTGCCATGAGCCCACCTGACGAGCACAATGACTTCAGTCGCCGCCGTGTACTGCAAGGTCTTTCGGCAGGCGCCATCGGTGCCTGGATCAGTCCGCTAACCGCAGGGAGTAAAACCATGCCCGACACCCCCGCCGACCTGATTCTGTACAACGGACGCCTGCACACCGTCGACCGCAAGAAACCCCAGGCCAGCGCCGTCGCGATCAAGGACGGGCATTTTGTGGTGGTCGGCAGCGATGCCCAGGCCATGGCCCTGCAAGGCCCCGGTACGCAAATCGTTGACCTGCATGGGCGCACGGTGATTCCCGGCCTCAACGACTCCCACTTGCACCTGATTCGTGGCGGCCTCAATTACAACCTCGAACTGCGCTGGGAAGGCGTGCCGTCCCTGGCTGATGCGTTGCGCATGCTCAAGGATCAGGCCGACCGCACCCCTACCCCGCAATGGGTGCGGGTGGTCGGTGGCTGGAACGAGTTCCAGTTTGCCGAAAAACGCATGCCGACCCTTGAAGATCTGAACAAAGCCGCGCCGGACACTCCGGTATTCGTCCTGCACCTCTACGACCGCGCCCTGCTCAACCGTGCCGCACTGAAAGTGGTCGGCTACACCCGTGACACGCCGAACCCACCGGGCGGCGAGATCCAGCGCGATGCCAATGGCGACCCCACCGGCATGCTGATCGCCCGCCCGAATGCGATGATCCTCTACTCAACCCTGGCCAAAGGGCCGAAGCTGCCGCTGGAGTATCAGGTCAACTCGACCCGCCAGTTCATGCGCGAACTCAATCGACTGGGCATCACCAGCGCCATCGATGCCGGCGGCGGTTATCAGAATTACCCGGACGACTATCAAGTCATCCAGCAACTGGCCAAAGATCAACAGCTCACGGTGCGCATTGCCTACAACCTGTTCACCCAGAAACCCAAGGAAGAACTGACCGACTTCAAGAACTGGACCAGCACTTCCCATTACGGCCAGGGCGATGACTTCCTGCGGCACAACGGCGCCGGCGAGATGCTGGTGTTCTCGGCAGCGGATTTCGAAGACTTCCTCGAACCACGCCCCGACCTGCCGCAAACCATGGAGCAGGAACTGGAACCGGTGGTGCGCCATCTGGTGGAACAGCGCTGGCCCTTCCGCCTGCACGCCACCTACAACGAATCCATCAGCCGCATGCTCGACGTGTTCGAGAAGGTCAACCGGGATATTCCGTTCAACGGTTTGCCGTGGTTCTTCGATCACGCCGAAACCATCACCCCCCGGAACATCGAACGGGTCAAGGCCCTGGGTGGCGGCATCGCCATTCAGGACCGCATGGCGTTCCAGGGTGAATACTTCGTCGACCGTTACGGCGCCAAGGCGGCCGAAGCCACGCCACCGATCGCACGCATGCTCGCCGAGGGCGTTCCAGTGGGCGCCGGCACCGATGCCACGCGCGTCTCCAGCTACAACCCCTGGACATCGCTGTACTGGCTGGTCAGCGGTCGCACCGTCGGCGGGCTGGCGCTCTACCCGCAAGGCTTGAGCCGCGATACCGCACTGGAACTGTTCACCCACGGCAGCGCCTGGTTCTCCTCCGAACAGGGCAAGAAAGGTCAGATCAAAGTCGGGCAACTGGCGGACCTGATTGCGCTGTCGGCAGATTACTTTCACATCGAAGACGAAGCCATAAAGTGGATCGAGTCGGTGCTGACCATTGTCGACGGCAAGATCGTCCACGGTAGCGTCGAGTTTGAAAAACTGGGGCCACCGCCAATCCCGGTGGTGCCTGAGTGGTCGCCCGTGGTGAATGTACCGGGGCACTGGAAACCCCTGGCGCCAATGACCGCGCAAGTGCACCAGTGTGTGGGCGCTTGCGCGGTGCATGCCCATAGCCATGAACGAGCGCGATTGTCGTCGGCGCCGGTCAGTGACTTTCAAGGGTTCTGGGGGGCGTTTGGCTGTTCGTGTTTTGCGTTTTGAAAAGAGAAAAGATCGTCCGAAGGCGCGGGACGCGTTCGGACGATCTTTTGATTTTGAGCCTCTGCAACACTCGCTGACACAAGCTTGATCTCGATCAGTTGCCCTCCCCCCCACACTCTCTACTATCGCTCTTCCATCGAAGGCCAAGGACGGCTCATCGGGAGCCTGCGGCCGATCATTCTCAAGGAAGAGTCAATCATGCGGTCATTGAAAATCATTCTGCTGGCATCGGCGTTCAACGGCCTGACCCAGCGGGCCTGGCTGGACTTGCGTCAGGCCGGCCACTCGCCCAGCGTGGTGCTGTTCACCGATGAAGAGGCAGTGTGCGAGCAGATCGAGCATTCCGGCGCCGATCTGGTGATCTGCCCGTTCCTCAAGGATCGGGTGCCACAACAACTGTGGAGCAATCTCCAGCGTCCTGTAGTGATCATTCATCCGGGTATCGTCGGCGACCGTGGCGCCAGTGCGCTGGACTGGGCGATCACCCGTGAACTCAGCCGTTGGGGCGTGACCGCGTTGCAAGCGGTGGAGGAAATGGACGCCGGGCCGGTCTGGGCCACTTGTGAATTCAACCTGCCCCAGGGTCTGCGCAAATCCGAGTTGTACAACGGGCGCGTCAGCGACGCGGCAATCACCTGTATCCGCGAAGTCGTGGAAAAGTTTATCGACGGTTTCGAGCCAGTGCCTTTGGACTACAGCCAACGCCATGTGATTGGCCGCTTGCAGCCGAACATGAAGCAAGCTGACCGGATCTTCAGCTGGCACGACAGCGCACACTTCATCAAACGCAGCATCGACGCCGCCGACGGTCAGCCCGGCGTATTGGCCAGCCTGGCCGGCGGTCAGTATTACCTGTATGACGCTCATCTGGATTCGCGCAGCGGCACGCCGGGAGAGATTCTCGCGGTGCACGACGATGCGGTGCTGGTCGCGACCGGTGATCACAGCCTGTGGATCGGTTCGCTGCGACGCAAACCCCGGCCCGGCGAAGAAACCTTCAAGCGTCCGGCCCGGCATGTACTCGCCGAACAGCTTGCGCACGTCCCGACCCTTGATTGGTCGATCGCCTCTCAGCCGTTTAACAACGAAAGCTATCAACCGATCCGCTATCGCGAGTCGGGGCATGTCGGCGAGCTGACCTTCGAGTTTTACAACGGCGCCATGAGCACCGAACAGTGCCAACGACTGGTGGAGGCCCTGCGCTGGGCCAAGTCCCGGGACACCCAAGTGCTGCTGATCAAGGGTGGACGCGGCAGTTTCTCCAACGGCGTGCACCTCAACGTGATCCAGGCCGCAGCGGTTCCGGGGCTGGAAGCCTGGGCCAATATTCAGGCGATCGACGACGTCTGCCAGGAACTGCTCAGCGCCCGGCAACTGGTGGTCAGCGGCCTGACCGGCAATGCCGGGGCCGGTGGCGTGATGCTGGCGCTGGCTGCCGATATTGTTTTCGCCCGCTCCGACATCGTGCTCAACCCCCATTACAAAACCATGGGCCTGTACGGCTCCGAATACTGGACCTACAGCCTGCCCCGCGCCGTCGGCCCGGCGATGGCGGAAAAACTCACCGAAGACTGCCTGCCGATCAGCGCCCTCCAGGCCTTGCAGTTAGGCATGGTCCAGGAAATCGGTCCGCGCTGCCCGGATGAGTTTGGTCTTTGGTTATTGCAGCGTGCCAATGGTGCGTTGAGTGATCCGGCGTACCAGGCGATACGTGAGCGCAAAAGTCAGCTCGATCCTCAACTGATGCAGCACTGCCGTAATGCCGAGCTGGAAGAAATGCATCAGGACATGGTGCAAAACCGTAAACAGTTCGCCGAGAAGAGCAAAAATTTTGTGCTTAAGCGCAAGGCGTGTGGCACGCCGCAGCGGTTGGTAGCCGATTGGGCGGTGGTGAGGGAGGTTGAGTTGGCGGACTGATTGTTTGGCACGGGTGATCAGGCCGGACAGTGAACTCTGTGGCGAGGGAGCTTGGGGCCGCTTCGCGCCCCAGCGGGAGCAAGCTCCCTCGCCACAGACGGTATCGGAAGACCATGGCTGCTCTTACAATGCCCGCACCTCCCACATCGGCCTGCCCATGGACATCGACCTCGCCCGTACCTTTCTGGAAATCGTCCGCCACGGCAGCCTGGCCGCGGCGGCTGAAAAGCTGCACGTCACCCAGACCGCGATCACTGCCCGGGTGCAGAAGCTCGAAAGTCAGCTGGGCAGCACGCTGTTTGTGCGCAATCGCGCCGGCGCGCGCCTGACGCCGAACGGCGAGGCCTTTGTGGTTTACGCCAATCAACTGGTGCAGACCTGGGAAGCCGCACGCCGGGACTTGCCGCTGCCCGAGGGCTACCGCGACGTGCTGCACATCGGTGGCGAGGTCAGCCTGTGCAACCCGTTGATGCTCAGTTGGGCCGGGGAACTGCGCGAGAAGATTCCCAGCCACGCCCTGCGCATGGAAATCCGCGATGGCGAAAACCTGCTGCGCCAACTGGAATTGGGGGTGTTGGATGCGGCGCTGGTCTATCAGCCCGAATACTGGCCACGCCTGCAAGTCGAGCAGGTGCTGGAAGAAAAACTGATTCTGGTACGCTTGGCCGGAAAACCCGATCCTTACGTGTATATCGACTGGGGCCCGGATTTCCGTCGCCAGCACGATGCGGCGCTGCCGGAAAAAGCCAAGGCAGCCCTGAGCTTCAACCTCGGTCCGCTGGCCTTGCAATACATCCTGGAAAACGGCGGCAGCGGCTATTTCCGCACTCGGGTGGTCCAGAGTTACCTGGAAAACGGCTTGCTGGAACAAGTGCCCAAAGCTCCGGAGTTCAGCTACCCGACCTATCTGGTTTACTCCCGGGACCGCGATTCGGCGACCCTGCAACGGGCGTTCGACCTGCTGCGGGAAGTGATCAAGACGGACGACGACTGGTCCCAGCGCTGGAACCCGCTGACCTGACGCCAAACAGACGTCCTGCACCGGAGCATGGCGCTTGTGTCCTCAAGGTTCGGCCTGCCTGTGCGGCGGGATCGGCTAATCTGCTGGTTATAACAATAACCACAGGTGAACCCAGTGAGGCAGACCACCGAAGCGTTCCGCGCGCGCTACCGTGCCGACATTCATCCGCTCTACAACCCTTGGTTGCACGGCGCCTTTGTGTTGCTGTTCGGGTTGCTGGCCATCGGTGGGTTCTGGAGCACGGTGCATCAGGTGCAACCGCTGGAATGGCTGGCGGTGCCGCTGACCCTGTTGTTTTTCAACTTCGGCGTGTACGTCGTGCATCGGCATCTGGGGCACCACAAAAAGAGCATGGCGCGGATGTTCTACGCCCGTCACGCCGGTGACCATCACAGCTTTTTCACCCCCGGACACATGACCTGTGACAGCGCCCGGGACTGGCGAGTGATCCTGTTTCCAGCCTGGCTGATCGTGTTGCACACCCTCGTCATCACGGGGCCTGCCTGGTGGTTGCTGGCTCAGATCAATAGCAACGTCGCGGGGCTGTTTGGCGGCTGCATGGTGCTCGGTTACCTGACCTACGAGGTGTTCCATGCCTGCGAGCATCTACCGCCCGGCAACCCGGTGACGCGTTTGCCGTGGATCCGCCAGATGCGCCGTCTGCATGAGCTGCATCACCGTCGTGAGCTGATGCAGGAGCGCAATTTCAATATCGTGTTGCCCCTGATGGACTACCTGTTCGACACCCTCTACTGGGAACCGGAGCAAGCGCCCCCGCACCTGACGAGCACGTCCATGACCCGTATGCAGCATGTGATCGACATCGCTGGAAACCCAGTGGCTGTGCTCGCCTACGCCAGCACAGCGACCCATTGGCCGCAGTGGCATCCGTCCTCCCTCAAGGTCGACGGCCAGAGCGGCCCGCTGTATGCCGGGGAGCGATTCGAGGAAGACATTCGGGCCGGCGGGCGTGAGGGGCATTTGAGCTGGGAAGTCGACGAATACCTGCCCGGACGCCGCTGGAGGGCTCGGGCCCGGGGCGATCATGGTCTGTCGTTGGTGGTGACTTACGAGTGTGAGGTTGAGGGCGATGACACGCGGTTTGTCCGTACTCTGGAATACAGCTTCAGCGGCCTGGCAATGCGCATTGCCAATCGTCTGGTGCTCAAGCGGCGCATCGAGCGCGAATCGGCGGAGTCGATGCTGGCGTTACGCGAGATGGCGCAAAAACATCTGGCCCTGGCAGGAGTCAGCGCATGAAAAGACCCCTCAAGTTTCGGCATTGGTTGCTGCTGCTGATCATCGTGATCAGTGCCTTGCTGTTTCTATTGCCGACCAAGGTTCAACCGGTAGCCTGGACACCGCCAACGGCGCCCTCCCTCGTCGAGGGCATCTACGCCGACAACCAGCGACTCAAAGGCGTGAAGCGGGTCGGTGCTGCTGACATCGACGGCCCTGAGGCGTTGCTGCTGGAGAAAGACGCCCTTATCACCGGCCTGCATGACGGCCGGTTGATTCGCACCAGCCTCGACGGCAAAACCACCCAGGTGCTGGCTGATACCGGTGGCCGGCCGCTGGGCCTGGCGCGGCACCCCAATGGTTTGTTGGTGATCGCCGACGGGGTCAAAGGCTTGCTGTCGCTCGACGCTCAGGGCCGGTTGATTCCATTGACCACCACGGCCAACAACCTGCCCTTCGGTTTTACCAATGACGTGGCCATCGACAAGCCCGGGCATTACGCTTATTTCAGCGACTCCTCCAGCCGTTGGGGCTACGGCAAGGATGGCGAGGCGATCATCGAGCACGGTGGCGACGGCCGTTTGCTGCGTTATAACTTCCAGACCGGCAATACGGCGGTCCTGCTGGACAAACTGGAGTTCGCCAACGGCGTGACACTGGGGCCTGACGACGCGTTTGTGCTGGTCAATGAAACTGGCGCCTATCGCATCAGCCGCTATTGGCTGACCGGGCCGAAAGCCGGCACCCACGATCTGTTCATCGACAATTTGCCGGGGCTGCCGGACAACCTGGCATTCAATGGCCGCGACCGTTTCTGGGTGGCGCTGTATGCACCGCGCAATGCACTGCTCGACACCACGGCGCCCTACCCTCTGGTACGCAAAATGATCGTGCGGGCGATGACTATTCTGCCCAAGCCCCTGGAGAAACGTGCCTTCGTCCTGGGACTGGACCTCGACGGCAAAGTGATTGCCAATCTGCAGGACGCCAGCAGCGGCAACTACTCACCCATCACCACCGTGCGCGAATATGGGGACTGGTTGTATCTGGGGTCGCTGAAAGCCCGGCACATGGCGCGGTTGCCGTTGAGTGCCGCATTGAAATAGAGGGTGTAGCCAAAAGATCGCCCGAAGGTTCGGACCGCGTTCGGACGATCTTTTGATTTTGAATCAACGCAGATCTCGTATTGATCCCCGTTCCAATTGTTCAGTCACCGGTCGTCGGTGATTCTGCACAGCGTCCTCAGGACGGCGTCTTAAGTCGCTCAGCGATCTTGTCCTTGACCTGCACACGCTTCTCCTTGAGCTTCTTCAGTACCTCATCGCTGGGCGCATCCGATTGTGCGGACTCGGCCTTCACCACCTCTGCGTCCGCCTGGATGTACTTGTTGAGCAGTGAATCCAGTAACGGATCCTTGGTGCGTTTTTGCTGGATCTCTTCCTTCGTGCAGCGCAAGTCCTGATAAAGGTCATGGGTCACCGGCATGGAACACCTCCGTTTGTTAATCGGTGGCAAACGTGATCGATGGCGTTCGCCAATTATCAGAATGGCCTCGCTTACCCGGTTCTGTCGACCGTCTATCAGACCAGCGGCGTCCGTTCGTCGTCCTGTCGCAAACGCGATACCCCCTTGCCCGAGCGCCTGGAAAGCCCCCCTTGAATCAACCACCGAGTACCGTACGAACCATTCGTGTCAGCGCCTCGGGACCATAAGGTTTGCTCAGCAAATAAGTGTCAGAGCTGAGTTGGTGATCGCGCGAAATGATGTCGCGGGTGTGTCCGGAGGTAAACAACACCGCCACCGGAGGGTTTTGCACCTTGGCCCAGGCGGCCAGGTCCGAGCTTTTGATCAAGCCGGGCATGACCACGTCGGTAAAGATCAGGTCCACTGTCGCACCGTCGAGCAACATCTGCATCGCCAGGTCACCGTTGGCCGCGGTCAGGACCTGATAGCCCTCTTCGCACAACAAGTCCACGGCCGAACTGCGCACCGCTTCGTTGTCCTCGACCACCAGAATGGTTTCATGCCCGCCCCGGTGCTGCGGAGCATGGCGCATTGTTTCGTCAGGCAACGGGCGCAAGCTGCGAGGGAAATACAGCTGCACCCGAGTGCCCCGCCCGACGACGCTGGAAATCTCGATATGCCCGCCGCTCTGTTTGACGAACCCGAACACCATACTCAAACCCAGGCCGGTGCCTTGACCATCAGCCTTGGTGGTGAAAAACGGCTCGAAGGCCTGTGCAAGCACTTGCGGCGGCATGCCGACGCCCGAGTCCGCCACCGTCACGCAGACATAATCGCCAGCGACGATGCCCTTGCCGGCGCAAAACTTGCGGTCGAGGACGATGTTCTCTGCGCTGAGGGCAATGGTCCCCTCGCCGTTCATGGCATCTCGGGCGTTGATCGCAAGGTTGAGAATGGCGTTTTCCAGTTGATTGCAGTCCACGTAGAAGTGCCATGGATCGTCAGGTGCGGACACCTTGATCTGGATCGTCTCTCCCAGCGCGCGCTGCAATAATTCCCCGAGGTCTTCGAAGATCTGCCGTGGGTCGCATACGGCCGGTGACAACGGCTGACGTCGGGCAAAGGCGAGTAATTGCGAAGACAATTTGGCCCCGCGCTCGACTGCGGCAATTGAGGCGCCGACCCGGCGCTGCACGTTGGCGTTATCCGGCTCATGACGCGCCAGCAAGTGCAGGTTGCCGGCGATCACCTGTAACAGGTTGTTGAAGTCATGGGCCACCCCGCCGGTGAGACCGCCAATGGCTTCGAGTTTCTGTGATTGACGCAGCTGCTCTTCGGCCGCCAGCCGCGCCTCGACTTCTTCAGCGACTCGTTGCTCCAGGTTGCGGGTGAACTTGAGCAAGGACTCTTCGGCAATCTTGCGTTCGTGGATGTCGATCAACACCCCTGGAAAGCGCAACGCTTCACCTTGCTCATTGAACTCGCAACACCCGCTGGCGAGCACCCACAGGTAACTGCCATCGGGACGCAGGACCCGATATTCGGCGTTATAGGGCACGCCGGTTTCCACCGACTGATTCATCCGCTCCCGGGCCCAGCTGCGATCATCGGGATGGATCTGCATTTGGGCGATGGCTGGTGGCAAGTTGGCCAGGTCCTGGCCTGGCGGATAGGAAAACGTGCGTGCGAATCGCTCGTCGCCCGATAGCACATCAGCCTTGATGTCCCAGACAAACGAGCCGAGCAAAGCCCCGGCATTGAGGGCCAGGCGAACCCTTTCATTATCGGCACGATAGGCGTTTTCGGCTTCTTGGCGTCGGCGTTCGGAAATCACATGGTCAGTGGTTTCGACCACCATTGCCATGACCCCGGCGGGACACCCGTCATCATTGGAGACAGGACTGTAGTAAAGGTCCATCCAGACGTCTTCGGGAACGCCGTCGCGCAGCAATACCAGGGCTTTGTTGTGATAAGACAAGGTGCCGCCCGCAAGACAGGTGTCCACCACATGCCGATTGAATTCGGCGACCTCCGGCCAGCCCAACTCCACCGGGGAGCCCAGCAGGTAAGGATGGCGGCCACCGGCAAATCTTGAGTAGGCGTCGTTATAGATCATGTAACCGGGGCGGCCCCACAGCATCACCATCGGCAGCGGTGAAGCGAGCAGTAACTGCACCGCGCTGCACAGACTCCCGGGCCAGGTGTCGATGCGTCCGAGTTCGGTCAGGCTCCAGTCGAACGCACGAATGCGTTCGGCCATTTCGCCGCTCCAACCGGTACAACCGTGGCTATTGTCTAGAAACTGCATCGACTGGCCTATGTCTTGTGAATGACATGTTTTCAGGCAGTGCAACAGCATGAGGAGACGGTGCCTGCCCGTTTGTTTCGAGCACTGCCGACGCCAATGGTTTCATTGAGGTATAGCTGATTCTCGACCGGCCCCTGCGACAAGCTGCTCCTGCGCAGGTGACATATCCACCGCCAAGGCTCAGTGGAAATCCCGACTGCGCACATAGATACCGTCGAGCAATGAACTCAGGTCGCTCAAGCGTCCTGCAATCAGGTGCCGCACCTCGCCCACCTGTTCCCAGCGCCCGTCGACCTTGAGCAATTGCGAGCCGACCAATACCTGCCGTTGCCGTTCGGCCAGGTCGCGCCAGACCACCACGTTGACGTTGCCGAATTCGTCTTCAAGCGTCACGAAGGTCACACCGCTGGCGGTTCCCGGACGCTGCCGACCGGTGACCAGCCCGGCGACGCTGACCGGACGCCCATGCTCGACCATCAGCAGTTCCCTGGAGCTGCGACAGCGTCGGGCCTTGAGCTCCCCCCGCAGCAACGCCAGCGGATGCGGGCCGAGGGTGGTGCCGACACTGGCGTAATCGGCTTGCAGGTCCTCGCCCACGGTGGGTTTGGGCAGCTCCACTGCCGGCTCTTCCTGACTCGGCAGACCGGCAAACAAACCGAGCTGCTTCTGCACCCCCGCCACCTCCCAGCGCGCCCGATGCCGGTCACCGGCCAGCCCGCGCAGTGCACCGGCATCGGCCAGTTGTTCCTGGGCGCGGGCATCGAGTCGTGCCCGTTCGCCGAGGTCGGCGATGTCGGCAAACGCCCCTTTCGACCTTGCCGTCTCGATACGCCGGGCATCGTCTTCGCGAAAGCCCTTGATCATCCGCAGCCCCATGCGAATCGCCGGCTGCGCGCCGGTGATCGGTTCCAGGCTGCAATCCCAGTCACTGGCCCGCACGTCCACCGGGCGAATCTGCAAATGATGGCGGCGGGCGTCCTGGAGAATCTGGTCCGGGCTGTAGAACCCCATCGGCCAGCTGTTGATCAGCGCACAGGCAAAAGCCGCCGGCTCGTGGCATTTCAACCAGCAACTGGCGTAGGTCAGCAAGGCGAAACTGGCGGCGTGGGATTCGGGAAAACCGTAATCGCCGAAGCCTTTGATCTGCTCGAAGATCTGCACGGCGAACTCCGCCGTGTAGCCGTTTTTCTTCATTCCGTCCGCCAGGCGTTCCTTGTGCGGTTCCAGTCCGCCGTGGCGTTTCCAGGCCGCCATGGAGCGGCGTAACTGATCAGCCTCGCCGGGGCTGTAGTCGGCGGCGACAATCGCGATCTGCATCACCTGCTCCTGAAACAGCGGCACGCCCAGCGTACGTTTCAGCACCGCTTCAAGTTCTTTCGACGGGTATTTCACCTCTTCTTCGCCCTTACGCCGCCGCAGGTAGGGATGCACCATCCCGCCCTGAATCGGCCCCGGACGAACGATCGCCACCTCGATCACCAGATCGTAGAAGTTCTTGGGCTTGAGCCTGGGCAGCATCGACATCTGTGCCCGGGACTCGATCTGGAACACCCCGATGGTGTCCGCATGGCCAATCATCTCGTAGGTTTGCGGGTCTTCGGCCGGCACCGTCGCCAGGCTCAGGTCGCGGCCCCGGTGCCGACGCAGCAGATCGAAACAACGGCGAATCGCGCTGAGCATGCCCAGCGCCAGAATATCGACCTTGAGCAGCCCGACCGCATCCAGATCGTCCTTATCCCACTGGATGATGGTGCGCTCGGCCATGGCGGCGTTTTCCACCGGCACCAGGCTGTCCAGAGGCTGCTCGGAAATCACGAAACCGCCGGGGTGCTGGGACAGGTGCCGGGGAAAACCGATCAGTTGCTGGGTCAGGCTCAGCACTCGACGCAACACCGGGCTATCGGGGTCGAAACCACCTTCACGCAGGCGCTCGACGGGCGGCGCCTGATTACTCCAGTGGCCGCAACAGTCGGCCAGGGCGTTGACCTGATCCGGCGGCAAACCCAACGCCTTGGCCACGTCGCGGATTGCGCCGGCACCGTGGTAAGTGCTGACCACCGCCGTCAGCGCCGCACGGGCCCGGCCATAACGCTGAAACACATACTGCAGGACTTCTTCGCGCCGCTCGTGCTCGAAATCCACGTCGATGTCCGGCGGTTCGTTGCGTTCCCTGGAGAGAAAACGCTCGAACAGCAGCGTGCTGCGTTCCGGGTCGATCTCCGTGATCCCCAGCACGAAGCACACCGCCGAGTTGGCGGCAGAACCGCGGCCCTGACAAAGGATGTGTTGCTGGCGGGCGAAATTCACAATGTCGTGAACCGTCAGGAAATAACTCTCGTACCCCAGCTCGGCAATCAGCTCCAGTTCCTTGTCGATCTGCGCCAACACCTCGGCCTTGGGGCTTTTTTCCCAGCGCCAGCGAATCCCCTTTTCTGCCAGCACCCGCAGCCAGGACGTGGCCGTGTGCCCCTCGGGCACCAGTTCCCGGGGATATTGATAACGCAACTGACCGAGGTCGAAAGTACAGCGCCGGGCGATGTTCAGCGTCTCGTCGAGCAGCGCCTGCGGGTAGAGATCGCGCAAGTCGTCGAGGCTGCGCAAATGCCGTTCGCCATTGGGGTGCAGACGCAACCCGGCCTCGGCCACGGGAACGTGATGGCGGATTGCGGTCATGGTGTCCTGCAAGGCGCGCCGGCCGCGGGCGTGCATATGCACATCGCCGCTGGCCACCGCCGGGATCCGCAGTTCCCGCGCCAGGGTCAGCAGTGCTGCCAGTCGCCGGGTGTCGTCCTGCCCGCGATGTAACTGAACGCTCAGCCACAGGCGCTCGGCGAAGCTCTGCTTCAGCCAATGGCCCTGCGCAAAATCATCGACGGCGTCCGGCGCCCACAACGCCAACAGCCCCGGCAACGGCTCACTGAAATCCTCCCGCAGCACCTGATACTGGCCTTTCTGCGTGCGGCGTCTGGCGCGGGTAATCAGTCGGCACAGGGCTTGATAACCTTCGAGGTTTTCCACCAGCAGCACCAGTTTCGGGCCATTTTCGATACGTATTTCGCTGCCGATGATCAGCGGCAGCTCCACGGTCTTGGCCGCCTGCCAGGCACGGACGATACCCGCCAGCGTGCATTCGTCGGTGATTGCCAGCGCTTGATAGCCCTGCTTTTTCGCCCGTTGAAAAAGCTCAAGCGCACTGGAGGCACCGCGCTGGAAACTGAAGTTCGACAGGCAGTGCAGCTCGGCATAGTCGACGCTCATGCGAACCAGCCTTGCAGCCACAACGGACCGTCTTCGCCCACCGCCCGATAGGCCCAGCCCTGCTGACCGGAACGGGTTTCGATCAGGTAGTAATCGCGGCGCACGTCGTCGCCGTCCCACCAGCCGGACTCGATGCGCTCCGGCCCCATGAGGATGCGCGTCGAGCTTTCGTGTACCGCCTGCGGTTCAGTCAGCAACCAGCCTGGACGTTGCACGGCAGGCAGCCCCTCGCAGGCCTGGCTGTCGACAGTGGTCTGCCACGCGCATTCCGGCCGGTGATCGGCCTGGAAGCGCAAGCCCTGCACCGCGTCATCCCCCAGCCGTGCGCGCAAGCGTTCACGCAGTTGCTCCCAGGGCAAGGACTGCTGCGGACGATCGTCGAACAGCTCCTGACGCTGGGGCACGAAGGCCGGCAGATCTTCGGCGCGCAGACGAAAACCGCGCACCGGGGCTTCGACCTGAACCTGTTCCAGCCGCCCTCGGGCCAGTTCGAACAGCATCGCCGGATCGCGCTCGGCGCTGAGCAGGCCGACCTTGATCACGGTGTCCGGCAAGCCGGCGTGTTCCAGGTGCAAGTCGAAACGTTGCACGCCGCTGTCCCGGCCGCAGAGGAACGCCGACAGATCGCCGGTCAATCGTCTTAAAGGAAACAACAATGCCTGATGGGATTGCACATCGAAATTGAGTTCGATGCGCACATCGAAACGGTCCGGCGGCAGGTAAAACGCCAGTGCCAGCCGCCGCTCACCGAACAGGCTGTCCAGATGCTTGAGCACCTGGGCCTCGAAACGCCGGGCCAGGCTATGCCGGGGCAGCGCCTGCACCTGACTCAAGGTGCGCAGCCCCATGCGCGATAACGCCGTAGCAACGCTGGGCTCCAGGGCAATGCGATCGACGGGCAGTTGCCCGAGGTGATGCTGCAAGGCTTGGCTGTCCGGCACCACCAGACCGTCATAAACGTTGGCCAGCACCCGCGCCGCCACCGGATTTGGCGCGGCGACAATCCGATGGCGAAACCCCAGCTCAGCGAGCTCGGCGCGCAGCCGCGCCTCGAACTGCGGCCAGGGCCCGAACAAGCCCAGGCTGGATTCGATTTCAAACACCACGGCACGCGGGTAATGCACGCTGACCTGGGAGCTGAACCGATAGGCCCAGGCGGCCAGGAACTGCTGCCAATGTTCGATTTCGGCGGCATCGTATTCGGCGGTGACGAACCCTTTGCTCAGGGCCTGGGCGGCGGTCATAGACTGACCGGGTCGCAAACCCAGCGCCCGTGCCGCACCGTTGACCGCCTGCAGCACCCGCCGCTGGGCCGGGCCGGTCAGCAGCGCCAACGGCTCATCGGGGTCGGGGCGCTGACGCAGTACCGCGTCCAGCGCCAATTGTGGGAAGACAATGCACACCCAGCGCATGGCAACCTCAATGCCCCACGGCAAAGGCAATCGGCGCCGAACGGGCCAGCCCGCCCCGGCACTTGAGCACCCGCAACTGAGCAGGCTTGGCGTCGATGGCGATGCGCAGGGCCGCTGGCGACGGGTTGATGGCTTCACTGAGCGAGCGATAGGCGAACGCCAGGGTCTGCCCGGTTTCGGCCGCCACCTGCAAACGTCGCAACGCCCGGTCATCGGCCTTGTGCGGCCAGCACAACACCGCCCCGCAACTGCCCGAACGCAGGCATTGTTCCGCCGCCCACAGCGCATCGCGCTCGCTGGCCTGGATGATCGACAACTGGCGCAGATCGACCCCGGCGTTCTGCCAGGCCTGGGGATACGGCACGTAAGGCGGCGCCACCAGCACGATGCGCTCGCCCGCCGCCGACAGCCGTGCCAGCGTCGGCCACACCAGTTGCAACTCACCCACGCCCTGCCCGGCCAGGAGGATTTCGCTCAGCGCCGCTTCCGGCCAGCCACCGCTCGGCAACGCCGCATCCAGCGCCGCATGCCCCGTGGGTTGCGGGCTGACGGCCGGTGGCGCAGGTCGGCCCTTCCAGACCTGGCCGCCATTGAACAGCGTATCCAGCGCAACGACGGCGCCCATCACCCTTGCCTCACCAGACCACAGAACACGCCTTCGATGGCCAGCTCCTGATCGGCTCGAACAATGATCGGCTGGTAAGCCGGATTGCGCGGCAACAGGCGAACGGCATCGCCGACCCGCTCGAAACGCTTGATGGTGACTTCGCCGTCGAGCCGCGCCACCACGATCTGGCCGTTGAGCGCTTCAGGATTGCGCCGCACGCCCACCAGATCGCCGTCGAGAATGCCGTCCTCGATCATCGAATCACCCTGGACCCGCAGCATGTAATCCGGCACCCGCGAGAAGATCGACGGATCGAGCAGCAAGCGGCTGTGGACCTCGGCATCGGCACCGATCGGCGCACCGGCCGCCACTCGGCCCAGTACCGGAACGTCCAGCAGCTCGGGCCGCGGCGGCTGGTTCAACAAGCGGATGCCGCGCGCCTGATGCGGATTGACCTCAATGAAACCCGCCTCGGTCAGCGCCAGCACGTGCTTGCGCGCCACGCTACGGGAGGCGAAACCGAAGGCCTCGCTGATTTCAGCAAGGCTCGGGGACTGACCGTGTTCGGCGATGCGATCGCGGATGAAGGTCAGGATGGCGGTACGGCGGGGAGTTAAAGTCGTCATGGAGTACATTTGTACTCTTTCGGCTTTTTCCTGGCAAGGACCGCCAGTCAGCTCAGCCCGCGAGAGGCCAGAAACCCGGCGATGTAATCGATAAAAGCCACGACTTTGGCGGTCGCTCGCCGATGGCTCGGGTACACCGCCAGAATGTGCGGGCCAAAGCTGTCGGGATCGATGTCGTAGTCCGCCATCACCCGCACCAGTCGACCGTCGGCCAGATACGGCGCAGCGCTCCATAGCGGCGTGTGCAACAACCCGCGTCCGGCCAGCGCATTGGCCAGCAGCAAGTCGTAATTGTCGCTGCGCAGCCGTGGCGCCTGGGGTTGCGGCAGGCTAAAGCGCTGCCCATCGCGCTCGGCCCACCAGAATTCGCGGCTGAGCAAGGGATGGCGATACAGCAACCATTCGTGCTCATCGAGGGTTTGCGGGGTGACCGGCAACGCCTTGCGCGCCAGATAGGCCGGGCTGCCACACAACGCCAGACGATTGCTGCCAACGACGCGGGCGATCAGCCCCGGCAGGTCGTCATGGCCTTCGCGCAGGGCCAGGTCGTAGCCGCTTTCCAGCAGATTGACGAACTCATCGCACAGGTCCACTTGCAGATTGATCTGCGGATACTGCTCCAGAAAACCGCCACACACCTGATCGAGAAAGGCATGCCCATAGGCCAGTGGCGCGGTGATTTTCAGATTGCCGCGCAGGCCATGCTGCAACTGCTCGATTTCCTCACCGGCCTCGTCCAGCCGCTGCAACACCTGACGCGCGGTTTCCAGGTAGAGCCGCCCCACTTCCGTCAGCAGAATCCGCCGGGTGCTGCGCTCGAACAGCCGGGCACCGAGCTCGGCCTCCAGGTGATTGACCGCTTTGGTCAGGGCCGACGGGGTCTTGCCCAGTTGCTCGGCGGCGCGGCTGAAACTGCCCAGTTGCGCCGTGACCACGAACATTTTCAACGCACCCAACTTGTCCATTCTTTTTCCATTCCGGCAAAAACGTTTTTCGTGAGTGAGGCGTTCTGTTGAGCATAAGCAGCCACTAATCTGGCCATCAGACGCAATAACAAGGAAACATTCAATGAAAAGATTCCTCCCGAATCTATTGATGGCCGCTGTGGCTTTTGCCTCGATGGAAGCCATGGCAGCGACCGATCTGGTGCTGCTCAACGGCAAGATATTCACCGCCGACCGCAACCAGCCCAAGGTGCAGGCCCTGGCGGTGCAGGACGGCAAAGTGCTGCAAGTTGGCAGCGATGCACAGATAAAAGCCTTGATTGAATCGCAAACGAAAGTGATCGACCTCGGCGGCAAGACGTTGATGCCCGGCCTGATCGACAGCCATTCCCACGCGATTTTCGGCGGTCTGGAAATGGCCTCGGCCAATATGGAAGATGAGGTGGTCGACCTCGATGAGCTGGAAAAACGCCTGCGCGGATGGCGTGATGACGGCAAGGCGAAACACGGCGATGTGCTGAGCGTGGCCGGCATGAGTTCGGCGTATTGGGCCCAGGCCGAGGCCCTCGGCAAAAAATTCAACAGCGGCGAATGGGCCAAGGTGCCTGTGGTGTTCACCGGCAGCGACCACCACACCGCCTGGGCCAACAACGTCATGCTCGAACGCGCGGGCATCGACGCCATCCTGCTGCAAAACCTGCCGGCCGCCGAACTCGACACCATTGGCAAGCTTGCCGACGGTAGCCCCAACGGTTTTCTGGTGGACGCCGGTTGGGATCGGGTTGCGTTAAAAATGCCCGCGCCCAGTGCCGCCGACATGCTGCGCGCCGCGCAAACCGCCGTGCGCTACAACAACAGCCTGGGCATTACGGCCTGGATGGACCCCGCTGCCAACGCCGCCCCCGGCGAGCCGGTGTTTGCCCTTAAACCCACGGAGAAAACCGTCGGCGTACTGCCGGTGTACAAAGCGCTGTCGCAAAGCGGTGGCATGACCGCCCACGTCGCGGCCCTGCTGGTGGCCAATCCGAAAAGCGTACCGGCCGATCTCGACACGCTGGACAAGGTCCGCCAGCAATTCCAGGGCATCCCCAACCTGACCCTGCCCGGTATCAAGATCTTTGCCGACGGCGTGATCGAATACCCGGCCCAGAGCGCGGCGATGATCGATCCTTACACCAACTCGCAAAAACAGGGCGAGTTGCTGATCGATCCGAAGCACTTCGGCGAACTGGTCAGTGCCATCGATCAACGCGGCTGGCGGGTGCACATCCACGCCATCGGCGACCGCGCGGTACGCGAATCCCTGAACGGCATCGCCCAGGCGCGCAAGGATCGCCAGAGCGGCGTGACTCACTCGATCACCCACTTGCAAATGGTCAACCCGAAAGAGTTTGCGCGGTTCAAACCGCTCAACGTCATCGCCTCCATGCAGTTGCTCTGGGCCTCCGCCGACGATTACACCCTGGACATGATCAAGCCTTACGTCAGCGCCCTCGCCTTCCGCTATCAGTACCCGGCGCACTCGCTGCTCAAACAGGGCGCGACGATCGCCGGAGCCAGCGACTGGCCGGTGTCTTCGCCCAATCCGTGGAACGCCATGGCCCAGGCGATCACCCGAAACGGCCCGTTGGGTGTGTTGAACGCCGACGAACGCATCGACCGGGAAACGATGTTCTACGCCTACACCCTCAACGCCGCCCGCACTATCGGTCTAGAGAAGCAAATCGGCTCGTTGAGCCCCGGCAAGCAAGCCGATTTCATCGTTCTGGACCGCGACGTGTTCAGCGTCGATGAGAAAGCCCTGCACGACACCCAAGTGCTGCAAACCTGGTTCGCCGGTCGCGAAGTCTACGCCCCGACACTCTGAGAAAAATCGCCTGTACACGCTGCCCAACTCCGCATTCATCGCTGGGGTCTGGAGCAGCGTTGTCTCAAATCTGCCCATAACAATCACAACAAAGGCACTGCACCATGAAAGCGTTCACCCCGTTCGCCCTCGCATCCTTCAGCCTGTTGCCCCTGGGCAGCCAGGCCCTGCCCTTGAATGACGACTTCGCCGTGCTGGTCGACCTGACCCTGGCCAGCGACTATCGCACTCGCGGCATCTCGCAAACCCAGAACGACCCCGCCGTGCAAGCCGGTGTGACCCTGGCCCACAGCAGCGGCCTGTACCTGGGCGCCTGGAGTTCGAACGTCGATTTCGGCGGTGGCCTGAAAACCCGTCAGGAAGTCGACTACTACGTTGGTTGGCTGTGGCAGGCGACCGACGCCGTCAGCCTGGATGTCGGCTATCTCAAATACGCGTATCCAAAAGAGAGCCAGTTCAATCAGAGCGAGGTCTACGGGATTCTCGACGTCTATGGCGTGAAACTCGCGGCCTATTACTCTGCCGATGCACCGGGCATCGACAGCAAACAGAGCACGTTGTACCGCTACGTTGGCTACGAAACCGAATTGCCCTATGGGCTGGGGCTGAAACTGCGCTACGGCGAAATGGACTTCAAAGACCCGCGCCTGTATTCGGCCTCGGGGCATGGCGAGGAGGCTTACCACGAGTGGGAGGCGAAGCTGACCCGCGAAGTGGCCGGGGTGCTGCTAGGGTTGAGTTACATCGATACCGATTTGTCGAAAAGCCAATGCATCAGCAACTGGGGGTTCGACGATGTGTGCAGCGCGACCCTGGTGGCGAGTGTCAGCAAATCCTTTTAATGGTTTTTTGTAGGAGCGAGGCTTGCCCGCGAAAGCGTTTTACCTGACACACCGCCTTCGCGGGCAAGCCTCGCTCCTACACGTGTACGCGATCCGCTATTTAGCCGACACGCAATGCGCGCAGGTCGAGGCGACCGTCCTTGAGCGGCGGGCACCAGTAGTAGCCGCCAGTGATCGGTCGGCTGATGCGGTACAAACCGTCGGTGATGCCGTCCTCCAGACCGCTCATGCGTCGCAGTTGGGCTTCGAATGCATCGAGGGAAAAACCGAATGCCAGGAACATCAGGCCGGCGCGATCGCCTTCGATCCACGGCATCGAGCGACGGACCACGAAGGCTTCCGGTGCGAAGCTTTCCTGGGCGGTGCGTTTGACGTGGGCAGAGATCGGCGCGTCGTCGAGTTCTTCGTTGTCGCTCAGGCGCCGGCCCATGATGTTGTCCTTCTCGTGGGACGGCATCGCGTGGAAGCCTTTCAAGTCATGCTGCCATTGCTGGATCGCGGCGAAGCTGCCACCGACCAGCCCCTCAGCGCCCTTGCCCAGCAGCGCGGCGGCGACAGCGGCTTCGTCGTGAGGGTTTTCGGTGCCGTCTTCGTAACCGGTCAGGTCATGGCCAGTCATGTGGCGGAAGGTTTCGTTCATCTGCACCAGACGCAGGGCCGGTGCCAGCGCGGCTTCGATCGCGTGGCTGCGATTGAGCAGTTCGCCACGGTCAACACCGTGCAACCAGCACCAGAGCGCGTGTTGGGTCGACGGGTTGTCGACGCCGACACCGACCAGCGCAGGAAAGGCGCGCAAGCCGTCGATCTGCGCGTGCAGCGCCTTGACCAGGGACTCGCCGAAACCGACCACCGCCGATTTTCCGTCCACCAGGCGCGTCAGGTTATCCAGCGCTGCCGGCAGTGCCTCGGCGGATTCGAGGGCGAAGAACATATGACGAGCTTGAGGCGGAACTGGGGTGGCGAGGATGCCCGGCTGGTAGTAACTCATATGAACTCCTTTGAGAAAGAGCGCGAAGTTTAACCGGGGGATCGTTACTTGTGTGTTCTCAAGGGGAAAAGATCGGCTTTCATGAGCGGATGAGCCGACAGATTCGCGATCCACAACGCCGAGCCCAAAAAACCCTAAGATGAATCATGACAAGCCAGGCCGAGGTCTGCTAAAACGATTCATCAGTGCATCACCCAATCCAGACGGGGTAGCGACATGACCACAGCATCGATCCTTGGCAACCTGTTTCCCACCGCCGACGGCATCCCGGAAAAGTATCGCCTCAACGGCCAGACCGAACAGCGCGAATACCTGGTCGACGGTGAACTGAAAACCTGGTCCGGCCCCCTCGCCCAGGTGCGCAGCCCGGTGTACCTGAGCGGCGCGAATGGCGACGAACAAGTGATCCTCGGCAGCACGCCGCTGCTCGATGCCGACACCGCCCTGACCGCGCTCGACGCGGCTGTCCGTGCCTATGACCGGGGCCAGGGTTTGTGGCCGACCATGCGCGTGGCCGAGCGTATCCAGCATGTCGAGACCTTCCTCGGTCGCATGCGCGAACAGCGCGAGGCGGTGGTCAAGTTGCTGATGTGGGAGATCGGCAAGAACCTCAAGGACTCGGAGAAAGAGTTCGACCGCACCTGCGACTACATCGTCGACACCATCAACGCCCTCAAGGAACTCGACCGCCGCTCCAGCCGCTTCGAACTGGAACAGGACACCCTCGGCCAGATCCGCCGCGTTCCGATGGGCGTGGCGTTGTGCATGGGGCCTTACAACTATCCGCTGAACGAGACCTTCACCACGCTGATTCCGGCGCTGATCATGGGCAACACCGTGGTGTTCAAGCCGGCCAAGCTGGGGGTGCTGTTGATTCGTCCGCTGCTGGAAGCCTTTCGCGACAGCTTCCCGGCCGGGGTGATCAACGTCATTTACGGCAGTGGCCGCGAGACCGTCAGCGCACTGATGGCCAGCGGCAAGATCGATATCTTTGCGTTTATCGGCACCAACAAGGCTGCCAGCGACCTGAAAAAGCTTCACCCGCGGCCTCACCGCTTGCGTGCGGCACTGGGCCTGGATGCGAAGAACCCCGGCATCGTGTTGCCAGAGGTGGATCTGGACAACGCGGTCAGCGAAGCCGTCACCGGCTCCCTGTCGTTCAACGGTCAGCGCTGCACCGCGCTGAAAATCCTCTTCGTCCATGAAGACGTGGTCGAAGCGTTCATCGAGAAATTCAACGCCAGGCTCGCCTCACTGAAACCCGGCATGCCGTGGGACAGCGGCGTGGCCCTGACACCGCTGCCGGAGGCGAGCAAAGTCGATTATCTGCATTCGCTGGTGGCGGACTCGGTCAGCAAAGGCGCCGCCGTGGTCAACCCCAATGGTGGTGAGTCCCGGGCATCGTTCTTCTACCCGGCCGTGTTGTACCCGGTGACACCGCAGATGCGCGTCTATCAGGAAGAACAGTTCGGCCCGGTCGTGCCGATCGTGCCTTACCGTCATCTGGACACCGTGATCGATTACGTCCTGGAATCGGACTTCGGCCAGCAACTGAGCATCTTCGGCACCAACCCGGTGGCGGTCGGCAGGCTGGTGGACACCTTCGCCAACCAGGTCGGCCGGATCAACCTCAACGCCCAGTGCCAACGCGGCCCCGACACCTACCCGTTCAACGGCCGCAAGAACTCCGCCGAGGGCACCTTGTCGGTGCATGATGCGCTGCGGGTGTTTTCGATCCGGACCCTGGTGGCGACCAAGTTCCAGGAAAGCAGTAAAGAGCTTCTCAGCGAGATCATCAGCGGCCGGAACTCGAGCTTCCTGACCACCGACTATATTTTCTGAGGACACCAAAATTTTCTGAGGACACCAGACTGAGCATCATCAAAGGCCTTCGACTGCCGCCGCTGTTGCGCCGAATACTGCGTCCATTGCTGGACCCGTACCGGCGCTACCGCCACGCCAAACTGATCCATGCGGTGCGGGTTTCCTTGGGGTTGCTGGCGACGATTCTGCTGACTACCGGCATCCATCTGCCCCACGGCGAATGGGCGTCGGTGACCATGCTGGTGGTGATCGGCGGCTTGCAGCACCACGGTAATATCGGCAAGAAAGCCGCCGAGCGAGCCATCGGCACCTTGATCGGGGCCGGTGTCGGCTTGTTGCTGGTGGCGCAACAGGCCTGGCTCGGGATGCCGTGGCTGACCTATTTCGCAATGTCGGTGGTGTGCGGGTTTTTCTCGTACCACGCCATCGGCAAGGGTGGTTATACGGCGCTGCTGTCGGCGATCACCGTGTTTATCGTTGCCGGGCACGGTGACAACCCGGTCACCGATGGCCTGTGGCGCGGGGTGGATATTCTGATCGGCATCGCCCTGGCACTGGCTTTCTCCTTTGCCCTGCCGCTGTACGCGGTGTACTCCTGGCGCTACAACCTGGCCGATGCGTTGCGCGACTGCGCGGCAATCTATGGCCGTATCATCAACGGCGAGTCCGTCGCCGCTGACGAGCACTTGAAGCTCATGAATCGCTTGAACGCAGTCATGGTGCAACTGCGCTCACTGATGCCCTCTGTGTCCAAGGAGGTGCGGGTTTCCATGACCGAACTCGATGCGATTCAGCGCAACCTGCGGATGTGCGTCAGCATCCTGGAAATCCTCGGCAATAGCCGGCCGAATGCCGATGACTCTGAGGCAATGGCCCACCTGCAATCGGCATTGAAAACCGAGCACCGACAGATCCGGGTGCAACTGATCGGTATGGCCCGGGCATTGAAATCGGGCGCTTCACAACGGCTCAGCCGGCCAGCCGAACCGCCATTGGACTCTACGCTTGATATGCCGGTCTACAGTCCACTGGATGGCTACCGATTGCTGACCCGACAATTGGCCGCGAACATCGGCGAGATGCGCCAGCGTCTGGCGAAAACCGCACCGCGCTGGAACATCTGAGAGGCCGTTTATTGTGTAGCCACCCGCCGAAGCTTCAGGCCCCAACCCTGTTGCATCCCGGCGGCGGCCAGCAGAATCGCGGCGACACCGATCCATTGCAGCGGCTCCAGGCGATGACCGAAGGCAAACCAGTCCACGAAAATCGCCGCAATCG
The DNA here is from genome assembly GCF_024749245.1 of Pseudomonas sp. B21-017. Taxonomy (NCBI): domain Bacteria; kingdom Pseudomonadati; phylum Pseudomonadota; class Gammaproteobacteria; order Pseudomonadales; family Pseudomonadaceae; genus Pseudomonas; species Pseudomonas sp. B21-017. The sequence continues at coordinate 2,428,339 of NZ_CP087194.1, read as the reverse complement.
GATAGATGAACGACAACGCGCCGGTCAGGGCGGTCGGCAGCTTTTGAATTGCCCCGTAAAGCAGCACATACATCAAACCGGTATGCACGATACCCAGGGTCACCAGGCTGGCCCAGGCACTGGGCGCTTGCGGCATCGCCGAGAAGTGCGCAAAGGGCGCGAGCAACAGCACGCCTGTGCAGACCTGGATCAACGCGATCAGATGCGGTGGCGTGCCGGTCAGGCGTTTGATGATCAATGCGGCAATCGCGTACAGGAAGGCAGCACCCAAGGCCAGAGCGATCCCCATCAGGTAATCGTTGCCACCCTCGCCTTGCTCACCATGTGCGCTGACAATCGCCAGCATCCCGAGAAACGAAATGCCCAGCCAGAACAGTTTTTTCAGGGTGATTTTCTCCCCGAGAAACAGCGCGGCCAGCCCCACCAACATGAACGGCTGGACGTTATAAACCGCCGTGCCGATGGCAATCGAGGCGCGAGAATAGGACGCGAACAACAACACCCAGTTACCGACAATCGCCACACCACTCAGTACGGCCAACACGAAAGTGGTGGACGTCAAAATGCCCGGGCGCAGAAAGCCGAACGCCGCGCAAATCAGCAACAAGGTGGCGGCACCGAACACACAGCGCCAGAACACCACGTCCAGCACCGGTTGCCCGGACACCAGCACGAACCAGCCAATGGTTCCGGAAATCAGCATGGCGGCGGTCATCTCGAATGAGCCGCGACGTAGTGTTCTGTCCATCATCAACCTCCTGTGTTTGAGGCCAAAGTATGCCAATCCGCCGAGGGGCTTCTCCAGCGCAAAAAGCAGGCTAAACTCGGTATCTGCCTTTTTTATCAAGGCTTATCCAGCCGATTGCCTAACAGGGGATTCGCCATGACCGACGACATCGACCAAGTGCTGATCAGCGCATTGATGGAAGACTCCCGCCGCTCGCTCAAGGCCCTGGCACAGATCAGCGGCCTGTCCTCGCCCAGCGTTGCCGAGCGCCTGCGCCGCCTCGAAGAACGCGGCGTACTCAAGGGCTATACCGTCGAAATCGACCCTAAATGCTTCGGCTATCAACTCCAGGCCATCGTCCGCATCCGCCCGTTACCGGGCCAGTTGCAGGAAGTGGAACGGCAGATTCAGGCGATCCCCGAATTCACCGAGTGCGACAAAGTCACCGGCGACGACTGCTTCATCGCCCGCCTGCATGTGCGCTCGATGGAACAACTGGACACCCTCCTCGACCGCCTCAACACCCACGCCGAAACCAACACCGCCATCGTCAAGAAAACCCCGATCAAACGCCGGCTGCCACCGATGGCGTGAGTGCTGTTTGGTTCGCAAAGACGTGGATACCCCGATTCCCAGGCGATAAAAAACCCGCCGAAGCGGGTTTTTTACTCAAGGCTGGCGATCAATCATCGCGGCCCATGATGCCGAACAGCTGCAGCAAGCTGATGAACAGGTTGTAGATCGATACATACAGGCTGATGGTCGCCATGATGTAGTTGCGCTCGCCGCCGTGAATGATGGCGCTGGTCTGGAACAGAATGCAGACCGAGGAGAACAGCACGAAACCTGCGCTGATCGCCAGTTGCAGACCGCTGATCTTGAAGAAGAAGCTCGCCAGCGTCGCACCCAGCAACACGAAGAAACCGGCCGTGATGAAACCACCCAGGAAGCTCATGTCCTTACGGGTGATCAGCACATAAGCCGACAGGCCGCCGAACACCAGCGCGGTCATCGCGAAGGCCGAGCTGACCACTTCCGCGCCGCCCTGCATGCCCAGGTAACGATTGAGGATCGGGCCGAGCAGGAAACCCATGAAACCGGTCAGCGCGAACGCAGAAACCAGGCCCCACGCCGAGTCACGGAGTTTGTTGGTGAGGAAGAAAAGGCCGTAGAAGCCGATCAGCACCACGAAGACGTTCGGGTAACCGACACGCATCTGCTGTGCGACAAACGCCATCACGCCGCTGAATGCGAGGGTGAGGGCGAGTAGGCCGTAAGTGTTGCGCAGGACGCGGCTAACCTCTAGCTGCTCAGCCTGCACGCTGTTATTAACTGCGTAATCCTGTTCGCGCATGGCGACACTCCTGTTGGTTTGAAACGTTCAGTCGCAAAGATCATAACAGACGCTCTGTAACAAGCCATGCAGAGAGTTTGACAGTGTGTTTCATTCAGGTATTATGGCGCCCGCAACGCAAACGGAGGTGTGGCCGAGTGGTTTAAGGCAACGGTCTTGAAAACCGTCGACTGTAACAGGTCCATGAGTTCGAATCCCATCGCCTCCGCCATCTTTATACGACAAAGCCCTGATTTTTCAGGGCTTTGTCGTTTCTGGGGTTTGGTGAAAATCTCGGCTCTCGGCATGTGTTCCATAACTATTATGGACGTGTTCCAGAACTCAGCGGCTGACCCCCCTCCTCCGGCGTCCTGCTGATCGTTAAAAATCCTTCACGTAAGGTGATGCTACGCTGTCCTCAAAACCGAGGATTTGCGATGCCACATTCGGACCTCCCCCCTCCCTGCTGCACAAGATCAACGAAAACCAACTCGCGCTCGAAGCCGCCATCATGGAGCTTTCCAACTGGGTCGAAGCCCGCGGCTCAGCCGACGTCGCCGACAACGTGCGCGGCGCCTTGGACACCATCGACAAGAACGAAGAGTTCATCAAGATGACGCTCGCGGTACTGATGACGCTGGAGTGAATTAGCACTGCATCTTATCGCTACCCCGCTACCACCTCGCCTCAAATACTGAGGCGAAACCGTGGATCCGTACGAAATCGAAGACACCCGCAACTGGCTGGAATGTCCTTAATCCTCCCTATCAAAACCAACGTACGTTCGATCTTTTTTAAAGATTTTACGATTGCTGAAACGTATCATCACCGAAATTAGCCGGTTTTAACCGAAATACACTCTGCATTGCACTGCGCCATCTCCGCTGACCTAGGAATTTCTCTATTTCGAGCCAGCTAGCGGAAGAGCAATACATCCAAAGAAACATCCTTACTTAGATGAATATCGATACGCCCCCCTCCAGACGACCCTCCGCTTTCGAGGCGCACGCCCCCGTTGAAAAGAGTATGTTCAACGCAATACGCGCACAAAGTTCAAATGCATGGATGCTAGTCGAGCCTCTGCGATTACTTACTAACAATGAAAAAACTATCAATCTAACCAAGATGGAGTACGCAGTACTCGACTTGTTAATAAGCAGCACAGAACGGATAGTAAGTAATGATGCCATTGCCAAAAAACTAAACAAAAACCTTGACCACTATAAGGGACTGGTGATGTGCCTCAGCAGGCTACAAGCGAAGTTCAAGAGGTCCGCTAGAGGAGATAACCTTTTCCGCTCGGTGAGAAATCGCGGCTACTGCATCGTCCAAACAATACACATTGAGAAGGACTTATCTAACAGGCATACCGCATGCGATGAAAAAACCTGGAAGCGCTGCTCGCCCCCCCCCCCCCCGCCACAGCATCTACTTGCTAGCCGATGCATCTGCCTATTGGGTTGACGTATGTAGCGGCTCTGGCACGGAGGAGGTGCCGAGCTTCCATGAAGTGCGGGCGCCGTCGCTGCACCTGTGGAAGAACGCCGGAAACGATGGACAGAAGATCGCAGGGCACGCGAGCGAGGGCATGACCAAAAACTACCAGCGGGACCACGAGAAAATCGTCCGGCCTGAGGCGATACCGGATCTGAATATCAGCGAAATCACTGGGTAGTTTTGCGTAGACCTGAAACGAGAAGGGGGACCAAGCCACTAAGCGCTTGATCTCCTCACGAAATATGGTCGGGACGGAGTGATTCGAACACTCGACCCCTAGCACCTCATGCCGGGGACTGTAACGACCTAAGCTATTGTTTTAGAACGAATATGACCACCTTTAAGAGTGGCAAAACATTCGATTTTTTGTGCTTATGCAAACGGAAACACGCGGCCTCCAGAGGAGGTTTTGCGCAAGCCACCGCAGGAGAATGACGAGGTGACATTGCGAAACTTTCTGCATCCGCTAGAACTTCGAGATGGCGTAGAATTGTCTGCCCGTCACCTCGAGGAAGGGACATGGCTGTAATCACGAAGAGTGACTTGGTGTACAAGTACACTTGGTCGGCAGATCAAGGCGACAACCCGCATTACACCGGGTTGCTGGATCGCAACAAGGTAGACCGGGACGAGGGACACGAGGTTGTACATTTTCCGACAGTAGTGCCCTCCCTTCCAGGCGTTCTGCCGACCTGAACCCCAAGCCCCTAGTTTGCCCCTGCCCTTACGCACCAGCCAAAAAACCGAGTATTCAGCGTGTTTTTTCCTCCTAAAGACCAAGCGCCGGATATGTATTACCCCTGATACATGAAAGGTTATTATTTGACGCTTTTCTAACAGAGGCACATTGCTATGATCCCGGCAAACTCCACTGCTAGAGGCTCTGAAGTGAAATTAACACCTGCTGAAAAGACCAAGTCTCGGGGTTGGGAATGGGCCTATAAAAAAATCCGGAGTTTTGGTTGCTCTCGAAGAACGGCCCTCTACAGGGCAAGCCTCTATGCTCTTCGAGGTGACTCGGGAGGTTTCTCAAGCGAGCGGAGCTTGCAAAGATTCCGACTACGGCGTTAACCAAGCTGGTCATCACCGGTACGCCATGGCTCGACCCGATCCCCCTTCGGGCTGCAGGGCTGCGGCCACAAAGACAACCCTGACTACAAGACCGGCGCCTGCAAGATCACCATCAACTGCTAAGACAAGCGTTGGAACTCCTTCTCGGGGCGGCATGGGGCCGCGTACGGTGGCCGAGTAGGTCCCTTGATCTCCCCCGACGGCCTCACGCTGGCGTCACACATTCCGCCGCCGACGATGACACCCCGCCCGAACCGATGACATGCATGACCGACTCGACCTGCCAAAGTCTGTTCGCGCTGGCGCGATGGTTGCGCACATCGATCCGCCCCTCGGCGACCATTCCAGGCGTCAGCGGCCGAGTGATGGACATGGTCGACTTGCCGCGTTGCAGCTTCTTCAGTTGCGCCGTTGCAGCTTCCTGGGCGCTCTTCTGATCCGTATGTGTCTTGCGGATGATGTAGCGCGGACCCGCCTGACTGTCGGCGTCCTCGTTGGCCTCACCGGCATTGTCCGGGGCATTGCCGTACACCGACACCGCCCCGGCGACTATGCCCGTGACTACCGGCACCTTGCGCTGCTCGGCTTCGTTGAACCAATACGCGACCACCAACTGATAGTCGTTGCGCTCTTGGATCGTGACCCGGCCGCTACTGTTTTCCGGATCACTAATCACGACGGTCGGCAGCGCCGCGCCGGTGACGGTCTGAGCCACGCCCCTGGGCACCACTACCAGGCGACCGTCGACCGGCTTCGCCACGGCGCCCAGTTCACGTGCCAAACGCGTCATAGGTTCATATCGGATTCGGCGCGCTGGTCGATATGGCTGAAAACATGCTTTGCCAGCTCCGGCGCTACGGCCGCAATGTAGCATGCTCCTTGGCCATCTTGGCGACCAGAGCGCCCAGAGCGCCCAGCGTTTTGGATCGGGTCTCCCTCCGGAAAATCAAGGAGCCAACTGATAGGTTGACTGCACTAGACCGGAAGGAAAGCATCGGCTATTTACTAGCTTCAATTCAATGTCCTGCGTAAGGGCCCCGAACAATGGTCTTCCCGACCCAATCAGCACGGGAACAGTGGTGATCACCATATCGGCGACTAACCCGTCACGCAGGAATGACTGCACCAATTGCCCGCCATCGACATAGACTCGATGCACACCTTGCCTCGCCAGTTCCGCCAGCAGGTCTGAAGGAGTGAGGTTGGAAAAACGCACTTTTCCCTCTAGCGCATTAGGCACCTGTGAATCGGCCAACTGTTGAGACAACACGATTACTGGCAGGTCGTAGAACCAAGTGTCGAAGGTCAGCACTTTCTCATAGCTCCCCCTCCCCATCACGATAGCATCCTTATCGGCGATGAAGCTCAGGTAGCCGTGATCCTCACTCTGATCATCGCGCTGCAATAGCCAGCCAATGTCACCGTCGGACCTGGCGATATAGCCATCTAGACTGATGGCGATGAAAACATGTGCAGTAGTCATAGAAGTTTCCTTATTCAGACGACGCATGACTGACCGCAAAGAGGATAGCAAAACTAATATATAGCTAAATTTCTTAGCTGGTTTTCTACAAATCCCGCTCAAATCAAATTGGTCAAAAAACTGTGTAGCGTATTTTGATCGTGCGGATAGGCGGCTCACGCTTTGAATTAATCTCCCTTCAACACCGGTTCAACTTCATCGACCGGCAACGAAGCAAACATTTCAGCGCGACAAACCTCAAGGATCTCATCCGCGAGCGCAGAATCATCCGGGCAGGCACGCGACAAAATAATCGCGCCGACAGCGCGAGACAGAAGGTCGATCATTTTCTTTCTCCCCTCTCCCTCCTCGGCATCCGGTCCCGTCGGATATTTCTCTCCCAGCGTTTGCAGGGTGTGTTCAATGCCTTCGGCAAATGTCGTTTTCACATCATCCGATTGACGCGCCGCGTCGCTGCACAACGCGGCCATGGTGCAACCGCTGCCACGTCCGTCCCGATGTTCTCGGGTCACATAGACGTTGATGAAGCCCGGAACATCGAGCGCTTGGGCGCCTGTCAGCGATTTGGCAAGACTGCAGGCCGAGGCTTCGGCCATCAGGTCGGCCTTCGACCCGAAGTGCTTGTAGAAGCCTCCATGGGTGAAACCGGCAGCCGCCATGAGATCCGCCACACCGACGCCATCAAAGCCGCGCTCACGGAACAGCTCTGAGGCCGTTTCAACGATGTGCTCTCGATTGGCCTGCGCCTGGGCCTTGGTCACTCTCACGTGCAATACCTCGTGTTTACCGGGAAATCACGCGTCCAATCATACATAGATGCTGGTCATAATCAAAACCGTTGACAGTTTAGATTTCGATCATCATCCTAATTGCACGCAACACCGATCTCCATCAACGGGCACGGAAGAAATACCAGATGACCAATCAGAATCTGTTCACCCCTTACACCCTTGGCAGCCTAACGCTGTCGAACCGGGTAGTCCTTGCGCCGCTGACACGTAACCGCGCAGGCCAGGGCTTCGTCCCCAGCGAGTTCGCGGCCACCTATTACAGCCAACGCGCCAGCGCCGGCCTGCTGATCAGCGAAGCCACGCAGATTTCCCGACAGGGCCAGGGCTATCAGGACACCCCCGGGATCTACACGCAGGCGCAGATAGACGGCTGGCGCACCGTGACCGATGCCGTCCATGCCAAGGGCGGAAAAATCTTTCTGCAACTGTGGCATGTCGGCCGCGTGTCGCATGTTGATCTGCAAGAAAACGGCGCCGCTCCTGTGGCCCCTTCTGCACTGCGCGCCGCCACCAAAGTGTTCGTCAACAACCGTTTTGAAGACGTCTCCGAGCCGCGCGCACTGGACATCAGCGAACTGCCGGGGATCCTCTCCGATTTCCGCCAGGCCGCGGCAAACGCGGTCGCCGCCGGGTTCGATGGTGTGGAGATTCACGGTGCAAACGGCTATTTGCTGGATCAATTCCTCAAGGACAGCGCCAATCTGCGTACCGACGCTTACGGCGGTTCGATTGAGAATCGTGCGCGCCTGTTGCTCGAAGTGACGGCGGCGGTTGTCAATGAAATCGGCGCGGATCGCACCGGTGTGCGCCTGTCTCCGGTTTCGCCGGCCAATGGCGTATCCAGCAGCGATCCGCAGGCGCAATTCGATTACGTCGTTGAACAACTCGACGCCCTCGACGTGGTTTATCTGCACGTGGTCGAAGGCGCGACCGGTGGCCCGCGCGACGTGGCGCCCTTCGATTTCGGCGCCCTGCGCCAGCGCTTCAAAAACACCTACATCGCCAACAACGGCTATGACCTGGACCTGGCGACTTCGAAACTCGCTGAAGACCAGGCCGACCTGATCGCCTTCGGTCGCCCGTTCATTGGCAATCCGGATCTGGTGGAGCGCCTCAAACGTGGCGCGCCGTTGTCCGCATTCAATCCCGCCACCCTCTATGGCGGCGGTGCGGCTGGCTACATCGACTACCCGACGCTGGCTGAATCGAGCGCTATCGCAAGCTGAGCCATCAGTGATCGCGCTTTCTGTTTCTCACATCCTGAAAGAGAGATAACCCATGAGCACTCGCCCTACTGTTCTCATCACTGGCGCCTCCACCGGCATTGGCGCGGTCTACGCCGAGCGCTTCGCGCAACGCGGCCACGATCTGGTACTGGTCGCCCGCGATCAGGCGCGCCTGGATGCACTTGCAGCGCGCTTGCGCAGCGAACACGACGTCGCCGTCGATGTCATTGCGGCGGACCTGACCCAACTCAGCGATCTGACAACCGTTGAAAGCCGCCTGCGCGACGACGCCCGCATCGGCATCCTCGTCAATAACGCCGGCGCCGCGCTGTCCGGTAACTTCATCGACCAAAGCACCGACAGCGTTGCGCAACTGGTCGCCCTCAACACCACGGCGCTGGTGCGGCTCGCCAGCGCCATCGCCCCACGCCTGGCCAAGGCAGGCGACGGCGCGATCATCAACATCGGTTCGGTGGTGGGCCTCGCGCCGGAGTTCGGCATGACGGTCTACGGTGCGACCAAGGCATTTGTGCTGTTCCTTTCCCAGGGCCTGAGCCTGGAACTTTCGCCTCAGGGCGTCTACGTGCAGGCCGTGCTGCCCGCCGCCACCCGCACGGAAATCTGGGATCGCTCCGGCGTCGACATCAACACCTTGAGCGAAATCATGGAAGTGGGCGATCTGGTGGATGCCGCCCTAGTCGGTTTTGATCGTCGCGAACCGGTGACCATCCCGCCGCTGCACGAAGCGGAACGCTGGGATGAGCTGCAGAGCGCACGTCAGGGCCTGCTGGGGCAAATCCGCCAGTCTGCAGTCGCCCAGCGCTACCAGACCCAACCGTGATCTTTTGGTAGCGAGCATTCACGCCGGATTCGATGCAGGCGCAGGGCACTGCATCGAACCCGGCCACTGTCCGGAGTAGCAATGAATTCAACGCAGACAAGTACGCCCTCGGGTTCACAGACGTCGTTCATCAACGCGACGAACCAGTCGATCACGGTCAACGGCATTCCCTTTGCCTATCGCGATACCGGCCCAGCAACCGATGTGCCCCTCGTACTGTTCAACCATTGGGGCGCGGTGCTGGACAACTTCGACCCCGCGATCATCGATGGCCTTGCACAAACCAGACGCGTCATTACCACCGACTATCGCGGCATCGGCGGCTCTGGTGGAAGCGCACCACTGACCGTCGGCGAAATGGCTGACGATGCCATCCAGCTGATCCAGGCGCTGGGGTTGGAAACCGTTGATGTGCTCGGTTTTTCCCTCGGCGGCTTCGTCGCTCAGGACATCGCCCTGAAGGCGCCTGATTTGGTGCGGCGTTTGATTCTGACCGGCACCGGACCAGCCGGCGGCAGCGGTATCGACAAGGTCGGCTCGGTGACATGGCCATTGATGCTCAAAGGCTTGCTGACCTGGCGCGATCCGAAGTTCTACCTGTTCTTTACTTCGACGCCCAATGGCCGTCGATCCGCCTCGCAGTATTTACAACGTCTGAAAGCACGCAAAAAAAATCGAGACAAGGGCCCGACGCCCAGCGCTTTCCTGCGGCAGTTGAAAGCCATCACCGCGTGGGGCAAACAGGCGCCACAAGACCTCAGGCGCTTGCGGACACCGACGCTGATCGTCAACGGCGACAACGACATCATGGTGCCCAGCGTTAACTCGAGTGCACTGGCAAAGCGTATCCCCAACGCACAACTGGTGATTTATGAGGATGCCGGGCACGGCGGTATTTTCCAACACCACGCTGACTTTGTGGCCAAGGCACAGGCGTTCCTCGATACCTGACAACACGGCGCAGCAACGCCGCAACACACCGGCTACCCTCCTTACAACCGAAAAGAGCTGCACCACGATGAAAGCATTTCTAATTGATCGCTATGGCAAGAACCCCGGGCGGATTGGCGAAGCGCCCGCCCCCGCAGTGAGTGCCCACGACGTTTTGATCGAGGTACACGCCAGTAGCGTCAACGCACTGGATTCGAAGATCAGCAAAGGCGAATTCAAGCTGATCCTGCCCTACTCATTTCCGTTGATCCTGGGTAACGATCTGGCAGGCGTCGTGATTGAGGTGGGCTCGAAGGTGACACGCTTCAAACCGGGAGACGAAGTGTACGCTCGCCCACCGGAAGCGCGGATCGGCACGTTCGCCGAATTGATCGCCGTGAACGAGAACGCGATCGCCCTGAAACCTGCCAATACCAGCATGGCACAAGCCGCGTCCCTCCCCTTGGTTGCACTGACCGCCTGGCAAGTGCTGGTCGAAACCGCCCAACTGAAAAAGGGTCAGAAAGTGCTGATTCACGCCGGCTCCGGCGGCGTCGGCACCCTCGCCATCCAGCTCGCCAAACACCTCGGTGCGTTTGTCGCTACAACCACCAGCACAGCGAATGTCGAATGGGTGAAGGCATTGGGGGCCGATTTGGTGATCGACTACAAACAGCAGAACTTCGAAAGTGTCTTGCACGACTACGACGTAGTGTTGAACAGTCTCGGCGCCGATGTCCTGGAGAAGTCACTCAAGGTGCTCAAGCCAGGTGGCCAGCTCATTTCCATCTCTGGGCCACCCACTGCGCAGTTCGCACAGGAGCAAGATTTGTCCTGGCCATTGCAACAAGTCATGCGCCTGCTGAGCCTCGGTATTCGGCGCAAGGCCCGCAAGCAAGACGTCAGCTACAGGTTTTTATTCATGCGGGCCAACGGCGCCCAACTGCAACAAATAACCGCGCTCATCGAGGCCGGCATCATCAAACCGGTGATTGACCGCGCCTTCCCCTTTGAATCAACGGCAGAGGCGTTGAAGTATGTCGAGCAGGGACGAGCCAAAGGCAAGGTCGTTGTTTCGATCAAATGACTAAGCCGCCTATCGATGAGTCGACCGAAGAGCCCGACAAACTTTTAGCACGCCAGCATTCTTCATCCGGGCTGAGCGAGTTGACGACACTAGAGTTGCCGAAACCGGAAGCGCAGCAAACGGACGTCGTGCCTGTAGCACCAACTGTGATCCTATGGCGCAGTTTGATGCTTAAGCAGTAGATCTCGGCCTCGCCACAGCCACCGTACAAAGCACATTCATAATCAGTTTGGCGACTCTCTCCGTAGCACAATTGACGAACCCGAGGATGAATATACGTTCATCAAAAACATTGTTCTATGCGTCTAGCCTGTGGGTTCCGACATAGTGAATACAGGAGTAACCCACCATGTTCTCGCACGAAAGCATCCCGCTGATCATCATTTTCATCATCCTGCTGCTTGGCGTGCTTACTGCCGTCCTCCATCCGGTACATGCGTTCTATAGCTGGCTTCAGAGGCGCAGGGAAAAATCATCCGTCGAGATCGCGAAAGAGGTGGATTCGCGCTGAATTTTTTTTAACGAGCCCGGCTAAGTCCGGGCATTTTTTTGAAGTTTTCGGGCCGATTCTGTTGAAAAAGTCGGCCTTGGTTTGCGCATCAGAAAAGTACGCGTCCGAGATTGAAATCCGAGTCCTGAACCTTCTGCCCAAAACACAGATTTAAATCTCAGGCACGTACTTTTCTGCCGTGGAAACCGAAGCCGACTTTTTCAACAGAATCGGCCAAGAGCGGACACTCGAGCGCATCACCTGGTTGGCTGTTTTTTTCAGGACGAAGCGGTCACCCGTGTTCTGCTGCCAACATTGACCTGAATTGAGAAATGATCTCTGAAGATAACCCGGCAGCTTCGAACACTGCGCAGGTAAAGCTAACGGGTGCAGGACCTGGCGCAGTTATGATGCGGTCAGCAACCACAGCTACTGGACTGCTTCGATAAAGCGAGGACCCTTCATAACCTGCGGCATTCTGTTGTAAAAAGTCAGCGCTGTTCGAGGTATGAGAAACCGTGTCGAGAAGCCCGGCTCTCGCAAGTGCCAGCGTTCCCCCACAGATACCGGCAATTGTCGCGCCACTTGAACGACTAGTATGAAGAAAGTCCCGAATATCCGGTGCATCTGCACGTTCCCAGATCATTCCACCGATGACGACAACAACGTCCGGTTTCCAGTCCAGGCATTGTTGCAAGCTGCAATTCACAGTTACTGCCAATCCACCCTGCGAGCGGAACTGTCCCGTAGTAGAGGCGAAAAACCTAACGTCGATCCCGTAGAACGGGGATGCGGTTCCTGCAATGAAAGCATATTCCCAGTCCGCAAAACCGGGTGTCAGTATCAATCCCACGCGTGCCATCAGTCAGAATCCTCCATGAAAACGAATAACATAAAGCGACAACACATAGGTCTCAACGGCTGCCTTGGGTCGAAAGTTTCCCCTCACCACTGACAGCTTTCGGCCAGAGGCTGGTTGTTGAAATCGGCTGAAATCGCCACTCAATGGTCAAGCCTATAAACTTGCGGATGACTCAAGGTGCGTATCACTTCCTGCCAGTCGCCGTAATTCGCTCACATCGGCGAACCACTCATGGGACTGAAGACTGTGGAATGCATCATATGCTCCATACCCCCAGGCGACCGCACCAAAGGCGATACCGGCAGTCGCAGCTGCTTCACCATCCGTAGGTTGGTCGCCGATGTAGATAACTTCCTCTTGCGCCACGTCGAATTTGCGCATGACACGGCGCAAGCGAGACGCCTTGCCGAAAATGGAGGCGCCGCACTCGAAGGCCCGGATATGTTGACAGCTGGAGCCCAAAATTTGCTTGATATTTTCTTGGGAGTTAGAAGATACCACCGCCAGAATCAGTCCTCTCTCGTCAAGATGGGCGAGGGTATTTGCAATGTTATTGAACAGTGGGATCGAGCTTCGATGTTTCTTCATCAAGCTCATGAAGGTTCGCGCCACCAGAGGCAACTTCCAGCGAGGCATTCCGATATGAGCCATGATCTCCCGAGCCCCCTGCTTGCGCAAACCGTCCAACTCTTGCGGGTGAATTCGACTGAATGCGTGTCTGTCAGCAACCTGGTTGAACACTGAAACAAAGAACGGAAAGGAATCAGCGAGCGTGCCGTCAAAGTCGAAAATGGCAAGCCGGTATGACATGTAAAAGCTCCTTCCTGTAGTGGTGGCAGCCGAGTCCGGGCGGCTGCTTGTGCTGGGCGATTGATTCACCCGATTGGTGGGAAAGGCGCATTATCCCTGCTCCGGAATCTGCCCGGAAGGAGTAAGTGGCTTAACGCTGTTGCCGTATCTGACTACCTTCAAGGCTCGCCGAGCATATTCCGATGATTGCCAAGGCCAAAGTCGTTTTTCTCGCCACCCGCAATCACCTCAACCATCCGCTTCAGCACTCCTTCACGGCGATGCATGGGAGTAAACGTCCCATCGATGTGGGGCGGCATTCTATCGAACGACAAATCAGCGACAGGGATCGTCATCAATGCAATGCTGACCGAGCCGTTGTTCGCCGCGCTGCTGACGTTTGTGGTGCTCAATGAAGTACCGCGCGAAAGCCTGTACGCAGGGGCAGTACTGATCATCGTCGGCCTGTGTTTTTCCAATGAGCTGATCCGCTTGGGCAGCAAAGCATCCGTCCCTTCGACCGAGTGAGCTATTTTCGGATCCTGATTGCTTTAGCAATCAGTGGTTTTGAAGTGTTTTCAGGGCTTTGGCGTTTCTGGGGATGCGAGCGAGCAGCCCCTCTAAGCCCCAGCAATCTCCACTGAACCTACCGCGCCCCAACCACGTCCAGTCGAAGAAGGCTAGAGAACACGCGAGGCCACGCTGTGCATCAGTTCCGCGCACGGATGCACAGCGTATTTTTCACGCAGAAGAGACCGAGTCGTCTTCGTTTGTTTTCAGCTACCCGTTACCACACAGCAATATGGGAATCGGCCCGCGGCTCGGTGCCGCCGCACAACACACCGGTGTCCGGGTCGCGGATGATGATCTGCCCTCGGCCATAGTTGATCAGGTCGCAATCGACCTGAACCTTATGTCCGCGCCGGGCCAGCGAAGCGGCCAAGTCCCTCGACGCCCCCTGCTCGATGCCGACTCTCATGCCTCCCAGCCATTGCCATCGCGGTGCGTCCAGCGCAGCTTGAGGATTGAGACCAAAATCCACCAGGTTCATGACCATCTGCACATGGCCTTGGGGCTGCATGTAGCCACCCATGACGCCGAACGGTCCCACCGGCGCGTCACCTTTACTGATGAAGCCAGGAATGATGGTGTGGAAGGTCTTTTTGCCCGGTGCCAGGCAGTTGGCGTGGTCAGGGTCGAGACTGAATTCCTGCCCACGGTTCTGCAAGGCGATGCCGCTGTCTGGCAGCACCACGCCAGAACCGAAGCCGTGGTAGTTACTCTGGATGAAGGACACCATATTGCCCTGCGCATCTGCCGTGGCCAGGTACACCGTACCGCTGGCGTGAGGATCGCCGGGATCAGGTTGCTGAGCCTGATCAACGATCTGTTCACGGCGTTGGCTGCTATAGGTGTCGCTGAGAAGATCAGCCACCGCCACACGCATGTGCAGCGGATCGGTGATGTAATGCAGGCCATCGCTGTAGGCCAGCTTCATGGCTTCCAATTGACGATGCCAGGTCTGCTGGCTGTCTCGGTGATCGAAGTCGAAACCCTGAAGGATTTTCAGGGTCATCAGGGCCACCAATCCTTGCCCGCTTGGAGGGATTTCCCACACATCGTAGCCGCGGTAATTGATGCTGATCGGGTCCACCCATTGGGCGCGATAGTCCTGCAGGTCGCTGGCTCGCAGGTAGCCGCCGGTGGCGCGGGAATGGGCATCCAGCCGCTGAGCCAGAGCGCCGCGATAGAGGCTTTCGCAAGTGCTGTCCGCCAGTTCTTCCAGCGTTCGGGCTTGCGCCGGGTTGCGGAATAATTCACCGGCCTTTGGCGCACGGCCATCAATCAGGAACGTGTCGAACCAGGCGTCTAGCACCGGGTCTCGATGGGGGCTGAATTCATCCAGAGCAGTCTGCCATTGTCGGGCGACCACCGGCGACACTGGGAAGCCCTCCCGGGCCAGAATGATCGCGGGCTGCAGCAACTCGGCAAAGGGCAGCTTGCCGAACCGTCTGGACAACTCCGCCCAGGCCGAAGGACAACCGGGCACCGTGACCGGCGTCCAGCCATAAAGCGGCATCCGCTCGTGACCACACGCCTTGACTGCATCGATCGTCAGTGCCGCCGGCGCTTGGCCGTTGCCGTTCAGTCCGTGCAATTGGCCTTTGCTCCAGACCAGAGCAAAGGCGTCGCCGCCCAAGCCGCAGCCGGTGGGTTCAACTACCGTTAGCGCCGCCGCTGTAGCGATCGCGGCATCAATGGCATTGCCGCCGTTGCGCATGATTTCGATGCCGGCCTCGGCGGCCAGTGGCTGTGAAGCCGCGACCATGCCACGGCGGGCAAACACACTCTGACGTTGCGACGGATAGGGATATTCGTGGGCAGAAAATTTCAACATGGCAAAAGCTCTTCCAAACAAAGATTCAATGGCCGTAGGTATCCGGTTCCATTGCCGGGTAAAAAACCCTGACTGAGAAGGTCACAGCACGCGACTGAGAAAGGCCCGAGTTCGCGGGTGTGTCGGTCGACTGAAGATCTGCTCCGGCGGACCCTGCTCAATCAGTTCGCCCTGATCGAGAACCACCACGCGATCAGCGACTTCCCGGGCAAAACCCATTTCATGGGTGACCACTACCATGGTCATGCCGTCATCGGCCAACTGCTTCATCACCTGCAGGACCTCGCCGACGGTTTCCGGATCCAGGGCGCTGGTGGGCTCGTCGAACAGCATGGCTTGAGGTTTCATCGCCAGCGCCCGGGCGATCGCCACGCGCTGCTGCTGTCCACCGGACAACATCGACGGGTAATGCATGGCCTTGTCCGCCAGACCGACCCGGGCGAGCAAGGCCCGGGCCTGTTCCAACGCTTCGGCGCGTGGCACGCCGAGCACCTGGATCGGTGCCTCAATGATGTTTTCCAGCGCGGTCATGTGGGGGAACAGATTGAAACGTTGAAAGACCATGCCGATGTCCCGACGCTGGCGAGCGATGTTGCGCTCGGAGTCGCGCACCAGGCTGCCGTCGGCGCGCTCGCGATACCCCATGGAGCGACCGTTGACGCGTATGCGCCCGCCTTGAATGTCCTCCAGCAGATTAATGCAGCGAATGAAGGTGGTCTTGCCTGAACCCGATGCACCGATCAACACCACCACTTCACCGCGCCGCACCTGCAAGGAAATCCCCTTGAGAATCTCCAGGTCGCCAAAAGACTTATGAATGTCCAGGGCCTCGATAATCAGTTCTTCACTTTTGTGCGCCATGCTTAACGCCCTCTCAGCAATTTGAGCGTGCCGCGGCCAAACATGCGACTGCCGGCCGCTGGCGGTGCGGGTCGATCGGACTGTCCGAAACGCGCTTCCAGCCAACGCTGGAAGAAGCCCCAGAGGGTGGTCAGCAGCAGGAAATAAATCGCCACCACCAGGTACAGTTCAAATACCCGGAATGTCGCCGACGTGACCATTTGCGTACTCAGCAGCAACTCCTGCACGCCAATCACGCTGACCAGCGTCGTATTCTTGAGCATCACGTTGAATTCGTTGCCCAACGGCGGAACGATGACCCGGAACGCCTGAGGCAAAACGATACGCCGCATCAGTTTGGCGAAGGTCATGCCCAGCGAACGCCCAGCCTCATACTGTCCCTTGTCGACAGCGCCGATCCCGGCACGAATGATCTCGGCCATGTAGGCACCTTCGTTCAGGCCCAGGGCGATGATCGCTGCCTGAATATTGCCCGGCACCACCAAACCAAACAGTTCCACGTCCTCGAAACGGAAGATGCCGCCGGCCGCCAATGCGGTATAGAGAAAAACGATTTGCACCAACAGCGGAGTGCCGCGCATCAGCCACACATAGAACCGTACCGGCAGGTTGAGCAACGGGTTGCGCGACAGACGCATCAGCGCCGCTGCCAGCCCAAGCACGCAGCCCAACACCATTGCCAGCACACTGATCAGGCAGGTCAACCAGAGCCCAGTGAGGTACACCCCGCTGGGCTGAAAAAGGTATTGCCAGAACACATCCCAATTGAAATTCATCGAGCGCTCGCCTCAGTCGAGTGTGTCGCTGGAAACATGCCATTTGCTCAACAACTGCACATAACTGCCGTCACTGCGCATGTCACTGATGATCTGCTGTACTGCGGTGGTGAGCTGGGAATCATCCTTGCGGGTCCCTAAACCCGTGAGAATCCGGCTGAAGGCTGGCACCCCCTCCTCGAATAAATCAGGCGCCATTGCGGCGTAGTAACCTGCTGTTTCTACGGTGGTGCCGTAAGCGTCCACCTGACTGATACGCAGCGCCTGGAAGGCGTCAGTGTCACTGTTGTAAACCACCAGTTTCATCGGTGTCTTGCCAGCCTTGGTGAGCTTTTCATTCTCGGCGTCCAACAAGGTTTTGATCGTGGAGCCATTGAGCACTGCCACCTTGTGCCCAGACAGTCCATCCAGGGTTTTGATGCCCTTGGGATTGCCTTTGGGAACGACCACTGACTGGCTGGAATACATGTAGTTGACGATGTCGATCACTTCCCGGCGTTCGGGCTTGTCGAACAGCTGATCAACGATCATGTCGCACTGCTGGGCGAGCAATGCCGGCAGCAACCCGGAGAATGGAATGACCCGCCATTGCACCGGTTTGTCTCCCAGCCGTTTGGCGATTTCCAGCCCCAGATCGACAGTCAGGCCCCTGGGTTTTTGCGCCTCATCGAAAGACACCAAGGGTGGCGAGTCCATGCCCGAGCAATACGTGAGTTTTTCGGCCTTTTGCAGTCGTTCCGGCACTTGGGGCGTGGCGAACGCCCACTGTGCGCAGAGTCCCAGGGATACAGCAGCAAGCAACACACGGCGTTTATGCATGACCAGACACTCCAGTTGTTTAGTAACGGGGCAGTACTCAAAGTCAACACACGGTCGGGCTCGAGCCCGATTCTATTTTTCCGATTGCAGGAACTGAATCAGCGCCGGCACTGTGCCCTCGATGTGCTGACGCACCACCGACTCGGCCTGGTCGGCATCGCCTGAGCGAATGGCATCAAGAATCACCGCGTGTTCCTGGCGGGCACTCAAGGGCTTTTCACCGTGTTGCAGCCACAGGCGCATGGGCGCCTCGATCAACGAGTACAGGGCCGAGATTTGCTTCATCAAACGCGGACGGCCGCTGAGGCTGCACAGGTATTCATGGAAAGCCCGATGACGGCTGACCCATTCAGCGCTTTCGTCGCGGTAGTCATCCATCTCGTCCAGCATGCGTTCCAGAGCCGCCAGCTGACGCTCACCGATCTTGGCCACGGCGACGCGGATGGCCAGGCCCTCGAGGGCACTGCGCATCTCGAAGACTTCGTGCAGTTCGTCGATGTTCAGGCCGCTGACTATCGCCCCGCGGTTAGGCCGCAAGGTCACCAGGCCTTGAGCATCGAGGCGTCGGAAGGCTTCGCGCACTGGCATGCGGCTCATGCCGATCTCAGTGGCGATGTCCTCGGCGATCAACCGGTCGCCTTTGCGGTAACGACCGCCACAGATCGCTTCCAGCAGAAAGTTGTAAGCCTCCTCCTCGGCAGTCAGGGGCTGACGCTCAATGTAAGCGGGAGCGAATTGCATAAAGTCACCCTTTGCAGTTTTGTATCCAATTATCCATAGATTCAAAAAAGCAGAAACCGTGCCAGGCTGCGTAGCACTGCTTCAAGCGCTTAATTGGAAAGGATTTTCGACTCAAGAGACGCTGATCTATAGATCAGCGTGGTACTCACCGTGCGCTACGAAATGGCCCAGTGCGCCCCAAATGGGTGAAAAATGGTACCCAGGTAACAAATCATTTCGCCGAATGCCCCCAAAGCCCTTGGCGCGTTCTCTGAGTAATTGCACAGACTTGCCCACCCATTTACATTCGGCCTGACCTGTCATTTGCAACGGATCTGACCAGCGCATTTCGCGGACATGACCGGCAGAGAATGGCCCAAAGCTGACCCCTCAGGATTTCGTACTCTCAGACCCCATCCGCGAATTTGCACACCACTGATGACATATTGGTACGTCTGGAGAGGGGCATGACCACCACGCAAAAACTGACTCAAACAACGCTATGTGCATTGTCAGATCAACCAAAGGTTATGGTTTGTCATGAAATGAAAAAGCGCTGTCGCCAAATGAAAGGCTGGCGCGCGCCCCGTCTATAAACTCCTCCTCAAGCCTGCGCAGCAAGCCCAGGGCTCTCACGGGTGCGAAACACCTATGGAGAAATCCACGCATTTCCCACGAATGGAGAAGAGACAATGAGTGAGCGGTCGATCAAGCCACGGCTGATCGATACATCCTACGATTACCTGCTTCAACGTTGAATCTGGATAATTAAGAGTTTTAAAAAACTAATTCCATTAGTAAGCGCTTAATGTCCAACCTACAAATATATTACTGAAAACCCACGACCTACTGTGCACTCACCTTAATAGAACTCACACTTAAAAATACGCCCCTAGAACTACATTGCGGAAGACAAAAATAAGTAATGTTTTTGCGATTTGTTTTTTGTTGCATTCATGAATTTTATAATCAGAAACCATGACAAAACTTGCAGAGACATCACTTCAACACCCTCAATGCTGGAAGCTCGATATAAATAATCGAATCTTATTCGACGACGCCATTCAAATACACTTAACAAATATTGAGGGCATCATTGTAAAAAACATGCTCCTCAAGGAGGAACGCGTAATCAGTAGAGCAGAGCTAATTAGTAGTATTGGGAGAGATCCTGAGCTCTATCGCGGCCTGGAGATGAGTTTGAGTAGACTGCAAATAAAATTCAAGAAAAACGCAGGAGGACGGCATCTCTTTCGCGCAGTCAGAAATCGCGGCTACTGCCTCACTCAAGCCATACATATTAATGGGGAGCCGTCTCGGGAATTTACGTGAGGTAAGCGGCAATACACCCCTCGCATGGTCATATGGCTGATGATGACTAACGAACTTATGAATTTAGGGGTGGCCGTGGGCGCAGCGTTCAAGATGAGTGAGTTCACTTTTTACGATTGACCTTGCGCTTTGATACTGGTGTAGCGGCGTTAAAAAACTGTCGCATAACTTCTAAGTTATGCGACGACTCACTCGGGCTTGACAGCAAAGGCTTTGTGATATCACGTGAGTCTGTCGCAGGTTCTCAATTATCTGCGACATGAAATGTGATAGATGTGACATTGAGAATGTTGGAATGTTAATCCGATATGCTCGTCCCCCACTCCAGGCAAAAATCTGGAGCCGCAGCAAGGCCTGCTGGCGAGTTTGTATCTGTCACGGTTGACCGGAAATGGCCGTTTTCAGCCGGCCGCGACCGACTGAAAACGCCCTATAGCAACCACTCGCAGTGGTGCGACAAATGTCCTGCGAGCTGTAATACCTTACTGCTCCGCCTGCCCTTGCAGATGTCGGTACCCAGCCGCCTGAATGAAATCGGCCAAATGCCAAATCGCTCCGTTGGCTGCCCAGAAGCCATCTCTGACTTCATCAAGGATGATCGAAGTCATGATGATCCGCAGGTCGTCCGCTGCTTGCGACCGGGTTACTGCTTGATGCAAACGCTGCACATAGTCGCTTCGCATGGCCTCATTCAGCACACCGCCGGGGACCTTAACCTGCACAATGCAGGGGATGGCTTGAGCGCTGATATCCACTGCGCCGCATGTCCAGGAGCCAGAAGCCACTTCGTCAATGAGAGTCCAGCACAGGCCCCGTTGACGTGGATCGTCGCCGATTTGCTCGACCGCGATGGCCACTTTCGTAATCTCTTCGCACAGCAGTGCCCGTTGTTCGCAAGTAAAAGAACCTTGAGGCACCTTGATCAGGATATTTGGCATACGGGTTAACGCTCGATGAAATGGAAGCGTTATTAAGTCAGCCCTCGACCACTGCAACCAGCGACCGACTTGACATCTTTCGTGCATAATCAGCCAATGAATGACTTCACGATTCTGGTAGTTCCTGGCGCCTTTGCCTCCAGTGTCGCACTGACTCTGGATATCCTTTCAACGGCGGCCGTACTCGCCCAGCGACTGGGCTCCGCTGTACCTCGCTGGCAAGTCTGTGGGGTAAACACGGATTGCGTGACGCTCGGCCACGGTATGCAGATTGCGGTTCAGCCCTTGGCTATCAACCCTGATGACCGCTCTTGCTGGATCATCCCCGGCATCGGAGTGGCTGACGCCCCCATGATCGAGCACCGATTACAACAGGCGGATATTGCTCTGCTGGTTCCGGCATTACGCGCGCATGTGCAGGCCGGGGGTAACGTAGCCGCATCATGTTCTGCGGTATTCGTGCTACAGGCTGCAAACCTGCTCGCTGGGCGCTGTGTAACCACTTCTTGGTGGATGGCACCCTTACTCCAGCAGTGGGCGCCGGAGTGCCAGGTAGATGCCGAGCGCATGGTAATCCTCGATCCGCCGTTGATTACTGCGGGTGCAGCGCTAGGTCATAGCGATCTGATGTTGCATCTTCTGCGAAGCCATTTTTCCCCAGCTTTGGCAGATGGCGTTGCTCGGGCGCTACTGATCGATGGTCGGCAACTGCAATCGCCTTTTATGGTTCCGGCAATGATGGCTCAGGGGAACGAATTGATCGCACAATTGACGGCTCATATTGAAGCCTCGCTACCGGCGATTATCAGCGTCAGCACACTCGCATCCGACTTTGGTCTGTCAGAGCGGACCTTGTCTCGACACATCCACAAGGCCACCGGATATAGCCCGTTGCGGCTGATCCAGCGTGTCCAGGCCAATAAAGCCCGGGAACTGCTGGCAAACAGTAAATACTCAATCGACACCATTGCCGAACAAGTTGGATACAGAGATCCCACATCCCTGCGGCGACTGATGAAAAAAATGCTGAACGCAACACCTCGGCAACTGCGTTAACTGCTGCGACGATCTTTTTAATTCAATTATCCGATTTGGCGTGCGACTCAGGCAGTTCAATATTGGCCGTTTGCTGCCAGTCGCGAAGGGCTGCAATTGGCCGTTACTTGCCTGTCACGACCGCAGCCGACTGCTGCTTGATGCGAAGAGCCACCCGAGCTTGTATTAATCGGGGATTGTTCATTATCGATGTGCCCGCGCGAGGCCGACTGACTCACCGGCATTGCCCCACAAGCCCTAAAACCTAAAATGGCATTTAAATTTCTGTGCCTGCCTCTCATCTCTAAAATCATCGATTCTTTGAAATCACACCACCCATGTATTCATTTAAATCGCGTAGATCTTTAATCCTCCAAGCGTACGGCGATAGCTTTACACCATTCTCTCGCAACGTTCTTGGAATCAAGTCTCCATTTGGACGAAGTATTATCGATGATACAATTACGCCCGGATAATCATTTAATCGCTTTTTGAAAGCGGATGTTGTTAGATCAGGCGTAGGAGGATTGCTTTTATTAGCCAATGGTCCTGTTGCTTTAAGATCTACTCCGTGGCACATGCTGCATCGCTGTAAATAGAGATTTTTTCCATTAATATTATCCGCGAAGGATAGTGATGCTTGAATTAGCGATGCAATTCCTAGCGAAGCGATGAATAACACTTTCATTGTTTCTATCTTCCTTGATGGGATCAGCGTCGACTGGACGCGATTTGGTGCGCAGGAAAGATATCAGCCATCGTGTCCGCACGCACCGTCATTTCTGATGCCCATTGAATCAACTCGTTTTCCAGGCGCATCCCGCTGACCGCTTCTGGCCGTTCTCTGCCGTACATGGTTGCAAAGCGTGCTGCTCGAATCCGATGCAATCGGTGGTCAGAACGAATGCAAATGACTGGTCAGGTCGAATGATCATTCGCAACCACCATAAAATAACTCGGTCCCATCGCGATCCACAGAACCTAGCAGAGGTATTTCGCAAAGCCGATTGGGTCGACGTCTCCCGTGGTGCGGTTACTTTTGGACTCTCACGACAGAAGCGACGTGAGATATTCTCGGCCTTTCCTGATGCAGGATTTCACATTCGCTTAGTTCAGCTTTCGCTCAAACGACTGCTAACGAACCCACTGAGCCCACTGCCAATGATGCGGCTCTGAATTTAGTGAGCCCACCCAGGCTGTGGTGATCACAACGCTACCGGACTTGTGGTCGTTGCACGGCGCGCATTGCTTCCAGACATTGAGCGCTTTGGGGGGGACCGCCCATACGGGAACACCCATACCACATGATTATAGGAATACCGATTTGCAAGAGTATGGGAGCGCCCGTAATACTTCGCGGATGGAATTTAAAGAAAGACTCAAAATCGCCCGTCGCCATGCCGGTCTAAACCAGACCGAGCTTGCCGAGCGCGCCGGCCTCACGCAGACATCAATTTCCGACCTTGAGCGCGGCAAATCGAAGGCGACAGCCTTTGCTGCTCAGATTGCTTCGGTCTGTGGTGTCTCCCCTATGTGGCTCGCTGAAGGCAGTGGCGACATGCTCAAAGGTGTTGCAGTAACCGCTGAGCGCACTCAACCAAACGTGGCAATGTCAGACATTGAGACATGGGATGACGAAACCCCGCTCGATGACGACGAGGTTTACGTGCCATTTCTCCAGGAAGTGGAGTTAGCAGCGGGCTCCGGCCGATTCGCGATTGCCGAAAGCACCAGCGCCAGGCTGCGCTTCTTCAAGAAAGACCTTCGCCACAACAACGTTCAGTTCAGCAACGCGAAGTGCGTCGCGGTGAGCGGCAACAGCATGCTGCCGGTGCTGCGCGACGGCGCCACGGTTGGCGTGAACGTTGGCAAGAACACATTGAGCGATATCGTCGACGGCGAGATGTACGCGATCAACCACCACGGCCAGCTAAGGGTCAAACAGGTGTACCGCACGCCCACCGGAATTCGCCTGCGAAGCTTCAACCGAGACGAACATCCGGACGAGGACTACACGTTCCAGCAAATCCAGGAGCAGCAGATTTCGATTCTGGGACATGTGTTCTGGTGGGCGATGTATTCGCGTTGAAGGGCTGAGTTGGCTCCAACGGTTGCAGCCTTGGCAGAACAACGCTCTGCTGGACGCCACTCCTCAATGCCTGGACGAGCTTGAGGCGTTCGTCGTACTGCGCGTGGCTGCACTCCCAAGAAGAATTTCAGCGCATCCAATCTCACCAAATGCAGACTCCCTCTCACCATAAGAATGTGGGAGCGGCCGAATTATGGGAATACCCATTGACACAAATTACGGGAATACCTATATTCAAATCCAAGCCAACGCATCACAGGCCCAGCAGCACCAAAAGTAAGGCTCAACTGAGCAAAGGGTGACATCAAATGAAATAGGGAAATGACCATGACCGTAGACATCAGCAACTACACAATCGCTACACCGCTTCCAATCTCCGACACCAACCCGATCGCGCTTGAATTGATCGGCTGGCGGGCACTGCTTGAATGCCCGGAAGTTGTTTCGATGCTTCCAGATGGCTCGCTGCAAATGACGGCGCCGACGCTCGGTGCTTCGAGCAAGAGCACCCTGCGGACGCGCTGCGAGTGGAAAGAGCCGGGCTATTGGTTGTTCGCCAGCGCTGCTGACCACTGGAACCGACAAGAAATGCGAGTCACGAAGGTCAACTCACTGCAGAAGGTTGTGATCAGCCAGATTCATGTTCAGGGTTCGGAAAGGCCACCTGTAAAAGTGTTTTGGAACAAAGGCCGAATCACGATGGGATTTCGGTCGAGCTATCTCCAGGAAGACCCGGTGAACACGACGATTCTGGAAGACGTGCCACTCGGTGCACTTTTCAAAATCAACATTCACGCCAATTCGAGCGGCGCTGTATCCGTCTCGGCGAGCTGTAATGGCGTCAAATCCACCTCTGCAATCATGCGCCTCGACAACACCTGGGACACGAAAACTCTCGCCTTCCACGGCGGTGTGTACAACCAGATCGATTACTCCGACACCACTGACCCGCAAGACGGTTCGGTCTGCATCATCAGCGACCTTTCCATCACCCACCTCTGAAATCGCGCATTTCGTGCGAGCAAGACAACCAGCGTCACGTCAGCCTGACGATAACTGCCCGCCCCTCTCAATGAGAGCGCATCGGAGTGTGATCTGTAGCAAAGCAGGCACCTGACCGGTAATCAGGCCAGCCACTGAGTACGCCGGGCAGAGACCGGCGCAGGCAGAGCCAGAGGTGACGACCTCGCGCAGATCCCCCCCGCTGCGCACGGCACGGATGAGCGCAGCCGAGTGGTTTTGGATCAGTTCACGACCTGAATGCACCACTGGAAAAAGCGATTCTCGGTTGAGGCAGATATCCGAGCGCAATGCTCAACACGTCTCGAACTAAACAGACCACAAGAAGACTTCCCGGATGGGTCAATCATCCCGACCTTGAAACCGCAAACGATATTGCCCCGGGCTCTCCCCCGTCCATTTTTTGAAGGCGCGGTGAAACGCACTCGGCTCCTGAAACCCCAACTGTTCGGCAATATCACTGATGTTCGCCTTACTCTGGCGCAACCGTTCAAACGCCACCCCGCGCCGCACTTCATCCTTGATTTCCTGATACGAACAGCCCTCACGTCCCAGTTTCCGGCGAAAGGTACTGGGGCTCAGGTGCTGTTCCAGGGCGAAGTCCTGCAAGGTCGGCCATTCGCTGTAATGGCTATGGCGCAGGCGCTGATGAACCTGCGATGCCAGCCCATGCTGGTTGCGGAAGCGGATCACCAGCCATTGCGGTGCGGTGCGCAAAAACACTTTCAGCGAGGCAAGGTCCTGAACCACCGGCAGCCGCAAGTAGTGACTGGCGAACTCGATTTCGGTGTGTTCGGTACCAAAGGTCAGGTTGGGCCCCCAGAGCAAGGCGTCATCACGCAGCGACAAACGCTGATGACGAAAGTCCGCACGATCGATGGGAATTCGCCGCCCGCCCAGCCAACACAGCAGACTGATCATCAACACCAGAAACGTTTCTTCGCCCAGCCGGCTGACCTCGCTGTTCTGCGAGCGGGTCTGTAAGCTGATGACCGCACGCTTGCCACGCACACTCAACGTGCCGCGAAAATCACGCAGGAACAAGGCGAAATTGGCCAGGCACTGACGCATGGCTTTTTCCAGCGTCGGCTCCTGAATCAATGCCCGACAGATCAAGGCAAAACTGCCCGGCGGCATACCATGGGAGTCCAACTGGAAAAATTCATCGTTCAACTCACGAATCTGCGCCAGCCACAACGCGGCGAAAGCCGTGGCCGGCACCCGTGCTGTCGGCTGATCCATCAGTGCCGGATCAATTCCCACCTGTTCAAGGAGTGACCGCAGACGCTGCGGCTTCTCACGCAACGCATGGATCATGGGATACATGAAGTAAACCGCCACCGAATCCGTTTCCCGCATTTGAATGCCTCTCTCGTTACATCTGAACATGGCAAAAAACGCCATCACCCTTGAACAGTTTTGGCATAGGCCAGCGGCGCTGCTGATTCTAGACTCGTGCTCAACAAAAAAGACCTGTTCAAGAGAGCCAACATGAACCATTCCGATATTTTTGTAGTGAGCGCCGTCCGTTCTGCCATCGGCAGCTTTGGCGGTTCACTCAAGGATGTACCGCCTATTCAGTTGGCAACCGATGTTTGCCGCGCCGCTATCGAACGATCTGGCCTGGCGCCCGAGCATATCGGCCACGCGGTGATGGGACATGTGATCCCGACCGAGGCACGCGATGCCTACATCTCCCGGGTCGTAGCGATGAATGCCGGCCTGACGAAAGAGACTCCCGCCTTCAACGTCAACCGTCTTTGCGGTTCGGGTTTGCAGGCGATTGTCAGTGCCGCGCAAAGTTTGATGCTGGGGGATGCGGGCGCTGCGCTGGCAGGTGGCGTCGAGTCCATGAGCCGCGGCGCGTACCTGTTGCCGCAGGCGCGCTGGGGCGCACGAATGGGCGACATGCAGGCCGTCGACTACATGCTTGGCGCACTGCAAGACCCGTTTGCCGGTTTCCATATGGGGATCACCGCTGAAAATATCGCCGAGCACTATGGCATCACGCGTCAGGCCCAGGATGAGTTGGCGCTGCTCAGCCAACAGCGTGCTGCCCGGGCGATTGCCGAGGGGCGTTTTTCCGGGCAGATCGTGCCGATCGAAGTAGCGACCCGCAAAGGGACGGTTTCCTTTGCGACGGATGAGCATGTACGGGCTGAGGTCAACGTCGAGCAATTGAGCCGCATGAAACCCGCCTTCAAAAAGGACGGTACCGTCACCGCCGGCAACGCGTCTGGTCTCAATGATGGTGCCGGCGCACTGATCATGGCCACCGGTCAAACTGTTCAGGAACAGGGTCTCAAGCCCATGGCTCGACTGGTGGGTTATGCCCACGCAGGCGTTGAGCCCTCAATGATGGGGCTGGGACCGATTCCCGCCACCCGTTTGGTGCTCAAGCGCGCCGGCCTGACCGTTGCCGACCTTGACGTGATCGAGTCCAACGAAGCCTTCGCCGCCCAGGCCTGTGCCGTAGCGCAAGAGCTGGGCTTCGATCCGCAGAAGGTCAACCCCAACGGTTCGGGCATCTCGCTGGGCCATCCGGTGGGCGCCACTGGCGCGATCATCGCCACCAAAGCCATTCATGAACTGCACCGCTGTCAGGGCCGTTATGCCCTGGCGACCATGTGCATCGGTGGCGGCCAAGGCATCGCCGTGTTGTTCGAACGGGTTTGATCACAAGGACATACGCATGAACCTACAGAACATTGGCGTTATCGGCGCCGGCACCATGGGCAATGGCATCGCGCAAGTCTGCGCCCTGGCCGGCTTCAACGTGACCCTGATCGACATTTCCGAGAGCGCTCTGCAAAAGGCAATCGCGACCGTCGATAAAAACCTTGATCGGCAGGTCGCCAAGGACGCGCTGACGCAGGAACAAAAACTCGCCGCCCTCGACAAGATTCGCACCAGCACTGATTACGGCTGCCTGCTGAACGCGCAACTGGTGATCGAAGCCGCCACCGAAAACCTCGATCTGAAACTGCGCGTGTTGCAACAGATCGCCGCGCAGGTCAGCGCCGAGTGCGTGATCGCCTCCAACACGTCATCGCTGTCCATTACCCAACTGGCGGCCAGCGTGAGCCGGCCTGAACGCTTCATCGGCCTGCACTTTTTCAACCCGGTGCCGGTGATGGGCCTGATCGAAGTGATTCGTGGCCTGCAAACCAGCGATGCCACCCACGCCCTGGCGCTGGACATGGCAAAAACCCTCGGCAAGACCGCGATCACCGCGGGCAACCGTCCGGGCTTCGTGGTCAACCGGATTCTGGTGCCGATGATCAACGAAGCGATCCTGGTGTTTCAGGAAGGCCTGGCCAGCGCCGAAGACATCGACGCCGGCATGCGCCTGGGTTGCAACCAGCCGATCGGGCCACTGGCTCTGGCGGATCTGATCGGTCTGGACACGGTACTGGCCATTCTTGAAGCGTTTTACAACGGCTTCAATGACAGCAAATATCGCCCTGCACCGCTACTCAAGGAAATGGTCGCCGCTGGTTACCTGGGGCGTAAAACGGGACGTGGCTTCCATGCCTATGCCTGAGCGTTGCTCACGGTTTGCCGAGTACCGGGGCAAGGTGCTGGAGCTGTTTGCCAGCAAGGGTTTCGGTCAGGTCGGCATGCGTGAGCTGGCGACAAGCCTGGGGCTCACTCCAGGCTCGTTGTATCACCATTACCCCAGCAAACAGCACTTGCTGCTCGACTTGATCGAGGAGTTCTACGAAGAGCTGTTGGCAACCTTGGGGCGCCTTGAACAACAGGCGCCGGCAAAACGCGACAGGCTCAACAGCCTGATCCGCGCCCACCTGAATCTGCACCAGGAAATGCCCTGGCATTTTCGACTGGCGGAGCGCGATAGTGGCTGCCTGAACGAGGAGCAGCAGGAACAGGTTCGCCACTTGCGTGAGCAATACGAACGCAAATTGCTGCTGATGCTCGGAGCCAAACCCCGCGTGAGCGAACCGGCGCAACGGGCCGCGGGTCGAGCCATTGCAGCCTTGCTCAATAGCGCGCCCAGTTGGCTGATGCAACATTCGCTGGATGAACAAGAGCGTGATAATTTGATGGAAAACATGGTGAGTGGCGCCATCGAGCGATTATTGGCGCCAAAGACGCGTAATTGGGCGACGACTGCCAACGCGGGCGACAGTACGAAGCAGCCAACTACGAAATAACAAGCCTATGCGGCTCTTCCTCGAACTGAGTCGTCAGCAGATTCCGTACGACAAAGCCCCGATTATTCGGGGCTTTGTCATTTCTGGGGATACCTGCTGGTTGAGCCGGCAGACGTCGGAACAGTCGAAGGCTGCGGTCTTTTGACCTTCCAGCGCCCTTTGTTTACTGGGTGACCACAATCTTCCCGATCATCTGCGGGTGCAGCGCACAAAAATACTCGAACTCTCCCGGTGTATTGAACACCCAGGAAAAACTGTCATTCGTATCCAGCGCCCCCGAGCGAAACACCTTGTGGGTTTCTGCCACCGTGTGCGGAATCTGGTCGTCATTCACCCACGTCACTTTGGTGCCCACGGCCACGGTCAAATCCTTGGGTGCAAACATGAACTCCTTGATATCGATCTTCACCTCCTGAGCCCACGCCGGCATCGACAGCATCAGGCACACCACCGCCAACAGTCGCGTTTTCATCTGACCGCCCTCCCCTAGACCAGTGTCGAATCAATCAGCGCCAGCGGATGATCGCCCTGTGTCGCTCGCACATCGGTGATCCCCAGGTAATTGCGCAATTGATCGGCGGCCACCGTCATCGGCCCCGGTGCCGGCGCCGCACCCGGTGCAGGTTGTGGGTAAGCCGTGCCACGGGCGGTGTGGAAGGTGATGTTGCCTTCGACCTTCTGGATGACTTGATGGATGTGGCCGTTCAATACCGTCACTGAACCGTACTTGCGCAGCATCGCAATCGCTTGATCACCATCCTCGGTGCCCCAGCCCCACGGCTGATAAATCGTCCACAGCGGAATGTGGGTAAACACGACGATGGGTGTACTGGTCGTCACCGCCCGCAAATCATCGGCCAGCCAGGCCAGTTGATCGGCGCCAAGGGTGGCTTCGTGACCGGCCTGGAAGTTGAAGACGTTTACCAGTGCGATGAAATGCACGCCGTGGTCATCGAAGCTGTACCAGCCATTGCCTTTGGTGCCCTTGCCGTATCGCTCCAGGTAAAGCTTGCCGCCGCCCTCATCGAGGGTGTCGTGTTCACCCGGCACGTAATGCACGGTGGACGGCAGCCCCTTGAGCAACTGTGCCGCAGTGTCGAACTCCTCAGGCTTGGACAGGTGCGTGATGTCGCCGGTATGCAGAATCAGCGACGGTGGTTTTGGCAGCTTGATGACCTTGTCGATCGCCACCTGCAATGTCTTTGCCGGCTCCGGGTTGGCTTCCTTGTTGAAGCCGATGTGCGAGTCGCTGATCTGCACGAAGTGAAACGTGCTGGCCAGTGCCTTGGGGTCGGCGACGTTGCCTGCCTCATCCAGCGCAAAGGCCCGGGGAATGCCGCCGCTCAGGGCCCAGATAACCCCTGCCCCGGCCCACGCCGAGCACTTGAGCAGCGTGCGGCGGTCAGGGTTCAGCAAGTCGTCGGTGCGCAATGGGTGTTTTGATTGAATGTCCATCGGTATGTCCTCGCTGGCGGACTACAGTGATGTAGCTGACACGAGGTAAACCTTGCGGGATGAGTGTTTATTCCGTGCTGGAAAACAAATTCTTTTCAGGGAATAAAAGACCACGCACCACGGTTATAGGGGTGTGACAGTGCGGAAGCCACCATGAAGCGATTTGAGGACCTGATTGCGCCCCATCTGGACGCCGCTTACAACCTCGCGCGCTGGCTCACTGGCAACGACGCCGCCGCACGCGATGTCGTGCAGGAAAGTGCCCTGCGCGCCTTCAGGTTTTTGCAGCGTTTCGCCGATGGCAACGCCAAGGCCTGGTTTCTGACCATCGTGCGCAATGAAAGCTACACCTGGCTCAAAGCCTCGGCCGGGCGCCATTGGGTTGCTTTCGATGACGACATCGGCGATGACGAAGGCGCACTGAGCCACAGCCAGACCCCGGAATTGCTGGCTATTCACACGGAAAACGCGGCGCTGATCCAGCAAGCGCTGTGCGCCCTGCCGCCGGTGTTTCGTGAGGTGATTGTGCTGAAAGAACTCGAAGACATGCCTTACAAGGACATCGCGTTGGTGGTCGATATCCCCATCGGCACCGTCATGTCGAGACTGGCCCGGGGGCGCGCGATGCTCAAGCTCGAACTACTGAAGTTGCACGATCATGAATGAACTCGACTGCACGGTTTGCCAGACACGGCTGCATGGTTATCTGGATCAGGAACTCGATCCTGCGACGGCTGCGGATGTAGCTGCGCATCTGGCCGCATGCGCCGAGTGCGCGCGGCTGCATGATGAAGTGAAACTGCTGAAGGTCAGTGTGAAGCGCCAGGCGCCGTATTACCCGGCGCCGGCATCGTTAGCGGCCAGCGTGTTTGCCACAGGTGCTCCCGCGACTCGCGCCGTCGAGCGCTGGCGGAAATGGTTCGCTCCGACGTTTTCTACGGCGGCGCTGGCCTTGGCAGCGGTGCTTTATGTGATGACGCCGGGCAGCGAGCAACCGCTGATGGATGAGGCTGTCTCCAGCCATGTCCGCTCGTTGATGGGCGAGCATTTGAACGATGTGGTGTCCTCCGACCGTCACACCGTGAAGCCCTGGTTCACCGGCAAACTCGACTTCTCGCCGCCGGTATTCGATTACTCGGCGCAGGGATTTCCATTACTGGGCGGGCGGCTGGATTATCTGCAACACCAGACCACGGCAGCCCTGAGTTACGGGAGGGCCAAACACATCATCAATGTGTTTATCCTGCCTGTGCCGGAGGCAGACAAGCCGCGGCAGACCCAGACGATTCGTGGCTTTAACGTGGTGTCCTGGCAAACCAATCACATGCGCTTCGTGCTGGTTTCCGATGTGGAAAAAAGTGAGCTGGAGGCGTTCAGCCAGTTGCTCAGGGACGGTGCCTGAAGGGAGCATGGTTTCGCGTGCGCCGTCATTCTCTCTGTCGAGAACAATCAAAAATGGGTGCTCGCCCAACCAAGGCCTAGCACTCCGTGCCTGGTAAAGAACCGAAGCTGGGTGAGCGGTGAGAACTCTATCCAGAGTTGCGCCCTGTGTCCCGAACACAATTCTGAATAAACCTGAACAACCTGCGTCCGGCATAATCAGGTTTTACTCACTGCCAGTGCGCGACCACTCATCATCCATGGCACCCGCTGTGCTGGCGACTATCCACGCCACTGCACAAGCCACTAACGAGAACACGGCAAAAGCACCCATCACATGCAAGTAAGGCAGCACGTGATTCCACGCTCGAGCCACCCCCAGGAATGCGGCAAATAACCAGCCACTCATAGAGAGAGCGCCCAACAGTGCAAGGCGAGTCCGGGCGCAGCTGTGTAACAAAACAAAGGGAGCCTTCTGCAGCAGCGGAAAACCGATTCGATGCAACAAAGCGCCGTTGAGGCTAAGCAGCGCAACAACACTCACCTTGGCCCAGAGCTTTTGATTGAGCAGATACGTGGTCCCCTCATAGAGGTAACCCTGGAGCACCAGCAGCAAGCCACTTCCCCAAAGAGCCAATAGCGCGAGCGTGACGATTTTTTGAGTCTCGTCGAGATACTCACGTTGCACCTGGCTCAACACATCCTTGCGCCAGCTCCATAGCTGTTGATCTGCCTGCAGCACCCTCCCCAGAGCAATACAGGTGGCAATCAGATGACCGTACACGAGTAGCATTTTGAGCATTACCTGAACCTTATTTTTATGTGGGTAATGCACTCCCTCGCACCCTTGATTTGAAACTAAATGATACAGATTCATATTTGTATCGAGCAAGTTACAAACTCAGCCATCCATCCGAAGCCGCCTGCCCTCTCGCACGTTTGCGGTGTTGCGCTGTTCCTTGAGCAACGCCCGAATACGAAAACGCCGCTCAATGAGCGGCGCTGGAGAATCCCGGTTCACCACGATGACGAGCGGAGACAAAACATTCTGAACCCTGTACATCCCCTCCAAGTCGAAAAATAGACAGTCAGTAATCACTGAAGCATCCCTTTAAAAGGAGTCTTTTTCATGAAGATCTCGGAAGTTATGACGAAAGATGTTTTAACAGCCAAACCAAGCCAGACGATCCAGGAGGCTGCAAGCATGATGGCCAGGATCGATAGCGGCGCCATTATGGTTGAAGAGCAAGAGCGCCTGATTGGCATGATCACGGACCGGGACATCGCCATCAGAGCAGTCGCCGAAGGACTCACCGGAACAACCCCTATCAGTAAAATAATGAGTGGCGGCATCCGCTATTGCTATGAGGATGAAGACATCGAGCATGTCGCTAGAAACATGGCGGACGTCCACCTCCGTCGCCTGCCCGTGCTTAACCGAGACAAGCGTCTGGTTGGCGTCGTGTCGCTGGGAAACATTGCCAGCACACGATCTCAGTCCGCCGCCGCGACTGTTTTGTGCGGCGTGGCACAGGCTCATTAACCGATTGGATAATGAGCCGTTCAAGTGTTCATCAGGATTAAAGCCCCATGGATCCGACACGCTCGCCTGACCTGGAATCCATTGGAAATTCGGCTCCAAGGCCAGGCGAGTCCTTCTGTAAATAGTCGCTGCGCCTTCCCCCACGCAACGCACCCTTCGCTGAACTGCATTCGCGTTGCGCGACACGTTAGCCCGGCTCAATGAGTAGGTCTTTGTCTTCCGGGCCTAGCGCCGGCTCTTGATCCTCCAATTTGCCGGTTTCACGCTTCTTCTTCAGGCGGGTTCGAGCGCGCTCGGTGTCATAAGACTTTCCTTCAGCCAAGGCATGCAGGGTCGATGAAATTCGATAGAAACCACCACACGGTTCGCAATGAATGCGCAATCCGCCCCCGAACGAACGATCTTCCAGCGCATTGGTATTACCACACAGCGGACAGTTCATAACCACCTCCTGAACATTCAGCTATAGCCGCTTTCAGCCCGCCATAAACGCTGACAACCTGGGCAGGTGTGATGACGAATCGCGCGGATATGTTGATATCGACACGGGCGATCCAAGGAGGTTGCTTGTTTTTACATGACGGTCGAACGTTAGGCGTCGCTCGGCAGCTGCTGCATCTCTTGATCGTTCAGGAGCCGCTGAAGATCAAAAGATCGCAGCCTTCGGAAGGTGGTGTTACAACCGGTCGAAAATCTAATCCGAAGTCAGCGGCTGCCTGGAGCGACTCGGCGCGATGGCCGACTTCTCCCCGGTGTCGCGATGCAACAAGGCAACGTTGTAGTCATAGCGGGATATCAACGGCACCGGCTCGTCGTTGCGGGACATCTTGAGCCATTGTCTTGTGCGCTCGATGTCAAAGGATTCGTTCCTGCCCTTCATGCTTTTAATCAGGTTGGCCGAGACCCTGAAGCGTCCACATCCAGCCGAGCATGCAACTTCTGACCAGTCTTCAGCCACATGAACAGTGTTAGAGACAGCGTGACAAATTAAGCACTTCATGTTCGATCTCCGTATCCATGAATTACCAACTGTAGACGATCCACGAACAAAGAACTCAGCGCCCAAAAAAACCGGGGCAGTCCATCGCGCCACCCAGTGACAGCCTGGCCAGGTGACCTGTCAAAGGGGCGATAAGTGAAGAGCCCGGCCGCAATGGCCGGGCTCCGTTTTATCTTCTGTTTTCAAGCATCTTGTCGGCGAGCGCTTTGGCTCTTTGGATCAGCATGTTTTGCCTGTCTTCGTGGGTGGTTTCTCCTACCACCGGTGCCGTCAGATGGCTTTCGGCAATCAGCGCAGCACAGAAATATTGGTCCCAAACAGTGCTTTGCTCCGACGCCTGTCTAATCGTTTGGTCGGCGATCATATGCGGCTCCTTTTGATGAGGTAGCCTTTTCAGTTTACGCCCGAATCACCAACAACCTACGCTGTGCAGGACAGTCGGCACTGCCAATCGCTGGCGACAAATCGTTTCCTCGACTAGGATTTTTATCGCACAGGACTTCGCCCACTGTGTTGTCGGGCGACTCACAAGGGAGAGATAGATGACGCCTACTCGTATTACCGAGCAAACCTATCGTGGCTGGTCCAGCCCCATCTTGCTTGAACTCAAGGAGAGAGAACATCAACTGGATCCTTCGGCACGCCAGGCCCTGCGAAATGTCCTGGTCGAGAGAAGGCTTATAAACACTGGAAATCCTTCTGGCAGTGATCGACGCAAGGCCGATCCGGCCGGGTAACAACAGATTTTAGCAATAGCGCTTACCCACCTCATCACCGACGCTGCTGGCACTCTGCCGGCAGCGTGCTTGTAAGCCATCCCTAAATGCCAGACAAAAAAAAGCCCAGGCAGCTGATGGACGCCTGGGCTTTAAAAATGCATAAACCGTGGTGGTGAACGCAGGGCAATATTACCCAATCAATTGATCTGTAACAAGATATTTTGACTCACCATCCAGTTACTAAATCTCGTAACTCATTAAATATCCACACTATTTTTGAGTCATTTACTGAAGAAGCCGTTACAGACAATCCCGGACAGCCTGGCGCAACGCTCCTGACTTGGCCCATGGCGGTCCTTGGTAAAGCGATACCTGGCTGCCATCCTTCGACTTCACGATATCCAGAATTTCGTCAGCTGTGATGACGCTCGGCGCAGTAATCCGATAGCCATTGGAAATCGCGGTTTGCGTTGTGCCCGCAATCTCCTGACGCCACAACGGCAATACACACCCGGCATATTCCTTGGGTGCCTTATCGCTGTATTTGCTGACATTAGGCTCACCGGGCACCAGGGATGCGGGCAATGAACAGCCCGCCAACGCAGCCACCGCTACTCCCGCTATCAACATCCGCATGATGCTTCTCTATCCTGAAAAACGGGAAATGTAACCTGTACTTGGACAGACATCCAGCAAACGCTGGGGTTACGCCGCTATAAAGGAGCTTTCTTATACAGAGGCTTCTATACAGAGGCCTCACCCTGCCCCGGATCGACCCCGAGCCGGAATCGGTATACGAACTCGCATTCAGATACTTCATCCACCGCTCGTACGCTTCATGCTGCCATTTCGTGACCCGTTCCCATTCCGGCCCACTGAGCTGATGGGCTGAAATCAACTTCATCATTTCCGTGGTGGCCGCATCCAGGTCCGCGATCAGTTCATGCGCATGGTGTCTGAAATCATCAGTCGCCGTCATTTGAGATACCTCGCCCCAGCGAATGGATCACTACCTCCATACGACAGCAGAGCTGACCACTCCCGTTGATTTTCCCGACCAGCGGAATACTCCCATCCCTACCCCTTCACGCACACCACCTGTCGCAACGTATGCAGCACTTCCACCAGATCACGCTGGGCGTGCATGACTTTGTCGATGTCCTTGTAGGCCATCGGGATCTCATCGATGACCGCCGCATCCTTGCGGCATTCCACATGGGCGGTCGCGCGGATCTGGTCGGCGACGGTGAAGGTGTTCTTGGCTTTGGTGCGGCTCATGGTGCGACCGGCGCCGTGGCTGCAGGAACAGAACGATTGCTCGT
The DNA here is from genome assembly GCF_024749245.1 of Pseudomonas sp. B21-017. Lineage (NCBI taxonomy): Bacteria > Pseudomonadati > Pseudomonadota > Gammaproteobacteria > Pseudomonadales > Pseudomonadaceae > Pseudomonas > Pseudomonas sp. B21-017. The sequence continues at coordinate 2,391,630 of NZ_CP087194.1, read as the reverse complement.
TGCCGAGGCCGCGAACGATGAAGCTTTTGGCCCCCATGGAACCGGGAATGATCCCCAGCTCGCCCTTCTTCGCCGACACCGCGCCTTTGCGGGTGACCAGGATGTCCTCGCCGAAATGCCGCTCTTTCTGCACGTAATTGTGGTGGCAGTTCACAGCCTCCAGCGCAACCTCGAAAGGTTTGCGGATCACCTGCCGCGCCGCGTGAATCACCGCTTGCATCATCAAGGCACGGTTCTGCCGGGCGAAGTCCTGAGCCCAACCCACCGCTTCGACGTAGTCATCGAAGTGCCGGCTGCCCTCCTTGAAGTAGGCCAGGTCACGGTCCGGCAGGTTGGCGATGTGCTGGCGCATGTCCGCCTGGGCCAATTGAATGAACAGAGTACCGATGGCATTGCCCACGCCGCGAGAGCCGCTGTGCAGCATGAACCACACGCGATTGGCCTCGTCCAGGCAGACCTCGATGAAGTGGTTACCGGTGCCGAGGGTCCCCAGGTGCTGGCGGTTGTTGGTGCTGGCGAGTTTCGGGTACTTGTCGGTGATCGCCTTGAACCGAGGGTTCAGCGCCGCCCAGGCCTGATCGGCCTGCTGTGGAACGTGTTCCCAGGCGCCTTCGTCACGGCGGCCATGGCTCAAGGTGCGGCCATGGGGCACGGCCTTTTCAATGGCAGTGCGCAGACCATGCAGGTTATCCGGCAAGTCGGCAGCGGTCAGCGAGGTGCGCGCGGCGATCATGCCGCAGCCGATGTCCACGCCCACGGCCGCCGGAATGATCGCGCCCACGGTGGGGATCACGCTGCCGATGGTGGAACCTTTGCCCAGGTGCACGTCCGGCATCACCGCCAGGTGCTTGAAGATGAACGGCATCTTCGCGGTATTGATCAGTTGCTGCCGGGCTTCGCTTTCAACCGGCACGCCTTCGGTCCAGAGTTTGATCGGCTTGCCGTTGGCGACTTCCAGCAGTTGGTAGGCAGGTTGTTGCATGATTTCGACTCTCTTTGGATCAGACGAACATAACGCTCCATCGAGGTAAATGGGATTACTATTTCGTAGCGGGGAATTGCAGGAGGTCATCATGTGGCTTAACGAATATGAACAGCAACTACGGCGCGATCTGCAAGGTGTGGCGTCGGATCTGAGGTGGTCGGCGGTAGAGCTTTTGCGCATCGCAGAGCAGTTGCGCCTGGCCGGCAATGATGTGGACGCAGAGGCGACGCTCAGGCTGTGCTCCTTGTTCCAGGGCGATGAAGAGCGGCTGGCGGGCTATGCTGAAGAAGTGAAAGCAAAAACCATCACTCGAACGAAAGTTCACTAGAGAGCATTGCCATGAACAAGCCTCTATGCGCGCTGATCGCCGTGCTGGCGGCGACAGGTGGCTGTAACACGGAATCGCATATCTACCGGGACCAACCGCTGGTCGCCAAGGTCGAAGCCGGCATGACCAAGGATCAGGTCGAGCAGATTGGCGGCAAGCCGCTATCGATCACCGATCGCACGGTGGAGCCAGGCGCTTGCTTTGATTACAAGTTGACCCAGGCCGGCAATCAGCAGCCGTACAGCGTCAGTTTTGATGGCAGGGGCCAGGTCGACCATAAAGCCTTCATGACCTGCGCCGAGTGGAGTCGCGTCCAACAAAAAGCCAGAGCGTATTCCCCGTCCACGGGCGGGATGGGTGGTGGTTACTGAGCCCACGACTTTAATAACGAGAAGCCCCGGCGTACCGGGGCTTCAGGCACACTATTTGTCTGATTTGTGGCTACGCGATGATCTGCCCGACCGGGCTCTGTAGGCGGGAAGCGCAGCCGCATAGGCCAGTGCTTCTTCTCGGCTGCCAAAGGATCCAAGCCGGTCACCTTTGGTGCACACCCGCCACGGGCCGCTGTTCACGCTGAGTACGTCATAGCCGTTCATGTGCATTTTGGTCAGCATCGGAACGCTCATTAGTCACCTCCATTTCGGCAGTGATAGTCCAGGGTCCACTCAACTACCTTACACCCGACCTTCGCAGAAGTGCCGACCAGACGTCGCGTCAGGATTCCGGCATCCCATTGCACTTTCAACCGCCCTGTCGACTCTAACCCTTGAAGCAGACACGTCTGCGGATTGCGGTCTGAATATTGCATTTTTATGACTGTTTTATGACAACCGGCAGTCAGGTAATCCATGAAAGTACGCGCAACCGTCATTTGCGAGCAGGACCGGCACATTCTCCTGGTGCGCAAACCCAGGGGGCGCTGGACCCTGCCGGGTGGAAAAATCGAGCCTGGCGAAACCATCGCGGGCGCGGCCACAAGAGAGCTTTATGAAGAAACCGGGCTTGGGGTCGACAGCCTGCTGTACTTGATGGAGTTGGACACGACCAGCACCAGGCATCATGTCTACGAGGCATCAGTCATAAACGTGGCCGAGGCGCGGCCCCAGAATGAAATCTTCGACTGCATCTGGTACCCGCTGGACGCCGTCCAGAACCTGAACACAAGCGACGCCACACTCAGAATCGTCAGAGCATTTCAGCGTCGCTTGTAGCTCAATACAGCCGACGCCCTCCTGAAAGGTCAGCCCAGATCGCCGCCACCGACCGGCATGACCATGCCGGTGATATAGGAGGCTTCGTCGCTGGCCAGAAACAGGATAGCGCTGGCCTGTTCATCCAGTGTGCCGTAGCGCTTCATCAAACTGCTGTCGAGGGTCTGGTCGACGATCTGCTGATACCACAGCTTTTCCTGAGCGCTTTGTTCCGCGGTGTTGCGCGGGATCAGCCGCGGCGGCGCTTCGGTGCCACCGGGAGCGGTCGCGTTGACCCGTACCCCACGGCCGGCGGTTTCGAACGCCAGGCACGCGGTCAACGCGTTGACCCCACCCTTCGCCGCACCGTAAGGCACGCGATTGACGCTGCGGGTGGCGATGGATGAAACGTTGACGATGGCGCCGTTGCCTTGCTCAAGCATGAACGGCAGCGCGGCATGGCAACACCACAGCGTCGGGAACAATGAACGTCGGACTTCGGCCTCGATCTGCGACTCTTCATAGTGCTCGAAAGGCTTGGCCCAGATCGTGCCGCCGACATTGTTGACCAACACATCGAGGCGCCCGAAGCGCTCGACGGCGGTGCGCATCACGCGGCTGCATTCGTTGTATTGCTCAAGGTCGGCGGTCAGGGCGAGCACCTGGCTGTCCCGCCCCAGTTCTTTCTGCAACTCGAACACCAGATCGGAGCGGTCGACCAGAATCAACCGCGCACCTTCAGCGGCCATGCGTTCCGCCACACGCCGGCCGATGCCTTGGGCGGCACCGGTAATCAGCGCGATTTTTTCGTGGAATCTGTTCATACATACCCTCGTTGCGAAATCGCTTTCGCGGGAAACACGATCTGTAGCAGCTGTCGAGCCCCAGCGAGGCTGCGTTCGGCTGCGAAGCAGTCGCAAAATAAAAAACTGCGGTATGTCAGGTAAACCGCGTTTGCCGGATTCACGACTGCTTCGCAGCCGAACGCTGCCTCGCTGGGGCTCGACAGCTGCTACTAGAGCGTGTCGCGGCTCAGGCCGCGCTGGCGGCAAATTTCTCGTAGTAGAAGTTCGCAGGCGCGATGCCTTGCTCGCGAATGAACTGGCTGACCGCTTCGACCATCGGCGGCGGGCCGCACAGGTAGACATCGACGTCGCCATCGTTCAGATGCCGTGGCTCGATGTGCTGGGTCACGTAGCCCTTGAGCGGGTGCCGACTGTCGGGGTTGGCCACGCAGGCGCTGAAGCTGAAGTTCGGGATTCGTGCGGCAAAGGCTTCCAGTCGATCGATTTCCACCAGGTCGAAATCGTTGGTCACGCCGTAGATCAAATGCAGCGGATGATCGCTGCCCTGCTCGGCGATTTTTTCCAGCATCGCGGTAAACGGCGCCAGACCGGTGCCACCGGCCAGCAGCAACAACGGCCGGCGAATATCGCGCAGATAGAAACTGCCCAACGGTCCGGCCAGGCTCATGCTGTCGCCGGCCTTGGCCATGCCGGTCAGGAAACTGCTCATCAAGCCGCCGGGCACGTTGCGAATCAGGAAACTGACTTCGCCGTCACGCTGCAACGAGCTGAACGAATACGCACGGGTCTGCTCGCTGCCCGGAACCCCGAGGTTCACATACTGCCCCGGCAAAAACGCCAGTTTGCTCAGGGCTTCGCCCTTGATCGACAGTGCGATGGTGCTGTCGGACAGCTGACGCACGGCGCTGATGGTCGCGTCGTAACTGGCCTGACGAGTACGGCAGACATCCGATGAAACCGGCACCCGCACCACGCAATCGCTCTGCGCACGCATCTGGCAAGTCAGGACAAAACCCTGCTGCGCTTCGTCAGCGCTGAGGGCGTCTTCGATGTAGTCCTCGCCCAGGTCGTAGCGCCCGGCTTCGGCGAAACACTTGCAGGTGCCGCAAGCGCCGTCGCGGCAGTCCAGCGGAATATTGATGCCCTGGCGGTACGCAGCATCGGCCACGGTTTCGCCGGCGTTGGCGTCGATGAACCGGGTGACGCCGTCTTCGAAATTGAACGCAATGGAATGAGTCATGACGGCCGCCTCAGAGGTGGTAAACATCAATGACCTGGCGAACGTAGTCGTTCTTCAGGATCACTTTCTTGGCCAAGATCAGCGGGTTCTCGCCGCGCACATCCAGGGTGTAGAAACTGCTGCCGAAATAGCTGTCGACGGTCTTGTAGCGAAAGCTCAGGGTGTGCCAGTTGAAACGCACCTTGCACAGGCCGTCGGCCTGTTCGATCAGCTCGATGTTGCTGAGGTTGTGCGAGGTGCGGGTGTCCGGCACGCTGGCACTGGAACGCTCGGTCTTGATACGGAAGATGCGGTCTTCCAGGCCCGTGCGGTTGCCGTACCAGATCAGCGAGATTTCCCGCTGCGGATCGATGGTCAGCTCGTCGTTGTCATCCCAGGACGGCATCCAGAAAGTGGCGTCCGGTGCGTACAACTCCAGCCAGTCATCCCATTGCTTGTCGTCGAGGTAGCGCGCTTCGCGGTAGAGAAAATCGCGCACCGCGTCATAGGTCATGGTCATTGCACGGCCTCCACTGCAATCAGTTCGGACTGTTCGGCGGCCAGGGCCTTGAGCATGGTCTGCTGCCAATATTTGTGTTGCAGCACGAACAGGCCTTCGTCTTCGGTACGCACCCCGCTGAGCAATGGGTGCAGGTCAATTTCCTTGGCCGCGTCATCGGCGCCTTCAATCCAGTGTTCGGCACCACGGGACATGTCATTCCAGGTGGTGACGCTGCCCTGGTAACCGGTCTGGCAGGAGCGAAACTCTTCCAGATCGTCTGGAGTGGCCATGCCACTGACGTTGAAAAAGTCCTCGTACTGCCGAATGCGGCTCGATCGGGCGTGGTCGCTTTCACCTTTGGGGGCGATGCAGTAAATGGTGATTTCGGTGCGGTTGACCGAGATCGGCCGGGCGATGCGAATCTGCGAGCTGAACTGGTCCATCAGGTACACGTTCGGGTACAGGCACAGGTTGCGCGAGTTCTCGATCATCCAGTCGGCGCGAGCCTGGCCGAAGTCCCGGGCCAACTCGTCGCGACGCTCGTACAGCGGACGGTCCTCGGGGTTGGACCAACGGGTCCAGAGCAGCATGTGGCCCTTGTCGAAGGAATAGAAACCACCGCCCTGCTTGGCCCAGGTGCCGGCGCTCATGGTGCGGATGTCTTCGCCCGCTTCGCGCTGTTTGCGCTGATTCTGGGTGGCGGCGTAGTTCCAGTGCACGGAGCTGACGTGATAGCCGTCGGCGCCGTTTTCGGCGGTGAGTTTCCAGTTGCCTTCGTAGATGTAACTGGAGGAACCGCGCAGCACTTCCAGGCCATCGGCGGACTGGTCGACGATCATGTCGATGATCTTCGCCGACTCGCCCAAGTGCTCCACCAACGGCACCACGTCGGCCTTGAGACTGCCGAACAGGAAGCCGCGATAGGACTCGAAACGCGCGACTTTGGTCAGATCGTGGGAGCCTTCGCAATTGAAGCTCGCCGGGTAGCCGGCCGCCGCCGGGTCCTTGACCTTGAGCAGCTTGCCGGAGTTGTTGAACGTCCAGCCGTGGAATGGGCAGGTGTACGAACTCTTGTTGCCGGTCTTGTGCCGGCAGAGCATCGCCCCGCGGTGGCTGCATGCGTTGATAAAGGCATTCAACACGCCATCCTTGTTGCGCGCGATGAAGATCGACTGGCGCCCCATGGTGGTGGTGTAGAAATCGTTGTTGTTGGGGATCTGGCTTTCGTGCGCCAGGTACAGCCAGTTGCCTTCGAAGATGTGTTCCATCTCAAGGTCGAACAGCCGCGGGTCAGTGAACATCTCGCGCTTGCAGCGATAGATACCCTGTTCAGGGTTTTCTTCAAGCAGGGAGTGAAGGTATTCGGGTCGCAGGGACATGGCCGCCGCCTCCATTGTTTTTATTCAGGCAGGGCCATGCTAGAACGTGGGGATGGGGCGGACTATCCGCCGGGTGCAGACCTGTATCCGTTTTGTGCAAGGGGCGGTCGGTGGTTGATGGTTGCCAATGTGGCGAGGGAGCTTGCTCCCGCTGGGCTGCGAAGCGGCCCCCGGCATTCTGTCAGGCACACCGCGTCGGCAGGATTTACGACTGCTGCGCAGCCGAACGGGGGCAAGCCCCCTCGCCACAGGTTATTCGTCAAACGTCTTGGCAATCAATGACGGCGCTTGAGGGTGTCCGAAGGCAATTCGCCGAACTGTTTGCGGTAGCTGTCGGAGAACCGGCCCAGGTGCAGGAAGCCGTAATCCATGGCCACCTCCGTGACGTTGCGCACATTGCAGGTCGGATCGCTCAGGTTGGCGTGAATGCGCTCGAGCTTCTTCTGCCGGATGTAGTTTTTCGGCGTGTCCCCCGCATTGCGTTCGAACAGCCCGTACAGCGAACGCAGGCTCATCCGCGCCTGGCGCGCCAGTTCTTCGCTGTCGATGTCTTGCTTGAGGTTGCAGGCGATGTAATCGACCAGCGCCTCGAACGTGGCCGAGGCTGAGCCGGGATCGGTGCGCATGACGTTGGTTTTCATCAGGCCCAGCATCTTGCTGACCACGATTTGCGCATAGTGCTCCTGCACGCGAGGAATCGGCTCGGAAGCCTCAGCTTCCTGGCAAATCATCGCCAGCAGACCGACGAAACCTTCCAGTTGATTGAGCTGATAACGGTTTTCCAGAAACCGCACGCCCTGCCCCGGATACCGCCAGCGCTGCTCCTCGCACACCGACTCCAGCAGCCGGGTGGGGACTTTCAGGATGAATTTTTCGCAATCACTGGAATAGGTCAGATCCACCGGATCGTCCGGGTTGATCAGCAGCAACTCCCCGGGCGCGAAGTAATGTTCCTGACCGTGGCCACGCCACAGGCAATTGCCGCGCAACAGCACTTGCAAGTGATAGATGCTGTCCAGCGCGCCAGAGGTAACCCGCACGCTGGCGCCATAACTGATGCGGCACAGATCAAGGCTGGCAAACTTGCGATGATCGAGGCTGGCCAGCGGCCGGCCGGCCCTGGGCATCTGCAGGCAATGGTTGCCGACATGCTGATTGACGTAGCCCGACACCGCATACGGGTCGGCATGGTCGAAGATTCTGCTGCGATGACTCAACAATTGCGCTTGCATCATCGGTTCACTCTCATTGTTGTTATCAGTGGCGCCGCCATTCTAGTGTCCTGCCCGAAACACAGAAGGCCACGAGATAAACGGTCGGTTATCTCGTGACCCGGTTCGGCTGCTCGAGAGGTATCAGTCCTCGAGCGCACGCACCCGCTCGTGGCGTTGCTGCTCCTCAGGTTGGGCGGACGACTGCAGGGTGAAGTCGAAATCGATTTCGGCAAAACGACCGCTCACGCCATGGGCCGCTGCACGCTGCGGATCGTCGCTGAAGGTGATCTTGGCGATCAGTTCGTCACGGGTGGCGTAGGCGAAATCGTCATGCAGGTACTGATCGCCATCGAGGTTGATCTGGGTGGTCAGGTGACGATGATCCGGTGCCGAAATGAAGAAGTGAATGTGCGCCGGCCGCTGGCCATGACGGCCCAGTTGATTGAGCAGTTGCTGGGTCGGACCATCCGGCGGGCAGCCGTAGCCCGACGGCACGATGCTACGGAAGCGATAACGACCCTCGGCATCGGTGACGATCCGGCGACGCAGGTTGAACTCGGACTGGGTGGTGTCGAAGTACGAATAGGTGCCGCCGGTGTTGGCGTGCCAGACATCCACCACCGCCCCGGCCAGCGGTTCGCCGGCGGTGTTGAACACCCGGCCCTGCATGAACAGAGTCACACCCGGATCGACGCCGTCATCGAGACGCGCTTCGCCTTGCGACAGCGGCGCACCCGCCACATACAACGGCCCCTCGATGGTTCGCGGGGTGCCGCCGGATTTGCCGGCCTGCTCGTCTTCGGCATCCATCAACAGGTCGAGGTAATGCTCAAGACCGAGCCCGGCAACCAACAGACCGGCCTCCTGCCGCGCGCCCAGCACGTTGAGGTAATTGACGGCTTTCCAGAATTCTTCCGGGGTCACGGCCAGGTCTTCGATGATGTTCACCGAATCACGCAGGATGCGGTAAACCAGCGCCTTGACCCGCGGATCGCCGGCTTCATTGAGCAGGCCGCTGGCTTCTTCGAGAAACTTCTGGACACTGGCGGTGTGGGAAATCTTGACGTTCATGGTGGATCCTCATCTTGTAATTATTAGCGTAGCGAACTGAACAGGCTGGGTTCAGCGGTCATCCTCGCGAATGGAAGAAGGATGCCGGCACAGCGCGTTGACCTCGATGGCCATGTACGGGTACAGCGGCAATTGCATCAGTAAGTCGTGCAGTTCCTGAACGCTGTCGACATCGAACACGCTGTAATTGGCATAGAGCCCGGCGATGCGCCACAGATGACGCCACTTGCCTTGCTCTTGCAGGCGCTGGGCCAGGGCTTTCTCGTCGGCCTTGAGTTGAGCGGCGCGCTCCGGGTTCATGTCGACCGGTAAATTCACGGTCATTTTTACGTGAAACAGCATGATGCCCTCCTCAGGCTTGATGAACGACAGTGGAACTTTTGTCCCGACGGAAAAACGCCAGGCGCTCTTCATCCAGGGTCAGGCCCAGCCCCGGTGTTGACGGGACGTGCAGTTGGAAATCGCGGTAGACCAAGGGCTCGCTGAGGATGTCTTCGGTCAGCAGCAGCGGGCCGAACAATTCGGTATCCCAGCTCAATGTATTCAGGGTGACAAAGGCATGGGCCGAGGCCAGCGTGCCGATTCCGCCTTCGAGCATGGTGCCGCCGTACAGGCCGATACCGGCCGCCTCGGCAATCGCGGCGGTTCGCAGCACGGCGCGCGGGCCGCCGTTCTTGGCGATTTTCAGAGCGAACACCGAAGCGGCGCCTTCCCGTGCCAGGTTAAAGGCATCTTCCACGCACTCGATGGATTCATCGGCCATGATCGGCGCCGGGCTCATGGCATTCAGGCGCACCATGCCGGCGCGGTTATTGCGCGAGATAGGTTGTTCGATCAGGTCGATGCCGTTGGTGCCGAGGATCCGGCAGGCCCGCAGAGCGACTGCTTCGTCCCAAGCCTGATTGACATCGACCCGCACGCTGGCGCGATCGCCCAAGGCCTTTTTGATCGCAATAACGTGAGCCAGGTCGCGGTTGACCTCGCCGGCGCCGATTTTCAGCTTGAAGATCCGGTGGCGGCGCAGGTCGAGCATTTTTTCCGCTTCGGCAATGTCCTTGGCGGTGTCGCCGCTGGCCAGGGTCCAGGCCACCGGCAATGCATCGCGAACCCGTCCACCCAACAGTTCGCTGACCGGCAGGCCAAGGCGCTTGCCCTGGGCGTCGAGCAAGGCGCTTTCGATACCCGATTTGGCGAAGGTGTTGCCACGAATGCTGCGCTCCAGGCGCAACATCACGGCATTCACATTGCCGCTGTCCTGGCTGATCAGCAGTGGCGCGAAGTGTTTGTCGATGTTGGTCTTGATGCTGTCCGGGCTTTCGTTGCCGTAGGCCAGGCCGCCGATGGTGGTCGACTCACCGATACCCTCAATGCCATCGGCACAGCGCACCCGAATGATCACCAGAGTCTGGTTCTGCATGGTGTGCATCGCCAGCTTGTGTGGGCGAATGGTCGGCAGATCGACGATGATCGTCTCGATCGATTCAATGGCTGTTGCAAGCATGTCGCGATACCCGTCAGGTTCTTAAAGTTCTGGAACCGATTCTGGTACGGCTTTTTTCGGGAAGCCAATATAGAATTGGTCTGACTCGATACCTTAAAGGTATTTAACAGATCGACGTCCGGAGGCCCCATGGAACTGCGTCACCTGCGATATTTTCAGGTGCTGGCTCAAACCCTCAACTTCACCCGCGCCGCCGAACTGCTGCACATCGCCCAACCGCCGCTGAGCCGGCAGATCCAGCAGCTGGAAGACGAACTCGGGGTACTGCTGCTGGAGCGCGGCCGACCGTTGAAGCTGACCGACGCCGGGCGTTTTTTCCATGAACACTCCACCGCCCTGCTCGAACAACTGGGCAAGGTCTGCGACAACACGCGGCGGATCGGCCTGGGCGAAAAGACCTGGCTGGGCATCGGCTTTGCGCCCTCGACACTCTATGGCGTGCTGCCGGAACTGATTCGCCGGTTGCGCAGCGGCGAGCCTCTGGCGCTGGAGTTGGGGCTCTCGGAAATGACCACGTTGCAACAGGTGCAGGCGCTCAAGGCCGGGCGTATCGATGTCGGCTTCGGGCGCATCCGCATCGACGACCCGGCCATCCTGCAGACCGTGCTCACCGAAGACCGACTGGTGGCCGCCCTGCCCGCCGGCCATCCGCTCCTCGCCAGGCCCATCAGCCTTCGGGAACTGGCCAAGGAACCCTTTGTGCTCTACCCCGGCAACCCGCGCCCGAGTTACGCCGACCACGTGATCGCATTGTTCGAAGCCAGTGGCGTGCACATCAAGGTGGCGCAATGGACCAACGAGCTGCAAACGGCGATTGGTCTGGTGGGGGCGGGAATCGGGGTGACGCTGGTACCGGCCTCGGTGCAGTTGCTGCACCGCGACGACATTGGCTTCACCCCGGTGCTGGAAGACAACGCGATCTCGCCGATTATTCTCAGCAGGCGCGTGGGCGATGTGTCGCCGGGGTTGAATCATTGCTTGCAGATGATCGATGAACTGCTGCCGCGCGACAGTTGAGCCGTAAATGCAATCCGTAGCAGCTGTCGAGCCCCAGCGAGGCTGCGTAGCGGTCGTGAATCCGGCTAATGCGGTCTGCCTGATGTATCGCGATCTCCGATTTTACGACTGCTACGCAGCCGAACGCAGCCTTCGGCAGCTGCTACAAGAAGTCGCGGTTAGGCCACGACACCGGCGAACGCTCGGCGACCGGCACGCATTTCTATGCGAAGTTCGCCGATCAGGTTGGAAATATCGCGAACACTGATCAGTTTGTCGGGGGATACGCCGGTGATCAACAATTCAATCCGCCCGGTGCTCTGATCGAAAACCTTGATCCGCAAGGTTTCATCATGGTTCACGGTGCATTCGCAGGAGAGCGGCTTGAAACCGGACTCGACAATCTGGCAAAGCTGCTCAATTGAAACCATGACAGACGCCCTCCCTGGACGGCCTCCCGATTGGATCCACTGAGATTAGTTCAGCTTGCGCAATGCGCCAGTGAGCTTCGTAGGAGCTGGCGAGCCCGCGTTCGCCGTAGCAGCTGTCGAGCTTGCGAGGCTGCGTTCGGCTGCGCAGCAGTCGTCAAACCAGAACTTGCGGTGCATCAGGCAAACCCCGCCAGCCGGATTCACGACTGCTGCGCAGCCGAACGCAGCCTCGCAGGCTCGACAGCTGCTACACAGTCAATCACCCCCGACGTCGTTCAGTGAGCATCCCCATCCCATATCCAATTCCAGATCCCTGGCAAACGAACAGGCTCGGAACTCTGCTTGACGGTGCGCGCCATGGCCGCCCGCTGTAGCGCTGCCGTGTCGTCGTAAAACGGCTTCTGCGCCGTGGCCAGACCGGTGGCGTTGGCACTGTCGAGGAGGATTTGCAGGTATTCGCGGGCATGCCGGGCGGTGTAGCGGTTGAGGTCGTGAAAGGTCACCACCACCGGAATCACCCCATCCACCGTCGGCAACTCGCCAAGGGCTATGCGCTCGCGGACTTCGGACAGCTGCCGCAGCATATTGGCCCGCCGCCGAGGGCTGGCGTTGAAGCCCCAGATCTTGCCGTCATTGGCGCTCAGGTCGGTCAGCAGTACATGCATGCCGTGCTGCTGATAGGCCGCGAAAGTGCGCTTGTCATAATTCCAGAACGGCGGACGCACCAGGATCGGCGAGGCGCCAGTGATCGCGGCGATGTCTGCGCTGCCGTTGGTCAGCGATTGCTCCAGTTGCTCCGGCTCCAGGGAGCGATGGTTGGTGTGGTGGGGAGTGGCCGTGTGGAAGCCCAGCAGATGCCCTTCGGCCTGTTCGCGCCGCATGAGTTGGCGCCCCACGTCACTGCCGCCGGCGCCCGAGGCTCGGGTCTGCACGAAGAACACGGCTTTGATGTCCGGTTGCAGCGGATTGTGCGCCAGGCTGTCGAGTACAGTGGCGGTCGGGTTGTAAAAACCGGACGCGCTGGGCCCGTCGTCGAAGGTCAGCAGAAAGCGGATCGGCGCCTGCGCTTGCAGACGCTGTTGCGTCTGCGGCGTCATTTCAATGGGCGCGGCGATGCAGCCAAACAGGCCGACAGCGATGGCGAATACGGATAGAACCTTGATCAACTGCTTCATGTTTTGCCTTGGGCCAGACCTTGCGACCGTCACGTTTAATGGCAAAAACCCCTCGCCCATTCATCCTTCGACCGGCCCGCCAATCGCTGCGAGCCGAGGTTGGATAAGGGTACACAGTGTTTGGTTCCAGCGCCTGCTCCCCAGGTGATTGCATTTCAAACTACAAAAACTAAAAAGCCCCGCCATCTATTGGCGGGGCTTTGGGGATGTGCAAACCGATCAGGGCTTCAGCGGGCGTTCCTGGTCGCGGTCCGACAGCTCTTTGCCGTCGTCGGGGTGCTTCCAGTCCGGCGTCGAACGCTTCTGCCGCTCGATTTCTTCCTCTGTCGGTTCATCGGTCTCATCATCCAGGTCCGGACGCTTTGGTTCAGTGGCCATGTCCACCTCCCGTCCTCAAGGGATCATCCGTTAAGCGTAGAACAGTTTCGCGCCGGACGACTCAGAGCCACCAGCGCAGTAAAAAGAAAAAGCCCATGCTCAACAACATGCTGAGCAGAGTATTGCGGGTGTAAAGCACCAGGCCCACGGCCACCAGCGAACTGATCAGGTAGGGGTTGTCCCACTGCAGGTTCAACTGTTTGTCGGGCATGAACACAATCGGCCCGCAGATCGCGGTGAGCATGCCCGGCACCGCGAAACCGAGGAACTGCCGGGCATTGCTGCTCAAGCGCACCGGCAGCCGAGGTTCGAGAAATACGTAGCGGTTCAGGAACACCAGCAGGCCCATCCCGATAATCACAGCCCAGACCATCATGTGCGCCCCACGTAGAGTTTGTTGCAGATGAACCCTGCGGTCATGCCCGCCAATCCCGACAGCACCAGCGCCGAGCCCCATTGCCAATAGCTGAACAGCACCGAACAGAACAGCGAGACCGCCACGCAGACTACCGTCGGAACGTTGCGCACCACCGGCGTGATCAAGGCGATAAAGGTCGCGGCGATGGAGAAATCCAGCCCCAGGTGTTCAAGGCCCGGAATGCTGCTGCCCAGCACAATGCCCGCCAGGGTGAAGAGGTTCCATGCGATGTAAAACGTCAGGCCCACGCCGAGGGCGTACCAGCGGTTGAACTGCTGTTTGTCGTGCTGGCTGGTCAGGGCGAACAACTCGTCGGTGAGCAAAAAGCCCAGCCCGATACGCCAGCGGCCCGGCAGCGGGGAAATCACCGAGCGCATGCTCATCCCGTACAGCAAATGCTGGGAGGTCAACAGCAACGTGGTCAACAGAATCGAAAAGACCCCAGCGCCGCCCTTGAGCATGCCGATGGCGACCAATTGCGCCGCGCCGGCAAACACGATGCTCGACAGCCCCTGGCCTTGCAGGGGCGTGAGGTTGGCCTCGATGGCCATGGAACCGGCCAGCAATCCCCAGGGCGCGGTCGCCAGGGACAACGGCATGATGGCCGCGGCGCCACGAAGGAATGCAGTGCGCGGCATGAATGAGTTGGACATAACGCTCTACAACCAGGAAAAGTCTTCAGACTGTGCCAGCAGTCATGGCCGATGGCTTGAACAATCTTGCGCACTTGCAACGACTTCACGATTGACAAATACCCCGTCGGCTTTTAAAACTGGGCGCCTCATTCAGGGTGTAAGCAACCATGTCCGCAACCTTCAACCTCAACACTGTCGTCATTGGCTTGATTGCCAAGGCGCAAGGTTGCGTTGCGCACGCCCCTAAATCGAAGAAACAGTCGCTCATGTGACCGGGGCGCGCTGTCCCGTCAGATGAGCTGACAGGACATTGAGCGCGACGGACACCCCTCCTCTTGCTGACTTCCTTCTACGCTTCTGACGGTGACGAAATCGGTCAACCTTCAGGAGAAAGTGCATGTCATCGTTTCAAGGTATCTGGGTTCCCATCGTTACGCCGTTTCACAATGGCGCGATCGACTTCGCCGGATTGCGGCGGCTGGTCAGTCATCTGCTGGAAAAAGGCGTCGATGGCATAGTGGTCTGCGGCACCACCGGGGAAGCCGCGGCGCTGGCCAAACATGAACAACTGGCGGTGCTCGATGCGGTGCTGGAACAGGTTCCACCAGAACGCGTGGTCATGGGCCTGGCCGGCAACAACCTCACCGAGTTGCTGCACTTTCAAAGCGAAATCCTGAAGCGTCCCCTGGCGGGCTTGCTGGTGCCGCCGCCCTACTACATCCGCCCTTCCCAGGCCGGCCTCGAAGCCTTTTTCAAGACCGTCGCCGATGCGTCCAGCGTCCCGATTATTCTCTACGACATCCCCTATCGCACCGGCATAGCCTTCGAGCAGGCGACCCTGCTCCGGATCGTCGCCCATGAGCGGATCGTCGCGATCAAGGACTGCGGCGGCAACCCAGCCAACACCTTCGCATTGCTCTCCAGCGGTAACGTCGACGTGCTGTGCGGCGAAGATAATCAGATCTTCGGCGCGCTATGCCTGGGGGCCAAAGGCGCAATTGCCGCCTCGGCCCATGTTCATCCCGAGCTGTTCGTGACGCTGTATCAACAGCTTCGCGACAACCGCTTAGCGGCCGGCCGAACGACCTTCTTCCAGTTGCTGCCGCTGATCCACAGCCTGTTCATCGAGCCCAATCCCGCTCCGGTGAAAACTGCCCTGGCCCTTGGAGGATTGATCCACGACGAGCTGCGAGCGCCAATGCAACGCAGCAGTGAAAGCACGACGGTGCGTTTGAAAGAAGTACTGGCAGCGCTTGAAGGCGGCAATCGATAGAGCACAAGCGTCCAGCCCGAGTACCATGGAGCGATTCACCTAACGCGTCAGGGAATCGACATGCTTTACCGAATCGCCGCCGACGGGCTGGTGCTGTCTCACTTGTTGTTCATTCTGTTCGTGCTGTTCGGCGGGCTGCTGGTGCTCAAATGGCGCCACCTGATCTGGTGGCACCTGCCCGCCGCTGCATGGGGTGTGATCGTGGAAGTCTTCCACCTGGCGTGCCCACTCACCGAATGGGAAAACCGCATGCGCCACGCGGCCGGGCAAACCGGTTACGGCGGCGGTTTTATCGAACACTACGTGTGGCCGATCATTTATCCGGCCGGGCTGACGCCCACGATTCAACTGGCACTGGGCAGTGTGGTGTTGGCGCTCAACGTGCTGATCTATGTGCGGCTGTTCCGGCACTGGAAGCATCCGACCCGTTCAGGCAGTAACCACCGGTCCGGTTGAACTCAGTTGGCGATAACACTCATGTTCCGGCCACTGGCCTTGGCCACATACAGCGCCTTGTCCGCGGCGCCGACAATGTCGTCGGGCTGGGCTTGCGAGGCCGGGTCGTAAGCGCAGACACCCACGCTGACCGTGACCACGCCCTCCACACCCTCAACGTGTTTGATGCCGGCCTGCTGAACCGCACGGCGGATGTTTTCCGCTACCAGAAACGCCCCCACGTAGTCGGTACCAGGCAGCACCACCGTAAACTCCTCACCACCGAAGCGAGCCGCGAGATCGCCGGGGCGTTTGATGTTTTCGGTGATGATCGTGCTGATTTTGCGCAAACACTCATCGCCCGCCAAATGACCGTAGTGATCATTGAAGTTCTTGAAGTGGTCGACATCGATCATCAACAGCGCAAGATGGGCCTGGCTACGCCTGGCGCGGCCCATTTCCGCGAGCATGAACAGGTCGAATTGACGCCGGTTGGAAAGTCCGGTCAGTGCATCCTCCAGTGCCAGCAACTCCAGGCTGCGGTTGACCTCAATGAGTTTGTCCTGAGTCTCCAACAGATTGTTCTGAATATGATTCTGCTGCTTCATGAGGCGGATCAGGCGATAACCGAGAGCCCCCAGAAACCCCAGCAGCAACAGGACGATGCCCGCACTGAATATTGATTCCTGCCGCCAACTGGCCAGGACTTCATCCTTGTCGAGCCCGGCAAAGACGACAAGCGGATACCCCTCGACCCGTCGAAACCCCACGACCCGCACCACCCCGTCGACAAAGGACCTGACCGTTGCCGTACCGGAATCGCCCTTGGGCAACAGCTGGGTAAACAGCGGCCCTTTGGCAACACTGGTGCCGATATCGGCTTCGTTGAACGGGCGCCGAACGACGATGGTGGCGTCATCGGAGATCAGGTTGATCACGCCGTTATTGCCCATGTCGATGCTGTTGTACAAATCCAGGAAATGCTCGAGGTAGATCGAAGCCACCACCACGCCGGCAAACCGGCCATCAGCGTGATTGATCCGGCGTGACACGGTCATGATCCACTCACCGGTCGAGCGACTTTTTATCGACGGACCGATATGAGGGCCGCGGTCGGGATGATCACGGTGGTAGATAAAATATTCACGGTCGGAATTATTGGCATTGGGCGGTATGACGTTAATGGCGTTGGCGAGCCAGCGTCCTTCTTCATCGAACACGAACAGCCCATGGATCTGTACCAACTCACTGCGCTGAGCCTGGAGCAAACGTTGCAGTCGGGGAAATTTTTCCGGTTGCATGCCATCGATTTCGAGGCGGTCCACCAGGGAGAACAGTAGCGTGTCGGCCTGTTTGATCGATGCCTGCGCCTGCGAGGCCAGGGTTTGCGCCAGGTTGGACATCGCCACTTCGCTCTCACGCAGATGGTACTGACGCGAGTTCCAGCTTTCACCGATCACAATGGCCATCAAGGACAGGCACACCGCAATCAGCAGAGAAACCGCGTATCGAACCTTGAGCGTTGTCTCAACCGGCTCGGGCACCCAAGGCTTGGCGAACCGGGTGTGTTCAATACGATCTTTGACGGACGGATGCCCCATGACGCTCCCTGAATCCCTTATGACATGGCGAATTTTCCCGTTCGCCCTTTTAGCGCCAGCCAGCCGTGACCGGCGCTCAAACCATTACAACCCGATACCGATACGATAGGTGATTTGCACAAAAACGCTCATTGCCAGCGATCGTAATCGCTACATCGGCGTCTGTTTGATCGCCTCAAACCAGGCCGGATTCAATCGCCTCTGTTCGGTATCGATGCCCAACGCTTCCATCCGTGCCTTGTGCTGGTCCATCTCTCGGGCCAGCTGACTATGGTCGCTGGAATTGCCGTCCAACTGGTGCATCTGGCTCAGCCCCAAGTGATAAAAGCGCAGCAGCTTCATGGCGGCAGGGTCGCCCTGCTTCACCGCCGCCGTCACCTGGTGCATGACGTTGGTGACGCTCATCAGGCTGCGCTTGAGCTGCCAACCATAGACCGCTGGCGCCATCCACTCCTGGCTCCAGAACTTGCCGCGCATCAGCGCCACTGTCAGCAACAACGCGGCAAACACACCGCCCACGTTGAACCGCAGATTATCGCCGCCGGGTTCACCGAACAACGTCACCGCCGCCGTCGACAGCACCATCGCCAGCGCCAGGAACATCAGGGCGATGATCACCGTGCTGCGCCGCGTCTGGCGTCGATAGGTTTCGGCATTCATTGGCTGGATTTCGAACATCGCGACGGGGTTCCTTGCATCGATGGTAAAAGGCGCTGTGACAAAAAGACTGCGAGGCATTATCGCCTCCCCGAAGGATTTAGCTATGCTGGAGCTCCTTTTCATCTTTTCATCGTCAAACGGGAGCATGGCGATACAGCGCAGTTCGTGCCATCTTCATCATGGATACACACTATTCGGATGCCATGCGCCGTTGCTGGCGGGTGACATCGTTTTAAGGATCATTGAATGACCCAACGACATGTAATCAACGCCTCGGTCAGCCCTAAAGGCAGCCTGGAAACGCTCTCCCAGCGTGAAGTACAGCAACTGAGCGAAGCCTCATCCGGCATCACCTATACCCTCTTCCGCCAGTGCGCCCTGGCCATCCTCAATACCGGCGCCCATGTCGATAACGCCAAGACCATTCTGGAAGCCTATAAAGACTTCGAAATCCGCATTCACCAGCAAGACCGTGGCGTACGCCTGGAACTGCTGAATGCCCCCGCCGACGCTTTCGTCGATGGCGAAATGATTGCCAGCACCCGCGAAATGCTCTTCAGCGCCCTGCGCGACATCGTCTATACCGAAAACGAACTCGACGCCTTGAGCATCGACCTGAGCACCTCCCAGGGCATCAGCGACTACGTCTTCCACCTGCTGCGCAACGCCCGCACCCTGCGCCCCGGCGTCGAGCCGAAAATCGTGGTGTGCTGGGGCGGCCACTCGATCAACACCGAAGAATACAAATACACCAAGAAAGTCGGCCACGAACTCGGCCTGCGCAGCCTGGACATCTGCACCGGTTGTGGCCCTGGCGTGATGAAAGGCCCGATGAAAGGCGCGACCATCGCCCATGCCAAGCAACGCATCCACGGCGGCCGTTACCTCGGCTTGACCGAGCCGGGGATCATCGCCGCCGAAGCACCGAACCCGATCGTCAACGAACTGGTGATCCTGCCGGACATCGAGAAACGCCTGGAAGCGTTCGTGCGGGTTGGCCACGGCATCATCATTTTCCCGGGTGGCGCGGGCACGGCCGAGGAATTCCTGTACCTGCTCGGCATCCTGATGCACCCGGACAACCAGGACCTGCCGTTCCCGGTGGTCCTTACCGGGCCGAAAAGCGCCGCACCGTATCTGGAGCAACTGCACGCCTTCGTCGGCGCAACCCTCGGTGAAGAAGCGCAGCAGCACTACGAGATCATCATCGACGACCCGGCCGAAGTAGCGCGGCAGATGACTCAGGGCCTCAAAGCGGTCAAACAGTTCCGCCGTGAGCGCAACGACGCGTTCCATTTCAACTGGCTACTGAAGATCGACGAAGGCTTCCAGCGCCCGTTCGACCCGACCCACGCCAACATGGCCAACCTGCAACTGAGCCGCAACCTGCCGCCCCACGAACTGGCCGCCAACCTGCGCCGCGCGTTCTCCGGCATCGTCGCCGGCAACGTCAAGGACAAGGGCATCCGCCTGATCGAAGAACACGGGCCGTACCAGATTCGCGGTGATGCCGAGGTCTTGCAGCCGCTGGACCACTTGCTCAAAGCCTTCGTTGCCCAGCACCGGATGAAACTGCCGGGTGGCGCGGCGTATGTGCCGTGTTACCAAGTAGTGGCTTGATACGCGAAACCCTGTGGAAGCAGGCCCGCGATGGCCCGCTTTCCCGAACCACCGGAAACAAGAAACCCCGCGTGATGCGGGGTTTCTTGTTTTTGGGGACTGAGTCAGTGGAGCCCACTGTGGCGAGGGAGCTTGCTCCCGCTGGGTTGCGAAGCGACCCCAAATCCAGCAACCGCATTTTTTTGGCACACCGCATATGCCGGTTTTGCGACTGCTGCGCAGCCGAGCGGGACGGTGCGGCGATCCGACAAGCTCCCTCGCCACAATGGGTCACTCAGTTCTGAGGATCGAGGTTATCCAGCACCCGGTTCACCGCCAACTCCCCAAGCATGACCACCGATTGAATCCCCAACATCACATTGCGATGTGGCATGTCCATCAGTCCGGCGAACTCACTGAGCATCATGCTCGCTGACGCCAGGGATTCGCAGGCATTGACCAGCAGGGTTTCGTTATCGACCTTCGTACCCACATGGTAAATGGTGCTGGGTTTGCGCTTGGTGGCTTTGGGGATGGGTGGTTTGAGGTAGTGGTCGAGGGCGCGGTCGGCGGCTTCGTGGAGTTTATTCGAATCGAGGGATTCGTAGGGGGAAATGTCGTCGGTTTCCGGAGGATTTGGTGTTGGTTTGAACATAAATGAAGCTCCTTGATCAGTGGAGCCGACATCTATCGCTGCTAAACGAAGAAGGTGGCGGCTGTACGCGGGTTAGCAGACCAGGGATCAAGGAACCCGGCGCACCGAAGTGCCCCACGCATAGCCGCCATAACGCGAATGGCGACACTGACGTGCCTTGATATTCATCGAGCTGCTAAACCCGATCGCTGATTCGTCAGCGACCCGGAAACGATAGAGCCCGGCCTCAAGGCGCACAAGCCGGCGGATTCTGGCGTAGTCGTAGGCAACGGCGCAAGGCTGTGTAGCCTGAGTGAGTATCTGGAGATGTCGATTAAACATCGCCTGTTTATTGGTCTTACTGTGGATTTTGCGGTGGATGGGCTGGCCTCTTCGCGAGCAAGAGACTTGGCCTGCCCGTAGCAGCAGCCTCGCGGGCTCGGCAGCTGCTACAACAGATCGCTTACTAATCGCGCCGCAAGAGACTTGGCCTGGCTCGCCACATCAGTTACCGCCGTGCTCTCCCACCACATGCCGCGCAACGGTGGCCCCATGGCGAACAAACGGCTGGCGACCTGCCCGTCGGCGCTGAGTACCGCGCCATCCACCGCCGCAGCAATGCCCAACGCCAACGGCCCCGGCCGTACCAGCCCGCGAGCGAGCAATTGCTGGGGCAACGGCCGCGCCACCCGGCGCCAGTCGTATTCGATGCCGCTGGAGTTGATCAGCGCCGCGCCATGCACCACGCAGGTTTGCGCCTCACCACGACGACGAATGCGGATGCTGACCTCACCGTCCGACGCAGGCTCGAGCCCCTTGAACGATGCGGCATGAATCCGCAACCGCCCTTCCCCGTGTAGCCGCGCCACCAACTCGGCACTCAGCGGCGGCGAGCGATGGTGATGGCTTTCCCACCATGGCCGTACATGCCGCACAAATTGCCGGCGTTGCACATCGGTCGCCTGACTCCACAACCGCCCGATATGCGCCCGAACGGTATCCAACGGCGCTTGCCAGTCGATGCCCTGAGCGATGGCATCGCGGCAATGCCGGCGCAGTTCGCGCACCAGCTGACGCGGTGTGCGAATACTGTGGTCCTCGGCGAGAAAATCCACCCACGCCGGCGGCTGCCTGCGCACATGCGGCAGCAGGCCATGACGGGAAAAGACTTCGATCGGCCCACGATGCCCGGCTTGCTCCAGCGACACCACGGCATCGACCATGGTCAGGCCCGAGCCGATGATCAGCACCGTCGACTGTGGATCGAGTTGACGCATGGCGGCCACATCCCACGGGTCGAGTGCAGCTGCATTCAAACCGCTGGACTCGGTCTGCGGCGTGCGGGCGGCGGGAAACATTCCGGTCGCCAACACTGCGTAAGCGCCCTGCAATTGTTGCCCATCACTCAGGCTCAACCGCACCGAATCGCTCAACGTTTCCAGGTCCACCACCTCGGCCCGCACATGTTCGACACGCGCCCCCTTCAATGCGCCCACCGCCTGCGCTTCAGCCAGACGCTGCTGCACATAAACGCCAAACAACCCGCGCGGCGGAAACAGTTCACTGACCGGCACATGTTGCTCATCCGACTCCGGCCAGCCACCGGCGGCAATGTGTTCGGTCAGCCAGTGGGTCAGGTCATCGGCGTTGTCCGGGTCGACGCTCATCCGCGCCGCGTTACCGTTGAGCGTATGGCCCAGCTCCACCGCACTGTAGGCTTCGCCACGGCCCAGTTCTGCTCGCGGCTCGATCACCAGAACCCGGCGTTGACCGGGCAAGCGCAACAACTGCGCCGCCAGCATCGCGCCACTCAGGCCGCCACCGATGATCAGGATGTCAGCGTGGCGGATGGCGTCGCTCGCCTGTCCGCGTGGGGTCTCAGTCATGGCGTTCTCACTGGTCAATGTTTACCTGAATAGAAGTCGTGCGGATCGCCCCGTGTCAGTCACTCACCGGACGCTAGCCTGTGAAGCGTACTTGAGTGCCACGTTAATATTTTGCTCGGCCATCAGGAAGCTCACCTGCTCATCTCGATGCCATCCCCACTGTTTCTCAGGAGCCGAACCTGAATATAATTTTCTTTTATTTCAACAGGTTGAATAATTATTCAAGAAACACTTGCAGCTTTAAAACAGCAAAGTGTTTATCCAGTGTTAGCCGGTAAACAGTCAAATCACCACATTACGCACAAACCGCGCCGCCACGTCCCCATCATTGCGATAAGAATGCGGTTGATGACTGGCAAACATAAAGAACTCGCCAGCCGCAATTTTCTGCGGCTGACCGTCAAGCATCAGTGTCAGGCAACCTTCAAACACATAAAGCTGTTCGCTGTAGCCTTCGGCATCCGGCTCCGAGGGGTAATGCTCGCCTGGTTCCAGGCGCCATTCCCAGAGTTCTACTTCGCGGGTGGCGGTGGCTTTGGCCAGCAGCACCGCTTTACTGCCCGGAATCGTACCGGCCCAGGCCAGTTCGTTGATGCGGCTCGGGTCGCGGGCGTCGGGGGCCTGGATCAGGTCGCTGAAGGCCACGTCCAGCGCTTCGGCCACGCGGTCGAGCGTGGTCAGGCTGACGTTCTTCTCGCCGGCCTCGATGGCCACCAACATCCGGCGGCTGACCCCGGACTTTTCGGCCAGGGCGCTCTGGCTCATGTCGGCGGCGTGGCGCAGACGTCGCACGTTCAGGCTGACGTGCTGGAGGACCGAAGCCCGTTGGGTGGAATCTTTGTGCACTATATTGCTCACTGGGTGGCGTTGCGCAGTATACTGCCCAACTTCGGGCGCATTGTGCGTCTCCCTCAGATGGCGCGCAAGGTCATGACGTCAATGAACGCTTCTCATACTTCCCCCCGTTTCTCCCGGTTCAGCAAGGCCGAGTGCGTGCTGGTGCTGATTACCATGGTCTGGGGCGGGACCTTTTTGCTGGTGCAGCATGCGATGACCGTCAGCGGGCCAATGTTCTTCGTCGGCCTGCGTTTTGCCGCGGCGGCGAGCCTTGTTGCGCTGTTCTCCTGGCGTCATCTGCGCGAACTGACCCTGTTCGAACTCAAGGCCGGGGCGTTTATCGGCGTGGCGATCATGCTCGGTTATGGCTTGCAGACTGTGGGTTTGCAGAGCATTCCCAGCAGTCAGTCGGCGTTTATTACCGCGCTGTACGTGCCGTTCGTGCCGTTGCTGCAATGGCTGGTGCTGGGGCGTCGTCCGGGGTTGATGCCGAGCATCGGGATCATGCTGGCCTTTACCGGGTTGATGTTGCTGTCGGGGCCTTCCGGCGCGTCGCTCAATTTCAGCCCCGGTGAAATCGCTACATTGATCAGCGCCGTGGCGATTGCCGCGGAAATCATTCTGATCAGCACCTATGCCGGCCAGGTCGACGTGCGCCGGGTGACGGTGGTGCAATTGGCGGTGACGTCGGTGCTGTCGTTCCTGATGGTGGTGCCGACCCAGGAAGTGATTCCCGACTTCTCGTGGTTGCTGTTGTGCAGCGCTTTGGGCCTGGGCGCGGCGAGTGCGGCGATCCAGGTGGCGATGAACTGGGCACAGAAGAGTGTTTCGCCGACCCGGGCAACGTTGATCTATGCCGGGGAGCCGGTGTGGGCCGGGATTGCCGGGCGGCTCGCCGGGGAACGCTTGCCGGCGATTGCGCTGGTTGGGGCGGGGTTGATTGTGGCGGCGGTGATTGTCAGTGAGTTGAAGACCAAGGGGAAAGTTGTTCCCGAGATCGAAGAAGATTCGGTACAGGAAACCGAACACTGATCGTTCCCACGCGTGGGAACGATCGCGATCTCCTTTGAAACAATGATAAACAGGGTTTCTGCGTCTATCTTGTAGGATTCTGCGACAGCTTGGCGTTTGGTGATCGGGGAGCTGGCACGTATGATGCTTCACAAACTTCCGCAGATTAGAAGCCTATGTCCCTGATAGTTCTACTGCTTCTGCCTTTTATCGGCAGCTGTCTGGCAGCCTTGCTGCCGCACAACGCGCGTAATACCGAATCGCTGTTGGCTGGCCTGGTTGCCTTGATCGGCACCGTCCAGGTCGCCCTCTTGTACCCGCAAATCGCCCATGGCGGCGTGATCCGCGAAGAATTCTTCTGGCTCCCCAGCCTGGGCCTGAACTTCGTGCTGCGCATGGACGGTTTCGCCTGGTTGTTCTCGATGCTGGTACTGGGCATCGGCACGCTGGTTTCGTTGTACGCCCGTTATTACATGTCACCGGACGATCCGGTGCCGCGTTTCTTCGCGTTTTTTCTGGCGTTCATGGGCGCCATGCTGGGGTTGGTGATTTCCGGCAACCTGATCCAGATCGTGTTTTTCTGGGAGCTGACCAGCCTCTTCTCGTTCCTGTTGATTGGCTACTGGCACCACCGCGCCGATGCGCGACGGGGTGCTTATATGGCACTGATGGTCACCGGCGCGGGCGGTTTGTGTTTGCTGGCGGGGGTCATGCTGCTCGGCCATGTGGTCGGCAGCTATGACCTGGACAAGGTCCTGGCCGCCGGCGATCTGATTCGCGCGCATGCCCTCTACCCTATTCTGCTGCCCCTGATCCTGATCGGCGCCCTGAGCAAAAGTGCGCAATTTCCCTTCCACTTCTGGTTGCCCCACGCGATGGCGGCACCGACACCGGTCTCGGCGTATCTGCACTCGGCGACCATGGTCAAGGCCGGGGTGTTCCTGCTCGCGCGCCTGTGGCCGTCGCTGTCCGGCAGTGAAGAATGGTTCTACATCGTCAGCGGGGCCGGCGCCTGCACCCTGTTGCTCGGCGCTTACTGCGCGATGTTCCAGAACGACCTCAAGGGCCTGCTGGCCTACTCGACCATCAGCCACCTGGGTCTGATCACCCTGCTGCTGGGCCTGAACAGTCCGTTGGCCGCCGTGGCCGCGGTGTTCCACATTCTCAACCACGCCACGTTCAAGGCCTCGCTGTTCATGGCCGCCGGGATCATCGACCACGAAAGCGGCACCCGGGACATTCGCAAACTCAGCGGCCTGGTCAAACTGATCCCGTTCACCGCCACCCTGGCCATGGTCGCCAGCGCCTCCATGGCCGGCGTGCCGCTGCTCAACGGCTTCCTGTCGAAAGAGATGTTCTTCGCCGAAACCGTGTTCATCAACGCCACGGCCTGGGTCGAGATGACCCTGCCGATCGTCGCGACCATCGCCGGGACGTTCAGCGTCGCTTACTCCCTGCGCTTCACCGTCGACGTGTTCTTCGGCCCGACCGCCACCGATCTGCCGCACACCCCGCACGAGCCGCCGCGCTGGATGCGCGCGCCGGTGGAGTTGCTGGTGCTCACCTGTCTGGTGGTGGGGATTTTCCCCGCTCAAGTGGTCGGCTCGCTGCTCGCCGCCGCCGCATTGCCGGTGGTGGGCGGCACGCTGCCCGAGTACAGCCTGGCGATCTGGCACGGCTGGAACGCACCGATGTTCATGAGCCTGATTGCCATGTCCGGCGGCATCGTGCTTTACCTGTTGCTGCGTAATCAACTCAAGCAAGGGCGCTTCACGCACCCGCCGGTGATCAGCCGTTTCAATGGCAAGCGGCTGTTCGAGCGCAGCCTGGTGGTCATGATGCGTCTGGCCCGTCGCCTGGAGCGGCGGATCAGCACCCGGCGCCTGCAAACCCAACTGTTCCTGGTGGTACTCGCCGCGGTGCTGGCCGGGGTGATCCCGATGCTGCACAGCAGCCTGAGCTGGGGTGACCGGGCGAAAATTCCGGGCTCGATCGTGTTCGTGATCCTCTGGCTGCTGGCGATTGCCTGTGCACTCGGAGCGGCGTGGCAAGCCAAGTATCACCGGCTAGCGGCCCTGACCATGGTCAGTGTCTGCGGCCTGATGACCTGCGTGACCTTCGTCTGGTTCTCGGCGCCGGACCTGGCCCTGACGCAACTGGTGGTCGAAGTGGTGACCATGGTGCTGATCCTGCTCGGCCTGCGCTGGTTGCCTCGACGGATCGAAGAGGTGTCACCGTTGCCGAGCAGCCTGCGCAAGGCGCGGGTACGGCGGGTTCGCGACTTGCTGCTATCGACAGCGGTCGGTGGCGGCATGGCGCTGTTGTCCTACGCGATGCTGACCCGCCAGACGCCCAACGACATTTCTTCGTTCTACCTCAGTCGCGCCCTGCCCGAAGGCGGCGGCAGCAACGTGGTCAACGTGATGCTGGTGGATTTCCGTGGCTTCGACACCCTCGGCGAAATCACCGTGCTGGTGGCCGTGGCCCTGGCGGTGTTCGCCCTGCTGCGACGCTTCCGCCCTCCGAAAGAAAGCCTGCAACTGCCGGCCCAACAGCGTCTGCTGGCGCCCGATGTGGTCACCGATCTGGTCAACCCGCGTCACGCCAGCGACACCGCGCTCGGTTTCATGATGGTGCCGGCGGTGCTGGTGCGCCTGCTGTTGCCGATCGCCCTGGTGATCTCCTTCTATCTGTTCCTGCGCGGGCACAACCAGCCGGGTGGCGGTTTCGTCGCCGGACTGGTGATGTCGGTGGCGTTCATCCTGCAATACATGGTCGCCGGCACCCAGTGGGTCGAGGCGCAAATGAGCTTGCGGCCGCTGCGCTGGATGGGCACCGGGCTGTTGTTCGCCACCGTTACCGGGCTCGGGGCGATGGCGGTCGGGTATCCGTTCCTGACCACCCACACCTGGCATTTCGAGCTGCCGCTGCTGGGTGACATTCATATCGCCAGCGCGCTGTTCTTCGATATTGGCGTGTACGCCGTGGTGGTCGGTTCGACGCTGTTGATCCTCACCGCCCTTGCCCACCAATCGGTACGCGGTCATAAAACCAGCGCGCAAATCAGGCCCGCGGCCAAAGCCGTTGTCACCCAAGGAGCCATCTGATGGAAGAAGTCATCGCAATCGCCATCGGTGTGCTGGCCGCGTCCGGCGTATGGCTGATCCTGCGGCCACGGACGTTCCAGGTGGTCATGGGCCTGTGCCTGCTGTCCTATGGCGTCAACCTGTTCATCTTCAGCATGGGCAGCCTGTTCATCGGCAAGGAGCCGAACATCAAGGACGGCGTGCCTCAGGATTTGCTGCACTACACCGACCCGCTGCCGCAGGCGCTGGTGCTGACCGCAATCGTCATCAGTTTCGCCATGACCGCGCTGTTTCTGGTGGTGCTGCTCGCCTCCCGGGGCCTGACCGGCACTGACCATGTGGATGGCCGGGAGCCTAAAGAATGATGGCGATGACTCACCTGATCGTTGCACCGATTCTGCTGCCGCTGCTGACCGCCGCCGTGATGCTGATGCTGGGCGAGAAACACCGCCCGCTAAAGGCCAAGATCAATCTGTTCTCCAGCCTGCTGGGACTGGGCATTGCCGTAATGCTGCTGCAATGGACGCAGACCACCGGTGTGCCAGGCTCCATCGGCGTGTACCTGCCGGGCAACTGGCAGGCGCCGTTCGGCATTGTGCTGGTGGTTGATCGCCTGTCGGCGTTGATGCTGGTGCTGACCGGGATCATCGGCGTCAGCGCCCTGCTGTTCGCCATGGCCCGCTGGGACGGCGCCGGTTCGAGTTTCCACGCACTGTTCCAGATTCAGTTGATGGGCCTGTACGGCGCCTTCCTCACGGCGGACCTGTTCAACCTGTTCGTGTTTTTCGAAGTGCTGCTCGCCGCCTCTTACGGGCTGATGTTGCACGGTTCGGGCCGGCCGCGGGTGTCGTCGGGGTTGCATTACATCTCGATCAACCTGCTGGCCTCGTCGCTGTTCCTGATTGGCGCGGCGCTGATTTACGGCGTCACCGGCACGCTGAACATGGCCGACCTGGCGCTGAAAATCCCGCTGGTGCCGGAAGCCGATCGCGGCCTGCTGCATGCCGGCGCGGCGATTCTGGCAGTGGCGTTCCTGGCCAAGGCTGGCATGTGGCCGCTGAACTTCTGGCTGGTGCCGGCGTACTCCGCAGCCAGCGCGCCGGTAGCGGCGATGTTCGCGATCATGACCAAGGTCGGCGTCTACACCCTGCTACGCCTGTGGACGCTGCTGTTCTCCGGCCAGGCCGGGGCCTCCGCGTACTTCGGCGGCGACTGGCTGATCTACGGCGGCATGGCGACCATCGTCTGCGCCGCCGTGGCGATCCTCGCCGCGCAACGCCTGGAGCGCATGGCCAGCCTGAGCATCCTGGTGTCGGCAGGCATTTTGTTGTCGGCCATCGGTTTCGCCCAGCCGAACCTGATCGGCGCGGCGCTGTTTTACCTGGTCAGCTCGACCCTGGCCTTGAGCGCGCTGTTCCTGCTGGCGGAGTTGATCGAGCGTTCGCGTTCGGCCAACGAAATGCCACTGGACGA
Source organism: Pseudomonas sp. B21-017 (assembly GCF_024749245.1). Taxonomy (NCBI): domain Bacteria; kingdom Pseudomonadati; phylum Pseudomonadota; class Gammaproteobacteria; order Pseudomonadales; family Pseudomonadaceae; genus Pseudomonas; species Pseudomonas sp. B21-017. Next base: position 2,362,907 of record NZ_CP087194.1, on the reverse strand, counting down.
TGACGGCGAGCTGCTGCCACGGCCCCTGGAATCCTTGCAGCCGCCCAAAGGCTTCAACCTCGATGACGACCAGAAAGCCGTGGTCGGTCAGGTGATTCCCTGGACCATGGCCTTCCTCGGCCTGAGCTTCATCGCCTGCGCTTTATTGATTATCGGCATGCCGCCGCTCTCCGGTTTTATCGGCAAACTCAGCCTGCTCAGCGCCCTGCTCAACCCGCTGGGCCTGGGTCATGGCAGCGACGAGCCGGTATCGAACGGCGCGTGGGGGTTGCTGGCGTTGTTGATCCTGTCCGGATTGGCCTCGTTGATCGCTTTCTCGCGTGTGGGTATCCAGCGTTTCTGGACCCCACAAGAGCGGCCATCGCCCTTGCTGCGTCGTCTAGAATGCGTGCCGATCATGGTTCTGCTGGGGCTGAGCATTGCGCTGACGTTCAAGGCTGAACCGCTGTTGCGCTACACCCAGGCCGCCGCTCAAGCATTGAATAACCCTCAGCAATACGTGATGGCGGTGCTCGGCACCCGTGCGGTGCCGAGCCCTGAAGCCAGGGCAGCACTGGTGGAGGTGCAACCATGAAGCGTCTGTTTCCTGCGCCGTGGTTGTCACTGTCCTTGTGGCTGCTGTGGCTGCTGTTGAACCTGTCGATGAGCCCCGGCAATGTGCTGTTGGGCGCGGTATTGGGCCTCTGTGCCCCACTGATGATGCGCAAGCTGCGGCCGTTGCCGATCCGCATTCGTCGCCCCGGGGTGATTTTGCGTTTGTTCTTGCTGGTCGGGCGCGATGTGCTGGTGTCCAACCTCGCCGTGGCCTGGGGCGTGCTCAATGCCGGGCGGCGTGCGCCTCGCTCGCGGTTCATCAAGGTGCCGCTGGACTTGCGCGATGCCAACGGTCTGGCGGCGCTGTCGATCATCTGCACGGTGATTCCCGGCACGATCTGGTCGGAACTGGCGCTGGATCGCAGCATTCTGTTGCTGCACGTTTTCGATCTGGATGACGAAGGCCCATTCATCCAGCACTTCAAGGCGACCTACGAGCGCCCCTTGATGGAGATCTTCGAATGAGCGCATTGCTGTCGAACGCGATCCTGCTGAGCCTGTTCATCTTTTCGCTGGCGATGATTCTGACCCTGATCCGCCTGTTCAAGGGCCCGTCGGCCCAGGACCGGGTTCTGGCCCTGGATTACCTGTACATCATCGCCATGCTGATGATGCTCGCGCTGGGCATTCGTTATGCCAGTGACACTTACTTCGAGGCGGCGCTGCTGATCGCCCTGTTCGGCTTCGTCGGCTCATTTGCCCTGGCCAAATTCCTGTTGCGTGGCGAGGTGATCGAATGAACGCTGAACTGTCTTTGTGGGTGGAAATACCGGTGGCGATTCTGCTGGTGCTCAGCAGTCTGTTTGCACTGATCGGCGCGGTCGGGCTGCTGCGGATGAAGGATTACTTCCAGCGCATGCACCCGCCGGCGCTGGCCTCGACTTTGGGCGCGTGGTGTGTGGCACTGGCTTCGATCATTTACTTTTCGGCGCTCAAGTCGGGGCCGGTGTTGCATGCCTGGCTGATTCCGATCCTGTTATCGATCACGATGCCGGTGACCACGCTGCTGCTGGCCCGGGCAGCGCTGTTCCGCAAGCGCATGGCGGGGGATGATGTGCCGGCGGAAGTGAGTAGTCGGCGCACGGAACCCGGGAGTTAGTTCAGGGATTTGTGTTGATTGGCGGGATCTCTTCGCGGGCTTGCTCGCGAAAGCGATTGACCGCCCCCCTCAGATCCAGGCCACTGCCAGCAACCCGGCCCCCAACACCAAGCACAACGGCGAATACGCCCAAGTGTCGAGCCGGGCAAACTTCGAATCCTTGACCTGCTTGAAGAACCCCACCAGATTCGAATCGCCGATCGCCCGAGCGAACATCAGCAGAGCAATCGCGCTAATTACCCATTGCAACGACCAGTGATGCACCGTGGGCAGATACAGTCCGACCCGCAGGCACACCAGCATCGCAATCAGCAGCAAACCCACCGCCACCAGCAGCGTGCCAAAGCCCGATGGCTTGAACGCCGGCCTTGATGCCTCACCGTCCTCCCCGGGTACGCTCGGTACCACCGCCTCGCTACCCCACTTGCCACCCGCCGCCCAATACAGGTGGATCAGGCTGATGACCAGAAAGATTGCAGCAATCCATTGCGCGACCAAAAGGCTCATATTCAGACGTCCCGTGTGAAATGTTGCAGCAGAATGAACTTCCTTGCGCGATTTTAAAAGCGCCCAGTACAAGCAGGCGAAGCCTGCAATCTTTTGACTTTGCTTCCAACGGCAAAATCAAAAGATCGCAGGCTTCTACGAGTTTTATGTACACCCGAGCAGTTTATTTCAGCTGGGCAGCGACTTTATCCGCCACATCCTTGGGCACCCAGGCCTGCCACACCTGTGGGTTCGCCTTCATGAACGCCTCGGCCGCTTGACGTGGCGGAGTGTGTTTTTCACTCATCTCCGCCAGGGCCTTGTTCAACGCTTCGATCGGTAAATCGACCTTGCTGAAGAACTCGGTGAGCTGTGGGTACTGTTTCTGGAACGGCGCGGACACACCGATGGACAGCTTCGAGGGCAGTGAGCGAGTCGGCTTCGGATTAGGGTTGTCGGCCTCGGTCAGGGTTTTCCAGGCTTCGGCGTCGAATGGCGGCTCTTGCAGTTGAATCAGCTTGAAACGGCCGAGCAATGGCGTCGGCGACCAGTAATAGAACAGGACTGGTTTGCCGCGACGAATCGACGAACTGATCTCCGCGTCCAACGCCGCCCCCGAACCACTGCGAAAGTTCACGTAGCTGTCGTTCAGCCCATAGGCCTTGAGCTTCTGCTTGTTGACCACCTCCGACGTCCAGCCGATCGGGCTGTTCAGGAAGCGCCCCTTGCTCGGGGTTTCCGGGTCTTTGAACACATCCTTGTAGCGCGGCAGATCACTGACACTGCGCAGCCCCGGCGCCAGCGGCTTGATGCCCTTGGCCGGGTCGCCCTTGATCACGTATTCCGGCACCCACCAGCCCTCGGTGGCGCCCTTGACCGTATCGCCCAGGCTCGCGACTTTGCCCTCGGCCTCAGCCTTGACCCAGACCGGACTGCGGCCCGCCCACTCTTCGCCAATGACCTGAATGTCATTGTTGGCCAAGGCGGTTTCCAGGGTAATGGTCGTTCCGGGCAAGGTATCGGTCGGCAAGCCGTAGCCCTGCTCGACGATGATCCGCAGAATCTCGGTGATCAGGCTGCCACTTTCCCAATTCAGGTCGGCAAAGTGAATCGGTGCCTGGGCAGCGAATACCGGAACGGGTGAAACCAACAAGCCGAACGTGGCCAGGGTAGCGGCCAGTAACCGTCGTAATCCCTTCATGCTCTTGCACCTCGTGCTGTTCACAGCAATAGCAGGATGGCCTGACAAAGAAGACCACAAGCCTCTGAATACTCAGTCAACTGACTGTAGTAGAGGTTTCTGCTTTCGAGGGGCGAGGATTATTTTTCGGAAGGTTCCTGCAAGCGCGCAAGCTCTCTTCTGACCATGCTGGCGTACGCCGCCGGGCGCAACATATAAATTTGTGACGCTACCCAACTCAGCCAGGCTCCCTGCAGAACGGCCTTTTCAGCCAACAGGCGCTGGGCCTCGGCGTGTGCACTGGCCTGGTTCTGTTCATGGAAATCGGCGCGGGTCTGGGTCATTACTCGCTGGCCTTGAAGGTCACCAGTTCGCCTTTGCGCCACTTGGCGGCCTTGGCAGTCACGGCTTTCAGTGTCTTGGTCAGGCCTTCCTGCAATTGTTGGTGGGCCGCAAACACCATCACCACGCTATGACCTTCCTTGAACACAATGCCGTGGCCGTCCGCGGTGGTCACGAACGCGTAATCCCCCAGTCCGTACACCGTCAATTTGATTTCGCGGAACTTGATATCCAGTTTTCCGCCTTCGCGGCTGGGCAATACGGAAGCGCTGAAATGATCGCCGACCTTGAGTTTCAGCCCGGGCTTGTCGTCTACCACCAGCGCGGCTTCGGTGTCGATCTCGGCAATGTAAATGCCTTCAGCGTTCTGTTCGGTGATGTAGACGAAACGTGACTGAAACTGTTTAACCAGCTTTGCGCGCAAATCACCCAGTACGAACAAAGCATGCATATCGAGATTACTTACTGCCAAGGAAACATCCCCACATCTGAAAATGATGCCGTACGCAGGAAACGCGCACAGCAGAAAAAAGCGGCAATGCCGAGGTTTAGCCAAATGACCCGGGTCGTAATCCTGGAACGAGCAGAGGGCTCATTCATCGCGAGGTTTGGGAAGATTACTGGAACATCCCCCGCGTCGTCTTGCCTGGCGGTCGTCAGAGGTTGAAGGAAAACGCCCTTCTGACGGCCAGAAAAACCGGATCACCAACTTTAGGGAAAAATCTCTTTAAAAAAAGCACTTTTCTGACATATCGCCAGTAAAAAATTGCTTTAGATGGGCAGCAATCGCCAACCAGTGAGAGCGATTCTAGAGCAGCCATGCTCACCGAGACTACCCAAAACAACGTACGCACGTCGGTAAAACCACGAAAAGGACTTCATATGTGCACACTGACTCAGTTCGCCCAGCCTCACACACACCACACAAACGGCTCGTCACTTCTGCAATCGATAGTACTCCGCCAGCAGGATTTCCTCCCTGAGGCGCATCTGCTCCCGCGTTTTCAGGTGGTATTGGCCGGCAACGCCTTTTTCCACATCAGGGAAATATCCACCGGACGTGTCAGAGGTTTCCGCGCCGACCATAACGAAGCCTGCGCCCTTGCCCGCTCGCTCGAGTCTCGCAACTGACTCATCTTGCGGCATTCACATTTATAGACGTTTCGTCACGCCGGCGACTTAACTCAGCCGCCGGCAGGCAACTACTGCCATACTGCCCGCCCTATGAAACCCGTCTCCAGGGTGGACGGCGCTCAATACAACATAATATTTCAAAGGGAAGACTGCTACGTGACGGAATTTGATATCGGTGAATTTTTTATCCGGGGCGAAGCCAGAGAGGTCGACGGTGAATTCCAGGCAGTCATTATCATGCGCGCCAAACCACCGTTGACCACGGTGTCGTATCACCAGGTCGAAAAGGATCGCTGGTTCAAGACCGCGGAAGTCGCGACGATTGCCGCCCAAGAGTCCGCCAAAGCCCTGAAGCTTGCCGTCGATGACGGTGCGTTGAAGGGCTGACCATCGGGTTTGCAGTCTATGCTCATCCCTGCTTTGAACATCGTTATCGAACTCCCTGGTGCGCGGCCCCCTCAGATGCAATGAAGCCGCACCTCAGACCTCACGCCCGAGGCGATTGATTATCTGCAAGGAGATGAAGATGGATTCACCCACACATGACTTGAAAGGCTTGTTCGACCAGCTCGGCCTGGACTCCAGCGAAAAGGCCATCGACGATTTCATTGCCCTGCATTCACCGTTGCCCGATGACAAGAAACTCATCGATGCCGAGTTCTGGACTCCGCAACAAGCCGGCTTCCTCAAGGAACAACTGCGTGAAGACGCCGATTGGGCGCACGTGGTCGACGACCTGAACCTGCGCATGCACCAGATTCACTAGCTGAGGCTCAATGCAGGCTGTCGGGCATTTCGACGTTCAATTGTGCCAACCAGGCAGCCCTGCACTCCTCGGCTTCATTACGACTGGAGAACACCGTCCCCCGGTGCTCACCGTTGAGCAGCACCACCCAACAGACGCTCTGCCCCATCGCTCGCAAACTGGCGGGCACGCCGCTGCCAATCATGACCGCGACATCGACTTTGCTTTGCATGCTGACCTCTCGAATTTCATTAGCGACCTAACTATGCAGGCATGTTAATGAGTTCATCCTCGAGGAAACAGCAACGGCGTTGCACAGCTTCGTTGCATATGCGGTAACAATTGCCAGGCTATCAGCGAGGCTTTTCCGGTTTGTAGCCCAACCGCAATCCACCCCAGTGGCGCCCCTTGAGCATGATCGGCACCGAGAGGTCGTGCATCAGTTCACCGGTGTCGCGGGTGTAGGTCTGCAACAGTACGGCCTGCTGGTGGCTGCCACAGCGAATCCCGGTGCGGTCGGCGAACTTGCGCTTGGTGCGGTTTTGCAGGGTATCGACCTGCACGTCGCCGGTCAGTGGCTGGCTGAACACCGTGTTGTGGGTCGGGACATACCCCTGCTGCGTGCAGGCAATGGCGAATACCAGGCCTTCGTGACGCGGCAGCAACGGTTCCTGAATCGCCGGCAAGACCTGATCGGTGTAACGGTCGAAGCGGGTCTGGTATTTGGTCGGGCTGGTGTTGGGGATCGTCTGATAATTGCGATCAAACAGGTCGTCGAGGCTGATCCGGCCCTGGTCGATATCCGCCTCGAAACGCGCCGCAATCTGACTCGCCCCTTCGCGGGCCAGGTCGTAAATCCGCTGATGATAGTCATCCAGCCCGACTTCGGCGAGACGTTCACTGATGGTTTCGGCCTGCCCTTCCATTTGCACCGCCGCCTGGGCCAGGCGCTGGGTTTGCTGGTCACTGATCGCCAGGTCGCTGCGCATTTGTTCGATGGCGTGGAACAGGCTGTCGAGTTGTTCGCGATTAGTGTCTGCGCCCAGAGCGATTTCCCCGACCTGCCTTTCAACACCGGCCGCCAGGCGCGCGATGTTTTCCAAGTGCTGCCCCGTGTGCTCGACCTGCGCAACGCCAGTATTCAGGTCGCTGGCCAACTGACGAATCTGCTCCACCACTTGCGCCGTGCGTTGTTGAATGTCAGCGACCATCTCCCCGACTTCGCCGGTCGCCGTCGCCGTGCGCGCGGCCAGGCCACGAACCTCATCGGCCACCACCGCAAACCCGCGACCGTGTTCCCCGGCCCGCGCCGCTTCGATGGCTGCGTTCAACGCCAACAGATTGGTCTGGCTGGCGATGGACTGGATCACCAGCGTGACCCGCTGGATATCGTCACTGCGCAGGCTCAGGGCTTCGATCAACTCGCGGCTGTTGCTGGCACGCTGACTGAGTTGATGCATGCGCGCGATGGACTCGATCAGTTCCGTACGCCCTGCCGCACTGCTCTGATGGGCTTCGCTCGCCGCGCTCAAGGCTTCCCGGCTGAGTGTCGAGGTAGCCTGTTCGGTGGCGATCATCACTTCAGCGCTGCTGACAATCTGTGCTGCGGCGCCGAGTTGCGATTGCAGCTTGTCGGCCAGTTGCTTGACCGAAAAGGCCACGCCGGCGGCCGACAAGGCGTTATGACTGGTGGTGTAGGAAAGATCGCGAGTCAAACCGGCGATGGCGCTGGCGTTGTCAGCCGGGGTTGCCTGCGGCAGCGTGCGCGAGCGCAGGCGCGGCAGCCAGATAATCAGCACAGCCAATGGCAGGCCAAGGTAAAGCGACCAGCCAGCCAATGCCATGCCACACAGCAAGAGCATCAGGGCGATGCTTTGCAGAGTCGGCGTGAGCCACTGGTTTTTCGGCAAAAGTACGGCTGCGGGCACTGCCCCAGCCAGAGACCCGTCTCGCATCATCGTTTGTCACCCCAGGCATCTTCTAATTGTTGTATCCGCATTAAACGCCACCACAAGGCCATTATCTATGGTCCGTTAGTAGTGGGGGGTTGCAGCAGATCAATAGAAGTTGCACGGGTGTTTTCGCAGACGTCGAAAAGCAAAGATCGCAGCCTTCGGCAGCTCCTGCACGGGTTCACATAAACCTGTAGGAGCTGCCAAAGGCTGCGATCTTTTCAAGGCAGCCAGTTATTAGCTGGCTGCCTCACAAAATCAGGCCTGACGCTGGTGCTTGTCGATCTGCTCGTGACGTTCTTGAGCTTCGATGCAGTACTTGGTGGTCGGGCTGATCAGCAGGCGCTTGAGGCCAATTGGCTCGCCGCTGTCATCGCACCAGCCGAAGCTGTCTTCCTTGATGCGTTCCAGGGCCTGTTCCAACTGAGGCAGCATGCGCTGGTCGCGATCGATCGCGTTCACCAGCCAGGTGCGCTCTTCTTCGACAGAAGCTGCGTCAGCCGGATCGGCCGGGGTGTCCAGGCTCTCGATGGCGATGCGATTCTGTTCGATGCGCTCATGGGTTTCGACTTTCATGTTCTGCAACAGCTCAGAGAAAAAAGCATGTTGCTCGGCATTCATGTAGTCATCCGCCGGCATGGCCAGCAACTTGTCCTTTGTCATTGATATCTCTATAAAAAAACGTGCATTAAGGCGAATTAGGGAGCGTTCCGTTGAGCCTTGTGCGGTCATTGGAACGGCGCCGTTTATTCCAAGCGCCACCCGGCACTCAATTTACGAGGGGCGGCAGTCTAAGGCCGACTTGAGGCCTCAGCAACTGAAAAGACAGCAAATCTGTCCGACAAAGCCCTGAAAGTGCTCTATGGCGAGCTTTGAGGCGCTTATCGGAGTGCGTTTATAGCAAGAAATTCAGTCCAGCGGCTGTATATAGAAGACAAACGGCTGCGCCACGCGGGTCAGGCGTGGCGCAGTTTCGTCTTTCGTGTGGTTTAGCGCTTGAGTTTGCGCTTGTTGCGGTACTGGTCGATGACCACCGCCACCACAATAATCAGCCCCTTGATAATGTCTTGAATATAAGCGTCAACACCGACAAAGGTAAAGCCGCTGGCCATGACCCCGAGAATCAATGCGCCGATCACGGTGCCGGTGATGCGCCCAACGCCACCGGCCAGGCTGGTGCCGCCGATGACCGCCGCGGCAATCGCGTCCAATTCATAAGACATGCCCATCCCGGCTTGCCCGGTCGCGGCCCGTGCCGATGCCACCACCCCGGCCAAGCCGGCAAGCAACCCGGCGATGCTGTAGACGATCACCAGATGGCGCTTGACGTTGATCCCGGAGGTGCGCGCCGCCTGCATGTTGCCGCCAATGGCGTAGGTGTATTTACCGTACTTGGTGTAGCGCAGGGCAATGTGAAAGATCACTGCCACCACCAGAAAGATGATCACCGGCATCGCGCCGTGCCCTATGGCTGTGTAGGAATCCGAGAGCATGCTCACCGGCTGACCTTCGGTGTAGTAGCGCGCCAGACCGCGCGCCGAGACCATCATGCCGAGGGTGGCAATGAACGGTGGAATCCCGGTGATTGCAATGATGCTGCCGTTGATCGCCCCCGCCAGCAATCCCACCCCCAGCCCGGCGATCACTGGAATCCACACCGGCAAGTCAGTCAGGGACGGAAACACCGCCCGGGCAAAGTCCGAGGTCTGGGCCAGGCTGGCGGCAATCATCGCCGACAGCGCCAGCACCGAACCCGAGGAAAGGTCGATACCGGTGGTGATGATGACCTGGGTTACCCCGATTGCCAGCAGGCCGATGATCGACACTTGCAGGATCATCAGCACCAGGCGCTGAGAGTTCATCAGGAAGCTCTGGTCCCGCACGATCCAGCCGAACAGCTCGAAGACCAGGCCGATGCCGATCAGTACCAGGAAGATACTCAGCTCGGTCGGGAAGCGCCGACGACTCTTGACCGGTGCCATTGCAGGCTTGTTTTCCAGTATCGCGTTCATAACCACTCACCCTTCTATTGCGTCATCGACGGCGGCCATGGCCACCGCCGGCATCCATTAGTGAACCGCGGACATGCCCGAGGCCAGTTGCATCACTCGTTCCTGGGTCGCTTCGCTGCGGTCGAGGGTGCCCATCAGGTCGCCCTCGTGCATGACCATGACCCGGTCGCTCATGCCCAACACTTCCGGCAGTTCCGAGGAAATCATGATCACCGCCATGCCTTCGCTGGCCAGGTACGAGATCAGCCGGTAGATCTCGGCCTTGGCGCCGACATCGATGCCCCGGGTGGGCTCGTCGAGAATCAGGATTCGCGGGTTGGTCATCAGCCAGCGCGCCAGCAAGGCCTTCTGCTGATTGCCGCCGGACAAGGTATCGATGCACTGCTCCAGCGACGGCGTTTTCACCCGCAGCTTCTTGCACATGTCTTCACACAACGCGCGCAGGGCTTTCTGCTGGATGAAGCCGTTGCCGACGTAATGGGGCAATACCGCCATTTCCATGTTTTCCAGCACCGACAGGCACGGGAACAGGCCGCTGAGCTTGCGATCTTCGGTCAACAACGCGAAGCCCTTCTCGATGGCCATGTGCGGATCGGTGATGCGCACCACCTCGCCGTCGAGCCGGATCTCGCCACCGTCACTCGGAGTGATGCCGAAAATCGCCTCGGCGACATTGGTCCGCCCCGAGCCCATCAACCCGGCAATGCCCAGGATCTCCCCGGCATGCAGGTCGAAGGAGACATCCTTGAAAATGCCGTCCAGCTTGAGATCGCGTACCGACAGCAACAGATCGCCGATCGGCTTCTCGCGCACCGGGAACAACTGGCTCAGTTCGCGACCGACCATCATCGAAATCAGGCTGTCGCCGTCCATGCTGTCGGCCCGTTGCAGGCCGATGTAGGCGCCGTCGCGGAATACCGCCACTTCATCGGCGATGCTGAACACTTCGTTCATTTTGTGAGTGATGTAGATGATGCCTTTGCCCTGGCTCTTGAGGTCGGCAATGATCGAGAACAGGTGAGCGACTTCCTTATCGGTAATGGCCGAAGTCGGTTCGTCCATGATCAGGATGTCGGAGTCGTAGGACACCGCCTTGGCGATCTCGACCATCTGCCGTTCGGCGATGCTCAGGTTGCCCACCTGCTCTTCCGGGTCGAGATTGATCCGCAGCCGCTCCAGCAGTTTGGCGGTGCAGCGGTGCATTTCGCGGTGATCGATCATGTGCAGGCCGTTGAGCTGCTCACGGCCGATCCAGATGTTCTCGGCGATGCTCATGTGCGGCATCAGGTTGAGTTCCTGGTGAATCATCGCGATCCCGGCCTGGAGCGCGGCCAGTGGCGTTTCGAAGACCACCGGCTTGCCCCGCAGGCGCAACTCGCCAGCGTCCGGCTGGTAGATGCCGGCAATGATTTTCATCAGGGTGGATTTGCCGGCACCGTTTTCGCCCATCAGCGCCAGCACGGAACCGGGACGCACCCGCAGCTGTACGTCGGACAAGGCCACCACACCGGGAAAACCCTTGCTGACGTTGATGATCTCCAGCAGGTACGGCTCATCGACAGGTGTTGCGGTTGGCTGGATACCCACCAACGGGGTGCTCGAAGCAGTCGCTGAAGCGAACATGATCAGGTACTCCATCAGCAAGGTCGCGTCGCAACCTTGCGTGCTTATTGTTGTTATCGAACGGACGGACTATTTGAACTGGTCAACGTTTTGCAAAGTGATCAAGCGATACGGCACCCACACGGCCTGCTCCACCGGTTCGTTCCTGGCCATTTTCACCGCCGTGTCGACCGAACCATCAGCCTGCCCCTTGGCGTCCTGGAACACCGAAACCAGCAGAGAGCCCTTCTTCACCGCGTTCAAACCGTCGGGCGTACCGTCAACACCGGCGATCAGCACACTGCCTTTGGCGACACCCGCCTGTTGCAGGGCCATGGCCGCGCCAATCGCCATCTCGTCGTTGTTGGAGACGACCGCGTCGAACTTGCGGCCCTGGGTCAGCCAGTCGTTGACCAGGGTCATGCCCTTGTCCCGCGACCAGATGCCGCTCTGCTCTTGCTCGATCTTGATGTTCGGGTACTTGGCCAGCACCTCTTTTACGCCCTTGGTGCGGTTGGTGGTGGAGTTGTTGGCCAAATCACCGAGCAGAATCACGATGTCGCCCTTGCCGCCCATTTTTTCCGCCAGGTACTGCATCTGCATCTGACCGGCCTCCAGATCGTTGGAGGCGACAGTGACCACGCCTTTGGGCAGGTTCATGTCGTCGGGACGACGATTGACGTACACCAGCGGAATACCGGCCTTGACCGCTGCTTCAGTGATTTTCTTGGTGGCGGCGGTATCCACCGGGTTGACCACAATGGCGTCGACCTTCTGGCTGATGAAGCTTTCTACCTGGCTCAACTGCCTGACCACGTCGCTGCGCGCATCCTCGAACTGCAGCTTGACGCCATCGGGATAGGACTTGGCTTTGGTGTCCATGGATTCGCGCAGGTAGGTCAGCCAGGTGTCATCGAACTGCGCCATGCTGACGCCGATCTTCATATCAGCGAGTGCGGCACCGCTGGCGAGCAACAGGGACAAGGCGAGTGAGGCGAAACGGGTCTTGGTCTTCATGAAAGGTCTTTCTCCACATTCTTGTTGGTTTTATGGATAAGGCGTGACGATTTCAGTAAGCGGGCAAGCGGACTATCGGCGCTCCCGGAATGCAGCAGACCAGGGCGCCCTTGCGTTCAACGCAAAGCAAGCGAAAGACGGAATGAAACGAGACGCGAGGCAGGTCGCGAGAGAGGTGCAGCGCGGAACGTAAAGCATGCAGAGTAGAGTTGAAGGTTTTCATCGACGGTACCTGGCTTTGTTTCTTGTTTTTGGTGCGTCCTTCACTCGTTCAAGACCTGCTTGAGCGTGATCGGACGTTGATAGTCGGCAACCTGGAAACGACTTTATTGGAAAATAATTTCTATATCAACTCATTTTAGAATTTTATTCTGATTTTGTTCCATGGCTTTCAAATGCGCTCAACGCCACCACTTGATGGCGCTCGAAACTGAGCCGCGCAGCGTCTAGCACGCGGGTGGTCGCCAGTGCATCACGGGCCTCGACCGGCAGTGGGCCACCGCTCTGTAACGCGGTTTGTAGCTGCAAATAGAACTGGTTCCAGCAGCCTCGCTCAGACGGCACCCGCTCGCGCACCTCGCCCTGTTCGAACCAGCCCCAGCGACGATGCTCTTCGACGCCCCAGCGCTCGCCCTCGGATTTGGGCGTGAGCCCGGCCAGGGTCGACGCCTCTTGCCCGTCCAGACCGTCGACGCTGTAGCAGCCCTGGGTGCCGGTCACGCGAAAACGCGGGCCGGGGGTGTTTTGCAGGCAACTGCCACTCAGGTGCGAGATCACGCCACTGGCATGGGTCAGGGACATGAAGAAGCCGTTGTCGAAGGTCTGGCCTTTTTCGAGGTAATCCAGTTCGGCGTAAACCCGGGTGACGGGGCCAAACAACAGCAACGCCTGATCCACCAGATGGCTGCCCAGATCGCGCAGGAAACCACCGCCGCTGCCGTTGTTCACCGACAGTGGCGAGTAGCGTTCGATCCGCGACTCGAAACGGGTGACCTGGCCCAGGGCACCAGACCCGATGAGTTTGCGTACGGTGAGGAAATCCGAATCCCAGCGCCGGTTCTGGTAGACGCTCAAATGTACGCCCTGACGCTCGGCCATGGTGATCAGGGTTTGCGCCTGTTGCGTATCGGCGGCGAACGGCTTGTCGCTGACCACCGCCACCCCGTGTTCGATGGCGTCGAGCACCAACGCCGGACGACCTTTGAGCGGCGTGGACACCACCAGCACATCAACCCCGGCTTCGACCAGTTGGCCAATGCTGTCGAAGGCCGGCACACCGGGATGTTCCGTGGCCAGCAGTTGTCGGCGCTCGGCGGAACGGGTGACCACGCCCACAAACGTCGCCGCCGGCAAACTGCTGATCAGCGGCGCATGGAAAAACCGGCCGCCATGGCCGTAACCGACAAGTCCGATACGCATAATTAATTCCTGTGTTCACATGATCCGTAGGAGCGAGGCTTGCCCGCGAAGCTTTTAGCGATCTTGAGGGCCTCTTCGCGGGCAAGCCTCGCTCCTACAGGGGGTGGGGCTATTGGCAGAGTTCGCGGGTCACGCGTTCGAGCATCATTCGGTTGGACTCGTCCGGCCGGTCTTCCCAGGCGAATACCGAGACGGTGGCGATGCCATCGAACTTGATCTCGCGCAAGGTGCCGAAAAACGCTTCCCAGTCGACCTCGCCCTGGCCGATGTCCAGGTGCTGATGCACGGTGGCAGTGACACCCGGCGGGTTGACGATGTAGCGCAAGCCCGAGGAAGCCTTGTGGTTGTAGGTGTCGGCGATGATCAAGTGACTCAGCTTCGAGCCGGCGTACTTGAGCATCGAGGCGATGTCACCCACGCCATCGTCATAGAAAAACGTGTGCGGCGCGGCGTAGAGGTAGTTGATCCAGTCGCGGTCCAGACCGCGAATGATGTCCACCGACTCGTTGTTGCGCTCGCAGAAATCATAAGGATGGGCCTGGATATCGAGCTTGATGCCTTCGCGTTCGAACTCGGGGATCAGTTCGTCCATAGAACGCATGAACTGGTTCTCGCAGACCAACGGGTTGTCCGACTGACCGGTGAACTCGGTGTTGACCAGCTCGCAGTCCATCTCCACGGCAATCTGGATCGCCCGCTTCCAGTTGCGCACGGCGGCCACGCGCAAACCTTCATCGGCGGCGGCCCAGTGGTACATGGGTAATAAGGAAGAGAGTTTGACCCCGGTATCGCTCAGGGCTTTGCGAAATTCCTTGATCCGCGCCTTGTCGACTCGCGGGGCTTTATAGAACGGCAGGAAATCTTCTCGGGGCGACAGCTCGATGTGTTCGTAACCGAGCTCGGCGACCTTGTCGACCATCTTGCCCAGGGACAGGTTGCGGTACATGTAGGGGTCTAGTGCGATGCGCATGTTTTTTTGTTCTCCTTAACCAGAAATCGACACCATCCCCTGTAAGAGCGAGGCTTGCCCGCGAAGACGGACCTTCAGCCGACATCAATGTTGAATGTGTCGACGTCTTCGCGGGCAAGCCTCGCTCCTACAGGGGTCAGTGGTTAACCGTAAAAGCGTGGGCGATCAGGGAGTGCGACTTTGACAATCTGGCCGCTGTTCTGCGCCTCGATGCAGGCATCCGCAGCGACGGCGGCGGCGAAACCGTCCCACGCCGATGGCCCGCCGACCTGCCCGGCGCGCACGCCATCGATGAACGCCTGCAACTCGACGTCGTACGCGGCGATGAACCGATCCTTCCAGTCCATCAGAATCGCATTGGACAGTTTCGCTCCGCTGCGCAGTTGAACCTGCGACGGCTCCGGCAGTTTGGCGATGCCCGTTTCCCCTACCACTTCGCACTGGATGTCGTAGCCGTACTGACAGTTGACGAACACTTCCACGTCGATGCGCGTGCCCTTGGCGGTTTCCAGCAACACGATCTGCGGGTCTTTCAAATGGGCGTGGGCCTTGCTGGTCTTGCGCGGGAACACCACTTGCACCGACACATAGTCGTCGTCGAGCAACCAGCGCAACACGTCCAGCTCATGGATCAGCGTGTCGGTGATCGCCATGTCGGTCTTGTAGTTTTCACCTACGGTCGGGTTGCGGTGTGCGCAGTGCAGCATCAGCGGCTCGCCGATCTGGCCACTGTCGATCACCGATTTCAATGCCCGATAACCTTCATCGTACGGGCGCATGAAACCAACCTGCACCAGTCGCTTGCCGTGGGCCACTTCGGCCTCGACGATCTTGCGGCAGCCTTCGGCGGTGACCGCCAGCGGTTTCTCGCAGAACACCGGTTTGCCCGCCGCAATCGCCGCCAGCACGAACTCTTCGTGGCTCGGGCCCCAGGAGGTGACGAGGATTGCGTCGACGTCCGGCGCCTTGATCAGCGCGTGGCCATCGGGATAGACCTCCGCGGTCAGTTTCAGATCGGAGACGACCTTGGCCGCTTGCTGCAAATTGATGTCGGTGACCGCGACAACCTGACTGTTGAGCAAGGTCTGGCTGCAACGACGGATATGGTCCTGGCCGATGGCCCCGGTGCCGATGACGCCGATACGCAACGAATTGGAAAGCGAAGACATATAAACACTCCTGTTGTTCGTTTCAGGGCAATCAGTATTGACGGGCCTTGGCCAATCGTTCGTTGAGGGTCTTGGCCACTGCGTCAGTGCGTGCGCTGGTGGAGACTTGCGCCACACCGACCCGCCACCACGACAGGTATTTGTGAATCATGGTTTTGGGCAGGACCTTGATGTCGATCAGCGTCGACACCGTCTGCAACCGCCCATCCGCCAACGCGGCTCGCAGCTCTTCAACCGTGTTCACCTTGTAGGTCTTGCAGCCGTAAGCCGCCGCGCTCATGGCGAAATCCACCGGCACGAAACCGCCATCGAGCTTGCCGGTTTCAGGATTGCGGAAACGGAACTCGGTGCCGAAGCTGTCCATGCCGTGTTCCATTTGCAGGTTGTTGATGCAGCCGAAGGTCATGTTGTCCAGCAACACCACGTTGATCTTGCGGCGCTCCTGGATCGAGGTTGCCAGCTCCGAGTGCAGCATCATGTAGGAGCCGTCGCCCACCAGCGCATAGACCTCGCGCTCAGGCTCGGCGAGCTTCACCCCCAGTGCGGCGTTCACCTCATAACCCATGCACGAATAACCGTACTCGACGTGGTAGGTGTTCACACCCTTGCTGCGCCAACTGCGCTGCAAGTCGCCGGGCAGGCTGCCGGCGGCGGCGACGATCACCGCATCATCGGCCAGGGTTTCATTGAGCACACCGAGCACCCGGCTCTGGGTCAGGCAGGAACCGGTCAGCTCGATGAATTCGCGCAGCACCGCCGGGTCCAGGTGGTCGTTGATTTCCGGCACGAAGTTTTGCGTCTGGTACTCGACCTGATAGATGCGGTCGACTTCCTCGTCCAGCTGCGCCCGGGCCTGTCGGGGTTGATCGCCCCAGCCGGAGCGATAGTCGCCCAACACAGCGGCCAAGGCGTTCAAGCCGGTTCTGGCGTCCGCCAGCAGTTGCACGCCATCGAGTTTCAGGGCGTCGCAAGGGCTGATGTTGAGGTTGAGAAATTGCACGTCCGGGTGTTTGAACAAGGATTTCGACGCGGTGGTGAAATCGCTGTAGCGGGTGCCGATGCCGATGATCAAATCTGCGTCCCTGGCCAACAGGTTCGCCGCCAGGCAACCGGTTTCGCCGATCCCGCCGACGTTCAGCGGATGGCTCGACACCACCGCGCTCTTGCCGGCCTGGGTTTCGGCGAAAGGAATATCGAAGCGCTCGGCAAAGGCCTGCAACGCTGCATTGGCACCGGAATACTTGACCCCACCGCCGCAGATGATCAGCGGTTTGCGCTTGCCTTTGAACAACGCCACGGCATCGTCGAGCATCGCTTCGGTGGCCGGACGGCGCTCGATGCGGTGCACGCGTTTTTGCAGGAAGTAATCGGGATAGTCGTACGCCTCGGCCTGCACGTCTTGCGGCAAGGCCAGGGTCACGGCGCCGGTTTCGGCGGGGTCGGTGAGCACGCGCATGGCGTGGATCGCCGCAGTCATCAGTTGCTCGGGACGGTTGATCCGGTCCCAGTATTTGCTCACGGCCTTGAACGCATCGTTGGTGCTGATGCTCAGGTCGTGGAACTGCTCGATCTGTTGCAACACCGGGTCTGGTTGGCGGCAGGCGTAAACGTCGCCGGGCAACAGCAGCAAGGGAATACGGTTGGCGGTGGCCGTCGCGGCAGCAGTCAGCATGTTCGCCGCGCCCGGGCCCACCGATGAAGAACAGGCGTAGATCTTGCGCCGCAGGTGTTGCTTGGCAAAACCAATGGCCGCGTGGGCCATGCCTTGTTCGTTGCGGCCCTGATGGACGATCAGGTCGCCGCTGTCCTGTTCCAGGGCTTGCCCCAGCCCCAGCACATTGCCGTGGCCAAAAATGGTAAAGATCCCGGCGACGAATTTGCTCTGAACCCCATCGACCTCGATGTACTGGTTATCGAGGAATTTCACCAGGGCCTGGGCCATGGTCAGTCTTGTTGTGGTCATGCTCGCACCTTTTCCGTATGCAAATCCGATGTCAGCTCAGGGATTTCTGCAGGTGATCCATACTCGCGCCGATCGCCGTCTGGATATCCGCCAGGCCATGGACGCTGTCGGCAAACGGTTCGAACGACAGGTAGCCGCTATAGCCGCTACTGAGCAAGGTGTCGATCTGCGCCGCATTGCCGAGGATGTCGCCCTCGCCCACCAGCACCCGATGGCCGTCACGAATGGTCGCCAGTGGCGCCTCGGCATCTTCGACGCCGGAGATGTGCACCAACCCGGTCAGTTCAGGGAAGAATTCATGCTCGCTGGCCAGGTGATGGTGGAAGGTGTCATGCACCAGACGAAACACATCCAGCCCTCCGATGGCCTTGATCGCATCGACTGCCGTGCGTTTGCGCCGCAGCGAGCATTCTTCGAAACCCAGCGGTTCGATGAAGCCGAGAATGCCGTGATCGCGCAGGATCGGTGCCAGTTCACTCAACGCCGTGCGCAGGCCAGACGCACGCTGCGCTTCGGTTCGTGGATCGGCGCGGTCGTTCAACGGGCACATCACCAAGCCCCGTGCGCCACAGTCACGGGTATAAGCGGCAAGCTTCAGGGCATGTGCGCGGCGCTCGTCATTCCAGACATCGAACGGATACAGCGCGTTGATCGACAGCACAGTGATGCCTTTGGCCGCGCACAGCTCACGGACGTGTTCGGGTGCGGTGCCATCCTCGATCTCGACGCCTTTGAGGTCGTTGCGAATCTCGATGGCGTCGGCCTTGAGGGTCACCGCCAACTCGATGAACGCCGGCAGGGACAAACGTGGGGCGACCATACGGTTCAAGGCGAAACGCAGGGGTTTGCTCATTTTTTGTTGTTCTCCGCACACGTGAATTATTTGGCTGTCGGCATGCTGAATTCAGGGCCCTTGGCGATGCTGTCGGGCCAACGCTGCATCACGCTTTTGTAGCGGCTGTAGAAGCGAATGCCTTCTTCGCCATAAGCGTGGTGATCACCGAACAGCGAGCGCTTCCAGCCGCCGAACGAGTGCCAGGCCATGGGCACCGGAATCGGTACGTTGATGCCGACCATGCCGACCTTGATGCTGCGGGCAAACGAGCGGGCAATGCCGCCGTCGCTGGTGAAACAGGACACGCCGTTGCCGAATTCATGGGCGTTGATCAGCGCCACGGCGCTGGCGAAGTCCGGCACGCGCACAATGCCCAGCACCGGTCCGAAGATCTCTTGCTGGTAAATGCTCATCTCGGTCGTGACCTTGTCGAACAGCGTCGCACCGACGAAGAAACCGTTCTCGGCGCCTGGCACCTTGAAGTTGCGCCCGTCGACAATCAGCTGCGCGCCCTGGGCCACGCCCTCGCCGATAAAACCCTCGACCTTGGCCTTGTGTTCGGCAGTCACCAGCGGCCCCATGTCGCTGTCACCCTGCATGCCGTTGCCGACCTTCAGTTGATCGATGCGCGGCAGCAGTTTGGCAATCAACTGGTCGCCGACATCACCCACGGCCACGGCAATCGAAATCGCCATGCAGCGCTCACCGGCCGAGCCGTAAGCTGCGCCGATCAGTGCATCCGCCGCCTGGTCCAGATCGGCATCGGGCATGACGATCATGTGGTTCTTCGCCCCGCCCAGCGCCTGTACACGCTTGCCGCGCGAGGTGGCTTGCTGGTGGATGTACTCGGCAATCGGCGTCGAGCCGACAAAGGAAATCGCCTCGATGTCCGGGTGTTGCAGCAAGGCGTCGACCGCCGCCTTGTCGCCCTGGACCACGTTGAACACACCGTCCGGCAACCCGGCTTCGGTGAGCAAACGAGCCATCAACAAACTGGCGGATGGATCACGCTCAGACGGTTTAAGGATGAAGCAGTTGCCGGTGACCAGCGCCAACGGGATCATCCACAGCGGCACCATCACCGGGAAGTTGAACGGCGTAACGCCGGCGCAGACGCCCAATGGCTGGCGCAGGTTCCAGTTGTCGATGCCACCGCCGATGTTGTCGCTGAAATCGGTTTTCAGCAGGTTCGGCGCACCGCAGGCGTATTCGACGATTTCGATGCCACGGGTCACTTCGCCCTTGGCGTCGGAGAACACCTTGCCGTGTTCGCGGCTGATGATTTCGGCCAGTTCGTTGTGATGGCGGTCGAGCAATTCCTTGAACTTGAACATCACCCGCGAACGGCGCAGGGACGATTGCTCGGACCAGGCCGGGAACGCCTTCATGGCCGAAGCGACGGCCTCGTCCACGGTCTTCTGACTGGCCAGCCCGACCCGCGCCTGAACGCTGCCGGTGGCCGGATTGAAGACATTGCTGAACCGCTCGCTACCGCTGTCCTGCACCTGACCGTCGATGTAATGACCTATGACCGGGGCGTCGCTCATTGTTCTTGTTCTCCCTTTGAATGTTGGAATTTAGAGATCCAGAAGCCAGCTGTGCTGCGGATCGTTATGGAACTGCCAGACGCGTTTCGGGCCGGCCATCACGTTCAGGTAATACGACTCATAGCCGTAGGGCACGCTGACCGGGTGATAACCCTTGGGCACCACAACCAGGTCGCTGTTTTCCACCGCCATGGCCTGATCGATACTGCGATCGTCGGTGTAGACCCGCTGAAACACGAAGCCCTGGGGCGGGTTGATCTGGTGGTAATAGGTTTCTTCGAGAAAGCTCTGGTGCGGCAGATCATCGGTGTCGTGCTTGTGCGGCGGGTAGCTCGACGAGTGACCGGACGGCGTACGCACTTCCACCACCAGCAGCGAATGGGCGGGCTCGGTGTCCGGCAAAATGTCGCAGACATAACGGGTGTTGGCCCCCTTGCCGCGCACGCTGCGTTTCATGCTGTCGGGTTTGATCAGCCGTGGGCCAAGGTTTTCGGCGATGGAACCGGGCGCCGCGCACACGGCGATTTGCACGTCGCTCAACGCCACCACCTGGGCCTGGCTGCCGGGTGGCAAATACACGGCGAACGGTGATTTGTCTTCGAACACCGACTGACGATCGCCGATGTTGTCCCAGTCGAACGCGCCCTGCCCCGGTGCTTCACCCTTGATGCCGACCCGACCGCTGAGCAGCACCAGGCACAATTCCTTGTCGCCCGCGCTGACCGGTAGGGTTTCGCCAAGACTCAGGCGGTAAGCGGCAAAACCGACGTATTCCAGCTCTCCCTGCCCCAACTCGACCATGGTCCGGCCACGGGCATTGCTTTTGACCAGCAGGCTCATCGCGCGGTCCTCTCGTCGAGCAAGGCACGCAAGGTGTCGTAGCCTTTTTTCGCGTAGACGTAACTTGGTGCCACCGCCGGATCCTGCTCGGCTTCCACCACCAGCCAGCCGTGGTAGTCGGCGCCCAGCAGCACGTCGAGCAAGGCGCCGAAGTCGATGTCGCCATCGCCGGGCACGGTGAAGGTGCCGTTGATGATGCAGTCCGGGAAGCTCCACAGGTTGTTGCGCGCCAGTTGCACCACCGGTTTGCGCACGTCCTTGAAATGCACGTGGCAGACCCGTTCGATGTGTTTGCGCAATACCTGCAACGGCTCGCCGCCGCCCATGTAGCAGTGGCCCGAATCGAACAGCAGGCCGACTTCGCTGCCAGTCAACGCCATCAGTTTGTCGATGTCGGCCGGGGATTCGACGTAGGCCCCCATGTGATGGTGATAGGCCAGACGCACGCCCTGAGACAGGGTGAAGCGCGCCAGTTCGGTGAGTTTGTCGGCGTATTCTCGCCAGGCCTGCTCGGTGTGGAAACGTGGGCGCTCGACCAATGGAATGCGCTGGCCTTGAATGGAGTCGGCGACTTCGCCATAGACCAGCACCTTGGCGCCGTTCTTCGCCAGCAGCTCGACATGGCTGCCGATGGCGTCGATTTCCTCGGCCACGGAACGGCGGGCCAGACGACTGGAATACCAGCCGGACACCAGCGCCAGGTCATAGGGGCGCAGCACATCGCCGACGCCCTTGGCATCCTTGGGGAATTTGCCGTTGAGTTCGAAGCCTTCGTAGCCGATGTCCTTGCCTTCGCTGAGGGCGGTGCTCAACGGCGTCTCGCCACCGAGGGACGGCAGGTCGTCGTTGCTCCAGGAGATCGGGTTGATGCCAATTTGGATAGCGGGCATGGCTGCACCTTTTATTGTTTTCTCAAAAATGTTCAACCGATCACCTGTGGCGAGGGAGCTTGCTCCCGCTGGACTGCGAAGCAGTCCCGAATCAACCAGCCCGGTGTATCAGGTAAACCGCATTCACAGGTTTGCGACTGCTTCGCAGCCGAGCGGGAGCAAGCTCCCTCGCCACAAAAGCCTCATCAATCAGCTAATTTTTTCAGGCACGGGCCGTGCGCCAGGCATCGATCAGTTCGACGAAGGTGCCCTGCACCTGGCGAATCAGCGCTTCGTCGTCGATTTCACCGGCCAGCCACGCGCGGCTCGGTTCCTGGAAGATCGTCCGGCCCACGGCGAAACCACGGCAGGTCTGGCTCTGGCTGGCCTGCTGAAACCCTTCGGCCAAGGTCGCCGCCGGGGCATTCAGGCCCAGCAGCACCACGCCACGGCAATACGGGTCGCGTTCCTGAATCAGCTCGTCGAGTTGTTTCCACTCCTCGGCGCTTTGCGCTTCGATCTTCCACCACGCCGGGTAGATGCCCAGGTTGTAGAGGCGTTTGAGGGCGCGATAGAGCACGTCCGGATGCGGTGATGGGTGATCCTTGGGCGGAATGATCTCCAGCAGCAATTCATGCCCGCTGACTTGCGAGGCCTGATACAGGCCCTTGATCTGCGCTTCCTGCTCCAGACGCAGCAGTGGCTCGTCGTCAGGATGGAATTGCACCAGGCATTTGATGATCTGCTCTTGCGGCCAGGCGATCAGGTTGCTGCCGATCGAACGCCCGTGTTCGAACGCCAATGGCCGCGAACCCTGCACTTCCACCGGCCGCGCCACCCACCAGCCGCGACCGGTGGCGGTGTTCAGCGAGTCCTGGCCGAAACGTTGATCGGCCAGCAGGCCGACATCGGCGTCGACGCCCTGCTCATGCAAGTCTGCCTCGACCCGTTCCACGGCCTTGATAAAGAGTTGTTTGAGTTCGCAGATAGCGCTCAGGTCGCGCCCGCCCTTGTGGGCCAGCTCTACCAGTTGCCCGCGATGATCGAAGGCAAAAATGAACAGTTGCTTCCACTGTTTACGCGGCACGCTGACCTGATGCAGACGCTGCAATGTCACGTCCTGATCCGGCCGGGTGATCGGCACCGGGCTGTTGAACAGGTAATCGAGTTCGGCGCGGGTCGGCATCGCCGGAGCGCAGGCATGGCGCGACACCACCAGACCGCCGCAGGCATTGGCCAACTGGCAGCAGCGCTCGTCGCTGGCGTCCTCCAGCCAGCCACTGAGGAAACCCGACATGAAGGCATCGCCGGCCCCCAGCACATTCAGCACTTCGACGCGCACACCGGGATAGATCGCGCCGTCTTCGAGACGCGCCGGGATCGCCCCGTGAATCACCGTGCAACCTTGCGGGCCGAGCTTGACCACCAGGGTTGCCGCGCTCAGGCGCCGGACATTGCGCAGCGCGGTGAGCAGATCCTCGGAGCCGCCGGCGATCAGGAATTCTTCTTCAGTACCGACGATCAGGTCGAAACGCGGGAGGATTTTCTGCACGTGCTGGCTGACGTTCTGGTCGGCGACGAAACGGGTTTCGCCGTCCGCCTTGCCGGCCAGGCCCCAAAGCACCGGGCGGTAGTCGATGTCCAGGACCCGCTTGACGTTGTGCTTTTCGGCGTAGTCCAGCGCCTGAATGCTCGCCTTGTAGACACCGTCGGTGGAGAAATGGGTGCCGGTGATCAGCAGGGCTTTGCTGGAAGCGATAAAGGCTTCGCTGATGTCTTCGGCGCGCAACGCCATGTCGGCGCAGTTTTCGCGGTAGAACACCAGGGGAAAGGTTTCGCGATCCTTGAGGCCCAGCAGGACCATGGCGGTCAGGCGTTCCGGATCGACCTTGATGCCGCTGACGTCGCAGCCTTCACGGACCAGGGATTCAACGAGGAAACGGCCCATGTGGTCGTCCCCTACCCGGCTCAACATCGCCGACTTCAGCCCCAGTCGCGCGGTGCCGAAGGCAATGTTGGCGGACGAACCGCCCAGGTACTTGGCGAAGCTGCTCACATCCTCCAGCCGCGCCCCGACTTGTTGCGCATAAAGATCGACGCCAAGGCGTCCGAGGCAAATCAGATCCAATTGACGCCCACTGGCAAAACGAGTCTGGCCCATGCTGGCTCCTGTTATTTTTATCAGCCTGCGTCCGGGGCGATGAAGGCGCCGAACACTCTTGGTGGATGCAGACTAAAACGACCGGGACCGAATAATCAATATTTATTCTATATATTTTTTACGTGGAATATTTTTTCCAATAAACTTTGATACAAGCGTTCCAGACAGCGTGCATCGTTTCAGCAGGCCCCAGGCCGATTGCAAGCTCAAGATTTTATTCCGGCCTACCCTGTAGACTGCGCACAGCCAACCTATTGTCAGGGGGTGACGAGAACCGTC
The DNA here is from genome assembly GCF_024749245.1 of Pseudomonas sp. B21-017. NCBI lineage: Bacteria > Pseudomonadati > Pseudomonadota > Gammaproteobacteria > Pseudomonadales > Pseudomonadaceae > Pseudomonas > Pseudomonas sp. B21-017. The sequence goes on along the minus strand of NZ_CP087194.1, from coordinate 2,338,692 downwards.
ATCCCTATAAGAACAAGCCAGAAGGATTTCTTATGTCCCGCACCGATCAGCCGGCTACGACCGAGAGCTCGCCCGACAGCGATCTCGCCAGCCCTCCGATCAATGCCGAGCGTCTGTTGCAGCTGATCACCGAGGAGTACGAAAGTCTGCCGCGCCAGCTCAAACGCATCGCCAGCTACATGAGCCAGCAGAGCGACCGGATCATGGTCGACCGCATCAGCGACATCGCCCGCGAGTGCGAAGTGCACCCGTCGGCCATCGTGCGCTTTTCCCAGCGCTTCGGCTTCAGCGGGTTCAGTGAAATGCAGGCGCTGTTCCGCGAGGCCTACACCCACAAGACCACGCCGGTGCAGAACTACCAGCAACGCATCCGCAGCATGATCGCCAACAAGTCACAGAAGGCCAGCGGCGGCGACCTGGCGCGCGAATGCATCAACGCCACCCTGTCAGGCATCGAACGATTGGGGCTGGAACTCGATGACCAGGCTTTCGACAAGGCCGTGGACCTGGTGGTGAATGCCGACAACATCTACGTGGTCGGGGTGCGCCGCTCGTTCGCGGTGGCCGATTACCTGGTCTACAACCTGCAACACACCAACAAGCGCATCCACTTGGTGTCGGGCCTTGGCGGCAGCTACCGCGAGCAGATGCGCAGCGTGCGCGCCAACGACCTGGTGATCGCCATCAGCTTCACGCCCTATGGCAAGGAAACCCAGCACTGCCTGCGCATCGCCCAGCACCATCAGGCGAAAACCCTGATCATCACCGACAGCAACCTCTCGCCATTGGCCAAGCGCGCCAACACCGTGCTGCTGGTCAACGAAGGCAGCTCGTTTGCCTTCCGTTCGTTGAGTGCCACCTTGTGCCTGTGCCAGGCGCTGTTCATCGCGGTGGCTTATCGACTGGAATTGAAGGTCGATGAGATTCATGAGCAGGCAGGCTTTGAGGATTAGCCTTCGGGGATGAACAATAGGCCTGAGGATCAGCGCGAAATCGTTTGCACGTCGCTGAACCTCGGCTAAGGTTGTCCCTCCCCAAGGACTGTCTGTAAGGAGAGGCTCAATGAAACTGATCGGCATGCTGGATTCGCCCTACGTGCGGCGCGTCGCCATTTCCGCCAAATGCCTGGGCATCCCGCTGGAACACGCGTCGGTTTCGGTGTTCAGGCACTTCGAGCAGTTCCAGCAGATCAACCCGGTGGTGAAGGCGCCGACGCTGGTGCTGGATGACGGTGAGGTGTTGATGGATTCAACGCTGATCATCGATTACCTCGAAGCCTTGGCCGCTCCGGGTAAAAGCCTGATATCCGACAATCCGGTTCAACGCTTGCGCTCGCTGCGGCTGATCGGCCTGGCATTGGCCGCGTGCGAGAAGTCGGTACAGCTTTACTACGAACGCAACCTGCGGCCAGCGGAAATTCAGTACGCGCCTTGGGTGGAACGGGTCGAAGGGCAATTGGCGGCGGCGTATTCGGCGCTGGAGCGGGAGCTGGAAAAGCAGCCGCTGAAGACCGACGGCTCGATTGCGCAGGAAGGGATTAGCCTGGCGGTGGCCTGGAGTTTTACCAACCTGGTGGTGCCGGATCAGGTGGATGCTGCGCAGTTTCCACTGATCAACGCGTTCACGGCGTATGCCGAAGGGCTTGAGGTGTTTATCGATACACCGATCGAGTAGGCGGATGGGTTGCGCCTGAACTGCCGTCTTCGCGGGCAAGCCTCGCTCCTACAGGATTTTGCGCATAACTTGTAGGAGCGAGGCTTGCCTGCGAAGTTTGTCGATCAGCGGGCAGTGTGGCTTATTGCTTGGCCAATTCCATAATCATCCGCGACAGCAAATAAATCCGCGGCGCCACGCTTTCTACCTCGGCATATTCCTCGGGCGTATGGATATTGCCGCCGACAATCCCGAACCCGTCCAGCGTCGGCGTACCAATACCCGCGGACAAACTCGCATCTGCCGCCCCGCCGCTGCCTTCTTCCGTCAACTTGCGGCCAATTTCGCCGTAAATGCCTTGAGCCATGGCCATCAAGCGATCCGATTCCGCCGTTTGCGGCATCGGTGGCAAGCCGCGCTTGAGGCTGGTGGTGACTTGCGTATCGGCAATCAGTTTGTCCTTCGACACCCGCGCCAGGTCCTTTTCGATCCGGTCGAATTCTTCCGGCACCGCCGCCCGCACATCAGCCTTGGCGGTGGCTTGGTCCGGAATCACGTTGGTGCGGTCGCCGGCCTTGAGCACGGTGAAGTTGATGGTGGTTTTCTTCGCTTCATCGCCCAGTTTGCCGAGTTGCAAAATCTGGTGCGCGGCTTCCATGGCAGCGTTACGCCCCAATTCCGGGGCAACGCCCGCATGCGCAGCCTTGCCTTTGACCTCGACCACGGCAGTGGCGCTGCCTTTGCGCCAGACCACCAGGCCATCGGCCGGGCGGCCCGGTTCGAGGTTGAGGGTCACATCGTGGGCCTTGGCGGTTTTCTTGATCAGGTCGGTGGCGACGTCCGAACCGGTTTCTTCACTGGCATCGAGCAGGAAGGTGATCTGCGCGTAGTCCTTGAAGTCGAGGTTCTTGAGGATTTTCAGCGCGTAGATCCCGGCGACGATGCCGCCCTTGTCGTCCATCACGCCCGGCCCATAGGCGCGGCCGTCCTTGATGTGGAACGGACGCTCGGCGGCGGAGCCTTCCTTGAACACAGTGTCCATGTGCGCCATCAGCAGGATCTTCGCCTTGCCGGTGCCTTTGAGGGTAGCCAGCACATGGTTGCTCTCGTCCGGGGTGTTGGGCACCAGTTCGATGGTGGCACCCAGTTTCTTCAACTCTTCGATGGCGATGTCACTCACCTGGGTCAGGCCCGGTTCATAGCCGGAGCCGGAGTCGATGTTCACCAGCCGTTCCAGCAGTTTCAGGGCTTCAGCCTTGTACTGTTCTGCATCGGCGAGGACTTGTTTGTGGGGTTCGGCGAAGGCTGCGGGGGTGAAGGCGCCGAGGGCGAGGGTCAGGCCAAGGCTGGTGGCCAGGAGGGAACGCGGGAGCTTGAACGTCATGAATCGATCCTTGTTTCGTGTCGGGGTCTTTAGACCCTACCTGACTACGACGCAAGGCTCTACACCGGATGCGACACATACAAACCTGCATGACCACACATTCCCTGTGGGAGCGGGCTTGTGTGGTTATTGGGTTACACAGAATCAAGCAACTCTTTACGCGGCTTGCCGTCGCCATGGCAAATGACGCGGTTACGGCCGGTGCTCTTGGCTTCGTAGAGCGCCTGGTCGGCGTCGTTGAGCCACAGGGTCGCTTCGTCGTGGGCCGGGTTGAAGGCCGCCAGGCCGATGCTCAAGCTGACCTTCAGCGCCGGGTTCTGCTCGTAACCCAACGTGGCGAAACGAGCACGCAGCGCATCCATCGCCACGGCGGCACGTTCCAGCGGCAGGTCCGGCAGCAGCACGCAGAATTCGTCGCCACCATAGCGGCCGGCGACATCGGCTGCCCGCAGGTTCTGCTTGAGAATTTTGCTCAGCTGACGCAAGACGATGTCCCCGGCGACATGGCCGTAGGTGTCGTTGATGGTCTTGAAATGGTCGATGTCGATCAACGCAATCGCCCCACCCTTCTGCTGGCGCCGGCAACGCTGAAACTCGATTTCCAGCTGGTCTTTCCAGGCGCCGTGATTCAGCAGGCCAGTCAGGCTGTCGGTGCGGCTCAGGGCCAGCAACTCGCGCTTGTGTCGGCCCAGAGTGTGGGCCTGACGGAAGCAGACCCAGCCCAGGGACATCGGATAAATCGACAGTAAAGGTAAACAGGCGTATAGCTGAAATGGACTGGTTTGCGGGACAAAAGCCGGCATGAACACCAGCAGCCCGAGGCCGATCCCGAGGATCTGCGCGACGGCGCCCGCCAACAGAAAACGCAAGCCACCGATGGCCACGTTGTGCATCGCCATCATCGACAGCGTAGCCGCGCTGGGTAGCGGATTGAACTGCATGGCGGCCACCCAGAAACCGCCGAGAAACGCGTCCACCAGAATGTTGCGGTGTTCGGCGTGATAAGGAATTTTCGCCCGACGCGCCCATTGATAGGCCACATGCGGCCAGATGACGCCGTTGAACAGCATCACCACCCAGACCCAGGGCGCGGGGTCGAGTGGATACATCCCTGCACCGACACACAATAGTCCAAGGGCCAGACCCAGGATGCGCGACCCATAAAGCCTCCTGGCCAATGAAAGTCCCTTTCCTCCCTTTTTTTCCATAGAGGCCTCTGTACTACTGAACCGAGCCTGACAACACATGGGTGAAAGTGTTTGAAGTCTATCAGGGGAACGGCAAATAGCCATCACCGGATGACGGTCTGACAGCTGGTAGCTCCAATAGTGTGGCATCGCGATGAGGCGAGTGCCCAATGTTTGTCTATACATGAAGTAAGGGATCGATAAACCACGATAAACAGGAGGCCGCTGCAGAGGCTCCGCCAACCACCTTCCGTCCTGATCACTGCAAAAGGAATAGCCTGATGCTTTTGTTGGTTGTCGCTATCGCCGTTTTCGCGGCCTGGAGCTGGTTGAGCTACCCGGCCATCGGTTACTGGCTCTATGACTTGAACATGGCGCTGGAGGCCCGGCTGTATCGGTTGCACAAGCTTATCGTGCCGATCACCGAAATGACCGTCTCGACCTGGCAAGGCGGACCCTACGAAGCCTCCAGCAACATACTGATGCTGCACGGCTACAGCGCCGACAAGAATATCTGGCTGCGCTTCGCCCGGCATTTCGTCAACGACTACCGGGTGATCATCCCCGACCTCGCCGGCCATGGCGAAACCGGCTTCAAGGCCGGTGGTGGCTACGACATTCCGGTCCAGGCCAAACGATTGATCCAGTTGCTCGATGTCTGCGGCGTCGAGAAGGTGCACGTGATCGGCAACTCCATGGGTGGCTACATCGCGGCGTGGCTGGCGGTCAATTACCCCGAGCGCATCGTCTCGCTGGCGCTGCTCGATCCGGCTGGCGTCACTGCCCCGGAACCCAGCGACATGGATCGCCACCTGGCTCGCGGCCATAACCCGTTCCTGATTCATTCCCGTGAAGAGTTTCAGCATTTCTACGCCATGACCATGGCTTCGCCGCCATGGGTACCGGGGATCGTGCTGGACGCTGTCGCCCAGCGCTATGAACAGCAGCGCGACGAGCTGGAAGAAATCTTCAGGGACTTCCGGGCCAGCCCGCCGATGGAGCCAAAACTGCCCGATATCAAATGCCCGGCGCTGCTGCTGTGGGGGCGCAAGGACCGCTTGATCGACGTCAGCAGCGTGCCCGTCTGGAGCAAGGGCATCGCCGATCTGCGGGTGGAAATCTGGGACGGTGTCGGCCACATGCCGATGGTTGAGCAGCCGACCAAAACCGCACGCTTGTACCGGGAGTTTTTGCGGGCGCATCACATGACCCCCACCGCCTCATAGCAGCTGCTATGGGTAGGCGGATAATTCGGGAGGATGCTCGGCGATTCATACGAGGCGCGATTGATGAACATTCTTTACGACGAACGCATCGACGGCGCCCTGCCCAATGTCGACAAGGCCGTGTTGCTCAAGGCCTTGCAACAGGAGGTGCCGGACCTGGACATTCTCTGGCGCGAGGAAGAACTCAAGCCCTACGAATGCGACGGTCTCTCGGCCTATCGCACCACGCCGATGCTGGTGGCCCTGCCCCGGCATCTTGAACAGGTGCAGGCACTGCTCAAGCTCTGCCATGCCCGGAACGTGCCGGTGGTGGCGCGCGGGGCCGGCACCGGGTTGTCCGGCGGTGCGCTGCCGCTGGACAAAGGCGTGTTGCTGGTGATGGTGCGATTCAACAACATCTTGCACATCGACCCCGCCGCCCGCACCGCACGGGTCCAGCCAGGGGTGCGCAACCTGGCGATTTCCCAGGCAGCGGCGCCCTTCGGGTTGTATTACGCACCGGACCCGTCCTCGCAAATCGCCTGTTCCATCGGCGGCAACGTCGCGGAAAACGCCGGTGGCGTGCATTGCCTCAAGTACGGCCTGACCGTGCACAACCTGCTGAAACTCGAAATCCTGACCCTTGAAGGCGAACACCTGACCCTCGGCGCCGACTCGCTGGACGCGCCGGGGTTTGACCTGCTGGCGCTGTTTACCGGCTCCGAAGGCTTGCTGGGGATCATCACCGAAGTCACGGTCAAACTGCTGCCCAAGCCTCAGGTCGCCAAAGTCCTGCTGGCCAGTTTCGATTCCGTGGAAAAGGCCGGTCGCGCGGTGGCCGAGATCATCGCCGCCGGGATCATTCCCGGTGGCCTGGAGATGATGGACAACCTGGCGATCCGCGCCGCCGAGGATTTCATCCACGCCGGTTACCCGGTGGAGGCCGAGGCGATCCTGCTGTGCGAACTGGACGGCGTCGAAGCCGATGTCCATGACGATTGCGAGCGAGTCCGCGAGGTGTTGCAACAGGCCGGCGCCAGCGAGGTGCGCCAGGCCCGGGACGAGGCCGAGCGCGTGCGGTTCTGGGCCGGCCGCAAAAACGCCTTCCCGGCCATCGGCCGCCTCTCGCCGGATTACTACTGCATGGATGGCACCATCCCCCGTCGCGAACTGCCCGGCGTGCTCAAGGGCATCGCCAGCCTGGCGCAGGAATACGGCTTGCGGGTGGCCAACGTGTTCCATGCGGGTGACGGCAACATGCACCCGCTGATTCTGTTCGACGCCAACCAGCCCGGCGAACTGGAACGGGCCGAAGCCCTCGGCGGCAAGATCCTTGAACTGTGTGTGAAAGTCGGCGGCAGCATCACCGGCGAGCACGGCGTGGGCCGGGAGAAAATCAATCAGATGTGTGCGCAGTTCAACAGTGACGAATTGACCCTGTTTCACGCCGTGAAAGCCGCGTTCGACCCCCAGGGTTTACTCAACCCCGGCAAGAACATCCCGACCCTGCACCGCTGCGCGGAATTCGGTGCGATGCACATCCACGCCGGGCAATTGCCGTTCCCTGATCTGGAGCGTTTCTAATGGCAGATTTCGATGCCAGTGCTACCTTGCTCGAACAGGTCAGACAGGCGCTGGAAAACGCCACGCCGCTGCGCATTCAGGGAGGGAACACCAAGGCCTTTCTCGGCCGTGAAGTGGCCGGCGAAGTGCTCGACACCCGCGCCCACTGCGGCATCGTCAGCTATGACCCGACGGAACTGGTGATCAGCGTTCGCGCCGGCACACCGCTGAGCGAACTGTTTGCCGCGCTGGATGCCGCGGGGCAAATGTTGCCCTGCGAGCCGCCGTCGTTCGGCGAAGGCGCCACGGTCGGCGGGATGATCGCGGCGGGGCTGTCCGGGCCACGGCGCCCATGGGCCGGCTCGGTGCGGGATTTTGTCCTCGGTACGCGGGTGATCAGCGGTCTGGGCACTCACCTGCGCTTTGGCGGCGAAGTGATGAAAAACGTCGCCGGTTATGACCTGTCGCGCCTGATGGTCGGCAGTTACGGCTGCCTCGGCGTGCTGACCGAAGTCTCGCTCAAAGTGCTGCCCAAACCCCGGCAATGCCTGAGCATCAGCCTGGACATCGACTGCGCCCGCGCCTTGGCCAATCTGGCGCAATGGGGCCAGCAACCGCTGCCCATCAGCGCCGCCAGCCACGACGGCCAGCGTTTGTACCTGCGCCTGGAAGGCGGCGAAGGCTCGGTCGCGGCGGCCCATCAACGGCTCGGTGGCGAACCGTTGGACTCGGCCTATTGGTCCGACCTGAACGAACAACGACTAGACTTTTTCAATGAAGGCCTGCCGTTGTGGCGCTTGTCATTGCCCAATAACCTCGGGCCACTGGACTTGCCCGGCGAGCAGTTGATCGACTGGGGTGGCGCGCAACGCTGGTTGAAATCAGCAGCCGATAACATTCAATCACTGGCTCAGCAGCACGGCGGCCATGCCACCTGTTTCAGCCATGGCGTCACAGAAATGCCTTTCCAGCCCCTGGCCCCGGCGCTGCTGCGCTATCACCGGCAACTCAAGGCGCAACTGGACCCGCAAGGGTTGTTCAACCCCGGCCGGATGTACGCGGAGCTGTAAGATGCAAACCAATCTCAGCGAAGAGGCCCGCCAACTGCCCCGCGCCGAAGAAGCGGACAAGATCCTGCGCACCTGTGTGCACTGCGGGTTTTGCAACGCTACATGCCCGACCTATCAACTGCTCGGCGACGAACTGGACGGGCCGCGTGGGCGCATCTACCTGATCAAGCAAGTGCTTGAAGGCGCCCCCGCCACGGCCCAGGCCCAATTGCACCTGGATCGCTGCCTGACCTGCCGCAACTGCGAAACCACCTGCCCGTCCGGGGTGGATTATCACAACCTGCTGGACATTGGCCGCGCCGTGATCGATCAAGCGGTGCCACGCCCGGCCAGTCAACGACTGTTGCGTCAGGGCCTGCGGGCACTGGCGCCGAACCCGAACCTGTTCAAGACCCTGCTGCAGATCGGCGCCACTTTCCGGCCGTTGCTGCCACGGGGGGTTGAGGCGAAGTTACCCCACGACCTCCCTGCTCCGGGCGAACGCCCCGTCCCTCGGCATGCGCGCCAGGTGTTGATGCTCGAAGGCTGCGTACAACCCGGTCTGTCACCGAACACCAACGCCGCGACGGCGCGGGTGCTGGATCGGCTGGGAATCAGTGTGATTGCGGTGCCGGAAGCCGGCTGCTGCGGCGCGCTGGACTATCACCTCGACGCCCAAGCTGTGGGCCTGGACCGCGCCCGACGCAACATCGACGCTTGGTGGCCGTACCTGGAAAGCGGCGCCGAAGCCATCGTGCAAACCGCCAGCGGCTGCGGCGCATTCATCAAGGACTACGGGCATCTGCTGGAGCGCGACCCGGTTTATGCGGCCAAGGCCCGGCGAGTCAGCGAAATGGCCCTGGACCTGGTGCAAGTGCTGGCCGATGAACCGTTGGAGCGAGTTTGCGCCGCCACCGACCGGCGGATCGCCTTTCACTGCCCCTGCACCTTGCAGCACGCACAGAAACTCGGCGGCGCGGTCGAGGCCGTGCTGACGCGGTTGGGCTTCAATCTCACAGCTGTGCCCGACAGTCATTTGTGCTGCGGCTCAGCCGGCACTTATTCGATCACCCAGCCGGAGCTGGCCCGGCAACTGCGCGACAACAAGCTCAACGCCCTGGAAAGCGGCCACCCAGAAGTCATCGCCACCGCCAACATCGGCTGCCAGAGCCACCTCAACAGCGCCGGGCGCACCCCAGTCAGGCACTGGATCGAATTGGTGGACCAAGTGCTGCGTTGACCGAGCAGCCTGAGTGGCAAGAACAGTCCTTGGCAGAATGAAGTTCGTCAGAAACTTCGTTTGTCGGCGCCGCCGAAGGCTGCGATCTTTTCCGGCATCCGTTACGTCACTTCGCCAGGAATTTTTTTCATGAGCCACCCGAATTTCGTCAGCCCTGACCTGATCCGCCAACGCTTCTCCAAAGCGATGTCCGACATGTACCGCGAAGAAGTGCCGCTGTACGGCGCGCTGATGGAACTGGTGGAGCAGACCAACCGCCACGTGCTGGACAGCGACCCGCAAATCGCCCGACAGCTGCACAGCACCGGGGAAATCCAGCGGCTGGACCTGGAGCGCCACGGTGCAATCCGCGTCGGCACCGCCACTGAACTGGCGACCCTCGCCCGCCTGTTCGCGGTGATGGGCATGCAACCGGTGGGCTATTACGACCTGACCCCGGCCGGCGTGCCGGTGCATTCCACTGCATTTCGTGCCGTGCATGAGGCGGCGTTGCAGGTCAGCCCGTTCCGGGTGTTCACCTCGCTACTGCGCCTGGAACTGATCGAAGACACCGAACTGCGGGCCTTTGCCCAATCAGTGCTGGACCAGCGCTCAATCTTCACCCCGGCCGCGCTGACGCTCATCGAGCGCGCCGAAATCCAGGGAGGGCTGACCGAATACGAGGCGCAGGACTTCGTCGCGCAAGCCCTGGAAACCTTCCGCTGGCACCACAGCGCCACCGTCACCGCCGAGCAGTACCAGCAACTCAGCGCCCAGCATCGACTGATCGCCGACGTGGTGGCGTTCAAAGGCCCGCACATTAACCACCTGACGCCGCGCACCCTGGACATCGACATCGTCCAGGCACAAATGCCCGCCCATGGCATTACCCCCAAAGCGGTGATCGAAGGCCCACCCCGCCGCCAATGCCCGATTCTGCTGCGTCAAACCAGCTTCAAGGCGCTGGACGAGCCGATTGCTTTTACCGATCAAGCCGAGATGCGTGGCAGCCACAGCGCCCGCTTCGGTGAAATCGAACAGCGCGGCGCAGCGCTCACGCCTAAGGGCCGGGCGCTTTACGACCGTTTGCTCAACGCTGCCCGGGATGAGCTCAAGGAGTTTCCCAACGAAGCCAATGCCGCACGCTACAACGCGCTAATGACGCAGCACTTTGGCGAATTCCCTGACACCGTTGAAGAAATGCGCCAACAGGAACTGGCGTACTTTCGCTACTTCGTGACCGAAAAAGGCCTGGCGGCGGATGGGCTGAAAGACGCGTCGCTGGAGGATTTGCTCCGCGACGGGTATGTACGGGTTGAACCGCTGGTGTACGAAGATTTCCTGCCGGTCAGTGCGGCGGGGATTTTTCAGTCGAACCTGGGGGACGCGGCGCAAACCCACTATGGCGTGCATTCGAACCAACAGGCGTTCGAAAAGGCGCTGGGACGGCCGACGATTGATGAGTTGGGCTTGTATGCCGAGACGCAGCGGCGATCGATCGAAGAGTGTTTTGCAGCATTGGGCTTGAAGGTTACCGATTAGGCGTTATGGCCGCGAAAAGATCGCAGCCCTGCGGCAGCTCCTGCAGGAATACGTATTTCATGCAGGAGGGGCCGCCTCGTCGTTCGTCGCGTCGTTGCCGGCACGGCACGTTTTCAACCTTTTAAGCCGCACCGCCCTTGGCCTGTTGCTCCAGGTGCAGTTGCAGCTCTGGATCGATCTTCAGCGCAGCGGCCAGTTCATCCAGATAATTGCGCTCGGCGTCCTGCTGATCGTCCACCAGCATCACGCTGGCCAGGTACATCTCGGCGGCCATGCCCGGGTCCTGAGCGGACTGCGCCACATCGGCGGCATCCAGCGGCCGGGCGACTTCGTCATCGAGCCATTGTTGCAGTTGCGGGTCGTCGGTATGGCGGCCGATTTCAGTGCTGATCATTTGTTTCTCGGCGTCGTCGATACGGCCGTCGGCCTTGGCGGCGGCGATCAAGGCGCGAAGGATGGCGTGGCTGTGGTCTTCGATTTCCGGACCGGACAACAGATCAACGGTACGCGGCGCCTGTTGGGGTGCCGAGGCCTGGCTGCGTTGCCATGCCTGATAGGCCTGGAATGCCATCATCCCCAAAGAGGCCAACGCCGCATAGTTGGTGCCGCCCGAGCGCGTTTGGCTTGAACCGCCCAAAGGGGAACCGCCGCCCAACAGACCACCGAGCAAACCTCCCAGACCTCCGCCGCCAGCACCTCCACCCGCGCTGCCGCCCAACAGGCCACCGAGCAAGCCACCCAAGCCGCCCAAGCCGCCTTGAGTCGACGCCGCACCACCACCTTGTTGGGACAACGAGCCCTGGCCGGCCCGCAGTAATTGCTCAAGCAAATCGCTGGTGTTCATGACGACGTCCTCATTGATGGGCAGAAACCAAGTCAGGCAACGATAGTCCTCGCCGGACATTCCGCCAACTCCGTCTGGCTGACGTCAAAAGGTGCCCCTTCACACTCCTGACAGAAACTGACAGCGCCTCCTTTTATGCTGCGCCCACCTTCTAATGGAGCAATCCCATGATCACTCCCCGTTTCATTTTGCTTTTCGTGGACAACCCCGCCGTCAGTGCACGGTTTTATGAGTTTCTGCTGGAGCGCAAGCCCGTGGAAGAATCGCCGACCTTCGCCCTGTTTGTCCTGGACGACGGCTATAAACTGGGGCTCTGGTCGCGGCATACCGCCGAACCTGCAACGACTGTAACGGGCGGCGGGACCGAGCTGGCGTTCCCGGTGGAGTCTGCCGAACAGGTCGATGCACTGTTTGCCAAGTGGAGCGCCCTGGGGCTGACCATGCTGCAAACACCGACCGAACTCGATTTCGGTCGCACCTTCGTCGCCCTTGACCCGGATAGCCATCGGCTGCGTGTGTTCTTTCCTCATTAAGCTGACAACACAGGCAGACAACGCTCATGACGTACCCCGGATATTTCCGGGGTATTTTTTTGCGCGGCGTCTAAGATTCAAAGGTGGTGAACCTTATCCCCGAAAATCCGGTCGATACCTGCAACCCGATCCGGTTTGCCGACGCCCTCAATAGCAGGGTGATAACTGGCTTGCTTCATTTTCTGGAGAACGCCCCCGTGATATCCACCGTACACATCGCCAGGCTCAAAGCATGGGGCGCCCATGGTTTTACCGCCACCGGCGTGGTCACTGCTTTCCTCGCGACCCTCGCCCTGCTGGAGAACCAGCCCACCCATTGCCTGCTGTGGCTGGGCGTGGCGCTGATCGTCGACGGGCTGGACGGCGCGCTGGCACGCAAGGTCAATGTGCAATCGGTGCTGCCAAGTTTCGACGGCTCGATCCTCGATCTGGTGATCGACTACCTGACGTATGTGTTTATCCCGGCGCTGTTCATCTACCGTTACATCCCGTTGCCGGACTACACCCTGCTGCTGACCGTGTCGCTGATTCTGGTGTCGTCGCTGTTCTGCTTCTGCAACGTCAACATGAAGAGCAAGGACAACTACTTCCAGGGCTTCCCCGCTGCGTGGAACGTGGTTGCGCTGTGCCTGTACATCATCGGTCCGTCGCCGTGGATCACGTTGCTCACCGTGATCGGCCTGGCGCTGTTGACCGTGACTCGAATGAAATTCCTGCACCCGTTCCGCGTGCGCCGCTTCATGCCGATCAACATTGCCGTGACGGCCATCTGGTTGCTGTGCAGCTTGTCGCTGGTGCTCAACCATCCGGTCATCAATCCACTGGTGATGGGCCTGTGGCTGCTGATGTCGGCGTACTTCCTGGGGATCTGCATCTGGCGCACGGCGCTGGAGTGGTTCGACGGCTCGCGGCTCAAATAGACACTACGATCATGCCCATCCATATCGTGCGACTCGGCTCACCCCGCACAGCAAATGAAGGCCTGCGCCTGGGCACGGTACGCCGCCCGCCCCGTGGCGTACCGAAGGCCGAATTCGCCAGCCGTGATTTCTATGATGTGTGGCAACCGCTGCTGTCCCCCAGCCCCGAACTGGTGGCCGAAGCCAAAGCGGCAGAAGATGCCAAAGCCTGGGAGAACTTCAAGCGCAAGTTCAAGGCAGAGATGAACCATCCCGCGCCCAGTCAGCTACTGGACCTGTTGGCCGCCCTCTCCCATCAAACCTCACTGGCCGTGGGGTGTTATTGCGAAGACGAAGCGCACTGCCATCGCTCCGTATTACGGGAGTTGCTGGAGGCACGGGGCGCAAAGGTTGTTTAGCCAAGATGCAGATTTGATCGCTCGCCCGAATGTTCACGGGCAAGCTGAATACACTTCATAGCCAGAATGGTCGTCGGGTCGATCAATGCCACTTGATGCCCCTTGATCATGAAGGCCTCGCTATGCTGCAGCACCAGCGGCAACTCCGTGCATCCCAGGATAAGCACATCGGCGCCCAGTTCACACAAGTGCTCGGCGGCGATCAGGAGTTGGTCCCTGCAAAGGCCCTCTGTGAACCCGGCCTTGATCCCGAGCGACCCATAAATCGCATCCATCACCAACGCCTGGTAATCCACACCGGGGGCGATTATGTGCAGCCCGGCCCGCCGGGCGGCCTCATGGTAGACCTGACTCTTGATCGTGCCCGACGTCGCCAGCAGCCCGACTGTTTTCCCGGCGCCGTACTGCTGGACGATAGCCTCTACCGTCTCGGCCAGCATGTTCACAATGGGCACACGCAAGTGTGCCTGGATACGCTCGACAAACGCGTGAGCGGTATTGCACGGGATCGCAATCGCATTGGCTCCTGCGCTTTCAAGCCGCTTGCAGGTGGCATACATCGCCATCGTCGGATCGGTTTCGTCATTCAGCAAATTGGCGGTGCGATCAGGAATCTGGGGGTTTTGTTCGACCACCATCTTGATGTGCTCCTGGTCACGGCCGGCCGGTGTATGCGCAACCACCTTGCCCATGAAATCGACCGTTGCCGCAGGCCCCACCCCGCCGACGATCCCAAGCTTGAAGGGTGGGCGATTCGACTGACCTTTCTGCTGAGTCGCGAAGCCGGCATAAATCTCATTGATATCCAGCACCGTGATGCCCCGACGCTGCAGGTCGCCGCAGACCAACGAGAGCTCGGTCATGCCCGGCAAGACCATCGTGGCCCCCTGCTCCTGAAGTGACAGGCAGGCCTGATACACACATTCCAGCGGTACACCGTCAAGGTAGCCATCCTTGATGCCGTTAACGCCATACATCGCTTCCATCAACCCCGATTGTTCGTCGGCACCTGGATAAACGAGTTTGAAGTCGGAGCCGAAGTAGCGTTCGAACAAACCGGCGTGACGAACATAGTCTGAGGCGAGAATGCCCAATACCGTGCCGGGTTCAACAACATGATCGATGTGCCTGCGCAATGCGGCCATCATGTCCAGAACCGGTATGCCTATCTCCTCCTGTATCTCTTCGCGGAAAGTGTGACTGGCAAAACACGGCAGTACGATCGCGCTGACCCCGCTGGCCTCGAAAGTCTGACAGACCTGAAAAACATAGAACTTTCTGGAGGTCATGCTCGCGCCCCGATCCAACGGCATCAGCACATCTTTGAACGGGTGCTGCTCGAACAGGAAGTGATAGCGGCCTTGATCCTCCAGCACCGCCCTGGACTTCACCAACTTATAGAAAAGATCGCCGCCGGCCAGTGAGCCAAGCCCGCCGACGATGCCCAGTTTGTGTACCAATGAAGACTCACGGGATGGCTTCGATTTCGTTTTCATGGTGATAGCGCTCAGACGGTGGCTACAGAGCGAACAGGCAGTGGGGACGCCTCGGTTTGCGGCAAGTCATCCGGCTCTTCGAGAGGCTCGGATTTAGCGATCACGGCTGTTGCGATGCTGTTGCCCACCACATTGGTGGCCGTCCTGGCCATATCGAGGAACTGATCAATACCGATGATCAGCAAAATGCCAGCCTCTGGCAGATTGAACATGGGCAACGTCGCCGCCACGACCACCACCGAAGCCCGGGCAACACCCGCCATGCCCTTGCTGGTAATCATCAGCGTCAGCAAGATCAGCAGCTGCTGCGTAAAGCTCAAATCAATGTTGTAGGCCTGAGCGATGAACATAATGGCGAAGGCTTGATACATCATCGAGCCGTCGAGGTTGAATGAGTACCCCAGTGGCAGTACGAAACTGGATACCCGCTTGGGTGCGCCGAACTTCTCCAGGGCTTCCATGGTTTTTGGATAGGCGGACTCACTACTGGCTGTCGAGAATGCCAGCAAAATGGGTTCGCGGATCAACTTGCCCAGGGTAAAGACTGAACGCCCCAGAAACAGGTAGCCGGCAGCGAACAACACACCCCATAGAATCACAATGCCCAGGTAGAACTCGGCAATCAGTTTTCCATAATCGACCAGCAAGCCGAGACCTTGGGTGGTGATGGCCGAAGCGATGGCGGCAAAGACACCGACTGGCGCAAAGGCCATGACATAGTCAGTGATCTTGAACATCACCTTGCCCAGTTCTTCAATGCTGTCGGTGATCTTCGTATAGCCAGCGCGCTTGATGCCTGCCAGCGCAAAGCCGAAAAACAAAGAGAACACTACAATTTGCAGAATCTCATTGTTGGCCATGGCTTCTGCGATGCTTCGAGGGAACACGTGACTGATGAATACCTTGAGGCTGAAGTCACCCGTGCTGACAACGGCCGGCGCCGCTGCGCCTTGAGTCACCTGCAGATCCAGACCCGCGCCTGGCTGGAACACATTCACCAGCAACATGCCAATGAACAGCGAAATGATTGAGGCCGACACGAACCAGATCATCGCCCTCGCGCCGATCCGCCCTACGGATCGGGAATTACCCATGCTGGCAATACCACCGACCAGTGTGGCGAACACCAAAGGCGCGATGATCATCTTGATCAACCGCAGGAAAATGTCCGTCACCATCGAGAAGTAGGAGGCGATCTCCCGGGCGGCTTTCTCATCCGCTGCGAAATGATGGCAGGCCCAACCTGCAAGGACGCCCAAGGCGATAGCCATCGCAATCTGGCGGGGTAGTCTGTTTCTTTTCACGGTGCATTTCCTCAAGTGGTTTTGTAGGTCTTTTTACTTGGCAGGAGACAAGATTGAAGTGCCCCGATGTTCTGCGGCAGCGGGGTTGTGGCACCGATTCTAAGGACGCCATTCACGCCGGATGATGAGTAATCACCATAGGCTGATGCGTTTTTGGAATAGTTTGCGAAATTCCCTCAATGGCGCCATCGCACCGCAGTAAACTCTTCGCCAGAGACGCAATGAGGTGCCAGCATGCAAACCAAATGGTTGGACGATCTTCTGGCGATTGCCGAATGGAAGAACTTTTCCCGAGCGGCGGAAGTGCGTTGCGTCACGCAGTCCGCGTTGTCCCGGCGGATTCGTTCACTTGAAGAATGGGTGGGCGCCGAACTGGTGGATCGCGGCACTTATCCTGTCCAGCTGACTCAAGCGGGCCGCAGCTTCTGTGAAGAGGGGCGCGAGGCGCTGTCGGCGTTGCTGCAATTGCGCCTGGCCCTTCGCGAAGGCGAACGAATGCCGGGGCGCTCGATTCAGGTCACCGCCGGGCACAGTCTTTCAATGACCTTCCTGCCTAAATGGCTCACCCAGTTTCAACAGCAGAATGAGCCCTTCAATGCTCGCGTGGTGGCTGCGAACATCCACGATGCGGTGATCGCGCTGGAGGAAGGCAGCTGCGATTTGATGATCGTCTACCACCATCCCCTCGCCCCGATCCAGCTCGACCCCGAGAAGTTCGGCAGCTTGACCCTGGGGCATGATTCGTTCGTTCCACTGTGCGCGCCGGACAATAACGGCAAACCGTTGCATCGGCTGCCGGGGACGGCCGCCAAGCCAGTGCCGCACCTGGCCTATACCGCGACCACTTTTTTGGGTCGCGTGGCCGATATCGTCATCAAGAATGCACCGACTGCTTGCGTGCTTGATCGTTGCTTTGAGGCGGACATGGCCATGTTGCTGATGAGAATGGCGATCGAGGGCTACGGCGTTGCCTGGCTGCCCCTGAGCGCCGTGACCGATGAGCTGGCGCGAGGGCAATTGGTGCTGGCCGGCGGCGATGAATGGAAGACCCGGCTGGAGATTCGTTCGTATTGTTCGATCGCCAATCAGAACCCGACGATGCGCGAGCTTTGGAAGACGCTTGAGACCGCATCGCGAGCAAACCCGCTCCCACATTAGAACCGGACGAGGGGTTGATCATGGTCAATAATGAAAGGATTGAGATGTATTGAACGACCACCGTCTGCTCGCTTACCCACGGGAGGTTTGTCATGTCTGGTGAATCACGCTTCATGCTGGTCGCTTCACCGCTGATGGAACACAGCCCCGCCTTCGACCGGGCCGCGATGCTGGCCAAGGCCGAGGGGGCAGCCCTGCACATCGTGGCCTTCGACTATCTGGAAGGTCTGGCGACCGCCAGCCTGGTCAACGAAAAAGCCCTGGAACAGATGCGCCAGGGCTACGTCGAGCGTCACCGCCAGTGGCTTGAGGAACAGGCCCATCCCTTGCGCAAGATCGGTGTACACGTCACCACCGAGGTGGCCTGGGTCGAGCATCCGCTGGAGGAAATCCTGATTCACCTCAAAGAGCAGCCGATGGACGTGCTGATCAAGGTGCTGGAGCATCAATCGCGGCTGTCGCGACTGGTGTTTACGCCCCTCGACGTGCATTTGCTGCGCGAATGCCCGGTGCCGCTGCATTTCGTCAGCCATGCCACTCGCGCGTTGCCGCGCAAGATCGTCGCCGCGGTCGACCCGCTTCATCGCGACGATCACTACAAAAGCTTCAACGACAGAATCCTTCACGAAGCATCGAAACTGGCGAGCGCCTGCAATGCCGAGCTCGATGTGGTCTACGCCTGTGACCTTTCAGCCATCAGCGCGGATGAGTTCAACTTCTATAACGGTTCGGCGCTTTTCTCTTCAGGCCAGATCAAGACCCTGTTCGACCTCCAGGAGGATGCGTTCAACGAGCTGGCCGCGCGCAACGGCATCGCGCCGGAGCAGCGGCACATGATCATGGGCAACCCGACCAAGGTACTGACCCACTACACCGAGACCCATGATGTGGATGTGATCGTCATGGGCCGGATCGGCCATCGCGGCATGGGCCGGTTGATCGGCAGCACGGTAGAGCATGTGCTGTACAAAATGCCATGCAGCGTGTGGGTGGTGTACACCGAGTCACTGGATGAGTGACTGCAACGGCTGAATACCAAATTGTGCACATACCTTTGTGGACGCGACCCCTGTGGCGAGGGGGCTTGCCCCCGTTCGGCTGCGAAGCAGTCGCAAAGCTTTTGGGGCCGCTTCGCGACCCAACGGGGGCAAGCCCCCTCGCCACAGGGGTCGCGCACACGGGGATTTTGTGTTCTCGACTCAGCGCCGGGTGATCACCACCTCCAGGTATTCGCTTGGCACCACCAGCGACCTCTCCCCCGCTCGGTTCAGGCGATTGAGCAGTTCCGTCAGGTCGTTTTCCAGGGCGGCGGACCCTTCGGGTGGCAGGGTCGCAAAAGCCTTGTGAACCGGGCCATACCAGGTGCGGAAGGTGTCGATGAAATGGGCGGCCGAACGATAGCGGAAGTTGAATAAGCGTCGTGTCACCTGAAGCACGAAGTCGCGCTGATCGAAGTGCGAGTGCAGCCACGCTTCGGAGCCCCAGTTTGAAGGCGGTTGAGCGCCCACGGGTGGCGGCATGTGGCGCCCCAGTACCTTGAACATCTGGCCAACGAAGCCTTCAGGCGTCCAGTTGGCAAGGCCGATCCGGCCTCCCGGGCGGCACACCCGCGCCAATTCCGCGGCAGCCTTTGGCTGATCCGGGGTAAACATCACCCCAAAGGTCGAGAGCACGGCATCGAAACTGGCATCCTCGAAAGGTAGCGCCTCGGCATCGGCCACCTGAAAGGTCACGTTCAGGTGTTCCGCCCGTGCCCGGTCTTCGCCGCGCTCAAGCAGCTTGGCCACATAGTCGGTGGACGTGACCTTACAGCCCCGGCGCGCAGCGGCAAGCGTGGCATTACCGTTGCCCGCAGCGACGTCCAGCACCCGCTCATCACAGAGCAAGTCACAGGCTTCGGCCAATAGCTCGCCGACGATCTGTAGGGTGGTGCCGATCACGGCGTAGTCGCCGCTGGCCCACGCAGTCATCTGACGGTTTTTCAGGGCGGTGAGATCAATGGGTGTGCTCATGAAGTCTGCTCCGCTGCGGGTTGGAACGGGTCTCGGCTTACTCCGCCGTGGTGGGGTCGATGATGCTCATGACTCGGGAAACGCTGTTGATCGGAAAACCACCTTGTTTGGCATGCTCCCTGATGAGCTCCTCGCTCGGCGCGATGTACACGCAATAAATCTTGTCGCCCGTGACGTAACTCTGCTGCCATTGCACTTGCGGCCCCAATCCACGCAACACATCGCAGGATTTTTGCGAGATCGCTTTGAGTTCCTGCGGCGGCAGTGCGCCAGCTCCTGGAAGCTCGCGTTCAATAATGAACTTAGGCATAACCCTCTCCCTTTCATGATGGTGATGGCAGGGTCGCAAGTGACCCCGTCCACAAACTAAAGCTCCCGGACAGGTATCCGTCCTGCCCGGTCGTCCGGCAGACTCACGAAATGCGCCGGTCTCCGATGCATGGTCATGCGTTTGTAACGCAGGATTAACACCCGGCCCACGGGATTGCCGATGCGCCATGAATCAGCTCTTATGGGCCACCGTCTTTTGAAAGGATTCCCCCATGCCTCTGGACTGGCTCGCTCACCACATGCACCACAGCGACATCTTTGCTTCATGGATTCACCAACAATTCCACTATGAATACGCCGACCAGCCCTTGCCTCAGTGGCAACGGGAATTCGCTGACGGCCAATTCGACGGCACATGGCAATGTTTGATCGCCCTGGATGAAGACCGCCTGCTGGGTGGTGCGGCACTGGCCGCCGCCGACCTGGCTCACCGGCCTGACCTGGGTCCTTGGCTGGCTTGTGTGTTCGTCACACCCCAAGCAAGGGGAAAAGGATTGGCGGAGCGTTTGATTGAAGGGATATGCGCGCAGGCCAGGGAACGTGGCGTGGCGAAGATCTATTTGCACACCCGGGACCAAAGCGATTACTACGCCAGACGCGGATGGACAGTGCTGGAGCGTTTTCAGGCCTGGGAAAACGACCAATGGCTCATGGTGCGCAACCTGTGAGCCATTGATTGGAAAGGTTACGCAGCAGGCGCCTTGGCCTCTTCCAACAGCTGCCGGATCATCTGCTCCTGAGTCTCGTAGCGACCCTCGCCAAAGTGGCTGTAACGCACCCGCCCCTTGGCATCGATCAGGTAGTGAGCCGGCCAGTATTGGTTGTCGAAGGCGCGCCAGATCGCGTAGTTATTGTCGATCGCCACCGGGTAGGTGATACCGAGTTTTTTCACCTGATCGCGAACGTTGTCGAGGATGCGTTCGTAACCGTATTCCGGGGTGTGCACGCCGATCACCACCAGGCCGTCCTTTTCATATTTTTTCGCCCAGTCCTTCACGTAGGGCAAGGTGTGCTGGCAGTTGATGCAGTCATAGGTCCAGAAATCCACCAGCACCACCTTGCCGCGCAGGGAGTCGTTGCTCAGCGCTGGCGAGTTGAGCCATTCGACCGCGCCGGAGAGTGACGGCATCGCACCTTTGGCCGCGTCCATCGGGTCGGCCTTGACCTTGCTGACCAGGTAATCGACCACTTTCGGTACGGTTTCCAGCACCTGCTGTTCAACGGTCGTGACGCCTTCGGACGAAGTGCCGGCGAGCAGCCTGTTATCGGTTCCGGTGGCGATGACCGCCGCCGCGACCAACACCCCGGCACCGGCGCCGCGACGCAGCCAACCGGTGACCGGAATCGACGGTTTCAAGCGATTGACCAGGCCGCGACCGGCGAAGATCAAGATGCCCAGTGACAACGCGCTGCCCAGGCCATACGCCACCAGCAGCAGACTGGTCTGAGCGTTGGCGCCTTGCAGCATGGCGCCGGTGAGGATCACCCCGAGGATCGGCCCGGCACACGGTGCCCAGAGCAGGCCGGTGGCGACGCCAATCATCACCGAGCCCAGCGGGCCGGACATTTTGCGAGTGTTGGGGTCGAGGCGATTGCCCAGCAACACGAACGGCCGCGCCAGCCAGCCGCCGATGCGGGCGGAGATCAGCGACAGCGCAAACAGCACCATCACGATCAGCGCCACATGGCGGCCGGTGTTGTTGGCTTGTATCACCCAATCGCTGCTGACCACGGCCAGGCTGGAGATCAGGGCGAAGGTCAGGGCCATGCCACCGAGGGTGAGCAGGATCGAGGTGCGTGTGCGTTTAACACCGGCAAACAGAAACGGCACGACCGGGAGGATGCAGGGGCTGAGGACGGTCAAAATGCCGCCCAGGAATGCGATGAGAAACATGGGTTCACCTTGAGAATACGAGTCCCATGTGGGGGCTAGCCTGCTCCCACACTGGGAATATTGAGTTCATCGGAACAGTGCCTGGCTTCAAGCCATCTGGTTTTCCAACTGCTGGCCCTGTGGCGTCCGGCTGTAACCGTTCTCTGCAACCAATTGCCCCTGCGGTGTGCGGCTGGAACCATCCTCAGCCACCAGCGGCGTCAGTTGGAAGCAGGTGCTGCTGCCACAGCTGCTCTGTTCAACAGCCGCGTTGGCATGGGCGGCGACGCCGGCTACGGAAAAGACGATGGCGGTCAAAAAGCGGGTGACGTTGTTCATGGAGTTCTTCCTGTTTCAAAAAAGGGATTGATAACGGGTGAGCAAAGGACTCAGTTGTCTTCGTTGCAGTTGTCAGCGAATTTGCGGTAATCAAGGGCCTGGGTTTTGCCTTGAGAATCCAGGTAGGTCATCCGCGCATTCACAATCCCGCAGGAAGTCGTGGCGTCCTCTTTCATCGACAGCACTTTCTGGATGTCCAGGTGCGTGCCATAGGTGTAGGTTTGCGGGGTGACATTGGCTTCGGCCCGGGCCGACAAGGTGCAGATGTTCAGGGCGGCAAACAGGCAGGCGGCGTAGACGGCTTTGGTATTCATGGTGGTTTCCTCGGGGCTTCAATGGGTCAATCGTTGCCAAATCGTTGATGGGGCCGAGGCGGTTTGGGTTTGCCTCGATTGGAAGCCATTAGAAGCCCGCGAGGTATCCCGTCTGTGTCCGGAACAGGCGCGAGTAAATTGCTATGTATCAACACCGGCCGGCGATACACAGCGATACAAAACCCCTGAAATCGGCTGTTTTTGCGTCCCCGTGTATCCGCCGACAGGCCAGATACACTGCAATACAAACCGCTGCGGGCGAGCGAGCCTTGACTCGGTAGACTGCGCGAAAACTCCTACTCAAGAGGCATGGCGACCATGGAACACGTCGATCACATTCTCATCGTGGACGATGACCGCGAGATCCGGGAACTGGTAGGCAATTACCTGAAGAAGAACGGCCTGCGCACCACCGTGGTGGCGGATGGACGGCAGATGCGCGCGTTTCTGGAGACCACGCCGGTGGACCTGATCGTGCTCGACATCATGATGCCGGGCGACGATGGCCTGCTGCTCTGCCGCGAGCTGCGTGCCGGCAAACACAAGGCCACGCCGGTGCTGATGCTCACCGCGCGCAACGATGAAACCGACCGCATCATCGGCCTGGAAATGGGCGCCGACGACTACCTGGTCAAACCGTTCGCCGCCCGTGAACTGCTCGCCCGGATCAACGCCGTGCTGCGCCGTACGCGGATGCTGCCGCCGAATCTGGTGATCACCGAAAGCGGTCGCCTGCTGGCGTTCGGTCGCTGGCGCCTGGACACCTCGGCCCGGCATCTGCTGGATCAGGACGGCACCATGGTCGCCCTCAGCGGCGCGGAATACCGTTTGCTGCGGGTGTTCCTCGATCATCCTCAGCGGGTGCTCAATCGCGACCAGTTGCTGAACCTGACTCAAGGTCGCGA
Source organism: Pseudomonas sp. B21-017 (assembly GCF_024749245.1). NCBI lineage: Bacteria > Pseudomonadati > Pseudomonadota > Gammaproteobacteria > Pseudomonadales > Pseudomonadaceae > Pseudomonas > Pseudomonas sp. B21-017. Next base: position 2,315,464 of record NZ_CP087194.1, on the reverse strand, counting down.
CGCCGACCTGTTTGACCGCTCCATCGATTTGCTGGTCAGCCGCTTGCGTCAGCGCCTGCTGGACGATGCCCGGGAACCGGCCTACATCAAGACCGTACGCAGCGAAGGCTATGTGTTTTCCCTGCCGGTGGAAGTGCTCGGTGCGCCGTCATGAACCTTGCGCTGCACTGGCCCCGCACGCTGGCCTCGCGGCTGTCGCTGATTTTCCTGATCGGCCTGATCCTCGCCCAGGCGCTGTCCTTTGGCGCGCAGTACTACGAGCGTTATGAAAGTGCGAAAAATACGATGTTGGGCAATCTGGAAACCGACGTTTCGACCTCCCTCGCCATCCTCGACCGCTTGCCTGCCAACGAACGAGCGAGCTGGCTGCAGCGCCTGGAACGCACCAACTATGGTTATCTGCTGAATGAAGGTTCGCCCGGCACACCGATGGCGCCCAGCGATGTGCCGATTGCAGTCCCCTCGATTCAGGACGCCATCGGCCATGAATATCCGCTGACTTTTACCGACATCCCCGGCCCGAAGAAACACTTCCAGGCCCATCTGAAACTGAAGGACGGCAGCCCCGTCACCATCGACGTGCGACCCGCGATGGTGCCTTTGTCCCCGTGGTTGCCGGCGGTATTGCTGGGACAACTGGCGCTGCTGATCGCCTGCACCTGGCTGGCCGTGAGAATCGCCATCCGCCCGCTCACCCGCCTCGCCCAAGCCGTGGAAACCCTCGACCCCAACACCCACGCCGTGCACCTCGACGAAAAAGGCCCGACCGAAGTCGCCTACGCCGCCAGGGCGTTCAATGCGATGCAAGCGCGTATCGCGGCGTATCTCAAGGAGCGCATGCAACTGTTGGCGGCGATTTCCCACGACCTGCAAACCCCGATCACGCGCATGAAACTGCGTGCCGAATTCATGGACGACTCCAGCGAAAAAGACAAACTGTGGAATGACCTCGGCGAGATGGAACACCTGGTGCGCGAAGGCGTGGCCTACGCCCGCAGCATCCATGGCGCCACCGAGGAAAGTCGCCGCACCGATCTGGATTCGTTCCTCGACAGCCTGGTGTTCGACTATCAGGACATGGGCAAAGACGTGCAGCTGGGCGGCAAAAGCGCCGCAGTCATCGACACCCGGCCCCATGCCTTGCGGCGAGTGCTGGTTAACCTGGTAGACAACGCGCTGAAATTCGCTGGCGCGGCTGAGTTGTGGGTGGAAACGAAGGCGGACGGCAGCTTGTCGGTGAAGGTCATGGACCGAGGGCCGGGGATTGCCGAAGAGCAATTGGCCCAGGTGATGCAGCCGTTCTACCGCGTGGAGAATTCGCGTAATCGCAGCACCGGCGGGACCGGGTTGGGGTTGGCGATTGCCCAGCAATTGGCGCTGGCGATTGGCGGGTCACTGACTCTGAGCAATCGCGTGGACGGAGGGTTGTGTGCGGAACTCAGGTTACCGAAGCCCCAATAAACACCACCCATCCAATGTAGGTGTGGTGTTTGGGGGATTGTGTGCAGTCAGGCCCTTGTGGCGAGGGAGCTTGCTCCCGCTGGGCTGCGCAGCAGCCCCAAAACCTACACCACGGATTAGCCAGACACACCGCAGAATTCGGTTTACGACTGCTGCGCAGCCGAACGGGAGCAAGCTCCCTCGCCACAAAAGCCACTCGACATTATTCCGAAGGCCGAGCCCACAACCGCCGTCCAATGACATCCAGCACATCGCAGCCATCGCGCAATGGAATGGCACAGAGCAAAGCAAAATCACTGAGAATGAAGGATTCGCACTCGACTGAACCGCGCATCGACATGTTCTCAAGCACCTGAGTGACTGCGCGAATTCGATAGCTGGCAGCGTCATACAAGACATCGATCGGCGCGTGGGTATCGACGAACAGGGTGGGCATGTCGGTGCAGTTGCCGGTGAGGGCCATGAAGCGGTTTTCGGGATGAGGGATTATTTTTTCGTAGGGTGGATCGGGTGTAAGCGTCTTCATCGATTTAAGTCCTAACGTATGGATTGAAGCCGCCAGAAATCACTTCCACGCGAATAGGTGGCGGCTGTACGCAGGTGTGGAAGACCGGGACGTTAGGCACCCGGCGCACTCGAAAGCGCCCCGCGCACAGCCACCATGAAACACGATAAAAAACGCCGAACTGGTGGCGCTTGATGCGCCTAACGATAGAAGGGCTTCCACGCCCTGTCACTGAATTTGCAGTGACCTCCCAAAGACTATCGATGAGGCGCGCTGCGCACCAGTTCATGGAAACCGCTACAACTTGAAGGAAACTTCCGACGACTTTGCCCAGAAATTTCGCAGCAATTTTCCATCAAGGACGATCCAGCCGACTAGCCAATCTGTTGGCGATATGGAGCAACCACGACTCGCCTGATTCCCACGCATTCCAGTAGCAGTAGTAACAGCTCAGTTCTTTCAATAGGTAATCCCTTAACACCAGCTCATCTTTCCGCTGATCAAGCAGTGTGTTGAGTTCATGCTGGACTACCATCAGATCCTCGGGATCGGAGTCAGCTAAAAAAGCATCAATCACTTGCTCAGCCGTATCATGTTCGACCGTCCAATCTTGATGGAAGTACGCTCCAAAAAAGTCGTGTAACTCGGGAAATTCTTTGTTCATATCTCTGGAAACCCTGTCAGCAAAAAATATCCCTCAGGACGTCGGGCGTCTTTTATCAATACCAACAATACTTTCGAGGCTGGCACATAGTCGGTACTACCGTTAGGCAAACTGATTCCTACTGGCAGGTCGAATTGATGCGTAATGGTCGTCTTGCTCTTTTTACTTTTAAGGAACTTGTCGATCCGTTTTTTGTTTTCAGATAGCGCCCTCGCGACAGCCGACTCAGCAATAGCTCGATCAGGGAATGTTGAAGCGGCAGGGATAGTTGGCTCTGCTTCCAGTCTTTGTGCTAACTGCAAATCCGTTCTCCCGATATGCTTCGCAATAAGATGCCCTCCTTGGGCCTCGTGTGCTGCTAAACCACCACCCGGAACAATTTCGCTGAACGGCCCATCAGCCTCTATTTCTCCGGGACACGGTAGACATGCCAACCCCAACGGATCAACCCACCCCGTCGGATTCGGCGTGTATTGATACTGGTTCAGCCCACCGGCTAGCTTGATCGGATCCGGTGTCAGATACCGACCCACCTGCGGATCATAGTACCGATGCCGGTTGTAGTGCAGACCACTCTCGGCGTCGAAGTACTGCCCCTGAAACCGTAACGGTTGTTCAAGTTGCTCGCCCCCGCCGAACGTCTGGTGAGTGACTTCGCCGTAGGCGTTGTACTTCGCCGACCAGACAATCTCGCCACCGAAATCCGTCAGTTCCTGCGGTGTGCCTAGATGGTCAAGTTGGTAATAGAACGGGCAGGCCTTACGCGGGCCTTTGCCGTCGAGCATGGCCAACGGGCGGAAGCTGCCCGGCTCGTAGACGTAGCTGCGGTAGCGCTCTTTGCTGCTTTCGGCGACGACCTGATCACCCTGCCAGAAGAACTCGGTGGTTTTGCCTTCGACGGTTTTGGCGATGCGACGGCCGAAGGCGTCGTAGCGATAGCTCGCGCAACTTCCATCCGGCAACGTGACGCCAATCAGCCGATGCTGGCAGTCGTAGCGGTATTCGGTGACGAGTTTTTGCGCGGTGCCACGGCGTTCGCGGATCAGGTTGCCGAAGGCGTCGTAGTCGTAATGGCGGTCGCCTTGCATCAGCAGGCGATTGCCTTTGACGGTCGTCGGGCCGGGGCGGTCCTGCATCAGCAGGTTGCCGGCGGGGTCGTGGGCGAAGCTTTCCGGTGGGTCGTCGCGGGTGTGGCGGACGCGGGTCAGCCGGTTCAGCGGGTCGTACTGGTAACTGCGCTGGCCGTGGCGGGTGTCGGCGATGTGGTCGAGATTGCCGTTGAGGCTGTAGGCATAGTCGCGGCGGTACAGGCTTTTTTGCTGTTGACTGACGGCGTGGGCCTTTAGCCGGCCCTGTTCGTCGTAGGCATATTCGCTGAGCAGCAGGCCTTGCTGGCGCTGTAGTTCTCGACCGGATTTGTACGTGTGGTTTGTAAGACGTGTGCCATTAAGGTCGATAGCCGTCAGCGCACCACCCTTGGCGTGGTGGTAGTCGAGTTTGCTGCCGTCCGGCAGGCGCAGGCGGTTGAGCTGGCCGCAGGCGTCGTAGCCATAGCGCAGCGTTCCCCAGCCCTGATGCTCGGTGATCAGGCGGTCCTGTTGGTCGTACTCGAACTCCAGCGGGTGATCGTGACCGTCGTCGACGCTGACCAATCGGCCGAGGCTGTCGTAGCGGTATTCGACCTTGATGCCGTCGGGCAAGGTTTTGACTAACAGCCGTCCTTCCGCATCCCGCTCGTACCCGGTAACCAGCTGCGAGCCGTCATCGCCGAATTCGGTTTTCTCCAGCAGATGGCCGTTGAGGTCGTAGACGTAGGCGGTGCGGCGGCCGTCGAAACCGGTTTCCTGTCGGATCAAGCCGTTGGGTGTGTAGTCCAGCCGATAGTGTTCGCCGGATTCGTTTTCGATTTCCGTGAGCAGCAGCTGCGCATTGTCATAGCGGTACTGGAGCTGGGTGCCGTCGGGATTGATCCGGCGGCTGACCAGGTGCAGGTCGTCGACGTATTCATAGCGGGTGATGCGGCCCAGTTCATCGCGTTCGGCAGTGATCTTGCCGTAGGCGTTGTAGCTGAACCCACGGGTGGCGCCGGTCGGCAATGTCGCCTGGACCAGTCGGCCGACGGCATCCCATTGATACTGGGTGAGCGCACCGTGTTCGTCCTGACGAGTCGTCTGCCGTCCCAGCGCATCGTAGGAAAACGTTCGCTGCCCACCATCTGGCAGTGTTTCCTCAAGCAACTGACCCAAGGCATTCCAGACAAAGACATGCCGACTGGTGTCCGGGTAGCGGACCGACAACAGCCGGCCCTGAGGGTCGTAGTGGTAATGGGTGACGTGCCCGTCGGGATCGGTCGCTTCGGTGACATCGCCCTGAGCATTGCGCTGGTATTTCCACACCGCTTTGCCGCGATAGCGCGCGTGCAAGAAACCGTTGCGATACTCGTAGGACGTCGGTTCGTCCTCCGGCGGAATCAGCGCCACCAATCGTCCGACGTCGTCGTAGCGGTATTCAGTGACGGCCCCGAGTGGATCCTGCTCGGCCACCAACCGGCCCTGCTCGTCGTAGGCCTTGAGCTGTTCACCGCCATCCAGCCCAACCCGGCGCACCAGCCGCGCCCGGTCGTCGTGGACGTAAACCTCTTCACTGCCGTCGATGTTCAGGACCGTGACGCTGCCCGCATCATCCCAGACGTAGCGCGCATCCATCTGCGCAAACGACGCCCAGTGCCGCACGCAGCGCGCCGCCTTGCCGGACCTTTCCCACTCCCAGAAGAAACTCGCGCCACCGGCCAGTTGCCGCTGCAAAATTACGTGGTTGTCGTCGTAGTCGTAACGTTCGCTTTCGCCGGCGGCATTGCTCGCTTCGATCAGTTGATCGCGTTCGTCGTAGTGATAACTGACCAGCGTCTGCTCGGTATACCAGGCCTCGGCGAGGGTCTGCGCCGGGCGGAAACACTGGTAGTCGACGGCGATCAGGTGGGCGCAGTCGTAACGCAACAGCAAGGCGCGGCCGGCGCCGTTGTCGAGGCGCTGAATGCGCTCCTGGCGGTCGCGGGTGATGCGCAGGCGGTTGTCGTAGGCGTCGCTGATCGCCGTCAGCCGACCCTGGTGAAAGTGGTAGAACCGCGTGTCGTCGCCGGCCTGGGCGAGGATCAGTTCTTCAGGGGCATCGCCGAGATAAATCGCCGCGCGCGACAGGCTGTTGTGGATCGCCGGGCGTTCGCTGCTCGGCAGCGGGAAAGTGGTGCGGCGGTTTTCGTGGTCGATCCAGATGACCTGGTCGCCGTCGATCTCCAGTCGATGGGCGAGCGAATGGCTCCAGCCAAAGCCGAGGCCGCAGTCGATCTCGGCGGCGCTGGTGCGATAGAGTCGGGTGAAGTCGAACGGCAGGATGCCGTCCAGCGCACCGTCGGTGAGGGTCAGCAGTTCTTCGCCGGTGACCATCGACACTGGGCAGCCATTTTTGCAGGTCGACGGTGCACAGGTGGCGCTGTCGCCGTTGGGGTTTTTCGCCTGATCCGGGGAGTCGTCGTGGTGTTCGTTTTTTTTCAGTGTGGTGTTGCGTTTGGCATCCCAGCGCAGTTGCATCCGGCCTTTTTTCAGGCCCGCCGCAATGCCACGGGCGGCGACTTTTTTGTAGCGGTCGACATAGCCGATGAAGTTATTGATGATCGTGAAAATCGCCTTCACGAGACGCACAACGGCACTGATCAACTGCGCAGCTCGATCAGCCAAACGCATCGTCAGATAGGCGATGCCGGCGCCCGCCCCGGCGAACGTCAGGACGAGGCCAATCAGGATATCGATCAGCAGCTGCACCACCACCATCGACACCGCTTCGGCGGTTTTGCCGGCAATTTCGCTGGGTGGCAGCATGTCCAGCCAGAGGCTGGCGCAGCGCACCAGCAGAAACAGCGCCGCTTCGTCACTGACTAGCAACTGGGCTTTTTCCATGACATCCGGTGCGGCTTTGGCGAGCTTCTCCAGCTCTGCGGCGCTTTCGCCCAACCGCTCTCCAAACTTCGCCGGATCCTTGAGAATGTCCGAAAGCAGGCCAATGCCGTCCCATACTCCTTCAATTGCCGCCCAACTTCCCGCGAGCATTCCATTGCCTACAGCAACCGAAGACGATTCCGACCACTTCGGTTTGAACGTCTGCCATTCATCACGCAGCCAGCTGTCGAGCTCCTTCGTCAGGCCGTCGTACGAGGAAAACAGCTCATTTACCTGATCCGGGGTGACTTCGTTGTGAACATGAACGCGGTAGAACTTGCCGGGTGTACCGGTGAACTCTCCCTTGCCACGTTCATTGAGCGTCACAGGCGTCGACTTACCGCCATCCACCGCAATGACATCGACCTGAATATTCCCCAACGGAACATCGTAAACCGACTCAAACTTGCTCTCGATCTGCAGAATTCCGCCGTCGGGACACTGCGCAACGCTGGAGAAAAAATCGTCATCGCTGCTGCTGACGGACTTACTGGTATCGCCCAGTTTGATTTTGCGTTCCATGTCCATCAGCGACGGCAAATCAGCGGCACGGCTGGCCATGTCCGCCGTTTGGTTGAACCAATGCTTAAGCTGTTTGCGGTAGAGCGTCAGGGAGTCCGGAAAACGGTCTAGCTCCTGCTCGATACGGGCGATGTGCTCCATCAACGCACCGGAAAGTAGGCAGTGACGGGAGAAAAGGAGTCGAACATAAGCAATCCCTTGCGCAGAAAATTAGGCGCGGGGACTTTGCGGGGGATCAATCAGAAATGAAGTCAGGAAAGGTAGAAATGGATGTAGGGCGATTCGCTGATTAGCAGCGACTAAAGGCCGCTATGCCGATTACCCCCTCCCCATGCATCTGCCGCAACAACGCCAACCCACTATCGATAAAAGCCTGCGACCCCGCCGTCCCAGCCTCCACCGCCAGCCCTTCCAGTTGCGACCGGCCATCGAGTTGAGGAAATTCCCCGATCCGCTGCAACAATCGCCACGCCAACGGGCTCAGTTCGGAGAAGTGCACACTCCAGTCCTCGGCCCGACGCACCAACAGCAACGTCGGCTGAGTCGGTGGCACTTGCGGCCGATAATCCGGCCCCACTTTTTGCACCGGCCAGCCATAGGCCAACGGCCAGGCCAGTGGCGAAACCTGCAACGGTAGATCCAGCAGCAGCCCTGCATCGCTGGCGGCTAGCGGCTCGGCGTCGGATTGTTGCAGGGCCATTTCGACCCATTCGTAATGCGCCAGTTCGACCATGAACGGTGGCCATGGCCCATCGTTCAGCGCCAGCGGAATCGATGCGAGGAACTCGACAAACTCCCGGGCGATCTCGCCGAATTTTGGCGTGTGAGCGCGGTAGTCCCGCAGGAAGATTCGCACCAGAGAACGCCAGTCACTGTCCCCCAGTATTCTCACCAACACCGGAAAGGTGCCGCTGAGCAACGACGACAGGTTCGAGAACACCAGATCGCGATAAACCTGCGCCCGTGCCACGTCCATCCCGGCGGGTGGAGCACAGTGCTCAGGGTCGCGCAGGTAGCGAGTCAAGGTGTCTTGCTGCTGATACAGCGTCGGTTTATCCACGGTCCGCCTCCTCCTGCAGTCGGCGGATGGTCTGCAACTCGCTCACCAGTTCAGAGAACGCCGGGTAATTGAAGTCCCGTTCAAGCAGCGTCGGCTGTACGCCGAACCGCGCATACGCTTCGGCCAGCAAAGCCCAGACCACCGGTTTGACCGAGGCGCCGTGGGTGTCGATTTTCAGGGTGTCGGATTCGTCGAAATGCCCCGCCACATGCATTGCGACTACCCGCCCCGTGTCGATGCCCGCCAGAAACGTCTGCGGATCAGAACCGTGATTGATCGAGTTGACGTAGACATTGTTGACGTCCAGCAGCAGGTCGCAATCGGCTTCGCGCAGCACTGCGTTGGTGAACGTCAATTCGTCCATGTCCTGCTGCGGCGCGGCGTAGTAGGAGACGTTTTCCACCGCCAGACGCCGACCGAGAATGTCCTGTGCCTGACGAATTCGGGCGGCAACGTGATGCACCGCTTCCTCGGTAAACGGCAACGGCAGCAGATCGTAAAGATGCCCGTCATCGCTGCAGTAGCTCAGGTGTTCGCTGTACAGCGGCACCTTGTAGTGATCGAGGAAAACCCGCACTTCCCGCAGAAACCCGACGTCCAGCGGCGCCGATCCGCCCAGCGACAAGGACAAGCCGTGACAGGACAACGGATAACACTCGGCCAGGGCACGAAACGCCGCGCCATGCGCGCCGCCGATGCCAATCCAGTTTTCCGGCGCGACTTCCAGAAAATCGAAAGCGCCCGCCGGGGCCGCTTGCAGGTCCTTCATCAAACCGCGGCGCAAGCCTAGCCCGACGGTCGCCTGCGCAGATGTAAGGGGAATTTGCATGGTGTCGATCTCATCCTGGGATCCGGTCTCCAGCGCCTGAAAATCAGTGCCGGCCGGCAGGCCCAGTCAAGCGCCTCGGTGTGTCGGGTCTGTGTGCGCAAACACCCCTCTTCTCAGCGCACTGTATCGGACAGGCAGCCAGATACAGAGGGATACACGAACTAGACTTGTTGATTACCCCCCGCGGGGGGAGCCAGGACGCGGTTATCGTCCTGTTCATTCCCACGATCACCGCCCACAGGCGCATGCCTCGACAAACAATGCCTGCGGGCCGTGATCCTGCTGAAGGAGCACACAAGATGGACGAGGCCAGACTCAATGATTTCATGGGCAAACTGGTGAGCGACATGGGGGGCGCGGCGATGCTCGCCAACGTCATCCTCGGCGAAGAACTCGGCCTGTACCGGGCCATGGCCGACAGTCAGCCAGTCACCCCCGAAGCACTCGCCGAGAAGACCGGCTGCAACACTCGCCTGTTGCGTGAATGGCTCAGCGCCCACGCCGCCTCCGGTTACATGGAACACCGCGACGGCCAGTTCCGCCTGCCCGAAGAGCAAGCCCTGGCGCTGGCGATCGAAGACTCACCGGTTTATGTAGCCGGCGGTATGGCGGTGGTTGCGTCGTTTTTCCATGACAAGGACAAACTGGTCAACGCCATGCGCGGCAACGGCGCCCTGCCCTGGGGCGATCACCATCCGTGCATGTTCAGCGGCACCGAGCGGTTCTTCCGCCCAGGCTACAAGGCGCATCTGGTCAGCGAGTGGCTGCCGGCGCTCGACGGGGTGGTCGCCAAACTGGAAGCCGGCGCGAAAGTGGCGGACATCGGCTGCGGCCACGGCGCCTCGACCGTGATCATGGCCCAGGCTTTCCCCGAGTCGCGGTTCGTCGGTTTCGATTACCACGCGCCTTCGATCACCGTCGCCACCCAGCGCGCCGAAGAAGGTGGCGTGTCCGGTCGGGCGCGGTTCTTCCAGGGCACCGCCAAGAGCTATCCGGGCGACGACTATGACCTGATTTGCTATTTCGATTGCCTGCACGACATGGGTGACCCGGTCGGTGCCGCAAAGCATGCCTATGAATCGCTCAAACCCGACGGCACGGTGCTGCTGGTTGAGCCCTTCGCCAACGACACGCTTGACGAGAACACCAACCCGGTGGGACGGCTGTTCTACGCCGCCTCGACCTTTATCTGCACACCCAACTCGCTGTCCCAGGAGGTCGGCCTCGGGCTCGGTGCCCAGGCAGGCGAGGCACGGTTGCGCAAGGTCTTCACCGAGGCGGGGTTCACCCAGTTCCGGCGAGCCACGGAAACGCCGTTCAACCTGATTCTGGAGGCGCGTAAATAAGGGTAGGCGCATCACCCAGGCAGGCTAAACCCACCCTGTCGGGGTGTGCTTTTGTGGCGAGGGGGCTTGCCCCCTCGCCACAGTCCATTTCAACAGGTGACCGTGATCAGCTCAGACGCTCGCCAAGGTTTTCGGCCTTGAGAATATCGAACAACGCCTGCGCCGCCGCCGACAGTTCTTGCCCCGTCGTCAGTACCCCGATCGCCCGTTCCACCACCGGGTCGCGCAGGGTGATGCAACGCGCGCCCAGCTCGCGCATCTGCCCGGCGCACAACGCTGGCACCGCGCTCACGCCCAGTCCGCTGGCCACCATCCGCCCGACCGTTGCCAACTGATGACTTTCAAACTCCACCGGCAATTTCATGCCCCGCGCCTGCAAGTGCTCTTCGAGCATCACCCGCACCGTGGACGGTCGCTGCAAGGTAATGAACGGTTCCTTGAGCAAGGTCTGCCAATCGATATCGCCCAGTTCCGCCAGCGGTGAATCAAGCGGCACCACCGCCACAAACCGGTCGATGTACAACGGGGTAAATTGCAGCGACGAACTCTGGGTCGGCTCAAACGCCACGCCCAACTCCACCTGACGGTCGCGGACCATTTCCAGCACCTGCTCGTTGATCACGTCGTTCACCGTGACGTTGACGTTGGGATGACGCGCGCGGAAGGTCTTGAGGATCGGCGGCAGCAGGTTGCCGGCAAACGATGGCATCGCCGCGAGCGTCACGCGGCCACGCTGAAGGGTGAAGCGTTGGCGCAGTTCATCCTCGGCATTGTCCCAGTCCGCGATCAGCCGACGGGCCAGTGGCAGCAGCGATTCACCCTCGGCGGTCAGTGCGACGTTGCGGGTATTGCGGGTGAACAGGCGCCCGCCCAGGCCCTCCTCCAGCGCCTTGATGGTCAGGCTCAACGCCGACTGGGACAGGTGCAATCGCTCGCAAGCCACGGCAAAGCTCAAACTCTGGGCCACGGCCAGGAAGGCGCGGATCTGTTTAACGGTCATGGCCACTGTCTCCAACGTAGCGCGCACTCATTGGTGAGTTTTATCTATCAATCAACCTTAAAAATCAACTTAACAAATAAATCCTGTGGCGAGACACTCCCTCCCCATCCGGCTAGCCAGCCGCCCACAAAGAATAAAAGAGGTGCATATGGCAGGGTTCGACAAGCGCGTGTATTCCTATGAGGAAGCGATGGCCGGTCTTGAAGACGGCATGACCGTGATCTCCGGCGGCTTCGGCCTGTGCGGGATTCCGGAAAACCTCATCGCCGAGATCCAGCACCGGGGCACCCGTGACCTCACCGTGGTCTCCAACAACTGCGGCGTCGATGGGTTCGGTCTCGGCGTGCTGCTGGTGGACCGGCAGATCCGCAAAGTGGTGGCCTCCTACGTCGGCGAGAACAAACTGTTCGAAGACCAACTGCTTAAAGGCGAAATAGAAGTCGTCCTGACCCCCCAAGGCACCCTCGCCGAGAAAATGCGCGCAGGCGGCGCCGGCATCCCGGCGTTCTTCACCGCCACCGGCGTCGGCACTCCAGTCGCTGAAGGCAAGGAAGTGCGCGAATTCAAGGGCCGCCAGTACCTGATGGAAGAATCCATCACCGGTGACTTCGCCATCGTCAAAGGCTGGAAAGCCGACCATTTCGGTAACGTGGTCTATCGCCACACCGCCCAGAACTTCAACCCGCTGGCCGCCACCGCCGGCAAGATCACCGTGGTCGAAGTCGAAGAAATCGTCGAACCCGGCGAGCTGGACCCGTCGCAGATCCACACCCCTGGCATCTACGTCGACCGGGTCATTTGCGGCACGTTCGAAAAGCGCATCGAACAGCGCACCGTGCGTAAGTGATCCCCTGCCCCCGGACCGAATGAAGGAATAACAACAATGGCACTTTCCCGCGAACAAATGGCTCAGCGCGTCGCCCGCGAAATGCAGGACGGCTACTACGTGAACCTCGGCATCGGCATTCCGACCCTGGTCGCCAACTACATCCCCGAAGGCATGGAAGTCATGCTGCAATCGGAAAACGGCCTGCTCGGCATGGGCGCCTTTCCGACCGATGCCGAAGTCGACGCCGACATGATCAACGCCGGCAAGCAAACCGTGACCGCGCGTATCGGCGCGTCGATTTTCTCCTCCGCCGAATCGTTCGCGATGATCCGCGGCGGCCACATTGACCTGACCGTGCTCGGCGCGTTCGAAGTGGACGTCGAAGGCAACATCGCCTCCTGGATGATCCCCGGCAAACTGGTCAAGGGCATGGGCGGCGCGATGGACCTGGTGGCCGGTGCGGACAACATCATCGTCACCATGACCCACGCCTCCAAGGACGGTGAGTCGAAACTGCTGCCCCGCTGCAGCCTGCCGCTGACCGGCGCCGGTTGCATCAAACGCGTACTGACTGACCTGGCCTACTTGGAAATCCACAACGGTGCGTTCATCCTCAAGGAACGCGCACCAGGCGTGAGCGTTGAGGAAATCGTCGCCAAGACCGCCGGCAAACTGATCGTGCCTGACCACGTCCCGGAAATGCAGTTCGCTGCCCAGTGAGGAATCCGTCCATGCAAGACGTTGTGATTGTTGCTGCCACTCGCACTGCCATCGGCAGTTTCCAGGGCGCGTTGGCCAATGTGTCCGCGGTGGACCTCGGTGCTGCGGTGATCCGCCAGTTGCTGGCGCAAACCGATCTGGACCCGGCGCAGGTCGATGAAGTGATCATGGGCCAGGTATTGACCGCCGGCGCCGGGCAAAACCCTGCGCGCCAGGCTGCGATCAAGGCCGGCCTGCCCCACGCCGTACCGGCCATGACCCTGAACAAGGTCTGCGGCTCGGGCCTCAAAGCGCTGCACCTGGCGGCGCAGGCGATTCGCTGCGGCGATGCCGAGGTGATCATCGCCGGTGGCCAGGAAAACATGAGCCTGGCCAATTACGTGCTGCCGGGCGCCCGCACCGGTCTGCGCATGGGCCACAGCCAGATCGTCGACACGATGATCAGCGACGGTTTGTGGGATGCGTTCAACGATTACCACATGGGCATCACCGCAGAGAACCTGGTGGACAAGTACGGCATCAGCCGTGAAGCCCAGGACGCCTTCGCGGCCGCTTCGCAACAGAAAGCCGTGGCCGCCATCGAAGCCGGGCGTTTCGTCGATGAAATCACCCCGATCCTGATCCCCCAGCGCAAGGGCGATCCGCTGGCCTTCGCCACCGATGAACAGCCGCGTGCCGGCACCACCGCCGAGTCCCTGGGCAAGCTGAAACCGGCCTTCAAGAAGGACGGCTCGGTGACCGCCGGCAACGCCTCTTCGCTGAACGACGGTGCGGCCGCGGTGATTCTGATGAGTGCAGAGAAAGCCAAGGCCCTCGGCCTGCCGGTGCTGGCGAAAATCGCCGCGTACGCCAACGCGGGCGTCGACCCGGCGATCATGGGCATCGGCCCGGTCAGCGCCACCCGTCGTTGCCTGGACAAGGCCGGCTGGTCCATCGATCAACTGGAGCTGATCGAGGCCAACGAAGCCTTCGCCGCGCAATCCCTGGCGGTGGCCAAGGACCTGGAATGGGACCTGAGCAAGGTCAACGTCAACGGTGGCGCGATTGCCCTGGGTCATCCGATTGGTGCATCGGGTTGCCGGGTGCTGGTGACCTTGTTGCACGAGATGATCAAGCGTGACGCCAAAAAAGGCCTGGCCACCCTGTGCATTGGTGGTGGTCAGGGCGTGGCATTGGCGATCGAGCGCTAGCCCGAGACCGCGTTGTCGTTCATCGCGAGCAGGCTCGCTCCCACAGGTGACCGCATTCTCCCGAGAGCACTCGGTTACCTGTGGGAGCGTGGCTTGCCCGCGACGACGGCGGCACAGTCAACATTGATGTCGCCTGACACACCGCTTTCGCGGGCAAGTCCCCTCACCACAACGGCTGGAAACCTCTGGCCCTCAGGCAAATTTCACCAGGTTCAAGACCGGCAACGGACCGCCCGGGAACTGCACCAGCCGCGCCCCGACACTCAGTTCGCCCAGATCGATTCCAAAGAAGCCCAATCGCTCGATCAGCGCTGCCACTTGAGCCTTGGCCTCGGCATCGTCACCAGAAAGAAACAACACTCGCCGCCCACCCTCCGCCGCCGGATCACTCTCAAGCAGATGCGCTTGAAGGTGATTGAAGGCCTTGACCACCCGCGCGCCAGGTACCCATTCGGCAAACACTTCACTGGACGGACGGCCCTGCAAATCCACCGCTTTGAACGATGGCGCCTCGATCGAATTGTTCGCGTCGATGACAATCCGCCCGCCGAAATCCGGCAATCCGGCCAGTGCCGTTGGCAATTTCGACCAGTTCACCGCGACCAGAACGATCGGCTGCGCGGCCGCTTCTTCACGGGTGCCGGCCCGCGCCGTCGGCCCGAGTTCTTCCACCAGTGAGGCCAGGGTTTCCGGGCCGCGGCTGTTGGCGATGACGACTTCAATGCCCTGACGGGACAATGCTTTGGCGAAGGCTGTGCCGATGGCGCCGGCGCCGATGATTCCGATAGTGCTCATGGTGTTCACTCCGTAGTGGGTTGGTGGAGTGAATACTGCGCTTGCCATTACTACTTTATTAGACGGTAATGAGTTGAATGATCTTCAAGTATCAATATCAGGTGTCTGAGATGGAAACACTCGCCAACCTCGAATCTTTCGTGCGCAGCGCTGAAACCGGCAGCTTCTCCGCCGCCGCACGGTTGCTCGCACTGACGCCCGCCGCCGTCAGCCGCAACGTGGCGATGCTTGAACGCAATATCGGTGTGCGGCTGTTCCAGCGCTCGACCCGCAAGCTGTCACTGACCGAAGCCGGAGAACGCTTTCTAGCCAGCATCGGCGGCAACCTGCAGGCGCTGCAGACGGCGATCAGTGCAGTGTCCAGTGATCGCGGGGAGCCGGCGGGGGTGCTCAAGGTCAGCTTGGCGCCGACGTTCGGCATTGACCACGTGTTGCCGCTGTTACCGGAATTTCTGGCGCGCTACCCGCTGATTCGCTTGGAATGGCACTTTGAAAACCGCCAGGTCGATCTGATCGCCGAAGGGTATGACGCCGCCATCGGCGGCGGTTTCGAGCTGACACCCGGGGTCGTCTCGCGGACGTTGGCAGCGGCGGATGTGGTGGCGGTGGCCTCACCGGCGTACATGACCGGACGCACCCTGCCCAGCAGCCCGGCGGACCTGGCTCAGTACAACGGCATTGTGATGCGCGGCATTCGCACCGGGCGGGTGCGCCAATGGGTGATGCGGGATAGCGTGGGCAATGAAGCCAGCGCCGAGCTGAGTGAAAACATCGTGCTCAATGACCCTGCCGCCATGCGTGAAGCGGCCCTGCTCGGCCTTGGTGTGACGCTGCTGGTGTCGCCCGATGTCATCGCCCATATCCAGCACGGCGAACTGCTGCGCTTGTTGCCGGACTGGCATGCCGACGCGGGATCGATCTCGCTGTATTACCCGAGCCGCACGTTGATGCCGGCCAAGACCCGGGTGTTTATCGATTATCTGGTTGAGGCGTTTGAGCGGGGGTGAAGATCAAAAGAATGACTCAGCCCACAAACTGCAAAATCAACCAGCTGTTGGCCGCACTGATTACCGTAAACAATCCCCACGCCAACACCCGAGTTGGCAGCCGATTCACAAACGGCCCCATGAGCGTCTGATCGTTGGTCATGCGAATCAACGGGTACAACGCGAATGGCAGTTGCAGGCTGAGTACCACCTGACTCAACACCAGCAGTTTGCCGATTGCCCCGTCGCCCATCAGCCACACGCCGATAAACGCCGGGATCAGCGCCAGCCCGCGAGTGATCAAGCGCCGTTGCCAGCAGGGCAAGCGCAGGTTCAGGTAGCCCTCCATGATCACCTGGCCCGCGATGGTGCCGGTGAAGGTCGAGCTCTGCCCCGACGCCAGCAACGCCACACCAAACAACACACTGGCCAACGCCCCGCCCACCAATGGATCGAGCAAGTGATAGGCATCCTGGATGTCCACCACGTCGGTGTGCCCGGTCTTGTGGAAGGCCGCGGAAGCAAGAATCAGGATCGCCGCGTTGACCAGCAGTGCCAGGGCCAGAGAGCCGATGGTGTCGATGCGCGCCAGTTTGACCGCGTCCTGCTTGCTGGCCAGGTCTTTGCCGATCATCCGCGTCTGCACGATCGAGGTATGCAGGAACAAGTTATGCGGCATCACCGTGGCCCCGAGAATGCCGATGGCCAGGTACAACGGCGCCGCATCGCCGATCACCGAAAGTGACGGTGTGAAACCCCGAGCGACATCCGGCCAATAGGGTTTGATCAGCAGCAGTTCGACGAAGAAACACGCGCCAATAGTGCCCACCAGCACCAGCATGATCGCCTCCAACCGGCGGAAACCCCGGTTTTGCAGGGCCAATACCAGCAACGTGTCGAACGCGGTGAGCGCAATGCCAAACGTCAGCGAACAGCCCAACAGCAAGTGGAACGCCAGGGCGCAGCCGAGCACTTCGGCGAGGTCGGTGGCGATGATCGAAATTTCCGCCAGCAGCCACTGGGTCCGTGCGGTCCGCGTGCTGTAGCGCTCCCGGCATAACTGCGCCAGGTCGCGCCCGGTGGCGATACCCAGACGCGAGCACAAACACTGCACCACCATCCCCGCCATGCTCGCCAGCAACACCACGAACAACAGGCTGTAGCCAAACCGCGAACCGGCCTCGATGGCCGTGGCCCAGTTGCCCGGGTCCATGTAGCCGATGGACACCAGCAAACCGGGGCCGGCAAAACGCAGAACGCGCTTGTAGAACGAAGCACCAGGGTCAACGGCAACCGTGCCGGCCACTTCCGGTGGGCAAAACGGCGCGGTGCCGACTTTGGGCAAACTGAATTTCACGCAAGCATCCGTCAACAGGTGGGAGCGCGCAGCTTAGACGTTTCGCGCACCCGGGTGTAGGGCGCTCAACGCTTGCACAGAGACCGCCTTAAGCAATCCATCGCCCGCAATGCTAACGTGACCGGCACACACAAATGGAGATGCGTGCGTGCTGATGCTCAAGCTGCTGGTGATTCCGGGGTTTCTGCTGCTGATTTCCCTGGCCGGTAAACGCTGGGGACCAAGCGTGGCCGGTTGGCTGTCGGGGTTGCCGGTGGTGGTCGGGCCGATTCTGTTGTTCCTCGCCATCGAGCAAGGCCATGTGTTCGCCGCTCAGGCGGCAACGGCGGCGCTGTCAGCCATGTTCGCGATGATTGCCTTCTGCGTGACGTATGCCCAGGTTGCACAACGCTTGAGCTGGCCGTGGGCGCTAACGATGGCGCTGCTGGTCTGGGCGTCGGTGGCTGTTGTGCTGTCGCTGATCCCGCCATCGCTGGCGCTCTCGGTGATCGCCGCCGCCACCGCGTTGCTGGCCGCGCCGTACCTGTTTCCCTCGGTGCAACCCGTCGTTTCAGGCCCGGCGCCCAAATCCGACAAACTGCTGCTGCGCATGATGGCTGGCGCCCTGCTCACGTTGGCCGTGACGCTGCTGGCCAGCACCGTCGGCGAGCGCTGGAGCGGATTGCTCGCAGTGTTCCCGGTGCTGGGCAGTGTGATGGCGGTGTTTTCCCAGCAGACTCGCGGTCCGGCATTTACAGCGGCGTTACTCAGGGCCACGGCAACCGGGATGTATTCGTTCGCGGCGTTCTGTCTGGTGCTGGCGTTGGCGTTGCCGAGGTTCGGCTGGATAGGATTTGTGCTGGGGATAGGCGCCTCGTTCGGGATGCTGTTGATGACTAAACAACGGGCCTTGCGCCCAACGCCCTATCGTTTCAACGAACGGCAACAATGATCACCACACGCCTTGTGTAGCAGCTGTCGAGCCTGAGAGGCTGCTGCTACAAATCGTGATCCGTGGGATGATCGCCGTCATAGCGCGACCATCCCACGGAGAGTTTGAATGTCATTGTTGAGTAAAAAAGCCGTTGTTCTGCTGCTGACAGCGGCTGCCAGCCTGGGGGCCTTGAATGCGCAGGCGGCCAAGGCCACTACCAGCGACAAAGCGCCGACCCAGAAGGTCTCGATGCTCGGCGGCAAGTTCACCTTCACCCTGCCCAAGGGCTTCATCGCCAATCCGCTGCCCGCCGGCGACGCGGCCACCGGTACCGCCGGGGCGACGGGCACGATGTACACCAACCAGACCACTAAAACCGTGGTGATTGCCGCTGAAAACACCATTCCCGGCGGCGCCAACGTCAAGGACAACGACGGTGAGTTCCTCGACGCCACCGTGTCCGCCTTCGCCACCGAGCAACGCAACGCCTTGCCGGACTTCAACAAGCTGAGCGAAAAAAGCCTGACCCAGAAAAGCACGGGGCTGGGCCTGCGACAGATCGACAGCACCGCCACCCAAGGCGGCGGCATGACCCTCGACACCTCGCTGATGGCCGCTTCTGGCACTCGCATGGCCATCATTCAGGTCATCTCCCGCCCCAACGACAAAACCGGCCACGAAACGCTGGTGAACCAGATCATCACCGGCAAATAAACCCTACCGGCTCAGGGATTGAGGCGCTGCAACCAGGCGCTCAAATCCTGCATCTCGGTGGCGCTGATACTGTGGCCGACACCTTCGTAGGCATGGAACTCGGGCTTGAGTGACAGGCTTTGCAGCAGGCTGTCGGCCTCAGTGCCGTCGGTGTAGGGCAGGCGTTTGTCGGCGGTGCCATGACCGATGAAAATCGCCAGCGGCTGGCGTTTTTCATCCGGTTTGAGTTCGGACTTGAGCACCGGCAGGATGCGCCCGCTCAACGCCGCAATGCCGCCCACTGCCTCAGGATGACGCAACGCGACTTCATAGGACATGATCGCGCCCTGGCTGAAACCCACCAGGAAAACCTTGTCCGTTTCGGTGTGATATTTCTTTGCCGCTTGTGCGACGAAATCCAGCAGCACCTGGCGGCTGGTTTTCAGGTCGTCAGTCTCGCCGTTATAGGCGCCCTCGCCCTTTTTGCGAAACCACTGGTAACTGCCCTCTTCCAACGTCATCGGCGCCCGCACCGACAGGTAGGTGTACTGCGGCGGCAATTCATCCTTGATGCCGAACAGGTCCTGCTCGTTGCTGCCGTAACCGTGCAGGAAAATCACCAAGGGCTGGTTACGGGATTCAACGTTGGCCTGTTCCAGGTACTTGAGCGGCAGATCGGTGTGTAGCGGGATTTCAGCGTGGACGGCGGTGGACGCCAGGAGCGTGAGCAGAGCGAGAAACTTCAACATAAACCTTCCTTCACAGCGCGCAGGATTCGGGACAGAGCCTAACATCTCTTCCCGCCGATGCACCGTTTCCCTCTGATGCACCGCGCCCCCGCAAGAGGCAGCGCCTACATGTTGAATCGCGTCGGGACGTCAGTCGTTGACCAGTTTCCCGACCCGGATCGGCTCACGTCCGGCGACTTTCGCCTGCCAGGTGCCCGGTTGCGTGTAGCGTCCGCGATCGATGGCAAACAGCACGCCGCTGGTTCCGGCGCACACGGTGGTGGCCCGGTCGCTCAATGGATCGACTACTTCAAACAACGCGTCGCCCCGCTCCACCCATTCACCTGAATTGCGCAGGAAACTGACCACCCCGTGATGCGGTGCAAACAGGTACTCGGTGCCTTCGAACGGCAGGCCCTCACAGCATTCGCTCGGCGCTGCCGGCCAGGTGCCGGTGATGAAACCCTGTTCGGCGAGGAACCCCAGGATCGCCTCGCAGTTGGCCTGGGCCTGATCGACCCGTGTATCGCCCATGCTGCCCAGCTCCAGCGTGGTCGCCAGGTTGGCCGGCGGGATCGCTGCCTCGGGAAAGGCCCGTGCCAGGCGCAACCACGGCGTAGAGCACGACTCATCGAAAGAGCTGCCGCCGGAATCCTCACACAACAACGCCACCCCGGCCTTCAGGCGAGCCGCCAGGGAGCGCCATTGCGGCCAATGCTGCGGCAAGGCATACAGGTGAATCGCCGCGTCGAAATCGCAATGCAAGTCGAGGGTGATGTCGGCCTCGCAGGCGTGGCGCAGCAGCAAGCGGTGCATGGCTTCCAATTGCGAAAGCGGTGCCGGCAGACCATCGAGCACCTGCCCCATGGTCTGGCGAATCAGTACGATGTTGGCCTGGGCGTCACCCCCCAATTGATCGCCGATCAACTCAGCCACCGGTGCGCTGAGTTCAACGAACGAGCGGTTGAAGTTCTTGCCGCTGCCCAATTCGAAGCGACCCATGTGGCTGCCTTGCAGGTGCTGATCGAGGCCGATGGGATTGGCCACCGGCACCAGTTCGATGATGCCCTGAAGTTGCCCCTGGGTTTCGAGCTCGGCCAGACGCTTCTTCAGTTCCCAGGCGGTGCGCATGCCCGGCAGTTCGTCCGCGTGCAGGCTGGCCTGGATGTAAACCTTGCGAGTACCCGCGCCATAACGAAACACGCTGAGCGTGCGTTCAGTCCCCAGATGGCTCCAGGGCAGTGAATGATCGATGCGTTGCATGGGGACTCCTGAATATCTGCGCGATGAGGCCATTCTTGTGGGAGCAAGCCTGCCCGCACCCACAAAGTCCAGCATGAAAAAATGGCCACCGCATCCACGGTGGCCACTTCTCTACGGCGTATTAATGGCCGTAAACATCGAAGTTGAAGTACTTGTCCTGCACTTGCTTGTACTTGCCGTTGGCGCGAATTTCAGTGATGGCGGTGTTGAATTTGTCTGCCAGCTCTTTATCGCCCTTGCGCACGGCAATACCGGCACCACCGCCGAAGTACTTGGCGTCTTCGTAGGTCGGGCCGACAAACGCGAAGCCTTTACCGGCGTCGGTTTTCAGGAAACCGTCGTCCAGGTTGACCGAGTCGGCCAGCATCGCGTCAAGGCGACCGGCAACCATGTCCAGGTTGGCTTCCTGCTGGGAACCATAACGCACCAGGTCGATGCCGGCCGGCACCAGCACTTCGGTGGCGAAGCGGTCGTGGGTACTGGCGCGCAGTACACCCACTTTCTTGCCCTTGAGCTCGGTCAGTGGATCCTTGACGTTGGTGCCTTCCTTCATCACGAAGCGCGCCGGGGTGTGGTAGTACTTGATGGTGAAATCGACGTTCTTCTTGCGGTCGTCGGTGATGGTCATGGACGACAGGATCGCGTCGATTTTCTTGACCTTCAGGGCCGGGATCAGGCCATCGAACTCTTGCTCGACCCAAGTGCACTTCACTTTCATCTGTTCACACAGCGCGTCACCGATGTCCACGTCGAAACCGGTGAGTTTGCCGTCGGGGGTTTTCATCGAGAATGGCGGGTAACCGGCTTCGATCCCGAGGCGAATCGGTTTGGCGTCTTCGGCCACGGCGGTCAGGGACAACATCGACAGTGCCAGGGCACCGAACATCACTCGCTTCTTCATTTATAACTCCTGTGTGCGGAGGCTTTTATTGGCAGCTTTCGATTGGCAACTTTCGGCTAGTGAAGACCGAAGTGGCCGGCAGTCTAGAGCGGCTACAGGAGGGCAAATTGTGTTTAGGCGACAAATACTTATAAAAAAGAAGCCGAGGGATTCGACGCACTTGAAGTGTGCTCCGAGGTGGTGCAAGGACTGTAGGACAATCCTTTGCTTCAGACAAAACCTACACATTTTCGGGTACTGATCCGATCGAAGAGTCGCACTGGCGATGAACCTTTTTTTGCCTCACATTGACCCGCCAACCGCCCCCACAAGAGAAACGTGATGCCCGCGCTGAATCTGATCCAGCACCATCCTGCCGAAGGCCCCGGCGCCATTGCCGAATGGGCCCGATCCCGAGGTATCACCCTGAACGTGTTTCGCGCCGACCTCGGTCAGTTGCCGCCGGTGAGCGCGGCACCGCTGATTCTATTGGGTGGGCCTTATGAATCAGGTGCCGGGCCGGCATGGCTGGAAACAGAGCGTCAGTGGCTGGCGGGCAGCCTGGATCAGGGCGCGGCGGTGTTCGCGATTTGCCTGGGGGCGCAGTTGCTGGCGCTGAGCCTGGGTGGCAATGTGCGGCGGATGGCTCACACCGAAACCGGCTGGACTACCGTGACCTTTGCCGATGGCCAGACGCTGAAGGTGCTGGAATGGCACGAAGACGCGATCGATCTGCCGCCCGCTGCGCAGTTGCTGGCCAGCAGCGAGGTTTGTGAGCAGCAGATGTATCGCGTTGGCCCGACGCGGGTGGGGTTGCAGTTCCACCCGGAATGGAATGCTGAATCGGTGGCGATCCTCAATGAGCACTTTGGCGAGGAATCACCGTTGCCCCGGGAGCCGCAAGACAGTGCCGCTTATGCAACGGTGTTTGACTGGTTGCGGGTGACGCTGGATGCATGGTGGAGCGCTTCATCAGCTAATCGCCACACTTAGTCAGCATTCACACCTAATGGTCAACGCAACGGCGGGTTGCACCGCAACACTCAACTCAAACCCTTCATCCAGCCACCCGGTCACCCCGCCGATCATCTCCTTGACCGGGTAACCCAGCGCCGCCAGCTTCACCGCGGCCTTGTTGGCGCCGTTGCAGTGAGGTCCGGCGCAATAGACCACAAACAGCGTGGACTTCGGATAGGCCGCCAAGCCATCAGCTGTGATCAATCGACTCGGGATGTTGATCGCGCCTGGCACATGTCCGCGTTCGAACGCCAACGGTCCGCGCACGTCTACCAGAACAAAATCCACCTCGCCGGCCTCTTGGCTGCTATAGACGTCGGAACAATCGGTTTCGAAGGTCAGACGATTGCTGAAGTGCATTAGGGCGATGGCGGACGGGGCTGCGGGAATCTCGCGAACCAGGCTAGGCATGGGCTGTACTCCAAAGTCTCAGTGGGTGTGAGAAAACTTTATCTGCTCCGGCCTTGCCGCTACAGTGGCGCACAAGACACTCACCGGGAATTTTCCGCCAAATGCAGCCCACCCCAGGTTTAGTCGCGATTCTGGCCTACGACGGCCTCTGTACCTTCGAATTCGGCATTGCCGTGGAGATCTTCGGCCTGGCGCGGCCAGAGTTCGATTTCCCTTGGTACGAGCACCGCATCGTCGCCGTCGACCAAGGGCCGATGCGCGCCATGGGCGGCATTCAGGTGCTGGCCGACGGCGGGATGGAACTGCTTGAGCGCGCCCGAACCATCATCATCCCCGGCTGGCGCGACCGCAGCGCACCGGTGCCGGAGCCCTTGCTCGCCGCGCTGCGCCAGGCCCATGCCCGAGGCGCGCGGTTGCTGTCGATCTGTTCCGGGGTATTCGTACTGGCGGCCACCGGTTTGCTGGACGGTCACGGCGCCACCACCCATTGGCGCTACACCACTGAACTGGCCGAGCGCTTCCCGAACATTCTGGTGGATCCGGACGTGCTCTATGTCGATTCGGGTCAGTTGATTACCTCGGCCGGCAGCGCCGCCGGCATCGATGCCTGCCTGCATCTGGTCGCGCGGGATTTCGGCACGCAGGTGGCCAACTCGGTGGCGCGGCGGTTGGTAATGTCGCCGCAACGCACCGGCGGCCAGGCGCAATTCATTCCGTCACCGGTCAGCCCGACGCCGCGCAGCGACCTGTCGCGGGTCATGCAGTGGGCACGGGAACGTCTGCATGAACCGCTGGAGGTTCGCGACCTCGCCAGCGAGGCGGCCATGAGTGAGCGCACGTTCCTGCGGCGGTTCACCGAAGCCAGCGGTATGCCCCCCAAAGCGTGGCTGCAGCATGAACGCCTGGCCCGGGCCCGCGAGCTGCTGGAGAGTACGAATCAAAACACCGACCAGATTGCCCAGCACTGCGGTTATCGCTCGGTGGAGAGTTTCCGGGTGGCATTTCGCAGCGTGGTCGGCGTGCCGCCTTCGGTGTATCGGGAACGGTTCGGGCACAAGGTCAGCGCTGTTTGAATGATCTCAGTCCAGGGCGTTACAGACCGCCCCAACACTCTTTATCAATGGCGATAAAAACAATAAGGACTCATGAGGAATCGCACTAACTTATCGCCAATCTTAATATCAAATATCTCGACTGCTCACCCGCCGCGATAAATAAAACGATATTAAAAATTACTCTTGCACAGCCCATTGCATATTTATCGGCGCCTGCTTAACTGCAAAAACTGCTGATGACAGCAGTGCCCGCAAACACCACGGAAGGAATCGTTATGAGCACTTCAACTCGCCATAGCATGCCCCCCTATGGGGTGGCCATCCAAGGCGCGATCAAGGCAGGCGACCTGCCGCAAATGAAGACGCTGTTGAAACAACGCGATGCATCCACACCAGAAAATAAAGAGCTAAAAACTGCTTACGAGCAGTTGGTTAAGGAAATCGCACGCCTGGAAAAGCACTAATAGCTATTTCCGCGCCCCTTATTGCAATGGAGGCAATAATTATGTCTGGTTCCAATCAACAACCTGTCGGCTTGTTCCCACTCTGCTACCGAATTGGTACTTCGGCCGCGGGCGCACAAAACCTGGCACTCAATCTTCTGGTTTTTACCCCAGATCAAACGGTAAGCGGCACTGCCGAAATTACTCAAGCCACTAACCCTCCACTGGATGTGCACTCCGATGTCTGGGGCGAATACACCTACCTGACGGTCATGAGCCCTGGCGTCAGCAAGATCCTGATCACCGCTCAAGGCAATAACGGCGGCCCAGGCTCGAACTCAATCGTGAATTTCAAGTTGCATCTGGTGGTCGGTAGCGACTGGAGAGAAGGTGTCGCCAATTACGAGTACTTCAATGGTGAACGGTGGGTCCAGGTCACTGCTCCCGCTCATCTTGTCGAGGCGGTACCCTCCAACGCTTATAAATCAGTGCCTTTGGAGCCCGGCCCGGTCATTCCAGCCTATCCACCGATCATGCCGCTGTACGCCGCACCGATTCAAAGTGCCATTGCCAGCGGTGACCTGGCCCAGATGAAAAACCTGGCCCGCCTGGCCCAACAACAACTGGATCAGCAACCCCAACTGCAGAGCGCGCTTGAAACGGCCAAGGGCGAAATCAGCCGGCAGGAACGCCGCTGACCCGCTCACGAAACATGCCCGAGTTGTCCTGAATACAAATAAGGGAGTAGCACCATGTCAATCGGACTATTTCATACCCGCCTGAATGTCAGTAGTCACCTATTGGGCGCACCGGTTTTAACCCTGGATCTGCTGGTAGATACCGTAAAGAAAAAAGTCAGCGGGGTTGCCAGCATTTTCCAAAGCACCTATCCGCCTCTCAACTTCCGTGCCCGTGTATGGGGTGAATACTCCGAGGCCAAACTGGTGCCGACGGCCGAAAACCACATCATCCTCACCTTGGCGGGCAGCCCGAGCGGCCCTCTCAGCCAGATCGCCCAGACTTTCGGCTTGAAAGGCATTTTAGGCGCCGACTGGGCGAGCGGTTATGTCGACTACAAGTACCAGGACCAGGGTATCTGGCATTACGTGAAACACGCAGCTGTCAGCCAGGCCCCAGTGATTGAGCGCCCAGAGCATCCGCACCATGCGGTGCCGCTCTATGCCGTCGCGGTACAGCAAGCGCAAACCAGCGGTGACCTGGCGCAACTGAAGTCCGTGGTGAGCCAGGGTGAACAGCAATTGGCCAACAGCGGTGCCCTGCGCAGCGCTCTGGAACAGCTGAACGCTGAAATCGCCCGCCTGGAGGCCCGATAACCCCAGGCAGTTAAGCGCAACCCCCTGTGGGAGCAGGCAAGCCCGCTCCCACAGACTCCGCGCTATAGACCAACAACAAAAGGTAAATCCGGTCGCGCCATTGACTCAAGGAAGGCGCGAACACTTCGATGGATTCGTGCCGCGCACGCGTTGGTGCGCAAGGATTTCCCATGTCAGACAGTCGCCCTGCCCGCTACCTCAGTGAAACCGACCTCAAACGCTACGTGCCGGTGCATGTGGTCTGGGAAATCACTCTGGCCTGCGATCTCAAATGCCTGCATTGCGGCTCACGCGCCGGCCATCGACGCCCCGATGAACTGAACACCCGGGAGTGCCTGGACGTTATCGATTCCCTGGCGGCACTCGGCACCCGCGAGATCACCCTGATCGGCGGTGAAGCCTATTTGCGCAAGGACTGGACCCAACTGATCCAGGCTATCCACGATCACGGCATGTATTGCGCGATACAAACGGGTGGGCGCAACCTGACGCCCGCAAAAATGCAGGCAGCGGTGGACGCCGGACTCAATGGCGTCGGTGTGTCACTGGATGGACTGGCCCCACTGCATGACGCAGTGCGCAATGTTCCGGGCTCGTTCGACAAGGCGGTGGACACCCTGCGACGCGCCAAACAGTCCGGGCTTGCGGTGAGCGTCAACACACAAATCGGCGCGGCCACGTTGCCCGACTTGCCCGAGCTGATGGACCTGATCATCGACCTCGGCGCCACTCATTGGCAGATCCAGCTGACGGTCGCCATGGGCAATGCCGTCGATCACCCGGAGCTGCTGTTGCAACCCTACCAACTGCTGGAAGTGATGCCGTTGCTGGCGCGCCTCTACCGCGAAGGGGTTGATCGCGGCCTGCTGATGAACGTGGGCAACAATATCGGTTACTACGGCCCTTACGAGCACATGTGGCGTGGCTTCGGCGACGAACGCGTGCACTGGAGCGGCTGCGCCGCCGGCCAGACCGTGCTGGCGCTGGAAGCCGACGGCACGGTAAAGGGTTGCCCGTCATTGGCCACGGTGGGGTTTTCGGGCGGCAACGTACGCAACATGAGCCTGCACGATATCTGGCACTACAGCGAAGGCATGCACTTTGGTCGCCTGCGGGGGGTCGACGACCTGTGGGGCTACTGCCGAGGCTGTTACTACAACGACGTCTGCCGTGGCGGCTGCACCTGGACCTCGCACTCCCTGCTCGGCAAACCCGGCAATAATCCCTACTGCCATTACCGCGCGCTGGACCTGCAAAAACGCGGGCTACGCGAGCGCATCGTCAAACTCGAGGACGCGGCAAAAACCTCCTTCGCCGTCGGCCGTTTTGATCTGATTACCGAGCGCATCGATACCGGCGAGAAGGTGAACAGCGTCAGCGACAGCGGCCAGGTGATCAAACTGGCCTGGGCGAACCAGGGCCAGAAATCGCCTGACGAAGGACGTATTCCACCGCAACTGGCGCTGTGTCGTGGCTGCTTGCAGTACATCCATGCACACGAAGTGACGTGCCCCCACTGCGACGCTGATGTCGCCGCCGCGGAAGCCGTGCACCAGACAGACCGTGCCCGGCAACAAGCGATCATCAACACCCTGACCGGCCTGCTGGGGTTGCCGCAAAATAACTTGATGTGACGTTTATGCCGACGCATCACCAGGGAAGCGACCTCGAAGATCGCTTCCCTGGCACATCACCCGGCATGCGGGTCTGCGCGTTGCGAAAAGGACGGTTACTGAGCCGTCGGGTGTTCGACGATCAGCGATTCGATGTTCATCTTTTTCGCCCGGGTCAGCGCCGCCGTTATTTCAGCTTGCCTGGCCTGCGCCTCGGCTTGCGAACCGAACGGCCCGACCAGAATACGAACCTTTCCATTTTCCTTCACGACGTTGGGAACGAAGCTGTGCTCAATCAACCAACCGCTCAGGTCACTGACCGCCTGGGGGGTTTCGCCACGCACTTCGACGTCCCACTGCGGGCCCGTTACCGCCGCGGGGACGGAGGCGACTGCCGGTTGCGGCTTTTGAGCGTCAACCCCTTTATCCTCACCGCATCCGGCCAGCGTCAGTACCGCGATTACCAAGACCATTTTGCGCACAACGCTTTCCTCCGAATGCTTAAAGCGGCGATTTTAACATCCATGGATCCATCCCGAGTGCCGCAAAATGGGCTCAAAACAACGAGAATGATGGTGGCGGCCTCTGTATAGTTACACCTTGGGAATTAATGCAGCATCTGCGCGTCAGAAAGAGGCACCCAAACCGTGAAACTTCGCACTAATCTATATCTAATACCGACCTCTGCACTGTCCGAATCAGGTGCCCTACAAAGCAATCAAGGAGAAAACCATGCTGATACTCACCCGCAAAGTCGGTGAAAGCATAAACATCGGTGATGACATTACGATCACCATCCTGGGCGTTAGCGGCCAGCAAGTCAGGATTGGCATCAACGCCCCGAAAGACGTTGCGGTGCATCGCGAAGAAATTTATCAACGCATCCAGGCTGGCCTGACCGCCCCGGACAAGCCGCAAACGCCCTGAATCCTGCTGCAGTCAGTAGCCAGCCCATCCTGCCTCGAGTAACGGCTGGCTAAGATTCAAGTGCCGCATCGTTCTGCGCTCCGTCTCTCTTTGCGATGCCATCGCAACACGGAGCCGATACTACTGCCCTGGCTCCTGCCATGACTGTCAGACGTTTCGCATTTGCAGCGAGAAAGAGCGCTCCCCTGCCCGGTTAGCCAAACGTCACACCACGCGCCATGCCCGTGGCCGCCACGACCATCAGCACCAGCAACAGCGCCTCGATATGACTGATACGGGCAAACAGCGTTGCGCGCCCGGTATCGATAGCCGCGCCGCGCCCCAGCGCAATCCGCCATTTGATCAGCGTCACCATCGGTGCAATCTCAAGCAACAGGATGACCACCAAGAGCGTCATCTTGAGATGAAACAGGGGTTGGTGAAGATAGTAATCAGTGCCTTTTTCGTACCCGCCAAAGGCTCGTAGCCCACCCGTGATCAGCAGAGTGACTGCAGAGATCCCCCACAGATTATCTGCAATCAAAACACGGCGAGCGTCCCCTGCCCCGGCACTCAGACGACGTAACGTCGTACCGCGGGTCAGTACAGCCCAAAAACCCAGACCAAAGGCCAAGAGGTGAACCGCCGCCAGAAACCAGTGAGCCAGCATCGACATACTCCCATCAGGACAAAGTTGAATCAGCCTTACAGTAGTAGTCCATCGTGTCGGATTTGCTCACGCATGTAGCTGGGCTGATCTCCCGCACCTCGCCATCGGGCAAATTGCAGGCGAAAAAAAACCGGGTTCCTGATGGATACCCGGTTTTTGAGAGTCCTGGACTTAATCCAGTCGTTTCGAGATCGAAGTACGAGCGCTGCTCAACCCTTTCGTGTTGTGATCGCCAGGCGTAGTGGCCGAAATGGCAGAGGCCTTGGCAACTCCTCGCGTGTCCCTGGAATGCGCAATGCCCGAAGTGACTGCGCCATGGCCACGGTCACTGTTACGTTCGCTACCAAAGTGGTTGCCATTGACGCCACGGTCCCGGACGGCTTTGCCGGCGTGATCACTGCTCAAGCCTGCGCCACGGCCGACATGGGTGCCACTCAAGCCTGCGCCACGGCCGACGTGGTCGCTGCTCAAGCCTGCGCCACGGCCGACATGGGTGCCACTCAAGCCTGCACCAAGGCCGACATGGTCGCTACTCAAGCCTGCGCCACGGCCATTGCTACTGACGCCGCCGGAATGGCCGGAACCGCCGTTGCCACCATGACCACCGCCGTTACCGCCGCCATTGCCACCACCGCCACCACCTCCATTGCCACCATCCTTCGCGTAGGCGGAGCTCATGATGGACAGTTCAGCGGGCAATAACGGGGCGGCTGCAAGCATCATCACGCAGGACATGACGGCAACAAAACTCTTGTTTTTTAATAGCATGGTGAGGTTCCGTGGAGGTTGATATTGCACGGAATAATTGACCGTATCCCCCCCACACAGTTCAAAGGCCGGCGACCAGCGGGCAAGCAATGTGCAGTGATCGAACCGGCACACTGCTTCCCGCGATGTTGCTGGTCGTTATGCGGCAAGGGCGCGATTGAAATTTATCGCCCTCACTTCAATCGAATGCGCCATTGAGCACCTCGTAGATGATCCCGGTAGCGATGGCCACCAAAATCAAGTCAGTGCCAGCCTGCTGCCACTCATAGCCATCGTAGTGGGGAAGCTGGCCGAGCAGACGGCCATCGAGTTTTTTGGCGATCCCCGGCGGCAGAGGTTTACCGCGCGCGAGGTTTTTCTGAATACCGGGTGGCAAGGCGGGCCCGGGGCTCCAGTAGCCACGATAACCACCCACGATGCCAAGGACGCTACCGTGGTCGATGCTCGGGCCGTGACTCCAATCGCCCCCCCCTGAACCTTTCCCCTTGTTTCCATGGCCGGAGTTGCCATGGTCCTGGTTGTATTGTGGATTTCCCTTGCCACCTCCCTGGCCTTTCCCGTTTCCCGGGTCGGCCAATGCAGTCACTGAACCAGACACCAAGGCAAGACACGTCATAGCGGCGATCAACGAGCGAGATCTAAACATATCCGTTCTCTCCGAAAGGGGATGTCCCCTGAAGAATGTAGACGGCTATGGCGGTATTAGTTCAGCAACAGTGTTTACTGGAAGTAAGGCGCCGAGTTGGCGTTTTTGAGGATTTTGCAAAAGCCAGGTAAATCGCGGACAACAAAAAAGGGCCCACCTTTCGGTGAGCCCTTCCAGACCGCCCAGCAGAGCGGATTTTGTTTGGTAGGCGCGATTGGACTCGAACCAACGACCCCCACCATGTCAAGGTGGTGCTCTAACCAACTGAGCTACGTGCCTGCTGTGAGGCGGCATTCTACGGAATTCCGGAGGGGTGTCAACACCTTTTTTTCACCTAACCCTATGAATATGCAAAATATTTAATTTCTCTGTGGCAAAGAAGATTTTCCGGTGGCTGGCGGTCGTTTTTTAACTCGGGTAGGATCAATGCACTCGTAAAATATATTAAACAGAGGCTGCAGGATGGCGAACACTCCCTACCCAGAGTCCTATTACGCCGCGTCGGCCAATGCGGCGCCAGCGCGCCCGGCCTTGCAGGATGATGTAGAGACTGATGTCTGTGTAATCGGCGCCGGTTACACCGGCCTGTCCTCTGCCCTGTTCCTGCTGGAAAACGGTTTCAAGGTTACGGTGCTGGAAGCCGCCAAGGTCGGTTTCGGTGCGTCGGGACGCAACGGTGGCCAGATCGTCAACAGCTACAGCCGTGATATCGATGTGATTGAGCGCAGCGTCGGCCCCAAGCAAGCTCAGTTGCTGGGGCAGATGGCGTTCGAAGGTGGGCGGATCATTCGTGAACGAGTGGCCAAATATAATATCCAGTGCGACTTGAAGGATGGCGGTGTGTTCGCCGCCATTACCGACAAGCAGATGGGCCATCTGGAGTCTCAGAAGCGCCTGTGGGAGCGTTTCGGTCACACGCAGCTTGAGCTGTTGGATCAGCGTCGCATCCGCGAGGTAGTGGCTTGCGATCAATATGTCGGCGGCATGCTCGATATGAGTGGCGGGCATATTCATCCACTCAATCTTGCCTTGGGCGAAGCAGCAGCCGTGGAGTCGTTGGGCGGCACTATTTACGAACAATCGCCGGCAGTGCGCATCGAGCGCAGTGCCAACCCGGTGGTGCATACGCCTCAGGGCAAGGTCAGGGCCAAATTCATCATCGTCGCCGGCAACGCGTACATCGGCAATCTGGTGCCGGAGCTGGCGGCCAAGTCGATGCCCTGCGGGACTCAAGTGATCACCACCGAACCCTTGGGCGATGAATTGGCCAAGCGCCTGCTGCCTCAGGACTACTGCGTCGAAGACTGTAACTACCTGCTCGACTACTACCGCCTGAGCGCCGACAAACGCCTGATATTTGGTGGCGGCGTGGTGTATGGCGCGCGGGACCCGGCGAACATCGAGGCGATCATTCGACCGAAGATGCTCAAGGCCTTCCCGCAACTCAAGGACGTGAAGATCGATTACGCCTGGACCGGCAATTTCCTGCTGACCCTGTCGCGTCTTCCTCAGGTCGGGCGACTGGGCGATAACATCTACTACTCCCAGGGCTGCAGTGGCCACGGCGTGACGTATACGCACCTGGCGGGCAAGGTATTGGCCGAAGCATTGCGTGGTCAGGCTGAACGCTTCGACGCCTTCGCCGACCTCCCCCACTACCCGTTCCCCGGCGGGCAATTGCTGCGCACACCGTTCGCAGCGTTGGGCGCCTGGTATTACGGATTGCGGGACAAGCTCGGGGTCTGATCGACCGACTCAGGAGCGGCGACTTCTTGTAGCGAAGTCGCCGTCGAAGCCCAACAGATGTCAGTGGCGCGCAAAGTGACTCGGCCGTTGTAGCGCCGAGGCTGGATGCAGAAGGATCAGAGCGCAAAGGCGCGAAAGAAGAAAAAGCCAAATCGCAGACACAAAAAACCCCGGTCTTTCGACCAGGGTCTTTGCTATCGACTCGAAGATTGCCAACGGCCTTCTTCGTAGCTTCAAGGCGTTCAGTGGGCCTTGAGGCAGATATGGCGCAGCGGACGGGACTCGAACCCGCGACCCCCGGCGTGACAGGCCGGTATTCTAACCGACTGAACTACCGCTGCGTATCGCTTTGAGCTGACGCTCAAGTAACTCGTCTGATTGAAACTTCGAGACTTTTCGATCTCGCTTTTCAATCTCGAACCAGGGTAAACCTGATTCGGAAAATATGGCGCAGCGGACGGGACTCGAACCCGCGACCCCCGGCGTGACAGGCCGGTATTCTAACCGACTGAACTACCGCTGCGCGTCGGTGGAGGCTTTTCAGCTTCCCTCTTGCTTACACAAGAGTCTCAAGAGTTGGTGGGTGATGACGGGATCGAACCGCCGACATTCTGCTTGTAAGGCAGACGCTCTCCCAGCTGAGCTAATCACCCTTTGCATCTCTGAGGCCGCGAAATTTACGCAGGTACCGAAGCTAAGTCAATACCCCGCTTGAAGTTTTTCTAAAAAAGACAAAATCGTGTCATTCCGGACGAGGCCGACAACCGCCAGACCGCTTTCGCGAGCAGGCTCGCCCCCACAGTGGACCGCGCCTCTTCAGACAACAGGTTTTCTAATGTGGGAGCGACCCGACTCTCGGCGGCGAGCCGACGATGATGGCAACACATTCAACATCAATGCCGGGGACAGCGCCCCTGCCCTGTTACTCGCTGTAAATCATCTTCTTGGTCATGCCACCATCGACCACAAACTCCTGGCCCGTGACGAAACCAGCGTTCTTCGACAGCAACCAGGCCACCATCGCCGCCACGTCTTCGACGGTCCCTACCCTGCCCGCCGGATGCTGCGCATGATCGGCGTCAGTCAGCGGTTCGGCGCGCCGTGCCGCTGGATCCCGTGCATCGATCCAGCCGGGACTGACCGCATTGACACGAATCTCTGGCCCCAAACTGATGGCCAGGGCGTGAGTCAGGGCCAACAGGCCGCCCTTGCTCGCCGCATAAGCCTCTGTGTCGGGTTCCGACTGCGCGGCGCGGGTCGAGGCCAGGTTGACGATCGCGCCGCTGTGAGCGCGCAGGTACGGCGCACAGTGCTTGGCCAACAGCATCGGCCCACTGAGGTTCACTGCCAACACCCGGTTCCAGTAAGCCAGGTCGAGGCTTTCCAGGGTGATGTTGTGCGGATCGGCCACCGCCGCATTGCACACCAGCGCATCCAGACGCCCGAACTGCCCCAGCACCTCGGCCACACCCAGCGCCACCTGCGCTTCATTCGCTACGTCCATGGCGATGAACCAGGCGTTTTCGCCGAGCACCTTCGCCACTTTCGAACCACGCTCGCGATCCAGATCGGTCAACACCACCTGCCAGCCTTCGCTGATCAGCCAGGCCGCAATGCCCAGGCCAATGCCGCGCGCGGCACCGGTGACCAGCGCGACGCGGCCATGGGTACCCGTGGTCGGCGACGACAACTCAATCACAAGGCAGCCAACCCGCGCGCCAGATCGGCTTGCAGGTCTGCCACGTCTTCCAGACCGACCGCAATGCGAATCAGGCTGTCACGAATCCCCGCAGCTTCACGCTCTTGCGGCGCCAGACGGCCGTGAGAGGTGGTGCTCGGGTGCGTGATGGTGGTTTTGCTGTCGCCCAGGTTGGCGGTAATGGAGATCAGGCGAGTCGCATCGATAAAGCGCCAGGCGCCCTCTTTGCCGCCTTTGACCTCGAAGCTCACGACCGCACCGAAACCCTTCTGCTGACGCTGGGCCAGTTCGTGCTGCGGATGGCTCTTGAGGCCGGCGTAATGGACTTTCTCGATGCCGTCCTGCTGCTCCAGCCACTCGGCCAGTTGCTGGGCATTGGCGCAATGCGCCTTCATGCGCAGGCTCAGCGTTTCCAGGCCCTTGAGGAAAATCCAGGCATTGAACGGACTCAGGGTCGGCCCGGCAGTGCGCAGGAAACCGACGACTTCCTTCATCTGCTCGCTGCGACCCGCCACGACACCACCCATGCAACGACCCTGGCCGTCGATGAACTTGGTCGCCGAGTGCACGACAATGTCCGCGCCCAGCTTCAGTGGCTGCTGCAGCGCAGGCGTGCAGAAGCAGTTGTCGACCACCAGCATCGCGCCCTTGGCGTGAGCGATTTCCGACAGGGCGGTGATATCCACCAGCTCGGCCAGTGGGTTGGAAGGCGATTCCACGAAAAGCAATTTGGTGTTGGCCTTGATCGCCGCATCCCAGCCGGACAAGTCCGCCAGAGCTACGTAATCGACTTCGATGCCAAAGCGCTTGAAGTACTTCTCGAACAGACTGATGGTCGAGCCGAACACGCTGCGCGACACCAGCACGTGATCGCCGGCACTGCACAGGCTCATTACCACCGCCATGATCGCGGCCATGCCAGTCGCCGTAGCCACGGCTTGCTCGGCGCTTTCCAGCGCGGCAATGCGCTCTTCGAATGCGCGCACGGTCGGGTTGGTGTAGCGCGAGTAAACGTTACCCGGCACTTCACCGGCAAAACGCGCAGCCGCGTCGGCGGCGGTACGGAATACGTAGCTGGAAGTGAAGAACATTGGATCACCGTGTTCGCCTTCCGGCGTGCGGTGCTGACCGGCGCGTACGGCCAGGGTATCGAACGCTACGCCTTCGAGGTCGCTGTCCAGCCGACCGGCATCCCAATCCTGACTCATGCTGTCACTCCTTGCCTTGCTCTTTATTTAATAGATACAAAACCGGCCCCTCAGGGCCGGTAGTTACTCAGTTGTTGTACAGATCAATGATCGCACTGACTGCCTGGGTCTTGACCTTGGAGGCATCGTTACGTGCCTGCTCGATCTTGTTCAGGTAAGCCTCGTCGACGTCGCCGGTGACGTAATGGCCATCGAACACCGCGCAATCGAACTTGTCGATCTTGATCTTGCCGCCACCGACCGCTTCGATCAAGTCAGGCAGATCTTGATAGATCAACCAGTCAGCGCCGATCAGGTCGGCCACGTCCTGGGTCGAACGGTTGTGGGCGATCAGCTCGTGAGCGCTCGGCATGTCGATGCCGTAGACGTTCGGGTAACGCACGGCCGGGGCCGCGGAGCAGAAATAGACGTTCTTGGCGCCGGCTTCGCGAGCCATCTGGATGATCTGCTTGCAGGTGGTGCCGCGAACGATGGAGTCGTCCACCAGCATCACGTTCTTGCCGCGGAACTCCAGTTCGATGGCGTTGAGCTTCTGGCGTACGGATTTTTTCCGCGCAGCCTGACCCGGCATGATGAAGGTCCGACCGATGTAGCGGTTCTTCACGAAGCCTTCGCGGAACTTGACGCCCAAGTGGTTCGCCAGCTCCAGGGCCGCGGTGCGGCTGGTGTCCGGAATCGGGATGACCACGTCGATGTCGTGGTCCGGACGCTCGCGCAGGATCTTCTCGGCGAGCTTCTCGCCCATGCGCAGACGGGCCTTGTAAACCGAAACGCCGTCGATGATCGAGTCCGGACGTGCCAGGTAGACGTGTTCGAAGATGCACGGGGTCAGCGACGGGTTGGTCGCGCACTGACGGGTGTGCAGCTTGCCGTCTTCAGTAATGTAGACCGCTTCGCCGGGTGCCAGGTCGCGAATCAGGGTGAAACCGAGCACGTCCAGCGAAACGCTTTCGGAGGCGATCATGTACTCGACGCCTTCATCGGTGTGACGCTGACCGAAAACGATTGGGCGGATGCCGTGCGGATCGCGGAAACCGACGATGCCATAACCGGTCACCATCGCCACGACCGCGTAACCACCGACGCAACGGTTGTGCACGTCGGTGACGGCCGCGAACACGTCTTCTTCAGTCGGCTGCAACTTGCCACGCTGGGCCAGCTCGTGTGCGAACACGTTGAGCAGCACTTCCGAATCGGAGTTGGTGTTGACGTGGCGCAGGTCAGATTCGTAAATCTCCTTGGCCAATTGTTCAACGTTGGTCAGGTTACCGTTGTGCGCCAGGGTGATGCCGTACGGCGAGTTGACGTAAAACGGTTGAGCTTCGGCCGAGGTCGAGCTGCCCGCGGTCGGATAACGCACATGGCCAATGCCCATGTGGCCGACCAGGCGCTGCATGTGACGCTGATGGAACACGTCACGCACCAGGCCATTGTCCTTGCGCAGGAATAACCGGCCATCGTGGCTGGTCACGATACCGGCAGCGTCCTGGCCGCGGTGCTGGAGGACGGTTAGCGCGTCATACAGCGCCTGATTGACGTTCGACTTACCGACGATACCGACGATGCCACACATGCGACGCAACCCCTACTTAATGGATCTGAACTGAACACAACTCACTGAGGCGTTTTGGCCGTCGGCAAGAGGTGCTCCTTGAACGGAATATCAGCGGGTACGCTGATTCCGCTGGCAAGCCACTGACTGCTCCACCCGAGGATCAGGTTTTTGGACCAGTCTGCGACCAATAGAAATTTTGGCACGAGCTGTGACTCTTTCCACCACTCGTCCTGCTGTACCGGCCCCAGGCTCAACAGCCCGACCGCCACGACCACCAGCAACACGCCACGCGCCCCGCCGAAAGCCATGCCGAGGAATCGATCGGTCCCGGACAGCCCGGTGACGCGAACCAACTCGCCGATAAGATAATTGATCATTGCGCCTACGATTAAAGTGGCGACAAACATGATGGCACAGCCCGTGATAACACGAGCCGACGGCGTAGCAATGTATCCGCCCAGGTACTCGGACAATGAACCACCGAACATCCAGGCAACGACTCCTGCGATGATCCAGGTCAGCAGCGAGAGTGCTTCCTTGACGAAGCCGCGGCTCAGACTGATCAAAGCGGAGATGGCGATGATTGCAACGATCGCCCAGTCAACCCAGGTAAATGGCACAGTGCAGCCTACAGACAGATGAGGCGGCGCATTTTAGCAGAGCCCATGGCTGTCGGTAAGCTGAGATTGTCAGTGCTTTTCAAATCGGGGTGATAGATTTAGCCGCGCTCAGGCTGGAAACGCACCACAAAACCCTTGAGGTTCTGCTGGCGACTCAACAAATCACGCAGACGATCGGCTTCCGCACGCTCGATCAGCGGCCCGACGAACACTCGATTCTTGCCATCGGCGGAGCGAATGTAGGCGTTATAGCCTTGGCTGCGCAGGGTTTTCTGCAAACTTTCAGCGCTCTCACGGCTCGCCAGGCTGGCCAGTTGCACCGACCAGCTGACCGACAGGCCATTGGCATCGACGCGACTTGGAGTAGCGACCGGCTTGGTCGGTGCAACCGCGATTGGCTGGACAGGTGCCGGTACAGGCTTGGCAACTGGCGTTGCTGGCGGCGCGACTGGCTTGGCAGCCGGCGGCGCTGGCGCTACGGGAGCCGTTGGTGCAATCGGTGCCGACGGCGCTTGCTGCTCGGCAATCTCGTCGTCGCTTGGCACAGGCTCTTGCGGCAATGCCTGTGGTTCAGGCACCGCGACCGGCTCAATCTGCACTTGCGGTAACGAGGAGGCATGCGGTGCGGCAGGCGCGTCGACCCTTACCTGGCGCTGTTCGTCCTGACGGGAAAACAGCATCGGCAAGAAAATCACCGCCAGCGCCACCAGCACCAAGGCACCGACCATGCGCTGCTTGTACGCCTTATCCAGCAAAGCCATTTGCCGCTTCCTCCGTGGAG
This sequence comes from Pseudomonas sp. B21-017, assembly GCF_024749245.1. Classification (NCBI taxonomy): domain Bacteria; kingdom Pseudomonadati; phylum Pseudomonadota; class Gammaproteobacteria; order Pseudomonadales; family Pseudomonadaceae; genus Pseudomonas; species Pseudomonas sp. B21-017. The sequence goes on along the minus strand of NZ_CP087194.1, from coordinate 2,277,259 downwards.
TGCCGGGCCAGCCACTCAAGGGCCTCGGCGACACAATAAAATGATCCGAACAACAGAATCTCGTCGTCGCTCGTCGCCTGCGCGCACTGCCCTTCCAGGGCAGCGGCCACGCTGTCATAGGACGTAACCGAGGCGCCAAGGTTCTGCAACGCTGCGTGCAACTGAGCTACCGGCCGTGCCCGCGGCGAATCCAGCGGCGCGACGGCCCAATGCTGGACACTAGCATTCAATTCACCGACAACACCATCCAAGTCCTTGTCCGCCAACAACCCGAACACCGCCAGACGCTTGCCGGCCAGCGGTCGACTGGCCAGACGCCGAGCCAGATATTCTGCCGCGTGAGGGTTGTGCCCCACGTCCAGCAGCAGATTCAGACGCTTGCCCTGCCAGTCGAACTGCCGACGATCAAGACGACCGACGATCCGCGTCGCTTTCAACGCTTCAATAATCTGCGCATCCACCCAAGGCAAACCGAGCAGAAGGTAAGCCTGCAACGCCAGTGCAGCGTTTTCCATCGGCAGATCGAGCAATGGCAGATCGTGCAATTCGACCGCACGCCCTTGAGCATCAACGCCGCGCCATTGCCAGTTGTAATCGGTGATACCGAGGTCGAAATCGCGCCCACGCAGGAAAAACGGGCAATTGAGCTCGCGCGCCTTATCCAGCAGAGGTTGAGGAGGATTCAGATCGCCGCACAGTGCAGGAGCGCCCTGGCGGAAGATTCCGGCCTTTTCGAAGGCCACGGATTCGCGGGTATCACCCAGGTAATCCGCATGGTCGACACCAATGCTGGTGACGAGCGCGATATCGGCATCCACCACGTTGACCGTGTCCAGGCGCCCGCCCAAGCCGACTTCCAGCACCACTGCATCGAGACCGGCCTGTTGAAACAGCCAGAACGCCGCCAGGGTGCCCATTTCGAAGTAAGTCAGGGATGTTTCGCCGCGACCCGCCTCGACCACGGCAAAGGCTTCGCACAGCTGCGCGTCAGTGGCTTCGACACCATTGACCTGCACCCGCTCGTTGTAACGCAGCAGGTGCGGAGAATTGTAGACACCCACGTTCAGGCCCTGCGACCGCAGCAATGAAGCCACGAATGCGCAGGTAGACCCTTTGCCGTTGGTGCCGGTGACCGTGATCACCCGAGGCGCCGGCTTGCCCAGCCCCATGCGGGACGCTACCTGTTGCGAACGCTCCAACCCCATGTCGATGGCCGAAGGATGCAACTGTTCAAGGTAGGCGAGCCACTCGCCAAGGGTGCGCTCGATCATAGGTTCGCAGGTACCGGTGGGACCACGATCGGCTCGACTGGCGCAGCGACGAATTTAGGCGTCGGCTTGCCGGTCAGTTGCGCCAACAGGTTGCCCAGACGCGGACGCAGCTCCTGACGAGGGATGATCATGTCGATCGCGCCGTGCTCCAGCAGGAACTCGCTGCGCTGGAAGCCTTCCGGCAGTTTTTCGCGAACGGTTTGTTCGATCACGCGCGGACCGGCGAAACCGATCAGGGCTTTCGGCTCACCGACGATCACGTCGCCGAGCATCGCCAGACTGGCGGAAACACCGCCGTAGACCGGGTCGGTCAGCACCGAGATGAACGGAATGCCTTCTTCGCGCAGACGTGCCAGCACCGCGGAGGTCTTGGCCATTTGCATCAGGGAGATCAGCGCTTCCTGCATCCGTGCACCGCCGGAAGCGGAGAAGCAGATCATCGGGCAACGGTTTTCCAAGGCGTAGTTGGCGGCGCGCACAAAGCGCTCACCGACGATGGCACCCATCGAACCACCCATGAAGGAGAATTCGAAAGCCGACACCACGACCGGCATGCCCAGCAAGGTGCCGCTCACGGAGATCAGTGCGTCTTTTTCGCCGGTCTGCTTTTGTGCAGCGGTCAGGCGATCCTTGTACTTCTTGCCGTCACGGAATTTCAGACGGTCAACTGGCTCCAGGTCCGCGCCCAGTTCGGCACGACCTTCAGCGTCGAGGAAGATGTCGATGCGCGCGCGTGCGCCGATACGCATGTGGTGGTTGCACTTGGGGCAAACGTCCAGGGTCTTTTCCAGCTCCGGACGATACAGCACCGCCTCGCAAGACGGGCATTTGTGCCACAGACCTTCAGGCACCGAGCTCTTCTTGACCTCGGAACGCATGATCGAAGGGATCAGTTTGTCTACTAACCAGTTGCTCATGCTTTCTTTCTCCAGTACCGGCGGCCCGAACGCTCTGGTTCGCAGCCCCGCGTATGCCCTTGAGCTAAATTCATATGTGTAGCGATGATCGATGGATTGCCGGGTCAGCGAGACGCTGACCTGCGTACGACCCAAAAATTCTCAGCCATGCCTGCTTTGTGCAGGTGCACCTCTTTTGTACAGAGCAGTGGACGGCGGCAGTCTGCCAGCCGTCACATCAACGACGTGCTACCGCGTACCGCTTTGATGAATGCCTGAATCTTTGCGTGATCCTTGATGCCCTTGCTCGCCTCTACCCCTCCGCTGACGTCCACCGCGTAAGGCCGAACCCGGGCAATCGCCTCGGCGATGTTATCTGGCGTCAAGCCACCCGCCAGGATGATCGGCTTGCTCAAGCCTTGCGGTATCAGTGACCAGTCGAAGGCTTCACCGGTTCCACCAGGAACACCTTCGACATAGGCGTCGAGCAAAATACCGCTGGCACTTGGGTATGCGTCACAAGCTGCCGCGATGTCATCACCGGCCTTGACCCGCAATGCCTTGATGTACGGTCGGTGCCAGCCTTCGCAATCAGCAGCAGTTTCGTCGCCATGGAACTGCAACAGGTCCAGTGGCACGGCGTCGAGGATTTCCCCCAACTCGCAACGGCTGGCGTTGACGAACAAACCCACGGTGGTCACGAACGGCGGCAAGGCCTTGATGATCGCCCTCGCCTGCTGGAACGTCACGGCCCGCGGGCTTTTGGCGTAGAACACAAATCCGATGGCATCGGCCCCGGCCTCAACCGCCGCCAACGCATCCTCTATGCGGGTAATCCCACAAATTTTGCTGCGAACGGCCGACATGTCGATAGAACCTCAGGGCAATTGCGGGAAAGTCCCGGATGGTATCAAAAGCGTTCGAAGGCGTCAGCCGTCAAGTTCCGAGAAGCCGGTGAGGAAGTGTGGGCCGATGTAACGCTCGGGCAATTCGAACTCGTCGCGATACTCGACCTGCACCAGATACAGACCAAACGGATGAGCCGTCACCCCACCGGAACGGCGAATGCGACTCTCCAGCACCTCTTTCATCCACTCCACGGGACGCTCGCCAGCACCGATAGTCATCAAAACGCCTGCGATGTTGCGCACCATGTGGTGCAGGAACGCACTGGCACGGATATCCAGCACGATCATTTTGCCATGGCGGGTAACGCGCAGGTGATGCAGCTCCTTGATCGGCGACTTGGCCTGGCACTGGCCGGCGCGGAAAGCACTGAAGTCGTGGGTGCCGACCAGATACTGGGCGGCCTCGGACATGCGCTCAACGTCCAGCGGGCGGTGGTTCCAGGTGATTTCTTCGTTCAGGTGCGCCGGGCGGATCTGATCGTTGTAGATCACGTAGCGATAGCGCCGGGCGATGGCTTTGAACCGCGCATGGAAATGCGCCGGCATGACCTTGGCCCAGCTGACGCTGATGTCGTGCGGCAAGTTGATGTTGGCACCCATGACCCAGGCCTTCATCGAGCGCTCTACCTGGGTGTCGAAATGCACCACTTGGCCGCAAGCATGCACACCGGCGTCAGTGCGCCCGGCGCAATGCAGCGACACGGGTGAGTCGGCGACTTTGGACAAGGCCTTTTCAAGAAGCTCCTGCACCGTGTCCACACCGGAGGCCTGACGTTGCCAGCCGCGATAACGCGAACCTTTGTATTCAACGCCCAACGCGATCCGAAAAAAGCCGTCGGCCGCCATTTCGGCGGCCGGATTATCTATATTTGCCAAGGGGTGACAGCCTGCTGATCTACGCAAAGGCAGGCATTATAAGGCCGCTGGACCGGGATGCCAGTGTAACTGTGACACGGCGTTGAATGTACCAACCCTATCGCATCCCCCAAACAAAAACGGCAGCCTGGATGGGCTGCCGTTTTGTTTAAGCCTTACCGACGATTCACGCCAGACGCGAGAGCATTTCCTTGGCTTCGCTCTTCTGCCCCGCATCACCCTCGGTCACCACCTCATTGAGGATGTCCCGAGCACCGTCATTGTCGCCCATGTCGATGTAGGCCTGGGCCAGGTCGAGTTTGGTGGCGACTTCGTCAGCGCCAGAGAGGAAATCGAGCTCGTCATCTGACGCGACCAACGCATCTTCCTCGGTGAAGCTTGGCTCGCCGAGGCTCTGGGACAAACGATCCAGCTCGGCATTGACGTCGTTGAGTTCGTTTTCAAAGGCGTCAGGCTTATCCGGGGCGGCGTCCATTTCATCGGCCAGCGACAGATCGAAATCAGCCGGCAACTCCAGATCGTCGAGCGGCGCCTCAGTCACCGTTGGCGCCTCAGTGACGGTCGGCACTTCAGCGACAGGCAAGTCCTTGAGGTCGTCATCCAGGCTCAGCAGGAAGTCGTCTTCAGCCAGAGTCTCCGGGGAAGCATCGCCGCCCAGATCCATGTCCAGGTCGAAGTCCGACAGGTCGTCGAGGCTTTCCTTGATTTCAGTCTGTTGTTGCAACACCGACTCAAAGCTCAGGTCGTCGTCCAGCGGAAACTCATCCAGCTCAGCCAGAGACTCTGGTTCTGGCTCAGGCTGTGGCTGCGGTGCTGGCTCGACTGCAACCGCAGGCGTGATCGGAGTAGCCGCTTCCAGATCGTCGAGACTCAGATCGAAAGCACTGTCAAAGTCAGCCAATGCCGGTTCCGGGGCTTGCGGCTCATCCAGCAGCAGGTCCTTGACGTACTGTGCGTCCAGCTCGGCGGCGACAGCTGCGGCGGCCAGACCGCCCACCGCCGCGACCACCATGGCCGGGAAGCGGCTTTTCAGCTGTTCGACCCGGGCGAAGTTGTCGCCGTTGGCCACCAGTTGACGCTCCTGAGCGACGAACGCATCGCGATCGCCCTGCTGACCGTAGACTTCCATCAGCTTCAGGCGCAGGTCGCTGCGTTGCGGCTCTTGCTTGATAGCGTCTTCCAGCAACGCGGCAGCCTGATTCAGGCGACCGGCCGCGATGTGCGACTGAGCCTGGGCCAAGACGTCGTCAGAGCGTTCGGCGGCAGGCGCAACCAACGGCGCAGCGATCGGTGGCGTCACCACAACCGGGGCAATCACCGGGGCCGGTGCAGGTGCAGGCGTTGGTGCGGTCGCGAGCTTCACGCTTGGCGGCGGAACTTCCAGACCTTCGAAGCTGCTTTCCGGCAGGTCGAGGTCGGCGGAGAACGCTTGTTCCTCAGCCAAGGCACGGGCCATGCGCAGATGTTTTTCTGCCTCCTGCTGAGCTTTACGGCGACGGGCCAGCAACAGCAGCAAGAGCAGCAGAACCACTGCACCGCCACCCACCAGACCCAGCAGGATCGGGTTGGTCAGCAGTTCGTTGAATTTCTGCTCGTCGGACGCCACAGGCGTCGGCTCGACGGCTGGCGCCGGAACGACTTCCGGCGCAGGAGCCGCCGGAGTCACCTCAACAGGCGTTGCCGCCGGGCTGGCTGCCAGCTCGGCCGACATCGCCGGAGCGGTCGTAGCCGCCGGTGCGCCCGCGCCGCCTTCGGCTTGCAGCTTGGCCAACTGATTATTCTTCAGTTCGATCAGGCGCTGCAGCTTGTCCAGCTGGCTTTGCAGGTCGTTCATGCGGCTTTTCAGTTCAGCGTTGTCACGGCGAGCCGTGTCGAGGCTTTCCTGGGTCACGGCCAGCTTGTTGCTCAAGGCTTTCGCATCACCGGCGGCACCTTTGCCACGGCCCTTGCCGGTGTCGGCAGAGACCAGGCTCAGCTTGTCCGTGGCGACTTGCGACGAAGCGCCGTCACCGCGAGCACGCTTGGTGGCGTCGAGTTGCTGCTGCCCGCTTCCAGGCTTCGCCACATAGCGACGACCGTGGCGCCATGCAGAGTTCTGCGCCGCGACTTCAGCGATGGCCTTGGGTTGCGGCAGGCTGGCGCTTTGCACCTGATCCGGCAGACGCAGCACCTGGCCGGCTTTCAGCCGGTTGATGTTGCCGTCGATAAAGGCATCCGGGTTCAGCGCCTGGATGGCCAGCATGGTTTGCTGGATCGATCCACCGTTACGCGCCTTCGCGGCGATTTCCCATAAGGTATCGCGCGACGTGGTGGTGTATTGCGTCGATTTGGTCGCGCCGGTGACTGGCGTGGTCACCGCCTGGGCTGGCGCCGGTTGCGCGGCGGCATCGGCGGTTTGCGGCGAGAATTTGGACGGATCGAGCAGCACGCTGTAATCACGCAGCAGACGACCGCTTGGCCACATCACCTGAACCAGGAATTTCACCATCGGTTCGGACAGCGGTTTGCTGGAGGTGATGCGCAGGATGCTTTTGCCGCTGGCGTTAAGCACCGGCGTGAAAGTCAGGTCGTTGAGGAACGCCTGACGATCGACACCAGCCTTGGCGAAATCTTCGGGCGAGGCCAGGCTCGGCACCACTTCGGCAGCCGTGAGGTCCTTGACGTCGAGCAACTCGATTTCTGCTACCAGAGGCTGGTTCAGCGTCGATTTCAGGGTCAATTCCCCAAGCCCGAGGGCATGCGCCATACCGGAGGACAGCGCCGAGGCGGCCGCTATTGCTAACACCAGTTTGCGAACTTGAACCATAGCCTCATCCTTTGTTTGAACATTCCTCGGCCAGCGAGAAGGTGTTGATTGCCGCTGCCGTAAGGCGTTGCGCGCGACGGCGAAGGGTCGTCGCGCGCGATCGTTTCATTCATGCGACGAAAGCCCTGCGGGATGGCTCGCCTCAAGCATTCCAGCCAAACATGGTGTTCGGCTGGAACCACTAGAAAAAATTGTTGCCAAGTATCTTTTACAGCAGGTCTTTTATCAACAATTCAGCCACCTGCACAGCATTGAGCGCGGCGCCTTTGCGTACGTTATCTGACGTCAGCCACACGTTAAGTTCCGCCGGGTCGTCGATCCCGCTGCGAACCCGACCAACGTAAACCACGTCCTGCCCTACCGCATCGCCTACCGGAGTCGGGTAATCGCCCGCCTCGACCAGCTCGATACCGGGCGCAGCTTCCAGTGCCGCGTTGACTTTCGCCAGGTCGACAGCGCTCGATGACTGCAAGGTCACGCTATAGCTATCGCCAAAAAACACCGGGGCTTGAATGCAAGTGACGGAAATCTTTAATAAAGGCAGCGACAAGACCTGACGCAGCTCGCGCACCAGACGCTTTTCCAGCAACGTGTGGCCCTGAGCATCGGGCGCACCGACTTGCGCCAACAGGTTAAAAGCCATCTGCCGATCGAAGAAAGCCGGCTCCAGCGGACGCACGTTGAGCAGTTCGGCGGTTTGCCGGGCCAGCTCGCTGACGGCTTCGCGGCCCTGGGCGGATACCGCCAGGCACGCCGTCAGGCTGATGCGTTGCAGGTCGAGCAAATCGAGCAGCGGCGCCAGCACCACCGCCAGCGCTGTCGCCGAAGGGCTTGGGCTGCTGACCTGGAAGGGCTTTTTCAGGCCGGCAAGAATTGCAGCATTGGCCTCGGGCACCACTTGCGGCGCCTGATCGGCCGGCAACGCGCCGGACAGGTCGATCAGCGAGCAACCGGCGGCCGTAGCGCGCGGGGCGAAACTGAGGGTCACCGCCGGACCGGCGGCGAAGAACACCAACTGGACTTTGCTGAAGTCGAACTCATCGACTTCGCGCACCCGCACGTTCTTGCCGCGAAACGGCACCGAGTGTCCGGCCGATTCACTGCTCGCCAGCAGGTGCAGATTGCCGACCGGGAAGTCGCGTTCTTCGAGAATCTGGACGAGTGTTTCGCCGACAGTACCGGTGGCGCCGATCACGGCAATATCGAAGGACTGGCTCATGGTTCTACCTCTGGCGAAACGGGGGGAGCGGCACTTTACCGGGTGGTTGGTGGTGAGGCAATGAATGGGGAAGCCTTGTAGCAGCTGCCGAAGGCTGCGTTCGAGGACGAAGTCCTCGTCATGGCGATCCCGATCATTCAGGCAAACCCCGCGCGCAGGGTTTACGACTGCTGCGCAGCTGGACGCAGGCTTCGCCAGCTGCTACAGAAGTTGGATGGCGCGCATAAAAAACCCGCACCTCTTTCAAGGCACGGGTTCTTTCATTGCATCAATCGATCAACGCTCAAGCAGGATCCGCAGCATGCGACGCAGCGGCTCGGCCGCGCCCCACAGCAGTTGGTCGCCGACGGTGAAGGCACCGACGAATTGCGAACCCATGTTCAGCTTGCGCAGACGACCGACCGGCACGTTCAGGGTGCCGGTGACTTTCGTCGGGCTCAGCTCCTGCATGCTGATTTCACGGTTGTTCGGCACCAGCTTGACCCAAGGGTTGTGCTGGCTGATCAGCCCTTCGATATCAGCGATCGGCACGTCTTTGTTCAGCTTGATGGTCAGCGCCTGGCTGTGGCAACGCATGGCGCCGATGCGCACGCAGATACCGTCCACCGGGATCGGGCTCTTGAAGCGACCGAGGATCTTGTTGGTCTCGGCCTGGGCCTTCCACTCTTCACGGCTCTGGCCGTTCGGCAGTTCCTTGTCGATCCACGGGATCAGGCTGCCGGCCAGCGGTACGCCGAAGTTTTCGGTCGGGTACGCGTCGCTGCGCATGGCTTCGGCAACACGGCGGTCGATGTCGAGGATGGCGCTGGCCGGATCGGCCAGTTGATCGGCGACAGCGCCGTGAGTCACACCCATTTGCTTGATCAGCTCACGCATGTGCTGCGCGCCGCCACCGGAGGCCGCCTGATAGGTCATGGCGCTCATCCACTCCACCAGACCGGCTTCAAACAGACCGCCCAAGCCCATCAGCATCAGGCTGACGGTGCAGTTGCCGCCGATGTAGTTCTTGGTGCCCGCGTCGAGCTGCTGGTCGATAACCTTGCGGTTCACCGGGTCCAGCACGATCACCGCGTCATCCTGCATGCGCAGGCTGGAAGCGGCGTCGATCCAGTAACCCTGCCAGCCGGCTTCGCGCAGCTTCGGGAACACTTCGCTGGTGTAGTCGCCACCCTGGCAGGTCAGAATCACGTCGAGGGTTTTCAGCTCTTCAATGCTGTAAGCGTCCTTGAGCGGAGCAATGTCCTTGCCCACGGACGGGCCTTGGCCACCGACATTGGAAGTGGTGAAAAACACCGGCTCGATAAGATCGAAATCCTGCTCTTCCAGCATCCGCTGCATGAGCACGGAACCGACCATGCCGCGCCAACCGATCAGACCTACACGTTTCATCGCAACTACACCTTCTTGAAAAGTGGGCCGCTGCTTTCAAGGTTGAAAATTGCAGCGGGCCAGAGAGATTACAGATTCCGCAGCGCGGCGACTACTGCGTCGCCCATTTCCTGCGTACCGACCTTGGTGCAACCAGCCGACCAGATGTCGCCCGTACGCAGACCCTGATCCAAAACCAGGCTCACGGCCTTCTCGATGGCGTCGGCCGCATCCTGCAGATTGAAGCTGTAACGCAGCATCATCGACACCGACAAAATGGTCGCCAACGGGTTGGCAATGCCCTTGCCAGCGATGTCCGGCGCCGAACCGTGGCACGGCTCGTACATGCCTTTGTTGTTGGCATCCAGCGACGCCGACGGCAGCATGCCGATGGAACCGGTGAGCATCGACGCTTCGTCGGAAAGAATGTCGCCGAACAGGTTGTCGGTGACGATCACGTCGAACTGCTTCGGTGCACGCACCAGTTGCATGGCGGCGTTGTCGACGTACATGTGGCTCAGTTCGACGTCCGGGTAGTCCTTGGCCACTTGCTCGACGATTTCACGCCACAGCTGGCTGGAGGCCAGCACGTTGGCCTTGTCCACCGAGCACAGCTTCTTGCCGCGTACGCGGGCCATGTCGAAACCGACACGGGCGATACGGCGGATTTCAGTTTCGCTGTATGGCAGCGTGTCGTAGGCCTGGCGCTCGCCGTTTTCCAACTCGCGCACGCCACGTGGCGCGCCGAAGTAGATACCGCCGGTCAGTTCACGGACGATCAGGATGTCCAGGCCGGCAACGATTTCTGCCTTCAGGCTGGAAGCCTCGGCCAGTTGCGGGTACAGGATCGCCGGACGCAGGTTGCCGAACAGGCCCAGTTGCGCACGGATTTTCAGCAGACCGCGCTCAGGGCGGATGTCACGCTCGATGGTGTCCCATTTCGGGCCGCCCACGGCGCCCAGCAGCACAGCGTCGGCTGCGCGTGCACGGGCCAGGGTTTCATCGGCCAGCGGCACGCCGTGCTTGTCGATGGCGGCGCCACCGATCACGTCATGGCTCAGTTCGAAGCCCAGGCTGTACTTGTCGTTCGCCAGCTCCAGCACCTTGACCGCTTCGGCCATGATTTCCGGGCCAATACCGTCGCCTGGGAGAATCAGAATCTGCTTGCTCATGCTTTCCTCATGTCATCAGTCGGCGCACCCGCGGGTGCGCCCGGAAAAATTCTATCGTTCAGCCATCAGCACCAGTACATCGGTGCTGAACGAACCATCGGCTTCAATCTCAAAATATTCGCGCACCTCGTTGCCCATCGATTGCTGCAACTCGAGGATCGCCGCGCGCATCACCTGCGGCGTACGCATGCGCTCGACCCAGGAGGTGTACTCCAGGCGCAACCGTTGACGCGTGGTGCTGCGGGTATGCAACCCCGCTTCGCTGACCTGACGCAACCACTCGCCCGCAGAATAATCGCGCACGTGGCTGGTGTCGCGCAGCACTTCGACGCTTTGCAGGTAAGTGTCGAACAACGGGCTGCCCGGCGACAACACATCGATGAACGCCGCCACCCCGCCCGGTTTCAGCACCCGGCGAACTTCGCGCAGGGCCACACCGAGGTCGCTCCAATGGTGCGCCGAATAGCGGCTGAAGACGAAGTCGAACTCCCCATCGGCGAATGGCAGACGCTCGGCGGCGCCGTTGACCGTGGTCACATTGCTCAAACCCCGGTCGACAGCGGCGGCGGCAACCACATCGAGCATCTGCTGGGACAGGTCGTAAGCGACTACTTCCTTGACCAGCGAGGCCACATGAAAACTCACATGACCGGCGCCGCAACCCAGGTCCAGTACCCGGGCATCGCCCTGCCCCGCCAGTTCAGCCTGTAGCAGCGCGAATTCGGTGCCTTGAGCGTGTACGGCGCTGCTCAGATAGGCCGAGGCCTGTTCACCGAATTGTTTTTGGACTACCTGGCTGTGCTGCGCGGTGCTGGTCATCGGGACTTCCTTTTTAGGTTTAACCTTGCGCTGTCTGGGCCTGCCCGCGAAGAGGCCGGCCCTGATTACATCGATTCCAGATCAATCTCAGGCGTCGCGAAACAACCATGGCTGGCTCGCGCGGTGCTTGGCTTCAAACGTGGCAATCGCCTCGTGATCCTGCAAAGTCAGACCAATATCGTCGAGACCATTCAACAGGCAGTGCTTACGGAAGGCATCGATCTCGAAACTCAGCACTTTGCCGTCCGGACGGGTCACGGTCTGGGCCTGCAGATCGATCTGCAACTGGTAGCCCGGGTTCGCTTCAACCTGCTTGAACAGCTCATCGACTTCAGCGTCGCTCAAGATGATCGGCAGCAAGCCGTTCTTGAAGCTGTTGTTGAAGAAGATGTCGGCGTAGCTCGGCGCGATGATGCTGCGGAAACCGTACTCTTCCAGTGCCCACGGCGCGTGCTCGCGGCTGGAGCCGCAACCGAAGTTCTCGCGGGCCAGCAACACGCTGGCGCCTTGATAACGCTCGGCGTTGAGGACGAAGTCCTTGTTCAGCGGGCGCTTGGAGTTGTCCTGATACGGCTGGCCAACGTCCAGATAACGCCACTCATCGAACAGGTTCGGACCGAAACCGGTGCGTTTGATCGACTTCAAGAACTGCTTCGGGATGATCTGGTCGGTGTCGACGTTGGCACGATCCAAAGGCGCGACAAGACCAGTGTGCTGGGTAAAAGCTTTCATGCTGTGCTCCTTTAGATCAATTCGCGGACGTCGACGAAACGACCGTTCACAGCGGCGGCGGCGGCCATGGCCGGGCTGACGAGGTGGGTACGACCACCGGCGCCCTGACGGCCTTCGAAGTTACGGTTGGAGGTCGACGCGCAATGCTCGCCCGACTCCAAACGGTCCGGGTTCATCGCCAGGCACATCGAGCAGCCAGGCTCACGCCATTCAAAACCGGCCTCGATAAAAATCTTGTCCAGGCCTTCGGATTCGGCCTGAGCCTTCACCAACCCCGAACCCGGCACCACGATGGCCTGCTTGATGGTCGAAGCCACTTTGCGGCCCTTGGCGATCACGGCGGCGGCGCGCAGGTCTTCGATCCGCGAGTTGGTGCAGGAACCGATGAATACGCGGTCCAGCTGAATGTCGGTGATCGCCTGATTGGCGGTCAAACCCATGTATTTCAAGGCGCGTTCGATGGAATCGCGCTTGACCAGGTCCATTTCCTTGGCCGGATCCGGTACGTTCTGATCCACGGCCAACACCATCTCAGGCGAGGTGCCCCAGCTGACTTGCGGCTTGATCTGAGAGGCATCGAGCTCGACGATGGTGTCGAACTTGGCATCGGCGTCGGAGACCAGGTCTTTCCAGGCTTCGACGGCCAAATCCCATTCCGCGCCCTTCGGAGCAAATGGACGGCCCTTGACGTAAGCCACGGTTTTTTCGTCTGCGGCCACCAGGCCAACACGGGCGCCGGCTTCGATGGACATGTTGCAGATGGTCATGCGGCCTTCAACGGACAGGTCGCGAATCGCGCTACCGGCGAATTCGATGGCGTGGCCATTACCGCCGGCGGTGCCGATCTTGCCGATCACGGCGAGGACGATGTCCTTGGCAGTCACGCCGAACGGCAATTTGCCCTCGACCAACACCAGCATGTTCTTCATTTTCTTGGCGACCAGGCACTGAGTGGCGAGCACGTGCTCGACCTCGGAGGTGCCGATACCGTGAGCCAGGGCACCGAATGCGCCGTGGGTCGAGGTGTGGGAGTCGCCGCAGACCACGGTCATGCCCGGCAAGGTGGCGCCCTGCTCCGGGCCGATGACGTGGACGATGCCTTGGCGGACGTCATTCATCTTGAATTCGACGATGCCGTATTCGTCACAGTTATCGTCGAGGGTCTGAACCTGCAAACGCGAGACCTGGTCGACGATCGCTTCGATGCCGCCCTTGCGCTCCGGGGTGGTCGGTACGTTGTGGTCCGGGGTCGCGATGTTGGCATCGATGCGCCAAGGCTTGCGCCCGGCCAGACGCAGGCCCTCGAAGGCTTGCGGCGAGGTCACTTCATGGATGATGTGACGATCGATGTAGATCAGCGCAGAGCCATCGTCGCGCTGCTTGACCAAATGCGAATCCCAGAGCTTGTCGTAGAGCGTTTTGCCGGCCATCAGACGGTTTCCTCATCAGCTTGTTTCTATGCCCCGGATCTTGAGTAATTCAATAACCCCTTGGCTTGTGAGGTCGATCCTAGGGGGTTACATTAAATAACTCAAATTCATATTTTTTATGCTTTGCATAACCAACTGGAATGTCACTGAGACCTCATTATGGACCTCGCCAACCTCAACGCTTTTATCGCGATTGCCGAGACCGGAAGCTTCTCCGGCGCCGGTGAACGACTGCACCTGACGCAACCGGCCATCAGCAAGCGCATCGCCGGGCTGGAGCAGCAATTGAAGGTGCGACTGTTCGATCGACTGGGCCGGGAAGTCGGCCTGACCGAAGCCGGCCGCGCCCTGCTGCCACGGGCCTATCAGATCCTCAATGTACTGGATGACACCCGCCGCGCCCTGACCAACCTGACTGGCGAAGTGACCGGTCGTCTGACATTGGCCACCAGCCATCACATCGGCCTGCATCGCTTGCCGCCCTTATTAAGGGAGTTCACCCGACGTTACCCGCAGGTAGCGCTGGATATTCAGTTCCTCGATTCGGAAGTGGCCTACGAAGAAATCCTCCATGGCCGCGCTGAACTGGCAGTCATCACCCTTGCACCGGAACCTCACACATTGGTCAAGGCCACGCCCGTGTGGGACGACCCGCTGGATTTCGTGGCCGCCCCGGAGCATCCGCTGATCAGCAACGGTGCGGTCAGCCTGGCGGACATTGCCCTGCACCCCGCGGTTTTCCCCGGCGGCAACACCTTTACCCACCACATCGTGCAACGCCTGTTCGAGGCCCAGGGCCTGACGCCGAACATCGCCATGAGCACCAATTATCTGGAGACCATCAAGATGATGGTCTCGATCGGCCTGGCCTGGAGCGTTTTGCCGCGCACCATGCTGGATGAGCAAGTGGCGCGCATACCTTTGCCGGGCATACAGCTCACTCGCCAGCTAGGCTATATCCTGCACACCGAACGGACGCTGTCGAACGCGGCAAAGGCCTTCATGGCTTTGCTGGATGCACAAATCGATCAGCCAGGGACTCGCGGCTAAGCTGTGCTTCTTCTTTTGTGCTACGCCTATAGAGCCCCAAAACCCTGTGCCTAACGCCCAATTCAGCCCAAGGCCTGTCATCCATGCCCAAATCTGTTGAACGTATGCCGCCAATGCCGCGAATTCAGGCAATTGACCCAAAACGGTCCGAGCAGAGCTGGGAAAGCGCCCCACAGTTGCTCGCGGCCCTCAATGGTGCCCGACTGGGCGCCTGGTATTGGGACATCGAGCGCGGACAGATCAGTTGGTCACGGGGCACTCAGGCGTTGTTCGGCTTCGATCCCCGACAACCGTTGCCCGAGGATCTGGAATACCTCGACCTGCTGCCCCAGGAGGATCGGGCGAAAGCCATCCGCGCCTTCAATGCAGTGATCGCCGGCGCCCCGCTGGAGCAGGCCATGCACCACCGCATCCGCTGGCCCGACGGCAGCCTGCACTGGCTGGAAATCAACGGCAGCCTGCTACCGGACAAAAACGGCCGGCCACGAATGATCGGGGTCATCCGTGAAATCACCCACCAGCGCCAGCGTGAACAAGCGCTGAGCAGCTCGGAAAAACGCTTCGCCACGCTGTTTCACCTGTGCCCGAACATGGTGCTGCTGACCCGACAGGAAGACGGCCTGATCAGCGAAGCCAACCAGTACTTCGAAAGCCTGTTCGGCTGGCCGGTGCAAGACGCAATCGGCCGAACCACCCTGGAACTGGGCCTTTGGGTCAACCCGGAGCAACGGGCGGAACTGGTCAAGGCCACCAAGGCCAAAGGCGAGCTGATCAACATGGAGGTGCAATTTCGCGCCAGCAACGGGCAGGTTCACGACGGCATTCTCAGCGCGCAAAAGGTCGAGCTCGAAGGCCAGCCCTATCTGCTGAGCACATTCCTTGACACCACCGAACGCAAAATCGCCGAGCACGCCCTCAAAGACAGCCAGGAACGCCTCGACCTGGCCCTGGATTCAGCACAACTCGGCACCTGGGACTGGCACATCCCCAGCGGCATGCTTTACGGCTCGGCGCGGGCCGCCCAGCTGCATGGCCTGGAGCCCAAACCCTTCCATGAATCCTTCGATGCGTTTTTCGAAGGTGTACCCGGTGAAGAACGCGACACCATGCGCGACGCTTACCGCAGCTTACGCGAAGGCCCCGCCGGCAATTATCAACTGACCTACCGCGTGCAGCTGCCGGACGGTAGTTCGCGCTACCTGGAAAGCCGCGCCAGACTCTACCGCGATGATGACGGCAACCCGCTGCGCATGGCCGGCACATTGCTGGACATCACCGAGCAAGTGGAGCGCGAACAGCAACTGATAGCGTCGGAAGAGAAATTCGCCACGTTGTTCCAGGTCAGCCCCGACCCTATCTGCGTCACGCGCCAGGACACCGGCCACTTCATCGAGATCAACTCCAGCTTCACCCAGACGTTCGGCTGGAGCACCACCGACGTCATCGGTCGCAGCGCCGACGAAATCGGCCTGTGGGACGCCTCGGCGAAAAGCCTGCAAAGGATCGAGCGGGTCATCCGCGAGCAGGGCCTGAACAATGTGGCGATCATCGTTCAACACAAGGACGGGCAATCCCTGACCTGCGTGATCTCCAGCCGCCAGATCAGCGTCGGCGACCAGCCGTGCATCGTCACCACCCTGCGCGACATCACCCAACAGCAACGCTCGGAAGCGGCGCTCAAGGCCAGCGAAGAGAAGTTCGCCAAGGCCTTCCACTCAAGCCCCGACGCCATCACCATTACCGAGCGCGACACTGGACGCTATCTGGAGGTTAACGACGGCTTCTGCCGCCTGACCGGCTACCGTGCCGATGAAGTGGTGGGTCGCACGGTGTATCAGGTCGGCATCTGGGCCGAAGAGAAACAACGCTCGGCGTTGCTGGCCGAACTACAGATCAAGGGCCGGGTTCACCACCTGGAAATGCTCGGGCGCAACAAGCGCGGCGAGTTGCTGACCGTCGAAGTCTCGGTGGAACCGATCACCCTCAACGAAACTGCCTGCCTGCTGCTGACCGCCCGGGACGTCAGCCTGCTGAAAAATGCCGAAGCGCAGATCCGTCACCTGGCCTACCACGACCCGCTGACCAACCTGCCGAACCGCGCGCTGTTGATGGACCGCCTGAGCCAGCAGATCGCCCTGCTCAAGCGCCACAACTTGCGTGGCGCCCTGATGTTCCTCGACCTCGACCACTTCAAGCACATCAACGACTCCCTCGGCCACCCGGTGGGCGATACGGTGCTGAAAATCATCACCGCGCGCCTTGAAGCCAGCGTACGCATGGAAGACACCGTCGCACGCCTGGGCGGCGATGAGTTCGTGGTGCTGCTCAGTGGCCTGGAAGGCTCGCGCACCGACGTCAGCGCTCAAGTCCGGGAACTGGCGGATACCTTGCGCGAGTTGCTGTCCGAACCGATGTTTCTCGATGGACAGCGCCTGCAAGTGACGCCGAGCATCGGCATCGCGCTGATCCCCGACCACGGCTCGACCCCGACCGACCTGCTCAAGCGCGCCGATATCGCCCTCTACCGCGCCAAGGACTCGGGCCGCAACACCACGCAGATGTATCACAACACCATGCAGAAGGCCGCCAGCGAACGCCTGCGCATGGAAACCGACCTGCGCCTGGCCCTTTCCCGGGGTGAGTTCAGCGTGCAATACCAGCCTCAGGTGGACGCCCGCAACAACCGCATTACCGGCGCCGAAGCCCTGGTGCGCTGGCACCATCCGCAACTGGGCGCGCAATCGCCGACCGAGTTCATCAAGGTGCTGGAAGACAGCGGGCTGATTCTGGAAGTCGGCACATGGATCCTCGACGAAGCTTGTGCGGCCTTCAAACGCCTGATCGCCAAAGGCCTGATTGACCCGCTCAATTTCAGCCTGTGCGTGAATATCAGCCCGCGGCAATTCCGTCAGAACGACTTCGTCGAACGCATCGAGCACAGCCTCGGCAGCCACGACCTGCCCTGCTCGTTGCTGAAACTGGAAATCACCGAAGGCATCGTCATCCAGAACCTGGACGACACCATCAGCAAAATGCGACGCCTGAAAAAACTCGGCGTGAGCTTTGCCATGGACGATTTCGGCACCGGTTACTCCTCGCTGACCTACCTCAAGCGCCTGCCGGTCGACACCCTGAAAATCGACCAGTCATTCGTCCGCGACGCCACCACCGACCCCAACGATACCGAAATCATTCGCGCCATCGTCGCCATGGCCCGCAGCCTGGAGCTGGAAGTGATTGCCGAAGGGGTTGAAACCGAGGAGCAACTGGAGTTCTTGCAAGGGCTGGGCTGCCATTTGTATCAGGGGTATTTGCACAGCCGGCCGTTGCTGGTGGAGGAGTTTCAGAAACTGCTCAAATAGTCCGCATGGGAGACGTTCCGTAACAGGTGCTCCAATTGCCAGTTTTTCTTGCAACCTGTAGGGTCGCGCTTTTTTTTTACTGCCTCAAAGAGATCAACCATGCAGGATGCAACCCTCTCCCGTCCGGCCTTGCTGGGCATCGACCTTGGGACCACCAATAGCCTGATCGCCGTTTGGCAGGAAGGTCAGGCGCAGTTGATTCCGAACGCCCTTGGCGATGTCCTCACCCCTTCAGTGGTCAGCCTCGATGAGGACGACAGCATTCTGGTAGGCAAGGCCGCCCGCGCGCGTCTGACCACCCATCCGGAACGCACGGTGGCGGCGTTCAAGCGTTTTATGGGCAGCGACAAACAGTTCGAACTGGGCGGACGGCAATTCAGCCCCGAAGAGCTGTCGGCACTGGTGATCGGCTCGCTCAAGCAGGATGCTGAAGCCTGGCTAGGCCATCCGGTGTATGAGGCGGTGATTTCGGTGCCGGCCTATTTCAGTGACGAGCAACGCAAACGCACGCTGTTTGCCGCCGAACTGGCAGGCCTGACAGTGTCGCGGCTGATCAACGAACCGACCGCCGCGGCCATGGCCTACGGACTGCACGAGCAGAAGTTCGAGCGCACGCTGATTTTCGACTTGGGCGGCGGCACCTTTGATGTCACGGTACTGGAATACGCACTGCCGCTGATCGAAGTGCATGCCTCCACCGGCGACAACTTCCTCGGCGGTGAAGACTTCACCGCCGCGTTGTTGCAGGCCTGCCTGAAAGACTGGCAACTCACCTCTCAACAGATCGATAACCAGGGGTTGGCCAGCCTGGGCGATGCTCTGGAGCAACTCAAATGCAAACTCAGTGAAGGCACCCAGCACCTGAACTGGAACGGCGCCGGTGCCTTGCGCGAGTGGTCGCTGGATGAGGCCGTCGCGCTGAAAATCTGGGAACCGCTGCTGGCCCGGTTGCGCGCCCCCATCGAACAAGCCCTGCGCGATGCACGGCTCAAGCCTCGGGACCTCGACAGCCTGGTGCTGGTCGGAGGCGCAACGCGGATGCCTGTCGTGCAGCAGATGGTCGCCACGCTGTTCGGGCGCCTGCCCTATCGCCACCTCGACCCGGACACGATTGTCGCACTGGGCGCCGCTACCCAGGCAGCGTGCAAGGCCCGAGACAGCGCAATCGAGGAGCTGATTCTCACTGACGTATGCCCATACACGCTGGGCATTTCGACCCGTCGCGGTGAGGACGTCAGCGGCGCCTTCTCGCCGATCATCGAACGCAACACCGTGATCCCGACTTCTCGGGTGCAACGCTTCTACACCACCCATCCGCAGCAAGACCACATCCGTATCGAGGTCTATCAGGGAGAGCGGCCGTGGGTGCGGGATAATATTTTCATCGATGCCTTCGACGTCGCGGTAGCACCCAGCGACCAGACGCAAGCCCTGGATGTGCGCTTCAGCTACGACATCAACGGTTTGCTTGAAGTCGACGTGACCCTGCTGGCCAGCGGCGAACGCCACAGCCACAGCATCGATCGCAGCCCCACCGGGCTCGACCCACAATCACGGAAAAGCAGCCATGAGCGGCTCAAAGCCCTGAAAATCCATCCACGGGACGCGCTGCCCAATCGCACTCTGCTGGCGCGACTGGAGCGTGCATGGACGCAAAGCCTGGGCGACGAACGCGAACAAATTGCCGATTGGCTGGATACTTTTACCGCCGTGCTCGGTGGCCAGCAATCGGTGGAGATTGCCAGCCATCGGTCACAACTCAATAAAGCACTGGATCAGCTGCGCCTTTAGCCATTAAGCCGCCGCAGAGTCGCCTGCAAGCCACCGGGCAGCGTGTCCTCACCGGCGCTGCCCGGCGGCACACCATAGCGGTTAGGCAGCTTGTCGCCGGGAAAGCCGAACAACACCAGAGGCAGGAACGGCAATACCGGCGTCAGACAGGCAAAGATCAGCAGCGTGGGAATCCCCCGCCCCATGTCATGCAGCCGACGCAGAATCGCACTGAGCAACAGCGCGATGCCCAGCAGCATGACAACTCCCAAGACAACGGTGCCATTGAGCAGCACCATGATCGGGGTGATCAGCACACCTCCCAGCACCTGCCCGATAAACGCCTTGCGCCCCAATCGAGAGCCCAAGCGCCAGACCGCAGTGGACGGCACCGGGCGCGTGTCGCTTTTGGCCAGGAGCAGACGCTCACTCCAGGACAGCAAGGCAGTCAATGCCAGACGCAGGCCCACACTGTTCGCGGCGTCATCCTTGCCACGCTGCAACTGTTGCAGCACCTTGGTCCTGGGCACTCCTGAGGCGCCATAACGAATCAGACTTTTCAGCGTATCGAGGACTTCATAGACCAGCAGCTTGTCGACGTCGAAATCCGTCAGCACTTTGCGCGGTGGCCAAACAGGCTCTCCTTTGATCAAACCATTACGAAACGCTTCGAACCAACCATCTTCACAACTGATAGCGGCGATGGATTGCAACAGTGCGCGATGCTGCTCGGCGTCAAGGCTCGGGTCGTGATACAGCACACCCCAGAGCAGCATCAGCCCCAGCAAATCCTCGCCGCACGCATCAGGATCACTTTCAATGCAGGTATAGAGCTGCGCATTAGCGGGCAGTGCTGCGCTGTCGAGGGCCTGTTGCACATTGAACAGCTGCTGCACGAGCAGGCCATGAACCGGGTCGGTACCTTGCAGCCACCCCAGCAAACCCGCGCAGTTACCTTGCTCGCGCTGCAGGCGCCGCAATAACGGCTGAAGCCGACTCAGGGGGTGAGCCGGGTTGAGCTCCAGTCGCTCCAGACATTGGGTATCGATCAACGTCAGCCAACGTTCCGGCTGTTCGAGCAACGCCAACAGGAATACAGTTTGAGCGTGCCATTGCCACGCAGCCTCGCCTTGCGCAATGACCGGCAGGACTGCGCCTCGCTGCCCCAACTGGACCAGCAGACTCAAGCTGCGCAAGTTCACGTCCGCTTCTGCGTCCAGCAAATCAAATACCTGATCGATCCGCACCAGAGCAGACTGATCGTAGCCCCGCAGCCTGCTCAGCCACAGGCGGCAAATCTTGTGCGGCTCGCCTTTTGTCAGTTCCTCGGCCAGTTTCGGTTCAACTGAACGACTGTTGAGAAAGACCTTCATTGCCAACGGAATCGGCGCCTGGTTCAACCAACAGAGTTGCTGCTCTGCCTGATACTTGAACCCGGTCAACACCAACCCCTCAAGGGCATCGAACGGATGCGGCTCGTCCAGTATTTGTTGCAACAACCCCACATCCCCACGATGCAAGGCCCATGCATGCTGGTATAGACGCTGCAAGCGGGAATCCGCATGCTCTCCTAGCAGCAATGCCAGCAGAGGCAGTTCATCCCCCGTCATTCGCCAATCGACAAATGCGCCTGCCAAACCTTGCAGATCGAGTTGCCCGACCCCAAGCCAGCGAGCCAACGTTTCGGGACGCTGTGAAGGGCTGCCATATTCTTGAGTAACATCGTCAAGGTCATGGGACCAGTCACGGAAATTTTCCAAACGGTCGAATGCCTGGATCAGCAGCGCGAGAAAGTCCGGCTGACGTTTGGCACAAAGCTCCAGCAAGCAGCTTTCGGCCTTCGGATGACGGTACTCCAGCCAGAGCCGGATCCAGCAAGGCAGCGCTTGATCTTCAAGGCCCAACAAACTGCTTTGGCAAGCCAACAGATAAAGCCAATCGCTATCGTCTGGTGCTTGCCCCTGTCGTTCGACGCACAGTTGCAGCAGGCCTGCACCACCGATACCGGCTTGAGTGAACTGCACCAGTAAGCGCTTGATGAATACTTCGTCCGACGGCAGCGGCAGACAGGTGTGATGGCTGGCGAAGTCTTCGAATTCATGGAGCGGCCGATGCTCAAAGAGGTAGTCGAGGCTACGGGCATACCACAGGGTTTCCATCTGCACAGGCTCGGACCAGCCACTCATCAGTGTCGTGTCGAACGGGTCTGGCTTCTTGATGCGTTGCAGGAACTCTTCGACTTTATTCGCCTGCTCGAACTCAAGATCCAGCAGTTGATGCTCCCACCCCATTCGTTGCGCCAGCAGATTCGCGCAGCGGTAAGACAACGGTCCGGCATTGGTCAATGGGTGAAACAGCCCCCAACTGAGGTCATCAAGTGTGTCCAGAGGCAGCTGATCCAACGCTTTGACAAATGCTCGCCAGGCCTGCGGATGGAAGCGTCGAGCCGGATCTTCGAGCAACGCGTAAAAATCCACCAAAGTTTGCGGAATCTCGGGAACACTAGCGTCCTCATCTTCGACTTCGACCTCTTCATGACGGGCAAAGCGGGTGGCACTTTCATAGGCGACACGCAGCGCCTGAAAGCCTTCGGGATCACTCTCCGGGTGATGTTGCGGCAAACGCGCGCGGTAGGCATCTCGAATCAGTGCCTGATCTTTGGTGGGCTCTATACCCAAGCGTGTCCAGCAACTCATGACCAGTCGAACTCCCCCAGGGACGCCGGGCGCGGCGGCGGATCGAGGTCTATGTGCCAGGGCAAGTCGGTCAGGAAAGAAGGGATGTCGCGCGCAAGACCTCGTGCAATGAAAGCGCTACCCGAAGACTCCCCTTGCCGATCAAGCTCGTGAGCCATCTGTTCGTCGCTGTTACCCAGACAGCTCCAGAACGCATGACCAGCCAAGAAACCGTTGAAATAAGAAAACCAACTGCCGTAATGGTATTGCGCCCTTACAGCCAGTCGGGCATGCAACCAAAGACTCTCGGATAAATCGATCCACTCATTGCGCAAGCCACAGCGCAAGAGAAACCCCATACGCCCGAGATCCCAGGCCCTGATACCACCCGGTCCACATCCACCAAAGGTACGCCCGGCGAATTCGTGCAAATCGCGCTCACGGGGGGACAGTGTTTCAAGCAGTGCCTGCCATTCGCCAGGCAAGCAACGCTGCCACGCCCGATACGCTCCATCGAGGTGTGAGGCATGACCGTCGTCCGCCATCCCTTCGAGCATGCTCAACAACTGCGGCCGGTCATTGATGCCCCAGCTGCATTGCAGGTCAATAAATTGCGGATCGGAGTAGAAAGCAGGCTCGTCGTAATCGGCACGAGGATTAAGGGCCACCATCGGCGCAGAAAGACCGCACAGCCAACGCTGTTGTATCTCTTCCATGAAAAAAAGCTCCGGGCCGACCAGGCAGAATGTGGGGTCGGCAAAACTGGCGCGGATTGTAGAGAAGCCGCCATAAGGCGGTAAAGCTTGCATGACCGTTTTGGCGGAAAAACAAAAAGGCCCCGACAAGTCGGGGCCTTCATTCAGCGGGTTACAGCCTGTTCAGACGAATGTATTTCTTCCAATGACTCAGTGCTGCAGAGCCGGTTTTTCCGCCCCGTTGATCGGGATGCGTTTGGCTTTCGCTTCTTCCGGGATCACACGCAGCAGGTCGATACTCAGCAAACCGTTGCGCAGTTCGGCGGCCTTGATTTCGATGTGGTCCGCCAGACGGAACGACAGTTTGAAGGCGCGCTGTGCGATGCCTTGGTACAGGTAAGTGACGTTTTCGTCCGCGTCACGTTTGCCGCCACTGATGGTCAGTACACCTTTTTCTACTTGCAGGTCCAGGTCGTCTTCCTGGAAACCGGCGGCCGCCACAACGATGCGGTATTGATCATCACCGTATTTTTCAACGTTGTAGGGTGGATAGGTGCTGCCTGGCTCATTGCGCAGGGCGGTTTCGAACAGGTCGTTGAAACGGTCGAAACCTACCGAGGAACGGAACAGTGGGGCCAAGGAAAATGCAGTACTCATGATTCAAATCTCCTGAACATAATCAGCAAGTTTTTTTGTCTCCGCGACCCGAATTCGGCATCGCGTAATCCTTAGATAAGGACCGCTGATTACTTTTCAAGAGATTATTTTCAGATTTTTTTCAAGCAGATTCAGGCGGCCTCAGACACCTGCAACCCCAGTAAACGCGAGACCTGATCCAGCTCGGTTTCACGACGCAGGACGCCGAACAACTCTACCGCTTCGGGATAATTACGGGTCAGCATTGCCAGCCACTGCTTCAGGCGACCCGGCGATTGGCGTGGTGTCATCTGGGCCTTGGCTTGCAGCCAGAAATCCTGAATCAGCGGCAGCAGCTCGGTCCAGGTCATCTCGACGACCTCCTCACCGGCCCGCGCCGCAGCGATCTGCCTTGCCAGATCCGGACGCGACACCAGGCCACGACCGAGCATGATGTCTTCGACGCCGCTGA
Source organism: Pseudomonas sp. B21-017 (assembly GCF_024749245.1). Classification (NCBI taxonomy): domain Bacteria; kingdom Pseudomonadati; phylum Pseudomonadota; class Gammaproteobacteria; order Pseudomonadales; family Pseudomonadaceae; genus Pseudomonas; species Pseudomonas sp. B21-017. The sequence goes on along the minus strand of NZ_CP087194.1, from coordinate 2,253,102 downwards.
TCTCGCGGCAACGTCGCCAGTCCTCCACGCTCCAGATGTCACCGTTGGCGAACACTGGCACCTTGACCACGTCCTGGACCCGCGGGATCCATTCCCAGTGAGCTGGCGGCTTGTAGCCATCCGTTTTGGTCCGCGCGTGAACCACGATGTGCGCCGCGCCGCCTTCGGCCAGGGCTGTGGCGCAAACCAGCGAGCCATCGGGACTGTCGAAGCCCAGGCGCATTTTGGCGGTCACTGGAATGTGTGCTGGCACCGCACGGCGGACATGTTCGACGATTTCGTTGAGCAGCTCAGGCTCTTTGAGCAGAACGGCGCCACCGCGCGACTTATTGACGGTCTTGGCCGGGCAGCCGAAGTTCAGGTCGATGACTTCGGAACCCAATTCGCAGGCCAGTGCAGCGTTTTCCGCCAGGCACACCGGATCGGAGCCAAGCAGTTGCACCCGCAGCGGCACGCCGGAGGCGGTACGGGCGCCGGTCAGCAGTTCCGGGCCGAACTTGTGGTAGTACGCAGGCGTGAGCAGCTGATCGTTGATCCGAATGAACTCGGTTACACACCAATCGATACCGCCCACACGGGTCAGCACGTCCCGCAGGATGTTGTCGACCAACCCCTCCATGGGCGCCAAAGCAATTTGCATGAAAAACACACTCAACGAAAAACGTGCGGCAGTTTACTGGTTTCGGCGTGCAGAAGGTATTTCGTCAGACCGGGCGGTGGCAAATGTGCGGACTGTGTCAGCTTGGAACTTGCAACGCCGAGCCATAGCCCTCGATGAATTCCGCCGGCATGCGCTTGGGCTTGCCGGTCGACAGCTCGATGCACACGAACGTGGTCTGCGCCCGCAGCAACGTCGAGTTGTCACTGGGGCGGATCAGCTGGAAGTGTCGGGTCATTCTCAGGCGCTGGTCCCAATCGACGATCCAGGTCGCCAGCTGCAGCTCATCGCCTTCGTAGGCCGCCGCCAGGTAATCAATCTCGTGCCGCACCACCGCCATCGCCCGGTCCAGCCGCCGATACTCGACCAGGTCCAGACCCAGCCGCTGCGAGTGACGCCAGGCACAGCGCTCGAGCCAGGTCACGTACACCGCGTTGTTCGCGTGGCCCAACCCGTCGATGTCTTCGGCGCCCACTTCCAGATCAATGATAAACGGCGTTGCCCGATCCCAGCCCATGCCCCACTCCCGGTCAGATTATTTCGACCGGGGCAGTGTAACGGAAGCTCAGGCCGATTGGCGCGATTGCAGGCTGCGACCGGCCAGCAGCGAGAGCACGCCATCGATCACCCGCGGATCGGCCAGGACCCGCTGATGACCGCCCTCTTCCAGGCGCAACAAGCGACTGTCGAACCAGGCTTCGTGAATCAATTGGGACTCCTTGACCGAGACAAAGCTGTCGTCCTCGGCATGGACAATCAGGCCAGGCATGTCGAGCTGGTAGTGCGCGACATCCAGCGCAGCGGCGCGCATGCCGACGTCTTTTTCGACCTGACGAATGAACGCCGAACGGGCTTTGGGCGGCAGGCGTACATAGCGCGCAAAACCGCGCAGCACCCCAAGGATTCGCGCCGGGGCGGCGATCGAGACCAGGGTTTCGGTGCGCAAGCCCAACTGCACCGCGAGCATGGCGCTGGCGCCGCCCATCGAGTGACCGATTACCGCTTGCAGCGGCGGTAGTTCAGCAGCTGCTTCAAGCATCGCCCGGGCGAACAGCACCACATTGGCTTCGCGTCCAGGCGAGCGACCATGAGCCGGGCCGTCCAGGGCGACCACGGTGTAACCGGCATCGACCAGCGCCGTGATCAGCGCGGCAAACTGCGTTGGCCGGCCTTCCCAGCCGTGCATCAACAACACCGCCGGGCCCTGCCCCCAACGCAGCGCCGAGAGGCCGAAGCGCAAGGTGATCCGCTCGGATTTCGCCAGCAGCGGCAATTCCCAATCACGCGGCGGCAACTCCCGCGGGGTCATGAATGCCAGACGCATCTTGCTCGCCACCAGCTTCGGTGCGAACCAGCCCAAGGTGCCATTAACGCCACGAACCCAGCTCAACGTGTTCATCGCCCATCTCCTCAGGCTGGATGCCTTTAGGTCACAGCACCGCCGATTTGGCGGCGCGCAGCAATCGATCGGACAACTCTCCTGGCCCCAGCGCCCGCGCCAGCGCCAAACCACCCACCATCAAGGCGATGTCGGCCAAGACCTTGTCGATGTCTTCCGGGCTGGCTGCCAACTGCGCGACCATCAATTCAATATGTTCATTCAACGCCACACGAAATTCGTCCGGCAGACGGCCCAGTTCACTGATCGACGCTGGAACCGGGCATGCCTGCTCGGTGGAATCACGGTGTTTGCGCGACAGGTAGAACGCTGCGACCAACGCGCGACGCTCTTCGCCGGTCAACTCGGCATCCATGTCGGCGATCAAGTCACGACGATGGCTGAGCAGCTGCTTGAACGCTTCCAGCATCAACGCGTCCTTGCTCTCGAAGTGCGCGTAGAAACCGCCGACCGTCAGCCCGGCCGCGCCCATCACTTCACCCACGCTCGGCTCGGCCGGGCCGCGCTGGATCAGCGCTGCACTGGCAGCCTTGAGGATGCGTTCGCGGGTTTGAGCTTTTTTATCGTTCATCGTTGCCTCCGAATATTACGACTAGAATATTATTCTCATAATAATTTTCCGCAAGTCGTGGATGTGACCGCTGGTCTGAAGAACAGTGTTGGGGAAAAAGGAGATTTGGCCAAACGCCAGACAAACAAAAGGGCCATTCAATAATTGAATGACCCTTAAAAATCCCGCAAAGCGGGTAATCGTGGCGTCCCCTAGGGGACTCGAACCCCTGTTACCGCCGTGAAAGGGCGGTGTCCTAGGCCACTAGACGAAGGGGACGCAAACCCTTCTATACAACTGATCAGTGCTGAGAGCTGATCGATTCAAGGCCGGTGTGGCCAGACCTTGAACTGTAAAATTGGTGGAGCTAGACGGGATCGAACCGTCGACCTCTTGCATGCCATGCAAGCGCTCTCCCAGCTGAGCTATAGCCCCGGATTTTTCGCCTCGCGGCGGAGCGATATCTTGCAACATCGCTTCTGTAAAACTGGCGTCCCCTAGGGGACTCGAACCCCTGTTACCGCCGTGAAAGGGCGGTGTCCTAGGCCACTAGACGAAGGGGACGCAAACCCTTCTATACAACTGATCAACGCTGAGTGTTGATCGCTTCAAGGCCGGTGTGGCCAGACCTTGAAGTGTAAATTGGTGGAGCTAGACGGGATCGAACCGTCGACCTCTTGCATGCCATGCAAGCGCTCTCCCAGCTGAGCTATAGCCCCTCATCGCTGAGGACGGGGCGAATCTTAATGGCGCATCGGAAAGCTGTCAAACTTATTTTTCAAAAAATTTAAAATTTTTTGCCGACATAACAATCACTTACCGCCCTCCCCCCGTAAATTCGGGGGAAGCGCCGAAGATCAGGATCAAAAGATCGCGGCCTTCGGCAGCTCCTACTGAGTCAAACGCCGTCAGGCAATCGCGCCCAGAAGCTTTTCCCACTCTTTGTTTTCTTTCTTCGACACGCCGCCCAGCAGGTCAATGGCCTGGCGCAGACGGAAACGGGTCAGGTCCGGACCGAGGATTTCCATCGCGTCGAGTACCGATACCGAACTGGCCTGCCCGGTGATCGCAGCAAACATCAGCGGCATGGCGTCACGCAGCTTCAGCTCCAGGGATTCGACCACCGCCTGAATCGTTGCAGTGATGCTGTCCTTCTCCCACTGACGCAGGCTTTCCAGCTTCCACAGGATCAATTGCATCAACTGACGAACCTGATCGCCCGAGAGCTTCTTGGATTCGAACAGTTTAGCGTCCGGATTCACGCCACCAGCGAAGAAGAAGCCAGCCAGCGGTGCGACCTGGCTGAAGGTTTCAACCCGGCCCTGCACGTGCGGCGCGATCTTCATCATGTATTCAGGGTTCAGCGCCCACTTCTGCACGCGAGCGGCGAACTCTTCCACCGGCAGGTCACGCAGCCACTGGCCGTTGAGCCACGACAGTTTCTCGATGTCGAAAATCGGCCCGCCAAGCGAGACGCGGCTCAGGTCGAAGTTGTCGACCATTTCCTGCAGGGAGAACTTCTCGCGCTCGTCCGGCATCGACCAGCCCATGCGGCCCAGGTAGTTGAGCATCGCTTCCGGCATGAAGCCCATGCGCTCGTAGAACGTCACCGAGGTCGGGTTCTTGCGCTTGGACAGCTTGCTCTTGTCCGGGTTACGCAGCAGCGGCATGTAGCACAGCTGCGGCTGTTCCCAGCCGAAGTACTCGTACAGCAGGATCAGTTTCGGTGCCGAAGGCAGCCATTCTTCCCCGCGCAGCACGTGGGTGATGCCCATCAGGTGGTCGTCGACCACGTTGGCCAGGAAGTACGTCGGCAGGCCGTCGGTCTTCATCAGCACTTGCATGTCCATGCGATCCCACGGGATCTCGACGTCGCCACGCAGCATGTCCGGCACCACGCACACGCCTTCGGTCGGCACTTTCATGCGGATCACGTGGGGTTCGCCGGCAGCCAGGCGGCGCGCGACTTCTTCCTTGGACAGCAACAGCGCACGGCCGTCGTAACGCGGGGTCTCACCGCGGGCCATTTGCTCGGCGCGCATCTGGTCCAGTTCTTCGGCGGTGCAGAAGCATGGGAAGGCATGGCCCATGTCTACCAGTTGCTGGCAGTACTTCTGGTAGATATCGCCGCGCTCACTCTGACGGTAAGGACCGTGCGGGCCGCCGACATCCGGGCCTTCGCTCCAGTCGATACCCAACCAGCGCAGGGCGTCGAAAATCTGCTGTTCGGACTCGCGGGTCGAACGCAGTTGGTCGGTGTCTTCGATCCGCAGGATGAACTCTCCGCCATGCTGCTTGGCAAAGCAGTAGTTGAACAAAGCGATGTAAGCGGTACCTACGTGGGGGTCCCCGGTAGGCGATGGCGCGATGCGAGTGCGGACGGTGGTCATGGCATGTCTCAAAAAGAATGAAAAGCGAAGATCAAACAAGGGGCGAATGGTAACAGGCGATAGCCGCCCGGCTCCAGTGAGTGCGGGATTTAAGCGCCGCAGGAGCTGCCAAGGCTGCGATCTTTTGACTTTGCCTGTAAAAACAAGATCAAAAGATCGCAGCCTTCGGCAACTGCTACAGAGGGAGCGTCAAACCGCGATCAACCGCTCCCGCAGCTTGCCGATTTCGTCGCGCAGCTGCGCCGCGGCTTCGAACTCCAGGTCGCGGGCGAGCTGGTACATCTTCTCTTCCAGCTGACGAATGCGCTTGGTGATCTCGCTCGGCGAACGCAATTCGGCTTCGTATTTGGCGCTTTCCTCGGCAGCCTTGGCCATGCCTTTGCGCTTCTTGCTGCGCGAACCCGGCACAGTCGCGCCTTCCATAATGTCGGCGACGTCCTTGAACACCCCTTTGGGCGTAATGCCGTTGGCCAGGTTGAAGGCGATCTGCTTGTCGCGACGACGCTCGGTTTCGCCGATTGCCCGCTCCATGGAACCAGTAATCCGATCCGCATACAGAATCGCCCGGCCATTAAGGTTGCGTGCCGCCCGGCCAATGGTCTGGATCAGCGAGCGTTCGGAGCGCAGGAAACCCTCCTTGTCCGCATCAAGAATCGCCACCAGCGAGACTTCCGGCATGTCCAGGCCTTCACGCAGCAGGTTGATCCCCACCAGCACATCGAAGGTGCCGAGGCGCAAGTCACGGATGATCTCGACCCGCTCCACGGTGTCGATGTCCGAGTGCAGATAACGCACGCGCACGCCGTGATCGGCCAGGTAATCGGTCAAATCCTCGGACATGCGTTTGGTCAGCGTGGTCACCAGCACCCGCTCTTCCAGGGCTACGCGCTTGGTGATTTCCGAGAGCAAGTCGTCGACCTGAGTCAGCGCCGGACGGATTTCGATCTGCGGGTCCACCAGGCCAGTCGGGCGCACCACTTGCTCGACCACGCGCCCTGCGTGCTCCGCCTCGTAATTGCCCGGTGTGGCCGAGACAAATATTGTCTGCGGACTGATGCCTTCGAACTCGTCGAAACGCATCGGCCGGTTATCCAGCGCCGATGGCAGGCGGAAGCCGTATTCCACCAGCGTTTCCTTACGGGACCGGTCGCCCTTATACATGGCACCGACCTGCGGCACGCTGACGTGGGATTCGTCGATCACCAGCAAGGCGTCGGCTGGCAGGTAGTCAAACAACGTGGGCGGCGCCTCGCCGGATGCACGGCCCGACAGGTAGCGCGAGTAGTTTTCAATGCCGTTGCAGTAACCCAGCTCCAGAATCATCTCCAGGTCGAAACGGGTGCGTTGCTCCAGCCGCTGGGCTTCCACTAGCTTGTTGTTGGAGCGCAGGTATTCCAGGCGCTCCTGCAACTCGACCTTGATCCCCTCGACGGCGTCGAGCAGGGTTTCCCGAGGCGTCACGTAATGGCTCTTCGGATAGAAGGTGAAGCGCGGCAGCTTGCGGATGACTTCGCCCGTCAGCGGATCGAAGGCGGACAGGCTTTCCACCTCGTCATCGAACAGCTCGATGCGGATCGCCTCAAAATCGGATTCCGCCGGGTGGATATCAATCACATCGCCGCGCACCCGGAAAGTCGCCCGGGCGAAGTCCACGTCGTTGCGGGTGTATTGCAGGTCGGCCAGGCGACGCAACAGCGCACGCTGGTCGAGCTTGTCGCCGCGATCCACGTGCAACACCATCTTCAAATAGGTTTCCGGGCTGCCCAGACCGTAGATGCACGACACCGTGGTGACAATGATTGCGTCTTTGCGTTCCAGCAGCGCTTTGGTCGCGGACAGGCGCATCTGCTCGATGTGGTCGTTGATCGAGGCGTCCTTCTCAATGAAGGTGTCGGACGACGGCACATAGGCTTCGGGCTGGTAGTAGTCGTAATAGGAGACGAAGTATTCAACGGCGTTGTTCGGGAAGAACGCCTTGAACTCGCCGTACAACTGCGCAGCCAGGGTCTTGTTCGGCGCCAGCACCAGCGTCGGGCGCTGCACTTGGGCGATCACGTTGGCGATGCTGAAGGTCTTGCCCGAGCCGGTCACACCGAGCAGCGTCTGGTGCGCCAGCCCGGCCTCGATGCCCTCGACCATCAGACGGATGGCTTCCGGCTGATCGCCGGCGGGCTCGAAGCGGGTGACTAGCTGGAATTCAGACATACATACCTCTGGTTCACTCTTGCCCGGTTAAGCCGGACAGGAACGAGAAAGACCGCAAACGACCGATGTCGCCCGAGGAAAAAACTGGATTGTGCTCAATGTGGAGCCGATTGCCATCCCTTTCAAGGCAAACGTCCTACATCGGGTAAAACCTTTGACGACGTCGCTCGACCAACGATCGAAAAATAATTGGAAAAACTTACCGTAAAAGCCGAATCGCCTGTCGCCATCAATCGCTGATGGCCTCTATACTAGCTCCCCGTTTGTGCACCGCTCTAGTGCATTCGGCTGGAGCGCGACACGTCCCTCCACACTCCATTCAGAGCCGCCGCAATAATGAGCCTGTTCTCCGCTGTCGAAATGGCACCACGCGATCCAATCCTGGGCCTCAACGAAGCATTCAATGCCGATACCCGTACCACCAAGGTCAACCTGGGGGTCGGTGTTTACTGCGACGAGCAAGGGCGAATCCCTCTCCTGCGCGCCGTTGTCGAAGCCGAGACGATTCGCGCCGCTCAACACGTTTCCCGTGGCTACTTGCCGATCGACGGCATCGCCGCCTACGACCAGGCCGTGCAGAAACTGCTGTTCGGCAATGACTCGCCACTGATCGCTGCTGGCCGGGTCATCACCACCCAGGCCGTCGGCGGTACTGGCGCGCTGAAAATCGGTGCCGATTTCCTCAAGCAACTGCTGCCGAACGCCGTCGTGGCGATCAGCGACCCGAGCTGGGAAAACCACCGCGCACTGTTCGAAACCGCTGGTTTCCCAGTACAGAACTATCGCTACTATGACGCCGCCACCCACGACGTTAACCGCGCCGGCCTGCTGGAAGACCTGAACGCCCTGCCGTCCGGCTCCATCGTTGTGCTGCACGCTTGCTGCCACAACCCGACTGGCGTCGACTTGAGCCCGGCGGACTGGAAAAACGTGCTGGACGTGGTGAAAGCCAAAGGTCACATTCCATTCCTCGACATGGCCTACCAGGGCTTTGGCGACGGTATCGATGAAGACGCTGCCGCTGTGCGCCTGTTCGCCGAATCGAACCTGACCTTCTTCGTTTCCAGCTCGTTCTCCAAATCCTTCTCGCTGTACGGCGAGCGCGTTGGCGCCCTGTCGATCGTCAGCGAATCGAAAGAAGAAAGCGCGCGCGTGCTGTCGCAAGTCAAACGCGTGATCCGCACCAACTACTCCAACCCGCCGACCCACGGTGCAAGCATCGTCGCCGCTGTGCTGAACAGCCCGGTATTGCGTGCCCAGTGGGAAGAAGAACTGGCAGAAATGCGTCTGCGGATTCGCGGCATGCGCACCCAGATGGTCGACCTGCTGGCGAAAAACGCTCCACAGCGCGATTTCAGCTTCGTCGGTCGCCAGCGCGGCATGTTCTCCTACTCCGGCCTGACGGTTGAGCAAGTGACCCGTCTGCGCAACGAGTTCGGCATCTACGCCCTGGACACCGGCCGCATCTGCGTTGCCGCGCTGAACCAGAGCAACATCGACGCCGTGACCAAGGCCATCGTTCAGGTGATCTGAGTCGTCGCGTGACATGAAAACGGGAAGCCAAAATGGCTTCCCGTTTTTTATTGGCCTCAGATAAATCTCAAAGCAGCCGCTGCGCCCTTTAAACTCCCACAGGCTTTATGTACACCCGAGAATTCTTGCGAGAACCCACATGAAAAACGACGACCTACGCGCCGACCGCGATGAACTGGACCACTTCGTGCCCCGCTCCTCGGCCAAACGCGGTAATAACCTGGTGCTGCAAGTGGCCGCGGGCGTGTTCCTTGGCGGCCTGGCCTTGTGGCTGGTGCAACTGGCCGCCACGATGCTGTATGCCAAGCTGATGCTCGGCACTATCACTTTTGGCGGTTAGGCCAATTCGCTCGCACGCTGGCTGGCCGCGTCGTCATAGGCGACATAAAGCGACTCGGCCACCTGACTTTTGATCGCCTTGGTGCTTTCCAGGCCCAGGACAAAACCTTCGGCCTTGCCGCCTGCGCGGTTCAGTTCTTCAGCGGTGCTGGCCTGAGTGATTGCGTCGAACAGTTTCTCGGCGTGCGGGCCGACACCTTTGGGCAAGCTGATCTGAGCAATGCTCATGGGAACACCCCACTGTTTCGGGGTGTGAAGGCTGGGTGATTCATGGCGCGTACCTTTTCGGCTGAGGGCCGGCAGCGCGTGTCACCACTTCCGGGCAGCCATGGTAGACCTCTCCCACGCTTCTGGTAACCGCCGATGGCCGATAAACCTCCCTCTGATCCGATGAAAACATCAAATTGCCAACAGAGGCTTGACTTCTCTTTTTGAATCAGTAACATACACGCCATTCCGCGATAGCTCAGTTGGTAGAGCAAGTGACTGTTAATCACTGGGTCCCTGGTTCGAGTCCAGGTCGTGGAGCCAGACAGCAAAACCGAAAAAGCCCCTGAATCGAAAGATTCAGGGGCTTTTTTGTGTTTGCCATAAAGTCAAAAGATCGCAGACCGCAATCTTTTGACTATCTATCTTTAGACATGCTCACTGCTTTTCGCATGCACCGCCCGCAAATCGGCGTGCCCATGGTCCATCTCCACCACCGGAATCTCATTCCCGTCGCAGTCGCGCAGTTTACCTTCGCTGAAGTAGTCCCCTTCCCGCAGCGCCGCCAGGTCTTGATAACGCAGGACTCGTTCAGTACCGGCGGCAAATACCGATTGCTGGTCCGAGTTGCCGGCCGTGAGGTGGTTGAAGGTCAGGTTCAGCACGATGGCCATGATCGCCGAGGAGCTGATGCCCGAGTGGAAGATCGTCGAGAACCAGCTGGGAAAGTGGTCGTAGAAGTTCGGGGCGGCGATAGGGATCATGCCGAAACCGATGGAAGTGGCGACGATGATCAGGTTGACGTTGTTGCGGTAGTCGACCTTGGACAGCGTCCGAATGCCGCTGGCGGCGACGGTACCGAACAGCACGATGCCGGCGCCACCAAGTACGGAGGTTGGCACGGCGGCGATGACCCGTCCCATGAACGGCAGCAACCCAAGCACCACCAGAAACACACCACCGGTGGCCACCACGAAACGGCTCTTGATCCCGGTGACCGCCACCAGCCCGACGTTCTGGGCGAAGGCGCTCTGAGTGAAGGAGCCGAAGATTGGCGCGATCATGCTCGACAGCATGTCTGCACGCAAACCGTTGCCCAGGCGTTTTGAGTCGACCTTGGTGCCGATGATTTCACCGACGGCGAGGATATCGGCCGAGGTTTCCACCAGGGTCACCATGATCACGATGCACATCGACAGGATCGCGGCGAAGTGGAAGGTCGGCATGCCGAAATGGAACGGCGCCGGAAAGCCGAACATCGGCCCTTGGGTAACGGACGAGAAATCCGCCATGCCGAGGAACACAGCGATGACCGTGCCGATGACCATCGCCAGGAGGATCGACAAACGGGAAATGGTCGCGCTGCCGATCTTGCTCAATAGCAACACCAGCACCAGCGTCATCGCCGCCAGACCGATGTTCGCCATGCTGCCGAAATCCGGCGCATGGCTGTTGCCACCCATGGCCCAGCGCGCGGCCACCGGCATCAGCGTCAAGCCGATAGTGGTGATCACAATGCCCGTCACCAGCGGTGGAAAGAACTTGGTAATCCTTGAGAACACCGGCGTGATCAGCAAACCGATCAACGACGCGGCAATCACCGCCCCGAGAATCGACTGAAAGCCACCCTCCCCGCCACTGCTGACTATCGCGACCATGGTCGCAACGCCGGAGAACGACACGCCCTGCACCAGCGGCAACTGACAACCGAAAAACGGCAAACCCAGGGTTTGCAGCAATGTCGCCAGCCCCCCTGCAAACAATGAAGCAGCAATCAACAAACCGATGTCTGCCGGCGAGAGCCCGGCCGCCTGGCCGATGATCAAAGGCACCGCGACGATACCGCCGTACATGGTCAGAACGTGTTGCAGGCCATAAGCCATATTCGCGCCGATCCCAAGGTTTTCGTCCTCGGGCCGTTGGTGTGAAACATGGGGCGTTTTCATGGTTGGGGGGTTCCCTGGTTTTTGTTATGCGCACACTGTATTCAATACTCAGGACAACTGTCTATAGAGTTGTATACAACTGCCCAGTCAGATTATGGACACTTGTCCACGCCACCCTTTGGCCATAGCGCCTCCAACCCCAAACGTCTTGAAATACATCCCTGCGCCCCTATCCCTCCTCACCGCTAATCTTTTGCTTTCCAAGCGACCGCCGGCACGGACGCCTCCTCGCTTATACATATAAAGTATGCATAATGAAGTCATTCGAGATTCAGTATCACAGGGCAAAGAACGCGGCCAACAAACTAAAACATCAAGGCATCAGCCTCGCAGAGACAGAACCGGTGTTTTATGACGAACGAGCCCTGACTTTTCAGGACAACCATCATGATGAGCAGCGGTGGATCATCATGGGGCTGGATGCCAAAGGTCGCTTGCTGGTCGTTGCGTACACCTATCGCGACCCGAATTTCGTGCGAATCATTTCCGCACGCGTCGCCACCAAAGGCGAGCGTCGCCACTATTTGGAGGCTTGAACGATGAAAGACGAATACGACTTCAGCAACGCCAAGCGTGGAGCAATTGCCACAAGCAAAGGCAAGACCCGAATCACCATCATGCTCGATGATGTCGTCATAGAGGCTGCACGCGCTCTGGCAGAAAACGAGGGGTATGGCTACCAGACAGTGATCAACAATACTTTGCGCCAGGTGTTGCTCAGCGATAAAGGCAAAGCGGCGAAGCCCGATGAGAACACCGCAGGTACAAACGTCGGGCATTTCAAAAAAGGCATAACCGCCTCGGAGCTGAAAAGCCTGGAGAAAAAATTGTCAGAGGCCCTCAGCGAAATCCATCACGTGATGGAGCTAGAAGTTCGTTCCTAGACACAAACCGCTTGAGTCGGCCAAATAAAAAAGGGCGGATTGATCAGATCCGCCCTTCGCGTGGTGCTCAGTTTGCCTGCGGCACCGGCTCGATCAACCGCTCCAGCACCGGCTCCAACGCCTCCGTCGCTGGTACCCGAATGTCGAACTCACGTTCCAGCAACCCGATCAACTCATCCACATCCGTCACCTGCCGCCGCTCGCTCTCGCTGCCCAAGCGGTGAATGGCAAAACTGCCATTGTTCAGCGTGCGTCGCCATCCCTCCCCCGTCCGCGCCACCATCAATTGTTTGACGAAGGGCGATTCAGGATGAGTCGAGACGTACCAGTTACCGAGGGTGTAATCGATGTCTTCCTGACGTTGCAGATCGAAGATGTACATCGCCCGCCATTCACCGCCGACGTTGGCACGCAGGGTGTAACCGTCTGCATGCTGTTCGATGCGATAGGGTTCGTGGGGAGTGAGCTGTTCGTCCTCGGTGTCGAGGATCAGCGGTGCGGTGGGCACCATGCCGCCGAAGCCGACGTCGGTGATGTAGCGCACGCCGTCAAGGATCACCAGGCTCAAGCGGTGAGTGCGTGCGGTCCATGCGCCTTCGGGCTGGTTCATGACTACGCGACCGGTGATGCCGCGCGCCTCGAACCCCAGCGTCTGCAGCAAGGCCAGGAACAGGTTGTTGAGTTCGTAGCAGTAGCCACCGCGACCGTCGTGCAACACTTTCTGCTCGATCGACGGCAGGTCGATGAGTACCGGTTGACCCAGCAGCGTGGTGAGGTTTTCGAACGGAAAAGCACCGGTGTGGTGCAACTGCAATTGACGCAGGGTTTCCAGGGTCGGCGCCGGGGGCGCGTCGAAACCCAGGCGTTGCAGGTACAGCGCAAGATTTGTCAGTCGTGGTTCGCTCATCGCTCAATCCTTATGCATGTAGCCCGCGGATCGCTCCGCCGATGGCCGCCATGTATAAGGGAAAAAGTGCTCGGGCCGATAATTGATTTCGCCAATCGCCGCTCACACTAAAACTATCGCCGTTTGCGTGAACCCAATCGAATCCACGTCGGCGCGTGATCGCTGGCATGAGACTCGTTGCGAACCCAGGCGTCGACGCCGGCCTCTCGCAGATAAGGACTCGCTGCCTGATTGAGCAGCAGATGATCGATGCGCAGTCCCGAGTTTTTCTGCCAGTGCTGCCGGAAGTAGTCCCAGAAGGTGTAGATCCGCTCCTCTGGATACAGATGGCGCAGGGAATCAGTCCAGCCCTGATCCAGCAGACGCTGATAACACGCACGACTCTCGGGTTGCAGCAGCGCGTCCTTGAGCCAGGAGCGTGGGTTGTAGATGTCCATATCGGTGGGCACCACGTTGTAGTCGCCGGCCAGCACCACCGGATGCTCGCTGCTCTGCAGGTCCTTGGCGTACGAGATCAGCCGCTCGAACCACGCCAGTTTGTAATCGAACTTCGGCCCCGGCTGCGGATTGCCGTTGGGCAAGTACAGACACCCCACCAGAACCCCGTGCACGGCCGCTTCGATGTAGCGGCTATGGGTGTCACTGTCATCGCCCGGCAGACCACGCCGACGCTCCAGCGGTTGCGCATCGCGCGCCAGAATCGCCACCCCGTTCCACGCCGCCTGGCCCTGCCAGATAGCGCCATAACCGGCCGCCTCCAGCTCGGCGGCAGGGAATGCCCCGTCCACCGATTTGAGTTCCTGCAGGCAGGCGATGTCTGGCTGCTCCCGCGCCAGCCACGCCAGTAGATTGGGCAGGCGTGCACGCATGCCGTTGACGTTGAAGGTGGCGATTTTCAGGTTGTTCATGGTCCGACGCTCGCAACGGATGGGCGGTATCCCATTGTGACCGGGGGCCGCCCCGGCAGTTGCCGTGGCGGATGTAACAGGCGACTAAAGGTGCGCGCTCTGCAGAGGGAAATCTTCCTGCGAGACCTTGAGCAACGGCAGCAGTGCATACCTGTCCACCGGACGACTGAGGTAAAAACCCTGCACTTCATGACACTGATCCGAGATCAGGAAGTCCAGTTGCTCCAGCGTCTCGACACCTTCGGCAGTCACCGTCAGGCCCATTGCCTTGCCCAGGTTGATGATCGCCTGTACCACGGCGCGATCATTGCTGCCGCTGCTCATGGACGAAATAAAGCGTTTGTCGATCTTGATCCCGTCGAACGGATACGTGCGCAAGTAACCCAGCGAGGAATAACCGGTGCCGAAGTCGTCCATGTTCAGGCGCACGCCCAACTCCTTGAGCGCATTCATGGTCGCCAAGGCGCCATCGACGTCGATGAGCATCACGTTTTCAGTGATCTCCAGCTCCAGCCGACTGGCGGGCAAGCGGGTCTGGATCAACGCTTCGCGCACGTCCTCAATCACATCGCTACGGGCGAATTGAACCGGTGACAGGTTGACCGACACCATCATCGCACCGGGCCAGGTCAGAGCGGTCTCGCACGCCTCGCGTAGCACCCAGCGGCCCAATGGCACGATCAGATCGGTTTGCTCGGCCAGCGGGATAAACGCGTCGGGACTCAACAAGCCTTGCACTGGATGCTGCCAGCGCAGCAGCGCTTCGACCGAGACGATGCGCTTGCCATCGACGTGATAACGCGGCTGGTAATGCATCACGAATTCGTTGTTCTTGATCGCCCGACGCAGGTCGGTTTCCAGTTGCCGGCGATGCTGGATCTGATCGTTCATGTGCGCGGCAAAATAGCACCAGGTCTTCTTGCCATCGGATTTGGCCTGATACAACGCGATATCGGCACACCGAATCAGCTCCTGTGGAATATGCCCCTGGCGCCGACTCAAGGCGATACCGATGCTCGCGCCGATGTGCAGCGAGTGATGGTCGTAGTGAATCGGCTGATGCAGGCTGTCGAGCAAGCGCTCGCAAAACCGGTCGATTTCCGCGTGGCTGTCCATGCCATGGAGCACCAGCACGAACTCGTCGCCCCCCAGTCGGGCGACCAGATCAATTTCTCGTGTGCACTCGCGCAAACGGGTGGCGACTTCCAGCAATACTGCATCGCCGGCCGGGTGGCCGAGGGAATCGTTGATCGGCTTGAAGTTATCCAGGTCGATCATCAACAACGTCAGCGCCGTCGACTGCTCTTTCAGTGCCAGCGCCTCATCGAGAAAACGCGCCAGTTTGTTGCGGTTCGGCAGGCCGGTCAGGGCATCGTGCAACGACAGATGCTGGATCTGCGCATGGGCGGCGACTTCGTCGGTGATGTCGCTGGCCGTTCCGCGATAGCCCAGCACTGCGCCCTTGCGCTGGATCGGCCGTGCCGACACCCGACAGACCCGCTGTTGCCCCGATTGATCGCGGTAGGAACAGCGCAAATGGCTGACGGCTTGCTCTTCATCGAGTTTGTTCAGCCACAGCGACAACGGCGTCGTATCGCAATTGAGCAATTGCCCGATGTTCTGTCCCAGCCACTGCTGATCGGAGAACCCGGTGACGGTGCTGAAGCGTCCCGACAGATAAGTGATGCAATGCTGGTCGTCGATTTCCCAGATCCAGTCGGACGCGGCCTCGGCTACCGCACGAAAACGCTCTTCACTGGCCTCCAGTGCCTGGTTCGACAAATCGAGGCTGGTGTAACTGGCATCCACATGCCCGGACGTGCGCAGGACATAGCGAAAGAAATAAGCGGTCAACAACGCCAGAACCAGCAGCGCCCCGCCCAGTGGCGGCAGCAGTGACCAAAGCAATTGATGACCCGGCCGCTGGAGCCGGGAGACCAGACTGTAACCGGTGCCAGCGAGGGCAATAGCGGGCTGACCGGGAGCGATGACGTTGTCGGGCGTCAGGCTCAAGTCGTGCAAACCGTAATCGACGCTCAAGGCGCTGAGCTTTTCAGGGTTCAGCTGGTCAACGTATATAAGCACCGAAGTGCTTTTGGGATCGACCGCCGGGCGTTCGTCATTGGGCACAATCGCAGCGGCCGACAGCAGCGCGGGTTTGCCCTCGAACAAGGTGTAGTGGCTGACGGGTTTGATGAGGTTCTCCTGATCCTGAACCTCGTCAATGAGCGTCGCCATCGAGGTCGACAGATAGGCCGCCGCCTCGTCCTGCACCTGAAGCCCACGCACCACGGCGTATTTTGTTCGCTGGGGATCGACCACGAAAACACCCTCGTAGTGGTCCATGGTGAACAGGGTCTTACCCAGGTTCTGCTCGACGTAGGCCCATTCCACATCGACCTCGCCGTTCAGGTGATCATAGGCCGACGTCCAGTTGGCATAACTGGCAATGTAGTTTTTCGTCGCGGTAATGCGGTTTTCCAGCGCGCGCTGGGTATAAAACGTGGTCTTGGCCAGGTCCTCGGCATCGAGCCGCCCGGCAATACTGAACAGGGCGATCAGCGCGATCAGCACCCCAACCACAAACAACAGACCGACCACCAACATCAGGTTGCGGGTAATCGGGGTATGGCGCGCAGGTGCAGCGGTGGTAACGGCAGACAAATCCATGCACTTGATCCTGTCAATCGATTGCTCGATCGGAATGAGACCGGTGGGCCGGTCGGTCAGGTGTGACAGCCAGGCTCTCTGCACTGACCATAGCAGGCATGCCCGATCATCGCTCCTGGATAACGCAAGTCATTGCCGCACTTGAAGAACCGGTCACAAGAACCATTGCCCATCGATGGCCGCAAGCGTCATCGATCCGAGCGCATCAGCGCCTCGACGCCCCCTTCCATCGACAACACCGCCGAGCGATTTCGCCCTGAGTGCTTGGCCTGGTACAGCGCCGCATCCGCGCGCTTGATCAACACTTCGGTGCTGTCGTGCGCTGTCGGCACAAACGAATAACAGCCAAGACTGACCGTCAGATAGCCCGTGGGCGAACCGCTGTGGGTGATGTTTTTGTCCATGACGCTGCGGCGGATTTGCTCGGCGATCGTCAGTGCTCCATGAATGTCGGTGTCCGGCAGCAACACCGCGAACTCTTCACCGCCGTAGCGCACCGCCAGATCGGCTTTGCGGTGACAGCAACTCTTCAGGGCCCGCGCCACTTCAGCCAGGCAATGGTCCCCGGCCACATGACCGTAAGTGTCGTTGTAGCGCTTGAAGTAATCGATATCGAGCATGATCAGGCCCAGCGAACTCGACCGCCGGGCACCGCGCCCGAACTCTTTCTCCAGCGCCCGTTCGAACAAGCGGCGGTTGGCCAACCCGGTCAGGCTGTCGTGGGTGGCGATCAGTTCCAGGGTTTTCTGCGCCTCGCGCAAATCCGCCTCGATGCGCTCGCCCGCGCGAACCTGATGAATGAACACCCAACCGAACAACCCCACGCCGAGGACAACCAGAGCGACGATCACACCGGATTGAATCGCCGTGTCGTACCAGTCCTTGAGGACCGCGTCTTTGGAGGATGCCGCCGCGACCACCACCGGATAGGCATCGAGCTGACGATAGCCATACAGCCGAGGGATGCCATCCACCACTGAGTCGATCATGGCGTTGCCGGACGTGGCGTTGGGCAAGAGTTTCTGAAAAATCTCGCCCTTAGCCAATGACCTGCCGATCTGCGATTCCACAAACGGCCGCCGCGCCAGCAGTGTTCCATCGGTCAATGCCAAAAACATCGCACCGTTGTCGTCGAGGCTGAAGCTTTTGAAGAACTGATCGAAGTACGACATCTTGATCCCGGCCAGCAACACACCCTGGAAATGACCGCTCTGATCGTTTATCCGCCTGGAAACCGGAATGATCCACTCGCCATTTTCCCGACTACGAATGGCCGGGCCGATGTGCGCCAGGGTTGAGATGTTTTGCTGGTGAAACCTGAAATACTCGCGATCCGCCACACCAGCCCCGCGGGGTAGATCCTCGAACGACGTCACGGCCCATTGCCCCTGCCTGTCGAACAGAAATATCCCGTGCAACTGATGCAGCGCCTGCACCCGCCGGGCGAAGGTTTTCTGCAGGCGTGGCGTCTGGGCAGCGTCGAAACCTTCAGCTTGAATCCAGTCCACCAGACTGGTCAGTACCAGATCGGCCTTCATGAACGTGTCTTCGGCCTGCTGCGCCATGGCTCGGGTCAGGTTCGACGACGACACCTCGGCCAACGCCAGGTCATGCCGACGCGACTGCTCCAGTTGCAGGTAAAGCAGCCCACAGAGACAAAGGCATACCGCCGCAATGAACAGCACCGCAGCCTTGAGCAAAGGCAGTCGCTTCAAGGCACCGCCGGACGCGTGCTGCGGATCGTGAATGGGGATAGGCAAAAGTGAGTCCTGGAAAAGGGTAAGACATGGGCAACGGCCCAAAGCCCCTATTTTTTTGAGCGTAGTCTACGGGGTTGTGCGGGATAAACAGAGGATTGAGGGATAAATGGTTGTGTTTTAATTCCATGACGCAAGGCAAAACCACATGACCTTGAAGAAGCTACGATTAACTGACATCACGACAGGAAATCGAAATGAGTAAGGTAGACGAGCTCGCCGCGAAGCTTAAACAATCCCGGCAAACCAGTGCCGACGCGACCATCGCCGATCAAGCCATCGATAGCTGGCCCGCCCAGGTCTACGAGCTGTATCACCAGATCGAAGCCTGGCTGCAACCACTGATCGAGGTGGGCCTGAAGCTGCGACGCAATTCCACCCATGTATTCGAGAGTGCGCCGGACGGCGCGACTTACGATTACGCCATCGACCAACTGCTGATCGAAGGCAACCACCACGGCATCACCTTCGATCCCGTCGCGCGCTTCACCGTCGACGGTGCCGGGCGGATCGAAATCCACTCGACAGGCAAGGAACTCGCCTTGTTACGAACCGTGAACGAACACGGCGAGACGCAGTGGTGGCTCCAGGCGAGCGAACAATCCGGACAACAACCGGATGCGATCGCGCTGACGGAACACAATTTGCTGCTGGCCGTGCAGGAAGGCTTGGGGCTTTAAGGCCTACAACTTGCTCTGCTCCGCTGCCACCGAGGGAGGCGCCGTTCGCCTCCCGTCCAGCGCCGGCCGCTCCGAAGGCAGATTCAACGCCCGCAATACCGGGGAGTCATAGCCATACACATCGGGCTTGAATGTCACGCGCCCATCAATACTCAGGTCCACCGTCCAGTAGGCCAACAGCACCGGCACTTTCACCGGGAGCCTGATGTTCTCTGTCTTGCCGTTGGCTAACTGTTTTTGAATCCCTTCGCTGTTCCAGTGAACCGGATCGTTGAACAACAGCTCCACCAATTGCAGCGGGTTTTCTACCCGAATACAGCCGGAGCTGGTCGCGCGATTGGATTTCGCGAACAAATCTCGATGCGGCGTGTCGTGCAGATAAATCGAATACTCATTGGGAAAACGAATCACTACCTGCCCCAGCGAGTTATCCGACCCCGCATCCTGCCGCAAGGTGAGACCGCGCGGGTTGTCCCAATCGACAGTGGACGGATCAAGCACATTGCCATCTCGATCGATCACGCGAATCCGGCTTGCCTCAAGGTAACCAGGATTGTCGCGAATCTTCGGAAGCATGTCCTTGAGCAGAATCGTCGGTGGTACGGTCCAGGTGGGGTTGAACGTGACGTAGGTGATCGCGGATTGAAAAATCGGCGTGCTGCGAAACGGTTTACCGACCTGCACCCGTGAGCGCCAGATCGGTTTGCCATCGCGATAGAACGCGACTTTATACCCGGCGATATCGACCACGACGAAGGTGCCCTGAAGTTTGTACAGCAGCCATCGCGCCCGCTCCATGTTCACCCGCACCTGATCGATTCGCGCCTCGACCGGTACATTCAGCTCCGTGAGTGTCGCCGGCCCCGCTACACCGTCCGCCCCAAGGTATTGCTCAGTCTGAAACTTCTTCACCGCCGCGGTGACGGCGTCGTCGTAGTCGGTGCGAGCAGTTCCTTGCGCGGCGAGATAACCGCCCGCCGCCAAACGCGTACGCAGTAGAGCAACCGAGGCGTCGTCCATGCCGGGCCTGAGCGTCTGCCCTTCCGGGATCTTTGGCCAGCCACCCCGATCACGAACCTTGCGCAGTTGCGCCAGGCCATGGCGCAACGTGCCGTAAACCGCTTCTTGGGGCGGCGCCTGGGCAAAGGCGCGCGCAATGTCATGGCTATCGAGGGCGGCAAAAAACTTATTGACGTCCTCCCGAGGATCGACGCCAGCGGGGTCGAAGTTCCAGTGGATGTCCAACCGCGAAGGGTCGACCTTGCCGCGCCGCAACTGCAGCAGCGCCGTGATGAACGTCCGGGTGGCGGAGATATCAAAGGCTGCCCGTTGCCCGGGGGTTGGGGAGGTTGTCTGCATCAGCGTGTGGGCCTCGGCCAACTCGGCGATCCGGAAATCCGCGGGGTTCAGGCCATCGGCCTGGGTATCACCCAAGCTTTTCAACAACTGGGCGACATCGTCATCGTCCGTCCAGGCGGCGCGATAGCCACGATGGCTATAAAAATCCAGCACGACTCGGTTCACATCGACCCGTTGATGACGCGGCGAGGTGAGCAGCGGCGGAAACGCCGAACTCAATGGCGCCAACTCCGCCTGAATCGCTTGGCCGACATAATCACCGGGAGCCGCTTCAGCCACAGTGCTAACGGGAGATGCCGGCTCAATCGGCGAAGTTTGCGCGATCGCAGTGCCGCTTATCAGAAAGCCCATAAAAAATATGCGGCTTATGACGAATAACCTTGTTAACTGCCCCATGGATAATCCTTAATCTTCCGTTTTCAACCGGCTAGCGTCGTGCGCGCTGCTAGACTCGAAATATTCAGATGAGACTTGCATATGGCCCCACACCGCTTTGGCTGCTTAATGACGGCCCTGCTGCTGACTGCTTTTTTTTCATTACCGGCAGCCTACGCTGATTCGCTTGAAGCTGCCTTGGTCAAAGCGGCCCCCGATGCCAACGCCAAAGTCATTGCCCTGGCCGTTCGCGCCTCCCAATGCAGCCGGGCCCAAGGCACGTCCCCGGTGCAGAGACTCGCAGTGATCGATTATTCCCTGCCCTCGACGGTGCAACGTCTTTGGGTATTCGACCTTAAACAACGCAAATTGTTGTTCCATGAACTGGTCGCCCACGGTCGCAACAGTGGCGAGAACATGGCCAGCCAATTCTCCAATCAGAATGCCAGCTACGCCACCAGCCTGGGCTTGTACCGCACCCAATCCAGCTATGTCGGGCAGAACGGTTATTCCCTGCGCATGGAAGGCCTGGAACCGGGTTTTAACGACAACGCCTTCGAACGGGCGATCGTCATTCACGGCGCGCCTTACGTCAGCCCTGCCCTGGCGCGGGCCAATGGCCGGATTGGCAGAAGTCTCGGCTGCCCTGCAGTGAGGCCTGCGATTGCACATCGGCTGATCGACTCGATGAAGGATGGGCAGTTGTTATTTTCTTACTACCCGGATCAGCGTTGGTTGAAGTCTTCTTCGTATATCAATTGCGGTAACGCCACCGTGGCGGATTCGTCCAGGTCCAATAGCAGTCCTTGAACACCGCGTGAAACTGTCAAAACTGTAATCTTGGCCTCAGCCTGCTGAAAGGCACCGCCCGTTAGCCTCCTCCCCATTGAGTTCTCTTCCTTCCGCTCAGGATGGACCTGAGGGCTTCATCAGGCTGACGGACGGGATAAAACGGCATGCATTCCAACACCTCAAGACGCACCTTTGTGAAGGGCCTGGCCGCTGGCGGGGTGCTCGCTGGCCTCGGGCTGTGGCGCACGCCAGTCTGGGCGGTCACCAGCCCCGGCCAACCGAATGTGCTGGCCGGTACCGACTTCGACCTGTTCATTGGCGAATCCCCGGTCAACATCACCGGCAACCCTCGAACCGCGATGACCATCAACGGCGGCATTCCCGGCCCCCTGCTGCGCTGGCGTGAAGGCGACACCGTCACGCTGCGGGTGAAAAACAAACTCAAGGACAGCACGTCCATTCACTGGCACGGCATTTTGCTGCCGGCCAACATGGACGGCGTGCCGGGCCTGAGTTTTCACGGGATCGAACCGGACGGCATGTACGTCTACCAGTTCAAGGTCCGGCAGAATGGCACTTACTGGTACCACAGCCATTCGGGCTTTCAGGAACAGTCCGGGGTTTATGGGCCGTTGGTGATCGATGCCAAGGAGCCGGAGCCGTTCCAGTACGACCGCGATTACGTGGTGATGCTCACCGACTGGACCGACGAAGACGCCGTCGGCCTGATGAAAAAACTCAAGAAACAATCGGACTACTACAACTACAACAAACGCACTGTGGGCGACTTCATCCACGACGTCAGCGAGAAAGGCTGGGGGTCGACGGTGGCCGATCGCAAGATGTGGGCCGAGATGAAGATGAACCCCACCGACCTGGCGGACGTCAGCGGTGCCACTTACACCTACTTGATGAACGGCCAGGCGCCGAACATGAACTGGACTGGCCTATTCCGTCCCGGAGAAAAGCTGCGCCTGCGTTTTATCAACGGCTCGTCCATGACCTATTTCGACGTGCGTATCCCGGGCTTGAAAATGACCGTGGTCGCGGCGGATGGCCAACACGTCAAACCGGTGAGCGTCGACGAGTTCCGCATCGCGGTGGCGGAGACGTTCGATGTAATTGTCGAGCCGACCCAGGACGCCTACACGCTGTTCGCCCAATCGATGGATCGAACGGGTTATGCGCGAGGCACCCTGGCGGTGAAGGCAGGGTTGTCGGCGCCGATTCCAGCGCTGGATCCGCGACCGCTGCTGACCATGGATGACATGGGCATGGGCGGCATGGATCACGGCAGCATGGGCGGTGACATGGCGGGGATGGACCACGGTGCCATGCAAGGCATGAACGGTGGTGACATGCAGGGCATGGACGGCGGCGACATGCAGGGCATGGACAGCATGGCCGGAATGGATCACAGCAGCATGGCCATGGGTGGCATGGCCGGAATGGCCGGCATGGCCGGAATGCAATCCCATCCCGACACGGAAAAAGATAACCCGCTGGTGGACATGCAAGCCATGAGCACCACGCCAAAACTCGACGACCCGGGCATCGGCCTGCGCAACAACGGCCGTCGTGTGCTGACCTACTCCGACCTGCGCAGCACCTTCGAAGACCCGGACGGCCGCGAGCCCGGCCGCACCATCGAACTGCACCTGACCGGCCACATGGAGAAGTTCGCCTGGTCGTTCAACGGCGTGAAGTTCTCTGATGCCGAACCCGTGCGACTCAAGTACGGCGAGCGGGTTCGAGTGGTGCTGGTCAACGACACGATGATGACTCACCCCATTCATTTGCACGGCATGTGGAGCGACCTCGAAGACGAGAACGGCCAGTTCATGGTACGCAAACACACCATCGACATGCCGCCAGGATCAAAGCGCAGCTATCGGGTCACTGCCGATGCGCTCGGCCGCTGGGCCTACCACTGCCATCTCCTGTACCACATGGAAATGGGCATGTTCCGTGAAGTTCGCGTGGAAGAATAAGGCGCTACCCATGACCAGACTCACTCCGATCACTTTGACCCTCGTCACCATGGGCCTGACGCTCTCTTCGGCCATGGCCGCCACCGACAACATGCAGGGCATGGACCATAGCCAGATGCCGGGCATGGACCACAGCCAGATGCAGAGCGAGGATTACGGGCAAATGCAGCCCGCCGCGCCGACCCAAAGCCGCACGCCGATCCCGGCATTGACCGACGCCGACCGTGCCGCCGTTTTCGTCAGCCCCGCCGGCCATGACATGCACGACAGTGCGCTCAACTATTACTTCCTCGCCGACAAACTCGAATGGCAGGACGCCGATAACGGCAGCGCATTGGCGTGGGATCTGTCCGGCTGGATCGGCGGCGATGTTGATCGCCTGTGGTTGCGCTCCGAAGGCGAACGCGTCAATGGCAAGACCGAAAATGCCGAAGTCCAGGCCCTCTGGGGGCACGCCATCTCCCCGTGGTGGGACGTGGTGACCGGCGTGCGCCAGGATTTCAAACCTGGCGCCCCGCAAACCTGGGCCGCGCTCGGCGTGCAAGGCATGGCGTTGTACAACTTCGAAACCGAGGCCACCGCGTTCATCGGCGAAGGCGGTCAGACCGCTGCACGCCTTGAAGGCGACTACGACATCCTGCTCACCAACCGGCTGATTCTGCAGCCGACCGCCGAGCTCAACGTCTACGGCAAAAACGACCCGCAACGGGGCATCGGCTCCGGGTTGTCCAGCACCGAAGCCGGCCTGCGCCTGCGCTATGAAATCCGCCGGGAATTCGCGCCCTACATCGGCGTGACCTGGAACCGCACCTACGGCAAAACCGCCGATTACGCCAGGGACGAAGGCGAGGACCGCAGCGAAGCCCGACTGGTCGTCGGCGTTCGGCTGTGGTTCTAAACACTTCAACTCAAAAACCTAAAAACCAACCGCTTAAAGCGGTAAGAGGCCTTGCATGCGCACCATCAAAACCACCGCTGTCGCCATCGCACTTTCCACCGGGCTGCTCATGAGCGCACTGGCTCAAGCCCACCCGAAACTGCTCTCCTCCACCCCAACCGAAGGCGCGGACGGCGCAGCGCCCAGCAACATCGAACTGCACTTCTCCGAAAACCTCATGACCCAATTCTCCGGCGCCAAACTGGTCATGACCGAAATGCCCGGCATGGCCCATTCCCCCATGCCGATGAAAGCCAAGGTCTCCGGCGGCAGCGACCCGAAAACCATGGTCATCACCCCGCTCTCGCCCCTGCCCACCGGCAGCTACAAAGTCGAATGGCGCGCCGTGTCTTCGGACACTCACCCGATCACCGGCAACGTTACGTTCAAAGTGAAGTGATTGATGAGCGACTCGGTCGGCATTGCCCTGCGGTTTGCGTTGTATGTGGATTTGATGCTGTTGTTCGGGGTGGCACTTTTTGGGCTGTACAGCCTTAAAGGGCAGGAACGGATGTCCGGGGCGGTGCTGCCATTCCGGTCGATGCTGGCGGGGACGGCAGTGCTGGGCGCGGTGTTGTCCGTCGCCAGCATGGTGATGATGGCGAGCGCCATGAGCGGTGAAACGGACTTCGCCGAGCTGCGTCCGCACATCGAGATGATGCTGTTTGAGACGGATGTCGGCTTGGCTTGGGGGATTCGCATTGTTGCGCTGGTGATCGCTGGCTTAGCGGTGATGCTCCGTGCGCCTGGTTTCAGTTTATGGGTCGCGGCTTTTGCCGGTGCTGTCGCCCTCGCCAGCCTGGCCTGGAGCGGGCATGGGGCGATGGATGAAGGCGATCGTCGCTTTTGGCATTTCGCGGTGGACATTCTGCACCTGCTGGCCGCGGGGGCTTGGCTTGGCGCGTTGCTGGCGTTTGCGTTGATGGCGAAGATCAACGCCCTGCAAACCGAAGCGCGCCTCAGGTTGCTGGCCCGCGCGGTTAATCGGTTTGAGGCGATTGGCGCGGCCATCGTCGTGGTCATCACCGCGACGGGGGTGGTGAATTATCTGTTCATCGTTGGGCCGAAGCTGGACGAGGTGTTTCTCAGCACTTACGGGATTCTGCTGTTCATCAAAGTGGTGCTGTTTGCCGGCATGCTGGTGCTCGCCGCGTTGAACCGGTTTCACCTCGGGCCGTTTCTGGAGCGGTCGTTGCGGGACGGGCAATACACGGTCGCCGCCAATGCGTTGCGGCGCAGCGTGGTGGTGGAATTGGCGGCGGCGGTGTTGATCGTGGGATTGGTGGCCTGGTTGGGGACGTTGAGTCCGGAGATGAAAATGGGCGAATTGTAGGGGCACAAGTACCTTTAGAAGGCGCGTAACAAAAGAGGTCGCCTTCCCCGACGTCCGGTGCCCTCCTTTATTTGCCTAGGTGAAAATCCCCTACTACCGTCAACAGTCAGAGGCGGCATTTACCGCTGTGGGCACTCGACATCAGGGAGCGAAATCGGGATGGCTTACAATTTAGCGTTGGTGAACCCCTTTAATGCAAAGGAATCAGCGGATTACGACGAAATATCTAGAAGCTGGCTTGATGCCTGGAAAGAAAAGTCCAAAAGAATAATGCCCCCACCCTCGGAAAGCGATTCAAAAAATTCATCTCCTTCTTTCAAAGAAGATGGAATAAAAAGATTAAGAGATGACGATGAGGAAGAAAAGGCACACCCGAGCAAGACACAAAAAACTTCGACCATCATCTCTAAATACATAAGCAAAGGCTGCCTGGTGTCCGGTGGACCCGCGGCCGAGCAGCTTGTTAGTTTTATTAGAACACTGATTGGAGACGGAGATCGAATTTACGTCTTGGGCCATTGTGAACCGGGAAGCTCCGTGCTTATGTCCTCGGAAGAAAAAGGCAAAGGTCAAACCGTCAACGCCAAAGAACTGGCAAGATTCTTTGACGTGTTATTTGGACTTAATAAGAGCTATGCGGGAAAAATCAAGATATTCGGATGCCATAGCGCACTGGGTTTGGGTGATACAAAATCCTTCGCCGAACAATTCAAGGATGCAATGAGGAAACGTGAATACCATAACTGCACCGTTGAAGGGTATACAGCGTCAGTCAGAGGCTACGATGGCGAGCACAAAGTTGCGTTCATCGGAACCGCCGAAGAGCTAAAACGAGCCCAGATGGCTGAAATTCTGTATGCAGAAGAAACGATCAGCAAAGCTAAGCTCGACTCTTTCTATGAAAACAAAACCGCACGTCCCAGCACCCGGAGAGTGTCCTTCGCCTAGTTTCAGATAGTTTTAAGACAATAGGCTGACGCGTCGCTCAATCATTAAAGGGCGCAAAGGCTTAAGGGTTGACACCCAAGCGCCAAGGTGAAAAAAAGCGGCGCAATTATCGAAAGGAGTTCGAAAATGGCTGACGTGATGAAAGTAGTGGATGTCGACTTAAAAATACTTAAATCAAATCCACCGCAGCTACACATATCGGCAATTGGCCTGGTGAATTCTGGTGGATGGACAAACCCGAGACTGGAGCCACGGGTTTATATCCAGTTCCCACCGGACGGCATTCAGGACTTCGATTTTGTTGCTGATCCGCCCCAAGGGGCTGCTATACAGGTCATCCTTCCCATCGACGCATCAAAACTTTGGAAAGACCCGCCACTCGATAAACTCAAGGGAGTAAGAGTCCACTCTGCTAGCAACTCGATTGAAGCTCACCTTAAGAGTTCGAAGTCCGTGGCTTGTGGATAAACAACTCATATAGAGGGATACGTGTCGGGCCTTGCCTGACACGTATCAGCCATTGGAATGTCACCCTGGCAGCACAACAAACCTGTGTGGACGTCATTTGATATGGATCAACAACGCCCTGCGACCGTGGCGTAAGTTCAAGATCACTCCCTCTAACGGGAACACAACATACCTTGGTCGCAGCCATCCGACGCTGCCGATCCGCGTTATCACTGTGGAGATCGCCATGCACATCGACATCAAGTCCCTCCTGGCCGCACTGGTCATCAGCAGCCCATTGCTGACGCTGGCTGCCGAATACCCCGAAACAGCGCCCGCCGCCCCCACCGATAACGCAACCCAAGCCACGCCCATGCAAGACAAGGCCATGAGCGAACAGATGAAAAAAATGCAGGCGGCCCACGACAAAATGATCGCCGCCAAAACCCCGGCCGAACGCCGGGCAGCCATGCAGGAAGCCATGACTACGATGAGAACAAGCCTCGGCATGCTGCACGACAATTGCAGAGGTATGGGGATGGGCATGGGCATGTCCGGTGGCAAGGGCAGCTCGGATACGGCGATGATGGACATGATGATGAAAATGATGGATCAGCAATCCATGATGATGAAGATGCCGATGGGCCAATAAGCATCGCGCCATAGCCCCCGTCGTAGGCGGTTGGCATTGGCCGGCATAGCCGGACGACACCCCGGAAGATTTTCGTCAGAACGGAGCGCATCACATGAACCACTCAAACCCCTCGACACCTCCAGCCACCTCATTCTGGCGCAGCAAACCCGGCATCGCGCTAGGCATGCTGCTGGTGATCGGACTGTTCTACCTGGCCCGCGAGCATTACGGTCATATCTACCCGCTTTTGCCCTATCTGATTCTATTGCTGTGCCCGCTGATGCACCTGTTCGGGCATCACCACGGCAGACACTGACCCATGCATCGCCATCTCGATCACCTCAAATCACCTGCTTTGGCGCAGCAGGCGGCGGAGCCGACGACCGAAAAAGAGTACACCTGCCCCATGCACCCGGAGATCCGCCAGCACAGTCCGGGTACATGCCCCAAGTGCGGCATGACCCTTGAGCCGGTGTTGCCCGAACTGGAGGAATCGGACAACCCTGAGCTCGCGGACTTTTCCCGGCGCTTCTGGTGGACCCTTCCTCTAACTCTGGCGGTGACCGCACTGGCGATGGGCAGCCATGGCTTGAGCCTGTTTCACGGCGCCACACAGAACCTGGTCGAACTGGTGCTCGCCACGCCCGTCGTGCTTTGGGCCGGCTGGCCGTTCTATGTGCGCGGCGCGCGTTCGGTCATCCAGCGCAGCCCCAACATGTGGACGCTGATCGGCCTCGGCACCGCGGCGGCCTTCCTCTATAGCCTTGCCGCCACCCTGACACCCGGCCTGTTTCCAGCCACCTTCATGATGGACGGCCGGGTTGGTGTGTACTACGAAGCAGCGGCGGTCATTATTTCCCTGACGCTGCTCGGACAGATGCTGGAACTCAAGGCGCGCTCGCAAACCTCGGCCGCGATCAAATCACTGCTCGGCCTGGCGCCCAAGACTGCGCGCCGGATCAACACCGACGGCAGCGAAACAGACATTGCACTGAGCCATGTGCACAGCGGCGACACCTTGCGCGTGCGCCCCGGCGAGAAGGTCCCGGTCGATGGTGTGGTGTTGCAGGGCGAAAGCGCGGTGGACGAGTCCATGCTCACAGGCGAGCCGGTCCCCGTGATGAAACGCCCTGGTGACGGGCTGATCGGCGCCACCCTCAATACCCACGGCAGCCTGGTGATGCAGGCGCAGAAGGTGGGCTCAGCCACCGTGCTTGCGCAAATTGTGCAGATGGTGGTCCAGGCACAACGCTCCAAAGCACCGATGCAACGCCTGGCGGACGTGATTGCTGGCTACTTCGTCATGGTGGTGATCGCCATTGCCGTCCTGACTTTTGTCGGCTGGGGGTTGTGGGGGCCGCAACCGAGCTGGGTGTTCGGCCTCATCAATGCAGTGGCGGTGCTGATCATCGCCTGCCCGTGTGCCCTCGGCCTGGCCACACCGATGTCGGTGATGGTCGCCACCGGCAAGGCGGCCAGCAGCGGCGTGCTCTTTCGGGATGCGGCGGCGATCGAAAACCTGCGCAAAATCGACACCCTGATCGTGGACAAGACCGGCACCCTCACCGAAGGCCGCCCGGCGTTTCACAGCGTCGAACCTGCGCCTGGCTACAGTGCTGACGAGGTGCTGCGCCTGGCCGCCAGCCTCGACCAGGGCAGCGAGCACCCGTTGGCCCACGCCATCGTCGAACATGCACGCGCCAATGGCTTGGTGTTGAGCACAGCGCAGACGTTCGAGTCGGCGTCAGGGATCGGCGTGCGCGGCCAGGTCGACGGGCACCGTGTTCAACTGGGCAACACCGCCCTGATGGCAGAAGCCGGCATCGCCCTGGAAGCCTTGCAACCTCAAGCCGAGCAACTGCGCAGCGACGGAACCAGCATCATGTACCTGGCCGTGGATGGCGTGCTCGCGGGGTTGCTCGCCGTCGCCGACCCGATCAAACCCACCACCCGGCTCGCTGTCGAACGCCTGCAGGCCGATGGCGTGCGGGTGATCATGGCGACCGGAGACGGCCTCACCACTGCCCGTGCCGTCGCCCGCCAACTGGGTATCGAAGAAGTCCACGGCGAGGTCAAGCCACAGGACAAGGAACGCCTGGCCGCCGGTATGCAGGAACGCGGGCACCGAGTGGCAATGGCCGGCGACGGCATCAACGACGCCCCGGCCCTGGCCCGTGCCGACGTCGGTATCGCCATGGGCACTGGCACCGATGTCGCGATGAACAGCGCTCAAGTCACCCTGGTCAAGGGCGACCTGCTCGGCATTCTGCATGCCCGCAACCTGTCGGTGGCAACCGTGCGCAACATGCACCAGAACCTTGCCTTTGCCCTGGCCTACAACGCCATGGGTATCCCCCTCGCCGCCGGGTTGTTCTACCCGTTGACCGGGCATTTGCTGTCCCCGTTGGTGGCGGCACTGGCCATGAGCGTGAGCTCTGCCTCAGTGGTGTTCAATGCCTTGCGCCTGCGCCGGGCCGTGATTGACTGAGCACATTGCTGACAGCCAGGAAGCGGTTTCACTACACTGATCCAGCCTTGCCCCCACTCCATCACAAAAGCCCGATAACGATGAAAACCATAAAAAGCACATTGCTGCTCAGTGGCCTGCTGGCGCTATCCTGCGGCGCTCAGGCAGAGCAAAGCCCTTCGCACCTGGACACCGTCCTGCAACAAGGCCAACTGCGCGTTTGCACCACAGGCGACTACAAACCCTATACCTTCAAAGGTGAAGACGGCGAATACTCGGGCATCGACATCGCCATGGCCCGCTCGCTGGCCGACAGCCTGGGCGTGAAGCTCGAGTGGGTCCAGACCACCTGGAAAACCCTGATGCCCGACATGCTCGCGGGCAAATGCGACATCGGCGTCGGCGGCATCTCCGTCACCCTGGAACGCCAGAAAAAAGCCTTCTTCAGCACCACCCTGGACGTCGACGGCAAAATCCCGCTGGTGCGCTGCGAAGATCAGGCGAAATACCAGACCCTCGAACAAATCAACCAGCCTTCGGTTCGCCTGGTCGAACCGGCCGGCGGCACCAACGAAGCCTTCGTCCACGCCTTCCTGCCCAAGGCGCAATTGCAGCTGCACGACAACGTGACCATCTTCCAGGAACTGCTGGACAAGAAGGCTGACGTGATGATCACCGATGCGTCGGAAGCGCTGTATCAGCAGAAACTCAAACCGGGGTTGTGCGCGGTCAACCCGACGCAATACATGCAGTATGGGGAGAAGGCATATCTGCTGCCGCGGGATGACATCAGCTGGAAGATGTATGTCGATCAGTGGCTGCATTTGGCCAAGGTGACGGGGAATTACCAGAAAATTCTGGGTCAGTGGATCGCGGTGCCAGAGGCTAAATAGCCCGTTAGTTGCCGCGACACATTCCCTGTAGCAGCTGGCGCAGCCTGCGTTCGGCTGCGCAGCAGTCGTAAAATCAGAACACGCGGTTCATCAGGTAAATCACGCAACGGCGAAAACACCCCAGCCGTTGCGTCATTCCTTAGTCGTGCAGCAAGCCCGAGCTGTACTCATTAAAGCTGTTGCCGATCGCGCTCCCACCAAAGTTCACCTTGTTGGGGTTATGGCCATCGAATTGTTGGCAGCTTTCTGAAAAGCAGGAACTGGTGCTCACACCCGAACAGGCGCTCAAGAGCAAAGCACCGGTGATCAGCATGGCTTTGAAGAGGTTCGAGATCATCTTGTTGTTTCCTGTGGGCTGGAGGTGAGGCAGCACGGTCTTAGGTGGTCATCCTATGCCGCGAGCCTGCCCAACTTGATGAAACATTGCTGAGCGACAGCGTTGGTTCAGCATCCTTGTTTTCTCTGAAGCGACCCACCTGTTTAGATGAGCGTTTAAAGACACTCACCGTTACTTCACCAAGGCTACAACGCCTTGCGTCGTTGCCTACGACTGCGCCAGAATCCGCCGGCTGTGCGCCTGGCGCTCCCGCCGGTAACTTGATTCCCGTCACTGCTCATCAGTGATCGGGTCTGCAAGCCCGCCGGAATACCAGTCGCATAGCCCTACCGTAGGACACTCGTTTGTGTTCGCTCAATGGCGGCTTTGTGCGGGAGACCTTCGGGTCTGCCGGGTTCCTGGTTTCCCGGTCTTGCAGACCCGCGCATAGCTGCCACCCATCATCTGCAAGTGATGCTGGTAGCTCCTAATGAATAATCAGGAGTTTCACCATGTTCAAGGCCACACCCAACCCGCCGGTCACAGACCCGACATCCCCTTACGAATCACTCGACTCAAAAAAACTCCACGAAGCCGCCGAACGCGCCCTCGACCACTACCTCAAACCGGCTGCTCAAATCATGGCCACGGCCAACGAGCCCGAGCGCATGTTCCTAGCCAACCCGAAGTACAACACCGAATCCCTGCTGGCCAACGCCTGCGAGTCATTGGGCTCGGCCACGGTTATGCTCAATGATTTTGCTGCGCTGCTGGAGGGGACACACCGCAAAACCCTGCTGGGTATTGCGCAGGTGGTCATGTTGGGGGAGCTGGCGGTGAATCAGGCGTTGGATAAGGTCGAGCCGTCTGAGTAATTAATGTTGTACATCGGCGCGGGGAGCGTGAGCTCCTCGCGCCTCAGCCACCTTTCAAAGCAACTCTGATACAGTCGCCCCCGGTAAATTCGTTGACAGGAAGTCAAACATGGCAAAGCCCGCCGCACGTATCACCGACCCCACCAGTTGTCCCATGCCTGGGCACGGCCCAAAAGCCATCGCCTCTGGCTCTCCCAACGTGTTCTTCGACGGTCTTGCAGCCGCGACCAAAGGCGATGCCTGCACCTGTGGCAGCGCTCTAGTCTCGAGCGTAGCAGCAACGGTCTTCATCAATGGCAAGAACGCTGCACTGGTCGGCACTGTCGGAACCCATGGCGACGTCGTGATTGGTGGGTCAGGCACTGTGATCATCGGTGATTCGCATACACCAGCACCGTTCATGCCCCCACTTCCGCTTTACTGCAAAAAACCTACGGACACAGCTTCAGCATCGTCGATAGCGAAACCGGTCAACCTTTAGCCGGAAGAAGTTTCACTGCCACTATTAACGGTGAAAAGATCATTGGTATCACCGATGGTGCAGGAATAGCGCACGTCAAAACCCCCATCAAAGATGCCACTATTTCTGTGAGCATTTACTTTATCTCTCCTGCTCGGACGCTTAGCGAACTCACGGATTGATCAAACATGGCTGAACAATTTACTACTGAAGCAAAAGCAACCGAAGTCAAACCCAAAGAACCAGCGGCGCCCACTACCATCACCGTCAACGATAGAGCTGCTACCAGAGAAGCGATCCTCAGACTCGTCCGCAAAAATGGTGAGTTTATAGAACGATCATCTTGGGGAGCGCATAAAGCAAAAGGCGAAATGGTCGATGACTGGGACTACTCGATGATCGCACTTCACCATGCCGGTAGAAGTGTCGGCTGTGGTGCCGGCGCAGGACAGATGCGTGCGATTCAGAGCGAGCACCAGGCCAAGTTCGATGACATCGGTTATCACTACGGCATCGATTGTATGGGTAAAGTATTCGAAGGACGCGACATCCGGTTCAAAGGCTCAAGCGTACATAATTACAACACGGGCGTAATTGGCATCGTTTTGCTAGAAAATTTGACAACCGCCGATGAAGGTGGCGATGTGGTTGCCCTTGCCCGTCAGGCTCTTGAAGCCATCAACGGCAATATGGACCAGAAAATCCCAGCCATACAAATCGACACCCTACTGAACTTAATTCAAGCCCTGACCAGCGTTTTCAGGGTGACGACTTTGGGTGGACACCGGGAATTTCCCATGCAAGCCGGGGAAGGAAAGATTTGTCCCGGCAACATTGGGATGGAGCTGGTGAGAAACCTTCGAATTAAAACCAAACTGTTACGACCACCCGCATCATGAAATTTCTACTTATCATTGTTCCGACCATACTCGTCGCCTTCCTCTACATCGGCTTTTACGAAAGGATGGAAGACGCCTACCCGGAAAAAGTATTTTTCATCAAGAAATACCCGACATTTCAAATTAAGTTTGAAAATATTTTCGCGTACGAATCAGATGACAAAAAATTGAGTGAGCTAAGTGACACGGAGCGACAGTTGGTCATCCAGTACTGCAAATATCGGTTAGGTGTGACTACGACATTGAAAAACCAAAACGAGCTTGAGGAATGCAAAAAAAGGTAAGATAAACCATCTTTTGGATGATAACAATTGGACAGATCTATTTCATACGCAAAATAAATCCGCCCCTGAGGGACGGATTTATTTACTCGTACCAAGACGCTCAACCCCTCCCCTTTCTGCTTTTCTCCGGAATTGATTTTCCACCTAGCGGTTGTCGATTTTGGCGCTGCTTTTCCTTCCTTTTTCGCTGGAGGACATCCGGCAGATCAATAGTGCATATAACATACACTTGATATTTCAATTTTTTCCAAGGGCGGCAAATTTACTGCCGCGAGGGCTTTGCGCTCACCTATACTAAAAAGATTAAATAGTGCTAATGAGCACGCTTAATAAGATATTGAAATTATTGAAATTTAAATGTGTAGATACCCTTGCGAACTACTGGTATCGCGATGAGGATTTGACATGAACGTTTTGTTGAAAGAGCTTCTAACCTATCATCACGAAGTGTCTATGAAAATTACTCAGATCAAAGAGTTGCTGAGGAAAATCAGACATGAACCCGATGGAGCTGATGACTGCAAGCTGTTGTTCACGATGCTGGAAGCCTTGCATGGTGATGCAGAGCGACACCACCATGAAAATGAAGAACTTATTCGGCTGGCCTTGCTAGAGACTGAGGCGCCGATCCACCAACGGGTCAAGGATATCGAGCGAGATCATCAGGCATTTGGGCGCATTGCTGGACAGTTGAAGATGCTGAAGGATACAACTCACGAAACGAGAGTAATTGCTGACACTATCGATGACTTCATCAAAAAATATTACGATCACATGGACGCCGAGGAGAATATTTTCTTTCCGGCGGCAGATAAGTGGCTTTCAGACGACCAGTGGCAGGAAATCAAGCATCAATGGCATTAATTGGAGTTCGCCGCATACGTTAAAAAATTAGCTACTACTTAGTACTGACCTCACTAAATAATTACGCGAACACCACGTATTAACTTACAGAGGTGTCCGTATATCGATGGCTCTTTGTTGCAAGTCACTCAACCCCTCCCGTTCCTGTTTTCACTCGCTCTCAACTACCTCCGCTAGACTCACCTGAGCCCCGCAAGCCCAATCCTGATAAACTCCCCACCTCCCAGCCTCGGTCAGGCTGGTCGTTGGTAACTCAGCATCTCTCTTTTACGCAAACACGCTTATTTGAAATCGCCCATTTATTCTCGAGGTAATGGTGACTCACTCTTCGGATCAACGTACTGACGAAAAAAGCCTGCCTCGATTATTGCTCGATCTACTTTGGCAAATCGCCGTACTGTTGATCCCGATTTTCCTCGTGGCGGTACTACCGCTGTTATGGGCACTCGGTGTGGTACTGGGTTGTACTGCCTTAATGTGGCTGACCGCGCGGGCCGGTTGGCAACGAACCGGCCGAGGGGCTGCACGGCTGATGACCTCTGCCGCACTAGGCCTGGGTTTTAATCTGGGCAGGGCTTTGCCGGCGTACTGGGATATTGCGGGGGCAGCGGCTGTGATGTTCTTCGGGCTGGCTTGCGTCAGTCACTTGGAAAGACGTTTTGGCCTGGTCGATAAAACACAGGCCAAGTCGTCACCGCTATCGCCTGGTCAGTCTTCAGGTGGCGCCAGTGCCTGGGGTGGGGACGAACCTCAGCAAACTCCCGAGGGCGAGCCCATCAGGGTGTTCAACTACAGCGAAATCGCCATGGGCGGGCCCGTGCTGTGCGATTACCTGTTTCCCGATGGGGTGCTGCTCCAGGGCCTTGGGTCGTCGGCTCGCTTCTCGAATGACGGACGTTATTTCGCCGCGCCTTTACCCTCGCGCCAAGCCTGGGGGTTGGTGATTCTGGATCGACAGTTGCGTCAGCTTTACCAGTGTTCGTGTGATGAATTTTGGGAACTGGATGCCTTTAACGACGGCATCCTGAGTGGGCGTTACAGTCCGCTGGTCGACAACGGCGCACGGGAGATCAGCCTGGAGCAACTGCTGACGACGGCTGAAAAGGTCAGCCTGGTGCCCGTTATTGACCTTTGGGTTGAGCCCGGTGACTGGCAAAAAAACCTTGCGCTCGACGCGTTCCGGCATACGTCTCCCGATGGTCAGCAAAGTTTGGACGCCTGTCTGGCGCTGCCGGCCAGCCTGCGTGAATTGCCACAGCCTTGCGCCCCGCTGATGAGCCCGGAATACCGCGTGAGCATAAACGGAGAGCCCACTTCGTTGCTGATCAGGGCTGATACCTCAATCATCTGGAATCACGATAGTCGCTCGTTCGCTTGCCATGCACGGATGGATGATGAGCAACCGCAAGCCCTCGAATACTGGCTCTGGCACGTAGACCGCGGCTGGCAAGCATTGCCTTGTCCGTGGCTATCTGCCGACAGCGAACCTTCCGTGGGTTGGAGCGCCCCCCTGGAGCTGGATGACCACTACCTGCGGCTATCGTCCTACTTCGACTACCCGCAGCCTGATCGCGGTCGCTATGGTTATGGCTTGTACAGCATACACAGCGACTGTGAATCTCAGGTGGGCCATGATCCGAACGGCCGGGTGCAGGTTGCACAGCGGCACCTGACTCGCGTGCGGTTGGCCGTGCCTCTGGTGGGTGATGGACAGCGAGGCGCGACGATGGTCGAGTCGGCACCATTGACGGGTGATACGCGGGCTCAATTTAGCTGGCGGCAAGACAACAGCCTGGGGCTCGGGGGTTATACCTGCAGGATTGGGGGCTGGGAGTTACCGGGCGTTTGGCTGCTCGATCATCGAGTTTCAGACACTGGACGTTACATCGCATTAATACCGTTCGCCCTGCCGCCCGCCACAGCAGGTCACGTGGTGGTGGTCGACGCACAGGAACGACAATTGATGAACAGCCCTCCTCTGTTGGTGGCACGATTGTTGGACTTTCGTGGGCCGAGACTGAGCCTGGCAGTGATTCGAGGTCGCCTGGATCAGGATCGGCAAAGCAGTCCATTGCAGCGCTTTGATCAATCGCCACCCGAGGCGGACGATGCCGCTGCGTTTTGCCAGTATCGACAGGACTCGCGGCTTTACTACGAGTGGTGTGAGCTCAATGTCAGCCAACAAGGCCTGAGCGCCCTCCCCGATTGGCGCCTGGTTCAACAGCCACAGTCTGCAATCGCCGATGGAAACTTTGTCCAGCCAGCACCGATGGATAAAGATGCCGCGTGGCTGTTCGGTTGTGAAACCGAATACGCCGACAGTTGGCTACGCGTCCAGAGCCCACGCCTGGGCGGGCATTTGCTGACGGCGTCCGGTTGCGCCATCAGCCATCTCGCGCCCTCGATGATCTGGTCCGAGGATGCACGTTATCTCGCGCTGACTCGACTCCATACCAACGTCGACGATGACCACGGAGGTCGCTTGGCATGGCAGATCTTGCTGTTGGATGTCCAGGAGCGAACCTTGAGGCATTCACCTCAGTGGCTCCACAATCGACCACAGTTTGAAGGTTTTAATGCCAATGTCTTGAAGGTGCGTCTATTTCTGCGCGACTGGGAAGCCGAGGATGAAAGAGACCGAGGCTCAATCAGCGCAATGAAGTTGAGCGACCTGCTGGCACTCCCCGCCGAGTCCCTGTGCCCACACGCAGGACTCTGGCTGACGAAGGATCAACTTTGTCACTCCGAAGCGTGGCAAGCATTGGATACATCGGCTTTACGCCATTGGCGCTAGTCACGTTTATCACTGGCGCTGGCATGCCGCGCGAAAAGAGACGAAGCCGACTGTGGTGAGAAGCACGACGTCAGAATCGTGGTCGCCGCAAGTGCCCCCTAGCGCCCTTCCACTCCCTCATTCCTGATAAACTCCCTACCCCGCCTCACGCTTCTTTTATTCAGATACCCATGCCCCATTCAGCCGCACCAACCATCGCCCAACCGCTCTCCCGCCGCTTCTCCGTCGCCCCGATGATGGATTGGACAGACCGCCACTGCCGCTTCTTCCTGCGCCTGCTCTCCAAGCACGCCCTGCTCTACACCGAAATGGTCACCACCGGCGCGCTGCTCAACGGCGACCACGACCGCTTCTTGCGTCACAACGAAGCCGAGCACCCGCTCGCCCTGCAACTCGGTGGCAGTGTTCCGCTGGACCTGGCCGCCTGCGCCCGCATGGCCCAGGAGCACGGTTACGACGAGGTAAACCTGAATGTCGGCTGCCCGAGTGATCGGGTGCAGAACAATATGATCGGTGCGTGCCTGATGGGGCATCCGCAGTTGGTGGCCGATTGTGTGAAGGCGATGCGTGATGCGGTGTCGATTCCGGTGACGGTGAAGCATCGGATCGGGATTAATGGGCGGGACAGTTACGAGGAGTTGTGTGATTTCGTCGGCACGGTTCGGGATGCCGGGTGCACGAGTTTTACCGTGCACGCGCGGATTGCGATTCTGGAGGGGTTGTCGCCGAAGGAGAACCGCGACATTCCGCCTCTGCGTTATGACGTGGCGGCGCGGTTGAAGGCGGATTTTCCGGAGCTGGAGATTATTCTCAACGGCGGGATCAAGACGCTCGAGGCCTGTCACGAGCATTTGCAGACGTTCGACGGTGTGATGCTGGGCCGTGAGGCGTATCACAATCCTTATGTGATGGCTGAGGTGGATCAGCAGCTGTTTGGCAGCACGGCGCCGGTGATCACTCGGGCCGAGGCGCTGGCGCAGTTGCGGCCTTATATTGCCGAGCATCTGCTGGCGGGTGGCGCGATGCACCACATCACTCGGCATGTACTGGGGCTGGGCACCGGGTTTCCGGGGGCGCGCAAGTTTCGGCAGTTGTTGTCGGTGGATATTCACAAGGCTAAAGAGCCGTTGGCGTTGCTGGATCAGGCGGCAGAGTTGTTGGAGGGACGTTAATCCCTCGTCACTCACTTGCAGGTTTCGCGCGCCGGTGTCCGCGCTCTGTCTCGTTAGAAAATGGCCGCTTTGAAATGGCGGCCGTCACTTGTTCGGCCCGAGCGCTCAAAGGTCTAATTCGCAAGCTGGTCAAATCGGTAAGCATTGAGGACATGACCCAGGCCTGCTCAGCACGCTAACCGTCACCTCCATTGAACCTGCCCTCCATTTCAGCATCGTATTTACCGAGACCACGCCCCGCCTTTCAAACATCCGTTTCCAGGATGTTGCCACTGGGGCCTTCGATACGCACATGCACCCTTGAGTGGCTGTCAGCGCTCGGGTAATGTCATTAGACCCATAGGACAGAGCACGCCCATGACTTCCAAGCTGGAACAACTCAAACAAATGACCACCGTGGTTGCCGACACTGGCGACTTCGAAGCAATCGCTCGCGTTAAACCCGTGGACGCCACCACCAACCCTTCCCTGCTGCTCAAAGCAGCGGCCATTCCCGGTTATGCCGAGTTGCTGAACGCTTGCGTCAGCGACTGCAAGGGCGATGTGGGCCTGGCCAGTGACCGTTTTGGTGTGGCGGTGGGGCAAGAGATTCTGAAGGTGATTCCTGGCCGTATTTCCACTGAAGTGGATGCGCGCCTGTCGTTCGACACTGACGCCGTATTGAAGCGTGCGCACCGTCTGATCGACTTGTACGAGAAAGCCGGCGTTGGCCGCGACCGTGTGCTGATCAAGATCGCTTCCACCTGGGAAGGCATCCGCGCTGCCGAGACGCTGGAGAAGGAAGGCATCCAGACCAACCTGACCTTGCTGTTCTCTTTCGCTCAGGCGGCGGCATGTGCTGACGCTGGGGTTTTCCTGATTTCGCCGTTCGTGGGCCGTATCTACGACTGGTACAAGAAGGCCACCGGCAACGACTACACCGGCGCGGATGATCCGGGCGTGCAGTCGGTGACGCGCATCTACAACTACTACAAGGCCAATGACTACAAAACCGTAGTGATGGGTGCCAGCTTCCGTAATCTGAATCAGATCGAACAGTTGGCCGGTTGTGATCGGTTGACCATCAGCCCTGATCTGCTGGAGAAACTGGCGGCGGATACCGGCAAGCTGGAGCGCAAATTGGTGCCGGGGCATACGGGTGAAGCGCGTCTGAGCTTGAATGAAGCGCAGTTCCGTTGGTTGTCCAACGAGGATGCGATGGCGACCGAAAAACTGGCTGAGGGCATTCGTCAGTTTGCTCGGGACCAGGAGAAGCTTGAGGCGTTGTTGCAGGCCAAGCTGTGATTTGAGTTAGCTGGATGCAAAAAGGGCGAACCATGGGTTCGCCCTTTTTTTGCGTTGAATTCGGGTAATGGGCTTAGCACTGGAAGATGTGGTGATTGTTAGGGCGCCTTCGCGGGCAAGCCCGCTCCCACAGGGAATTAATCAGTGACGCTCCAGCGCGTTCACCAGGTCATGAAACGCCTCACGGTTGGAGTCGTTCAGGCCCATGAGGATTTTGTGTGCTTCGAGGACTTTGATTCGCACCACTTCTTCGGACTGGTCCTGGTCTGGCAGGTCGGTCAGGCATTCAGGGCATGGGATCGGACGGTCAACGATGTTGAACACTTGCTCGAAGCCCATGGACTGCAGCAGACGGGTGATGTCTTCGTGGGTGGTGACGACAGTCGGCAACAGGCCGACTTTTTGCCGCGACAGAATCGACAGCTTGGCCAGCAGGCCCAGGGTGGTGCTGTCGATGCTACGGGTTTCAGTCAGGTCGATCACGATGGCGTTGAAGTTCAACGCAGTGAAGATCCGCTCAATAGTCGCATCCAACGCCGAACACAAGGTCAGGCGAACTTCACCGACGAACTTCAGGACGAAGGTGCCGTCCTGCTCGGCGAACTGGATTCTACCGGTACTCATTAAAGATTCCTGCTCAACACCAACAGGGCGATATCATCCGGCATCTCCCCTAGCGTGGCCAATCCAAAAACCTGGCGCAGACCATCCAGGCTGCCGCCCGCCGCTTTGACCCGTTGAGGCAAAGCAGCTTCTTTATCTTTGAGTGTGGGTTCTGGCAAAAGGTCCAGAATGCCATCAGACATCAGCGTCAGGCTGAATACCGGTGGCAGCTCCAGTACGTGGTCTTCGTAGGTGGCTTCATTGAAGAGGCCCACCGGCAGACCACGCCCTTCCAGGTAACGAACACTGTCTGGCGTGTACAACACGGGCAACGGCAGATGACCGCCGATGCTATAGGTCAACAAACCTGTCTCCTCGTCGATGACTCCACCGACCATTGTGACGTGTTTACCCAGCTTACAACTGATCAGGCCCCGGTTGATATGACCAAGGACTTCTGAAGGCTTGAATTCCGGCAATGTGCCGTTGCGCTTGGATTCGAACAGCAAGCGCGTGGTCATGAACTTCAGCAGCACGGTGACGAAGGCTGAAGAGGCGCCATGACCGGAAACGTCCGCCAGGTAGAACGCTACCCGACGCTCGTCGACCCGAAAGTAGTCGACGAAATCGCCCGACAGGTACAGCGACGGGATGATCTGGTGCGCAAACTGGAACTCGTTGATGGTCCAGGGGCTCACCGGCAGCATGTTCATCTGCACCTGGCGACCGGCGTTCTGGTCTTCCTGGAGCAAGTTCAGGCTGGCTTCGAGCTCGCGGTTGGCCTTTTCCAGCTTCTCGCGGTAGCGCTGGTTTTCCAGCAGCAGACGCGCACGATCCAGGGCACGGCGCACGGAGTGCTCGAGTACGGCGAGATCTTCGAGAGGCTTGATCAGGTAGTCCGCTGCGCCCAGGCGCAGGGCCTCGACGGCGTCGTTCATCACACCGGCGCCCGAAACCACGATTACCGGGGTTTGCGGCGACAGTTCGGTGACCTGGCGAATGAGTTCGAGTCCGCCCATCTGCGGCATGCGCAGATCGCAGATGACCAAGTCGGGCTTGTCTTGCTCGAATACCTGAAGACCCTGCTGGCCATTGCTGGCCTGCAGGACACTGAAACCACTGTCTTCCAAGTAGGCCGCGAGGCTCGCACGCACTACTTCGTCATCATCGATTATCAGCAGCGTGGCACTGGTTTTTGGCATGTGGGCAAACGGCGCCAGAATTAGGTTGGCGTAGCAGGCTGGGCATTTGGCCCTGCACACACTACTGGATTCGCTTTCTAGCCTCTCTGCTGCACCGTTTTCGAGCGTTTGCCCTACTCACTGTTCCACCAGAGGTGCCCTTCTAAGGCGCAGACGGTACTCCCATCCGCGAGGCGTTTCAAGCTCACGCCGATGGTCGCTTGACGTCTTTACTTGTCAAATCACCGAGAGTTATAAGAACAGGCAAAACCGTAACCCAAAGGAAGGATCGAGCCCATGAGCCAAACCGATCGGGACTACAGCGAAAAGCGCGATTTCATCCGCATGCGGGTTGATGCCGATGTGTCGCTGATTCATGAAGGCGATGAGGTGCAAGCCGTCTGCATCGACCTTTCCAGCACTGGCATGCAGCTGGAGGCGCCCCGCTCATTCAAGGTCGGTGACCGGCTCAGCGTGCGGATCGATTCCGATCACGCAGCCCTCAAAGGCCTTGAAGCCGACACCGAGGTGGTGTGGGTGAAAGCACAGGACGGTGGCGGCCAGAAACTCGGGCTTACAATCCTGAAGATGAAATAGCCCTGACTTCACCCGCAAGCCAAACGAAAGAAGGCGGCCAATTGGCCGCCCTCTTCGTTTTACCGGTCGAGATTAAAAATCGTCTTCGACCTTACCGTCCTTGACTTTGAATTCGCGGTTTTGCAGGTATGCATTGCGAATAAAGGTGTATTTGTCGCCAGTGATCAGTTTCTCGGCCGACAACAGGCTGGCGCGAGTGTCGACGATGTTCAGGCCGTAAATCGAGTTACGTACCGGTATATCGTTGATGTAAGGGTACGGACCGGTATAGCCATCGACATACTTGGAAGGCGTATCACGCAAGGTGCTTGGACCCAGCAGCGGCAGCATCACGTACGGGCCGCTGCCCACGCCCCAGTAACCGAGGGTCTGGCCGAAGTCTTCGTCGTTGCGGTGCAGGCCCATCTTGGTGCCCACGTCGAAGAAGCCCAGCAGGCCGAAGGTGCTGTTGAAGATCAAACGCGCGGTGTCGACGCCAGCCGCAGCGGGCTTGGCCTGCAACACGTCGTTGGCGAGGTTGGTCACATCGCCGACGTTGCGGAACATGTTGTGGATGCCGTCTTCCAGGAACTGCGGTGTGACGAACTGGTAGCCCTGAGCCAACGGCTTCAGTGCGTAGGTGTCGACAAAGTCGTTGAATTTGTAGATCGGGCGGTTGATGCTTTCCCAAGGGTCTTCTTCCGTGGCGGCCTGAGTCGCAAACGGAACCAGCAATACACTGGCACACATACAAAGCTGAGCGAGTCGATTGCTCCAGCGCATAAGAAACTCCTTGGATTGTACTGACGCGGGCGCTTGGCCCAGGCGCAAAGACCGCTATTATATGACGGAAAACCCGGTTTAGGCAGCATCGTGCACGATGGTCTACGAACGACGCCTCCTGACGGCGAGCGATTCACATCCGTGTCACTCGATTGTCATCGTCCATGAATAGCCTTGTCGCTATTTCAAGGACGTTTCCATGCCGCACGCCGAAGTCTTGCCCCTTGCCGCACCGAATCTGACCGCCGTGCTGTTCGGTCTCAGTGGTTGCCTGGTGGATTTCGGCGCGCGCACGCATCAGCACGGCACCGTTTCTGCCGAGCATGCCGAGGTCACGCCCGGCGCCCTGGAGAGCCTGTCCAGCTTGCAGCGACAACGGATTCCCTGCGCCTGGCTTGATGAACTACCCCCTGCCCTCAGCCATTCTCTGGCCGTCGCACTTCCGGCCTGGATCAAATCTTTGCAACACTCGGAAACAATCAATCCATGGCCGGCCCCGAATGCCTGCTGGCAAGCCTTGATGGCGTTGAATGTCGAGCGCCTGGACGGTTGCGTGCTGGTCAGCGGCGAGCCGCGACTGCTGCAATCGGGCCTGAACGCCGGGCTGTGGACCATCGGCCTGGCGTCGTGCGGCTCGCTATGCGGGCTCGCGCCGAACGAATGGCAAGCCTTGAGCCAGAAGGAACGGGAACACTTGCGCGGCAAGGCGACGGTGCAGTTGTTCGGCCTGGGCGTGCATTCGGTGATCGATCATCTGGGCGAGCTCGATACCTGCCTGGCCGATATCAGCCTGCGTCGGCTCAAAGGCGAAAAGCCCTGACTGAGATCATGCAGGTTGCGCGCGAGTGGATTAATCTAAAGGTCAGCCATAGACCTTTTGGCGCGCCGCTGCGGTCTATGCCAGTGCCTATTGATAAAAGGAAGAACGCCATGCCCGCCCGCGAACTGCAAGATCAGCTCAATAAACTGCGCGAGCAATTGGAACAGAATCCGCCACTGACCGAAGCCGAGCGCGAAGACCTGCACGCGCTGATGCAACAGATCCAACTGGAGCTTGAGCTGGAAACCAAAACCCAGGACACCAACCTCGCCGACAATGTGAATCTGGCCGTCGAGCGCTTCGAACTCGAACATCCCACATTGGCCGGCACCTTGCGCAACATTGTGCAAGCCTTGGGCAATATGGGGATCTGAACCTGCCAGATGCAAAAAAGCCCCGCTATCGATAGCGGGGCTTTTTCATATCCGGGATTCGCGAATGCAATCCCGCAATGGCTCTTTATTGTCGGACCAAGCGATGGTTCGGCAGTTGCACCTCTTCGGTGCTGCGATACG
Source organism: Pseudomonas sp. B21-017 (assembly GCF_024749245.1). NCBI lineage: Bacteria > Pseudomonadati > Pseudomonadota > Gammaproteobacteria > Pseudomonadales > Pseudomonadaceae > Pseudomonas > Pseudomonas sp. B21-017. The sequence goes on along the minus strand of NZ_CP087194.1, from coordinate 2,208,467 downwards.
GGTTGATGTCCAATCCACCACGACGCACATACCGCGCGTACACCGTCAATTTCTCCGGCTTCAGCAACCGCTGCAGGTCGAGGAAAATCCGCTCTACGCACTGCTCATGGAAGTCCGAGTGCTGGCGGAAGCTCACGATGTATTCCAGCAAACTCGCGTGATCCAGCGCCGCGCCACGATACTCCACCACCACGCTGCCCCAGTCCGGCTGACTGGTGACCGGGCAGTTGGATTTGAGCAAATGGCTGTGCACGCACTCTTCAACGATCCGCGACTCATCGCAACGCAGCAGTTCCGGACGCGGATGCTCATAGTTGCTGACACTGATGTCCAGGTCATCGATGCACACGCCCGGCAACGCCACGACGCCTTCCGCCTCTACCTCTTTCAGGCTGCGAACCCGCACGCCCACCGATTTGCCGGCAGCGGCCGAGAGGTCTTTCACCAGCGTCGCTTCAAGGCTCGCGGTGTCGGCAAATGGCGTCTGGTTCAGCGAGTTGAGGTACAGCTTGAACGACTTCGACTCGATGATGTTCGGCGAATCCGCCGGGATGCTGAATTCGCCGATCGCCACCACAGGCTTGCCGGACGGCAACAGCCACGACAGCTCGAAGCAGTTCCAGAAGTCCACGCCCTTGTACGGCAGGGTTTGCGCGGTCAGGCCCAACTCGGCCCATTTCGCGGCGCGCGGGATCGGGAACAGCAAGGACGGCGTGTAGGTGGCGATGTATTCGCTGGATTTGCCCAGCGGCGAATGTTCGGCTGCGGGATGCATGGCGGAAACCTGACTGAAGAATCAGCGGATTCTACCAGCCTTTGCTCCCGCCTTTGAGTGCTTACTGACTGACTGTCAGTTTGCCGACCATGCCGGCCTGGTAATGGCCGGGGATGTTGCAGGCGAATTCCAGGTTAGTGGCCTTGGTGAAGGTCCAGGTCAGCTCGGCGGTTTTACCCGGCTCCACCAACACACTGTTGGGGTCGTCATGCTTCATGCCGTGACCCATGGCGCCATGATCCATTCCGGCCATGGAACCGTGGTCCATGGCCTTCATACCTGTAGGCATCAGCATGCCGCTTTGCTGCATCTGGAGCATTTCCTGCTGATGCCTGGCATGCATCTGTGCATCGCCGAGGTTGAATTCGTGCAGCAACTGGCCTTTATTCACCAGTACGAGACGCACGGTTTCCCCGGCCTTGATATCGATGGTCTTGGGGCTGAAGGTCATATCGCCCATTACCACTTCGACGCTGCGGGTGGCCTGGGCGGCCGAGGCCGATTGACCGAAATCGTAGGTCTGCGCCGGTGAGGCTTCCAGCCCTAAACTCAGAGTCAGCAAACAAGCGGACAGTGCCAGACGCTTTTGCAAAAACATAGTCGCACTCCAACAAGATGAGGTTCAGCTTGTGGGAAACTCTACCCCGTCGGCTCTGCCAGCTACCTGACAGGCAGATTACAACTTTGTCAGGTTGGCCTGCTTCCTCGCCGCCCACGGTATAACGCACCTGTTCAAACTGCCCGAGTCGCCCATGAAACTGCTGATCGTCGAAGACCAACCGAAAACCGGCCATTACTTACGCCAGGGCCTGACCGAGGCTGGCTTCAACACCGAACTGGTGGCCGATGGCACCACCGGCCAGCAACTGGCCTTGAGCGGCGATTACGCCTTGTTGATTCTCGATGTGATGCTCCCCGGTCGCGATGGCTGGCAGATTCTGCAAGCGGTGCGCAGTGCAGGCCTGGACACGCCGGTACTGTTTTTGACCGCACGAGACGCGGTGGAGGACCGAGTCCATGGCCTGGAACTGGGCGCCGACGATTACCTGGTCAAACCTTTCGCCTTCTCCGAACTGCTGGCCCGGGTTCGCAGCCTGCTGCGTCGCGGCAGCGCCACGCCCCAGGAAACCAGCCTGCAACTGGCCGATTTGCGCCTGGACCTGATCCGTCGCCGGGTCGAGCGTAACGGTCAGCGCATCGACCTGACCGCCAAGGAATTCGCCCTGCTGGAAATGCTCCTGCGGCGCCAGGGCGAAGTTCTGCCCAAGTCGCTGATCGCGTCCCAGGTGTGGGACATGAATTTCGACAGCGACACCAACGTCATCGAAGTGGCGATCCGCCGGTTGCGCCTGAAGATCGACGACGATTTCCCGAACAAGTTGATTCACACCGTGCGCGGCATGGGTTACGTCCTTGAAGAGCGCCCCGCCTGATGCGCCGGCTTTCATTAAGCAACCGCCTGGCACTGCTGTTTGCCGCCTGCACTGCGGTGGTGTCGTTGTTCGCCGGAGTGTTGTTCAGCCGCGCCAGCGAGGCGCACTTTGTCGAGCTGGACCAGCAGTTGCTGGATGACAAATTGATTGGTTTACGCCGGGCGCTGGATGACATTCAGGCCGGCGACGCCGAAGCCAGGCTGGCCGATGAATTGAGCCGACAGGCCGATCTTTCGCTGCGCATCATTAGCAGTGACGGCCAACGCATGTACGACAGTTCGCCCAGCGTGCCCAAAGATTTACCGCGCAAGCGTGGCCTGTCGACAGTGAGCGACGACGGCACCGATTACCGCGTCCTGAATGCGCCGCTGTTCCTCGACAAACCCGACTCACCGCAACTGACCTTGTTGCTGGACATTACCCATCACCAGCACTTTCTGCAGCGCATGCAGCACCTGATCTGGCTGACAGTCGGCCTCTCGGCCCTGGCCACCGCCCTGCTCGGTGCCTGGGCGGCGCGCAGTGGTTTGCGTCCGTTGCTGCGCATGAGTGCGGTCGCCAGCGGCGTATCGGCGCAATCGCTCAACGCCCGCCTGCCGGAAGCAGACATGCCGCCCGAACTCGCGGAAATGGCCCACAGCTTCAACGCCATGCTCGGACGCCTCGATGACTCTTTTCAGCGGCTCTCGGCCTTCTCCGCCGACATCGCCCATGAACTGCGCACACCGCTGTCGAACCTGCTGACCCACACCCAAGTCACCCTCACCCGCCCTCGCCCCCTTGAGGATTACCGCGAGGCTCTGCACAGCAACCTCGAAGAACTGCAATGGATGGCGCAACTGGTCAACGACATGCTGTACCTGGCCAAGGCTGATCACGGTTTGCTGATGCCCAAGCGCGAACCGCTGGACCTGGCGGAAGAAGCGGATGTGCTGCTGGAGTTTTTCGCGCCGCTGGCTGAGGACGCCCGGGTGAAGTTGAGTCGTGACGGCCACGCGAGCATGCAGGGCGATCGCAGCATGTTGCGCCGGGCACTGTCCAATTTGCTGGACAATGCGTTGCGGTTTACCCCGGCTGGTGGTGAGGTGCGGGTAAAGATCGTCGAGCAACCGGCAGGCTTGAGCCTGACCGTTGAAAACAGTGGTGAAGGGATTTCCGAGGACCTGGTGCCGCGTTTGTTTGACCGCTTCTACCGGGCAGACCCCGCGCGCCGTGAAGGCAGCAGTGAGCATGCGGGATTGGGATTGGCGATCACCCAGTCGATCATCCGCGCCCATGGCGGGCAGATTCGTTGCGAATCGGCTCAGGGGTGGACGCGGTTCATAATTGAGTTGCCAAGAAAGGACTGAGGCCAGCAGGACTGGCCCCTTCGCGGTCTAACGGACTACGAATACCGCAACGCAGTAGCCGGCTCGACTTTCGCCGCCCGCCACGCCGGATAAACCGTCGCCAGAAAGCTCATGATGAAACCGGCGGAGCAGATCAACAGCACATCCGCGCCCTGCAATTCGGACGGCAAGTTGCTGACGAAGTACACATCGGAACTGAAGATGTGCTGCCCGCTGACCCGCTCCATCCAGCCCACCAGTTCACTGACGTTCAACGCCGCGATCACGCCCAGCACACCACCGATCAAGGTGCCGACAATCCCGATCACCGTGCCCTGCACCATGAAGATCGCCATGATCTGCCGAGGTGTGGCGCCGATGGTGCGCAGGATCGCGATGTCCGCGCCCTTGTCGTTGACCACCATGATCAGGGTGGCGATGATGTTGAACGCCGCCACCGCGACGATCATCAGCAACAGCAGGCCGATCATGGTTTTTTCCATTTTCATCGCACTGAACAGACTGCCCTGGGTGTGGGTCCAGTCGTCAGCCTTGTAGGCGGCGCCCAGACCGGTCGCGATGTCGCTCGATACTTGCGGCGCGGCGTACAGATCCTTCACCGCCAGGCGCACGCTCTGCACCTGATTCGGTTGCCAGTGCTGCATCTGCGCGGCATCGGCCATGTGGATCAGCGCCATCGAACCGTCCAGTTCGGCGCCGACCTTGAACACGCCCACCACGTTCAGCCGCTGCATGCGCGGGGTGATGCCACCCGGTGCATTGCTGACTTCCGGCACGATCAGGGTGATCTTGTCGCCGACGTTCAAGCGAAAGCGCCGCGCGGTGATCTCGCCGATCACCACGCCGAATTCGCCCGGCTTCAAGGCGTCGAGACGCCCCTGAACAATGTGCTTGGCAACGATCGAGACCTTGCTTTCCAGCGCCGGATCGACCCCGCTGACCTGGATCGGCTGCATGGTGCCCTTGTAGGACAGCATGCCTTCCATCTCGGTGAATGGCACGGCGGCGGTGACTTCAGGATTCTTCATCGCCGCGGCGGCCACCGGCTGCCAATCGTCGATAGGGTTCACGCCGACGATGGTCGCGTGGGGCACCATGCCGAGGATGCGCGAGCTCATTTCGCGCTGGAAGCCGTTCATCACCGACAGCACCACGATCATCGCCAGCACGCCCAGGGCGAGGCCGATCATCGAGGTCATCGAGATGAAGGAAACAAAGCGATTGCGGCGCTTGGCGCGGGTATAGCGCGTGCCGATAAAGATCGATAACGGTCTGAACATTCGCTGGGGCACCGTATAAAAATAAAAGACCCGACGCACTGTTCAGTGTGCCGGGTTTCAGCCAATCAGATGGGGGTCAGGTAACCTTCCTGCAAATGCAGGACGCGATCCATCTGGCGAGCCAGGTTCATGTCGTGGGTCACCACCAGGAACGCCGTGCGCATCGAGGTGCTGAGTTCCAGCATCAAATCCTGAATGCCCTGGGCGGTGTGGGAGTCGAGGTTGCCGGTCGGCTCGTCGAGCATCACCAAGCCTGGCTTGTTCACCAGGGCGCGGGCAATGGCCACACGCTGGCGTTCGCCACCGGACAATTCCGCCGGCTTGTGCTCCAGGCGATGGCCCAGCCCTACCCGCTCCAGCAACGCCGTCGCACGCTGACGCGCTTCCGGGATCGCGGTCTTGCCGATCAGCAGCGGCATGCAGACGTTTTCCAGCGCGGTGAACTCAGGCAGCAAGTGGTGGAACTGGTAAACGAAACCCAGAGACCGGTTGCGCAACAGGCCACGGGCCTTTTCGTTCAGGGCGGAGAGTTCTTCACCGGCCAGCCAGACGCTGCCCTTGGTCGGCGTATCGAGGCCGCCCAGCAGGTTGAGCAAGGTACTTTTGCCCGAACCCGACGTACCGACGATCGCCACGCGCTCACCCGGATGCAGTTCCAGTTGCAGACCGGCCAGAACCTCTACCGATTCCGGGCCTTCCACGTAGGATTTGCCCAGGTTGCGGCAGCTCAAGATTGCTTTATCACTCATGCCCGACTCACTCATAACGTAGCGCCTCCGCAGGCTGGGTGCGCGCGGCACGCCAGGCTGGATACAGGGTGGCGAGGAAACTCAGGACCAACGCGGCGGCGCAGACCATCAACACGTCCTGGCTCTGCACTTGCGACGGCAGGTAATCGATGAAATACACGTCGGCGTTCAAGAACTTGTGGCCGATCAGCCCTTCCAGGGCCGCGATCGCGGCGCTGACGTTCAGCGCGGCGAAGATCCCGACCACGGCGCCGATCAGCGTACCGACCACACCAATGACCGTGCCCTGGACCATGAACGTCGCCATGATCGAGCCCGGTGTGGCGCCCAGGGTACGCAGGATCGCGATGTCGCCCTTCTTGTCGTTCACCACCATCACCAGCGTGGAAATGATGTTGAACGCAGCAACGGCGACGATCAGCAGCAACAGCAGGCCGATCATGGCTTTTTCCATGCGGATCGCCTGATACAGGTTGCCGTGGGTACGAGTCCAGTCGCGGGCGTAGTAACGGTCTTCGCCGAGCTGCTGGGCGATAGTCCACGCGGTGCGCGGCGCCTGGAACAGGTCGTCGAACTTCAGTCGCAAGCCCTGGACCTGATCCGGTTGCCAGCGGTGCAACCTGGCCAAATCCTGCAGATTGGTCAGGCCCAGATAGCCGTCCAGCTCACCGGCGCCGACATGGAAGATGCCGACCACGGTAAAGCGTTTCATGCGCGGGAACATCCCGGCCGGGGTCACGGTGACTTCCGGCGCGACAAACGTCAGCTTGTCGCCAACCGCCGCGCCGAGCTTGGCTGCCGCCTTGTCTCCGATGACGATGCCGAAACTGCCCGGCGCCAGGTCGTCTAGTTTGCCCTGCTGCATGAAGTTATCAATGATCGACACCTGCCGTTCCTGCACAGGGTCGATGGCATTGAGCAGCACTTTGGAAACCTTGCCGTTGTTGGTCAGCAGGCCCTGCATCTGGACGAAGGGCGCAACCGCCGCCACCTGCGGGTTCTGCTTGACCTTGGCGGCCAGGCTTTGCCAGTCGCTGATCGGCTCGCCGGACTCGATGGTCGCGTGGGGCACCATGCCCAGCACACGGGTGCGCATCTCATGATCGAAGCCGTTCATGACCGATAACACAACGATCATCACGACCACGCCGAGGGCGAGTCCGATCATCGAGGTCAGGGAAATGAATGACACAAAATGATTGCGACGTTTTGCACGGGTATAACGCGTGCCGATAAATACGAAGAGAGGTCTGAACATGTCGGGGCTTGTTCGGAGGGAAAAGGAACGTCCTTGTGGCGGGGGTCGATAACCAGCTTTACACTCAGACCACCGCCGCTACCATGGGTTCGCCATGTCGACATTAGATGAAGAAGATCGCCGCGAATACTACCGTATCGAGGACACGATCGCACTGGAAATTCGGCCCCTGTCTGCTCCCGAAGCAGCAGGCCAGGAAGTGTTGCAGGATGCTTCCCCGCTATTCAACCTGCTCAGCGAACTGCACCTGAGCGAATTCGAGTCGCAACACCTGTTGCGCCAGATCAACGAACGCGACCGAGCCATCGCCGCGTTCCTCAAATCACAGAACAAACGCATCGATCTGCTAAGCCAGGTGGTCGCCCTGACCGTGCTCGGACAGATCGGCGAACCGCAGCCGGTGATCATCTCCGAAGGCGGCATCGACTTTCAGCATCCGACGCCCATTGCCGTCGGCGCGCACCTGTCGGTCAAGCTGGTGCTGATGCCACAAGCCCTCGGCCTGTTACTGCGGGCCCGCGTCACCCATTGCGACCGCAAGGGTGGCGGCTACGACGTCGGCACCGAATTCGAATACCTGTCCGATGCCCAGCGACAACTGCTGGCCCGCTACATCTTGCAGCGACAGGCACAAGAACGACGCCTGGCGCGCGAACAAAACGAAAACGGCCATTAATTAAGGAAGAACCGTGACTCTCATCTACGGCCATCGCGGCGCCAAGGGCGAAGCACCGGAAAACACCCTGACCAGCTTTCAGCAATGCCTCAAGCACGGCGTGCGCCGCTGCGAACTGGACCTGCACCTGTCCAAGGACGGCGAGTTGATGGTGATCCACGACCCGACCCTCAAACGCACCACAGACCGCCGCGGCAAAGTGGCCGAACACACGGCTGCGGAACTGGTGACCTACGACGCGCGCAAGGGCGGCCCGGGCTGGATCAAACCCTGCCCGATCCCGACGCTGGAAGAGTTGTTCGAAAAATGCGATTTCGAGCACTGGCAGCTGGAAGTCAAAAGCGCTTCACGCACCCGTGCCGCAACCACCGTGCTGGCGATTCGCGAAATGGCCCAGCGTTTCGGCATACGGGACAAGGTCACGATTACCTCGAGTTCACGCGAAGTGTTGAAAGCCGCGCTGGACCTGGTGCCGGACGTGTCTCGCGGACTGGTGGCCGAGTACGCCTGGCTCGACCCGTTGAAGGTCGCGCAAAACTATGGCTGTGAGATGCTGGCGCTGAACTGGACCCTGTGTACGCCGGAACGCCTGCAGAAGGCGCAGCGTCAGGGGCTGCATGTGTCGGTGTGGACAGTCAACGAGCCTGCGCTGATGCGCAGGCTCGCCGACTTCGGCGTTGACAGCCTGATTACAGACTTTCCCGGTTTGGCCACCGCCACGCTCGAGAATTGCTGAAATCGGTCTCCCCGGCCGGCTCAGGCCACCGGCCGGAGCCGCTCAAAAAAGCCGGTTGAGGCCATCGTACGCCGCTACCCGATAGGCTTCGGCCATGGTCGGGTAGTTGAACGTCGTGTTGACGAAGTACTTCAGGGTGTTCTGCTCGCCCGGCTGGTTCATGATCGCCTGACCGATGTGCACGATCTCCGACGCCTGATAACCGAAGCAGTGAACGCCCAGCACTTCCAGCGTCTCGCGGTGGAACAGGATCTTCAGCATGCCCTGCGGCTCGCCGGCGATCTGCGCACGCGCCATGCTCTTGAAGAATGCCTTGCCCACTTCGTACGGCACCTTGGCCTGAGTCAGCTCCTGCTCGTTCTTGCCGATCGAGCTGATCTCCGGAATGGTGTAGATGCCGGTCGGCACGTCGTTGACGAAGCGCCAGCTGCCGTTGTCGACGATACTGCCAGCGGCCGAACGGCCCTGGTCGTGGGCGGCACTGGCCAGGCTTGGCCAGCCAATCACATCACCGGCGCCATATATGTTCGGCACACAGGTGCGGTAGTTCTCGTCGACTTCGATCTGGCCACGGCTGTTGACCTTCACGCCGATGTTTTCCAGACCCAGCTGATCGGTGTTGCCGGTACGGCCGTTGCACCAGAGCAGGGCGTCGGCCTTGATCTTCTTGCCGGACTTGAGGTGCAGGATCACGCCGTTGTCCACGCCTTCGACGCGGTCGTAGTCTTCGTTGTGGCGAACCGTGATGTTGTTGTTGCTGAAGTGGTAGCTCAGGGCCTGGGAGATTTCCGAGTCGAGGAAGCTCAGCAACTGACCACGGTTGTCCACCAGCTCAACCAATACACCCAGACCACTGAAGATCGAGGCGTATTCGCAGCCGATCACGCCGGCGCCGTAAACAATGAGTTTACGCGGGGTGTGGCCGAGGCTGAGGATGGTGTCGCTATCGTAGATACGCGGGTGATGGAAATCGATGTCCGCCGGGCGATAAGGACGCGAACCGGTGGCGATGATGATGTGCTTGGCCACCAGTTTTTCGACCACGCCGTTGGCGCAGACGACTTCGATGGTTTGCTCGTCGGCGAAGCTGCCGGTGCCGAAGAACACGTCGACGCGGTTACGGGCGTAGTAGCCGGTGCGCGAGGCGACTTGTTTGGAGATAACTTTTTCAGCGCTTTTCAACACGTCCGGGAACGAGAACCAACGCGGCTCACCAATGGCCCGGAACATCGGGTTGGTGTTGAACTGCATGATCTGCCGGACCGAGTGACGCAAGGCCTTGGACGGGATGGTGCCCAGGTGGGTGCAGTTGCCGCCGACCTGGCGACGGCTATCGACCATCGCCACCTTGCGCCCTGCCTTGGCAGCGTTCATTGCCGCGCCTTCTCCCGCCGGGCCGGAACCCAACACCACCACATCGTAGTTGTAGACAGCCATGCGTACTCCTCAGAACAGGCCGCGACACCCTCGGCGCCTGCGGCTAAATCACGCCGATCGGCGGCGTGAAGGAACAATTTGGGGCCAGTGCAGAACCCGGACACAGTCTATAGAAGCGTCAACGCCGCGCACATTAACCCTTGGTCGCGTCGTAGGCTAGTTTTGCCTGCACTACAAAGCCATCGAAAAATGCTTTTGCAGCCGCAATCACTCGGTTTTCTCACCGGCCAGGCGCTCAAAAGCCTGATTGGTGCGTGTGACAAAACCTGTATCGGCACGAATCACAAAGAATGCAGCAATGTCATGCGTTTGGGCATAGTCCCAACCCCGTTCAGGGCCAAGAATCAGCAACAGCGTCGATAAGCCATCGGCCATCAAAGCTGAAGGATGAATCACCGTGACTGACGCCAGGGTGTGTAGGACCGGTGTTCCGGTGCGGGCATCGAAGGTGTGGGAATAGCGCCGGCCACCCTGCTCGAAATAGTTACGGTAATCACCGGAGGTGGACACGCCGTAGCCGTCGACGGCAATGATGCGCTCGGCCACTTGCTGATCATCACGGGGTTCTTCCAGGGCGATGCGCCACGGTGAGCCGTCGAGTTTTTTACCGACGGCCTTGAGTTCACCGGTGGCTTCAGCGAGGTAGTCGTGGATGCCCAGCGCTTCGAGTTCGGCGGCAATCGTGTCGACCGCGTAACCGGCAGCGATGCTGTTGAAGTCGACCTCCACTGCGGCATCCTTGCACAACTGGTCACCTTCGATGCGCAGGTGATTATGACCGACACGCTGCTGCACCTCGGCCAGTGCTTCGGCGCTCGGGACTTTTTCCTCACGCGCCTGCGGGCCAAATCCCCAGAGGTTGAGCAGCGGTTCCACCGTCAGGTCGTAGGAGCCGTCACTTTGCAAAGACAAGCGCTCGCCGACGCGGACCAATTCGAGGATCGGCGCAGGCATTGTCTGGCAGTGGTTGGCGGGCAGGTTATTGAAGCGTTCGATGTCGGAGTCACTGCGATAGGTCGACATTTGCCGATCGACATCAGAGAGTATTTTTTCGACCTGGACGCGGACTTCCGCCGGTGCGGGAAGACCGGCATGGCGCACGTATTGGATCGAATAGCTGCTGCCCATGGTCGGGCCGTCGAAGCGTTCCAGGCTATCGCCGTTGCCACAACCGGACAAAATCCCGACCACTACCACAAGCCCTCTCCATCGTCCAGTTAACAAATCTTCATCTCCCCTCAAAACCGCGCCCGCCATTATGGGCTTCAGAGCGCATGGGAGCGAGCCTGCTCGCGATAGCGGTGACCGGTTTTACGATTGCTGCGCAATCGAACGGGAGCAAGCTCCCTCGCCACATAGGTGCAGCGCTTTCAAACAAGATCGACCAGAGTGAGTACCTACACATGTCTTCCAATACGAGCAAAGGCAAAGCGATTTTTCGCGTTGTCAGCGGTAACTTTCTCGAAATGTTCGACTTCATGGTCTACGGCTTTTACGCCACGGCCATTGCCAAAACCTTCTTTCCCGCCGATAGCGCGTTTGCTTCCCTGATGCTGTCTCTGGCCACTTTCGGGGCCGGTTTCCTGATGCGTCCGCTGGGGGCGATTTTCCTCGGTGCCTACATCGACCGCCACGGCCGCCGCAAAGGCCTGATCATCACACTGGCGTTGATGGCCGCCGGCACGGTGCTGATTGCCGGTGTGCCGGGTTATGCCACGCTGGGCGTCGCGGCGCCGCTGATCGTATTGTTCGGTCGTCTGTTGCAGGGCTTTTCAGCAGGCGTGGAACTGGGCGGTGTGTCGGTGTACCTCGCCGAAATCTCCACACCGGGCCGCAAAGGCTTCTTCGTCAGTTGGCAGTCCGCCAGCCAGCAAGCCGCGGTGGTATTCGCCGGCCTGCTCGGCGTGGGTTTGAACCACTGGCTGAGCCCCGACCAAATGGGTGAGTGGGGCTGGCGCGTGCCGTTCCTGATCGGCTGCATGATCGTGCCGGCGATCTTCGTGATCCGCCGTTCGCTGGAAGAAACCCCGGAATTCCAGGCACGCAAACACCGCCCTACCCTGCGGGACATCGTCCGCTCGATCAGTCAGAACTTCGGCATCGTCCTCGCCGGCATGGCGCTGGTGGTGATGACCACGGTGTCGTTCTACCTGATCACCGCCTACACCCCGACCTTCGGCAAAGCCGAGCTGCATCTGTCGGATCTGGATGCGCTGCTGGTGACGGTGTGCATCGGCCTGTCGAACTTCTTCTGGCTGCCGGTGATGGGCGCGCTTTCCGACAAGATCGGCCGCAAACCTCTGCTGCTGGGCGCGACGATTCTGGCGATCCTCACGGCTTATCCGGCGCTGTCGTGGCTGGTGGCGAACCCCAGCTTCAGCCACTTGCTGATTGTCGAACTGTGGCTGTCGTTCCTGTATGGCTCGTACAACGGCGCCATGGTGGTGGCCCTGACCGAGATCATGCCGGTGGAAGTGCGCACGACCGGTTTCTCCTTGGCCTACAGCCTGGCGACCGCAACATTCGGTGGTTTCACCCCGGCGGCCTGTACGTACCTGATCCATGTGCTGGACAACAAGGCAGCGCCGGGGATCTGGCTCAGTGGTGCGGCGGTGCTGGGGTTGATCGCGACACTGGTGTTGTTCCGTGGCAATCGGCATGCGTTGCGCACGGCGCAAGCGGCTGTCATCAGAGGCGCTCACTAAAAGGAACGCAGTCAGGTGCAGAACCTGGAGCGGGCTTGTTCGCGAAGAGGGAGTGTCAGTAAACACTGATGTTGCCTGACACACCGCCTTCGCGAGCAAGCCCGCTCCCACATTTAATCGGCGTGCCCCATAGGTTTTAGTTCGCTTCGGTCCACATGCAGCCAAGGCGGCCCCTCTGCAAATCTGGCCTCCAGCCATGTCTTGAACGCCATGAGCGTCGACTGCGCGATGTTCAGGCAGTATCGGTATTCGATTTTAGATGAACAATATAGGCTCACTGCAGTTCATTGCTGCACACAGTGCAGCAGTCTGAAGCCCGTGGAAACAGGGCCACGGCAAGGGCCAGGATGATCAGTGCCACGGCGACGGCAAACGTTATCCGCATGCCGCTGGCAACGGCTGCGGGAGACGCGCTGGAGATGTCTGTCGTCGCCGAGGCAAGCGCAAACACCGCGCCCATCACCGAAGCTCCAGTGATCAGGCCGAGATTGCGTGACAGGCTGAGCATGCCGGAAATCACGCCGCGCTGGTCCGGGCGGATGTCGGTCATGATCGCGGTGTTGTTGGCCGCCTGAAACAACGCGTAGCTGGCCGTGATCACCGCGATGGGCGCGAGGTAACCGAGGAGGCCGAACCCCGCTGGCATCATTGATAAAGCACTCGCGCCGAGCGCCATTGTCGCGAGCCCGAGACGGGTCATGCGCCGAGTGCCAAAACGGTCCACCAGGCGACCGGCCGGCACGCCGGTCAATGCAGCCACCAACGGTCCGACCGACAAGGCGAAACCGACAAGTGCCGTGCCGAGGCCAAGCGCACCCGAGAGATAAAACGGCCCGACCACCAGCGTCGCCATCATCACCGTCGAAACGAGCGCGCTCATGGCCAGGCTGGCGCTCAATCCCTGTTGGCGGAACAGCGCTAATGTGATCAATGGCGATGCGACCGTGGCCTCGACGAAGATGAAAAGCCCAACGCCGAAAACAGCCGCCAGTAGCAGCGCGACATTGAGCGTTCCAAAATCACCGTGCCCGAGCGTCATGGCCAGCGCGTACGCCGCGAGCGTCAGCGCCAGCAGCAACGTGCCGGCCTTGTCGAACCCCACCCGCCCTGCTTTCGCCCGCTGAACATCCGCCGGCAAATAGCGATATGCGAGCCAGATGTTCAGCACACCCAACGGTATGTTGATCAGAAAAATCGCCTGCCAGCCAACGCTGGCAATCAACACCCCACCGAGCGACGGCCCCAGCGTGGTGCCGATCGCCGACATCGTTCCGAGCAACCCCATGGCGCTGCCGGTCTGCGCTTTCGGCACCGTCTCACCGACAAACGCCACGGTCAGCGCCAGCATGATCGCCGCCCCAAGCCCCTGCACCGCCCGGGCGCCGACCAGCCACCCAAGCGACGGCGCAACACCGCAGGCCAGCGATGACAGGGTAAAAATGGCGATGCCCACCAGTAGCAAACGCCGACGGCCGAGCATGTCGCCGAGCCGTCCGACGCTGACGATCAGCGTGGTGATCGCCAGCAGATACGCCAGAACAATCCACTGCACGTGTTGGAAGGAAGCATCGAACGCCTCGGCCAACGTCGGCAATCCCGCATTGGCGATGCTGGTGTCGAGTGAAGGCATCAACATCGACAGCGAAAGACTCGCAAGCGCCCAGCGCACCGAACCTGATTGAGTAATGGATTTCATTGTCTGGCCACGTCTGAAAGGTAGAGCAGCAGCGTATGCCCGTGCGTGACAAGGCGGAAGGCGCAGCATTTGCACTTGATAGATGCGTTTGACGCCATGTCAGCCCCGCGCCGTGCTAACGTTGCGGCATGACCACTCCCGATCTCAATCTGCTGATTACCCTGGACGTGCTGCTCGCCGAAGGCAGCGTCGCCCGCGCCGCCCAACGACTGCGGCTGAGCCCGTCGGCCATGAGCCGAGCGCTGGCGCGGTTGCGCGAAACGACAGGCGACCCGCTGCTGGTCCGGGCCGGACGCGGCCTGGTGCCGACGCCACGAGCGCTTGAATTGCGCGAACACGTCAGTCGATTGGTGCAAGACGCCGAAGCGGTTTTGCGCCCCGCCGAACAGCTCGACCTCAAGCAACTGGTTCGAACATTCACGCTGCGCACCAGTGACGGTTTCGTCGAAAACTTCGGCCCGGCGCTGATCGCCCGCGCCGGTGAGCAAGCCCCCGGCGTGCGTTTGCACTTCGTGCAGAAGCTGAGCAAGGACAGCGCCGCACTTCGCGACGGCTCGGTCGATCTGGAAACCGGTGTGGTCGGCGGCACGACCAGCCCGGAAGTGCGCACCCGTGCATTGTTCGAGGATCGTTTTGTGGGCGTCGTTCGCACGGGGCATCCGCTGAGCGAGGGCGAGATCACTGCCTCCCGTTACGCCGCTGGCCGGCACATCCTGGTCTCACGGCGCGGGCTCGATAAGGGGCCGATGGATGAAGCGTTGGAAGCGCTGGGACTGCAGCGGGAAATCATCACCGTCGTCGGCGGTTTCTCGGCCGCCCTGGCGCTGGCTCGCGCCTCGGACCTGATCGCCACCGTGCCTGCCCGACATACCCAAAACCTGCGCACCGGCCTGCACAGTTTCGAGCTGCCGTTCGAACTGCCGCCGATCACCATTTCGATGCTGTGGCATCCACGGATGGATGCCGATTCGGCGCATCGGTGGCTGCGTGAATGTGTTCGAGAGGTTTGTGCGCGGCCCTGAGGAACCCTCAACCCTTCCTTTTCTGAAGCCCCTTCAACCGCACACTCGCCCGCTGCGCCGCCGCCATTTTTTCCGGGCGCTTCATGCGTTTCCACTTTCTGATGTCGTCCTTGGTGCGACCACAACTGACACACAGTTCACCACTGAGCTGGCAAACGGAAATACACGGATTTTCGATATCCTTGGCCACGGCTCAACCTCGCGTCGAGCGCTTGGGCGCCAGGCGTTGCTGCCAGTTGCCGCCATTGGCGCGCTGACATTGCTCTTCAGAATCAAACTGCACATGGGCCGCGACCGGGCTGACGAGAACGTCCGCTTCATTTAATGCTACGGCCGTCAGTTCGACCATGCGCTCGCCCTGCCCGCTCGCCAGCGCCTGATCCTTATGGGCCTGCGTATCGAAGACCCAGATCACCCGCAGGCTGGATGGAAAGGCGTCGTAATCGATTTCGTGGGTCAACCAGCAAAACCCGACTATTTCCGCCTTGGCTGTTTCGCACGCCTCGGTCAGAGTGGCGACCAGGCGACGTTCGATGTGTGCCTGATCGCGTTTGCTTAAAGACATCGGGTGGATCCTTGGGTGGCGGTCAACGGAAAAGGCCCATCATACGTGACCTCACTCGCCTTTTCGGCTCGTTCCGTAAACAAGACACGGAACGAATGCGAAGTTGATTTTCTCCTCAGACCTGCCGCCATCGTCCTACTTGCTTGTCTTTCGCATGTGTATCAGCGCGACACGGCGCCCATCCTGCGACACCCGCTCCTCAACCCCAAACGGCACAAACCCGAGCTGCGGATACAAAAGCAGCCCCGCCGTGTTCTCGTTGAAACACGAAAGCTGCACCTCGCTTGCCCGATGACGTTCAAACGCCAGCCCCACCATCGTTTCCACCAAAAACCGCGCGACACCTTTCCCCCGAGCCTTGGGTGAAACGATCACATTGCCGATCGCGCAAACGCCATCGCGTTCAAACGAATAAAAGTTAGCAAAACCGACAACAGCATTATCCCCTTCAACCACCGTTGAGTCCGAGCGTTGAGCTATCGATGCAAGCAGCTGAGCCTCCGTCAGCGGGTACTGCGCCTTCGGGAACATGAAAAAAAGCTCTTGGGGCGTTTGAGGAAAGTCGCAAATCGTCAACACGTCTTCAGCACTGACGGGGCGGTGGGTTAGCAGCATTGGTTTGGTTCCATCCAAAGGTCGATGCGACAGATTACGTTTTGCCGGCGCTGGATAAAAGAAACGCGTAACAGCGACTCCATCTCGACGGCTCAGATAAAAGACTATCCCTATCACCTCCCAATACTCCCCCTATTAGCTGACTGCTTTATAGGCGTCTACCCTTACTGGAGCGCTGGCATCAGCCGGCCGGTTGAGACCTGAGAAGAGATACGAATGAGTCAGGAAACGTACTAGGCTTGCCGTGGGCCACCGTGCTGGCAACTCGATTGCCGCTATCCGGATTTCCCGTGTGACCACGACGATCAATTGATCGCACGGCTGCAGCCTATGTCATTGATTCCGCTCGTCGCTATTGCGTGCCCAACCCCGGGCCGGATAGCCGGATGAACACGACCAAAGGTAGCGCACACATGGCAAATGAATCGAAATGCCCGTTCAATCACGCCGCCGCTGGCGGTGGCACGACGAACCGCGATTGGTGGCCGAACCAACTGAATCTGAAGATCCTGCACCAGAACTCGCGGCTGTCCGACCCCACGGACGAGGGTTACGACTACGCCGAAGCGTTCAAAAAACTGGATTTTGCGGCGGTCAAGCAAGACCTGCATGCACTGATGACTGATTCACAAGACTGGTGGCCTGCGGACTTCGGTCACTATGGGCCACTGTTTATTCGCATGGCCTGGCACGCCGCCGGCACGTACCGCGTCGGTGACGGTCGTGGGGGTGCCGGCTCCGGTCAGCAGCGCTTCGCCCCGCTCAACAGTTGGCCGGACAACGTCAGCCTCGACAAGGCGCGCCGGCTGCTTTGGCCGATCAAGCAAAAGTACGGTCGCAACATCTCCTGGGCTGACCTGATCGTCCTCACCGGCAACGTTGCACTGGAGTCGATGGGCTTCAAGACCTTTGGCTTTTCCGGCGGCCGGCCAGACGTCTGGGAACCGGATGAGGCCGTCTACTGGGGCTCCGAAAACAAGTGGCTGGCAGGTGACACCCGCTACGAAAAAGACAAAAAAGAACCCATGCAAGAACCCGGCGAAGGTCCTCTCGTCGCTGAGCCGGGGAAAAATGAGGACAGCCGCACCGAGGGCGAACGCAACCTGGAGAACCCGCTCGCCGCCGTGCAAATGGGCCTGATCTACGTCAACCCCGAAGGCCCGGAAGGCAACCCGGACCCGGTCGCTGCGGCGATAGATATCCGCGAAACCTTCGGGCGCATGGCAATGAATGATGAAGAAACCGTGGCGCTGATCGCTGGCGGCCACGCTTTCGGCAAAACCCACGGCGCCGGCCCTGCCGACAACGTCGGTCCCGAGCCCGAAGCCGCTGGCCTTGAACAACAGGGCCTGGGCTGGAAGAGCACTTTCGGCAGCGGCAAAGGCGGCGACACCATCACCAGCGGCCTGGAAGTGACCTGGACCACCACGCCGACCAAATGGAGCAACAACTACCTGGAAAACCTGTTCGGCTTCGAGTGGGAACTGACCAAGAGCCCTGCGGGCGCCAACCAGTGGACGGCGAAAGGTGGTGCCGGCGCGGGCATCATTCCGGATGCTCACGACCCGTCCAAGCGGCGTAATCCGACCATGCTGACCACGGACCTGTCGCTGCGATTCGACCCGATCTATGAGCCGATTTCGCGGCGCTTCCTCGCCAATCCGGATCAGTTGGCCGACGCCTTCGCCCGCGCCTGGTTCAAACTGATCCACCGCGACATGGGCCCCCTCACCCGCTACCTCGGCCCGGAAATGCCCAACGAAGTACTCCTGTGGCAAGACCCGATCCCGCCGGTCGACCATGCCTTGGTCAACGACAGCGACATCGCCGCACTCAAGGGCAAGCTCCTGGCCAGCGGCCTGACCGTCTCGCAACTGGTGTCGACCGCCTGGGCAGCGGCCTCCACCTTCCGCGGCTCCGACAAACGCGGCGGCGCCAACGGCGGACGCCTGCGCCTGGCCCCGCAGAAATCCTGGCAGGCCAACCAGCCTGAGCAACTGGCGAGCGTGTTGGCGAAACTCGAAAGCATCCAGAACGAGTTCAACAGCGCGCAAACCGGCGGCAAGAAAATCTCCCTGGCCGACCTGATCGTGCTGGCCGGTTGTGCCGGCGTCGAACAAGCGGCAAAAAATGCCGGCCATACCATCACGGTGCCTTTCACACCGGGACGCATGGACGCCTCGCAAGAGCAAACGGACGTTGAATCCTTCGGCTACCTCGAACCCGCCGCCGATGGCTTCCGCAACTACCTCAAAACCCGCTACAGCGTACCGGCCGAGGCACTGCTGATCGACAAGGCACAGCTGCTGACCCTCACCGCGCCGGAAATGACCGTGCTCATTGGTGGCCTGCGCGTGTTGAACACCAACGTCGGCCAAACCCAACACGGCGTGTTCACGAAGCAACCGGGAGCGTTGACCAACGACTTCTTCAAAAACCTGCTCGACATGGGCGTGGAATGGAAACCGGTGTCGGAGGCCAACGAGGAATTTGAAGGACGTGATCGCAAAACCGGCGACCTCAAATGGACGGGGACGCGTGTTGATCTGGTGTTTGGCTCGAATGCACAGCTGAGGGCGTTGGCTGAGGTTTATGCCAGCAACGACGCGAAGGAGAAGTTTGTGAAAGACTTCGTGGCAGCCTGGGTCAAGGTGATGAATCTGGATCGGTTTGATCTGAGGTGATGCTGGCGCTCAATCCAGCGTGAAAAAAGCCCACTGACCGTTACTGGTTCAGTGGGCTTTTCAAGTCTGGGTACACGACGGCTGTCACGCCATCAACGTCGCCCTGGCTCAAGCCAAAGTGGAACCGAATCACTAGCGATATAGGTATTTCCCGACTAGGGTTCTCAGTAGCGCATCACCGACGTGGCGAACCGAAGGAGCCAGATCAATTGATGAGGTCTTTTTGTGTCGCGGTCGCATTCGTAGCGCCCATCGTGTTGTCCACCACGGTCACGGCTGAAGTACTTGCGCATAAGACAGCGCTCGCTTTTGTTGCTCAAACCCATGTGGGTGACAGCCTGCCAACACTGGCACTGCTGGCGGCAAAGAAAACGCAAACCTTTGCGATGCTCATTGAAAAGTTAGGAAGTGAAAAAGCACACAGTGCCGTATCGAGCGAAATTGACGCGCTACTTCCGCAGTACCAGCCGAAATGGAATCAAAATCTTGCTGCGGCTTATGAGAAGTCTTTTACTGAAGAAGAGCTGTTATCACTCGCGTCTGAAGGCCAGGCATCCAAATACGCTGGCAAAGTGCTGGAACGGCGAACTGACATCGGCAGAGACATGCAGTCCAGCTCTACCCCGATACTGATTGCCCTTGTATCCGAGGCACTTAAAGCGGCCTATTCCAAGCATATTCGTTGAGGCGGTCTTGGCCCCCCTGCCATCAGCTTGTCCGAAGAAAACCAACGCCTCCCAGTGTGGAGGCGTTGTGCTTTTTGCTGATCGCAGGACGAGACTAAACGGGAGAAATCGTAGCCAGCGCGCCAATCAAAATGGTCAACACCAGAAATCCACCCAGGAAAATTGCCATCTTGCCCATGGGGCCTCCTACGCTATGAGTTTGCGGTGCAGCGGTTACCGCCACTGCTGACCGTGCCGTCATTGTGAGCCGCAGGCTGATCCCATTACAGATGCAGATAGCCAAGAAAAATACGGATCAGATCCGACGCATCAATCCACAATGAACAACTTCGCACCGCTGGTGGTAAACGAGCGGTGCCCCTCGGCATCGTTGCCCACCTGATAGCTCATTCCGGCAGTCAGTGTGAACTGGCGGCCATCTTCCAGTTCTGTGTGTAGCTCGCCTTCCAGGCACAACAGGATATGACCTCTCCAGCACCAGTGATCGGCCAGATATCCGGGGCTGTATTCAACCATCCGCACACGCGTTGAACCAAACTGGCAGGTCCGCCAATAGGCCATGCCCGTCTGGCCGGCATGTTCGACCGGTTCGATCTTCGACCAATCGGTAGTCCCAAAGGGGATGGCGGTAAGGTCCATTATTGCCTCATCAACTTGAAGTGAATACGGACCCTATCAACCGGGCCACGCTGCCGATAGACACAGATAGCCCACATTTACGGAATACAGGCTTGAGAGCAAAAACTAGTTGCCCCGCCCGCCACCAAACGACCACTCATCTGCCGCGGTCGTGGTAATCACCACCATCACGTCCTCAGAATCGATGCCCGGCGCTCGGCCCAGTTTCTCGACCAGATTGCGATAAAAACGCTGTTTCGTCTCGATGTCTCGAGGGCGACCGGCAGTAATCGCGATCAGCACAAAGTCATCACTACGAGGACCGCCCAGGTAGTCGGGATCAAAGATCAGCTCGCCCGTTTCATGTTGGTGAATGACCTGGAATCGATCAGCCATCGGCACTTCGAAGCTTTCTACCAAGGCGTCGTGCAGCCCTTGTGAGAGGGCCTGTAAATACTCGGCAGACTTTCCCCGGTGCAGTGAAATACGTGCAAATGGCATTAAGACCTACTCCTGAAAATCCAACTGACAGGGGAAAACTATCAAGTCGCGATCATTCCGAATATCAGATTTAATAGCGGCTTTAGTCCCGAATTAATGGATGATTCGATGCGCCGTCCGACCTTCGATCTTGATGTGCTGCGTACTTTCGTGACCGGCGTGGAGTTCAACAGCTTCGCCAAGGCGGCGGATCGGCTCAATCGCTCGACGTCTGCCGTGAGCGCACAACTCAAGAAGCTTGAGGAACAGGTAGGCACGCCAGTGCTGTCAAAATCCGGTCGAGGGCTGGTGTTGACGCCGGTGGGTGAAACCCTGCTCAGCCATGCACGCCGACTGCTTGAACTGAACGACAGCATTTTCCAGACCCTGCACGAAAGCCAGACCGCCGCCACGGTACGCCTGGGGCTTCAGGAAGACTTTGGCGAACACTTTCTCAGCGACATTCTGCGACGCTACGTCAAGATGTACCCGATGGTGAGCCTCGAAGTCAGGATCGCGCGCAATGCCGAACTGCTTGCATTGATCGACAGCGGCGGCCTGGACCTGGCCCTGTCTTGGGACACAGGGCACAAGTCCCCCTACGCCACGCACCTGGGTGAAACGCAGATGCACTGGATCGGGCCTCGTGACTCGCCCCCCATCAACCGCTCTGTCGATTCCCCCCTGCCATTGATCATGTTCGACGCCCCTTGCGTGTTGCGCAGCGCGGCCACCCAGGCACTGGATGAGGCGCGGATTCCCTGGCGAATCGCGCTGACCAGCCCCAGCGTTGGTGGAATCTGGGCGGCCGTTGCGGCCGGTTTGGGCCTCACGTTGCGAACCCGCATTGGTCTGCCAGGGCATCTCGCCGTGATTGCCGGTCTACCCCCGCTGCCGACCCTCGGCTATGTGCTTTATCGAGGGGCAGAACACTTGGCGCCTGCCCCCCGACAATTGGCTGCGTTGATACAAACGAGTCTGCAAGAGCAGGCGCTCAGTATGACTAGAGACTCCCCCGCTTGATGCTGCCTAAAGCAGGTCGCTCAAAGTGTCGTACTTGTAGTACTGGCTGTAATTCAGAACATCTCGAGGTGTCACCTTTTCCGGAAAAGGGCTGTACATCGGGTCATCGATCCGATGGAACTTGAGCGTATCGGGAGCCGCTGCGTCAGGTACGTAAGCGGCGGCGGGATGCTTCGCTTGCCATGCCGCCCAGAGCCGGTCGACATTGCAATGATGCAGAAAGAACACCGGGTCGTTTGGCGAAGACGACAACCCCATGTCACCGCCGACCCACACATGGACGTTGTTGTGAATGCGTTCTTTGCCAGTCCATCCCTCGATGTAGTTGCGCGCACCACCGGTGGATTGCGCCGCGTCGTAGGGCACTTTGTCATACAGGGTATTTTCCTGGATGACCTTGCGTACATTGGCTCGGCTGGGCAGCGCCCCACCTCCCCCCAGATAACGCACCAGGGGGCGGTTTACCCGGCCCAGTTCCATGGTGCGGCCATCACCCATCAGTCGTACCCGCCACTTCCCGTCCACGAACTGTCCAAGGTACTGATTCGACCAGATGACTGATGTCCTGGGGTCCTGAAGTTCCGCGTCAGTGTTCCAGTCCCAATAGGGAATTCGAAAGTGTGGGTCATTTACCGCTTTGCGAAGCAACGATTCCAGCCGCACTAGAAAGTAGCGATGCCACGGTAAAAATGATGGGCCTCCATGCGCAGCATTCCTGGCCATCTGCCCCGCAGGCGTTGAAATCATCATGGCCCGGTGGTGCCAGGCCACCAAGGAGTCATAAATCGAGAGATTGGCCTGCCCAGGCCAGGGATTCAGCGCAGGATCCTTGAGCAGCTTCACCCCTTCGACGTATTTCTGAAGCGCCGCGAGATCTTTGACAGCATTAGACCTGATCATGATGTGCTCCGTGATCATGGTGAACGGGATGGTCGGAGTGCTCTCCCCCGTCGCCATTGCCCTTGGCGAAAGACTCGGGATAGGCATCGATCACCGCTGTCATCAAATCGAGAGCCGATCCGTAAGAAACGAATGGAGTGGCATGCGTATGGACCTGTCCAGCATCGTCCACAAACAGATGCGCCTGGACCGGGGCCCCATCCACCTCCACCTGGTAGGTGGTCACGATCCGGACAACGTGCCCTTTGTGATTAATCTCGCGAACCGTCCTGGCCTCATGGCCTGCATGCGGGTCCACGTACTCGGGAAACTGCTCCTTGATCCACGCAGGGTGCATTTTGTCAGGATCAGTGATGGATATCTCGGCGAGAGCAGCTATGTCGGGCGGGCTCGACAGCACGTTGGCTTCGGTAGCTGAGGGTTCAGGGCTGGAGACATTTTTCCTTGTCATGATTCCTCCTGGAGTGTGCCCCCGGACGATTGCCCGGACTGGCTGGAGAAAGTGTAGTTGGTGATGGGTAGAGATGCTGTTGAAGCCAGAATAATGGGACCGGATGCATCTCTCCTGGGGGGCGGACATTCAGTTTGAACACGGCTGCCAGTCCTCTGATCCCTTGCCAGGAAAGAATGATCAGTGGTGAGCCTTGACTTCATGGCTACCAGTTATATGCCTGGACTGGTTGAGCACAGGCAGTTGGTGACCGTAGATACCGCCTTGAACTTCACCTACTCCTGCGGATCAATCTGACCCAACAGGATATTGACGTCAAAAAACAGAAGTCGCGCGATTACAGCTAAGGGGTTGGGCGTGAAATATAGGCCTATGATTTATATAGACTTTTAAAAAAGTCGGAATTGGTAGCGCAGAGTTATCTAGAGGCTTCTATTATTTCGTTATCGCCGAATTCGGCCCAATCATTATTATGCGTCAACGACAACGCAAGCCCTTAATCAACAATTATGGGAGGGTAACATGTCGACAAAAAAAATAACTGCCTTACTCGTGCTGGCTTTTAGCTTTTTCGGAGTGACGAGTTGTGCCAACATAAGAAATTATTCAGAAGTCTCAAGCGAAAGAAACAAGAGCATTGTTCCTGATATCGACTATTATGACCTTGCATACAATGTAGATGTTATTGTGCTTCCTGCAGAAATAAAAACCAAAGAAAATGCAGATACAGACAACAACTTTCCAGGTGAATTACAAATTTCAAACTGGGGAAATTCCATCAAGAATGCGACCCAGAAAGAAATTCATAACAGTGATCGCTTTATCGAATTTGGACATTACAGCGGCCGCATTGAAATAAGTACAGAAATATCTTCAGTATCTATAAGCAACGCCCGAGGCGGGACTCGATCGAAATGCAATGTTGTTTACACATATAAAGATTTAGCGGCAGGAAAAATACTCTCCAGGCATGACAGTGCCATTGAATTAATAGCGCCCCCCTCTGCCATACCAAAAACCAGCAATAGCTTTTCTTACAGCCTTGATCAACTGACATATGCTATTGCTCGCGAGGCGATTTCTGGCCTCATTCGATTGTCGCCTGTTGCCGACATCCAGCTAACGCAGAAGCAAGTGAAATTTTATAATTCAAATATCAAAAGAAAACCCAACCAAATTATTAGCTACGTGCCGATTGACAGTCTTATCCACAAGAACAAAAAAGAACTGAACTCTGCTTTTTCAATGGCCAAGAAAACGCAAAAAAACAGCAATAAGTCGACGAAAAAAAACAAGCCAACAGTTAAATTAGACACCGTCTCCGCTCCCGCCGCCCACCCTCTGGAATCTAATAAAGCTAGTGATACACCCACCGCAAAAACCGTGACATCGAGTGACAACCCTGTCAGTCAGAACTCAAGCCAGGCTGCGACTGAAAACAAGAAAGACGATAGTAATTCAAGCGAAATAGCTAGTTCATCGGAGCGCTTGAAGGATGGGGCCATTAAAAACAATGAGCCCAATGATGACAGCAGTGGATATATAGCCACCCCGGAAAACCATCAACCTCAAATCGATGTATCGGCAGAGCAAGAAAGAGCATTGGATGAATGTTTGAAGAAGGAAAAAGAAAAGTTACAGGGAGCGACTGACAATGTCGCTTCACGTACCGGATATACAACCGTGTCGGGACTCTATCAACCTCAAAACAAGATATTAGCAGTGCAAGAAAGAGCAATGGATGAATGTTTGAAGAAGGCAAAGGCAAAGTTACGGTGAGCGACTGGCAATGCTGCTTCACGTACCGGATATACAGCCGCGCCGGGACGGCAGCAGAAGAAATCGCGCAGGCGTTAAGCCAAGCCAAAATACCCGGGCTGCACGCCATCAAAAAGATAAAGCCGAAGGACTTCGAAGATGATCTTGAAGGGCAACAAGGCATCATTTTCTTCAAGGATTTCTGGCGCCGAGGAAACGAGACCTTCGGCAATCGCAGCGGCGATCATATCGATCTATGAAACGGGCGTAGATTAACGGACTGGATGAGCTACCCTCGTATCCAGCTGGGGATTTCCATTGAGGGCAGCTTCTCCGACTACCACGAGTCGAAGGAAATATGGTTTTGGAAGGTCATATGAAAATTGTTAAAGGGACATTGTTCGTCATCCTTGTTGTTGCCCTGGCCGTTGGGGCGTTTAATTTGATATTCGTGGCAGTGTCTGGCTACTTTGAGCCGTTCTACGAGAGTGAGGCAGACCAAAGTCGAAACTTTGCGATTTGGCTTTTGGGTAATGCGGGGGTTGGGTTGCTTTCGGCTGTCATGGGTGTCGTTTTGTATCGGCGATATCTGCGACACGCGAACACCACGAACACCACGAACACGTAGGAGCTACCGAAGGCTGCGATCTTTTGATCTTTCGCCCACAAAAAAGCCCACTGACCGTCACCGGTTCAGTGGGCTTTTGACAGGGCTTCTAGTTACAGAGCCATATCCGTCGCAGCATTGGCCTTCGGCGCCTTAGCCGGAGCAGCCGGAGCAGCAGCCGGAGCCGCCACCTGACCAATCGCCGGCGGCGGAGTCAGCTCCAGCACCTTGGCGGTGTAAGCCCACTCTTGAGCCACTTTCTCAGGGCTGTTGTTCAGCTGAGTGCCATAGCTTGGCACGATCTGGTGCAGTTTTTCCTGCCAGGCTGGGGTGGCAACCTTGTCCTTGAACACTTTCTGCAGCACGGTCAGCATGATCGGTGCGGCAGTCGATGCGCCTGGCGATGCGCCCAGCAGGCCGGCGATGGTGCCGTCTTGCGAAGCAACGATTTCGGTACCCAGCTTCAGCACGCCACCGGCGGCTTCATCACGCTTGATGATTTGCACGCGCTGGCCGGCTTGCCACAGGCGCCAGTCTTCGGCTTTGGCATTCGGGAAGTATTCTTTCAGGGCATTCATGCGGTCTTCGTCAGACAGCATCAGTTGGCCTGCCAGATACTCGACCAGTGGGTATTCCTTGATGCCGACGCGGGTCATTGGCCACACGTTGTGCGTGGTGGTGGTGCTCAGCAGGTCCAGGTACGAGCCTTCTTTGAGGAACTTGGTGCTGAAGGTCGCGAATGGGCCAAACAGGATGACGCGCTTGCCGTCCAGGACACGGGTGTCCAGGTGCGGAACCGACATTGGCGGTGCGCCAACGGAGGCTTTGCCGTAGGCCTTGGCCAGGTGTTGTTCGGCGATGGCCGGGTTATCGGTGACCAGGAACGAGCCGCCAACCGGGAAGCCTGCGTATTCCTGAGCTTCAGGAATGCCGGACTTCTGCAGCAGGTGCAGTGCACCGCCGCCCGCGCCGATGAACACGAACTTGGCGTCGGTTTCGGTTTTGGTGCCGTCTTTCAGGTTTTTGTAGCTGACGCGCCAGCTGCCGTCTGCGTTCTTGGTGATGTCTTGCACTTCGCTAGACAACTTCAAGTCGAACTTCGGCGTGGTTTGCAGGTGCGCGACGAACTGGCGGGTGATCTCGCCAAAGTTCATGTCGTTACCGAGCGGGCTCCAGGTGGCCGCGACTTTCTGGTTCGGGTCACGCCCTTCCATCATCAGCGGAACCCATTTCTTGATCACTGCCGGGTCTTCGGAGTACTGCATGCCGGCGAACAGCGGGCTTGCTTGCAGGGCTTCGTAGCGCTTCTTCAGGAACTTGATGTTGTCATCGCCCCACACAAAGCTCATGTGCGGAGTGGAGTTGATGAACGAACGCGGGTTCTTCAGCACGCCTTGCTGAACTTGCCAGGCCCAGAACTGACGGGAGATCTGGAAGGCTTCGTTGATTTCAACGGCTTTCGTGATCTGAACTTTGCCATTCTCGTCTTCCGGGGTGTAGTTCAACTCGGCCAGGGCGGAGTGACCGGTACCGGCGTTGTTCCAGCCGTTGGAGCTTTCCAGGGCGACGCCATCGAGGCGCTCTACCATTTCCATCGACAAGTCGGGTTCCAGCTCATTGAGCCATACACCCAGCGTTGCACTCATGATGCCGCCGCCAATGAGCAGCACATCGACTTTCTTTGCCTCCGCGTAAGCGGACGTGATCCCCATCGACAAAGCCAGCCCCAGCAGGGCTGTGTTCAGTTTCTTAAACATTTGTAGCACCTATGATAAACGCCATCCGCCTCCAACCCTCATTCATGAGCAACCCAGGTTCACGGGTACGCAGGCAGCGTGCCGCGGGTTTCTGCATTCAGAAAGATTTGAAGGTGGGCACACAAGGCCGACGTGTCTCCATCGACCTCAGTTATATGTCCCTCGTGCACTGACTTCTTATCATTATTGGCTCAGCTACTTGAGCGACATTGATTCTGCCGCACGTCTGTGGACGTACGAACCGAATAAGTCAAACCAAGTTAATGCGACAGAATATCACGCCTCGGCCAGCCTGCGCGCCCGAAAGGACTCGACAGTCTAGACGGGACGAGGCCCGTGCTCGGCGTTTTGCTCAAACGATCCAGCACAAACGCCTTGGCGTTGCGCGTCATTTGGTCGAGATGCCGGTCGCGCTGCTTTTCCGCATCGATCATTGCCCGCTTGCCGTGTTTTTGCAGCAGATACGTATGTATCTGCCGCACCTCCAAAGAACTGTAGATCGAGGTGACATCCAACAGGCCCATCAGGCCTTCGGTGCCGTGATCCCGGGTGTTCATCAGCACCTGAGTGCCGCGCACGCCCAGCACTTGAAAACCCATCGACTCGAACCACGGCACCTTGGCGACGGTGCATGTCAACTCGGCATGGGGGTAGCAACCGAGCATGTCTTGCAGCATCGCCCGCGCGACACCCTGTCGCCGGTGACTGGCCTGCACCGCCATGTACGCCACGCCGCAGGCCTCGGGATCGTCCTTGACCGGCAGGTACAGCAAAAACCCGATGACCTTCTCGGGATCTTCATCATCCATGGCGACGATCAACTCGACCGCAATGCCTTTGGCGCCGCCGAGCGCTTCCAGGTAGAGATGAACCTCATAGCCCACCGCGTATTGATAGACGTTGTACAACGGGTTGCTCGGCGCGATGCCTACCATGCTGATGTCGGTCAGGTTGTCGACGACCATCTGCAGAATCTGGCTGTTGATGGGCTCCGGGCATGGAGTGGCAAAGTGGGTGAGCTGGGGCATTGCGTTTCTGACTCCGGATCAAGGCTTACTGAACATCAGCCCGGCCATTGTCACAGATCGAGCCCCTCGCAGGAAAATCAACGCTGCGGCGCGACGATGCGGAAGCGGATGTCGATGTCGTTGGAGACCACCGTATCGGCCCACTCCCCCTCCCCGATCTTGAAGTCACTGCGTTTGAGAATGATGTTGCCGTCGAAAATCCCGATGGCCTGCTCCGGCTTCAACAGCACCTTCACCTGCAACTCGCGCGTCATGCCCCTGAGGTTAAGTTTGCCGGTGATCAGATAGCGCTGATTGCCCAGCGCTTTCACCCGGGTCGATTCAAAGGTCGCCACCGGATAGTCCGCCGTATTGAACCAGGCAGGCTTTTGCAGCTCGGTATTAGCATCGCTGCTGCCGGCATCGATGCTGGCAAGGTCGATGGTCATCCTGGCATGGGCCGCGGTGGGGTTTGCCGTGTCGAAATCGAGCGTGGCGTCGAATTTGCCGAAGGTGCCGTACACCCTGGAGCCGAACTGGTTATAGGTGAAGGAGATCTTGCTGGCGGTGGTGTTGACCCGGGTGTATTCAACGGCTTGGGCACAGGGCAAGACGCCGATCGTGAGGATGGCGAGCAATGCGGCTAAACGCGGGAATCGAAGAGACATGGAATTCTCCGGGTGGAATGCCCTTCAGGGATTGAAGTGCAGCACCCGTGTGGCTGCGATAGCTGGACTTAAGCAAATATTCGAGGGTTATTCCAGCCCAGCAGAGCCCCCGCTCCTCAAAAGCCCGGCCCCACGGGTCTTTGGACTCGCCGGAAAGCCCGATGTGCCTAAAGTTGTGCTCTTGGCCGCCGACTCCCTTTTACTAACTCCTCTTACGAAGGACCGTAAAGTAGTGAACCTACAGCGTGAAATTGACGAGGTTTTCGAAAGAAAAGCCTTCGAACGGCCACTGTTCTATTCCTACCCGGGAGGTTTGCGATTCAGCCTTTCCGAAAAGGGAACTGCCATTGAACAGTTTCTCCTGGCGCTTCAAAAAGCACGGTGCATTTGCGAGGACATATTCTCCGAGGAAGGATCGCTCGTTGTCTGTCTTCGTGTTCGTTCCGGAGCAAATCCATTTGCACACCGACCTGTTCTAGCGGAGCTTCGGGCGGCCGGTATCAAGATCCCCTCGAATCATTCCCGATGGCTTAACCCCATTCATCCGGACAATTGGTTTAATGAACATGAAGAAGAGCATTGGGTAAATGTCGCCTTTCATGCCCCATTGTCGCTACTTCAGAACTTTCTATGGTGTGCATTGGCGAAGGACATTGGAGACATTCGGCCCCGCCCGTTTTGTGACATCTACTTTTTCAACCTGAACCTGCAGGTTATGGCATTTCCCTACGATGATCGCGGCATGGATGTCGTCGGACCGAACAGGACTGCCCTGGCGCAGCTGTATCAGAAACATCAGCATTTTTTACTAACCCATGATCGACCAGTGATGGATGAGGTATTCGGAGTCCAGGAACCCCATTGTAGATAACGCTGACAACGACGCCTGGACTCCAAAAAATTTGGGCTCGATGGGGCGTGAAACAACCCGAACTGCTCTTCGATAAAGGAAAGTGCAATGCCACCACTGATATGGGACCCGTTTGACCTTTTCAACGTACTTGGGGTTGCTCCTTCTGAAGGAGAGTCCGGGATCTCGCACCAGTACATCGTCGAACAGGGCGCTGTCAGACTGCAATTGACCATTTGGCAATTTGATTGCGATGTTGAAGTCCAGCTGTGGGCGGCTCCGCTACCAAACCCAATAGTGCGGTACTCAATGCTCGATTGCCCGGGTATACGCGTCGTTAACGATAAACGTGGTCGTTTTTTAGAGTTCGCTGCGTCTAATACCTTCTCGGGTCGCTACGAC
Source organism: Pseudomonas sp. B21-017 (assembly GCF_024749245.1). Taxonomy (NCBI): domain Bacteria; kingdom Pseudomonadati; phylum Pseudomonadota; class Gammaproteobacteria; order Pseudomonadales; family Pseudomonadaceae; genus Pseudomonas; species Pseudomonas sp. B21-017. The sequence continues at coordinate 2,178,280 of NZ_CP087194.1, read as the reverse complement.
GGCTATTCAGTCATTCCTTATGGTTTAAGACTCTGGATTGATCCGCAAATTTTTCTTGAGCCATTCACCTACTCGTGATTGGTGCTCCCACGTCTTTACCCAGCCTGCCATTACTGGATAATGGCCCCCTGCCACAACCAGGCTCTGACCTTGATTTCTCAAGGTTTTATATTGCTACAGCCTGACAGTCACCTTCAAGGACGGACGATCGGCTACGGAACAAGGAATCAGCACCGTGATATCCCAGCAAGACTCAGCAATACCGCTTACCCGCACTCAGAAATTCACCTCGTTGATCACCCGCGGCATGGCAGGCCTCAGCGTCGTGCTGGGCGCCATGTGGGCGTTAATCACCTATGCCGTGCCGGACCCGAGCGTGTTCGGTTTCAGCTTCATCAGCTGGAAAAACGTGGTCCTGCTGGTGAGTGCATTTATATTTCTGGGAGCCGTTTCAATCGGCTGGCAGATTCGTAATTTCACGCCGATGCTCCGCGGCGCGTTGCAGTTTTTCATGATCGCCGGCTTGTCTTTCGGCTTCTTCATCCTAGGCACCGAATACGCCAAGCCCTCTTTCGAGTTCGCCAAACTGCAAGCCAAAATAGTCGAAAACGAAGGCAACAACCTGCTCGGCAAACGCATGGAAGTGCTGGATAACATTCGCATCGAACTGGAGGGTTGCGAGAACATCGGCCGTCTGCCCACCTGCACTTTTGAACTGACCAATCTGAACGTAGACCGCAGCTTTCGCTTCGACGACGGCACCCGGCTATTCGACGAGTCTGGCGGTCCACTGAAGTTCGAGTCGATCCGGGTGGGCCAGGTCGAGGACAACGCCTGGCTGCGCTTTCAGCTGATTCGCAACGTACCTACACGCGTTACGCTGATCTTCCAGCAGAGCAACAGCAAACTCAGCAAAACACCAGCGATCAAGTTGGTGTTTCGAGATGGGAATGATGAGACGCTTACCGTCAAATTCAGTGAGATTGTAATGCGCTAGTTGTTGGAATAAAGGCTCTCTACCGACCACTACGGCGTAGGCACATACTCTTCGGTAATAACGAGACTATGTATAAGCCCCAACCACCCACTTCACTTTCTCCAGCGCCTCCCTGAGCGCCCCCATCTCCACGGAGCCCAGCGCCAGGCGAAACGCATGTGGAACGTTGGCCGATGTGGCAAACGGTTCGGCGGTTGAAACCGAGACGTTTTCCCGCATCAACGCCATGGCGATCTGGTCGGCCCGTGCGTCTTCCGACAACGGCAGCCAAAGAAAATAGGACGAGGGGTGGCGAATACAGCGCAGCCCCGTCAGCACCTCGCCGGCCACGATTTGCCTGGCCTGCGCGTCCCGGCGCTTTTCGGCTTCCAGTTGCATGACGGTGCCGTCGTCAAGCCAGGTGGTGGCAATCGCCGTCATCACACCCGGGGTATTCCAGGTGGTCGCTTTGATTGTGCGCTCCAGCGCGGGCACGTTCTGCAGGGGGGCGGCGACGAAGCCGACGCGCAGTCCGGTGGCCACGCTTTTGGAGAGCCCTGACACGTAAATCGTCCTCTCGGGGGCGAGTACCGCCAGCGGCGCGGGTGGATTTTCGGCGAGGAAGGCGTAAGCGGCGTCTTCTATGATCAGCAGCCCATGCTGGCGCGCAATCGTCACCAGGTGTTCCCGTTGCTCGGCACTCATCACCCAGCCCAGCGGATTGTGCAGGGTCGGCATCGTGTACACGGCCCGCACGCGTCGATGCCGGCACAGGCTTTCCAGCGCTTGCAGATCAGGCCCGTGATCGAGCACCGGAATGGGCACGATTTCAAGGTGCAGCGTGTCGGCCAGGGCCTTGAACCCCGGGTAGGTCAACGCGTCCGCGGCAATCACGTCACCGGGTTGCAACAGCGCCATCATCGTCACCGCCAGCCCTTGCTGGGCGCCGGTGACGATCAGCACTTGCTCAGCCTCGACCGTCAGCCCTCGAACGCGCAGATGGCGCGCTACAGCGGCGCGCTCATGGGGTCGCCCGGCGTGTGGCTGGTAGCGCAGCAACGCTTCCAGATCACCGGCCGAGGCGAGCTGCCGCAGGGCATTGCGCAACAGTTCTGCTTGCCCGGGTAGCGCCGGATAGTTGAAGTTCAGGTCGGTCATGCCGGCGGCAACGCTGTGTTGATCGATAGCCTGGTTGGGCGACCACGAGGTTTCCCTGACGAACGTCCCCCGCCCCGTCTCCCCGCTGACCAGGCCCATGGCTTCCAGCTCCGCATAGACCCGGCTTGCCGTCACCAGGGCCAGGCCTTCCGTGGTCGCCAACTGACGGTGAGTCGGCAAGCGCGTGCCCGGCAACAGGCGCCCTGAGCGAATATCCGCGGCAAACGTATCCACCAGTGATTTGTAGCGGGAACGAGGCATGAGCAGATGTATCCATGACAATATTTTGATTGTATTGAGTTTCGTCCATACGATGCCTTCCATGCAACCTGAGCATGAAGGGGATCCAGAATGGAACGCACATCGAACCTGCAACAGCACACCACGGAAAAGACCGCGAGCGGATGGCTCAACGGGTTCATTGGCGTGCTCATCTTCAGCGGCTCGCTGCCGGCGACACGGGTGGCCGTTCTACAGTTCGACCCGGTCTTCCTGACGGTTGCCCGGGCCAGTATCGCTGCCATTGTGGCGCTGTGCTTGCTGTTGCTGTTCAAGGAAAAACGCCCGGCCAGGCATCAACTGTTCTCCCTGGCCATCGTGGCCCTGGGCGTTGTATTAGGGTTTCCGCTGTTGACCGCACTGGCGCTGCAATATGTAACGTCTGCGCACTCCATCGTCTTCGTTGGCCTGTTGCCGCTCGCCACCGCAGCGTTCGGGGTCTGGCGCGGCGGCGAGCGGCCCCGGCCGGTGTTCTGGTTCTTCTCGGTGCTGGGCAGCCTGCTGGTGGTGGGGTTTGCCGTCTCCCAAGGCCTGACGGCCTCTCCTGCGGGGGACATTCTGATGTTGCTGGCGATCCTGGCGTGCGGGTTGGGCTATGCCGAAGGTGCGAAGCTTTCCAAGACTCTGGGAGGCTGGCAGGTGATTTCCTGGGCGCTGGTGCTGTCGCTGCCCGTCATGGCGCCGCTGACCTGGTTGCTGGCCCCGCCTTCGCTCTCGGCAATTACCCCGCCTGCGTGGTTGAGCCTGGCTTACGTGTCGCTGTTCAGCATGTTGATTGGCTTTGTGTTCTGGTACCGCGGGCTGGCTCAGGGCGGGATTGCCGCCGTCGGCCAGCTTCAGTTGCTGCAGCCGTTTTTCGGCCTGGCACTGGCGGCCACGTTGCTGCATGAGCAGGTCAGCGTTGCCATGCTGGGGGTGACCGTGGCGGTGATTCTTTGCGTGGCCGGGGCACGAAAGTTCTCGAAATAGACGGCTCGCGTGGCGAAACGAATCGGCCAGGGGCTTTTTTTAGAGCCCCTTTTCTATAGTGACCAGAGCACTAAAGAGGCCCCGTCAGCTCCACGCTGTCGCGGTACTCCGGCACCGAGACCGACCAGCCCAGCTCCAGGCTGATTCGCCGGCGCAATACATCCGAGGCATTGGGTTCGCCATGTACCACATAGGTGTGTTTCGGCGGCCGCTTGAAGCCGCGCAACCACAGCATGATTTCATCGCAGTCGGCGTGTGCGGACAGGGTTTCCATCGGCACCACTTCGGCGCGGATCGGCACATCCTTGCCGTGAATACGTACCGACGGGGCGCCTGCGATGATCTGCGCGCCGCGGGTACCACCCGCCTGAAAGCCCGGCACCAGCAGCGTATTGAGCGGATTGGGCGCCAGCGCCTTGAGGTGGTGCAACACCCGCCCGCCAGTGGCCATGCCGCTGGCGGCGATGATCACCGCGGGTGTGCGCTGCTGGTCCAGCTCGATGGAGTCTCTGGTGGAGCGCACAAAACGCGTGACACGGCACATGCCTTCGCACTCTTCCAGGGACAACCGGTGTTCACTGCGAAAGCGTTGGTACAAGCGTGTGACGTCGGTGGCCATGGGGCTGTTGAGGTAGATCGGCAGGTCGGGAATCGCGCGTTTTTGTTGCAAGCGATACAGGTGATACATCAGCAATTGCGCGCGACCGACCGCGAACGATGGCACCAGCGTGATGCCATGGCGCAGCGCGGTACGGGTGATGACCTCGGCCAGTTGATCTTCCGGGGATTCGTCGGGATGCCGACGGTCACCATAGGTCGACTCCACCAGCAGATAATCGGCCTGCTCGATTGTCTCCGGGGCAAACATCAATGGATCGTTCGGCCGCCCCAGATCCCCGGAAAACACCAGGGTCATGCCATCGGCGACGACTTCCACGGTCGCTGCGCCCAGAATATGCCCGGCTCCGCGCAACAGAATGCTCATCCCCGGGACAATGTCGACCCGGTGGTGCAACTGCACCGGCCGCAGCAATTTCAATGCCCGCTCAGCGTCTTGCTCGGTGTACAGCGGCAAGGCCGGAGAGTGTTTGGAGAAGCCATGGCGATTGGCGAACTCGGCCTCTTCTTCCTGCAAGCGGCCGCTGTCGCACAGCAGGATTTTCACCAATTCACAGGTGGCTGGCGTGGCATATACAGGGCCGCGATAGCCGTTGCGCACCAATACCGGCAGGTAGCCGCTGTGATCCAGATGAGCGTGGGTCAGCACAATGGCTTCGAGGTCGCGAACCGGCAACTGGAACGGGTCCCAGTTGTGCAAGCGCAGTTGTTTATAGCCCTGGAACAGACCGCAATCGATCAGCACATGCTGGTCGCGATGTTCCAGCAAGTACTTGCTACCCGTGACCGTGCCCGCAGCACCGAGAAATGTCATTCGCATGGCCGTTTCCTTGAGCATTCATGGAGCACTATTGATCGCTCCTTTGCGCTTGTGGGCAGTTGATTTTTATCAATCGAGGTCACACTGGTTCATCTTCTCTGTCGAGCCGGGGCAATGGCTTGATGATCGTCAGGCTACAGGGCGACCGGTTCAATACGCTTTCCGCCGTACTGCCGATGAATATATCGATCCCGCGATGGTAGGTCGTTCCCAGCACCACCATGTCGAAGGCATGTTGTTGCGCGAAATGGGCAATGACCTTGGGAGGGATGCCGGGCAGCAGATGGCGCCGTTGTTTCTCGACTCCGTAGCGTTCGGCAAGCGCTTCAAAGGCCTCCAACTGGGCATCGTTGACGGCGTCTTCCAAACTGCCATCGAGAGTCGCCGTCGGCACATTCACTTGCGCCTCCCCCAACTCCGACCAGCCGCTGACATTGAGCAGGTGCAAGGTGGCGCCGCAAGATTCGGCCAGGCTCGAAGCCAAGTCGAGAATCCGGTCATTGAGCCCCTGGGTCAGTTCCTCCAGATGGGACAAGTCGATGGTCGCCAGTATGCTCAACGGCTTGGGATTTGTGGCATCGATGACCAGGTGCAAGGGCGCCGGACAGTCGCGCAGCAACTGCCAGTCCAGCGGCCGATGGAAGGCGCGATCGAGCGCTGATACGCGGTGGGTGTCCTTGATCACCAAGTCTGCATGGAAGTCATTCACGTACTCCAGCAGATGCGCCAGGGTTGGTCTGGCCCACACCACTTCAGTGCTCACTTGCACGCCTTCGCGTCGTTGAAACCGGGCTTGCTGCTCCAGCCATTGACGATGTACCTGCAAGTAACCTTCCCGCGCCTGGGCCATGGCGTCGTGGTCAAACAGGCCGGCCGCCGCCAGCGCCTGGACATAATCGAAAGCGACAATGTGCAGCATCGCACCGGTTGCACAGGCCAGGGCCCGCGCCCGATCGAACGCCGGGGTGCGGACCATTTCGGTCGGGGCAATCAATAGCAAACGTTGAATTTTCACCCTCACCCACCTCATCTGGATAGCTTCAGGTTGTGGCTCAAGTATCGGGGGGGCTCTCGCCATGCGGCTCTGATTTTTATCAACTAATGGCCGGCCAGCGATCGGCTTACTGCGCGACGCTCGAACCCGGCTGCCTGACCGCCAGAATGCTGCCCGGTACCGAGTACAACGCCCGCTCGGTGTTGCTGCCAATCAACCGGTCGATCCCCACGCGATGGACAGTGCCCATCACCACCACATCCGCCAGGTATTGCTCGACAAACTCGCTGATCACCGGCACCGGCAGGCCCATGACAAAATGCCGACGCTCGGGAGGAACACCGTAGCGATCCGCCAGGGTGATAAATGCCCGATGCAGGGATTCGCGCAATTCTTCGACGAAGTCCACGCCCCAGCCACCGGAGATCAGCGGCGCATCGCCATTGAACGCGGGCGACAAGTCGTAGGCGTACAGCAGATGCAGCGGTGCGTCGCATTGCAGCGCCAGCGCGTTGGCCGTCTGGATGATGGTGTCGTTCAGGCCACTGATTTGCGTCGCCGGATCGAACGGGTCCACGGCGGCCACGACCCGATGCGGCAGCCCGTAACGGACCTGATTGACCAGGTGCACGGGGATCGAGCATTCGCGCAGCAGATGGCAATCGAGCGGAGTGATGAACACCCGTTTGAGCGCCGGTTCCAGGGTGACATCCTTGATCAGCAGGTCGGGCTTGAGGTCTTCGACTGCCTTCAAAATGTCCAGCAACGGATGGGTGGTGAAGACCGCTTCAACCGTCACGTCCACGCCCTGCCCGCTGAGCCGCTCGACCTCGTCGGCCACCCAACGATGACAGTGGCGCAGATAACGCTGATACCCCGCCTCGTCGATTTTTTCTTCCCATAAATGAACAATCGGTGCCGGATCGACAAAGGCCCGCACATCCAGCGCGGCCCCGCTCGCCTTGGCCAGCGCGATGGCCCGGAGCAAGGCAGGAGACTGATGCAGGGTCCGGTCGGCGATCAGTAACAAACGTTGATATTGCCCCATCTCACACCTCCGCTCGAAACCGGTCCCTTACCCGCCGGCATGGGCCAAGACTGCGCTCGTTGCCCCCTCCCCGAGGTTGATTTACATCAAATACCCGCAAATGAACGCCCTCGTGACGGGTGTCTGATCCAGATCAGATTCAAGGGCTGCCAGTGGCGTAGAAAGGAATCAACCGCGTGATGGGTGAATACGCACCGACCTTTCAAACAAGATGGAGGATCATCCATGCTCACTGTCAAAGACCATAATGATCGGGCCGCGGCCGCCTATGCCGCAGTCGCCGGAAAATACTGGATCGAAGCGCTCAAGGACGGCCGCCATGTGCTGATCCGGCCACTGCTGGAAAAGGACCGCGAACTTGAATACGCCTTCATCAAGCGCCTGTCGCCCGAGTCCCGGCACATGCGTTTTCTCGCGCAGATCAACGAGCCCGGTGCCGCCATGCTCGATCAGTTGATGGACACCGATAACAAACAGCGCATGGCTTACATTGCGCTGGTTCACGAAAACGGCAAATTGATCGAAATCGGCATCAGCCGCTACGCCGCCACGTCGGAACATGAGTGTGAGTGCGCGGTGACGGTCGCCGATGAATGGCAGCATCTGGGCCTCGGCACCGCCTTGATGGAGCATCTGATCAAGGCCGCCCGCAGAAACGGCTTTAATCAGATGTATTCGATCGATGCCGCAAGCAATACCCCCATGCGCGACCTGGCCAAAGCCTTGGGTTTCGAGCGGCACAATGACCCCAACGACAGCCGCCAGGTCATCCATCGTCTGTATATGTCATAAAAGCCGATTGCCCCACGACGTACCGGCCAACGGTCCGCCGTGGGGCAAGTCTACGTTCAGGGTTACAACGACCTGTCGGGTTTGATCGCCAGCACACTGCAAGGGGCTCGGTGCAAGAGCTGTTCGGCTGTGGTCCCCAATAGCTTGTTCAACCCCGAGTGCTGCACCGTCCCCATCACAATGACATCGGTGTGATGGTCCTCGACGAACTTGCAAATACTCGGCACTGGCGCACCTTCGATGAAGTGCCGACGCTGCGACGGCACGCCGTGACGCTCGGCCAGCGCCGTGAACGCCTGGTGTTGCGCCGTGCCCATGGCTTCGTAAAGACCGGAGGCCAACGGGAGTGCGCCAACGCCCATGTCCAGGGCATACACGGCTGTCCAGTCATACGCATGCACCAACTCGATCTGCGCCTCACACTGTTCAGCCAGCTTGGTGGCGGCGTCGATAATCTGGTCATTGAACACCAGGTCCTGCTCTTCGCTGCGCAACACATCGACGATGGCCAGCACGTTACGTGGCCGCGCGTTCCGGGCGTTGGTCACCAGATGCACCGGCACCGGGCAATCGCGCAACAACTGCCAATCCAGCGGAGTGAAAAACACCCGTTTCAACGCAGACTCTTCCTGGGCGTCCTTGATGATCAGACTCAGCGACATCTCGTTGACGAATTGCAGGATTTCCTCGTAAGGGTGCTGTACCCACACCACCTCGCTGGTGACCTCGACGCCGTGCTTGCTTATCAAATGGGCTTGCTCGGCAAGCCATTGCCGATGGGTTTGCAAATAGCCTTCCCGGGCCTGGGCAATTTGCTCGGGGGCGAACAGGCCGGCGACGGCCAAGGCCTGCAAGTAATCGAAAGCCACGATGTGCAGCGGCGATTGCATCGCGCGGGCCAACGCGGCGGCCCGGTCGAACGCCGGAGTACGGGTCATGGAATGGGGGGCGATCAACAGTAAACGCTGAGTCTGCGACATGGGACACCTCGGCACGCGGCCATCTCGATGCAATGAGTAGAACCCTAGAGTGATCGCGGCAGATTCGGGCGACTTGATCTTTGTCAGCTACAGCGCTCGGATGCCCGTTAATGCAGCAACATGCCCACCCACATCGCCAACGTCAGCAAGACCTGGCCGGGAATGACATACGCGGCGAACCGTCGCCCACCGCTGACCCAGGCCACCAGGCATTTGCTCAGGGAGTTACTGCTGATGGCAACCAGCGTGGGCCCGGCAATGGCGTCGAACGGCAACAGTCCGGCCTTGGCCAGGGCGCCAATGGACGCCGTCGAAGAATGGGCATCGGCGAAACCGGTGAGCGTCGTCGTGACCATCACGCCCACTTCGCCAAAGTGATTGAGCACCATCGAAGACACAAAGGTAACGCCGGTCATGGTCAGTGCGATGACCAACGCCAGCTTGAGGTTGAACGCACCGCCGACCTTGACCGGCTGATTGTCGCCACTCGCAGGTTTGGGCAACATCAGGCTCAAGCCATACAGCGCCGTGGCGGCGGCACCCAACAACAGCGGCCCCCACATGTAGCGCAATAGACCGATGTCGACCGCCCCCAGGATCAGGCCGACCTGAATGATGGTCGCCAGGTTGGACAGCATCGCTGCCGCACTCAAGACTTTGATGTTGCCTGGCTCCTTGGCGACAAGGTGCCCCATCGCGGCGATGGTCGCGATGCTGGAAGCAAACCCGGAGGCGATGGCGCTGACCACATAGCCGTAACGGGCACCCAGAGTACGAACGGCAATATGCCCGACCGCCCCGACGGCCATCAGCAACACCGTCAGGGTGCAAATGGTGCGCAGATTGATGGCGGCATAGGGGCCGATAAAGCGATCCGGCGCCAATGGCAACACCACCAGGGCGGCGACCAACAGCACCAGACCGTCGCGCATCTCCCCTTCAGTCAATTGGCTGCGCGCAAAATGATGCAGTTTTTGGCGATACGTCAGCAGCCCCGCCACCACCACGCCAATGGCGATGGCCAGTTCGGGCGCGCTGTTACACAACGCCCCCAACGCCAATACCGTGAATAACGCCACTTCACTGGTGACACCTGGGTCAGTGCCCAGGCTTCGCCAGTAAGCCACAGTGACCAGCAAGGCCACCGAAACCGCCATGATGCCCACCAGCAAACCACCACCGATTTGCATCGCCACATAACCCAGCAACGCAGTGATCGCGAACGTACGCAATCCGGCACAGGCGCGACTGTCCCCACGCCCCTTGTGCCGTTCACGTTCAAGGCCGACGAGCATGCCGATCCCCAGCGCAGCTGCCGCCCCTGTCAGGCCCAAGGTTTCGTTCATATGACTCCTGTCCGGGTAAGCCACAACCCCAAGACTGCACCGGCATGACGTAGGAGAGATTGATAGTGGTCAATGTTTTATAGATGGACCTGGCGCCCCCCGCCACACGTCGGGCAGCAAGCTGGATCACTCGCCAGATTGATAAAGATCAATCCCGGCCCCCCGGTCAGCGGCAGGATAAAAGCCAGAGAACCACTGCCCAAACGCAGGGGTGTCAGTGAGTACAGGAATATCTACGATTATTGACGGGAGTTTGGTCATGTCTGAGCAATCACGCTTCATGCTGGTCGTCTCGCCCCTGATGGAAAACAGCCCCGCGTTCGACCGCGCCGCTGCATTGGCCAAGGCCTCGGGCGCGGCCCTGCATATCGTCGCCTTCGATTACCTGCAAGGGCTGGCAACGGCGAGCATGGTCAACGAACAAGCGCTGGAGGAGATGCGGCTGGGGTATGTCGAGCGCCATCGGCAATGGCTCGAAGAACAGGCCCGCCCCTTGCGTAAAATCGGGGTGCCCGTCACCACGGAGGTGATCTGGGTTGAACGACCTTTGCAGGAAATCCTCATTCATCTCAAAGAACAGCCGATGGCGGTACTGATCAAGGCACTGGAATACGAGTCGCTGCTGTCACGGATCATGTTCACGCCCCTGGATATCCATTTGCTGCGCGAATGCCCGGTACCGCTGCATTTTGTCAGCCACGTGAAGCACGCGCTGCCGCGCAAAATCGTCGCCGCGGTCGATCCCTTCCATAGCAATACCCAGTACAAGGATTTCAACGACAGGATTTTGCGCGAGGCCTCGAAACTGGCCAGCACCTGTAACGCCCAGCTCGACGTGATCTACGCCCACGATCTTTCATCCCTCAGTGCGGACGAGTTCGATTTCGACAGTAGCTCAGCGCTGTTTTCCCCAGGCAAAGCCAAGACACTGTTTGATGCTCAGGCCGATGCCTTCCGTGAACTGGCCGAGCGCAATGGTATTGCGCCAGAGCAACAGCACATGATCATGGGCAACCCGACCAAGGTTCTTACCCAATACGCCGATGCCTACGACATCGACGTGCTTGTCATGGGCCGGGTCGGCCACCGGGGCGTGGGCCGACTGGTGGGCAGCACGGTGGAGCACCTGCTGTACAAAATGCCGTGCAGTGTCTGGGTGGTTTCACCTGAGGAACTGTAGAGGGCTGTTTCGCACCTGGCCTACCAACCTTTCAGACAAAGGACATCACCATGAACGACTTGAGTCTGCGTCAGAGCATTATGGATGAGCTTGAATTCCAGCCTGAGATCGATGCCGCCAACATCGGTGTGACCGTGGACAATGGCGTCGTCACGCTCACCGGGCACGTTAAGAGCTACGCGCAAAAAGTCAGCGCGGAACGCGCGGTAAAAAGCATAAAAGGGGTACGCGCCGTGGCCGAAGAAATTCAGGTCAGGCCGATGAAAGGCGCCGGCACGGCGGACGATGCCATTGCCTCCCGCGCCTTGAATATCCTCACCTGGAGCTCCGACATTCCCGAGCAGGACATCAAGGTCATTGTGCAGAAAGGGTGGATCACCCTTGAAGGCGAAGTGGACTGGCAGTACCAGAAAGAAACCGCCGAGATGGCCGTGCGCAAGCTGTCGGGAGTGGTAGGTGTGGACAATCGGCTCGTCCTTCGTCCGCAAGTGAACGTGGACGATATCCAGCGTCGTATCGAAGAAGCCCTCAAGCGCAATGCCGAAGTCGATGCCCAGGCAATTCACGTCAAGGTCGAAGGCGATGTGGTGAAGCTGGAAGGCAAGGTTCATTTGTGGCGCGAACGTAAGATCGCCGAACGTGCCGCCTGGTCAGTACCGGGGGTGAGGCAAGTGGATGATCATCTGCGCATTGCCTGAGTCAATGGGCCCGGGGAGCCTGTAATTCCCCGGGATACCAAGCACTTGCGACGGGCCAACGGTTCTCCGTTTGTCGATTGCTTCCGGCGATCTTCCGAACGGAATCCGTGCCCTGGCGCACAACACCTATGCTTTATATATAACCCCCATGGCGCCATTGACATGACCGAAGTCCGCCTGCTTCAGGGTCAACACCTCAAGGCTGCCTGTTCCAATTGCAGTGTATTAGAGTTTTGCCTGCCTTTTGGTCTCGACAAACTGGAACTCGAGCGCCTGGACAAGCTGATTTTGCAACGGTTCAAGGTCAGGAAAGGCGCCCCCCTCTACCGCGCAGGCGATCCCTTGCACTTGCTGTATGCGATCCGTATTGGCTCATTCAAGACCAGCGTGCTGTCGCTCGATGGCCGCGAGCAGGTCACCGGATTCCAGTTGCCCGGCGAGATGCTCGGCCTGGACGCCATTAGCGCCGAAGAGCACACCTGCAATGCATTTGCTCTGGAGGACAGTGAAGTCTGTCCCATCCATTTTTCTCAGCTGGAAAAACTCGCCCGGGAGCTGCCGGCACTGCAACACAACCTGAACAGGTTTCTGAGCCGTGAAATCGTCCGCGATCACGATCTGCTGATGATGTTGGGCAACATGAACTCGGATGAGCGTCTGGCCGCCTTTCTGCTGAACCTGTCGCAGCGCTTGAGCATGCGAGGCTACTCATCGAACCAATTCATACTCAAGATGCGGCGCGACGAAATAGGCTCCTACCTGGGGTTGCGCCTGGAAACCATCTGCCGGGGTATCTCCCACCTGCGGGAACAGGAACTGGTGGAAATAGCCGGTCGTGAAGTCAAGGTGCTGAACATGCACGGGCTCAAGCAGCTGGTCGCCGGTTGCCATTCAGCGATCCTCCACTGACGCTGCACGGCTTTTCAGCGCTTATCAAGGTAACGAAACAACTCTTCCTCCTGGTCGAAGTGCAGCCGCACGAGGGTATCCAGGCGGATCAACTGATGTTGGATCTCATCGACAGAAGCTGTTGCAGGGTCGGCACTGAAATCCGTGCTCATGCGCGCCAGCAAATGGATCAGGCGAAAGATCTCGCGGTGGACGTGGCTCATCGCCGACATGGGGTCCTCGCCGGGCAGGCTTTGCGTCAACAGCGGATACAGGTTTTTTTCGTCGTCCCGTTCATGGCGGGCCAGTGATTCCTGCAGGTTTTTTACCAGCGCCAGCAAGTCGCTCTGCGCTTGCTCGAGTGGGCGCTGGGCGAAGTCGCTTGCCAGTTGATGCAGATCGCTGAGTACCGAAGCGAGCTGGTCGTGTTCGTCTTGCAGATGATCGATATGCTCGGCGGCCAGCTTGCGTTGGCGCAAACCCGGTAACGGCCCCAATGCACGCAAGGCATTGAAGATGATCACCACGTCGATGCCCTCCTGCACCACGGCACCGACCAGCGGCGGCAAGTAGCCGAAGGCGGCTACCCCCATGGCCAGCACCGACATGCCCATGCCGGCCAATACGCCTTGACGGGCGATGTGGCGAGTCTGACGGGCGATGTCCAGCGCCTCGACCAGACGGTCCAGACGATCCACCAGCAGCACCACGCCCGCCGCTTGCGCGGACGCCGTGGCACCGCTCGCCCCCATGGCCACCCCGACATTGGCCGCCGCCAGGGCGGGGGCATCATTAATACCATCACCGACCATCAGTGTGCTGGCGTGCTGGCAGGCATCCTGTACCGCACGCACCTTGTCCCCAGGACTCAACCCGGCACGCAACTCGTCGATCCCGGCCGACAATGCAATCATCTCGGCGGTTTCCACGCGATCGCCCGTGAGCATGACGATCCGCTCGATGCCTCGGTTGCGCAGTCGGCGCAGGGTCAGCGGGGTTTCCCGACGCAGCTTGTCGGAGAAGATCAGCAGGCCCGCGAGTGCCCCATCCACTTCAACGAAGCTGCCGCTGCACGCCAGGTAATCCATGCGACGCAGCATGCTGGTGGCCCAGTCGCCAACCGGCGATTCATTTTGAACAAACGACAACGTGCCGAAGCGCACCCGCAGACCATCGATCAACCCGCAAAGACCGGAGCCCGGACTTTCCTCGACCGCCTGCGGCACGCTGAGCGGCAATCCACGCTGACAGGCCGCCTCGACAATGGCTTGGGAGATGGGGTGCGTCGAGGCCTGTGCCAGCGAAGCGGCGAGACCCAGCAGACGCTGCGGATCGAGCGCTCCGTTGGTCTCGATCGACTGCAAACGGGCGTGGCCGCTGGTCAACGTGCCGGTCTTGTCGAGAAACACTTGCTTGACCTCGGCCAGCGCTTCCAGGGTGACGCCGTCCTTGATCAGGATCCCGCGCCGCGCTGCCCTGGAAATACCTGACATGATCGAAATCGGTACAGCCAGGATCAACGGGCAAGGCGTGGCCACCACCATAACTGCCAGCGCGCGCAAAGAGTCGCCACTCAGGTACCAGGCGATGCCGGCAATCAGCAATGTCAGCGGTATGAAGAACAACGCGTAACGGTCGGCCAAACGCACAAAAGGCGCGCGCGATCGCCGTGCGGCTTCAGCCAGGCGCACGACCCCGGCGTAGGTGCTCTGCGCTGCGGTTCGAGTGGCTGTCAGCAGCATTGGCGTACCGACATTGGTCACCCCGCTGGGCAGTAGCTCTCCTTCCAGGCGGGTGACCGGCAATGACTCGCCGGTGAGTGCCGACTCGTCGAGAATCGCCGTGGGGCTGAGTAAACGGCCATCGACCGGTACCACTTCCCCCAGGCGCACAAGCAGCGTCTGATGCGGCTGGATCTGCTCGACCGGAATCTGCCGTAAATTGCCGTTCTCCTGCAGCCAGGCAACGCGTGGCGCCCGGTCGACCAGCGCACGCAGTTCGCGTTCGGCGCGTTGTTGGGTGAAGAACTCCAGGATGCGCCCCGACGCCAGCATCAAGGCAATCACCGCCGCCACCAGCGTCTGCTGAAAAAACAACGCGGCGGCAATCGACAGCAGAGCGATAAGGTCCACACCCGCTTCGCGCCGGGCCAGGCGCCTGACAATCTCGACGAGCAGCACCAGGGCCATCACCAGACTGCCCGCGGCCCAGCAAATCGAGGCCCAGTCAGACTTGTGAGCAACCTGCGCAATGCCCCCGGCCAGCAGGGTCAGGGTGGTGAGCAGCAATAAAACCGGGTCCAGCCACTTACTGAACATCGATGTGGGTTCCTCAAGAAACGCTGCGCAGCCCTCGTTGTACAAATGCCTGCGGCTCATCGCCGTCATGGGTAGAGCTTAGGTCTGGAATGCCCGGCATGTTCGCTGCGCGCTATCAATTGAAGCCTCGTCTGGCGTTAGCGCAATGGCCGCTGCGGGACAAAATCGCTGTGTGCTTTCTTTCTGATTTAAATCAAACAGCCAGGGGCCGTTCACGTAGACATTTAGAGTCAGCGTTCACACCGTCATATCTGCGGTCAGCGCTCTTTCTTTCGTTTCGTGGAGGCCTGACATGGCGACTCATCTGCACGGCACGCAACCGATTCTCCCGCCGACTGCCCCCCAACCCCTGGCCGGCAGTTGGCGACAACTGGAGCCTAAACGCCTGTCCCTGAGCCTGCTGACGGCTCTGGTGATCGGCTCGATGATCGGCAGCGGCATTTTCAGCCTGCCGCAAAACATGGCCGCCAGTGCGGGTGCCGGTGCCATCCTGATTGGCTGGCTGATCACCGGCGTCGGCATGCTGTCGCTGGCACTGGTCTATCAAACCTTGTCCAGCCGTCAGCCGACCCTGGACAACGGCGTGTTTGCCTATGCCCGGGCGTTGGGCGGTGAGTTCCTCGGCTTCAACTCCGCCTGGGGCTATTGGATCAGCGCCTGGGTCGGCAACGTCAGTTACATGGTGATTCTGTTTTCCGCGCTGAGTTTTTTCTTCCCGCTGTTTGGCGAAGGCAACAACAAAGCGGCGATTGTCGGGGCGTCCGTGGTGCTCTGGTCATTGCACTGGATGATCCTGCGGGGCATGCGCACCGCGGCCAAAGCCAACGCCCTGACCACACTGGCCAAAGTCGTGCCCTTGCTGCTGTTTATCGGGCTGGTGATCGCGGCCTTCCAGCGTAAAACCTTCATGGTCGACTTCTGGGGTTCTCCCGCACTGGGCAGCACGCTGGATCAGGTCAAAAGCACCATGCTGGTGACCGTCTGGGTGTTCATCGGGATCGAGGGTGCCAACGTGTTTTCCGCCCGTGCGGCCGAACGCGTCAATGTGGGCCGTGCCACCGTTATCGGTTTCGTCATTACCTTGTTGCTGCTGATTGCGGTGTCCCTGTTGTCGCTGGGCATTCTCGGACAACCGGAGCTGGCGACCCTGAAAAACCCTTCGATGGCGGGCGTACTTGAGGCAGTTGTCGGGCCGTGGGGCGCGATGCTGATCAGCATCGGCTTGATCATTTCAGTCGGTGGCGCCCTGCTCGCCTGGACGCTGCTGGCAGCCGAATCGATATTCACCCCGGCCAAGGAAAAGGTCATGCCGGGTACGCTCGCCATGGAGAGCACCCGTGGCGTGCCCGCCAATGCGCTGTGGATCACCAACGGCTGCATACAGCTGTTCCTGCTGCTGACGCTGTACTCGAGCGCCACTTACCTGACCCTGATTTCCCTGGCCACTTCGATGATTCTGCTGCCGTACCTGTTCAGCGGTTTGTACGCATTGAAACTGACCTGGCAGGGCCAGACCTACGCCGGTCACCGTGGCCTGCAACTGCGTGACATGGCCATTGCCTCGGTCGCCACGCTGTATTGCCTGTGGTTGCTGTATGCCGCCGGGCCTAAATACATGTTGCTCAGCGCTTTGCTCTACGCCCCTGGCTCGTTGATTTACCTGGGCACCCTGAAGGCTCGTCAGGGACAAGCGCTCAACGGCCCCGAGACGGGACTGTTGATCATTATCTGGGTGGCGGCAGCCATCGCCGGCTGGATGTTGTGGTCCGGAACACTGGCCTTGTAAGGGCGAGTGCCGGGTTGTTGTTTTGTCGTGGTGGGCCAAAACCAATGCTCGCGGCTCACCTTATTCGCCAAGAGGAGAAAAGAAAATGAGCAACTCCGTGAAGAAAGTACCCGTTCATACCGAAGCGAAAACCGCTCTGCGCCCAAAGACAGCTGAACTGATGCGCCCCTTCGAAAAGCTTCGGCAACAGGTCGACCATCTGTTCGAAGACTTCAGTCTTGGCTCGGGGTTGTCGCTGTTCAACCGTGGACTGTTCGATGTCGCCCCCCTGTGGGACCGGGAGTTGATCGGTCAGAGCATGCCTGCGGTAGACATCGTCGAGAAAGATAAAAGCTTCGAAATCACTGCCGAGCTTCCCGGCATGGATCAGAAGGACATCGAGATCAAACTGTCCAATGGCAGCCTGATCATCAAAGGGGAAAAGCAAGAAGCGAAGGAAGAAAAAAAGAAAGGCTACTATCTCAGCGAACGTAGCTATGGCTCCTTCGAACGGATGTTCAACCTGCCCAAAGAGGTGGATGCCGATAAGATCGAAGCCAGTTACAGCAAAGGCGTACTGAGCATCTCGCTGCCGAAAAAGCCTGAAGCCCTGAAGGCTGACAAGGTCGTGCAGATCAAAGGCAACTGAGTCCCGGGCAGACCTGCCCCTTGTCGGGAAACCGACAAGGGGTTTTTTATGGGTACCAGACAACCTCGCCCTTCATCTCCTGAACGTTGTGGGGCTCTTATCGACCAACCAATGCCTTGAGCTCGGTCAGCGAGCGGGTATTGATCACGTTGTGTTTTTCCAGCCAGCCACGGCGTGCCTGAGCGACGCCATAACGCAAGTTGGCGAAATCAGCAGTGCGGTGTGCATCCGAATTGACGCTGATCAGCACACCTTCATCCTTGGCGTACTGGCACTGCAGGTCGAACAGATCCATGCGTTGCGGTTGCGCGTTGAGTTCCAGGCAGCAACCACGCTGAGCGGCAGCCTTGATGATTGCCGGCAGGTCCAGGTTCAGCGGGTCGCGTTCGTTGATCAGGCGACACAAGGGGTGGGCCAGGATGGTGAAGTAGCGATGGTCCATGGCCCTGAGAAGGCGTTGGGTCTGTTGACGCAGCGTCAGGCCGAAATGACTGTGGACGGCGCCCACCACCAGATCCAGACGTCCCAGGATATCGTCGGGTAGGTCCAGGTGGCCGTCTTCGAGAATGTCCACCTCGATACCCTTGAGCAACGTCATGCCCTGCAAGCGGCTGTTAAGCGCATCGATTTGGTCGATTTGCTTCAACAATTGCTCGACTCCCAGCCCATGGGCCACCCTGAGGGACTGTGAATGGTCGGTGATCGCCAGGTATTCCAGCCCGGCCTCCCGGGCCGCCTGCGCCATCTCTTCCAGGCTGTTGCCTCCATCCGAAGCGCGGGTATGCGCATGAAGGTCGCCTTTGAGGTCGGTCAACTCAATCAGCCCAGGCAAATGGCCGGCCAATGCCGCAGCGACTTCGCCACGGTCTTCGCGCAGTTCCGGCGTGATCCACGGCAAGCCCAATGCCTGATAGACCGAAACCTCGGTGGTGCTGGCCAGGCGATTTTTGGCCCGGAACACGCCATATTCATTGAGCTTGAGCCCCAGCTTCTGAGCCCTCTGACGAATCGCGATGTTATGAGCCTTGCTACCGGTGAAATACACCAGTGCAGCGCCATACACCGCCGGCTCGACGACACGCACATCCACTTGCATGCCTGAGTTCAGCATGACGCTTGCACGCGTGTGCCCCTTGACCAGTACGGTGGAAATGTCCGGATGGCTGATGAACTGCGTGGTGACATCCACCGAAGGCGCTGCCGCCACCAGAATATCGATGTCGCCGACGGTGTCGCGCATGCGTCGCAGGCTTCCGGCAGTGGTTGCTTGCTCGACTCCCGGCATCTGCTGCAGGTATTCGGTCAGTCTGCGCGCCATCGGCTCAACCAAAGCCAGCGGCAAACGGCGATCCTTTCCGATCCCCTTCTGCGCGGCACTCAACAGCCGCGCTTCCATCCGCTCACCGAAGCCGGGCAAATGGCGAATGCGACCCTGTTGAGCGGCCAGACAGAGCTGCTGCGCAGTTTCGATACCCAGGTCGTGATAAAGGTTTTTGACGCGCCTGGGTCCCAACCCGGCAATGGAAAGCAGCCCGACCAGCCCGGGTGGCAATGTCGAACGCAAGCGTTGGCGTAGCGAGCAATCACCGGTGGTCACGATTTCATTGATCTTGCCGGCAAGATCAACCCCGATCCCGGTCAGTTTGGGTAGCGGCTCGCCACGAGCGAGGGTTTTCACCACGTCAAAGGTCAGCGCCCTCAGGGTCCGTGCTGCATTGCGGTAAGCCCGGATCCGGAAGGGATTGGCGTCCTCGATGTCCAGCAGGTCAGCGATTTCATCAAAAACCGCAGCGATATGATCGTTGTCGACCACCTGACCGCCGCTGGTCGGGGGCGGCAAGGCCGACGAAGGTGCCTGGAAAGGCGCGACAGCGTGCTTCATGGCATGACTCCCATCGCACAGGCTTCATGAAATCAGCATTACCGATCCAGCCTTCCCGGCATTGATATAGGTCAGACAGCAACCGAACACTCATCGGCCACTTCGTGCACCGACTATTGATAAAACTCAAATGCTCGACTGCATTCAGGCGTAGGAATGATTGAAGAGGCGGTACAGGCCCGCGACGTCGAATGGATCGAAAACAACCCCGTGCGAGCCCTGCCCTGACAGTCGACGTGATGCCGCGCCGCATCGCACGTCGGGCAATCCACCCTTATGGGGATGACGTTCATGAACACACCTTCCCAAAACATGCTGAACCAGCTGTATGGCACGCATACCCACATTGACGAAGCCTCCATCGTCCCGCTCTTGCGCCAATACGCCGAACCCCTGCCGGAACTGAATTCACCGGCCTTTGGCGAAATGTTCGACCGCTTCGCCGATGCGCGCGTGGTGATGATCGGTGAAGCCAGCCATGGCACCAGTGACTTCTATCGGACCCGGGCGGCGATTACCCAACGGCTGATCGAGCAACACGGATTCAATATCGTGGCCGTTGAAGCAGACTGGCCGGACGCGGGCCATGTAGACCGTTATGTCAGAGGGTTGGCGCGCTCGGCGTGGACGCGGCACATTTTCAGCCGGTTCCCGACCTGGATGTGGCGCAACACCGATGTGAGAGCGTTCACCCATTGGCTGCATCAATACAACCACCAACACGCACCTGAACAGCGCGTCGAGTTTCGCGGTCTGGACGTTTACAGTTTGCGCAATTCCATCCATGAGGTGCTGAGCTATCTGGACCGTGTCGACCCGCAACTGGCACACGAAGCACGGCGTCGCTATGGCTGTTTGACCCCGTGGCAGGATGATCCTGCGCTGTACGGCCACTTCGTCGAACGCGACGGCATAATGCCCTGCGAGCATGCGGTGGTCGAACAGCTCAATGCCATGCTGGCCGAGCAACTGGCCGGGGATATCAAGGACGATGAAGCGTTCTTCGATGCGACCCAGAACGCCCGGGTCATCCTGGCGGCGGAACAATATTACCGAGCGATTTATCGAGGTTCGACGGCCTCCTGGAACCTGCGTGACAGGCACATGTTCGACACGTTACGTGTGTTGCTCGAACACCGCGGTCCGCAAGCCAAGGCCGTGGTGTGGGCGCACAACTCCCATATCGGCAATGCGGCCGCGACGGAGATGGGCTGGAAAGGTCAGTTCAATATCGGTCAACTGTGCCGCAATGCCTACGGGCGCGATGTGGTGCTGATCGGCATGAGCACCGACCGTGGCCAGGTGGCCGCGGCCGACGACTGGGATTGCGAGATGCTCATCAAGGACATCCGGCCGTCCCGGCCAGACAGTTGGGAGCGCAAGTTCCTCGACGCCGGCGTCCCGGCTTCATTGACCGACTGGCGGGATCCACAGCGAAAAGAGCTGCGCCGGGCCCTGTCCAAACCGCTGCTGGAACGGGCCATCGGTGTGATCTATCGACCCGCGAGCGAACGCTTCAGCCATTACTTCGAGTCAGTGTTGACCGAACAATTCGACGCCATGGTCTGGATTGAACAGACGCAACCGGTAACCGCGTTGCCCCTGCCAAAAAGCCAGGCGCTGGAACCGGAAGACGAAACCTTTCCATTCGGCATATGACAGGCATCGGACGGTGGTCGTCTGCGTGGGATGACTACCGTCGCAAATACTGCTCGAACCAGTCGCCGGCCAGTCTGGCGACTTCTTCGAGGGTTCCTGCTTCCTCAAAAAGATGTGTCGCGCCAGCCACCACTTCCAGGCGCTGCTCGCACTGCAGGGCGCGACTGCTTTGCACATTGAGGTTGAGCACCACCGGATCCCGCTCGCCGACAATCTGCAAGGTCGGCGCCTTCACGCGGGACAGCGCCTCACCCGCCAGATCGGTCCGCCCTCCCCGGCTCACCACCGCATGCACCACGTCCGCCCGCTCGGCCGCTGCCAACAGTGCCGCCGCAGCACCGGTGCTTGCGCCGAACAATCCGATCGGTAGCGGTTGCAGTTCGGCGTCCTGACCAATCCAGTCGATCACCTTCACCAGTCGGTTGGACAGCAGCGCAATATTGAAACGCAATTCCCGGGTCTGGTTGTCCAGGTATTGCTCTGGCTCCGTGAGCAGATCGAACAGCAACGTGCCCAACCCCCGCTCAGCCAGCGACAGCGCAACCTGTTGATTACGCGGGCTTGAACGACCACTGCCGCTGCCATGAACGAACACCACCAGGCCGCCAGCGTGCACCGGCAGACGCAAGTCGGCAGACAGCGCCACGTTCCCCAGGTCCAGCTTTCGATAGCGAAGCTCAAACATCGGAGTTCTCCTGACCGGAAGCACTCGTGCCGGATTCTCTGCGCCAGGCCCGATGCAAAAGATCGATGACTTCTTCGTCCGAGGTCTGGGAAAAATTCAAATACCAATTGCCGATCGACATCAGCCACTCGGGGGTGAGCGGGCAGATCACCTCATCGACTTCGCTAAACAGCGCCTCTACCGTCTCCGGTGGCGCCACCGGCACGGCGACGACAATCCGCGACGGTGCTTGCAGGCGCGCCGCCTGGACCGCCGCCATCATCGAGGCCCCGGTCGCCAGGCCATCGTCGACCAGAATCACCACCTGATCCTTGAGCGCCAAGGGGGCTCGCGAGCCCCGGTACAGGCGCTCACGACGCAACAGCTCCTGGGTTTCCCGTGCCACCACGTTATCGAGCGTGCGCTGATCGATACGGTTCGCCCGCAGCGTATCGTCATTGACGATCTGGATACCGCCACTGGCAATCGCGCCCATGGCGAACTCCTGATGGAATGGCACCCCGAGCTTGCGGACCAGCATCAGGTCCAGGCGAACCTCCAGGGCCGTGGCAATTTCATAGGCCACCGGCACGCCGCCACGGGGCAAGGCGAGAACGATGACATCGGGTCGATGAGCGTATTTGAGCAGCGGCTCCACCAGCCTTCGACCGGCATCAACCCGGTCACGCAGGAGGGTTTGCGTTGAGGGACTATAAATCACTTGAAAACCTCCCCAGGCGAGCACACCTGTCGGTTCGTATCACACAGCCTTGACCTCTCCACGTCCTTGCGGGATCAAGCATCAGTTTTTATTAAAAATCCTCCGCTGGAGTCTCCTTGTCGTTGATTTTTATCAAGCTCGCGCGCAAGGCCAACCCTGTCCGCGCAAGGGACCGGGCATTTCATTTCGCCGTTGTTGATCAATATCAATCAGGCTGGGGCGCAATGGATTACGTTGCCAATAGTGGACAGCGCCGCCCCGCAGCGGCGCGCTATGGGAGATTGCCATGCCGACCTTACTTGCGAGCCCGCGATTGCGCTTGTACGACAGCGATGAACTCGATTCGGTGTTGCAGGCAATGGCGCGCCAGGCCGCGGCGCTGTTGCCGCCCACTCAAACGGCACTGATTGGCATCCAGCGCCGCGGCGAACCTCTGGCGCAACGTTTACAACAGCATCTGTCACATCAGACCGGCCAGCCAGGACTGCCGCTCTACCCCTTGAAGGTCAAGCGCTATGCCGATGACCTCAAAGTGCTGCATGCCCACACCGAACTGACCGAAAATCCGCAGCTGGGCAAGCTGGACCTTGCCAGCACCACCCTGCTCGTTGTCGACGATGTGCTGTTTGAAGGCCATTCGCTCCTGCGTACCTGCGCGTATCTGGCGCAACTCGGTGCTCGTCGGGTCTACACGGCCGTATTGGTCGACCGGCACGTCTGCCAGCAGCCGATCCATGCCGATATCGTCGGCGTGCATCTGCAAGTGGCCGCCACTGACATCGTCGAATGCAACGTGCCCCCTTACGAAAGGGAGTTTTGTATTGAAGTCTGGCGGCATGGCGCCGCGCGATGACGGCGCAACATGCGTAATCGAACAGTGAGTAGCGCTTACTGTTTGCTTTTTTCGTCCTGGTCGCCTTCCATCATTCGTGGTCTGACCATGTGCATCGGCATCTGCCAACGGTCATTGCCGTAGAGCCGGTGATGCACCACCGTCCAGAACAGGTCGAAAATGGTTTTCTGCTCAGCATCCAATACCTCGTAGAAAGTTTTGGTGCGCACCAGCGCAGCATCCATGCGCTCCAGATGCGCCTCCATCCACTTGGTTTGCGTGCGCAAACGCTCTATCTCTCTGGCCATTCTTTCGGGGGTCGTTTCATCCGTCGACGCCCTCTTCGTGCTCGCGCTTTCATCACGTTCGGCCTTGGCCTTTTCCTGATGCTGATTGGCGTCCGCCATGACCCCCGTGGCCCATGTGTCCCAGGCAGCCATTTGCTCCGGCTTGAGATTGAGCTTGCCCTTGAGATCGTCCAGGGTTTGTTGCGTGTATTTGACCCAGTCGAAATCCTGAAAACGATGATACATACCACCTTGCGCAGCAGACGTCGGCGGGTTGGCGAAGACGCTGGTAGAGGGAACCAGCAACATGCTTGCCGCCATTAACATGCATTGGCCGATCAGGCTTGATCTGTTCATTTCAGTTCATCTCGATACCGTGGGTTGATTCGAGAATAGGAGTCGGCCTGGGGGTGTATCTGATCCACATCAGAAAACAGGCAGACCGCCGGGCAAGTGGATAAACGGTCGAGCTGCCCCGTAAGAAGAGCGGCCAACAATCGTTATCCAGGTGCTGTCACCCAATCCAGCGGATCACGGGTTCATTCCGGGGCACGGGCGCGGGGGCAGATTTCGGGTGACCCACGATGATCGGTGCCACTGGCGTCCACTCGGTGGGAAGGCCAAGTGCATGCTTTCCTTGCGCAGTACCGAGAAACCCCTGGGCAAAACCGATCCAGCAACTCCCCAGCCCTTCAGCGTACGCCGCGAGCATCAGGTTCTCGGCAGCCAGTGCGCAGTCTTCGACAACCCACTGACCCGGCGCGGTTCCCGAAATCAGGATGAGTACCGGCGCGTGGTAGAAGATTTGATAGTGTTCATCATCGAGCAATGTATGGAAGTGCTCGGGCTGGGCCTCGGCGGGTATTGTCGCCAACAGGTGAGCCTTCGCTTCGCGCGAGACCCGATCCAGCAGGCTCTGGTCGCGTATGACGGTAAATGTCCACGGTTGTTGGTTCATCGCGCTGGGCGCCTGCGCAGCGGCACTGATCAAACGACGAATGATGTCTTCATCAACCGCTTCTGTTGTGTACTCCCGTGTCGAGCGACGGCCCAAGATCGCCTTATTGATGTTCATGGGGGGCATACCTCAAAAGAGTGTCATATCCTTTATAAAGTCATCCGCCCACGAGGGCTTGCTGTTGATCTAAATCAAATCAAGGCACAACCGGCCTCCCGTTTTGTCTGACGACTCGCCCCCCTCGGAGCGGACCACATTGCGCGAAATTGATCTGCACCAGATAGACGATGAACGCTCAATACACACTGCAAGCGTCTGGCTCGCGCAGGAGCGCTGACATGTGCGGGAAAATCATGGCGTGTATCGGTGGGAGTGTCGCGTTCCGGCTGCTGATCCGCATCATGCTGACAAGCGTCTGCGCACTGGCCTGGAGCACGGGCGGCGCCGCACAGAGCACCGCACAGAACGTCGAACCACGCGTCACGATCCTCGTTTACCACCGTTTCTCGGACACGGCGGACGACTCGATGACCGTGCGCATGAGCACCTTCGAAACCCAGTTGCGCGTCCTGCGCGAGCACGGTTATCACATCGTGTCGCTGCGCGAGGTGGTCGACTGGCTGCGCAATCCCGATGCGACGTTAGCGTCGAAGCCGGTGGCGATCACCGTCGACGACGGGCATCGTTCGGTCTTCGACAAACTGCTGCCCGTCATCCAGCGCGAGCGTTTTCCGGTGACCCTGTTTATCTATCCATCGGCCATCTCCAACGCGTCCTATGCGCTGACCTGGGAGCAGTTGCGAACCCTGAAACAGACCGGGCTCTTCGACATCCAGTCGCATACGTACTGGCATCCCAATTTCAACGTCGAGCGCAGGCACCGCACGCCGGCGGATTTCCAGCAATTCGTCCGAACCCAACTGCAAAAATCACGTCAACGCATCGAGTCGCAAACCGGTGCGCAGCAGGTCGACATGCTCGCGTGGCCGTTCGGTATCTATGACGACGAGTTGATCGCACTCGCCTCCGAAGAGGGTTACGCAGTGGCCTTCACACTAGACGCGCGCAAGGCTGACCGGCACGCGCGACTGCTCGCCCTGCCGCGCTTTCTGATGAGTGATGCCTACGGCGCACACGCGTTCGCGCAGTTGCTCGGTGAACCGGACACTCAGCCAACAACAGGGAACCCGCGATGACCGTTATCCGCGCATTGAGGCGCTATGCGATCCCGGCGCTATTCGTCGTCACGGCCCTGCTGACCGGGCGAAGCGCACTGGCTGTCACCGGTGTCGTGCTCGACTCGAGCACGCAGAAACCGCTTGCCGACGCGATCATCACGACCTCTGCCGGCGTGATGCGTACCGACGAAAACGGGCGGTTCGAGACGGCCGAGGCGGTCGAGAGTGTCGCCGCCCGCGCCCCAGGGTATTTGCGCACCGAGGCCAAAGTGAGCGACGAAACGCCCGTGACGCTCGCACTGACCCCGTTTCGCCCCAAAGCGGTCTATCTGTCGGTGTTCGGCGTGACCAGTTCGACCCTGCGCAACAACGCTGTCAGCCTTGCTGAAAACACCGAGATCAATGCATTGGTGATCGACGTCAAGGGTGACCGTGGCCTGACGCCCTATCGCAGTGCGGCGCGCGAGGCGATCGGCGCAACGGCCCACTTGACCACACGGGCACCTCAGATGCGCGACTTGCCGGCATTGCTTGCCAAGCTGCGCGCGCAACACCCGTACCTGATCGCGCGCATCGTGGTGTTCAAGGACGATCCATTGGCCAGTGCGCATCCAGAGTGGAGCGTGCACACCGCTGACGGCCAGCCGTGGCGGGATCTCGAAAAACTGCAATGGATGGATCCGTTTTCGCACGAGGTCTGGCAGCACAATCTCGATGTCGCCGAGGAGGCCGCGCAGATGGGTTTCGACGAGATCCAGTTCGACTATGTGCGCTTTCCCGACAAGAGCGGGCTGCGCTTTGCCCTCCCCAACAACCGCGCCAACCGGACCGCGGCGATCATCGGCTTTCTGCAGGCCGCACGCGCACGACTCGCCCCCTACAATGTATTTGTCTCCGCGGACATCTTCGGCTACGTCTGCTGGAACCTCGACGATACGGCGATCGGCCAGCAAATCGAACTGCTGGGCGCGGAGCTCGACTACATTTCGCCAATGCTGTACCCGTCCGGTTTCACATGGGGGCTGCCGGGCTTTACCAACCCGACAGCCGACCCCGGCCAGATTGTCAGGCGTACCCTGGCGGAGGCGATGAAGCGCACCCACCTGCCGGGCGTGCGCTTTCGTCCCTGGTTGCAGGCCTTTCGTGACTATGCCTTCGATCGTCGCCCGTTTGACGCGGCCGCGATCAGTGCTCAGGTTCACGCCGCCGACGCAGCCGGCACCGATGGATGGATGTTATGGAACCCACGCAATCACTACGAGGCCGCCGATTTGCCACAGCGCTGAAGCGCTGGGCGATGCTGCTTGGCCTGGCGATGGCGGCGCACATTGCATGCGCCGCCGATCTCGATGCGACGACGCGCCTGCAAGCCGCACAGATCGTCGAGGGCCAGATCGCCGCCGGACGCGTTCCGGGAGCTGTTGTCCTGATCGGTGACGCCACAAAGGTGTTCTATCGTCAGGCCTTTGGACAACGCACGACGACGCCCCCCCGCGAGCCGATGACGCTGGACACCGAGTTCGATCTGGCATCGCTGACCAAAGTCATCGCGACGACCACGGCCATCCTGCAACTGGCCGAAACGGGCCGCATCAACCTGGACGCCCCCGTTGCCCGGTATTGGCCGGCCTTTGGGGCGCAGGACAAAGAGGCAGTGAAGGTGCGTGACCTGCTTGCACACACGTCCGGGCTGCGCCCAGATTTGCCTGGGCGGCCACCCGGTGCGGGCCGCAAAGGTGTGTTGAGCGCCATCGCGGCGCAACGGCTGCGCAACGCGCCGGGTGCCCAAGTCATCTACAGTGACCTGAATTTCGTGGTGCTCGGCGAGCTGGTCGAACGCATCACCCACAGCTCGCTCGACGCCTATTGCCAGGCTCACATCTTCGGGCCGCTGGGCATGCGCGACACGGTTTTTCTGCCGGATACCCTGCGAACGATACGTAGCGCACCGACACTCGCCACCAAGGCCGGCACGCTCCGGGGGCACGTACACGATCCGACGGCGCAATGGATGGGCGGTGTCTCCGGCAACGCCGGGCTGTTTTCCACGGCGGACGACCTTGCGCGTTTCGCGCAGATGGTGCTGAACCAGGGGCGCGCAGGCAGCCGGCAGATTCTGCGGCCGGCGAGCATCGCCGCCCTCGCGAGCGCCGTTTCACCGCTCGACAGCGTGCCGTGGCGCGGCCTCGGCTGGGAACTGGCCGCACCGTTCGTATCGAACCATGATCGTCTACCGCCGATTGGCGTCATCGGCCATACCGGATACACCGGCACGGGGCTGTGGATTGATCTGGTGACCCGCCAATTCATCGTCATCCTGAGCAACCGGGTGTATCCCGATGACAGCGGTGACGCGCGCCCGCTTCGTGCGCAATTGCTCGCATTGATGGCCAGTCGCGGGGCGCCTGCAAGCGGCGCGCAAATCGGCCGGTTGTTGCCCTCAGCGTTGCCGGCGCTGCGTGCCGCCGATCGCCTGCCCACCTCGACGGGCCCGGTGCAGACAGGCATTGACGTGCTTGAGGCACAGCAGTTTGCCCCGCTCGCCGGCCTGCGCGTGGGCCTGATCACCAATCGCAGCGGATTCGACGCCAAAGGCCGACGCACCGTCGACGTCCTCGCCCACGCGCCAGGTGTCAGGCTGGCGGCATTGTTCTCACCGGAGCATGGGCTGAACATCGACGTGGACGAACGAGTCGGCGACACCCGCGACCCGGCGACGGGCCTCACCGTGCACAGTCTCTACGGCGCAACGCAGCGCTTCCCGGCCGGTGCGCTCAAAGGGCTGGATGCGCTGATCTTCGATATTCAGGACGCCGGCGTGCGCTTCTTCACCTATGAGACGACACTCGGCTACGCACTCGAAGCCGCCGCGGCGCAAGGCATTGCGCTGTTCGTGCTGGACCGGCCCGACCCACTCGGCGCACAACGTTTCGGCGGCCCGGTGATGGACAGTCGCCGTGAATCGTTTACCGGCTATTTCCCTGCACCGCTGCAGCCCGGCATGACCGTCGGCGAGCTGGCGCGTCTATTCAATCGCAACAAGCACATTGGTGCGGATCTGCGCGTTGTGCCGATGCTGGGATACCAGCGCGCGATGACCTTTGCCGACACCGGGTTGGGATGGGTGCCGCTCTCACCGAACCTGCGCACGCTCTCCCAGCTGGACCTGTACCCGGATATCGGTTTACTCGAAGGCGCAAATCTGAGTGTGGGGCGTGGCACGCCGCATCCGTTCGAGTGGGTCGGCGCGCCGTGGATCGACGCGACCCGGCTCGCAAACGCACTGAATGCGTTTGACGTCGGCGCGCATTTCGAGCCGGTCGACTTCGTCCCCACCGAATCAAACTGGCACGGTCGGCTCTGTCATGGTGTGAGCATCACCCGCCTCTCAACGCCTGCGCAACGCCCTGTAGCCAGCCTGGGGCTGACCCTGCTCGCCACCTTGCACACGCTCTATCCCCACATACTCGACCTGGCGGCGACCCGTGATTCAATCGGCTCGCAAAGCGTGTGGCAGGCGATTCGCGATGGCGCGACACCTGACGCGGCGCAAGCGCTCGACGCGGTGCCACTTGCGCGCTTCGCGCGGCTACGGCAGGAGAACTTGCTGTATTGACCCGCCCGGCAGCGTCATCGCCTACCTATCGATGGCGCCTGTCCGCCGGTTTTTTCCTTTTGCATCAGATACGCGACGAGCTTGTCCAGGGTGTCCACCTGTTGGTAATCGACTTCAGGAATGACCACCCCCAGGCTCCGATTCAGGGCCTCGATGAGGCGAAGCCAATCCATGGAGTCCAGATCAACCTCCTCGCGTAGCGGGCGGTCACCGGGTAATTGCTCGGGGTCGACTTCAGGAGCGATGCTCTTCAACGCGTTCAACACCTGATTGCGTACCGATAGCGGGTCCATGGGCTCACCCTCACAAATGCTCTGGGGTTTGTAACAAACGACGGACTTCCCCCAGGAAGCGTGCGCCGTAGTGACCATCGCTGACCCGATGATCGGCTGACAAGCTGCTGACGATGGTGGGCATCACACACAACTGGCCATCCTTGACCCAGGGCCGCTCGCCGATACGGCCAAAACCGACCAAGGCAACCTGGGGTGGGTAGATCACCCCCAGTACGCTGTCTACGCCCTGATCGCCGAGCTGGGTAACCGTGATGCCGGCGCCACCCAGTTCGGAGCTGCGCAGAGAACCGCTGCGGGCGCGCTCCACCAGGCTGGACAGTTCACGCATCAAATCGGTCAAGGACGTGTCGGCCACATGCCGCAGGACCGGGGCGACCAGCCCGCCCTGGCGCAAGGTGATTGCCACGCCAAGGTCTGTATCGGCTGCCGGTTTAAAGCCGTTGTCCTGCCAGGAACCGTTGAGTTGTGGATAGTCGCGCAAGGCCAACGCCACCGCTTTGAGCAGCAAGACACCGGGTAACAGGCGCTCCGGCAATGGGCTTTGCGCGTTGTGTGCCTGCAGCCAGGCCATGGCCTTATCCAGGGCAATGGTTTCGCTCAGGTAGTAATGGGGAATCTCGCGTTTCGAACGACTCATCGCCGCCGCGATCGTGTGACGCATGGCCTGGTTGCGGTCGGGTTCCGGCGCCACACGGGCGGCTGCTTCGACATCTTCCAGGGTCACCACGCCGTGTGGACCATGGCCCTGCAACTGACTGGCATCGAGCCCCAGTTCGGCCGCGCGCTTGCGTGCCGCGGGAGAAATCTTCGGCCGCCGCGCAGAAAGGTTTTCCGCCTCACGCGGCACTGGCGCGGGCGTCGCTGTCCCTCGCGCGCTCTGCGGACTTTCACCCGGTTCCAGCAACTGCGCGATGACGGTACCGACAGGCATCTTGGCGCCGACATCGATCAGCAGTTGCAACACCGTGCCATCGTGCCAGCACTCCACATCGATAGCCGCCTTGGCCGTATCGACGACGGCAATCACCTGACCACGCTTGACCGCATCACCGGGATGGACTTTCCATTCCAGCAACGTGCCTTCATCCATATCAGCTCCCAGCGACGGCAATTTGAATTCGATCATGGTTGCCCCTCCTGGCCCGATACCTGGACGCGGTACATGCCTGTCATCACGTTGCATTCCCCTCGCACAGCTCATGTGCGGCGGCGACGATCGTCGACACTTGAGGCAGTGCGGCTTCTTCAAGATGCCGGGGATAAGGCATCGGCACTTCGGCGCTGCACACCCGCGCTGGCGGTGCATCCAGTTCGTAAAAGCCCTGCTCGACGATCCGCGTGATGATTTCCGCTGCCAGGCTGCCGCTGCGCCAGCCTTCATCGACGACGAGGGCGCGGCGGGTTTTGCAGACCGAGGTCATGATTGTGCTGTCATCCAGAGGGCGCAGAACCCGCAGGTCGATGACTTCACAATCAATGCCCTCCCCGGCCAGTTGCTCAGCCGCCGTCAGGGCTTTGCCGAGGGTGCCGCCATACGCAATCAGGGTCAGGTCCTTGCCGACTCGACGGACCTTGGCGGCACTGATATCCAGAGCCTTCCAGTCGCCGGTATCACCCTCCATGCTGTAGAGCTGGGCGTGTTCGAAAATCAGCACCGGGTCCGGATCCAGCAGCGCAGGCCAGAGCATGCCGCGTGCATCCTCGACGGTCGCCGGGGCGAGAATTTTCAGCCCGGGGATATGCGCATACCAGCCTTCGAGGCTGTGAGAGTGTTGCGCCGCAAGCTGACGTCCCGCGCCCGTCGCCATGCGCACCACCAGAGGAACCGAGAATTGTCCGCCGGACATATGCCGCAGGGCAGCAGCGGTGTTCATCAGAGGATCGAGGGCAAGCAGGCTGAAATTCACAGTCATGATTTCTACAATCGGCCGCATGCCCCCCAGTGCCGCCCCGATACCGGCCCCCACGAAGCCCAATTCGGACAACGGCGCATCTCGAATGCGTTCCGGGCCGAATGCTTCAAGCAGCCCCAAAGAGACGGCATAGCTGCCACCGTAACGGCCGACGTCTTCGCCCATCAGAAACACCCGAGGGTCGCGTTGCAACGCTTCACGCAGGGCCTCGCGCAACGCATCGCGGTAGGTCATGCGAGTGCTCATGGTGCGGCCCTCGGCGTGTAGACATCGCGAGACAGATCCTCCAGCGGTTCCAGGCTGGCGCTTTCGGCATAAGCGATGGCGGCCTCCACTTCAGCGTCCACCTGGGCCAGGATCGCCAGAAAACCGGGTTCGTCCAACAGGCCTTGGGCCTTGAGCCGGGCACTGTAGGTGTGAATCGGTCCGCGGGTCTTCCACTGCTCCACCTCGGCCTTGTCGCGATACAGCTGCGGGTCGAACATCGAGTGGGCGCGAAACCGATAGGTACGAAACTCCAGAAAAAAAGGCCCGCGCCCTTGCCGGATATGTTCAACCGCTTCACGGGTGGCTTCGTACACCGCGACCACATCCATGCCATCGACAGACCGGGTCTGGACCTTGTACGCCGAAGCTTTGGCACACAGGTCGGTTTGCGACTGCGAACGCTCCAGGGCCGTGCCCATGGCATAGAGGTTGTTCTCGCAGCAAAACAGCATCGGCAACTGCCACAGAGCGGCCAGGTTGATCGACTCGTGAAATGCCCCCTCTGCCATGGCACCTTCACCGAAAAAGCACGTGGAGAGCCGTGATCCACCCTGCATACGCTCGGCCAGCGCCAGGCCGACAGTAAGTGGCAAGCCGCCGGCGACGATGGCATTGCCGCCGAAGAAACGTGTACCGGCATCGAACAAGTGCATCGAACCGCCACGCCCTCGCGAGCAGCCTTCCTGGCGCCCGTACATCTCGGCCATGATGGTGTTCATGGGCACTCCCTTGATCAGGGCATGGCCATGTTCGCGATACGTCGCGACCACCGCATCGTCGGCTGCCAGCGCATGCAAAGCGCCGACCGCCACCGCTTCTTCACCGATGTACAGGTGCAGGAAGCCACGGATCTTGCCTTCCCCGTACAGCTCGCCGGCGCGCTCCTCAAGACGACGGATGCGCACCATGTCTCGCAGCAAGTCGAGAGCAAAGTCCTTGGGCAACGATTGAAGACTCATGACGGATTCTCCAGGCTGGAAGTATCGCCCTCCGGCAAACCCAGCTCCCGGGCCTTGAGCAGACGTCGCATGAGCTTTCCGCTGCGGGTGTGCGGCAGTGCCTGCATGAACGCCAGTTCCTTTGGCGCGACCACGGCACCGAGACGCTTGCGTCCATGGCCCAGCAATTCATCGTGCAGGGCCGGGCTGGCGGTGAATCCGCTCTTGAGCGAAACAAACGCCTTCACGGTTTCACCCAGCAGAGGATCGGGCTTGCCAATCACGGCGGCCTCGGCCACTGCCGGATGTTCCATCAGTGAGCTTTCCACCTCGAACGGGCCGATCAGGTGCCCGGCCGACTTGATGACATCGTCGCCGCGACTTACGAACCAGAAATAACCGTCGGCATCGCGACGCACCAGATCGCCACTGAGGTACCACTCGCCGACAAAACTCTGTCGATAACGCGCCTCTTGCCCCAGATAAGTACGGAACATGGCGGGCCATGGCCGTTTCAGAGCCAGTTCACCGACTTCATTCTCCCCAAGAAACACCAGCGAACCGTCCGCCTTGCGCTCGACAATGGCCGCCTCGACACCGGGCAAGGGTTTGCCCATGGAGCCCGGTTTAATGGCCATCGAGACCGTGTTGGCAATCATGATTCCGCCGGTTTCGGTCTGCCACCAGTTGTCGTGGATCGGCAGCCCCAACACCTCTTTGCCCCACCAGACAGCCTCGGGATTGAGCGGCTCGCCGACACTGGCAATAAACCGCAGGCAGGGAAAGTGATGGCGGCGCGCCAAGGCGTCACCGGCTTTCATCAAGAGGCGAATGGCCGTCGGTGCCGTGTACCAGACCGTCACCTGTTGCTCTTCGAGAATCCTGCACCAGCGTTCGGCATCGAATTCGTTGCCCTCGACCACGCTGGTCACCCCCATCAGCAGCGGCGCGAAAATCCCGTATGAAGTCCCCGTGACCCAGCCCGGATCGGCGCTGCACCAGTAAATATCTTCAGGGTGTAAATCCAGGGCGTATTTGGCGGTGACCCGGTGCGTCAGCGCGGCGCCGTGCACATGCAACACGCCTTTGGGGGTGCCGGTCGTGCCGCTGGTGAAGTGTAGAAGTGCGGGGCTGTCGACCGTTGTCCGGGCGATGTCAAAATCGTCAGCGGCTTCGGCCAGCAATCGATGCACACTGAGGGTGCCCGCCACAGCGTTCGTATCCCCACCCTCGGCGTCATATAGCAGTACATGCTTGAGTGCCGGCAAATGCTCACGAACCGCTGCGATCTTGCGTCGATAAAGAGTTTCGCTGGTCAACAGCACGCTGCCTTCACCAAGACGCATCCGGGTTTCGATGGGCTCGGGGCCGAACGCGCAGAATAACGGCGAAACCACGCAACCGAGCTTCAAGCCACCGAGCACGCCCAGATACAGCTCCAGCCCTTGGCCACAGAGCACAAACAAGCGTTCACCGGGGGCCACGCCCAATGTTTTCAGCACATTGGCAAAGCGATTAGTCAGCGTGCTCAGTTGCCCGTAGCTGATGTCGCGGTGCCCGCCATGGCGATCGAGAATGCGCAACGCCGTATGTTCGCGCTCCCCTCCCATCGCATGCCGATCCACCGCCTCATAGGCGAGGTTCATGCCGCCCCCTGGCAATCCGGCCAATTCGAGCGCCTCCACCTGCCATGAAAAGGCTGCGCGGGCTTGCTCGCTGTCCAGCCAATTGGGCTTTGTCGGCAAACGGGTGAGTTTCTTTTTGATCATCGGCAAATGCATGGGCTTCACCTCAACGGCTGTTCATCACAACCCGTCACCCAGGAGTGTGATCAACCGTGAACGGGGCCGTCCCTAGACCGCCAGGACGCTGCATGGCACCTGATACAGAATATGTTCGGTCGTGCTGCCCACCAGTTTGTTCAATCCATGGGACTGGACTCTGCCCATCACGATCACGTCCACCTGATTTTCCTCGGCAAACTCACTCAGCGCCGAGACCGGGTGCCCCAGAATGAAATGCCGGCGGTCAGAGGCCACACCGTACCGACCGGCCAGCGCCAGGAACGATTTTTCCAGCTCCCTGCGCAGCTGCTTGGTCAGCTGTGACAGTGTCAGGCCGCCGCCGCCCATATCGCCCAGATAGTCTGTCGTGTCGCAGGCATACAGCAGGTGCAACTCGGCATTGCACTGCAGCGCAAGGCCATTGGCCTGCTGGATGATCCGGTCATTCAACTCTTTGTCGGCATCGTTACCCGAAGCGTCAACGGCGGCCACGATCTTGTGCGGCAAGGTATGGCCACTGCCGCCAATCAGATAGACCGGCACTGGACAGTGGCGCAGCAAGTGCCAATCCAGCGGGGTGAAGAACGCGCGCTTGAGCGCCGATTCATGCTGAACCTCCTTGATCAACAGGTCGGGCTGCATTTCCGTGACGTGATCCAGAATGTCCTGCTGCAGGTCATCGGCCCAGGCCACTTCTGCCGTCACCTCGATCCCCAGGCCACGGATATTTTTTGCCTGATACTTCAACCAGTCGCGGTGGTCCTGCAGGTAGGTTTCCCGCGCCGTTTCCCGCACGCCCTCTTCAAGCAGCGACAGAATATCCAACGACTTTATCAAGGCAGCGATATGCAAACGTGCCCCGCTGGCCTTGGCCAGGGCCGCCGCATGTTGTATCGCAGGAGACTGGCGCAGGGCCGGGTTGATGATCAATAACAACCGTTGATACTGGCTCATGATCTGACTCCAGGCAGGTGGGCTTCAACGCGCCATGGCCTGTTGCGAGGGCGCGGTCGGTGCGCCCTCGCTGGACCAGGCACCAGCGTCACCTCAGACTCCTCCGTTGGAATCGCTTTGGCGTTGATATAAATCAAATACCTTCGCCGGGCAGGCTACCGGCAGCAGCCCTCCATCATGGGTCGCTCTTGTTCATGGTTTTCAACCATTCCTGGTGGGCTTGACGGTATTTGTCATCCGCCAGTTTTTTCGCTGCAGAAAATCGTTGTATCGTCTGGGTCGAAACAGGCTCGCTCAACAACGCATAGGCTTGTTTGCTCAGTCGGTCGGCTTCGGAAAAGAGCTCCGCGCAACGATTGATTGATTCAGAACAGGCGGCGGATTTTGTCGTTGAATCATTGGCGATCATGGTCGTACTCCTCGATCCCGACCTCCTGTCATTTCTTCAAGTTTTGTAGCGTCGAGTACACCTTCCCCCGGCTCTACTCGTCACGCCTCCAGTCGATGTTCACCCCGAACTCATCATCGCTGTACTGATAATCGGCGTGCCCTTTGAAGGCCGCTTTCAGTGCATGACCCAGGCGGTTCGCGAGATGGATGCCTGTGGTGGTCACAACCAGCGCCCCCTCCGAATCGGTCAGGCTGATGATGCGCTCCAGGGCATGCTCCGCTTTTTCCTTTTTCTCGGTGTTTTCGATCAGGTTGATGATTTCGTTTCGATGCGCGGGCAAGAAGCTGCCCGATAGCGTGAGCGTACCCGCCGGCTTGTTGTCATTGGTACGCTGACAGGCTGGGCAGGTCACTGATTGCGCATCATGAACCACCGTGTTTTCAGGAACTTTCCAGGTCCAGTTACCTGCCTGGTAAGCGGCCCCACACTGCGGGCAGACGGCAGAGCCTTCGATTTTCGGCAAGCAATAAGGATCATGGGCCGGTGTTTTGAACAGCTGGTTTTTCTGACTCTGCTGAAACTTGTCCATGGTCTTTCCTCGCAAATGAGTTGGCTAAAAATCCCACGCGAACCGTGTTTTCAAATCGCCCCCCCTTCCAGTCAGGTCCACTGAAAACACGGTGGATTTGAAGATTTCATTTGGGCCCGGTTTGCTGCGGCGCAGGTTGATATTTGTCAATTCGGGCCAACAACCGACGGTCGATCATCCGAACGGTACGTACTGCGACTGCACGCCTGCCTGTGTGACTTTGTTGATAAAAATCAACGCTGCACGTGCCATTTCATAGAAGCTGAAACAATGCAGAACTCTTCAGGAGAACAACCTGATGGCTCACACTAAAATCCTGTTTCGTGCTGGCGCTCGCGAGAAAATCCTCAGCGGAGCCACACAATTGGCGGACGCTGTCCGGGTGACCCTGGGACCGAAATCGAAATCGGTGTTGATTCAGAATAAATGGGGCAATCCGACGGTCTGCAACGATGGCGTGACGATTGCCAAACGGATCGACTTGCTGGACCCCGAGGAGAATCTGGGTGCGCAAATGCTGCGTCAGGCGGCGGAACGCACCGGCGAGGCCGTGGGGGACGGGACCAGCACATCGACGGTCCTGGCCCATGCAATCCTGGCTGACGGCATCCGCAACGTCGTCGCGGGCGCCAGTGCGATCGACCTCAAGCGCGGTATGGACCGGGGGCTTTCTCTGGTCATGCAATCACTGCTGGCACAATCGCGCCCGGTCAGCACACCCAAGGAAAAAGCCCAGGTGGCCACGCTTTCGGCCCACAACGACGCGGTCATCGGTCAGCTGGTGGCCGACGCTCTGGAAAAGGTCGGCATTGAAGGTGTTGTCAGTGTCGAAGAGTCCAAGACCACCGAAACAGTGGTCGAGGTCATGGAAGGGATGCGCCTGGATCGTGGATATGTCTCGCCCTACTTCGTAACCGATACCGAGAAGATGCAGGCCGAACTCGACGATGCCTACCTGCTGCTCTGTGACCATAAGATCGGCGTGCTCAAAGACCTGCTGCCATTGCTGGAATTGATTGCCAAAAGTGGCCAGCCACTGGTCCTGATCGCCGACGACATAGAAGGTGAAGCGTTGACCACGTTGGTGGTCAACCAGATTCGAGGGGTATTGCGCGCGGTGGCGATCAAGGCGCCAGGTTTCGGTGATCGACGCAAGGAAATGCTTCAGGACATTGCCGTTCTGACCGGCGCAACCCTGATCTCCAATGAGCTGGGGATCAACCTCGAACAGGTGGAGTTGAGCCAGTTGGGTCGGGCTCATCGCGTCGTGGTGCAAAAAGACAGCACCGCGCTGATTGGCGGCGCAGGTACACGCGAGGCTATCGAGGCGCGCCTGCAACAGATCCGCGTTCAAATGGACAACACCACCAGCGATTACGACCGGGAAAAACTGCAGGAACGCCTGGCCAGGCTGTCTGGCGGCGTGGCGGTGATCCGCGTCGGCGCGCCTTCCGAAGCGGAAATGAAATCGCGCAAGGATGCACTCGACGATGCGATTTCCGCGACCCGGGCAGCGATCGCCGAAGGCATTGTTCCAGGTGGCGGCCTGGCGCTGCTCAAGGCGGTGCCGATGATCGCAGCCGAGGAAGCCAGCCATGAGGGCGATGTCAAAACCGGCCTGCAGATTCTGCGCCGGGCTCTGGAAGCACCGGCCCGGTTCATCGCTGAAAACTCGGCGGTGGATGCCGGCGTGGTCATTGCCCGCATGCTCGCCGAACCGGGCAACGTGGGCTTCGATGCGGCAGCCAATTGTTATGTGGACATGTACGAAGCCGGCATCATCGACCCGACCAAGGTGGTGCGTATTGCCCTGGAAAATGCCGTGTCGGTTGCCAGTGTCCTGCTGCTCACCGAGGCGACCATGACGGATATTCCAGAAAAGGAATCGCCTGCCCAGCCACCGTTTCCTGAATGACCGGCACGAGGTGAGGTGATCCAGACCCGAGGTCTCTGTGCACATCATCCGGCGCCCTGCGCGAGGGAGAAGCTGAAGCAGGCTATCTTTATAGTAAACGGGATGGCCGCTGGCTTACCGATATGCGTTCACACTCTGAGCCAAGGCCATGAAAAAGAACGACCGGTGGAACCTGTCCTACTTCGCGATCGCTTTTATCGTCATGGGCCTCATGCAGGTCTTCTTTGTCGAGCGCCAGGCCGTGCAGCCCCTGCCCTACAGCCAGTTCATGCAATTGTTGAACGAGCAAAAAGTCAGTGACTTGCAGATCGACAAGGACCGGATCAGCGGCAAATTGGTGGAGCCCATCGACGGACGTGACCGGTTCTCCACGGTGCGGGTCGATCCGGCGCTGGCGACCGAACTCTCCCAATCGGGCGTCGGTTTTACCGGGGTCAACGAAAACACCTTTATGAACAGCCTGTTGGGCTGGTTGTTGCCGTTCATAATGATCATGGTGTTCTGGCATTTCCTGTTTCGCGGGATGGCGGACAAACAAGGCCTTGGCGGGTTGATGAATGTCGGCAAGTCGCGGGCCAGGATCTTTGTCGAACGCGACACTGGAGTGACCTTCGCCGATGTCGCGGGCATTGACGAAGCCAAGGCCGAACTGGTGGAAATCGTCTCGTTCCTCAAGGACAAGGCCCGATACGCACGCCTGGGCGCGCACATTCCCAAGGGCACCTTGCTGGTGGGCCCGCCCGGCACCGGCAAGACCCTGGTGGCCAAAGCCATCGCCGGTGAAGCCGGTGTGCCGTTTTTCTCGATTTCGGGGTCCGAATTTGTCGAAATGTTCGTCGGGGTCGGTGCGGCCCGCGTCCGCGACCTGTTCGAACAGGCACGCCAGGCGTCGCCCTGCATCATCTTCATCGATGAACTCGACGCACTGGGCAAGATGCGTGGCGTCGGCGTGTTAGGCGGCAATGACGAAAAAGAACAGACCCTCAACCAGTTACTGGCCGAACTGGACGGCTTCGATCCGCGTGAGGGCGTGGTATTGCTGGCTGCGACCAACCGGCCGGAGGTCCTTGATCCGGCGCTGTTGCGCGCAGGGCGCTTCGACCGGCAGATTCTGATCGACCGTCCCGATCGCAAAGGGCGGCAGTCGATTCTTAAGGTTCATCTGAAGAAAATCACCGTGGAACCAGGCCTCGATAGCGCACGTATCGCCGAAATCACCACTGGTTTCACCGGCGCCGACCTGGCCAACCTGGTGAACGAAGCGGCCATCGTCGCCACCCGTCGCGGCGCCGAGGCGGTCAGCCTGAAC
Organism: Pseudomonas sp. B21-017; assembly: GCF_024749245.1. NCBI lineage: Bacteria > Pseudomonadati > Pseudomonadota > Gammaproteobacteria > Pseudomonadales > Pseudomonadaceae > Pseudomonas > Pseudomonas sp. B21-017. The sequence goes on along the minus strand of NZ_CP087194.1, from coordinate 2,138,649 downwards.
GACTTCACCGCCGCAGTGGAACGCCTTATCGCGGGGCTTGAACGCAAGAGCAGCCTGCTCGATGCCGACGAGCGCCGGGTGGTGGCCTATCACGAGATGGGGCATGCCCTGGCCGCGAGCAGCCTGCCGGCCATGGACCCGGTGCATAAAGTTTCGATCGTGCCCCGGGCCATCGGCTCGCTGGGCTATACCTTGCAGCGACCGACCGAGGATCACTTCCTGATCAGTTGCCAGACACTCAAGGACCGGATTGTCGTGCTGATGGCCGGACGCGCCGCCGAGGACCTTGTCTACGGCCAGATCTCCACCGGGGCCGCCGACGATCTGGGCCGCGCGACCGATATCGCCCGGCAACTGATCACCCGCTTCGGCATGAGCCCCGAGCTCGGACAATCGGTGCTGGAAAAGCAAACCCCAACGTACCTGGGAGATCGCATGGCCACGATGGGCGAAAAGGATTACTCGGAACAGACCGCCCGGGAAATCGACCTGGGTATTCGCGCCCTGCTCGATGAAGCCTACCAACGGGCCAAGGCGCTGCTTCAGAGTCGTCGGGCCGACCTGGACGAGGGCGCCCGCCTGTTACTGGAAAAGGAAACCCTCACGCCCGAGGAGTTCCCGGCGCTGATGCCATTCAAGCCCACCCCGGCATTACCAGCCCCATGACGCTGCGAACAATCGCCCGCAGACGGCGCCCTGCCCCCATCGCTGAAGGCCCATCATGTTCGCAGTCACGCTAATCAACACGTTGGTGGTGGTCATCACGGTGGTGATTCACTACGAATGCCTGCTGCGTCTGAACGATTGGCTGCCCAGGCTCAAACTCTGGAGCCGCTTTCGGATCGTCGTCGGGGTATTCGGCGCGATGGTGGCTCATGCGGTAGAAGTCTGGTGTTTCGCGCTGGTCTATTACCTGCTGATCCGTTCCGGCGAATGGGGCAGCCTGAGCGGCAATTTCGATGGCTCGTTCATGGACTGCGTGTACTTTTCCTTCACCACGTTCACGACCATCGGTTTCGGCGACATTTCACCCATGGGAAACCTCAAGTACCTGACCGGATTGGAGGCACTGACGGGGCTGGTGCTGATTTCCTGGACCGCTTCGTTCCTGTTCCTGGAGATGCAGAAATACTGGAAGAACAAATAGCGCCCGACGCCTTCCATCAACCCTGATTGCCCGGCGCAGGCGTCCATTGCCACTCCATCACTTCGGGCATGTCCTGCCCGTGTTCGATAAGGTAAAGCTTGTGTTTCTCCATCGTCGCCCAGTAGCGCGCCCGGGCGGTCTGGAGTTGATCGTGCAGCCTGGGCACGCGCTCGATGACATCCAGGGCCAACTGATACCGATCCAGATTATTGAGCACTGCCATGTCGAACGGCGTGGTGGTCGCCCCCTCGTCCTTGAAGCCGCGAACATGGAAGTTTTCATGATTGGTGCGCTTGTACAGCAGCCGGTGGATCAGCGCGGGGTAGCCGTGGAAGGCAAAGATCACCGGCCGGTCGACGGTAAACAATTCATCGAAGGCGCTGTCGGGCAAACCGTGGGGATGGTGGTACGACGGCTGCAGGACCATCAGGTCGACGACATTGACCACCCGCACCCGAAGATCCGGCACGTATTCGCGCAGCAAAGTGACCGCCGCCAGGGTTTCCAGGGTCGGAACGTCGCCGGCACAGGCCATCACCACGTCCGGATCGCTGTCATCGCGGCAGGCCCAGTCCCAGCGTCCGATACCGGCCTGGCAATGACGAATGGCGGCATCGATGTCCAGCCACTGCCACTCCGGTTGCTTGCCGGCCACGATCACGTTGATGTAGTTGCGGCTCCTGAGGCAGTGATCGGCCACTGACAGCAGGCAATTGGTATCGGGCGGCAGGTAGATCCGCACCACGTCCGCCGTTTTGTTCGCCACCAGATCGATGAACCCCGGGTCCTGATGGGAAAAACCATTGTGGTCCTGGCGCCAGACATGGGAGGTGAGCACATAGTTGAGCGAGGCCACCGGTTTGCGCCATGGCACTTCGGCGGCGGTTTTCAGCCATTTGGCATGCTGGTTGAACATCGAGTCGACAATGTGGATGAACGCCTCGTAACAGGAAAACACCCCATGCCGGCCGGTCAGCAAATAACCTTCGAGCCAGCCTTCGCACACCTGTTCGCTCAGAATCTCCATCACCCGGCCATCGGCCGACAGATTGACGTCATCAGGCCCCAGCGGCTCCATCCACGCCTTGGCACTGACTTCATACACCGCATCCAGCCGGTTCGAGGCGGTTTCGTCCGGGCCGAACAGGCGAAAATTGCTCGACGTCAGATTGCATTTCATCACGTCGCGCAAAAACCGGCCCAGCACCCGCGTGGCCTCAGCCCGCAGGCCACCGGGCGCCTCGACGTTCACCGCATACTGGGTGAACCGTGGCAGATCCAGCGCGCGCAACAGCAGCCCACCGTTGGCGTGGGGGTTGGCGCTCATTCGCCGATGGCCGGTCGGTGCCAGCGCCGCGATCTCGGGCAACAAGGTGCCATTGGCGTCAAACAATTCGTCGGGGCGGTAACTGCTGAGCCATTCCTCCAGTTGCCGCAAATGCTGCGGCTGCTGGAAGTCGGCCAAGGGCACTTGATGCGCCCGCCAGGTGCCTTCGACCCGCTGGCCATCGACGAATGTCGGCCCCGTCCAGCCCTTGGGCGTGCGCAAGATCAGCATTGGCCACAGGGGTCGCTCCAGCGTCCGGGACGACGATCGTTGACGCGCGCCCCGCTGAATGTCGCGAATTTCCTGCACGATGGTGTCCAGCGTTCTGGCCAGGGTTTGATGAACCTCGGCCGGGTCATCGCCTTCGACGAAATACGGATCGTAGCCATAGCCGTACATCAACGCCGACAACTCCTCCTCGCTGATGCTGGAGAGCACCGTCGGGTTGGCGATTTTGTATCCGTTCAAATGCAGAATCGGCAGCACCGCCCCGTCACGCGCCGGGTTGAGAAACTTGTTGGAATGCCAACTGGCCGCCAGCGCCCCGGTTTCCGCCTCGCCGTCGCCAATCACACACGCCACGATCAGGTCCGGGTTGTCGAACGCGGCACCGTAGGCATGGGCCAGGCTGTAGCCCAGCTCGCCGCCTTCATGGATCGATCCCGGAATCTGCGCCGACACATGGCTGGAAATGCCATACGGCCAGGAAAACTGCCGAAACAGTCGGGCCAGGCCATTGGTATTGCGCCCCACCGACGGGTAGAGCTCGGTGTACGTGCCTTCCAGGTAGGTCTGGGCCACGATGGCCGGCCCGCCATGCCCGGGGCCGGCGATGAAGATCATGTTCAGGTCGTGGGCCGTGATCAGGCGATTGAGGTGCGTATAGATCAGGTTCAACCCCGGCGTCGTGCCCCAGTGCCCCAGTAACCGTGGCTTTACATCCGCCAGCGTCAGCGGCACCGCCAGCAGCGGATTGTCCTTGAGGTAGATCTGCCCGACCGCCAGGTAATTGGACGCCCGCCAGTAGGCATCCAGCCCTTCCAGTTGCTCGGCACTCAGAAAATCGCTCATGACGTCCTCCGCCAGGGGCCCCGGTAAACCGGGAGACATGCGTCGATTCTGGGTGTCTGCACGGCCTAAGACTTGATTTACATCAAGTCTTGGGCCGTCTATCCCGGCTCAACAGGAACAAGATTTTCCCCGCTCATCGATTCTATCTGTAAACGCCCGATTGAAACGGGGGATCCGAACTATGCTCTAAGCTCCTGTCAGGGGGAGTTTTTGCGATGCCTGAAACCCGGCCATATCAACATCACTATCTGAAAGCCGCGTGCTCCAATTGCAGCGTTCTGGAGTTGTGTCTGCCGATTGGCCTGACCAGCAACGAAGTCGAACGACTGGATACCCTGATCATTCAGCGTGTAAAGGTTAAAAAAGGTGCAGCCCTGTACCGGGCCGGCGATCCGTTGCGCTCGCTCTACGCGGTGCGGATCGGTTCATTCAAGACCAGCATGCTGTCGGTCGACGGCCGCGAGCAGGTCACCGGGTTTCAGATCCCCGGCGAGATGCTCGGTCTGGACGCTATTAGCGACGATCATCACACTTGCAGTGCCTTTGCCCTGGAGGACAGTGAAGTCTGCCCCTTCAACTTCGCCCAACTGGAGAAACTCGCCCTGGAGCTGCCCTCGTTGCAGCACAACATGAACAAGATCCTGAGCCGGGAAATCGTCCGTGAGCACAACCTGCTGATGATGATGGGCAACATGAACTCCGATGAACGCCTGGCCGCCTTCCTCCTGAACCTGTCGCAACGGTTGAGCATTCGGGGTTACTCGTCCAGAGACTTTGTGCTGAAGATGCGTCGCGAAGAGATCGGCTCCTACTTGGGCCTGCGTCTGGAAACCATTTGTCGGGGCATCGCTCATCTACGGGACTCGGAACTGGTCGAGATTTCCGGGCGTAACGTCAAAGTGCTGAATCTGGACGGGCTCAAGCAACTGGTCGCCGGCTGCCACCGGGAATCCCCCTGTAACGCCTTGCGGTGCATCGGCTTTTGGAGAATCGTCATGCGCGCCATGGTTCTGCATGCCCCCGGCCAGCCGCTGCAACGGGAAGAACGTCCCGTGCCGCAGCCCGGCGCGCAGCAACTGTTGATCAAGGTTTTGGCCTGTGGCGTGTGCCGCACCGACCTGCATTTAGTGGACGGTGAACTGCCGCAAGCAGTGCTGCCGCGGGTGCCGGGCCATGAAATCGTCGGTGAAGTGACGGCGGTGGGTGGCGACGTTTCGCCCGACTGGGTCGGTAAGCGCGTCGGCGTTCCCTGGCTTGGCTGGACGTGCGGTGAGTGCACGTTTTGCTGCTCGGGCCGTGAAAACCTCTGCGACCGGGCACAGTTCACCGGCTGTCATCGGGATGGCGGTTATGCCGACTACACGGTTGCCGATGCCCACTTCTGTTTCCCCCTCCCGGACGCGCTCTCGACCACCGAAGCCGCACCGCTGCTGTGTGCCGGGCTGATCGGTTTTCGCGCCTTGCAAATGGCCAAAGGTGCACGCCACCTGGGCCTCTATGGCTTCGGCGCGGCGGCGCATCTGGCGATTCAGGTGGCGCGGGGCCGGGGGCAGCAGGTGTACGCCTTCACTCGACCGGGCGACAGCGAGGGCCAGGCTTATGCCCGGACTCTGGGAGCCGTGTGGGCAGGCCCTTCAGATCAGCCACCACCGCATCCGCTCGACGCCAGCCTGATCTTCGCCCCCGTCGGTGCGCTGGTGCCGCTGGCGCTGGAGGCCAGCGTCAAGGGCGGTTGTGTGATTTGCGCCGGCATCCACATGAGCGACATCCCCAGCTTCCCCTATCGACTGTTGTGGGGCGAACGCAGCGTCCGCTCGGTGGCGAACCTGACCCGCGAAGACGGCACCGCGTTTTTTGCCGAACTGCGCCATACGCCCGTGCACAGCGACGTCACCTGTTTTGCCCTGGACGATGCCAATCAGGCGCTGGCAAGCCTGCGGGCCGGTCAGGTCAAAGGGGCGATCGTGCTCGTCCCCTGACGCTCGCCCCTGCCGTTCGGTGTTTTTTCCGGCACCGTCCACCAACAACGCTAGGCTTACGGATGACGTGGCGATGCCTCGTCATTCTGCAGGGAGCGCAAAAAATGGAATTAATTGACCGTTGGCAGCCTCTCTCTCTCAGGACAGCCTGTATCAGGGAGGAATGCCGCCATGCAGATTTCTAATCATTACAAATGGTCTGCCTTGGCAGCCATTGCACTGACCCTCTTCAGCGTACTGATATTTTTGCTGATCAAATCCTACTCGTACGACACATCGACCTACTTCGAATCGCGCGACTTCGTTCGTCAACTCAAGCAATACGATGCCAATTGGAACGTGAAGCTCCTGCGAGCCAAAATCGGCATGAACAACAACCTGTTGCTGGTGGCGCCGCCTGAAGCGGAAGAGCGCTGGCAACAGCTCGATAGCCTCAACGCTGTCGGCCCGCTCCCGACCCTTTGGCAAACCCGACGCCAGGGCTATCTGGAGGCGGTAGAAAACAAAGCCCGGTTGGTTGAGCAATTCAAACAGCACAACACGGCCTTGCGAACAGCATTCGAGGCCCTGCCTACGCTGGAAGATGCCATTCGGGTGTTGCAGGAAGATTCCAACGACAAACTCTCGTCGGTGGATGCTCGGGCGGCGTCAGTGGTGTTCGATCTTACCTTGGACACCCTTGAGTACGCCCTCTATGTCAGCAGCGAACGGGCTGAGGAAATCTCCGGGCATCTGGAATATCTGAATGAGTACATCAATCAACTGCCGCCTGAACGGCGCCCGACTTTCACTGCACTTGTAGACGCTGTGAATGCCATTGTGCGAGAGCAGCCCATCGTCAATGACCTGGTTGATCGCATCAGTGTCATTCCGGTCGCACAGCAACTGGACAGCATCAACGAGTTATTGAACGAGACACAACGGCGCACAGCCGCGACAGATCGCCAATACCACCTTTACCTGGGGATCTGCGCTGGCATCATGGCGCTACTGCTGCTGTACTTGGCCGCCCGTCTGATTCGCAGTTATGCGCTGATCAATAAGATGAACAACCAATTGCAGACAGCGAACGAGCGGCTGGAGCAACGCGTCGAGGAACGCACCCATGAACTGTTGGAAGCCGAGCGCGAACTGATCGACGCCGCGCGGATGGCCGGTATGGCAGAGATCGCGACCAACGTGCTGCACAACGTCGGTAATGTGTTGAATAGCGTTAACGTCTCCGCGGAATTGATCACCCGCAAATTGTCGACCAGCAAAACCCTCGGCCTGGGCAAAGCGGTAAACATGATCAATGAACATGCCGAAGACCTGGGGCAGTTCATGACGCACGATGAAAAAGGCAAACTGCTGCCCCTTTACTTCAATCAACTGGTCGATTCCATCGCGACCGAGCAATCGAGCATCGTTGACGAGCTGGCGCAACTCACCAAGAGCATCGATCACATCAAGGATATCGTCGCCACCCAACAGGCCTATGCCGGCGCCGCCCGGCTGGTCGAGCCGTTGAATGTCGTCGATCTGTTCGAAGATGCGTTACGCATGAATTCCGGCGCCTTGAGCCGGCACCATGTCACCGTCATCAAAGACTACCAGGCCACACCGACCATCATCGGCGACAAACACCGACTGTTGTTGATCCTGATCAACCTGATCAGCAATGCCAAATATGCGATGTCCAGGGTCAGCGATCATCAGCGCCGTATGACGCTGGGCGTCAGGATTATCGATAACGCAACGCTGCGCTTCAGCGTAGAGGATCAGGGCGAAGGGATCGCCGCCGAGAATTTGGCCCGCATCTTCAATCACGGCTTTACCACGCGCAAGGAAGGTCATGGTTTTGGCCTGCACAGTTGCGCACTCGCGGCGGTGGAAATGAACGGGCACCTTCGCGTCCATAGCGATGGACCCGGCCAGGGAGCGATTTTTACCCTGGAAATTCCGCTGGAGATGGCGCAAGTAATGCCAGCCGCCGTAAGCCTGTAGCAGCTGCCGAGCAGCGGCTGCGTTCGCTGGTAGCAGCTGTCGAGCCTGCGAGGCTGCGTTCGGCGGCGAAGCCGTCGTCAAACCAGAGCTTGCGGCGCATCAGGCAGACCGCGTCAGTCGGACTCACGACTGCTGCGCAGCCGAACGCAGCCTCGCGCTGCTCGGCAGCTGCTACAAGGTAGCCGTCACCCCACCAGCGCAATCAATTGCTGGCGCTGTGCATCCGTGAGCATCGGGCCGAAACCTGCACCGGCGTTTTCCGCCATGTAGCGCGGGTTGCCAGTGCCGGGGATGACGCAGGTCACCGCCGGATGAGCCAGCAGGAACTTGAGCGCCAGTTGCGCCCAGCTGTTGATCCCCACTTGCGCAGCCCACCCCGGTAGCGGTTTGCCTTTCAATCGAGCGATCAGGCCGCCGCCACCGAAGGGCCGATTGCAGATCACCGCCACACCGCGCTCACGACACAGCGGCAGGATTCGCTTTTCGACAGCGCGGTCGTCCAGGGCATAGTTGATCTGCAAAAAATCCATCGGCTCGCCTTTCAACACCGCCTCCACTTCGTCGTAGGCCGACGCCGTGTAATGGCTGATGCCGATGTAGCGGATGCGCCCTTCTGCCTTCCATTGACGCAAGGTCGGCAAATGGGTTTTCCAGTCCAGCAGGTTGTGAATCTGCATCAGGTCGATCCGGTCGGTCTGCAACAGTTTGAACGACTGCTCCATCTGCGCGATGCCTTCTTCGCGGCCACGGGTCCAGACCTTGGTGGCCAGGAAGGCCGGCGAGCGAGGGCGATGGATCGACAGCAGCTCACCGGTGGTCTGCTCGGCGCGACCGTACATGGGCGAACTGTCGATCACCTTTCCACCCTTCTCGAACAACGCGCTGAGCACCGCCTGCAGTTGCTTGTAAGCAGCGTCGGCTGGCGTGACATCAAAACCGCGATAAGTACCCAGGCCGACGATGGGCAACGGCTCGTTGCTGGAAGGAATGGCTCGGGTCAGCATGTTCTTGCCTCCGTGTGGCGAGGGGGCTTGCCCCCGTTCGGCTGCGCAGCAGTCGTAAACCATTGCATGTGGTGTACCGCGATTGCAGGTTTTGGGGCCGCTTCGCGACCCAACGGGGGCGAGCCCCCTCGCCACAGGTGCTCGCACCCACACGGGCATTGGGCGGCGCTTCTGCACAGCTGAAATTGCTGGACTACACTCTGGCGACGCTCCAGCAATAGCTGTCTCAAGGCCCGAAGCAGTCCATGCCGTCCACTAAACTTAGCCGAATGTCGCGAACCCTGGTGTCTCTCTTCGCTTTCATTGCCGTTGCATACCTGCTGCTCTGCGTCGCGCTGTTCGTGTTTCAACGGGCCCTCATCTACTACCCGCAACCTCGCGCCATCGACACACCCGAATCGCTTCTTACCTTGTCAGTCGCCGACGCGCAGGTGCTGGTGACCGTCAGGCCGCACGACGGGCCGAAGGCGTTGATCTACTTTGGTGGCAATGCCGAGGACGTTTCCCGCAGCCTGCCCGGGTTTTCGCAAGCGTTTGCGGATCATGCGATCTACTTGCTGCATTACCGAGGCTACGGTGGCAGTACCGGGTCGCCGTCCGAGGAGGCGATTCAGCGTGACGCCATGGCCTTGTTCGACTATGTCTACAACAGCCATCCCGATATTGCAGTGATCGGACGCAGCCTGGGTTCAGGCGTTGCCGTGCGCCTCGCCAGCCAGCGCCCGGCGTCGCGGCTGATCCTGATCACGCCCTACAACAGCCTTGAAGACCTCGCCGCCCGCCAGTTTCCCTGGTTCCCGGTGAAATGGCTGTTGCAGGACAAGTTCGAATCCTGGAAATACGCCGCTCACATCACCGTCCCGACGCTGTTGGTTGCGGCCGAGCACGACGAAGTCATACCGCGCGCAAGCACAGACCGGCTCTACACCCATTTCGCCAAAGGCGTGGCCTCGCTGCAGGTCATACCGGACACGGGCCACAACTCGATCTCCGAGAGCCCCAACTACCTGAAAATGCTAGGCGCCGCGTTGTGAGCACCCTCATACCAGCACGCCTTTAAGCAGGTGGTCAGAAAAACGAAGTAATTACTTAACGTTTTTTTTACAATCCAACTGGCAGGGTATACGGCTGCCATTTCTGCGGCTCATGATGTGCACTGCACAGAATTTTACCAATACAATGGAGCAAGGCATGGAGCCAATGGTGGCAAAAAGCCCAAAAAATATACTGATCAGCGAGTACTTACAGGGGATTGTGATGCAAAAGCGCCCTTTGCGCAGAATCGGAATCAGTCACTCACAGGCGCAGGCCTCATGACGGTTCTGGTTACTGGCGCCGCCGGTTTTATTGGGTATCACACCGTCAAGCGTTTGTGTCAAGAAGGCCTTGAAGTCGTCGGTATCGACAATCTCAACGACTATTACAGCGTAGAACTCAAACACGCACGGCTCAAAGAGCTTGAATCCTTGCCGGGCTTTCGTTTCCAGGCCTTGGACATCGTCGACAAACCGGCCTTGATGGCCTTGTTCAAAGACCATGCTTTCACCGAGGTTGTGCACCTGGCCGCCCAGGCGGGTGTTCGCTATTCACTGGACAACCCGGATGTCTATGCGCAGTCCAATCTGGTGGGCTTTCTGAATGTGCTGGAAGCTTGCCGGCAACATCGCCCCGCGCATTTGATCTATGCCTCGAGCAGCTCGGTGTATGGCACCAACAGCAAAATGCCGTTCTGTGTCGAAGACGCCGTCGATCACCCCATTTCGCTGTACGCCGCCAGCAAACGCGCCAATGAACTGCTGGCGCACAGCTATTGCCACCTTTATGGCCTGAAGGCCAGCGGCCTGCGCTTTTTCACCGTTTACGGACCTTGGGGGCGCCCCGACATGGCGCTGTTCAAGTTTACCGAGGCGATCCTGAAAGGCTTGCCGATCGACATCTATAACCATGGCCAGATGTCGCGCGATTTCACCTATGTCGACGACATCGTTGAAAGCGTCGCCCGCCTGCGCTCCAAGCCACCGGTGCCGAACGAGCCGGGCGCTGGCGTAAACCGGATTTTCAACATCGGCCGTGGCCAACCCGTGCCACTGCTGGAGTTTGTCGACTGCCTGGAATCGGCGCTGGGCATCAAGGCCCAACGCAATTTCATGCCGCTACAGGCAGGCGATGTGATCAAGACCTGGGCCGACATTTCGGCGCTGGCCGAGTGGGTCGATTTCCGCCCTCAAGTGGCGGTTGAAACTGGCGTAGCGGAATTTGTGAAGTGGTATCGCCACTTCTATCAGATATAAAACGTTAGCCCTTGATAAAAATAGACCAGGGAGCAAGGGAGAGGACTCTATGAGCCAAGACATTTTTGTATCTGTATTGATTCCAGCAAAGAATGAAGCAAACAACCTCAAGCCGTTACTTGAGGAAGTCCACGCCGCATTGAACGGTGAGGCCTACGAAATCATTGTGGTGGACGATGGCAGCACCGACTCCACCCTGCATGAGCTGCGGCAGCTGAAAAACAATGGCCTGGACGCGTTGCGCATCCTGCGCCATGAGCGCTCGCTGGGGCAAAGCACCTCCCTCTACCACGCGGCAATCGCCGCCCGGGGGCAATGGCTGGCCACGCTTGATGGCGACGGTCAAAACGACCCCGCGGACATCCCCGGGATGTTGGCGCTGGTGCGCGGTGAAAAGGGTCTGGTCGACGTTCAGCTGGTAGCCGGGCACCGGGTCAACCGCCGCGATACCGCAAGCAAACGCTGGGCTTCGCGTTTTGCCAACGGGCTGCGTCGCCGCCTGCTCAATGACGATACCCCGGACACCGGCTGCGGGCTGAAGCTGATCGAACGCGCGGCGTTTCTGCGCCTGCCGTACTTCGACCACATGCATCGGTACATTCCCGCGCTGATCCAGCGTCACAACGGCCGAATGATCGTCCACCCGGTCAACCACCGGCCCCGCACCGCGGGCGTGTCCAAATACGGCAACATCGACCGCGCCTTGGTGGGCATTCTCGACCTGTTCGGTGTGTGGTGGCTGATCAAGCGCACGCGGTTGAACACCAACGCGCAGGAGATCGAAGGATGAACCTCTCCCGCGAAACCCTGTGGCTGGTGGTCGGCTTCGCTGGCCAGATCGCCTTTACCGGTCGCTTCATCCTGCAGTGGCTGTATAGCGAGTACAAAAAACGCAGCGTGATCCCGGTGAGTTTCTGGTACCTGAGCATTGTCGGCAGCGCCCTGCTGCTCGCTTATGCCATTTACCGGGCAGACCCGGTGTTCATCGCTGGCCAGGCCTTTGGTTCCATCGTCTATCTGCGCAATTTGCAATTGATTGCCCGCACCAAACACCTGAAGGACTGAGCCATGCGTAAAACCCTGTCGCCCAGCATCGAATGCCTGGGCCTGGTGCTGCTTGCCTTGCTGTTGATCGGCGCTGGCCTGGGGCTGCGTCAACCGCAAAACGTCGACGAGGAACGTTTCCTCGGCGTAGCGCTGGAGATGCTGCACAACGGGTCATGGTTCATCCCTCACCGCGCTGCGGAGATCTACGGCGATAAACCGCCGATCTTCATGTGGATGGTGGCGTTCTTCGCGTGGCTCACCGGCCTGCCCGCCCTCGCCCTGTATATTCCGGGGATGTTGTCGGCGGCGACGGTCACGGCCGTGGTCTACGACCTGGGCCGCCGGCTGTGGAATCAGCGCATCGGTCGAATAGCCGCGCTGTTGTACCTGGCCACCTATCAGACTTACAGCATCCTGCGTACCGGCCAGATCGACAGCCTGTTGATTCTGTTCACCTCCCTGGGCCTGTACGGACTGGCGCGGCACCTGCTGCTCGGGCCAGCCTGGCGCTGGTTTTACGTGGGCTGCGCCGCCATGGGAATTGGCATAATCACCAAAGGGGTCGGCTTCGTCCCGGCCTTGATGCTGATTCCGTATGCCTACGCGGTGCGCAAAAACTGGTCCGGCGTGGTGGCCATGCCCGGCCAGAAGCGCAAATGGTTCCTGGGCTTTCTGGTGGCGCTCGGGGCTATCGCGATATGGCTGCTGCCTCTGGCACTGTCCATTGTGCTCAATGGCACCGCGGAAGAAGTCGCCTATGCGCGAGAAATCCTGCTGCGCCAGACAGCGGGACGCTATGCCGCCGCGTGGGACCATCGCGAACCGTTCTGGTACTTCTTCGTCAACGTGATCCCGCAATACTGGCTGCCGCTGGTGCTGGCCCTGCCGTGGCTGGTGCCGGCCTGGCGCAAGCAACTGCGCAAGCACGACGGTCGAGTGCTGGTGCTGTTGAGCTGGGTCGTGCTGGTGGTGCTGTTTTTCTGCCTGAGCACCGGCAAGCGCAAGTTGTACATCTATCCGGCATTGCCCGGTCTGGTGCTGGTGGCGGCGCCGCTGATTCCCTGGCTGCTCAAGCGCTGGTTCGGAAAACGTCCGCGCGGTATGCGGGTATTCCAGGCGCTGGTGGTGAGCTGGTTCGTTCTGTGGTTCGCCCGCGGGTTCATCGAGCCGATCAAGGAAGGTCCCAACCCCCACGAAGCGATCATGGCGCAGGCGGCGACCATGACCCACGGTGCCGAGCTGGTGCTGGTCGACTGGCGCGAGGGCCACTGGTTATTCGCCCGGCAGCCGATCGTGCATTTCGGGATGAGCAGTTCCTCGGTCGAACAAGCGGCGCAATGGCTACGCGAACACCGTGATGCCTACGCCCTGGTCCCGGACGAAGTGCTGAGCAAGTGTTTCAATCCCGAGGCCGCTCATGAGCTCGGCGAAACGTCTCGCGCGCAATGGTCGATCGTCGGCGCCGATGCCGATAACGGCCAATGCCAGCCCGGACAACCCAAAAAGGTCTATCGCTTCAGCTGGGACAAGGACAAGTCATGAGCAAGAGAGGGAAGCTGGGGATATTGTTCATTGTTGTATTGCTTGGCGCCTACGTGGTTTCTGCACATTTCATGGTTCACCAGCAGCTGTATGCGTACTGGAAAACTCTTTGGCATGGTAATCAGGCGCCCGATAAAAATATCTGGCTGCCGGACTATAAAGCCGTGATCCAGGCCAAGCCTGTCGCGGACATCACCAATCTGTCCGGCATCGCCTATGACCCGGACCATGATCGACTGCTGGGCATCACCAATGGTGGGCCCATGCAGATTGTGGCCATGAACCGCAACGGCGATCTGCTTGAACGTTACCCGCTGATCGGCTTCCAGGACACCGAAGGTCTTGCTTACCTGGGTAACGGACGCGTAGTGATCGCCGATGAACAGTTGCAGCGACTGTACGTCATCACCTTGCCGGACAGCCCTGGCCCGATCCATGTCGAGAACGCCCCGTTCGTTGCCATCGAGATCAACCTGAGCGAACACAACAAGGGCTTTGAAGGCGTGACCTATGATGCGGCCAATGATCGTATCTTCGCGATCAAGGAGCGCGATCCGCGGCAGCTGTTTACGGTCACGGGCATGCTGGCATCCATCGGCAGCCCGTTGCAGGTGCACATCCAGGACTTGACCCACTGGATTGACCGTAGCGTCTTCGGCCTGGACCTTTCCGAGGGTTACTATGACCCGCAGACCGGTCACTTGCTGTTATTGAGCGAGCAATCCAGCAACGTGACCGAACTGGACCAGGACGGCAACTTCGTCAGCTTCCGCTCCCTGCTCGGCCTGAATGACCTGAAAAAAACCATACCGCAAGCCGAAGGCATGACCATGGACACCTCCGGCGAGCTGTACATTGTGAGCGAGCCCAACCTGTTCTATCGGTTCTCCAAGTCCAAAGCTGCTGTGGCGGAAAATCAGCAGAAGCAATAATGGGTTTTGCACCGGATGGGCCGGCCCCGACCATCTATCGGACTAGTTTCCAATCTTTGCGCCATTGAGGACATTCCGGGTCTTTAATGGTTGCAGGATTCCAAGCCAGCCCCCCCCACTCCGACCAGAAACACGATGTCCAAGCGGGGCTGACACCTCGCACCCCACTGCGCACGCATCGGGAGACTCGTCATGAAAATCGTCGTGATTGGCGGTACCGGGCTGATCGGCAGGCAGCTCTGCAAAAACCTGCAAGACCTGGGGCATGAAACCCTGGCCGCATCACCGAGCACCGGCGTCAACGCCCTCACCGGCGAGGGCTTGCAAAACGCCTTGCAAGGCGCCGATGTAGTGGTCGACGTGGCTAACTCGCCCTCCTTCGAAGATGCCGTCGTGCTCGAGTTCTTCGAAACCTCCGGGCGCAACCTGCTCGCCGCCGAGAAGGCCGCCGGGGTCAAACACCATGTCGCGCTGTCGGTGGTAGGCACCGAGCGCATGCTCGACAGCGGCTATTTCCGGGCAAAAATGGCCCAGGAACAACTCATCAAGGACTCAGGCATTCCTTACACAATCCTGCGGGCCACGCAGTTCTTCGAGTTCATCGGGGCCATTTCCCACTCGGGCGTACAGGAAGGCGACACCGTGCGCTTGACCTCCGCCGCGTTGCAGCCGATTGCCGCAACCGATGTCGCGATGGCGCTGGCGAAAGTCGCGGTGCAAGCGCCGAGCAATAACACCCTGGAAGTGGCCGGGCCTGAGCGCTGGCCGCTGGTGGAGTTCGTGCGCTTGTTTTTGCAACACACCAACGACCCGCGCCAGGCCCAACCGGACGACACGGTCCCCTACTTCGGTGCGCCGATCGATGACCACTCGCTGACGCCGGGAGAGCACCCCATCGTCGGGCCGACACGCTTCGAAACCTGGCTCAAGAGCAATAGTTGAGGGGCCGTCGAGGGCCTAGGGGGCGTTCTCCATTAGTTTCCCCGCCGCGTTGTCGCCTTAAAGCGAGCCAGGCAAGGCGCAGGCTGCTGGGAATGGTTGTTCCCTTTCCAAGGCCTGCAACGCAGGCTGGCCCGCTTTAAGGCACAACCCGAAGGGCCGGGAAACTAATGGAGAACGCCCCCTACACCAACCGCTCGATCTTCTGATGCTGCCAGACCATTTTGTAGTACAGCGTCTGCAGCATCAGCATGCCCAGATACGCCACCGGAAACGCCATCCACACCCCTGGCAGCCCGAAGCGCGTATCCAGCAGATACGCCACCGGCAACTGCACCCCGACCACGCACACAATCGACACCGCTACCGGCACCAACACCGTACCGCTGGCGCGCATGATGCCGCCGACAATCGCCTGAAAACCAAATACCAACAGGCTCCAGAGCATGATGTGCAACAAGTGCTCGGCCATTGCCCGGGTGGAATCATCCGTAAGAAACAACCCCAGCAACCAGTGCGACAGCAGATAACCCAACAGCACCAGGCCGCCGGTCAGGCACACGTTGATCAACAACCCGGTGCGCAAAATCTCCCCCATGCGCTCAAGGCGCCCTGCCCCGATCGCCTGCGCGCCGAGGATCGATGCCGTGATCGCAATCGACAGCGCCGGGAACTGCACGTAATTGACGATCTGCGTCACCGCCCCGTACGCCGCCGTCGCCTGGGACCCGTGCTGGTTCACCAGCGCCAGAATCACCAGCTCCGACAACGACAGCACCACCATCTGCAACCCGGTCGGCAGCCCGATGCGCAACACCTTGCCGAGGATGACCCTGTCGAGCCGCATCGCCGCAAACATCTCCCGATCCGGCGCCAACGGATGCCCCTTGCGAATCAACCGCCACGCCAGCCACCCCATCGCCGACAGGTTACCCACCAACCCCGCCCACGCCGCACTCTGAATCCCCATCGGCGGGAGCCCAAACCACCCGAGAATCAACGCCGGCGTCAGCGCCAGCCCGACACACGTCGACACCACCAACGCCAACAACGGCGACAGCGTATCGCTCACCCCACGCAGCAACTGCGTGAACAACACAAACACCAACAGCGACGGCAAAATCCACATCATCACATGGGCATACGCCACCGCATCGTCCAGCACATCCCCCGGCGTGCCCAACCCCTGCAACGCCGGCCGGGCAAACACACTGCCCAACACCGCCGCCACCAACCCGATCATCGCCCCCAACAGCAACGTCGAACCGGCGATGGCCTTCACCAGATGCGGCTCACGGGCGCCCCAGGCCTGGCCGATCAACACCCCAGCGCCCGCACCGAGGCCGATAACCAGGGCGATGAAAAAGAACACCACGGGGAACATGCCGGACACCGCCGCTAACGCCTGGGTGCCGAGCAATTGACCGATGTAGATGCTGTTGACGGTGCCAGACATGGACTGGAGGAAGTTGGAAAGGACCATGGGGGCGAGGAATAGGAGGTAGGTTTGCCAGAGGGGGTGTTGGGGTTTGGTTGGGGTTTGCATTGAGGGTCCGTCTCGGGTGGGGGCTGGCGTTTTGGAAATTCTACGCTAGGGGACTGGAATAACGCGGTCCTGTTTTGTGGATTTGGATGTGTAATGGCTGCTTCCGGGCTAGGCCGAAAGCTAACGATCGACGGATGAGTGAATCACGCCAGCTTTACATACGAGTCCTACGGCTGTGATTTGATGGATGTGATTGGCCGACGCTTGCGGGCGCAGGCGGCGGAGTAAATGAAAACGGGTGCTGACCGGCGCCCGTTTTTTTTGATATGGCGTGAACGCTTCATCGCGATGCTGTACAGCTCCTGCATAGCGATAGGACTTATCCCTAGTAGCGATAAATCCCTACATCCCTTCAGTCAATCTGCTCGAACCGCCGCCGCTTCATGAACAATCCCATCCCTATCGCCACGGCAAAAACCGACAGCAACCCCAGATCAAACCCCAACAAGCGGATCTGACCTGCCACAACGCAGCCAACCGCACCCGCCGCCACCAACACCACTCCTAGCCACTTGCGTAGCAGATACGGTTTGAGGAATTGATCAAGCAGAAAGGACAACACCAAGGCAATGACCAATTGAGTAATTACGGACATGTACGTCTCCAGTCAGGTCTTGATGATCAATGTCGAAAGGGTGCGTTGCGGGCCGATACCGCCGTTGACCTGCGCCTCAATGCTGACCAGTACGTCGCCCACATGGTAGGTGGGTAGGATTTCATTGGCATACGTGCGCACACCGGCGCCTACAGGTATTGCCACGTAAGAGAGGGCCACGGCCTTGGTGGCGGCAGTGAAAAATGCAACTCGCGCAGGCGCCCACGTTCGCTGTCGTTGAGGGTGATCTGCGAGACGTTGAAGACGATCCCGTGAATGCCCATGTATTGGAAAGTCCCTTCGAACTTCATCGCCCGCATCCTTTCGAGGCAAAGACGGCGATTCTCTACAAGGAGCGCATTGGATTCAAATCATTTCACCCTGCTGGCAAGGTGTGTACTCGGTTTGTCAGTACTTGAATGATGCCAGCGCCTTGTCAGGCACCCGTTTTGTTTTTTTCGAACCCGGCCAACACGCAGAGGTCGAAACCAGTGATGGCATCGCTACTGATCACAGGCCGCTGGCCTGCTTCATTCAAGGGCGAAGCCAGTAGCTCACACCACTTTAGGGTGCGCCGGATAATTTCAGCAGGCCCGGATTCTGCCGGGGCAAGTGCTGGCTGCTGCTGACATCCAATGCTCCCGTATTGGAGTACCTGACATGACTCAGTCAATGCGGTTCTTCTTATCGATCGTCCTTGCGACAGCTTCACTGGTATCGGCAAGTTTCCTGAACACCGCAGGTGCGGCAACCGCTGAGGATCTGAATGCCGACTCTCAGCAAGCGTTGCAAACTCTTTACAAGTCCACACCACTGGCCGAATCCATTTCGCACAATGCCAAAGCGATTCTTGTCTTCCCGAATATCGTCAAGGCGGGCCTTGTATTCGGCGGCAGCTACGGCGAAGGCGTATTGTTGAAGAACAAGAAAGTAGAGAATTACTACAACACCGTAACCGGGTCCTGGGGGCTACAGGCAGGTGCACAGTCGTATGCCTATGCGGTTTTCCTGATGACCGACAAAGCCGTGGACTATGTCCGTAAAACCAAGGGTTGGGAAATCGGCGTAGGCCCCACTGTTGTATTGGTTGATGCGGGGGTGGCGAAAAATCTGTCCAGCACGACGCTGAAGGGCGATGCCTACGCGTTCATTTTCGACCAGCAAGGGTTAATGGCTGGGGTCAGCATCGAAGGCACCAAGATTTCCCTGATCAAGCGTTAGAACCGGTCGTTTGGCGCTTGCGCGCGCAAGCGATGGAGCAAATAAAAACGGGCACCTGAAGGGGCGCCCGTTTTTTGTGTCCGCGATTGGTGATGCATCAGCCACCCTGGAGCGTTACTGCATGCTTTCGATCAAGACTTTCACCAAAACCACGGATCATCTCCAGCAACGACTTCACCCGCAGCGGCAGATTCCCGGCCGGGTACACCGCGTGCATCTGCGGGCTCTCACCACTGCTGGAGGTGAGTTTGTACTCGGGACAGACCCGCAGCAGGCGCCCCGCTTGCACTTCGGGCTCTGCCAGCCAGTCCGCCAGGCGGGCAATACCGAGGCCTGCCAGGGCCGCCTGGAACACCGCCGAACCGGAGTTGAAGCGAAATTTGGGATGAGCCCGAACGCTGATGGCCTGCGTCTCACTACGAAAATTCCACTCCTTGAGAATCCGCGGCGCCGTGTGCAGGATCAGCGAGTGCGCCTCCAGCGCCTCGATGGAGTCGGGTATCCCGTGCCGCTCCAGATACTCGGGGCTGGCGTACAGATAACGTGAATAACTCCAGAGTGGAAAGCCGATCAGGTCACTGGATTGCGGATACCCGCCGCGAATCGAGAAGTCCAGTTTGCTCTTGGCCGGGTCGATGGTTTCATCGGTGAAAATCCCATCGACGTTCACGTCCGGATAACGCTCGGCGTACTGCGCGATCAGCCGGGGCAATACCCCGTGCCCGAGAAACTCGGGGGCGGAAAAGCGGACCCAGCCGTAGGCCTGGCCACTGATGCCGGCCAGGTCTTCATCCGCCTCACGTTGCAGATCCAGCATTTTGTAAGCGTGAGGCAACAAGCGCTCACCCGCCTCGGTCAAGCTCACGGCATTGGAGGAGCGATTGAACAACTTGACTCCGACACTTTCCTCCAAGGCCTGAACTGCGCGGGTCAGCGCGCTGGGCGAGCGCCCCAGAGTTCGTGCTGCCGCGACGAAGCTGCGCTTGCGAGCCACCGTCGCGAAGGCTTCAAGTTCCCCCAACATATCCAATGCCATGCGCCACCTCGTTGCACTTTTCACAACGTGGCATTGCAACACAAAAAAAGCGCTTTGGTTAACCTTCCGTTCAACCCCGGACTCTCACCCATCTTTCACCGTCAGAGCCTGATTCCATGATCGATATTGTCATCCTTTGCGTATTCGCCTTCTCTGCCGGCCTGATCGATGCGGCGGTGGGCGGCGGTGGACTGATCCAGATACCCGCGCTGTTCAACGTGCTACCCACGGCACAACCAGCGGCGCTGCTGGGGACCAACAAGGTTGCGGCAGCCTGCGGCACTGCATTCGCCGCCCGATCCTTCGTGCGCAAGGTGGTGATCAACTGGAGTCTGGTGATCCCCGCCGCCAGTGCGGCGTTTGTCATGTCCTTCTTCGGAGCGGCCACGGTGTCGTTCGTGCCCCAGTCGGTGATCCGGCCAGCGGTGCTGGTGTTGATCGTGCTGATGGCGATCTACACCTTCTGGAAAAAGGACTTCGGCGCCCTGCACAAGCCCATGCACATCGGCACCAAGGAAAAACTGCTGGCGATCGTCATCGGCGGCGCCATCGGTTTCTACGACGGACTGTTCGGGCCCGGCACTGGCAGCTTCCTGATCTTCCTGTTCATCCGCTGCTTCGCCTTCGACTTCCTGCATGCCTCGGCGTCGGCCAAGCTGGTGAACATCGCGACCAACGTAGCAGCGCTGATGTTCTTCATTCCGACGGGGAACGTGCTCTACCTGATCGCCATCCCCATGGCTGCATTCAACATCCTCGGCGCACTGACCGGCACCTGGCTGGCGGTACATAAAGGCGTGCCCTTTGTCCGGGCGCTGTTCCTGGTGTTGCTGCTGATCCTGATCGGCAAACTGTCCTATGACCTGTTCGTGTAAGCCTGAGGAAAACAGCCCGCATCCAATGTTCAATAGGTGTGGGCTCATCTCGCGTGGACGCGGCATTTGCCCACCACGTTTCAACCATTGTTGACGTCGATAGTCACCATCACGTCAATGAAGTTCTCATAAAAAATCCTCGGCGTAACATCCGCTCCATACCCAGCCAATAACACCCCGGAGCACACCATCATGAAACGCCAAACCCTTCTCAGCATCGCTTTCTCGGTTTTTGCAGTAAACGCTTTCGCCGCTTCCCCTGCTCACCCGGTCGTCGCTGAAGGCGGCTCGGATCGCCTGATTGAAAGCCGTGTGGCTGAAGGTGGTTCGGATCGTCTGATCGAGAATCGCGTCGCTGAAGGTGGTTCGGATCGTCTGATCGAAAACCGCGTCGCTGAAGGTGGTTCGGATCGTCTGATCGAAAACCGCGTCGCTGAAGGTGGTTCGGATCGTCTGATCGAAAACCGCGTCGCTGAAGGTGGTTCGGATCGTCTGATCGAAAACCGCGTCGCTGAAGGTGGTTCGGATCGTCTGATCGAGAATCGCGTCGCTGAAGGCGGCTCGGATCGTCTGATCGAAAACCGCGTCGCTGAAGGTGGTTCGGATCGTCTGATCGAAAACCGTGCAGCATGAGTGAGTGGCTTTACCGCAACACTCGACCAAAGAACCCGGCCTCATCAGCCGGGTTTTTTCATGCTTTTTTTAGTACCCGACTACATCGATGCTCGCCCGAAGCAGTATAGATGCGGGTTTCAGCGAATTAGCGCCCGCGCTGAATCATCAACAACGACCGTCCGTAACCCCGCCCCGACGCCCTCTCACCCTTCGCTATTCTTAACCACACACACCGCGGGCACGGCTTGCGGCATCAAAACCAGGAGTAAGGATCCGGGTAAGGAGTGCGCCACTTCAAACTGAGTATCAAATAATGAAAATGCTACTGATGGTCGAGTTTCCCCATGAGCCTTTCAACGCGTTTGTCAGGTCGGGGAAGGTCGGCGAAATCATGAACCGTATCCTGGACACCATTAAGCCCGAGGCGACTTATTTCACTGAGCAAGATGGCATGCGAAATGGGATTTTTTTGATCGATATCGTGGATCCCTCCGAAATACCCGGGTATGCGGAACCCTTCTTCCTCAACTTCCAGGCCAACTGCAAATTCCGTGTGGTCATGAACCCGCAGGACCTGCAAAACGCCGGTCTGGAGGAACTCGGAAAAGCGTGGGCGTGAGGCAATGATCAATGAGTGAGAAACCTGTGGCGAGGGAGCTTGCTCCCGCTTGAGTGCGTAGCACTCACAAGAACCGGCAATGGTTGCCAGATTTTTTGGGGCCGCTACGCAGCCCAGCGCGAGCAAGCTCGCTCGCCACAAGGTAGCCGACTAAATCCGGCTCGTTCATGTCGAAGCGCGTTCACCACAAAGGCGAAGCACTGACGCTTACTGAACGGTTTTCAGCTTGACCACATCACCGGAGATTTTGGTGGTGTAGCCGGTCAGGACCCAAGCCCAGAACCAGTTTTCCTGCACTTGGGTGTTGATCATGGCATCGCCGCCCTTGGCTTTGATGGCCGCGTCCTGAGCGCGGATGAAGCGGTTGTTCTGCTGGATCGGGATGACGCCGAACAGCAGCAGGCCAGTGGCGGTCGCTTCACTGTGGCCGACAACGGTGTACTGGCTGCTGTCGTATTGCTGGGTCTTCATCGGGGTGCCGGTGCAACCCGCCAGAACCAGGCCAAACAGGGCTACGGCAACCGCTTTGCTGAGGTAATTCACTGTGTCACTCCATTAGAAATACCCGGGATCCATCTCTCGGGCGGCGCATACTCTAACGGATGAAGTGGCCCATTGATATCACTCAGCACTGAAAAAAGCGGATCGATAAGGCTCCGATCATTGCGGCTGAAACGTCTGCAGATAGGCCAACAGGTTTTCGATCTTTTCCGGATCGCTGAGGCCCCAGAAAATCATGCGGGTGCCGGGGACCACTGTTTTTGGCGCTTCGATGTAGGCGGTGAGAGTTTCGCGGGTCCAGACGACGCCTGATGATTTCATCGCGTCTGAGTACTGGTAGTCCGCCGTGCTGCCCGCAGGGCGCCCGAAAATCGCATTGAGTTGCGGACCAAAAAAACCTCGCGCCGAACTCCCTACCTGGTGGCAGCCGCCACAGATTCGCTTGAACAGTTTCTCGCCCGCCTCAGCATCACCGGCCGCTGCTGCTTGCGTACTGAACAACCCCATGTTGAGCATCAAGGCCAAGGTGAGTACGACGGCGTTTTTCATGTTCGGCTCCAAATCAGGCGTTGCTGACAGCAAAAGCGGGCGGCTATTTCATCATGACTGGCGCCCACATCGAAGCCTTGAAGCTAATCTATAACTCTCTTTGCTCCATTAGCGCCGCTGCAGAAGGGCCAGAATGAAATCCATCGTACTGGCGCTGGCTCCCCGTGATGATAATTAGAGTGCAAACGATGTCCGTCATACCTGTTGAAAGTCCTCCAGTAATGTTGGTTCCGGCTCACCCCGCCGACCTGGACAATCTTGTGGCCATTCGAATTGAGGCCATGCGCGAAAGTCTTGAACGGATTGGGCGATTTGATCCGATACGTGCACGTGAGCGTTTTATCAACGGTTTTGATTGTCGCAACACGCGTCACATTGAGCTGGCCGGTGAGCGAGTCGGTTTTATTGTGGTCAAGCCTCAGCTGAACGAACTGCTACTTGACCACTTGTATGTCCGACCGAATGCTCAGGGAACAGGTGTAGGTTCTGCTGTCCTCGAACAGATTTTCAAAGAAGCGGATGCCGCCGCGCTCCCTGTCAGGGTGGGCGCGCTCAAAGAGAGCGCTTCGAATCGGTTTTACATCCGTCATGGCTTCCAATTCGTCGAAAGCGGCGAGTTCGACAATTACTATGTTCGTCCGAACGCTGCACCTTGACGCAGTTTTTTACACCGCCTCGATCAGGAGCGAATGTTTCCGCGAGGCCAAAGGCACGGTTGCACCGGTCGAGGGGAAGAAGGCCTGGTTGCCCAACCGCCCCTCTGATCAAGCCCGCTCCTACATTTTTTGAGCTGCATGGTCCCGGCTACTTGGACTCGACATACACCCCTTGTGGGAGCGCGCCTGCTCGTGATGAGGCCATCGCGCTGGTTGGCGTCGATGCCGCAACAGCAACAGTGTCCGCCTGAGCCATCTCGGGCTTTGCCTCCGCGCCCTCCCCGTTCAGCGCCTTGTTCATCTTCACCGTATCCAACGCGCCGACCCATTTGGCAATGGCCATGGTGCCGACGCCGTTGCCGATGGTGTTGGTGATCGCGCGTGCTTCCGACATGAACCGATCGACGCCCAGCAACAGCACCATGCCCGCCACCGGGATGGTGCCGAGGGAGGACAGCGTCGCCGCCAGGATGATGAACCCCGAACCGGTCACCCCCGCCGAGCCTTTGGAGGTGAACATCAGCACCGCCAGCACGATCAACTGGTCCATGAGGGTCAGCGGCGTGTTGGTCGCCTGGGCAATGAAGATCGCGGCGATGGTGTAGTAGATCGCCTGGCCGTCCAGGTTGAAGGTCCGAACACTTTTGCGCGCGGCCCGACATGCGCCAGGGCAACACCCAGCAGAATGGAGAACAGCAAGATTTGCAGGACGTTGCCTTTGGCGAAGGCATCCACGATGGTGTCGGGGATGATGTTCATCACAAAGTCCATGAACGACGCATGTTTCACCGCCGTGGTGTAGGTCGCCAGGCTGGCGTGCCGCAACGCCTGGCGGATTTACAACAACACAACTGCATCTTCCTGCGGCAAAACGAAACGCCCTACGGCGTATGGAGCTTTACCAACGGTGGGCGCACGCAAAACGTCAAAGTGCGTGGCGCGTTAGGCTGCAACGACGGTGAAGTGGCCCTCAATTGGGCGCTGGAAGGTCATGGGATTCTGCTGCGGGCCGAATGGGACATCGCCCGCTACGTGCGCAGTGGCCGTTTGCGCCTGGTGCTGGAGGACCAGACACCGACCCGCGCCGATGTCTATGCCATCTACCCGCAACAGTTACACCTGTCGGCGCGAGTGCGCAGCCTGATCGATTTTCTGGTCGAGCGCTTCAAGCACATCGATCACCTGGATGAACCGGAATCTGTGCTCGACTGAACGGCGCTACGACAGATTGAGTGCCACGGCGGCGCGGATCAGCGCCTTCAAGGCCGTTTCATCAATCCGGTCGCCCTCATGAATATCGATGGCACGCCGGGTGTTGCCATCGAGGCTGGCGTTGAACAGTCCTGAAGGGTCTTCCAGCGAGGCGCCCTTGGCGAACGTCATCTTCACGGCATTCTTGTACGTCTCGCCGGTGCAGATGATGCCGGCATGCGACCACACCGGAACGCCCCGCCACTTCAACTCCTCGACCACTTCGGGGTCGGCTTGCTTGATGAGCGCTCGAACCCGAGCAAGCGTCTCGCCCCGCCAATCATCCAGTGCCTCGATTTTCGCCTCGATCAGCGCAGACGCAGAGCCTTGCCCCTCAGTGTCCTTTGAACCGGTCGTCTCCTTGCTCATAGTGGCTATCCCTCTTCATAATGATTGTCGCTCGCCTGCCTCTTGAGTATCGCTGACAGGACTACAACGCAGGCGTTGCAGTTTGACCCACAACGGGTCGTTTGCCTTCAAATCTCCGATGGGTACAACCACTCACGGAATAGCAAAACAAGGACGTAACAACAGTGGAAAAGGAAATCATCTTGATGCGTCATGGCCAGCCAGATCTGGCCGTGCAAGACAAAGTTTCAGCGCGCGATATGAAACGCTGGATCGAGCAATACGACCTGTCAGAAATCATCGACCAACCCGCCCCGCAATCGAGTGTGGCGCTGGCGCGTACCGCCAGAATGATCGTGTCGAGCAGTGCGCCCCGGGCGCTGACGTCGGTTCGAGCGCTAGGCCTTCAAGCCAGCGTTGTCGATGATATGTTCTGCGAAGCGCAACTGCCCCATGGACGATGGACACTGCCGCGCCTTTCACCGTTTACGTGGGCATTTATTCTTCGTGTTTTATGGTTGTGCGGTTTCTCGGGGAAGGTCGAGTCAGCCAGTAAGGCCAGAATGCGCGCCAATACGGCAGCTCAACGGCTTCAATCCCTTGCCGACGAAGGGCCTGTTTTACTGCTCGGTCATGGAATAATGAATCGAATGATTGCCAAGCACCTGGAGGCTACCGGATGGATTCGCCATACCAGCAATGGTAACCGGTACTGGAGCGCGACGGCCTATCGTATGAAACCGCGTTAAGGTACGACGACAGCCACAGACTGAATCCTGGCGCCCTGGCTGGTGGTCAAATTGGAGCTAATATTCATCTGTATTCCTCTGCAAAGGACTGCAATCAGGAGCCGGCTCAAGTTACTGACCAAATGGAATCGCATGATCGTGCGGTTGCAGATCGAGCACGAAATCAGTGCCCGGGATTTCGAGAAGTTCAGCTGGAAACTGGGCATCCCTTGAGGAGACTGGGTGATGTTCGCATCCACCCGGAGACACAGCCAGAGGAGCAGGAGATCGTCCCGGCTTGAATAGAGGCCCGATGCCGGTCCGCGACATCGTGACAGGAGGCGTTTGAGATGCAACTCATCACGTTGAAAATCGACAAACCGGAAGCGACGAATTTCATCTTTGGTCAGACGCACTTCATCAAGTCCGTTGAAGACCTCCACGAAGCGTTGATAAACGCCGTGCCAGGTATCCAGTTTGGCGTGGCTTTTTGTGAAGCCTCCGGCAAATGCCTGGTGCGATGGTCTGGCACCAATACCGCCATGATCGAGCTTGCGCAGAAAAACGCGCAAGCCATCGCCGCCGGCCATAGCTTCATCATTTTCCTCGGCGACGGTTTCTATCCGCTGAACGTGTTGAACGCCGTCAAAATGGTGCCAGAGGTGTGCCGCATTTTTTGTGCAACAGCCAATCCAACCGAAGTGATTCTTGCCGAGACGGAGCAGGGACGCGCGATCCTGGGCGTCGTGGATGGCTTCTGTGCCGATGGCATTGAAGGCGACGAAGACATCCTGTGGCGCAAGAATTTGTTGCGGCAGATTGGCTACAAGCTGTGAAACACGTTTCGCGGCTGAGCTAACGACGGGCTGCCGCCGTCGACAGCCTCACCTGCCGGAATTATGCACGAGTTGCTCAACGAAGAACTCCACGTGCCCTCTCGGATGAGTCGGCAATGGCCAGCTGTCGACGTTGTGAGCAAGAGCCTGGAAAGCTTGAGCACACTTGGAACGAGGGAAGGCTTCAAACACTGCGCGTCCCTTCTGCACGGCTTTGTGCGCACTTTCGTCGTTCGGCACCGCGCCGACGTATTGCAGCGAGACATCCAGGAACATTTCGGTAATCTTTTCCAGCTTGGCAAACAGATTGCGGCCTTCCGCCGGACTGCCCGTCATGTTGGCCAGCACGCGAAAACGCTGCAGACCGTAGTTCAGGTTGAGCAATTTGATCAGCCCGTAGGCGCCGCTGATCGAGGTGGGTTCATCGCACACCACCACCAGCACTTCCTGAGACGCGCGGATGAAGTTGATCACTGAGCCACCGATACCGGCGGCCGTATCGATGATCAGCACATCCAGTTTGTCGCCGATATCGCTAAAGGCCTGGATCAGCGCGCGGTATTGCGCAGGCTCCAGATGAGTCATGTTCTGCAAACCAGAAGAGGCCGGGGCCACACGAATGCCTCCAGGCCCAGGCATGAGTGCCTCGGACAGCTCGCAACGCCCTTCGAGAACATCGGCCAGTGTGTAGCGCGGAGTCAGCCCCAGCAGAATATCGATATTCGCCAGGCCAAGATCGGCATCCAGCAATACGACGCGCCGCCCCATTTTTGCCAACGCCAACGAGAGGTTAACCGCTACCGTTGTCTTGCCCACGCCCCCTTTACCGCCAGTCACAGCGATAACTTGCACGCAATACACATCATCCATTTGTCTTTCCCTTCCCTGCGCATCGTGTGCCAGCACGTAATGGCACCCTCCAGATGCCGCAAGAATAGCTGAAAAGCGCGCAATAGCTGCTTTATCTCCCGACGAGAGGCATTTTGCCGGCCTCCATCGAATCGTTTCAACGAAAAGGCCGGCAAAAACCACCAAAACGTCTAGATCCACACATCATTCATTGCGGTTCTTTCCCCGGCTTGATCACCGGTATTCAGCACACCTCGCGGCTCGATCAGCAACAGTTTCACCTCGCGTTCTGCATAAGGCTTGTGTTCGACGCCCTTGGGGACGACGTACATTTCTCCCCGCCCAACCACGACGGCCCGCTCCCGAAGATCGATGCGAAGCTCGCCTTCAAGGACGATGAAGGCTTCATCGGTATCGGCATGGGAATGCCAGACAAAGTCGCCTTCGATTTTCACCACCTTGAACTGATAGTCGTTCATTTCGGCAATCACCTTTGGCGCCCATTGCTCGCTGAACAAGGCATATTTTTCGGCAAAGTTAATCGCGGTGCAGGCCTGGGAATTCATTTAAGTCACCCTCATTGGACAAGATATCGAGCCCTGACTCTAGGGATGACCTAACGCTGCGTATTGCATGATTGTGCAAGTTGGCCGGGACCCTGCTCAATCAAGGCCCAACCTCTTCAGCCACCGGCCGGGGGAGACGCCGTAGGTCTGGACGAATTGACGCGTCATGTGGCTTTGGTCGAAAAAACCTGCGCATACGGCCGCCTCTGCCATCGAGTGGCCCCCAACCATCAATGCTCTTGCCAGGTCGAGCCGGCGCTGGGTCATGTACCGATAGGGGCTTGTGCCGTACAGCGCCCGAAAATCACGGCTCAGGCTCCACCGGTCTCGACCACTCGCCTGGGATAACTCATCCAGGGTAATGACTCGATCCAGCGAGTCATGAATCAGCGCACGCGCGCGCTCGGCCGCTGCAAAATCAAATGACTTGCGCCGCCCACGCTGACCAGAGAGCGTATCCAGCGCCTGCGCGAGATCGTAAATGGCATCGTCTTCTTCCAGGGGTTCGATGCAAGCGTCGAGGTTTTGCAGCAGTACCTGGGTTGCGGCACCCAGCCGTGGGTCGCTCGATAAGCCACCCTCGATAAATGGCAACGGCTTGCCGCCCAGCACCTGCTGAATCAGGGCAGGTTCGATGTAGATCATCCGGTAATGAAAACCCGCTTCGGTACCGGCCTCACCGTCATGCACCTCGTCCGGGTGCAAGACGATGGTTTTACCGGGCAGGCTGTGGCGCTGGGATTTGCGGTACTGGAAACTTTGTACACCCGACAGCGTTCGCCCGATGGCGTAAGTATCGTGGCGATGCGGCGTAAAGCCATGGCCGCCAAAAAAGGCTTCGATGCGCTCCATCTTCAACGGCTGCGCTGAGCGTTTGACCCAATCCTTGTTGCCCTTGGTCTTAGTCATGTCCCTGTACCACTCGAATGATGTCAGTACGTTACCAGTGCGAGCGTCTGCTGTCCCAGACTCGTGACCCGTCTGAATCGGCCCTCTCAGCGTAGCCGTCAAATTTGTCTGTTCCCCTCGTGAACCAGTTTTGAGACCCGCAGTCATAGCCGTGCCGTAAAAGACGCTCGCCCAATGAAGCGCTCATGCGGTTATTGCTCATCTTTATCCCACCCTTATCGTCGTCAACTCATCAGAGCTGTCTGTTCATGCGCCCGACTGTCCGCTGCTGCCGCTTTATTTCGCTGTGCCTGATGCCTTTGTTTCCGCTGTTCGCCAGCCCCGCCCATGCCAGCGGGGAACGGCAACTGGTGGAAGTCATCAACGATTACCGCGCCGATCCCGACCGCTGCGCGGGGCGTGCGGTCAGGCCGTTACGGCCACTGGCGCTGAAATCGGACTTGTCCTTGCCGATCGGCTATGGCGGTGGTTTGCGGGAGGGGTTGAAGGCTAACGGCTATCAGGCTGTAACGGTACGGACCATCCGCCTGGTCGGCGCGCAAGATGCCGATGAGGCGTTCGACATGCTCCAGAGCGACTACTGTGGGGCGCTGCTCGATACCCAATACGCCGACATCGGTGTCACTCGTGCCCGCAGCGAATGGCGGGTGGTGCTGGCGCAACCGGTGCTCGACGGGCGTATCGGCGATTCGCGCGCTGCGGGCAAGACGTTGCTGGCGCAGGTCAACGCGGCAAGAGCCAGGCCACGCATGTGTGGGCGCCAACGCTTCGCCGCCGCACGGCCATTAACCTGGAACGCCGCCCTGGGCGCCGCCGCGCAAGGGCACAGCAAGGCAATGGCCTACGGCAACTACTTCGCCCACCAGGACCCCGACGGTGATATGCCGGCGGATCGCGCCAGAGCCGCCGGTTACCGCGGCCGGCAGATCGGCGAGAACATCGCCGCCGGGCAAGGCTCGCCCAGCCAGGCGATGTCCGGCTGGCTGGCCAGCCCCGGGCATTGCGCCAACCTGATGAACCCGATGTTTACCCAGGTCGGCGCGGCGTACGCCAGCGATTCGCGCAGCAACAAAGGGGTTTATTGGACGATGCTGTTTGGCGCGCCTTGAGTGAGGGTTTCGAACCGTCCATAGAAAATGGCTGGCGCTGGGGTCACAAGTTTGCGCCTACTTCAAGTCGAGACAGTAGGTGTAGTAACCCGTATCGCGCACATAGCCCAATGATTCATACAACCGTTGCGCGAGGTGATTGTCCGTGGCCGTTTCCAGCACCATGCCCTTAGCGCCGGTCAACAGCGCAAAGGCTCGGGCGGTGTTCATCAGCAACGTCCCTACCCCTCTGCCGCGGGCGGCAGGTGTGGTGAAGAGGTCGTTGAGCAGCCAGGTGCGGTGGGCGTCGATGGAGGAGAACGTCGGGTACAACTGGACAAAGCCGAGCGCTTCGCCCGTGGAGTCCTCGGCGAAGAAAATCACCGATTCGTCCCTGGCGATGCGCTCTGCGATGAAAGCGCGAGACTGCATCAGGTTCGAGGGCTGGCCGTAAAAGCCTCGATAGGCGTCGAAGAGGCTGGCGACTTTATCGATGTGGGTTGCATCAACGCGCAGGACCTGGACGGCCATGTGGGTGGTCTCCGAACAGATGAGTTACTTCGGTTGCGCCACGGTGCGCAAATAAGGTTTCAGCGTCTTGAAGCCATCCGGGTATTTCTTCCTGGCGTCCTCATCGGAGACCGAAGTGGGAATGATGACGTCCTCGCCCGGACGCCAGTTCACCGGCGTGGCAACGGTGTGCTTGGCGTTCAGTTGCAGAGAATCGAGCAGACGCAGCACTTCATCGAAGTTGCGCCCGGCACTCATCGGGTAGATCAGCATCGCCTTGACCTTTTTGTCCGGGCCGATAATGAACACCGAACGCACCGTGGCATTGTCCACGGCAGTCCGTGCGCCGCCACTGGCATTCGGATGAATCATGTCGTAGAGCTTCGCCACCACCAGATTCTCGTCGCCGATCATGGGGTAGTTGACCGCATGCCCCTGGGTCTCTTCGATGTCTTTGGCCCAGGTCTTATGGTTACTGACAGGGTCGACACTGAGCCCGACGATTTTGGTGTTGCGCTTATCGAACTCCGGCTTGAGCCCCGCCATGTAGCCAAGCTCAGTGGTGCACACCGGGGTGAAGTCCTTGGGGTGCGAGAACAGAATCGCCCACTTGTCACCGATCCACTCATGGAAATGCAGCGGGCCCTCGGTGCTTTCAGCGGTAAAGTCCGGTGCCTCGTCGCCAATACGGATTGCCATGTTCGTTCTCCTTACTGTTGAGTCGTAGGGAAGTCGCCGGAACGCTGGCTGCTGTTCCGGCGGCATTCGGTGTCTGTGTTGAACCGTCAACGCGGATCAGTATAGGAGACGCTCGAGGACCCGGTAGTTAGCCCCGCGCCCGCCCTGCCCCCTTTGTTGACCGGGCACTCAAGCCTGCGAACTGCGCTCGACCGACACCGCAAGCGCAGATGTCCTGGCCAGCCAATAATAGAGCATGCCCGGCACCACCAGCCCGACGATCCAGGAAATATCGACACCACCGAGCTGCGCGACCATTGGTCCGGAGTAGAAGTGAGTGTCGACAAAAGGCAGCTGGACCAACACACCGAGCACATACACGCTGATCCCCAACACATTCCAACGGCCATAACGCCCCGCCGGGTCGGACAACGCCGGGATGTCATAGCGCTCCTTGTTGATGAAGTAGTAGTCCACCAGGTTGATCGCGCTCCACGGCGTGAAGAACGTCAGCAGAAAGAGGATGAAGTACTTGAACGTGCTCAGGAACGAGTACTGCCCCAGCAGCGCCAGCGTGGTGGACGCGCCGACAATCACCAGCACAAACAGCATGCGTTTACCGGCGGATATTTCGAAGCCACGACGAAAGCCACTGATGATGGTGGCCACGCACATGAAGCTGCCATAAGCGTTGAGGGTCGACACCGTGACCTTGCCGAACACCACGCTCAAGTACAGCAGGGAGGCCATCACCCCGGTACTGCCCAACCCGACGATGGTGGCGACCTCATGTCCACGAAAATTTGCGCCCGCCAACGCAGCGGCGAACACTCCCAGCACCATGGAAGCCTGGGCCCCCACCACCGTCCCCAGGCCGACGGCGGTGAACGTCTTCCAGGATGAGGTCTTGCTCGGCAGGTAGCGTGAGTAGTCGGCCACATAAGGGCCGAACGCGATCTGCCAGGATGCGGAAAGAGACACTGCCAGCAGGAAAGTACTCCAGCCGAAATGGCGGTTTTCCAGCAACAGACCGATATCGTTGAGCGTCATCAACCGGGTAAACAGATAGACGAAGGCGATGATGCCCAGCACGCTCGCCACCCTGCCCACCAGGTGGATGACCCGATAACCGAAGAGGGTCAGAAACGCGATGCAGGAGGCGAAAATCAGGATGCCGGCGCTGTCACTGACATGGACCAATTGAGCAATGGCCTGCCCCGACAGTACCGCGCCGGTGGCGCTGAAGCCGAGGTACATCAGACACACCAGCACAATCGGAATCGCCGCCCCATAGACCCCGAACTGCACGCGACTGGAGATCATCTGCGGCAGCCCGAGCTTGGGTCCTTGTGCAGCGTGCAGCGCCACCACCGCGCCGCCGAGCAACTGGCCGACCAGCAAACCAATGAGTGACCAGAACACATCGCCACCCAGCACCACGGCCAGCGCGCCGGTCACAATCGCCGTGATCTGCAGATTGGCGCCGAGCCACAGGGTGAACTGGCTGTAGAGGCTGCCATGACGCTCGGCTTCCGGGATGTAATCGATCGAACGAGTCTCGATCAGGGGACTTCGCTGCTGGGTATCGCTGACCTTGGTCATTTTGTGTTCTCTTCTTATGGGGTAGACGCTAATGCCAGTGAGTTAAAGGCAAATCGAACATGCAGGAGCGTGGTTTTATTTTTGTTGTTCAGTAACCGCTACTTCAGCCGCCCGTTGTTCAAGACCAACGAACGGCGCCTTGGCCCATACGACCTTGCCGCCGACCACCGTCAGCAGCACGTCATTGCGGGCCAGTTCATCATCGGGCACCTGCATGAAGTTCTTGTCCAGAACGATCACGTCAGCGAACTTGCCCACTTCTATCGAGCCAACGACCGAGTCTAGTCGCAACTGCTCGGCAGCGTTCATCGTGATGCTTTTCAACACATCAGCGCGCGACAACGCCGGGTCAGCATTCAACCTGCCTGCATATTTGGGACCATAGCTGTGCGGGTTAAGCGGATCGCCTGAGCGGGTGACCCCGATCTTCAGTGCGAGGAATTCGTCGAGCGGGTCGACGGGCCAGTCGCTGCCATACGCCACCCGGCCACCGGCACGGCTGATACTGCCCGATGGCTCCATGCGGGCGAAGCGATCGGCTCCCAGATGTTCGCTGGTGCCGTCGACCGTGGACGGCGCCTGCTGGGCCCACTGGAAGGACATGTTGGCAGTCACGTCGAGCGCCTTGAAGCGCCCATAGTCGGCGGGGTCCACCGACTCGGCGTGAGTAATGGTCGGACGAAAGCCATTGCCCGGCAGTTGCCGGCGCACGTATTCGATACCGTTCAACGAGTCACGCACTGCTCGGTCTCCGGTGGCGTGAAGGTGCGGATCGAGGCCGGCCTGGACCGCCTTCAGCAGCAGCGGATTGAGTACTTGCGCAGGGAAATACAGCTCGCCGACGTTGTTGCCTGATGTCCACTTGGGCGCGGCATCGGTGCCGGTATTGCGCAGGTACGGGGTCAACATCGCCCCGGTATCCGCTGGCGCGTTGATGATGCCGTCCATGAACAATTTGACGTGGCGCATGCTCACCCCCGGCGCGACTTGGGCTTTGCCCTGATCGTAGGTGTTGGCCAATGCCTTGGCCTCGGCAATGGTTTTCGCCGGGTCTGCCGCGGCGGCAGGGTCGAGTTTGATTGCCAGCAAGGCCCGTGCGGTCAACTCGCCCGACTGCTGCAAGGTGGTGAACGCTTTGCCATTTTCCGGCCCCGACAAGGCATCGAAGAAACTGGTGATGCCTTGCCGGCGCATGGCATCGAGCGCCGCGCGGGTCTGGTTGAGCTTCTCGGCGTCGGTGGCTGGCGGCACCACGGCGGCCATGGCATCGGCGGCACCGTCTTCGCAGATCCCGGTCGGGTTGCCGGCGCTGTCACGCACGTACTTACCATCCCCCGGATTGGCCGTGTGCCTGTTGATGCCTGCGACCGCCAGGCCGCGGGAGTTTGTCAGCACGGTGTGGAAATCGGTGGAACGGACCTGGATCGGGCGAGTGGTCTTGAGCGCGTCCAGCGTTGATTTGTCGGGATCGCCGTCAAGCCCGGTCATGCCCATGCGGTCCCAGCTGCCCACTTCAAGCCAGACATCCGGGCCTTTGTCCTTGTCGGCATCCAGACATGCCTGAATGGTTTGCTGGAAAACCTTACGGGTCATCGTCTGGTATTTCAGGTCGCACAAGGTCATGGCGCGACCGCCGTCCCCCGGGTGCATGTGTGCATCGACGAAGCCGGGCATCAACATGCGTCCCGCTAGATCGATCATCTGTGTCTGCGTGCCGATGTACGCGGCAACCCCTTCATCGCTGCCCACGTAAACGATCTTCCCACCCGTGACGGCAATCGCCTGCTGCACGGAGTTCTTGCCATCGACGGTGTAGACATAGCCGTTGCGCATCACCATGTCAGCCGGTGTCGAACCGTGTGTCTGACACCCCACCAGCGCCATGCAAGAAAGTGCCGTTGTCGTTGCAACGGCCATAAACAACCGGGAAAGTTTCAACTGCCTCACCTCTGTTTTTATAGTTCTGGAAGTGGCCCAAACGAACTGCCGCAAGCCCCTGATATGCAGGGCACACGATATAGAGCGCAGCGGTTGGATGGACCTCTGCAAATGAGGGGGGTGAGGCAACTTGACCGCACCTAATCGCGACGCGCTGCATCCGCAAACGAGGTCGGCGAACGCAGCACGGAACCCAGCTCCACCTTGCTCTTCACGCCGAGCTGCAGGTAGCAGTTGCGCAGGTAGGTGCGCACCGTCGCGGGACTCAAGGCAAGGATTTTGGCAATTTCCTTGTAGGAATGACCGGCCGCAAACAGCATCGCTGCCGTCCGCTCGCGAGGCGCAAGCACCGCCCCCCGCGACTGCGCTTCGAGTGACAGGATGACGTGCTCGGCGTTAGGGCTCAGTGTCAGTGCGCAGCGGCCCAGTCGCATGACACAGGGTGCCTTTGGCAGTTGCGCGATCACCTGCGCGGGAAGCATTGAACCGCCCCACCCTGGCAACTCACGCTCAATCGCTGCGCACAGTGTGGCCCCCACGTACAGCAGGCTGCCGTCCATGCGCGCGACGCCAAAGTCAGACGCCCCGTTGCCCGTGTCGAAGCGAATCATGTCCTGCACCTGAAATCGCCAGAGCTGCAACAGATGGTCGCAGAAGGCCGAAAACAGCTCCGCCTCACTGTCGTTGAACGCCGGAGCTTCAATGCCTCGGTAGAGACAGACGAAGAACATCAAGCCGCTTTCGGGTAACTCGAAAGTGATGCACATCAGGTGGTAGAGGGCGTGGCGCCGAGCGAACGCGTCCACTTCTACATCGGGGTCGGTGAACCCGCTGTCACGCACGACCTCACCGGGTCGGCTCAGGGTGTCATGGGAAAATCTGTCGCTGCCCGCACTCTTGTGCCATTCGGCGGCAAACGACTCGGGCAGATTAATTCGCCCGTGCATCCAGCTTCTGGGCGGAGCATCAACGTCCGACGCGGACATCTCACCCCACCAGGCGGAAGCGAAGGGCAGCAGTTCACGGAATGCCTGCAGGCCTTCGGCGATGAACCCGGATGCACCGCGATCCCGAGCAAGGCGACCAAGGTGCAACACGCAATGATTGAATGCTCTCAGCGTTGCCATCGACGTCTTGGCGCCGACCTCATCACCCTCCTCCATCGTACTGATCTCGCTCGCTGAATGGCCTGTCATTTTGACCATGCCATAGGCGCGGTAATGGCGTCCAGCTCCCAGCTCGCTCGCCACAAATCTCGCAGGAAGCGTAAAGTCACGTTCATTCTCAAGGAGCAAAACATGACTGATCCGTCGCCCCCGCCATCACGGGAAATTTATCTCTCGCAGACATCCGACCGGGATCTGTTCAATCGCATCGCCAGTGAATTGGCACGAGGGCTGGGCGGGACCTGGACGGCACAGATCAACGGGTTGGACCAGCGTTATTGGGACCTGGCCGTCGAGGGGCAGACGATTACGCTGCATCTGGAACACTACCTGGGGATCATGCTGCTGGTGGAGCACGCGGATCCGGACTGGATTGCGTCGGAGCGTTTTCAGGCGGTGGTGCGGCGGCTACAGACGGATTGAACAAAAAACGGGCGCCATGATCGGCGCCCGTTTCATTTGAAGCGAGAGGGAAATACATCCAGGAACCACCGATGCTTTCAGATATTGATTTCGCTGGCCGGCACGACATCGATCCGCGCCACGGAACCGGTCAGATGCGCCAGATCCTTGTTGTGTTCGGTGATGATGTCTTCGGCGCTCATCGTGCCATTGTCGATCGTGGAATGAGCATCGGACGCCAGCACCACGTCGTAGCCTCGCGATAATGCCTCACGGACCGTCGCGTTGACGCAGTAGTCGGTTTGCAGGCCGCAGATAATCAGGCGTTCGACGTCCAGCTCTTGTAGATGTTCATGCAGGTGGGTCTGGTAGAACGAGTCCGGAGTGGTTTTGCGCACGCGCAGGTCGTGGGGTGACGTCTTCAGGCCGTCGGCCAGTTGCCAGCCTTCGGCGCCGTATTGCAGCAGGTCGCCCTCTTCTTCGTGCTGGATCAGGATGACCGGAATATTGGCGACTCGGGCTTTGGTGCTGAGGCCGTTGATGGTGTCGATGACGCGCTGGATGTCGAAGCATTCATACTCGCCGGTGCACAGCGCGCGTTGGACATCGATGATCAGGAGTGCGGTGCTCATGGCTTCCTTCCTTAGACAGGTCGCTGGAACGATGGATTTCAACTCCCTTCTAGCCTGTAGCAACTTGCGAGGCTAAGTTTTGCGAGGATACGTTCAAGGGTCGGGGATCGAGGCCACCCAGGGAGTCGGGGTGGCCGATGATCGCCTGTTTCAGTAACCGAGCGACAGCCCGGTATTGCGCCGTGGATCGTTCGCCCCATAGAAGCGGTTCTTGCCCACGGGTTTGCCTTCCAGCGAAGGCGCACCTACCAGAATAGCTGCAATATGGTTGGGGTCCTGCGGGCCGGCAAACTTGTGGCCCCAACTTTCGAGCATCTTCTTGGTGTCCGGGCTGGTGGCGAAGTTCTCCAGGTTGGTTTCTTCCGGCAGCCATTGCTGATGGAAACGCGGCGCATCCACCGCTTCCTGGATGTTCATGCCGTAGTCGATCACATTGAGGATGGTCAGCAGGGTTGCGGTGATGATGCGACTGCCACCGGGGGTGCCGACGACCATGACGACTTTGCCATCCTTGGTGACGATGGTCGGGCTCATGGACGACAGCGGTGCCTTGCCGGGGGCGATGGCGTTGGCCTCCCCTTGTACAAGGCCGTACATGTTCGGCACGCCGATTTTCGAGGTGAAGTCGTCCATTTCATCATTGAGGATGACCCCGGTTTTGCTCGCCATCACGCCGGCGCCGAACCAGTCGTTGAGGGTGTAGGTCACCGATACCGCGTTGCCCCATTTGTCGACGATCGAGTAATGGGTGGTGTTACTGCCTTCGTGGGGCGCTACGCCAGGTTTGAGCTCGCGGGACACGCCGGCCTTTTGCGGATCGATGGCGGCGCGGATTTTGGTCGCGTAGTTTTTATCCAGCAAATGGGCGATCGGATTTTTCACGAAATCCGGGTCGCCGAGGTAGCTGTTGCGGTCCACATACGCGTGGCGCATCGCTTCGATCTGGTAGTGCACGGCCTGCGCCGAGCGGTAGCCGAGGTCTTTCATCGGGTAGCCGTCGAGGATGTTCATGATCTCGCAGATCACCACACCGCCGGAGCTTGGCGGCGGCGCCGAGACCACGTGGTAGCCGCGGTAGTCGCACTCGATGGGTGCCAGTTCGCGGGTCTGGTATTTGTCGAGGTCGGCCTGGGTGATGATGCCCTTGTTGGCCTGGCTGGAGGTGACAATAGCGTCGGCCACCCAGCCTTTATAGAAACCGTCGGCGCCCTTCTCGGAAATTTCCCGCAGGGTTTTGCTCAAGTCTTTTTGCACGAGTTTCTGCCCGACCTGCATCGGCTCGCCATTGCTCAGGAAGATCGAGCCCGAGTCGCGCATGTCTTTCTTGAAGACGTCTGTGGCGTACTCCAGCAAATCGACATCGCCCTGCTCCAGCACAAAACCGTCTTCGGCAAGCTTGATCGCAGGGGCGATCACTTCCTTGCGGGGTTTGGTGCCGAATTTCTTCAGCGCCAGCTCCATGCCAGACACAGTGCCCGGCACGCCGACGGCCAAATGGCCGCGGGTGCTGAGATCAGGGATGACGTTGCCCTGTTTGTCGAGGTACATGTCGGCCGTGGCGGCCAGAGGTGCTTTTTCACGGAAGTCGAGGAAGGTCTTGCGCCCGTCCGCCAATTGAATCGTCATGAAGCCGCCGCCGCCCAGGTTGCCTGCAGCGGGGTACACCACCGCCAGCGCATAACCCACCGCCACCGCCGCATCGACAGCATTGCCGCCATTCTTGAGGACATCGACGCCAACGTGGCTGGCCAGATGCTGGGCGGTGACAACCATGCCGTTTTCGGCCGCGACCGGGGCGACGGAGGCCGCATGGGCCATCAGGCAGCTCAGCGCCAATGAGGTCGCCATGAGCGATTTGGCAAAAGGTTCGAACTTCATGAGTCGGTCTCTTTTTTGTTTTTAGGCTCTGTGGAAAAACAGAGGGAACGGTTCAAAAGCAGTTGGCAAGTATGGCTGCTATTGCGTATTGCGCCTCCCCGGCGAGGCAGTATGCTGGGCCCCTGTTCAGCACGTGTGCGGAGTCCGCCGGCATGACCTACACATTTACCACCCTGGCGTCGCCGGTCGGCGAGTTGAAGCTGGTCGCGAAAGGAACGCGTCTGGCGGCCATCCTCTGGGAAAACGACAAACCCGACCGGGTAAGACTGGGGCCGATGAGTGAAGCGGCGGACAACCCGATCCTGATACGCGCCGCACAGCAGTTGCGGGAATACTTTGCCGGCACGCGTAATCATTTCGAGCTGGAACTGGACTTTGCCGGGACGGACTTTCAGAAGCAGGTGTGGCAGGCATTGCTGACGATTCCGTTTGGCGAGACGCGCAGCTACAGCGAGATAGCCCAGCAGATCGGCAATCCCAGCGCGGTTCGGGCGGTGGGCGCGGCCAACGGCAAAAATCCGATATCGATTGTCGCGCCGTGTCATCGGGTGATTGGGGCGTCGGGGAAATTGACGGGGTTTGCCGGGGGGCTTGAGGCGAAAGAACGGTTGCTGACGCTGGAAGGCTGTGAATGGTCGGGGGCCGGCAGGATGGGTGATTTGTTTTGACTGAATGGGCACCGACACGAGCAGCCTGACTTATTCATTCTCCAGTGCAAACGCCTCGACAATCTGCTCAATCACCGCCCGCACCCGCGCGGTGTGGCGCAGGTCCGCATGGGTCACCAGCCACACTTCATACGGCAGCGGGCGTGTGCGTTCCGGCCAGAGCCTGACCAGCCCATCGCGCTCGCCCATGTACACCGGGATCTCCCCCACCCCGAGACCCGCGGCAATCGAACGCCGCACCAGCAGGCTGGAACTCAGGCTGGCGACAATCCGCCCACGGCTCAGGGGTTCCGAGACCAGGGTCATGTTCTTGTTGCCCTGCAAGTACGGCTGATACACCACCAGATCATGCCCCTCGAAGGCCGAGCCCGGTTGCGGCATGCCGTTGGCCTCGACATAACTTCGCGAGGCGAACAGCCCCACCGGCCAGCGCGCGATGCGCCGGGCGATCAGGTCGGGGTTGTCCGGCCGGGTGTTACGCACGGCGATGTCGGCTTCACGCTTGGCCAGGCTGAGGATTTGCGTGGAGGCGTCCAACTGCACCCGCACGTCGGGGTGCACCGCATGCAAACGAGCGATGGCCGGGATCAGAAAATCGATGGCCAGAGAATCGGTAGTGCTGACGCGCACATTGCCTATCAATCGTTCGTCGAGACCCTGAATCTGTCGCTCCAGCTCAAATGCCGAGAGCTCCATCTTTTCCACGGATTGCAACGCCGCTTCGCCGACCGCTGTCAGCGCATAGCCCTCGGAGGTGCGCAGAAACAGGGTCGCGCTCAACGATTTTTCCAGCGCGGCGATTCGCCGGCCGACGGTTGCCTGATCGACCTTCAGCACCCGTGCCGCACCGCGTAACGTCGATTCGCGACAAACCGCCAAAAACACTCGCGCATCATCCCAATTCATAGCGTTTCCTGTAGTGATGCATATACGCATCATCGTAGCGCGAAATCGCAGCAATATTGCATCAGCGTTCCTCGATATGCTTGAGGCCAAGCACAAATTCACAGGACCGCTCCCATGCACAGCACATCCCTCGACACTGGGCGCAGCGCGATCTGGCTGCCGATCTTCGCCGGCCTCTGCGCCAGCCTGGTCAGTATTGGTCTGGCGCGTTTTGCCTACACGCCGTTGATACCGTCGTTGATTCAGGCCCAGTGGTTTTCCGCCAGCGACGTGGTGTACCTCGGCGCCGCCAATCTGGTGGGCTACTTGATCGGCGCACTGATCGGCCATCCGCTGGCCCGTCGCACATCCAACAAAGCCGCTTTGCGGCTGATGATGCTGGCGGTGACACTGGCCTTTTTTGCCTGTGCCTTTCCGTTATCGGTGAGTTGGTTCTTCGGTTGGCGATTGCTGTCGGGGATTGCCGGTGGCGCGATCATGGTACTGGTGGCGGCGACCGTGTTGCCCCATGTGCCCGCCTCGCGCCGAGGCCTGGCCAGCGGTGCGATTTTCCTGGGCATCGGCTTGGGCATCGCCGGCTCAGGCACCCTCGTTCCGCCGCTGCTGAGCCTTGGCTTACAGAACACTTGGCTTGGGCTCGGCGCCTTGGCCTTGATTCTGACCGCCGCCAGCTGGCTTGGCTGGCCGTCATCCGTTGCCAATGAAACGGCTGCACCACACGCTCAGCACACCAAATCGCCGTTTGATCCCAACCTTTATCTGCTGTTTGCACAGTACGCGTTCATGGCTGCCGGGCTGGTGCCAGCCATGGTGTTTCTGGTGGATTACGTGGCACGCGGCCTCGGTGCCGGGCCCCATGTCGGTGCACTGATTTGGGTGATGTACGGCCTCGGCGCGATAGTCGGGCCGGTGAGTTATGGCTTTCTGGCCGATCAACTGGGGGCGAAGCTGAGCATCCGCCTGGTACTGGTGGTGCAGG
Organism: Pseudomonas sp. B21-017; assembly: GCF_024749245.1. NCBI lineage: Bacteria > Pseudomonadati > Pseudomonadota > Gammaproteobacteria > Pseudomonadales > Pseudomonadaceae > Pseudomonas > Pseudomonas sp. B21-017. The sequence goes on along the minus strand of NZ_CP087194.1, from coordinate 2,097,237 downwards.
CGATTGCCGTCGGCCTGCTGGCTATATCGAGTTCGTTCACCGCCCTGGCCCTGCTGGCAGTCATCCTCGGTTCGTTCCCACCGGGCATCGTGCCGCTGGCGCTGGCCCGGGTGCATGAGCTGGTGCCACAACACCATCACCAGCAAGTGGCCTGGAGCCGCGCCACGGTTTCATTCGCAACCTTTCAGGCCATCGCCGGGTTTGCCTACTCGGCGCTGTTCAACGCCAGCGGCGGTCATCACGGGTTACTGTTCGTCATCGCGGCCGGGGCCATCGTCGTCGCGCTCTTGCTGGAACAGGCCTTGCGCTTGCTGAACCTGCGCGACCGGATGATGCCGGTGGGTTGTTCATGATCGCGCAACACAAGTTTGCGGCTATCGATAACCACGCGCCTGCACGTTGAACAACTGCGCATAGCGCCCACCCGCCGCGACCAGGCTGTCGTGATCGCCTCGCTCAAGGATCGACCCCTGGTCCAGCACGATGATGTGGTCGGCATTGCGCACGCTGGAGAAGCGGTGAGAAATCAGCAACGTCATGCGCCCTTCGGTGTGTTGGCTGAAATGCTCGAACACCGCCGCTTCCGCCGCCGGATCCAGGGCCGAGGTCGGTTCGTCCAGGATCAGGATATCGGCGTCGCGGCGCATGTAGGCGCGAGACAAGGCGATCTTCTGCCATTGCCCACCGGACAGTTCCTGCCCACCGGCAAACCACCGTCCCAATTGCGTGGCGTAACCACGATCCAGACGCTCGATGAAAGGCGCGGCCATGCCTTCGGCGGCCGCTTGCTGCCAACGGGTTTCATCGTTGAACGCCAGGGTGTCGCCCACACCAATGTTCTCGCCGACGGAGAACTGGTAGCGAATGTAGTCCTGGAAAATCACGCCGATGCGCCGTCTCAGCGCCTCTTCTTCCCAGGCCTGCAAATCACTGCCGTCCAACAAAATGCGGCCCTGATCAGGGCGATACAACCGCGTCAGCAACTTGATCAGCGTGGTTTTACCCGAGCCGTTTTCCCCCACCAGCGCGACACTGTGTCCGGGCAACAGATGCAGATCGATGCCCTGCAAAGCAGCGCGGCTCGCCCCCGGATAACGGAAACCGACACTCTCGAAACGCAACCCATCGCCGGGCACCGCACCCACTGTAAGGCTTCCGGCATCGGCCACCACCGGTTCGGCCAGATACTCATAGAGGCTCGACAGGTAAAGACCATCCTCATAGAGACCGCTGATCGCGCTCAAGCTGCTGCTCACCGCCGTCTGCCCCTGCTTGAACAGCACCAGGTACATGGTCATTTGCCCGAGGCTGATGCTGCCGTGAACGGTATCGACCACAACCCACGCATAGGCCAGATAAAACGCCGCGGTGCCCAGCAGTCCCAGCACAAATCCCCAGCCATCGCGACGCAACGTCAGGCGCCGGTCTTCGGCGTAGAGACGAGCAAACGTGTCCCGATAACGCTGCAACAACAGCGGCGCGAAGCCAAACAGCTTCACCTCTTTGATGTAGCCCTCATGGGAGAGCAGTGTCTCGATGTAGTTCTGCTGCCGACTCTCCGGCGCCCGGCGCGTGAACAGCCGAAAGGCATCCCCGGAAAAGTGCGCTTCGGCAAAGAACACCGGCAATGCCCCGACCACCAGCAGTACCAGCGCCCAGGGCGAAAAATGCACCAGCAACACGCCAAAGCTGATCAACACGATCAGGTTCTGGATCAGCCCCAGCGACTTCATCACCAGCGCCAATGGCCGGGTCGATGCCTCGCGCCGCACCCGAACCAGCTTGTCGTAGAACTCTGAGTTCTCGAACTGCACCAACGATAACGTCTGGGCCTTCTCCAGAATCATCGTGTTGACCTTCTGCCCCAACTGCACCCGCAACAGCGACTGCTGCACCGACAGCGCGCGCTGCGTCCCGGACAGCAATGCAAGCACGCCCGCCTCAAACAGCACATAGCGCACAACCGGCCACAACGGTGCGCTGCCCTGTTGCGCGTGCAACTGCATCGCGGTAACTACCGCGTCGACAATCCGCTGCCCCAACCAGGCTGCCAGTGCCGGCAGCACACCAGCGATCAGCGTCGCCAGCACCAACCCCAGAAACAGCCCGCGGGACGTACCCCAGACCAGCAACAAGGCACGCCTCGCCTGGTCGAGCAAAGAGGCGAAACGGGTAAGGACAGGCATGGGCGATGGACTCGGTGGCGGATGTAAAGGGGCGCTGCAGGTCATATGGTATGTGGAATGAGCGACGCCCGCTTTACGTGGATATGAGGTGATAAGCCTCGCCTCGCCCATAGGAAAAACATCTAAAAAAGTATCGTCGCTCACCACGTTTTAGCGCTTTGCTATGAGGAGTCAATGCCTATCGGGATTGGAAGACGAACCTGAACGTCCAACCGATGTGCCCCACTCCATCACCGGGAGCAGAACATGAAAATCACCCCCTACCTGATCTTCAACGGCGACTGCCAGGATGCCTTCAACTTCTACGCCAAAAGCCTGCCTGGCCAGATCGAAGTCATGATGACCTTCGGCGAAACTCCGGCTCGCGACCATGTGCCAGCGGACTGCCACAACCTGATCATTCATACGCGCCTGTTGGTCGGGGATCAGTCGATCATGGGGTCGGATACCACACCCGATCGCCCCAGCGCCGGCATGAGCGGTTGTTCGGTGTCATTGAATGTCGACCGTGTGGTTGAGGCAGAGCGAGTGTTTGCGGCATTGGCGCAAGGCGGGAGTATTCAAATGCCATTGGAGACAACGTTCTGGGCGGCACGCTTCGGGATGCTGGTCGATCGGTTTGGCGTGTCATGGATGATTAATTGCGAAAAAGACCAATGACCGGCTCCCCCCTTAGACTAATACTTAAGTATAATGGCCACATGATATCATTCTTAGCTTTTTGTATTCAACAACTAGGTAGAATAACTACACTGTTCACAAATTCAGCTCTTGACATAAAATATTACAAATATAATGCAAAAGGAGTAAATTAATATACCCCCGCTCTCATTTGCCCTAAAAAGAGGCGACAGTTGAACTGGCGCCTCTCGAGTGCGCACCCAAACTGCCATAGAAGACCGTGGAATATCCTTATAAATCAACTCCAGAAATCAAAAATGCGGACTTCCGCACAATTTATACGCAAGACTTCTCAGTGATGCCTCATTCTGTAGCCCGGTCCGCGGATCAGCCTCGCTTCAGTATTGATCATAGAAAAGTCAACCTAGAGGGCCTAGTCCGACGCAAAGGCGCTCACCAACTAAATCGGATATCAAAAAATCAAATTGGCTAAAGCCTCCACAGTTGGCTATGTCATTGATTCAACTGAAACTACTGGCAATCGAATGGCACCTGCTGACAAGCTCAAAATGTTATAAAAAGTCAGATAATTTCAGTATTTTGTGTATTAAGATTGCAGCGCCAGCACATATGAGTAATTTGCACGATGAGTACTGAGAGCAAAATCGAAAATAGCCAGAGGGGTATTCTCGCTATTGGGCGCACTTGGCGCTCGGCAGAGAAACTTCGACAGTTATTTGCACCCAATCTCACACATATATATACATTAGATTATACAAACCCATTAAACCCAGATAGCGAAACTCAAGCCCACGATGCCGTACTAATCGACATTGAGAGCCCTTCCATTCTTAATGACTGCCTGGCGCTCATCAAGAAATTACGCACGAGTCCAACAGAACTGTCCATTATCGTTGCAATCAATTTTCGCGCTCCGCAAACCAAAATTGAATGTTACCTGGCCGGTGCAGATCATTGTATCAATGTACCTAACGATCAGGATGAAAAAGCCAGGTTACTTTCAGAGTTGCTCGAAACACCTGAATGGCAGCCCGCCATTAAGCTGACCCTGGACCAAACATGCCTGCACTTATACAACGATGAGTTCAAACTGGATCTGGCTTATCAGGAAATGAAAGCCCTGGATGCGCTTATCAATGCAGAAGGCAATATCCTGCACCATGACTCTATGGCCGAATCCATGGGTTTGAATATCAAACTCTATGACTCACGTGTTCTGGAGAAATCCATAAGCCGCCTTCGAAACAAAATCAAAAAGCACTTCGGCATTAACATCATTCATAGTGTTCGCGGTTATGGCTATCGATTGCTTCGAGGGGTCGTTTCAGTAAAGCAAGCAAACTTTCATTCTTAAAGGGACTAAACGATGGAGTCCAGCAGGCAATATACCGTGCAAGATAACTTCGCAATGGTTTTCTTCAGGCAATCAATTCTCAAGCGAAACGATGAATTGTTCGGCAGTGAGATTTATGCCAAAGCGACCAAACAACAGACACCTCTGAACAAGGGGTATCAGCCATTGCATCCCGATCACCCGCTGGCGATTTATCGTGAAGTACTGATGCGGATCCAATTAAATGCCCTCTCACAGATCGAGACCACACCGTCCCCATCCGTACAGACACCCAATAAATTATTCGTGACCATGAACCAATCCGCGTTGTTGGATAAAGCGTTCATCAGGGAACTGAACGACGCTCAAACGACACTCAAGAAACATGAGCAACAGTTAATCCCCAGCATTAATGGCAGTTCGCTCCTTTCGTTCAATCTCAAAGAAAAAAGAACCATTATCAATCATATTCATTTATTGAAGGACAACGGGATCGAGATCGCTTTCGATGGCTATGACTTAAGCGATGACAGCGCTGAAAAACTGATCAGCCCGAAGCTGTTCGATTACATAAAAGTGGACCTGACCCGGTCCAATTTCGACATCATGGTCGATAACAGTCAGGACTTTTTCAACAGGTCTTACGACTGCCTGAGCAGCATGATCCATGACAGCAAAATCAGATTCATTGCGGACCGGGTCGAGCACAAAGCACTGCACACACTGGCCCGCAGCATGCCTTTCGATTTTTTCCAGGGGAGGTATTACTCGCCTACCGAGGTTATTTAAGCTTCAAAAATTTCACCAAACTAGGAAGGAGCCTTATTGTGAATACGCCAAACAACAGCTTTCTAATTTTCACCCGAGATCAACTGGCACGACAAGCTATAGAATCGCTTCTCGCACAACGCCTGCATCTATCTTTTGAAATCGAATCTGGCAAACTCAGCAGCGAACGCATCCGAAAGAGTCGATTCACGCACATCCTGCTCGACCAGGCCGATATCTCGCTGAGCGATGTCAGCTTTATCCGCAAAAATCAAAAGGATGCGGAAATCATACTCATTACTCCCAACTCGGAGCATTCAGAACTTCATCACTTCTCGCACTTCGGGGTTGATGGCTTTCTCAAGAAACCGGTGGCAGACGAAGAGTTCATCTCTGCAGTCAGCCGGGTTAAAGAGTCGCAGGGGAACCCCGACATCTGGTGGTTTAATGCCGACGACAGAACATTAATCAAGGAAGATATAACCATCCCATTGACCGGCACCGAATCGTTAATGCTCACCCAATTGGTCATCAGTGATCGACGGGTACTCAGCAAGAACGATCTTATTCTACGTATCGATAAAGACCCGGAGAATTACAGCGGCCTTGAAATGTGCTTGAGCCGACTGCAGAAAAAATTCAAGACTGCCGCCAACGGGGAACGCCTGATTCGCTCGGTCAGAAACCGTGGTTATTGCCTGGCACAAAGGATCAGAATCGCATACTGAGTGAGATCGCAAAAACAATAACAATAAATGCGATTTCCCGCTCCACCCGATACCGCTTGACTGCCTAACCACCTCGCCTTGTATTTCCCGCCGCCTGTCCCTCGCACATCTCTCTCTCCATAGTTCCTACCCGGCTCCCTCCCCATGGCGGGCAAGCGCTCATCGGACTGCTGCAATTTTATAGATGATTTAGCGATGCTCTCCAAATAAAAGAGCACGACCTTTTATAACAGGGGCGCCGAAAGTAGTGTCCGTTATAATTCGTCAGACACCCACAAAGATTAAGGTACTAGTATAAAAACCGGACACTGAGACAACCGTATCAGCTGACTTGAAAACAACATTCGGATGGCCAGCCATAGCCCGCGTTACTTCCTTCCAATAATAAAAATAATCTCTGACCGAACTGCGCTCGCTCAGCCTTTGCGCGCGGCTGCCATTTATTAACCGTCGACTGATACACAACGTGGCGCACGCCCGAGGGACACCGCGATGGTACATAATCGTATTAATCGAAACAGCATATCCAAAGGACTGACCTTCTGGGGGCAATGGATAATTGCCATCACTTCGGTCAATGCGTTGTTATTTGCTCTGGCGTTGTACCAGACAGGAGAAATCGAAGCTCATTATCGTGTGCTTGCCGTGCTGACTTTCCTCGGTTCGGTCCCTTCTTACTCCCTGCTGCTGGTCTATCACAAGCAGCATGGATACCTCTCCGGCCTGGGCCGACTGCTGCTGGGGTGGCTACTGACACTGACCGGTCTGACCAGCATCGGCTTTCTCAGCAAGACCAGCGAATTGTTCTCCCGGGAAATCATCATGGTCTGGGCTGTGGCAGGTTATTGCGTGCAGGCCTTGCTGTACCTGCCTCTGCATAGTTTTTCCAGACACTACCACCGGCAATTGCACAGCCAAAATAACACCCTGATCATCGGCACCGACCAACTGGCGGTGAATCTGGCGGACAAACTGGCCAAAACCGAGTATCCGCCGCTGGTCGGCCTGATCAGCTCAAAACCCAACGAGCTGTCGACCAACGTCAATACCCACCGGATCGTGGGCCAACTGCAGGAACTGCGCGAGCTGATCCGGGTGCACGATGTCCGGCGGTTGTACATCGCGCTGCCTTTGAGCGAAGCCAAACAGGTCGAAGCGCTGTACATCGACCTTCTCGACTCGAATGTGGATGTGGTCTGGGTTCCCGACCTGGGCAGCATGACGTTGCTCAATCATTCCGTCAGCGAGCTGGATGGCCTGCCCGCCATCCACCTCAATGAAAGCCCGCTGACCAGTTACCCGACAGCGGCGCTCAGCAAGACCCTGCTGGACAGAGGTCTCGCCGCCCTGGCGCTGATCGCTTTCAGTCCACTGCTGCTGGTGATTGCCGTCGCAGTGAAGATCTCCTCCCCGGGGCCGATCATTTTCAAACAGGAACGGCACGGCTGGAACGGCAAGATCATCAAGGTCTGGAAGTTCCGCTCCATGCGCCTGCACGACGACCATCAAGTCCGCCAGGCCGGCCGTGAAGACCCTCGCATTACCCCGGTTGGTCGTTTCATTCGACGCACGTCCATCGATGAACTGCCGCAGTTCTTCAACGTACTGCAAGGCCATATGGCGCTGGTCGGGCCGCGGCCGCACGCGATTGCCCATAACGACTACTACACCGGCAAGATCCAGGCCTACATGGCCCGTCATCGAATCAAACCGGGCATCACCGGGCTGGCCCAGATCAGTGGCTGCCGAGGCGAAACCGAGACCCTCGACAAGATGCAAAAGCGCGTGGAGATCGACCTCAACTACATCAATAACTGGTCGTTATGGCTCGACATCAAGATCCTGATCAAGACGCCCTTTACGCTCTTTTCCAAGGACATTTATTAATCGCTGCGATTCGCCCCCCGCCTGTTCTTCAGCCTGTGGCTAACAGGGCCGCAGTCCGGGCAGTCAGATCTCTGACTGCCCGGAGCCCCTCTCCCCGCCTCACCCCATTTACCCTTTGTTTTGTAGCAACTGCCGACGGCTGCGTTCGCCCGTAGCAGCTGTCGATGCTGCGAGGATGCGTTCGGCAGCGAGGGTCAACGGTTACAACATGCCGACAAACTGCCGGGTACCTAACGCCTTTTCAACGTACCCAGTACCTTGAAATCAATTATCCCATCAACACGCCGATACAATTTGCCAGCATGTCGTAGGGCGAAGCCGTGCGCAGCGGTATCAAACCTTGCGCAAGCTCAATGAGTACGCCGGTGAGCAAACACCCCAAGGCTGTCCAGACAAACTTCACATTGGGAAAAGGCAGACGGCAACCGCACGCAAACACCAGAAAGCGTATCCAGTGCTGCGTTCGACTGCGCAGCAGTCGTCCAGCCAGAACTTGCGGTGTATCAGGTAGATCAATCACGACTGCTACGCAGCCGAACGCAGCCTCGCAGGCTCGGCAGCTGCTACAGATTGCATTACGGAACATATGCCGGATGGAGTGGCAAGAGAGGTGTTACTGGAGGGGGATATAGCGAGGATCAACGGTTACAACATGCCGACAAGTTGCCAGGTGCCTAACGCCTTTTCAACGCACCCAGTACCTTGAAATCAATAACCCCATCAACACGCCGATACTATTTGCCAGCATGTCGTAGGGCGAAGCCGTGCGCAGCGGCATCAAACCCTGCGCGGCCTCGATGATTACGCCAGTGAGCAAACACCCCACGGCGACCCACCGAAATTTCACATTGGGAAAGGCCAGCCGGCAACTGCATGTGAATACCAGAAAGCCGATCCAGTGATGGAGCTTGTCCTCTTCGACGAACAGTTCCGGGATCGGCTGAGCGCGCAATCCCGCGAACAGCAGAATCGCCGTCACCATGGCAAAGGCCAGGCCCCGGAGCCAGAACGGCAATTCGATCAAGCCTTTGAGCCACGTGATCATTCGGTAATTTTCTCGAAGTTGTTGTAGAACAGGCTGCTGTCACGCCCGTCGGTCATGGTCTGCAATGAGTAGGCACGGTTCAGGCGCGCACCACCATCGCGAGTCAGTGGCGCCCAGACGATATTGGCACGACGCATGGTCGAGGTACTCAACAGCTCGTCGAACGGGATGGAAATGTAGATGCCTTTGTCAAAGCTGCCTTCGCCATATTCCGCCTTCGACGCCGTGGTCAGGGTGACCCAGCCGCCAAACTTCACGCCGTTCTTGAACTCCCGCGACAAGTCGACGGTAGTGCCCCAGTCCCGTGCCAGGTAACGCCCGACGCTGACCGCCGCAAGCATGTCATTGGGCAATTCAGTATAGCTGGTGACATGACCCGTTATGGTCTGGTAATCGCGCAGGCCAAAGCCCTGATCGAAATCCCGCTGGCGCACGAAGTTCAGATCAGCGCCCAATGACCAGCGTTTCCCCGTGGGTCGATACAGCACTTCGCTGCCGACCCCGGCATACATGGATTCCAGATAGCCGCCATAGACCATGCCATACCAGTCCCGATCCAGCTGCGCCGCGTGGTTGAACTGGAACGTCGGCATCGTCACATCGGAGGTGGTCAGGTATTGACGCAAATCGGTGCGCACTCGCGGCAACCCGCTTGGTGCGTCGTAGGTGAACTTGTCGTAGTTGTTCAGCAGGTTGGCGCTGAGCAGGCCGCTCCACCAGGTGTTGCGGGTGAAACGGTACTCCGCGTCGGCATCGGCGGTGAACTGATAGAGCAAGCCGTCGGGGCCGCCGATGTTCTGTTTGTAGCCCAGGCCCAAACCATAGCTGAACGGCTCCAGCGCCTGGGTATAGAGCGTGGTTTCCCGGTGTGCAGTCGCCGGATTGACCTCGGTCGTACGGTGTAGATCCTTCAGCGGCTGGTCGTTGTTCACCACTGCGCGGAATGTTTCCCGCGGCACGCTGGTTTCTTCGATAGACATGTCATAACGCTGATTCACCAAGGTGAACCAATCGATGTCCTGATTGACGCTGTTATCGAGAATCCGGCTGGCCCGCCCGACGGCCTTGGCCGAATAAAAATAGCGAGATTGCTCGCCATACACCATCAACTCCGAGCCGCGCTGGGTAATGCGTTTGACCTTGTAGCCGGCATTTTGCTGCAGCCGGTTGGAGACATCGGCCCAGTTGACTTGATCGGGCGGAGTCAACGGTGCCTGCGCGGGCAGCGGCTCGGCGGGAGGGTCATAGGTCTTCACCGGTGCCTTGCGGCTGACAAAGTTGGTGTGCAGGGTGATGCCGAACATCGCCGTATTGCCACGCTCCCAACCGGCGCTCAGGTCGACGCTGTCGGCCAGCTTGTAGACCACACCGACGTTGATCGGCAGGTCTTGCTTGAGCGGATTGTCCAGTGGCTCATTCTTGTAATCGTTGCCCTCGTACTCGATCTTCAGGCTCAGTGGTTCCCAGGGCGTTTGATAGGCAATCCCGCCAAACAACGAAGGGTGGCCCCTGAAGTACGCGTTGGTGTTCACGTCCCCTGCCCTGGCCACAGCCGCCGTGCTCTGCGGCCGGTCGTTGAATTGGCTGCCCAATACCGACAGCGGGTTGCTGAAATCCCCACGATTACCCAGATAACCCCAAGCAATGCCGAGGCTGAAATCCAGATCGCCATAACGCTTGTTGGCGACGAAATATTCGCTGGAAAACAGCCCGGTACCGCCGATATCCCGGGCGCCGATAGCGACCTGCGGGGCCCAGTGAGTTTCTTCCCAAAGCCGCGCTTTCAAGTCGATGGCCTTGTCTTTGAAGCTCTGGCCGTCGCTAAAGTCCTCGGGGCCGTAATTACGGTTGGTGATCGCTGTGTAACGAAACGACCCTTCCAGCCAATCAAGCGGCTGCAAGGAAAAACTGTAGCGCGAATAAGGGTCGGTACGACTGGCCGTGGCGCTCAACTCCCCCGCCGGGGCCATGCGCGCGGTGGGGGTCTGTAACAGACCGACGCCACCAAAATCACTCTGGGTGTAGCGCGGTTCACCGTGAGCCAATCCGCAGGGCAGGAGCAATGCAGCAGCAAAACGTAACTTCAACGGGCACTTCAAGGGGCCACCTCAGCCAGCGGTTGAGTGGCGAGAAACTCGGCCAGTTGTTGATTGAGCTCAGGGGTCGGCGTCTCGAGATCGTCGCTCCTGATCGGCACCAGAATCTTGCTGCCGGGTGCCACAATGATGCCGTCCTCACGATTCCATGCCGCCACGCCGACGCGCCGAACCTGGCCGTCAGGCTGGATCAGCCACAGATAGTCGCCCTCGGCGTCGCCAAGAATGGCGCAGTCGCGGGCATAGGCACGCACTTCCTGCAGGGCTCGGTAAGGCACCTGGCAAGGCTGCGCGACCGCCCCGAAAACTTCCACGGTGGACGGCCGCTGGGGGTAAATCAGATGGTCGCCATCATCCAGCAGCGCGTTGCGGGCGAATCCCGTTTCCACAGCGATCGGATCGAGCACCGCGACCTGACGTCCGGTGACCGGTAGCTGCTCGACCTGCTCATATAGGCGCGCGCTCAATTCTGCTCGCGTGTTTTTGCCATCGAGCAAGGCCCCCCGTTGCAGCAGTTTCAGATCGAACAGAACACCTGCCTTCAAGCGCGTCTGCTTGTCCACTAATGAACGGTGCAGCCACGCCGCGCCCAGCCAGTAACTTTCGGCATTGGGTTGGGCGTTACGAATGACATCCAGCAAGCGCGCACCGGGCTTGATTTCGAATTGGCCAGGGCTGCGCACGTCACCGCTGACCGTGACGGCCGCCTGGCCCACGCCCGGGCCGATCAACAGCAGACCAAGCAAGAAAAGGTTTGAACACTTCACCGGGCAGCTCCCCGATCACGGCGCACCTGCACGATTTTCAGAAACAGTTGCGGCGTCAGATGCTGCTCGCTGCGCAGGATGAAACCGTCCTGGGGGTCGACCCAGTAGCGGTTGGTGGCGCGGAAATTCAGGGTGGGTGCATCCACCTGCTCGTCAATGCGCAGCAAGGCGTAATCCTTGTCCAGAATGCTGATGGTCTCGATGCCATGGGGACTGAAACGGCTGTTGACCGCGATACCGATGCGGTTGCCGTTATAGATGTCGATCCAGCGCGTGCTGGTATAGCCGTCGGGCAAATGCTGAAGGCCGCGTTTGAAGGGCGACTCTTCATTGAAGCGAGTGCCATCCAGGGAAACGCCCAGCCCGACAGTGCGCACCACCAGGCCGTCGCGCATCAGCAGCACTTGCTTGCCGGAAGCGACCCAGAACTGCAGGTCGCCCCGCCGACGAGCCATGGCCATCACGCCCTCACTGGAGGGGGTGGTGACCAGGATCTGCGGATATGGCACAGCGTCGACCTGAGCACGGGTCAAATTGATGGAGGCAGGCCCCGCGACAGATGTTTCAAGGGTGTCCCAGGAGGCCTTCATCAACGGGTTACACCCGCACAACAAGAGCGCCATCGTCAGGCCGGCGCAGGTAGGCAAAGTTTTCACGGCGGGATTGAGCCTTATCTGCTGTTGGCTTCGCTGAGATCGTTAAGTGAGCTGGCACCGGTCCCCAGGATAGTGGCCGTAGGCAGAAGCTGGCTGATCAGACGGTTCCAGCGCGTCACGCCGGCCGGGCCGACATAGACGATGTCTTGCGGTTGCAAGTCGAAACGGGTGGCCAGTACCAGGGCCGACGGGGATTCGGCGTCGAGCTGGAACACCTTGGCCGGTTCAGTTTCCAGATGGTCGGCGCCGCGAATCACGTACACCGCATTACCGTTGGAGGTGGTCTGGTTCAAGCCCCCCACTGTGCCCAGCGCATCGGTCAGGTTGATCGATTTGCCTTTGAAGCTCAGCGCGCGAGGCGCGTTGACCTCACCCATGACATAGATCCGCTTTTGGTCGTTATAGGGCAGGTACAGCCGGTCGCCGCCCTTGAGGTAAACACCTTGCAGCTGTGAATCCTGGCGATTGAGGGTGTCCAGATCGAGCTTGTATTCGCGCCCGTCCCGGGTCAGCGTCAGGCCTGACAGGTCTGCGTTCGAGGGGTCCACACCGGCCGCGCCAACGGCCTCCACCACGCTCAGCGGCGTGGTAGTGATTGGCTGCTGCCCAGCTTTGAGCACCGCACCGGAAATCACCACGGTCTGGCTGGCGAAGCGCAATACGCTGACGTCGACTTGGGGGCTTTCGACAAATTGCGACAAGCGCTCGGCAATAAAGGCCCGCAACTCTTCGATGGTTTTACCGGCGGCCGGGATATTACCGATATAGGGATAAAACAACGTACCGTCCGGACGCACCAGACGCCCGTTGGCATCGATTTGCTGTTGCGGCCCCGAAGGCGCCGTCAACTCGGGGTGATCCCAGACCGTGATAAATAGCAGGTCGTTGGCACCCACGCGATAACCGCCTGGAACGTAGGACAACAACGCTGGGGGAACGGGTTCGCGAACTTGCGTGGCCGCATCCATGGCAATCAATTTAGGCGTGATGGGAACAAGCTCTACCCGGCTACTTTCCGGAGAGCCGTCACTGACCATTTGACTGGTGTCCATATGTTGACCAGGCGAAAACATACAGCCGTGCAAGCTGATACTTGCCAGCATAACAACAGATAATCTACGGATCATAAGGGCACTACGCTAGTCGAGGGCAAATCTAAAACAAGATCACCCAGAAAGTTCTGAGTGATCTTGAACAACATACTTCGCGGGGTTTAGTTGGTACCCGTCGTACCACTAGTACCGGTTGTGCCACCTGTTCCAGAGGTACCGCCATTGGAACTGCCTCCAGAGTTTGAAGCGGCCGCCGCAGCGCCGATAATGGCCGCGCCGATCACCACGGTTTCTGCGACCGTCACTCCCCCAACCAGCGGGGTACTCAAGGACAATGGCTCGCTCACCTCTTCGCTCACTGCTTCGCTCGCCGTTTTGCTCGCCGTTTTGCTCGCCGGCTCATCCGCCGCCAACGCTGCAGTGCTCATGACAGCCAGCAAGCCGGCCGTAAGTAGTTTCTTCATATCAGACTCCTTCTCGACATCAACTCTGCATTAGATTTGAGACTAAGGGACCGGGAATGGAACAGCAGGTGAATGAACTGACACCCGTCAATTGAACGAGACAGTTCATGCACATTGCCTCCTTTGGAGAATGTCATTTATAGAGAGTGCATGCCATACGCCAAACCTCGTCACATCATGGACAAAAGCGCTTGCACCGAGCAGGACTTATTGACGGAAAAAGGCAATTTTCCAAGATGTTTGCTACATGAGAAGGCATTTTCGGCACAAACTCCCGAGCAAAAGTCACTCCCCCTTCACGCCTATTGTTATTATTAGTCAGGATTTTCCCGGCATCCTGTCCCGCTAGGTTCTATTGTGACTGAACATTCAAGGCTAAATAACATCAGGTCATAAATAGTTAATGTTAACTATAGACCAATATTAACCCGTCATTCCCCGTTCAACACCGCGCGCAAGCGTGGGTTGCGCAAGTCTTTTTCCGAGAGTTGAGGCGATTCAACGGGCCAGGTAATGCCCAGCTCCGGATCATTCCAGAGCAGCCCACCCTCATCCTCGGGGAAATACAGATCGGTGCATTTGTATTGAAAATCGGCGGTATCGCTGAGCACGCAGAAGCCGTGGGCATAACCCGGCGGCACCCATAGCTGCAGATGGTTGTCGGCGGTCAACTTGACCCCTACATGTTCACCGCAAGTGGCCGATTCGGGATTGATGTCCACCACCACGTCGTACACCGCACCTTGGGTAACCCGCACCAACTTGCCCTGGGGCCGGGTCCGCTGGAAGTGCAAACCGCGCAATACGCCATACTGCGAGCGTGAGTGATTGTCTTGGACGAAAGGCAACTCGATGCCGGCGTCGCGATAACGCTGTTCGTGATAACTCTCGAGAAAGAACCCACGGGCATCGCCAAACACCTTGGGCTCGATAATCAGTACGCCGGGCAATCGGGTGTTGATGACATTCATTTCGAAGGCTCCGTCGTCAGTACGCGCGCCAGGTATTGTCCGTAACCGGTTTTGTGTAACGCGGTGGCTTGTTTATCCAGTTCCGCAGCCGACAACCAACCCTGGTGATAGGCCACCTCTTCAAGGCAGGCCACCTTCAAGCCCTGCCGCGCTTCGATGGTCTGGACGAAATGCCCGGCCTCCATCAACGAATCATGGGTCCCGGTGTCCAGCCAGGCAAAACCACGCCCCAGCACACTGACGTGCAGATCCCCGCGTTGTAGATAAGCATTGTTCACGTCGGTGATTTCAAGCTCACCGCGTACCGAAGGCTTGACTTGCTTGGCGATGCTCACCACGTCTTTGTCGTAGAAATACAAACCGGTGACAGCATGGTCGGACTTCGGATGCGCAGGCTTCTCTTCGATCGAGATCGCCTTGCCGCTCTCGTCGAACTCGACAACGCCAAAACGATCCGGGTCGCTGACTCGATATCCAAAAACAGTGGCACCGGTCTGTCGTTGTGACGCTTCGCGCAACAAGGCGCTGAAGCCATAACCGTAGAAAATGTTGTCGCCCAGAATCAGCGCCACATTGCTGTCGCCGATGAACTCCTCGCCGATCAGAAAGGCCTGCGCCAGGCCATCAGGAGAAGGCTGTTCTGCATAACTGAGTTCAATGCCGAAAGAAGAACCATCACCCAGCAAGTTCTGGAAGTTGGGCAAGTCCTGGGGCGTGGAAATAATCAATATCTCGCGAATGCCCGCCAGCATTAATACCGACAGCGGATAATAAATCATCGGCTTGTCGTAGACCGGCAGCAGCTGTTTGGACACACCACGGGTAATGGGATGCAAGCGGGTGCCGGAGCCTCCCGCCAGAATGATACCTTTCATAGGGGATTCCCTTCGAAGTTAAATAGAGGCAAGTTTTGAATGTTTCAGCCAACGTGGCCAAGACGCTCGGACCGGTATTGGCCGTTGAGTATCCGTTGCCACCAATCTTGATTATCCAGATACCACTGAACCGTTTTGCGTATACCGCTTTCAAAGGTTTCCTGTGGTCGCCAACCAAGTTCACGCTCAATCTTGCCTGCATCGATGGCGTAACGACGATCATGCCCAGGGCGGTCGGTGACGAAGGTGATCAACTCCTTGTAAGAGCCCTGCCCTTCATCGCGGGGGCGCAACTCATCGAGCAGCTCACAGATGGTTTCCACCACTTGCAGGTTGCGCTTCTCGTTGTGTCCGCCGATGTTGTAGGTTTCGCCCACGATACCGCGCGACACCACTTCGACCAGCGCTCGAGCATGGTCTTCAACAAACAGCCAGTCGCGGATCTGCGAGCCATCGCCATATACCGGCAACGGCTTGCCGTGGATGGCATTGAGAATCACATGAGGGATCAACTTCTCGGGGAAGTGGAAGGGCCCGTAGTTGTTCGAGCAGTTGGTGACCAGCACCGGCAGGCCATACGTGCGGTGCCAGGCGCGCACCAGATGGTCGGAGCCGGCCTTGGACGCCGAGTACGGCGAGCTCGGCTCGTAGGGCGTAGTCTCGGTGAACAGATCGTCGGTGCCTTCCAGGTCGCCATAAACTTCATCGGTGGAGATATGGTGGAAGCGAAAGCCCTGTTTCTGCTCCGCCGCCAACCCTGACCAGTAGCGGCGGCTGGCCTCCAGCATGCTGTAGGTGCCGACGATGTTGGTCTGGATGAAATCCGATGGGCTGTCGATGGAACGGTCCACATGGGATTCGGCCGCCAGGTGCATTACCGCATCGGGCTGGAAACGCGCGAACAGCTCGTGCAGCGCCGCTGTGTCGCAGATATCCACCTGCTGGAATTCATACCGGGGGCTACCCGCCACCGACGCCAGGGACTCGGTATTGCCGGCGTAGGTGAGCTTGTCGATATTGAGCACGCTCACATCGGTGTTGTCGATCAGATGGCGAACGACGGCGGAGCCGATAAAACCAGCACCGCCGGTGACGATAATACGTTGGGTCACTTGCTGTACTCCTTGGGATACCACTGGATCAGTAATTTTTCGTACTGGGAAAGGATGTTTTCCCAAGTGAATTTTTCGTTGAAGCGGCGGGTGCTTTCAGCCTTCATCGCCGCGATCAAATGGCTGTGGTCATCGCGCAGGTACTTCTCGAACAACTTGGCGCAGTCGTGCTCGTCATCGAAGTACACCGCCGCATCACCGGCGACCCAACGGTTGAAATGGTTGTTATGGGCAATCACCGAGCAGCCGGCGCCCAATGCCTCCACCAGCGAAGGGTTGGTGCCTCCTACTTGATGGCCATGAATGTAAAAGCGGCTGAAAAACCGCAGCGCCCGAACCACCGCCGCCTCATAGATGGCACCGGGGAAGATCACTTCCTTGCCGGCCGCGTCCATCACCCGCTTGTGGTACTCGTTCTTCTCTGGCGTGAAGTTGCCCAGCACCACCAACTTATGGTTACGGCGCTTGCTGCTGAAAGCCTTGACGACCTGCAGAAAGGAGTTCTCCGGCTCCGGCCGGGCGATAACCACCGAGAAACCATGGGGCTCCAGGCCATAATCAGCCAGGGCGGTCGGGTCTGCTTCGTTCACCCGGTCCCCGCCATAAGGGATCATGGTGATCTTCGAATCCTTGACCCGGGTGGCCAGGTGATCCTTGATTTTCGGGTGGTCGGCCACCAGGTGGTTGCCGATCCAGCAACCTGCTCGCTCGTTTAGCCAGAACCAGGTTTTGGCAATCAAACCCCACTTTTCGCGCTTCCATTCGATGCCATCCATATTGATGACATTAGTTTGACCCTTCATGCGCTGAAGAATATTGAAGACAGCTGTGTTGTAACCGAGGGTCAAAAAAAGACCATCTTGGCCCAATGCGTGAATAGTGGCTTTCCAGTCGAAGATCATGGTTCCAACGACCCCCGTATTGGCGGACGGGATATGTACTCGTTTAACGCCACGCCATTCGGTAGTGGAGATCCCACCAGTGCCTTCTTCCTGGCAATAAACGACGACCTTCCAACCGTTATTCGTTAAGTAAAGTGCGAGTTTCTCTGCGAAGGTTTCGAATCCACCATGCTGGGCTGGAATACCTCGTATGCCCAATATATGAATTTTTTTATTACCCCCCATACACCCCCCAAATTATCGATATAAACAACAAACCTTCATTTTAAAAAATTTCTTTTTATCGCATCCAAATATCTAAACCGATATTTTTTCGTTGGCTCTATATACGAACCCTCACCATACTCATTCCAACAACATATAATCACAGTATTGTGAGTTTTCTCTTTATTGGAGCGAGCAGTAGTTATAGCTTCATGCATATGACGATCAAATTCTTCTGGCGTACTGATAGAACTATCGTGTAAAGGATCAGTACTCCCCCCCACGGTCTTCGATCCCACCCGGAAGTAGCTGGCACAAGGTACGGCAGTGGCGAATTGTTAATCATCCAACTCCAATTTTCCTGATAAGCATCAGACAACTCAGCATAAGAGCGAGATTGCTTATATAAATGCTGCCTTAACGAAGGAGCAGATTGGTAGTTATAAGCAGTTAGCGCATCATAAGTTGCATCAGGTAGTATTTTTTTAACAACGTTATCGATCGGCGCCGTATTGGATATAAAATATATACCCTTAAAGCCTTCATTTCTTGCTTGTTGGCGAGCTCTGGCCAACAAGCTTTTGGTAGTCTCTCCAAATTGCTCCGCATGTTTTTCAAGAGACTCTGGTGAAAAAATTACTACGACCGGCTCACCATTGATTTTTTTATAATTACTATTGACAAAATATTTTTTCAACCAATATGCAACAACCTCATCAAACTGTCTTAAACTTGATGGTGTATCAGTGTGGTTTGCCCATAAGATAGCAAAATCAATATCTGTTGTTTTACTGTGTTCTATAAATGAATCAATAGCATGATTTAGAGTCACCCCATATTTCGGGACCCAATACCAGTCATATACTACGAAATCAATGTGATTGTCTTTCATCCACCTTAATTGCTTAGAAGTGACATCTTTCGATCCATCCTTATACCAGCCAAGCAATGGTTCTTTATCGGGGAACCTTTTTATTAAATCCCATGGCGGACGCTTGATCAATGGAGCCTCTTGCTTCCAACCTGGAAAATAATACACGCCAATACTGGTAACATCTTCACCAAAGCAACTGTTGAGCAAAATAAAAAATATCACGACAGCGCGAAAAAACTGTTTCGCAAAAAAACTAACAACCCTTACACCAAAGCTTTTCACAGGCTAACTCTCCACAGTTTTCCGGTCTTCCAACCTTCCGAAAACAAAGGACAATAGCAGAGCTACATTTCGATCTAGTTTATGCATACTAATACCAGAGAAAAAACATCTCGATAAACCTAAAACAACTGAACCACTTCTCAATTCAACAGTTAAAGATAACAATTTTTGTTGAGAAGGTGTTACTCTCCAACCGTAACATTCATTAAAACTAGCAGCCTGCAACACAACTCTATTTAGATATTTTTGAGCTTTCAACCAAGGCTTTTGATTATATAAAAGTCTTAGATAATGCCGAAAACCGGAGTCTTTGGCACCTAGACAATTACCTCCATGCTGGCGATAAAGAATAGTAGGCTTATCTAAATAAGTGATTTTACCTAAACTAGATGCAACCAACGCCAACCACCAGTCATGCATCATTATGTTATTCGGTGCAGCAGATGCGGATAGTTTACTTTCTTCAAGTAGTTTTTTATTCGCCGCAATCGTGCACCCAACAACAACGTTCTGAATTAATAGCTTTGAGAAATTGACTCCTTTTATAGGATCAAATCTACTTTTGTCCATAAACGAGCTTGATATCTCCCTCAAACGCTCGTCCACGACCTTTAGATCAGTAAATACCAAATGTGGTCCATCATAGGACTTAAGAATTTTTATGCTGTCACAAACCTTATTCGGCAACCAAACATCATCTTGATCGCAAAACATAAAATATTCTGTTTCAACACAAGCCAAAAGCTTAATAAATGACCCGGCAGGGCCTTGATTTCCATAACCATCAGCAATTATCTGCACCCGTGCATCTTTCGCCGAATAAGATTTCACAATTTCAAGCGTGCTATCAGAAGAACCATCATCCCTTACAAGCAACACCCAATCTTGGTATCGTTGTTGAACAATAGAATCTATCTGCTCTCTTAAATACTTCTCACCGTTATATGTTGAAAGCAGAATAGTCACAGAACCACTTGAATTAGCCATCTCGTCGCCCCTTACTAAAAAAATTATGAACCTTTGTTTTTTGAAAGACTTCAAGTTTAGTTAGAAGCGCAAAATATACATATGCCAACGTAAACACCTCAAAGGTGCTTAATACAGCACAAAATATTAAAAAACCAAACAATGATATTGAAAGACCGTCCGACACACTATTATACGGCGACTCCAACTTAGCAGTAAGCTTTCTTGCCTTCCGATAATAAGCCACCACCATACAAACAAAAAATATAAACGCAGGCAATCCGGAATCAGCTGCAATTGTTAGATAGTAGTTATCAACTGACTTTTCACCCGTTGTGACATTTGAACTTGCAACATGATCCACAGCCAACCCAGGCCCCCATCCTACCAGTGGATGCTTCTCAAATGTATCCAACCCAAGATTAAACTGATCAATTCTCGCTTGAGTACTCATTGATTCAGAATTACTTTGCCCTTCAAGTGCAAGACTCGCAAAATTATATGCGACCGGAACACCAGCAAATAAAACAGCAATCATGACAAACGATCTAACAACCGGCATTATCTTTCGTTGATTTTTTAGATCGCGGATCAATTTAAACAGAAACATAAGCCCAAGCTGAAGTACAAAAACAAGAACTCCCGCTCTCGACCCAGTAGAAATCAGGGTATACATCCCAAGCAACAAAACTGTGACAGAAGCAAGCTTTATATGCCTGCCGACTTTTATTTTTAAAAACAAAATTGCTATTGGAATAGTTAATATCAAGTACTCAGCCAATACTAACGGATGCAAAAAACCAGCCTGGGCCCGGTAAGTCCCTCTAATTTTTTCCGTTAACGCCGATGCAACATACCCCGTTTCCATTGCGCTTCTAGGAACTAAGCTATAAAACATATTAGCTTTAATTAAAGACTCAACAACTCCAATCACAGAGACTATGACCGCACCATATAACACAAACCTAAGCGCTTCAATTACCCTCTGCTTACTTGTCACCAACAAAATGGTTATTACAAAAAAAGAATACTGCAAGAGAACATCTAAAGCAGCAATAAAAACTGAATATATAGGATCTTCCGAAAAAACAGATGATATTAAACGCCACAAAAAAAACAAACTTACAAGAACTACCGAACGGGAGCTTTCGCGAAAACTTCTATACGCGATCGTCATATTTTTTGGCGAAGCCAATATTGAAAATACCGTCAACACTATTAACAGTAAGGCGTACACCCTCTGAATATTAAGTATAGGTAGACCCGAAACTTTAAGACCCGCATACGTTGGCCACAAAGTGAACAACGTGAGGTATGCCAAGTATAGTCTATATAACATACTCAGACATTCTTCCTATTTTCTCTCATCTTGAGCCCACGCTTTACTGTACCTGCAAATGATCTTAATAAAGACACGGGCGTAGCGAGCATAGTTGCCCTCAACAGAAGGCTTGTATTATATCTTGGAACGGCTAAGCCAATCAGCCTTAGAGCCAAGAACCTAAGCAACAATGTTTTCTTTCTATATGCTTGGTGAAACTGAACTTTTTCTACTCTAGAACAATCCACTTCGCTGGAAACGTTTATATATCCACTTTTAATACATTGTTCTAAGAGATTTTGCCCTGCTTTATTTCTAGAAATAATAAAGCTCTGACCATCCCTCTCTGAGAAATCAGGCGATCCATCCTCCGCAACATGCCAGGCATCAGCGCCTGTAATATCTGAAAATTCACCTGTACCATCGGGACATAACTTACAACGCCATTGTACTCTCGGACTAAGAACATATCTCCATGACTCCTCATAGGACATAGATCTTGTGGTATCGTCCTTGAGTGTGACTGTAGCAGAACCCGGCCAACCATCGCCTCTGTATCTAAAGTCTTTAACTTCAGACTCCTCTACTCCTAAATCTTTAACAATTTTAAGAGTACCTTTTTTACTGGGAACACCGGCGCACATAAACGACAGCATATATTTAATTTTGTCGTTTACTCGCTTGTCGTGCTTTGCCAATCTTCTCAAAGCTGCCACATCACAAGGCTTGCCGACGAAAGCAAAGGTTCCCGGCCTGTCCAACAAACTAACAATAGTATTTAAAGGAGCCGAGGGCGAGTATCTAGAACCAGTAGCACTTAATATTTCCGCTCTATTTTTTGCTATATTAACTTGTGTATCGAACGGATTCTCATCACCCACACAAGTATTCACGACGTAATCTACTATTTTTTCCTCTAGTAGATATATTTGGAGTGCACTCAAGACTCCACCAGATGACCCTTTTAGACGAACCTCGCTATCTGACGCAGCACCAATAGAAATTGTATCGACAACACCCCACAATGGGTGATGATCTTTACTAGCAGTAGCGTGACTAACATTCAATCCTGGACAAACATCTTTTATAACCATTGAATCCGACAGCTTCAGATCGTTATAAATTGTTGGCCTTAAGTATCCTTCATCATTCATTGCAACCTTAATATTACTGGCACCCGCGATACTCTCACACAGCCCGCACCCAGTACATAGATTGTTTTTCTCTACCAACTTAATGATATTCGAGCTCATTTATTCATAGCTCTCAAATTTTCTTTTAAGGAAAGTTTTATATACACCGAGCTTAGTTTGCGCCGAGACATTACTTTTGTTTATTTCTTTGGCAAGATTTGCTCTATCAGCGTAACCTTCTAAAATTGTATCAATAGCGGCTTGAGTTGTATCAGATTGGCCATCTACTAAATTTTTGTACCCTAATGTCCCATATAACCCGCTAAACTTACGACTGTATGCCACCGGCACTACGGGCACCCCACTAGAAAAGGCCGCAATTGTTGCATGCATACGCGCACCGGTAAAAAAGTCCAAATTCGAAATATAACTTTTCGCCTCTACAGGTGAAGAAAACTTAGGCGCCAATACACATTCCGGAAACTTACTCTTAACACTCAAGCTAGCGCGATAATCATCTTCAATTGCATATCTATCAGTTATAACATGCGAGACCAAGTGCACTCTAACATTGCCATCCTTCGAAAACTCCTCAATAATACTCTCAATCAAACTCGGATAGTTAATCGTTAATCCGAATTGATTCTCCCCGTTGTACCCTCCATTCATTAGCAATCCGGAAATATTGATCCCTACATCTATATTTTCTTTTACTTTTTGAACATTTTCACGGTTATACGGTAGTGCAAAAGCCAGGTCGGTTACTACACTTGAGTTCCGCTGATGTCCATTTTCTACTAGATAACGATAGGACTGCTCATCTCGAGCAAACACCGCACTTGCTTTCTTTAGAATGAAATTTGATACAACCTTTCCATACCCCTTGTTAAAGGGCCCAATAGTTTGGGGGCTAAGCACAAGTTCTTTACCGCAATTAATCACCAGCGCCTTACTCAATGCCTGCTGAAGAAACCTTTTAAAACCGTATATATCCGTAAAACTATCACCCTCACTCAAATCAAATACAATAAAGCATTCAGATATCGCCTTCTTTATCTCAAGTAGCTTTAACGGATTTTTAGCTATTTGCCTTATAGAAAATTGAGAATAACTTACTTTGCGTGCCGTAGCTTTTTGAAATTCATTATCCGTCGACGGCATCATTCCAATGACGTGGTAACCGACATCTAAATTAAGGTCTTTAAGGGCCTCTTCAATCAAACAAAAATGACTGTAACTTAAAGCTCCCACGCCTAAATTTTCAGAGGGATAATTATGCCATAAAAGTCCAATTTTTTTCATTACGCAATTCTTTCAAAGTAGTTAATAAAAAAGATAGCTATAAGCATATAGAATCCGATGGTTAGTGCTATGTTTTGTTTCGACAGCCCCAATGGTACGTTACTGCTAACCAGCCTAAAAACATAAAGCATGTGCAGCACCAAAATAGAAACCAGAAGAGAAACTACAATTCCCTTTATCCCCAAATATGGCGCAACCAATACAGATAACGCTAAAAAAATGAGCATGCTTAAAACATTATAAAAAGCCCGATAACTTTGATGCCCCAAGCTAGATAAGACTATCCCGTGTGCTGCCGCCAAATATCTCTGCATCAGCAAAACACCTACAAGAGGAAGTAAGCTTACTAGCTCTACGTATTTTTCTCCGTAGATTACGCGCGTCATTAATGCCGAGCCATATATGAACAGCACCGCTCCTAGACCGCCTAACAACTGCATCTTAAAATACAGCCGGACTATCAGAGCTTTTAACTTGTCGTCATCAGCGTTATGCCTTGAAAGACTCGGGAGATAAACATTAGACAGGACTTGCGCCCCCGTATTTGCACCTTGTAATAGGCGCATTCCTGCCTGATATATACCCACTGCGTTGTGCCCTAGCAAATACCCCACAATCAGAGTATCAACACTGGTCACCAAGTTAGTTAAAAACGCGTCTATTCCAAAAGCCGTATTTCTTTTTATATCGCTTATGGTCTTTCTCAGACTGCCCCGAATCATCTGCTGGTAGTCTATAAATTTATAGATAGTACAAGACAAAGCAAGCTGTACTACTTTGCAAAAGAGCATACCCAATGCAACACTTTCCGCCCTCCCTCCCACAATCAAAATCATTATGAGCACAGAAAAATACACACAATTGCTGATCAGTGTAATTGCAGCTTCGTAATGGTACTTATTAATACCCCTATACACCGCATTCATAGATTCGGAAAACGAGGTCATAACACATGAAGCTAAAACAATAAAAAACAAAATCACCTGGTACATATGAAGCTTCAAGCACATTACCGTTAGCGCTGAAACAAGGAGCAATACCAGTGACAACGCCAACTTAGCATTTATAACATCAGCAAGTATCCGCCCTTCTTGACCCTTGTTAATCCCTATATCACGCAAGATACTTTGAGTGAACCCAAAATCCACAATCAAACATGCTATCGTTGCGGCTGTATATATGTATATGAATTCACCAAACTCAGATACATTCCAATAACGCGCCATAAAAACGAATAGCGCGACGTTAGTTAACAATCGAACAAATACGGTAACACCCATGAAAAATATTTTTCGAATCACTGACAAACCCTTTGGCCTTTACAAGCTCTCTAGAGAGCGCGGGCACGCTACCGCCCCAGGATTTTTCGTCTTATTCCTCAGGACGTGATGTTTCCATGAAATATCGGATTGATCATGCCTATTGGCTGATGATCCGGAGCAGCAGTAAACGATAGAACCCAAGAATAATAGGAGCGCCGTCAAGCATCTGAACTTATAACGCGACCTTTCGAACTTCGTCAGTTTTTGTCGGAGGCGTAGGCATAGTGGTAATAACCATAATCACTGTAGCCATACCTGTTGGAGGCTTTTTTCTCCACGCCGTTGAAAATCGCACCTTTAATGGCAACGCCATTCTGGGAGAACCGACGGACCGTCAACTCGATTTCTTTCGCCGGATTCAGTCCATAGCGCGTCACAATCAGGTTCGTCCCGGACAGGCGCCCGACAATCGCCGCATCTGTCACAGCCAGGAGTGGCGGCGTATCGAGAATCACCAGATCGTATTGCTTGCTCGCCTGCTCCAATAACGCGCTGAAATTGGCGTGCATCAGTAGCTCGGAAGGATTGGGCGGGATTTGGCCTCGACTGACAAAATCGAAGTTGTCGATTGCGGTCTTATGAATAGCCGTGGCCACATCGCAGCGCCGGGCCAGGATATCGGAGAGCCCATTGTCTGAAGTAGCACCCAACACTTTGTGCAGATAACCCTTGCGCATGTCGACGTCGATCAACAATACCCGCATACCGGTTTGTGCTATCACCACCGCGAGGTTGACCGACACGAACGTTTTACCCACCTGAGGACTGGGCCCGGAAATCATCAAGCGGTTATTGTCGGCCTCATGCATGGCGAAGTGCAGACTGGTACGCAAGCTGCGCAATGCCTCGATTGCCAAATCGGTAGGATGAGTGACGGCCAGCAATGAGGTCCCATTGGAACGCCCTCGTCCGCGGGAGACTTTGTCTTCTTCGGTTTTCTGCAGAATGCTGTAGGGAATCGACGCGTAAACCGGCAACCCCAGTTGCTCGATGGCTTCCGGACTTTCGAGCCCCCGGTTCAGAGCCCTGCGTACCAGCACCAAGGCCACTGCCAGGAGGCCGCCAAAAATCGTAGCAACCAATACAATCAAGGCTTTTTTCGGTTTGACCGGTTTGAGGAAATTAACGTCCGCAGTATCGATCACACGCACGTTACCCACGGTCCCCGCTCGCATCACATCCAGTTCCTGAGACTTATTCAGCAGCTGGGTGTAAATGGCCGTACCGACCTCTACATCCCGGGTAAGGCTAAGCAATTCTTGTTGGGTAGAGGGAAGGCTCTCCACTTTGGACGCCAAACTTTTCTGCTTGCTGCTCAACTCACCGATCTGGGTCAACAATGCGCGATAGGCAGGATGTTGACGGGTGAACTTGCGGTCCATCTCGGCTTGCTGCAACTTCAATTCGGAAATATTGGTATCGAGCCCGACTATTTGATCAAGAATGGCTTTGGTTTCTAGCGTGATATCCACGGACTTGCTGCGCGTCTGGTATTCATTCAAGGCATTCCCGGCTTTTTCTAGGTCCTTTTTGACCACCGGAAGTTGCTCTTTGAGAAACGTCAGGCTCTGCGCCGCCTCAGCTGAAGTGCGCTCTACGTTCTGCCGCACATAAATAGCGGCTATTTCATTGAGTGTTTCAATGGCCTGATTCGGATCTGTGCTTTCCAGCGCCAGCCCGATCATGCCCGACTCTTTTCCGCGCTCGGATACATCCAAATCCTCTTGGTAGTCGAGGATGCTGGTCAAGCGAGAATTGCGGATGACTCTGAAGCGAGTCCCAGGATTGGCATGCATTTCCTCTATTTGAAACGTTACGCCATTTTGCTCGAAAAGCTCTCCGGCCCGACTGGCGGCCAATAGGTTGTCATCTTCATCCACCAACGTGAAATGACCATTTTCACCCGCAGTCAGGGTCAATTTCTTGCCCAGTTGCGAGTCGGGGAGATCCAGTTTGAATATCTTCAGCGACTCCCCTCCCCACGCGAAACTGTTCAACCCCAACAAGGGTTCGGCTATTTCACCGGGATTTTTATTCTGGAATCGACGCGCCAGGAACTCACCGAAAACCGGGAAATACATTGGTCGTATGACGATATCAAGTTTCAGGTTATCGACCGTTTTACCAATCACCGCACGAGACTTGATCAGCTCGATCTCGGTCACCGAAGGCGACTCTTTTCCCAACATGCTGCTGACATCGGAGAAACCTAACAGATCGTTCTTCTTCGCTTCGACCTGCAACAGCGCATTCGCCTGAAATACCGGTGTAGCCAGCACTGCGTACGCGGCCCCTGCGACCATGAAGGCGCCTGTAACCGCGGCAATCAGCCATTTATGGTCGATGAGTGTTCCAAACAGGCCGAGAAGATCAATCTCGTCATTGTCGTCGTCCCGCACGTTGACTACCGGTGCTTGCTGCATAAGTCGGATTCTTTGCCTTGATTACGATTCAAAAAGGAGTGGCCATCAGCGTGCCAGACGCTGTGCCCATGCGTGTACGGCTTCTTCGATCAACGCATAAGCGTGCACAAAAGCAGGTTTGCCTTGACGGTAGGGGTCGCTGATCTCTCGATCGTCCTGCCATTTGCCCAACAACAACACTTTGCCCCGCGCTTCAGGCGCAATGTTGAGCACGCCACTGACATGCCGTCGCTCCATCACTAGAATCAAGTCCGCCTCACTGACGGCTTGAGAAGTGAGCTGAACGGCCTGGTGCTCACGGGGCAGATGACCATGCTCCGTGAGTACGGCGTGTGCTGTCGCCTCGATGGGCTTGCCCGTCAGGGCGGCAAGGCCGGCTGAACTGACCTGAATATCGGAATGGACGAGTGCCCCACGCAGCAAATGCTCCGCGGTGGGACTGCGGCATATATTGCCAACACAGACAATCAAAACCCTTTTAAGCAAGATGACCTTCCCCGTCTTGTCAACATTGGCGGTGACCTAGCACTTGCCGAACATAAGAGCTTTAAATTACGAATGAGCCCGGGCACTTATAATGGCCAGGAACTGCGACTGAAACCTTCAGACAATCAATGCGTATTTATTACCATGACGTTTGAACAGCCCCCAACTTTTTATCCCGACAAAAAATAACATCACACTCTTCAGGGTATGAAAATAACAGTTAGCGAATTTATCCGGACAAATTCTAACGGTTGTCGTTTTCTGGCGACCGTTCAATCTAAATTACACTGAAATAGCGAATGACTAATGTATAGCCGTTCCGCTAATGCATTGCCAGGGTGTCGAACATTTGGTTAGTAGTTGGGTAAGGGACGCCTCGGGCAATAACTCTATTTACAGCGGGTTACGTCGCGAGCTTACCGTGGAACAACCGGGCATGCTCGCCGGCCAATCGGCTGCTCAATGCCTCCCCTACCCGCGCCTGGCGAGAAGCATGGCGTGCAGACCATTCGCAGCCCCTGACGCGTTGCGAACATTTTTCTCGAGTGACCGGACCGCTTCGAGCCCGCACTCCCCAGCGTGACCGGTTCGGCCAGCCTGGATCGAACCTTTCCTACTGCCATTAGCCACTCCGTCAGTCTACTTTCAAGGACGCTTCCATGATTCGTAAATGCCTGTTCCCCGCCGCCGGCTATGGAACCCGCTTTTTACCCGCCACCAAGGCCATGCCGAAGGAGATGCTGCCGATCGTCAGTAAGCCGCTGATCCAGTATGCCGTCGAGGAAGCGCGTGACGCCGGCCTGCAACACATGGCCATCGTCACCGGTCGCGGCAAGCGCGCGCTGGAGGATCATTTCGATACCAGCTACGAGCTGGAGCACCAGATTCGTGGCACCGATAAGGAAAAGTTCCTGCACGGCACTCGCGAGCTGATCGATACCTGCAGCTTTTCCTACACTCGTCAGGTGGAAATGAAAGGCCTGGGGCACGCCATTCTCAGCGGCCGCTCGTTGATCGGTGATGAGCCATTCGCCGTGGTGCTGGCCGACGACCTGTGCCTGAACCTGGAGGGGGATGGAGTTCTGGCGCAAATGCTCAAGCTTTATGAGCAGTTCCGCTGTTCGATCGTGGCGATCCAGGAAGTACCCCGCGAGCAGACTCAGAAGTACGGCGTGATTGCCGGCGAGTTGATTCGCGAGGGGATTTACCGGGTCAACAGCATGGTCGAAAAGCCCCGTCCGGAAGACGCTCCGTCCAACCTGGCAATCATCGGTCGATACATTCTGACCCCCGACATCTTCGACCTGATCGCTGACACCGAACCTGGCAAGGGCGGTGAAATCCAGATCACCGATGCGCTGATGAAGCAGGCCCAGAACGGCTGCGTACTGGCTTACAAGTTCGAGGGGCGACGCTTCGACTGTGGCGGTGCCGAAGGTTATATCGAAGCCACCAACTTCTGCTTCGAGCATCTGCATCAAAACGCCCTGTGATGTTGCTGTCCCCCGATATGGTCTTTATCACCTTATGGACGAAGCCTCTATGAATACGTTGAGCGGTTTCAAGGCAGATGACAGTCGCCACCCGTATAGCGCTGACCTTAAGCACAACCTCGCGTACCGCATCGTGCGCGCCTATGCGTCGGAACTGATTTTCCCCCGCGTGCGAAAACCACCGGTACTGCTGGTGGAACGCATCGGCGCGTTCCCCTCCTCCGGGGAGATCCGCCGCCAAGTCAAGGATGGTCCGGCGCTGCTGGCGAGCATCAAGCAGCGTTATGCCCGCGATGCCCTTGACCTCAACGAAAGCAGCGGGCTGAACCTGGTCTTTGCCGACTGGCGCTTCAGCTTGCGCCTCTCGGGCGAGGGTTGCGTAGCTTGCCTGACCGTGGAAAGTCGGGGCGACAGCTCGCTCCTGCAGCGCAAAACCGCCGAGCTGCTGGGGCAGATCGATGCAGGGAGGGCATTTGAATGAACGCGATTGCCGAACACTCCACCAAAGCCTGGTACCTGGTCCAGTGCAAGCCCAAACAAGATGAGCGCGCCGAAGAACATTTGCAGCGCCAAGGCTATGCATGCTTTCGCAAGACCTACAGACGTGAGCGCATGTTGCGCGGGCAACGTCGAGTGATCAGCGAGTCGCTGTTTCCGGGCTACCTGTTTATTCAACTGAGCCTTCAGGACAGCTGGGGTCCACTGCGCTCGACCCGCGGCGTTTCGCGGGTCGTCGGGTTTGGCGGTCAGCCATTGCCGATCCGCGATGCGCTGATCGACGAACTCCAGGAACCAGACAGCCAGGCGATCGTGACCACGCTGTTGAAACACGGAGATGCGGTGCGCATCACTGAAGGTCCGTTCTGCGATCTCGAAGCGGTGTTCCTGGCCATGGACGGTGAAGAACGGGTACTGCTGATGATGAATTTGCTGCAGCGTGAACAGCAAATCAGCCTGCCACTGGCGCGGGTCAACAAGCTTTAGATGCTTTTAGCTGCTTACACAAAAACGCCGCTCAACAACAAGCGGCGTTTTTTATCAACACAGGAAAACCTACGCCCCTTCCGAGAGGTGATTCCAGTCCACCCAACCCAAAAACCACGTCGCCAGAATCAGTAAACCGAAGGCGATCCGGTACCAGGCAAACACCGCATAACTATGGTTGGCGATGAACTTGAGCAACCCGCGCACGGCAATCATCGCAAAGACGAAAGCGGCGACAAATCCCAGGGCAAACACCGGCAAATCTGCGGCCTGGAACAGGTCGCGATATTTATAGCCCGAGTACACCGCGGCCCCCACCATTGTCGGCATCGCCAGGAAGAACGAAAACTCGGTGGCCGTCTTGCGTGACAGGCCAAACAGCAACCCGCCGATAATCGTCGATCCCGAACGCGAAGTGCCGGGAATCATCGCCAGGCATTGTGCACATCCGACTTTCAAGGCATCGGTCCAGCGCATCTCGTCAACGTGATCGACCACTACCACGTGCTCACGCTGTTCAGCCCACAACATGATGATCCCGCCGATCACCAGCGCCACGGCCACGGTGATCGGGTTGAACAGATATTGATGGATTTTGTCGGCGAACATCACCCCCAGCACCACCGCCGGCAAGAAACCGATCAGCAAATTCAGAGTAAAACGTTGCGCATTACGCTGGGTCGGCAAACCCGTGGTGATGTCCAGAATCTTGTGACGGAACTCCCAGACGACCGCCAGAATAGCGCCCAACTGAATAATGATATTGAACGCCATGGCTCGCTCACCGCCAAAGTCGAGCAAGTCCGCGGCAATAATCTGATGGCCTGTACTGGAGATCGGCAAAAACTCTGTGAGTCCTTCAACCAGCCCTAGAATCGATACTTGCGTGGTGGTCCAGAAGTCCATTAATCCCCCGTTAACCCCTTTCGGCTGAAAGGTCTGTTGTTGGTTCCGAGCAGCTGTCGGGTCAACGGAGAATTAAAACGCATTACCTGCCGGCTTGAGGCAAACGTTATAAAACGTCCATGACCAGGGCTATGACCACCTCGACAGCCCTACCCGCCTGCTACGCTTTGCGTTCATGACTGGAGGAATAACCATGCCGGACGATCCTCCCCCCGCCCTGCTCGACGCCGGATGGGCGCCTGAAGAAGAAATTGACCCGGAAGACTGACACTTGTGTATCGCGAATCCATGGCTGCCACTCATCGTCAGCTCGTTGACGTTTTGAGTTTGGACGCGCGCAATGTCTACCCCAAAAATGATCGCCCAAGAGAACATTCCACATGGCAAAGATCATAGTGCTCGCTGGTGACTTCCCGCAGTGCGACGGGGAATATCACTCGGGTACCATCACGCTCAAAACGGCCCTTAAGCCACGACTGGGGAAAAGCTTCCCGGTCTCGGAATTTAAAGATCTAACGATCCAGAACACGGACTCCAACAAGAATATAAAGAGCGCCATCGGCCTGGGCATTGCGGGCGCGATGTTGTTGGGGCCGGTCGGTGCCATCGCTGGCTATCTGCTCGCGGGCAACAACACGGAAGTGACCTTCATGGCCACCCTGAAGGACGGTGGCAAGCTCCTGGCGGCAACCGATAGCGATACCTTCGAGGACATCTCGGCACGCGCCCACAAAAAAAACCGCCCCGGTCGCCGAGGCGTCCCTCGCGAATCATTTAACAACGACTCCATTCACTGATCCGCTGCCCCCGTGACCGCGAAGATGTTGCAGGGCACTCGATACAGAACATGCTCCGTCGTACTGCCCACCCACTTGCCCAACCCCTTGCGATGCGCATTGCCCATGACGATCACATCGGCCCGGTGATGCGCTGCAAAGTCAGCCAGCGCTTTGCCGGGCGGGCCCGCAACGAAGTGTTGTCGCTCGGTGGGCACGCCAAAGTGGTCGGCCAATGCGATGAATGACTGATGCAGAGACTTGCGCACGTCACTGTTGAAGCCTGGCATCGTCACTGCACCCGCGCCTGCGTCGGCTATATGCGTCAGCGACAGATCATAGGCATGCAGCAAATGCAGTTCTGCGTTGCATTGCATGGCCAGTCCGTTCGCTGCCTGGATGATGCGGTCGTTGATGCCGGTGATCTGCGTCTCGGGTTGCGACGGATCGACCGCCGCCACGATCACCCGCGGCAGCGGACACCTGACTTCGCTGACCAGATGCACAGGCACCGGACATTCGCGCAACAGGTGCCAATCCAGAGGCGTAACGAAAACACGCTTGAGTGCAGACTCGTGCTGCACGTCCTTGATCACCAGATCCGGCTGCATTTCTGCCACGTGCCGAAGGATTTCTTGCAACGCGCTGCGGGTTACAAGCACTTCGGTGCTTACCGTGACCCCGCGCCCGCGTATCAGATCTGCTTCATCCTTCAGCCACTTTTCGTTCTCTTGCTGACAGGCCTCACGAAACCGCGCACCGGCGCTCATCAACCCCAAAAGGTGAGAGTCTTCGATAAACACCGTGATGTGCAGCGCTGCGCCAGTGGCTTCGGCGATGGCGACCGCTCGTTCCAACGCCGGGGTGTGACGCATGGCTGGGCCGGCTATCAGAAAGAGTCGTTGATATTGGCTCATGTAACACCTCCAAACGTTCCAGGATATCTAACTCCCCCCAACGCTCTCGCCTGTCACACCACCGACGATTGGCTATCGCCTCAACTAACGGGATCGACACTATCAATATACGCCTTGATTGAATAAGCGAGTGATAGACGCGCCACGTCACACCGAATCCGATGTTCCGGATTCGGTGATGACCCAACACTACTTCTGCGCGTATTTCGTGCCGTGCGAATCGTTAAGCTGTGCCTGCATCAGCCCCCACTCACGTTGAATGATCGAGTAAGGAATAAAGATACTGATCCGCTCAGCGCCCTTTACCCCAGGGTGAAAACTCACATCGTGAAGTGTGGTGGAGAAGAATCCGACATTAATACCGACAATGCTGCCGTCATTGGCGATAACCGGCCCACCCGACATCCCCTTGATCATCGGGGCATCATGGATGGCATAGCGTTCGCCGCTGCCTTCATCACTGTTGATGAAAGGCGCCGGATACACCTTGCCTTGCCCGCTGACCGTTGTCATATACGGGCTCGTTCCCACGGCAGTGATGTGCTCACCCACGCGCGGCGCGCGCCATGACGGATAATGGCCGTCAGCCTTGTGCTTGATGAAGACTAGGTCGCAACCGGTGCTGCAGCTGTATATCACGTTGCGAATGAGTGGGGTGTGGCGGGTGGTGACGGCGTAATCCTCGTTCCATTGCACGGCCGAGGCGGTGTACAGATAGGGCAAGGGAAAGCCTGAGAAGACTGAGAAATATGAATCGTTGGCAGGTCCCGACAAGTCGGGTTTTACCATACCGTTGCATCCTGCAATACCAGCTCCTATTAAAAAGTAGGCCATGATTTTAATCATGATGTTCACCGACTTATAAGGAGATTTTAGTTTTTGTTGTGTCAGGTTTTTAGTGATCAGGTTGTTGTAGTTGTTCCTCGCTGCCTGTTCTGGTGGGTAATGTATGGCCTAGGTTGTAAGCGTGTGTATGAATTAATTGCGCTAAGAACAATCGCTTTTCGTTACATATAAAAAACTTCAAATATTTGGCGCCTGAAAAATGTCACATGCACCAAAATAAATATAAATGGAAGTTGCACTTAATAAGTGTAAAACGCGTGAAACAGTACTTTTAGAGCGATTTAGAGCACGTTGGAATGCCGCGGCAACCTAACAGAAATCAGTGCCGCGAAAATAACAAATGCGCTGGATATCCATAAACACGCTTCCAGCCCGAAGACCTGAAAAACCCAACCGGAGAGCACGGTGCCGATCAGCCGTCCCATGGCGTTGGACATGTAGTAGAAGCCCACATCCAGCGATACGCCGTCTTCCTTGGCGTAGGACACGATCAGGTAGCTGTGCAGCGAGGAATTCACCGCGAACAACGCACCAAAGATCATCAGACCGCCCAACAGCACCCACTGTGGCGACAACCCGGTGTTCAGCCCCAGCGCGATTGCCGCCGGCAGGCCTGCCAAGGCAACAGCCCAAAGAAACGCCGCGCGGCCATCCGGGACATGCCCTCGTTGCTTGCCGGTGATCCGCGGCGCGAGCGATTGCACGATGCCGTAGCCAATCACCCAGGCCGCCAGGAATCCACCGACCTTCCAGAAGTCCCAGCCAAAAACGCTGCTCAAGTACACCGGTAAAGCCACGACGAACCAGACATCGCGGGCACCGAACAGGAACATCCGTGCCGCCGACAAGATGTTGATGGCCCGGCTCTTGGAGAGGATGTCACGGAACCTGGGCTTGGCTTTCGCCTTGCCCAGGTCCTTTTTCAACAGGATCAGGCTGCTGAGCCAGATCAGCGAAAGAACGCCGGCCATGGCCAGCAGCGCCCCTCTGAAACCGATCAGGGCGAGCAATGCCCCGCCGAGAAAGAAACCAACGCCCTTGAGGGCATTCTTCGAGCCGGTGAGGATGGCTATCCATTGATAAAGCGTGCCCTGTTGCCCGTCGGGCACCAGAAGCTTGATCGAGCTTTTGGCGCTCATCTTGTTCAGGTCTTTGGCGATCCCCGACAGTGCCTGCGCCCCCATCACCCAAGGAATCGTCAGCCAGGCGACTGGCACCGTCAGCATCAATAGCGCCACCACCTGCATCCCCAGCCCGATGTTCATGGTCCGGTTCAACCCCAGTCGCGCGCCGAGATAACCGCCCAGCAGGTTGGTGATCACGCCAAAGAGTTCGTAGAACAGAAACAACGCCGCGATTTGCAACGGGCTGTAGCCCAACCCGTGAAAGTGCAGCACCACCAACATGCGCAAGGCACCGTCGGTAAGGGTAAAAGCCCAGTAATTGCCCGTAACAAGCAGGTATTGCCGCACTGACGGCGCGAGGGCTGACAAGGCTTTCATCAACGCTCCTTAAACGGCCAGACCGACCATCCTGGCCAATTCGACGGTGCGGTTCGCGTAACCCCATTCGTTGTCGTACCAGGCATAGATTTTGACCTGGGTGCCGTTGATGACCATGGTCGACAGCGCATCGATGATCGATGAGCGCGGATCGGTGCGGTAGTCGATGGACACCAGCGGACGCTCCTCGAAACCGAGAATACCTTTGAGTTCGTTCTCGGACGCGTCCTTGAGAAACCGATTCACTTCGTCAACCGTGGTGACGCGATCGACCTCGAACACACAATCAGTCAGCGAAGCATTGGCCAACGGTACGCGCACTGCGTGACCATTCAGACGCCCGCGCAGCTCCGGGAAAATTTCCGCGATGGCGGTGGCCGAACCGGTGCTGGTCGGGATCAGGCTCATGCCCGAAGCCCGCGCACGGCGCAGATCCTTGTGGGGTTGGTCGAGAATGCTTTGGGTGTTGGTCAAGTCGTGAATGGTGGTGATCGAGCCGTGGCGAATGCCTAGCGCTTCATGGATCACCTTGACCACTGGCGCGAGGCAATTGGTGGTGCACGACGCCGCGGTAACGATGCGATGTTCCGCCGGATTGAACAGTTGATGGTTGACGCCCATGACGATGTTCAGCGCGCCCTCTTCTTTCACCGGAGCGCTGACCACCACGCGCTTGACGCCCTGGTCGAGGTACGCCTGAAGCACCGCGACAGTCTTCATCTTGCCGCTGGCTTCAATCACCAGATCGCAGCCCGACCAATCGGTATCGGCAATCGCCTTGTTGGCGGAAACCTTGATGCGCTTGCCGTCGATGACAATGCAGTTGCCCTCGGCGCTGGCTTGATCATTCCAGCGACCATGCACCGAATCGAAGTTCAGCAGGTGCGCATGCGTCGCCGCGTCGCCTGCCGGGTCGTTGATCTGCACGAACTCAAACTCCGGCCAGTGCCAGGCGGCGCGCATGGCGAGACGACCGATGCGGCCAAAACCATTGATGCCCACTTTGATAGTCATGTTGGTGTGCTCTGTATCTGTTGTCAGGGATAGGCTTTTGAAATTATCGAACCGGACAGCAGGTGGCTGCCCGTTCAGGGCGCTCACCCATGTCTTCAAGACGTTTGGCATCCGCGCTCAGCCAATGCTGGTTGGTTTCAAGCACGACAGTCAGCATTTGAAGCACCCAGTCAGGAAGGCTCGGGTGCAACCGGTAGTAAACCCATTGGCCTTGTCGACGGTCCGACAGCAATCCGCTGGTGCGCAACTGCGCCAGGTGCCTGGAGACTTTCGGCTGGCTCTCATCCAACGCACAGGTCAGCTCGCAGACACACAACTCTCCCTCGCGGGCGATGAGCAGCATCATGCGGACCCGGTTGTCGTCAGCCAGGCATTTGAAAACAGTGGTCGGCGTCAGAGAGTCAGCCATTTCGGGTCTCGGCGTTTGGGTTTCATACAGCAACACGGGCTTCGCGACACAGGCAAGCCTCATCAATATGCGTTTTGCCGAATATATGTTTTTCCGTATATGCGGTAAAGCAGCAAATCTTCGACCAACACAACCAGCGTCCTGACGTTCGTGCGGTCCCGGGAAGATCAGCGAAAGGATTTCGTATACCCTATCGCTATCTCACTCCAAACGATCGCCGCCGTGAACCTACCCAAACTCAACGCTCCCGACCTTGGCAATACGCCTTCGACCTCGGAAATCATCACCCGTCATCTGCGCGACGCGATCGTCGCCGGGCATTTCGCTGAAGATGAGCCGATTCGCCAGGACGACATTGCCCGCCAGTTCAACGTCAGCAAGATTCCGGTGCGCGAGGCCCTCAAGCGGCTGGAAGCCGAAGGGTTGGTGATGTTCCAGCGCAATCGCGGGGCGATGGTCACGCGGGTTTCCGATGCCGAGCTGGCGCAGATGTTCGAAGTGCGCATGTTGCTGGAAGACAAAATACTGCGCCTGGCCATCCCCAACATGACCGAAGAAACCTTCGCCCGTGCCGAGCGCATCTGTCAGGAATTCATCGGCGAGGACGACGTGGGCCGCTGGGCCGAGCTCAATTGGGAGCTGCACGCCTGCCTCTACGAACCGGCACAACGGCCGTTTCTGGTCAGCCTGATTCGTTCGGTCAACGACAAGCTGGAGCGCTACCTGCGCATGCAGATGAGCCTGTCGGCCGGCAAGGAACGGGCCGATCACGAGCATCGCGAAATCCTCGCGGCCTGCCGTGCCGGCGATGTGGAGCTGGCGGTGAAGCTGCTGGACGAACACATTGCCGGGGTCTGCAAGACCCTGTTCGAACACCTGCCCCACGCCCACTGACGGCTCAGGATGCTGTGCCGATTTCGTCATCGGCACAGGATAAATCCATCAAGCCGGCACCCCGCCGCACAGGCCACTCTTGCGTTCACTCATCTGAACGGACGTGGCCCTCCCATGAAACGCATCACCGTGATCGACTCCCACACCGGCGGCGAACCGACCCGTCTGGTGACCGCCGGCTTTCCTGACCTGGGCACCGGCAGCATGGCTGAACGGCGCAAGCGGCTGGCCGACCATCATGATCAATGGCGCGCGGCCTGTGTGCTGGAACCACGAGGCAGCGACGTGCTGGTGGGTGCCCTGCTCTGCACACCGGTAGACCCGAGCGCCTGTGCCGGAGTGATTTTCTTCAACAACACCGGTTACCTGGGCATGTGCGGCCACGGCACCATCGGCCTGGTGGCGTCGTTGGCGCATCTGGGCAAGATCGGCCCCGGCGTGCACCGCATCGAGACGCCAGTGGGGACGGTGCAGGCGACCCTGCACGAAGACCATTCGGTGAGCGTGCGCAATGTGCCGGCCTACCGTTACCGCAAGGCGTTGGTGTT
Organism: Pseudomonas sp. B21-017; assembly: GCF_024749245.1. Lineage (NCBI taxonomy): Bacteria > Pseudomonadati > Pseudomonadota > Gammaproteobacteria > Pseudomonadales > Pseudomonadaceae > Pseudomonas > Pseudomonas sp. B21-017. The sequence continues at coordinate 2,059,151 of NZ_CP087194.1, read as the reverse complement.
GCAGGTGCCGGGCATCGGCCAGGTGGTCGGCGATATTGCCTGGGGCGGCAACTGGTTTTTCCTGATCGCCGAGCATGGCCTGCGGGTGGCCGGCGACAACCTCGACGCGCTGACCGCTTATACCTACGCCGTGCAACAAGCGCTGGAAGCCCAGGGCATTCGTGGCGAAGACGGCGGGTTGATCGACCATATCGAACTGTTCGCCGATGACGATCAAGCCGACAGCCGCAACTTCGTACTCTGCCCCGGCAAGGCCTATGACCGCTCACCGTGCGGCACCGGCACCAGTGCCAAACTGGCCTGCCTGGCCGCCGACGACAAGTTGCAACCGGGGCAGATCTGGCGTCAGGCCAGTGTCATCGGCAGCGAGTTCGAAGGCTCTTACGAATGGCAAGGCGAGCGCATCGTGCCGACCATTCGTGGCCGTGCCTTTATCAGCGCCGAAGCCAGTTTGATCATCGAACAGGATGACCCGTTCGCCTGGGGCATTCGCCCATGAGCGAGGGCCTGGTGGCCGATGTGATCGTGATCGGCGCCGGCATCATCGGCGCCGCCTGCGCCCAGGCGCTGGCCCGTCGTGGCTTGCAGGTGCTGGTGCTGGACGCCGGCCTGCACGGTGCGACGGCGGCAGGCATGGGCCACCTGCTGGTGCTCGATGACAACCCGGCCGAATTGGCCCTGAGCCAATATTCCCTGCAACGCTGGCGTGAACTGGCGCCGGACCTGCCCGACGGCTGCGCCTACCGCAACAACGGCACACTGTGGCTGGCGGCCAACGCCGAGGAAATGGCGGTCGCCCACAGCAAATACCTGAACCTGAAAGCCCAGGGCGTGGCGTGTGAACTGGTCAGCGCCAGCGCCTTGCGTCAGCGTGAACCGGAACTGCGCGAGGATCTGGAAGGCGGCTTGCTGATCAATGGCGACGGCATTCTGTATGCGCCGGCGACGGCCCGCTGGATGCTCGACACACCGAACATCCGTCAGCACCGGGCGCGGGTCAGCGCGGTCGATGGCAATCGCGTTTACCTCGATGACGGCCATTGGTTGCGGGCCGAAGCCGTGGTGTTGGCCAACGGCATTCAGGCCAGCGAACTGTGCCCGGAGTTGCCCATCGAGCCGAAAAAGGGCCACCTGCTGATTACCGACCGCTACCCCGGCACCGTCACCCACACCTTGGTGGAGCTGGGATACGTCACCAGCGCCCACAACGCCACCGGGCCATCGACCGCCTGCAATATTCAGCCGCGCCCGACCGGGCAATTGTTCATCGGAGCCTCACGGCAATTCGGCACCACCGACCCGCAGGTCGAAGGCTGGATGCTGGCGAAAATGCTCAAGCGTGCCGCCGAGTACATGCCAGGGCTGGCCCGGCTCAACGGCATCCGCGCCTGGACCGGTTTTCGCGCCGCCAGCCCCGACGGCCTGCCGCTGGTGGGCCAGCACCCACAGCAGCAGGGCTTGTGGCTGGCGGTTGGGCACGAAGGGTTGGGCGTCACCACGGCCCCCGGCACGGCCGACTTGCTGGTGGCGCAGCTGTTCAACGAAACCCCGCCACTGACCGCCCAACCCTATCTGCCCCAGCGTTTCCTCGGAGAACCCGCCTATGCCTGAATTACTGCTGGACGGCCGCGCCTTGAAGGTGGCCGAGGGCACCAGCGTCGCCGCAGCCTTGGCGCTGGGCAGCGACGGATGCACGCGCACTTCGGTCAGTGGCCAACGCCGCGCACCGCTGTGCGGCATGGGCATTTGCCAGGAATGCCGGGTGACCATCGACGGCCGGCGACGCCTGGCCTGCCAGACACTGTGCCGCGACGGCATGCAGGTGCAGACATGCCCATGAACGAATACGCCGATCTGCTGATCATCGGAGCCGGCCCCGCCGGCATGGCCGCTGCTCTTGCCGCTGCCCCCAGTGGCGCACGCATCGTCATGCTCGACGACAATCCGCTGCCGGGCGGGCAAATCTGGCGTGACGGCCCTCAAGCCAATGTGCCCGACCAGGCCCGTCGCCTGCGTGAACGTTTGCAGGCGTGCAGCAACATCCGCCGTCACGCTGGCACTCGGGTGATCGCCAGTCCCGGTCCGAAACAGCTGCTGGTCGAAAATGACGATGACGGCTGGCTGATCAGTTATCACCGATTGATTCTGTGCACCGGCGCCCGCGAGTTGCTGCTGCCCTTCCCCGGCTGGACGTTGCCCGGCGTGACCGGCGCTGGTGGCTTGCAGGCGCTGATCAAGGCGGGCCTGCCGGTGCAGGGTGAGCGCGTGGTGATCGCCGGCAGCGGCCCGCTGTTGCTGGCCAGTGCCGCCACGGCGAAAAAACACGGCGCGCAGATCCAGCGCATCGCCGAGCAAGCCTCGCGCACCGCCGTCGCCGGTTTCGCCGCGCAACTGCCCCGCTGGCCTGGCAAATGGCTGCAATCGTTCAGCCTGTTCGACCGCCATTACCGCACCGCGACGCATGTGCTGGCCGCCCTTGGCACTGATCGGCTGGAAGGTGTGCGCCTGCAACAGCAGGGCAAAATCGTCGAACTGGCCTGTGATCGGCTGGCCTGTGGTTTCGGCTTGATCCCGAACATTCAATTGGGCCAGGCACTGGGTTACGCCATCGAGGGTCTGGCGTTGGCCGTGGATGCCTGGCAGGCCAGTCGCGTCGATCATTATGCGGCGGGAGAATGCACCGGGTTTGGTGGCAGTGAACTGGCGTTGGTCGAAGGTGCCATTGCGGGCCACGCGGCGGTCGGTGACCTTGAAGCGGCACGCCAGTTGTGGCCACGTCGGGCACGCTGGCAGGGTTTCGCCAAGGCACTGAATCAGGCCTTCGCCCTCGACCCACAACTCAAATCCCTGGCCCGCCCCGACACCCTGGTCTGCCGCTGCGAAGACGTGCCCTACGGCGCATTGACCGGGCACACCGACTGGCGCGAAGCCAAGCTGGCCAGTCGCTGTGGCATGGGCGCCTGTCAGGGCCGGGTGTGTGGCGGTGCGGTGCAGCACCTGTTTGGCTGGCAATCCTCGGCGCCCCGCCCGCCCTTCAGCCCGGCACGCATCGAGACCTTGATGTGCCTGGACGACACCCCGCCGGCCTGAAACCCCCTCGGGGGTTTCAGCCGCGCTGTCGAGCCTCTATGATCCCGGGGTCGCCCTCAGACCCCAGCGCCATGTACCCCTCGCTCAGCACCTTCAAACCCTGCGACCTGCCCACGCTGTTGAACAGCCTGCAGCCGATTGCGCCGCTGCTCGACACCCTGGCGGACGTGGTGTTTTTCATCAAGGACCGCGAAGCCCGCTATGCCTTCGTCAACCAGACCCTGGCCCGGCGTTGCGGTTTCAAACATAGCGAGGATCTGCTGGGGCTCACCGCCGAGATGGTCTTCCCGGAACGCTTCGGCCCGCTGTACACCGAACAGGATCGGCGGGTGCTGTCCAGCGGTCGCGAGATGGCCGACCAACTGGAACTGCACCTGTATTACGGCAACCAGCCGATCTGGTGCCTGACCCACAAACTCGCCTTGAAGGATGAACAGGGTCACATCGTGGGCCTGGCCGGGATCTCCCGCGACCTGCAATCGCCGCAGTCCAATCACCCCGCGTTCCAGAAACTCGCCGCCGTGGACGCGCACATCCGCAGCCACTTCGCCCGCCCCATCAGCCTCGCCGAACTGACCGCCATCGCCGGTTACTCCGTGGCGCAACTGGAGCGTCACTGCAAGCGGGTGTTCCAGCTCACGCCACGGCAGATGATCAACAAGGCGCGCCTGGAAGAAGGTTCGCGGCTGTTGCTGCACACCGAGTTGCCGATCACCGAGATCGCCTTGCGCTGCGGTTACACCGACCACAGTGCGTTCAGCCGGCAGTTTCGTGCGTTGACCGGTTTGTCGCCGAGTCAGTATCGCGATACTCAGCGCTAAGGATCGTTCCCACGCGGAGCATGGGAATGATCAACCCACAGTAAGACCAATAAACAGGCGATGTTTAATAGACATCTCCAGACACTCACCCAGGCTACACATCCTTGCGCCTCTGCCTACGACTACGCCAGAATCCGCCGGCTAGTGCGCCTGTGGCCTGGGCTATATCGTTTCCCTGTCGCTGAAAAAAACAGCGATCGGGTTTGGTAGCCCGGTTTTCTGGCGCATAGCGCGACCTAATGCAGAGACTGTTTTCGTCTCCTGTTTTTATGGTGGCTATGCGTAGGGCGCTCTCGGGCGCGCCGGGTTGCCAGATGACCGGTCTACCAACCTGCGTATGGCCACCACCTCTTCGTTTGGTAGCGAAGGTGATGGCTCCACTTTTAATATCTGGAGCTCCATCTATGTTCAAACCAACGCCAAATCCTCCGGAAACCGACGACGTTTCCCCCTACGAAACCCCCGATTCGAAAAAACTCAACGAAGCCGCCGAGCGCGCCCTCGACCATTACCTCAAACCACCCACCCCCAAAGTCACCCAGCGCAAACCCAGCACCATTTACCATGTCGGTGAGAAAGTCGATAACGAAACCCTGCTGGTCAACGCCTGCGAATCCCTGGCGTCAGCGAGCATGATGCTCACTGAATTCGCCGGGTTGATGGACATGCCCCATCGCAACATCATGTTGGGGATTCAATCGGTGGTCATGCTCGGGGAGCTGGCGGTGAATCGAGTGCTGGATAACCTCGATCCGCAGGGCTGACGAAAGTCTGTAGTGAGAGCACTTATTGTGGCGAGGGAGCTTGCTCCCGCTCGGCTGCGCAGCAGTCGCAAAACCGGCATATGCGGTGTGCCAGAAAAATGCGGTTGCTGGATTTGGGGCTGCTTCGCAACCCAGCGGGAGCAAGCTCCCTCGCCACATGGGTGTGTCAGAGCACGGGGTGATCGCAGGGCGCCGATGTTCCCTAAAGGGGCGCCCCGCACAACCATTGCTCCCATCTGTAACACCCACCATCGCGGCCCCCGCCCCTCACGGCGTCACTCTGACGCACCGCAACACCTCTACTCCAAGGCCTGCCAACAAATTCACGCCTCGGCCTGGAAACGGGCACGTTGATTGCTATATTTAATATCGTATACGAAATCCCCAATACGATATCCAACAGCACTTCACATCAACGAGGCCTCTATGAAAAACCCCGCATTTGCCGTAGCCCTCAGCGCTGTTCTCAGTACCTCCTTCATTGCCACCGCCCAGGCCGACAAGCTCGACGACATCATCGGTTCAGGCAAGCTGCGCTGCGCCGTGACCCTGGACTTCCCGCCCATGGGTTTCCGCGATGCTGGTAACAACCCGGCCGGTTTCGACGTGGACTATTGCCATGACCTGGCGAAAATCCTCGGGGTCGAGGTCGAAGTGGTCGAGACGCCGTTCCCGGACCGTATTCCGGCGCTGGTCTCCGGGCGGGCCGATGTGATCGTCGCCTCCACTTCCGACACCCTCGAACGGGCCAAGACCGTCGGCCTCACCGTGCCCTACTTCGCCTTCCAGATGGTGGTGCTGACCCGCGACGACACCGGCATCAACAGCTTCGATGACCTCAAGGGCAAACCCGTGGGTAACACCAGCGGCACCTATGAAGCCATCGCGCTAGAGAAAGACGTGAAGAACTGGGGCACCGGCACCTTCCGCGCCTATCAGTCGCAGAACGACACCCTGCTGGCCGTCGCCCAAGGCCATATCGACGCCACCGTGGTCACCAACACCGTGGCCGCCGCCACCCTCAAATCGGGCAAATACAAAAACCTGAAAGTCGCCGGTAACGCGCCGTACGTGATCGACTACGTCTCCCTCGGCGCCAAGCGTAACGAGTATGGCCTGCTCAACTACCTCAACCTGTTCGTCAACCAACAGGTGCGCACCGGTCGTTACAAAGAGCTGTTCGTCAAATGGGTCGGCACTGAAATCCCGCCGACCAACCTGACCGTGCCACAGGTCTACTACTGAGGTGTCCGGCATGCCTAGGCCCACTTCTCTGACCGGTCGCAGCCTGGTCGCGGGCGCCGCCGAGGGCGCCCTGCTGTTCGCCGATATCGGCTTGAGTTTCTGGGGCGGGGTCGATCCGTTTAGCGGCGAGATCATTGACCGTCACCATCCGCTCAGCGGCGAATACCTGGCCGGCCGCGTGCTGGCCATTCCCAGCGGTCGCGGCTCGTGCACCGGCAGTAGCGTGTTGATGGAACTGATCAGCAACGGTCACGCACCGGCTGCATTGGTGCTGGCCGAACCCGATGAGATCCTGACCTTGGGCGTGCTCGTGGCGCAGACCATTTTCGAGCGTTCCCTGCCGGTGCTGTGCATCGGCCGGGAGGCCTTCGCCGCGTTGCGCGGCAAGGCCTTCGCTCGGGTCGACGGCGCCTCGGTAACCGTGTTCGAACACCTGCCGGGCGATGCCTGGCAGGCACTCGACAGCCCGTTGCAAACGCAAGACCCAAGCGCCCCGCTCGAACTCACCGAACACGATCGGGCGCTGCTCGACGGCCAACATGGCAAGGCTGCACAAGTGGCCATGCAGATTGTTCTGCGCATGGCCGAACTGCAAGGTGCCCGCCGCCTGGTGGATGTCACCCAGGCGCACATCGACGGCTGCATCTACACCGGACCTGCGAGCCTGCGCTTTGCCGAACAACTGGTGCAATGGGGCGCCAACGTGCGGGTGCCCACCACCCTCAATTCAATTTCCGTGGACCAGCGCCGCTGGCGCGAATTGGGCATCGACCCGGTGCTCGGCGAACCGGCCAGTGCCTTGGGCGATGCCTATATGGCGATGGGTGCGCAACTCAGTTTCACCTGCGCACCCTACCTGCTCGACAGCGCGCCGAAGGCGGGCGAGCAGATCGTCTGGGCCGAATCCAACGCGGTGGTCTACGCCAACAGCGTGCTGGGGGCACGCACCCTGAAGTACCCGGACTACCTGGACATCTGCATCGCCCTGACCGGCCGCGCCCCGTTGATCGGCTGCCACCTGGACGCACAACGCAAGGCCCGACTGCAGGTCGAGGTGCCCGCCCTGGGCGAACTGGACGATGCCTTCTACCCGCTGCTCGGTTACCACATCGGCGCGCTGGCGGGCAGCCGGATTCCACTGGTGCGCGGGTTGGAAAACCGCAAGCCGAGCCTGGACGACCTCAAGGCGTTCGGCGCGGCGTTTGCCACCACCTCCGCCGCCCCGTTATTCCATATCGCCGGGATCACCCCGGAAGCTATCGACCCGGCGCAGGTGCTGGCGGGAGATGTAGCCCTACCCGTGGAAACAATCCGCCTGAAGGATCTATTGGTCAGTTGGCGCGAACTCAACAGTGCCCGCGACAGCCGGGTGGATGTGGTCTCGCTGGGTAACCCGCATTTCTCCCTCAGCGAGTTCGCTCACCTGGCGCGACTGTGCCTGGGTCGGCACAAACACCCCGACGTGGTCCTCGCCATTACTTGCGGCCGCGCCGTGCTGGAGCAGGCTCGCGAAGCCGGGCATATCGCCGTGATCGAAGCCTTCGGCGCGACCCTGGTGACCGATACCTGCTGGTGCATGCTCGGCGAACCGGTGATCCCGCCGGGTGCAAAAACCTTGATGACCAACTCGGGCAAATACGCCCATTACGCACCCGGCCTGGTGGGCCGCAAGGTGCATTTCGCCAGCCTGGCTGAATGTGTCGATACCGCTTGCAGTGCCACGGCCAGCGGTCGTCTGCCGGCCTGGCTGCAAACCGCCGCCCCTCTGGAGACTCTCGCGCATGTTTGATTACACCTTCCAATGGCGCGCCACCCTGCGCGCCCTGCCGGACATGCTCGCCGGTGCCTGGGTCACTTTCGAGACCGCCGCGTTGTCGATGATCTTCGGCGTGCTGATCGCCCTGGCCCTGACGGTGATGCGCGAAAGCAAAACCCCGCTGCTGCGCGGCATCGGCAACGGCTGGGTATCGATCGCGCGCAACACCCCGTCGCTGTTTCAGATCTACGTCCTCTACTTCGGCCTCGGCTCGCTGGGCTTGCACGTCAGCTCATGGTTCGCCCTGCTGGCCGGGATCACCTTCAACAATGCCGGGTATCTGGCGGAGAACTTTCGCGGCGGCCTCAAGGCCGTACCCGACACGCAAGTGCGCGCCGCGCGTTCGCTGGGCATGAGTGCCTTCCAGGCCTACCGCATGATCATCGTCCCGCAGCTGTTGCGGATCGTCTTCTACCCGCTGACCAATCAGATGGTCTGGGCGGTGCTGATGACGTCGCTGGGGGTGATCGTCGGGCTGAACAATGACCTGACCGGGGTGACCCAGGACTACAACGTCAAAACGTTCCGCACCTTCGAATACTTCGCTATCGCCGCCGCGCTGTATTACCTGATTGCCAAGGCGATCGTCGCGTCAGCCCGGCTGATGGCCTGGCGGTTGTTCCGTTACTGAGGGCTTGACCATGTTTTCCACCAGTTTTTCCTGGAATGACCTGCTGTTCCTGCTCGACGGCGCCTGGGTCACCCTGCAACTGACGTTCTGGTCGATCATCCTCGGCTCCTTCGCCGGGCTGTTGTTTGGCCTGCTGCGAGCGCTGTTGCCACGCGCCAGCCTGCCCCTGGCCTGGGTGCTGGACGTGTTTCGCAGCGTGCCGCTGTTGATCCAGTTCGTGCTGTTCAACTCGCTCAAAAGCATCGTCGGCTTGAACCTCAGCGCCTTCAGCGTCGGCTGCATTGTGCTGGGGGTCTACACCGCCGCGTACTTCACCGAGATCGTGCGCAGCGGCGTGCTGTCGGTGCCGTTCACCTTGCGACGGGCCAGTCGTTCGCTGGGCCTGAGCTTTTTGCAGGACCTGCGCTGGATCGTCCTGCCAATGGCCACCCGCGTGGCCTTCCCCGGCTGGCTGAACCTGGTGCTCGGGGTGATGAAAGACACCGCGCTGGTGATGTGGATCGGCATCGTCGAACTGCTGCGCGCCTCGCAAACCATCGTCACCCGCATTCAGGAACCGTTGCTGGTGCTGTGCGTCGCGGGCCTTATCTATTACGTCATGAGCCTGGTGGTTGCACGCCTGGGCGCTCGTCTGGAAAGAAGGTGGCAAGAAAATGATTGAGATCGACAACGTACATAAATCCTTCGGCGATCTGGCCGTGGTCAAGGGTGTCAGCCTGACGGTGGACAAGGGCGAAGTGGTGTCGATCATCGGCGGCTCGGGCTCCGGCAAATCGACCCTGCTGATGTGCATCAACGGCCTGGAACCGATCCAGAAAGGCAACATCCGCGTCGACGGCGTCGAGGTTCATCACAGCGCCACCGACCTCAACCGCCTGCGGCAGAAAATCGGCATCGTGTTCCAGCAATGGAATGCCTTCCCGCACCTGACCGTGCTGGAAAACGTGATGCTGGCGCCGCGCAAGGTCTTGGGCAAAAGCAAGGCCGACGCCGAGGCGCTGGCGGTGCAGCAACTGACCCACGTGGGCCTTGGCGACAAGCTCAAGACCTTCCCCGGCAAGTTGTCCGGAGGCCAGCAGCAACGCATGGCCATCGCCCGCGCCCTGGCCATGTCACCGGACTACATGCTGTTCGACGAAGCCACCTCGGCCCTCGACCCGCAACTGGTCGGCGAGGTGCTGGACACCATGCGCATGCTCGCCGAAGACGGCATGACCATGGTGCTGGTGACCCACGAAATCCGCTTTGCCCGCGATGTGTCCGACCGTGTGGCGTTCTTTCGCAATGGCCTGGTGCACGAGATCGGCTCGCCGGATCAGGTGATTGGCAATCCGATACATGCGGAAACGGCGGCGTTTCTCAAATCAGTGAAATAACGACCGGCGATAAAAGGAGTCAGCCATGCGTTCATCGAAAGTCATTCATGTGGTCAGTTGCCACGCCGAAGGCGAAGTCGGCGATGTGATCGTCGGCGGTGTCGCCCCACCGCCCGGCGCCACCGTGTGGGAGCAATCGCGCTGGATCGCCAAGGATGAAACCCTGCGCAATTTCGTCCTCAACGAACCCCGTGGTGGCGTGTTCCGCCACGTCAACCTGCTGGTGCCGGCCAAGGACCCTCGGGCGCAAATGGCCTGGATCATCATGGAACCGGCCGACACGCCACCGATGTCCGGCTCCAACTCGCTGTGCGTCGCCACGGTGCTGCTCGACAGCGGCATCCTGCCGATGACCGAACCGCAAACCCGGCTGGTGCTCGAAGCGCCCGGCGGCTTGATCGAGGCCGTGGCCGATTGCCGCGACGGCAAGGTCGAACGGGTGGAAATCAAGAACGTGCCCTCCTTCGCTGACCGCCTCGACGCCTGGATCGAAGTCGAAGGCCTCGGCTCGTTACAGGTCGACACCGCGTACGGTGGCGACAGTTTTGTCATCGCCGACGCCAAACGCCTGGGCTTTTCCATCCGCCCTGACGAGGCGGCCGAGCTGGTCGAGGTCGGGTTGAAAATCACCCGCGCGGCCAATGAACAACTGGGCTTCGTCCATCCGCTGAACCCCGAGTGGTCGCATATTTCCTTCTGCCAGATTGCCGCGCCCATCGTGGCTGAAAATGGCATCGCCACCGGGGCTAACGCCGTGGTGATTCAACCCGGCAAGATCGACCGCTCGCCCACCGGCACTGGTTGTTCGGCGCGTATGGCAGTGTTGCAGGCCAAGGGATTGATGCAGGTTGGCGAGCGCTTTATCGGCCGTTCGATCCTCGGTTCCGAATTCCATTGCCGCATCGATTCGATGACCGAAGTGGCCGGCCGCCCGGCGATCTACCCGTGCATTTCCGGCCGGGCCTGGATCACCGGCACCCACCAATTGCTGCTCGACCCCAGCGATCCCTGGCCACAGGGCTATCGCCTGTCAGACACCTGGCCCGGCGCCTGAAACTCCCCCAGACCAACGGCTATAAAAACCCTGATTGATTGAAAAAACCACTGGCCGAGTATCGGCATTTAAAATATCGTATACGAAATACAAAAACGAACCGGAGGCAACAATGAGCAAGCGCATTAACTGGAGTGGCGTCTTCCCCGCGGTGACCACTCAATTCAACGATGACTTCTCCATCAACCTGGAAAAAACCCACCAGGTGATTTCCAACGTGATCCGTGACGGCGTATCGGGCCTGGTGGTGTGTGGTTCGGTGGGGGAAAACACCTCATTGACCGCCGAAGAAAAAATCGCCGTGACCGAAGTTGCGGTCGACGCCTCTCGCGGCCGCGTGCCGGTGATTTGCGGTGTGGCCGAGTTCACCAGTGTGCAAGCGGCCAAGGTGGCCAACGCGGTGCGCAGGGTCGGTGTCGACGGCGTGATGCTGATGCCGGCGCTGGTCTACGGTTCCAAGCCGTTCGAGACCGCCGAGCATTACCGCTACGTGGCGAAGAACGCCGACGTACCGTTGATGGTTTACAACAACCCGCCGATCTACAAAAACGACGTCACCCCGGACATCCTGATTTCCCTGGCCGACTGCGACAACGTGGTGTGCTTCAAGGATTCCTCCGGCGATACCCGCCGTTTCATCGACGTGCGCAATGAAGTCGGCGACCGTTTCGTGCTGTTCGCAGGTCTCGATGACGTGGTGCTGGAAAGCATCGCGGTGGGGGCCGAAGGCTGGGTCTCGGGCATGTCGAACGTATTCCCGAAAGAAGGCGAGACCATCTTCCGCCTGGCCAAGGCCGGTCGCTTCGCCGAAGCCATGCCGATCTACGAATGGCTGATGCCGATCCTGCACCTCGATGCCCGTGCCGACCTGGTGCAGTGCATCAAACTCTGCGAAGCCATCGCCGGTCGCGGCAGCGCCCTGACCCGTCCGCCACGCCTGGCACTGCCGCAAGCTGATCGGGAGTTCGTCGAACAGATCATGGCCAAGGCCATGGCCAATCGTCCGGAGTTGCCGGACGTCGGTCTCTGAGTGATTGCCGGGCGGATCCTCGCGGGTCCGGCCCGGCTACCTGTTTTCGCGCCTCTACAGGAAACGTCAGCATGTCCAATCCTCACAGCACCTCCAGCGCAACCACACCCTCGGGACTCAAACGCGTGGTGGCCGCCGCCATGGCCGGCACTGTCGCCGAGTGGTATGAATTCTTTCTCTACGGCACCGCCTCGGCCTTGGTCTTCGGCCAGCTGTTCTTCCGTCAGACCGACAGTCCGATCGACGGCATCATCGCCGCCTTCGCCCTGTACGCCGTCGGCTTCCTCGCCCGTCCGTTGGGCGGTCTGGTGTTCGGTCACTACGGTGACAAATTCGGCCGCAAGCGCCTGCTGCAACTGAGCCTGGTGGTGGTTGGCATCACCACGTTCCTGATGGGTTGCCTGCCCGGCTTCGACAGCATCGGCTATGCCGCGCCAGTGTTATTGGTGCTGCTGCGGCTGATTCAGGGCTTTGCCTTTGGGGGCGAATGGGGTGGCGCAATTCTGCTGGTGTCCGAACATTGCCCGGACAATCGCCGGGGCTTCTGGGCCAGTTGGCCGCAAGCCGGGGTGCCGGCCGGTAACCTGGTGGCGACCGTCGCCCTGCTGCTGTTGTCGTCAAACCTGTCGGAGCAACAATTCCTCGCCTGGGGCTGGCGCGTGGCGTTCTGGTTCTCGGCGGTGGTGGTGCTGATCGGCTACTGGATTCGCACCAGCGTCGATGACGCGCCGATTTTCAAGGAGGCCCAGGCCCGGCAAGCGCAGACCAAGCAGCAACAACTGGGTGTGGTGGAAGTGCTGCGTCATCACTGGCGCGCGGTGCTGGTGGGGATCGGCGCGCGGTTTGCCGAGAACATCCTCTATTACACCGTGGTCACCTTTTCGATCACCTACCTGAAACTGGTGGTGCACAAGGACACCTCAGAGATTCTGTTGCTGATGTTCGGCGCGCACTTGCTGCACTTTTTCCTGATTCCGTTGATGGGCTATCTGTCGGATATCGTCGGGCGCAAACCGGTGTACCTGATCGGCGCGGTGCTCACTGCGTTCTGGGGCTTCATCGGCTTCCCGATGATGGACACCGGCAACAATTGGCTGATCATCGGCGCCATCACCCTGGGCCTGGCCATCGAGTCGATGACCTATGCGCCCTACTCGGCGCTGATGGCCGAAATGTTCCCGACCCACGTGCGCTACACCGCCCTTTCGCTGTGCTACCAGGTGGCGCCGATCTTCGCCGGATCCCTCGCGCCGCTGATCGCCATCACCCTGCTCAACAAGTACCACAGCTCGACACCGATCGCCTGGTACCTGGTGGGCGCTGCGCTGATCTCCATCGTGGCTGTCGGCCTGACCCGGGAAACCCGTGGCAAGTCATTGCACCAGGTGGATGCCGAATCCGCTGCGCGAATTGCCGCCCTGGACAACGCCGTGCCGGCCGCTGCACGCCGGGGTGATTCGCTGGCCTGAACCTGACACACCCCACACCCTGTGGCGAGGGAGCTTGCTCCCGCTCGAGTGCGCAGCACTCGCAAAATAGGCAATGGTTGCCACTATTTTGGGGCCGCTACGCAGCCCAACGCGAGCAAGCTCGCTCGCCACAAAACAGCGCACGACTCCATACCCTTGATTGACCTACAAGGGGCCTGCCCCACCTTTTTCGACAGGAGTTTTCCATGCCCCAGATCATCGGCCACAACTACATCGGCGGTGCCCGCAGCGCCGCTGGCAACATCGCGATGCAGAGCCATGACGCCAGCACCGGCGCAGCGCTGCCCTATTCGTTCATGCAAGCCACCGTCGAGGAAGTGCACGCCGCAGCCCAAGCCGCCGCTGCCGCTTACCCTGCCTTTCGTAACTTGCCGGCGACACGCCGTGCAGAATTTCTCGAGGCCATCGCCGCGCAACTGGATGCCCTGGATGACGAATTCGTCGCCCTGGTCACCCGCGAAACTGCCCTGCCGACCGCACGCATCCAGGGTGAACGCAGCCGTACCAGCGGCCAGATGCGCCTGTTCGCCCAGGTGCTGCGCCGGGGCGATTTCTATGGGGCGCGTATCGACCGCGCGTTGCCCGAACGTCAGCCTCTGCCACGGGTCGACCTGCGCCAATACCGGATCGGCGTCGGTCCGGTGGCCGTGTTCGGCGCCAGTAACTTCCCGCTGGCCTTTTCCACCGCTGGCGGTGATACCGCGGCGGCTCTGGCCGCCGGTTGCCCGGTGGTGTTCAAGGCCCACAGCGGACACATGGCGACCGCTGAACACGTGGCCGACGCAATCATCCGCGCCGCCGAGCAAACCGACATGCCTAAAGGCGTGTTCAACATGATCTACGGCGCGGGCGTCGGTGAAACGCTGGTCAAGCATCCGGCGATCCAGGCCGTCGGTTTCACCGGCTCGCTCAAAGGCGGTCGCGCCCTCTGTGACATGGCCGCCGCACGGCCACAACCGATTCCCGTATTCGCCGAAATGAGCAGCATCAACCCGGTGCTGGTATTGCCTGAAGCCCTGCGCGCACGGGGCGAAAAAATCGCCGGTGAACTGGTGGCGTCGGTGGTTCAGGGGTGCGGTCAGTTCTGTACCAATCCGGGGTTGGTAATCGGTATTGGCTCACCACAGTTCAGCGCGTTCACCGCTCGGCTCAGTGCCTTGATGGCCGAACAGCCGGCGCAAACCATGCTCAACGCCGGCACCCTCGCCAGCTACGAAAAAGGTGTGCAGGCGTTAGTCGACCATCCAGGGATAAGCCATCTGGCAGGCCAGGACCAGCACGGTAATCAAGCCCGGCCGCAACTGTTCAAGGCCGACGTCAGCCTGCTGCTCAAGGGTGATCCGCTGTTGCAGGAAGAAGTGTTCGGCCCGACCACCCTCGTCGTCGAAGTGGCCGATAAAGCCGAGTTACAACAAGCGCTGAACAGTTTGCACGGTCAACTCACCGCCACTTTGATTGGCGAAGAGCAGGACCTGAAGGAACACGCCGATCTGCTGGTGCTGCTGGAACAAAAGGTCGGCCGGGTACTGTTCAATGGCTACCCCACCGGCGTTGAAGTGTGCGATGCGATGGTGCATGGCGGCCCTTACCCGGCAACCTCCGACGCCCGTGGCACGTCGGTCGGCAGCCTGGCCATCGAGCGTTTCCTGCGCCCGGTGTGCTACCAGAACTGCCCGGATGCCTTGCTGCCCGACGCCCTGAAAAACGCCAACCCGCTGGGCATTGCCCGCCTGGTTGATGGCAACATCCAGCACGCCTCGCTGTAACACAATCTGTAGGAGCGAGGCTTGCCCGCGAAGAATGCACCGCGATTTTCAGGTATTACGCGTCGTCGTTCTTCGCGGGCAAGCCTCGCTCCTACAGGATTTTCATCGCATTCAAGTCAGCAGTGCTTTCAGATCGTTGTACAGCGCCTCGGGAATCTGCACGCCCTCCACCAAACTGTGCGCCCGTGCCACATAACGCCGTTGCGACGGCAAGCGCGCGCCCTGCCCTTCAATCCCCTGAAACAACACCTCGGCCCGGGCCAAGTGCTCTTCAGTGGCCGCGCCCAGAAAACGTCGCGGATCCAGCGCGATGATCAGCTCGCCGTGGTAGGGCGATGACTTGCTGCCCGCGTCGTAAGCCAGTGACTCGGCACTGGTCAGGTCACCGATCAAAGGCCCGGCAATCAACTCCACCATCGCCGCCAGCGCCGAGCCCTTGTGCCCACCGAACGTCAGCATCGCGCCGCTATCGAGCACCACGTTGGCATCGGTGCTCGGCCGCCCCTCGGCGTCCACGCCCCAGCCCTCGGGAATCGCCTTGCCGGCACGCCGATGCAACTCGATATCGCCACGGGCAATTGCACTGGTGGCGAAGTCGAACACAAACGGATCCTGCCCCACGCGTGGCCAGCCAAAGGCAATGGGATTGGTGCCGAACACCGGCACCCGTCCCCCGGCCGGCGCCACCCAGGCATGGCTCGGATTACACGCCAGCGCCACCAGCCCGGCGGCGGTCAACTGCTCGATCTCCACCCACAGCGCCGAGAAATGCACGCAGCGATTGATCGCCAACGCCGCAATCCCGTTGGCCCGGGTTTTCTCCGCCAGTAACGGCAAACCTGCCTGGAACGCCAACTGCGAAAAACCACCCCCGGCATCCACCCGCACAATCGACGGTGCCTGGTCGATCACCCGTGGCTCGGCGTCGGCCGACACCTTGCCGGCCCGCAGGGAATTCACGCAGCCCAGAATCCGGTACAAACCGTGGGAGGCACAGCCATCGCGCTCACCGGCGATCACCGTCGCCGCCACCGCTTGCGCATGGGCCAGGTTAAAACCGTTGTGCAACAGGATCGATTCGGCCAATTCACGGGCTTCGATCAGGGTCAGTCGAATCATGGTCATCTCCTTGGACAGACCGTTCAGCGTGGTCTATCCAAGGAGCGGTGGCTTGATCGGTTTAGGGACGGAGGGTGACGAAATGGGCACAGTGCCCTTTCGATCAGAACTGCGCTGCTTCCAGTTCAAAGAGGCATTCGCTACCGGCCCTGGCCGATGCACTCAGCGAGTGGATGCGCGGCAGCAGGCGGGCGAAGTAGAAGCGCGCGGTGGCCAGTTTACTGGCATAGAAAACGTCCTTGGAGTGCGTACTCATCGCAGTCTTGGCCATTCGCGTCCACATGTAGGCGTACGCGGTGTAGCCGAACACATGCAGGTACTCGACCGAGGCCGCGCCGATTTCATTCGGGTTGCTCTGGGCTCGATCCAGCAGCCACGCGGTCAGTTCGTCAAGGGTGTCCATCGCGGCGTTCAACGGTTTGGTGAACTCACCCAGGTCAGCGCAGGCGTTGGCGGTGTAGTGGCGAACTTCGGCGGCGAACAAGCGGTAGAGCGCCCCGCCGCTGGCGACTATTTTGCGCCCGGCCAGGTCCAGCGACTGAATGCCGTTGGTGCCTTCGTAGATCTGAGTGATGCGCACATCGCGAACCAATTGCTCCTGGCCCCATTCGCGGATGTAACCGTGGCCGCCGAAGATTTGCTGGCCGTGCACCGTGGTTTCCAGCCCCATGTCGGTGAGGAACGCCTTGGCCACAGGTGTCAGCAGCGACACCAGTTCCTGGGCACGGGTGCGGGTTGGCGCGTCATCGCTGTACCTGGCGGTATCCAGTTGCAGGGCCACGTAGCTGGAAAACGCCCGCCCGCCTTCGTTCAAGGCCTTCATGGTCAACAGCATCCGCCGTACATCCGGATGCACAATGATCGGATCGGCAGCCTTGTCCTTGCTCTGCGCGCCCGTCGGCGAACGGCTTTGCAGACGGTCACGGGCGTATGCGACGGCGTTCTGGTACGAGCGCTCACCCAACGCCAGGCCCTGGATACCCACGCCCAGGCGTTCGTAGTTCATCATGGTGAACATCGCCGCCAGCCCCTTGTTCGGCGCATCGACGATCCAGCCAGTGGCGCCGTCAAAGTTCATCACGCAGGTCGCGGACGCCTTGATGCCCATCTTGTGTTCGATTGAACCGCAGGACAGTGCATTGCGTTCACCCAGCGAGCCATCGGCATTCACCAGCACCTTGGGCACCAGGAACAGTGAAATACCCTTGGGGCCGGCGGGTGCATCCGGCAGTCTGGCCAGCACCAGGTGAATGATGTTTTCGGTCAGGTCGTGCTCGCCGCCGGTGATGAAAATCTTGCTGCCACTGATCTTGAAACTGCCGTCGGCCTGAGGCTCGGCTCGGGTGCGGATCAGGCCCAGGTCGGTGCCGGCATGCGCCTCGGTCAGGCACATGGAACCGGTCCAGGTGCCGGCATACATGTTCGGCAGATAACGCTCCTTGAGTTCCTGGCTGGCGTGGGCATTGATCGACAGGCACGCCCCGGCGGTCAGCATCGGGTACAGGCCGAACGATAGACTCGCCGAGTTGACCATCTCCTCGACCTGAGCCGAAATGGCCTTGGGCATGCCCATGCCACCGAACTGTGGGTCACCGCCGACACCCACCCAACCGCCTGCGGCGAACGCTTGATAAGCCGCGACAAAACCTTCGGGAGCGATGACGATGCCATTGCTCCAGGTGCAGCCCTGCTCGTCGCTGCTGCGGTTCAGCGGCGCGACCACCTCGGCGCTGATCTTGCCGGCCTCTTCAAGGATCGCGGCAGCCGTTTCTTCATCGATCACCTCGGTCAGGCCAGGCAATCTGGCCCAGAGCCGGGACACCTCGAAGACCTCGTTGAGTACGAAGCGCATGTCGCGCAAGGGAGCTTTGTAATCAGACATAGTTGGCTTACTCAGAAGTGGTCAGGGCATGCGACATGGCCTGACGTTGGGTTGTATCGGTTTCAGCGGTTTGCGCCACATCAGTTTGCGCAACGGGGTGACGCAGCAAGAAGTACGACAGGGCCGGGATCAGGATCAGCGCGCCGAGCATGTTCCACAGGAACATGAAGGTCAGCAGGATGCCCATGTCGGCCTGGAACTTGATCGGTGACCAGACCCAGCACACCACGCCTGCCGCGAGGGTGATGCCCACCAGGCCCACCACCCGGCCGGTAAACGACACGGCGCTGCGGTAGGCCTGGCTCAGCGGCAGGCCCTGGCGCTGGAAATGCAATTGCACGCTGAGCAGGTACAAGGCGTAGTCCACGCCGATGCCCACGCCTAGTGCGATCACCGGCAGGGTCGCGACCTTCACGCCTATGCCCATGGCCACCATCAGCGCCTCGCACAGGATCGAGGTCAGGACCAATGGCAACAGGGCGACCAGGGTTGCGCGCCAGCTGCGGAAGGTGATCAGACAGAACAGCGTCACCGCCGCATAGACGTAAAGCAGCATGGTGCGATTGGCCTCGCGCACCACAATGTTGGTCGCCGCCTCAATCCCGGCCGACCCGGCCGCCAGCAGGAACTGGCGATCGTCGCTGTTGTTCTCCAGGGCGAATTTTTCGGCGATGCCCACCACGGCATCCAGGGTCTCGGCCTTGTGATCCTTGAGGAAAGTGATCACTGGCATCAGCGAACAATCGGTGTTGAACAACTCCGGGGAGTTGACCGAGGCTTGCTGCGCGGCGTAATTCAATACGTCCTGATTGCGCTGGATGCTGTTGAGCTTGGGGTTGCCTTCATAGGTGCCGGCGGTGATCTGGCGCACCGCGTTAACCAGCGAAGTCGTGGCCTGTACGCCCGGATACTGCTGCAGCTCCCAGGCCAGGCGATCGGCGAGAATCAGCGTCTTGTAGCTCAGGCAGCCTTCCGGCGCGGTCTTGATCATCACCGCGAACAGGTCGCTGGACAGCGCGTAGTGGCTGGTGATGTAGGCGTTATCACGGTTATAGCGAGAGTCGGCACGCAACTCCGGTGCGCCACTTTCCAGATCGCCGATCTTCAGCTGCTGGCTGATCATGAAACCGCCGATGCCCATCAGTACCGCGACCACTACCGCCCCCGTGGCCCATTTGGCCGTGGTGAAGCGGTCGAGCAAGTCCCACAGTTTGCCGAAGCCTTTGTGCCCTTCGGCGCGCGTGTCGATGTTCAGCGCACGCTCGGCAGCCCTGGCGCCCACCCCGACATAAGACAGCGCCACCGGCATCAGCAACAGCGAAGTGAAAATCAGCACCGCCACACCGATACTGGCGGTGATCGCCAGATCCCGGATCACCGGAATATCGATCAGCATCAGTACCGCGAAGCCGACGGCGTCGGCCAGCAGCGCGGTAACGCCGGCAATGAACAGGCGGCGGAAGGTGTAGCGTGCGGCGATCAGTCTGTGGGTGCCACGGGCGATGTCTTGCATGATGCCGTTCATCTTCTGCGCCGCGTGGGACACGCCGATGGCGAAGATCAGGAAAGGCACGAGCACCGAGTACGGGTCGATGGCATAGCCGAGCCAGGCGACGATGCCCAGCTGCCAGACCACCGCGATCAGCGAGCAGCCGACCACCAGCAAGGTGCTGCGCACGCATCGGGTGTAGGCGTAAATGATGATCAGCGAAGTGACGACGGCCAGGCCAAAGAACATCATCACCTGGATCAACCCGTCGATCAGGTCGCCCATCAGCTTGGCGAAACCGATCACCCGGACTTTGTACGGGCCCTTGCCCTCCTCCCCGGCCTTGCGTGCAGCACTGTCACCGGCAAACTCGATCTGGTCGCGCAACTGTTCTTCGAGCATTTGCGAAAAGGCGTGGTAGTCGATGCGCTGACCGCTGGCCGTGGCCTTGTCCAGCAGCGGCACGATCAGCATGCTCGATTTGTAGTCGCTGGCCACCAGACTGCCGACGATACCGGCGCGGGAAATGTTCTGGCGCAGCTGTTCTATTTCTGCCGGCTTGCCCTGGTAGGTATCGGGCATCACCGGGCCGCCCTGGAAACCTTCCTCGGTGACTTCGGTCCAGCGCACCGCCGGGCTCCACAACGACTTCATCCAGGCACGGTCGACACCCTCGGCAAGGAACAATCGGTCGTTGACCTGTTTGAGCACGTCCAGGTAACCGGGGTCGAAGATATCGCCCTGAGTGTTCTCCACCACCACCCGTACCGAGTTGCCCAAACCGCGCAGCGACTGGCGGTTTTCCAGGAAGTTCTGGATGTACGGCTGGCTCTGCGGAATCATCTTTTCGAAGCTTGGACGCAGCTCCAGGCGAGTCGCGGCCATGTAGCCCAGCATCAGGGTGACCAGCGCCATCAGCAGCATGAACAGCGGACGGTAGTTGAACACCAGCCGCTCCAGCCGGTTGCCGGAATGGCAGTCGAAATCCCGCAGATCGCGGATCACCGGCATGGTTTCTTGTTTGGTATGGCCCATGTCTGGGTTCTCGCTCTAAGGGTTCGAGGACTTAATCAACGGACAGCGTCCGTGCACCACGGCTGCCAACCAGCACCAGCGCACCGTCGGCGGACTGAGCGGCACCGGTCACCGGGGTCGATGCCGGTTGCTGAACCAGGTGCAATTGCGCGCCTGTGCCCTGGCTGACCAGCATCTGCCCGCCCTGGGTGAACAAGCGATAGTTGCCACGGTTATCGACGAGGCCGGCGGTGATGCTGACGTGCAGGCCACTGTCCAGCGGGGTCCAGTTGAGGCCGCCGTCGGTGCTGCGCAGCACGTTGCCGCGCAGGCCGTAGGCAATCACTTCGCCGGGTTTGCCGAGCACGCCGAAAAAACTGCCCTGATAGGGTGTCGGCACGGCGGTGAAGCGCTGATCGGCGTTGTTCCATTTGAGCAACAGGCCCTGCTCACCGGCGATGTACAACGCATCGCCGGTGGAGGCGATGGCGTTGAGGTGAAAGCCCTGCGGGTTGTCGGTGCGATCCTGAAACGGCGTCCAGCTCTGGCCGCCGTCTTCGGTACGCAGGATCAGGTTGAACACACCGACCACATAACCGAGGCGGTCGTTGGCGAACCAGACATCGAGCAAGGGTTTGTCGGCGCCCTGCGCCACCAGGCGTTCACCTTCGGCGACCAGCAGCGGCCATTGTTCATTGCCCGGTTCTGCACCGGCTAACGCCTGGTAATGCTTGACCAGTAAGGCGCCGATCTCGCGGCCGTCCAGTTGCTTGCGCCAGGTCGCACCCGCGTCACTGCTGTGCAACACCACACCGTCGCCGCCCACTGCCCAGCCTTGGGTGGCGGAGGGAAAACTGACGGCATTGAGGTCGGCACTGACCGGCACGGCGGCCTGCTGCCAGTGTTTGCCGGCATCATCGGAATACAGAATGTGCCCACGCTGCCCGACTGCAATCAGACGGTCGCCGGCGCGGGCCATGCCCGATAGCGGGCTGTTGATAGCCAGGGCGCTGACCCTGGCCGGCAGATCCAGCACGTCGACATAACCGGAGGCCTGGCTCAAGCCCTGCAACATTGCAAGCAGTGCGCCGAGCGCCAGCCGCAGATAATTTTTGTACGAACACATACCGCGTCCTCTTCGGATAACCGCGCCGGGACACACATCCGTGTGCCTGACTTTCAAACCTGGCGCCCGAAACGATCGGCATACGCCGACCGTCGTGCGCTCCCTTGCCTTGCGGGCAACGGAACGCACGGACGCGTTGTCACGGTTTGCTTAGCGAATCCCGCTACCTGCCAGGGATTCCGACGACCACTGCGCCTTGGAGAGCGGCTCGATGTACTTGATCCCGCCGTAAGGGCCCACCACACCGTTGATGTTGTAGGAGCCACCCACCAGGTCGTAGATCATGAAGGGCGTGGAGTCCGGGACTTGCTTGTCGTAGCTCTGGCTGAGGAACGCGAAAGAGCCACGGTACAGCTGACCACGGGCGTCGTACTGGTCAGAGGCCAGAGCGGTCCAACTGTCTTCATCGAGGTAGAAGCGACGCTTCTGATAGATGTGTCGGGCGCCAGCCTTGAGATTGCCCTCCACCACCCAGACGCGATGTTTTTCCCAACGCACATAATCGGGTGCCAGGTGATTGGCAGTGGTCAGCGACTTGGGGTCCTGGGCGTAGGTCAGCTTGTAAGTGTTGTAGGGCACGATCATTTCCTGCTTGCCCACCAGCTTCCAGTCGTAACGGTCCAGCGCACCGTTGAACACGAAAACATCGTCGTAAGTGCCCGCGCCGGCGGTGCCGGGGTTGGGCGTGTCGTACGCCAGGTTCGGTGCCAACTTGACCCGACGCTGGCCAGGCAAGTATTGCCAGGCACGGCGCGGCTGCTGCAGCGGGTTGGCGGCGTCCTTGAGCATCACCGCTTCACCGGCCCGGCGCGCAGGGCCGGTGTAGGACAGCTTCATCTGGTAGTACACGTCGGCGCTGCTGATCGGCTGCGCCAGGTTCTCGTAGATCGGATAGGAAATGAACGCCTGCCCGGTGGTCGCCAGGCTCGGAATGCCTGCGGAGTCGACGTTCCAGGAGTCGTACTTGGAGTTGATGCTGACGCCCTGATAACGCAACAGGAAGTTCCACATCGCCTCGTTACCCGTCTGCGGAATCGGGAACGGTACGCCGGGCAGCACGTTATCGACGGCCAATCCGCCCTCGAGGGACTTGGCGCCGGTGGCATTTTTCACCCCGTTGTCCAGCACCGCCTTGGGCAAAGAGACGGTACGGTGGGTCGGGTAGACATTGACGTGGAAACTTGGGAACCGCTTGGCCAGTTCCGCGGTGGTTGCACTGAGCAAGCCCTTGTACTGATCGACGTTCTTGCCGTCGATCACCAGCAGCGGCTTTTCGTTGGCGTAAGGATCCGGGCGCATGCTGTCACCGGATTTGAAGCTGGCCGGCGGCGTGGTCAGGCCACCGTCATAGGCGGGGATGGATCCGTCGGCATTCCCGGCTTTTTCAGCCCCGACCAGGGTCAGGCTGGTGCCGAGCCTGGCGGCTTCCTGAGCCGATACAGCGGCCTGTGCCTGGGAGGCAATAACCATCGCCAACGAGGCGGCTAACACGGTTTGCACACATTTCATCTTGTTATTCTCCTGCTTACTTTGCGTAAGCCAGTGGTGAATCAAAAAGTGGTTTTCATCGTCAGGTAAACGGCGCCACGGTCCTCTGTCGTGGCACCACCACCGGAGAAGGCCGAGTAGCCACCGCCGTAACACGCGTAGTTTTCATTGCCGCTAAAGGCATTGGGTGTGGAGCCGTCTCCGCTGCCGGCATTGGCCGCGCCGGTGCTCAAACCACTGACGTCGCACTTGTCGGTCTTGCCGAAGGAGTCCACGTACTTCAGGTCGATGAAGTATTTGTTGTACACAACAGCACCCACGCCCAAGGCATAGTTGCCGGTGTCTTTGGCACCGCCACCGGACACCGGTGACACGCCGGCGAGGCCGACGTTGATGGACATCGGGGCGTTGAGATCGACCCCCGGGAATACCTGGTACCAGGTCGGTGTGAAGTTGACCGCGATGCCCCAGTTGTCCCGGGTCGGCTGGTCGATGCCGCGATAGCTGTCCTGGCCCTTGTAGAGCGCTTCGTTCTTGCTATCGAGCTTGAGCAGGTTGCTGTAGTACAACTCGGCGAGCAGGTTGGCCGAATCGAACACCGGTGTTTTCGGGAATGTCATCAGGCCGTTGAGCGTCCAGTGCAACGTGTCACCGGTGGCACTCAGGCTGTCGCCCTTTTGCGGGGTGTCATAGATCACACCGGTGGCCACCGTACGGGCCGGCAGCAGGCCCAGACCGGCGCCGAAACCCTGCGGCCCGGTCGAGCTGACAATCGCCGGAATACTGGCCAGCGGCATGTTGTGACGAATGTTCAGGTCCGAACCCACACTGATACCGCGCACATCCTTGGACAGGCTCAGGCCAAAGATCTGAATGTTGTCGGCATAGGCCAGTTGATAGGTGCTGGTGCTCAACGAATTGAGGGTGTTGACCACCGCCGGCACCATGCCGGCAGGCGGGGTGCCGTTGGGATTGGCCGACGTCAGCCCGGTGGCGTTCAGCCAGGCTTGCGGCAGGATTTCCGAGGTATTGCGGTAATAAACACCGAGGGTGCCATCCAGCCAGGCCGGCGACCACTTGGCCATTACCCCCCAGTCGCCGCGCTTGTCCGGCGTCAGGTCATGACCGCGACGCACATTGGTCAAACTGTTGCAGGGCGCCAAACCACAACCCAACGGGCTGCCCGGCACCACGCCATTGGTGTTGCCCAGCAGGAACGACTGCGCACCGAAGCCGACCAGATCGGAGCCGCCATAGTAAGTACCGGCTTCCGGTAGGCGGGCGGCATCCCAATCGAGGAAGTACTGAGCGGCCACGGTCAACTCGGGATTGACGGTGAACGACATCGACAGCTGGTTACGCGGAACGAACAGTTCCTTGGCTTCGGTTCCCGGCGAGGCGGCCAGTTTGGCCAGGTCCAGCCCGGACTGGCCGTAGCTGATCGAGTGCACCGGGTTGAGGATGGTCTCGCCCCAGAACACGTTGTGTTGACCGGCCTTGACGCTCAACAGCGACTCCTCGCCCACTTCGGTGCTGTAGAACACGAAGGCGTCGAGGATTTCGCCGGAAGGACCGGTGTAGTAACGCTCGGCGTAGTGGCTCAGGTGGGGGCTGCCATTGCCGACATTGTCGCCCGTGACCCCGGCCAGGCGCGGATCGTTGGCGACCAGACCCGACCTTGCGTCATTGCCATTGACGAACGGGTTGGAATTGGAGCCGGTGTTCTCGTAGGCCTTGTCATACCAACTGGCGGCGCTGACGCGAAAGCCCATGTGGTCCTTGTAGACCACATCCATTTCGGTCAACAGGTCAACGCGGTTGGTGATGTTGGTTCCGGCCTTGCGGAAGTTGTAGTCGCCATCGTTGTTGTTCGGTGTCGCCAACAGGCGCTTGTCGGCGCTTTCGGTGCGCACACCGTAGTTGTACTTGACGGTGTTATCCAGGCGCGCGGTCCAGTCCGGGTTACCTGTGTCCAGCTCGACCGCCTGCGCGACCGGCACGGCGGCGCCCAGAATGGCCGAGGCCAACAAGGTGCATCGCGAGGGGGCGAACCCGTGACTCTTATTGTTGTGCATTGCGTTGTCTCCGCCTTTTTGTATTTGTTTTAAGCGCAGCCGCCCTCACACCCCCTTGTTCCAGGGGTTTGCGTTTTTCAGGAATGAGGGCAAATGCCGGATGACTGGGGGCCACCCGGCGCCTGAACTAGCGGTCCAGCTCCAGGATGAGAGCTTCGGCTTGAGGCCAGTGGCCAAAGCCTGCAGCCGGATTGAGATGACCTGCGTCGCCCACGTTGAGCAGTTCACTGCCCCAGCCTTCAGCCAGCTGAGTGACGGCGGCCAGGCTGGCGAGGTGGTCGTTGGTACTGGCGGCCACCAGACTGCGGAACGGCAGCGGCCCTTTTGGCAGGGGGTTCCAACCCTGGGTACGCAGGGTTTCAGCGGATGGGTAGCCTTGCGGCCAATCAGCATCGAGATCCGGAGGAGTGGCCAGCAGCGCGCCCTTGATCGGCCGGCTGTGTTGCGCAGCCCAATGTGCGACCATCAACACGCCCGCGCTGTGGGCCACCAGAATCACCGGCCCATCGATCTGCTCCAGCTGGTGTTGAATCGCATCGACCCGCTTGGCGCAATCGAGCTTGTCGGTTGCCTGCGGCGGCACACTGCGCACCTTGCACAACCTGGCTTCAAGCAGCGTTTGCCAATGCTCGGCAACGTGCTCGCGCAGGCCCGGTACGATCAGAACGGTTGCGGCAGTTTGCAGTTTGTCCACGTCAACACCTTCGCTTTCTCGATGACTCGACTGGCTCTATTGGCCAGGGGCTTTTTGTAGGACTGACATTAAAGAGCGCCCACCCGAAGCGCTTTTCATTGGACGTCAGGCACTTTTCTTTTCATGACAAATTTCCAGGGATCGGCACGCGGCGACCATTGGTCGTAAATCCCCTCAGGTTCTCTGCGGGTCACTGTAATCAACGGGTGAGCGTCGATTGCGCCACGACAACGGAGGTGATCCTGGACAGATTTGAGCGAGCGCCCTCGACAACCTCGCAACTGTTCAATTGCTGATGTGCTGGATATAGTCGCCACGCTCATTTGAATCGCAACCGGCCCAGGAAAGACTTTCGCATGCCCAAGCTTGTTCGCGCCGCCGTCTTGACCAACTACCTGGAAGTCACTCAATACCTGGGGTTCAACCCGCGCGATGTACTGGCCGGCGTCGGCCTGAGCAAAGCCCTGCTGCAAGCGCCCGAACACCGCATTCCCATTGATGCCGCCGTACGCCTGCTGGAAGACTCGGCCGCCGCCAGCGGCTGCCAGAATTTCGGCCTGAGCATGGCCGAGTCGCGCCAGCTCTCGGACTTCGGAGTCGTCAGCCTGCTCCTCAGCCACCAACGTACGCTGCGTGATGCCTTGCAGGTCGTGGTGAATTACCGTCACCTGATGAATGATTCGCTGGCCATCTTCATTGAAGAGGCCGACAAGATGGTGATCATTCGCGAGGAGGTAGTCACTGAATCGCCAATGCCTTCCCGCCAGGCCACTGAGCTGGCCATCGGGGTCATGTTCCGCCTGTGCGCTGCCTTGCTCGGTACACACTGGCACCCCTACAGCGTCAACTTCACGCACCAGCCCCCGGACAACCTGCAACTGCATCGCCGCCTGTTCGGCTGCACGCTGGAGTTCGGCAGTGAGTTCAATGGCATTGTCTGCTCCGACGCCAGCCTCGACATGACCAACCCCAATGCCGACCCGGCCATGGCGCGCTACGCCCAGAGTTACCTCGACTCGCTGCTCAACCACGAAGGCCCGTCGATACTGTTCGAGGTGCGCAAAGCCATCTACCTGCTGCTGCCGATGGGACGCGCCACCATCGAGCAGATCGCCCAGACCCAGGGCATGAATGTCCGGACTCTGCAGCGCCGCCTCAAAGACGACGGCTGCGCCTTCAACGACCTGATCAACGACGTGCGCCGCGACCTGGTGCTGCGCTACCTGGACAATCCGAATTACTCGCTGGGCCGGATCGCCGACATGCTCGGCTACTCCATGGCGAGCTCCTTCACACGCTGGTTCATCACCCAGTTCGGCATGCCGCCCGCTACATGGCGCAGCGCACAAAAACACACCGTCAAGTCACCGACTGCCCCAACCACCCTGCCCGCACCGCAAAAAACCTGAGCCAAAAAAAACGGCGACTGCTGGCACAGTCGCCGTAAAAGAACCGGTATCAGTGACACCGGCCGAGAGTCCCGTGGCGAGGGAGCTTGCTCCCGCTGGGGTGCGAAGCAGCCCCTTTTTTAAGACCACTGCATTTTTTCAGAAAGTACGCGGCGAGCCGTTTTGGGGCCGCTTCGCACCCCAACGGGAGCAAGCTCCCTCGCCACAGGATTTTGTGTGCCTACAGCCCCCAGCGCAGCAACAGCAACACCAGCACGACCAGGAACACCGTCTCCCCCACCATCAGCAGAATGGGTTTGATACCGACCGCCGCCAGCTCCTTGAGCTGAGTCTTCATACCCAGGGCGCTGATGGAAACCACCAGGCACCAGCGCGACAGTTCATTGACCGAACCTTGCACCACCGGGGCGATCCAGCCGGTGCTGTTGATACAGGCCAACAGCAGAAAACCGACGGCGAACCACGGTAGCAGCGGTGGCCGCTTGCCGGTCGGATCGGCACCCTGCATGCGCGTGACCATCGCCGCACAAACGATCACCGGCAGCAGCATCGCCACCCGCATCAACTTGACCACCGTGGCGGTATCGCCGGTCTCGGTCGACAGGCTGTAACCAGCGCCGACGACCTGGGCGACATCGTGGATGGTCGCCCCCAGGAACACCCCCGCCACTTGCGGCGACAACGACAGCCAATTGGCAATCATCGGGTACACGATCATTGCCAGGGTCGACAGCGCCGACACCCCGATCACCGTGAACAACGTCGCACGTTCTTTCTGTGGATGATTGGGCAACGCCGCCGCCAGCGCCAACGCCGCCGAGGCACCACAAATCGCAGTGGCGCCACCGGTGAGCATGCCGAACAAGCGCTGAAACCCCATCGCCTTGGCCGCGATCACCGAGACGCCGATCGTCACCACCACCAGAATCACCACCAGCGCCACAGGCTTCCAGCCCAGCGCGGCAATCTGCTCAAGGGTGATGCGCATGCCGAGCAAGGCCACGCCAATGCGCAACACAGTGCGTGCAGTGAATTCGATGCCAGCCTTGCAGGCACCCTCACTGGCCAGGAAGTTCAGCGCCATGCCCAACAGCAAGGCAAACAGCATCACCGGCGCACCGTAGTGCTCGGACAAAAAGGACGCGGCGGCCGCCACGATCAAGCTGACGATAAAGCCTGGCGCCAATTCGCGCGTTCGGCTGTGGATACGGGTAAGCGCGATAGCGTTCATGGCGCGGGCTCCTCGCAAGCGATGACGATGAATGCCTGGCCGTCAATTGTCTCGACCGGATAGTTGGCAACTTTGACCTGGGTTGAATTGAGCAAGTAACCGCTGCGCAGATCGAAGCGCAGGCCATGGGCGCAGCACTGGATCACTCGCCCCTCAAGGCGCCCGCCACACAACGAGGCGCCCTGGTGCGGGCAACTGTCGTCAATGGCGAACAGGTCCCCTTCGATGTTGAATAGCGCCAGGCTTTTGCCATCGCATTCGAACAGCGCACGACCGCCTGCCGGCGGGAGTTTTCCAGCGGGCACGGGGATTCGAAGACTCATACCGGTTGCCGCGCGCGATGACTGTCGAGCAAGGCTTCGCCCATGGCGTCAAATAGCGCCTCGGCAGGCTGAGCGCCCACCACTGTCAGGCGACCATCGAACTGAAAACTGGGCACGCCGCTGGCGGCTTCCGCCTCGTTGCCAATGTAAGGATCGCCGTCGCCTTGCAGGCAGGAGGCCATGGCATCAGGGTCGAAGCCACACGACCGGGCGATGGCAAGCAAGGTCTCCTGGCAGCCCAGATCCTCACCGCTCTCTGATCCCTGGAGCTGGAAGTAAGCAGCGAACAAACGCTCAAGCAAAACATCGCATTGGGCGCTATTGCCGAGCACCCTCGCATGCTCCAGCAAGCGATGGGCGTCGGCGGTATTGGGCATGCGGACGATACGACTCAAATCGATGGGCACGCCCACCGCCATCGCAGCCTGCTGCACCTGGGCCAGGCGCATCGCTACGGCTTTAAGACTGCCCAGGCGCTTGAGGTAAAAATCGACAAAGGGTTCACCCTGTGCCGGCAACTGCGGCAGCAATTGCACCCCGTGCCACACCGTGGTGATTTCCACGCCGGGTTGCCGGACACGCAGCAGGTCTTGCGCGCGCGCAAGTTGGCGCTTGCCGATCAGGCACCAGGGGCAGATGAAATCGAAAAACACATCAATACGTAAACGACCACTCACAACTTCACCTCTAACACCGCTTTGCCAATCGAATCGTGGACTTGCTCGCCCTGAAGCCGGGCCATGTCCTTGTGGTAATGACACTTGGCGTAAAAGAACACGGCCGCTGCCGCGATACTGACCAGTGGCACCATTTGAAAAGCCGCCTGCAAGCCGATGAGGTCGGACACCCGGCCGGTGATGAACGGCCCAGGCGCCAGCCCCAGCATGTTGTTGGCCAAGGTCAGCGTGGCGAAGGCCGTGCCATGGACCGAGTAATGGGTCAGGTTGGCAACCATGGCTCCGCAAGGACCGGTCGTGCCGGCGGCAATCAACATCCCCAGGCAGATCAGCACCAATTGCACAGGCCCTGGCGGCAGGGCGAAGGCCGTCGACAACAGCAGACAACTGCCCAGGCAATAGGCGATGGCCAAAGCGACTTTGCGCTCCGGCGAAGGGCGACACAGTCGATCGCTGAGCATGCCGCACAGGATCATCCCCGCGCCGCTGCACAGCACGATGATCGCCGCGACGCCGCCCGCCTTGTCCGTGGCCATGTCGTAATAACGATTGAGGTAGCTGGGCATCCACACGATCACGGTGCCGCCGACGAACAGTTGCAAGCCACTGCCGATGTAGGCAGCGATCACCGAGCGGCTGGAAAACAGCGTACGTAGCGGACGCTTGACCGCGGCAGCCGCCTTGTTCGCCGCCTGCGCGGCACGTTGCGGAGCAATGCGTGCTTCCTTGACGATGATCGGGTAAAGCACCGCCAGCAGCAGGCCGAACAGCGCCATGCCGGCGAACGACCAGCGCCAGCCCAGTTTGGCGGCGATGGCACCGCCCAGCGCCATGCCTAATACCGAACCAAACATGCCGCCCGCCATGAAGGCACTGGCCAGCGTTGCACGCATGTGTTTGGGAAACACCGAAATCACCACCGCGATGCCGACGCTGCCATAGGCCGCCTCACCGACCCCCACCATGAAGCGGGCGATAAACATCTGCTGGTAGTCCTGCGCCAACGCGCAGCCCAGTGTGGCCAGGCTCCACAACAGCGCCATCAACGCCAGGCTCTTGACCCGACCGAAGCGATCCGCCAACAACGACAAGGGGAAGGTGAGCAGGCCGACCATCAGGGCGACAACGCCACTGAGCAGACCGAGCTGACCGTCGCTCAGGGCCCACTCGCCCTTGAGCATCGGGAACACCGCATTCAGTACCTGGCGCGACATGTAATCGGAAATCAGCAGGCCGAACGTCAGTGCGAAGACGATCCAGGCATACTTGCGCGCAACGCCGACGCCACTGCCGTCGTCATCGTCTGCGGCGATTGGGTGAAAGGCCATGCAGCCTCCTCAAAGCTTCGTTTTATTGTTGTTATCAAGCGTGTTGCCATGCAGCGAGCGGGAGGCGTTTAACCGCCCGCTTCGTCTGCCGATCAGTCGATCAGTCGATCAGCCGCGTTGCGGCACACCCTTTTGTCCAGCCTTGCGGTTGGGGGCCATGCCATTGGCCAACAGGGTTTCTTCGATGCTTTGGTACTGCACACCGATGCGATAGATCTCGCGGGCTTCTTTACCGGTGGCGATTTCGCGACCCAGTTCATGGGCAATGCGTACGGTTTGCTCGATTTGCTGCACCGAGCTGAAACGCTTGCCCTTCTGATCAATGATCGTGTCTTCAATCCCCACGCGAGGGTGCAGCCCCATCGCCAGCGCCATGGTATTGAACGGCAGTACGTTCTTGAGCAGCGATTCAGCGGTCAGGGTGCAACCGTCCGGCGCGCGATGGATGAAGTTGAAGAAGTTGAACGGATTGGGGCCATCGAAACCGCCGCCGATGCCGATCCAGGTCAGGTTCAACGGCCCCCTGTACACGCCTTTGCGTACCAGGCGTTCAAGGGTCTCCATGGCATGCATGCCGGTCAGTTGGAAATGCGGCTGGATGCCGTTGTCCATCAGGCGCTTGAGGTGTTCGGCGACCCAGGCCGGGCCTGCCGGTACGGTCATTTCGCTGTAGGCCGCCTGATAGGCAGGGTTGGCCAGGGACGTACCTTCCAGGTATTCCGGATACAGCAGCTCCATGATGTTCATCTGGGTGGTGTTGATAGCCACCGTGACCTGATCCGGTTTTGGCGTCAGCTCCGCGAGCATGTGGCGAGTGTCGTCAGACAGCCACTTGGCCGCTTCACCATCGCTTTCGGGTGCGAAAGAAATCGAACCACCAACCTGGATGATCATGTCCGGCACGGCTTCACGCACACCGGCGATCAACTCGTTGAACTTGGACAGACGCTTGGAACCCTTGCCGTCCAGTTCGCGCACGTGCAGGTGCAAAACCGTGGCACCCGCCTCATAACAATCGACCGCTTTCTGCACCTGCTCATCCATGGTCAACGGGATGTCTTCGGGAAAGTCTTCCGGCATCCACTCGGGGCCATACGGGGCCACGGTGATGACCACCTTTTCCATGTTTTCCGGGTGCAGGGAATCGTCGAAGAATTGCATGGGTTACTCCTATTATTATGGTTGTCCACACGCCCGGATCGCGCCGGGCAGACGTGTCTGTGAGAGCGAATGCAGCTGCGGTCGATCGTTAAGTCTTGTCGCCGATGATGCCGGCGCGTTCCATCTTGCGATGGCACGGCGGGTAATCCATGACGGCGTAGTGCTGGGTACTGCGGTTGTCCCAGATGGCGATGCTGTTGGGTTTCCAGCGCCAGCGCACCTGGTACTCGGGGATGTAAGCCTGGCTGATCAGGTAGCGCAGCAACTCACTGGCACCCGGGTTGGCGTCCTGGCCAAAGCGCACCCGCTCGGGGGTGTGGTAGTTGCTCAGGTGGGTAGTAAAGGCGTTGACGAACAGCACCTTTTCGCCAGTCTCCGGATGAGTACGGACCACCGGATGCTCGGCATCCGGGTACATCGCCTTGAGCGCCAGACGCTTTTCAATCGGCATCGCGGCACCGAAACTCGCTTCGATGCTGTGGCGCGCACGCAGGTCGGCGATCTTCGCCTTTACGTCATCCGGCAACCGCGCGTAGGCCTCCACCATGTTGGCCCACATGGTGTCGCCGCCAACTGGCGGGCATTCCACGCAACGCAACACACAGCCCATTGGCGGCACTTCGCGCCAGGTCGCATCGGTGTGCCAGGCGTTCTCGTAACGGTCCATCGGCTGGTCCGGGCGCTTGTAGATGCGCACCAGCCCTGGATGATCCGGGTCACTGCCGGCCACCGGGTGATCCTCCAGTTCGCCAAAGCGCCGGGCGAAGGCCACGTGCTCGGCGCGGGTGATCTCCTGATCACGCAGGAACACCACGCGATGCGTGAGCAACTGAGCACGGATCTCGGCAAAAAGACCGTCGTCATGCACCGCATCGGCGAGGTTGACGCCCAGCAGTTCCGCGCCAATGCTGCAAGTCAACTGTTCGACTTTCATGGAAGACGACTCCCTTAAATGACGAAAATCGATGAGCCCGTGGTCTTGCGTGATTCCAGGTCACTATGGGCCTGGACGGCATCCTGCAAGGCATAGTGCTGGTTGATCTCGATCCTGATCCGGCCGCTGCCGACATGGTCGAACAACTCATTGGCCAACGCGGTTTTTTCCGCCGGGTCGGCGATGTAGTCGGCCAGGGCCGGACGGGTCATGAACAGCGAGCCTTTCATCGCCAGCAGTACCGGATCGACGGCCGGGATCGGACCGGAAGCCGTGCCGACGCACACCATCAGGCCACGACGCTTGAGCGAATCCAGGGAACCCATGAAGGTGTTCTTGCCGACACTGTCGAACACCACGTTGACACCAACACCGTCCGTCAACTCGCGCACACGCTGGGCGACGTCTTCATGGCTGTAATTGATCACATGGTCGCAGCCATGGGCCTTGGCGATTTCACCCTTGACCTCGGTGGACACGGTGCCGATGACGGTCAGGCCGAGCAGCTTGGCCCACTGCGCCACGATCAGGCCCACGCCACCTGCGGCGGCGTGCAACAGAATGCTGTCGCCAGCCTTGAAATCGTAAATGCGCCGCATCAGGTACGACGACGTCAGGCCCCGCATGGTCATCGCCGCGGCGGTCTCGAAACTGATGGTTTCCGGCAATTTGATCAGCGGTGCGGCCGGGATCAACCGTTCGGTGCTGTAGGCACCCAATGTATTGAGAAAACCGGTGTAGGTGACGCGATCCCCCACGCGCACGTTGGTAACCCCCTCGCCGATCGCCTGGACCACGCCGGAGGCTTCGACCCCCATGCCATTGGGCATCGGGATCGGATAAGTGCCATTGCGAAAGTAGGTATCGGCATAGTTCAGGCCCACCGCCACATGACGCAGACGAACCTGGCCTGGACCGGGCTCACCGACTTCGACCTCCTCATAACGGAGGACTTCGGGACCACCGGTTTCGTAGAAGCGTACGGCTTTGGCCATGTTTTCTTATTCTCCAGTCTGCAAGGTTGGCGTGCAGCGTCGATTTGCGCTGACTGGACTGTAGGACGCCGCCTGACGAGCCGCTTCTCATCAGACGACAATGGCTTTTCATTTCATGACAGTGAGCCGGCAGGCAGGGGTGGCATCCACAGGCCACTCGTCGGGCGGCGCAACCCGACCGATTGACAGCGATGGGTGCCTGCGCAATTATTATTATATCGCATGCGATACAAACGCATACGATACACAAAATCACATCATTCGAAACACTGAGGATCCACCCCATGAGCAAGATCGAAAAAGTCCTGATGACCGGCAAAACTCACACCACTGCCAGCGCCGCTGGCAACACGTCGCGTGGCCATAACGGCAGCCTCGACATCACGCTGTCGTCGCCTGGAAGCGCGAAACCGGCGCACGTGTTCGCCGCTGTTCAGCCACACCCGACCGCCGAGCAATTGTTCGCCGGTGCATGGTCGGCCTGTTACACCGCCGCTGTCGGACTGGTGGCCAATGACATGAACGTGGTGCTGCCGTCTGATTTGTCGGTCGACATCGAAGTCGATCTGGGCCAGACCGGTGCGGCCTACTTCCTTCAGGCTCGATTGACGCTCCGCGTGCCGGGTCTGGCGCATGACGTTGCGACGACACTGGCGCACACCGCCGATCAGATTTGCCCGTACTCGAAGGCGACGCGCGGCAATATCGACGTGGCCCTGAACGTCCTCACGGTTTAACGCACCACGATTGCATTTTTTTCTGCAAATACATCGCATGCGCTTTAAGCGCGTGCGAACCACAAACCCATACGTGCGGCCGGTCAGACGTTGCTGTCAGACCGGCCACCGTCAACAAATCAGAGCTGTTCCGACACAATCGTATACGAGGTATATTTTGCCTTTGCGAGCCTTCTACTTTGGCCAACGAGGAAGCACATGAAACGCACTGACAAGACCGTCCCCGCTGATCTGAAGCTCTCCGACTTCCTGTGTTTTGCGGTCTATTCCACGAACCTGGCCTTCGGCAAGGCCTACAAACCAATACTCGAGCACTTGGGGCTCACCTATACGCAATACATCACCATCGTTGCGCTATGGGAGGAAGACCACCAAACCGTGGGCAGCCTTGGCGAGAAGCTGTTTCTCGAATCGAACACGCTCACACCGATCCTGAAGAAACTGGAAGCGATGGGCTACCTGCAAAGGCAACGTGATCCCGAGGACGAGCGGCAGGTGCGGATCAGCCTGACGAAAAGCGGTCGACAGCTACGCGAAGACCGCCCCGAAACGGGCCTTTCCCACGCAACGGGTCTGGAACCGGACGAGTTCACACAGTTGCAGAACGCGATCGTGAAACTGCGCAACAACCTCATCAAATCGACGAAAGCCGAGGGATGAGCAAAACAAATACCTTGATACCGAAATGAAAAAACGGGCGCCCTGATCGGCGCCCGTTTTTTATTCAAAGGCTCGCTGGCAGGGCTGCGGCTACTGCCCATGAGTACTCCGCTTGTCGCCCCGCGTTGATATGTTTATTTTCACACGATTGATTTGTGAAATATTTTATGTCATTTATAGCCTCGCAAATCATCAGGACAGTCCACCTCGCCAGACCGGACGGCAGCCCCGTATCACCAACGCCCCATCCAAGGAGTCAACAATATGAACAAGACAGAACTTCTAGGTGCTCTGGCACTGTGCGCCGCAAGCTTGCTGGCACACGCCGACGAGGACAGCCTGCGTATCGGCATCGAAGCCGCCTACCCGCCCTTCTCCTTCAAGACGCCGGAGGGCAATGTCAGTGGTTTCGATTACGACATCGGCAACGCGCTGTGTGCAGAGATGAAGGTCAAATGCGAGTGGGTCATCCAGGAATTCGACGGCATGATCCCGTCGCTCAAAGTGCGCAAGATCGACGCTGTGCTGTCGTCGATGTCGATCACTGAAGACCGGATGAAGTCGGTCGACTTCAGCAAAAAGTACTACCACACGCCGGGCAAGTTCGCGATGAAGAGCGGCAGCGTGATCAACGACCCGCTGGTCGATCTCAAAGGCAAGAAAGTCGGCGTACAACGCGCCTCGACCTACGACCGTTTCGCCACTGAGCAACTGGCGCAAGCCGGCGTCGAAGTGGTCCGCTACGGCTCACAAAATGAAGCCTTCCTCGATCTGGCATCAGGTCGCCTGGACGCCACCCTCGCCGACATCGTCAACACCGATGAGAGCTTCATCAAAACCCCCATAGGTAAAGGTTTCGCTCTGGTGGGGCCGGACATCAACGACCCGAAATACTTCGGCAGAGGCGCCGGGATCGCGGTGCGTAAAGGCGACAGTGCGAACGTTGCACGCCTGAGCGCAGCGATTGACGCCATCCGCGCCAATGGCAAGTACCAGCAAGTGATGGCCAAGTACTTCGCCTTCGATATCTACGGCGAATAAGCCGTTACCCGAAACCCTGGCGCCGGCGTTTGCGGGTGCCACTTCTGGCTTGTCTCGCGCGCCTCCCGGCGCTCGCTTGAGGAACTTCATCATGCTTCACGGCTACGGATCGAGCATTCTCGATGGCGCCTGGCTGACCATTAATCTGGCCCTGACTTCCATGACCATGGCGATTGCCCTGGGTCTGATCGGCGCCGCCTTTCGTCTGTCACCGTTCAAATGGCTGGCGATGCTGGGCGAAGGCTATACCACCCTGATTCGCGGTATTCCTGACCTGGTGCTGATCCTGCTGATCTTCTACGGCGGCCAGGACCTGGTGAACCGCATTGCCCTCGCGCTCGGTTACACCCGCTACATCGACATCAACCCCTTTATCGCCGGCGTCTGCACCATGGGCTTCATTTTCGGTGCCTATCTCTCTGAAACCTTTCGTGGCGCCTTTATGGCGATCCCTAAAGGTCAGGCCGAAGCCGGTGTGGCTTATGGCATGAGCGGCGCTCAGGTGTTCTGGCGGATTCTGGTGCCGCAGATGATTCGTTTCGCCATTCCGGGGTTCACCAACAACTGGTTGGTGCTGACCAAATCCACCGCGCTGATCTCGGTGATCGGGTTGCAGGACATGATGTTCAAAGCCAAAAACGCAGCGGACGCCACCCATGAGCCGTTCACGTTTTTCCTCGCGGTGGCCGCGCTCTACTTGCTGCTGACCAGCGTGTCATTGCTGGTGCTGCGCTATCTGGAAAAACACTACTCGGTCGGCGTCAAAGCCGCCGAACTGTGACGGGGAGCACCGCCATGATTCTCGACTACAACCTGATCTGGGAAAACCTGCCGCTGTACCTCAATGGCGCCTTGTTGACCCTCAAAGTTCTACTGATTTCCCTGGCCGTTGGCCTGGTGCTGGCGATTCCTTTAGCGCTGATGCGCGTCTCTCGATCGCCGTTGATCAGCTTCCCGGCCTGGCTCTACACCTATGTGATTCGCGGCACCCCGATGCTGGTGCAATTGTTCCTGATCTATTACGGCTTGGCGCAGTTCGAAGCGGTACGCCAAAGCGTGCTCTGGCCTTACCTGTCCAGCGCAACCTTTTGTGCCTGCCTGGCCTTCGCGATCAATACCAGCGCCTATAGCGCGGAACTGCTGGCCGGCAGTTTGAAGGCCACGGCCCACGGCGAGATCGAAGCCGCCAAGGCCATGGGCATGTCGCGCTTTACCTTGTACCGCCGCGTGCTCCTGCCGTCGGCCTTGCGCCGGGCACTGCCGCAATACAGCAACGAAGTGCTGATGATGCTGCAGACCACCAGCCTGGCGTCGATCGTCACCCTGGTCGACATCACCGGAGCCGCTCGTACGGTCAGTTCGCGGTTCTATCTGCCATTCGAGGCGTTCATCACCGCCGGCCTTATCTACCTGGCCCTGACCTTCATCCTGGTTCGTCTGTTCAAGCTGGCCGAGCGCCGCTGGCTGGCCTATCTGGCACCGCGCAAGCACTAAGGAGCTGTTATGGAGCACATTGAATACCTGTTGCCGTGGGGGGCCTCGGGCACAGAACGACGGCTGTCGCTGTTTCGTTTTGGCAGCGGGCCGCGCAAGGCCTACATCCAGGCCTCCCTGCATGCCGACGAGCTGCCGGGGATGCGCGTGGCGGCTGAACTTAAGCAGCGTCTGCGCGTGCTGGAAGAACAAGGTCGCCTGAATGGGGTCGTCGAGTTGGTGCCGATGGCCAACCCGATTGGCATCGCCCAGATGTTCCAGGCCACCCATCAAGGTCGTTTTGAGTTCTCCAGCGGGAAGAACTTCAATCGTGATTTTCCAGAGCTGGCCGAAGCTGTGGCGGCGCTGGTGAAAGGTCGACTGGGCACCCACGCCGACGTCAACACCGGGCTGATCCGCCGCGCCATGGCCGATGTTCTCGCCGACATGCCACCGCCGACCTCGGAACTCGATGGCCTGCGCCGCCTGTTGCTTTCACATGCCTGTGACGCCGATGTGGTGCTGGACCTGCACTGCGATTTCGAGTCGATCATGCTGCTTTACGCCATGCCGCAACACTGGCCGCGCCTGCGCTCATTGGCCGCTCGACTGGGTGCCGGCGCCGCATTGCTGGCCGAGGATGCGGGCGGCAGTGCCTTTGATGAAGCCTGCGCGATTCCCTGGTTGCGCCTGGCCGAACTCTTTCCTGAAGCCGATATTTCTTTGGCCTGTGTGGCGACCACCATTGAACTGCGCGGCATGGCCGATACCGAACGCGAGCCCTGCATCGACAGCGCGCAGGCCATTCTCGGCTATCTCGCCGAGCAAGGCCTGATCAGCGGTGACTGGCCCGCCGCGCCACCGACCGAGTGCGAAGCGACACCCTTCGCCGGTGCCCAGTACGCCTACGCACCGCACCCGGGGGTGGTGAGTTATCTGCAACCGCTGGGTGCCCGGGTCAGGGTCGGCGACCCGCTGTTCGAAGTGCTTGATCCGCTGACCGATCGCCACAGCATCGTGCGCGCCAGCACCGACGGCATCCTCTATGCCCGTGAACGTCTGCGCTTTGCCCAGCCCGGTTTGTGGCTGGCCAAAGTGGCCGGTACTCGCCCTATTCGCCAAGGCCGCTTGCTCAGCGACTGATTCCAGAGAGTTGAAACCATGTACAAACTTGAAATTCAGGATCTTCACAAAAGCTACGGCACCCACGAAGTGCTCAAGGGCGTGTCCCTGGAGGCGAAGGCCGGTGATGTGATCAGCATCATCGGCTCCAGCGGTTCCGGCAAAAGCACCTTCCTGCGTTGCATCAACCTGCTGGAACAGCCCAACGCCGGCAACATCGTGCTCAATGGCGAACCGCTCAAGCTGGTGACCAACAAACTCGGCGGGCTCAAGGCTGCCGAGCCCAAACAGCTACAACGCATGCGTTCGCGACTGTCGATGGTGTTTCAGCACTTCAACCTCTGGTCGCACATGAGCGCCCTTGAAAACGTCATGGAGGCCCCGGTGCATGTGCTGGGCATGAACAAGAAACAGGCGCGGGAAAAGGCCGAGCATTACCTGAACAAAGTCGGCGTGGCGCACCGCATGGACGCCTGGCCGGCGCATATGTCGGGTGGTGAGCAGCAGCGGGTGGCGATTGCCCGGGCGCTGGCCATGGAGCCGGAAGTGATGCTGTTCGATGAACCGACCTCAGCCCTCGACCCCGAGCTGGTCGGCGAGGTGCTGAAAGTCATGCAGGACCTCGCACTCGAAGGCCGCACTATGGTGGTCGTGACCCACGAAATGGGCTTTGCCCGCGAGGTCTCGAACCAGCTGGTGTTCCTGCACAAGGGCCTGGTCGAGGAGCGCGGCAATCCGCGTGAAGTGCTGGTCAATCCGCAGTCCGAGCGGCTTCGGCAGTTTCTGGCCGGCAGCTTGAAATAATCATACACTCCAGCCAACTTATGCCCCCGCGCAAAACCCCGTAGGAGCGAGGCTTGCCCGCGAAGCGAACACCGCGGTTTTTCAGGCATTGCGCGTTATCGTTCTTCGCGGGCAAGCCTCGCTCCTACAGGTTATGCGCCTGCCCCATCTCCAACCCTTCAGGAACTGTAGAGCCGGACATGCCGACCCCTTCGAAAGACACCACGGTCTATGCCGCGCCGGTGATGCGTAAACTGGCGGAAATCGTTTCCGATCTACAGCCTTCACTGCGCAAGGTGGCGGATTTTATCCTGCGTCACCCGCTAAGGGCCGCGACGCTGACCATCGAAGAAATGGCCCATGAAACCTCCACCTCGCCGGCCGCGGTCAATCGTCTGGCCAAGGCACTGAACCTGGGTGGCTACACCGGCATGAAGGCCGAGCTGGTCGCGACGTTGCAGCAGATGGTGTCGCCGGTCGACAAACTGCGCAACGAACTGGCGCATCGTCCTGGCGGTGCATTTGGCCTGCATGAGCAAATCCAGAGCGCCACCAGCAACCTCGCCACGGCAGCCACCAACAACCACGCCGACACCTTTGAAGCCTTCGTCA
The DNA here is from genome assembly GCF_024749245.1 of Pseudomonas sp. B21-017. Lineage (NCBI taxonomy): Bacteria > Pseudomonadati > Pseudomonadota > Gammaproteobacteria > Pseudomonadales > Pseudomonadaceae > Pseudomonas > Pseudomonas sp. B21-017. The sequence continues at coordinate 2,018,695 of NZ_CP087194.1, read as the reverse complement.
CCCGCCTGATCGAAGCGCGTAAAATTTACATCCTGGGCTTTGGCAACAGCGTCTACTTCGCCGGCCTCGCCGCCTCGACCCTGATGCCCTTCTGTGCCGACGCCACCGCCATCAGCATGGAGGGCGGCAACGAAAATGCCGCTTACCGCCTGGCCGCCATCACCGATCAGGATGTGTTGCTGGCGATCTCCCTGCCGCGCTATTCCCTCGACACCCTGCAACTCGCACGCTTCGCCAATGAGCGCGGCGCCTCGGTGCTGGCGATCACCGACTCACCCGCATCGCCGCTCACCAGCATTGCCGAACACGTGCTGTTTGCCCCCGCCGACCATCCGGTAATGACCAGCTCCAACATCGCCGTGCTCGCCTTGATCGAAGGATTGGTGGCGGGTGTGATGGCGCGCAATAAAGAAGCGGTCAAGTTGGCGACCGAGCTGACTGAAAGCGTGATGTCTTATTTGCATATTCCTGCCAGCAGCAAATCTCCGAAGAAGTGATATCTGACAGGGCTTGCCCCATGGGCAACCTGAAAACCCAAAACCACCCGGCTTTCGTGGACCGGGCGGTCTTGGGGCTGTCTTGCGACAACTCGTTCAGGACTGTGCCTCAACCTCCCTGGCACAACCATTGCGCAACTCTGACGCCAACTTCTGTTCGTCCAGCGCCCCTTCCCACTTGGCGATGAACAGCGTGGCGACACCGTTGCCGATGACGTTGATCAATGCCCCGCCCTCGGAAATAAACCGGTAGACCCCAAGCACCAACACCAACCCGGCCGCCGGAATCACATCCAGGCTGCCAAGGGTGGCCGCGAGGGTAATGAACGCACCGCCGGTGACACTGGCCGCGCCCTTGGAGGTCAGCAACAGAATCAACAACAGGGTGACCTGGTGCCACAGGTCGAGCGGAATATCCAGCGCCTGGGCGATGAAAATCGCCAACACTGTCATGTTGATGCAGCTGCCATCGAGGTTAAAACAGTACCCCGAAGGCACCACCAGCCCCACCACCGACTTCTCGCACCCCAGGCGCTCGAGCTTGCCCATCAACCGAGGCAAGGCCGACTCCGAAGATGAGGTGCCCAACACCAGAAACAGCTCATCGCGGATGTACTTGAGAAACTGCCACAGGCTGAAACCGGCCAGGCGCGCGACCAGGTTGAGAATCACGAACACAAAAAACAGCGCCGTCACGTAATAGCAGATCAGCAAGTTGCCATACGCCCCCAGGGAGCCGACGCCGTACTTGCCGATCGTAAAGGCCATGCCGCCGAAGGCCCCCAGCGGCGAGACATACATCACGATCTTGACCATGCGGAAAAACGCCTGGGCTACCAGATCGATCAGGTTCAGCAACGGTTTGCCGGCAGCACCGAGCATCTGCAAGGCGAAGGCAAACAGGATGGAAATGAACAGCACCTGGAGAATATCGCCTTCGGCAAAGGCACCAAACACGGTACTGGGCACGATATGGGTGAGAAAGCCCACCACACTCTGTTCATGGGCCAACTTGCTGTAGCTGTCGATGGCATGGCCGTCGAGGGTCGCCGGGTTGATGTGCATGCCCGTACCAGGCTGCATCAGGTTGACCCCGATCAGCCCGATCACCAGCGCCAGGGTGGTCAGCACTTCGAAGTACAGCAACGACTTGAAGCCAACCCGGCCGATGCGCTTGAGGCTCTGCATGCTGGCAATGCCACTGACCACGGTGCAGAAGATGATCGGCGCAATCAGCATCTTGATCAGCTTGATGAACGTATCGCCCAGGGGCTTCATTTCTTCGCCGAGACTGGGATAGAAATGACCGAAGATGATGCCCAGCACAATCGCCAGCAGCACCTGCACATACAGGTGGCGGAACACTCGGCGCAGGCGTGAATGGCTCGGCTTTTTTTCGGCAATCGAGGGTGTAATTGTTGTTGTCATGATGGCTTCCTCGCAGGCGTGATGCATTTCCCCAGGTAGCCGACCGCCACATCGGTGCACGACCGATCGCCTGGGAAAGAGTGTTCGGGGGATGATTACTGCTGGATGTATTCGGAAATCTCGATCAGGTTGAGATCGGGATCACGCAGGTACACCGAGCGAATGGGCCCCCGGGCCCCGGTTCGGGTCACCGGACCTTCCACCAGCGGCCAGTTCACCGTTTTGAGGTGGGCGATGACTTCGTCCAGTGGCGCGCTGGCGATAAAGCACAGGTCCAGGGCCCCTGGCACGGGCACGTGGGCCTTGGGTTCGATGTCATGACCGCGCACGTGCATGTTGATTTTCTGGTTGCCGAACGTGAAAGCCACCCGGCCCTCGCCGAATTTTTCCAGGTGCATGCCCATCACCTTGGTGTAGAAATGAATGGTCGCTTGCGGGTCGGTGGCAGTCAGGACGATGTGGTCGACGTGATCGATCATCCCAACCACCGGAGCACCTGGCGGCACGATGGCGGCCGCCACGGCAGGCGTTACCTGCAGCAATGCGCCCAGGGACAGCGCGGCAATGAACAACGAGACAAACTGACGGACCGGTGTGATTGTTATTGTTTTCATGAGTGGACCTTCTTGTTGGGTGGTGAAGCCTTCACGACACGAGGTTGATCAGGTTCCCCAAGTGGTAGCCCTGCAGGTTGCCAAGGATGCCGTCGGCCAGCCGTTGCAGGCTGCTCTGGCTGACCCAGGCCACGTGGGGTGTGACGATCAGGTTGGCATGGCGGCTATTGAGCAAAAGGTGGTCGGCCGGTGGTGGCTCCTGGCAAAGCACATCGAGGGCCGCGCCACCGAGGCGACCGCTGTCCAGCGCATCGAGCACCGCCGCTTCGTCCACCAGCGGTCCGCGAGCGGTATTGATCAGCAACGCGCCGGGTTTCATCTGCGCCAGTTCCAGGGCCCCGATCAGGTGTCGGGTACGCTCGGTCAATGGACAGTGCAGAGAAATCACGTCGCTTTGCGCCAGCACCGTTTCAAAGGACTGGTACCCCTTGCGCACCGGGACCACGCCACGGTGTTCGGCAAACAGCAACTGCATGCCCAGGGCGCTCGCCAGACGTGCCGTAGCCAAGCCGATACCACCTCGGCCGATGATGCCCAACACGCTGCCCTGAACATCCCGGATCGGCGCGCGATGGACGCAGAAATGCCGCGAATCCGGCCAGTCCCGCAGCGCCGCAGCCTGGTAAGCGAACAGCTGTCGACGCAGGGCGAAGATTGACGCGATCACCGACTCGGCGACGCTTTGTGCCGAGTAGGCCGGGACGTTACACACCGTCACGGCAAAATCACGGCAGGCCGCCAGATCAATGCAGTCGTAACCGGTGGCCGCGACGCAGATAAAGCGCAGGTTCGGCAGTTGCTCAAGTTCGGCCCGGCCGATGCGCACTTTGTTGGTGATCACCGCATCGGCATCCCGGGCGGCTTCCACCACTTGGTCCGGTGTCGTGTCGGGGCGGTCCTGCCAGTCCGAGACCCAGGCCGGGCGAGCAATGCTCACGGGCAGGCTATCGCTATCAAGAAATACCACTTTCATGCTGCACGCTCCGGCTGGACGGGTTCGGAAATCTCGATCAGGTTCAGGTCCGGATCACGCACATACACCGAACGTATCGGCCCGGTGGCACCGGTACGTAACACCGGGCCTTCGATGATGGGCCAGTCGACACGGGCCAGGTGCGCGATCATTTGGTCCAGAGGGATCGAGGCGATAAAACACAGGTCCAGCGCTCCCGGCACCGGCAAATGCGCCTTGGGCTCGAACTCGTGGCCACGCACGTGCAGGTTGATTTTCTGCTGGCCGAAAGCGAACGCCTTGCGCCCACCAGCAAAGGTTTGCACCTGCATGCCCATGACCCGCACGTAAAAATCCTCGGCAGCCACGGGGTCGATGGTGGTCAGCACTAAATGGTCGAGATGATCGATCATGAGTGCAGCTCCTGGGCTCGGGCCGACGGCACCTGTTTTTCCAGGTTGGCGACATGGGCGGGAATCGGGTGCAGGTCCAGGCGTTTGCCGGCCTTGAGGATCTGGCTGGGAATGTCGTGACCGACCAGACCCGGCAACTGCGCGGCGACAGCCAGCACCCGGTCCAGATCAACCCCGGTGTTGAAGCCCATCAACTGCAGCATGTGCAACAGGTCTTCGGTGCACACATTGCCGCTGGCCCCCGGCGCATAAGGGCAACCGCCCAGGCCGCCAAGGGACGAATCGAAACGATCGACCCCGGCCTCGATGGCCGCCAGCGCATTGGCCAGGCCCATGCCACGGGTATTGTGGAAATGCAGGGTCAGCTGCAGCGCCGGAAAACGCTCACGGACGGCCCGGGACAGCATCTCGACCTGACTCGGGTACGCCATGCCAGTGGTGTCGCACAAGGTCACGCCGCGAGCTCCCAGCTCGGCGAAGCGCTCGACCCAGTGCAACACCTCCCCTACCGGAACATCGCCCTGCATCGGGCAGCCGAACACGGTCGACAACGACACGTTGATCGCCACCGGCCCCTGGCCGATCACGCTGACCACTTCGCTGAGCTGGGCAAACGACTGTTCGCGGCTCATGCGCAGATTGGAACGGTTGTGCGGTTCGCTTACCGACATCACCAGGTTGGCTTCATCGATGTTGCACGCCAGGGCCCGCTCGGCACCGCGCACGTTAGGCACCAGCACGGTGTACTCCACCGCCGGATTGCGCTGGATACCCTGCATCACCGCCTCGGCATCGCGCAGCGCGGTAATGGCCTTGGGCGATGTGAACGAGGTGACCTCGATCTTGGCGAAACCACACTGGCTGAGCGCATCTATCATGGCGATCTTGTCGACGGTTTCGATAAAGCGCGCTTCATTCTGGAAGCCGTCACGGGTCGCGACTTCCTGCAAGAAAAGACGTTGCATGTTGATTCTCCGGTTCAAATGATGCCGCGCTGGCGCCAGCCGGCTTGCTGCGCAGCGTCGATGCCAAGCTCGCCCAGAATCTCGGCGGTGTGCTGACCCAGGGTCGGCGCCGAGCGAGTCACGCTGCCAGGCGTGGTACCCAGCTTGGGGACGATGCCGGGCAAGGTCACCGGCGTGCCGTCGTCCAGCTGGCTGTCGAGCAGCATGTCGCGCGCCCGGTAATGCGGGTCCTGGGCAATGTCGGCAGCGTTGTAAATCCGGCCGGCCGGGATGCGCGCCTCGGTCAGGATCGACAAGACTTCGTCGAGGCTGAGCCGCGCGGTCCATTCGGAGATGGCGGCATCGATGCGCTCAACCTGCAGCACTCGGCCGTGGTTCTGCGCAAGCGCTGGATCAGCCCCCAGATCGCGGCGCCCAATCACTTCCATCAGGCGTTGATAGATGCTGTCGCCATTGCCGGCGATCAAGGCAAAACCACCGTCACGGCAGCGATAGGCATTGGTCGGCGCGATACCCGGCAAACTGCTGCCGGCGGGCTCACGAACGGCATTGAACACCGAGTATTCGGGCAATAGGCTTTCCATCATGTTGAACACCGACTCGTACAGCGCCACGTCGATCTGCTGGCCGTCACCGCCGTTCTGCTCGCGATGACGCAGGGCAAGCAGAATCCCGATGACCCCGTGCAAGGCCGACAACGAGTCGCCGATGGAAACGCCAACCCTTACCGGGGTCCGCCCGGGCTCGCCGGAAAGATGCCGCAACCCGCCCATCGCTTCACCGATCACGCCGAATCCGGGACGGTCACGGTACGGCCCGGTCTGGCCGTAACCAGAGACCCGGAGCATGATCAGTTTCGGATTCAGCGCGTGCAGCATGTCCCAACCCAGCCCCCAGTTTTCCAGAGTCCCTGGGCGAAAGTTCTCTATCAGTACATCCGCGTCGGCCAGCAACTGGCGCACCACCTGTTGGGCTTCACGCTGGCGTAAATCAAGGGTCAGCGAGCGTTTGTTGCGAGATTGCGCGGCCCACCAGACGGAAGTACCGTCATGCAGCAAGCGCCATTTGCGCAACGGGTCACCGGTGACCGGAGGCTCGATCTTGATCACGTCGGCGCCAAATTCACCGAGCATTTTCGCCGCAAATGGCCCGGCAATCAGTTGACCGAGCTCCACGACCTTGACACCTTGCAGAGGTAACCTCATGACGTTTCCCGTTCTTGTTGAGTACTTGTGGCATGGATAATCGACACAAACCGGGCAGATGAAAATTTCATATTTCGCCACTACTCTTTCCAGAATGGAAAACCTTGGATCCTCTTGATGATCAATCCCCTGCATTTCGATCTGCTGTCATTGCGCCTGCTGATCTTCGCCGCCGAATCCGGCAACCTGACCCGTGCCGCCGAAAAGGCCAACATGACGGTCTCGGCGGCCAGCAAACGGTTAGCCGAGCTGGAACGAACGACCCAGTGCCCACTGTTCGTGCGCCTGCCAAGGGGGCTCGAACTGACCGCCGCGGGACAAGGGATCGTTGAACATGCCAGAACGATTCTGGAAGGCGTGAACCGGATGGCGTGCGACGCCAGCGATTACGCGGTCGGGGTGCGCGGGCATGTGCGGCTGTTCGCCAACACTTCCGCCGTCGTCCAGTTTCTGCCGGACGACCTCGCGTCTTTCCTGCGCGCCAATCCGAACGTGCGTATCGGGCTGGAAGAAGCACTCAGCGAACCGATTATTCAAGCCGTGGAAAACGGGCGCGCCGACATCGGCATTTTTGCCGACAACGTACCGGCCGAGGGCCTGTACAAACTGCCCTATCGCGACGACCGACTCGTGCTCCTGGTGCCGGTCGGCCATGAACTGGCGAATGAGCGCAACGTGTCCTTTGCCGACACGCTTGGCTTCGATTATGTCGCGCTCAACCAGGGCAGCTCGTTGCTGCGCAGAATCACCGATGCCGCCGTCAGTGCGGGCAAGATCCTCAAGGTGCGGATCCAGGTCAGCAGCTTCGACGGCATCTGTCGGATGATCGAAGCCGGCTTGGGCATCGGGATCTTGCCGTTGTCATCCGTACGTGCCGAATTGCTCGGCAGCCGTCTGATTGCTGTCGACCTGAGCGATGACTGGGCGCACCGCACCTTGTTCGTGGGGGTTGCGAGTCAGGCGCAACTGACCCCGGAAGCGGCCAAGTTGTTCGAGTATCTGAGCAGCGTGCGTGGCTGACCCTGCCGCAGGGTCGGCACTGTTCTTTTCACACCAGCCTAATGAGCAGCAAGACCAACAGCACATTCAATACGGCCAACGAACTCAAGCCCGCAAGCACTCCGCCAGCGCCCCAGGTCTGCAATAGGTAGCCGCCAGCGAGGGGGGTCAAGGCTTGTCCAATGAGCGAGGGCCGAGCCATGCGCCCCATCAGCAAAACATAATGGGTGGGCGACATAAGGGCCAACGGCAGCAGGCCTCGAACGATCGCCCGCAAACCATTACCCGCGCCGTAGATCACCAGTCCCACCGCGGTCATTGCCGGCGCCATGGTCACCAGCAACAGACCAACTGCCACGAATACCACGCAGATCAATGTCGTCCAGATCGGGTGTCGCTTTCGCGAAAACACTTGTAGAACACGTGAACCGACCTGACTTGGACCCAGCAAGGCGCTCAGTCCGATGGCGGCTGCGAGCGAATAGCCCTGCCCCTGCAACAATGAAATCAGCTGGACAGACATCGCCGTCATGATCACTGCACCCAACGCAAAAATCAGTGTGAGCAGCAGGTAGATCCGCCGGTCGATCGAGAGGCTTTCATCACTCATGGCATGGCTTTTTGCGAGTGGCCCCGCGCCCCGCGCCAGTACCCAGAGATAAAGCGGTGCCACGGCAATGATCAATAACACCCCATAAGCCACACACGTCGTGCGCCAGCCAACATGCTCGATGACCAACGCAACCGCTGGCCATGACAGCGTTGTCGCAAACCCTGAAATAAGCGTGATCCCGGTAATCGCACTGCCCGCCCGCTCCCCGTACAGAGAACCTAAAGCGGCGAACAACGCTTCATACAGCCCCAGCGCCATACCGACGCCAATCACTGCCCAAGACAAAAGAAACATCGGCAACGAGGTCGAGCTCGCCATCAGAAACAACCCGATGGCGACGCCCAGGCCGCTACTGGCAAGGATGGGGCGGCCGCCGTAGCGGGCGATAAGCCGGCTGGTCAATGGCGCCAGCATTGCAGAAACCAGAATGCTCAGAGACAGCGCGCCATACACCCATTGGCTGGCCCAGCCGGTCTCTTTCATGATTGGCTCAGCCATGACGGCCATCAGGAAGAACGAACCTCCCCAGACCAGAACTTGCAGCATCCCCAATATAAAAATGCCGAATACGCCAGGCAGTCGCGTTTGATGGTTCAAGACAGTGTCATCAGTGGTGAGAAAAAAGCAGAAGTCGTGAGCAGCTGCGCAACAACGGGTAGGGGCTAACAGATTGGCCGATGGCTCAAAGCATGTGCCCGGCCCAGATTTTGCGATTGACCAGATCGGCTGCAATTTCGATAAAGGCATCCCCGACAAATTTCGCGGCCGGGCTGACGCGCCTGTCCGCGGGAAAGACCAGGACCAATTTACGCATGGGAGCGGGGTCGACCAACGGTGCCGCACTGAGCACGCCCGCTTCGATTTGCGCGTAAATCGAGGCCAACGGCAAAGCGGTCAAACCGAAGCCATTGCGGACCAGGTCGATCATCGCGCCGAAGGAATCGGCTTCAACGCTGGTCTTGAGCTTGATCCCGACTTCACGCGCACAATTATCCAAAATCACCCGAAGGCCATGTCGGGCGCTGGGCAATACCAACTGTTGCTCGGCCAGCGACGCGAACGACACCGGCGTATCAAGACGCAGGTTGGCGCTGGCAGGGCCGACCAGCAGCAGGTTTTCCATCATCACCGGCACGATACGCAGCGTGTGCAGGGGTTGCGGATCGTAGGAAATCGCCAGTTCCAACTCGCCACGCTGAACCCAATCCAGCAGGTAGCCGCTGAAGGCCGAGGAAAACCTGATGCCGAGATTCGGATGCGCCTCTTTGATCTTGCGAACCAGAGGGACGGTGACGATTTCCGCGACCGTCGGCGTTGTCCCGATGACCACCGTTCCACGGAAAGAGGTTTTTCCGCCCACCACCGAGCTTCGGATGGACTCCATCTCTTCCATGATTCGGGTGGCATGGGCCAGCACTTCGCGGCCGGCCTCGGTAATTTCCATGCCTCGCCCATGTCGGTCGAACAGGTAGGTGCCGAGTTCCTTTTCCAGTAACCGGATTTGCCGGCTCAGGGCCGGCTGCGCGATGTGAAGACGATCCGAGGCCTTGCTGAGACTGCCCAGCTCGGCCACATGAATCAGGGTCTTGAGTTGAACGACATCCATTACCAGGCCAGTCAGCATCGGGCTCGGCGCGATATGCGTCGAAAGTGCTGTGAGTGTAATCGCATTTGCGCACCTTGGAATGCCCCGCCAACCGTGTATCGCGAGGCCTCAAGACTGGCGAGTCGGCTGTATCCCCCAGCGCGCCGGGGCTGCACGCCAAGCTATAGAATTCAGGTATATCAGTTAGGCCTGCCTGACGGCTTATTAGCCTCCTGACTCTGCGGTAGCGTGCAATCAACGTCGGCGCCAAAGAGCGCTCGACTCACTACAAGAATAAGATTCGAGGGCTCGCGCCATGATGTTCAATGCTTCGTCTTACCTGACCTGTCCGATTTCCCCCGGCCACGTACAGCTCGCCATGCTCGTGCATCCTCCCTCCCCTTTCTCTTCAGTAAACCCGGCCACGAACGAGTTCACGCCGCTTCGTTAAACCCGACAACCCATCGAGCCAGTCACGTCGGACACGCATCAGCGTGCTCCTCGTATCGCCTCGCCTTGAAGAAAGGGTGAACAGCATGTCCGCATCAATCACAGACGCCAAAGACCACGCTGCCGCAGCCGCTCCGATGAGAGCGCCGAACCGCGTCAAAGCCATCATGGGTGCCTGCTCGGGCAATCTGGTGGAGTGGTACGACTTTTTCATTTACGCCTACACCGCCATCTACTTTGCCGCTTCGTTTTTCCCCAAGGGGGACACCACCAGTCAGCTATTGGCGACCGCGGGGGTCTTCGCCGTCGGCTTTTTCATGCGCCCGCTCGGTGGCTGGATATTCGGCTGGATTGCCGACACTCGTGGCCGCAAGGTGTCGATGATTATCTCGGTGTTCATGATGTGCGCCGGCTCGCTGCTGATCGCCGTCATGCCCACCTACACAACCATAGGGGTCGCGGCACCGATCCTGCTGGTGGTGGCCAGGTTGATTCAGGGCCTGTCCGTCGGCGCGGAGTACGGCACCGGCGCCACCTACATCAGCGAAATTGCGACACCAGGTCGTCGCTGTTTCTATGGTTCCTTCCAGTACTTCACCATCATTGCCGGTCAGTTGCTGGCCTTGATGACCGTGGTCATTCTCCAGCAAACCCTGACCGGCGAAGAGTTGCGCGAATGGGGCTGGAGGATTCCGTTCTTCATCGGCGCCCTGAGCTCGATCGTGGTGGTGTATCTGCGGCGGGCCATGCATGAAACCGCAACCAAAAAAGACATGAACCGCAAAGATGCGGGCTCTCTGCGCGGCCTGTTCAAACACAAACGGGCGGTCGCCCTGGTGGTGGCGTTCACCATCGGTGGCTCGCTGTACTTCTACACCTTCACCACCTACATGCAGAAATTCCTGGTGATCTCCGCAGGCTTCAGCCCGGAAACGGTGAGCTTCATCATGACCGCCGCCCTGGTCGGCTTTATGCTCTGCCAGCCGCTCTTTGGTTTGCTCGCCGACCGCATCGGGATCAAGGCGCACATGCTGATGTTTTCCGGGTTGGCCATGTTGCTGGTGATTCCCCTGCTCTATTCATTGCAGTCGGTCAGCAGCCCGTTTATGGCGTTTCTGCTGGTGTTTGGCGGGCTGGCCATTGCCTCGCTCTACACCCCGATCGCCGGGATCGTCAAAGCCGAACTGTTCCCACCTGCCGTGCGCGCTCTGGGCGTGGGCTTTCCGTATGCCGTCGGCAATGCGGCATTCGGCGGCACTGCCGAGTACGTCGCCTTGTCGCTTCGTTCGCAGGGGATCGAGGAGTATTTCTTTTTCTATGTCGCCGCGGTGGTGACCATCACCTTCATCGCCGCGATGTTGATGCCGAATCTGTCTCGCTACGGGTACATCAGCGGTTCCGGTGAGATCGAAGAGCGCACCGGGCTCAAGGGTTACTCAAAACCGAGCGCTGCCGGGGTCTGACCAAGAAATTTGAGCGCCAAAAGTCCTGTGGGAGCGCGCGGTGCCGCGATCCCACAGGTTCTGCGCCCTGTTTTGTTATTGCGCAGTGCTCGCCTGGAAATCGGCGATCTGTTGCCACATCGCGATCGGATTGGAATACATCGGGAAATGCCCACACTCGGGAATGGGCGCCAGCCGCACACCTTCTGCCTGGATGTGTGGCAAGTAGGACAATGACGCGTTCCGTTCGCCGTACATGAACATCCGCGGGCACTTCAACCCGAGGAACTTGCTCATCAGGTCGGCGTTATCGGAGAGGTCGACCATCGACTGAAAAATCCCTCGCACCGCACCGGCACGCACCTTGTGCCGCAAGCTCGCGGAATAGAGTGCGCTGGCATACGCCGGGGCGTGCCGGGCACGTTCGATGAAGGCAGCGAAAAACGCCTCGGGATCGTCGCTCGGATAATCGACTATCTGCCGGCTGAGGAAGCAGTCTTCCGGGGCGATATTGCCCTCGATATCGACGAAGCTAAGCACCCGATCCGGGAACTGATGGGCCAGCATCAGCGCGGTCAGCCCGCCCATCGAGTGGCCGACCAGATGGAAGCGCTCGATACCGAAATGCGCCAGCACCTGCAGCGCCGTCTGCAACAAAAAGGGAATGGAAATCCTGGAAAGGTCACTGCACTGGCTTTCTCCGCAACCCGGTGCGTCGTAAGCGATGAAAGGGTGACCGGCAAACGCGGGCTGATGCACGATATCGGCGTAGTCCTCCTTGGTCGAACCAAACCCATGCAGGAACACAATCGGCGCCAGGTGGCCGTCGCGATGGATGGCGGCCACGTTCAGCTGGACACCCTCCACCGTCAGAGGGAGTTGCACGTGAGTGAACATTTCTGGTGAGGGCAAGATGTTGGACTCCTTGAGCGGAAAGGTTACGCCGAGCCTGGGTTGCCGGCAGCCAGGCTCGCAATTTCAAGGGAATCGGGTGTTCTGTAAATTCCTGATTGAGGAAGGCTTTCATAGGCCAATCCTATCAATCGGTGTTCGCACACAGTCCTTGGGCCAACTCACACCTTGGCCCGGAACCGGGCAACGACGTCCTCCACCACCGGATTGGGCCGATCGGCATTCCAGGCCACTGCGGTGGTCACGACATTGAGCTTCTGGCTCAGCGCCCGAAACACAACGTTGTCCGGCGCCAGTTTTTTCAGTGACGCCGGCACCAGTGCGATGCCTTGGCCATAGCTGACAAAAGCAATTTGCGAAGCGACGGAACGCACTTCATGCAGCACCCGAGGGGAAAACCCGCTGGCCCGGCAGGTCGCGATCAGATTGTCGAAGTACACCGGGCTGACCTTGCGGGAAAACATCACCAACGGCTCATTGGACAGACTGGACAGACTGATGCGTGTGCGCGAAGCCAAGGGGTGATCACTGGGCAGCGCCACCACCAGGCGATCCTCCAACAGCGGCAGTGAATTGATCGAAGCGCCAAGATCACCGTCCAGCCGGGCGAAGGCCAAATCGATATCACCGGCCTCCAGTGCCGGGACGGCTTCGACGCTGTCGATTTCGCGCACGGACACGGTGAGGTGCGGGTAATCGTTCTTCAGCTGCTCGATCAGCCCCGGCAACACATCGAACATCGCCGTGGAAATCGCACCGATGGTCAACATCCCCGACTGCCCCGCCACCGCCTCCTCCACGGCGAGCTCCAGACGCTCCAGTTGGTCGGCGAACTTGCGCACCGCCGGCAGGATCGCGGCGCCAACAGGGGTCAGTTTCGCCCCGCGTCGCGAACGGTCGAACAGCTTGACCTTGAGCGCCTGCTCCAGCACCTGGATCTGCTCGCTCAGCGGTGGCTGGGACATGCCCAGCCGCTTGGCCGCGCGGCCGAAATTCTGTTCTTCGGCCACCGCGAGGAACAACCAGAGATGACGAATCAGACGAAAATTGATCATGATTTATCCATAGGTTTAGCGTATCCAACGCTTCTGTGATTCGTAATATACCTATCAAATGCTCTCGCAGACACTGGGCGCCTCCGTCACCACTGGGGCTTTTCCAATGATTAACAAGAGCATGATCCACAAGAGTTTGCTGGATCGCTTGGCGGCGCTGGATACCAATACGGTTTCCGATGCGCTCGACTTCCTCGGCCTGCCGGGTGCCACCGTTGGGCTGCGCCCGTTGTGGAACTGCCCAAGGATCGTCGGCCGCGCCAGCACGGTGCTGCTGGCGCCAAAATCCGACAGTGCGCCCACAGTGCACCTGATTACCCCGGTGGTTGAACAGATCGACAGCGACGATCGCGTGCTGGTGATCGCCGGTGGTATCGAAGGCATCTCCTGCTGGGGTGACATCCTCGCAAACGCAGCGGCCGGCAAGAAAGTGCGCGGCACGGTGATCGACGGTTTCAGTCGCGACATCGACGGTAGCGAAGCCATCGGTTACCCGGTTTACGGCCGTGGCGTGACCATGATCAGCGCGCGCAATCGGGTGGTGCAGATCGATGCTGGCGTGACGATCAACGTCGCCGGCGTCGATGTCAGCGAGAACGACTATGTCATCGCCGATACCTGCGGCACGGTGTTCGTGCCCTCAACCCATATCGAGAAAGTGGTCGACCTTGGCGAGCGTATTGCTCGCCGCCAGGACGGCATGGTCGAGGCAGTCCGCAGCGGTCGCTCGGTAGCCGAAGTGATGCATGACACCCAATTCGAAGCGATCCACGTGGAGCACGCCTGATGAACATCGAAGACAAAGAACTGGTCGCCTTGTTTGAAGGTCTGGACACTCCGGGTATCTCCGATGCCCTGGACAAACTTGGCCTGCCCGGCCAATGCCTCGGTTTGGCGCCACTGGACAACTACAGCAAGGTCATCGTCGGTCCGGCGTTCACCGTGCAATACGTCTCGGCTAGCGTACCGCCTGGCACCGTGGGCGATTTCATCGAAGACGTGGCGCCCGGCGACGTGGTGGTCATCGACAACGGCGGCCGCACCGACTGCACCGTCTGGGGCGACATCATGACCCAGTACGCCGGCACCCGGCAGATCGCCGCCACGGTCATCGACGGCGTATGCCGTGACGTGAACAAGGCGCTGGGCGATGGCTATCCGATCTTCAGCAAGGGCCGCTTCATGCGTACCGGCAAAGACCGGGTGCAGGTGCAGTCGGTCAACCAGCCAGTGTCGATCGGCACCGCACGGGTCTGCTCCCGAGACATCGTGGTCGCCGACGCCAACGGCGTGGTGATCGTGCCTCGCGCGCGTGCGGCGGAAGTGGCGGCGTGTGCCCGTCAGATCGAATCGGTCGAAGCCGACATTCGTGCCCTGATCGCTCAGGGCAAAACCCTTAAGGAAGCCCGGGCCGCCCTGGGCTACCACAGCCTGCAGAGGAAAGCCTGATGAGCACGCTCCCCTTCCCCGCGGATTTTCACCAACGGGCAAAAGTACTGGGCAGTTCGACGCTGTATGAAGCGTCCCATCTGCCCTGCGCGGTCGACAGTGTGATCCGCCCGATCTGGGACGGCGCCTTCATCGCCGCCCCCGCCTACCCGCTGGAATGTTCGCCGGGCGACAACCTGGCCCTGCACCTGGCGATGGAACGAGTGCCCCGTGGCAGCGTACTGGTCGTGGGCACGGGCGGTTTCATCGCCGGTTACTGGGGCGAAGTGCTCACCGTGGCGGCCGAAGCGGCTGGCGTGGTAGGTCTGGTGATCGATGGCGGCGTACGCGATATCGCGGCCCTGAAGAAACGCCAGTTCCCGGTATTTGCCCGTGGCATCTCGGTCAAAGGCACGGTCAAGGCCAGCGCCCCGTCGGTGGGGCAACCGTTCAATTTCAACGGTGCCTTGGTGGCTCAGGGTGATCTGGTGGTGGCCGACGATGACGGCGTCATCATCATCCCCAAGGCGGATGCGGCGCGTACCCTGGCCGAAGGCGAGGTGCGCGCGAACAAGGAAACGCAGATGATGCAGGCGCTGACCGAAGGCCGCTCGACCCTGGAACTGATGAACCTGACCGAGTGGAGAACCCGCGCATGAGCCTTGATATCCAACGACTGAACCAGCGCCTGGCCAGCGCGCAACCTTCCGCGACCTACCGGATCATGGACCGGGTGGCGGAACGCCGGGCACAAGGCGCGAAGATCATTTCGCTGTGCGCCGGCGAGCCCGACTTCGATACCCCCAGGCATGTGCGCGAAGCGGCCATTAATGCCATTGAACACGGCCATACCCGCTACACTCAGGTCGCCGGGGTCCGTTCACTGCGAGAAGCAGTGGCCGCCAAATTCCGCCGCGAGAATGGCCTGGACGTCACCTGGCAAGACACCCTCGTCTGCAACGGTGGCAAACAGGTGATCTACAACGCCCTGGCTGCAACACTCAACGAGGGCGACCAGGTTATCGTGCCGGCGCCGTACTGGGTCAGCTACCCGGAGATGGTGCAACTGTGCGGCGGTGAAGCGCGGATCGTCACCTGCGACGCCGACACCGGTTTCAAGCTGACGCCCCCGGCACTGGCCGCCGCGATCACCCCGCAAACCCGCTGGTTGATCCTCAACTCACCGTCCAATCCCACCGGCGCGGTGTACAGCGAGGCTGAGCTTCGCGCACTGGCGGCGGTGTTGCTGGATCACCCCCATGTACTGATCCTGGCCGACGACATCTATGAGCACCTGATCTTCGACGATCAAGCGTTCCATACCCTGGCCCAGGCGGAGCCACGACTAGCTCCGCGAACCCTGACCATGAACGGTGTCTCCAAGGCCTACGCCATGACCGGCTGGCGCATCGGTTTTGCCACCGGGCCGCGCTGGTTGCTGGAGGCCATGGAAAAACTGCAAGGCCAGCAAACCTCTGGCGCCAGTTCGATCTCGCAACAGGCGGCACTCACAGCACTGGAGGGGCCTAAGGATTTCATCCACGAAAGCCGTGTCGTGTTCCAGCGCCGCCGAGATTTGATGGTGACGCTGCTAAACGACATTCCAGGACTCGAATGCGCGGCTCCAGCAGGTGCGTTCTATGCATTCGCCTCCTGCGCCGGACTGATTGGCCGAACGTCCCCAGGCGGGCGAGTTCTGCACACCGACGAAGATGTGGCGCATGCGCTGCTCGACGAAGCGGATGTGGCCGTGGTGCATGGCAGCGCCTTTGGCCTTGGCCCCTATATTCGCATTGCCTATGCTCTGGATGACGCTTCATTGTGTCAGGCTTGCGAGGCCATCCGGGCGTTCTGTAGCGCCCTGCGTTAACCCGTAGGTGAAGAACGTGCAATATTTCGCACTCGATTACACTTGCAGCGATCGGCAGATTCCTGCTGAGAACTGCAGCTTCGAGGCTTCTAGATGAATATGATCGAGGCGATGGAGATATTCGTTGCTGTTGTTGAGCAACGTAGCTATACGCGCGCAGCGGAAGCTCTCCAGTTGCACCGCCCTGCACTCTCGAAGGCTATCCAGAACCTTGAGAGTGAGTTGAACGTCCAGCTGCTTCATAGAACCACTCGACGGGTCAACGTCACTCCGGAGGGTGAGGAGTTTTACAACCGATGTAAGCAATTATTGGGCGATCTTGCAGATACCTTCGACTGGTTTTCGCCCACACGCCCACCGCGAGGCAAGCTACGGGTGGACGTTCCTGTCGTACTGGCAAAAGCGATCATCATTCCTGCGCTTCCCGGGTTTCGAGACCTCTACCCACAAGTCGAACTGACGCTGGGATCGACTGATCATCAAATTGATCTCATTGCTGAGGGCATAGATTGCGCCGTCCGCCTGGGCGAGCTGGACGACTCGAGTTTGATAGCGCGCCGTATCGGGTTGGTGCCTATGGTGACCTGTGCCGCGCCTTCTTATCTTGAGCGATTCGGTACGCCTAAATCCCTGGATGAACTGGATAACCACCTGGCAGTCAACTTCCTCATTGAGCATCGACGCAAGATCATGCCGTGGAAATTTCAGGATGGAGATGGCGTCATTTCCGTCAAAGTCCAAAGCGGGATCGTGGTCGACGACTCCGAAGCTTTTCTCTCTTGCGGCCTGGACGGGCTCGGATTGCTTCAAGGATTGCGGCCCTCGCTACAGAGGCATATCGACTCGGGAGAACTGATTGAAGTCCTTCCGCAACTGCGTACAGTCGCAAAGCCCGTATCAATGCTCCTGACCGACCGTCGTCACCTTTCACCAAAAGTTCGTGTGTTCATGGAGTGGTTGATGGAACTGTTCTCCGAGGCAGGTCTTAAGTGAGAGCGATTGGTAACGACACAGTACTAATCAAGTTCTAATCGGGCCGTTTATCCCCCATTCAGCAAGGCCTAAATTGCTCCTCGAATCAGGGCGAACACTCAGTTCGTCCCCACTGTATTTTTCAATCTGTCTATTCGAGGACGCGCCATGGATATGCAACTTGCTGGAAAAACTGCTTTGGTAACCGGTGCTAGCCAAGGGCTCGGACGAGCCATTGTCAAAAGCCTGGCCGCGGAAGGTGTGAAGGTATTTGCTACTGCGCGAAACGAAGAGCTGTTGGCCAGTTTGGCAAGCGAAATCACCGATGCGGGTGGTATAGCACCGATCACCTTCGTTCAGGATTTTGTCGCGGCTGACGGCCCAGAAAGAATTGCAAGTGCTGCTCTGGCCGCTATAGGTCACATCGACATCCTGGTCAACAACGCGGGCGGCAGCCGTCCGATGGACATTGATGCTCCTGAAGAACAATGGATCGAAGGCATGACGCTGAACTTTGACCGTCATCGTCAGCTGACCCAAAAACTGTTGCCAAACTTCCTTCAGCGTAAGTCCGGAGCAATCATCAGCCTCTCCGGCAATCTTGAGCCGGAAGTCGTCAACGCGGCAATGGTGGCTAAAGCCGGTATCGTCGTATGGTCAAAAGGTCTTTCTGAACAGCTTGGCCAGCACGGTATCACGGTGAACTGTGTACAGCCTGGGCTGATCGATACGGCTCAGATCCGCCGTCTGTATCCGGGCGAAGAGCGTAAAAAATTCGCCGACCGAGAGATTGCACTGCGTGACTTTGGCCAGCCTGAAGATGTGGCTAACGCAGTGACCTTCCTTGCTTCCCCTCGCGCAAGCTACATCACCGGCACTGTACTGCTGGTGGATGGCGGTATGCGTCGCTACTCGTTCTAACTCACCCGTCTCAGGGCTCGGGCCACCGCCACGATCGGATGGTTCCCTGCCCTTGAGCAGAGGGAGAAATGCAGATGAAAACGGCTCTTCACGTTGGCGCTCCCACAAATCGATCAACGCATTGCGACCTGCGTGTAATCCACGACCTGTGCGTAATGGCGCATTCGGGCCCTCCAGTGGTCCGTAAAAGGCGCTCTCGTGGATGGGAAAGCTCCCGGATAGCCCTCTAGTGGTGCAATCAATCCGAAGGTAAGCGCACCCGGTCGAAAAACTTTGGCCATTCGGCCACACTCTTTCATCAATAAAAGTGATCCGTTGAGCTGAATATTTGTCGCTTTTTTTGCAGATTCACACTCATTACTTTGGCCGGACAACACCTACAAAAACAAGGTCCAGCCCATGTCTATGCCTGAAGTCATAAAACCTGCTGTGCGCAGCAATTACCGCTGGGTGGTTGCGGCCCTGATTTTTCTGATTTACACCATTGCTGCCGCCGACCGGGCCAACCTGGGTGTCGCGCTGCCGTTCATTCGTAAAGAGTTTGAAATGAGCAATGCCGAGGCCGGTGGCTTGATGAGCCTGTTTCTGCTGGCCTATGCCCTGGCACAAATCCCTTCCGGGTTTGCCTTCGGCCGTTTCGGCGTCAGCAGGATCCTGCCTGGCGCCATGGTGCTGACCTCATTGCTGACCGGCCTGGTGGGTACTGCCAGCTCACTGTTGGCATTGAAACTGTATCGCCTGGGACTTGGCGTCGCTGAAGGCCCACTGCCGATCAGCATGACCACGACCATCAACAACTGGTTTCCAGCGCGGGAAAAAGGCACCGCCTCAGGGATATTTCTGTCCGCCGTCAAGTTCGGGCCAGTGATCGTGCCACCGCTCTGTGCAGTGATCATTTCGGTATGGGGCTGGCGAGAGATCTTCTACTTTTTCGCCCTGCCCGGCATCGTACTGGCGGTGATCTGGTACTTCATGGTCACCGATCACCCCTCCCGGAGCCCGTTCGTCAACGCAGCCGAACTCAACTACATCATCGAAGAAACCGGCAGCACTGAAGCGACTCAGCCAACCCGCCCCCGGAAGATTCCAGCCTGGGTGGGCAAACTCGATCGAGTCATACGTGCACGCCATGAAACGCCCCTGGAAACCAACCGGCAGGTGTTCAAGTCCTGGAACATCTGGGGCTGCGCCACCAGTTATTGCTTCCAACTGGGCGTATCGAGCGTACTGCTGGCCTGGATTCCGACCTACCTGATGACGGTCAAACAGTTCTCGATCATGAACATGGGGCTGGTGTCGGCTGCGCCATGGGTGGGCGCCGTGCTCGGCAACTTGCTGGGTGGTTTCTGCTCGGACCGGCTGATGGGCGGGCGGCGCAAACCCGGCATGCTGCTGTCTGCGCTCGGCACGTCGCTGATGATGTATCTGCTGATCAATTCGCCCGCCGAACCCCTGCCCTATGGCTTGTTGCTGATGCTGACCGGTGTTGTGCTGAGCCTGGGCTTCTCCTCCTACATGGTTTACCCAATGGGGCTGACCACCAAAAAGACGTTCCCCATCTCCAACGCCATCGTGAACATGGTCGGTCAGTTGGGTGCCGCAGCGACGCCGTTCATTACCGGACTGCTACTGGACAACTATGGCTGGAACTATGTGTTCGCCTGGTTGGCGGTCGGCTCATTTATCAGCTTCATCCTCTTGCTGACCATTTCCGAGCCTCGGGCGAGATTGAACGCCCCGGTTTGAAGTGCATTGCGAACAAAGCCGAGCCGCTCATGTGAGCGGCTTCTGTTTGAACGATTCTGTCATCACTGCGAGGCGTTACACATGTCCCCCCAAGACAAAGAATTGGTTGCCCTGTTTGAAGGCCTGGATACGCCGGGTGTGTCCGATGCCCTGGATAAGCTGGGCCTGCCTGGCCAGTGCCTGGGCATCATGCCACTGGACAACTATCGGCAAGTGGTGGTCGGGCCAGCCTTCACCGTGCGCTACGTCAGCGCCAGTTGCCCGCCGGGAACGGTCGGAGATTTCATCGACGATGTGGCCGAAGGCGACGTGGTGGTGATCGACAACGACGGGCGCACCGATTGCACCGTCTGGGGCGACATCATGACCCAGTATGCCGGGAGCCAACGGATTGCAGCGACCGTTATCGACGGTGTCTGCCGAGATGTCAGCAAGGCACTCGGTGATGGCTATCCACTGTTCAGCAAAGGCCGGTTCATGCGTACCGGGAAAGATCGGGTCGAAGTAGCGTCGGTCAATCAGCCGGTGTCCATCGGCCAGGCCCGCGTGTGCGCCAGAGACATTGTGGTCGCCGATGCCAACGGCGTGGTCATCGTGCCTCGGGAGCGTGCCAGTGAAGTGGCCGCCTGCGCCCGCTCGATCGAAGCAGTGGAAGCCCGTATCCGCGCCCTGATCGCTGAAGGCAAATCCCTCAGGGAAGCCAGGTCAGAGCTGGGTTACCACACCCTGCAACGCAAGTCCTGATCACGAGAAAGGGCGAGCACCCACCTCTGTGAATGCTCACCCTTTGATCTTGAAGATGCACCGATAACAGGTCAGACCGTCAGCGGTTTTTCTCCTGTATCACCCTGAACATCCAGCGCAGTTGCATGACGCTCGGCCTCATCCTCACTCACCAACTCGCCCTCCCATTTGGCCACCACCGCGGTTGCGATGGAATTGCCCACCGCGTTGGTCGCCGAGCGGCCCATGTCCAGAAAGGTATCGATCCCCAAGATCAGCAGCAGACCGGCTTCGGGGATATCGAACTGAGTCAGCGTCGCTGCAATGACCACCAGCGAAGCACGCGGCACGCCGGCCATGCCTTTGGAGGTCAGCATCAGCGTCAACAGCATGGTGATCTGCGTACCGATAGACATCTCGATGCCATACGCCTGAGCGATGAACAGCACGGCAAAGGTGCAGTACATCATCGAGCCATCCAGATTGAAGGAATAGCCCATGGGCATGACGAAACTGGAGATTCTGCGTTTGACTCCAAAACGATCCAGCGCGTGAAGAATCTTCGGGTAAGCCGACTCGGAACTGGCAGTGGCAAAAGACAGAAGGAAAGCTTCTCTGATCAACACCACCAGTTTGAACACACGCCGTCCGAGGAACATCCAGCCGGCAAACACCAACATGACCCAGAGCACGATCAGCCCGAAATAGAAGTCGCGCATGAACACGGCGAACTTGACCAGAATGGACAGGCCGTTGATGGCAACGGTTGCTGCCATGGCCGCCATCACCGCCAGTGGTGCAAGCTTCATCACATAACCGGTGACCTTCAACATTGCGTGGGACAGGTCTTCGATGACATTCACCAGGCCGGCGGCTTTCTTGCCCAAGGAGGCCAACGCAACGCCGAAAAATATCGAGAACACCACGATTTGCAGAATTTCGTTGGTGGCCATGGCCTCTGCGAAGGATTTGGGCACCAGATGGGTCATGAAATCCTTGAGGGTGAATACCGACGTTTGCAAGTTGGTCGTACTGGTCACGTCTGGCAGCGGCAATCCCAGGTTGTGCCCGGGCTGCAACATGTTCGCCATGACCAACCCCACCGACAGCGAGATCAATGAGGCTGTTACGAACCAGCCCAGTGCCTTGCCGAATACCCGGCCGATAGCGCTTGCATCCCCCATATGAGCGATGCCCACCACCAGGGTCGAGAACACCAGAGGAGCGATGAGCATTTTGATCAGGCGTAGAAAAATGTCAGAGATGATCGAGATATAACCGGCGATCCTGGTTGCCATCGCTTTGTCCGGGAAGTTCAGGAAAATCATGTAACCGATAAGAACCCCCAATAGCATGGCGATCAGAATGCCTGCCGCAGCCGGTAGCCTGTTTTTCATTAGGTGTAACCCCTTCTTATTGTTGTTGCGTCGGTTACGCGCTGTAACCACGTAGTCGGAAAACTACCCTAGCCCCACCTCCTCAATAAGAGCGGATCACGCTCTAGCTGATATGCCCAAATGCTATGGCCCGGCACCCAGGCTCGGCACCTTTGCGCAAGGCTGCTGCTCGGTTTTGCTCTTCCCATAATGTGTGGTTATCGCCGTTCCCTGCTGCGCTACGCGTTCACCGCCAAGCTATACAAAACAGGCATATCTCAAAGACAAAAACGGTAGTCGTCGGCAGCAATCAGCACTCCCAGAATGTGTGAAAACACAAAAGCAGCACTGCTTGGGAGACTGGCATGTCAACAGAAGCTGAACAAACCGTGGGGCAGGATTGGCAGGAGGACGTGTTCCGCGTGCTCAAGGCCCACGACGTCAAACATGTGGTCTTCGTACCGGATGCAGGCCACTCGGCGGCCATCCGCATGTCGTATGCCGACCCGGACATCAAGGCCGTGGTCCTCACCACCGAAGAAGAAGGCATCGGCTACCTCGCCGGCGCCTGGCTGGGCGGTGAACGCGGTGCCCTGTTGATGCAATCCAGCGGCGTCGGAAACTGCATCAACACCCTGGCACTTCAGGTCTGTGCCGGTTTTCCGCTGTTGATGGTGGTGACCATGCGCGGTGACTGGGCCGAATTCAACGCGTGGCAGAACCCCATGGGCCAGGCCACCGAAGCCTCCCTGAACCTGATGAAAGTCATGACCTGGCGCGCGGACGTTCCCGAAGACGTCGCCCCGCTGCTGCACGGCGCCGCGACCATGGCCTTCAACGGTGATTCCGCCACTGCCCTGCTGCTCGGCCAGCGCCTGATTGGAGAAAAGAAATGGGTCAAATAAGCGCCAACCACACCCTGTGCCGCCGCGAAGTGGTCAAGGCCTTGCTGGCCGACCGCAAGGACGTGCTGGTCGTGACCGGCCTGGGCTCGGCGTCCTATGACGTCATGGCCGCCGGTGACCACGACCTGAATTACTACCTCTGGGCCGCCATGGGCAGCGCCATCACGGTCGGCCTGGGCCTGGCGAATGCCCAGCCGGACAAGTCGGTGGTGGTGGTCACCGGCGACGGCGAGTTGCTCATGGGCTTCGGCGCACTGGCCACCGTCGCGCTGCAAAAACCCGCCAACCTGACCATCGCCGTGCTGGATAACGGTCACTTTGGCGAAACCGGCATGCAAGTCAGCCACGCGGGTTTTGGTATTTCCCTGGACCAAGTGGCGAAGACCTGCGGCTTCAGCTGGACCGACGAAATCCGTGACATGCAAGGCGTGCATGACCTGCGCGAGCGCTTCGCCACCCGCGACGGCGTCAAGCTCGCAACGATCAAGATCAAAGCTGAAAACCCGCCACGGGTGCTGCCACCGCGTGATGGTCACTACATCAAGAATCGCTTTCGTGCGGCGCTGGGTTTCAACCCGATCTGATTGCGCCCTACCCGGACCGGGTCACGCCGGGCTGATGCCAGGCGTGGCACGTTGAGGAGAATAATAATGACTGATCGCAACGCTGAAGAACTCAATGCCATCCGCGAGGGCGTACGCGCTCTTTGCGCAGAATTCGATGCCGCTTACTGGCGCAAAATCGACGAAGAAAAAGGCTTTCCAGAAACCTTCGTCAAGGCCCTGACCGACGCGGGCTGGCTGGCGGCGATGATCCCGGTTGAATACGGCGGCTCCGGCCTGGGGCTGGCCGAGGCCTCGGTGATCCTCGAAGAAGTGAACCGCTGCGGCGGCAACTCCGGGACCGTGCACGGGCAGATGTACAACATGTTCACCCTGCTGCGACACGGCAGCGAGGCGCAGAAAAGTTACTACCTGCCGAAACTGGCCAACGGTGAATTGCGCCTTCAGTCGATGGGAGTGACCGAGCCCACCACCGGCACCGACACCACCAAGATCAAGACTACTGCCGTACGCAAAGGCGACAAGTACGTGATCAACGGGCAGAAGGTGTGGATCTCGCGCGTTCAGCATTCCGACCTGATGATCCTGCTGGCACGCACCACGCCGTTGGCCGACGTGAAGAAAAAGTCCGAAGGCATGTCGATCTTCCTCGTCGACCTGCGCGAGGCCATCGGCAATGGCATGACCGTGCAGCCCATCGCGAACATGGTCAATCACGAAACCAACGAGTTGTTCTTCGACAACCTGGAAATCCCCGCTGACAGCCTGATTGGCGAAGAAGGCAAAGGCTTCCGGTACATCCTCGACGGACTGAATGCCGAACGCACCTTGATCGCCGCCGAGTGCATCGGTGACGGTCGCTGGTTTATCGAAAAGGCCAGCGCCTATGCCCGCGACCGCGTGGTGTTCGGGCGCCCGATCGGGCAGAACCAGGGCGTGCAGTTCCCGATCGCCGAAGCCCACATCGAAATCGAAGCGGCCGACCTGATGCGCTGGCGTGCCTGCGAGGAATACGACAGCGGCATCAACGCCGGGGCCAGCGCCAACATGGCCAAGTACCTGGCGGCCAAGGCGTCCTGGGAGGCCGCGAATGCTTGCCTGCAAACCCACGGCGGATTTGGCTTTGCCTGCGAATACGACGTCGAGCGCAAGTTCCGCGAAACCCGTCTGTATCAGGTCGCACCCATCTCCACCAACCTGATCCTGTCGTACGTTGCCGAACACCTGCTCGAACTGCCGCGCTCTTTCTAATAACAAGAGAGATAAACATCATGAGCCAGCCCAAAGGCCTCCGCCCGCTCGATGGCATTACCGTCGTCAGCCTTGAGCATGCCATTGCAGCGCCCTTCTGCACCCGCCAACTGGCCGACCTCGGCGCCCGGGTGATCAAGGTCGAACGTCCAGGCACAGGTGATTTCGCCCGGGGCTACGACCAACGCGTCAACGGCCTGGCTTCGCACTTCGTCTGGACCAACCGTTCGAAAGAAAGCCTGACCCTCGACCTGAAGCAGGACTCGGCCACCGAGGTGCTGGACAGTTTGCTGGCCACTGCCGACGTGCTCGTACAGAACCTGGCACCCGGTGCCGCTGCGCGGATGGGATTGTCATTTGAGGTGTTGCACCAGCGCTTTCCACGCCTGATTGTCTGTGACATTTCAGGCTATGGCGTCGGTGGTCCCTATGAGAAGAAGAAAGCCTACGACTTGCTGATCCAGAGTGAAGGCGGCTTTCTATCGGTCACCGGCAGTCCGGGCGAGGACGAAATGGCCAAGGCCGGTTGCTCCATCGCCGACATCGCGGCCGGCATGTACGCCTACACCGGGATTCTGTCTGCCCTGCTGCTGCGCGAACGGACCGGCGAAGGCAGCCACCTCGATGTGTCGATGCTCGAAAGCCTGGTCGAGTGGATGAATTACCCGATGTACTACGCCTACGACGGTGCGCCTCCACCCCCTCGCGCCGGTGCAGCGCACGCCACCATTTACCCCTATGGCCCCTTCCCCATCGGTGACGGCACCACCGTGATGCTGGGTTTGCAGAACGAGCGTGAATGGCAGCTGTTTTGCGAGAAGGTGCTGCTTGCCCCCGAACTGGCAAAAGACCCGCGTTTCTCGGCCAACTTCAAACGCGTCGAGAACCGCAATGCGCTACGGGAACTGATCATCGAATCGTTCTCCACGCTCAACTTCGATGCAGTGATCGATCGCCTCGACCATGCGCAAATCGCCAACGCCCGGGTGAATGACATGCAAGGTGTCTGGGACCACCCGCAACTTCAGGCTCGTGACCGTTGGCGAGCCGTTGAAACCTCTGCCGGCCCCATTCCAAGTCTGATCCCGCCCGGCAGCAGCAGCGCATTCGAGCCGCGCATGGATGCCGTACCGGGCCTTGGTCAACACACCGAACAGTTGCTCAGGGAACTGGGGCTGGGCGCGGAGCGCATTGAAGAAATGCGCGCCGCCGGGGCCATCTGACTGCAACGATAAAAGATTTTCGAGAGAACACTGCCCAATGAAGATCCTCGTAGCTGTGAAACGCGTGGTCGATTACAACGTGAAAGTTCGTGTGAAAGCGGACCATTCCGGCGTCGACCTCGCTAACGTCAAGATGTCGATGAACCCGTTCTGCGAAATCGCCGTAGAAGAAGCTGTACGCCTGAAAGAGAGCGGTATTGCGACTGAAATCGTCGTCGTTTCCATCGGCCCGTCCACCGCTCAAGAGCAACTGCGCACCGCGCTGGCCCTGGGTGCCGACCGCGCCATCCTCGTCGAATCCGCTGAAGACCTGACTTCCCTGGCCGTGGCCAAGCTGCTCAAGGCGGTGGTCGACAAGGAACAGCCTCAGCTGGTGATCCTCGGCAAACAAGCCATCGACAGCGACAACAACCAGACTGGCCAGATGCTCGCGGCATTGAGCGGCTACGGTCAGGGCACGTTCGCGTCCAAAATCGAAGTCAGCGGCGACAGCGTTGCCGTGACCCGCGAAATCGACGGCGGCGCGCAGACCGTTTCCCTGAAGCTGCCGGCCATCGTCACCACCGACCTGCGTTTGAACGAGCCGCGCTACGCATCCCTGCCAAACATCATGAAAGCCAAGAAGAAGCCTCTCGAGACGCTGACTCCGGACGCTTTGGGCGTTTCCACCGTCTCCACCAACACAACCTTGAAAGTCGAAGCGCCGGCTGCACGCAGCGCGGGCATCAAGGTCAAGTCGGTGGCTGAGCTGGTGGAGAAATTGAAGAACGAAGCGAGGGTGATCTGAATGACGATTCTGGTAATTGCTGACTATTCAAATGACCAGCAGGACAACAAAGTGCTGGCCCCGGCCACGCTGAACACCGTGGCTGCCGCCGCGAAAATCGGTGGCGACATCCACGTTCTGGTGGCCGGCGCAGGTGTTGGTGCCGTGGCTGAAGCCGCGGCGAAAATTGCCGGTGTGGCGAAAGTGTTGGTGGCCGACAACGCCGCCTACGCGCATCAACTGCCGGAAAACGTTGCCCCGTTAGTGGCAGGTCTGGTGATCGAGCAGCGCACGATTTACAGCCATGTGCTGGCCTCGGCCACTTCCAACGGCAAAAACATCCTGCCGCGCGTAGCCGCTCAGTTGGACGTTGATCAGATCTCCGAGATCATCTCGGTCGAAAGCGCCAACACCTTCAAGCGCCCGATCTACGCCGGTAACGCCATCGCCACTGTTCAATCGAACGCTGCGGTCAAAGTAATCACCGTGCGGGCTACCGGTTTCGACCCGGTGGCGGCTGAAGGTGATTCAGCGGTCGTCGAAGCGGTCGCCACCGTTTACGACGAGGGGAAATCCAGCTTCGTCGGTGAAGAGCTGGCCAAGTCCGATCGTCCGGAACTGACCGCCGCCAGGATCGTCGTTTCCGGTGGTCGCGGCCTGCAGAACGGTGACAACTTCAAACACCTGTACGCCCTGGCCGACAAGCTGGGCGCTGCCGTCGGTGCTTCACGCGCTGCGGTCGACGCAGGTTTCGTACCCAACGACATGCAGGTCGGTCAGACCGGCAAGATCGTTGCGCCACAGCTGTACATCGCCGTCGGTATCTCCGGCGCGATCCAGCACCTGGCCGGCATGAAAGACTCCAAAGTGATCGTGGCGATCAACAAGGACGAAGAAGCGCCGATCTTCCAGGTGGCCGATTACGGCCTGGTGGCGGATTTGTTCGAAGCGATTCCAGAAATGGCCGCCCTGGCCTGATCACCGACCGACAGGAGCGACATGTATGAGCACTATCGATCTTTCAGCGTGGATCGGACGTCGTCAGGAAAGCCAGGACCGGATCAGCTTCAACCTGGTCAAACGCATTGCCGCCACCTTGAGTGAAGTGGCACCGCTGCCTGGCGAAGCGCTGCCGCCCCTGTGGCACTGGGCGTTCTTTCAGGAGCCGGTTGCCGCCAGCGAACTGGGCCCGGACGGCCATACCGCGCTCGGCGGCTTCCTGCCACCAGCCCGCAACCGCAATCGCATGTGGGCCGGTAGCCGAATCGAGTTCTACCAGCCTCTGAAGGTAGAGGCGGATGTGACCTGCGTATCGACCATTCTCAACGTCGAAGAGAAGCACGGTCGCACCGGATCGTTGCTGTTCGTCACGGTACGCCATGAGTATTTCCAGGACGGCCAATGCGCCCTGCAAGATGAGCAGGACATCGTCTACCGGGAACCGACACCGCCCAAACTGAGCGGCACCGAAGCGCTCCCTGAAGGCCAATGGCAAGACCAGGTCGAACCCTCACCGACCCTGCTGTTCCGCTATTCCGCAGTCACCTTCAATGGCCACCGGATTCACTATGACTGGCCCTACGTCACAGAGACCGAAGGCTATCCGGGGTTGGTAGTGCATGGCCCTTTGATCGCCACCCTCAACTTGCGTGCCTTCACCAGAGCGCACCCGACCGCGCGCTTGAAGCGCTTCGCGTTCCGGGGTGTCAGGCCGCTGATTTCACCGCAACCCTTCGAAGTGGGCGGGCGTCTGATCGACAGCGGCAAGGCGCAGGTTTGGGCGGGCAATCAGGACGGCACCGCACAAATCGGTGAAGTCGAGTTCAGCGCGGGAGAAACCCCATGAATCCATCGATCGTTCGCACCGCCCTGTTTGTCCCGGCCACGCGTCCAGAGCGCATCCCCAAAGCCATCGCCACCGGCGCGGACCGGGTGATTGTCGACCTGGAAGATGCCGTACAGGAAAACCTCAAGGAACAGGCCAGGGATAATCTGCAGCGCTTCTTGAGTGACCACCCGGACGCCCGGATTCTGGTTCGCGTGAATGCCCCGGATCACTGGGCACACGCTGCAGACCTGGATCTTTGCCGACGCCATGCCGGTGTGACCGCCATTCTGCTGCCCAAGGCTGAAACCTGTGCGCAAGTGCACACTGCAGGCAGCACCGGCAAACCGGTCTGGCCGATCATCGAAAGCGCCAAAGGCTTGGCTGCACTTGGCTCGATTGCCATCGCCCAAGGTGTCGAGAGGCTGTCGTTCGGCAGTCTCGATCTGGGCCTGGACCTGAACCTGACCACCGGCAGCCGCGCCGCCGATGAAGTGCTCAGCCACGCCCGTTATGCCGTATTGCTCTGGACCCGGGTTGCCGGGCTGGCGCCTGCGCTGGATGGTGTTTTCCCCTCGATCGAGGACACCACCGGCCTGCGCGCCGACGTTGAATTTGCCCGCGACATGGGCTTCGGCGGCGCACTGTGCATCCATCCGAGCCAAGTGGCGATCATCCATCAGGCATTACAACCCACCGCTGAAGAATTGCACTGGGCGCGACGCATCATCGATGCCGCCAGCTCCGGGGAAGGCGTGTTCGTGATGGATGGGCAAATGGTCGATGCACCGGTCATTGGTCGTGCCCAAGCCATTCTGGCGCGCGCGAACCAGCCATTTTGATTCTCACCCTGCAGGACGGTGTCATGACCCCAATTTCCAGTCTCACCCATGCCATTTCGATCAACCCCGCCACTGGCGAGCAGATCGGCCACTACCCTTTCGAATCCCCATCGACCCTGGACGCCGCATTGTCGCGCGCCGCTGCCGGGTTCCGCGTCTGGCGCAGCAAACCCGTTGATCAACGCTCGCAGCTGTTGATCACCCTGGCTCAGGTATTGCGCGACAACGCCGCCACGATGGCGAACATGATCACCCAGGAAATGGGCAAGCCCATCACTCAGGCACGCGGTGAAATCGAAAAGTGCGCGCAGCTTTGCCAGTGGTACGCCGAACACGGCCCTGCCATGCTGAGCGCCGAACCGACAATGGTCGAGGGTGGCAAGGCACGCATTGAATACCGCCCGCTCGGGCCGATTCTCGCCGTGATGCCATGGAATTTCCCGATCTGGCAGGTCCTGCGCGGCGCCGTTCCAGCACTGATCGCCGGTAATACCTACGTCCTCAAACATGCCCCCAACGTGATGGGCTGCGCCTGGCTGTTGCGGGATGCCTTCCAGCACGCTGACTTTCCCGAAGGTGTTTTCGAGGTCATCAACGTCACGCCGGACGCCGTCTCCACAGCCATCGCCGACCCACGTATCGCCGCGGTGACGCTCACCGGCAGCGTACGGGCCGGCATTGCCATCGGCGCACAGGCCGGTGCAGCCTTGAAAAAGTGCGTGCTGGAACTGGGCGGCTCCGATCCGTTCATTGTGCTCAACGATGCCGACCTCGACGAGGCGGTCAAAGCCGCCGTCATTGGCCGCTATCAGAACACCGGCCAAGTCTGCGCAGCCGCCAAGCGCCTGATCGTCGAGCAAGGCATTGCCCAGGCATTCACCCGCAAGTTCGTCGAAGCCACCCGCCAACTGGTCGTCGGCGATCCACTTGCCCCAGACACCTACATCGGCCCCATGGCCCGCTTCGACCTGCGTGATGAACTGGATCGTCAGGTTCGCAACACCCTGGAAGAAGGCGCGACATTGCTGATGGGCGGCAAGAAAGCTGAAGGCCCCGGCAACTTTTACGAGCCCACCGTCTTCGCTGACGTCACTGACCAAATGACCTCATTCAAACAGGAACTGTTCGGCCCGGTAGCCTCGATCATCACCGCACGCGACGCCGCCCATGCGCTGGAATTGGCCAACAACAGCGAATTCGGACTCGCCTCAACCATCTACACAGGTAATGCTCAGCTGGCGGAGCAGATGGCGGGTGAACTGGAGACCGGCGGGGTGTTTATCAACGGCTATTGCGCGACGGACCCACGTGTCACGTTTGGTGGTGTGAAGAAAAGCGGTTTTGGCCGGGAGCTGTCGCATTTTGGGGTGCGGGAGTTTTGCAATGCGCAGACGGTTTGGTTGGATCGGCGCTGATTGCATCAATAGCAAAACTGAGACAAATAAAAAGGGTCGCGAGGTAAAATCTCGCGACCCTTTTTAATTAATTCGCGTCCTCCCTGCCGAAGGGTACTCATGTTGAAGAAACAACCGGAAAGCAAAGCGGCGACTGCTGCTGAAATTGAGCGCTCCATCCAGGCCCTGAACAAAATGGCAGAACGCCTTTGGGGGGATGGCCGGGAAGCTGAGGCGAAGGCCCTCCTTGATGCCTTGGACGCACTAAACCGGGCGCTTGATCGGATCAGGATTGGAGAAAGTCGAAGGATTGCGACTCTGCATTAAGACGCACGAGTCAATCGGCGGTTGAGGTTATTCTCAAACGCAGTGGCTTTGACTTTGCAGTCTGGCACAGGCACATTCTGGTGCTACGTGAGGATGGATGCCTCGGTGAGGCTTAAGGAGAATGCCGTGTTTCCGATCAATATCTGGCTTGCCTATACTGCCGCGTGCTTACTATTGGTGCTCGCCCCAGGCCCGGACAATCTGCTGGCCGTAGGCCGAGGACTCAGCCAGGGCAAGATAGCCGCTATCGTGTCGGGGATGGCATCGGGGGCGGGAATTCTCTTTCATGTGGCAACCGCTTCGCTAGGACTGACTTTGCTTATGCAGACGTCCGCAGTTGCCTTCTGGGTCGTCAAACTTATCGGCGCCGGTTATTTGCTTTGGCTTGGCATAAAAGTCCTGCGCTCCCGCAGCCTGATCAGCTTCCAGCCAGCAACTCGGCAATCACTGCCGAGCATTTTCCTCACGGGATTACTCTCGGCAGCACTCAATCCGAAGCCTGGGTTTTTCGTCCTTGCGTTCATCCCGCAGTTCGTCGACCCACAACGCGGCTCAGTGAGCGTGCAGATGCTGGTGTACGGCATATGGTTCGCCGCCCTTACGGCAGTGGGATTCGCACTTATGGGCGTATTTGCCACTGTACTGTCCCGTTTTTTGCGTCAGAGCCCACGGCTGGTAAATGGCCTGAACGTAGGGGCAGGACTCACCTTCGTCGCTTCGGGAGTATCGATAGCGGCGCTCAGCCAAAAATAGGATCAATGTCTTGGCGCTGCGGGGCTGGAATTCCAGCCTCGCTGGGTTTCTGTGATTATGAGGCTGACGACTTTAAGGCTGATCTTTCGTAAGCAATGGGATGGACACCCCCCACCCATAATCGCATCGCTGTGCCAGAGTGGATGCGTCCAGCCAATACACTTTAGCTGTCAGGTTCAAACGAATATTCAAATGACACTTGTGCCGGCTCACCATGACCAGCAACGTAGTTACCATTACCGCTAAGATTGACTAGATCCCCCGTGCCTGCCCCCTTCACGACACTCCAAGTGCTGCGTGCCTTTCCCTCCGAAAATGATCCCGAATGCCGAACAACAAATGTTCCGCTCTTACCTGCTACCACACCACAAATCCGCTCAAAACCAACAAAGCTAGCTGTGCCGTCGACGCTATAAGACATGAGGTATTCGACGCTACTTGTTCCCTCGATGGCGCCAGCATAGGACTGCGTGACTTTGGCGTGTGAGAGTTTCGGAGTGCCCTCAAGCTCTTGAGACGGCTTCTCGTCCCAGCCAGTTATCTGAAACGTGCAGCTAACAGTCATTTTCATGGGGATCTAGCTCTTTCGTCGTAGTAAGGGAATGTGCTGGTCTGATGTGCCGCGAACACCGCTCTGCCTAATGATACCCGTTGCCACCTATGCGACAGCAGTTGCTGAATATCACCAGCCTGGTGCGTAGGCAGGCCGTAGCTCTGTATATCCGCTCGCCTTACCCTGGATGTTTAGCTGCGTGTTTAAGTACACCCGGTGTTACTTCATCGAGGCTACAACGCCTTGCGTCGTTGCCTACGCCTGCGCCAGAATCCGCCGGCTTGTGCGCTTTGGACTCGGGTTTTATCGTTTCCCGGTCACTGAAAAACAGTGATCGGGTTTGGTAGCCCGTTCGTATCACGGCGCACGGCATCACCTATTATGGTGGCCATGCGCGGGGCTCTTTCGAGGGCGCCGGGTTCCTGATGCGACCGGTCTACCAACCCGCGTATGGCCATCACCCTAATTCGTTTGGTAGCGAATGTGATGGCTCCCATTTAAATAAACTCGCATCAGGAGTTTCATCCATGTTCAAACCTACACCCAATCCGCCTGCCACAGACCCGACATCCCCCTACGAATCCCTCGATTCAAAAAAGCTCCACGAAGCCGCCGAACGCGCCCTCGACCACTACCTCAACCCGGCCGCCCAGATCATGGCCACGGCCAACGAACCCGAGCCCATGTACCTCGCCAACCCGAAGTACAACACCGAATCCCTGCTGGCCAACGCCAGCGAAACACTCGGCTCGGCTACCGTCATGCTCAACAATTTCGCGGCGCTGCTGGAAACCTCACATCGCAAGACCCTGCTGGGCATTGCGCAAGTGGTCATGCTCGGTGAGCTGGCGGTGAACCAGGCACTGGATCACGTCGAATTGAAGGAGTAATCGTCGTGCCCTGTGGCGAGAGTGCATACCATCGCCACAGAAACGGCACAAAGGCAGATTGAATAAATAGCCTCTGTTTGTCATTGGAGACTACAGAATGCTCGGCCTCCGCCTACAGTACAGTAATGAATTTCAGCAATGGGCCTATCTGACTTCACACCGCATACACAGGACTTGACTGCAGTCGAAATTCTCCGCTCTGTGCGTGCGATCGACTCACTCGTAAATGGCGACATTAACGATGCAATACGCAAAGCATCTGGACAATGGGAATCTTTACCGATGGGCCCCGGCCAAGCGAATCGCCCACTTAATGGACATCCATCCGGTCAACCGTATATGCCGTATGACGATGTCTTAACCACCTACAAGAAATTTGGCGGCACTACAAAATGAAACTACACCCTATTGCTTGCATTCTGCTTTGTTGCGTTAGCGTTCTTGCGAACGCAACAGATGTGCCGATTAAAAAAGGAATATCCTTCTTAAATGCACGGAAAGCATTGATCAAACATGGCTGGAAGCCAAGTTTACCGAATGAGATGCAGCCGGTTGGCACCGCAGTAATACTTAAAAACATGGGTATTATTGAAGTCGAAAGATGCACCCAAGGGGTGCAATATTGCGAGTTCAATTATAAGAAAAACAAAACTTGTCTAGTCGTCAGCACCACTGGTGAAGAAGTAAAAGACATGATAATTGATGGCTGGGGTTTCAAGTGTCCCGAGACAGATTAGGGGCATCAATATCAGTCCGCTATTTTCGGGCTTTGCTAAGGGTGGATTCTGTGTATTCAGAGTTTTTGGCGAGCTACAAATCGGCTGAAGGGATTGTCAAATAAAGGCTTCGATCCTCGCGCTCGTCGTACTTTATTGCATTGGCACCAGCGCAACGTTTGCGGATGGCTCGCAGGCGACAAATGACAGGCGCGGACCGGCAGGCATCGCCGTCGGTGAGCCCTTGGTCTCGGCCAGGGCCAAGCTCGTCAGACAAGGATGGAAGCCGACGCGGATGCATACCACCGAAGGCTATGAATACAGTGGCGTGGAGCGGGAGCTGGCTGCACGCAAGCTCTTCGAGGTCGATACCTGCTCTTTTGATAGCTCGCGTTGCATCTTGTTCTACTCAAAGAACGGCGCTTGCCTGCACGTCGAGACCATGGGGGAGCAATTCAATGACATGACGGTTACGCGATGGGCCGATGAGTGTCCTGACGCGCCTCCAAAACCAAGCAAGCGCGGCGCGGGATAGCAATCGACCATTTTGCGAGGCCTCACCCTGATCATCGCCCAGCGCCACACCGACATTCTCGATATGCGCTTTGATGGCGTTCGGGAGGGATACCTCTATCTGGTGCAGAAGAAGACGGCGAAGCCCAGTGACGCAGTGTGGATTCGCTTTCGAGTGACGCTCGAGTTGCAGGCAGTTATCAGTCGCTGCCGTGATGACACTGCGTCACCGCACCTGATGCACCGGAAGCCCGATCGCCCGAAACAGAAACAGGCGCAGACCAAGGACCACTGGACGAGGATCGGTATTTGACGCGAGCGCTCAAGGAGGCCAGGGAGGCGGCGAACTGCTACGCGGGATGGAAGAAAGAGGAGATGCCAGGCTTTCACGAAGTGCGAGCGCTGTCACTGCACCTGTACAAGAAAGCCGGAAAGGACGGGCGGAAAATTGCAGGGCATGCGAGCGTGGGGATGACCAAAAACTACCAACGGGACCACGAAAAAATCGTCTGGTCTGAGGCAATTCCAGACCTGAATATCAGCGAAATCACCGGGTAGTTTTGCGCGTTTTTTGCGCAGGCACAAAAAAGCCGATCTAGCTGATCGGCTTAACTATCTGATTGTACTCATGAAATATGGTCTTGACGGAGTGATTCGAACACTCGACCCGTAAATACAGATGACGTGACTAATGGTGGAGGAAATTACTACCCGTCCCGCTGTGTGAAAGTCATAAGCCCAAATACCGTGTCAAACCTGCTCAGGTAAAACCCTTGCTGGGAATGCTTCCACTTTTAGCTTCTCCATCACCAGTCCTATAAAGGCTGATACCGCCAACGGCAAATGTTGCCGACTGGGATAAAGCACATGCAGGCCGTATCCAGTGCGATGGTAATGCGGTAGCACAGGCACAAGGCGGCCAGCCCGAAGATCGAAATCAACTATCGTGGGCGGCAGCAACGCAATACCCAAGCCAGCCACCGTGGCCTTACGCAATGCCTGAGCCGTGTTTCCATTGAAACGGCTGGTAATCTGCACGTCTTCCTCAACACCGTTCGGTCCATTAAGACGCCACGTGGTGACGCCGCTAGGATGGCCGAAACTCACACAGTCGTGATTGACCAGATCCTCTAGCGTAGCGGGCACACCTCGGTTATTGAGGTACTTGGGGCTGGCGACCAAACCTTCATTGCCTGCTCCAATGAGTTGGCGACCGACGTATCCCGAATCCTGCAAAGTGCCCCCTCGAAACGCGATGTCGATCCGATCAGCGATCAAATCGGCGCGCGCATCACTTAGCACGAAGTCAAGCTGAACCCGTGGATGCAAGGCTAGAAAATCGGCCACCCATTCCATAGGGAAGAAGTCGAAGAAATCAGCCATCGCCGCAATGCGCACGATGCCACTCGGCTCCTGGTTTCCCGTCATTAATTGCTGTCCGGCATCGATCAGGCCTTCTACCGCGCCAGAGCAGCGGTCATGAAAAGCCTGACCTGAATGGGTAAGTGTGAGCTTGCGCGTGGAGCGCTGCAGCAGCCGTGTGCCGAGCTGCGCCTCGAGTTGTTGAACGCGCCTGCTTAAGGTGTTGGGCGGCATTCCAAGCTGCCGCGCCGCTTCGGCAAAGCTGCCGTTGCGTACCACTTGTACAAACAAGGCGACGTCATTCAGGTCAATCACTTTATCGCCACCCCTTCGTTAAATGGATTGGTTCAATCCAATTATGCCATCTAATAAAGCAATCCGAAGACGCATATCCTTCAGGCATTGCTGCATTTGACCTCCCAGACAGCCAAAGCGCTGCTCGATGACATTGTCTGGTGGGCCCAGGCGCTCAAACCCCCGAGAGAAAACATATGACCGCCACCGTCGCTGTTCTGCAACGCGCCATTGTCCATCGCACTAAAGGCAGCACCCATGGCCCTATAACGCGGCTTATGAGCCCGGGCGATCTGGGCGAGCTTTTAAAGCCTTTCATTTTCCTTGATATTTTCAGTTTGAACGCCAGTCGCGGTAAGTCCAATTTCGGCATGCACCCGCACTCAGGGATCGCGACGGTTACCTTCATGACCAAAGGCGACGTCGCCTATGAAGACACCACTGGCGCGACGGGTGTGTTGCTTGCCGGTGGTGTTGAGTGGATGCGCGCCGGCAATGGGGTTTGGCACGACGCTACGCTAGCCAACGAGTCCTCAATGCAGGGATTCCAGCTCTGGGTGGCACTACCGCCGTCGTTGGAAAACGCCCCCGCGCTGAGTGTCTATCTTGCGCCCTCCCAAGTTCCGCAATCAGGCCCGGCGCGCGTGCTCCTGGGCCGCTACGGTAATGCGCAGAGCCTGATTGAAGCGCCGAGTGACATGAACTATCTCGCCGTGAATTTGAAAGACGGCGAGCGCTGGCGGTATACCCCGCCGTCCGGACACACCGTGGCCTGGCTCGCGGTTAATGCAGGACGGCTGGACACAGGGGGCCTGATCAATGCCGGCGAACTCGCCGTATTCGAGGAGTCCGAGCAATACATCGATTTCGTGGCTCAAGGCGAATGCTCATTCGTACTGGGCTCAGCAGTGAAGCATCCGCACGAACTGGTGACGGGCTACTACTCGGTACACACGAGCAGGGCAGCTCTGGCACAGGGCGAAACTGAGATACAGCGCATCGGCGAACGCCTGCGGCAGGAGGGACGACTGAGCTAGCCCCTGAGGCGCGCCTTCAGTCGATACGACTCCCCGCTAAACATCCCACCAATCCCGAATTATTAATCCTCACCTACTGAGATACATCATGACCACGAGCAATCTCGACCTGCTGTTGTCCCCTGCACAAATCGGCTCCCTCCCTCTGAAAAACCACATGGTCATGGCGCCTTTGACGCGAAGCCGCGCCGGTGAAGGTGATGCTCCGACGCCCACCGTGGTTGAGTATTACCGGCAACGTGCCGGTGCCGGACTCATCATCACCGAGGGTTCTCAGGTCTCGGCACAAGGCAAAGGCTATATGAGAACGCCGGGCATCTTCACCTCCGAACAAATCGCCGGCTGGAGACAAGTGACCGACGCTGTTCATGCAGAAGGTGGACGGATATTCCTGCAACTCTGGCATGTCGGACGGCTCTCACATCCATTGGTGCAGATCAACAGCGCCCTGCCAGTAGCACCTTCAGCGATCAAGGCTGATGGCGAGATCTATACGCCTGAGGGACTGAAGTCTTACGAATTGCCACGAGCTCTGGATCTCGATGAGGTTCCTGACGTGATCGCTGATTTTCGCCAAGGTGCTGAAAACGCAAAACGTGCTGGATTCGACGGCGTTGAAATCCATGGTGCAAACGGTTATTTGATCGACCAGTTCCTACGCGATGGCACCAATACCCGAACCGATACCTACGGCGGATCTGTAGAGAATCGCGCTCGATTTCTCAAGGAAGTAGTCGAGTCCGTCATCGAGGTCTTCGGGGCCAGCCGCGTAGGCGTTCGCCTGTCGCCAATCTTCAATTATTTCTCCATGAGCGACAGCGATCCCCAAGCAACTTTCAACTACGCGGCGAAGATGCTCAGTCGCTATGGGTTGGCCTACCTTCACGTGGTTGAACTCGGTGCAGGGCCATTTGATTTCAGAGAACTAAAGCGTCGTTTCGGTGGCACCTACATCGCCAATGGTGGCTATGACGCAGAGCGAGCCGGAACGGCGCTCAACTTAGGCGATGCTGATCTGGTGTCGTTTGGCACCGCGTTCCTGGCCAACCCGGATTTGGTAGAGCGATTCAAACACAATAGAGCCCTGAACGAAGCCGACCCGACGACGTTCTACCAAGGTGAGGATCGCGGTTACACGGACTATCCGACCATGGCGCAATCCCGATAGGCACTATGAGCAAATCACTGGATTAGACGTCAGTCAGCGTAATGTCTCACGGCGACCGCGAGCCATTCGCTGGCGCTTACTGGGCTGCTTAGTAAAAGCTCCAACTAATCAGCCCTGGACTCGCCGTCCGCTATCCCAGCGCCGTGACGCGGTGCGACTCCTGGAAGCCAGGCTAGGTGTGAGGCTGCTCAATCGCACCACCCGGAGCGTGGCTCCGACTGAAGCTGGCGCAATGCTGATGGAACGCATCGTGCCCGCATTGGGCGAAGTCGAGTCGGCTCTTGATGTGGTGAACAACTTCCGCGACCGCCCCTCAGGCACCCTCAAGCTGAATGTTCCTGCCAGCGCCGCAAGACTTGTGCTGCCGTCGATCATTACCCCCTTCCTGCAAACCTATCCCGACATCAGCCTGGAAGTGACGATCGAGGAGAACTTCGTCGACATGCTTGCGGCAGGTTGTGACGCAGGTATTCGTTACGATGAACGCCTTGAGCAGGACATGATTGCAGTCCCCATCGGCCCACGACTTCAACGCTTCGCGACGGCCGCATCACCGGCTTATCTCGATGCCAGAGGTCGACCAGAGCACCCACGAGTTCTGTTGAAGCACGCATGCCTGCGGGGCAGATTTCCCAGTGGCGCGATGCCGCTCTGGGAGTACGAACGTCATGGCGAAACCGTGAGCGTGGACCCGACTGGGCCGTTGATTGTCAGGGTGGGAGGCGCCGTGGACCTGACTGTTCAGGCTGCGATTGATGGGCTGGGTATCGTCTACCTGTTTGAGGACTGGCTTGAGCCCTATCTGGAAAGTGGGGCACTTGAACCGGTGCTGGAACCATGGTGGCAGAGCTTTACCGGACCGTTTCTCTATTACCCTGGTAGACGCTATCTGCCCTCGCCTCTGAGGGCATTTATAGACTTTATCAATGCCCAGCGAACGTAGTTCATCAATAACCATTCGACGAATGTTAAACGCGGAAATGCCTTGAGTCTGAGGTATCACCGGCTCAATGAACGCCGAAACCGCCATAGGCAATGTCACCGACTTAAATAAAGCAGATGCAGGCCTCTATTGGTGCGCTGATAGTGCGACAGAACACCAACCAGCTCCTTTATATCCGCTGAGATTCCAGCCAGAGCCAGTGGTTTTGTGGGGGGAAAACGACTTTAAATAGAAAGGGGTCGCGAGATAAAATCTCGCGACCCCTTTGAATAATATGGTCGGGACGGAGTGATTCGAACACTCGACCCCTAGCACCCCATGCTAGTGCGCTACCGGACTGCGCTACGCCCCGACTAGGCGTTGACTCTGTCCCTCATCTCGAGGAACGCTCAAGAATATATCGCAAGCTTTTGAAAACTGGAAGTATTTAAAAGCAGGAATTTATTTCTTGAGGACCACCAGAACATCTTCCAGCTCGGCGATCATCTGGCGGATCATTTGTTTGTATTGGGTGGTGTCGTCTTTGGCTTCATCGCCGGACAAACGCAAGCGTGCGCCGCCGATGGTGAACCCCTGATCGTAAAGAAGCGCGCGGATCTGCCGGATCATCAGCACGTCCTGGCGCTGATAATACCGGCGGTTTCCGCGGCGTTTGACGGGGTTGAGTTGAGGAAACTCCTGCTCCCAGTAGCGCAGCACGTGTGGTTTTACCGCACACAGCTCGCTGACTTCACCAATGGTGAAGTAGCGTTTGCCCGGGATGACGGGTAGTTCGTCGTTATGACTTGGTTCCAGCATAAGCCTCAACTCGGGCCTTCAACTTCTGCCCTGGACGAAAGGTGACCACACGGCGAGCCGTGATCGGGATTTCTTCTCCCGTTTTCGGATTGCGGCCAGGCCGCTGGCGTTTGTCCCGAAGGTCGAAATTGCCGAAACCGGACAATTTGACTTGTTCGTTGTCTTCGAGCGCGTGCCTGATTTCTTCGAAAAACAGTTCGACCAATTCCTTGGCCTCCCGCTTGTTCAGGCCCAGCTCTTCGTACAGACGTTCCGCCATCTCAGCTTTCGTCAAAGCCCCCATACGTCACTTCCTTAACGTGGCGTTCAACCTTTGTTCGAGCGAGGTGAGGATGTTTTGCGTTGCGGTATTCACCTCATCGTCATTAAGAGTGCGCGATGGATGCTGCCAGGTCAAGCCGACCGCAAGGCTTTTTCTATCAGGATCAATGCCTTTACCCTGATACACGTCAAATAGCCTGAGGTCCGTGAGCCATTCGCCTGCATTTTCACGGATTACATCCAGCACAGCAGTGGCCGGCACGTCCGTGGCCGCAATCAATGCCAAGTCACGACGCACTTCAGGAAAGCGCGACAACTCGCTGAATTTTGGCATTTTGCCCGAAGCCACTTCGGCCAGAACCAACTCGAAAACGAAGACCGGACGGTCGAGACCGAGGGTTTTCGACAATTCAGGGTGGATAGCACCGACATAGCCGACCACGCGACCATCACGCTCGACGCGCGCGGTTTGACCCGGGTGCAACGCAGGGTGTTTACCCGGCACAAACGTGAACGCATCCAGTGCACCGGCGAAGCCCAGCACCGCTTCCACATCGGCTTTGACGTCGAAGAAATCCACGACATCGCGACCTTGCGCCCAGCCTTCCGGCAGACGGCTACCGCACACCACACCAGCCAGCATCGGCTCTTGCTTCAGGCCTTCCAGCTGACCAACGAAACGCAGACCGCTTTCGAACAGGCGGACGCGATCCTGCTGGCGGTTCAGGTTGTGCTGAAGCGCCTTGACCAGGCCCGGCCACAGGGACGAACGCATGGCCGCCATGTCGTTGGAAATCGGGTTGGCCAGCAGCAGCGGCTCGACCCCCGGATTAAACAACTCGAACTGTTTCGGATCGATGAAGCTGTAAGTGATCGCTTCCTGATAACCACGGGCCACCAGCAGACGACGCAGTTCAGGCAGATCGCTGCGCGCTTCAGCCTTGGCTTGTGGCGCCAGACGGGCTTGCGGGTAGCGAACCGGCAGACGGTTGTAACCGTACAGACGGGCCAGTTCTTCGATCAGGTCGACTTCCAGGCTGATATCGAAACGGAAGCTTGGCACTTCAACGCGCCACTGCCCTGCCCCATCGGCGGTAATGGTCAGGCCCAAAGCGCTGAGCAGACGCTCGACTTCGGCCGAATCCATTTCCATGCCCAGCATCTGGGTGATGCGTTGGGCACGCAGGGTGATCGGCGCGATCGATGGCAGGTGCTGCTCGCTGACGGTTTCGACGATCGGGCCAGCTTCGCCACCAGTGATTTCCAGCAGCAGGCCAGTGGCGCGCTCCATGGCTTCACGGGCCAACTTCCAGTCCACGCCGCGCTCGTAGCGGTGCGATGCGTCGGTGTGCAGGCCGTAGGAACGAGCCTTGCCAGCGACGGCGATCTGGTCGAAGAACGCACTTTCCAGGAAAATATCGCGGGTGGTCGCGGTGTTGACGCCGCTGTGCTCGCCCCCCATGACGCCGGCGATAGCCAAGGCACGGGTGTGGTCGGCGATCACCAGAGTATCACTACGCAGGCTGACTTCCTGACCGTCGAGCAGCACCAGCTTCTCGCCATCTTCAGCCATACGCACGCGGATGCCGCCATTGATTTCGGCGAGATCGAATGCGTGCAGCGGTTGGCCCAGTTCCAGCATCACGTAGTTGGTGATGTCGACGGCGGCGTCGATGCTACGCACGTCGGCGCGACGCAGGCGCTCGACCATCCACAGTGGCGTAGGCTTGGACAGGTCAACGTTACGGATCACGCGACCCAGATAACGCGGGCAAGCGTTCGGCGCCAACACTTCGATCGAACGCACTTCGTCGTGCACGGCAGGAACGCTGGCAATGACCGGGCGCACCACCGGGGCAGCATAAAGCGCACCAACTTCGCGGGCCAGACCGGCCAGAGACAGGCAGTCACCGCGGTTCGGGGTCAGGTCGACCTCGATGCTGGCGTCTTCCAGGTTCAGGTATTCACGAATGTCCTGACCGACCGGCGCATCGGCCGGCAATTCCATCAGGCCGTCGTTGCCTTCGCCAATTTGCAGCTCAGCCTGGGAGCACAGCATGCCGTTGGATTCAACGCCACGCAGCTTGGCTTTCTTGATTTTGAAATCGCCTGGCAGTTCGGCACCGATCATGGCGA
Organism: Pseudomonas sp. B21-017; assembly: GCF_024749245.1. NCBI lineage: Bacteria > Pseudomonadati > Pseudomonadota > Gammaproteobacteria > Pseudomonadales > Pseudomonadaceae > Pseudomonas > Pseudomonas sp. B21-017. Next base: position 1,976,009 of record NZ_CP087194.1, on the reverse strand, counting down.
ACGGGATCTTCAGGCCAGGGCGCACGTTTGGCGCACCGCACACAACCTGGAAGGTCTCCGCGCCACTGCTGACCTGGCAAACGCGCAGCTTGTCGGCGTCCGGGTGTTGCTCGGTGCTCAGCACCTCGCCCACCACCACACCACTGAATTCACCGGCGGCCGGCGTAACGCTATCGACCTCAAGACCGGCCATCGACAGACGAGCAACCAGCTCGTCGCGATTTACCTGCGGGCTTACCCAGCCACGCAGCCATTGTTCACTGAATTTCATCCTGCTCTCCTAAGAATTCGTTACGACTAGCGAAATTGCGCGAGGAACCGCAAGTCGTTGTCGAAGAACAGACGCAAGTCGTTCACGCCGTAACGCAGCATGGCCAGACGCTCAACGCCCATGCCGAAGGCAAAGCCCGAAAACTCTTCCGGGTCGATCCCGGACATACGCAGCACATTCGGGTGAACCATGCCGCAGCCCATGACTTCCAGCCAGCCAGTCTGCTTGCAGACACGGCAGCCTTTACCGCTGCACATCACGCATTCCATGTCGACTTCAGCGGATGGCTCGGTGAACGGGAAGTACGAAGGACGGAAACGCACGGCCAGTTCTTTTTCGAAGAACACGCGCAGGAACTCTTCGATGGTGCCTTTCAGGTCGGCGAAGTTGATATCGCGGTCGACCAGCAGGCCTTCGACCTGATGGAACATCGGCGAGTGGGTGATATCGGAGTCGCTGCGGTACACACGGCCTGGGCAGACGATGCGGATCGGCGGCTGTTTCGATTCCATGGTGCGGACCTGTACCGGCGAGGTATGGGTGCGCAGCAACATGTTGGCATTGAAATAGAAGGTGTCATGCATCGACCGGGCCGGGTGATGGCCTGGGATGTTGAGCGCTTCGAAGTTGTGGTAATCGTCTTCGACCTCAGGGCCTTCGGCGATGCCGTAGCCAATGTGGGTGAAGAACTGCTCGATACGTTCCAGAGTCCGGGTAACCGGATGCAGACCGCCTGAGGTCTGGCCGCGGCCAGGCAGGGTCACGTCAATGGATTCGGCGGCGAGCTTGGCCGCAAGATCGGCCTCCTCGAACAACGCCTTGCGCGCATTGAGAACCTCTGTGACACGCTCCTTGGCAACGTTGATCAGCGCACCGACTTGCGGACGCTCTTCTGCCGGCAAATTCCCCAGGGTCTTCATCACCTGAGTCAATTCACCCTTTTTGCCAAGGTAGTGAACCCGGATTTGCTCCAGGGCATTGATATCTTCAGCGCTTTGCACAGCCTCTAGTGCTTGAGAGACGAGCGCATCCAGGTTTTCCATGTACAGACTCCAGATACAAAATAGGGGAAGAGCTTGAAGGCTCTTCCCCTATTTATGACGTTTAACACCTGGCCCCACAGAGGTGAGACCGGGTGACTGTCGGGGGTACTTAAGCCAAGGTGGCTTTAGCTTTCTCGACAATCGCAGCAAACGCCGCTTTTTCGTTCACTGCCAGATCAGCCAGAACCTTACGGTCGATCTCGATGGACGCTTTTTTCAGGCCGGCGATGAAACGGCTGTAGGACAGACCGTTGATACGTGCACCAGCGTTGATACGAGCGATCCACAGAGCGCGGAACTGACGTTTTTTCTGACGACGGTCACGGTAGGCGTATTGGCCTGCCTTGATTACCGCTTGCTTGGCAACACGGAATACGCGCGAGCGAGCGCCGTAGTAGCCTTTAGCAAGTTTCAGAATTTTTTTGTGACGTTTACGGGCAATGACGCCACGCTTTACACGAGCCATGAGTTACTTCCTCTATTCTTGACTAAAATTAACGAAGGCGCAGCATGCGCTCGACTTTTGCCACGTCAGACGGATGCAGCAAGCTGCTACCGCGCAGTTGACGCTTACGCTTGGTCGACATTTTAGTCAGGATGTGGCTCTTGAAAGCGTGCTTGTGCTTGATACCGTTAGCAGTTTTCAAAAACCGCTTAGCAGCACCACTTTTCGTTTTCATTTTTGGCATGTTCGGATACTCCGCATTCAGTTGATAAACATAATCAGAAGGCCTGCCGTGCCCTGTTGATTACTTCTTCTTTTTCGGGGCGATGACCATGATCAGCTGGCGTCCTTCCATCTTAGGATGCTGTTCGACCGAACCGTACTCGAGCAAGTCACCTTCAACTCGCTTGAGGAGTTCCATCCCCAGCTCCTGGTGGGCCATCTCACGGCCGCGGAATCGCAAGGATACCTTGGCCCTGTCCCCGTCACTCAGGAAACGTACCAGGTTGCGCAGTTTTACCTGGTAATCCCCTTCCTCCGTCCCTGGACGAAACTTGATTTCTTTAACCTGAATCTGCTTCTGGTTTTTCTTGGCCGCGGCAATCTGCTTCTTCTTTTCGAAGATCGATTTGCCGTAGTCCATCAGTTTGCAAACAGGGGGTACTGCATCGGCGGAAATTTCCACCAAATCCAGTTTGGCCTCTTCAGCCTTAAGAAGCGCGTCTTCAATTGACACAATCCCAAGCTGTTCACCTTCAGCCCCAATTAACCGAACCTCGCGTGCCGAGATATTCTCGTTGATCGGGGCTTTCGGTGCAGCTCGTTTATCTTGTCTCATTTCACGCTTAATAATAATTACTCCGAATCTGGGCGACCACGCCGGGAAACCGCTTGCGCGAGAAACTCAGCGAACTGGGCGACGGGCATCGAGCCCAGGTCAGCACCTTCACGAGTACGCACAGCGACAGTCTGCATCTCGACTTCCCGATCTCCGATAACCAAGAGATAGGGAACCTTGAGCAAAGTATGCTCGCGGATTTTAAAGCCGATCTTTTCATTTCTCAAGTCAGACTTGGCACGAAATCCGCTTTCGTTGAGAGTTTTTTCAACCTCTGCGGCAAAATCGGCTTGTTTATCAGTGATATTCATAATCACTGCCTGGGTCGGCGCCAGCCACGCGGGGAATGCACCCTCGTAGTGCTCGATCAGAATTCCGACGAAGCGCTCGAAGGAACCCAGGATCGCCCGATGCAACATCACCGGGTGCTTGCGACTGTTGTCTTCGGAGACGTATTCGGCTCCCAGACGGACAGGCAGGTTAAAATCGAGCTGAAGGGTACCACACTGCCAGACACGGCCGAGGCAATCTTTCAGCGAGAACTCGATCTTCGGACCGTAGAACGCACCCTCGCCCGGCTGCAGATCGTACGGCAGGCCCGCACTATCAAGGGCTGCGGCCAATGCCGCTTCGGCGCGATCCCACAACTCGTCGGAACCGACGCGTTTTTCCGGACGAGTGGACAGTTTCATTTCGACTTCTTTAAAGCCGAAGTCGGCATAGACGTCCATGGTCAGCTTGATGAACGCGGCGGATTCGGCCTGCATCTGCTCTTCAGTACAGAAGATGTGAGCATCGTCCTGAGTGAAGGCGCGAACACGCATGATGCCGTGCAGTGCACCCGACGGCTCGTTACGGTGGCAGGCACCGAACTCGGCCAAACGCATTGGCAGCTCGCGGTAGCTTTTCAGGCCCTGATTGAACACCTGCACGTGGCACGGGCAGTTCATCGGCTTGATAGCGTAGTCGCGGTTTTCCGACTGCGTGGTGAACATGTTGTCGGCGTAGTTGGCCCAGTGCCCGGATTTCTCCCACAGGCTGCGGTCAACGACTTGTGGAGTCTTGATCTCCAGGTAACCATTGTCGCGCTGAACCTTGCGCATGTACTGCTCGAGCACCTGGTACAGGGTCCAGCCGTTCGGGTGCCAGAACACCATGCCCGGCGACTCTTCCTGGGTGTGGAACAGGCCCAGACGCTTGCCGATCTTGCGGTGATCGCGCTTTTCAGCTTCTTCGATGCGCTGGATGTAAGCCGCCAGCTGCTTCTTGTCCGCCCATGCGGTGCCGTAGACGCGCTGCAATTGCTCGTTCTTGGCATCGCCACGCCAGTAGGCGCCGGACAGCTTGGTCAGCTTGAAGGATTTCAGGAAGCGCGTGTTCGGCACGTGCGGACCGCGGCACATGTCGACGTATTCTTCGTGATAGTACAGGCCCATGGCCTGCTCGTTCGGCATGTCTTCGACCAGGCGCAGTTTGTAGTCTTCGCCGCGAGCCTTGAACACTTCGATCACTTCGGCGCGCGGAGTGACTTTCTTGATCACGTCGTAATCTTTCTCGATCAGCTGCTGCATGCGCTGTTCGATGGCGGCCAGGTCGTCAGGCGTGAAAGGACGCTCGAAGGCGATATCGTAATAGAAGCCTTCTTCGATGACCGGACCGATGACCATCTTGGCCGTCGGGTACAGCTGCTTGACCGCGTGGCCAACCAGGTGGGCGCAAGAGTGGCGAATGATCTCCAGCCCCTCTTCATCCTTTGGCGTAATGATTTGCAGCGAAGAATCGCTGTCGATGATGTCGCTGGCGTCGACCAGCTTGCCATTGACCTTGCCGGCTACGGTGGCCTTGGCCAGGCCTGCACCGATGGATGCGGCGACCTCGGCTACGGAAACCGGGTGATCGAATGAACGTTGACTGCCGTCGGGAAGAGTAATAGTTGGCATGGCGCCTCCTCTCCTAGTGGTGACCCCTACCAAAGGTCACGTGGGTTGGGATGAGCCAGTACAAGATCCGATCCAGGCCATTCAATGACGAACGCCTGCCTTACAGCGGCAGGAGCCTTGCGGCCAACCGGAAAACCGAACCAGAGTGACTGGGATTCAAATCAGGGTTATTCGCGCATTTGCCGCTGCCGGGACGGAAGGTCATCCGGAGCCTGCAAACACCCGAGCCAGGCATGCTAGCACAGATGAACGGTCATCGATGCACCGAGGTTTTCTGCTGGGGCAAATCAGGCTTTTTTGTGCCAGAGTGCTGAACTTGAACCCCGTGTCACCCATCAGATAAAAGACATTGACCCGAAAGGAGCATCTCAGCATGCGTCTGAATCGTTTATTCGCAGTAGTCGCCCCCCTCGTCCTGTTGCTGCCGTTGGCCGCCCATGCCGACTGGCCAAAGGGTGAGCGCGAGAAGTACATGGCTCAGTGCACACAGGCGGCTTCCCCTCAGATTGGCGCTGCTGCGGCAAAATCCCACTGCGCTTGTGGCGCCGACGCGATCAAATCCTACCCGGCCAGCGATATTCAGTCGCTGATGGACAACAAGGCCACCCCGGAACTGCAACAAAAGGCACTGGGCGAGATCGCCAAATGCAAGGCCAATGCACCGGCGAAAAAGTGAGGAAAAAGTCCTTTTGACTCGGCCCAACGCTGATAAAAAGTGATGGTTTTCAGCTTTTTCGTACGATTTATGCAGGTTTTACAGCTTTTTTTATTGTCTTTACTTTCGGCTGAAAGCCTTTTAAAACGGGGCTTTCAGCCATACAGAGCAACAAAGAGAACGCGACTGTAGGGCAAACAGCACGTCCGGGGGGCTCCCAAAGCGAACATTTCGACTATGATACTCCGGTGTGCCCAGTTGGCCTGAGCAGCACAGTACTACTGAAAATATATGTTTCTTGGAGATACACCATGTCTAATCGCCAAACCGGCACCGTTAAATGGTTCAACGATGAAAAAGGCTTCGGCTTCATCACTCCTCAAGGTGGCGGTGACGACCTGTTCGTACACTTCAAAGCTATCGAAAGCGACGGTTTCAAAAGCCTGAAAGAAGGCCAAACCGTTTCCTTCGTGGCTGAGAAAGGCCAAAAGGGTATGCAAGCTGCACAAGTTCGCCCAGAGTAATTTTCTGGCGCACTAAAAAAACCCCGTCCATGTGACGGGGTTTTTTATGGGTGAAACAAAAACAATCAGCCGCAGTTGACGCGGGTGACCACCAGATTGCTGTCGGTGCTCAGGTTCAGGCGATCGGAGCGGTACTCCAGAGTCACCATGTCATCAGGCTTGAGAAACCGGGCATTCTGCGCGCCTGCACGGGTACGCGCCTGCTCCAGCAATTCGGGCGAAGCCTTTTTGCCAATGGTGAATTCGGCAGCCTTTGCTTCACAACGGCTGTGGCCGGTATCGGTCGCCACAGGGTCCTTTGCCGACTCGGTGGACGTACTGCTGCAACCGGCCAGCAGAGTGGCGGCCAACAACGTACCCAATGATGCGAGCTTCCAAGGCATGAAGCCTCCTTTCTTTCAAAAATTAAGCAGAGATCGTGCGACCGCCATTTTGGTGTTTGGTTTCAAGGCGGGCGCTATCGCCCTGCCCTCGATCTGGACGAGTGGCGAGTTTGCCTGAGCATCGCCCTGGCGTTCATCCCGCAATCGTCACTGAATATGAACAGCGTTCAATAGACGTCGATGTAGTCGTACGGCGGATTCGGCCAGTTGTCTTTCAGCGCGTTGAAGATCTGCATGACCCACACCTCATCGCTGGCTGCGACCCGTCCGACATAACCCGAGCCCTTGGCCCATGTTTCCAGGCGAAACCGCAGCCCGTCGATATCAGTACCACCCACGACACCCGACGAAATGTAAGCGATGCCGCCCTTGGTGACCCGCAACTGAGTGTGCTCATCGTCGCTGGCAGAGGCCAGTAGCTGACGCACTGCTTCGAGGGTCAAGCCGTCAGGAGTGTTCAAATCGATCTGCACAGCACAATCCTTGAAAATTCGTCAAAGACCAAGTGTCGCATAGCCCTCTCCTGATGCCTAAGTCGGAGTGCCAAACGTCCTGCAAAATGGTTAACTCGACACTCAGACTTTCCCGACTTCACGAGCGCCATCATGACCACCGTAAGCATCGACGCCAATATCACAATCAAGTGGCCACAGGGCCACAGCTCTTACAGCCCGGGCAGTCCGGAAGAGCTGGCAATCATTGGTATCGATTTGCTGGTCAAGGAATTGGGGACACAGGCCGCCCAGACCTTCATAACCCAGGTTCTCGAGAAATACTCCGACGACTATAAGGGCATGAGTGCAACGGATACCGAGTAGCGGAAAACCCCGCAGGCTGGCACCTGCGGGTCTATGGATTACTTCAAGCGAGCCAGGCGCTGGGTCAGCAGATCGAAGAAGCCCTGGGCGTCGCCATTTTCAACCCAGAAGGCATTCTTCGGTGCCTTCAGGCCGTCATACCAGTCGACAACGGTCTGACCGAAGGTCGGCCCTTCTCGACTGTCGACCACCACGTTTACCGAGCGACCGGTAAACAGTTCCGGCTTGAGCAGGTAAGCGATGACCGTGGCGTCATGCACCGGGCCACCCGGAATGCCGTAGTGCTCCATGTCACCTTTGACGTATTCGTTGAGAATATCGCCCACCAGCTTGCTGGCATTGTTGTCCAATGCGGCGATTTGCTGCAGGCGCGCTTCACTGGTGAGGATCTTGTGGGTCACGTCCAGCGGCAGATAGGTCAGCTTGACACCACTCTTCAGCACCACTTCCGCCGCCTGCGGGTCAGCGAACAGATTGAACTCGGCCACCGGGGTGATGTTGCCACCATTGAAGTGCGCACCGCCCATGATCACCACTTCCTTGATGCCCTGAACGATTTCAGGCTCCTGGATCAGCGCCAAGGCCAGGTTGGTCTGCGGGCCGAGCATGGCGATGGTGATGCTATGGGGTTTGGCGGCCTTCAGGGTATCGATCAGGTAGTTGACTGCATTGCCTTCGGCCAGGCCTTTCTTCGGCTCATGCACGGTGACACCGGACAGACCTTCCTTGCCGTGGATGTTTTCGGCATAGATCGGCGTGCGCATCAGCGGTTTCGGCGCCCCCGCGTACACCGGCACCTCCTCACGCCCTGCCCATTCACGGGCCAGACGCGCATTACGCGAGGTCTTGTCCAGACGCACGTTGCCAGCGACGGTGGTCAGCGCACGAATGTTCAACTCTTCCGGCGAGGCCAGGGCAAACAGCAAGGCGACCACGTCGTCGGCACCTGGATCGGTGTCGATGATCAAGTCGATCTTTTCCGCCGCGTAGGCGCTTGTTGCGGTAATCAGGGACAAAAGCAGCAGACTCCGAAGCAGGTGATGCAGTTTCTGAGCATAGCGAGGCATAGCGCACTCCTTGTGCGTGGGAAGAACGGAAAGTTAGAACGTTACGCCAGCCACCAAAACGATGTTGCAGTACGGCTGACATTCGCCTGTACGAACAATCGCCCTCGCTTGTCGGCTGAGCGCCTTGAATTGTTCATGACTGATCAGCTCGCGCCGGCCAAGCGCACCTTCGGCATTCAGTTCATCCAGCACGCTTAAGGCCGACGGTTTTTTATCGAGAATTTCATGGGCCAGCACATGGCTTTCGACCTGCATTTCGCTGAGCACAACCTTCAAGGTACTGATGAAATCCGGAATGCCATGGGTCAAGGCCAGGTCAATCAACTCGACGCCGGGCGGTACTGGCAAGCCGGCATCGCCGATCACAACGGTGTCGCCATGACCCAGGGATGCGATCAGCCGCGACAACGCGACGTTGAGCAAAGGTGTCTTTTTCATGGTGCTTTAAACGCCTGTACGTCGGACAAGGTAGGAATCGAAGGTTGCGCGCCAGCCCGGGTGACCGACAGCGCAGCGGCGACCTGACCGAAACGGATCGCCTCGGCCTCGCTTTTGCCGGCCGCCAGGGCCGCTGCGAAACCACCGACAAACGTGTCGCCAGCCGCGGTGGTATCGACTGCTTTCACTTTCGGTGCCGGGAAATGCTCGAAGGTGATGCCATTGGCGAACAGCGATCCCTGAGCGCCAAGGGTGATGATCACCTTACCGGCGCCCATGGCGATCAAGCGGGTCGCGGCGGCTTCGGCAGTGCTCAGGGAATCCACCGGCAAACCGCTCAAGGCCGACGCTTCGCTTTCGTTGGGGATCAGGTAATCGATGGCCGCATACCAATCCGCCGGCAGCGGGCGACTGGCCGGCGCCGGATTGAGGATCACGGTCTTGCCCAGCTCACGACCGCGTTTCAAAGCATGGCCGACCGTGGCATCCGGCACTTCCAGCTGGCAGATGATGACATCCGCCTTCTGCAATACGTTGTCGAAACGGTCGATCACCTCAGGGGTCAGCGCGCCGTTGGCACCGGCAACAATCACGATCGCGTTCTGACTGTTGTCATCGACCACGATCAACGCCACGCCGCTGGAATCCTCGACCGTACTGACGGCCTGGCAATCGATCCGCTCGGCCAACAGCGCTCCGCGCAGCGCTTCGCCATAAGCATCGCTGCCGACACAACCGACCATCGACACCTGCGCTCCCAGCCGCGCCGCGGCCACGGCCTGGTTCGCACCCTTGCCGCCGGAAACCGTGGCAAATGACTCGCCGATCAGCGTTTCACCACCACGGGGCAGCCGTGGCGCCCGAGTCACCAGGTCCATGTTCAGGCTGCCTATTACCACTACTTTTGCTGGCATACATCTTTACTCATCAATTCGATTTCAGCGGTGCTTTTTTTGTTTAGCGGTGCTTTCGGCTCAGCGATATTGGGCAAACACACCGGCCAGCGGCGCGGTCGATTCCCGCAGGACAATACTGGGCGTCACGATGCGCTGATCGGTCGCCAGATCCGGCGCGGCGATCCGACGCAGCAACACCTCGGCCGCCATCTCGCCAAGTTGCAGGATTGACTGACCCACGGTGGTCAACGCCGGATAGACGTAACGGCTCATCTGGATATCGTCGAAACCGATCACCGACAGCTCGGTGGGCACACGAATATTGCGCTCGGCAGCGGCACGCAACACACCGATGCCGATCATGTCGTTGCCGGCGAAGATCGCGCTGGGCGGGTTCTTTTCCAGCAGGATCGCGGCGGCGTTGTAACCGCCGGTGCTGGTGAAGTCGCTTTCCAGCATTCGCTCGCGCGGCACCTCGACGCCCGCCTCTTTCAACGCCCGGCAATAACCGGCCAGACGCATCTGCGCCACGCTGGTACTCGCCGGGCCGCCAATCGTGGCGATGTCCCGATGCCCCAACTCCAGTAAGTGCCGGGTCGCCAGATAGGCACCGTATTCGTGATCGATGCGCACCAGGTCCGCATCGACACCCTCCAGGTCACGGTCGACGATCACCATCGGCGTACGCACGCCCGTCAGGCCTTCGGCCAGGCTGCTGTCACCACCGGCAGACGCTACGATCAAGCCGTCGATGCGTTTTTCCAGCAGCACGCGAAGGTAGCTGCGCTGCTTGTCCAGGTTGTCATCGGAATTGCAGAGAATGACGCAATAGCCATTGCGCTCGCAGTAATCCTCGATGCCACGGGCCAGCTCGGCGAAGTACGGGTTGAGGCTGTTGGGCACCAGCAGGCCGATGGTCGCGGTGGTTTTCGCCTTCAACGAGCGAGCCACGGCGCTGGGCACGTAGTCGAGGCTTTTGATTGCCGCCTCGACCTTGATCCGCACTTCCTCACTGACTGGCCGCGTCTTGTTCACCACATGGGAAACCGTGGTGTAGGAAATGCCCGCGAGTGCCGCTACATCCTTGATCGTTGCCATGACTCAGGTCCGCCGGCTTGCGCGCTGACTGCGATAGGTATCGAGCACCACCGCCACCACGATAACCGCACCGGTAATGATGCGTTTGGTTGGCTCGGTCGCGCCGATCTGCGCCAGACCGGCCGCCAGTACGGAAATGATCAACACACCGAAGAAGGTGCTGATCACCGAACCGCGCCCGCCCATCAGGCTGGTACCGCCGATCACCACCGCGGCGATCACTTGCAGCTCCAGACCGGAGCCGGCATTCGGGTCCGCCGCTTCCAGGCGAGAAATCTGAAACAACGCAGCGATACCGGCCAACAGCCCCATCAGGCTGAACACCAGGATCTTGTAGGGCTTCGGATTGATCCCCGCCAGACGTACCGCCTCTTCATTGGTGCCGATGCCGATCAGGTAACGACCGAACACCGTACGCGTCAGCACAGCCTGGGCGATGAAGATAATCAGCAAGGCAATGATGAACGACGGCGAGATGCCGAATGCGATCGGGTTGGACAGCCAGGCGAAGGCGTCACCGATATAAGCGGTCCGCGAACCGGTCATCTGGTATGCCAGGCCCCGCGCCATTTCCAGCACACCGAGGGACACGATGAACGACGGAATCCGCCAGGCCACGGTAATCGAACCGGTGATGGTGCCCGCCAGTGCCGCGGCGCCCATTCCCAGCAACGCCGCCGGCAGCACGCTCCAGCCCCAGCCGAGAATCGCCACGCTGACTGTCGACGCCGCCAGCGCCAGCACCGAACCCACCGACAAATCGATTCCGCCGATGATCAATACGAAGGTCATGCCGACCGCCAGCACCATCAGATCGGGAATCTGATTGGCCAGGGTGCTGAAGGTGTCGTAAGACAGGAAATGGCTGCTCAACACAGAGAACAGCGCGACCATCGCCAGCAAGGCACCGGCCAGGCCCAGGTAAGTGCCGAGGCCGTAAAAATTGCCACTACGTTTGCCGACCAGAGTTGCAGTATTCATGGAAGATCCCTAGGCGCTGCTTCGTTGAGCAACGCATCACGTTTTTGGTAGCCGGCGAACGCGGCGGCAAGCAAATCATCCTGGGTCCAGCTGTCACGCTCGAAGGTGTCGATCAGACGCCCTGCCGACAACACCCCAATGCGGTCACAGATCAGCATCAGTTCGCGCAGGTCGCTGGACACCACCACCAGTGCTTTGCCCTGACGGGTCAACTCACCGAGCAATGTATAGATGTCGAACTTGGCGCCGACGTCGATGCCTCGGGTCGGCTCGTCGAACAGCATCACCGTGCAGTCGCGTTCGAGCCAACGGCCGATCACCACTTTCTGCTGATTACCGCCGGACAATTCCGAGACCAATTGCGTCGGGCTGGAACTGCGAATGCGCATGGCATCGATCTGACGCTGGGCCAGCGACATCTCGTCACCGTTGTTGACGAAGCCACCGCTGGAAATCACCGGCATATTGCCCAGGGCAATATTGGCGCTGATCGATTGCGTCAGCAGCAGACCCTCGCCCTTGCGATCTTCGGTGATCAGCGCGATACCATGACCGACCGCGTCGGCCGGCGAACGAATATCCACCACCTGAGCCGGCGACCCCAGCGCGACGGTGCCGCTGTCGGCTGTATCGGCACCGAAGATCAGGCGCAGCAATTCGGTGCGCCCTGCCCCGATCAAACCGGAGATCCCGAAGATCTCGCCGGCGCGCACTTCGAAAGACACATCGCGAACCTTGTCGGAGCGAGTCAGCCCTTTGACCGTCAAGGCCGGAGCACCGATATTGCGCGGGCCCATGTCGATGTGCTCGCCCAGCTCACGTCCGACCATCAGGGTGACCAGTTGCTCGCTGTTGTAATTGGCCATCGGCTCGACGCACACCAGGTTGCCGTCGCGCAATACCGCGATGCGCTGGGCCACCCGTGCCAGTTCTTCGAGACGGTGGGAAATGTAGATGATCGACACGCCGCGCGCCTGCAGACGAGTGATCTGCTCGAACAGCATTTCGACTTCACGGGCCGTCAGCATCGCGGTCGGCTCGTCGAGGATCAGCACATGGCAATCGCCGATCAGGTTGCGGGCGATTTCCACCATCTGCTGGTGACCGATACCCAGCTCACCGACCAGGGTGTCCGGATCGATGGCATCGAGGCCGACCTGAGCCATGGCCTCGATCGCCGCCCTGCGCAGTTGCTTGCGGCTGATCCAGCCACCGAGGCTGGGCAGGTTGTCGAGGAACAGGTTTTCCGCCACCGACAATGTCGGCAACAGATTGAGTTCTTGCATGACCATGCGCACGCCCAGCTTTTCGGCCTGGCTGCGGCTGCCGGGGCAGTAATCCTGCCCCTGGAATCGCATCTGGCCGGTGGTCGGCGTGACCAGCCCGCCAATGATTTTCGACAGCGTACTTTTGCCGGCGCCATTCTCGCCGGTCAGCGCCAGCACTTCGCCGCGCATCAACGTCAGATCGATGCCGGTCAGGACTGGTTGAGCATAGGTCTTACCGATACCGCTGACCGAGAGGACAGCGTTCGGGGCGGAAACTGACATAAAAACTCTCCATGCGCCCGCCCCAAGGGGCGAGCACCGTTGTGTCGCCAGAAAGACTACTTGGTAACCAGCTCTACCGGAGTTTCGATGACGCCGTTGGCGCCGCTATCGACTTTCTCGCCCTTGATGATTTTCAGCGCGGTCTCGATGCCGAATACTGCTTGCCGGGCAGCAAACTGGTCGGCGGTGGCCAGGACGCGGCCATCCTTGAGCATTGGCTTGATCGCATTGATGTTGTCGTAACCGACCACTTGCACCTTGCCGGCCTTGCCGGCGGCACGTACGGCAGAGACCGCGCCGACCGCCATGCTGTCGTTGCCGGCCAGCAGGGCCTTGATGTTCGGGTATTCGCTGAGCATCGACGAGGCCACTTTGCCGCCCTTGTCGATTTCCCAATCGCCGGACTGCAGGGACACGACTTTGATCTGCGCCGCTTCCATCGCATCCTTGAAGCCGGCCGTGCGCTGCTGGGCGTTGGTGGTGGTGGAAACGCCTTCGATGATGCCGACTTCGTCACCGGCCTTCAGTTGCTTGGCCAGGTATTCACCCACCAGGCGCGCGCCTTTGCGGTTGTCCGGGCCTACGAATGGAACGGTGATGTTTTTGCTTTTGACGACAGCCGGATCCAGCTGATTATCGATGTTGATCACGGTGATGCCGGCATCGACTGCTTTCTTGATGACCGGGACCATGGCCTTGGAGTCTGCCGGAGCGATGACCAGTGCGTTGACCTTGGACAGGATCATTTGCTCGACGATGCGCGTCTGGCCGGCCGTGTCCGTTTCGTCCTTGATGCCGTTGGAGATCAGCTCGAAGTCGCCGGAGTGGTCTTTCTGGTAGGCCTTGGCGCCGTCTTCCATGGTCAGGAAGAACTCGTTGGCCAGGGATTTCATGACCAGCGCGACTTTAGGTTTTTCAGGGGTTGCGGCGAATGCCGAAGAGACAGGCAACGCGGCGGATGCGGCAGCCAGCATAGCGACAGCGAGAAGACGTCCAGCGAATGGCAGCTTCATGGGTTCACTCCGATCTTATGATTATTCTTAGCAACGCTTGCGCTGGATCATCAATGGATCAACCCATCGACGGCGACCGCGCAAACGTTTGCGTAGACCGAACTATGCGAACCCTGCCGAGATTTGTCAACGCCCCGTTCCGTGTCTCGGTTGGCAAAAGCCAACCCCGTTTTGCCTCACGCCGTGGTGTTGACCAGACCGCCGCCGCTGGAATCCTTGGCCAGCTCCTTGACCAGATTGCCGGTCACTTGCGCCAGCGCAGCGCTGGTACTGGCGATTTGCCCCTGGATTGTCATGACTGCGCTGGCCTTGGCTTCCGGGGTCGAATAATTCGCCGCCTGAGCGGCCGCCAGTTGCTGTTGCTGTTCGCGCAGTTGCTGCTGCAGTTCCTGCATGCGCTTGAGCAATACCTGCACCGCAATACTCTGACTGCTGGTTTTCTCGGATTTGCTTTCGCTCTGAGCCGCCGCGCCGCCAGCGGTTCTGACCTGCTTATCGTCGCCCTGCTCTTCGCCCAGCGCCTGGGCCGAGGCGTCGGATGTTGCTTCACTCAAGTCGTTGATGGTCGCCGGGGATTTACCCCCGATAGTGATTGCGCCTGCATTTGCAAAACCGACAGTAAACGACATGTGAACTCCTGAAAAAATAGATCCTTTAAAGGAGCATCGACCTGTGCGGGGTTTTCTTTAGCACCGATTTTCAATTTTACAAGGCGACCTTATCAATGAAGGTCGGTGAGCCGAACATAAAAGCTGAACATATTCGGAAACCCGGACAGCCAGGCGCGAAGTATCGCCAGTCACGGCAACAATATTGATAAAAATCATCAGGTTAAAAGATCACCTTCTCCAGCGTCCGACTGGTACAGATCCTGCTCTTCTTCCACACCCCCGGCGTTCAGATCTGCTTGGGGCGCTTCTAGATGAACTTGCATCTGCACCGCCTCACTACTAGAGAAAACAATAATGAAATCTGCCTTCAACACTTTTATTCCGGGCGCCTTGGCCCTGCTTATGCTTCTGCCTACAGCCCTTCAGGCAAAAGAAATCGAAACCCAACAGAAACTGGCGAACGTGGTGATCCTGGCCACCGGCGGCACCATTGCCGGCGCGGGCGCCAGCGCCGCCAACAGCGCCACCTACCAAGCGGCGAAAGTCGGCATCGAACAATTGATCGCAGGAGTTCCGGAACTGAGCCAATTGGCCAACGTTCGCGGCGAACAAGTCATGCAGATCGCATCCGAAAGCATCACCAACGACAACCTGCTGCAACTGGGACGTCGCGTGGCTGAACTGGCCGACAGCAAAGACGTCGATGGCATTGTCATCACCCACGGCACAGACACCCTGGAAGAAACTGCTTACTTCCTGAACCTGGTGGAGAAAACCGACAAGCCGATTATCGTCGTCGGCTCCATGCGCCCTGGCACCGCCATGTCGGCCGACGGCATGCTGAACCTGTACAACGCCGTCGCCGTGGCCAGCAGCAAAGACGCGCGCGGCAAAGGCGTGTTGGTGACCATGAACGATGAAATCCAGTCGGGTCGCGATGTCAGCAAAATGATCAACATCAAGACCGAGGCGTTCAAAAGTGCCTGGGGCCCGTTGGGCATGGTGGTCGAAGGCAAATCCTACTGGTTCCGCCTGCCGGCCAAGCGTCACACCATGGACTCGGAATTCGACATCAAAACCATCAAGAGTCTGCCTGACGTCGAAATTGCCTACTCCTATGGCAACGTCAGCGACACCGCCTACAAAGCCCTTGCGCAGTCGGGCGCCAAAGCCATCATCCACGCCGGCACCGGCAATGGCTCGGTATCGTCCCGGGTGGTTCCCGCCCTGCAGGCCTTGCGCAAAGACGGCGTACAAATCATTCGCTCTTCTCACGTCAATGCCGGCGGTTTCGTGCTGCGTAACGCTGAACAGCCTGACGACAAGTACGACTGGATTGTTGCTCACGACCTGAACCCGCAAAAAGCCCGCATCCTGGCCATGGTCGCACTGACCAAGACCAACGACAGCAAAGAGCTGCAACGGATGTTCTGGGAGTACTGATTCGCCCGCGCCCGACCCGTTCGCGGTCGGGCACCGCTGTCACCACTCGCCAGTCCTGGCGAGTGGTTCACGACCTCTTTCCGATAAAAAATCTCCCTTCGCCCTACACCAAACGGAAAAAACCACTGTCAGAGGATTTTCTTGAATTTTAAGCAGTTGCGAAAATGCCTACAGTTAAATACTGTATGCACGTACAGCTTAATAAGGATAACTCCGTGGCCACTACCTCCGCCTCTCCTGACGCTTACGAACGCCTGGGTATGCGTATTCAGAAAATCATCAATTCCCCCACCGCCCAGAAAGCCAAAGCTGCACTGATCTTCCGTCTTCCGGACGAACCCGTGGATGAGTGGGAGCGTTTGCTCGAAGAAATCGACGAGAACGACAACGTCACCCTCGCCCATCGCGACGATGGCGGCGTGCAGATTTTCTGGGTTGTGCCGAAGGAAGATTGAGTCAATGAGCGTCCGCTGGCTTGCTTTGCTGTTTCTGCTCATCACCCTTGGCGCCCAGGCTGGCGCCCCACGCACCTTCAACGAAGCCAAGAAAGTCGCCTGGAAGTTGTACGCTCCGCAATCCACCGAGTTCTATTGCGGCTGCAAATACACGGGCGACCGCGTGAACCTCGCCGCCTGTGGTTATGTGCCACGCAAAAACGCCAAGCGCGCCTCGCGCATCGAGTGGGAACACATTGTCCCGGCCTGGCAGATCGGCCATCAGCGTCAATGCTGGCAACAAGGAGGTCGCAAGAACTGCACGCGCTACGATCCGACCTATCAAAAAGCTGAGGCCGACCTGCACAATCTGGTACCCAGCATCGGCGAGGTAAATGGCGATCGGAGCAATTTCAGTTTCGGCTGGATACCCGTGCAATCGGGTCAATATGGCTCGTGCCTGACTCAGATCGACTTCAAGGCGAAGAAGGTCATGCCCCGCCCTTCCATTCGCGGCATGATCGCCCGAACGTATTTCTACATGAGCAAGCAGTACGGCTTACGCCTGTCGAAACAGGATCGGCAATTGTACGAAGCCTGGAACAAGACCTACCCGGTTCAGGCATGGGAACGTCAGCGCAACCAGAGCGTGGCGTGCGTGATGGGCCGCGGCAACGAGTTTGTCGGCCCCGTAGACATGAAGGCTTGCGGCTAACCGGCTGCCAGCACTTTCTCCCGGCAGATTGCGCCCTGCACAAACAAAAACGCCCCGACCGAAGTCGGGGCGTTTTCATGTGCAGCTAAGGCTTAGCGCGGGAATGCTGGCGGGTTTACACCGGCCATGTCTTCCATCACGCGAACTACCTGGCAGCTGTAACCGAATTCGTTGTCGTACCAGACGTACAGAACAACGCGGTTGTCGTTGCAGATGGTCGCTTCAGCGTCCACTACGCCTGCGTGGCGCGAGCCCACGAAGTCGGTGGAAACCACTTCCTGCGAGTTGACGAAGTCGATTTGCTTATGCAGATCGGAGTGCAGCGCCATGTAGCGCAGGTACTCGTTCATCTCTTCACGGGTGGTGGCTTTCTCAAGGTTCAGGTTGAGAATGGCCATCGACACGTTTGGCGTCGGAACGCGAATCGCGTTACCGGTCAGCTTGCCGGCCAGTTCAGGCAGCGCCTTGGCGGCAGCAGTGGCAGCACCGGTCTCGGTGATCACCATGTTCAACGCAGCGCTACGGCCACGACGATTGCCTTTGTGGAAGTTGTCGATCAGGTTCTGGTCGTTGGTGTACGAGTGAACCGTTTCAACGTGACCGTTGACGATGCCGAACTTGTCGTTGACAGCTTTCAGCACCGGCACGATAGCGTTGGTGGTGCAGGAAGCGGCAGAAACGATCTTGTCGTCAGCAGTGATTTCACCGTGGTTGATACCGTGAACGATGTTCTTCAGCTTGCCTTTGCCAGGCGCGGTCAGAACAACGCGGTCGATACCCGGGCAGGCCAGGTGCTGGCCCAGGCCGTCGGCGTCACGCCATACACCGGTGTTGTCCACCAGCAACGCGTTTTTGATGCCGTACTGGGTGTAGTCCACTTCAGTCGGGTTCTTCGCGTAGATAACCTGGATCAGGTTGCCGTTGGCGGTGATGGTGTTGTTGGCCTCATCAATGGTGATGGTGCCGTTGAACGAGCCGTGCACCGAGTCGCGACGCAGCAGGCTGGCACGCTTGACCAGATCGTTCTCGGCGCCCTTGCGGACAACGATGGCGCGCAGACGCAGGCCGTCGCCACCACCGGTTTTCTCGATCAGGATGCGCGCCAGCAGACGACCGATACGACCGAAGCCGTACAGGACAACGTCGGTGCCGGTACGGCCGGAACCATTCTGCTTGCCGACCACATCAGCCAGTTCGTCACGGACGAACGCTTCGGCGGTACGGCCATTGCCTTCGGCCTTGAACTTGACGGCCAACTTGCCCAGATCTACCGAAGCAGCGCCGAGCTTGAGCTCGCTCATTGCCTTGAGCAGCGGGAATGTTTCGTGGACGGACAATTCGCTGTCATCGGACTGGCGATGGCGAGCAAAGCGGTGAGCTTTGAGAATCGCGATGACAGACTGGTTGATCAGACTGCGGCCATAGATCGAGCTCACCACGTTGTTATTGCGGTAGAGCTGACCGATAAGCGGAATCATCGCTTCTGCGAGTGCTTCACGGTCGATCCATTCACCAAGACACTGGTCGGGCTTCTGAGTCACGGGAACCTTCCACATGTAGGGGCAGAAAAAAGGGGCTACATTATGCCGCCGAGTGCCTCCCGTAGCAATGCGCGCCTGTCGCACTAGCGGTAACAAAATTCCGTTCAAAAAAATCACGCCCCGCGCCAGCCCAGTAAATACGGGGCTTTCAGCACAGTCAATTTTTCGACGATCACGCCACAGTGTCCGTAACCATCCGTAACACCGAGCGGTTTTGGCACTACATTTCCAGTATTAAATCGCCAGTTTTTGTCATTACCACTACATTTTGCTCACCCTGTGTATATAGACACAGTCTGCAACTGACAGCCGGCACCCGAGACCGTTACAATTACCGACTTTGTCGCAACGCTTGGAGCTCAACCTTCCGTGCCCGTTCTGCGTCTACCGCTTCTCCCTGCCGCGGCAGGTAAACAGCACTGGGGCAACCTGCCCGGTGCCGCCCTGAGCCTGGCCATCGCCGAGGCCGCCAGCGCTGCCAAGCGCTTTACCTTGCTACTGACCGCCGACAGCCAGAGTGCCGAACGGCTGGAACAGGAGCTGAGTTTCTTCGCCCCGGATTTGCCTGTTCTGCACTTCCCCGACTGGGAAACCCTGCCCTACGACCTGTTCTCGCCACACCAGGACATCATCTCGCAACGCATCGCCAGCCTGTATCGGTTGCCGGAGCTGGCGCATGGCGTTCTGGTGGTGCCGATCACCACTGCCCTGCACCGTCTGGCGCCGACCAAATTCCTGCTCGGCAGCAGCCTGGTGCTGGATGTCGGCCAGAAACTCGATGTCGAGCAGATGCGCACCCGGCTTGAAGCCACCGGATATCGATACGTCGATACCGTGTACGAGCATGGCGAATTTACTGTGCGTGGCTCGCTGATCGACCTGTTCCCGATGGGCAGCAAGTTGCCTTATCGCATTGACCTGTTCGACGACGAAATCGAAACCCTGCGCACTTTCGACCCGGAAAACCAGCGTTCCATCGACAAGGTCGACTCGGTCAAACTGTTACCGGCCAAGGAATTCCCGCTGCAGAAAGAAGCCGTGACCCGTTTCAAGGCGCGGTTTCGCGAGCGCTTCGATGTCGACTTCCGTCGCTGCCCGATTTTCCAGGATTTGAGCAGCGGGATTACGCCGGCGGGCATCGAGTACTACCTGCCACTGTTCTTCGAGGAAACCTCCACTCTGTTCGATTACCTGCCCCAGGACACGCAAGTGTTTTCCCTGCCGGGCATCGAACAGGCTGCGGAAAATTTCTGGAACGATGTGCGCAACCGCTATGAAGAGCGCCGCGTCGATCCGTCCCGTCCTTTACTGCCACCGGCCGAGTTGTTCCTGCCGGTGGAAGACTGCTTTGCGCGCCTGAAGAGCTGGCCCCGTGTGGTGGCCAGTCAACAAGACGTCGAAACCGGTGTCGGCCGCGAGCGCTTCCCGGCTCAGCCGCTGCCGAACCTGGCCATCGAAGCCAAGGCCACTCAGCCGTTGGCGGCGCTGGCCAGTTTCCTCGACGAATTCCCCGGCCGCGTGCTGTTTACCGCCGAGTCCGCGGGCCGTCGTGAAGTGCTGCTGGAATTGCTCGAACGCTTGAAGCTGCGACCGAAAACCGTCGACAGCTGGCCAGACTTTGTCGCCAGCAAAGAGCGCCTGGCGATCACCATTGCACCGCTCGACGAGGGCCTGTTGCTGGACGCCCCAGCGCTGGCCCTGGTTGCCGAAAGCCCATTGTTCGGTCAGCGCGTAATGCAGCGCCGTCGCCGCGAAAAACGCGCCGACGCGAACAACGATGCGGTGATCAAAAACCTCACCGAGCTGCGCGAAGGTGCGCCGGTGGTGCACATCGATCATGGTGTCGGCCGCTATCTGGGGCTGACGATCCTGGAAATCGACAACCAGGCCGCCGAGTTCCTGACCCTCGAATACGCCGAAGGCGCCAAGCTGTACGTGCCGGTGGCCAACCTGCACCTGATCGCCCGCTACACCGGCAGTGACGATGCCTTGGCCCCGCTGCACCGCCTTGGCTCCGAGACCTGGCAGAAAGCCAAGCGCAAGGCCGCCGAACAGGTGCGCGACGTGGCCGCCGAGTTGCTCGACATCTATGCCCGCCGCGCCGCTCGCGAGGGTTATGCCTTCGCCGACCCGAAAGCCGATTACGCGACCTTCAGCGCCGGTTTCCCGTTCGAAGAAACTCCGGACCAGCAAACCACCATCGAAGCGGTGCGCGAAGACATGCTCGCGCCGAAACCGATGGATCGGCTGGTCTGCGGCGACGTCGGCTTCGGCAAGACCGAAGTGGCCATGCGCGCGGCGTTCATCGCGGTGCACGGCGGTCGTCAGGTGGCGATTCTGGTGCCGACCACCCTGCTCGCCCAGCAACACTACAACAGCTTCCGCGACCGCTTTGCCGACTGGCCGGTGACGGTGGAAGTGATGAGCCGTTTCAAGTCGGCCAAGGAAGTGAACGCCGCAGTTGCGGACCTGGCCGAAGGCAAGATCGACATCGTTATCGGCACACACAAGCTGCTGCAAGATGACGTAAAAATCAAAAACCTGGGGCTGGTAATCATCGACGAAGAGCACCGTTTCGGTGTCCGTCAGAAAGAACAGCTCAAGGCACTGCGCAGTGAAGTCGACATCCTGACACTGACCGCAACGCCGATTCCGCGCACGCTGAACATGGCGGTGTCGGGCATGCGCGACCTGTCGATCATCGCCACACCGCCGGCCCGTCGTTTGTCGGTGCGTACCTTCGTCATGGAACAGAACAAGAGCACGGTTAAAGAGGCCCTGCTGCGTGAGTTGCTGCGTGGCGGCCAGGTCTACTACCTGCACAATGACGTGAAGACCATCGAGAAATGTGCCGCCGACCTCGCCGAACTGGTGCCGGAAGCGCGGATCGGCATCGGCCACGGGCAGATGCGCGAACGTGAACTCGAACAGGTGATGAGCGACTTCTACCACAAGCGCTTCAACGTGCTGATCGCCTCGACCATCATCGAGACCGGCATCGACGTGCCGAGCGCCAACACCATCATCATCGAGCGCGCCGACAAGTTCGGCCTGGCCCAGTTGCACCAGTTGCGTGGCCGGGTAGGTCGCAGTCACCACCAGGCGTATGCTTACCTGCTGACACCCCCACGCCAGCAAATCACTGCCGATGCGGAAAAACGTCTGGAAGCGATCGCCAATACCCAGGACCTCGGCGCGGGCTTCGTGCTCGCCACCAACGACCTGGAAATCCGTGGCGCCGGCGAACTGCTGGGCGACGGCCAGAGCGGGCAGATCCAGGCCGTGGGTTTCACGCTGTACATGGAAATGCTCGAGCGTGCGGTGAAGTCGATCCGCAAGGGCGAACAGCCGAACCTCGATCAACCGCTGGGTGGCGGTCCGGAAGTCAATCTGCGTGTACCGGCGTTGATTCCTGAAGACTACCTGCCGGACGTTCATGCCCGACTGATTCTCTACAAACGCATTGCCTCGGCCACCGATGAGGAAGGCCTCAAGGACCTGCAAGTGGAGATGATCGACCGCTTCGGCCTGTTGCCGGAACCGACCAAGAACCTGGTGCGGATCACGGCGCTGAAATTGCAAGCCGAACAGCTGGGCATCAAGAAAGTCGACGGCGGCCCGCAAGGCGGTCGGATCGAGTTCGCGGCACAGACCCCGGTCGACCCGCTGACACTGATCAAACTGATCCAGAGCCAGCCCAAACGCTACAAATTCGAAGGCGCCACGATGTTCAAGTTCCTCGTGCCGATGGAGCGCCCCGAAGAACGCTTTAATACTGTAGAGGCGCTATTCGAGCGCCTCATTCCGACCACTGCTTGAAGGACGCCGCATGCGCCTGTTTCGCTCACTGACCTTGCTGATGACGTTGTTGATGTCGCTGCTCGCCTCGACCGCGTTTGCCGCTGATCTGTATC
Organism: Pseudomonas sp. B21-017; assembly: GCF_024749245.1. Lineage (NCBI taxonomy): Bacteria > Pseudomonadati > Pseudomonadota > Gammaproteobacteria > Pseudomonadales > Pseudomonadaceae > Pseudomonas > Pseudomonas sp. B21-017. Next base: position 1,953,391 of record NZ_CP087194.1, on the reverse strand, counting down.
AGGTTGAAATGATTCTGGTACGGCAAAACGCCGTGCCTGCCATCGTCAGCCGCGCCGCGCCAGAAGACTGGGCTGCCGGTGCCCAACGCATCAGTCCCGACAGCTTTCGCACGCCAAGCCTGAATGCCGAAGTGGAAAAACTCACCGCCAGCAACGAGTACACGGTGTTGCTGCACAAGGCCTGGCAACAGAACCTGGGTGAAGAAGCCAGCAAAATCGCGATCAGCGAAGGCAAGGAACAGTTCGGCCAATTCCCGATCGAGGGCACGTTGAACCTGAAACTGGGGCGTTTCACTGACGTCGACGCCGACTTCTGGGTCAATCAGATTGACGCCAACGGCATGGTCACCGCCAGCGAACGCCTGAAGCAGGAAAGCCACACCAAGAACGGCCTGCTGAACTTCCTCGACAATGGTCACCTGGGCCTGTTGATCAAAATCACCTCGCTGACCGCCCCTGCACCTCGGCCAGTCCCTGATGAAATTCCGGACTGATTGAAGCCCTTATGTCCTCCGCGACCCTGAGCAAACCCCTGGCAACATCCTGGGTCAGCCGATTCAAGGAACAGAGCCTGGAGCGTGGCCGCCGCTACGCACTGGAGAACCGCGTCAGGATCGTCGAAGTCGGCGACGCCACCATCACCGCCAGTTGCGAAGGCTCTGGCGGTAACGTTTACCGTCAGACCATTCGCCTGCGCGAGTCGGCCAAAGGCACCTTGCTGATGATCGACGCCACGTGCACCTGCCCGGTTCACAGCAACTGCAAACATTGCGCAGCGGTGTTGCTGCAAGTGCAGGAAACCCTCGCGTATCCGGCAGCCGCGAAAGACGCCGAACTGCTGGAAAAACTTCAGGCCGTATTGGAAAACCGTAGCCCGAAAGCGCCGCCGCAAGTGCTGGTGGACAACGTGCAACCGGTGCCGCGCCTGTGGCTGGCGAGCATCGAGTTCAGCGCCTTCGAACCGCGCAACGGAAAAATGCAGCGTTACATTCAGCATCGCGCGGCGCTGTCCTTCAGCTATCTGGACGAATACGTCAGCGGACAGAAAAACGCTGACATCCTGATTCGTCAGGAGACACAGACGCTGCGGATAAAACGTCACCCGGAAGTCGAACAGACCTACAGGGAGCAGCTGCGGATCCTCGGTTTCAAAGTCGCCACCCGACAAAGTAAGGCCTTGCCAGAAAGTGCCGGCGAACTCTACGAGATGGTCAACGACAGCGCCTGGCTGACCTTCACCCTCAATGAGCTGCCGAAGTTGCGCACCCAAGGCTGGGAATTGCAGATCGACGAGGATTTCGGCTTCGACCTGACCGCCGTGGACGACTGGTACGCCACCGTCGAGCAGGCACCTGAGCGCGACTGGTTCGACCTGGAACTGGGGATCATCGTCAACGGCGAACGCCTGAGCCTGCTGCCGATCCTGTTGAACCTGATGCGCTCCCACACCGAAATCCTCAATCCGGAACGGCTCGCCCGACGTCGCGACGACGAACTGATCCTGGTGAACATTCCACAACGTCGCAGCACCGACCAGGGCCCGTTGCAGGTCGCCCTGCCCTTCGGCCGCCTGAAACCAGTGCTGGCCACCCTTGGCGAGTTTTACCTGCAAGAGCCCGGCGAAACCACGCTGCGCCTGAGCAAGGCCGACGCCACGCGACTGAACCCGCTGGAAGGCCTGCCGCTGCTCTGGGAAGGTGGCGAGCAGATCCGCACCTTTGCCCAGCGCCTGCGCGACATCAAGGACCACACCGCCGCAGCGCCCGAAGGCTTGAATGCCACCTTGCGCCCGTATCAGCTGGAAGGCCTGAGCTGGATGCAGTCGTTGCGACAACTGGAAGTCGGCGGGATTCTCGCGGACGACATGGGCCTGGGCAAAACCCTACAGACCCTGGCACACATTCTCAGCGAGAAGAATGCCGGGCGCCTCGATCGGCCGTGCATGGTGGTCATGCCCACCAGCCTGATTCCGAACTGGCTCGACGAAGCGGCGCATTTCACGCCGCAACTCAAAGTGCTGGCGCTGTACGGTGCCAGTCGCAAAAAGCATTTCGATAATCTGGCCGATTACGACCTGATCCTGACCACCTATGCACTGCTGCCCAAGGACGTCGAACGTCTGGCCGCGCAGCCGTTGCACGTACTGGTGCTGGATGAAGCGCAGTACATCAAGAACCCCAACAGCAAGGCCGCCCATGCGGCCCGTGAGCTGAATGCTCGCCAGCGCCTGTGCCTGAGTGGCACGCCGCTGGAAAACCACTTGGGCGAGCTGTGGTCGCTGTTCCACTTCCTGCTGCCGGGTTGGCTCGGTGACGTGAAAAACTTCAACCGTGATTACCGCGTGCCGATAGAAAAACGTGCCAGTGAAGTACGACTTCAACACCTGAACGGTCGGATCAAACCGTTCCTGCTGCGCCGGACCAAGGAACAAGTGGCCACCGAACTGCCGCCGAAAACCGAAATCGTCCATTGGGTCGAGCTCAACGAAGCCCAGCGCGATGTGTACGAAACCATGCGCCTGGCCATGGACAAAAAAGTCCGCGACGAGATCACCCGCAAAGGCGTGGCACGCAGCCAGATCATCATTCTTGAGGCACTGCTGAAGCTGCGTCAGGTGTGCTGCGATTTGCGCCTGGTCAACGATGCCACCCTGCCCGCTCGCGGCAGCACCTCCGGCAAACTCGATAGCCTGATGGAAATGCTTGAAGAGCTGTTCGAGGAAGGTCGGAGGATTCTGCTGTTCTCGCAGTTCACCTCAATGTTGTCGCTGATCGAGGACGAACTGAACAAACGTGGCGTGGCGTATGCAATCCTGACCGGCCAGACCCGTGACCGACGCACGCCAGTCAAGGAATTCCAGAGCGGCAAGCGTCAGATCTTTCTGATCAGCTTGAAGGCTGGCGGTGTAGGCCTGAACCTGACCGAAGCCGATACGGTGATTCACTACGACCCTTGGTGGAACCCGGCGACGGAAAATCAGGCGACGGATCGTGCGTATCGCATTGGTCAGGAGAAGCCGGTGTTCGTCTACAAGATGATTGCCAGGGGCACGGTGGAAGAGAAGATTCAGCATCTGCAGAAGGAAAAATCCGATCTGGCCGCAGGCGTGCTGGATGGACGCAAGACCGGGGACTGGAAGTTGCAGAGCGATGATATCGAGGCGTTGTTTGCGCCGTTGCCGGAAAAAATCGATAAGTAGCAGGGATAGTCAGATCGCGATTGCGAGCAGGCTTGCCCCCACAGGGTGAGCAGCAATCCTGCGGGAACTTGCTCGCGAAAGGGGTCTTCTGAAATCGGACATGTCCTCCTGTAGGAGCGAGCGATGCGGCGACCCGACTTGCCCGCGAAGGCGGTGTGTCAGTCAACGTCGATGTTGAATGCGCTGACGCCTTCGCGGGACAGCAAAACCATGGTGTCGATGACAGAGTTTACGATATGTAGGACTCGCGCTGGGATTCGATCAGGGTCAGAGCAGCCTCCCAGGCCAGGTCGATGATGTTGTCCTGTTCATCGCGGTCAAACTGTTCGGCGGTGTGCGCACAGACTTCCGGAGACGGGTAATGCAGCGCCGAACCACCGGCCAGCGCTTGAACCTGTGCCTGACAGGCACGCTCCAGGAAGTGAATTTCCTGAAATGCCTGGGCCACGCCGGAGCCACCGACCAGTAGGCCATGATTACGCAGGATCATCGCCCGATGCGGCCCCAGATCGGCAATCAGACGCTCTCGCTCATCCAGCGAAAGGGCAATGCCTTCATAGGTGTGATACGCCAACTTGCCGTAAAACTTCAACGCGTGCTGACTGATCGGCAACAAGCCGTGCTTCTGCGCGGCGACGGCCATGCCGGCGGCGGTGTGGGTATGGATCACACAATTCAGGTCAGGGCGAGCCATGTGGATTGCCGAGTGGATCACAAAGCCTGCTGCATTGACTCTATGACCTTCATAGGCCGGATCGACCACTCGCCCTTCCTGATCGATGCGCACCAGATCCGAGGCGCGCATGCGGTCGAAAAGAACCCCGTAGCGGTTGATCAGAAAGTGATGCTCAGGCCCTGGAATCCGCAGGGTAATGTGGGTGTCGATCAGGTCGGTCATGCGAAAGTGCGCGACCAGGCGATACAGCGCGGCCAGTTCGCAACGGGCTTGCCATTCAACCGTGCCGATGTGTTCAGGTTTACTCACGAATACACCTCTTTAGCAGCGCACTCTGTGGCGCTTGTGGGCTTTATCGCTGCCATGACAAGATTAGTCAATTTTCATAATCTTATATTTACTATTAGTACTGCTACTACATGGAATCCTTATGCCCTCCACTTCGAACCCGTGGGTTGGTCGCCGCTTTCTGAATGACCGTCTCGACTGGAACCTGCTGCGCACTTATCTGGTGATCGGTCAGGAAGGCAGCATGAGTCGGGCCGCCGCGCGGCTGCACATCACCCAGTCGGCGGTCAGCCAGGCGTTGAAGCGTCTGGAAGAACAACTGGAATGTGTGCTGATCGCCCGCAGTGGAAGGCGGTTCGATCTGACGGAAACCGGGGAAGAAGTCCTGCGCATTGCAACGGACATTTACGGCGATATTTCGCGCCTGGGAACGGTGCTGGAGAGTCGGCACGACGACGTGGTCGGCAAGATCCGCATCCTCACCGTCAGCGGCGTGCAAGCACGACACTACGATGAGTTCCTCGCCGACTTCCATGAAACCCACCCGAAAGTCGAGCTGGAAGTTGAGGTGATGGGCAGTTCGAACATCATCAGTTCGTTGCTGCAAAAGACCGCGACCATTGGCGTCGGATTATGCCGTTTACCGCAGCCGCGACTGGAACAGAGGGTATTGTTTCGCGAGCGTTATGCGTACTTTTGCGGGCAGCGTCATCGACTTTTCGGACAAGAGAATCTGACCCTTGAACAGCTCGCTGCAGAGAACTTCGTCAGTTTCACCAGCGATCAGCTCGGCGGCAATCTTTCACCCCTGACACTGTTTCGCGACCAGCAAGGCTTTACCGGCAAGATCGTTGCGTCATCCACCAGCTTCGAAGAGATTTACCGCTTGATCTGCGCAGGGTTTGGTATTGGGTGTTTGCCAACTCATCTGGTGCGCAGGGATGTCGAGCAAGGTTTGCTCTGGCGTTTGCCGCCGGAAGACGGCGTGGTGGATTTCGATATCCAGCTGTTGTGGAATCGCGAGCAGAAGATGAATCAGGCCGAAACCGTGTTCCTGGAAAGCTTCCAGCACATGCTCAGCATTCGGGAGCCTGTGCTGTGAAGCCTTGATCCTTAAACGTGAGGGTCGCCCGGGGCTTTGCTCGGCGCGGCGTATTGCGGCTTCAGGTGGCCGTCCTGATCAAGTAGCCAGGCATCCATGATCTGCCGCACCACAGGGCCGGCGACGCGACCACCGGCCTCGCCGTTTTCGATCATCACCGAGATGACAATCTGCGGATGTTCGGCCGGAGCAAATCCGACGAACAAGGCGTTGTCGCGGTTGCGCTCCAGGGTTTTCGCCCGGTTGTAGCGTTCACCCTGCTTGATCGCCACCACTTGCGCGGTGCCACTTTTGCCGGCGATGCGGTACTGCGCGCCCTGCGCCGCCGCTCGGGCAATCCCGCGGGCGTCGTGCATTACCATCTGCATGCCGTGATTGACCTGCTCCCAGTCACGCGGATCCTTGAGCAGGATGTTCGGCATCGGATGCTCGTCCACCGGCGCGACGCCATCCACGGTCTTGGCCAGGTGCGGCCGGTTCCATACACCTTTGTTGGCGATCAGCGCGGTGGCCTGGGCCAATTGCAGAGGGGTGACCTGCATGTAGCCCTGGCCAATGCCGAGGATCACTGTCTCGCCGGGGAACCACGCCTGTCGCCGCGTGGCTCGCTTCCAGGCCTGAGACGGCATCAACCCGGGAGACTCTTCGAACATGTCCAGCGAGACCTTCTCGCCCAGGCCGAACATCGCCATGTAGTCGTGCAGACGATCAATGCCCAGCTTGTGGGCCAAATCGTAGAAGTAGGTGTCGTTGGAGCGCATGATCGCCGTGTCCATGTTCACCCAGCCATCACCGCTGTGATTCCAGTTACGGTACTTATGATCGAAATCCGGTAACTGGTAATAGCCCGGATCGAAGACGCGGGTCTGCGGGGTTACGACTCCGGCGTCGAGGCCGGCGATCGCCACTTCCGGCTTGATGGTCGAGCCAGGTGCGTAGAGCCCGCGCAGCACGCGGTTGAACAGCGGCCGGTCGATGGAGTCGTGCAGTGCCGCGTATTCCTTGAAGCTGATGCCCGTCACAAACAGGTTCGGGTCGAAGCTTGGCTTGCTGACCATGGCCAATACTTCGCCGGTCGACGGATCGAGAGCGACCACCGAGCCACGCCGATCGCCCAATGCCTCCTCGGCGGCTTCCTGAAGCTTGACGTCGAGGCTCAGGACGATGTTTTTGCCGGGGATCGGGTCGGTGTGCTTGAGCACTCGCAGCACGCGGCCCTGGGCATTGGTTTCGACTTCTTCGTACCCCACATGGCCGTGCAATTCTGATTCGTAGAATTTCTCGATACCGGTTTTGCCAATGGATTGGGTGCCACGGTATTCCACCGTGTCCAGGGCTTTGGATTCTTTTTCGTTAATGCGACCGACGTAGCCGATCGAATGCGCAAAGTGCGCGCCCATGGGGTAGTGGCGAACGAACTGCGGCTCTACATCGATTCCGGGCAGACGGAACTCGTTGACCGCGAGTACGGCGATCTGTTCTTCGCTGAGCTCATAGAACAGCGTGACCGGGACGAAGGGGTGCCTGGCCTGCTTCATCGCCTTGTCGAACAGTGTACGGTCCTCGGCCGGCAGGTGCAGGAGGTTGACCACTTCATCCAGCTCGCGTTTGACATCGGAAGCGCGTTCGCGGGTGATGGTCAGGTTAAAGCTGGGTCGGTTGTCTGCCAGGACCACACCATTGCGGTCGTAGATCAGCCCACGAGTTGGAGTGATCGGCAGGACATGGACGCGGTTGTTTTCGGAGATTGTCGAGTGATAGTCGAACTCGACAACCTGCAGGACGTACATGCGCACCACCAGCGCGCAAGTAATGGCGGCGACGAACAAGGCGCAGGCCATCAGTCTTTTGTTGACCAGGAGCGTCTCTTTCTCGTGGTCCTTGATTGGTATCGGTCCGGGCATTTCTGCAGCAACTCTTTGACTATAAACGGGAGTACCGATCCGTAGGCTTGCAGTCAGTCCGTTGAAACGAGCTGCACCATACCAAAAACGGCATGGTTTTTAGCGCGCTCTGCCGAAGTTTCACGAACGATGCGACCATTACCAGGGATGGCCATCCGCTAGCCCTCTGTTGCCAAAGCACTTTCCTACGGGCAAAACAAAACCCCTACCTGCATACGCAGATAGGGGTTTCGGAATTTAATCTTGACGATGACCTACTCTCACATGGGGAAACCCCACACTACCATCGGCGATGCATCGTTTCACTTCTGAGTTCGGGATGGGATCAGGTGGTTCCAATGCTCTATGGTCGTCAAGAAATTCGGGTACCGAACCGTCTTTCGACGCTTCAGCAAATTGGGTATGCGATAGTTTGTGCGGCTTTTGTGAATGGTTGCGAACTTTCGGTTCATTGCGTCTTCACACACCGCAATCTGGTGTCCTTTCGCTTTTCAGCTCGAAGCATACAAATTGCTTGGGTGTTATATGGTCAAGCCTCACGGGCAATTAGTATTGGTTAGCTCAACGCCTCACAGCGCTTACACACCCAACCTATCAACGTCGTAGTCTTCGACGGCCCTTCAGGGGACTCAAGGCTCCAGTGAGATCTCATCTTGAGGCTAGTTTCCCGCTTAGATGCTTTCAGCGGTTATCTATTCCGAACATAGCTACCCGGCAATGCCACTGGCGTGACAACCGGAACACCAGAGGTTCGTCCACTCCGGTCCTCTCGTACTAGGAGCAGCCCCTCTCAAATCTCAAACGTCCACGGCAGATAGGGACCGAACTGTCTCACGACGTTCTAAACCCAGCTCGCGTACCACTTTAAATGGCGAACAGCCATACCCTTGGGACCGGCTTCAGCCCCAGGATGTGATGAGCCGACATCGAGGTGCCAAACACCGCCGTCGATATGAACTCTTGGGCGGTATCAGCCTGTTATCCCCGGAGTACCTTTTATCCGTTGAGCGATGGCCCTTCCATACAGAACCACCGGATCACTAAGACCTACTTTCGTACCTGCTCGACGTGTCTGTCTCGCAGTCAAGCGCGCTTTTGCCTTTATACTCTACGACCGATTTCCGACCGGTCTGAGCGCACCTTCGTACTCCTCCGTTACTCTTTAGGAGGAGACCGCCCCAGTCAAACTACCCACCATACACTGTCCTCGATCCGGATAACGGACCTGAGTTAGAACCTCAAAGTTGCCAGGGTGGTATTTCAAGGATGGCTCCACGCGAACTGGCGTCCACGCTTCAAAGCCTCCCACCTATCCTACACAAGCAAATTCAAAGTCCAGTGCAAAGCTATAGTAAAGGTTCACGGGGTCTTTCCGTCTAGCCGCGGATACACTGCATCTTCACAGCGATTTCAATTTCACTGAGTCTCGGGTGGAGACAGCGCCGCCATCGTTACGCCATTCGTGCAGGTCGGAACTTACCCGACAAGGAATTTCGCTACCTTAGGACCGTTATAGTTACGGCCGCCGTTTACCGGGGCTTCGATCAAGAGCTTCGCGTTAGCTAACCCCATCAATTAACCTTCCGGCACCGGGCAGGCGTCACACCCTATACGTCCACTTTCGTGTTTGCAGAGTGCTGTGTTTTTAATAAACAGTCGCAGCGGCCTGGTATCTTCGACCGGCGTGGGCTTACGCAGCAAGTGCTTCACCCTCACCGGCGCACCTTCTCCCGAAGTTACGGTGCCATTTTGCCTAGTTCCTTCACCCGAGTTCTCTCAAGCGCCTTGGTATTCTCTACCCAACCACCTGTGTCGGTTTGGGGTACGGTTCCTGGTTACCTGAAGCTTAGAAGCTTTTCTTGGAAGCATGGCATCAACCACTTCGTGTTCTAAAAGAACACTCGTCATCAGCTCTCGGCCTTAGAATCCCGGATTTACCTAAGATTCCAGCCTACCACCTTAAACTTGGACAACCAACGCCAAGCTGGCCTAGCCTTCTCCGTCCCTCCATCGCAATAACCAGAAGTACAGGAATATTAACCTGTTTTCCATCGACTACGCTTTTCAGCCTCGCCTTAGGGACCGACTAACCCTGCGTCGATTAACGTTGCGCAGGAAACCTTGGTCTTTCGGCGTGGGTGTTTTTCACACCCATTGTCGTTACTCATGTCAGCATTCGCACTTCTGATACCTCCAGCAAGCTTCTCAACTCACCTTCACAGGCTTACAGAACGCTCCTCTACCGCATCACCTAAGTGATACCCGTAGCTTCGGTGTATGGTTTGAGCCCCGTTACATCTTCCGCGCAGGCCGACTCGACTAGTGAGCTATTACGCTTTCTTTAAAGGGTGGCTGCTTCTAAGCCAACCTCCTAGCTGTCTAAGCCTTCCCACATCGTTTCCCACTTAACCATAACTTTGGGACCTTAGCTGACGGTCTGGGTTGTTTCCCTTTTCACGACGGACGTTAGCACCCGCCGTGTGTCTCCCATGCTCGGCACTTGTAGGTATTCGGAGTTTGCATCGGTTTGGTAAGTCGGGATGACCCCCTAGCCGAAACAGTGCTCTACCCCCTACAGTGATACATGAGGCGCTACCTAAATAGCTTTCGAGGAGAACCAGCTATCTCCGAGCTTGATTAGCCTTTCACTCCGATCCACAGGTCATCCGCTAACTTTTCAACGGTAGTCGGTTCGGTCCTCCAGTCAGTGTTACCTAACCTTCAACCTGCCCATGGATAGATCGCCCGGTTTCGGGTCTATTCCCAGCGACTAGACGCCCTATTAAGACTCGCTTTCGCTACGCCTCCCCTATTCGGTTAAGCTCGCCACTGAAAATAAGTCGCTGACCCATTATACAAAAGGTACGCAGTCACCCAACAAAGTGGGCTCCCACTGCTTGTACGCATACGGTTTCAGGATCTATTTCACTCCCCTCTCCGGGGTTCTTTTCGCCTTTCCCTCACGGTACTAGTTCACTATCGGTCAGTCAGTAGTATTTAGCCTTGGAGGATGGTCCCCCCATATTCAGACAAAGTTTCTCGTGCTCCGTCCTACTCGATTTCATTGATAAGAGATTTTCGCGTACAGGGCTATCACCCACTATGGCCGCACTTTCCAGAGCGTTCCGCTAATCTCAAATCAACTTAAGGGCTAGTCCCCGTTCGCTCGCCACTACTAAGGGAATCTCGGTTGATTTCTTTTCCTCAGGGTACTTAGATGTTTCAGTTCCCCTGGTTCGCCTCTTGCACCTATGTATTCAGTACAAGATAACCATCTTATGATGGCTGGGTTCCCCCATTCAGACATCTCCGGATCAAAGTCTGTTTGCCGACTCCCCGAAGCTTTTCGCAGGCTACCACGTCTTTCATCGCCTCTGACTGCCAAGGCATCCACCGTATGCGCTTCTTCACTTGACCATATAACCCCAAGCAATCTGGTTATACTGTGAAGACGACATTCGCCGAAAATTCGCATGCTCAATTAAGAGCAACTCACAAATTTTACCTTAGCCTGATCCGTTACCAGTGAAAGTAACGTTCAGTCTATCTTTCTATCACATACCCAAATTTTTAAAGAACGATCTAGCCAAAGACTAGAAATCAACATTCACCATCATCACAATGGAATGCTCATTTCTAAGCTTTCAACAACAGAAGCAGTAGTGGTGGAGCCAAACGGGATCGAACCGTTGACCTCCTGCGTGCAAGGCAGGCGCTCTCCCAGCTGAGCTATGGCCCCGTATTTCTACAGGTATTCCCACACAAAATTGGTGGGTCTGGGCAGATTCGAACTGCCGACCTCACCCTTATCAGGGGTGCGCTCTAACCAACTGAGCTACAGACCCAATTTCGAGCTACTAAGGCCGACCTCACCCTGCTCTTTACCACACAGCATGGGGTGCGCTCTAACCAACACAGCTACAACCTGATACAGGCTGCTTCATATCGTCTTCTTCAATGAATCAAGCAATTCGTGTGGGAACTTATGGAGCAGCTGATGTCGTCGATTAAGGAGGTGATCCAGCCGCAGGTTCCCCTACGGCTACCTTGTTACGACTTCACCCCAGTCATGAATCACACCGTGGTAACCGTCCCCCCGAAGGTTAGACTAGCTACTTCTGGTGCAACCCACTCCCATGGTGTGACGGGCGGTGTGTACAAGGCCCGGGAACGTATTCACCGCGACATTCTGATTCGCGATTACTAGCGATTCCGACTTCACGCAGTCGAGTTGCAGACTGCGATCCGGACTACGATCGGTTTTATGGGATTAGCTCCACCTCGCGGCTTGGCAACCCTCTGTACCGACCATTGTAGCACGTGTGTAGCCCAGGCCGTAAGGGCCATGATGACTTGACGTCATCCCCACCTTCCTCCGGTTTGTCACCGGCAGTCTCCTTAGAGTGCCCACCATTACGTGCTGGTAACTAAGGACAAGGGTTGCGCTCGTTACGGGACTTAACCCAACATCTCACGACACGAGCTGACGACAGCCATGCAGCACCTGTCTCAATGCTCCCGAAGGCACCAATCCATCTCTGGAAAGTTCATTGGATGTCAAGGCCTGGTAAGGTTCTTCGCGTTGCTTCGAATTAAACCACATGCTCCACCGCTTGTGCGGGCCCCCGTCAATTCATTTGAGTTTTAACCTTGCGGCCGTACTCCCCAGGCGGTCAACTTAATGCGTTAGCTGCGCCACTAAGAGCTCAAGGCTCCCAACGGCTAGTTGACATCGTTTACGGCGTGGACTACCAGGGTATCTAATCCTGTTTGCTCCCCACGCTTTCGCACCTCAGTGTCAGTATCAGTCCAGGTGGTCGCCTTCGCCACTGGTGTTCCTTCCTATATCTACGCATTTCACCGCTACACAGGAAATTCCACCACCCTCTACCATACTCTAGCTCGACAGTTTTGAATGCAGTTCCCAGGTTGAGCCCGGGGATTTCACATCCAACTTAACGAACCACCTACGCGCGCTTTACGCCCAGTAATTCCGATTAACGCTTGCACCCTCTGTATTACCGCGGCTGCTGGCACAGAGTTAGCCGGTGCTTATTCTGTCGGTAACGTCAAAACAATTACGTATTAGGTAACTGCCCTTCCTCCCAACTTAAAGTGCTTTACAATCCGAAGACCTTCTTCACACACGCGGCATGGCTGGATCAGGCTTTCGCCCATTGTCCAATATTCCCCACTGCTGCCTCCCGTAGGAGTCTGGACCGTGTCTCAGTTCCAGTGTGACTGATCATCCTCTCAGACCAGTTACGGATCGTCGCCTTGGTGAGCCATTACCTCACCAACTAGCTAATCCGACCTAGGCTCATCTGATAGCGCAAGGCCCGAAGGTCCCCTGCTTTCTCCCGTAGGACGTATGCGGTATTAGCGTTCGTTTCCGAACGTTATCCCCCACTACCAGGCAGATTCCTAGGCATTACTCACCCGTCCGCCGCTCGCCACCAGGTACAAGTACCCGTGCTGCCGCTCGACTTGCATGTGTTAGGCCTGCCGCCAGCGTTCAATCTGAGCCATGATCAAACTCTTCAGTTCAAACATCTTTGGGTTTTTAAGAAACCCTAAACTTGGCTCAGCAATCGTTGGTTACATCTTTGATTTCTCGCGGAGTAACTTGTGATGCTGATAATCTTGTTGACTATCAGTCTGACTCCACAAGCACCCACACGAATTGCTTGATTCAGTTGTTAAAGAGCGATTGGTTAAGAGCTTTCGTCTCAACCGAGGCGCGCATTCTACAGCAGCCTCTGTTGCTGTCAAGCGGTTATTTTCAGAAGTTTTCAAAGTTTCCTTTGCAACTTCAACCACTTGCGCTTCCGATCTCTCGTTAGCGGGAGGCGAATTCTACAGCGTTAGCCGCTGCTGTCAACACCTCTTTTTCTCCGCTTTCGACCGAGAAGATCGAACCGTCAATAAGGCGACAATACCCTGCCTTACCAACTCCTTCTGGCTTCGATGAACTGAAGCGTAACCGCTGTCGAAAACTGCGTAACTCGTTGTTTACCAAGGAGTTTTCCGTTTCGACTGCGCCGGAAGTGGGGCGAATTATAGACGTCCAGAATCTGCCGTCAACCCCTGATTACGCTTTTCTATCAGGATGTTCAAAATCCCTGCTTATATATAGACGCAACCGCAACGAATGCGCAATATATTGCCCAACACATTACACACTACTCTCGTTTCTCACCTCGGACGATGCCACGCAATGAATGACCACCCCCGCAGCCTTGCCTCGACCCTGTTCTCGGTAGGCCTGCTCTTGATAGCCATGGCATCGATCCAGTCCGGAGCCTCCCTGGCCAAAAGCATGTTCCCGGTTATCGGCGCTCAAGGGACCACCACCCTGCGGCTGATCTTCGCCAGCGTGATCATGCTGCTGCTATTGCGCCCATGGCGAGCGAAGCTCACCGCAAAATCCCTGCGCACGGTAATTGTCTATGGGATGGCGCTGGGCGGCATGAACTTCCTCTTCTATATGTCCTTGAACACTGTCCCTCTGGGTATCGCGGTAGCCCTGGAGTTCACCGGCCCATTAGCGGTCGCTATTTATGCCTCACGTCGGGCGATCGACTTTCTGTGGATCGCTCTGGCGGCAGTGGGTTTACTGCTGTTGATTCCAACTGGCGCCACGAGCGCAGGTATTGATCTGATTGGCGCAGGTTATGCCCTTGGCGCCGGTGTCTGCTGGGCGTTGTACATTCTGTTCGGCCAGAAGGCCGGTGCCGACAATGGCGTGCAGACCGCCGCATTGGGCGTGATGATTGCTGCACTGTTCGTAGCCCCCATCGGTATCGTCCATGCTGGTGCTGCGCTGCTGACACCCTCGCTGATTCCCGTGGCCATCGGGGTCGCGATTCTGTCCACTGCCCTGCCCTACACCCTGGAGATGGTCGCCCTCACACGGCTGCCGGCCCGGACCTTCGGCACATTGATGAGTATCGAGCCCGCGTTCGGTGCACTGTCCGGCCTGTTGTTCCTCCATGAATACCTTTCCCTGTCTCAGTGGATGGCAATCCTGTGCATCATTCTGGCGTCCGTCGGCGCAACCATGACCATGGGGAGCACCGCCAAGCCCGCAGTTGCGGCGGATTGATACGAGATTTGACGAGGGTCTAGTATTTACCGCTCATTTAGGCCATGTTTAGGCCACGTAACTCAGTGTCAGACATGGATTTTTTCAGATAGGGATATCAGAACGCTTCAAGCAAAAGCGAATGCAGGCAGACCCGGGCACAAAGATCCGGGGCCTCAATAAGGACAGCAATGAAACGAATTTTGATACTGATCGCCGTGCTTGCAGTTGCGGGCTGCGCGGCGACCTCGAAAACCCAGATCAAACACGGCAAGAAAGGGCTGCATATCAACTGTTCCGGGCTGTCGTCCTCCTGGGACCAGTGCTACACCAGCGCTGCCAACTCGTGCGCGCCCAAGGGTTACAAGGTGATTGCCAAGTCTGGGGATGCGGTCGAAGAGCCCGGAGATTATCCGTTTGGCCTTAACCCGGCCGGCTATACCAGCCGCAGCATGATCGTCATCTGCAAGTAATCCTCCAACCCTATTGGGCTTGCGTAGCCCGATAGGCGCCTCGCCCGGGATGCTGCTAACGTTCGTCAGTCACTGACCGTTCAGCAAAGGGCGACATCCATGACCACCGCTATCAATAGCAAGAAAATCGTATTGGTCGTCGGCGCAGGCGATGCCACCGGCGGCGCCATCGCCAAGCGTTTTGCCCGGGAAGGCTACGTCGCCTGCGTCACACGTCGCAGCGCAGACAAACTTCAGCCACTGGTAGATGCCATCACGATCAGCGGCGGCGAGGCTCATGGTTTTGCCTGCGATGCGCGCAAAGAAGAGGACGTGATTGCGCTCGTCGAGCAGATCGAAACCGCGATCGGCCCCATCGAAGCGTTCGTCTTCAATATCGGCGCCAATGTGCCCTGCAGTATTCTCGAAGAAACCGCCCGCAAGTATTTCAAGATCTGGGAAATGGCCTGTTTCTCAGGGTTTCTCAATGCTCGCGAAGTGGCCAAACGCATGGTCACCCGCCAACGGGGCACGATCCTGTTCACCGGGGCCACCGCCGGTTTGCGCGGTGCCGCAGGTTTTGCTGCCTTCGCCGGCGCCAAGCACGGGATTCGCGCCCTGGCCCAAAGCATGGCCCGCGAACTGGGGCCGATGAACATCCACGTCGCCCATGTGGTGGTCGATGGTGCCATCGACACCGACTTTATCCGCGACAGATTTCCGGAAAAATACGCGACCAAGGATCAGGACGGCATCCTCAATCCCGAGCACATCGCCGAAAACTATTGGTACTTACACAGCCAGCCACGGGACGCCTGGACGTTCGAGCTGGATCTGCGCCCCTGGAGCGAACGCTGGTAAGCCTTCCCCTACGACAAAAAGAAGAGCACATCGACATGAGTAAAACCGTGGAGTTCTTTTTCGACCTCGGCAGCCCCGCCACCTACCTGGCCTACACCCAACTGCCGAAAATCTGCGCGCAGACCGATAGTCAGCTGATCTACAAACCGATGCTGCTGGGCGGCGTCTTCAAAGCCACCGGCAACGCCTCCCCGGTGACCATTCCGGCCAAGGGTCGCTACATGTTTCAGGACCTGGACCGCTATGCCAAGCGTTACGGTGTACCACTGAAGTTCAACCCGCACTTTCCCATCAATACCCTGATGTTGATGCGCGCGGTCACGGGTATGCAATTACGTCATCCCGAACGCTTTCAGGCGTTTATCGATTGCCTGTTTCACGCCCTGTGGGTGGAAGGGTGCAGCCTCGATGATCCCGCGACCGTTGCCGCCGTGCTGACGCAAAACGGTTTCGACCCGAACGAGGTGCTGTCGCTAGCCGCAGATGAGAACGTCAAAGCCGCCCTCAAGAAAAACACCGAGGAAGCAGTACAACGCGGTGTATTCGGCGCACCGAGCATGTTTGTCGGGAATCAGCTGTTCTTTGGCCAGGATCGGCTGGACTTCGTCCTTGAAGCCCTGCGGGCACAATAGCCAGGCATGAGCCAGGCGCTGTTTCCAGCGCCTGAACTCAAGCCGATCAAATAGCCGCGGTCCGGGTGTTCAACCACTCAAGGGCCGCGCCATCGAGCAACGGGCTCAGGCGCTCGCGCACTTCGGCATGGTAGCCGTTGAACCACTGCTTTTCGTCTTCGGTCAGCAACGACGGTTCCAGGCAACGGGTGTCGATCGGGCACAGGGTCAGGGTTTCGAACTTCAGGAATTCACCGAACTCGCTCTTGCCCGCCTCGCGGTTCAACACCAGGTTCTCGATCCGCACGCCCCAGCGGCCCGGACGGTAGGTGCCCGGTTCGATGGAAGTGATCATCCCTGGCTGCATTGCAGTTTGCGGCGCGGCTGCCGCCTGATAGGCGATCACTTGCGGGCCTTCGTGAACGTTGAGGAAGTAGCCGACGCCGTGACCGGTGCCATGACCGTAGTCGACACTTTCGGCCCAGATCGGTGCGCGGGCAATGGCGTCCAGCAACGGCGACAGAATGCCCCGCGGGAACTGCGCGCGGGAGAGTGCAATCACGCCTTTGAGTACGCGGGTGCAATCGCGCTTCTGCTCGTCAGTCGGCGTCCCCACCGGCACCATCCGCGTAATGTCGGTAGTGCCGCCCAAGTATTGGCCGCCGGAGTCGATCAGCAACAGGCCGTCACCCTCGATGACCGCGTGCTCTTCTTCGGTGGCGTGGTAATGCGGCATCGCACCGTTGGCATTAAACGCAGCAATGGTGTTGAAGCTCAGTGACACATAATCCGGACGCCGGGTGCGGGCCGCGGTCAGGTGTTCGTCGATGGTCAGCTCGGTGATGCGCTCACGCCCCCATGCCGCCTCCAGCCAGGCGAAGAATTGGCACAGCGCCGCGCCATCCTGCTCCATGGCCCGACGGATGTGCTCGGCATCGGCCAGGCTTTTTTGTGACTTGGCCAGGGTGGTCGGGTTCAAGCCTTCGACCAGTTTCACATCACTGTTCAAGTTATCCAGCAGACCTGCCGTGACCCGCGCCGGATCGACTTGCAGGCTCGCGCCGCTTGGTATGGCGCGCAAGGCGGCGGCCACTTCGCTGTAATCGCGCAGGGTCACGCCGTCCTGTTCAAGGATGGCACGCAGCTCGGCGCTGACTTTACTCAGGGCGACGAACAAGGTGGCCTGTTGCTGGCTAATGAGCGCGAAGGACACAAACACCGGATTGAACGACACATCGCCGCCGCGCAAGTTGAACAGCCAGGCGATGTCATCGAGGGTGGCGATGAAATGCCAGTCGGCACCGCGCTCTTTCAACACGTCACGCAGCTGGGCGAGTTTTTCGCCACGGCCGACGGTCGCCTGAGGCGGTAAGTGTTGATAAATCGGCTCGTTCGGCAAGCTCGGGCGATCACTCCAGACTTCGCTCAGCAAATCGATGTCAGTGCGCAGACGTGCGCCGCGTTCTTGGAGTTTGCTGCTCAGGGTACGCGCCGACGCCACGGCCATCACCGCGCCATCGACTGCAACGACACCGCCTTCAGGCGTTTGCTCGGCCAGCCAATCAAGCGGGCCGGGTTGACCCGGTTGCAGCTTGACCAGCTCGATACCGCTGCCCTTGAGTTCCTTGCTCGCTTGTTCCCAATAGCGGCTGTCGGCCCAGACGCCGGCGAAATCCGGTGTGACGATCAGCGTGCCGACCGAGCCATGGAAACCCGACAGCCACTGCCGCCCCTGCCAATAGCCCGGCAGGTATTCCGACAGGTGCGGGTCGGCCGACGGCACCAACAGAGCATGAATGCCCTCCCGGCTCATCAGCTCGCGGGTTTGCGCCAGGCGCCGGGGTACCAATCCATTGATCGAAGGCTGCGTACTCATCGTGTCTCCTGCTAACCACTTCATCATTATTGTTGGGTGCCGATCAGAGTCGGCGCTTAAGGACCTGTCGCCCAGAATGCCGGAGCACTGGCGGTGGCCGTTTTGATCAGGTGCGCAGCCTGGTCGATATCTTGCTCGGTGGTGAAACGCCCCAGGCTCAGGCGAATGGTGCGACTGGCCGAGCGCGCGTCATGCCCCAGCGCCAGCAGCACATGAGATGGCGCATTACTGGCGGAGTTGCAGGCCGACGTCGCGGAAAACGCGATCGAAGTGCTCAACGCCGCGGAATTGAACTCACCTTCGTTGAAGGTCAGGCTCAGGGTATGGGGAATGCGTTGGGTCGGACTGCCATTGACGCGAATACCGGAAATGCTCAGCAGCTGATCGAGCAAGCGTTCACGCAGGCGCACGATGGTGGCTTTTTCTTCATCGAACAAAGCGGCCGCCAGTGCGAAAGCGGCGCCCATGGCTGCGATCTGGTGCGTCGCCAGAGTACCGGAACGCAACCCGCCCTCATGGCCGCCACCGTGGATCTGCGCCTGCAGGCGCTGTTGCGCACGAGGCCCGACGTACAGCGCGCCGATGCCTTTGGGGCCGTAGACCTTATGCGCCGAGAACGACATCAGATCCACCGGCCACCGGGCCAGGTCGATCGCTACTTTGCCCGCGCCCTGAGCCGCGTCAACGTGGAACAACGCATCGCGATCACGCACCACCTGGCCGATGGCCGGGATGTCGTTGACGGTGCCCAGTTCGTTATTGACCAGCATCAGCGACACCAGAAAGGTGTCTTCACGCATCGCCTCGCTGACTGCTTGCGGAGTTATCAGGCCTTCGGCATCGGGCACCAGATACGTCACGGCAATGCCGGCATCCTGCAATTGTTTGGCGGTGTCGAGAATTGCCTTGTGTTCAATCTGGCTGGTGATGATATGGCCGCCGGACACACCGCGGGCCTGGGTAACGCCCTTGAGTGCCAGGTTGTTGGATTCGGTGGCTCCGGAGGTCCAGACGATCTGCTCGGCCTGGGCGCCCACCAGTTCGGCGACTTGGCGCCGTGCGTGCTCGACCGATTGCCGGGCCTGTTGACCGAAGGCGTGGGAGCTGGACGCTGGATTGCCGAAGTTACCCGTGAAACCCAGACACTCGACCATCACCTTGATGACCCGCTCATCCACCGGCGTGGTGGCGGCGTAGTCGAAATACAACGGACGTTTATTCATAGAATGACTCGCAGAGCGTGTTCCGGGATCAGGAAGCTCGTCACTGGAAATATCAAAGCGCCGCCTTATGAGCGGCGCCGAATTTGCAGAACGATAGCAATACCTGATCGGAGGCCGTTAAAGAAGAACAACTTCATTTAAAAGTGCGTAGGAACGCTCCTGAAGTCGAGCTTAACAGGCATCAGGCAACCGGTTGAAGCAATGCGTCAGCTAAAACTTTCAAGCAACAACGGATACATGGAAGCCACCAGCAACGAGGCCATGCCCCAGTTGAACAGGCGTAGCCAGCGGCGATCGCGCAGCACATTGCGCAACAGCGTGCCACAACCGGCCCACACACCGACGCTCGGCAGGTTGATCAGAGCGAAGACCGCGGCAATCACAATCACATTGGTGAAATAGCCCTGCATCGGCGTGTAGGTGCTGATGGCACCGATGGCCATGATCCAGGCCTTGGGGTTGACCCATTGAAACGCCGCCGCGCCCAAATAACTGATCGGCTTGCCCTCGCCCTGCTCCCCCTCGGCGACCGGCCCGGAATGCGCAATCTTCCAGGCCAGGTACAGCAAATACGCCGCGCCGACATAACGCAGCACGGTGTAAAGCAGTGGATAGGTTTGAAACACCGTGCCCAGGCCGAAACCGACGGCCACCACCAACACGAAGAAGCCACAGGTAATGCCCAGCATGTGAGGGATGGTGCGGCTAAAGCCGAAATTCACGCCCGAGGCCAGCAACATGGTGTTGTTCGGGCCGGGGGTGATCGAGGTGACAAGGGCGAACAGGGCAAAGCCCAGCAGCAGGTCGAGCGAGAGCATGGGGGGCAGTCCATCAGAGTCAGTCAGGTGTTGACCCTATCGCACGCCTTGAGGGAAACCCATGGACAGTTGCGTGAAAGTTAGAGCAGTACAGTTGTCGCTCAGCTTTGGCGACCGTGCATCTGTACTGTGCGCTCGGCGTTCATCTCGCCTTGCTTGTCAAAACTGATCGATTTGGTCGGCTGGCCGAGCAATTCGGCTTTCTTCGCGTGGTACTCCTCGAAGGACAAGCCCCGACGGTTCAAGGCTTCCAGCGCCAGTTCCCGGGTTTCTTCAGCGGTGTAGGGGCGTAGTTCCGGTGAAACATGACTGGCACATCCGGCGAGGACGGAAACGGCGAGCAACAGAAAAGTGGTGAGTAGAGTTTTCATTTCGAAAGTCCGGATAGCTGGGTTCGGGGCAATGAACACAGGCTACCGACGCTCCCCGACGGGCAGAAATCAATGCTCTCGATAGTGGGTATCGGGAATTGGTGAACTGGCAGTGAACAAGCGTCGCGCCACAGAGAACCTGTCGATCCAGGTTCTTACCGCTGATGCACCAAAATTGCAGTGCGGCGCGTTGTCGTGACTGCGGCTACTCGTCGGGCACTCAGTTGTGGCGAAGGGGTTGACCTATAGTTATCCGACCGGAAAACGGCGAAGGAACACCTTAACTCCACAACAATAAAGGGAGAACCGTCATGAGCGTCAAACCTATTCCAGAGGGTTATCACAGCATCACCCCTTATCTGGGCATTCAAAAAGCTGCCGAAGCCATCGACTTCTACAAGAAAGCCTTTGGCGCCACCGAAGTCATGCGCCTGGCCATGCCCGACGGCGGCATCGGGCACGCCGAACTGCGTATCGGCGATAGCCCGATCATGCTGGGCACACCCTGTGACCAAGGGCCTTTGAGCAACCCGGACAAATCGCCGTCCGTGGGCCTGCATTTGTATGTGAACGATGTGGACAAGTCCTATAAACAGGCCATCAATGCCGGTGCCACGGTGGTGTCCGAGGTCAAGGATCAGTTTTATGGCGACCGCACGGGGACCTTGAAGGATCCCTATGGGCATGTGTGGTTTCTGGCCACGCGCAAGGAGGATCTGACGCAGGAACAGATCGAACAGCGGGCGAAGGAGATGTTCAAGCAGGGTTGATAGCTTCGGTATGTGATCAGCCCCCATCGCGAGCAGGCTCGCGATGGGGGCATCACATTCAACATCAATATTGGCTGTTCCCACACAGCGCAGAAACACGAAACATTTACTTTCATATCCCCTTTCGGGATTTCCGATGCTCATACGTCTTATTTAGATGCAGCCGGTCGCGTAGGCAAAAGCCACGACCGGGCCTTTCATGGACCTCAACGCTGGGAAGCCCGCAGCAGAGGTCCTCTCATCGAAACAAGACCTTTAATCATGTCGAAGAAATCCCGCTCAAAACTCTGGTTTCTGGTCCATAGCTGGCTGGCCCTGCCCATCTGGTTCTTTGTATTGATCGTCTGTGTGACCGGCACATTGGCGGTGGTCAGTCAGGAAATCGTCTGGCTGGCCAACCCGCAAATGCGCGCCAGCCCGCCTTCGGACGACGCGCCGCTGCTCAGCTATGACCAGATCATCGCCGCCATCAAAAAGGCCGAGCCCCAAACGCTGGTCGAAAGTATCAACCGTCCCGACGAGTCGCATTTCGCCCTGGACGTGAAGGTCAGCTACCCGGACGGACGCTCGGTGACGGTCTATGTGAACCCCTACAGCGGGGCGATTCAGGGCACCGCTCCACCCTTCAACTTCCAGGCCTTCACTCGCGCGCTGCATGGCTGGTGGCTGGTGCCATTCACCAACGGCTACAGCTGGGGCTGGTATCTGGTGTCGTTCCTCGGCTTGCCGATGCTGGCTTCACTGGTGACGGGGCTCGTGGTCTACAAACGGTTCTGGAAAGGCTTCTTGCGACCGACCCTGCGCATTCGTCATGGCGCGCGGATTTTCTGGGGCGACTTTCACCGGCTCAGCGGCATCTGGTCGATCTGGTTCATTGCGGTGATTTCCGTCACCAGCACCTGGTTCATGATTGAAGCGATCCTGTCCGATAACCACATTTCGATTTCCACCGCGCCGGTCGCCCCCGTCGTCCCGCGTGAGAGCGTGCCGCTCACCGTCGATGGCGCACCGGCGCCGATGATCAGCCTGGAAAGCGCGATCCGCGAGGCCAAGGAACGCATTCCTGGCCTGGAAGACAGCTCTGTCAGCCTCCCCGCCAATGCCTATAGCCATCTTTTGGTGAGCGGGCGCAGTTGGTACCCGTTGATCTACCAGAGCGCCGAGGTCAACCCTTACACCGGTGACATTTCCACCACGCGCCTGCTGTCGGATCGTTCGGGTCTGGAGCTGGTGACCGAATCCATGCGTCCGCTGCACACCGGCGATTTCGGCGGTATCTGGATCAAGCTGATCTGGTTCTTCTTTGGTCTGATCCTGAGCATGATGGTCCTCAGCGGCCTGTTGATCTGGACCAAACGCACCGCCCTGGCCACGGCCAATGCGCTCAAGCGCAGCAACAAGCGTCCACGGGCTGCGCTGACCGGCCAGCCGGCCCCGGCCATGAGCCGCGAAGCCACGGAGGGCAGCCGATGAGCCAGGTCGCAGCAGAAAAACCACGCTCGCCGCTAAGCCGCTTCTGGCACACATGGCGTTTCCACATCAACGTGCTGCTGTTGCTGGTGCCGCTGGGATTCATGCCCAAATACTTCGCCGACGCAGCGCTGTTTCGCGGAGACACCGGCCTGGGTGAGCGTGAAGTCGGAGAAGTTCAGGTCGGCCCCTGGAGCCTGCGCCTGGCTGAATTGCGCAACGCAGCCCCGGTATCCGATGGCCCGGCCGGCTACTTGAAGTCCTTCAATGCTGCGCTCTGCGACAGTTGTCGCGATCAGGTCAAGGCGACTTACCTGCGCATTGGCAAACCGCGCAGCCTGCGCGCCGCCGGGGTGATTTTCTTCGGCACGCCCTACCACATGGGCGCCGCGCTGCCGGTACCCGAAAAGACCAAAAACGACGCTGAACTGTGGATCACCATGGAAGGCTGGGACGGCGCCATGCATCAAGCCTCCATCCCCCTGAGCCAGGCGTCGCCGGCCACCGTCGCATGGCTGAACAGACAAGGAGGCAAACCATGACCAGCGTTTTTCGCCCCGTTTTACTGGTGCTCTGCACCGTCTTCAGCACCAGCGCTCTGGCCCACAACCCGATGTGCGAGTGCAAGGCCATCGACGCCGAACAGATCCGTTGCACCGGTGGTTTCTCCGACGGCAGCGGCGCGCCGGGCGTGACCCTGGATGTGATCGGCTACGATGAAACCATTCTGGTGCCAGGCAAGCTCGGCGCCGATTCGACCCTGACGTTCAAGAAGCCCGGCGCTGAATTCTACGTGCTGTTCGACGCCGGTCCCGGCCACGTGGTCGAGATCGACCAAGCCGACATCGAGGCGCCCTGAGCATGAGCACGCCAACCACCCAAGTGGTGCGCCCGGCCGGAGCCGGCCATGAAACCCTCTATGTGTTGCTGTTGTGCCTGATGATCCTGGCGGTGGCCGGCTCGGTAGTCGCCTGGCGCGGCGAGTCCCGGGAAGTGAGCAGCGTCGGCAGCCATCAACTGGATGCCCGCCGCGACCTGAGCGCATCCGAGCAAGGTATTTACGCAGACCTGCGGGTCACGCTGGATGAAATCCACCTGTTGCGCGAGGAACAGCAAGCGCTGCCCACACCCGCCACCCTCGCCGAGGAAGGTTTCGCGCCGTTTGCCCAAGACGCCAGTTCTGTCAGTCGAGGCGGTCATGCCTGGCAATTGCTGGACGCCAAGGCGTACTTCGGCCAGAGCCAGGCACCCACCGTGGCCGGCTCATTCCTGATGCGTTTGACTGCTGACGACGATGCGCCAGACATCTGGCTCAACCGCTCCAAAGCCCTCGCGCCCCCGGCTGATCTGACTGACGCCGCGCTGGAAAGCGCTGGCTGGCAGCAGATCGTCGCGCAATTCGATGCCGGGGTCACCCGCCAGCATCGGCACTGACCCCTCGCCCTCACCCGAGAGAAGACCGCTTTCCCATGCCTAGTTCATCTCAACGTCGTTTTTTGCGCCTGCTGCTGGTCGGCCTGCTTGCCTGTTTGCTGACGCCTCTGGCCAGTGCCGACGAAGCCAAGCGCCTGCGCATCGGCATCACCCTGCACCCTTATTACAGCTACGTGGCCAATATCGTCGGCGACAAGGCCGAAGTGGTGCCGTTGATCCCGGCCGGTTTCAACCCGCACGCCTATGAGCCCCGCGCCGAGGACATCAAACGCATCAGCGGGCTCGACGTGATCGTGCTCAACGGTGTGGGCCATGACGACTTCGCCGACCGCATGATCGCCGCCAGCGAAACCCCGAATATCAAAGTGATCGAAGCCAACGAAAACGTGCCACTGCTGGCCGCCACCGGTGTCGCCGCTCGCGGTGCCGGTAAAGTGGTCAACCCGCACACGTTCTTGTCGATCAGCGCTTCGATTGCCCAGGTCAACAACATTGCCCGCGAGTTGGGCAAGCTCGACCCGGCCAACGCTAAAACCTACACCCAGAATACCCGCGCCTACGGTAAGCGCCTGCGGCAGATGCGCGCCGATGCCCTGGCCAAACTGACCCAGGCGCCGAACGCCGAGCTGCGCGTGGCCACGGTCCATGCTGCCTACGACTATCTGCTGCGCGAGTTCGGCCTGGAAGTCACTGCCGTGGTCGAGCCGGCCCACGGCATCGAACCCAGCCCCAGCCAATTGAAAAAGACCATCGATCAACTGCGGGAGCTGGACGTGAAAGTGATCTTCTCGGAGATGGATTTCCCGTCCACTTACGTCGAAACCATCCAGCGCGAATCGGGGGTGAAGCTGTATCCGCTGTCGCACATTTCCTATGGCGAATACACCGCCGACAAGTACGAAAAGGAAATGACCGGCAACCTCAATACCGTGGTTCGGGCGATTCAGGAGTCTGGCGCATGACCGCTCAAGAAACCCTGACCGTACAAAGCGCCGGCCCGACCCTCGACTTCGCCGAAGTCAGCCTGACGCTGGGGCGCACGACCATCCTCGACAACGTAACTTTTCAGGTCCGGCCCGGCAGCGTGCATGCCCTGGTTGGCCCCAACGGTGGCGGCAAGAGTTCGCTGATCAAGACCCTGCTCGGGCAGATGCCGCATCAGGGCCGTTTGAGCCTGCAATGGCCCGACGAACCGGGGACTATCGGCTACGTGCCGCAAGCGCTGGAGTTTGATCGCGGTTTGCCGATGACCGTCGACGACTTCATGGCGGCCATGTGTCAGCGACGTCCGGCGTTTCTCGGCTTGAGCAAGCATTTCGCAACAGCCATTGGCGAGGCGCTGGAACGGGTCGGCATGCAGGACAAACGCAAACGGCGCATGGGCGCGTTGTCCGGCGGTGAGCGCCAGCGGGTTTTGTTGGCCCAAGGGCTGATTCCGGCGCCGCAATTGCTGGTGCTCGATGAACCGATGTCGGCGCTCGATGAGGCCGGTATCCAAGTGTTCGAACGGCTGCTGGGCGATTGGCGCCAGAGCGGCATCACCGTGCTGTGGATCGAGCATGATCTGGAAGCGGTCGGGCGTCTGGCGGACCGGGTCACCGGGCTCAATCGTCGGGTGTTGTTCGATGCCACGCCGAAACAGGCGCTGACCCCGGAGCGACTGCTGACCTTGTTCTCGACCCATCCCCGGAGCGCTGCCTGATGAGCTACGAAGCCTTTCGTTTGATGGTCCAGGGTTGGGCCTCGTCGGGTTACCTGCCGGAAGCGCTGGCCTATGGATTTGTGGTCAACGCCCTGCTCGCTGGATTGCTGATCGGCCCGGTGCTGGGCGGTTTGGGCACGCTGGTGGTGGTCAAGCGCTTCGCATTTTTCTCCGAAGCGGTGGGTCACGCGGCGTTGACTGGCGTGGCCATCGGCATTCTGCTCGGTGAACCTTACACCGGGCCTTATGGCAGCCTGTTCGGTTACTGCCTGCTGTTCGGGATTTTGCTGAACTACCTGCGCAACCGCACGGGTCTGGCGCCGGATACATTGATCGGCGTGTTTCTGTCGGTGTCGTTGGCGCTGGGCGCGAGCCTGCTGTTGATTCTGGCGGGCAAGATCAATGTGCACATTCTGGAAAACGTGCTGTTCGGCTCGGTACTGACGGTCAACGGCAACGACCTGCTGGTGTTGGCCATCGTCGGCTCACTGGTGATGGCACTGGCCCTACCGCTGTACAACCGCATCATGCTCGCCAGTTTCAACCCGCAACTGGCGGCGGTACGTGGCGTGGCGGTGAAAACCCTGGACTACCTGTTCGTGATCCTGGTGACGCTGATCACGGTGGCAGCGGTGAAAGTCATCGGCGCGATTCTGGTCGGCGCCCTGCTGGTGATTCCAGCGGCGGCCGCGCGGTTGCTCAGCCAGTCATTGAAGGGTTTTTTCTGGTGTTCGGTGCTGATTGCCACGGTGAGCACCTTGTGCGGAATTCTCGCGCCGATTGTGTTTGACCTGCCCATCCCGTCCGGTGCCGCGATCATTCTGGTGGCCGGTATCGCCTTCGCCCTGGCCGCGATCGCTCGCGGCATCCTCCCCAGCCTGAAAGGGAACCTCGGATAAATGTGTTTTTCTCTGCGTCAACTGACCCTGGCATTGACCTTCACATTGCCCCTGTGCGGTCTGGCCAATACTGGCTTTGCGGCGGACAGCGCCAAACCGCTGCACGTGCTGGCGTCCTTGCCGATCACCTATGGTCTGGGCGAAGTGTTGCTCAAAGGCACCGAAATCAAACTGGAACGGGCCGCGCCGGACAATCTGCCCGGCAGCCGACAGACCGCCTATTTCACCGGTCGTGGCGCTCCGGCGCTGGCCAAGCTGGCGACCGACGCCGATGCCGTGATTGGTCTGCGTTCCCTGTGGGCGGATGATCCGCTGTACCCGATATCCCGGCGCAGCAATATTCGTATCGTCGAAGTCGACGCCGCCCGCCCGGTGGACGGCGCCCTTCCCGGCATCGCCGTGCAGCCCGGCAGCAAGGTCGACGGGTTGAACAGCCAGCCGTGGCTTTCCAGCAACAACATGGGGCGCATGGCAGACGTGATGGCGGCGGACCTGGTGCGCCTGGCGCCGGTGGCCAAACCGACCATCGAGGCCAATCTGGCTGCGCTCAAGCAGCGCCTGCTCAAGCTCAGTGCCGACAGCGAAGCGCGGCTGGCCAGTGCCGATAACCTGAGCGTGATGAGCCTGAGCGATCATTTCGGCTACCTGATCGGCGGCCTCAACCTGGAGCTGATCGGCCTCGATGCACGGCCGGATGCCGAGTGGACGCCTGAAGCGCTCAAGCAGTTGAGTGCGACGCTCAAGGACCATGACGTGGCGGTGGTGTTGCATCATCGACAGCCGTCGGAGGCGGTGAAAGCGGCGATCTCGCAGGCAGGCAGTCGGTTGGTGGTGTTGAGTGTCGATGCGGCGGATCCGGTGGCCGAGCTGGAAGGGAATGTGGATCAAGTGATCAAGGGGTTGAGCGGGGCATAACGTCGGTTAAACCCGCGATGGCAGCCGCGCAGACAACAGAGATTTCAAACGTGAAAAACCCGCTGACCGTCACCGGTTCAGCGGGTTTCTTTTTGCGCGGCGACTCAGTGAGCCACGGCCGCCTGCTCTTCCATTTTCTGGCGCAGGCTCAGTGGACGCATGTCAGTCCAGACCTCTTCGATGTAGGCCAGGCATTCCTTTTTCAGGCCGCTCTTGCCCACGGTGCGCCAGCCTTGTGGCACGGCTTTGTAGTCGGGCCAGATCGAGTATTGCTCTTCGTGGTTGACCACGACCTGAAAGAGGATGTCCTCGCGGTCGAATACTGACGTCATGCTGTCTCTCCATCGCTATAGGGTGGGCTGCACACCGCGCGCAGCCGTTATGTAGAAGGAACGTTAAAGGCGCTGAAAAATTTAGAGGCTGGCGACGGCTGCGGCCATGGCCCTGCCGAAAATGTCGGCTACCCGATCGATTTCGGCAGCGGTGATCACCAACGGCGGCAGGAAACGCACGACACCGCCATGACGCCCGCCCAGCTCGAGGATTAACCCACGCTTGAGACATTCGCGCTGCACCAACGACGCCAGACGACCGAATACCGGTGGATGGCCTTGAGCGTCCGGCGCACCAGCCGGGTCGACCAATTCGACACCCAGCATCAAGCCACGTCCGCGAATGTCGCCCAGCTGCGGGAAGTCCCGCTGCAGGATGTGCAGGTGTTCGCTCAAGCGCTCGCCCATGGTGGCGGCGTGCTCGCAAACCTTGTGCTCGGTCAGGTAGCGCATCACCGCAGAGCCTGCGGCCATGGCCATCTGATTACCGCGGAAGGTTCCGGCATGGGCGCCCGGCAGCCAGGTGTCGAGCCAGTCGCGATAGACCACCACCGCCAGCGGCAGGCTGCCGCCGATGGCCTTGGACATCACCACCACGTCCGGAATGATTCCGGCGTGCTCGAAGGCGAACATCTTGCCGGTGCGGGCAAAGCCGCTCTGAATCTCATCGACGATCAGCGCCACGCCGGCCTGCTCGGTGATGCGCCGCAAACCGCGCAGCCAGTCGAGATCGGCCGGAATCACCCCGCCCTCGCCCTGCACCACTTCGACGATCACCGCAGCCGGCAGTTGCACGCCAGCCTCTGGATCGTTCAGCAGGTTCTCCAGGTAATTCAGGTTGACCTGCACTCCCTGCACACCACCGAGACCGAACGGGCAACGGTAATCGTAGGGATACGGCATGAACTGCACGCCATTGCCGAGCAAGGCACCCAACGGCTTTTTCGGTCCCAGACTGCCCATCAGGCTCAGTGCACCCTGACTCATGCCGTGGTAACCGCCCTGGAACGACAAGACGGTACTGCGCCCGGTGGCGGTACGCACCAGCTTCAGCGCGGCTTCCACGGCATCGGTGCCGGTGGGGCCACAGAACTGAATCTTCGCTTCAGCGGCCAATGCCGGCGGCAGCAGGCCGAACAGGTCCTGGACAAACCGGTCCTTGACCGGCGTGGTCAGGTCGAGGGTGTGCAGCGGCAGTTCATCGCTCAGCACTTGCTGGATCGCTTCGATCACCACCGGATGGTTGTGCCCCAGGGCCAGGGTTCCGGCACCGGCCAGGCAATCGATGAAACAACGGCCTTCGACGTCTTCGACATAAATGCCCTTGGCACGCTTGAGTGCCAGGGGTATGCGTCGCGGGTAGCTGCGGGCGTTCGATTCCTGTTGGCTCTGACGGGCCAGCAGCGGCGATTCGTTGAACTGATAAAGCGTCTCGGCAGGCGTCGGGGCAATCCGGGCCGGCTGATCTTCGATAAGGCTGGTAGCGACTGACATCTCTCGACCCCTGTTGATAGTGACCAAAACTGCACACCGGGCAGGTGCGCATTCCGTTCACGGGGCGCACTTGCAGGTTTTCCTGTTCTGGAAACGCATCAAGGGCTCGAGGATTTAGACCCTCGATCAGCTTTCTATGAAGGTGGTGGCAGCGCCTTGTGCATGGGAATGGCGTGGAGCCCCGCCACCGTGAAAGCTTCAGCGCAAGCCCGGTAACCCAGGCGGTGGTAAAACGCTTCGCCGGTGCGCGTGCTGTTGAGACGTGCCTGGGGCAAACCCTGAGCAATCAACCACGTCTCCAGATCATGCACCAACGCTTGTCCGGCGCCCCGTCGAAACCATTCCGGTTGCACGTAACAAAACGCAACCTTGCCGCTGATCGCCGCCATGGCGACGCCGACCGGTTTGTCTTGCAACAGAGCGATGTTCAGGTACAACCGCGGGTCGTTCAGCCAGGGCTGCACGTGTTCGATGGTTTTGTTGTGGGTCCAGGTGGCGACGGTTCGCGGGTCGTTACGGTGGTCGAGCGCGCAGCCGACGCGAATGGAGCGCTCGACGATCCGGCTGATGATGCCGGCGTCGGCAGACGTTGCCTTGCAGATGTGTATCGATGCAGTCATGGCGCTGTTACCTCAATCCATTGAGTCAAAGCTGCCGGGGACGATAACGCCGTGGGGGCCGGGAGGCCAACGGAGAGACGTTACATTTGGTGTGCGACAACATAGACACCCTGTGGGAGCGGTGTCTGTTAGACAGGTTGCAACGGCATCGTCAATTCAACCCGCAGGCCATCCGGCCGGCTGTCGAAATGCAGGGTACAGCCGCAGCGCTGGACGATGGCCTGGACAATCGCCAGGCCGAGGCCGCAACCGGTGCTTTGGCCATTGCGCCAGAAGCGTTGGGTCAGGTGTTGCAAGTCGTCTTCGGCAATTCCCGGACCGTGGTCGCGCACCAGAAAGTGCACGCGATTGCCATTGGTTTCCAGGCTCAGCTCCACCGCCCTATCGCCCGGCGTGTGGCGCAGGGCGTTGTCGAGCAAGTTGCGTAATGCAGCAATCGACAGCACTGCGGGCATTTGCAGCGGCGCATCGGAGAATCTGGCCGGCACCTGAAACTTGATCCGCTGACGATCGCCGCTGGCGGCATCCTGAATCGCCAGTTTCGCCACCTGCTCAGCGCTGCACTGCACGCCATCATCGAACGACAAGCTGCCCTCGACACGCGCCAGCAGCAGCAATTGTTCAAGGGTACGGTGCAGACGGTCGGCGCCCTCTTCGGCCCGGGCCAGGGACTGATCCCGTGCGGCACCGTCGGTCATGCGCGCCACTTGCAGGTGGGTTTTGATCGCAGTCAGCGGGCTACGCAATTCGTGCGCCGCATCACCGGTCAGGCGTCGTTCACGCTCGATGGTCTTGCCGATGCGCTGGAACAACTGATTCTGGGTTTCCAGCAGCGGTTGCAATTCGCTGGGCAACGGCTGGATCTGCAATGGTTCCAGAGAATCGGCGCTACGCCGCATCAACGCATCGCGCATACGATTGAGCGGTGCCAGCCCCTGACCGATGCCGAGCCACAACAGGCACAGGCAGCCAAGCAGCGCCACGCCGACCGGCACCGAAGCCGCCAGCAGAATGGACATGTTCAGCGCTTCACGCTCGATCTGCCGGTCGGCGGTGGTAATGCGCACATCGCCCCGCGCCAAGGTGAAACTGCGCCATGGCGCGCCGTCGATAATCTGATCGTGGAAACCCATTTTCTCGGCTTCCAGCGCTTGCTCGGGGTTGCTGTGGCTGCGGGCCAGAATCTCGCCGCGCAACGAGCTGACCTGACAGGCCATGCCGCCGGGGATATTCAGTTGTTCAGCGCTGAAATGGGTGCCCTCGCCCTTGCTCGGCAATGCCGGCAGTTGCTCCAGTAACCCGGCGACCATCCGCGCCGAGGCAACCAGCCGCTGGTCGAGGGAAAACATCATCTGGTTGCGCAGATCGCTGAGCATCCAGGCGGCGGCCAGGGCCCAGATCAGCGCAAATGCGGCGCCGAGGGTCAGGCTCAGGCGCAAACGCAGGCTCATCACTTCGATTCTTCTCCGCCATCGGCCGGCCCCAGGCGATAGCCCAGGCCACGCACCGTCTCGACAATGCCATTGCCGAGTTTACGCCGCAGGTGATGGATATGGACGTTAAGGGCGTTGCTTTCCAGCTCATCGTTGAAACCGTAGACGCTGTCTTTCAGTTGCTCGGTTGAGAGTACGCGACCACGGTTGTGCAGCAAGGCTTGCAACAGCGATTGCTCGCGACGGGAAAGGTCCACCGGCTGACCGCCCAGCATGGTTTCGCGGCTGCTCGGATCGTAGGTCAAACGACCGTGCTCGATCAGGTTGACGCTGCGCCCCGCCACTCGTCGCAGCAAGGTGTGCAGGCGCGCTGCCAGTTCGCGCAGATCAAAAGGCTTGAGCAAGTAATCGTCGGCCCCGGCCTGCAAACCGTCGACGCGATCGGTGACCGAATCCCGCGCCGTGAGAATCAACACCGGAATCTCCAGGCCACTGTGACGTAACTGCTGCAACAGCTTCAGGCCATCCTCATCGGGAAGGCCAAGGTCGAGCACCATGACATCGAACTCAGCCACCTTGAGCATCGCCCGGGCAGCCGACGCGGTGGCGACGTGCTCGACGGTCAGGCCTTGCGCGGTCAGGCCGGCAACAATACCGCTGGCGATCAGCTCATCGTCTTCGCAAACCAGTACATGCATGGGAGCCCCCAGGACAAAAAAGCGAGTGAAGCAGCTGAGGATTAAGCCGCAATTATGGCAAGGCCCGCCGCTGACGAGAAGCAGCGCCTCCCTCGCAGGCGTCGCGACCGCTAAGCGACGAAGTTGAAAGTGAAGTTCGCTGTTAATCCATGGCCGAACGCCTGCGCACATGTCGTTTCAAACCGAAACATATTCCATCCTGAAAACATGACCACAGCGTAAAACATCACGATACCCTAGCACGGCTCCACTCCAGGCCAATTATTACCTGGAAGAAAGTCATTTAAGACCCGAACCATACTTAATTATCTGAAAGGAATCAGATCATGCCGACACTTAAAAACATCGTGACCGTCGATTGGCGTTCAGGAAAAGACAAGATCTACTTCATCTTCAAAGACACCGATACTTATTCCCGCTTTGATATTCCCGATAACAAGGTCTCTGATGGATACCCCTGGCCGATTAAAGGAAACTGGGGGACGTTGGAAAACCACATGAAAAACCTACGGTTTGGATTTACGACCACGGGCATAACGCTTGATCGTCCCATGGACTCTTCTGACCTCGATATCCTTTGGCTTTTCTATTACGAGCGCACTACGCCGATGGTCTGCGCCTACAATCAGGATACCGATGCGGTAATGCAGACCCGCAAGGTTGAAGACACTAAATGGAAGCTGCTGTTGCCTCACTTTGATCGAATCGTTGCAGGGACATGGTGGCAAGTAAGTCGCCCCTCACTCTTTCGATTCATCATGAATGACGGGAACTCCCTCTATCTGGATTTGGACGAGGATCCCAACCGGGACCGCGGCTATATCGGTGGCAAACTTGACGACGACCTCCCTCCTCCTGTTGTGACCCCGGTCCAGTCACTGAGGACAGAGCCCATTACAGAAGCTACCTGGCCCGGTCTTGCTCCCTATAAAGACCGGATCATTACAGCGGTGCAAAACGATCGGACTTTCGCCGACAGTTATTACTATATCTTTCTGACTGACAATCAGTTTCTGACTTACAACATTCCGGAAAATCGCCTGGTTTCCGGTCCGCATACGGTCGACAGCCAATCCTGGCCAGGCCTGTTGCGCAACTGAAGTTTCAAGCCGTAGTGGCTGCCTTCTGACGGGGCAAGCGGGCGGTACCGGCGGCGGTTAATCATCGGTTAATCGCCGCCACCCATTGTGCAGTCAACTTGCACAGGGATAAGGCTTACCCATGCGTCGACTGTTTCTATTTTTTGTTCTCTTGATCTCGGGTGTGGCCCAGGCAGGGATAAATCCGTTCGACACCAAACCTGAATTCTTGCCAGTGGAAAAGGCCTTTGCCTTTACTTCCGAACGCCTCGAATCAGGTGAAACACAGCTCTATTGGCAGATTACCGACGGTTATTACCTTTATCAGAAACGCCTGAATTTCGAGGGTTTGTCTGCGCAACAGCACCCGGTATTACCTGACGGCGAAGCACACAGCGATGAGTTCTTCGGCGAACAAGAGGTTTATCGCCAAGGCCTGGAGCTGAAGATTCCGGCGGGAGCCACCGGTCAGATCAAGGTGGGTTTCCAGGGGTGTGCCGATGCCGGTTTGTGTTATCCGCCGCAAACCCAGATCGTGGACCTGGGCGGCAAGGCTACTGCATCTGCGGCCAGCGAAGCGCCGGACCAAGCCTTGGCCAGCGGCCTGCAACAACGTGCGCTGGGCTGGAGCTTGTTGGTGTTCTTTGGTCTGGGCCTGTTGCTGGCCTTCACCCCTTGCTCGTTGCCGATGCTGCCGATTCTGGCGGGGTTGATCGTTGGCAGTGGTGCCACGCCCAAACGCGGTTTTGCCCTCGCCGGCAGTTATGTGATCAGCATGGCGCTGGTGTATGCGGCGATGGGTGTTCTGGCGGCGTCGCTTGGCGCGAACCTTCAAGCGCTGTTGCAGAATCCATGGCTGTTGGGCAGCTTTGCGGCGGTGTTCGTGCTGCTGGCCTTGCCGATGTTCGGTTTTTTTGAACTGCAATTGCCGGTGGCCGTGCGGGATCGGCTGGAACATGTTTCACGCAGCCAGCGCGGTGGCAACCTGATGGGCGCCGGTGTGCTGGGGGCCTTGTCCGGTCTGTTGGTGGGACCGTGCATGACTGCCCCATTGGCCGGCGCCCTGCTCTATATCGCCCAGAGCGGCAATGCGCTGCACGGCGGGTTGATTCTGTTCGCCCTGGGCATCGGCATCGGTGTGCCGCTGTTGCTGCTGGTCACCGTCGGCAATCGCTTCCTGCCTAAACCTGGCGCCTGGATGAACCTGCTCAAGGGTGTGTTCGGTTTCCTGTTTCTCGCCACGGCTTTGCTGATGCTGCGTCCGGTGCTGGATGAATCGCTGTGGCTCGGTTTGTGCGGTGGTTTGCTGCTGATCGCCGCCTACAGCGCCTGGCAGCAGTCCCAGGGATTTGGCCGCGTTGCCCACCTGTTCGGCGCCAGTTCGCTGCTCTTGGGTTTATGGGGCAGCCTGCTGGTAGTCGGTGCGGCGGGCGGCAGTGACGATCCGTATCAGCCGTTGCAGGTGTACAGCGCCGGTCGCACCGGCGCTGTCTCGCCGAGCGCTCACGATGCATTCACGACGATCAAGGAGCCCGCGGCCCTGCAACGTGAGCTCGACGCCGCCAAGGCCCAGGGCCAATGGGTGCTGCTGGACTACTACGCCGACTGGTGTGTGTCGTGCAAAGTCATGGAAAAACAGGTCTTCGGCAAACCTCAGGTACTGGATGCGCTGAGCGATGTGCGCTTGCTACGGCTGGACGTCACCGCCGACAATGCCGCCAGCCGCGAACTGCTCGGCCGTTATAAAGTGCCGGGGCCGCCGAGCCTGTTGTGGATCGGCACCGACGGCGAAGAGCGTCGCAGCCAGCGCATCACCGGCGAGATCGATGCCGGCACTTTCCTGCAACGCTGGACCACCACCCGAGACGCTCGTTAATGCTGACCTTTACCCTCGGCACCTTTGCCATCGCGCTTAACCATTTGCTGCTGATCAGTGCCCTGGCGCTGGCGACGTTTGTCGGCTGGCGGGTGGCCAAGCGTGGCGGCGAGAACCCGGAATCGGTGCTGTTCAGCCTGTTCCTGCTGGGCATGCTGGCGGCCCGGGTCGGCTTCGTGATTGCCTACTGGGCACAGTATCGCAACGATCCGTGGCAGATCATCGACCTGCGCGACGGTGGTTTTCTCGCCTGGCCGGGGGTGGTCGTGCTCTTGCTGGCGGCGTTGTACCGCGGCTGGCGTCAACCGGGCCTGCGTCGGCCATTGGGCTTTGGCGTGGCCAGCGGCCTGGTGTTCTGGCTGCTGGCGAGTTTCTCCCTGAGTATTTACGAACAAGGCACGCGCCTGCCGCAGATCACCCTGCGCAATGCCGCCGGCCAGACCATCCAACTCAGCGACTACCAGGGTGGCCCGTTGGTCATCAACCTCTGGGCCACCTGGTGCCCGCCGTGCCGCCGGGAAATGCCGGTGCTGGAGAACGCCCAGCAACAGCGCCCGGACCTGACCTTCCTGTTCGTCAACCAGAGCGAAAGCATGCAGAGCGTCGCCACTTTCCTCGAAACCCAGGGCCTGAGCCTGACCAACGTGCTGTTCGATGGCAGCGGTCGATTGAGCCATGCCGTGGGTTCCATGGCATTGCCGACTACGCTGTTCTATAGCCCCAACGGGTATCTGTTGGGCAGTCACCTGGGTGAGTTGTCGGAAGCCAGCCTGGCCCGCGCCCTGGAACACTTCGACACCCCGAACCCGGCCACCTCGGCCACGCCTTCAAGGAAATTGCCATGCTCCGCCTCCGCCACCTGCTGACACTGACCCTGGGTGCTGCCCTGCTACACCTGCCGTCGGTACAGGCCGAAGAACTGCCTGAAGCGATCAAGAAGATCGAAGCCAAGGGCGCCAAAATCGTCGGTACCTTCGACGCGCCCGACGGCCTGCGCGGTTACGCGGCGCAGTACCAGAACCGCGGTATGACGCTGTACCTGACCCCGGACGGCAAACATGTGCTGCTCGGCAATCTGTACGACGCCGACGGCAATGACCTCAGCAGCGCACCGTTGCAGAAACTGGTCTACGCGCCGATGGCCAAGGAAGTCTGGGGCAAGATGGAAGCAAGCAGCTGGATCGGTGACGGCAATAAGGACGCACCACGGGTCGTCTACCTGTTCAGCGACCCGAACTGCCCGTACTGCAACATGTTCTGGGAACAGGCACGGCCGTGGGTCCAGGCCGGCAAGGTGCAGCTGCGGCACATCATGGTCGGTATCATTCGCGAAGACAGCCCCGGCAAATCCGCCGCGCTGCTGGCCGCCAAGGACCCGCAGAAAGCCTTGGAAGAACACGAGAAATCCGGCAAGGGCAGCTCGCTCAAGGCCTTGAAGGACGTACCACCGGCGGTTCAGGCGAAACTGGCGGCGAACATGAAGTTGATGGAAGACCTGGAACTGGCCGCCACCCCGGCGATTTTCTACATGGATGAAAAGGGCCAGTTGCAACAACAGCAAGGCGCGCCGTCGCCGGACAAGTTGCTGAAGATTCTCGGGCCCAAATAAAGATCAAAAAATCGCAGCCTTCGCCCTACGCGCCTGTGGGCACCACCGAAGGCTGCGATCTTTTTAATCAAGCGCTACACGGATTTCTGTCGGCCAGAAACTTCAGCAGCGCCTCAGTGACAAACTCGGGGTTCTCCAGACTGGAGATATGCCCCGCCTCCGGCACCAGCACATACGGGCAACCGATCAACTCAGCCATTTCTCTGGTTTCCGACGGCGGCCGCGGTTTGTCCTGATCGCCACACATCAACAGTGTGGTTTCAGGGTTCAGCTGAGCCAGGCGCGGCAACAAATCATCACGACTAAACGTGATCCGTCCCATCGGCACAATGCTTTCACGCAGCCGGTTGACTGGCAACGCAGCCAGTTTTGCGCGGAAATCCTGATACAGCGCCGACTGCGGATCGATGCCCGTGCGGAAGAAGATCGGCACAATAATGTCGAGCAGTTGCGGCGAGATCTCACCGCTGTCTTCGATCTGTTTGAACAGCGAGAAGTAATACTGACGAGTCGGTTCCGGTTCGACACCAACGTAGGTGTCCATCAGCACCAACCCGTTGAGCCGCTGCGGCGCTGACAGTGCCAGGCGAACGCCCCACATGCCACCGACCGAAAGACCGACCAGCGTGACGCGATCGATGTCCAGATGATCGAGCAATGCCAGTGCCTGACGCGCCACGTCATCCAGCGACGTCATGCCCTCGGGCATCCGCCCGGATTCGCCATGGCCCCAGAGGTCCAGTGCAATGACCCGATAGCGCTGCGACAGCGCCGCAATCTGCGGTGCCCACATGGCCTGGTCCCACAGGTAGCTCCCGGCCAGCAATACCGCCGGGCCCGTGCCTTGATCTATGTAGTGAAGCGCTTGTCCATCAACCGTTACGAAGGGCATCGACTGTCTCCCTGGTGAAATAGGATCCATTAAAAAACCACGGGAAGCCTGAGCCGCGTGGGCTCGGCAGTCAACCCGGATTAAAGGCCCTCCAGCTCCGCCATCAGGTCATTCAACCGATCCACCTTCTCCTCGGTAATGTCGCTCGCCGCCAACCCATCGATGTACTCGGCCAGTTCCGCCACCGTGCTGCACTCGAACATCGCCCGCAGCGGCACGTCGCGTTGCAGGGCTTTTTGTACCCGCGAGGCAATTTGCGTGGCCAGCAGCGAATGCCCACCCAGCTCGAAGAAGTTGTCACGCACGCCAACCTTCTCGACCTTCAACACTTCGGCCCAGATATCCGCCAAGGTCTGCTCCAGCTCATTGCCCGGCGCCTGATAGTCCTGGCTCTGCAACTGGCCGATCTCCAGTGCCGGCAAGGCCTTGCGATCGAGTTTGCCGTTGGCGTTGAGCGGCAGCTTGTCGAGCCACAACCAGTGCAGCGGCACCATGTATTCCGGCAACTCGGCACGCAGGCGCTGCTTGATCCGCTCCAGTCGTTCGTTCGGATTGAGCGCCGAATCCGCTGCCACCAGATAGCCGACCAGATGCTTGCCGTTGACGCCCTCCTGCACCCCGACCGCCACGTCGCGGACTTCCGGCTGTTCATGCAGACGCGCTTCGATTTCACCCAGCTCGATACGGTACCCGCGAATCTTCACTTGATGATCGATACGCCCGACGTATTCCAGCACGCCATCACTGCGCCGACGGGCCAGGTCACCGGTGCGATACAGGCGATCCCCGGGCGCACCGAACGGGTTCGGCACAAACACCTGCGCGGTGCGCAACGGATCGCTCACATAACCGCGCCCGACCCCGGTGCCGGCCACACACAACTCACCCACCGCCCCCAACGGCACCAGCTCCAGCGCGCCATCGAGCAAGTACAAACGGTTGTTGTCGGTCGGCGTACCGATCGGCAGATAACTGCCACGGGTCGAGGCCAGGTCGACCCGGAAGAACGCCACATCGTCCGAGCATTCCGCCGGGCCATAAGCGTTCACCAGCCCCATCTGCGGGTAACGCAGCAACCATTGATGCGCCAGTTCCGGCGGCATCGCTTCACCGGTCGGCAACATCCAGCGCAGGCCATCGAGGCTCATGCAGTCCTGGGCGAGCATGCCCTGAATCAGCGACGGCACGCTTTCCAGCACGCTAATGCCCTGGCTCTGGACGTGGGCCAGCAAGCCTTGGGGATCATGGGCGATGCTGTTCGGCACGATGTCCACCCGAGCACCGAACAACAGCGCCGCGAGGAACTGCCAGACCGAAATATCGAAGCTTTGCGAAGCGGTCTGGGCGATCACATCGGCGTCGCTCAGCTTCAGGTACGGCACCTTGCTCAACTGGTTATTGAGCATGCCGCGCTGCTCGACCATCACGCCCTTCGGCAGGCCGGTGGAGCCCGAGGTGTAGATCACGTAGGCGAGGTTGTCCGGGCCACTGTAGACACCCGGATTGGCCACCGAAACGTCGCTCGCCTGCACGTCTTCCCAGACCAGCAATCGAGGCCGGTTGGCACATCCGAATTCCTCCAGCAGCGCGACGGCTTGGTCACGGCACGCCTGGGTGCAGACCAGCAACGGCGTGCGGCTCAGGTCAATGATCCGGCTCAGGCGCTGACTCGGCAGGCCCGGGTCCAGCGGCAGGTAACCGGCACCGGCCTTGAAGCTGCCGATAATCATGCCCAGCAGATCGAGATTACGCTCGGCGAGCAGCGCCACCGGTTGATCGAGGCCGACGCCTGCAGCGATCAAGGCATGGCCGAGACGGTTGCTGCGCTGGTTCAACTCAACATAGCTGTGTTGCTGATCGAGATAACTGGCGGCAATCCGCTGCGGATGCCGGGCAACCTGCGCTTCGAACAATGAGACATAGCTCTGCTCCAACGGATAGTCGTGTTCGCTCTGGTTGCAGCCATGGATCAGGAAGTCCTGCTCCTCGACGCCCAGCAGCGGCAAATCGGCCATGTCACCGTGGAAGCCCTCGACCAGCGCCAGCAACAGGCGCTTGAACTCACCGAGCATGCGCTCGACGGTGGATTCGTCGAAATAACGCTGGTCGTAGGACAAGTGCAAACCCAGGTCATCCCCCGGATAGCAGACCGCCGTCAACGGGAAGTTGGTGTGGGTGCGGCCCGAATCCGAAGTGGCATTGAGGCTTTGCGCACGGTCCAGCACCGAGACTTCCACCGGGGCATTTTCGAACACGAACAGGCTGTCGAACAGCGGCTGGCCTTTCGGCAACTCGCTGTTTTCCTGGATGCTCACCAACGGCAGGTACTCGTATTCGCGCAGTTGCATGTTGCTGTCGAGCAAACCGCTGAGCCACTGACGAACGCTGCAGCGCTGATCGTCCTCGGGCATTTTCACCCGCAGGGCGATGCTGTTGATGAACAGCCCGACGGTGCGCTGCATCTCTGGCATCTCCACCGGACGCCCGGCCACCGTGACGCCGAACAACACGTCGCGATCGCCGCTCAAGCGACGCAGCACCAGCGCCCACGCCGCCTGGGCGAAGGTGTTGACGGTCAACTGATGGGCCTGGGCCAGTTCGCGCAATTGTGCGCCATCCCGGGGATCAAGCCTTGTGTAACGGTCGCCGACGATCATGCCGCCGCTGTCGCCGGCATGTTCACGCAGGAACGGCCGGTCGCTCGGAATCGGCGTGGTGCGCTCGAAACCTTGCAGGTTCTGCCGCCACCACTGCCGCGCCTCGGCCAGACTCTGGCGTTGCAGCCAGCCGATGTAATCGCGATAACGCGGCGGCACGGCCAGTTGCGCTTGCCGGCCTTCGCCGAGGGCGGTGTAGATTTCGAAGAAGTCGTTCATCAGCAGCGAACGGCACCAGGCATCGATGAGGATGTGGTGGTTGCTCATCATGAACCAGTAGCGCGCCGCGCCCACGCGGATCAAGCGCAGGTGGAACGGCGCCTGATTGAGCAGATCGAACCCGGTCTCGCGCTCGCTTTTCAGCAGCGCCTGCAGCTTCGGTTCTTGCTCGGTTTCGGCAACCGCGCTCCAGTCCAGATACTCGATCGGCGTGCTGCCCGGCTTATGGATCACTTGCAGCATGTCTTCGCCGACGTTCCAGCAGAACGAGGCGCGCAAGGCTTCGTGACGGGCGATCACCGCTTGCCAGGCCTGGGCGAAACGCACCGGGTCGAGCTCGCTGTTGATGCGGTAGCGGTCCTGCATGTAGTAGAGGCCGGTGCCCGGTTCGAGCAAGGTGTGCAGCAACATGCCTTCCTGCATCGGGGTCAGCGGGTAAACGTCTTCGATCATCGCTGCCGGAACCGGCAACGCGTCGAGTTGCGGCTGAGTCAGTTTGGCCAGCGGGAAGTCCGACGGTGTCAGGCCGCCCGCGTTGTCGCTCAGGCAGTGCTGGATCAGGCTGTGCAATTCATCCAGATACGCCTGCGCCAGGTCGGCGATGGTTTGCCGGTCGTGGCGCTCGGCGCTGAAGGTCCAGCGCAGCACCAGTTCGCCACCGTACACCTGACTGTCGATGCTCAGTTCGTTGGGCAGCGGCGCATGCGGATCATGGGCCGCGCCGACCGGCTCATCGAGCGGACGGAACAGCGCATCGCTGCCGAAGCTCTGGTCGAACTGGCCAAGGTAGTTGAAGGTGATCGGCGCCAGCGGCAGCGCGGCCATGGTCTGCCGACACAGGCCATCGGCCAGGTAACGCAGCACGCCATACCCCAGGCCTTTATGCGGCACCCCGCGCAGTTGCTCCTTGATCGCCTTGATCGACGCACCCTGCTCACTCACCGGAGTGAGGCGCAGTGGATAAGCACTGGTGAACCAGCCGACGGTGCGGGTCAGGTCGATGTCGTCGAACAGCATTTCGCGGCCGTGACCTTCGAGTTGAATCAACGCCGACTCATGACCGCTCCAGCGGCACAACACACGGGCCAACGCAGTCAGCAGTAAATCGTTGACTTGGGTGCGATAGGCCGCCGGCGCCTGTTGCAACAGTTGCCGGGTGTGCTCGCTATCGAGGCGCACGCTGACGGTTTGCGCGTGACGATTCTGCTGCCCGCCCCGAGGCCGATCACACGGCAATTCAGCGCTTGGGCCGGCCAGTTGCGCCTGCCACCAGCTCAATTCTTCCCGCAAGGATTCGCTGCCGGCATAAGCCTGCAACCGTGCGGCCCAGTCCCTGAAGGCACTGGTTTTCGCTGGCAGTTTTACTGACTGCTCTGCGTCCAGTTGACGATAAACCGTTTGCAGATCGTCCAGCAGCACCCGCCACGACACCCCGTCCACCACCAAGTGGTGAATGGCAATGAACAACCGTTGTTGCCCCTCGGGATCATCGACCAGCAGCGCCCGCATCAGCGGCCCTTGCTCAAGGTCGAGGCTGCGCTGGGCATCAGCGAACAGCGCGGCGCACGCGTCCAGGGTCGGCACTTGCACCTGCCATAGCACGGTAGCGTCGGAAACTGCCTGATGCTCGGCCTGCCAATGACCGGCGACTTCGGTGAAGCGCAGGCGCAAGGCGTCGTGCTGCTCGATCACCGCCAACAGCGCTTGCTCCAGGCGATGCGGCTCCAGCACCACGGTCGGTTCCAGCAGCAACGCCTGGTTCCAGTGTTGACGTTGTGGAATATCAGTATCGAAGAACCAGTGCTGGATCGGCGTCAGTCGCGATTCGCCCGTGAGCAGACCTTGCTCGGCAGTGACTTGCTCGGTGCGGGTCGCGACGGCAGCCAGGGTCTGCACCGTCTGGTGCTGGAACAGGTCGCGGGGGCTGAAGTGAATGCCCTGCTGCCGCGCACGGCTCACCACCTGGATCGACAGGATCGAATCGCCGCCCAGTTCGAAGAAGTTGTCGTTGAGGCCGACCTGTTGAACGTTGAGCACTTCACACCAGATGCCGGCCAGGATCATCTCAAGTTCGTTGCTCGGCGCCACGTATTGCTGACGATTCAACTCCGGGTCCGGTGCCGGCAGTGCGCGACGGTCGAGTTTGCCGTTGGCGGTCAGCGGCATGCTGGCCAGCAGGATCAAGTGCGTCGGCACCATGTAATCCGGCAACTGAGATTTGAGGTGCGCCTTCAACGCTTCGCGCAGTGCAGTTTGTTGCGCTTCATCCTGCTCGGCCACGTTTGTAACCAGATAGCCCACCAGTTGCTTGCCGCTCGGCGCATCGAGCGCCAGCACGACCGCTTCACGGATCGACTCATGTTCCAGCAGACGGGTTTCGATCTCGCCCAGTTCGATGCGAAAACCACGGATCTTCACTTGATGGTCGATACGGCCGAGGTACTCGACCAGGCCATCGGCGCGCTGACGGACAAGGTCGCCGGTGCGGTACAAGCGTCCGCCGTTCGCGGCAAAAGGATC
Organism: Pseudomonas sp. B21-017; assembly: GCF_024749245.1. NCBI lineage: Bacteria > Pseudomonadati > Pseudomonadota > Gammaproteobacteria > Pseudomonadales > Pseudomonadaceae > Pseudomonas > Pseudomonas sp. B21-017. Next base: position 1,910,307 of record NZ_CP087194.1, on the reverse strand, counting down.
GGCGACAAAGCGTTCGGCGGTCATCCCCGGACGCTGGTGATAACCCTGCGCCAGACCGGCGCCGCCGACATACAACTCGCCGGTCGCGCCTTGTGGCAGCAACGCCAGGTCGGCGTCGAGAATGTACGCTACCCGAGCGCCGATCACGCTGCCAATCGGCACACTGCCCAGCCCTTCTTCCAATTGCTCGGGGGCCAGGCTGGCGAGCGGCATGACCACAGTTTCGGTCGGGCCGTAAGCGTTGAAAAACAGGCTCGGTTTGAACGCCGCGCGAATCCGCTGCAAGTGTTCGCCAGTCAGGGCTTCGCCACCGGTGATGCACATGCGCACCGGCAGGGTTTCGCCCTGGGTCGCCAGCCATTGCGCCAACTGGCTGCCGTAGCTTGGGGTGAAGCCGAGGATGTTGATGTTGTGGCGACGAATCAGCCCGCAGATTTCCTGCGCGTCCCACTGGCCTTGAGCGCGAAGGACCACCTGCGCACCACTCAATAGCGGCACCAGCAGACGCTCGGTCGCGGCATCGAAGTTGATCGAATAGAAGTGCAACTCGCAATCATCGGGGCGCATGCCGAAACGCTCGATCACCGCGCGGCAATGCATGGCGATTTCACCGTGGGACACCACCACGCCTTTCGGTTTGCCGGTGGAGCCCGAGGTGTAAATCAGGTACGCCTGATGCTGCGGCAAGCTGATAAACGGCAGCTCGCTGGCCGGGTAATTGGCCAGGTCCGCGGCATCGTCTTCCAGGCACCAACGACCGACGCTGGCCGGCAATTCACCGAGTGCCGCGAACATCGCCGCATCGCTGAGCAACAAACCGATGCCGCTGTCTTCGATCATGTAGTGCAGGCGATCCAGCGGGTATTCCGGGTCCAGCGGCACATAGGCGCCGCCCGCCTTGAGGATTGCCAGCAAGCCGATGACCATCTCCAGCGAACGTTCCAACGCCAAGCCGACCCGCACTTGCGGCCCGACACCGCGCTCACGGAGCATCCAGGCCAGACGATTGGCGCGGCTGTCGAGCTCGGCGTAGCTGAGGGTTTGCCCGGCGAACGTCAGCGCCGGCGCGCCCTTGCGTACCAGCGCCTGCTCAGCGAACAGCTGATGGATGCATTGATCGAGGCGATGCTCACCCGGCTCGATGCCGAGGCTGTCGAGCAGGTTTTGCTGTTCAGTGGCGTCGAGCAATGGCAGCTCACTCAAGCGCTGTTGCGGATCGGCCAGCAACGCTTCCAGCAGATTGCGCCAGTGCCCGGCCATGCGCGCAATGCGCGGCTCATCGAACAGATCGGTGCTGTAAGTCAGGCAGCAACCGAGGCGATGGTCGAGGTCGGTGACTTCCAGGTTGAGGTCGAACTTGGTCGCTCGCGCATCGTTGGCCAGGTACTCGACGGTCATCCCGGCCAGGGTGCGGCGCTGCTGGAACTCCCAGCGCTGCACGTTGCACATCACCTGGAACAGCGGGTTGTAAGCGGCGCTGCGCGGTGGCTGCAAGGCTTCGACCAAGTGATCGAACGGCAGGTCCTGATGGGACTGGCCTTCGATCACCGTGTGGCGAACCTGCTCGAACAACTCGCCCACGGACATCTGCCCGTCGAGCTGGCAACGCAGCACTTGGGTGTTGAGGAACGCGCCGATCAGCCCTTCGCTTTCCGGACGAATGCGGTTGGCCACCGGCGCACCAATGCGCAGGTCGGTCTGGCCGCTGTAGCGGTAAAGCAGCACGGCCAGGGCGGCGGTCATGGTCATGAACAGGGTCAGGCCGTTGTCTGCGTTGAAGGCACGAACCCGTGCCGCGAGGTCATCGCTGAGGTCGAAGCGGAACAGTTCGCCCTGATGACTTTGCACCGGCGGACGCGGACGATCGGCTGGCAACTCCAGCAGCGGATGTTCGCGGCCCAGTTGCGCGGTCCAGTAATCGAGCTGGCGCTGACGTTCGCCGGACTCCAGCCACTGACGCTGCCACACGCTGTAATCCAGGTACTGCACCGGCAAGGGTTGCAGCGGTGATTCGCGGTCATCGACGAACGCTTCGTAGAGCGCGCTGAGTTCCCGGGCGAAGATGTCCATCGCCCAGCCTTCGGTGACGATGTGGTGCAGGGTCAGCACCAGGTAATGTTCGTGCTCGGCGGTCTTGACCAGGCAGGCGCGCAGCAACGGTCCGGTTTCCAGATCGAAAGGCGTGTGCGCCTCGCTGTCGGCCAGTTGCTGGACTCGCTGCTCACGGGTATCGGCATCCAGTGCGGAGAAATCCTTCCAGTCCATGCGCATACCGGTGTCCGGATGCACCTGTTGCCGGGCCACGCCGTCGATGCTCGGGAACGTCGTGCGCAGGGTTTCATGACGCATGATCAGCGCTTGCAGCGCCGCTTCGAAACGCCCGACATCCAGCACGCCACGCAAGCGCGCCATACCGCCGACGTTGTAGGCCGGGCTGTCCGGTTCCATCTGCCAGAGGAACCACATGCGTTGCTGGGAATAGGACAACGGCACCGGTTGGCGGCGGTCGACCTTCTCGATCGGTGGCTGCCGGTTGGTTTTGCCGCTGACCTGGATCAAGCGAACCTGTTCGGCAAACGCGCCCAGCTCACTGGCCTCGAACAGCGCTCGCAACGGCAACTCGACGTCGCAGGCCTGACGGGTACGGGAGATGATTTGCGTGGCCAGCAGCGAGTGGCCGCCAAGGGCGAAGAAGTCGTCGCGCAGACCGATCTGCGTCTGGTACAGCACTTCGCGCCAGATGCCGGCGATTTGTTGCTCAAGCGCCGTGACCGGTTCAACGTGCTCGCGGACGTGCCACTGAGGTTCCGGCAAGGCGCGGCGATCGAGTTTGCCGCTCGGGCTCAGGGGCATTTGGTCCAGACGCAGCAGCTGCGCCGGGACCATGTATTCCGGCAACTCGGCGGCCAGTGCGGCTTTCAGGCGTGCGGTTTGAGTGTCGAGGCCTTCAGTGGAATCAGTGGCGGTGTAGTAACCGATCAACTGCCCGCCGACCGCTGTTTCGCGCACCAGCACCACCGCTTGGGCGACGCCGGATTGTGCCAACAGCCGCGCTTCGATCTCTTGCGGCTCGACACGAAAGCCACGCAGTTTGACCTGCTGATCGAGACGACCGAGGTATTCGATTACGCCATCGGCGGTCCAGCGCGCACGGTCGCCGGTGCGGTACAGACGCGCGCCCTGCTCGCCCAGTGGATCGACCACGAAACGCTCAGCGGTCAGCCCCGGACGGCCCAGATAGCCCCGAGCCAAACCGATACCGCTGATGCACAGTTCACCCGGCACGCCGGCCGGCACCGGGTTGAGGTCACTGTCGAGCACCCGGCACAGCACGTTGCCCAATGGCCGGCCAATCGGCGAGCGCTCGCCATCGGCGGTTGTGCAGTGCCAGTGGGTGACGTTGATCGCGGTTTCGGTGGGGCCGTAGCGGTTGTGCAGTTGCACCGCCGGCAGTTGCGTCAGCACGCGGTTGCGCAGTTCGACGGGCAAGGCTTCGCCGCCGGAAAACACCCGGCGCAGGCTGGTGCATTCGGCGGTCAGCGGTTCGTTGATGAACAGCGAAAGCAGCGGCGGCACAAAGTGCAGCGTGGTCACACCGTACTGCTTGACCAGTTGTGCGATGCGGTCTGGATCGCGGTGTTCGCCGGGACCGGCGATCAGCAAGCGGCACCCGGTGATCAGCGGCCAGAAACACTCCCACACCGACACGTCAAAACTGATCGGGGCTTTTTGCATCAGCACGTCGGTATCGTTCAGGCGATAAGTGTTCTGCATCCATTGCAGACGTTCAGCGAGCGCTGCGTGCGTGTTGCCGACACCCTTGGGCTGGCCGGTGGAACCCGAGGTATAAATCACGTAGGCCAGGTTGTCGCCGTGCAGGTGCAAACCCGGTGCATGGCTTGGCCAGTTCTCCAGGTGCAGGGCGTCCATGGCAATCAGGCAGACGCCATCAGTGGCCGGCAAGCGGTCGAGCAATTCGGTTTGGGTCAGCAACAACTCGACGCCACTGTCGCGGAGCATGTAGGCCAGGCGCTCGGCAGGGTAATCTGGGTCCAGCGGCACATAAGCGCCGCCGGCCTTGATGATCGCCAGCAAGCCGATCAGCAACTGCGGCGAACGCTCGGCGGCGATGGCCACGCACACGTCCGGGCCGACGCCTTTGTCGCGCAGGTAATGCGCCAGGCGGTTGGCCTGAGTATGCAGTTCGGCGAAGTCCAGGCTGCCGCCGTCCCACAGCAACGCGGTGCGCTCCGGGGTCTGGTGTACTTGTTCGTTGAGCAGTTCCGGCAACCACTGCTGCGCCGGACTGCATGGGGCAACGCTCCAGTCATTTTGCTGAGTGTGTTCGGCGGTAGTCAGTAGTTGCAGGTCACCGATCGCTTGTTGCGGACGTTCGCAGATAGCTCGCAGCAAATTGCTGAAATGCTCGGCCAGACGCTCGATGGTCGGCGCGTCAAACAGTTCGCTGGCGTAGTCGAACGACAGGCTCAAACGTCCGTTGCGGTCTTCCTCACCGTGCAGTTGCAAGTCGAACTTGGCTTCGCGGCTGTGCCACGGCAGCTCTTCGGCGAGCAGCCCCGGCAGACGACGCAGAGCGCTGAGATCCCGTTGCTGATGGTTGAACATGACCTGGAACAGGCCTTGTTCGCGGGCCTGCGGGAAAGCTTCGAGCAGTTGTTCGAACGGCAGGTCCTGATGCGCTTGCGCCCCCAATGAGGCTTGCCGGGTTTGCGCCAGCAACTCCACGAATGGCAGTCGCGAGTCCACTTCGGCACGCAACACTTGGGTGTTGATGAAGAAGCCGATCAGCCCTTGGGTTTCCAGGCGTGGACGGTTGGCATTCGGCACGCCGATGCGGATGTCGCGCTGGCCGCTGTAGCGATGCAGCAGGCTCTGGAACGCCGCGAGCAACAGCATGAACGGCGTCGATTCATGGGCCTGGGCGGTCTGGCGAATCGCGTTGCTCAGGCTCGCGTCCAACCGCAGGGTGTGGCGGGCGGCGCTGTGGGTGTGTTGTGCCGAACGTGGGTGGTCGGTGGCCAGGCTCAGGGTCGGATGCTCATCACCCAACTGCTCTTTCCAGTAAGCGAGTTGCCGTTCGCCCTCCCCTTGCGCCAGCCACTGGCGCTGCCAACTGCCGTAGTCGGCATATTGCGTCACCAAGGCTGGAAGGCTGACGGTCTGGCCTTGAGAGGCTGCCGCATACAGGCGCGAGAACTCCTCGATCAGCACGTTCAGCGACCAGCCGTCGGCGATGATGTGGTGCATCGTCACCAGCAGTTGATGATCCTCATCTTCGAGGCGCACCAGGGTCACCCACAGCAGCGGGCCGTTCTCCAGGTCGAACCGGGTGCGGGCTTCGTCCTCTCGGATTTGTTGCGCGCGGGCTTCACGCTCGGCGGCCGGCACGTCGCTGATGTCGATCACTTGAAGATTGAACTCACCGGCAGCATCGACCCGTTGCAGGGCCACACCGTCGCGCTCGAAAAACCGCGTGCGCAGGGATTCGTGACGTTCGATCAGTTGCTGGAAACTGGCGCGCAAGGCGTCTTCGTCCAGTTCGCCGCGCAGGCGCAAGGCGCCGGGAATGTTGTAGGCGCTGCTCTGCGGGTCGAGTTGCCAGGTGATCCACAAACGGTTTTGCGCCAGGGATTGCGGCATGGCGTCGTTGCGCGACAGCTGAGTGATCGCGCCTTGGGCGAGGCCGCCATCCTGTTGTTGCCGGGCGACGGCGGCGGCGAACGCGCCGAGGGTCGGCGCTTCGAATAACAGACGCAGATTCAGCTCCATCCCCAACGCTTCACGCAGGCGTGCGACCACTTGAGTAGCGGCGATGGAGTTGCCGCCGAGCAGGAAGAAGTGATCGTCGGCGTTGACTTGCTTGACCTGCAATTGCTCGCACCAGATCTGGCCGATCAGGGTTTGTAGTTCGGAACCCGACTCGCTGCTGCCTTCACTTTCGTTCGCTGCCGACGGGAAAACCGCATAGCTGTCGAGGCTGCCATCGGCCAGGCGATTGCGGCAGGCCGAACGTTGCAACTTGCCGCTGGAAGTCTTGGGCAGTGCCCCCGGATTGAGCAGCACCACCACGCTCGGCGCCTCCTGATACGCCTCGGCCACCGCTTGGCGGATGGCTTTGATCAGCGCCTCGGACGGCAGGATCTTCTGCACACTGCGGCTGATTTCCGCGGCAATGCCGATGCCTTCCTGACCCTCGAGATTGACCGCGAACGCGGCCACACGCCCCTTGCGCACCACCTCCACTTCGCGCTCGATGGTCTGCTCGATGTCCTGCGGATAGAGGTTGTGACCACGAACGATCAGCATGTCTTTCAGGCGCCCGGTGATGAACAGTTCACCGTCACGCAAAAAGCCCAGGTCGCCGGTGCGCAGCCAGGTGCGGCCCGCGTGCTGGACGAAGGTCTTGGCCGTGGCTTCAGGGTTGCGCCAGTAGCCATGGGCGATGCTCGGCCCGGCGGCCCAGACTTCACCGACCGCGTTGTCGGCGAGTTCTTCGAACGATACCGAATCGACAATCAGCACCGCATGATCCGGCTGGCTGATGCCGCAACTCATGACCGGACTGCCGTCGCCCGGTTCGGCGCGGTTTTGCGCCAACGCCTGATCGTCCACCCGTAATGTCGGAATACCCTGACCGCGCGGAGTGCCGGCAACGAACAGTGTCGCCTCCGCGAGGCCGTAAGAAGCCATGAAACTGTCCGACGTAAAACCACAGTTCGAGAACTTCTCGGCGAAGCGTTCCAGGGTGTCGAGGCGAATCGGTTCGGAACCGGAATACGCCACGCGCCAGCCGCTCAAATCAAGGCGTTCCAGAGCCGATTCGCTGACGCGCTCGCTGCACAGTCGATAGGCGAAGTCCGGCCCGCCGCTGATGGTGCCGCCGTATTCGCTGATCGCTTCCAGCCAGCGCAACGGGCGACCGAGGAAGTACGCCGGCGACATCAACACGCACGGCACACCACTGAAAATCGGCTGCAGCAGGCCACCGATCAGGCCCATGTCGTGGTACAGCGGCAGCCAGCTGACGATCACGTCATCAGGATTGAGGTCGATGCCAAAGCCATGACGAATCAATAGTTCGTTGGCCACCAGATTGCCGTGGCTGACTTGCACGCCTTTAGGCAACGCGGTGGAGCCGGAGGTGTATTGCAGGAAAGCGATGTGCTCGCCTTGCAGGTCCGGTGCAACCCAGCGTTCAGCCACGGCGTTGTCAAGGGTGTCGACACATAGCAGCGGCGGCGCCCCGTTGATTTGCAACAAGGCGTCGCGCAGGTCGGCGCTGGTCAACAGCAGACGCGGCTCGGCATCGCTGATGATCGACAGCAGGCGTTCCTGATGATGACGACGGGTCGATTCCGGCGGATAGGCCGGCACCGCGATCACCCCGGCGTACAGGCAACCAAAGAACGCCGCGACGTAATCCGGACCGCTGGGAAACAGCAGCACCGCGCGATCACCGAACGACGCCTGGGCCTGCAACGCGCCGGCAATGGTTCGCGCCCGTTGGTCCAGCTCACGATAACTGAGCACCACAGCCTGATCCTGGGTTTCGGCAAGAAAACGCAAGGCCACCCGGTCCGGCGTCAGGGCCGCGCGGCGCTGGAGGGCTTGGACCAGTGTGCTGGGGAGTTCGAACGCGTCGGTCATGAGGTTTCCTGCCTGAATTCGGCTTGCAAGTGGAATCGGTTTTCATATTTCACGCCCGTTCACGGGCATGCAGGACGCGGTCTTCGCCGACCGCGCAAGGCTTGGGAATGCTGTTTTGGCCGGGGTTTGCGCCCGCAGCCATTCACCAATGAGAACGGATGAGGTCTTGGAATAATTAGTCGCCGGGCTTGAGCGCCGGCAGGCTTGTGGCCGGTGGGTGAGTCAGCGTGTCGCCGTTCTCACTGCGCACCTTCACGGAGCATTAATTCTCTTTCTCAATTGACAATCATTATCATTCAACATAATTTGTCGCTCGATATGTAGGACGGCTCCGACCCCCTTGTCGTCCCACAACCCTATTTGCAGCAAGGTGATTTCCAATGACGGAACAAGTATCCACAAGCAGGTGCGATTCACCGCTACTTCAGGCCTTCGTCGACAACCGACTGATTCTGGTCAAGATTGCCGCCCGCATTACCGGCTGCCGATCCCGCGCCGAAGACGTGGTGCAGGATGCGTTCTTCCGGTTGCAATCGGCGCCGCAGATCACCTCGTCCATCAAGGCGCAGCTCAGTTACCTGTTCCAGATCGTGCGCAACCTGGCGATCGATCACTACCGCAAGCAGGCGCTGGAGCAGAAGTATTCGGGCCCGGAAGAAGAAGGCCTGAACGTGGTGATCCAGGGCGCTTCGCCGGAAACCTCGCACATGAATTTCTCGACCCTGGAAAACATTGCCGATGCACTGACGGAGCTGCCCAGCCGCACCCGTTACGCCTTCGAGATGTACCGCCTGCACGGCGTGCCGCAAAAAGACATCGCCAAGGAACTGGGCGTCTCGCCGACCCTGGTGAACTTCATGATTCGTGATGCGCTGGTGCATTGCCGCAAGGTGTCGGGCAATCGTGCGGACACCTTCGCCCGTCGTTAAACGCTTCGCGGGCAAACCTCGCTCTACAGGGAATATTGCCTGTCACTGTAGGAGCGAGCGGTGCGGCGATCCGACTTGCCCGCGAAGACTGACTCAAGACAACGAACACCGATCAAAAAACCGCTCACGCCCCAGCACCATCAGCGCCGCGCGCTTGTGCGGGAAGTCGAACTCTTTCTCGCAGTGAAAACACTGATTATGCAGATGCCCGATCATCTTCGCGTTGTCGGCGCGAGGTTCGGCGACCACCCGTTGAGTGCGCGGATCATCGAGAAACAGGTAGTGCACCAGCGCCGATAACCAACTCGCCACCTTGTGCGGGCCACGGTGATCTTCCTCACCCACCAGCATGTGAATGCCACGGTCGTAATCGCCGGCGTCATAGAACGGCGCAATGCGATCTTCCTTGGCCCAGTAGGCTTCAAAGTAGGCAAACGGCTGATCATCGAAGCAACCGATCAGGGTCAAGGTGTGCGGGTCGGCTTCGAGCTTGCTCAGGTATTCCCGATGCTTCTCGAGACTGCCCTCCTCCTGCCAGAAACTCGCGACCCGCGGGTTGTTCTGCCAACGATTGAAACGCGCCAGGTCATGCTCAATTTCCAGCGTACGCAGGGAAACCCATGCACCGAGCCGCGCATCGAAGCGTCGATAGACCTCACCACGGGGTTTCACCGCACGCAGGGGATGGCGCTTGCCGTCACTGATGACCATCTGCTGCGGATAGCTATCGGTCAACGACTCACCCAGCCAAGGCTGAGGCAATTGCCAGAACAGCGTGCGTTCACAGCGATATTGACCGTTGACGTCGGTCGCGATCAGCAACCCGCTGAGCAAGGCTTCGGTGGGCACTTGATCGAGGTACCAGCTCAGACGCTGACACTGCGCATCACGGGCAAACAGCCAATAACAGGCCGCCCAGAATGCTTGACCGTCAGGACGGCCAAAGCGCTCCTCCAGCCGCAGATGCAACTCGGGCTCGCGGGTCAGCCGCAGTTCGATCAGCGGCTGCCCTTCCAGACTGAGGCTCAGGCGACTTGCGGTTTCATCGGCTACAAGACGGTTGCCTGACGGCAAGGCCAGGGCGGTCAGGTCATTCAGATTGGACATGGATCGGGCTCACGGTAATCGTCGACAGTTAACTGAGGTGACGTGAGCCGGGCATGGAAATTTAACGAAAAACACCGCGAACCTTAATCAGCATTCGCGGTGGCATGCACAGCCTGGATCAGTTCCAGGCCATTGACGTTACGCAGGTGCTAGATCGACCTGACCCAGATTTCGCGGAAGGCATAGTCATTGCCGTTTCCGGTGGCGACATGGTTAACGATCTGCAACTCCATCTGTGATGCACTCGCGGTAAACGTGCCTTTGAGCGGCGCCCAGGCCATTGATGAAATTTCCGTCGCGGGGGCAATGACTTGCGCTCCGCTGTTGAGTGACAGCACCGGAACCGAATAGCTGTTGTTCCACCTGCGCACGGTCACCCCGAACTCATAGGACCGACCCACTTCCAGCCCCTGAAAGGTCTTTTTCAACACCGTGCCGGCAGAGTTGTTGGTGTAGGTGTTGTCGAATAATACGTAGATATCTCCATCTTTGGTGATGGTGAGATCCCGTGGATCAGTCGCAGCGTCGCCCCTCATCCAACCATTCCAGTTATTGGTACCGTCTGTTGCCGAGAAGGTCGTTGTATCGTCAAAAGGCGCCTGGACCTCAAGACACAATGTCGGGAACAGCACCGGGCCAGCACAACTGCCTCCATCCAGCGCCGCCTGAAAAACAAACGCGAGATGGCTCCCGTCTTTCAGATTCTGCAAAGACGCCCAGGCAATATTGCGACGCCAGCCCTCTTGGAACTCTTGTTGCGTGACGGGCTCGGCGTCGGCCACTCGCAGCATCACTGGCGAGCCGTCGGCTTGTTGACCGCAGACATGCAGCGTTGTCTTTTGATTAACCACCATGAATGGCCAACGCGCCACCTCGACCGTGACACCGGCCGAATCATCAGGTTTTTTCAGAACGAGTACATCGTTGACGGCTTGTGGCACCACAGGAGCGGGCACACAGGAGAGAGAAACCAACGCGGGGTTTGTCATGACAGAAATCCTTTCTGAATGAGCGCCAACCCCTCCATGGGGTCGGACACAGGAAAGGAGCTAAGACCACGTGAGGGGAAGCGTCTACTGTCAATTCGACCATTCGAACAGCAAAACATAAATACCAGATGAATGGTCGTCCGCCCCCCCTGCCCCCGGAAACTCTATCTGTCAGTGCTTGCCCACCGGCACCAGGGCAATTTTGTAGGGATCGAAAATCTTCAGCATCTGGCCGTTGTTTCGCAGGCCTTGCAGCAACTTGCCGAATGCTTCCCCCGTAATCGGCGCCTCTGGACGAATCAGCGCGTAATGGTGATAGACCTGATCGATGCGTTGCGACACCAGCAACTGCTCGCCGACTTTTTCGTTGCGCAGCAGGTAATCGCTCAGATAAGAGCGTGTCACCAGGGCAATGTCCGCTCGCCCGCGCAGCACCATCAGCAGGTTGCTGTCGTGGGAATAGGTCAACGTGGCCTTGTAAGTGTCGGCCAGATACTTGGGATCGGCATTGAAATTGGCAAACTCGTAGTGATAGCCGCTGTACAGCGCCAGCCGCTTGCCCGTCAGGTCCTTGAAGTAACTCTCATCGCGACCGGGTTGCTTCTGCGCGACAAAGATTTCTGCATCTTCCAGGTCCATGTCAACGAGGGTATGCGGGATGTCCTTCCAGCCCCAGTCCGGGTTCTCGAAAATCGCCATATCGACCCGGCCTTCCTTGAAGTCATTGAAACGCCGGGGAATCGAGGTGGGCACCAGCACAAACTGATAATCGGTTTGCAGCTGATTCAACGCTTCCACCAGTTGCGGCAGCAGACCGGTGTCGGCACCGGACTCCGGGCGCACGGTATAGGGGGGAAAATGGGCGGCCCCGACCCGCACCTGTTGCGCGGCCTGAGATGGCAACACCCAGCACACTACAAGCGCCGCCAGCAAAAGCCGCGACGCCATTCGAATTGATGAAGACATCAAAACAGCACACTCCCCAAAAAAATACTCACCAATGCATACAAACTAGGCGGTTTCGTCAACTTAGCCAGTTTCTTGCCGAGATAGACGGCTCTTACCGTTCTTCAAGCACCAAAATCAGCGCTTCATCGGCCAATTGATCGAGGTTCATACTGCCATCGGCGCGAAACCAGGTGGTGGTCCAGGAGAGCGCGCCCGTCAGGAAGCGGCGGGTGATGAACACGTCGCCCCGGATAAAACCGGCGTCCTTGGCTTCTCCCAGCACCTGCAGCCAGATGGCTTCATAAATATCGCGCAGCGCCAGAACCTGCGCCTGGCCTTCCTCAGACAGCGAACGCCACTCATACACCAGCACCGCCATGGCCTCGCCACTGCCGCCCATGATCGACTGCAATTCGCAGCGAATCAGCGCCAGCACCCGCTCACGCACATTGCCGGCCTCGGCCAGCGCTGCACGCATCAACGCGGTGTTGTAGCGAATGGTCTCCTCCATCACTGCCCGCAGGATCTCGTCCTTGCTCTTGAAGTGATGAAAAATGCTGCCTGACTGAATGCCCACCGCACCGGCCAGGTCACGCACGGTGGTGCGTTCATAACCTTTGTTGCGAAACAGGTGAGCGGCCACTTGCAGCAGTTTGCCGCGGGCGCTGTCGGGGTCGGTCAATTGGCCGCTGTCGACCAATTCGCGCATCACCCTCAGGGCTTTTTGCTCGTCCACCCGTTCTCTCCTACAGTCGATCAATCAAATGCGCCGCTGCCCGTTAAAACAGCAGGGTTGCGCGGGCAATTTAAGCTGGCGGGGGCGACCAAGCAAGCGCTCGGGAAGAAGATAATCAAGGCGTTTACAAACCAAGCGCTTGCTTGGTAGTCTCGAAGCACTTCTGTCGCAGGTGGCTATGGAGTTGACTGTGCCTAAAACAATTCGCATCGGTTGTGCCAGTGCATTCTGGGGCGACACCTCGACCTCCGCCGCGCAACTGGTGGAGGGCGGGCGACTGAACTATCTGGTGTTCGATTATCTGGCCGAAATAACAATGTCGATCATGGCCGGGGCGCGGATGAAAGATCCCGCCGCCGGCTACGCCAGCGACTTCATCGAAGTCCTCAGCCCCCTCCTCGAGCAGCTCGCGAAACAACAGATCCGGGTGATCAGCAATGCCGGCGGGGTTAATCCACAGGCCTGCGCCGCAGCCCTGCAAGCGGCCTGCGACAAGGCCGGGGTGGCGCTGAAAATCGCCGTGCTGTCGGGTGACGACCTGCAACCGCAGTTCAAACACCTGAGCAGCCTGGGTATCCATGAGATGTTCAGTGGCGCACCCCTGCCGCCTATGTGCGTGTCGACCAACGCCTACCTCGGCGCACCGGGCATCGTCGAAGCCCTGCGCCTGGGCGCCGACATTGTGATTACCGGGCGCGTGGTCGACAGCGCCGTGGTCAGCGCCGCGCTGGTGCATGAGTTCGGCTGGTCGTGGCACGACTACGACAAACTCGCCCAGGCCGCATTGGCCGGGCATCTGATCGAATGCGGCGCCCAGTGCACCGGCGGCAATTTCACCGATTGGCATGACGTGCCCGACTACGAACACATCGGCTTTCCGATCGTCGAAGTCGGTGCCGACAGCCAGTTCATCGTCAGCAAACCCGACGGCTCCGGCGGTCTGGTCACACCGCTGACGGTTGGCGAGCAGATGCTCTATGAGATCGGCGACCCACAGGCCTATTTGCTGCCCGATGTAGTGTGCGATTTCAGCCAGGTCAAACTCGCGCAACAAGGCAAAAACGCGGTTCAGGTGCATGGCGCGAAAGGCTTGCCGCCGACCGCTCAGTACAAGGTCAGCGCAACGTACCCGGACGGTTTCCGCTGCACCGCCAGTTGCCTGATCGCCGGGATCGATGCGGTGGCCAAGGCCCGAAGGGTCAGCCAGGCAATCATCAACAAGACCTCGGAAATGTTCAGCCAGCGCGGCTGGGCGCCCTATAGCGAGGTGAACATCGAACTACTGGGCAGCGAAGCCACTTACGGCCCCCACGGCCAGCGCCAGGACAGCCGCGAAGTGGTGATCAAACTCGCTGTGCGCCATCCGAGCAAACAGGCCTTGATTCTGTTCTCCCGGGAAATCGCTCAGGCTGCCACCGGTATGGCGCCCGGGCTGACGGGAATCGTCGGCGGGCGGCCGACGGTGTATCCGTTGATCCGGCTGTATTCGTTCCTGATCGACAAAACCGCCTGCACCTTGGAGATCGACCTTGCCGGTGAGCGCCATCCGTGTGCCCTGCCCGCCCTCGACATGCTCAATAGCGCTGACCTGCCCCTACCGTTCGATCCGCCGAAAACCACAGAGCGCGCCGACGCCAGCGTGGCCTTGATCAAACTCGCCGTGGCGCGCTCCGGCGACAAGGGCAACCACAGCAACATCGGCGTCATGGCCCGCCACCCCGACTACCTGCCGTGGATCGCCGAAGCACTGACACCCGAGGTGATGGTCGACTGGATGAGCCATGTCCTCGACCCGATCCACGGACGCGTCGAACGCTGGTATTTACCCGGCACTCAGAGCTTTAATTTTCTTCTGGAAAACGCACTCGGCGGCGGTGGCGTGGCCAGCCTTCGGATCGATCCGCAAGGCAAGGCGTTCGCCCAACAACTGTTGGAAATCCAGATTCCGGTGCCCCAGCGCATCGCCGATCAGTTCAATTAGAGGACTGTCGCCATGGCCTATGACTCGATTTTCAAACCCAACCTGTTCGCCGGCCAAACCATCATCGTCACCGGTGGCGGCAGTGGCATCGGTCGTTGCACCGCCCATGAGCTCGCCGCCCTCGGTGCGCACGTGCTGCTGGTGGGGCGCAATGCCGAAAAACTGAAAAAGGTCACTGCCGAAATCACCGAAGACGGTGGTAAAGCCGATTGGCAGGTCTGCGATATCCGCAATGAAGACGCCGTTACGCAGCTGGTCAGCGAGCTGATCCGCAAACACGGCCCAATCCACGGGCTGGTCAACAATGCCGGCGGGCAGTACCCCTCGCCGCTGGCGTCGATCAATCAGAAAGGTTTCGAAACCATCCTGCGCACCAACCTGGTGGGCGGTTTTCTGATGGCTCGCGAGGTGTTCAATCAGTCCATGAGCAAGCACGGCGGCGCCATCGTCAACATGCTCGCCGACATGTGGGGCGGCATGCCCGGCATGGGCCATTCGGGCGCGGCGCGCTCGGGCATGGACAACTTCACCAAGACCGCCGCATTCGAATGGGGTTACGCCGGCGTGCGGGTCAATGCCGTCGCGCCGGGCTGGGTCGCGTCCAGCGGCATGGACACCTACGAAGGCGCGTTCCGGGCGGTGATTCCGACGCTGTGCGAACACGTGCCGCTCAAGCGCATCGGCACCGAATCGGAAATCAGCGCGGCGATTGTGTTCCTGCTCAGCCCGGCAGCGGCGTTTGTCAGCGGCAGCACGTTGCGCATCGACGGTGCCGCCAGCCTCGGCGGGCGGGCCTGGCCAATGCACAAGGCGCAGAACAGTCACTCGTACAACGGCTTTCACCGCGCCTATTTACCTGAAGTACTCAGGCCGGACGCCTCCAAACCAGACGAACCGAAGGACAAGGAATAACCATGCCGGTCATCCAGTCCCAGATAGACCCGTTCAGCGAACCGTTCGCCCGCAATCGTGCGGCCATGCTGGCCGGCATCGCGCAGGTCCGCCAGCTCGAACAGAACCTGTTGAATAAAGCCGCAGAAGCCAAACCGAGGTTCGACAAGCGCGGGCAATTGCTGCCCCGGGAGCGGCTGAACCTGCTGCTTGATCCCGGCGCGCCGTTCCTCGAGCTGGCGAGCCTGGCCGGCTACAAGCTGCACGACGACAAGGACGGCAGCGCGGCCGGCGGCGGTTTGATCGCCGGGATCGGTTACGTATCCGGCGTGCGGGTGCTGGTGGTGGCGAACAACAGCGCAATCAAGGGCGGCACCATTTCCCCCAGCGGCCTGAAAAAGTCCCTGCGTCTGCAGCAGATCGCCATGGAAAACAAACTGCCGGTGATCACCCTCGCCGAGAGCGGTGGCGCCAACCTCAATTATGCGGCAGAGATTTTCGTCGAAGGCGCGCGCAGCTTTGCCAATCAGGCGCGGATGTCGGCGATGGGCTTGCCGCAGATCACCGTGGTCCACGGCTCGGCCACGGCGGGCGGTGCTTACCAGCCAGGGTTGTCGGATTACGTGGTGGTGGTGCGCGGCAAGGCCAAGCTGTTTCTCGCCGGCCCCCCGCTGCTCAAGGCAGCCACCGGTGAAGTCGCTACCGACGAAGAACTGGGCGGTGCCGAGATGCATGCGCAAACCGCCGGCACCGCCGAATACCTGGCCGAGAACGATGCCGATGGCGTGCGCCAGGTGCGCGAGATTGTCAGTCTGTTGCCGTGGAACGATCAGTTGCCGTGGTTACCGGAACGTCGGTGGGAAGAGCCGCTCTACCCCATCGACGAACTGCTGGGGCTGATCCCGGATGACCCGAAAAAACCTTACGACGTGCGTGAAATCATCGCGCGGGTTGCCGACGCTTCGAACTTCCTCGAATTCAAAAGCGAGTTCGATCAGCAGACGGTGTGCGGGCATTTGCAGATCCAGGGTCGAGCCTGCGGTTTCATCGGCAACAACGGCCCGATCACCCCCAAAGGCGCGAGCAAGGCCGCGCAGTTCATTCAACTCTGCGACCAGAGCCAGACGCCGTTGCTGTTTTTCCACAACACCACCGGCTTCATGGTCGGCACCGAGTCGGAACAGCAAGGCGTGATCAAGCACGGCGCGAAAATGATTCAAGCGGTGGCCAATGCCCGGGTGCCTAAACTGACAATCGTCGTCGGCGGTTCCTACGGTGCCGGCAATTACGCGATGTGCGGCCGCGGTCTCGACCCACGCTTCATCTTCGCCTGGCCCAACAGCCGCACCGCGGTGATGGGCGGCGCCCAGGCCGGCAAAGTGCTGCGGATCGTCACCGAAGCCAAACAACTCAAGGACGGATTGGTGCCCGACCCGAAAATGCTCGACATGCTGGAACAGGTCACCGCGCAGAAACTCGACAGCCAGTCCACCGCGCTATATGGCAGCGCCAACCTGTGGGATGACGGGCTGATCGATCCACGGGATACCCGCACGTTGCTTGGATACTTGCTGGACATCTGCCATGAGGCCGAGGTTCGGGCGCTGCAACCCAACAGCTTTGGTGTCGCCCGCTTCTAAGGGCGATCAGGAGAACAATAAAAATGATCTTCACCCAGGAACACGAAGCACTGCGCCGCACCGTCCGCCAATTCGTCGATCATGAAATCAATCCCCACGTCGAGGAATGGGAAAAGGCCGGGCGCTTTCCGATCCATGAGATCTTCCGCAAGGCTGGCGACCTCGGTCTGTTGGGAATCTCCAAACCGGAAAAATTCGGCGGCATGGGCCTCGACTACAGCTATTCGATTGTGGCGGCCGAAGAGTTCGGCACCATTCATTGCGGCGGCATTCCGATGTCCATCGGCGTGCAGACCGACATGTGCACCCCGGCCCTGGCGCGTTTCGGCTCCGATGAACTGCGCGAAGAATTCCTGCGGCCGGCGATCACCGGCGAGCAGGTCGGCTGCATCGGTGTTTCCGAAGTCGGCGCGGGCTCCGACGTCGCCGGGCTGAAAACCACCGCCCGCAAGGACGGCGACGACTACGTGATCAACGGCAGCAAGATGTGGATCACCAACTCGCCGAGCGCCGATTTCATCTGCCTGCTGGCCAACACCTCGGACGACAAACCGCACATCAACAAGTCGCTGATCATGGTGCCGATGAGCAGCCCCGGGATCAGCCTCAGCTCGCACCTGGACAAGCTCGGCATGCGCAGCTCGGAAACCGCCCAGGTGTTTTTCGATAACGTGCGCGTGCCGCAACGCAACCGCATCGGCCACGAAGGCGCGGGGTTCATGATGCAGATGCTGCAATTCCAGGAAGAGCGGCTGTTCGGCGCGGCGAACATGATCAAAGGCCTGGAGTACTGCGTCGACAGCACCATCGAGTACTGCAAGGAGCGTAAAACCTTCGGCAACGCGCTGATCGACAACCAGGTCATCCACTTTCGCCTGGCCGAACTGCAAACCGAAATCGAATGCCTGCGGGCGCTGGTCTACCAGGCCACCGAGCAATACATCAAAGGCCAGGACGTCACCCGTCTGGCCTCCATGGCCAAACTCAAGGCCGGGCGACTGGGCCGGGAAGTCAGCGACAGTTGCCTGCAATACTGGGGCGGCATGGGCTTCATGTGGGACAACCCGGTGGCCAGGGCTTACCGCGATGTGCGGCTGGTATCGATTGGCGGCGGTGCCGACGAAATCATGCTGGGGATCATCTGCAAACTCATGGGCATCCTGCCGGGGAAAAACAAATGAGCACCCTCCCCACCTGTCAAACCCTGCTGCTCGGCCTGCATGACAGCGTGCTGCACATCACCCTCAATCGTCCCGAAAGCCGTAATGCCATGAGTTTGCAGATGGTCGCCGAACTGCGGGCGGTGCTGGCGGCGGTTCGCGATGATCGGCAGATTCGTGCGCTAGTGATCGGCGGTGCCGGCGGGCATTTTTGTGCCGGTGCCGACATCAAGGACATGGCCAACGCCCGCGCTCAAGGCCAGCCCGCCTACCGCGATTTGAACCGTGCGTTCGGTGCGCTACTGCAAGAGGTGCAACACGCGCCGCAAGTGGTGATTACGGTGCTGCAAGGTGCGGTGCTTGGCGGCGGCTTCGGCCTGGCCTGCGTCAGCGACATCGCGATGGCCGATCATCAGGCGCAGTTCGGCCTGCCGGAAACCAGCCTCGGCCTGTTGCCGGCGCAGATCGCGCCTTACGTGGTGCAACGCATCGGCCTGACCCAGGCCCGCCGACTGGCCCTGACCGCCGCACGCTTCGATGGTACCCAGGCGCGGCGCATGGGGCTGGTGCATTTTGTCGAACATGACCCACAAGCCTTGGCCGAACGCCTCGATGAGGTGCTGGCCCATGTGCTGTGTTGCGCACCGGGGGCGAATGCGGCGACCAAAAAGCTGTTGCTGGCGAGTGCCGGACAACCCTCGGATGACCTGCTGGATCAGGCAGCCGAGTGGTTCAGCGAAGCAGTGACCGGGGCTGAAGGGATCGAGGGGACGATGGCTTTTGTGCAGAAGCGCAAACCAGGGTGGTCCGTTTAAGAGCTTCGCGAGCAAGCCCTTACATTCACCGCAAAAAACCAAGGGAATAACCGATGCCCGCCCTCAAAAAAATCCTGATCGCCAACCGCGGTGAAATCGCCTGCCGTATCCAGCGCACCGCGCAAGAGCTGGGCTACCGCACCGTCGCCGTATTCAGCGACGCCGACGCCGATGCGCTGCACGTGCAGATGGCCGACGAAGCCGTGAACATCGGCCCGGCCCCGGTGCAGCAGTCTTATCTGAACATCCCGGCCATCATCGACGCCGCCCGGCGCACCGGTGCCGATGCAATTCATCCCGGTTACGGCTTCCTCTCGGAAAACTCAGGCTTCGCCCTCGCCTGCCAACAAGCCGGCATCATCTTCATCGGTCCCAGCTCCGAAGCCATCGAGCTGATGGGCAGTAAACGGCTGTCGAAACTGGCCATGATCAAAGCCGGTGTGCCCTGCATCAAAGGCTATCAGGGCAGCGAACAGGACGACGCTACCCTGCGCCGCGAAGCCGAACGCATCGGCTATCCGCTGATGATCAAGGCCAGTGCCGGCGGTGGCGGTCGCGGCATGCGCCTGGTGCACAGCGCCGCCGAATTGCCGGAACAGCTCCGTAGCGCACGCTCCGAAGCGCTGCACGGGTTTGGCAGCGACGAATTGATCCTCGAACAAGCCTTGATCGATCCGCGTCACGTTGAAATTCAGGTGTTCGGCGACCAGCACGGCAACCTGATCCACCTCGGCGAGCGCGACTGTTCGATCCAGCGCCGCCACCAGAAAATCATTGAAGAAGCGCCCTGCCCGGCGATGACCACTGAGTTGCGCCAGGCCATGGGCGAGGCGGCGCTCAAGGCGGGTCGTGCGGTGAGTTATGTGGGGGCGGGTACCGTGGAATTCCTGCTGGATGCTCACGAGGGGTTTTACTTCCTGGAGATGAATACCCGGTTGCAAGTGGAACATCCGGTGACTGAACTGATCACCGGCCTCGATCTGGTGGCCTGGCAATTACACATCGCCGAAGGGCAACCGCTGCCGCTACGACAGGAACAGGTGCAGCTCAACGGGCATGCCATGGAAGTGCGCCTGTACGCCGAAGATCCGGCCCAGGGATTTCTGCCGCAAACCGGTCGAATCGTGGCCTGGGAGCCAGCGATCCAGGGCAGCGTACGGATCGACCATGGCCTGATCGAAGGCCAGTCTGTCAGCCCGTTCTATGACCCGCTGCTAGGCAAGCTCATCGCCCACGGTGCCACCCGTGAAGAAGCCCGGCGCAAGTTGCTGCGGGCGGTACAGGACAGTGTGCTGCTGGGCGTGCAGAGCAATCAGCGCTTGCTCGCCAATCTGCTGGAACACCCCCAGTTCATCAGTAGCGAGTTCAGCACCGGGTTCATCCCCACGTACTTTGCCGACCATCCCTGCCTGCACCCTCATGCGCCGAGCGCCGACGAGCTGGCCATCGCCGCGGTGCTTTTTTATCAAGTATCAGCGCAGGCTCACCCCGCCCCGCTGGCCGGTTGGCGCAACAACGCCAGCGCGCCTCTGCACTATCGGATCGGCCTGGAGGATCAGGAATGGCCGGTCGAACTGCACGCTGAACCTGGCAAGCTCTACCGTGTTCAGGTTGGCGCCCGGCCCCTCGAACTGAAGGTCATCCAGTGCGACGGACGCTGGGCCACCCTGCAAATCGACGGCATCCGCCAACGCCATGCCTACCGCCTCGAAGCCAGGCAACTCTGGTTGTTCACGCGCCCCGGCAGCCTGCGACTGGTCGATCGGACCCGGGCGCTGGTCAGCGGCCAGGCCAGTGTCAGCTCCGGCACGCTCAAGGCGCCGATGGACGGGGCGATCGTCGACGTATTGGTCAGTGAGGGCAGCCCGGTCAGCAAAGGGCAACTGCTGGTGGTGCTTGAAGCGATGAAAATGGAGCATCCACTCAAATCGGGTATCGACGGCGTGCTCAAGCGCTTGCAGGTCAGGGTCGGCGACCAGGTAAAAAATCGTCAGATTCTGTTGGAGGTCGAATAAGCCGCTAGGCGGATCCGCCGGGTTTGGCTACGCTCAAGCCCTATCAGGATGCGGATACCAGGAAACCTGCAATGCCTCACTGGCTGGTCATTGATCTGGAAGCCACCACCGATGAGGGCGGCTGGCCAGTAACAGAAATGGAAATCATCGAAATCGGCGCCACCCTCGTGGACCGCAAAGGCCGGGAACTGGATCACTTCCAGTGCTTCGTGCGCCCGTTGCGTCGGCCCCTGTTGACCCCGTTTTGCCGCGAATTGACCCACATCACCCAGGCCAATGTCGATGCTGCCCAGCCCCTGAGCGACGTCTGGGTTTCGTTCGAACACTGGCTCGACCAACATCTCTCGAATCTGGAAGGCTGGGCCAGTTGGGGTGACTACGACCGCAAACAGCTGCTTCAGGAATGGCAGCGGCTGCAACTCGACAGCGCCCTGAACCGGGTGCCGCACATGAATCTCAAGCAACGTTTCGCCAAGGCCTGTCGACTGGAGCGCCCGCTGGGGCTTAACGGCGCCCTGCAACTGGCGGGCCTGCAGTTCAACGGTCAGCAGCATCGGGCGCTGGAGGATGCGCGCAATACCGCGCGCCTGTTACCACTGATTTTCCCCACCAATCCTTGAGTGCAGGAGGTGACGCCTATCGACACCTTGTGCATACTGGCCGGCCCTTTTTAGCCCTTTTCGAGGAATCGCCCATGTTTAAAGTCAACGAGTACTTCGACGGCACCGTCAAGTCGATCGCCTTTGGCACCGCTGAAGGTCCGGCGACCATCGGCGTCATGGCACCGGGCGAATACGAATTCGGCACCAGCCAGCGTGAAATCATGCACGTGGTGTCCGGCGCCCTGACCGTCAAACTGCCTGACAGCAGCGACTGGCAAACCTTCGCCGCCGGCAGCCAGTTCAACGTGCCCGCCAACAGCAAGTTCCAGCTGAAAGTGGCCGTCGACACCGCTTACCTGTGCGAATACCGCGGCTAACCCCCTAGGGTTTCACAGCGAAAAAAAATGCCCGTGTCCAAGAACACGGGCATTTTTTTTCAGGGCTGCTATTCGAGGATCGTCACCGGCATGCCGACTTCGAGCCGACCGTTACCGTCATTGACCAGGTTCTGCCCGAACATCGCGCCGTCCTCTTGAGCCCGATATTGCTGCAAGGTCGCCAGAGGCTCGCGGTCGTCGCTACGTTCGCCGGTCTGCGGGTCGATGGTGGTCAGAATGCAACGTGAGCAGGACTTGACCACGCGGAACTCGACATCGCCAATGCGGATGCGCTTCCAGCCATCTTCGGCGAACGCCTCGCTGCCCTCGATCACCAGATTGGGCCGAAAGCGCAGCATCTCCAGCGGTCGCCCGACCCGTTGCGACAAGTCTTCCAGCGACGCCTGGCCAATCAGCAACAACGGAAAACCGTCGGCAAAAGCCACCTGATCGTCGTCCTTGCCGTAGCCGGCCTGGGTGGTCCGCGCACGATCGAGCGGCACATGCACCAGACGCGTCGGCTTGCCGATGAACTCACTGACCCAGGCAGCCGCAGCAATGCCGGCATCGGGCACGCGCAAGGTGTCGCGCCAGATGGTCACGCCACGCAGCTCTGCATCGCTGGCGGGCAAGGCGATATCGATCGGTGAATGGCCTTGGGCACTGAGGGTCAAGCCACCGCTTGCGTTCCACAACGCCGACAGCTGACTCATTTTCGCCTCCGCGCGCTGGGTCAGAAAACGCCCGCTGGCCTCGTCGACCAGCATCCAGCGCCGGTCGCCGTCCAGCCCCAGTTTGTCCAGGCTGACCTGATTCAAGGTCTCGCCCTTGCCGGATTTCAACGGAAAACGATAAAGCGCGCTCAGATGCATGGCCACAGCTCCCTGGTGGGCAAAAACGCCACCCTATACGAGCTTGATCGCTGAATCAAAGACCCTGTGGCGAGGGGGCTTGCCCCCGTTGGGCTGCACAGCAGCCCCAAACCCTGCCACCGCGTTTTTCCAGATTGTTATCAGGCCGGCACTTCGTCGAGCATCAGGCGCTGACGCACCACGTCGACGAGTTTGTCGGGCTGGAATTTGGAGAGGAAGTTGTCGCAGCCGACCTTCTTGACCATCGAGTCATTGAAGCTACCCGACAGCGAGGTGTGCAGGACCACATAAAGGCCGCGCAAACGGGGGTCGTTGCGTATCTCGGTGGTCAGGCGATAGCCGTCCATCTCCGGCATTTCCGCATCGGTGAAGATCATCAACAGCTTGTCAGTCATGTTCACACCGGTATCAGCCCAGGCCTTGAGCATGTTCAGCGCCTTCAAGCCATCACTGGCAATATGCATTTTCACGCCCAACTGACCCAAGGTGTCGCGCAATTGCGACAGAGCCACGTTCGAGTCATCCACCAGCAGCACTTCACGGCCACGGGCGCGCTCCAGAACCGGATCGTCGAGTTTGTCGCGAGAGACCTTGGCGTTGTACGGCACGATTTCGGCCAGGACTTTTTCGACGTCGATGATTTCCACCAGCTGATCGTCGACCTTGCTGATGGCGGTCAGGTAATGCTGGCGACCGGCGCTGGTCGGCGGCGGCAGAATGGCTTCCCAGTTCATATTGACGATGCGGTCCACGCCACCGACCAGAAATGCCTGCACCGAGCGGTTGTACTCGGTGACGATGATCGTACTGGTGGGGCTTGGCACCAGCGGACGCATGCCGATGGCTTGGGACAGGTCGATCACCGGCAGCGTCTGGCCACGCAGGTTGACCACGCCACAAACAAAAGGGTGGCGCTGCGGCATCAGGGTCAGCTTCGGCAGCTGCAGCACTTCCTGGACCTTGAAGACGTTGATCGCGAACAATTGCCGTCCGGCCAGCCGGAACATGAGAATTTCCAGGCGATTCTCACCCACCAGTTGCGTGCGTTGGTCTACCGTGTCGAGAATGCCGGCCATTAATGACTCCTGGGCTTGTTCTGATGAATTCACTAAAGAGAGTTATCGGCAGTTTTTGCCGAATCTTGACCCCCGGACAAAATGCCATGCCCAAGCATTGATGTCACATTAACATCATGCTTTACTGACCCCGTGAATTCATCTGCTTCATCCCTTGCGGCGCGACCTTGGTTTGCACGTTAGGTTCCCCTGTGTAAGGGATTCCCCTAGGCACAATCAGGCCCAACCTGATATTCGCAATATCCAATAGCCATTAATGTGACGCCATTCTCATTGCATGAACGGAGTCAGGCTTTTGTGTGCGATCGCAGGTCAGTGGCCATCCACCCTCTCGAGTTCCCCAGTCGGTGCCCAAGCCTGCCAGAGCGCGATCTCACCAAGGCATGGCAGCGCCGGGACACGTAAGGTTCTCGTCGACACACACGACATTCCCTCATCTGACATGACGTTGTGGAGATAAGCATGGCGAACAACCCTAAAGAGTGGGCCCAGCGAATTCCGGAGTTTCTCGTCGAGGCTGAAACACTCCTGGCCAAGTCCGAGGAGTGCCTGAGTCATTTGCAGTTGATCAGCAATGACAAGGACGCCATCGATTGCATGCTCAGTACCCTTCTCAAGCTGGCAAACAAGGCCGATGCCTTGGCACTGGCAACGGTTTCGGAATTCTCGCTGCACATTCATGGATTGCTGAGCCACGCCCAGAATCACATGGACCTGCATGATCAGGCCCTGGATGCGCTCAAGGATTGCTTCACGTTAATGGCCTGGCAACTCGAACTCATCGACCAGACCACCGGCCAACTCGGCCTCGATGACAGTGAACAGACGTCCCTGATCGAAGCGTTTGCATTTCAAGTGGGACAAAGTCAGTTTCAGCCGCCCAGCCACTCCAAGCAGTTCAGGCTCGTTTCGTTCTCTGAACGACAGGCTTAAATTCATCAACCCTGTGTTGCACATTTTTTATTGTAATGATGTCGCCCTGTAACTTGAGTGTGCGCATACCGCATTTGAATATTTCATACCCGTCGATGGCAGCTCGAAACAAATAGATACCCCGGCCCCGACTTCAGATAGTGCCTGCCAATAAAATCTAAACGCCTGGCACACTCGATATCTTTCGAAGATAAAAATCAAAAAGTTTTTCCATTATGGAACTATCGTCCAAAAACGTTATTTCCTGAAGATGCCTACCTATATGCCGAACGCGACCAACGGTATCTTAAGTGGTATTATGCCGCCCATTCGTTGACGTCAATTAATGACAGAGTGCCCCTTGGCGCGAACAAGCTCATAACATTGAAGGCTTTATTTCGAGCATTGCACTGCCATCATTAAAGGCGACTCATACAACCTATTTTCAAACAGAGACCCGTCAGCCCTTATGACCGGTCTGCCCGCAGCGAACATCCATTGGCTCCATCCGCTATGTACGCCAGCCTCAAGTCAATCGCCCAGTGGCCACCCTCCCGAAAAAGCGCGCGCCGGTTCACGCTTTTCGTGTGCACCTGCTCGACGCTTGGCAGCCTGTTGGTCTACAGCTTGTCGATGCCTCTGCCGGTGAGTCTGCTGGTGCTCAATACTGCGGCGCTGACCTGCGTCTGGGTGGGGCATCGCCTCTCGCTCAAATCGATAAAGTTTCAGCCTCAAGAATTGGCCGACCGTCTGCTGGAAGTTCAGGAAAATGAACGTCACCGGCTCAGTCGGGAACTGCATGATGATATTGGCCAATTGCTGACCGCCGCAAAACTTCAGAGTGAATGGCTCAAACGTCGATTGCCTGAAGAACTGCAGGGTCAATGTTCGGTCCTCTGCGATACGCTGGACGAAACCCTGACCAAAGTTCGTGATGTATCAGCCATCCTGAACCCACGACAGTTGACCAGTCTCGGGCTGGAAGCCAGTCTGCGTGCGCATTTACTCAGAACCCTGGCCAATACGTCCGTGAACTGGAGCCTGGAATGCCATCAACGTTTGACTGGCATACCGGAAGAAATGGCGGTGGCGGCCTTTCGCATCACTCAAGAAGCGGTTACCAATATGCTGCGCCATGCCGAAGCCAGGAATCTGTTGGTCCGCCTGCAACGTCTGCCCCAAGGCCTGACGTTGTTAATCAGTGACGATGGCCTGGGGTTCGAGCCAGCGGCAGACCCTGCTCGCGAGGGGCAACGCGGAATGGCCGGAATGTCGGAACGGATCGATCAGTTGGGCGGCACGCTGACCGTGACCAGCGAGCCGGGCAAAGGCACTCAAATCGAAGCACTCTTCCCCTGGGCGCCCCGTGCGCTGGAACGGGCCAGTACGAATAAGGTTATGCGTTGACTTGTAACTTACTTCTGGTGGACGACCACTCGCTTATCAGGGCTGGCGTGCGCGCTCTGGTGCTGGATATTCCCGGCTATGCGGTCATTGGGGAGGCCAGTGACGGCTCGCAGTTACTCGAGATGGTCGAGCAACTGTCCCCGGACATCATCCTGCTGGATATCTCCATGAGGAAAACCGGTGGCCTTGAAGCCTTGCAGCGACTCAAACGAGTACGTCCGCAGTGCAAAGTGCTCATCCTGTCGATGCACACCGACCCGGCGCTCATCATGCAAGCACTCGAATCCGGGGCTCATGGCTACCTGCTCAAAGACACCACGGCCACCGAGCTCGAACATGCCCTGGATGCCTTGCGCAATAACGAACGCTACCTGAGCCCGGCCATTGCCCACACCGTCATCAACCAGGCGCTGACCCGAACCCAGAAAAATCAGGCGCCAACCCAGGACTCGCACAACCTGACGGCACGCCAGCTGGAAATCCTGCGATTGATTGTTCGCGGAAAATCCACCCGGGAAATTGCCAATGGCTTGGGCCTGAGCATCAAGACTGTCGAAACCCACCGCTCGCAGATCATGAAACGCTTGCAGATCTACGATGTGGCCGGCCTGGTGTTGTTCGCCGTGCGCGAGCAAATCATCAGTCTGGACGATTAGCCGGATTCGAGCCGCTCAGCAGCGGCGAGCCCTCGGGCAAATGCACCCGCAATGCCGCCGGCCGTGCCGAAAACCGCAGGCTATCGCCCTCCAGAGGCTCACCATCAAGGTTGATATAAAGGCCCTCCGATACTTTGATCTCGACCCATGGCAAGCGGGCTCGCACAAACATGTTGTCGATTCCGAAGCCATCGGTCAGCAGGTCTTTCAAGGTACCGACCACTTCCTGGGGCGCGGGCAAAATGCTGATATCCAGCAGACCATCGTCAGCCAGCGCCTGCGGGCACAACATATGACCACCGCCAGCCTGTCGGCCATTGCCGATGCCTAATGCCAACAACTCACCGGCCCAGTGAAAATCCGGCCCCTGCAACTCGCCATAGGCCGCATGCAACTCACTGAAACGCGATAAACCGGTGAAGAGATAAGCCGCGCCGCCAAGAATTTTTTTCAGTTCCTCGGAAGTATTGGCCGTGACCTGACTGCCAAAGCCGCCCGTGGCCATGTTCAGAAAAACCTGCCCACCCACCTCCCCCAGATCAATGGCATGCGGGGCGGCCTCCAAAAGCTCCAGCGCTTGAGCGGGCTCCAGGGGCACACCCGCGGCGCGTGCAAAATCGTTGGCGGTGCCCAAGGGCAAAAGCACCAGGCTGGCCTGAGTCGAATGCGCCGCCATGGCTTCGGCGATATCACGCAAGGTGCCATCGCCGCCGCCGGCAATCAGCTGCGTATAGCCCGCCGTCAACGCTTCCCCCACCAGCCGCTGCGCATCACCAGCCTCCCAGGTCAGTCGAACAGCCAGTTCCCAGCCTTGTTGGCGCTTGCCTTCGACAGCTGAACGGACCTGCTCATTGAGTGCCTGCTTGCCATGCAGAATCAACAGCGCCTTGCGCTCGTTCATTTTGATCACCCCCCTTTCCGAATCCGTATGGGAGATGTTGACCTCGCAGTCCCTCATAAAAGTCGCAAGGATTTCAATTATTTCCTGGGGAAGGACACTTGAGTCCTACAGAGCGGTATTTTTTCTTACAAAACCTGAGGAATCGGCTCAATTGACCCATCAGGGCAATTGGTACACCGTTGTGTCAGCGGTTATCAGTCATCACCAGTAAATTACACAGGGATGTGCAAACAATGAATGGAACCCCTTTAAGGTCCTCAAAAATCGTAAGTAATAACCGTATGGGCCACCTGAATGGTTTTAACGCAAGGAGCCAATTATTCCATGCAAAGCCATGACCTCAGACTACCGGTAACTCCGGTTACACCGTTCTCAGACAATCACGTCAATCAGCAGGCTGAATTCAAAAGCAGCGCAAAGCCCACCGGAGAAGTTGATATGGAACCTCGCGTCACTGAACTGGAGACACATCTCAAGTACATCCGCAGAGACCTGGATGAAGTCCGCGGCGACGTCAAATCCATCAAGCACAGGCTTGCCTATTCAGCTGGCGGAACAGCTGTGGTCCTGGGGCTTTTGAGCTGGATCTCCAACAGTCGCTTCGACCAGGTCGTGACACTTCTGGCAAATTAAGGAACGGTCATGCACGCAAGCCCCAACGCTTTCGACCGGGCTTGCGTGGCAGAACCAGGACCTGCATCAGCCCAGGACTTCACTCAACGGGATGAAGCTCACACTATCACCCTCGATCAGTGTACGGTCCTCCAGCACTTCAACCAGACCGTCCGCCCAGGCGGCACTGCGCAGTACGCCAGAGCTCTGATTCCTGTAGATGATTGCCCGGCCATTCTCCAGACGTCCGCGCAAGTACTCACGTCGGTTACCAGCCTTTGGCCAGACAAACCCTGCCGGTACCTGAAACTTCAGGGGTTCGATCTCTTTTACGCCTTGGCGGCGCAAGAGGTAGGGCCTTGCCAACAAAGCAAAAGTCACCAGGGTTGACGCCGGATTGCCGGGCAAACCAATGACAGGCACACCGCGAAAATGCCCGAACGTCAGCGGCTTGCCTGGCTTGATGGCAAGCTTCCACAGGGTCAACTCGCCCTCTTCCCGCAAGGCAATGCCCAGAAAGTCGGCTTCTCCCACCGATACGCCACCGGTGGAGAGAATCAGGTCGACATCCTTCAACTCGCCGAGACGGGCACGAGTGGTCGCTAAATCATCGGGAAGAATGCCAGCATCGATCACCTCACAGCCCAAGCGCTGCAACCAGCTGCAAAGCAACACTCGATTGCTGTTGTAGATCTGTCCCGGTCCAAGGGCCTGGCCCGGCTCAATCAGCTCATCCCCGGTAGACAAAACCGCAACACGAACCTTGCGAACCACATCCAGTTCAGCGCACCCCAACGATGCCGCCAGCCCCTGTTCGATGGGACCCAGGCGTGTACCGGCAGGCAAGATCAACTCACCGGCGGTGGTTTCCTGGCCTTGTGGACGGATGTTTTGCCCCGGGGTCATGGTCTCGGTGAAACGTACCCGCTCATCCGCCTGAACCTCGGCGTTCTCCTGCATCTCGACACAGTCGGCACCCGCGGGCACAGGCGCGCCGGTGAAGATCCGCGCACAGGTCCCAGGCTTCAAGGGCTCCGGAGCCTGACCCGCAAAAATCTTCTGGCTGACCGGCAACGGTTCTCCCGTCCAGTCGGCGACGCGCAAGGCATACCCATCCATGGCACTGTTGGGCCAAGGCGGCAGATCAAGTGTCGAGACCAGATCAGCAGCCAGTACACGCCCCAGAACCTGCGCCAACGGCAGGCGTTGGTGCTCATGAATTCTCGAGGCGTCGGCCATTTCCAGTAGCCGCGCGAGCGCCACCTCGACAGCCATCAGGCTGCCAGTCTTGCCTGGCTTACCCGCGGGATTCACAGGGTGCCGCCTGTTTCAGATGGGTCACGAAATTGCACGGACGGTGCCGGGAATCCAGTTGTTCGGCGAGAATGCCGTCCCAACCGGTGCGCACCGCATTGGTCGAACCCGGCAAGCAGCAAACCAGCGTGCCATTGGCCAGACCGGCCAAGGCCCGGGACTGAACCGTGGAAGTACCGATATCCGCCACCGATATCTGCCGGAACAGTTCACCAAAACCATCGACCTGCTTATCCAGCAGGCAACTCACCGCTTCGGGCGTGCTGTCACGACCGGTAAACCCGGTACCGCCAGTGATCAGCACCACTTGCACGACTTCATCGGCAATCCAGTTGGCCACTTGCGCACGAATTTTGTAGAGATCATCTTTGAGCAATACACGGGCCGCCAGGTTATGACCGGCAGCGCTCAAGCGGTCGACGAAGACCTGGCCTGAGGTGTCGGTTTCCAGGGTACGGGTATCGCTGACAGTCAGCACCGCGATGTTGAGCGGTGCGAAAGGTACATCAGCCTTGGCTTTCATAGGCTCGTCCAGTTGTAGGAGAAACAGCCCGGTGTTATATCACAGCGCCTCATTTTTTCGCCGCCCCATGGAGAAGTGCAATGACCTCGGATACACCTTTGGCGCCGTGCTCCATTTTGCTCCTGGCGGGTGGGCGTGGCCAACGCATGGGCGGTCAGGACAAGGGTTTGCTGGAATGGCACGGCGAGCCACTGATCGCGCATCTGCACCGCAAGACCCGTCTGCTGAGTGATGATTTGATCATCTCCTGCAACAGAAACCTGGAGAAATATGCGCCTTATGCGGATCAGCTGGTCCATGACGATGAAGGCGACTTTCCGGGACCATTGGCGGGTATTCGCGCAGGCCTGAAGGCCGCCCGCCACACGCACCTGCTGGTATTGCCCTGCGATGTGCCATGCATCGATGCGGCGCTGCTCCAGAACATGCGTGAAACGGCCGCGCAGCATCCGGACAAACCGCTGATGCTACGCCATGGAGAACACTGGGAACCTTTGCTGTGCATGATTCCCGTCGCTCTTTCAGGGGCTTTCGAGACGGCCTGGAACGAAGGCGAGCGCAGCCCGGGCAGACTGATGCGCACATTGGGCGCCATGGCCCTGCAGTGCCCCGACAACGACCCTCGCCTGGCCAACCTCAATACGCCGGAACTGTTAAGCACGCATCACACTGTGTCAGACTGACGCTCGAAGGAACTTGCACGCGCTGCATACGTCTCAAGCTCAGTATTCAAAAGATTTTCCATTCGGAGACACACCCATGACCCAACGGACCCTCGCCACTTTCATGCTCGCACTGGGCCTTGCGACACTCGCCGGTTGTGCATCGCCTTCAGTGATCACCTTGAATGACGGTCGAGAAATCCAGGCCGTCGACGCGCCTAAGTACGATCAAGAATCGGGCTTTTACGAGTTCGAACAGCTGGATGGCAAGCACACCCGCATCAACAAGGATCAGATTCGTACCGTTAAAGAGTTGTAATCTTTGCGGCGACCATCGGATACAGAAAAGCCCGCTTTTAAAGCGGGCTTTTTCGTGGCAGAAGAAAAACAGGATCGCCTATGATCACCACTCCAGAGTGATTGTGCTTTCGAACTCTCTTTCGTGCCCCGTAACCGGATCGACAAATCGCAACCCCTGGGCCAGCAGCTTCAAGGGATTGGCATAGTCGTCTTCAACATCCTTGAGCACCTGCGGATAGAACGGGTCATTGCAGATACCAGCCCCCAGGGCCGCCATGTGCACTCGCAACTGATGTTTCTTGCCCGTTACCGGGTAAAGCGCATAGCGCCAGAACTCACCGTTTTTTTCCCGGACCTCGACAGCCGTCTCGGTATTGCTGACGCCCGGACCTTCCTGCATGCGAAAGAACGGTTCGCCATCGATGAGTCGACTTTTATGAACCATCGGGAAGGTCAGTTCAGGCAATGCCCGGGCGATTGCTTCGTAGCGTTTTTCGATCTGGCGTGTAGGAAACAATGACTGATACGCCGACCGACTCTGAGGATTGGCTGAGAACAGCACCAGCCCTGCCGTATGCCGGTCAATACGATGCAAAGGCACCAGATGCGGGTTATCCAGTCGCCGGATCAGTCGTCGCAGCAATGTCTGCTCCACATACTCCCCAGCCGGCGTCACCGGCAGGAAGTGCGGCTTGTCCGCCACCACCAGATGCTCGTCGGCATAGAGGATCGACTCCACCACAGGGATCGGTTTTTCGTCCGGCACCTCGCGAAAATAATGAATTCGCAGACCTTCCTTGTAAGGCAGATCCAGAGCGATCGGCATACCTTGCCCATCGAGGACTCGACCGCGAGCAATTCTGTCCAGCCATTGCTCACGACCGATGGCGCTGAAGTGTTCACACAGGCAATCGAATACGGTCTGCCACGGACCAGGCGGCAGATAGAGCGTGCTGGCCTGGTTGTGCGCAGCAGAAAACGATGAAGTGGACATACGAAAAACTCTAACCCTCAATGCAGGGCAGCATTATCCAACAGTGGCCGGAACGAACCTAGAAGAGAATCCTCAGGCCGGTATTGACTGCGTTCGAGCGGCCGCTTCGGTGAACTCCTTGAGCCAGCGCAGCACATCGACCGCTTCCCAGCGACCCGGATCATAGAGCGCATACAACAACCCCTGATAGCCCACGACATCGAGCTGCCGGTGATAACCCGCACGCTGGAACAAGGCTTCGATTTCGGCGAAACAGGTATTGAAATGCAGTTTGTTGAAAGGCGTTTTTCCTTCCGTGACCAGACCATCCAGACGCAACTCGAGAACCGCCTCGCGCACCACGTCCGCCGACATCCGGTTCACGCTGTTCTTCAATTGTTCGACATTGACCACATTTCATCCCTCTGACGTCCGGGATCATCTGCCCAAACCCGAACAGGGAGAAGCATGGCAGGCAATCCGAATAACTGTATAGACATACAGTAACCGAATAACCAACCTTTCGCCAACGAATGAAACGAGGATCGCGACAGGTGGGGCATCGCCAGCAGTGTCAGGACTCGCGCAGGAACGCCACCACCTGCTCGGCACTAAACGGCCAGCCCAGTTCAGCGCCGGTATCGACCCGACGCAACACCGGAATACGCAGGCTGTAGGCTTCGAACCAGGTTTCATCATCAGCGATATCCACCAGCTCCACCAACAGACCACGCTCGACAAACTCCATCAGCATGGCTTCGGCGACTTCACAAAGATGGCAACCAACGGTGCCGAACAGCTGACATTCAGGAGGCATGACGACAAGACCAAACGAAGTAAGCGCTCATTCTAGGCCCGCCATCAAACGCCGTCGAGCCGACGTCCGAGCAACGGTGACTTCAAGAGATTTCAGCAAAACTCTGACGCAAATCATTTGCGTCGCCGGTCATTTGCGCAATGCTCGCGTCTTTTTTGCCTCTACGCTTGAGTAGCCAGAACCCTCACCGGAGTTTTTTGTGTTTGCCAACTTGTTGATCATCCTCGCCTCCTCCCTGGTGGTGATTGCACTGTTCCAGCGCCTGCGTTTGCCACCGGTGCTGGGCTACTTGTGCGTAGGGCTGATGATCGGGCCGACAGCGTTCAACTGGGTGAATGAAAACGAAGATTTGCCCGATCTGGCCGAATTGGGCGTGGTGTTCCTGCTGTTCTCCCTGGGGCTTGAGTTTTCCCTGTCGAAGATGTTCGCACTGCGCCAGGTGGTGTTTGGCCTGGGCAGCCTGCAAGTGCTGGGGTCCGGGATCTTGCTGGGAGCTTTGCTGATGCTGTTCGGCATGCCGATCACACCAGCCCTGTTACTCGGCGCCGGTCTGGCGCTGTCGTCTACCGCCATTGTCAGCAAGGAGTTGAGCAGCCTCGGCGAAATATTCAGCCGTCACGGCCAGAATGCCATCGCCGTGCTGTTGTTCCAGGACGTGGTTGCGGTGTTGCTGCTGACGCTTGTGCCGGTGTTCGCCGGCAGCAGTGACCAGGCCTGGTATTGGGCGCTGCCGCTGACGCTGGCCAAGACCCTGGTGCTGTTCGTCGGTTTGCTGCTGGTCAGTCGCTGGTTTCTGCCACGGCTGTTCCATGAAGTCGCCGCGGCCCGGTCCGCGGAGCTGTTCGTGCTGTTGGCACTGGTGATTGTTCTGCTGACGGCCTGGCTGACTCACCTGCTCGGCCTCTCTCCTGCCCTGGGCGCCTTTCTCGCCGGCATGCTGCTGGGGGAAAGCCATTACCGACATCAGATCGAGGCCGATATCCGTCCGTTCCGCGATATTCTGCTCGGAGTATTCTTCGTCAGTATCGGCATGCTGATCGACTTGCGCCTGTTTGCCAGCCACGGCCTGCTGATTCTCGGTCTGACGTTGGGGTTGCTGCTGATCAAGGGCACCCTGGTCGCACTGCTGGTCAAATGGCGCGGCAGCGATGGCGAAACTGCATGGCGCAGCGGCCTGGCATTGGCCCAGGGGGGTGAGTTCTGTTTTGCCCTGATGGCGCAGATGCAACAGAACAAACTGATGCCCGCCGACCTCGGCGGCCTGCTGCTGGCGGCCACGTTCTGCTCGATGCTGGTAACGCCTTTACTTCTGCGTGCCGCTCCCCGCATCGCCATGCGTCTGCACCGCAAACCCAACAAAGCAGCCGAACTCGAAGAAATCAGCGCGCTCAATGCCGGCCTGCACAATCACGTGGTGATCTGCGGCTACGGCCGCGTCGGTCAATCCATCGGGCGTTTCCTGCGTCATGTTCAGCAACCATACATCGCGTTGGACACCGATCCGGTGCGGGTCCAGGAAGCTGTGGTCAATGAAAGCAGTGTGCACTATGGCGACTCACGCCGCGGCGAGCTGCTGATCGCGATAGGGCTGGAGCGCGCAAGACTGTTGGTGGTTGCCGTGGACAAGACGGACATCGCCCTGCTGATTCTCAAGGAAGCACGGCGGTTCAACCCGACCGTGCCGATCCTGGTGCGCACCCGGGATGACAGCCAGTTGGCCGAGTTGAAGGCGGCCGGTGCCAGCGAAGTCGTACCCGAGTTGCTGGAGTCCAGCCTGATGCTCGCCTCCCACGCTCTGATCATGCTGGGCATACCCGGCCAGCAGGTGCAGGACCGGGTCGACCAGGTACGGCATGACCGCTATCGCCTGCTGCACGATTTTTACCCTGGCGCCGACGATGAGGAACGCTGATTCAGTCCTGGCTCATGGCGCCGATCTTGTGCACCGACAAATCCGCGCCGTAATACTCTTCTTCCTGGCTCAGGCGCAAGCCATGGACGGCCTTGATCGCGCCATACACGGCAAAACCACCGGCCAGCGCCACGACTACCCCCAAAGAGGTGCCGATCAACTGGCTGATCAGGCTCACGCCCCCCAATCCACCCAAAGCGGTTTGCCCGAAAACGCCGCAAGCGATCCCGCCCCAGACACCACAGAGCCCATGCAAAGGCCAGACACCCAGCACATCGTCGATACGCCATTTGCCTTGAGCCGCGGTAAAGCACCAGACAAACAGGCCCCCGGCGATGGCGCCGGTCACCAATGCGCCCACCGGGTGCATCAGATCCGAGCCGGCGCAGATCGCCACCAATCCAGCCAACGGGCCGTTATGCAGGAAGCCCGGGTCATTGCGCCCGACGATCAACGCCGCCACCGTGCCGCCGACCATGGCCATCAACGAATTCACCGCCACCAGCCCGCTGACCCCTTGCAGAGTCTGGGCGCTCATCACGTTGAAACCGAACCAGCCGACGATCAGGATCCACGACCCCAACGCCAGGAAGGGAATGCTCGACGGCGCGAATGCCACCAGTCGCCCGTCGCGATAACGACCTTGCCTCGGCCCCAGCAGCAACACCGCCGCGAGTGCCAGCCAGCCGCCCATGGCGTGAACCACCACGGAGCCGGCGAAGTCATGGAAACTGGCGCCGAAACGTGCCAGCAACCAGGCTTGCAGGCCGAAGTTGCCGTTCCAGACCACGCCCTCGAAGAAGGGGTAGATAAACGCCACGATCAGCGCCGTCGCGCACAACTGCGGGACGAACCGGGCGCGCTCGGCGATGCCTCCGGAAATGATCGCCGGTATCGCCGCGGCAAAGGTCAGCAGAAAGAAAAACTTCACCAACCCATAGCCATGGTCGGCGGTGATCACCGCCGCCGGTTGCATAAAACTGACCCCATAGGAAATCCAATAGCCTATAAAGAAGTAGGCCAGGGTCGAAATGGCGAAGTCACTGAGGATCTTCGACAAGGCGTTGACCTGATTCTTTTGGCGAACTGTGCCGACCTCAAGAAAGGCGAAACCGGCGTGCATGGCCAGAACCATGACCGCACCGATAAGGATGAACAACGTGTTGGAGCTATGGACCAGACTGTCCACAGCACTTTGCAGATTTTCCATGGATTGGCAGACCTGAAGGCTGAAAAAAGCACCAAAGCAGTTCGCGCAGATGGTCGACGCACCAAGTTGCAGCCAATCCAGACCGCAACGCTGATCCGGATGAACCGCTTTGGCGCACAAGACCGCCGCCTCTGCGCGAGTTTTGATTGTTTGAGTTAGGGTTTTCCTGAAATCATGCCCGGCAACAGCGCAATAGCGCCGGCTGACGCACCACGACGTAGCAAAAGATGTACCAGTCATTTGTACTGAACCTTCGCGCAAGGCTCATACTCGAACGCTTCAGAAGCCACTTACGGAGATCACCAATGGCACGCATCAAGGCAAAGACTGCTCAAGAAATTCTGATGGAAGATTTTCAGACACTGGTCAGCGATACCGAACGGTTGCTGGAACACACCGCCTCCCTGGCCGGTGATCAGGCCGATGAGCTGCGCGAACAGATCCGCGACAGCCTGCTGCGTGCCCGGGAAACCCTGAGGCTGACCGAAGACGCCCTGCAAGAGCGCGGCAAAGCGGCTGTCGCCGCCACGGAAGATTACGTCCAGGCCAACCCATGGCAATCGGTCGGGATTGCAGCCGGCGTGGGTTTCCTGATTGGTCTGCTGGCCACTCGGCGCTGATATGGCGATCGATGAATCCGGCTCGTCCGCGACGGGCACCCGCTCTTCATCGCGGCGCCTGGGTGCCGCGTTTCTTGGATTGCTGCATAGCCATGTCGAACTGTTCGGCATCGAACTGCAGGAGCAAAAAGCACGTACCGTAAGCCTGTTGCTGTTTGCAGGCCTGACGCTGGTCTTTGCCTTGTTGTTGCTGGTGGGGTTGTCGACGCTGGTGTTGATCCTGTTCTGGGACACCTATCGCCTGGCGGCGATCATCGGGCTCTGTGTGTTCTACACCCTCGCTACGTTGTTCTGCGCGATGCGCTTGAGGGCGGCGATTTTCGATGAATCCTCACCCTTCCATGGCACCCTCGAGGAGCTGGCCAATGATCGGGAGCGTCTGTTGCCATGAGCATGCCTGAACTTCCCCGCAATAGTTCGCGAACGGAAATGCGCAAGGCACTGATCCGTCTGCGCATGGAAATGCATCGCCAGGAAATTCGCCACGAATCCCAACAACTGCTGCAGCCCCTGCAACGGGTGCGCGGCATGACACAAAGCCTGCAAGACGGCTTCGGCATCAAACACGCCCCGCTCTGGGGCATCGCCGCCGTGATCGGGTTGGGTTTTCTGACCGGCAAGGGTGCCAAGGGCGGCGGTATCGGCAGCCTGACCAAGCTGGTTAGCCTGGGCGCCGCACTAGGGCCGCTGATCAAGCTGGTCATGCAGAGCGCTTCGCGCAAACACTAATCAGTCTTGTCTGGCTGCATTCTTGCAATACCACCAGGATCAACCTCTTTATCGAGAGGTTGATCCTGCGTGCCTACCTGGGACCAGGTATTTATCCAGAACAACACCTTAATAAGGAGGCCTCGTGATCGACGGGCAACCGCTCGCCTGTTTTCAGCCATTCATCGATACCGCCACAGGCCGTATCGCGGGTGTCGAAGCGCTGGGCCGACTGCGCCAGGCCGATGGTCAACTGATCTCGGTAGGTGCGCTGTTCGCCGATCCGCGAACCCCGGCTATCGCCCTGCGACGTCTCGATCGCCAGATTCGCGACAACGCCCTGAGCCGTCTGCATGAAGCGCCCACGGACTGGTTTCTCAGCCTGAACATCTCACCCCGCTGGATTAGCCGCTTGCGCCGGGACCAGGCACTGCCGAGCCTCAAGCAACTGAGCAGGCATGGTGTCGATGCACAGCGAATCGTCTTCGAGATCACCGAATTGGGCGGCGACAGCCAGCGTCTGGCTGAAGTCGTGGCCCGCTACCGGCAAGCCGGGGCGCGGATCGCCATCGATGATTTCGGTGCCGGTTACTCTCAACTCGATCGCGTGCTGGCCCTGCAACCGGACATTCTCAAACTCGACATGCGACTGTTCCAGGCCGCCGCGTTGGGCGGTCCCAGCAGCGATGTGGTCAAGGCACTGGCGCAAATGGCGGAAAAAACCGGTTGCTGGATCATCGCCGAAGGCGTGGAAACCGAAGCTCAACTGAATTTTGCCCTGGAGTGCGGCTCACGCTACGTACAAGGCTTTCTGTTCGCCCGAGCGCAAGCGGATTTCTTCGCCACCGACGCCTTTGTCGAGCGCTTCGCGCAACTGCGCCAGCGTTACGTTCAGCAAAAGCTGACTGAACGCGCTCGCCTGATGATCATGCGCCAGCAACTCAGCGAACTGATGACCATCCTGCAAGCCTGGGCTCAAGCCTGCGCCCCCCTCAGCGCCTTGCCGCAACTGCAGGCGTTTCCCTGGCTGCTGCGTTTTTATCAGTGCGACCGCCACGGCACGCAACTGACCCCCAACCTGGAATGGCGCAACAACGGCTGGGAAGCCGATAGCCGCTACCTGGGCCATAACTGGTCATGGCGCCCCTATTTCTATCACTTGCTGGCCGAGGGTTGGGATGAGCGCCGTCTGACGCTTTCCAACACTTACCGCGACGCCACCAGCAATCAGTACTGCCTCACTGCGGGGCAGTTTTTCGATAACGGCGAACGGCTACTGCTCATCGATATCGACGCTGCGGGGTTGTAGTTCTCCTTGCAGGTACCGGCGCGAAACGGGAAGCTAGGGGTTCAGTCACCTGACGGAGAAACCAGCCTTGGATTGGCACACCCTGCTTACCCGCGAACGCCTCGGAAAACCTGTGCACAGCCCGGAAGAACTCGGCCGCAGTCCTTTCCATAAAGACCACGACCGGATCATTTTCTCAGGCGCGTTTCGCCGTCTCGGGCGCAAGACCCAGGTCCATCCGGTCTCCAGCAACGATCACATTCATACGCGCCTGACTCACTCGCTGGAAGTCAGCTGCGTCGGCCGTTCGCTGGGGATGCGCGTCGGTGAAACCATCCGCAGCGCGCTGCCCGACTGGTGTGAACCGAGCGACCTGGGGATGGTGGTGCAATCGGCTTGCCTGGCCCATGACATCGGCAACCCACCCTTCGGCCACTCCGGCGAAGACGCGATCCGCCACTGGTTCCAGCAGGCCGCCGGCCGTGGCTGGCTGGATGCCATGAGCGAAGCCGAACGCAACGACTTCCTCAACTTCGAAGGCAATGCCCAAGGTTTCCGGGTGCTCACCCAGCTTGAATACCATCAGTTCGAAGGAGGCACCCGGCTGACCTATGCCACCCTGGGCACCTACCTGAAATACCCGTGGACGGCCCGGCACGCCGACTCACTGGGCTATAAGAAGCACAAGTTCGGCTGCTACCAGAGTGAACTGCCGCTGCTGGAACAGATCGCTCATAAACTCGGCCTGCCCCAACTGGAAGAACAGCGCTGGGCGCGCCATCCGCTGGTGTATCTGATGGAGGCCGCCGACGACATCTGCTACGCGCTGATCGATCTGGAAGATGGCCTGGAAATGGAGCTGCTGGAGTACGCCGAAGTCGAGTCCCTGCTGCTGGACCTGGTGGGCGACGATCTCCCGGAAACCTATCGTCAGCTCGGTCCACAGGATTCGCGGCGGCGCAAACTGGCGATTCTGCGGGGCAAAGCCATCGAACACCTGACCAACGCAGCAGCCCGAGCCTTTGTCGAGCAACAGGACGCGTTGCTGTCCGGCACGCTACCGGGGGACCTTGTCGAACACATGCATGGCCCGGCCAAACGCTGTGTCTTGAATGCCAAGGACATGGCACGCAAAAAAATCTTCCAGGACAAGCGCAAGACGCTGCACGAAATCGGCGCCTACACCACCCTGGAAATCCTGCTCAATGCTTTTTGCGGCGCAGCACTGGAGCAACACAATGGTCGTACGCCCTCCTTCAAGAACCGGCGCATACTCGACCTGTTGGGCAACAATGCACCCGACCCGCATGGCCCGTTGCACACCTCTTTCTTGCGCATGATTGATTTCATCGCCGGCATGACCGACAGCTATGCCGGTGAAATGGCGCTGGAAATGACCGGTCGTTCAAGCCACGGATAACAGCGCATCGATCAGCCGCGTCAGCGACGTCTGAACGGCTGATCGAATGTCTCGACATTCATCTGTATTTCAACATCGACAGAATCGCCCTACACCTTGTGCAGAGCTGACTGATCGATTGTTCGACCATCTCGCGAAACAATTGCACACCCACTGCTCGACAGATGACGCATGAAAACTCCTACGTTCAAACACGATTGGCACATATTGCTGGTGGAAGATCATCCGTTTCAGCTGAGAGCGGCTCAATACCTGCTCGAGAGTTACGGCTTCACCCAACTGACCACCACTGACAGTGCCGAAGGCGCCTTGCAACAAATGCTCAAAGCTGCGCAACCGTTCGATATTCTTCTGTGCGACCAATGCCTGCCCGACCTTCCCGGTCTTGATTTGATCGAGTTCGCCAGTCACCGGGGAATGATCAGACAGGCAATACTGCTGAGCAGCCTGACATCCGCCGAACTGGAAAAACTTAAAACAGTAGCCTACGAACACGGACTTCCCTTGCTGGGTTACTTGATCAAGCCATTGAAACAATCAGATTTTAGAAACTTGTTGACCTTGGCCTCACAATAAAAAACACCAACTCTCACACACTAGAACCACATCCAAAACACAGATTAATACTTATAGCCAAACGCCTTTTAGCCTCTTGACTAAACCATCAAATTTTTAACCCTTCCTCATTCAAAACCTAGTTGACACGTAGTCCATTTCTTTTTCAGTTGTAGGACTTTTCCTATATTGCTGCTATCGGCTTGTCAGTTCATGCGCCCCCTCAACTACTGAGCTAAGGTGCGCGCTTTATTTGTGCACGTATGGGATTTGATTATGAACTCCGTTTTTATTGTCGACGATCACCCTGTCATCCGCCTTGCCGTTCGAATGCTGCTGGAACATGAAGGTTACAAAGTCGTCGGTGAAACTGACAATGGCGTCGATGCCATGCAAATGGTGCGCGAATGCATGCCCGACCTGATCATCCTCGACATCAGTATTCCCAAACTGGATGGGCTGGAAGTGCTCTCACGTTTCAACGCAATGAGCACACCATTAAAAACACTGGTGTTGACTGCACAATGCCCAAAACTTTTTGGTATTCGCTGCATGCAGTCAGGTGCATCAGGGTATGTATGCAAACAGGAAGAGCTCAGTGAACTGGTAAGCGCGATCAAAGCAGTATTATCAGGTTACAACTACTTCCCCAGCGAGGCCTTGAACCCAGTTCGTTGTGACGACGCACAGTGGGCAGACCTGGACTTGTTCAAATCCGTAAATGATCGAGAGTTGATGGTATTACAACTTTTTGCCCAAGGTCGCACCAACAAGGAAATTGCCAAGGGCATGTTCCTCAGCAACAAGACTGTCAGCACCTATAAAAAACGACTTATGCAGAAACTCAAAGCCAAATCTC
Source organism: Pseudomonas sp. B21-017 (assembly GCF_024749245.1). Classification (NCBI taxonomy): domain Bacteria; kingdom Pseudomonadati; phylum Pseudomonadota; class Gammaproteobacteria; order Pseudomonadales; family Pseudomonadaceae; genus Pseudomonas; species Pseudomonas sp. B21-017. The sequence goes on along the minus strand of NZ_CP087194.1, from coordinate 1,868,852 downwards.
TGGTTGAACTCATCGATATGGCAAAACGTAACGCGCTAGTGTGAGGAACAGGATGCCCAGTCGTTTGAAGGATTATCTAAGACTCATGGTCACGGCTTTATGCATGAGTACCCCGGTGCTCGCGGCGCAGACAGCCAGTGAAAACTACACCCTGCTCAGTCGCTCAACGACCGGGCACATGGAAGTCCGACTGGATACCTCACAACGACAATGGGTCAAAGACAAACGTGAATTGATCCTGGGCACATCAGGCCCGGATTATCCGCCTTTCGACCTGACCCTCAGCGGCCACGACTACGAAGGTTTCACCGCCGACTACGCCGGCATCCTCGGCAAGGTTACGGGGTTGCCCGTCAAGGTTCAGCGCTTCGCGTCCCGAGGGGCTGCGATCGAGGCACTGGAAAAGGGTCAGGTCGACATGCTCGGCACCGCCAACGGGTTCGAGGCCGACAATGCCGACATTGCGCTGTCCATCCCTTACGCCGTGGATCAACCCGTGCTGGTCACACGGGAAGGAGAAACCCGATCACTGACAGATGGACTCGCCGGCCTGCGGCTTAGCATGGTCTATCACTATCTGCCCCTGGACGAAGTCAGGGCGCTGTATCCGAAGGCAATCATCACCTCCTACCCGTCCTACCAGAATGCAATCAACGCGGTTGCCTTCGACCAGGCCGACGTTTTTCTCGGTGACACCATTTCAACTCATTACATGATCAACAAGGGGTATCTGAACAACATCCGCATGGCCAACTTCGGTAAACACGAAGCCCATGGTTTCAGCTTTGCCGTACAGAAGGACAACCCGGACCTGCTCGGGATCATCAACGCGGTACTCAAGGCCATCCCCACCAGCGAACGGGAAAACATCGCCAAACGCTGGAGTGCCGGCAGCGACATTCTTCTCACCGATCAAAAACTGCAACTCACCCACCATGAAGAACGCTGGCTGGCGCAACATCCGGTTGTGCGGGTGGTAGTTAATGAAGCATTTGCGCCGCTGACGTTTTTTGACAGCGACGGCAACTTTCGGGGTGTCACGGCTGACCTGCTCGAACTGATCAGATTGCGCACCGGTTTGCGCTTCGAGATCCAGCGCAGCCGAAGCGATGACGAGATGGTCGAGCAGATCGCCAACCAGCAGGCCGACCTGATCGCCGCCCTGCTCCCCAGCGCACAGCGTGAAACGATGTTGAACTTCAGCCGCCCGTATCTGGAAAACTCCTTTGTCCTGCTGACACGCAAAGCGGCCGACAGCCCGACCAACCTCAACCAACTGCAGGACAAACGCCTGGCCATTGCCCAGGGCAATCCACTGGTGGATTACCTGCGCAGCGAGTTTCCGCGGATCAATCTGGTCGAAACTCCAGACACATTCAGTGCCGTGGAGTTGCTCGCCGAGGGCAAGGCAGAAGGTGCGGTGAACTCATTGGTGATCGCCAATTACTTCATCTCATCGCGGATCTTCGAGCGGGCACTTCAGATCACCACCACCATCGGCACCCAGCAGGCGGCATTTTCCCTGGCGACCGGGCGCGACGCCAAAGAACTGAATGCCATCCTCGACAAGGCGCTGTTGAGCATCGCACCGGAAGAGCTGGGCATCATCAATAACCGCTGGCGTGGCTATTCGGCGGCCTCGCAAAGTACCTGGCGCAACTATCACAGAGTGTTCTATCAGATCGTTACCGGTGCTGGCGTACTGCTGCTGATCTCCGTTGCCTGGAACGCCTATATGAGACGCCAGATAAAACAGCGGCAGGCGGCGAAAGAACGTGCCGATGAAGCCAACCGGGCTAAAAGCACCTTTCTGGCAACCATGAGCCATGAGATCCGCACGCCGATGAACGCGATCATCGGCATGCTGGAGCTAACACTCAAACGCATTGATCCTGGCCATCCGGATCGACCGGCCATCGACGTCGCGTATCACTCGGCAAAAGACCTGTTGGAACTGATCGGGGACATTCTCGACATTGCGCGCATCGAATCCGGACGTCTGAGCCTGAGCCCGGAACGCGTCAATCTGGCTGAAGCCGTGGCCTCGGTGGTGAGGATCTTCGACGGGCTGGCCCGGCAAAAGAATCTCGGACTGCACTTGGCATTCAACCCTGCTAAACCTGCGACCGATGTCCTGCTGGACCCGATGCGTTTCAAGCAGGTGCTGTCCAACCTGATCAGCAATGCAATCAAGTTTACGCAACAGGGTCAGGTCAGGATCAGCCTCGAGTTGCAACCGACCGACGAGCCCGACCGCATGCAGCTGCAGTTGCTGGTTGAGGACAGTGGCGCCGGGATCAGCGAGCAGGATCAGCAGCGACTGTTCGAGCCTTTCGTCCAGGCCAATAACTCCAGCCAGTTACCCAGGGGCGGTGCGGGGCTGGGGCTGGTGATCAGCCGCAATCTGTGCGAAATGATGGGCGGCAACCTGCAATTGAGCAGCCAGCCTGGGGTCGGCACTCAGGTTCGGGTTTCGCTGAATCTGGCAACCCTGCCGCCTGTACAGATGCCGGAAATTGCCGAGCCACAAATTCACCAGAGCGCTGCCCCCCTGAACGTTCTGGTGGTCGATGATCACCCGGCCAATCGCTTGCTCATGTGCCAGCAACTGGAGTTTCTGGGGCATCGGTTCAAGGTTGCAGCAGATGGCGAGGCGGGATTGGAGGCGTGGAAAGATCAGCCATTCGACCTGGTGATTGCCGATTGCAATATGCCGATCATGAATGGATATGAGATGGCTCGTGCCATTCGCCAACATGAACAGCGCGTGCAGCGCCCTGCCTGTACCGTTCTGGGTTTCACCGCTAATGCGCAACCGGAGGAAAGACAACGCTGCAAACAAGCCGGGATGGACGATTGCCTGTTCAAACCTCTCAGCCTGACAGCCTTGAGCCAATGGATCGAAGGCATTGCACCGACGGTCCGCGACCCGGCGTTCAGTCTGGAGGGGCTGCACCTGTTGACCGGTGGCAACCCGGCACTGAACCGGCGATTGTTGACCGAGCTGCTGAATAGCAACCACCTGGATCGGCAAACGCTGCTGACGTTGTCCCGGTCAAACGACCGGCAGTCACTCCTCGACATTGCCCACAAAATCAAGGGAGCGGCGCGAATCGTCCAGGCCTCCCGACTGATCGACAGTTGCGAGGCGCTCGAAAAGGCCTGCCATAACAGGCTCCACCACGATCAAGTGGCCGATTGCAGCAAGTCCATGGAGCGCGCCATGCTCGAACTGGATCACGCGTTGCGACAACAGCTCGCACGCCACGACAAACAGCAGAATGACGGAGCGTTAACTATGCTGGAAGGCTGAGCAGTGTGTTCATCGTCATGGAGAAATCTGCAATGCCCAGCCCACTGCGCCCGGACCAGCGCCGATTTCCCCTGCACATCCATATCAGCGTGATGTTCACGTTCCTGCTGTTGCTGACCGGGGTGGTGCTGGGCATTTTCAACTATCGGCAAACCACCCGGATCATTCTTTCCAGCAGTGAAAAGCTCTTCAATCGCATCGAGCAGGATGTCCGTCTGGACCTGCATCGCACCTATGAGCCGATTCGTCATCTGCTGAGCCTGCTGGCGGACAATCCGGCAACCCAGGCCGCCGACCTTGAGCAACGCCTGGCGTTGCTCAAGCCCTTCAGTCAATCACTCACGGACAACCCCGATCTGGCCTCTCTGTACCTGGGCTACAGCAATGGCGACTTTTTCATGGTTCGCCCCCTGCGCAGCGTCGCCCTGAAAACGCAGCTCAAGGCACCGGACACCGCGGCGTATCAGGTATGGAGCATCGAGCATCCAGGCGGCGGTCAGGTCCGCTCCCAATCCTTGTTTTTCGATCAGAACCTGGCCCTCGTCAGCCGTCTGGACAACCCCGACGAAATCTACGATCCACGCACCCGCGCCTGGTTCTCCAGCGCCCGCAGCGACCGTGATCAGATCACCACCGAGCCCTACCTGTTTTTCTCCACCCACAATGTCGGCACAACCCTGGCGCGGCGCAGTGGTGAGCAAGCGGTGATGGGGGCCGACCTTACGCTGGCGGAACTGTCAGCGACCCTGGCCAAACATGTGGTGACGCCCGGCACCGAAATTGTGCTGCTCGATGCCGAGGGTAATGCCGTCGCCTACCCCGACAGCAGCAAACTGATCGTCGACGACCAGACGACCCGGCTGATCAAAGCCGCCGACCTGAGCCCCAGCCTCGCGGCCCTGCTCACCAGTCCCCCTGAGATCAATCGCCTGAACGCCGCGGGTCGTCAATGGATCGCGGCGCGCAGCAGCATGCAGGAGGGTGGCCCACAGGGGCTGCAACTGGCGCTGCTGGTGCCGGAAGACGAACTGCTCGTCGATGCCTACCGCATGCGCTGGCAAGGCGCGCTGATTACCCTGGCAACGCTGCTGTTGTGCCTGCCCATGGGTTGGCTGACCTCGAGGGTCCTGGTCACCCCCCTGCGCGCCCTGGTACGGGAAGCCGATGCGATTCGTAGTTTCGATTTCAATTTTCCGGCCAGCCGTCGCTCGCCGGTGCTGGAAGTCGACCAACTGAGCGTGTCGATGGCGCGCATGAAAGACACCCTGGCGAGTTTTTTCCGGATCACCGAAAGCCTGAGCGCCGAAACCCGTTTCGCCCCCTTGCTGCAACGGGTGTTGTTTGAAACCGTGCAGATCGGCCAGGCCCAGGCCGGTCTGATCTACCTGCGTGAAGGTGATGAAAATCGCGTGGAACCTCATGCGCTGGTCATCAACGGCAGTTCACAGGCCTTGCCGCCATTCGACATTCAAGGACACGTACCCCAGGATTTTCAGAGCCCTCAGTGGATGCAAACACTGTCGACCGCCGACAATGTCGTCACCTCCCTGGGCTTCGAACAGGCGGGGGATCTGCAGAAAGTCTTGCTCGCGCTGGAGTGCCCGCGGGTTCATCTGGTCGGTATTCGGCTACACAATCGTCATAACGAAACCGTGGGGCTGCTGGTCTTGCTGCTGGCCGACAGCGGCACGCAAGACGACCTGGAAAAACTGCGCCCGGATCGCATCGCGTTTCTCCAGGCGGTGTCTGGCGCGGCCGCTGTGAGTATCGAAAGTCAGCGCCTGCAAGCCAGACAAAAACAGCTGCTGGACTCATTCATTCAATTGCTGGCCGGCGCAATCGACGCCAAGAGCCCCTACACCGGCGGGCACTGCCAGCGAGTACCGGTACTGACGCTGATGCTGGCACAGGCGGCCGCTGCCAGTCAGGACCCGGCCTTCCGTAGCTATCAGCCCGGCGAAGATGAATGGGAGGCGCTGCACATCGCCGCCTGGCTGCATGATTGCGGCAAGGTCACCACCCCTGAATACGTGGTCGACAAAGCCACGAAACTTGAGACCCTGTACGACCGCATCCACGAAATCCGCACCCGTTTCGAAGTCCTCAAGCGTGATGCCTGGATCAATTATTGGCAGGCCATCGCCCTGGGGGGTGACGAGTCGCCTCTGGCGCAATTGCGCAATGCGAGCCTGGCGGCGCTGGATGATGATTTCGCGTTTGTGGCGCGCTGCAACCTGGGCAGCGAGGCCATGGCCGAGGCCGATCTGCAGCGGTTGAACACCATCGCCCAACGTACCTGGACCCGAACCCTGGATGATCGGCTTGGCGTTTCGTGGGAAGAGAACCGGCGCCAGGCCCGGACCCCGGTGCCGACCCTGCCGGTCAGCGAGCCACTGCTGGCGGATAAACCCGAGCATCTGCTCGAGCGCGCCGACAGCGAACTGATCCCGGACGACAATCCCTGGGGATTCAAGCTCGACGTGCCGCGATACAAGTACAACCGGGGCGAACTGTACAACCTGAGCATCGTCCGAGGCACCCTGACCCGCGAGGAGCGTTACATCATCAATCACCACATGGTGCAGACGATCCTGATGCTCAGTCACCTGCCCTTCCCCGGTCACCTCAATAACGTCGCGGAAATCGCCGGCGGCCACCACGAAAAAATGGACGGCACCGGTTATCCCAAACGCTTGAAGCGCGAAGACATGAGCCTGCCGGCGCGGATGATGGCGATTGCCGATATTTTCGAAGCGCTGACCGCCGCCGATCGCCCCTACAAGAAAACCAAGTCCTTGAGCGAAGCGCTGGGCATCATGGCCACCATGTGCCGTGACGCCCACATCGACGCTGAATTGTTCGGGCTGTTCATCAACGACGAAATCTACTTGCAGTACGCCAGCCAATTCCTTGAGCCACAGCAGATAGACACCGTTGACCCGACAAGCCTGCTGATCAAGGCCGGCTTGAAGGGCTGATCAGCAGTCGGTCAGACGCAGGAAAATCGCCGCCAGCTGCTCGATTCCGGCCTGATCGTCAGCGGTAAAACGCGCCAGCTTCGGGCTGTCGAGGTCCAGCACGCCGATCAGTCGACCGTCCTTGACCAATGGCACGACGAGTTCACTGTTCGATGCGCTGTCACAAGCGATGTGGCCGGGGAATTCATGTACGTCTTCGACCCGCTGGGTCTGCAAGGTGGCAGCGGCAGCCCCGCACACGCCGCGACCGAATGGAATCCGTACACAGGCGATCTGCCCCTGAAACGGGCCAAGCACCAGTTCTTCGTTGCGATTAAGGTAGAAACCGGCCCAGTTCAGGTCATCGAGCTGGTTGAACACAAACGCGGAAAATTGCGCGGCGTTGGCGATAAAATCACGCTCGTCCGCCAGCAACGATTCCAGCTGTGCCCATAGCATGCCGTAGCCCTCAAGGCCCTGGCCGCTCTTTTGTAAATCGATCATGCCTTTTGCTCCAACAGCTTCAGCCCGACCCAATAGCGGGCAAATTGATACGCGCAACGTCCGTTGCGATTACCCCGGCCCGTGGCCCAGCGCACCGCGAGGATGTCCAACTCTTCGTCACGCTGCCACTTGAGACCGGCCTTGTCGGCCAATTGGCCGATCCAGTGCTCGACGACATTGAGGAAATGTTCCTGAGTAAACGGATAGAACGACAGCCACAGGCCAAAACGGTCCGACAGTGCGATCTTGTCTTCCACCGCCTCATTGGGATGGAGCTCGCCATCGACCCTTTTCCAGTTTTCGTTATCGCTTTCCTTTTCCGGCACCAGATGGCGACGGTTGGAGGTGGCGTACAGCAGAACGTTATCTGGCGCCTGCTCGAGAGAGCCATCGAGTACGCTCTTGAGCACGCGATAATCGCCCTCGCCCGACTCGAACGACAGGTCATCGCAGAACAGCACAAACCGTTGAGGCAGCTTGGCAATCTGCTCGACCACCCGCGGCAAGTCCGCCAGGTGATCGCGCTCGATCTCGATCAGCCGCAGGCCGTTCTTGGCGTGTTCGGCCAGCAAGGCGCGCACCAGCGACGATTTACCGGTGCCCCGCGAGCCCCAGAGCAAGGCGTGATTGGCAGGCATGCCGTCGAGGAACTGTTGAGTATTGCGGCCCAATTGCTCAAGTTGCCGGTCAACGCCGATCAGGTCGGACAGGCGCATGTCGAGGCTGACTTGCAGCGGCAACAGAAAACCGTTGCGACCCTCGCGTTGCCAGCGTGCGGCCAGGCAATGTGTCCAGTCGACCGTTTGCCGAGGCGCCGGCAGCAGCGGTTCGATACGGGCCAGAACGGCATCGGCGCGTTCAAGAAAAGCATTCAATCGGGAATCCACGTCTTCTCCTCGGGCACGTTCACAGTGATGATGGCGGTACAGCGACGAAACACAGCATCCGATGCCCGGCCAACACCCCGTACAGGTGTTTTGCGAGAACATCGGTATCCATTGATGATCGACTATGCTTGAGCAGCGAAGGGAAACGGAAGTGGTTCAACACCCCATGGATATCAAGTTCAGCCAGCGGCTGTCGTACAAGCAAGCCAAGCTTACGGTGCTGGTCGGTTTCATTCTGGGCACGCTGCTCAGCCTTGTGCAAATAGGCATCGATTATGCCAGCGAAGACGCCTCCATCAACCGCGAAATCCTGTCGTTGCTGGAAATCAGCCATAACCCCGCGTCTCGCATCGCCTACAACATCGATGCCGAACTCGCCCAGGAACTGATCCTGGGCTTGCTGCGCTCCCCGGCGATCATCGGCGCGAAATTGACCGACAACAACAATACCGTGCTGGCCAGCGCCAAACGTCCGGGCCTGGAAAACAATTACCGGGTGCTCAGCGACTTCCTGTTCGGCGCCAACCGACAGTTTGAAGACCGTCTTTACCTCGACCACTTGCCGGACGAATCCCTCGGGACCTTGCACCTGGATGTCGATACCTACACTTTCGGCAGTCGTTTCCTGCGCCGGGCCGAAGTGACCCTGCTCAATGGCTTCGCGCGCAGCCTGATCCTTACGGGCATTCTGCTGGCGCTGTTTTACGTGATGCTGACCAAACCGCTGGTACGGGTCATCCGAGAACTCAGTGGTCGTGATCCGCGCAGCGCGGAGCCGACCTGGCTGGAGTATCCGGCGGGGCATGAAAACGATGAAATCGGCGTCTTGGTCAAGGTCGCCAATCAACAGTTCGATAACATTGCCACCGAGATCCAGCAGCGGCGCAATGCCGAAAACCGCCTGACCGACTACCTCTCGCAACTGGAAAATATCGTCTCGGCCCGTACGGCGGAACTCAAGGCCATCAACTCGCGGCTCAGCCAGTCCAACGAGGAACTGGAAGTCGCCCGCCGTACCGCCCTGGACATGGCCGAGGCACGCTCGGTATTCCTGGCCAACATGAGCCATGAAATCCGCACGCCTCTCAACGGTCTGCTGGGGATGATCGCGCTCTCGCTGGACGGCCCGCTCAATGCCGAGCAGCAGCAACAACTGTCCATCGCCCATGACTCGGGCAAAGTGCTGGTGGAACTGCTCAACGATATTCTCGACCTGTCGAAATTCGATGCCGGCCAGCTGGAACTCGAACACATTCCATTCGACCTCGGCTCGCTGATCGAAGACACCGCCAACCTGCTGTCCCAGAACGCCGCGCCGAGCGTCGAGCTAACGTGCCTGATCGACCCGCAATTTCCCGCGCTGGTGCTCGGTGATCCGACCCGGGTCCGGCAGATCGTCAGCAACCTGCTGTCCAACGCCCTCAAGTTCACCCGCTTCGGGCGGGTCGATGTGCGTCTTTCAACGTTCGAAGACGGCGTGCGAATCGAGGTCTGCGACACTGGCATCGGCATTGCCCAGGACGCACAGGTCAAAATCTTCCAGCCCTTTACCCAGGCCGGTGCCGGCATTACCCGGCAATTCGGCGGTACCGGGCTGGGCCTGGCGCTGACTTACAACCTCTGCGAAGCCATGCAGGGGCGGCTGACGATCAGCTCGGAAGCAGGCTTCGGCAGTCAGTTCTGCGCCGACCTGCCGCTGCCCTGCCACACTCGCGCCATCCCGCCAGCAGCTCTGCAAGGCAACATCGTCGCGATCACGGCCGCCAGCAGCGGACTGGCGGAACTGCTTCAGAATCTATTGCCCGAATGGGGGCTCGGCTATCAACAACGTTCCATCGATGACCGATTGATCGGCCTGAAACCGGATGTGTTGATCACCGACTGTCCCGAATGCCTGTTTGGCCTGCGCCCAACTTTAACCGCGCCGATTCTGCTGGTGACCGCATACGGCAGTTTCCTGCCCAGCGAGCAAGCCAGCGCCCTGGCACCTTTGCAGCAACAGGCGCGACCATTGGCGCGCAATGCGCTTTACCAGACATTGCGACGGATCCTGCAGCCGGAACTCAACACGATCAACGGTGCCCGGGTCGAAGTCCTCTCGCCCCAGCGACGCGGGCGCATCCTGCTGGTGGAGGACAACCCGGTCAATCAGTTGGTGGCCAAGGGCATGCTCGGCAAACTCGGCTGCGAGGTGAGCGTCGCGGCCCATGGCGCCGAAGCCCTGGATCAGCTCGAACACAGCGAATTCGACCTGGTGCTGATGGACTGCAACATGCCGGTGATGGACGGTTATGAAGCCAGCCGGCAGATCCGTCGCAGCGGGCGCTGGCCACAACTGCCCATCGTCGCCCTGACCGCCAACGCCATGTCCGAAGAACGCGAACGTTGCCGTGCGGCGGGCATGAGCGACTACCTGGCCAAACCCTTCCGCCGGGAAGAACTGGCGGCCCTGCTCGACTTGTGGATACCCACTACGACAGCGATTTGATTTGCCCCAACAGGTGATCAAGACCATCGCGCAGCTCATTCAGGCGATCCAGATCGACACCGCTATCGCACAACAGGCGGGCCTTGAGCGGCCCGACCTGATCGCGCAAGGCCTTGCCGGTGGACGACAGGCTCAAGTGCACCTCGCGCTCATCGCGCGCCGAACGCTGGCGCTGCACCAGTTGCAGTTGCTCAAGACGCTTGAGCAGCGGCGTCAGGGTCCCGGAATCCAGCGCCAGGCGCTCGCCCAGCGCCTTGACCGTCGGCTGCTCCGGCGCCGCCTCCTGCCATTCCCACAGCACCAGCATCGCCAGGTATTGCGGGTAGGTCAGGCCCAGTTGATCGAGCATCGGCTTGTAGGCACGGATCACCGCCCGAGAAGCGGCATACAGCTTGAAGCAGAGCTGACTGTCGAGTTTCAGCGAATCGACTGACAACGTGTTCATTTGAGCAGGGCTTCGATCTCGCGGCGCAGCGCTTGCGGCTTGGTGGCCGGAGCAAAGCGCTTGACCAGCTGACCGTCCTTGCCGATCAGGAACTTGGTGAAGTTCCATTTGATGCCCTGGGAACCCAACACACCTGGCGCGCGTTTTTTCAGCTGAACGAACAGCGGATGAGCGCCGGCACCGTTGACTTCGATTTTCTTGAACAGCGGGAAACTCACCCCGTAATTCAGCTCGCAGAACTCGGAAATCGCCCCTTCGTTGCCCGGCTCCTGCTGGCCGAACTGATTGCAGGGAAACCCGAGCACCACCAAACCTTGATCCTTGTAGCTCTGCCAGAGCTCTTCGAGGCCCTTGTACTGTGGGGTGAAACCACATTTGCTGGCAGTGTTGACCACCAGCACCGCTTTACCGGCGAAATCGGCCAGGGTCTTTTGCTCCCCCTTGATGGTGGTGCAAGGGATGCTCAGCAGGTTGTCGCTCATGGCACGAACTCCGAATGAAGGAATATCAAACATAGCGAGCAATTGAATTGTGTGCAATTTAATAAATCAATAGATGCCCGGCACGCGAACATCATTGCAGGAGCTGCCGGAGGCTGCTCCTGCGTATACAAATCAAGCGCACGACATCAGCAGATTATTCGCGGGGAACGAGGTCCAGGCACACCGAGTTGATGCAATAACGCAAACCGGTTGGCGGCGGACCGTCCGGGAACACATGCCCAAGGTGCGCATCGCATTTGGCGCAGACCACTTCGGTACGGATCATGCCGTGGCTGATATCACGGATCTCGACCATCGCGCTGTCGCCAATCGGCGCATAGAAGCTCGGCCAGCCGCAGCCGGAATCGAACTTGGTTTTGGAGTCGAACAGCGGTGCGTTGCAGCAGATGCAGTGGTAAACGCCGTCGGTTTTGGTGCCGTTGTATTTACCGGAGAACGGTCGCTCGGTGCCCTTGAGGCGGCAAACGTTGTACTGCTCCGGATCAAGCATGGCCCGCCATTCTTCCAGGGTTTTTTCCAACTTTTCCATTGATACACCTCAGCAGCTGAAAAAGCCCGATCTGTACCTTTTCCACGGATCGGGCGGCACGTATGATTGCGCCTCGTCAAACGCCAGTCTGGCAGCCAGACCACGCGCATTCAAACGGATTTATGAGTGCCGCCACTCAAGGCGTCAGGCCTGTGTGAATACGCAGGATTCCCAGCACGGTCGTTCACACGCCGCCTGGATCGTTCATTTTCGGGAACACATCGCCATGCAGGTCAGCAAATCGAACAAGCTCGCCAACGTCTGCTACGACATTCGCGGCCCAGTGCTCAAGCACGCCAAACGCCTGGAGGAGGAAGGTCATCGCATCCTCAAGCTGAACATCGGCAACCCGGCGCCCTTTGGTTTCGAAGCGCCGGACGAAATCCTTCAGGACGTGATCCGCAACCTGCCGACCGCCCAGGGCTACAGCGACTCCAAAGGCCTGTTCAGCGCCCGTAAAGCCGTGATGCAGTACTACCAGCAAAAGCAGGTGGAAGGCGTCGGCATTGAAGACATTTACCTGGGCAACGGCGTTTCCGAGCTGATCGTGATGTCGATGCAGGCCCTGCTCAACAACGGCGACGAAGTGCTGGTGCCGGCCCCCGACTATCCGCTGTGGACCGCCGCAGTGAGCCTGGCGGGCGGCAACCCGGTGCATTACCTGTGCGACGAGCAGGCCAACTGGTGGCCGGACCTGGCCGACATCAAGGCCAAGATCACCCCGAACACCAAGGCCCTGGTGATCATCAACCCGAACAACCCGACCGGCGCGGTGTATTCGAAAGAAGTCCTGCTGGGCATGCTGGAACTGGCCCGTCAGCACAATCTGGTGGTGTTCTCCGACGAGATCTACGACAAGATCCTGTACGACGACGCCGTGCACATCTGCACCGCCTCGCTGGCACCGGACCTGCTGTGCCTGACCTTCAACGGCCTGTCCAAGTCCTATCGCGTGGCCGGCTTCCGCTCCGGCTGGATCGCCATTTCCGGCCCGAAACACCACGCCCAGAGCTACATCGAAGGCATCGACATGCTGGCTAATATGCGCCTGTGTGCCAACGTGCCGAGCCAGCACGCAATCCAGACCGCACTCGGTGGTTATCAGAGCATCAACGATCTGGTATTGCCCCAAGGGCGTCTGCTGGAACAGCGTAATCGTACCTGGGAACTGCTCAACGACATTCCGGGCGTGAGCTGCGTCAAGCCGATGGGTGCGCTGTATGCGTTCCCGCGGATCGATCCGAAAGTCTGCCCGATCCACAACGACGAGAAATTCGTGCTCGACCTGCTGCTCTCGGAAAAGCTGCTGGTGGTACAAGGCACGGCCTTCAACTGGCCATGGCCAGACCATTTCCGCGTGGTCACCCTGCCACGGGTCGACGACCTGGATCAGGCCATTGGCCGGATCGGCAACTTCCTCAAGTCCTATCGCCAGTAAATGGCCTGTCACCGTGCGACGCGGATAAAAGTCGCACGGTGATTAATTCAGCAACACTTCTGTGCGCCCTGCCCTGCCTCGTTGTTTCAAGCGCTGACTGACGACACGCTTCATGCCCACGCCCAATAACGGCGGGGGCCTGTGAAGCTAATCGGCTGACAACCGTTTCCCATGTCGACGTCGGAAATGCCCTTCAAGCAGCTAGACTGTTGCCGTAGGACACAGTTTGAAATAGTCACCCGGTTGAATAGCCCGGTGCAGCACCTTATATACCCCGCAGTACGCTACATCTTTAGCACGAGGAGATTTCTACAACCATGATGCGCATTTTGCTGTTTTTGGCCACTAACCTGGCGGTCGTGCTGATTGCCAGCATCACCCTGAGCCTTTTCGGCTTCAACGGGTTCATGGCGGCCAACGGGGTTGATCTCAACCTCAATCAGCTGCTGATTTTCTGTGCGGTCTTTGGTTTCGCCGGTTCCCTGTTCTCGCTGTTCATCTCCAAGTGGATGGCGAAAATGAGCACCAGCACCCAGATCATCAGCCAGCCGCGCACCCGGCATGAGCAATGGCTGCTGCAAACCGTCGAGCAACTGTCCCGCGAAGCCGGGATCAAGATGCCCGAAGTCGGGATTTTCCCGGCCTATGAAGCCAACGCCTTCGCCACCGGCTGGAACAAGAACGACGCACTGGTCGCGGTCAGCCAGGGCTTGCTCGAGCGTTTCTCGCCGGATGAAGTGAAAGCCGTTCTGGCCCACGAAATCGGTCACGTGGCCAATGGCGACATGGTCACCCTGGCGCTGATCCAGGGCGTGGTGAACACCTTCGTGATGTTCTTCGCCCGGATCATCGGCAATTTTGTCGACAAGGTGATCTTCAAGAACGAAGAAGGCCAGGGTATCGCCTACTACGTGGCGACCATCTTCGCTGAACTGGTCCTGGGCATCCTGGCCAGCGCCATCGTCATGTGGTTCTCGCGCAAGCGCGAATTCCGCGCCGACGACGCCGGCGCACGCCTGGCGGGTACCAGCGCAATGATCGGTGCCCTGCAGCGCCTGCGTGCCGAACAAGGGCTGCCGGTGCACATGCCGGATACCCTGAATGCCTTCGGCATCAACGGTGGTCTCAAGCAAGGGTTCGCCCGCATGTTCATGAGCCACCCGCCGCTGGAAGAACGCATCGACGCACTGCGTCGCCGGGGCTGACAGCTTCCGCAGCACTAAAAGAAAAGGCCCGCAGTGAATGCGGGCCTTTTTTTGTCTGCGAAGTGGTGTGGTGCTCTTCAGGGCCTCATTGCGAGCAAACCCGCGATGAGGCCAGCATAACCAGCAGCTTTTATCAGCTGGAAACCCGATACACACGCTCCTCAAGCCGCGTGACACCGGCCTCGAGAAACTTCCAGCTCTCACCCAGGACATCCTGGTCTTCCAGGATCTTCAGCTCCCACGAAGCCCCCAGCAGCCGTTGCACTTCGTCATCAAGCACAGCAAATGGCGGTCCGGCCATTTGCTTCTGGTCGTAATCCAGCGTAATCAAAATCCCTAAAGAATCCTTCGGCAGAATCCGGATCAGATGAGCCGCGTATTGTTCACGCATCGCTGGCGGCAAGGCGATCAGCGCCGCGCGGTCGTACAGTGCGCTGCAATCGGCAACATCGCCTGCCGTCAACTCGAAGAAATCGCCGCACCACAACTCGATCGACCCGGCCCGATAGACGTTGAAAGGTCCCTGCTCGCTGATTGCCGGGTCCAGTTGATGCTCATTGAAAAAGTCCTCGATGGCCTTTTCCGACAACTCGATACCCAGCACCTCATGACCGCAGTGCGCCAGCCACAACAGGTCCAGGCTCTTGCCACACAACGGCACCAGTACGCGAGAACCTTCATCAAGGCCCAGTTGCGGCCAGAACCGTTGCAGATAGGGATTTACTTCCGGCAGATGAAAGCCGATCTGATTCGACGCCCACCGTTTGTGCCAAAACTCCGGCTGCATAATTAACCCCGAAAAATTCGATCAAAAGACTCTAAAACTTATATTAGATTTAGATCAATGATCTGACTGAAGATGCTGCCATCTTACTCCCAGGAGCTCAATTATGTTCCCCAGCCTGTATATCTCTCATGGCTCCCCCATGCTGGCCCTGGAACCTGGCGCCAGTGGGCCGGCCCTCGCGAATCTGGCCGCGACAATGCCCAAGCCCAAAGCCATCGTGATCGTTTCCGCGCACTGGGAAAGCAGCGAATTGCTGGTCGGCGGCAACCCCCAACCCGAAACCTGGCACGACTTCGGCGGTTTTCCGCGGGCCTTGTTCGAGGTGCAGTACCCGGCACCCGGCAGCCCGCAACTGGCGACAGAGGTTGTCGAGCTGCTGAAGACCGATGGCCTGCCTGCGCGCATCGACGCCAAGCGCCCCTTCGACCACGGCGTTTGGGTACCCTTGTCGTTGATGTACCCGCAGGCCGATGTCCCGGTAGTGCAGGTCTCGCTGCCCACCCGTGGCGGCCCGGCGCTACAAACCCGCGTCGGACATGCCCTGGCCAGCCTGCGTGAGCGCGGCGTGCTGTTGATCGGCTCTGGCAGCATCACCCACAACCTGCGCGAACTGGACTGGCACGCCGGCCCGGAAAGCGTCGAACCCTGGGCCAAGGCGTTCCGCGACTGGATGATCGAAAAACTCGAAGCGAACGATGAAGCCGCGCTACACGACTATCGCCAGCAAGCGCCGAACGCGGTGCGCAACCACCCGAGTGACGAACATCTGTTACCGCTGTACTTCGCCCGCGCGGCCGGGGGCGAGTTCAGCATTGTGCACCAAGGGTTCACCATGGGGGCGCTGGGGATGGATATCTATCGTTTCGGCTAATAAGTCGACCGCCGCCCCCGCTCAAACGCCGGACACAAAACAGCAGGCAAAAAAAATCCCCGAACCAGTCGGGGATTTTTTATGTGCGATCAATCAGCCCGAGGGCAGATCAATCTTCGCGGTAGCGACGCAGCTTCAACTGCTTACCGGCAACGCGAGTGTCCTTCAGTTTGGTCAGCAGACGCTCCAGACCATCTTCCGGCAGCTCGACGAGGCTGAAGCTGTCACGCACCTGAATGCGACCGATGGCTTCACGCGCCAGACCACCTTCGTTGAGGATGGCGCCCAGCAGGTTCTTGGCAGCGATACCGTCACGCGCACCCAGCGCGGTACGGCAACGAGCACGGCCTTCAGCCAGCGGGATCGGAGCACGACGCTCGCGGTCACCACGGTCCGGACGATCACCGGAACGCTCTGGACGATCGCCACGCGGTGCATTGTTCGGCACCAGTGGACGCTCTTTCTCGATCGCGGCCAGGGTCAGCGCTTGACCGTTGGTAGCCTTGCGCAGCAGAGCTGCGGCCAGGGCACGCGGGCTGCAACCGATGTCGGCAGTCAGACGATCCAGCAGATCACCGTGAGTCGACTCGGCATCACCTACCAGCGGCGAAAGGCTGTTGGTCAGTTTCTTGATGCGGGCATCGAGAACAGCTTGAGCGTCCGGCAGGCGAACTTCGGCAACTTTCTGACCGGTAACACGCTCGATCACTTGCAGCATGCGGCGCTCACGAGGAGTGACCAGCAGCAGCGCGCGACCTTCGCGACCGGCACGGCCGGTACGGCCGATACGGTGAACGTAGGATTCCGGGTCGTACGGCATATCAACGTTGAACACGTGAGTGATACGCGGAACGTCCAGGCCACGAGCGGCAACGTCGGTCGCCACAACGATGTCCAGACGGCCATCCTTGAGGGATTCGATGACGCGCTCACGCTGGTTCTGAGCAATGTCACCGTTCAGCGCAGCGGCTTTGTAGCCTTTGGCTTCCAGGGCACTGGCCAGGTCCAGGGTCGCTTGCTTGGTGCGCACGAACATGATCAGGGCGTCGAAATCTTCCACTTCCAGCAAGCTGAGAACGGCAGAAGTCTTCTGGTCAGCGTGAACCAACAGGTGAGCCTGTTCGATCGCGGTAACGGTCTGAGTCTTGCTCTGGATCTTCACATGCTTCGGATCGCGCAGGTGGCGTTCGGCGATGGCACGGATCGATTGCGGCAGGGTGGCCGAGAACAATACGGTCTGACGGGTTTCCGGCATGGCCTTGAAGATAACTTCCAGGTCGTCCATGAAGCCCAGCTTGAGCATTTCGTCCGCTTCGTCGAGAACCAGGTGGTTCACGGTAGCCAGGACTTTTTCGTCGCGACGCAGGTGGTCGCACAGACGGCCCGGAGTGGCGACAACAATCTGTGCGCCATTACGGATTGCTTTCAATTGTGGGCCCATCGGCGCGCCGCCGTAGACAGCCACAACAGTTACGCCCGGCATTTGCTTGGCGTAGGTTTCGAAAGCGGTTGCAACTTGTAGCGCCAACTCACGAGTTGGGGCCAGGATCAGAGCTTGCGGCTCGCGCTTGGACGGATCAATGCGGTGCAGGATCGGCAGGGCAAAGGCAGCGGTTTTACCGGTACCGGTTTGCGCCTGGCCAATCATATCGTGACCGGCGAGAATGATCGGGATCGACTGCTGCTGAATGGCCGAAGGCTCTTCATAGCCGGTAGCGACTACTGCAGCGACAATATTAGGGTGAAGTTCAAGAGCGGCGAAGCCGCCGATTTCCTGGGTCATGGGTCTGCCTCTAAGTGCATCCGCAAAGACCCATGCTCCAAAGCTGCGCATGCCGTGTTGAGACTCAAGAGTCGCCCTGGCAGCTTTGTCGGCGGGGATTTGCGAAAACGAATGAATGAAAAGAATCGTCAAGGAAGAGTCCGCGGGGCGGACGTGCAGCCGAAGCTGGCTTCGGGGAATTGCGCTACCTAAACGCGGCCCGGTTAAAGGCCGGCGCGCACTATACCGGAATTCGGCCAAAAAGGGAGCTTTTTTTATCGGAAAAAACCGGCATACGCCGTTGTGTCACGGGCTTTGCGGATAATCGTACAACCGTCTATTTTTGCAAAGGCCCGGCCCTGCTGACGATGGCGCTAAAACGGTTCACCCTTGCGACGCAGACCTTTGGTCTGACGCCCCCTTCCCGCCCGAGGAAATGCTCCATGAATCAGCCCAGCCCCAGTCGTGTAACCCGTGAACGACACGGTCATGTCCTGATGATCGGCCTGGATCGGGTGGCCAAGCGCAATGCCTTCGACCTCGACCTGCTCAATGCGCTCAGCCTGGCCTATGGCGAATTCGAAGCCGACAGTGAGGCGCGGGTCGCGGTGGTGTTCGGCCATGGCGAGCATTTCACTGCCGGGCTCGACCTGGTCAGCGCCGGCGCAGCCCTGGCCGAAGGCTGGCAGGCACCGCCCGGTGGCTGCGATCCCTGGGGCGTGTTCGGCGGCCCCCGGGTCAGCAAACCGGTGATTGTCGCGGCGCAAGGCTACTGCCTGACCGCGGGCATCGAATTGATGCTGGCCGCCGACATCAACCTGTGCGCCAGCAATACCCGTTTTGCCCAAAAGGAAGTGCAGCGCGGACTCCTCCCGTTCGGCGGCGCCACCTTGCGCCTGCATCAGGTCGCCGGTTGGGGCAACGCCATGCGCTGGCTGCTCACCGGCGATGAGTTCGATGCACATGATGCCTTGCGTCTGGGCCTGGTGCAGGAAGTCATGGCCAGCGAGGACTTGCTGCCACGGGCGATCGAGTTGGCTGAGAGGATTGCGAGGCAGGCACCGCTGGGGGTTCAGGCGACGTTGATGTCTGCGCGACAGGCGCGCTACGAGGGTGAAATTGCTGCGACCCAGGCATTGCCGGCACTGGTGAAGAAACTGCTCAACAGCGAGGACGCCAAGGAGGGTGTGCGGTCGATGATCGAGAAGCGGCCAGGCGTCTTCAAAGGCTGCTGACAGATCGGCTTTTGTGGCAAGGGAGCAAGCTCCCTCGCCACAGATGACCTCATCGCATTAAGTCGCCGGCCGAATATCCTTGATCAACGATTGCAACGAATACCCCAACCGCGGCGCCAGGCCTTCCGCGCGGGCGATCAGCCCTTCCATGTCCAGCTCCTGATCCAGCTCCGATGGCACGATCAGAATCACGTTGCCCTCCTTCACCGGCAGTTCCCAGTAATGCCGGTGATAGAGACCGCGCAACAACGCTGCGCCCAACGGCTTGCCGTCGTCGGTGGCCCACTGGTTGATCACCAGCCAGCCCCCCGGATTCAAGCGTTTCTGACAGTTTTCCAGAAAGCTCCAGGCCAGGTGCCCGACACCCGGCCCGACATCGGTATACAGGTCGACGAAAATCAGATCGGCCGGTTCAGCCGTATCGAGCAACTCCAGCGCATCGCCGACGCGGATGTACAGCCGCGGATCGTCATCCAGCCCCAGGTATTCGATGGCCAGGCGCGGTACGTCAGGGCGCAGCTCGATGGCTTCGACATCTTCCAGTGGCAGGAACTTCAAGCAAGCCTGGGTCAGGGTCCCAGCACCAAGGCCGAGGAACAGCGCGCTTTCCGGCTGCTCGTGGCACAGCGCACCAATCAGCATCGCGCGGGTGTAATCGTACTCGAGCCAGCTAGGGTCGGCGGTGAACACGCAGCTCTGTTCGATGGCGTCACCGAACTCCAGAAAACGGTAATCGGCCACTTCCAGCACGCGAATCACGCCGAACTCATCCTGCACCTCGGCGAGCAGATGCTCGACGCGCTCCTCAGTCATTTCGTCTCCTGATCGTTACCGGCCCCGGCAACACGATAAACCGCAACATAAAGCGGCAAAGGCGCGATTGTCCGCGAAGCGACGGGAGCAGGTCACGCACTAATTGCTGATAACATAACCGTCCGAGCGTAAAACACTAGAGACTGCGATGAGCCAACCCTGGAGCCCTGACAGCTGGCGCGCCCTGCCGATCCAGCAACAACCTCAATACCCCGACGCGGCGCATTTGCTGCACGTCGAGCAAACCCTGGCGAGCTATCCGCCACTGGTGTTTGCCGGCGAAGCGCGGGAGTTGCGCCGTCAGTTTGCCGAAGTCACCCAGGGCCGGGCATTTCTGTTGCAGGGCGGCGACTGCGCCGAAAGCTTCGCCGAATTCTCCGCCGCGAAAATTCGCGACACCTTTAAAGTGTTGCTGCAAATGGCGATCGTCATGACCTTCGCCGCCGGTTGCCCGGTGGTCAAAGTCGGACGCATGGCCGGTCAGTTCGCCAAACCCCGTTCGGCCAACGATGAAACCATCAACGGCGTGACGCTGCCGGCCTACCGTGGCGACATCGTCAACGGCATCGGTTTCGACGAAAAAAGCCGCGTACCGGACCCGGATCGCCTGCTGCAGTCCTACCACCAGTCCACTGCGACCCTGAACCTGCTGCGCGCCTTTGCCCAGGGCGGCTTTGCCGATCTGCATCAGGTACACAAATGGAACCTGGACTTCATCGCCAACTCGGCACTGGCCGAGAAATACAGCCACCTGGCCGATCGCATCGATGAAACCCTGGCCTTCATGCGCGCCTGCGGCATGGACAGCTCGCCGCAACTGCGCGAAACCAGTTTCTTCACCGCACACGAAGCGCTGCTGCTGAACTACGAAGAAGCCTTCGTGCGTCGCGACAGCCTGACCAACGACTACTACGACTGCTCGGCCCACATGCTGTGGATCGGTGACCGTACACGTCAACTGGACGGTGCTCACGTCGAATTCCTGCGCGGGGTGCATAACCCGATCGGGGTCAAGGTCGGCCCGAGCATGAACCCTGAAGACCTGATTCGCCTGATCGATGTGCTCAACCCGGACAACGACCCGGGTCGCCTGAACCTGATTGCGCGGATGGGCGCGAACAAGGTCGGCGATCACCTGCCGCAGCTGATTCGCGCGGTGCAGCGCGAAGGCAAGCAAGTGCTTTGGAGCTCCGACCCGATGCACGGCAACACCATCAAGGCCAGCAGCGGCTACAAGACCCGCGACTTCGCGCAGATCCTTGGCGAGGTGAAGCAGTTCTTCCAGGTTCACGAAGCGGAAGGCAGTTATGCCGGCGGCATACACATCGAAATGACCGGGCAGAACGTCACCGAATGCATCGGCGGCGCGCGGCCGATTACCGAAGATGGGTTGTCGGATCGTTATCACACCCATTGCGACCCGCGGATGAATGCCGATCAGTCGCTGGAACTGGCGTTTTTGATTGCAGAGACCCTGAAGCAAGTCCGGCGTTAAATCCGGTTGAGCCCTTTGCGGGGATCCGACTTGCCCGCAAAGGCGCCATTTCAATCACCGCCACTTTGAACCAACGCCCCCCGCAACCTCGCCGCACTCGCCCGCGGGCAATTCAGCTGAACCCGCTCGAGCCCCAACCAGTCCGCCATCCGCCGTAGATTGACCGCCAACGCCAGCATCCCTTCATCATCCAGCCCCGGCTCTTCCTCATGCACGGCATGCACCGCCAACCGGCCCGACGCTCGTTCGGCTCGCAAGTCGACCCGCGCAGCAATCCGCTCATTGTGCAAAAACGGCAAGACGTAATAGCCGTAGACGCGTTTATGCTGCGGCGTATAAATCTCCAGCCGATAACGGAAATCGAACAATCGCTCGGTACGGCTGCGCTCCCAAATCAGCGAATCGAATGGTGAAAGCAGCGCACTGGCCTCGACCTTGCGCGGCACTTTCGGCTCAGCCAGGCAATAAGCCGGTTGCCGCCAGCCTTCAACGCCACAGACCAGCAGCTTTCCGCCCTCGACCAGTTCCGCCAGACGCGGCCGGCTGTCTGCCGGGCTCAAGCGAAAATAGTCCCGCAGGTCCTTTTCCGTGCCGACACCCAACGCCGTGGCCGCATGCAGCAATAACCCGCGCTGGGCTTCGGCTTCACTGAGCAAGGGCTGCTGCAGAAGCGCCGAAGGAATCACCCGTTCCGGCAAATCATAAAGCCGTTCGAACCCGCGCCGGCTGGCCACGGTCACTTCACCGGCGGCGAACAACCATTCAAGCGCATGCTTTTCAGCGCTCCAGTCCCACCACGGCCCTGCCCGTTCCTGACGGGTCGACAGGCTGCCCGCCCCCAGCGCACCGAGCTCCTGGACCGACGCTAAAACACGGTGAATCGTGTCCTGCTGCTCACGACCGAAACGCGCCAGTTGCTGGTAGATATCTTCGCCACGGGCTGCGCGCTGCATGCGCCAGCGCATCAAGGGGTACATCGACAACGGTAATAACGAAGCTTCGTGGCCCCAATACTCGAATAACGTGCGCCGGCGGCCCTGACTCCAGGCAGCCTGATCGAGCAAGTCGGTTGAATAATTGCCAAGACGGGAAAACAAGGGAAGGTAGTGCGAACGCACCAATGCATTGACCGAATCGATCTGCAGAATGCCGAGCCGTTCGATCAGCCGGTTGAGCTGAACCGGTTTGATCGCCGCCGGCGGCTGGCGCCCGTTGAACCCTTGGGCAGCCAGCGCCAGACGCCGAGCCTGTTTGAGGGAAAAGGACAGTGTGGCGGGCATGAGCATCTCCTTGTCTGCTCGCAACCTACCTCACCCGAAAGTGGTTTGTGTAGCGATGGCATCATCATTTGTGCATCGGATCATCCCAGAACGGTCTTACTGCCTCATGCTCCACATCTGCGCGGCTCACGCCGATATCCTTCAGTGCTTCGTCGCTCAAGCTCGCCAGTAATTCACGTTCACGGTGAAGTTCGTACCAGCGACTAAACTTGTGCAGCAGATCGGATACCGCGTGGATTGAGAATTTTTGTTCCGTTACATGCTCGTTGTGACCTTTCATCGTGTAGCCCTCCTTTAGGGATGGATCCAGTCTCGCCGCAGCGCTAAGATCAATCCAACGAATGTTTCTGATGGCATACATCTCGGAGATTGATGAATGTCCGCCTACCCCAGTATCGACACCGATGTACTGCGCACCTTCGTCGCGATCGCTGATCAGGGCGGCTTTACCCGCGCCGGGGAAATGGTCAACCGCACCCAGTCGGCGGTGAGCATGCAGATGAAACGTCTGGAAGAAGACGTGTTGCAGCGCCAGCTGTTCGAACGCGACGGGCGCCAGGTCAAGCTGACCGCCGAAGGCCAGGTGTTGCTCGGCTATGCGCGGCGCATCCTCAAACTCCACAGCGAAGTCTTCAATACCCTGCGCGAGCCGCACATGGTCGGCACGGTGCGCATCGGCACACCCGACGATTACGTGATGCGCTTTTTGCCGGGCATCCTGTCGCGCTTCGCGCAGTTCTACCCGCTGATCCAGATCGAGGTTCATTGCGAATCGACCCGGCAACTGTTGCAGCGCCAGGACCTGGACCTGTCCATCGTCACCCGCGAGCCGGGTAACGAGATCGGCCAGTTGTTGCGCAAGGAGCGCTTTGTCTGGGCCGAGGCCCAATGCTTCAACGCCCACGAGCAGACGCCGCTGCCGCTGGCGATGTTCAATAGCGATTGTTTCTGCCGTGCCTGGGCGTGTAATGCGCTGGAAGCCATGGGTCGCGATTATCGCATTGCCTACAACAGCTCCAGCCTGTCGGCATTGATGGCAGTGGTCAGCGCGGGGCTTGCGATCACCGCGCAACTGGAAAGCCTGATCACGCCAGACATGCGCATCCTTGGCGCCGACGAAGACCTGCCCCTGTTGCCGGAAGCCAGCATCATGCTGATCCGCAACCTGAACAACCCTTCACCGATCACCGAATGCCTGGCCGAGCACATCGTCGAAGGCTTCAAACTTTAAAGGCGAGCATCACCGCGCAGCACACCAGAAACCCACAGAACAGCCCGCGCAACAGCCGCTCCGGCAGTGCGTGGGCGATTCTCACGCCCCAACTGATGCTCATCAATCCACCGACCGCCAAGGGAATACCGATCGCCCAGTGCACCTGATGGTGCACCGCATAAGTCGCCAACGTGACGCCCGTGCTCGGCAATGCCAGTGCCAGCGACAAGCCCTGGGCAACCACTTGGCTGGTACCGAACAGACTGGTCAACACCGGCGTGGCCACCACCGCCCCACCCACGCCAAACAACCCACCCATGGTCCCGGAAGCCGCGCCGAGCACACCCAGCCACGGCCATGAATAATGCATCTGTGAAGACGCCGGCGCAGTGGCAGTGAACATTCGCACCAGGTTGTAGGCCGACAGCGCGACCAGGAACGCGACAAACCCCACGCGCATGGTTTGCGCATCGATGCCCACCGCCCAGATCGAACCGACCCAGGCGAAGCAGAATCCCATCGAAGCCAATGGCAGCGCATGACGCAATTCGATGCGATTGCGCTGGTGATAACGCCATAGCGCCAGCATCACGTTCGGCACCACCATCACCAGCGCCGTGCCTTGGGCGACCTGCTGATCGAGACCGCACCACACGCCCAGCAGCGGAATCGCCACCAACCCGCCACCAATGCCGAAGAGCCCGCCGAGGGTGCCCATGGCGGCGCCAAAAACCAGGTACATCACGAACTCAATCACAGGCGGTTTCCTCTTGTCAGGCCGCTCATCCTACGCAGTCGGCTCTGGCAGGGAAACGCATAGCAACGCACAATGGCTGTGCCAAATTCGCACAAGCGTTGACGAAGCCATGAACCCCAATCAATTGACCGAACAACTCGGACTGTTTCTGGATGTGCTGGAGACCGGCAGTTTTTCCGCTGCATCCCGCCGTCATCCCCTGACGCCATCGGCGGTGGCGCGACGTATCGATAGCCTGGAAAGCGCCGTCGGCAGTCAGCTGTTCATTCGCAGCACCCACGCGGTGCGGGCTACCCCGGCAGGTTTGGCCTTTGCCGAGCGCGCGCGGAGGATCGTCGCGGAACTGCGGCTGGCGCGGGCGGAAGCGGTGTCCCTGAGCAACGCGCCGGAAGGCTTGATTCGGGTCGATGCGCCGGCAGCGTTCGGACGACGCCATCTGGCACCGGTGATTGCCGACTTCCTGACCCTTTACCCCGGCCTCGACGTGCAATTGCACCTGATCGACAGCTTTGTCGACATGCAGGGTTCGAACCTGGGCAAGGTCGACCTGGTACTGCGTGCCGGGCAAATGGCCGATACCCGGCTGGTGGCCACGCCGCTGGCGAGCATGGTGCGCATCGCCTGCGCCAGCCCCGATTACCTGCAACGCCGTGGCGTGCCGACCGAGCCGGCGCAATTGGTCGACCACGACGGTCTGGATTGGGACGGCCTGGCTCCGCCGTTCGCCTGGCGCTTCGAGCGGGATGGGCAGATGCATTTGCACCGGCCTGCGCGAATCCGCATGAGCGCCAACAACGCCGAGGCGCTGGTCTGCGGCGCGCTGGCCGGGCTGGGTGTCGCGCATCTGCCGACTTGGTTGGCCAGTGAATATTTATTGCGCGGCGAACTGCTACCGCTGTTCTGCGAAAAAGGTCTGCCAAAACCGGAAAGCACCGGTATTTATGCGTTACGCCTGGAGCAGCAGCCCAGTTCGCGTAGCCGCTTGCTGCTGGAATACCTGAAGACCCGTTTCAGCCCCATCCCACCGTGGGATCTGGCGCTGCAAACCAACCTGGACCGCCACTAGTCCATAATTATCTGGCGCATTAAAGATTCGCCCGCTAGATTCATGACGATCACTGATCAAGGCTTTGAAATGAACACCGAGCGCGACACCCCGGACAACTGCGATAACCTGCTGCTGGATAATCAGGTCTGCTTCGCCCTGCATTCCACTTCATTGCTGATGACCAAGGTTTACAAGCCGCTGTTGCAAGCGCTGGGCCTGACGTATCCGCAGTACCTGGCAATGATGGTGTTGTGGGAAAAGGACGGATTGACGGTCGGCGAAATCAGCAGCCGACTACTGACCGACCCCGGCTCCCTCACCCCGCTGCTCAAACGCCTGGAAGCCGAAGGCCTGCTGAGCCGCACCCGCAGCCGCGAAGATGAACGGGTGGTGATTGTCGAACTCACCGAGCAAGGCCATACGCTGCGAGACAAAGCGCGCGATATTCCGCAGTGCATCCTCGGCGCCAGCGGGCAGACGCTGGAGCAGTTGAAGAAGCTGCAAGCGGATCTCCAGGAGCTGCGCAGCCACCTGCAAGACAGCCTTTAGACCGCGTTATCGTTCTTCGCGGGCAAGTCGGATCGCCCGCGAAGGCGTCCTCCCCCGTCGCAAAAAAATTCACTTCGCATAAATCCCGCACGAAAGCCTCTATCTCAAGCATCTCCCGCCTGATCGAATCTCCAGGTGATGGGTAGGGTCAGTTTTTTTCAAAAATTTATCTTGCGCGCTAAATATTAGCGAGCTACATTCACTTCGCACTTACTTAGCGCGCAAACATTTAGCGCGAAACACCCAATCCGAAACGAGGCTCACACCATGCAAACTCTCTACACCGCAATCGCAACCTCCACCGGCGGCCGTGACGGTCGTTCGATCTCCAGCGACAACGTCCTCGACGTCAAACTCGCGACCCCGAAAGAACTCGGTGGCGCCGGCGGTGCGGCAACCAACCCTGAACAATTGTTCGCCGCCGGCTATTCCGCCTGCTTCATCGGCGCGCTGAAATTCGTCGCCAGCCAGACCAAACGCAAAATCCCCGACGACGCCTCGATCACTGCCCATGTCGGCATCGGCCAGATCCCTGGTGGTTTCGGCCTGGACATCGACCTGCACATCAGCCTGCCGGGCCTTGAACAAGCCGATGCACAAAGCCTGGTCGACGCCGCCCACCAGGTCTGCCCGTACTCCAACGCCACGCGTGGCAACGTCGATGTGCGCCTGCACGTTGCCGTTTAATCACTGATCTTGATCATTCGCCCACAAAAAAGCCCGACTCAATGGTCGGGCTTTTTCATTCCTCAAGCGGTGCTTATTTAGCACGGCCTTTGTAGGAACCGCCTTCGCGGGTATCGATCTCGATCATGTCGCCGATTTCGATGAAGTCAGCAACCGACAGCTCGGTACCGTTCTTCAGTTTGGCAGGCTTCATCACCTTGCCGGAAGTATCACCGCGAGCGGAGCCTTCGGTGTAGTCAACCTGACGCACGATAGTGGTCGGCAGTTCTACGGAAACCAGACGCTCTTCGAAGAAGATCGCTTCGCAAACATCGGTCATGCCTTCTTCAACGAAAGGCAGAACGGCTTCGATGTCTTCAGCGTTCAGCTCGTACATGGTGTAGTCAGTGGTGTCCATGAACGTGTAGGAGTCGCCGCTGATGAAGGACAGGGTCGCTTCTTTGCGGTCGAGGATCACGTCGTCCAGTTTGTCGTCGGCGCTGTAAACGGTCTCGGTCTTGTAACCGGTCAACAGGTTTTTCAGCTTGGTCTTCATGATCGCGCTGTTACGACCCGACTTGGTGAATTCAGCTTTCTGAACCAGCCAAGGATCGTTGTCGATACGGATCACCATACCGGGTTTCAGTTCTTTACCAGTTTTCATTGCGAATATCCGAATTTGGATGGGATTTACAAAAATCTAGGCCGCGTATCATATCCAATTTAGGTAAAACTGTACCAGCGCTGCGGCAAGATCTGCCTGCAAGGCTTGTTCCAGACACCACGCCTCGGCATGTTTTTCCAGTTCCGGCCAATGTTTGCGGGTTGATTTCCAGTACTCGCCCATTGTCTCACCTGCATTCCATGCCCGCCATAGACCGCTGATCGCCTCGCCAGCAGGTTTGGACAGGCCTTGGGTGTACAGGGTCAGGAAGGCGTCGAGCTTGTCCAGGTGGATATCTTCGTCCTGCCGATAGATGTGCCAGAGCATTGGCCGGCCAGCCCATTGCGCGCGAACAAAGGAATCTTCGCCGCGCACGGCGTTGAAATCGCAGCTCCACAGCAGCAGGTCATATTGATCCTGCCGGACGAACGGCAGCACTTGCACGGTCAGGGCATCGCGCACATGCACCGCGCCGGCCGTCAGCCCGTCCACTGCGAGCCAGCGTTCGACGTCGCCGAGAATCCGCCCCTCGGGCACCAACAGATGAGTGGGCGTCGAGTCGGCAGCCATGGCGTCGAGCCAACTGGCCAGCCCGTTATTCTCGTAGGCGAACAGCGAGATCAGCTGCGCATTCGGGGCGCGTTCAACCCCCAGGCCTTGCAGGAACTCTCGCTGAGCCTCGGGACTTTGCTGAAACTGCCGACGCCGCTCGAGCAATCCCCTCTCACGCAGCAAGCCACCGGTGCCCTTGCGAAAACCCGGGAAGAAAAAGAACTTCTGCACGTTCTTGTACTTCACCGACGGCAAGCCGTGACAACCGACGACCCAGTCTTCGGCGCTCAGATAATCGAGGTTCATCCACAGCGGCGGCTTTTCCCGCTCGGCCATGGCCTCCATATAAGCACTCGGCAACTGGCAGGCGAACGCGGCGATAACGACATCCGCGGCTTCGGTGGGTTGCCAGTGCGCTGACCACTGCCGCACCTCGACACCCTGCTGCCACTGCTGCGTAGCGTGGATGTCGATTTCTGGACACAACCGCTCGAAGGCCCGCAGGTCATCGACCCACAAGCGCACCGTCACTGAATGTTCGGCCACCAGTTGGCGGGCCAGACGCCAGGTCACACCGATGTCGCCGAAATTGTCGACCACGGTGCAAAAAATATCCCAGCGGGTTTTCATTTCAGGCATTCCAGGTTCCCGTTGGCAAAAGCGCCGATTGTCCGCATAAATTACCCCGCGCAGAAGAGCCGACGACGATTAATCTTCGTGCGACAATCGCCACTCGCCCGCGACCACCCGCCAGGAGGCAGTCATGCCCTACCGTCCCCACCCGCGCCGCTCCATGCCGATCCAGCTCAATGCGCTGCAACTGACCGGCAGCATCGCCCTCGGTTTGTGGCTGGGATTTATCGCGATCGCACTGACTTGCTGGCTCGCCTGGCGCCTGTTGTTCAACGAGCAATTGGCACCCTTGGCCCAGGCGGTGGAGCAACTGGCCAAGCCGCCGGTGATTGAACAACCCGCTGCGCAAAACCCGATGTTCGAACAGTACGAGGAACACCTGCGCAGGAACGATCAGCAGCAAATGGTGGAACAGGCCAGAAGTAGCAAACACAATCTGGCCAATCCAAAATGTCAGTTCTGGCTGCAACAGGACCAGACCGCGCCGAGCGAAAAAAGCCGCGCCAACGTCCTGCAATTCTGCGATTGATCATGAAGCTCTCTATGCACAAGCCGACCGTCCACCAACTGATTATCGACAAGCTGCGGATCGATCTCGACATCGCCGAGCGTGCCGCGCAAACCGCTTACGAAACCGCGACCCACGAAGAAAACATAGCCGAAAACAAGTACGACACCCTGGGGCTGGAGGCGTCTTATCTGGCGGCCGGGCAGGCCAGGCGAGTGGAAGAAATCAGGCTGTCATTGACCCTTTGCCAGAACCTGACACTGCGGCCTTATGACGAGCGGCGCGGCATCGAGGTCGGCGCCCTGCTCGGCCTGGAAGACGAAAAGGGTCGCGAACAATGGCTGTTCCTGGCCCCCGACGCAGCCGGATTGAAGATTGATCTGGTGGGGCAACTGATTACCGTCATCACCCCTCGTTCGCCGCTGGGTAAAAGCCTGCTGGGCAAGTTCGAAGGGGATGAAGTGGAGATTCTGGTGGCGGGCGCTCGGCAACAGTTTGCTGTCACCGAGGTGGTCTAGCGTCTGTTGACGCTTAATGGACCGGCAGTTCGACGCCGTCGAACAGCTCTTCCAGTTCCTGTTTGTTGTGGCACTGAATGGCCTTGGCCATCACTTCACGGGTCAGGTGCGGAGCGAACTTTTCGATAAAGTCGCACATGAAGCCACGCAGGAAAGTGCCGCGACGGAAACCGATTTTGGTAATACTGGATTCGAACAACTCGCTGGCATCGAGCACCACCAGGTCGCTATCGAGCTTGGTATCGACCGCCATTTTCGCCACGATGCCCACGCCCAGCCCCAGGCGAACGTACGTCTTGATCACGTCGGCGTCAGCGGCGGTGAACACCACTTTCGGTGTCAGGCCACGGTGGCTGAAGGCTTCGTCGAGTTTCGAACGGCCGGTGAAACCGAATACGTACGTCACGATCGGGTATTCGGCCAGGGCTTCGAGGGTCAGCTTCGACAGCTTGGTCAGCGGGTGGCCCTGAGGCACGACCACGCAGCGGTTCCAGCGATAGCACGGCATCATCACCAGATCACCGAACAGCTCCAGGGCTTCGGTGGCGATGGCGAAATCGACGGTGCCGTCCGCAGCCATCTCGGCGATCTGCATCGGCGAACCCTGGTGCATGTGCAGGGCAACGTCCGGGTATTGCTTGATGAAATTGCTGATCACCGGTGGCAATGCATAACGCGCCTGGGTGTGGGTGGTGGCGATCGACAGGGTGCCTTTTTTCTCGTTGGAGAATTCCTGGGCGATCTGTTTGATGCTTTCAACTTTGCGCAGGATCTCACCGGCAGTGGTGATGATGCGCTCGCCAGCCGGGGTAACGCGGGTCAGATGCTTGCCGCTGCGGGCGAAAACCTCGACCCCCAATTCGTCTTCCAGCAGACGAATCTGTTTGCTGATGCCCGGTTGCGAGGTGTAGAGGCTTTGGGCTGTAGCAGAAACGTTGAGGTCGTGGTGCGCCACTTCCCAGATGTAGCGCAATTGTTGAAGCTTCATATGAATCCCTCAAAGCAGGTAGACGCCACGGGCATCAGCGACGGTATATAACTATATTAATGGTTAGACCAATAAATCTAGAACTTTTTTGTCAAAATGCCATTATTCGTGTTCTAGCGATCCTCTTTGCGGCGACGCTCTACCAGCGGCACCAAATAGACCGGCACCCTGGCCAGTTGCAACACGCGCGCAGCGGTTCGACCCAACGGCGTTTCCGCGCCAGCACCATGGCTGTGACTCCCTACGATCAGTAAATCGACAGAGAGTTTCTGCGCCTGGTCGAGAATCACCTGCGACGGATCGCCCTGCAGCACCCGCACAGCCTGAATCCGCTGCAAATCCTGCTCTCCTTCATCCCCCAGCTCTTCGCGAAAGTTGTCGAGCACCCGTTGCTGAATATTGGCGATCACATTGTTCAGACCTTGACTGTGAAATTCGTTCAAGGCCTTCTCGTCGAGATAGCTTTGCAACACGGATTCGGCAAACAGCCCCATGGGCTCTACCGCGTGCACCACATACAAGTCGGCATTGAATGTTCGAGCCAGTTCCAAGGCATGCTGCATCACCAATGGTGCGTACAGACCCAAGTCAGTGGCATACAGCATCGAACGAATCATATGACCTCCTCAAATGCCAACATGGCGGAGATTGATTCAGCTTAGCAGTGCCGTGGCGAGTGCGGCGCCCGGCGCAACGTATTGAACCGCCGGGCTTTAAACCGACGGCTCGTTACTGATGCCATGGGGCACGTGCCCGGTGGCGACCACTTCGCGGGCCAGTTCGCAATGGCCTGCCTGATCGTCGAAAAATACGTCGGCGGCAAAGGCTTCGAGAAAAGCTGATTTGGTCAAGCCGCCAAGAAACAGCGATTCGTCCAGACGAATGTCCCATTCGCGCAAGGTACGGATCACCCGTTCATGGGCCGGCGCCGATCGCGCGGTCACCAGCGCGGTACGGATCGGACAGGCATCATCCGGAAACTCGCGCTGCAACAGATTGAGCGCCGCGAGAAAACCTTTGAACGGCCCGCCACGCAAAGGCTCGCGGGCCGCCTCACGCTCGCTGGCCTGAAACGCCGCCAGGCCTCCCGACTGATAGACCCGCTCCGACTCGTCGGAAAACAGCACCGCGTCACCGTCGAAGGCAATGCGCAATTCATCGCTGGCGGCGCGACTGGCACCGCCCGATAGAATAGTCGCTGCGGCGAATCCGGCCTCCAGCGCATTGCGCACATCTTCGGCATGGGTCGAGAGAAACAGGTCGCAACCAAAAGCCTTGAGGTACGGATAAGGACTGCGCCCGCCGACGAACGCCGCACGCGAGATCGACAGGCCATAGTGATGAATCGAGTTGAAAACCCGCAGGCCGGTGTCGGCGCTGTTACGCGACACAAGGATCACCTCGACCCGGGCACGGCCGAGACGGGTATTCAGGTTCAGGAGTTTTTCCACCAACGGGAATGCATCGCCGGGCTCGAGAATTTCGTCTTCGTGTTCGATCTGGTACTGCCGATAAGCCTCGACGCCGCTCGACAGATAGACCTTGTGGCTCTCGCTCAAGTCGAACAGCGCTCGCGAAGAAATCGCCAGCACCAGTTTGTCGTCTATGACATTTGCCATGCCCTTCCCCCTTCTTGACCGACTCAGTGGTTACGTCGGTCGATAAAACTCAAGCTGCGATACAAGGCCTCGATTCGCGGCAACTCACATCCCGCCGCCTTCGCCGCTGCCAGTGGCCGAGTGTAGATGGCGTCCAGTTCCAGCGGCCGCTTGTGCAGAAAATCGTGATGCATGCTCGGCCAGTAGTCGGGCATTTTCTCGGTCATCATGAACAGATAATCGGCGTAACCCGGCGGCATGTCATGACCGCAAGCCTTGGCCCCCTGAACCACTTCGGCCATCAAGGCCTGAATCAGCGCGCGGCTGTCGGCATCCGCCATCAACGGTGTGGTGCTGGCCCCGAGCAGCACCGACAGACCGTTGTAGGGAATATTCCAGACCAGTTTCTGCCAGCGCGCCTGCTGCAGATTCGGCATGGCCTGGGCGTCGATACCGGCCGTGCGGAACAATCCGGCGCCCTCCTCGACGATGTTCATGCGTACCTGTGCATCGGCGGCGGGGCCACTGTGGTAGCCGACATTCACCGCCCCCAGCGCTTGATGGGTGATGACCCCGGGGCCGGCGCGATGGACGCAGATCAGACAAAGCCCGCCCAGCAGGTGCAGCGAATCGGGGAGCAACTCGCGCAGATGGTCTTCGACATCCAGGCCATTTTGCAGCAACAGCACTTTGGCATCAGGTGCCGCGGCTTGAATAATGGCCGGTGCCAGGTCCGCGTTGCTGGTGGTCTTGGCGCCCACCAGCAGCCAGTCACAGGGCGGCATGTCGGCAGCCGACGAATAGGCCTGGACCGGGTTCAGGGTCAGCGGGCCCAACGACGCATGGTCAAGATGCAAGCCGCGTTCGGCCACCGCTGAAAACTCGCTGCGCAACAGAAAATGCACATCGAAGCCGGCACGCGCCAGCATCAGCCCGTAGAAACCACCGATCGCGCCGGTACCGATAATGCCGATTGTCGGCTTGGCCACTGTGCCTGTCATGGCAGCTCCTCTGCTGGTCGATTCAACGCCTGCTCCACAGCCTCGTTGAGCGCTGTGCGGGTCAGGCGCGACTGTAGCGCCCCGAAATACTCACCGTCGCGCACCACAAACAGTGCCGGCAAATGAAAGACCCGATAGCGCTCAACCACCCCGCCATTGCTTCCGGCATCGATCCAGCACAGCCGATCGACCGCCAGTTCGAGCCTGGGCAACTGCTCGCGGGCAAAACGGCAACTGGCACAGCCGACGCTGGTAAATATCACCAGTGAAATGCCGCTCATTGCCAGCAACCGTTGGTCGGCGTCGAAATCGGTCAGTTCCGATTCGACCACTATACTGGGAGAAACAGTGTCAAGTGGCCGACACAGGGAGTCCGTGTTCATGAGACGTTATCTTCCTCATCCTGACGATGTGCCCGTCGAATTAACGTTGCTCAAACATGAGTGTATTTCGCGGCAAGAGCTGCACACTATCAGCCTCGGCGGCATGGCTTGCAATTACCACCGCGCGTGGCGCCACGGTACGGCGCTGGAAATACGCATGCCGACCCTGAACCCGGACTTGCGTTTCCTGGGTTATGTGGCGTGGTGCTTGCGACGCAAACGCGGCTATCTGGTGGGGATCGCCTTCGTCGACGAACAGACGCTGTTTTGCGCGCGGATGGGTGAGCAGATCTGCCAGATCGAACGTTACTGCCGTCAGCATGAACCCCAAAGCCAACAGCAGAACAATGAGACCCTGGCCCTCGAGTGGGTCCAGCAGCACGCCGACGAGTTCTCCCACGATACGGTCAGCAAGGCATTTGCGCAGCCAATGGCCGGTTAGGGTGCATTCCCCATCAGTTTCCCCGCCACGGTGGGGGAAACTGATGGGGAATGCCCATTAAACCGGTGTCTGCCCATTGTCGAGCCACGGTGTAACGCGCTAAGGTTCTGCTCCCCGACGCGCTTAATTTGCTGTGCTCCGCCGCGCGGGTTCGCTGGCGGCCGGCACCCGTGACCTGACGAGTAAACGATGGCTGATTTACCGATCAACGACCTAAACGTCGCCTCCAACGAGACCCTGATCACTCCCGATCAGCTCAAGCGTGATATCCCTCTGAGCGACGCTGCCCTGCGCACCGTCACCAAGGGCCGCGAAGTCATTCGCAACATTCTTGATGGCACCGACCACCGCCTGTTCGTCGTGATCGGGCCGTGCTCGATCCATGACATCAAGGCTGCCCACGAATACGCCGAGCGCCTGAAAGTGCTCGCGGCCGAAGTGTCCGATACCCTGTATCTGGTCATGCGCGTGTATTTCGAGAAGCCACGCACCACCGTTGGCTGGAAAGGCTTGATCAACGATCCGTACCTGGACGACTCGTTCAAGATTCAGGATGGCCTGCACATCGGTCGTCAGTTGCTGCTGGACCTGGCCGAGATGGGCCTGCCGACCGCAACCGAAGCCCTCGACCCGATCTCCCCGCAATACTTGCAGGACCTGATCAGCTGGTCGGCTATCGGCGCACGCACCACCGAATCCCAGACGCACCGTGAAATGGCTTCCGGCCTGTCTTCGGCCGTCGGCTTCAAGAACGGCACCGATGGCGGCCTGACGGTGGCCATCAACGCCCTGCAATCGGTTTCCAGCCCGCACCGTTTCCTGGGCATCAACCAGGAAGGTGGCGTATCGATCGTCACCACCAAGGGCAACGCCTATGGTCACGTGGTACTGCGCGGTGGCAACGGCAAGCCGAACTACGATTCGGTCAGCGTCGCGCTCTGCGAGCAAGCGCTGAAAAAGGCCAACATCAAGCCGAACATCATGGTCGATTGCAGCCACGCCAACTCCAACAAGGATCCGGCCCTGCAACCGCTGGTGATGGAGAACGTCGCCAACCAGATCCTCGAAGGCAACCAGTCAATCATCGGCCTGATGGTCGAAAGCCACCTGAACTGGGGCTGCCAGGCAATCCCGAAAGACCTCGCCGACCTGCAATACGGCGTGTCGATCACCGATGCCTGCATCGATTGGACTGCCACTGAAAACACCTTGCGCAGCATGCATGCCAAGCTCAAGGACGTATTGCCTAAACGCAATCGCAGCTGATCGCCGTTTCGCGCATAAAAAAACGCCAGGTTTGAACCTGGCGTTTTTTTATGCGTTGGTTTTGCTCACAGCTTGGCAGCATGCCGCTGATGACGCTCCATGTAGCGCTCCACGTAGGAGCACGATGGAATCACCGTGTAGCCCATTTCATCAGCATATTGCAGCGCCTGCTCGGTCAAAGCCGCCGCAATGCCGCGACCACGCAACGCGTTGGGCACAAAAGTGCGATAAATATCCAGGGTCTGTTTTCCCAGATCCATATAGGTCAGGTAGGCACGATAACCGTCCACAGTGGTCTCGAACTGATGACCAGCCTGGTCATGGTGGATGGACAACGCCTCGCTCATCACTACTCCTCGCGGGTCTTTAATTCTGACCCCTACCTTACCGATGTTTTTCCGGCGA
The DNA here is from genome assembly GCF_024749245.1 of Pseudomonas sp. B21-017. NCBI lineage: Bacteria > Pseudomonadati > Pseudomonadota > Gammaproteobacteria > Pseudomonadales > Pseudomonadaceae > Pseudomonas > Pseudomonas sp. B21-017. The sequence goes on along the minus strand of NZ_CP087194.1, from coordinate 1,833,149 downwards.
AGGAACAACTACGCCACCCCGTGCCTGAATGGACACCGAGAGAGCCGCACCAATCTCGCGCAACCGAGCACGTATCAAATAGTAGGCACCATTGGCAAAAATGCTCAAGGGACGCTCGTCATTGTGCATCGGGTGGCGGGTGTTGCCGCGGATTACGCAGGAACGGCTCGACCGAACGGGTCAAAGCCTGAACATTGCCGGATATTGAGACTTAAGACGAGCGCCCTTTGTTTAAGTCACCTCAACATGGATAAAGATATGCGAGCGGCTGCGCAAAATTCGAACACAAGTGTAGACAAACCCATCTAGACGGACTTTGGGCAAGACCAAAAAACAGCCGCCGGGCCAGGGAACTTTTTCCCAACGGCTCGCTCAGTTCGGGCCTCGTAGCTGGATATTTTTTATACAACGCAGTTAAAAGTTGCTCGAAAAAGAATCAACGCCTACAATTTTTTTTGCTTCTTGCGCTACGTCAGTTTACTTACTACAAGTAATGGGTAGTATGTACGCCGGCTATTTCCTCACTCTGAGGAGACAGCTACTTAATAGAAAGTCCTTGAAGGGGAACACGATGAACAACGTTCTGAAATTCTCTGCTCTGGCTCTGGCCGCAGTTCTGGCTACCGGTTGCAGCAGCGTATCGAAAGAAACTGAAGCACGTCTGACTGCTACTGAAGACGCAGCAGCTCGCTCCCAAGCTCGTGCAGACGAAGCTTACCGTAAAGCTGATGAAGCTCTGGCTGCTGCTCAAAAAGCACAACAGACTGCTGACGAAGCTAACGAGCGTGCTCTGCGCATGCTGGAAAAAGCTAGCCGCAAGTAATAATCCTTCGGGATTGTTATCAAGCCGATCCATTTTTTGGGTCGGCTTTTTTATTGCCTGAGGTTTCTGCAGGCCATAAAAAACCCGCCGATGCGGCCTGCATCGGCGGGTTGCTTTAACGCGTTACTGCTGCAGGTCGATCGGCGCACTCGAGACCATCGGTGCCGACGTATTCGGCACGGCGATTTCCACCGGCAGGCCATCCTCAGCGGCGACCACGTCGCGCACTACATCCCAGTTCATGCGCAAGTTGTTGGTGATGTCCTCACGCTTGAGCATCGCATTGATCACGGCGGTGTGCTTGTCGACCACCGAAGGGTTGCCCTTGTCATCCAGCGGCGTGTGCGCTTCCAGATAAACCTTGCCGCCACTGAGGCCGAACTTGTACGGATCGTTGAGGATGCGAACCGACGTCCCTACCGGCACCATGCTGGCCATTTCCAGCACGTTGTTGTTGAACATGCGGAAGCAACCGTGGCTGGTACGCATGCCAATGCCGAACTTCTTGTTCGAACCGTGGATAAGGTACCCCGGAGTGCCCAGGGTGAATTTGAATGGCCCCAGCGGGTTATCCGGGCCGGCCGGCACTACGTTCGGCAGTGGGTCGCCATCGGCGGCGTGCTCAGCCTTGATCGACGCTGGAGGGGTCCAGGTCGGGTTCGGCGTCTTGGCGACGATGCTGGTGTGGGCAATCGGCGAACCCCAGCCTTCACGGCCGATACCCAGCGGGAAGGTGTACACCACGTTCCGGCCTTTCGGGTAGTAGTAGAGGCGGTATTCAGCCAGATTGATGACGATGCCTTCACGCGGGCCAGGTGGCAGGATGAAGCGCGTCGGCAGGACGATTTCGGTACCGGCGCCCGGCAGCCATGGATCGACGCCAGGGTTGGCCGCGACCATTTCCAAATAGCCCAGGTCGTAGGTGGTGCCAAGGTCGGCGAAGGTGTCTTCGTATTTGGCCTTGATCACTTGCACCTGGCCGACAATGTCTTCACCGGGTGGTGGCAGGGGCAACTCCAATGCTGCAACGGGACCCGCCACGCAGAGCGCAGCAAGAGACAGGCAGCGGGTGACGGCGGGAAAGCGCGGCAACATCCGGAAAATCCTTCGCATGATCGACAAGGGTATAAAAACCCGATTGTACACCGCCGCCCGTTATTTCGGGGAGATGCAAGACCTGCGGCGAGGGGGATTACCTGTGGTGGAAGCTTTCCTGTGGCAAGGGAGCTACAGCTCGAACCGCAACTCAGGCCAGATCGGCGAAGTGCCGCGTTTTTGCGATTCCAGAATGGCCCGGCACAGCGAGCACAGGCGCTGGTCCTGGAAGACCGTGCGATCGACGCTCGACCAGCGTGGTTGCGCCGGCAACAGGCTGCCGCACAGGGTTCGGTCCGCCGAGCCGCCCAGTTCCAGCTGACGGGTCACCAGATGCACCCGCACTTCCTGGCAGGCGAACAGATCCAGCTGTTCGTCAGGCTCGATCAGTTGATAGGCAAAAAGGGACCAGGCGGGACGCGGCATCGGGGCCTCCAAATCGGGGGCGCCACCTTAGCCGAAACGCCGCCGCTAGAAAAGCGTCAAAGCAGCGGTTTCAGTGTCGGCCAGACATTTTCCAGCAACTTGCCCTGAGCCCCCGCTGCCGGGTGCAGGCCGTCGGATTGCATCAGGTCTGGATGACCGCCCACGCCGTCGAGAAAAAACGGCACCAGCGGGATTTTTTTCTCGTCGGCCACCTTGGTGAAAGCCTCGGCAAATGCCTGGGTGTAACGCGCACCGTAGTTGGGCGGCAACTGCATGCCCAGCAGCAGTACCTTGGCACCACTGGCGCGGGAGCTGTCGATCATCGATGCAAGATTTTGTTGCAATTGTGTTGGCAGCATTCCGCGCAGTCCGTCATTGCCCCCCAACTCGAGGATAACCAGCTCAGGCTTATGCTCTGCAAGCAGCGCCGGCAGGCGTGCCCGGCCTCCGGCACTGGTGTCGCCACTGATGGATGCATTGACCACCTTATCGTCGAAACCTTCGTGCTTGAGCCGTTGCTCGAGCAATGACACCCACCCCAACCGGGTATCCAGGCCGAAACCGGCGCTGATACTATCGCCAACGATCAGGACTGTACCCGCCGCTGCGTTCTGGGCCATGCACATCAAGGCCAGGCCAGCACTCAAAAACCACACACGCATCGGATTCTCCATGGGCGCAAGCATTCTCACCGCGAAGAACCTCAGCAAAGTGGTTCCCAGCGCGGAAGGTGAACTGACTATCCTGCACGAACTCAGCCTGGAACTGAACAAGGGCGATAGCCTGGCCATTGTCGGCGCCTCCGGTTCCGGCAAATCCACCCTCCTCGGTCTGCTTGCCGGCCTCGACCTGCCGAGCAGCGGCGAAGTCACTCTCGCCGGCCAAGGCCTGAGCAATCTCGACGAAGACCAGCGCGCGCGCATTCGCGCCGAGCACGTGGGGTTTGTCTTCCAATCCTTTCAACTGCTCGACAGCCTCAACGCCCTGGAAAACGTCATGCTGCCGCTGGAACTCGATGGCCGCAAAGACGCCCGTGAGCGCGCCACCGAGCTGTTGCAACGGGTCGGCCTGGGTCAACGCCTGACCCACTCGCCGCGCCAGCTCTCCGGTGGCGAACAGCAGCGTGTGGCGATTGCCCGTGCCTTCGCCGCCGAGCCCGATGTGTTGTTCGCCGATGAGCCCACCGGCAACCTCGACAGCCACACTGGCGAGCGCATCAGCGATCTGCTATTCGAACTCAACAAGGAACGCGGCACCACCCTGGTGCTGGTAACTCATGACGAACGCCTGGCACATCGCTGCCGGCGCCTGATCCGCCTTGAAGCCGGCCTGCTGGTCGCCCCTCTGGAGCCTTGATGGCACGCCTGCCGCTGTTGCGCCTGTTCAGTCTCGCCATTCGCCAACTGCTGCGCGATGCCCGCGCCGGTGAGTTGCGCGTGTTGTTCTTCGCCTTGCTGGTGGCCGTGGCGGCGAGTACCGCCATCGGTTACTTCGGCGCCCGCCTGAACGGCGCCATGATGCTGCGCGCCACAGAGTTTCTCGGCGCCGACCTGTTGCTGGAAGGCAGTTCGCCGGCGCGGCCGGAACAGATCAACAGTGGCATCGAGCTGGGCCTTGAACATGCTCAGGTGGTGGAATTTTCCAGTGTCATTGCCACCGACAACGGCATTCAGCTGTCCAGCATCAAAGCCGCCGATGACGTCTACCCGTTGCGCGGCGAACTGAAAAGCGCCCCCGCGCCGTTCGCGCAGGAAGCACCCGGTGGCGGTCCGAAACCCGGCGAAGCCTGGGTTGAAGCGCGACTGCTGACTGCGCTGGACTTGAAGATCGGCGACAGCATCGATGTCGGCATGAAAACCCTGAAACTGGCGCGGGTGCTGACCTACGAACCGGATCGCGCCGGCAACTTCTACAGCCTGACGCCACGGGTGCTGATCAATCTCAGCGACCTCGAGGCGACCGGCGTGGTGCAACCCGGCAGCCGGGTCAGTTACCGCGAACTCTGGCGCGGCAACGCCCAGGCGCTGGAAACCTATCGTCAATTGATCAAGCCAGGCCTGGCCGCCAACCAGCGCATCCAGGATGCCCGCGATGGCAATCGGCAGATCGGCGGTGCCTTGGGCAAGGCCGAACGTTACTTGAACATGGCCAGCCTGGTAGCGGTGCTGCTGTCCGGCGTGGCGGTGGCGTTGTCGGCGACACGCTTCGCTACCCGCCGATTCGATGCCAGTGCATTGCTGCGCTGTCTGGGCCTGTCCCGCCGGGAAACCATGGTGCTGTTCAGTCTGCAACTGACGGTTCTCGGACTGCTCGCCAGCATCAGCGGCGCCCTGCTTGGGTGGCTGGCGCAGCTCGGGCTGTTTGCGCTGCTGCATGATTTACTGCCGACTGACGTTCCACCGGGAGGCCTGTTGCCGGCCATTGCGGGGATCGGCACCGGGCTGGTCGCGCTGGCCGGTTTCGCCCTGCCGCCGTTGGCCGCTTTGGGGCGAGTCCCACCGCTACGGGTATTGCGCCGGGACTTGCTACCGATTCCCTCCAGCACCTGGATGGTCTATGGCGCGGCGTTGGGCGCCCTCGGCCTGATCATGTGGCGTTTGAGCCTGGACCTGGTGCTGACTTTCGCCCTGCTCGGCGGCGGCGTGATCGCGGCACTGGTGCTTGGCGGTTTGCTCTTGCTGCTGCTCAAGAGCCTGCGCCGGATGCTGGCCCGCGCCTCATTGCCATGGCGTCTGGGGTTGGGCCAACTGTTGCGCCATCCGCTGGCGGCGGCGGGTCAATCCCTGGCCTTCGGCTTGATTCTGCTGTCGATGGCGTTGATCGCTTTGCTGCGTGGCGAGCTGCTCGACACCTGGCAAAACCAGTTGCCGAAAAATGCCCCGAACTATTTCGCCCTGAACATTCTGCCGGCGGACAAACAAGCCTTCAGCGATCGGTTGATGGAGCTGTCAGCACAATCGGCACCGCTGTACCCGGTGGTGCCGGGACGGCTGATCAGCATCAATGGCAAACCGGTGCAGGAGATCGTCAGCAAGGACTCGGCCGGTGACCGGGCCATTCAACGCGACCTGAGCCTGACCTGGGCGGCGGACCTGCCGGCGGGCAACAAGCTCACCGCCGGCAACTGGTGGGATCAGCAACCGGCGGATGAACTACCCGGTGTTTCGGTGGAAGGCAAAGTTGCCGAAAGCCTCAAGCTCAAGCTCGGCGATCACATGGTGTTTAGCGTTGGCGGGGTCAATCGGGAGGCGAAAGTCACCAGCCTGCGGGAGATCAACTGGGACAACTTCCAGCCGAACTTTTTCATGATCTTCCAACCCGGCACCTTGAAGGATTTGCCGGCGACCTACCTGACCAGTTTCTATCTGGCACCCGGTCACGACCAGCAGATCGTCGACCTGTCCCGCAGTTTTCCAGCGGTGACCATCCTGCAAGTCGAAGCGTTGCTGGAGCAATTGCGCAGCATTCTCGCGCAAGTGACCCTGGCAGTGGAGTACGTGCTGTTGTTCGTGTTGGCGGCGGGGATGGCGGTACTGTTCTCCGGCTTGCAGGCCACCCTCGATGAACGTATTCGCCAAGGCGCATTGCTGCGAGCGCTGGGCGCCGAACGGCAGTTGCTGGTCAGGGCCCGGCGGATCGAGTTCGGTTTGCTCGGCGCGGTCAGCGGGCTGTTGGCGGCATTGGGCTCGGAACTGGTGAGCCTGGTGCTCTACCGCTACGCCTTCGATCTGCCCTGGCATCCGCATCCATGGCTGCTGGTCATGCCGCTGATCGGCGCGGCGCTGATCGGCGGTGCCGGTGTGTTCGGCACGCGCCGCGCCTTGAACGCCAGCCCGCTGACAGTCTTGCGCGAGGGTTGATAAACTCAAGTACGCTTGTTTAAAAACCCGATTCAAGAACTCAACCACAAGAAGTCGCCATGAGCCGTTATCGCCCTCCCCGCACCGCCGGCACCGCGCTGATCACCCCCGAAGGTGAAGCGCGGATGCGCGCCGAGTTTCATGAGCTCTGGCATGTGCGCCGACCGCAAGTGACGCAATCGGTCAGCGAGGCGGCGGCCCAGGGCGATCGCTCGGAAAACGCCGAATACACCTACGGCAAAAAGATGCTGCGCGAGATCGATAGCCGTGTGCGCTTTCTCACCAAACGGTTGGAAGCGCTCAAGGTGGTCAGTGAAAAGCCCAGCGATCCGAACAAGGTCTACTTTGGTGCCTGGGTCACGATCGAAGACGAGGACGGCAAAGAGTCGCGCTATCGCATCGTCGGCCCGGATGAGCTGGACCTGAAGCTAGGCCTGATCAGCATCGACTCACCGCTGGCCCGCGCCTTGATCGGCAAGGCACTGGACGCCGAAGTGCGAGTGCAGACACCAACCGGTGAGCAGTGCGTGTATATCGTGGCAATCGACTATTTTTGAGCCACGGTGCTCTAAGCCGTAGAGCCCTGAGCCTCAGCAGCGGGCAATCAGCCCTTGGCGCGCGACGCGGGTCAGTTGCCTGATCACTTCAGGCGCGTCCTCGGCGCTGGGTGCCTGAATCACCGCCAGATCGAAACTGTCTGTCGCGAAGCGCTCCAGCGACTCGCCATCTTCGACAAACTGGATCAGGAATGCTGCCGGACCGCCGGTGCGACGTGGCCAGCCATCGAGGTAACGCAACAGCGTCGGCTGATGTTTACCGCCAAGCAGGATTTTTGGATTGCGCTGGGTGAGATGTGCCGTAATCGGCGCGGGGCGTACAACGGGGTTCAATGCATTCATTGTGTCGTGTCTCTGCCTCAAAAGTCTGCATGGCAGGTGAGAGGCAACACCGAACCAGCGCTTTAGCGGTATTTCGAAGCCTGTTTCAAGCTTCTATCGGCAACTGAATGAGTCACCTGGCGCCCCGCAAGTAGCTGTTTAAATCGGCGCATGAGCAGCATCCTAGAGAAGCTGACCGGACAGTGTCAAGAATCGCCAGCAACAAAAAAAGGCCCGCACAGTGCATCACACTGCGCGGGCCTTTTTGTCGAGTCAGAGCGGTCAGTCGGAGATGGCGCGGTCGACCGAGAGCTTGCCTGCGCCTTCGATCAGCACTGCGAGGCTGCCACCGAGCAAGGCCAGGGCGAATTCATAACCGTTGTTGGCCATGAACAGACCGTTGCTGATGTGCACCGAGAAAATCGCAACCAGCGAGAGGAAGGTCAGCCCCAACGCCGCCGGACGTGCCAGCAGGCCGATGATCAGCGCCAGACCGCCGAAGAATTCAGTACCACCAGCCAGGATTGCCATCAGGTGACCGGGCGCCAATCCAATGCTTTCCATGTACTGCGCGGTGCCGGCAATGCCGTAGCCGCCGAATGCCCCGAAGAGTTTCTGTGAGCCGTGGGCCGCGAAGATGATGCCGACGAAAATCCGCAGAATCGTCAGGCCGTAGCCAGCGCGGGTAGACAGTACCTTGTTGATCAGTGTGCTCATGCTGTGTCATCCATTGTGAGAGTGTGTTGGTTGGTCGCCATATTAATCGGTTTATCTCATGCTAAAAGCGCAAAAAACGCACCATAACAATCAGATTAGTCGATCATTTACGTAAGGCAACTTTCTGCCCCTGAGGCTCCAACGATTCCCGCTCCCGATCGAACGCCAGGTAATACTTGTTCACGCTATTAACATAGCTGACAGCCCCCATTCCCACCTGCTCCATGGCGATGCGCTCAACCTGGAAAAACCACTGATTAGGATTCAGGCCGCGCCGCCGAGCCTCGGCCCGCATGCCCTGGACCCGCTCCGGTCCCATGTTGTAGGCCGCCAGCACGAACGCCATCCGTTCGCGCTCGTTGAGTTTGGGGCTGGCAAAGAATTTGCGGCGGATCATCGCCAGGTACTTGGCGCTGGCCTGCACATTGGCATCGAGATTCTGAATGTCACTGACGCCAACCCGTTGGGCGGCCGAAGGTGTTATTTGCATCAGGCCGGTGGGGCCACCGCCATTTCTGGCGGAGGGTTGCAACGCCGATTCCTTGAAGGCCAGCGCTGCCAGGTTCAGCCAGTCCATGTCCTGGGCTTGAGCGTGTTTTTGCAGCACCGGTCGAAGTTTTTCCAGGCGCTGACGATCGGCCTTGGCCAAGGGATAGTGCACTTGATACAGGCGCCGGTAGATCCGCAGGAACGCCGCATCCTGGTCCGACGGTTGTTTGTAGGTGGTCAGGAAACGGTCGATGCTCGCCCGCAGCATCGAGGCGTCGCGGCGTACGAACCAGTATTCCTCGCCCGGCTCACGGATGAGGACCTGTCGATCGAAGCGCAACTTGGGCAGGATTTTGCCCCAGCGCTCGGCGATCGGTTGCTCGACGATGGTCAGATGGAAGATCCCGCCCTGGACCATTTCCAGTACGTCCTCGACGGCCAGGCTTGGGTCGACCCACTCGATCTTCACCGGGGGCAGTTTGTGCAGCGCGAGCTTCTGATTGATCTGGCTGACCGCATCCCCGGCAGCACTGCCGGTAGGTAGCGCGAGGGTTTTACCCGAGAGTTGTTCAAGGTGGGTGTAACGCCGTTCGCCTTTGATCCCCACCAGCAGTAACGGCACGTCGCTGGCAATCGGCTCACTGGTGCTGACCGCGTGCCCCGATTGCGGATCAAGCAATTCCCCCGGCGCGACCAGATCGCCCTCCCCGCGCTGCAACGCTCCGAGCAGTTGATCCTTGGCTTTGGGAATGATCTTGAGGGTGATTTCCTGGCCGTCACGGGCGTGGCCATTAAGGTATTGCTCGAAAGCCCGCAGGCGGTGGTATTCGACGCCGATGGCCTGGCCCTGGACTTCGCCGGAGCTGTTGCGGCTCTGGTTGACCAGCACCCGCAGCACACGGCTACTGCGAATCTCCGCCAGGTCGCGGACCTTGGCTGCCGGTACGGCTTGCAACGGCCCGGCCAGACGCGCAATCGCCGGCATCGGCAGCAGCAACGAACAACACAGCAGTAACAAAACCGAGGGACGTGTCATCCACTCTCCGGAAAGAATACTGGCCAACCTCATGAGAGATTTCATGACATCGGGCAACAGAAACAGAGCGCTTGAAGCGCTGATAAAGTGCGAGAGAGTGGCACAGTGATGGCAAATCTACCAACCCCGACCTGCCTCGCGGCCTCAACAGACAGCTTTAACTCGTTGTAGTTCTTGGTTTTTCTTATAAATCTACAGCTCTGATATGCTTTCCGGCCTTTGGTCCGAGGTAGCACCATGCAACTCATCGATATCGGCGTCAACCTGACCAACCCCAGTTTTGCCGACAAACACCAGGCTGTACTCGACCGAGCCTACGCTGCCGGGGTCTGCCAACTGGTGCTTACCGGGACCAGTGTCGAGGGCAGCGAACAGGCGCTGGAACTGTGCCGGCAACTGGACGAAAGCGCTCAACGACTGTTCGCTACCGCCGGCATTCACCCGCATTCAGCCAGCGACTGGAACGCCGACAGCGCCCAGCGTCTGCGCAGTTTGCTCAAGGAGCCGAACGTAGTGGCCGTGGGTGAATGCGGCCTCGATTTCAATCGTGATTTCTCGCCCCGCCCGCAACAGGAAAAAGTCCTCGAAGAACATCTTGCAATGGCGGTCGAACTGCAACTGCCGGTGTTCCTGCATGAGCGCGACGCCAGTCAACGACTGCTGGAGATCCTGCACGATTACCGCGATCAATTGCCGGCTGCCGTGGTGCACTGCTTCACCGGAGAAAAGAAGGCGCTGTTCAGCTATCTCGATCTGGATTTGCACATCGGCATCACTGGCTGGATCTGCGACGAACGCCGGGGCACGCACCTGCATCCGTTGGTCAAGGAGATTAAACGCGGGCGCTTGATGCTGGAGAGCGACGCGCCGTATCTGCTGCCCCGCAGCTTACGCCCCAAGCCGAAGAACGGTCGCAACGAGCCGGGGTATCTGACTGAAGTGTTGCGTGAAGTGGCGTTGCATCGCGGGGAAAGCATGGAAGATCTCGCCGCCCACAGCACCGCCAGCGCCCGGGCGTTTTTCGGGTTGCCCTCGATCCCCCAGTAACCACTTGAGAACCGTGGCGGTCATTGACCCATATCAAGATTCGACGCACTGAGTAGCGGCACAATAATGGCACCTTGCCAAAACTGTTTCCGCTATCAGAGAAGACCTCCATGGGTGCCTGGCTTAGCAATATCTCGCTGAAATACAAATTCTGGGCAGTCAACGCCGTCGCCTTTGTCACCACCCTGTTGCTGGTGCTGTACGCCGTGCAGCTCGAACAACAGGCCCGCAGTCACGCCGCGCAAGTATCGGCCCAGGCCCAGGCACTATTGCTCAATGCCTGGCCTGCCGGGCAGCCGCTGCCCAAGGCCGACAACCTGCTGACCTTCAATCGTGGGCAGGCGCCTTTACTGAACGGGCAACCACTTCTGGAACTGACCGATACCCTCGGTTGGGTCCAAATCAATGCCATGCCGCTGTTCGGGGAAAATCCGTTGATGGGTGCCGAGGTGTTCGCTCGTCCCGACGGTCAACAGGTCGCGGTCGTTGCCTACAGCCCGAGCCTGAGCCAGGTGTTCGGCGAGCGCTTCACTCACTACGCGGTAGCGGTGTTCATCCTGATGCTGGCGATGCTCGGCGCGTCGCAACTGTTGATCCGCTTCCTGCTCAGCCAGCTCAACACCTTGAAAGACGTGATGCTCCACGTCGAGAAAACCGGTGACCTGTCGGCCCGTGTGCCCCTGGCCTGCAAGGACGAAGTCGGGCAGATGGCCAACGCCTTCAATGCCATGCAGGCCGGCTACCAGCGGGTGGTCAACACTGTCGCCAGCACCGCCCGGCAACTGGACGTCGGCGCCGCGCGACTGGCCGCGAGCATGAATGAAGTGCGTCACGGCATGCTCGGCCAGCAAAGCGAAACCGATCAGGCCGCCACGGCGATCAACGAAATGACCGCCACGGTCCATCACATTGCCCAACATGCCGGCGCCACCCGCGACCTCTCGCAAACCGCCGACACCCTGGCTGGCAGCGGTCAGGAAGTGGTGACTCGGGTGCAAAAATCGATTGGCGGATTGTCCACCGGCGTGCAGCAAACCGCCGAGATGATTCAGCGCCTGGCCGAGGACAGCCAGAAGATCAACGGCGTGGTCAACGTGATTCACAGCATCGCTGAACAAACCAACCTGCTGGCCCTGAACGCGGCCATCGAAGCGGCCCGGGCCGGTGAAATGGGCCGAGGGTTTGCGGTAGTCGCCGATGAAGTGCGCAACCTGGCCAAACGGGTCCAGACGTCCACCGACGAGATCACCACCATGGTTTCAGCGCTGCAGGCCGGGACTCGGGACGCGGTGGATTTCATGCAGGAAAGTTCGTACAAGGCGGACGACTGCATGCAACAGGCCCAGGAAGCCAGTGTGGCCCTGGCTGAAATCACCGGTGCGGTGGCGCAAATGCGTGAAAGCAATACGCAGATCGCGGTGGCGGCCGAGCAGCAGAGTCATGTGGCGGAGGAGATGAATCGGGCCGTGGTGAGCATTCGCGACGTGACCGAGAACACCGTGAAGCAGACCGTGAACTCGGCGATTACCAGCAATGAATTGGCGATGTTGGCCGGGGAATTGAGCAAGGCCATCGGGCAGCTCAAGCTTTAAGGGCCCGCGAAGGCGGTCAACATGAATATCGACCATGACCCCTATCGCGCCGATAGCCAGCCTTGATTCGCCGACGGCTTTCGCCCGACCTATTCTTTGTTCATGAGCCTCAACGAACCAAGGATAAGCATCATGGGCAAACGTCACCCCAACCTTCCCGCCTGGCAATGGCGCCTGTACCCGCACAATCACCAGCACCCGACCAATCTGGTGTTGCACCTGATTGCCGTGCCGCTGTTCATCGTGGCGTTTTTGCTGATGGTCTCGGGGGTGTTCAGCCTGGATCTGGCGAGCTTCGCGATTGGCATTATCGGCCTGATTGCCGCCCTGGGCCTGCAGCGTCACGGTCATAGCCTGGAGGCGCAAGCCTCCGAGCCGTTCAGTGATCGCAAAGACGCGGTATCACGCTTGCTGGTCGAGCAGTTCCTGACCTTCCCCCGGTTTTTCTTCAGTGGCGGCTGGTGGCGCGCCTGGCGCGAACGCCACCGTCGCCATCGCTGATCAGGCGAAAATCGTGACGGTCTGCCGACTCATGGCGATCAACTGACCGTCTTCGCTCCAGAGATTGGCGGCGGCGTGCCCGTAGCCGTCAGCGGCATGTTCGATGTCCACTAGGTACTTGCACCAGTCCAGCGTACTCAGCGCCAGCAACGGCTGGACGAATTCGATGGTCCAGGTGAGCGTGCTGCCTGCCGCCGGTTTCTTCAGATGCGACAACAAGGACGGCGGCCAGGCGTCGACCAGCGCCAGGATATGGGCTTCGCTGACCGACTCGCCCTCCCCATCCCCGCGCAAGCGTACCCAACCACCCATGTCCCGCGATTTGTTACCAGTGAACGGCATGCCACCGATACTCCAGCGCATGGCCAGGTAGCGCATGAATTCCGGGGTCACGCCCTTGATGTACGGCAGTTCCTGACAGTCGTCCCAATGCTTCATCTCAGGAGCCGGGTTGGCCGCGACCACCACTTCGGAAGTTCGTGAAGCGCCGAAGCTGCCCTGGACCAATGTCACCACTTGCCCCTTCTGCATCGCCCGGCCCAGCACCTGGCTGACGGCTTTGCCTTCGCGCAATACGTCGACTTCAAAACTGACCGGTACATCGGGTTCGACCGGGCCGACAAAGGTGATTGCCAGCGAGCGCACCGGACGATCCGCCGGGACTTTTGCGCGCATGGCTTCGTATTGCAAGGCAGCGATCAGACCACCAAAACTCGCCCGCCCCTGGCCCCACTCAGGTGGAATAGACACTTCCTGCGGCTGGCTGCGAACAGCGTCGAGCAGATCGGAAAAGCGCATGGGAACCTCAGAGACTGGAAAATGGATGGAGCGATCTTAACCAGCCCGCAAGGACGGCACAGCGCTTATTCCGGCCAAAATTACTGACAGATGGGCCGTGCTCGGCTGGAACCCACATTGGATTCGTGGGGATTCGTGGTGGTTTCAGGATTTGAAACAGGCTCTGCTGAGTTTGTCGAGAACACGGTCGGCGCGCTCTTCGGCCTGGGCCATGGTGGTTTTCCAGACTTCGACACATGGCTGCAAATCAGGCTCTTCCTTGGCCCGGGCCAGCCATTGCCAGCTGTCGTGCCAATCCCCCAAGGCAGCCTGAGCCGACTTCAGCCTGGGCATGGCCGCTTCCGGCAAACGATCCAGTTCGGGATAAGCTTCGATGCCATAACGCGCACGCTTGATCAGCAGGCGCAGACGATGGCGGTCATGGGCGGGATCGTGCAGGGCCTGGTCGAGTTTCTTCCATTGTTTGGCCAGGCGTTTTTCGATGCGCTGGCGCAAGCCCTTGAGCAAACCCTGGCGCTGGGAGGCCCGCAGGAAACGCGGAAAGGCGTCGAGGATCATCAACAACTGGGTCAGCTCCGGGCTCATCGCCACGGAGGGATAAGCCTCAGCCATCCGCGCCATGCGCCGGTGCGCGGCCTCGGGTTGATTATGCTGGAGCAAGTACGCTGCTAGCACTTCACGATCACGCAACGGTGTGGTCAGTTGGCCGACCCGGGACGACGCTGCTTCCAGTTGTTCGACCCCAGGCAAACCGCGCAAGGGACGAAGCAGGCTGCGCAATCTGCGCACGGTGGTGCGCAGATCGTGCAGCGCTTCCGGATCGGTGCGGGCACTCAAGCGAGCCTGACAGGCCAGCAAACGGACTTCCAGGCCCAGTACTTGAGCCACCAACCGATCAACCACCGCAGACATCGCGTACTCCCTGAATCGAATTACCCTGAGTACGCTCCATCATGCCTCAACGGCCGGCGCGGGACTCACGAATGTAGAAACGTGCCTTCTCGGCCTTTCTGGTACAACCCTCGTACGCTTCGAATTGTTGCTGGGTCTTGGCACCGGTCAGCAACGACAGCGCCTTGGAGTAGCTGACAGTCCCGGCTAAACCCTCGGCCTTGGCCAGATCCAGTTCGTGCCAGGCGGCGTCGAGCTGGCTACCGCAGCTGTCACGGTAAGCGGTTTTACCGGCACAACCGGCAAGCGCCAACGCAATCAAAGGCACACAAATCCAGGCTTTCATCACTCACACCTCAAAGATAATAGACAGTCGTGCAGGTAAGACCGCTCTGGCGCGCGAAAAGTGCCTTGGACCCGCAGTGGAAACTATAGCGCTCGCGAGGATACCTACTCGCCTTCGTTGAGTGTCAAAAAACGACGCCCGCTCCCGTCGAACGACCATAGCGATTGAAGCGAGCCCCTCGTTGGGTGCATTGTTGAACCTTGTCAAAGAGGTCGATTCATGAAAAAGCGTGTCGCACTGGTGTTGGGCTCGGGCGGTGCCCGGGGCTACGCCCATATCGGCGTTATTGAAGAGATCGAACGGCGTGGCTACGACATCGCCTGCATCGCCGGTTGCTCCATGGGCGCGGTAGTGGGCGGGATCTATGCCGCCGGCAAACTCGATGATTACCGCGACTGGATCGAGAGCCTGGATTACCTCGACGTGTTGCGTCTGGTAGATGTCAGCTTCCGCTTGGGCGCGATTCGCGGGGAGAAGGTCTTCGGGCAGATCCGCAAGATCGTCGGCGAGATCAATATCGAAGACCTGCGCATCCCCTACACGGCCGTGGCTACGGACCTGACTAACCAGCAGGAAATCTGGTTCCAGGAAGGCTGCCTGCACCAGGCCATGCGTGCGTCGGCGGCGATCCCCAGCCTGTTCACCCCCGTGATGCAGGGCAATCGAATGCTGGTGGACGGCGGCATCCTCAACCCATTGCCGATCGTGCCGGTGGTGTCGAGCCATTGCGACCTGATCATCGCGGTCAACCTCAACTCCACCAACCAGCGTCACTATCAACTGCCGGTGATCCAGCGCCCGGCGGCATTCAAGACCCGCTTCGACAGCCTGATCAGCTCGCTGGGCTCGAAATTGCCTTTCCGCCGCAAACAGGCGGAGCAATTGCTGCTTCTCGAAAAGGAAGCGCTGATGGCAGAAGCGGCCGAGATCAACCCGTGGATCGAATCCGCCCAGCCCGAAGCCCAGCAACCGGCGGCGGCCCCGGAAAGCGACGGCGCACCGAAATCCGCCACCGGGTCGTTCATCATCGACAACGTCGGGCCGGCATCTTTGCTGGACCTGATCAACCAGAGTTTCGAGGTAATGCAGACCTCATTGGCGCAGTACAAGATTGCCGGGTATCCACCGGATATCCTGATCAACGTGCCCAAGCGGGTGTGCCGTTTTTTCGAGTTCTACAAGGCGCCGGAGTTGATCGCGCTGGGGCGGGAGATTGCCCGGGATACGCTGGATCGGTATGAGAGTGAGCGCAATGAAGATTGGCGGTAAAGCGTACTGACGATCGTTCCCACGCAGAGCATGGGAGCGATCAACAGAACTAAAGGCTGACTTCACTCAACAACCGATACCCCACCCCCGCCTCGGTGACGATGAACCGCGGCTGAGTCGGATCATCCGCCAGTTTCTGCCGCAAATGCCCGACTACGATCCGCAGATAGTGGCTGTCCTCGGTGTGGGTCGGGCCCCAGATGTCCTTGAGCAATTGCTGCTGGGTGATCACCCGCCCCGGATGCCGCGCCAGTTGCGCCAGCACCGCATATTCCTTGCGCGTCAGCGCCACTTCGGCGCCGTCCAATAGCACCCGGCGATAAGCCAGGTCGACAGTGAGCGGACCGAAATTGAGCGCCGCTTCCTGGGCCTCACCCGTTGGCGCCTGACGCAGCAAGGCGCGCACCCTGGCGAGAAACTCCTGGATGCCGAACGGCTTGGTCACGTAGTCGTTGGCGCCGTCATCCAGCGCCTGGACTTTCTGCCCTTCGCTGGCGCGCACCGAGAGCACCAGTACCGGCACCGTCGACCACTCGCGAAACTCGCGCAATACCTGCTGGCCGTCCATGTCCGGCAGGCCGAGGTCGAGCACCAACAAGTCAGGTTTGTTCAATGCGGCCTGGGCCAAGCCTTCCGTGCCGGTGCCGGCCTCCAGCACTTTGTAGCCTTGGGAGGCGAGGCTGATGCGCAGGAACTTACGGATCTGCGGTTCGTCGTCAATGACCAAAATGGTCGCGGTCTGGCTCATGAATTCACATCAACACAAAGAGGTGGCAAGAGAGTAGCGCAGGCGGGATCAGGCTTCACTGTCCAATCCCGGCTGAGTCTGCAACGGCAAGTGCAGCGTGATGCAGGTGCCGCGCCCTTCGATGCCGTCGGCGACGCTGATCCGCCCGCCATGGGCACCGACCATGCCCTGACAGATCGCCAGCCCCAACCCCGTACCCTGCCCACCGCGATCACCACGAGCGGCGGTGTAGAACATGTCGAAAATTTTCGCCCGGTCCTCCTCCGGAATCCCCGGTCCCTCATCACTCACCGAAAAAAACAGCTCGCTGTCAGTGGCGCCGGCGCGCAATTCAAGACGTCCGTGGGGCGGAGAAAAACGCGCGGCGTTTTCCAGCACATTGACCAGTGCTTGCTCGATCAACGCAGCATGCACATAGAGCAGCGGCAGTTCGGCCGGCACCTCGGTAATGACCTGCAACGACGACAGCACCGCACGCAGACGATTAAGTGCACTGCCGACGATGTCTGCCGGCGACACCCAGTCCCGCGCCAGCTTCAGGGCGCCGTGACCGAGGCGGGTCATGTCCAGCAGGTTTTGGATGTAGCGATCCAGCCGTTCGGCTTCATCGCGGGTGCCTTCGAGCAGTTCGCGACGGTCCGCAAGCGGAATCGCCTCGCCCAGCGCCAACAGGCTGTCGATGCTGCCGCGCATGGAGGTCAACGGCGTGCGCAAATCGTGGGACACCGACGCCAGCAGCGCGCTGCGCAACTGTTCGGTTTCGCCATGCAAACGCGCGGCTTCAAGGTCATCGGCCAGTTGCGCCCGGGCCAACGCCTGGGCCAACGGTTGGCTCAGCGCGGTCAGCAAGCGCCGACGCTGGCCGCTCAGGGTTTGGCCTTCTTTGGCACACACGCCGAGCAATGCCAGCGGCCCGTCGTCCACCGACAACGGCCACCACCACCAGCGCCCGAACGGCAAGGTGCCGGTGCCCGCGCCTGCCGGTTGATCGTGTTGCCAGGCCCAATCGGCGGCGGCGCGCTCGGCCTCGGAAAACTCCAGCGGCCCACCGGTTTCAACTTTCCAGCCGCTCTGGCCATCGCGATTGAGCAGGCACAGCTTCAGGTCGCTCCAGCCGTTGAGATGCTGGGCCGCGGCGCTGACCACGGCCTGACGGTCGGTGGCGGCGGTGAGCTTGCGCGACAGGTCGAGCAGTTCGCTGGTCTCTTCCTGAGTGTCGCGCAAGGCTTCCAGTTGCCGCCGTTGCCGCGCTGCAAGGTTACCGGTCAGGGCCGCCATCAGCAGGAAGAACAGCAAGGTCAGCACGTCTTCTTCGCGCTGAATACTGAAAGAGAACGTCGGCGGAATGAACAGAAAGTCATAGGTCAGAAACGACAGCGCCGCACAAGCCAGCGCCGGGCCAAGACTGCTGCGCACCGCCACCAGCAACACCGCCGCAAGGAACACCAACGAAATGTTGGGCAGTGGCAAGACGCTCGACACCGCCCAGGCCAGGGCACTGGCGAGCACCGTCGCCACCAGCGCCAACGCGTAGTCGAACCACACCAGCGACTGCGCCGAACGCTGACGTGGCTGATGCTGTTCGTGATCGCTGTCGAGCACGTTGATTTCCAGCCCGCGAGCATCGCGCAACAAACGCGACGCCAGGCCGCCGCCGAACAACCGTCGACGCAAACGCTGGCGTGACTGGCCCACCAGTACCAGGCTGGCGCGACGTTCAGCGGCGTGCTGGATCAGGGTTTTCGCCACCTCACCGGCGCGCAGCAACACCACTTCGCCACCGAGGCGTTCAGCCAGTTGCTGGGCGCTTTGCAGGCGCAGGCGCGACTGCTCGTCACGCACCCGGCCGTTATCCACATGCACCAGGCTCCACGGCAGATGCCGCCGCTGGGCGACGCGACTGGCGTGACGCACCAGACGCTCGGCCTGCGCATCGCCATCGACGCCCACCAGCAAACGACCGCGCACCGCTGGCGCCGCTTGCCCTAACTGGCGATACCCCTGCGCCAGATCGTTATCGACTTGAGCGGCGGCGGTTTGCATCGCCAGTTCGCGCAGGGCGGTGAGGTTGGTCTGGGTGAAGAACGCATCGATGGCCGCTCGCGCCTGCTCCGGCACGTAGACTTTGCCGTCGCGCAGACGCTCCAGCAACTCGCGCGGCGGCAGGTCGATCAGCAGCAGTTCGTAGGCTTCTTGCAACACCCAGTCCGGCAGGGTTTCACGCACCTGTACGCCGGTGATGCCGCGCACCTGATCGTTGAGGCTTTCCAGATGCTGGACGTTGACCGTGGTGAACACGTCGATGCCGGCAGCCAGCAATTCCTGGATGTCTTGCCAGCGTTTGGTGTGACGGCTGCCGGGGGCATTGGTGTGGGCCAGTTCGTCGACCAGCACCAGTTTCGGTTTGGCGGCGAGCAAGCCATCGAGGTCCATTTCTTCGAGCATCACGCCACGGTATTCCGAGCGCACCAACGGCTGCTGCGGTAAACCGGCGAGGAGTGCTTCGGTTTCGGCGCGGCCATGGGTTTCGACCACCCCGGCCAGGACTTTCACGCCTTGGCGCAGTTGAGTGTGGGCGGCCTGGAGCATGGCGTAGGTCTTGCCGACCCCCGGAGCGGCGCCCAGGAACACCTTGAGCCGGCCGCGGCCATCGCGGGGCAGGTCTGCTAACAGCGCGTCGGCGCGGCCGGAGTCACTCATCTGTCATTGCCTTGTTCACTTTGTTGATCGTTCCCATGCTCTGCGTGGGAATGCAGCCAGGGACGCTCCGCGTCCCAGTCGAAGCGGACGCAGAGCGTCCATAGATGCATTCCCACGCAGAGCGAGGGAACGATCCTTCCAACCTTCCAACCTTTACAACTTTTCCAGCGCCGCATTCAACTCAAACACATTCACCACCGGCGGCCCCACCAACGGCCGCTCGATGTGCGTATCCAGCAGTTGTTCAAGCGTAGACACCGGCAGATTGCGCGCTGCCGCGACACGCGCCAGTTGATAGGTAATCGACTCTGGTGGCAAGTGCGGATCGAGGCCGCTGCCGGAGGTGGTCAGCATGGCCAACGGCACCGGTCCCTGCCCGGCCACCTGCAGCTTATTGGCCTCCTCGATCACCCGAGTGGCCAGCGCCGGATTACTCGGCGAAAGGTTGCTGGCGCTGCTCGACACAGTGGCAAAGGCACCGGCCGATGGCCGTGGGTGGAACCAGGCGTCGCCGACAAAATCCTGGGCAATCAGCGACGAGCCACGGACCTTACCGTCGGCGTCGCGCACCAGGCTGCCATTGGCCTGGTCCGGGAAGGCAACCTGGGCAACGCCGGTCACCACCAAGGGGTAAGCGACGCCGGTGATCAGGGTCATCAGCACCAGCAGGCTCAGGGCCGGACGTATCAATGTGGACATTTCAAAATCCTCGATTCGAAGAATACTCATCACTTAGAAGGCACACACATCACCTGTGGCGAGGGAGCTTGCTCCCGCTCGGCTGCGCAGCAGTCGTAAACCCGGTGAATGCGGTGCCCTGAATAAACATTGGGCCTGAGGTGGG
The DNA here is from genome assembly GCF_024749245.1 of Pseudomonas sp. B21-017. Lineage (NCBI taxonomy): Bacteria > Pseudomonadati > Pseudomonadota > Gammaproteobacteria > Pseudomonadales > Pseudomonadaceae > Pseudomonas > Pseudomonas sp. B21-017. The sequence goes on along the minus strand of NZ_CP087194.1, from coordinate 1,813,089 downwards.
GCCGCTTCGCAGCCCAGCGGGAGCAAGCTCCCTCGCCACAAAAAGCCCCTGCCTCAAACAACAACCGCTAAACCAGATGCAACGCCGTCAACAGCATGTCGATCGCCTTGATGCCCACGAACGGCACCAGAATCCCGCCCAGTCCATAGATCAGCAGATTGCGTCGCAACAACGCCGCCGCACTCGCCGCCTGCACCCGCACACCGCGCAGCGCCAGTGGAATCAGCACCACAATGATCAGGGCGTTGAACACGATCGCCGACAGAATCGCGCTCTGCGGACTGCTCAGGTGCATGACGTTGAGCACACCCAATTGCGGGTAGATCGAGGCGAACAGCGCCGGCAGGATCGCGAAGTATTTGGCCACGTCGTTGGCGATGGAAAAGGTGGTCAGCGCACCACGGGTCACCAGCAATTCCTTGCCGATCTGCACCACGTCCAACAGCTTGGTCGGGTCGCTGTCGAGGTCGACCATGTTCGCCGCCTCCCGCGCCGCCTGCGTGCCATCGTTCATCGCCATGCCCACGTCCGCCTGAGCCAGGGCCGGGGCGTCGTTGGCGCCGTCGCCGCACATGGCAACCAGCCGACCGTCGTTCTGCTCATGGCGAATGCGCGCCAGTTTCTTCTCCGGCGTGGCTTCGGCCAGTACGTCATCCACGCCCGCTTCGGCAGCAATCGCGGCGGCGGTCAGTGGGTTGTCACCGGTAACCATGACCGTGCGAATCCCCAGCTTGCGCAGTTCGGCGAAACGCTCGCGGATGCCGGGTTTGACCACGTCCTTCAGATGAATCACACCGAGCAACTTGCCGTCGGCGCACACCAGCAGAGGCGTACCACCGCTCTGGGCGATCTTGTCGATTTCCCGGGACAGGGCGGGAGCCAGATCAGCGCGTTTCAGGCCGACGAAATTCAGCAGCGAATCCACCGCGCCCTTGCGATAGACCCGGCCCTGATAGTCGACACCGGACAGGCGGGTTTCAGCGCTGAACGGCACGGCGGTCAGTACTTCGGGGGACGGTTCGGGGTGCGAGTGAAGACCACGCAGGTACTCGACGATGGATTTGCCTTCAGCGGTGTCATCGGCCAGAGAGGCGAACAACGCGCCTTCGGCCAGTTCCTTGGCGCTGACGCCTGGTGCGGCATAAACCGCGCTGCAGCGACGGTTGCCGAAGGTGATGGTGCCGGTCTTGTCCAGCAGCAGGACGTGCACGTCCCCCGCCGCTTCCACGGCACGACCGGATTTGGCGATCACGTTCAGGCGCACCAGACGGTCCATCCCGGCGATACCGATGGCCGACAGCAAACCACCAATGGTGGTCGGAATCAGCGTGACCAACAACGCCACCAGGAACACCAGCGGCAGGTTACCGTTGGCGAAGTGGGCGAACGGTTGCAGGGTCACCACCACCAACAGGAAGATCAGGGTCAGGCCGATCAGCAGGATATCCAGCGCGACTTCGTTCGGGGTTTTCTGGCGTTTGGCACCTTCGACCAGCGCGATCATGCGGTCGAGGGTCGACTCGCCGGGGTTGGCGGTGATGCGCACCAACAACCAGTCCGACACCAGTCGAGTGTTGCCGGTGACGGCCGAACGGTCGCCGCCGGATTCGCGAATCACGGGCGCCGATTCACCGGTAATCGCCGCTTCGTTGACCGCCGCGATGCCTTCGATCACCTCGCCGTCACCGGGAATCATCTCCCCCGCTTCGACGCGCACCACGTCGCCCTTACGCAGGCTACTGGCGGGCACTACCTGAAAGCTGCCATTGGCGCTTTTGCGCCGGGCGCTCAAGCCAACGCTGCCGGCCTTGAGACTATCGGCGCGGGCCTTGCCGCGACCTTCGGCCAACGCTTCGGCGAAGTTGGCGAACAGTACGGTGAACCACAGCCACAATGCGATTTGCGCGGCAACGAAGGTCGGCACGGCGCTGTCGGGAATGAAGCACAGCACGGTGGTGAGAATGGCGGTCAGTTCCACCACCAGCATCACTGGCGCACGCTGCAATTGCCGTGGGTCGAGCTTGACGAACGCTTGCACCAGCGCCGGGCGCCAGAGGGCGGCGATGGCAGTTTTCGGTTGTTCCGGCGCTTTGGCGGCGACGGTTTTGGTAACGGGCATATTCATCATTAGATCCTCAGAAGCCCATGCTCAAGTGTTCAGCAATCGGACCCAGCGCCAGTGTCGGCAAGAAGGTCAAACCACCCACCAGCAAAATGGTCACGGTCAGCAAGGTCACGAACAGCGGGCCATGGGTGGGGAAGCTGTTCTGGCCAATCGGCGCGGTTTTCTTCATCGCCAGGCTGCCGGCAAGGGCCAGCACCGGAAGGATGTAACCGAAGCGCCCGATCAACATGCCCAGCCCCAGCATCAGGTTGTGGAACGCAGTGTTGGCACCGAAGCCGCCGAAGGCAGAGCCGTTGTTGGCACTGGCCGAGGTGTAGGCGTAAAGCAACTGACTGAAACCATGAGCACCGGGGTTGCTCACCGCCGCCACCGGGCCTGGCAGGCTGGCGGCAATCGCGCCGAGCACCAGCACGCCGACCGGCATCACCAGCAAGGTCACCACCAGCAGCTGAACTTCCCGGGCTTGCAGTTTCTTGCCGAGGTATTCCGGCGTACGCCCGATCATCAGGCCGGCGAGGAACACCGCGATCAATACGTTGAGCAACATGCCGTAGAGCCCGGCACCGACACCGCCGAAGATCACTTCGCCGACCATCATGTTGACCATCGCGACCATGCCACTCAGCGGGTTGAGGCTGTCGTGCATGCCGTTGACCGAACCGTTGGACGCTGCGGTAGTGGTCACCGACCACAGCACGGTGGCGGTGGTGCCGAAACGCGCTTCCTTGCCTTCCAGCGGCGCGGTCTGTTCGACGGCGACGTTGGCCAGGGTCGGATTGGGTTGGTATTCAGCCCACAGCGAAGTCGCGCCGCCGATCAAAAATAGCGCCAGCATGCAGGCGATAATCGCGCGGCTCTGACGCAGGTCTTTCACGTAATGGCCGAAGGTGAACACCAGCGCCACCGGGATCAAAATGATCGAGGCGACTTCGAACAGGTTGCTCCAGGCCGTCGGGTTCTCGAACGGATGCGCCGAGTTGACGCCGAAGAAGCCGCCGCCGTTGGTGCCCAGTTGCTTGATCGCAATCTGGCTGGCGGCCGGGCCGAGCGGGATCACCTGATCGACGCCCTGCATCGTTACGGCATTCACATATTGCGCGAAGGTTTGTGGCACGCCCTGCCACACCAGGTACAGCGCCAGCAGCAAGCACAGAGGCAGCAGGCCGTAGAGGGTGGCGCGGGTCATGTCGACCCAGAAGTTGCCCAAGGTCTTGGTCGACTTGCGACCGATGCCGCGACACAGTGCAACCAGAACCGCCAGGCCGGTGGCGGCGCTGACGAAGTTCTGCACGGTGAGACCAACCATCTGGCTCAAGTAGCTCAGGGATGCTTCGCCACTGTAGGACTGCCAGTTGGTATTGGTCATGAAGCTGACAGCGGTATTGAACGCCAGCGTCCACTCCTGGCCCGGCAGGTTTTGCGGGTTCAGTGGCAAGTGATCCTGGAACATCAGGATCGCGAACAACAGCAAAAAGCCCGCGAGGTTGAAGGCGAGCAAGGCCAGGGTGTATTTCTGCCAACTCTGTTCGGCCTGCGGATCGACACCGGCCACCCGATAGCAGCCACGCTCCACCGGGCCGAGAATCGGCGAAAGCCAGGTACGCTGCCCTTCCATCACCTTGTAGTAGAAGCGCCCCAGAAACGGTGCCGGAATCAGCACCACGGCGAAGAAGGCGAGGATCAGCCAATAGTCATAACTGTGCATAGCCGCTCCTAGTTCCGGTCCGCGCGCAACAGCGCAACCAACAGATAAATGAACAGCCCCACTGCCAATAGCAGTGACACTCCGTCCAGAACGCTCATGGAAGTTCTCCGTGTTACGGCGTATTGCCGCGTGTGGAGTGATTGTCGGCAGGGAGGCTGTAAAGGCGCGAGATCGAGGGGTGCGGCGGGGCATAAAGAATGTGTAAAGAGTAACGCTGTTCACTTAAGCGCGATTCTTCAGTCATGCCTACCTTTGTGGCGAGCGAGCTTGCTCGCGTTGGGCTGCGCAGCGGCCCCAAAAACCTGATAACAATCGCCGATTTTTGTGAGCGCTACGCATTCAAGCGGGAGCAAGCTCCCTCGCCACGGGTTACTCACTGACTCAAGACTCTTAGGTGAATAGCATTCATCTTCAGTTTCACCGAGCTGACCACCGCGGTTCCCCATGCCGACGGTCCCTTTGCCTACAGCCGCCGTGCCTTTGGCGAGAAAGGTGGGTTGATTGCCGGGTTGGCGACGCTGATCGAATTCGTCTTCGCGCCACCGGCGATTGCCTTGGCGATCGGCGCCTATCTGAACGTGCAGTTTCCCGCCCTGGACCCGAAACACGCAGCGGTCGGGGCGTACATCGTGTTCATGGGCGTGGTCGCCCCGGCCTTCAGTTTCAGCAACTTCGCCCTCAACGGCTGGGCCGGCTCTGATGTGTTCGGTGCGCCGGCGATTGCCGGGATGTTCGCGGCAATTCCGTTCGCCATCTGGTTCTTCCTGGCCATCGAAGGCGCGGCCATGGCCGCCGAAGAAGCCAAGGACCCGAAACGCACGATTCCCAAGGCCTACATCAGCGGCATCCTGACCCTGGTGCTGCTGGCGATGGGCGTGATGTTCTTTGCCGGGGGTGTCGGCGACTGGCGCACCCTGTCGAACATCAACGATCCGCTGCCGCAAGCGATGAAAGCCGTGGTTGGCGAAAGCTCCAGCTGGTTGCACATGCTGGTGTGGATCGGCCTGTTTGGCCTGGTGGCGAGTTTCCACGGGATCATCCTCGGCTACTCGCGGCAGTTCTGCGCCCTCGCCCGGGCCGGTTACTTGCCGGCATCGCTGGCCAAACTGTCGCGTTTCCAGACCCCGCACCGGGCAATCATCGCCGGTGGCGTGATCGGCATCGCGGCGATCTACAGTGACGGCTTGATCAACCTCGGCGGCATGACGCTGACGGCGGCAATGATCACCATGGCGGTATTCGGTGCGATCGTGATGTACATCATGAGCATGCTCAGCCTGTTCAAACTGCGCAAAACCGAACCTGGAACGCACTTTCCGCGCGCCTTGCTACCCGTTGCTGCCATTCATTGCGCTGGTGTTGGCGGTGGTTTGCCTGGTGGCGATGGCCTGGTTCAACACCTTGATCGGCTTGATCTTCCTCGGCTTCATGGCAGTGGGTTTCGTGTACTTCATGCTGACCGCGCAACTGCGTGCCGATGCGCCGGCGGATGCGATGTTGACCGGGCTCTAAACAGCCGCAGTGCTGCTGTCGGATCAGGCATAGAATGGAACCACTGCGAAATTCCATCGCTCAAAAGTGGTATGCAGGATCGGTTGGCAAAACCCTTGTCCACCGGTCTGCCCTTAAGGAGAACTCCTATGCCCTGGTATGCCTGGTTGATTCTGATCGTTGCCATCGGCTCGATCGTTGGCGGTTTGATGATGCTGCGTGACACCGCCAACAAGGTCGAATTGACTGAAGAGCAACGTAAGCGCGTCGCCGAACGCAACGCGGAAGCGGATGCCAAGGATGCGCAGGACCGCTGACCGCGCAGCACCTGTAGGAGCGTGGCTTGCCCGCGAAGAACGATGACGCGTAATACCTGAAAAACCACGGCGCATTCTTCGCGGGCAAGCCACGCTCCTACAGGATTTTTGTCGCTCAAACCCCTTTATTTTTCCCAATCAGCCTTGGCGATATGCAAGCCATGCAACCCTTTGTAAGCCGCACGCTCCGGCTGGCTCCAGCCTTCAAGCAACGAATCCTCCAACCGGTAAATTTCTACTCCCAGCGGGCGACAGACGCTCAACGGATCCTGCGCATCCGGCCCCCACATGGCCAGCGACAGATCGCCACCCGGGCAGGTCGATAGCGCACACAAAAGATCAATCTCGGCAAAGAACTCCAGATAGTCGCCCTTCTGCGCCGGGCAGGCTTTCATGAAATACAGGTCGTCGTGGTTCAGGCCGGTGCACTGGAAAATGTTCAACACGTCATGCACATCGAACTCGGTCAGGCCATGGGGCAATACGGCGCGAGTCAGGTTGGAGTGGCAGTGATGATGGAAGTCTTCGCCGGTAAGCATTTTGTTCACGTAAGGATCGCAGCGCGTTCCCAGCAAATCGTGCAAACGCCCGCCGTGTTCGTCGATGCCATAACCGGCCAGGCTGTCGTCGGTAATGGTCACCAGCGGCCGTAAAAATGGCAGGTTCGACCAGAGCCGGTCATGGGTGCTGACATGGGCGCCCTGCAACTGCCGGGTCCGCGCCGCCCACAAGCGCTCGCGCGGATCGTGGGCATTCCAGACGTTGAAATCCCCGACTTGCGGGCCGACCGGGGTCGTGACCCTGAACACATGCCCGGCCGGCACATTCCAGGCGCGACCGGTGCGGATCGGCACTTCGAACTGCTCGATCAGCGTGCGCCCCTCTTTCTGGTCGCGGATCCGTTCATAGAAGGCTGTGTCCACCTGCAAGGCCGAGCCTTTGCTGACTTGATAGGCCGCCGGATAGTCTTTGTACATGGCACAAAATCCTCGATCAGTGATGGGAAGAAGGGGCAAGCATCTGCAACAGGAGGTGTTCGGAGTCGTCAAGATAACGGCTCATGGCGTCCGCAGCCGCGCGTTTGTCGCCGTCGGCCAGCAACTCATGTATCTGCCGGTCACGCGCCAGCCAGGGCGCCTGAAAACGTGATTCATCGGGAGCGGTGCAAAACACCAGGCGCAGTTGCGCGACGACGTTGGTGAAGAACTCATCGAACAACGGACTGCGCAGCAACCCGACGATGTGTTGATGAAAGGCCAGGCTGTGGGTGCCGACGGCGCGCCAGTCCTCACGCTCCCGGGCCAGTTCGGTGGCCTCCAGGGCTTCGAGCATCCGGTCGGACTGATACTCACGCAATGGCTGGCTGGCGCTGATGGCTTGCAGTTCCAGGGTGCGCCGAACCTTGAACAGATCGCGCACATCATCGACACCCAGCCTGCGCACCATCACGCCCTTGTTGCGGACATAGCGGGTCAGCCCTTCCTGCCCCAGACGGTGCAACGCCTCGCGAATGGTGTTGCGCGAGGCGTTGTAAGCCGACACCAGATCGTTTTCCACCAGCGCCATGCCGGGCAGCAAACGACCGCCGATGATGTCAGCGCGCAATTCCAATGTGATGTGGTCGGCCAGGGACAGTCCGCTGCTCATACTCAACGCCTCGTGATTGTTCAACAATCGTCTGCGAATGAGTAATCACTATTCGTGCCATCACCTGCCTGTCGTGAACTAATCCTCCCAGTATTTGAACAATACGCTGGCGTTCACACCGCCGAATCCGAAACCGTTGGACATCGCGTAGTCGATGTTCATTGGTCGCGCCTGACCGTGGACGATGTCCACGCCTTCGGTGGCCGGATCCGGGTTATCGAAGTTGAGCGTGGGCGGCACCACCTGATCTCGCAGTGCCAACAGGGTAAAGATCGCCTCGACTCCGCCTGCGGCGCCGAGCAGATGCCCGGTGGCGGACTTGGTCGACGTCACCGCGATCTTGTTGTCCGAGCCGAACAACGACTTGATGGCCGCCAGCTCTCCCAAATCGCCAACCGGTGTCGAGGTGGCGTGCGCGTTGAGATGCTGCACCTGTGCCGGCGAAATGCCCGCCTGCGCCAGCGCCAGCGACATCGCCCGACGCGCACCGCTGCCATCCTCCGGCCCCGCAGTCAGATGATAGGCATCGGCGCTGGTGCCGTAACCAACCAGCTCGGCCAATGGTTGAGCCCCGCGTGCCAAGGCATGTTCCAGGGATTCGATCACCAGCAGGCCCGAACCCTCGCCCATCACGAAGCCATCGCGCCCACTGTCGAACGGCCGCGAGGCGCGCTCCGGGGTATCGTTGTAGCCGCTGGACAGGGCCCGAGCCGCCGCAAATCCGGCGAGACTGACCCGATCGATCGCCGCTTCCGCGCCGCCACACACCGCAATGTCCGCCTCACCGCAACGAATCAGCCGCGCCGCGTCACCAATCGCCTGAACCCCGGCCGCGCACGCTGTTACCGGAGCCCCCAAAGGCCCCTTGAAACCGTGCTGGATCGACACATGGCCCGCGGCGAGGTTGACCAGAAACGAAGGAATGGTGAACGGCGATAACCGTCGCGGACCACGGCTGTCGGTGGTGCGCACCGCATCGGCAATCGCGCCGAAACCACCCACGCCCGAGCCGATAATAGTAGCCGTGCGCTCCTGGGCATTGGCGTCGAGCGCTTGCCAACCGGCCTGCTCCACGGCCTGACGCGCCGCTTCCATGGCGAACACAATGAAGCGGTCCATCTTCTTCTGCTCTTTGGGCGGCGTCGCCCGATCCGGGTCAAAACCCGCCTCGGGATCTTCCGCCAAGGTCGGCACCGCGCCACCGACCGTGGTCGACAGACCGGCAACCACCTCATCCGGCAACGTCCGCAACCCGGAGCGCCCGGCCAACAGACGCGCCCAAACCGCTTCGACACCGCTACCCAACGGAGACACCAGGCCCATGCCCGTGACTACCACCCGACGATTACTCATAGCGCAAATACCTCAGTCGATTCATGGCGCCTCACTTGTAACGCGCGGCGGCAATGCTTCTGGACAGATTCGGCGCCATCGCATGACGCGCCGCCACAAAGGATTCCCACTCAGAGAGATTCGGCAAGGAAGGAATGGTGATCAACTCACCCTGGTCCAGACCCGACAACGCCGCGTCGACCATCTCTCCCGCGTCCATGATCATGTCCTCCGGAATCTGGGACGCATCAATACCGGAACGCTCCAAAATCTCAGTGCGTGTCACGCCGGGCAACACCGCTTGCACCTGAACCCCGGTCCCTTGCAGCTCAGTATTCAACGACTGAGTCAGGCTCAATACATAAGCCTTGCTCGCGCTGTACGTCGCATTGAACCGCTCAGGAAACAACGCCACCACCGACGCAATATTGATAATCGTCCCACGACCGGCCTTGGTAAAACCGGCTGCCGCCGCCGAAGCCAACCGCGTCACCGTGGTGACGTTCAACTGAATCAAGCGCTCCATCTGATCCATGTCGGCGTTGGCCAACAAACCATCCGCCGCGATACCGGCGTTGTTCAACAATAGGCTGATGCTTGAATCGCTGCGCAGACGCTGCTCAATCTTCAATACATCATCCTTTTGCGTCAGATCCGCCTTGAGCACCTCAACCTGAACACCATGCTCCGCGCGCAATTTGCTCGCGGCAGCCTCCAGCCGTTCCCGATCACGGGCGACCAGCAATAAATCAAAACCACGCGCTGCCAACCGTTGCGCGTAAACCGCACCGATGCCAGAAGATGCGCCGGTGACAAGGGCCGTACCTTGGGCCTGGACAGAATTCATGACAGTGCTCCTGGGAGGATGCTTAAGGGAAGACGAATGCTTCAGCGAACGACTGATTTATTATAGGCATAATTTTATCACCATATGATAGCCGTAATTTTTTGCATCCCGATAAAAGGTGCCAGATAGCCCTCTGCAGCAATAAGCAAAAAAGGCCGGTCAATGACCGGCCTCCTAGTGTGGATTTATAAGCTTAGTTCACTTCCAGCTTGTCGCGATTCTTGTCCAGAATGGCTTTGCCGATACCCTTCACTTCCAGCAGTTCGTCTACCGACGAAAATGGCCCATTACTCTCACGATAAGCAACAATCGCCTTGGCCTTCGCCTCACCGATCCCGGACAACTCCCGTTGCAGGGTTGGCGCATCGGCCCCATTCAGATCGACCTTATTGGTTTGAGGCTTGGCGGCAGCGTCCAGCATCAACGGTGCCTTGGCAGCCTCTGGCGCAGCCGTCGGCGCAGCGATGGCCGCAATAGAGGCGCTGGTGAGCAGGGCAAAAACCAGAGAGTAGAAATAGCCAGTACGCATAAATGAAGCTCCATGACATCGATTGGAAGAAGCAGCTTTTCCGAAGCTGCCTCCCAAACTTAGGCGATGTGATGGAGCTGTCAAAAGTGTGTCCGTTACAGGATGTGAAACAATCAGGGCTCGAGGCGGCGTTGCTGGTGAATCCAGTCGACGATCTCGCCGTCGGGTGTGTAGCCGCTGACCGTTTCGCGTAGAAGTTGACGGACGCGGGAGTAATCATCCTGTTCGACGGCAAGCAGCAACTCGCTCAAACGCCCCTTGAGCACGTCCCAGGGCAAATGGTCTTCGTTGGCGGTCATGATCATTGGATGTGGCGTCGCAGCGACGTTATCGCCGATCAGCAGCTCTTCGTAGAGTTTCTCTCCCGGACGCAATCCAGTGAACTCGATTGAAATATCGCCCTGGGGGTTTCGCTCGGAGCGAATGCTCAAACCGGACAGGTGAATCATCTTCTCCGCCAGCTCGACGATCCTCACCGGTTCGCCCATATCCAGCACGAACACATCGCCGCCCTGCCCCATGGAACCGGCCTGAATCACCAGTTGCGCGGCTTCGGGGATGGTCATGAAGTAGCGGGTGATTTTCGGATGCGTAACGGTCAGCGGGCCACCGGATTTGATCTGGCTGTGGAACAGCGGGATCACCGAACCGGACGAACCCAACACATTGCCAAATCGAACCATGGTGAAACGGGTCTTGTTGACGCGAGATACATTGGCTTTATCGCCGAACAGCACAGGGGCAATTTCACGGCTCAGGGCTTGAAGCGTCAGCTCCGCCAGGCGCTTGGTACTGCCCATGATGTTGGTTGGACGTACGGCCTTGTCAGTGGAGATCAGCACGAAGTTGGCGACCCCCGACTGCAACGCAGCCTGAGCCGTATTCAGGGTTCCGATAACGTTATTCAGCACGCCCTCGGCAATGTTGTGCTCGACCATTGGCACATGCTTGTAGGCAGCGGCGTGATAGACGGTGTCCACCCCCCAGGTCTTCATCACATCGAGCAGTTTGTGCGGGTGACGGATGGAACCAAGGATAGGCAGCAATTTGACCGGGACCGACTCACGGCTGGCGCGCTGCTCCAATTCCGACAGGATGCTGTAGAGATTGAACTCACTGTGCTCAAACAGCAGAAGCGTGGTCGGGCCAAGCGAGAAAATCTGTCGGCACAGCTCCGAACCAATCGAGCCGCCGGCCCCTGTGACCATCACGGTCTTGCCTTTGATACAGCGCTCCAGCAAATCCGCCTGGGCTGGCACGGCATCACGGCCCAGCAAGTCAGCGATATCCACTTCCTGAATGTCTTCAACCTTGACCCGACCACTGGCCAGATCGGTGAAGTTCGGGACGCTTCGCACATGGAGGGGGTAGGCCTCCAGCAGATTGAGAATTTCCCTGCGTCGTGCGCGGGTGGATGACGGCAGGGCCAGGAGGATTTCCTGTGCTCCTGTTTCATCGATCATCTGTTGAATGTGTTTGGGTTTGTAGACCTGGAGGCCGGCGATCGATCGATCCGCAATACTTGGGTCATCATCGATGAACGCCACGGGACGCATGACCCGGCCCATGCGAAGTGCGGCAACAAGCTGATTGCCGGCTACGCCGGCGCCGTAGATCGCGACTTTGGTGAGACCGTTATCGCGATTGGTAAACGGCACATGGTGAGCGCCAGCGAACCAGTCGCCCATGAAATATTGGCGCATACACAGGCGCAGGCCGCCTATGATCACGAGGCTGAGCCACCAGTAGTTGAAGACGATTGAGCGCGGTACTACTGTTTCGTGATTGCTGTACCAATACACAGCGACAGCGAGAATAAGCGATGAAAGGCTGACCGCCTTGATAATGGCGATAAGCGCGTCATTACCGAAATAACGCATGACGGCACGGTACATGCCGAAACGTATGAACAAGGGAATAGCGATGACGGGCGCGCAGACAAAAAGCCAAAAGTGGACCCGCAAGGGGTTGTACATATCGTCAAGGCCCAGACGCACGATAAATGCCAACCACAAGGCAATCCAGACCAGCAGGATGTCCGTAGCGACCTGTATCAACCTTTTTCGACGCCGGGGCAGCCCAACCAGGTACGCTCTGATTTTATCCATCAACCCTTCAAACACCTTAGTTTCCTCCTCTCAGCAGCCCCTTCACCGTGGTGAAACCTCAAAGGTGCGTCGCGATCACTCTAGACTCAAATGACAGAGTAGATACTGCTTAGTTCTATACCGCTGGATCTTCCAGATTTCCGGCGCGAAATTTCATTGCCAGCGCGATCAATGGCACATAAGCCAAAATGACTCCCAAAGCGCCATCCAGACCAAAACGTGTCACGCACAAGGCTATCGGCAACAGCCAGAACAAATTGATCACGCCAACAGCGATGGTTACCGGTAAATGCTTGCGAAAACGACGTGAGGCGAACTGGTAGGCGTGGCTGCGGTGGGCTTCATAGACTTTGTCTCCTCTTAACAGGCGGCGAAACAGGGTGAATGTTGCATCAACGATGAACACCCCTAGCAAAATGAGCCAGGCCCATAGCATCGGCGCACTCACCCATGCTGCCTGCAGAGACAGCCCACCCAGCACAATGCCGAGAAATCCACTGCCGGCGTCGCCCATGAAAATCTTCGCGGGTGGGAAATTCCAATAAAGGAAACCTGCCACAGAAGCGGCGAGAAACAATGTTCCCCACATCAGACTTTCCAGACCTGCCAACCAATACAGCAGACAGGCCCCCAGGCAGGCACTAATGGCTTCTACGCTGGCAATGCCATCGATTCCGTCCATGAAATTGTAGAGATTGAGTAACCACACCAGATAAAAAGCGGCCAGCACATGACCTGCCCAGCCCATATCGACATGGGCGCCAAACAATTCGACGGGGGGTAGCCCCCCCATCCAGCCCAGCAGCCAGACTGCCGCTGCAAAATGCCCCAACAAACGCCAACGTGCGGCGATATGTCCGTGGTCGTCCATAAAGCCAATCAACGCTACCGAGAGCCCTGCCCCTGCACTCGCGACAAAGGCAGATGGTGTAATCAGTTCTGCGGCGTACAGAAACATCAACGACACAATGAAAGCGACGACAATTGCGACGCCACCACCACGCGGTGTTGCAACAACGTGAGAGCTACGGGCGTTCGGAACATCCATCAAACTTCGAGAAATCGCGTACTTGCGTAACGCCGCCGTCAGCAAAAAGGAAATACAGACAGCCACCGGAATAAACCACGCATAACTCATTTTTGGCGAGACTCCAGAAAATGCTGTGCCGTCAATTTCAATCCATCATCCAGACTTGCTGGTGGACACCAGCCCAGCAACTCCTTGTTTTTCTGGATATCAACCTGCAATGAGCCGAAAAGCCGTTGAGCCACCGCGCGCCGTCCCAATAAGCCAGCCAGGAACACCAACGCCCCTGAAGGAATGGGGACAAGCCAGGTTTTCGCCCCCAAACAGGTGACAAGGCGCCGCATCAGCTGGGTCGTCGAAACATCACTATCATCGCTTGCCAGAAAGACCTGATTCGCTGCGCGGGGATGATCGACACATGTATTGATCAGATCAACGACATTCTCCAGTGACACAAGGCTTCGGTGATTGTTCACTGCCCCGAATGGTAGTGGAATGCCTTTGATCAACCATCGCATCATTTGCTGAAAGTTCGCACCTACACCTGCACCGTAAATAAGTACTGGACGGATAATTACAACTTCAATGGCTCCCGCATTGGCCAGTTGCATGAGTTTTTGTTCTGCTTCGCACTTGGAAATCGCATAGGAATCCAAAGGCAATGGAATATCATCTGCCGAGAACGCACGTCCTGGCGCAGTACTTTCCCCATTAACCTTGATAGAACTGATAAAGATAAATCTTTTAACACCAGCCTGTATGGCCTGGCGCGCCAGATTTAGTGTCCCTTCTACATTGATCGCACGAAACTTTTCCAGTGATTGCTCCGGGTCCTCATGCATCACGTGCACCCGGGCCGCCGAATGCACAACCACATCCACACCAGAGAGAGACTGAGCCCAGTTGGTGGCTCGATCTATATTCGATATATAAACTTTTTCTACTTCGTCAGGTAACTTGCTATTCAAATTTCTGAGCGGAGCCACAACCGATGTTTCCGGCAAAGTGCAGAAACGCCTCACCAGCGCGCCTCCCAGAAACCCCGTCGCACCGGTCACGAGTATTTTTTTTGACATTTCAAACCGATTCAAAAAATTGATAGCAATGGAACAATCTACCACGAAAATGCTTCATTTTGAGCGTTGAATTGGCGTGTTAGAGCCCTGCCCTCCTTCTGACCGCTTGGCCTCTGGTCCGTAGATGAGGAAATACAATCGGATTCAAGGTGAATTTCCATCACACAGGTTGGAGCAAACACCCGAGAGAGATAGAATCCCACCAATTTTGACCAAAAGCTCTATGAGTAGAGCCCGAGGCGCCTCGCCAAGATGAATGGCGTCAGCAAGCGATTCAAAATAAACACTAAATTCAACAGGCTAGGCCTCGAAGGGAGCACATCGATGCAGCAAATCAATAATCTCAGCGCGAAAATCGCCAAATACCGAGATCAGATCGATGCATCCATCCAACGCGTGGTGTCCAGCGGATGGGTTGTGCTGGGGCCCGAGGTCAAACGCTTTGAAGCGTCCTTTGCCCAATACCTGGGCGCCGACCACTGCATAACCGTCGCCAATGGCACCGATGCAATCGAATTGGCCCTCAAGGCTCTGGGTGTAGAAAAAGGTGACGTTGTCGCCACGGTTGCCAATGCCGGCATGTATACAACCACTTCTGTACTGTCCATCGGTGCCGTACCCACCTTCATGGACGTCGATCTCGAAACCCAGGTCGTGACCCTCGCGGAAGTGAAACGCGCCGTGGAATCGGGAGCCAAGGCTGTCGTCGTGACGCATCTTTATGGCCTGGCCATCCCGGAGATCCAGGAGATTGCAGTTTTCTGTGCAAACAAAGGCATTGTGCTCCTGGAAGATTGCGCACAAGCACACGGTGCCAGTATGCATGGCAAGCGCGTAGGTACGTTCGGGGACGCCTCGAGCTTCAGCTTCTACCCGACAAAAAATCTCGGAGCCCTGGGCGACGGTGGCGCAGTCGTCACCAACTCGGCTGAGATTGCGCAACGAGTCGCACAATTGCGTCAATACGGATGGTCCTCCAAGTACTGCGTGGAGCTGGATGGAGCCAGAAACAGTCGCCTGGACGAAATGCAAGCAGCCATTCTCTCCGAATTTCTGCCCCATCTTGATCAGAGCAATGCGCGACGTCATGAGATTGCCGAACGTTATCGCAACGAAATCAATCAACCCGACATTGTTCATCCGCAAGGAACAAGTGATGCCTGGGTTGCTCACCTGTATGTCATCAAGAGCCAGAAACGTGATGCGCTGCAGCAACATCTGCGTAGCCTGGAAATCGCGTCTGAGGTTCACTACCCGATTCCTGACTACAAACAACCTGTATTCAAGAATGTGAACGCTGACTGCCACCTGGCCAACACCGAGCGTTTGGCAAAAGAGATTCTGACACTGCCATGCTACCCAGAAATGGAAGAGCATGAAGTCAGTGCCGTGATCACAGCCGTCAATGGATGGGCGGCATGACCTACTCGATCATCATCCCGGTTTACAAAAACGCAGAATCCATTCCACGCTTGATTCAGGCACTCAGTGAAATCAACGAGAGCCTCAACAACGAGGTAGAGGCGGTTTTTGTCGTCGATGGCAGCCCGGATGCATCGTTTGAGTTGATTCAAAAAGAACTGCCAAACCTGCCTTTTGCAGCGCAGCTATTGGCCCATTCGAGGAATTTCGGTTCATTCCCAGCGATTCGAACGGGCCTCATGGCAGCAACCGGAAAATACTTCGGTGTCATGGCTGCCGACCTTCAGGAACCACCGGAGTTGCTGATCAGCTTCTTTCACTCACTTTCAAATAATGAGTGTGACGTTGCCATCGGTACCCGTAACGCCCGTAAAGACCCGCTTTTTAGCCGAATGGCCTCTTCAATGTTCTGGGGGCTTTACAGAAAGCTGGTCGTCCACGATATGCCTAAGGGTGGCGTAGATATCTTTGGCTGCAATAACGCGTTCAAAGAGCAACTTCTGAAGCTTGAAGAATCTCGCTCGTCATTGATCGCATTAATATTCTGGCTCGGTTTCAGAAGAAAATTCGTCGACTACGATCGCCAGGTTCGCCAGGAAGGCAAGTCAGCCTGGACGTTCAAGAAGAAGCTGGAATACATGATGGACAGCGTCTTCGCTTTCACTGACTACCCTATTCGTTTATTGGTCAAAATGGGCGCGATAGGCTCATTAGTGTCAGCGGCAATAGGCCTGATGGTCATCATTGCAAAAATTCACGGCACCATTGCAGTACCAGGCTACGCCGCCACTATGGTCGTGGTCCTGCTGCTGGGCACCTTGAATCTTCTGGGTCTGGGTCTTGTAGGTACCTATGCCTGGCGAGCGTATGAAAACACCAAACAGCGACCGTTGGCAGTCGTGAGCATACAGTTGAACAACCGAGAGCAAATCCGTCATGTCTAACCCGACGATCCACCCTAGCGCAGATGTCAAAAGTAACAACATCGGCCAAAACACACGTGTTTGGCAGTATGTTGTAGTTTTTCCTGAAGCGGTGATCGGCACGGATGTGAACATCTGCTCTCACTGCCTGATTGAAAATGATGTTGTTATCGGCGACAGAACGACGATCAAGTCGGGTGTTTATCTTTGGGATGGCCTGAGGGTTGGTAATGATGTGTTCATTGGCCCAAACGTCACCTTCACCAATGACAAGTTTCCACGCTCCAAGGTCTACCCGGAAGCATTTCTGCCAACCGTGATACACGACAAGGCCTCGATCGGCGGCGGCGCCGTCATCCTCCCTGGCGTCACCATCGGTATGGGGGCAATGGTTGGAGCGGGCGCAGTGGTCACCAAATCCGTGCCTCCGTATGCGATCGTGACAGGGTCACCGGCGCGGATTACCGGATATGTAGAGAATTCAGCGGCAAGCGACAACAGCGAAAAACCGAAACTCGTTGAAAATGCAAAGTCGCAAGAAGGAATTGCAAGAGTTGGTGTGGGCGAAGTCACCATACACAACTTCAAATACGTTGCGGACATGCGGGGCGATTTGTCAGTAGGCGAATTCGAAAAGGAAATCCCTTTTATTCCGAAGCGCTATTTCCTGGTGTTCAATGTACCCAACCAAAAAACCCGTGGTGAGCATGCTCATCACAACTGCCATCAGTTCCTCATCTGCGTGAAAGGGAGTTGCGCCGTCGTGGTAGATGATGGTCAAAACCGCGCGGAAGTAATGCTCGACGCACCGAACAAAGGGATTTATTTGCCACCTTTGATCTGGGGCATTCAGTACAAATATTCCGAAGATGCAGTGCTGCTGGTATTCACTTCAGACTACTACGATTCGGCCGACTACATTCGAGACTATTCTGATTTTGTTAAAATAACGGGCTCAAAAAACTAGTGAGCATTACCATCTCTAAAGAAAATATACGTCGATGGGTATCGTTCCTGGCAGGAGGTTGTTTGAACACCCTCCTGACCTATGGGATCTATTTACTACTGAACATGTATATAAGCTATCAAAAATCTTACGTCATCGCTTACATAACCGGGATCCTATTCTCGTACCTATTTAACGCACACATTGTTTTCAATGTGAAAAAATCATGGAAAGGCTTGATGGCCTATCCAATTGTGTATTTGCTCCAGTATATGTTATCCGCCTTAATGCTTAGCCTTATGGTGGAAAGGCTAGGAATACCCAAAGAAATAGCACCGCTTTTGATAATTGTACTGCTTCTGCCTGTAACCTACTTGCTTAGCAAAACAATACTTAAAGCTACAGATCAGCCCAAGGCAGGAATGGATCAGTAAAGCAAATGACAAACCTGACAAAGCAACCCTTATCCGAAAAGTTTTCCCCGTCGCGCTCTTGTATCGGGATAAAGTCTTGGATGGCGCACATCTTACCAGTTTCTATTTTGGTCTTGGCGTTGTGGGTACCGTACGGATTTTCGCTGATCGGCTTGATAGAAGAGTGGGGATTGCTAGGGTCGTTTACAACTCATGGACTGTTCTTTGTAACTGACACTACCAGCCCATTGGCTGCACATGCGCTACGCCCACTAACGATTCTTCCTCAAGCCATCGCCTACTATTTAGACCCCTATTCTTTCAAGTATTGGAATGTGCTCCTTGCACTCTCACTCTGCGTAAAAGGCTCAAGCCTGAGTTACATAATAAGCCATATTACTGGCTCATTAAAATGGGGAGTGATCGCAGGCCTGCTGATCATAATTTATCCAGCCGACACTATGCAATTATCGTTCAGAGCGCTCCACATAAACTGGGCGCTTAGTTCGGTACTGCTTGGAACCTCGATATTCATAGCCGCTTTGCAAGCGACATCGAGAATCACATCGTATTTATTGAGTATCGCGTCAGCAATACTATTACTGGCTTCCTGCGCGATGTATGAAGCGTCACTATTACTGACTGCACTACCACTTTTAACAATATCCATAAAATCAGATTTAAAATCAGTTATCCTCCAAGTACGCCAACACATATGGAAGCATCTGATTTGGTTTACGGGTGCATTTTCGTACATTGCTTACGCTATCCATACGGCACCACTCGTTAACAGTTATCAGAGTGGTATCGCTGGCAGCACCAGTATTATTACCACGATCAGGCATGCACTTCCAAACCTGTTCTCGATAGGCTTGCTGAGAACAACCCTGGGGGGATGGTATGATGCAACAAGAATAACTGCCGCGGAGTTCAGCTCCTACTGGTATGCCATAAGCATAGTGCTTATATTATTTATCGCGTCTTTTCTTTTACTTTCCAATTACAGAAAAAGCCAGCCCGCAGAAGCCGATATTTACTCGCCAGTCATTATCCGCCTGTTAATTGCTGGCGTCACTTTGGTACTGCTAGGGTATGCCCCTTTTCTACTCTCGGTATCACATCAAGCGATAAGCCAACGTACGTTCTTGTTCGCGACACCAGGCGGTGTGTTTGTGACGCTCGCCATACTTATTGGCATTGGCAAAGCCAGCAAAAATCTGGCAGCACTTGGCGTAGCCCTATTCATTTTTATCGGCCTCTCAAGCCAACTATATCAATTCCACCACTATGTAAAAATATCGGATAGACAGCGCAATATTCTAAAGAATATCGTCGAAAATTTTGACGGTGAAACCAACAACAAAACACTAGTAATCGTCGACAAAACAAACCAGCTCAATAACACCTGGATGTTTATAAACGAAAACTTACAGGCCACTCTTAATTATATTTACGGGCATCCATTTAATTCAATGGAGGTATGCCGCGAAAATGGCAATGAGTGGCAGCATACCGACAGTGTTGGCCGAAAGGGAACCTGTGAAGAAACCGCTAATGAATGGACTTTTCATTACCCAACACCTATAAGTGGTCCAGGTTTCGAACCCACCAAAAGTTTGGAAGACAAAAAGTTAGCCAAATCTCAAGCCGTTACAATCATTGTAAATCCAGATGAAAACTCCGAGGCCAATACAAACCGCGCGAAAATGTTACGCAGTGACCAAAGCCGCACTGGCGCGATCTATCGTGGATTTATCGACAAACCTGACTATCATAATCGCCTGATTGGTTTCACCGACCAGAAATCCGATGAGCATTACTTTTGGGGATTTGGTAACTGGTGGAGTATGGAACTGCCAATAGCGGGCTCTGGTTGGCGCGAAGCTGAATGGAGTGTTAACAAATTTCAGCATAACGCCTCAGCATGGAAAACAAATAAACAGGCATTCCTCGATTTTAAGTTTTCACCTTCATCAGACCGTTATCAGCTGCGCGGAATGTTCGATGTAATCGTCAACCCGACAATAAAAAAGAGCATGAAAATTGAAGTGAATGGTATCAACATCCCCTTTGAATGGAAGGACGACAACAGCTTTCAGGCTGAACTCGTCAAGAGCCAACTTCGAGACGGAATGAATACAGTCACTTTCATTAGTGACGTTGATGACAATTACTATGGGTTTTCGGGAAGACTTGACTGGATTGAGATAAAAAAATAGCACTAGACCAATACACTTCAGCCTCCTGCCCATCGTAAGTGATGCGCAGGAAGCATCGCGCTGTATTAACGCGACTCTCCTGCGGCATCTGGCTCGCCATCAGCGAGGCACAAAACTTTGGACAAAAGCTTCACAGGAATCCAGTCTTCACACAGCAGTGGATGCAGATAATCAATCACGCCGGCCAAGTTGCCGGCGTTTTTAGTTACGTGCTAAATGAACACCGCCCCACAAGGGTTCGTCGCATAGCGCCCCATACGCCCCGACCCTCACCTGCCATATCGCCGGCAATCTGGAGGATGCTTACCTGGTAATGTCGGGGTAAGAAGCTGCTCGCTCATTAGTGAACATGAACAACTCCCTTTCAATGCGCGTGCATCGCCATAAATTATCCCGCAGTAGTCACGCTACTGCTACGGTCGATTTCTTTTTGCTAAACAATTGCTTGATCGACTTCTGAAGCGGTCTCTCGATAGACAAATGCAACCCAATAGAAATACATGTAACAATCAGCAGAAAAATTGCCAAATGCAGTACTTGATACATAAGCGATCCCGAAGGATGCGCAGTATATAGTGGGCGCAAGATGGCATGTATTAGATAGAACGCAAATGATGACTCCCCCAACAGTATCATTCTTTTGCCAGAAAACGCCGCCGACACTTTAGATTTTTGATCTATCGCAACTCCCAGGATCACGATAGTGAACAGCGCCGCATAAGCTGCATCCCAGCTAAACGCGGACAAAAAGTTCTTGCTCCATCCCATAAGCACCAGTATCAATAACAATGACGCCGTAACCGCCCTGCTCCAGGTCCGTTGTACTTTGTTGGTCGCCACAAAATGACGCTTGTAATAGATGGCTGCGGCGATACCTAAACAGAAGTCAAATATCCTGGTAGCCGGCATGCGGTATAACCATCTGTGCGCGGAGTCAGGGTTTATTGACGTCAGCTCCGCTCGCCCCGGCATGGAGAAATAGGCTGCAAGACAAAGTTGAGCAGCAAAAGAAAACAGTGCAAAAATCAATAACCTGTTGCGCGACTTTATAACATTTAACTTACTCAGCACCGGTATAAGCAATGGAAATGTTAGATAGAGGAATACTTCAACACTAACACTCCATGCCGGCCCGTTGATCCCAAACGAAAAATAAACATCACTACTCCAGGCTTGCACCCCGACAAGATATGGGAGCAAAGGCGTTTCTAGTCCCGAGTTCATCCAGGGATAAATTATGCAGAGCGCATAAAGAGGATAAATCCGGGCAAACCTGGACACAATGTATTGGTAAGTATTTTTTATAGGATCCGATTCAAATCTATCAAGATAGTTATAAGCAATAATAAAACCAGAAAGTACAAAGAAAAACGTCACACCGCTATAACCTGAGCCTTGGACCCGTAAAGCCCATCCGTTAAGACCCGGAATATTATAGTGTGAAAAAAATACCATTAAGGCTGCAGCAAACCTAAGTCCGGTTAGGGCAGGTATCGCACCTGAACGGTCGGATGAAATCGGCATCATGCACTCCCAAATTTTGAAAAATCTCATCAGAAGTCTGGGCAACAGAATGTAATCGAGTTGCCCACTACTCCTTCCTCTTGCTTACCGTAGCCTCGCAGTTTCACTAGGAGAGCGGTTTTGTATACCGGCGCACTGAGCGACCACCTTAGTTAATAGCTCATCAGTCTTCCGAAAACCCCGACCACGCGTTAATTCAATCTGCTTTCGTTCAACGGCTCAGATGTTTTTGAAAAGGCTGTACGCAACGAAGAATCGCGGTACTTACTCAAGAATATTTTTCCTGCACGCAACCCATACCGCTCCACACTTTTATGCATAGCGAAACAGACTAAGAACAATACAACCAAAATCTGGGCTTTTGCGGGAATAAAAACCAGACCTAAATGATCCACCAAGGAGGATATATAACCCCAAAGCCAATTATGAAATAAATAAACCGCGAATGTCATGTTGGAAATCATACGTATCAAGGGCCCATCTTCAATTCTCAGTCGCAAGCTCCATCCTAATAGAAAAATCATGACAGCATAGAGCCCATAATTAAACTCTTTCCAGTTAGGTTGATACTTGGCGACCATAAAGAGAAAACAGCCAAACAAAACACAAAACGCACCGATGCATAGATTTTTTTTGGCGCTTCCGGTTTCCCAAAGATAAACACAAGCGCCCATAAACAGAAACGTTGAGTAAATTGTTTGGTAGGCCAAGGGAAGGTTTGCGGCACTAGGAAAAGGCGGTAGTAAAACAATCGCAGCAACAAGGG
This sequence comes from Pseudomonas sp. B21-017, assembly GCF_024749245.1. Lineage (NCBI taxonomy): Bacteria > Pseudomonadati > Pseudomonadota > Gammaproteobacteria > Pseudomonadales > Pseudomonadaceae > Pseudomonas > Pseudomonas sp. B21-017. The sequence continues at coordinate 1,790,672 of NZ_CP087194.1, read as the reverse complement.
CAATAAAAACAATAGGTAAATAGTTCTGGCGTCTGAACAGGCCTAATGCCTTGACGATGGCCATAACTATATAGAAAGCAATCTCTAACCTGAGAGTCCACTCGACCCCGCCAAGAGCCAAAGGAGTTCCAAAAAAATCGCCGATCAAAAGAAGTCGTGGCACCCATACTGAAAGAGGGGGAAATGCGACGCCTCTAAGGTAGTGATCGAATAAACCTTCCATTAATACCGCTACGATAAAAAGCGGATAGATCCTGAAAAATCTTTTTAGCAAGAACTCAAGCGTCGATTCCGATTGCAGCACGTGAGTGATGATATATCCAGATGTCAGAAAAAAAACAACGACACCAGCACCACCGCCATAGCACAACGGAAGGATTGCCTGTGCGAAATACCGGACAGTTACATGCAACGCCTCATTAGTAGAAGCAAAAGCCAGTGAGTCATACATCTTGTGAGCAATGAGCACACTGATAAATGCAAATATTCGCATTACATCGAGAAAAACGATTCTATCGATGATTCTGTTAGCCATTTTTTGACCGCACATAAAGGAATTGAAGACCGATGACCGGGGGAGTCATTGCGACAACGGGCATTCTACAAGCCTTGATTGTCACTGTCAGGTTTCGTACACACCGATTTGAAAGAAACCACCAGCAATGGCACCTCGTTCATCGGCAACGATTTCGACAGCCTAAAAATCAATTGTCGATAGCTGATCATCCCCTTAAGATGCCTGCCTGATCGGGATCGGTTACGCCTGTACTTTGTCGCAGTCCCCGAAAAATGAGCTTGCTCAGGTCTTCTACCAACACTATGAAGCATGGACACCGAAGGGATTATATTTCCAGAATGTTACGCATCGATAAAAGCTCTTCAGTGAGTACATCCCCCCCACAGAGTTATCATCCTGTCTACCGACCCGATATCGATGGCTTAAGAGCTTTTGCGATCCTCGCCGTAGTCATTTTCCATGCCTTCCCTACCCTTCTTACAGGTGGATTTGTTGGAGTCGACGTTTTTTTTGTAATTTCCGGCTATCTTATCTCAAGCATTATTTTCAAGAATCTGGAAAGCGGTACGTTCAGTTTTTATGACTTTTACAGACGTCGAGTACGCCGAATATTTCCTGCGTTGCTTCTAGTATTAGCTACGACATTCGCGTTTGGCTGGATAATACTGCTGGCAACTGAGTTCCAACAGCTAAACAAACATATAGCCGCCGGACTTGGTTTCGTCCAGAACATTATTTTATTTCAAGAGTCCGGCTATTTTGACGTCAGCTCTGAGCTAAAACCGCTCACGCACTTGTGGTCGCTTGGCGTAGAGGAACAGTTTTATCTAGTTTTTCCAATTATCTCGCTATTCATATGGCGCTGGAACCTAAACGCTCTGATAATTATTGCGCTGATGCTACTGGCATCTCTGTACTGCAATATCGTCGAAGTTACAACTAATTCCTCTGCCGCGTTTTTCTTACCGCAATACCGTTTCTGGGAACTGCTATGCGGCAGCGTGCTAGCCTACATCATTGTAGTAAGAAAGCCCGCCCCTTCATCTTTAATAATTCCTCATTTCACCTCGATTTTCGGCCTTGGGCTATTGATAGCATCCGTTGTATTAATTAATAAAGGCCTTCAGTTTCCAGGGTATTGGGCAATCCCTCCAGTGTTGGGATCTGTGCTAATCATCGCCTCAGGCCCTAAGGCCGTGATCAACAAGTATATTTTTAACAACCGAATTGCTGTTTGGATCGGCCTTATCAGTTACCCGCTATATCTGTGGCATTGGCCGCTGCTTACCTTCGCTAGAATTATCGAATCTGAAGTACCAAGTCCACAAACAAGAACAGTCGTTATTCTGGCAAGCGTAGGACTTGCATGGGCGACCTATCGATTCGTCGAAAAGCCGTTCAGAGCAAAATCCAACCCGAGAGTAGTTTTTAATGGACTAATAGTTACCGCAATTGCTTTCGCTTCTATTGCCACATTAACCGTTGTCAACGGTGGCTTTCCATTCCGACAAAAAGACCGTGAAGAATTTGCGCAATCATTCGCAAACACAGCCCCTGACTGGAATTACTTCACAAACAACGAGACGGCTGCCCGCTTCCGGATGGACTGCGACTTTTATGATACAAAGAGTTTTTTTAAAGGAAAAGCCACCAATATTCCCGCAAGTAGTATAGCCCCGAGTTGTTACACACCTACTGCGAACAAAAAAATTCTCTTATGGGGCGACTCACATGTTCAGCAACTTAACTATGGTCTTCAGCATACACTACCGGACAGCGTTTCGATTCTCCAGGTAGCCAGTTCAGGATGTTTCCCCAATCTTCCGGACAAGTTCCAAACTGAAGCCGAGTACTGCCGAGTATCCAACCAGACAGCACTCGACGTTATAAAGAGAGAAGCGCCCCAAGTAGTTATTATTGCGCAGATCACGGGGCATGACACCGTGAACGACTATACCGCGATGACAAAACTACTGAAAAGTTATGGCGTGTCCCACATTGTTATCGCAGGTCCGGTTCCCAAGTATCAGGCGAGCCTCTATCAGATCATTACAAGGAAGTATTGGTTGTACACTCCAAGGCGTATCATTGACGATGTGGACAGCTCCGTATTCGAAGTGGATGCATCCCTTAAAGCAAAGTACGGAAATGGTCAAGGTGGCTTTGAATACTTTTCAATGACTGATCTATTTTGCAATAAAGACGGATGCATCACCTATTTAGGAAACGATCGCAAGAGCGGATTGGTAACCTTCGATGCAACACACTTGACCTCAATTGCATCGGTCTACGTCGCTAAAACCGCGCTGACAGAGGTTATTCTTAAAGATCTCAAGATGCATCCATAAAGAAAATGTAACTTCAGCCAAATCCAGGCTGATAAATAAAAATGCTTTTGGAGCCGACATAACAAGATTAATCGGCTCCATAAGTAAAATCATTCACACTTCCCAAAAACCGGGTATCAGCAGTCAGGGCAACTCATATGAAATGCAAGCCATTGCTGCGCTTGTGATCCCCAGAGACACCGAAGAGAGAAACAGAAAGACCAACGAAAGGATCAGCCAATGCTGGCAGATTGTGGCTTTGAATGCTCCCCATTCGAACCGGGTAATAACCGCGCCAAACAACACCAGGTAAACCGGCATAAAGAATCGTGTCTCTACCGCTCCAGGCAAGATAGCCAACACCGGCAGAAGAATGGGGGCTAGGTAAGCCGCCTCAATCCATCGTTTTTCCTTACGCAACCAATAGATCAACACACAGAAAAACAACAGACAAAAGCAAAGAAACGATACAACACTTTTGTTTGTGGATGACTTCTCGGCATAAACAATGCCATCACGCACATCCAAACCATTAACAAGGTGCCGGCCATAAATACCTAAAAATTGCATCGGATGTCTTAGAACCATGGAAAGATAGCCGCGCATATTAGGCTCAGAGAACGATGACGCATCAAGATCCCGAAGGGCGACACCTGCAGGATCACGATAATAAAGACTCGGCGCTGGACTGTCTTTACCTGCATAGGTCTCATAACGCTGGACTACGACTCCCCAATAGAGCTGCTGGGCCATCAGTGGTTTTCCTTTCACCATGGCAATCACTAATGGTGTAGCAGTCCCATGTATACGCTTGTTAATCAACATCTGGGGCGTAGCAACGATTACTGCGCCGAATAAGAAAACAAGCATTCCAAAGACGCGCAAACGCCAAGGTTTACCTCGCATAAACACGAATAAAATAACGAAAAAAAGCGCCATTGCTGCGAACAAATAAATTGTCCGAACATTATAGGCTGCGCTGACAGCGGCTCCGGATAGAAATAACCAGCCCAACCAATATTTTGAGTTCGCGCGGCTCGCCAGTATCACACTAATGATAAGTATAAGTAGTGCGGGCAAATCAGACAATGGAAACAAGAATAAACCAGGAAACAGCAAGAATGTGAGCAATGCAAAGGCTGTCCGTCGCGCGAAGGACAGTTTACCGCCAAAGGTCTTCAAGAAAAAATCAGCAATGGGGCCTGTTAGCAAACAAGCATAAACAGCAGAAGATACGAACTGAAAAACCACTCTACCGTTATCACCGACCATATCAGCAAGTGCGTGAACCGGCATCAGTACAAGTGGATAAAAATATCCACGAGCCACTTCGGGAAAATTGACTATAACTGAAGGCGAACTAAGCCCCCAGTACAAACTCGAATCAAAAGGATAGAAGGAGATATCCATGACCCGATGAACTAAAAAAGTCAGCAAGAACACGGTAAAGCAAGAAAAGACCCGCTGCCGGCGCTGAAGCAACCCCAATAAATCCATAATATTCTCTACGCCTGGTTTTTAACGCGCTATTTTTGTCATTTTCCGAGCACAATATAGACGCAACGTTCTAAGTTATATCTCGGCTTTCAATATTCATTACTTCAAAAGCGAGTGATATATTTCACTGTAGGACTTAACCATATCATCGGCCTTGAAATACTCTTCATAACGTTTTAGAGCATTCTCTCCCATTTTGGCGGCCCCATAGGGGTCATCCCACAACTTCTTCATAGCGCTTGCGAGAGACACACTGTCTCCCGGGAGTGCCACACAGCCCGTTTGACCTTCGATATTGATGTACGTCGTACCTGTTCCGATTTCACAGGAAATCAGTGGTTTTCCATACATCGCTCCTTCGAGAAGGGTAATCCCGAAAGCTTCGGACCTGAGGTGAGAGGGAAATACCAACGCGAAACACAGACTCATCAATGCAGCCTTATCGCTGTCAGGTAAGGCACCGACAAAAAAGACATTCTCCAGCTTTGCATCTTTAGCCTTCTGTTTCAGTGCCGCTTCCATGGGACCTTTACCCATGATCACGACAGGCAGCTTTGTCTGCTGTGCCGCCTCCAGAAGAAAATCAAGGCCCTTGTAATAACGAAGCGCGCCTACGAAAAGGAAGAAGCGCTCACCCAACGCCTCACGCCAATGAGCCTTCGATGCATCAGTAACCTCAGGGTATGTATTGCGATCTATACCAATGGGGATGACCTTAACCTTATCTACATACTTCCCCAGCGTTTCGCTGCTTGCAACATAGTTAGGTGACGAAGCAACGATTACGTCCACATTTCGAAGAAACGCGTGCAGGAGCGGATTATAGAGTCGAAGCAACGACTGCTGTTTCACGATATCCGAGTGATAAGTGACAACGGTTGGCTTCTTGATTCTGGTTAGAAAGTGCACCATATCCATAAATGGCCACGGAAAGTGGTAGTGGATAATATCTGCCTGTTTTGCCAGCTCGAAGAAATCCTTGATCGCCCCGATTGAAAACCCGGTTGAGGCCACTTGAAAATTCTCATACGACCGGTGGGTCATATGATGTCCGAGCCGTTCATTGCGCATCGCGCCACGTGGACTAAGATAAAGGACTTCAGACTCGATACCGTGCTGTCTCCCCCCCTCAGCGAGCTGAAAGATAACCTGCTCTACACCACCCATGGTATCGGGGTAGTAAGTCTTGAAAAAATGCAGGATTTTCAATGTTTGCGCCCCAGAAACTTCGCGGGAACTCCAACATAGGTACCGGCCTGCTCCAGATTACGATGAGCGCACGCACCGGCGCCCAGCATGACATCGTCTGTTATCTGCAGTCCATCGATCACCGTTGAGCCAGCCCCCAGGAAGCAGCGATCACCAACACGACTGCGACCCGCAACTACAGCACCGACGGAAATGTGGTTGTAGTCACCCACTGTGCAGTCATGCTCAACGATCGCGCCGGTGTTTATAATACAGCCGCGTCCCACCGATGCCATCGGCCCAACATGTGCGTGATGAGCGATAAAACTACCTTCACCGATTTGGGCCCCGACGCCTATCGTGGCCCTGGAGGAGATGAGTGTCGCTAACCGCCATCCTTGCTGAATGACCCATTCACATTGCTCTATTCTTTTTCTGTTGTCGCCTGCCGCCGGCATGACTGACCAATCTGCGGGCAGCTCAAAGTCCACTGACGCTTTCACTGGAAACGAACAAAACGATTCGCCTTGTTTAGCCTTAGCGTCGATAAAACACAATTGTGTTATTCCCGATGCAAGCGCGACGTCAGCCACACTCCGGGCATGACCACCGAACCCCAGAATCAGCATCCCTGTGATTGGACTCATTATTGGCCCTCCGAAGGGCTACCGCCGCCTTCAGAAATAGCTTCAAGAACGGTGATATGCTCATTCACCACATCTGTCCAGGTACGCTGAATCAGGCCCTGATAGATATTTTTCTGTAGTGTAAGAAGCTCTTCTCGATGAGAAAGAGCCCATTCAATACGATGAGCCATATCTTCCCAATCAAACGGGTCAAAAAATGTCGTATCTTGCAGTTCTGGCTGATCAAGTATCTCCTCGGTAACCGCGATTCGAGCCATAACCACAGGAGTGTCTACCGACAGCGCCTCGGTGAATGTGAACGGGCACCCACCTTCGCTAAGGCTAGGGTTTACTGCCAGATCCGCTAACTTGTAACAAGCCGCAAGTTCCTGCACCGTCAAACCGTGCAAGCATAGAACATCGTTCTCCAAACCGTGTTCGGCAATAAATTTTTTGACAGCTGGATACCGCTCGGGATCACCGGTCAGAACCAGTTTGTGGCTGACATATTTTTTTCTTAAAAGAAACTCGTACGTCCGCAACAACATCAACAGGTTTTTGTTCGGTCTAAACTGACTCGCATAAAATATGAACTTGAACGAAGTATTTGCAAAACCTACAGTGTAGTTCTTATTTGAGGATTTTCGCATCGCACTAGCGAGAAGTGTTTGAGAGTAATGAAGCGAGGTGGCTTCCAGATCTGCAAACCCACGGGTTGTCACCCACTGGTTTAGCATATTCGGCGCATGATGAATCACCGCTACATTAGAAGCGCGTATCGAATACTGATCGACCAATGTCTCCCACTTGATCGCGTTGCTATAGGTAACGTAATGCTGCCCTGTCTGGATCGATCTACGGACATCCTCATAGGTCTGCAAAAAGCGTTCGCCTCCCACATTTGAGAACCCGACAGGGAAGTCCGATAGCACCACATCCGGCACACACATCAAGCGTGGACGATTTATTTTGTTGAAGGCTGGCCAGAATGCAGTAGGACTGTACCAGGCTTTCACATCAGCCAGGTTATCAATCAAGCGAAGCATCCGCTCCGACTCAATCCGCTCCATTCGCTTATAAAGCCGGAATATGAAAGCGTCGTCTTTCGGCTCCCCGACAGCCCCTTGAGCACGTGATACATAACGCCGAAACGGTCGCATCAGTCGTTTAAAAACAAACTTGAATTTTATGAAAAAAAGAACGATTAACGCCAACACAATGATTGGACTAAACAGGAGCAGAAGGCTGGCAAGAAAAGCGCCCTCTATCAACAGCAATATCAGCCCTGAGTAAGAATCGGTCGTCACCAATTGATGCTCAACGTGGTCAATGGCAGCTCTTTTAATCGCGGCAAAACCATTGGAAATTCTTTTAAATATTCCCGGCTTCCGCTTTCGTTTCTTTCTAGCGATGTAGGCTTCGTAGACGCGCAACACCATCGGCTTTTTCGAGGGTGAGACTAATTCGAAGCGCTCTTTAGAGACACCTTCGCTGTGAAATAGATCTTCAAGCCCCTCTTTTGACCAACTGGGGCATACAAGTACAAAACGGATATCTTCTCGGTCCCCTGCCCCTTTCAAGAAGGCAGCCAGGTATCTACCCAATCCTTCGTGACGAAGATCTAAACCTGGTGCGTAGGCCAGGTAGATACCATATTTTTTTATAGACACTCTCGTATGACTCCCCAATATTGTGCCGCCAACTTCTCAACGCCTTGTTCTGCCAATACCTCAGGCGATGGAAGCAGGGCCTTCTTGGACAAGTAAGTCAATTCCATTTCTTTCAGCTTATGTGCCATCTCTTTATAATCGGCAGCATTCATCCACGACAACTGCAGTGAAAATTGAACATCCATCTCATGCATAGCTGGATAATTACTACTCAAAGCTGGCACGCCTAAGCTAGCCGCTTCAACAACACTGAAGGTGCCGTTATCAATTTTACCTGCATGCCATAAAAACGTAGCATTTGCCAAAGCACAGCGATACTCAAAGTCCGGGAGTTCGCCGAGCCATTTAACTTTTTCCTTTAACGCAGCGCTTGTACCAACGAGTGTAGACAGGGACTTAAGATGCGGCAAACCACGCTCTAGCAGATTCTCTGTATTCACACCCGTCACATGACAGAAAAACTGCCCACCCAGAGTTTCATAGTAAAACTTAAGAGCTTTCAACGCATTTTCATGATTTTTATGCGCACCAGCATTTGTTGTCCACAAGAAATACGGATGATCAGGTGTCGATACTATTTCTGGCTCAACTTTTGAAAAATCGGGAGCGAGCATAGGCACTTTGGCGATTCGATTTACTTCCACACCGGCATACTGAATGGCGTCCTGCTTTGTAAATTCAGTCGTAACAAGAACTTTCTGCGCCCTGCGCACGGCACTAATAAAGTTTTGATCGCCGTTTTTGGAAAGTACCTTTTCATATCGTTGAAGATAATCATAAACCATGAATATGCATGGTCGCAGAGGTACCAAGGGAGCCTGCACCCGATCAGAGACAACGATCCATGCATCACAATCCAAAAGCTGTTTGATACCATCATCCGGGACAATATATTTTACGCTGTCAGGTTCCCAGCCTTCGTGACCGGCATACCGCATAGCCCTACGTGCTGTTTGCGCATCGAGGGTTTTCCATTTAAATGTGCGCTGCTGAACCCTCTCATTCTTATCTGAAGGATCTTCCGACTGGTCGTCAGCAGACTTCAAATGCAAGAGCACTACGTCGACATCTTCTCCCCATTGCCTGCTCCCTTCATGCAAAGCTTCCGCCAATAACTTGGCTCCACGAAGGCTCCCCCCTCGATATTCGACAGGGACTACAACAGCAATTTTCTTACGTTTTATTGGCCGCTGGCTTTGTTCTAAACGGCTGACTTCCAACTCTTGCAGGATTTCTCTGAAACCGTTTATCCAAGCAGCTTCGCAGTTCTCTGCACGCATGGGCTCCAGCAACACTGCCTGGCTGCTGCGGACTTGCTCAATGAACGCTGAGTCATCATTCAAGATGCGACGGATTTTCTCTCTGGCTTCTTTGACAGACTCGCATCGGCCAGGAAGGGTCGCTCCCCCCATGCGATCGAGGATGCCACCACTCATGAAGATCAATGGCATACCGACACGAATAGCTTCGAAAGGATGATAATGAATATGGTTAGGCTCGCTTGAATGATAAAACATCACTCGCGACTCTCTCATATTACTTTCGTGCTCTTCGTTGGTGACAAACCCCAACACATTCGGATCATCCACTTCTATCGGTTGAGAGCCACCGATCTTGTATGGAAAACCTTGCATATCTGAGACAAATTTCTCATATACTTTTTTATAGTAGCTACTAAAACCAATATCCGGACATACAAAAAAAATGTGTTTCTGACTACCATTCCAAACATCATTGATCCGGCAATCACTCAAACCCAGCGGTAAAAATGCCTTTCGTTTTTGCAGATACATGGACTCAGAATCTGCAAGATGCTCGTAGGCGATGCCTAACCAAAGGCGTCGCCCAAGTTTCTTTACTGACTGTGTACCCAAGGTCAGGACCTTGACGACTTCGGAGTAACTTAATGTTTTATCCAAACCATAAGCACGCCAGATTGCTGCACCACTAAATGATCGAGCAACCTCATTCATAAAGCCTTTTGAATGACAGATGAAAAAACACACATCAAAATATTTATTAGCAATTTCCCACGCCTCTTTCGAAGGTGAGACAAACCAATTTTGCGCGTTCAACACCGCCAGATCTTCGGCCGGAATAGTCAGATTGGCATCCTCTGAATAGTCTATGCTCGCCGAACGAAAACCGATTTCCTGTGGAAATGACTTAGGGAGAAAAAACTCTGTGACTCCCAAGGTTTTGAGCATCTGCAACTCGAAACGACGAGCCGCACCATGATTCAGCAACCACATGACACGAAACGGCTTAGTTTGCATCAGAAAGTCCATTTATCTTTTTGTATTCCGCTATAGCGTCTGTTATCTCACCATCGAACAACAACTCACCATGATGGAACACCAAACCCCGGGTGCAGATGGATTGCAAGGCACCAAAGTCATGAGAAGCCAGAACGAGTATTTCGGCCTTTTCGATCAAACTGGTAATACGTACTTTAGCCTTTGCCATAAAGTTGGCATCGCCAGCACCGATCACTTCATCCAGCAACAAAATGTCGCCACCAACCGTAGTAGAGATAGCAAAAGCCAGTCGTACCTGCATCCCGGCAGAGTACGTTTTAATCGGGTAATCAATAAACTCGCCCAGATCGGCAAACGCCACAATCTCGTCGATCTTCTCTCGCATGAACTTTGGCGACAAACCAAGCAGTAAACCACGGTAGAGAATGTTCTCACGTCCCGTGGCATCCGGTTCAAAGCCCAAGCTCAGATCAAACAGCGAACGAACCTGGCCTTGTACCACCAGTTCACCGCTGGAGATTGGATACAAGCCGGCGACCGTCTTGAGGAATGTGCTTTTGCCCGCGCCATTATGTCCAAGAAGCCCCACGCGTTCGCCGCTGACAATTTGAACATTTATGTTCTTGAGCGCATGAATATCAGCGACGTGGTTGTTGGCATCTTTTTTTGAGAAGATATTGGCCAGCAAGGACTTTAATGAACGTTCCTTATAAGCCGCGGCCGCGTAATGAAGATTGACGTTCTTTACATTGATCTGATTGATTCTATTCATTCTCATAGGTAAAAAATCACCTTCCGCTCTGCTTTGTAACCAACATACATTGCAATTAGCCCAAAGAACAAAGCAGTACCTAAACTAAATGTATAATTTGCAAGTGTTGGCCACTCCCCTTGCAGTAGCGGCGCCCTGAACAACTGTAGAATGTGATAAATCGGGTTGTAATCAACCAGCGCATGCAGTCCGCCGTTTTGAAACATTTTCGCTTCAAAATACACCGGAGACACAAACCACAATGATTGCATCACAAGCCCAAGCGCATGGGGAACGTCGCGAAAACGGGTGCTGATGTAGGATAGAAGTGTGGATACAGGCCACGCTATCAAGGCAACGACAGGGAATATCGTTAGCGTCGCCAACCAGCTCCATCCGAAATTCTGAGGCATCATGATTGCCACCCAGAGATAGAGCGAAACGCTGGCCAGCATGAGCACAATTGAACTACCGAGCACTGTTCGCAAGGTATAAATGGCCAAGGGATGATTACATTGTTTAATGTAGGCATCCGCCTGAACGAAGGACAATGACCCGCCAATTGTATTAGCGGAAATAAACTCCCAAACTACGATTCCTGATAGAACATAGGGTGCGTAGGTTAATACGTCCGTATTGAACAGCCGGCTGAATACCAGCGTCAGGAGTATCGTCATACCCAATGGCTGGATAATCGACCACGTTACGCCAAAAAAAGATCGGCGCCAGCGAGAACGCAAATCAGCTAGAGCAAGATGCACCCAAAAGTATCGAGCAGCCCACACGCGAGAAAAATACGAAAACATTACTTCCCCTGAATAATTAAATTCGAAAGCTTGGACATTATTCGTCCTCTTTGAATTTTATGAGAATTGAGGCTGTTACCAGCCTCAACCCCAACGCAACATCAGCTGGCAAAGTAAGCCCGAATTTCATCTACGACTTGCTGCACCTGTTCACGGCTCAGCGTCGGATAACTTGGAAGGTTCACCCCTCGCAAGCTGAGGTCCTGCGCTACCGGGAAGGACTCATCCGTCTTGCAATGTGGCATATGGTGAGCAGGAGCGAACAGAGGGCGTGTCTCAATGCCCTTGTTCTTCAAATGATCACGCAATGCCTGACGCTGACTCTGATCATCCAACAGTATCGAGCACATCCAGTAGGAGTGACGAGTACCTGGCTGCTCTGCGTGCATCTGCAGCGGAAGCCCTTCGAGCGCTTCGCGATACCAGTCTGCAACCTGACGCTTAAGAGCGATGATCTCGTCTGCACGCTCCAACTGGGCAAGGCCAATGGCTGCGCAAATGTTGGTCATCCGATAGTTGAATGCCAACTCATCGTGCCAATACTCGCGGGTCTTGGACACACCCTGGCTTTTAAGATGACAGGCTCTCTCGTGGATGTCCTTGTTCTTGGACACCACCATTCCACCCTCACCGGTGGTAATGGTCTTGTTGCCAAAAAAGCTGAACGTGGCGACATCGCCAAAAGTCCCTACGTGCTGACCTTTGTACAGAGAGCCGAAAGCTTCTGCGCAGTCTTCGATCAGCAGCAGATTATGCTCTTTACACAGCGCGACGACTTCATCCATGTCACACGCCAGACCGTACAAGTGCACCACCATGACGGCTTTGGTTTTCGGCGTTATGCGGCTTCGGATGTCTGGAACGCTGACGTTCCAGGTATCAGCCAGGGACTCAGCGTACACGACGCTGGCCCCGGTTTGCAAAATGGTGTTGACCGACGCCACGTAAGTGAGCGTTGGGACAATCACCTCATCGCCAGGCCCAAGCCCCAGAGCGGCCATTGCCAAGTGCAGGGCTACCGTGCCATTGCTCACCGTGGTCGCATGTTCGGCGCCGATGTATCGGGCAAACTCGCTCTCAAAGCGGGAGATGAATTCTCCGCGAGAAGAAATCCAGGTCGAATCTAGACACTGGTTTACATATTCCTTTTCGCGGCCGCCCAGAAAGGGCTGATATACCGGTATCATCCCAGTCCCCTTATTCCTGACCCTTGAAGTATTTAAAGCCGTGTTCAGCGACCAGCTTGTCGCGTTTGGCTTCACTCAGATCTTCACGCATCATTTCTTCTACTAGCTCAGCGAAGGTAGTACGTGGTACCCAGCCCAGTTTGGCTTTGGCTTTGCTTGGGTCACCCAACAGCGTCTCAACTTCGGCAGGACGGAAATAACGTGGGTCGACGGCAACGATGCATTTGTTGGTTGCGACGTCGTAACCTTTCTCGTCTACACCCTGGCCTTCCCAACGAATCTTGATATCTGCTTCTTTCGCTGCAACTTCAACAAACTCCCGAACGGAATGCTGTTCACCGGTCGCGATCACAAAGTCGTCTGGTGTTTCTTGTTGCAGCATAAGCCATTGCATTTCCACGTAATCACGGGCATGACCCCAGTCACGCAGGGCGTCCATGTTACCGAGGTACAGGCAGTCTTGCAGACCGACCTTGATACGTGCCAAGGCGCGCGTGATCTTACGGGTTACGAAGGTTTCGCCACGGATCGGCGATTCGTGATTAAAGAGAATACCGTTGCAGGCATACATGCCATAAGACTCACGATAGTTCACGGTAATCCAATAGGCATACATCTTGGCGACGGCATATGGGGAGCGGGGATAGAAAGGCGTGGTTTCTTTCTGAGGAATTTCCTGCACCAGACCATAAAGCTCGGAGGTGGATGCTTGATAGAACTTGGTCTTCTTCTCAAGACCGGCGATCCGGATTGCTTCAAGGATGCGCAGTGTACCCATGGCATCAGTGTCAGCAGTATATTCTGGCGATTCGAAGGAAACGGCAACGTGGCTTTGCGCCCCGAGGTTGTAAACTTCATCTGGTTGTACTTCCTGCACAATGCGAATCAAGCTACTCGAATCGGTCAGGTCGCCGTAGTGCAGTTTCAGATCATAGCCTTTCTTATGCGGGTCGTGGTAAAGATGGTCAATACGGTGAGTATTGAACAAGGAGGCACGGCGCTTGATACCGTGTACCGAATAACCTTTCTTGAGCAAGAACTCAGCAAGGTAAGCACCATCTTGACCAGTAATACCCGTAATCAACGCTACTTTCTTGTCGCTCATTTTTTCACCAATTTAAATTAATCAATCGAACAGTAAGTCTCTATCGGAGAGCCAACTTATCGCTGCCCCTCACCTTCCCTCAGGAAGTGAGAACCGTTTTTTCATTCCATATTTCTACTGTTCAGCAGTCCCTCAATTTCTTTAACTTTTAACGCCACCAGCGCTGGGTCTCCTTTACTTTCCACATTCAATCTCAACAGAGGTTCTGTATTTGAGCCTCGGAGATTAAATCGCCAGTCAGAAAATTCCAGACTGACTCCATCGGTTTGATCAAGGTGAGGCCCGTGAGGTAAATAATGTGCCAGGACCTCTTCCAGCGCCGCTGACACATCGTTCACTCGATAATTGATTTCACCACTGCATGGATAGGCGGCAATGCGCTCATCAACAAGCTGGGCCAGATTTTTTCCCGACGCAGACATCAATTCGGTCACCAATAACCAGGGAATCATGCCGCTGTCACAGTAGGCGAAATCCCGGAAATAATGGTGAGCACTCATCTCGCCGCCGTAGATCGCATTCTCCAGACGCATGCGCTCCTTGATAAAGGCATGCCCGGTTTTGCATTGTACTGAAACACCGCCCGCCAATCGAACCTGATCGATTGTGCTCCAGGTCAGTCTGGGATCATGGATGATTTTGGAGCCTGGGTTCTTCTTGAGCAGCATTTCCGCCAGCAGACCAACCAGGTAATAGCCCTCGACGAAGCGGCCATCCTGGTCGAAGAAGAAGCAGCGATCGAAGTCACCATCCCACGCAATTGCCAAGTCGCAGCCGTTTGCCAGCAACGCTTGCCGTGTCAGCGTGCGGTTCTCTGGCAGAAGCGGATTGGGCACACCGTTGGGAAAGTTGCCATCGGGCTCGGCGTTGATGACCACCCATTCGAAGGGTAGCTTTTGGGCCAACTGCCGCAACACTGGCCCGGCAGCGCCATTGCCCGGGTCGGCAAGTATTTTCAGCGGTTTGAGATTCGCAACGTTGACGTAACTGAGAAGGTGCTCAATGTAGGTCGTCTTATCCAGTTCGAATCGAACTTCGCCGGGGCTTGCAGCCAAGGTTCCCAAATCACCACTTTCCACACGGTCGCGTATGGCATTTAGCCCGGTGTCGCCACTGATAGGCCGAGATTCGGACTTCACAAGCTTCATCCCGTTGTAACCCTTGGGATTGTGACTTGCGGTGATCATCACTCCACCATCCGCCTTGAACGAGCTAGTGGCAAAGTAGACTTCTTCGGTGCCACACAAGCCGATATCGATGACGTTGGCACCTGCCTCGAGCAAACCACGTGTCATCGCCTCTGCCAGCATCGGGCTTTCGAGCCGCATGTCCCGCCCCAGCACAATGTTTTTGCCCTGTAGCTCGACAACCATGGCCCGGCCAATCCGGTAAGCAACCTCTTCATTGAGATCGGATGGCACTTGGCCGCGAATGTCATAGGCTTTGAAACACTGGGTTTTGATCGGGGTATTCATACCGCTCTCTTGCTGAGGTATGTGGAAGCGAAGCCGATTAACGGCTCTGCTTTCTCGTCAGGATGGAAATGCATCAGGACCAGCCCAGATGCAAAAAAGCCTGACCGGTGGAAATCCACCGATCCGGCTTGTAACAGCGACAGTACTCTTACTTATCGACGCGGCCGTAATTATCTTCAAAACGAACAATATCGTCCTCGCCGAGATAGTCACCACTTTGTACTTCAATCATCACCAGGTCTATGACCCCCGGATTCATCAAACGGTGCTGATGACCAGCACGAATAAACGTGGACTCGTTGGTGTTCAACATCAGCTCCTGCTGATCGTTGATGACCTTAGCCATCCCGCTGACAACGATCCAGTGTTCGCTTCTGTGATGGTGCATCTGCAAGGACAACGAAGCCTTGGGCTTCACCACAATGCGCTTGATCTTGAAGCGCTCGCCGTTTTCCAGGGTTGTGTAGGTCCCCCAAGGGCGATGAACGGTACGATGGAGCAAATGCACCGTGTGGCTGGCCGCCTTGAGCTGATTGACAATATGTTTTACGTCTTGGGCGTGATCTTTGTGAGCGATCATCACCGCGTCCGGGGTATCGATGACCAGTAGGTCCTCAACCCCGACCAGCGCAGTCAGTCGATCTTCACTGTTTACATAATTGTTACGGGAGTTGTGGGACAACACCTCGCCTTCAAAACGATTGCCATCTTCATCAGGCTCGGTCAGTTCACTGACCGCGTTCCAGGAACCGATGTCACTCCAACCAATATCACAAGGGATGGTTGCTACCTTGGAGGAGCGCTCCATCAATGCGTAATCGATGGAGATGTCTGGAACCTCTGCGAATGCATCGGCGTCGAGTGCCAGGCAACGATACTTTTCAGAGATGGTAAGGCGCGAGCTTTCAATGGTTTTACTGACGGCTTCCACCACGTCCGGAGCATGCTGGCGAAGCTCTTCCAGCACAGTGCCAACCCGGAAGCAGAACATCCCGGAGTTCCAATAGTAGTTGCCCGCGCTGACGTAGCCTTCAGCCGTTTCAAGATTGGGCTTTTCGACGAAGCGCGCAACTTTCAGACCACCCTTCAGGGGCGCATCTTTTTGAGCTTCAATGTACCCGAACCCTGTTTCAGGATAGGTCGGTTGAATACCAAAGGTGACCAGCCAGCCTTCGGAGGCAAGCGCAACTGCACTGGCTACCGCCGCCGCAAATGCTTTTTCGTCTTTGATCAGGTGGTCTGCCGCCAACACCAACATTTGGGCGTCGGGGCCATGCGAAGCTTCCAGTTGAAGCGCCGCAGCAGCGACGGCGGCAGCAGTATTACGCCCGAAAGGCTCAAGGATGAAACCTTGCGAGTGCTTGTGCGTGTTGACCGCACCGTACTCGTCTTCGGTCTTGAACAGGAGCTCACGGTTGGTCACCGTAAGAACTTCCACAACACCTTCCAGACGCGAAGCACGAAGGAACGTTTTCTGGATTAGATTCTGGCCATCTGGCAGATCCATGAACGGCTTTGGATGGGCCTCCCGGGAAACAGGCCATAACCGGCTGCCTACTCCGCCAGACAAAATTACGGGAATCAGTTCCATGCTCTAAATCCTTAATCCCCTTCCGGCAGATTCATCCAGAAAGTGGGCTCAGTTATGTTTCTGGTCATCCTTGCATCGTATGTAATGCAAGTTTTTTGCTCGAGTCGACCGAGGGTGACAGCCAAGCATCAATCCAAACCGGTTGATTTTACACCGAGTACGCCTCCCCCTCACTCGCTAGCTCGACCACTTATCCGTATTCCTGCCTCAATTTTTTGAGGCGATCTCGATAAGTCGGAGCCAGGAGTGCGAGCCCAATAAGCCTGAGGCATGCAGCACTGAATGGGGTCAGATAGTTCTGCCGGCCATTCTACAGCTAGTACCGGGAATAAATAACTCATGCGAAGGGCAGATACGAAAATCATTTGAAAACAAACGATTTCTTCAAATCGACATCAAAATAATATCAATCGTCAGCCAAGATCAATTCTCACTCAAGCCTCGACAATCCTGCGCCTTCAAAAGCTTTTCCAGATAGAAACCATAACCAGTCTTGCTGAGACGCACTGCCTGAGCCGACAGCTCAGCGGCGGAAATCCAGCCACTGCTGTAAGCAATCTCCTCCAGACAGGCAACTTTCAAACCCTGCCGCTTCTCAATGGTATGCACGAAGTGGCTCGCCTCCAGCAACGAATCATGTGTACCGGTATCCAGCCAGGCAAAGCCGCGACCAAGCATTTCGACTTTGAGGGTCTTCTGCTCGAGGTACGCACGGTTGACATCAGTGATCTCCAGCTCACCACGCGCGGATGGCTTGATATTCTTGGCGATCTCGACAACCTGGTTGTCGTAGAAGTACAGCCCCGTCACCGCATAGCTCGATTTTGGCTTCAGTGGCTTTTCTTCGATACTCAAAGCGTGGCCGGCAGCGTCGAACTCCACTACACCAAAACGCTCCGGGTCCGATACGTGATAGCCGAATACCGTCGCTCCATGCTCTTGAGCGCTGGCCGAACGCAGATTGTCCGAGAAGTGTTGACCGTAAAAGATGTTGTCGCCCAGGATCAGACAGCAAGGATCCTTGCCGATGAACTCTTCACCAATGATGAACGCCTGCGCCAGACCGTCCGGGCTTGGCTGCTCAGCGTAAGTCAGCTTGATGCCGTACAGACTGCCGTCACCCAGCAATTTACGGAAGCACGGCAGATCTTCAGGGGTGGAGATAATCAGGATTTCGCGTATACCGGCGAGCATCAACACCGACAGCGGATAGAAGATCATCGGCTTGTCGTAGATCGGCAGCATCTGCTTGGACACGCCGAGGGTCAACGGGTGCAGACGAGTACCCGAGCCACCAGCGAGGATGATGCCTTTACGATTTGTCGTGGTCATTTGTTCAGGACTTCCATAAGCATTCGGGTGACACCACTTTGCCAATCCGGCAAGTGCAAAGAAAAATTGTCGCGCAGCTTCTGAGTATTCAATCGGGAATTCAGAGGGCGGCGCGCCGGTGTCGGGTAGGCGGTCGTTTCGATCGGATTGATCGCTGTGACAGCAAGCTCTTCACCGTTGGCCTTGGCAAAACCGATCACATGGCTGGCATAGCCGTGCCAGGACACTTCGCCGGCGGCCGCCAAGTGATAAAGACCCGCCAGTTCAGGACGCTGCAACACTTGCTGAATAGCCAGCGCCGTCACGTCAGCGATCAGGTCTGCGCCGGTAGGGGCGCCGATCTGGTCGGCGATGACGCTCAGGGTTTCGCGATCCTTGGCCAGGCGCAGCATGGTCTTGGCGAAGTTGTTACCGCGAGCACCATAGACCCAACTGGTGCGGAAGATCAGGTACTTGCATCCCGAGGCAATAATCGCCTGCTCGCCGGCCAGTTTGCTGGCACCGTAGTGATTCACCGGTGCGACGGCATTGGTTTCTTGCCACGGCGTCAGGCCTTCACCGCTGAACACGTAATCGGTCGAGTAGTGAATCAGCCAAGCCCCTAGAGATGCGGCTTCTTCAGCCATAACCTGACTCGCCTGACCGTTCACACGATCGGCCAGCTCAGTCTCGGATTCAGCTTTATCGACCGCAGTGTAGGCCGCTGCGTTGACGATGACGTCGGGTTTAACCTGACGGATCGTCGCGCGCAGTGCATTGAGGTCAGACAGGTCGCCGCTCAAACCATCGACCGGATGACGGTCCAGGGCGATCAGTTCGCCAAGAGGCGCAAGAGAGCGCTGCAGCTCCCAGCCGACCTGGCCGTTTTTTCCCAACAGGAGAATTTTCATGCTTTGTCCGAACGGTCCATGTAGTTCTGGTCGATCCATTGCTGGTAGCTGCCGCTCTTCACGTGAGCCACCCACTCAGTGTTGTTCAGGTACCACTCGACAGTCTTGCGGATACCGGTTTCAAAGGTTTCTTCCGGTGTCCAACCCAGCTCGCGCTGGATTTTGCTGGCGTCGATCGCGTAACGCTGGTCGTGGCCCGGGCGATCCTGAACGTAGGTGATCAGGCTGGCGTGTGGACGATGAGCAGAGTCTGGACGCAGTTCATCAAGCAGTGCGCAAAGGGTATGCACCACTTCGATGTTTTGCTTCTCGTTATGGCCGCCGATGTTGTAGGTCTCGCCGATCACGCCTTCGGTCACGACTTTGTACAGTGCGCGGGCGTGGTCTTCGACGTAGAGCCAGTCACGAACCTGGTTGCCTTTTCCGTAGACCGGCAGCGGCTTGCCTTCCAGTGCATTGAGGATGATCAGCGGGATCAGCTTCTCAGGAAAGTGGCAAGGACCGTAGTTGTTCGAGCAGTTGGTAACCAGGGTCGGCAGGCCGTAGGTACGGCTCCAGGCGCGAACCAGGTGATCTGAACTGGCCTTGCTGGCCGAGTACGGTGAGCTTGGCTGATACGGTGTGGTTTCGGTGAACAGGTCTTCCGGGCCTTCGAGGTCTCCGTAGACTTCGTCGGTGGAGATATGGTGGAAACGGAAGTTGGCTTTGCGCGCATCATCCAGTGCCGCCCAATAATGGCGCGCAGCTTCCAGCAAGGTGTAGGTGCCGATGATGTTGGTCTGGATGAATTCAGACGGACCGGAGATCGAGCGGTCAACGTGGGATTCTGCGGCCAGGTGCATGATTGCATCCGGTTGGTGTTCACGCAGAACACGGTCCACTTGATCACGGTCGCAGATGTCGACGCGTTCGAACACGTAACGCGAGTTCTGGCTGACTTCAGCCAACGACTCAAGGTTACCGGCATAGGTCAGTTTATCGACGTTAACGACAGAGTCGGCAGTGTTGGAGATGATATGACGAATGACTGCCGAGCCGATAAATCCGGCGCCGCCGGTTACTAAAATTTTCACGCGAAACCATACCCTTAAGTTACTGACAGGGCCGCCAACCGCGCACTGTCTAATCCATGAATGCAAAAGCCATCAAGTCAGCCGAGGCTTCTGACAGAGTCAGTCTGAACCGAAATGGGAACACCCCTATCGGCCAAGCGCAGCATTTTACAGCTTAATGAAGGTTTTACTAATGGATATGGACAAGCTGCGAGGCAAATTCCATGCCTACAGCGGGTTTCCCGGAATCAGACAAGGCGTTTGCGCGAGGCTCTGGATGTACGCCCCAGAAACCAGCCGAGAACCGGCCCGATCACCATGCCGATCAGCAGCGCAATCACCATGATCAGCGATACTGGCAATTGCGGCCCCGCCCAACCAAGGAACAGTAGGGACACGCCTTGCTGGTTCTCAAGAACGAACGCCAGGATCGCCAGAACAAGCAACAGGACAAATACAGCGAGGAGTACGCGCTTGAAGTTACGCATCAGCGGCTCCCTGGAGTGCAACAGCCGTCAAAGCCCTTCCTCCTCATCCTCGTTCACACGATCACGCAGTTCTTTGCCTGGCTTGAAATGTGGAACGAACTTGCCGTCAAGGCTGACGGACTGACCGGTTTTTGGATTACGCCCCACGCGCGGCGCGCGATAGTGCAGTGAAAAGCTGCCAAAACCACGGATCTCGATTCGATCACCAGTGGCCAGACATTGGGACATTTGCTCAAGCATGGTCTTGATGGCCAGCTCCACATCTTTAGATGAGAGTAGCCCTTGATGGGTGACAATTCGTTCGATCAACTCCGACTTCGTCATATTTTTCCCTTCTTTTTCAAGCAGCTAGATCAGCGCTTCAAAGGTTTTAGCATGCCCCGAGTAATTTGAACAGCCCGAGTGTTGACATATCGTCCCCAGCAGCGAGATGCCCGATTTCAAGGCACCGGAACTCTGATCGAACCCACACACTCACCTGCAGATAACCAGCATGGTGCGTGTCAGATAGCCCGCGGGATTGAAACCGAAAGGGAATATATCTTCCTCCTTGGCGTCATCAGACCTTACGATGACTTTATAACCTGCCCCTTTACACTCCTTGGCCGCTCGCTTGTGACACCTCTCCCATCCTGAGCCCAATCCCGAACAATCGACCTCTATACCACTGACGCCGCGCACCACATGAGTCTTGGCGCTGGTGGTACAACCTGCCAATGTCATTACTGCTATCACGACAATGAGCTTATTCATTCACTTCCTTATGCCGGATACGCAACCCGGCGGTCGTTCACTTCAGACTAAGCCTAGCCTTGAATAGACGATTGACCTGTATGAAGTTACAGACAACTTATGTAGATCATTGGTTTCACGAAAGAAATATTGCAGCGTCAGCACGTTTGGGATTCACCAAATCGCAGACACAAAAAAGGGCGACCGAAGTCGCCCTTTTTCTATGGTCTGACAGAACTCAGTTCTGTTTTTCCATTTGTGCACGCAACAGGTCGCCCAGAGTGGTAGGACCAGCAGCGATGTCAGCAGCAGGCTTGTCTTTCAAGCTCTGGATTGCTTCTTTCTCTTCAGCATCATCTTTCGACTTGATGGAGAGCTGGATTACGCGGCTCTTGCGATCAACGCTGATGATCTTGGCTTCAACTTCCTGGCCTTCTTTCAGAACGTTACGCGCGTCTTCAACGCGGTCACGGCTGATTTCGGAGGCTTTCAGAGTCGCTTCGATATCGTCGGCCAGAGTGATGATGGCGCCTTTAGCGTCAACTTCTTTCACGATGCCTTTAACGATGGCGCCTTTGTCGTTCTCTTGAACGTACTCGGAGAACGGATCGCTTTCCAGTTGCTTGATACCCAGGGAGATGCGCTCGCGCTCTGGGTCAACCGACAGGATAACGGTGTCCAGCTCGTCGCCTTTCTTGAAGCGGCGTACGGCTTCTTCGCCCACTTCGTTCCAGGAGATGTCGGACAGGTGAACCAGACCGTCGATGCCGCCGTCCAGACCAATGAAGATACCGAAATCGGTGATCGACTTGATGGTGCCGGAGATTTTATCGCCCTTGTTGAACTGGCCAGAGAAATCTTCCCATGGGTTAGATTTGCACTGCTTGATGCCGAGGGAGATACGACGACGCTCTTCGTCGATGTCCAGAACCATAACTTCCACTTCGTCGCCGACTTGTACGACTTTCGAAGGGTGGATGTTCTTGTTGGTCCAGTCCATTTCGGAAACGTGCACCAGACCTTCAACGCCTTCTTCCAGCTCAGCGAAGCAGCCGTAGTCGGTCAGGTTGGTTACACGAGCGGTAACGCGAGTGCTTTCTGGGTAACGGGCTTTGATAGCAACCCATGGATCTTCGCCCAGTTGCTTGAGGCCCAGGGAAACACGATTGCGCTCGCGATCGTACTTCAGAACCTTGACATCGATCTCGTCGCCAACGTTGACGATTTCGGAAGGATGCTTGATACGCTTCCAAGCCATGTCGGTAATGTGCAGCAGGCCATCGACGCCACCCAGATCGACGAATGCGCCGTAATCGGTGAGGTTCTTGACGATACCTTTGACTTGTTGGCCTTCCTGCAGGGATTCCAGCAGAGCTTCACGCTCGGCGGAGTTCTCGGCTTCGAGGACGCTGCGACGGGAAACGACAACGTTGTTGCGTTTCTGGTCGAGCTTGATGACCTTGAATTCCAGCTCTTTGCCTTCCAGGTGCGTGGTGTCGCGCACTGGACGGACGTCAACCAGAGAACCTGGCAGGAACGCACGGATGCCGTTAACGTCGACAGTGAAGCCGCCTTTAACCTTACCGTTGATAACGCCCTTGACCACTTCTTCGGCTGCGAAGGCTGCTTCCAGAACAATCCAGCATTCAGCGCGCTTGGCTTTTTCACGGGACAGCTTGGTTTCACCAAAGCCGTCTTCAACCGAGTCCAGAGCAACGTGAACTTCGTCACCGACGTTGATGTTCAGTTCGCCAGCGTCGTTGTAGAACTGCTCAAGCGGGATGAGTGCTTCAGACTTCAGGCCAGCGTGAACGGTTACCCAGCGAGCTTGGTAATCGATATCAACGATAACACCGGTGATGATGGAGCCTGCCTGAAGGTTCAGGGTTTTTAGGCTTTCTTCAAAGAGTTCCGCAAAGCTTTCGCTCATTTTAATTCCTGTTGATAAGGGCGAAGAATACGCCCATCTCCACATCCCAGACGATGTGGGTTAGTTTCATTTAAAAGAAGCTCCGCAGGACTATGACTGGTCCCCTGCGGCCCTCTTGGTCACCCGGCGATATCGCGAATGGCGATCTCGCTCATGATGCGTTCCAGCACCTGGTCGATGGATAATTCCGTGGAATCCAGCTGTATGGCGTCAGCCGCCGGTTTGAGCGGGGCTACCGCTCGCTGGGTGTCACGCTCATCGCGCGCACGTATCTCATCTAGCAGACTCGACAGACTAACACCATCGACTTTGCCCTTCAACTGCAAGTAACGTCGGCGCGCACGCTCTTCGGCACTGGCAGTGAGGAAAATCTTCAAGGGCGCGTCGGGAAATACCACCGTACCCATGTCGCGACCATCGGCCACCAGACCCGGCGCCTCCTGAAAAGCCCGCTGACGCTGCAGCAACGCCTCGCGAACCGCAGGCAACGCGGCGACCTGCGAGGCACCCGAGCCGACACTCTCGGTACGGATCACATCGCTGACTTCATCACCTTCCAGAATAATGCGCTGCAACTGACCGTCGGTCGCCGCAATGAACTGCACATCCAGATGAGCGGCGAGCTTCTTGAGCAATTCCTCATTGGTCAGGTCGACGCCATGGTTATGCGCGGCGAAAGCCAGCAATCGATAAAGTGCACCGGAATCCAGCAGGTTCCAGCCCAGGCGCTTGGCCAGAATCCCGGCGACAGTACCTTTGCCAGAGCCGCTTGGCCCATCAATAGTGATGACCGGTGCAATGCTGATCACGACTGAGCCTCTTGTGCAACACGGATACCGACCTGCGCGCACAGCGCGAGGAAGTTCGGGAACGAGGTCGCGACGTTGGCGCAATCATGGATGCGGATCGGCGCAGTGGCGCGCAGTGAAGCCACGCTGAAGGCCATGGCAATCCGGTGGTCGCCGTGACCGTGCACTTCGCCGCCGCCGATCTGGCCGCCGTCGATGATGAGGCCGTCCGGAGTGGGCTCGCACTTGACGCCCAGCGCCAGCAGACCGTCCGCCATGACCTGGATCCGGTCCGATTCCTTCACGCGCAGCTCTTCGGCACCACGCAGCACAGTGCGACCTTCGGCACATGCAGCCGCCACGAACAGCACCGGAAACTCGTCGATAGCCAGTGGCACCAGCGCTTCGGGAATCTCGATACCTTTGAGTTTAGCCGCCCGTACGCGCAGGTCGGCTACCGGCTCGCCACCGACTTCACGCTGGTTTTCCAGAGTGATGTCAGCGCCCATCAGGCGCAGGATGTCGATTACGCCGGTACGGGTCGGGTTGATGCCGACGTGCTCGAGCACCAGCTCCGAACCTTCGGCAATCGACGCCGCCACCAGGAAGAACGCCGACGACGAGATATCGCCCGGCACCTCAATGTGGGTCGCGGTCAGCTTGTGGCCGGACTCGACCGAGGCGGTCGCCCCGTTAACGGTCACCGGGTAGCCGAAGCCACGCAGCATGCGCTCGGTGTGGTCGCGAGTCGGTGCCGGCTCGGTGACCGTGGTCTTGCCTTCGGCATACAGACCCGCCAGCAGCAGGCACGATTTAACCTGGGCACTGGCCATCGGCATGGTGTAAGTCAGGCCCTTGAGCTTGTTGCCGCCACGAATGGTCATCGGTGGACGACCGTCAGCGGCGGTCTCGATCACAGCGCCCATTTCACGTAGCGGATTGGCCACGCGATTCATCGGACGCTTGGACAACGAAGCGTCGCCGGTCAGGGTACTGTCGAAGTTCTGCGCAGCCAGCAGGCCAGACAGCAGACGCATCGAAGTGCCGGAGTTACCCAGATAGATCGGGCCCGGCGCAGGCTTCAGGCCATGCAGGCCGACGCCGTGAATGGTCACGCGACCATGGTGCGGACCTTCGATGACGACACCCATGTCGCGGAAAGCTTGCAGGGTCGCCAGGGCGTCTTCGCCCTCGAGGAAACCTTCCACTTCAGTGACGCCTTCGGCCAGGGAACCGAGCATGATCGAGCGGTGGGAAATCGATTTGTCGCCCGGTACACGAATCCGCCCAGTCAGGCGGCCACCAGGTTGTGCCAGGAAAATCAGATCGTTGGAATTCATAGCGTCCACATAGGCCCGGCGGGCCAGGATTTTACTGAAATGCTCGCGGGCAACCCGGGCGCGAGTGAACACGCCCAACAATTGGTGCCCATCCCCTGCATCGACCGCGTCGCGCAAGGCGTCGAGGTCGCTGCGAAATGTATCGAGTGTGCGCAGGACAGCTTCGCGGTTGGCGAGGAAGATGTCGTGCCACATGACCGGGTCGCTACCGGCGATTCTTGTGAAATCGCGGAAACCGCCCGCAGCGTAACGGAAGATCTCAAGATTTTCATTGCGTTTGGCCAATGAATCGACCAAACCGAACGCCAGCAAGTGCGGCAAATGGCTGGTCGCCGCCAACACTTCGTCATGACGCTCGACTTGCATGTGCTCGACGTCGGCGCCCAATTCGCGCCACAACCGGTCGACCACCGCCAGCGCGGCCGGATCGGTCTGATCCAGCGGCGTCAGAATCACTTTATGGCGACGGAACAGGTCAGCATTGGAGGCTTCCACCCCGCTCTGCTCGGAACCGGCAATCGGATGCCCTGGCACGAAACGCGCCGGCATGCCGCCAAACGCTTCGGTCGCCGCGCGCACCACATTGCCCTTGGCACTGCCGACGTCAGTCAGGATCGCCTGTCCCAGATCCATGCCCGCCAACAGCGCGAGCAGTTTCTCCATGGCCAGGATCGGCACCGCCAACTGAATCACGTCCGCGCCCTGACAAGCCGCCACCAGGTCTTCTTCGCAGCGATCCACCACACCCAACTCGACCGCCAGCTTGCGCGACTGCGGGTCGAGATCAACCCCGACCACTTCGCGGCACAGACCGCTTTCACGCAGGCCTTTGGCAAACGAACCGCCGATCAACCCCAGACCGACCACCACCAGGCGACCGATCATAGGTTCAGCAGATTGCAGTGCAGTGACATCAACCACGAGCCATAACCTTGGTCAGCGCCTCGAGGAAGCGGCTGTTTTCCGCTGGCAAACCGATGGTGATGCGCAGGTGATTCGGCATGCCGTAGTTGGCCACCGGACGCACGATCACGCCTTCGCGCAACAACCCCTGGAAAACCGGGGCAGCAACGCGCCCCAGATCGACACAGATGAAGTTGCCTCTGGATGGAATCCAGCTCAGCCCCAACTCACGGAAACCCGCCTCAAGCTGCTGCATGCCGGATTGGTTCAGGCGACGGCTTTCAGCCAGGTACTCGACGTCTTGCAGCGCGGCACAAGCGGCGGCCAGCGCGAGGCTGTTGACGTTGAACGGCTGACGCACGCGATTGAGCACATCAGCGACGATGGCCGAGGACAAACCGTAGCCGACCCGCAGCGACGCCAGACCATAGGCCTTGGAGAAGGTGCGCGAGACCAGCAGGTTCGGATAGGCCGCCAGATAGTCCAGGCCATCCGGCAAGTCGCTGCCTTCGGCGTACTCGATGTAGGCCTCGTCCAGCACCACCAGCACATGGGCCGGAACGTCCTGCAGGAATTCATCCAGCGCCTCGGCATCGAACCAGGTCCCGGTCGGGTTGTTCGGGTTGGCGATGAACACCACGCGGGTATCGGCATCGATCGCGGCCAGCATCGCCGGCAGATCATGACCCCAGTCTTTGGCCGGGATCACTTTTGCCTGGGCACCAACGGCCTGGGTCGCGATCGGATAGACCGCAAACGCATGCTCGCTGAACACCGCGTTCAGGCCCGGCGCCAGATAGGCACGCGCCACCAGCTCCAGAATATCGTTGGAGCCGTTGCCCAGCGTCACTTGGTTCAGCTCGACGCGACACTGATCGGCCAACAGGGTTTTGAGCGCAAAACCATTGCCGTCCGGATAGCGGGTCAGCTCGGCCAGCGCTTCGCGAATCGCCGCCAGCGCCTTGGGACTGGCGCCCAACGGGTTTTCGTTGCTCGCCAGCTTGACGATGCTGGCCGGATCGAGGTTCAGCTCACGGGCCAGTTCGTCCACAGGCTTGCCCGGAACGTAAGGCGAAAGTTGTTGCACGCCCGGCTGTGCCAGAGCGAGGAAGTTGCCACTCATTTGCTACCGCCCTTAGAGAACTGCTTTCGGGTAGGAACCCAGCACTTTGAGTGCCACCGCTTCCTGACTGATCTTTTCCAGCACACCTTTGACCAGCGGGTCGCGGTGATGGCCGACGAAGTCGATGAAGAACACGTAGGTCCATTTACCGCTGCGCGACGGACGGGTCTCGATCCGTGTCAGATCGATGCCATTGTCGTGGAACGGCACCAGCAACTCGTGGAGAGCGCCGGGCTTGTTGCTCATGGAAACGATGATCGAGGTCTTGTCATCACCGGTCGGCGGCACTTCCTGGCTGCCGATCATCAGGAATCGCGTGGAGTTGTCCGGGCGATCCTCGATTTTCTCAGCCAGACGGGTCAACCCGTAGAGGCCGGCAGCCATGTCGCCGGCAATCGCTGCCGAGTTCCACTCACCCTTGACCCGTTTGGCCGCTTCGGCGTTGCTGGACACCGCCACGCGCTCGACATTCGGGTAATGGGCGTCCAGCCACTTGCGGCACTGGGCCAGGGACTGGGCGTGGGAATAGATGCGGCTGATGCTGTCGGTCTTGGTGTTTTCGCCAACCAACAGGTGATGGTGAATACGCAGCTCGACTTCGCCACAGATCACCATGTCGTGTTCGAGGAAGCTGTCGAGAGTGTGGTTGACCGCGCCTTCGGTGGAGTTTTCCACCGGGACCACGCCAAAGTTCACCGCACCGGCCGCCACTTCACGGAACACTTCGTCGATCGCCGCCATTGGCTTGCTGATCACCGCGTGACCGAAGTGCTTCATGGCCGCAGCCTGAGTGAAGGTACCTTCAGGGCCGAGGTAAGCCACTTTCAGCGGCTGCTCGAGGGCCAGGCACGAGGACATGATTTCGCGGAACAGCCGCGCCATCTCTTCGTTGCCCAGCGGCCCCTGGTTACGCTCCATCACGCGCTTGAGCACCTGAGCTTCACGCTCAGGACGATAGAACACCGGCACTTCGCCTTCGGCCAGCGAGGCCATCTTTACTCGCGCAACTTCCTGGGCGCAGCGTGCGCGCTCACTGATCAGCTCCAGGACCTTTTCGTCCAGAGCATCAATGCGCAGGCGCAGTGCCTTGAGTTCTTGCTCAGACATTAGCCGTGTTCCTTCTCGAACTCTGCCATGTACGAAACCAGTGCGTTGACCGCAACGATATCGACGGCGTTATAGATGGAGGCACGCATACCGCCCACGGAACGGTGACCTTTGAGGTTCAACAGGCCACGTTCGTCGGCACCGGCCAGGAACGGCTTGTCGAGACGATCGTCGGCCAGACGGAACGGCACGTTCATCCACGAGCGGTCCGACTTGTTGATCGGGTTGCTGTACAAGCCGCTGGCGTCGATGAAGTCGTACAGCGTGCGCTGCTTCACTTCATTGAGCTTGCCGATGGCTTCGACGCCGCCCTGCTCTTTCAGCCACTCGAACACCAGGCCGGACAAGTACCAGGCCAGGGTTGGCGGCGTGTTGTACATCGAGCCGTTGTCGGCCGCGACCTTGTAGTTGAGCATGGTCGGGCAGATGGAGCGGGCTTTACCCAGCAGGTCTTCGCGAACGATGTTGACGACGATGCCGCTCGGACCGATGTTTTTCTGGGCCCCGGCGTAGATCATGCCGAAACGCGAGACATCCACCGGGCGCGAAAGAATGTCCGAGGACATGTCGGCGACCAGCGGCACATCACCGGTTTCCGGGATCCACTGGAATTCCAGGCCGCCGATGGTTTCGTTCGGCGCGTAGTGAACGTAGGCCGCATCTTTCGACAGGTTCCATTCGTTCTGACCAGGCACAGCGAAATAGTCGTAAGGCTTGGCGGTTGCGGCAACGTTGACGTGACCGTAGCGCGAGGCTTCTTCGATCGCCTTCTGAGACCAGATACCGGTGTCGATATAGTCGGCGGTGCCGCTTTCCGGCAACAGGTTCAGCGGAATCTGAGCAAATTGCTGGCTCGCGCCACCTTGCAGAAACAGCACTTTATAGTTCGAGGGGATATTCAGCAGATCACGCAGATCCTGCTCGGCCTTGGTGGCAATGGACACGAACTCATCGCTGCGATGGCTCATTTCCATGACCGACAGGCCCTTGCCGTGCCAATCAAGGAGTTCAGCCTGGGCGCGCTTCAGGACAGCTTCGGGAAGCGCCGCAGGACCGGCACAGAAGTTATAGGCTCTCTTGCTCACATCCAATCTCGCTCTGATTTGGTGGTATCACGCAATAAATCTGTAGGAGCTGTCGAGCAGAGCGAGGCTGCGATCTTTTAGTGCTGAGCGAAAGCAAGAGCCAGATCAAGAGATCGCAGCATCGCTTCGCTCGACAACTCCTACATAAAAAACAATTCCACAGTTCCCTGAGGACAAACAACAAGGGGGCGAATCTTCATCCGCCCCCTGCTTGCCCGCTTACTCCTGCGGCTCTTCGTCGGCGGCGGCGTCGAGTTGCTGGTCGTCGGCAACATCGTCGATCACGACCTCACCCTCGAACACTGCACCCTCTTCACCTGCAAGCCCTTCGCCTTCCAGCTCTTCGCCTTCGACTTCCGACGGCTCCTGAACCCGCTCCAGGCCCACCAGCGTTTCATCGTTGGCCAGCTTGATCAGGGTCACACCCTGGGTGTTACGGCCCAGGCTGGACACTTCGTCGACGCGGGTACGAACCAACGTACCCTGGTCGGAAATCAGCATGATTTCCTCGCCGTCGAGCACCTGGACCGCGCCGACCAGACGGCCGTTACGCTCGTTGCTGACCATGGCGATAACACCCTGACCGCCACGCTTGTACTCAGGGAACTCGGTGATCGCGGTGCGTTTGCCGAAACCCCGCGCCGAAGCGGTAAGGATCTGACTGCCTTCTTCCGGGATCAGCATGGAAATCAGCTTCTGGCCTTCCGGCAGACGCATGCCGCGGACACCGCGAGCGGTACGGCCCATGGCGCGAACGTCGGTTTCCTTGAAGCGAGTCACCTTGCCGCCGTCGGAGAACAGCATGACTTCGCGATCGCCATCGGTAATGGCCGCAGAGATCAGCACGTCGCCTTCATCCAGCTCCAGCGCGATCAGACCGACGCTGCGTTGACGGCTGAAGGATTCCAGCGGGGTCTTCTTCACGGTGCCTTTGGCAGTGGCCATGAAGATGAAGTGACCTTCGGTGTATTCCTCGACTGGCAGCATGGTGGTGATGTATTCATCACTGTCCAGCGGCAGCAGGTTGACCAGCGGACGACCACGGGCCGCGCGGGAGGCTTCCGGGATTTCGTAGGTTTTCAGCCAGTACACTTTGCCTTTGCTGGAGAACAGCAGCAGCGTGGTGTGGCTGTTGGCGACCAGCAGGTGAGCGATGTAGTCCTCATCCTTCACGCCGGTAGCCGATTTACCTTTACCGCCACGACGCTGAGCCTGGTACGCAGCCAAAGGCTGGGTCTTGGCGTAGCCACCGTGGGAAATGGTCACGACGCGCTCTTCTTCCGGGATCATGTCGCCCAGGGTCAGGTCGAGACGGGCATCGAGAATCTCGGTGCGACGCACATCGCCGTACTCGGCGCGGATCACTTCCAGCTCTTCGCGGATCACTTCCATCAGGCGCGTGGCGCTGTTGAGGATGCGGATCAGCTCGCCGATCTGGTTGAGGATCTCTTGATACTCGGCCAGCAGCTTCTCGTGCTCCAGACCGGTCAGGCGGTGCAGACGCAGTTCCAGAATGGCTTGCGCCTGCTCTGGCGACAGGAAGTACTTGCCGTCGCGCAGGCCGTATTGTGGATCGAGGTTTTCCGGACGGCACGAATCGGCACCGGCACGTTCAACCATTGCAACCACCGCGGAGGACTCCCACGGCGTGCTGATCAGCGCTTCCTTGGCTTCCGACGGGGTCGGCGAAGCCTTGATCAGGGCGATGACCGGGTCGATGTTCGACAGGGCAACCGCCTGACCTTCCAGGATGTGGCCACGTTCGCGCGCTTTACGCAGCTCGAACACGGTACGACGGGTCACGACTTCGCGACGGTGACGAACGAAGGCTTCCAGCAGATCCTTGAGGTTGAGGATCCGCGGACGGCCGTCGATCAGCGCAACGATGTTGATGCCGAACACGCTTTGCAGCTGAGTCTGGGCGTAGAGGTTGTTGAGAATCACCTCAGGCACTTCACCGCGACGCAGCTCGATCACGACGCGCATACCGTCCTTGTCGGACTCGTCGCGCAGCTCGGTGATGCCTTCAAGCTTCTTCTCTTTGACCAGCTCGGCGATCTTCTCGATCAGACGGGCCTTGTTCAGCTGGTAAGGGAGTTCGGTAATGACGATCTGCTGACGGCCACCGACCTTGTCGATGTCTTCGATGATCGAGCGGGCACGCATGTAAATGCGCCCGCGACCGGTGCGGTAGGCTTCGATGATGCCGGCGCGACCGTTGATGATCGCGGCGGTCGGGAAGTCCGGACCGGGGATGTATTGCATCAGCTCATCGACAGTCAGCTCCGGATTGTCGATGAGTGCCAGGCAACCGTCGATGACTTCACCGAGGTTGTGCGGCGGAATGTTGGTCGCCATGCCCACGGCGATACCGCTGGAGCCGTTGACCAGCAGGTTGGGGATCTTGGTCGGCATGACCGCGGGGATCATTTCGGTGCCGTCGTAGTTCGGCACCCAGTCCACGGTTTCTTTATGCAGGTCGGCCAGCAGCTCGTGCGCCAGCTTGGTCATGCGTACTTCGGTGTATCGCATGGCCGCGGCGTTGTCGCCGTCCACCGAACCGAAGTTGCCCTGACCGTCCACCAGCAGGTAACGCAGCGAGAATGGCTGCGCCATCCGAACGATGGTGTCGTACACCGCGGTATCACCGTGCGGGTGATACTTACCGATCACGTCACCGACAACACGGGCAGATTTCTTGTACGGCTTGTTGAAGTCGTTGCCCAGCTCGCTCATCGCGAACAGCACACGCCGGTGCACGGGCTTCAAGCCATCGCGCGCATCCGGCAGTGCCCGCCCGACAATAACGCTCATCGCGTAGTCGAGGTAGGACTGCTTCAGCTCGTCTTCGATATTGACCGGGAGGATTTCTTTGGCCAGTTCGCCCATGAGAAGCCTGATTCCTTTTTCTGGTGAAACTTCGTCACATCCATATGGGACGAACGAAGCTCGCCGGTACAGACTGAGTGCCATGCACCGACTTACGACAAATCAACGAGTTATGCCATGGATCTGCGCAGTAAAGGCAGCCACATCAGGCTGCCCTGGAAACCGCCGGATGTTATCACAAGAGCCGCCACGCACCTATCCCCCAGATGCGCATGGAGCATAGTTAGTTGACCGGTGACAGGCTTGAAGGAGACGAGAGGGGCTTAGAGGCGTGATCAACCGGCATTCAACCGTATTTTTCACTTGTAAACACCGATTTCGTGCAGCCTGAATGATTTAATGCAGACGCTTGCGGCACATCAATTGAGCCATTTTCGCGGTGTCCGGACGCTCGACGATGCCTTTTTCGGTGACGATCGCATCGATCAGGTCGGCCGGGGTCACGTCGAAAACCGGGTTGAACGCTTCCACATCTGCCCCCACCCGCTTGCCGCCAACTTCCAGCAACTCGCGGCCATCACGCTCTTCGATAGGAATCTCGTCGCCACTGGCCAGATTCATGTCGATGGTCGAACTCGGCGCCACCACCATGAAGCGCACGCCGTGGTGCATGGCGTTGACCGCCAACTGGTAGGTACCGATCTTGTTCGCCACATCGCCATTGGCGGTAATCCGGTCGGCGCCGACGATCACCCAGGTCACACCCTTGGTTTTCATGATGTGCGCGGCAGCGGAATCGACATTGAGGGTCACCGGAATACCCTCATTGGCCAATTCCCACGCAGTCAATCGCGAACCTTGCAGCCATGGCCGGGTTTCGTCGGCGTAGACGCGCTCGACCATGCCTTCGATGAACGCCCCGCGAATCACCCCCAGCGCCGTGCCGAAACCACCGGTGGCCAGTGCACCGGTGTTGCAATGCGTAAGGATCGCCTGGGCGTTGCCTTGATGTTTGCGGATCAGGTCGACGCCCAACTGGGCCATGGTCAGGTTGGCTTCGCGATCACTTTCGTGGATGGCGATGGCTTCGGCTTCCAGCACCGACAGCGGATCGGCGTGCTCCCTCAGGCGCTCAAGCCGCTCACGCATGCGACCCAAGGCCCAGAACAGATTGACCGCGGTCGGACGGGAGTCGGCCAGCAGCGCGAAATCCTCTTCCAGCGCCGCTTGCCAGTCGCCACCTTCGGCAAAACGGGTACGGGCCGCCAGCACCACGCCATAGGCCGCACTGATGCCAATAGCCGGCGCACCGCGCACCACCATCGAGCGAATGGCTTCGGCCACACCCGCAGCGCTGGTGTAGGCGATCCAGGTTTCCTCGAACGGCAAAATACGCTGATCCAGCAAGTACAGTGCGCCATCACGCCAATCGATGGCCTTCACCTTCTCCGCAGCCAACAGTCGATCGCGCATCCCACACCCCGCACTCATGAACAAAAGCCGCCGATTATAGCGATCCCCCCGCGAAGACGCTCGGGTATACTTCGCCATCCTTTACAAAAGCACTGGAACCGACTCTCGATGCCGACCCCCACCGCTGCGCTCGACCTATTATTGCTGCCAACCTGGCTGGTACCCGTCGAACCGGCTGGCGTGGTCCTTAAAGAGCATGCCCTGGGTATCCGCGACGGTCGTATCGTGTTTATCGGCCCACGCGCAGCAGCCTTGAAGCTTAACGCAACCGAAGTGCGCGAATTGCCGGGCATGCTGCTCAGCCCGGGCCTGATCAATGCCCACGGGCATGCAGCAATGACGCTGTTCCGCGGCCTGGCCGACGATCTGCCGCTGATGATCTGGCTGGAAAACCACATCTGGCCGGCCGAAGCCAAATGGGTCGACGAGGCGTTCGTACGCGACGGCACGGACCTGGCCATCGCCGAGCAGATCAAAGGTGGCATCACCTGCTTCTCTGACATGTATTTCTTCCCGAAGGTCGCCAGCGAACGCGTACATAACAGCGGCATTCGCGCCCAGATCGCCATTCCGATCCTCGACTTCCCGATTCCAGGCGCCAGCACGGCGGATGAAGCCATTCGTCAGGGCGTCGAATTATTCGGCGATCTCAAGCATCACGAACGGATCAAAGTCACCTTCGGCCCCCATGCCCCGTACACCGTGGGTGACGAAAACCTGGAAAAAATCCGGGTGATCGCCGAAGAGCTTGACGCCTCGATTCACATGCATGTCCACGAAACCGCCTTCGAAGTGCAGCAGTCGGTGGAGCAGCGCGGCGAACGCCCGCTGGCCCGCCTCGGCCGCCTGGGCCTGCTCGGGCCGCGCTTCCAGGCCGTTCACATGACCCAGATCAGCGATGAAGACCTGGCGCTGCTGGTAGAAAGTAACACCAATGTGATTCATTGCCCGGAGTCGAACCTGAAGCTGGCCAGTGGCTTCTGCCCGGTCGAGCGCTTGTGGCAGGCTGGGGTGAATGTGGCAGTCGGCACCGATGGCGCGGCCAGCAATAATGACCTGGACCTGCTTGGTGAAACCCGCACCGCCGCATTGCTGGCCAAGGCTGTCGCCGGCTCGGCCACCGCGCTGGACGCCCATCGCGCCCTGCGCATGGCCACGCTCAATGGCGCCCGCGCGCTGGGAATCGAAGCGCAAACCGGTTCGCTGGAAGTCGGCAAGGCGGCAGACATCGTCGCATTCGACCTGTCGGGCCTGGCGCAGCAACCGGTCTACGACCCGGTTTCGCAACTTATATATGCCACTGGCCGCGACTGCGTGAAACACCTTTGGGTCGCCGGCAAGCAACTGCTCGACGACCGCCGCCTGACCCGCCTGGATGAAGCGCAACTGTGCGCCACCGCCAAGGCCTGGGGCAGGCGCATCAGCGGCCACACCGAATCGTAAGCACCCTGGACCAAAACCGGGGCAACAGAATTTTTCAAGTTTTAGAGGACTGACACCATGAGCAACGTCGACCACGCCGAAATCGCCAAATTCGAAGCCCTGGCCCATCGCTGGTGGGACCGCGAAAGCGAGTTCAAACCGCTGCACGACATCAACCCCCTGCGGGTCAACTGGATCGACGAGCGCGTCAATCTGGCCGGCAAGAAAGTCCTCGACGTCGGTTGCGGCGGCGGCATCCTCAGCGAAGCCATGGCCCAGCGCGGCGCCACCGTGATGGGCATCGACATGGGCGAAGCGCCGCTGGCGGTCGCGCAATTGCATCAACTGGAATCCGGCGTAAACGTCGAGTACCGGCAAATCACCGCCGAAGCGCTGGCCGAAGAAATGCCTGAGCAGTTCGACGTCGTCACCTGCCTGGAAATGCTTGAACACGTTCCGGATCCGTCCTCGGTGATCCGCGCCTGCTTCCGCATGGTCAAGCCTGGCGGCCAGGTGTTCTTCTCCACCATCAACCGCAATCCGAAGGCCTATCTGTTCGCCATCGTCGGCGCCGAATACATCATGAAGCTGCTGCCGCGTGGCACTCACGACTTCAAGAAATTCATCCGCCCTTCCGAGCTCGGTGCCTGGAGTCGCATGGCCGGCCTGACCGTCAAGGACATCATCGGCCTGACCTACAACCCGCTGACCAAGCACTACAAACTGGCATCCGATGTCGACGTCAACTACATGATCCAGACCCTGCGCGAGGAGTAAGCCGATGCGTATCAGAGCAGTTCTTTTCGACATGGACGGCACCCTGCTCGACACCGCGCCGGACTTCATCGCCATCTGCCAGGCGATGCGTGCCGAGCGTGGTTTGCCGCCGATGAACGACAAGCACATCCGTGACGAGATCTCCGGCGGCGCCAGGGCGATGGTTGCAGTGACTTTCTCGATGGACCCGGAATCGCCGGGCTTCGAGGAGCTGCGCCTGGAGTTTCTGGAGCGCTATGTCAAAGGTTGCGCGGTGCACAGCAAGCTCTTCGACGGCATGGGCGAATTGCTGGCCGACATCGAGAAGGCCAACCTGATCTGGGGCGTGGTCACCAACAAGCCGCTGCGCTTCGCCGAGCCGATCATGCAGCAATTGGGGCTGGCCGAGCGTTCGGCGCTGCTGATCTGCCCGGATCATGTGAAGAACAGCAAACCGGACCCGGAGCCGTTGATCCTGGCGTGCAAGATGCTCGACCTCGATCCGGCCAGCGTGCTGTTCGTCGGCGATGACCTGCGCGATATCGAATCCGGCCGCGATGCCGGCACCAGAACAGCCGCCGTGACCTACGGCTACATTCATCCGGAGGATAACCCACGGCATTGGGGCGCGGATGTGGTGGTCGATCATCCAATGGAGTTGCGCCTGGTGCTGGATAGCGCTTTGTGCAGTTGCTGATTACAGAGGCTTTTGTGGCGAGGGAGCTTGCTCCCGCTGGGCTGCGAAGCGGCCCCTTTTATTATCGCGCAGTGTCAGGTATGTCGCATTTGCAGGTTTACGACTGCTTCGCAGCCGAGCGGGAGCAAGCTCCCTCGCCACAAATACGATGCCTGCCTGTTGAATTGTGTTGAGGTTTTTTATGTTTGATTATTCCGCCCGTCCTGAATTGCTCAAGGACCGGGTCATCCTGGTCACCGGCGCTGGCCGAGGCATCGGTGCTGCCGCCGCGAAAACCTACGCCGCTCATGGCGCCACCGTGTTGCTGCTGGGCAAGACCGAAGCCAATCTGACTCAGGTCTACGACGAAATCGAAGCGGCCGGGCATCCACAACCGGTGGTGATCCCGTTCAACCTGGAAACCGCCCTGCCCCACCAATACGATGAACTGGCGGCCATGATCGAAACCGAATTCGG
This sequence comes from Pseudomonas sp. B21-017, assembly GCF_024749245.1. Lineage (NCBI taxonomy): Bacteria > Pseudomonadati > Pseudomonadota > Gammaproteobacteria > Pseudomonadales > Pseudomonadaceae > Pseudomonas > Pseudomonas sp. B21-017. The sequence goes on along the minus strand of NZ_CP087194.1, from coordinate 1,753,271 downwards.
CCACCTCGACGGCTTGCTTCACAACGCGTCGATCATCGGCCCACGCACACCGATCGAGCAGTTGTCCGGCGAGAACTTCATGCGCGTCATGCAGGTCAACGTCAACGCCATGTTCATGCTCACCAGCACCCTGCTGCCGCTGCTCAAGCTATCGCAGGACGCCTCGGTGGTGTTCACCTCCAGCAGCGTCGGTCGCAAGGGTCGTGCGTATTGGGGCGCTTACGGTGTGTCCAAGTTCGCCACCGAAGGCCTGATGCAAACCCTGGCCGACGAAGTAGACACCGTCGCCCCCGTGCGCTCCAACAGCATCAACCCCGGCGCCACCCGCACCAGCATGCGCGCTCAGGCCTACCCTGGGGAAAATCCGCTGAACAACCCGACACCCGAGGAGATCATGCCGGTCTACCTTTACTTGATGGGGCCGGACAGTACCGGCATCAACGGTCAGGCGTTCGACGCTCAGTAATGCCCGTGCGTCGCTTTTGTGCCGCGACGACTTCCCGTCGCGGCACGCAAAGCCCGTGATAACTGTTGCTGTTTCAAGTCAAATAAATGCCAATACCCCCGACACCATCCTTCGCAACCTCCCCAACCTTGTTGATTTAGAACGCTTTTTAACCGACTGAACCGAATGGCACGACTTTCGCTCTAATTTTGCTCAGACACGCCGTGTGAAAGCAGACGGGGCAGAGCTCGAGCCGAGAGGTTACTAATCTTCGGCAAAGCGGACTAAACTCGTGCCAAATGTCCTACGGGACTGATGGACCAGTATGACGCGCAGCCCAAAGCCGCTCTCACCCAGCCTGTAAGACAGTCTTACTGTTTAGGGGCTCACGCCATATGAAATCGCCTTCCCAGACCAACGCAATTGACTTCGACAGCGCCAAATTGCAACGCCTGGGCTTTGGTCAGCAGCCTCCCCTTCTGGAGCGGCCCGTCAGTCTTGCGCAGTTGCGTCAGGAGCTGGGCCTGCAACTGCAAACCAGTCTTGAGCCGCAACGCATTCTCGGACTTTTCTTCCGTGAAATTCAGCGCCTTGTGCCGCTGGATGCCTTGAATTATGAGCATCAGCCCAGCGACTTGCGCCTGCAGTTCGGCCAGCGAGGTCATCATTCGATCAGCTACAGCCTCAGTCATGAAGGCGAGCAATTGGGTGAACTGGTGTTCCGTCGCAATCAGCGTTTCAGCGATGAAGAGCAAGGCCATCTGGAATCGCTGTTATCAGCGCTTCTCTACCCGATGCGCAATGCCCTGCTCTACCGTGCCGCCACCCAAAGCGCCTTGCGCGACCCGCTGACCGACACCGGCAATCGCATCGCGATGGATCAGACGCTGCAACGGGAAATCGAGATGTCGCGCCGACACTCACAGCCCCTGTCGCTGCTGATGCTGGACATCGATCACTTCAAACAGATCAACGACACCTACGGGCACAGCGCCGGCGATGAAGTGCTCAAGGCCGTCGCGGCCTCGATCAAAAGCCAGTTGCGTAACGTGGACATGGTGTTCCGGTTTGGAGGCGAAGAATTCATGATCCTGCTGTCCAACACCAGCCGGGAAGCCGCGGCCATGGTCGGCGAACGACTGCGGTTCGCTGCGCAGGCCCAGGACTATGTGGCCGAAGGCAAGACCATCGAACTGACGGTCAGCCTGGGTTGCTCGACCCTGCTGCCCGGCGAGTCTGCCGAGAGCCTGTTGCGACGAGCCGACAGTGCGCTGTATGTGGCCAAGCGCGAGGGGCGTAACCGGTTGGCGATGGCGGGGTAGATATTTTTGAAGAGATCGCAGCCTACGGCAGCTCCTACGAGCTGCCGTAGGCTGCGTCTTTTAGCTCTCGGCCAACGCCATCCGCTCACGGACTACCGGGGCTTTTGCCGCCAGTTCCAACTGCATGCATCGCTCCAGGAACAGGTACATGTAGTCGTAACTTTTGCAGACTGCCTGACGCAATTCCATTTGCAGGGATTTGCTCGGGTTCAGCCCCGCCAGGGTGCAGATGATTTCCAGCGCTTCCCAAGGATGGGCATCGTCGTACTGGGCGTGCATCTTCAACCACTTCATGGCCCGCTTGCGATCCTCCTCGGGGAACGACGCCGCGTAGACGCCACTGGAACAAACCAGCGCCGACCACTCCCCGGTAGCACCCTCGATGGCATAGTTGGTGGCGGCGATAGCCACGATCAGCGAGTCCGACGAACTGGTGTGCCAGCACCAGTGACTCAAGGCGTGAAGTTCAGGGGCAACCTGTTGCGCCTGCAGATCTTCCAGGCTTATACCGTGAGCACGGCTCCAGTGCACCCAGTAATCGGCATGATTCAGTTCGACACGAATATTGCGCATCAGCCAGCGACGCGCCATGTCTTCGCCAGGGTGGCGTGCAAAACGGGTCTTGGCCAGGTTCTGTGCCATGTATAAGGCGAACTGTTCGACCACCGGCCAGCCACCAATGAGGTACTGACGCATGGTTTTTGCGCTGAGCTTGTTATCGCGCATCCGCTGGTACAGTTCATGTTCGACGACGCGGCGCTTGCTCTCACTGCAATCCTGAATCAATTGCTGAGCCCAGGCGGGGTAACTTGCAGCTTCCATGAGGGGTCCGGTTCTGTTGAATGTGTCGATCACTGTCGCGCTCCTTTTGATTGTGATTTCAAGATCGACAGGAGCTTTCAACGGAATGTGCCGGGCGCCTTGAATAACAAAGGCCGGGGTCTGGCAGGACGACTTTGTAAACTGTCGCAGGTAAACAGATGCGGGCGTTCAATCAGATACCCTTGAGCGTAATCCACCCCGATCTCCAGCAATGCCTGCTCGATCTGAGGTGTTTCAACGAACTCGGCAATCGTGCGCTTACCCATGACATGCCCGATGTGATTGATCACTTCGACCATGGCGCGGTTAATCGGGTCGTCCAGCATATCCTTTACGAAACTCCCGTCGATCTTCAGGAAGTCTACAGGTAAATGTTTCAGGTAAGCGAATGAGGACATACCGGCACAGAAGTCATCTAATGAGAAGTGGCAACCTAAGCCTTTGAGTTCATTAATAAATCTAATTGCGCTAGGCAAATTGGAAATCGCGCTGGTTTCTGTAATTTCAAAACAAATCATTTCAGGCGGAATTGAATATGCAACAAACTGTTCACGAAGGAAGTCCAGAAACGCCTCATCTCCGATAGTAATACCTGACAGATTTATCGCACACATGGCCAGCGGCTCTTCGCCCTCTTGGGCGATGGCCTGGGCAATGACCTTGAAAACGTTCTCCACCACCCAGCGGTCAAGCGACGTCATCAAACCATAACGCTCGGCGGCCGGAATGAAACTGTCCGGCAGAATCATGCGCCCGGCTTCGTCATGCAGGCGCAGCAGGATTTCGATATGTCCGCCGTCCCGCTCGCCAAGACCCAGAGGCGCGATTTCCTGGGAGTACAGGCAAAAGCGGTCCTCCTCCAACGCCATGTGCAGGCGCTGCACCCAAGCCATCTCGCCATAGCGCAGGGACAGCTCCGAATCGTCGGCGTGATAGACCTGAACCCGGTTGCGGCCCTTTTCCTTGGCCATGTAACAGGCCATATCAGCGGCTCGCAGCGAGGCCTCGAGGGTGGCCGGACTCTGAGTGACGTGCACCAGACCAATGCTCACCGTGGTCACGAACGGTCGGCCTTTCCAGACAAAATGCAGGTTCTGCACAGTCTGGCGCAGGACTTCGGCAATTTTCTCAGCCGCTTCCGGCGCACAGTTTTCCAACAGAATGCCGAACTCGTCACCACCCAATCGGGCCAGGGTGTCGCCTTCGCGCAATCCTGATTGCAGCAACGCACAAATATGCCGCAACAACTCATCGCCGGCAGCATGACCGCAGGTGTCGTTGACCAGTTTGAATTGATCCAGATCGAGGAACATCAAGGCGTGACGCCCCGCTTGTCGCATCAGGCTATGCAGGGCCTGTTCCAGGCGATATTCGAATTCGCGGCGGTTGGTCAGCCCGGTCAAGGCGTCATGGGTCGCCTGCCAGGACAGATTGGCGATGTACTGCCGCTCCTGGGTCATGTCATGCAGCACCAGCACGGTGCCACTGACCTTGCCCGCGTTACGGATCGGCGCACCAACCAGGGTGACCGAAACCGTGCTGCCATCCAGTCGCTGGATCAGTTTGGAATGTTCGCTGCCGCCGCTGAGCTGGCCGCTCAAAATGTGTTCGATCAAGGTAAAACCGTCGGCCTGAGCGTTCTCGTCCAGCAGATTGAACAGCGCCGCCAATGGCAACCCCGTCGCCTGTTCGGCCTTCCAGTGAGTCAAGGCCTCGGCGGCCGGGTTCATGTAGGCAATCGCGCCCTCGACGTCGGTGGTGATCACCCCGTCGCCAATCGATTGCAGGGTGATCTGCGCCCGGTCTTTCTCCAACTGCAAGGCATCGGCGAAGGCATGCCGCTGTTCGAGCAGTTTGTGGGTACGCAGCAACGCCAGCACGATCAGGCCCAGCGCGGTGGCGAGGTTCGTCGCCAGCAGCAGCCGGAGAATCATGCGCGAGCCCTCGCCCAAGGCATCGCTGAACGCTTTGGCAGGGGGCGTCACACCATCGTTGATGGCCAAAATCTGCACCTTCCAGCGCTTGATGTCGGCATCGGTGGCCTGGTTATCGACGATACCCTGATGCATTTCCCGCGCGACGTCATCGAGCCGCACCAGGTACGCGTCACCGATCGTCCAGAGCTCGATGGCTTTTTCCAGGTAACTGAAATGCCGGAAATTGAGGTACAGCCAAATCAGGCTGGGGACGTCGTCCGGGTGATTGCCGCCCTTGAGAATCGCGAGGCGCGCGGCCTCGATATTCGGTGGCTGATGATCCAGCGCCATACGCAACTCATGGCCGCCCTGAGGCACGGCAATCGCGTTCTGGTATTTGAGAAAAATCGTCTCGTCGCGACTGTCGGCGTAGAGATTGAGGTAATAGATGGCGTCTTTCTGGCCCTTGGACCACAGGCTCTCACCGCCGACGTAGCCACGAACCGCTGAAAGAACGTAAAGACTGACGCCGCCCAACAATGCCTGAAACAACACAACGGCGATAAATGGCCAGACGATGCCCAACAGCCGCGGCGTTCCGAGAGTCCGTTTTTGCTTCATGAGGTCCCTTGCATAAGCATTGCCGGATGAACACCCAAATAAATCCCGCACCTGACAGCACAGACTAGGCTAATTTCCGACACTTCGAATCATCGAGCACACCACTGCAATCCGATTGTCTGGCCAGACAGAGCGCAAAAAACGCCAAAATTGAATTCCTCGGGACCGCTCAAACACTAAGTACAGAAAACCGTACAAAGTTCAAGGTCGTTGAATTTGCTGCAAATGCCCATAAAGCTTGGCGTACAAACCACCATCGGCAATCAACTGCTGATGGTCGCCATCCTCGGCAACCTGCCCGCCATCGAACACCAGCACCCGATCGGCCTGCTTCACGGCCGACAATCGATGCGCAATGATCAACGTGGTGCGGTGGCTCAAGAACCGCGCCAGCGCCTGGTGCAGGTTGTACTCAGTGGCCGCGTCCAGTGCGGACGTGGCTTCGTCGAGGATCACCACTTTGGGCTCGGCCAACACCATTCGGGCAATCGCCAGGCGTTGACGCTGCCCGCCGGATAAACGCACGCCGGATCGCCCGACGATACTGTCCAGGCCATTGGGCAGTTCACGCACCGTGTGTTGCAACTGAGCAATTTCCAGTGCCTGCCAGCAGGCCTCGTCACTGCGTTCGCGGCCCATGGTCAGGTTGGCGCGCACGGTGTCGTTGAACAGGGCGGGATGTTGCAGGACCACGGCGACATTTTCGCGCACGGTTTCCAGGCCGATTTCTTGCTGAGTCGAACCACCGAAACGGATAGTCCCGGCCAGCGGCGTGTACAAGCCCAGCAGCAACTGCACCAGAGTACTTTTGCCTCCACCGCTGGCGCCGACAATCGCGACTTTTTCACCGGGGGCAATCGACAGGTTCATTTGATTCAGCACCAACTCGTCGCCGTAGCCGAAACTCAGCCCCTGCACTTCGATGCCCACCGTGTCGCGCCCTTGGAACGGATCGACACTGCCGGTGTATTGCGGCTCGTCGGCACGGGCCAGCAACTCGTTGATCCGCGACAGCGCACCGCCGGCGGCGTAAAAGGCGTACTGCAGATTGAGCAGTTGTTCCACCGGACCGATCATGAACCACAGGTAGCTGAACACCGCCAGCATCTGGCCGATGGACAGGTCGGAAAACAGCACGGTGAGCATGGCCGCGGCGCGGAAAATATCGATGCCGAACTGGAACAGCAAACCGCTGGCCCGATTCGATGCATCGGTTTTCCACTGCGAGCTCACCGCGTAATCGCGCACTTCCCGCGCTCGCTGCCCCAACCGTCCGAGGAAAAAACCCTGACGATTACCGGCACGCACTTCCTGGATGGCGTCCAGGGTTTCGGTCAAGGCTTGGGTGAAGCGTGAGGTGCTGTCGTTCTCGAGCTTCTTCAGATGTTTGACCCGCTTGCCCAACTGCACCGTGGCGTAGATCACCAGCGGGTTGAACAGCAGAATCAGCAGCGCGAGTTTCCAGTGCATCCACATCAGGATCGATGCGGTGCCCACCAGTGTCAGCATCGCCACGAGGAAACGACTGAGGGTTTCGCCGACGAATTTGTCCAGCGTGTCCAGGTCGGTGACCAGATGCGTGGTCACCGTGCCACTGCCCAGGCTTTCGTATTCGCCCAGCGAGATGCGCTTGAGCCGGTCGATCAACCGCACCCGAATCCGATACACGATGTCCTTGGCCAGCGCCGCAAACAATTTCGCCTGCACCACGTTGAACAACAACGCGGCGCAACGCAGCGCCAGGGTCACCAGCAGCATCAGGCCGATATAACCCGCGGCTTTCTGCCAGACGTCGGGCAGCGCGTGGTTCATGATTTTCAGCGCAACGTCACCATGCCCCAGCAGCACTTCATCCACCAGCAACGGCAACAGCAACGGGATCGGCACACTGCACAGCGTTGCCAATACCGCAACGCCGTTGGCAATCCACAGGGATTTTTTATGGTGTAGGGCCAGGCGGCGGACTTCCGCCCAGCTCAGCCGATCGACACGTTTGGGAGCTGCTGCATCATCGGGCAGATCATGCACAGGCAGCGCGCTCCAGCCAGCGGCCGAGCAACGGTGACAACTCGCTCAAGGGCTGATAGCCATTGGTCAGCAGCGCCAATTGACCATTGCGCTCTGCCAGCAAGGTCGGAAAACCGGCAATACCCAGGTCCTGGACCCAAGTGAAATCGGCGGCGGTCGCAGCGTGCTGATCGGCACGATCGAAGGCTGCGGCAAATTCGATGCGTGGCAAACCGGCCTGCTCCGCCAGTTCCACCAACACGCTGGCACGGGTAACGTCGCGACCTTCAGCATAGAACGCATGCTGGATCAGCCCGAGCAGTGTCCAGGCGCAATCCGGCGCCAGGCTGCGCGCAGTCACCAGCGCCCGACAGGCAGGCTCGGTGTCGTAGACAAACCCGTCGGGCAACGCGCCTTCAAACTTGAACGGCTGGCCGGTGGCCTCGTGAACCGCCTGCCAGTGCTCAAGGATATAGCGCCGGGTGGTCGGCTCCAGCGCCGCGCCACTGCCGGTGCGCAAACCACCCACCACCAGATGCAACTCCACACCCGCCGCCTGCGCCTGCTCAACCAGCGCTTTGGCCACCGGAGCGAAGCCCCAGCACCAGGAACACATCGGATCCATCACATAGAGCAGGCGTGCAGACATGGTTCAAGCCTCGGAAGCGGATTGCTTGTAGTTGTAACCGATCGGGTGCGGCATGTTGCGCACCTTGGCCAGTTCGATCTGCTTCTGCCGGTCGATGGCACTGCGACGGGTTTTCTCGCTCAGCTTATCCCAGCAGTGCGGGCAACTGATGCCGGCCACATAGTGCTCGGATGCGCGGTCTTCAACGCTGACGGGCGTACGACAGGCATGACATTGATCGTAGTCGCCTTCGCTGAGATCGTGACGAACGGTCACGCGGTTATCGAACACGAAGCAGTCGCCCTGCCATTTGGTTTCTTCCTGCGGCACCTCTTCGAGGTACTTCAGGATGCCGCCCTTGAGGTGATAGACCTCGTCGAAACCCTGGCTGAGCATGTAGCTCGACGCCTTCTCGCAGCGAATGCCACCGGTGCAGAACATCGCGACTTTCTTGTGCACGGCCGGGTCGAAGTTGGCTTTGATGTAGTCGGGGAATTCGCGAAAACTGGTGGTCTTCGGATCGATGGCGCCTTCGAAGGTGCCGATCGAGACTTCGTAGTCATTACGGGTGTCGATCAACAGCACTTCCGGATCGCTGATGAGTGCGTTCCAGTTCTGCGGATCCACATAGGTGCCGACCTTTTTGTTCGGGTCCACGCCCTCAACGCCCAGGGTGACGATTTCTTTCTTGAGTTTGACTTTGGTGCGGTAGAACGGCTGTTCGTCGCAGTACGACTCTTTGTGGTCGATGTCGTCCATGCGCGGGTCGTTCTTGAGCCAGGCCATCAGCCCGTCGATGCCTTCGCGGCTGCCGGACACGGTACCGTTGATGCCTTCTTCGGCGATCAGCAGCGTGCCTTTGATGCCGTTGTCGATCATCGCTTGCAGCAGTGGCTCGCGCAGATCAACGTAATTTTCCAGGGTGACGAACTTATACAGTGCCGCCACGACAATCTGTTGTGTCATGGGTAATTCTCCAGGTGGCTACCCTCGTAAGGGGTGAACCGGATGCGAAAAAAAACGCGCCGGGTAAGCGGCGCGTTGCGGATTCTAGCAAAAAACCAAGGGTTAATGCTTGCTGCCGCCAGCACAGGTCGGCGAGGCCGGAGCCGCATCGATCTGCGCCCATTCCTCCGGCGTGTAGGTATGCAGTGCCAACGCATGGAACTCGCCCATCAGTTCGCCCAAAGTGCCGTACACCTTCTGGTGACGCTTGACGCGATTGAGCCCTTCGAACTGCCGGCTGACCACCACCGCCTTGAAGTGGGTCTGCAACCCACGGCTGTGCATATGGCTTTCATCCAGCACTTGCAGGTGCTCGGGCTGTAGCAGCCCCAGCGTCGATTCGATGCGTTGTTGCATGGTCATACCCGGCTCCGCTTAAGGCTTTTTCTTGGCTGCAGGAGCAGCGGCGCCGGCTTTAGGATCCAGCTCGTTAGTCATGTCAGCCAGCAGTTTGTTGACCACAGGCACCGCGCTTTCCAGCTTGGCTTGAGTCATCTGGGCCGATTGCTGAGTCAGCTGCGGCATTTTTTCCAGGACTTTCTTGCCCAGTGGCGACTGGTAGAACGCCACCAGATCCTTGAGCTCGGATTCGCTGAAGTTGGTGGTGTAGAGCTTGACCATGTCCGGCTTCAGCTTGTTCCAGCCAATGGCTGCGTCCAGCGCTGCGTTGGCCTTGGCCTGATAAGTTTCCAGAACGGCTTTCTTCGACTCAGGGGCTTTGGTCTGTTCAAAGCGCTGAGCGAACATTTGCTGCACTTGCATGTACACCGGAGTGCCCAGTTTGTCAGCGTGCGCCAGGGTCAGGAAAGCTTCGGCACTGGCGTTGTGGCTGGCGGTATCGGCAAAAACCTGGCCGCTGGCGCAAACCAGTGCAACCGCGGTACAGATGGCACGAAGACGAGTCATCGAGTTTCCTTTTCTAGCAGGCGAGGTATAACCCCAAGGGCGCCCATTCTGCGCCTAAAAAAGTGTGTCGCTCAACCCCAAGCCTTGTCGCGACTGATTTAGAGGGGTTGAACGGTCAAATTCCAGACTGATGGAACCACAACCGGCGATCACAGCCTAAACTGCGCTATCAGACCTACAGGAGTGTGCATGATGAGCCGTATCGAAACCGACAGCCTGGGCCAGGTGGAAGTCCCGGATGACGCTTACTGGGGCGCTCAGACGCAACGCTCGCTGATTAATTTCGCCATTGGCAACGAACGCATGCCGCTGGCTGTGTTGCATGCCCTGGCCCTGATCAAGAAAGCCGCGGCACGCGTCAACGATCGTAATGGCGACCTGCCCGCCGACATCGCCCGCCTGATCGAACAAGCGGCCGACGAAGTGCTCGACGGCCAACATGACGACCAGTTCCCGCTGGTGGTCTGGCAGACCGGCAGCGGCACCCAGAGCAACATGAACGTCAACGAAGTGATCGCCGGTCGCGCCAACGAACTGGCCGGCAACCCGCGCGGTGGCAAGAGCCCGGTGCACCCCAACGATCACGTCAACCGCTCCCAGAGTTCCAACGATTGCTTTCCCACGGCCATGCACATCGCGACGGTTCAGGCGGTGCAACAGCATTTGCTGCCGGCGATCGCTGAGTTGTCCGGCGGCTTGGCGGAGCTGTCCGCGCGGCACATGAAACTGGTCAAGACCGGTCGTACCCACATGATGGACGCCACGCCGATTACCTTCGGTCAGGAACTCTCGGCGTTCATCGCACAACTGGATTACGCCGAGCGGGCAATCCGCAGCGCGTTGCCGGCGGTCTGTGAACTGGCCCAGGGCGGCACCGCGGTCGGCACCGGGTTGAACTCACCCCACGGTTTTGGCGAAGCGATCGCCGCCGAACTGGCCGCCCTCTCCGGCCTGCCGTTCGTCACCGCGCCGAACAAATTCGCCGCACTGGCCGGTCATGAGCCACTGACCACGCTGTCCGGCGCCCTGAAAACCCTCGCCGTGACCCTGATGAAAATCGCCAACGACCTGCGCGTGCTGGGCTCCGGACCACGAGCCGGTTTTGCCGAGGTGAAACTGCCGGCCAACGAGCCGGGCAGCTCGATCATGCCCGGCAAGGTCAACCCGACTCAGTGCGAAGCCCTGTCGATGCTGGCCTGTCAGGTGTTGGGTAACGACGTCGCCATAGGTTTTGCCGCCAGTCAGGGGCACCTGCAATTGAACGTGTTCAAACCGGTGATCATCCACAACCTGCTGCAATCGATCCGCTTGCTGGGCGACGGCTGCAGTAACTTCCAGCAGCATTGCATCGCCGGCCTGGAACCGGATGCCGAGAAAATGGCCGAGCATCTGGAACGAGGCTTGATGCTGGTGACGGCGCTGAACCCGCACATCGGCTACGACAAATCAGCCGAGATTGCCAAGAAGGCCTACAGCGAGGGGCTGACACTGCGTGAGGCGGCGTTGAAGTTGGGGTATCTGACCAATGAAGAGTTCGATGCGTGGGTGAGGCCGGAGAATATGCTGGAGGCAGGGGCCAAGGGCTGAGTTCTCTAGCGCCCGACAGTCAGTCATCGCGGGCAAGCCACGCTCCCACAGGATTTGTGTCAATCACAACACCCGTGAGCGACCCAAAACCTGTGGGAGCGTGGCTTGCCCGCGATGAACGATAATGCGGTCTAACTGGCTGCCATCCGCACCCGCCGTGCCCTGAGCCCGGCGATCAACGATGGCCCCAACGCCACCAGCGCCGACCCGAGCACCACCAGCACTGCCCCGCCATAACCCAGACCGTTGATCGTTTCGGCATGCACAAAATCAGGCCATAACCAGGCCGCCACGGCCACCGCGGCAAAGGTCACCAGCGGCGTGATCGCCAGCGTCGCGCTGACCCGCGACGCTTCCCAATGGGCCAGGGCTTCGGCGAAGGCGCCATACGCGATCAGGGTGTTCAAGCAGCACGCCAGCAGCAGCCAGCCTTGCAGCGGGCTCAGTTGCAGCGCTTCCAGCGGATGCACCCACGGCGTCAGCAACAGCGCGCAGAACAGGTAAATCACCATCATCACCTGCAACGAATTCCACACCGTGAGCAACTGCTTCTGGCCCAAGGCATAGAAGGTCCAGACCGTCGACGCCAACAGCACCATCAGCACACCCGCGGTGTAATCGGTCAGGGAGGTGAGCAACTCGCCCAGGCGCTGATTGAAGAACAGTGCAAAGCCGATCAGCAGCACCAGCAGGCCAATCCCCTGCCCCACGCTGAAACGCTCCTTGAACACGAACAGACTGGCGATCAGCAACATGATCGGGCCCATCTGCACCACCAGTTGTGCGGTGCCGGCGCTGAGCAGGTTCAGGCCCATCAGGTACAGCACGTAGTTGCCGACCAGTCCGAGTACCGCCATCAACACCAACCAGCCACCGCGCGGACCGAGGACTTTGCGACTCGGCAAGCGTCTGGTCGCCGCCAGATATATTAACAGGCACCCGCCGGACACCATCAGGCGAAACCAGGTCACTGTCACTGGGTCCATCACCAGCAGCACTTGCTTGAGTTTGATCGGCAGAATTCCCCACAACAACGCGGTCAGCAAGGCCAGGAATAAACCGTACACCCAGCGACCCGATGAAATATGCATGCTGCCCCCGAAGCCCATTGGCAAGAATGCTCATTCTAGGCTCAGACCGAAGCGCGACACAGGGACAGTTGCCCTCGGGCCGCGAATGAAACTGTGCGGGTCGCACCATGACATTGACGGGATGCCGTCGATCAGCTCGCCAGGCGTTGCAAAGGGTTCATGCATAAGCTCATTGAAACCGCCCTCTGCAGGAGATCGCCCATGTACGGCATGCGCGCCCATGACACCGCCCCCGCCACACACTTTCGCTGTGACCGGTTGTGTCGTGTCAATGGGGAGTTGTATTTCACCACCCGGGAACAGACCCTGGAGGGGCCGTTCGATAATCCGGCGACGGCCGAGAAGGAGATCCAGGCTTATATCGAGCGGATGCAGGCTTTGAGCATGAACATGTCATCGAGATGACAACACCCGCGAGCATAACTGCTCTCGCGGGGTGTAAGCGCAACATACAAGGAGCGAGGCTTGCCCGCGGAGGCGACCTCACGGAATTACCGCACCGCCTCAAACAACCCCGTAGCCCCCATCCCGCCCCCCACGCACATGGTGACGATGCCGTAACGCAGGTTACGCCGCTGCAACTCGCGCACGATGTGCCCGACCTGACGCGAGCCGGTCATGCCGAACGGGTGGCCGATGGAAATCGAGCCGCCATTGACGTTGTATTTGTCGTTGTCGATTTCCAGCCGATCGCGGCTGTACAGGCATTGCGAGGCGAACGCTTCATTGAGCTCCCACAAATCAATGTCGGCAATCTGCAACCCCTTGGCCTTGAGCAACTTCGGCACCGAGAACACCGGGCCGATGCCCATCTCGTCCGGCTGGCACCCGGCCACGGTGAAACCGCGAAAGAAGGCTTTGGGCTTGAGCCCCAGCGCCAGGGCTTTTTCCAGGCTCATCACCAGGGTCATCGAAGCACCGTCGGACAGCTGCGAAGAGTTGCCGGCCGTTACTGAGCCGTCTTCGGCAAACACCGGTTTCAATCCCGCCAGGTTTTGCAGGGTGGTGTCGGGGCGGTTGCAGTCGTCGTGATCGACAATGCCGTCGAGGATCTGCACCTGGCCGGTGGCCTTGTCTTCAACGCGATACTTCACCGCCATCGGCACGATTTCATTGTTGAACAACCCGGCGGCCTGCGCCAGAGCGGTACGTTGCTGGCTTTGCAGGGCGTACAGATCCTGCTCCTCGCGGCTGACGCTGTAACGACGCGCGACGATCTCGGCCGTCTGGCCCATGGGGAAATAGATACCTGGCACCTGCTCTTTCAGCAGCGGGTTGATCAGGTGATCGGTGTTGACGCTTTTCATGGTCAGGCTGATCGACTCGACACCGCCGGCGACGATGATGTCGCTGCAACCGGAAGCGATCTGATTGGCGGCAATCGCGATGGCCTGCAAGCCCGACGAACAGAAGCGGTTAAGGGTCATGCCACCCGTGCCGATGCCCAGGTGCGACAGCACCGCGACGTTGCGACCGATGTTGTAACCCTGGGCACCTTCGTTGGAACCGGCGCCGACGATGCAATCCTCGACGCTGGCCGGGTCGACGTCATTGCGCGTGAGCAGCGCGTTGACACAGTGGGCCGCCATGTCATCGGGACGGGTCATGTTGAACTTGCCGCGAAAGGATTTGGCCAGGCCGGTCCGCACGCTGTCGACGATCACCACTTCACGCATGGCATACACCTCATTGTTGTTGTCAGTCGGGAGTTGGATCGAGCATAAGCCCCACTCATGACTGACCGCGACAATCATTCACCCCGCGTATGCGTAACCATCGGCTCAGCGCTTGCGCTTTTGCAGTTTCTTCTCCCGTTTGTCGGACTTTTCGAATGCTGCTTCCAGCGCCTCATTGAGGGTGCGCAATACCTTGACCCGCGCCCAGCGCTTGTCGTTGGCCTCCACCAGGGTCCAGGGCGATACCTCGGTGCTGGTGCGGTCCACCATATCGCCGACCGCAGCGCGGTAATCGTCCCACTTGTCGCGGTTACGCCAGTCGTCTTCAGTGATCTTGAAACGCTTGAAGGGGATCTCTTCGCGCTCCTGGAAGCGCTCCATCTGAGTCTGTTTGTCGATGGTCAGCCAGAACTTGACCACGATCACCCCGGCATCGTCGAGCTGCTCTTCGAAGTCGTTGATCTCGCTGTAGGCACGCAACCAGTCCGCCTCGCTGCAAAAACCCTCGATGCGCTCCACCAGCACCCGGCCATACCAGGAACGATCGAACACAGTGAATTTTCCCCGCGCCGGAATATGCCGCCAGAACCGCCAGAGATACGGCTGCGCCCGCTCTTCTTCGGTAGGCGCGGCGATCGGCACGATGTTGTACTGACGTGGGTCGAGTGCCGCGGCCACCCGACGGATCGCCCCGCCCTTGCCTGCCGCGTCGTTGCCCTCGAACACCGCGATCAACGCGTGACGACGCATGCGTTTGTCGCGCATCAGCCCGGAAAACCGTGCCTGCTCGGTAATCAGTTGCTCTTCGTAATCGTCCTTGTCCAGGTTCAGGGTCAGGTCCAGGCTGTCGAGCAGATTCACGTGATCGACGCTGGGAGACAAGGGCGCGGCACTGACTTTGTGCGGGTGAATCCTGGGTCTCTTGAGCGCGCTCTGCAGGCCCTCGAGCAGAATCTTGCCGACCGCCAGGCTGCGATAACGCGCATCCAGGCCAGCAATCACGTGCCACGGCGCGTAGTCGCGACTGGTGCGGCGCAGTACCCGTTCGCCGTACTTCACGAACTTGTCGTAGGTCGCGGATTGTTGCCAGTCCAGCGGGCTGATGCGCCAGCTGTGCAGCGGATCGTCGTTCAGCGCCTTGAGCCGCGCTTTCATTTGTTTCTTGGAGAGGTGAAACCAGAACTTGAAGATCAGCGCGCCTTCGTCGCACAACATCTTCTCCAGCCGTTCGGCGCCGTTGATGGCTTGATCGAGTCGCGGATCCTTGAACAAACCATGAACCCGCCCTTGCAGCATCTGGCTGTACCAGTTACCGAAGAAAATCCCCATGCGCCCCTTGGCCGGGAGCATCCGCCAATAGCGCCAGGCGGGTGGCCGAGCCAGTTCTTCGTCAGTCTGCTGGTCGAAAGTGCGGACCTCGATCAGGCGCGGGTCCATCCACTCGTTGAGCAATTTGACCGTCTCGCCCTTGCCGGCCCCTTCGATGCCGTTGATCAAAATGATCACTGGAAAACGGTGTTGCTGCCGAAGTTCGAACTGCGCTTCGAGCAAGGCTTCACGTAGGGCCGGCACTTCGGCTTCATAGGTTTCTTTGTCAATGGCATGACCGATTTCGGCGGATTCGAACATGGAGACGCTCCTTCCAGGATTGAGCAAGACTAGCGGATTGACGTCTCATGCGCAGGACAAATCCATCTTTGAGACTGATACGAACCCTGTGGCGAGGGAGCTTGCTCCCGCTGGACGGCGAAGCCGTCCCGATACCAAAAAACTTGTACTCCGGGGGTACACAGACAACCAACTTGCGGCTGCTTCGCACCCGAGCGGGAGCAAGCTCCCTCGCCACAAAGCGACGATTCTCCCTGCCTCCCAAATGTGCCACTTGCCACGGATCAAGCACCACCGTGGCGATCGGCTAGAATGGCGGTCTTGCCGTTGCCGAGCCTGCCATGAAACCTGTATTGCCCCACGCCCAGCTCGACTGGGACGACCAAGGTCGCCCGCGTTCGCGGGTGTTCGATGATGTGTACTTTTCCGACCAGTCGGGCCTTGAAGAAACCCGTTACGTGTTTCTGGAGCAAAACGATTTGCGCGACCGCTTCGCCGCATTGCCGGCGGGCGGGCGTCTGGTGATTGGCGAAACAGGTTTCGGCACCGGACTGAATTTTCTCTGTGCCTGGCAGTTGTTCGAACAGCACGCAGTGGCCGGTGCGCGGCTGCATTTTGTCAGTGTCGAAAAGTACCCGCTGAGCACCGCCGATCTGCAACGGGCCCTGGCGTTATGGCCGGATCTCAAGCCGTTCGCCGATCAATTGCTGGCGCAATACGTGGCGATTCATCAAGGTTTCCAGCGCCTGGTGCTGGGCAATGGCCGCGTCACACTGACCCTGCTGATTGGCGATGCACTGGAGCAGTTGCCACAACTGGACGCTCAGATCGACGCCTGGTTCCTCGACGGTTTCGCCCCGGCGAAAAACCCCGACATGTGGACTGCCGAGCTGTTTGCCGAACTGGCACGTCTGGCGGCACCCGGCTCTACCATCAGCACGTTTACCAGCACCGGCTGGGTACGCCGTCTGTTGAACGCCGCAGGCTTCAAGATGAAACGCACGCCGGGCATCGGTCACAAGTGGGAGATCCTGCGGGGCACCTTTCTTGGCTGGCCTGAAGAGACCGCACCACCTGCCGCGACTAAACCCTGGTTCGCTCGCCCAACCCCGCCGACCGGCGAGCGCCGCGCCCTGGTGATCGGTGCCGGGCTGGCCGGTTGCGCCAGCGCCGCCAGTCTCGCCGCGCGGGGTTGGCAAGTGAGCCTGTTGGAGCGCCACGAAGCACTGGCGCAGGAAGCCTCGGGCAACCCTCAGGGTGTGCTGTACCTCAAGCTTTCGGCCCACGGCACCGCGCTGTCGCAATTGATCGTCAGCGGTTTTGGTTACACCCGGCGCCTGCTGGAACAGTTGCAGCGCGGCGTCGACTGGGACGATTGCGGGGTCTTGCAACTGGCCTTCAATGCCAAGGAAGCCGAACGTCAGGCGCAATTGGCCACGGCCTTTCCGCCAGACCTGGTACACCTGCTCGATCAACCGCAAGCACAGGCCCGGGCCGGTATCGAACTGGAGCACGGCGGCCTGTTCTTCCCCGAAGGCGGCTGGGTTCATCCTCCTGCGTTGTGCCAGTGGCAGGCGTCTTCAACGAACATTCAGTGGCTGCCCCATCGCGAGGTGCTGGAACTGCGCAAGGTGGAGGATCAATGGCAGGCCTGGGACGGCGAGACACTGCTGGCCAGCGCGCCTGTGGTGATTCTGGCCGGCGCCGCCGAGATCAAGCGTTTTCCCCAGAGCGCCGAGCTGCCCCTCAAACGCATTCGCGGCCAGATCACCCGACTGGCGCAAACCCCTGAAAGCCAGAGCCTGGCGACCGTTGTCTGCGCCGAAGGCTATGTGGCACCCGCGCGCCTAGGCGAACACACCCTCGGCGCCAGCTTCGATTTCAAGAGTGACGATCTGGCCCCGACCGTCGCCGAGCACCTCGGCAACCTGGCGTTGCTCGAAGAAATCTCCACCGACCTGGTCACCCGCCTGCATGTTCAAGACCTGGACCCGCAGCAGCTTGAAGGGCGCGCGGCGTTCCGCTGCACCAGTCCCGATTACCTGCCGATCGTCGGACCACTGGCCGATCAGGCCAGCTTCGCCGATGCCTATGCCGCGCTGAGTAAAGATGCCCGGCAAGTGCCCGATGTGCCCTGCCCGTGGCTTGATGGGTTTTACGTCAACAGCGGTCATGGTTCTCGCGGTTTGATCACCGCGCCATTGTCCGGCGAACTGTTGGCGGGATGGCTTGAGAACGAGCCTTTGCCCTTGCCCAAAGCCGTGGCCGAGGCCTGCCATCCCAACCGTTTTGCCTTGCGCCAGTTGATCCGCGGAAAATTCTGATACACCGACTTATAACTTATCGGTCTAAAACTCCAGGGATTCAGCCGGGTCAGTTTCCGGGTACCCGCCGTTTTTGGCGGGTATCGATTGACCCTCCCCAACGGAAAAACCGGTAAGGACTTATGTGCGGATTAGCTGGAGAATTACGTTTCGACCATCAACCTGCGGACCTCGCAGCCATTGAACGAATCACCCATCACCTGGCCCCTCGCGGCCCTGATGCGTGGGGTTTCCACAGCCAAGGCCCGATTGCCCTGGGCCATCGGCGCCTGAAAATCATGGACCTGTCGGACGGCTCGGCGCAGCCGATGATCGATAACCAACTGGGCCTGTCCCTGGCCTTCAACGGCGCTATCTACAACTTCCCGGAACTGCGCACCGAGCTGGAAAGCCTCGGTTATGCCTTCTACTCCGGTGGCGACACCGAAGTGCTGCTCAAGGGCTATCACGCCTGGGGTGAAGCGCTGTTGCCCAAGCTCAACGGCATGTTCGCCTTCGCCATTTGGGAACGTGACGCCCAGCGTCTGTTCATCGCCCGCGACCGTCTCGGTGTGAAGCCGCTGTACCTGTCGCGCACCGGCCAGCGCCTGCGCTTTGCCTCGGCATTGCCGGCATTGCTTAAGGGCGGCGACATCAACCCGATCCTCGATCCGGTGGCGCTCAATCATTACCTGAACTTCCACGCGGTGGTCCCGGCCCCTCGCACCTTGCTGGCGGGCATCGAAAAACTGCCCCCGGCGAGCTGGATGCGTATCGAAGCCGACGGCACCACCGAGCAGAAAACCTGGTGGACCCTGCCCTACGGCCCACATGCCGACGAACTGAATCTGACCCTCGAAGACTGGCGCGATCGCGTGCTCGACAGCACCCGTGAAGCGGTGGCGATCCGTCAACGGGCGGCGGTGGATGTCGGTGTGCTGCTGTCCGGTGGCGTCGATTCGAGTCTGTTGGTCGGGCTGTTGCGCGAAGTCGGGGTAGAAGACTTGTCGACCTTTTCCATCGGTTTCCAGGATGCCGGTGGCGAGCGCGGTGATGAATTTCAGTATTCGGACTTGATCGCCAAACACTACGGCACCCGGCACCATCAACTGCGTATCGACGAACAAGAGATCATCGAGCAATTGCCGGCGGCGTTCCGCGCCATGAGCGAGCCGATGGTCAGCCATGACTGCATTGCCTTCTACCTGCTGTCCCGGGAAGTGGCCAAGCATTGCAAAGTGGTGCAGAGCGGCCAGGGCGCGGACGAGTTGTTCGCCGGGTATCACTGGTATCCGCAGGTGGACGGCGCGAGCGATCCGTATGCGGCATATCGCGATGCGTTTTTCGACCGCAGCTATGCCGACTATGCCGCCACAGTGCAGCCGAAATGGCTGACAGCCAACGATGCCGCCGGCGACTTCGTGAAGGAACATTTCGCACAGCCCGGTGCCGACGCGGCGGTGGACAAAGCCCTACGCCTGGACAGCACCGTGATGCTGGTGGACGACCCCGTCAAACGGGTCGACAACATGACCATGGCCTGGGGCCTGGAAGCGCGCACGCCGTTTCTCGACTATCGCCTGGTGGAATTGTCAGCGCGGGTGCCGGGCAAATTCAAACTGCCGGATGGCGGCAAGCAAGTCCTGAAAGAGGCGGCGCGGCGGGTGATTCCAAGCGAAGTGATCGACCGAAAAAAGGGTTACTTCCCGGTGCCCGGTCTCAAGCATTTGCAGGGCGACACACTGAACTGGGTGCGTGAACTGCTGCTCGATCCGAGTCAGGATCGCGGCTTGTTCAACCCCGCCATGCTCGACCGCCTGCTGACCGATCCGCAAGGCCAGTTGACCCCGTTGCGCGGCTCCAAGCTGTGGCAATTGGCGGCCCTGAACCTGTGGCTCAGTGAACAAGGAATCTGATCGATGAAACCCCACGCCACGGCTTACAGCCAACGCCTGTTGCGCGGTCAGGCGCCCTCCTACGAACGCTTGCAGGCACGCCTGGCCGAAGACGGCAGTGCATTGAGCGCCGTGCCCATCGCCGTGCATTGCGGTTGGGGCCGGTTGTTGATCGGCCATACCTTTCCCGATGCGGCGAGCCTCGCCCAAGAGTTGCTCAATGAGCAGCCCGGTGAGCGGGATATCGCCTTGTACGTCGCCGCCCCCCAGCAAGTGCTGGGGCTGGAACCGGCGCAACTGTTTCTCGACCCGTCCGATACTTTGCGCCTGTGGTTCAGCGATTACCGTCAGGCCACCCGGGTGTTTCGCGGTTTTCGCATTCGTCGGGCGCAAAGCGAGGCGGACTGGCAGGCGATCAATCAGCTGTATCAGGCCCGCGGCATGCTGCCGATCGATGCAGGTTTGCTGACGCCCCATCACCAGGGCGGCCCGGTGTACTGGCTGGCCGAAGACGAGGACAGCGGCGCGATTATCGGCAGCGTCATGGGCCTCAATCACCACAAGGCATTCAACGATCCGGAAAACGGCAGCAGCCTGTGGTGCCTGGCGGTGGATCCGCAATGTTCCCGCCCAGGCGTCGGTGAAGTGCTGGTGCGGCACTTGATCGAACACTTCATGAGCCGTGGGCTGAGTTACCTGGACCTGTCGGTGCTGCACAACAACCGTCAGGCAAAGAGTCTTTACGCCAAGCTCGGTTTTCGCAACTTGTCGACCTTTGCGATCAAGCGCAAGAACGGTATCAACCAGCCGTTGTTTCTCGGCCCCGGCCCCGAAGCCGAGTTCAATCCGTATGCGCGGATCATCGTCGAAGAGGCTCATCGGCGCGGTATTGAGGTGCAGGTGGATGACGCGCAAGCCGGTCTGTTTACCTTGATCCACGGCAGTCGTCGGGTGCGTTGCCGCGAATCCCTGAGCGATCTGACCAGCGCCATCAGCATGACCTTGTGCCAGGACAAAAGCCTGACTCACAAGGTGCTGAAAAACGCCGGCCTCAAACTGCCCGCCCAACAACTGGCGGGAAGCGCGGACGACAATCTGGCGTTTCTCGACGAGCACGAACGTGTGGTGGTCAAACCGCTGGACGGTGAACAGGGCCAAGGGGTGGCGGTGGATTTACGCAGCATTGAGGAGGTCCAGCAAGCCATCGAAAACGCCCGTGCATTCGACAGTCGAGTGCTGCTGGAAAGTTTTCACGAAGGCCTCGATTTGCGGATTCTGGTGATCGGCTTCGAGGTGGTCGCGGCTGCCATTCGCCGGCCGGCGGAAGTGGTGGGCGATGGTCAGCATTCCATCGGTGCGCTGATCGAAGCCCAGAGTCGTCGCCGTCAGGCGGCAACCAGCGGCGAAAGCAAAATCCCGCTGGATCAGGAGACCCAACGCACCTTGCAGGCGGCGGGTTATGACTACGCCAGCATTCTGCCGGCCGGCGAGCACTTGTTCGTACGGCGCACGGCGAATCTTCATACCGGCGGCATCCTTGAAGACGTCACGGCGATTCTGCATCCAGCCTTGGTGGACGCGGCGGTGCGCGCGGCGCGAGCGCTGGATATTCCGATGGTCGGGCTCGACCTGATGGTACCGGCCGCCGACCAGCCGCAGTACGTGTTTATCGAAGCCAATGAACGCGCCGGCCTGGCCAACCATGAACCGCAGCCGACGGCCGAGCGGTTTGTAGATTTGTTGTTTGCACATAGTCAGCCGGCAGTCCCTTAGTGATGTGTTGTCTGTACCAACACCATCAGGAGTTTCCATGACCAGCAAAATTCCCGAACCGGATCTCGATTACCTGCAAAAAGTCCTGCTGGAAATGCTCGCCATTCCCAGCCCCACCGGGTTCACCGACACCATCGTGCGGTACGTGGCCGAGCGCCTCGAAGAGCTGGGCATTCCCTTTGAAATGACCCGTCGCGGCACCATCCGCGCGACTCTCAAGGGCAAGAAGAACAGTCCGGACCGAGCAGTCTCCGCTCACCTGGATACCATTGGCGCGGCGGTTCGCGCGATCAAGGACAACGGACGCCTGACCCTGGCGCCCGTCGGCTGCTGGTCCAGCCGTTTTGCCGAGGGCAGCCGCGTCAGCCTGTTCACCGACAACGGCGTGATCCGCGGCAGCGTGTTGCCGCTGATGGCTTCCGGGCACGCGTTCAACACCGCCGTGGATGAAATGCCGATCAGCTGGGATCACATCGAATTGCGCCTGGACGCCTATTGCGCCACCCGCGCCGATTGCGATTCGCTGGGGATCAGCGTCGGCGATTTCGTCGCCTTCGACCCGTTGCCGGAGTTCACCGAAAGCGGCCACATCAGCGCCCGTCACCTCGACGACAAGGCCGGCGTTGCCGCACTGCTGGCGGCACTGAAAGCGATTGTCGACAGCGGCGAAGAGTTGATGATCGACTGCCATCCGCTGTTCACCATCACCGAGGAAACCGGCAGCGGTGCGGCGGCTGCCCTGCCCTGGGATGTCAGCGAATTCGTCGGCATCGACATCGCGCCGGTCGCGCCCGGCCAGCACTCCAGCGAACACGCGGTGAGCGTGGCGATGCAGGATTCCGGCGGGCCTTATGACTATCATCTGTCGCGGCATCTGCTACGCCTGGCCGCTGACAACGAACTGCCGGCACGTCGGGACCTGTTCCGCTATTACTTCAGCGATGCTCACTCGGCCGTCACCGCCGGCCATGACATTCGCACCGCCCTGCTGGCCTTCGGTTGCGACGCCACTCACGGCTACGAACGTACCCACATCGACAGCCTTGCCGCTCTCAGCCGTTTGCTCGGCGCCTACATTCTCAGCCCGCCGGTATTCGCCAGCGATGCACAACCAGCCACGGGATCGCTGGAGCGGTTCAGTCACCAGATCGAGCACGAGACGCAGATGGAAAGCGATACCCGGGTACCGTCGGTGGATAGCCTGCTGGGACAGCGCACAGAAAGCTGAGGCGAACACTGGTGATGTGTTCATATCCGCCGTAGCATCGCGCCAATGTTTAACCGAGGTGCCTTATGCTGATCCCCCACGACCAACTTGAAGTCGACACCCTGACCCGCCTGATCGAGGATTTCGTGACCCGTGACGGCACGGACAACGGCGATGACACGCCGCTGGAAACCCGTGTGTTGCGTGTGCGTCAGGCATTGACCAAGGGCCAGGCGCTGATCGTCTTCGATCCGGAAAGCGAGCAATGCCAGTTGATGCTCAAGCACGACGTGCCCAAGCACCTGTTCGACTGAAGCCCTTAACGAGCCTTGGCTTTTGCCTGTTTGATCTGGATGCGCTCGTAGACTTCGGCGCGGTGTACGTTGACCTGCTGTGGCGCTTCAACACCGAAGCGCACACTGCTTCCGTTGACGGCGAGCACCCGCACGGAAATGTTGTCACCAATGGATATCAATTCGCCCACAACGCGACTGAGTACAAGCATGGCATTCATCCTTCAGGGTTACCGGTCCCTGAAGATGCCCTGCGCAGAGCGGGTCTTCAATGCAACGACCGCAAAACAGTCCCGCCCTACAATGCAGGCTGCATCACCCTGACGGACGTGTCTGACAAACCGCTTGAATGAAGGACCGATCCGTCAGGAAGCGGTAAGGCGCGGACCAAACAAAATGACAGTCGCCCCGAGTACACACAGCGCCACGCCGATCCAGTCCGAGCCCAGTGGTCGAATCCGCTCGACCACCGCCAGCCAACCAACCGACGCGATGATGTAGATGCCACCGTAGGCGGCATAGGCGCGACCGGCGTAGTTCGCTTCGACCCGGGTCAGCAGCAGCGCGAATAACGTCAGGCTGAACAAGGCCGGGATGACCCACCACACGCTTTTACCCTGGCGCAGCCACATCCAGAAAGCGAAGCAGCCGGCGATTTCGAACAGCGCGGCGAGGAAAAACCACAGGTAATTGAGCATGCAGACGTCTCGTTGGGATGGCCGGTTGGCGGCCACCCTAACGACGGTGTTGCGCACAGGCAAGTTCAGCCTGCGTTTTGTTTGGCCTTGGCGCGCATTTTGTCGGCCATCACAGTCATTTCGTTGTAGAGCAATTGCGGGTCTTTCTGTTTGATCGCCCAGGCCATACGGCCCTGCTCGTGAGGCAGGATCAAGAATTCGCCAGCGGCGACCTGCTGATAGATGTAGTCGGCAATGTCAGCAGCGGTGATCGGTGAGCTTTCCAGCAATTTGCCGACCTGGGCTTTCATGGCCGGGGTCGGGCCACGGAAGGAGTCCAGTAGATTGGTCTGGAAGAACGACGGGCAAACTACATGCACGCTGACTTCCTCATGGGCCAGTTCAATCAGCAAACTTTCGGACAACGCCACCACACCCGCCTTGGCCACGTTGTAGTTGCTCATGGCCGGGCCTTGCATCAGCGCCGCCATCGAGGCGATGTTGATGATTTTGCCTTTGCTTTTCTCCAGCAGCGGCAGGAAGGCCTTGCAGCCCTTGACCACGCCCATCAGGTTGATCGCGATTTGCCAGTCCCAGTCCTCAAGCGACAGTTCACTGAAGAACCCGCCCGAGGCCACGCCGGCATTATTGACGATGACATCGATACCGCCGAGTTTCTCTTCGCAGGCTTGGGCGAAGGCGGTCAACTGACTGTAGTCGCGCACATCGCAGCGCTGAATGAAGCCGTCACCGCCGGCTTCGCGCACCAACTTGAGGGTTTCCTGCAGGCCGGGCTCACTGACATCCGACAAGGCCAGCTGCCAGCCTTCACGCGCCCAGCGCAGCGCGATTTCGCGACCCAGGCCTGAGCCCGCGCCAGTGATCATCATGCGATTTTGCATAGCAAACAGCCTTGTTGTTCCGGGGAAGATGCACCGAGTGTAGCGAAGGATAATGCGCGACCCACGCTCCATCAGAGTGCTGAATGGCCAGCGATGAACCACGGAGCGGTGCGGTTGTTTCAACTTCGAAACACAGCAAAAGAAATAAACATACTTTCCAAAAACATTAAAAAAACTTGGAATTTTTCTTCATAGCCATGAGTCGGATTTTTTAAGCAGCTAGGATTAATACAAGTCCAGCTGATGGCTAAAACGCCAGGTCAAACCCACAACGCTTCCAACAAGGAAATAGACATGGGCACAATTCTTATCGTTATTCTTATCCTGTTGCTGATAGGCGGCCTGCCGGTCTTCCCGCACTCCAGAAGTTGGGGTTATGGCCCGTCCGGTATCATCGGCGTGGTGTTGGTGGTGCTGTTAATCCTATTGCTGCTTGGCAAGATATAGAGATTCTACCGGCAAAAAAAAGAGGCCCTGCGAAGGGCCTCTTTTGCATTCCGGAAAAACTTAGTCCGGTTTGCCGTCAACCACACCGGCGGTGTTGTCCAACAAGCTCTTGGTAGCCGTCTGGATGAACGACTCGAGCTTCTGCTTGAGCGCCGCTTCGTCAGCCGATGCTGGGATCACTTCACCTTTCGGGTTAGCGCCCAGTTCGTATTGATACAACCTTGGCGGCATCTCTTTAGGCAGTACCAGCACGCGGTCCGCGGTGAGCAAGGCGACCGTCTGATCGCTGCCCGACGGCTTGATCATGCCGAAACCCTTGTCACCTTCCGGCAGGTTCAGCAAGTCACGCCCCCAGCATTGATGGACCACATCGCCACCCACGCGGCCCATGATGGTCGGCACGATGTCGATCTGGGTGCCCACAGTGTGGTCGACCTGACCGAATTTTTCCTGTATGCCCGGCCCGATCATCAGCATCGGCACGTTGAAGCGGCCCAGGTCCATTTCGGTGATCTGTTGTTCATTGCCAAAACCGTGGTCGCCGACGATCACGAACAGGGTTTCCTTGAAGTACGGCTCTTTGCGAGCCTTTTCAAAGAACTGACCCAATGCCCAGTCGGAGTAGCGCATGGCGGTCAAGTGTTCGTTGAGGCTGCCACGATCGGTCACGCGCTCCACCGGCAATGGTGTCGGCAAGGCGTATGGCGTGTGGTTGGACAGGGTTTGCAGCAAGGCATAGAACGGTTTCTTGTCCTTGCCGTCGCGGGCTTTCAACTCTTCCAGGCCACGGTTGAACATGTCCTGGTCAGACACGCCCCAGGTCGGGTCGGAGAACACCGGGTTGACGAAGTCATTGCGCCCGATGAAGTTGGTCATGCCCTGGTTGCTGAAGAAGCCCGACTGGTTGTCCCAGGCGAAGTCGCCGTTATAAACATACACATCGTCGTAGCCACGAGTGCTGAGCAACTGTGGCAGGCCGGACAGTTTGTGGCTGCCTTCCGGGGTCTGCATCAGGTATTCGAAACCTGGCAGGTTCGGGAAGCAGGCCATGGTGGCGAACATACCTTGGTGGGTATGGGTGCCGTTGGAGAAGAAACGGTCGAACAACAGACCTTCTTTCGACAGTTTGTCGAAGGAAGGCGTGATCTCGCCCGGACGTCCCAGAGCGCCCACCGAGTGACCGGCGAAGCTTTCCATCAGGATCACCACGACGTTCTTGATCGGCAGTGTCTTGTTGGCGTCGGGGGTGTAGTTGCGACGCACCGCGGCGGTCTCCGGGTTCACCAGTTTGTCGCTCGGAGTCAGCAGCATATCGCGCACGGTCTGCTGGGCCAGAGGTTGTTCCAGTGTGGCTTTCCAGATGTTGTCGCGCTCTTCGGACATCCGGCTCTTGGCCGCGGCGATCAGCGACAGCGTGCCGTTGAGGCCCAACTGGTTGGCGAAATTCGAGTCGGTGGTGTAGACGTCACCCCAACGCAGCGGCGGGCCCTGGCGCAGGGTGCCACGCGCCGCGACCACACAGACCATCAGGCAGACCACGAACACCACGCCGCGCGCATACCACGGAGCGACCTGGCGCGTGCCGATGCTGCCACCGCTGAACGGCCCGCGAGGACGTGTGGCGCGGTCGGCGCCTTTGAACGCGAGGGTCAGAATCAACGTGCCCACACCCCAGGCCAACAGGTAGCGAACTACCGGAAAACCGTACCAGAGCATGCTCATCACGGTTTTCGGGTCTTCTTTCACATACTGGAAGACCAGGCCGTTGAGGCGCTGGTGGAACTCGCGGTAAAAGTCCATCTCCATCAGGCCGAGGAACAGCGCGATACTCGAGGCAACAGTCAACCAGAGCCGGAAGAACCCGCGGGCCGCCATGGCCCGGGCGCTGAACAGGGCCAGCAGCAGCGGAACGCTGAGGTAAACCACCAGGCGCAGGTCGAAACGCAAGCCATTGGCGAACGCTTCCAGGAAGGTCGAAGCCGGTGTGTCGAGGATCATCGAGCGGTTGTAGACCAGCAGCGCGACGCGCAGCAGGCTGAACATGACCATCATGATCAGGGCGCACAACAGCGTGTAGGCCAGATGCGATTTGACGGTCGGTTGCAGCAGGCGACTAGTAGCTCGCTGCTGATTCAGGGCGTCCGGGTTTGCCATGTCGTTTTAGGACCCATTGGAAGTTGAAGTTACAAAAATACAGTGGCGCCTTGCCCTCTGTTGGCCATCCTCGGCCCCGGGGCGTGCGCGGTGCGCAAATGTTGCACGATCAACCGCGGCATTGCCATTGATTACTGCCCGACAGCCAAACTGCCGCTCATAGCGGTCAGGGACAAGCGGCGTGGGCGCAAAGTTGCGGGGTTGATTCGTTGAGGCGAATTGTCTTGGAGAGATTGTGAAAATTTCGTTCAACGCATATCCGGAAACAAAATAACTCCCCTCCCCTGGTAGAAATGAAACGCCCCGATTTGATCGGGGCGTTGTTGAACAGGCCGCATCAACTGGATACGCGGCTACTTCTCGGCGCGTTCTTTCAGGGCTTTGAGAGTATTGAACGGCGCATCGACCACGAACTTGTTGGCCAACCACGGCGGCACGCTGCCGCCTGGATCAGTGTGAACCTGATAAGTCACTTCGACTTGATCGCCTTTAGGCACGAACTTCCAGAAACCCTTGACCTGGGCGACCCGTACAAAACCCTTTTCTTCCGGAAGGTACTTCGGCTGCCCTTCCAGCTCGCGGGTCAGGCTGCCATCAGCGCCGTCAACGGTAGTGACATGCAACACCGAATCGCGAGCAGTGACCGGCCAGGGTGTATTGAACTGAGTGTAGGTCCAGCTCTGGTTGCCTTCGTGCTTGAGCAGCTTCTGGACCTTGCACTCGTGAATCCAGGCGCAGGCTCCCGGAACATCTTCCTGCAGTGCACGCAGT
This sequence comes from Pseudomonas sp. B21-017, assembly GCF_024749245.1. Lineage (NCBI taxonomy): Bacteria > Pseudomonadati > Pseudomonadota > Gammaproteobacteria > Pseudomonadales > Pseudomonadaceae > Pseudomonas > Pseudomonas sp. B21-017. The sequence continues at coordinate 1,725,215 of NZ_CP087194.1, read as the reverse complement.
TTCGCCATGGTGGTCTTCATGATCGTTACACCACGGTAAGCCTTGTATTGGGAACCGGCCACCTCACTCAAGGACACCTTGATGCCATCTTCGTCCTTGGCGGTTTTCCAGTCTTCGGCCTGGGCCGTGGAGGCCAGCAAAACCGTCAAACCACACAGCACAGCGATACGATGCAGCGAACCCATAGTCTTATTCCTTATTGTTGAAGTTCCGTTCGTTGAACACATCACGCGGCCGTCATTTGCTCCCACCAGCCCAGCAATTTGATCGCTTCGTCGCGGCTGCTTCCGCAAACCTCGACATCGGCCTCAAATGCCGAACACACCGCGGGGCGTTCCGGCTTGCCGAAAATGCTGCACAGGTTATCGGCAGACAGTTGTACGCATCGTTCTCCGGCGGCTTTGCCATTGGGCATGCCGGGAATCGGCGAACTGATGGAAGGGGCAATGCAACAGGCGCCACAGCCTTCACGGCATCTCATGACGACAAGCTCCTCGCGACGAGCAATGTGTTAAAGGGACGCGGCACAGAGTAACGGCTAAAACAGTTGTTTTAAATTACCCGGGCCCGGGTTTTTACGCTCAAACGAACGTGACTGACCAGTCTCCGACAAAGCGTCTGTTTCGCGGGTCACGAACAGGGGGAAATTTACTGCTTGAACTCGAATTCCAGTGCCGCGCCTTCAACGTCCCGGCGCTCTTCATTGCGCCGTTGCAGCTGCATTTCGTTGCTGATCAGGCGACCGTTCAGCTGAAACGGACTGCTTTTGCCACCGAACATTTGCGGCAACACCGCATCGTGTCGAGGCAACGGTACCGTGCCGACCGGTTTCAATTCATCGACCTTATCCTTGGGCAAGCTCAAGTCGAGATTGGCGGGAGGGAGTTTGGTTTTCAGCGCTTCACTGGCTGGTTTTGGCTTGGAAGCAATGGGAGAACGCTTTTTGACCGGTGCAGCCATCTTTTTGGCCGGAGCGGTTTTTATAGCCGTCGCCGGTTTTTTCGCGGTTGCGGCGGCTGTCGGTTTTTCCTGAACGGAAGCCGCCATGACACCTTCCGCATGACAAGTCATCAACAGGCAGATCAATAACCAGGCAGAAGGAAAAATCGGCTTCATGGACCCAACGGTGCGAACGGCAGAAGGTTATATGCTCGCCTGTTGGAGGCGACAAGACAAGCGGGCAGTTCATAACTGCCCCGCAAGTCAAAAACCGCTCGTTGTCTCCTGACACAATTGCGTCGCCAGCAGCCCCAGTGTCATCAATGCACGCTCGGCCTCGCGGTTCCAGGGGATGCCGCAGTTCAGGCGAATGCAGTGATTGAATTGCTCGGTGTTACTGAAAATAAGCCCCGGCGCAATGCTGATGCCCTGCTGCAGCGCACGCACATGCAACTCTTGCGTATTGACCCGCCCCGGCAAACTGACCCACAGAATGAAACCGCCGGTAGGCCGGGTCATCTGTGTGCCTTCCGGGAAGTATTGCTGCACTGCCAGTTGGAAAGCGCTGAGGTTCTTGCGGTACTCCTGACGGATGTAACGCAAATGCCGGTCGTACCCGCCGTTCTCCAGATAGGCGGCAATGCCCATTTGCGTGACACTGCAGGCCGAATGCGTGCTGAACGTCTGCAAGCGCTGAATTTCCTGCTGGTACTTGCCGGCAATCATCCAGCCGATCCGCACGCCGGGCGACAGGGTTTTGGAGAAGCTGGAGCAATAAATCACCCGATCCAGCCGGTCATAGGCCTTGAGCGATTTGGTGCGCCCCTGCTCGAACATCAGCTCGCCATAAATATCGTCTTCAACGATCTGGATATCGAAATCCGAGGCCAGGCGCAGCAGTTGTTTCTGCCGCTCTTCGGGCATGGTGCCGCCCAAGGGATTGCTCAGGCGCGTGGTCAGCACCAGTGCCTTGATCGACCACTGGTTGGCCGCCAATTGCAAGGCTTCGAGGCTCATGCCGGTGGCCGGATCGCTGGGGATCTCGATGACTTTCAGCCCCAGCAGATCGGCCAGTTGCAGCAACCCGTAATAGGTCGGCGACTCGGCGGCGATCAGATCGCCCGGCCGGGTCAATACGCGCAGAGACATCTGCAATGCATCGACGCAGCCGTGGGTGATTACCACTTCCGACGGATCAACCACCACGCCGGCATCGCGCATGCGGATCGCCACTTGCCGACGCAACGGCTCGAAACCAGGGCTGAACATATAGCTGAACGCGCGCGGACTATGGAAACGGGTGACTTTGGCCAGTTGCTGATGCAGTGCCCGCACCGGCAGATAATCGACACTCGGTACAGCCGCGCCCAACGGGAAGACCCCCTCACGGCGGGATTCGACCAGGACTTGCTGAATGATGCTGCTGCGGGTGACCAGGCCTGGGCGCTCGACCCGGGCGATGTCCGGGGTCGGTGCCGTCAGGGCGGGTGTCTGGTGCACGTAGTAACCGGATTGCGGCCGGGCACGGATCAGCCCTTGATCTTCAAGGTTGGCGTAGGCCTGCAACACCGTCGCATGGCTGACGTTGAGCTGCGAGCTCATCTTGCGCACTGAAGGCACGCGCTCCCCCGGCTGATAGACGCCACGGCGGATGTCTTCGGCCAGTTGCTGAGCAATACGTTGATAGAGCAAGAGATTGGTCATGACGCAGCACTCGATTTCACGGGCATTTTATTCTTGTGTGAAACAATACCGGAACAGTTTAGAAGTGTACTGGGACAGTTACTACAATAGTCGACCATACAGTGCGGTGTCAGCAAAAGCTGTACTGTTTTACGACGCATTTGACGGGCGCAAAAAAACCCGGCGCTGCTGAGCAGGCCGGGTTTTTCCAGTGACGCAGCCCTTAACGGGCCGCGCCGAGCTGGCCTTTTTCGTCGGAGAACACAATTTCCACCCGACGGTTCTGCGCACGACCGCGCTCGGAAGCGTTGGCGTCCACCGGGTACTCATCGCCGTACCCTTCAACCTGGATGCGTTTGTCGTCGATGCCCAGGTCCGTCAATACGTCAGCTACCGATTGCGCCCGGTCGCGGGACAGCTTGAGGTTTTCCTGTTTACCGCCAGTGCTGTCGGTATAACCCTCGATCCGCACCACACGCTTAGGGTTGAGCTGCAGGAACTGGACGATTTTCAACACCACGCGGTTCGCCGAGCTCTTCAGCTCCGCTTCACCGGTATCGAACAGCACATCACCCAGGGTCATCACCAGACCACGGTCAGTCTGGGTGGTCGCCAACGCCACGATCTGCTCTTCGAGCCATTTGCCCTGTTGCTGCACGCTAAGCAACTTGGACTCACGCAGCGCCAATTGCAGGCGCTGACGCTCGAGTTCGAGCTTCGCTGCGCGCTCTTCGTTGAGCACTTGATTGGTATGTTCCCGGGCGATTTCGCTGTAGCGCTGGCTCAGGTAGGCGTAATGGGCCACGTCCGAACCGCTGCCCCAGTAGCTGGACAGTCGATCGGCGCGGGCCAGGGACTCGCCGGCACGAATCACGTCCTTGGGCGCGATACGCAACACGTTGGAGTCTTCCTTGACCTTCTGGAAGTCGGCACCGGCCTGCTGCAACGCCACTTCGCTGTGTTGACCGGCGCAGCCATAAAGGCTTGCGCAGCCGGCCAGGATCAAGCCGCCGAGTGCTTTGGTCTTCAGGTTCATTGAGCATCTCCCAGTTGCTTGCGCAGGCGGGCGATGCGGGTATTGAGCACGTTCAACTGCGCCTCACTCTTGAGGGTCAGAACCCGGGCTTCGGCCAGGCGCGCGTCCAGCTCGGCCTGCTCGGCCCGCATGCGCGCATTCTTGAAGGACTGGTCGGCCATGTTGCCCTTGGCGCGGTTGAACTTGTCCTGGGCCAGTTTCAGCTCCGGCACTTCCTCGGCGGTAGCGCCCACGGCCTTGGCTTGTTCGAGGGCCTGTTCGGTCAGGCGTATTTGTTCATTCGGCGCCGGATCGGCTGCACAACCCGCCAGAGCCAGAACGGCCAGGGCAGCGAAAAGAGGTCGAATACTCACTAAAAATCCCTACTGTTTTGGGGTACTGACAGGTTGTGGCTGCGATTGTGAGCCTTGCGCTTTCCAACGCTCAATATTGCGCAGCAACGCAGCTTCCGTCAGTCCGGACGCGGGCAATTCTGTCATCTTTTTGGCCAGCTGTCCGCGCAACCAAGGATCGTTACAGGCGGAGTTATGGGAAACCGCGAGGTACAGGCCGGGTTTGTCGATGGGTTGTGGGTGGGCCATCAAGTCATTGGCCATCCCCAGCGTTTGCACCATGGCCATGCCCGAGTAGCGACCGGCGAGGACAAATTCCACCTCGCCCAGCAGCAATTTCTGAAAGGCCTGAGTCAGATTGGGTGTGCGCACGAGGGTCAATTGCTGCTCGGCGAAAGTGCCGAATGAAGGGCTCACTCGAGCCTTTTCCGACAACGCGCCGGGATGACCGTGGAGGTCCTGCGCTTCGTTGTAAACCAATAACGAGTCGTTGCGAGTCCAGACCAGATAATCGTTTTCCAGCAGCGCAGGATGGATGTAATCCAGATTTTCCAGTTCAGTGACCATCAACGGCGCATCGGCCAGCATGTCCATCCGCCCGCTGCGCACTTCATCCAGGGCCTGGGAGCGTTTGCCGGCATAGAGCAGCTCAACCTTGATGCCCAACTCCCCCGCCACTTGTTGCAACAAATCAGCGCTGGCGCCAATCAGGTGCTTAGGGTTTTGCGGGTCTTGCCACAGGTACGGCGGTGCGTCGGGACTGCCGGTCACGATCAAGCGTTCGCATTTGCCTGCAGCGCTGGACAGCCCCGGCATCAGCGCCAGACTTAAACACAATCCTGGCAAAAAAGAGCAGCCAAACCAGTGGCGCAGATCCATGGCAACACTCTCCCCACTCAAATCCGGAACAAAAAAAACCCGACCAAAAGGCCGGGCTCTTTATAAGTCAAGCCGCCGGATTAGACCAGCTTCTCGAACTCAGGGATGGCTTCGAACAGGTCTGCCACCAGGCCGTAATCGGCCACCTGGAAGATCGGCGCTTCTTCGTCCTTGTTGATCGCCACGATCACTTTGGAGTCTTTCATGCCGGCCAGGTGCTGGATCGCGCCGGAGATCCCGACGGCGATGTACAGCTGTGGCGCAACGATCTTGCCGGTCTGACCGACCTGCATGTCGTTGGGTACGAAACCTGCGTCAACCGCAGCGCGCGAAGCACCGACGGCAGCGCCCAGCTTGTCGGCCAGGGCGTACAGGTGTTTGAAGTTGTCGCCATTCTGCATGCCACGACCACCGGAAACGACGATCTTGGCAGCGGTCAGTTCCGGACGATCGGACTTGGCCAGTTCTTCATTGACGAAGCTTGAAGTGCCGGCGTTGTGAACAGCGGCAACAGCTTCAACGGCGGCCGAACCACCTTCAGCCGCCACCGGGTCGAAACCAGTAGCCCGCACGGTGATCACTTTCACTGCAGCATTCGATTGCACAGTAGCGATGGCGTTACCGGCGTAGATCGGGCGCTTGAAGGTATCGGCGCTTTCGACCGAGATGATCTCGGAGATCTGGTCAACGTCCAGCTGAGCGGCGACGCGCGGCAGGATGTTTTTGCCGTTGGAAGTGGCGGCAGCCAGGATGTGGCTGTAGCCCTTGCCCAACTCGGCTACCAGTGGAGCAACGTTTTCCGGCAGCTGATGCGCGTAAGCAGCATTGTCAGCGTTCAGGACTTTGCTCACGCCAGCGATTTTCGCAGCGGCTTCAGCCACGGCGCCAGCGCCCTGGCCTGCAACCAGAACGTGGATGTCGCCACCGATCTTGGCGGCAGCAGCAACGGTGTTCAGCGTGGCCGGGGCCAGCACTTTGTTGTCGTGTTCGGCGATTACCAAGATAGTCATGATTAGATTACCTTCGCTTCGTTTTTCAGTTTCTCGACCAGTTCAGCCACCGACTTGACCTTGATACCCGCGCTGCGTGCAGCTGGCGCTTCGACTTTCAGGGTCTTGTTGGTGGAGGCGGTGGAAACGCCCAAAGCGTCCGGAGTCAGCACTTCGAGAGGCTTCTTCTTGGCTTTCATGATGTTTGGCAGGGACGCGTAGCGCGGCTCGTTCAAACGCAGGTCGGTGGTGACGATGGCCGGCAGTTTCAGGGAAACCGTCTGCGCGCCGCCGTCGATTTCTCGGGTCACGGCAACTGTATCGCCGGACACTTCGACTTTCGACGCGAACGTGCCCTGACCGTAGCCGCTCAATGCCGCGAGCATCTGGCCAGTCTGGTTGTTGTCGCTGTCGATGGCTTGTTTACCGAGGATCACCAGCTGTGGCTGCTCCTTGTCGACCACTGCCTTGAGCAGCTTGGCCACGGCCAGGGAAGTCAGATCTTCAGCGGATTCGACGAGGATGGCGCGGTCGGCACCCAGAGCCAGCGCGGTGCGCAGTTGCTCTTGAGCGGTGGATGGGCCGATGGAGACGACGACGATTTCAGTCGCCACGCCTTTCTCTTTCAGACGTACGGCTTCTTCCACTGCGATTTCGCAGAACGGGTTCATCGACATCTTGACGTTGGCGAGGTCGACGCCGGAATTGTCCGCCTTGACGCGAACCTTGACGTTGTAATCCACAACGCGTTTGACAGCTACAAGAACCTTCATGGATTCCTCGTTACTCTCCGGTGAAAAGAAAGTCGCCTAGGCGAACCTGGCGGTTGATGCTCATCGGCGCAAGGGCACCTCTAAAAACGCTGGCAGGTGTATTGGGTGAACCTTGCTCACAAGGCTGATGACCGTTCGTCAGGGGTGACCGACAAGTCATTCATTACCGTGGCGTGTAAACTGCGCGCGATACCTGCGCAGCGCTTCACCTTGTACTGCCATCGCCCTGTCTTTAGAGGTGCTCTTGAAACCTGTATTCAGCCTACGGCGAGCGCAAAACCGCCCGTATCTTGACCGGAACACCTATTCCGGTCAATACGGCAAAATGGCCAGTCATAAGCCGCGTGACTTTGATTTATCTGGCTTTGAGCCGATTCAAACAAACGTTTGTATTGGACGCTAAGAGTGGTGTAGATATAATGCGCCACCCAAAGAGAAAGGTGGTTCATCGATTGTCCTCTGTGCCGAACTATGGGGAATTCATGAATGCGACACCCAACCTCCAATTAGAAAAAAAACTGTTGAGCCTTGAGTAGGAGATAGCCTGTGGAACGCGAATACATGGAATTCGACGTGGTCATCGTCGGTGCCGGCCCCGCTGGCCTGTCCGCCGCCTGCCGTTTGAAGCAGAAGGCCGCCGAAGCCGGTAAGGAAATCAGCGTCTGCGTGGTCGAAAAAGGCTCCGAAGTCGGCGCTCATATCCTGTCCGGTGCCGTGTTCGAACCACGGGCCCTGAACGAACTGTTCCCGGACTGGAAAGAACTCGGCGCGCCGTTGAACACGCCAGTCACCCGCGATGACATCTTCGTTCTGAAAAACGCTGACAGCGCGCAGAAGATTCCAGACTTCTTTGTGCCCAAGACCATGCACAACGAAGGTAACTACATTATCTCCCTGGGCAACCTGTGCCGCTGGCTGGCCCAGCAGGCCGAGAACCTGGGCGTGGAAATCTACCCGGGCTTCGCCGCCCAGGAAGCGCTGTTCGACGAGAACGGCATAGTCCGCGGGATCATCACCGGCGATCTGGGCGTTGACCGCGAAGGCAATCCGAAAGAAGGCCTGTACACCCCAGGCATGGAACTGCGCGCCAAGTACACGCTGTTCGCCGAAGGTTGCCGCGGCCACATCGGCAAGCAGCTGATCAAGCGTTTCAACCTCGACAGCGAAGCCGACGCCCAGCATTACGGTATCGGCCTGAAAGAAATCTGGGAAATCGACCCGGCCAAGCACCAGCCTGGCCTGGTGGTCCACACCGCCGGCTGGCCGCTGGACATCATGGGCACCGAGAACACCGGGGGCTCGTTCCTCTATCACCTGGAAAACAACCAGGTGGTGGTCGGTCTGATCGTCGATCTTTCCTACAGCAACACCTTCCTGTCGCCGTTTGATGAGTTCCAGCGCCTCAAGCATCACCCGGTGCTCAAGCAATACCTGGAAGGCGGCAAGCGCGTCAGCTACGGCGCTCGCGCCATCTGCAAAGGCGGCCTGAACTCGCTGCCGAAAATGGTCTTCAAGGGCGGCGCTCTGATCGGTTGCGACCTCGGCACCCTGAACTTCGCCAAGATCAAGGGCAGCCACACGGCGATGAAGTCCGGCATGCTCGCCGCTGACGCGGTGGCCGATGCGCTGTTCGCCGATCTGGACGGCACGCAAGAGCTGACCACTTATGTCGAAGCATTCAAGAAGAGCTGGCTCTACGACGAACTGTTCGCCAGCCGAAACTTCGGCCCGGCGATGCACAAGTTCGGCCCGATCCTCGGCGCTGGTTTCAACTGGATCGACCAGAACATCTTCGGCGGTAAACTGCCGTTCACCCTGCACGACACCAAGCCGGATTACGCGTGCCTGAAACTGGCGGCCGACTGCAAGAAGATCGACTACCCGAAACCGGACGGCAAGATCAGCTTCGACAAACTCAGCTCGGTGTTCATCTCCGGTACCAACCACGAAGAAGAGCAGCCGTGCCATCTGAAGCTGGCCGACGCGAGCATCCCGATCAGCAAGAACCTGCCGCTGTACGATGAACCTGCCCAGCGTTACTGCCCGGCCGGCGTGTACGAAGTGGTCACCCAGGAAGACGGCGAGAAGCGCTTCCAGATCAACGCCCAGAACTGCGTTCACTGCAAGACCTGCGACATCAAGGACCCTGCACAGAACATCACCTGGGTGGCGCCGGAAGGCTCCGGCGGCCCGACTTATCCGAACATGTAAGTCGACCATCTGAACAACAAGGCTCCCTGAACGGGGGCCTTTTTGTTGCCCGCAATTCAAGCGTCACCACAAGAACCTGTGGATCAGGCAGCGCGCTCATCCCCCGGATTACGCTCGAAGTAGCGCTTGTACTCACGGCTGAACTGCGACGTGCTCTGATACCCCACCCGATGCGCCACCTGGGCCACGCCCAATCCTTCGCCCTGCAGCAAGCGCTGGGCCTTGAGCAAGCGCAAACGCTTCAGATACTGCACTGGCGACAACAAGGTGCAGCGTTTGAAATGCTCATGAAACGTCGACGCGCTCATGTTCGCGCAACTGGCCAGGGCGTCGACGTTCAGCGGCTCGGTGTAATGCGCATGCAGATGGCTCAGGGAGGCCGCGATCCGGGCGAACTGCCCCTGTTGCTCCACCAGCGCCCGCAATACATCAGCTTGCGGCCCACGCAAGGCGACGAACAACAACTCACGCAATCGCGCCTGTCCCATAACCTGGCTCTCCAGCGGGTCGTGCAGACAGCGCAACAACCGTTCAACACAACCACGCATCGCATCATCGAGCACCGCCGAAGTCATGGACTCTGGCGTCTGCGCCGCGATACAGCGCCCCGACGCCAGCCCCATGGCCAACACCAACTCACCGAGCAACACCCGGTCAATGGCGATGGAAATGCCCAGCATCGGGCCATCGGGCGCGGAAAACGTCTCGCACTCGAACGGCACCGGCAGCGCCTGAATCAAATAATGCCCGGCACCGTACTCCAGAGTACGCGACCCCAGATACGCCAACTTACTGCCCTGGGCGATGATGACCAGGCTTGGCTCGTAGATTTGCGGGCCACGGGCCAAATCACAACTGGCCCGCAAAATCTGCACGCCCGGCAACGTGGTAGGCGTGAAACCATCGCGGGTGGTCAGCGGCTGGATCAGCGAAACCAGCGTGGCATTGGCATCGAGATGACGGGTCAACAACATGGAGAGCTCTTCACAAAAAAGTCGCGAAAAAAGGGATGAAAACATCATCGCAGGTCTGAACGCCAATGCGGCCAATCAACGGCGCATACCGGAGGATTAGGCATGACACCCGGAGGAATCGCCATGGCCGGTCACCCGTGCGGAGCCCAGAATGGCTCGCCTCACCTGTCACTGCTTTGCGAGGTTCACCATGTACACCGCCATCGGATACGCCGCTCAGTCGCCCACCACTCCCCTCGCCCCGATGAAATTCGAACGCCGCAGTCCACGGCCCGACGACGTTGCAATCGAGATTCTCTACTGCGGCGTCTGCCATTCCGACATCCACCAGGCGCGCAACGAGTGGGGCATTGCGGTTTACCCGCTGATGCCCGGCCATGAGATCGTCGGCAAAGTGACCGCCGTCGGCGCGAACGTTACTAAACACAAAGTCGGCGATCTGGTCGGCGTCGGTTGCATGGTCGACTCGTGCCGCCATTGCGAAGCCTGCCAGGCCGATCTGGAGCAATACTGCCTCGAAGGCCCGACCATGACGTACGCCACCCCGGACCGGGTCGATGGCAGCAACACGATGGGCGGTTACTCCGACAGCATCGTGGTCAGCGAGCACTTTGTCGTGCGCATCCCGGAGAAGCTCGACCTGGCCAGCGCCGCGCCGATTCTATGTGCCGGCATCACCACCTACTCGCCGCTCAAGCACTACGGCGTGAAGGCCGGTGACAAGGTCGGGATTCTTGGCATGGGCGGTCTCGGTCACATGGGGATCAAGTTCGCCAAGGCGATGGGCGCTGAGGTGACCTTGTTCACCCGCTCGGCGAGCAAGGCTGAAGAAGGTCGTCGCCAAGGCGCGGACCACGTGATCGTGTCCACCGATGCCGAACAGATGAAGGCCGCCGCCGGACAATTCGACTTCCTGCTGGACACCATTCCGGTGCAGCACGACCTCAACCCCTACCTCGATACCCTGCGTTTCGACGGCGTGCACATTCTGGTGGGCTTGATCGAGCCGATCGATCCGCCGGTGCATGCTGCCAAACTGGTATTGGGTCGTCGCATGCTGGCCGGCTCACTGATCGGCGGCATCGCCGAAACCCAGAAAGTACTGGACTTCTGCGCCGAGCACGGCATCTCCTGCGACATCGAAATGCTCGACATCCACCAGATCAACGAGGCTTACACCCGCATGATCGCCGGTGACGTGAAATACCGCTTCGTGATCGACATGGCGACGCTGAAACTCTAAACCTTCAGGCCCAACTCCGCCGACAGCCGGGCTGTGACCCCTTTGATCAGGGGAATCAGCTCGGCCATTTTTTCCAGCGGCATGTACGGCACGGTGCTGGCGATGCTGATGCCGGCGACAATGCGCTTGCTGGCATCGCGAATCGGTGCCGCCACGCAGCGGATCGACGGTTCGTTGTCTTCCAGGTCGAAGGCATAACCGCCGGCCACGTACTCGATCATGCGCTGCTGAAACTGCTCCCAGGATTGCTCTGGGTGCTGCGGCCAGAACTGATTTTTCCCGCCCACCGGCAAGCTGATTTCATACAGCCGTTGCCATTCTTCCTGCGAGTCATCGAGCATCAGCGCCTTACCAATCCCGGTACGCGCCAACGGCATGCGATGGCCGACCCGCGAACGCATTTCCGGGCCATTGCGCCCCGGATTCTTGAGCAGGTACAGCACCTCGTCGCCTTCACGAATCGCCAGGTGAATGGTGTCGCCGGTCAATGCCGACAACTCATCCAGATACGGCCCGGCCAGCGTCACCAACGGCAGCTCTTCGCGCGCCTGAAAACCCAGCTCGATCAGTTTCGGCCCCAACAGATAGCCGACCTGCGGCACGACCCGCAGATAACGCTCGTCCACCAGGCAACTGGCCAGACGATGGGTGGTGCTGCGCGTCGTGCCGATCAGCCGGGCGATTTCCTTGAGATCGCGGGCGCCACTGGCCACCGCCTGCACCACACCCAGGCCACGAAGCAGTGTCTGGGTGCCGGTCGGCGCGGCGTCCTTGGCGATTTTTGGGGCGTCTTCCTGCATATCCAGCCTTTACCGTTGAGCGAGGGAACGGGCGGCATTATGGTCGCCGGACGGCTGCGACTACAACTTGATACGCTCGACCTTGCCCACCAGCAACACGTAGGACAGCGCACCCAGCAACGCCAGAACAGAGATATAGGTGATCGCCGGGGCAAACGAATCACCGGAGGCAAGGAAACCGATGACGATTGGCGTGGTAATCGCCGCCAGGTTGCCGATGAAATTGAACACCCCACCGGTCAGTCCGAGCAAGCGTGCCGGGGCCAGGGTCGACACCAGCGACCAGGTGATCGAGGCCAGACCGTTGCCGAAGAAAGCCAGCGCGAGGAAGGCAATCACCAGCGGCGTCGATTCGACGAAGTTGGCGCCGATGATCGAGGTGGAAATCAGCAGTCCGCCAATGATCGGTAGCTTGCGGGCGAAGCCTACGGTGTAGCCGCGACGGATCAAAAAGTCCGAGAAGAACCCCGAGCACAGCACGCCGACAAACGCTGCGAGAAACGGCAGTGACGCCAGCAAGCCAGACTTGATGAAGTCCATGCCGCGATATTTCACCAGGTAAGTCGGGAACCACGTCAGGAAGAACCATAAAGTCGAATTGAGGCAGAACTGGCCGAGGTAAATGCCCCACAATTTGCTCTTGCTCAGGACAATTCCGAGGTCGATCCAGCTGAATTTCGCCTTGGCCCTGGCGGCTTCGGCCTGAATATCCACCAACCCGCCACCCTCGCGGATCAGCTCGATTTCCGCGTCATTGGCGCCCTTGAAATCCCGTGGTTCGCGATACACCGCGTACCAGATCACCGCCCAAAGAATGCCCACCACACCAGTGCTGACAAACACCATGTGCCAGCCATATTGGTGTTGCAGCCAGGCAAGCACCGGCGTCAGGAACGCCAGGCCGACGAACTGCCCGGAGGTGTAGAAACCGATGGCTGTTGCGCGTTCGCGCTCGGGGAACCAGGTTGTCACTACGCGGCTGTTGATCGGGTACGCCGGCGCTTCCAGTGCACCGACCGCCATGCGCAAAACGAACAATGCAATGAAACTGGCGGCGAAGCCGAGCATCACCGTGGCCAGCGACCACAGCAGTAATGCGACGCTATAGAGAATGCGCGGCGGCACCCGGTCCACCAGCCAGCCACCTGGGATCTGCATGGCGGCGTAGGTCCAGCCAAACGCGGAAAAAATCAGCCCGACGTGGATCGGATCGATGCCCAGGTCGCTGGTCAGCGCCGGGGCGGCAATGGACAGGTTGCTGCGGTCCAGGTAGTTGATCACCACCGTGATGAACAACAGGACCATGATGAAAAAGCGCTTGCGACTGGGCGTCACCAACGACGCCTGCCCGGTGAGGGTTTGCGGTTGCATGGGGGTGCCTCTTCTTATGTTTATTGAGGTCATGGTGGTTGATCGTTCCTACGCTCTGCGTGGGAACGCAGCCATACGGCCCAAGAGCGTCCGGTGAGGCGTTCCCACGCAGAGCGTGGGAACGATCACCGCGTGAGTATCACCACTCGGCAAAACTGCCATCGGCATGGCGCCAGATCGGATTGCGCCAACGGTGGCCGACGGCGGCGCGTTCGATCACGTATTCCTCGTTGATCTCGATGCCCAGGCCCGGCCCATTGGGGATCTTCACGAAGCCTTTGTCGTAGTCGAACACTCGCGGGTCTTTCACGTAATCGAGCAGGTCATTGCTCTCGTTGTAATGGATGCCCAGGCTCTGTTCCTGAATGAACGCGTTGTAGCAAACCGCGTCCAGTTGCAGGCACGCCGCCAGGGCAATCGGCCCCAATGGGCAATGCAGCGCCAGCGCCACGTCGTAGGCTTCGGCCATGTTGGCGATCTTGCGGGTTTCGGTGATGCCGCCCGCATGGGACGCATCAGGCTGGATGATGTCGACGTAGCCTTCGCTGAGCACACGCTTGAAATCCCAACGCGAGAACAACCGCTCACCGAGGGCAATCGGTGTGCTGGTCAGCGGCGCCAGCTCCTTCAGCGCTTCGTAGTTTTCACTGAGCACCGGTTCTTCGATGAACATCAGTTTGTACGGGTCGAGTTCCTTCATCAGCACCTTGGCCATCGGCTTGTGCACCCGACCATGGAAGTCCACGCCGATGCCGACATTCGGGCCGACCGCATCGCGCACGGCGGCAACGTTGGCCAGCGCCTGGTCGACTTTCTCGAAGGAATCGAGGAACTGCAACTCTTCGGTGCCGTTCATTTTCACCGCGGTGAAACCACGGCTGACCGCTTCCTTCGCGGCGCGAGCAGTGTCCGCCGGGCGATCACCACCGATCCACGAATACACCCGGATCTTGTCCCGCACCTGGCCGCCCAACAGATCGCTGACCGACACCCCCAGCGCCTTGCCCTTGATGTCCCACAATGCCTGGTCGATACCGGCCAGCGCGCTCATGTGGATCGCCCCGCCCCGGTAGAAGCCGCCACGGTAGAGCACCGTCCAGATGTCTTCGATGTTGCGTGGATCTTTACCGATCAGGTAGTCGGACAATTCCTCGACCGCAGCAGCGACGGTGTGCGCGCGGCCTTCGACCACGGGCTCGCCCCAACCGGTCACTCCCTCGTCGGTCTCGACCTTGAGGAAGCACCAGCGCGGCGGAACGATGAAGGTGGTGAGTTTGGTGATTTTCATCTCTATTGTCTCTCTTGTAGATGCAGCGCTCACAGCGCCAGAAAGTCTTAACGCAGAGCGTTCCATGCAGCGACATATGCCTTGGCGCGCACCGCTACTTCGTCAGCCGTCATGCCCGGTTTGAACAACCCGGAGCCGAGACCGAAACCTTTGACGCCGGCCTCGACAAACACCTGCATGTTGTCTGGCGTAATCCCGCCCACCGGCACCAGCACCGTCCCCGCGGGCAACACCGCCAGCCAGGCTTTCACTACGGCTGGGCCCATCTGCTCGGCCGGGAACATCTTCAGCACATCCGCCCCTTCGGCCAGCGCGGCAAAGGCTTCGGTCGGCGTCGCCACGCCCGGCGACAGGAACAGCCCCGCTGCCTTCGCCGCGCGCAACACCTTGGCATCGCTGTGGGGCATGACGATCACCTGGCCGCCCGCCGCTTTCACCTGCTCGACCTGTTCCGGCGTCAACACCGTGCCCGCGCCGATCAGGCAATCGGCGGGTAATGTGCTGCGCAGGATGCGGATACTTTCGTACGGTTCAGGGGAATTAAGCGGCACTTCGATGACGCGAAATCCGGCCGAATACAGGACTTCGCCGACGGCTGCCGCCTCTTGCGGACGCAGGCCACGCAAGATCGCGATCAGACCGTTTTGTGCCAATGCTTGCTTGAGCATGTCAGACCTCCAGTCAGGTTTAACGGGATGGGTTTGCAGTGACCAGTCCGGCGGCGACCGCCAACTGCCACAAGCCGCGTTCGGTGGCCTGCTCGGCCAGGGTCACCCGGGTAAAACCGCAGGCGTCGAGCGCCCGGCTGTAGCGAGTGCAGAGTTGGGCATTGCCGATAAGGATGATCGAGGGCAGGTGCACGCTATTGCGTCGACGCCGCTGAACATTGGCCAGGGCCGACAGTTCATGGCCGATCAACAGGCCGGACAGATAGTCCGGCTGAGCGGTAGCGCTCAGCTCGCCGGTCAGCCCCAGGCTGCGGGCACTGAACAACGTCGACAGCGGCCCGATCTCGCCATCCGCCGACAGCGCCACTTGCACGCCACGGTCAAAAGCATCGCCATCGAAAGCCCCACCGCGCTGCTGAGTACGCCCCAGAATGCTGTGTTCGCTGAGCACGGCGAAGACTTCGCCGGTCATGAAGGTATCGAAATGCACGATGCAGCCGTCGGCCACTTCCACCCATTTCGAATGGCTGCCCGGCAGGCCGATCAACAGATCGCTACCCGCCCCGCTCGGCAGATTCTGCAGCACACCGAGCACCTGGGTTTCCTCGCCGCGCATGACGTTGGGCAAGCGCGAACGCTGAATCACACCCGGCACGATATGCACATCGACACCGCGAAGACTGCGAACGGTTTGTAGGGAAGTTCCGAGATTGGCGACATTCGCCGGCGTGTCGCAGTAAGCCGCTTCGCGCCAGCCCTGAGCACTGCCGACCATGCCACAGGCAATCACCGGCAAATCTGGCTGCGCGTCGAGCCAGTCACCGCAAGCCTCATCGAAGGCCAGTTCAAAACCGTCGGTGCATGCCTGACCGGCGATGGTTCGCGGCGTCCTGGGCAGCTGCATGATTCCGGACGACAGCGCCCGCTGTTCCAGCACCTGGCCACCGAAGCCGAGTTTGTAAGCACGTAATGAGGTTGTCCCCCAATCGAGCGCGATCAATTGCGCCAGCATCGCTTCACCTGTTTTGTTTTTTGGCAGTGAGTGAGCTGGACTATAGACCTGGACGCAGAGAAATCTCAATATATAAATATCATTCCCACATTATGGGATTTACAAATATAGCTAGATTTTCTTCGCCAAAGCTCTGCAACTCGGCCTCACCCACCGCGTGGGTTAGACCGCCGAGATTGCTGATTTCAGTCAGGGGTATACGTACTGGAAATCGGCCTTCGATGAAGGGAAGACCGGGATTTTCAAGAGTTTGATGAGCGGTAACTGGGAAGCAACGGAGTGATAAGGCCGCTTGCCCTTTTAAAACAGCGAGCCTTATTGGCAGGGAGTTTTTTACTTTTACTTTTTAGTGGCAGCCTTCAACAACTCTCCGACTGGTACATACATGAGGTTTGAGAAATACGTCTTGTATGTGGTGGTATGAACTCTAAACACACAAGAAATATAATCACGCCCTCTCAACAACGGGACTAATGCTTCACCCTGCAAATACTTCTCCCCTCCCTTACCACTTTCAGACTCACTGAAAATAACGTCAGCCTTATAGATTTCTTGTGGACTGTCCACAACCCTTTCTACAAAGCCAAAACCGGAACGTCTAATGTGATGCGCTTGAGAGAAATCCATGTCATCTTCCAACGAACATACAAGCCCTTCACCAATTCGTGACTTGAACAATCCGAGAATCGCCACATCAGACGTAAAATAAACTTGATAGATACCTGTATCTCGAAGCTGTTCAACTTTTGAATAATGGAGCGTAGCGATAGGTTTTCCATGATTTAAAGAACAGGCCGAGCACATTAAAATTACAAAAAAAAGACAGAGCTTACGCATACAGATATCACTCCCTGAAATAGCTTAAAATAGACTCATTGAATATCTGACGAGCCGACTTTCCGGTTGGCAATACTTGCATAAACATCAGGTTGGCATCCGCATGGTTGATATCGACCCTGCCCATGACATTCGGACCTTGCGTGACTTCCCATTGCTCACCAAAGTCTGCCACCAGATCCGAAAAATTCCAGTTGACAGCAGCTGCTCGAATATTCACCCAGTATTCGGCTTTCGGCTTTGGCTCTCGCCTGTAAATGTTTGATATACCGTAAACAACTTTACCCTCACCGACAGGATCTAAAGTCATCAACATCTTTACTTTAAACCCCCTATCGGTCAAAATACTAGATAAATGAGCACCATTCCATCCACCGAGACTATGGCCCACAATGTAAACCGCTGTGGAGCAATTGGGTATTCGACTGATTACATTCTTTTCTAAGTCTTCATCACTAATAAATGCATTATAGCTGAGAGCCCACGAAGGACAGCGATTAAATATATTCAACTTTTTTGCATCTGCAATAGCTATATCACGAACATAACCAATGTTATTATTAGGGCCAGTAAGATAATAGCTTTCTTGATCCCCCGCGCCACCTATAAAAAATATAACCAAATCTCGTAAGCCAACAGAAACCTGCTTGACAGACTGATCTGTCTTGCACGTAAGCGTATGAGTTTTCACCTCTCTTTTTGCCAAGGGTGTTTCTACCGTCGCGTTTTCACCGGCCATCCTTGGTCACTCCACAAACAATTTAATGGTTTCAGCCAAATGCGAACTGACGGTATGGGTAAACCCGGACGCATCCGTGATGCCATGCTCTTCGCTGCCGTCCCCACGCTGAATGGTGTAGGGGTGATAGGGAACCGGCTCTCCAGTCGCCTCATTGACCACTTGCAACCTGTCCGTGAAGTGCACCGGCATCGGCAGCAATCCACTAAATGCAGCGCCTCCTCCACTTTGCCCAATAATCACAGTTCCGGAGCCACCAACCACCACGTTGCCGTGACCACCAGTACTATCGAGCGTTGCAGCGTTGAGGCCATTGATAAATACCGTGCTGGAGACGGCGCCGGTGATCGGGCTGCCGCAGGCGGATTTATCGGTCATGCGTGCAGCGGCGAGGCCGTCGAAGAACACATCCGGGGAACCGGACACGATCGGGTTGGTGCCATGGCCCGGCAACGGGCACGCGGTCGGGTCGGTGACGCGCGCAGCGGGTTTTCCACTCAAGTCAAAGCTCCTTGCTACTGAGGTTCAGGGTGAGGCTGATAGATATCAATTTCGGCCGCGGCGAAGCGCCAGCGGTTATCGACCGGGTCGAATAGCGCGTGACAATCGTCATGGCTGGGAGATGAAACGTTGTGAAGGGTTTGCCAGGCCTCGGCGACTTGCCATTCCATATCCGCATCCGAGACGCTGTCGAAGTCGTTGAGCCAGGCGTTGTAGTCGCGCAAGCCGATCCGGTCATAGGATGTTTGCAGCAGGCTGGTCATCTGCGGGCCGAAGTCGATGTAATGCTCTGCGGTCCATTGACCGATGTCGGAATAGACGTACCAGCCCATGGGTAACAATGTGCCATTATTCAATAATGATTGATCCGCCAGGACAACGAAGCCACAGCAGACGTGTAGCGTCAGCCAGCCCTGTTGATCCTGGATCAACTGATTTGGATCGAACGTGCGAAGCGGAACAACGCGGTACTCCTCAAGACCGCGACTACGCGTCATCAACTCGGCATCCAGACGCGAGACGAACGCCCGGATCGCCTTACCGCCCGTGCGGTTGAGAGTGCAAAGGATGTCCACCGGCTGGCGATGGCGGTCGTCCGTGGAGCCAAGGTTTTTCACCAGGCCATACAAACGCATCGTCGCCCGAAGTCCGCTCATCGCCAGTCACTCATTGACGTAGCAAAGGCTCCACGGGCGTGGAGGAAGAGTGCCAAGGGCATTGCAAGTGTCGTCCGTGAGCGCGCAAAAGGCGCACAGAATGCCGGACTAGAGCGGTGTAGACAACCGATGCGTATCAGATCGCCATCAATCGATCAGCCGCCCTCGGCAAAATCCCTTAACACCGCCCCATCCATCCGATACCGCACCCACTCTTCCTGCGGTTGTGCGCCTAGGGATTTGTAGAATTCAATCGCCGGTTTGTTCCAGTCCAGCACGCTCCATTCGAAACGGCCGCAGTCGTTGGCGCAGGCGATTTTTGCCAGGTGGCGCAGCAAGGTTTTACCGGCGCCGCCGCCCCGTTGTTCAGGGGTGATGTAGAGGTCTTCGAGGTACAGGCAATTGCTGCCCAGCCAGGTGGAATAGCTGAAGAAGAACACCGCGAAGCCGATCGGCAGGCCATCGCGCAGGCAGATCAGGCCATGGGCGGTGGCGCCTTCGCTGAACAGGCTGCGCTCGATGTCGGCGACGCTGGCGATGACTTCGTGGCGGGCACGTTCGAAGTCGGCCAGTTCAGTGATGAACGCGAGGATTTGCGGAGCATCGCTGGGGGTTGCCGGGCGGATTTCGATCGTCATGGACGTGCCTTGTCAAAAGTTGAAAACGCCATACTAAGTCCGCGCGCGGCGCTCGTCACATTTGAAATGATGGAGGGGGCCTTTGTGGCTAATGTCGATTCGCTAAGTAATCTCAGCCGTAACACACTCTCCGTAGCAGCTGCCGAGCCTGCGAGGCTGCGTTCGGCTGCAAAGCAGTCGTCAAACCAGAACTTGCGGTGCGTCAGGCAGACCGCGTCAGCCGGATTCACGACTGCTGCGCAGCCGAACGCAGCCTCGCAGGCTCGGCAGCTGCTACGGATTGCATTTACGGTTTAACTTACTGGCATTGGAGCAAGCTCCCTCGCCACAAAAGCGTTTTCATACTTAGGACATTTATGAGCACCGCTGCTTTCGCACCTCTGCAGAATCTGGCTTCTGAACTGCTGCCCCATGCGCTGGAACCTGGCGAGGATGGCGCCCACGATCTGTCGCACTTGCAACGGGTATGGCACAACGTGCGCACGCTTCATGCTGAAGAAAGCGGTGATCTTGAGGTGCTGCTGGCCGCCGTGCTGTTGCACGATTGCGTGGCGGTGGAGAAGAACTCGCCGCTGCGTTCCCAGGCGTCACGGCTGGCGGCGCAGAAAGCGTCGACAGTGCTGACAGCCATGGATTGGCCTGACGCAAAAATCACTGCGGTCGTCCATGCCATTGAGGCCCATAGCTTCAGCGCCAACATCACACCCACGACCCTCGAAGCCAGAATCATCCAGGACGCCGACCGCCTCGACTCCCTTGGCATGCTCGGCGTGGCGCGTACTTTCTACATTGCCGGGCGCATGGGTAGCGCGCTGTACGACCCTGTGGACCCGGAGGCAAACGAGCGGGACTACGATGACAAACGCTTTTGCCTCGATCATTTCCAGACCAAATTGCTGCACCTGGCGGACGGCTTCCAAACGACCACCGGCCAGCGTCTGGCACAGGTTCGCCATCAACGCTTGAAGGGATTCATGGAGCTGTTCAAGGAAGAAATCGGCGTCGGCTGAGGAGCCAGAGCCACACCGCTCGTCGTTCATCAGGCACCAATCCCGGTCGGGGACGGACCAATATCGAGTAAGGGCTCGCCAATGCGAGCGAGGAGCAACACTCGTCCATCCCAACCAAGAGGTCACCATGAACGTCGATAAAAACCTGGAAAAAGAAGTCCTGACCCGCCTGCTGCATGCCCATCCAAGCGGCTTGGGCAAGGAGGTTCTGGACAATTACCGGGGGGAGAAAGTCGTGGCCAGCACCCTTGCGACGCTGCAGGAGCGTGGGCTGATCCAGCACGGTCATGTGATCTGCAACGAAGCCGGCGAGCACTCGCTGAACCTGCCGATCAAACTCAGCGCCGCTGGGGTTGAGGCGGCGCGCAAACTGGATAACTAACCGAGCAGGAGCTGGCGAAGCCTGCGCCAGCTCCTATAGCCAGGAG
Organism: Pseudomonas sp. B21-017; assembly: GCF_024749245.1. Lineage (NCBI taxonomy): Bacteria > Pseudomonadati > Pseudomonadota > Gammaproteobacteria > Pseudomonadales > Pseudomonadaceae > Pseudomonas > Pseudomonas sp. B21-017. The sequence continues at coordinate 1,704,208 of NZ_CP087194.1, read as the reverse complement.
AAATCCCATGCCTCGTGGAAGCAAAGACAAATACACCGCCGAGCAGAAACGCAAGGCCGAACACATCGAAGAAAGCTACGAACGCAAAGGCGTGTCGAAAGATGAAGCCGAGGCCCGCGCCTGGGCGACGGTAAACAAGCAGTCGGGTGGCGGTGAGCGCGCCGGCGGCTCGGGACGCAAGAAACCGGCCGCTGCCAAGTCTGCCGATCGCAAGGAATCAGCCCGCCGTGCAGTCGCCACCCGTGAGGGCAAACCGCGCAACAGCAAGGCGTCACGCGATACCCAGACGGTGGACAGCCTGATGAGGGAAGCCCGGGCGAAGAAGATTCCGGGGCGCTCGAGCATGCGCAAGCAAGAGTTGATCGAGGCGTTGCGCAAGGCGGGTTGAAAGTCAGGATTGAGGGTGAATTTGAGGGCCGATGGCGGCTGATCAGGCGCTAAAAGTCTCGCGGATCAACGCGTCCACCTCCGCCGCCCCCGGCGAAGTCGCCGGCCCCCAACGAGTGACCGCCAACGCCGCTGCCGCGTTCGCCCGCCGTGCCGCTTCAGCCGCCGACAAGCCCTGCGCCAACCCGGCCACAAACACCCCGGCATGGGCATCCCCCGCACCGTTGCTGTCGACGGCCGAGACCTTGAATCCCGACACCTGCTGACGGTCGCCATGCTGGCTGATCCAGCAACCCTGCGGCCCATCGCGAACCACCACCAGGGCGTCCGTCGGCAACTGATCCGCCAAAATATTCAACGCCTCGGCAGTGTCCGACGCCCCGGTAAACCGAAGCGCCTCGACACGGTTGCTGGTCCACAGATCGATGCGCGGCAGCAAGGCCTTCATCAGCGGTGCGTCCGGCGAATCCACCAACGGTCCCGGATCGAATACCACTTTGATCCCGTCCGGCAACTCCAGCACCCAATCCACCAGCACCTGAGCCTTGCCGGCATGCAGCAGGCTGTAGCCGCTGACATAGACAAAGTCGCCCGCCTCGGCCGGCACACTCGCCAGGTCTTCGGCGGTCAATTCGCCTTCGGCACCGATGTAGGAAATGAACGTGCGTTCGGCCGAGGCTTCAGTCAGTGCGACACACAACCCGGTGTCGCGCTCAGCACGGTGAGCGATGCCGATCCGAATGCCTTCTGCCGTCATCGCCTCCCGGGCCAGATCACCAAAACGGCCATTGCCATGGCGCCCGAGGTAGACCACCGACAAGCCGTTCCGTCGGGCCGCGGCCATCACATTGAAACCGCCGCCCGCCTCAAAATGGGCGGATTGCGCCAGCACGTCACCGCCCGAATGAGGCAATTTGTCCACGGCCATGACCAGGTCGATGATGACCTGGCCGGTGTGCAGCAGCCTAGACATGCGCAGGCTCGAGCAACGCGGTACGACGGTCCTTGGCGCCGCCGAGCACCCAGTAAATCCCGCCAGCCACCACGAACGTCACGATCCAGCCCAAGCCGTTGTGGCCCAGCCATGAGTCGGACAGGAAGCCCCGGAACCAGACATCTTGTTCAGTGGTGCCAATGGTGGTGAAGCTGAAACCCAACACAATCGCCACCGCCCACGCACCGAATGCACGCCATTCGACGCCGCCGCGATACCAGTAGGCGCTGCTCGGGCTGACGTCCAGCAGGTCCTTGGGGCTGTAGTAATGACGATGGATCAGGTCGACCACGAAGATTCCGACCCACGCCGTGATGGGCACCGCCAGCAAGGAAATGAAGGTAATGAACGGACCGTAGAAGCTCTCGGCGATCAGCATGAAGTAGATCGAGCCGGCGAAGATCGCCACGATATCGACCACCACCGCGTACACGCGCTTGACCTTCAGACCGAGGGTCAAGGTGGTCAGCCCGGCGGAGTACACCGACAGGTTGTTCGACAGCAGTAGCCCGCCGAACGCGGTGATCAGGTACGGCACCGCCATCCAGCTCGGCAGCATGTCGCGGATCGCGACAATCGGGTCAGTGGCCGAGGCCAGATCGTTGTTACCCACCGACAGCAGACCGCCAAGGGTGATCAGCAGCACCAGCGGAATCCCCGCACCGAACGCCGCCGACGCCACCAGGCGCACCGCTTTGACGCTGCGGTGCTGGTAGCGCGACATGTCCGCGCCGGCGTTGGCCCAACCGATCCCGGTGCCGGCGGCCATGGTGCCGATGCCGATGATCATCGCGCTCAGCGGTGCTGGCGTGGCATTGAATACGGCGCTCCAATCGATGGTCGCGCAGAGGAAACCACCGACCAGGATATTCAGCGCACCGAACACATAGGTTGCCCATTTCTGGATCACCAACAATGTGGCGTGGCCGAGACCGGACACCGACAACGTCAGCAGCACGAAAATCGCGATGAACACCAGGGTCAGCAGCGGCGCGCTTTTGGCTTCCACCGGCGAGCCGAACACTATCGAGCACAGCGACAGCAGGACGAACGCGGCGGTGGTGGTATTGACCGTTTCCCAACCCAGGCGCGACATCAGCGAGACCAGCGTCGGGCCGATATTGCCGCGTACGCCGAAGATCGCCCGCGACAATGTCAGGCTCGGTGCGCGGCCACGACGACCGGCAATGGAGATGATCCCCACCACCGCAAAAGAACCGGCGGCACCAAGGATCGCGACGATGATCGCTTGCCAGATCGCCAGGCCGCGAAAGGCCACCAGCGTGGCACCCAACGGCAAGCCGAGAATGGAAATGTTGGCCGCAAACCAGACCCAGAACAGTTGCAGCGGATGACCGTTGCACTCCCCCTCCGGCACCGGTTCTATACCACGGGTTTCCAGTTGTCCGGCGCTTTGCCCGGCGTTCGATGAACTCATGAAAATGCTCCTTGCAATTGTTATGGTGTGGGCAATCTCGGAGGACAAAACAACAGCCGGCTGTCCTGCCCGTGTTTGTGCATTCCATTGCGGGTGAAAAATTCAAGTATGCGGCGTATTCATCGCGGGCAAGCCCGCGATGGGGGCCAGCTCAGTCAACGTAAAGCCAACAGACCTTTTACCAACGGTTCCAACTCCAACGAGTTAACCGCTTTAACCTGCTCGATCATCGCCATCGGCCAACTCTCAAGCCCCAGACAGGCCCCGAGCATCGCGCCGAGCATCGCCGCGATAGTGTCGGTGTCACCGCCCAGGCTCGCGGCCATGCACAGCGCTTCAAAGGCCGTCATCTCGCCGATGGCCACTTGCTGGGCCAGCGCAAACGACACCACCACCGATTCCTGTGCGGCCACCGAAGTGCCGATCACGTCGTACAGCAAATCCGCCAGCAACGCCTTGTCGCTGTCGATGCCGATACTCCGCGCCCAACTGATGCGCGAGGCAATCCGCCCGCCGGCGACCCAGTGGCCGTGACTTTCTGCCTGCTGCGCGAATTGCTGGCCAAGGTTCAACGCCTCGCCCAGGTCCATGCCGTTGATCCCGGCGGAAACCACTGCCGCCACCGCCGCCGCACTGGCAATCCCCAGCGTGGTGTTGTGGGTCACCTGACAGGCTTGCACCACGGCACGGATGAAACGCTCAGGATCGGCGACATCGGCCGCAATCCCCACCGGGGTGATGCGCATCGCCGCGCCATTGGTGGTGCCATAGCGCCCCGCCTCTTCCAGCGAGTGGCCGGCGAGGATCATTTCGATCGCGCGTTTGGTCGAAGGGCCGAGCAAGTCTTGCGAGCCCTTGGCCTGCATCCCGGCTTCCCACTCGATCAATCGTTGGGCCAGTACCGCCGGTTCGATCCGGCCCTCGCCCTCGATCAACAACCGAGCGACCAGAATCGCCTGCTCGGTATCGTCGGTGATCGAACCTTTGGGCAAGTTCGCGGCAATCGGTTGATTGGGGCCGGCGTCTTGCAGATCGGTAATTTCAACGAAGCGCGCCTTGATTTCGGCGCGGCTCAGGGATTGGGTCGGCATGCCCAGCGCATCGCCCAGGGCCAGTCCATAGAACGCGCCGAGGGCACGGTTGAGCGCGGTCATTTTGGAGCTCCAAACTGCAAATGCAGGCGAAAGTGCACCGGATCGAGCAGGCTTTCGACCTGCTCCATAAAACGGTTCTGACGGTCGTAGGTGGTGCGCAGGGCCTTGAGAAATACCGTGCCGACCGGGCGCCCGAGAAGTTCGGCGTCTTCGGCGTTCAAGGGTTCAGCACCGATCCACTGATCGCCGTGCTCGCCGACATAGCCGTAGGCAGCCAACGTGATGGTCAGGGAGTTATCAATCAGTCCCACTCGCGGCAGGCCTTCCAGGCCTCCGGTCGCGGGCATCAACGCGCGCTCCAGAGACACCAGCGTGCCGTCGGTGGCGCGCCGGCGACGGTCGAGGGTAATGAATTGATCGGTGCCGAACCGCGACAGCAGGTCAGGCCGAGTCACCGCCTCCAGCCGCAGCACTTCGGTATTGATCAACGCCCCGCTGTCCGCCAGTGCCTGGGCCCAGCCGCTGCTCTGATCGAGCACTACGCCGTCGTAAGTAACGATGGAACCGACTCCGCTTTGCGTGGCGATGTAGTGACGCCGTTTCAGTTCGGCCAGGGCTTCACGCAGCGTGCCGCGGCTGACCTTGAATTCTTGAGCCAACTGATGTTCACCCGGCAATAGCAAGCCGTCCTCCATGAGGCCGCTTTCGATGCGCCGGACAAGCTCATCGATAATCCGTTGTTTCTTGTCAAATCGTACCTGTCTAACCATGTACAAAGTGATAACCGAAAGGGATTAGGGCGAGCAAGGGATATTTTGTGGCTGGATTGTGTGACAGACAGACCGCTTTCGCGGGCAAGCCTCGCTCAGGGGGATCTGCACGGTACTATAGGAGCGAGGCTTGCCCGCGAAGGCGTCGGCACATCCAGTATCCATGTGCCGGACATCCTGCTCCCCCGGGGAAAATCAGCGCTGTTTCAGTCGGTCGATCACAACCGCCAGCAACAGGATCGAACCGCGAATCACGTACTGATAGAAGGTATCGATGTTCTTCAGGTTCATCGCATTCTCGATGATCGCCAGAATCAGCACTCCGGCAATCACATGCCGAATCATCCCGATCCCGCCGCTCAGCGACACCCCGCCCAACACGCAAGCCGAGATCACTGTGAGCTCGAAACCCTGGCCAATCATCGGCTGACCCGAGGTCATGCGCGACGCCAGAATCACCCCGGCCAATGCACCAATCACCCCGTGCACGGCGAAGATGATGATCTTGGTTCGGTCAACGTTTACCCCAGCCAGCAACGCCGCTTCCTGGTTGCCACCGATGGCCATGGTGTTGCGCCCGTAGGTGGTGTAATTCAACAGCCAGCCGAAAAACAGGAAGCAAACGATGGTGATCAGAATCGGCACCGGCACGCCGAACAACTGGCCGTTACCGAAGACGAAAAATGACTCCTGGGACACGCCCACCGCTTTGCCGTTGGCAAAAATGTAAGCCAGGCCACGAACGATCTGCATCGTCGCCAGCGTGGTAATCAATGCATTGACCCGCAGCTTGGCGATCACGATCCCGTTGATCAGCCCGACAATCAGCCCCATCACCAGCGCCGCACTGACGCCGAGGAACACGCTGTTGGTGTCGCGCATCACCACCGCCGCGACCACGCCGGCGCAGGCAATCACCGAGCCCACCGACAAGTCGAAGTGCCCCGACGCCAGGCAATACAACATGGTGCAGGCGGCAATTCCGGTGGTGGAAATCGCCAGGCCCAGACCCCGCATGTTCAGCGGCGACAGGAAGTTGTCGATCAGCAAGGTGCAGAGCACGAAGATCCCGACGGCCGCCAGCAGCATTACCCAGTCATCGAGAAAGCGTCGCAGGTCCAGCGGTTTGCGCGGGGTTGGCAGAGCGTTGTTTTGGATGGTCATAGTCACCTCTCAGTTCGCCACGTCGGCAGCGCGTTGGCGTGGCAAAGCCAGTTGCAGCAGGTTGGATTCATTGGCGTGTTCGCGGGTCAGTTCGCCGCGCATCGTGCCTTCGCAGAGCACCAGGATGCGGTCAGAAATGCCCATGACTTCCATCAGGTCGCTGGACACCACAATCACCGCAATACCGCTGGCGGCCAGGTTGTGGATGATCTGGTAGATCTCGGCTTTGGCGCCGATGTCGATGCCGCGTGTAGGCTCATCGAGCAGCAGGACTTTCATCGGCATCGACAGCCAGCGACCGAGAATCGCCTTCTGCTGATTGCCGCCGGACAGGTACATGATTTTCTGCGCCGCGTTGGGCGTCTTCACCTTCAGCGCCTTGATCTGCTTGTCGGCGTTGCCCTTTTCCCACAGCCCGCGCAACAGGCAACCGAAGGTGGAATGAGCACCACGAGCACTGATGTTGATGTTCTCGGCGACACTGGCGAGCGGCAGGATGCCCTCCTTCTTGCGGTCCTCGGGGCACAGCAGAATCCCCGCCGCAATGGCATCGCGCGGTGAACGCAGTTTCAGTTCATGTCCACGCAACTCCAGGCGTCCGGCCGTGTTGCGGGTAAGTCCGCTGAGCATGCGAAACAGCTCGGTGCGGCCCGCGCCAACCAAGCCGAACAGACCCAGAATCTCGCCCTTGTGCACCTCGAAACTCACCGGTTCACGCAAACCCGGCCCCAGCAAACCGTCAACCTTGAGCGCCACCGCGCCACGCGGGCGGCTGCGGTAATCGTAGATATCCTGAATGTCGCGGCCGACCATGCACGTCACCAACTGGTCATGGGTCAGCGCGCTCATGTCCTCGAAGGTGCGCACGAAGCGACCGTCCTTGAACACCGTTACCGCGTTGCAGATGCGGAAGACCTCTTCCATGCGATGGGAGACGTAGAGCACCACTTTGCCTTCGTCGCGCAGACGACCGATGATCGCCATCAAGCGGTCGATCTCCCGCGCCGACAGGCTGCTGGTGGGTTCGTCGAACGCAATCACATGCGCGCCACGGGACAGCGCCTTGGCGATTTCCACCAGTTGCCGCTGACCGAGGGACAAGCGCCCGACTTTCTCTTGTGGATCGATTTCATCGGCCAGGCCTTTGAGGCAGGCCAGTGCCTGTTGCCGCAAAACGCTGCGATTGATCAGGCCGAAACTTGCCGGCAGATGCCCAAGAAACAGGTTCTCGGCCACGGTCATTTCCGGCACCAGGTGCAGCTCCTGATGGATCACCGCGACCCCGCTGCCAATGCTGTCGGCAGTGGATTTGAAGACCCTCGTCTGCTCGCCGATCCGCAGGTCGCCGCTGCTCGGCGTGTAAGCACCGCCGAGGATCTTCAGCAGTGTGGATTTACCGGCGCCGTTCTCGCCCATCAAGGCATGAACCTGCCCCGGATGCGCGACGAAGCTGATGCCGTCCAGCGCCTTCACCCCGGGAAAGGTTTTGCCGATCCCGTTGAAGCGCAGGCTGCCGCCAATGCGCTGTTCATCTGTTTGTACGTGTGCGTGCATAACCCACCTCATCACACCGATCAGGCGGCCCCGTCGCCGGGGCCACCAATGAAATCAACCGACCCTCAATTCCACAGGCCGATCTTTTCCAGTTCCTGCTTGAAGTTGTCGCGCGTGATCAGCGTCACGTCGTCCATGGCGGTGTATTTCGGCGGTTCTTTGCCGGTGGTGACCCACTCGTGCATCATGCTGGCGGTGTTGTAGCCCTCGATGTGTGGGCTCGGCAGCATCGAGCCGAAGAAGCCGCTGTTGGCTTTCTTCAGTTCGCCGATGGCATCGGTGCCGTTGATGCCGATACCGATTACGTTGGCGGCGGCAAAACCGGCGCTTTCGGTGGCGCGCACGCCGCCCAGCACGGTGTTGTCGTTCATCCCGCCGATGATCAGGTTTTTCGCCCCGCTCGGGAGCTTCACCAGCGCCGAGTTGGTGGCGTCCATGCTGCCAGGTACGTCGAGGGTTTTCAGGGCCGAGAACAGAATGTGGTCTTTCGGCATCCCGGCGTCTTCCAGGGCTTTAACCGAACCGTCGGTGCGTTTCTTGCCGGTATCGAGTTCGTTGAAGGTGTTGATCACCGCATAGGTTTGTTTCCAGTCCCAGCCGCGTTTTTTCGCTTCGGCGGCCATGGCGGCACCCTGCTTCTGGCCAACTTCGAAAGCTGCCATGCCGAGGTATGGCACGTCCTCCATGAACTTGCCGCCGGCATCGACGAAACGGTCATCGACAGCGATCACTTTCAAACCATTGAGCTTGGCCTTGGCCATGATCGCCGGGCCGAGGGAGACGTCCGGCGGGCAGATCACGAAGCCCTTGGCGCCGTTCGCCGCCAGGCTGTCGATGGCCGAAAGGGTTTTCTCGCCATCAGGCACAGCGATCTTGATGACGGTGAAGCCCTTGTCCTTGGCGGCCTTTTCAGCGAAGGCCCACTCGGTCTGGAACCAGGGCTCTTCGGCCTGCTTGACCAGAAAACCGATCTTCACTTCCTCGGCCGCCAGCAACGTACTGCTCAGGCTGACCGCGGTGACCGCCAAAGCGGCACAGCACAGGGAACGGATCCCACGACGACGTTTCATAAGCTGACTCCTTGTTATTTTTTTTGAGCGTTAGTTGAAAGCCAATACAGCGGTCGAAGCATGTAGCCAATAGTCATATCGTATGATGATTGTATTTCAGGCGTAGTTTTGCGCCTGAAACCCAAGTTATTCAGTCGTGGTACATGACCGAACGACCACCATCGATGGTGATGCACGAAGCGTTGATGAATGGCGCCTCATCGCTGGCCAGGAACACGGCAGTCATCGCCACTTCGATTGGCTGACCGATGCGGCGCGGTGGATGCAAGTCGAAGGCCCGTTGACGTTCGGCATGAGGGTCGGCAAAGCCGTTCCAGTAGTCGACGTTCAGTTGGGTTTCGATATAGCCCGGTGCGATGGCGTTGACGCGAATGCCCTTGGGTGCGTATTCGATGCCCAAGGCGCGGGTCAGCCCGAGCAAGCCATGCTTGGCCACCGGGTACGGGAAGCAGCCGGGAATGATGTGAGTGGAATGGGTCGAGGCGATGTTGATGATGCTGCCGATGCCCTGCTCGATCATCTGCGGCAGCACGGCTTTGCAGCCATACCAGGCGCCGTCCAGGTCGATGGCGAAGCAACGATGCCAGTCGTCCTCGGTCATTTGCAGCGGATCACGGAACACGTTGACCCCGGCGCAGTTGACCAGCACGTCGATGCGACCGTGAAGCTCAATGGCCAACTTGGCCATGGCGTGCAGGTCTTGCTGGCGCGATACGTCGGCCTTGATCGCCACGACATCCGCGCCTTGTTCACGCCAATGCGCCGCGACTTTTTCGACTTTCTCGGCCTGGATATCGCTGATGACCAGTTTGGCTTGCTGGGACGCAAAGGTCGCGACAATCGCTTCGCCGATCCCCTGAGCGGCGCCGGTCAACAGCACGACCTTGTTTTTCAGGCGCTCACCCTTCGGCGGTTCGGGCACCGGTGGCAAGGAAAGGGGTTCAGCCATGGATCAACACTCCTGTTCGAGGGCACGACGAAAACCGGACATCTGTCGATGTCCGGTCAAAAGGCTTTTGGGAATAGGCAGGCAGGCGTGCAAACGCCCGGGCGCCGGGGCGGCCTGAAGCACTGTCGACCCAAGGGAGGACGGTGGAATATCGCTGCATCACTTCACCTGTTTTGTTTTTTTAAGTGTGAGTGCGTGTAACTGATGGGGCCGACTATAAACCCGGCCACCAACAAATCTCAATATATAATTTTGCATCCCATATATTGGGATTTAACCTGCAAATCTCTGACAGGGCTTTCCGGGCACATCGACTCGAACCGACAACACCGCACCATCCAATGGATGGTTGAGCGGGCTCGCCGCACTGGTGATGTACAAGGTTTTGAAGTCTTCCCCACCAAACACGCAACTGGTGGGGCTACTGACAGGCAGTTCGATCACCCGATCGACATGACCGTCCGGGCTCAGCCTGAGCAAGCAACTGCCGTCCCAGCGGGCGTTCCAGATATAGCCCTCGGCATCCATCGCCGAGCCGTCGGGGCCACCCCGTTCGTGGGGGCCAAACCAGACGCAGGCGGTGTCGAGGTTGCCGTCGGTATGGATGAAATGTTGGTACAACGTACCGTCGAGGCTGTCGGCGAAATACAGGGTTGTGCCGTCGTCGCTCCATAGCAATGTGTTGGGGATGCCGAGCCCTCGAAGCAGCGGCGTGACCCGAGCATCGCGGTCGATGCGAAACAGGCCACCGGAGCGGCGCACGATCGGCAAATCTTCGCCCTGCTCACCGATGTTGTTTTGCATGGTGCCCAGCCAGAGCCGGCCCAAGGCATCGCAGCGGGCTTCGTTGGCGCGATTGCCGGGTTGCGGATCGACCACACAGAGCAAGGTCAGCCGAGGCTCCAGGCCGGGAGAGTTCAGGTCCAGCCGATAAACCCCACTGCTCAATGTCACCAGGGCATCGCCACTTTCGCAGGGGATGAATGCGGACACGTGTTCCGGCATCTGCCAGATTTCCACATTGGCGCCGATCAATCGCAGCGCCTGTTGGCCGGCGATATCGACCCAGTACAGCGCCTGGGTCGGTGCGTCCCAGAACGGACCTTCACCGAGTCGCGCACGGTGTTCGGTAACCGCAGTCCACGTCATGAAACCTCCTTTTTATGCTTTTTATGTGGGAGCGAGCCTGGTCAGCTTGCCTTCTTGTCGGCCATGACTTGGGGGTAAAACCGTTTGATCGCCAGGTCGGCGTTATCGATCAGGGTCATGCAGGCCCACACACCCCGCGCAGCATCCCGGGCGGCGATGGCGTCGGCCATGTCTTTGTGAATCGGCAAGGTTCGGCGCAGTTCGTCCGGGTCGGCGGCAGACACTTCGAACGACACCGCCAGCAGCGCGCCGAGGGCCGGGACCATTTGTTCGATGAATTGATTGTGGCTGGCGGCGAGGATGCACTCGTGGAAGAACTGGTCGGCGCGGTTGTAATCGATGCCGCTGTCTACGGCTCGTTCCAGCGCGTTGTAGGCCTGAAGCACGGCTTGCACTTGTTCCACCGTCGCGCGCTCGCAGGCCCAACGCACCGCCATCGGCTCGATGGTACGACGCAGGTCAAGCAAGTCGTCGACGAAGTTTTCCGGCAAACCGCTGCGCGACAGCCAGCCGACGACTTGTGGATCGAAGAGGTTCCAGCGCCGTACCGGCAACACCCGCGTGCCGACCTTCGGCCCGACTTCGAGCATGCCTTTGGCGACCAGGGTTTTGATCGCTTCGCGGATGACCGTACGGCTGACCCCAAGCTGCTCGCCCAAGTCGGCTTCAACCTTGATGGTCTGACCGGGCTTCACCTGGCCAGCGGCAATCCAGCACCCCAGCCAATCAACCGTCGACGCGTGAAAACTGCTGGACATGGGTACCTCACCGCCCGGTGAAAATAAAAATGAAACGACACGAAAGCCGTTCGCAATGGATGCCCACGCTAATCATCATATGATTGGGTGTCAATTGGATTTTTCTGGAGTTCTTGCCAACACAGGCATGACTGTTCGTCCGATTACTCCCCCGGCGCTTTGAACCCACCCACTTTGTAAACTACGGTTAGCCCGCAACAGATCAGGCTGCTTCACTAAAATCCGCTATCGTCAGGTATGAACATGGACATGGATGCGTCTACGAAATACCCCATTGTGTTGGTTCACGGTCTTTTCGGCTTCGACAGAATCGCCGGTTATCCGTACTTCTTCGAAATCGAGGAAGCCCTGGAACGTGCTGGTGCCCAGGTGTTTGCCGTGAATATTCCAACCGTCAACGGCAATGAGGAACGCGGTGAAAAACTGCTCGAACACGTCGACCGTATTTTGCGGGAAACGGGCGCCGCCAAGGTCAATCTGATCGGCCATAGCCAAGGTCCGCTGGCCGCACGCTACGTCGCAGCCCTGTACCCGGAAAAGGTTGCGTCGGTCACCTCGGTCAGTTGCCCTAACCACGGCTCCGAGATTGCCGACCAACTGCACAAGGCACTGACACCCGGAGAATTACCCGAAGCCTTGGTATTAGCCCTGTTAGGCGCAGTCGGCACCTTCATTTCGTTGATCAGTGGCCATCCGGAAAACCCCATCGACCCTCAAGCGGCGTTCGAATCGCTGACCAGCGCAGGCCTGGCCGCCTTCAATCGCAAGTACCCGCAAGGGCTGCCAAAGGTTTGGGGCGGGGAAGGCAACGAAGTTGAGAACGGCGTGTATTACTTCTCCTGGAGCGGGATCGTGCAGAACTTTCAAAGCCTGCAACTCCTCGACCCGACCCATTTGAACTGTAAAGTGCTGTCGCAGCTATTTTATAAAGAGAAGCACGCCAATGATGGGCTGGTCGGCCGCTACAGCTCTCATTTGGGCAAAGTGATCCGCTCGGATTACCCCATGGACCACTTTGATGCAGTCAACCAGATGGCCGGGATCAACAGTTGGAACGTGAGCCCGGTGATGCTCTACCTTGAACACGCCGCCCGGCTCAAGAGCAAGGGTTTGTAAGCCCATAAAAAACGGCCCGCTGCAATAACGGGCCGTTTCGTTTCTCGGGTTCAGCGCTTACGGCTCAAGTCCGATCGGGAAAAACTCGCCACCGCTCCAGACACCGAGCCAGCCCTGCCCGTCAATCTCACGGCTCACCGCCAGCTCTACCAATTGGTAGAACACATTGCGGTGAATCAGCGCTTCAAGGTTGCTGCGCACATGCACGTACGGCGCGGGCTCCTGAGTCACCGGGTCGATCACCACGCGCATGGGGTGCTCGACACCGGCGTCGGTGGTTTCATCGACGTTGGTGGTAAAGCGCAAGACCTGAGCCTCACCCTCGCCTTCGACTTCCACGGCTATCGCCACGAACGGTGCGTCGTCGACCTTGATGCCGACCTTTTCGACTGGAGTAATCAGAAAGTAATCATCGCCGTCGCGGCGAATGATGGTGGAGAACAGCTTGACCATCGGCTTGCGCCCGATCGGCGTGCCCAGGTAATACCAGGTGCCGTCGCGGGAGATGCGCATGTCGATGTCGCCGCAGAAGTCGGGGTTCCACAAGTGGACCGGTGGCAAACCTTTGGTTTTGGGGATTTGTCCCAACAGGTCATTGGCTTTTTGCGGGCCACTCATGGCGTTCTCCTTTTAATTACTGATCGCTGAGCCCCAACAGGCTACGAGCGTATTGCTCCAGCGGCGGGCCCAGAAGATCTTCTGGCCTGTTATCGTAGAACGTCAGTAAACCGCCACGACTCTTGATACGTGCAGTATCGATCAAATACTGGGTGCTGGTCTCGATCAACATGATCTGAATGACGCCACTGTCGATCCCGAGGCGATCCGAGCGCTCCTGGTCGATCAAATCGTCCGCGTTGCCGATGCGGTCGTCGGCCTTGGCAAAACGTGTATAGAGCAGGTAGTGAGCACCGGCGGCACGGGCTTCTCCCATGGCGGCGTCGAGGCCTTCCGGTGCGCGGGCGCGGCGGACCATCGGGAAATATTCGATAAAGCCGTTGAAGGCTTCTTCGGCCACCACGTTAGGTCGCGGAGAAGCAATGCCCGGTGGCGCGAAGGCGCCCTGGGCGATGTAGATGAACGAATCTGGCTGAATGCGGATGTTATTCACGCGACGGCTGTCGCTGTGGTCCAGCAGCCCCGCGTCGCTCATGTGGTAGCGAGTTCCTTCGGCCATATCGCTGACATTCATGCAGCCGCCAAGCGCCAAAACGGCCAGCAGCAAAACCAGGCTACGCATCCTTCCCTCCAGAAGCCGGTGACGGAAAACCGGCGAATGGCCGAGGGATGCAGCTTCCGCGCCAGCTCAGGTCATGTGCATTTTCAGTCTGAACAGACCTGTGGCGAGGGAGCTTGCTCCCGTTCGGCTGCGCAGCAGTCGTAAGTTCCAGGGAATGCGGAGCGTTTGGTAATTTTAGGGCCGCTTCGCGCCCCAGCGGGAGCAAGCTCCCTCGCCACAGCAAGCGCCCTTCACCGCAAGACCCGGTCAGCCGCCGATGATTTTCATGATGGTCGCGCCACCGGAGAACGCCACTTCCTGCTTGTCCCCCAGAGCCTTCACCAGCAGTCGCTGCAAGGCCGGCAATGCCTGATGACGGGGTTTGTCCAGCAGATCGCCGACATAGTGGCGATTGCTCGACGACAGGCAGCCATGCAGCCAGCCAGTGGACGACAAGCGCAGACGCGAGCAGGTACGGCAGAACGGCACGCTTTCGTTGGCGATCACGCCGAAGTGGCCCTGTCCCGGAATCTCGTAGCGCACCGCCGTGGCATCGACCGGCGCGTCGGCCTGCAGGTATTCGTAGTGTTCGCCGATCAGGCTCAGCAATTGCTGAAGGCTGACGAACTGTTGCAGGAAGGCGTTGGAATCACTGGCCAAGTGCCCCATGCGCATCAACTCGATGAAGCGCAGCTCGTAGCCGCGTTCCAGGCAGTAATCGAGCAATGGCATCACCTGATCGAGGTTTTGCCCACGCAGCGGCACCATATTGACCTTGATCTTCATGCCGGCTGCCGCGGCCTGGGCCATGCCGTCGAGCACGGTCGCCAGATCGCCGCCGCGGGCAATGCTGCGGAAAGCCCCGGCGTCCAGGGTATCGAGGGAAACGTTGATGCGCCGAATGCCGGCATCCACCAGCAGCGGCAGCTTCTTCGCCAACAGCTGGCCATTGGTGGTCAGGCTGATGTCCGCCAGCCCCATCTGCCCGACGGCGGTCATGAAGGCTTCGAGCTTGGGGCTGACCAGTGGCTCGCCACCGGTAATGCGCAGACGCTCGATGCCGGCTGCTTCGATCAGATAAGCCACGCCGCGTGCCATCGCCTCGGCCGACAACTCATCCTGCGCAGCCACCAGCCGTTTGCCGTTGGGCACGCAGTAGGTACAGGCGTAGTTGCAGGCGGAGGTCAGACTGATCCGCAAATTGCGAAAACGCCTGCCTTGACGGTCAACGATCATGGATCACTCCGGCGAAAGAAGATTCGAACGCGCAAAACTTGACTCACAAATCAAGTTTTAGCAAGCCCTATGCCTGAGTATATTCCTGCGGTACTGCGCCACGTAGCTAAATCATGGCTCATGGCGCAATTAGACAACTGGATGGCTCAGCTGCTCGGAGTGTCGGTATCGCGCTTGCGCTTGTTGCCCATGCGCACGCCGATGTCCATCAGGAACTGGAAAAAACCTTCCTGATCTTCCAGCACATTGCTCCAGAACGGCGAGTGATACAGCGCCACGGCGCCATGCACCAGCGCCCAGGCTGCGCAGTAATGGAAGTAAGGAGGCACGTCTTCGAGCTTGCCTTCGCTGATCCGGCCCTTGATCAGCAGGGTCAGGCGTTCGAAGTTCGAGGCGCGGATCTTGTGCAGTTCCTCGACCATCTCCGGTACCTGGTTGCCCTTGACCACCTTTTCTTCCAGGCGATCGAACAACCGATAGCGTTGCGGATCGCGCATGCGGAATTCGAAGTAGGCCCGGGACAGGGCTTCCTTGTCCTTATCGACATCGGCGGAATGCAACAGCTCGTTCAAATCACGCTCGTAGTCGAGCATCAGGCGCAGGTAGATCTCCGCCTTGGATTTGAAGTGCTTGTAGATCGTGCCTTTGCCGATACCTACGGCATCAGCAATCATCTCGACGGTGACACTGTCTTCACCTTGTTCGAGGAACAGCTTGAGCGCGGTATCGAGAATTTCTTGCTCGCGGCGACGAAACTCACGGACCTTACGAGGTTCTTTATGCATAAGAAAAGGTCTGTAGGGGTCAAAATTCGAAGCCGCGTATTATGCCTAACTTACGCCAAAATGCACGGATCATCCGACCATATATGTGTTTCTTGATGAATTCACGCGACCTCGCCGGTTGATGAGAACTCAACCGAAGCGCACGTATTCCAAATTTGTTTAAAAACCCGACCAACCAAACTGGACTCGGCGCGATACTGATCAATACTTCAACTGTCGGCGAGGCATCTCCCCCAAGTGTCGCGCCGATGAAGGTACCAAAGGATTGCGTGCCTTTGTTTTACTCCTAATGGTCTTAACCCGGATTCACCCCCCAGAACCCGGGTTTTTTTTTGCCTGCAATTTGGGAGCAAAGCCCGCCACAGGTTGCGACTTTTTCCAACGTTACGCCGATGCCCTGACGTGCGCCAACGGAAATAACCGCTTGAAATTCTCGGTAGTCTGCTCGGCAAATCGCTCGTAGGGCTCGCCTCGTAACATTGCCAGAAATTCCGCTACCTCACGCACGTACTGCGGCAGGTTCGGTTTGCCGCGATACGGGATCGGCGCCAGGTACGGCGAATCGGTTTCCACCAGCAAGCGGTCGGCCGGCACTTTGCTGGCCACATCGCGCAAGGCATCGGCATTGCGAAAAGTGACAATACCGGACAGGGAAATGTAATAACCCATATCCAGCGCGGCCTTGGCCATCTCCCAGTCTTCGGTGAAGCAATGCAGAACGCCTGCTTGAGGCAGCGCCGCCTCACGCAGCAGTTCGAGGGTGTCGGCCCGGGCGCCCCGGGTATGGATGATTACCGGCTTGCCGGTCTGTTGCGCCGCTTGCAGGTGCAGGCGGAACGACTCCTGCTGCAACTCTGCCGCTTCCGGTTCGTAGTGGTAATCCAGGCCGGTTTCCCCGATCGCCACCACCCGCGGATGATTGAGTTCGCGCAACAGCCAATCCAGCGCCGGAGCGGCACCGGGCTGCACGTCCAGCGGATGCACACCGACTGAACAATCGACGTCGTCGTAGCGTTCGGCCAGGGCTTTGACATCGGCGGCGTTATCGGCGCTGACGCCAATGCACAGAAAGTGCCCTACTCCCCTCTGACGAGCTGCGTCTAGCGCGGCATCCAGGGAGCCGTCGTGGGCGGTGAGGTCGAGGCGATCAAGGTGGCAATGGGAATCTACAAGCATAAAAGGGCTGCAACTTACATCGTATGAGTGGGACGGTCGGACTTCAGGGCTCCGGCCAGATGGGTTTCGATTCGACTGCGCGCGGTGTTATCGCCTTCGTTGAATTGCACGCCGACTCCAGCGGCGCGGTTGCCCTGGGCACCTTTGGGGGTAATCCAGGTGACCCTGCCGGCGACCGGGATCTTTTCCGGTTCGTCCATCAGGTGCAGCAGCATGAAGACCTCATCGCCCAACTTGTAGCTCTTGTTGGTCGGGATAAACAGGCCACCGTTCTTGATGAATGGCATGTAGGCCGCATAGAGCACCGACCTGTCCTTGATGGTCAAGGACAAAATGCCATTGCGCGGCCCCGGACTGATGGGTTCATTCATGCTGACCTCCATTTCTGATGATCAGAGTCTAGTCACCTCTGGGCAGGCAAGGATACCCATTGCACCAACAGCGCCTCCAGCAACAGCGCCGGATTGAGGTTGGCCTTGCTCATCACTTTCTGCCGCTGGGCTAGAATCCAGTCCTGAATATTCAGGACTTTATCCTGAGCGGCTTTCTGCGCCAGGTATTGAATCACCTTGCGCATGTCCGCCAGCCCCAGCCCCGCTTCATCCTGAGTCAACTGATAACGCAGGATCAGGCTCGACCAGTCGCAGAACCAGTCGAACAGCAGCAACATGGGAATGGTTTTCCATTCCTCGGCCAGTTGCGTCGGCGATTGCTGCTGCTTGAGCAACTTCTTCACGCCCTCGACCACCAGCGCCCGCTGCTCGCGCACGCCCTGGGCCTGCAATTTGACCGCGGCCAATGGCGAACCGGCAGCAAGGGTCAGCAGTTCAATGCGCTCGTCTTCCGAGCAGTCCGGCAACGTCTTGGCCAGCCACGCCAGACTCATGGCTTCGCTCGGCAAAGGACAGGCCTGCTGTACGCAACGGCTCTTGATGGTCGGCAGCAGACGACTGGTCTGGTGGCTGACGAGCAGCAATACGGTGTCGCCGGACGGCTCTTCAAGGCTTTTTAGCAAGGCGTTGGCGGCGTTGATGTTCATCGACTCGACCGGCTCGATCAGCACCACTTTGCGACCGCCCATCTGCGAAGTCTGAACCACGAAGCTGACCAGGTCACGCACCTGATCGACCTTGATCGCCTTGTCTGCCTCTTCCGGTTCAAGGACGTAGTTGTCGGGATGACTACCGGCCTTGAGTAGAAGGCAGGATTTGCATTCACCGCAGGCGCCCTGGGCGGTCGGACGCTGGCACAACAAACTGGCCATCAACCGCTCGGCCAGCGCACGCTTGCCGATCCCGGCCGGGCCATGCAGCAGATAGGCATGGGCGTGCTGGGCACGACCGGCCAATTGCTGCCAGAGACTGTCCTGCCACGGATAGGCTTCAGCCACGGGTCAACTCCAGCAGACGTGGCAGCAAGACATCCAGAGACTGCTGAACCTGCGCCAGCGGTTGAGCGGCATCCACCAGGACATAACGCGCAGGATCCGCTTTGGCACGCTCGAGGAAGGCACTGCGCACGGCATCGAAGAACGTGCGGCCTTCAAGCTCGAAACGGTCCAGGCGACCGCGGGCGCTGGCGCGGGCCAGGCCCACTTCCACCGGCAGATCGAAGATCAGCGTCAAGTCCGGGCGCAGATCGCCCTGGACGAATGTTTCGAGGGTCGCGATACGCTCCAGCGACAAACCGCGACCACCGCCCTGGTAGGCATAGGTCGAATCGGTAAAACGATCACACAGAACCACCGCGCCACGGGCCAGCGCCGGGCGGATCACCTCGGCCAGGTGCTGGGCTCGCGCAGCGAACACCAACAGCAGCTCGGTGTCAGGGTTCATGACCTCATCCACCGGCGCCAACAACACGTCGCGGATCCGCTCGGCCAGGGGCGTGCCGCCCGGCTCCCGGGTCAACACCACCTCGATCCCGGCGGCGCGCAGACGCTCGGCCAGGTATTCGCGATTGGTGCTCTTGCCGGCACCTTCCGGGCCTTCCAGGGTAATAAACAAGCCAGTCACAGGCAGTCCTTAATCAGAGTCATTGCGGGCTTTGCGGCGCCTGAGCATCCCGCTCGGGTGCTGGCGCAGGCTCTTGTGCAGAGTCTTGCGGCGCTACTTGTGGCACGTCTTCGGCTGCCGTATCAGGCGAAGCCGCCGGGGTTGGCGCCTGGGCATCTTCCGTCAGCGGCGTGGTAGTCGGTGCCGGGCTGGAACGGTAATCGGCCCGGCGATTGAGCTGGAACTCCCGCACCGCATTGTTATGGGCGTCCAGATCATCGGAGAACACGTGGCTGCCATCACCGCGCGCAACAAAATACAGGCTGTTGCCGTCCGCCGGATTCAACGCCGCATGGATCGCCTCGCGGCCGACCATCGCAATCGGTGTCGGCGGCAGGCCAGCGATCAGGTAAGTGTTATACGGCGTCGGCTCCTTGAGATGGGCGCGGGTCAACTTGCCGTTATAGCGATCGCCCAAGCCGTAGATCACCGTCGGATCGGTCTGCAGCAACATGCCCATCTCCATGCGCCGCACGAACACGCCGGCGATTTGCCCGCGCTCCTGCGGCACGCCGGTTTCCTTTTCCACCAGCGAGGCCATGATCAGCGCCTGATAGGGTTCGGTATAGGGCACGTCGGCAGCACGCTGGCTCCATTCCTTGGCGAGGACTTCGTCGAGGCGGTCGTAAGCCTTCTTGAGCAGATCGACGTCAGTCATGCCACGCACGAAACGGTACGTGTCGGGGAAGAAGCGCCCTTCGGGGAAAATCCCGCCGTGCCCAAGCTTGTCCATCACCTGGCTGTCGCTCAAACCGTTGAGGGTCTGTTCGAGCTTTTCATCCTTGGCCAGGGCTGCGCGGACCTGATGGAAATTCCAGCCTTCGACCAGCGTCAGGCTGTACTGAACCATTTCCCCGCGCTTCCACAGGTCGATCAGCCCTTCGACTGTCATGCCGGGAACCATACGGTATTCGCCACTGTGCAGCGGTTGGCCCGCCAGGTTGAAGCGCCAGTACACACGCAGCCAGAAAGCGTCCTTGATGACGCCATCGGCTTCAAGTCGAATGAAAGTGCGGTTCGGCGTAGTGCCTTTGGGCACTTCCAACAGCTGTTCCTGGGCGATGTTCAGCGGCTGTTCCAGCGCCGAATGGATTTTCCAGGCGCAAGCGCCCGCCAACAGCCCCGCCAGAACCAGTCCGGTTTCCAGCAGCAGCAATAATTTACGTCTCACGAATCAGGCATCCAGTAGCGCACGGGCAATGGTTTGGAGTTTACGGGTGAGCGGCCCAACCGGCCAGCTCAGTGCGGCATAGGCGCGCACCGGCCAAACGCCATAAACGCTGTTGCAGACAAAGACCTCATCAGCCCATTGCAGCTGTTCGAGGGTAATGTCGATGATTTGTGTGGGAATCCCCAATGACTCGGCTTGAAACAATAATTCGGCACGCATCACGCCTGCCACGCCACAACGTTTGAGATCGGCGGTCACCAGCACGCCATCGCGCACCAGGAACAGATTACTGAACACACCTTCGATCACCCGCCCGACCTGATCCAGCATCAAGCCTTCAGCATGCTCGGTGTCCTGCCATTCGGAACGGGCGATAACCTGCTCCAGACGATTCAGGTGCTTGAGACCGGCAAGCAATGGCTGCTTGGAAAGCCGTGTTGTACAAGGGAACAGGCGCACGCCCTGCTTCGCATGCACAGCCGGATAGGCAGCAGGAGGATTGCCTTGCAGAATGCGCCGGGCCTGGGCCGAGGGATCGGGGGCGTAACCGCGCAGGCTGTCGCCGCGGGTGAGGATGAGTTTGAGCACGCCCTCGCCCAGTGCGGCGGCATAGGCCAGCAGCTCCGCGCGGATCAGCTCATGATCGGCGGCAATCGCCAGGCGCGAACAGCCCTCGGCCAGACGCGACAAATGTCGATCCAGCAACAACGGCTGCCCGCCCTTGACGGCGATGGTCTCGAACAGACCATCGCCGTAAGCCAGGCCGCGATCTTTCAGCGACAAAGCGTCAGCCGGTTGACCGTCGACCCAGCTGTCCATCAGTCAGCGAACCGGCGGAACACCAGCGAGCCATTGGTACCGCCAAATCCGAAGGAGTTGGACAGCACCACGTCGATATCCATGCCGCGCGCGGTGTGGGGTACGAAGTCGAGGTCGCAGCCTTCGTCCGGCTCATCGAGGTTGATGGTCGGCGGGGCTACCTGACTGTTGATTGCCAGCACGCTGAAAATCGCCTCGACCGCCCCTGCGGCACCCAGCAGGTGACCGGTCATGGACTTGGTCGAACTGACGGCCAGCTTGTAGGCGTGATCGCCGAACACCGATTTAATTGCACAGGCTTCGGCGAGGTCGCCAGCCGAGGTCGAGGTGCCATGGGCATTGATGTACTGCACCTGATCACCATTGATCTTCGCATCGCGCAAGGCATTGGTGATGCAACGCGCAGCACCCGCGCCATCGGCCGGTGGCGAGGTCATGTGGTAGGCATCGCCACTGGTGCCGAAACCGATCAGCTCGGCGTAAATGGTCGCGCCACGGGCCTTGGCGTGCTCCAGCTCTTCGAGAACCAGTGCGCCGGCACCGTCGGACAGCACGAAGCCATCACGACCCTTGTCCCATGGACGGCTGGCACGGGCCGGCTCGTCGTTGCGGGTCGACAGTGCGCGGGAGGCACCAAAGCCGCCCATGCCCAGACCACATGCAGCCATCTCGGCGCCACCGGCGATCATTACGTCGGCTTCGTCGTACATGATGTTACGTGCCGCCATGCCAATGCAGTGCGTACCGGTGGTACACGCCGTGGCGATGGCGTAGTTAGGTCCCTGTGCACCCAAGTGAATGGACAGGAAACCGGAAATCATATTGATGATCGAGCCAGGCACGAAAAACGGAGAAATCCGCCGTGGGCCGGAATCATGCAGTGTGCGGCTGGTGTCTTCGATATTGGTCAGACCGCCAATACCCGACCCCATGGCCACGCCGATACGCTCGCGATTGGCGTCGGTAACCTCAAGACCTGCGTTACGCACGGCTTGAAAACCTGCAGCCAGACCGTATTGAATGAACAGGTCGAGTTTGCGGGCTTCCTTGACCGACAAGTATTCCTCGACATTGAAGCCCTTTACCGAGCCGCCAAAGCGGGTGGAATAGGCAGAAAGGTCGGTGTGTTCGATCAGACCAATGCCACTGCGGCCAGCCAGAATGCCCTGCCAGCTGCTCGGCACATCCGTGCCCAGTGGCGACAACATACCCATACCGGTGACTACGACGCGTCTACGCGACACAGCACTCTCCTTTTTTCAAATGACGACTTCGCACAAGGCCTAAAGAAAAAACCGCACGCCATGATGGCAGTGCGGTTTTTCCATGACAGCGAGCGACGACTAAAAACTATTACGCCTGATGGCTGGTAACGTAGTCGATTGCTGCTTGTACAGTAGTGATCTTTTCAGCTTCTTCGTCAGGGATTTCGGTCTCGAATTCCTCTTCCAGAGCCATCACCAGCTCAACGGTGTCAAGGGAGTCGGCACCCAGGTCTTCAACGAAGGAAGCGGTGTTGACCACTTCTTCTTCTTTAACGCCCAGTTGCTCAGCAACGATTTTCTTGACGCGCTCTTCGATGGTGCTCATACCTTGTTTTCACTCCTAATGGACAAATTCAGGCAGCTGGCCAGTGGGTAAGTGTATAGAAAGACTTTTCAGTTTTTCAACTGAAAGCTTCACTCCTCAAACCCTGCGGCCCTCTGCCGATAAAATAGATTGCAGCTTTATAACGGATTTTAGACAGCTCGTATGACATTTTTTTGAAGCAATCCGTCACATTTAACTCATGTACATCCCGCCGTTCACCGGGATTGTAGCCCCAGTAACGTAAGCCGCACCGTCGGACGCAAGAAAAGCGACCACAGATGCGATCTCTTGAGCTTGCCCCAGACGACCCAGCGGAATTTGCGTCTGCAAGGCTTCACGCTGCGCATCGGGCAGTTCACGGGTCATATCGGTGTCGATGAACCCTGGGGCCACCGAGTTTACCGTAATCGAACGCGAACCGACTTCACGCGCCAGCGCACGGCTGAAACCTTCCAGACCGGCCTTGGCGGCTGCGTAGTTTACTTGGCCTGCGTTGCCCATGGCACCCACAACCGAGCCAATACTGATAATTCGTCCCCAACGGGCTTTGGTCATACCGCGCAAAACGCCCTTGGACAGGCGGAACAGACTGTTCAAGTTGGTGTCGACAACGTCATGCCATTCGTCATCTTTCATGCGCATCATCAGGTTATCGCGGGTGATACCGGCATTATTGACCAGGATCGCCGGCGCACCGAACTGCTCCTGAATGCTCGCCAGCACGGCCGCTACGGACTCGTCGCTGGTGACATTGAGTTCCAGGCCAGTGCCCTGAATACCGTTTTCTTTCAGAGTGGCGGCGATACGCTCGGCACCCGATGCGGAGGTCGCTGTGCCAACAACGATGGCACCCTGACGACCCAGCTCCAGAGCGATAGCCTGGCCGATACCACGGCTGGCACCGGTGACCAGTGCAACTTTACCTTGCAGACTCATGCAAGCTTCTCCTTGATCAGACCAGCGCTGCACGGGCGGCAGCGAAAGCATCTGGGGTATTGAGGTTAGAGGTCGACACGCCTTCAGCGCAACGTTTGTTCAGACCGGCCAGGACCTTGCCCGGACCGCACTCGACCAGTTGGGTCGCGCCCTTGGCAGCCAGTGCCTGGACCGATTCGACCCAGCGCACAGGCTTGTAAAGCTGCTCAAGCAGATCGCGCTTGAGGGTTTCCAGATCGGCTGGTACGTCGGCACTGACGTTCTGCACTACCGGAATCTGCGGCGCCTGCCAGTCGATCGCTGCGATCGACTCGGCGAATCGCTCGGCGGCCGGACGCATCAACTCGCAGTGGGACGGCACGCTGACCGGCAACGGCATGGCGCGCTTGGCACCACGCGCCTTGCAGCCTTCGATGGCGCGTTCGACCGCAGCCTTGGCGCCGGCAATCACTACCTGGCCCGGCGAGTTGAAGTTGACTGCGCTGACCACTTCACCTTGCGCCGCTTCGGCGCAGGCTGCCAGCACATCAGCATCGTCCAGACCGAGGATAGCGGCCATGCCGCCCTGCCCGGCCGGAACGGCCTCCTGCATCAATTGACCGCGACGCTCTACCAGCTTCACCGCGGCGCCCAGGCTCAGGCTGCCCGCAGCCACCAGGGCGCTGTATTCACCCAGGCTGTGACCGGCAACGTAAGCCGGACGCGCGCCGCCTTCAGCCAGCCACAGACGCCACAAGGCGATCGAGGCGGTCAGAATGGCCGGTTGGGTTTTATCGGTTTGATTGAGTAGTTCTTCCGGCCCTTGCTGGGTCAGCGCCCACAGGTCGTAACCCAGAGCATCGGAAGCTTCTTTGAATGTTTCAAGGACCACCGGGTGTTGCGCGCCCAACTCGGCCAGCATGCCGAGGGACTGCGAACCCTGTCCTGGAAAGACGAATGCGAGGGAAGCAGACATGTAACAAGCCCCTAATGATCTTGTCGTCGGAGAATTGACGTCCCGCCAGGGGAACGCAAGAAACTGACAGTTGGATGGCTCATTGAACTGAGCGGTCACATTTAAGCATTGTCTGACGAAAACGCCTAAGGCAACAAATCTTCCAGGCGCCCATGAAGACGTTCCGGCAAGTTTTCCTGGATCTCGATCAAGGCGCGCTGAATCGCACTCTGGAAGCCCTGAACCCCCGCCGAACCATGACTTTTCACGACAATTCCCTGCAAACCGAGAAAACTTGCGCCGTTATGGCGTGCCGGCGCCAGCTCGGCCTGCAAGCGCTTCATCAGCGGCAGCGCCAGTGCGCCTACCAGTTTCGACGCGAAATTTTTCTTGAACTGGGCCTCGATGCGCCCGGCGATCATGGTCGCCAGGCCTTCGCTGGATTTGAGCAGGATATTGCCGACGAAGCCGTCACACACCACCACATCCGCCTCGCCACGGTACAAACCGTCGCCCTCGACAAACCCGATGTAGTTCAGGCCACGCGCATTTTGCAGCAGGGTCGCCGCCAGCTTGACTTGCTGATTGCCCTTGATGTCTTCGGTGCCGATATTCAGCAACGCGACCCGTGGACGAACGACGCCCAGGGCTTGCGCCGCCACAGACCCCATCACCGCAAACTGCAACAGATGCTCGGCACTGCAATCGACATTGGCGCCCAGATCGAGCAACTGGCAGAAACCTTTCTCGGTCGGAATGGCGGCGACCATGGCCGGCCGATCGATCCCCGGCAAGGTTTTGAGCACAAACCGCGACAACGC
Organism: Pseudomonas sp. B21-017; assembly: GCF_024749245.1. Classification (NCBI taxonomy): domain Bacteria; kingdom Pseudomonadati; phylum Pseudomonadota; class Gammaproteobacteria; order Pseudomonadales; family Pseudomonadaceae; genus Pseudomonas; species Pseudomonas sp. B21-017. Next base: position 1,679,024 of record NZ_CP087194.1, on the reverse strand, counting down.
CATCAGCGCACCGGTATTGCCGGCACTGACGCACGCCTGGACCTTGCCATCACGCAACAACTCCAGCGCAACGCGCATCGACGAATCAGGCTTGCCGCGCAGGGCCTGGGCAGGCTTTTCGTCCATGGTGATGACTTCGGACGCCGGCACAATCGACAGGCGCGAGCGATCCGCAGCCGATTGGCCAGCGATCAGTTCTTCAAGTAGGGAGGGTTGACCGACAAGGGTCAGGTGCAGCGAGGGCGTAGCTGACAGACAAGCAAGGCTGGCCTGAACAATGCTGCGGGGACCGAAGTCCCCGCCCATTGCGTCAATCGCGATGACTTGAGCGGACAAGGATTACTCGTCAGCGCCCTTGTCGATCACTTTACGGCCACGGTATACGCCTTCTGGCGATACGTGGTGACGCAGGTGAACTTCACCGGTGGTTTTTTCTACAGACAGGGTGCTAGCCTCGAGAGCATCGTGCGAACGACGCATGTCACGGGCAGAGCGGGATTTTTTGTTCTGCTGAACAGCCATAATTGATTAACTCCTAAACGTTTGGGTCACGCTTTAACTGCGCCAATACACTGAACGGGTTGGACCGCGTTACCTCGTCCTCGCTCGGTTCGGGCTCATCTGCTCCCGCCGGCTGCTGGCATTCTTCCGGATGATGAGCAGGCACAATGGGCAAGGCGAGCAGAAGCTCCTCCTCGATCAGTGACTGCAGATCCAATGGATCTTCGCCCAGTTCCAGCACGTCATAACCTTTCGGCAACGACTGGGTATTCGCACCCTCCTTCACCACAGCATAACTGCATTCGCTATGGATCGGCAGGGTGACCAGCTCAAGACAACGCTGGCAAACCATTTTGACTTCGGTGTCGATAAAGCTGTGGATTACCACAGACTTACGTTCATCTCGTTCAAAAACGAATTTAGCCTGCACCGTACCGACATTGTCGGAAAGCGGGTCGCAGAGTCTCTCCAAATCGGCCAGCAGCATTTCACCTTGAAGGGTGGTGCCACGGTCAGCCAATTTGCGCGGGTCAACGTGAGGTGGAATCGGGTCATTCAACATAGGCGCAGCATTATAGGGATGCCCCCAGCCATGTCAAAGGAAATTCAGCCCTGTCCGCCACTTGAGCCTGCGTTAGAATTCGCCCCTTGCCCTTTGGAGATGCGCATGCTGCCTTTATTACTCGCTTCAAGCTCGGTTTATCGCCGGGAATTGCTGGCCCGCCTGCAGCTGCCGTTCACTTGCAGCTCGCCGGATATTGACGAAAGCCATCGCCCGAACGAGTCAGCCATCGAACTGGTAAAGCGCCTCGCCGAAGAAAAAGCCCGGGCACTTACCGCCAGTCATCCTGCTCACCTGATCATCGGCTCGGACCAGGTCGCGGTACTTGGCCAGCGAATTATCGGCAAGCCACACAGCTTCGAAAAGGCCCGCGAACAACTGCTCGCATCGAGCGGTGCCAGTGTGACATTCCTCACCGGGCTGGCATTGCTCAACAGCCAGACCGGCCACTGCCAGGTCGACTGCGTGCCGTTTACCGTGCACATGCGCGCACTCGACGCAGCACGCATCGAACGCTACCTGCACGCCGAACAGCCCTACGACTGCGCTGGCAGCTTCAAGGCTGAAGGATTAGGGGTGAGCCTGTTTCAAAGCACCGAAGGCCCTGACGCCACCAGCCTGATCGGCCTGCCACTGATTCGCCTGGTTGACATGTTACTGGCTGAAGGCGTGCAAATACCCTGAACCGCTGCGCGCGCACAAAAAAACCGGCCACGCAGGCCGGTTTCTTATGCAGACAACGATCAGCGCAACGCCGGCCCCTGGAAGCCCATCCACATTGCCAAATGCTCAGCCACGCTGGCACCGAGCTTTTTCGAGAAGCGATCAAACGGCGACTCCTCGATAGTGAAGTCCACCAGCTCTTTCTCGCCAATCACGTCACGCGCCACCGAACTGGCACTGCCCAGACCATCAATCAAGCCCAGCGGCAACGCCTGCTCACCGGACCAGACCAGCCCGGAGAACAGCTCCGGATGATCTTTGTCCTTGAGACGATCGCCACGCCCCTTCTTGACGCTACTGATGAACTGCTGATGAGTGGTGTCGAGCACACCCTGCCAGAACTGAGTTTCTTCAGGCTTCTGCGGCTGGAACGGATCGAGGAATGATTTGTGCTCGCCAGAGGTGTAGGTACGACGCTCGACACCCAATTTTTCCATGGTGCCGACAAAACCGTAACCGGCCGCGGTCACACCAATGGAACCCACCAGGCTCGCCTTGTCGGCATAGATCTGATCTGCCGCACTGGCAATGTAATAGGCACCAGAAGCTCCCAGATCCGAGATCACCGCGTAAACCTTGGTATCCGGATGCAAGCCGCGCAAACGACGAATCTCGTCATAGACATAACCCGACTGCACCGGACTGCCGCCCGGACTGTTGATCCGCAGGATCACACCCTTGACCTTGTTGTCCTCGAAGGCTTTACGCAGACTGCCTACGATATTATCGGCACTCGCCGGTTCTTTGTCGGCGATCATGCCGGTTATATCGATCAGCGCCGTGTAAGCGGAACCGCGAGTGGCGCTTTTTTCCATATCCATCAGCGGCGAGAACAAGAACAACGCAAGCAACAGATATGCAAAGGTCAGCAGCTTGAAGAAAATCCCCCAGCGACGGGATCGGCGATGCTCCTGCACACTGGCCAGCAGGGTCTTTTCCAGCAGCTTCCAGCTTTTTTCGTCACCGCTCTCCGCGCTCGCCTTGGCGGGTGCTTTCCATTCGTCGGTCATGACATTTACCCCTGCAAAAAACCGTTATGCCCGCTGACTCAGCCAGGCGCGCAATTCTGAAAAACGATCAATGGACAGCCGCGGTTCGAACTGCTGCAACGCCTCAATCGATTGAGCGCCATAGCTGACCGCCACCGAATCCATGCCGGCGTTGCGCGCCATCTGCAGATCGAAGGACGAATCCCCGACCATCAGCGCCTGCTCCGGACGAACCTCGCAATGGGCGAGAATCTGCTCAAGCATCAACGGATGGGGCTTGCTGGCCGTTTCATCGGCTGCGCGAGTGACATCAAAATAATCTTCCCAGCCGTGAGCTTTCAGCACCCGGTCCAGCCCGCGCCGAGCCTTGCCGGTGGCAACCGCCAGGTGATAGCCGTCAGCACGAAACGCCTCCATCGACTCAAGCACGCCCTCGAACAACGGCGAAGGAACAGCCTCTGCCGCGATGTAGTGCTCCGCATAATAGTCACGGAAAGCCATAAGCTCGCCATCGCCGATCTCGGGATACAAAGTCCGAATCGCCTCCGGCAACCCGAGACCGATAATGCCTTTGACCGCAAAATCATCGCGCAACGGGAAGCCGGAGCGCCTGGACGCCACGTGCATCGCCTCGACAATCCGACCAATGGAGTCTGCGAGCGTACCGTCCCAATCGAAAATCAGCAGCTTGTAATCAGATGGGCGCACTCAATCGCTCCACGGTTTTGGCCCACATCTCGTCGACCGGTGCCTGCAACTTCAGCTCGCCGCCATCAGGCAGCGGCACGGTCAGCATGTAGGCATGCAGGAATAGACGCTTGCCGCCCAGGTCACGAATTTCCTTGCTGAAATCTTCATCGCCGTACTTGGTGTCGCCGGCGATGCAATGCCCGGCATGCAAAGTATGGACGCGAATCTGGTGAGTGCGACCGGTGATCGGCTTGGCTTCGACCATGGTGGCAAAGTCACCGAAGCGGCGCAGCACCTTGAACACGGTAAGAGCCTCCTTGCCTTCTTCGTCGACTTCGACCATGCGCTCGCCGGAGCGCAGATTGCTCTTTTGCAACGGCGCACGGACTTGTTTGATCGAGGTCGCCCAGTTGCCGCGCACCAGCGCCATATAGCGCTTGTCGACGCCATCACCGCGCAATGCGGCGTGCAAGTGACGCAACATGCTGCGCTTTTTGGCGATCATCAGCAGGCCGGACGTGTCCCGGTCGAGGCGGTGAACCAACTCGAGCTCTTTTGCATCAGGACGTAACTGACGAAAGGCTTCGATGACGCCGTAATTCAAGCCGCTGCCGCCGTGAACCGCGATGCCAGCGGGCTTGTTGATCACGATCAGCGCCTTGTCTTCATAGACAATCGAGGCCTCGAGCCGCTGCAGCAGCCCCTGCGCCAGCGGCACGGGCTCGTCGCGTTCGGGCACGCGAACCGGCGGCACGCGCACGATGTCGCCCGCCTGCAGCTTGTATTCGGGCTTGATCCGACCTTTGTTCACCCGCACTTCGCCTTTACGCAAAATGCGGTAAATCAAGGTCTTGGGCACGCCTTTGAGCCGAGCGAGAAGGAAGTTATCAATACGTTGGCCGGCATATTCCGGCGAGACCTCAAGCAGTTGTACGCCTGGGGTCGAAGGGGCAGTAGTCGTCATGGTGCGGATGATAACAATTTTTTATGGAATTGAAGCACTTAATCATTGCTGCTATAGTCGCGAACGCCGCCAAAAGTGGCCTGGACAGCGGACTAACGGTCAAAAACCGGCCCTGACCAACGCAATTCACGAGGACGAGAGGCCGTCCTACGGGGCTTTCGCTACGTAACGGCAGAGTTTGCAGTTGTAACAAGCGCAGGTGACATAAGGCCTGAATCATGCCGCAAAGCAGAGTTTTCACTCGCCTTCCGAGCAAATATTCACGGCCAGTTCACAAAGTGCAGTCAGCTGCAAACGACCCCGAGCGAACGCTTCGGAAACAACGCCTAAATTAGCCATGATGCGTGACCTCCCCTTTCGGAGCTCACGGTAAATGCCAACCCGCTGCGGATTCTGCGCGCGGCAGCACCCGAATTATCAGGGATACGTGTAGGGTGGAGATGCACAACCGCTGGACTGTGTAGCAATAGGCTTTATCAAGACGCTTCATCTCGTCCACAGCCGCCGGTTGATTCCTCCTCCTGACTGAGTGCTTAAGTAGCCACAGCAAGCAGGACGCGTACGTCGCGATACCGGCCCAATTGGTCGGACATCGCTGGACACGGGAATGGCCAACCACTCCCGACGCACCTGACACCGACCGTGAGAAGTCGTGTGTGCCGAACGCCGTTTCCGGCAGCCCGGAAACCGACGGTACTACATGAAAAGAATGCTGATTAACGCGACTCAACCTGAAGAGTTGCGTGTTGCACTGGTAGATGGCCAACGCCTCTACGACCTGGACATCGAATCCGGTGCACGCGAGCAGAAGAAGGCCAACATCTATAAAGGCCGGATTACTCGCATCGAACCAAGCCTTGAGGCTGCCTTTGTCGATTTCGGCTCTGAGCGCCACGGCTTCCTGCCCCTCAAAGAAATCTCCCGCGAATACTTCAAGAAAACTCCCGAAGGCCGCGTCAACATCAAGGACGTCCTGAGCGAAGGCCAGGAAGTCATCGTTCAAGTCGAAAAAGAAGAACGTGGCAACAAGGGCGCCGCCCTGACCACCTTCATCAGCCTGGCCGGTCGTTACCTGGTTCTGATGCCGAACAACCCGCGTGCCGGCGGTATCTCCCGTCGCATCGAAGGTGAAGAGCGCAACGAACTGCGTGAAGCCCTCAACGGCCTGGTTGCACCGGCCGACATGGGTCTGATCGTTCGCACTGCCGGCCTTGGCCGCAGCAGCGAAGAAATGCAGTGGGACCTCGACTACCTGCTGCAACTCTGGACCGCCATCAAAGAAGCCTCGCTGGACCGCGCCGCGCCGTTCCTGATCTACCAGGAAAGCAACGTGATCATCCGCGCCATCCGCGATTACCTGCGCCAGGACATCGGCGAAGTGCTGATCGACAGCGTTGAAGCCCAGGACGAAGCCCTGACCTTCATTCGCCAGGTGATGCCGCAGTACGCCAGCAAGATCAAGCTGTACGAAGACAGCGTTCCGCTGTTCAACCGCTTCCAGATCGAAAGCCAGATCGAAACCGCCTTCCAGCGCGTCGTCGAACTGCCTTCCGGCGGCTCCATCGTCATCGATCCGACCGAAGCCCTGGTGTCCATCGACATCAACTCGGCGCGCGCCACCAAAGGCAGCGACATCGAAGAAACCGCTCTGCAGACCAACCTTGAAGCCGCCGAAGAAATCGCCCGTCAGTTGCGCTTGCGCGACATCGGCGGCCTGATCGTCATCGACTTCATCGACATGACCCCTGCCAAGAACCAGCGCGCCGTGGAAGAGAAAGTCCGCGAATGCCTGGAAGCCGACCGCGCCCGCGTGCAAGTCGGTCGCATCTCGCGCTTCGGCCTGCTGGAAATGTCCCGTCAGCGCCTGCGTCCATCGCTGGGCGAAAGCAGCGGCATCGTTTGCCCGCGTTGCAACGGCACCGGCATCATCCGTGACGTTGAATCGCTGTCGCTGGCGATCCTGCGCCTGATCGAAGAAGAAGCCCTGAAAGACCGCACCGCCGAAGTTCGCGCACAAGTGCCGATCCCGGTGGCAGCGTTCCTGCTCAACGAAAAACGCAACTCGATCACCAAGATCGAACTGCGCACCCGCGCCCGCATCGTCATTCTGCCGAACGATCACCTCGAAACGCCGCACTTCGAAGTTCAGCGTCTGCGTGATGACAGCCCGGAAGCCAGCATCAACCAGTCCAGCTACGAGATCGCTGCTGCCGCTGCGGAAGTCGAAGAAGTCCAGCCAGCCGCCGCGACCCGCACCTTGGTTCGCCAGGAAGCCGCAGTCAAGACTGCACCGGCTCGCGCCAATGCTCCGGTGCCGACCGAAGTCGTCGCCGCCCCAGTAGCTGCGCCGGTTGCCGCGCCTGAGCCAAGCCTGTTCAAGGGCCTGGTGAAGTCGCTGATCAGCCTGTTCGCGACCAAGGAAGAGCCAGTTGCGCCGGTCGTGGTTGAAAAACCAGCGACTACCGAGCGCCCTGCCCGCAACGAAGAGCGTCGCAACGGTCGTCAGCAGAGCCGCAACCGTAACGGTCGCCGCGATGAAGAGCGCAAGCCTCGTGAGGAACGTGCACCGCGTGAAGAGCGCGCACCACGTGAGCCACGCGAAGAGCGTCAACCACGCGAAGCCCGCGAAGAAACGCCAGCAGTCGCCCGCGAAGAACGCGCTCCACGTGCCCCTCGTGAAGAACGTGCACCGCGCGCACCGCGTGAAGATCGCAAGCCACGTGGCGATCGTGAAGAACGTCCGGTTCGTGAACTGCGTGAGCCTCTGGATGCCGCTCCGGCCGCCGCTGCCACCGCTGAAGAGCGTCCGGCCCGTCAGCCACGCGAAGAGCGCGCTCCACGCCCACCGCGTGAAGAACGTCAACCACGCACCGAGCAAGCCGCTGCTGCCGCTGCCGAAGAAGAGCTGCCAACCAACGAAGAGCAACTGCAGGAAGATGGTCAGGAAGTCGCCGAAGGCGATCGTCCACGCCGCCGCTCCCGTGGCCAGCGTCGTCGCAGCAACCGTCGTGAGCGTCAGCGCGATGCCAATGGCAACGTGATCGAAGGTTCGGAAGAGTCCGAATCCACTGAAAACGCCGAAGCGCCAAGCGCTGCCGATCTGGCCGCCGGCCTGGCTGTTACCGCAGCCGTTGCCAGCACCGTGATCAGCGCACCTGCTGAAGCACAAGCCAACGAGCAAGCCGAACGCGCTACTGCTGCCACTCTGGAAACCGCTCCGGTTGAAGCGCCAGTGGTTGAAGCGAGCACGCCGGTGGAAGTCATCGCCGCTCCGGAAATCGAAGTGGCCCCGGTTCGTGAAGCACAGCCTGAAGTTGAAGCTGCCGCCGAACCAGTGGTTGCTGCAGAACCTGTCGTTGAAGCACCAGTGGCTGAACAGGTACGCGAAGTTCGTGAAGAACAAACCACGTTCAACTGGGTTGCCGAGCCACCGGTTGCTGTCGAAGCTCCAGCGCCAGTCGCTGAGGCTCCGGTTGCTGAAGCCCCAGCGGCAGAAGCCACGGTCTCCGAGCCAGTGGTTGCGGCTGCCGAGCCTGCTCCGCTGCTTGAAGCACCGGTGGTTGCCGAAGCTGCACCCGTGGTCGAAGCCGCTCCTGTCAGCGCTCTGACCCCAAGTGGCCGTGCGCCGAACGACCCACGTGAAGTACGTCGTCGCAAGCGTGAAGCCGAGCGTCTGCAGAAGGAAGCCGAACTGGCTGCCGCTGCTGCTCCGGCCGCTGCCGAGCCAGCACCGGTTGTTGCTGAAGTCGTCGAGGCAGCCCCTGCCCCGGCCGCTGAAGTGCCTGCCGAGCCGGTTGAATCCGTGATCGACGAAGCACCGCGCTCCGTTCAAGAAGCGGTAGAGCAACACGAGCAAGCCCTGGAAAAAGAGCACGAGCCTAAACCCCTCGCCTGATTCCATCGGCCACTAAAAAGCCCCGCCTGGCGATCCCAGGCGGGGCTTTTTTTATGTCGGTGTCTTCGCAGGAAAACCGCGATGGCGGTGCATCAGGCGAAGACCAACCTCTCTGGTATGTCCACATCCCACAACACACCCGGATCCTCCACCGCCACCTCGACCACCCTCGCCTGCGCAAACAGTGACTTGGCGCCCTGATCGCCGGTCAACGCCATCAATCCCGGACCGAAGCTTCGCCCGAACCCCACCGGATGCCCATATTGCCCTTCATGCACCGGCACGCTGATGGCGTCATCCGCAATGGCCGCAACGACCTGTTCAATGCTCGACGGCAGGATAAACGGCATATCCCCCAGCATGATCAGCCAGCCATCGAGGTGCGAACAGGCCGCCACACCCGCCGCAATGCTGTCGCCCAGGCCGGTCGTCTCGATTCGCACAATTTCGCAACCATAAGCCTGCGCCATGCGAATCACTTGCGGGCGGTCCGCGGTGGTGACCAGCACACGCTTCTCGAGTGTGGTTGGCAGATTCACCAGCACCTGCTCGATCATTGAGTGCACGGTGATGCCATCACGGGCGGTGCAGTCCACCAGCAACTTGTCCTTATCGTCACCCGCTACCTGTCGAAACCGGCTGCCCTGCCCGGCGGCTAGAACGATAACGCCAATGGAGTCACTCATACGCCCTCCTGCAACGGCCTTTTCTGCTTGAGCTCGATGCCGTTCTTGATCGCCACAATCTCGGCCAGCAGCGACAAGGCGATTTCCGCCGGAGTATGGCTGCCGATGTGCAAGCCGATCGGGCCGTGCAAGCGTTCGATGGCCTGTTGGGACAAGCCTAGCTGAGCCAGGTTGTCCCGGCGCTTCTGACTGTTGACTCGCGAACCCAGCGCACCGACATAAAATGCCCTGGAATCCAGGGCCGTGAGCAGCGCCATGTCATCCAGGCGCGGATCGTGGGTGAGCGCGACGATGGCGGTGCGTTCGTCGGTCTGGATGGTCAGCACTGCTTCGTCGGGCATGCCCGGAACGAAGCGACCGTGTTGTTCTTCCCAGCCGTAGACGAACTCGGTGCGCGGATCGCAGATCAGCACTTCGAAATCCAGCAGCCGCGCCATCTCGGCGACATACCGCGATAGCTGCCCCGCGCCGATCAACAACAATCGCCAACGCGGGCCGTAAATGGCGCGCAGTGTGTTGCCATCAAAACTCAGCACATCGTGCTTGTTCGCCGACTGCAGAACCACTTCACCGGTCGCAATATCCAGCGAGCGCGCAACAATTTCATGCGCCTCGCAGCGCGCCAGCAACTGGGCGACCCACGCCGGATCGCCGACGCGCTCCTCGGTCAGGCGCAACGTGCCGCCGCAGGGCAAACCAAACCGCGCGGCCTCCTCACGAGTGACGCCATAAGTAATCAACTGCACCGGAGGCCCATCGGCCGGGATACGGCCATCGTGCAGCCGGGCAATCAGGTCATCCTCGACACAGCCACCGGACACCGAACCAATCACCACGCCGTCTTCACGCAAGGCCAGCATGGCGCCAGGTGCCCGGGGCGCGGTACCCCAGGTCTGAACCACGCTGTACAACATCACCCGCTGACCGGCGCGGCGCCATTCCAGCACGCTGCGCAGGACGTCCAGATCGACGCTGTCCATCAGGCGTCAGCCTTCTGCCAGCCTTGCAGCTGATAGCGAACCGGCAAGTCACGGATGCGCTTGCCGGTGGCCGCGAAGATCGCGTTGCACAGCGCTGGCGCAATCGGCGGCACGCCCGGCTCACCGACCCCGCCCAACGGTACATTGCCCGGTGGCGTGACCAGGTGCACGGCGACTTCCTTCGGTGCCTGGGACATGCGCGCCACTTCGTACATGTGGAAGTTGTCCTGCTGGACCTTGCCGTCCTTGAAGCTGATTTCCCCCAGCACCGCGTTGCCCAGGCCCATGACGCAGGCGCCTTCGAACTGCGAGCGAATTCGCTCGGGGTTGATCTGCGGGCCGCAATCCACGGCGATGTCGGCTTTGTGCACGATCAGCGTGCCATCGTCTTTGACTTCGACTTCGATCACGGCTGCCACATAAGTGACAAAGCTGTAATGCACCGCCAGGCCCAAGCCACGGCCCTTGGGTAGCTTACGCCCCCATCCGGCGGCTTTAGCGGCGGTTTCCAGCACGGTGCGCATCCGCGCGGTATCGATCGGATACCGCTCGGGGGATTCGCCGTAGTTCCACTCTTCACTCAAGGTACGCGGATCGATCTGACGGTCCGGGCCAAGCAGCTTGATCTGGTATTTGAGCGGGTCCTGGCCGGCCTTATGCGCCAGTTCATCGAAAAAGCACTGAATCGCAAAGCCATGAGGGATGTTCGACACAGAGCGATACCAGCCGACCCGCGTGTGGACCGCTGCTTCAGGGTTTTCCAGGCGCACGCTGGGGATCGCATAAGCCATGTTGGTAAAACCCATGCCCAGCTCGAAAGCCGCTTCATGGTTCATCCCCGGCGCGAACAGCGCGGTGATGCTTGGCGCCACCGTGCGGTGCAGCCAGCCAGACGGCAAGCCGTCCTTGTTCAGACTGGCCTTGAGGTATTCGGCAGACACGGTGTGGAAATACGAGTGGTGGATGTCGTCTTCACGGGTCCACTGCACCCGCACCGCTTTGCCCGGGAATTCCTTGGCCAGGATCGCCGCTTCAACCACGAAGTCCGGCTTGGACTTACGACCAAAACCGCCGCCGAGCAAGGTGACGTTGAACGTGACGTTATCGAACGGAATGCCCAGGCGCTCGCCAATCCGCTCGCGGGTGACTTGCGGCGCCTGGCTTGGCGCCCAGGCCTCACACACACCGTCCTTGAAACGGGCGATGGCGACCATCGGCTCCATCGGCGATTGCGCCAGGTGCGGCAGATAGTAAGAAGCTTCAAGGGTGCTGTCGGCAGCGCTCACGGCCTGGTCGATGTTGCCGGTGTTGCGCACCACTTTGCCGGGCTTGAGCGACGCGGCTTCGAGTTCCTTGCGGTAGGTGATCGAGTCGTAACTGGCGTTGGGGCCGTCATCCCACTCGATCTTCAGCGCTTCGCGACCCTTGATCGCCGCCCAGGTGTTGCTGGCCACCACAGCCACACCGCCAAGAGGCTGGAACTCGGACGGCAATGGACGGCTTTCGATTTGCAGAACCTTGATCACCCCCGGGACTTTCATCGCAGCGCTGGCATCGAAGGATTTGACCTTGCCGCCGTAGACCGCCGGACGGGCGATGGTGGCGAAAAGCATGCCGTCGAAATGCACATCGGCGCCGTAGACCGCGCGACCGTTGACGATGTCCGCACCGTCGATGGCCTTGGTGCCTTCCTTGCCGATGTAGCGAAACTCCGACGGCTGCTTGAGCCGCAGGCTGTCGCGAGCCGGCACCGTAAGCGCACTGGCTGCTGCGGCCAACGCGCCGTAGCCCAATTCACGGCCAGTCGATTTATGGATGACCTTGTGCAGTTGCGCATGGCACTCGCTGACCGGCACTTTCCATTGCGCGGCGGCAGCTTGCTCAAGCATGGTCCGCGCGGCAGCACCGCAACGGCGCATCGGCTCGTACCAATGACGCATGCTGCGCGAGCCGTCGGTGTCCTGATTGCCGAAACGTACTTCATCGCCCGGCGCCTGTTGCACTTTGACCTGTGCCCAGTCGGCTTCCAGTTCATCGGCCACCACCATGGACAGACTGGTGCGCACGCCCTGGCCCATTTCCGAACGGTTGCAAATCACCGTCACGCTGCCATCGGCGGCGATGCTGATGTAAACCTTCGGGTCATCGATCCAGCCGTTGGGCATGCCGTCGGCACCGAATTTCTGCTCTTTTTCGGCGGCTAATGCATCCTGCCAGCCCCAACTGGCGGCCAGCACCAGCGCACTGGTGGCGCCCACGCCCTTGAGGAAACCGCGGCGGCTGAGATTACTCAGCGCAAAATCATTCGGTAGCTGGCTCATGCCTTGGCCTCCTTCAGGTGAGTGGATGCCTGGCGGATGGCGGTCTTGATCCGGTTGTAGGTGCCGCAACGGCAAATATTGCCGACCATCGCCTCTTCAATCTGCTCGTCGCTGGGGTTCGGGTTGGTTTTCAGCAGCGCGGTGGCCGACATGATCTGTCCACCCTGGCAATAACCGCACTGAGCCACGGCGCTGTCGAGCCAGGCTTGCTGGACGACTTTGCCCACCGGGTCGGTGTGCAGGTTGTCGATGGTGCTGACGTTCTGGCCGACCACCGAGCCGATCGGTGTGATGCAACTGCGCGCTGGCGCGCCGTCGATATGAATGGTGCAGGCGCCGCACAGGCCCATGCCGCAGCCGAATTTGGTGCCGTTGTAGCCAGCCACGTCACGGATCGCCCAGAGCAGCGGCATGTCCTCGGTGACATCGAGTTGATGATCTTGACCATTGAGTTTCAGGGTAATCATGGGCACGCCCGCATAGTTATAGAGGTTATGGGGTCGAGCAATCTGCCGCTTGGGGTTCGCGGTTCACTACACGCAGATCGACTCAGGCTAATCGGCTCTCATATGTAGACGCGACGTCTGCACCGGGCCTTTGATGGAGCAAATGCTTGCATCGTTAGCTGGCTAAGTTAACTGAGCATTAACAAAAAAACCCTGCACATTTGAAAATGTGCAGGGCTTTTTAATCAGCCTGAAGCGTAGCCTCAATACTGGTTGGGTTCCATTTCCAGGTCGACCTTGAAACGCTCTGCAATGTCGTTCTGAATGCGCTGCGCCAGATTCAGCAATTGCAGGCCCGTTGCGCTGCCGTAGTTGACCAGCACCAGCGCCTGTAATTTATGCACACCGGCATCGCCGTCGCGAAAGCCTTTCCAGCCGGCGCGTTCGATCAGCCAGCCCGCCGCTAGCTTCATTTGCCCATCGGGCTGCGCATACGCCACCAGATCCGGGTATTCACCCTTGAGTTGTGCCACAAGTGCGGCGGGCACCAACGGATTCTTGAAGAAGCTGCCGGCATTGCCGAGCACCGCCGGGTCCGGGAGTTTTTCGCTGCGGATGCTGCAAATGGCCTGGCTGACGTCGGTCGGCGTCGGGTGATCAATACCCTGCTCGGTCAGGCGCTGACGCACCGGGCCGTATTCCAGGTGCAGGTGCGCGGTGCGCGTGAGGGTGAAACGCACCCGCAGGATCAACCAGCGCCCCGGCTCCTGTTTGAACAGGCTGTCGCGGTAGGCAAAGTTACACTCGGCCAGTGTGAAGTCCCGCAGCTCGCCGGTCTGGCGATCGAGGGCTGTCAGGCCGGCGAATACGTCCTTTATCTCGACACCGTAAGCGCCGATGTTCTGCATCGGTGCCGCGCCGACGGTGCCGGGGATCAGGCTGAGGTTTTCCAGCCCCGACCACCCTTGCGCCAGGGTGTGCTGCACAAACGGGTGCCACGGCTCGCCCGCCTCGGCTTCGATCACCACCTGGTTGCCGTCATCGCTCAGCAGGCGAATCCCCCGTGTGGCCATGCGCAACACCAGTGCCGGCACATCGGCGGTCAGCAACAAATTGCTGCCACCACCGATCACCAGCACCGGCACTTCGTGTTCCACCGCGTAGGCCAGGGCTTCGCGCACGTCGGCATCGCTATGGGCTTCGGCAAACAGCCGCGCCTGAACGTCCACGCCAAAGCTGTTGTACGGTTTGAGCGAAACCCGGGGTTGAACCTGCAAACTCATAGCCGTCCCTTCAATTCGATCACCAGCAGATCGCTGGCGCGCTCGATCAGGTCCAGTACCTGTTCGAAGCCTTGGTCGCCGTCGTAATAAGGATCCGGCACTTCATCGACTTCCGACTGGTAGCGACGCAGGAACAAATCCAGCTCGGCCTTGCCCTTGGCCGGTTGCATGGCCTTGAGGTGGCGCAGGTTGCTGTTGTCCATCGCCAGAATCAGGTCGTAAGTGGCGAAATCGGCGCGGGTCACTTGCTGGGCGCGCTGGGCGGACAGGTCGTAGCCGCGCAGCTTCGCAGCAGCCTGGCTGCGCTTGTCCGGGGCCTTGCCGACGTGCCAGTCACCGGTGCCGGCAGAAGCCACTTCGACTTGATCGGCCAGCCCCGCCTCATGCAGCTTGCACCGCAATACGCCCTCAGCCGTGGGGGAACGGCAGATGTTGCCCAGGCAGACGAACAGGACCCGCATCAGGCCTCCAGCAGGCGACGAACGCGCTCAAGGTCTTCAACGGTGTCGACGCCGGTGGGCGGTGCGATCAGCGCGTCGGCGACATGAATCCGCACGCCGTGCCACAGGGCACGCAGCTGTTCCAGAGATTCGGTGTTTTCCAGCCAGCACGGGCCCCAGGTGACGAAGTCCTGAAGGAAGCCGGCACGGTAAGCATAAATGCCGATGTGGCGGCGATATGGCACGCCTTCCGGCAATTGCTCGCGGCTCTTGGCAAACGCGTCCCGAGCCCACGGCAAGGTGGCACGACTGAAGGTCAGCGCCAGGCCATTGAGGTCGCTGACCACTTTGACCACATTGGGGTTGAACAGGGTTTCGACGTCTTCGATCGGCTCGGCCAGGGTGGCCATGCGTGCTTCGGTGTGAGCAGCCAGGTTGGCGGCGACCTGATCGATCACGCTTGGCGGGATCAACGGCTCGTCGCCCTGAACATTGACCACGATCGCGTCCGGGGCCAGGCCCAGTTTCGCCGCAACTTCAGCCAGGCGGTCAGTGCCGGAGTTGTGATCTTCGCGAGTCAGCACCACTTCGGCACCAAAGCCCTTGCAGACCTCGACGATGCGCGCATCGTCAGTGGCAACCACCACGCGCTGGGCGCTGCTTTTGCTCGCCTGTTCCCAGACGTGCTGGATCATCGGCTTGCCGGCGATCAGCAGCAGCGGCTTGCCCGGCAAGCGGGTGGAGGCGTAACGCGATGGAATGACAACGGTAAAGGCTGTGGTCATTTATCCAGACGCTCATCGGTGGTCAGGGTGCGCGCTTCGCTTTCGAGCATCACCGGGATGCCGTCGCGAATCGGGTACGCGAGGCCGGCGCCCTTGCTGATCAGCTCGGTTTTGTCGGCGCTGAGCTTGAGTGGGCCTTTGCAGACCGGGCAAGCGAGGATGTCGAGCAATTTGGTGTCCATGTACATTCCCTGGATAGAAACGGAGTTAAGGCAAAAGACGAGCCGGCAACAGGCGCATCAGCTGCGTATCGAACCAGGCCACGAAGGCCGGCGATGGCGCAGCATCGACCGCCAGGTACCACCAATCGGCGGCGGCGAAGGCACGGCACTTCACCGCGTCCTTTTCTGTCATCACCACTGGCAATGACGGTGTGAAATTCAAGGCCTGCACGCTGTATTCGGCGTGGTCGGCAAATGCATGGGGCACTGGCCGCCAGTGTAGCGTTTCGAGGGTCGTGAAGAAACGCCGGGGATTGCCGATCCCGGCCACGGCGTGCAGGGCCTGACCAGCGGGAAAGTGGTCCAGAGGCCGCCGTTCGCCGCTGTGCAGGTTGACCAGTTCGGTGGGTTGCAACTGGAAGGCAAAACCGTCTTCGCGATCATTGGCAGCGCCGTTGTACAGCACTGCATCGACGCTTTGCAGGCGCTCGACCGGTTCGCGCAATGGTCCGGCGGGCAGACAACGGCGGTTGCCCAAGCCGCGAGCGGCGTCGATCAGCACCAGTTCCAGGTTTCGAGCCAGCCGGTAATGCTGCATACCGTCGTCGGAGAGGATCAGGTCCAGCGGCTCACTCGCCAGCAAGGCTTTGACCGCACGGCTGCGGTCCGGGTCGATCATCAGCGGCACGCCGGTGCGCTGGACGATCAACAGCGGCTCATCGCCCGCCACGTCCGCGCCTTGATCCGCCGCGACCCGCCACGGCAATTGCGGCGGTTTGGCGCCGTAACCACGGCTGACCACACCCACCCGCAGACCGCTGCGCTGGCAGTGCTGGATCATCCACAGAATCAGCGGCGTCTTGCCCGTGCCGCCCACCGTGATGTTGCCGACCACGATCAGCGGCACCGGCGACTGATAGATCTCGCCCTCGCCCGCCAAAAAGCGCTCGCGCTTGCCAGTGACCACGCGTCGATACAGCCATTCAAGAGGCTGCAACAGCTTCAACGCCGGATGACCTTCGTACCATGCGGCGAGCAATCGATCGGACATGGCCATCAGGACGCCGGCGCCGCCTCGACAGTGGTCATGCGCAAGTGGCTGAAACCGAGCTTGCCGGCAGCGTCCATCGCGGTGATGACGGACTGATGGGGGGTTTTGCCATCGGCGCTGATGGACAAAGGCAGATTGGTGTCGCCATTGGATTCTTTCTGTAGCGCTTCCATCAGGCTGGTGAGGTCGTTCTTCGGCAACAGCTGGTTATTGACCGAATACGCCCCGTCGGCGCTGATGGCGATGTCCAGTTGCTTGAGCTGCTGGTCTTCGGCCGGGGAGCCGCTGACCGCTTCCGGCAGGTCGACGCGCAACTGGGTTTCACGGGTGAAGGTGGTGGTCACGACGAAAAACAGCAACAGGATAAACACCACGTCGATCAGCGACGCGAGGTTAATGTCTACCGTTTCCCGTGGTTTACGACGGAACTTCACGCTTTACCCTCGGCCAGGTCCACGTCGCGATCGCCCTGAATAACCTCGACCAGTTTGATCGCCTCTTGCTCCATGCCCACCACCAGCTCATCGATCCGGCGTTGCAGGAAGCGGTGGAAGAACACGGCCGGGATACCGACCATCAGGCCCGCGGCGGTGGTGATCAAGGCCTTGGAAATACCCCCGGCCAGCACCGCGGCGTTGGTGCCCATGCCCGTGCCCATGAACGCACTGAAAATATCGATCATGCCCAGCACCGTACCCAGCAGCCCCAGCAACGGAGCCATGGCGGCGATGGTGCCCAAGGCGTTGATGTAACGTTCGAGCTCATGAATCACCCGCGCGGCGGCCTCTTCGATGCACTCTTTCATGATCTCGCGACCATGCTTGGAGTTCGCCAGACCGGCAGCGAGGATCTCGCCCAGCGGAGAGTTGGCGCGCAACTCCTTGAGTTTTTCTTTATTGAGTTGCTTGTCCTTGATCCAGACCCAGACCTGCCCGAGCAAGTGCTCCGGGGTCACGCGGCTGGCGCGCAGGGTCCAGAGACGCTCGGCGACGATCGCCATGGCCGCGATGGAACTCAGAATGATCGGCAGCATCATCCAGCCGCCGGATTTGACCAATTCCCACACAGTGACAGTCCCCTCGAAAAAGTGCGCCACTCTAACATAGGGGTTGGGCGCACCGAAGACCGCGATGTCGCATCCGGTCGGGCTTTAATGACGCGGGCTACTGGCGCAATGCTGGCGGATCGCGCCAGAAACGCCGTTCCTGAAGCATCGTCCAAGGTGGTTTGAAGCGCCCCAGTTGTAGACGAATGGCACCCTGCTCGGCGCTGTCGTAGATCGCCATGCCACGCTTTTGATAACGCGCCACGACTGTGGGATGGGGATGACCGAAAGAATTACCGTTGCCACGGGAAATCAGCACCGCTTTAGGCAGCAGAGCGCTGAGCAACGCCATCGAAGATGAACTGCGACTGCCGTGGTGCGGGGCCTGCAACCAGTCCGTCGGCACCGCCAATGGACCTTCGAGCAGCACCCGCTCGGCCGCGGTATCGATATCGCCGGTCAGCAACAACCGCTCGCCGTTGGCTTCGATGTGCAGCACGCAGGATTTCTGATTGCTGTCGCTGGCCGACGACCACTGCCAGAGCTGGAACCGCACGTCGTCCCAGGTCCACTGTTGACCGCTCTCGCAGCCCTCGGCATGTAGCTCCTCCGGCAGGGCCAGTGGGTCGCCACTCAGTACCCGAGTCACCGGCACACCGCTGGCAATCGCTCGCGCACCGCCGGCGTGATCGGCGTCGGCATGGCTGATCAGCATCAGATCAAGTCCATTCACCCCCAGTTTGCGCAATGTTGGCAACACCACCCGCTCACCCAAGTCGATATCGCCGAACCGTGGCCCGGCGTCATACAGCAGAGTGTGATGGCGGGTGCGCACCAGAATGGCCAACCCCTGGCCGACATCCAGTTGCCAGATTTCGGCGACGCCTTCAGGCAGCGTGTGCCGGGGCGCAAAAACCAGCAACAGCAACATCGGCCAGCCCAGCAGGCGCAACGGCACCCCCGGTGGCAGTAACAGCAGAAATGCGCCCAGCGCGCCGAACGCCCAAACCCACAACGGAACCGCCACCGGCACCCACGCGGGCAATTGCCCGGCCACCAACACCAGCCCCTTGAACAAAAGGTCGATCAGACCGCCAGCTAACCACAGTAACCCCTCGCCCACATAGGGAACGGGCAACAGCAGCGTTCCGAGCAAGGCCGGCGGCAAGACCAGCAGGCTGATCCAGGGCACCGCCAGAAGATTGGCCAGCGGCCCGCTGAGACTGATCGGCAACCCCAGTACCAACAGCAGCGGGCACAGACCGATTGCGATCAGCCATTGGGCACGGGTCCAGGTTTGCCACCAACGCCACGGGCCCAATCGCCCACCAAAGGTGAAAATCAGCACCGCTACTGCCGCAAAGGACAACCAGAAACCCGGTTGCAGGCTTGCCAGCGGGTCCAGCAGCAAAACACCGTCAAGCGCCAGCAACAGCGGCCACCAGGCGCCGAGGTGACGAAACCGTAGCCGCCACAACAACAGCAGACCAATCATCAGGCAGGCCCGACGCACCGGCACCTCGAAACCGGCCAGCAGCCCATAACCGAGCGCCGCCGCGAACGCCAGCCCACACGCCCATGGCAGCCACGGCAAGCGCCTAGGCCATAAGCCATAGCGCGCCAGCCCGGCGATCAGCAGATACACCAGCCCCGCCAGCAAACCAATGTGTTGCCCGGAAATCACCAACAGATGCACGGTGCCGGTGTCTTGCAGCACCTGCCAGTCCTCACGGCTCAGCCCGGCGCCGTCCCCCAGCACCAACGCCGTCAGCGCTCCCGTTCGCCCGTGCGCATCCACGGCCTGCAAACGCTGACGAATGCCGTCGCGCCAGGCCCACTGCGCTTGCCCCAGTCGCTGACCGTCCTTGACGGTCCCAGTGGCGCCAATACGTTGGGCCAGCAACCAGGCGTCGTAATCAAAACCATGAGGGTTGAGCAGCCCGGCAGGACGCTTCAATTTGACTGCCAGCCGCCACCGCTCGCCACTGTTGACGGGCGGCCCGCCATACCAGGCCAGACGCAGGTGCCGGGGCAGTTGGGTGCGACGCGACTGACTGTCTGTCAGTTCGAAACGCACTACACCCTCGGCCTGCTGCGGCAACCCGGTAACCCGGCCTTCGACCCAGCGAGTCTCGCCATCGAGCTTCAGCGCCAGGCGATCATCCAGCGCCCACTGCGCATTCGCACACGCCCAACTGAAGCCAAACAACCAAAATGCCAGTGGAAAGGTTCGAAACGGCAACAACATCAAACCCACTACCGGCAACAACAGCCACAACCCTGCCGGCGGCAGTGCCGGCAAAAAACGCAGGGCCAGCAGACCCAACGCCAGCGCCATCATCCCTGTGCGCATAAGCCCGTCCTTGAGAGTCCCCTCCCTAGGCTTAGCCGTCGCGCCGCACAGGCGTCGTTAACAATTGTCACAAAGTCTGAATGGGCGGTTCGTAGAATCCAGACATACTTGCCACCTTAACCGACCGAGAAGCCTTATGCCCCGGCGCTTATTCAAACGCTACATGCCAGACCCGACCAGCATCAGGGAACACAAATCCTTACGCTTTCTTGGCACCCTGCTGCATGACCCGAACCTCTGGCACCTCAATCGCCATTCCGTCGCGCGGGCCATGGCCGTCGGCCTGTTCGCGGCGTTCCTGCCCATCCCGTTGCAAATGCTGTTGGCGGCCATCCTCGCCATCGTGGTGCGCGGCAACATGCCGATAGCGGTCAGCCTGGTCTGGCTGACCAACCCGATCACCATGCCGGCGGTGTTCTTCTGCACCTACCAGACCGGCGCCTGGTTGATGGACGTCCCCGCCAGGAGTTTGCCGGACGAGTTGACCTGGGCATGGATCAGCGGCGAGCTCTCGACTTTGTGGCAACCGTTTTTACTGGGTTCGGTGGTAACGGGGCTGGTGCTTGGGGCGTTGGCTTATTGTCTGGTGATGATGTATTGGCGCTGGTGGGTGAGTCGGCAGTGGGCACGGCGTAAGCGCAGCCGGATGCAGGAATGAAAAACGGCCTCCACTTGGGAGGCCGTTTCTTTTTGCGCTGTTTGCCCGCGAAGGCCGTGACACGGTCTTGATCAGGTACGCATCCCGCGCCCACTCACCAGCAGCCGCGCACAACCGATGTACAGCACAACAGTCGCTACCAGCATGAAAGCGATCGCCACGCTGATCTTGATGTCCGACACGCCAAGAATGCCGTAACGGAAGGCGTTGACCATGTGCAGCACCGGGTTGGCCAGCGAAACGGTCTGCCAGAACGGTGGCAACAGGCTGATCGAGTAGAACACCCCGCCCAGGTACGTCAGCGGTGTCAGCACGAAGGTCGGGATGATCGAGATGTCATCGAAATTGCGCGCAAATACCGCGTTGATGAAACCCAGCAACGAGAAGATCGTCGCCGTCAGCAGCACCACCAGAACGGTCACGCCCAGGTGATGCACCTGTAGCGTGGTGAAGAACAGCGACAGCAGCGTCACGATGAGCCCGACCATCAACCCGCGCAGCACGCCGCCCAGGGTGTAGCCGATCAGAATCGTATGGGGCGACACCGGCGACACCATCAGTTCTTCGATGGAGCGCTGGAACTTGCTGCCAAAGAAACTCGACACCACGTTGCCATAGGAGTTGGTGATCACCGACATCATGATCAGCCCCGGCACGATGTACTCCATGTACGTGAAGCCACCCATGCCGCCGATCTGCCGACCGATCAGATTGCCGAAGATCACAAAGTACAGAACCATGGTGATGGCTGGCGGCAGCAAAGTCTGCGGCCAGATCCGGGTGAAGCGCTTGACCTCACGGTAAACGATGGTATTGAGGGCGACGAGGTTGGGTTGCAGCTCGGAACTCATACCGCCACCTTCGACAGATTTTTCTCCACCAGGGACACGAACAACTCCTCAAGGCGATTGGTTTTGTTACGCAGGCTCAACACTTCGATGTTCTGCTGCGCCAACTGGGTGAACAGCGCGGTAATGCCCATGGCCTTGTCGACCTGGACTTCCAGGGTATGACTGTCGATCAGTTTGGCCGGGTAACCAAGCAACTGCGGCGCCACTTGCAAGGTGTTCTTCAGGTCCAGCAGGAACGTCTCGACATGCAGTTGGCTGAGCAACTGCTTCATGCTGGTGTTCTCGACAATGGTGCCGTGGTCGATGATGCCGATGTTGCGGCACAACTGCTCAGCCTCCTCCAGGTAGTGGGTGGTGAGGATGATGGTGATGCCTTTCTTGTTCAGTTCAGTGAGGAAGGTCCACATCGAGCGACGCAATTCGATGTCCACCCCCGCCGTCGGTTCGTCGAGGATCAGCAGGCGTGGCTCGTGAACCAGCGCCCGGGCGATCATCAGTCGGCGCTTCATGCCGCCGGACAGGGAGCGTGACGGCACATCGCGCTTGTCCCACAACCCCAGTTGGGTCAGGTACTGCTCGGCGCGTTCCTTGGCGATTCTCGCCGGGATGCCGTAGTAACCGGCCTGGGTCACGACGATGTCGAAGGTCTTTTCGAACTGGTTGAAGTTGAACTCCTGGGGCACCACACCAATGCAGCGCTTGAGCGCCGCTGGTTCCTTGTCCAGGTCGTGACCGAACACATTCACCGTGCCGCTGGTTTTGTTCACCAAGGTCGAGATAATGCCGATGGTCGTGGATTTGCCGGCGCCATTCGGGCCGAGCAAAGCGAAAAAGTCACCTTCGGCGACGTCCAGATCGATACCACTCAAGGCCTGGAAACCGTTGCCGTAGGTTTTGGTTAGCTGCCGGATGGACAGAGCGGAACTCATATCGGATTTACGCACCAGGAAGGGAAGAAAGGAATAAATAAGGGCGGGCGGCGAGCAATGCAACCGCGGCGCATGAGCGCAATGGTGCTTGTCGCCGCCACACAAGTACAGTCACGCGTGTTGATAGTGAGTATTAAGTCAACGCGGTCATGACGGCTTTGCGATAGGCCGGACGCTGTTTCAACCGTGCGTACCAGGCTTCGAGATGAGGCAGCGGCGCGCGCTCGATCGGCATCTCGAACCAGGCATAAATGAAGCTGCCCAAGGGAATGTCGCCCATGCCGATCTCATCGCCCGACAGGTATGGCTTAACCGCCAGCGCTTGATCGGCCATCGACAGCAGATCGTCGCACTCCTTGATCGCAGCCTTGATGGCCGGCCAGTCCTGCTGCTCTTGCGGGGTGCGCAACACGCCCCAGAACACCGTGCGAAACGGCGCGGCAAAACTTGAGGTGGTCCAGTCCATCCACTTTTCGGCCGAGGCACGGGCTTGCAGGTCCGTCGGATACCAGGCAGTGCCGCTGGCATGGCGAGCCACCAGGTAACGCACGATGGTGTTGGATTCCCACAGCACGAAGCCGTCGTCTTCGATCACCGGCACGCGACCGTTGGGATTCATCGCCCGGTACTCAGGCGTGTCGACCACGCCAAAGGCACCGCCGGCGTCGATGGCTTCATAGGCCAGGCCCAGCTCTTCGGCGGCCCACAACGGTTTTCTGACATTCGACGAATTTTTCCGACCCCAGATTTTCAGCATGACCGCCCCTTGTTGGATGAATGCGCAGGCAGCATACGCCGGATCAGGCGCGACTCAAATCGCTCTGCATGTCACCCAGTTGCAGCGGCAGCCGCTCGCCGAACAAATGCGGATAGCACTTTTCCAGGTGCTCGAAAAAAAACGCTTCAGGCACATCGGTGAACTGGCCGTGATCGACCAGGTATTCCATCAGTTGCTCGCCGTCACGGTTGAAGGGATGGAACACACTGTCGTTGATCCCGTCGAACTCCAGCGGCGCGACATTGAACAACTCGCAGAGTTGTTGATTGAAAGCCGGCGTGGCTTTAACCCAATGGTCGTCCAGATACAGCTCGGTGTAGCCGTGCATGGCGAACACATCGCTCTTGAGCAGTTCGAGCAGGCGCGGCGTCGACAGGTGATTGCGCACATCCGCCAGACCGATACGCGCCGGGATCCCGCAATGCCGAGCGCAACCTGCCAGCAGCGTGGCTTTGGGCACGCAATAACTCTCCCCGGCCGCCAGCGCATAGCTGCCGCGCAAGGTCTGCGGATCACGGCTGAAGGTGTAGGGGTTGTAGCGCACGGCCTCGCGCACGGCGTAATAGAGATTGATCGCCTGCTCCTGCGGATCGCGCCCGGCGCCACGATGTTTTTCGGCGAACTCCACCACCGAGGGATGGTCACTGTCGATGAAGCGGCCGGGGCTCAGATACGCGTGCATGGGAGCTATCTCCTGGGGGAAGCCACGAGTCTAGCGACACCTTCAGCACAGAGATAACGACGTTTCGGCCAAATATCAGCGCTTGCCCGCCCTGTTGACGAGCCCTGCATCGAAATAACTGACGAAGTCCGGCCGTTTCGTCCTACAAGCTCAACCCGATCGCTCCGACCACCCACTTTTATGGATGCCGTCTAAGCTCTGAGAGTGGTTTTGCCCCTGGCTTCAGGAGAATTAATTATGCTGCTGTTGTGGATACTGGTTCTGGTGGTCGGGATTGCCTGGCTGGCACATCGCCGCACCGCGCCTCTGCCCGCTTTGGGCATCATCGCTGTCTATCTGCTGGCGATGGGCATCTTCAGACATGCCAGCCATGCCCCCATCTGGCTACTGCTGATTTTCTGGGTGTTGCTCGCGGCCGTGGCCGCCCCCCTGTTGCTGCGGGACCTGCGCCGAAAACTGTTCACGGCGCCCATATTCAACTGGTTTCAAAAAAACCTGCCGCCCATGTCGCAAACCGAGCGTGAAGCCATTGAAGCCGGCACGGTCTGGTGGGATGGCGAGCTGTTCAGCGGTCGTCCTGACTGGAACAAGCTGCTGGCCTATCCAAAAGCGCAGCTGAGCGAAGAGGAACAGGCGTTTATCGATGGCCCGACCGAAGAGCTCTGCGCGATGGTCACCGATTGGCAGATCGGCCAGTTGATGGATCTGCCGCCCAAGGCCTGGGATCACATCAAGCAGCATGGCTTTTTTGCCCTGATCATTCCCAAGGAGTACGGCGGCAAAGGCTTCTCGGCTTATGCGCACTCCCAGATCGCGATGAAACTGGCGACCCGCAGCGGTGACCTGGCCTCCACCGTCATGGTGCCCAACTCCCTCGGCCCGGCGGAACTGCTGCTGCACTACGGCACCGACGAACAACGCAATCATTACCTGCCACGGCTGGCCCGCGGCGACGATATCCCCTGCTTTGCCCTGACAGGCCCGATGGCCGGTTCCAACGTCGGGGGCATGACCGACACCGGGGTGATTTGCAAAGGTGAATGGGAAGGCCAGGAAACCCTTGGCTTGCGCCTGAACTGGGAAAAACGCTACATCACCCTCGGTCCGGTGGCGACCTTGATCGGCCTGGCCTTCAAGGCCTATGACCCGGACCATCTATTGGGTGACAAAGTCGACCTGGGGATCAGTCTCGCCTTGATTCCAACCCAGACACCCGGTGTAGACATCGGTCGCCGTCACTTGCCGCTGGGCGCCGCCTTCATGAACGGCCCGAACGCCGGCAAGGATGTGTTCATACCGCTGGAGTTCATCATTGGCGGTCAGGAAATGCTCGGCGAAGGCTGGATGATGCTGATGAACTGCCTGTCGGTCGGGCGTTCCATTTCGCTGCCTGCCATCGGTACCGCCGCGGGCAAGTTCAGCAGCCTGGTGACAGGACAATATGCGCAGGTTCGCGAACAATTCAACGCACCGCTGTCAGCCTTCGAAGGGATTCAGGAAGCACTGGCGCGGATCGGCGGCAGTACCTGGCTGATGGACAGCGCGCGGATGCTCACCGCCAACGCCGTCGACCTCGGCGAAAAGCCGTCGGTGCCCTCCGCCATCATCAAATACCACCTCTCCGAACGCGGTCGCGAGTGCATCAGCCACGCCATGGATGTTCACGGCGGCAAGGCCATCATCATGGGCCCGAACAACTATCTCGCGCGTAGCTGGCAAGGTGCGCCCATTTCCGTCACGGTCGAAGGTGCGAACATCCTGACACGCAACCTGATGATCTTCGGCCAGGGGGCTATTCGCTGCCATCCGTTCGTGCTCAAGGAAATGGCCCTTGTCCACCGCGAAGACAAACAACAGGCGTTGATCGAATTCGACGCCCTGCTGCTCAATCACATTGGTTTTGCCGTGAGCAACGCCGCCAGCACCCTGGTGCTGAACCTTGGCTTCGGGCATTTCGAACACATGCCCGGGGACAAGCTCAGCCAACGCTACGTGCGCGCCCTCAACCGTCAGGCCGCAGCATTTGCCATGCTTGCAGACCAGTGCATGATGCTGCTGGGCGGCGACCTGAAACGCCGCGAACGCTTGTCCGCACGTCTGGGCGATGTGCTCAGCTACCTGTATCTGGCCTCCGCCGCGCTCAAGCGATATCACGATCTCGATTCGCCGGAGCATATGCGTCCGTTGTTCGCTTGGGCGATGGAAGAGAGCCTCGGCCAGTCCGAGCGTGCGCTGGACGAACTGCTGACCAACTTTCCGAACAAGGTACTCGGCTGCTTGCTGCGGGTACTGGTGTTCCCGTTCGGTCGCCGGCACAGAGGCCCGTCGGACAGACTGGCGGCCAAAGTCGCCGCAGTCCTCGGCCGCGCCAAGGGCGACCCGACCCTTGAGGAGTTATTGGCGGGCTGCTATCGCCCGCAATCGACAGAGGATCCGGTCGGCGCCTTGCAGCACGCCTGCGACTTGCTGAACGCCGCCAAACCGCTACAGAAAAAACTCAACACGGCGCTGAGAAGTCGCCAGGTCAAACCCACTGTCGGGGAGTCTGTCATCGATGCCGCACTGGAGGCTGGCGTCTTGCAACCGGTTGAAGCGGAGACCTTGCGTGAGGTGGAGGTGGCGCGGCGCAAGGTGATCGACGTCGATGATTTCGATAAAGAGGTGCTGGTGCTGGGCAAGGGCAAGGTCCGCTAATCCAGAGGACCGTGTGTCGCCTTACCATCATGGGGCGCTTTACCCTGTGAAAAAGGGGCGCGGGAGCTTTATACTCCTGCGCCCGTTTTGCTCTTGAGGACTTATCTCGTGTCCAATGTCGTTGCCGATCATCTCGTCTTGCTCGACCACCTGCGCAGTATCCTGGTCGCCGTAGGTGAGGCCGAACAGGTTCCCGAAGAAAGCCATGCCTTGTTCCTGGAGCGCTTCGACGAACTGCGTGCGTTGCTGCCGGTCGACCCGATCGAAAGCCAATACCTGGGCCAGGACATCCTGTGCCAGATCATCACCCGCTATCCGCAAATCGCCCACCTGGTGCCGCGCGATCTGCTGTGGTACTTCGCCGGTGACTGCCTGCACTACATGCCCGATGATGAAATCGACCTGTACCAGGCACTGGAAGAACGTCGCTTCGAAGCCGAACAGAACGATGAACCGTTCGACTGGAATCAGGAAAAACAGCTGCTGGCGATGTCGAACCAGGACAGCAAGCACTGATCTCCAATCAGTAACGCAAAAGGCCCGCATGGTTAATCATGCGGGCCTTTTTTTGGCCGGGTAAAGATCAAAGCAACCCATCACTCTCCGGCAACTCATACGCTGCCACGCCCTTGCCCATCGCGCTTGGCTTGCCCGGATTGCTCAAGGTCGGCTCCTTCTCCAGGCATTCCACCAGATAGTCGATGAATACCCGTAACTTGGGCGGCAGATAGCGGGTGGGCGAATGCAGCAGCCAGGCGCCTCCGTGGTAGGACGCCAGAAAGGTCCAGTCCGGTAATACCTGCACAATCAGCCCCTGTTCCAGCGCATAACGGGCGGTGAAGTACGGCAGGCTACCGATCCCGATGTGTTGCAATACCGCGCCCAATCGCACGCCCGTGTGATTGGCGGCGTAACGTCCGCGCACGCCGACGGTCACGGCTTTACTGCCTTTTTTGAACTTCCAGCGCGCATCGCTCGGGGTTTCGCCCAGATAGATGCAGCTGTGATTGAGCAAGTCGTGGGGATGAGTCGGTGTGCCGTGCTCGGCCAGGTACTGCGGCGTGGCGCAGAGCAAATGGTCGATGGTCAACAATTGGCGCCCCACCAGCCCCGCAGGGGGCCGATCGGTAATACGGATGGCCAGGTCGACGTTGTCATCGATCAAATCCACTTGGCGGTCCTCGAGCAACAACTCCACATCCACTTTGGGATAACGCCGCAGAAACTCCGGCATATGTGGATGAATCACAAATCGCCCGACGGCCTTGGGCACGCTGACGCGCACCAGCCCTTCCGCTTCCTGGGTGAACTGACCGCTGATTTCCATCACCGACTTCGCCGCGCTGACCATCTCCTGGCAGCGCTTGAACACCTCTTCGCCTCCGTCGCTCAGGCGCAGCTTGCGCGTGGTTCGTTGCAACAAACGCGTGGCAAGCGCCTTCTCCAGCCGCGAAATGCTGCGACTCACCGCCGAGGGTGAAGACCCCAACTGACGCGCCGCTTCGGAGAAACTGCCGGTTTCGACAACCTTGACGAAAATCGCCATTTCACCGAGCAGCGGCAGGGGAAGATTTATGCTCACAGCGCAACAGTCCTTTGATGATTGAACGGATTATCACGCAATTCCACGGTTCATATAATAAAAATAGAAACTTTAATAAGGGCATGGAATATGACGCTTCGCCTCTTTTTCCATAGTGATGACCTCAGGGCCAATGTGGAAGTCCTGGATTGCACGCCCTATGAGCACGAGTTCGCCGTGGTGCTGCGCGCCACTCTGTTTCACCCTCAGGGCGGCGGGCAACCCTGTGACACCGGCTGGATCGGCGAAAGCCAGGTGCTGCGCGTGGTGCAGGAAACGGAGCGGATCATCCATTTCGTCGACCACCCGGTAAAACTCGGCATGATCCAGATTCGGGTCGACGAGCAACGCCGCCAGTTCAATACGCGCATGCATTCGGCGGGGCACCTGATCGGTCACTTCGTCCAGGCCATGGGCTGGATGCCGATCAAGGCTCATCACTGGCCGGATGAAGGACGTGTGCAATTCAAACCGGGCGATGGCGCGCAGGAGGTTGATGCCCAGACGATTCAGCACGGCATCAAGCAATGGATCGCCCATGATCTGCCACGCTTGACGTCGTTGCGCGAAGGCGCCCGTGAAATCGGTTTCGGTGAGCTGCCCGCCTACGGCTGCGGCGGCACCCATGTACGTAGCCTGAAGGATTTGGGCAAGGTCACGATCGCTTCCCTTTCGCAGAAAAAGGGAACGCTGTCAGTCCACTACCACGTGGATTGAGCTTTTGGGCGATGTCGACCCCGTCATCGCCTGACGCCGGAGGAGCCTGCGTTCGCGGGCTCTGTTGACTATCTGATAGATGGACCTAAGACATGATGCTTGACGTCGAGCGTCTCGATGAGACGTGCATACAAAAACTGGCCAACGAAGAAGTCCTCGCCATCCGCGTCAGAGGCTTGTTGCCTCGGCCACTGGCGATCCAGATCGGCGACAAGATCCTCGCCCCCGGCTTCGAAGGCTACATCAACGCACCGAGCATCGGTCGTATCGGCATGGCGTTTTACGAAGCGGAAAACCAGCCACTGCTGATCGAAGACTATTTCGAGCGCGCCACCAGCAACATTGCCGAGTTGCGCAGCCGTTGTGCGCCCTACTCCTCGCCTGTCGACACCCTGCGCTGCATGCTCGATGAGTCCTGGCCGGCGGGGGCGCATCTGGAAAATCTCTATGGCCGCAAGATGTATGTGGGGCTATCGCGCGTGGTCAAACCCGGCGTGTGCTTCCTTGCCCATCACGACATTTTCGCCAAGGACGCCCCGGACAGCTTCCAGGCCAGAAGCCTGGAAGCGCAGTTCGCCTGCAATGTTTACCTGAACATGCCGACCGAGGGCGGCGCTTTGCAGATGTGGGACCACGACATTTCCCCGGACCAGTTCGACGAGATGCGTGGCGACAGTTACGGCATCGATCCGGCCTTGCTCGGCCCTCCGACCCTGGAGATTCGCCCTGAGCCGGGTGATTTCATCATGTTCAATTCACGCCGCATGCACTCGGTGACGCCGGGTGTGGACGATCCGCGATTGAGCCTTTCTTTCTTTGTCGGCTACCGCGGCAATGCATCCCCCCTGACTTTCTGGAGTTGAGATGTTTTCGAATTACCTGGGCGAGTTTCTGGCGCTGGCAACCATCCATTTTCTGGCCGTGGTAGCTCCCGGGCCGGACTTCGCCGTGACCATCCGCCAAAGCGTGCGTTTCGGGCGTTTAGTGGGCATCTGCACGGCGCTGGGCATCGGCGCGGGCATTTCCGTGCATGTGCTGTACACCTTGCTCGGCGTCGGCGCATTGATGCACACCACGCCTTGGCTATTGACGGTGGCCAAGGTGATCGGGGGGGCCTACATTTTGTACCTCGGTGTGAGCCTGTTGCGCAGCAAACCCAAAGTGGCGACTGAAGGCGACAACGGCGCGGCAGCGTCAACTGAGCAGCAGACCCTGTTCAAGGCCTTCAGCACGGGGTTTCTGACCAACGCCACCAACCCCAAGGCCACGCTGTTCTTCCTGGCGATCTTCACCACCATCATCAGTGCCTCGACACCGCTGCAGATTCAGGCGCTGTACGGGCTGTGGATGTGCTTCGTGAATGCCTTGTGGTTCGTGATCGTGGCGCTGTTCTTTTCCAGCGCCCGGGTGCGACTGCTGTTCATGCGTATGGGGCACTGGTTCGAACGAACCATGGGGGTGATCCTTATTCTGTTCGCCGGACGCCTGATTCTGTCCATGTAAGCCCTGCCGCCTTAGTTGCCTCGTCGAACCGCATTTTTTTGCCGCTCCAACGCCAGCAACATGGCTATCTCCACACTCGGCCCTGAAAGTTTTGTTTTAAATCGTGGCGCTTTGCTTTGTTTGAACTACCTTCAAACAAGAAGAAGTCATAACGGTTTGAATTTTGACGTTAGGTTCAGAGATCAGATAGCGAATTGGCAAAAGGAGTTACCTCACTATGATCCTGACAGGCGTTTACCGGCGCAGAGCTGTGATTGCCGGTTGCTTTTTAGGGGAGTCAGGTTGGCGGGAAGTGCCGCCTATAACCGCGATGGTTGTCGAGCCTGAGCCTGTTGCTCGGGTCGGCAGCCCAGGTATCTGGATCACTAAAAGCCGTTTTAGAAGGTCGCTCGCTGTTCATTCGGATCAGCGTATTGCACCTGCTTGCGTATAGCACCAAGGAATATTGCCGGGGGCATTAATCGTTAGTGGTAAGTGCTCTGGCGAGGTTGAGGGTCGACTCAGGCCCCTTGTAGTGATCCAAGGCAACTTGGTTTGCCTTGTAGATGGCCTATTCAGCGAGGATGCACTTAATGAGCTATCGTACCGTGCCCGCTTTCAAGCGAATTATCCATGGCCTGTTCTGGATGGGCCTCAGCGTGGACGCGGCTCAGGCCGCGGCGGCCAATTGTTCGCAGATGGACAGTATGCCGACAACGTTCGAGGTCGGTCAGGGGCTTCAGAGTGAACTGCGCACTCCGGTTCCGGTGACGCAACTGGCCGTGGGTGACCCGAAAATTGCCGATGTGCAACCCAGCGGCAACAACCCCAACGCCTTCCTGCTCACTGGTCTGACACCGGGCACCACCAGCCTGATGGTCTGGACCGGCTGTTCGAAAGAGCCGCGCCATAGCATGGTGTTCGTCAAGGGCCGGGCCACCTCGGCGCTGACCAGCGCGTCGACCGGACCTTACGAAGACCCGCTGCTGCCGAGCCAGGTACAGACCGATATTCGCTTCGTTGAAGTCAGCCGGACCAAACTCAAGGAAGCCTCAGCGTCTATTTTCGGCACCCGCGGCAACTTCCTGTTCGGCTCGCCGAGAACCTTGCCTACCATTGGCGGCGTCGTCACACCGTCGGTGCCGGTGGACAACGGCATGTTCAACCTCAACTTTGCTACCGGTAATACCCTGGTAGCGATCAACGCGCTGGAAGGCAGCGGTTTCGCCTATACCCTGGCGCGGCCAAGCCTGGTGGCGCTCAGCGGGCAGAGTGCGAGCTTCCTGGCCGGCGGTGAAGTACCGATTCCGGTGCCCAGTTCGGGCAGCGATAACATCTCCATCGAGTACAAGGAGTTCGGTATCCGCCTGACTCTGACGCCAACCATCATCGAGAAAAACCGTATCGCCCTGAAGGTGGCGCCGGAAGTCAGTGAACTGGACTTCACCAACGCCGTGAGCATCGCCGGCACCATAGTTCCGGCGCTGACCATACGCCGTACCGACACCAGCATCTCCCTGGCCGACGGCGAAAGCTTCGTCATCAGCGGCCTGATCAGCACCCGCAACAATTCCCAGGTGAACAAATTTCCGGGGCTGGGCGATATCCCGATTCTGGGCGCGTTCTTCCGCGACAACTCCGTCAACCGTGAGGAGCGCGAACTGCTGATGATCGTCACCCCGCATCTGGTCCAGCCCCTGGCGGCCAATGCACAACTGCCATCGTTGCCTGGCGAGCAGCTGCGCAATTACGACCCGAACTTCTACCGCATGTTCTTCCTAGAAAATGGTGATTTCGACAGTAAGACCGGGCTCTCGCAATGAACCGGAGCCAGACGCTGAACCGGGCTTTCGCCCTCACTCTTAACGGTGACCTTGAGCGCTTGGCGGGCCAGCTGTATTGCCATTGGCCAGGCGTTCAACGTGTTGTAGCCAGAGGACACTCGATGAAAGCAGTCATTGCAATAACGGCGACATTGATGCTCGCAGGTTGTGCCACCAACGGTATTGTTTCGCGACCGGGCAGTTGTGCCAAACCCGCTTCGGAGCAAGAGTTGGCCCTGAACCTGGCCGACAACATGGCCAACGAAGGCCGTTTGTATGCCAGCCTGGCGAACCTGGAAGGTTTGCCCGATGACCTGGTCCAGGTTCGTCTGCGCAAGGCCCGGGTGCTGCGCTTGATGGGGCGTAAAGATGCGGAGCCGTTGTATCAAAGCCTGCTCGGCACCTGTCTGGCCGCTGAAGGGGAACATGGCCTGGGCCAGTTGGCCGCGGCCAAAAATGATAACGCCGGCGCTACCACTCACCTCGAACGCGCGGTGAAGATGTCCCCCACCGACGACAAGATGCGCAATGACCTGGGGGTCGTCTACCTCAATCAGCGACGGATCCCTGAAGCACGCTTCGAGTTCATGACGGCCATGGAGCTCAAGCAGGCGGATTCACTGGCGGCACTCAACATGGTGACGCTGCTGATCTATCAGGATAACTGGAAGGCGGCTGCCGAACTCGCGAACCGCGCCAGCTTGAGTCCCCAGCAAGTTGCAGAGGCTCAAACCCGAGCGGAAAAACTCAAGGCCTCTGCCAAAAAAGCGGTGGCTTCCGAGGGGAATCGCAAGACTGAGGCCGTAGTCGATGCCTCAGCCAATACTGCGATCAAGTAGAACGTACGAGGAGTCGAGATGAATACCAAAGGGCTGTTGATTGTGTGCATGGCTTGCCTGTCCACCAGTGCCTGGGCTATTGAGCCAGGTCCCTCCTCGGCGCCGCAAAAGGGCACCGAACAGTGGATGCAGCTACAGATTCGTGGTGTGGTTGCCTCCCCTTTTCGACAAACTGCATCGGTCACTGAGCGTGACCTGTCCTTCCAGCGCTGGCTGAACAGCTTCACCCACCCGATTCCGGAATTCTTTAAGCAGGATGCGGCGGGGAAAATGACCACCGGTAGCAACAACTGAGGTAGTTCAATGGGTGATCAGCCTCTGGCATAGACCAGAGTAGCCTGGCTAAAAGGCCAGGCTTAATTATGTGTGCAGAAAAGTACAAATCAGTACGATGTGGGGCAGGCGATTGGAGTGAATGCCCCTCCGCTCGCCTGCCCCACATCGTACTGACGCAGCACTGTCACCTTGTTCGACCGCAAATCACTACTGCATCTTTTTTACTTACCGAATGCCTTGAATACTCCGATTATGGCGGGGCCAATGGCTATCAGGAAGAAGCTCGGCCACAGACAGAAAATCAGCGGGAATATCATCTTGGTGCCGATTTTCGCCCCCATCTCTTCGGCGGCCTGCGTACGCCGGTCACGGAACTCATCGGCATAGATGCGCAAGGTATCGGCCACGCTGGTACCAAAACGGATACTCTGTGCCAATAGGCTGACCAACCCTTGCACGTCCTCCAGACCGGTGCGCACAGCCAGTTGCTTGAGCGCCTCGGTACTGGAAATACCTGCGCGGACTTGCGCATTGACCAACGCCAGCTCTTCAGCCAGCTCAACCTGGCTGACCGACATCTCCTCAGCCACCCGCTCGATCGTCAGGGGTAAGGCCAGGCCCGACTCCACGCAAACCACCATCAGATCCAGGGCATCGGGAAAGGCCGCCCGCAGCCTGCCCTGCCTCGCCTGCTTGCGCTTTCCGACATATAAAGCAGGCACTAGCCACCCAATTGCAGCAGACATCAACACCACCCCCAATCCCGAAATCAGAGAAAGCTTGGGGATTATCGGCAACACCAACAGCGCTACGCCAACCAACACCAGTGGCAATAACAAGCGCACCGCCCAGTACATCTGGACCGCCGACGGTGAGCGGTAACCGGCGTGCATCAATAGGGTCTGGGTGGGCGACGTCTGGGCCGCCTCAGTCGAACCAAAGCGTTGACCGACCCGCTCCAGCAATAATTGCAGATTACTAGGTGCGTCCTGCCCTGCACTTCCTGAATGACCGCGCTTGATCAGCGCCAGACGACGCTGGACGGGATCCTGCAGTCCCAACAGCAGTAGCACCACAGTGATAACCGCGAGCACCGCACTCAGACTCATCGCACCGACAAACAACAGGCGTGCTATCTCCTCATTGCCTGTCACTCGATTGAACAACTCGAGCAAATAGTCCATGACCTGTACCTCCTAATGGCGAATGACGCTTAAACCTGAATCCGGATGATTCTGCGAATCCAGAAGATCCCGAGCAACATGGAACCAAAAGCCGCGAATATCAGCTTATGGCCTACCGGATCATTGAGCAGGATCGGCAAGTAGTTTGGGCTGGTGAGCACGATAATCACCGCCAGTACGAAGGGAATTGCCACCAGTATCCAGGCCGACATCCGCCCTTCGGCCGATAGGGTCTTGACCTTCCGCTGGAAGCGAAAGCGCCCGCGGATCAGCCGACTCAGACGCTCCAGCACCTCGGTAAGATTGCCGCCAGTCTCGCGATGGATGAGGATCGAGGTCACGAGCATCATCACCGTCATGCTCGGCATCCTCTCCAGCAGGCCGAGCATGGCCCTGCGTACATCGTTGCCATAGTTGATATCGGCGAAGGTCAGACCGAATTCATGAGCGACCGGTCCCTTGTGCTCCTCGGCGACCAAGCGCAGGGTTTCATTGAACGGGTGTCCGGCGCGCAGGGCCCGGCACATAGCATCCAACGCATCCGGAAGGCCTTCTTCAAATTCAGCGAAACGTTTGCCCCGGTCACGAGAAACTTTCAGCAGTGGTAACCAGAACACCGCGAAGCCCGCCAGCAGCGCCATCCACCAGACTGACGAGATCGTCCAGATCGAGATGCCCACACAGACGCTCAGTAGCAGCCCGAGCAAGATCACCCGATAAGCACGATATTCGTGGCCAGCCTGCTCGATCATCTGTGTCAGGCTCGCCATAAACGGCAACTGCTCGAGCATGGCCTCCAGTGGCGACAAGCGCGTCAGGTATTTCTGCCGCAACACCGTCTGCATGTTGGGCAAATTGTTGGCTTTTTCCAGTACATGCAAACGGCCGCGGATGCGCTTGCGCATCTTGCCCGCTTCGCCGAACACCGGCACCACCACGCCCTGGGACAAGAGGAACACGGCGATAAACACCATGCCCAGGAACATCACAATGAATTCAGCAGGAATATGGCTCATGGCTGCCGTGCCTCCATCCATTCAGGCCTGAACATCGTCAGCGGCAACTCGATGCCGCGCTTGGCCAGCACATCGCGGAAGGCCGGAATCATGCCGCTGGGGCGATAATCGCCAAGCACTTCACCGTTTTCACCCATGCCCTGGCGCGCAAAGGAGAAAATTTCGGTCATGGTGATGATCTCGCCTTCCATACCGTTGATCTCCTGCACACTGACCAGTCGACGCTTGCCGTCCTCCTGGCGTTCCAACTGGATCACCACATCAATGGCCGACGCGATCTGCTGACGCATGGCCTTGATCGGGAAGGTCGCCCCGGTCATCGACACCATGTTTTCGATACGCCCCAGTGCATCGCGCGCGGTGTTGGCGTGGATCGTGGTCAACGAGCCATCGTGGCCGGTGTTCATGGCCGTCAGCATGTCCAGCGCCTCGGCGCCACGCACCTCGCCAATCACAATGCGGTCCGGACGCATCCGCAAACTGTTGCGCACCAACTCCCGCTGGCTGACCTCGCCACGCCCCTCGATGTTCGAAGGCCGGGTTTCCAGGCGCACCACGTGGGGTTGCTGCAGTTGCAATTCGGCCGAGTCTTCGATGGTGACGATCCGCTCGTTGTGCGGGATGAAACTGGACAACACGTTGAGCATGGTGGTCTTGCCGCTGCCGGTGCCGCCGGAAATCAGCACGTTCAGGCGCCCGCGGACAATCGCCTTGAGCAGCAGCGCAATGGCCGGGGTCAATGTCCCCACCTGAATCAGGCTGTCGGTATTGAGCAGGTCCACCGCAAAGCGGCGAATCGAAACGCTCGGGCCGTCGATGGCCAGCGGCGGGATGATTGCATTGACCCGCGAACCATCCTTGAGCCGGGCATCCACCAATGGCGAGGACTCGTCGATACGCCGCCCCAGGCTGGACACGATGCGGTCGATGATGTTCAGCAAATGCTGATCATCGCGAAAGCGCACATCGGTCCGTTGCAGTTTGCCGAAGCGCTCGACATAGACTGAGGCATGGCCGTTGACCAGAATGTCGGAAACACTGTGATCTGCCAGCAACGGTTCCAATGGACCCAAGCCAAGCACCTCATCGGTGATCTGCTTGATGATCAACTGGCGGCTGGAAGAGCTCACCGGTGCCGAATGTTCATCAAGCAGGCGCTGGCAGATATCACGAATCTGCCGCGCGGCCTCGGCTTGTTCAAGGGCGTCCAGCAAGGACAGGTCCATGACCTTGAGCAATTGCTGGTAGATTTTTTCCCGCCATTCGGCTTCCACCGGAGTGACCTGGCTTCTGGTTTCGTAAAGAACGTCCGGTGTTGCACGCTCCCACGCCATTATTTCCTCTGCCGGATCCAGCAGGTCGTCGCCCTGAGCAGCTGACGATGCTGCGGGTTTACCGGACTGTTTGCGCAAGCGGTTACGAAAGTCGCTGATCATGGGTCATCCCCCGAAGAAACGGTTGAAGGCGCGTTTGAGTAAGCCTTTGTTCCCGGCCACCTGTTGACCGACCAGGTCCTCGGTCATGTCGCGCAGGGCGGTAGTAATCGCGGCCCTCGGCGCATGCAGCCCCAACGGCACGCCAGTGTTCTGACTCTGGCTGACCAGGTTGAAGTCGTTGGGTAATTTCGACAGATTGGTGCAGCGCAGTGCCTCGCCGATATCCTTGAGGCTGATCGCTGCGGCCTTGTCATAGCGGTTGACCACGATCTGCAACTGATCGCCGCGCACGCCCAGGTCGTCGCGAAGAATCCGCACCAGGGAGCTGGCATCGCGCAGATGACTGACGCTCTGCTGCACCACCACGTACACCCGATCCACCTGTTCCAGCACGGAGCCGGTGAGGTGGTCGATTTGTCGCGGCAGGTCGATCACCACCCAGTCGTAGCTGGCGCGGGCCAACTGCAACAGGGTGTCAAGTTGCTCGGGTTGGGCATCCTGCGGCAGGCACAGCTCACCGGCCCGACCACCCAGCACATGCAAGGTGGGGCTGAAGTGGCTGCAAAAACCGCGTAGCGCGACGCTGTCCATGCCATCGATCTGATGCAACACCTCGAGATGGCTGTGCGTCTGCGCCACGTCCAGGTAATGCGTCACGCTGCCGAATTGCAGGTCCATGTCCAGCAGCAGGGTGCTGCCGCCCTTGACGCTGAGCTGTTGAGCCAGGTTGCAAGCCAGCAAGGTTCCGCCGGAGCCGCCCTTGGCGCTCATCACGGCGATCAATTTCCCTTCTGTCCCGCTGCCGGTTCGAACCTCCATGACCAGGCGATTCAAGGCGGCAACCAATTCGGTCTCGGCGATAGGCTCCGGCAGCACGTCACGAGCGCCGGCCTGCATCGCCAGACGCATGCCTTCCTGCTCGCTCAGCAGGCCGCACACCAACATCGGTGGACGCTCATGGGCCGGACGCTGCAACAGCGCCGCCAGTTCTTCGCGCCACAGATGGCTGACGCGCAACAGCAACAGATCGGGCATACGGTCCAGGCCGTAGAGCGGGTCGACATGCCCATTGCTCACCAGGCGAGTGCTCACCTCCAGGCAGGGCATGCGCTGGCAGACGCTCTGCAAATCGCGCAACGAGGTGGCATCACGACTGCTGATCAGCAACCGCAGCCCGGTCTTGCCGGTCGAGCTGGAAAGCGGGGTGTCCTTGGTATTCAGCATGGTGTGATCTCCCCGGAATCGGAATGACGCCCGAGGCTTTCGCGTGGCAAGGTTGCCTTGAATGCAGGCAAGGTAATGGGCACGCCGAACCCGGGAATAAACAGATTGAAAACAAAGCCTTGCAGACTCAACTGGACATAGCGGATGGCACGAAAACCAGTGGCGCTGACCAGGTCGCCGGGATTGGCCACCACAGCACCGTTGACGTCCAGATAGGTCAACGTCAGGTTGGTGGTGGCAAGATTGCTGATGATCTGGCTCGTACCGGCGTCGGTCGCGGCATTGAAGATCGCCCGCCGCAACACCACCGGATCGCTGATGTTGCACACCGCTGCCAGGCGTGCACCACGCCGCGCGGCTTCATCCAGCGCATTGACCGTGAAGTACAGCCGGCCAATTTCCAATACGCCGAACAACAGCGTGAACATCAACACGCCAATGATGGCGAACTCCACCGCATAAGTGCCGCGCATGCGTTTGCGATTCATCACAGTGCCCTCATGACGGTAGTGGCGACCAGGGGAATGCTCAGCGCAATCGGGTTACCAAAGAAACCGGGAAGCGATCCGGTGCAATTGCCACCGCCAATCACCGGGCAGAACGTATAGGTGATGGTGACCCGCACATGCTCAGTACCCACAGCGGCGACGACCACGTTGCCAGTCGTCAATCCTGACAACACTGCGGTTCCGCTCTGGCTGGGAACCCCGTAGACCGCAACGTTTTTCGTCTGGGTCTGCAGCGTATTGCTCACGGAAACAGCGCCGAGCGTCGAGTCCCAGGCTTTGCTGGCGATGAAGCGGTCGGCATCGCGACTGGCCTGTAGCAGAACGTTGTACTGATAGATCATGCGGCCGAACTCACCGAAGGCCAGCAACAACAACAGCAACAGCGGCAGGGCGAGGGTGAATTCCACCATGGCCAGGCCTTGCTGGCGCCGCGGATATTTAAACGCGTGAAGTCTCATGACGCCCCCTACGAGTCAGTGCTCGGAGTGCCGCTGCCATTGATATAGGTTTTGTAGAGCTGAATGATCTGCGGGCCGACATCGCTCGTCGGATTAGGACCGGGCACGTTGTCGCCTTCGCACTCTTTCACAAACTGGCCGAATATCTGCGACTCCGTACCGCCGTTACTCATGGGCTGCACCACGAAATAGCAACCGAAACCCAGAACGGGGACAGAGGTGGTACCGCCCTGTTTACCGGTGCAGTTGCCCACCACGATTTTCAGCATCCGGCGCTCGAACACCCCATTGCTCTGACAGCCACTGCCGGACCCGGCCACACACGCGGCGGTGCTCGCACGCCAGTCGTTGTAGTCCAGTATCGCGTTGGTACCTGCGGTGAGATTGCCATTGCTCGAGGTGACGGCTTGCCCCTTGTACTTCGCGGTGACTACGGCGTCGTAAGTCATCGCGGGAGTGCTGTACGTCGTCACCATGTCTGGCGGATAGTCCGAGGCACTGACTGGGCCGTTGTAGATACCGAAGCGCGTATTCAGGCCTTGAGAGGTAGGACCGACCTTGTTGCCAGGGGCCGTCTGGACATTGTCCCCGACATTGCGGCAAACCGAGCCACCTCCGGCCAGGTCGTCCCTGACCGTACTGCCGCCCGAACCAAAATCGAGCAACTGGAAGTTGCCTGGACCAATGGGCGACGAATTGCCGGCAGCTGTCTTCAATACCTGCAAATCACCAAATTTGAAGCCCCAGAACATGCCGGCGGCCGGGTCGTATTTAGTCGGGTCGCCACAAACCATCAAAGGGGCGAGATCACACGGGCTGGTAGGACTGGGGCCTGCGGTGGCGATTGCCGACACCGCTTTGTTCCCCAAGCCGCTAGTGCCAAAGGTCTGGACGAAGCTCCAGAAAAAACCCGTCAGGCTATAAGTCGGTACCGATACCCGAACGTATTTGGCATTCGCCGGCCCAGGATAGGCAAACGGGCCATAGACGCTGCTAGCCAGTTCCACCACCGCAAAGGTACCTATGTTGCCACCGATAGCCGTTGCCAATTCGCTATTACCCGTGGCATTGGCATTTTGCGTCAGCGTATTGAGTGCGGCAGTGCGTGCCGCGCTGGCCATGTTGGCACCACCTGCCACCTGAAGCAGGGTTTTGGCGCCACTCAGGGCGGCGGCATCCACAGCGTTTTGCAGGCGCGTCTTGTTCAACAACATGTGGCTCACGTCCAGAGCCAGACCCGCCATCATTAAAATCGCCGCCAACGCGATTACCATCAACACGCTCACCGATCCTTCCTGGCGCCTTGGCGTCGCAGTGAACGGCTGCTGAATACGAAGATTCATCATCAAGCCCTCATTTACCGAAACTGGTCCGGATCGGCTCCGCCAATACCTGGATGCCCAGCGCACCCCTACCGCCCTGTCAACGAACTTTCACTACACTGGTCTGGATCCCGCGAATGATGGTGAGAGCCCCGCCACCGTCGCCACGTTGCACCACGCGTTTTTGCACCGGGGCGGCGGCCACAACCATGGGGGCCGGTGCAACAGGCGCAGCGGTCACGATTTTTTTCTCGGAGTTCAGCGGGTTGCGCAGGGTCAGTTGCAGTTTCCCTTCGGTTTGCGCCGTGACCAGGGTTTCAGCCTCGGCGGTCGTCATCTCCAGCGTCACTGCGCGCACCACCACCGGTTGGGTCTTGTCGGTACCCGCTGTCTGGTCCACCGCCAATACCCGCAAGTTCTCGAGGATGGTCTTGGACACGGCGTTATTGCCGGCGCCATCCGTGCGTTTGGTCGCCAGTACATCGACCCGGTTACCCGGCAGGAGGAATCCGCCCACACCGACCACATCGTCCACGCGTACCGATATGGCACGTTTGTCTGTGGCAATCAGAGAGGCCAGGGTACTGCCGCCCAAGTGCTCGCTCAGGCGAGCACCGCGCATGACGTCACCACGCAAGATGTCGAACGTTGCGATCTTGCCCACGGCCTTGTCGCTGGAATCCAGAGCATCGTCCGGGATCGTGTCCATGGGCATGCGCACGGTCGTGACCTGTTGGGCCTCGACCATCTGCCCGAAGGGAATTTCTACCGTGGCAACCACCACGCTTCGAAGATGGTCATCCGGGGTGGCATTGAGCCGTGCGCTCAGCCAGGAGTCGGCCATCCATGCAGCACCAAGGCCCATGACCAGGGAAACGCCTATCAGGGGAAGAGTACGAGAGCTCATGTCAGTATCTCCGTATCAAAGAAAGTCGAGCTGGACGAAGTAGTTGTGCCAGGCCCATTCCAACTCTTGTGGTGACAGTGCCCCGGTACCGCCGATATAACGCTGACGGTCGAGGGCCATGTTCAGGAGATCGCGGGGATGGCAAGGCACCAGGGGCATGCCTTCACTTGCATAAAGCCTTTGCAGTACATAACGCAGCAGCAGCGGGTCAAAAGGAATGCCCAGACGCTCGCTTTCCTGACGCCAGATCTTTTCGTATTCCTCAGGCTTCAGGTAACCGAACTGCAACTTGTAGCCAATCCGCCGCAGGAAGGCCTCATCAGCCAGTTCCAGGGGATTGAGGTTGGTGGAGAACACCAGAATCAGATCGAATGGCAGCTCGCAATGCCGACCACCGCCCAAATTGAGGAAGTCGCGCTTCTCCTCCATCGGTACGATCCAGCGATTGAACAGCTCGGCGGGTGCCATGCGCTGGCGGCCCATGTCATCGATGATGAACAGGCCATTGCTGGCCTTGAGCTGCAAGGCGGCCTGGTACTGACGGGTGAAGGGGTCATAGCGCACGTCCAGCTGTTCCATGCTCAACTCACCACCCGTAATAACGATCGGGCGTTTGCAGCACAGCAGTCGACGGTCGATCCCTTCGTTGAGCATCAGATTGTTCTGAGGACCGTTTTCATCCAGCCGCTGATGCACCTGCGGGTCATAGATCTCGATCACCGACTCGTTGATCACGATGGCATGAGGTACCCATATGGCCTCGGCGAACAGACGGATCAATCGGCTGCTGACATAGGTCTTGCCGGTACCTGCGGGACCATAAATCATGATCGCGCGCCCGGAGTTCAGGGCCACACCCAGTTGATCGAGCATCCCCTCCGTGAGCACCACGCCGGTAAGGGCCTT
The DNA here is from genome assembly GCF_024749245.1 of Pseudomonas sp. B21-017. Classification (NCBI taxonomy): domain Bacteria; kingdom Pseudomonadati; phylum Pseudomonadota; class Gammaproteobacteria; order Pseudomonadales; family Pseudomonadaceae; genus Pseudomonas; species Pseudomonas sp. B21-017. The sequence goes on along the minus strand of NZ_CP087194.1, from coordinate 1,636,876 downwards.
GTGCATATCGCTCGAGCCGATGCGACCATGGTGGATAGTCTGGATTTTGATCAAGGAACGGTAAGTGCTCACCGGGAAAGGTGCCGCACCGATATAGCCGCTGCGCGACAGGGCATCGCGAGCGGCACTGCGACCGCGTTCGGTCAGGCTATAACGCAGCATCTGCCCTGCCGTCGTTTGCGGTCCCACTTGGCCAAGTACTTCGATACGGCCGTCCTTGCGCAGAAACGCCAGGACCTCTTCAAGTACGGCGCCGGTCAGGGCCAGGCGCTCTACCAGACGCGACATGTCCAGCACGCCGGCGTCATACAAATGCTTGCACACCAACTCGCCGAGAAAACTGTCGGACAGACCAGTTTCGCGGATAGTGCAGGGCTGAGGAGCCAGCCGCTGCACCGCTTCTCGTTCGCTGGGGTAGGCATCACTATCGACGATGACGTGCATGACTAACCTCCGAATCCACCGACTCCACCGACAACGAGTTGCCAGTAGACGCTGTTCAACGTCCCGAGCAGTATCGCTACCGTATAAGGAAAGGGCTTGCCAGCCACCTCATCCGAGTTCGGCGCCATATAGGCCCGCGCCCGAATCATCAGCCGATAGCGCCCCAGGGTCTGCAACAATTGACCGCGCACCAGCACGATCAGGAAACCGCACAAACCTCCCCATAGCAGACTGAAGAACACCGCCCACAAGGCGAAATGGGGGGGTAGAAAACTGCCAACCATGGCCATCAGCTTGACGTCGCCGGCAGCCATGCCACCGAGGGCATACATGGGCAGGAACAACGCAAAACCGATCAGGAGGCCCAAAAGGCCGTCCCCCATCCCGCTGACTCCGCCTGAGTAAGTCTGGCCGGCCAATCCCAAGGCCAGACCCACCAGGATCAGCAGGTTGGGAATGCGGTGGCGACGCAAGTCGCTCACCACCGCCACGCCCAGCAGTCCTATCAGCACAACGGTAGCTACCAGCTGTTCCATGGACATTGCGGATCTCCCTACCAGAGTTGTTGGTATCAGCAAGTGCCAGGAATGATGGCGTTGCAAATAGCTCGGATTCTGGTATCCACCACCCCGCCAAGAAGCGTGAACGCCCCGACAACAGCTGCGGTAATCAAACCGCCGGCCACCGCGTATTCCACAATGGTCAGGCCATCTTCATCTTTGGCGAACTTCACTACCGAAGCCTTGATTTCTTGAATGATCATTTTGCCCACCTCACTCGAATGTTGTTTTTTCCGGAAGGCAGTACGTTCTGCACTGCCTGGATGCAACACTAGTCAGGGGGAAGGCATGGGCGTTAGGAAGATTTTGCACATCACTAGGACTTTTTTGCGGGTGCGGCCAAATACGGTTATTGGCCTTTGCAGAAGTAGCAGGAGGGGTAAAACAAGGGATGGCTCGCGAATACCACTGACTTCGATTTACAAGCGACGAGCGGCTGATACCTGGTTCATAGACGACACACCAACAGGCTGTTGCCTGGGACTGATTTCCAGGCAACGCATAGAGCGGATAGAACTAAAATTCGTCTTTCTTATCAGTATTTAATCTGCAAAGTGATGGCACGTTAGCAATACTACTCAGCGAAGAGGGGCCCGTAGAACCGCAGAGTAGAGACATGACGTCCAACATGACCAGAAGGCCATCGCTGCTTTGGTTCGATCTGACTCACGATCGTTCCACGAAGGAACTCATCGCGCAGTTCGAGGAGACTTGCGACTGCAAACTGGCGAAAAATTCCGGGCTGCCCAGCGGGGAACAGGCAGACATGATCTGCATCCATTTCGATCGCCCCGACACCCCCGGCTTGCGGTTGTTGCTGGAGATCAAACGCACCACCCCTACCATCCCGATCACCATGTTCACCGTGCAGCACTCAGAAGAACTGGCTGTCTGGGCCATGCGCTCCAGTGTCTGGGAATACATGGTGCTCCCGCTCACCAACGCCGAGAGGAAGCGCTACCTGACGGCACTGATGCAGCTCTGCGAATTGCGCCGCAATGCCGGTCAGGACAAGACATTGCTGATCGACCACTCGCCCACTCTGCCAGAGAGCATCCGCCTGACCTCCGGGCACCAAAAACACCAGGCGCTGAGCCATACCATGCTGTACATCGACCAGCACTTTCGGGACAGCATCGATCAGAGGGATTTGGCCAAGCGCTGCGGCATGACGACTTTTCGCTTCAGTCGCCTGTTCAAGGAAGCCAATGGCGTCGGTTTCACCGATTACATCCTGGACAAGCGCATGAGTTTTGCCAAACAGCTGCTCGACAACAGCCAGATGCCGATTACCAGCATCGGTTATGAGGCCGGCTTCAAGGATCCTTCCTACTTCGCCCGCGCCTTCAAGCAGTTCGTCAACTGCACGCCCAGCGAATACCGTTTGGCCAGCCAACTTAGAGCGGTAGCAGCGCAACCGCCACTGGAAGATACAACCATTGAAGCCCTTGAAAGCCTGGTGCAGAGCCTTGGAAATTGAAGCAGGTTTTTTACGCGCATAAAAAAACGCCGCTCAAATGAGCGGCGTTTTTTTGAATTTGGAGCGGGAAACGAGACTCGAACTCGCGACCCCGACCTTGGCAAGGTCGTGCTCTACCAACTGAGCTATTCCCGCAAATGGCGTCCCCTAGGGGACTCGAACCCCTGTTACCGCCGTGAAAGGGCGGTGTCCTAGGCCACTAGACGAAGGGGACACGCTGCCCGGAACACATGGTGTGTGTTTCGGTGCCCAGACCCGCATCCGAAGACTTGGTTCTGGTTTCACTCAGCTTTGCCCGAAAGCAACGCTGTTTAAAATTGGAGCGGGAAACGAGACTCGAACTCGCGACCCCGACCTTGGCAAGGTCGTGCTCTACCAACTGAGCTATTCCCGCATTGGCGTCCCCTAGGGGACTCGAACCCCTGTTACCGCCGTGAAAGGGCGGTGTCCTAGGCCACTAGACGAAGGGGACACACGTACAACATTCACTCCCTACCGCGTTTCGCTGTGTGCTTTACGCTGTAAGTGGCGCGCATTCTATGGATGGATTGAGGGGTCGTCAACCCCCAGATATAAATTTATTTAAATCAATGACTTCGCCCTGCTTTTGGCAGCGATTCAGGCTTTTGTGTCGCCTGACCTTTGGCGCCTATATTCTGGCATCCACCAAGACGCTATAGTCCATGCCGAGATGATGGCAATGTGCACCTCGCACGCTATTTACTTATAGAAGCGGCATTGCGGCCGATATAAGAAGAGCTATAGCCGATTCACTCGTCGAGCAACCCTATGCGCCCATATGCCAAGCCAACTACACTCGACTCGAACGCGAACCCCATAAAGAGGTCTTACCGGTGACACCACTCATGATCACCCTGCTAGTCGTAGCCGGGATCGCACTATTGATCGCCATTGGCTACATGAACCATGTGGTGGAAAACAATAAGCTGGAAAAAGCCCGCACCAAGGTTGAACTCAACGACCGCCTGCGTCGCTGCGGCGAAATCACCGAGACCTTTCCCGGTCAGTTCATGACACCCGCGCTCAAGTTGCTATTGACCCGTCTGGAACTGAACGTCTGCCAGCGCCTGCTCAACCTGGAAAAAACCAGCCCCACGCTCAAGCCACGGATTACCGAGCTGAGTGCCTTGGTTGCCCAAGGCGAATCGATCCCGGTCAACAACCCGCCGGCACCGATCCAGACCGAAGCCAAGGCCAAAGACGTGCGCTTCCTGCTCGAAGCCCTGCATGGCCAGATCACCCGTGCCGCACAGGACGGCTACCTGCCGACCAACGAAGCCAAGCACTGGATCCGCGAGGTCCGCCACATCCTGGTCCTGCTGCACATCGAATTCTTCAACAACCTTGGTCAGCATTCCCTGCAACAGAACCAGCCAGGTCAGGCCCGACTGGCCTTCGAACGCGGCGTGCAATACCTGCGCAAACAGCCGGAGCCCCAGGTCTACAGCGAACAACTCGAGTACCTGGAAAAACTCCTGGCCCGCGCCAACGACCAGGTCATGGACAAGATCGCCCCGGTTGAAGGCGAAGTGAACCAACTGACTGAAGGGCTCAAAGACGTCGAGGCTGATGCCGACTGGAAGAAGAAAGTGATCTACGACTGATCATGCAAATGCTGAAAAGCCACCGGGTCAGGTGGCTTTTTTTTTGCGTTGGGATTGATGCCCGCCAGAGTCAATAGATCATCCGGACACAGCCCGAGCCTTCGGCAGCTGCTACAGCTTGAAATGCCCCACCATCCCCCTCAACTCACTCCCCAACTGCGCCAGTTCAATACTCGACGCCGCATTGCCCTGCATCGCCAATGAAGACTGATCCGCACTGGCGCGAATGCTCGTGACACTGCGATTGATCTCCTCGGCCACCGAGCTCTGCTCCTCCGCAGCCGCTGCAATCTGCTGGTTCATCTGCTGAATCAGCGACACCGCCGCCGCAATACTCCCCAATGCACTTTCGGTCTGCAACGCATCGCTCACCGCCAGCTTCACCAACTCGCCACTGCTCTGAATCTGCTGCACTGACGACTGCGCCGCCGAGCGCAAGGCACTGACCAGGCGTTCGATTTCCTCGGTCGATTGCTGGGTTCGCCTGGCCAGCGCCCGGACCTCATCGGCCACCACCGCAAATCCCCTGCCCTGCTCGCCGGCCCGCGCCGCCTCGATGGCCGCATTGAGCGCCAACAGGTTGGTCTGCTCGGCAACGCTTTTGATCACGCTGAGCACCGTGCCGATGTTCTGGATTTCTGCACTGAGGCTTTCGATGCTGGAGCTGGCCGAGGTGGCCGAGTCCGCCAGTTGCTCAATTCGCGCCATGCTCTGACGCACCACCTGCTGACCGCTTTCGACCTTGCCATCGGCAGTCTGCGCCGCCTGGGCGGCCTCCTCCGCATTACGTGCCACATCGTGCACCGTGGCGGTCATCTGGTTCATCGCAGTGGCGACCTGCTCGGTTTCTTCTTTCTGGCTGCTGACTTCAAGGTTGGTCTGCTCGGTCACCGCCGACAGCGATTGCGCAGAGCTTGCCAGCTGTTCGATACCGGCCTGCAAACCACTGACAATGCTGCTGAGCCCAGCGCCCATTTGCTGCATGGCTTGCATCAACTGGCCGATCTCGTCACGGCGGGTCACCTCAATCGTCGCGCTCAAATCGCCCGCGGCGATCTGCTGGGCGACACGGATCACGCTGCGCAGCGGTGCGACGATCAACCGGGTAATCACCCACGCGGCAATCAGCCCGACCAGCAAGGCCAGTGCCGAGGAGCCGATGATCAACAGCGAGTTCTTTTTCAGCTCTGCCTGCATCGACCGGTCTTCGGCAACGTAAGCCTGATCCACCCGCTCTACCACTTGCGCGGCGCGCTGGTGGAGTTGCTCGGAGACAGTCTTTTCCTGCGCCAACAGGCCGGTGTACTCGGCGAGTTTTTCAGTGAAACTGCCGATATGACCCGACACTTCATTGAGGACCGTCTGGTAACCCTCATCCTTTACGGTAGCTTTCAACTGTTCGGCCTGGGCCAGCGCCTGGTCGGCTTGCTCGATCTTGCCCTGCCCGGCACTGTCGTCGCCCTTGCGGCTCTGATCCAGACGTACGTGCGCTTCGTTCATGGCCTGCAACATCAGTCGCGAGACCTGGCTGACCTGATTCGCCTGCTCGATGAATTGCGCACCGTCCTTGCCCTCGGACTCCTTCAAGGCATAGGCGCCATCATCGCTAAGCCCGGACTGCAGCACATCCAGGTTATTGGCCACACTGGACACCGACCAACTGGCCATTTCCAGCGCCAGGTCCTTGGCCTGACTCAGCGAGACGAACTCGTCAAAGGCTTTGCGATAAGCCCCCAGAGACTGTTCGACGTCATTCATGACCGGCACGTTGGCTGCGGACTGAGCCTTGAGCTCGGTCGCCAGCGCGATCAACGCGTCCACCCCCGCGTGCAAGGCTTCCACGGTTTTCGGGTCGCCGCGCAAGACGTAGTCCTGCTCAAGCAGACGCACCTTGAGCAAACCGCTGTTGAGCGACGACATCTGCTTGAGCCCGTCGAAGCGATGACTGATGGTTTGCAGGGACCATACGCCAATGGCCGCCACCAGGGCTGTCAACAGCAGCACCAGTACAAACCCGACACCCAGTTTTTTCGCCATACCGAGGTTGGCAAAACGTCCTTGCACGGCCGAAATCATTGCGCTTAGTCCCCTGCCATTATCTGTCGATGCAGATTCGCAACGGGCTTGTGCCAACACAAGTCTCTGGCGTCGGAATAATGGCCAAAAGCTACGCCAGCGTCGTTTTCAGAACGCTTGAGGTCGATCCTCAGGGTCTGTTGACGTTTGGTGACGACCGCGACGGATGCCAACGTTGCGCAGGGCAAGGCGCGAGGAACGTGGTTTGGTTGTTCCAAATAAGTTCCGAGCAACGCAGCCCTGCGCAACGTTGGCTCCGTCCCTTCGGGTTGCGCGCCAACGTGCGCGAGGCTGCGTTGCGGGATTTGCCAAGGGAACAACCATTGGCGGCATCCCGCGCCTTGCCTCGCGCACGCTGGCATCGCAACGCGGCTCGCCACCAAACGTCAACAGACCCTGGCGGTAGCCTGAAAAAATGCCCGAGCACGAGGATCACAGGCATAGGCAACGTTGATGCGCTGCCAGTCATGAGCCTCGCCGGTGGGGCTGAATGCCGTTGCGCATGACAGACGGATGCCGAAGCGTCGCGCCTGAACCTGCACCTGAACGGCGTCGGCCTTGCGCGATCGCGCCCAGATGAACAGGCCACCTGCGGGTTTGCCGAAAACCTCCCATTCCGCGTCTTCAAGCACCTGCAAGGCCGCGTCCCTGTCGGTGCTTAAACGCTGGCGCTGACGCTGCACCAATTTGCGATAGGCACCACTGGCCAATAAAGAAGCCAGCACCGATTCGCTGAACCGTGAAGCACCCATGCTGCTGATCATCTTGACCTCGGCCAGTCGCGCAATGACGTCGGCACCCGCCACGACAAAGCCGACCCGCAACGAACTGCTGAGGGTTTTGGAGTAGCTGCCGACGTAGATCACGTTGTCATCGATACCCAGTGCCGCAAGACGCGTCCCGGGACCGCGGTACAAATCCGCATAGACGTCGTCTTCGATCACCAGTACGCCATGCTTTCTGGCCAGCTGCATTACCTGCCGAGCCACGCCCAAGGTCAAACTGCTGCCGGTGGGGTTGTGATAAAAGCTGTTGATGAACAAGCCACGGGGTTTGTATTTCAGCAACAGTGCCTGGAGTGCTTCGGTGTCGGGTCCGTGAGGCGTTCGTGGGACTTCGATCATGCTGACCCCGTGCAGCCTGAGCAAATCGAACAGCATCGAATAACCGGGGTTCTCCACCACCACGCAATCGCCCGGCTTGAACAACGTGCGCACGATCAGGTCGAGCCCATGACTGGCACCCGCCGTGGTGAGGATTCGACTTTCATCCACCGCGATATCCAGCTGCTTCAGTCGTTTGAGGATCTGTTGGCGCAGGGCAAGCAGGCCCAGCGGTGTGCTGTAGTTGAACAAACCGGCCATATCGGTGCGGCTGACCTGGCGTATGGCATAGCTCAGGTCGTCAGTCTCGCGCCAGCTTTCGGGTAATCCGCCGCAACCCAGCTTCAGATCGCCCGCGACGCCACTCTGCTGCTCAACCCCCTCGAACCAGGAAAAATCCCGTTGCCCGTGAGCGGCAAGCGCCGTTGCCGCGACAAAGAAACCCGCCCCGCTACGCGTGGCCAGCACACCTTGGGCCACTAACCGTTCACAGGCCTCGACAACACTGGATTGGCTGAGCAGATTGATCCGCGCGATTTGCCGCACGGAAGGCAAACGTGTCCCCGGCGACACCTCGCCACGATGAAGCCAGTCGGCCATCGCGTCGACGATTTGCTGCACGACCGGCACCAATGCCTGTCGATCGATTCTCAACTCCATGAGCAAGCAAACTCCTGTCTGTTTTGCGGAAAACAGTTAATCACAGGAGCGCTCGACAAGATGTGCGACAAAACCGCCAAAACCGTCGGTTCTAACCATTTGAAACACAATGCCCGGTGTTTTCACGGAACCGATGGCAGTGTGCGTAATGCTGAGAAACCTGTGGCGAGGGAGCTTGCTCCCGCTTGAGTGCGTAGCACTCACAAAAACCGGCAATGGTTGTCAGATTTTTGGGGCCGCTACGCAGCCCAGCGTGAGCAAGCTCCCTCGCCACAAAGCAGGTATATCGAAACGCCTGATTAAAACGCCGTAACCCCACCATCCACCGCCAGCGAATGACCGGTGGTGAACGCCGCGCCGTCGCTGCACAGGTACAGCACCGCGCTGGCAATCTCCTCGACCTTGCCGATACGTCCGACAGGGTGCATGGCATTGGCGAACTCGCCCTTCTTCGGGTCCGCTTCATAGGCACGACGGAACATGTCGGTGTCGATCACCGCCGGGCACACCGCATTCACGCGAATCTTTTTCTTGGCGTATTCGATCGCCGCCGATTTGGTCAGGCCGATCACCGCATGTTTCGAGGCGGCGTAGATGCTCATCTTCGGCGCAGCCCCCAGACCGGCGACCGAAGCGGTATTGACGATCGCGCCGCCACCTTGGGCCAGCAGCAATGGCAACTGGTACTTCATGCACAGCCAGACGCCTTTGACGTTGACGCCCATGATCGCGTCGAACTCATCGAGCGTGCCCTCGGCCAGTTTGCCTTTCTCGATTTCGATGCCAGCATTGTTGAAGGCATAGTCGAGACGGCCGTAGGCATTCACGACCTCGTCCATCAGATTTTTTACATCGCTTTCCACAGTGACATTGCAGCGCACGAAGGTCGCGTCACCGCCGGCAGCGCGAATCAGCGCCACAGTGCCTTCACCACCGGCCACGTCCAGATCGGCCACCACCACTTTCAACCCTTCGGCGGCGAACGCCAAAGCGGTTGCGCGGCCAATCCCATTGGCCGCGCCCGTCACAACGGCGACCTGGCCGGAAAACGTCATGCTCATTGTTATGTCCTCGAAGAGAAGAATGTGGGGAGTCACGTGTTTTCAGTTAGCCACAGCGCCTTGTGACACGGCAGCACTATCAGAAGGCCGGTTGGGCGCCCATGAGTGGCAGTGATGGAACTGCCGCCCTGACTATCACTGCACTGGATCGATGTGCATTCGCCGTGTCAGCCAACCTTGCAGCATCGTCCATGAAGGTCTATCAACAAGGCTTCATTCATCTTGAGTGCCTGTCATGACTACCCAGACCAATCGCCAGTTCCTGCTCGCCAAACGTCCCGTGGGGCCAGCTACCCGCGAGACGTTCACCTATCAAGAAGTACCAGTCGGTGAGCCTGCAGCAGGTCAGATCCTGGTCAAAAACGAATACCTGTCCCTGGACCCGGCCATGCGTGGCTGGATGAACGAGGGCAAGTCCTACATCCCGCCGGTCGGCATTGGTGAAGTGATGCGTGCATTGGGCGTAGGCAAAGTCATCGCCTCGAACAATCCGGGCTTTGCCGTGGGGGACTACGTCAACGGTGCCTTGGGTGTGCAGGATTACTTCCTTGGCGAGCCGCGAGGTTTCTACAAGGTCGATCCGAAACTGGCGCCGCTGCCGCGTTATTTATCCGCGCTGGGCATGACCGGAATGACCGCCTACTTCGCCCTGCTCGATGTCGGCGCGCCGAAAGCCGGCGACACCGTGGTGTTGTCGGGCGCGGCCGGTGCGGTGGGCAGCATCGCCGGGCAAATCGCCAAGATCAAAGGTTGCCGGGTGGTCGGCATCGCCGGCGGCGCGGACAAGTGCAAGTTCCTGATCGATGAGCTGGGTTTTGACGGTGCCATCGATTACAAGAACGAAGACGTGATCGCCGGCCTCAAGCGTGAATGCCCGAAAGGCGTCGACGTGTATTTCGATAACGTCGGCGGCGATATTCTCGACGCCGTGCTGAGCCGCCTTAACATGAAAGCACGGGTGGTGATTTGCGGTGCCATCAGCCAGTACAACAACAAGGAAGCAGTCAAAGGCCCGGCCAACTACCTGGCGTTGCTGGTCAACCGCGCGCGGATGGAAGGCTTCGTGGTGATGGATTACGCCGCACAGTTCGCCGCTGCCGGGCAGGAAATGGCCGGCTGGATGGCCAAGGGGCAGCTCAAGAGCAAGGAAGACATCGTCGAGGGACTGGAAACATTCCCGGAGACGCTGATGAAGTTGTTCAGCGGCGAGAATTTCGGGAAGTTGGTGTTGAAGGTATAAAAGCTTCGCGGGCAAGTCGGATCGCCGCACCGCTCGCTCCTACAGGAGCGAGCGGTGCGGCGATCCGACTTGCCCGCGAATCGGCGCTTAAGCGATTTCTGCGAAGACCGCCGCCAACGCCTTGGCCGGATCCGCCGCCTGGCTGATCGGACGGCCGATCACCAGGTAATCGGAACCGGCATCCAGCGCCTGACGCGGCGTCAGGATGCGGCGCTGATCGTCCAGGGCACTGCCCGCCGGACGAATCCCCGGCGTCACCAGTTGCAACGACGGGTGGGCGGCTTTCAAGGCCTGGGCTTCCTGGGCCGAGCAGACCAGACCGTCCATCCCGGCCTTTTCCGCCAGCGCGGCCAGGCGCAGCACCTGCTCCTGCGGCTCGATGTCCAGGCCAATACCCGCCAGATCCTCACGCTCCATGCTGGTCAGCACGGTCACGCCGATCAACAGCGGTTTCGGGCCGCTGCGCTGATCGAGCACTTCGCGGCAGGCGGCCATCATGCGCAGGCCGCCGGAGCAGTGCACATTGACCATCCATACGCCCATTTCCGCAGCCGCCTTGACGGCCATGGCGGTGGTGTTCGGAATGTCGTGGAACTTGAGGTCCAGGAACACTTCGAAACCCTTGTCGCGCAAGGTGCCGACGATTTCCGAAGCGCAACTGGTAAACAGTTCTTTACCGACTTTGACCCGGCACAGTTTCGGGTCCAGTTGATCGGCCAGCTTCAGTGCGGCGTCACGGGTGGGGAAATCCAGGGCGACGATGATAGGCGTCTGGCAGGCGGACATGAGTGGGCTCTCAGGCAAGTCGAAATCGGCGCGCATTGTAGCGGAACCAGCGCCGCTGCGGGACCCGATGATCGGTAATTCGTCGTCGCGGCTCAGGCAAGACTAGCTGCTGCGGCAATTGTGTCGACCCCGATACACACACGACACGCCCACAACACCCTTCAACGCTACCCTCGTCAGCCGCAACAAGTCCTACAGCACTTCCCGCCTCACGGCCGGACGCCTATGCTGAAGCCACAACCTCGCAGCCTATCTTTGTGGTTGGCAGCCTACCTGGCAGATGAACGCACGCATGCACAATTCCCCAGCACCTCTGAACGACGATCAAAGAGCGCCGGCCGATGACAAACGCTGGAGCATTCGCGCCCTGATCGTCGACGATGACGTTCCGATCCGCGAACTGATGATCGACTACCTGGCCCGTTTCAATATCCACGCCAGCGGCGTCTCTGATGGCGCCGCCATGCGTCAGGCGCTGCAAGCCGAGCATTTCGATGTGGTGGTGCTCGATCTGATGCTGCCGGGTGAAGATGGTTTGTCGCTGTGCCGCTGGCTGCGCGCCGAATCGGACATCCCGATTCTGATGCTCACCGCCCGCTGCGAACCCACCGACCGGATCATCGGCCTGGAGCTGGGCGCCGACGACTACATGGCCAAGCCGTTCGAGCCGCGGGAACTGGTTGCGCGGATTCAGACCATTCTGCGTCGGGTGCGCGACGACCGTACTGAACAGCGTGCGAATATTCGCTTCGACAACTGGCGATTGAACAGCGTGTTGCGCCAGTTGATCGCCGCCGATGGCCTGGTGGTGCCGCTGTCCAACGCCGAATTCCGTTTGCTTTGGGTGTTCATCGAACGGCCGCGCCGGGTGCTCAGCCGCGAACAACTGCTGGACGCGGCGCGCGGTCGCTCGATCGAAGCGTTTGATCGCAGCATCGATCTGTTGGTGTCGCGCCTGCGCCAGAAACTGGGCGACGACCCGAAAGCCCCGCAGTTGATCAAGACCGTTCGCGGTGAGGGTTATCTGTTCGACGCACGAGACATCAGCTGATGCGTGCGCGCTTCGATACGCTGTTCGGCCGCCTGTTCGGCGTGCTGTTGGTGGCGATCGTACTGGCGCACTTGTTAGCTTTTTTATGGTTCAAACATTACGGGCCGCCCCCGCCTCCCCCACCGCCACCGGGTTTTTCCGAGCGCTTCGACGGCCCTCCCCCACCAATGGACCCGCGTTTCGGCAATCGACCACCGCGGCCATGGTTCGGCGGGCCGCTGGTGCCACTGACCTTTCAGTTTGTCTCGCTGATCATCGCCGCCTGGTACGGCGCCAAGCTATTGACCCGCCCGATTCAACGCCTGAGCGACGCCGCCGAGCGCCTGAGTGAAAATCTCGACAGTCCGCCGCTGGATGAGTCCGGCCCACGGGAAGCGCGGCAAGCGGCGCACACTTTCAACCTGATGCAGAAACGCATTCTTGAACAAATGCAGCAACGTTCGCGCATGCTCGGCGCGGTGTCCCATGACCTGCGCACACCGCTGTCGCGGCTCAAGCTGCGGCTGGAACAGATCGACGATGAGAAGCTGCAAGGCCAGATGCGTCAGGACCTGGACGACATGATCGGCATGCTCGATTCCACCCTCACCTACCTGCACGAACAGCGCACCAGTGAGGCGCCACAATGGATGGACGTGCAAGCGCTGGTGGAGTCCCTGAGCGAAAACGCCCAGGACCAGGGCGCCGACGTCCAGGCCCGCGGCCATTGTGCCCCGCTGCAGGTTCAACCGATGGCTTTGCGCTCGTGCATCAACAACCTGCTGGACAACGCCTTGCGTTATGCCGGGGACGCGCTGATCACGCTTGAGGACAGTCGCGAACAACTGGTGATCCGGGTCATTGACCATGGCCCGGGTATCGCGGCGGAAAAACGTGAAGCGGTGTTTGAACCGTTCTTTCGCCTGGAAGGTTCGCGTAATCGCAACTCCGGCGGCGTCGGCCTGGGCATGACCATCGCCCGGGAAGCCGCGGAGCGTTTGGGCGGGCAGTTGAGCCTGGAAGAAACGCCCGGCGGTGGTCTGACCGCCGTCATCCGCCTGCCCCGCGTCTAAGCCCGCACCCACAGGATCCGGGTCTGACTGGATAAGTTGTGTGTACCCATCGGTACAAATCCCACATACCCACGACAACTTGCCCCTTGAGGCTGCATAAGCCGGTGCACCCACCGGTTTCCCATTCCAAGGAGTGAGCACAATGATCGGTAGTGTCAGCAGCTACACGAGCTATACCAGCACCAACAGTACCGCCACCAACAGCGCCCGTAGCCAGCAATTCCAGAAAGAACTGCTCGCCAAACTAGACAACAACAGCGACGGTGCGGTGGATCAGGATGAGCTCAAGAGCGCCCTGTCGCAGAAAAACGACGATGGTCTGCTGGTCAGCCTGAGCAAGAACTTCAGCGATCTGGACAGCGACAAAAGCGGCAGCCTGAGCAGCGAAGAGATGGCCGCGATGGCCCCTCCGACGCCACCGCCGCACGATCAGGCACCGAACACCGAGCTGGCCGATGCGCTGATCAGCGCTTTGGACAAAGACGGCGACGGCGCCATCAACAGCGATGAGCTGAGCAATGGCCTGACCAGTGCCGGCAGCACGGCCGACAGCTCGAAAATCTTCTCGGCCCTGGACAAGAATGAAGACGGCACTGTCAGCCAGGACGAACTCGCCGCCAGCCTGACCCCGCCGCCACCGCCACCTCAGCAGATGTCCAGCGAAGAGCTGTTCAGCCAACTCGATACCGACAGCGATGGCAGCGTCACGGCCACGGAACTGAGCAGCGCGTTGCAGGCGAGCGACAGCACTTCATCGACCGCCACCGACACCAGCGCCGCGTTGCTCAAAGTACTCGATAGCGACAGCAGCGGTGGCGTCAGCAACGATGAACTGAAAGCCGTCCTGCAAGCCGGCCGCGAGCAGAACTCCGACAGCTCCACCCATCAGTTCAACGTGACCGAAGCCCTGAACAAAATGATCGCCAACCTGAGCAAGCAGTACTCGCTCGACAACGTGGCGACCGTGGGCAAACACCTGAACGTGGCGACCTGAGTCAAAAAACTTCGCGGCCCTAAGACCCAACAAAAAACTTAGGGCCGGCGATCTTCAACCCGAGCCTGGCTCTTGCTCCAATCGGTCAACAGGCTGTAAGCCACTGCCAACAACGTCGGGCCAATGAACAGGCCGATAAACCCGAACGCAATCAACCCGCCAAACACCCCGAGCAGCACAATCACCAACGGCAAATTCCCGCCCCGGCTGATCAGGTACGGCTTAAGCACGTTGTCGACCCCGCTGATAATGAACGTGCCCCAGATCCCGAGGAACACTGCCATTCCGTACTCACCCTTCCAGGCCAGCCACGCCGTGGCCGGAATCCACACCAACGGCGGCCCCATCGGAATCAGGCTCAGCAAGAACGTCACGATCCCCAGCACCAGCGCCCCAGGCACGCCGGCAATCAGGAAGCCGATCAACGCCAGCACCGCCTGCGCCGCCGCTGTACCGATCACCCCGTTGACCACCCGTTGCACGGTGCCCGCCACCAGTTCGATGTAATACCCGGCGCGGTCGCCAATCAGCCGCTCCAGCAACCCATGGACAAACACCGCCAAACGCGGCCCGTCCCGGTAGAAAAAGAACACAAACACGATACTCAGCGTCAACTCGAGGATCCCGCCGCCAATCTGCGCACTGCGTGCCAGCAACCAGTTACCGACCTGACCCAGATATGGCTTGATCGCCAGCATCATCGCCGCACCTTGCTGATCGATGCTGTTCCAGATCCCCACCAGCCGCTCGCCGACCAAAGGAATACCGCCAACCCAGGCCGGCGCTTCAGGCAGACCATCGACCTGCACATCCTTGATGAACGCCGTGGCATCGCGCACGTGATCCGCCAGGTTGAACCCCAGCCACACCAGCGGCACCGCCACCAGCAGCATCCAGCCAAGCGTCAGTAACAGCGCCGCCAGGGATTCACGACCATTGAGCCAACGGGTCAACAGACGCATCAACGGCCAACTGGCAAACGCCAGCACCGCCCCCCAGAACAGCGCCGACCAGAACGGCGCCATTACCCATAAACTCGCGCCAAACAGCACCAGCAGCAGGATCTGCACCAACAGCCGATCGTTATTGACCATGTAAGATCCCGAAAAAAGTCAGTCCGCAAAGAATTGGCGAATGCGCAGAACGCATTCGCCAAATGAAGCTTATCGCAACAGTTCGAAGTGCAGGCCAGAGCCTTCGACGCTGCCGGTTTCCATCCGCGCCGTGCGCACGCCCTGGCCGATCAACGCCTGGCGCCAGGCTTCGGCACTGGGCCCGGAAACGCTGACTCGCAGTGTGGTGTCCAGGTTCAGGCCTCGGGAAATCAAACGCAGCCAGGTGTCGTCAGGGTCGCCGTCGAGTTTGGGGAAATCGAGTTTCCCGGTGCTTTTGAGCTGGCGCAGCAACGTCGCGGACGTCGGCAGCAAATCACCCAACGGCGCCGAGGCATCGAACTGTTCGACGTGCAGATAAGCCCTGCGATTACCGCGAGTGATGCTGTAAAGCGCCACCAGGGTGTTTTCTTGGGGGGCCGCCAGACGCAGCAGCAAATAAGCCTGCTGATTATCGGCGCCATAGAGCTTGGCGTTACCGAAGACTTCATTGGCCCACAGGCTGCTTTCGCCACAATCCCGGGCCTGACACCAGAACAACAGCTCGGCGCCCTGCTTCTGCAAGGCTTCGCGGGCGGCGGTGAAGGCATCGGTGGAGGAGTGCTCCGGTGGCAATTCGTAGGTGACCGAGGTGGTTTGACCGCGAGCGGTGACCTGGCCGTCGAAACGCAATTGGCCGCTGATCTTGCGGATCGAACCCAGCGGGTAAATCCGCTCGAGTTCCACCGTCGGGCGATAGTCGACGATCTGCGCATCGGTTATGCGCGGCACGATAGGCAGGTCCTGACTGCCAGGAATGTCAGCGGCCAATAACCAGGGACTGAAACTGCACAGCGCCAGCAGAGTGAGTGAACGCATGGATAGGTTCATCGGATCAACATGGCCTGGGCACCCTTGATGACACTGGCATCATCGATGCGCTCCGGCACCCGCAAACCGCGCTGCACCGCAGGGCGTGCTTCCATGGCGGCCAGCCAGCGTTGCAAGGCAGGCAAGCCGTCCACCGAGACACCGGACCAGTCATGGCCACGGACCCACGGAAAGGTCGCGATATCGGCGATGCTGTACTCGCCCGCCAGGAATTCCACGGTTTGCAGACGCGTGTCTAGCACTTCATACAAGCGTCGGGTTTCATGTTGATAGCGATCGATGGCGCCCTGGAGCTTTTCCGGGAAGTAGCGGAAAAATACGTTGGCCTGGCCCTGCATCGGGCCGATGCCGCCCATCTGGAACATCAGCCACTGCAACACCACCGAGCGCCCTTTCGGATCCTGGGGCAGCAGTTTGCCGGTCATCTCGGCGAGGTAAATCAGAATCGCGCCGGACTCGAACACGGCGAAATCGCCATTGGCGCGGTCGACAATCGCCGGAATCCGGCCATTGGGGTTGATCTTGAGGAACTCCTCGGACTTCTGTTCCTTTTTGTCGAAACTCAAGGCATGCACCGTGTAGGGCAGGCCGAGTTCCTCGAGCACGATAGAGACCTTGTGGCCATTCGGGGTCGCTGCGGTGTACAGATCTATCATGGTTGTCTCCCATTTCAACCCGCCCAGCCTCGACAGTTGCCCGACGCAAGTCAAGGAACGGCGAAGAACCGATTGAAACAGTCTGCGACAAGACCGGCACCGGGTTCGTCATTGAGGTGCAAGTGATGGCCGCCAGGCAACTGTTCATGGCTAAAGGGTAGACGTTCCAGCAACTCGGGATGTTTGGCGAGCATGCCGTCAGCCGCGACCACCAGGTGTGCAGGACAACTGACGCGCTGGACGAAAGCCATCGCCTGCTCAGTGGTCAGACGCAGCGGCGATGGCAGCGTCAGGCGGCTGTCGGTGCGCCAGGTATAACCGCCCGGCACCGGCATCAAGCCGCGCTGGGCCAGCAGTTCAGCAGCTTCGCGACTGACCGCCACCAAGCCTTTCATGCGCGCTTCGATGGCCCGGTCGAGGGTGTTGTAGACCGGTTTGCGTTTTTCCCGCAGGTCCAGCTGCGCTTGCAGTGCCATGCCCATGCGCTCGGCGGCGTTTTCGCCTTTGTCTGTAGGAGGAATGATGCCGTCGATCAACGCCAGGTGAGTCACCCGCTCCGGCAACGACCCGGCCAGCACCAGCGAGACGATCGCCCCCAGGGAATGCCCCAGCAGCGCAAAACGTTTCCATCCCAACTGCTCGGCCACTTGCAGCACGTCGTGGGCGTAGTCCCACAGCGCATAACCGGCGCCGTTCGGCCGATGCCCCGAGTGACCGTGCCCGGCCATGTCCAGCGCGATGATGCGCAAGCCGTTGAGCTTCGGCGCCAACCGGGCAAAGCTGTTGGCGTTATCCAGCCAGCCATGCAAGGCAATCACCGGCAAACCGTCCTCGGGACCGAACAGGTGCGCCGCCAACTCGATATGCGGCAGGCTCAGGCGAACTTCTTCAACAACGCTGCTCATGCGCAATCCTGTTGGCGGCGACTGTCCCAGCGACTGAACAGGCTCTTCAGCAGCGTGGCCGTGTCTTGTGGACGTTCGAGGGGAAACATGTGGCCACCGGGCAGGGTCAAGGACTCGCCCAGCGGCATGCGCCCGACGGATCGGGCGTGATGACGCATCACCACGCGGCTCTTGTGCCCGCGAACCACCGCCAGCGGCACTTTCAACTGTCGCGCGCGGCCAGGGCTGGTGTGCGGTACACCGCGGTAGATGCTGATTTCCGTGGCCGGGTCGAAACGCAGGCGCAACTTGTCGCCGACCTTTTGCAAACCATGTTGAAGATAGGCTTCGAAGCATTCCGGGTCGAAGCCACGAAACAGGGTTTTACCGGCGAAATACAGGCGGGCCGCTTCCAGATCGGCGAACTCTTCCCGTCGTCCCAACGTGCGACCGGCCGGGGTCAGGCGATCGATGAAACCAAAGCGTTTGGCGGCACGGATCACCCATTGATCGGTGCGGGTCAGCACCGGTGAATCGAGCATGACCACGCCGCGATACAACTCAGGGCAACGCAACGCGGCGTGAAGGTGCAGCACGCCGCCGAAAGAGTGGCCGACGCCCCAGACCGGCTCCGGCTGCTGCTGGAGGTGATGAATCAGCTCATCCACCAGATTGCTCCAGTTGTCGTCCGCCGGAAAACGCGGGTCATGGGCGTGCTGCTCCAGATGCGCCACCTGGTACTCGGGCGCCAGCGCCGCGAACAACTTGCTGTAGGTCCCCGAAGGAAAGCCATTGGCGTGGGCGAAAAATATCTGTTGCGACATACCGGCAGATCCATGTGCGAAAAACAGACGTTGATTGTCCGTAAGACGGCGTCCCACAGCAATGACCGTAACTGACAGGAATGATGACAGTCGGGTCAGGGCTATAGGGATGCAGAAGAATAGACCGCCCCTTTGTAGCAGCTGCCGAACGCAGGCTTCGCCAGCTGCTACACAGAACAGGTCGAAACTCATCGCGCCGGCGGTTTCTCCCCCAACGGCACCACCGCCATGGTCAGGCGCGACACACAACTGGCCTTGCCCTCATCACTGGTCAAGCGAATATCCCAGACATGGGTGGTGCGCCCAATGTGAATCGCCTTGGCCACCGCCGTCACCCGCCCGCTGCGCAGACCGCGCAAATGGTTGGCGTTGATTTCCAGGCCCACACAATAAAACTTGCTGGCGTCGATGCACAGGAAACTGGCCATCGAGCCAACGGTTTCGGCCAGCACCACCGAGGCGCCGCCGTGCAGCAAGCCATAAGGCTGGTGCGTACGGTGGTCGATGACCATGCTCGCGGTCAGGGACTCGTCATCGAAGGCTTCGAAGCGAATATCCAGCACTTCGCCGATGGTGTTTTTCTGGATAGCGTTCAACTGCTCGATGTTGGGAGTGGTGCGCCACAGACTCATCGTTGCGTTCCTTTGTTGGTGTTGTTCGTGACTCAATCCTGCCACAGCACCGCCTCGCTGCGCGCGCTCCATTCTTCGAAGCGCGCACCATAAGCCGCTTCAATCATGTTGCGCTTGATCTTCAGGGTCGGTGTCAGGAAGCCGTTTTCCACCGCCCAACTGTCCTTGACCACCACCAGCCGATGCAAGCGTTCATGCCGGTCGAGGACGCCGTTGACCTCCTCCAGCAGTTGTTCCAGGCTTGAATGCAAACCCGCCCTCGCCGTCCCGCTGGCGTCCTGCTGACCGACCGCCGACAACACGCACAACCCCAGTGGCGCGCTCAAGCCATCGCCGACCACGCACACTTGTTCGATCCGCGAATGCACCGCCAGACGATTCTCGATCGGCGCCGGGGCCACGTATTTGCCTTTGCTGGTCTTGAAGATTTCCTTCAGGCGCCCGGTCAGGCGCAGGTTGCCCTCGGCGTCTTCCTCGCCCTTGTCACCGGTGCGCAGGAAGCCGTCCTCGGTGAGGGTTTCGGCGGTTTTCAAAGGCTCCTTGAAATAGCCGAGCATGGTCGCGCCGCTGCGCACCAGCACTTCACCTGATGGCTCAACCCGTACTTCGACCTCCGGGCAGGGCTTGCCGATCCAGCCAGGGTTGTTTTGACCGGGCAGGCCGATGTGGGAGTAACCGCAGCTTTCGGTCATGCCGTACACCTCCAGCACGTCCAGCCCCAGTTTTCGATACCAATCCAACAAGGTCTGCGGCACTGGCGCCGCGCCGGACAAGGCGATGCGCAAAGCGTCCAGCCCCAGCCCGGCGAGGACTTTGTGCCCTACCCGTTTGCCGATGAAAGGCAGGCCGAGCAGGAAGTCGAGGCGTTTTGCCGGGATCTTGCCGTACACGCCCATCTGGAATTTGGTCCAGATGCGTGGCACGCCGAACAGCGCGGTCGGTCGGGCACGCTGCAAATCGGTGAGGAAGGTGTCGAGGCTCTCGGCGAAAAACACCGTTTGCCCGGTGTAGATCGCTGCCAGCTCGACGAACATCCGCTCGGCGACATGGCACAGCGGCAGGTAGGACAGCAGGCGATCCGACTCATTCAGGCTAAACAACCGGGTGCCATGGGTGGTGGCAAATCCCAGCGTGCCGAAACTGTGCATCACGCCTTTGGGCTGGCCCGTGGTGCCAGAGGTGTAAATGATGGTCGCCAGTTGATCGGCGGCGGGTTTGGGGTCGTCCTGAATCGGTGAGCTGCGTTGCAGGTCGGCCCAGCTGAAATTGAAAGTGCCCACCGGGCACAGCGGCAGGCTGATGGTCGGCAGCTCAGGCCCAATCCCGACGGACATGCCCGGCCAGTCATCCAGCTTGCCGATGAACGCCAGTGCAGCTTCAGAATGATCAAGCACCTGAGCCACGGATTCGGCGGTCAGATTGGGGTACAGCGGCACCGAGACATGCCCGGCCATCCAGATTGCCAGGTCGGCGATGATCCAGTGGGCACAGTTTTTCGAGATCAATGCGATGTGGCTGCCTTGCGGCAATTCACGAGCCCGCAGCCAGTGGGCGGCACAGCGCGCCTGATGACCGACGTCGGCCCAGGTCAGCGTCTCGACCTGGCCACCCCCTGTCGGCTGAACCAGAAAGCGCTGGCGCGGATGACGGGCTTCGCGCTCGTAGAAGACGTCCAGTGGCAAACGAAAAGCAGCAGACATACGACTTGCTCCCATATTTCTGGTCTGGAGCAAGCGTAGTCAACCAAGCAAGTGCTTGGTTGACTATTTCACACAAAAATCAGCGTCCTGTGGGAGCCGGTTACGGGGTTTTGATGCCGTTGAGCTTCATCGCCCCGACCAGCAGTTCATCGCCCTCAAGCTCCGCCAGCCCGGCGGTGCCGACCCGCTCCGGGTCTTGCACGTGACCATGCTGCAAATAGCCCAGCAGGTTACCGACCAGCGGGTTGTGGCTGACCAGCAGTGCGTGATCCACGGAAACCAACTGCTCTGCCACTGCTTGCGGATTATTGTCGGGCGTCAGCCATTCGACGGTGCGAATCTCCGGTGCAAAACCCAGCTCCTTACGCACCAGCATTGCGGTCTCCTGCGCTCGCAGGTAAGGGCTGGCATAAATGGCAGTCAGGTGTTTGCCCTTCAATTTGGCCGCGATGCGCTTCACCTCTTTGCGCCCCTTATCGGTCAGGGCCCGCTCGGAGTCCGGACGGGTACCGTGAGGTTCGGCTTCACCATGACGCAATACCCAGAGTTTCATAGTTTCGGTTCCTCATCTCGGGCCGGATGCGGCGCCGGCGCCACAACGTGCGGGGCTTCACCTTCCGGTGTACGCGGCGCTGGCCAGTCGGCGAACGGCCAGGGCTTCTGGTCGCTGTGAAAGCTGCCGAAACGACCGATCTGCGCCAGAAACTGGCTCAGGCTGTCGCCGAAATTCATCAGGCTGGCGCTCGGTGCGCCATATATCAAACGATAGATCAGCTGCACCAGCACCACTGCGCCGAGGATCAATTGCGCCACTTGCCAGACCAGCACATAGACAATCATCCACAGCACCCGCAGCAGGATGGATTCGTACTTGCCTTCTTCTACTTTCGGATCGTTCATGTCTGTCTCGCTCCCTGCTCGTATCGGTTAAGTGCTTAGAAACCACTGGGGGAAATAAAGTCCACGTCGGTTTTCGGTTCGCCACGCATCAACAACCCGATCACCTGATCAAGCGTGCGCCCTTCGAACAGAATCGCGTGCAATCCGGCGACCAGCGGCATATATACACCTACTTCCTGAGCCTTGGCCTTGAGCACCTTGAGGGTATTCACGCCTTCGGCCACTTCGCCCAGACGCGTCACCGCGTCCTCCAGGCTCAAGCCCTGGCCGAGGGCAAACCCGACCTGATAGTTGCGGCTTTTCGGCGATGAGCAGGTGACGATCAAATCGCCGACGCCCGCCAGCCCCAGGAACGTCATCGGGTTGGCACCCTGACTGACCGCGAAGCGGGTCATTTCCGCCAGTGCCCGGGTAATCAGCATGCTCTTGGTGTTTTCGCCCATGCCCAACGCCACCGCCATGCCGGCGATGATGGCGTAAACGTTTTTCAGCGCCCCGCCCAGCTCCACGCCAAAGCGGTCGGCGCTGGCGTATACGCGAAAGGTCCGGCCATGCAGCGCGGCCTGGACCTGCTGGCAAAGGTCTTCGTCTTCGCTGGCAACCACCGTGGCGGTCAGCGCGTGCTCGGCGATTTCACGGGCCAGGTTCGGTCCCGACAGCACGCCGATGCGCGCTTGCGGGGCGATGTCTTCAAGAATCTGGCTCATCAGCTTGAACGTATGGGCTTCGATGCCTTTGGTCAGGCTCACCAGCATTTTGCCGCTCAAAAGCTGAGCGTAAGGCGCCAGCACCGAGCGCAGCGCGCTGGAGGGCAACGCGACGAAGCACAGGTCGCAGGCTTCCAGCGTGGCTTGCAGGTCTGTGACCGCCTCCACCGCCGGAAGAATCTTGATGCCTTTGAGGTAACGCGGGTTCTCGCGATTGACCCGAATGGCCTCGGCCTGCTCGGGGTCACGCATCCACAGCCGCACCTGATGCCCGTTCTCGGCCAGCAGATTAGCCACGGCGGTACCAAAACTTCCGCCTCCCAGGACCGCAATTGGGCGCTGTTCAGTCATATGCAATCCGTTAATCCATACCAGTGGCGATGCCCGCATTATACGGAGCGGCCCAGTCGCGGCCAGCCCCGACATCAATTACCGGCACTTGTAGGAAGAAGACCAAGAAAACCGAGGAAAATGCCCACAACGTGACTGGAAAAGTCATTGCGCTCGGTTAACATGCGCGCCAATTAATCGCTATCAAGGCCGTGCCGTGTCTTTTGGCTCTCCCTCTCCTCGCTCGCCACTGGTGCTGGCGCTGATGTTCAGCTCGCCATTGCTGGCCGACGACCTGTTCCTGGACAACGGTCCGTTGCCGCAAGTGCTCACCGCGACGCGCCTGAAGCAGTCGCCGGCGGCCGTGCCGGGCAGCATGACGGTGATCGACAGCGAACTGATCAACGCCAGCGGCGCGCGGGACATCAGTGAGTTGCTGCGGCTGGTGCCGGGGATGATGGTCGGCAATATCAGCGGCAACCAGGCAGCGGTGAACTACCACGGCACCAACGCCAGCGAAGCGCGGCGCATGCAAGTGCTGATCGACGGCCGCTCGGTGTACCGCGCGGGCCTGGCCACGGTGGACTGGAGTGATATTCCGGTGGCCATGGAAGACATCGAGCGCATCGAGGTTTTCCGTGGCCCGAACACCGTCAGCTACGGCGCCAACGCGCTGATGGCGGTGGTCAATATCATCACCCGCAAACCGGCCGACAGCCACGGCACGCGGCTGAAAATCACCCGAGGCCAACGCGGCATCAACGATTTCTACGCCAGCCAGGGTATGGGCTGGGACAGCGGCGACTTGCGCCTGTCGCTGTCCGGCCAACAAGACGATGGGTTCGACTCGGACCGCACCGGCGCCGATTATCGCGACAACCGTCGTTTGAATCGCTTCAGCCTCGCCGTCAGCCAGACGCTCAATGAGAATCAGAGCATCGATTGGCAACTGAACGCCAAGGACGGGACCAACCAGCGGCCCTATACCTACAGCCCGGTGTTCTCGGGGATTACCGCCGCTGGGAATAATTCCGACGTCATCGCCAAGGACTACGCCGGCTCGCTGCGCTGGAACCTGGACATCAACCCTGATCACAGCCTTTATATTCAAGGCTCGGCGCAACACTGGGATCGTCAGCAGACTTGGCGTGCCTGCGATGCCGAGATCTCGTTCAGCCCGGAGCTGACCCAACTTTGGCACCTCAATCCCAATTACACCGAACGCCTGGCGCGCAACATCGCTCGTTTCACTGGCGCGCCCCCCGGTACAGCGGCAGAACAAGACCTGGCCAATCAGGTTCTGGCGCAATGGCGAAACGGCGCGAACAAAACGCTGTGCGGCGACATCGACCAGAGTGCCCGAGAGTCGCGCTACGACCTCGAACTGCAAGACACCCTCAGCCTGTCCGACACGCTGCGGCTGGTCAGCGGCATGAACTATCGTTACGACCGGGCCGATTCCGAGACCTACTTCAATGGCACGCTCGACGACACCACCTGGCGGGCGTTCGGCCAACTCGAGTGGCGCGCCACCGAGCACTGGTTGCTGCAAGGCGGGGCGATGTTCGAAGACACGCAATTGACCGGCAGTTCACTGACCCCACGACTGGCGGTCAACTATCTGATCAACCCGCGCCACGGTTTGCGCGCGGTGTATTCGGAAGCCGTCCGCTCGCCGGACATGTTCGAGAACAGCGTCAACTGGAGTTACCAGGTGACCAACCTGCAACCCAGTGCCTATGGCCAGACCAGCGCCCGCTATTTCGTCAGGACCCGTGGCCCGGGTGACCTCGAACAGGAACGCATGCGTTCCCGGGAATTGGGCTACAACGGCTACTTCACAGACTGGGGGCTGACGGTCGATGTGAAGCTGTTCTACGACGAAATCAACGGCATGATCAGCGAACCGCTGCGCAACAATCAGTACATTGCCAGCAACTCGAACAGCTCACGATTCTCAGGGACGGAAACCCAACTGGACTGGCGCGTCAGCAGCACCGATCGTCTGCGCCTGACGTACGCCTATGTCGATGCCGAGGCGAGCAACCCGTTGGATGCACAACAAACGGCGCGCAACAGCGGCTCCGCCGGTTGGCTGCGCAACTGGGGCCAGGGCTGGAACAGCGCGCTCTTCTACTATGGCGCCGACGCCCTCAACGGTTACCGCTTCGAACGGGTCGACACCCGCCTCGCCAAACGCATCGGCTTGGGCAAGGCCAATCTGGAGCTGGCCGGGATCCTCCAGCAACGCCTCGACAATCAGCCCACCACTTTCGTCGACAATAACTACGACGAACGCCGGGTACTCTACTTCAGCGCGGAGCTGGAGTTTTAAGATGCTGTATTGCCTGCCACGGAAGACGCCAACCCTTGGCCGCCTGCTGGCCGGGCTGTGCCTGGTGTTTGCCGGGCTGCTGTGCAATCTGCCGGCCCGGGCCGCCGACATTCTGCTGACCGGCGCCGACGACAGCCCTGGCGTGCAGTCTTTCGTCCAGGCCCTGAGCGAGTTGCGCCCCACCGACAGCGTGCGTTTCCAGCCGGTCGCCAGCTTGCCGGCACCCGGCCAACTGCCCGCGGGTACCCGCCTGATTCTGCTCGACTTGCAAAGCCTCGACTGGCGCCTGCAAGACGCCCAAGGCCCGGCAACGCTGGTGCTGCGCATCAGCCGTCTGCAAGCCCACCAACGCTTTGGCGATGTTTCGCCACCGCACCTGAGCCTGCTCTGGAGCGATCCGCCGCTGGATCGACAATTGCGCCTGACCCGACTCGTCCTGCCCGAGGCTCGACGTGTCGGCGTGCTTTTCGACAGCCACAGCGAATTCCTGCTGAAGGAACTGCATCAGGCAGCCCTGCCCCTGGGCCTTGAAGTGGTCACCGAGCGTTGGGACAACACCAATGACAGTCGCCCGTTGCAGGCCCTGCTGAAAAACAGCGATGTGCTGCTGGGCCTGGATGATCCTGATCTGTACAACCCCAAAACCGTGAAAAACCTGCTGCTCAGCAGCTACGCACGGCAGCTGCCGCTGATCGGTCCCAATGCCGCCTTCGTCAGGGCGGGCAGCCTCGCCAGCACCTACAGCGACCAGAGCGATTGGCTGAAGATTCTCGACGAACTGCTCGACCGCCCCTCCAGCACCTGGCCGCGCACCCTTTATCCGCAGCACTTCAAGGTCTTGAGCAACCCGCAAGTGGCTCGTTCATTAAGCATTGAACCGATGAATGAAGCCTCTGTCGCAACACAGCTGGCCGAAGGAGAACATCGCCCATGACCTTCCATAGCGGTTGGGACATCAATACCCGTACCCAGATCATCAGCCTCGGCCCGGCGCTGCTGCTGACGTTGCTGCTGATCAGTTTTTTCACCTTCGTGCGAATCCAGGACCTGCGCCAGGAACTCAACCACACCGGTCAACTGATCGCCAACCAACTGGCGCCGGCCACCGAATACGGGGTGATCTCGGGTAATAACGACGTGCTCGAGAGTTTGCTCAAAGCCACCCTGGCCACGCCCAATGTGCGTTTTCTGGAGGTTCAGGACCGCACCAACCGGGTCCTGGTGTACGTCGAACAACCGTCGGAAACCCACAATCGTTCGCACCAGGTCGAAGTGTTCCAGGCACCGGTGCGGCTGCAACGCATCGCGCTCAACAATGACTTCTTCCAGAACAGCCGCACCGCCCCCACGAAGCCGGGAGAAGATTACCTGGGCCGGGTGATCGTCGGTCTGTCCAATGACGCCTTCAACCAGCGCCAGCAGGAAATCCTGTTCAAGGCCGGGATCCTTGCCCTGTTCGCCCTGCTGTTTACCTTTCTGCTGGCTCGGCGTCTGGCCAGCAGCCTGTCGCAACCGATCCATGACATCGGCAATGCGGTCAAGGCGATCCAGAAAGGCGACTACAAAACGCCCCTGCCGATTGTCGATGACACCGAACTGGGCGCCCTGTCACAACACATCAACAACCTTGCCCAGGGCCTTGAACAAGCCAGCCGCGAACAGCATCAGGCCATGGCGCAATTGATCCAGACCCGCGAGGAAGCGGAAAAGGCCAACAACGCCAAATCCGATTTCCTGGCGATGATGAGCCATGAGCTGCGCACGCCGATGAATGGCGTGCTGGGCATGCTGCAACTGCTGGAAACCACCGCGATGACCGAGGAACAGATCGAGTACGCCGCGCTGGCTTCTGAATCGACTGAACACCTGCTCAAAGTGATCAACGACATTCTCGACTTCTCGCGCATCGAACGCTCGGAACTGGAGCTGGAGCACATTGCATTCAACCTCGCGGACCTGATCACCAGTTGCGCCCAGTCGTTCCAGCACAGCGCAGTGCAACGTGGGCTTGACCTGCAACTGCAGATCCCCGAGGACATGCGCGCCCTGCAGGTTCAGGGCGACCCGACGCGGATCCGGCAAATCCTGGTCAACCTGGTCGGCAATGCGCTGAAATTCACCGAACGGGGCCGCGTCACGATCGAACCGCAGTGGCAGTCGCTGGATCACGAATTGCTGTGGTTCACCTGCACCGTGCGCGACAGCGGGATTGGCATCCCGGCCGAAAGCCTGGAATTGATGTTCAACGCGTTCCAGCAGGCCGACAGTACTATTTCAAGACGTTACGGTGGCACCGGGCTGGGGCTGCCGATTGCCCGCACTCTGGCAGAACGAATGGGCGGCACCTTGCGTGCTCAAAGCGAAGAAGGCGTCGGCTCGGTGTTCACCCTGGAAATTCCTTTGGCGCTGTATAAGCAGTCGTTGCCGGTGCTGACGCCGCGAGTACATACCGGCAATGGCCACGGCGAAGGTCGCAATGTGTTGCTGGTGGAAGACAACCCGGTCAACCGCACCGTCATTGAAGCAATGTTGCGCAGCCTGGGCTTTACTGTCAGCGTCGTCACCGATGGTGCACAAGCGGTGCGCAGCGCCGAGAGCCTGATTTTCGAAGCGATTCTGATGGATTGCCGACTGCCGGTCATTGACGGCTACGAGGCCACCCGACAGATTCGCCAACTGCCCGGCTGCGCTGACGTGCCGATCATTGCCCTGACGGCCAACGCCTTGCAGGGCGATCGTGAAGCCTGTTTGTCCGCGGGAATGAACGATTACCTGGCCAAGCCCTTTAAACGCACTGATCTGCAGCAAATTCTGCAGCGTTGGGTGCAGTAGTGCAGGCCTTTCGACGATCTGCGACTGGCGTGAAAGACGAAAGTGCGGCAGTCTTAGGCACCCGAACAGGCCCTAAAAGGGGCTTGAATAATAATTTCAGTGCACAAGTGTACATTCATGTCCTTGGTACTGTGACTTTCACTACAACGCAATAGTCTATGAGTAGGCTGCTGACTCGAGGCATGAACGCTTCGATCGGCCGGGAAGATTCGCCCCCCTGCCGCATGGACTATTGAGGAGCTCGCATGACCAAACAAAACGCCTTTACCCGGGAAGACCTGCTGCGCTGCAGTCGTGGTGAGCTGTTCGGCCCGGGTAACGCGCAACTGCCCGCCCCGAACATGCTGATGGTCGATCGCATCACCCTGATCTCCGAAGAGGGTGGCAAGTACGGCAAAGGTGAATTGGTCGCCGAGCTGGATATCACTCCAGACCTGTGGTTCTTCGCCTGCCACTTCGAAGGTGATCCGGTGATGCCGGGCTGCCTGGGCCTCGATGCCATGTGGCAACTGGTCGGTTTCTTCCTCGGCTGGCAAGGCCTGCCGGGCCGCGGTCGCGCCCTGGGTTCGGGCGAAGTGAAATTCTTTGGCCAGGTACTGCCGACCGCCAAGAAAGTCACCTATAACATCCATATCAAACGCGTCCTCAAAGGCAAACTGAACATGGCCATCGCCGATGGTTCCGTGACTGTCGACGGCCGCGAAATCTATACCGCCGAAGGCCTTCGGGTCGGCGTTTTCACCTCCACTGACAACTTCTAAGGGTTATCCGCATGCGCCGCGTCGTTATCACTGGTCTGGGCATCGTTTCGTGCCTGGGCAATGACAAAGAGACCGTCTCCGCTAACCTGCGTGCAAGCCGCCCTGGCATCCGGTTCAACCCGGAATATGCCGAAATGGGTCTGCGTAGCCAGGTTTCCGGCTCCATTGACCTTCCCCTCGAAGAGCTGATCGATCGCAAGATCTATCGCTTCGTCGGCCACGCGGCGGCTTACGCCTACCTGGCCATGAAAGATGCCATCGCAGACTCCGGCCTGACCGAAGAGCAAGTTTCCAACCCGCGTACCGGCCTGATCGCCGGTTCCGGTGGCGCCTCCACGCTGAACCAGATGGAAGCGCTGGACATCCTGCGCGAGAAAGGCGTCAAGCGCGTCGGCCCATACCGCGTAACGCGGACCATGAGCAGCACTGTTTCCGCTTGCCTGGCCACCCCGTTCAAGATCAAGGGCCTGAACTACTCCATCGCTTCTGCCTGCGCCACCAGTGCTCACTGCATCGGTACCGCCATGGAACAGATCCAGATGGGCAAGCAGGACATCGTATTCGCCGGCGGCGGTGAAGAAGAGCACTGGAGCCAGTCGTTCCTGTTCGACGCCATGGGCGCCCTGTCCAGCCAATACAACGAAACCCCGGAAAAAGCTTCCCGTGCCTACGACGCCAAGCGTGACGGTTTCGTCATCGCCGGCGGTGGCGGCATGGTCGTGGTCGAAGAGCTGGAACACGCTCTGGCCCGCGGCGCGAAGATCTACGCGGAAATCGTTGGCTACGGCGCGACCTCCGACGGCTACGACATGGTCGCCCCAAGCGGCGAAGGCGCCATCCGCTGCATGCAGATGGCCATGTCCACCGTTGACGCACCGATCGATTACCTGAACACCCACGGCACCTCGACTCCGGTCGGCGACGTGATGGAAATGAAAGGTGTGCGTGAAGTGTTCGGCGACAACGCTCCGGCCATCAGCTCCACCAAGAGCCTGTCGGGTCACTCCCTGGGCGCCGCCGGCGTTCACGAAGCGATCTACTGCATGCTGATGATGGAAGGCAACTTCATGGCGGGTTCCGCCAACATCGACGAACTGGACCCGGAAGTGGCAGACATGCCAATCCTGACCAAGACTCGCGAAGACGCCACCATCAACACCGTGATGAGCAACAGCTTCGGCTTCGGTGGCACCAACGCCACGCTGGTACTGAAGCGCTGGCAGGGTAAGTAATACCCCGCCTACGCCACACATAAAAACGCCCCGACTGGTTCGGGGCGTTTTTTTTGGCCAGGTTTTATCTACGGCCAGACAGCCCTTTAAACATGAAACATTTGTCATGGAACTCAACAGCCTGCGACTGAATGTCGCGTATTTCGCGGGCTGCAGCACTTTCTCCGTTTTTGAAAAAGTCCGTTACCGATTTCAGTCGTTTACTTAGCCAGCTAACAAAACTTATAACAAAGGCCTGCACACGCCTTGCTGCAGATAACAGAGATTGGAGCTAGCAGATGACTGTAAAAGTAACTGAACGCGACGATTCACATATGTCCCATGAAGGCATCGCCGCCGGTATCCGCATCTGGGATGTACATCAACAAGACCTGCTGGTCGGGATGTTCCATTCCGAGACCGAAGCCCACCAATACAAGGCCGAACTGGAATCACTGGAGCAGCAACGCGAAGCGCGTTCTGCATAACCACCGCATTGAAAATGACAAACCCCGCCATGAGCGGGGTTTGTCGTTGTTGCAGCTGCTAACGGCTTACCACATCAGATCGTCAGGAATCTGATAGGCCGCGTACGGATCGTCTTCGGTGCTGACTTCTTCTGTCTTCACATTCAGCTGCACGATGCGCTGTGGGTCGCGCTCCTGAATCTTCAGGGCCGCTTCACGAGGGATCACTTCATAACCGCCAGCGTGATGCACGATCGCCAGGGAACCGCTGCTGAGCTTGTTGCGCATCAGGGTGTTGACGGAGATACGCTTGACCTTTTTGTCGTCGACGAAGTTGTAGTAGTCCTCGGTGTTCAGCTTGGGCAGGCGCGAGACTTCGATCAATTGCTTGACCTGGGCGGCTCGGGCCTTCTGCTCGGCCTTCTCCTGCTGCTGACGGTTGAGCTCCTGATCGCGCTTGACCTTCTCGGCCATGGCTTCCTGAGCCGCACGCTGCTGGGAGTCATCGAGTTCGATCTGGCCTTTGTGGGCCAGACGCTGTTGTTTCTGTTTTTCTTTGCCGACCTGTTTGGCCTGCTTTTGGTTGACCAGCCCTGCTTTGAGCAACTGGTCGCGAAGGGAAAGGCTCATGGTGCTTACTCACTTAGGCAACAGCTCAGCCGCAGCTGGGCAAATTCTTTTCCTGACGTTTGGCTTCGCCCCACAAGGCGTCCAACTCTTCGAGGGTGCAATCTTCTATGGGACGGTGGGTGTCGCGCAATGCCTGTTCGATAAATCGGAAGCGTCTTTCAAATTTTGTGTTCGCACCACGCAGTGCGGTTTCCGGATCGACCTTGAGGTGACGCGCCAGATTGACCACGGAAAACAGCAGGTCGCCGACTTCATCGGCAATCGCCGCCGAGTCATTGTCGGCCATGGCTTCAAGCACTTCATCGAGCTCTTCGCGAACCTTGTCGAGCACCGGCAAGGCGTCCGGCCAATCGAACCCGACCTGCCCTGCGCGCTTCTGCAGTTTTGCCGAACGGGACAACGCCGGCAGTGCCGCGGGTACGTCATCGAGCAAGGACAACTGCTCCGGCGCCGAAGACTTCTCGGCGCGTTCTTCGGCCTTGATCTCTTCCCAGCGTTGCTTGACCTGCTCTTCATTCAGACGCGGGACGTCCAGCGGCGCGTACAGATCACCGGTGGGAAATACGTGAGGATGACGGCGGATCAACTTGCGCGTGATGCTGTCGACCACGCCAGCGAATTCGAAGCGCCCTTCTTCCCGAGCCAGTTGGCTGTAATAAACCACCTGGAACAACAAGTCGCCCAACTCACCCTGCAAGTGATCGAAATCGCCGCGTTCAATAGCATCGGCAACTTCGTAGGCTTCTTCCAGGGTGTGCGGGACGATGGTGGCGTAGGTTTGCTTGATGTCCCACGGGCAGCCGTACTGCGGGTCGCGCAGACGGTTCATCAGGTGCAGCAGGTCTTCAAGTGAATACATCAATCAATCTCTGCGAGAACCTGTGGGAACCTGGCTTGTCGGATCGCCGCACCGCCGCGATCCGACAAGCCAGCCCCACAAAAGCTTGGCGGCCACAAAAAAGTGAACGCCTTACGGTGTGCGGTTACGGCGGGTTTCGATGATGTTCGGCAACTGGGAGATCCGCCCCAGCAACCGCCCCAGCGCATCCAGCCCCGGAATCTCGATGGTCAGGGACATCAACGCAGTGTTGTCCTCTTTGTTCGAGCGGGTGTTGACCGCCAGCACGTTGATCCGCTCGTTGAGCAGCACCTGCGACACGTCACGCAGCAGACCGGAACGGTCGTAAGCGCGAATGATGATGTCCACCGGATAGGTGAGCACCGGCACCGGCCCCCAGCTGACCTGGATGATCCGCTCCGGCTCGCGCCCGGCCAGTTGCAGCACCGAGGCGCAGTCCTGACGGTGGATGCTCACGCCACGGCCCTGGGTGATGTAACCGACGATGGCGTCCCCCGGCAACGGCTGGCAGCAGCCGGCCATCTGGGTCATCAGGTTGCCGACGCCCTGGATCTGGATATCGCCACGCTTGCCCGGTTTATAGCCGGTGGCTTTGCGCGGGATCAGCTCCAGCTGTTCGTTGCCGCGTTCCGGCTCGACCAGTTGCTGCGCCAGGTTCACCAGTTGCGCCAGGCGCAAATCGCCTGCGCCCAACGCAGCGAACATGTCCTCGGCGGTCTTCATGTTGGCCTTTTCGGCCAACTTGTCGAAATCCACCTGCGGCAGGCCGAGGCGATTGAGTTCGCGCTCGATCAAGGTTTTACCGGCCGCAACGTTCTGATCGCGGGCTTGCAGCTTGAACCAGTGAACAATCTTCGCCCGCGCCCGTGACGTGGTGATGTAGCCCAGGTTCGGGTTCAGCCAGTCGCGGCTCGGGGTGCCGTGCTTGCTGGTGATGATCTCGACCTGTTCACCGGTTTGCAGGCTGTAGTTGAGCGGCACGATGCGCCCGTTGATCTTGGCGCCGCGGCAGTTGTGACCGATTTCGGTGTGCACGCGGTAAGCGAAGTCCAGCGGTGTCGCGCCCTTCGGCAAGTCGATGGCATGACCGTCGGGAGTGAAGATATAAACCCGGTCCGGCTCGATATCGACCCGCAGCTGTTCGGCAAGGCCGCCGATATCGCCCAGCTCTTCGTGCCACTCGAGAACCTGACGCAGCCAGGAGATTTTCTCTTCGTAGTGGTTCGAGCCGGACTTGACGTCGGTGCCCTTGTATCGCCAGTGCGCGCAAACCCCCAGCTCGGCTTCTTCGTGCATGGCGTGGGTGCGGATCTGCACTTCCAGCACCTTGCCTTCAGGGCCGATCACCGCAGTGTGCAGCGAGCGGTAGCCATTCTCTTTCGGGTTGGCGATGTAGTCGTCGAACTCTTTCGGGATGTGCCGCCACAGGGTGTGGACGATGCCGAGCGCGGTGTAGCAGTCGCGCATTTCCGGCACCAGCACGCGAACGGCGCGCACGTCGTAGATCTGGCTGAACTCCAGACCCTTGCGCTGCATTTTGCGCCAGATCGAATAGATGTGTTTGGCACGGCCGCTGATGTCAGCCTCGACGCCGGTGGCCTGCAACTCGTTCTTGAGCTGGGTCATCACATCGCTGATGAAGCGCTCGCGATCCAGCCGTCGCTCATGGAGCAACTTGGCGATCTGCTTGTACTGGTCGGGCTCGAGGTAACGGAAGGACAAGTCCTCCAGCTCCCACTTGATATGACCGATACCGAGGCGGTGAGCCAGCGGCGCATAGATGTCGAAGACTTCACGGGCGACGCGGTTACGCTTCTCGTCATCGGCGGTTTTTACCGCACGGATCGCACAGGTGCGCTCGGCCAGTTTGATCAGCGCGACGCGCACGTCGTCGACCATGGCCACGAGCATCTTGCGCAGGTTTTCCACCTGGCCTTGGGTGCCCATCACCATGGATTTACGCGGACTCAGACTGTCGCTGATCGCCGCCATGCGTTGCACGCCGTCAATCAGTTTGGCGACCACCGGGCCGAAGCGCTGGCTGACCGCCGGCAACTGGATCTGGCCTTCGCGCACGCCGCGGTACAAGACTGCCGCGACCAACGAATCCTGATCGAGTTTGAGGTCGGCGAGAATCTCGGCGATCTCAAGGCCGGTGCGGAAACTCGAGGTCCCTTCGGACCACAGGTTTTTCGCCGCATTGGCTTGTTGTTCGGCCTCGCGAGCGAACTCGCAGGCTTCTTTCAAGGCTTCGCGATCCAGTGCCGTATCGATACTGACCGCGTGATCGAGCCAAGCCTCGAGATTGATACTGCCGTCAGTGTTGATCGGCTGGTGTGCTCTCACCTGTACCATCTTGCTTTACCTTCCCTACGACGCAGATTCAATGCGTCAAATCGCTGACCTTCATTGTCCGGGCGCCCCGCCGGGCTGATGCGTGGCGGCACGGACGGTCAGTCGGACCAGACGAGCCATCCTAGCTCGC
Source organism: Pseudomonas sp. B21-017 (assembly GCF_024749245.1). Classification (NCBI taxonomy): domain Bacteria; kingdom Pseudomonadati; phylum Pseudomonadota; class Gammaproteobacteria; order Pseudomonadales; family Pseudomonadaceae; genus Pseudomonas; species Pseudomonas sp. B21-017. The sequence goes on along the minus strand of NZ_CP087194.1, from coordinate 1,602,549 downwards.
TTCAAATAACGCCATGGCCTCGACATGCGCCGTTTGAGGAAACATATCGAGAATCCCGGCACGTTTTAACCGGTAGCCCTGCTTGATCAATTCGACCGTGTCGCGCGCCAGAGTTGCAGGGTTGCACGACACATAAACCAATCGTTCGGCACCCAGGGACGCAAGCTTGCGCACCACCTCGAAAGCACCGTCGCGAGGTGGGTCCAAGAGTACCGCACAAAAGCCTTCGCTGGCCCATTCGGCATCAGCCAAAGGCTGGGATAAATCGGCCTGAAAAAATTTCGCGTTATGCAAATTATTACTAGCGGCGTTCGCGGCGGCCCGCTCGACCATGGCCTGCACACCTTCCACCGCCACCACTTCACGAACGGTCCTGGCCAGCGGCAAGGCAAAGTTGCCCAACCCGCAGAACAGGTCCAGAACCCGCTCATCGGCTTTCGGCGCCAACCATTCCAGCGCCTGAGCGACCATCGCTTCGTTGACCCCGGCGTTGACCTGGATGAAATCTCCAGGCCGATACGCCAGGTTCAAGTCCCACGGTTCAAGGCGATAGCCCAGGGTCTGATCGGCGTCGACCGGTTGCGGCTCGCCGTCGCCATGCAGCCACAACTGAGCCTCATGGAGCGCGCAGAATTCCTTGAGGATCGTCATGTCGGCTTCGGACAACGGCGCCATGTGCCGCAGCAATACCGCCAATGACGAACCGCTGAACAATTCCACATGCCCCAGTGCCTGAGGTTTGCTCAAGCGCCGGAGCATATCCGGCAAGCAGGTCATGATCGGCTGCAAGGGCTGTACCAGCACCGGGCACTCGTTGATGGCAACGATGTCCTGGCTGCCGGCAGCGCGGAAACCGACTTCGAGTTTTTTCGCCTTCATGTCCCAACGCACCGCCACCCGGGCACGACGCCGGTAGCCGAATTCAGGACCGCTCAATGGCGCAGCCCACTCTTCGGGCTCGACGCCGGCGACCCGCGACAATTGCTCGGCGAGCATGCGCTGTTTCAGGGCGAGTTGTTCGTTGTGGGGCAGATGCTGCACGCTGCAACCACCGCAGCGACCGGCATGGGCGCACGGTGCCGGGCGGCGCAATTGGCTGGCCTGGAACACCCGCTCGGTACGCGCCTCGACCACTTTACCGTGGGCACCCAAGACCCGCGCCTCGACCTCTTCACCGGCCAAGGCGCCGATGACGAACCAGGTGCGACCTTCAAAAAATGCGATACCGCGACCGTCATTAGCCAGGCGCTCGATGGTCAAACGCTGCTTTTTGCCGGTCGGGACTTGCGGGGCCTTGCTGCCGCCCGTGGGCTGAAAGCGCAGGCCTCTCTCTTGCTTGGCCATCAGTTGGGCGCGTCGAAAATGCCGGTCGACAGGTAACGGTCGCCACGGTCACAGATGATCGCGACAATCACCGCGTTTTCAACTTCTTTGGACAGGCGCAGCATCGCCGCCACGGCACCGCCCGAAGACACGCCGCAGAAAATGCCTTCTTCGCGCGCCAGACGACGGGTCACGTCCTCGGCCTCGCTTTGCGCCATGTCGACGATCCGGTCCACGCGATCAGCCTGATAAATCTTTGGCAGGTATTCCTGCGGCCAGCGGCGGATGCCCGGAATTGCCGAGCCTTCCATGGGTTGCAGACCGATGATCTGCACGTTCTCGTTCTGTTCTTTCAGGTAGCGCGAGACACCCATGATGGTGCCGGTGGTGCCCATCGAGCTGACGAAATGCGTGATGGAGCCCTGGGTCTGACGCCAGATTTCCGGACCGGTGGTGGTGTAGTGCGCCTCGGGGTTGTCACCGTTGGCGAACTGATCGAGCACCTTGCCACGGCCTTCGGCTTCCATTCGCTGGGCGAGGTCGCGCGCGCCTTCCATGCCTTCTTCCTGGCTGACCAGAATCAGCTCGGCGCCATAGGCCGTCATCGCGGCTTTACGCTCGGCGCTGGAGTTGTCCGGCATGATCAGGATCATCTTGTAACCCTTGATCGCGGCGGCCATGGCCAGGGCAATCCCGGTGTTACCCGAAGTCGCTTCGATCAGCGTGTCGCCGACGTGGATCTGCCCGCGCAATTCGGCGCGGGTGATCATCGACAGCGCCGGACGATCCTTGACCGAACCCGCCGGGTTGTTCCCTTCGAGCTTGAGCAAAAGCGTGTTGCTGGTGACGCCAGGCAGGCGCTGCAAACGGACCAGCGGAGTGTTGCCGACGCAATCGGCGATGGTTGGGTACTGCAAGGTCATGGCGTATTCGCAATCCGGACTGCGGGGGCGCCTATCATACCGGCAAACGTGCGCAGGCCATATCACGCAAAGTAAGGGGCTTATGGCTTATGGGAATAAGCAGTTCACTCCTCTTCTCCTTGTGCAATATTCAATGCATAAAACTCATGCAATTTGGCCTGCAGCAGCTGTTTGTCCGGAAGCTGGACCTGGTATTCAGCGATCAACGCTGGCGACAGGCTGCGGTTAAGGGCGTATTCGACCACTTCGTCATCCTTACTGGCGCAGAGCAACACACCGATGGCCGGGTTTTCGTGGGGTTTGCGCTCCTTGCGATCCAGCGCTTCCAAATAGAAGTTCAGCTTGCCCAAATACTCCGGCTTAAAACGACCGACCTTAAGCTCAATGGCTACAAGACAATTAAGGCCACGGTGGAAGAACAGCAGGTCCAGGGAAAAATCACACCCACCCACTTGAAGCGGATACTCGGAACCGACAAAGCAGAAATCGCGGCCAAGCTCGCTCAGGAATTCTTTGAGGCGCGCCATCAACCCTTTATGCAGATCAGTTTCGGCATGGCCACCCGGCAGGTCGAGAAACTCGAGCATGTAGGCGTCGCGGAATATCTCAAGCGCTGCCGGGTGGGCTTGTCTCAGCACTGCTGAGATTTTTGCTGGTTGGGTCACGCTTCGTTCAAACAGTGCGGTTTTGAACTGACGCTCTAGTTCGCGCTTCGACCATTTTTCCTGAACTGCCAAACGCACGTAGAACTCCCGCTCTTCCGGCCGTTTACTCTGGCTGAAAATGATCAGGTTATGCGACCAGGACAATTGTCGCACCAGTGGTGCGACTTTCTCTTCAGCGTGATAAGTCTCATAGAACTGGCGCATGCGAAACAAGTTCGACCGGGTAAACCCGCGCAACCCCGGTTGAGTCTGAGCCAGATGCTCAGCCAGTTGGCTGACCACAGAATCGCCCCACTCAGCCTGTTCCAGCTTGCGGCTGATGTAAGCACCGACCTGCCAATACAGCTCGATCAACTGGGTATTCACCGCCTGCATGGCCTGCTGTTTGGCATTTTGAATCAGCGCAAGCACTTCATTGAAACGGTCGTCGTGTGCGTTGCCGGGGACGCTGGATGCATTCATACCGAACTCCTGGAGGACGAGGAAAAACGCGAGTCTATTCCGTCAAGTCAGGCTTAAGGTGTCGGCGATACCCTTTAAGAAAGGTCGTACAAAATAACGGGAACGCTCCGGCAAAATCAGCAAGCCTCTTCGCGGCCGGGGTTGATCACGCAATTTGTGGTCGACACATATCAATTGTGGGAGCGGGGGCGTCAGCATTGTCGCCATGGAGATCAGCCAGTAACAGCATATTCAGCCGTAAGCCCCGCCCTGCATTCTCCGCCCAAAGCCGCCCGCCCTGCCGCTGCACCGCATTCCTCGCAATGCTCAACCCCAATCCGAACCCACCATCCCCCGGCCGTGAACCGTCGAGCCGGATGAACGGCGAGAAGATTCGCTCAAGATCCTCGTCAGCCACCCCACCGCCCTCGTCCTCCAGCCACAGGTGCCAAAAGTCGCCATCACGCCGGCCATCGAACATCACGACACCGCCCTGCGGTGAATGACGAATGGCATTGCGCAGAATGTTTTCCAGCGCCTGGGCCAGGGTATTGAGATGGCCGCGCACCCAGCAGGAGGCATCCACCGCACAGTGCAACTGACTCGCCGGCCAGCTGCTTTCATAGCAAGCGTTTTCCGTGAGCATTTCCCACAAGGCCTGGACCTGGATCGCTTCATCGGGCAAAGACGTGCGCTCGGTGTCGAGCCAGGCCAGTTGCAGCGCATCCTCGACCAGGCGCTGCATGCCGTCGACTTCCCGGCTAATGCGCTCGCGCAATTGCTCCAGGTCCTGCTCGCTTTCGCAGGCCACCCGCAACCGGCTGAGCGGCGTGCGCAATTCGTGGGACAGATCGTGCAGCAGTTGCTGTTGCAGGACCACCGTGCGGCCCGGCGCGTCAGACCACTTCATCGACCGCACTCAATACGTACCCTTTGCCCCAAACCGTGCGCACTTCACGCTCGGTGTAACCGATGGCCTTGAGCTTGCGGCGAATCTGACTGATGTGCATGTCGAGGCTGCGGTCATGGGGCGCATAACCGCGCTGCAATACCTGCTGATAAAGGAACGCCTTGCTCAACACTTCATCGTCGTTGCGGTTCAGCGTGTCCAGCAAACGGTACTCGCTGCGGGTCAGGCCGGCCGCGTACTCGCCCCAAAAGACCTCGCCCAGTTCATCGTCAAAACGCAGGCAGTCCGTCGCAGAGGGCGTCGGTATCGGCGCTGGTCGACGGTCGAACGCCACCCGCCGCAGGATCGCTTCGATGCGCACCCGCAACTCGGCCATGCTGAAAGGCTTGGGCAGGTAATCGTCGGCCCCGAGGCGAAAACCACTGATGCGATCCGCCTCGGCACCCAGCGCCGACATCAGCACCACTGGCGTGGAATGGCTCTGGCGCAATTGAGTCAACACCGCCAGGCCATCGAGCCCCGGCAACAGAATATCCATCAACACCACATCGAAGGCCTGCTGGCGCGCAATCGCCAGGCCTTCCTGCCCGTTCTGGCACCAGGTCACCTGAAAACCGCAGCGCCCCAGATGCTCATGAACATAAGCACCGAGCACTGGATCGTCTTCGATAGAGAGGATGCGAGGATGGCCAATCGCGATGGGAGTCATGAGTATCTGCAAATAATTCTCAATTGCTGATTATTCAAGATTGCCTCTCCAGGGGCAACCCAAGGTTTGTCTCCCTGGGCCAAAGCATTGAACTGACCGACGAATGACGACATCAATTTTACGAAGATTGCCCGCATGCAAATCGCTACACTGCGCAGGTGGCGCGTGCCGGACGCATGTGCAGGTCAATAAACAGCTGGATGCAGGAGAGATGCGTGCTCAAGAAACTGGGAATTAAAGGCCGCGTGCTGTTACTGACCCTGTTGCCGACCACCCTGATGGCGTTGGTCCTGGGCGGCTATTTCACCTGGATGCAGCAATCGGACCTGCAAGCCCAGCTCATGCAACGCGGCGAAATGATCGCCGAACAGCTGGCACCGTTGGTGGCCCCGGCCATGGGTCGCAAAGACAACGAGCTGCTGGAGCGCATCGCCACCCAGTCCCTGGAACAGACCGACGTGCGCGCGGTGACCTTCCTCGCCCCCGACCGCACGCCGCTGGCCCATGCCGGCCCGACCATGCTCAATCAGGCCCCCCTGGGCAACGGTTCACAGTTGCTGCGCCGCAGTGGAAATGACGCCACGCGTTACCTGCTGCCGGTGTTCGGCAAGCACCGCAACCTGGCCGGTGACCTGATCCCCGATGAAGCCGACCGCCTGCTGGGCTGGGTCGAACTCGAACTGTCCCACAACGGCATGCTGCTGCGCGGCTACCGCAGCCTGTTCGCCAGCCTGCTGCTGATCGGCGGAGGCCTGGCCGGTGCGGCGCTGCTGGCGTTACGCATGGGCCGAACCATCAATCGGCCATTGAGCCAGATCAAACAGGCCGTGGCGCAACTCAAGGACGGTCACCTGGAAACCCGCCTGCCGCCCCTCGGCAGCCAGGAACTGGATGAACTGGCGTCCGGCATCAACCGCATGGCCGGGACGCTGCAGAACGCTCAGGAAGAATTGCAAAACAGCGTCGACCAGGCCACCGAAGACGTGCGTCAGAATCTGGAAACCATCGAAATCCAGAACATCGAGCTGGATCTGGCGCGCAAGGAAGCCCTGGAGGCGAGCCGGATCAAGTCCGAGTTCCTGGCCAACATGAGCCATGAAATCCGCACGCCGCTCAACGGCATTCTCGGCTTCACGCACCTGCTGCAAAAAAGCGAACTGACGCCGCGCCAGCTCGATTACCTGGGCACCATCGAAAAGTCCGCCGACAGCCTGCTGGGGATCATCAACGAGATTCTCGATTTCTCGAAAATCGAGGCCGGCAAACTGGTGCTCGACCATATTCCGTTCAACCTGCGCGACCTGCTGCAAGACACCCTGAACATCCTCGCCCCGGCCGCCCACGCCAAAGAGCTTGAGCTGGTGAGCCTGGTTTATCGCGATACGCCACTGTCGCTGGTGGGCGATCCGTTGCGACTCAAGCAGATCCTCACCAACCTTGTGAGCAATGCGATCAAGTTCACCCGCGAAGGCACCATCGTCGCCCGGGCGATGCTCGAAGAAGAGCATGAAGACAGCGTGCAACTGCGCATCAGCATTCAGGACACCGGCATCGGTCTGTCGAACCAGGACGTGCGCGCCCTGTTCCAGGCCTTCAGCCAGGCCGATAACTCGTTGTCCCGACAACCCGGCGGCACCGGCCTCGGATTGGTGATTTCCAAACGGCTGATCGAACAAATGGGCGGCGAGATCGGCGTCGACAGCACGCCGGGCGAAGGCTCGGAATTCTGGATCAGCCTGAGCCTGCCCAAAACCCGCGACGACGCCGAAGACCTGCCCGGCCCACCGTTGCTCGGGCAGCGGGTGGCTGTCCTGGAAAACCATGAACTGGCCCGTCAGGCATTGCAGCATCAACTGGAAGACTGCGGCCTGAGCGTCACGCCGTTCAATACCCTGGAAAGCCTGGCCAATGGCGTGACCGGCGCTCACCAGACTGATCAGGCAATCGGCTTGGCGGTGCTCGGCATCACCAGCAACGACATGCCGCCGGAGCGCCTCAACCAGCACATCTGGGACCTTGAACACCTGGGCTGCAGAGTGTTGGTGCTGTGCCCGACCACCGAACTGACGCTGTTCCATCTCTCGGTACCCAACCCCCACAGCCAGCTCCAGTCCAAACCCGCCTGCACCCGCAAGCTGCGTCGGGCCCTGTCTGATCTGGTCAACCCGCGCCAGCAGCGCAGCGACCCCGCCGAGCCCGTTTCCAGCCGCGCGCCGAAGGTCCTTTGCGTGGACGACAACCCGGCCAATCTGCTGCTGGTGCAAACCCTGCTCGAAGACATGGGCGCCAAGGTGCTCGCGGTAGAAAGCGGTTACGCCGCGGTCAAGGCCGTACAGAACGAGACTTTCGATCTGGTGTTGATGGACGTGCAAATGCCCGGCATGGATGGGCGCCAAAGCACCGAAGCCATTCGCCAATGGGAAAGCGAGCGGCATTGCACGCCACTGCCAGTCGTGGCCCTCACCGCCCATGCGATGGCCAATGAAAAACGCGCATTGCTGCAAAGCGGCATGGACGACTACCTGACCAAACCCATCAGCGAACGGCAACTGGCGCAAGTGGTGTTGAAATGGACGGGCCTGGCGCTGCGCAATCAGGGTCCGGAGCGTAATAGCGATAACAACAGCGGTCATGAATTGCAGGTGCTCGACCACGAAGAAGGCCTGCGCCTGGCGGCCGGCAAGGCCGATCTGGCGGCGGACATGCTGGCCATGCTGCTGGCCTCCCTGGAAGCCGACCGCGAGGCCATCCGCGTGGCCCGTGAAGCCAACGACCAGAACGCCCTGATCGAGCGGGTCCATCGCCTGCACGGGGCAACCCGTTATTGCGGCGTCCCGCAACTGCGCGCCGCCTGCCAGCGCAGCGAAACCCTGCTCAAGCAACAGGACCCGAAAGCCCCCGTCGCACTGGAAGAACTCGAACGCGCCATCAATCGCCTCGCGGCCCATGCGCGCATCAATGCCTGATGCAGCGCAATAACGCAGGAGGGCCTGAACGCTAAGCTTAAACCCTATGGCAGCTGCCGAAGGCTGCTACGGGGTTTGAGACTTCCAGGAGGACAGCATGCGCACGATTCTTTTCAGCAGCCAGACCTACGACCGCGAGAGTTTTCTCGCCGCCGTCCTGCCCGCCGGCATCGAACTGCATTTCCAGCCGGCACGACTGAGCCTCGACACGGCGGCGCTGGCCGAGCATCACGAGGTGGTCTGCGCCTTCATCAACGATGACCTCAGCGCCCCGGTGCTTGAACGCCTGGCAGCGGGCGGCACACGCCTGATCGCCCTGCGCTCGGCCGGTTACAACCATGTCGACCTCCCGGCGGCGAAGCGCCTGGGGCTGACGGTTGTGCGAGTCCCAGCCTACTCGCCCCACGCCGTGGCCGAACATGCGGTGGCGTTGATCCTGGCGCTCAACCGCCGTCTGCACCGCGCCTACAACCGTACCCGCGAGGGCGATTTCAGCCTGCACGGGTTGACCGGTTTCGACCTGGTGAACAAGACCGTCGGCGTGGTCGGCACCGGGCAGATCGGCGCGACCTTTGCGAAGATCATGCACGGCTTCGGCTGCCAATTGCTGGCCTATGATCCCTATCCGAACCCACAGGTCGAAGCCCTCGGCGCGCGCTACCTGAGCTTGCCGCAACTGCTGGCCGAGTCTCAGATCATCAGCCTGCATTGCCCGCTCAACGAGCAGAGCAAACATTTGATCAACCGCGAGTCACTGGCGCACATGCAGCCCGGCGCGATGTTGATCAACACAGGCCGTGGCGGTCTGGTGGACACGCCGGCGCTGATCGACGCATTGAAAAACGGCCAATTGGGCTATCTGGGACTCGATGTCTATGAAGAGGAGGCGCAGTTGTTCTTCGAGGACCGCTCCGACCTGCCACTGCAAGACGATGTGCTGGCGCGCCTGCTGACCTTTCCGAATGTGATCATCACCGCACACCAGGCCTTCCTCACTCGCGAAGCCCTGGGTGCGATTGCCGCGACCACATTGCAGAACATCGCGGCCTGGGCGGCCGGTTCGCCACACAATCAGGTCGAGCGCTGAACGGCTCAGGCCTTGGACAAGAGGATCATCAGGCCCAGCCAGCCGAAGCCCAGCAAGCGCTGCCCCAGCGAATGCCCGCGACGCAGCAGGAACCAGACAAAAAACGGCGGCAGAAAGAAAATCATCAGTTTCAGCCAGAGTTCCACCGGACGCGGTCCATTGAGCACCGGTGCCGGGACCTCAGCCTGGATTTCGTTTTTTCGTTTACGCCCGAAGGCGGCCGGGGTCACCCGAGGCACACTCTCATTGCTCGGCAAACGCCCGAAAGAAAGCGGTGCTTCCACAGGCGCTGCCGTCGAAGTAGCCGCGTGCACCGTTGCCGCAGGCGCACCGCAATGAATGCAAGCAGGCGCCGTGGAGCTGATGCGTTGCTTGCACTCGTAACATTCGATCAACGCCATTTCTGTTCCTTAGAGATGCAAAAGTGGCAGTTTGCCATGGATTAGCAGGCAATTTGAACCTGATCGAAGGTCACATGCCCACGCCATGCTGTGCTGATGCCCGTGCTAGCATATCGCGCATATTTGGAGGACCCATGGTCGAACACGATTTCCGCTACAGCCTGATGAACCCGCAACACACCCTCACCGAATGCCGCGCCCTGGTGCCGGGGCGTTATCAAGTCACCGGCAACGGCGGTTCGATTCGCAATAACGACGTGCTGGTAGTGACCCTCAAAGGCAGCAAGGACTTGTCCATGCGCCTGACCGTCGAAACGGTTCGCCACCTGATCAACCCGCCCGGCCAATGGGTCGCGGTGGCCAGTGGTCCGGTGTTCGGCGAACTGGCGATCCACACCTGGAAAGTCAACTGCGACAGCTGCGCCAAAGAGCTGAGCTTCGAGTTCGCGGTCGACGCCAAGCTGGGCAACAAGGCTGAAAAACCGGCCGCCACCGTACGGATTGCCGAGCTGGGCTGGACCGCAGACGGCGAAAAACACCTGTGCCCGAAGTGCCAGGAGCCTGCGTGATGAAACGCCTTGCTCTGACCACGATGGTCGGTGCCAGCCTGCTGGGCTGCGCCGCCGAGCCGGTAAAGTTGCAACAGAACCGCAGTTACATTCTGGAGTGGATCGGCGAACGTCCGCTGATGGACTACAGCCACCTGACCATCACGCTCGGTGACGACGGTCGGGCCTACGGTAACGGCGGCTGCAACCACTGGTTCGCGCCGTATTCCCTGGAAGGTGAAAAGCTCAGCTTCGGCAAGATCGGCAGTACCCGCAAACTCTGCGCGCCGGCGTTGATGGAACAGGAAAAACGCTTCCTGCAGGCGCTGGAAAACGTCCAGCGCTGGGATGTCTCACCGATTGACCAGATGCGCTTCTGGCCGGCCGAAGGCAAGCCATTGCGTTGGTGGCTTGAAGAGGGGTGATTGCCCCTCGTTTGTAGCCAAGTGACTTGTGGCGAGGGGGCAAGCCCCCTCGCCACAGGCGGTGCTCGGTCAGTTGGTCGCCTGCAACGCCTCAAGCTTCGCCATCACCCCCGCCGCCGTCTGCTCGCCCATCAACTGTTCCCGCACCTTGCCCTTGTTATCAATGATGTAAGTCACTGGCAGCGCCTCACTGCGCGGCAATTCGAAAAGGTCGGCCGGATCCTGGGCCAGCACGGTGAACTTGATCCCCAGTTTCTCACTGGCGCCTTTGAGCTCTTCGCCCTGCACATTGTCGAAGTTGACCCCGAACACGCCGATCTTCTTGCCCTGGAGCTGCTCGGCCAACACATTCAGCTGTGGGATTTCGGTCCGGCACGGGCTGCACCACTCGGCCCAGTAATTGAGCACCAGCCATTGTTTATCCAGACGCTCGGCGGCGACCTTGTGACCATTCTGGTCGATGCCATAGTCGTTGCCACAGCCCCCCAGCAATAACGCCCCCATGATCGCCAATGCTGCTGCCAGTCGCCTTGTCATGTCTCAATCCTTGTCAAAAATAGAATGCACCTGCGACCCATCGCCTCCCAAGGTTCTGGATTACGCGCCGCACAGTTAGAATAGCCGCCACTTTACGCAAGAAGCGACCCGCACATGACCGATCTGACGCTTTATCACAACCCGCGCTGCTCGAAATCCCGCGGTGCGCTCGAACTCATCGAAGCCCGTGGCCTGACGCCAACGGTCGTCCGCTACCTGGAAACACCACTGGACGCCGCGCAAATCCAGAGCCTGTTGAGCAAACTCGGCATCAGCGCCCGGCAATTGCTGCGCACCGGCGAGGACGAGTACAAAACCCTCAACCTGGCCGACAGCAGCTTGAGCGAAGCGCAATTGATCGCCGCCATCGCCGCACACCCGAAACTCATGGAGCGGCCGATTCTCGAAGTCGGCGACAAAGCCATCATCGGCCGTCCGCCGGAGAATGTACTGGAGTTGCTGCCGTGAGCGCGCCGTACATTCTGGTGCTGTATTACAGCCGCAGCGGCTCGACCAATGAAATGGCCCGGCAGATTGCCCGCGGTGTCGAGCAGGCCGGCCTTGAAGCCAGGTTGCGCACGGTGCCGGCGATCTCCACTGAATGCGAAGCCGTGGCGCCGGACATTCCCGATGAAGGCGCGCTGTACGCCAGCCTCGACGATTTGAAGAACTGCGCCGGCCTGGCCCTGGGCAGCCCGACCCGCTTCGGCAACATGGCCGCACCGCTGAAATACTTCCTCGACGGCACCAGCAACCTGTGGCTGACCGGCGCCCTGGTGGGCAAACCGGCCGGAGTCTTCACCTCGACCGCCAGCCTGCACGGCGGCCAGGAAACCACACTGCTGTCGATGATGCTGCCGTTGCTGCACCACGGCATGTTGATCACCGGCCTGCCTTACAGTGAATCGGCGCTGCTGGAAACCCGTGGCGGCGGCACGCCTTACGGCGCCAGTCATCACGCCGGGGCCGATGGCAAAAGCGGTTTGAACGAACATGAAGTCGCATTGTGCCGTGCCTTGGGCCTGCGCCTGGCGAAGACTGCGCAGAAACTGGAGAGCCATCGTGGCTAAGAAGCCTAAGGTTCTGCCCGCCATCGAATGGCTCGAACCGCGTGTACGGGCGATGCGCATCATCAGCCTGCTGTGCTTTTTCGGCCTGGCGGGGCTGCTTTGCGCCTACTACCTGGTGTTCGCCGACCTGCATGGCGCGCGGCCGTGGGTGATTCTGCTGATCGAACTGGTGCCGCTGCTGTTGCTGGCACCGGGAATGATCGTCGGCAGTGCCCGTGGGCATTCGTGGATGTGTTTTGTGGTGAATCTGTATTTCATCAAGGGCGCATTGGCCGCCTATGACCCGAACCGGCAGCTGTTCGGTTTGCTGGAGATGGGCGCGAGCCTGGCGGTGTTCTGCTCGGCGATGCTGTATGTGCGGTGGCGGTACCAGTTGAACCGCAAGTTGGCGGGGGAAGGCGAGATTTCCGTCGCCTGACGGCCCCCACCGTGATCATTCCCACGCTCTGCGTGGGAATGATCATCTTCGTCAGTGGTTAACGGTATACGCCAGCATCATCGAAATCTGGCTCATCGGCCGTCCACCACTCTCTTCGTGCCATTGGTTGAACGCATTCTGCACCGTGGCCAGGTCGCGCAAACTGCTCGGCACCTTATCGATGATCTGCTGTGCATTCAGCGCTGCCACCACGTCGTAGCTCGGCACGAAGGTGTCCTTGCCGACCATCCGCAAGAATCGCGGTGCGGATAACCCGCCCAACTGATGGCCGTGTTTTTTCAGGTAGGTCCACAAGCCGACGATATCGGTTACCGGCCAGTCGGCGATCAACGCACCGAAACTACCCTTCTCATGGGCCACGTCCAGAATGAACTGCGCATTGCGCGGCACACTCTTGAGCTTGCCCAGGTGGCGGATGATTCGCGCGTCCTGCATCAAGCGCTCCAGATGTTCGGCGCTCATCAGCACGACTTTTTCCGGGTCGAACTTGAAGAACACTTCTTCGAACGCCGGCCACTTGGCATCCACCAGGCTGTGCTTGAGCCCGGCACGGAATACCCGCAACGCCATGGTCGAGAGGTAGCGGTCGTCGCTGATCTTGCGCAATTGCGCCGGGGTCTTGGGAACCGGCAGATGGGCTTCCAGTTCAGCCGCCGAACCGAAGCGGTTCAGACAGTATTCGTGCAGCCACTTGTAATCGCGCATGCCCTCTCCTACGGGATGAAATGAAAACGGCGCCCGCGAGCGCCGTGTGTCTGAGTGACTTGAACCGTCAGAGGTTCACTACGTTGACGAACCGCGATGCGGCGCTTTCGTCGATACGCAGGTTGGTGAAGTCGAACAGGTTGCGGTCCGCCAGTTGCGACGGGATCACGTTCTGCAGGCTGCGGAAAATGCTCTCGGTGCGGCCCGGGGTCTTGCGTTCCCACTCCTGCAGCATCTCTTTAACCACCTGGCGTTGCAGGTTTTCCTGGGAGCCGCAGAGGTTGCACGGGATGATCGGGAATTGCTTGAAGTCCGAGTAGGCCTGGATGTCTTTTTCGTTGCAGTAGGCCAGCGGGCGAATCACCACGTTGCGCCCGTCGTCGGCGCGCAGCTTTGGTGGCATGGCCTTGAGCGAACCGTTGAAGAACATGTTCAGGAAGAACGTCTCGACGATGTCGTCACGGTGGTGACCGAGGGCCATTTTGGTCGCGCCGATTTCGTCGGCAAAGGTGTACAGCGTGCCGCGACGCAGGCGCGAGCACAGCGAGCAAGTGGTCTTGCCTTCCGGGATCAGCTCCTTGACCACCGAGTAGGTGTCTTTCTCGACGATGTGGTACTCGATGCCCAGCTCTTTGAGGTAAGCCGGCAGCACGTGCTCGGGGAAGCCTGGCTGCTTCTGGTCCATGTTCACGGCGACGATCTCGAACTTGATCGGGGCGACTTTCTGCAAATGCATCAGCACGTCGAGCATGGTGTAGCTGTCCTTGCCACCGGACAGGCAGACCATGACCTTGTCGCCGTCTTCAATCATGTTGAAATCGGCAACAGCCTCACCGGCCTGGCGGCGAAGGCGCTTTTGCAGTTTGTTCTGGTTGACCGTAAGAGTGCCCATGACGCGAAATCCGTGAGGTGTGACGAAAGGCCGGCATTTTACGCAAAAACCCTGGCGGGGCGAAGCCTGCACTTATATGACTTGAGCATACCCCTGTGGCGAGGGAGCTTGCTCCCGCTCGGCTGCGCAGCAGTCGCAAAACCTGCCGCCGCGGTTTGCCTGACACAACAGGGTGGACTGTTTTGGGGCCGCTTCGCGCCCCAGCGGGAGCAAGCTCCCTCGCCACAGGTTCCATTCGGCACAGACCTTGCGGCGATTAACAGGTTTGTTTACAGCGCGATTTGCTCTAAAGCCCTCGCACTATTGCAAGTAACTCCTTTCTATACTGCGACATAAGGTCGCACGCGTATTCAGACCTGTTCTTACCTGGCCACTTTGGCCTGTAAGCGCTCCGCTGGGGGGCGATGGCAACAACAAGAGGAGTGACTGGCATGATCCATCACGTAGTGGGACTCTTTACCCACCCTGACCAGGAATGGAAAGAAATCCGTGGCGACGAGGAAGAAAGCATCAGCCACATGTACCTGACGCACACCCTGATTCTGGCGGCGATCCCTGCCATATCGGCGTTTATCGGCACTACGCAAGTCGGCTGGGTCATCGGTAACCGAGCGCCGGTCATGCTGACTATGGAAAGCGCGCTATGGATGACCATCATGTCGTACCTGGCAATGCTCGGCGGTGTCGCGGTGATGGGCGCCTTCATTCACTGGATGGCCCGTACCTATGACGCCAACCCGAGCCTGGCGCGCTGTATCGCATTCGCCACGTACACCGCCACCCCACTGTTCGTCGGCGGCCTGGCGGCGCTGTACCCGCACTTGTGGCTGGGGATGATCGTCGGCACCGCGGCTGTCTGCTACACGGTGTACCTGCTGTATGTAGGGCTACCAACGTTCATGAATATTCCATCGGACGAGGGCTTCCTGTTTTCGAGCTCGGTGCTCGCCGTAGGATTGGTGGTGCTGGTAGCCATCATGGCGTTTACCGTGATTGTCTGGGGCCTTGGCGTGGGACCGGTCTATACCAACTGACAAACAAGCGCCGACATAAAAAACACGCTCCGCCACTACAGGCCGCCGCAAGGCGGCCTTCTAATGCGAGCAACGACCATTCGGCGCCTGAGCGATTCGCAAGCCCTCGGGGTTGCGGCATACTCGACATCCTTGGAGATCCATCAAGCATGCCCGAGCAACTCAATACCCGCGTCGAAGACTGTTTCCTGCAAGCCGAATCCTTTTTCAAACGACCTTTCAAACGCCCTGTGGTGAGCCTCAAGCTGCGCGGGCAAAAAGCCGGTGTCGCGCATTTGCACGAGAACCTGCTGCGCTTCAACCCGCAGCTGTACCGGGAAAACACCGAAGACTTCCTCAAGCAGACCGTGGCGCACGAAGTCGCGCACCTGATCGCCCATCAACTGTTCGGCGACCGCATCCAGCCCCACGGCGAAGAGTGGCAACTGATCATGCGCGGCGTCTACGAACTGCCGCCCAACCGCTGCCACACCTATGACGTCAAACGTCGCAGCGTGACCCGCTACATCTACAAATGCCCCTGCGCCGACAGCGATTTCCCGTTTTCGGCCCAGCGTCATAGCCTGGTGCGCCAGGGGCGGCGGTATTTGTGCCGGCGCTGTCGCAGTACGTTGGTGTTCAGCGGGGAGATGCGGGTCGAATAAGTTGAGTTTCGGCCGGGACAGACGCTAGACAACTACCTTGGCCCGCCGCAACGCTTCAATCCGCTCAACACTAAACCCCAACTCCCCCAACACCTGATCCGTATGCTGCCCCAGCCGGGCGCCTATGTGCCGCGGCTCAGGCAACCCCGCTGAAAACTTCAACGGACAGGCCATCTGCGCCTGGGTCGAGCCATCGCCCCGCGGCACCTCAGCCACCAGTTCCCGCGCCTGCAACTGCGGATGCCCGACCGCTTCGCCCAGGCTCAACACCGGCTCGACACACGCATCGGCCCCGGCAAATAGCTCACACAGCCAGGCAAAGTCGTGTTTTTCGAATTCAATGTTCAGCGCGTCCTTGAGCGCCCGTTGCCGGGCGGGGTCGGACGACAGTCCCTCGGCCGCCAGTTCCGGACGGCCGAGCACCGTGCACAATTGCTGCATGAACCCCGGTTCCAGACTGCCCACCGACAACCAGCGGCCATCGCGCGACCGGTAGTAATCGTAGAAGCTGCCGCCGTTGAGCATCTGCTCTTCCCTGCCCGGCTCAACGCCGCAGGCCAGGTAGCCGGCACCGGCCATGGCGTTCAGGCTGAAGGCACAGTCAGTCATGCTCACATCCAGATGCTGTCCCTGCCCGGTCTGCTGCCGCGCGATCACCGCTGCCAGCAGCCCGATCACCCCATGCAACGAACCGCCCGCGACATCTGCCACCTGCATACCCAACGGCAACGGGCCGCTGTCGGCGCGGCCGGTGTAGCTCGAAAGGCCCGCCAGCGCCAGGTAGTTGATGTCGTGGCCGGCGCGGTCCTTGTAAGGGCCGGTCTGGCCATAGCCGGTGATCGACACATAAATCAACCGTGGATTGATCGCCTTCAAGGCTTCATACCCCAGGCCCAGCCGTTCCATCACGCCAGGGCGGAACTGCTCCAGCACAATGTCGTAGTCCGCAAGCAATTGCTTGATCACTTCCAGCGCCTCGGGCTGCTTGAGGTCCAGCGCCAGGCTGCGCTTGTTGCGATTGAGGTACGCGTGGCTGGCCGACACCCCCTGATCATGGGGCGGCAGCACCCGCAGCAAATCCGTGCGGGTCGGCGATTCGATGCGCAGCACCTCGGCGCCCATGTCCGCCAACAGCAACGAGGCGAACGGCCCCGGCAGCAATGTCGAGAAATCCAGAACCTTGAGTGATGCCAGTGGACCGAGCATGAGCGTTCTCCAGTGCAGTCCCCCAAGCCTAGGCAGCCCGGGACATTGCAGCAATCACCTTATGTGCCAGTGACACTGACCGTTACGCTCAAATCGCAGGCAACAAAAAACCCGCCGAAGCGGGTTTTTCATTTACAACAAGGCTTACTTGGCGTTCGTCGGGGTTGCCCCTTCGACGTGGCCCAAAACATCATCTTTAGGCTCGTCGGCAATGCCGCGACCGCCCGAGGCCAGCTCGGATTGCAGCACGTCGGTGTCCAATTCCTTGACCCACTTGGCCACAACAATGGTGGCAACCGCGTTACCGATCAGGTTGGTCAACGCGCGGGCTTCGGACATGAAACGGTCGATACCCAGGATCAGCGCCAGGCCGGCAACCGGCAGGTGGCCAACAGCGGACAAGGTAGCGGCCAGTACGATGAAGCCACTACCGGTCACGCCGGCAGCGCCTTTGGAGGACAGCAGCAACACCACCAGCAGAGTGATCTGGTGAGTGATGTCCATGTGGGTGTCGGTGGCCTGAGCAATGAACACTGCCGCCATGGTCAGGTAGATCGCCGTACCGTCGAGGTTGAACGAGTAGCCGGTCGGGATCACCAGACCTACCACGGATTTCTGCGCCCCCAGACGCTCCATTTTGATCAGCATGCGTGGCAGTACCGACTCCGAAGAGGAAGTACCCAGCACGATCAACAGCTCTTCACGGATGTAGCGGATCACTTTCAGAACGCTGAAGCCGTGAGCACGAGCAATACCACCCAGCACCACCAGAATGAACAGCAGGCAGGTGATGTAGAAGCAGGCCATCAATTGACCGAGTTGCACCAGCGAGCCAACGCCATAAGCACCGATGGTGAACGCCATGGCACCCAAGGCACCGAGCGGCGCGAGCTTCATGATCATGTTGATGATGTTGAACATCACGTGGGCGAAACGGTCGATGAAGTCCAGGATCGGCTTGCCGTAGGCACCCAGGCGATGCAGGGCGAAACCGAAGATCACCGAGAACATCAGTACTTGCAGGATATCGCCCGTGGCGAACGCACCAATGATGGTGGTCGGGATGACGTTAAGCAGGAAGCCAACGACGCTTTGATCCGCACCGGCAGCCACATAGGTAGCGATTTTGGAGGCATCCAGCGTGGTGACATCGATGTGCATGCCGTTACCCGGCTGCACGATGTTGACCACCACCAGACCGACCAGCAGTGCAATGGTCGAAACGATTTCGAAGTAGAGCAGCGCGTAACCGCCGGTCTTGCCGACCGACTTCATGTTCTGCATGCCCGCGATACCGCTGACGACGGTGCAGAAAATGATGGGAGCGATGATCATTTTGATCAGTTTGATGAACCCGTCACCCAACGGCTTGAGGGCTACACCGGTCTGCGGGTAGAAGTGACCGAGCAGGATGCCGATGGCGATGGCAACGATCACCTGGAAATACAGGGATTTGTACAGTGGCTGACGAGTCGTCATTGCAAAGTTCCTCAAGAGCGCCCGGTGACAACATCCATCTGTTGCCCAAGACACTTCAATTGCGAACCCTCCTGCACTGGAGGGATTTGTTTTGTCGAGCTGCGCAACGGCAGGCATCTGCTGGTTGTATCGCAAGGCCCGTGCCACATTCGCCAAAAAGCCTGCGAGCCTTTTGACATCAAGGGTTACAGGTTTCTTTTGGTCACCAACCAGTTACAACTATGTGGCGGATTTCCGCCAACCCGCCTGACCTCGTCCTGTAATTTGGCGGATATCCGCCTTGTTCATCGTCGATGGGCACCGCTACCATCCATTGCTCAGTGGACGGACCTGCCCCATGCGTGAACGCACCATCGCCAGCCATTTCGCCCGTGCCGCCCTCGGCGGCGCACGCCGACGTGGCTACGACTATTCGAGCCTGCTGCAGCAACTGGGGATCAGCCCCGAGTTGCTTGAAGAACCGCGCGCCCGAATCGCGCCGGAACAGTTCACCCGGTTGATCCAGGGATTGTGGCTGGCCCTGGACGACGAATACCTGGGCTTCGGGCAGGCCCCGAGCAAACCCGGCAGCTTCGCGATGATGTGCCACGCGGTGATCCACTGCCGCACGCTGGAGAAAGCACTCAATCGCGGCCTGTTGTTTTACAGCCTGTTTCCCGGGGCGCCGCGTCTGACCTTGAGCCGCGAAGGCGAGATGATTCGCCTGAGCCTCGACGATTCGCCGCTGTGGGACCCGGACCACTTCCTCAGCGAAAGCCTGCTGGTGATCTGGCATCGGTTCGGCAGCTGGCTGATCGGCCAGCGCATTCGTCTGGAGCACGCCACATTCAGCTACCCGAGGCCCGAGCACGGGGCCGAATACGACTTGCTGTTTTCCTGCCCGCTAACGTTCGATACTACTCAGAGTAGCCTGCTGTTCCACAGCCGCTACCTGAACATGCCGCTGTTGCAGGACGAACGAACCCTCAAGCACTTTCTCGAGCGCTCCCCCGCCGACCTGCTGTCACGCCCCGACGAAGGCGACAGCCTGAGCAGCCAATTGCGGCGCTTGCTCAGCCGCGACAGTGCACGCTGGCTGGACCTGGAAGCAGTGGCGGCGCACCTGCACATCAGCCCGCAAACCTTGCGTCGGCATTTGCGTGAGGAAGGCACGAGTTTTCAGGAATTGAAGGATCAGTTACGCCGGGACATCGCGATTTATCACCTGGGGCGGGCGGATCTATCGTTGCAACAGATTGCCGAGCAGTTGGGGTTTTCCGAACCTTCGGCGTTTCATCGGGCGTTCAAGAAGTGGACGGGGTTGACGCCGGGGGCTTATCGGGCGCAGGAGAACTGATTTCACAACTTTGCAGGCAGCCATGCTGTTGTGGCGAGGGAGCTTGCTCCCGCTGGGTTGCGAAGCGACCCCAAACCCGGCAATCACGGTTTTTCAGACACACCGCAAACTCAGGTTTTGCGACTGCTTCGCAGCCGAGCGGGAGCAAGCTCCCTCGCCACAATAAGTGCTCTCACCACAGACTTTCGTCAGCCTTGTGGATCGAGGTTATCCAGCACCCGGTTGACGGCCAGCTCACCGAGCATGACCACCGATTGAATCCCCAACATCATGTTGCGATGGGGCATGTCCATCAGCCCGGCGAACTCACAGAGCATCCCGCTGGCTGACGCCCGGGATTCGCAGGCGTTGACCAGCAGGGTTTCGTTATCAAAAAGAGGTGGCAGCTGTACCCTGGTTAGCAGACCAGGACTCTAGAACCCGGCGCACCGAAGTGCCTTATCTACCTCACCTCGAATTTGTCGACGTACATGTCATCTCTATTACGAATAATGATTGATTTTATTCTGCTCTTGCCCGGCGCACTGAAACTGACATGGGCGTATTGGTAGAGACTCGTATAAGGCAATGGCATCGTGCCAATGACATTGCCTCGTTCATCCATATAAACGACTGCATTCTCTTCGTGCAACTGGTGCGAAACGAACAAAAAGCTGACATGACTGGCTAAACCCGGAAGGGTGATTTCAACCGTGCCTAGCATGTTCAGCGTGACGCGTCCGAGTAGCGACGTGTAGTTTCTGTCGGTGGTATGAACATTCGTCAAATGAACAATTCCGCCCAGTGACTTTAGCGTTATTCCACTTGCAAACTTATGTACGGAGCCGGGGTTAAAACCAATCAGAGGTGAACTTTCGAAGTCTTCAGAGCCGGCATACGATCTAAGGCTGACGATGTAGTTAACGTCCTTGAAGACAACGGTATGACCGCCGACTGTTACCTCGACCTTGAGTGTTATTTCGGCATTATCAAATAACGCATCGAGCCATGGACGCGATATTGCCTGGGTCAATCCGTTTGTCACGTCCTGTTCTGTTATACGGTGGTTCTGCAAAACCGGAAGCGGTGCATGATTTCTATCCACGACCGTTACATTAATGCTCTGCCCGATCGCTATAGATACCCATGGGAGAAGTCGGAAGGTAGCGTCGACCTCAAAATCATCGAGATTTAGTCCACCCGCCTTCGCCTGCAGAATTTCCGCTACCGGCAAACGGGCATCGCCGTCCTCAATCCGTGCAACAGTCACCAACAACGCCCCTGACCGGGCAATCGCCTTGCCACCCCGAATCAACAACCAGCGAAACCTCAGTTGGCTCCCTTGCCGCTCCGCAAGAAATGCCTGGGTCAGGACAGTGTTCGTCCGCTTGTTCGTGTTGAAAGCCACCGCTGGAAATGGCGTGGCACCGGTCGGCGGGTTGATTTCGATCAACTGAGCCTTGTCCCCGGCACGGGCGTCCAGATACTCGACGCGCAGGGTGGCCAGCTCAAAAGGATCGAGGGGCCTGGCAGTGCCGACCAGCGTTGGAGGATTCAGTTTGATCGCGCCTTCGCCAATGACCTGCGCCTCGGCCACTTTGGAAACACCAATGACCTTGCCTCCCCTGATCTGCTCATAAGTCACGGACACCTGGCTATCCAGAAGAATCTTGGCCACCGGTACCGGCAATTTTTGAATAAAAGGCAGTCGACTGACCGTGGCTTCTGCACTGTGCCTCACCACCGGCCCAGTCTCTGGCGTACATGCGTAACTCACTCGAACGATATCGCCGGCCATCCAGAGTGGCGAAAA
Organism: Pseudomonas sp. B21-017; assembly: GCF_024749245.1. Taxonomy (NCBI): domain Bacteria; kingdom Pseudomonadati; phylum Pseudomonadota; class Gammaproteobacteria; order Pseudomonadales; family Pseudomonadaceae; genus Pseudomonas; species Pseudomonas sp. B21-017. The sequence goes on along the minus strand of NZ_CP087194.1, from coordinate 1,581,017 downwards.
CACATGGACCAGCACGTACAGAAAGTCCTTCACCTTGCCCAGATCAATGGTGCTCGGGTCATCGGAGGGATCATCCGGGTTCTCGCTCAGATCCGGAGCCGTCAGCGTGACGCGCTCCGTATCGACATTGGCCTTGATCGTGCGCGACCAACGCCGCTTGTCGGTCGGGTTGTTCACCTGGGAAACCACGGTGTAGGAGATCGCAAACTCCGGGTGACTACCGGCCCGTTCGAACATCGCCCGCGTGATGACGATCACGTACGGTTTGCCTTCCTCACCGGGTTGCACCGTGAAGGTGAAACGCTCGCGATTAAGCTCCAGGGTGATGACGTCATAGGCGTTCATGAACGGATAGCGCAACGTGAGACGTACACCTTTATCCACCTCGTCCTTGCCGATCTGAGGCGGATTGCCCAGTTCGGGCGGCGGGCTGATGTCCAGATGGGGATGAGCCCCTGTACCGGGAACGTGATTCCCGCCGGGAAGGTCGCGGTGATAAAGCGCCCATGACTCGGTTGATGGGCCACTGTTGCCGCTGGTGCGTTCCACCTCGTAAGTGAAAACATGCACGCCGTCATTCAGAAGCGACTGGAAGACGTTGAAATACACAGGATCGTTCTGATCGGCCGGGGCCACCGGTTTGCGCTCGATCAACTGCGGCTGAGTATCCCGAGGCCCCTTCACGTACAGCGCAATGTTGAGATAACCCTCAAGAAACGGCGGATCGACCACAGCCTGAACCGCCCCTTCCCGACTGCCGTCCCTTTTGACGACCTCCCTGAAACTTGCTTGCGGCAGGCCCTCCACCGGCACGTCGACAGGCGGCGGCGGATCGACGATAACGCCAGGTATCGCCCCCGCAAATTTCACGGGTGAAAGCGCCAGCACACCAAGGTTTGTTTGATTGACCGTCATGGGACACCTCTAGTCGTCGACAGGGGCCGCGAGCGCGACCGGATCAGCACAATCAGACACTTGAGCAAAGCCCATGACTACTGTCAGAAATAACAGGTAGAGACCGTATTAAGACGAACGGTCGACAAGTGGGGGGGCATTGGTTGATCTTTTAAGCCCAAAAAACGGCCCGCGAAGGCCGTTTCCTGTGAGGAGTAGATACCGTCGACTAACCAGCGGTATTCTGCGGATCGAGGTTATCCAGCACTCGATTGACAGCCAACTCACCGAGCATGACCACCGATTGAATCCCCAACATCATGTTGCGATGTGGCATGTCCATTAACCCGGCGAACTCACTGAGCATCACGCTGGCTGATGCCAGGGATTCGCAGGCGTTGACCAGCAGGGTTTCGTTATCGACCTTCGCACCGACATGGTAAATGGTGCTGGGTTTGCGCTTGGTGTCTTTGGGAGTGGGTGGTTTGAGGTAGTGGTCGAGGGCGCGGTCGGCGGCTTCGTGGAGTTTTTTGGAATCGAGGGATTCGTAGGGGGAGACGTCGTCGGGTGCTGGTGGATTAGGTGTTGGTTTGAACATGGATAAAGCCTCCTAGAGTCATGGAGCCGCCACTGTTCGCTGCGAGACGAAAGAAGGTGGCAGCTATACGCGGGTCGCAGACCGGGACTCTAGAACCGGCAGACCCGAAGGTCTCCCACGTACAGCCGCCATAACATGAACGGAGGATGTTGTGCGTCTAGAGATACACGGGCTGCGAGACCCGATCACTGATTGGTCAGCGACCCGGAAACGATATAGGCCGGCCTCAAGGCGCACTAGCCGGCGGATTCTGGCGTAGTCGTAGGCAGCGGCGCAAGGATGTGTAGCCTGGGTGAGTGTCTGGAGATGTCTTTTAAACATCCACGTTTAAAATCAAAAGATCGCAGCCTCGTTGCACTCGACAGCTCCTACAGGTGGACGCAAATCCCTGTAGGAGCTGTCGAGTGCAACGAGGCTGCGATCTTTTCGGCCAAGCCCCTACATCAAACCACCGGAAAATGAATCCGGAACGCCGCGCCGCCCATCGGCGAATCCCCCAGCGTCAGCTTGGCGCTGTAGCTTTCGATGATGTCCTTGACCACCGCCAAGCCAATCCCCTGCCCCGGATGCTGGCGGTCCAGCCGCTCGCCGCGCTCGAGAATCCGTGCGCGTTGGTCCGGTGGTACACCGGGGCCATCGTCTTCAATGCAAAGCTCAATGCTACTGAGGGTTTCGCGCACGCTGATGCGTACTTCGTTCAGGCACAGGCGATAGGCGTTTTCCAGCAGGTTGCCCATCATTTCCAGCAAGGCGCCCTGCTCGATCGGTACGTAGCACTGATCCGGCAGATCGAAGGCGACCCGCACGCGTTTGTCGCGGTAGACCTTGTCCAGGGTGTCGCAGAGGCTTTGCAGCACCGGGCGCAGGCGTACCTGATGGCGCACCAGACCACTTTTGCGCAGGCTGGCCCGTTGCAGTTGATAGCTGATCTGCTGGCTCATGCGTTCGATCTGGGTTTGCAGCACCCAGGCCTGATCGCGCTCTTGCGGCTTTTGCGCCATGTCTTCGCTGACCCCTTGCAACACCGCCAGCGGGGTTTTCAGGCTGTGGGCCAGGTCGTCGAGGGAGTCGCGGTAACGGCTGCGCTGTTCACGCTCGCTGTGCAGCAAACGGTTGAGCGAGCCGGTCAGGCGCAGCAGTTCACGCGGGTGTTGTTCGCTGAGGCTTTCGCGGGTGCCGCTTTCGATCTGGTCCAGCTCCTGGCTCAGTCGGCTCAACGCCTGCAAGCCCCAGGTCAGGCCAACCCAGAGCAAAACGAGCAACACCAGCAGCGCGGCACCGAAGCCCAGGTAGAGGTTTTCCCGCAGGCCTTCGAGGGTGGCTTCGTATTCGCGCACCGGTTGCAGCGCGACGATGCTGAACGCCGCGCTTTTGCCGCCGAGCAGCTTGACCTCGACGTCATAGACGAAAAACTCTTCACCATTGGCCTCGCGAATCCTCGCGAACTCGTTGCCGCGTCCGTCGTAACGCGGCTTGTAGTTGATGTTCTCTTCCTGGGTGGCCTTCGAGCGCCAGACCAGGTGACCTTCGCGGTCATAGATGTAGCCGAGCAATCGGCTGTCGGCGAGGTTGAAACGCTCATCGGGCAACTGCGCCGGCATTTGCAAGCGGTTGTTATCCACCCGGGCGGCGGAGATCAGCGTGGTGACGTCCGACGCCAGGCGCTGCTCGATGGAGTCCTGCAACGCCAGGCTGAACGCGCCCTGCATCGCCGGCAGTAACGCCAGCATGAACAACACCGCCAGGGTGGTGGCGGCGAGCATCAAGCGGACACGAAGGGAACGAATCAAGTGCAGCGCTCATTGAACAGGTAGCCGAGGCCACGCACGGTATCGATCGGCTTGAACCCGGCCGGGCCTTCGAGTTTGCGACGCAAGCGGCCGACCAGCACTTCGATCACATTTGGATCGCGCTCGTCGTCATCCGGGTAGAGCTGCTCCATCAAGCGGTCCTTGGCCACCACTTGCTGGTGATGGCGCATCAGGTATTCGAGGATCCGGTATTCGTAGGCGGTCAGCGCCAGCGGCTGGTCATCGAGGGACGCCTGTTTGCGATTGAGGTCCAACAGCAAGGGACCGGCGACGATGGTCGACTGGGTGAAACCGCTGGAGCGACGCAGCAAGGCATTGAGCCGGGCGTCCAGCTCTTCGAACTGGAACGGCTTGACCACGTAGTCGTCGGCACCGGCGGCGAGGCCTTCGACCTTGTCTTGCCAGTTGCCGCGCGCGGTGAGGATCAGGATCGGAAACGTCTTGCCTTGGGAGCGCAGCTGACGAATCAGGTCGAGCCCGCCCATGCCCGGCAGACCGAGGTCGATCACCGCCAGGTCATGGTTGAACTGCTCGGCCTGATGCAACGCATCGATGGCGTTGGCCACGGCCTCGACCACGTGGCCGCTGTCCGTCAAACGGGTCTGCAGGTGATGGCGCAACAGCGCTTCATCTTCGACAACCAGCAATTTCATAAGGCTCTCCGGGGCAAATCAACATCTCCAAAGGTCAGTTAAGCCTGCTCCCACAGGTTGCGAGGCTTAACTGACTGGCAACCAAACGCTGTTTAGAAAGCGTAGTTGGCGGACAAGTACGTCTGGGCGCTACTGGTCAAGTCCAGCGAACCCTGTTTGCTGCCGCCGCGCTCGCTCATCTCGGTGCTGGCGTTGCTACGCAGGTAACGGTAACCCAGCTCGACCGAGGTGTTTTGCGTAACTTGCTGCAACACACCGACCTGGCCGCCAATGGCGTAACCGATGTCGCTGTCGCGGCTGAAGCCTGGCGATTCCTGGGTCATTTTGGTCAAACCGGCCGTGGCACCGCCGAACAGTTTGGTGCTGCCACCCACTGGGTAAAACAGATCGTAGCTGCCCAGCAGGTTTTCCTGACGCAGTTTAATGCCATTATGCGAGCCCGACACGTTGTCGTAAGTGGCGTAGTAGCGGCCCTGGCTGTCTTGCTGGCCCACACGCAAACCCCAGGTGTTGTCCTTGCCGATCACACCGTCGGCGTTAGGGTGGTTGAGGTTGTCGTTCAGGGCACTGGATTTTTTAACTTTGTCGCTGGTCTGGCCAAAGGTCAGGCCGGCGAAATTGGTGGTGTCGGCATGGGCGGCAACACTGGCGCCCATCACGGTGAAAGCCAGCAGCAGTTTTTTCAAAGTAGTCATTGGGGAATTTCCTCATGCGCTATGTGCTTTTTGGGTACGGGGCAAGGTTACTGACCTCACCCTGTACAGCCCCTGAACGCACTCTGAACCTGGGCTGAATCAAATCGACTACGCTGTCTTGACGTTTGTTTATAAGGAGATTCAGCCATGCGTGTGTTGCTCGCCCTTGTATTACTGGCCGTGAGCGGGGTCAGCCAGGCCGCCATCAAGACCCAGGAAATTCCCTATCAGAGTGCCGATGGCACCAAGCTGATTGGCTATTACGCCTACGACGACGCCATTAGAGGTCCGCGTCCGGGTGTGGTGGTGGTACATGAATGGTGGGGGCTCAACGACTACGCCAAGCGACGCGCCCGCGATCTGGCCGGTCTGGGCTACAGCGCGCTGGCGATCGACATGTATGGCGACGGCAAGAACACCGAACACCCCAAGGACGCCATGGCGTTCATGCAAGCCGCGACAAAGGACAGCGCAGCAGCCAGCGCGCGGTTTCAGGCCGGGCTCGATTTGCTGAAGAAACAGCCACAGACCGATCCGGCCAAACTGGCGGCCATCGGCTATTGCTTCGGTGGCGCAGTGGTGCTGAATGCCGCTCGTCAGGGCTTGCCGCTGGCGGGCGTGGTGAGTTTCCACGGTGCACTGGCGACCAATACGCCGGCGGTGCCTGGCAGTGTGAAGGCGAAAATCCTGGTGGAGCATGGCGCCCTGGACAGCATGGTCACAGCGGAAAACGTGACGGCGTTCAAGACGGAAATGGACAAGGCCGGTGCCGACTATAAATTTGTCAGCCTCGAAGGCGCCAAGCATGGCTTCAGCAACCCTGATGCGGATCGTCTGAGCCATGGCGATCATGGCGGGCCGGACATTGGTTACAACAAGGCCGCCGATGAGAAGTCGTGGGCGGACATGCAGGCGTTTTTCAAGAAGATCTTTGGCTGATCAGATAGACCTCTGTGGCGAGGGGGCTTGCCCCCGTTGGGCTGCGAAGCAGCCCCAAAACCTGCAACCGTATTTCGTCAGGTACAACGCGTTTGCCGCCTTTACGACTGCTACGCAGCCGAGCGGGAGCAAGCTCCCTCACCACAAAAGCCCTGCTGCCACTACCCAGCCTCAAGGCAACCCGGCAAAATGCCCGTCATGAATCCCGTCCCCGCCCTACCCGCCTACTGCACCCCGCTCGACGCCCATTGGCCGCTGCCGTTTGTGCTGCCCGATACGGTCCTGCTGGGCACTCACTTCGATACCAAGCAATTGGCCAGCGATGATTTCCAGCGCAGCGCCATCGAGCCGCCCGCGAGCATCCAGCGCTCGGTGGCCAAGCGTCAGGCCGAGTTTCTCGCCGGGCGGATTTGCGCTCGGGCCGCGTTGCAACAGCTGGAAGGGCTGAGCTTCATTCCGGCCATTGGTGAAGACCGCGCACCGGTGTGGCCAGCGCATATCACCGGTTCGATCACCCACAGCACCGGCCGGGCCGCGGCGATTGTCGCGAACAAGGCCCATTGGCGCGGTTTGGGGATGGACCTGGAAAACCTGCTCGACGCAGAACGGGCCGAACGCCTGGCCGGAGAGATTCTCACCGGGCCTGAGTTGCGGCGCATGGCCGCCGGGGCTCGCGATCAGTTGGCGATGGTGGTGACGCTGACGTTTTCGGTGAAGGAAAGCCTGTTCAAGGCGCTCTACCCGATCGTCCAAAAGCGCTTCTATTTCGAACACGCCGAAGTGCTGGAGTGGAGCGAGGGCGGTGAAGTGCGGTTGCGGTTGCTGACCGACCTGTCCAGTGAGTGGCGCAGCGGCACCGAACTGGACGCGCAGTTTGCGGTGATGGATGGGCAGTTGTTGAGTCTGGTCAGTATCAAGGCCTGAAGCCCCCTGTCACGTGCCCAACCTCAACGCCGCTCCTGATTCCTCGGCCAGCTCAAACTGAAACACGCCCCGCCCAGGCTTTTGCTCTTGCTGATCAGCGCTCGCCCGTCGTGCCAATGGATGATCCGCCGCACGATCGACAACCCCAGCCCATGACCACCCGAAGCGCGGGTGCGGCTGTCGTCGAGGCGCAGGAACGGGGTGAAGATTTTCTCCCACGCGGTTTCCGGCACGCCCGGCCCGTCATCCTCGACATCCACCCGACAGCGCTGCTGCCCCACCTGATAGCTGACGGTCACCCGTGAATGGGCATGGCGCATGGCGTTGCTCACCAGGTTCTGCAACGCCCGGTGCAAGTAGCGCGGCTCGGCTTCAACCCAGGCGCCGTCGCAATCGGCGGCCGACAGGCACAAGCCGCGCTGTACCGTGACCTCGGCGCGCAACGGCGCCAGTTCCTCGATCACCTGATTGACCAATGCATCCAGATCGATCCGCTGGAAATTCAGCGCCGGCGAGCCCTGCTCCAGCCGCGCATAGGTGAGCATCTCGTCGACCAGTCGATCGAGGTCTTCGATGTCGTGGTCCATGCCCTCGCGGTATTTCTCCAGCGCCTCAGGCGTGGTGGCCGAGCCGATCATCTCCAGGCCAAAGCGCAGGCGCGCCACCGGTGTGCGCAATTCGTGGGACACGGCACGCACCAGTTCTCGCTGAATCGCCAACAATTGCTGCAAGTGCTCGGCCATGCCGTTGAACGCCGAGGCCAGCCGCCCCACCGAGTCGGCGCCACGGGCCGGTACGCGGGTTTCCAGGCTGCCCTTGGCAATTCGCGTGGCGGCGGCTTCCAGACCGCGCAAACGACGCTCCAGTTGCCGCACCAACAGATAGACAATCAAACCGATCAGGCTCAGGCCAAGGGCCGCGATCAGCACCAGCCACTCGGGCGGGTAAGGATTCATCTGATACAGCGGGCCGATTTCCAACACCCACGGCGTACCGACCATGCCGGCAAACACCCGGATCGAATCGCCGCCCTTGCCCAGCGCCATCACCGTGTCGCCTTCTGACACGCGGCGGCTCTGGTCTTCGTCCATGTCGGCTTCATCGACCGTCACCAGCCGCAGATCGAAGCCGAAACCCTTATCTTCCTTTAACTGCTCCAGACGCTTGGGCTGCTCGGCCACCGGGTAGCGCACCAGTTCATCGGCCAGCAGGTAGATGGTCGCCCGCGCCAGTTGCTCGCTGATCTGCTGGACTTCACCGGTGAGCACCAACTGCTCCTTTTCGCTGACCAGGCGATAAACCTTCGCCGCATGCGGACCGGTCTGCTCCACCAGGGCCTGGCCGTGCAACACGCGGGTGCGCTGGGTCAGGTCGAGGTCGGTCTGGGGGAACGTCTTCAGCGCCAGCGGAATCCCGAGCAAGCGCTCCCACAACAGCAACGCCCGATGGCGCTCGGTTTCGTTCATCGGTTGCAGGTTATCGGCCATCAGCGAGAAGGTGCCGTGGGCCAGGCGCTCGCGGTACTGCTCGCTGCGCACCTGGTTAAGCAGGTGCAACGCCAGCACGCCGAGTACGGCCACCAGAATCAGCGCCGCGCACATGCCGCCATAAATACGCAGGAAGATCGAGTTCACAGGGTGCAGGCTTCCGGCACGAACAAATAGCCTTTGCTGCGGACGGTCTTGATCAGCCGCGGATGGTCCGGGTCATCGCCGATCTTGGGGCGGATGCGCGAGATGCGCACGTCGATCGAGCGGTCCTGGCCGTCATAACCGATACCGCGCAGCGCGGTGAATATTTCTTCGCGGGACAGAATACGCCCGGCATTGGCCACCAGCAGCCAGAGCAGATCGAACTCGGCACTGGTCAATTCGATGCCTTTGTCATGCAGCCAGGCTTCGCGCAATGCGTTGTCCACCACCAATGGGCCGAACTGCAGGCGCCGTTGTTTTTCCTGGGGGACTTCAGGGGTTTCACTGCGCCGCAGCAGAGCCTGGATGCGCGCCAGCAATAAACGCGGACGCACCGGTTTGCAGACGTAGTCGTCGGCGCCCAGGTCCAGGCCAAGAATCTGATCGGTGTCATCGGTGCGCGCGGTGAGCATCAGGATCGGCCCGTCATAGCGGTCGCGAATCTTGCGGCAAATGCTCAAGCCATCTTCGCCGGGGAGCATCAGGTCGAGAATCACCAGGTCCGGTTTCTCCTTGATGATGCGTGCTGCGGCCAGGGCGCCATTACCCTCGATCGATACTCGCAGGCCATTGGCTTCCAGGTAATCGCGGGTCAGTTCGGCCAGACGCTGGTCGTCCTCGACAATCAATACCTGCCAGGCTTCTTGCTCCACGATGACCTCTGCTTGCCAACACCATCAATAAGGAAGGATCCACCCGTCTTTTTGTAATGATTGGGGAGGATAAGAATGCATCTGCATGGGCCGATTGTATAAACGCCACACGTCTGGAACACAAGCCGGTAAATGCGTTCGGACACAACGGTTTTTTGTGATAGGGTTCGCGCCCTTAAAAATCCGGATGACTGTTTTCTGTCGCTGAAAATCAGTGAAAAATGGTCGGCTCCAGCTAGGTCGCGGCCTACACGCCCGTTCCCTCTTTCACACACAATTTACGCACAGGTTTATCCACAGGTAGTACGTTGCAACACCCTCCAAAACGCATTATCTTGTACCTCGGCGCAAAAAAAACCCTACATGTAGGGTTTTACGCCAAAAACCAAACACAAACCGGACACCGATTTCAAGCGCTTTTATTGCCTCTTTCCGGTTGAACCAAACGTATTTTCGAAAGACCAAACCGCGTGTGCGGATGGCTACTGTTTTTAAGCCCGAAACGGCGATAACGGTACGGGTGTTGCAGTCATTTACTGCCACTCAAAACGGAATTCGGTTTCAGGCCCAAGGCGTGACACCAAAGACTTCGGCATGGAAGCGGCGCCCAATAGCCCCCTTCCTGATCTGTCCCGAAGTTGGTATGCCCGGCCCTCGCCGGTTGTAGTGCTTCAGGACAGAACGGTGGGCACCGTGATGGTGCCCAAACAAACATAGAGAATGTGGAGACAACCCCCCATGCAAACCGACACAACTCGCGAGAACCCGCAAGGCACCTTGCCGCAGGCCGCCGATTCGAATTCGGATCTGTCCGCCACCGCGCCTGGCCAACTGCGCGTGATCAAGCGTAACGGCACTGTCGTCCCTTACACCGATGACAAGATCACCGTCGCCATCACCAAAGCGTTTCTCGCAGTTGAGGGCGGCACCGCTGCCGCTTCGTCGCGAATCCACGACACCGTTGCCCGCCTGACCGAACAAGTCACCGCGACTTTCAAGCGTCGCATGCCTTCGGGCGGCACCATCCACATCGAAGAAATCCAGGACCAGGTCGAACTGGCCCTGATGCGTGCCGGCGAGCAGAAAGTCGCCCGCGACTATGTGATCTACCGTGACTCCCGCGCCAAAGAGCGCGCAGCGCACTCCCCTGCCGAAGAAGCCGTCAACGCTCACCCATCGATCCGCATCACCCGCGCCGATGGCAGCCTCGCACCGCTGGACATGGGTCGTCTGAACACCATCGTTACCGAAGCGTGCGAAGGCCTGGAAGAAGTCGACGGCGAGCTGATCCAGCGCGAAACCCTGAAAAACCTGTACGACGGCGTGGCCCTGACCGACGTCAACACCGCCCTGGTGATGACCGCCCGTACGCTGGTCGAGCGTGAGCCGAACTACTCGTTCGTGACCGCCCGCCTGCTGATGGACACCCTGCGTGCCGAAGGCCTGGGCTTCCTCGGTGTCGCCGACAGCGCGACCCACCACGAAATGGTCGACCTGTATGCCAAGGCACTGCCTGCATACATCGCCAAAGGTATCGAATTCGAATTGCTGAACCCGGTTCTGGCGTCCTTCGACCTGGAAAAACTCGGCAAGGCGATCAACCACGAGCGCGATCAGCAGTTCACGTACCTGGGCCTGCAAACCCTGTACGACCGTTACTTCATTCACAAGGACGGTATCCGCTTCGAACTGCCACAGATTTTCTTCATGCGCGTGGCCATGGGCCTGGCGATCGAAGAGAAGCAGAAAGAAGACCGTGCGATCGAGTTCTACAACCTGTTGTCGTCCTTCGACTACATGTCCTCGACCCCGACCCTGTTCAACGCCGGTACCCTGCGTCCACAGCTGTCGAGCTGCTACCTGACCACCGTGCCGGATGACCTGTCGGGCATTTACCACGCGATCCACGACAACGCCATGTTGTCGAAATTCGCAGGCGGCCTGGGCAACGACTGGACCCCGGTTCGGGCGCTGGGTTCGTACATCAAGGGCACCAACGGCAAATCCCAGGGCGTCGTGCCGTTCCTGAAAGTGGTGAACGACACCGCCGTCGCCGTTAACCAGGGTGGCAAGCGCAAAGGCGCTGTCTGTGCCTACCTGGAAACCTGGCACATGGACATCGAAGAGTTCATCGAACTGCGTAAGAACACCGGTGATGACCGTCGTCGTACCCACGACATGAACACCGCCAACTGGATCCCTGACCTGTTCATGAAGCGTGTCTTCGATGACGGCAAGTGGACCCTGTTCTCGCCGTCCGAAGTACCGGACCTGCACGACCTGACCGGCAAGGCCTTCGAAGAGCGTTACGAGTACTACGAAGCCCTGACCGAGTACCCGGGCAAGGTCAAGCTGTTCAAGACCATTCAGGCCAAAGACCTGTGGCGCAAAATGCTGTCCATGCTGTTTGAAACCGGCCACCCATGGCTGACCTTCAAAGACCCGTGCAACCTGCGCAGCCCGCAGCAGCACGTGGGCGTGGTTCACAGCTCGAACCTGTGCACCGAGATCACCTTGAACACCAACAAGGACGAGATCGCCGTTTGCAACCTGGGCTCGATCAACCTGCCGAACCACATCGTCGACGGCAAGCTGGACACCGCCAAGCTGCAACGCACCGTGAACACCGCCGTGCGCATGCTCGATAACGTGATCGACATCAACTACTACTCGGTGCCGCAAGCGAAGAACTCCAACTTCAAGCACCGTCCGGTCGGTCTGGGCATCATGGGCTTCCAGGACGCTCTGTACCTGCAGCACATCCCTTACGGTTCCGACGCTGCCGTCGAATTCGCCGACAAGTCGATGGAAGCGGTCAGCTACTACGCGATCCAGGCTTCCTGCGACCTGGCTGACGAGCGTGGCGCCTACGAGACGTTCCAGGGTTCGCTGTGGTCCAAAGGCATCCTGCCGCTGGATTCGCAACAGATCCTGATCGAGCAGCGTGGCCAGAAGTACATCGACGTTGACCTGAACGAAACCCTGGACTGGGCACCGGTTCGCGCCCGTGTGCAGAAAGGCATTCGTAACTCCAACATCATGGCCATCGCACCGACCGCAACCATCGCCAACATCACCGGCGTGTCGCAGTCGATCGAACCGACCTACCAGAACCTCTATGTGAAATCGAACCTGTCGGGCGAATTCACCGTGATCAACCCGTACCTGGTTCGCGACCTGAAGGCTCGCGGCCTGTGGGACTCGGTCATGATCAACGACCTGAAGTACTACGACGGTTCGGTGCAGCAGATCGAGCGCATCCCGCAAGAACTCAAAGAGCTCTACGCGACGGCCTTCGAAGTGGACACCAAGTGGATCGTCGACGCCGCCAGCCGTCGTCAGAAGTGGATCGACCAGGCTCAGTCGCTGAACCTGTACATCGCCGGCGCTTCGGGCAAAAAACTGGACGTGACCTACCGCATGGCCTGGTACCGTGGTCTGAAAACCACTTACTACCTCCGTGCCCTGGCCGCGACCAGCACCGAGAAGTCGACCATCAACACCGGTAAGCTGAACGCTGTTTCCAGCGGCGGCAACCACGGTGACGACTCGGTCCTGGCAGCCCCAGCCGGTCCAGCTCCAGTGCCGAAGGCCTGCGCCATCGACGAGCCGGATTGCGAAGCTTGCCAATAAGCTGAGCCGGTAGGCGCTCCAGGGCGCTTACCTGAAACCCCCGATGAGCCTCTGGCTGGTCGGGGGTTTTCTTTTGCCTCTGCCTTGTAGGAGCGAGGCTTGCCCGCGAAGAACGATGACGCGTAATACCTGAAAAACCGCAGTGCATTCTTCGCGGGCAAGCCTCGCTCCTACAGAATGAAAAAACCCCTCTTGCGAGGGGTTTCTTATGCAGCACTATCAAGCATCAGGTCATCTGAATGATGGTCTGCATGATGGTGCTCTGGGTGGAGATGGTCTTGGCGTTCGCCTGGTAGTTGCTCTGCGCCTTGATCAAATCAACCAGTTCGTTGGTCAGGTTGACGTTGGACTCTTCCAGCGAGTTGGACACGACCGAACCTAGGGTACCGGTTTTCGGCGCATCGACACCGGCCACACCGGAGGCGAAGGTTTCTTTCCAGCGCGTACCGCCAATTGGCTGCAAGCCTTGCTCGTTGGCGAAGCTCGCCACCGCCACCTGGCCGATGGCCTTGGTTTGCTGGTTGCTGAAGTTGGCGGTCATGACGCCGCTGGCGTCGATGGTCAGGCTGGAGATCTGGCCGGTGGCGTAGCCGTCCTGGTATTGGGCGGTACGGGCGGTTGGCGAGTTGTAAGAAGTGGTCAGCGCCATGTTGAACGCGATACCGCCAGTGGCAGCGACGGAACCGTTCGGCCCCCAGGTCACAGGAATCGTTGCGGCGTTGGTAATGGCACCTGGCACCCAACCGGTCATGGTCAACGTGTTGCCAGTCTGGGTCCAGCCGGCACCCGCCGTCAGCGTGTTAATGCTGCCGTCGGAGTTGAAAGTGATGTCAGCGGTGATCGGCACTGGAGGCGTGGTTGCAGGGTTGGCCGGGGAGCGACCGTCCATGTAGGTATAGACACGCCACGCGTTGGTACCCGTTTTCACGTAGTACTGGTCCATGGTGTGCTCGTTACCCTGGCTGTCGTAGACCTTGGTGGAGATGGTCTTGTTATAGCTGTTGGTATCGGTCGGGCTGAACGGGGCCACGGTCGGCGTGGTTTCCGCCGAGTTCAGGTTCATCGTCTGATCAACCTTGGTAGTCGGATTCGGCTTCAGGCTCGAGGTGTCGATCTTCAAGTCAGTCAACACACCGTTGATGATCTTGCCATTGGAATCGACGCCATAACCCTGCAAGCGGTTGCCGTTGTTATCGACCACAAAGTTTTGAGCGTCGGTCTTGAACGCACCGGCACGGGTGTAGCTCAGGGAACCGTTGTCGCTGAGGATGAAGAAGCCGTTGCCCTGAATGCCCATGTCCAGCACGTTGCCGGTGTTGTTCACATCACCCTGGCTGAACTGCTGGGAAACGTTGGCCAGGCGCACGCCGTTACCGATGGTCTTGCTGCCGGTACCCAGGCGAGTGGCCGAGTACACGTCTTCGAATTCTGCACGGGACGATTTGAAACCGGTGGTCGCGACGTTGGCGATGTTGTTGCCGGTCACGTCCAGTTGTTTGTTGGCCGCATAGAGACCGCTAAGGCCGATATTGAAAGACATATTCCACTCCTTTGTGCCGTGTTAGTCGGCTCTATAGACCAATGGTTTGCACTTTGGACAGGGCAACGCTGCCCAGGCCTGCCAGGTTCAGCATCAACTCACCGCCGGTCTGGCTGATGGTCACGCTGTTGACCGTTGCCGGCAGGTAAGTAATCAGTGAGGTGTTCTTGCCGTCGATGGTGCTCGTTGCGCCGAAGGTGTAAGTACCCGCCGGTGCCACCGCGCCCGAACTGTCCTTGCCGTCCCAAATGAAGCTGGCATTGCCGGCGTTTTGACTACCCAGGTCGAGGGTGCGGATGACCGTGCCTGCCGAGTTGGTGATCTTGACGGTGGCTGCGGAAACCGATGTCGGCACCACGACGGTACCGTTGAGGCTCTTGGAGGTGTCGACCACGGCCTTGTCGGTCTGCGCGATGACCGAACGGCCCACCAGCGAAGAAGCCTGCAAGGCTTGCGAGGAGTTGTAGTTGCCGGCAATGCCGCTGACGGTCTGGTTCAGCGTGGTGATGCCTTCCAGACTACTGAACTGCGCCAACTGGGCTACGAACGCGCTGTTGTCCTGAGGATCGAGCGGGTTCTGGTTTTTCAGCTGGGTGACCAGCAGTTGCAGGAACGCATCCTTGCCCAATGCCTTGCTGCCGGTGGCACTGCTGGTCGCCGCGGAAAGACCATCACTGGTGGTCGTGGTCTTGACCGAAGAGTTGGCCAGGACATCCTTGAGACTTACGCCGCTGGTGGTATCGGTAACACTCATCGAAAGTCGCCCCTTATCACTGACCGAGGGTCAGGACCTTCTGCATCATGGTTTTGGCGGTGTTCATCATTTCTGCGTTGGTCTGGAACGAACGGCTCGCGGAAATCATGTCGGCCATCTCTTCGACGACGTTGACGTTCGGGTAGTAGACGTAGCCCTTGGCATCGGCGGCCGGATGATTCGGCTCGTAGCGCGCTTCAAGGTTGCTCTGGTCTTCGACCACACCCAGCACTTGCACGCCTTGACCGGCCGCGTCCTGGTTCTGGAACAGCGAATCGCTGCCGCCGCTCTGGCCGCCCTGGAACATGGTGGCGAACACCGGGTGACGGGCGCGATAGGTCTGGTCGATGCTCGACGAAACGGTCTCGGCGTTGGCGATGTTACTGGCGACGGTGTTCAAGCGAGTGGTCTGGGCACTCATGCCGCTACCGGCAATGTTGAAAACACTGGACAGGGACATGAATTACTCTCCGCGCAGGGCTGACACCAGCCCTTTGAATTTACTGTTGAGCAGGGTGAAGCTGGCCTGGAAGTTGACCGCGTTTTCCGCGTAGTTCGACTGTTCCAGTTGGGCATCCACGGTGTTCTGGTCGATCGACGGTTGCATCGGCGTGCGATACATCAGCGACTCGTCGCCATTGCCCAGGCCTTCAGCTTCGATGTGACGGCTGTTGGTCATGCTCAAGGCGAACTTGCCGTTTTTGGTTTTCTCGTTCTGCTCGGCGAGCACTTTCGAGAAGTCCAGATCCCGAGCCTTGTAGTTCGGGGTGTCGGCGTTGGCGATGTTGTTGGCCAGGACTTCGGCACGCTGAGCGCGGAAGCCCAGGGCTTGTTCGTGGATACCGAGCGCTTTATCGAAGCTGATGCTCATGTCGGGAAACCTTCGGGTGACCTGATTTTTCGTAACGTGAACACTGCAAGCGGCGTGCCAATTCAAAAAAGCCCGTAAACCGGGGGCTTTGCGAGCAGTGGCGAGGCGGCAATGCCAGAAAAGCGGCAACCGATTTCCGCCGCCTGCCGCTTTTCTGCCGCTTTCCCAGGGCAACACCGATCAACTGTAGGAGCGAGGCTTGCCCGCGAAAACGGTGTGCCAGACAACAATCATCATTGACCGCCCCAACGCTTTCGCGGGCAAGCCTCGCTCCTACAGGTATTGGGGTGCCTATGAGAAACAAGCAGGCAAAAAAAACGGGAGCCCCTGAGGCCCCCCGTTTTTTTGTATGCCGTCAACGAATCACTTCGCCTGGTAAATGATCCCCGGGCTGCACTGGACCATCTGGTAATGGTCCGGCAAACCGTTCAGCGCTTCGGACGCGCCAAGGAACAGATAACCGCCCGGCTTGAGCGTGCTGTGAATGCGCAACAGGATGTCTTTCTTCACCTCGGCGGAGAAGTAGATCAGCACGTTGCGGCAGAACACGATGTCGAACTTGCCCAGGCTTGCGTAGCTGTCCAGCAAGTTGAACGAGCGAAACTCCACCCGACTCTTGATTGGTGCCTTGATGGCCCAGCGCCCCGGCCCCTTGGGGTCGAAGTAACGCTGAAGGCGCTCGGGCGACAGACCGCGACCGATGGCCAGGCTGTCGTACTCGCCGGTCTTGCAGTTGGTCAGCATGCTGCCGGACAGGTCGGTGGCAACGATCTGCACGCCCATCTTCAACTGGCCCATGTTGACCCGTTCGAACTCATCGATGGACATCGACAGCGAATACGGTTCCTGACCCGACGAACACGCCGCCGACCAGATCCGCAGGCGCTGACCGGGGCTGGCCTTGATCGCTTCAGGCAATACCTTGTTCTTCAAGACTTCAAACGGATAGGTGTCACGAAACCACAGGGTTTCGTTGGTCGTCATGGCATCCACCACCATCTCGCGCAAACCGCTGCGCGGCTGGGTCTGGATGCGCTGAACCAGCTCACCCAACGATTTGATGCCCTGCTGTTCCATCAGTTTGTTGAGACGGCTCGAGACCAGATATTGCTTGTTTTCACCGAGCAAAATGCCACAGGCTTTTTCCAGGAATACCCGGAACTGTTCGAAATCCAAATTACCCGTAGACAAAGATACCGCCTCTTAAATCGTGTTGACCGCCAGGGGCAGAAGGCCTCTAGCTGTTATCTGCTGCTTTGATCCGGTCGACTACCCGGGATGCCAGGTCATCAGGACGGAACTTGGCCAGGAAGTCATCGGCACCGACCTTCTTGACCATCGCCTGATTGAACACACCCGACAACGAAGTATGCAGGATGATATGGAGCTTTTGCATGCGCGGATCGGCGCGGATCTCGGCCGTCAGGGTGTACCCGTCCATCTCCGGCATCTCGATGTCGGAGATCATCATCAGGAACTCTTCTTCCGGCTTCTTGCCCTCGTCGACCAGCTTGCGCAGGTAATCCAGCGCTTGCCGGCCGTCGTTCAACGCCACCACTTCGACACCGATCGTTTGCAGGCAACGGGTCACCTGCTTGCGTGCCACCGACGAGTCGTCGACCGTCAATACGCGCAAAGAGAGCGCCTTGTGCTGGGTCTCAACATCGACCACGCCCACCGAAATCGCTTCCGGCGTCGGCGCCACTTCCGCCAGCACCTTCTCGACGTCGATGATTTCGACTAACTGGTTGTCGACCCGAGTCACAGCCGTCAGGTAGTGATCGCGCCCCGTGCCCTTGGGTGGCGGATGAATCTCCTCCCAGTTCATGTTGACGATGCGCTCCACCGACCGAACCAGGAAACCCTGGGTCTTGGTGTTGTACTCCGTGATGATCACGAAGGGATTGCTCTGGTCCAGCAACCGACCGGCACCGGTCGCCATCGCCAGATCCAGGATCGGAATGGTTGCCCCCCGAATATTCGCCACACCGCACACGACAGGACTGGACTTGGGCATCAGGGTCAGCTTGGGGCATTGCAGCACCTCGCGAACCTTGAACACGTTGATCCCATACAGCTGCTGGCCGTCGAGACGGAACAACAACAGCTCAAGGCGATTCTGCCCTACCAGTTGCGTGCGCTGGTTCACCGAATCCATTACACCAGCCATGCCCAGACTCCTACACCAACGCTAAGTGTGTTGCGACGCACATTCATCACGAAACGGCACGGCGCTTGCTTTTTAACTCTTATGAACACAGAACCGACATTTTTCCGACACCTCACATCAACCTGCCGCAGATTGCTCTGCGCGATGTCGGCCGCTTGCCTGTTCAACGCTGGCAGCCCTGCCCTTGCTGATACGGTTACCTTGCCTGACATGCTTATCGGCGTCACCCAGGGCTTTCTTGAATTCACCGTAGAGGACTATCTGGCCACCAGTCAAACGCAAGGTCGCTACGAAATCCAGGTCAACCAGCTCGATCCGCGCCTGCGCATGCCTATGTGCGACAAGGAATTGACAGCCACCCTCGAGAGCCCGGCAAGGCCTCTGGGACGGGTCACGGTCAAGGTTCGCTGCGATGGCGCCTCGCCCTGGACGGTCTTCGTGCCCGCTCAAGTGAAGCTGTTTCGCGACATTGTGACGACCACTCGTCCGCTCAAGCGCACAGGGATTATCGAACCTCAGGACGTAACCCTGCGCGAGCGTGATATCAGCCTGATAAATCAGGGGTTTCTGACTTCCGTCGATCAGGCTATCGGGCAAAAACTTACCCGACCAATGGTCGCCGATCAGATCATTACGCTGGTGCATCTCGAACAGGCGGAAGTGGTTCGCAAGGGCGACCAGGTGGTGATTACCGCCCGCAGTGGTACGCTCAGTGTGCGCATGCCGGGTGAAGCGCTGTCCAACGGCGGCCTGAGCGAACAGATTCGCGTGAAAAACCTTAACTCCCAGCGGGTCATCAAGGCGCAAGTCACAGCGCCCGGCCAGGTGGAAGTGGCCATGTAAGGGCTCTGTGTTTGTGAAGTGATGGCGCACCGCCTGGCGGTTGCCTAAACTGTGCCGCATGCAGGGCATGCGCTGGCGCATGCAAGCTCATTGATAAATGGGCCTAAAGTTTTTCGGGGAATCGCCGAAAACATGGCAAGCGTCCAAATATCCAGAGGTTTATTGTCATGGTCATCGATTTCAGTCGTTTAAACAGCTCCTCGTCACTTACGGGCAGTACGCGTACCAGCACCGCCAAGGAAACCGCCGAAGCCGGCCAATCCGCGCCGCTGAATACCCCGGCCGAACAGGCCAGTACCACCAAAAGCGGGGAATCGGTACACCTCAGCAATGAGGCTCAACAGTTGCAGAAGGTCACTGACAAGCTGCGCGATCAGCCTGCCGTCGACAACGCCCGCGTGGCCGAGTTGAAAGCAGCGATTGCCGATGGCAGCTATAAAGTCGACAGCAACCGTGTAGCCAGCAAACTGCTCAACTTCGAAGCCCAGCGCTAGGCCACGGCCCGCGCCAGGCTTTTGGACGCTTAAAACCCAAGGCCAGCCATGCACGACACTCATTTACTGCAACTGATCATCGACGACTTCGCCCCGGCGCAACAACTGCTGGAGCTACTGCAAACCGAGTCCCTCGCCTTGCACGGTCGCGACATGCCACTGCTCGAAGAAATTCTGGCGCATAAACAGGCATTGATCATTCTGCTCGAACAGCATGGCCGCAAGCGCAGTGAAATCCTCGCCAGCCTCAACCTGCCAACCAACCGCCAGGGCCTGGAGCAACTCGCCAGCCAGTCGAGCATTGGCGAACGGTTGCTGGGACAGAGCGACGTGCTGACCGACCTCCTGGCCCAGTGCCAGGCCGCCAATGCCAACAATGGCCAGTCGATTCTGGTGCAGCAGGCCGCCACGGCCAACCAGCTGAAAATCCTCACCGGCGGCGAGCCGCCAGCGCTCTACGATGCCCGCGGATCAACCTCCAAGCTCGCCAAGCCACGCCCGCTCAGTCAGGCTTAAGCCTTTCAATGAGCACGCCCTATCAAGACGCGAAACATGCTGGCAGAATGCCGGCCAGTAGTCATATTTGTCTGGAGATTGATACCTCGTGTCCAATGCCTTAAGCGCGGAAGATGCTCCGCAGCCACCCAAGGTGCTCACCACGCCCCTGGAAATCTCCGGCAACCTGCGTCAGCTGCAAGACAGCCATGACCCGCTGATCATCACGTTCCACGAGCGCAGCCAGCGCTTCCAGAGTTATCTGGTGGACGTCGACCGTGACAGCAAGATGATCGCCCTGGACGAAATGATCCCGCGCGACGGCGAACGCTTTCTGCTGGCCGGCGAACCGTTCAAGGTCGAAGGCTTCCACGACGGCGTGCGCATCGCCTGGGAAAGCAATGGCCCGCTGACCATCGACGAGTCCGGTGATGGCCGCTGCTACCGGGGCGCGCTGCCCGATGAGGTGGTTTACCACCAGCGCCGCAATGCTTTCCGCGCTGCGTTGAAGCTGGCACAACTGGTCAATGTCGAGCTGGGGGGCGAGAAACTCAAGTCGCCCATCGCCGGCAAACTGCTGGACATCTCCGCCACCGGCTGCAAATTGCGCTTCGAAGGCGACATTACCGCGAAGCTGCAATTGGGCCAGGTCTACGACCGCTTCATCGCCGCCCTGCCCTTCGGCAGCATGACGGCACCGGTGGAGCTGCGTTACCTGCACTTTGAAGAAAAGATCAACACCACCTTCGCCGGCGTGCGTTTTCACAACATGAGCGGCCTGGTGCAACGGCAGGTCGAGCGGTTCGTCTATCAGCTGCAACGTGAAGCGCGGCGCTTCGATAAAGACGATTTCTGATACGCCCCGCCAATAAAAAACGGGCAGTCCCTTGCGGTGACTGCCCGTTTTTTTATGCCTTGATCACGGCCGCGCTTCGGTAAAACTTTGCTCGCGACCTGCGTCCGGGTCTTCTGAATCCGAAACTGGTTCAGGTTCTGGTTCGGGCCCGGCATCCGGATTGACATCAGCCTCCGGGTTGACCGGATTCTGCATCTGATCCTGCACCACCTGCTCATCAACACGCGGGTCAAGGCACGCCACCAGTGGCGAACTCGTCATGCTGTCGGGCATGGCCACGTGATGCAGCGGAGCATCGTCCACCTGATGCAGATTGGTGACTGCTTTCGGGCGGATTCGCCACACCAGCACCAATGCAAAAAAACTGAAAAAGGCATAAAGCATCTGGCTGCCGAACAATTTCATCAATACCCCTGCCACCAACGGTCCGACACTCGCGCCGACACCGTAAGTCACCAGCAGCATCGCCGTCAGCGACACCCGGCGATCACCCTCGACGTGGTCGTTGGAGAACGCCACCGCCAGCGGGTACAGACAGAATTGCACCAACGAACAGAGGAACCCGGCGATGAACAGCACCTCCAGTTGCACCTGCGGCATGATCGCCAGCGGCAACGCGGCCAGTGCCAGGCTAAACGCAAAACTTCGGATCAATACCGCCCGGTCATAACGATCCGATAGCCATCCCAACGGCCACTGCACCACCAGGCCCGCAAAAATGCAGCTGCCCATGAACAGACCGACCTGCTCGGTGGACAATCCTTGCTGGGAGGCATACAGAGGCGCCAGGCCGTAGAACGAACCGACGATCAATCCCGCCCCCAACACCGTGCTCAGTGACTGCGGCACGCGTTTGATGAAGAAGCGCGGCTCCATCGGCGCCGGGTGCAAAGGTGCCGGGTGAATCCGCCGGGTCAGGGCCACCGGCACCAGACACAGGGCGAAACACAGTGCGACCAGCATCAACAGTTCCAGGCCCAGGCCCGGGTGCATGACCAGAATCAGCTGACCCAGCACCAGCCCCAGGTACGAGGCGATCATGTAGCCGCTGAACACCACGCCACGCTGCTTGGCTTCTGCCTGCTCGTTGAGCCAGCTTTCGATCACCATGTACTGGCACATCATGCCCAGGCCAACGATCACCCGCAGGAACAGCCACGCGGGCAGCCAGTCCACCAGGCCATGGCCCAGCACCGCCGCACCGACGATCCCGGCGCAGGCTGAATAAGCTCGAATATGCCCGACCCGGGCAATCAGCCGATGGCCGATCTTGCCGCCCAGCACCAGGCCGAAATAGTTGGCCGCCATCAACGCGCCGACCCACAGGCTGTCGACCTTATCGGCCGCCAGGCGCAGGGCAAGGTAAGTACTCAACAGGCCCGAGCCGATCAACATCATCAGCGAGGCGAAATAAAGTCCTCGAAAGGATTTCAGGATTTGGCGCATTGGCGTTCCGAGCGGCTCCTTGCAGTGAGTATCGGGCTATCGACAACGATAGCCCGATGGCGACAGGTCGTCAGGCCTGGGCTGCTAGAACACGCCGTTCCCAGGGAGTAATTTCATCGAGGAAGCTGGTCAACTCCAGGGTCTTCGAAGCGATGTAGCCTTCGATGAACTCCTTGCCGAACAGTTCCTTCGCCAATTGGCTACGTTTCAGACGTTCAAGTGCGGCATGCAAGGTACACGGCAACGCAAGATTATCCGGCACCACGAACTCGCCCCGGGCCGCTTCGCTCGGTTCCAGTTTGTTTTCGATGCCATACAGCCCCGACGCCAGGCTCGCGGCGATCGCCAGATACGGGTTGGCGTCAGCCCCCGGCAGGCGGTTTTCGACCCGACGAGCAACCGGTGAACTGGCCGGAATGCGCAGGCCGGCCGCGCGGTTATCATGGGACCAGCAGGCATTATTGGGCGATGCAAAAGGATGACACAGGCGCTGATAAGAGTTCACGTTCGGCGCAAACAGCGCAGTGAAATCCGCCAGGCCGGCCTGTTGGCCACCGATGAAATGACGGAAGGTCGCGGTCGGCTCGCCAGCCTCGTCGCTGAACACGTTACGCCCGCTGTCGATCTCGACGACGCTCTGGTGAATATGCATCGAACTGCCCGGCGTGTGAGCCAACGGCTTGGCCATGCAGACCACGGTCAGGCCATGCTTGAGCGCCACTTCCTTGAGCAGATGCTTGAACAGCAAGGTCTGGTCGGCCAACAGCAGCGGATCGCCATGCAGCAGGTTGATCTCGAACTGGCTGACGCCCATCTCGTGCATGAAGGTATCGCGGGGTAAGCCCAGCGCCGCCATGCCTGCGTAGACTTCAGCGAAGAACGGCCGCAAGCCGTTATTGGAGCTGATACTGAATGCCGAATGACCGTCCTCGCGACGACCGTCCAGGCCCACTGGAGGCTGGAAGGGTTGCGTCGGGTCAGGGTTGGGCGCGAACACAAAGAATTCCAGCTCGGTCGCCACGACCGGCGCCAGACCGAGGGCGGCGTAGCGAGCGATCACCGCCTTGAGTTGGCCGCGAGTCGACAGGTGCGAGCTCTCGCCCGTCAGTTCCTGTGCATCGCATATGGCCAGTGCCCGAGGGTGCGAACTCCAGGGCAAGCGGTGGATCTGCCCCGGATCAGGCACCAGCGCCAGATCGCCATCATCGCTGCCGTAAAAGTGCGCGGGCGGATAGCCGCCCATGATGCATTGCAGCAGCACTCCCCGCGCCATCTGTAAACGCCGCCCCTCAAGAAATCCTTCAGCGGTCATTACCTTGCCGCGTGGCACGCCGTTCAAGTCCGGCGTGACACATTCAATCTCATCAATGCCCGTCAATCGCTGCGCGAGTGAGCGATGGCCATCGGTTGTCATGACGCAATCCTTGTTGTTGTACGAGCCGCGAACGGCGACCCGTACAAAATAGGCTCCGGCTGTTCGGAATATCAAGCAGCGTCAAACAAAAAGGCGCAATCCTGTGAGGAACGTGTCGTTCAGGGGAGATAGAGGCTGAACACGCCGCCACCCAATGGCCCGCCATTACTGATTTCGGTACGTCCGCCCACACCATCACGCTGATGCAAGGCGGCAATCCGCCCGGCAAAGTACAAGCCCAGGCCGGTACTGCCGCTGCTGTGGTTGATGCCCTGCACATAGTCGGCCTGACGCTCGATCATCTCGGGTGGATAACCCTCACCATCGTCGTTGATGGTCAGCACCAATTGCCCGGCCTCATCGCTGACACTGATCAACAAGGCATGCCGGGCATAACGAATGGCGTTGTTGATGCAATTGGCGAGCACCGAGGCAATCAGCTCCCGATCGAAGAAACCCAGCGGGCTCAACGGGTCCACTTCATAGGTCGCGATAATGCCGCGGCTGGCGAACACTTCCTGGTGAGCCGCCAGTTGCGCCTCAATGAAATCATCCAGCTCATGGTAGGCCGGCTGCAACGGCATCTGGTTGACGCCCAGCTTGTACAGCCCCAGCAACTGCACCAGCATGCCATTGAGGTGGGCGAACTCGAAGTCGATGACGCCCTGCTCCGGGGTGTGCCGCTCAGGGTCGGGCAAACGCGCCAGCCATTGGCTGTGCGCCTGCATCAGCATGGCCAGAGAGTTCTTCATGTCGTGCACGGTGGAGGCAATCACCGTAGAGAAGTCGAGTGACGGTTCGCTGTCGATCATTCGCCGAACGCCTTGATTTTCAGTTTCTGGTAGCGCGGATAACGCGCATCGGTATCGGGCATCAGGCCGACCGTTTTCAGGCAGGCCCGGCACTCTTCCAGCTCGGCCGACGGGACGCTGGTGTCGGTGCCATGCAGCAGCGACTGCGCCATGTTCAGGGCAATACTGATGTTCTTCGGTTGCAGCGCCAGGGCTTTGCGGAACACATCCCGGGCTTCCACCAGATTGCCGGTCTTGTACACCCGCACGCCCTGACGGTTGAGGTCGGCGGCGGCATTGCCCGAGTTGAGGATGGTCGGGTCGTCGGTCAGCTTGGCGATGCCCTTCATCACGGTCGGATCGTCGCCGTAGATTTCCGCACAGTTTTTCAACATCGAAGCACCGGCACTCGCCTGCCCGAGCATTTGCAACTGCTTGGCCACCAGCAGCGCCGCTTCGGCGCTCATGAACTGTTCCATGCCATCGAGGCGCATCATCGCTTGCTCGGTGAGCTTCTCGGCGGTCTCGGCATCGTTGAGCAGCAGGCTGGTGGCCTTCATCAGACGCGCACGAATCTGCAGGCCTGGGTCGGAAGGGTTCTCCTTCGCCACTGCACTCAGCGTCGTGTTGATTTCCAGGCGGGTCCGCGTGTCCAGGCCCTTTTCCGCACCTTTGCTGATCAAGGCATGGGCCAGGCCGAGGTTGCTTTCCGCATCCTTGAAACGTGACTGCGCCCCTTGGTTCACGGCCTGGCGATAGGCTTTGGAGGCAGTGTCGAAATCTTCGTTGGCCATTGCCAACTTGCCCAGCAACGCTTGCCGGCGCACCGCCAGCGGCGACAGGCGAATTGCTTCCTCCAACACTTTCTGCGCCGCTTTGGTGTCACCTTCGGCGACCAGCACATCGGCCATGCCATCGTAGAGGGCCGGCATCATCGGGAAGACTTTCAAGGCTTTTTCGTAAATGCCCTTGGCCTGGCTGACCTGCCCGCGCTTGAACAGCAATTGGCCCAATCCGGCAAAAGCCCAGGGCAAAGGCCGATCCGCAATGATGCTGTCGTAAAGACGCTCCAGCGCTTCGTTCTGGTTCAAGTCGCGCAATGCATCGGCGCGGTAGCGCAGGCACAGCGGCGAATAACGAATGTCTTGTTTGCACAGGGCGATGCAGGCATTGAGCACTTCAACCGGTTTGCCCCGGTCAAGCGCTTGCAGGATCGGCTTGAGCAAGGTCTTGCGCTGTTCCAGTCGCTCCAGGCGCTGGGCCAGGCCGGAGCGGTTGAACGGTTTGGTCAGGTAAGCGTCGGGCTCATGCTCCAGTGCGCTGAGCACCATGGCCTGGCTGGTTTCGGCGGTGACCATGACAAACACACTTTCGTGGCTGATCAGCTTCTCGATCATCAGGTCTTCGAGCACCTGCTGACCGTTTTTCTTGCCATCGCCCAGGTGGAAATCCTGCAGGATGAAGTCGTAGGACTTCTGCGAGCACATGCGCAGCGCCTGCTCACCGGTATCAGCGGTGTCGACGTCCTTGACGCCCAGCTCCCGCAGCATGGACCTGACGGAACTGCGGAAATCCGAGAAATCATCGACGATCAAAAAGCTTTTTTGGTGATACGACAGCATCGAAGATTTCCAGGCAATTTAAGGAAGAACAACCTAAAGGCAATGGCTGCGAGTTCAGCTTCGCGGCCTTTCAGGCGCGCAGATGATAGCGAGAGGCCATTGGCTATCAAGCAATTTCGCACAATCGCGTGATGAGCTTTACCGGCCGCCAGCGATGAAATCACAACGGCTTGTCGCGTTATCGGCCAGTAGTCGCGTTCCCTTGAAGCAGCGGGAGTGCAATCGTTCCTTTTACTGCCAAAAGATCATACGGCTGCGCTAAATATTTGAAGGCGTTATTGAAAAACGGGATTATCCTGATTTATTGAAGCACGCTAATTATTATCCGCTTGAACCCAATACGCTCTAAATCGCCGGCAAAGGCCAGGAAATGACCACCACCCCCAAGCACTCGGCCACGGCTCCCGAGCGAAAGGCCCTGACCCTCAGTACCCTGGATTTTCCGGTGGTGGGCATCGGTGCGTCGGCTGGCGGGCTGCAAGCCATCAAATTGTTTTTCGAGAACATGCCTAACGACAACGGCATGGCGTTTGTGATCATTCTTCACCTGTCGCCCGACCACCAAAGCGTCGCAGACAAGATCATCCAGGAATCGACCCGGATGCCGGTTCTGCAGGTCACCGAAACCGTACCGATCGAGAAAAACCGGGTCTATGTCATCCCGCCGGCGCGGCGACTGGTGATGAATGGAAATAACCTTGAGGTAATTGAAAACGACCCACAACTGGGACGCCATGCCTCGATCGATCTGTTCTTCCGCGACCTGGCGCAAGTACACCGCGAGCGCGCCTTCTGCCTGGTGCTCTCGGGCAGCGGTTCCGACGGCGCAGTCGGCCTGTCGCGTATCAAGGAACAGGGCGGCATTACCCTGGCCCAGGTACCGGAAGACGCCGAGTTCGACGGTATGCCTCGGGCGGCCATCGAAACCGGCATGGTCGATCTGGTATTGCCCGTAGCAGACATGCCGCAAAAGCTGCTGGACCTGTGGCACAACTCCCGGGAAATCAGCTTGCCCGCCGCCAATGATCCGGAACTGCAATCCTTCGCCTCTGTAGCCGAACGTGATGCCGTGCTCGCCGAACAAATGCTGCACGACATCCTGATCCAGTTGCGTACCGGCACCGGTCATGACTTCAAGCACTATAAACGCGCAACGGTATTGCGGCGGATCGAACGCCGGATGCAGGTCACGGCCCAGCCCGACTTGGGAGCTTATTACCGCTACCTGCTAAGCAATCCCGAAGAAACCAAGGCGCTGCTGGGGGACATGCTGATCGGCGTGACCAACTTTTTCCGTGATCGCGAAGCCTTCGAAGCGCTGGAGCGGGATGTCATTCCGCAACTGGTCAGCGCCGCGGTTTCGGCGCAGCCTGAAAAGGAAGAAATCCGGGTCTGGTCGGCTGGCTGTTCCACCGGCGAAGAAGCCTATAGCCTGGCGATGCTGGTCAACGATCAGCTGCAACAGGAAGCCAGCAAGGCCTCACTGCAAGTTTTCGCCACCGACATCGACGAGCGCGCCATCAGCTTCGGCCGGGCCGGCCTGTACCCGCAAGCCATCGTGACGGATGTGCCGCCGACGCGGCTGCGGCATTACTTCATCAAGGAAGATGAGCACTATCGGATTCGCAAGGAAATCCGCGAGAAGGTGCTGTTCGCCAAACACAGCCTGCTGTCCGATCCACCCTTCTCGCAAATCGACCTGATCGTGTGCCGGAACCTGTTGATCTATCTGGATCGCGAAGTACAGCGCGAAATCCTGCAGATGTTCCACTTCGCCTTGCGCCCCGGCGGTTTTCTGTTCCTCGGTTCCTCCGAAAGTGCAGACGCTTGCCATGAGCTGTTCACGCCGGTGGACAAACGCAACCGGATCTTCCGCGCCAAGACCGGCACCGCCAACAGCCGGCGCACGCCGACCGTGCCGCGCGGTGGTTATGTGCGCTCCAATATTTCCCATCAGGCACCGCAACACGCCGTGCAGCGCAAACTGTCGTTTGCCGACATCCACCAGCGCGCCCTCGAACGCGCGGCCCCGCCGAGCATGATCGTCGATGCCAACGCAGACATCCTGCACATGAGCGAAACTGCCGGGCGTTTCCTTCGGCATGTGGGCGGTGAGTTGTCACGCAACCTGCTGACGCTGATCCTGTCGGAGCTGCGCCTGGAAATCCGCACCACGCTGTTCCAGGTCCAGCAGAGCGGCCTGGCCGTGAAATCCCGCGAGGTGCCGGTCAAGCGCGAAGAGCGGCGTTACAAGGTCAGCCTGGAGGCGCAGCCCTACAAGGATGAAGAGTCGGACGGCGAGTTCATCCTGGTGATTTTCGAGGAAGTCGAAGTCGATCCTTCGCAAGCGACGACCACAACCCTGCTGCAAACCGAAAGCCAGGTGCTGTCCAATCTTGAGCGTGAACTGCAACGCACCAAACTGCACTTGCAGGACACCATTGAACAATCGGAAATTTCCAGTGAAGAACTGAAAGCTTCCAACGAAGAAATGCAGGCGATCAACGAAGAACTGCGCTCGGCCACCGAAGAGCTGGAGACCAGCAAGGAAGAGCTGCAATCGATCAACGAAGAGCTGCTGACGGTCAACTACGAGCTGAAAACCAAAGTCGAAGAAACCGACAAGATCAACGACTACCTGACCAACCTGATCGCCTCCACCGACATTGCCACGGTGTTTGTCGACCGCAGCATGCGGATCAAGTGGTTCACTCCGCGTGCCACCGATATTTTCAGCATGCTGCCGGTGGATACCGGCCGCTCCCTGCTCGACATCACCCATCGCCTGCACTACGACGACCTGGCGAGTGACGCGGCATCGGTGTTCGAATCATTGAACATGATCGAACGTGAAGTCAGCAGCACCGACAAGCACTGGTACATCGCCCGCCTGCTGCCCTATCGCTCCAGCGAAGACCGTATCGACGGCACCGTGCTGACGTTCATTGACATCACCAAACGCCGCGAGGCCGAAGAAGAGCTGCGCCTGGGCGAAGAACGCATGCGCCTGGTGGCCGAAAGCACCCGCGACTACGCGATCATCACCCTTGATGAACAAGGCGTGATCACCACCTGGAACAAAGGCGCCGAACTGATCTTCGGCTACAGCAAGGCTGAGGCCGAAGGCGCTTACTACGACTTCATTTTTTCCGCCGAAGACCGCGCCTCCGGCGTGCCTGAATCCGAACTGCTGGGGGCTCGCACCCATGGCCGTTCCGAAGATGAACGCTGGCACCTGCGCAAGGACGGCAGCCGCTTCTATTGCAGCGGCGAAGTGACCTTGCTCAGCGGTGACAACCTTCGCGGCTACGTGAAAATCGCCCGGGACCTGACCGGTCACAAACGCCAGCATGAGGAACAAAGCCAACAACTGGCCGAGACGCTGAACACCAATTACCTCAAAGATGAGTTCTTCGCGGTCATGTCCCACGAACTCAAGCATCCTCTGAACCTGATCCAGCTCAACGCCGAACTGTTGCGGCGCTTGCCGGTGACCAAGTCGGTGGCGCCGGCCGCCAAAGCCGTCAACACCATTTGCGATGCCGTCAGCAGCCAGGCGCGGATCATCGACGACCTGCTGGATGTCGCCCGCGTGCGCACCGGCAAGCTCAAGCTCAAACCGATCGCCGTGGATCTGGCCAGTGTGCTGCGCGATATTTACACCGTCGTCCTCAACGACCAGCACAGCACCACCGTCGAGCTGCATGTGCCTTCGGAGCCGTTGATGGTGCGCGCCGATCCGACGCGCCTGGAGCAGATCATCTGGAACCTGGTGAATAACGCACTGAAATTCACCCCGCCCGACGGCCGCGTGCAATTGATCGCCAGCTTGGCCGAGAACATGGCGCGGCTGGACGTCAAGGACAATGGCACCGGCATCGCGGCCGAGAACCTCGAACACGTATTCGACCTGTTTGGCCAGGCTGAAACACAGCACGCCAACCACCAGCGCGAAGGGCTGGGCATCGGTTTGTCACTGGTGCGCCAATTGACCGAGGCCCAACATGGCACGGTTGAGGTGAGTTCACCGGGCGTTGGGGAAGGCTGTACCTTCACTGTCTATTTGCCCCTGGCCAGTAGTGAAGGCAAAACCCAAACCACAACGCCAACCGATGAGGTATCAGGAAAACTGAGCGGCCTGACGATTCTGCTGGTCGACGACTCCGCCGAGGTACTTGAAACCCTGAAGATGCTGCTGGAAATGGAGGACGCCGAAGTCGTTGCCTTCGATCATCCGAAGGACGCTCTGGACGCGGCTGCAAACAGCCACTTCGACCTGATCATTTCGGACTTGGGCATGCCGGTCATGAACGGCCATGAACTGATGCAAGCATTACGTCAGTTGCCGCATGTCAAGGATGTGCCGGCCATTGCCCTGACTGGCTATGGCGCTATCAGCGATATTAAAAAGGCTCGTCAATCGGGCTTTGACCAGTACATTGGAAAACCGGTGTCCTACGATGACCTGATCGCGACCATCGAGACCCTGCGACAGCCCCGGGCATCAGGTTCTGAATAGCTCAGCGTAAATAGGCGCGTTGTACACAGACGCGCCGGTCAATCGCCTGCTTCAGTCGCTCCTTGTGATCCGCCCAGACCCTGGGATCGACTTTGGGCGCGCGCATGAGGTCAAGCATGGCCGCTTTGGCGGTCAGGTATTCCGACCACGCATCTTCACAGCTGAGCTTGAAACGCTCACGTTCGTTCATTTCCATCCGCCGCAGCGCCAGTACCGACTCATCGGTGATGACCGTGCCGAGCGTCAGTTGCACCCGATGAGGTGCAACGAAGGCCTGCGTGCCCGCGACGATCTCGCCCGCTCGTAGAGCGCCCCACTTCAACGCCGCACAGTAAGTCTCATCACGGCCCCTGTCGTGAAACTCCTCACACAGCATGATCCCACGGGCATCGTAAACACCGATGAACACCTGGGTGATCCCCTCACGACTCAGTCGTGCCCGCACTTCCACTTGTGTCCCGTCACCGAGCATTTCTTCATGGATGTGGTGAGGTAATCGGGGGTCGGTCCATAACCAGAACTGTGCACCTCTGTGTCGCATTGCTTGGCTCCGTGAGTGGAGTCAGAAGTAAGGCACAGCAATAACGGACTTTCCACGTAAGTCGTCAGGTGGTTCGAGCAAGAAAAAACCGCCAGGGAATGCTCTGATGGACTTTTCTAACCGCTGACGCTGCAATTTTAGAGTGTTCTTGCACTGAAATTACGCAGCCAGCCCTTGCCGCATAAGGGTTTCAGCTCATTTGAGGCACACCACTATTGAGTGCCGGCGGGCACTTCGCCAAAAACAAATCGACATAATATTGACACCAAAACATCCACTTGTCGGAATATTGGCACATCGTACTGTTACCTGCGCTTAACACCTTTACAAAGCCTGACCCCACAACTAAACACCTATCAAACTGATATCAGGAAAGGCCGTATCCCTGAATCAGTGCTGTACCAAAATACGGCCTCATCCAGCCATTACTTCAGGAGTCCCTTCCCTATGGGTGCTCTCAGGATACTGCGCGCCACGCGCAGCGCAGCCTCAGGCTTGGGCCCACGTTCGCCCGACCGCTTCTGCGATTCGCTCCTCAAGTACGGCGAGTTTCTTCACCCCCGCGAGACCAGCGCCCCTCTGCCGGCAGCACCTGTCCCGTCAAGCCCAGACGGTCGACGATGTCCGGTAGCCGCCCCGTACCGCTCCTGAACACTCTGAGCGGCGCAAGCACGGGACTTCGTCCTGTTAGCAGTCCCTGGCAATTCCAATAAAAAAAGCATTCTCGGGAGAAAGACATGGCTACCACCACCACGACCAGCGGCGGCACCGTTACTTCGTTTTCCAATACGCCGCAGGCGCAGGACGACATTTTCACTACAGGTGTCATTGGCACGAGCAACGTGACCATCACTGAAGACCTGCAGGGTGTCGTGTACCTGGATGTCATGTCCAATGACCTGGGCGGTAACGCAAAGACGCTCTGGTCAGTTGATAACGCGACCAGCCTTTCTACTGCCACCAAGGTTTATGCCCCGGCCGATCTGCTGGTCCAGGACACGAGCAGAATTGAGGCGACGAGCACCGACACCAGCCTCAACGGGGCAAAAATCTGGATTACATCGGATGGTAAAGTCGGCTACGACGCCGCTACTTTATCGACTGCTTTCAAGGCGCAACTTCAGGAGCTTGCTGCCGGAGCGTCCCTGGCAGACAGCTTTACGTATGCGATTCGTCTCGGCAATGGCACCCTCAGCTGGGCCACTGCGCAAGTGCAATTCGCAGGTATGAATGACAGTGTGACGATGAACGTCGGCGTGCAGGCTGGCACGGTGACCGAAGATGCGCCCACAACGCCGAGCACTACCGATTCGCTGAGTACGACGGGCACGATTGCATTTAGCGACGTCGATCTGAGCGACACGCATACCGCTTCATTCGTGGCGGCGGGAGGCAATACCACAGCGCTGGGCAACTTCGCCCTTGCCTCTGTAATGGAAGCGGCCAATGCGGCCAACGGCACCGTTAACTGGACTTACACCGTGAACAATGCGGCAGCCCAGTACCTGGCCCAAGGTCAGACGGCTACCGAAACCTATGTGGTCACCCTCAACGATGGGCATGGTTCGTCGACAACGCAAAATGTGGTCATCACCCTCACCGGCACCAACGACCAGGTGCACATCACCAGCGGCGTGCAGACCGGCGATGCCAAGGAAGACAGTGGCGACTACGCCGCCAACGGCAGCATCACCTTCACCGACGCCGACCTGATCGACACCCATAGCGTCACCGTCACACCGGGCGCTTCCGGCTACCTGGGCAGCTTCACCACAGATCCACTGCACGACAGCACCGGCACCGGTAGCGGTTCACTGGGCTGGCACTTCGCGGTAGACAACGCCGCCGTGCAGTTCCTGGGCGAAGGCCAGACCCTCACCCAGACCTATAACGTGGCGATCGGCGACGGCACGGTACAGACCGTGACCATTACCATCACCGGCACCAATGACCGGCCGACACTGACGATTGCCGACACCACCGGCGCCATGAGCGAAGGCAACGGTACGGCCACACTGAGCGACAGCGGCGCACTGAGCTTTGCCGATGTGGACAACATCGACGTGGTGACTGTGTCGCACACCTCCAACGGCAACATCGCCTGGAGCGGCGGCACGCTCGATGCGGGTGTGGCTTCGGCGTTGGTCGCCGGGTTCTCGGTCGATCAGAACAGCTGGGACTACAGCACCAGCCAGAACCTCGATTTCCTCGGCGCGGGTGAAACCGTCACCTTCTCGTACACCGTGGTCGCCACCGACAACAGCGGCGCGGCTAACGCTGCTTCGGCGACGCAGACTGTGACCATCACCATTACTGGCAGCAATGACGCACCGGTGCTCAGCTTCGCGAGCGGCAACGATGCCGGCGCCGTGAAGGAAGACACCACCCTCAGTGTCAGTGGCCAGTTCAGCTCGACCGACATCGATCACGCGGCCACCGCCACCTGGAGCATTGCCGGGTCCAACACTGGCAGCTATGGCTCGATCGCGGTGGACGGCACCGGTCAGTGGACGTACACCCTGGCCAACGGCACCAATGGCGTCGCCAGTGCGGTGCAATCGTTGCAGGCCGGCGAGACTCATAACGAAGTATTCACCATCCAGGTCAGCGATGGCCTGGGTGGCGTCGACACCCAACAGGTGACTGTCACCGTCACCGGCAGCAACGACGCACCGGTGCTGAGCTTCGCGTCGGGCAGCGATGCCGGCAACGTGCAGGAAGACACCACGCTCAGCGTCAGTGGCCAATTCAGCTCGAGCGACATCGACCACAATGCCACCGCCACCTGGTCGATCAATGGCTCGGCAACCGGAACCTACGGCTCGATCGCCGTCGACGGCAGCGGTCAGTGGACGTACACCTTGGCCAACGGCACCAATGGCGTCGCCAGTGCGGTGCAATCACTGAAGGTTGGCGAGAGTCACAACGAAGTGTTCAGCGTGCAGGTCAGCGATGGCCTCGGTGGCGTCGCCACCCAGCAGGTGACTGTCACCGTCACCGGCAGCAACGATGCGCCGGTGCTCAGCTTCGCCAGCGGCAACGATGTCGGCGCGGTGCAGGAAGACACCACCCTCAGCGTCAGTGGCCAGTTCAACTCGAGCGACATCGATCATGCAGCCACCGCGACCTGGAGCATTGCCGGGTCAAACACCGGCAGCTACGGCTCGATCGCCGTCGACAGCAGCGGCCAATGGACTTACACCCTGGCCAACGGCACCGATGGCGTCGCCAGTGCCGTGCAATCACTGAAAGCCGGCGAGAGTCATAACGAAGTGTTCAGCGTGCAGGTCAGCGACGGCCTCGGCGGTGTCGACACCCAGCAGGTGACTGTCACCGTCACCGGCAGCAATGACGCACCCGTACTCAGTTTCGCCAGCGGCAACGATGCCGGCGCCGTGCAGGAGGACACCAGCCTCAGCGTCAGCGGCCAGTTCAGTTCAAGCGACATCGATCATGCAGCCACCGCCACCTGGTCGATCAATGGCTCGGCAACTGGAACCTACGGCTCGATCGCCGTCGACAGCAGCGGTCAATGGACTTACACCCTGGCCAACGGCACCGATGGCGTCGCCAGTGCCGTGCAATCGCTGAAGGCCGGCGAGAGTCATAACGAGGTGTTCACCATTCAGGTCAGCGATGGCCTCGGCGGTGTCGACACCCAACAGGTGACCGTCACCGTGACCGGCAGCAACGACGCACCCGTACTCAGCTTCGCCAGCGGCAACGATGTCGGCGCCGTGCAGGAGGACAGCACCCTCAGCGTCAGTGGCCAATTCAGCTCGACTGACATCGATCATGCAGCCACCGCGACCTGGAGCATTGCCGGGTCCAATACCGGCACTTATGGCTCGATCGCCGTCGACAGCAGCGGTCAATGGACCTACACCCTGGCCAACGGCACCAATGGCGTCGCCAGTGCGGTGCAATCGTTGCAGGCCGGCGAGAGCCATAACGAAGTGTTCACCATCCAGGTCAGCGATGGCCTCGGCGGCGTCGACACCCAACAAGTGACCGTGACCGTCACCGGCAGCAACGACGCGCCGGTGCTCAGCTTCGCGTCGGGCAACGATGTCGGCACCGTGCAGGAAGACACCACGCTCAGCGTCAGTGGCCAATTCAGCTCGAGCGACATCGACCATGCGGCCACTGCCACCTGGAGCATTGCCGGGTCCAATACCGGCACCTACGGCTCGATCGCCGTCGACGGCACGGGCCAATGGACGTACACCCTGGCCAACGGCACCAATGGCGTCGCCAGTGCGGTGCAATCGTTGCAGGCCGGCGAGACTCATAACGAAGTATTCACCATCCAGGTCAGCGATGGCCTGGGTGGCGTCGACACCCAACAGGTGACTGTCACCGTCACCGGCAGCAACGACGCACCGGTGCTGAGCTTCGCGTCGGGCAGCGATGCCGGCAACGTGCAGGAAGACACCACGCTCAGCGTCAGTGGCCAATTCAGCTCGAGCGACATCGACCACAATGCCACCGCCACCTGGTCGATCAATGGCTCGGCAACCGGAACCTACGGCTCGATCGCCGTCGACGGCAGCGGTCAGTGGACGTACACCTTGGCCAACGGCACCAATGGCGTCGCCAGTGCGGTGCAATCGTTGCAGGCCGGCGAGACTCATAACGAAGTATTCACCATCCAGGTCAGCGATGGCCTGGGTGGCGTCGACACCCAGCAGGTGACTGTCACCGTCACCGGCAGCAACGATGCCCCCGTGCTCAGTTTCGCCAGCGGCAACGATGCCGGCGCGGTGCAGGAAGACACCACGCTCAGCGTCAGCGGCCAGTTCAGTTCAAGCGACATCGATCATGCCGCCACCGCGACCTGGAGCATTGCCGGGTCAAACACCGGCAGCTACGGCTCGATCGCCGTCGACAGCACGGGCCAATGGACCTACACGTTGGCCAACGGCACCGATGGCGTCGCCAGTGCCGTGCAATCACTGCAGGCCGGCGAGAGTCATAACGAAGTGTTCACCATCCAGGTCAGCGATGGCCTCGGCGGTGTCGACACCCAACAGGTGACTGTCACCGTCACCGGCAGCAATGACGCACCCGTACTCAGTTTCGCCAGCGGCAACGATGCAGGCAACGTGCAGGAGGACACCACGCTCAGCGTCAGTGGCCAGTTCAGTTCGAGCGACATTGATCACAATGCCACCGCCACTTGGTCGATCAATGGCTCGGCAACCGGAACCTACGGCTCGATCGCCGTCGACGGCAGCGGTCAGTGGACTTACACCTTGGCCAACGGCACCAATGGCGTCGCCAGTGCCGTGCAGTCGTTGCAGGCCGGCGAGAGTCACAACGAAGTGTTCACCATCCAGGTCAGCGACGGCCTCGGCGGTGTCGACACCCAGCAGGTGACCGTGACTGTCACCGGCAGCAATGATGCGCCGGTGCTCAGTTTCGCGTCGGGTAATGATGCCGGCAACGTGCAGGAAGACAGCACGCTCAGCGTCAGCGGCCAATTCAGCTCGAGCGACATCGATCACAATGCCACCGCCACCTGGTCGATCAATGGCTCGGCAACCGGAACCTACGGCTCGATCGCCGTCGACAGCACCGGTCAGTGGACTTACACCTTGGCCAACGGCACCAATGGCGTTGCCAGTGCGGTGCAATCGTTGCAGGCCGGCGAGACTCATAACGAAGTATTCACCATCCAGGTCAGCGATGGCCTCGGCGGCGTCGACACCCAACAAGTGACCGTGACCGTCACCGGCAGCAATGACGCACCCGTACTCAGTTTCGCCAGCGGCAACGATGCCGGCAACGTGCAGGAGGACACCACCCTCAGCGTCAGTGGCCAGTTCAGCTCGAGCGACATCGACCACGCGGCCACCGCCACCTGGTCGATCAATGGCTCGGCAACTGGAACCTACGGCTCGATCGCCGTCGACGGCAGCGGTCAATGGACGTACACCCTGGCCAACGGCACCGATGGCGTCGCCAGTGCCGTGCAATCACTGAAAGCCGGCGAGAGTCATAACGAAGTGTTCAGCGTGCAGGTCAGCGATGGCCTCGGTGGCGTCGACACCCAGCAGGTGACCGTGACGGTCACCGGCAGCAACGATGCGCCGGTGCTCAGCTTCGCGTCGGGCAACGATGCCGGTGCGGTGCAGGAAGACAGCACCCTCAGCGTCAGTGGCCAGTTCAGTTCGACCGACATTGATCATGCGGCCACCGCCACCTGGAGCATCGCCGGGTCCAATACCGGTACTTACGGCTCGATCGCCGTCGACAGCACGGGCCAGTGGACCTACACCCTGGCCAACGGCACCGATGGTGTCGCCAGTGCGGTGCAGTCGTTGCAGGCCGGCGAGAGCCATGACGAGGTGTTCACCATCCAGGTCAGCGATGGCCTGGGCGGTGTCGACACCCAGCAGGTGACCGTCACCGTCACCGGCAGCAACGACGCACCGGTGCTCAGCTTCGCGTCGGGCAACGATGTCGGCGCCGTGCAGGAGGACAGCACCCTCAGCGTCAGCGGCCAGTTCAGCTCGAGCGACATCGACCATGCGGCCACCGCGACCTGGTCGATCAATGGCTCGGCAACTGGGACCTACGGCTCGATCGCCGTCGACGGCAGCGGTCAATGGACGTACACCCTGGCCAACGGCACCGATGGCGTCGCCAGTGCCGTGCAATCACTGAAAGCCGGCGAGAGTCATAACGAAGTGTTCAGCGTGCAGGTCAGCGATGGCCTCGGTGGCGTCGACACCCAGCAGGTGACCGTGACGGTCACCGGCAGCAACGATGCGCCGGTGCTCAGCTTCGCGTCGGGCAACGATGCCGGTGCGGTGCAGGAAGACAGCAGCCTCAGCGTCAGTGGCCAGTTCAGTTCGACCGACATTGATCATGCGGCCACCGCCACCTGGAGCATCGCCGGGTCCAATACCGGTACTTATGGCTCGATCGCCGTCGACAGCACGGGCCAATGGAGCTACACGTTGGCCAACGGCACCGATGGCGTCGCCAGTGCCGTGCAATCACTGAAGGCCGGCGAGACTCACAACGAAGTGTTCACCGTCCAGGTCAGCGATGGCCTCGGTGGCGTCGCCACCCAGCAGGTGACCGTCACCGTCACCGGCAGCAACGATGCACCCGTACTCAGCTTCGCCAGCGGCAACGATGTCGGCGCCGTGCAGGAGGACACCACCCTCAGCGTCAGTGGCCAGTTCAGCTCGACCGACATCGACCATGCGGCCACCGCCACCTGGTCCATCAATGGCTCGGCAACTGGAACCTACGGCTCGATCGCCGTCGACAGTAGCGGTCAGTGGACTTACACCTTGGCCAACAGCACCAATGGCGTCGCCAGTGCCGTGCAGTCGTTGCAGGCCGGCGAGAGTCACAACGAAGTGTTCACCATCCAGGTCAGCGACGGCCTGGGCGGTGTCGACACCCAGCAGGTGACTGTGACCGTCACCGGCAGCAATGACGCACCCGTACTCAGTTTCGCCAGCGGCAACGATGCCGGCGCGGTGCAGGAAGACACCAGCCTCAGCGTCAGCGGCCAGTTCAGCTCGACTGACATCGATCACGCGGCCACGGCGACCTGGAGCATTGCCGGGTCCAATACCGGCACTTATGGCTCGATCGCCGTCGACAGCAGCGGCCAGTGGACCTACACGTTGGCCAATGGCACCGATGGCGTCGCCAGTGCCGTGCAATCGCTGCAGGCTGGCGAGAGTCACAACGAAGTGTTCACCATCCAGGTCAGCGATGGCCTCGGTGGCGTCGACACCCAGCAGGTGACCGTGACCGTCACCGGCAGCAACGACGCACCCGTACTCAGCTTCGCCAGCGGCAACGATGTCGGCGCCGTGCAGGAGGACAGCAGCCTCAGCGTCAGTGGCCAGTTCAGCTCGAGCGACATCGACCACGCGGCCACCGCCACCTGGTCGATCAATGGCTCGGCAACCGGAACCTACGGCTCGATCGCCGTCGACGGCAGCGGTCAGTGGACTTACACCCTGGCCAACGGCACCGATGGCGTTGCCAGTGCGGTGCAGTCACTGAAGGCCGGCGAGACTCATAACGAAGTGTTCAGCGTGCAGGTCAGCGACGGCCTCGGCGGCGTCGACACCCAGCAGGTGACCGTGACTGTCACCGGCAGCAACGACGCCCCCGTACTCAGCTTCGCCAGCGGCAACGATGCCGGTGCGGTGCAGGAAGACACCACCCTCAGCGTCAGTGGCCAGTTCAGCTCGAGCGACATCGACCACGCGGCCACCGCCACCTGGAGCATTGCCGGGTCCAACACTGGCAGCTATGGCTCGATCGCGGTGGACGGCACCGGTCAATGGACTTACACCCTGGCCAACGGCACCAATGGCGTCGCCAGTGCCGTGCAATCGTTGCAGGCCGGCGAGAGCCATAACGAAGTGTTCACCATCCAGGTCAGCGATGGCCTCGGTGGCGTCGACACCCAGCAGGTGACCGTCACTGTCACCGGCAGCAACGACGCCGCCGTGCTGTCCTCGGCCAATGTCACACTGACCGAAACCAATGCTCCGCTGACTACGGGTGGTAGCCTGACCGTCAGTGATATCGACAGCCCGGAAAGCTTCCACACGCAAACCAACACCGCCGGCAGCTACGGCCAGTTCTCCATCGGCACCGACGGAGCCTGGACCTACGTCGCCAACTCCGCCCACAACGAATTCGCCGCCGGCACCACCTACACCGACACCTTCGCCGTGAGCAGTGCCGATGGCACCCTCACTTCGGTCACCGTGCACATCCTCGGCACCAACGATGCGGCCGTGCTGTCCACCGGCATCGCCAACCTCACCGAGACCAATGCCGCCGTCGACATTTCCACCGCCGGCACCCTGACCATCAGCGACGTCGACAGCGCCGCAACCTTCGTCGCACAAACCAACACCGCCGGCAGCTACGGCCAGTTCTCCATCGGCACCGACGGAGCCTGGACCTACGTCGCCAACTCCGCCCACAACGAGTTCGCCGCCGGCACCACCTACACCGACACCTTCGCCGTGAGCAGTGCCGACGGCACCCTCACTTCGGTCACCGTGCACATCCTCGGCACCAACGATGCGGCCGTGCTGTCCACCGGCATCGCCAACCTCACCGAGACCAATGCCGCCGTCGACATTTCCACCGCCGGCACCCTGACCATCAGCGACGTCGACAGCGCCGCAACCTTCGTCGCACAAACCAACACCGCCGGCAGCTACGGCCAGTTCTCCATCGGCACCGGTGGTGCCTGGACCTACGTCGCCAACTCCGCCCACAACGAATTCGCCGCCGGCACCACCTACACCGACACCTTTGCTGTGAGCAGTGCCGATGGCACCCTCACTTCGGTCACCGTGCACATCCTCGGCACCAACGATGCGGCCGTGCTGTCCACCGGCATCGCCAACCTCACCGAGACCAATGCCGCCGTCGACATTTCCACCGCCGGCACCCTGACCATCAGCGACGTCGACAGCGCCGCAACCTTCGTCGCACAAACCAACACCGCCGGCAGCTACGGCCAGTTCTCCATCGGCACCGGTGGTGCCTGGACCTACGTCGCCAACTCCGCCCACAACGAATTCGCCGCCGGCACCACCTACACCGACACCTTCGCCGTGAGCAGTGCCGACGGCACCCTCACTTCGGTCACCGTGCACATCCTCGGCACCAACGATGCGGCCGTGCTGTCCACCGGCATCGCCAACCTCACCGAGACCAATGCCGCCGTCGACATCTCCACTGCCGGCACCCTGACCATCAGCGACGTCGACAGCGCCGCAACCTTCGTCGCACAAACCAACACCGCCGGCAGCTACGGCCAGTTCTCCATCGGCACCGGTGGTGCCTGGACCTACGTCGCCAACTCCGCCCACAACGAGTTCGCCGCCGGCACCACCTACACCGACACCTTCGCCGTGAGCAGTGCCGATGGCACCCTCACTTCGGTCACCGTGCACATCCTCGGCACCAACGATGCGGCCGTGCTGTCCACCGGCATCGCCAACCTCACCGAGACCAATGCCGCCGTCGACATCTCCACCGCCGGCACCCTGACCATCAGCGACGTCGACAGCGCCGCAACCTTCGTCGCACAAACCAACACCGCCGGCAGCTACGGCCAGTTCTCCATCGGCACCGGTGGTGCCTGGACCTACGTCGCCAACTCCGCCCACAACGAGTTCGCCGCCGGCACCACCTACACCGACACCTTCGCCGTGAGCAGTGCCGATGGCACCCTCACTTCGGTCACCGTGCACATCCTCGGCACCAACGATGCGGCCGTGCTGTCCACCGGCATCGCCAACCTCACCGAGACCAATGCCGCCGTCGACATTTCCACCGCCGGCACCCTGACCATCAGCGACGTCGACAGCGCCGCAACCTTCGTCGCACAAACCAACACCGCCGGCAGCTACGGCCAGTTCTCCATCGGCACCGGTGGTGCCTGGACCTACGTCGCCAACTCCGCCCACAACGAGTTCGCCGCCGGCACCACCTACACCGACACCTTCACGGTGAGCAGTGCCGATGGCACCCTCACTTCGGTCACCGTGCATATCGCCGGCAGCAACGACTCACCGACGATCACTTCCAACGGTGCTGGTGCGACGGCTTCGATCAACGTATTGGAGAACACCACGGCGGTCACGACAGTGGTGGCGACTGACGCTGATCTACCAGCGCAGACGCTGAGCTACTCGATCCTGAGTACGGCCGGGACGGACTTCAGCAAATTCTCGATCAGTTCGAGTGGGGTGCTGACGTTCAATTCAGCGCCCGACTACGAGAATCCCCAGGATGTCGGTGGAACCGCCGGCGACAACGCCTATGTTGTGAACGTTCAGGTGGCCGACGGTAATGGTGGAATCGACACGCAGACCATTACGGTAAACGTGCAGAACGTCGTTGAGACGCCAGTTGATACCGTGCCGCCGACGGTGGCAGTGACGGGGACGGCCCTAGGGAGTTCGGTCGGTTCAACGTCGACGGTGACATTCCAATTTAGTGAGACGGTGAGCGGTTTCACCCTGTCTGATGTCGCAGTGACGACAACGAGCGGAGTGCCCCGCGGAACCTTCAGTAACTTTACCCAGGTTGATGGCGATACCTACACGGCAATACTGACCAGAACCCAGGGCGGCAGCATAAAAGTCGACGTTGCCGCGAACAGTTACACCGACCTGGCGGGTAATCCTGGTGCGGCCGGCAGCAGTGCCAACCTTCCGGCAGGCGTTGCCGGCGACCCCATCAATCTAGCCCTCAACGTTCCGTTAGCCGATATCAGCGGCCCCGTAACGGTATCCATCAGCGGGGTTCCCTCGGGGTGGGTGTTCAATGCAGGAACCGACAACGGCGACGGCACATGGACCGTGCACACCAACGATCCCGGCGCATTGACTGTGACAGCCCCAAGCGACTTCGTGGGTGCGTTGGTGCTTGACGTCAACATGAACTGGAGCAACAGCGACGGCAGCACCGCCAGCGCGTACGTGTTCAACAACGTCGAAGTCTACGCCCCGGGCGCGCCGATCTTCGCCTTGTCCGCTAACGATAACCTGACCGGCTCGTCAGGCGCCGACACCTTCGTCTTCGCCCAACCGATCGGCAACAACCAGATCTTCAATTTCGACGCCGCAGCGGACAAGATCGACTTGGTCGGCTTCACTGGCATCAACGGCTTTGCAGACTTGAGTATCACTAACGACGCCAACGGCAATGCACTGGTCAGCATAAGCACCGGCCAGACGGTCACTCTCAAAGGTATCGATGCGGCGGACTTGAGCGAAGCGAACTTCCAGTTCGATGTCGACCCGCTCACCAACAACACCGGTACCCTCACCATTGCCGACGGTGCGATCATGCCGTTCGGTGGCAGTATCCATAACAGCGGCACCATCGAGCTCGGCTCCGCCGGCAGCGCGACCAGCCTTGAGGTTCTGTTCCGTGGCGCGACCTTGACCGGTGGCGGCCAGGTGCTGCTATCCGACAACGCGCAAAACGTGATTTTCGGCGGCAGCGCCGACACCGTACTGAACAACGTCGACAACCGCATTTCCGGCGCCGGCCAGTTGGGTGCCGGGCAGATGGTGCTGATCAATTCGGGGCTGATCATGGCCAGCGGGCTGAACAGCCTGGTGCTCGACACCGGCACCCACACCATCACCAACAGCGGGGTGCTGGAGTCCACGGGCCCAGGCGGCATG
Source organism: Pseudomonas sp. B21-017 (assembly GCF_024749245.1). NCBI lineage: Bacteria > Pseudomonadati > Pseudomonadota > Gammaproteobacteria > Pseudomonadales > Pseudomonadaceae > Pseudomonas > Pseudomonas sp. B21-017. Next base: position 1,537,964 of record NZ_CP087194.1, on the reverse strand, counting down.
ACGGTGGCCAGTACGGTCGAAAACACCGGCCACCTGTGGGCCAATGGTGGTGACCTGCGCCTGCTGGCCGACGTGACCGGCGACGGCAGCGCGACCATCGACGGTAACGCAACCCTGACCTTCTCCGGTGCTGCACACGGGTCCGTCGCCTTCCACGGCGAAGGCGCGGGTACGCTGGTGATCGCACAGGCCGAAACAGCGGGCTCGCTGGCCGGCATCCTCGGCCTTGAGAGCAATGACATGCTGACGTTCGGCAATCTCACTTTCGGCGCCAACACCCAACTCAGCTACAACACCAACGCCTCTGGCGCCGGCGGCCTGCTGACAGTGGACGACGGCGTGCATCGGGCCGAGGTGAACCTGTTGGGGCATTACTCGGCGGAAGACTTCCAGGTCACCGACGGCGGCGCGGCCGGCACTCAAGTCAGTTACCACGGAGAATCCAGCGGCACTCTGGTGGGCACCATGCTCGCAGACACGATCAGTGGCGGCGACGGCAACGACATCATCGTAGGCCGTGAAGGCGCAGACACGCTCAGCGGTGGCGCGGGCGCCGACGTGTTTGCCTACTTCAACGTGAATGAAGGCGGCGATCATATCCTCGACTACAACTACGCCGAAGGGGACAAAATCGACCTCTCCGCACTGCTCAAGGCCAACTTTGTCGCCGGCACCAGCCAGGTGTCGGACTTTGTCCAAGTGGTGCAGACCGGCAACGACATCACCGTGAAGGTAGACCCTGATGGCGCAAGCAATGGCAAGAATTTCGTCGATGTGGCGGTGCTTGACCACGCTGGTACGCCTGGGCCCGATCTGGTGCGCACCTGGTTCGGGGATGCGGAGCATACGCTGACGGCGTGATATTGGGCTGGAGTTGAGCAGTTGATGATGGTGGAGACCAGGGATGGTCGCCCCTTTAGCGCGCAGGCATCCCTGCAGATTACTGGCAACAAATATGAAGTCCACGACACCAACGTGAAATCCAAGCATGACGCGCCCAGAGGGGGGTGTATGTTCCGATGGATGAGGGAACTTTGGGTGGGATCGGATCTGGTCGAGTTTGAGAGCTCGTTCGGACTGGCGGAATCTGTTGAGCGCCTGAAAGCCGCGACCCGGCACTGGGCTATGTTTACACCTTTTCGAGAAGCGGCCGTGGGAACGGTGACAGAGTCTCGCGTTTCGCTCCAACGTGTCATCCCGATGGTACTCAACTCATTCAAGCCACTTTTCGTCGGCCGATTCCAGGTGCGCCAAAACCAGGTCGTGCTAACCGGGCGTTTTGCGCTGCACTGGTCCGTTAAGCTCTTCATGGGCTTCTGGTTCGGGTTTTGTGTGCTTTTTACAGCATTGGCGTTGTTTACCGCCGTACCTGGGCCGCACGCCACATTCATGCCGCTGGAGGGGCTTGCGATGATGGCCTGTGGGATTGGCGTGATGCGGATCTGTATGTGGTTTTCCCGCAACGATCAGGCATGGCTGTCTGAGGTCATTCGCACGGTGCTGAGTAATCAGGTCGCGATTGCATCAAAAGGTTTGCCGCCCGATGAGCTTCGGAGCTCCCAAAAGCGGCCACCCACTGTCATCGTGATTGTCACAGCGATGCTCGCCCTCCAAGGGCTCATGTTCTGCGTTTCTGCCATAACGGATATCCAGCCTTCCCTGGGCGATCCAAGTGGTTCGGTCTTTACCCATTATGCAGACGTTAGACTTCGCTATCTTTCCGTAATCTATGGCGCCGTTATGCTCCCGCTGGCTTTCGACGTTTACCGACAGCGCATGTTCGCCTGGCGAATGGGGTTCCTGGCGCTTTTTGGGGGGGCTGCCCTCCAGGCGCTTGGCTTGCTTGCCCGAGAGGATCTTGGCAATGCGCGTCAGACCATAATCTTCTGCGTCGCCTCCCTGGTGATCACCATCGTCTGGGCGTGTTGGTGGTACGCGCAGCGCGTCCATTTTCACGATTGATCGGGAAAGAGTCGATAGACCGCCTCTTACGCCCTCCTGTGGAGGACTGGCAGCTAAGCTTGATATGACACGACGGTTATGAAAAAGCCCCGCCAGATAACAATCTGAGCAGGGCTTTTCTTTGCTTAAAGCATACCTGTTGCACCCACCTAGCACCCATGAGGGTTAAGCAGAGAAACAAAAAGACGCTGTAGGCCTTGGATTATATGGTGTCCCAGGGCAGGTTCGAACTGCCAACCTTCCCCTTAGGAGGGGGATGCTCTATCCAATTGAGCTACTGAGACACAAGTTGCGCGCAAGGAATGCGCGGCGATGGACGGCGTGCATGTTAACGGGCAGGCCCGCTTTTGTCATGTCGTCCGTAGGGCTTTTTAAGTGTAGGCAGACGCCCCACGGTAGCGTGGCTTTGTTTACCGTGCAAATTGCATCACCGCAAAATGCCATCATTGCAAAATGCAATGCCGGCATTTTGTTAAAATAGCTTAATTCTTTGTTTTTAAAGGATTTAATAGCCGTTAAACTTTTGGCATGCGGGCTGCTTCGACTGTTCTCAAAGAACGAAGGAGATCAGCCCCATGAACAGCGCTCTTTTAGTCGCGAATGCAGTCGCCCTGGCGGTTCTGTTGGGTTTTCAGTTCTTCCCCGCAAACGACGCTGCGATGGTTGCCCAACGCGCGCCCCATGACCTGCAGCTGCAAAAAGCGCCTCAATGGGCAGTCACGAGCGATCAACGCAGTTTTGTAAGCCAAGAGGTGAGCCAGGAGAGTCTTCAACCGCGCACGCAGTCTTTTGAACGCTTGGTATTTTGAACCACCTCATCAGGAGCACAGCATGTCCAAATCAGCCGCAGGGTTTCTCATCCTCGCTCTACTGAGTGGCATCCTTCATCTGTCATTAGTCCAGGACACGATCGTCACCCTGCCCCTGATTGCCTGCGGCGTGTTCAGTGCGCTGTTCGTGCTGGCGCTGATCGCCGGGCGCAAGATCAAGTTCGATCCGGTTCTGCGCTGACGCTCAGCAACTCTAGAAGACTGGCAACGGTGCCCGCAAGGTCGCCGGAGTTATCGAGTCGACGGATCTGCGTATCACCGATTGTATCGTCAGCCGTGAACAGCGCATTGCGGCGCAGTCTCGCTTCAATTTCTGCCGGGCTTTCACGCCCCCGCCGTAGCAGGCGCTCTCGCAGAACGTCATCCTTGACCGTCAACAGCACCGGCAACAGCGTGGGATAGCGCTGTTGCGCTTCTGTCAGGTGGCCGCGCGAAGCATTGATCAGCACATCGCGTCCTTCCTTGAGCCACTGGTCTATACGCACAGGAATACCGTAATCCAGCCCATTGGCCTGCCACGAAAGCGCGAAATCCCCATTGTTTCTGCGTCGCTCGAACTCTTCGCGGGACACCTCAATGGCGTCTTCGCCGACGGACTCAGCCGAGCGCGTAATAACCCGCCGCACGACTTCACAATTGCGCACCCGCAACGGCCCGCGAGCGGCTTCGATGAGGCTGTCCTTGCCGGATCCCGAAGGCCCCATTAAATAAATCAGCCTGCCATCCATCCTGAAATCATCCCATACCGTCCGTCTGCCCTAGTAAATCGGCCATTTGCCACTATCCTGTTAAGGTAAGGAACAAGGATCGAATCCGCATAGCATGCACCTTCAGGCGTCTTCGGGCATCACCTGTCGGGCAAGAGGACGCGGTCAGCGATACGGACTCATGGAATGTTTTCAAACCAGTCCGCATTTCTGATAATAGGTGCTGGCATTAAGCCTTTACCCAGATCAATATTTGTCACAGAATTGACGCCAATGATCTGGCTAATTTGAGGCATGATGCGCGCCTCTATCAATTCAGGTTGAACATTTGGTCGGAGTGCTTGTCCTATCTGACATCCTGCGGCCTATCCCGAGAACCGCTCCCCTGAACTAACCGGTTAAATATATGCGCCCATTGAAACAGGCAATTTATTCCAGCCGTACGGCTGACAAGTTCGTCGTACGTCTGCCAGACGGAATGCGTGAACGCATTGCCGAGGTGGCTCGCAATCATCATCGCAGCATGAATTCCGAAATCATCGCGCGTCTTGAGCAGAGTCTTATTCAGGAAGGCGCGTTGGGCGAAGAATTGAGCATGCGCCTGGACAGCCCCGAGCTGTCATTACACGAACGCGAACTGCTGCAACGCTTCCGCCAACTCTCCCACCGCCAGCAAAACGCTCTGGTTTCGCTGATCGCCCATGATGCCGAAATGGCTGCAGACGCTTCCTGATTCATCCTGAAAGCTCAAGCCAGCGTAATTGCTGGCTTTTTTTTGCCTGAAATTCAGCCCCTCAAAAAAAAACCCGCCGATTGGGCGGGTTCTTTTGAGGTAGAACGTCAGAGCAGAAAAATCGTCGCCAGCCCGAGAAAGATGAAAAAGCCACCACTGTCGGTCATGGCAGTGATCATCACACTCGCGCCCATTGCCGGGTCGCGCCCAAGCCGCGCCAGGGTCATCGGAATCAACACGCCCATCAATGCTGCAAGCAACAGGTTAAGCGTCATGGCGGCGGTCATCACCACGCCCAGGGACCAACTGCCATAAAGCAGGTAGGACACCACACCAATCACCCCACCCCAGACCACGCCATTGATCAAGGCGACCGCCAACTCCTTGCGCATCAACCTCGACGTATTGCCGGTGCTGACCTGGTCCAGCGCCATGGCCCGAACGATCATGGTGATCGTCTGGTTACCCGAGTTGCCGCCGATACCCGCCACGATCGGCATCAATGCCGCGAGCGCTACCAGCTTCTCGATAGAGCCCTCGAACAGGCCGATCACCCGTGATGCAACGAACGCGGTGATCAGGTTTATCGCCAGCCAGGCCCAACGGTTGCGCAGGGACTTCCAGACTGACGCAAAAATATCTTCTTCTTCGCGCAGACCCGCCATGTTGAGAACTTCGTTTTCGCTCTCTTCACGAATCAGGTCGACCATTTCATCGATGGTCAGACGACCGATCAGCTTGCCGTTCTTGTCGACCACCGGGGCCGAGATCAAGTCGTAACGCTCGAACGCCTGAGCGGCCTCGTAGGCGTCTTCGTCCGGATGAAAACTCACCGGATCGCTGGCCATCACTTCCGAGACCTGTTTATCCGGGTCGTTGACCAAAAGGCGCTTGATCGGCAACACGCCCTTGAGCACGCCGTCGTAATCGACCACGAACAGTTTATCGGTATGGCTTGGCAACTCTTTGAGACGACGCAGGTAACGCAACACCACTTCAAGACTGACATCCTCACGGATCGTCACCATCTCGAAGTCCATCAGCGCACCGACCTGCTCCTCGTCATAGGACAACGCGGAGCGGACGCGCTCACGCTGTTGAGCATCGAGGGTTTCCATCAGCTCGTGGACGACGTCTCGCGGCAGCTCGGAGGCCAGGTCAGCAAGTTCGTCGGCATCCATGTCCTTGGCCGCCGCCAGGAGCTCGTGATCGTCCATGTCGGCGATCAGGGTTTCACGAACCGAATCGGATACTTCGAGCAGAATGTCGCCGTCGCGGTCGGCCTTGACCAACTGCCAGACGGTCAGACGATCGTCCAGTGGCAAGGCTTCAAGGATGTAGGCAACGTCAGCGGAGTGCAGATCATCGAGCTTGCGTTGCAACTCGACGAGGTTTTGCCGGTGAACCAGGTTCTCGACCCGGTCGTGATGCGGACCTTCCTGGCGATGAGTCAGGTCTTCGACCACCCGCTGGCGCTGCAGCAGCTCAACGACTTGAGCAAGGCGGTCCTGCAAGCTTTCCTGCGTTTTCTTTACTTCAACTTCAGACATAGGCGAACTCCACTCCCAGCAGCGGGGCACGCCGGAAGGATCAATCAGTCAATTCATGATTGTAAAAACGGGGTACTGAGTAACTACTGGGTAAGTCCATGGAGGTATTCCACAAGCCCCGGCGGGGCTGACAGGCGCAATGATAACACCGCCTGACGGTTTTAAACGTGAAAAAATCGCGGCTGAAACAAGCGCTTGCGAGACAAACCTGAGCGCTGTCCTGATCCATGGAACTGCGACGACTCATCCTGAAAAGAAAACACACCGCAGTCGAAAAATGTAACGGCTACCCTTGATAAGGACTGTCAAGGAGGACGTCGAATGCCATGGAATGCTGATTATTTTTTGCTTGCCGCCCTGCTCTGCCTGCCGCCCTGGGCGTTTGCTACGACCATCCACCGGTGTGAAGCCCCTGACGGACGCATCACCTTCACGACCTTGAGCTGTACGACCGGAGAAAGCCTTTCGCTTCAGGAAGTACGCACGTTTTTGCCTGGCAGCACGACAGCCCTGATACCAGAAGCCGAGGTTCGCGAAACATCAAGTATGAAAAAACCAAGGAGAGAGCCGACGGTCGTTGGTCAGTCCGAGGACAAATGTGGAAATCAGCTCAGCGCAAAGGAACGCCGCATCGCGATCATCAGTCAGAGAGTGGTTGCCGGCATGAGTCAGCAGGACGTCGAAAGCGCTCTCGGCAAGCCAGACAAAATCAGCACTCGCAATTCAGCCATGAGCTACCGCTACGACAACAAGCGAGGGCGCAGTGCTCACATCGAGTTCGATGAGAAAGGTTGTACCAAAGGAAAAGCCAAATCGCAGACGGCAAAAAGCCCGCGTTAAACGCGGGCTTTTTGGTGTTTGGTGCACTCGACAGGATTCGAACCTGTGACCGCTCGGTTCGTAGCCGAGTACTCTATCCAGCTGAGCTACGAGTGCATTTGTGTTTTTATACCAGATCACAACTGGTTGAAGCCAAGTTACTCACATTACTGCAAACAACTCTTAAATGGTGCACTCGACAGGATTCGAACCTGTGACCGCTCGGTTCGTAGCCGAGTACTCTATCCAGCTGAGCTACGAGTGCATTTGTTGCCGCGCATTATAGGCCGTTAAATCTTTTTGTAAAGCACTTTTTCTAGTAATTTCAACAACTTACCGAAGAAGCCAGATTACAACGTACTAAACAAATAATGGCGGAGAACGGGGGATTCGAACCCCCGACACCCTTTTGAGGTGTACTCCCTTAGCAGGGGAGCGCCTTCGGCCACTCGGCCAGCTCTCCGCAACACGGGGCGTATATTAACCAGCTTTATCCCCGTTTGCAAACATAAAAAACGATAAAAATTAATGGCTTGGTTCTTCGTCCTTCTCTTTCTTGATACGCAGGTAAATTTCCTCACGGTGCACAGCCACCTCTTTCGGGGCGTTGACACCAATACGCACTTGATTTCCTTTAACGCCGAGCACGGTCACGGTGATTTCGCCATCACCAATAATCAGGCTTTCTGCGCACCGACGAGTCAGAATCAGCATACCTTTCTCCTCACGCATTTCATTTCAGGGACAACAGTCTGCAAAAAAAAGGCATTCGACCTACAACCGAAAAGGTCGTAGCCCTACATGCCTGAGTATTGACTAGCGCGAGCAAAAGAACAGTTTTGGTACGCACCATTCAAAAAAACGAAGGGCGCGGTCAGACCGCGCCCTTCGGGGGGAACGCATTACTCGCCCTGTCGGGCCGGCGCGTCCAGTTCGAAAGCTGTGTGCAGGGCGCGCACAGCCAGTTCCAGGTACTTCTCTTCGATCACCACGGACACCTTGATTTCCGAAGTCGAGATCATCTGGATGTTGATGCTTTCTTTCGCCAGGGATTCGAACATGCGGCTGGCCACGCCTGCGTGGGAGCGCATGCCGACGCCAACGATCGAGACCTTGGCAATCTTGGTGTCGCCAACGACTTCACGGGCACCGATCTCGCGAGCGGTGTTTTCCAGCACGGATTGCGCCGCCTGGTAGTCGTTGCGGTGCACGGTGAAGGTGAAGTCGGTGGTGTTATCGTGCGCAACGTTCTGCACGATCATGTCGACTTCGATGTTCGCGGCGCTGATCGGGCCGAGAATCTTGAACGCCACGCCCGGGGTGTCTGGCACGCCACGGATGGTCAGCTTGGCTTCATCGCGGTTGAAAGCGATGCCGGAAATGATCGGCTGTTCCATGGTTTCCTCTTCATCAATAGTAATGAGGGTGCCCGGACCCTCCTTGAAGCTGTGCAGTACGCGCAGCGGAACGTTGTACTTGCCGGCGAACTCGACCGCACGGATCTGCAACACCTTGGAACCGAGGCTGGCCATTTCCAGCATCTCTTCGAAGGTGATCTTGTCCAGACGCTGAGCCACGGACACCACACGCGGGTCGGTGGTGTAGACGCCGTCGACGTCGGTGTAGATCTGGCATTCGTCAGCCTTCAGGGCTGCCGCCAGTGCCACGCCAGTGGTGTCGGAACCGCCACGACCGAGCGTGGTGATATTGCCGTGCTCGTCGACGCCCTGGAAACCGGCGACAACCACCACACGACCGGCCTTCAGGTCACCGCGAATCTTCTGGTCATCAATCTGCAAGATACGCGCTTTATTGTGCGCGCTATCCGTCAGAATCCGTACCTGGTTGCCGGTGTACGACACCGCTGGCACGCCACGCTTGATCAGCGCCATGGCCAACAGTGCAATCGTCACCTGCTCACCGGTGGAAACGATCACATCCAGTTCGCGTGGAACCGGTTGGCCGTCGCCACTGATTTGCTTGGCCAGATCGATCAGACGGTTGGTTTCGCCGCTCATTGCAGACAGCACAACCACCAGGTCATCGCCCGCATCGCGGAATTTCTTAACCTTGTCGGCGACCTGCTCGATTCTCTCGACAGTGCCGACTGAGGTGCCTCCAAATTTCTGTACGATCAAAGCCATTTCAAAGCCGCCTCTGCCCATGAAGGGCGCCCAATAAATCACTCAAACAGCGTTCTGGCCCGCTACTAGACCGCGGGCCAGGCACACTGCCTTATAAACCCTGCTCTACAAATGGAACAGTCAGGGCCAATGCGGCATCCAGTGCGCCAGCGTCAGTACCACCGCCCTGCGCCATGTCTGGACGACCACCGCCCTTCCCGCCCACTGCCGCAGCAGCCTGCTTCATCAAATCACCGGCTTTGAGTTGGCCAGTCAGGTCTTTGGTCACGCCTGCAACCAGAACGACCTTTTCCTCATGGACACTGCCGAGCAGGATCACTGCGCGGCCGAGTTTGTTTTTCAGTTGATCGACCAGCGCCAGCAGCGCCTTGCCATCCTGACCGTCCAGACGCACGGCCAGCACTTTCACGCCTTTGACGTCCAGGGCAGAAGCCGACAGATCGTCGCCCGCCGCGCTGGCCGCCTTGGCCTGCAACTGCTCGAGTTGCTTCTCCAGCAGACGGTTGCGCTCCAGCACAGCCGACAGCTTGTCGATCAGGTTATCGCGGCTGCCCTTGACCAGGTTGGCCGCTTCCTTGAGTTGTTCTTCTGCAGCATTCAAGTAGGCCAGTGCCGCGGCACCGGTGACTGCCTCGATACGACGCACACCCGAAGCCACACCGCCTTCGCTGATGATTTTCAGCAGACCGATGTCGCCGGTACGGGTGGCGTGAATACCGCCGCACAGCTCGACGGAGAAATCGCCCATGCTCAGCACACGAACGCTGTCGCCGTACTTCTCGCCGAACAGCGCCATGGCGCCTTTCTGCTTGGCGGTTTCGATGTCGGTTTCTTCGGTTTCAACTTCGGAGTTCTTGCGAATCTCGGCGTTGACGATGTCTTCCAGCGCCTTCAACTGCTCAGGCTTGATCGCTTCGAAGTGGCTGAAGTCAAAGCGTAGACGCTGACTGTCGACCAACGAGCCTTTCTGCTGAACGTGCTCGCCCAGCACCTGACGCAATGCAGCGTGCAACAAGTGAGTCGCCGAGTGGTTCAGCGACGTCGCATGGCGCACTTCGGCATCGACATGAGTCTCCACCGGAGCACCTACGATCAGGCTGCCCGAATCCAGCACACCGTGGTGCAGGAACGCACCGCCGGTCTTGGTGGTGTCGCGCACGTCGAAACGCGCAGCGCCAGCCTGGAGGAAGCCGCAATCACCAATCTGACCACCGGATTCGGCATAGAACGGCGTCTGATCGAGAACGACCACGCCCTCTTCGCCTTCGCTCAGTACGTCAACCGATTGCCCTTCTTTATAGAGAGCAACGATTTTGGCGGAACCACTGTGAGCGGTGTAACCGGTGAACTCGGTGGCCACATCAACCTTGACCAGGCTGTTGTAGTCCATGCCGAAGGAGCTGGCGGAGCGGGCACGCACGCGCTGGGCTTCCATCTCGCGCTCGAAGCCTGCTTCGTCGATGGTCAGGCTGCGCTCACGGGCGATGTCGCCGGTCAGGTCCATCGGGAAACCGTAGGTGTCGTAAAGCTTGAACACCACGTCGCCCGGCACCACGTCGCCTTTGAGTTCGGCCAGATCCTGCTCGAGGATTTTCAGGCCCTGCTCCAGGGTCTTGGCGAATTGCTCTTCTTCGGCCTTCAGCACGCGCTCGATGTGCGCCTGCTGGGATTTCAGCTCAGGGAACGCTTCGCCCATCTCGGCGACCAGGGCTGCAACGATCTGGTAGAAGAAGCTGCCCTTGGCGCCCAGTTTGTTGCCGTGACGGCAAGCGCGACGAATGATCCGGCGCAGTACATAACCGCGACCTTCGTTGGACGGCAGCACGCCGTCGGCAATCAGGAAGCCGCAGGAGCGGATGTGGTCAGCCACGACTTTCAGGGAAGCCTGATTGTCGTTGGTGCAACCGATGGCCTTGGCCGATGCGCTCAGCAGGCTCTGGAACAGGTCGATTTCATAGTTCGAGTGAACGTGCTGCAGCACGGCACTGATCCGCTCAAGACCCATGCCGGTGTCCACCGACGGGGCTGGCAACGGGTGCAACACGCCATCGGCGGTGCGGTTGAACTGCATGAACACGTTGTTCCAGATTTCGATGTAACGGTCGCCGTCTTCTTCCGGCGAGCCCGGTGGGCCACCCCAGATGTCGGCGCCGTGATCGTAGAAGATCTCGGTGCAAGGACCGCACGGGCCGGTATCGCCCATGGTCCAGAAGTTGTCGGACGCGTACGGCGCGCCCTTGTTGTCGCCGATGCGAACCATGCGCTCGGCCGGTACACCGACTTCTTTGGTCCAGATGTCGTAGGCCTCGTCATCGCTGGCGTAGACGGTCACCCAGAGTTTTTCTTTCGGCAGGTTCAGCCATTTGTCGGAGGTCAGGAACGTCCAGGCAAAGGTAATGGCGTCACGCTTGAAATAATCACCGAAGCTGAAGTTACCCAGCATTTCGAAGAAGGTGTGGTGACGGGCGGTATAACCGACGTTTTCCAGGTCGTTGTGCTTGCCGCCGGCACGCACGCATTTCTGGCTGCTGACGGCGCGGGTGTACGCGCGCTTTTCCTGGCCCAGGAAGCAGTCCTTGAACTGGTTCATCCCCGCGTTAGTGAACAGCAGGGTTGGGTCGTTGCCCGGAATCAAAGAGCTGGAGGCTACACGGGTGTGGCCTTGCTCTTCGAAGAAGCGAAGGAAGGCTTCACGGATTTCTGCGCTTTTCATTAGGTTCTTCCACGGAGGCTGCGGCCAAAGGCCTGTGCGAAACGTCAACAGACGAAGCGACGGCAAAGGGCCGCATTATATCGGCCCTGCGCGCGGGGTACAGCGTGTTTATACGATAGAAACGGTCAATTGGACCGCTAACGCGATCAGATGCGGGAAAACTCGACGAATGTAGCGACGACCTGCTCGATTTGCGCACGGTTGACGTCCATGTGCGTGACCATTCGCAGACGAGCGGCAGCGCTGAGCTTGACCCCGCGTGTCGCGGCGAAGGCCTTGATCGCTTCGGCCTTGTCGCCCATTTTCACGTAAACCATGTTGGTCTGCACTGGCTCGACCTCATACCCCGCCGCTCGCAGGCCTTCGGCCAGCCATTGTGCGTTGGCATGGTCGTCGGCCAGGCGCTGAACATTATTATCCAGCGCATACAGCCCCGCCGCCGCGAGAATCCCGGCCTGGCGCATGCCGCCACCGACCATCTTGCGCAAACGCCGAGCCTTGGCGATCAACTCGACCGAGCCGCACAGCACCGAACCGACCGGCGCCCCCAGGCCTTTGGAGAGACAGACCGACACCGAATCGAAATGCTGAGTGATCTCCCGGGCATCGACACCCAGCTTGACCGCCGCGTTGTAGAGCCGCGCACCATCCAGATGCAGCGCCAGGCCATGCTCACGAGTGAAGCGGCGAGCCTGGGCCAGGTACTCCAGCGGCAGCACCTTGCCCTGCATGGTGTTTTCCAGTGCCAGCAAACGGGTGCGCGCGAAGTGGAAGTCGTCCGGTTTGATCGCGGCGGCGACTTGCGCCAGGTCCAGCGAACCATCGGCTTGCACTTCCAGCGGCTGCGGCTGGATCGAACCAAGCACCGCCGCGCCACCACCTTCGTACTTATAGGTGTGGGCCTGCTGACCGACAATGTATTCGTCACCGCGCTCGCAGTGGGCCATCAAGCCCAGCAGGTTGCTCATGGTGCCCGTTGGAACAAACAGCGCCGCGGCAAAACCCAGTCGTGTTGCCAGCTCGGCTTCCAGACGATTGACCGTCGGATCTTCGCCATAAACGTCGTCACCGGTGGCGGCATTGGCCATCGCGTCGAGCATCCCTGCGGTCGGTTGGGTGACGGTGTCGCTGCGAAGATCGATAACGCTCATGAATCTGGCCTCGGTAAACAGGGGAAAAATCCGTTTCGGAAAGGAATTACTGCGGTCATGCCGACAATTAATCAAGCCTTGAACGAGGAAAAGAGGCTGTATGCCTTCGGAAAAGCCGATAGCAATCATCAGAAAGCAGCCATGCACGCCCCATAAATATGTGTTAAAAACGCTTCGCCGCCAAACAATCTGGCGGCAAAACGTTCTCAGGGCGGGGTGTAATTCCCCACCGGCGGTAATTGCGCGCAATGCGCATAGCCCGCGAGCGCTTGGCGACAGGCACGGCAATGGCTGTGATGGCGGCAAGGTCAGCAGACCCGGTGTGATCCCGGGGCCGACGGTCATAGTCCGGATGAAGAGAGAACGGGATTGACGCCGCCCAGGTTCCGTACCAAAGCGCCGTCCGCAGACACGTGTGCCTGCGTACCCTTAAATCCCATTCGATTCATAACGCCCTGTTTTTCACACAAACAGGAGTCAGAACATGCAACCCACCGCAATCGATAGCAAAAGCAAAAACCATCAGGGCGAGCGCGTCGCGTTCATCCAGGCCTGCTGGCACAAGGAAATCGTCGATCAGAGCCGTAAAGGCTTCGTCGCTGAAATGATTGCCCAGGGTTATCAGGAGTCGGACATCGATTTCTTCGAAGTCGGTGGCGCCTTTGAAATTCCGCTGCACGCCAAGTTGCTGGCCAAGTCCGGTCGTTATGCCGGCATCGTCGCCGCGGGCCTGGTGGTCGATGGCGGCATCTATCGCCACGAATTCGTCGCCCAGTCGGTGATCAGCGGCCTGATGCAGGTTCAGCTGGAAACCGAAGTGCCAGTGTTCTCGGTGGTTTTGACCCCGCACCACTTCCATGCCGGTGAAGAACACCAGAAGTTCTTCTTCGAGCATTTCGTGCATAAAGGTCAGGAAGCGGCGAAGACGTGTGCAGATACGCTGCACAAGACTCGCGCATTGCGCCGCAGCGAGCCTCGCGCGGTAGCCGTCTAGTTAGACGATCGTTCCCGCGCTCTGCGTGGGAACGATCACTCCACGACAGTCAGACCAGGTTTTCGTCGGTGGTCGGTACGATCAGGATGCCGGCGCGCAGGCCGTTCTTGACCCTGGGGTTCGGGAAGATGATCCGGGCGCCCTGCTCTTCGATGATCCAGCGGGTATTGGCGATATCCTCGGCCAGCACATAACCCACTTTCAATTCCGAAAAGTTTTCGATGTCCGCCGGCAGGTTCAGGCGGAAGTTATCGCTGTGCTTGATCACTTCCCGGGCCACGCTGAACAACTGCAACCCTTCCAGCCCTTCATCGGTCATTGGCGGCTCGGTGCCTTCGATGATCTGCTTCAGACGGGTTTCCAGCAGACTGACGTTGACCCCTTCGTTCTGCCCGAACGGCCGGGCCTTGCCCAGCTCCAGGGTGAAGGACTCGGCATCGAGCTTGTCGTAGGTGTAGGAGCTGAAGACGATGGAGGGTTTGTTCTGCAACAGCACCGCTTCCATGCCGGCGGCGCGCAAGCGAGCCAGCTCCTGGCGTGAATGCTGACGGCCTTCTTTCCAGGGGTAGAGGGCGAACTGCTCGATTTTCGAGCCACGGATTGCCGTGTGCAGGTCGTAATGCAGACGATTACGGTCCGGCAGGCTGAAGAACGTCGCCGCCAGCCGCTCCAGCTCACAAGCGCGCAAGGCCTCGGAACCGCTGCTTTGTTCGTGACGGCCGTTGAACAGCCGATTGACGTCCTGCTCGATGAAACGCTCACCGCGACGAATGGCCTCGGGATTGCCGAACAGGAACAGAATACGGGCGCGCGGCTTCAAGTCACCGCGAGCGATGTCATGCAACAGGCGATCGAGCAGCTCGATCGGCGCTGTTTCGTTGCCATGGATACCGGCCGACAGCAGCAGGTCCAGGCCATTGTCGCGAGCTTCAGGTGGCCGGACTTCCAGCGCACCTTCGCTCAACCAGCGCATCCGTACGCCTTCGACAGTCAGTTGAGTCTTCTCCGCCGGTTCGCGGCCGGCGAGGGTCAGTTCAAGCAGTTTGCCGAGGGCGAGCATAGAGCGGTTTCCTTAGTGGTCGTGATTGCAATCCGGGCCGTGCACGTGGTCCTCATCATCACCGAGATCGGCCGGTTCCATCTCCAGTTGCAGACTTACCAGATTAGTCGCCAATGGGCGCAGCAGCAGGTTGGCGTATTCAGCGTCACCCTCTTCGACGTCCACGCCGATCAGCAGCTGGCCACGGCCGTCCTGCTGGATCCACAGCTCTTTGCCTTGCCACATGACCGCGACGCGGGTGCAGGAAGTTTCCAGTTGCGTGCCGTCGGTGTCTTCAAGGATCAGCTGCAGGGTATCGCTCATGTATTTACGCTCTCATCTGGAGATTAAGCGGCGCGCTTGCCATTCATATAAAAAGCCAAAGCGCGCCGACTATCAATTGATCTGGAATGGATAAACCGCGCCCAGTTTAAGGATTTGCGTCAGTTCATCCAGTGCCGTCCGGCACTCAAGCAACAATTGCGGGTCCGCCAGATCGTTTTCGGTCATGCGGTCGCGGTAGTGCTTTTCGACCCACTCGGTCAATGTGCCGTACAACGGAGCCGTCATGATAACCCCTTGGTTGACGGCCGCCAGTTCGGTTTCGTTGAGGGCGACGCGCAACCGCAGGCAAGCCGGGCCACCGCCGTTCTGCATGCTCTGCTTGAGATCGAAGACTTTCACTTCGCGGATCAGGCCGCCAGAGCTGGTCAGGCCTTGCAGGTACTGCCAGACGCGTTCGTTGCCATGGCATTCTTCCGGCACGATCAACAACATGGAGCCGTCAGGACGCGACAGCAGTTGGCTATTGAACAGGTAGGAACGAACGGCGTCTTCCACGGTGACCGCAGAACGCGGTACGCAGATTGACTGAAATTTCCCACCGACTTTTGCCAGTTTACCTTGCAGCTCAGCGAGCATCTGGTCGGTGTCGAGGAAGGCGTCCTCGTGATAGAACAGCACCTCGCCGTTGCCCACGGCGATCACGTCGTTATGGAACACGCCCTGATCGATCACCGAAGGGTTCTGCTGGGCGTAGACCACGCCGTCATCGCTCAAGCCATGCAGGCGAGCGACGGCCTGGGAGGCTTCGAGGGTCTGGCGCGCCGGGTACTTCTGCGGGGACGGATAACGGGTGTCGAACGCGCTACGACCGAACACGAAAAACTCGACGCCGGCTTCGCCGTAGTCACGGCAGAAACGGGTGTGGTTGGCCGCGCCTTCGTCACCGAACTGCGCCACGGCCGGCAACGCGGCGTGGTGAGCAAAGTGTTTCTGGTCAGCGAACATCGCGCCCAGCACGCGACTGGTGGTCGGGTGCTCGATGCTGCGGTGGTATTTGCAGTTCAGGTTAGCGGCGGTGAAATGCACACGACCGTCGGCGGTGTCGGCACTCGGGCTGACCGTGGCGGCGTTGGCCACCCACATGCTCGACGCCGAGCAACTGGCAACCAGCAGCGGCATCGCGTCTTTGGCGGCTCGCTCGATCACTTGCGCGTCGGTGCCACTGAAACCCAAGCGACGCAGGGCGGCTACGTCAGGGCGTTCCTGTGGTGCGAGCACGCCTTGCTGAAAGCCCATATCCATCAGCGCTTTCATTTTCGCCAGACCTTGCAGCGCGGCTTCCTTCGGGTTCGAGGATTGCTGGCTGTTGCTCTGGGAGGCGACGTTGCCGTAGGACAGGCCACCGTAGTTATGGGTCGGCCCCACTAGACCGTCAAAATTGACTTCATAGGATTTCATCAGCGAGGCTCCACAAGAATCTGTTGTTATAGGCTGCTACAAGGGTCTGTCTTACGACATGCGTACGCCGGGCGTAAGGGCCGCTGGCAAGGTCAGGCTCGGGGTTTCCAGCGAGGCCACCGGGTACGCGCAGTAATCCGCCGCGTAGTAGGCGCTGGCGCGATGGTTGCCCGAGGCGCCGACGCCGCCGAATGGCGCGCTGCTCGCCGCACCGGTCAGCTGCTTGTTCCAGTTGACGATACCGGCGCGGCTTTCCAGCCAGAATTGCTGATAACGCGCTTCGGAATCCGACAACAGGCCGGCCGCCAGGCCATATGCGGTGTCGTTGGCTTCAGCGATCGCCGCTTCAAAATCAGCGTAGCGGATCACTTGCAGCAGCGGGCCGAACAGCTCTTCGTCTGGGCGATCGGCAACCGCTGTCACGTCCAGAATGCCCGGGGTCAGCAACGCAGCCTGAGCCTGGGGCTGAGTCATTTCCAGCAGCGCCACGGCGCCGTTGGCCAGCAGATGCTCTTGCGCTTCCATCAGGGCTTTCGCAGCACCGAGGGAAATCACCGAACCCATGAACGGTGCTGGTTGCTGATCGAACGCACCGACTGAAAGGGTCGAGCTGACCGCCACCAGACGCGCCAGCAGCGTATCGCCCCAGGCGCCTTGCGGCACCAGCAAGCGACGGGCGCAAGTGCAACGCTGGCCGGCAGAAATGAACGCCGACTGAATGATGGTGTAAACGGCCGCATCGAGATCAGCGACCTGATCCACCACCAGCGGGTTATTACCGCCCATTTCCAGCGCGAGAATTTTGTCTGGACGACCGGAAAACTGCTTGTGCAGATGATTGCCGGTACGGCTGGAACCGGTGAAGAACAGACCGTCGATGCCTGGGTTCGCCGCCAGGGCGATACCGGTTTCGCGAGCACCTTGCAGCAGGTTCAGCACGCCGGCCGGCAGACCGGCTTCGATCCAGCACTTGACCGTCAGTTCGGCGACTTTCGGCGTCAGTTCGCTAGGCTTGAACAGCACACTGTTACCGGCCAGCAGCGCCGGAACGATGTGACCGTTCGGCAAGTGACCAGGGAAGTTGTAAGGACCGAACACCGCCACCACACCGTGCGGCTTGTGACGCAATACAGCGGTGGCGTCGCCCAACGGGCTGCTCTTCTCGCCGGTGCGTTCGCGGTAGCTCTGTACCGAGATGGCAATCTTGTTGACCATGCTGGTGACTTCGGTCGCCGCTTCCCACAAGGGTTTGCCGGTTTCTTCACCGATGGTGCGAGCCAGTTCGTCGGCGTGATTCTTCAGCGCGGCGGCAAAGGCTTCCAGCACACTGATGCGCTCTTCCAGGGTACGACGGGCCCAGCCCGGGAATGCCTGACGCGCGGCTTGCACGGCCGACTCGACCTGGGCGGCAGTGGCGCCTTCGCCGGCCCACAACACTTGCTGGGTCACCGGGTTGACCGATTGAAAGCTTTCACCCTGGCCGGCCAGCCATTCACCGGCGATGTATAGCGAATTCATTATTTCGACTCCCGAGCTGCAGACAACGGAACGGCGCGTACTTGATCGCCAGCGTTGAGTTGAAGACGTTTGGCGGTCAGCGGATCAACCACCAACGTGCCAGCGGCGAAGCGTGCTGGCGCGGCAGTGATCCGGCAGTCTTCGCGCTTGCGGTTATGGATCAGGAACGGCGTGGCGTCATCACCCGGGGTGCCGATGGCCAGCACCAGCGCCTGGCTGTCGCGCACTGCGCGGATCTTGGCGGTTTCGCACTCCACCGCAGGGCCTGCGTCGAAAATGTCGACGTAGCCTTGGTAACTGAAACCTTCACTCTTGAGCATCGCCAGAGCCGGCTCGGTGTCCGGATGAACCTGGCCAATCACGTTGCGCGCGTCTGGCGACAGGAAGCAGGTGTACAGCGGGAATTTCGGCATCAGTTCGGCGATGAACGCCTTGTTGCCCACGCCAGTGAGGTAGTCGGCCTGGCTGAATTCCATCTTGAAGAAATGCCGGCCCAGGCTTTCCCAGAACGGCGAACGCCCGGCTTCGTCGGACATGCCGCGCATCTCGGCGATGATCTTGTTGCCGAACAGTTGCGGGAACTCGGCGATGAACAGCAGCCGCGCCTTGGCCAGCATGCGGCCGTTGAGGCCACTGCGGTAATCGGCGTGCAGGAACAGCGAGCACAGTTCAGAGTTACCGGTCAGGTCGTTGGCCAGGAACAGCGTCGGAATTTCGCGGTAGATATTCAGCTCTTGCGAGGCGCTGACCGTCAGGCCCACCCGGAAGTTGTACCAGGGCTCACGCAGGCCGACGGCGCCGGCAATCGCGGAAATACCCACCACGCGGCCATTGTCGTCTTCGAGTACGAACAGGTAGTCCGCATCGCCCCGCCCGGCTTCGCCGCGGAAGGTTTTCTCGGCCCAGCCAACCCGATGGGCCAGACGCTCTTCGTTGGCCGGCAAAGTGGTAAGGCCAGTGCCGGTGCTGCGGGCCAGGTCGATCAGAGCGGGTAAATCGCTGCTGCGTACGGGACGAACGATCATGCTATCTCCTCAAACGGGCCGCTTGCGCCACCCGCGAAATTTCGCTGCTTTCCAGACATTTCTCTCCAGGAAGCAGGCGTCAAACCGCCACCAGGCGCACGCTGGCACCTTCACCGACGCCCAAGGCTTCGGCCGCTTCAAGATCCAGGGTCACCGGTTTGCCCGGCGCGTAATCGAGCTCGAGCAACACCGCGCGGTAATCCTGCAACTGGGCATTGGCCACCAGATACTGACGACCGGCGCCTTTGACCGGCTCACCGATTTTCACCGGGACTACACGGCTCTGGGCGATCGAACGGATCCCCGAGACGCGGGCATGCAGAGTCGGGCCACCATCGAAAATATCGATGTAGTGATCGGTCTCGAAGCCTTCGCGCATCAGGATGTCGAAGGTGATTTGCGCCCGCGGGTGCACCTGGCCCATCGCCTCTTGAGCGGAGTCCGGCAGCAACGGCACGTAGATCGGGTAATGCGGCATCAGCTCGGCGAGGAACGTGCGGCTCTTCAAACCACACAGACGTTCGGCTTCGGCGTAGTTGAGGTCGAAGAAGTTGCGACCGATGGCATCCCAGAACGGCGAGTCGCCATTTTCGTCGCTGTAACCGACGATCTCGGTCACCACGGAATCGGCAAAGCGCTCCGGATGGCTGGCCACGAACAACAGACGGCCACGGGAGTTGAGCTCCGCCCAAGGCGTGCCCACCAACTCTCTCTGCACGTAGAAACTGGTCAGCAAGCTGTTGCCGGTCAGGTCGTGGCACTGGGAGAGCACGTGGATCTTGTTGTGAATCTTCAGCTCGCGGGAGGCGTGCACGAACGTTTCGTTTCGAAAGCTGTAGAACGGCTCGGAATAACCGGCCGAGGCAACGATGGCCGAACAACCGACCAACTTGCCAGTGGCGGTGTCTTCGAGCACGAAGAAATAGCTCTCTTCACCGTTGAAGCTCACTTCGGCGGCGAACGAGGCTTCGCTTGCGGCGATCTTGTCGCTCAGGCGTTCAACGTCATCCGGCAAGGAAGTGACACCAATCGGGCTGTCCGCAGCCAGACGCTGTACCTCGCCCAGATCAGCCATTTGCGCGGGGCGCATCACCAGCATGGTGTCACTCCTTTCTTAACATCAGGTTGGCGAATTGCGCCAACTCAGGGAAAAAAATGCCGGGCAGGCCCGGCACAGGAAATAATCTCAACGCCTATCTATTACGATAGGCGCTGAGGAGCACTGTATGAATCAGGCTTGCGTCAGCTTGGCCACGGCGCGTTCGAAGCGGTCCAGACCGGCATCGATATCGGCGTCTTCAACCACCAGGCTTGGCGCGAAACGAATCACGTCCGGGCCGGCTTGCAGAATCATCAAGCCTTCACGCTCGGCGGCGTTGAAGATGTCCTTGGCCTTGCCTTTCCAGGCATCGGCCAGCACGCAACCGAGCAGCAGGCCCAGGCCACGGACCTGAGTGAAGAGGCCGTATTTCTCGCCGATCTGCTCAAGACGGGTCTTGAACTTGTCGTGCTTGGTTTTGACACCGTTCAGCACTTCGGGCGTGTTGATCACGTCGATCACTGCTTCAGCGACCGCGCATGCCAGCGGGTTACCGCCGTAGGTGGTGCCATGGGTACCGACGACCAGGTGTTTAGCCAGGTCTTCAGTGGTCAGCATCGCTGCGATCGGGAAACCACCGCCCAGGCTCTTGGCGCTGGTCAGGATGTCCGGGGTCACGCCGTAATGCATGTAGGCGAACAGCTCACCGCTGCGGCCCATGCCAGTCTGGACTTCGTCGAAGACCAGCAGCGCGTTGTGCGCATCGCACAGTTCACGGGCGCCTTGCAGGTAAGACAGCTCGGCCGGCAGTACGCCGCCTTCGCCCTGGATCGGCTCCAGCACCACCGCGCAGGTCTTGTCGGAAACAGCGGCTTTCAGCGCGGCCAGATCGTTGTAAGGCACGTGGGTGATGCCGGTGATCTTCGGACCGAAGCCGTCGGAATACTTCGACTGGCCACCGACGTTCACGGTGAACAGGGTACGGCCGTGGAAGCTGTTGAGCGCGGCAACGATTTCGTACTTCTCGGTACCGAAACGGTCATGGGCCACGCGACGGGCCAGCTTGAAAGCGGCCTCGTTGGCTTCGGCGCCGGAGTTGCAGAAGAACACACGATCGGCAAACGTAGCGTCGACCAGCTTATGGGCCAGGCGCAAGGCCGGCTCATTGGTGAACACGTTGGACACGTGCCACAGCTTGTTCGCCTGTTCGGTCAAGGCAGCGACCAGCGCCGGGTGCGCATGGCCCAGTACGTTAACGGCAATCCCGCCGGCGAAGTCGATCAGCTCGCGGCCAGTCTGGTCCCAGACACGGGAACCGGCGCCACGCACAGGAATGAAAGCGGCAGGCGCATAGTTGGGAACCATTACCTGGTCAAAATCGGCGCGTTCTACCGCAGCGTGCTCAACGGACATCGGAGTCTCCTGATGAGGAACACTCGCCTGAAACTGGCGAGCGATGAGGGGATTGTAAGGACAGTTTTCAGCCCGGCCTTGCCGCCAAGCGACAACTTCTTATAGCGCAAACACCGGTTTTGCCCGGGTTTACGGCAATGCGACATATAGGGTCGCAAAGGCGCAGTTTAAACCGCCGGCACAGGTTATAGGCAGGCTTGTCGACCGATGCGGTAAATATGTACCGCACGCAGTGCTTCATCGTCTGTTTTGCTGGCGACTCATCCAAACGCTAAGGGAATAGCGCATGAGCCAACTCGAAAACGATCACCCTAGGGCCGCTGACGACGATCACTTCGTCACGCAGCCGGATGATCATTACCATCACCTGTTCAACAATCTGCCCGCCTGGGCATTAGAGGCATCGCTTGAAACCCGCAGCGCTCTCAAGAACACCACGCTTGCGACTCCCCAATGGCATAGCACCGCGACACCTTCACAGCATGCCTCGCTGAAAAAGCTCAGCCAGGAACACTGGCACCATAGAAATCGTCTGGATTCAAAGCTGTCGACGCTGAAAAACCCACGGGCATTTGCCGAACCCCTTCTCATCGCGGCCCTGAAAACCCGGTTTGGTCTGGAACTGGACGTCAAGACCATCTTCCTGCGCCTGTACATCCCACAAACCGTGACCCTGTTCAAAATCAACACCGGGGCCGCCCGCACCTGGACGGTATCGCTGCTCGATGCCGCGCTGCATAACTTCCAGGAATCGGAAACAGCCGCAGATGCCTTCGAATCCGCTTCGACTTTCATTACCGAGCCTTCGTCCACAGGGCAGTTCGAAACGTTGCCGGCGATCAAGCACAAAATCACGGTCCAGGCCTTCGCCCGGCTATGCCGTGAACTCGATATCGGTGGCCAGTACACCGCGTATCTCAAGGAATTTGTGGGACTGACCAACCCGGTGGCCGGTGCCGCGTTGAAATCCAGCACGATCGGCTTGAACAAAGCCGCACTCAGGTCGGCGCTGCAAATGGCACACATCCGCAAGGATATTCCAGATGATGCGCACCTCGCGCTCCTGCGCATGGTTGAAGGAGGTTCGAGGGCGCGACTCAATGGCCAGCCGCTCTATGGCCACGACCTGACCCTGATGTCATCCTCGCTGACCGGCATTGTCATTTTCGCGCCGAGCCTTGAGCGGGCACGCAAGAGTACGCGGCTCATTGCCTATATTCCCGATGACCCAGAACATCCGCTCAAGCAATACCCCGACACGCTGGCGTTCATGACCGATCTGACCCGCAAGCTGCGGACACCCGCTTATCAAGCGTTCTTCAGCCGGTTCGTCGAGCACAAGGAACGCGGACACTTTTTCGCCGATCTCAACAGCCGCCTCCAGACCGTGACCTGGCATCAGCACCAGCCCGGCGATCCATTGCCGAGCTGGCGCGAAACGCCGGTCGAGCGTCCCAATCTGCGTTTCTCCGTGCTCCCGATCAAAGCGGACCTGTGGAACCATGGCTATCAGCGGCAGCTGAACAAAATCCTCAACGACGCCAGCACTGTCGCCGTCTCCACCGCCAGCGCCGATCGAGACGCCCGCTGGGCATTGTGGGATGCCTTCAGCAAAGTGGCCTCCAGGATCCTTGAAGCTGCGTCGTTCGTGGCGGCGCCCTTGGTGCCGTTGCTTGGTGAATTGATGCTGGGATACATGGCCTACCAGTTACTGGACGAGAGCTTCGAAGGCATCGTGGACATGGCTGAAGGGCTGAAAACAGAGGCCTTCGGACACCTGATGACGTTCGTCGAAACCGTCGTTCAAGTCGGGACATTCGCGGTGGGCGGTGCAATCGCCGCCGGCGCCTTCAGCCGGCTTCTGCCCCGTGAAGCCGTCGCGCTCATCGACCCACTCAAACCTGTCGCCGCAGCCGGAGGCAAAACCCGTTACTGGATGCCGGATCTCACACCTTATGAACAGACACTCAGTTTGCCCGAAGGGGTAAAGCCCAATCATCTGGGCTTGTACCAACACGCGGGCAAAACGATGCTGCGCCTTGAGGGAAAACTGTATTCAGTGAAACCCGACCCCATGTCGGACAGGTTCCAGATTGAGCATCCGCGCCGCAACAATGCTTATCAGCCGTCGCTGCGGCATAACCACCACGGCGCCTGGCAAACCGAACTCGAGCAACCGCTGTACTGGGAGCGGGAAAAGGTCATGCGTCGTCTTGGCCATAGTGTCGAGTCGTTCACCAGTGCCGAGCGCGAACAGATCCTGCGGATCAGCGGCTACCACGACAACGTATTGCGCCAGGCGCATGTCGAAAACTATCGCCCGCCGTCGCTGCTGACTGACACGATCAAGCGTTGGCGGATCAACCGTGACATCGAAACGTTTATCGAACAGATCGGCAGCGATCAACCCGGGCACTATCAAAAAGCCGATACCGCCCTGCAGCATGCACTGCTGACACGCCATGACTCATGGCCGGTCGATACGCCACTGCCGACACCGGCAACTCAAACGCCAGCCTTCAGACAGCAAACGGCAACACTGGCCCGCCAATATCGCAAGTCGTTGTTCGAGCGGCTCTACAGCACTCAGGAACACACCGATGATGTGCAGGTTCAGCAACTGCTCGCCGATGTGCAGGGCCTGCCGACCGATGTGGCGCAAGAGCTGGTGAGCAATGCCACCGGCACCGAGTTACGCCAGCTGCACGGTGGGCGCGTGCCTCAGCGGCTCAAGGACGCGGCGAACAAAGCCATGGAGGCAGTCCGCGCAACCCGCGCCTATGAAGGCCTTTATTCCGACGCGCTGGAAAACGTCGACACCCACAGAGTGGCCCTGCACAGCCTGAACGCACTGCCCGGCTGGCCGGACGGACTACGCATCGAAGTGCGGGATTACTCCAGCGAGGGCACCGTGCGCGACAGCATTGGCCCGACCGATGCAGCCATCGTGAAAACACTGCTGGCCAACGAGGATGGCTCCTATCACGTTGATCAGGAGACACCCGGTGATTTCTACCAGGCACTCTTTCAAACGTTGCCCCAGGCCCATCGCAATGCGTTCAGCCCTGCCATCGCTGACGCCCAGGCCCTCAGACAGCGCATTGCCGAAAACGCGCTGGACCAGCCGACGCTACGCACTCTGTTTGCCAGGCATCCCCATCGAAAACCCTACTACGACCCGGCCACCATGCGCCTTCCCGGTGGTGCGGAGGGCTATGACCGCGGCAATCGCATGACACCCACCCTCAACGACAGGGTCCGGGAGGTGTATCCCGATCTGTCCCAGGATCAATTGCAATCCGTGGTCCAGGCGTTGCAAAGCCACCCTGATGGCGCTCGGGTAGCACTCTCACGCGTACACCGCGAGCTGAACCGATTGCATCTGGATCTGGGTCGATGGATCAGCGAAGCCCCGACGGCGCACCCCGACACCGGGGTTGCGCTGAGCGCCCTGGAGCGCCAGGCCGAACAACAGATTCGCAGGTTGCTGGCGCAGGAAATCCAGCGCGCCTGGCGGCGCCAAACCGATCGGGATTTTGACACCGCGGACGACATGGAGCGGTACGTGCTCAGGTTCGACGAACCGATGCTGGGTGATCTGCCATCGTTGACCGCAGATTTCAGTCATGTGTCGCTGCTGTCCCTGGAAGGCAGCCATGCAGCGCAAGGTGTTGCTGGCTTTCTACAGGGCTTCAGCGGACTTCGCCGACTGGAACTGCGCCGTTTCTCCCTGACCACCCTCCCCGATGCCATCACCCGGATGCCGCAGCTTGAAGCGCTGGTGTTAAGCGATTGCGGCATCAGGGTAGACGCCCCCACCTGGTTGAAGCTGACGTCATTAAACAAACTGACCATGCTGGATCTTTACCGCAACCCGTTTGAAACGGTGCCCCGCATCGACTCGATGACTGAACTGACCCATCTGGACCTGAGCAGCACCAACCTGACCGAAATCCCGCCCGGCACTCTGCAACACCCGCGCCTGGACACCCTTCTGCTGATGAACAATGGAATCAGCGAACTGCCGGCAGCCTTGTTCGACAGTCCGCTGTATGAAAAGCGTGGCATACACCTCACGCACAATCCGGTTTCCGACAGCTCGCGACAACTCATCAAAAACCATCACGTCGACAGCGCTTTCGACATGGGCGTTTTCGCACCCGAGGCAGACATTGATCGTGTCAGGGCACTCTACCCAGGCATGGAAGTCGAGCAAGCCAGCGAGTTCGTCTACGAATTGCCCGGCACGCTGGAGGAAGGTCGGGTAGCGTTGACGCGCCTGGAAGAAGAGCTGAGCCAATTGAGGAACGATCTGTCTGCCTGGACCGCCGCTCTTCCGGACCTGCATCCACTGACAGACGAACCTTTCAGCGCAGCTCAACTGCTTGTCGAGCACGCCAACCGCGACGAATTCAAGCAAGCCCTTGAGAACTGCTGGCAACGGGATGCGGAGCTGGATAACTTCAGCGATACGCTTGAACCCACCTACGATCTGACACTTTCCACGGTCATCAATGGAGAACTGCCTGCCCTGAGCGCTGATTTCAGCCATGTGTCGTCACTGGAGTTTCGCAGTGCGGAGGGGGTGACGCGCATCGGACGTTTCCTGGAGTCCTTTCCCAACCTGAAAAGCCTCAGGCTGCGCAGCTGTGACCTTGGCGACATACCGGAGGCGGTGTTCAAAATGGGTCAACTCAGGGCTATGTCACTCCCCGAGTGTCGCGTCAGTCTGTCATCAGAATCGGTCGCCGCCCTGGCGGGGATGGAACAGCTCGACTATCTCGACCTGGGCTCGAACCCGCTAGGACAGACGCCTGATGTGAGTCAGATGCCGGCACTGGCGACCGTGCTGCTGAACGACACCGGCATCAACCGGATACCGGATGGACTGTTACAGCTGGCCGAGCTGGACTGGGCAGACTTGAGCGGCAACGCCATCACCGAGGTGCCCAGTGACTTGTCGGAACTGCCGGTGGACGTCGCAGATAATATTTCGTTGAGGGGCAATCCATTTTCCGAGGAAAGCCTGTTACGGCTGATCGCTTACTTCGAGCGCACGGGCGCGGATTTTGGGGTGGAAGCCGTGATCAATCGGGGTGAAATAGAAATCTCCGACTCTGAAGGTTCGGAGATCGACGAGTAGTACAGCGCTCGATCATGGCGCGGTTGATCGATCAACCGCGCTCCGACGGCACCGACGACAACTCGAACGGGCTGCTGCTGCGCCGCTGGTTGCGATCCTCCCGCGGCGTAGCACCGAAGAAGTTGCGATAGGCACTGGAGAAATGCGGCCCCGAAGAGAAGCCACACGACAGGCCGATCTGAATGATCGACTTGCTGGTTTGCATCAACATCTGCCGGGCCTTGTTCAGGCGCAGTTCCAGGTAGTACTGGCTCGGCACACGGTTGAGGTACTGCTTGAAGATCCGCTCCAGCTGCCGACGCGATACGCACACATGCTGGGCGATTTCGTCGGTGGTCAGCGGCTCTTCGATGTTGGCTTCCATCAGCAACACCGCCTGGGTGAGCTTCGGATGACTGGAACCCAAGCGGTTCTGCAACGGAATACGCTGGCGCTCGCCGCCCTCGCGAATGCGTTCGACCACCAGTTCTTCCGACACCGCACCGGCCAGTTCGGCGCCGTGATCACGGGCCAGCACCGCCAGCAACAGGTCGAGCACCGACATGCCGCCGCACGCGGTCAAGCGATCACGATCCCAGTCGAACAGGTGACTGGTGGCAATCACCTTCGGGAAACGCTCGGCGAAATCGTCCTGCCAGCGCCAATGCACGGCAGCGCGATAACCGTCGAGCAAACCCAATTGCGCCAACGGGTAAACACCGGCTGACAATCCGCCGATCACACAACCGGCGCGCACCAGTTGTTTCAGCGCACTGCTGAGCGGCGGCGCGAGAGAAGTCGGTGGTTCGTCGGCGAGCAGGAACAGTTTCTGAAAGTTTTCGAGCTTGCCGGCCCATGGCTCACCGGGCAATTGCCAGGCGCCGTCGGTCGGCGGTTCGGCCTGCAAAAACGACAATTCGTAAACAACGTCCGGGTGCACACGCTGGGCAACACGCAAGGCCTCCTCAGCCAGCGCAAGCGTCAGAGCTTTAGTGCTGGGCCAAATCAGGAAACCAATTCGATGGGCAGTCATGGCGGGCAATCCGAAACGAAAACAGTGTTAAAGCCAAAGGCGGCTGCAACCAAATTAGACCATCTGGCGCGCGGTGCGCAGCATGACCTAATTTGGTGCGTAACGGGAGCGATTACTTGAGGCTGCCCGAGAGGAATTGTTGCAAGCGTTCCGACTGCGGATTGACCAGCACTTCGCGCGGGTTGCCGCTTTCTTCGACGACGCCTTTGTGCAGGAACACCAGCTGGTTCGACACTTCACGGGCAAAGCCCATTTCGTGCGTCACCACCACCATGGTCCGGCCTTCCTGTGCCAGGGCCTGCATGACTTTCAGCACGTCACCCACCAACTCCGGGTCGAGGGCCGAGGTCGGTTCGTCGAACAGCATCACTTCGGGTTCCATCGCCAGCGCACGGGCAATCGCCACACGTTGCTGCTCGCCACCAGACATGTGCCCTGGGTAGGCGTCCTTACGATGGGCCACGCCAACCTTGTTCAGGTAGTGCTCGGCTTTCTCGCGGGCTTCGGCCTTGGACACACCGAGCACATGCACCGGCGCTTCCATGATGTTTTCCAGCGCGGTCATGTGCGACCACAGATTGAAATGCTGGAACACCATCGACAGGCGCGAACGCATGCGTTGCAGCTGTTTCGGGTCGGCGGCTTTCAGCGCGCCGTCCTTGTTGGCAACCAGTTTCAACTCTTCGTTGTTGAGCAGGATCTTGCCCGCGTGCGGCTGCTCGAGCAGGTTGATGCAACGCAGGAAAGTACTTTTGCCGGAGCCACTGGAGCCGATGATGCTGATCACATCGCCAGCCGCCGCTTTCAGGGACACGCCCTTGAGCACTTCGTGACTGCCATAGCGTTTATGCAGGTCTTGGACTTCAAGTTTGTACATGCGGTCGGTTCTCACAAAAACAGTCAGTCAGTCGTTGAGCAAGCGCCCGTGACGCAGCGCTTCGCGCCCCGCCACCTTGGCCAGCCAGAAACCGGGTTGGGCGTAACGCAGCCGCTCAATGGCAAACAGCACCCCGGACGTACCAGCACACACCGTGCTGACCCGATCCGCCAGCGGATCGATCACTTCAAAAATCTCGTCGCCTGCTTCAACCCATTCACCGGGTTTACGCAGAAAACTCAGCACGCCAGGATGCGGCGCGAACAGCAATTCGGTGCCTTCGAACGGCATGCCTTCGCACGCGTCTTGCGCAGGCTTGGGCCATTCACCGCCGATCAAGCCTTGCTCGGCGAGGAACGCCAGAATGCCTTCGGCGTGAGCTTCTGCCTCAGCGCGACCGGTATCGGCCTGACCACCCAGTTCGATGGTCGTCGCCAGGCAGGCCAGTGGAATCTGCGCATCCGGGAACAGACGCGACAAACGCAGCCACGGCAGCGAGCACGCTTCGTCAAAGGAACTGCCGCCGGAATCTTCCGCCAGCAGACCGACCTTGACGTTCAAGTGCGCAGCCAGTGAACGCCAGTGCGACCAGTGTTGCGGCAAGGCGTACATGTGCAGCGCCGCTTCGCAATCGCAATGCAGATCCAGCACCACATCGGCGGTGCAGGCATGGCTGAGCAAGATACGCTGCATGCCTTGCAACTGGCTGCTCGCCTCTGGCAAAGCTGCCAGGTGATCGCTCATGGCCTGACGGATGAGTCGAATATTGGCATGCGGATCATCACCCAGATGCCCATCGAGTTCGGCGGCCACCGGCGCACTGAGTTCGACGAAATCCCGGTTGAAGTTCTTACCGCTGCCCGCTTCGAAACGCCCCTGATGATTGCCTTGCAGCAATTGCCCCAGGCCCAATGGATTGGCCACCGGCACCAGTTCGATCACACCGTTGAGCAAGCCCTGAGCTTCAAGTTCGGTCAGGCGTTTTTTCAGCTCCCAGGCGGTGCGCATCCCAGGCAGTTCATCGGCGTGCAGGCTGGCCTGGATATAGGCCTTGCGCTCGCCAGTACCGAAGCGGAGCACCGAAATCCGGCGTTCGCTGCCCAGGTGGCTCCACGGCAAAGCATGATCGATACGTTCCATATCAATGCTTCCGCGGGGCCAGATAGCCCAGCCAGCGGTGTTCGGCCATTTTGAACAGGCGCACCAGAATGAACGTCAGGCACAGGTAGAACGCACCGGCGGTGATGTAGGCTTCGAACGGCAAGTAGAACTGAGCGTTGACCGTGCGTGCGGCACCGGTGATGTCGATCAGGGTCACGATCGACGCCAGACTGGTGGTCTGCAGCATCATGATCACTTCGTTGCTGTACTGCGGCAGCGCCCGGCGCAGGGCCGACGGCAGCAGGATCCGCTTGTACATCTTGATGCGTGACATGCCCATGGCCTTGGCCGCTTCGATCTCGCCGTTCGGCGTGGCGCGCAGGCTGCCGGCGATGATTTCGGCGGTGTAGGCGCTGGTGTTGATCGCGAAGGCCAGGCACGCACAGAACGAGGCACTGGACAGCCATGGCCAGAGGAAGCTTTCACGCACGGTTTCGAATTGCGCCAGACCGTAGTAGATCAAGAACAGCTGCACCAGCATCGGCGTGCCGCGGATCACGTAGGTGAACAGCCAGGCACTCATGTTGACCAGCGGCTGCTTGGAGACGCGCATCAGCCCCAGCGGCAGCGCCGCCAGCAAACCGAAGAACAGCGACAGCGCGAGCAGTTTGAGGGTGGTCACCAGTCCGCCGAAGTACAGCGGCAAAGCATCCCAAATGACGTTGTAGTCGAAGATCATAGCTCAGCCGCCCTTACGCCTACCGAGTAGCGCTTCTCAAGATGACGCAATGCCAGCAACGAGACGCTGGTGATCACCAGGTACATCGCCGCCACCGCGAGGAAGAAGGTGAAAGGCTCGCGGGTAGCGTCTGCCGCCTGCTTGGCCTTGAACATCATGTCTTGCAGACCCACCACCGAAATCAGCGCGGTGGCCTTGGTCAGTACCAGCCAGTTGTTGGTGAAGCCCGGAATCGCCAGGCGAATCATCTGCGGCACCAACACCCGGAAGAACACCTGAAAACTGCTCATGCCGTACGCCATGCCGGCTTCTGCCTGCCCCTTGGGGATCGCCATGAACGCACCACGGAAGGTTTCCGACAGGTACGCACCGAAGATGAAGCCCAGGGTGCCGATACCGGCGGCCAACGGGTTCAGGTCGATGTAGTCGTCATAGCCGAGCATCGGCGCAACACGGTTGAGCAGGTCCTGGCCGCCGTAGAAAATCAGCAGGATCAGCACCAGATCGGGAATACCGCGGATCACCGTGGAATACAGATCGCCCAGCCAGGCCAGCCAGCGCACCGGCGACAGACGCAGCGCAACGCCGATCAGCCCCAGGACGATGGCCAGGGCCATGGACGACAAGGCGAGCTGAAGCGTCAGCCATGCGCCATCGAGGATGACAGCCCCGTAGCCTTTCAACATGATTCAGGTCCTCGAAAGTTGGGATGAAAAAATGGCGCAAACCTCAGAGATCCTGTTGCTTGCGCCATTTCGGACTTGTTGCGGGGACGATTACTTGCCGTAGATATCGAAGGCGAAGTATTTGTCCTGGATTTGCTTGTACTTGCCGTTCTCGCGAATGGCCGCGATCGCGGTGTTGATCTTGTCTTTCAGCGCGTCGCCCTTGCGAACCGCGATCCCTACGCCGTCGCCGAAGTATTTGACGTCGGTGAAGGCCGGACCAACGAAGGCGAAGCCCTTGCCGGCGTCGGTTTTCAGGAAGCCGTCATCCAGCAGGGTAGCGTCCGCCACGGTGCCGTCGAGGCGGCCAGCGGCCACGTCGAGGTAGATTTCGTTCTGCGAACCGTAAGGCTTGATCTCGGCACCCAGCGGGGCCAGGACTTCGCGGGCGAAACGCTCGTGGATCGAACCACGTTGCACGCCGATGTTCTTGCCCTTCAGCTCAGCCAGGTTTTCGCTGACTTGAGTGCCGGCCTTCATGACCAGGCGAGCCGGGGTGTTGTAGTACTTGTTGGTGAAGTCCACGGACTTCTTGCGGTCTTCAGTGATCGACATGGACGACAGGATCGCGTCGATCTTGCGCACCTTGAGTGCCGGGATCAGGCCGTCGAACTCTTGCTCGACCCACTGGCACTTGACCTTCATCTCTTCGCACAAGGCGTTGCCGATGTCGTAGTCGAAACCCACGATGCTGCCGTCCGGTGCTTTGGAGGCGAATGGAGGGTAAGCCGCTTCGATACCGATTTTCAGAGGTTTTTCATCGGCGAATGTCGGCAGGGACAGCACGGACAGTGCCAGGGCGCCAAGCAGCACGAGTTTCTTCATCTTGGGACTCCATCGGTAAAGGGCAAAAACGGCAGAGTGAGCGACAGCCCAATATGCGAATGGTTAAACCAAAAAGCGGTGCTGCGTCCTAGGAACCGTGCGCTGATTTCAACGCAGGCAACGACGAGCGAGTGATTGGCATTCTAACGACAGGCCCGAAGCCGATATTTCTTCAATGCGACAACAAATTACAGAAGCACCGAGAATGCCGCTTGGGCACGTTGACAG
This sequence comes from Pseudomonas sp. B21-017, assembly GCF_024749245.1. Classification (NCBI taxonomy): domain Bacteria; kingdom Pseudomonadati; phylum Pseudomonadota; class Gammaproteobacteria; order Pseudomonadales; family Pseudomonadaceae; genus Pseudomonas; species Pseudomonas sp. B21-017. The sequence goes on along the minus strand of NZ_CP087194.1, from coordinate 1,505,934 downwards.
CTCTGCAATTTCATGCAAGAGCAAAAGACAGTGAACCGATCTATGTTGCAAATTGCGGGCCTATTATTGGCAAACCCTTCTAATCCGGCAAGCGTAGCGTTGTGTCTTATTTTTCATGGCGATTGAGAAGCCCTGAAACGGGGCTTTGCGTTTCCCATTGCCTCGTTATCGGGCGGGCGGTTACACATTCAGTTACTTGAAAGGTGATGGGTAACAGTAGGAAAGGGCCTACGGGGGAAGCCGATAATTATTGGTTGAAGATCAGTACGAAAAAGCCCCACCAGACTCAACACCTGGCAGGGCTTCGATGACTCCGAATGCTACTTACGCAACATTCATGGTCTTGTGTGTATCAATCAAATGCTGCACCACACCCGGATCGGCCAGGGTGGAGATATCGCCCAACCCGTCGTATTCCGCCGTAGCAATCTTGCGCAGAATCCGGCGCATGATCTTGCCCGAACGGGTTTTCGGCAGACCCGGCGCCCATTGAATGACATCCGGCGAGGCAATCGGGCCAATCTCTTTACGCACCCAGTTCTTCAGCTCCAGGCGCAGTTGCTCGCTCGTCTCTTCACCAGCGTTCAACGTGACGTAGACATAAATGCCCTGCCCCTTGATGTCGTGCGGCACACCCACCACCGCCGCTTCGGCGACTTTCGGGTGAGCGACCATCGCGCTTTCGATCTCGGCGGTGCCCATGCGGTGGCCGGAAACGTTAAGCACGTCATCCACGCGACCAGTGATCCAGTAGTAACCGTCTGCGTCACGACGCGCACCGTCACCGGTGAAGTACATGCCACGGAAAGTCTTGAAGTAGGTGTCGACGAAACGGTCATGGTCGCCATACAGCGTGCGCGCCTGGCCTGGCCACGAGTCGAGAATCACCAGGTTGCCCTCGGCAACGCCTTCGATGATGTTGCCCAGGTTGTCCACCAGCGCCGGCACCACGCCGAAGAACGGCCGTGCTGCCGAGCCAGGTTTCAGCGCATGAGCACCCGGCAATGGGCTCATCATGTTGCCGCCTGTTTCGGTCTGCCACCAGGTATCCACGATCGGGCAACGGGACTGGCCGACATTCTTGTAGTACCAATCCCACGCTTCCGGGTTAATCGGCTCACCGACCGAACCCAACAGACGCAGGCTGCTGCCATCGGCACCTTCAACAGCGGCGGTGCCCGACGCCATCATCGCGCGGATCGCGGTCGGCGCGGTGTAGAGGATGTTGACCTTGTGCTTGTCGACAACCTTCGCCACCCGGGTGATGTCCGGATAGTTCGGCACGCCTTCGAACAGCAGCGTGGTCGCACCGTTGGCCAGCGGGCCGTAGACGATATAAGAATGGCCGGTGACCCAGCCGACGTCGGCGGTGCACCAGTAGATTTCACCCGGACGGTAGTCGAACACGCGCTCATGGGTCATTGCCGCGTACAGCAAATAACCGCCAGTGGTGTGCTGCACGCCCTTCGGCTTGCCGGTGGAACCGGAGGTATAAAGGATGAACAGCGCTTCTTCGGCGCCCATTTCTTTTGGCGCGCAGACGGTGCCCGCCACTTTCATCAGGTCTTCGTACCAGATGTCGCGATGCTGGTTCCACTTGATGTCGCCGCCGGTGCGCTTGCACACGATGACTTTCTGAATGCTGCTGGTTTCCGGGTTGGTCAGGGCGTCGTCGACGTTGGCCTTGAGCGAGATCTTCTTGCCGGCACGAATGCCTTCGTCGGCGGTGATCACCACTTTGGATTTGCAGTCGATGATGCGACCGGCCAGGGCTTCCGGCGAGAAACCACCGAACACCACCGAGTGAATCGCGCCGATCCGGGCGCAGGCCAGCATGGCGACCACGGCTTCGGGGATCATCGGCATATAGATTGTCACCACATCGCCGCGATGCACATCCTGGCCGCGCAAGGCGTTGGCGAACTTGCAGACTTGTTCGTGCAGTTCGCGGTAGGTGATGTTGCGGCTTTCGGCAGGGTCATCCCCTTCCCAAATAATCGCGACTTGATCGCCGCGCTCGGCCAGATGACGGTCGAGGCAGTTGTAGGAAACGTTCAGCGTGCCGTCAGCGAACCATTTGATGTCGACATGGTGATCGTCGAAGGACGTCTGCTTCACCGTGGTGAAAGGCTTGATCCAGTCAAGGCGCTTGGCTTGTTCGCGCCAGAAGCCGTCCGGGTTGACGACCGATTGCTGGTACATGGCCTTGTAAGTGGCCTCGTCAGTCAGCGTATTGGCTGCTACCTCGGGACGAACGGGATACAAAGAAGCCGCACTCATCTTTCTTACCTCGGTGGAATAGTTGTTTTTGTATGGCCCCAGTTGTAGCCGGGGCGGGCCTATAGAACCATTCGACGATGGTAGTAACAAGCCCCTACAAAATGTGGCTATACCGCAACGAAGCGCTCAAACCCACTGTTTTAGGGGGCTCGACGATTATTACCAAATCTGCCAAAGGTGTTTATCAAAAGCACAGCTATATGCCCGTCATGCCCAGGCCTAAAATCGGTCTCGCCAACACGGCAATGTGATTAACCCAGTTGCAGCCCCCACGAAGGCAGTTAATCCAAGACTCTTTACTAAAGCTCCACACGCAATCCTAAAAAGATTGCGTGACCCCATTCGACCTCAGAAAGGTAAATTCGAAATGAAAGCTTTATTGGTTCTGGCCCTCAGCAGTCTGTGCGCAACCGCCATGGCAGACGAGGCCCCGACTGATGCCGCAAAACAACAACCCGTCGTCGAGGAATACACCTACTCCACCCACCTGGACATCGCCAAAGTCATCTCGATGAGCGAAGTCCCGAACGTCTGCGAAGTAGTCCCGGCCAAAATGGTCTACGACGACTCCAAAGGCCAGCGACACATTCTGCGTTACAGCGTCATGGGTAACGGCTGCTCCAACGGCTGATCCGCCCCACTTTTACCCCCTAAGGCTCGACCCATCCTTCTTAAGAGACCGATGAAGTGCCGAGCCTTACATCGATTAACTTGATTGTTTTTAGCATTTATTTGCGCTTTTTAATCAAATTATCTGGCGTAGTATGAATTTCACACCAAGGCACACAACGCCAACGAACCTGGAGCCACTACCATGAAAACCAAACTGATCCTCGCCCTGACCCTTTCCGTCCTGGCCGCCAACACCTTCGCCGCCGATGGCTACGACCGCACTGGCTCGGCTGTTTTCAACGATGCGGCTGTCGCTTCTGACGGTTACGACCACACCGGTTCTGCCTCTTTCGCGGCTGACGGCTTCGATCGTACGGGCGCTGCCAAAGTCGCTGCCGATGGCGCCGATCACATCGGTGCAGCCAAAGTTGCTGCTGATGGCTCTGACCGCGTAGGTGCCGCTCGTTTCAGCTGAAACCGGGCGCGACATCACAGCCCGACTTCGGTCGGGCTTAGTTGTGTCTGGAATGGTTGAAAATCGACCAAAACCACAACATGTAGTGAAAAACAGAGTTTTTTGGTTGTTTTTTTGAGCAACGTTTTTCAAGACCCTTTTCAGCTCAGAATTGCACACAATCTCGTCCACAAAACCCCGTCTATTGCTCTGCAAGCCCCGCCCCATCTGGCTTGCGCCATAACAGCTGCCCGTAACGGTGCGAACACCCCGGCCTCACCGTCAAAAACCAGCCGAAACAGGCGAAAAAAAAACTTCCTCCGCCAAAGCCCTGTAAACCCTCGCTCCAACCTGAAAACGCCCCTCGCCGAGCCCTCCAGGTGCCATTTCGCCGCACCACGGGGCCGAAAATTTCCTTATAATGCGGACTTAAACGGGCCTGCAATATTCCCTTACAGGGGTGAAAAGCCAGTCTGAAGCCCACGCAGAGCGGTTCACGTTCTCTGCGCCCATCAGCGGCTTCGGAATACCCGTACAAAATTCTGTTTATTGCCTGCGTTGTACTGCTGCAACAAACGATTTCCTTTAGATCCAACGCGGCCAGAACCGGCCGTGTGAAAAACCAACCTATCAGTTTTCACACGGGCAACTGGCCCTCACGCAGGAGACGACACGTCATGCTGAGCTGGGACGAATTCGACAAAGAAGATGACGGCGAAGTCGCTGTAAAAGGCGCCAATGCCGGCCACGCTTCTGAAGCCAACATGGACCGCCTCGACAGCGCCGGTGGTGCCGCCGCTCAAGAGGCCCGCGCCGTGACCGCGACGGACTCCGCCGCGATCGCCCGCGCCAAGGCTGCCCTGGATTCCCTCGACGTCGCCGAAGGCCTCGCCGAACTGGAAGGCGCCTCTGCCCGTGTAGCTGTCGATGAAAAGCGCATGATCAACTGCCGCGCCGACCTCAACCAGCTCGTGCCATTCAAATACGACTGGGCATGGCAGAAGTACCTGGACGGCTGCGCAAACCACTGGATGCCGCAAGAAGTCAACATGACCGCCGACATCGCCCTCTGGAAAAACCCGGAAGGCCTGACCGACGACGAGCGCCGCATCGTGATGCGCAACCTCGGCTTCTTCTCCACCGCCGACTCCCTGGTTGCCAACAACCTGGTCCTGGCCGTGTACCGCCTGATCACCAACCCGGAATGCCGCCAGTACATCCTGCGCCAGGCCTTCGAAGAGGCGATCCACACCCACGCCTACCAGTACTGCATCGAATCGTTGGCCATGGATGAAGGCGAGATCTTCAACATGTACCACGAGATCCCATCGGTCGCGAAAAAAGCCACCTGGGGCCTCAAATACACCCGTTCGATCTCCGATCCGAAGTTCGAAACCGGCACCGTCGAAACCGACAAAGAACTGCTGCGCAACCTGATCGCCTACTACTGCGTTCTGGAAGGCATCTTCTTCTACTGCGGCTTCACCCAAATCCTCTCCATGGGCCGCCGCAACAAAATGACCGGCGTCGCCGAGCAGTTCCAGTACATCCTGCGCGACGAATCCATGCACCTGAACTTCGGCATCGACGTGATCAACCAGATCAAAATCGAAAACCCACACTTGTGGGATGCTGAGATGAAGGAAGAAGCGAGCCAGATGATTCTGCAGGGGACTCAGCTGGAGATCGAATACGCCCGGGATACCATGCCACGCGGCGTACTCGGCATGAATGCGGCGATGATGGAGGACTACCTGAAGTTCATCGCTAACCGTCGGTTGTCGCAGATTGGGTTGAAGGAAGAGTATCCAGGGACGACTAACCCGTTCCCTTGGATGAGCGAGATCATGGACTTGAAGAAAGAGAAGAATTTCTTTGAGACTCGCGTGATCGAATACCAAACCGGTGGCGCGCTTAGCTGGGATTGATAGTCGCTAGCGCCTAAGCCTGATAAAAGAAATCGTCAAAAAAAGCCCCGAGAAACTCGGGGCTTTTTTTATTACTGCTATTCCATATTTAAGAATTACAAATACAACGCAAAAAATTCAAAAAGAACTTAATTGCGCAGCCCGAAATAGCGTCAATCTCATCGAAGGCTTTCGCCCCCTTACATTACAATGAAATATATCCTTGATCGATAAGTGAGGCTCTGATCCTCCATATCTCAACGCATTGTTTTTCCGTAGGCAATTTATTAGGAATTTGAGTGGCAACTTTCAGAAGGGACTCCTGCTTCGGGGTGAGTTTTGCTCCTCTTAGACCCCACATAAGCATTCGAGACCATTCGAAGGAAGATATTTCAATCACAGAAATTTGAGTCGCAATCCCATCGTCTGTCTTTTGCAATTCTTTGGACGCGCCAACTTCCTCAACACTACTTCGCAAATCCTGTAAAGACTCAACAAATCCAGAAACAAAATTAACCGATAATTCTTTTACTTGGTCCCAACAAGCCTGCATTTTAGCCCATTCAGTGACGTTCTCTTTCAGTCGATCGGGATCGGTGAGAACATCAAATACTCTTTTTGCTACTTCTTCGATTTGCTGCAGCAATGGCCCAGCTACAGATTGTTTATCCCACACACTACGCAGATTCAACTGCTTACCTAACGCCTGCTCTGCAACCATATTGTGAAGTTTCGCCAGTGAGTAGGTCACGATATTTGCGCGATAGCCACCTTGATACCATTCTTGCTGAGACACTATATTTTCTGTCTGCCTAAACATAATTGCCAATGCAACTATATGCTTATAATAGTCCTCATTAAATATTTTTCCGTCAGTTGCCCAAGCTTTTGCAATGACGTCTGCAAAAACCATAAAGTTTTTCTGAGCGCCCATACTGACCTTATGAGGTAACTCCCGCCAAGTATTCTCGAGCTTCGCTACATCTGTTTTAGAAAACAGCTGTTTACGAGGATTTTGCAGAGTAAACTTTGACTTGTCTGCGCCAGTTAGTTTAGCTTGTTCATTTAAATACTGACCACGTGCTCTCTCATAGAACCAATGAGTACCATGCTGTGCGCCACCAGTGGACGGTGCAAAAATGCGTCGAGAAAACTCCTCCAGTCTTACATGGTAAGGGTGATTGGAAAAGAAGTCCGCATCGCTGACCTTATTTTGGCTGTTGGCGTAGCGAGCTATTTCAGGAGTTAATTCTCCAGCCTTTTCTGGAGGCAACACAGATAGCTTCATCTGGACCATAACTTTTGACAAATCTGCACCATCTTTCTTTCCTGCACTACCACGCTTAGCCAGAGCGAGCGATGCAGTAGTCTGCCCACCATTTACTATTTGTAAATTCGTTGCACTAATTATTTTAATGCCACCATGTACCTCTTCCAAAACAACGTTCTCTGCAGTAGCAGCAATACCATTATTAAATGCAAAAAACATTTCCGGCTGAGTCTTGATAGTATTTTGAATTTTCGAGTTAACCTTACCTTTGGCACTTAGAAACGTACGTACGTTGCCCTCTAAAAGCCGACTACCATAATCCTCATAGATATCAGCCAACATATCCCCACTAATCATGCAGAGATAAGCTTTATAATCACCATCAGATTCGGCTGCAGCTAGACAGCTTAATCCGCTTTGGCCGGAGCTCTCAAAATTGACCACAAGCTCATCTCGACCTGTGGCAGAAATATAAGCAACGTGAAACCTCGCAACATCCCATATATGAAACTCCGTAGGAATGCCACTTATAGTATCCTCTGGCCAATCCTTCAAACGGGACTTCAACTGCCCATCAGACACATAATAAAATCTAAATTTTGTAATTTTGGACTGCCAATCCATTAAATCGCATGCCAGCCCGTATCCTGGCTGACTTTCGTCAAATGCCCCATCGGTAATAAATCCATCTAACGATTCTTGGACATAGTTCTTCACCGTGAGAAATGCTTTTTTAACCTCATCCGTATTAAACGTTGAGATCTCATCTTCATTTAAAAAACTTCCGATCAACAATGATACCGAGTTATCTGCATCATCCAGATAATAACCATCGACGCGCAATTTTTTCTTATTGCTTACACCTTCAAACCTGCAACTTTCAAAGCTAGAAAATTGCTCCGTCTCAGTCAATCTATAGCCACACTCCTCAATAAAACTAGCACTCAAAAAATCTCGAGCAGACTCTGCGCGAGATCGGACGGACTCAAGAAACTCCCGATGAAACTCCTGCAGTGTCACAATATACCTCCAACTAAAAAGAAGTCCGCTCTATTAAAAAATACTCTAATTCTTTCAGTTCAATTTCATAGCAAATGTTTACAACGCCGGCAGGTATATTTTTTTTACCAATATAAGGGAAGTTTTCTACAATAGCAAAACTAGCCAAGCTGCGGAGCTTGAAAAAAGCAACTCCATACTCTTCTCTAACCACATACCCAGCAACCAACAACTTATTATCGAACTCAAGCAACGCATCATAACAACTGGAGAGTTTTTTTCGCAACTTTGAAATCTGACTATTCAGAGTAAACATGCCATCCGAGTTACTGCTGACGTCAGCGATCTCAACGACAATCAATTGTATTTTCTTATCAACACTATCCAACTGCCTTTCTGAGGCAATAATTAATGTGTCAGCATCAGGCCTTATTGTTTTTACTTCCCACGCCGCGGTGCCGAATTGGAAGTCTTGATCAGCTCCTGAGGGGCCGACCCATGACATGACACCTTCACTGCTTCCAAGACGGTCAATCAGCTCTTCCAAAAAAACCAACTCACCACATAGCCCTCTGACACTACTCATAGGTAAAATATTGTCAGAGGCACGCTCTAGCAAATGTCGCCAACTGCTTAGACGCCTAAGCACAAAATTTAAAGGACTAATTTTCCCTTCAGTATTTCTGGAATGTTCGATCAAATCTTCGCTAAGTAATGAAAACATTTCTAGAAGCGCAAGATCCTCTAGAGTCCACAGTAACGCCCATCTGCCATCATCCCGACGGCTTTTCTTTAATTTGATCGCCCTCATATCCAACTGGTGAGGAGGCTCCTCCGAACAGACAAATAACAATAAATGTCGCCCGTCACCGTCTAACCCCAAATAAAAATCCAAAGGGTGGGTGGCATCGTATCGTTTAAATACAGACTGCGGGGACTCTGGCTTTAATGATTGCCATATTGACAAACATTTAGTCATCGACATTTTCATCCTCGCTCTCATCACCTTCGAAGCTTTCAACCTCTTTAGCCAAAAGTTTTCTTAACTCAACCATATTAATTTGGTAAGTCATTTTTTGGCTGCCTACAGCAAGCTCTGGGAAGCTCAAACCGATAGCAACTAACGAACTGTCTTCTGGTACAGGCACGTGCTTTTGCTCGCCAAATTCTGGCCACACCAAATGTATCAGCAACAAGGGATTTCTTCTAACTTCGTTATAAGCCTTACCTGGTACGTTTTTCTTTTGTTCATTAGCAGGAACGACACGAAAAATTCGTTCAGCCTCACTAACTTCCTCTACCGTCAGACCAACTTTTTCGTCTGCAGCAGATCCAACCCTCATCTTCTTTTCATTGACTAATAGCGATTGTTTTTCAAGATCAACTTCAATTTTACGACTTCTGCGAGATGACAATAGCCCCGGAATTATTTCGTAGGCACTTACGCTTCCTCCTGGGATTGCGACGTACCATTTATCAAGTTTCGGATCGGCCGTTCTCTCTATGAAGTCCGCGAGATCCTTCGACTGTAGCCTTAGATTAAGTGGATGGCTTATAAAGCTATTCAAGAATTCAACAACCACACTCTTATCTACACCACCCCAAACAGGAAAGTCATATTTTTTATCAATTGAAAAATTAGAGGCCTTTACTTTTTTAACTAATGCTTGCGCAGCCTTATGGTTAGAAGATATAGCGTTAGCATCGCTGAGCAACCGTGCGGACTCAAGACTTTCTTTACTGATAGAAAGAGTGTGCACGATCTGTTCGGAATCGCGCATTTTATTTCTGGCTGTGATTATCAACGATTCTGGATGAGAACGGACTCTTAGACCAAAGTCTATTGGCTTCAGACGAGAAAGCTGCATACGACGAACTTCCCCCCTCAACTCGTCGGTAGCTTCGGAAATTAATGAATACCAGTTAATTGTCTCTCTCGGCATCCAAATCTTCATTAAATCTTCGTAGCCTGTTCTATATCCAAACCAGCGCCCCATTTGCAGTAGGGCATCGTACATCTGTGTCGATCTATAGAAATAGCTTACACACAGCCCTTCTAGTGTAAGCCCCCTAGCGAGGCTATTTCCGCCTACCGCGATAACTCTTAGCCCATTTTCCTTGTATAGCGCATAGTTCAAACTAGCGCCTCCACTTTTTTGGTTTACCGACCTGACCTCAATAGGTAGTACCGCAGTAACTAGCTCGCGCTGAACTTGCTCCCAAGTGCAACCTTTACCGCTGTAATATTTTTCATAGACGGTACGCAACTCACTAATTGTTTTATTTTTTACAGCCTCCGACACTTTAAGCGACGAATAGCTCCTAATATCCTCTTGAATTCCTCTAAGAGCAAAATCGATAATATCCTTCACTTGGTCTTGTATCAGAGTAAAATGACTTACATTGATCAACATGGATCTGTGTTTTGGCATTCCCGATCGTAGATCCATTATCGCATTCACAATTAAGAAGCATTTGATAGCTTCCATTAGCGAGTCTGGAACTTCATCTACTGGGCTGTCTGACTTCTGACCTTTTGGGAATGAAGCCTCTGCATCGGAGACTTCTTCGAGACAATCAATCCGGGGATCATCCCCAAATATTGCCGAGGCCCCTAAATAATTAGTCGGAGCATCTAGGGCATAAATGAAGTCACGCGGAAAGAGATCGTCCCCTTCCATTTCATTAGTGGTCTCAGGGTTAATAAAGACGTTCGCAAATGGTGTAGCCGTAAACCCAACATAACTTGATTTTGGAAAAATATTCAGAAGAGTACGAATACCGCTATTGATCGCAGTTGCTTTTTTTGGGCTGGTGTTGATAGATGCGTTATCAGCCTCATCGTCAACAAGAAGCAATGGAAGGTCAATTTTCCCCGAAGCCTCTGCGTTGAAATTTATCAACCATTCAGTTAAGTTTTCTATTATTCTTTTATTTTTTTTAACTACCAGCAGCACAGGCTCATTATAGTCGCGCAACTTGAACCCAAGCTGGTTTACAGTAATCGCCTTGAAATCGCCTACAGTCGAGGTAAAAACACCGGCGCTCCTAGTAGCATTTATTAAGCCCACTCCAATTTCTTTTCGTCTACGATTTCGGCTATCGCTATTCACAACACCGGAGCTATCCAGTCCTACAAAACCTGAATCCAACCGTTCTTGTGTTTGCCTGCGCAAACTTTCCAAAGTCCCGGTAAGAAGAATGACTAGCTTATACCCAGCATCTGCTGCTTTACAGATCAACCCTGTGTAATTTGAAGTTTTACCGGACTGCACATCTCCCATCACCAGCCCGCGACGGGGCCAGCCGGACTTCCCGGCCGGATTGCCCATCAAGTCCAATATTTCATCAGTCACTTTATCAAGAGATGTAACTACCTTGGCACCCCATCCCTGTTTAATTAGGTCCGTTCTGTATCGACTCCAATAGAAAGGATTTATCTGCGCTTTCCTAGCTTGCAGCCACGGATCATGCTCATTTACTACATAACTACCTAGCCCCATATCCAATGCTAGGGCTACATGCAGCTTTTTAATTACTATCTCAAATTCTTGATCCGAAACACTATAGATTTCCATTTTTCGTAACGCGTTTGCTAAGTCAAATATCTCGATTTCTGTGGGCACACGATCCACAGTGAGGGAAGTAGACACTGCCACTTCAAGCCGCTGCGCATTTGCGGAAAGGAAATCTTCAGGTTTACTGTTCAATATTTTTGAGCTCCTCTACAATTTTCTTTGTGAGTGCGGGGTAAAGATTGAAAGGTTCTATAACGTGCAAGGTGGCAAGCAAATGGATTCGAACGGGAGATTCTAAATCCATCCCTTCAAATAGCGTTGTAGCCATATCTCTTAGCTGATTCTCTAGATATTCGCCATTAAATCCGGGCTTCATATCAGATGCCATCCGGGAATAGAGCGCATCCGCCGGAAATGATCCTTCAATTACCTTCAGAATCATCTCAAACAAGCTTTCTGCATACTTTCCTGGTAGCCCAGACTGAAACTCTCGAATAAGAGGGTGCTCTCGATTTATGTCAAATCGAACCCCCCCCCGATCTACCACCTCGTTCCAAGTCGAGGTAAATTCAGATTTTTCCGAAATTCGACCTCGAAACGTTATCGTTCGCCCACTTACTGCTCTTATTCTATCTATAGTTCTTTTTAAATTTCTACGAACTGCTTCTGGCGGATGAGCCGCAGATTTCTTAATATCAAGTGTCCACAAATGATCTAGTGCATTTGGTATATCAACCCTGACGCGAGCCAATTTACTTAACTCATCTTTACCCGCAAGCCGAAACCAAGTGCCCCATATTATTAAACGCCTGTTCCTATAAATGTAAAAACCCTGGTGATTACGAATACCATCCGACCCGCCCGCCAGTTCAATTTCTTTTACGGATAGTTTGCTGTAGTGGGGTATAATGAAAGGCTTTACAACAATTTTTTCGCTCTCTATCGAAAAAGACTCTTGCTCCAACTGCTGAGTTGCTTGATGATTTACCAAGAATGGATCTACGGGAGGAAGGTTCTTTCCATTTATAGAAATATTGACTCGTGGATTTTTATCTTCCTTTGATAAATACCTATGAAAAACCAAGGATAAATGGTCACACACATGGCTCATTTTTCCTACCAAGGCAGCTTCGACAGAAACTTCTCCAGCAATTAACTTATCTAACTTTTGCCACAGAACTAAAGTACCATGTTTTCTTTTAAGCAATATGTCCATATGTGGAGTATTCGTAAAATCTTCTTCATCGAGCTTCAGCATTACCCACGACTGACGATCTATTACAACGTCTAAATCCCAACACAAACCAGTTACGAGAGAAGCCTGCTTAGAAATAACTGTCATTCTTCTGCACTGTGACAGAGAAGAAGTTTTTAGTCCTAATCCATAGCGCCCCATGTCATCAGCGGCACGTTTATCCAACGGATTGGTACTGCCATGACGCATAGCTTGCTCAAGAACCGAAGGGGACATACCCTCCCCATCATCGATAATTGCTAGATACGGATGATCATACGGTCGGAATTCAATATCTATATTCTTGGCGTTCGCGGATAGACTATTATCCAAAATATCCGCTAAAGCAGATTCCAAGGTATACCCTATAGACCTCATGGACTCTAGCAACGACGCTGCGTGAGGAGGATGCTCAATTTCTCTCATGCATTTCGTCCCTAATAGTACGAAATGCTAAATACAAAAAACGCATCAACATTCCCTGTCTTATTTATAAAATTAATGGCACCAGCATTAGGCGCCATGATTTAGCCACCATTTGTGCACAAACACGAAAAAAGAGCAAGTAGTCATTTGAATAGGGATCCCATATCACCACTTTTACTCCAAGACCTCGTAACTCATTCAAAGGCAAGTTTTTAATTTCTAAGCGAAATCACGCTGGACTACCTTTGATTCCTGCGCTGAATTGCCGTTGATCATTCGCTCTACCACTTCTGCTATTTGATGAGCAAGAAGCGGAGGAACGGCATTCCCAACTTGGTGAAATTGTTGAGTTCTATTCCCTAGGAAAAAATAATTATCAGGAAAGGTTTGAAGTCGCGCAGCCTCACGCACCGTCAGACTTCTACACTGATTAGGATCATAATGAATAAAATAATGTCCATCCTTGGAAATATGGCTAGTTATAGTCGAAGAGGTTTGATCTCTCACCTGCACTCTGAACCGATCACTAAACTTCCCTGTTTCCCAATTTTTATGATCTGGGGCGAGACCAGGCAGATTGAACTCTTTATGTCCTTTAGGGGAGGCTTTGTGTGCGTCTGCGTAAATAGATGCGTACACATATCGTTTAAGATCAGAAGTCATGTGACTGCGAGCCTCATGATTCAACCAAACGTTTAGATCCTTATCGTTAAACCATTTCTCAAACACCGGATCTTCGAACTGCTTAGCCCCCCCTATCTCTTTGCTTAATCGCAATGCTCCATTACTATATCTAGCACCAGAAAATGAATCCCTTACTATTTTAATTTTCTTTTCTAGGAGAAGATCGTCCCCTTTAGCTACAAGTGAACGATATAGGTCATTTAGGTGAGATAATATCTCAGCACACCATAGATCAGCAGTATCACCTCCCCTAGATAAAGTACTCCTCAACTTTGGCAGTCCTTTAATCATCTGACCGACCGAAGGGCTACTCTTAGCTACTAGTTTAAATCCATTGAGTTGGCCCGCAAACTCTTCAGACACGCCAACGAGTATCACTCTATGTCTATTTTGAGGAATACCATACTCCTCGGACCTAATAACAAAGTTACTTAAATTCAGCGAAAGCGGATCGGTGCCGCTTTCGTAAACATCCTCACTAACCAGTGAACAAATTTTATACTTCGGCTTGTTAGATCCTGCAATACCCAATGCAGAATCAGGGTCAGCCAAATCCCTGAGAATCTGGGGAAATATTTGTTCACCTCCTACTTGAGATGACAAAATCCCTTTTACATTTTCCATCACAAATATTGCGGGACGCTTGCTCTGGATAATCCGCAAATATTCACGATATAAAAAATGCCGTTGATCGTCCTCTGCTTTATATTCAGAATTCCCTTTATTCCGAGCACGACCGACGATTGAATAGGCTTGGCAAGGAGGCCCTCCGATCAGAACCCAAGGGCGACTAGTATCGAGTTTTTTTTCAAGGATGTAGTCCAGTTCTGCGTTACCTTCTGGACTCCCTAAACGAATTTGTCGAGCTTCATTATCGGCCTCAATCCATTGATCATGACTTCTATCGGACCAAGGCTGTCTAACTTCAGACGACTCACAATAATTGTAGTAGTCATTTAACGCCTCTGGATTTCTCTCCTTCAAAGCCCTGTAGAACGCTCTAAGCCGCAATGTCGACCTAGCATGAGGATCCATTTCTGCGGAAACTATTACTTGAAAGCTACTTCCCTCATTGAGGGAAGAAAAACCCTCGCCTAACCCGCCCGGCCCAGCAAAAAGGTCGACGACCTGCAAAGGTTGTTTAATATTCATATGATGATTCTGCAAAGGAGTGGTCAAGATGGATGTCGTGGATAAAGTGACACGTTCGAGAATGATGTCTGGTATTCGTGGAAAAAACACGCAGCCTGAACTCAAAGTTCGATGTTTTTTGCACGCCCTTGGCTATCGGTTCCGCCTTCATAGAAAAGACCTTCCTGGAAAGCCAGATATTGTACTGCCGAAATTGATGACCTGTATATTTGTACATGGCTGCTTCTGGCATCGACATCCAGGTTGCCAATATTCCACATGGCCTTCAACCCGTTCTGAATTTTGGAATGAGAAATTCAAAAAAAATATTGATCGGGATGCAAAACATCAGGCGGCCCTTGAGGCTATGGGTTGGATCGTATTAATCGTCTGGGAGTGCGAGCTAAAAGGTGCCGGATCTGCTTTGTCCCATCTCTCGGACAGGCTAGAGGCTATCAGCAAAACAAAACGCCCAACGATCACCAGAAAAAAAGCTCAGCTTGACCCATCCTCTGGTTAATTCTAACCTTCGTACGAGCCTAAGAAACTCGCAAACCAGAGCGGTCCTCCGCACCCGACAGTCATGCGGCTTTTTTTCGTCTGCGGTTTCTCTACGCCTGCGAGAAAATCCCCGTTATGTCGGGAGTGGGCGAATACAAGACCCGAAAGGGGAATATGTCCGGCCCGTCTCTGGTGGGTTTCTTAGCTCCCGACACCCATAACGAATGCCCTAAGAAAGCAGCCAGAGGTAAAGGAAATGCCTGAATACCCATCCTTCACGATGAAGGTAAATTGCCGTACTCGCAGATCGAATCCCGTGCTTCCACTTCAGGAGGTACGCCATGTCTGAACCGCTCATATCCACCCTTTTCACTCGTCACAACATTCACCTTCACGCCCTTCTCGTGGAGAACCAGGCTTGGTTCTGCGCTCATGACCTAGGGCGTTTGATGGGCAAGTACCTCGATGAACGTATGTCTCGCAAGCTCGATGCTGATCAGCGGCAGATGATGTTTGTCTACGCCCACGGCGCTGCGGAAGAACGCTTGATGGTGAGCGAGTCCGGTGTGTATGCGTTGCTGGTTTATCACTACTGCCCGGAGTATCGGTTGCTACGCGAGTGGCTGACGCATCAGGTGGTGCCTGCGCTGCGTGATGCCCGACCATCGCGAGCAGTCGAGCGTCCGACGTTGAGTGTTCTGGATTGGCCTCAGATGTCGCTCAGCATGCTGCACTGGCAGGATGAACCCTGGATTCGGTTGCGGGATATGCCTTGTGTGTTGGCAGATGGTCCGTTTAATCGGCGTGAGTCCTGGTGGCGGAAGGCTTCCAGGGTGTTGCGTGGGTTCTGATTGTTTGTCGTGACATAAAAATCCGCTGTTTGAGAGATCAAGCAGCGGATTTTGTTATGTGGCATCTTCATTGGCGCGTTCGGCCTGACCTGCCGCGTTTACCGGTTTTGGGGCCGCTTCGCGACCCAACGGGAGCAAGCTCCCTCGCCACAGTCTGGTGGTGGACTTGGTCGCTGTGGTGTTTTTGAGAATCGCGGGTAAGCAACTCCCACAGGATTGCTGTGTTACCGCAGATTTTGCGGTGAGTTGAAAACAGTCAGTGCAACCCGCCCCGCCTCCCGCTATTAATACCCTTCCCCTCTCAAGGACCCGAGCCCGCCATGAAATTCGACCTCGCCTACTGCCTCAGCCTCGACGACAAGCTGTCGATCTATGACGTGCGCGATTTGAATTTCGACGAAACCATGGAATTCGACTCCGCCAAGGAGCATTTCCAGTGCCCCAACGATGCCTGCCGTTTGGCGTTTGATGCGGCCAACGTGCTGGGAACGTTCAACGCCAAGAATGTGAATTACGTGCGCACGCCGCACTTCAAGAACATGCCCAGCACGCGGCATGTGGCGGATTGTCCTTATGTCAGTCTGAAGACGCCGGCATCGGGCCTGGAGACGGACGGGGCGGAGTCGGATGACGGTCGGGAGGAGCATTTTCCGTCGGAGTTGTTGCTGACTCGGCGTGAGTATGTGCGTAAGCCTGCGAGCCCGGCGGTGGCAGCGGATGTTTTGCGCGATGCCCCAACACTCACTTCAGCGAGCAGTAACGTCGAGCAGCCAAGCCGGGAGTCGGCGCCGGACAAGACCAGTGTCTTCGCCCATCCCGTTGAGTGTTTTGTGTCGAACTTCGCGGACAAGGAGCTGCTCAAGCGCATGCCGCTGAAGATTGGCGAGCACACGGCGCCTTATGGGTCGTTCTTCAAGAAGATCGAGTACCTGCAGGACAACAAGGGGCTGATTTACTGGGGCAAGATCAAGGAGATCAAGGATTACACCCAGAGCTTTCGCATCGATTTCGAACAGAAGGTCTGGTTCAAGCAAGCGGACGGGGCGAAGAAGAAGCCTTATTCGGTGAACGTTTACCTGAGCAAGAAGCTGATCGACAACTACCGCAAGCGCAAGGCGTTTCTGGAAGAGATCAAGCACGCCGTCGACAGTGACGCCGAGTTGTATTGCTTCTTTTATGGCGTGACGCCGGAGTTGAAGCAGGTGCCGAGCAAGAAAAACCCCGAACAGACGTTCGGGGTGTTCAGTGCCAACATCGAGAACCTGGATCACTTCATTATTCGGGAAGCGCCGGGGTTGGCAGCAGGCTAAGGATTAGTTGCGAGGCAGTTCGAGTTTGACCGCGCCGGGATGTTGCTTGACCACGGCGTATGGCAGCACTGACCAGCCAGGATCATCGCAATTACGTTGTACGCGGGCGAAGTACGGTCCCAGGTACAGGCCTTTTGCGGTGAAGTGCCAGTTGGAATAACCCCAAACGCTTTCGTCGGTGTAGTCGCAGCTGTCCTCGTCCGCCGGCTTCTGCATTTCCTCGGGGTACAGCGCGGTGAATTGCTTGATCAGCCATGGTACGAACACTTCGCGCTGATAGGTGAATCGTGCCTTGCTCTCTTCCTCGGTCAACGATGTATCGCTCGCGCCGTCGCGGTCGGCGTGCAGCAGCGGCTTGCCGTTACCCACCCACAGCACGTCTTCCAGCGACAGGCTATGGCCGGTGTGAACGTCGAGGTTGATCGGCGAATTGCCAAAGTCCGGGTGAGCGCCGCCGCAGCTGTAGCTGGTGGAGATGTTCAGGCTGACCACATCGGGCGACAGGAATTGGGGGGCGACGCCTTGGTCGAATTCGGCATATTCCCCACCTCCCAGCAAGCAGCCGTGGTAGTTGATGACTTCGCTCCAGAGCCGCTCCAACAATTGCTGATTGATCCGCTGCTGGTCAGCTTTCGGGTAGCCGGACTCGATGCTGAACATGGAGAGACCGGACGCGGGCTCCGTCCACCATTGCAGGTCGTAGCCCATGAAGGACTCTTTCTTGCCTGGTTTGAGTTTCAAGCCTTGCAGACGCAGATACTCGTAGGGGTCGCTTTTCGGCAGCGCGGCGATGAAGGGCAAGGCGTCTGCTGCCGGTGCCGGGAGCTTGGCCTCGGTCAACAGCACTTTCAGGACTTTACCCTTGGGGCTTTTCCATTCGCCTTGCCAGCCGTTGGCCGTTTCTTGCAACTTCAGGATTGCCAGGGGTTTGTCTTCGCTGTAGCGGCTGTCGCCTTCGGTTAGCGTCAGGGTCTCTTCTTGCAGCGAGCCGCTCAGCCCCAGGTCGCGATGGTATTTCTCATAGAAGTAGCGGCCGGTGACTTCGTCCGGCTGGTTGGTGTTGAGCTCCAGCACGATCGGCATCTTGCCCAAGGTGCCGGTGAACACTCGTCTCCCGTCCTCGGCATGAGCAGTGGAACACAGCATGAGTAACAGCGTGGCGACTGGCGCCAGGCGTAACAATCCTTTGAACATTGATCGATCCCTGAATGAGTCGGAAGCCGCGCCGGGCAGGTTGCATGCGGCGCAGATTGAACGGGGGACGGATTATGGCGAGGTTGCAGGGGAGAATCGAGCCTCACACGCCCCACTTCGTCGCCATGCTGAGCATCACCACTACCAGCAAACCAATATAAACCCGCGCATGCACCCGATCCGGTATCCGCCCGATCCACGGCGTGGCCAGCCGAATCCCCACCAGCGACCCAACCGTCAGCAGCGCAAACGCCAGCACGTCCACATAGCCGACAAACCACGCCCCCAGATCAAACTCGGTAAACCCCGCCATCGCCATATAGGTCAGCGTTCCGGCCACCGCAACCGGAAGACTCAATGGATTAGCCATGGATGTGGCTTGCGACATGCTGAGGCCACAGCGTCTTAGCAACGGCACGGTCATGACGCTACCGCCCACCCCAAGAAACGTGGCGATAGCGCCAATTCCCACACCGCCGCCAGACACTTCTGCCCCGCCCAATCGCCGTGGGATTTCGATGTAGGACTGTGTAAGAAAACCGCGTCTGAACAAGCAGTCCAGAATGGTCACGCCCAGGTAAACGATGAAGGCAGAACGGATCAGCTCACCACTCGCCCACGTCGCGGCCGCAGCTCCGACGATCGCGCCCAAGCCGATGAACCCGCCCAACGGCCACAGGTAATGGCGAATGAGATTGCCCGCGTGGTGATGTTTTCTGGTGGCGATTAGCGCATTGACGATCATCACGCAGGTCGAGGTGGCTACGGCAATGTGCATCGCCGCTTGGCCGATGGGGTCGTCGATGCCGTGGCTGGCCGTGAGCATGCGGTACAGCAAGGGCACGACGACAAATCCGCCGCCGAAGCCGAATAGCACAGCGGTGACGCCGGTCATGCAGCCGAAGAGTGCCAGCAAGAGGTAGAAGAACATCGCGCATCGTCCGTGGGTTGAGAGTGGCCGACGATAGAGCGACGGGGCTTGGCCTGCTTCAGCAAGTCAGCCAATAATATTTGCGTTTACGCCAACCGCTGGGTGCCGCTCGATGCGCAATGTTTCAATTGATCTGCTGGACGACACGCCACGGCCGGTGGTGGCCATCGGCACGGATTACCCCGACGGTCATCGGTTGCCGCGCCATACCCATCGGCGGGCGCAGTTGTTGTATGGCGCCACGGGGGTGATGCAGGTGAGCACGCTCGACGGCAATTGGGTGGTGCCGCCGCAGCGGGCGGTGTGGATTCCGCCAGGGGTGGCGCATGAGGTGTTGATGCTGGGGGTGAGCACTCGCAGTGTGTATATCGAACCGGGGGCGGTTGATCTGGGCAGCCGCTGCCAGGTGATCAGTGTTTCGCCGTTGCTGCGGCATTTGTTGATGGAGGCGGTGGAGGTTGCGCTGGAGTACGACGAGGCCGGGCGCGATGGGGCGCTGATCGACTTGTTGCTGCATGAACTGGCGCGCAGTGCTCACCTGCCATTGCACATTCCGTTGCCTGTGGATTCGCGGTTGCTCGGGTTGTGTCAGAGGTTTCTCCGGCAACCGAACGCTCACCAATCGCCGCAGCAATGGGCCGATGAGTTGCATATCAGCCTGCGTACGTTCAATCGTCTGTTCCGCCAACAAACCGGGCTGAGTTTCAGCCAATGGCGGCAGCGGGCCTGCGTGGTGCTGGCCTTGGCGCGGCTGGCGGTGGACACACCGGTGACGCGCATTGCCCTGGATTTTGGTTATGAAAGTCCGGCGGCGTTTTCGACCATGTTTCGTCGCGTGTTGGGGCAGGCGCCGTCCGTTTGGTTGGAGGGGGTGAAATGACCCCGTAGGAGCGAAGCTTGCCCGCGAAGAATGCACCGCGGTTTCCAGGGATTACGCATCATCGTTCTTCGTGGGCAAGTCGGATCGCCGCACCGCTCGCGTCTACAGGTTCTGCACCAGGCGGATGATTGTCTTGACTGGCTTGTTCTGACAGCAATTCAAAGCTCTGCTCCTTCACATCCTGGGAATCCAGGCCGATTTGCACCCGGAACTCACCCGGCTCGGCGACGTATTCCAGTTGGGCATTGAAGAACTTCAAGTCGTTCTCGTTAATGCTGAAGTGGACTGCTCTCTCCTCTCCGGCCTTGAGCATGATTTTTTGAAAGTTCTTCAGTTCTTTGACCGGCCGGGCGACGGAGGCAACGACATCGCGGATATACAGCTGAACCACCGTTTCGCCGTCACGCTGGCCGGTATTTTTCACCATGATGCTGGCGACGAGGTTGTCGGTCTTGTTCAGTGTGGTCGAAGACAGGGCCATGTCGGTCAGGCTGAAATCGGTATAGCTCAGCCCATAGCCGAAGGGGTAAAGCGGCCCATAGGATTGATCGAAATATTGCGACGTGTAGTTGCGAAGCGCACCCGGCAGATACGGACGGCCGGTGTTCAGGTGGCTGTAGTAATTGGGGATCTGCCCCACGGAACGTGGAAAGGTGATGGGTAATTTGCCGGACGGGTTGTAGTCACCGAACAATACATCCGCAACGGCGTTGCCTCCCTCGGTACCGCTGTACCAGGTTTCCAGAATCGCATCGGCCTGTTTCTGCTCCTTGCCGATCGACAACGGCCGACCGTTCATCAATACCAGTACCAGCGGCTTGCCGGTGGCTTTCAGGGCGGTGATCAATTCACTCTGGCGCCCCGGCAGATCGAGGCTGGTTCGACTGGCCGCTTCATGGGACATGCTGCGGGGCTCGCCCACCACGGCGATGACAACATCGGCTTGCTGTGCAACCTTGACTGCTTCGTCAATCATTTCTTCTGCCGGGCGAGGGTCGTTGGCGATTTCAGACACGCCCTGGTATTCCAGGTATTTAACAACCTCCTGATCCTCCTCGAGATTGGCGCCTCGGGCATAGATCAGCGAGCCCTGGCTCATCGCGCTTTTCAGCCCGTCGTAGATCGTCACCGATTGCGCGGGCACACCACTTGCAGACCAACTGCCCATGATGTCGACGGTACTTTTTGCCAACGGGCCGATGAGCGCGATCGTGCTCTCTTTTTTCAGCGGCAAGAGCCCGTTTTCATTCTTCAACAGCACCAGTGTCTTGCGTGCCACTTCACGGGCCTGCGCTCTGTGCAGATGGTTTTCGGCGTTGTTATCAGCAGCGCTTTCACTGGCAGCGCCGAGGCGCCGGTAAGGGTCCTCGAATAGCCCCATGTCGTACTTGGCACCCAGTACTTCCCGCACCGCGTCATCAATATCGCTCTGGGAAATGGCGCCAGACTCAAGCAGCCCTGGCAACTCCGGCCCATAGGAGGAGTCGTTCATGCTCATATCAATGCCGGCCCTGATGGCGAGCCTGGCCGCGTCGCGAGGATTCCTCGCAACACCGTGCTGAACCAGATCGGTGACCCCGTTATGGTCGCTGATGACCAGTCCCTTGAAGCCCCACGCTTTGCGGAGCAGGTCCTGCATCAACCATTTATTGGCCGCCGCCGGTACACCATTTATCGAGTTAAGCGCCGCCATGACGGCTCCCGCGCCACCCTCGATTGCCGAACGATAAGGTGGCAGGTAGTCCTGGTACATTCGGGTCAGGCCCATGTCGACGCTGTTGTAGTCGCGCCCCCCCTCGACAGCCCCATACAACGCAAAGTGCTTGGCGCTGGACATGATGCTGTCGGGCGCGTTCAGGCTTTGTCCCTGGTAGGCCTGGACCATCACTCTGGCAATGCGCGAAACCAGATAGGTGTCTTCACCGAAGCCTTCGGATGTGCGCCCCCAGCGAGGATCACGGGCGACATCGATCATCGGGGCGAAGGTCATATCGATACCGTCCGCACTGGCTTCTTTCGCCGCCGTTCGACCGCTCAACTCGATGGCGTCCATATCCCAACTGGAGGCCAGGGCCAGGCCAATGGGGAAAATGGTTCGATGACCGTGTATCACGTCCCAACCGAAAAACATCGGTATCTTCAGGCGGCTTTGTTGAGCCGCGTCCTGCATGGGGCGGTTTACATAACGGCTCACAGAGCCATACGTCCCCCCGATTCGCCCGGCAGTGATCTCCTGGCAGATTTTTTCGGGCGTCATCTTTTCATCGATAGCGATCAGCCGCAGTTGGCCGACTTTTTCGTCGAGGGTCATCTGATTGATGAGGTTGGTGACAAAGGCATCTTTGTCTGGCGATGCCGTATCGGCCAGGACCGGCAGAGTTGTAAAGCTGATCAGGGCACATAGCAGACGTAGTCTTTTCATGATTCCCTTCCCCGCGTAACGCTGTGGCGCACTGCCTTTGAAACGCCACCTTTCCGGCATTGAAGATCAGAAGGCTGACGTTCAATCATTTGGAGCTTTCAGGAAACCGCCTAGAGACAGCGTAGTCGGTCCAACGCCCCTGCCTGAGCGAAAAAAGAGAATCGATCAAAAAATGAGTTTGATCCGGGCGCAAAACAACTGTACAAAAACACAGTACATTTTCGAATCGCCACGCTCGATCCCCGGAGAAAACCATGGCCTCTCTTGCAATGAAAATCACCCTGGAACGCATCGCCCTCTTCCAGTTCACCCCCGCCCACTGCGCCCAGGCCCGAGCGATGCTGGGTTGGAGTGTGGAAGAGTTGTCCGAGGAATCCGGGGTTTCCGTTGACGCCATCCAGCGATTCGAGGCGCAGCGTAATGTGCTGGATGTCACGCGGCTGGCGTTGGCGTATCGGTTTGAATCGCAAGGCCTGGTGTTCTTCCCGGGGTTTGCACCGGGCCGAGGGATGAATGTGAAAGGGTCCACACCGAACCCGGTGGGGCGGGCGGATTATGCGATGGTTGAGTGAGGTTGCAGCAGATGCGGGCCAAAGCCGAACACGTTATGAAAATAGGCATGCTCCTCGAAACCGGTCGGCTGAGTCAGGCTGAGGCGGCCCATAGGCTTGGATTGTCTGAGGAGGAACTGAACGAAATACTCCGTGGAGAATTTTGCGATCTGACCGTGGCAAAAATCTCGGAATATACAAAGCCGTTACTGGACGAACGCAGCTGAAAAGTCCGGGGCGCTTGCACCGCAAGCGCCCCGGCAGCACAACATCAAGCGTTCTGCACGGTCGCCTGATCGCTTACATCTTCCACACCCAACCACCACGCGCCACCACGCTGCGGATACATCACGTTGAACGCCTCGCCCATTTGCGGCGTGGTGATCGACACGTTCCGTTCCCAGGCCAGCGCCAGAATACGGTCGAAAGGTTCGTACCAGGCGTGCATCGACAGGTCGAAGGTGCCGTTGTGGATCGGCAGCAACCAGCGCCCTTTAAGGTCGATGTGCGCTTGCAGGGTTTGCTCGGGCTGCATGTGCACGTGAGGCCACTCGACGTTGTAGGCGCCGGTTTCCATAAGGGTCAGGTCGAATGGGCCGTACTGCTCGCCGATGCTTTTGAAGCCGTCGAAGTAGCCGCTGTCGCCACTGAAGAAGATCCGCGTGTCGCCGTCGATCATCACCCACGATGCCCACAGGGTGCTGTTACCGTCGAACAGTCCGCGACCGGAAAAGTGCTGCGAAGGTGTGGCTACGAATTGAAGGCCATCGACCTCGGTGCCCTGCCACCAATCCAGTTGGCGCACTTTGCTGGCGTCGATGCCCCACTTGATCAGGGTGTCCCCCACGCCCAGGGGCGTGAGGAAGTAGCGGGTCTTGTCCGCCAGTTTGAGTACGGCCTGATAATCGAGGTGGTCGTAGTGATCGTGGGACAGGATCACCGCTTCAATCGGCGGCAGGTCTTCGAGGCTGATCGGCGGCTGGTGGAAACGCTTGGGGCCGGCCCATTGCACGGGCGAGGCGCGTTCGGCGAAGACCGGGTCGGTGATCCAGAACTTGTCCTGCAGCTTGAGCAGAAGCGTGGAATGGCCCAGGCGATAGACGCTGTGGTTAGGCGCGGCAATCAACGCCGCCTGGGTCAGGGTTTGCACCGGAACGGGGGCCGACGGCCGGGTGTCGTGCGGTTTGTTGAAGATGAAGTTCCACAGGATGCGCAAGGTTTTGCGAAAGCCTTCGCGCTGCACCGGCACATGGTTTCGGTACTGCCCTTGAGCCTGTCGGGACGCTTCAGGCGTTGAAGCGTTGTTCGCTGGGGAAGTTGAAGTGTCCATGACTGAATGACTCCAGAAAAACCGCACAATCGACGATTTTCCGCTTGGGACGATAAATGGCCAAGGCATGCACGCATCAGCCGAAGATTCAATTTCTCACGGTGCAGGATTAACACAACATTACACTGCACAGTGTAGTTTCTAGGTTGCATCAAAGCCGATCACAAGTAAACTACCAAGTGTAATTCTCCACTTTTTCCTGCCGAAGCGTACTTATGACAGCTCCACAGCGCCTCACCGACCGAAAACGCGAAGCCATCATCCAGGCAGCGATTGCCGAATTCCGTACCCACGGTTTCGACATCACCAGCATGGACAAGATCGCCGCCACCGCCGGCGTGTCGAAGCGCACGGTGTACAACCACTTCCCGAGCAAGGAAGAGTTGTTTGCCGAAATCCTCAATCAGTTATGGACCCGAGTAACGGCCGAACAGGAAACGGCCTACCGCCACGACCTGCCCCTGCGCGATCAGCTGCGCCTGATGTTGCAGGCGAAATTGCAGATGCTGGCCGATGACAATTTTCTCGACCTGGCGCGTGTGGCGATTGCCGCCACCATCCACTCTCCCGAGCGTGCGCAGAACATGGTTGCCCGAATGGGTGAGCGCGAAGAAAGTTTGACCGTGTGGATTCGTGCCGCCCAGGCCGATGGCCGCTTGAAACAGGTCGCGCCTGAGTTCGCTGCGCAACAGATCCACGGGTTGCTCAAGTCCTTTGCCTTCTGGCCGCAGATTTCCATGGGCCAAACGGGCCTGTCGCCCGAGATGCAGCACACAGTGGTGGAATCTGCGCTGGACATGTTCCTGGCGTGCTATGAGTGCTGAACCGAGCTGCAAAAAATGACAACGTCCGCCACTTTATCGCTGTTCGATCGCTCTGAATAAAAACACCGAAATGTGTTTCTGAATGAGACTGGCGCTGGAGCTATAGTGAGCCTCAGTCCCATCCCCTCTTCAGAGAGCATCATGAGCACTCCGACCCACGAAACCGAAACCGAAATCACCGGCCCCGTCGATCACCTGCGCTTCCATCGCCCTCACGCGCACCTGGCACCTACTTTCGGTACCGACCGTTTTGCCCTGCGCGCCGAGGCTTTTGCGCGGTTCTTTGGCACGCCGACCTTCCTTGGCGCCCAGACCTTGGTGGTGGTGATCTGGATTTGCCTGAACCTGTCCGGCGTAACCCAATTCGATGTGTACCCCTTCATCCTGCTCAACCTGGCGTTCAGCCTGCAAGCGGCCTACGCCGCGCCGCTGATTCTGCTGGCCCAGACGCGTCAGGCGGCGCGGGACAAAGCCCAGTCCGAAGCCGATGCGCGACATCGTGAAGCCTTGGCCATCGCCAACAGTGAACGTCAGGCCCAAGCCGCGCGGAACACTGCGCAACTGAAGGAGTTGCTGGAGCAAAACACCCGGCTCACCGAAATCACCAAGACCCTGACTGAGCGCATCGAAAGCCTGACCTCGGAAATGCATCAACACTTCATCAGCAAGGAGCCACCGAAGGTTTGATCCGGAGCGCCCGCCCCAACTCGTCGAACAACGTCACCACCGAGCGCAACGCGCGGCAGTCCGGGCGGGTCAGCAGCCACAGCGCGGTGTCGTAACCGTGCAGGGGCTCGGTCAACGGTTGCAGTTCTTCACCGATCAAAAAGTCCGGCAACGCCGCGATGCCCAGTCCGGCCCGCACCAACTCGGTCACCGACAACATGCTGTTGCAGCGATAACCGGGTGTAACGCCAGGCAACTGCTGGCGCCGCCAGGCGACGGTGGGGTGATCGGGAAGAAAGTCGTCCGGGGCGATCCAGGTCAATGAGGCCAGGTCGTGGGATTCGACCGATTGCAGATAGGCCGCGCTGGCACAGACCCGGTAGGAAATGTCTGCCAATCGCCGGCCAACCAGATGCTCGGGCGGGGTACGGGTCAACCGCAAGGCGATGTCGGCGTCGCGGCGGCTGAGGTTGGCGAAGTCGTTGGAGGTGCAGAGTTCAATAGTCAGTGCCGGGTAAGACGGCATGAACCGCGCCAGTGCCGGTAACAGCAGACTTTGCAGGACCGAATCGGTGCAGGTCAGGCGCACGGTGCCGCTGATGATTTCTCCGCCCTGCTCCACGCCAAGGCGCGCCGCCTCCAGTGCTTGTTCGGCGCGTTCAGCCTGCTCGGCCAGGGTCTGAGCCAACGTGGTAGGCAGGTAACCGGTGCGGCTCTTTTCGAACAGTTGCTGGCCCAGCGCGGCTTCGAGTCGACGGACCGCGCGAAACACCGTCGAAACGTCGACCTTCAACAACGCCGAAGCCCGGGCCAGAGAGCCGCCGCGCACCAAAGCGAGGATCAGCGACAGGTCGGGATAGTCCAGCTGATAGTGCATCGATGCATTGATCACTTGGGATAACGCCAATATTGATTGCGTGAACGCCAATCTATAGTCGGTGCCAGAAATCAACAAGCGTCGAGATCACTCATGGAAACCAACGCCATCCGCATTGCCCTGATCGGTGACTACGATCCACACGTCACCGCCCATCAAGCCATCCCCGTCGCCCTCGGCATGGCCGCCGAACACACCGGCATGAACCTGCAGTTTGAATGGCTGGCCACCGACCGCATCACCGCCGATACGCCACTGGATGACTTCGATGGTTTCTGGTGCGTACCCGCCAGCCCTTATCGCGACATGGATGGCGCGCTACGGGCGATCCGCTTTGCCCGGGAACTACAACGGCCGTTCCTCGGCACGTGCGGCGGTTTTCAGCACGCGGTACTGGAGTTCGCCCGCAACATGTTGGGTTGGGAAGATGCCGAACACGGCGAGACTTCGCCCGACGCGACGCGGGCGTTGCTCACGCCGCTGACCTGTGCGCTGGTGGAAGCCGTCGACAGCATTCATTTGGTTGAAGGCTCATTGATCGCCAAGGCGTACGAAAATGCGGAGATTCGTGAAGGCTATCACTGCCGTTACGGTGTGAATCCCGAGTTTGAACGGCAGCTACTGACGCGACAGTTGCACGCGGTTGGCCACGATTCGGCGGGGGATCCGCGGGCAGTGGAGCTGAAGGATCATCCATTCTTTGTCGCAACGCTGTTCCAACCGGAACGCGCCGCGCTCAAGGGCCTGCTGCCGCCATTGGTCAAGGCGTTGATCGAGGCCTGTGCGAGGAAAAATTCATGATCGCCCAGACACCTGCAGCACCTTACTACGCAGTGATTTTCACCTCGCTGCGCACCGAAGGCGACCAGGGTTACGAACAGGCCGCCGAACGCATGGTGGAACTGGCCCGTGAGCAACCCGGCTTCCTGGGCGTGGAATCGGCCCGGGGCGCGGATGGGCTCGGGATTACGGTGTCCTACTGGGCCAGCGAAGCGGCGATCCTGGCCTGGAAGCATCACCCCGAGCACAGCGCGATTCGTGAACGCGGGCGATCGACCTGGTATTCGGCGTGTCATACGCGGGTGTGCAAGGTTGAGCGGGCCTATGCGTTCAAACAGTAAATGATGCAGTGTTCTGGCGTCTTCGCGGGCTTGTCCGCGAAGACGCCAGAACAGCCACCGCAAAACCCTCACCCCCGCACCAAACTCCTCACCGCCGTAATCTGCGGCACGTCCTGTCGATTCATGTACACCCGCAACGGTTCGGTGATGTTGATCCGGTCGTCGATGTTCTGGTCCAGCAGCAACTGAATCAGTTCGCGCTTGAGCGTCATGGTCTGCTCGGGGCCGGGTGCCCAGACGAATTCGCTGGCGGGGATGATGCCGTCGTCAGCCACGTCCATGCCGAAAGCGTCTTCACTGAAGCGCACGATGTACTGGCCGGTTTTGCGATTGAGGCCGACGAAGCCTTTGAGTTGGTCGGCGGCCTGGCAAATGAGCTGGGAAGTGATGCGCATGGTAAACCTCACAAAAGGTCGCAAAGGACCGGTGATCGATGGTTTACACGCAGGGCAAGTGAACGGGTTTCCCTCTGCCGGGGAAACTGCAGGTGTGAAGATTACTGCAAAGAGCCGCACAAAAGCGTCGAAGAAATCTTCTTTAAACACGTTTATGTCGGTCTGGTGATAGCACAAGCGGCGCTCAGTTGTTAAAAGATACGTCTTTGAAAACTCATCGCAAAAGGACTTCGACCATGCCTGTCTCCTTCACCAAAAGCGCCCTGCTGCTGAGCCTGATGCTCGGCCTCGGCCAGGCACAGGCCACCAGCGAGCCAAGCCCCAGCGCACTGGCAACCCGCCTGGGCATTCCGCACCCGGCGGTGATCGCCCACCGTGGCGCCTCTTTTGATGCACCGGAATCCACCGCCGCAGCCTACAAACTGGCTCGCGACCTGGGTGCCGACTACCTGGAAATGGACCTGCAACGCAGCAAGGATGGTGTGCTGTTCGCCCTGCACGACAACAACCTGCAACGCACCACCGACGTCGCTACCAAATTCCCTGAGCGCAAGGACAGCCCGGCCAACGAATTCACCATCGCCGAACTGAAAACCCTGGATGCCGGCAGCTGGTTCAACACGGCGTACCCGGATCGCGCGCGTCCTGGCTACGTGGGTCTGAAGATCCTGACCCTGGACGAAATCATCGACATCGCCCAAGGCAATCCACTGCACAAGCCTGGCCTGTACATCGAAACCAAGGAGCCAAAGCAGTTTCCCGGCATCGAACGCGATCTCAAGGATAAATTGCAGGACCGTGGCTGGCTGAGCCCGACGGGTTCCAAACTGGCAAAAAGTAATCTGGCGGTCGGCCAGGGGAAAGGCAAAGTCGTGCTGCAAACCTTCGAGAAGAGCAGCCTCGAACTCCTCGAGAAGGAGATGCCGCAAGTGCCGAAAATCCTGCTGTTGTGGGTCGGCGAAGGCAGCATCGAGCCGAAATCCAAAGTGACGTTCGCTGAGTCCGGAGACAAGGACAAGGCGACTTACTACGCCAAACAGGAACCGAAGGACAAAGCCGAATTCCAGCAATGGGTCGAGTACGCCAAGGCCCAGGGCGCTATCGGCACCGGGCCTTCTGCCGCGCTGACCAAGGGCGGCGATCAGAGCTATTCGGACCTGGTGAAACCGTGGATGAACCAGTTCACCCACGATCAGGGCATGCTGGTGCACGTCTACACCATCGACGATGCCGTGGATTATCAGAAAGTGATGGATGCCGGTGTCGATGGCATCTTCACCAATCGCGCCAGCGAACTGCTGAAGTTCTATAAGCGCCCGGCGGCGGCGAGCGTTGCGCAGTTGTTGCAGAACAACGGGTACTGATTGGCGCCAGGCGCTGCACCGCGTCGTCCCCATCGCGGGCAAGCCACGCTCCCACAAGGTCTGCGCAAAACCTGTGAGAGCGTGGTTGCCCGCGATTGTTTTTTTAAGGGTGAATTAAGTTGCGCTGTTTAACCTGATCCCACTTAAACAGCTCCTCCAAGGAAAGAACTTGATGAAAACCTTAACTGCCCTGTTCACCGCTGCTGCCCTGACCCTCACCGCAGGCCTGGCCCAAGCTGATGTTCGCGTCGACCAGATCCCCGAGTTGGTCAAAAGCGGCAAGATCAAACCCCTGGAAGAAATGAACCAGGCCGCGCTGAAGTTGCATCCGGGCGCCACGATTACCGATACCGACCTGGATAACCACTTCAACGGTTACGAATATGAAGTGGAACTGCGTCTGGCTGACAACACCGAATGGGACGTGGACTTCGATGCCGCCACTGGCAAGGTCCTGAGCAACAAACAAGACAAGTGACTCAACGGCAAAAAGCCGCACGATCTTCGGGTCGTGCGGCTTTTTTGCGTTCGGCGTAAGGCAAATCGCTGAAGTCATGAACGAAGTCGCGCCCTTTTGCGCAGGCCCGCTAGAATCCCTCAACACCACTCAGCATGTTGAAGCAGAGAACCACGGATATGGGGCAAACAGCGGCAGCAGACATCGCCACGATCGGCCGGATCAGCGCGGTGCCGGCGGTTCTTCAGGTGATCAGTGAGCTGACCGGGTTGCGGCTCGCCGCGGTGGCCCGCGTCATCGACAACACCTGGATCGCCTGCGCGGTGCTCGATCGACTGGATTTCGGCGTGCAAGTGGGCGATGAACTGCAGCTGGTCTCCACGCTAAGCGACGAAATTCGCCAGGGCCAGCACTCGGTGGTCATCGACAAGGTCAGTGAAGACCCGCTCAGCCGCGATCAGCACACGCCTCGCACCTGTCCATTCGAAAGCTACATTGCCGTGCCGATACTTCGCACCGACGGGCGCTTCTTCGGCACCCTCTGCGCCCTCGATCCTGATCCCGCGCCGCTCAGGTCCAGCACGATCCAGAGCACCATGGAATCCTTCGCCCGGATGCTCGCGCTGCAGATCGAGGCCGAAGAAAACCTGCAACGGACCGAAGCGGCGCCGATCAAGGAACATAAAACCACCGAACTGCGCGAACAGTTTATCGCCGTGCTCGGCCATGACCTGCGCAACCCCTTGTTCGCCATCAGCGCTGGCGCCGAAATGCTCCTGCGCAAACTCAAAGACCCGCCAAATGAGCAACGGGTGCGGCATATCCTCACCAGCGCCCGGCGTGCGACCAAACTGGTCGATGATGTGCTGGACTTCGCGCGCGGGTCATTGGGTCGCGGCATCCCGGTGAATATCGAGCCGTGCCCTGATTTGGGGGATGTGCTGCGGCATGTGATCGCCGAGATCCAGAGCATTCACCCCAAGCGCATTATTCAGTCGTCGATTGGCGACCTGAGCGACATTCATTGCGATCGCGAACGGGTTGCGCAGTTGCTGTCCAACCTGCTGGCGAATGCCGTTGTCCACGGCGATCCCGACGGCCCGGTCGAGGTCAGTGCGCAGGTCAACGAAGGGCACTTCATATTGAGCGTGAAAAACCACGGGCTGATTGCCGAGGATGCGCTGCAGCATCTGTTCCAGCCCTACTCGCGACCGACCGGCGGAACACCGCAGGCCGGCCTCGGGTTGGGGTTGTACATTGCCAATCAGATTGCGCTGGCCCATGGGGGGCAGCTTGATGTGAAATCGACGCAGTCCCATGGAACGGCGTTCATATTCACGTTGCCTTTGACGCGGTGACGACAGCCTCAATGTCTTAGACCGCGTTAGCGTGACTCACGGACGATTGGCTGTTAAACATCTCGACCTTGGCACGGAAAGAACTTGAGGTGGAGGTCGATCCATCCAGATGCTTGATCGTGTAGTAAGCCTCCGCAGCGACAGCCACCTGACTCAGCGCTCCTTTGTCCAAAGGAATGTGTATGGGAAAGAAATCACCTTGTCGATATTTGTGATAAGCAACCTCCACGTTGCCAAACTTCACGAAGATTTCTTCGCCCTCTACAAATTCTTCCCTTGCCGGGATGATTGCTTTCGGAATCACTGGGTCTGCTTCATCGACGAAAAAAATGATCGACTGTCCACCGACAACAGTCATAGGGTTCAATGTTTCGGTCATCGCAATGCTCCTTGTGAAAGTACTGGCACAGGTTCAGTTTGAGTAGGCGCGCCAAGGGATATCTAGCGCCGCGAGAAAAAAACTGTCTACTGTCAGAAATAACAGGTACCGCTGAAATCGGGCGTCTTGGTTGCAAGTACCCGATCAACGGCACACCGACCTTAACAAGGTGTACAGCTGTAATGCTTAAGGATCAGGCCGAGGTGCTGACCACCGAATCCGCCGTACTGCCACCTTCATCCTGCAACGCCTGTGTACCGACTCGGTAACCGATTCGATACACAATCCATTTCACTAGGCGCTCAACCGCGCCGTTACCTCATTCAATTGCCCTGACAGCCCATGCAGGTTGTGGCTGGCCGCTTCGGTGCGCTGCACGTTGTCCAGGTTGGTGCTGGCGATGCTGGTGATTTCGGTGAGGTTGCGCGAGATGTCTTCGGCCACTGAAGTCTGTTCTTCTGCGGCGGTGGCGATCTGGCGGTTCATGTCGCGAATGGCTTCCACGGCATGGGTGATCCGCTCGAGCATGGCGCCGGCCTGGGTCACTTGTTCGACGCTTTGCTCGCTGCGCGACTGGCCGCTTTCGATGGCCTGGGCCGCGTCCACCGCACCGGTTTGCACGGTTTGAATGATCTGGTTGATCTCGATGATCGACGCCGCCGTGCGCTGGGCCAGGCTGCGTACTTCATCAGCGACCACCGCAAAACCGCGCCCGGCTTCACCGGCACGGGCCGCTTCGATTGCCGCGTTGAGCGCCAGCAGGTTGGTCTGTTCGGCAATGCCGCGAATCACTTCCAGCACCTTGCCGATGCGCCCGCTGTCTTCTTCCAGGCGACGGATGACCGTGGCGGTGTTGGCGATTTCGCCACGCATTTGGGTGATGGTGTGAATGGTGCCCTGCATGACCTTCTCGCCTTGCTGGGCGGACTGGTCGGCATCGTCGGCCGCACGTGCCGCTTCGGCGGCGTGGCGCGCGACTTCTTGCGCGGTGGCGGACATTTCGTTCATCGCCGTGGCCACCTGATCGGTGCGATTGAACTGCTCGTTGGTGCCGCTGGCCATAAGGCCGGCAATCGAGTTCAGCTCACCGCTGGCACTGTCCAGGTCCGACGCGCTGCGCTGCAAACGACTGAAGGTTTCGGCGAGGAAATCGCGCAAGGTGTTGGCGGCCCTGGCCAGGTTGCCCAACTCGTCCTGACGGGTGCTGGCCACGCGCTCGGCGAACCGGCCCTGACTGAGTTGCGCCACGTAGTCGATCAGTTTGCGGATCGGCTCCACCAGGTTGCGATTGACCAGCCACAGACTCAACAAACCAATCAGCAGGCCCGACACCAGCATCACCGCGAGCCCCGACAACACCGTCTGATCGGCACTGGCACTGATCAATTTCGATTGTTCGACACTCTGCTTGCGCAGTTCGCCGACCAGTTCATTCATCTGCTCGCTGGCGGCGCGGTCCACGCCCTTGACCGCATTGTCGCCGGCCGCTGGGTCGGCACCGGCCGCCACGTAGGCATCACGGCCCTTCTGATACGCCGCACCTAATACACGATGCTCCTCACGCAGGCGTTCGATGCGGGTCTTGAGTTGCGGCTCCATACCCTTCTGCCCGGCCAGTTCACCAAGGATACCCTGCACATTGCGCTGCCCCTCCTCGAACTGCTTCCAGTATTTGTCCAGGTCCGCGGGTTGCTTGCCGCGCAGCAGGACGTTTTTCCACTCCTGAACCTGCACCTTGAATTGCAGGTTGGCTTCATCGATCAGTTGCGAGGTGTGCAACGGGCCTTCGATCAGGTTCGCGTAGTTCTGAACGCCGTTGGACAAAAAGTGAAAGCAGGCCAAAGCGATCAACAACATCGCCAACAGGCTGCCGCTCAACAGGGCGAGAATTTGTGCTCGAAGGGACTTTTGTAAAGACATCGGGAAGTACTCGAAACAGGAATGAGGCACGCGGATGAAGGCGTGAAAAGTATCCGGACATCCCTGTCTGCCACGTTGGCCCTTGGCCGAAGGCGCGCAAACGTAACCCAAGCGTGATCGGCGTTCCAGAGCGGTTCTTGAGGAAAATCCGACCATCGGTATCGCAATCGTTTGCGTACACCTTGCCGTCACAAAACCGTCATGAGCGCTTGCAATGATGAGGCTCAAGTGAACCTGTGAAACCCGCGACAGGCGCCTCCCCGCAGCGAGACTTCATGAACCACAGCATTGATCAACGCCATCGCGATTCCGACCTGTTCGGCCTGCTTTACGGTTTCAGTTTTCGCCCCGGCGAGCGCGGTCGAGAGATCGATTCGGCCAAGGCACTGCACTGCCTGCAACAACTGGACGACAGTGATGAGTTTCTCTGGCTGCACCTGAACCTGGCCCATGCGGCGTGCGAGCGCTGGATGAAAAGCCATCTGGAATTGCCCGACGAGTTTTTCGAAGCCTTGCACGAGGGGTCGCGTTCGACGCGCATCGAGCATGTCGATTCGGCGTTGCTGGCGGTGGTCAACGATGTGGTGTTCAACCTCAGTAGCATGGTTTCCTCGGATGTCTCGACGCTGTGGGTCTGCGCTCGCAGTCGGCTGATCATCAGCGCGCGCCTGCAACCGCTGCACTCGGTGGACAAGCTGCGCTCTTCGGTGAAGGCCGGTGAATGCTTTCGCTCACCGCTGGAATTGCTGGTGCATTTGCTGCGTGATCAGGGCGAAGTGCTGACGCAGATCGTGCGCAAGACCAGCCTCAGTGTCGATCAGATCGAAGATGAATTGCTGTCGTCGCGCCTGTCCACCAACCGCGCCGAACTGGGCGCCAACCGCCGGGTGCTGGTGCGCCTGCAACGGTTGCTGGCGCTGGAGCCGGGCTCGTTGCTGCGCCTGCTCAATCGCCCGCCGCAATGGTTGCAGAAGGAGGACGTCAAGGAGCTGCGCAAATCCACCGAGGAGTTTGCGCTGATCATCAACGACCTCACAGCCCTCGGTGAGCGGATCAAGCTGTTGCAGGAAGAAATCGCCGCCAACCTCAACGAACAGAGCAACCGCACGCTGTTCACCCTGACCGTGGTCACGGTGTTGGCGCTGCCGATCAACATCATTGCCGGTTTCTTCGGCATGAACGTCGGCGGGGTGCCGCTTGCCGGGGATCCGGAGGGGTTCTGGATTCTGGTGGCACTGGTGGCGACGTTTACCCTGATTGCCGGGCGCTGGGCGTTTCGTAAGCGGCGCGATTATTAAACCGTCCATCATCACCGATACCTTGTGGCGAGGGAGCTTGCTCCCGCTGGGCTGCGCAGCGGCCCCTATCCGGTTTATTCATTCAAACAGAATTCTCTGGTTTTACGACTGCTTCGCAGCCGAACGGGAGCAAGCTCCCTCGCCACAGGTATTTGCCTGCCTTAGCATCCGGCATCACAAAAAAACCAAACACTGACCCAGCGCAGTCTCACTGTAATATTTAGCAACGATCATGGCCGATACTCCTTCTCTGCTCAGGATTGTCCGGCATGGCTACGCCTTCCTTCACCGCCGCCTCCCAGGCGCCCGCCAGTGGCGCCAGGCCGCAGTTCGATAAAAAACCCGGCCTGCTCACCTTCGTGATGTTCTTTGCCGTGCTGGGCAGCGGGCTGTTGTTCACCGCCTACAGCCTGATGCACGACATGAGCGAACTCGGCACGGTGGTCACCACCTGGACGCCGTTTCTGCTGTTGGGCGTGGCACTGCTGATTGCCTTGGGCTTTGAGTTCGTCAACGGTTTTCACGACACTGCCAACGCCGTGGCGACGGTGATTTACACCCACTCCTTGCCACCGAATTTCGCCGTGGCCTGGTCCGGGTTCTTCAACTTCCTGGGGGTGTTGCTGTCGAGCGGCGCGGTGGCGTTCGGCATCATCGCCCTGCTGCCGGTGGAGCTGATTCTGCAGGTCGGCTCCTCCGCCGGTTTCGCGATGATCTTCGCCCTGTTGATCGCCGCCATCCTGTGGAACCTCGGCACCTGGTGGCTGGGTTTGCCGGCCTCTTCGTCGCACACCCTGATCGGTTCGATCATCGGTGTCGGCGTGGCCAATGCCTTGATGCACGGCCGCGACGGCACCAGTGGCGTGGACTGGGCCCAGGCAACCAAGGTCGGTTACGCGTTGCTGCTGTCGCCGCTGATCGGCTTCGCGTTTGCCGCGCTGTTGCTGCTGGCGTTGCGCGTCTTCGTCAAAAATCGCGCGCTGTACAAGGCGCCGAAGGGTAATACCCCGCCACCGTGGTGGATTCGCGGCATGTTGATTCTGACCTGCACCGGCGTGTCCTTCGCCCACGGCTCCAACGACGGCCAGAAAGGCATGGGCCTGATCATGCTGATTCTGGTGGGCACGCTGCCGATGGCGTATGCGCTGAACCGCA
The DNA here is from genome assembly GCF_024749245.1 of Pseudomonas sp. B21-017. NCBI lineage: Bacteria > Pseudomonadati > Pseudomonadota > Gammaproteobacteria > Pseudomonadales > Pseudomonadaceae > Pseudomonas > Pseudomonas sp. B21-017. The sequence goes on along the minus strand of NZ_CP087194.1, from coordinate 1,469,635 downwards.
CCATGCCGGCGGATCAGGCCTTGCAATTCGCCGCGGTGGCCGAAGTCACCCAGCAAGCCCTGATGAGAAACACACCACTGCCGATGCCCACCGATCCACGCCCGGTGCTGACCGACTACATGCGCAACAAGGAAGCCACCCCGCAACTGATCCCCGCCCTCGCCGCGCTGGCGGGCCAAATCGGTAACGAAGTGAAGGGTTACGGCTCTCTGTCGAAAGTCCCGGCCGAAGCGATGGGCAACGTGCGCAACGACATGTACCTGACCAGCGAAACCATTCGCCTGATGGACAAGAACAAGGTCGGCAACTTCGACACCGACACCACCGGCAAGCTGCAACTGTTCAAGCAACAGATCGACAACGCCACGCGGTTCATTCCGCTGTGGGTGAAAATCGCGGTGGCCATCGCCCTGGGGCTGGGCACCATGGTCGGCTGGAAACGCATCGTGGTGACGGTCGGCGAGAAAATCGGCAAGACGCACCTGACCTACGCCCAAGGCGCCTCGGCAGAAACCGTGGCGATGCTGACCATCGGCGCCGCCGACATGTTCGGCCTGCCGGTATCGACCACCCACGTGTTGTCTTCAGGCGTGGCCGGGACCATGGTCGCCAACGGTGGCGGCTTGCAGATGAAGACCATCCGCAACCTGCTGATGGCCTGGGTACTGACCTTGCCGGCGGCGATTGTGTTGTCGGGCAGTTTGTATTGGTTGTTCACCAAGTTTTTCTGATCAACCTGAACACCCACTCCCTGTAGGCGCGAGGCTTGCCCGCGAAGAATGCACCGCGGTCTACCCGAATGACCGCGTTATCGTTCTTCGCGGGCAAGCCTCGCTCCTACAGGGATTTTTTTGCCCGGCGAAAGCATTTCGTCGCAAATTCATGGGATTAATCGTTTATTGATCCCTCTCCCGCCGGATAGCACTTCAGTTTGCTACCGTGTTGCCGACTATTAAGAGACTCGATGTATTCAGGAGGGGAACCGTGAATCTGTATATCAATCAGCTTCAGAAGAAAGCTGACTTCAAAGAAGCCATCTACGCAGGCGACATCTTCCTGAACACTCAGCTACGCACGGCCAAAGAATTGTGTGCGTTTGCCCAAGAAAGCATCACTGCCGCCTTCGACGGCGAGACCAATCACCAGGCGCTGCACACGTTGATGCCGGTGGAAGAATTCGTGGTCCTGGTCACTCGCCTCAAGAGCCAGTTCACTAACAGCCAACGCGCCAAGGACTTGATTCTGGGCTTCATCGATGAAATCGGTGTCGACCCTCGCGAGTACATTTTCGACGTGCCACGAATCCGCGTAGTGCCTAACTTCGACTACCTGCATGCCGGCGTCAGCTATGCCTACAAACCCCATCGCGACACCTGGTACGGCGGCGTCGACTGTCAGATCAACACCTGGATGCCGGTGCATACCATCAGCCCTGACCAGACCATGATGATCAATGGCGGTTATTTCGACCTACCGGTGAAGAACACTTCAAAGGATTGGAGCCTGTCCGACTGGATCAACAACCAGCGTCATCGAGCCAAGGAAAACCTCAAGGAGGAAGTACGGGTACACCCGGTTCCACTGGAAGAGATCAATACTTCTTCGGAAATCCGCGTGGCCGGCAACATGGGCGACATGCTGATTTTTTCCGGTTCTCACCTGCATGGTACGGTTCCCAACTACACGCAACAGACCCGCTTCAGTGTGGACTTCCGCCTGATGCACCTTGACGACCTCAAGCACAAGCGCGGGGCGATCAACGTCGACAGCGCCTGCCCGGACGTCGGTGCAGGGTTCAACGATTATTTCCACGCTCACGACTTTTCGAAATTCCAAGGAATCCAGCAATGACCAAGCGTCGCATTACGCCCGCCGAGGCTCAATACAACGAAACCCGTGCCAATGTCCTGAAACGGGTCGACGCCGAGTATGTGGCCGACGCGCCATTTGTCTTCGCCCACCGCATCGGCGTGACCGCTGCACTGTCGCGCATGGAGCTGTTCAAGAAAGTCGCCGAAATCCCTGGCGCGATCATTGAATGCGGCGTGTACAAGGGCAACTCGCTGATGCTCTACATGCACCTGTCGATGATTCTGGAACCCTACGCGATCAACCGGTCGATCATCGGCTTCGACACCTTCGAAGGCTTCCAGAGTATCGACAAGAAAGAAGACCCGGCGGACGTCAACGAGACCATGTTCTCCGACACCGACCAGTCGCTGATCCAGGACATGATCGACGCCAACGACCTGTTGCGCCCGGTCAACCGTATCCCGCGCTGCGAGCTGGTCAAAGGCGACATCGTCAAGACTGTGCCGGAGTGGGTCCAGACGCGTCCGGACCTGGTGGTGGCGATGCTGATCCTCGACACCGACCTGTACGAGTCGACCAAAGTCGCTCTGGAAACCTTCCTGCCGTACATGCCAAAAGGCGCGATCGTAGTGCTCGACGAAGTCGCCTATCGCAACTTCCCCGGCGAAACCAAAGCCCTGCGCGAAGTGCTCGACCTGAACAAGATCGAACTCAAGCGCCTGCCGTTCGATTCGTGCGTGGGCTACTTCCACGTTTGATGCACAAGTTCCTGTAAACAAAGATCAAAAGATCGCAGCCGAAGGCTGCGATCTTTGCTTTTACCCTTCCAACGCCCTGCGCACCATCAACCGCTCCCGCACCACGTCGTAACCCCAGTGATACACGTAGGTGTACGGCAGGAAAAACAGCAGCACGCCGATGTCAAGCAGGAACGCCTGCCACAGGCTGATCTTCAGCCACCAGGCAATCAACGGCACCCCAAACGCCACCAGCCCGCCTTCGAACAACAGCGCATGCACCACGCGGACCCAAGCGTTACGCACAATGGCGAAGCGCTTGAGCATGCGGTCGAACAGGCCGTTGAAGACCACGTTCCAGGCCAGGGCAAGGGCTGCAATCGCCATGGTTGCCACGCCCATTTCCAACATGGGTTTGTCCATGATCCAGGCCAGCAGCGGAGTACAGATCAATATCGCCAGCAGCTCGAAACCGATGGCCTGGAAGATGCGTTCAGTGATGGATTTGTTGGCGTTCATGGCCAGACTCCCTGAGTGACTGTGGTTGCCATGATCCGTCATCGAACCGATACTTCATAACCAATAACCATCGATCAAGGCGATAGTTCATGGCTTCCCACGAAGTGTTGCTGGCGTTTGTTGAGGCCGCGACCCAAGGCTCGTTTTCCGCCGCGGCGCGCAAGCTCGGGCGCAGTCAGTCGACCATCAGCGCCGCCGTGGCGAGCCTGGAAATCGACCTGAACCTTGTCCTCTTCGACCGCAGCAGCCGCAAGCCGAGCCTGACCCCGGCCGGGCACGTCATGCTGCAACGGGCCGAGGAGATTCTGGCCGCCACCAGCCGTCTGGAAATGACCGCCAGCCAACTGTCCCAAGGCATCGAGCCAAAGTTGACCGTGGCGATTTCCGACACTTACCAGTCCGACCGTTTCGAAGCGGCGCTCAGTGCTTTCGAGCAGCGTTACCCGGACCTGGAACTTGAATGCCTGATCGCCGAATGCGATGACCTGGTAGCACTGGTACAACGCGGCCGCGCGCACGTCGCCTTCGCCGAAATGCAGGACAGCTACCCGCCGGATCTGGTCAGTTCGACGGTGGACGAGCGCACGGAAATCGCCCTGTTCGTGTCCCACGCGCACCCATTGGCGACGCTGAACGACATCGATCAGGACGTGCTGCAACAGCACCGCGAACTGCGTCTGGCGACGATCGTCAATCCGTATGAAAGCCGCGCGAAGGGGCGGGTCTGGTCGGCGCCAAGTTACCTGATGCTGCTGGAAATGGCCCAGGGCGGGTTCGGCTGGGCACCGTTGCCGCGATGGCTGGTGGGACGGTTCGGGGCTGGTTCGTTGGTGGAATTGAAAGTGCGCGGCTGGCCGAAACCGGTGTATGTCGATGCGCTGTGGTCGCGTTTGCACCCGCCGGGGCCAGCGGGGAGTTGGTTATTGGGCAAGATGCTGGAATGAAGGTCCTGCGGACCTTATCGCGGGCAAGCCACGCTCCCACAGGATTGAGGCGATCACACCTTTGCGATTCGATACAATCCTGTGGGAGCGTGGCTTGCCCGCGATGGGGCCATTGAAATCACATCACTCCAACGCCCGGAGCCGTCCCTCGATAAACCGCCGCTCCGGCACCTGCTGTGTCAATTCCAGCGCCCGTTGATACGCCGCTCGCGCCTCTTCCACCCTTCCCAACTGCCGGCAAAACTCTGCCCGTGCCGAATGCGCCAGGTGGTAATCCAGCAACTCGCCCCGGGCCAGAATCCCTTCGATCAACGTCAGCCCTGCCTGTGGGCCATCGCGCCTGGACAGCGCCGCCGCGCGGTTCAGTTCGATCACCGGCGACGGCACCGCCCGCAGCAGCACGTCGTACAGACCGACAATCTGTGCCCAGTCCGTCTCTGCCGCCGAGGGCGCTTCGGCATGCACCGCGGCAATCGCCGCTTGCAGGCAATAAGGCCCGAAGCGCCTTGTCGTCAACGCCCGCTCAATCAAGGCGCAGCCTTCGGCAATCAGCTCGGCGTTCCACAACGAGCGATCCTGTTCATCCAGCACAATCAGCTCACCGCTCGCGGAGGTCCTGGCCGGGCGCCGGGACTCATGCAACAGCATCAGCGCCAGCAGCCCCATCACCTCCGGTTCAGGCAACAGCTCCATCAACAACCGACCGAGACGAATCGCTTCGCGCGTCAGGTCTTCACGGATCAGCTCGTTGCCGATGGACGCCGAATACCCTTCGTTGAACACTAGGTAAATCACCCGCAACACGCTGTCGAGTCGCTCGGGCAGTTCCGTCAGGGTGGGCACTTGGTATGGGATTTTCGCGTCACGGATCTTGGCCTTGGCGCGCACGATGCGCTGAGCGATGGTGGCCGGTGCCGAGAGGAAAGCCCGGGCGATTTCTTCCGTGGTCAGGTCGCAGACTTCACGCAGGGTCAGCGGCACTTGAGCGTCCGCCGCCAGTGCCGGGTGACAACAGGTGAAGATCAGGCGCAGGCGATCGTCTTCCACGTCTTCGTCACTCCAGTCGGCCTGCTCCAGCGCCTCCAGTTGAGCGATCAACAACGGCCGGGACGCGTTAAAACGCGCGCGCCGACGCAACACATCGATGGCCTTGAAACGGCCAGTAGACACCAGCCAGGTACGCGGATTGTCCGGCACGCCGTCGCGCTGCCAGCGCTCGACCGCGACGAAGAACGCCTCGTGCAGCGCTTCTTCGGCGAGATCGAAATCGCCGAGCAAGCGGATCAGGGTCGCCAGGATTCGCCGCGACTCATCGCGATAAACCTGCTCGACTTGCGCCCGTACCGATTCGCCCGGCATCAGTCCGGCATGCCTGGGGCCATTTTTCGCTGGACGGATTGCACACTCATAAAAGAACTCCTGTTGTGATAGTTATTCAGACATTCAACTGGCGAACGGGCCGCACCTCGACGCAGCCGACCCGGGCCGCCGGAATGTTACCGGCGACCTGGAGGGCTTCATTGAGGTCCTTGGCATCGATCAGGTAGAAGCCGGCCAACTGCTCCTTGGTTTCAGCGAACGGGCCGTCGGTGATCGACATTTTGCCGTTGCGCATGCGCACGGTGGTCGCGGTCTGCACCGACTCCAGCGCTTCGGCGGCGATCATCCGGCCACTGCCCTGGATCGACTCGGCATAGGCCATGCACTCGGCGTCGTTGGGGCTTTCGGGCAGCGAGTGCAATTCATGCTCGTTGCTGTAGACCAGGCATAGATACTTCATGGGACTCTCCATTTCAGGCGGCTTTGCCGTGACCGAACTGATCAACTATGGCTGTCGATTGGCGCTTTGGCGCTGCTTTCCGATAAACAACCCGACCATCAGGGTTCCAGGTTGAACAGCGCCGCGCCGCTGGTCATGTCGAACGGAGCCGACCAGTGTTCGTGGACGATCTGCCAGAGCCCCGCTTCCTGCCGATAGCACGCGGTGACGCGCATCCAGCAAGCCTGGGTTTCACCCTTTTCATTGGTGCCGCCGCAATGCGCCAGCCAGTGAGCGAAAGCGATCTCCTGCGACGGCACGACGTTGATTTCATGGAACTCGAAAATATGCGGGCCGGGGCACATCTCCATGCATTCCTGCCAATGCGCACGGTAGGCCGCCTTGCCCTTGAATTGCAGGGCTTTGACGGCATCGAAGGAGACGATGTCGTCGGCGTACAGGGCCATGACCTTTTCCACATCCTTGGCGATGACCGCCTGACGGTAGTTCTCGATCAAGTTATGGATTTGTGTCTGAGCGTTCATGAGGGTTCTCCACGTTTTTTGTTGAAGACACCTTTAGTCGTCTGGCGAAAAGCCAAATCGACAACCGAAATAAAAATAATCCATGGAGGCAAACTCGCTAGAATCCGAGGCTCATTTGTGTTGGAAAAAGGACACTCCAGTGACAGCCCGACTCGTGCCTTACGAAAGCCTGAACGCCTTGCAGCGCCGACAGGTCGAGGCCATCGAAATCCACGCCGAACAGATCAGATTCTCCGGCGACATCCACGGTGCATTGCACACCTTGCTGTCCAAACCGGGGCCTGGCGTCAAAGGCTTTGCTCTGCTGGCCGAAGAGGTTCCGGTGGCCTTCCTGCTGCTCAAGCGCCCGCCGGTGCTGCCGGCCTGGGCCGACGAACACAGCGCCACCCTGCACGCCCTGCAAGTCGATCACCGCGCCCAGGGCAAAGGTTACGGCAAGGCCTGCCTGCAAGCCCTGCCCGAGGTTGCGCGCCAGGCCTGGCCGGAGATCAAGGGGCTGGAGTTATCGGTGGATGCCGACAATGAATCGGCCATCGCGCTGTATGCCAAATACGGTTTTGTCGACAGCGGCGAAGCGTACAAAGGCCGGATCGGTTACGAACGACGGATGGGACTGGTTTTCTGATTCATGGAGGGATGAACGAATGTTGAACTCAATCGAAGCGCTGGAAGCGATCTACGGCCTGCCCCATGAGCGCGCGGTGCGCAAGCAGATCCCGTTTTTGAACGAGGACTATCAGGCGATGGTCCGCGCCTCGCCGCTGGTGATTATCAGCTCGGTCGGCCCCGACGGCATGGACGGCTCACCGCGCGGCGATACGCGGGGTTTTGTGCGGATCATCGATGAGCGCACGCTGGCGATCCCGGATCGCCCCGGCAACAACCGCATCGACACGCTGCGCAATGTCGTGCTCGACTCGCGGGTATCGCTGCTGTTCATCATTCCGGGGATCGGCGAGACGCTGCGGGTCAACGGCACGGCGCAGATCAGCGCCGAGCCCGCATTGCTGGAGAGTTTTGCCGTCAATGGCAAACCGGCGCGCACGGTAATGCTGGTGACGGTGGAAGCGGCGTATTTCCATTGTTCGAAAGCGATTGTTCGTTCGGATTTGTGGAACCCCGAGCGCTACCTCGACCGCTCTGCCCTACCGACCGCCGGCGCGTTTCACAAACGGCTGAACGATGGGCAGTTCGATGCCGAGACGTATGACCGGGAAGCACCGGCCAGGGTGCGCGATAGTCTCTATTAGAGGATTGGTCGTTACCACGCTCTGCGTTGGAACAATCAATCAGAGGGTGAGCACCATCTCATGCCACGCCATCCCGCCATGGTCGGACGCCGAAGGCTTGATATAGACAAACCCAAACCCGGCATACAGCGCAATGTGCCGCTCTTTGCACATCAGGTGGATGCTGGCCTTGTTCAGTGCGCGCATGCGCTGGATGAATTCACCCATCAAGCGTTTTGCCAGGCCTTGCCCCTGATAATCCGGATGCACCACCACCGACATGATCACCACATGCGGGCCGGCCGGGTCGTGGCCGATCAGTTCCTTGAACGCCTCGTCCGACATTTCCACCTCGAACGCCGCACCGGAATTGACGAAACCGGCTACAACGCCATCCACTTCGGCGACGATGAAGCCCTCGGGCCAAGTGGCGATGCGGGTGGCGATTTTCTCGCGGGTGGCGGCTTCGTCGCCTTCGTAGGCAACGGTTTCGATGGCGTAGCAACGGTCCAGGTCAGCGGGAATGACGTGGCGGATGACGGTGTTCATGGCAGCTCGGAATCGGCGGGGGAAAGGCTGGGATCATAAATTAATAAGGTGTTCATATCGATCACGACAAGTGCCGTAAAGCCTTCGTATAGGCACTTTCATTGCGCGTCTCCCGGGGCTATTTGTGTTGCCTGTCTCTAGTCACCATGAGGGGAATACACCATGAGCAGCGTCCAAATCGGTCTTCTTATGCTGTTGGGCATCAGCACGTTCGGCTTCGTTTCTTTGGCGATCGACCTGTTGCGGGCGCGACGGGTGAACAAGGGAAAATAGTGCCCGCAGGACATGCAGAGGCGGCCGGTTGAGCCGCCTCTGCAAATGTGATCAGGACTTGATCGGCAGCCAGATTTCCAGCACGCCGGTATTGAGCTTCGGGTTGAAGTCTTCGCTGTAGCGTTCGAACTCCGGGGCATCCGCTGCCTCGTGACCGGACTGCGGCAACCAGGTGTTCCAGATGTACTGAAAGGTCTGGGGCAAGGTATCCAGCGAGCCCTTGTGCTCGAACACCGCGTAATACTGGGGCTGAATCTCGACCCAGCGGTATTTCTCGGGCAGGTCGTCGAGCTTGCTGATCTCGACGCCGGCGATGTATTCAAAACCGCCCTTGCCGTCCGGGTTGCAGCAAACGCCGTAGGTCACTTCGCCCTTTTGCCCGGGAACATTGCCGATGTGGGGAACGAATTTATCCCAGAGCTCGGGAATCTTGCCGGCCGTCTCTTGGGTAAATCGCCCGCCAAGCCCCGCTATGAGCATGAAGTGCCCATTTTCGAAGCGTGGTTCTGCCGGTTCGACGCGTTTTTGCTCATCCATGACTCGACTCCTGGGAACGAAAAAGATGGGTTCGGCTGGGAGTATAGAAGCCAAACCCGATTCGCCCAGTCAGAGCCCTGGAAGCTGCCCGCCGGTGGGCGCACCGACAAACTCGTTGTAACCCGAAAGAATCACGTACACCGCGAAATAGCAGAAGATCGCGGCCGATGCCATGTAGGAATAACGCAGCAGTTTGTCTCCGAGCAGCTTGCCGCCATGGCTCGCCGCAAAGCACAGCGTGACGCACCAGAGAATTCCCGCACAGAGAAATCCACCGAGAAACAACGCCGAGCTGAGGGTGCCGCCGCCACCGGAGCGGGCAATCAGGGTGCCGCCCACCGCGGCGAACCAGAGAATCGCACTGGGCGACGACATGGCGAGGAAAATCCCCCGCAAGAACTCTTTGCGATGGGAGTTGTGGCCAACGTCGGCGGTCTCGGCCAACACGGCACTGTGGTAGATCGCCGAATGAATCATCTTCGCCGCGAAGTACAGCAGCAACGCCGACCCGCCGATCCACAACACCCAACGCACGGTTTCGTATTGCAGCAATACGGTCATGCCGGCCAGTGCCAGCACTGCGTAAATCAGGTCGCCGACGCAAGTCCCCAGCCCCAGGGCAAAACCCTGGAAATAGCCGCGCTGCATCGCCAGCGTGATCATCGCGATATTGGCCACGCCGATGTCCAGGCACAGCGAAAGGCTGAGCAGGAAGCCACTGGTAAATTCCATCAACCCGTTTCCTTCGGAAAAAATTGTTTACGTAGAGGCTGGACAGTTTGCCATACCTGCCCTTACATTCCGCCACAGGCCACCGCAGTGGCCAGCGTCGCTCGGACGGTTCCGGGCGCTTACGTTATTCGAGGCAACAATGGCCGAACAAGGTTCGCCGCGCCGCTTTGCGCGCATAGATCGACTCCCCCCTTACGTTTTCAACATCACTGCCGAGCTGAAGATGGCCGCCCGTCGTCGTGGCGAAGACATCATCGACTTGAGCATGGGCAACCCCGACGGCGCCACGCCGCCGCACATCGTCGAAAAACTGGTCACCGTCGCCCAGCGCGAAGACACCCACGGCTACTCCACGTCCAAAGGGATTCCGCGCCTGCGCCGGGCGATTTCCAATTGGTACAAGGATCGCTACCAGGTTGATATCGACCCGGAAAACGAAGCCATCGTCACCATCGGTTCCAAGGAAGGCCTGGCGCATTTGATGCTGGCCACCCTCGACCAGGGCGACACCGTGCTGGTGCCGAACCCGAGCTACCCGATTCACATCTACGGTGCCGTGATTGCCGGCGCCCAGGTGCGGTCGGTGCCGCTGATCCCTGGCGTGGATTTCTTCGCCGAGCTGGAACGGGCGATTCGCGGTTCGATTCCGAAACCGAAGATGATGATCCTGGGCTTTCCGTCCAACCCCACCGCCCAGTGCGTGGAGCTGGACTTCTTCGAGCGGGTGATCGCCCTCGCCAAACAGTACGACGTTCTGGTGGTGCACGACCTGGCCTACGCCGACATCGTCTACGACGGCTGGAAAGCCCCGTCGATCATGCAAGTGCCCGGCGCCAAGGACATCGCGGTGGAGTTTTTCACCCTGTCCAAGAGTTACAACATGGCGGGCTGGCGCATCGGCTTCATGGTCGGTAACCCGGAGCTGGTCAACGCTCTGGCGCGGATCAAGAGCTACCACGACTACGGCACCTTCACCCCGCTGCAGGTCGCGGCCATCGCGGCGCTGGAAGGCGATCAGCAATGCGTGCGCGACATTGCCGAACAGTATCGCCAGCGTCGCAACGTGCTGGTCAAAGGCTTGCATGAATTGGGCTGGATGGTCGAGAACCCGAAGGCGTCGATGTATGTCTGGGCCAAGATTCCCGAGGCGTATGCACACCTGGGCTCGCTGGAATTCGCCAAGAAACTGCTGGCCGAGGCCAAGGTTTGCGTCTCGCCGGGTGTCGGGTTTGGTGAGTACGGGGACGATCATGTGCGCTTCGCGCTGATCGAAAACCAGGACCGGATTCGTCAGGCCGTACGCGGAATTCGCGGGATGTTTCGGGCGGATGGGTTGGTCACCAAAACCAACGCCTGACACACAAAACCCTGTGAGAACAAACATCTGTGGCGAGGGAGCTTGCTCCCGCTGGGGCGCGAAGCGGCCCCAAAACCAATCACCATGTTTTTTTCAGATAGAACACGGTGGACGGATTTACGACTGCTACGCAGCCGAGCGGGAGCAAGCTCCCTCGCCACAAAAAGCTTGCTCGACATTGGGTTAGATCTCACCCACAAAAAAACCGCATCGCTGCGGTTTTTTTGTGTTGGCCGTTCGTGTCAGACGAACAATGACAACAGCAGGATGAAGCCCAGGCCTACCACGGACAAGATGGTTTCCATCGCGGTCCAGGTCTTGAAGGTTTCCGCCACGGTCATGTTGAAGTACTGCTTCACCAGCCAGAAACCGGCGTCGTTGACGTGGGACAGGATCAACGAACCGGCACCGGTGGCCAGCACCAGCAGCTCACGGTTCACGCCCGGAATCATCCCCACTACCGGCACCACGATGCCGGCGCCAGTGATGGTCGCCACGGTTGCCGAACCGGTCGCGATGCGAATCACCGCGGCTACCAGCCAGGCCAGCAGGATCGGCGAGATCTGAGCCGCCACTGCCATGTGACCGATCACATCACCTACACCGCTGGTCACCAGCATCTGCTTGAAACCGCCACCGGCACCGATGATCAGGATGATCGCGGCGGTCGGCGCAAGGCTCGAGTCCAGCCATTTGAGCATCTGTTGCGAACCGATGCCCTGCTTGTAGCCGAAGGTGTACAGCGACAGCAGCAATGCCAGCAGGAGGGCCGAGATCGGGTGACCGATCAGGTCCATGAAGGTGCGGAAGAAGTTGCCATCCGGCAGCACCACATCGGCAAAGGTCTTGAGCAGCATCAGGAACACGGGCGACAGCACGGTGACCAGGGTAATGCCGAAGCTCGGCAGATCGGCGGAATCCGACTCCCGCGCCAGTTGGTCCACCAGTTCCTGATTCGGATGACCGGGAATGTGCTTGGCAATGAACGTACCGTAGATCGGACCGGCGATGATGGCAGTCGGCAGCGCAACGATCAGGCCGTAGAGAATGGTTTTACCAATGTCGGCACCGAACACGCCGATCGCCAGCAGCGGACCCGGGTGCGGAGGAACCAGACCGTGCACGGCGGACAGACCGGCCAGCAGCGGGATACCGATCTTGATGATCGACACGCCGGTACGACGGGCGACGATGAACACCAGCGGGATCAGCAGCACGAAGCCGATTTCGAAGAACAGCGGGATGCCGACCAGGAAGGCCGCGAACATCATGGCCCACTGCACCTTGTCCTTGCCGAAGGCCCGAATCAGGGTCTGGGCGATCTGGTCCGCCCCGCCGGACTCGGCCATCATTTTGCCGAGCATGGTGCCCAACGCCAGGATGATCCCGACGAAACCGAGAACGCCACCGAAACCGTCCTGGAACGCCTTGATGATGGTGCCGATCGGCATGCCGGAGGTCAGCCCGAGGAACGCGGCGGCGATGATCAATGCAATGAACGGGTGAAACTTGAACTTGGTGATCAGGACAATCAAGCCGATCACCGTGACCACTGCATCGAGCAGCAGAAACGACTCGTGGGACATGCCAAACATGGGGGGTGTCTCCTGTTTGTTGTTGTTATTAAAGCGATTAATCAGAAGCCGTCAGGACAGCGCTATCTTTTGCAGCAAAACTCAACTGGCGAGTTTCAGGCCGTGATCGAGCCACCAACGGTGGGCCTGAGCGGCCAATTCGTCGACGCTGTAACTTGAAGCATCCAGAGCCAGGGTCAGGGGCTCACCAACGGGCGATTCAAGGGTGGCGAACTGGCTGTCGATCAGCGTCGACGGCATGAAGTGGCCCGGCCGATGGGAGACACGATCGGCGGCGACTTCAGGGGTCAACTCAAGGAACACAAAGCCCAGGCCCGGCAAGGCACTGCGCAAGCGTTCGCGGTAACTGTGTTTGAGGGCCGAACAGGTCAGCACCGGGCGCTCGCCACGGGCGTCGACGCGGCGCAGTTCATCGCACAGGCTGTCGAGCCAGCCGGCACGGTCTTCGTCGTTCAGGGGGATACCCGCGCTCATCTTTTCGATATTGGCGGCAGGGTGGAAAGTGTCGCCTTCAATGGCGGTGGCGCCGCTGAGCTGGCACAGGGCCTGGCTGACGCACGTCTTGCCGCAACCGGCAACGCCCATGATGACCAGGGCGGTGATGGGATGATTCATGTAACACCTCAGCGCGCAGACAGCGCTACCTTTGCTACGTAAAACTCTAGTGCAAAAGCAGATGTTGCCGACGCCTTCTTGTCATTTTTGTGGGTTGCAGCATGTTCGTTCTCGATGCCGAAAAGCGAGGATCAGGCAAACCCCGCTCACGCATTTGCAGCTGCATCGAGACAGCGCTACCTTAGTACCTTGAATTTTGTTTGGCAAGCCGTCCGATGAATACCCCTAAAAACGATAAAAATACACGAACCACTGGCCGTCCTACCCTCAACGAAGTCGCGCGCCTGGCCGGTGTCAGCCCGATTACAGCCTCCCGCGCCCTGCGTGGCGTCAGCACGGTGGCCACCGAACTGGTGGAAAAAGTCCAGAAGGCTGCCCTCGAGTTGAACTACGTGGTCAACCCCGCCGCCCGCGCGCTGGCCTCGGCCCAGAGCCATTCCGTCGTGGTGTTGGTACCGTCATTATCCAACCTGCTGTTCATCGACACGCTGGAAGCCATTCATCAGGTTTTGCGACCAAAGGGCTTCGAAGTGCTGATCGGTAACTACCACTACTCGCGCGATGAAGAAGAAAACCTGCTGCGCAACTACATGGCTTATCAGCCGCGCGGCTTGCTGCTGACCGGTTTCGACCGTACCGAAAGTTCGCGGCGGATGATCGAGGCCAGCAACATTCCCTGCGTCTACATGATGGAGCTGGACAGTGCGGCGGGACTCAATTGCGTCGGTTTTTCGCAACTGGCCGCCGGCGAAACGGCGGCCGAGCATTTGCTGTCGCGCGGTCGCAAACGCCTGGCTTATATCGGAGCGCAACTGGATCAGCGCACGTTGCTGCGGGGCGAAGGTTTCCGCCGGGCGCTGCAAAAAGCCGGTTTGTATGATCCGGCCCTGGAAGTGCTGACCCCACGCCCCTCCTCCGTCGGCCTCGGTGGCGAACTGTTCCTGCAACTGCTGGCCGCGCACCCGGACCTCGATGCGATCTTCTTCGGTAACGACGACCTGGCCCAGGGCGCACTGCTCGAAGCCTTGCGCTGCGGGATCAAGATCCCCGAACAGGTGGCGATCCTCGGCTTCAACGACCTGCCCATGTCCGAACACATGGTGCCGCGCCTGAGTAGCATCAATACGCCTCGAGAGGCCATTGGCCGTCGTTCGGCCGAGTTGATGCTGACCTTGATGGCCGGCAATTCGGTGGCCAAACCGGTGCAGGACATGGGGTTTGAATTGAAGGTGCGCGAGAGCACCTGATACGCAATCGTCCCTTTGCTCGTGCTAGATTCCCGGCACCTGTAACAGCAAACGGAGAAGCTCAATGGGACATGCGCTGAAGATTTTGGGTCGGGCCTCGTCAATCAACGTCAGAAAGGTCCTGTGGGCCTGCGACGAACTGGGCGTTTCCTACGAACGGGAAGACTGGGGCAGCGGTTTTGCCTCGACCCAGAGTCCGGAGTTTCTCCAGCTCAACCCTAACGCACAGGTGCCGGTGCTCATCGACGAAGCCGGCGTGCTGTGGGAGTCCAACACCATCTGCCGCTATCTGGCCGGCAAATACCAAAACACCGATCTGTTGCCCATCGAGCCGGCGGCGCGCGCTCGCGTGGAACAGTGGATGGATTGGCAAGCCACCGAACTCAATCCGTCCTGGGGCTACGCCTTTTTTGCGCTGGTGCGGCAATTGCCGAACTTCCAGGACGCGCAGCGGATCGCCGATGGCGTTCGCGGCTGGAACGCGAAAATGGGCATCCTTGAACAACAACTCGCGTCGACCGGTGCGTATGTCGCCGGACCTCGGTTCACCCTGGCCGATATCCTCATCGGCTTGTCGGTCAACCGCTGGCGGATGACCCCGATGGAGCGCCCGGACTATCCCGCCGTCGACGCGTATTGCCAACGACTGGCATTGCGACCGGGGTTCATGGAACACGCCTGCAACGGCGTGCCATAACGCCAAACCCGCTCCCTCTGCCCTTCCATAAAAAGAGAACCCCATGAACGGACTCAACGTACTGCTGACCGGCGCCTGCGGCAGAATCGGCAAAACCTTTTTTGAAGCTTCGCAGGACCGCTACACCTTCGTGCTGACGGATCGCATCGAGCCCGACTTCAATGTCGAAGCACCGCATCGCTTTGTACGCCTGGACCTGTCCGACCTCACCGCCATAAGCGAAGTGCTGAAAGGCATCGACGTCATTGTGCATCTGGCCGGCATCCCTCACGCCACCGCCTCTTTCGATGAGTTACTGCCCAACAATATTCTGGCCACCACTTACCTGTTCGAAGCCGCCGTGGCTGCGGGTTGTAAACGATTGGTGTTCGCCAGCAGCGCGCAGACCATCGAGGGCTATCCGGTGGACCGGCAGATCACACCGGGCATGCAGGTGATGCCGGCCAATCTGTATGGCGTCAGCAAGTGTTATGGCGAAGCCTTGTGTGCGTTCTACGCTGCCAAACACAACCTCTCGAGCATTGCCATACGCATCGGCGCTTTCGAGTTTGCGGACCGTCACGAATTGACCAACGCTCGCGACCTGAGTGCATGGCTCAGCCCTCGTGATGCAGTGCAGTTGCTGCAACTCTCTGTGGAGGTCGAAGGTGTGCAACACCTGATCGCCCACGGTATCTCCAATAACCGTTTCAAACGCCTGGACCTCAGTGAAACTACCCGGGTGTTGGGTTATAGGCCGGTGGACGATGCATTTCAGGAGTTCGACATTCCCATTGGGTTTCCTTGACGGTGCGTCTCCAGAATCCGGGCAACGTGGTTCTTGCGCTGTAGCCTGAGGTCGGTCGACCTCTGCCGCTCGGCGGCAAGGGTTGATCGCCCTCCTTTTCAGTTCCCGGACGAATCAGCCGATAACTGATGTTCTGCGAGCATCCTCAGCAGCGCCCGCACCGCCGCCGAAGGTTCTTTGTCGGGCGCGACCACCAAGGCAAACTCCCGGTCGATGCGCGGCGTCACCGGCACTATCCGCAAGCCTTGGCGATGAGTCGGCAGGGTCATTTCCGGCACCACGGTCACGCCGATGTTTTCCCGCACCAGGGTGAACGCACTGCTCCACTCACGCACCTCGGCCCGCACATCCAGCAGTTGCAACCCGGCATCAGCCGCCAGGCTGCGGGCATTGGTCGAGCACCCGCCCGTGGCCAGCACAAAGGGTTGCTCCGCCAGTTCCGCCAGTGAGACGCCCTCTTCATTCGAGCGGCGCGCCAAGGGATGGCCACCGGGCAGAACCGCCACCCAGGCATCACGCCCCAAACGCCCGGCATTGCGCGCAGGTGCCGGGTTCAACGCCACACCGACATCCACCAACCCGGCACTGAGCAACGTTTCCACTTCATCGTCGCTGACCTCCAGCGCCACCACTTGAATGCCGGGATACAGCCGATTGAACTGGCGCAACAGTGGCGGCAGGAACGTCGTCAGCACCATAGGGAAACTGGCCAGACGAATCGTCCCGCGCTGGATGCCTTTAGCGGCGTCGACGGTGCTGCGGATGTTTTCCAGGGCACCGAGCATGGTTCGTGCCTGTTCGATCACAGGCAAGCCGATGGCGGTCGGCAAGGTCTGGCGGTTTTCCCGGCTGAACAGCTGAACGCCCAGGGTTTCTTCAATCAAGGCCAGTGCCTGGCTGGCACCGGATTGGGTTATGCCGACCCGTTCAGCGGCGCGGGTAATGTTGCCGGTATCGGCCACCGCCACCACCATTCGCCAATGCATCAGGTTCATCATGGCAGTAGCTTTCCTTATGGCAGTTTTCTGAAAGATTAATTTTACCGAGGGTGCCGCGCACTATGACACTGGCGCAAATCCGCAACCAGAGCCCTGCCCATGAAGTTGTATTACATCCCGCAAGCCTGCTCATTGGCGCCGCACATTGTGCTGCGCGAACTGGAGCTGCCGTTCGAGTTGGTCCGCGTCGACAACAGCAGCAAGAAAACCGTCACCGGTGATGACTTCCTCGCCATTAACCCCAAAGGCTACGTCGCGGCATTGCAGCTGGATAACAGCGATGTGCTGACCGAAGGCCCGGCGATCCTGCAGTACCTGGCGGATCTGCACCCGGAGGCCAACCTGGCACCGGCGAGCGGAACGTTCGAGCGGGTGCGGTTACAGGAATGGCTGAACTTCGTTTCGACCGAGATTCATGGCGGGCTGGGTTGGCTGTTCAATCCGCAGTTTGCGGACGAGGTGAAGGCGCTCATCAAAGAGAAACTGTTCAAGCGCTTTGCCGTGTTGAGCCGGACGCTGGAGCGGCAGGATTACTTGATGCCCGGCGGGTTCAGCATTGCCGATGCGTATCTGTTTACGGTGTTGCGTTGGGCTCAGCTGTTTGCGATTGATCTGGATGATTGGCCGGCGTTGGCCCGGTTTCAGGCGCGGGTTGATCAGCGGCCAAGCGTGAAAGCGGCGTTGGCGGCGGAGTTGGTGTAAGGCTTTAGATCGCTTCGCGGGCAAGCCCGCGATAGCTATCTATCAAATACCGCTGAACTACAAACTCGCACTCACTTTGCTCGCCACCTCACCCGGCACCCAGCCCTTCCACACCTGCGGCTGATCGCGCAAAAACGCTTCGGCGACCTGACGCGGTGGCTGGCGTTTTTCGCTCATCTGCCCCAGGGTCTGGTTCAGCAGATCGATCGGCAAATCGACCTTTTCGAAGAACGCCACCAGGTCCGGGTACTGCGCCTTGAACGGTGCCGACACGCCGATGGCCAGGCTGGCCGGCATCGAACGCGTGCCCTTGGGGTTCGGATTGTTGGCATCGGCCAGGGTTTTCCAGGCTTGCGCGTCGAACGGTGGCTCTTCGAGTTTCACCAATTTGAAGCGGCCCAACAGTGGCGTCGGCGACCAGTAGTAGAACAGCACCGGTTTGCCCCGGCGGATCGATGAAGCGACCTCGGCATCCAGCGCCGCGCCGGAACCGGTGCGGAAGTTCACGTAGCTGGCGGTCAAGTCATAGGCCTTGAGTTTCTGGCTGTTGACGATCTCCGACGTCCAGCCGGTCGGGCTGTTGAGGAAGCGTCCGCGGCTTGGGTCTTCGGGGTCGCGGAATACGTCCTTGTAGCGAGCCAGGTCGGCGACGGATTTCAGCTCCGGCGCCAAGGGTTTAATGCCGCGTTCCGGGTCGCCCTTGATCACGTATTCCGGCACCCACCAGCCTTCGGTGGCGCCTTTGACGGTATCGCCCAAACCAAACACTTTGCCCTCCGATGCCGCCTTGACCCAGGCCGGACTGCGCCCGGCCCACTCTTCGCCGATCACCTGGATGTCGTTCTTGGCCAACGCGGCTTCGAGGCTGACGGTGCTGCCGGGCAAGGTGTCGGTTGGGTAGCCATAACCTTTCTCGACGATCAGCCGCAGGATCTCGGTGATCAGGCTGCCGCTTTCCCAGGTGATGTCGCCGAAATGGATGGGTGTGGCTTTTTCTGCGGCGGGAACATGGCCAGCCACAAGGCTCAGGGCCAGCAGCGAACTGCCGAGCAGGGTTTTGATCGATCTCATGCGGACCTCCGGGTCTGGGGTGTTCGGTTCAAGGACGTTCGGTTCAGGGGTTCGTTGGCGCTGTGCAGCGTGCACAGTGCCTGGGAACGGGTCATGTAGACGCTGACCGAACGCTGGGAAATGCCCAGTTCGGCGGCAATTTGTGGGTAGGTCAGGCCGTCGACTCGCGACAGCAGAAACGTTGCCCTGACCTGGCCCGGCAGGCGGTCGAGGGTTCGATCCAGGTGCTTCAGGGTCTGGGAGAACTGCGCCAGGTCTTCAGGCGATGGCCCGCCAATCGGATCAGTCGGCAGTAACTGCTCGAGGTGTTGGCGTTCCAGATCCCGATGGCGCCACAGCTGATAAATCAATCGCTGGGCGATGGTAGTGAGTAAGGCGCGGGGTTCGCGAATCGGCGTCAGGCCTGGCGACTCGAGCAATTGCACGAAGGTTTCGGCGGCAATGTCTTCGACACTGGGACTGGTTCCCAGATATCGGCGCAGACGTGTGCACAGCCAGGTGTAGTGGGCGCGGAACAATCCGCCCACGTCGTTGCGATGGGAAACGTCGGCGCCGGACATAGGGGCTCCTTGGGTTAGGGGTCGCTGAATGTCCGGTGATCCGGTGGCGCGATCCTAGCAAGGAGCCTTATTCATTAAAAATACTTAAAATGAATTTTTATATTCCATAAATGAATTTACATGAACGAGCCTCATCGCAACCGCCCATACCCCAGCGCTTCGGCGTCCCGCTGATAATCGAGAATAATCTGATAGTCGCTCTCGCTGGCGGGCAACACTTCTTGCAGGCCCAACGTCTCGGCGACCTCGGGCAGTTCCTTCAATGTCTGGTTCATCACCTGTCGAAGCTGTTCAGCCTGCACATCAGTGGTGTCAGCCGCCGCGATGTACGGCAACGTCGGACTGAACGCGGTGCGCGCCAATATTCTCAAGCCAGCGACTTCTGCCTGGGCGTGCTGCGCCAGATAGGCGAAGGTCACGCTGTCGATGGCGGCCAGGTCCGCCAGGTCGTCACGCAGCCAGCGCAGGCTTTCGCGGTGGCTGCCGCTGATGGCGACACGGGCAAAAAACTGCCCGTCGCGGTGCAACGGCGCCAGTCGGTGACGCAACAGGTTCATGCCACTGTTGGAGTCTTCGCCGTTGATCACGCCGCGACTGCCGCGCAAGGCCGACAAGGTTCTTCGAGGATCATCGGCGCGAGTCAGCAACAGGCTGCAATGGTTGCCGCCGCTGCTGTCCGGCAGTTCATAACGAGGACGACCAATGACCCGGACGCGACCGCGCAAGGCTGTCATCAACGGGTAACCACAGGTTTGGGTCAGCAGCAGGTGCGGGGATAGCCAAAGGTCCATCAGCGACAGTTCTTCGGCATCAAGGCGGGTGCTGCCGAGCTGTTCGAGTATCTGCGACAGCCAACGCTCGTTGGCTTGGTGGATCGGCTCGGGAGCGACGTACATCAGTAATTCAGCAAGGTGTTGTGTCATCGAATATTTCTTCACCAGTGAAAATCAATGAAACGGATGCCGCGGACTGTCAATCGCCCTCACCCCGTGCCAACGCACCCACTGGCCATAACCCCGCACCAGAAACCCGCCACTGCGCGCCAGCCATTGCTCGCGACGCGCGCGGTACACCCGTGGCAAGTCGTACCAGGGCAACCCCGGCAAGTCATGGTGCACCAGGTGCAGATTGAGATTCAGGAACAGCCAGCGCCACGGCCACCCTGCTTCATTGATGACGGTGCGTTGCTCCGGTTGTGTATGCGGACGGTGTTCATAGTAGGAGCGAATCATTGCAATCGACAGCGCCGGCACGCTGATCAGCAACAGGTAATACCAAACCGGCAGCACGCTGTAGCGCGCGATGAACGCCAGCATCAGCAGCGTCAGCGCACCATGGCTCAGCCACATCAACCAGGCTTGGCGCTCACCCGTTTTCAGCCGTTGCAGCTCCTCCCGCACCAGCGCCAGCAAGGCCAGTGGCGCACCGAGGGCCAAGCGCCCCAGCACGGTTTTGTTCAGCCAGTGCAGGCCCTGTTCGAACAGCGAACTGCGCTGCCACTGTTCAGCGCTCAGGTAACGGCTTTCCGGGTCGCTACCTGGGATGGTCAGGTCTTCGTCGCGGTGATGCAGCAAATGGCTGTCGCGGTACAAGGTGTAGGGATACCAGACCGCAAACGGCGCATAACCGAGGACTTTATTCAGCATTGGCCAACGGGTGGGATGACCGTGCAGCAATTCGTGCTGCACCGACAACCACAACACCAGCAGTGGAATCAGCAACAACGTGCTCCACCAGAGCCCCAACCGGGCACTGCCCAGCACAATACTGAACCAGCCGACGTAAACGCCGATCAGCAACAGCCAGGTCGGCCACTCGGTGCGAGCGGTGAAACGTTGGCGCAGGGTTTCGATTTCTTCACGATGGGCAGCGTCAAAGTAATGGGGCATGGCTTTGCTCAGAACGGGAACCAGTCCCCCTCTGTGCTACGGCGCCGGGATTTCTTGCAGATTGTTTGGTTATTTCGATAGACGCAAAAAACAGGAGCCCGAGGACTCGGGCTCCATGGACGCGGGATCAGTGGCCGAACACATTCACCTTCTTGGCTTTCTTGTCCGCGCGTTTTTCAATTGCGGTTTTCGCCGGTTTTTTCTTCGCGGCTTTCTTTGATTCCATACCTTTGGACATGATGCGTACTCCACTAACAGGGGATGTGAGATCAGGTATACACCTATCCCGGCGCGCGTGTTCTTTTATAATCTGTGCCCTGCCCACCGACTGTCCGAGCCCATGCCCAACACCCAGTACACCGTGCTCGACGCGCCGTTATGGCCGTTGATGAACAAGTTTTACCGCGCCCACCAATCGTCGATGAAAGCGGTGCGAGACGCTCAATTGTGGGTCGCAAGACGTGAAGAGATCATCGCGGCGCTGTGTTTGCGGCCGGTGGCCGGCGGGCATTGGCTGACCGGGCTGTTTGTCGACCCGAGCTGTCGCGAACAAGGAATCGCCGCGACGTTGATCGCCCACGCCGTCAAGCCCCTTGAAGAACCGGTCTGGCTGTTCTGCCATCCGGATTTGCGTGGCTTTTATGAGCGTCGTGGTTTTACCTTCGACCCGCCCCTGCCCTACGCCCTGGCCGAACGGTTGAGCCGTTATGCGCGCAGCAAACCGATGATTGCCATGGGTTTGCAACCAGGTTCGGCATGAACAGCGATCCTTTAGCGATTCAATCGTCCGCCGCAGGATCAAGGTCCGGGAACATCACTTCGGTAAACCCGAACTTGCTGAAGTCTGTGATGCGCGAGGGGTATAACCGGCCGATCAGGTGATCGCATTCATGCTGCACCACCCGTGCATGAAATCCGGAGGCAATACGCACGATCGGCTCGCCCTTGGGATCAAAGCCTTCATAGCGAATCTGCTGATAGCGATCCACCGCCCCGCGCAGGCCCGGCACCGACAGGCAGCCTTCGAAACCCTCTTCGAGGGTCGGGCTCAAGGGCGTGATCAGCGGATTGATCAGAATCGTCTGCGGCACCGCTTCGGCGTCCGGATAGCGCTCGCTGTGCTCGAAACCGAAGATCACCAGTTGCAGGTCGACACCGATCTGCGGCGCGGCCAGGCCGACCCCGCCGACGCTTTCCATGGTCTGGAACATGTCATCGATCAGTTGCCACAATTCGGGGCTGTCGAACATTTCCGCCGACACCGGCGGAGCGATGCGCAGCAGGCGTTCATCGCCCATTTTCAGAATTTCACGGATCATTTTATGACTTCGTCAGTGGTCGGCTGGATTGAGTGATCTCGCCCCAGTCCTGAGACATGCTGTTTGGGTTCTTCGTGCACCTTTTCACCGGGTTTCTTGCCTTCGGATGACATGTGCTCGATCACCGCGTTCATTTCCGCACCGAGCAGCAGCACCGCGGCGGAAATATAGAAGTACAGCAACAACACGATGATCGCGCCGATACTGCCATACATGGCGTTGTAGTTGGCGAAGGTTTTGACGTACAGACCGAAGCCCAGCGAAGCGACGATCCAGACCACCACGGACAACACCGCACCCGGGGTGATGAAGCGAAACTCTTGTTTGACGTCGGGCATGACGTAGTAAATCAGCGCCACCGCCATCATCAACAGAATCACGATCACCGGCCAGCGCGCGATGGTCCAGACGGTCACAATGAAATCTTCAAGGCCCACTTGCGAAGCGATCCAGGCCATCACCTGCGGCCCGAGCACCATCAGCGCAGCGGCGGCCAGCAGCATGCCGGCAATGCCGATGGTGTAGAAAATCGACAGCGGAAAACGCTTCCACACCGGACGGCCTTCAACCACGTCGTACGCGGCGTTCATCGCACTCATCATCAGCCGCACACCAGCGGACGCGGTCCACAGGGCGATCACAATACCCACCGAGAGCAAACCACCCTTGGATTGCTGGAGCTGGTCGATCACCGGGTTCACCTGCTCCAGTGCCTGGGGCGGCAGCACCAGTTCCGATTGCAGGCGCAGCCAGGAGAAGAAGTCCGGCAAGTGCAGGAAGCCGATCAGGGCAATCAGGAACAGGATGAAAGGGAACAGCGAGAACAGCATCTGATAGGCGAGCGCCGAGGCATAGGTCGACATCTCGTCGGCGACGAACTCGGTGACCGTGCGCATCATCACGCGATGCAGGGGCAGACCTTTCATGGTCGGGAAAAACATTAGCGTCTCGCCGCAAAAAAGTTGAAGTCATGGCGACTCAGGGGCCGTTTTCTACAACAAAGTAGCCTACTTGGCGACTTTGAAACAATTTCCTTGCTCAAGTTCAAGCTGACACAAAAACGGCCATCCGCGGATGGCCGTTTGTGTTACTCGTCAAAGGCCGGGTTACGCCTTGTCGATACCTTTTTTAAGAGCATCCTTGACCTTACCGATCGCTTGCTGGGCTTCGCCTTTCTGTTCCTGCCTGACGCCTTCGGCGCGCATTTTGTCATTACCGGTGGCCTTGCCGACGCCTTGCTTGACGTTGCCGACCGCTTCGTTTGCCATGCCTTTAACTTTATCGCCAGTGCTGCTCATGGTATGTCTCCTGAGAACATTTCAACGGGGAAAGTCGTTACATAAGGGTGGACCGAAAGCCTTTGCGCGGAGTTTCATTTATTTCCCAACAGAACATTTCATCGCCCCAGGCAGGTTAGGCTTTATGTTTGCAGGCTTTGCCCCGAGAATGCGCAACGTATTCAGGCCATGGCGCTGAAGATCCAATCCCGTAGGAACGTTATGAAACTCGATAAAAAGCAGGCCATTGCCCGCAGAAACCAGGAACTTGGCGGTGCAGTGCTTGGCGTCAACAACTGCCATTTCACCGAATTGAACCGTAACCGCAACATTTTCTGGTTCGATATCCCGGTCGCGCGGCTGGCCATTGGTCAGTACGAATGGATTCACTTGCTGATGCACACCCCGGATACCGACGAACTGCTGCACCTGAAAGTGCCGACGGTGTTCCTGCGCGAGAAGCTCGAAGGCCTGGTGGTGCGCAACCAGGGTAAACGCAAGGCTGCATTGAGCCTGGAACTGAGCGCCGACAAGGACTCGTACCTGCAGGACATGCGTCCGGCGGGCACCAACGTCAATTTCGCGCAGTTCCGCCAGTAATCCTCTCAAGCCATCAAAGAGTCCCCTGTGGCGAGGGAGCTTGCTCCCGCTGGGGTGCGTAACGCCCCTAAATCAGGTACCTCGATTCACCTGATCAGGCCGCTGGCTGCTTTTGCGACTGCTGCGCAGCCGAGCGGGAGCAAGCTCCCTCGCCACAAAAGCGCTCTTGATACCGTCTTAAACAAAAAGCCCCGCATCTGCGGGGCCTTTTGTTTGATCAGGCGCTGACTTTCTTCACGCCCAGCTTTTTCAGCTCTTCGTCGCGCAACTCGCGGCGCAGGATCTTGCCGACGTTGGTGGTTGGCAGCGCGTCGCGGAACTCCACGGCTTTGGGCACCTTGTAGCCGGTGACGTTGGCGCGCATGTGCTCCATCACCTGTTCCTTGGTCAGGGTCACGCCCGGTTTGGCAACGATGAAGATCTTGATCGCCTCCCCCGACTTCTCGTCCGGCACGCCGATGGCCGCGCATTGCAGTACGCCCGGCAGGGTCGCCAGCACATCTTCCAGTTCGTTGGGGTACACGTTGAAACCGGAGACCAGGATCATGTCTTTCTTGCGATCGACAATGCGCATGTAGCCATCGGGCTGAATCAGTGCGATATCACCGGTTTTCAACCAGCCTTCGCTGTCGAGTATTTCATCGGTGGCTTCCTGACGCTGCCAGTAGCCCTTCATGACTTGCGGACCTTTCACACACAGTTCACCGATGCCGCCCAACGGCTGCTCAACGCCGGCATCGTCGATGACTTTGCACCGGGTCGACGGCACCGGAATACCGATGGTGCCGATCTGGATGTTCTGGCTCGGGTTCACCGTGGCCACCGGGCTGGTTTCGGTCATGCCGTAACCTTCGCAGATCGGGCAGCCGGTGACCGCTTTCCAACGTTCAGCCGCGGCCAGTTGCAAGGCCATGCCGCCGGACAAGGTGATTTTCAGGTTCGAGAAATCCAGCTTGCGGAACGCTTCGTTGTTGCACAACGCGACGAACAACGTGTTCAAGCCGACGAAACCGCTGAACTTCCACTTCGACAGTTCCTTGACCATCGCCGGCAAGTCGCGCGGGTTGCTGATCAGAATGTTGTGGTTGCCGATCAGCATCATCGCCATGCAATGAAAGGTGAAGGCATAGATGTGGTACAGCGGCAGCGGCGTGATCAGGATCTCGCAACCTTCGTTGAGGTTGGAGCCCATCAGCGCCTTGCACTGCAGCATGTTGGCCACCAGGTTGCGGTGGGTCAGCATCGCGCCCTTGGCCACGCCGGTGGTGCCGCCGGTGTATTGCAGCACCGCCACGTCGCTGCTGGCCGGGTTGGCTTCAACCACTGGCTGGCCATGGCCTTTGCTCAACACGTCGTTGAATTTGATGGCCTTGGGCAAGTGATACGCCGGGACCATCTTCTTCACGTACTTGATCACGCTGTTGATCAGCAGACGCTTGAGCGGCGGCAGCAGGTCGGCCACTTCAGTGACGATCACGTGCTTGACGCCGGTTTTCGGCACGACGGTCTGTGCCAGATGCGCCATGTTGGCCAGGCAGACCAGGGCTTTGGCACCGGAGTCGTTGAATTGGTGTTCCATTTCCCGCGCGGTGTACAGCGGGTTGGTGTTGACCACGATCAGCCCGGCGCGGATGGCACCGAAGACGGCGACCGGGTACTGCAACACGTTGGGCAATTGCACGGCGATTCGATCGCCCGGCTGCAAATCGGTATGCTGTTGCAGGTAAGCGGCAAAGGCACCGGACAATTCGTACAGCTCACCGTAGGTGATTGTCTTGCCCAGGTTGCTGAATGCCGGTTTGTCAGCGAAGCGTTGGCAGGATTGCTTCAACACTGCCTGAATATTCGGGTACTCGTCTGGATTGATCTCGGCAGCAATTCCAGCTGGGTACTTATCCTTCCAAAAGTCTTCGATCATGGAAGCCCACTCCTCAGCAACGCGAATTCAACACCGCATTTGATGCGATTATTATTGGTGTTTGTCTATTGGTGAATCTGGCTTTACATAGGCCGAGAAGTCACAAAGCGCGCCGAGAGTAGCAGCTTTGCCAAGGGCCGACTAGAGCCTAAATAGGCCCCTACAGTCACTTTGGTGACTCAAGAATGGCAAGCGGTCATTTTAGAGCAAAAATCCTATATCACCCTGAAAGCCGCTGAATTCGCGGCTTTCATCGTCTGAAAAGCATCGCGGGCAAGTCTCGCCCCTACTGTCCGCGTCATTCATAAGATGAACGCCACTGAACCTGTGGGAGCGAGGCTTGCCCGCAATCCGCGCTAAGCGCGGGCCATTCAACGATCAGGCGATATCCCGCAACTCCCGCCGCAAAATCTTGCCCACCGGCGTCATCGGCAACGACTCACGCAACACGATGTGCTTGGGCACTTTGTACGCCGTGAAGTTTTCCTTGCAGTAAGCCTTCAGCTCTTCAAGGCTGACCCCCGACTCACGGGCCACCACAAACAGTTTCACCGCCTCCCCCGAACGCTCGTCCGGCACGCCGATCACCGCACAGTTGGCGACTTTCGGGTGGGCCATCACCACGTCTTCGATCTCGTTCGGGTACACGTTGAAGCCCGAGACGATGATCATGTCTTTCTTACGATCGACAATACGCACGAAACCATCCGGGTCGATCACCCCGATGTCGCCCGACTTGAACCAGCCGTCGGCATCCAGCACTTCGGCGGTGGCTTCGGGTTTCTGCCAGTAGCCCTTCATGATCTGCGGGCCCTTGATGCACAGTTCGCCACGTTCGCCCAGCGGCTGCTCGACGCCTTCATCGTTGATCACTTTCAGGGTGGTGCCCGGCACCGGCAGGCCGACCGTGCCGATGCGCGATTTGTCACCGTAAGGGTTGGTACAGGCCACTGGCGAGGTTTCGGTCAGGCCGTAACCTTCGGTGATCCGGCAACCGGTGAGTTGCTCCCAGCGCTCGGCGGTGGCCTTGACCAGCGCCGTGCCGCCGGAGTTGGTGAGTTTGAGGCTGGAGCAATCCAGGGTCTTGAAGTCGGGATGGTCCATTAGCGCGACGAACAGCGTGTTGAGCCCCAGCAGCGCCGAGAACCGCCAGTTCTTCAGTTCCTTGATGAAGCCCTTGATGTCCCGTGGATTGGTGATCAGCACGTTGTGGTTGCCGGTCACCATCATGCACATGCAGTTCGCCGTGAAGGCATAGATGTGGTACAGCGGCAGCGGCGCGATCATCACTTCCTGGCCTTCGCGCAGCAGCGGCTGACCGTCGGCACCCAGTTGACTGAGGCATGCCCGCGCCTGCTGCATGTTCGCCACCAGGTTGCCGTGGGTCAGCATCGCACCCTTGGCCAGCCCGGTGGTGCCGCCGGTGTATTGCAACACGGCGATGTCGTCGAGACCGACGTTCAGCGGTTTGATGCCCAGGCCCCGGCCCAGACGTAGCGCGCTCTTGAAGGAGATGGCCCGGGGCAGTGAATAGTCCGGGACCATTTTCTTGACCTTGGCGACCACGGTATTGATCAGCCAGCCCTTGGCGGTGGGCATCAGGTCGCCCATCTTCGCTTCGATCAGGTATTGGATGTCAGTGTCGGGCAACACTTCCTGGACCTTCTGTCCAAACACGTTCAGGTACACCAGCGCCCGGGCACCGGAGTCCTTGAACTGATGACGCATCTCCCGCGCGGTGTACAGCGGGTTGGTATTGACCACGATCAGCCCGGCACGCAGGGCGCCAAACACGGCAATCGGGTAATGCAGGACGTTGGGCATCTGCACCGCGATGCGATCCCCCGGCACCAGATCGGTGTGGGCTTGCAGGTAACCGGCGAACGCAGCGCTGTAACGTTCCAGTTCAGCGTAGGTCAGGGTCACGCCCATGTTGCTGAATGCCGGGCGGTCAGCAAATTTCTTGCAGGAACGCTCGAACACCTCGATCACCGACTTATAGGCCCCAAGGTCGATATCCAGGGGCACGCCGGCCGGGCGTTTGTCATTCCAGAAATCAGGTTGCATTGTTCTTGTCCTCATTACCTGAATCTATCCGGGGCCGCTTTTTCTATCACTTCTGAAAAGCGGTGCTTCCCGGACACTAGCAGCTATGGTGAATCAGGCAAATATGCGCACAGTCCTCATTGATCCCGTGAATCTTGCTGCCCCGGCGCTGCCTGATCAGACGGCGCGCGCGGGATGCGCTATACAATGCAACGACGCCCATGCCGCATGCAGTCCCATGCAAAGGAATCGCCATGATCCATGACACTTTCTGGCTGACCGCGAGCGACCGCAGCCGCCTCTTCGTCAACCAGTGGCTGCCGACTGCACCGCTCAAAGCCGTGATCCTGCTGGCCCATGGCATGGCGGAACACAGCGGTCGCTACGCTCGCCTGGCAGAAAAGCTCTGCGAACAGGGCTACGGTGTTTACGCACCGGACCTGCGTGGACATGGCAAAACCGCTGAAAACGGCACCCTGGGCCACTTCGCCGACAGCGATGGCTGGGGCAAAGTGGTCGGTGACCTCGCCTGCCTCAACCAACATATCGGTCAACAGCATCCCGGCGTGCCAATCGTGCTGTTGGGCCACAGCATGGGCAGCTACATCGCCCAGGCTTACTTGCTGCACCACAGCGCCAGCCTGCACGGGGCGATTCTCAGCGGCTCGAACTTCCAGCCCGTGGCGCTCTATCGCGCAGCGCGGCAAATTGCTCGTCTCGAACGCCTGCGCCAGGGCCCCAAGGGTCGCAGTGCATTGATCGAATGGCTGTCGTTCGGCTCGTTCAACAAGAAGTTCAAGCCAGCTCGCACCTCGTTTGACTGGCTGAGCCGCGACCCGGCCGAGGTCGACAAGTACGCCAACGACCCGCTCTGCGGCTTTCGCTGCACCAATCAGCTATGGATCGATTTGCTCGGCGGCTTGCAGCAAATCAGCAAAGCGTCCAATCTCGCCCAGATCGATCCGGGCCTGCCGCTGCTGGTAATTGGCGGCGAATGTGATCCGGTGAGCGAAGGCAAACGTCTGAAAGATCTGGCCCACGCCCTGCGCGACGCTGGCTGCCAGAGCCTGCACTTGAATATTTACCCGCAGGCCCGGCACGAACTGTTCAATGAGAGCAATCGCGATGAAGTGACTGCCGACGTGCTGAACTGGATCGCCCAGGCCTTGAGCAACCGCCGGCCACCCAGAGCCGAATAGTTTTTTTGTGGATTCATTTAATTCGTCACAGGAATCGAGACAGATGACCCAGGTTACCAACACCCCTTACGAAGCCCTCGAAGTCGGCCAGACCGCCAGCTACAGCAAAACCGTCGAAGAACGCGACATTCAGTTGTTCGCCGCGATGTCCGGCGACCACAACCCGGTGCACCTGGACGCCGAATTCGCCGCTGCCTCCATGTTCAAGGAACGCATCGCCCACGGCATGTTCAGCGGCGCGTTGATCAGCGCGGCGGTGGCTTGCGAGCTGCCTGGGCCGGGGACTATTTATATCGGTCAGACAATGAGCTTTCAGAAGCCGGTGAAGATTGGCGACACGCTGACTGTGCGCCTGGAAATTCTCGAGAAAATGCCGAAGTTTCGTGTGCGGATCGCCACCCGAGTGTTCAATCAGCGTGATGAACTGGTAGTGGATGGCGAGGCGGAGATTCTGGCGCCGCGTAAACAGCAGACCGTGACATTGCCGACGTTGCCGGCGATCAGCATCGGCTGATTCATCACTCATCCGTGGCCTGGATGGGCTTCTGTGGCGAGGGAGCTTGCTCCCGTTCGGCTGCGCAGCAGTCGTAAAAGCTGCTCCGCGCCGGAACAGGTGAATCGAGGTGCCCGATTGGGGGCGCTGCGCACCCCAGCGGGAGCAAGCTCCCTCGCCACAAAAAGCCCCCCTCGCCACGGTGAATGCAGCGTTTCGTTCTCCTACAATCTCGAACACAAAAAAACGCCAGACTGGCTGGCGTTTTTGATGGGTAACGAACGCTTACGAGCGTGCGCGAGCCTGGTTACGCAGGGCTTTGACCTGATCGTGGTTGCGTTGCACGCCGTGGTACTGGCGTTCAACGGTGTCACGAATACTCACCAGGTTGTCCTCGTTGATTTTATCCAGCGCTTTCTTGTAAGCCTTCTTCGCGTGGTCTTCACCACGCTCCGCTTCGTTCAGCACTGCCTCTTCATCCTTGCCGGTGAACATCGACTTCACATCCACCCAGCGACGATGCAGATCACCGCTGACGCTGGTGGAGGTTTCCGGATCACCACCCAGGGAACGCACAGTGGCCTGCAGTTCGGCAGCGGCAGAGCCGCAGTCGGCGGAGCGCTGAATGAACAGGTTTTTGAGTTCGGGATTCTTGATGTCTTCAGCGCAAGTCTTGAACCCTTCCTGACCGTCTTTACAGGTTTCAATCAGGTCGTTGAGTACAGAGATCGCTTCTTTATTAATGTCGGTCATTTTTCAATTCCTTGCGGTTGATGAAAGATGCAATCAATCGTTGCACCCTGCATGCCAGCTTCGAATTGATATTTTTCACTTATATTTCAATGAGTTAATCTTTAGTCGAAATCTGTATCCGCTTTTTTTGCATGATCTGTCAATTGGCCTGCATGCAGAATGCCTGTATTTTCCAGACTGTTCTAAATCAAGACGACTGATGATGAATCCCGAAAAGCTCGAACTGCTGATTACCCGCGAGATGCCCTTCGGCAAATACAAGGGCCGTATCATTGCCGACCTGCCCGGTCAGTACCTGAACTGGTTCGCTCGCGAAGGTTTCCCTCACGGGGAACTGGGCGGGTTGCTGGCCTTGATGCAGGAAATCGACCACAACGGCCTGTCGGAACTGCTCGAACCGCTGCGCGCCAAGCACGGCAAACCTGCCCCCCGTCACTGAACCGCCCTATCGCACCGAGTCGCCCATGCCCGATAACACCCGCCGTGCCCGTGATGAAGCCTTTTGGCAGACCTTTGCCGACCGCTATGCTGTCGAACCCGGCCCCCTGAACCTGGAGAACGGTTACTTCGGGCGCATGTCACGCACCGTGGTCGAGGAATATCAGCGCAACATCGAGCTCATCAACCGCGGCAACTCGGTGCATGTGCGCCAGCGCTTCGAACAGGGCGAAAGCGTCAAGATTCGCGCGCAGCTGGCCGAGCTGATCGGTGCCCCGGCCGAAGCCGTCGCCTTCACGCGCAACGCCTCGGACGGCTTGCAGTCGCTGATCCGCAACTACAATCGCCTGGAACCGGGCGATCAGGTCCTGCTGTGCGATCTGGAGTACGACACGGTCAAGAGCGCAATGCGTTGGCTGGCCCGCTATCGAGGCGTGGAAGTGATCGAGATCGAGCACCGTCGCCCCGCCAGTTTCGACAGCTTGCTGGCCACGTACCGCGAAGCTTTCACACGTTATCCGCGACTGAAGTTGATGGCCCTGACCCACGTCACCCATCGCACCGGTCTGGTAATGCCGGTGCAGGCGATCGCCGCTGCCGCCAGGGAGCATGGCATCGATGTAATCCTCGACGGCGCCCATGCTCTGGGCCAGATCGAGTTCAACCTCGATGAACTGGGCATCGCCTTCGCCGGCTACAACCTGCACAAATGGATCGGTGCGCCGCTGACTCTCGGCTTCATTTACATCGCGCCCGAGCGCCTGGCCGACATCGACCCGGACATGGGCGAGATGCATTTCCCTGACACCGACATTCGCGCCCGCACGCCATACAGCACCCCGAACATCCCGGCCCTGCTGACCCTGCCGCTGGTGTTCGAAGAGCATCAGGCCATGGGCGGTTCCGTCGCCAAGGGCGCTCGGCTCAATTACCTGCGCAACCGCTGGGTCGATGCCGTTCGGGAGTTACCGGGGATCGAAGTCCTGACCCCGGATGACCCGCGCCTGTATTGCGGCATCACCTCGATGCGCTTTACTCGGCATGCCGACCAACAGGCGATGGTCGAGCGCCTGCTCAACGACTACAACCTGTTTACCGTGGCGCGCAGCGGCGCGGCGTGTGGCCCGTGCATCCGCATCACACCGGGGCTCACGACCATGGCAGCGGACATGGATGTACTGGCCCGGGCGTTGAACGAATTGCGCTGACGTCACACAGTGTATTTATCAAAGTCCTCGGGCTTGATTTGCGATGACGCCGCAAACGTGTCGACACCGATGGTCATGT
The DNA here is from genome assembly GCF_024749245.1 of Pseudomonas sp. B21-017. Lineage (NCBI taxonomy): Bacteria > Pseudomonadati > Pseudomonadota > Gammaproteobacteria > Pseudomonadales > Pseudomonadaceae > Pseudomonas > Pseudomonas sp. B21-017. Next base: position 1,437,151 of record NZ_CP087194.1, on the reverse strand, counting down.
GCCCGAAAAAGCCGTCCTCATTCGAGTCTCGACCGATGGTGTGAATATTCAGGGTCGAGGCCTCGCCGCCCATGCGCTGATAAAACATATCCTGCGCATTGGTCAGCGGTGAGACGGCTCGACCGCTGTACTCACGGGCATTGAGCACCGACCTTGATGCGACCTCGGGAAAGTAAAGCTGGCCGACCCAGGCGACGTGCCGCTCTTCCAGATAGTTATTACCGGCTGTGATGCGTACCGCGACGTGAATATGCAAAGCGCGGCCGGCATAGAACCCCGGATAAATAGTGGTAAACCGCACGATGCCCATTTTGTCGGTGAATTGCCCACCACGCAGGTAGGTGTCGTCGTCGGTGCGCGGGATCGACCCGATATCATCCACATCGACTTCCTTGTCCGGGTTGACCTTGCTCCAGCCCGAATACGCCCCGCGCGCATTGCAATGCCAGATATCGACCAATGCCCCGGTAACCGGTTGACCGGTCATGGCATCGACGATCGTGAGCCGCAGCACCAAGGGAATGCCGTCCATGCCTTCGCTGACGTTTCGCCTGATCAGTTTTGGATTTCGAAAATACGGACCGGCGATCTGCTCAGGTGACAGTTGATAAACCGGTAGTGGGGGTGCAGCCGAGGTGTTGTCGTCCATGACGTTCTCTCTTCCATAAGATGAACGCAGATTAACGCTGGACGTGCGGCGAGATGCGGTAACTATGTATCGCGTGATGTCGATCCGTAGCAGCTGCCGAGCCTGCGAGGCTGCGTTCGGCTGCGCAGCAGTCGTAAAACCAGAGATTGCGGTATGTCAGGCAGACCGCGTCAGCCGGATTCACGACTGCTTCGCAGCCGAACGCAGCCTCGCAGGCTCGACAGCTGCTACAACGAGCGTTTCGACGGCCACAGGAGTTTTCACCAGGCAAAAAAAAACGGTGCACCGACCAAGCGCACCGTAAAGCCGTAGAACACACAACGAAGTGTTTGGTAAATCCGGTATATCCGGTAAATCAGATCAGTCCAGCAGCGCCAACGCCTCGGCGGTGCACTCCTGGATGCGGGCCCAGTCGCCGTTCTTGATCCACTCGGGGTCAAGCATCCAGCTACCGCCCACGCACATCACGTTCTTCAACGCCATGTAGCTCTTGATGTTGGCCGGGCTGACGCCGCCGGTCGGGCAGAATTTAACTTCGCCGAACGGGCCGCCCAGGGCCTTGATGGCCGCGACGCCGCCGCTGACTTCCGCCGGGAACAGCTTGAAGCGGCGATAGCCCAGGCAATAGCCTTCCATGATGCCGGAGGCGTTGCTGATGCCCGGCAACAGCGGGATCGGGCTGGCGACACTGGCTTCGAGCAAGTCACGGGTGATGCCCGGCGTCACGATGAATTGCGAACCGGCGGCTTCGGCAGCGGCCAGCATGCTGCGATCAAGCACCGTACCGGCACCTGTCACCAGTTCCGGACGCTTTTCGCGCAGGATCTGGATGGCCTTGAGGCCGAACTGCGAACGCAGGGTCACTTCCAGCGCCGTGAGGCCACCGGCGGCCAGGGCGTCGGCCAACGGCAGCACGTCCTGTTCGCGAGCGATGGTGATCACCGGCAGGATCCGCGCCTTGGCGCAGAGGCTGTCGATCAGGGCAACTTTGTCCGCCATGGAAACGGTCGGGGATGTGTTTGTCATAGCGGCTGATCCTTGGTTCATGGGCACCAGTAAATCTCTAACGTAGGTTGCAGAAACGCCCGAATCGGCATGGCGGCGACATCGTCACCGGCCAGTGCGGCGCTCAGGGTGGTCAACTTGGACTGACCGGAAATCGATAGAACGGTGTGCCTGGCCGAGGCCAGCAGCGCGCGACTCATGGTCAGGCGCTGACGCGGCACGGTCGGCGCCAGCATCGGCCAGCAACGACGAGTGCCGTCGACTTTCAAGGCGTCGGCCAGGTTCGGGCTGTTGGGGAACAGCGATGCGGTGTGACCGTCGTCGCCCATGCCCAGCACCAGCACATCGATCGCCGGCAATTCGGCGAGCAAGCGATCAGCCTGCTCGGCGGCCTGCTCCAGGTTGGCGGTGGCACTGTAGAGGCTCAGGAACTGGGCCTTGGCCGCCGGACCTTGCAACAGGTAACGCTTGAGCAGACCGGCATTACTGTCGGCATGCTCCACCGGCACCCAGCGCTCGTCAGCCAGGCTGACCACCACCTTCGACCAGTCCAGCGCCTGCTTGGCCAGGTGCTGGAAAAATGCCACCGGGCTGCGCCCACCGGACACCACCAGCGTCGCTGTGCCTTGTGCGGCAATCGCGTCGCTCAGTTGTTTGGCCACTGCCAATGCCAGGCCTTCGGCCAGCAGCATCGGTTTTTTGAACTCATGGGCGCTGACGCCCTGAGGCAGTTTCAATTCAGATATCGCCATACCACGACCTCCCGTCCCGCGTGATCAGTGCAATGGAACTCATCGGCCCCCAGGACCCGGCCGCGTACGGCTTGGGCGCATCACCGGACTTTTTCCACCCGGCAATCAACTGGTCACACCACTTCCACGCGGCTTCGATTTCATCTTTACGGACAAACAGGTTCTGATTGCCACGCATCACTTCCAGCAACAACCGCTCGTAGGCATCGGGAATCCGTGCGCTGCGCCAGGTGTCGGAAAAATTCAGCTGCAACGGACCGCTGCGCAACTGCATGCCCTTGTCCAGGCCTTGTTCCTTGGTCATCACGCGCAAGGAAATGCCTTCGTCCGGTTGCAGGCGGATGATCAGTTTGTTGCTGATCTGCAAGCGCTGCTCGGGGGCGAAGATGTAGTGCGACGGTTCCTTGAAGTGGATGACGATCTGCGACAGCTTCTGCGGCATGCGCTTACCGGTGCGCAGGTAAAACGGTACGCCGGCCCAACGCCAGTTGCGAATGTCGGCACGCAGGGCAACGAAGGTTTCGGTGTCGCTCTGGGTGTTGGAGTTAGGCTCCTCCAGATACCCCGGCACCGACTTGCCTTCGCTGTGACCGGCGATGTACTGGCCGCGCACCACTTGAGTGGTCAGGCCTTCCGGGCTGATCGGCGCCAGTGCCTTGAGCACTTTGACTTTCTCGTCGCGGATGCTGTCGGCGGACAAGTCGGCCGGCGGGTCCATGGCGATCAGGCACAGCAACTGCAACAGGTGATTCTGGATCATGTCCCGTAGCTGGCCGGCCTTGTCGAAGTAACCCCAACGGCCTTCGATCCCGACCTGCTCGGCCACGGTGATTTCCACGTGGGAGATGTAATTCTGGTTCCACTGGGTTTCGAACAGGCTGTTGGCGAAACGCAGGGCGATCAGGTTTTGTACGGTCTCTTTGCCCAGGTAGTGGTCGATACGGTAGGTGCGGTTCTCCGGGAAGAACTGCGCCACGGCGTCGTTGACCTTGCGCGAGGATTCCAGGTCAGAACCGATGGGTTTTTCCAGCACCACGCGGGTGTTTTCGGTCAGGCCGACCTTCGACAGGTTCTCGCAAATAGCACCGTAAACCGCCGCCGGCGTGGCGAAGTAGGCAATCACCCGCTGGGCACTGCCGGCCTGCTCGGCCAGGGCGACGTAATCGTCAGCCTTGAGGAAGTCGACATGCAGGTAACTCAACCGGGCCAGGAAGCGCTCGAGCACGGCTTCATCCAGCTCTTTGGCGCCCACGTAGCGACGCAACTCGGTGGCGATGAACGCCAGATGCTGCTGCTCGCTGCCAGGTTCACGGGCCAGTGCGATAATGCGCGTATCCTCATGAAGCAGGCCGGCACCATCGAGTTGATAAAGGGCAGGAAACAGCTTGCGCAGGGCTAGATCGCCGAGAGCGCCGAACAAGGCAAAGGTGCACGGTTCAACCGTAATCGAAGGCATGATGTTTGTTCTTTTATCAAGTTAAGCTACAAATACCTTTTTTCAAGGCATCACTCAAGGGAAAATGTAGTAATAACCACAACATTTTCGCAAAATATAGATTCCGAGTGGTGGTCGGTCGGAGCCATCAGTAGGATAGGCCACCGTTATGGGCCGTATCAAAGGCCCAATTTGCATAGCCGAGCGCTTGTTTGCGCAGGTGAATTTAGGAACCCATATGGACCGCGTGCGAAATTTACTGGAACAGATCCAGAGTCGCCTCGAAGACCTGAACAAGGCAGAACGCAAAGTCGCCGAAGTGATCCTGCTCAACCCACAGCAGGCGACCCGGTTCAGCATCGCCGCCCTCGCCCAGGCCGCGTCGGTCAGTGAGCCGACGGTCAACCGTTTCTGCCGCTCATTCGGTGTCAGCGGCTACCCTGAACTGAAACTGCAGCTGGCCCAGAGCCTGGCCAGCGGCGCGGCGTATGTCAGCCGTGCGGTGGAAGCCGACGACAACCCCGAGGCTTACACCCAGAAGATCTTCGGCAGCGCCATCGCGTCCCTGGACAGCGCCTGCCAGGCACTGGACCCGAACCTGATCAGCCGCGCCGTCGACCTGTTGATCCAGGCCCGGCAGATCCACTTCTTCGGCCTCGGCGCCTCGGCCCCGGTGGCACTGGATGCGCAGCACAAGTTCTTCCGCTTCAACCTGGCAGTGACCGCCCATGCCGATGTGCTGATGCAACGCATGATTGCCTCGGTGGCCCACACCGGTGAGTTGTTCGTGATCATCTCCTACACCGGCCGCACCCGCGAATTGGTGGAAGTGGCGCGCATCGCCCGGGAAAACGGCGCTTCGGTGCTGGGGCTGACGGCCGAAGGTTCGCCGCTGGCCAAGGCCAGTACCTTGAGCCTGAACATTCCGTTGCCGGAAGACACCGACATTTACATGCCGATGACCTCGCGGATCATTCAGCTGACCGTGCTCGATGTGCTCGCCACCGGCATGACCTTGCGCCGAGGCGTGGACTTCCAGCCGCATTTGCGCAAGATCAAGGAAAGCCTCAATGCCAGTCGGTATCCGATTGGCGATGAGTTTAATTAACCCACAAAGGTTGTGCGCATCGGCTAAGCCCCAACCCGCGCCTGCAAACTCAAATGCGCCCGCTCCCCCGGCGCCAGGCACAGGCTGTCGGTGCCGCCGCTGGCCGCTTCCACACAGACGAACTCGGAAATCTCGTTCCAGCTCACGCCCAGTAATGGCCGCGAGCCGGGATGCCAGACCACCGTGTCCGCATGATCACCGGTGTCGATGCACAGTTCGCGCTGCCAGGCGTGGTCCTTGAGCTGCAATTCGCCGTCATGCTGGAACACCCGCTGACACCCACCGTCGACCCGCAACTCGCCTTCCTGTTGGCAAGCCTGGCGGTTCAACTGGTCGTAACCTTGCGCTCCTTCGAGCCCAGACAGCGCTATCTCACCGACGTCACCAATACGCCAATAGGCGTGCAACGCCTGACTCAACTGGCACGGCATGTCGTCCTGATGCTCGGTGCTCAGGTGCAAATCCATGCGTTCGCCCAGGTGCGCATGCAAGTCCACTTGCCAGTCGCACAGCTGTAACTGCCAGTGCAGGCGCACGCCATCGTCGTCACTGCTGCTGTCGAGCAGTTTCCAGTCGAGCAGGCGCGCCCAACCATGGGACGGCCAGGCGTTTTCGCTTGGGTGGCGGCCATACCACGGCCAGCACACTGGCACGCCGCCGCGAATCGCACCCACGTGCGGCCATTTCGCCGCGCACCACAACCAGGGTTTCTGGCCCTTTGGCTGGAAGTGCAGCAACTGCGCGCCCTGACGACTGAACACCGCCTGACACAGCGGATGGTCGATCACCAGCACGTCGCGCATCTGATAGCGCTCCCACGCAAACACCGGACGTTCGCGCAAGGATTTGAAGAAGCGTTGTAGCGGATGCTCAAGCATGTGCCACGATCCTGAAAATCATCTGTCACCCGAGGGTGCGCCACCCCCAAAAAAAAGCGGACAGCCATGGCCGTCCGCAAATATGCGCACATAGAGAGGAGCTTATCGCAACAGCGTTAGAACACCGACTGAATTTTCAGACCGGCGACCAGCGCGTTATCAACTTCATCCACACCACCCGGGTGAGTGATGTATTGCAAGTTAGGACGCACCGTCAGCCAGTTGGTAACGTGGAAACCGTAGTTGATCTCGTAGTTGTACTCGGTGCTGCGCAGTGGCGCGAACAGTGGATCGTTGTAGTCGGTGACACCATTGGCGGCGTTGACCAACTCGGAGTTTTTCTTCACGTCATCGTTGACATGGATACGGGAGAAACCGATCCCGACGTCGTCTTTTGGACGCGCATCGAACGGGCCCTTGTAAACAAACATCAGCGACTGGTAGTTGTCGACGAAGTTGGTGTCCTTGTCGTGGAAGGTGGCGTTGGCCGCGATGTTCAGACCGCGCGAAGCATCACCGTTATGGGTGGTCAGTTGTTGCTGCGCCACGAACCAGTAGCCGTGCTTGCTGTCATGGCTGCGATAGGCATTGCCGGTGGTCGCTGCATCATTGCCGTTGTCGTCTTTACGGACGTCATTGGCGTCGGCCGTGCTCTTGTAGTAACCGACACGGTATTCGCCCGGCAGGTTGTTGACCTTCGGCGACCAGACCAATTCAACCGGCAAGACGGTGCCCTTGGTGCCACTGCCGCTGAGCTTGAAACCGTTACCGTGCTCAAGTTGCGATGGGTTCTGGTTGTACGCGCCGATCTGCGCATAGAACTCAGGCGTGATGTTGTACTTCACGCGAACCGCTGCCTGCATGACCGGCCAGTTGTACCAGATACCGGTCGCCCAGTTACCCGCCTGGGAACCGCAGAATGCCAGGTTCTGGAACTCGCAAGGGAAGGTGTTGAAGTCTTCGCCTTCGCCGAAGTAACCAGCCTTGACGTCCAGTTTCCCGTCGAGGAACTGGTGCTTGATCCACAGCTGGGTCAGACGGACCATGTGGCCACGGCCGTAGACTTCCTGGGAGGAGCTCAAGGTGCCGGCACGCGGGTCGCCGACACGGTCATTGGAGATGTTCTGACCGTTACGGTTGGTGAGCTGGATCTTGGCCTGGGTGTTATCCCAGCCCCACAGTTTTTGCAGGTCCAGCGCCACGCCCAGACCAAACTGGTCGGCGTAACGCGCCGTTTTGTCGTCGTTGTAGCCGCCGTGCAGGTTGGCGCCCACTTCACCGACATAGTCGGCCTTGATGTCGATACCTTGCTCGATCAGCTTGGTCCGCTCGCCACCCCAGTCCCCCGTCATCCACTGGGAATCGGCACTGAACGCGTCAGCCGCGTGTACGCTACCGGCCAGCATCATCGCCGCAACCGCTGACAATTGGCAGATCAGCTGAGCGTTGTTCTTCTTCTTCATCCCTACATCCTCGTTTTATTGTTATTAACTGTTTTTATCTAACGCGGTTTACATCGATTGCGACGGATGTCTCCATCCGCCACTAATCCCCCCTGTGAGAGCGGGCTTGCTCGCTCCCACATTTGATCTTCAGCGGCCTTTGAACTGGGCCACGTTGGCGCTGTGAGCTTCGGTTTTTGGCAGGCCGGCAACGCCCAGACGCTCACCGGTCTTGGCATCGAACAGCAGCACTTTCGATGGATCGAATTGCAGCGTCAGGGTCTCGCCCGGGGCTGGTGCGACGTCCGGTGCCAGACGGCAGCAGACCTTGGTGTCGTTGAGATTGACGAATACCAGGGTGTCGGGACCGGTCGGTTCGGTGACCTGCACTTCGGCGCGGATGGTCGGCAGGCCGTTGGCTTCGCCGTTCGCCAGCACGATTTGCTCCGGGCGCATGCCGAGGATCACTTCGCGGTCTTCGAGCCCGGCGTCCTGCATGCCCAGCGGCAATTCGCAGCGCGCCTGACCACTGTCGAGCAACGCCAACAGACGGCCGTCCTTGCGTTGCAAACGCAGGGGAATGAAGTTCATCGGCGGCGAACCGATGAAGCTCGCCACGAACAGGTTGGCCGGGTTGTTGTAGATGTCTTTCGGCGTACCGAACTGCTGGATGATCCCGTCCTTCATCACCGCCACTTTGTCGCCCAGGGTCATCGCTTCGATCTGGTCGTGGGTCACGTAGACCGTGGTGGTTTTCAAGCGCTGGTGCATCAGTTTCATTTCGGTGCGCATCTCGACCCGCAGCTTGGCGTCGAGGTTGGACAGCGGTTCGTCGAACAGGTAGATCTTCGGCCGACGCGCCAACGCCCGGCCCATGGCCACGCGCTGTTGCTGACCACCGGAGAGCTGACCCGGCTTGCGGTTGAGCAGGTGTTCGATTTGCAACAGCTTGGCCACGCGAGCGACTTCCGCGTCGATGTCGGCGGCAGGCATCTTGCGGATCTTCAAACCGAACGCGATGTTTTCGCGCACGCTCATGGTCGGGTACAGCGCGTAGGACTGGAACACCATGGCGATGTCGCGGTCTTTGGGGCTCATGCCGCTGACGTCCTGGTCACCGATCATGATCGCGCCGCCGGTGATGGTCTCAAGGCCGGCGATGCAATTCATCAGGGTCGATTTACCGCAACCCGAAGGGCCTACAAGAATCAGGAACTCACCGTCCTTGATCGACAGCTCGATGTTCTTGAGGGTGTCCGGCAGGCCGGGGCCATAGGTTTTGTTTACATTGCGAAGTTCGAGCGTAGCCATGATTACCCCTTGACTGCGCCGGCCGTCAGCCCGCGCACGAAATACTTACCTGCGACCACATAGACCAGCAGGGTCGGCAGCCCGGCGATCATTGCCGCCGCCATATCAACGTTGTATTCCTTGGCCCCGGTACTGGTGTTGACCAAGTTGTTCAACGCCACCGTAATGGGTTGCGAGTCACCGCTGGAGAACACCACGCCGAACAGGAAGTCGTTCCAGATCTGGGTGAACTGCCAGATCAGGCAGACCATGATGATCGGGGTGGACATCGGCAAAATGATCAAGCGGAAGATGGTGAAGAACCCCGCGCCATCGAGCCGCGCTGCCTTCACCAGTGCATCGGGAACACTGACGTAGTAGTTACGGAAAAACAGCGTGGTGAACGCCAGGCCGTAGACCACGTGCACGAACACCAGGCCTGTCGTCGTGCTGGCCAGGCCCATCTTGCCGAGGGTGAACGAGGCCGGCAGCAGGACCGTCTGGAATGGCAGGAAGCAACCGAACAGCAGCAGGCCGAAGAACAACTGCGACCCGCGAAAGCGCCACATCGACAGCACATAGCCGTTCAACGCACCGATGGCCGTGGAGATCATTACCGCCGGAACGGTGATCTTGATCGAGTTCCAGAAGTACCCGTCAACCGTGCCCCAGGCCTTGATCCAGCCAATACCGCTGACCACGGTCGGCCAGCTCAGCAGGTTGCCGGAGTTGATGTCTTCAGGCGTCTTGAAACTGGTCAACAGCATGACCACCAGCGGTATCAGGTACAGCAATACCGCAAGGAGCAGCACGCCATAGATCGCGATGCGACTCAGGCTGATGGCAGGTTTGGCAGCGAAACTAGTCATGACGTTTGGCCCTCAGCTCGGAGTACAGGTAAGGCACGATGATCGCGAGAATCGCACCGAGCATCAGAATCGCACTGGCCGAGCCCATGCCCATCTGGCCGCGACTGAAGGTGAAGGAATACATGAACATCGCAGGCAGATCGGAGGAATAACCCGGGCCACCGGCGGTCATTGCCGCTACCAGGTCGAAACTCTTGATAGCGATGTGGGCCAGGATCATCACTGCGCTGAAGAACACCGGGCGCAGGCTCGGCAACACCACTTTCAGGTAAATGCGCGGCATGCTCGCGCCATCGATCTGGGCGGCACGGATGATCGATTGATCAACGCCACGCAGGCCGGCGAGGAACATCGCCATGATAAAGCCCGAGGCTTGCCATACCGCCGCGATCACCAGGCAGTACACAACGCGATCCGGATCGATCAGCCAGTCCAGGCGAAAGCCTTCCCAGCCCCAGTCACGCAGCAATTTGTCCAGGCCCATGCCCGGGTTGAGCAGCCATTTCCAGGCAGTACCGGTGACGATCATCGAAAGCGCCATCGGGTACAGGTAAATGGTGCGAATGAAACCTTCGCGACGAATGCGCTGATCAAGAAACACCGCCAGCAACACACCGATCACCAGGGTGATACCGATGAACATGCCGCCGAAAAGCGCCAGGTTCTTGCTCGCTACCCACCAGCGATCGTTGTCGAACAGCCGCTGGTACTGCGCCAGACCCGCCCATTTGTAAGTCGGCAGGAAGGTCGAAGTGGTGAACGACAGGACGAAGGTCCACAGGATATAGCCATAGAACCCCACCAGAACAATGAACATGCTCGGCGCCAGCACCAGCTTGGGGAGCCAGCGCTGCAGCGCATCGAACGGCGAGGCCTTGCTGAACACAGCAACAGAACTCATGGGAAGATCCAGTACGAAGAGAGAGAGAATTCGGGCAGGTCCCCTGTAGGAGCCGGCTTGCTGGCGAAGGCGGTGTGTCAGTCGACATCTGCGTTGAATGACACATCGCTATCGCCAGCAAGCCGGCTCCTACAGGCCAAGCATTACTTGGCCGCTTTAATGGCAGTGCCGAGTTGCTTGGCGGCAGTGGCAGGATCGGCTTTCGGATCGTTGATGAAGTTGGTCACGACATCAAAGAAAGCACCCTGTACCGCCAGCGTGGTCGCCATGTTGTGCGCCATGCTCGGCTGCAAGCCACCGGTCTTGGCGTCCGCCAGGAAGTCTTTGGCAGCCGTCTGGGCGCAGGAGTCGAAACCGTACTTGCCCATGTCACTCAGCATGTCGTTTCGAACCGGGATCGAACCCTTGTTGATGCTGAAGACTTTCTGGAAGTTCTCACCCAGCACGATCTTGGCAATGTCCTGCTGAGCTGCAGCAGTGCCCTTGTCTTTCTGCTTGAACACGGCCAGCGAGTCGATGTTGTAGGTGAAGGCCTTGTCGGTGCCCGGGAAGGCTACGCACTCGTAATCCTTGCCAGCGACTTTCTTGGCCGCTGTCCACTCGCTCTTGGCCCAGTCACCCATGATCTGCATGCCGGCCTTGCCGTTGATGACCTTGGCCGCCTCCAGGTTCCAGTCCTGGCCTTTGCCGTCGGCGTCCATGTAGGTCGCGACTTTCTTCAGCTCGGTCAGCGCCTTGACCATGTCAGGACCGGTCAGCGCCGCGTTATCCAGATCGACCAGGGCTTTCTTGTAGCCATCGACGCCCATGACCGACAGGACCACCGCTTCGAACACGGTGCTGTCTTGCCAAGGCTGGCCACCGTGGGCAAGCGCGATGAAGCCCGCAGCCTTGAGCTTGTCACCGGCCGCGTAGAATTCCTGAAGGGTGGTTGGCGCTTTTTCGATGCCGGCTTTCTTGAAGACTTCCGGATTGATCCACAACCAGTTGACGCGGTGAATGTTCACCGGCACGGCCACATAGTTACCGTCGTACTTCACGGTATCGGAGACTTTCTTGTCGAGCAGGCTGTCCCACTTCTCAGCTTTGGCAGCGTCTTTCAAGACGTCGGTATCGAGCAGACCGGTAGACGCCCATTCCTGAATGTCCGGGCCTTTGATCTGTGCTACGCCCGGCGGGTTACCGGCAACGGCGCGGCTTTTGAGTACGGTCATGGCCGTGGCACCGCCACCGCCGGCGACTGCGCCGTCTTTCCAGGTGAAGCCGTCTTTTTCGACTTGAGCCTTGAGCACATCGACAGCTGCTTTTTCACCACCAGACGTCCACCAGTGAACGACTTCCACCGAACCTTTGGAATCGGCGGCAAGGGCACTGAGCGGGAATGCAGCAACGGGAAGCAGTGAAGCGAGAGAAATGACAGTAGCGAGGCGAGAAATCGCATTCATCTAGTAGTACCTTTCTTGTTGTTATGCATGCAAGTCTGGTGCTTGCGCTGCATAGGATTTTAAACAGGGGATAGCCCTTCGCAGGTAACGAAGGGACGCGCGAATGTCACCACATGGTTACACAGGAGCGCTCTGGGACAATTGCGCCAGCGCACTGGCCATACTCGGCGCCAATGGCAGGCGCGGGATCAATACGGCTTGCCAGGCGTGATACAGGTCAGGTTTACCGGCCCAGATATCGGCGCTCGGGCGGTTCAGCGGATCGAGCTCGTGATGCCAGCTGCCATCGCAGCGGTCGATGAAATGACTGTCACAGAATTCCCAGAACAGTCGGTACCAACGCTCGTATTGCTCATCACCGGTGCGTTTTAGCAGCGCACTGGCGGCGGCGCTGGCTTCGCAATGAGTCCAGTGCAAACGATGACGAACCACCGCGCGATTGTCCCAGTCGAGGGTGTAGACAATGCCCGGCGCACCGTCGACGTCCCAGCCGTGACGGCAATTGTGTTCGAAGAGTTTTTGCGCATCGGTGGCCAGCCAGCCCGGCGTGAGCATCCCGGCCTGTACCCGCGCCGCTTCAAGGTGCAGTAACAACCGCGCCCATTCGAAACCATGACCCGGCGTGGTGCCGTAAGGACGGAAACCGTCGGCCGGATTGTCGTGGTTGTAGTCGCGCAGCGGCTGCCAGTCGCGGTCGAAATGCTCGACCACCAGGTAATCGTTGGCGGCGGCGTGTTCGTGAATGACACGCTCGACGATGCGCTGCGCGCGAATCAGCCAGCGGTGGTCCTCGGTGACATCGGCCAGGGCGAGAAAGGCTTCGGTGGCGTGCATGTTGCTGTTGGCGCCGCGATAGGCCTCCTCGCAACTGAAGTCGCGGTTGAAGGACTCGCGCATGGCGCCCTCCTCCTCGCTCCAGAAATGGCTGTCGATGATGTGGATCGCATCATCGAGCAAGGCTTGCGCACCGGGACGCTGGGCAACCACCGCAGAACTCGCGGCCAACGCCACGAAGGCATGCAGGTAAGCGGCTTTGCCGGTATTGCCGTCGCGGTGTTCGGGCGTGGCGAACCAGCCACCGTGTTCGGCGTCACGCAGCGGCCCGCTGAGGGCTTTGATGCCGTGATCCACCAGCTCGGCGAACCCCGGCAAACCCTGGATGTGGGCCATGGCGAAGCTGTGGGTCATGCGCGCGGTGTTCATGGTTTCGGCTTGCGCGTTGACCGCCAGGCGCCCCTTTTCATCAAGGTTGCCGAAACCTTCGGGAAGCTTTGAAGCCCTGGCAAATGCCAACAGGCGCAGGCCTTCGGCGGCGAGCCATTGCTGATGGGCAGGCGCGTTCAGCCAACTGCTGAAGGCGGGTTGGAAGGTGTCCATGCGGTACCTTTTTTTGTTGTTATGACTGGGACCAGTCTAAACAACGGTCGGTGGCGGGCAGGTAACGAAGGGGGAGCGTTATGTCACCGACCTGTGACATTCACCCTGATTTTGAAGTGAGTGGTTAATTGTGGCGAGGGAGCTTGCTCCCGTTGGGGCGCGGAGCGGCCCTGAAAGAGGGACTGCTGCGCAGTCCAACGGGAGCAAGCTCCCTCGCCACAGGGGCAGTGTCAATCCATTGGTCGCGGCAACTGCAACGTCACGCGCAACCCGCCTTCACGCAGGTTTTGCAGGCTGACTTCGCCGCCATGGCTATGGGCGATGTTGCGGGCAATCCCCAGCCCCAGGCCATAACCCTGTTGCTGCCCGGCCAGGCGGAAGTGCGGCTCGAACACTTGCTCCAGCCGCTGCTCCGGCACACCCGGACCTTCGTCGTCGACATGCAGGACGAACGCGCTCTCGTCGTCATCGATGTGCAGATGCGCGTTCTGCCCGTACTTCAAAGCGTTGTCGATCAGGTTGCCGATGCAGCGCTTGAGCGCCAGTGGCTTGCCGGGATACGGCGCCAGCGCCCGCCCCTGCTGCGTCACGCGGCCATTGCCGTTGGGCGCCAGATACGGTTCCACCAGGCAGTCGAGCACATGATTGAGGTCCACCGGCTCGATGTTTTCGTGGATGTCGGTGTCTTTCACGCATTGCAGCGCGCCTTTGACCAGCAACTCCAGCTCATCCAGGTCACGTCCGAACTTGGCTTGCAGCTTTTCGTCTTCAAGCAATTCGACCCGCAGTCGCAGCCGAGTGATCGGTGTGCGCAAGTCATGGGAAATCGCGCTGAACAACTGGCTGCGCTCGGTCAGGTAACGGCTGATGCGTTCACGCATTGCATTGAACGCGCGACCGACTTCCACCACTTCACTGCCACCGCCCTGAGCGACCGGTTCGACGTCGGCCCCCAGGGACATGTCCCGCGCCGCCCGCGCCAATCGTTTGAGCGGCCGGCTCTGCCAGTGCACCAGCAGGCCGATGAACAGGAGCAAGAAGCCGCTGGTGAGCACGATGAACCAGACTTGCTGTGCCGGCAGGCCTTGTTCTTCAAGACTGGTGTAGGGCTCGGGCAACAGCGAAGCGATGTACAGCCATTCCCCCGGCGCCATCTGGATTTGCGTGACCAGCACCGGTGGGTTCACTGGCTCCAGGGTCAACGCGTAGTGCGCCCAGGAGCGTGGCAATTCATCGAGTTTCAGCCCGCTATTGAAGATCCGCAGGTCTTCGGGGCTGACGAACGTCACCGAAATATCGGCGTCCTGGCCCAGCGACTGGCGCAGCACCTCGTCCACCGCTTTGAGCACCGCTTCTTTGCGCGGCGTGATCGGCAGCACTTCCATGCCTAAGGGTTTGTCGTTGAGGGTCACCACGAACCGGGTGCCGCCCATGCTGCGCAACTGGTCGAGCACCAGCGGCCTGAACGCCACCGGCAACGAGCGGAAATAGCTGACGCTGGCCGTCATCGAATGGGCCAGGCTGCGGGCGCTGGTGACCAGGCCTTCGAGCTGGGTGGCACGCAATTGCGAAACCCAGATCACGCTCGACAGCGTCTGGGCAAACAGCACCGCCAACAGGGTCAGCAGCAACATGCGCCCGAGCAGCGAGCGCGGCACCGGCACGCGCCCGGCGAGCTTGCGCAGGAACTCAGTGACCATTGCCGGCAACCACGTTGGCTGCCAATTGGTAGCCGCTGCCACGCACGGTCCGGATCAGCCGCGGCGGTTTTTCGGTGTCGCGCAGACGCTGGCGCAAACGGCTGACCGCCATGTCGACGATGCGATCGAGCGGCATCAGGTCACGGCCACGGGTGGCGTTGCCGATGGTGTCGCGGTCGAGGATTTCCTGGGGGTGATCGAGGAACAGTTTCAGCAGGGCGAAATCGGCGCCGGAGAGAATCACTTCCTCGCCGTCGGTATGGAACAGCCGATGGCTGACCATGTCCAGCCGCCAGTCGTCGAAGGCCAGCACTTCACCGCCGGAACGCTCCTGACCGAACTGCGCGCGACGCAACAAGGCTTTGATCCGCGCCTGCAATTCACGGGGGCTGAAGGGTTTGCCGAGGTAGTCGTCGGCGCCCAGTTCCAGGCCGATGACGCGGTCGGCCTCATCGGAACTGGCGGTGAGCATGATGATCGGCACGTGGGCCTGGCGCGGGTGCTGGCGGATCCAGCGGCAGAGGCTGAAACCATCTTCGTCCGGCAGCATCACGTCGAGGATCACCAGATCGCTCGGCGCCTCGTTCAGCGCCTGACGAAAGCCTGCGCCATCGGGCGTGGTGCGGACCTGGAAACCGGCACGGGTCAGGTAGGTGTCCAGCAACTCGCGTATCTCTTGATCGTCATCGACCAACAAAATCGACTTGTTGACTGAGCTCACGGGGCGGCGTCCTTGTTGTTTGTGTTAGGGAGGATTATGCCTGATCGATCATGGATCTATGTTGTCTGTTCCGGCCTCTTCGCGGGCAAGCCTCGCTCCTACAGGGTTCGTGACATTCCTTGTAGGAGCGAGGCTTGCCCGCGAATGAGGTGACGCGGTCTCAGGCCTGCTCCAACGCCACACCCGCGCCAACAAGGCCGGAATACGGCGCTGTCACCAGCCACACCGGAATGCCTTTGAAGTAATCGCTCATGCAACCCTTGTCGGCAAAGCACCGGGCGAAACCGCTTTTAACGAAAAAGTCGGCAAACCGTGGAATCACTCCACCAACGATGTACACACCACCCCGTGCACCGGTGGTCAGCACATTGTTGCCGGCCACGCGGCCGAGCCAGCAGCAGAACTGCTCGAGCACTTCCAGGGCAATCGGATCACCCGCCAGCCCGGCCGCCGTGATCGCCTCAGGCGTGTCGAGCACAGGCGTGTGGCCATCCACCGCGCAGATCGCCCGGTACACTCGCGGCAAACCACTGCCGCTCAACGCCGTTTCAGCGCTGACATGGCCGATCTCGTTGTAGATGTGTTGCCACAGCTGGGTTTCTCGCGGGCTGCTAAGCGGCAGATCGACGTGACCACCCTCCCCCGGCAACGCGGCAAAACGGCCCTCGCCCAGATCGAGCAACGTGCCTACGCCCAGCCCCGTGCCCGGACCGATCACCACCGCTGGCCGCAACGGTTCCGGCGTGCCTTCGCAGACCACCCGGAACTCGCCCGGCTGCAAGCGGGTCATGCCCAGCGCCATGGCCGAGAAATCGTTGACCAGCAGCAGTTGATCCACCTGCAAGGTCTTGCAGAAACCCTTGCGACTGAGCCGCCAGTGATTGTTGGTGAACTTGAATTCATCACCGCTCACAGGGCCGGCCACCGACAGGCACACCGAACCGATCGAACCCGGCGCCAGGCCGAGCCCGTTCAGGTACAGCGCAATCGCTTCTTCCGGGGTGGCGTGGTCTGCCGTTGCCAGCACCTGGACTGATTCCAGTTGCTGGTTTTTCCACAACGCGAAACGTGCGTTGGTCCCACCGATGTCACCGACCAAAGCCAGTTTCAATTAAGCGTCTCCAGGGCAGAAGTAAAGGCGCTGGCGCCTTGCTCTGCGGAGCTGAAGGCCATGCGCATGAAACCAAACAGTTCGCGACCGGTGCCGATGTTGTTGCCCAACAGGCCTTTGGCCGGCTCGCGTGCTGCGAATTCTTCGGCGTCCACCTTAAGCTCCAGGGTGCCTTTGACGCCATCGACGCGGATGATATCGCCCTCACGCACCCGTGCCAAAGCGCCGCCCACATAAGCTTCGGGGCTGACGTGGATCGCCGCCGGGATTTTCCCCGAGGCGCCGGACATGCGCCCGTCAGTCACCAACGCTACTTTGAAGCCACGGTCCTGCAACACGCCGAGGAACGGCGTCATCTTGTGCAGTTCCGGCATGCCGTTGGAGCGCGGGCCCTGGAAGCGCATTACCGCGACAAAATCCTTCTCCAGCAATCCGGCCTTGAACGCATCGGCCAGGTCCTGTTGATCCTGGAACACCATGGCCGGGGCTTCGACGACCTGGTTTTCCAGGGCGACTGCCGAGACCTTCATCACGCCACGACCGAGATTGCCTTCCATCACCCGCAAACCGCCTTCTGGCGAGAATGCACGAGCCACTGGGCGCAGGATGTTTTCGTCGAGGCTTTCGATCGGGCCTTCGCGCCAGACCAGCTCGCCGTTATCGAGGAACGGCTCCTGGGTGTAGCGGCTCAGGCCGTGGCCGAGCACGGTGTTGACGTTTTCGTGGAGCAGGCCGGCTTCCAGCAGTTCACGGATCAGGAACGACATGCCGCCCGCCGCCTGGAAGTGGTTGATGTCGGCTTTGCCGTTCGGGTACACGTGGCTCAGGGTCGGCACCACCTCGGAGAGGTCGGCCATGTCCTGCCAGGTCAACTGGATGCCTGCGGCCATGGCGATGGCCGGCATGTGCAAGGTGTGGTTGGTCGAGCCGCCGGTGGCGTGCAGGGCCACGATGGAGTTGACCAGCGAACGCTCGTCGACGATTTCGCCGATCGGCAGGAAGTTGCCATTCTGCTTGGTCAGGCGCGTCACCTGATGCGCCGCTTCGCGGGTCAGCGCATCGCGCAACGGCGTGTTCGGGTTGACGAACGAGGCGCCCGGCAAGTGCAGGCCCATGACTTCCATCAGCAACTGGTTGGTGTTGGCGGTGCCGTAGAACGTGCAGGTGCCAGGGCTGTGGTAGGACTTCATCTCCGATTCCAGCAGCTCTTCGCGGGTCGCCTTGCCTTCGGCGTAGCGCTGACGCACATCGGCTTTCTGCTTGTTGGAGATGCCCGACACCATCGGCCCGCCCGGCACGAAAATCATCGGCAGATGACCGAAGCGCAACGCGCCCATCATCAGGCCCGGCACGATCTTGTCGCAGATGCCGAGCATCAGCGCGCCGTCGAACATGTTGTGGGACAGCGCCACGGCGGTGGACAACGCGATCACTTCACGGCTCGGCAGGCTCAGTTCCATGCCCGGTTCGCCCTGGGTCACGCCATCGCACATGGCCGGGGTGCCACCGGCGAACTGGCCGACGGAGCCGATTTCGCGCAGGGCTTTTTTGATCTGTTCAGGAAAGACTTCGTACGGCTGGTGCGCCGAGAGCATGTCGTTATATGACGAAACAATTGCGATGTTGGCGGAGTTCATCATCCGCAGGCTGTGCTTGTCGTCGCTGCCACATCCGGCCACGCCGTGGGCGAAGTTGGCGCATTGCAGCTTGCCGCGCATCGGGCCGTCACTGGCGGCGCCACGGATCAATGCAAGGTAAGCCTCACGCGTGGCGCGGCTGCGGGCGATAAGCCGTTCGGTGACCTCAAGGACGCGGGGATGCATGTGTAGAACTCCAGGCTAACGGATGTGGCGACCTGATTGTCTATGCTGATCAAACGCCGTTGTGATCGGGATGACAGACGGCTTTCTTGATCATTCGGACCAGTTGATTCAGGTCACTCGTTGTAGATAAAACAAAATATTGCCACTAAAAAGGCTTGTTTTCTATTTTTTTGCGAATAATCTTGTAATTCCAACAACAAAACGACGGCGGCGCTGTAAATGACTCTTCGAATCGCAATCAATGGTTTTGGCCGTATCGGCCGTAATGTCCTGCGCGCACTGTATACCCAAGGCTATCGTCAGGATCTGCAGATCGTGGCAATCAACGACCTGGGCGACAGCTCGATGAATGCTCACCTCCTGAAATACGACACCGTTCACGGCACATTCGATGCCGATGTCCAGCACGATCAGGAAAGCCTGACCGTCAATGGCGACCGTATTTCGGTCAGCGCCATTCGCAACCCGGCCGAATTGCCCTGGGCCGCGGAGAAGGTCGACGTCGTATTCGAATGCACTGGTCTGTTCACCGACCGCGCCAAAGCCGCCGCGCATATTACGGCCGGCGCACGTAAAGTGATTATCTCGGCCCCGGCCAAAGGCGCCGACGCCACTGTGGTTTATGGGGTTAACCACGACATTCTGCGCCAGTCGCACCAGATCATTTCCAACGCCTCGTGCACCACCAACTGCCTGGCCCCGGTGGCCCAGGTGCTGCACCGCGAGCTGGGCATCGAAAGCGGTCTGATGACCACCATCCATGCCTACACCAACGACCAGAACCTGACCGACGTCTACCACACCGACCCGTACCGCGCCCGTTCCGCCACCCAGAACATGATCCCGAGCAAGACCGGCGCCGCTGAAGCGGTAGGCCTGGTGCTGCCGGACCTGGCGGGCAAACTGACCGGCATGGCAGTGCGTGTTCCGGTGATCAACGTGTCGCTGGTGGACCTGACCGTGCAGCTCAAGCGCGAAGCGTCGGCCGATGAAGTGAATGCGCTGCTCAAACAAGCCAGCCAACACTCGAAGATTCTCGGCTACAACGCCCTGCCGCTGGTATCCAGCGACTTCAACCACAACCCGCTGTCGTCGATCTTCGACGCCAACCACACCAAGTCCAGCGGCAAGCTGCTCAAAGTGCTGGCCTGGTACGACAACGAGTGGGGCTTCTCCAACCGCATGCTCGATAACTGCCTGGCGCTCTGCAACGCAGAGTAAACCGTGGAGCAGCAACCGATGATCGGTATCAGCTTTACGCATAAGACCATGGCGGCGCGCAAGCGTATCGCCCTGGTCGCCCATGACCATTGCAAAGTGTTTTTGCTGGACTGGGCCGAGCGGCAGAAAGACAAACTCGCGCAGCATGAACTGGTCGCCACCGGCACCACGGGGTTGTTGTTGCAACAACGCCTCGGCCTGCCGGTGGAAAGCATGATCAGCGGGCCGCTGGGCGGCGACCAGCAACTCGGCGCGCAAATCGCCGAGCAGCGCGTCGACATGCTGGTGTTCTTCTGGGACCCGTTCGAACCGCAACCCCACGACCCGGACATCAAGGCGTTGCTGCGGGTCGCGGCGGTGTGGAACATCCCCGTGGCCTGCAACGAATGCAGCGCCGACTACCTGCTCAGCAGCCCGTTGATGGATCAGGCTCACGAACACCGCATCCCGGATTACGCGACCTATCTGCAGGGGCGTGGGTAAAGCGCTGGCATAAGTCCTCTGTGACAACAGGCTCGCTCCCACGGGAATGCATATCCCCGTAGGAGCGAGGCTTGCCCGCGAAGGTCGCAACACGGTCAACGACTTCGCGGGCAAGTCGGAGCGCCGCACCGCTCTCTCTACAGGATTTCATCTGGCCGAGCCGTCTTTTTGAACTATGCTCGGGCTCTCGCTCCGGAGGGCCTTCGATGACTGATTTACTCACGTCCATTCAAGCCGCACTCGGCTTGCCTCACACCCCAATCCCGTTCACCTCGAGCGGCGCCCTGCCCTCGGCTTTTGCCGTGACCGATCTGGCTTGCGCCAGCATCGCCGCCGCCGGCCAGGCCGCCAGCGAACTGCTGCACCGGCAAACCGATCGTTTGCCCAGCCTTGAAGTTGACCGCCGCCTGGCGTCGTTCTGGTTCGCCACCTCGATCCGCCCCGTGGGCTGGAGCGTCCCGCCGTTGTGGGATCCGGTCGCCGGCGACTATGCAACCAAGGACGGCTGGATCCGCCTGCACACCAACGCGCCTCATCACCGCGCCGCTGCTGAATCAGTGCTCGGCGCCTGTGCCGACCGCACAGCGATGGCGAGCAAAGTGGCTCAGTGGGCGAAAAGCGATCTGGAACAAGCGGTGGTCGAGGCCGGTGGTTGCGCCGCCGAGATGCGCAGCTGGAAGCAATGGCAAGTTCACCCCCAAGGTCGGGCCGTGAACGCCGAGCCGTTGATTCAGTTCAGCGTCGATGGCAACCAAACCGCCAAACCGTGGCAAGGCTCGGTGGCGCAACCGCTGGCCGGAATCAAGGTACTGGACCTCACGCGAGTGCTCGCCGGCCCGATCGCCAGCCGCTTCCTCGCCGGGCTCGGCGCCGACGTGCTGCGCATCGACCCACCGACCTGGAACGAACCGGGCGTGGTGCCGGAAGTCACCCTGGGCAAACGCTGTGCGCGCCTGGATCTGCACGACAAAGCCGATCGCGCGGTGTTCGAAAGCCTGCTCAAGGACGCCGACATCCTGCTCCACGGCTACCGCGCCGATGCCTTGGAACGCCTGGGTTACGGCATCGCCCAACGCCAGGCACTGGCCCCGGGCCTGATCGATGTTTGCCTCAACGCTTACGGCTGGAGCGGCCCTTGGCAGAACCGTCGCGGCTTCGACAGCCTGGTGCAGATGAGCAGCGGGATTGCCGACGCGGGCATGCACTGGAAGAAGGCGGATAAACCGACACCGCTGCCGGTCCAGGCCCTTGACCATGCCACCGGGTATTTGATGGCGGCCAGTGCGATCAAGCTATTGGGGCACGGTGGCTCTGCGCGGCTGTCGCTGGCACGGACGGCGAAGCTGTTGATCGAACATGGCGCCGGAACCAACGAGCCGTTGCGCGCAGAGGATGACCACGATCAAGGGATGTTGATTGAGCAAACGCCGTGGGGACCGGCCCATCGGTTACAGGTGCCGTTGAAGATCACCGGGACGCCACTGCAATGGGCGCTGCCGGCCGGGGAACTGGGCGCCCATCGCGCGCAGTGGTGGTGATCACCAGATAGCTTTCGCGGGCAAGCCCGCTCCCACAGGTATAGCGTGATCCTGTGGGAGCGTGGCTTGCCCGCGATGAGGCCAGAACAGTCACTGCAAACACTGTCACGTAGTTATTTTTAACTAAACAGATAAAACGAAATAACGTTTATTCATTAATTCCAGTACCGCGCACCTGATAAATCAAATCTGTCATATAAACAGTTATCAGAAAATTGGCGAAACCGCAGAAACACACTAATTTCAAAGCCCAAGCAATACCGCTTACGCCCACCTGACCTGCCCCCTCTGAACAGGGCTTCCCCGGTAATACCGCTATGTCCGAGAAAGATACATAAGTCTTTCATTAACAATGGAATGTGCCCATGCACTGATCTATGTCAGCTGATTGAACAGCCAGCAGAACTACTCTGTTGTCTCTCTTCTCCTGCACTGGAGTCATGCTATGTCTGAATCCCCCGGAAAACTGAAACTCGGTGCGCTCGTTGCTTTAGTGGTCGGTTCAATGATTGGTGGCGGAATCTTCTCTTTGCCCCAGAACATGGCCGCCAGTGCTGATGTCGGTGCTGTTCTTATTGGTTGGGTAATCACCGCAGTGGGCATGTTGACCCTCGCTTTCGTCTTCCAGACCCTGGCCAATCGCAAGCCTGAGCTGGATGGCGGTGTTTATGCCTACGCCAAGGCCGGTTTCGGCGACTACATGGGTTTCTCGTCGGCCTGGGGATACTGGATCAGTGCCTGGCTGGGCAATGTGGGTTACTTCGTTCTCTTGTTTAGCACCCTCGGCTACTTCTTCCCCATTTTTGGGGAGGGA
The DNA here is from genome assembly GCF_024749245.1 of Pseudomonas sp. B21-017. Taxonomy (NCBI): domain Bacteria; kingdom Pseudomonadati; phylum Pseudomonadota; class Gammaproteobacteria; order Pseudomonadales; family Pseudomonadaceae; genus Pseudomonas; species Pseudomonas sp. B21-017. Next base: position 1,414,589 of record NZ_CP087194.1, on the reverse strand, counting down.
AATACCGTGGCTTCGGTAATCGGCGCCTCGCTGCTGCTTTGGGCGGTGCACTTTCTGGTTTTACGGGGAATCAAGGAAGCGGCGTTCATCAACCTGGTAACCACCGTCGCCAAGGTCGTACCGCTGCTGCTGTTCGTGTTGATCGCCTTGTTCGCGTTCAAACTGGAGATTTTCACCGCCGACATCTGGGGCATCAAAAACCCTGACCTGGGCAGTGTGATGAACCAGGTGCGCAACATGATGCTGGTCACCGTGTGGGTGTTCATCGGCATCGAAGGCGCGAGCATTTTCTCGGCCCGTGCCGAAGTACGCAGCGACGTGGGTAAAGCCACCGTCATCGGCTTCATCACCGTGCTGTTGTTCCTGATGCTGGTGAACGTGTTGTCCCTGGGGATCATGACCCAACCCGCGCTGGCGAAACTGCAGAACCCGTCGATGGCTGCGGTGCTGGAACATGTGGTTGGTCATTGGGGCGCGGTGCTGATCAGCGTCGGCCTGATCATTTCCTTGCTCGGGGCGTTGCTGTCATGGGTGTTGCTGTGCGCGGAGATCATGTTCGCTGCCGCCAAGGACCACACCATGCCGGCGTTTTTGCGCCGTGAAAACGCCAACCTTGTACCGGCCAACGCGCTGTGGCTGACCAACGCGATGGTGCAGCTGTTTCTGATCATCACACTGTTTTCGGCCAGCACTTACCTGTCGCTGATCTACCTCGCTACCTCGATGATCCTGGTGCCCTATCTGTGGTCGGCGGCCTATGCCCTGCTGCTGGCAGTGCGCGGTGAGAGCTATGAAAACGCTGTGGCCGAGCGCAGCAAAGACCTGGTCATCGGTGGCATCGCACTGATCTACGCGATCTGGCTGCTGTACGCCGGCGGCGTCAAATACCTGCTGCTCTCCGCCCTGCTGTATGCCCCCGGCGCGATCCTGTTCGCCAAGGCCAAACTTGAAGTCGACAAACCGGTTTTCACTAACGTCGAGAAGCTGATTTTCGCCGCCGTCGTCGTAGGCGCCCTGGTGGCGGCCTATGGGCTGTATGCCGGCTTTCTGACCCTTTAGCACTGTAATGAAAAGCAGCACCTGAATGTTTTGATCTGGAGGAACACGGTAATGACCACGGAAAAAGTTAAGTACGGCGTCCATTCCGAAGCCGGCAAACTGCGCAAAGTCATGGTTTGCTCCCCCGGCCTGGCCCACCAGCGGCTGACCCCGAACAACTGCGACGAACTGCTGTTCGATGATGTGCTGTGGGTCGCCCAAGCCAAACGCGACCACTTCGACTTCGTCACCAAAATGCGCGAGCGTGGTGTCGACGTGCTGGAAATGCACAACCTGCTGACCGACATCGTCGCGATGCCTGAAGCGCTGGACTGGATTCTGGAGCGCAAGATCACCGCCAATTCGGTCGGTCTCGGCCTGGTCCATGAAGTGGGGGCCTGGCTACGTAGCCTGGAGCCACGCAAGATCGCCGAATTCCTCATCGGCGGGGTTTCCGCCGATGACCTGCCGGACAGTTTCGGTGGCAAGACCATTCAGATGTTCCGCGACTTCCTCGGTCATTCCAGCTTCATTCTGCCGCCGCTGCCCAACACCCAGTTCACCCGCGACACCACCTGCTGGATCTATGGCGGCGTGACCCTGAACCCGATGTACTGGCCGGCGCGTCGTCAGGAAACCTTGCTGGCCACCGCCATCTACAAATTCCACCCGCAGTTCACCAACGCCGACTTCCAGATCTGGTACGGCGACCCCGACCAGGACCACGGCAACGCTACCCTTGAGGGCGGTGACGTGATGCCGATCGGCAACGGCGTGGTATTGATCGGCATGGGCGAGCGCTCGTCCCGCCAGGCCATCGGCCAATTGGCGGTCAACCTGTTCAAGAACAAAGCCGTGGAACGAGTCATCGTCGCCGGCCTGCCGAAATCCCGCGCGGCGATGCACCTGGACACCGTGTTCAGCTTCTGCGACCGCGACCTGGTGACGATTTTCCCGGAAGTGGTGAAGCAGATCGTCGCCTTCAGCCTGCGCCCCGATGAAAGCAAACCGGGCGGCATCGACGTGCGCCGTGAAGAAACCAGCTTCCTCGACACCGTGGCCAAGGCCCTCAACCTCAAGGCGCTGCGCGTTGTCGAAACCGGCGGTAACGCCTTTGCCGCCGAACGCGAGCAATGGGACGACGGCAACAACGTGGTGGCGGTGGAGCCAGGCGTGGTCATCGGCTACGACCGCAACACCTACACCAACACCCTGCTGCGCAAGGCCGGCGTCGAGGTCATCACCATCAGCGCCAGTGAGCTCGGGCGCGGGCGTGGCGGTGGCCACTGCATGACCTGCCCGATCATTCGCGACCCTATCGATTATTAACTTTCGAGCCTTGGCCGATGCTTATCCAGCACGGCCGAGGGGATAACCGAAACCCAAGGAGATCCAATCATGGCTTTCAACATGCGCAACCGCAGCCTGCTCTCGCTGATGCACCACACCACTCGCGAGCTGCACTACCTGCTGGACCTGTCCCGCGACCTCAAGCGCGCCAAATACACCGGCACCGAGCGTCCGCACCTGCAAGGCAAGAACATCGCGCTGATCTTCGAAAAAACCTCGACCCGCACCCGGTGCGCCTTCGAAGTCGCGGCCCATGACCAGGGCGCCCACGTCACCTACATCGACCCGGTGTCGTCGCAGATCGGCCACAAGGAAAGCATGAAGGACACCGCCCGCGTGCTGGGGCGGATGTTCGACGCCATCGAGTACCGTGGTTTCGAACAGGAAATCGTCGAAGAGCTGGCCAAGTTCGCCGGCGTACCGGTATTCAACGGCCTGACCGCTGAATTCCACCCGACGCAAATGATCGCCGACACCCTGACCATGCGCGAACACAGCGACAAACCGCTGCACGACATCAGCTACGCCTACCTGGGCGATGCGCGCTACAACATGGGTAATTCGTTGCTGATGATCGGCGCCAAACTCGGCATGGACGTGCGCATCGCCGCACCGAAAGCGCTGTGGCCGCATCAGGACTTCATCGATCAGTGCAAAGCCTTCGCCGAAGAGAGCGGTGCGCGCATCACCATCACCGAAGACCCGAAAGCCGCGGTCAAGGGCGTGGACTTCATCCACACTGACATCTGGGTGTCGATGGGTGAGCCGGTGGAAGCGTGGGACGAGCGCATCGAGCAACTGCTGCCGTACCAGGTCAACGCCGACATGATGAAGGCCTCGGGCAACCCGCGCGTGAAGTTCATGCATTGCCTGCCGGCGTTCCACAACAGCGAAACCAAGGTCGGCAAGGACATCGCCGCACGCTATCCGCACCTGGCCAACGGCGTCGAAGTGACTGAAGAAGTCTTCGAATCGCCGGCCAACATCGCCTTCGAGCAAGCGGAAAACCGTATGCACACCATCAAGGCTATTCTGGTGTCGGCACTGGCGGACGTCTGACGGCTGAACACTTGCTGATGATCGTTCCCACGGTCCCCGTGGGGGACGATCATCAGGGAGATCAGATTGCCCGCCCCTATTTAGAAGGACTGCACTATGCGTATCGTCATTGCTCTGGGCGGTAACGCCCTGCTCCGCCGGGGTGAGCCCATGACCGCGGACAACCAGCGCGCGAACATCCGGATCGCCACCGAACAGATCGCCAAGATTCATTCCGGCAATCAACTGGTGATCGCCCACGGCAATGGTCCGCAGATCGGCCTGTTGTCGCTGCAAGCGGCGGCCTACAGCCAGGTTTCGCCTTACCCGCTGGACGTACTCGGCGCCGAAACCGACGGCATGATCGGCTACATCATCGAACAGGAACTGGGCAACCTGCTGGACTTCGAAGTGCCCTTCGCCACCCTGCTGACCCAGGTCGAAGTCGACCCCAACGACCCGGCGTTCCAGGCCCCCAGCAAACCGATCGGCCCGGTTTATTCCAAGGCCGACGCCGAGAAACTCGCCGCCGAGAAAGGCTGGGCCATCGCCCCGGACGGCGACAAGTTCCGGCGCGTGGTCGCCAGCCCGAAACCCAAACGTATCTTCGAAATCCGCCCGATCAAGTGGCTGCTGGAAAAAGGCAGCATCGTGATCTGCGCCGGTGGTGGCGGCATCCCGACGATCTACGACGCCAACGGCAAACTGCAGGGTGTGGAAGCGGTGATCGATAAAGACCTGTGCTCGGCACTGCTGGCCGAACAGTTGGAAAGTGATCTATTGGTGATCGCCACTGACGTCAATGCGGCCTTTATCGATTTCGGCAAGCCCACCCAGAAAGCCATCGCCCAGGCTCACCCCGATGAAATGGACAAACTCGGCTTCGCCGCCGGCTCCATGGGACCAAAGGTCCAGGCGGCCTGCGAGTTCGCCCGCCATACTGGGAAAGTCGCGGTAATCGGTTCACTCTCGGACATCGAAGCGATCATCCAGGGCAAGGCCGGCACCCGTATCAGCACAGCGACGCCTGGCATCAGTTATCAATAGAAAGAAACGAATAGAAAGAAACGCAGGGGGGCAGGCGTGAGGTCTGCCCTGATTCAATGCCTTTGAAGGAGAGACGCCAATGGCTACGTTCGAACCCGGACACCTGCACATCGAGCGCCATGCGCTGAACAAGGACGATTACAGCTACAACCTGCACATTGAATACAAAATTGCTCAGGATCCCAAGGAAGGCCAAGGCATGCTCTTCACGCTGCGTGGTTCGGTCGAGGGCAAGGAGCTGAATGAAGCGTTTTATCTGCCCAAGGACCAGGCCTTCGACTTTGCCCGCCACGCCACGCGCATCGCGCAAAAGTACGGCATGCCCAAGACCGCCAACATCGGCGCCATGCACAAGTACTACGACGAAATGTTTGAAGACGTGCGGGCCCAACTCGACATCAAATCCGGCGACCCGGTCAAACCTGAACACCTGGGATAAAACGGTGAACGCTGAACCTGTGGGAGCGGGGCTTGCCCGCTCCCACAGGAGATCATCGTTGTCATGAAGTCCTGTACAGGATTTCACCATTGGCCCGCCCCAAGGCATACTTGCCACCCTCCGCACTCCAGAACCAAACCGCCCCATGCGCATCCACGTCAGTTTCATCGACCGCGTCGGTATCACCCAGGAAGTCCTGGCTCTGCTCGGTGGGCGCAATCTCAATCTGGATGCGGTGGAAATGGTGCCACCCAACGTCTACATCGACGCCCCGACCTTGAGCCCGGCCGTGCTCGAAGAGCTGCGCGATGCGCTGTTCAACGTGCGTGGTGTACAAGCGGTGACGGTGGTCGACATCCTTCCCGGCCAACGCCGTCACTTGCAGCTCGATGCGCTACTCGCCGCCATGACCGACCCGGTGCTGGCCCTGGACAGCGCCGGCAAGGTGCTGCTGGCCAACCCGGCACTGATTGCCCTGTACGGTCGCGAACCGGCGGGTGAAAGCATCAGCGAGCTGTTTGCCGACCCGGTGCTGCTCGACACATTGCTGGAAAACGGCTTCCGCCTGCCGCTGCGCGAGATCACCGTCAACGGTCAAACCCTGCTGCTGGATGCCACGCCGATCACCGACGCCGGCGCCCTGCTGACCCTGTATCAACCGAACCGCATCGGTGAACGCCTCTCGGCGCTGCACCACGATCACGCTGAAGGTTTCGATGCGCTGCTCGGCGAATCCCCGGCGATTCGTACGCTCAAGGCCCGCGCCCAGCGCGTCGCAGCCCTTGATGCACCGTTGCTGATACAGGGTGAAACCGGCACCGGCAAAGAACTGGTGGCCCGCGCCTGCCACGCCATCAGCGCCCGCCACAGTTCGCCGTTCCTGGCCTTGAACTGCGCGGCACTGCCGGAAAACCTCGCCGAAAGCGAACTGTTCGGCTACGCCCCCGGTGCCTTCACCGGGGCGCAGCGGGGCGGCAAGCCGGGGCTGATGGAACTGGCCAACCAGGGCACGGTATTTCTCGACGAGATCGGTGAAATGTCGCCGTATTTGCAGGCGAAACTGCTGCGCTTTCTCAACGACGGCAGCTTCCGTCGGGTTGGCGGCGATCGCGAAGTGAAGGTCAACGTGCGGATCCTCAGCGCGACCCATCGCGACCTGGAAAAAATGGTCAGCGAAGGCACTTTCCGCGAAGACCTGTTCTATCGCCTCAACGTGCTGAATGTCGAAGTCCCGCCCCTGCGCGAGCGCGGCCAGGACATTTTGCTGCTGGCGCGTTACTTCATGCAGCAGGCCTGCGCGCAGATCCAGCGCCCGGTCTGTCGCCTGGCCCCCGGCACTTACCCGGCGCTGCTGGGCAATCGCTGGCCAGGCAACGTACGGCAATTGCAGAACGTGATCTTCCGCGCCGCGGCGATTTGCGAAAGCAGCCTGGTGGACATCGGCGACCTCGACATCGCCGGCACCTCTGTGGCGCGCCAGAGCGACATCGAGGTCGACAGCCTCGAACAGGCCATGGAAGCGTTCGAGAAGGACCTGCTGGAAAAGCTCTACGTCAGCTACCCCTCGACCCGCCAACTGGCCAGCCGCCTGCAAACCTCCCACACCGCGATTGCCCATCGGTTGCGCAAGTACGGGATTCCCAATAAGCCCCTGTAGAAGCGCAATGCCGTTCACTTAAGGAAGTATTGAGTCAGAGAGACCTGTGGCGAGGGAGCTTGCTCCCGCTTGAGTGCGCAGCACTCACAAAAATCGGCAATGGGTTGTCAGATTTTTGGGGCCGCTACGCAGCCCAGCGCGAGCAAGCTCGCTCGCCACAAAAGGTAGGCATGACTGAAGAGTGTGTTTAAGTGAACAGCATTACTGTAGGAGCGAGGCTTGCCCGCGAAGAGGCCATCAAGACCGCTAAAAGCTTCGCGGGCAAGCCTCGCTCCTACATAAAAGGTTTCTTCAGGGATTACCGGGAAAAACCCATTAAAAGCGACCTCCATCTGTACTGAAAGCGCTACAGTGGAATGATATCAATACACCCCATCCTGATCACCGCTGTCCAAGGCTTTGATCCACCTAGGCTTTTTTCTTTGCTTCAGGCTGTAGCGATTTCGCTACAGCTGCAGAAATATAACGGCTTACGAAAACTTATAAGTTATTGTTTTTAAACATAAAAATAACATTGGCCGCCTTTTTGCTTAGTAACCTCCTATAAAGCAGGGTTTTTGCCCCTGCATTCCATCGCGTCCACCAGACGAGTCTGGCCCCCTTAGGAGTTTCCATGAGCGAGTTGCGTTTTACTGAAGATCACGAATGGCTGCGCACCGAAGCTGACGGCACCGTTACGGTCGGCATCACCGCTTTCGCACAGAACGCACTGGGCGACGTGGTTTTCGTACAACTGCCTGAGCTGCAGTCCTACGACAAAGGCGCAGAAGCCGCCACCGTGGAGTCGGTAAAAGCTGCCAGCGGCGTGTACATGCCTCTGGACGGAGAAGTGGTCGAGACCAACCCGGCCCTCGATAGCAGCCCTGAACTGGTCAACGAAGATCCGCTGGGCGAAGGCTGGTTCTTCCGCTTCAAGCCAACCGACGCCTCGGCTGTCGGCCAACTGCTGGATCAAGACGCTTACGACCGTCTGATTGCCCAAGCCTGAGGAGCGCCGACATGACTCAAGTCAATCTGACGACCGCCAACGAATTCATCACCCGCCACATCGGCCCGCGTGCAGGCGACGAGCAAGCCATGCTCAACAGCCTCGGTTTCGACTCCCTGGAAGCCCTGAGCGCCAGCGTCATTCCCGACAGCATCAAAGGCACCAGCGTCCTCGGCCTCGAAGACGGCCTGAGCGAAGCCGATGCCCTGGCGTTGATCAAATCCATCGCCGGCAAAAACCAGCTGTTCAAGACCTACATCGGTCAGGGCTACTACGGCACTCACACGCCGTCGCCGATCCTGCGCAACCTGCTGGAAAACCCGGCCTGGTACACCGCCTACACCCCGTACCAACCAGAAATTTCCCAGGGTCGTCTCGAAGCGCTGCTGAACTTCCAGACCCTGATCAGCGACCTGACCGGCCTGCCGATCGCCAACGCCTCGCTGCTGGACGAAGCCACCGCTGCTGCCGAAGCCATGACGTTCTGCAAACGCCTGAGCAAGAACAAAGGCAGCCACGCCTTCTTCGCCTCCGTTCATTGCCACCCGCAAACCCTCGACGTTTTGCGCACCCGTGCCGAGCCTTTGGGCATCGACGTTGTGGTGGGCGACGAGCGTGAACTGACCGACGTGACGCCATTCTTCGGCGCGCTGCTGCAATACCCGGCGAGCAACGGTGACGTCTTCGATTACCGCGAACTGACCGAGCGCTTCCACGCGGCGAATGCGCTGGTCGCGGTCGCTGCTGACCTGCTGGCCCTGACCGTGCTGACCCCGCCGGGCGAGTTCGGCGCCGACGTGGCCATCGGCAGCGCGCAACGCTTCGGTGTTCCGCTGGGCTTCGGTGGCCCGCACGCGGCGTACTTCTCCACCAAGGATGCGTTCAAGCGCGACATGCCGGGCCGTCTGGTCGGCGTTTCCGTGGACCGTTTCGGCAAGCCGGCCCTGCGCCTGGCCATGCAGACCCGCGAGCAACACATCCGTCGCGAGAAAGCCACCAGCAACATCTGCACCGCCCAGGTGCTGTTGGCCAACATCGCCAGCATGTACGCCGTGTACCACGGCCCGAAAGGCCTGACGCAGATCGCCAATCGCATTCATCACCTGACCGCGATCCTCGCCAAAGGCTTGAGTGCACTGGGCCTGAGCGTCGAGCAAGCCAGCTTCTTCGACACCTTGACGATCAAAACCGGCGCGCAAACAGCCGCCCTGCACGAAAAGTCTCATGCGCAGAAGATCAACCTGCGCGTGGTCGATGCTGAGCGTCTGGGTCTGTCCCTCGACGAAACCAGCAGCCAGGCTGACGTCGAAACCCTGTGGAGCCTGCTGGCCGACGGCAAGGCACTGCCGGACTTCGCTGCATTGGCCGCTTCGGTCCAAAGCACCCTCCCGGCCGCACTGGTTCGCCAATCGCCAATCCTCAGCCACCCGGTGTTCAACCGTTATCACTCCGAAACCGAGCTGATGCGCTACCTGCGCAAACTGGCGGACAAGGACCTGGCCCTGGATCGCACCATGATCCCGCTGGGTTCCTGCACCATGAAACTCAACGCCGCCAGCGAAATGATCCCGGTGACCTGGGCTGAATTCGGTGCCCTGCACCCGTTCGCTCCGGCCGAGCAAAGCGCCGGCTATCAGCAACTGACCGATGAACTGGAAGCGATGCTCTGCGCCGCCACCGGTTACGACTCGATCTCCCTGCAACCGAACGCCGGTTCCCAGGGTGAATACGCCGGTCTGTTGGCGATCCGTGCCTACCACCAGAGCCGTGGCGAAGACCGTCGCGACATCTGCCTGATCCCGTCGTCCGCCCACGGCACCAACCCGGCCACCGCCAACATGGCCGGCATGCGTGTGGTTGTGACCGCGTGCGATGCCCGCGGCAACGTCGACATCGAAGACCTGCGTGCCAAGGCCATCGAGCATCGCGAACACCTCGCCGCACTGATGATCACCTACCCGTCGACCCACGGTGTGTTCGAAGAAGGCATCCGTGAAATCTGCGGCATCATTCACGACAACGGCGGCCAGGTGTATATCGATGGCGCGAACATGAACGCCATGGTCGGCCTCTGCGCACCGGGCAAGTTCGGCGGCGACGTATCGCACCTGAACCTGCACAAAACCTTCTGCATCCCACACGGCGGTGGCGGCCCAGGCGTCGGCCCGATTGGCGTCAAGTCGCACCTGACGCCGTTCCTGCCGGGCCACGCCCAGATGGAACGCAAGGAAGGCGCGGTCTGCGCGGCACCGTTCGGCAGCGCGAGCATTCTGCCGATCACCTGGATGTACATTCGAATGATGGGTGGCGCCGGCCTCAAGCGCGCTTCGCAATTGGCGATCCTGAATGCCAACTACATTTCTCGTCGCCTCGAAGAGCACTATCCAGTGCTGTACACCGGCAGCAACGGTCTGGTGGCGCACGAATGCATCCTCGACCTGCGTCCGCTGAAAGACAGCAGCGGCATCAGCGTCGATGACGTGGCCAAGCGCCTGATCGACTTCGGCTTCCACGCCCCGACCATGTCGTTCCCGGTGGCCGGCACGTTGATGATCGAGCCGACCGAGAGCGAATCCAAGGAAGAACTGGACCGCTTCTGCGACGCCATGATCCGCATCCGCGAAGAAATCCGCGCGGTGGAAAACGGCACGCTGGACAAGGATGACAACCCGCTGAAAAACGCCCCGCACACCGCTGCGGAAATCGTCGGCGAGTGGACTCATCCGTACAGCCGCGAGCAAGCCGTTTACCCGGTAGCGTCGCTGATCGAAGCCAAGTACTGGCCACCGGTCGGTCGCGTCGACAACGTGTTTGGCGATCGCAACCTGGTCTGCGCCTGCCCGTCGATCGAAAGCTACGCTTGATCTAGGGGGGTGAGTTGCTCGCCCCCTTCAAGAACACCGTACTCCTCCTGTGGGAGCTGGCTTGCCTGCTCCCACAGGATCGCAGTTCCCCCATCGGATCTGTGTCGATCCTCATAACAAGAAACCGGAGAACAACCATGTCGTTAAGCGTGTTCGACCTGTTCAAAATTGGTATCGGCCCCTCCAGCTCCCACACCGTCGGCCCGATGCGTGCCGCTGCGCGCTTCGCCGAAGGTCTGCGCCGTGAAGGGCTGCTATCGGCAACTACCTGCGTCAAAGTCGAGCTCTACGGCTCGCTCGGCGCCACCGGCAAAGGCCACGGCAGTGACAAGGCCGTATTGCTGGGCCTGGAAGGCGAACACCCGGACACCGTGGACACCGAAACCGTCACCGCCCGCCTGCAAGAGATTCGCAGCAGCGGTCGCTTGAACCTGCTCGGTGAACACAGCATCGCGTTCAACGAGAAAGAACACCTGGCAATGATTCGAAAACCGTTGGCCTATCACCCCAACGGCATGATCTTTCGCGCATTCGACGCGGCCGGCCTGCAAGTGCGCAGCCGCGAGTATTACTCGGTCGGTGGCGGGTTCGTGGTCGATGAAGACGCTGCCGGCGCCGACCGCATCGTTGAAGACGCCACGCCGCTGACCTTCCCGTTCAAAAGCGCCAAGGACCTGCTTGGTCACTGCAGCACCTACGGTTTATCGATCAGTCAGGTGATGCTGACCAACGAAAGCGCCTGGCGCCCGGAAGCGGAAACCCGTGCCGGACTGCTGAAGATCTGGCAAGTGATGCAAGACTGCGTCGCCGCCGGTTGCCGCAACGAAGGCATCCTGCCCGGTGGGCTGAAGGTCAAACGGCGGGCGGCGGCGCTGCATCGGCAACTGTGCAAAAACCCGGAATCGTCGCTGCGCGATCCACTGTCGGTACTGGACTGGGTCAACCTGTACGCCCTGGCGGTCAATGAAGAAAACGCCAACGGCGGACGCGTGGTCACTGCGCCCACCAATGGTGCAGCCGGCATTATCCCGGCGGTGCTGCATTACTACATGCGCTTCATCCCCGGCGCCAACGAAGACGGCGTGGTGCGTTTTCTACTGACGGCCGCTGCAATCGGCATTCTGTACAAGGAAAACGCTTCGATCTCCGGCGCCGAAGTCGGCTGTCAGGGTGAAGTCGGCGTTGCCTGTTCCATGGCGGCCGGCGCCTTGTGCGAAGTGCTCGGCGGTACGGTGCAGCAGGTGGAAAACGCGGCCGAAATCGGCATGGAACACAACCTCGGCCTGACCTGCGACCCGATTGGCGGACTGGTGCAAGTGCCTTGCATCGAGCGCAACGCCATGGGTTCGGTCAAGGCCATCAATGCGGTGCGCATGGCCCTGCGTGGCGACGGTCAGCACTTCGTCTCCCTCGACAAGGTCATCCGCACCATGCGCCAGACCGGCGCCGACATGAAAAGCAAATACAAGGAAACCGCCCGTGGCGGTTTGGCGGTCAACATTATCGAGTGCTGATGCGCGCATCTGCACTATTTTCAGGAGCTGTATATGTCCACCGAACAACTGTTGAAGACCCCGTTGCACGCACTGCACCTCGAACTCGGCGCCCGCATGGTGCCGTTCGCCGGTTATGACATGCCGGTGCAATACCCGTTGGGCGTGATGAAAGAACACCAGCACACCCGTGATCAGGCCGGGCTGTTCGATGTGTCGCACATGGGCCAGATCCGCCTGACCGGTGCCAACGCTGCCAAAGCCCTGGAAACCCTGGTGCCGGTGGACATCATCGACCTGCCGGTGGGCATGCAGCGCTACGCGATGTTCACCAACGAGGCCGGTGGCATCCTCGACGACCTGATGGTCGCCAACCTCGGTAACGACGAACTGTTCCTGGTGGTCAACGCCGCCTGCAAGGACCAGGACCTGGCGCACCTGCGCAAGCACATCGGCGACCAGTGCACCATTGAACCGCTGTTCGAAGAGCGTGCCCTGCTCGCTCTGCAAGGCCCGGCTGCCGTCACCGTGCTCGCACGCCTGGCACCGGAAGTTGCGAAGATGACCTTCATGCAGTTCACCCGCGTGAAACTGTTGGGCGTGGACTGCTTTGTCAGCCGTTCGGGCTACACCGGCGAAGACGGTTACGAAATCTCCGTGCCGGCGGCCAACGCCGAAGCGCTGGCTCGCGCCCTGCTTGCCGAACCGGAAGTCGAGGCCATCGGCCTCGGCGCCCGCGATTCCCTGCGCCTGGAAGCCGGTCTGTGCCTGTACGGCCACGACATGAACACCGAAACCACGCCGATCGAAGCAAGCCTGCTGTGGGCCATCTCCAAGCCTCGACGTGCCGATGGTGCGCGGGCCGGCGGCTTCCCTGGCGCCGAAACCGTGTTCGCCCAACAGCAAACCGGTGTCAGCCGCAAGCGCGTTGGCCTGCTGCCGCAGGAACGTACACCGGTGCGTGAAGGTGCAGAGATCGTCAACGAAGCTGGCGAAATCATCGGCAGCGTTTGCAGCGGCGGCTTCGGTCCGACCTTGGGCGGCCCTTTGGCCATGGGTTACCTCGACAGCGCTTATACCGTTTTGGAAACGCCAGTTTGGGCCATTGTGCGTGGGAAAAAGGTGCCTTTGCTTGTAAGCAAAATGCCATTTGTTCCACAACGCTACTATCGTGGCTGATTGACTGTTTCTATAAGTAACGCGGTTGCGTTAACAGTGCACTAATCTGTAACGCAACCGCCATAAAATAGTGCATACGTTTCGTTTATGAACGCTACTTATAACAATCGAAAAGCAATGAACAACTCGATCGAATAAGCCCGCACTAGTGACCACTCTAATTGCCATCAACCTGAGGAAATCCGGGCCTTCGCGGGGCTTGTTTTTTCTCCCGTAGTTGGCGTAGAGTTTGTTCACTGTGTTTGCATGGGTCGCTTGGAAATCGTGACCTGGGCAGTAGCCTACAAGTTAGCTACATCCCGTTCGACGTCTTCTTACTCTCCTGCAACCAGCCCCAGTACTCTTTCACGAGAAGGAGACTGTCATTCATTTTTGCGTCAAAGGAAATAAGAAATGTCCCAACGTCAGAGCGGTACCGTCAAGTGGTTTAACGACGAGAAAGGTTTTGGTTTTATCACTCCAGAAAGCGGTCCGGATCTGTTCGTGCATTTCCGCGCTATTCAGGGCAACGGCTTCAAGAGCCTGAAAGAAGGCCAGAAAGTGACGTTCGTTGCTGTGCAAGGCCAGAAAGGCATGCAGGCTGACGAAGTACAAGCAGAAGGCTAATCTTCTGTTACGAAAAGCCCCTGATGCTGACATCAGGGGCTTTTTTGTGCGCGCAAATCCGTAAAATGGCTTCTTTTTTCCGTTCAGAGGCAGCCATGTCGAAACACCTGCTCAACCCCCAAGGCGACTTTCCCGCCGCAGGCCTGGGTCGTCGCCTGGCAGCGATGTTCTACGACTTCCTGCTGTGCACCGCGCTGCTGATCGTCACCAGCGGCATCTACAAGATGATCCAGATGGCGATCATCGGCGAAGACCGGATGCGCACCCTGACCGAGGCCGGCGCCCTGGACGGTGACCCACTGCTGTCGACGGTTCTGCTGTTTGTGCTGTTCGGCTTCTTCGCCAAGTTCTGGACCTGGTCGGGCCAGACCCTGGGCATGCAGGTGTGGTGCATCCGCGTACAAAACGTCGACGGCTCATCCATCAGCCTGTGGCAGGCGCTGCTGCGCTTTGTGGTGTCGATCGCGTCCTGGTTATGCCTCGGGCTGGGGTTCTTCTGGTCGCTGTTCGACAAGCAGAAGCGCAGCTGGCACGACATCTATTCCAACACCCAGTTGGTGCGGATTCCGAAGAAGACCAAATAATCCTCCAGATGCAAAAACGCCCCGATCAACCCGGGGCGTTTTTTTTGGCTCACTGCCAACGAATCAGGCGTTACCCGCCAGCTTCATCCGCGCCGCCTGCGTGAAATCGAGCATGCGCTTCAACGGCCGAATCGCCTGCGGAATCAACGCCGGATCGACGAAGATCTCGTTGGTCCCCTCCTTCAAGCTCTTCAGCGTGCGTTCAAGGGTGTTCATCGCCATCCACGGGCAATGCGCGCAACTGCGGCAAGCCGCGCCGTTACCGGCCGTTGGCGCTTCGATAAAGACCTTGTCCGGGCACAGCTGCTGCATCTTGTAGAAGATGCCGCGGTCGGTGGCAACGATCAGGGTCTTGTTCGGCAGGCTTTGCGCAGCAGCGATCAGCTGACTGGTGGAACCCACCGCATCGGCCAATTCGATCACGGCGGTCGGCGACTCCGGGTGCACCAGAATGGCCGCGTCCGGGTACAGCGCTTTCATGTCTTCGAGCTGCTTGGCCTTGAACTCTTCGTGAACGATGCAGGCACCATCCCACAGCAGCATGTCGGCGCCGGTCTGGCGCTGGATGTAAGTCCCCAGGTGCTTGTCCGGGCCCCAGATGATGGTTTCGCCGTTATCCATCAGGCTTTCGACGATTTCCAGCGCGCAACTTGAAGTCACCACCCAATCCGCCCGGGCTTTGACTGCTGCCGAGGTGTTTGCATATACCACCACCGTGCGTTCCGGGTGCTGATCGCAGAACGCCGAGAACTCGTCCACCGGGCAACCCAGGTCCAGCGAGCAGGTCGCTTCCAGGGTTGGCATCAGCACACGTTTTTCAGGGTTGAGGATCTTGGCGGTTTCGCCCATGAATTTCACACCGGCGACCACTACGGTCTTGGCCGGGTGAGCATTGCCGAAGCGGGCCATCTCCAGAGAGTCGGAGACGCAGCCACCGGTTTCTTCGGCCAGGGCCTGAATGACTGGATCGCAATAGAAGTGGGCAACCAGCACCGCGTCCTGAGCTTTGAGCTCGGCTGCGATGGCTGTGCGGTAATAAGCCTCTTCCTCGGCTGTCAGCGGCTTGGGCTGCTTGGCGTCGAGGTGGGCTTGAACCAGAAGGCGTTCGGAAATCTGCGTCATGTTCGCAAGACCTGCAGGCGCTTTCGCGCGAAAGTCGAGTATACACCCGGCTCCGGACCCTTCGGGGTACCGCCGGGAGAGTGAGTATTCATCAGGCATGGACAGCGTTGAAGCTGCGCAAGGCTACAGAATATCCGGCGGATGCAAAAGATGATTCTGACCTGCGTCACTCGGTGCGATCCCGGACCGGGACAACCTCAAATCGCGGGCAAAAAAAAACCCGGAAATCCTCACTTACGTGGGCCTTCCAGATTTTTTAAAATGGTGGGTCGTGTGGGATTCGAACCTACGACCAATTGGTTAAAAGCCAACTGCTCTACCAACTGAGCTAACGACCCGCTGTGTGGTGGCGCGTATAATACTGATTTTTAAGGACTATTCAACACCTAATTTGAAATAAATCAAAAATAAGGTGTCGGGTCGCTGATTCCGGCCGCCGCAAAGCCTTCTGCACGCAGACGGCAGCTGTCGCATTTACCGCAAGCACGGCCGTTATCGTCCGCCTGATAGCAGGAAACGGTCAGCCCGTAATCGACGCCAAGCTTCACGCCCGCCTGAACGATCTGCGCCTTGCTCAGGTTCTGCAGGGGCGCCTGGATACGGAAGCCATTCCCTTCTACACCCGCCTTGGTCGCCAGATTAGCCATGAGCTCGAAGGCTTCGATGAACTCGGGACGGCAATCCGGGTAACCGGAATAATCCACCGCGTTTACACCGATAAAGATGTCACGCGCACCCAGCACTTCGGCCCAACCCAACGCCAGGGACAGAAACACCGTGTTGCGCGCCGGCACATAGGTCACCGGAATGCCTTCGCTCGGCGCCTCCGGTACGTCGATGGAACTGTCGGTCAGGGCCGAGCCGCCGATACCGTTCAGGTTCAGGCCGATCACCTTGTGCTCGATCACACCCAAGTCGCGGGCAACACGCTCGGCGGCCTGCAGTTCGGCACGGTGGCGCTGACCGTAATCGAAGCTCATGGTGTAGCAGCTGTAGCCTTCGGCACGGGCCATGGCCACGACCGTCGCCGAGTCCAGGCCGCCGGACAGCAGGATGACCGCACGTTTTTCAGCAGTGTTCAGTTGTTCAGTCATTTCAGCGCCCCGGCTCGTCATTCCAAAGATATTTATGCAGCTGCAATTGCAGACGCACAGGCAGATTGTCCGCCACCACCCAGTCCGCCAGATCACGTGCATTCAGGTCATGGTGGCTCGGCGAGAACAGGACTTCGCCGGCACGCTCGTTCAAACCGTATTGAATCAGCTTGGACACGGCCCAGTCATAGTCTTCCCGCGAGCAGATGACAAACTTCACCTGATCGTTGGGCGTGAGCAGTTCGATGTTCTCGTAGCGGTTGCGGTGGGCTTCTTTCGAACCCGGGGTTTTCAGGTCGACGACGCGACTGACCCGTGGATCGACCGCCGAGATGTCCAGCGCGCCGCTGGTTTCCAGCGACACTTCGTAACCGGCGTCACACAACTGCTTGAGCAAGGGAATGGCATTGGGTTGCGCCAAGGGCTCACCGCCCGTGACGCAGACGTAACGTGGGCGAAAACCGGCCACTTGCTCGAGGATGTCGTCGAGCGTGCGGAGGGTGCCGCCAGTGAACGCGTAGGCGCTGTCGCAGTATTGGCAACGCAATGGGCAACCGGTCAGGCGCACAAAAACAGTGGGCAGCCCGGCAGTCCGCGTTTCACCCTGCAACGAGTAGAAAACTTCGGTGATTCTCAATGTGTCTTGCATAGTCGCCACGGGCGTAACAGCTAAACAGGCTGTCCGCCTCCGTCAGGCACTTCAAGGAACCCCGCCAACGCGCAGATCCCAAAAAGCGTGTTTCATAAAAAGGGCATGAATTCTAACGAAAAAACCCGCGACAAGCGCGGGTTTCTTCAAAACGGGCTAAACAGGCTTACATGCGCTGCAAGTCCCGTTGCGCCAGCTGAGCGGCGGAAGTGCCCGGATATTGGGACACGACCTGTTGCAGAATGCCTTTGACCCGGTCGGTATGACCGAGACGACGCTCTACATCAGCGAGCTTGTACAGCGAATCAGGCACTTTGGGGTGCTTGGGGTACAACTGCGAAACCTTGGCAAATGCCTGACCCGCACCTTGCAGATCGCCTTTGGCCAGGTTCACTTCCCCCAACCAGTACTGGGCATTGCCCGCGTATTGGCTGTTCGGGTATTTGCGCAGGAATGCGGCGAAAGCCTGGCTGGCCTTGTCGAAATCCTTGGCTTTGATCAGGTCGAAGGCTGCATCGTAATACAGTTTTTCCTTCGCCGGGTCAGCCGGTTCGCCACCCGCGGCCGGGGCTTGAGCGGCAGCCGCTCCCGCACCTGCGCCGGCTGCTGCACCGGGGGCATTCAAATTGCCACCGGCGGAAGAATTATCAGGAGTCGCGGCTGGTGCAACGCCGGTTCCTATGCGCCGATCAAGATCCTGATATCGCTCCAGGTTCTCTTGCTTCATGCGCGCTACATCATTTTGCAGAACTTCAATGATGCCTTGTTGGCGCGAGATCTGCTCCTGCATCGATTGCAGTTGGTTGAACAGCTCGCCCTGTGCCGAGACAGGGGCCGAAACCCCTCCCCCGGCATAGGCGCCGTTCGTACCGTAACCTGCAGGCGGATAACTGCTCCCGCTATTGTTATAGCCGGAGTTGTCCTCGACCACAGGAACCGCAGCCCACACCGCAAGCGGTGCGAGACTGAGAGCCAAAATAGTTACAGCACGACGGCACGTTCGCATGACGAATTACTTACGCAGTTCGACGCGACGGTTTTGAGCCCAGGACTGCTCGTCGTTGCCGGTAGCAACTGGACGCTCTTCGCCGTAGGAAACCAGTTCCAGCTGAGCTGGGGAAACACCTTGCAGTACCAGGTAGCGCTGAACGGCTTTCGCACGACGCTCGCCCAGTGCCATGTTGTACTCACGAGTACCACGTTCGTCGGTGTTGCCTTCCAGAACAACGCGAGCGCCGTTTGCTTTCAGGTCTTTGGCGTGAACGTCCAGAGCGCGCATGGCTTCTGGCTTCAGGTCCGAGCTGTCGTATTCGAAGTAGAAGGTGGTGATTGCGCGCAGAGCAGCTTCTTCGCTCAGGGAGCCGTCAACTGCACCAGTGTTAGCGCCGTAACCAGCGTTTGGATCTACAGCGCCTTCACCGGCGTTGTCGCCGCCTTTGGACGAGCAACCTACAGCTACAGCCATGGCCAGAGCCAGCGCAGCAAATTTACCAAACTTCAGCATTTCCATCGTGAAACTCCTAATGAACCCCAGTGTGTTAAGTAAAACGTATAGCGCCGCGTCAGTTCAGGTAAGGGGACCAGGACGGTTCTCTGACTTCGCCTTGTGCGGTAGGAAGCGGGAGCCTCACGCGTCCATTAATGGACACGAGCATCAAGACTCCCCGGCCCTGCTGGCGGGTGGCGTAGATTACCATGGTGCCGTTGGGCGCAACAGTAGGAGACTCGTCCAGAGTGCTATCAGTGAGGATCTTTACACTACCGCGCTGCAAATCCTGGGCCGCCACCTTGAAGTTGGTGAAACCGTCCTGGCGGTGAATCATTACCAGGGTCTTTTCATCGGCCGACAGTTTAGGGTTGGCATTGTAGTTACCGATGAAGGTCACACGCTCCGCACCACCACCGCCTGCGCTGGTTTTATAGATCTGAGGCTTGCCGCCACGGTCAGAGGTGAAGTAGATGGTCGAACCATCCTTACCCCAGAACGGTTCGGTATTGATGCCAGGACCATTGGTGACACGGGTGATCTGACGCGACCCCAGGTTCATCACGTAGATGTCCGGGTTACCGTCTTTCGACAACACGAATGCCAGGCGATTGCCATCCGGCGACCAGGCTGGCGCGCCATTCAGGCCTTCGAAGTTAGTGATCTGCTCACGGCGACCGGTGTCGATGTTCTGCATGAAAATGCGTGGACGCTTCTGCTCGAACGACACGTAGGCAATGCGCTTGCCATCCGGTGCGAAACGCGGCGACAGGATTGGCTCGCGCGATTGCAGCAGCGTCACGGCACGGGCACCGTCGTAGTCCGAACGTTGCAGTGTGTAGCGAGTGTTCTTCTCAGAGAAACGCTCGGCCGTCACGTACAGCAGACGCGTCGAGAACGCACCTTTGATACCAGTGAGTTTTTCGAACGACTGGTCGGAGATGTAGTGCGCCATGTCGCGCAGTTGATCGACGCCGCCCGACACGCTGCCGGTCAGCACTTGCTGCTCGGTGGCGACGTTGAACAGTGCGTACTGCACCTGCAGGCGACCGCCCGCCGGAACAATGCTGCCGACCATGACGTACTGGGCACCCACCGCCTTGAAGTCACGGTAGATGATTTCGCTGGCCTGGCTTGGCTGGCTGATCATGTTCTGCTTTGGAATCGGCGCGTAGTAACCCGAATTGCGCAGGTCGTTACCGATAATCTCAGCCATGTCGTCCGGCAGCACGCTACCGCCCTGGAAGCCGAAAGGCACAACGGCAATTGGAGTTGCCTGGGAGCTGCCACTGCTGACCAGGATATTTTTTTCATCTGCCGTGGCCAGTCCTGCAAAGCAGAACATGACTACAAGCAGTCCTCGAAGAAGGTTTCTCACAAGGCTAGATCCTCAGGTGTGAATGTCATCTTGAATGAACGATAGGGTGCGAAATCAGCTGGCTTCAGACCCTGCATTTCGGTCAATCGACCAATATTTTTTACAGCCGCGACTGCAGAACTGTCGAACGGCGCGTCACCGCTGGAATGAGCAACCGAAACACCGGAGATCGTTCCGTCAGGGAGCATGTTGATTTGCAGAATCACCTTCATGCCCTTGCGGGCCGACGGTGGCTGCGCCCAACCTTCAGATGCTCGCGAACGAATCAGATCATCAAAGTTGCCCGCGGTTTCATCGCCTTGCTCATCCGCCAAAGCCTGCTGACGCTCGGTCTTATCGGACAGCAAGTCAGCCAGAGCCTGAGCCTTCTTGTCCTCTACCGATTTGCGAGCCGCATCCTGCGCTTTCTTCTTCGCGGCATCGGCAGTCGCTTTCTTCTTCGCGTCTTCGGCGATTTTCTTCTTCGCCTCTTCCGCTTCAGCTTTCTTCTTGGCGTCTTCCGCGGCTTTCTTCTTCGCGTCTTCGACGATCTTTTTCTTCGCTTCTTCAGCGGCCGCTTTCTTGGCCTCTTCTTCAGCAGCTTTTTTGGCTTCTTCTTCGGCTTTCTTCTTGGCTATATCAGCCAATTGTTTCTCTTCGGCCTTTTTGGCTTCGGCGGTCTTCTTCGCTTCGTCGGCTTTCTTGGCTTCATCAGCCTTTTTCGCCTCTTCCGCTTTCTTCGACTCGTCGGCCTTCTTGGCTTCCTCGGCCTTTTGAGCCGCTTCTTCTTTCTTTTGTTCCGCAGCCTTCACCGCTTCCTGCTCGACCTTCTTCTGTTCCATCTGCTCGACTTCGGTCTGACGCGCAGCAGATTTCTGCGCCTCACCCGCGATCTTCTGATTGGTCTGGGTGGTCGCCCGACTTTTCGATTTCAGCTGGTACAGGGTTGCCTGGACAATCGGCTTGGCCGGCGGCAGCTCCGGTGTGAAGGCGAAACTGACGAACAGCATGCCGAACACCAGCACGTGCAAGACAATCGCCCAGACACTAGGCCAGAAGTAGCTTTCCGAGGCGGACGGCTCTCGCAGTTGCTGCATCAGGGCGCCTCGGTAATCAAGCCAACATTACCGACCCCGGCCTTCTGCAACCCGCCCATGGCGCCCATGACGGAGCCATAATCGACGGTTTTGTCGCCACGAATGAACACCTGCGTGCGCTTGCCGTTACCGTTGCCAACGCGAATGATCTTGGTCACGGCGTCGGTCATTTGCGGCAAGGTCATGGCCTTGTCCTGCTGCTTTTCGGTGTCGACTTCGCTGCCAAGGTTCCAGTAGTAGGTCTTGTCAGCCTTGATCGAAATGGTCAGGACCTGAGTGTTGTTGTCCTGCGGCAAGGCTTCGCTGGAAACCTTGGGCAGATCAACTTTCACGCCCTGATTGAGCATCGGCGCGGTCACCATGAAGATGACCAGCAGTACCAGCATCACGTCGATGTAAGGCACCACGTTCATCTCGGCAACCGGCTTGCGCTTTTTGCGAGCTCGAGCGATTAAAGCCATTGGAAATTACCTGCTTATTCTTCGCTGGTGTGCACTTTGCGGTGCAGGATCGCCTGGAATTCGTCGGCGAAGGTGTAATAGCGGCCCAGCAGGGTTTCGCTGCGGGCAGCAAAACGGTTGTAGGCGATAACGGCCGGAATGGCGGCAAACAGACCGATCGCAGTAGCAACCAGTGCTTCGGCGATACCTGGAGCCACAGTGGCCAGGGTCGCTTGCTGGGCAGTCGCCAGACCACGGAAGGAGTTCATGATGCCCCAGACTGTACCGAACAGACCGATGTACGGGCTGACGGAACCGACGGTGGCGAGGAACGGCAGGCTCTGCTCGAGCTTCTCTTCCTCGCGGGAGATGGCTACGCGCATGGCACGCGCCACGCCTTCCATGACCGCTTCCGGATCAACGCCCGACTGCTGGCGCAGACGGGAGAATTCCTTGAAGCCGGCACGGAAGATCTGCTCGACACCGGAATCCGGATCAGGGTTGCTGCCAGCCTGACGGTAGAGTTTGGACAGGTCGATACCGGACCAGAAGCGCTCTTCAAAGCTCTCCAGGGCACGTCGACCGGCGCGCAGCAAGTTGCTGCGCTGAAAGATCATGATCCACGAGGTCACCGATGCGGCTACCAGGATCAGCATTACCAGTTGCACCACGACACTGGCATTGCTGACCAGGCTCCACATGGAGGAATGGTCGACGACGTTAGCTTCCACGCTTTATCTCCTGCTTTGAGTGTGTACCCGCGCCGCTCACGTCGGCAAAGGCCGCACGTAGAGCTTCGGGAATGGCCCGGGGTTTCAAACTGTTAGTGCGCACACAGGCCACCAGAAACTGCCCTTCGCAGAGCAGCACGTTATCCGTAGCCCGCCTGACCTGCTGTTTGAAGCGCAGGCTGACCCGGTTCAATTCAATTACTTCGGCGCTTACCAGCAGTTCGTCGTCCAGTCGCGCCGGCGCGTGGTAACGCGCTTCGCTGGAATGCACGACGAACAACAGGTCCTCCCCTGCCAGCGCCGACTGGGCAAAGCCCAGCTCTCGGAGCCGCTCGGTTCGAGCCCGTTCCATAAACTTGAGGTAATTGACGTAATACACGATGCCGCCGGCATCGGTGTCCTCGTAATAAACGCGACAACGATGTGCGAACGGCTCAAGCCCGTTTTGCGCGCGCATACTCTAGTGCTTACTCCTCAGGTTGCCAATCCGGCCAGGCAACTGTTTTTCATTGATTCGCGGCTTTCTGGCGAAAGTACCGTCCTGGGACAGCACAAACCCCGAATAAATCAGCACGCAAAGGTGATTAATCGTCCACGGCATCGAGGAACTCGTCTACCACGGGCATCTCGCCCAATCGTGACGGAATGTTTAAGCCGAAGTGCAAATACGCATGCCGGGTCACTACCCGCCCCCGCGGCGTGCGCATGATATAGCCCTGCTGGATCAGGTACGGCTCCAGCACGTCTTCAATGGTGTGGCGTTCTTCGCTGATCGCAGCGGCCAGACTGTCCACCCCCACCGGCCCACCGTCGAACTTCTCGATCATGGTCAACAGCAGGCGTCGGTCCTGATGGTCGAAGCCACGCTCATCGACATCCAGCAGGTTCAAGGCCAGGTCGGCGATCGGTTTAGTGATGTGGCCCTTGGCACGAACCTCGGCAAAATCCCGGACTCGGCGCAGCAAGCGGTTGGCGATTCGCGGTGTACCGCGGGCACGCCGGGCGATTTCAAAGGCGCCTTCCGGGTCCAGCGGCAAACCGAGAATGTTCGCCGAACGGCTGACAATCGTTGCCAGATCGGCGGTGCTGTAGAACTCCAGGCGCTGGACGATCCCGAAACGGTCGCGCAACGGGTTGGTCAGCATACCGGCACGGGTCGTTGCGCCAACCAGGGTAAACGGTGGCAGATCGAGCTTGATCGAGCGCGCGGCCGGCCCTTCGCCGATCATGATGTCGAGCTGGAAATCTTCCATGGCCGGGTACAGCACTTCTTCGACGATCGGCGACAACCGATGGATCTCGTCGATGAACAGCACGTCATGGGGCTCAAGGTTGGTCAGCAATGCAGCCAGATCACCAGGACGCTCGAGGACCGGCCCCGAGGTGCTTTTGATCGACACGCCCATTTCCTGGGCAATGATGTTGGCCAGGGTGGTTTTACCCAGGCCCGGCGGGCCGAAAATCAGGGTGTGATCCAGTGATTCATTGCGCCCGCGCGCGGCCTGGATGAACAACTCCATTTGCTCGCGAACAGTCGGCTGGCCAATGTATTCGGCCAGGCTGACGGGACGAATCGCCCGGTCCTGGACTTCTTCGCGCTCACGGGGGCCACCCGTAGCGGCGATCAGACGATCAGCTTCAATCACTTAGATCATTCCCTTCAGGGCACGACGAATCATGTCTTCACTGCTCAAACCTTTCTCCTTGATCGCGGAAATCGCCTTGCTGGCTTCCTGCGGCTTGTAGCCCAGGGAAATCAGCGCGCTGACCGCGTCATTTTCGGCGGCAGCGACTTGTTGCGCTGGCGCATCCGGCTGGTTCGGCACCAACGCAAACATGCTCGGTACGGTTTCCCAGGCCTTGAAGCGATCCTTGAGTTCCACCAGCAAACGTTCGGCAGTCTTCTTGCCCACCCCCGGCACCTTGGTCAGCGCCGAGGTGTCCTGGGACTGCACGCAACGGATCAACTCGTCGACTTCCAGGCTCGACATCAGGGCCAGCGCCAGTTTCGGCCCCACCCCATTGAGACGGATCAGTTCGCGAAAAAAGTCTCGCTCACGCTTGCCGAAGAAGCCATAGAGTAACTGCGCGTCTTCGCGTACGACCAAATGGGTGTGCAAGGTCAGCGGTTCACCGACCGACGGCAAGCGATAAAGCGTGGTCATGGGCACTTCCAGCTCATACCCCAGACCGTTTACATCCAGAATCAGGTGCGGCGGCTGTTTCTCAGCCAATGTGCCGCGCAAGCGTCCAATCACGTTTCAGATCCTTGAGCGTTGGCCAGATCAGTGCTGGCGACTGACAGAACAAGGGTTTTGCGCCGACAACACAGGCGCAAAACCCTCATCCCACAAAAAATGATTGCTGATGCTATCAGAGACGCAGGCGCCCGCCACGACTGCGTGCCGCGCCCAGGCCATGAGGCAACAGACTGGAACGGGTGTGAGCGTGGCAAATCGCGATGGCCAGGGCATCCGAGGCATCGATTTGCGGCTTGCTGGTCAGTTTCAGCATGTGCATGACCATCATTTGCACTTGTTCTTTATTGGCGGCGCCGGTGCCGACCACGGCCTGCTTGACCTGGGTTGCGGTGTACTCGGCAATTTCCAGGCTCTCTTCGGCGCCGGCGACAATCGCCGCGCCACGGGCCTGCCCCAGTTTCAGCGCGGAGTCGGCATTACGCGCCATGAACACCTTTTCGATGCCCATGGTGACCGGGCCATAAGTCTGAATGATTTCACGCACGCCGCGATAGACGATCTGCAGACGCTCATGCAACTCGCCAGCACCGGTGCGGATACAGCCCGATGCCACGTAAACACAACCACGGCCAGTATCGCGAACAATGCCGTAACCGGTGATACGCGAGCCGGGGTCGATACCAAGAATTAAAGTCATAACGCCTGCGAAGCTAGTGCGAATATCTGAGAGTAACCGTAGGAGCTGCCGAAGGCTCGGGCCGCGTTCGGACGATCTTTAAAATAAATAACTGTAAATCAAAAGATCGCAGGCTTCGCCAGCGCCTGCAGGGCTGATGAAGGCTGCGATCTTTATAAAGGCATCAACCGAGCTGCGCGGCCACCGCCTCTGGAATGTCCGCGTTGGAGTACACGTTCTGCACGTCATCCAGGTCTTCGAGCATGTCGATCAGCTTGAGAACCTTCTCGGCGCCTTCCAGATCCAGTTCGGCACTGGTGGTCGGCAACATGACGATTTCTGCATCGCTGCCCTTGAAGCCTGCGGCCTCCAAGGCGTTACGCACGGAATAGAAGCCGGCGAACGAGGTGAACACGTCGATGGAGCCGTCTTCGTTGGTCACCACGTCATCGGCGTCGGCTTCCATGGCTGCTTCCATCAGCGCGTCTTCATCAACCCCTGGCGCGAAGGAAATCTGCCCTTTGCGTTCGAACAGATAAGCCACCGAACCGTCGGTACCGAGGTTGCCGCCGCACTTGCTGAACGCATGGCGAACTGCGGCCGCGGTGCGGTTGCGGTTGTCGGTCATGCATTCGACCATCACCGCCACACCGCCCGGGCCATAGCCTTCGTAGGTCAGCTCGACCATGTCATCGGTATCGGCAGCGCCGGCACCACGGGCCACCGCGCGGTCGATGATGTCGCGGCTCATGTTCGCACCCAGCGCTTTATCCAGCGCCAGACGCAGACGCGGGTTGGAGCCCGGATCAGCGCCGCCCTGACGGGCAGCGACCGTCAGCTCACGAATCCACTTGGTGAAAATCTTGCCCTTCTTGGCATCCTGACGTTCTTTGCGGTGCTTGATGTTCGCCCACTTGGAATGACCCGCCATAACTCGCTCCGAATTTCTCTTTGAAACATCGCCCGCCACACAGGGAGTGTCGGCCAGCAACAAAAAAATCTTGACCTAAAGAAAAGGCGCATCCCACAGGATGCGCCTTTGCGGTCAGCCTTACTCTGCCTTTGGCGTTTCGCGCAGACGAATGTGCAGCTCACGCAACGCCTTGGCATCTACCACGCCCGGAGCCTGCGTCATCACGTCCGCAGCACTCTGGGTTTTCGGGAAGGCGATCA
This sequence comes from Pseudomonas sp. B21-017, assembly GCF_024749245.1. NCBI lineage: Bacteria > Pseudomonadati > Pseudomonadota > Gammaproteobacteria > Pseudomonadales > Pseudomonadaceae > Pseudomonas > Pseudomonas sp. B21-017. The sequence continues at coordinate 1,388,280 of NZ_CP087194.1, read as the reverse complement.
CTTCACGGATCGACTGGGCGCCGGTCATCAGCATCACCAGACGGTCCAGACCGAAGGCCAGACCACCGTGCGGCGGCGCGCCATATTTCAGGGCGTCGAGCAGGAAGCCGAATTTCTCTTCCTGTTCCGCTTCGTTGATACCCAACAGACGGAACACCGACTGTTGCATTTCCTTGCGGTGGATACGGATCGAACCGCCACCCAGCTCGGTGCCGTTCAGAACCATGTCGTAGGCACGGGACAAAGCGCCGGCCGGGTTGGCTTCCAGCTCTTCAGGAGTGCACTTCGGCGCGGTGAACGGGTGGTGCAAGGCGCTGAAGCTGCCGTCGTCGTTCTCTTCGAACATCGGGAAGTCGACGACCCACATTGGCGCCCACTTGCAGGTCAGCAGCTCGAGGTCATGACCCAGCTTGATCCGCAGCGCGCCCAGGGCTTCGCTGACGATCTTGGCTTTATCGGCGCCGAAGAACACGATGTCGCCATCGACCGCACCCACGCGATCGAGGATCACGTTCAGGTTGGCTTCCGGGATGTTTTTCACGATCGGCGACTGCAGACCTTCAACACCGGCAGCACGCTCGTTGACCTTGATGTACGCCAGGCCCTTGGCACCGTAGATGCCGACGAACTTGGTGTAATCGTCGATCTGCTTGCGCGGCATGCTCGCCCCGCCTGGAACGCGCAAGGCGGCGATACGGCATTTCGGGTCATTGGCCGGGCCACTGAACACCTTGAAATCGACTTCCTTGAGCTGATCGGCAACATCCACCAGTTCCAGCGGGTTACGCAGGTCTGGCTTGTCGGAACCGTAGCGGCGCATGGCCTCTTCGAAGGTCATGTGCGGGAATTCGCCGAATTCCAGACCCAGCACTTCCTTGAACAGGTTGCGGATCATGCCTTCGGTCAGGCCCATGATGTCTTTTTCATCGAGGAAGCTGGTCTCGATGTCGATCTGAGTGAATTCCGGCTGGCGATCAGCCCGCAGGTCTTCGTCGCGGAAGCACTTGGCGATCTGGTAGTAACGGTCGAAGCCGGCCACCATCAGCAGCTGCTTGAACAGCTGAGGCGATTGCGGCAAGGCGAAGAACGAACCGGCGTGAGTACGGCTCGGCACCAGATAGTCACGCGCGCCTTCCGGCGTCGCACGGGTCAGGATCGGCGTCTCGACGTCGAGGAAACCGTTCTCGTCCAGGTAGCGGCGGATGCTGGTGGTCATGCGCGAACGCAGACGCAGCTTCTCGGCCATTTCAGGGCGACGCAGATCAAGGAAGCGATAACGCAGGCGGGTTTCTTCGCCAACGTCAGAGAACTCGTTCAGCGGGAACGGCGGTGTTTCCGATTCGTTCAGCACTTCCAGCTCGTAGCCCAGGACCTCGATCATGCCCGACGCCATGTTGGCGTTGGTTGCACCGGCCGGACGCAGGCGAACCTTGCCGGTGATCTTCACGACGTACTCGCTGCGCACGCGATCGGCGGCGGCGAAGCTCTCGGCACGGTCCGGATCGAACACCACCTGGGCCAGACCGTCACGATCACGGATATCGAGGAAAATCACCCCGCCATGGTCACGGCGACGGTGAACCCATCCGCAAAGGGTAATTTCCTGGCCTTCCAGGCTTTCGTTCAGTTGGCCGCAATAATGGCTGCGCATCATGGTAGTGGTTTCACTTCTCGTAATTCGAAATTCGGGTGGAGGTCTTGCCGCACCACCGCACTTGAATAAGGTGCCAGATGATGCAAGAGCTCGCGCGTGTCGTTCAGCCCGGGCGCTAGACCCTAGTCAGCTTTGTCGCCACCGGCCAGATTTTTCTTGGAACCGGTCTTGAAGTCGGTTTCGTACCAGCCGGTGCCACTGAGGCGGAAACCGGGCATGGACAGCATCTTTTTAAGCTCTGGCGCCTGGCAGGCAGGGCAGTCGACCAGCGGTGCTGCGCTGATCTTTTGAATGGCTTCCAACTGATGACCACAGGAAGCACATTGGTAATCGTACATCGGCATGGGGGTTGTCTCGGCGATCAGATTGCTACCGCGCATGCAGGGCTTCGCGGCAAAGAGCGGGATTATATCCATTAAATGCAGCCTGTGCAGCCGTAAGACTGCACAGACCGACACTCGACTCATTCAGCCGCTCTCGCTAAGCCATGACGGGGCAACTGCCCTCCTTCAGGCTGTGCACGACGCAGACAACCCGCACCAGCCCGGTGAAATTTTTCACCCCGCCATGGCGCAAGTGCACCTCGCGATCCACCTGAGACAACAGCGCACTGACCGAGCAGCAATTGACCTTGGCCATGTTGCCCAAAATATCCCAATAGACCTGCTCAAGCCGCAAACAGGTCGCAAAGCCATTCAAACGCACCGACCGGGATAAGGGCTGGGCCAGCCCCATATCGAATTCGCTGACAAGTGAATCAATCCTTATATCCTTGAGTGGACCGATCCTCCCCTCGTCTTGTCTTTCTTCATGAACCATACCGTTGACACTCCTTTGTCATCCTTGCTGCTTGTAAGGGCCATATTCCGTTTCCTTATAAAAGCGCAGGCGCAACGGTATATCCAGATGACTTTATGACCATCAACGTAGGATAAGCCAACAATGGAGGGGCGATCATGGAGCTCGTCCTAGGCCGGACGATTTCCTACGAAAACTGACGCAACATCACTCAACGAAAAGGCGAAAGATCCGAGAAACACAACGCACGAATAACACTCGGCATCGTCATCCGCGCGCCATGCCAATGGAAACACCGCCGGACCGCCTGATTTGAGTAGCCGCAGGCTTTGCTGTTAAATAGGCAGTGTGTCGCTACCACCTATTTTCCGGGGGCTGCGCATAGGCTGATATCAGGTACGTGCCCAACGCCTCTTATTGTTCTGAAGCGAACCGTGCTCTATCAGCTCTTCCTTGTGATCCGTCTTAACGTGAGTTAATCAAAATGTTGAAAATCGTCCACCTGCTAATGGGCGCAGCAGCCCTGCTGCTGTCCTTCATCCCTAGCCTGCGATCCGAAGCGGTACCTTACCTGCAACAACCCGATGCGCTTTACCTGGCCTTTTTCGGCCTGCTCAACCTCACCCTCGCGCCTGTTATCCCCTACTGGAACAAAGGCCCGCGTCATCAATTGCAAAACCTGGTCAGCGCTTTGCTGGTTCTGGCTGTCGTACTGCAAACCCTGACGCTGATCGCTCCGATGCCTGTCATCGCCGGTCAACCTGCCGTTCTGTTCAGCCTGGTCGCTGCCCTGATCGCCGTATTCCTGCACCTGGCCATCAGCTTCTACAAATCTTCACCGGCCGCCGCCGCGCCAAGCTATGACATGAGCAACCGCGATACTGGCACCGTCAAATGGTTCAACACCTCCAAAGGCTTCGGCTTTATTTCCCGCGACTCCGGCGATGATATTTTCGTGCATTTCCGGGCGATTCGCGGTGAAGGCCACCGTGTTCTGGTGGAAGGCCAGCGCGTGGAGTTCTCCGTCATGAATCGTGACAAAGGCCTGCAAGCCGAAGATGTGATCGCCGCACTGCCGCGCCGCTGATTCAAGGCTAAAAAAAACCGCGAACAGCTTGGCTGTTCGCGGTTTTTTATCGCCTGCTTCTTAGTAATGAGGCGGTGGCGCCTCTTCTTCTTCAAGCGTCGCAAACTGGCCGGCCATTTCCTCCTGCCGCTTGAGCAACGCCGACATTTGCAATTGCAGACGCTCGACCATCCGCTGCTGCGCCACCAGCACATCATTCAATGCCTGGATGGTGTCATCCTGAAATGCCAGTCGGCTTTCCAGATCGGTAACGCGTTCGCCCAGGCTCATGATTCAGCCCTCCAGAAACTTGAAATCGTCGGTCAATACCAGACGCAGTCGCTCGCGAATCGTCGCGATCTGCTCTGAACTGTATGGCTTGGCCTCCTGTTTGCCCCAGATCGGAGCTGGCCAGGCGGCGTCCTCACGCTTGCGCACAATCACATGCATATGCAACTGATTGACGACGTTACCCAGGGCCGCGACGTTCAACTTGTCCGCGTCGAAAGAGTCCTTGAGGATTTCCGCCAGCTCAGTCGTTTCCCGCCACAGCTGCTGTTGATCTGCGCCATCCAGCTGAAATATTTCACTGATATCCTCGCGGCGTGGCACGAGGATGAACCAGGGGTAATTCGAATCATTGGACAGCAGTAACCGGCAGAGCGGGAAATCGCCGATTGGCAACGTGTCTTGTTGAAGTCGTGGATCTAAAGCGAACACAGCGCACACTCCCCTCTGGTCATCCTTTTTCAGCTTAGCGCCCCCACCGAAAGACGGCGCACCAAGCGACAGGACGGCAGCATACCTGCGAATGCCATGCGCTTCACGACGAACTGCCGCCAGCACCGCCCTGCGGGCACGCCGAGATGCGCCATTTTGATTCGGGACGCACCATGACGGAACCGGCCATCACGGAAAAAGTGCCGAAATGACCAATAAACAATGCACTGCTCGAATCCACGACAAAGCCACAATGTGTGAATTCAGTACAGGAAATAAAATTTTTTGCACCAAAACCGCACAACGCGTCTACGCTCAGTGCGTCAGCATCCGCCAATTACTCACTAGCGGGGTGAACCGGTAACGCTTTTGGTTGTCACCCCCGCAGCTTCGATGTGGTAACCACGATGCAAAGCATGGCGTCAAGCCCACATAAAATGAGCTTGAACCCCCCGGTTTTATGAGGTTTTTACGGCAACAGGCAGGCTTTCGGAAAAAAACAGCAACAGAATTCCGATTTGTGCACGCTTGTTGCATCAACACCCGTATCGTCTATAAGCGCTCCGCTGGAAGTGGAAGCCTGAAGACCAATAAAAACAGTGGCAGGGTTGCCCGATGGAGATTCAAGTGCAGGACAAGGGACTCTTTTTTACCGATGCTCAAGCCCTGGAAAACAGCGCTGAAGTTGTCAGTCCGATTGTGTCGGGATTGTGAATTTGCGACATTGATCAAGCCATTTGCGACAGGGTCGTAAAGAAGCTGAAAGGTTAGATGCGCAAGTATCGCCAATAGGGTCGGCGTGATATAAGTTTGCGCCGACACAAAAAGAAAGAGCCGCCCAGATAATAAAACAGGTGGGACGGCAGTACTCTTCTAAAAACCAAAGGAGCAAATCACGATGCGCGTGATGAAGTGGAGCATGATCGCACTGGCAGTTGCAGCAGCAGCCAGTACTCAATTGGCTACGGCCGCACCTTTCGTAAGTGACCAGGCTGACGCCAAAGGTTTTGTTGAAGATAGCAAGCTCGACTTGCTGGTTCGCAACTACTACTACAACCGTAACAAGAAAGACGGCGCCGTCGATGACAAAGACTGGACCCAGGGCATCCAGGGCATGTACAGCTCGGGCTACACCCAAGGTCTGATCGGTGTTGGCGTTGAAGCTTGGGGCCAACTGGCCATTAAGCTGGACGGTTCCGACAAGTATTCGGGTACCGGCAACATGCCCGTGGGCAATGATGGCGAAGTCGAAAACAACCAGGGCAAAGCCGGCGCTGCCGCCAAGTTCCGCATCTCCAAGACCGAGCTGAAAATCGGCGACATGCAGCCAAGCACTTCTCCGGTGTTCGCTGTAGGCGGCTCCCGCATCCTTCACCAAACTGCCAGCGGTATCCAACTGCAGAGCAGCGAAGTCAAAGACCTTGACCTCGAAGCCGGTCACTTCTACTCGGCGACCAGTCAGGACCGAAATGCCCGTGATGGCGACCTGTGGGCAACCTACGCTGGCGTGAAAGCCAACTCCATCGACTACTTCGGTGGCAAGTACGGCATTACCCCAGACCTGAGCGTGTCGCTCTACGGTGCCAAGCTCGAAGACATCTGGAACCAGTACTACGCCAACGCGAACTACACCCTCGCATTGGGTGGCGATCAGTCGATCAACTTCGACGGTAACATCTACAACACCAGGGACACTGGTAGCGCTAAAGCAGGCGAAATCAATAACACCGCCTACTCCCTCGCTGCTGCTTTCTCGTTCCTGAAGGCACACACCATCACCCTGGGCTTCCAGAAAGTGAATGGCGATACTCCGTTCGACTATATCGGCGTGGGTAAAAACAACCGTGGTGGCGACTCGATCTTCCTCGCCAACTCCATCCAGTACTCTGACTTCAACGCCCCTGGCGAGAAATCGGTACAGGCCCGTTACGACCTGAAAATGGCCGAATACGGCATCCCTGGTCTGAGCTTCATGACCCGTTACGTGAAAGGTTGGGACATCGACGGCACCAACACTCCAGCAGGCAGCCCTTACGCTGGCCTGTACGGTGCAGACGGTAAACACCACGAAACCAACGTGGAAGTTAAATACGTAATTCAGTCCGGCCCAGCTAAAGATCTGTCGTTCCGCATCCGTCAAGCATGGCACACCGCCAACGCAGACGAAGGCGAAGGCGATATCTCTGAGTTCCGCCTGATCACCGACTACCCGCTCAACATTCTGTAATTGCAGAAAGTTAGTTCGCGGTAATCAAAAAAAGGCCCATCTTCGGATGGGCCTTTTTTATTGGCTACAGCATTGTTTAAAGGATCGGGGCTTGCAAAATGTTTGACCAAAAGGTCAGACATCAGTTGATTGACTGTTCCTTACACCGCCGCCGATTCCTGCACCACGCGAATAACCCGCTGCGGAAACGGAATATCGATACCGGCATTCTTCAAACGATCACGCGATTGCTCGTTAAACATGAACATCACATTCCAATAGTCGGCAGTCTTCACCCACACCCGCAGAGAAACAGTGATCGAACTGTCGCCCAGTGTGGAAATCACCGCTTCCGGTGCCGGCTCAGCCAATACTCGCGGATCCTTGGCCAGGTCCAGCAACACTTCACGGGCCTTCTGCAAGTCCGCTTCGTAGTCCACACCCACATCAAATACTACTTTGCGGGTCGGCTGACGGTTAGTGTTGGTGATAATGCCGTTCGACAGATTACCGTTAGGCACGATGATGGTTTTGTTATCGCCTGTGCGCAGTACGGTGTGGAAGATCTGGATGCTGTCGACAGTACCGGCAACACCTTGGGCTTCGATCCAGTCACCGATACGGAACGGACGGAACAACAGAATCAGCACGCCGCCGGCGAAGTTCGCCAGGCTGCCCTGCAGCGCCAAACCGATGGCCAGGCCGGCCGCACCGATAGCCGCGACGAAGGAGGTGGTTTCCACACCGATCATCGACGCCACGCTGACGATCAACAGAACCTTGAGGATGATGTTCGCCAGGCTGCTGATGAAACCTTGCAGCGCCAGGTCGGCGTTGCGCAACGCCAACAGGCCGCCCAGTTTTTGCGTGACTTTGTTGATCAGCCACCAGCCAATGGCCAGGGTGATCACCGCCAGCAACACGCGGCTGCCGTATTCCATGATCATCGGAATCCAGGCTTGAGACGCCTTGACCAGGTTGTCCACTTCAGTATTCAAATCCATCTACTTTCTCCTGATTTCCGGCTACCCGGCACGCAAAAAATGAGCGGCAGAAAGACCGACCCCATAAGGCCCGATCGTTTCTGCCGTTGCTTGGGCCTCGGACGTCGAAATCGCCGAGAGGTTCCCGCTTGAAAGGTCAGTCGCGGAAGTTATTGAACTGCAGCGGCATGTCGAAAGTTTTGGCGCGCAGGGCGGCGATGGCTTCCTGCAGATCGTCACGCTTTTTACCGGTGATACGTACCTGCTCACCCTGAATGGCAGCCTGGACCTTGAGCTTGGCATCTTTGACGTGGGCGACGATTTTCTTCGCCAGCTCTTTGTCGATGCCTTCCTTGAGGACCGCTTCCTGCTTCATCAGCTTGCCCGACGCGTAGGCATCCTTGACTTCAAGGCATTGCACGTCGATCTTGCGCTTGACCAGGGCCAGCTTGAGGATCTCGATCATCGCTTCGAGCTGGAAATCGGCTTCAGCGGTCAGGTTGACGGTCAGGTCTTTTTCCTTGAACTCGAAGCTGCCCTTGCCTTTCAGGTCATAACGACGATCGAGTTCCTTGACGGCGTTCTCGACCGCGTTGGTGACTTCGTGTTTGTCCAGTTCGGATACCACGTCGAACGACGGCATGTAATTTCTCCAATAAAAAGGCGCGCTCGATAACGATGGAGCGCGCTTGGCTTGCGGTTAAAATCGGGCTCATTATAACGGGTCTTTTCCAACCGATACTGCGAGCCTCACATGCCAGCGACAAACCGAGTAAAAAGCTGATGTCTACCCCTTGGCATGTTCTGGGCGCCGGCAGCCTCGGCACGTTGTGGGCCACCCGTCTGGCACGGGCTTCAGTGCCGGTCAGGCTGATCGTACGGGACGCGGCACGCCTGCAGGCCTATCAGGCGGCGGGCGGGCTGACGCTGGTCGAGCACGGCGAAGCGCAGCTGTACCCGGTGCCTGGCGAAACAGCCGACAGCGACGGGCCGATCAGCCGTCTGCTGGTAGCCTGTAAAGCCTATGACGCCGTAACAGCCGTGACCCAGCTCGCCCACCGCCTGACACCGGACGCCGAACTGATCCTGTTGCAAAACGGCCTTGGCAGCCAGGACGCCGTCGCCGCGCAAGTCCCGCATGCCCGCTGCATCTTCGCTTCCAGTACCGAAGGCGCGTTTCGCGATGGCGACTGGCGCGTGGTGTTTGCCGGTCATGGTTACACCTGGCTGGGAGATGCCGGCCATCCGGTGGCACCGTTCTGGCTGGAGGACTTGAGCGACGCCGGCATTCCCCATGAGTGGAGCACCGACATTCTCACCAGGCTGTGGCGCAAGCTGGCGCTCAATTGTGCGATCAACCCGTTGACCGTCCTGCACGAATGCCGCAACGGCGGTTTGCAGCAACATCAGTGCGAAGTGGCCACCCTGTGCGCCGAACTCACCGAACTGCTGGAGCGCTGCGGCCAGCCGGCGGCAGCCGAAAACCTCGGGGAGGAAGTCGAACGGGTGATCAAGGCTACCGCGACCAATTTCTCCTCGATGTACCAGGATGTCGCCAATCAGCGCCGCACCGAAATCAGCTACCTGTTGGGCCATGCCTGTAAAGTTGCGTCGCGGCATCAGTTGAACCTGCCCCACCTCAATCAATTGCAGCAGCGCTTGATCGCTCATCTGCACAGCCTTGGATTGCCCAGCGACTGAGCAGCGGCTACGCTGGCCACTTGTTCCTTTTCAGCGATGAACCTGATGCCATTGCGCCAGCGCCTTGAAAACCTTCCGGTCGGCCAGAAACTGCTGGCCGCCCTGCTGGTGCTGTTGACCACCGTTTTGCTGGTCGCCAACCTGACCTTTATCAGTGCCGCGTATTACATCTCCCAGGAAAGCATGGCCCCCCAGGCCCTGCAGACTATCGGCCGACTGGTGTCCAACCCGAGCCTGGTGTCCGACGCGCTGAAGTCGCCGCAAAACGCCGAACGCCTGCTCAACGAACTCAACAGTTATTCACCACTGCGTGCGGCAGCCCTTTACGACGGCACGGGTACGCGTCTGGCGCAGCTGCAACACGGCGACACGCTGAACCTGCCAGAACACTACCGACACCTCGAAGCCTGGCAAGCCACGGAGTTTCGCAGCAATCAAGTGATCACCCTGCCCCGCCCCGGCACCGCACCCGGGCATCTGCTACTGGTGGCCAGCAGCGAATTGCCGATGGCGTTCTACACCGGGACCCTGACCGCCAGCCTGGGGATTCTGATCTTCAGCGTGCTGTTGTGGCTGGTGATCGCCCGGCAAATCAAACGCCTGATTACCCGCCCCATCCATCAGCTAGAAGAGCTGTCCCGGCAAGTCACCCGGGAAGAGAACTACGCCCTGCGCGCCTCTCGCGGCAACCACGATGAAATCGGCAGCCTCGCCGAAGCGTTCAACACCATGCTCTCGCGCATCGAGGCCCGGGAGCAGCAGCTCAAGCGTGCCCGCGACGATTCCCAGGCGGCTTACGACCAGGCCCAGGGGCTGGCCGAAGAAACCCGTCACACCAACCGCAAGCTGGAACTGGAAGTTCAGGTGCGGAGCAAGATCGAGAAAAAACTCACCGGTTTCCAGAACTACCTCAATAGCATCATCGACTCCATGCCATCGGCGCTGATCGCCCTCGACGAGCAGCTTTACGTGACCCAGTGGAATCAGGAGGCCAGCGCACTGTCCGGCACGCGCCTGGACGAAGCCTTGAACCAGCCGATCTTTCTCGCCTTCAAACCCCTCAAGCCATTCCTGCCGCAGCTCAAGCAAACCGTCGAGCAGCATACGGTGGCCAAGATCGAACGCGTTACCTGGCCCAAGGACGACGAACCCCGGCATTACGCCCTGACGTTCTACCCCTTGATGGGCGGTGCCGGACGTGGCGTAGTCATCCGGATCGACGACATCACCCAGCGTCTGTCCCTGGAAGAGATGATGGTGCAGTCGGAAAAAATGCTCTCGGTCGGCGGCCTCGCCGCCGGTATGGCCCATGAGATCAACAACCCGCTGGGCGCGATCCTGCACAACGTGCAGAACATTCGTCGACGTCTGTCCCCCGACCTGCCGAAGAACCTCGAACAGGCCGAGCAAATGGGCATCGAACTGGAAACGGTCAATAAGTACCTGAAAGCGCGTGAAGTACCGCAGCTGCTCGACGGCATTCAGCAGGCTGGCGCCCGGGCGGCTAAGATCGTGACCCACATGCTCAGCTTCAGCCGCCGCAGCACTCGGCAAATGGCGCCATGCGACCTGCCGGCACTGATCGATCAAGCGGTGGAAATCGCCGGCAACGACTTCGACCTGGCCATTGGCTTCGACTTCAAGGGCCAGGCAATCATTCGCCAGTTCGATCCGGCGCTGGGCCCGGTACCCGGCACCGCCAACGAACTGGAACAGGTGCTGCTCAACCTGCTGAAAAACGCTGCGCAAGCCATTCACCAGCGTACAGACGACCGCGAACCGGGGCGGATCATTCTGCGCACAAAACTGAATCCGCCGTGGGCGGAAATCCAGGTCGAGGACAACGGCATTGGCATGAGCGAAAGCGTGCGCAAACGCACGTTCGAGCCGTTCTTCACCACCAAGGAAATCGGTCAGGGCACCGGCCTTGGGCTCTCGGTTTCGTATTTCATCATCACCAACAACCACAAGGGCCAGATGGAAGTGCAATCGACGCCGGGCCAAGGCACTTGCTTCACCTTGCGCCTGCCTTTGTCGGGCACTGCGGTGAACTCTCAAGAACTCAATCAGCTGTCGAGGTAACCATGGGCTTTCGTTTGTCGAAGATTTACACCCGCACCGGTGACAAAGGCGAAACCGGGCTTGGCGACGGCCGCCGGGTGCCCAAGGACCATCCGCGAATCGAGGCCATTGGCGAGGTCGATACGCTGAACAGCCAGGTGGGCGTGCTGTTGGCCGGGTTGGCCGCGCAAAGTGGCGAGTTTCCCGGACTTGGCGAAGTGATCGAGGTATTGGCGCCCTGCCAGCATCGGTTGTTCGACCTCGGTGGCGAACTGGCGATGCCGGTGTATCAGGCACTGAACACGGCAGAAATCGAACGGCTGGAAGCGGCCATTGATGTGTGGAATGAAGAGCTGGGGCCGCTGGAGAATTTCATTCTGCCCGGCGGTTCGGCGCTGATTGCCCAGGCCCACGTGTGCCGCAGCCTGGCGCGCAGTGCCGAGCGCCGGTGTCAGCAATTGAATACGATCGAACCGTTGGCCGGGGTGGGCCTGGCGTATATCAATCGGTTGTCGGATTTGTTGTTTGTGGCGGCACGGTTGATTGCCAAGCGCCAGGGGATTGCCGAGATTTTATGGCAGCCTGCGGCGAAACCTTCAAACTGATCGACTGATCATTCCCACGCGGAGCGTGGGAATGATCACAGCACTGCAAATCAAGCCTCAGGCCAGAACGCCCGAATCCCCGCCACACCCTGCGCGCCCGCTTCCCAGGCTTTCTGCCGCTCTACCGGGCCAACACCACCCAACAAGAACACCGGTTTGCTGAAGCCTTCGATCAAAGTCGACGCCAGCTCCCAACCCAGCGGCTGAGCATCCGGGTGCGTCTGGGTCGGCTGCACCGGCGACAGAGTCACAAAGTCCACGCCCATCTGCTCGGCCAGCGCCAGCTCTTCAGCGTTGTGGCAGGACGCCGCCAACCAGCGCGACGCCGGTAGCGGTCGGCCGGCCGCCGCGTACTTGCGCAACTGCGCGGCAGTGATGTGCCAGCCGGCGGACGGAAAGTCCCCCAGCCATTCAAACGGCCCCTTGATCATCAACTGCGCCTTGCCGGCACACAGCCCTGCCGCGTCCACCGCCAAATCGCGGTATTGCGGGTCATAGCCATTGGGCGCACGCAACTGAATCAGCTTGATGCCGCCCGCGATGGCTTTCTGGATACCGCGCAGCAAGGCCGGGGTTTCCAGACCGTCCGGGGTGATCAGGTACTCGCCAGGCAAGCGTGCTGCCGAGACGATCGGCTGGTTGGCGGCTGGAAACTCGTAGTCCAGCAGTTCCCGCGCAGTCACCCAGGCCAAAGGCTGACCTTCGGCACCATGGGGTTCGCCGGTAAACGCCGAGACTTCCCAGACATCCAGCAACACCTGCTTGTCCGGGTAGTCGTGGCGAACCTTGATCAACGGTCGCGCGGTATTGACCACAATGCCCAACTCTTCGTGAAGCTCGCGGGCCAGGGCGGTTTCGACGGATTCGTTATCCTCGACCTTGCCACCGGGGAACTCCCACAAGCCGCCCTGATGCTGGGTGTCGGCACGCCGGGCGATGAGGATCTTGCCGTTGCTATCGCGGATAACCGCCGCGGCCACGTGTACTCGTTTCACTGCCCGACCTCCTCCAGACCTGCCTTCTGCCAGGCCTTGAAAGCTGGCCATTGGTAAATGGTTTCGACATAGGCTGCATCGACCTCGGGCAGCTTCACTTGATAGGTGCGCAGGCGGACGGCGATCGGTGCGAAAAACGCATCGGCCAGGGTCGCGCCACCGAACAGGAACGGGCCGGCTTCAGTCGCGGCCGCACGACATTCAGCCCACAACGCCAGCATGCGCTCGATCTCGGCCTGAACGTCAGGCGGAGTCGGCAACAACGGCGCATTGTGGCTCAGGTCGAACGGCATGTTGCCGCGCATGGCGAAGAAACCGCTGTGCATCTGCGCGCAAGCCGAACGCGCCTGGGCTCGGGCGGCGGTGTCTTTGGGCCAGAGGCCGGCATCGGGGAATTGCTCGGCCAGGTACTCGGCAATCGCCAGCGAATCGGCGATGGTGCCGTGTTCGCTTTTCAGCAGCGGGACTTTCCCGGTCGGCGAATGCTTGAGCACGCGTGCGCGGGTGTCCGGCTGGTTCAGCTTGATCAGTTCTTCGGTGTAGGACGCGCCGGTCAGGTCGAGGGCCAGCGCGGCGCGCAGGGACCAGGAAGAATACAGTTTGTCGCCGATGATCAGGTGGAGGCTCATGTTCGGGCGCCTTTTGGTAAGAGTACAAGCCAGAATCTTTAGCGTCTGGTGGTCCGTCTTCGCGGGCAAGTCGGATCGCCGCACCGCTCGCTCCTACAGGTGGTGTGACCTGTAGGAACGAGGTTTGCCCGCGAAAGCGATCTGTCTTACGTGCGGTACTCGGCGTTGATCTTCACGTATTCGTGGGACAAGTCGGTGGTCCAGATGGTTTCGCTGCAATCGCCGCGACCCAGCTCGATGCGGATGGTGATTTCTTCCTGCTGCATTACCGCCGCGCCCTGGGCTTCGGTGTAGGTGGCAGAACGCGCGCCACGGCTGGCGATGCACACCTCGCCAAGGAATACGTCGATCTTGCTCACGTCCAGGTTCGGTACACCGGCACGGCCTACAGCGGCCAGGATGCGGCCCCAGTTCGGGTCGGAGGCGAACAGCGCAGTCTTGATCAGCGGCGAGTGGGCCACGGTGTAACCGACGTCCAGGCATTCCTGGTGATTGCCGCCGCCGTTGACTTCAACGGTGACGAACTTGGTCGCGCCTTCGCCGTCACGCACGATGGCCTGGGCCACGTCCATGCACACTTCGAATACCGCTTGTTTCAACTTGGCGAACAGCTCGCCTTCGGCGCGGGTGATTTCCGGCAGTGCGGCCTTGCCGGTGGCGATCAGCATGCAGCAGTCGTTAGTCGAGGTGTCGCCGTCGATGGTGATGCGGTTGAACGACTTGTTGGCGCCGTCCAGCAGCAGGTTTTGCAGCACCTCGCGGGAGACTTTGGCGTCGGTGGCGATGTAACCGAGCATGGTCGCCATGTTCGGGCGAATCATGCCCGCGCCTTTGCTGATGCCGGTGACGGTGATGGTCACGCCGTCATGCTGGAACTGACGGCTGGCGCCCTTGGGCAGGGTGTCGGTGGTCATGATGCCGGTGGCGGCAGCTTCCCAGTTGTTTTCCGACAAGTCATCGAGGGCGGCTTGCAACGCGCCTTCGATTTTCTCGACCGGCAGCGGTTCGCCGATCACGCCGGTGGAATACGGCAGCACCAGGCTGGCATCAACGCCGGCCAGCTCGGCCAGCTTGGCGCAGGTGCGCTCGGCGGCGGCCAGGCCTGGTTCGCCGGTGCCGGCGTTGGCATTGCCGGTGTTGGTCAGCAGGTAACGTACCGGACCTTGCACGCGTTGCTTGGCCAGGATCACGGGAGCGGCGCAAAAGGCGTTCAGGGTGAACACGCCCGCCACTGTGGAACCTTCGGCACAGCGCATGACCACGACATCCTTGCGCCCCGGGCGCTTGATACCGGCCGAGGCGATACCGAGTTCAAAACCGGCAACCGGGTGCAACGTTGGCAAAGGACCAAGACCAACAGCCATGAATGCGCTCCTTAAAAAATGTTGTCACCGTCAGTGCGATGGACGGTGGTTTAAATGGCAAAACGCCGCGACGGCAGAAGCCGGTCGCGGCGCGGGTATTTCAGCGTTTGAAACGGGGTTTACTGGATCTGCCCGTGGCAATGCTTGTACTTCTTGCCCGAGCCGCAGTAGCACAGCTCGTTACGGCCCAGCTTCTGCTCGTTGCGAACCGGTGCGGTGGCGAGAGCTACATCGATCTCTTCACCCAACACTTCCGGTTGCTCCAGGCCAGGCGCTTCGTCGTGCTGGAACTGCATGCGCGCAGCCAGCGCCTCGGCTTCCTGACGCAGACGTTGCTCTTCGGCTTCCGGATCTTCGCGGCGCACCTGAACGTGCGACAGCACACGAATCGAGTCGCGCTTGATCGAATCCAGCAGCTCGGAGAACAAGGTGAAGGACTCGCGCTTGTACTCTTGCTTCGGGTTCTTCTGCGCATAACCACGCAAATGAATGCCGTGACGCAGGTGATCCATGGTCGACAGGTGGTCTTTCCACAGGTCGTCGAGCACGCGCAGTACGATTTGCTTCTCGAAGGAGCGCAGTGCTTCGGCACCGGCCTGGTCTTCTTTCTCGTTGTACGCGGCGATCAGTTCGTTGAGCAGCTTCTCACGCAGGGTTTCTTCGTACAGGTGGTCGTCTTCGTCGAGCCATTGCTGGATCGGCAGCGCCACACCGAAGTCGCTCTGCAACGCCGCTTCCAGACCGGACACGTCCCACTGCTCAGGCAGCGATTGTGGCGGAATGTGTGCGCTGACGGTTGCGTTGAGCACGTCCTGACGGAAATCGGCAATGGTTTCGCCAATGTTGTCGGCGGCCAACAAACTGTTACGCATGTGATAGATCACTTTACGTTGTTCGTTGTTGACGTCGTCGAACTCAAGCAGCTGCTTACGGATGTCGAAGTTGCGACCTTCAACCTTGCGCTGAGCCTTCTCGATGGCGTTGGTCACCATGCGGTGCTCGATCGCTTCACCGGACTGCATGCCCAGCGCCTTCATGAAGTTCTTCACCCGGTCAGAGGCGAAGATGCGCATCAGGCTGTCTTCCAGCGACAGGTAGAAACGGCTGGAACCGGCGTCGCCCTGACGACCGGCACGACCGCGCAACTGGTTGTCGATACGGCGCGATTCGTGACGCTCGGAAGCGATCACCTGCAAGCCGCCCGACTCCAGCACTTGCTGGTGACGTTTCTGCCAGTCGGCCTTGATCTGGGCAATCTGCTCAGGGGTCGGGTCTTCCAGCGAAGCCACTTCCACTTCCCAGTTACCGCCCAACAGGATGTCGGTACCACGACCGGCCATGTTGGTGGCGATGGTCAGTGCACCCGGACGACCGGCCTGAGCGATGATTTCGGCTTCTTTTTCGTGGAACTTGGCGTTCAGAACCTTGTGTTCGATGCCTTCCTTCTGAAGCAGGCCGGACATGTGCTCGGACGTTTCGATGGTGGCGGTACCCACCAGCACTGGACGGCCCTGAGCCATGCACTCCTTGATGTCGCCGATGATCGCCGCGTATTTCTCTTCGGCGGTCAGGAACACCAGGTCGTTGTAGTCTTTACGCGCCAACGGCTTGTTCGGCGGGATGACCATGACCTGCAGGCCATAGATCTGATGGAATTCGAACGCTTCGGTGTCCGCGGTACCGGTCATGCCGGACAGCTTGTTGTACAGACGGAAGTAGTTCTGGAACGTGGTCGACGCCAGGGTCTGGCTCTCGGCCTGGATGTTCAGGTTTTCCTTGGCTTCGATGGCCTGGTGCAGACCTTCGGACAAACGGCGACCCGGCATGGTACGGCCGGTGTGTTCGTCGACCAGCACCACCTGACCGTCCTGCACGATGTACTCGACATTGCGATGGAACAGTTTGTGCGCACGCAGGCCGGCATAGACGTGAGTCAACAGGCCCAGGTTATGCGCCGAATACAGGCTCTCGCCTTCAGCCAGCAGGCCGACGCGGGTGAGCATTTCTTCGATGAACTGGTGACCGGCTTCGTTGAGTTCGACCTGACGGGTCTTCTCGTCGATGGTGTAATGGCCGGCCTTGGTGACTTCCCCTTCGACTTCCTCGATGTGCAATTCAAGCTGCGGGATCAGTTTGTTGATCTCGATGTACAGCTTGGAGCTGTCCTCGGCCTGACCGGAGATGATCAGCGGGGTACGGGCTTCGTCGATGAGGATGGAGTCGACTTCGTCGATCACGGCAAAATTGAGTTCGCGCTGGAATTTTTCTTCCATGCTGAACGCCATGTTGTCGCGCAAGTAGTCGAAACCGAATTCGTTGTTGGTGCCGTAGGTGATGTCGGCGGCGTAAGCGGCGCGCTTCTCTTCCGGCGGCTGGAATGGCGTGACCACGCCGACCGTCATGCCAAGGAATTCGTAGAGCGGACGCATCCAGTTGGCGTCACGACGGGCCAGGTAGTCGTTCACCGTCACAACGTGCACGCCCTTGCCGGACAGCGCGTTGAGGTAAACGCCCAGTGTTGCCACCAGGGTCTTGCCTTCACCGGTACGCATTTCCGCGATCATGCCTTCATGCAAGGTCATGCCGCCGATCAGCTGGACATCGAAGTGGCGCATACCCATGACGCGCTTACCGGCTTCGCGGGCGACCGCAAAGGCTTCTGGCAGCAGCTTGTCGAGGGTTTCCCCTTTGGCGAGGCGGGCCTTGAACTCGTTGGTCTTGGCACGCAATTGATCGTCCGAAAGGGCCACCATTTGCTCTTCGAAGGCATTGACGAGCTGCACCGTCTTGAGCATGCGTTTGACTTCACGCTCGTTCTTGCTTCCAAAAAGTTTCTTTAACAAAGGCGCAAACATATCGGCAGGATCTTCCACACTAAAGGGATGGAGGGCGGCCCCGTGAGTCGCCCGTGCAGCCCTCATGGCCGCATGCGAACGAGCATTCTACCCGGAAACGATGGTGAGGAAAGTGGCGTTATTCCACGATGCATGCACTGCGCTGTGACGGGGCTCACTTAAAATAAGGGCTTTTTACTGAACTTCAACCCATTGAGGGTACAAGTTACTCGTTGATTTAATGGGTAAAGCGCTCGTAAAGCAATGGGTCAGGACCAGCGGGTGCTTTCTGTTACCATGGCCGTTCTGTTACTTCAGGTGTTCGATCATGGCATTTCGCCCTCTCACGGCCAGAGCACCCGCCGTTCTGCTTCGCGAAGCCAAACCGCTGAAAGCCATCTTTGGCCACGCTCAACGCCTGGGTCATTTACAACGTCTGGTGGAAAGCCAGCTGCAACCGGCCGCCCGCGAGCATTGCCATGTGGCGTCGTGGCGCGAAGGCAGTTTATTGCTGATTGTCACCGACGGTCACTGGGCCACCCGCCTGCGTTATCAACAAAAGCGTCTGCAACGCCAGTTACAGCTGTTCGACGAGTTCGCCAGCCTGACGCGGATCCTGTTCAAGGTGCAACCACCGACCGTTCAGCAAGGAGCGGCTGGGCATACCATGGATTTGTCGACGGATGCCGCGGCGACCATTCAGGCGACGGCTGACGGGATTACCGACCCGAATTTAAGGGCGGCGCTGGAGCGCCTTGCGGCGCACGCAAAACCTAAATCCTGAACCCCTGTAGGAGCGAGGCTTGCCCGCGAAGAGGCCCCCGAGGGCGCCAATAGCTTCGCGGGCAAGCCTCGCTCCTACAGGTGATTGCATTCCAATTCATTCAGCGGCGTTTGCTACCGCCGAGCAATGACCCCATCAACCCGCGTACCAGTTGTCGGCCCAATTGATTGGCCGCCTGTCGCATCGCCGATTTAAGCGCCTGTCCTGCCGCCGTACCGAGGAATTCCCCGGCCTGTTCGGTGAAGCTCGGCTCTTCGGGGGCAGGTTTGCCCGGCGCGGTTTCAGGCTCCGGCGCCAACCCCTTGCGCCCCATCAGCACTTCATAGGCCGATTCGCGATCAACCGGTTTGTCATATCGCCCTTTAAACGGCGAACCGGCAATCAGCACCGTGCGCTCAGTCTCGGTCAGCGGACCGATCCGCGATTGCGGCGGTGCGACCAGTACACGCTGGACCATCTCCGGCGTGCCCTTGTCCTGCAAGGTGCCGACCAACGCCTCGCCGATGCCCAGCTCAGTCAACACCGACAAGGCGTCAAATGCCGGGTTCGGCCGGAAGCCCTCGGCCACTGCCCGCAGGGATTTCTGCTCTTTGGCGGTGAACGCGCGCAAGCCATGCTGAACACGCAGGCCCAACTGAGCCAGCACATCATCCGGCAAGTCCCCCGGCGATTGGGTGACGAAATACACGCCCACGCCTTTCGAACGGATCAGCCGCACCACTTGTTCCAGACGATCCTGCAACGCCTTGGGCGTACCGGCGAACAACAAGTGCGCCTCGTCGAAAAACAGCGCCAGCAGCGGTTTATCGGCATCGCCGCGTTCCGGCAGTTGCTCGAACAATTCAGCCAGCAACCACAGCAGGAACGTCGCGTAGACCTTCGGCGCTTCGTGCACCAGACGGCTGGCGTCGAGCAAGTGGATGCGCCCGCGACCGTCCATCGCCGGCTGCAAAATATCTTCCAGTTGCAGTGCCGGTTCACCGAACAACGCTTCGGCGCCCTGCTGTTCCAGCGTCGCCAAACGGCGCAACAGTGCCTGGCTGGAACCGGTGGTCATCAGCGCGGCGTCATCGCCCAGCAATTCGGGGTTATCGCGCAGATGATTGAGCAGCGCCTTCAAATCCTTCAAATCCAGCAGCAACAGCCCTTCGCGGTCGGCCACCTTGAACGCGGCATAAAGTGCCGACTGCTGACTGTCGGTCAGCTCCAGCAGGCTGCCGAGCAGCAACGGCCCCATTTCGCTCAAGGTGGTGCGCAATGGATGACCGGACTGACCGTGAATATCCCACAGGGTTACCGGATACGCCTGAGGCTTATGGTTCAGCCAGGGCATGCCGGCGATCCGCTCCGCGACCTTGCCTTGAGGGTTACCGGCGGCGCCCAGGCCGCACAAGTCGCCTTTGATATCCGCCGCGAACACCGCCACGCCTGCATCGCTGAACGCTTCGGCCAGGCGCTGCAACGTAACGGTTTTACCGGTCCCGGTAGCGCCCGCTACCAAACCGTGACGGTTCGCCAGGCGCATGGCCTGGGCGATTGGCTGGCCAGCGAGGTCAGCGCCGATAACGAGTTGCGATGAGTCAGGCATTTTGTCACCCATGGTTAATCTTTGATCCTGCATGGCCGATAACAACCGAGAGACCAGACTGAAAATAGCGTCGGTAATTCCCTAAGGAGAGACGGAACTATCAGCTTACTTTCAACACTGCCCAATTTGCGTGCCTTTATAAAAGCACGCCCTGGACATTAAGACTTTAGCGGACCCCCAAGCCATGAATAAAAATCTGCGCTTCAGCCATAAGATACTGCTTGCCGCCGCCCTGATCGTTATTGCCGCCTTCGCCTCCTTCACGCTGTACAACGACTATTTGCAGCGCAATGCGATTCGTGAAGATCTGGATAACTATCTCACCGAGATGGGAGACGTCACCGCCAACAACATCCAGAGTTGGCTCGCCGGTCGTATCCTGCTGATAGAGAACCTCGCTCAAAACATTGCCATCAACCCCGAACAATCCAACGTCGTCAGTCTGCTTGAACAAAATGCTTTGGCATCGACCTTCATGGCCAGATACCTGGGTGATGCCAGCGGCAACTTCATCAACCGCCCGGACTCCAAGATGCCGGACGGCTACGATCCCAGAGTTCGCCCTTGGTACAAAGGCGCGGAAAACAGCAACGGCTCGACGCTGACCGAACCTTATGTAGATGCGGCGACCGGTCAAACCATCATCTCCATTGCCACCGCTTCGAAAAAGTCGGGGAAAAGCGTGGGGGTGGTAGGCGGTGACTTGAGCCTGCAAACCCTGATCGACACCCTGATCGCGCGTGATTTCGGCGGCATGGGCTATGCCTTTCTGGTCAGCGCCGACGGCAAGATCCTGGTTCATCCGGATAAAGCCATGGTGATGAAGTCCCTGAGCGAGGCGTACCCGAAAAATACCCCACGCATTAGCAGCAACTTCACTGAAGTAGACGTCGACGGCAAAACCCGCATCGTCTCTTTCACCCCGATCAAAGGCTTGCCGTCGGTCAACTGGTACATCGGCCTGTCGGTGGACAAGGACAAAGCCTTCTCCATGCTCAGCGAATTCCGCACCTCGGCGATCATCGCGACCCTGATTGCAGTGGCCATCATCATTGGCTTGCTGGGCATGCTGATCCGCCTGCTGATCCAGCCGCTGCACGTGATGACCCGCGCCATGGAAGACATCGCCGACGGTGAAGGCGACCTGACCAAACGCCTGACCATCCAGAATCAGGACGAATTCGGCGTCCTTGGCACGGCGTTCAATCGTTTCGTGGAGCGAATTCATACATCGATCCGCGAAGTGTCCTCGGCCACCGGCCAGGTCAACGAAGTGGCCTTGCGGGTGGTGGCGGCCTCGAACTCGTCGATGTTCAACTCCGACCAGCAAGCTTCGCGCACCAGCAGCGTCGCCGCGGCCATCAACCAGCTCGGCGCCGCGGCTCAGGAAATCGCCCGTAACGCCGCCCAGGCATCGAATCAGGCCAGCGATGCCCGCAGCCTGGCCGAAGACGGCCAGCAAGTGGTGGATCGCAGCATTGCCGCGATGAATCAGCTGTCGAGCATGCTCAGCGCTTCGAGCACCAACATCGAATCGCTGAACAGCAAAACCGTGAACATCGGGCAGATTCTCGAAGTGATCACCAGCATTTCCCAGCAAACCAACCTGCTGGCGCTCAACGCCGCCATCGAAGCAGCGCGGGCCGGTGAAGCCGGGCGCGGTTTTGCCGTGGTGGCCGACGAGGTACGCAACCTGGCGCACCGCACACAGGAGTCGGCGCAACAGGTGCAGACCATGATCGAGGAGCTGCAAGTCGGCGCCCGCGAATCCGTCAGTACCATGAGCGACAGCCAGCGCCACAGCCAGGACAGCGTGGAAATCGCCAACCTGGCGGGCGAGCGCCTGAACAGCGTGACGTTGCGCATCGGCGAAATCGACGGCATGAACCAGTCGGTGGCCACGGCGACCGAGGAACAGACGGCAGTGGTGGAGTCGATCAATGTGGACATCACCGAGATCAACACGCTGAACCAGGAAGGCGTGGAAAACCTGCAATCGACCCTGCGGGCGTGCTCGGACCTTGAGCAACAGGCTTCTCGATTGAAGCAATTGGTGGGCAGTTTCCGTATCTAGCGTCTGAACTGGCCTCTTCGCGGGCAAGCCTCGCTCCTACACAGGTATATGTGTAGGAGCGAGGCTTGCCCGCGAAGGCGTCCATCCAGACACCGCAAATCCCGCTGCGCCCCCCCACCGCAAAACCCAACCGAACATCTATCCTTCATATAGGTCAACCAAAGGGAGCACATCGAACCCGGAGGGATGTTCATCGTGCATATCGCTGACATAACCATGTTCTACGCCCCTGCCAGCGGTGGCGTGCGCACGTATCTGGATGCCAAGCACCGTCGTTTGGGCATCAAACCCGGCATTTGCCATAGCCTGCTGATCCCAGGGGCGCATTTGAGTGAACAGGATGGTGTCTATACGGTTCCGGCCCCCGCCCTGCCCTTCGGCAAGGGTTATCGCTTCCCCCTCCGTCTCGGGCCGTGGCGCAATGTTCTGCGAGATTTACAACCCGATCTGATTGAAGTCGGCGACCCTTACCTGACCGCCTGGGCCGCTTTGGACGCCAAGCGACAACTCGATGTGCCGGTAATCGGTTTTTATCACTCCGACCTGCCGATGCTGGTCAGCAATCGCATGGGCAACTGGGTTACACCCAATGTCGAGGCTTATGTCAGCAAGCTCTACGGCAACTTCGACCGGGTTCTGGCGCCAAGCCAGGTCATGGCCGACAAACTGATCGGGTTGGGGGTGAAGAACGTTTTCGTACAGCCCTTGGGCGTCGACCTGCAAACGTTCAACCCCAGCGTTCGGGATCCAGGCCTGCGGGCCGAATTGGGCATCGATGAAAACACTCACCTGCTGATCTTCGCCGGCCGCGGCTCCAAGGAAAAAAACCTGCCGGTGCTGCTCAACTGCATGAAACGCCTGGGGCGTCGCTACCACTTGCTGCTGGTGGGCTCGTCGATGCCGACCCTGGTGCCGCGCAATGTCACCGTCCTCGATGAATTCTGCCCGGCAGCGCAAGTCGCACGCCTGATGGCCAGCGCCGACGCGCTGGTGCATGCCGGCGACCAGGAAACCTTTGGCCTGGTGGTTCTCGAAGCCATGGCCAGTGGCATTCCCGTGGTGGCCGTGGCGGCCGGGGCTTTCCAGGAGATTGTCACCGATCAATGCGGCTTGCTCTGCGCGCCGAACAATCCAGTGGCGATGGCCAACACCGTTCGCGAACTGTTCAGCCAAGGCAGCGCCGCGTTGGGCAAACAGGCCCGACGGCATGTCGAGCAACATTACGCCTGGGACACCGTGGTCCACAGCCTGCTGGGGCACTATCATGCCGTACTCGGCACGCAATGGCCGCTGATCGCCAATGGCTGAGCCCATGAACACACCCAGTCTGTTGTTGGTGCTACACGACGTTGCACCGCAGACCTGGCCCGATTACCAGGCCTTCGTCGAAGCCGTCGACGCATTGGGTACAGTGCCGATGACCTGGCTGGTGGTGCCGAATTTCCACAAACATGACGACCTTGACGCACATCCGGAGTTTCGACACTTGCTGAGCCGTCGCGTCGCTCGCGGCGACGAACTGGTACTGCACGGTTACTACCATTGCGATGAAGGGTCGATTCCCACCACTCCCCGAGACTGGTTCATGCGCCGGATCTATACCCATGAAGGCGAGTTCTATGACCTGCCTCTAGACGCCGCCCTCGCCCGCCTGCGCGCCGGAATCGAGGTATTCCATCGCTACAACTGGCCGCTCGAAGGCTTTGTCGCCCCCGCCTGGCTGATGAGCGAAGGCACCCGTCAGGCGTTGCGTCAGTTACCGCTGCGCTACACCAGCGATTCGCAGCACCTGTATCGTTTGCCGGATTTCACTGCGATCGACGCCCCAGGCCTGGTCTGGAGCGCACGCAGCGCCTGGCGCCGTGGCCTGTCGAAAATCGTCAGCGATCAGCGCGAACAGCGCTGGCGCCAGGCGCCGGTGATTCGTCTCGGCCTGCACCCGGTGGACATGCGACATGAGTTCTCGCGTCAATATTGGCTGCAAACGCTCAAGCGCTTGCTCGACGAGGGCCGTGTGCCGATGACCAAGGCCGGTTGGTTGAAACTGCAACGCGACCCCATCGGTCGCGCAGCATGAGCCGGGGAATTCTGCTGGTCATCGCGCTGCTCGCTGCGGTGCTCATCCCGGCGTTGCTGGGCGGCGGCGAGACATGGTCGCGGTTGCAACGCTTCCCGCTGGAATGGCTGCTGATCATGTTCGGCATGATCCTGTTGTGCTGGGCGCTCAACACCCTGCGCTTGCGCCTGTTACTGGGCGATCAGCGTGACAAGGTGAGCCGACTCAAAAGCCTCGGGGTGGTGATGTCCGCCGAGTTCGCCTACTGCGCCACCCCCGGCGGCAGTGGTGGACCGCTGACCATCATGGCCCTGTTGGCGCGCCACGGCGTGCGGCCGGCCAGGGGCAGCGCCGTGTTCGCCATGGACCAGTTGAGCGACTTGCTGTTTTTTCTCTGCGCGCTGAGCGCGATTCTGATTTATGCACTGTTCCAGCACCTCAGTCAGCGCCTGGAATGGATGCTGACGGTCAGCGCCATCTCGTTGTTCGGCGGGCTGTTCAGCTGTGTATTGATGGCTCGCTGCCACCGTTCGCTGATTCGCCTGAGTGGTCGGTTGCTCGCCCGTTTCAATGTCAAGGAAGCGACCCGGCTTCGTTGGGCGCGAAAGCTCCTGCATTTCCTGGCGGCATTCACCGACACACTGAAGTTACCCTTTCAAACATTGATCACGGTGTTTGCCCTGACCTGTCTGCATTGGGTCTTGCGGTATAGCGTGCTGTATCTGGCGTTACGCGGGCTGGGCGTGGACTTGCAATGGGCCTGGTGCTTTCTGATCCAGATGCTGTCATTGAGTGCGGGGCAATTCAGTCTGTTGCCGGGCGGTGCCGGGGCGGCGGAACTGACATCGGCGGCGCTGCTGGCGCCGATGGTGGGGAAATCCACCGCGGCGGCAGCGATTCTGATCTGGCGGACGGTGACTTATTACTTCTATCTGGTGGTCGGTGGCCCGGTGTTTCTGCTGATGCTCGGGCGGCCATTGCTGAAGAAGTTGATGAAGTTCAAGCAAGCTTAAAGATCGCCACAGGGTCTTTTCAGGCCCCCCTGGCTGTATCGTCGGAATCGTCCTGCAACTGCTCCCACAACTCGGCGGCGCCGGGAAACTCCGTGCCGTCTTCGGGGCTCAGGTCGTCCGGATCGTAGCGGCTCAAACAGCCCTCGCCCAATGTGGCGGGCGCCTTGGAAACGGCTTTATCCAGCGGATCGGCCATGGTCATGTCCTCGGTGCAGAAACGGCGAAGGGCCTGAAGCGATTGAACGCCCAGGCCCTTCGGATTTCAACCGTATGGTTGTCAGAACACGACGGTTTTGTTGCCGTGCACCAACACCCGGTCTTCCAGGTGGTAACGCAGGCCACGGGCCAGCACCATTTTCTCGACGTCACGACCGAAGCGCACCATGTCTTCAATACTGTCGCTGTGGCTGACACGCACCACGTCCTGCTCGATGATCGGACCGGCGTCCAACTCTTCGGTGACATAGTGGCAAGTGGCACCGATCAACTTCACACCGCGCATCGAAGCCTGATGATACGGCTTGGCGCCGACGAACGACGGCAGGAAGCTATGGTGAATGTTGATGACTTTGTGGGCATATTCGCTGCACAAGTCGGGCGGCAGAATCTGCATGTAACGAGCAAGTACCACCACTTCGGCGTCGTGCTGTTTGACCAGGCGCGAGACTTCGGCGAAGGCCGGTTCCTTGTCCTGCGGGTTGACCGGTACATGGTAGTAAGGAATACCGTGCCACTCGACCATGCTGCGCAAATCGTCATGGTTGGAAATCACGCAGGCGATTTCGCAGTCCAGTTCGTCGCTGTGCCAGCGGTGCAACAAGTCAGCCAGGCAATGGGACTCACGGCTGGCCATCAACACCACGCGCTTCTTCTGCTCGGTGTCGGTGATGCGCCAGTCCATCGAGAACTCTTGGGCAATCGGTGCAAACGCTTCGCGAAAGGCTTCGATACCGAAAGGCAGCGAATCGGCACGAATTTCGTGACGCATGAAGAACCAGCCACTCTGATTGTCCGAGTGATGGCTCGCTTCAGTGATCCAGCCGTTATGTGACGCCAGAAAGTTACTGACTTTAGCAACGATACCGACGCGGTCCGGGCAAGCAATCACCAGCCGAAAAGTGCGCATGAGGGGGAAACTCCAGAACTTCGCAAAGGCCGCCATTCTAGCGATTGCGCAGCAAAACTGCAGTATTGATGACGCGCGGCTGCAGATTGCGGTCATCGGCACAGGTTCCGACGGTGCCATACGCCAGTGCATGGTGCTCTTGTAGCCAGCCTTCAAGAGGTTAACTGTGAATATTTGTGACGCTATTTAACTGCCTCTCCAATGTGTGTCCTATTCACCGCAACTAATTTAAGTAAAACTTCGGTTAAATGTTTACTTGATGAAACACCCTGACTATTATTGTCGCACTGTCACCCTGTCATCCAGCGCCAACATAAGGTAGTCCTCATGTCCTTGATCAACGAATATCGCGCCACCGAAGAAGCTATCAAAGAGCTGCAAGCCCGTTTGAAGAACCTGTCCCAAGACGACAAACTGCAAACCGAGCTGGAATTCGAAGGCAAATTGCGCACCCTGATGGGCGAATACTCCAAATCCCTGCGTGACATCATTGCCCTATTGGATCCAGAGTCCAAAACCAAGGCTCCACGTGGCGGCGCAGTAAAAACTACTGGCACCAAGCGTGCTCGCAAAGTTAAACAATACAAAAACCCGCACAACGGCGAAGTCATCGAAACCAAAGGTGGCAACCACAAAACTCTGAAAGAGTGGAAAGCCAAGTGGGGCGGTGACGTGGTTGAAGGCTGGGCTACCCTGCTGGGCTAAGCCGCAAGCACGTCGCAGACTGATCCGCGACCAAAAGAACGCCAGCAAATGCTGGCGTTTTTTTATGCCCGGAATTCAATCGCAAGTCATTTTCGTTTTCAAATATTCAAACGTTTGCGTAATGCCTGGACATGAATCTGCCATTCATCCAGAACCTCTTGCTGAAACGATGTAGGACTAATCGTCAATTGGGCGGCAGCTGTCAGAAAACTTTCCAGCGTATTGGGAGCGCCCCACTCCGGCACGGACAAACGCTGCTGACAAAATATTCGCCAGCGTTCTTGCTCTTCCAGGCTCAACGTATCCGGAAAGTTGCGTGCGCGATAACGAAACAATAATTCGGGCAAACGTTCATCATCGAAAGGCCACTGCTCTTGTGCTAATTGCGCAGGGTCGGCGGCTCTGACTTGCTCACATAGACGCCGATCCCGATCGCCGATAAAACCGTCGTATAACTGTTGCTCGGGGTCCAGGCTCGCGGCGAAATCCTCGCGGGCATAAACTCCCGAGACTTTATCTTGCCAAAGTTGTTGTGCGGCACTTAGCCGCAGCGCCCGTTCCTGATAGAGCGCCATGTCCAGCCCCAAACGTTGCTGATCTTCGGGACGAAGTACCGATAACGGCGCCACAACCGGGCACTTGTTGATGTGTATGAGCTTGAGCGGCACGGGCAGTTCGCCTTCGGCCAGATCGTCACGGCGTGTATAAAGCCGCTGACGCAAGGTTTCGGTATCCAGATCGAGCAGCCCCTGAGGGTCCAGGTGCAGGTCACAGACAATCAGCGCGTTGCGATTGCGTGGATGCCAGGCCAGTGGCAGTACCACGCCGACATAATGGCGGGCCGCCGAAAAGCGCCCGGAAATGTGCACCATCGGCTGCAACAGCCGAATCTGGTCCATCACCTTTTGTTTGCTGCGCAACTGAAACAGCCAGTCATACAACTTCGGCTGTTTTTCACGAATCAGACGCGCCAGGGCGATTGTGGCGCGAACATCCGACAGTGCCTCGTGGGCATTCCCGTGATCGATGCCGTTGGCGGCGGTCAGGCGTTCGAGCTTGAGCGTCACCCGCCCTTCGTCATCCGTGGGCCAGACGAAGCCATCGGGACGCAACGCATAAGCCGCGCGCACGATGTCGATCAGGTCCCAGCGGCTGTTGCCGCCCTGCCACTCCCGTGCGTAGGGGTCGAAAAAGTTTCGATACAGGCTGTAACGGGTCATCTCGTCGTCGAAACGCAGCGTGTTGTACCCTGCCCCACAAGTGCCGGGCAGGGCGAGCTGGGCATGAACCCGTGTCATGAAATCGGCTTCGCTCAAACCTTGCTCGGCCAGAAGGCCAGGCGTGATACCGGTGATCGCGCAAGCCGCCGGATGCGGCAGGATGTCGTCACTGGGCTGGCAGTAGAGATTGACCGGCTCGTCTATTTCATTGAGATCGAAGTCGGTGCGAATCCCCGCCACTTGCAACGGACGGTCGCAACGGGGGTTGATGCCAGTGGTTTCGTAGTCGTACCAGAAGATCGAGGTCACGGGTTGTTCCTGAACAGAAGACCGGCGAAGTCTAGGCGCACACAGGCTGCCTCGACCAGAAATGTTGTCATTCAATCACCTCCGGCCGCATACCGTGCAATACATAGTTATGTCGTTTCCCCCCGAGAGGCTGCTAGCATCGAACGGACATCGAATCGCAAACCGGCCACAGCAAGGTTGCCCATGCTCGAGACCACAGCACTGCCACGGAAAGCAACGCTGGCCCCGCCACTGGATACGCGGTATCAGGTCGAAACGCCCGAAGGCATCGACTTGCCACTGCGCCCGGCCGGGTTGATGGTCCGTGCGCTGGCGTTCACCATCGACCTGGGCCTGCGCGGGTTGATCCTGGGCCTGCTGTTCATGGTGCTGGCGTTCCTCGGCAAACTCGGCGCGGGGCTTGGCTCGATTTTGCTGTTCGTGGTGAGCTGGTGGTACATGGTGCTGTTCGAGGTGCTCAATCAGGGGCGCTCGCCGGGCAAACAATGGATGGGATTGCGCGTGGTGCACGACGATGGCACCCCGATCGGCTGGTCCGCGTCCTTGCTGCGCAACCTGTTGCGATTTGTCGACATGTTGCCGTTCGGCTACTTCCTCGGGGCGATCAGTTGCCTGCAACATCCCACCTTCAAACGCCTCGGCGATCTGGCCGCCGGCACGCTGGTGATCTACCGCGAACAACCGCTCACCCGACCGCAGTTACCCGATGCCCCGCCGCGCCGTGCCGCTTTCGCGCTGACGCTGACCGAGCAACGCGCCATCCTCGGGTTTGCCGAGCGCCAGGGTGAACTCTCCGAGGCGCGGGCAGGTGAACTCGCCTCGATACTCGCGCAACCGCTGCACGTTTCAGCGCCGCAGGCCGTGGCCGAACTCAACGGCATCGCCCGCGGACTGTTGGGCCCGACATGAAGCAAAGCCTATTCGAAAGCCGCCACAAGACCGAATGGGAGCAGTTTGCACTCATGCTCGAACGGCTGGAACGCGGCAAGGAAACCTCGCGAGTCGCCAGCTTCCCCAGCGACTATCGACGGCTCTGCCAACACCTGGCCCTGGCTCAGGAGCGTGGTTACAGCAGCTTTTTGGTCGACTCGTTACAGCAACAAGTGCTGCGCGGGCATCAACAGCTTTATCGGCATCGCAGTTGGCTGAGGGCCAACGTACTGAGCTTCATCCTTGCCGACTTCCCGCGACTGGTGCGCGAACAATGGCCCTTCGTGCTTGCCGCCAGCCTGATATTTTTTGGCAGCCTGATTGGCATCGGGCTGCTGGTGTATCTGTTCCCGGAACTGGTCTACAACCTGATCCCGGCCGAGCAGGTCAGTGAGATGCAAAGCATGTACGACCCCGTCGCCGGTCATCTGGGGCGCTTGGCAGAACGGGCGGCCAGTGAAGACTGGGAGATGTTCGGTTACTACATCATGCACAACATCGGCATCGCGTTTCAGACCTTCGCCAGCGGTTTGCTGTTTGGCCTGGGCAGCGCGTTTTTCCTGTTCTTCAACGGCTTGATGATCGGTGCGGTGGCCGGGCACCTGACGCACATCGGCTACGGGCAAACCTTCTGGTCATTCGTGATCGGGCACGGCGCCTTCGAACTGAGCGCCATTGCCCTGGCCGGTGCCGCCGGCCTGCAACTG
Source organism: Pseudomonas sp. B21-017 (assembly GCF_024749245.1). Lineage (NCBI taxonomy): Bacteria > Pseudomonadati > Pseudomonadota > Gammaproteobacteria > Pseudomonadales > Pseudomonadaceae > Pseudomonas > Pseudomonas sp. B21-017. The sequence continues at coordinate 1,358,152 of NZ_CP087194.1, read as the reverse complement.
GGCTGGGCGTTGATCGCGCCGGGACGTTTGCCCCGCGCCGAAGCCCTGCGAGTGGCGGCGAGCAAGAGCGTGTTGCTGATTTGCGGGGTCATGCTGTTTTTGTTGATTGCAGCGTTTATAGAAGCCTACTGGTCGTCGCGGACCGGAGTCACGCCGCTGACCAAATACCTGGTCGGCGCAGCGCTCTGGGTGTTGGTCGCGACTTATCTGCTGTTTGCCGGACGGACCCGCCATGCGCCTGAGTGACGCCAGTGCAGTGATTCGCCCACGCACAAACTGGGAAGCCATGGACCTGGGGGTGCTGCTGAGTCAGCGCCATCGACGCCTGTTGATGACCAGTTGGGCGATCGTGACCCTACCGATTTTTACCTTGCTCAGCTTGATGCTGTGGGAGTCGCCCTCCCTCGCCCTGTTCCTGTTCTGGTGGCTCAAACCGGCGTTCGACCGGCTACCGCTGTACATCCTGTCCAAAGCCATGTTCGGCGAAACACCCACACTGAAACAGGCCCTGCGCCAATGGCCGCGCCTGCTCCCGCCGCAACTGCTGGCCAGCCTGACCTGGCGCCGCCTGAGCCTGAGCCGCAGCTTTCTGATGCCGGTGGTACAACTCGAAGGCCTGGAGGGCGAAGCACGACAACAGCGTTTACGCGTGCTGTTGCAGCGCAATGCCGGTGCCGCGCAATGGCTGACGATCATCGGCGTGCACCTGGAAACCGCGTTGTGGATCGGCCTGATGGTGCTGTTCTACATGCTCTTGCCGCTGCAGGTCGAACTCGACTGGGGCTGGCAGACCTTGATTGCCGCCGCCACACAAGACTGGCGCTGGCTGGAGCACCTGACCAATGCTTTTTACGCCCTGGTGCTGGTGGTCTGGGAACCGATTTATGTCGCCTGTGGTTTCAGCCTTTACCTGAACCGGCGCACACGGCTGGAAGCCTGGGACATCGAACTGGTGTTCCGCCGCTTGCGCCAACGCCTGAGCAGCGCAGTCATCACGCTACTGCTGGCGGCGTTTGTGCTGGTGCCGACGGGGCAAAGCGTATGGGCCGCCGAACCGGGCATGTCACCGGACAGCCCGCGTCTGCTGGAGCAACCGCTGACCAGTCAGGCATCCCGAGACAGCATCAAGGCCATCCTCGATCAGCCACCGTTCAAGAACAAGGAAACGGTGACCCGCTATCGGTTTGGCGAAGACAAGCCCAACGACGATACTGCGCACGGTGGTCAAACACCCGCCTGGCTGAAAGCGCTGTTCAGTTTGCTCGACAGCCAACGTTTCGGCGCATTGGCCAACCTGATCGAGGTGTTGCTGTGGGGCGCGGTGATCGGCGCCATTGGCCTGTTGATCTGGCGTTACCGCGACTGGTTGCAGGCGTTCGTCAGCCGCCGGCCAGCGCTCAACCGAAAAGTGACGCGACCATTGCCGCAGCAGGCGTTCGGCCTGGACCTCAACCGCGAAACCCTGCCCGCCGATATTGCGGCCAGCGCCGAAAGCCTCTGGCAAACCAACCCGCGTGAAGCCCTTGGCTTGCTCTATCGCGCCTTGCTCAGCCACTTGTTGAACGACTTCGACATGACGCTCAAGCCCGCCGACACCGAAGGCGAAGTGCTTCAGCGCGTTGAACATTTGAAGCAACCGGCGTTGCTGGCCTTCAGTAAAAGCCTGACCGCACACTGGCAGAACATGGCCTACGGGCATCGCCTGCCACCGGCGCATTTGCAACAGGAACTGTGTGACGGCTGGCGCGCATTGTTCGGCCCCGGAGCGGTCCGTTGAATCGCAGGGCATGGCTGGCGGTCGGCGTGTTCATCGTCGTGCTCTTGGGTGCGCTGAGTGTTTACCTGTATTTCAAGGCCACACCCTATCAGGTACAAATCGAACACGGCCCGTCCCCTGAAGCCCAGGCCAATCCCTACCTGGCCGCCGAGCATTTTCTGCGCAAACAGGGCCTGACCGTCAGCCATGCCAACAGCCTCGACATCCTGCCGACCCTCGAACCGCGTCAGCACAGCCTGTTGTTGCTCGGCGACCGCTCGAACATGTCGCCGCGCCAGGTGGATCAGGTGTTGAACTGGACCCGGGCCGGTGGGCGCCTGGTATTCGTCGCCGAAGCCCTGTGGGATGAAAAGACCGACCAAAGCAATGACCTGCTGCTCGACCGGGTGCAGTTGCACCAGTTCCTGAGCAAAGACCTCAAGGACTCGCCTCCCGATCTGCGCGATGATCCCTACCCCAAACTGACCAAGCTCTATCTGGAAAACGAAGAGGCGCCGGCCTACTTCAGCTTCGATACCGCGTTCCACCTCGACGACCCGAAAAACCTCGCCCAGGCCTGGGCCAACAGTGGCAAGGCCACGCACATGATGCAGCTGAGCCACGGGCTGGGTTCGATCACCGTGGTCACCGATGCCGACCTCTGGAAAACCCCGGCCATCAACCAGTACGACAACGCCTGGCTGCTGTGGTACCTGACGGCCGACACCGATGTGACCCTGCTGTTCAATACCGAGCACGACAGTCTGCTGACCTTGTTGTGGCGTTACTTTCCCCAAGCCCTGGTGGCCCTGATCGCCTTGATCGCTTTGGGTTTCTGGCACGTTGGCGTGCGCAGCGGCCCTTTGCTGGAGCCGGCCCCAAGGGCGCGTCGGCATCTTCAGGAACACCTGCGCGCAAGCGCCGATTTCATGCTGCGCCGCAGCGGTCAGCACAGCCTGTTGCACGCCTTGCAGCAAGACATCCTGCGTCGTGTCCGCCACCGTCATCCCGGTTTTGAACAACTCGGCGTCGCCGAACAATGGCTGGTGCTCGCACGCCTGACCGGCCACCCCACACGCGCCATCAGCCAGGCCATGAGCCCGCGACCGAAACAGCGGCTGTCCAGCGCTGAATTCAGCCGTCAGGTCGCCCACCTGCAAACCTTGAGGAACGCCTTATGAGTGAACAGATCGAGCCCGGCACCCAGACCCACGCCGCCCAGCAGCGCCAGCGCGCCGGCCAGTTGGCCCAGGCGATAAGAACGGAGTTGCAAAAAGCGGTGATCGGCCAGAACACCGTAATCGATGATGTGCTCACCGCCCTGATCGCCGGCGGCCATGTGCTGCTCGAAGGCGTGCCGGGGTTGGGCAAGACGTTGCTGGTGCGCGCCCTCGCCCGTTGCTTCGGTGGCGAATACGCCCGCATCCAGTTCACCCCGGACCTGATGCCCAGCGACGTCACCGGGCACGCGGTGTACGACCTGCAAACCGAGCAATTCAAACTGCGCAAAGGCCCGTTGTTCACCAACCTGCTGCTGGCCGATGAAATCAACCGCGCCCCGGCAAAAACCCAGGCCGCGTTGCTCGAAGCCATGCAGGAACGCCAGGTCACCCTCGAAGGCCGCGCCCTGCCCATCGCCCAACCGTTCATGGTGCTGGCCACGCAAAACCCCATCGAACAGGAAGGCACTTACCCGTTACCCGAAGCCGAGCTCGACCGCTTCATGCTCAAGGTGCGCATGGACTACCCCGAGGCCGATCAGGAACTGGACATGGTGCGTCAGGTCAGCCGCTCGACCCGCGCCGACATGCTCGATGTACAACCGCTGCGCACCGTGTTGCAAGCCAAGGACGTGCTGGCCTTGCAGCGCATTGCCAGTGACCTGCCGCTGGACGATCAGGTGCTCGATTACGCCGTGCGCCTGGCCCGCACCACCCGCACCTGGCCAGGCCTGACTCTCGGCGCCGGGCCTCGCGCCTCCATCGCCCTGGCACGTTGCGCCCGCGCCCGCGCCTTGTTGCGCGGGGGCGAGTTCGTGATTCCCGACGACATCAAAGGTTGCGCCCTGGCGGTACTGCGTCACCGCGTGCGGATTGCCCCGGAGCTGGACATCGAAGGGCTGGACGTCGATCAGGTGCTCAAGCAACTGCTCGACCAAGTGCCGGCGCCACGCCTGTGAACATGGCCATCCGGACCACCCCTGTGGCGAGGGAGCTTGCTCCCGCTGGGCTGCGAAGCGGCCCCAACATTTCTGATAGGGCGAAGAACTTGCCAGCGCTGCGCACTGGAGCGGGAGCAAGCTCCCTCGCCACAGGAACTGTGTGCCGATGAAACCATCCCGGCTTCTACTGGCCTGGCTTGCGGCCTTGCTAGCCATCGGCATCGTGCTGGGCGCCTTACGGGCGCTGGACATCGCCGTTCCATCTAGCCTTTTATCGATCAACTGGGGATTACTGCTGGCCCTGCTGGCCCTGGCGATACTCGACGCCATTCGCCTCAAGCGTTTGCCCTCACCGCGCCTCCAGCGACAAATGCCCGGCAGCCTGGCACTCGGTCGATGGAGCGAAGTGCGACTGGAGGTCGAGCATGATTTTACCCAGCCACTGAACATTCAGATCTTCGACCACGTACCCGACGGCCTGAGCGTCGAAAACCTGCCCCTGTCGGTCGAACTGCAACCCGGCCAACAGAGCCAGATCAGCTACCGCCTGCGCCCGCTCATGCGCGGCCATTTCAGCTTCGAATACTGCGAAATCAACCTGCCGAGCCCCATGGGGTTGTGGTCCGACAAACGCCTGCTCAACATACCCGACACCACCCGCGTCTACCCCGACTTCGCCCGCCTCTACGGCGGCCAGTTGCTGGCGGTGGACAATTGGCTCAGCCAACTCGGCGTACGCCAGCGCCAACGTCGCGGCCTGGGCCTGGAATTCCATCAACTGCGCGAATTCCGCGAAGGCGACAGCCTGCGCCAGATCGACTGGAAAGCCACCGCCCGCCAACGCACCCCCATCGCCCGTGAATACCAGGACGAGCGCGACCAGCAAATCATCTTCATGCTCGATTGCGGCCGTCGCATGCGCAGCCAGGACGGCGAGCTCGCGCATTTCGATCACGCCCTCAATGCCTGCCTGCTGCTCAGCTACATCGCGTTGCGCCAGGGCGACGCGGTGGGCTTGAGCACCTTCGCCAGCAACCATCCGCACTACCTTGCCCCGGTCAAGGGCACAGGCCAGCTCAATGTGTTGCTCAACACCGTCTACGACCTCGACAGCACCCAACGCCCGGCCGACTACCAGGCTGCCGCCACACAGCTACTGGCCCGACAAAAACGCCGGGCACTGGTAGTGCTGGTGACCAACCTGAGGGATGAAGACGACGAAGAGCTGCTGACTGCGGTCAAACGCCTGAGCAAACTGCATCGGGTGTTGGTGGCGAGCCTGCGTGAAGACTTGCTCGACAATCTACGGCACGCCCCGGTGCAGACCTTGCCTGAAGCGCTGGCCTATTGCGGGACGGTGGATTATTTGAATGACCGGGCGCAGCTCCATGAGCGGTTGAGTGCTCATGGAGTGCCGGTGGTGGATGCTCGGCCCCAAGAGTTGGGGGCCGAGTTGGTGACGGCGTACTTGGGGTGGAAAAAAGCTGGAACGATGTAACGTCGAATCGTATATAAAATCGTCATATCACGATGCCGACATGGATATGACGTGCGAGCACGTACTACAAGCCCTCAATCCGGGTACTTACGAAAACCAGTCCCACTCAACAACCTGAAAGCTCTATCGCAAGGAATCCATCATGGACGAGACAAAACTATTTGCTTCAGTGCTAACGCAGATCAATGAGAACCAACTGGCTTTGGGGGCCGCTATAGAAGAACTATCGAATTGGATAGCGCAACGAGGTGCTACCGAAATAGCGGATAACATCCGATGTGCATTGCAAGCGATAGATCGAAACCAAGAATTCATCTCTTTGGCACTTATTTCTATCTCCACCGATTTTAAAGAATCACAAGCTCCAAAAAAGCATGACCCTAATGACTAGCTAACCATCAAGAGTCGTAATTCTCCTCGGCTGTTACCCGATGCTCCTCATCGGGTAACAACTGACGTTCATGGTCAGTAATATGCTTGTTGTCCTCCTCCCGACTTCTCGAATAGCAGCGCTAACGGCTACAGAATGAAGCGCATCTGCCTACAAGTGTCAGCGACCCAGGCTGATTGTGGGTGGTGTCCGTCCCAACATAAGGTTCTCCTTCCCTCGCTGCCGTCCATTCGTCTACCTCCGAATCGGCGGTAGCTCCAACAAGGAGTTAACCGTGTCAATGCCTCGACCCAATTCACTCAATACCATCCCGCGTTCCCCCTACGGAACCCTCGACTCAAGAAAACTCCAAGACGCTGCCAACAGGGCTCTAGATCACTATCTCAAACAGGAAAACACTGAGCCGCGTTTTGCCAACGAACGCCCCACCGAGGAACGATCCATGAAAATGTTCACCGTTGTCCCCGATGCCAATCCCGAAGCCTTGACCATCGAGACCTACGAAACCTTTTCGACGGTCAGCATTCTGCTACTCGACCTGGCGGAAAGCCTGGACGACAAGCCGCGGCATCTGGCCATGGCAATTTACCGGATGAGTGAGTTGGGGCTGATGCTGGTGGAACGGTCGCTGGATAACGAGAAGGCGATTAAAACGACGTAGCGACGAATCCCAGTAGCAGCAGGCTGCGCCAGCTGCTACTGGTTGCGGATTTGTCAGGCTGAAGCAGGCAATGGCTGAAAGCTGAAATACTGCGTCAACGCCTCCACCAATTGCCCGTACTCCGGCGGTGCCCGTTGCAGGCTGAACCCGGCGTCGTAATGATGGGGCGTGACGTCTTCATGGCACCACAGACAACACGCCTTCAGGTCAATGATCTGCTGGCAGCCGTCGCTGGCGGGGATTTTCAATCGCAGGTCAAAGTCGACGCCCACCATTATCGGCAACTGGCTGATAAGCATCAGCCCGTCGTTGGACAAGTTGCCCAGAAAGCCGATGGGTTTGTCGGTGACGCTGTTGAACACTTTCAGAAAATACGGCAGTTGATGCCGCTCGATCCGGCGGTCGGTAAACATGCGCAAATGGCCCAGCAAGGCCCTTAAGCAGGGCCGCACTAATGCTTCGGAACGTGCCGGCTGCTTGATAAGCCTGGGCGCGCTCTCCCCGATCCTGGTGCGTCAGCCCTTACAACGCTGACGTTTACTGCTGCCGATCACAGGTATCACCCCGGTTTAGAGGCAAGGTTCTAAAACCGATCTCTTGGACTATAGCTCACCACCGCCGGGCGGCCAGCCGTTGCATGACAGCGGCCATCAGAACTGCGTCGGGCGCACGGCCGCCGCGCTGCGCGCTGGGTAATGGCCCAGGCTCTGCAAGGTTTCCAGACGGGCACGGGCGCGATAGGCATATTCGCTTTGCGGGTACGAGGCAATGATGAACTGATAAGTCTGCGCCGCATCGATGAACAGCTTCTGCCGTTCCAGGCACTGGCCGCGCATCATCGACACTTCCGGCTGTACGTAGCGGCGGGAACGACTTTCACGATCGACCTTGGACAGTTCGAGCATCACCTGTTCGCAGTTGCCGCGTTCGTAGGCGCTGTAGGCATTGTTCAAATGATGGTCCATCGACCAATGGGTGCAGCCCGCAGCACTGAGGGCAAGGACGGCAATGAGCACGAATCGCATAAGGGGATCTCCTGTCTTGCGCTCTGTATCGACCCGTTGTCGGAAATCTTCAGGATGGCGTGCTGCAAAGTTGTCACGTTCAATAAAGAAAGCAATAAGTAGTGCAAACGAACAATGACTACACCCAAAGACCATAGTAGCCTCTGCTAGCGCTTGAACTCAGGAGTCTTTGCATGTCCGTTCGTCGTACCAAAATCGTCGCTACCCTTGGCCCGGCCAGTAACTCGCCGGAAGTTCTCGAACAGCTGATTCTGGCTGGCCTGGACGTCGCCCGCCTGAACTTCTCCCACGGCACCCCCGACGAGCACAAGGCTCGCGCGAAGCTGGTGCGTGACCTCGCTGCCAAGCACGGCCGCTTCGTCGCCCTGCTGGGTGACCTGCAAGGCCCGAAAATCCGTATCGCCAAATTCGCCAACAAGCGGATCGAGCTGAAGATCGGTGATCAATTCACCTTCTCCACCAGCCATCCGCTGACCGAAGGCAACCAGCAAGTGGTCGGCATCGACTACCCGGACCTGGTGAAAGACTGCGGCGTGGGCGACGAGCTGCTGCTCGACGACGGCCGCGTGGTGATGCGCGTCGACACCGCCACCGCCACCGAACTGAACTGCACCGTGACCATCGGCGGCCCGCTGTCGGACCATAAAGGCATCAACCGTCGCGGCGGTGGCCTGACGGCACCGGCCCTGACCGAGAAAGACAAGGCCGACATCAAGCTCGCCGCCGAAATGGAAGTCGACTACCTCGCCGTGTCCTTCCCCCGTGACGCCGCCGACATGGAATATGCCCGTCAACTGCGCGACGAAGCCGGCGGCACCGCCTGGCTGGTGGCGAAGATCGAACGCGCCGAAGCCGTGGCCGACGACGAAACCCTCGACGGCCTGATCAAGGCCTCCGACGCGGTGATGGTGGCCCGTGGTGACCTGGGTGTGGAAATCGGCGACGCTGAGCTTGTGGGCATTCAGAAGAAAATCATTCTGCACGCACGTCGCCACAACAAGGCCGTGATCGTCGCGACCCAGATGATGGAGTCGATGATCCAGAACCCGATGCCGACCCGCGCCGAAGTGTCCGACGTAGCCAACGCCGTGCTCGACTACACCGACGCCGTGATGCTCTCGGCCGAAAGTGCTGCTGGCCTGTACCCGCTGGAAGCGGTGCAAGCTATGGCGCGCATCTGCATCGGCGCTGAAAAGCACCCGACCAGCAAGACCTCCAGCCACCGCATCGGCAAGGAATTCGAGCGCTGCGACGAGAGCATCGCGCTGGCAACCATGTACACCGCCAACCACTTCCCAGGCGTGAAAGCGATCATCGCGCTGACCGAAAGCGGCTACACCCCGCTGATCATGTCGCGTATCCGCTCGTCGGTGCCGATTTACGCGTTCACCCCGCACCGCGAAGCCCAGGCCCGCGCAGCGATGTTCCGTGGCGTGTACACCGTTCCGTTCGACCCGGCCTCGCTGGCACCGAACGAAGTCAGCCAGAAAGCCATCGACGAGCTGGTCAAGCGCGGCGTCGTGCAGAAAGGTGACTGGGTGATCCTGACCAAGGGCGACAGCTACCACACCACCGGCGGTACCAACGGCATGAAGATCCTGCACGTGGGCGACCCGCAGGTCTGAGTGACCGATTGCTGAAAAACAAAAGCCCCGCCATGTGAATGGCGGGGCTTTTTTCGTCTGTGGTGATCGTTCCCACGCAGAGCGTGGGAACGATCGGTTAGTGTTTGCTGATAAACGCTGACAACGCCGCCATCGCTTCCGGCGAGCGCAACCGCTGGGTGAACAACGCGCCCTCTTCTTCTATGACCTGGCGCAGCTGTTCCCGGTCCGGCGCTTTCATCAATTGCTTGCTGATGCGCACCGCTTCCGGTGGCAATGACTCGAACCGCAACGCCATCTCCCGCGCCTTGGCCAACGCCGCCTCGCCACTGCCCAAGGCCTCAGTCGCAATGCCCCACGCCGCAGCCTGTTCACCGCTGAACCCTTCACCCAACAGCAACAACTCCGCCGCTTTGGCCTGCCCAAGCAAGCGCGGCAGGATCAGGCTGGAGCCGAACTCCGGGCATAACCCCAGATTGACGAATGGCATGCGCAACCTCGCAGCCGCACTGACATAAACCAGATCGCAATGCAGCAGCATCGTCGTGCCGATCCCCACCGCCGCGCCGGCTACCGCAGCGATCACCGGCTTGCGGCACTCAAGAAGGCCGAGCATGAAGTGGAACACCGGGCTGTCGAGGTTGCCCGGCGGTTGCTGGATGAAGTCGGCGATGTCGTTGCCAGCTGTGAAGCATTCGGCGCTGCCGGTGATCAGCACGGCGTTGATGTCGGGATCGCTGTCGGCAAGCCGCAAGCCCTCCGCCAGTTGACTGTACATGGCGCGGGTCAGGGCGTTTTTCTTTTCCGGGCGGTTGAGGCGCAGGGTCAGTAAACCGCGCTCACGTTCAAACTGGATGGCGTCGGGCATGGCGTGTCCTGATCTGAGAGGATCAACTGTGGCGAGGGAGCATGCTCCCGCTTGAGTGCGCAGCGCTCACAAACTTTTGGGGCCGCTTCGCAGCCCAACGGGGGCGAGCCCCCTCGCCACAGCAATCAGCGCTCAACCATGGGGGACAAAGACATCCGCCAGCAGTTGATTGCGCGGCAAACCCGCCAGGTACAGGCGCCGGGCAAAGGCGTCGACGCTGTCGGGTGCTCCGCAGACTAAGGCCAGGGTTTGCCGGGAAACAAGGCGCAGTTGCGCCAAAGCCGCGGGCAACTCGGCCGCCGTCCACAGCTCGACATTAAGGTTTTCACGGCCCTCGGCCATGGCTTGCAGGGGTTTGGCCAGATAATGCTCACTGGCATCATGGGCCAGGTGAATGACGCGGATGGCGCCCTGGTGATGCTGACGCAACGCTTCGCGCAAGATGCCGAACAGCGGCCCCAGACCGGTGCCAGCCGCCAGCAACCACAGCGGTCGGGTGTGCCAGTCCGGATCGTAATGCAGCGCCCCGCCGCGCAACTCGCCGAGGCGGATCGGATCGCCGATTCTCAAGCGACGCGCCGCGTCACTGAACTCCCCCGGTTGACGGCAATCGAGGTGGAATTCCAGAAAGCGGTCTTCTTCCGGCAGGCTGGCCAGGGAATATGGCCGCGCCACCTGCCCCGCCCACAACACCAGATGCTGCCCCGCCTGATAGCGCAACGGGCGCTCGCTGGTCAGGCGCAAGCGCAATACGCTGGCGCTCAGCCAATCGCTGGCGACCACTTGCGCGGCAAGACCATCGCGCAACGGGTCAAAGGTTTCGACTTGCAGATCGTCAACCACCTGGCACTGACAGGCCAACCGCCAACCCTGTTGGCGCTGTTCATTGCTCAAGGCATCGGGACGGCTGTCGCTGGGCAGGCCCTCGACACATTTGACCAGGCACGCGTGGCAACTGCCGGCGCGGCAGCTATAGGGCACCGGCACGCCGTTTTGATTGAGGGCATCGAGCAGGTTACTGCCCGCCGCCACTGCCCATTGGCGTTCGCCGACCCGTAACTCAGGCATCGACATTCTCCCAGGCGGCCGCGCAACGGTTACGGCCGTCACGCTTGGCGCGGTACAGCGCCTGATCGGCGCGGTGCAAGGCGTGATCCAGATCGTGGCCCAGTTCCAACAAGGTCATGCCCGCCGACAGGCTGAGATGGGCGATCTCCAGGCCGACCAATTCGACATCCATGAAGGCTATGCGCAAGCGCTCGCAACAGGCCGTCAGGCGCTCGGCATCGCAATCGGGCAACAGCACCACGAATTCTTCACCGCCGTAACGGGCCAGAATATCGCCATCGCGCAGGCAGGCCGTGGCCACTCCGGCGAACGCTTGCAGCACCTGATCACCGGCGGCGTGGCCGTGAACATCGTTGATGCGTTTGAAGTGGTCGAGGTCGATCAGCGCCAGGCCATGCACCACACCGACTTCCATGGCATTCAACTCGCGGGAGGCCAGGCGCAGGAAATGCCGGCGGTTGAACAGCCCGGTGAGTTCGTCGGTCGCCACCAGGCCTTCGAGCTGGCGCATCATCCCGCGCAGGGTGTCTTGATGCGCCTGCAAGGCGAACCGCCGCTGCCGCATACGCTGGCGCGACACCTGGACGTAACGGGCATAGAGCACCAGCCAGCCGAGTACCACAAACAGCACGCACACCTGCAACAGGGACTGCGTCGGGTCGTGCAGCTCGAAGTGGTAGAGCTCCCATAACGTGATGGCGCTGAAACTGAAAAACACCAGCAACGCGCAACGCACAAAAGCAATACGCGACAGATGAAACAGCCCGAACAACAGGATCAGCAGGTAAAACACCAGAAACGCACCGCGCGCCTCGTCCAGATGGGCGATCAGCCAGGATTGCCAACCCAGCCCCAGCAGAATTTGCACTTCGGTCAGGCTGGGGTCGGAACACCGCAGGTTCGTGCCGCTGTAAAACACCGCGAACAACACGGCCTGACTGAACACCGTCAACACGCTGCCGATCACCATGCCAGCAAGGGAGTCGTTGTAATGGCCGGTGAAAAACGCCAGCCACACCAGCAGCAAGGCCAGGGCATAAGTGCCGGCCGCAAGGGCAAAGCGTTTGAGCAAAAGCCGCTGGATGGCGTTATGGGTCAATCGTTGATTCACCGTGCGAAAGGAGGCTGTCAGAGTGTCCTACTCTACAGGCCGGATGCCACTTTAGTGGCGAGTCTGATAAATGACCATTCAATTTTTGTGGCGAAAATCTGGCGTCAAACCCATGACCCGCTTCCTGTGAGTCGAGCCTTGCTGCATTCCAGGTAGCAGCTGCCGAAGACTGCGTTCGCTGTAGCAGCTGTCGAGCTTGCGAGGCTGCGTTCGGCTGCGAAGCAGTCGTGAATCCGGCTGACACGGTCTGCCTGACATACCGCAAATCTCTGATATTGCGACTGCTTCGCAGCCGAACGAAGCCTTCGGCAGCTGCTACAGGTTCGCGTTGTGCGGCTATATCAGGATTCGTGGCGATCCGCACCGGCGATGTATGCGACCAACGTTTGACTGTCAACAGATGTACCCGCCTTTGATGCGCGGTATACTGCCGCGCCTTTTTAGCGTCGCGCCAGCATGCCCGGCGTGCCTTGAAAGGTGTCTGCGACCGACCGATGCACCCAAGCCGCAGGCACCTTATTGAATGTTCCCGTCTTTTAGAGGAGCGCGACTCGATGACCGTGATCAAGCAAGACGACCTGATTCAGAGCGTTGCTGACGCACTGCAATTCATTTCTTACTACCACCCCGTGGATTTCATCCAGGCGATGCACGAGGCCTACCTGCGTGAAGAATCGCCGGCAGCCCGCGATTCCATCGCGCAAATCCTGATCAACTCGCGCATGTGCGCCACCGGCCACCGCCCGATCTGCCAGGACACCGGCATCGTCACCGTGTTCGTGCGCGTAGGCATGGACGTACGTTGGGATGGCGCCACCATGGGCCTGGACGACATGATCAACGAAGGCGTGCGCCGGGCTTACAACCTGCCGGAAAACGTCCTGCGTGCCTCGATCCTCGCCGACCCGGCGGGCGCTCGTAAAAACACCAAGGACAACACCCCGGCCGTTATCCACTACTCCATCGTTCCGGGTAACACCGTGGAAGTGGACGTGGCGGCCAAGGGCGGCGGTTCCGAGAACAAGTCGAAAATGGCCATGCTCAACCCGTCCGACTCGATCGTCGACTGGGTTTTGAAAACCGTTCCGACCATGGGCGCCGGCTGGTGCCCACCGGGCATGCTCGGCATCGGCATCGGCGGCACCGCCGAGAAAGCCGCCGTGATGGCCAAGGAAGTGTTGATGGAATCCATCGACATTCACGAGCTTAAAGCACGCGGCCCGCAGAACCGTATCGAAGAGATGCGCCTGGAGCTGTTCGAGAAGGTCAACCAACTGGGCATCGGTGCCCAGGGCCTGGGCGGTCTGACCACCGTGCTCGACGTGAAGATCATGGATTACCCGACCCACGCCGCCTCCCTGCCGGTGTGCATGATCCCGAACTGCGCCGCCACCCGTCACGCGCACTTCGTGCTCGACGGTTCCGGCCCGGCCTCGCTGGAAGCGCCACCGCTGGACGCCTACCCGGAAATCGTCTGGGAAGCCGGCCCGTCGGCCCGTCGCGTCAACCTCGACACCCTGACGCCGGAAGAAGTGCAGAGCTGGAAGCCGGGCGAAACCGTCCTGCTCAACGGCAAGATGCTCACCGGTCGCGACGCCGCGCACAAGCGCATGGTCGAGATGCTGAACAAGGGTGAAACCCTGCCGGTGGACCTGAAAGGTCGCTTCATCTACTACGTCGGCCCGGTTGATCCGGTGCGCGAAGAAGTGGTTGGCCCGGCTGGCCCGACTACCGCTACGCGGATGGACAAGTTCACCCGTCAGATCCTCGAGCAAACCGGCCTGTTGGGCATGATCGGCAAATCCGAGCGCGGCCCGACCGCAATCGAAGCGATCAAGGACCACAAAGCCGTTTACCTGATGGCAGTCGGCGGCGCGGCTTACCTGGTGGCGCAAGCGATCAAGAAATCCCGCGTGGTGGCGTTCGCCGAACTGGGGATGGAAGCGATCTACGAGTTCGACGTGAAAGACATGCCGGTCACCGTTGCGGTGGACAGCAAGGGTGAGTCGGTACACATCACTGGCCCTGCGATCTGGCAGCAGAAGATCAGCGAAAGCCTGGCGGTGGAAGTGCAGTAAGCGCTTCAGTCTGCCCGTACGGCCGGCTCATCGTTATGGATGACCCGGCCGTTTTTTTTATCCAGTGTCCAAACCGTTCGCGATAGAAAAACCTGGTACTTTGGCAACTCTCAAGCCTGTCAGTCGCCCGAACGATCGGTGAGTGCGCGAACAGGACGCCGAGCCGATCACCTGCATGGTATGGTGCCCGCCCGACTTACTCTCTGTTTGCGCCAGCATGCTGCCGACCTCCCGTACCCTGCGTCTGTCGTTGTACTCCCTGCTGATCGTCGCCGGTGCCGTCCTCGCCGCCACCCTGGCCATCCGCCACGCCGAACGCCAGGCGCTGGAAGAAGACGCCGCCCGCGCCAACCAGCAACTGGCGCTGTACGCCAATTCCCTGCATACCCTGATCGACCGCTACCGCGCCCTGCCCGCCGTGCTGGCGCTGGACCCGGAGTTGCGCGCCGCGCTCGATGGCCCGGTAACGCCTGAGCAGCAGGACGCACTGAACCGCAAACTGGAAAAAATCAACGGTGCCGCGCAGTCCTCGACCCTGGAACTGCTCGACCGCACCGGCCTGGCCGTGGCCGCCAGCAATTGGCGTTTGCCCAGCAGTTACGTCGGCCACAACTACGGTTTTCGCCCTTACTTCAGCCAGACCCGCACCCAGGGCGCCGGGCGCTTTTATGCGGTAGGCGTCACCAGTGGCATTCCCGGTTACTTTCTCTCCAGCGCGGTGACCCGCGACAGCGGCGAGTTCCTCGGCGCCATGGTGGTGAAACTGGAATTCCCGGAGCTGGAGCGCGAATGGCGTCAGGGCAGCGACACGTTGCTGGTCAGCGATGCACGCGGGATCATCTTCATTGCCAACCAGCCGGGCTGGCGCTATCGCCTGTTGAAACCGTTGAACGACAGCGATCACACCGAGCTCAAGGCCACCCGCCAATACGACAAACAACCGCTGACACCGCTGGATTACCAATCGCTGCAGCGCTTTGACGACAACAGTGATCTGGCGCGCGTCGTCGGTCCTGACGGCACGGAAAACTACTTGTGGGAATCGCTACCGCTGACCACTGAAGGCTGGACCTTGCACCTGCTGCGCCGCCCACAAGTCGCCTTCGAAGACATCCGTAACGCCGCGCTCGCCGCTGCCGGGTTGTGGCTGGCGCTGGTGTTTCTGTTGCTGTTCCTTAATCAACGCTGGCGACTGGCCAAAATGCGCCAACGCAGCCGCGAAGAACTCGAACAACTGGTGGAAGAACGCACCCGTGACCTGCGCACCGCTCAGGACGGACTGGTGCAATCGGCCAAACTCGCGGCGCTGGGGCAGATGTCCGCAGCGCTGGCCCATGAAATCAATCAGCCCCTGACCGCCCAGCGCATGCAGCTTGCTACGCTGAGGTTGCTACTCGATCACGGCCGGGTCGACGACGCCTACAAGGCGCTCAAACCGGTGGACGACATGCTCACGCGCATGGCTGCCCTCACCGGCCACCTGAAAACCTTCGCGCGCAAAAGCCCCAGCGGTTTGCGCGAACGGCTGGATCTGGCGGCGGTGGTGGATCAGGCCCTGCAATTGCTCGACGCGCGCCTGCGCGATGAACAGGTCAGCCTGGTGCTGCATCTGACCCGTCCGGCCTGGGTGCGTGGCGATGCGATTCGTCTGGAACAGGTGCTGATCAACCTGCTGCGCAACGCCCTGGACGCCATGCAGGGCAAACCCTGCAAGCGTCTGGAAATCCGCCTCGAAGCCGATGAACAGCTATGGCGCCTGAGTGTGATCGACAATGGCGGCGGCATTGCCGAAGAACACTTGAGCCAGGTGTTCGATCCATTCTTTACCACTAAGCCGGTGGGTGATGGCCTGGGCTTGGGGCTGGCCGTGTCCTTTGCCATCGTCCACGAAGCGGGCGGACGCCTGAGCGCCGATAATGGCGAAAAAGGCGCGGTGTTCAGCCTGACGTTGCCCATTGATCTGGAGGTAGCTGCCTGATGCTCAATTCGGTGATGGTGGTCGATGACGAAAGCAGCATCCGCAGCGCCGTCGAACAGTGGCTGAGCCTGTCGGGGTTCGAGGTGCAGCTGTTCAGCCGCGCCGATGAGTGCCTGGCGCAACTGCCGAAACACTTCCCTGGGGTGATTCTCAGCGATGTGCGCATGCCCGGCATGAGCGGGCTGGAACTGCTGGCCGAAGTGCAGCGCCGCGACGCCGATTTACCGGTGATCTTGCTGACCGGTCACGGCGATGTGCCGATGGCCGTCGAAGCGATGCGCGATGGCGCCTACGATTTCCTCGAAAAACCCTTCAGCCCGGAAACCCTGCTGAGCAGCCTGCGTCGGGCGCTGGACAAGCGCCGGCTGGTGCTGGAAAACCGTGCCCTGCACGAGCAGGCCGACAATCGCGCCAAACTCGATGCCACCCTGCTGGGAGTGTCCCGTGGTTTGCAGACGCTGCGCCGGCAAGTGCTGGATCTGGCGACGCTGCCGGTCAATGTGCTGATCCGTGGCGAAACCGGCAGCGGCAAGGAACTGGTTGCCCGCTGCCTGCACGACTTCGGTCCCCGCGCCGACAAGCCCTTCGTCGCCTTGAACTGCGCGGCGATTCCCGAGCAGTTGTTCGAGGCCGAACTGTTCGGCCATGAGAGCGGCGCGTTCACCGGCGCCCAGGGCAAACGCATCGGCAAGCTCGAATACGCCGACGGCGGCACACTGTTTCTCGATGAAATCGAAAGCATGCCGCTGGCGCAGCAGGTGAAACTGCTGCGGGTGTTGCAGGAGCAGAAGCTTGAGCGCTTGGGCTCCAATCAGAGCATCCGCGTGGATTTGCGGATCATCGCCGCGACCAAACCCGACTTGCTGGATGAAGCCCGGGCCGGGCGTTTTCGCGAGGACCTGGCGTATCGCTTGAACGTCGCCGAGCTGCGGCTGCCGCCGTTGCGTGATCGGCGTGAAGACATTCCACTGCTGTTCGAGTTCTTCGCGCAGAGTGCCGCCGAACGCCTTGGCCGTACCTTTCCACCGTTGAGCGGGCCGCAATTGAGCCATCTGCTGAGCCACGACTGGCCAGGCAATGTACGCGAACTGGCGAACGTCGCCGAGCGCCAGGTGCTGGGCCTCGGCGAACCGGAACCGGTGGGGATCGATCCCGGCCAGTCACTGGCGGCGCAGCAGGAAGCCTTCGAAGCGCATTGCTTGCGCGCGGCGCTGACCCGGCATAAGGGCGATGTGAAAGCGGTGCTTGAAGAACTGCAACTGCCGCGCCGTACCTTCAATGAAAAGATGCAGCGGCATGGGTTGAGCCGGGAGATGTTTATCCGGAACGACCCATACCTGTAGGAGCGAGGCTTGCCCGCGAAGCAGTCACCGCGGTGTATCTGACAAACCGCGTTATCGTTCTTCGCGGGCAAGCCTCGCTCCTACAGGGGCCAGGCGTGCGCGGAAATCCGCTTGTAGCCTTATGCACGATAAGCGGATTTCCGCTCAACAAAACCCGCCATCCCCTCTAAACCGGCCCTCCTCTCCTTGGCACAGCTCCTGCTATAGCCCCTGCAGGCTGCGTTTACACGCGCTCCACAAAAACAATTAAACGAAGGATCCTTCAATGGATAACTCCAACGCCCTGCCCCTTGGGTCGGCTGCCGTGCCGGCTAAAGAAAGAAGCACCGCCAGCCGGATCAAATCGATCTTCAGCGGCTCTGTCGGCAACATGGTCGAGTGGTATGACTGGTACGTCTACGCCGCCTTCTCCCTGTACTTCGCCAAAGTCTTCTTCCCCAAAGGCGACACCACCGCCCAACTGCTCAACACCGCCGCAATCTTCGCCGTGGGCTTTTTGATGCGCCCGATCGGCGGTTGGCTGATGGGCCTCTACGCTGACAAGGCCGGCCGTAAAGCCGCGCTCATGGCGTCGGTCTACCTGATGTGCTTCGGCTCGCTGCTGATCGCCCTGAGCCCGGGCTATGAAACCATCGGTATCGGCGCGCCGATCCTGCTGGTGTTCGCCCGCCTGCTACAAGGTTTGTCGGTGGGGGGTGAGTACGGCACCTCGGCGACGTACCTCAGCGAGATGGCGACCAAGGAACGTCGCGGCTTCTACTCCAGTTTCCAATACGTGACGCTGATCTCCGGCCAGCTCATCGCCCTGGGTGTGCTGATCGTGCTGCAAAACTTCCTGACCACCGAAGAGCTGTACGCCTGGGGCTGGCGCATTCCGTTCGCCATCGGCGCGTTGTGTGCCGTGGTCGCGCTGTACCTGCGTCGCGGCATGGAAGAAACCGAGTCGTTCACCAAGAAAGAGAAAGCCCGAGAAAGCGCAATGCGCACCTTGCTGCGCCATCCCAAGGAACTGATGACCGTGGTCGGCCTGACCATGGGCGGCACGCTGGCGTTCTACACTTACACCACGTACATGCAGAAATACCTGGTGAACACCGTCGGCATGAGCATTTCCGACTCCACCACGATTTCCGCGGCCACGCTGTTTCTGTTCATGTGCCTGCAACCGATCATCGGCGGGCTGTCGGATAAAGTCGGTCGTCGGCCGATCCTGATTGCCTTCGGTATTCTCGGGACGCTGTTCACCGTACCGATCCTGACCACCCTGCACACCATCCAGAGCTGGTGGGGCGCGTTCTTCCTGATCATGGCGGCGCTGATCATCGTCAGCGGCTACACCTCGATCAACGCGGTGGTCAAAGCCGAATTGTTCCCGACCGAAATCCGCGCCCTGGGCGTCGGCCTGCCGTACGCACTGACCGTGTCGATCTTCGGCGGCACCGCTGAATACATCGCCCTGTGGTTCAAGAGCATCGGCATGGAAACCGGTTACTACTGGTATGTCACGGCGTGCATCGCGGTGTCGTTGCTGGTGTACGTGACCATGAAAGACACCCGCAAGCATTCGCGGATCGAGACCGACTGACAGCAATATTGATAGTGGCTGTACCGTCCTCTTCGCAGGCAAGCCCGTGAAGAGGACGACTCAGTCTCAAGTCAACTCGGCCGCCGTCTGCTTCGCGTACTTGCCCTGCACGTAAGACGCCCCCGCAATCATCACCACCAGAACCCCCGCCAACACCAGCGACGAACCGATGGTGCCGAAATCCAGGCCACCCTTTGCATGGGGTTTGGTCAGGAAGTCGCCCAAGGTTGCGCCGAATGGCCGCGTCAACACGAACGCCACCCAGAACAGCAGCACCGACGAAATCTTCGTGAAGTATTTCAACAGCACCACCAGCGCAATGGTCGAACCGATCAACAGTGCGCCGCCGGCAAAACCCAGGCCCGAGTCGTCGGCCAGGTAATCGCCAAGCGCCGTGCCCAGGGTGTTGGAAAACAGAATCGCCATCCAATAGAACATCTCGCCCCGGAAGGTCTGGACCTTGGTGACGTTCAGCGAATCGCCGCTCAAGCGCCAGGCCGCGAATATCCCCAGCAGAATCGCAATCAGGATCATCGAACCCGTGGCGTAGCCCAATTCAAGGGTGCGGTCCATGAAGTCGGACATGGTGGTGCCAGCGGTGCTGGTCGACAGAATCACGATCCAGTACAGCACCGGCTTGTAAGTTTTGGACATCAACTGCGTGACCAGCGTCAGCACAAAGACGCTGATCAGGATCAGCGAGCTGATGGCGTAACCGACATTAAGGGTCATCGATAACAAATCCCCCGCGGTTTCACCCAGGGTCGTTGCGCAGATTTTCATGACCCAGAACGCCAGGGTGATCTGAGGAAGTTTATTCATTCAAGGCAAGCTCCAGTTCGTGGCAGTCGTTTCTTCGGGTTATTGACCGGTGCGCAGACTGGCGGTGGAGCGGTGAAAAATAGGTAAGTGCAGGATGAAAATTCTGTCACGCAGACAAGAGAGCCCGATTAATCGCTGGTTAATGCCCAGTACGCATCCTGCCCCCCGTCGATCAATTCATTGCAATGTGCAAACTGGAGTTACCCATGAAAACCAAACTGATGCTTGCCCTGACCCTCTCTGTGCTGGCGGCCAATACCTTCGCCGCCGATGGTTACGACCGCACCGGTTCCGCCGTCTTCACTGCGCAAAGCAACACCGCTGACGACAGCCGCACCGACGCGGCCAAAGTCGCTACCGACAGCGTCGATCGCACCGACGCTGCCCGTACCAACTGATCCCTGTACGCACCACACAGCCCGGCTCTGGCCGGGCTTAGTCATTTCTGGGGAAAGCAAAACCCGGTGATCGCCACAGAAGCCCCACTCCCACTGATTGAAATCTGCCGCTGGCCCTTGCACCATGCTCACCTCCCGAACGCCCTCAGGAACTCACTCCATGCCCGACGATATCCACTTCTACGAACCCGCCAACGGCCATGGCCTGCCCCATGATCCGTTCAACGCCATCGTCGGCCCGCGTCCCATTGGCTGGATTTCCTCCCAGGACGCCAACGGTCGCCTGAACCTGGCGCCCTACAGCTTCTTCAACGCCTTCAACTACATCCCGCCGATCATCGGGTTTTCCAGTGTCGGGCGCAAAGACAGCCTGAACAACATCGAGCAGACCGGCGAGTTCGCCTGGAACCTGGCGACGCGTCCGCTGGCCGAGCAGATGAACCAGAGCTGCGCCATGGTCGGGCCGGAAGTCAACGAGTTCGAACTGTCCGGGCTGACCACCGCCGCGTCGAAGATCATTCAGGTGCCACGGGTCGCCGAAAGCCCAGTGTCCTTCGAGTGCAAGGTCACGCAGATCATTCAGTTGCAGCGCGCCAACAAGGAAGTGGTGCCGAGCTGGCTGATTCTCGGCGAAGTGGTCGCCGTGCACATCGCCAAATGGCTGTTGAAGGATGGGGTGTACGACACCGCCGCGGCAGAACCGATTCTGCGCGGCGGCGGGCCAGCGGATTATTTTCAGCTGGGGCCAGAGGCACTGTTCAAGATGTTCCGCCCGGGGGCGGTCAAGTGATTACCAGAGCAGGTCGGCGTCTTGTTTGACGTCTTTGAGGTGGGTCAGCTCTTTGGCCGCGGCCTCGTCGGCTTCATGAGCGGTCTTGAACGTCTGGCCTTCCAGCACTTTGTGAAAAACCGGGGCACCGGAACCACCGAGGGCTTTGACGGCAATCGCGGCGTGGTAACCGCCCTCGCTCGGTACTACTGCTGAAACGGCTTCGAAGTGTTCAAAAGCTTTACGTGCCATGTCGCGGATCCTGGCTAATGGAGAGTTGCGCCATTAAACCCTCAACCGGCCAGTTTGTGTACCGCTGCCTGGGACTGGCCGAGGGCCTGGGTCGCCGAGACATCCTTGAAAGTATGGAAATCCAGGCTGTTGACCACCATTTCCTGCACCAGCTCGGTAAAAATCTGCATCGCCGGGCTGCCGAAGTAAGCGGTCATCGCCTGTTGGCTGGCCCAGAAACCGGACACCAGCCACAGCTCGGGATCACATTGCGAGTGCTGCAGGGCGAAGCTCAGGCAACCCGGCGCGTTGCGCGACGGTTCGATCAGGGCGCTCAGGCGCGCACCGAGTTCTGCCGAACGCCCGGCGCGGGCGCGAACGAAGGCCATATGACTGACGGGGATCTGCGTAGACATGTTCAACCCTCCCAGGGAGTCGAGTGGCAGCCGTGGGACGGGCTGCGACAGGATCCAAGATTAGGCGGCGCATCACAGTCAGCGTTAGTCGATTTCTGCCGGCTTATTGCACAATCCTGCGCAACTGCAAAAAGCCTCTGTAACAGCGCGCAAAGTATTGTCACACCGCTGTCACACCACTTTTAAGCAAGTTTCATCCACATTGCCCTGCTATGGCAGCCTCGTGTATTCACCCCGCGCAGAATCAGGCAAGCTTTTGACAGGATGTGTCTACCGCTGTCCCTTGCACAAATTTAAGCTCGGCCCATGACCAACACTTCACGGAGGATTCCCTGCATGTCGTCGCTCGATCACTTTCAGGCTCCGCTTCCCGCTGACATGGAAAAACAGCGCGCGGAACTGGCCGACCTCATCCGTCGCAACACGCTGGACGATGGTTCCTATGCCACCGCCGTCGGTTCGCTGTTCATGTCGCGTCACAGCAAATCCCATGATTTCGCCCCGGGGCTGGCCCAACCGGCCCTGTGCATCATGGCCCAGGGACGCAAGGAAGTTCGGTTGGCGGACGAACACTTCAATTACGACCCGCTGAATTACCTGGTGGTATCGGTCTCGATGCCCCTGAGCGGGCGGGTGGTGAATGCCTCGCCCGAAGAACCGATCCTCGCGGTGCGGCTGGACATCGACCCGGCGGAAATCACCGCGCTGATTGCCGACGCCGGCCCCATCGGCCTGCCCACACGGCCCACGGGCCGAGGCCTGTATGTCGAGCGGATCGACGCGGCCATGCTCGACGCCGTGCTGCGCCTGGCGCGTTTGCTGGACACACCGAAAGACATCGCCATGCTGGCGCCGCTGATTCGTCGGGAGATTCTGTATCGGCTGTTGCGCAGCCAGCAGGGACATCGGCTGTATGAGATTGCCATCGCCAACAGCCAGAGCCATCGCATCAGCCAAGCGATCAAATGGCTCAACGGCAATTATGAGCAACCGCTGCGCATCGACGACCTGGCGCGGGAAGTGAACCTGAGCGTGTCGACGCTGCATCACCGCTTCAAGGCGATGACGGCGATGAGTCCGCTGCAGTATCAGAAACAGTTGCGCCTGCAAGAAGCGCGGCGGTTGATGCTGGCCGAAGGGCTGGAA
Source organism: Pseudomonas sp. B21-017 (assembly GCF_024749245.1). Taxonomy (NCBI): domain Bacteria; kingdom Pseudomonadati; phylum Pseudomonadota; class Gammaproteobacteria; order Pseudomonadales; family Pseudomonadaceae; genus Pseudomonas; species Pseudomonas sp. B21-017. The sequence continues at coordinate 1,335,243 of NZ_CP087194.1, read as the reverse complement.
GCGTCGGCGGCGGGGTATCGGGTGGGGTATGAAAGCCCTTCGCAGTTCAGCCGCGAGTACAGCCGATTGTTCGGGGCACCGCCGCTGCGGGATTTGGCGCGGTTGCGGTTGTCCGTGTAGTCAGATTCATACCCTGTAGGAGCGAGGCTTGCCCGCGAAGGCGTCGTATCAGCCAGCATCAATGCTGAGTATGAAATAGCCTTCGCGGGCAAGCCTCGCTCCTACGAGGATGGCGGTGTTTGTTCAGGCGCTCAGTACTCGGCACGCCTCAGCCGGCAAGGTCACCGACACCGGATTGCCAATGCTCAACCCAACGTCCTGACACGGCGTGCTCAACGCGGTAAACGACACCCCGGAACATTCGACGGTGGTTTCGATGGTCGCGCCGATATCCCGCACAAACGTCACCTTACCCAGCAAGCGATTCCCCGCCGTCGCCTGGGGTTGCGACAATTGCAGGTCTTCGGGGCGAATCAGCATTTTCACCTTCTCCCCCACCACGATGCTGCTGCAGATCGGCACTTGCAGCGCATCACCGCCGGGCAGGCTGACCTTGCCATTGCCCAACGCCGTGGCCGGGAAAATATTCCCCGAACCGATGAAGTCCGCGACGAATTCATTGGCCGGGTGCCGATAAATCTCAATCGGCGTGCCCACCTGCTGCACCCGATGCTCACCCAGCACCACCACGATGTCGGCCATGGTCATGGCTTCGCGCTGGTCGTGGGTGACCATGATGGTGGTGATGTTCAAGCGCTGTTGCAGCTGACGGATTTCCACCTGCATCGACTCGCGCAACTTGGCGTCCAGCGCCGACAGCGGTTCGTCGAGCAGCAGGATTTTCGGCCGCGAAGCAATCGCCCTCGCAATCGCCACGCGCTGACGCTGACCGCCGGAGAGTTTTGCCACTGGGCGATCAATCATTTCCTGCAGTTGAATCAGCTCAAGCAACTCCACCACCCGCGCCTGCTGATCGGCCTTGCTGACCCCACGCAGTTTCAACGGATAGGCAATGTTCTCCCCCACCGTCATGTGCGGGAACAGCGCCAGGGATTGAAACACCATACCGAAATTGCGCTGATGCGCAGGGGTATGGCCGATGTCTTCACCGTCCAGGCGAATCTCGCCGCCGGTCAGGGTTTCGAGCCCGGCGATCATCCGCAGCAAAGTGGTTTTACCGCAGCCCGACGGGCCGAGGAAACACACCAGTTTGCCCTCGGGCAAATGCAGGTTTACATCCTTTACCGCGCAGGCCGAGCCGTAATGTTTCTCGACGTTTTCCAGAATCAGACCAGTCATTTGAATCACCTCAAGAAATCAGAACGAAACGCCGCCTTCGCCAACCAACTTTTCCAGCGCCCAAATGAGCACGAAGTCGATCAGCACGATCAGCACGGCAAACGAGAAAACGGTAGGGTCGAGCGATGACACGGTGCGGCTGTACATCCAGATCGGCACGGTCATGACGTCGATGGTGTAGAGGAAATAGGTCACGGTGAATTCGTTGAACGAGACGATGAACGCCAGCAGCATGCCCGCCAGAATCCCCGACTTCATCAACGGCACCACCACATCGACAATCGCCCGAGTCGGTGAAGCGCCGAGCATTTGCGCGGCCTCTTCGACTTCGCTGCCGATGGAGAGCATCGCTGCCGTGCAGTTTTTCACCACGAACGGCAGCGCCAGAATCACATGGGCAATCACCAGCCGCGAGGTGGTGATCTGGAATGGCAGGCTGTCGAACACCAGCAGCAAGGCCAGGCCCAACACCACCATCGGGAACACCAGTGGCAGCGACATCAATTGCAGCGCCACGGCCTTGCCACGGAACTCGCAACGGGTCAGCGCGTAAGCCGCCGGCACCGCGATGATCGTGGCGAAGATCATGGTCAGGCAGGCCACCATCAGGCTGGTGCTCATGGCTTTGCCCAGGCTCAGCACGTCGCTGGCATCCGGTGAGACGAAGGTGTGCCAGGCGGCCTTGTACCATTGCAGGCTGTAGCTGCTGGGCGGAAAGTCGAGGTTCGACGCGCCGCTGAATGACATGACGATCATGGTCAGGATCGGCAGCACCGCCAACAGCAAAATGAAGCCCGAGAGGATGCCGGCGAACTTGCCGGTATCGCCCGGCAGCAACGACTGACGCTTCTTGATCAAAGTGCTCATTGGGAAGCCTCCAGCATGCGCCGACGACGGCCAGTGATGTATTCGGACAAGGTCATGATGGCCAGGGTGGTAACGATCAGTACCACGCCGGCAGCGGACGCGGCGGGCCAATTCATCAGCGGGGCGATCTGGTCATGGACCATTACCGCCAGCATCGGCACGCGCCGACCGCCGAGCAGCAAAGGCACCACGAAGCTGCTGGCGTTGTAGGCAAACACCAACGTCGCGCCGGTGATGATCCCCGGAAAACTCATCGGCAACACCACTTGGCGAAACACCTGCAGGCGACTGGCGCCCAAGGTTGCAGCGGCTTCTTCGTAAGTGCGGGCGACTCCGCGCATGGCACTGGCAATCGGCAGCACGGCCAACGGGAACGCGGTTTGCACCAGGCCCATCAACACGCCGTTCTGGTTGTACAGCAGCATGATCGGCCGCTTGATCAGGCCCAGGCCCATCAACGCCTGATTGAGCATCCCGCCCGGGCCGAGAATCACCAGCCAGCCATAGCTTTGCAGTAACAGGTTGACCAGCAACGGCAACAGCACCGCCGCCAGGAAAATCCGCCGCACGAACGGTGAGGTCAGCCGCGACATGGTGTAGGCCACCGGGATCGCCAGCAGCACCGCGATCACCGCGCTGATCAGCGCCAGGCGCAGGGTCAGCAGCAAGGATTTGAGGTAGTACGGTTCCAGCAATTGCGCGTAACTGGCCAGGCTGAAGCCGGACCACTCCGCACCTTTGGTGCCCACGCTCATGCGCAGCACCAGGAGGCTGGCGGCAATCAGCACGCCGAGAAACAGCATCGACGGCGAGAGGAAAAACCACGCACGCACTGTCGGTGAGACACCCCGATTAGCGCGCGTGGGTGCGACGCTTACCGGATGGGTCAGAGGTTGGTGTTCCATAGCAAGGGTCTCGTCAATGGAAAGCAGCAAGACTGAGATTCGGCAAAACCTGTGGCGAGGGAGCTTGCTCCCGCTGGGTTGCGCAGCGACCCCAATCAATCACCGCGCCCTTTCAGATAGAACGCGGTGCCTGGTTTTGCGGCTGCTACGCAGCCGAGCGGGAGCAAGCTCCCTCGCCACAATGAATCTTCAAACCGCAGAAATCAGGAAGAAAAGATTTCCGTGTAACGACGAATCCATTGGTCATGCACGGTGGCCAGGAAGGCGTTGTCGTGCATGATCGCCTTCTCGGCAATCTGCTCCGGCGTAAGGATGTACGGGCTCTTGCGGGCTTCGGCGGAGATGATCGCCTTGGCGTTGACCGGACCGTTGTAGATGTCTTCGGCCATCTTGCCCTGCACCAGCGGGTCCAGAGAGTGGTTGATGAAGGCGTAGGCCAGGTCGGTATCGCCCGGACGGTTTTTCGGCATCACCGAGAGCATCAGGTCGGTGTAGAAACCTTCCTTCATGCCGAACGTGGCGCCCAGACCGTAGGCCGGGTCGCGGATCTGTTTCGGGAAAAACGCCGGTGCGTACAAGCCGCCCATGTCCAGCGACCCGGTGCGGAACAGCTCGGCGATCTGGTTCGGGTTTTCACCCAGGGTCACCACGCGGCTCTTGAGCTCGGCGAGTTTCTTGAAGCCCGGCTCGATGTTGTGTTCGTCACCACCGGCCAGTTTGGCGGCGATGATGATCAGGTCCATGGCCTCGGTCCAGTTCGGCGGCGGCAGGAAAATGTTCGGCGCCAGGTCGGCGTCCCACATCGCGGCGTAGCTGTCCGGGGCTTCTTTCTGGGTACGGGTGCTGTAGACCAGGCTGTTGCACCACAGCAGGTAACCGATACCGTGGCCATTGGCGCCGGTGCGATATTTCTCCGGCACGTCCACCAGGTTGGGGATGCGGTTGAGGTCGGGTTTTTCCAGCAGGTTGGCGGCGGCCAGGCCTTCGGCGCCGACGCCGGCCAGGGTGATGATGTCGTACTGTGGACGATCACCGCCGGCCTTGAGTTTGGCGACCATTTCCGAGGTACTGCCGGTGCGGTCAGCGATGACCTTGCAGCCGTACTTGTCTTCGAAGGTCGCCGCGATATTGCGCAATGCTGCAAGGCCCGTGTCATCGGACCAGGTCAGCAAGCGCAGGGTCTTGCCCGCAAAGCGCGTGTCGCTGGCATTGGCCCGGATGAACGGCATGCTCATGGCTGCCGCGGCTACCGACGCCACACCCACGGTTTTGATGAATTGACGTCTGTTCAGATCATGCTTGCCCATGAAGGACTCCCTTTGTTTTTTTAAGTATGAGGTTGGTCGCAACCGTTGCATCCGCGCGGCCAGATCGGCTTAAAGTCCCCGGTTTCAAAGGACTTGAGCTGTGCCGGCGGGTTCATCCTGAGGTCGTGCAAAACACCTGACTATCGATAAAAACTCATTGAAGCCATGACGTTGGCGCATGCCTCATCAAGAGGCATGCGCTCACTGTTTTCGTGCTGTCAGACGGCCCGAATCACATGCTTGATTTCCTGGAACGCCTGCAAACCCCACGGCCCCAATTCGCGGCCGATGCTGCTCTGTTTGTAGCCACCCCAGGCGGTCTGCGGGAAGATCACTTGCGGCGCGTTGATCCACACAAGCCCCGCCTGCAAAGCGCTGGCGACCCGATCGGCGGCCTCGCTGTCGCGCGTGACCACACTGGCGACCAGACCGAACGGGCTGTCGTTGGCCAAGGCGATCGCCTCGGCTTCAGAGCTGAAACTGCGCACGCAAATCACCGGACCGAAAATCTCTTCGCACCACAACGCACTCTCGAGGGGCGCGTCGATGAAAACGGTTGGCTGCAAAAAATATCCGCGCGACAGGTCCGCCGGGCGATTGCCGCCGCAGATCAGCTTCGCGCCAGCGCTCAAACCGCGATCGATGTGGCCCAGCACCCGCTGGTATTGCGCCTGGTTGACCAGTGCGCCCATCTCCACGTTCGGGTCGAACGGGTCGGCCACGCGAATGGCTTCGGCACGGGCCTTCAATCGCGCGACAAATTCATCCGCCAGTTCATCGGCGACCAGCACGCGGCTGGTCGCGGAACACATCTGCCCGGCGTTGAAGAAACCGCCGCCACAGGCCACTTCCACGGCCAGTTCGATATCGGCATCGGCGAGCACCAGCAGCGAGGATTTACCGCCCAGTTCCAGGCTCACGCCTTTCACGGTTTCCGCCGCCCGCTGCATCACCTGCACGCCCACCGCGTTGCTGCCGGTGAAGGAAATCTTGGCGATGCGCGGGTCAGCCGACAGCGGTGCGCCGACCGCAAGGCCGGTGCCGCAGACCAGGTTGAACACACCGTTTGGCACACCGGCCTCGGCAATGATCGTCGCCAGTTCCAGCTCCGGCAGCGGCGTCACTTCAGACGGTTTGAGCACCACGCAGCAACCGGCGGCCAGGGCCGGGGCGAGTTTCCAGGCGGTGGTGACCATCGGGAAATTCCACGGCACGATCAGCCCCACCACACCGCACGGTTCGCGGCGCAAACGGGCGCTGAAATCGTCGCTCGGCAATGCCACGACACTGTCTTGTTTCGCGTCCAGGCCTTCAGCCAGACCGGCGTAATACTCGAAGGTGGCGATCACGTCGTCGACGTCGATGGCCGCTTCGAACAGCGGTTTGCCGTTGTTGCTCGACTGCAACTTCATCAACTGTTCGCGCCCGGCCTGCACGCCCGCGGCGATTCTGCGCAGGATCGCCCCGCGCTCGGCACCGGTGGTTTTCGACCATTGCTTGAACGCGTTGGCCGCAGCCGTGACGGCCTGATCGACAGCGTGAGCATCGCCGCCGTTAACGGTGGTCAGCAGGGCTTCGGTCGCCGGGTTGATCACACGCAGATGTTCGTTGCCAGCGGACCATTGGCCATCGATGAACAGGCCGTCGAGGGTCGTCGGAAAGGTCATGGGAGCACTCATTGCGACACCGCCTTCATCCACTGGGTCTGGTCGATTTCAATCAGGGTCGGGCCCTGACGATCGGTGGCCAGGCGCAACGCATCACGCAAGCTGTCAACACTGTTGACCGCTTCGGCCGCACAGCCCAGGGCCTTGGCCACACCGATAAAGTCCGGGGTATAGATGTCCACGCCCACCGGCTCGATGGCGCGGTTGACCATGTATTTCTTGATCTCTTCGTAGCCCTGGTTATTCCACAGCAACACGATCACCGGCGTACGCGCTTCCACCGCACTGGCCAGTTCCGGCAAGGTGAATTGCAGGCCGCCGTCGCCGATCAGGCACACCACCGGAGGGCGCGTGCCGCCTTCGACGCTGCCACCGAGCCAGGCGCCAATCGCCGCCGGCAAGGCGTAACCGAGGGTGCCGTAACCGGTGGACGAGTTGAACCAGCGACGCGGACGCTCCGGGTTGAAGGTCAGGTTGCCGGTGTACACCGGTTGGGTCGAATCGCCGACGAACACCGCGTTCGGCAATTCGTGCAGCACGGTTTCCAGGAAACGGGTCTGGGCCAGGGTCGGGGCGTCCCAGGTCGCGGCGAGCTCTTCTCGCAAGCGAGCGGCGCGCACCTGGCCCCAGTCGTTGCGGCGCTCGGCCAGCGACTTGTGGGACAGCGCACTCAGCAGGGCCTGGGCGGCATTGCGCGAGTCGGCCACCAACGCCACCTTCGGCGGGTAATTACGCACGGTCTGGTCTGGGTCGATGTCCACGCGCAGCAGCACGCCCGGGATTTCGAAGCCGCCGGCGAAGGTGATGTCGTAATCGGTTTCGGCCAGTTCGGTGCCGATGGCCAGCACCACGTCAGCCTCGGCCACCAGCGCACGGGTGGCCACCAGGCTTTGGGTCGAACCGATCAGCAGCGGGTGGCTGGATTCGAGCATGCCTTTGGCATTGATGGTCAGGGCCACTGGCGCATCCAGCAGCTCGGCCAGTTCAGTCAGCTCGGCCGCCGCATCGATGGCGCCGCCACCCGCGAGAATCAATGGGCGTTTGGCACCGGCCAGCAGGTCGGTCATGCGGCTGATCGCGCTGGGCGAAGCACCGGCGCGGTCGATGTTCACCGGCACGCTGGCGAGCAGGTCATCAGCCTCTTCGACCAGTACGTCCAACGGGATTTCGATGTGCACCGGACGCGGACGCCCGGCCTGGAACAGCGCGAAGGCCCGCGCCAACACGCCCGGCAATTCCGCCGCCGACATCAAGGTATGGGAGAACGCCGCCACGCCGCCGACCAGTGCGCTCTGGTTCGGCAGCTCATGCAGCTTGCCGCGCCCGCCGCCCAATTGGCTGCGCGATTGCACGCTGGAGATCACCAGCATCGGGATCGAGTCGGCGTAAGCCTGGCCCATGGCGGTGGTGATGTTGGTCATGCCGGGGCCGGTGATGATGAAGCACACGCCCGGCTTACCGCTGGTGCGAGCATAGCCGTCGGCCATGAACCCGGCGCCCTGTTCATGACGTGGAGTGACGTGGTTGATGCTCGAACGGGCCAGCCCACGATACAGCTCCACGGTATGCACCCCGGGAATGCCGAACACCTGCTCGACCCCGTAATCTTCGAGTAACTTGACCAATACTTCGCCGCACGTCGCCATGTGTTTGCCCTTTTTGTTCGTTTGAGACGCCGGGCCTGCGCAGTGTTTATGATGGATTGGCAGGCCCGGGAATGGCCTCATTGGAACGGGCGACACATAGCCGCAACAATGGATAAAAAGTCATACTAGCCATGTCCTCACGTCATACCTTGGATCCCAATGAAACGACTGCCTCCCCTGCCGGCGCTGCACACTTTTCTGATCACCGCGCAGTGCTGCAACTTCACCCGGGCCGCCGAACAGCTGCACATCACCCAAGGCGCGGTGAGCCGGCAGATCGCCGGGCTGGAAGATCATCTGGGTTATGAACTGTTCATTCGCCAGGCGCGGGGCTTGAGCCTGACCGCCGAAGGACGTGAGTGGTTGCCACGGGTGCAGCAGATTTTCGGCCTGATCGATGAGGCCGTGGAGCAGATCGGCGAGAAGCGCGAAACCTTGCAACTCAAGGCGCCGACCTGCGTGATGCGCTGGCTGTTGCCGCGCCTGTTGCAGTGGCAAAAGGAACGCCCGGATGTGCCGGTGGAATTGACCACCACGGTGAAACACGGCGTGGACTTTCATCGTGAACAGTTCGACGCGGCGGTGATGTATGGCCCGCCGCCGGAGAGCTCACTGGCCTCCCATCATTTGTTCGATGAGCAACTGACGCCCGTGTGTTCCCGGCCGATGCTTGAAGGGCCACTGGCCTTGCAGACACCGGCAGACCTGCAACAACACTTGTTGCTGCATCCGACCCGGGATGAACGGGACTGGAAAGCCTGGTTGAAAGCGGCGGATATTCATCTGAGTAATGTCGGCAAGGGCCAGCACTTCGAAACCCTGGACCTGGCGATGTCGATGGCGTCCCAGGGGACAGGCGTGGCGATTGGCGATTGGTCGTTGATCGGCGATGACCTGAGCGCCGGGCGGCTGGTCATGCCCTTTGATTTGAAGGTGAAAACCGGATTGGCGTATTACCTGGTGTTCCCCGAAAAACCTGCGCCTTCGCCGAAGTTGCGCGAATTGATGGGGTGGTTGGTGGAGCAGGCGCAGGCACGGTAACCGCCCCCCCGATGATCGTTCCCACGCTCCGCGTGGGAATGCAGCCCGGGACGCTCCGCGTCCCATCCGGAGCCGAACGCGGAGCGTCCGTTGAGGCATTCCCACGCAGAGCGTGGGAACGATCAATCACTCAATACCCGACCGTAAACCGCTGGCGGGAATGCTTCGGTGTTTCCACTTCATCCAGCAACGCGATCGCGTAATCGGCAAAGGTAATCCAGCTGCGGCCCTGCGCACTCACCAGCAAGTCATCCTTGCCGACTCGAAACGTGCCCGTACGCTCACCTTCGACAAACTCCGCCGACGGCGACAGGAAGGTCCAGTCCAGGTTCTGTTCCTGACGCAAGGTGTTGAGGAAATCGGCACCGGCGCTGGCCTCAGCCTTGTACTCCGGCGGAAAACCTTCGCTGTCGATCACCCGTGTGCCGCCCGGCAGCAACAGCGAACCGGCACCGCCCACCACCAGCAGACGCTTGACCCCGGCCTGCTTCACCGGCTCGATGACGGCGCTGGCGGGGATGGTGGAGAAATGTGCAGCACTGATTACTGCATCATGACCAGCGACGGCGGCTTGCAAAGCGGCAGCATCGAGCACGTCGACGTTTTTGCTGACGACACCGGCACGCTGGCCGATTTTAGAGGTGTCGCGGGCGATGGCGGTGACGCTGTGACCGCGACGCAGGGCTTCTTCCAACAGTTGGCTACCGGCACGACCGGTGGCACCGATGATTGCGATTTTGCTCATGACGTTCTCCAGTTGATGTAACTGTGATGTATAGCGTGTGTGCAATCAGCACAACCTTTGTGGCGAGGGAGCTTGCTCCCGCTCGGCTGCGAAGCAGTCGTAAAACCTGTAAATGCGGTGTGCCTGATGGAGTGCAGGGAGCGCTTCGCACTCCAGCGGGAGCAAGCTCCCTCGCCACAAAGGCTTGTTCAGTTTCAGGTCCGACGGGTTACCACTTCATCTCGCCCTTGGCGACTTTGGCACTCAGCTCCAACGAGCTTTCTTCGCCCAGGGTCGGGTAGCGTTTTTTCATCGCGCCGATCAGTTCGGCTGAATCTTTCGCCTTGGCGGTTTCTTCGTCGAACGCCTTGATGTAATCAGCGGTGAACTGCACAGCCGCCAGGGAGCGAGCGCTCTCGCCCAAGTAGTGACCCGGCACGATGGTGTTCGGCTTCAAGGCTTCGATCGTGTGCAACGTCGTCAGCCAATCGGCATGGGACTGCGCAGTTTGGGTATCAGCCATCCACACATGAATGTTTTCGGCGACAACCACGCCACCGACCACTGCCTTGATCGACGGAATCCACACAAAGCTGCGATCCGGTTGCTTGCCATCCAGGCCGAGCACCTGCAGTTTCTGCCCTTCCAGCATCAGGCTGTCGCCCTTGAGCACGTGCGGCACGATGGTTTTGTTCGGCACGTCGGCGCCCATTTTCGGCCCCCAGAACGCCAGTTTGCCGTCGACGGTTTTCTTGATGTGATCAACCGTCGGTTGCGAGGCCAGTACCTTGGCTTTCGGGAACGCTTTGGTCACGGTGTCGAGGCCGAAGTAGTAATCCGGGTCACCGTGGCTGATGTAGATGGTGGTCAGTTGTTTGCCGCTGGCGCGGATTTTTTCCACCACCTGTTCAGCCTGGGATTTGCCGAATTGCGCGTCCACCAGAATCGCTTCTTTCTCGCCGCTGACCAGTACCGAGGTCACCGGGAAGATTGCGTTGGTGCCCGGGTTGTAGACGTCCAGGGTCAGGGTCGACGCCGCAGCGGCGTGGGCCGCGAAGCCCAGTGCCGCGGTTGCCAGAAGAATGCGTTTGATTGAAGTGAAACTGATCATCTGTTGCTCCGTTGTCCGAATGCCGTGCTTGGCGATGGGATAGAGCTTAGTTGCCTGGTTCGATACAAAAAATGCGATGCTTGAACATAGTTTGTTTCTGAAAGCGGGCAAATCATGGATCGTCTACAAGCAATGCGGGTGTTCGTTACGGTGGTGGACCTGGGCAGCCAATCGGCCGCCGCCGATCACCTGGACCTGTCGCGGCCGGTGGTTTCACGGTATCTGGCGGAGCTGGAAGATTGGGTCGGCGCACGCCTGATGCACCGCACCACGCGCAAATTGAGCCTGACCGCCGCCGGCAGCGAAATCCTGCCCCGGTGCCGGCAGATGCTCGATTTATCCAGCGACATGCAAGCCGCCGTCAGCGAGCCGGACGACGCACCGCGCGGCCTGCTGCGGATCAGCGTCAGCACCTCGTTCGGCCAGGCGCAACTGGCGGATGCCATGGCCGCCTACGTCAAACGTTACCCCGGCGTAAGCATCGATCTGCAAATGCTCGACCGCACGGTGAACCTGGTGGATGAGCGCATCGACCTGGCCATCCGCACCAGCAACGACCTGGACCCGAATCTGATCGCCCGGCGGCTGACGGTCTGCCGCTCGGTGATCTGCGCCTCCCCCGCTTACCTGCGCGAGCACCCGGCGCCGCAGCGGGTCGAAGACCTGAGCCTGCACAATTGCCTGACCCACTCCTACTTCGGCAAAAGCCTCTGGCATTTCGAGCAGGATGGCGAACCGGTCTCGGTGCCGGTACAGGGCAACATCAGCGCCAACGAAGCCAGCACGCTGTTGCGCGCGGCGATGGCCGGGGCCGGTGTGGCGATGCTGCCCAGTTACCTGGCCGGCATGCATATCCACAGCGGCGAACTGATCCGCCTGCTGCCCCAGGCCGAGCCCCGTCAGATGAACATCTATGCGGTGTATGCCTCACGCAAGCACATGCCGGTGGCGTTGCGCAGCATGCTGGATTTTCTGGTGCTCAGATTTCCCGAAGAACCGGCATGGGATGTGGGCCTTTAACCGGAGTGAATGTGGGGTGGTTTTGATGGCAACTCACCGGCGCTGACCTATGCTCAAAGCAGTACCCAAGGGTATTCGTTCAGAGGTCAACGCCATGAACATCAAAACAAGAAGATACCTCGCCATTTTCATCACCTGCGCGGCGACGCTGGCGCTGTATGGCACAGCCGCCTGGCGTGTCGAACAGTTGCGCAAAGTGCCCCATGACTTCGCGAGCTGCAACTTCGAGCGCTGCATCCCCCACAGCGCAAGCCTCAACGCCCTCCGCTGACGAACACCTTGTGGCGAGGGTCAGGTCTCGCTCTTCTGATCGGCAGCGTCCTGATCGGCTTTCAAGCGGTCGCGAAAAGCCTTGGGCGAGATCCCCACCCGACGTCGGAACAAGCGTGTGAAGTTGGTCGGATCGGAAAACCCCAGCACATCGGACATTTCATAAATGGTCATGCTGGTGTAGGTCAGCAAGCGCTTGGCCTCCAGCAACTGACGCTCGTGCATGATCTGCAACGCCGGTTGCCCCGCCAGTTCACGGCACGTGCCGTTGAGGTGGGACACGGAAATCCCCAGCCGATGGGCCAGGTCCTCGACCTTGACGTGCTGGCGATAGGTCTCCTCCACCAGCTGGATAAAACCGTTGAGGTATTCCCGGGCACGCTGCGGACGCTGATTGGCAGCGCGGCGCTGGATCACCTGGCGGCTGACCCACACCATGATCACGCTGACCAGAGAATGCATGAGCATTTCCCGCGCCGGCTGATGGCCGGTGTATTCGCTTTGCAGCGCTGAAAACAGGCTGTTGAGGTACTCGCTGTCCTTGCCCGCCGGGTAGCTTTCGGCTTGGGCCAGGGCATTTACCGAATTGCCCAACTGCGCCTGAAGATGGGCGACCAGCGGCGCGGCCAGGGTGACGACGAATCCTTCGACGTCCTCGGAAAACCGATAACCATGCACCGATAACGGCGGCAGGATGATGATTGCCGGCTCAGCCAATTGTGAGCGTTTCCCTTCGATTTCAAGCTCTGCCTGACCTTTGAAGACGAAGAGCAACTGACACAAATCAGCGTGGCGATGGGGTTTTATTTCCCATTGATGTTCGCGGCTGCGTTTTGAAATGGTTTCACAGTGGAGCAAATCGGGGGTCGGCCAATCCAGGCTTTCACCGTAGAGTTTGAACACCGGAATCGATGGCAGGGCGGGCTTGTTCATCACTTCAATCCAGGCCTCGAAGGTAACGGGGCGATAATCGCACCGATTGGCAGAATGTACAGGTATCGGCTCAGTTTTCACCTTCAATTGACGGACCCGCAAGTGAAAAATGCAAGCACTCGATCCATAAAAATCATCCACCGGCGTTGGTCGCGTGGAGCTTGCGAGTCATAAAAACAATGAAAACACTAAAAACCCAAATCGCCATCATCGGCGCCGGCCCCTCTGGTTTGCTACTCGGCCAATTGCTGCATAACGCCGGCATCGACACCCTGATTCTCGAACGCCAGACCCCGGACTATGTGCTGGGACGCATCCGTGCCGGTGTCCTCGAACAAGGCATGGTAGAGCTGTTGCGTCAGGCCGGAGTGGGCCAGCGTATGGACGCCGAAGGGCTGGTCCACACCGGCTTCGAACTGGCCCTGGACGGGCGCCGGGTACACATCGATCTGCAAACATTGACCGGTGGCAAAACCGTGATGGTGTATGGCCAGACCGAGGTCACCCGCGACCTGATGGCCGCTCGTCGGGACACTGGCGCGCAGACAATTTATTCGGCCGGCAACGTCGTCCCCCACGGCATGAAAAGCGCTGAACCCTATGTGACCTTCGACAAGGACGGCGAAACGTATCGACTCGATTGTGACTACATCGCCGGTTGCGACGGTTTCCATGGCGTGGCGCGACAGTCGATTCCTGCCGACTGCCTGAAGGTATTCGAGCGGGTGTATCCGTTCGGCTGGCTGGGGATTCTCGCTGACACTCCGCCAGTTCACGAGGAGTTGGTCTATGCGCGGCATGAACGGGGCTTTGCGTTGTGCAGCATGCGTTCGCCGACACGCACCCGTTATTACCTTCAGGTACCGGCCCAGGATCAGGTCGATGACTGGTCCGACCAACGCTTCTGGGACGAACTCAAATCCCGTCTGCCAGCGGCCCTCGCCGATGTGCTGGTGACCGGCCCGTCGATCGAGAAAAGCATCGCGCCGCTGCGCAGTTTCGTGGTCGAGCCGATGCAGTACGGGCGGATGTTCCTGGTCGGCGACGCCGCGCACATCGTCCCGCCCACCGGTGCCAAAGGCCTGAACCTGGCGGCCAGCGACGTCAGTACGTTGTTCAATATTCTGCTGAAGGTTTACCGCGAAGGCCGTGTTGATTTGCTGGAGAAGTATTCCGAAATCTGCCTGCGGCGGGTGTGGAAAGCCGAACGGTTTTCCTGGTGGATGACCTCGATGTTGCATCGCTTCGACGAGCACGACGCGTTCAGTCAGCGCATCAGCGAATCGGAACTGGCCTATTTCGTTGACTCCGAGGCGGGCCGAAAAACCATCGCGGAAAACTACGTCGGCCTTCCATACGAGGCTATCGAATAGGCTCCTACCGACTTACACTGGCGAGCACTCCCGCTCGCCTTGCTCCTTGCGGGTCCATCACTGCCCGCAGGTTTTATCGTGACCAATCTCAACCGGCCTGAAACGCCCAAACCGGCCATTCGCAGCGTGCTGATCGCCCTGATGCTGGCGATCTTTCTGGGCGCGCTGGACCAGACCATCGTCGCTGTGTCGATGCCGGCGATTTCCGCGCAGTTCAAGGACGTCAGCCTGCTGGCCTGGGTCATTTCCGGCTACATGGTGGCGATGACCGTGGCGGTGCCGATCTACGGCAAGCTCGGCGATCTGTATGGCCGCCGCCGGTTGATGCTGTTCGGCATGGGTTTGTTCACCCTGGCTTCATTGTTCTGCGGCATGGCGCAAAGCATGGAGCAACTGGTGCTGGCGCGGATCTTTCAAGGCATCGGCGCCGGCGGAATGATTTCGGTGAGCCAGGCGATCATCGGCGACATCGTTCCACCGCGCGAACGCGGTCGCTATCAGGGCTACTTCAGCAGCATGTACGCGGTGGCTAGCGTGGCCGGCCCGGTACTCGGTGGCTACATGACCGAATACCTGTCCTGGCGCTGGGTATTCCTGATCAACCTGCCGTTGGGCCTGGGTGCCTGGTGGGTGGCTTATCGCACGCTGGTAGGGCTGCCGGTGCCGCAGCGCAAGCCGATCATCGACTACCTCGGTACGTTGCTGATGATCATTGGCCTGACGGCGTTGTTGCTGGGCATCACTCAGGTTGGCCAGGGGCATTCGTGGCGCAGTCCCGAAGTGGCGGGTTTGCTCGGTTGTGCGGTGGCGGTGCTGGCGGTGTTCGTCTGGCATGAACGGCGGGCGCGGGAACCGTTGCTGCCGATGCATTTGTTCGCCAACCGCAATGCGATCCTTTGCTGGTGCACGATTTTCTTCACCAGTTTCCAGGCGATTTCCCTGATCGTGCTGATGCCGCTGCGCTTCCAGAGCGTCACCGGCGCCGGGGCCGACAGCGCGGCACTGCACCTGTTGCCGCTGGCCATGGGCTTGCCGATAGGCGCCTATTTTGCCGGGCGCCGGACCTCGGTGACCGGTCGTTACAAACCGATGATCCTGACCGGCGCGTTGCTCATGCCGTTGGCGATTCTCGGCATGGCGTTCAGTGCGCCGCAGGCATTTGTGCTGAGCAGCCTGTTCATGTTGCTCTGCGGAATCGCTGGCGGCATGCAGTTCCCGACGTCGTTGGTGGGCACGCAAAACTCGGTGGATCAACGGGACATTGGCGTTGCCACCAGCACCACCAATCTGTTCCGCGCTCTGGGCGGCGCAGTGGGCGTGGCGTTAATGTCGGCACTGTTGCTGGCGTTGTTGCAGGATTCCAGTTTCGCGCACCTGGCCGGCTCGTCGCTGATTGCCGAGGGTCGTTCGGGGAATGTCTTGCTCGATGGTTTGAACGCCGCGCCGGGGGATGCGCAAAACGCCTTGCGCGCCGAGCTGCTGCTGACCTTCAGGCATTTGCTGATGGTCAGCGCGGCGGTGTCGCTGCTGGGGCTGGCGGCGGCGATTGCCATGCCGAACAGGGTGTTGCGCGGGCGGGAAGACAAGGTTCGCTAGAAAGACCGAGGCTTGCCCGCGAAGACGTCAGCCCGGACACCACTAACGACCAGGCGTTGTGTTGCTTTCTGTGGCGAGGGAGCTTGCTTCCGTTGGGTGGCGCAGCCGCCCCAAACCCATTCAACACCGCTATTCAGATAACCTGCGGTGCCTGATTTGCGACTGCTGCGCAGTCGAGCGGGAGCAAGCTCCCTCGCCACAAAAGTCCCACTCCACAGGCCCACTCCACACAACATCACTGCATCGGGCTATTGAGGCCGGGCGTGCAGCTGTTGTTGCAGGTTCTGGATCTGCGCCTGCAGGGTGTTGATGTTACGGGTGACCTGGCCACGGAAGGCGTCGAACTCGGCGGTATTGTTGCCACCTTGCGCCGCGGCCGGGCGGTTGTCCTGTTGGCTTTTGAGCACGATCATGTCTTGCTCCAGACGCTCGACGGCGCTCGGGTTACCTTGCCGCTTCAGCGCAGCGATATCGGCGCCAAGGCTTTTGAGTTGGGCGTCGACTTTGCTGGTATCGGCCGGCGCGCTCTTCAACGCGGCCAGCTCGCCGCTCAAGGCTTTGACCTGGGCCTGCAACTGAGCATTGGCGGCTTGTTGTTCGCTGGCCTGCGTGGTCATTTGCGCCAGGCGCTTGTCCAGATCGGAGGTCTGGCCGAGCACGCCTTGCTGCTGTTTACTCTGATCCTGGAGTTTGCTTTCCAGCTGTTTGCTCTGGTCCTGGAGCTTGCCTTCCAGTTGTTTTATTTGCAGCTTCAACGCTTCACTGCCGGTGTTGACCGTGGACTGGCTGGCCACGACCTTGCCGGAAATGTCCTGCAAGCGCCCCGCCGCTTCCTCACTGATACGGGCGAAACTTTCCTGGGTCGCCACCAGTTGTTGTTCCATCAGCGATATCTGCTGGAAACTCCACCAGGCAAGGCCAGCGAAGGCAAAGAACAACGCACCGACCAACGCCCACAGCGGGCCGGTGCTCGGGCCTTTGACCTTGACTACCGGTGTGGTGCGCGAATGCACGGAAGTGCGCGCGGTGGTCGGAAAATCATCGTCGTCGAGGCTGTCGGCACGCAGGCTCGGTACATCGTCGAAGTCGTCGTTGGCATCGTTACGCATGGACATTGAGTCAACCTTTGTAAAACGCGGTGATGGCTTGATGCGGCGAAGTATAACCCTCGCTGCCGCACCGGTTGACCCTGAACCCCGAACTCGGTTCAGTGAGGGCCGGCCCTTGTGTGTCAGCGAATGTCCTGAGCCTTCCACCAGGCGCAAAATTCATCGAGGGCGGTCCAGAGGCTGACTTTCGGATCGTAATCCAGATAATGCCGGGCGCGACTGATGTCCAGGGTGAAATTTTTGTTCATTACCTGCATGCCCAGCCGCGACAGGGTCGGCTCGGGACGACCCGGCCACAGCTTGCAAACACCCTCGTTGAGCGCGGCAAGGCTGTAGGCCAAGCCGTAGGAACGGTAACGGGTCACCTGTGGCACATCCATATCGCGCATCACGTAATTGACCACATCCCACAACGGCACCGGCGCTCCGTTGCTGATGTTGTAGGCCTTGCCCAAGGCCGAACCGCTGGCCAGCAAGCTACTGAACAACGCCTCATTGAGGTTTTGCACACTGGTGAAGTCAACCTTGTTCAGGCCATTGCCGATAATCGCCAACCGCCCTTTGCGCTGCATCTTCAGCAACCTGGGGAAAATGCTCATGTCGCCTGCGCCCGTCACGAAACGCGGGCGCAGGGCCAGGGTTTCGAGGCCGAACTCCTGCGCACCGAAAACTTTTTGCTCGGCCAGGTATTTGGTTGCGGCGTAAGGATGCTTGAAGCGCTTGGGCACCTGGTCTTCGGTCAACCCCAGGTGATCGCGACCATCGAAGTAAATCGATGGCGACGACAAGTGCACCAGGCGCCGCACCCGTTGTTTCAGGCAGGCCTCGACCACGTTCTCGGTGACCTCGACGTTGCCTTGATGGAAATCCTGATAGCGCCCCCACAAACCGACAGCGCCGGCGCAATGGACCACGGCTTCGACGTCGGAACACAGGTCGCGCGCCAGTTGCGGGTCGCTCAAGTCGCCCTGGATGAACTCGGCACCACGGCGCACCAAATGCTCGACGCTCTCGGCCCGGCGACCGTTGACCCGCACATCCAGGCCCTGCTCCAGGGCGAAACGCGCAAAGCGTCCGCCAATGAAGCCGCTTGCGCCGGTGACCAGAATCTTCATGTATTGCTCCGAATATTTCGTTTTGCATATTGCGTAGGACGTGAGGTCTTGACGCCAGCCGTCAGTCCAACGGCACCAGCCATTGCTTCGACGAGCGCACCAATTGATCGGTGAGTAACCCCAACAGCTGACCGCCATTGCGCCAATGATGCCAGTACAGCGGCACATCGATCGGCTTATCTGGCAAAAGCTCCACCAATTGGCCGCGCGCCAGTTGCTCGCGCACTTGCAATTCAGGCACCAGGCCCCAGCCAAGCCCTGCTTCCGTGAGACGAAGAAAACCTTCGGAAGACGGGCATAAATGGTGTTCGAAACCGCCATTCACGCCGACTGACGCGAGGTAACGATGCTGCAGGAAATCGTCCGGGCCAAATACCAGCGCCGGGGTTCTGGCCAACTGA
Source organism: Pseudomonas sp. B21-017 (assembly GCF_024749245.1). Classification (NCBI taxonomy): domain Bacteria; kingdom Pseudomonadati; phylum Pseudomonadota; class Gammaproteobacteria; order Pseudomonadales; family Pseudomonadaceae; genus Pseudomonas; species Pseudomonas sp. B21-017. The sequence goes on along the minus strand of NZ_CP087194.1, from coordinate 1,316,859 downwards.
TCGGCGCGCACACCTTGGGGAAAACGCCGGGCAATGAATGCAGGGCTGGCCAACGCACGGTAGCGCATCGCCCCCAACAGCACACTGCGCGCACCGGCCACCGGCCGCTCACTGGCGCACAGACACCCCGCCACTTCGCCTGCGCGCATGCGTTTGAGGCCGACGGTCTGGTCTTCCACCACCAGGTCGAGCAACAGATGCTCCTGCGCGCAAAAATCCCCCACCGCCGCAGCCCACCAGGTGGCCAGGCTGTCAGCGTTCAGCGCGATGCGCAGGCGTTCCGGCAGGCCTTCTTCGTCCAGCGCCGGCACCAGGCTTTGCAGATCGCGCTCCAGCAATCGCACCTGCTGCACATGGTTGAGCAATCGCCGGCCAATCTCCGTCGGAGCCGGTGGCGTGACCCGCACCAGCACCGGTTGGCCGACCCGCGCCTCGAGCAGTTTGATGCGCTGGGAGATGGCCGATTGGGACAAGCCCAAGACCTGCGCGGCGCGTTCGAATCCGGCCTGCTCGATCACGGCGGCGAGGGCGGACAGTAATTTGTAGTCGAACATCAGTTTTCCTAATGAGCGATCAGCACTATTGGTTTTTCTTATACAACTTCCCACCGGAGAATGGCCAGCAAGAACTCTTGAACAAGGATCACCGACATGGCTGGCGAAACCTCTTTGGCAACCCTGCTGCGCAGCATGAGCCCGCAACTCAACGACGGCGAATACGTGTTCTGCACGTTGCCTGACGGCAAGCTGCCCGCAGGCCTTGAGATTGTCGGCAACTTCCGCGAACAGGAAGGGCTGACGGTGATTCTGCAACGTTCCCACGCCGAGAAGGCCGGTTTCAGCTTCGACTACATCGCTGCCTGGATCACCTTGAACGTGCACTCAGCCCTTGAAGCCGTCGGCCTGACCGCCGCGTTCGCCACGGCACTGGGCCAGGCCGGCATCAGTTGCAACGTGATTGCCGGCTACTACCACGACCATTTGTTCGTCGGCCAGGCCGATGCCGAACGCGCCCTGCAGGTACTGCGGGATCTGGCGGCCAACGCGGAGTAAAAATCTTATGTGGCAAAGCTATGTGAACGGCCTGTTGGTGGCCGCCGGGCTGATCATGGCGATCGGCACTCAGAATGCGTTTGTGTTGGCGCAGAGCCTTCGACGTGAACATCACCTGCCGGTGGCGGCGCTCTGCGTAACCTGCGATGCGTTGCTGGTAGCCGCCGGGGTGTTCGGCCTGGCGACGTTGCTGGCGCAGAACCCGACTCTGTTGGCCATCGCTCGTTGGGGGGGCGCGGCGTTTCTGCTGTGGTATGGCAGCCTGGCCCTGCGTCGGGCGTGCTCGAAACAAAGCCTGCAACAAGGCGAGAACCAGACCGTGCGCTCATTGCGGGCGGTACTGCTCAGCGCTTTGGCGGTGACCCTGCTCAACCCGCACGTCTACCTGGACACCGTGTTGCTGATCGGCTCCCTTGGCGCACAACAAACCGAGCCCGGTGCTTATGTCGTGGGTGCGGCCAGTGCATCGTTGCTGTGGTTTTTTACCCTGGCCCTTGGCGCAGCGTGGCTGGCGCCGTGGTTGGCGCGGCCGAGCACCTGGCGAATCCTCGACCTGTTGGTGGCCGTGATGATGTTCGCTGTAGCGTTCCAGTTGATCATCGCTTCATGATTTATTCCAAAAGGCTCTGGAACCTCTATTCCACACAGTTGTTGCGTGGTTATGCCGCACCCCCGGTGCTATGATCCGATCCCTGCGCCGCAAAGAGTACAAACTCCCCGGCGCATGTCTGGCCGCCCGTGATCGGCCTTGCGCTCACCGCAACTGACCTGATTAGGAGAATCATCATGGCTTTCGAATTGCCGCCGCTGCCTTACGCGCACAATGCCCTGCAGCCGCACATTTCAGAGGAAACTCTGCAATACCACCACGACAAGCACCACAACACCTATGTCGTGAACCTGAACAACCTGGTGCCAGGCACCGAGTTCGAAGGCAAGACCCTGGAAGAAATCGTCAAGACTTCCTCGGGCGGTATCTTCAACAACGCCGCTCAGGTCTGGAACCACACTTTCTACTGGAACTGCCTGGCGCCAAACGCCGGCGGTCAACCAACCGGCGCTCTGGCTGATGCCATCAACGCTGCTTTCGGTTCGTTCGACAAGTTCAAGGAAGAGTTCAGCAAAACCTCCATCGGCACCTTCGGTTCCGGTTGGGGCTGGCTGGTGAAAAAGGCTGACGGTTCCCTGGCCCTGGCCAGCACCATCGGCGCCGGCAACCCGCTGACCAGCGGCGATACCCCGCTGCTGACCTGCGACGTCTGGGAACACGCTTACTACATCGACTACCGCAACCTTCGTCCGAAGTACGTCGAAGCGTTCTGGAACCTGGTCAACTGGAAATTCGTGGCTGAGCAGTTCGAAGGCAAAACCTTCACCGCTTAAGCTTCGCGCCAGTCAAAAAACCCGGCTTTTATGCCGGGTTTTTTTATGCCATCGAAAATCCGTACGTAAGGCGTGCTTTCCCACAACGCGCGCCGCATTCGCCCTCTTGCCCCCGCAGTACAGCGGTCTAACATCAACACTAGGAAAAATTGCCTCAACCGCCTCAAGTTGAGGGCCCCGGCAACCGACACAGTGTTAATAGGGCAAATACTCCAAACAGCAGCATATCGGCCAAGCTACCGGCAATATCCCCCGGGTTGGATTGTCCCTTTGACTGCCATCACGGGATTGCCAATACTCATGGCAACTTGACGCTACCCGCACGGAACAAGGAATAACCCTTTGAAGCTGGAACTCAAGAACAGCTTGTCGGTGAAGTTACTCCGGGTCGTGCTCCTGTCGGCATTGATCGTCGGCGTGGTCTTGAGCTGCGCACAGATTGTTTTCGATGCCTATAAAACACGTCAGGCGGTTGCCAACGATGCCCAGCGCATCCTCGACATGTTCCGCGATCCCTCCACTCAGGCGGTCTACAGCCTGGATCGGGAAATGGGCATGCAGGTGATCGAAGGCCTGTTCCAGGATGACGCCGTGCGCATGGCCTCCATCGGCCACCCCCACGAAGCCATGCTCGCGCAAAAATCCCGCGAGCTTCAGCAGTCCCACAGCCGCTGGCTGACTGACCTGATCCTCGGCCAGGAACGCACGTTCACCACCCAACTGGTGGGTCGCGGTCCCTACAGCGAGTACTACGGCGACCTGAGCATTACCCTCGACACCGCCACCTACGGCCAGAGCTTCATCGTCAGTTCGGTGATCATCTTCATCTCTGGCGTCTTGCGCGCCCTGGCCATGAGCCTGGTGTTGTATCTGGTTTACCACTGGCTGCTGACCAAACCATTGTCGCGGATCATCGAACATCTGACTGAGATCAACCCGGACCGCCCCAGCGCCCACAAGATTCCGCAGCTCAAGGGCCATGAAAGAAACGAGCTGGGGGTCTGGATCAACACTGCCAACCAGCTGCTCGAATCCATTGAGCGCAACACTCACCTGCGCCACGAAGCAGAAAACAGCCTGTTACGCATGGCCCAGTACGATTTTCTCACCGGTCTGCCGAACCGCCAGCAATTGCAGCAACAGCTGGACAAGATCCTTGTCGACGCCGGCAAATTGCAGCGTCGGGTCGCGGTGTTGTGTGTCGGGCTCGATGACTTCAAAGGCGTCAACGAACAGTTCAGCTACCAGACCGGCGACCAGTTGCTGCTGGCCCTGGCCGATCGCCTGCGGGCTCACAGCGGCCGCCTTGGCGCCCTCGCCCGCTTGGGTGGCGACCAGTTCGCGCTGGTCCAGGCCGACATCGAACAACCCTACGAAGCCGCCGAACTGGCCCAAAGCATTCTCGATGATCTGGAAGCGGCGTTCGCCCTCGATCATCAGGAAATCCGCCTGCGCGCCACCATCGGCATCACCCTGTTCCCCGAGGACGGTGACAGCACCGAGAAGCTGCTGCAAAAAGCCGAGCAGACCATGACCCTGGCCAAGACGCGCTCGCGCAACCGCTATCAGTTCTATATCGCCAGCGTCGACACGGAAATGCGTCGGCGTCGCGAGCTGGAAAAAGATCTGCGCGACGCCTTGATCCGTGACCAGTTCTACCTCGTCTACCAGCCGCAGATCAGCTACCGCGATCATCGCGTGGTAGGTGTCGAGGCGTTGATTCGCTGGCAGCATCCCGAGCATGGGCTGGTGCCGCCGGACCTGTTCATTCCGCTGGCCGAACAGAACGGCACCATCATCGCCATCGGCGAATGGGTGCTGGACCAGGCCTGCAAACAACTGCGCGAGTGGCACGATCAGGGCTTCGTCGACCTGCGCATGGCGGTGAACCTGTCCACCGTGCAATTGCACCACGCCGAGTTGCCGCGGGTGGTCAATAACCTGCTGCAGATCTACCGCCTGCCACCGCGCAGCCTGGAGCTGGAAGTCACCGAAACCGGCCTGATGGAAGACATCAGCACCGCCGCCCAGCACTTGCTGAGCCTGCGTCGCTCCGGCGCGCTGATCGCCATCGACGACTTCGGCACCGGTTATTCGTCATTGAGTTATCTGAAAAGCCTGCCGCTGGACAAGATCAAGATCGACAAGAGCTTCGTTCAGGACCTGCTCGATGACGACGACGATGCGACCATCGTCCGGGCCATCATCCAGCTGGGCAAAAGCCTGGGCATGCAGGTGATTGCCGAAGGCGTGGAAACCGCCGAGCAAGAGGCCTACATCATCTCCGAAGGCTGCCACGAAGGTCAGGGTTATCACTACAGCAAACCGCTGCCGGCGCGGGAATTGAGCGTCTATCTGAAACAGGCGCAGCGCAATAACGCAGCCATCCTCTGAAACAACCTTTGTAGCAGTTGACGGAGCCCTGTGGCGAGGGAGCTTGCTCCCGCTCGGCTGCGCAGCAGTCGCCACCAGGTTGACGCGATCCATCTGGAAGAACCGGGTTGCAGAATTTGGGACAGCTTCGCTGTCCAGCGGGAGCAAGCTCCCTCGCCACAGGTGAATAAGAAATATTTGCAGGCGTAACCCTTTACAGGTAATGCGAAAGATTTGCATTATGTCGCACTTTTGCGCGCCGCCCGTGCGCGCCCACTCCATCACCGAAGCAGGATGTTCGCCATGATTCGTATGCCTCTGGCCACCGCCAGTCTGCTGGCCATCGCTATTTCCCTCGCCGGTTGCGGCGAAGGCAAAGACAAGGCTGCCGCTCAACAAGCGCCGACCCCGGCCGCCAGCACAGCTGCGCCTGCTACCACAGCTAAAGTCGATGAAGCCGCCGCCAAGGCTGTGGTCGCGCATTACGCCGACATGGTCTTTGCCGTTTACAGCGATGCCGAATCCACCGCGAAAACCCTGCAAACCGCCGTCGACGCGTTCCTCGCCAAGCCGGACGCCGACACTCTCAAAGCCGCCCGGGCTGCCTGGGTCGCGGCCCGCGTGCCTTACCTGCAGAGCGAAGTGTTCCGCTTCGGCAACACCATCATCGACGACTGGGAAGGTCAGGTGAACTCCTGGCCACTGGACGAAGGCCTGATCGACTACGTCGACAAATCCTACGAACACGCACTGGGTAACCCGGGCGCTACTGCCAACATCATCGCCAACACCCAGATTCAGATTGGCGAAGACAAGGTCGACGTGAAAGACATCACCCCGGAAAAACTCGCCAGCCTGAACGAGCTGGGCGGTTCCGAGGCCAACGTCGCCACCGGCTACCACGCCATCGAATTCCTGCTCTGGGGCCAGGACCTGAACGGCACCGGCCCTGGCGCCGGCAACCGCCCAGCCTCCGACTACCTGGAAGGCAAAGGCGCTACCGGCGGTCACAATGATCGTCGTCGCGCTTACCTGAAATCCGTGACCCAACTGCTGGTCAACGACCTGGAAGAAATGGTCGGTAACTGGAAGCCGAACGTGGCCGACAACTACCGCGCCACCCTGGAAGCGGAGCCGGCTGAATCCGGTCTGCGCAAAATGCTGTTCGGCATGGGCAGCCTGTCCTTGGGCGAACTGGCGGGCGAGCGCATGAAGGTTTCCCTGGAAGCCAACTCCCCGGAAGACGAACAGGATTGCTTCAGCGACAACACCCACAACTCGCACTTCTACGATGCCAAAGGCATTCGTAACGTGTACCTGGGCGAATACACCCGTGTCGACGGCACCAAAATGACCGGCGCCAGCCTGTCGTCCCTGGTGGCCAAGGCCGACCCGGCTGCCGATGCCGCGCTGAAAGCCGACCTGGCTGCGACCGAAGCCAAGATCCAGATCATGGTCGACCACGCCAACAAGGGTGAGCACTACGACCAACTGATCGCTGCCGGCAACACCGCTGGCAATCAGATCGTGCGCGACGCCATTGCCTCTCTGGTCAAGCAGACCGGTTCGATCGAAGCCGCTGCCGGCAAACTGGGCATCAGCGACCTGAACCCGGACAACGCTGATCACGAGTTCTGATCAACGCTGGCTGAGCGAATACAAAGGCGACCTTCGGGTCGCCTTTTTCATGCCTGTCTTTTGGGTGATGCTGATGACCTCATCGCGGTCTGACATCAAACCCTGCCTCACATCAACCAAACGATAATTCCTCTTATTCAAACTCCCCTGCCCTGTTAGACTTTGCGCCCTTGTTTTGCTCGTCTTGCAGGATGTCCGATGCCCACGCTGCCTCTTCGCTTGTCTGCACTGTTGCTGGCCCTGGGCCTGAGTGCCTGCGATGACGCCCCGCGTTTTACCCAGGCCGAACCTGGTGAAGCCCGGTCCGGTGGCAGCGCAACAGTGCGCAAGACCGATAAGAACGCATTCTCCTTGCCCTCCGCCAATCTGGCGCCGTCACGACGCGTCGACTTCAGCGTCGGTAATAGCTTCTTTCGCAGCCCCTGGGTGATCGCGCCGTCGACCACCACCGCCCGCGATGGCCTCGGCCCGTTGTTCAATACCAACGCCTGCCAGAACTGCCACATCAAGGACGGGCGCGGTCATCCGCCAACGCCCGATGCGCCGAATGCGGTGTCGATGCTGGTACGCCTGTCGATCCCCAATGCCCCCGCCTACGCCAAGGTCATCGAACAACTGGGCGTGGTGCCGGAGCCGGTCTACGGCGGCCAGTTCCAGGACATGGCAGTGCCCGGCGTCGCCCCGGAAGGCAAGGTGCGTGTCGATTACACGCCGGTCCCGGTACGCTTCAAGGACGGCAGCGAAATCGAGTTGCGTAAACCAATCTTGCAGATGACCCAACTCGGCTACGGCCCGATGCACCCGGACACACGTTTCTCGGCGCGCATCGCACCGCCGATGATTGGCCTGGGCTTGCTTGAAGCGATTCCCGACGAGGCCATCCTGGCCAACGCCGAGGCTCAGGCCCGGGAGAAAAACGGCATCGCCGGACGACCGAACCGGGTCTGGGACGACGCGCAGCAGAAGACTGTTCTCGGACGATTTGGCTGGAAAGCCGGGCAACCGAACCTCAATCAGCAGAATGTTCATGCGTTCTCTGGTGATATGGGCCTCACGACCAGCCTGAAACCCATTGATGACTGCACCGACGCCCAAACTGCTTGCAAACAGGCGCCCAACGGCAATGGCCCCGATGGCGAGCCGGAAGTCAGCGACAACATTTTGCGTCTGGTGCTGTTCTACAGCCGTAACCTCGCCGTGCCGGCCCGTCGCGATGTTGGCGCACCTGAGGTGCTGGCCGGCAAGAATCTGTTTTTCCAGGCCGGATGCCAGTCCTGTCACACCCCTCAATACACCACCGCCGCCAACGCCGCGGAACCTGAATTGGCCAATCAAGTGATTCGCCCTTACAGCGATCTGCTGCTGCACGACATGGGCGACGGTCTGGCCGACAACCGCACCGAGTTCCAGGCCAGTGGCCGCGACTGGCGTACGCCGCCGTTGTGGGGCATCGGCCTGACGCAGACGGTCAGCGGACACACCCAGTTTTTGCACGACGGCCGCGCCCGCAACCTGCTCGAAGCCGTGCTCTGGCATGGCGGCGAGGCAAAAGCGGCGCAACAACAGGTTTTGTCTTTCAACGCCGAGCAGCGCGCGGCGTTGCTGGCGTTTTTGAATTCCCTTTAATACGTATTCCTTCAGCGGGAGCCCGACATGTTCCGTCCCAAATTGTTGTTCACCAGCCTTGCCGCCCTCGCCCTGGGCGCCTGTTCGCCCCAGGATCCGCAAGCGGTCACCTCGGCGGCCATCGCCAAGCAAGTGATCCTGCCGAGCTACAGTCGTTGGGTGGAAGCCGACCGGCAATTGGCGGTCAGCGCCCTGGCGTTCTGCCAAGGCAAGGAAACCCTGGACACCGCTCGCGCCGACTTCCTGCACGCGCAAAAAGCCTGGGCCGAGTTGCAACCGCTGCTGATCGGGCCGCTGGCCGAAGGCAACCGTTCGTGGCAGGTGCAGTTCTGGCCGGACAAGAAAAACCTCGTCGGCCGTCAAGTCGAGCAACTGGTCACTGCGCAGCCGCAGATCGATGCTGCCGCCCTGGCCAAGTCCAGCGTCGTGGTGCAAGGCCTCTCGGCTTATGAATACATCCTGTTCGACAGCAAGATCGACATGGCCGACAGCGCTCAGAAAGCCAAATACTGCCCGCTGCTGACCGCCATTGGCGAGCGTCAGAAGCAACTGGCCGAAGAGATCCTGTCGCGCTGGAACACCAACGACGGCATGCTCGCGCAGATGAGCAAATTCCCCAACCAGCGCTACGCCGACTCACACGAAGCGATCGCCGATCTGCTGCGTGTGCAAGTGACTGCACTGGACACCCTGAAGAAAAAACTCGGCACGCCGATGGGCCGTCAGAGCAAGGGTACGCCACAGCCATTCCAGGCCGATGCCTGGCGCAGCCAATCGTCGCTCAAAGGCATGGAAGCAAGCCTGAGCGCTGCGCAAACCGTCTGGGTGGGTGTCGACAACAAAGGCCTGCGCGGTCTGCTGCCGAACGAGCAAAAACCGTTGGCCGACAAGATCGACGCGGCCTACGCAGCGTCCCTGAAACTGCTTGCCGGCAACCAGCGCTCGCTGACCGACATGCTCACCGACGATGCCGGTCGCCAGCAGCTGAACGACATCTATGACAGCCTCAACGTTGTCCACCGCTTGCACGAAGGCGAACTGGCCAAGGCGCTGGGCATCCAACTGGGCTTCAACGCCAACGACGGCGACTGATGAGGGCAAGTGCCATGCTGCGACGCCAGGCTCTGACGTTAGGGAGTTTGCTGCTGGGTGCGGTGACACTGGGCGGCTGGACGCTGTTCAAGCAAAAGGACAAAAGCCCGCTGCTGCTCTCGGCGCGGGACGACGGTGACGGCAAGCACTATGCCGTCGGTTATCGACTGGACGGCACCCGGGTGTTTGCCACCCAGGTCGGTCAGCGCTGCCATGACATCATCAACCACCCGACACTGCCGATTGCGCTATTCGTCGCTCGGCGTCCGGGCACCGAGAGCTACCTGATCGACCTGCGCGACGGCACGCTATTGCAAACCGTGGTGTCGCAGCCGAACCGGCACTTCTACGGTCACGCGGTGATTCACCAGAGCGGTGACTGGTTGTACGCCACCGAGAACGACACCTCCGATCCGGGCCGTGGCCTGCTTGGTGTGTATAAGTTCGAAGGTGAGCGACTGGTGCACAGCGGCGAAATTTCCACCCACGGCGTCGGCCCGCATCAAGTGTCGTGGATGCCCGATGGCGAGACGCTGGTGGTGGCCAACGGCGGCATTCGCACCGAGGCTGAAAGCCGGGTCGAGATGAACCTCAATGCCATGGAGCCGAGCCTGGTGCTGATGCAACGCGACGGCACGCTGCTGAGCAAGGAAACACTAGCCCAGCAGATGAACAGCGTGCGGCACTTGGGTATCGCCAGTGACGGCACCATCGTCGCCGGTCAGCAGTTCATGGGCGATGCTCACGAGTCTTCGGAGCTGCTGGCAATCAAGCGTCCCGGTCAACCGTTCGTGGCCTTCCCGGTGCCTGAGCATCAGTTGCAGGCCATGGGGCATTACACCGCCAGCGTTGCCGTACACAGCGAACTGCGCCTGGTCGCCCTGACCGCGCCGCGGGGCAACCGCTTTTTTATCTGGGACCTGGACAGCGGTGAAGTACGCCTGGATGCACCGCTTCCCGATTGCGCCGGGGTCGGGGCCGTGGCCGATGGTTTTGTCGTGACCTCCGGGCAAGGCCGTTGCCGGTTCTACGATTGCCGCCAGACAAACCTTGTTGCAAAACCTCTGGAATTGCCTGCGGGGCTCTGGGACAACCACCTTCACCTGATCTGAACACGCAACCTGTAGCAGCTGGCGCAGCCTGCGTTCGGCTGCGCAGCAGTCGTGAAATCAGACACCGAGTTGTATCAGACGAACCGCGGTGTCTGGATTACGACTGCTTCGCAGCCGAACGCAGGCTGCGCCAGCTGCTACAGTTGGAATCCCCTTCGCAGTGGGAGTAATGTTTTCGCCTGTCTCACCTGATTTTCTCCAAGGAAATGGAAATATGCTGCGTCGCCGCATGCTGATCATGTTGGGTGTTGTCCTGCTAATCGTGCTGGTCCTGGCCGGTTACAAAGCCTTCTCCATCTATACGATGATGAAGGGCTTCTCTGTGCCGAAACCACCGATCAGCGTCGCCGTGGCCACCGCCACCGAACGTCCGTGGCAAAGCCGTTTGCCAACGGTCGGCACCCTTACGGCGCTGCAAGGGGTCGATCTGAGCCTGGAGGTCGACGGCACCGTCAAGGAAGTTCAGTTCGAGTCAGGACAGAAGGTCAAGGTCGGTCAGCCGCTGCTGCAACTCGACAGCGCCGTGGAAACCGCCCTGCTGGCAACCGCCCAGGCCGACCTGGGACTGGCGCAACTGGATTACGGTCGCGGCAGCCAACTGGTAGGCAGCCAGGCTATTTCCAAAGGTGAGTTCGACCGACTCTCGGCGGTATTGCAAAAGAGCCGGGCCACGGTCAATCAGCTCAAGGCGGCGCTGGAGAAAAAACGAATCCTCGCACCGTTCAGCGGGACCATCGGTATTCGTCGGGTAGACGTCGGCGACTACGTGGCCAGCGGCACGATGATCGCCACCCTGCAAGACCTCAGCAGCCTCTACGTCGACTTCTTTGTACCCGAGCAGGACGTGCCGAAGATCACCCTCGGCCAATCGGTACAGGTCATTGTCTCGGCCTACCCGACGGAGACTTTCCCCGGCACCGTCAGCGCCATCAACCCGAAGGTAGAAAGCAGCACCCGCAACGTGCTGGTGCGCGCGACCCTGGCCAACCCCGATGGCAAACTCCTGCCGGGGATGTTTGCCAGCCTGCAGGTGTTGTTGCCCGACCCGCAGCCGCACATCGTGGTGCCGGAAAGCGCGATCAGCTACACCCTTTATGGCAACTCGCTGTATGTCGTCGCGCAGAAAAAGGCCGAAGACGGCAGCCTCGAAAAAGACGACAAGGGCGAACCGGTTCTGATCGCCGAACGACGCTTCGTCGAAACCGGCGAGCGCCGCGACGGGATGGTCATGATCACCAAAGGCGTGCAGAACGGCGAAAAAGTGGTCACGGCTGGTCAGCTCAAACTGGACCACGGCGTGCACGTTGCCATCAGCGACGACAAGACCCTGGCTGAGAAGAACAGTCAGCCGCGCGCTGACTGATCAAGGAATCCCCATGGCTTTTACCGATCCGTTCATCCGCCGCCCGGTGCTCGCCACCGTGGTCAGCCTGTTGATAGTGCTGCTGGGCTTCCAGGCCTGGAGCAAGTTGCCGCTGCGCCAATACCCGCAAATGGAAAACGCCCTGATCACGGTGACCACCGCTTATCCCGGAGCCAACGCCGAGACCATCCAAGGCTATATCACCCAACCGATGCAGCATAGCCTGGCCAGCGCCGAGGGCATCGACTACATGACCTCGGTCAGTCGCCAGAACTTCTCGGTGATCTCGATCTACGCGCGCATCGGCTCCAACACCGACCGCCTGTTCACCGAACTGCTGGCCAAGGCCAACGAGGTCAAGAACCAGCTGCCCCAGGACGCCGAAGACCCGGTGCTGAGCAAGGAAGCCACCGGCGCCTCGGCGCTGATGTACATCAGTTTCTTCAGCAACGAGCTGAGTAACCCGCAGATCACCGACTACCTGTCCCGGGTTATCCAGCCGAAACTGGCGACCCTGCCGGGCATGGCCGAAGCCGAGATTCTCGGCAACCAGGTGTTCGCCATGCGCCTGTGGCTGGACCCGGTGAAGCTCGCCGGTTTCGGCCTGAGCGCCAGCGATGTGACCAACGCCGTGCGCCAGTACAACTTCCTCTCCGCCGCCGGCGAAGTGAAAGGCGAGTACGTGGTCACCAGCATCAACGCCAACACCGAACTCAAGTCCGCCGAGGCCTTTGGCGCAATTCCGCTCAAGGTCGACGGTGACAGTCGTGTGCTGTTGCGAGACGTGGCGCGGGTCGAGATGGGCGCGGAGAACTACAACACCATCAGCTCCTTCGGCGGCACACCCTCGGTGTACATCGGCATCAAGGCCACACCCGGCGCCAACCCGCTGGACGTGATCAAGGAAGTGCGCAAGATCATGCCGGACCTGGAAGCCCAGCTGCCGCCAAACCTCAAGGGCGAAATCGCCTACGACGCCACGCTGTTCATCCAGGCCTCCATCGACGAGGTGTTGAAAACCCTGTTCGAAGCGGTGCTGATCGTGATTGTGGTGGTGTTCCTGTTCCTCGGCGCCCTGCGTTCGGTGGTGATCCCGGTGGTGACCATTCCGCTGTCGATGATCGGCGTGATGTTCTTCATGCAGATGATGGGCTACTCGATCAACCTGCTGACCTTGCTGGCGATGGTCTTGGCCATCGGGCTGGTGGTGGACGACGCCATCGTGGTGGTGGAAAACATCCACCGGCACATCGAAGAAGGCAAGACACCGTTGGATGCGGCCATCGAGGGCGCACGGGAGATCGCCATGCCGGTGGTGTCGATGACCATCACCCTGGCGGCGGTCTATGCGCCGATCGGCTTCCTGACCGGCCTGACGGGGGCGTTGTTCAAGGAGTTTGCCCTGACCCTGGCCGGGGCGGTGGTGATTTCCGGTGTCGTCGCCCTGACGCTGTCGCCGATGATGTGCGCCATGCTGCTGCGCCACGATGAAAACCCCAGCGGCCTGGCCCATCGCCTGGACGTGATCTTCGAAGGCCTCAAACGCCGCTACCAGCGCGTGCTTCACGGCACTCTCAACACCCGGCCGGTAGTGCTGGTGTTCGCGGTGATCGTGCTGTGCCTGATCCCGATACTGCTCAAGTTCACCAAGTCGGAACTGGCGCCGGACGAAGACCAGGGCGTGATCTTCATGATGGCCAACGCCCCGCAACCAGCCAACCTCGACTACATGAACGCCTACACCGACGAGTTCGTCGCCATTTTCAAGGAGTTTCCCGAGTACTACTCTTCGTTCCAGATCAACGGCTTCAACGGCGTGCAATCGGGGATCGGCGGCTTCCTGCTCAAACCCTGGAATGAACGCCACCGGACCCAGATGCAGATCCTGCCGCTGGTCCAGAGCAAACTGGAAAGCATTCCCGGGCTGCAAATATTCGGCTTCAACCTGCCGTCCCTGCCAGGCACCGGCGAGGGCTTGCCGTTTCAATTCGTGATCAACTCGGCTAACAGCTACGAGGCGCTGCTGCAGGTGATGGACCGAGTGAAAAAAAGAGCGATGGAATCCGGCAAGTTTGCTTTTGTCGACGTCGACCTGGCCTTCGACAAGCCCGAAGTCGTGGTGGACATCGATCGCGCCAAGGCAGCGCAGATGGGTGTGTCCATGCAGGACCTCGGCGGTACTCTTGCGACGATGCTGGGCGAGGCGGAGATCAACCGGTTCACCATCGAAGGTCGCAGCTACAAGGTCATCGCTCAGGTGGAACGGCCCTACCGCGATAACCCTGACTGGCTGAACCATTATTACGTCAGGAACACCAAGGGCGAACTGCTCCCCCTGTCGACCCTGATCACCGTGACAGACCGCGCGCGGCCGCGTCAGTTGAACCAGTTCCAGCAACTCAACTCGGCGATTCTTTCCGGGGTCCCGCTGGTCAGCATGGGTGAAGCCATCGACACCGTGCGCCAGATCGCCCGGGAAGAGGCACCGACGGGTTACGCCGTCGACTATGCCGGTGTTTCACGGCAATACGTTCAGGAAGGCAGCGCGCTGTGGGTCACCTTCGCCCTGGCCTTGGCGATCATCTTCCTGGTGCTGGCGGCCCAGTTCGAAAGCTTCCGTGATCCGCTGGTGATTCTGGTGACTGTGCCGCTGTCGATCTGTGGCGCATTGATCCCGCTCTTCCTCGGCTGGTCGAGTATGAACATCTATACCCAGGTGGGGCTGGTGACGTTGATCGGACTGATCAGCAAGCACGGGATCCTGATCGTCGAGTTCGCCAACCAGTTACGCAAGGAGAAAGGCCTGACACCTCGCGAAGCGGTAGAGGAAGCGGCGGCCATTCGTCTGCGCCCGGTATTGATGACCACGGCGGCAATGGTGTTCGGCATGGTGCCGTTGATCATCGCCACGGGCGCGGGAGCCGTCAGCCGGTTCGACATCGGCACGGTGATCGCAACGGGGATGTCGATCGGGACGCTGTTCACCTTGTTCGTGCTGCCATGCATTTACACATTGCTGGCCAAACCCGATAAACCTTAACGTCAAAAAGCAAAAGGCCTCGCAATTGCGAGGCCTTTTATTTGGGCTTCAATCTGTTCAACTCTGTGGCCTCAGTCCCTGAGAAAGTCCGAACATGAACAGTAACAAGTCATGATCGGGTTGAGTGGCCACGGGTGCTTTGGCTACCCGGGGCAACGGACAACGTGCGTCGCCGTGCACGGAACTGAGGACTTGCGTGCGGGGCTGCTCCCAGGCAGCCACCGCCAAAGAAGCAACTGCCAAGGCTCCGGCTAAAAACAAACCTCGTGCAATTTCGAGTTTCATTGCGATAAGCCTTTGATAGCGCTGCCAAACGCCTTGTTATAAAAGTAGACGAGTTTTTCCCCGTCTGTATCGCTGAACGACGAGTGGCGACGCCCTTGCTTCAGGTCATGGGGCGCAGCTGCATAGTGCACTGTCATTCTGTTACCTCTTGCGTAATACATAGACCCGCCACATGGCATAGAGCGGTAAAAAATCCATTTGCCCCTGAATATGGAAACCCGCCTGCTCGAACTCCTTTTCAATCGTGGCAGCCGGTAACACAAATCGAGTCTGGTAACCTTCCTGCCCACGCATCCTCTCGGCGCGCTTGCGTTTCCAGGCCTTGAAATTGCCGTCTACCCATAGCGAAACGATCACGCTGTCGCGGGTGACACGCTCGAATTCACGCAGGATGGTCAGTCGTTGCTCGGCTTCACCGATGTGATGGAGCAGACGCATGCAGAAAATGCTGTCGACCGCGTTATCGGGCAAGGCAATGTCGAATGCAGACGTGTGCAAGGGTTGTACCCTTTTGACCACGTCGGCGGGTTGAGTGCGCATGGCAGTCTTGAGCATGGACACCGAGTTGTCGGCCCCGATGATGACACGGTTGTGCTTTTCCGCGAGCAACGGCCAGAAACGCCCGGCACCGCAGGGCAAATCGAGGACCAGGCCAGGTTCACCGGCCAACGCCAGGGCCTTTCGCGCCAGGTGTTCATCACGCCATTGGGACAGCCGGCGACCGAGCCCCACCTGGTGCTTGCGCACATTTTTCTGTGCGGGTTGATCGTCGTATTTTTCGGAGAAGCCGAGCTTTATCGGGCCAGCCATGACTGCAATCTCCTGAGCTTCTGATGACAACCACCTTAAGTTGCGGGGTGTCAGCGTCAGGTCATGCCTTGGTGAAAATTTCGTCAGGTAAACCCGGAATCATTTCAGGGTTTTACGGAGCCGATTTATTTTTCAACCCATTCACCGCTTTTTCTGACTCAACTCCACCTGGAAGCGACAACCGTTGGGCTCCATGTTCGTCAGGCTGACACTCCAGCCCTGGTTCTCGCAGATCCGTTGCACCAGCGACAGCCCCAGCCCCAAGCCCTCGCCACGCTTTTCGCTGCCGCGCACGAAAGGCTCGAACATCGCCTCGCGTTTTTCTTCCGGAATGCCCACACCACTATCCTCGACCACGAACCCCGTATCCGTCAGGGCCAAGCGGATAAACCCATGCTCGGTGTAATGCAGCGCATTACGCAACAGGTTGCCCATCACCGCGTGCAGAAGCGTCGCGTTATAGCGAGTGTCCGGCGGGTTGCCCAACTCGACGTTCAACGTCAGGCCCTTGGCTTCGATCGGTTCGCGCCATTGGCAAAGCAACCCGTCGGCCACCTGACTGAGGCTCTGCTGGGGGCCCATGCTGGCGTCTTCATGCTGAGCGCGGGCCAGCATGAGGAAGGTCTGCACCAACTCGCGCATCTCTGCGCAAGCCCGGGCGATCCGCTCGACCTGGGCACGCCCGCGCTGATCGATGCCGGCGTTTTCCAGCAACAATTCACAGGAACTGGCCAACACCATCAATGGCGTGCGCAGTTCGTGGCTGACGTCACTGGTGAACAATCGCTCACGGGTCAACGCCTGACGCAAGCGCCCGAGGGTGGCGTCGAAGGCCACGGCCAGCTCGCCCACTTCATCGGCGGCATAATCCGGCGCCAGTGGCGGTGCCAGACCCAACAGCTGATCGCGATGGCGCACCTGGCGGGCCAGTCGCACCACCGGCGCCATCACCTTGCGCGCCAGCACCCAGCCCAGAAATACCGCCAGCGCCAGGCTCAGTACGAACCCCACCAGCACTACGGCAAACAGCACCCGTTCACGCTCTTCGAAATCGCTCTGGTCCTGCAACAGCACGTAGCGCCGTCCGTCGACGATTTCGACCATGGCGTGATACGACAGATGGTCGCGAAAGACTTCATGAAAACCCGAGTCCAGGTGCCGCAAATCCTTGGGTAACTCAAAATCGCCCGGCCCGCCGCTGAAATAGAACAACTGGTCCGGCTCGGGGCGGTGGCTCCAGTCCGTCACGCTGTCCATCAGCAACAGGCGTTGCAAATCGCCACCCAGACCTGACGAAATCAGTTTCTCCTCCACCAGGTGCACGGTCGCGATGATGCCTATCGCGAAGGCTCCCGCGACCAATGCGCTCATCAACGCAAAGGCGATGATGATCCGTTGCGAAAGGCTCTGCTTAAACTCCATCACGGCCCTCGGCCAAGCGATAACCGACGCCGTGCACCGTGTGCAGCAGGGGTTTGGCGAACGGCTTGTCGATCACCTGGCGCAATTGATGGACGTGGCTGCGCAGGCTGTCGCTGTCCGGGCAGTCGTCACCCCACAGGGCCTCTTCGAGAATTTCCCGGCGCAGCACGTGCGGGCTTTTCTGCATCAACACCGCCAGCAACTTCAGGCCCACCGGGTTGAGTTTCAGCAGACGGCCTTCGCGCGTCACCTCCAGGGTATCGAGGTCGTAGCTCAGATCGCCGACCTGCAAGGCACGGCGACCGCCACCCTGGGCACGGCGCATGACCGCCTCGATGCGCGCCGCCAGTTCTGACAGGGCAAAGGGTTTGATCAAGTAATCGTCGGCGCCGGATTTGAAGCCTTGCAGACGGTCGTCCAGTTGATCGCGCGCAGTGAGCATGATCACCGGCGTATCACGGCGGGCGTCTTCGCGCAGGCGTTTGCACAGGGTGTAGCCATCGATACCGGGCAGCATGATATCGAGTACGATCAAGTCGTAATGCTCGGTGGCCGCCAGGTGCAAGCCAGATAAACCGTCCTGCGCGCAATCCACGGTGTAACCTTTGAGCCCCAGATAATCGGCCAGGTTGGCCAGGATATCGCGGTTGTCTTCAACCAATAGAATTCGCATCGGCACCTCCTCCGTATACAGTAACGGCCGTCTTGGCCCGCGCAGCTTAAGGCCTAGTGTGACTCAGGGCTAGGGCGGCCGGTCGTAGAATCGATGCGC
The DNA here is from genome assembly GCF_024749245.1 of Pseudomonas sp. B21-017. Classification (NCBI taxonomy): domain Bacteria; kingdom Pseudomonadati; phylum Pseudomonadota; class Gammaproteobacteria; order Pseudomonadales; family Pseudomonadaceae; genus Pseudomonas; species Pseudomonas sp. B21-017. The sequence goes on along the minus strand of NZ_CP087194.1, from coordinate 1,298,891 downwards.
TCAACCAAATAATGGTGCTAACAAGTTTTTCACTGTCGGTTCACAACCCGACTACAGCGTTCAAGAGAAACTTTCGCGCGATTGATATAGGGAATGTAGATAATGGATTGTTTGAAGACGGCGCCAATGCGCTTTCTGCTACTGGTAACCGGTTCCTGGCTGGTCATTTTTCTCCTGACCCGAAGCGTTCTCCTCCTCACTCACCTGGATGAGGCAGGCAGCGGGCTCCTGTCCGTGTTTGGCATCGGCCTGCTTTATGACCTGGGTTTCATTGCCTACGCGGCGCTGCCCATGGGCCTCTATCTGCTGCTATGCCCGCCGGCCTTGTGGCGCCGCCGTGGCCATCGCTGGTTCCTTCAGGGCCTGCTGACCGTCAGCCTGTTCGCCATGCTGTTCACGTCGGTGGCCGAATGGCTGTTCTGGGATGAGTTCGGTGTGCGTTTCAACTTTATCGCCGTCGATTACCTGGTCTACTCCGACGAAGTGCTGAATAACCTGTTGGAGTCGTACCCGATCGGCAAGCTGCTGAGCCTGCTCGCGGTGCTGGCCGTGATCCTGAGCCTTGCGCTGCGCAAATCCTTCAACGCTGCGCTGGACGCACCATTGCCTGCCATGCGCGGGCGTCTGCTGAATGCACTCGGCCTGCTGATCGTCGCGGGCCTGAGCGCGCAACTGCTCAGCCAGGATGCGCCGCGCGCTCAGGGCGGCAATGCCTATCAGAACGAACTGGCGAGCAATGGCCCGTACCAGTTCTTCGCCGCCTTTCGCAATAACGAACTGGATTACCCGCAGTTCTACAGCACCCTGCCGACCTCCGTCGTCGCGCAACAGATTCGCGCGGAACTGACCGAGCCCAATGCTCGCTTCATCGGCGAGGATCCACAGGACATCCGCCGGATGATCGATAATCCCGGCACCGAACGAAAACCCAACATCGTGCTGGTCACCATCGAAAGCTTCAGCGCCAAGTACATGGGCAGCAATGGCGACGATCGCAACCTGACACCAAACCTCGATGCCTTGCGCAAACAAAGCCTGTACTTCAATAATTTCTACGCCACCGGCACCCGCACCGATCGCGGCCTGGAGGCCATCACCCTGGCCATTCCACCGACGCCGGGGCGCTCGATCGTCAAGCGCGTGGGTCGTGAAAGCGGCTTCGCCAGCCTCGGCCAGCAACTCAGCGCCGTGGGTTACGACAGCGTATTCGTGTATGGCGGGCGCGGTTACTTCGACAACATGAACGCGTTCTTCAGCGGCAACGGCTATCGCGTTGTCGACCAGAGCAGCGTCGATGAATCAGAGATTCACTTCAAGAACGCCTGGGGAATGGCTGACGAAGACCTCTATAACCAGACCCTGAAACTGGCCGATGCCGACTACGCCAGGCAACAGCCGTTTCTACTGCAACTGATGACCACCTCCAACCATCGCCCCTACACCTACCCGGATAACCGGATCGATATCAAATCCGGTAACGGACGCGACGGTGCGGTGAAGTACACCGACTTCGCCATTGGTCAGTTCCTCGATCAGGCGCGCAAAAAACCCTGGTTCGATAATACAATCTTCGTCTTCGTTGCCGATCACACGGCTGGCAGCGCTGGCAAAGAAGACTTGCCGATCAGCAACTATCAGATTCCGCTGTTCATCTATGCACCGAAGCTGATCGACGCTCGGGAAACCGCACAGCTGGCCAGTCAGATCGACCTTGCGCCAACGTTGCTCGGGCTGCTGAACCTGGATTACCAGTCGACGTTCTTCGGTCGCAACCTGTTGCAGGACAATCCACTGCCACCGCGAGTGGTGGTTGGCAACTATCAACATCTGGGCTTGTTCGACGGTAAGGATTTAGCGATCCTGAGCCCGCGTGAGGGTCTGCGTCGCCACGACGATGCACTGACCGACAGTCGCGAATCACGGGCCACCACCGTTGATCCGTTGATCACCCGCGCAATTACTTATTACCAAACTGCCAGTCATGGCTTCAAGCAACAGCTGCTCGGCTGGAAAGCGCCCACGGAGGGCACCCGCCAAGTCAGCGAACGTTAATCGAATGGCCCCGGGCTGATGCCCCGGGGTTTTTCCATTCATCAGGATCCACCATGTCATCAACCGCTGTCCGTCCCATCTCCCGCCCGCTCAACTTCTGGCTGTATCTGGGAGTGCCCGCCATTGCGGCGATCACCCTGCTGCTGCTCGAATTGACGTCCCTGGACATGGACCTTGCCAAGCTGTTCTATGATCCGGTCGCCGGTGCATTCATCGGGCGCCACAGTTATTTCCTGGAAGACATCCTGCATGACCGGGCCAAGCAAGTGGTCATTGCCTTTTCGGTGTTCTCGATCCTGGGCTTTGTCGGCTCCTTTTTCATTGAAAGGCTCAAACCGTTCAAACGTGAAATGGGTTGCCTGGTGTTGTCTCTGGCGCTGTCAACCTCCTTTGTCACTCCGCTCAAAGCGGCAACGGCGGTGCAATGCCCATGGAGCCTGGAACAATTCGGCGGGCACGAAACCTACAGCGAGCTGCTGAGCCCTCGCCCGCATACCGACAAGCCAGGCCGCTGCTGGCCCGGTGGTCATGCGGCGACCGGTTTCACCCTGTTTGCGTTGTTCTTTGTGTTGCGTGACCGACGCCCACGGCTGGCACGCTATGCGTTTGTCTTCGCTTTCACATTGGGCTCGGTGTTTTCCGTCGGCCGGATGATGCAGGGCGCGCACTTCTTCTCGCACAACGTGTGGACGGCGATTTTCTGCTGGCTGTTTTGCCTGGGTGCGTACTACAACATCCTGTACCGGCCGGCCTCCAAGACTGAACAGGCGAACGAGGCAAAACCGGTCAGCGCCTGAACCGACGCCATTGCGAGCAAGCCCTGCTCCCACAGGTTTACGCAATCCACTGTGGGATCGTGGCTTGCCCGCGATGGATGGCCGCGACGCGATCTGCGGACCTACCAAAATGAAGGCAATAAAAAGCCCCGCCTGCTCGACGCAGGCGGGGCTTTTTTATAGGGGTAAGGCTGGCTTACATCATGCCGCCCATGCCACCCATACCGCCCATGTCTGGCATACCGCCGCCAGCTGCACCGTCTTTCTTCGGTGCTTCGGCAACAGCGGCCTCGGTGGTCAGGATCAGACCGCCAATCGAGGATGCAGCTTGCAGAGCCGAACGGGTCACCTTGGTTGGGTCCAGGATGCCCATTTCGATCATGTCGCCGTATTCGCTGGTGGCAGCGTTGTAACCGAAGTTACCCGCGCCTTGCTTGACCTTGTCGACAACCACGCTTGGCTCGTCGCCGGAGTTGGCAACGATCTGACGCAGTGGCGCTTCAACCGCACGACGCAGAACAGCGATACCGACGTCCTGATCGGCGTTGTCGCCTTTCAGTTCGCTGATGGCTTGCAGGGCACGGATCAGTGCCACGCCGCCGCCAGGTACCACGCCTTCTTCAACGGCTGCACGGGTAGCGTGCAGGGCGTCTTCAACGCGGGCTTTCTTCTCTTTCATTTCAACTTCGGAACCAGCGCCGACCTTGATCACTGCAACGCCGCCGGACAGTTTGGCCAGGCGCTCTTGCAGTTTTTCACGGTCGTAGTCGGACGAAGTGTCGGCCACTTGTTGACGGATCTGGGTCACGCGAGCCTGGATATCAGCCTCAACGCCGGCGCCGTCGATCACGGTGGTGTTTTCTTTGGACAGGATCACGCGCTTGGCATTACCCAGGTGTTCCAGGGTAGTGCTTTCCAGGCTCAGACCGATCTCTTCGGAGATCACGGTACCGCCGGTCAGAACAGCGATATCCTGCAGCATGGCCTTGCGACGGTCGCCGAAGCCTGGAGCCTTGACGGCTGCGACTTTAACGATGCCACGCATGTTGTTCACAACCAGAGTCGCCAGGGCTTCGCCTTCAACGTCTTCGGCCACGATCAGCAGTGGACGGCCGGCTTTGGCAACGGCTTCCAGTACTGGCAGCATTTCGCGGATGTTCGAGATCTTTTTGTCGACCAGCAGGATCAGCGGACCGTCCAGCTCGGCAGTCATGGTCTCTGGCTTGTTGACGAAGTACGGGGACAGGTAGCCACGGTCGAACTGCATGCCTTCAACAACCGACAGTTCGTTTTCCAGGCCCGAGCCTTCTTCAACGGTGATCACGCCTTCTTTACCGACTTTTTCCATGGCTTCGGCAATGATGTCGCCGATGGAGTTGTCGGAGTTGGCCGAGATGGTACCTACCTGAGCGATTGCCTTGGTGTCAGCGCAAGGCTTGGACAGGGCTTTCAGTTCCTTGACGATCGCGATGGTCGCTTTGTCGATACCGCGCTTCAGGTCCATCGGGTTCATGCCGGCAGCGACGGCTTTCAGGCCTTCGTTGACGATCGACTGAGCCAGAACGGTAGCGGTGGTGGTACCGTCGCCTGCGTCATCGTTGGCACGGGAGGCAACGTCTTTGACCAGCTGCGCGCCCATGTTTTCGAAGCGGTCTTCGAGTTCGATTTCTTTGGCTACGGAAACGCCGTCCTTGGTGATGGTCGGAGCGCCGAAGCTCTTCTCGATGATCACGTTACGGCCTTTCGGGCCCAGGGTCGCTTTTACTGCGTCAGCCAGAACGTTGACACCGGTGAGCATTTTCTTGCGGGCGGAGTCGCCGAATTTAACTTCTTTAGCAGCCATGATCGATATTCCTTAAATACTTTGTAGTAGCGGGAAAATGAGCGGGGAATCAGCCTTCGACAACAGCGAGAATCTCGTTCTCAGCCATGATCACCAGGTCTTCGCCATCGACTTTCACAGTGTTGCTGCCGGAGTACGGGCCGAACACCACCTTGTCACCCACTTTCACGGACAGTGCACGCACTTCGCCGTTGTCCAGCACTTTGCCTGGGCCTACAGCTAGGACTTCACCCTGGTTTGGCTTCTCAGCAGCCGAACCTGGCAGGACGATACCGCCAGCGGTTTTCTTTTCTTCTTCGCTGCGACGGATAACGACGCGGTCATGCAGAGGACGAAGCTTCATTGTCGATCTCTCCTAATTGTGGTTTTCATCGGCCGGTGTAGTCCCGGCGGGTTTAACAAATCCGGCGGCGCCGGGTGCGGTTCGTCGAGCGAACCGCGGAAGTCTGTCTGGCGCAATTGCCAGAAACCTTGCGGTGACCGTTACATAAGGGCGCGCGAGCCTATTTCAAGGGCCGAGAGCGAAATTTTTACGTCGATACCCTGAAAATGAACACGGCACCCAAAGGTGCCGTGTCGATGGACATGTTACTTGGAGTCGCGGTGTTCGAACTCGCCTTCGATCACGTTAGGCTCACGGCCCAACGGCTGACGTGGAGCAGGACCGCCCCGCGGCTGAAGGTCATCGGCAAACGCACGCTGGCGCATCGCTTGTTCCTCGGCGCGCTGGCGCATTTTATTGGCCAGCAGTCGACGAGAGATCGGCAGCAACATAATCAGACCCAGCACGTCGGTGACGAAGCCCGGCAGAATCAGCAGACCACCCGCCAGGGCCAGCATCAGGCCTTCGAGCATGGTCTGGGCCGGCAACTCGCCGCGGCTCAAGCTTTCACGAGCGCGCAGCGCAGTAGCCAGACCGGCGATACGCAGCACGAACACGCCGAGCATCGAGCCGAGAATGATCAGCAGCAGGGCCGGGAAAAACCCGATCGCTGCGCTGACCTTGACGAATACGAACAGCTCCAACACCGGAAACAGTACAAAGAGCAACAAAAAAGGGCGCATCAAATGGTTCCTCAACGCAAGTAAGCCTTGCCAGTGTTCCTTAGATGACGTCGCCGTTTCGTGAATTCAAGCATCGGCCACTTGATTTTTCGGCCAATGTTCGGCGTGAGCCAGGAAAACCAAGGCTTCCCGGACTTGTGTCGGCGTATTACAAGGCGCTTGAAACGGCAGCCAGTAAAGCCCCTGGCCGATGCGCAAGTGCATGCCTTCGCTGTCGATGCCGACCAATTGCGCCAGCACGGTTTTCGGCAGGCCCGCCAAGTCGACATAGTGGGCGATGGCTTTGGCGTGATCGGCATTCATGTGCTCGACCATACTCACTTCGGCCTTGCCGGCGAACGGGTTGGCGAGGGTCAGTTGGTCGACCCAGTGAATCGCGCCGAAGCCGCCGATGTAACGGTGGCGTACCGGTTTGAGCACCCAGAAATCGAAGTCGTGGGCCTTGTGATAGTTCTGCGAATCCGGGAAATAGCGGTAGTAACGCTCGGCTGCCGCTTCGATGGCTGCGGTGTCCTCGAGTTTTTCCCCTTCGGCCAGGTAGGTCAGCCGACCAACGGCTTGCACGTCTTCGGCCTCGCGTTCACCCACCAGCAGCGAGCATTTCGGATCCTTCAGCAGGTTGTGAGTGTGCTGTGCGATGCGGCTGATAAGGATCAGCGGCCGGCCCTGTTCGTCCAGACAGTACGGAACCACGGAGCCAAACGGGAAACCGGGCATCGCTTTGGAGTGCGTCGAGAGCACTCCACGGTATTCCTTGAGAAGCAATTCTCGGGCATGCTTAGCCACTACAACGCTCAATTTATGACTCCTTATATAGATTCCGTCGAAAAAACGGACAGGCGTCTGGGTGAAAGTTCCAGTACGCCACAGGGGCAGTTCTCATGTGCAGCCAGGCCACATCAGGCTCAGATCGAGAGGCCCTCTAGAAGGAGAAACACTCCGATCGGCTATGGGGCTATGCGAATGCAACTCACTGACAAAGTAATCATTATCACCGGCGGTTGCCAGGGTTTAGGCCGCTCCATGGCCGAGTATCTTGCAGGTCGTGGCGCCAAGCTGGCCCTGGTGGACCTGAACCAGGAAAAACTCGACGCCGCCGTCGCCGCTTGCAAGGCCAAGGGTGTCGAGGCCCGTGCCTACTTGTGCAACGTCGCCGATGAAGAGCAAGTGACCCACATGGTCAGCCAGGTGGCCGACGATTTCGGCGCGATCCATGGCCTGATCAACAACGCCGGCATTTTGCGTGACGGCCTGTTGCTGAAGGTCAAGGATGGCGAAATGACCAAGATGAGCCTGGCCCAATGGCAAGCGGTGATCGACGTCAATCTGACCGGCGTGTTCCTGTGCACCCGTGAAGTCGCGGCAAAAATGGTCGAGCTGAACAACAGCGGCGCGATCATCAATATCTCGTCGATCTCACGCGCCGGCAATATCGGCCAGACCAACTACTCCGCCGCCAAGGCCGGTGTCGCTGCGGCGACCGTGACCTGGGCCAAGGAACTGGCGCGCTACGGGATTCGTGTGGCGGGCATTGCGCCGGGCTTCATCGAAACTGAAATGACCCTGAGCATGAAACCTGAAGCGCTGGAAAAGATGACGTCCGGGATTCCGCTCAAGCGCATGGGCAAACCCGAAGAGATCGCCCAGTCGGCGGCCTACATTTTCGAGAATGACTACTACACCGGTCGGATTCTGGAGCTGGATGGCGGGTTGCGTATCTAAAGCAATATCAAAAGATCGCAGCCTCGTGTCGAGCGAAGCGAGGCTGCGATCTCTTTTCAGCGATTTAATCGTCGCTGACGGTGATGTTCGGCATCGCCGGCGTCGCAGCTTCCTGCAACACGATCCGCGCGCCGACATGGCGGGCCAGTTCCTGGTAAACCATCGCAATCTGGCTGTCAGGCTCGGCGATCACCGTTGGCTTGCCGCCATCGGCCTGTTCGCGGATCAGCATCGACAGCGGCAACGAAGCCAACAGTTCGACGCCGTACTGGTTGGCCAGCTTCACACCCCCGCCCTCACCGAACAAATGCTCGGCATGCCCGCAGTTGGAGCAGATGTGCACGGCCATGTTTTCGACCACACCCAGCACCGGGATGTTGACCTTGCGGAACATTTCCACGCCCTTGCGCGCATCCAGCAATGCCAGATCCTGCGGGGTGGTCACGATCACCGCACCGGCCACCGGGACTTTTTGCGCCAGGGTCAACTGGATGTCGCCGGTGCCTGGCGGCATGTCGATGACCAGGTAATCCAGGTCGCCCCAGGCCGTTTGCGTGACCAGTTGCAACAAGGCGCCGGACACCATCGGCCCACGCCAGACCATCGGCGTGTTGTCGTCGGTCAGGAAGGCCATGGACATCACTTCGACGCCATGGGACTCGATCGGAATGAACCATTTCTGATCCTTGACCTGAGGACGGGTGCCTTCAGGGATGCCGAACATGATGCCCTGGCTCGGACCGTAGATGTCCGCGTCGAGAATCCCCACTTTGGCACCTTCACGAGCCAACGCCAGCGCCAGGTTGGCGGCCGTGGTGGATTTGCCCACGCCTCCCTTTCCAGACGCCACGGCCACCACGTTTTTGACGTTGGCCAACCCCGGAATCTGTGCCTGGGCCTTGTGCGCGGCAATCACGCTGGTGATCTCGACACGGGCAGTGACCACGCCATCCAGGCCCTCGATGGCCATCTGCAACAACTGCGCCCAGCCACTCTTGAACAGACCGGCGGCGTAACCCAGCTCCAGCTGGACGCTGACGCGATCGCCCTGAATATCGATGCTGCGCACGCACCCGGCGCTGACCGGGTCCTGGTTCAGATAAGGGTCGGTGTATTGGCGAAGGACGGCTTCCACCGCTGCGCGATTGACGGCGCTCATGGGCAACTCCGATAGCAAGACTGGAAAATCAGGCGGGTATCCTAACCGTTCTGTCGCCTGGACGGGATGCTTTCAGAATATGACAAATATCTTATGACCGGCGGGTACAAAGGTCCGTGGAAGCTGGCCGTGGGGGTGAAAAATATGCGCCGGCGCTTTATAGTGGCCGACCTCCGTTTCATCAAGTAGCCGAGCCCCATGTCCGAGCCACGCAAGATCCTCGTCACCAGCGCCCTGCCCTATGCCAATGGTTCGATCCACCTCGGCCATATGCTGGAATACATCCAGACCGATATGTGGGTGCGCTTCCAGAAGCATCGCGGTAACCAATGCATTTATGTCTGCGCCGACGACGCCCACGGTTCGGCCATCATGCTGCGCGCGGAAAAGGAAGGCATCACCCCGGAACAACTGATCGCCAACGTCCAGGCTGAACACAGCGCCGACTTTGCCGAGTTCCTGGTGGACTTCGACAACTTCCACTCCACTCACGCCGAAGAAAACCGTGAGCTGTCGAGCCAGATCTACCTGAAGCTGCGCGACGCCGGGCACATCGCCACGCGCTCGATCACGCAGTACTTCGACCCGGAAAAGAAAATGTTCCTGGCCGACCGCTTCATCAAGGGCACCTGCCCGAAATGCGGCACCGAAGACCAGTACGGCGACAACTGCGAAAAATGCGGTGCAACCTACGCGCCGACCGACCTCAAAGATCCGAAGTCGGCAATCTCCGGCGCCACGCCGGTGCTCAAGGATTCCCAGCACTTCTTCTTCAAGCTGCCGGACTTCCAGGAAATGCTGCAAGCCTGGACCCGCAGCGGCACCTTGCAAGAGGCCGTGGCCAACAAGATCGCCGAATGGCTGGACGCCGGCCTGCAACAGTGGGACATCTCCCGCGATGCGCCGTACTTCGGCTTCGAAATTCCTGATGAACCAGGCAAGTACTTCTACGTGTGGCTGGACGCGCCGATCGGCTACATGGCCAGCTTCAAGAACCTGTGCAACCGTACGCCTGCACTTGATTTCGACGCGTTCTGGGGCAAGGACTCCACCGCCGAGCTGTACCACTTCATCGGCAAGGACATCGTCAACTTCCACGCCCTGTTCTGGCCAGCGATGCTCGAAGGCGCCGGTTTCCGTAAACCGACCGGCATCAACGTGCACGGCTACCTGACCGTCAACGGTCAGAAGATGTCCAAGTCCCGCGGCACCTTCATCAAGGCCCGGACCTATCTGGATCACCTGTCGCCGGAATACCTGCGCTACTACTATGCGGCCAAGCTGAGCCGTGGCGTCGATGACCTGGACCTGAACCTCGAAGACTTCGTGCAGAAGGTCAACTCGGACCTGGTCGGCAAAGTCGTCAACATCGCCAGCCGTTGCGCCGGTTTCATCCACAAAGGCAACGCTGGCGTGCTGGTGGCCGGCAACGCCGCACCGGAGCTGACCGAAGCGTTCCTGGCCGCAGCACCGAGCATCGCCGAAGCCTACGAAGCGCGTGACTTCGCCCGGGCCATGCGCGAAATCATGGGCCTGGCCGACCGTGCCAACGCCTGGATCGCCGACAAGGCACCGTGGTCGCTGAACAAACAGGAAGGCAAGCAGGATGAAGTCCAGGCCATTTGCGCCCTGGGTATCAACCTGTTCCGCCAATTGGTGATTTTCCTCAAGCCGGTGCTGCCGCTGCTGGCCGCCGATGCCGAGGCGTTCCTGAACGTCGCACCGCTGACCTGGAACGACCACGCCACCTTGCTCAGCAACCATCAGCTGAACGAGTTCAAACCGTTGATGACCCGCATCGACCCGGTAAAAGTGCAAGCCATGACCGACGCCTCGAAAGAAGACCTGACCGCCAGCCAGACCGACACTGGCGAAGCTGCCGCGCCTCAAGGCAACGGCGAACTGGCCAAGGATCCGCTGTCGCCGGAGATCGAGTTCGATACCTTTGCCGCGGTCGACCTGCGCGTCGCCCTGATCCTCAAGGCCGAAGCCGTCGAAGGTGCCGACAAACTGCTGCGCCTGACCCTGGACATCGGTGACGAGCAACGCAACGTGCTCTCCGGCATCAAGAGCGCCTACCCGGACCCGGCCAAGCTTGAAGGTCGCCTGACCATGATGATTGCCAACCTCAAGCCCCGCAAAATGAAATTCGGGATCTCCGAAGGCATGGTGATGGCGGCCGGCCCTGGTGGCGAAGAAATCTATCTGCTGAGCCCCGACAGTGGCGCCAAGCCAGGTCAGCGCATCAAGTAAGGTCCTGCGCTAAACCGATCCCACAGTCGTGCCCGGCGCGACTGTGGGATTTTCATATCTGGCCCACCCTCCTTCCTTGCCGGATAATGCCTAATCTCTTTTTAGAGAGCCCCTTAAGAAAGCCCTGTTCTTACCGGCACGATCATGACCGAACTGCTTCTTACGCTTATCAGCGCTGCCCTGATCAACAACCTCGTGTTGCACTGGCCGCTGGGCGTCGATCCGGTGCTGGGCAGCGAGCGGCGACAAGTGCATGCATTGGGCATCGCGACGACGTGCCTGATGCTGATCGTCGGCACGCTCGGCCATGCGCTCTACCACTGGCTGCTGGTGCCGCTGGGGCTGACGTCGCTGCGACTGTTCGTATTCCTGCCGCTGAGCGTTCTGCTGATCGGCCCGCTGCTGAAACTGCTTCCACGGTTATTCGCCAAGCTTTCATTCGAGGGTCTCTGGCCCCTGCTGCTGGGCAATGCCGGCGTGCTTGGGCTGACCCTGCTCAACGCTCAGGACGACAAGGGACTTTTCCACGCCATAGCCTTGAGCCTAGGTGCCGGGCTGGGTTTCTGGCTGGTACTGAGCCTGTTCAGCGACTTGCGCCAACGCACACTCGATAACGATGTCCCCCTGCCCTTTCGCGGCCTGCCGATCGAATTGATCGGCGCCGGATTGATCGCAGTGGTTTTTCTCGGATTCAGCGGGCTGATCAAAACATGAGTCTGATTCAACGCATCGATGCCCTCTTGCCGCAGACCCAATGCGGCAAGTGTGGCCACCCCGGATGCAAACCGTACGCCGAAGGCATCGCCAGTGGCGAGCCGATCAACAAGTGCCCACCGGGCGGCAGCGAAACCATCGCGGCCCTCGCCGAGCTGCTGAAAGTGCCGGTGCTGGAACTGGACGTCAGTCGCGGTTCGGCACCGGCGCAAATCGCGTACATCCGCGAAGCCGAATGCATCGGCTGCACCAAATGCATTCAGGCCTGCCCGGTCGACGCGATTGTCGGCGCGGCGAAATTCATGCACACGGTCATCGTCGACGAATGCACCGGTTGCGACCTCTGCGTGGCGCCCTGCCCGGTGGATTGCATCGAGATGCATCCGCTACCGCTGGCCACGCTGCCGATTGTCGGTGGGCTGGCGTTCAGCCTGGAGGAGCAACAGGCCCGGGCCGCCAAGCGCAACCGCGCGCGACGTCGCTTCGAACAGCGCAATGCCCGCCTACATCGCGAAGAGGAACAGAAACTCGCCGAACGTCAGGCCCGTGCCCAACGCGCCGTGCAGCACAGTGAAGTGACGCTCGACCCGGTTCAGGCCGCGCTCGAGCGCGTGCGTGCGCAGAAGGCCGCCAATGCCGATGCGGCGCTGAAAAAGGCCAAGGTCGATCTGGCGATGAGTCGGGCGCAGCTGAATAAATCGCTCAAGGCCTTCGGGCATCCACCGACCTTCGAACAGCAATCGCAACTGATCGTGCTGCAACAGCAGTTCGAAGCTGCCGAACAGGCGCTGTCGCTGCTGGAAAGCAGTGCACCGGTGGTAGCTACTCCACCTGTTCCGACAAACGATGCCGAGCTGAAACGGGCGAAGATCCAGTTGGCCATGCGCCGCGCCGAACTCAAGAAGGCTCAAACAAACGAAGCGCCGGCCGAACAGATCACAGCATTGCAACATGCGCTCAGCGAAGCCGAGCGGCAGGTGGATGCCTATGCCGCCCCTTGAATCGGTGGATGAACGCCTTCAGCAGGCCATGAAGCTGGTGTTGCTGGCCACACTGCCGGGAATGCTGATGTTGTTCTGGCTGTACGGTTGGGGCGTGTTGATCAACCTGATTCTGACGGCAGCTACCGCACTGGCCGTTGAAGCAGCGGTGTTACAGCTGCGCAAGCAACCTGTAAAACCGACAGTGAGCGATGGCAGTGCGCTGGTCAGCGCGACCCTGTTGGCCCTGGCCTTGCCGCCTTATTGCCCGTGGTGGCTGACGGTCAGCGCAGCGGCATTCGGACTTTTTTTCGGCAAGCACCTGTATGGCGGCGTCGGCAGGAATCCGTTCAACCCGGCGATGCTCGGTTTCGCCCTGGCTTCAGTGACGTTTCCTCAGCAAATGACCCATTGGCCGTCGTCCCACGGCATGGACTTCCTCGCAGGCCTGCAACAAGTGTTCGGCTTCAACCTCGGCCAGACACCAGACGCGTGGGCCCAGGCCACCGCGCTGGACAGCCTGCGAATCAACAAAAGCCTGACCATGGACGAACTGTTTGCCGGCAACCCGGCATTCGGCCATTTCGGCGGCCGGGGCGTGGAATGGGTCAACCTGGCCTTCCTGGCCGGCGGCGCGTTTCTGCTGCAACGGCGGGTGTTCAGCTGGCATGCGCCGGTCGGCATGCTCGCCAGCCTGTTCGTCATCAGCCTGTTGTGCTGGAACGGTTCGGGCTCCGATTCCCATGGCTCGCCACTCTTCCATCTGCTCACTGGCGCGAGCATGCTGGGTGCCTTCTTCATCGTGACGGAACCGGTATCCGGCGCGAAAAACCCCACGGCCCGGTTGCTGTTCGGCGCCGGAGTGGGGCTGCTGACTTACTTGATTCGCACGTGGGGCGGCTATCCCGACGGGGTGGCTTTTGCCGTCCTGCTGATGAACCTCTGTGTACCGGCGCTGGAGCGGTTTGCTGCCTCCAGACAAGCGCAGGTCAGCCCATGAACCGAGCGACAAGCGTTGTGACCCTGGTATTACTGGCAGGCCTGGGGACAGGCGCGACTTACCTCGCGCAGTACACCAGCGCCGCACGCATTGCCGCCGAACAACGCCTGATCGACAGCCGCAATTTGCTGGATCTGCTAGCGCCCGACAGCTACGACAATCAGCCACTGGAACACCCCCTCAACGTCGAAAAAACACGCCTGCCCAACAGCACGCTGCTGAATGGCTATCTGGCGTCCAAGGCCGGCCAACCGAGCGCCGTGTTGCTGCGCAGCCAGACACTGGGCTACGCCGGCGCCATCGATTTGCTGATCGCCATCGACCCCCATGGCACGTTGCTGGGGGTCAAAACCCTCAAGCAATCGGAAACCCCGGGGCTGGGCGGCAAGCTCGCCGACTGGCCCAATGCCTGGCTGCAAGTGTTTACCGGCAAGTCTCTAGGTGAACCAAGCGACACTGGCTGGGCCTTGAAAAAGGACCGAGGGCAATTCGATCAGATCGCAGGCGCGACCATCACCTCAAGAGCGGTGATCAATGCCACCCACGATGCGTTGCGTTACTTCGATGAACACCGGCAACCGCTGATCGGGAGCAGCGCCCATGAATAAGTCATCAACCCTGCAGAACTCGCTGATGCTTGCGCCTCTGATCGGCGTCACTGATTCGTTGGTAACGGCTCTAGGCCTGTGGCTGATGTTCGCTCTGGTGCTCAGTGTTTATGACGTGAGCATGGGTATCTTGCGCTCACGACTGATTCCGGCAACCCATTTACTGGCCTGCCTCCTGCTGGCTGCCACACTGACCAGTTGTGTGGAACTCGCCATGCAAGCCTGGTCGCTTCAATGGCACCAGCATCTGGGGTTCTATATCGGATTGATCGCCTTGCAATGCGTGGTGCTGGAACATAACGGTTTTTTCCAGGGCACAAGGCGTGACCGCCTGCGCCTGTGCGGCCTGTTCGGCGCCTTGATGATTGGCCTGGGCCTGCTCCGCGAGCTTATCGGCAACGGGACACTGGGTAGCCATCTGCCCTGGCTGACCGCTGCCATGCAACCGGACTGGCAAGGTTGGGTGCTCACCGCTGACGGTGGCCTGCGCTTGGCCACGCTGGCCCCCGGCGGGTTTATTCTGCTGGGGCTGCTGATCGCCGCACGTCAGGCCTGGACCCGCCCCTCCCCCACATTGACCTCCTTCGAGGAAACGCATCGCCCATGAATGCCGCAAAACGTCTGGAAATTTTCCGCAGGTTTCACGAAGACAATCCTGAACCGAAGACCGAGCTGGCCTATTCCTCGCCGTTCGAACTGCTGATTGCCGTGATTCTCTCGGCGCAATCGACCGATGTCGGCGTCAACAAGGCCACCGCCAAACTGTTTCCGGTGGCCAATACGCCGGCGGCGATTTATGCCTTGGGCGTTGAAGGATTATCGGAGTACATCAAGACCATCGGCCTGTATAACAGCAAAGCAAAAAACGTGATCGAAACCTGTCGCTTGCTGGTAGAGCGCCATGGCGGTGAAGTACCGCAGACCCGCGAAGCGCTGGAAGCGTTGCCCGGCGTCGGCCGCAAGACCGCCAATGTGGTGCTCAATACCGCCTTTCGTCAGCTGACCATGGCCGTGGACACCCACATTTTCCGGGTCAGCAACCGTACCGGCATTGCTCCGGGCAAGAATGTGGTCGAGGTGGAGCAGAAACTGATGAAATTCGTGCCGAAGGAGTATCTGCTCGACGCCCATCACTGGCTGATTCTCCACGGACGCTACGTTTGCCTGGCCCGCAAGCCGCGTTGTGGCAGCTGCCGGATCGAGGACTTATGCGAATACAAGCAAAAGACCTCGGACGATTGAGGCTCTATTAGTTTTCTTGATTAGCCGATTGAAAAAATCTTTTTTACCCGCCGGGAAATTGTCGATATAAGGAGCGCCAAAGGCAGTCTTAGCCTGGAGTTAACCTTATGAGCACTGGCAAAGAGCAATTGGACGTAGAAGACGACTTCACCGCCGTTGAGGCCGATGACGCAGAACCGGTGGTGGAAGTAGCGAAGACCAACCTGAGCAAACGCCGCACCATCGACAATCTGCTGGAGGAGCGCCGACTGCAAAAGCAATTGGCCGATTACGATTTTGACCTATGACACCTAAAAGCCTCCCGAAACGGAGGCTTTTTACTAAGTGCCCATCCCCGACAAACGCCCGCTCATCGCCCCTCGTCAAACGCTGGCATACTCATACCAGGCCATTACGTTGAGCCAATTCAATAAGATCGACCAGTGAGCGAGCATTGAGCTTCAGCAACAGGCGAGTCTTGTAAGTACTGACGGTTTTATTGCTGAGGAACATCCCATCGGCGATTTCCTTGTTTGTCTTTCCTCGGGCCAACTGCTGAAGGACCATCATTTCCCGCCCGGACAAACGATCCACCATATCGGCTTCACTGGCATTCCCAAGACTGGAGCGCACAGTATGCAGCGCCTGATTAGGAAAGTAGCTATAACCTGACAATACAGCCTTTATTGCACTGAGCAACTCAGTAAGGTCCTGTTGTTTACAGACATATCCGGCGGCACCCGATTGCATACAACGCATGGAAAAATGTCCTGGAGCCTGGGACGTCAATATCAGCACTTTAAGAGGCATCGCCGCCGAGGTCAGGCGCGCGATAACTTCCAACCCATCCAGCTTCGGTATTCCAATATCCAGGATAACGATATCCGGCATAAGTTCACGAGCAAGTTGCAATGCATCCACGCCATTGTCTGTTTCTGCAATGACTTCGTAGCCATGACGCTCCATTAGCATACGTACCGCAAGACGAATGACGGGGTGATCATCCACGATCAGCACTTTATTCATGGGCAATTCCAATTTTCGCTGTTCGAATTTTTAGAGCCCGCACCATAGCCTAGTCGTTTCACCCATGGCATGCCGTCCCCCTCGACCACTCGCACCGAGAGACATTACCTACAAACAACACGGATTATTCCTACAAGAAATCATTGCGCATGATAAGCCAGGGATTTTATTGGCCGAACACTGCTAAACGCTTCGACAATGTCTTTGTAACAATTCACCCCCCAAAAAAACAAGGTTCAACGCCCTTGGTCCGACAGACCGCGACTATTAAGCTATCCTTAAAGGTAACGAGTATCTTGCAGAATCTTACATAACCCGGCCCGAACCACTCGAAAAAACTTACATACAGCAACACTTCACAACTCAAACAAACCCACACAACTTTAAAACAAATAAACAGCCATACCCAGAGCCAGAACAATACAGTTACTATATCAACCTCAACCACACAACAAAAAGAAACTTAAAATAACAAATACAAAAAAAACACACTCATACATGCATCACCACCAAAACACACCCTATAAACCAACAGAGAAAAAGATAATACCTAATGAGTAAAAAACATGACAAAACTCAAAAAAAGAATCACCAACCCCATGACAATCATTGCAATATTTGCAGCACTGTCCGAAACATCAGCTGCTGTATCGCTGCCCTTTCTTGACCACAAGGAGAGAGAACTTTACATCTGGTTTCTGATCAGCTTTCCCTTTTATTTGCTTTTTCTTTTCTTCGCCACACTTAACTTCAATTATCGATCGCTTTACGCGCCCTCCGATTTCGAGAAGGGAAAGCATTTTATAAAAGTCATGGACAACGCTGATCACTCTGGAAACAGCACTTCCAGTGTGTCGCCTGAACGCTCGGTCCAACACCATGTGCAGCTGCCCGCGCCGCTAAAGGATCTGCACATCATTGATGCACGCTGGATAACCAAAAAAATGGGGTTCAGCGCCCTGATGGAGAGTATCCAGCACGCTCCGGATAATCCTGCACACGTGATCGTATTTCTCACGTGTGCCGATTCGGAGGTAGTGCTGAAGGACAGTGCGCTCAAACACTGGAAACAACTAAAGAAACGCAGCAACGCAACGTTCTGTGTTTCTTACAATTTGAGCTCGCATGGCGTGACGATCATGGGCTAGGTTTTGACCCGTCGCACAGAGCAAGGCAGCCCTTGAAGTGAGATCAAAGGCAGGCAGCAAAAGGAACGGTTGGAAGAAACCAGCAGAAAGCGAAACGTAATATGCAGCAGCCCTTTTTCAGAACTGTGGCCTTGTCATCGACAAGGCCACAGTTCCATTACCGCATCAAAGGTCTCAGAACAGCTTGCGGCCTTTGTTCGCCGCGATACGCATGCGCAAGGCGTTGAGCTTGATGAAGCCCGCCGCATCGGCCTGGTTGTAGGCGCCGCCATCTTCCTCGAAGGTCGCGATGTTGGCGTCGAACAACGACTCGTCGGACTTGCGTCCGGTGACGATCACGTTGCCCTTATACAGTTTCAGGCGCACTACGCCGTTCACATGGGCCTGGGAAGCATCGATCATCTGTTGCAGCATCAGACGCTCTGGGCTCCACCAGTAACCGGTGTAGATCAGACTGGCGTATTTAGGCATCAGCTCGTCTTTGAGGTGAGCCACTTCGCGGTCCAGGGTGATCGATTCGATCGCACGGTGAGCGCGCAGCATGATGGTGCCGCCAGGCGTCTCGTAGCAGCCACGGGATTTCATGCCCACATAGCGGTTTTCGACGATGTCCAGACGGCCGATACCATGTTCGCCACCGATACGGTTCAAGGTCGCCAGCACGGTGGCCGGGGTCATTTCGACACCGTCCAGTGCAACGATGTCGCCGTTGCGGTAGGTCAGTTCCAGGTACTGCGGTTTGTCGGGAGCTTTCTCCGGGGAGACGGTCCAGCGCCACATGTCTTCTTCGTGCTCGGTCCAGGTGTCTTCCAGCACGCCGCCTTCATAGGAGATGTGCAGCAGGTTGGCATCCATCGAGTACGGGGATTTTTTCTTGCCGTGACGCTCGATCGGAATCGCGTGCTTCTCGGCGTAGTCCATCAGCTTCTCACGGGACAGCAGGTCCCATTCGCGCCATGGAGCGATCACTTTCACGCCTGGCTTCAAGGCGTAGGCGCCCAGTTCGAAACGAACCTGGTCGTTGCCCTTGCCGGTCGCGCCGTGGGAAATGGCGTCAGCACCGGTTTCGTTGGCGATTTCGATCAGGCGTTTGGCGATCAACGGACGAGCGATGGAAGTACCCAGCAGGTACTCGCCTTCGTAAACGGTGTTGGCGCGGAACATCGGGAACACGAAATCACGCACGAATTCTTCGCGCAGATCGTCGATATAGATTTCTTTTACGCCCATGGCCTGTGCCTTGGCGCGGGCCGGTTCGACCTCTTCGCCCTGACCCAGGTCAGCGGTGAAGGTCACTACTTCACAGTTATATGTATCCTGCAGCCACTTGAGGATCACCGAAGTGTCCAGGCCGCCGGAATACGCCAGAACGACCTTGTTTACGTCCGCCATGCCATCACTCCACGGGGTTCTACGGAAAGCTGTCAAGTCTACCGCTCATGCAGGATAATTTACAGAGGCGCGACAGCTTATGACGACGAAGCGACAGATTATGTCGAGCGAGCGACGAATTCAGCAGGTTCAGGAGGTCGTCGCGCTGCTCGCGGCGGCGGTGGCTTGAGGCGCAGGTTTCTCGGTCGGTGCGACCCGCTCGAGACGTACGGCAACCCGGCGGTTCTTCGCCCGGTTGGCGGCATTGTTGTTGGGCGCCAGCGGATAGCGCTCACCGTGAAAACGCAGGGTGATCTGCGATTCCTGCACACCATTGGCCTTGAAGAAATCCATCACCGCCAGCGCCCGGCGTCGTGACAGTTCACGGTTGGTCAGCCGGTTACCGCTATTGTCGGAATGGCCATCGAGTTCAATGTGGTTGACCGTCGGATCGGCCTTCATGAACTCCAGCATGACCTGCAACTGGGCCTTGGCCCTGGCATCGAGATCGATACCCTCCCCCGGAAAGCCGACCTCGGATTGCTTCACTTGCTCGAAATTCTGTGGCAACAGCTTGGCGACGCAACCCTGATAGTCACCATAGGCCTTGCTGAACTTGACCGGCAGCAGACGCACTTCAGACACCCGACCGTCGCCCGATGAGTGTCGTACGACCGGGCTGCGCCCCTCCATCAGCCCGCTGATCAGGCGCCCGGCCTGCACTTGCGAACTGTTGAACAGCACGTTGCCACTACCGATTCTCACCGAGCCCAGGTTAATGTCGCCACGCCCCGGCTGCCATGGCGCAGCCGCCGCCAGCAAGGTGGCGGAACCCCCACCGATCATTGAGTTGTAGGCCTTCAGTCGAAATGTCGCCTGCTCTCCGGCGCGCCGCACAAACTCACCCGAACCGAAATCGGTGATCGGTTGAGTCAGGCGGCATTCGAACTTGTCGCCTTCGACCGTCCACTCGATGCTCTCCAGGCGAGTCTGGAAAGTGAGCGCCATCGCGGGAAGGCTGGCAAACACACTGAGCAAGGCTAAATAACGCTGGCGCACGGGAGGCTCCACTGGCTTCTACGACAAAAAGACCGACACACATATTCACGGCCTGCCTGTTGGGTATCGGAAGCTTGTCGTAAAACTTGATAGCGAGTGCCTGGAAGAGTCTTTTCCGGTAGCATTCCCCTGAGTTTGACCCGCCTGGAATTCCCTCATGTCCGACCGCCTGACCCTGCTGCGTCCCGACGACTGGCACATTCATCTTCGCGATGGTGCCGTGTTGACCAATACCGTCGCGGATGTCGCGCGCACCTTTGGTCGCGCCATCATCATGCCCAACCTGGTACCTCCGGTGCGCAACGCTGCTGAAGCCGATGGCTATCGCCAGCGGATTCTCGCCGCACGTCCGGCCGGCAGCCGTTTCGAACCGCTGATGGTTCTGTACCTGACCGACCGCACCCAGCCCGAAGAAATTCGTGAGGCCAAGGCCAGCGGTTTCATTCACGCCGCCAAGCTGTACCCGGCAGGCGCGACCACCAATTCGGACTCTGGCGTCACCAGCATCGACAAGATTTTCCCTGCACTGGAGGCCATGGCCGAAGTCGGGATGCCCTTGCTGGTTCACGG
The DNA here is from genome assembly GCF_024749245.1 of Pseudomonas sp. B21-017. Lineage (NCBI taxonomy): Bacteria > Pseudomonadati > Pseudomonadota > Gammaproteobacteria > Pseudomonadales > Pseudomonadaceae > Pseudomonas > Pseudomonas sp. B21-017. The sequence goes on along the minus strand of NZ_CP087194.1, from coordinate 1,278,324 downwards.
TGAAGTCACCCGTGGCGATATCGACGTTTTCGATCGGGAAAAAATCTTCATCGATGAGCACATGCGTCGCGTGGTCGAGCGTTTCCCAACGCTCAAAGTGGTGTTCGAACACATCACCACCGCCGATGCCGTGCAGTTCGTCAACGCGGCTTCGGCCAACGTTGGCGCCACCATCACCGCGCATCACCTGCTGTACAACCGCAACCACATGCTGGTGGGTGGGATTCGGCCGCACTTCTATTGCCTGCCGATCCTCAAGCGCAATACCCACCAGGAAGCCCTGCTCGACGCCGCCACCAGCGGCAGCGACAAGTTCTTCCTCGGCACCGACTCGGCCCCCCATGCCCAGCACGCCAAAGAAGCGGCTTGCGGCTGTGCCGGATGCTACACCGCTTATGCCGCGATCGAGATGTATGCCGAAGCCTTCGAACAGCGTAATGCGCTGGACAAGCTCGAAGCCTTCGCCAGCCTCAATGGCCCGCGTTTCTACGGTCTGCCGGCGAACACCGATCGCATCACCCTGGTCCGCGAAGAGTGGACCGCCCCAACCAGCCTGCCATTTGGCGAGCTGACCGTTATCCCGCTGCGCGCCGGTGAAAAACTGCGCTGGCGCCTGCTGGAGGAACACGCGTGAGTGAAGACCATTTCGACGACGAACAGGACGGTCAAGGCGGTGGAGGTGGTCCTCGTCATCCAATGGCTGCCAGATTCCGTGGTTACCTGCCGGTTGTCGTCGACGTAGAAACCGGTGGCTTCAACTCGGCCACCGACGCCCTGCTGGAAATTGCTGCAACCACTATCGCCATGGATGAAAAAGGGTTCGTGTACCCCGATCACACCTACTTCTTCCGGGTTGAGCCATTCGAAGGCGCCAACATCGAAGCAGCAGCCCTGGAATTCACCGGGATCAAACTCGATCACCCGTTGCGCATGGCAGTGAGTGAAGAAGCGGCGCTGACCGATATCTTCCGTGGCATTCGCAAGGCCCTGAAAGCCAACGGTTGCAAACGGGCGATTCTGGTCGGTCACAACAGCAGCTTCGACCTGGGTTTCCTCAACGCGGCAGTCGCGCGCCTGGACATGAAACGCAACCCGTTTCACCCGTTCTCCAGCTTCGACACCGCGACCCTCGCCGGTCTTGCCTACGGTCAAACCGTACTGGCCAAGGCCTGTCAGGCAGCGGACATCGACTTCGACGGTCGTGAGGCTCATTCGGCTCGCTACGACACCGAGAAGACTGCTGAGCTGTTCTGCGGCATCGTCAATCGCTGGAAACAGATGGGCGGCTGGGAAGACTACAACGACTGAGGCTGGTCGCCGGTTTATCCCGCCCATAAAAAAACCGGCCTCAGTGAGGCCGGTTTTTTATTGCCGGACGCCTGGCTTACAGCGCAGCAGCGTGCTCGGTCAGGTAAGCCGCAACGCCTTCTGGCGAAGCGTTCATGCCTTTGTCGCCTTTTTTCCAGTTGGCAGGGCAAACTTCGCCGTGCTCTTCGTGGAATTGCAGAGCATCAACCAGACGGATCAGCTCTTCCATGTTACGGCCCAGCGGCAGGTCGTTGACGATCTGCGAGCGGACAACGCCTTTGTCGTCGATCAGGAACGCACCACGGAAAGCCACGCCGTCAGCGGACTGAACGTCGTAAGCCTTCATGATTTCCTGCTTGATGTCAGCAGCCATGGTGTAACGAACCTGGCCGATACCGCCATTGTTCACCGGGGTGTTGCGCCACGCGTTGTGGGTGAAGTGCGAGTCGATCGAAACGGCGACCACTTCAACGTTGCGTGCCTTGAAGTCAGCCATGCGGTTGTCCAGAGCGATCAGCTCGGACGGGCAAACGAAGGTGAAGTCCAGTGGGTAGAAGAACACCAGGCCGTATTTGCCTTTGATGGCCGAGGACAGGGTGAAGCTGTCTACGATTTCGCCATTGCCGAGTACGGCCGGTACGGTGAAGTCAGGGGCTTGTTTGCCTACGAGTACGCTCATTGGATATCTCCTGGTGTAATAACGTTGAAGAACAGGGCTCATGCCAGCCTGTCACCCTCAGGCGACAGCCCTGTGACACGAACCTCCTTCGCAAAAGGCCGACCATCATACACCGCGTTTTTCGCCTGTCCTTAGCGGTTTTTTTCTGGCGGGCAAAATGGCCGCTGCTATTTTTTTTCGCAAGGCGCGAGAGGAAACCGTTCGTCAGTCAAAGGCCCTTATGACGAAAAGCCTTCAGAAACCACTTTGACAATCATTCTCGTTAACATTAAGATCCATCGCAATTGAGTCACAACCAGCGACGGTTCTCACTTATGTATGTCTGCCTCTGCACCGGCGTCACCGACGGTCAAATCCGCGATGCAATCTATGAAGGTTGCTGCAGCTACAAGGAAGTCCGTCTGGCTACCGGCGTAGCCGGCCAATGTGGCAAATGCGCTTGCCTGGCCAAGGAAGTGGTGCGTGAAACACTGGGCAAACTGCAAACGGCCCAGGCGGCGATCCCCTACCCCGTAGAATTTACAGCCGCATAACTACCGTATTTCGAAGAACCGGACTTGATGTCCGGTTTTTTTATGTCTGAAAATCAATCGCTTAGGCCTTAGACGCGGAACACAAACATTCTTATTCCGATTAATTTTCATTTAAGTTTCAATAACTTAGGTTTGACACTATTAATTACGCGGCTCAAACTCCGCCTTATATACAGCTAATACAGGGCAGGACTCCCACCATGAAAGGCGACGTTACAGTCATCCAGCATCTCAACAAAATCCTTGCCAATGAACTGGTCGCGATCAATCAGTACTTCCTGCACGCGCGCATGTATGAAGATTGGGGCCTGAACAAGCTCGGCAAGCACGAATACCACGAATCCATCGACGAGATGAAGCATGCTGACAAGCTGATCAAGCGCATCCTGTTCCTTGAAGGCCTGCCGAACGTCCAGGACCTGGGCAAGCTGCACATCGGCGAACACACCAAGGAAATGCTTGAGTGTGACTTGAAGATCGAGCGCGACGGTCATGCCGACCTGAAAGTCGCTATCGCCCATTGCGAAACCGTTGGCGACTTCGGTAGCCGTGAACTGCTCGAAGACATTCTTGAGTCCGAAGAAGAACATATCGACTGGCTGGAAACCCAGCTGGGCCTGATCGATAAAGTCGGCCTTGAGAACTATCTGCAATCGCAGATGGGCGAAGAGTAAGTTCTACGCCGCTAACCCCGACGCAATAAAAAGCCCCGCTCTCTTTACAGAGGCGGGGCTTTTTACGTGCGCTCTTGTAGGAGCGAGGCTCGCCCGCGAAGAACGATGACGCGGTGTATCTGCAGAAGCGCGGCGCCTGCTTCGCGGGCAAGCCTCGCTCCTACAGGAACCGAATCAGGCTTCGGTCTTGGCAGCGGCGGCTTTGGCGGCGGCGTCTTTGATCAGTGCCTGCAACGAACCGTCGGCAGACATTTCAGTCATGATGTCGCTACCACCAACCAGCTCACCGGCAACCCACAGTTGTGGGAAGGTTGGCCAGTTGGCGTACTTTGGCAGGTTGGCGCGGATTTCCGGGTTCTGCAGGATATCCACATAGGCAAACTTTTCACCACAGGCCATCACAGCCTGGGCGGCTTTCGCGGAGAACCCACACTGCGGGGCATTCGGCGAGCCTTTCATGTAAAGCAGAATGGTGTTGTTGGCAATCTGCTCTTTAATCGTTTCGATGATATCCATGGAGCACCTCGGCTGAACTTTCCGACTCAGTGGTCGGCACGGTGGCGCATTGTAACGGAAACCCGAGCGCCATGCTCGGCCTCCCCGACAGACATGTTCACGCCGCCGCCACGGTCACCGGCACGCCGTTCAATGCCGCATTGCCCGACAACTCATCGAGCTGACATTCGTCAGTCAGGTCATTGGCGCTGGAACCTGGCTGGCCACTGGCAATCGTCATCTGCACGCCCGGTCGCGCATGACCCCAACCGTGGGGCAGGCTGACCACTCCTTTCATCATATCGAGGCTGGCGACCACTTCAACCTCGATCACGCCGACCCGTGAACTGACGCGCACCCGCTGCCCATCGCTGAGCCCGCGGCTGGCCAGGTCGTCCGGGTGCATCAGCAGTTGATGGCGCGGCTTGCCCTTCACCAGGCGGTGATAGTTGTGCATCCATGAGTTGTTGCTGCGCACATGGCGGCGACCGATCATCAGTAACTCATCGGCGGCTGGTGCTTGCAACGCCGCAAAGCGCGCCAGATCGGCGAGGATCTCCACAGGCGCCGCCTGGACGCGCTGATTGGCCGTCTTCAGACGAGGCGTCAAATTGGGCTTGAGCGCGCCGAGATCGATACCGTGAGGGTGATCGAACAAGGTCGCCAGCGACAGTTTGTGCCCTGAAGCATCGCCATACAGGCCCATCCGCAGCCCCCGGTCAATCATCTGCGCCGGCGCAATGGTCGGTTTCAGCTCCTTGCCGGTCTTCGCCGCAAAGGCCTTGGCCAGCCCCACGAAGATCTCCCAATCATGCAGCGCGCCTTGCGGCTTGGCGAGAATCGCCCGGTTGAAACGGGTGACGTTGCGCACCGCGAACATATTGAAGGTGGTGTCGTAATGATCGTTTTCCAGCGCCGAAGTCGACGGCAGGATCAGGTCGGCATAACGCGTGGTTTCATTGATGTACAGGTCGACGCTGACCATGAACTCCAGTCCGTCCAGCGCCTGCTCCAGCTGTCGGCCATTGGGCGTGGACAACACCGGATTACCCGCCACGGTGATCAGCGCACGGACCTGCCCTTCCCCTTCGGTGAGCATCTCTTCGGCCAGCGCCGACACCGGCAACTCGCCACCGTATTCAGGACGCCCGGACACGCGGCTTTGCCACAGGTTGAAATGGCCGCCCGACGTGGACGCCACCAGGTCCACCGCCGGCTCGGTGCACAACGCACCGCCGACACGATCAAGGTTGCCGGTCACCAGATTGATCAATTGCACCAGCCAATGGCACAAGGTGCCGAAGGCCTGGGTCGAGACGCCCATGCGGCCATAGCAGACCGCCGTCGGGGCTGCCGCGAAGTCCCGCGCCAGTTGACGGATCTGTTCGGCGGGGACTGCGCACAGCGGGCTCATGGCCTCGGCAGTGAAACCTGCGATCGCCTTACGCACTTCATCCAGCCCATCGACCGGCAAATGACTGTCGCGGGTCAGGCCTTCAGCGAATAACGTATTGAGCAGCCCGAACAACAGCGCCGCATCGCCGCCGGGGCGCACGAACAGATGCTGGTCGGCAATCGCCGCCGTTTCGCTGCGACGCGGATCGACCACCACCACTTTGCCACCCCGGGCCTGAATCGCCTTGAGGCGCTTCTCCACATCCGGCACGGTCATGATGCTGCCGTTGGAGGCCAGCGGATTACCGCCCAGGATCAACATGAAATCAGTGTGATCGATGTCCGGGATCGGCAACAGCAAGCCGTGGCCATACATCAAATAACTGGTCAGGTGATGGGGCAACTGATCGACCGACGTCGCGGAAAACCGGTTACGGGTTTTCAACAGGCCGAGGAAGTAATTGCTGTGGGTCATCAACCCGTAGTTGTGCACGCTGGGGTTGCCCTGATAGACCGCCACCGCGTTCTGCCCGTGACGCTCCTGAATCGCCGCCAGGCGTTCGGCTACAAGGCTGAACGCATCTTCCCACTCGATAGGCTGCCACTCGCTACCCACTCGCTGCATCGGCTGACGCAGGCGATCCGGGTCGTTCTGAATGTCTTGCAGGGCCACCGCCTTGGGGCAGATATGCCCACGGCTGAAGCTGTCCTGAGGGTCGCCCTTGATCGAGGTGATCTGCACGCCGCTGCCTTCGACCTCGGTGGTTTCGATGGTCAGGCCGCAGATGGCTTCACACAGGTGGCACGCACGGTGATGGAGAGTCTTGGTCATGGCCAGTCTCTGTTTTGTTCTGGGCGGGCAATGTCGGCCGCGGGAACAAAACTATGGCGCGTGACTTGCCACCGCGCCAGCGACGTTCGTCTTGTGAATCGACGACCATCAGGCCGGCCGATGGCAGCAAGGAGATCAGTTCGGCGGCAGACTCGGCGGCGCCTGCAGCTGGATTTCCTCGATGGTTTCGATCTGCTCGTGGGCGACGTGCACGCCGGTGAGCTCGCCGATCAGCCGCCAATGCTCGTCGAGCCCGGCACTGATGGTGGCCATGCGGTCGATCATGCGCCGGCCAGCCGCCTTGGTGACTTCATCTTCACTGCGTAACAACTCGAAAGACATCGAGGTCATGGAAGCAGTGAGGTGGGTCAGAGAGCGAGCCGTAAGGCCGAGTAGCTCCATCAATAACTGTTCTTTCGATTCCATTCCTGAGGCTTCCTGCGTCGCTCGTGCTTTAGTTATAACCCAGCACTTTGCATTAGCAAATGTTTCAGACTAGACACATTGCCCGCCAAAGGCTCGAATGACAGATCAAAAACCGACTGCCAATCTGTCGCCCGCGCCCTGCCTGATTGCCAAGCCCGGCGAGCCCAGTGTACAAATGCTCAGCTGCTGTCAGGAAACAGGCTTCAAAAGCGCTACTGCGGTCACCCCGTAGCCTCTCTGAAATCCTCTAAGCACCGTAGCCTATTGGAAAAACGCGACATTTAATGTCAATATCGCGCCTCCCCCTATTTCGTCGCCCCGTGCGGCTTACGCCGCAGGTCTCGCCCGTTTTTCAGTTAAACAAGGCTTTGAGTATCTGCGGTCTGTTGCAAAAAGGTAGTCAATGATGAGCGCAAGGCACTTTCTCTCCCTGATGGATTGCACGCCCGAAGAGCTGGTCAGCGTGATCCGTCGAGGCGTTGAGCTCAAGGACCTGCGTAACCGCGGCGTACTGTTCGAGCCTTTGAAAAACCGCGTCCTGGGGATGATTTTCGAGAAGTCCTCGACCCGTACCCGTATTTCGTTCGAAGCCGGCATGATCCAGCTCGGTGGCCAGGCGATCTTCCTGTCGCCGCGCGACACTCAGCTGGGCCGTGGCGAACCGATCGGCGACGCCGCCATTGTCATGTCGAGCATGCTCGATGCAGTGATGATCCGTACGTTTTCGCACAGCACCCTGACCGAATTCGCCGCCAATTCGCGAGTCCCGCTGATCAACGGCCTGTCCGATGACCTGCACCCGTGCCAGTTGCTGGCCGACATGCAAACCTTCCTCGAACATCGCGGTTCGATCCAAGGCAAGACCGTGGCCTGGATCGGCGACGGCAACAACATGTGCAACAGCTATATAGAAGCGGCGATCCAGTTCGACTTCCAGTTGCGCATCGCCTGCCCGGAAGGTTACGAACCCAACCCTGAGTTCGTGGCCAAGGCCGGCGATCGGGTAAGCATCGTCCGCGATCCTCGGGAAGCCGTACGCGGCGCGCATCTGGTGAGCACCGACGTCTGGACCTCCATGGGCCAGGAAGAGGAAACCGCCAAGCGCCTGAAGCTGTTCGCACCGTTCCAGGTCAACCGGGCGCTGCTCGACTTGGCCGCACCGGACGTGCTGTTCATGCATTGCCTGCCGGCCCACCGTGGCGAGGAAATCAGCCTCGACCTGCTCGACGACCCGCGTTCGGTGGCATGGGATCAAGCCGAAAACCGTCTGCATGCACAAAAGGCCCTGCTCGAGTTTCTCGTCCCACCTTCGTACCATCACGCATGAGCCAGCCATTACTGCTGAACCTGCGCAATCTGGCCTGTGGTTATCAAAACCAGCGGGTTGTGCAGAACCTCAACCTGCATTTGAATGCCGGCGATATCGGTTGCCTGCTGGGCTCTTCGGGCTGCGGCAAAACCACCACCCTGCGGGCCATTGCCGGTTTCGAACCGGTGCACGAGGGTGAGATCCAGTTGGCGGGCGAGACCATCTCCAGCGCCGGCTTCACCCTCGCCCCGGAGAAACGCCGGATCGGCATGGTGTTCCAGGATTACGCGCTGTTTCCGCATTTGAGCGTGGCCGAGAACATCGCCTTCGGGATCCGCAAGCACCCGCAAAAGGATCGTGTCACCGAAGAATTGCTCGAACTGGTCAACCTGAAAAATCTCGGCAAGCGCTTTCCCCATGAACTGTCCGGTGGCCAGCAGCAGCGGGTTGCACTGGCCCGCGCCCTGGCGCCGGAACCGCAACTGTTGTTGCTCGACGAACCGTTCTCCAACCTCGATGGTGAGTTGCGACGCAAGCTCAGCCATGAAGTACGCGACATCCTCAAGGCTCGCGGCACCAGTGCGATTCTGGTGACCCACGACCAGGAAGAAGCTTTCGCGGTCAGCGACCATGTCGGCGTTTTCAAGGAAGGTCGCCTGGAACAATGGGATACGCCCTACAACCTCTATCACGAACCGCTGACACCGTATGTGGCCAGCTTCATTGGCCAGGGTTATTTCATTCGCGGTCAGTTGAGCAGCCCGGAGTCGGTGCAGACCGAATTGGGTGAATTGCGCGGCAACCGTGCCTACACCTGGCCGATCGGTGGCGCCGTGGACGTATTGCTGCGTCCGGACGACATCGTCTATGCACCGTCCAGCCCACTGAGGGCGCAGATTGTCGGCAAGAGCTTCCAGGGTGCCTCAACGCTGTACCGCTTGCAGTTGCCTACGGGCGCACAGCTGGAGTCGATTTTCCCAAGTCATGCCGATCATCTGGTCGGTGCTGAAGTCGGCATTCGGGTAGCGGCGGAACACCTGGTACTGTTCCAGGCCTCCGGTAGTACAGCGGCGCAGATTCCGACGATCGAGTCCGGGGTTCGGCGCTACAGCGCCGCTAGCTGAACAACGCGGACATAGGTGGGAGCGAGCTCCCACCTTATCGGATTTTCGTTTAACCCAGCATTAGCGTTCCGCTCGCGACCAGCGTCGCATTCCCGCCAATACTCACCCGATCCCCTTCCAGCTGACAAAACAACTCCCCACCCCGCGCCGAGCACTGATAAGCCGTCAGACTCGACTTGCTCAAGCGTTTCGACCAGTACGGAATCAGGCTGCAATGGGTTGAACCGGTCACCGGGTCTTCGTTGATGCCGATCGCCGGGGCAAAGTAGCGCGACACAAAGTCATGCTTGCTGCCTTTGGCTGTCACGATGGCGCCCGGCCATGGCAATTTCGCCAGGGCAATCATGTCTGGCTGACAATCGAGCACCGCCTGCTCGGACTCCAGCACCACGAACAATTCGTTCGAGCCCAGCACATCGACCGCCTCGACGCCCAAGGCGCGCTCGACATCCAGGGTCACGCCCACTTCCGACGGCACGACTGCCGGGAAATCCAGCCACAAGCGCCCACCCTCTCGGGTGACACTCAATGGGCCGGACTTGCAGATGAAGTCCAGTCGCTCGACCGGTTCTTTATAGAGTTCAAACAGTACGTAGGCACTGGCCAGGGTCGCATGACCGCATAACGGGACTTCGGTGGTCGGAGTAAACCAGCGGATGCGCCAGACAGAACCCTCACGCACCAGGAACGCGGTTTCGGCGAGGTTATGTTCGGCGGCGATTTTTTGCATCAACTCATCGTCAAGCCAAGCATCGAGCCGGTACACCATCGCCGGGTTGCCACTGAACGGCCGATCACTGAACGCATCGATCTGATGAAACTCAAGCTGCATGGCACTTCTCCCTTTCTTCAGATCGCCGAGCATGAAGCCTGGCATAGCCCTTCACCAGTGACAGAACGAACCAATTTCCACCATACAGCGCCGGGTTGTAAGCCCGAGACCTTTTGCTCAGGCACGACCGATATCGGCGAACTTCGCCTGGGTGTGTTCGGCCAACACGGCAGGCGCCAGTTCGACTTCCAGACCGCGCCGCCCGGCGCTGACGAAGATACTGGAAAACGGCTGGGCCGAATGATCGATAAACGTGCGCAGGCGCTTCTTCTGCCCGAGTGGGCTGATACCGCCCAACAGATACCCCGTCGAACGCTGCGCAGCGGCTGGATCGGCCATTTCGACTTTTTTCACGCCTGCGGCCTGTGCCAGCGCCTTCAAGTCCAGACTTCCGACGACCGGCACCACCGCCACCAATAACTCCCCCTTCTCGCTGGCCGCCAGCAATGTCTTGAACACCTGCGCGGGGTCCAGGCCCAGTTTTTCCGCGGCCTCCAGACCATAGGACGCTGCCTTCGGATCATGTTCGTAACTGTGCACACGATGTTCGGCACGAACTTTTTTCAACAAATCCAATGCGGGGGTCATGACAGCTCCAGACTTGGCGGCAGAAGAAAAATACTGCGCAGGATTCTAGGTCATTGATCGATAAAAGGCTCTATTGCGCTGCTATTTCCAGAGCCTGGCCGGGCTTTCGGTCGTTCGTCCACACGCTTCTCGCCGGATGAACGATGCGATCATTCACAGGACTAATAGTTTAAATATGACTAATGGTTCACTTTCGACCTTTGACAGCAGTGCTTCTTGTCTATATTTTTTCGAATATGAACACAGTACGAACGTCTCACCGCAGCACCCGGCAGTAAGCCGAGCACAGGATGGGGATCCTGCCTCGGTGAAAATCGCGCTTTGACCTCGATGGAAAAGCGCCAGACAACAACAAAAACGAGGTTTTCAATGACAACTGCGTTACAACAACCGTCGCTCTCGAGCCAATGCATGGCCGAGTTTCTGGGTACTGCACTGCTGATCTTTTTCGGTACCGGCTGCGTTGCCGCGCTCAAGGTGGCGGGTGCCAGCTTCGGGTTGTGGGAAATCAGCATCATCTGGGGGGTTGGCGTCAGCATGGCGATCTACCTCACCGCCGGTGTTTCCGGTGCGCACCTCAACCCTGCCGTGAGTATCGCGCTGAGCATTTTCGCTGACTTCGAAAAGCGCAAACTGCCTTTCTATATCTTCTCCCAGGTCGCCGGTGCCTTCTGCGGGGCATTGTTGGTTTACACGCTGTACAGCAACCTGTTCTTCGATTTCGAACAAACTCACCAAATGGTTCGTGGCACCGAAGCCAGCCTTGAATTGGCCTCGGTGTTCTCCACTTTCCCGAACCCTGCCCTGTCCACGGGCCAGGCCTTTCTGGTTGAAGTGATCATCACCGCCATTCTGATGGGCGTGATCATGTCGCTCACCGACGACAACAATGGCCTGCCCAAAGGACCGCTGGCGCCGTTGTTGATCGGCCTGCTGATTGCCGTGATCGGCAGCTCGATGGGGCCGCTGACCGGTTTCGCGATGAACCCGGCCCGCGACTTCGGTCCTAAACTGATGACTTTCTTTGCAGGCTGGGGTGAAATTTCCTTCACTGGCGGACGCGATATCCCGTACTTCCTGATTCCGGTTTTTGCACCGATTGTCGGTGCCTGTCTCGGTGCTGCAGCTTATCGCGGGCTGATTGCCCGTCATCTGCCCAGCGCCATACCTGCTACAAAGGACGCAGCACTGGCCATTGACGGCAAACCAAGAACGTCTTGAAACCGTTGGCGCGTGATCCTGCCCATTTTGATCCCGCGCCTGACTTCACTTCCTTATTTCGTCCAAGGCAATCGACATGACCGACATTCAGAATAAGAACTACATCATTGCCCTCGATCAGGGTACGACCAGCTCCCGCGCGATCATTTTCGATCGCGACGCGAACGTGGTTTGCACCGCCCAGCGTGAATTCGCACAGCATTACCCGCAAGCCGGTTGGGTCGAACACGACCCGATGGAAATCTTCGCCACCCAGAGCGCCGTGATGGTCGAGGCCCTGGCTCAAGCCGGCCTGCATCACGACCAGGTCGCGGCCATCGGCATCACCAACCAGCGCGAAACCACCGTGGTCTGGGACAAGACCACTGGCCGCCCTATCTACAACGCGATCGTCTGGCAGTGCCGCCGCAGCACCGAAATCTGCCAGCAGCTCAAGCGCGATGGCCACGAGCAATACATCAGCGACACCACGGGCCTGGTCACCGACCCGTACTTCTCCGGCACCAAGCTCAAGTGGATTCTCGACAATGTCGAAGGCAGCCGTGAGCGGGCGCGCAAGGGTGAACTGCTGTTCGGCACCGTAGACAGCTGGCTGATCTGGAAATTTACCGGCGGCAAGGTGCACGTCACCGACTACACCAACGCCTCGCGCACCATGCTCTTCAACATCCACACGCTGGAGTGGGACGCGAAGATGCTGGACGTCCTCGACATCCCGCGCGAGATGCTGCCGGAAGTTAAGTCCTCGTCCGAAATCTACGGCCACACCAAAAGCGGCATCGCCATTGGCGGTATCGCCGGCGACCAGCAGGCCGCCCTGTTCGGCCAAATGTGCGTCGAGCCAGGCCAGGCGAAAAACACCTACGGCACCGGCTGCTTCCTGCTGATGAACACCGGCGACAAAGCGGTGAAGTCCAAGCACGGCATGCTGACCACCATCGCTTGCGGCCCGCGTGGCGAAGTGGCCTATGCGCTGGAAGGCGCGGTGTTCAACGGTGGCTCCACCGTGCAGTGGCTGCGTGACGAGTTGAAAATCATTAACGACGCCCACGACACCGAATACTTCGCCAACAAGGTCAAGGACAGCAACGGCGTGTACCTGGTGCCGGCCTTCACCGGCCTGGGCGCTCCGTACTGGGACCCGTATGCCCGTGGCGCGTTGTTCGGCCTGACCCGTGGCGTACGCGTGGATCACATCATTCGTGCGGCGCTTGAGTCGATTGCCTACCAGACCCGCGATGTTCTGGACGCCATGCAGCAGGACTCCGGCGAGCGCCTGAAGGCCCTGCGCGTGGACGGCGGCGCAGTGGCGAACAACTTCCTGATGCAGTTCCAGGCCGACATTCTCGGCACTCAGGTCGAGCGTCCGAAAATGCGCGAAACCACCGCGCTGGGCGCCGCTTACCTGGCGGGCTTGGCCTGCGGTTTCTGGGGCAGCCTGGACGAGTTGCGTGGCAAGGCGGTAATCGAGCGCGAGTTTGAACCAGCGCTGGACGAAACCGCGAAGGAAAAACTCTACGCCGGCTGGAAAAAAGCCGTCAGCCGCACTCGCGATTGGGAACCGCACGAAGGCGCTGAATAAGCCACGGACCGGACTCGTATCCGGTTGTAACTGGTAGGGAGCGGATTCCTGCGGCATCATGGGCAAATTTTGCACGGCAGCCCAAAGGAAGCCCCATGAATCTGCCTCCCCGTCAGCAGCAAATCCTCGAACTGGTCCGCGAACGCGGCTATGTCAGCATCGAGGAAATGGCCCAGCTGTTCGTCGTTACACCGCAAACCATCCGCCGCGATATCAATCAACTGGCGGAAGTGAATCTGTTGCGTCGCTATCACGGCGGCGCAGCCTACGACTCCAGCGTCGAAAACACCGCCTACGCCATGCGCGCCGATCAGATGCGCGATGAAAAGCAGCGTATCGGCGAAGCCATTGCGGCGCAGATTCCCGATCATGCCTCACTGTTCATCAATATCGGCACCACCACCGAATCCATTGCTCGGGCGCTGCTCAACCACAGCCACCTGAAGATCATCACCAACAACCTGCATGTGGCCTCGATGCTCAGCGCCAAGGACGACTTCGACGTGCTGCTGACCGGTGGCAACGTGCGGCGTGACGGTGGCGTGGTCGGTCAGGCCAGCGTCGACTTCATTAACCAGTTCAAGGTCGACTTCGCCCTGGTCGGCATCAGTGGTATCGATGAAGACGGCAGCTTGCTGGATTTCGACTATCAGGAAGTGCGGGTGTCCCAGGCGATCATCGCCAACGCCCGACAGGTGATTCTCGCCGCGGACTCCAGCAAATTCGGGCGCAACGCCATGATTCGCCTGGGGCCGATCAGCCTGATCGATTGCCTGGTCACCGACCAGCCGCCTTCGCCGGCCCTGGCGCAGTTGTTGAGCCAGCACAAGATTCGGCTGGAGGTCGTGTAAGCACATCCCCCCTGTGGCGAGGGGGCTTGCCCCCCCCGTTCGGCTGCACAGCAGACGCCAATCAGACAACATGTTCTTCCTGAGATACCGCGGTAGCCGGTTTTAGGGCCGCTTCGCAGCCCAGCGGGAGCAAGCTCCCTCGCCACAAAAGCACTCCCTACCATCATTCAATGTTCGAAAATTTTCCTTTAACGGCCCTTCGATCAGTATTTTCAATCGAAGCACACTGGCTGTGGGCGTCTTTATGGGCTAGTATTTTCGCAAATGAACATTAATGTTCGAATTCAAATATAGAAATCAAAAAAGCCCGAGGCCAGCCGATGCCCACTTCTACCTTGCCTACGCCCCCTCTCGCCGAGGTCTACGATATCGCCGTCATTGGTGGTGGGATCAATGGCGTGGGGATCGCAGCGGATGCCGCCGGTCGCGGCCTTTCGGTGTTCCTTTGCGAAAAGGATGATCTGGCCAGCCACACTTCGTCGGCCAGCAGCAAGCTGATCCACGGTGGCCTGCGCTACCTGGAGCATTATGAATTCCGCCTGGTGCGCGAAGCCCTGGCCGAGCGCGAAGTGCTGCTGGCCAAGGCACCGCACATCGTCAAACAGATGCGCTTCGTGCTGCCCCACCGCCCACACCTGCGTCCGGCCTGGATGATCCGCGCCGGTCTGTTCCTTTATGACCACCTCGGCAAACGGGAAAAACTCGAAGGCTCGAAAAGCCTGAAGTTCGGCCCGGACAGCCCGCTGAAAAGCGAAATCACCAAAGGCTTCGAATATTCCGATTGCTGGGTCGATGACGCACGCCTCGTCGTACTGAACGCCATGGCTGCCCGCGAGAAAGGTGCTCACGTTCATACGCAAACCCGCTGCGTCAGTGCCCGTCGCACCAAGGGCCTGTGGCACATGAACCTGGAACGCGCCGATGGCAGCCTGTTTTCGATCCGCGCCAAGGCACTGGTGAACGCTGCCGGCCCATGGGTCGCCCAGTTCATTCGTGACGACCTGAAGATGGAATCGCCATACGGCATCCGTCTGATCCAGGGCAGCCACCTGATCGTGCCAAAACTGTACGAAGGCGAACACGCGCACATTCTGCAAAACGAAGATCAGCGCATCGTCTTCACCATTCCGTACCTGAACCACTTCACCCTGATCGGCACCACCGACCGCGAGTACACCGGCGACCCGGCAAAAGTGGCGATCACTGAAGGCGAAACCGATTACCTGCTGAAAGTGGTCAATGCCCACTTCAAGAAACAACTCAGCCGCGCGGACATCCTGCACAGCTACTCCGGCGTTCGTCCGCTGTGCAACGACGAATCCGACAACCCGTCGGCCGTCACCCGCGACTACACCCTGGCGTTGTCGGGTTCTGGTGAAGAAGCACCGTTGCTGTCGGTGTTCGGCGGCAAGCTGACGACCTACCGCAAACTGGCCGAGTCGGCGCTGGCGCAATTGGCCCCGTACTTCACGCACATCAAGCCAAGCTGGACCGCCAGCGCGCCCCTGCCCGGTGGCGAAGACATGACGACTCCGCAGGCATTGAGTTCGCGGATCCGCGACAAGTTCGACTGGATCCCCACCGAGATCGCCCGACGCTGGTCCACCACTTACGGCAACCGCACCTGGCGCATGCTCGAAGGCGTGGAAAACCTCGGTGACCTGGGCGAACACATCGGCGGCGGGCTCTACACCCGCGAAGTCGACTACCTGTGCAGCGAAGAATGGGCGACCACCGCCGATGACATCCTGTGGCGCCGCAGCAAGCTTGGGCTGTTCACCACTGCGGCGGAACAGCAGAAGCTCAAGGATTACCTGAACAAGCTCGAACAGAACCGCAGCAAGATCGAAGCAGCCTGATCGGATATCCGGTTAAACCAAAGCCCCTGAATCTCACGATTCAGGGGCTTTTTCATACCGCGCATTACTGTAGGAGCGAGGCTTGCCCGCGAAGAACGATAAAGCGGTTCAACAGACAGACCGCAGTGCCCCCTTCGCGGGCAAGCCTCGCTCCTACAGTTTTGTGTGAGTCAATCCATTCGGTTTTCCGAACGCGACTCCTCGGTCGATTCGGAAAACCGGATCATCCGACAACAAACTCAACGTCACTAACATTAAAATACTCTTAAAAATCAATAATTTGATAGATGATGCATGGACTGGCACGAGTCATGCTCTACTCTCCCGGACGAATGTTTATTGCGCTACTCCTTCAGGAGCCGCCAAGCATTCGAAGCACCAAAAAAGGCCGATGAACTGGCTCCATAAAAAAAACAATGTCGAGGAAAATTTGATGCGCATCGTTCCCCATCTCCTGGGCGCAGCCATTGCTGCCGCTCTGATTAGCACTCCAGTTTTCGCCGCCGAACTCACCGGCACACTGAAGAAGATCAAAGAGTCCGGCACCATCACCCTCGGGCATCGTGACGCTTCCATTCCGTTTTCCTACATCGCGGACGCCTCCGGCAAACCGGTTGGCTACTCCCACGATGTCCAGCTGAAAATCGTCGAAGCCATCAAGAAAGACCTGGACATGCCCAACCTCCAGGTCAAATACAACCTGGTGACCTCGCAAACCCGTATCCCACTGGTGCAGAACGGCACCGTGGACGTCGAGTGCGGCTCCACCACCAACAACGTCGAACGTCAGCAACAAGTTGACTTCTCCGTCGGCATCTTCGAAATCGGCACCAAGCTGCTGGCCAAGAAAGACTCGCCCTACAAAGACTTCGCCGACCTCAAAGGCAAGAACGTCGTGACCACCGCCGGCACCACGTCCGAGCGCATCCTCAAGTCGATGAATGCCGACAAGCAGATGGGCATGAACGTGATCTCCGCCAAAGACCACGGCGAATCCTTCCAGATGCTGGAAACCGGCCGTGCCGTGGCCTTCATGATGGACGACGCCTTGCTGGCCGGTGAAATGGCCAAGGCCAAGAAGCCGGATGACTGGGCCGTGACCGGCACACCACAATCGTTCGAAATCTACGGCTGCATGGTCCGCAAGGGCGACGCACCGTTCAAGAAAGCCGTCGACGACGCAATCATCGCGACCTACAAGTCGGGCGAGATCAACAAGATCTACGAAAAATGGTTCATGCAGCCAATCCCGCCAAAAGGCCTGAACCTGAACTTCCCGATGAGCGACGAGCTCAAGACCCTGATCGCCAATCCGACCGACAAAGCGGCTGACGAAAAGAAATCCTGATTTCTGACTAACGTTCCCCCCTGAGAAGGCCTCTGCCCTTTCAGGGGTTGTCACTCCCTGCTGGCATTTCTGGAAACACTCGAACCGGTGGTTGTCGAGCCGTTCGCGTGTGCCTGACCGTCATCGGGCACTTGTACATCGATCGAATCCGAGGGGAGACCCTAATGAATTACAACTGGGACTGGGGCGTGTTCTTCAAGTCCACCGGCGTGGGCAGCGAAATTTATTTCGACTGGTACCTCTCCGGTTTAGGCTGGACCATCGCCATCGCCGTCGCCGCCTGGATCATCGCGCTGCTGCTGGGCTCGATCCTGGGTGTCATGCGCACGGTGCCGAATCGCATCGTATCGGGCATCGCGACCTGCTACGTCGAACTCTTCCGTAACGTGCCACTGCTGGTGCAGCTGTTCATCTGGTACTTCCTGGTGCCCGACCTGCTGCCGCAAAACCTGCAGGACTGGTACAAGCAGGACCTGAACCCGACCACCTCGGCCTTCCTCAGTGTCGTCGTGTGCCTGGGCCTGTTCACCACGGCCCGGGTTTGCGAACAAGTGCGCACCGGTATCCAGGCGCTGCCCCGCGGCCAGGAATCCGCTGCCCGCGCCATGGGTTTCAAGCTGCCGCAGATCTACTGGAACGTGCTGCTGCCCCAGGCTTATCGCATCATCATTCCGCCGCTTACCTCGGAATTCCTGAACGTGTTCAAGAACTCCTCCGTCGCGTCGCTGATCGGCCTGATGGAGCTGCTCGCGCAGACCAAACAGACCGCCGAGTTCTCCGCCAACCTGTTCGAAGCCTTCACCCTGGCAACGCTGATCTACTTCACCCTGAACATGAGCCTGATGCTGCTGATGCGCGCGGTCGAGAAGAAAGTCGCCGTGCCGGGCCTGATTTCCGTAGGGGGTAAATGATGGAATTCGACTTCTCGGGCATCATTCCGTCCCTGCCGGGTATGTGGAACGGCATGGTCATGACCCTCCAGCTGATGGCCCTGGGCGTGAGCGGCGGGATCATCCTCGGCACGGTCCTGGCGTTGATGCGCCTGTCCCACAACAAACTGCTGTCGAACATTGCCGGCGCCTACGTCAACTACTTCCGCTCGATCCCGCTGCTGCTGGTCATCACCTGGTTCTACCTGGCGGTGCCGTTCGTATTGCGCTGGATCACCGGCGAAGACACCCCGATCGGCGCGTTCACCTCGTGCATCGTGGCGTTCATGATGTTCGAAGCAGCGTACTTCTGCGAAATCGTCCGGGCCGGGGTGCAGTCGATTCCCAAGGGCCAGATGAGCGCCGCCCAGGCCATGGGTATGACGTATGGCCAGATGATGCGGTTGATCATCCTGCCGCAAGCGTTCCGCAAGATGACCCCGCTGCTGTTGCAACAGAGCATCATCCTGTTTCAGGACACCTCGCTGGTCTACGCGGTCGGCCTGGTGGACTTCCTCAATGCCTCGCGTGCCAGTGGCGACATCATCGGCCGCTCCAATGAGTTCCTGATCTTCGCAGGTCTCACGTACTTCATCATCAGCTTTGCCGCCTCGCAGCTGGTCAAGCGTCTGCAAAAAAGGTTCGCCGTATGA
Source organism: Pseudomonas sp. B21-017 (assembly GCF_024749245.1). Lineage (NCBI taxonomy): Bacteria > Pseudomonadati > Pseudomonadota > Gammaproteobacteria > Pseudomonadales > Pseudomonadaceae > Pseudomonas > Pseudomonas sp. B21-017. The sequence goes on along the minus strand of NZ_CP087194.1, from coordinate 1,259,686 downwards.
TCTCTATCAAGAACGTCAACAAGTGGTATGGGGACTTCCAGGTACTGACTGATTGCAGCACCGAGGTCAAAAAAGGCGAGGTGATCGTGGTGTGCGGGCCGTCCGGTTCCGGCAAATCCACCCTGATCAAGTGCGTCAATGCACTGGAACCGTTCCAGAAAGGCGACCTGATCGTCGATGGCACGTCCATCGCCGATCCGAAGACCAACCTGCCGAAACTGCGTTCGCGGGTGGGCATGGTGTTCCAGCATTTCGAACTGTTCCCGCACCTGACCATCACCGAAAACCTGACCATCGCGCAGATCAAGGTGTTGGGTCGCAGCAAGGAAGAAGCCACCAAGAAAGGCCTGCAACTGCTTGAGCGCGTCGGGCTGTCTGCCCATGCGCATAAGCACCCGGGCCAGCTTTCCGGTGGCCAGCAACAGCGTGTGGCGATCGCCCGTGCGCTGGCGATGGACCCGATCGTCATGCTGTTCGACGAACCGACCTCGGCACTGGACCCGGAAATGGTCAACGAAGTGCTGGATGTGATGGTGCAACTGGCCCACGAAGGCATGACCATGATGTGCGTGACCCACGAAATGGGCTTCGCCCGCAAGGTCGCGGACCGGGTAATCTTCATGGACGCCGGCAAGATTATCGAAGACTGCAAGAAAGAAGAGTTCTTCGGCGACATCAACGCCCGCTCCGAGCGTGCGCAGCATTTCCTCGAGAAAATTCTGCAGCACTAAGAAGGAAGGCACCGCTCCCCCAATTGTGGGAGCGGGCTTTTGTGGCGAGGGGGCCGCTGTGGCGAGGGGGCTTGCCCCCTCGCCACAAAAGCCCCCTTGCCATACAGCAACTCCCACGGGGCCCGTGGGGATATGGATATTGTGTTGTGGTTGACCCAAGGCATCTGTGATGAAATGCGACTCCACTCTCTATCGCGCCGCGCCGCCATCACTCGCCGTGAAACCCCGTCTGATTCGCCATCTGTTCCTGCCGCCGCTGATCATCGCCCTGATGATCGGATTGGGTTACATCGGCTTCTGGGTCAGTGAACACTACGGCATTCGCAGCCTCAGCGAGAACGGCCAGCGTCAGCTGGAACTGCACGCGCGCGCCGTCGAAAGCGAGATCAGCAAATACACCTACCTGCCCAGCCTGCTGGAACTCGAATCGAGTGTTTCCCAGCTGTTGGCAGACCCGTCGCCGGAACACCGGCAGACGGTCAACGAATACCTCGAAGGCCTGAACCGGCGCAGCCGCAGTCGGGCCATTTATGTGATGGACACCACCGGTCGCGTACTGGCCACCAGCAACTGGCGCGATGTCGACAGTTATCTGGGCGAAGACCTGTCCTTCCGCGCCTACTTCCAGAACGCCGTGCGCGGTCAGCCGGGACGTTTCTACGGCATCGGCAGCACCAGCGGCGAACCCGGCTATTACCTGGCTCATGGCCTGGAGGAACACGGCAAGATCACCGGCGTCGCGGTGGTCAAGGTGCGCCTCGAAGCCATGGAAGAACGCTGGCAGCGCGCGCGCCTGGAAGCGTTCGTCAGCGACGAGAACGGCATCATCATTCTCTCCAGCGATCCGGCGCGGCGGCTCAAGTCGGTGCTGCCGTTGAGCGACGACACCAAGGAACGCCTGGCCCGCAGCCTTCAGTACTACTGGTATCCGCTGAATGAACTGCAACCGCTGGCCCGAGAGAAACTGGCTGAAGGCGAGGAAAAACTGACCTTCCCCGCCAACAGCGAACTGGTGTCCGATGAAGAGAACATCAGCTACCTGTCGCAAACCCGGCCGCTGAGCGACACCCCGTGGAATTTCACCCTGCTCACGCCCCTGCAAGACCTGCGGCGTGAAGCGATCAATCAGGGAATCCTGGTGGCGGTGGCGTTTGCCCTGGTGGCCTTCCTGCTGATCGCCTGGAACGAGCGCCGCAAAGTGATCGCCACCCGCCTCGCGGCGCGGGAAGCCTTGCAGGAAGCCAACAATCAACTGGAGCGTCGGATTACCGAACGCACCACTGACCTGCGTGCCAGCAACGAACGGCTCAAGGGGCAGATTCGTGAGCGTCGGCAGGCTGAAGAAACCTTGCGCCGCGCTCAGGATGAACTGGTCCAGGCCGGCAAACTGGCGGCCATCGGCCAGATGTCCACCAGCATCGCCCACGAATTGAACCAACCGCTGGCAGCCTTGCGGACCTTGTCCGGCAATACCGTGCGTTTTCTGGAGCGCGGTCAGCTGGATGTGGCCAGCACCAATCTCAAAACCATCAATGAACTGATCGACCGCATGGGCCGGATTACCGCCAGCCTGCGTTCCTTCGCCCGACGCGGCGATGACCAGGGCCAGGCCAGCCTCGGCAAAGGCGTGGACGCCGCCCTGCAGCTGCTGGGCAGCCGGATGGAAAGCGTGCCGCTGCAACTGCATCGCGATTTCACCGACGTGCAGGTGCAGATCGACCAGACCCGTCTGGAGCAGATCCTCGTCAACCTGATCGGCAACGCGCTCGATGCCATGCAGTCGCAGCCCCAACCGACGTTGTGGCTCGAAGGCGAGGAATACGACGGCAAGTATCGCCTGCGGGTGCGCGACAACGGCCACGGCATCGATGCCGAAGCGCGCAAGCATCTGTTCGAACCGTTCTTCACCACCAAGCCCGGCGAACAGGGCCTGGGCCTCGGCCTGACCCTGTCGGCGAGCCTGGCCGCCGCCACGGGCGGGCATCTGGGTGTCGAACACCCGGCCAGCGGTGGCACCACCTTCGTCCTCAGTTTACCGTTGGTAAGCCCTACTCCCGCCGAGCCAATATGAACAACGACCTTAGTGTGCTGATCGTCGAAGACGACCCCCATGTGCTGCTCGGTTGCCAACAGGCACTGACGCTTGAAGACATTCCCTGCATCGGCGTCGGCAGCGCCGAAGAAGCGCTGGAGCGGGTGGGCGATAACTTCGCCGGCATCGTCATCAGCGACATCCGCCTGCCGGGCATCGATGGCCTGGAACTGCTGACCCGGCTCAAGGCCCGCGATCGCAGCCTGCCGGTGGTGTTGATTACCGGCCACGGCGACATCTCGATGGCCGTCGGCGCGATGCAGAAAGGCGCCTACGACTTCATGGAGAAACCCTTCTCCCCCGAACGCCTGGTGGACGTCGCCCGCCGTGCACTGGAGCAACGCAGCCTGGCGCGGGAAGTCACCTCGTTACGTCGCCAACTGTTCGAGCGCGATTCCCTCGAAGGCCGGATCATCGGTCGCTCGCCGGCCATGCAGAACCTGCGGGAACTGATCGCCAACGTCGCAGATACGTCGGCCAACGTGCTGATCGAAGGCGAGACCGGCACCGGCAAGGAACTGGTTGCACGTTGCCTGCACGACTTCAGCCGTCGGCACAGCAAACAGTTCGTCGCGCTGAACTGCGGTGGCCTGCCGGAGAACCTGTTCGAAAGCGAAATCTTCGGCCACGAGGCCAACGCTTTCACCGGTGCCGGCAAACGGCGGATCGGCAAGATCGAACACGCCGATGGCGGCACGCTGTTCCTCGACGAAGTGGAAAGCATGCCGCTGCCGTTGCAGATCAAGCTGCTGCGGGTGCTGCAGGAACGCACCCTCGAACGCCTGGGTTCGAACCAGAGCGTGGCGGTGGATTGCCGGGTGATCGCCGCGACCAAGTCCGACCTGGATGAGTCGAGCAAGGCCGGCGAGTTTCGCAGCGACCTGTATTACCGCTTGAACGTGGTCACCCTGGAACTGCCGCCGCTGCGCGAACGCCGCGAAGACATCCTGCAATTGTTCGAGCACTTTTTGCAGCAGTCATCCCTGCGCTTCGACCGCTCGCTGCCTGAACTGGACAACCAGACCGTGTCGATTCTGATGAGCCACGACTGGCCAGGCAACGTGCGCGAACTGCGCAACGTCGCCGAACGCTTCGCCCTCGGTCTGCCGGCCTTCAAGAAGACCGGCGCCAGCGGCAGCAATCAGGGCCTGGCCTTCGCCGAAGCGGTGGAAGCTTTCGAACGCAACCTGCTGAACGATGCCTTGCAGCGCAGCGGCGGCAACCTGACCCAAGCCAGTCAGGAACTGGGGATGGCCAAGACCACACTGTTCGACAAAGTGAAGAAATACGGGCTGAGCCACTGATGGACCTGATTTTCAAAGCAACCCTGGGCGCGGCGGTGGTGGTGATCCTCGCCATGCTGGCCAAGACCAGAAACTATTACATCGCAGGCCTGGTGCCGCTGTTTCCGACCTTTGCGCTGATCGCTCATTACATCGTCGGCAAAGGGCGTTCACTGGATGATCTGAAGACCACCATCGTGTTTGGCATGTGGTCGATCATTCCGTACTTCGTCTATCTGGCGACCTTGTATGTGATGGTCGACCGGATGCGGCTGGAGGCTTCGCTAGCGGTGGCGGCAGTGGCGTGGTTGATGGCGGCGACGGTGCTGGTCAGCGTGTGGGTGCGCCTGCACGGCTAAATTCAAAAAAATCGCGACCTGCTGCATTTGCATACACCTGCAGGAGCTGCGAAGGCGGCTCCTGCAGGTGTAAGTGGTTACTGCCCGTAAACCTTCTGCAACTGCGTTGGTGTCAACGCATCCTCAAACGGCACCGGCACCGATTTCACCGCCCCGTAGAGGTTGCGATAACGCCAATAGTTTCCGTTGTTGGCCAGTTGATAACCACGCTCGACCACTCGCTGGCCATCAAGGTTATAACGCAAGGTTTCCTGGGCGGTCGCTGGCGGTGTCGGCTGCATCAGGTCAGTGGCCAGAACCCGCATCGATTCATCGATACACTCGTCGAGCACCGCCGTGACCTTAGCCAAATCGAGGTCGCCGTCGTCGATGCACTGCTTGCCACAGCGCCGAATCGGCTGGCTGACGACTTCGATCCGCATGCGATACAGCGCCGAACCGGCAATATCCTGGACCTGCACCTGATTGATCAGCACGAAACTGCCGCGATCGGGGGTAAGCATCAGTTTGGGCTCAATCACCAGGCGTGCGGTGACCTGCCCTTCTCCTTGCTTGAACCCGGCCGCTTGCGAAGCCTGTTGATAGCGCTGTTGCAGGCGCTCCTGCAATGGAACGCCTGCAAGCAAGTCGGCCATCGGTCGCGCCTCGTTGAGCGCGGTTTTTTCCGCATCGCGCTGCAAGCTGCCGCTGCCCATCTGGGTGTTGATCAGGCTGGCCACCAGCAAACCGGCAAGCCCGGCACCGTTGCCTGAACTGGCCACCAGATTATGACTCGACGACGCAGCCTTCAAAGCGGCCTGCGAGTCAATCACGGTGCTGGCACCCACAAAGGATGGCGGCAACTGCACGTCGACCTTAAGCCCGTGGGCCTGGATGTAAGGCAAGGCACTCTGGTCCTTGAAACCGGCCTCAGGAGCCGGTTTTTGCGCACACCCCGTCAGCATCAGCAGGGCCAGCGCACCCGCCACTATGGGCAGGCGCGTCATTGCGCGAACGGGGTGATCATTTGCTGACGGCTATTGTCCATAGCCTGATAGAACGCGTTGGACAAGTTGGTATAGGTCGGCTCGTCCCATTCGCCCTGGGCGGCTTGCGTAGCGACAAAGGGTTTGAACCACAGCAGTTTGTTGTCTGCCAGATCGATCACCATGCCCTGTCCGCCCACCTGCGCCATCGGTACGCTGGTCGGCACAACGCTGTAGTAGCTGCGGGTGGCACCGGTGGCGTAGACATTCACCAGCAGCAGACGATCGACGCCGTAGGCGGCCTTGACCGGCGTCATGTCACGGGTCATGTAGCCTTCGCGGAAACTGGTTTCCTTATACGCATTCAGATCGACCGGCTCGTTGATCCGCTTGGCTTTGTAACCCTTGGCCTGCAGCTTGGCGACAAGGACATCCGGCAAGGTGTGAAGGTCGCCCACTTGCCATTTTGCGATGTTGTCACTGAGCTTGCTGTTAACGCCCTTGTTGATGGCGTAATCGAGAATCCCCTGATTGCCGGTCAACGCCAGCACCGGCTCCGGCACCACAGTGATCGCCACGCCAATAGTCGGTTCTTTGGCATCCCAGAACTGCTGGTCCAGCGGTACTGGAGGTTGCACGTGGGCACAGCCAGTGAGGGTCAGGCAGGCGAGCAACATCAGTGCTGCCCAGGTGCGTAGAACGTGAAGATTCATGGATCAAGTCCCTATGATTATTAACGATGCTGCTTATGTCGGCAGCATCGGCAAAAACCGTAGTGGCACATTGATATATTTTGCAACCGCCCGAGGGGCCACAGCGCGCAGCAGATCCCTTGTGGGAGCGGGCTTGCTCGCGAAGGCGTCGTGTCAGTCGATATTTGCATTGACTGAAGTTCCGTATTCGCGAGCAAGCCCGCTCCCACAGGGGATTTCGGGTGTTTTGGGGGGGGTGTTTAGTTGTGTTTAGCGTTACTTCCTGAAAGCTACAGCGCCTTGCGTCGTCGCCTACAACCACGTCAGAATCCGCTGGCTTGTGCGCCTGGGGGCCCGTCGGTAACTTGGTTCGTGTCACTGATTCCCAGTGATCGGGTTTAGTAGCCCGGCTTTTTCCGGTCGCATAAGTGTCATCCCGTCAGGTAGTTGCCTGCACTTGATGGTGGCTGTGCGCATGGCGCCCTCGGGCGCGCCGGTTTTGACTGGAGGCCGGTCTACTAACTTGCGCACAGCTGCCACCCATTCAGTTTAGTAGCGAGATGAGTTGCAGCTCTACTAACAGGAGCTCCAGTTCAATGTTCAAGATCACGCCAAATCCACCGGAAACCGACGACGTTTCCCCCTACGAAACCCCAGACTCCAAAAAGCTCAACGAAGCCGCCGAGCGCGCCCTCGATTACTACCTCAAACCGGTCATTCCCAAAGACACCCCACGCAAACCCAGCACCCTTTACCTCGTCGCCCCCAACGCCGATAACGAAACCCTGCTGGTCAACGCCTGCGAATCCCTGGCGGCGGCGAGCGTGATGTTGAGTGATTTCGCGGGGCAGCTGAACGGCCCGCAGCGCAACACCGTGCTCGGCATCCAGAACTCCGTCATGTTGGGTGAACTGGCGGTAAACCGGATGCTCGATAACTTCGTCCCAACGTAAAACAGCTTCCTCTGTAGTTGAGGCGCTTTTGTGGCGAGGGAGCTTGCTCCCGCTCGGCTGCGCAGCAGTCGTAAACAGGTCAATGCGGATTACCTGAGACTGAGCAGCCTGTGCAGGATTGGGGCTGCTTCGCAGCCCAGCGGGAGCAAGCTCCCTCGCCACAAGAGCCCGCTCCCACAATTGGATTTGGGTGTTACAGAAGATTGCGTTCGGCCACGGGATCAATCTGCGCCCAGTGCGAAGTATCTTCGCGATGGGCCTGCAAATACGGCAACACCGCCGCCAGCAACGGTGCCTTGAACGCTTCCTGAAAACGATGGGCCAGCCCCGGAATCAACTTCAACTGACTGCCACGAATGTGTGCCGCCAGATGCACGCCATGCATCACCGGCAACAACGGATCAGCGGTGCCGTGAACCACCAGCGTCGGCACGCGCAGTTGGTTGAGCAGATCTACACGACTGCGCTCGGCAAGGATCGCCATGATCTGGCGCTTAACGCCTTCCGGGTTAAACGCCCGGTCATAAGACAGCGCCGCTTGATGCAGCAACGCCTGCCGATCATCAGTGACCGAAGGACTGCCCAGCGCCGCCAGCAAATCAGCCTGTTGCTCCAGCGCCACTTCACGATTCGGCGCACCGCGTCGCGCGAGCAACTGCACCAGCGCCGCACTCGGCGCCGGCAAGCCTTCGGCACCCGAGCTGGTCATCAGCAACGTCAGGCTCTCGACCCGCCGCGGCGCCATCGCCGCCATATGCTGGGCGATCATCCCGCCCATGCTGGCGCCCAGCACGTGAAATTGCTCGACGTGCAAGGCGTCCATCAACCCCAGTGCATCGTCGGCCATGTCGGTCAGCGTATAAGGCGCGGCCACCGGTAAACCGAGTTTGTAGCGCAGCACTTCGAACGTCAGGTTGGCCTCGGCCGGTGCCTGGCGCCAATTGGACAGGCCAACATCGCGATTGTCATAGCGAATCACCCGGAAACCCTGCTGACACAACGCGACCACTACCTCATCCGGCCAGTGAATCAACTGCCCGCCCAGGCCCATTACCAGCAACAACGCAGGGTCGGACGCACGGCCAATGCTCTGGTACGCCAGACTCACCTGATCCAGATCGACCCGTTCGGTCGGAACATTGACATCGCAACGAGACGCCGCCAAAGACGGGAAATTGAACAACACAGCGATCAGAAAGACCGCTGTGGATAAAAATCGTGCACGCATGAAAAACACCGAAACGCAGAACTCCAGTAGAGCGCGAGTCTGATGAAGTTTGTACAAGCGCGCTGCCACAGTTACGTGACAGTTTGATGAAGAGTGCTGAACGGTCATTTTCAAGACCGCGTTATCGTTCTTCGCGAGTAAGCCCGCTCCCACAGGATTGATGTAGTACACACAATCTGTGATCGACCTCTACCCCTGTGGGAGCGGGCTTGCTCGCGAAGGCGCCAGAACAGGCGCCGCAGGATTTAGGCCAACTGACTGCGCAACTGCCGCGCCGCCGCCACCATGTTCACCAGCGCCGCCTCAGTCTCCGGCCAGGCCCGGGTCTTCAACCCGCAATCGGGGTTTACCCACAACCGCTCGGCAGGAATGCGCTTCACCGCTTTGCTCATCAACTTGACCATCTCGGCGGTGTCCGGCACCCGGGGCGAGTGGATGTCGTAGACGCCCGGGCCGATGTCGTTCGGGTAGTCGAAGGCTTCGAAGGCTTCCAGCAATTCCATATCCGAGCGTGAGGTTTCGATGGTGATTACGTCGGCGTCCATCGCCGCGATGGATTCGATCACGTCATTGAATTCGCTGTAGCACATGTGGGTGTGGATCTGGGTTTCGTCACCCACACCCGATGCACTCAGGCGGAACGCTTCCACCGCCCAGTCGAGGTATTCCTGCCATTGCGCCCGGCGTAGCGGCAGGCCTTCGCGGAACGCGGCTTCGTCGATCTGGACGATCTTGATGCCCGCAGCTTCCAGGTCGACCACTTCATCACGCAGGGCCAACGCCAACTGCTGCGCCTGGATTTTGCGCGAAACGTCTTCGCGCGGGAACGACCACATCAGCATGGTCACGGGACCGGTGAGCATGCCTTTCATGATCTTGTCGGTCAGGCTTTGCGCGTAGGTGATCCAGTCGACGGTCATGGCGTTCGGGCGACTCAGGTCGCCGTAGATGATCGCCGGTTTGACGCAGCGCGAACCGTAGCTCTGGACCCAGCCGAAACGGGTGAACAGGTAGCCGTCCAGTTGCTCGGCGAAGTACTCGACCATGTCGTTGCGCTCGGCTTCACCGTGCACCAGCACGTCCAGCCCCAGGCGTTCCTGGATTTTCACGGCGTGGCGGATTTCGCTGTGCATGGCATCGGTGTAATCGTTGGCCGAGAGTTTGCCTTGCTTGAAGGCCTGACGAGCCAGGCGGATCGAACCGGTTTGCGGGAACGAGCCGATGGTGGTCGTCGGGAATGCCGGCAGCTGCAAGCGCGCGCGCTGTTGCTCGATCCGTTTGGCAAACGGCGAATGGCGTTGGCTGTCTGCCGCGCCGATGGCGTTGATGCGGGCCTGGACATCCGCCTTGTGGATACGCGGCGATTGGGCGCGGCTGGCCTGGATGGCGCGGCTTTCAGCCAGGGCGGCTTGCACCTTGGGCGCTTGCGGATCGTTCAGGGCATCGCGCAGCACGGCGATCTCACCGCACTTCTGCACGGCAAACGCCAGCCAGCTTTTCAGTTCGGGGTCGAGTTTGTCTTCACGCGCAAGGTCCACCGGGCTGTGCAGCAGCGAGCAGGAACTGCTGACCCACAAGTTATCGCCGAAGCGCTCCTGGGCAAATTGCAGTTGTGCCAGGGCTTGCTCCAGTTCGCAGCGCCAGACGTTGCGGCCGTTGACCAGCCCCACCGAAAGAATCTTGTAAGTCGGCAGTCGATCCAAAACCTGGCCGAGCTGATCCGGCGAACGCACCGCGTCAATGTGCAAACCTTGTACAGGCAGGCCGACGGCCAGCCCGAGGTTGTCTTCCAGGCCACTGAAGTAGGTGGCCACGAGTTTTTTCAGTGGCGAGTATTGGAGGATGTGGTAAGCGCGCTCGAAGGCGTTTTTCCAGGCCTGTGGCAAGTCGAGGGTCAGGATCGGCTCATCGATCTGCACCCACTCCACGCCTTGGGCGGCGAGGCGGCCGAGGATTTCACCGTAGATCGGCAGCAGGCGCTCCAGCAGGTCGAGCTTGTCGAAGTCGTTGCCTTTGGCTTTGCCCAGCCACAGGTAAGTCAGCGGGCCGATGATCACCGGTTTGACGTTGTGGCCGAGGGCCTTGGCTTCTTCGACTTCATCGAACAGCTGTTCCCAGCTCAGTTTGAATGGTTGGTCGGCGCTGAATTCCGGGACCAGGTAGTGGTAGTTGGTGTCGAACCACTTGGTCAGTTCCTGGGCGTATTGCGCGGTGCCGTGTTCGCTGCCGCAGCAGGCTGCCGTGGCGCCACGCGCCATGGCGAACAGAGTGTCGAGGGTCGGCAGGCCGCGTTCATCCTTGACGCTGTCGAAACGCTCGGGGATCACACCGAAGGTCAGGGAATGGGTCAGTACCTGGTCGTACCAGGCGAAGTCGCCGACGGGCAGCAGGTCGATGCCGGCGTCTTTCTGCAATTGCCAGTGGGTGGCGCGCAGTTGGCGGCCGACGCTGTTCAGGGCGTCCTGATCGAGATCGCCCTTCCAGTAGGCTTCGAGGGCTTTTTTCAGTTCGCGGTCGGCACCGATGCGCGGAAAACCAAGTGTGTGGGCCAGGGCCATGGTGAATTTCTCTCTATAAAGGGTGCTGTAAAACATGCTGCTATTGTCGACAGCTCAGCCAACATGAGACAAACTCAACCTTTTCGTGTTGATCACAAGTTTTCCTCATGGAGCCCTCGGTGCTTGAAATCCGTCACCTGAAAACCCTGCACGCCCTGCGCGAAGCCGACAGCCTGGTGGATGCAGCCGACCGCCTGCACCTGACCCAATCGGCGCTGTCCCACCAGTTCAAGGAGCTGGAAGAACGCATGGGCATGCCGCTGTTCGTGCGCAAGACCAAACCGGTGCGCTTCACCAGTGCCGGCTTGCGCCTGCTGCAACTGGCCGACGCCACCCTGCCGTTGCTGCGCAGTGCCGAGCGCGACATTGCACGGCTGGCCGGTGGCACGGCGGGGCGTCTGCACATGGCGATCGAGTGCCACAGTTGCTTCCAGTGGCTGATGCCGACCATCGACCAGTTCCGCGATGCCTGGCCGGAAGTCGAGCTGGACCTGGCCTCGGGCTTCTCCTTCGCCCCGCTGCCGGCGCTGGCCCGAGGCGACCTGGACCTGGTGGTGACCTCCGATCCGCTGGAACTGGTGGGCATCACTTACGTGCCGTTGTTCACCTACGAAGCCATGCTCGCGGTGGCGAACCAACACCGCTTGGCGAGCAAACCGTACATCGTGCCCGAAGACCTGCTCACGGAAACCTTGATCACCTACCCGGTGGAACGCGATCGGCTGGACATCTTCACCCGCTTCCTGGAGCCGGCCGACATCGAACCGGCGCAGGTGCGCACCTCGGAACTGACGGTGATGATGATGCAACTGGTGGCTAGCGGTCGCGGTGTCTGCGGCATGCCCCATTGGGCGCTGCATGAGTACAGTTCACGGGGTTATGTGAAGGCCAAGCGACTGGGGGAGAAAGGCTTGTTTGCGACGTTGTATGCCGGGATCCGCGCCGACATGCTGGATGCGCCGTACATGCGCGACTTTTTGCTGACGGCCAAGGACACGTCGTTTTCGACGCTGGATGGGGTTAGTGCCGTCCGATAGAACGATCAAGGCTCAGGGGTGATCTCGCGCCACATGTGGATCTTGTCGAAGTAGTCTTCGCCGACCCGCACCGCCAACGGTTCCAGGCCAAACTGCACGAAGCCGCAGCGCTGATACAGCCTGAAGGCGGCTTCGTTGCCGGCGGTGACGGTCAGCTGGATCAGCCTCAGGCCTTGATGACTCTGCGCTTCAGCCAACGCGGCCTGTAACAGTTGATAACCGAGCCCGCGCTGGCGCACCTTGCCGGTCACGTACATGCCAAACAGCGTCGCCTTGTGCCGGGCCTTTTCCCGAGACTCGAAGGCCAGGCCGACGATGCCTGCCAGTTCCCCTTCCTCGAACGCCCCGAGCACCCGGTCCAGCTTGCTGGTCAGGCGCGACTCCCACCACCCCAGCGGCATCGTGGCGCGCTCGCGCACGCTGGAAGTGAACGCCTGGGGATGCGAGTCGTAGGCTTCGAGCATCAGCGCCCGATAATCCAGGGCATGACTGGCATCAAGCCGCTGAATCCACATGTTCAGGCCACTCGCCGCTGCTCAAACATCAACCGCACCGCCAGCCCGGACAGGACGAAGCCCATGAAATAGCGCTGCATCGCCAGCCAGTTCGGGTTGTTGACGAACCAGGAGGCGATGCCTGCGGCGAACAGCGCGATCAGCAGGTTGACGCTGAAGCTCACGCTGATCTGGGTCAGGCCGAGGATGATGCTCTGGTTGAACACCGAACCGTGCTCAGGGGAAATGAACTGCGGAAACACCGACAGATAAAACACCGCGATCTTCGGGTTCAGAGCGCTGGTGAGAAAACCCATCGTGATCAATTTGCGTGACGAGTCCGCCGGCAACTGCTGCGCCTCGAACGGCGAACGCGCACCGGGCTTGACCGCCTGCCAGGCCAGCCACATCAGGTACAACGCACCGGCCCACTTCAGCACCTCGTAGGCCACCGGCACGGCCATGAACACCGCGGTCAAACCCGCTGCAGCAGCGAACAGGTGCACTAGAAATCCCGCGACCACACCCAGCAATGACGTCACCCCGGCCTTGCGTCCCTGGCAGATGGAACGGGAGATCAGGTAGATCATGTTCGGCCCCGGCGTGAGTACCATCAGCAACGCCGCGGCGGCAAAAATCAGCAAGTCTTGAAGTGGAATCATGGGCATCCTGTCCTTGAAGTCAGAGGGTCTGGGTGATCAGGCGGTTTCGATCAGTGAAGCTCGATAAAACGGCAAGATCAGGTCTCGTGTCAATGGCGCCAGCGTGAGATCGCCGTCGGTGGCCGGGTCGATCCAGCGCACCTCTTCGATTTCCGCCGCCGGGCAAACGTCAGAATCGATGGTCAACTGAAACAGTTCGGCCTGTACGACAAAACCCGGCTCGTTGGCGGCCGGTGCCGAGAATGGCCCCAGGTAGGTGGCGTGCGCCGGATCGATGACCAGTCCCAATTCCTCCTCCAGCTCACGGGCGAGGGCGTGGACCGGTTGCTCATGAGCCTCGATCTTGCCCCCCGGCTGCATGAACGCCTGGGTGCCGCGCTTGCGCACCAGCAAGGTGCGACCGTCGGGGCCGATCAACAGGGCAGCGGCAATGTGGATGATGCGGGGCGAAGCGGCGGATGAAAGCGTCATGGATCAGGATTGGCCTTAGGTAAAGGCGCAAGGATCACATGAGCGCCGGCTTTTCGTCACGTCGAAAAGCACTGTGGCGAGGGGGCTTGTCGGAACGCCACACCGCCCCGTTTGAGTGCGTAGCACTCACAAGATCTCTGGTACATCAGAGTTTTTGGGGCTGCTTCGCAGCCCAACGGGAGCAAGCTCCCTCGCCACAAGAGCCCGCTCCCACTGTTGATCAGTGCTGAAAGCTCAACTCGTCTCGAGAATCGCCACTTCCTCCGGCACTTTCACAAAAATGCTGTACTTGGCACCTTCCATCGCCTCGAACGCGATCAGTTTCTCCACCAGCGGCCCGTTCAACACCTTGCCGGCATTGAGCAGCAGCATGCCGTTGTCGGCATTCAGGTTGCGCGCCAGGATCATGCCCGCCGCCAAGTCCCGGGTGGTCAGCACCTTGACCGTCGGATCGGCCAGCGTCACATCGCTCAGGTAAGCAGCACAGACCTTAATGAAATCCTCCACCAGTTCCGGGTCATAGAGCCGACCGGCGTACTGGCGGATATACACCAGGGCTTCATCGCTGTTCATCTGCCGTTCGAGGATCAGCCCGCGCTGCAACTCGATGAAATCCACCGCCAGTTTCAGCAACCGTGAACCGAGCGGAATGGCCTCGCCCTTGAGCCGATCGGGAAAACCGCTGCCGTCCCAACGCTCCTGGTGATGCAGGATCAGCCGCGCGGCATCTTTCATCGGGTCGAGCGTCATCAGCAGCGACTCACTCTGCTTCGGATAACCCCGATAGCGCTCGCGGTCATTGTGATGCAGCAGATCCGAAGGCGTGCTCATCATGCTGTCGGTCCAGCTCAATTTACCGATGTTGTAGAGCGCCGCCGCCATGGTCAGGTCTCGACTGGTGGCTTCGTCCAAGTAATGGAGTTTGCAGTACACCCGCACCAGTTCGATGATCTGCCGGTTGGTCTGCTTGGCAGGTGGCAGGCGCAGGTTGGCCAGCAACGAAAACACTTCCGTGCCGGTGACATAGCTGCGTTTGAGCTCTTCGTAAGCCAGGTCCAGCATGTCAGCAGTCTGTTGCAGCTCGCTGGTGCGGGCCGCGACGTGTTTTTCCAGGGTGGTGTTGAGCAGCTTCAGTTTTTCGTTCTGGTCCCAGGTCTCCTGCACCAGACGCAACCGCTCACGCTCGGAATACTGATAGGCCAGCGATTGCCGCAGAGTCAGCAGCATTTCCTCATCGTGCCAGGGCTTGCTGATGTAACGATGGATCTGCCCTTCATTGATGGCTTTGATAATGGCCGAGGGGTCGGCATAACCGGTCAACATGATCCGGGTGGTGTCGGGGTAGCGCTGATGGACGTGGGCCAGCAGCGTGGCGCCGTCCATATTAGGCATTCGCGCGTCACTCATCACCAGATCGACCGACCGCTGCTCCATGATTTCCAGGGCCTGGGCACCGCTGGTGGCCAGCAGCACCTCGTAGGGCTGGCTGCGCAGCAGGCGGCGCAGGCTGTTGAGAATCGACTCCTCATCGTCGACCAGCAGTAACGTGGGTTTATCGGTCACAGTCGTGGGGAGCTGCTCTTCCATGGCGATACCTCAAGTGAAACCAGCCTCTTTATGTCAGGCGCGAAAAAACTTCCTCTGACTTTCCCGAGCCTGAGCTACAGGCTAGATGATTTTCCGACCGACTCCGCAAATGATTCGTTTCAGTCAACCGGGCGAATATCCGACCGGACGACTATGCTCAGGTCACTCGGATCCAAACGATGCCCGCTCCGTCCTGCACTCAGGGAAGGGATACCCTCTATGAGCTCATCGCACCAAACTGCTGTCGGTACAGGCGCATGTCAGTGAATACGCTGCTTGCGCGGACTAATCGTCGGATTCTCATCGTCGACGACACCGCGTCGATCCACGAGGATTTCGCCAAGATTCTCAGCCCGTCATCGATCGAAGACGACAGTCTGGCCAGCGCTGAAAACGCCCTGTTCGGCACCCCCGTGTCGGTATCGTCGCAAGGTTTTATCATCGAATCCGCATTTCAGGGCCGTGAGGCGCTGGACAAGGTCGAGACCGCGCTGGCGAATGACTCACCCTACGCGATGGCCTTCATCGACATGCGCATGCCGCCGGGCTGGGACGGCCTGGAAACCATCGAACGCCTGTGGCAGGTCGATCCCAAGCTGCAAGTGGCGCTCTGCACCGCGTATTCCGACTATTCCTGGGAAGACATCGACGAGCGCCTGGATCTGGGCGATCGCCTGCTGATCCTGAAAAAACCGTTCGATGCCATCGAAATCCGCCAGATGGCCAGCGCATTGACCGCCAAGTGGCAAATGACCGAAGACGCGGCACTGAAGATGTCCCTGCTGGAGCAAGCGGTCGAGGAGCGCACCCGGGAGCTGTCCGACGCCAACATCATTGTGCAGAACAGCCCGACCATTCTGTATCGGCTGCGGGGCGAACCGTCGTTTCCGTTGATGTATATCTCCCACAACATCACCAAATACGGCCACATCGCGGCGGCCCTGGTGGCTTCTTCCAACTGGGCTCAGGAGCTGATCCATCCCGACGATCAAGAGAAAGTCGACACCGCCATGGCGCGGGTGCTGGACCGCCATGCAGCCGGTGCTTCCATCGAATTCCGGATGCGCACCGGCGACGGTGACTGGCGCTGGGTCGAAAACCGCTACATCCCGGTGCGCGACGATGAAGGCCGCTTGCTGGAAGTCGAAGGCATCATCATCGACATCACCGAACGCAAACTGGCCGAGGAAAAGATCGCCCTGCTGGCCCGCACCGACGGGCTGACCGGGCTGGCCAACCGCGCGACGCTGATCGAGCGCCTGCATCAGGCGTTCGCCGCCGCCCGGCGCGGGGCCACCCCGTTCGCCATGTTTTACCTGGACCTGGATCACTTCAAGCGCATCAACGACACCCTGGGCCACCCGGTGGGTGACCTGTTGCTGCAGGAGGTCGCCCGACGGATCAAAACCTGCGTGCGGGAAAACGACGTGGTCGCCCGTCTGGGGGGCGACGAGTTCGCGATTCTGCAACTGGACGTCGGCGATCCGACCCAGTCAGCAGCCCTGGCCGCCAAGGTCCGCGATGCGCTGGTGCTGCCCTACTCCCTGGCCGGCAACGACGTGCGGGTCTCGGTCAGTATCGGCATCAGCAGCTACACCCAGGTCAGCCTCAGCGCCGACAGCCTGTTGACCCAGGCCGACATGGCGCTGTATCGCTCCAAGGAAAAGGGCCGCAACCAGTACCACTTCCACTCCGAGGAAATCAATCAGGAAGTGGTCGAGCGCATGACCATCGCCAACGACTTGAAAACCGCCATCGAACGCGACGAGCTCGAACTGCGTTACTGGCCGGAAGTAGACCTGAGCAGTGGCAAGATCCTCGGCATGGAAGCGCAGGTCAGCTGGAATCACCCCATACGCGGTTTACTGGAAGCCCCCGCATTCCTGCCCGCGGCGGAAAAGACCGGCATCATCATCGCCCTCGGTCACTGGGTGCTGGAGCGCGCCTGTCGGCAAATGCACCAGTGGCGCGATGAAGGCATGGCACCACCGGTGGTGGCGATAAAACTGTCCCTGGCCCAGCTCAAGAGTGGTCCCGAGCTGATCTATGACGTGTTGCGCACCACTGCCCGCTGGGATCTGTGCCCGTGGGACCTGCGTTTCGACGTCACCGAAGCGACCCTGGCCCAGACCAAGTGGACGCACAACGATATCCTGCCACGCCTGCGTGAGCTGGGGGTGAAGATCGCCATCGATGACTTCGGCACCGAATACTCTTCGTTCGACTACCTCAAGACTTACCAGGTCAATCACCTGAAACTCGCTCAGGCGTTCATCGACACCGCCGCCCACGACGCGGCCAGCGCCACCACCTTGCGGGCCATTATCAATTTCGCCCGCGACGTCGGGATCGGCATCATCGCCGAAGGTGTCGAAACCCAGGAGCAACGTACTTCGCTGATGGCCACCGGTTCACCGATGAATGCCCAGGGCTACTACTTCAGCAAAGCGGTCAGCAGCCAGCAGGCCGCCGAACTGTTGAAAGCCGGGAGCATCGTGTGCGCGAATCACAATCCCGGAGCAATGCCGGGTGATTCGCAACGTGCCACGGAGGACAAGGAATGAAAACTCCGTTCATCCAGGCCAACCGGCGCATTCTGATCATCGATGACACGCCCTCTATCCATGAGGACTTCCGCAAGATCCTGGGCGCCGATACCGACGATGAACTCACCCTCGCCGGCACTGAAGCCGCGCTGTTCGACACCCCGCAAACGACTCGGCTGGTCTTCCAGCTCGACTCCGCCTATCAGGGCCAGGAAGCACTCAAACTGGTCAAGCGGGCCCAGGCAGAAGGTCGCCCTTACGCCATGGCGTTCACCGACATGCGCATGCCGCCTGGCTGGGATGGTCTGGAAACCATCGAGCGGCTCTGGAAGGTCGACCCTAACCTGCAAATCGCGCTGTGCACGGCGTTCTCCGATTACACCTGGGAAGCCATGGCCGAACGGCTGGAGTTCGGCGATCAATTGCTGGTGTTGAAAAAACCTTTCGACAGCCTGGAAATCCGCCAGATGGCCAGCGCCCTGACCTGGAAGTGGCAGATGGCGCAGGACGCGGCGATGAAAGTACTGAGCCTTGAGCAAACCATCGAAGCCCGGGTCCATGAACTGCTCAAGGTGTCTCATCTGTTGCAGTACGACGTGTTGACCGAGCTGCCCAACAGCACCTTGCTGGGTGACCGGCTGAACCAGTCCCTGGCCTTGTCCAGACGCCATGACAAACAACTGGCGGTAATGTTTCTGGGGCTCGACCGCTTCAAGCGGATCAACAATGCGTTGGGCCACCCGACCGGTGACGAGATGCTCAAGCGTGTCGGGCAAAGCCTGGTGGCCTGCGTGCGCGCCTCCGACTCGGTGTTTCGCTACGGCTCCGACGAATTTGTGGTGATCCTGGCCGACATCCACCACCCCCAACAGACCAAGGGCATCGCCGAAAAACTGTTGAACGCCATACGTGCGCCCCAGCACGTCGCCGGGCACGACTTGAGCGTGACGGCCAGCCTGGGCATCAGCATCTATCCCGATGACGGTTTCGATGCCATCGCACTGATCAAGAAAGCCGAAACCGCGATGCGCAACGTCAAGGAAAGCGGCCCCAACGATTTCAGCTTTTTCATCGATGAGATGAACCAGCGCGCGCGGGAACAGCAGACCATCGAGTCGGGGATTCGCCTGGCACTGGAGCGGAACGAGTTTGTCCTGCACTACCAACCGAAACTCGACCTGGGCAGCGGCAAGGTGGTCGGCGCCGAGGCGTTGATCCGCTGGCAAAAACCGGGGCACGGCTGGATCTACCCGACAGACTTCATTGCAGTGGCCGAAGACAGCGGCTTGATCGTGCCGTTAAGCAAATGGGTGCTGGCCCAGGCCTGTCGGCAAGCCCGTACCTGGCAGGCAAAAGGCCTGCCGAATCTGTGCATGTCGGTGAACGTGTCGGCCATCGATTTCCGCCAGCGGGATTTTGTCGACGGCATCGAACAGATACTCCAGAACACAGGCATGGACCCGGCCTTGCTGGAGCTGGAAATTACCGAAGGCGTATTGATGCAGAACGTCGATGCCACGATGGTCGCGCTGAGTCGGCTCAAGGCATTGGGGGTACGGCTGGCCATCGATGACTTCGGCACCGGCTATTCCAGCCTGAGTTACTTGCAACGGTTTCCCATCGATGTACTGAAAATCGATCAATCGTTCATTCGTGGCCTGGGCCGTGACAGCAACGACGCGGCTCTGGTCGGCGCCATCATCAGTCTGGGCAAAAGCCTCAATCTGACGGTCATTGCCGAAGGGGTGGAAACCCTCGAACAACTGAATTTTCTCAAGGCGCTCCATTGCGAGGAAGGCCAGGGTTACTACTTCAGCAAAGCCGTGGAGCCGGACGCCTTCGTGCAATACCTGACCTCCGTAAAGCCCCTCTCCTGAACGATGTGCAACGACACACAGGCCCTGAGCCAAGGAATCACAAGATGTCACGTTCCTTCTGCTACTTGCTCCTTGCGCCTCTACTCGGTTGTTGTCTGATAGCCAGTGGCGCACCGCTGGACGAACCGCTCAAACCCTTGCCCGCAGTGCCCGAGCAGAATCCCTTGCAAGTCGAACTCGGTCGCCGGTTGTTCAACGAACCACGGCTGTCGGTCAACAACAGCCTGTCCTGCGCCAGTTGCCATCGTCTGGAAATCGGCGGTGCCGACGACAAGGCGTTGTCCACTGGCTTCAAGGGCGATCCCTTGACGATCAATACCCCGAGCGTGTTCAACGCGAGCTTGAACTTCCGGCAATTCTGGAATGGCCGCGCCGATTCTCTGGAAACCCAAGCCCACGAAGTGGTGCAGAGCCCCAGTGAAATGGGCAGTCATTGGGAACAAGTGGTCCAGATGCTCTCCGCCGACCCGGATTACAAAAACGCTTTCACCAAGGCCTACCCGGACGGCGTCACCATGAACAATGTGCAAAGTGCCCTGGCCACCTACGAGCGCACGCTGATCAGTGCCAACTCGCGCTTCGACCAATACCTGTCGGGCAATACCGAGATCCTCACGACTGACGAGAAATACGGTTACCAACGTTTCAAAGACTACGGCTGCATTGCCTGCCATCAGGGGGTGAACATCGGCGGCAACATGTTCCAGAAATTCGGGGTCATGGGTGATTACTTTCAGGCTCGTGGCAACCCCACCGAAGCCGATCTGGGCCGCTATCTGGTCACCAAGGCCGAAGAGGACCGCAACGTGTTCAAGGTGCCGAGCCTGCGCAATGTCGCCGTGACCGCGCCGTACTTTCACGACGGCTCGGCTAAAACCCTCGAAGAAGCGGTAGACGTGATGTTCAAGTTCCAGCTCGGTCGTGTGCCCTCCGACAAGGACAAGGACCTGATCATCAAATTCCTCAAGACCCTGACCGGTGAATGGGGAGGCAAACCTTTATGAAAACGTTCCCCCGTCGCAACCTGGCACTGCTCGCAGCCGTGGCCGTGCTGCTGGCCTCGACGCTGTTGTTCCTGTACCTCAAGTCCAGCTCGAACGAGACGTCGACCTACGCCGAATCCCGGGACTTGATCGGTCGGATCAAACAGTTGAACGCGCAATGGGAAACCGAGATTCTCAAGGCCAGGATCGCCATCAGTCACAACTACGATCCACTGGTGACACCGCTGAGCGAGATGACGCGCCTGTGGCAGCGGTTCGAGAGCATGGAGTCCAATCACAGCCGCAACGACACGCCGACCTGGCGTGCCAGTCATGAGGCATACCTTGCCGCCATCCAGGAAAAAACCCGGCTGGTGGAGCAATTCAAATCCCACAACGCGGTGCTGCGCAACTCACTGGCGTTCCTGCCCACGGCCGAAGACGACATCCAGCAACCGCTTGCCCAACTGCCTGATGAAGACAAGCTGCAACTGCAGAACATCGCCACCGACACTTACGACTTGCTGCTCAGCAGCCTGGAATTCGCCCAGGTCACCTCCGACGATAAAGCGGCGGATATTCTGCTGGGGATGAACAAACTGGGGGTTAACAAGCAACGATTGCCGGAGCAGTTTCACAGCCCGATCGATATTTTGAGTAACCACGTCACCCTGATCCTGCGTGAGCAACCGGTGGTCAATCGGTTACTGGAAAACATCGAGGCCATTCCCGTGGCCGAACGACTGGACGACATTACCAGCCTGCTGAACGAAGACCAGCAGCAAACCGATGCCATCGACCAGCGCTACCACTTCTACATGCTGGTGTTTTCGACGCTGCTGGTGCTGGTGCTGGTGTACCTGGCAATCCGCCTGATGCGCAGCTTCGGGGAGACTCAGCGGGTCAACAAGGAACTGCAAACCGCCAACGAAGTCCTCGAACAACGGGTCGAAGAGCGCACCCGCGAACTCAAGGATACCCAGAGCGAATTGCTCGACACCGCGCGTCAGGCCGGCATGGCCGAAATCGCCACCAACGTGCTGCACAACGTCGGCAACGTGCTCAACAGCGTGAACATCTCGGCCGATCTGGTCAGCCGCCGGCTGCGTAGCAGCAAGGCCCAGGGGCTGGGCAAGGCGATGCAGCTGATCAACGAGCATCAAAGCGACCTCGGCACTTTTCTGACCCAAAACGAAAAAGGAAAACTACTGCCAGGCTATTTGAATCAACTGGTGGAGGCGATTGCCCTCGAACAGCAAGGCATGACCGAGGAACTCGCGCAGTTGAGCAAAAGCGTCGATCACATCAAAGACATCGTCGCCACCCAGCAGTCCTACGCGGGGGCCAACAACCTGGTGGAACCGCTGTACATCAGCGAATTGCTCGAGGACGCCCTGCGCATGAACGCAGGCGCCTTGACCCGGCATCACGTCACGGTGGTCAAGGAGTACGGCGACGTACCGCAAGTGATGGGCGACAAGCACCGCTTGTTGCTGATCCTGATCAACCTGATCAGCAACGCCAAATACGCCATGTCCGACCTCAGCAACCGAGCCCGACAGATCACCCTTGGGGTAAAAGTCGTCGAGGACACGATCCTGCAAATCAGCGTCAAGGATGACGGCGAAGGCATTGCGCCGGAAAACATGACGCGGATCTTTGCCCACGGTTTCACCACCCGCAAGGAAGGCCACGGCTTCGGCCTGCACAGCTGTGCGCTGGCCGCGATCGAAATGAACGGCCATCTCACCGCCCACAGCGACGGACCGGGCAAGGGCGCCCTGTTCACCTTGCAGATCCCGTTGAACCCCGTCATGGAGGAAGCATGAGCGACCTATCGAACCGCCGCATTCTGCTGATCGACGACACCCCGTCCATCCATGATGACTTTCGCAAGATCCTCACCCCGACATCGGCCAAACATGCGGAACTGGACGAAATGGAGGCCGCGCTGTTCGGCAGCGAAGTGAAATCCACCCAACCGCTGTTCGAACTGGATTCGGCCTACGGCGGTCAGGAGGGCCTGGGCAAACTCGTCCAGGCCTTACAGGAAAACCGCCCCTACGCCCTGGCCTTCGTCGACATGCGCATGCCCGAGGGCTGGGACGGTGCACAGACCATCGAACACCTGTGGCAGGAAGACCCGAGCCTGCAAGTGGTGGTGTGTACCGCCTATTCCGACTATTCGTGGGATGAACTGCTGGAGCGCCTGCACGCCCACGACCGCCTGCTGATTCTGAAAAAACCGTTCGACAATATCGAAGTCCAGCAGATGGCCAACACCCTGCTCACCAAATGGGACATGACCGAACGGGCGTCTATCCAGATGAGTCATCTGGAGCATCTGGTGGATCAGCGCACGACCCAGTTCAAGCAGGCCAGCGAAGCATTGCAGCGGGAAATCGACGAGCGCAAACAGCTGGAAAGCCAACTGGTGCAGTCGGAAAAACTCGCCTCGCTGGGGCAACTGGCGGCGGGTGTCGCCCATGAAATCAATAATCCCATCGGCTTCATTTCCTCCAACCTCGGCACCCTCGATGGCTATTTCAAGCAACTGCAGACCATGCTCGATGCCTATCGGGAGGCGGAGGCGGCCATTACCTCAAGCGAGGTCCTCGAACGTCTCGGCCAGCTCCGGGAAAAGGTCGAGCTGGAGTTTCTGCGCGAAGACATTCCGCTGCTGATCAAGGAGTCCAAGGACGGCATCAATCGGGTCGGGCAGATCGTCAAAGACTTGAAGGACTTCTCCCGCGTCGACTCCAATCAGGAATGGCAGTGGACCAACCTGCAACAGGGCATCGAGTCGACGCTGAACATCGTCGCCAATGAACTCAAGTACAAGGCCGATGTGGTGAAGGAGTATCAAACGCTGCCTGACATCGAATGCCTGCCGTCGCAGATCAATCAGGTGATCATGAACCTGATCGTCAACGCGTCTCAGGCCATGGGGCCGGAACGGGGCACCATCACCCTGCGTACCGGGCTTGAAGGTGAAACGGTGTCGATCGAAGTCGCGGACACCGGATCAGGCATCGAACCGGAATGCCTGCAGAAAATATTCGACCCGTTCTACACCACCAAACCGGTGGGCCAGGGGACAGGGCTCGGGTTGTCCCTGTCCTATGGCATCGTGAAAAAACACCGGGGCGACATTTCGGTACGCAGCAAAGTCGGCGTGGGTACCACGTTTCGGGTCGAGCTGCCGGTGCGCCAATCGAAAGCGGCTGTCTGACCAGCCGAACAAGGGATCAAATCTCAATCCAGGCTGTTTTCGTTTATTCTCCAGGCGCAGAATGCCTGACGCTCTGTGCTAACACAGGAAATCTCTGTGACGAGGGAGCTTGCTCCGCTGGATCGCGAAGCGAACCCAAAACAGGCAATGCGTTCAGTCAGACAAATCCCGTCAGCAGGTTTTGCGACTGCTGCGCAGCCGAGCGGGAGCAAGCTCCCTCGCCACAAAAGCCTGTATACCACGGTCCAACATGACCGAGTCCGAACCCAAGGAAACCGTATGAGCCTGTCACTCCTGAGCCGCTACGCCTTCTTTGCCGTCTGTGTGATATTCACCCTCGCCAGCCTGCCCTTCCTGGCATACGACTGGCTCTGGCCGATCGCCGCCGTCACCGGCGTCCTCAGCCTGGTGGGCCTGTTCGACCTGCTGCAAAGCCCTCATGCGGTGCGCCGCAACTACCCGATCCTGGGCAATATCCGTTATCTGGTGGAGGGCATTCGCCCGGAAATCCGCCAGTACCTGCTCGAATCCGACAGCGATGCCCTGCCCTTCTCCCGGGCCCAGCGTTCGCTGGTGTATTCGCGGGCCAAGAACGAGAGCGCCGACAAACCTTTCGGCACGCTGATCGACGTGTATCAGTCGGGTTTCGAATTCATCGGCCACTCGATGCGCCCGGCGCCGTTGAGCGACCCGAGCAGTTTCCGGGTGATGGTCGGCGGTCCGCAGTGCACCCAACCGTACTCGGCATCGGTGTTCAACATCTCGGCCATGAGCTTCGGTTCCCTCAGCGCCAACGCCATTCGCGCGTTGAACCAGGGCGCCAAACTCGGCAACTTCGCCCATGACACCGGCGAAGGCAGCATCAGCCCCTATCACCGGGAAAACGGCGGCGACCTGACCTGGGAACTGGGCAGCGGCTACTTCGGCTGCCGCACCGCCGATGGCCGCTTCGACCCGGAACGCTTCGCCGCCCAGGCACAGAACCCGCAAGTGCGGATGATCGAAATCAAAATGAGCCAAGGCGCCAAACCCGGCCACGGCGGGATTCTGCCCAAGCACAAAGTCACCCAGGAAATCGCCGAAACCCGTGGCATCCCGATGGGCGAAGACTGCATTTCGCCGTCGCGCCACAGCGCGTTTTCCACGCCGATCGAAATGATGCACTTCATCGCGCAACTGCGTGAACTGTCCGGCGGCAAACCGGTGGGCTTCAAGTTCTGCCTGGGCCACCCGTGGGAATTCATGGGCATCGCCAAGGCCATGCTGGAAACCGGCATCCTCCCGGACTTCATCGTGGTCGACGGCAAGGAAGGTGGCACCGGCGCCGCGCCCGTGGAATTCACCGACCACATCGGCGTACCGATGCGTGAAGGCCTGTTGTTCGTGCACAACACCCTGGTGGGCCTGAACCTGCGGGACAAGATCAAACTCGGCGCCAGCGGCAAAATCGTCAGTGCCTTCGACATCGCCAGCGTCCTGGCCATCGGTGCCGACTGGGCCAACTCGGCGCGCGGCTTCATGTTCGCCATCGGCTGCATCCAGTCACAAAGCTGCCACACCAACAAATGCCCGACCGGCGTCGCCACCCAGGACACCCTGCGCCAGCGCGCGCTGGTCGTTCCGGACAAGGCCCAGCGCGTGTACAACTTCCATCGCAATACGCTGAAGGCCCTGGCCGAAATGCTCGCCGCCGCAGGCCTCGACCATCCTTCACAGCTGTCGGCCAAGCATCTGGTGCGACGCATGTCGGCGACCGAGATCAAGCTGTTCTCGCAGCTGCATGTGTTCTTGAAACCGGGGGAATTGCTCACTGGCGAAGTGAACGGCGAGTTTTATTCGCGGATGTGGCAGATGGCACGGTCGGACAGTTTTGAGCCTAATGATGCGGCGGCTGCATAGACTGTGTTAGCGCGCCAATCTCAGGGATTGGCGCGTCCTCCACGATGAACAAACGAGCCTCACTGCCCCCTTCCCTTAGCGTCAGCACCTGTTTCCAATGTTTCGGAAACAAGGCGTCATGCTCAGGACGAGCAATGCCCGTCACCCACCAGACTCTCCTGGCATTGAGTTTCAGGGTCGAAAAATCATTGAAGAAAATCGAGTGCAGGTGACGGGGAATGAGTGCCCAGCCACCATATTCAGCGGTTCCCCACAAGGTGCCGGTCGCTGTTTTGAAGACGTATAGCCTCGGCTGAATGCCTGTCGAGTTGTAGTACATAAACGGCAAGTACCAATACAGGTTATCCACAACGATTTCGTCATCCGGATGGGCTTCACGACTGAGTCCGGCGACCACGGCGTCCAGTTTCGCGTCTCTGCGAATGCTGGTGCCGTTCATCTCATCCGTTTGTGCGTAAATCGCCGACAGCCCGTGCACTTCCACCAAGACAATAAAAACCATGGCGACAGCAGCAAGGACAGCGTGGCGTTGGCTCAATGCGTCCAGTGCGAGCGCAACGATAAGGGGCAACGCAGCGGCGGCGAATACCAGGTACCTGGCATTGAAAACCGGCACGATCAGCGACACCAGAAACACGGTCAGCGCCGGCACAAAAAAATAGCCCACCAGCAAAACACTGAAGGGTCGCTCCTTGCGTGCCTTGAACAGTACGGCAGCGGCGCAAACCATGATCAAAACCAAGGGTGTCGCGCGCCATAAGTCACTGGTCGAACCCTCCATCACCACCAGTTGCCAAACGAAGGTCAGCACCGTCGGCCAGGTCAGCGGCGGTATCCATTCGAGCCCGTCCATTCGCAGCAATTGACTGATGAGAGGCGGTGCCCACGGCAGGTACAACACGACGATTGCACTGTTTACCAGTATCCACGCACGTACGGGGACCGTGTCCTGGACCTTGCGCACCCGCCACCAAAAAAGCCAATGCACCAACACGCACAATGCGGCGAAGTAGTGCGTGTAAAAAGCCGCCGTCATCAGCAGCACGTAAACGACCGGGTAACGCTTTTGATCCGGCGCCTTGACCCAGCACACCAGTGCCACAGTCGCCCCCATCAGCCAAAACCCCAGCAAGGTATACATTCGCACTTCCTGGCTGTAGCGCACCGATATCGGCAGCAACGCCAACAACAATGCTGCGATCCAGATCGCCTTTCGCGTCGCCAACAGGCTCATCAATTTAATGCCCAGCAACAGCGTGCCGACATCAGCCAGTGCGCTCAGGGACCGCGCAGATAACACGCCATGACCGAACAGCACCATCCAGTAATGCAGCAAGACATAGTAAAGCGGCGGATGAACATCCCGAGCCGTCGTGGCCCAGATGTACGCAGGCGAGCCCTCGGCCAGCAGTATGCTGTAAGCCTCGTCGTACCAGATGACCGGCACGGTGATGGCGTGAAATCTCGCCAACAATGCGATCGCCAGCACCCCCAGCAAACCCGCACCGTCGGCAACCCCGGATGGCAAGCGTTTGAGATAGATCGCGGGAGCGCTCACCGTTTCACCACGCAAGCGTGGCGATCGGCGTCGGCTCTTTCATCACGATGAAACCGTAGTCACCCAACAGATAGAGGTTGTAGAACTTGTTATCCACCAGCGGTGGATAACCCTGATAACCCATCAACGTCGCGTTGCGTCGCTCCCGCTCCGCGACCACGTTGGTGATGCCCGCTTTCGGCAGGTTTTCCGCCAGCATGTAGAAGTTGATGTTCAGCAGATAATGCAAAACCGGCATCCGCTTGAACGAGCCCGCAGCCTCCACCAGCCAGTGATCGGAATAACTCACCGACATGTAAATGCGCTTGGCCTCGCGCAGTTGCCGATGGGATGCAATGTCATGCCCCAGGGAAAACAACGCGCTGGAGGCAAAGGTGTTCTGCACCGACAGCACGCGACCATAGGCGTAGGACAGCGAAAGCATGGCCAGCAGCGGAACCACCAACAGCAGCGTCAGCCGCTCATGAATATGTGCCAGCGCCAGATGGCTCAAATAGAACAGCAGCACCAACAGCACCGCGAACCCCATCAAGGTTCTGGCGCCTTCATTGAAATCCCGGAAAAACAACACAGCCCCCGACACTAGAAAAATCACGGTCGGCACAGTCAGCACACACGCCAGGCCCATCAGCACTTTTCTCAACGCCGTGTCCTGGCGTGCCACCACGTTCCGGGCCAGCTGCACGCTGCCCGCGATGGCACACAACAGCAGCACGGCGAACACCCAGGTGAATCCACCGTGAAACAGCAGCACGACTTTTTCCAGCACGCGGCCGATGTTGATTTCCAGTTGCAGCCAGGGTGCTGCCGCCCAGTTCAGGAACAAAACACGGGTCTGATCCATGTATGGATAAGCGGTGACGCTGTAGATCAAGCCGCCGAGCAACACCTGGGCGAGTTTCCAGCCGATCAACTCGCACCATTGCGGCCAGGCCCATTTATCGTTCGCGCCCCTGAGCAGTTCGAGGCAACACAGGCCCAGAAATACATTGATACTCACCTGATAGAGCCCCAGCCCCAGGGCAATCAGGAAGGCCGGCACCAGCCATTGCAGGATGCGCGAAGGATGACGAAACGTGATCGCATAGATCACCGCCACCAGGCTCAAGGCATTGGCCGGTCCGTCGTATTGATACGACAGGTTCTGCAGGAAGAACGGGTTGTACCAGAGCGGCAACACCACCATGCAGCAGGATAGCGTCGGCTGCGGGTAGTAATGAAACGTCAGGCTGGTCAACGCAAAAGTCATGGCCAGGGAGGCGATCAACAGCGGCAATGGAAAGATGTTCGGCGCGGCATCGCTGAAGGTCAGCGCGTTGTAAAACAGCTCGGTGAATAACCGCCCCTGCCCCACCCAGTCCGTGCCGGCGGACAGCGAACGCCAGTTGTCATCGATGTAGGGATAGTCGGCGAGGATCAGCGGAATGACATAGATCAGCGTCGCGAGTTGAAAAAACAGCCAGACCCGACGACGGCCGATTTCGCCGCTGAAAAAATCGCTCAGTCTGCCCATGCTAAAGCCCGACCCGGTCTTTGCCGCCGATGACGTCTTTGATCACATACCGGGGCCGATGCTTGGCTTCGATGTAGATGCGACCGACATACTCACCAAGAATGCCAATGCCGATCAGTTGCACACCGCCGAGAAACAATATGGCCGTCATCAACGAAGGGTAACCGGGGACGCTGTTGCCGAAGAAAATCTTGTCCAGCACCATGTACACCGCATACAGCACCGCGAAGATTGAAATGCCGCCGCCGATGTAAGTCCACAACTGCAAGGGTACGGTGCTGAACGAGGTAATGCCTTCCAGCGCCAGGTTCCACAACTTCCAGCCATTGAACTTGCTGCGTCCCGCCACCCGCTGGGCCCGCTCGTACTCCACCACCACGGTGGTGAAACCGGCCCATGACAGAACGCCTTTCATGAACAACTGATGCTCGGGGAGTGCGCGAATCACATTGACCACCTTGCGGTCCATGAGGCGGAAATCCCCGACGTTCTCCTCGATACGGGTGTAGGAAATCCTGTTCAGCAGGTGGTAGAACATTGCCGCACTGTGGCGTTTCAGGTAACTGTCGCTGGCACGGTCCCGGCGCTTGGCGAGTACCACATCGGCACCTTTTTGCCACTCGGCAATCAACCGTGGAATGACGCTGATCGGGTCCTGCAGGTCCACGTCCATGGGGATCACCGCATCGCCAGTGGCGTACTCCAGCCCGGCAAACAACGCCGGCTCCTTGCCGAAGTTGCGCGAGAAATTGATCAGCAATACCTGTTCATCGACCTGGGCCAGCGCCTTGGCCTGCTCAGCCGTCTGATCGGTACTGCCGTCGTTGATGAACACGATCTCGACTTCATAAGGGTCAAGTTTCAACTCACGACGCACCGCCTGGTGGAACAGACTGATCGCCTGCTCTTCGTTGAATACCGGGACAATCAGCGAAACCTTCACGTTTCACACTCCTGAGAACCGAAGTGTAGATGCTCGCCAGATGCCATCATGGGGAGTTCTGGTGCGCGGACAGTCCGGCAGACCGACGGCCACGCCGTTCGATCCGTTCGCTATAAGCATCTGAGACATTCGGTAATATCCAGCCTTTTGCAATTGCCTGTGAATAACGGCACCCTGCGCGCCGCCAATGTGCGGCGCACCCTCTTTTGCTGCGCCGGCAACTCCTTATTCAACAGCCCGTTCAAGAGCCCGCCTTCATGACGTCTGGACGCGATCACCGAATCGACTTTTTCCGCGGCCTGGCCCTGATCTTTATCTTCTGGGACCACGTGCCGCAGAACCCGCTCGCGCAGTTCACGGTGCGTAACTTCGGCTTCAGCGATGCGGCGGAGATTTTCGTGTTCCTGGCCGGTTACGCGGCCGTGCTGGCCTACGGCAAGATCGCCCGGCGCGACGGGCTCATGGTCGCCACGGTGAAAATCCTGCGACGCGCCTGGGTGCTTTATGTAGTGCACATCTTTTTGCTGGCGCTGCTGATGGGCATCGTGTTTTTCGCCAACAGCCACGTGGAAACCCGCGATCTGGTGCAGGAAATGGGCTTGCAGTATTTCCTCAGCAATCCGCAGCAGGCGTTGATGGACGAGTTGCTGCTGCGTTTCAAGCCGAACCTGATGGACCCGTTGCCGCTGTACATTCTGTTGCTGCTCGGCCTGCCGCTGGTACTGCCGATACTGCTGCGCAAGGCGGAATACGTGGTGGGGCTGTCGGTGGTGTTGTACCTGCTGGCGCCATGGTTGCAGTGGAACCTGGCGGGCACCGACGGGGGCGTGTGGTTTTTCAATCCGATGGCCTGGCAGCTGCTGTTTATTCTCGGGGGCGCGGCGGCTATTCACCGGCAAAGGCCTCGGGCGCCGCAACCTCGACCGCTGACTCGACAGCCGGTTCTCATCGCGGCTCTGACCTATCTGGTAATGACCGGGATGATCGCGCTGTCGTGGAAATGGCCGACCGTGCATGACGCGTTCATGCCCCAATGGCTCGGCGAATGGCTCTATCCGATCAGCAAGACCAACCTCTCACCGGCGCGTCTGCTGCACTTCCTCGCCCTCGCCTACGTCACCGCGAGGTTGTTGCCGGACACGGGCTGGACGCAACACTGGCTGGCGCGACAAAGCTGTCGCATGGGCCGATATTCTCTGGAGGTGTTTTGTTTTGGTGTGTTGCTGGCGCCGTTGGCGGACATGCTCAATGCCTTGGGTGGGAACCTATTGGCGATGCAGCTATTCAGCGCAATGTTGGGGGTCGGGTTGATGGCGTTGCTGGGGGCCTGGCTGGATTTCAATAAGCGGTTGAACATGCCGATACCCGTGGCAGCCGTTTAAATGCAAAAGCCCCGATCATTCTGACCGGGGCTTTTGCATGGCTGGCGTTACAACTTACGAAGCCGAACGCACCGCGCCTTGCGCCACATTGGTCGGCTGCAACTTGAACATGTAGAACAACACCGTCAGCAGTACCAGGAACGCCGGGCCCACATACAGCGCCACTCGGGTGTCCGGGAAGTACGCCATCAGGCCGACCACCAGCACCAGGAAGGCCAGCGCCAGATACGAACTGATCGGGTACAGCCACATGCGGTATTTCAGGCCGGCACGTTCGCTGGCGCTCAGGCCTTTGCGGAACTTGAGCTGGGCCAGCAGGATCATCACCCAGGTCCAGATCGCGCCGAAGGTGGCTATCGCGGTAACCCAGACGAAAACCTTCTCAGGCACCATGTAGTTGAGCAGCACACCCAGCAACAACGCGCCGATCGACAACAGCAACGCACGACGGGGCACACCGCCGTTCGAGGTTTTGGCGAAACCGGCCGGGGCCTGGCCGTTCTGCGCCAGGCTGTAGAGCATGCGCCCGGTGCTGAAGATGCCGCCGTTGCAGGACGACAACGCCGCGGTGATCACCACGAAGTTGATGATGCCGGCGGCGGTCTTGATGCCCAGACGCTCGAAGGTCATCACGAACGGGCTGCCCTGGGTGCCGATTTCGTTCCACGGGTAAATTGACAGGATCACGAACAAGGCGCCGACGTAGAACAGCAGAATCCGCCAAAACACCGAGCCGATCGCATTGGGGATGGTCTTCTGTGGGTTCTTCGCTTCACCGGCGGTCAGGCCGATCATCTCGACGCCGAGGTAGGCGAACATCACCATTTGCAGGGACATCAACACGCCTTGCACGCCATTGGGCATGAAGCCGCCGTGGGCCCACAGATTGGAAATCCCCAGGGCGACGCCGTCGTTGCCGAAGCCGAACGCGATCACGCCGATACCGCCGACCACCATCGCAATGATGGTGACGATCTTGATCAGGGCGAACCAGAATTCGAACTCACCGAAGGCTTTCACCGCGATCAGGTTGATCGAGCCCATGCTGACCAACGCGGCAAGTGCCCAGATCCAGCGCGGCACGTCGGGGAACCAGACGCCCATGTACACCGCCACTGCGGTGATTTCCGCGACGCAGGTCACCAGCCACAGGAACCAGTAGTTCCAGCCGGTCAGAAAACCCGCCAAAGGCCCGAGGTAATCCTGGGCATAACGGCTGAACGAGCCGGCGACCGGATTGTGCACGGCCATTTCGCCGAGGGCACGCATGATCACCAGGATCGCCAGACCGCCGATGATGTAGGAGAGCATGATGGCCGGGCCGGCCATTTCGATGGCCTTGGCCGAACCCAGGAACAGGCCGACGCCGATACAGGCACCGAGTGCCATCAGGCGAATATGCCGTTCGCCCAGTTCGCGTTTAAGCGGGCCGCCCTGAGCGGTCTCGCCGTGAGGCAGGTGATTGCCGACTGGCATAGGGGTGCAACCTCGTCTTGTTATTGGATATGACCACCGAGTGTCGAAGCGCCGACCGATAGGCCAGCGCCTGGTGAAACCGGGCCTGTCTTGTGGACAGACACGTCTTGTAGGACAAAACCTCCAAGATCAGCGGGGCGTGCAGTATAAAAAGCTAACGACAGGTGTTTTCACTATATAAAACACAATATTCAGCGATAACTAACGGGTAATTCCCGCAGAACGGAGTGGCATTACCTGGCTTTTGCAGGTTTTTTCGCCACTGGAACCGCACGGAGTATTGCACAGCAATGGTGCATCGTCATGCCCCTACCTAGGCAGCATTTACCTCGTTGATGCGTCTAGCTCAACCCTTTCAGACGACACCTACCTTGTGGCGAGGGAGCTTGCTCCCGCTCGACTGCGCGCAGTCGCAAACCCGGTGAATCGTATTTATCAGACAAGTCCGGAATTGGGGCCGCTTCGCAGCCCAGCGGGAGCAAGCTCCCTCGCCACAAAAGCGCTATTCCCAATTGGATCCTGCATGGTTTTCGGAAATTTCAGTCAAATGTTGCAGATTCAGGTTTGGAGATAGGGACTAGGGGCAAAGGGGGAACTTCAAAAGGGCGCAAGGAATGCATCCACAACCAAATTCACATCTGCTACGCCATGGACGATGTTCAGAACAGGGTCGGGCCTATCTCATCACAGCGGTTGTGCACCAACGCCGCCGAATATTCACTGATTGGCGGTTGGGACGTCTGTTAGTTACCGAACTCAAGCGGGCCCACGACCAGAAGTGGGTCAACTCAATAGCGTGGGTCGTCATGCCAGATCACTTCCATTGGTTGGTACAACTCGAACAACACTCCCTGGCGCAACTCATGCAAGCCACCAAATCTCGCAGCACACTCTCCATCAACCGAGCGTCAAACAATGAAGGGGCTTTTTGGCAAAGCGGCTACCACGACCGGGCAATCCGCGATGGAGAAGGACTCCTGCCATTCGCTCGTTACATTGTTGCCAATCCATCGCGCGCAGGGTTGGTCAATAAAATTGGCGATTACCCACTATGGGATGCCTGTTGGCTATGAACCCAGCAGCACCATAACCCTGTGGCGAGGGAGCTTGCTCCCGCTCGGCTGCGCAGCAGTCGTGAATCCTGTACATGCGGTGTGTCTGAAAAAATCCGGTGTTGCTGGTTTTTGGGACCGCTGCGCAGTCCAACGGGGGCAAGCCCCCTCGCCACAGGCAAGCTCCCTCGCCACAACAGCCCTTCTCCATAGGTAATCGTGCGCATCTGATATTTGGTTGTTCACAATTTTTTCACCAACGCCAACCACCGTCTAAGCTTCAAACAAGTCCGATCAATCTGCGTGAATGGATCAGTCGACTATGGGCGCTTTGTGGCAAACCGATTCGAGTGACACTGTGGTTCCGACTGAACGTGTGGATGAAGCGCCTTTACCTGAAAAACCCCGTCGTTCACGGCACGGCTGGGGGGCGTTCTGGTTGCTGCTGCTGATTATCCTGATTGTCCTGGGCCTGGCCGCGGCCAAGGAAATGCGCACTTCCAAGTTCCAGGCCCGGGAAATCAGCAAATATGCCGCCTCGCTGAAATACGAACTGCAACCCGGCCCCAGCGACGCGATTCGCTACCCTGGCGAAGGCCCGTTCGATCAGCGTCTGGGCTACAGCTCCCTGGATGAATTTCTGCCGCGCCTGCTCAAACGCGATTACGTCATAGCGGCGCAAACCCGCTTTTCGCCTGCGCTGATGAAGTACAGCGACAAGGGCTTTTTCATTCCCTATACCGAGAAAATCCAGGCCGGGCTGTCAATCACCGATTGCCGTGCGGCCCCGCTGTATCAGTTCAAGTATCCACAACAGCTCTATTCAAGCTTTGCCGCGATCCCGCCGGTGGTGGTCAACAGCTTGCTGTTCATCGAAAACCGCTTTCTGCTCGATCCGCACCAGCCCCTGGCCAACCCCGCCGTGGACTGGCCGCGGTTCGGCATGGCGGCGTGGTCCCAGGTAGCCAAGCTGTTGCGCCTGCCCGGCCAATCGGCGGGCGGCAGTACGCTGGCGACACAGCTTGAAAAATATCGACACTCGCCCGACGGCTTGACTGTGTCGGGCGCGGAAAAAATCCGCCAAATGATTTCCGCCAGCGTGCGGGCCTATCAGACGGGGCCGGAAACCCTTCAGGCACGGCAAAATGTGATTCGCGATTACCTCAACAGTGTTCCGCTGTCCGCGGTACCGGGCCACGGTGAAGTGCACGGCATGGCCGAAGGTTTGCGTGTGTGGTACGGCGCCGACTTCAACAAGGCCAACGAACGGCTGGCCAGCACCGACACCGATCAGAAAAGCCTGGCGGAGAAAGGCCTGGCCCTGCGTGAAATGCTGTCGCTGATGATTGCTCAACGCCGCCCTTCCCACTACTTGACCAAGGGCCGCGATGAATTGGCCAGCCTGACCGACAGCCATATTCGCCTGCTGTCACAAAATGGGGTGATCGATGCACCGCTCGCGGCGGCAGCACTGGCCAGCCAAGTGACCTACCGCGACTGGCAGACCCAACCCACCATCCAACCGATCGAAACCAACAAAGGCATCAGTGTCGCGCGCAGTCGCCTGGGCAGTTTGCTCAACCGGCCGCTGTATGACCTCGACCGCCTCGACCTTTCCGCCACCAGCACCCTGCAAGGCGAGCTGCAAACCCAGGCCACCGCATACCTCAAGCATCTGGCCGACCCAGCCTATGCAGCGGAAATCGGCCTGATCGGCGAACGCCTGCTCACCCCCACCAGCACCACCCAGGTGCGCTACAGCTTCACCCTGTTCGAACTGACCCCGGACGGCTCGCGGGTGCGGGTGCAGACCGACAGCACCGACCAACCGTTCGACATCAATGAAGGCAGCAAGCTGGAACTGGGCTCCACCGCCAAAATGCGTGTGCTCACCACTTACCTGCAGATCATCTCCGAATTGCACGATCGCTACGCAGGCATGACCGTTGCCGAACTGAAGAAAACCGAAGTCGCCGAACAGGATCGCCTGAGCAGCTGGGCCGTCGATTACATGATTCAGAACACCGACCGCAGCCTGCCAAAAATGCTCGGCGCCGCACTGGATCGCAAATATTCCGCCAGCCCCGGCGAGGCGTTTTTCACCGGTGGCGGGCTGCACACGTTTGTTAACTTCCGCAAGGAAGACAACGGCCGCATGCCGACCCTGCGCGATGCCATTCGTGAGTCGATCAACCTGCCGTTCATTCGGCTGATGCGCGACCTGGTGCGCTACAGCACCTACGCAGGCCCCAACAGCAGCGCCGAATTGCTCAAGGACGACCGCGACCCGCGGCGTCAGGAATACCTGGCCCAGTTCGCCGACCGCGAAGGCACCGCATTCCTGTTGCGATTCTGGAAGAAGTACCAGAACAAAGACACTCAGACCCGCCTCGAGACCTTCCTCGACAGCATGCACCCGACACCGATCCGCATGGCTGCCGTGCATCGCTACCTATTCCCGCAGGCCGACCAGGAGAGCTTCAACACCTTCGTGCGTTCACACCTCAAAGGCGCCAAGCTCACGGAAAAACTCACCGACGAACGCCTCGAACGCCTGTACCTGAGTTACGGCCCGGGCAGCTACGACCTGCCGGATCAGGGCTTCATCGCCAAGGTCCACCCGCTGGATCTGTGGCTGATGGGCTACTTGCTGAACAACCCCGACGCCAAGTTCAGCCAGATCGTCAAAGCCAGCGAATTCGAACGCCAGGAGGTTTACAGCTGGCTGTTCAAAAGCAAACACAAGGGCGCCCGTGACAGCCGCATCCGTACGATGCTGGAGATCGAGGCGTTCCTCGACATTCATCAACGCTGGCAGAAAGTCGGCTACCCATTCGATCACCTGGTGCCCTCGCTGGCCACCGCCATCGGCAGCTCCGGCGACCGCCCCGCCGCGCTGGCGGAGCTGATCGGCACCATCCTCAACGACGGTGTACGCCTGCCGACGCTGCGTATCGACAGCCTGCACTTCGCGGCCGGTACGCCCTATGAAACCCAACTGATCAACAATCCGGTCGTCGGCAAACGCGTAATGCCTTCCGAGGTGGCAACCGCCATGCGCGAGGCCTTGTCGCAAGTGGTGGATGCCGGCACGGCCAAACGCGTGGCAGGCAGTTTCAAACTGGCCAACGGCACCCCGCTGGCCATGGGCGGCAAAACCGGGACCGGCGACAACCGCATCGAAGCCATCGGTCCGGGAGGACGGATTCTGAGCTCGAAATCGATCAACCGCACAGCAACATTCGTGTTTTACATCGGCGATAGCCATTTCGGCACCTTGACCGCCTACGTGCCGGGGCGCTCGGCCGAAGCCTTCAAATTTACCTCGGCGTTGCCCGTGCAAGTGCTCAAGGGCATGGCGCCCATCCTGATGCCGTATCTGCAACCGGGGAGTGGCACCGGATGTTTGCCCGTGGAGCTCTCCCGCCGCTGACCGGGTGGTAAATAGTTATTTTCGGCATGGAAAATTCCAATGCTTTCGGCACTCTCCACAGGTGTTCCGCGCAGTAATTCAGACTTTTACTTTGAGCGACGAAGGATAGGCTGTTGCCTTCCATAACTGCTCAAGGCTGATAAAAACAATGTCAGATTTACAAGGACGTAAAACTGCCCGCCCAGGAGGGGCAGACGACGATAAGGGCCGTCACTACGCTTTCATCCAGAGTCGAATTCACCCGACATTCAAGGATGCTTCGTTGCGCAGGGCGCGGGAACTGAGCCTCACACAACCCCGTTCCGGACAATGGATCAGGACCGCCACTCAATCTGCTCACACACAGTTACAAGATGCCAACCTTGAACTCTGGTCTGCCCAGAACAAGGTGGATCGGTTTCTCGAAGAGTTACAAAACGTTGATGACTTCGCTGAACCCTTGCTCACCGATGCATTGATGAAACAGTACGGGGTCGATGTCGATGTCAGAACCACTTACTTGCATCTTTACTTACCCAAGGAACGCCCCTGGTATGCCATCGACGTCACAGGCGGCGTCGTCACCCGAACCGTCTCCCTGCTGAACGCTGCCCTGCACAACTTCGCACGCAGCGAAACCTGCGAGCCGGATTCCGACTTCATCAGCCAGCCCGATGAGCGCGGTCTGTTCGACGTCCTGCCGGTCAAACGCAAAATGTCCATCGCCCAGTTCCAGACCCTGTGTCGTGAGCTGGACATTGGCGCGCGCTATGCCCGATACCTTGAAGACCGCTTGCTACCCGGCGATGCCGTCGCCAGGCGTTTTCTGCAACTCAAAATCATCGACAGCGAGAAAGCTGCCTTCAAGGCAGCCGTTCAACAAGCGCTGATGACCGGCGACATTGATGCCGACGCGAGCGACCTGATCCTGAAGATGCTCGATGGCCAGCGCAACCTCACCCGCAAGGGCCGGGTGATGCATTTCGCTGAACTGTCCATTCTGGACAGCCGGCTGGCCGGGATCGTATTGATCACACCGGACCTGTACCGTGAGCACAGGCGAGAGGTCATGCCGATATTCGCGTATGTCCCACAAGACCCTGAACATCCGTTGAAAGAGTACCCCTCAACGGTCGCCTTCATGAATGAACTGACTCGCCAGCTGCGGGACAACCCGCTCATCTCGTCCACTGGAATGACTTATCGCCAGTTCTTCAGCCGGTTCGTCGATCAGCCGGAGCGAGGGCATTTTTTCGGCGGGTTGCAGCAGCGTCTGTTCGAGGTGAAATGGCATCAGAAAGATCCGCTGGATCCAGGGCCCAGCTGGCGGGAAGTGCCGGTCGAGCAACCCAATCTTCGTTTCAGCGCCGCACCGATCCGCGGCGAATTCTGGAAATACCGCTTTGAGCAGAAGCTGAACAAAATCCTCAATGACGCCCGACACATCGCCGTGTCCACCGCCGACACCGATCGCAATGCCCGATGGGCCTGGTGGGAGAATTTCAAGAAAATAGTCTCGGACATCTTCAACGTCGCCCTGATGGTCGTCACACCGTTCGTGCCGGGGTTGGGGGAATTGATGATGGCCTACACCGCCTATCAGATCGCCAACGATGTCATCGAAGGCTTCGTCGACATGACGTTGGGGCTGTGGAACGAAGCCGTCGAGCACATCGTGGGTGTGGTGGAAGATGCCATTCAACTGGCGGCGTTCGCCGCCGGGGCAAACATTGGCAAGGTCGTGCGTCTGAAAATCTCGCCACTGATCGAAGGCATGAAACCGGTCACGCTGCCCAATGGCGAGCCACGCCTGTGGCATCCCGATCTGCGGCCTTACGAACTGCCGGATGTGAAGCTGTCGGCCGACTCCGGTCCTGACGAACTGGGCCTGCATACCCACCAGGGCCAGGACATCCTGCCGCTGGATGACACCCACTTCGCCGTGCAGAAAGACCCGCAAACCGGCAACTACCGCGTCAAGCATCCACACCGCGCCAATGCGTATTCACCCGAGTTGCGACACAACGGCCTCGGCGCCTGGACTCACGAAGGCGAAAACCCGCGAGCATGGAGTACGCCGAAACTGCTGCGCCGTCTCGGCCACACCGTCGACGGTCTGACCGACGCGGATCTCGAACACGTGCGCATTGCCAGCGGCACCGACGACGGCGCACTGCGCCGGATGTACATCGACAACACGGCTGCGCCACCGCTACTGGACGACAGCCTCGAACGCCTGCACCTCCAGCGCCAGGCCCGGAACGGCATTGAACGGATTCGCACAGGGCTGGCGCTGGATCCGTCCTCCTACTGGTTTGAACCGCTGGCGACCTACCTGGACGGCTGGCCTGCGGATAAATCGCTGAAGGTTTATCACAACGACGACCTGACCGGTCCCTTTCGCCAGTACGGCAATCCCGAGGCAACGGCGGGGCAGACGCTGGCCACCAGCCTGTCGCACCTGTTGAGCGACCAGTTTGCGCCAAGCCTCGTCAACTTCCTCGATGAAGCGGAACTGCAAGCAGTACTCGGCCGGCCAATGGCGAAAAGCGAACAGGTGCAAGCGCTGCGCGATCGGCTGGCGGACGAAGCCAATCGCCTGCTTCCAGACATCGTCAATCAGCTGTACCAAGGTGCACAAGCATCGGAAGATCCGCAGGTCAGGCTCGTGCGCCATGAGTTTGCACAGCTGCCGTCCCGTGCGGTGAAGACCCTGCTGAGCCGTGCCGACAGCCCTGACCTCAAGCGAATGGAACAAGAGCAGCGCCTGCCTTTGAACATCAAGATCCGCGCCCGTGAAGCGGACTTCGAAGTCCGGGCAAACCATGCCTATGAAGGGTTCTACGACGATGCGCAGTGGGTGCCGGAAACCGAAAGCCTGGTGCTCAATGCGCTCAGGATTCATTCCGACACGTTCAATGAGTTACGCATCGAAGTACGCGAAGGCAGCGATGCCGGCCCCCTGCGCTGCAGCGTGGGTACGCAGGACGCGTCGACCGTCCGGATACTGGTCCGGGATGAGGTGAACCGCTTCGAAGTCTGGGACGCGCAAAACCACAAATTGCGGGAAGCCGCCGATTTTTTCGAAGCGGTGCTCAACGCCTTGCCGAAAAACAAACAGACGCAATTGGGTTATCGACCCGGCCAGGGCCGTTTTTTCAAACAATGGGTCATGGTCAAGACCCAGACACCTGCCGAACGCCGCACCGTGCTCCTCGCGCCACCAATCCGTCCGCGGGCGGATCACGAAGACATGATGCTGTTGCGCGGCCCTGGCTTGTCCACCCGCAAAGCCACCCTCACGGAAAGGGTGCGGGACCTCTACCCCCACTTCAACGAACGAGAAGCCGATACCTTTGTGCGATCCCTTGGCTCGCCGGAACAAGGGCATCAGACCCTGACACGACTGGACCGCGAACTGCATGATCTTGAGGTGCTGCTCAATAAATGGCGATATCGGCAACCTGATAGCTGGGGTCCGGATCGCCAAGGGTTCGTCCGCGGTGGCGGGCTGCACATCAGCGAACGGCTCATCGATTGTTTCAGGAGAAAGCCCACCGTATTCGGCGAGCGCAGCACCACTTCCGATGGCGGCTATGCACTGGACCTTTCCACGGAAATCGACGCTGTCGACCTCAAGCGTTGGTGGAAGGAACTGCCGGACATCAAGCACTACCTCGATCAGATCACCACGTTGAACCTGGACCGCACGACGTTCTCCCAGAAAGCCTCCGGCCTGTTGAAAGACTTCCCCCACCTGCGGCAACTGAGCGCCCGCGGTTGCGGCTTGACGCAGTTGCCCGACAGCATCGGCAAAATGCATTACCTGCGCACGCTACGCCTGATGAACAACGACATCAGGCTGACGCCGGCGTCGGTCGAGCAGCTGCGAAACCTGACCCGTATCGAAACACTCAGGCTCGATGACAACCCAAGGCTGGGAATGCTGCCGAACGTTGAGCGCATGCCCATGCTCAGCATCCTGAGTCTGAGCAACACGGGAGCCACCACGTGGCCGGACGGGCTCTTTGCGCCCAACAAGCGTCGACCTCGAGGATTTTTTCTGGATCTGCAGGAAAACCCGATCAGGATCATTCCCACCGTCGTGCCCGGCTCTGACAATGCGTTTATCGTGGCGCGGACCCGCCTGTTCGAAATGAACCTGTCGCAGGCCAATGTCGTCAAGTTCCAGGCGTATCGACGCTCAGTCGGCATCTCGCCCACACAGGTCTATACCGACGCCGCCACCGACGCGATGGCCCAATGGCCGATGAAGGATGACTCGGAGTGGTGGAGTGCCGAAGTCTCCGGGTTGGGGACCTTCCGCCAGGAAGCCTGGCACGACCTGATGTCCGAGCCTGGCTCTGAAGGGTTTTTCGCCTTGATCCAGAAACAGACCACCTCGGCCGATTACCGGGCCGGCGGTGAATTGCGTAATCAACTGAGCAGCCGGGTATGGCGAATGGTCGAAGCCGTCGACCTGGACAGCGAGTTGCGCGCCGATCTGTTCGAAATGGCAACGTCGCCCACGACCTGCGCCGATGCGGGAGCCCAGATGTTCAACCACATGGGCATCAAGGTGCTTGCCTCCGAAGCCTATGCCTTGTCGACATCGGGCGCCATGCTGGAAAGCAGGTTGGTCAGGTTGGCAAAAGGGGCGGCCCGTCTTGCGCGGGTGGAAGATATTGCACGGGCCGAT
The DNA here is from genome assembly GCF_024749245.1 of Pseudomonas sp. B21-017. Lineage (NCBI taxonomy): Bacteria > Pseudomonadati > Pseudomonadota > Gammaproteobacteria > Pseudomonadales > Pseudomonadaceae > Pseudomonas > Pseudomonas sp. B21-017. The sequence goes on along the minus strand of NZ_CP087194.1, from coordinate 1,218,002 downwards.
TTCGCCAAACGTCCGGGCGGCGACGAAATTGAAGTGTACCTCGCCTATGAGAGCGGCCTGGCGCAACGTCTCGATTTGCCGTGGCAATCGACATTGTTGCGGTATCCCGAATTGGCCAGGGTGAACGCTGAAATGCTCGACACGGCGTTCGACACGGTAATGTCGATGGAAGCCGGCGACGGGTTGGTCAATGGAATGATCGAACAGCCGTACTGGGAGAAATACCTGCGTGACACCTATCCCGCGGAGTTCCGGCGCAATGCCCGGATGTATGAACACAGGACCGACCTGCTGGATGAACTGCGCGAGGCCCAACGCGCCTGGGCCGGTTCCAAAGAGCAGTTGATTGTGCAACGACGCGCGCTCAAGCAGCGGTTACTCGACCTTGCCAGTCAACTCAACGTCCCGGAAAGCCTTGTGCTCACCGGCGAGGAAATGACGGACGAGGTCTATGGCGGTTTGCTCAACGACATCGGCTACGAGGAAAAACAGCTGAGCCGTCGGTTGACCCGAGCGGCGCTGCAAAACGCCGGATAATCAGCCCCCGCCCTGAAGGCGATCATGCCTTCAGGGCGTCTTCCACTGTTATCACACTTCGGAGTCCCATATCACGGTGATGTTTCCGGAGTATCTGGACGACACCCCGGGCTGGATCATGTAATCCACATAATTGGGTGCAATCTCGAAATGCAGGGTACCTGGCGCGCGATCCACGTAGAAACCGGGTTGGAATTTCTGGGCATTCGCCTGCCCGACATGCAAAGGACGCCGCGTGACCGGTTGCCCGAAGATATCCGTCAAACCGTTGGGCAAGGTGACGCTCAGTTTCACCACGGCAGCTCGCTTCGAAACGGGGTCGAGAATCATGCAATCGGTTAATCCGGTGATTTGACACTGAAGCTGCATCTTGAAACGGCTGGACGAAGAAATGTTGAAGGTTTGATCACGAAACAACCGGGTCGGTTTTCGCCCCTGGGTCAGCCAGGCCTGCCATCCCCCTGACGGAACGAGTTCCACTTGATTGCCGCCTGGGGGAATATCCACCTTCAAGGTGTGCTCGACATTCAACGTGAAGTTGAGGGTGATCAAATCGTCGTCAGGCAACATGACATCGCCCATGTCGAAATCCTGATGCGGCCCGACGGTGTAGTTCAGCACGCCACGATAGGTGCCTGCCGACATCTTGAGCGGGTTGGGCGTGGCCAGCTCGTAGCTGAACCCCGTGTTTTCATAAGCGAACTGGTAGTCCTGGGTAATGTCCTTTTGTGCCTGCTTGGCACACACACCCGCATTGGCCGGCACTCGCCAGAAGAACGCATAGTACAAGGCAGTGCCATAACCCACCCCGCCATATCCACAAGGGGGAGGCGCATTGACCCAGGTACTTTGCCAGACCCCTGTGGGCAGAGGCGTCTTGATCGTGTAAGCGGCCCCGATCCCGTTCACGCGCATCCTGAGCGTCTCGGACTCTCCGGTCACGTCGTGCACCACCGTGACGTCTCGCCAGGATGAAGGAACCCGGAACATCGCGCCCCGACGCTGCTCATGCAGCGCCGGTATATCTGCCGCCGCCCGGAAGCGAACGGGCAACAAAATGCTGAAAACACCCTCCTCGCAGTACTCGGGATGATCTCCGCAATACCCGCCCTGAGGGGTCGTATTGATAAAGGTGTTTTGCATCGGCTTCGCCGGATCGGGACGAAATACCGCGGTCATTTCAACGGTGCTGGCGACCGCGGTCTGCATGAACGCAGCCGCCAATCCCAAGCCGCTCAGCTGGATGATTTTCCTGAGTATTTCCATGATTGCTGCACTCCTTTTCACTGCATTGGCGCAAGACACTAGACTTCTGAATCCCATATAACCGTCACGCGTCCCGAATACCGTCGTTGTTGCCCGGGGCGAATCATTTCTGCCACTTCACTGGCGGGTATTTCGAAATGCAGCGTTCCCGGTTTGCGATCCACATAAATCCCTGGCATGAACAACTGCGTGCCACTGCCGTCCAGGCGCAATGGCCGACGATTGACAGGTTGGCCGCCCGCGTCCGTCAAGCCATGGGGCAAACTGACGCCGACGTTCAATGGCACAAAGTCGCCGGACAACGGCTCATTCAGCGAGCAGGTATTGCCCAGGACGTGCTGGCACTGCAACTGCATCTTGAAACGTGAACTGGCGGAAATGTTGAAGGTCTGGTCGCGGAACAGGCGCGTCGGTTTGCGCCCTTGCGTCAGCCAGGATTGCCAGCCACCCTGCGGGACCAGTTCAACACGACTTCCACCAGGAGGCACCTCGACCTTGAGGGTGTGCTGTACGTCCAGGGCGAAGTTCAACGTCAATGAAGGACTGCTGGGCAGCATGATGTCGCCCAAGTCGAAATCGCCGTGGGGGCCGATCGTGTAGGTCAAGTTACCTAGATATTTTCCCGAGGACATGCCCAAAGGGTTAGGGGTCACCAATTCATACGCAAAATCGACATATTCGTAACGCATCCACGGCACGTCGAATTTCGCCTGTTTCTGGCATGAAACTTCAGAAGGTGTTTTCCAGAAAAAACGATACCTTTGTGGCGCAAAAAAACCCACGCCACTGTATAGGCAGGGTGATGGCGCATTCACCCAACTGCTGCCCCACAATTTATTATGGGCCTCTCGATAATCGTTACCTGCGCCCACCAGCTGAATCACATCGTCAGTAACATAGGCAGAGCCGAACCCGGCGATTCGAACCTTCACGGTTTCCGGCTCGCCAGTCGTTTCATGAATGACCGTCAGCTCTCGCCATTGTGCCGGGACCTTGATCATCGCGCCTTGCCGGGCATCACCATGATTGGCCACGATTGGTCCGCTGGAGTCGAACTCAATAGGCACCCGCAGACTGAACATCGCATTGTCCCGGCATTCGCTGGGATAGCTGGCGCAGTAACCACTGGGAGGGGTGTCATTCAGGAATTGGTTACGTTGCGGATTCGCCGAGTCCGGCTTGAACGAGGCTTGAATTTGTACCTCCTGCGCCCAGACCGATGACAGCGATCCCAGGAGCACGGCCATTGCGCCCGCCCATGGTTGTAACGCTTGAAAACGAATCATCCCTTGCGCCCCACACAATCGGTATCAGGCATCCGGCATCACCGCGTTGAAGATCATGTTGACGCTGCCAAAGTAACTGCCGGGCTTGTAAACCCCATCGGCAGGCGGCATCGGGAGGATTTCCAGCACCACGCGTTTACCAGGCGCGGCCTCGGCCATGGACACCACCTCGCTGCTCTCGTGCTCGCTCAACTGTTTGCCGTTGAACACCACCCGCAAGGCAATGTCATGGGCATCGGTGCCGTTGGACAGATACGGCCGGCCTTCCAGACGTGCCTCGATCGAGCCGGCCTGGTTCTTCACGTCGAAATACTTGCGCAAGCCCCCCAAGGTCGATGCCGTCAAGTTCCAGGGCAGTTGCTGTTCGCGATGGATCCAGCCCGGGTCCGATGGAATGACATAAAACGCCTGGGTCGGAATCGTCACGAACACTTCGAAGGTGTGCTCTTCCCGGGCGGCGAAGAGATTGGCGCTCGTGCACATGGCCACAACCGACAACAAGACCTGGGTCAGCTTTGTGCTCATGGGTTATCCCTTCACGTCCAGTTTTTTACTGCGTTCACCTTCCACCAGGGTGAACTGATACTCACGACCGGCCTGTTTTTCGAACTCAAAAGTACGCCCCGCCAGAATGTGATGCTTGGTCGTGGGCTGGCAGTCCTGCTCGTTTTTAACCGAACAATCCTTGAACTCATCGATCACCACCACGCTGTTGCCGTTGTTGCGAATCCGATACATGCCTGCGCCGTTTTCAATCGCACTGTCGAAGCGTGTTTCCTTTGGCCGTACGAAAAACACCGCGCCGTAACCTGCCAGTACGGTGACCCCGGCCGACAGGGATTTTTTGTAGTCTTCCCGCTCTTCGCCGGACACCGCGAATTCGTCCTCCTTCTCCGGCACCACGGGTACGAATCGCACCCGGAAATAACGCTCCCTGTCCCGTTCGCCCATGAACAGCAGACGGGTGCCCTGCATGCCATTGGCAGGCACAATCAGTCGCGCGGGACTTGCCATCAAACCATCGCGGGACTTGCCGTCGGTGTTGGATTTGAGCGGCACTTCCTGCGACTTGCCGTCGGCGTCGTAGAGAATTTCGAGAATGTTGACCTTGACGAACGCCGTACTGTCGCCGCCGTTGAACACGCGTTTCAGATAGGTGCTTTTATCGCCGTCCAGATAATCGTAAACGGTGCCGATATTGATGCTCGGTCCGGCATGAACAGTTTGGGTGAACAAACAAAAACCCATTAAGGCTAACAAGCGCTTCATGTTTCAGTACCTCACTTAATAAACTCGAATATCGAAAACAATCAAACTTCCGAATCCCAGATAACCGTTACATTGCCGGAATAATATCGTGATTGACCAGGGCGAATCATCTCAGCCACTTCGCGGGAGGGGATTTCGAAGTGCAGAGTCCCCGGCCTTCGCTCCACATAAAAACCGGGTTGAAACAGCTCGGTACCACTACCATTACGAAGTAGTTGTCGACGGGTCACTGGTTGCCCACTTGCATCGGTCAAGCCGTGAGGAAGACTTACGCTGATATTCAATGGAACAACGTGGCCCGAAATTGGCTCTTGCAAAGAGCAGGTATTGCCATCCTGGGTGTACTGACACTCCAGCTCCATTTTGAAACGCGAACTGGCCGAGATATTAAACGTTTGGTCCTTGAATAAACGCGTCGGCTTTCGACCTTGTTGCAGCCAGGATTGCCAGCCACCCTGCGGGACCAATTCCACACGATTACCACCGGGTGGAACTTCAACCTTGAGCATATGCTCAACGGTAAGTGTGAAGTTCAGCGTTAGAGAGTCTTCACTGGGCAACATGATATCACCCATATCAAAATCCTTACCCGGGCCAACGGAGTACTGAATACTTCCGGTGTAAGTACCTTGCGACAACTTCAAGGGCTCAGGGGTTTGAAGCTCGTAAGCAAAGTCAAAAGACTTATAATCAAACTCTGGAATAATGTAGTTAGGTGCTTTATGACAAGTGCTACCCGCCGGAGTAAGCCAGAACGTTTCATGCTCCCTCGTATTTGTACTAGCCTTTATCGCCCACTGACAGGGTGACGGAGGACTCAACCATAGCCCTCCTTGCCACAGAAGTCCGTGAGCGGCGTGAGAACCCAAATCTGGACGCCCAACCAAATCGCGTGCATCGTGGCTGAGGCGATAGTTAACCGCGAAACCAGGCATACGTACTTTCACTTCCGCCGTTTCAGTGCTTGCCCCCCCCATTTTGGTAACTGTCAATGTTCGCCATTCCGCCGGGATGCGGAACATTGCGGCTTCGCGGCGATTGGTCTCATGGACCCGGATTGGTCTGGTTGCAGTGAATGTAATGGGTGTCCTGAAACTGGACAGTCCTCGTCGCTCACACGCCGGTTCGTTACCCTGGCAGAACCCGGTGAACTTCGTTGTATTGATAAATTTATTGACCAGCGGGTTGGATGGATCCGGACTGAATTTCGCTTCTATCTCCATGACAGCCGCTTCGCTCACTGCCCCCAGCAATCCAGACAACATCAAAACGTTGGCCGTCCGTTTGAGTAGGCGTATCACGCTGATTCTATCCTCCACGCCCACTAACCCCGTCTTTCAGATAGATAAGTCGCATCCGCCAACGTATCCGGCGTGCAACGCAAATCGCCGATCATCAGCACGTTGTTTTCGGTACGTCCACTGTTCGGGTCCAGACGGAACTGGCACAGCAACTGGCTGCCGTGGCGCACTTCCAGGGTTGGCGAACCGGCATTCATTTCCATGGAGAAGAAACCGTCCACTTCGCTCACCCCACGGCTGGCGTGGTTGATGATGTGATGGCCTTTGAGTGGGTTGCCCTGCGGGTCGATCAGGCGCCCGAGGACGGTCAGGGTTTTCATCACTTTCACCTGGCGATATTCCACACCGCCCTTGTTCAGGTGATAGCTGGAACGGGCCGGTTGGATGGTGGCGGCGGGAACGTGGTTGCCCTCGAAATCGAAACTGACCGAGCTGCTTTTGTACGCGGTGATCGGCACGAAATTGCGCCCGGGCTTGAGCACCGCGCTGCCACCGCTCAAGTCATCGGCGCGCAAGGCGATGTCCTCGATGTCCGACTCCACGTCGATGATCATGCCGGCACCGTTGCGGTGATATTGGCTGGTCATGACCATTTTTTGCCCGCCGACGGCCACGGTGCTGTCGAGGTTCAAGCCTCCGGTTAGGTCGTTGTTGAAGGACGAGCGCTGGATGAAGCCGTCGCCGTTGACAAGGTCAGAACTCATGGTCGCCATGGCATTCAACCCGATGCCGTAGGTGTCGGTGATGGCCGTGGCGGAGACGCTTTGCAGCAGATGGTCCTGAAGGGTTTTGCGGTAGGTGATCGAAGCGTTGTTATCGCGCCCGCCATCACGGTCGGTGCGAGTGCCTATGCTGCCGGAAAGCTGTTCACCGGGGCCACCCAACGCGATGTTGACACTCAAATCGATACCCCGATTGCGGTCGTCTCCCGAACTCACGCTGCCTGGTCGATCAAACAGCGACAGGCGCCAATTGGCGTCACTGCCAAACAGTTGGGTGCGCTGGGTCCAGCCCAGATCCACGCCCGTCCCGTTGGTGTTGCCTTCGCTGTGGGACACCCGGGCATTGACCGAGCTTTTGCTGTTGAGTCGATGGTTTATCGACAGGGAAGAGTTGCTGGTCTGGCCAATAAATACATTGCGCTGACGCACCCGCGTGCCATCGGGCAGCGTGTCGTACAGCCGGGTGGTATCGAGCCAGCTACGGTTATGGCTGGCGACGATGCTGCCGCTGCCATAGGAATAAAGCCCTTGCACGTCGAGGCCGGTACCGTAGTCCTCGGTTTTGTAGACGTTGGCATAGACGCTGGCGTTGTTGACGATTGCCCAATCGACCGACGTGCCGTACTGCAGAGCGTCGCGCACCTGTCGACCCGACAGGCCCAGGATGACTCGCGGGTGCAGTAGGAAGTTGAACGCGGCCCCCGCCGTCATGTCGCCATCGGCCTGCTCTTCCCAGTTGCTGAGCAATTTCGATTCGCGGCCGGCGAACAGGTTATAGCGCCAGCGCTCGTCATGGTTACGCCAGTTGTTGGGTTTGTAGACCAGCTCCAGGGTGCTGGAGGTGATTTGGCCGTCTTCGATCAGACGCACTTCCACTTCATAAATACCGCCGGGCAGCGGACGCGTATCGAGGGTCTGCAACCCGGCAGGCACCGCCTGGGTGTTGATCAGCAAACCGTCGCGGTAGATCTCCACCGAACCCTGTCGATTGGCGGTGACGTAGATCGGATAGACCGCCGGTTTCGGGTTGTTGATGGCCAGGCTGTCGGAGCTGCCGTACATGACGCCCAATGCGGTGTCGGGGCTCGCGCCGAAGGCACGCGGCTGACGGGTCAGGCCTTCGGACGTCGGTGTGAAATAGCCCAGGCGCAGAAAATTGCCCTCCAGCTCCCGCTGGGTAAAGAGCTCATGCACCGCGTGATACAGCTTGTTATCCAGACCGCCCAGTCGAGACAGTTGCATATTGACGGCCTGGGTCCAGTTACCCAGGCTGCTGCTGGCTTCCAGGCCGTAGCGCCCACCCAGGTCCTGGTTCTGCCCGCCGTTGAGGTTCAGCTGGTTACGCACGATCAACCCGGTGCTGCCGCCTTCAGGCAGGTTGTAATAACGCTGTACCTGATCGTCGCGCTCAGCGTTTTGGGTGAGGATCGACACCAGTGAGTTTTCCAGGCTGTAGTGCACGGCCAGCAGTTGCTCGGGGCAATTGGCCTGGCAGCCGCCGAGCGCCACTCCTTGTTTCAGATAGTTGGCCCAGATGTCGCGTTCACTGGGCTTGATCATGCTGTCGCTGACATCGGTGAAGTCAACGAAGGTGATGCGATCGTCGCGGGTCAACACGACCATCGCCTCACCGAGAAACTGTTGGTCAAGTTCCACGCGCACCGCCAGTGGCACATCAAAGAAATGCTCTTCGAATTCGGTCGGCAATCCCTTGGCCTGCGCCAACAGACTTCGAGGTGTATGGCCGTTTTCCGTGGGCGCGGCCAGGGCAGTTGCACAAAAACATAGGGCAAGCGCCGTCGCGATGGGCGTCATCGGGAACATGAACGAAATACTCTGAAGATAAATTCGTTGAAACCCGATCGACAGGCAAAACTTGCCCGCCGATCGGTAAGTGTTATGAATTAAGGATGAACCTTAGTTAATAACGGCATTACGGAATGCGAGGAATGGCATCGAAGATCACCACTGGATTGGCGGTGTACAGGCCATTCTGGGTGTCGGTTGGTTTGGCAGCGGCAATCACCAGGTCGGCTTGCATGCCGCCGTTGGACTCGGAGTCACCGACCACTTCCTGCGACACGCCGGTCAGGGTTGTGCCATTGAACATGTAACTCAATGCGATGGTGTTGATGCCGTTGGACAATGGCTGCGGGCCGCCTTCGACGTAGGCGCCGACCGAACCGTTGGTGTGTTGTACATCATAAGTCGCACGGATCGGAGTCAGCGTACCGGCCCCCAGTACGTAGGCCATTTTTTCATCTTTACCGAAGTTCGGATCCCGCGGCTGAGCATGGAATACCTTGCTTGGAATGGTGGCGCTGATGTTGATGGAGGTGCGCGATTCTTCCGCAGCGAACGCTACCGAAGAGCTCAGGGCCAGCAGGGTCATCGGAACGGCGATTGCAAACTTTTTGAACATTGTTGAGTACCTGTCTTTTTCAAATGATCGGACCGTGGAAAGTCACAACAAGCCAACACCCGGCACGAAGCATGGCGTTTTGGCTTAACTTTCGACGCCGGAGAATGATCGACCAATCGCTTGAAAAAGTAAGTACGTAACTTCCGAAGAACATGTAGTAACAATAGCTCTCGAACAGCAGGAAAAAAGTTAAAAAAACAGCAACTTTATTGTTTTGCCCTCAGAGAAATACTACACACAGTTTTAACTGAAAAAACACACAGACAAGAACTGTTTTAAACTTCCGTAAGACCAATACTACTGTTCAAACACGAATAGACCAGCACTAAACGGAAGAACTTCATAATTAGTTCAATTACTCTAAAAATCAACCTTCGTAGCATCCTCGTCACTCCCGTGCGCTCCCCACTCGCGCCTTTCCCCAAGCCCTCCAATCTCGACCGTTGGTCAAGAACGCTTGCGCCAGCCTAAAGATATATCTTAAGTTGTATCTAAACACGACGAGAGAAAGCAAAAATGAGAGACCATCATTCCCCCCACCGCGAACACGGCGACGGCCGCGACGGCTTCGAGAAACGCCCGGGTCCCGGCCGCGAGCGCGGCGGTCGCGGCCCACGCGTATTCGCCCCTGGCGACCTGAAATTGCTGCTGCTGGCGCTGATCGCCGAGCAGCCGTGCCACGGCTATGACCTGATCCGCCAGATCGAAAGCATGTTCGACGGCGCCTACAGCCCCAGCCCTGGCGTGATCTACCCGACCCTGACCTTCCTTGAAGAAAGCGAATTGATCCTGGGCGACGCCGAGGGTGGCAAAAAACGCTACAGCATCACCGACGCCGGACGTCTGTCATTAAGCGAGCAGGCGATTGCCCTGGACGGTGTGCGCATGCGCATCGAAGTCAGCAAGCGCTCATTGCGCGGCCAGGACCGCCCGGCCGAGATCCATGAAGCGGTGCACAACCTGCGTCATGCCTTGCAAATGCACCATGGTCGCTGGAGCCCGGAAGAAATCCTGCGGGTGCGCGACCTGCTCAACAACACGGCCAAAGCCATCGTTGACGGCCCCACCGTTCAACCCGTTTCGGAGAAAGTCGAATGACCGACGTTATCGTGCCATCCCAAACCATTCACCGTGTCAGCCACGAGATCAAACGCCGTCGCCTGCAAGTGCTGCGGGTGGTTGACCTGACGCCGCGCATGCGCAGGATTACCCTGGGCGGCCCGGAACTCGCAGGCTTCGTCAGCCTCGGCACGGATGACCACGTCAAACTGCTGTTCCCGCAAAACGCAGCGGAACAGGCAGCGCTGGAAACCCTGGTACTCGGCGCCGGCAAGGACAACGGGCCGATGCCCGCAATGCGCGACTACACGCCCCGTCGTTACGACCTGGACACGCTGGAACTGGACATCGACTTCGTGCTGCACGGCGACGGCCCTGCCTCGACCTGGGCCGAGCAGGCCAAACCCGGCCAGTTCCTGCACATCGGCGGGCCGCGTGGCTCGATGATCGTGCCGGACATCTTCGACAGCTACCTGCTGATCGGTGACGAAACCGCCCTGCCCGCCATCGCCCGTCGACTCGAAGGCCTGGCCGCCAATCGACGTGCACTGGTGATCGTGGAAGTGGAAAACGGCGCCGAACAACAACGCCTGGAAAGCGCCGCGCAGGTCGATGTGATCTGGGTGCTGCGCGAAGGAGGCAGAAATAACCTGCTGACCACCGTGCAACAGATCAAAGTGCCCGCTGGCAATCTGTATGCGTGGGTGGCGACCGAAACCAAAGCGTCGCGGCAGATCCGCCGGGCATTGCTCGATGAGCACGGGCTGGACGAGCAGTTTGTGAAGGCTGTCGGCTACTGGCGGCTGGAAGACAGCGACGAGGAATAAACGCCACGCTGTGGCTGCATGCTTTTTGTGGCGAGGGAGCTTGCTCCCGTTGCGTCGCGCAGCGGCGCTAAAACCTGCAACGGAGTTTTAACCGGCACAGCATATTTGCTGATTTTGCGACTGCTTTGCAGCCGAACGGGGGCAAGCCCCCTCGCCACAAAAACTCCCTCGCCACAGTCAGTGTTCACTTGCGATCCGTACGCCACCGATCCAACCCGATCACCAACAGTGAAACCAGCACAAACCCCGCCAACAATCCCCCAGCATTCACGAACACCTGTGGATAACCCAGTTTGTCGACATCAATGAACGGGTAGGGATAAACCGCCAGCAGATGCCCACGCCAAAGCGAATAGCCGAAGTACACCAGCGGATAAATCACCCACAACGCAATGTGCCGCAGCCGCAACGTCCCCTTGGGTACACAGAACCACCAATAAACCAGGAACAGCAGCGGCATGACGTCATGCATCAGCTCATCGGCCAGCCATTGCCAGCCTTCGGGATGCCATAAATGGCGCAACAACAGGCTGTACGCCACGCCGACCACCGCGATACTCACCGCAATGGCACTGCTCACCCACGGCTGCAAAAACCAGCGTCGCGCCGCCGACTCGCGAGACGTCAGTTCACAGGTCAGCACCACCGCCACCAGCGTATTGGTCAGCACCGTGAAAAAGCTGAAAAAACTCACCAGCCCGCCCAGCAGGCTGGCCGCGATACTCCAGCGGGCATAGAGAATCAGGTACATCTGAATGCTCAAGCCTGCCCAGCCCAGAATCGCCGCCACGGCCACACAACGACGCCTCGCGATCGAGGGTATGACCATGCTCAGACCGGGCGCTTGGTGCGCATCAGTTTCACGTACAGACGCTCGACCTTCTCCCGCGCCCACGGAGTTTTGCGCAAAAAGGTCAGGCTCGACTTGATGCTTGGGTCGCTCTTGAAGCAGCGGATATCGATACGCTCGGCCAGCCCCGACCACTCGTAGTGCGCAACCAGGGCGTTGAGGATTTGCTCCAGCGTCACGCCGTGCAGGGGATCAGGGTTGTGTTCGGTCATGCCGGGCCTTCGAACGATGAAAGGATGGGGAGCCGCGCACCTTAACGGAGGCTTTCGTCCGGTGGAAGGGCTCCGGACAGAGGCATTCGTCAGAGACTGAATTAACTGTAGGTGAGTTGGCCATCATCCGAGGGACAAACGTCAGGAGATAGCACCCGGCTCAGTAATAACGACGCGGGTCCGAATCGATCAGGCTGGCCAGCTTGGTCAGGGCAAACCGCAATTCGTCCTGGCTGGTGGGCGACATCAACACCAGTCGCACGCAGCGCGTAATGCCGTTACGCTCGGCCTGGAACTGGGTACCGCTGAGGACCAGCACACCGTTGGCACGGGCCAGCATGGTGAATTCGTCGCTGGTCCAGGGCTCGGGCAACGTCAACCAGACGTGGTAGGAATACGGCTGGGTCTTGAGCTCGAAATTGGCGAAGATTTCCTGAGCGATCGCCTGCCGCCCGGCGGCCTCGTTGCGCTGAATGCGTATCAGCTTTTTATCCAACCCCTCGGTGATCACGTTGCTGGCCAACTGAGCGGTCAATGGCGACGGCATCCAGACGCTGCTGCGCACCATGGAGGTCAGGCGCGACAGCAGTTTCGGCGGGCTATAGAGATAGCCAATCCGCAAGGCCGGCATGACCGACTTCGACAGACTGGTCAGGTACACCGAACGATCCGGGGCAAACGCCGACAGCGGCTTGATCGACGGGTCGGTGGCCAGAAAACCGTAGATGTCATCGTCCAGGATAATGAAGTCGAACTCCTCGGCCAACGCCGCGATTTGTGCCCGACGTTTTTGCGACATGATCGCCGCCGTTGGGTTCTGGCACGTCGCCACGCAGACCAGCATCGCCGGTTTCTCACGCTGGCACAGCTCACGCAGCGCTTCGGGAATGATCCCTTCATCGTCCATTGGTACGCCACGCAGGCGTCGTTCGAGTCCATGGGCAAGGGAAATGATGCCGGGGTAGCAGAGCTCCTCGCAGAGCACCAGATCACCGGCGTTGGTCAACGCACTCATCGCGACCATCAAACCATGCTGTGCGCCGGCGGTGATCACCACTTGCTGCCATTGTGCATCGGGCAACGAATGGCGCAGCCATTGCGCGCCCGCCTCGCGATGAGCCGGATGACCGCCATCGGGGGCATAGTCGAGGGTATGGGCAAAATCCGTGCTTTTGGCCATGCCCACCAAGGCTCCACGCAACCAGTATTCCAGGGTTTCGCTGTAAGGCTTGATGATCGAAAGGTCCAATAACTCAGACTGCCCAAGATTCAGCGAAACGGCACTGTTGCTGGCCGGCAGTTCCAACTGTTTCTGGTTGAGCACATAAGTGCCACGCCCCACTTCCCCCTGCACCAGACGCCGCCGATGGGCTTCGCTATAGGCACGACTGATGGTACCGGGCGTGACATTCAGCGTGGTGGCCAGCTCCCGCAGGGTCGGCAGACGATCACCTTCGTTCAACACGCCGTTGCTGATATCGCGCGCCAACGCGTCGGCAATCGACAAATACATCGGCTGGCTGAACTCGCTTAGCTGAGGAACCCACATGAATGATCGCTACCCATCGTAGAAATGATGAATATCCGAGCATATCACATGGTGGTTAGGCAACTAATAAATGGATTAAATCAATAAATTGAGTCGATTGATTCGGCGAATGAATCGAAAAGCATCTTTCATGCAAAATATTTTTCAAAAACGATATTTTCTTATAAATCAAATAGTTATTTGAAAAAAGCCTGACAAATACAGCTTGATAGCAAAAAAACATCTCGTAACAACCTCCTCGCCTATTGAATCAACTCAATTCATTCAAATACACTCATCTCGAATCGAATCAATCGACTCAATCTCATTCTGAATCACCGCGTGCCAGCCACGCCAAGCCGAGACATCATGGACACACTCAGAAAGGATCTATCCCTGTCAGCGATCATTGCAGGCTTCATCGCCGTGATCATTTCCTATGCCGGCCCGCTGATCATCGTGTTTCAGGCGGCCCGGGAGGCACACCTGCCCAATGATCAAGTGTCGTCCTGGATCTGGGCTATTTCTATCGGCAGCGGCATTACCGGTCTGTTATTGAGCTGGCGCTTGCGGATTCCGGTGATTACGGCATGGTCGACACCGGGTGCGGCGTTGCTGGTGTCGATGCTGCCCACGGTCTCCCTGCCCGAGGCCATCGGCGCCTATGTGGTGGCTTCGGTGATTATCGCGGTGGTCGGCTTGTCCGGTGCGTTCGACAAATTGATGAGTCGCCTGCCAAAAGCCATCGCCGCCGCCATGCTCGCCGGCATCCTGTTTCGTTTCGGCGCTGAACTCTTCACCTCAATCAAGCTGCAGCCGAGCATGGTGCTGTCAATGATCGCGGCGTACCTGCTGTTCAAACGCTTTTCACCGCGCTACGCCATCCTGTCGGTATTGATTGTCGGCTGCGCCGTGGCCGCCTCGTTCGGTGGACTCAACACAGGTTCGATCACCGTCGATGTCGCTCACCCGATCTTCATTGCCCCGCAGTGGAGCTGGCACGCGATCATCAATATCGGCCTGCCGCTGGCCCTCGTCACCCTGACCGGGCAGTACGTGCCGGGCATGGCGGTGTTGCGCACCTCGGGCTACAACACCCCCGCGCGCTCGATCATTTCGGTCACAGCCATCGGCTCGATTTTGATGGCGCCATTCGGCTCCCATGGCTTAAACCTGGCAGCCATCACCGCCGCTATCTGCACCGGCCGCGAAGCCCATGAAGATCGCGACAAGCGTTACATCGCCGGGATCGCCTGCGGGGTGTTCTACATTCTGATGGGCATCTTCGGCGCGACCCTCGCTTCGGTGTTTTCTGCCTTGCCCAAAGAGCTGATCGCCTCCCTCGCCGGCCTGGCCCTGTTCGGGGCGATCAGCGCCGGGCTGACCGGAGCCATGGCTGACGAGAAACAACGCGAAGCGGCGCTGATCACCTTCCTGGTCACCGCCTCGGGCATGAGTTTCCTGGGGCTGGCCGCTGCATTCTGGGGGCTGATCTTCGGGCTCGTGGCACATTTCGTACTGACCTACACCCGGGAAAGCAAATCCGGCACCGTCGTCGAGGGCAGCCGACCATGACCGCTCGTTACGACTTCATCGTGGTTGGCGGCGGGATTGCCGGGGTATCCGCCGCCTATGAACTGGCGGCTCACGGCAGCGTGTGCCTGCTTGAACGCGAACCACAACTGGCCTATCACACCACCGGGCGTTCGGCGGCGATTTCCATGGAAAGCTACGGCAACCAGCAGATCCGCTCGCTGACTTGTGCCTCCCGGAGCTTTTTCGAGAATCCGCCCGAGGGGCTCGCCGAACATCCATTGTGGGCACCACGGGGTGCGTTGATCGTGGCCCAGGCGGCACGTGTGGATAAGTTGGCCGCCCGTTTCACCGCGGTTCTCGGGCAGGTGCCGACGGCGCAGTTCCTCGACGAGAAACAAGTCCTTGAACTGGTGCCTTACTTGGCAGAGGGCGCGTGGAGCGCGGGGATTTTCGAACCCAGCGCCTTCGATCTGGATGTACACGGCATTCATGGTGCCTATCTTGGCGGCCTGCGCGCTCGCGGCGGTGTGGTCAAACGTGAGACCGAAGTGTTGCGGGGCCAGTACCGTGCCGGTCACTGGACGTTACACACCCAGGATGGCCAGCACCTCGAGACCGCGATTGTGGTCAACGCCGCCGGCGCCTGGGCCGATGAATTGGCCGAGCGCTGCGGTTTGCCGAAGGTAGGTGTGCGGCCACTGCGCCGCACGGTGCTGGCGGTCGATCCGCAATGCGACGTGCACCGCACACCATACCTGGGAACGGTCGACGAAGACATTTTCATCAAGCCGGAAGCCGGACGCCTGATCGTCTCGCCTTGCGATGAAAGCCCGTCGTTGCCTTGCGATGCCCTGCCGGATGAACTCGATCTGGCCATCACCATGGATCGCCTGCAAAACACCACACGGCTGCGCCCTCGCTCGATCATCAACAAGTGGGCAGGCCTACGCACCTTTGTTGCCGACCGTTCGCCGGTATTGGGCCAGGACCCGTTGCAGGAAAGTTTCATCTGGCTTGCCGCACTGGGCGGCTACGGCATTCAGGCCGCACCGGCCATTGCCCGGTTGTGCAGTCACGCCGCACTGGGCAACGCAATGCCGTCCGACCTGGCGGCCCTGCACCTCAACTACCAGCACTTTTCCCCGGCGCGTTGCCGTGACGAGGAATTCTCGGCCCTGGCCGTGCGACAGGTTGCCGACTTGCACTAACCCCCCAACCCACTAACAAGGATCGTCATCATGCAGACCAACGCTCAACTCCAGCCCTTGGCCAAACCTTTTCTGGGCGAAGAAAACGTCATCTTCACCGACAAGGCCCCGCTGCCTCTGGGCACTTACTCCCAAGGCATCAAGGTCAGTCATGGGCAGACCATCTACCTGTCGGCACAGACCCCGGTCTCGGCGTTGAACAATGAAGTGCTGGCTCAGGATTTCGAAGGGCAACTGCGTCAGACCCTGGACAATCTGGCGCAGATGGCCGAAGCCGCGGGCGGCACTCTGGCGAACGTGGTCAAGGTCACTGCGTTCATCACGGACCTGAGCGAGTTCCCGACCCTGAACCGGGTCATGGAAGAGTATTTCACCCAGCCTTATCCAGCCCGCACCACCGCCGGCGCCAGCGCCTTGGCGCGCAATACCCTGGTCGCCATCGACGCCATCATGGTGGTCTGAAAAAAAATCTTCGGATAGCGAAGTACCCGTCGGTCCGGCGCATCGGAGTGATCCGTGTTTCCGCGCTGAACCGACGTTGTCAGGGAAGCGTACTTTCAAGGGTTGGCCATGAAGAAGTCTTACAGAGAGTATGTATTGCAGTGCCTGGCTTGCGAACGCCGCTACCAGCCACATGAAGTCAGCTACTACTGCCCCCATTGCAAAATCGATGGTGCTCTCGATGCGCTCTACGATTACCCGACACTGGCACGCGAATGGTCACGGGACAGTCTGGCTCATGACCACGCCCGGGGAATGTGGCGTTATGACCGGCTGATGCCGCTGAATTCCACGCAGTTCATTCCACCATTACTGGTGGGTAACACGCCGTTGTATTCACGTCCCGAATTGCTCGGCAGAGAGGCGCCAATCAAGGTATTCATCAAGGATGAATCCCGGCAGCCTACCGGCTCATTGAAGGATCGCGCCAGCGCCCTGGCTGTAGCCCATGCGATGCAATCCGGTGCGAGCACCGTCGCCGTCGCCAGCACTGGCAACGCTGCTTCGGCGCTGGCCGGAATGAGCGCGAGCCTGGGTCTGCGCAACGTGATTTACCTGCCAAAAAGTGCTCCCCGCGAGAAACTCGCACAAATGCAGGGCTACGGTGCCGAGATCGTACTGGTCGATGGGCAATACGACGAAGCGTTCGAACAATGCTTCGACGCCTGCGAAACCCATGGCTGGTACAACCGCACCACCGGCATCAATTCGTACATGAGCGAAGGCAAGAAAACCGTGGCTTTCGAGATGTGCGAACAGCTCGCCTGGCAAGTCCCGGATCTGGTGTTTGTCCCAGTCGGCAATGGCTGCATCCTGGGCTCGGTGTACAAAGGCTTCTTCGATCTGCTGCAACTGGGCTGGATTGAACGCATGCCACGGCTGATCGGCGTACAGGCGCAAAACAGCAATTTCATGTATCGAGCCTGGCGCAGCGACCAGCCGATGCAGCAGACCGAACGCATTACGCCTACCAGCCTCGCCAGCAGCATCAACGTGGCCCTGCCGCGCGACCGTCTCAAGGCCTTGCGCGCGGTAACGGCCAGCGAGGGCGAGTTCATCTGTGTCAGTGACCCGAGCATTGTCGCAGCGGCGTCCAGACTGGCCGCCAGCACCGGCGTTTTCCCCGAAGCCGGGGCAGCCAGCGCCTTCGCCGGTCTGCTCAAGTACGCCGAAGAACACCCCGACACGCCGCAAACCGCCGTGGTGCTGATCACCGGCAGCGGTCTGAAAGACACGTCCATTTTTCTTTCCGATACCAGCAAAAGCCAGTCACGGGTGTTGCCGCGTCACGCGCCAGCCCCCTTGGCTGAAGCACTCATTTAAAGGAATGCCCTCCATGAGCCTGCAGAATCTAGACCCCACCCTCGCTCGCCTGATCGGCCGCGAACGCAACCGCCAGGAAACCCACCTGGAGTTGATCGCCTCGGAAAACTACGTCAGCGAAGAAGTGCTGGAAGCCCAAGGTTCGGTGCTGACCAACAAGTACGCCGAAGGCTACCCAGGCAAGCGCTATTACGGTGGCTGTAAAGTGGTCGACGAGATTGAAAGCCTCGCCATCGAACGTGCCTGCAAACTGTTTGGTAGCGAATATGCCAACGTCCAGCCGCACTCCGGCTCCCAGGCCAACCAGGCCGTGTTTCTCGCTGTGCTCAACCCTGGCGACACGATTCTGGGAATGTCCCTGGCCGATGGCGGCCACTTGACCCATGGCGCCTCGGTAAACTTCTCCGGCAAGTTCTACACCGCCTATTCTTACGGCCTGGAAAAACACAGCGAAACCCTCGACTACGCCGAGATGGAAGCCCTGGCCCGGGAACACCGACCGAAAATGATCATTGCCGGTGCCTCGGCGTATTCAAGGACCATCGACTTCCAGCGTTTTCGCAACATCTGCGATGAAATCGGGGCGTACCTGATGGTCGACATGGCGCACTACGCCGGACTCATCGCAGCCGGCCTGTACCCCTCGCCGGTCGGCATTGCCGACTTCGTCACCTCGACCACTCATAAAACGCTGCGCGGCCCACGGGGTGGTCTGATCCTGGCCAAACGCGAACATGCGGCGTTGCTCGACAAGACGATATTCCCGGTCTATCAGGGCGGACCTCTGATGCACGTCATCGCCGCCAAGGCCGTAGCGCTCAACGAAGCCCTCGGCGATGAGTTCAAGCACTATCAGCAACGCGTCATCGACAACGCCAGGACCATGGCGAATATCCTTACTCGACGCGGCCTGCGGGTGGTGTCAGGGGGCACCGACTGCCACATGTTCCTGCTCGATCTGCGCGCGAAGAACATCACCGGAAAAGATGCCGAGGCGTTGCTCGAGAGCGCCCACATCACCTTGAACAAGAACGCGATCCCCGACGATCCGCAAAAACCTGCGATCACCAGCGGCATCCGCATTGGTACACCCGCCCTGACCACGCGGGGCTTCGGTGAAGCCGAATGCGCCGAAGTGGCCAACCTGATTGCCGACCTGCTTGAGCAACCGACCAATGCGGCACTGCTGGACAATGTCCGTCGACGGGTGATGCATTTGTGTGAATGCTTCCCGGTCTATCTGTTGAATTAACGGCCCTGAAACATGGCGAGGCGGACTATTCAGTCCGCCTTTTTTTTGCGCCACCTGGCACTGCGGCGACCGGTCGCAGCCGACTGTTACCAAATCCGAAATGATCCATGTCAGTAAAAGCCCTTTCTCAATGTGTTACAGAACATTATCCTTACGCCCGTCCTGCTGAAACGCTTCTCCCCTGCTGCATTCCTGCTGCGTTCAGCGCATCCCCTTTAGAAAAAGATCAAGAATTCCTTCTCTATGCCTGATTTTCAAACTCCGCGAGACAGCGCTGTCTCACCCGCTGTGTCCAGCCGAAAAGCCCTGAAGCTGATCAGCGGGTTCACCGCTCTGGGCCTTGCCACTTGCGCCCAGGCCGCGCCAGCCTTCGATAGCAACTCGCCATGGATGCTGGGTGACTGGAACGGCACTCGCACCGAACTTTCGGAAAAAGGCTACGACTTCAAAGTCGATTACACCGGTGAAATGGGCAGCAATTTGCACGGCGGCTACGACCATGACCGTACCGCGCGCTACAGCGATCAGTTTGCCTTGGGCACTCACCTGGACTTGCAGAAGATTCTGGGTTGGGACGACGCTGAGTTTCAGCTGACCATCACCGAACGCAATGGCAACAACATCAGCAACGACCGGATCAACGACCCGCGTGTCGGCGGTTTCACCTCGGCGCAGGAAGTCTGGGGTCGTGGCCAGACCTGGCGCCTGACGCAGATGTGGTATCAGCAGAAATTCTTCGACCAGAAGCTCGACATCAAGGTCGGCCGCTTCGGCGAGGGTGAAGACTTCAACAGCTTCCCCTGCGACTTCCAGAACCTGGCGTTCTGCGGCTCCCAGGTCGGTAACTGGGTCGGTGGCATCTGGTACAACTGGCCCGTCAGCCAGTGGGCCATGCGCGTCAAATATCACCTGACGCCCGAGCTTTACGCACAAGTCGGGGCTTACGAGCAAAACCCGTCCAATCTGGATCGCGGCAACGGTTTCAAGCTCAGCGGCAGCGGCACTCAGGGCGCAATCCTGCCGGTAGAACTGGTCTGGACCCCGAAGCTCAATGGCCTGCCGGGTGAATACCGCGCCGGTTACTACTACAGCAGCGCCAAGGCCAGCGACGTTTATAAGGACGGCAATGGCCAGCCGGCCGCCCTGAGCGGCGAGGCTTACCGCAGTGCATCGAGCAAACATGGCGTATGGCTCGGTATTCAGCAGCAACTGACCAGCCGCGCCAGCGACAACTCACGCGGCCTGAGTGTGTTCGCCAATGCCACGATGCACGACAAGAAGACCAACGCCATCGACAACTATGTCCAGGCCGGCGTCGTCTACAAAGGCCTGTTCGATGCCCGCGCCAAAGACGATATCGGCTTCGCCCTGGCCCGTGTCCACGTCAACCCGGCCTACCGCAAGAACGCCGAGGCCACCAACCAGGCCCGCGCCGTCCAGGACTTCGACGATCCGTCGTTCCTGCCCCCGCAAGACACCGAATACAGCAGCGAGCTCTATTACGGCGTGCACGTCACCAACTGGCTGACCGTGCGCCCGAACCTGCAATACATCCGCCACCCCGGTGGCGTGGACAAGGTCGACGACGCGCTGATTGGCGGGATCAAGATCCAGTCATCGTTCTGATCAAACGCATAAAACCTGTGGGAACTGGCAAGCCTGCTCCCATCAGGACCGCATCAACCAAACACTTTTTCGATGAACCATGCCCGCGCCAGATCGTCATCTACAGTGAACTTGCGCGGCACTACTTAAAACGTCACGGAGAACCACACTATGAGCACTGATGGTGCTTTGAGTCGAAGCCGTTTATTGCCGACCCTGCTCGGCATTCTGCTTCTACTAATGGGCCTGGCCTTGCTGGCCGGGGGAATCAAGCTGAGCATGCTCGGCGGCTCGCTGTATTACCTGCTGGCCGGTATCGGCCTGTTGGTGGCTGGTGGGCTGCTGCTGGCCGACCGTTATGCGGCGCTGAGCGTGTACGCGGTGGTGCTATTCGCCAGTACCGTCTGGGCACTGTGGGAAGTCGGTCTGGACTGGTGGCAACTGGTGCCGCGTCTAGCACTGCTCTTTACCCTCGGCATCGTAATGCTGCTGCCATGGTTTCGTCGCCCGTTGCGTCGCGGCGACTTCAACCCGGTCGGCACCGGTGTGCTGAGTGCTGCCGTGGTCATCGCCGGTATCGCCGCGCTGGCCAGCCTGTTCACCAACCCCGGTGAAATCAAAGGCCAACTGGACCGTGACACCGTGCCTGGCATGAGCAACACCGCCCCGGCCATGCCGGATGGCGACTGGAACTCCTACGGCCGCAGTGCCCATGGCGATCGCTACTCGCCACTGGCGCAAATCACCCCGCAGAACGTCAGCAAACTGGTTCCCGCCTGGACTTTCCGCACCGGTGACCTGCCTGGCCCGAACGACCCGGGCGAAACCACCGCCGAAAACACCCCGCTCAAAGCCAACGGCATGCTCTATGTCTGCACGCCGCACAGCCAGGTGATCGCACTGGACCCGGACACCGGCAAGGAAATCTGGCGTTTCGATCCGAAGCTCTCCACGCAGAACGCGGCGAACTTCAAGGGTTGGGCGCACATGACCTGCCGTGGCGTGACCTATCACGATGATGCCGCCTACGCGTCCGAGCAGAGCCCGACCGGCACTGCCACCCCGCCAGTGACCAGTGTCTGCCCGCGCCGTATTTTCCTGCCGACCGCCGACACCCGCCTGATCGCCCTGAACGCCGACACCGGCAAAATGTGCGAAGACTTCGGTAACGGTGGCCAGGTCGACCTGACCGCCAACATCGGCAGCTTCACCCCTGGTGGTTACTACTCCACTTCGCCACCGGCGGTCACCAAAGACCTGGTGGTGATTGGCGGCCACGTCACCGACAACGTTTCCACCGACGAGCCAAGCGGCGTCATCCGCGCGTTCGACGTGCACACCGGCAAACTGGTGTGGAACTGGGACAGCGGCAATCCGGACGACACCACGCCGATTGCCGAAGGCAAGGTCTACACCCGCAACTCACCGAACATGTGGTCCATGTTCGCCGTCGACGAAAAACTCGGCATGCTCTACCTGCCGATGGGCAACCAGACCCCGGATCAGTTCGGTGGCGCGCGTACCCCTGAATCGGAACTGCACTCCGCCGGCCTGACCGCGCTGGACATCGCCACCGGCAAAGTGCGCTGGCACTTCCAGTTCACTCACCATGACCTGTGGGACATGGACGTCGGTGGCCAACCAACCCTGATGGACCTGAAAACCGCAGACGGTGTGAAACCGGCGGTGCTCGCGTCCACCAAGCAAGGCAGCATCTACGTGCTGGACCGCAGCAACGGCCAACCGATCGTGCCGATCAATGAAATCCCGGTGCCGCAAGGCGCGGTGGAAGGCGACCACACTTCGCCGACCCAACCGATGTCCGACCTGAACTTCGTGCCGCCTACCCTCAAGGAACGCGACATGTGGGGCGTGACCCCGTTCGATCAGATGCTGTGCCGGATCGACTTCAAATCCCTGCGTTACGACGGCATGTTCACGCCGCCGTCGCTGCAAGGCTCGATCGTTTATCCGGGTAACTTCGGCGTGTTCGACTGGGGCGGCATGTCGGTTGACCCGGTGCGTCAGATTGCTTTCGTGAACCCGAGCTACATGGCGTTCAAATCGAAACTGATCCCGGCCGCCGAAATCGCCAAACAAGGCCCTCGCGTCAGCGAAACCCAAGGCGTACAGCCCAACAAAGGCGCGCCATACGGCGTGATCCTCGAAGCCCTGCTGTCGCCAATGGGCCTGCCGTGCCAGGCACCGGCGTGGGGTTACGTGGCGGCGGTCGACCTGACCACCCACAAAACCATCTGGAAGCACAAGAACGGCACCGTGCGCGACAGCTCGCCGGTTCCGATCCCTCTGAGCATGGGCGTACCGAGCCTGGGCGGGACCTTCACCACTGCCGGTGGCGTGGCCTTCCTGAGCGGCACCCTCGACCAGTACCTGCGCGCCTACGACGTGAAAAACGGCAAGCAGCTGTGGGAAGGCCGCCTGCCAGCCGGAGCGCAAACCACACCGATGACCTACACCGGCAAGGACGGCAAGCAATACGTGCTCGTTGTTGCGGGTGGTCACGGCTCGCTGGGCACCAAGCAAGGTGACTATGTGATTGCGTACAAACTGTCGGAATAAGCGGTAGCGGCAGTTAAAACAAAGGCGACGCCCTGTGAGGGGCGTCGCCTTTTTTTGTGGGCGCTGCAATCCCCGCCATCCCCAAAATCCCTGTAGGGCGGCGTGCATCTTTTGATCTGGCTTTTGACCTTGATCCACCCGCACCTGTCAAAACCCTGAACACACACTCTGAAATAGCCAGGGCCATTGAAACCACCCCCCACCTGCCCCATCTAAGATCCATACCCTATTGCGCAGGTGCCCCATGACCGACCAGCAAGAATTCCCTGAAGACCCGAGCGAATACGCCGAAACAGACAAAAACGAACACCCTTCAACCGGCAAAGGCCTCACCCTGCCTGGCCAGAACCTGCCGGACAAGGTCTACATCATCCCGATCCACAACCGGCCTTTCTTCCCGGCGCAAGTGCTGCCGGTGATCGTCAACGAAGAGCCGTGGGCCGAGACTCTCGAACTGGTGAGCCAGTCCGACCACCATTCCCTGGCCCTGTTCTTCATGGACGCCCCCCAGGACAACCCGCGCCATTTCGATACCAAAGCCCTGCCGGAATACGGCACGCTGGTCAAAGTCCATCATGCCAGCCGCGAAAACGGCAAACTGCAATTCGTCGCTCAGGGCCTGACCCGGGTGCGCATCAAAACCTGGCTCAAGCACCATCGCCCACCGTACCTGGTGGAAGTCGAATACCCGCATCAACCCACCGAGCCGACCGACGAGGTCAAGGCCTACGGCATGGCGCTGATCAATGCGATCAAGGAGCTGCTGCCGCTGAACCCGCTGTACAGCGAAGAGTTGAAAAACTACCTCAACCGCTTCAGCCCCAACGATCCGTCACCCCTGACCGACTTCGCCGCCGCCCTGACCTCGGCCACGGGCAGCGAGTTGCAAGAAGTGCTCGACTGCGTGCCGATGCTCAAGCGCATGGAAAAAGTCTTGCCGATGCTGCGCAAGGAAGTCGAAGTCGCGCGCTTGCAGAAAGAGATTTCCGCTGAAGTTAACCGCAAGATTGGCGAACATCAGCGCGAGTTCTTCCTTAAGGAACAACTCAAGGTCATCCAGCAAGAGCTGGGGCTGACCAAGGACGATCGCAGCGCCGACATCGAACAGTTCGAGCAACGCCTGACGGGCAAGGTGTTGTCGCCCCAGGCGCAGAAACGCATCGTTGAGGAAATGAACAAACTGTCGATCCTCGAAACCGGATCGCCGGAATACGCGGTGACCCGCAACTACCTCGATTGGGCGACTTCGGTGCCGTGGGGCGTGTATGGCGAGGACAAACTCGACCTCAAGCATGCGCGCAAGGTGCTGGACAAACACCACGCCGGCCTCGACGACATCAAGGACCGCATCCTCGAGTTCCTCGCAGTCGGTGCCTATAAAGGCGAGATCAGCGGCTCCATCGTGTTGCTGGTGGGCCCGCCGGGCGTGGGCAAGACCAGCGTTGGTAAATCCATCGCCGAATCCCTCGGTCGACCGTTCTACCGCTTCAGCGTTGGCGGCATGCGTGACGAAGCCGAGATCAAGGGCCATCGCCGCACCTACATCGGTGCACAACCGGGCAAACTCGTCCAGGCGTTGAAAGACGTCGAAGTGATGAACCCGGTGATCATGCTCGACGAGATCGACAAGATGGGCCAGAGCTACCAGGGCGACCCGGCCTCGGCGCTGCTGGAAACCCTCGACCCGGAACAGAACGTCGAATTCCTCGACCATTACCTGGACTTGCGCCTGGACCTGTCGAAAGTGCTATTCGTCTGCACCGCCAACACCCTGGACTCGATCCCCGGCCCGTTGCTGGACCGGATGGAAGTGATTCGCCTGTCGGGTTACATCACCGAAGAAAAAGTTGCCATCGCCAAGCGTCACCTGTGGCCGAAACAGCTGGAAAAGGCCGGCGTATCCAAAGGCAACTTGAGCATTAGCGACACTGCATTGAGGGCCTTGATCGACGGCTATGCCCGTGAGGCCGGAGTCCGTCAGCTGGAGAAAAACCTCGGCAAACTGGTGCGCAAAGCGGTGATGAAACTGCTCGATGAACCGAAAGCCGTCATCAAACTCGGCCCCAAAGACCTGGAAGCCTCACTCGGCCGCCCGGTGTTCCGCAACGAGCAAGTGCTGTCCGGCGTCGGCGTGATCACCGGGCTGGCCTGGACCAGCATGGGCGGCGCGACCCTGCCGATCGAAGCCACGCGCATCCACACCCTCAACCGAGGCTTCAAACTCACCGGGCAGCTGGGGGACGTGATGAAAGAGTCGGCGGAAATCGCCTACAGCTACGTCAGCTCCCATCTGAAGCAATTCGGCGGTGACCCGACATTCTTCGATGAAGCCTTCGTCCACCTCCACGTACCGGAAGGCGCAACACCGAAAGACGGCCCGAGCGCCGGCGTGACCATGGCCAGCGCCCTGCTCTCCCTCGCCCGTAACCAGCCACCGAAAAAAGGCGTAGCCATGACCGGTGAACTGACGCTGACCGGGCATGTACTGCCGATTGGCGGCGTGCGCGAAAAAGTCATCGCAGCGCGTCGGCAGAAGATCAATGAACTGATTTTGCCGGAGCCGAACCGCGGTAACTTCGAGGAGTTGCCGGACTACCTGAAGGAAGGCATTACCGTGCACTTTGCCAAACGCTTTGCGGATGTGGCGAAGATATTGTTCTGACCCGTAACCTGATCGTTTCCATGGGTTGGGAATAATCAGACTCAGCAAAAAGCCCGCTGACCTTTTAAGGGGGCAGCGGGCTTTTCATTTGTGCTACGTCTGCGGATCTAGATTATCGAGCACGCGGTTCATCATCGACTATCAAGCTCGCCTCCACGAATGCTGTCTCAAAAACTCACGAAACTGAGTTCTGAATACGACATCCCGATCATTTGACTCAGTTTCAAACGATTCTGAGACAAGCGTAGGAGCTGCCGCAGGCTGCGATCTTTTGATCTTAAAAAATCAGATGCGGATCAAAATCAAAAGATCGCAGCCTGCGGCAGCTCCTACAGGGGAGCGGCGTACACCCGCCCCTCACCACTCAACAGGCCGAGCGTTAGCTCGCCTGCCGCCTTTGATCTTGATCTGCCCGCCCCTTCGGGAGGCTGAGCGGAGGTGTTCATCTGGGGATTGGCGCGCAGCGCCGTTCGACGCAGTCGAACCCATCGCATGTAGGTTGAAGCGAAGCCAACCGTAGGGCGATGCTCCCAGATGGATACCGGAGCGAAGGAACGCCGAGCCTTAGCGAGGGGCCGGACGCTTGGGGCGAGTGAAGGGATCAACCACATAGGTAACAAAACAGTTCAGGCACATAGGTAACACCTGACTACTTACTTCTGATCACCTTGAGCGTTACATAGTCATCCTTGGCGTCTTTTTCATCAATGCGACCTAATACTACCGGCCCAAAAACGATGTCCCAAAGCCCTCCGTTTATGCTCTCCAACCCGACTATTTCATGCTTGAGTACATAGCCCACATAAATTCTGAGCCGGCCCTTGTTCACTACCCCGTTTGAATCCACTCGATAAGCTTCGACATGACTTGGGTATCTCATCTCCGGCAGCCTTTCCGGATAAGTTCGTGACGAACTTGTGTAACACGAGCCCGGTGTTTTCTGCCCGAGCGCCTCATGCACACGCTCATGATTGTAGTGCTGCATGAACAGATCGAAATGTTTCTGCTGCGCACCCCACTCGATCTCCGGCGGCCTTGGCAACGTGCTTTTAAGCGTGCGGTGCATGCGTTCATGCCGTCCGTTCTGCTCTGGTCGACCCGGCTGAATCCTTTCGTGGATGATCCCCAGACGGGCCCACCAGATGGACAACTGCGACAACCCAGCACGCCCACCGCTGGCGAAAGGAACACCGTTGTCGGTACGGATCCGCTCAGGCATTCCATACATCTTAAACAGCCGCTCGAAGGTTGCCTTGGCGTCCTTGAAAGTCGTGCTGGGCATGCTCTCACAAGCCAGTAGAAAGCGACTGGCGTGATCCATCACGGTCAGGGGGTAACACCAGGCACCGTCTCCCGTCAGGTATTGGCCTTTGTAATCGGCACTCCAGAGCTGGTTTGGAAAGTCGGCCTTCTGAAGCGGCTTGGGATAAATGGCGACACGCTGACGTAAACGCCGCGGCGTCACCAGCCCCGCCTTTTTCAGCACGTTGTAGATTGTGGTTTTAGAGGGCGGGGGCTGATCCGGAAATCGCTCACTTAGAGCTGTCTGAATCTTCTTCGGACCTGGAGTCGTTTGTCCTTGAACGCGTAGCTCAAGAATGGCTTCCTTGACTGCAAACGGCACGGCTTGAGCTTGGGAATGCCGCTTGCGACTGCACTCCATCAAGCCGTTAACGCTGTCCGCGTTGTAGCGCGCCACCCACTTGTAACCAGTTTTGCGACTGATGCTGTGAGCCGCACAGAGTTGACTGAAGTTGAGTCGACCGGACAGATAGTCGGCAATGAACATCACTTTCAGGTCCATAGGTTTCAGCTCTCGCCACGGCATGGTCAGATCCTCGGAATCGACCAGTGCCAGTTAAAAACTGTTACCTATGTGCTTGAACTGTTTTGTTACCTATGTGGGTGAGTCATACCCGAGCGTTTTTTGCTTCCTTTTTTAGGCGCTTGTAAAAAAGGGAGTCGCCGTAAGGGCGAAACCATAAGCCGCCGTTACCGCAGAAATGGATATGTACACCACCAACAAGAACATGGTCGGCCCGAAGGCCGCCAAGATCAAGCCGGTTCTTTTTTCACTCTGAACCAAGCCGCATACAACGCCGGCAAGAACAGCAACGTCAACGCCGTCGCCACAATCAGCCCGCCCATGATCGCCACCGCCATCGGCCCGAAAAACACACTGCGCGATAATGGAATCATCGCCAGCACCGCCGCCAGCGCGGTCAACACAATCGGCCGGAAACGTCGCACCGTCGCCTCGATGATCGCCTGCCAGGGCTTGAGCCCGGCAGCAATGTCCTGCTCGATCTGATCCACCAGAATCACCGAGTTACGCATGATCATCCCGGACAGCGCGATGGTCCCGAGCATGGCGACGAAACCGAACGGCTGACGGAACACCATCAGAAACAACGTCACCCCGATCAACCCCAGCGGCGCTGTCAGAAACACCATGGCAGTGCGTGAGAAACTGCGCAGTTGCAGCATCAGCAACGTCAGCACCACCACGATGAACAGCGGCACGCCGGCCTTCACCGAGTTCTGCCCACGAGCCGAGTCTTCCACCGTACCGCCGACTTCCAGCAGATAGCCGTCCGGCAGTTCGGCGCGGACCGGATCGAGGGTCGGCATGATTTGCTGCACCAGTGTCGCCGGTTGTTCCTTGCCGTAGATGTCGGCGCGAACCGTCACGTTGGGCAGGCGGTTACGGTGCCAGATGATGCCTTCTTCAAAGCCGTATTCCAGCGTGGCAATCTGCGACAGCGCCACGCTGCGACCGTTGTCGGTCGGCACGGCCAGGCTCGGCAGCAATGCCAGTTCAGTGCGCTCATGCACCGTGCCGCGCAGCAGGATCTCGATCAATTCGTTGTCTTCGCGGTACTGACTGACACTGGAGCCGGTCAGCGAGCTTCGCAGGAACCCCGAGAGGTTCGCCGTGCTCACGCCCAGCGCCCGCGCGCGATCCTGATCGACGTTCAGGTACACGACTTTGCTCGGCTCTTCCCAATCCAGATGCACGTTGGCCACGTGTGGGTTCTCGCGAACCTTGGCCGCGACTTTACGTGCCAGGGCGCGGACGTCCGCAATGTTCTCACCGGTGACCCGGAACTGCACCGGATAGCCAACCGGCGGGCCGTTTTCCAGACGCGTGACCCGCGAGCGCAGGGCCGGGAATTGTTCATTGAGGGTTTCGATCAGCCAAGTGCGCAGGGCTTCGCGGTCTTCGATGGTTTTGGCCAGGACAACAAATTGCGCAAAGCTTGCAGCCGGAAGTTGCTGGTCCAGCGGCAGGTAGAAACGCGGCGAACCGGTGCCGACATAAGCCACATAGTTGTCGATCCCGGCGTGATCCTTGAGCAGGCCTTCGAGACGCTTGACCTCCTCGGCGGTGTTGCTCAGGGAGGCACCTTCGGCGAGTTTCAGATCAACCATCAATTCCAGTCGCCCCGATGCCGGGAAGAACTGCTGCGGCACGAAACGGAACAGCACCACGGACGCGACGAACATCACGATGGTCAGCACGATCACCGTTTTGCGTCGGCGCACGCACCACTCCACCAGCCGTCTGACGCGCTGATAGAACGGCGTGCCGTAAGGGTCGGGTTGGCCGTCGCCAGTGCCGTGTTTGGCGGCGTGAATTTTCGCCAGGTCCGGCAGAAGTTTCTCCCCCAGATAAGGCACAAAAACCACGGCGGCCACCCACGACGCCAGTAGCGCGATGGTCACCACCTGGAAGATCGAGCGGGTGTACTCGCCGGTGCCCGATTGCGCGGTGGCGATCGGCAGGAAACCGGCGGCGGTGATCAACGTACCGGTGAGCATCGGGAACGCGGTGCTGGTCCAGGCATAGCTGGCGGCCTTGATCCGGTCGAAGCCCTGCTCCATTTTGATCGCCATCATTTCCACGGCGATGATCGCATCATCCACCAGCAAGCCCAGCGCCAGCACCAGCGCGCCGAGGGAAATCTTGTGCAGGCCTATCCCTAAATAATACATGCAGGCGAACGTCATCGCCAACACCAGCGGTATCGCCAGCGCTACGACCATGCCGGTGCGCACGCCGAGGGAGAAGAAGCTCACCAGCAACACAATCGCCAGGGCCTCCACCAGCACCTGAACGAACTCGCCCACACCGGTTTTCACCGCGGCGGGTTGATCGGAGACTTTGCGCAACTGCATGCCGGCCGGCAGGTTTTGCTGAATCCGGGCGAACTCGATTTCCAGCGCCTTGCCCAATACCAGAATATCGCCACCGTCCTTCATGGCCACCGCCAGACCGATGGCGTCTTCAGCCATGAAGCGCATGCGCGGCGCCGGTGGATCATTGAAGCCACGACGAACGTCCGCCACATCACCGATGCGGAACGTGCGATCTGCAACGCGGATCGGGAAGTTCTTGATCTCGTCGACTGTCTGAAAATTCCCCGAGACCCGTAGCTGCAAACGCTCGCTGGTGGTTTCGAAGAAGCCTGCGGTGGACATCGCGTTCTGTTCTTCAAGTGCCTGCTGCACCGCCGCCAACGGCACCCCGAGGGTGGCCAGTTTAACGTTGGAGAGTTCGATCCAGACCTTCTCGTCCTGCAACCCGAGCAGGTCGACCTTGCCCACATCCTTGACCCGTTGCAGCTGGATCTGGATGCGGTCGGCGTAATCCTTGAGCACTGCGTAATCAAAGCCCTCGCCGGTCAGGGCGTAGATGTTGCCGAACGTGGTGCCGAATTCATCGTTGAAAAACGGGCCCTGGATACCCGGTGGCAGGGTCTGGCGAATATCGCCGATCTTCTTGCGGACCTGATACCAGAGGTCCGGGATATCCACCGAATGCATGGAATCGCGCGCCATGAACGTCACCTGGGACTCGCCCGGGCGGGAGAACGAGGTGATCCGTTCGTACTCCCCGGTTTCCATCAGTTTCTTTTCAATACGCTCGGTGACCTGGCGCGAAACTTCCTCGGCCGTGGCCCCCGGCCAGTTGGTACGAATTACCATGGCCTTGAAGGTGAACGGCGGGTCTTCGCTTTGGCCAAGCTTGGTGTAGGACAACGCCCCGACCACAGCCAGCAGGAGCATCAGGAACAGTACGATCTGGCGGTTACGCAGCGCCCATTCGGATAGATTGAAACCCATCGGGGATTACTCCTTGTGCGCCAGATTGACCACGCGATTGGAGCGATCCACCGGGCGCACTTGCTGCCCGTCGTGAAGCACATGAACACCGGCCGCCACCACCCAGTCGCTGGCGTTCAGTCCCTCGAGCACCGGCACGGTTTTCTCGCCAAATGCACCGACCCGCACCGGGACTTTTTTCAAGGTGTTGTTGGCGCCGACCACCCACACGTAGGTGGCGCCGTTTTCTGCGGTGAGGGCCGACAGCGGCACTGACAACGGCACCACTTCGGCAGTCTGGATGAACACCCGGGCGCTCTGGCCGAGTTCGGCGGGAACCTTGCCGGCGGTAAAAGCGATACGGGCGGCAAAAGTGCGGGATTTGGGATCGGCGGCAGGCGACAACTCACGGATCTGCCCAGGGAAACGCTGATAGGGTTGGGTCCAGAGCTCCACCGAGACCGGCTGACCGACCTTGAAGCGGCCGAAGCTCTGTTCCGGCAGGCTGATCAATACTTCGCGCTCGCCATCGGTGGCCAGGGTAAACACGGTTTGCCCGGCCGCCACCACTTGCCCGACTTCAACCGCACGCTTGGCCACCACGCCATCCTGCGGCGCACGCAGCACCGCGTAACTGGCCTGATTGGTCGAAACGTTGAATTCGGCTTTGATTTGCTTGAGGCGGGCCTCACCGGAGCGATAGAGGTTTTCCGCGTTGTCGTACTGCGAACGGCTGACCATCTGCCGCTCCATCAGGGTCTTGTAGCGATCACGCTCGGCGCGCACCAGGTTCAGATTGGCTTCGGCAGCCGCGACCTGGGCACGGGTGGCTTCCAGTTGCAGGCGCACGTCCTGAGGATCGAGTTCCGCCAGGGGTTGGTCAGCCTTGACCCGCTGCCCTTCTTCGACCAGTCGTCGGCTGACTTTGCCGCCAATCCGGAAGGCAAGGTCCGGCTCATAACGCGCGCGAACTTCGCCGGGATAGCTTTCCATTGCCTGGGCCGAGGGCTCTGGCTGCACCACCATGGCCGGGCGCACGCTGACCGGAGGGGCTTCTTCATGGCCACATGCCGACAATAAAAAAGCCAGACTGACCGGCAACGCGAGGGGCAAGGCAAAGCGCAGCATGGTGAACGACCTTTCGCTAATGGGGCTTGGAATAATTATACTGACCAGTATGTTATTAATAGCAAACTCACCAGTCCAGTATTAAAAGCGAAGAATGTCAGACAATCTTTCCACCCCAAGCGGTCCGGGCCGCCCCAAGGATCTGGCCAAGCGCCGGGCAATCCTCGACGCGGCGAAAATCCTGTTTTTGAGTAAGGGATACGCCAACACCAGCATGGATGCCGTAGCGACTGAGGCCGGCGTGTCGAAGCTGACGGTCTACAGCCATTTCAACGACAAGGAGACGCTGTTCTCTTCCGCTGTCGTGGCCAAATGCGAGGAGCAATTGCCTCCGCTGGTTTTTGAATTGCCGGACGGCGTCGCCGTGGAAACCGTGCTGCTGAACATCGCACACGGCTTTCATCAACTGATCAACAGCGACGAATCGGTGAACCTGCACCGGCTGATGATGACGCTGGGCAGCCAGGACCCGAAACTCGCACAGATCTTCTTCGAGGCCGGGCCGGAACGCGTGCTGCACGGCATGGAGCGTTTGCTGAGCAAGATCGATCAGAGTGGCGTGTTGAGCATCGACAAACCGCGCAATGCCGCCGAGCACTTCTTCTGCCTGCTCAAGGGCGCGGGGAATTTCCGCTTGCTGTATGGCTGCGGCGAACCGGTAACCGGGGATGCGGCCGAAGCCCATGTGCAGGAAGTGGTGGGATTGTTTATGCGGGCGTATCGGCCGGAGTCGGCCTGATAGATATTTGGCGTGATGATCGTTCCCACGCTGCGTGGGAACGATCAGTGAAGGCGACTCGATCTTAAGGCTTGAGCGCTTTCTTCGGATAAATGTCATACCGGCTGGACTTGCCGTCCAGCGCATGGCTCGGCTTCGGCCCATCGATGCACGGCGCCTTGCGCGGGCGTTTGACCACCACCCGGTGACTGGCCAGGGCCAAGGCCGCTGCGAGCAGGGCCGGTGCATCCGGATCATCGCCGACCAGCGGCCGGAACAGGCGCATTTCCTTCTTCACCAACGCGGTTTTCTCACGATGGGGAAACATCGGGTCGAGGTAGATCACCTGCGGCGGCTCGCCTTCCCAGTTGCGCATCACCTCGATCGAATTGCCCTTGAGCAAACGCATACGCGCCACGATCGGCGCTACGTCGAAATCTTCCGCGCCGCGTGCCAGACCATCTTCAAGCAAGGCGCCGATCAGCGGCTGGCGCTCGATCAGGCTCATCTCGCAGCCCAGGCTGGCCAGCACGAACGCGTCCTTGCCCAGCCCGGCCGTGGCGTCCAGCACCCGTGGCCGCACGCCTTGGGCGATGCCGACCGCCTTGGCGATCATCTGACCGCTGCCGCCGCCGTACAACCGACGATGGGCCGCGCCACCCTCGACGAAGTCGACCCGCACCGGCCCCGGAGCATCCGGCCCCAGTTGTTGCAGTTGCAAACCCTGCTCACCCACCTGCAAGGCAAACTCGCCGTCATCCACCTGCAACGGCAAACCCAGGCGCTCGGCCCATTGCTCGGCCTGTGGCTGGAACGTCGCGCCCAAGGCTTCGACATGGATGCGGCAGGCCGCAGGTTGCTCAATCATGGGAAAACACGCTCAAAAAATTAATGATCGGCAAAAACGGCCGATAACCAAACTATCGAGCATTTTGCCAGAGCTGAGCGTCGACCGAGAAAAATGTCAGGCATTCAACGCACATCGATAGGTTACATCTCGCCCCACGGCGATTTTGGCCTGCGAAACTCCCAAGCACTGAGCGGCGTCAGTCACCTGTGGCAAGATTTTTTTGCCCAGGCCCTGGCCGATCAGTCGGGCGATGTGGTGCCGGCGTCTCTGGACTTCCCGCCGGTCGATCTCGACAGCCCGGTCGAACCGACCGTCGGCAGCGAGCTGCTGGCGCACATCATTTCCCAGCGCGAATGTGATGTGAAAGAAACCGAAGTCCGTCCGCCGGAGCCATTGTTCCTGCCGATTGCCGAGTTCGAAATGGACCTGGCCGATAAACCGTTCCCACCGTTCCCGCCGGAAGAAATCGTCGCGCAACAGAAACAGCAGGACTTCGAAAGCGGCTGGGTTCGCCCGATCGTGCTCACCGCCGGTCAACCGCTGCCCGAGCCTGGTGCCGCGCCGCAACCGCGTCCGCTGCACTTGCCAATCGCCGAGTTCGAACTCGACCTGCTGGACAAGCCATTCCCGCCGTTCTCACCGCAAGAGTTGGTGGAACAGCAGAAACAACTCGATTTCGATAACGGCTGGGCGCGCCCGATCGTTCTGCAGAACCTGCGCATCGCCGCATAACCCCTCAGCGGCCCAACCATCACGGCCCGACCTCGTCAGCCTTTGAAGAATTGATTGGCCTTCTGGAACGGCATCGACCGGGAAGTGAAGCCAAAGGTCCCGTGTTGCTGGATTTCCTCGGCCGCGCGCAAGAACTCGCCATACGCTGCCAAAGCCAGGGCTGAACCGACGCTGATGCGTTTGACGCCCATTTCGCTCAACTGCGCTACCGTCAGCTTGAGCCCGCCGGACATCAACACATTCACCGGTTTCGGTGCCACGGCGCGAACCACCGCCAAGACCTCTTCGGCATTGCGCAGGCCTGGGGCGTAAAGCACGTCCGCGCCGGCCTCGGCGAATGCCTGCAAACGGCGAATGGTGTCGTCGAGGTCAGGATTGCCGTGCAAATAGTTCTCGGCACGCGCCGTCAACGTGAAGGGGAAAGGCAAACTGCGCGCTGCTGCGACAGCGGCTTCGATACGCGCCACGGCATGCTCGAAGCAGTAGATCGGACCGTCTTCACGCCCGGTGGCATCCTCGATCGAACCGCCTACGGCACCGGCCTGAGCGGCCCGCAGAATACTTTGGGCGCACTCGGCAGGAGCGTCGGCAAAGCCGTTTTCGAGATCCACCGCGACCGGCAAATCAGTGGCCGCAACAATCGCCTCAACGTTTGCCAGGGTATCGTCGAGCGTCAGCCCACCATCAGGACGGCCCCGGGAAAAGGCATAACCGGCGCTGGTGGTTGCCAGTGCCTCGAAGCCCAGGCTGGCAAGCATTTTCGCTGAGCCGGCGTCCCAGGGGTTGGGAATGACAAAGGCGCCCTCGCGTTCGTGCAGTGCTTTGAACGCCTGGGCTCGAAGGGTTTGCGCATCCATTGGCAGACTCCTGAAAAAGGGAAAACCCGCTTCAGAGCAAACCAAGTTGCTCGGCGGCGGGTTCTCTGTATAGCTCAGGCAGCGGCGGCAAGCCAGGCAAACGCTGCATCAGTTGTGCGTGAAAACGTTGTGCCAGTTTCGCCGCCAGCAGGTTATCGGCGGTGTGCAGAAAGATATACGGCGTGCGGCCCTCTTCGATCCAGACGGCGATTTTCTCGACCCATGGCACCAGGAACGGATCGTTGGCTTCCAGTTCGGGGTGGCCGATGAAACGCACCTGTGGAAACTGAGTGAACGCCGCAGGGCGAGGCGGCACCCTGGGCTTTTTCGATTGGGCGTGGAGTACCGAAGGATCGGTCGAGGTGCAGCTGAACAGCGCGCGCGGATCGAGGCAGATGCGCTCGACGCCACGATCCAGCAGCAGGCGATTGAGCATTCGCTCGGCATTGCCCTTGGCAAAGAACTCGTCATGCCGCACTTCGACCGCCAACGGCCGGTCCACCGCATCAATAAAACCGGCCAGTTCCGACAGTCGTTGCGGGGTGAAGCTTTTGGACAATTGCAGCCACAATGGCGAAACCCGCTCCCCCAGAGGGCTGAGCAATTGCAGGAACGTTTCTGTGGCGGTCAATTGGTCGCGCAGGTCACCGCTGTGGCTGATATCGCCGGGGAATTTGGCGGTGAAGCGAAAGTGTTCGGGCATGGTCTCGGCCCAGCGCTGCACGGTGGCGGCAGCCGGGCTCGCGTAGAAGGTCGTATTGCCTTCCACGGCGTTGAACACTTGAGAATAAAGATCAAGAAACTCGGCGGGCCTGGCGTCCT
Source organism: Pseudomonas sp. B21-017 (assembly GCF_024749245.1). NCBI lineage: Bacteria > Pseudomonadati > Pseudomonadota > Gammaproteobacteria > Pseudomonadales > Pseudomonadaceae > Pseudomonas > Pseudomonas sp. B21-017. The sequence continues at coordinate 1,181,843 of NZ_CP087194.1, read as the reverse complement.
GTGGATACAAGTAGTCGCGCCAGGCGTTTTCGCTCCAGGACGGGCAGCCGAGGTAATAAGGCAGCATCAGATGTACAGGTCGAGACCCAGCACATCCGCATCCCAGTCGACAAAAGTGGCCGTGCTCAGGTAACTGGCCAGTGCCATCGCCACGCTTTTGCTCATGGCGCGGTGATAAATCATGTCTTGTTGACGCGCGGGAAGATTGCTCAGGCGTTGCGCGGAGGCTTTGGCGGCGCGGGCGGCCAATTGCTCTTCGGTAGGGAATTCCAGCTCGCCGTCGACATCGACGGAGTCATCCTCAGACACATGGCCTTTACGAGGCTTGCGCTTGATTGGGTAGGACTGGGAGGAAACGCCGTCTATACGCATAAGTGCATGCTCGGTATCGATGATGGCAGTTTAGTGGCGCATTACCCACTTCGCAAACCGCCGAGTGATAACTAGAACACAGAAAAGCGAAAAGGTTTAAAAGCGGCGGGCAGAAACTGATGATTAGCTGCGGTTGGAACACTTTGTGGCGAGGGAGCTTGCTCCCGCTGGGCTGCGAAGCTGCCCCCCACGCGCAGTCAGATACATCGCGCCGTCAGGTTCTACGGCTGCTCCGCAGCCGAACGGGAGCAAGCTCCCTCGCCACAGGACAACCGGGATCAACGCGCTTTCGGCGTCGCGACTTTATCGCGCAAATACACCGGCTGCGCCTGATCGGCCACGATCGCTTCACCGCGTTCCCAGGCGAAACGCGCCAGGGTCAGCAAATCTTCGGCGTGGGGCAGCATGCTCGCGTCCTGGCCGCTCAGGCTCACCGCAATACGCTCGGCATAACCCCAACCGGTGCCCGCGCCGAACCACTCGCCGCTGGCATCGACCGGCAACGCGGCGGCTTCCGGTGGCAATACCGCTTCGTTGCCCACCAGCCGCATCTCCCCCGCCGTTTCGCGGTAGCAGCCCCAATACACCTCATCCATACGCGCATCGATGGCTGCCGCGACCTGGCTGACGCCGTGTTCGCGATAAGCCCGCTGGGCGAGCACCGCGAGGTTGGAGACCGGCAACACCGGACGGTCCAGCGCAAACGCCAGCCCTTGCACCACGCCAATGGCGATCCGCACACCGGTAAACGCGCCCGGCCCACGACCGAACGCAATGGCGTCGACCGCTTGCAGCGTGGTCCCGGCATCGGCCAGCAGTTGCTGGATCATCGGCAGCAACTTCTGCGCATGCAGGCGCGGGATCACCTCGTAATGACTCGTGACCTTGCCGTCATGCAGCAAGGCAACGGAGCAAGCTTCAGTCGCGGTGTCCAGGGCCAGCAAGGTGCTCATCGATGTATCCGTAAGAGAGGTCAGAAAAAGTGCGCCAGTATAAACAACTACGGCCCGCAAGCGGGCCGTAGAAGATGAAGCCGATCAGACTTTTCAGCTCAGCGCTTCAAGCACCTTGCCGGTAATCGTCTCAACCGAGCCGACACCCGGAATATGGCTGTACTTCGGCTTGCCCTGAGCAGCGGCCAGGCCTTGGTAGAACTCCACCAGAGGTTTGGTCTGGGAGTGGTAGACCGACAGGCGATGACGCACGGTTTCTTCGGTGTCGTCCTTGCGCTGCACCAGCTCTTCACCAGTGATGTCGTCTTTGCCGGCGATTTTCGGCGGGTTGTACACGGTGTGGTACACGCGGCCGCTGGCCTCGTGAACGCGACGACCGGCGATACGTTGAACGATCTCTTCGTCATCGACGGCGATTTCGACCACGTTGTCCAGTTCCACGCCAGCTTCTACCAACGCTTCAGCTTGCGGAATGGTGCGCGGGAAACCGTCGAACAGGAAACCGTTGGCACAGTCAGGCTGCGCAATACGGTCCTTGACCAAAGCGATGATCAGATCGTCGGAGACCAGACCACCGGCATCCATGATGCTTTTGGCTTTGATGCCCAGCTCGGTGCCGGCTTTTACAGCAGCACGCAGCATGTCACCGGTAGAGATTTGCGGAATGCCGAACTTTTCGGTGATGAACTTAGCCTGAGTACCTTTACCGGCCCCGGGAGCTCCCAGCAGAATGACGCGCATTAGATGTGCTCCTCAATTTTTTATTTAGAATTACTTAAACAAAACAAAGGATTCGCCTCGTAGGGCCAATCTCAAAAAATAGGGTCGTGACCGCCCAAACGGCCAAAGGCTGATCAAGATACACAGCAGGCCCTGCCCACACAAGCCGCCGAAAGTCGGAGAAACCTGCGCAGGACGTGCCCTTTCGAAGGGGTACCCCAAGTCGCAACCCCGTCATTAACTGTCGCCTGACAGACCTTCTCAACCGCTCGCCGACAGGCACTCGACGCTCGCGCCAGGTGCCTGTTCCCTATGACGAAAACCTTAGCCGGTATTTCGCAAACCGGCGGCAATCCCCGCCACAGACACCAGCAACGCCTGTTCTACCGGGCTGCCCTGCGCTTCATCCTGCTGCCGCGAACGGGCCAACAGTTCGGCCTGCAATAGATGCAGCGGGTCGAGGTAGGTGTTGCGCAGGCGGATGAATTCAAGGGTGTCTGGGCTATGTGCCAGTAGCTGGGACTGACCCGTCAGCCCCAGGACCACCGCACAGGCCTGCGACAATAGGTCGCGTAAATGCGCACCCAAAGGGAGCAGATCCGGCTCGACCAGGCGCTCGTCGTAAGACTGGGCGATATCGGCGTCGGCCTTGGCCAGCACCATTTCCAGCATATCGATGCGGGTGCGGAAGAACGGCCATTGCTCGCGCATCTGCCCCAGCAGCTCCCCTTCGCCGCGCTCCAGCGCCTTGCTCAGCGCCGTTTCCCAGCCGAGCCAGGCCGGCAACATCAGGCGCGTCTGGGTCCAGCCGAAAATCCACGGAATGGCGCGCAGGCTTTCGATGCCGCCGGCGCGGCGCTTGGCCGGGCGGCTGCCCAACGGTAAGCGCCCCAACTCCTGCTCCGGGGTGGACTGGCGGAAATACTCGACGAACTGCGGATTTTCCCGCACCACGGCACGGTAAGCCTTGACCCCATCGGCGGCCAGTTCGTCCATCAAATGGCGCCAGGCAGGCGTAGGAGGTGGTGGCGGCAGCAAGGTCGCTTCCAGCACCGCCGCCAGGTACAGATTGAGGTTTTGCTCCGCGATGTCCGGCAGGCCGAATTTGAAACGAATCATTTCCCCCTGCTCGGTGGTGCGGAAACGCCCCGCCACCGACCCCGGCGGCTGCGACAGAATCGCTGCGTGCGCCGGGCCGCCACCACGGCCCACGGTGCCGCCACGGCCGTGGAACAACAGCAGCTCCACTTGTTGCTCCCGGCAAATATCCACCAGACGCTCCTGCGCCCGATACTGCGCCCAGGCCGCCGCCGTAGTGCCGGCGTCCTTGGCCGAGTCGGAATAACCGATCATCACTTCCTGCGGCCCTTGCAGGCGCGAGCGATAACCCGGCAGCAACAACAGCTTTTCGATCACCGGGCCCGCGTTATCGAGGTCGGCGAGGGTTTCGAACAGCGGCACCACGCGCATCGGCCGCAACACGCCGGATTCCTTGAGCAGCAACTGCACGGCCAGCACGTCGGAAGCGGCGCCAGCCATGGAAATCACATACGAGCCAAGGGAGGCCCCCGGCGCGGCAGCGACTTCCCGGCACGTCGCCAGCACTTCGGCGGTGTCGGCAGACGGCTTGAAGTAGGCCGGCAGCAACGGCCGGCGATTGTTCAGTTCGCGCATCAGGAAGGCGATGCGCTCCTCTTCGTTCCAGTCCTCATAACGACCCAGGCCGAGGTAATCGGTGATTTCGGTCATGGCTGCGGTGTGGCGCGAGGAGTCCTGTCGCACATCGAGGCGCACCAGAAACAGCCCGAACGTCACCGCTCGGCGCAGGCAGTCGAGCAACGGGCCATCGGCGATAACGCCCATGCCGCATTCATGCAGCGAGTGGTAACACAGCTCCAACGGGTCCAGCAGGTCGCGGTTGTTTTGCAGCACATCGGCGGACGCCGGCGTGGTGGCCGTCAGGGAGGCCTGGGCCCAATTACGGGTTGCGCGCAGGCGCTCACGCAGCTGTTTGAGTACCGCGCGGTAAGGCTCGGCGCTGTCGCCAGCCTTGGCTTTCAGGGCGTCGCTGGCCTGTTGCATCGACAATTCGGCAGCGAGGTGATCGACATCGCGCACATACAAATCGGCAGCCATCCAGCGAGCCAGCAGCAAGACTTCGCGGGTCACGGCGGCGGTGACGTTGGGGTTACCGTCACGGTCGCCGCCCATCCACGAGGCGAAGCGAATCGGTGCGGCCTCCAGCGGCAGATGCAGGCCAGTGGCGGCATGCAGGGCCTGGTCGGCTTTGCGCAAATAGTTGGGAATCGCCTGCCACAGCGAATGCTCGATCACCGCAAAGCCCCACTTGGCTTCGTCTACAGGTGTCGGGCGGGTGCGGCGGATTTCTTCGGTGTGCCAGGCTTCGGCGATCAGGCGTTGCAAGGTGGTCTTGATCTGTTCACGCTCGACGGTGGTCAGGTCGCGATGATCCAGGGCCGCCAGTTGCGCGGCGATCGCGTCGTATTTCTGAATCAGTGTGCGTCGCGCCACTTCGGTGGGGTGCGCCGTCAATACCAGCTCGATGTCCACCCGCCCCAATTGCCGGGCCAGGGATTCGGCGTCATGCCCCGCAGCCAACAGGCGAGTGAGCAGCTCCGGCAACACCCGGGCCTCGAACGGCGCGGGTTGTGACTCTTCGCGGCGGTGAATCAGCTGATATTGCTCGGCGATATTGGCCAGGTTGAGGAACTGGTTGAACGCCCGCGCCACCGGCAGCAATTCGTCCTCGCTCAACTGGTTGAGGCTGGCGCTGAGTTCGGCATCCATCGAACCGCGACGGTCGGCCTTGGCGCCTTTGCGGATTTGCTCGATCTTGTCGATAAAGCCATCCCCGTACTGCTCGCGAATGGTGTTGCCCAATAGCTCACCCAACAGGTGAACGTCCTCGCGCAAGCGTGCATCAATATCGGTCATCAGCAGTTCTCCAGCGAAAATCCGGGCGGCTATGCTTTGATAATAGAGAGTGCCGTTGTAAAGCGGTTCTTACAAGTAAACCAGGGACTGCAAACCCCGAACGTTGCAGCTAGGCTCAACACCAAGCCGTACAACGGCTTGCCACCGGCCACCGCCGGACACTCACCCGGCCTGCCATGAGCAGGTGCGTAATGAGGTCATTATGAAAATCCGCGAGCTCGCCAAGCACTGGGAAGAAAACGCCAAGGGTCGCCTGACCGACACTGGCTATACGATTCGTCTGGACGTGGAAGCCGCCGCACGGCTGGCGGCGATTATCGATATGTACCCCAAACGGCACCCTGAAGAACTGCTCGGAGAATTGATCGGCGCCGCCCTGGAAGAGCTCGAAGCGAGCTTTCCGTATGTGAAAGGGTCAACGGTGGTCGCCACCGATGAAGAAGGCGATCCGCTGTACGAAGACGTCGGTCCAACCCCGCGTTTTCTCGCCTTGTCCCGTCGTCACTTGCACGATTTGTCGACCGAAAACGACAAGCCAAAACACTGATTTGCGCGTCTTGCTCCCCTTCCAGAAATACGTATTTCCTGGCCCGTGCAGGGCCGGAAATACCCCTGCGCACGACTAAAGTTCCCGATTTAGAGCCTTGTCCGTCAGGTCAAAGTTTTTTCGGGCGAAAGGCCATTTTCTCTGAACTTTTAAAAAACGCCTCGGGTCAACCCAGTAACCACGCCTGGGACGGCCGTTTCAAAATGCTCTGGAAATCGAAGGTTGCGGCTCCTTGCCCAGGATGGATTCAGATGTATTTCAGGAGTTATCCAACGGAGTTGAAAACCATGAAGACCAGCACTGCTTCATCCTCGTCCACCCACCTGCGCGGTCTCAAACTGGCGGCCCTGGCCATCGGCAGCAGTTTGGTTCTGGCCGGATGCGCCGGCAACCCGCCCACCGAGCAATACGCCGTGACTCAATCGACCGTGAACAGTGCCGTCAGCGCCGGAGGCACCGAATTCGCCGCGGTGGAAATGAAGTCCGCTCAGGACAAGCTCAAACAAGCCGAAATCGCCATGCACGACAAAAAGTATGACGAAGCCAAAATGCTCGCCGAACAGGCCGAGTGGGACGCCCGAGTGGCAGAACGCAAAGCCCAGGCGATGAAAGCCGAACAGGCTGTAAAGGACTCACAGAAAGGTGTTCAGGAACTGCGTCAGGAAAGTCAGCGCACCGTGCAGTGAGCGCGCATCCCGATTTTCAGGCCTGACACTTTTATCGATAGAAAGGACGAACCGTTATGCGCAAACAACTGATGATACCCGCCCTCCTGGCCGCAAGCATTGCACTGGCTGCCTGCGCCACACCGCCCAACACCAACCTGGAGCAAGCCCGCACCAACTACGCCGGCCTGCAAGCCAACCCGCAAGCCAGCAAAGTCGCGGCACTGGAAACCAAAGACGCCAGCGATTACCTGGACAAGGCCGACAAGGCTTATCAGGACAAGGAAGACCAGAACAAGGTCGACCAACTGGCTTACCTGACCAACCAGCGCGTTGAAGTGGCCAAGCAGACCATCGCCCTGCGCACCGCGGAAAACAACCTGAAAAACGCCGCGGCTCAGCGAGCCCAGGCGCGTCTGGATGCCCGCGACCAGCAGATCAAACAATTGCAGGCCAGCCTTAACGCCAAACAGACCGATCGCGGCACGCTGGTAACGTTCGGTGACGTGCTGTTCGCCACCAACAAGGCCGACCTGAAACCCAGCGGCCTGGTGAACATCAACAAACTGGCGCAGTTCCTTCAGGAAAACCCCGACCGTAAAGTGATTGTCGAAGGCTACACCGACAGCACCGGCGCGGCGTCGTACAACCAGTCGCTGTCCGAGCGCCGCGCGACCTCGGTGCAAGTGGCCCTGATCAAGATGGGTGTCGACCCGGCGCGCATCGTGGTCCAGGGTTATGGCAAGGAATACCCGGTGGCCGAAAACACCAGCGTCTCCGGCCGTGCGATGAACCGTCGGGTGGAAGTGACCATTTCCAACGACAACCAGCCGGTGATACCGCGTTCGGCTGTCAGCTCGAATTAAGTGAACCACGCTGCCATGTAACGTCTGTAGGAGCGAGGCTTGCCCGCGAAGAACGATGACTCGGTGTATCTATTAGACCGCGTCATCGTTCTTCGCGGGCAAGCCTCGCTCCTACGGGATGTTTTATTGTTCGAGTTTTTGCGGGGTTTCCTGGCCCATGCAGCGCACGGCTTTTTTCTTGTTGTTGACCAGTACGCCGGTCAGGCCTTTCTGTTCGGTATCAAACATCACCAGTACGCCATCGATGCACTGCGCCACTTGCGCGGCCGGTTCCAGGGAGATTTTGTAGTCTTCGCCCGGCACGGTCTTGAGCATGGTGAAGTCGCTGAGCAGCAACGCATCCTCGGGTTTGGCGAAGTGCAGGTAGCCGTACCACCACAGGGCCCCGACGGTGCCGAGGATGCTGCAAATACCGGTGATGATCAGCGGGATGGCGTTACGTTCTTCACTCATTGCGGACTCTCTGGTGGTTCATCTTCAGAATTCGGGGGTGCCGGGTAATTCGGAATTTCACCCAGGCGGCGCAGGCCGTTGAAATGCTGCGGGTCTTCGAGGTAACGCAGCATGACTTTTCGCCAGACCGGGTCGGCGAAGGTTTGCACATGACCGCCCCGGGTCAGTTGCAGCACTCGCGGCGGCGGCGCAGCTTGATACAGTCGGATGCCGTTGGAAAGGGGCACCAGCTGATCATCGATACTGTGATAGATCAGTTTCGGTACACCATTGAGCTGTGTCATGGAACGGATCGCGCTATCGCCATCCGGCACCAGCCAGGACAACGGCACCTGGAACGGCCAGGTCATCCAGGAGGTGCTGAGGGCGAAACGCCCGACATCGCGGTAGCTGGCAGGCACGCCATCGAGCACGAAAGCCTTGAGTTGCCGCTGGCGCTCGGGATGCTGGGCCAGGTAATGCACGGCCATCGAACCGCCAAGGCTCTGACCGAGAAGGATCAACGGCTTGCCCTTGACCTCCGGCGCCTGGTCGAGCCATGTGAAGGCGGCGTCGATGTCCTGATAAATCTCCGGCAACGCCGGCTTACCTTCGGACAATCCGTACCCGCGATAGTCCACCAGCAACACCTGATAGCCCTGCTTCGGCAACCACCAGCTCGCACCCAGATGCCACGCCAGGTTGCCGCCGTTACCGTGCAGATGCAGCACAGTGCCTTTGACTTCGACGCCTTTTTTCGCCGGCAGCCACCAGCCATGCAGCTTGAGGCCGTCGGCAGTGGTCAGGGTGACGTCGCGATAGTCGAGCTTGGCTTTTTCCGGGGTGAACGGCTGGCCGGGCTCGGGGTAGAACAGCAAAGAGCTGCAACCGCCGAGGGCCAGGAGCAGGCAGAAGATGCCGAGGATTCTCATCCGGTGAAGCCTCAATGTGGGTGATCGTTCCCATGCTCCGCGTGGGAGTGCATACCGTGACGCTCTGCGTCACAGTGGACGCTCTGCGTCCATGGCGGCATTCCCACGCAGAGCGTGGGAATGATCTGAATCAAAGGATATTGGAGTAATCCGCTTCGATCCGGTCCAGGCTCAGGTGGTTGAGGAAGTTGGAGAAGCACATCCACGCCGACAACGCGTTCATGTCGCGGAACTGCTCAGGCAGGTACTTGGGCGGCACCACCAGGCCTTCGTCCACCAATTGGCGCAAGGTCCGCATGTCCTCCAGCGTAGTCTTGCCGCAGAACAACAGCGGTATCTGCTCCAGCTTGCCTTTGCGCACGGCCAACTGAATGTAGTTGTAAATCATGATAAAGCCCTTGAGGTAGGACAAGTCTTTGGTAAATGGCAGACCATTCGGCACCGAGCCGCGGAACACCCGACTGGCATTGCCGTAGCTTTCGGCCATTTCAAAGCCCTGAGCCCGGAAGAACTCAAAGATCTGCAAGAAGTCCGCGCCCTCCTCCACCATATGAATGGCGCGGGTGCGGTTGGTCAGTTTGCGCAAGCGGCTCGGGTAGGAGGCGAAGGTGATGATCTCCATCAGGATCGCCAGGCCCTCCTGAGTCACGGTGGACGACGGCGGGCCCTTGGACAGGAACGTACAGATCGGCTGATTCAGGCCGTTGAGGGTGGTGCCCACATGCACCAGCCCTTCATGGACTTCCAGCGCACGCACGTCGCGATTGTTGAACATCGCGTCGGTGCGGATCTTGATGTAGTCGGCGCCGGCCGCCGCGTCGGCGACGATCCCGTCGGACTCGAACACCCGGATGGTTTCCTCGTTTTCGCCAAACACCTTGTTCAACCGATGTTGCAGCAGGTCGACGGCTTCCTTGGCGGTGAGGACTTTCGGTTCGTCCTTGAGGTCGCCACGGCCGTCGATGTTGTTCAGGTAATCGGAGAGCATCAGCCCCAGGTCGGCCAGGGTCGGGTCGCCGGCGTGAAACGCATCGGACGCCGCGCCGTACAACTCCTGGGAAATCAGCCCGAAATCCTCGGTGCCGCGCGCTTCAAGCATGCGCACCACCATGCGGTATTCCTTGCACATGCGGCGCATGATCTGCCCGACCGGGTTGAACTGGCCGAGTTGCCGAGTGATGTCGCGCTCGATGTTCTGGAATTCCAGCTTCACTTTGCTGGAGTCGAACGACAGCGGTCGATTGAGGTAGTAGTCGCGGTCCACGGCCGGCATTTCCTTGCCCTTGCCCTTGAGGAACCCCTTGCGAATACTGTCATCCCACTTGACCGCATCCAGAATGCGAATCGGCGTCTGCGCCAGCACTATGCGATCGGACAACATGCGTATCGTCTGCTGGTATTCGTCCACCCGAGACTCCTGTAGTAAAGCTGTTACGTGCTGGGTTTATTTGGTTTTGGCCAGGCGCTGATAGCGTACCGCTTCGACGAAGACATCGGAATTGGCCGGGTCGTCGAGGTAGGCGAATACCTGATCCAGGCTGTTGTTGATCAACACCCCATCGCCATCTTCAGTCTGAAAGCCTTCGCCACTGAGGGCTTCTTGCCCCATGGCCTGTCTGATCTGCTCAAGGTCGAGGTTGTAGACCACCAGTTCGTGCTTATCGTTGAGCTCGAAACCGGCGATGGTGAAATGCCCGCCGAACTGCGCCGGCACCTTCGCCGACAGGTACCAGCGATTGCCATGGCGCGACACCGTGAAGGGATAGGCTTCGCGCTCATGGGGTTTGGCCTTGAAGTAGCTGACCGCCTGGTAGTGATTGTCGCCGACGCGTGTCAGTTCCAGGTTCATCGGCTCGCCCCAGGCGTTGGTGCTGGCCCATTTGCCGAGCAGCCCTTTGGGCGCGGGCTCGCTGGCGGGCAGCGACTCCTTGAAGGTCACCAGGCAGCCACTGAGCAGCAGGAACGACAAGGCGATCACCACGACACGCCAGGCTTTCATTCAACACTCCCTATCGACACACGATGCCCCCTACTGGCCACTCTCCCACAGGGTTGAGTCCCACAAGGGGTTACACCGACGCCAGTACCAGGTGCATGTAGCGGGTCAGGATGCCGAGCATTTCCTCTTCGGCAACAGGCTCGGCATCGTTGAGCAGGCCCTGATATTCCATCCGTCCGACAATCGCCGTCAACACTTTGGCATCTTGTTGTGGCTCGCGGGATCCCAATACTTCGAAAAGCTGGCAGGTGCCCTGCAAGAGAATTTGCTGATGGGAACGCACCAACAACGCCAGACGCGGGTTAAGCAACGCTTCCTGGCGGAAGGCTTGCTCGGCCATCAAGTGCTCGCGGCGATTGATCAATTGCCGATGAACATAGTCAGCCATCAGCCGTGCGATATCGTCCGCCAGCTGCGAGCGCGACTCGGCGGTGCCATCACCGCTGACAACCATCTCGCGCAACAGGCCTTCATTGCTGGCCCACAACCGGGCCATGTATGCCGCGCTGCGTTCCACGTATTGGGCAAAGGTATCGGTGAGCAGGTCATCGATGTCCTTGAAGTAGTAAGTGGTGGCCGACAGCGGCACACAGGCCTCGGCGGCCACCGCACGGTGCCGCACAGCCCGCACGCCATCGCGCACGACAATGCGCATCGCCGCGTCGAGAATGTCCTGTCGACGCTGTTCGCTGCCCTGTCGGCTGGCCTTGCGGCCCTGGTACTGAACACTTTCAGCGACCGCAGTGGCGATATCCGCTGCACCTTCTTGAGCAATTGCACGATTCACGACAGGTATTCCTCTCTAACGTCAAAAGTAACCAATTGATACGTTTGTACCAGACAGGCAATAAAAAGCCGCCTGTTTTAGGCGGCTTTTTAATTGAAACATTTACGCTTGCGGACGCATGTGCGGGAACAGGATCACGTCGCGGATCGACGGTGAGTTGGTCAGCAACATCACCAGACGGTCGATGCCGATCCCTTCGCCAGCCGTTGGCGGCATGCCGTACTCCAGCGCGCGAACGAAGTCGGCGTCGTAGTGCATGGCTTCGTCGTCGCCGGCATCCTTGTCGGCCACCTGCGCCATGAAGCGCTCGGCCTGGTCTTCCGCGTCGTTCAACTCGGAGTAGGCGTTGGCGATTTCACGGCCGCCGATGAACAGTTCGAAACGGTCGGTGACGCTCGGGTTCTCGTCGTTACGACGGGCCAGCGGCGACACTTCGAACGGGTACTGGGTAATGAAGTGCGGCTGTTCCAGCTTGTGCTCGACCAGTTCTTCGAAAATCATCACCTGCAGTTTGCCCAGGCCTTCGAAGCCGAGCACCTTGGCGCCGGCCTTCTTGGCGATGGCGCGGGCCTTGTCGATGTCGTTCAGGTCGGCAGCGGTCAGTTCCGGGTTGTACTTGAGGATCGAGTCGAACACCGACAGGCGCACGAACGGCTCGCCGAAGTGGAACACCTTGTCGCCGTAAGGCACGTCGGTGCTGCCCAGAACCAGCTGCGCCAGTTCGCGGAACAGTTCCTCGGTCAGGTCCATGTTGTCTTCGTAGTCAGCGTGGGCCTGGTAGAACTCGAGCATGGTGAACTCGGGGTTGTGCCGGGTCGAAACGCCTTCGTTACGGAAGTTGCGGTTGATTTCGAAGACCTTTTCAAACCCGCCGACAACCAAACGCTTGAGGTACAGCTCCGGCGCGATACGCAGGAACATCTGCATATCCAGCGCGTTGTGGTGAGTTTCGAACGGCTTGGCCGCCGCACCACCCGGAATGGTTTGCAGCATCGGCGTTTCGACTTCCAGGAAGTCACGCTTCATCAGGAAGCTGCGGATGTGCGCAATCACTTGCGAACGCACGCGGAAGGTCTGGCGCACGTCTTCGTTGACGATCAGGTCGACGTAACGCTGGCGGTAGCGCTGCTCGGTGTCGGACAGGCCGTGGTGCTTGTCCGGCAGTGGGCGCAGGGATTTGGTCAGCAGGCGCACGTTGGTCATTTCAACGTACAGGTCGCCCTTGCCGGAACGGGCCAGGGTGCCTTCGGCGGCAATGATGTCGCCCAGGTCCCAGGTTTTCACCGCGGCCAGGGTTTCTTCGGACAGGGTTTTACGGTTGACGTAAACCTGGATGCGCCCGGACATGTCCTGAATCACCATGAACGAGCCACGGTTGAGCATGAGACGACCGGCAACCTTGACCGGGATCGCAGCCTCTGCCAGCTCTTCCTTGGTCTTGTCCGCGTACTTCTTCTGCAAGTCTTCGCAGTAGGCGTCGCGGCGGAAGTCGTTGGGGAAGGCCTGGCCCTTGGCGCGCTCGGCAGCAAGCTTTTCCTTGCGCAGGGCGATCAGGGAGTTTTCTTCCTGTTGCAGGGCTTGCGGGTCGAGTTGTAGGTCGCTCATGTCTTTAAAAATTCCATCACAGATTCGTTGCCCCCAGCCTTCGGCTGGGGATCGCTGTAGGGCGTGCCTTACAGCCCTTGTTTCAGGCTCGCCACCAGGTATTCGTCGATGTCGCCGTCGAGCACCTTGTCGCAGTCGCTGCGTTCGATGTTGGTGCGCAGATCCTTGATCCGCGAGGCATCGAGCACGTACGAACGGATCTGGTGACCCCAGCCGATGTCCGACTTGGTGTCTTCCAGGGCCTGGGAGGCGGCGTTGCGTTTCTGCACTTCCTGCTCGTACAAGCGCGCCCGCAACATTTTCATCGCGGTGTCTTTGTTGGCGTGCTGGGAGCGTTCGTTCTGGCAGCTGACCACGGTGTTGGTCGGTACGTGAGTAATCCGTACGGCCGAGTCGGTGGTGTTTACGTGCTGACCACCGGCACCGGAGGAGCGGTAGGTGTCGATGCGCAGGTCCGACGGGTTGATGTCGATTTCGATGTTGTCATCGATTTCCGGCGACACGAACACGGCCGAGAACGAGGTGTGACGACGGTTGCCGGAGTCGAACGGGCTCTTGCGCACCAGACGGTGCACGCCGATTTCGGTACGCAGCCAGCCAAAGGCGTATTCGCCCTTGATGTGCACGGTCGCGCCTTTGATACCGGCGACTTCACCGGCCGACAATTCCATGATGGTCGCGTCGAAACCGCGTTTATCCGCCCAGCGCAGGTACATGCGCAGCAGGATGTTGGCCCAGTCCTGGGCCTCGGTACCGCCGGAGCCGGCCTGGATGTCCAGGTAGGCGTTGTTCTGGTCCATCTCGCCGCTGAACATGCGACGGAATTCGAGCTTCTCGAGGGCTTCGCGCAAGCGCTCCACTTCAAGGGCTACGTCGTCGACGGCGGCCTGGTCTTCTTCCTCGGCAGACATCAACAGCAGGTCCTTGGCATCGGCCAGACCGCTGGACATTTCATCGAGGGTTTCTACGATCTGGGCCAGCGCAGAGCGCTCGCGACCCAGGTTCTGAGCGTACTCAGGGTTGTTCCAGACACTCGGATCTTCAAGCTCGCGATTGACTTCGGTCAGACGCTCATGCTTTTGATCGTAGTCAAAGATACCCCCGAATAGTTTCGGAGCGCTCGGACAGGTCCTTGATACTGTTAAGGATCGGGTTGATTTCCATGGCGGGCAGCACTCGTTGGCGAACTTTTGAAAGCCGGCGAGTATAACGTAATCACGCTGTCAAGGCAGCCCGCCTGGCGGCTTTAGGGGCGAATGGTTTACGGAATAACGCGGGGGGCCCGTAGCAGCTGCCGAGCCCGCGAGGCTGCGTTCGGCGGCGCAGCCGTCGTAAAGTCAGACAACGCGGTCATTCAGGCAAACCGCATACACAGGACTTGCGAGGACTTCGTCCTCGAACGCAGCCTCGCGGGCTCGGCAGCTGCGACAGCGCTACAGTCAGCGGGTTACTCAATTCCCACCTGGTTGCGCCCATTGTTCTTCGCCAGGTACAGCCCCTTGTCCGCCGCCAAGATCAATTGCCGGCAGTCGCTGCCCGGCTGCGGGATCACGGTCGACAGGCCGATGCTGATGGTCAGGCACGAACCTTCGGTCGGGAAAACGTGCGGGATCTTCAATCCGACCACGGTCTGGCGCAGTTTTTCCGCCACCAGCCGCGCACCGCCCGGCGAGGTGTTGGGCAAGACCAGGACGAACTCTTCGCCGCCGTAACGGGCCGGCAGGTCCGATGGCCTGGCGCTGGCGTCGCGAATGGCCGTGGCGACTTTGCGCAGGGCTTCATCGCCTTCGAGGTGGCCAAAACTGTCGTTGTAGGACTTGAAATAGTCGACATCGATCATCAGCAACGACAATTGCGTCTGATCACGCAACGAACGCCGCCACTCCAGTTCCAGGTATTCGTCGAAATGCCGGCGGTTCGACAGCCCGGTCAGACCGTCGGAGTTCATCAAGCGTTGCAGCACCAGGTTGGTGTCGAGCAACTGTTGCTGGCTGACCCGCAACGCACGGTACGCCGCGTCACGCTGCAGCAGGGTCATGTAGGAGCGCGAGTGATAGCGGATACGCGCCACCAGTTCGATGTTGTCCGGCAGCTTGACCAGGTAATCGTTGGCCCCGGCGGCAAACGCCGCGCTCTTGATCAGCGGGTCTTCCTTGGTCGACAGGACAATGATCGGAATATCCTTGGTCGCCGGGTGATTACGGTATTCGCGCACCAGGCTCAGGCCGTCGAGGCCGGGCATGACCAGGTCCTGAAGGATCACCGTCGGCTTGATGCGGATCGCCTGGGCGATGGCCTGGTGCGGGTCGGCGCAGAAGTGGAAGTCGATGTTTTCTTCGTTCGACAGACCACGGCGCACCGCCTCGCCGATCATCGCCTGATCGTCCACCAACAACACCATGGCGGCGTTTTCGTCGGTTTTGAAGTCGTCGAGCTGTAATTCATTCATGTGCGGTCACCTGAGTACTGCTTGGGCCACGATTGCTGCTAATGATAGTCATTTTTGGAAAATCTCCAGCAAACGTGGCGCTATCTTGTCCAGTGGACGGATTTCCACGGCAGCGTCGATGGCTGCGGCCGCCTTGGGCATTCCGTACACGGCACTGCTGTTCTGGTCCTGAGCGATGGTCAGGTAGCCCTGTTGGCGCATGAGTTTAAGCCCCTGGGCGCCGTCACGCCCCATACCGGTCAGTAGAACGCCCACGGCATCACCGCTCCAGTAATTGGCCACACTCTCGAAAAACACATCGATCGAAGGCCGATAGATCTCGTTGACCGGTTCGGCGGTGTAGGCCAGCGTGCCGTTTTTCAGCAAGCGGATGTGATGATTGGTACCGGCCAGCAGGATCGTGCCGCTTTGCGGCGGTTCGCCTTCCTGGGCCAGGCGCACGTCCAGGCCGCTGGCGCTGGCAAGCCATTCGGCCATGCCGGCGGCGAACACCTGATCCACATGCTGGACCAGCACGATGGCCGCCGAAAAATCCCGGGGCAGGCCCTTGAGCAGCACTTCCAGCGCCGCCGGCCCGCCAGCGGATGAACCGATCGCCACCAGGTGCTGGCGCGAGGCCGAGTTGCGGTGCGGGCTCGGTGTCGATCGCTCCCGATTGCTGTGGTCACCGATCAACCAGCCAATATTGAGGATCTTGCGCAGCAGCGGCGCAGCGGCTTCCTGAGGGTTACCAGCGCCCAGCGCCGGGGTATCGACCACATCAAGCGCGCCGTAGCCCATGGCTTCGAACACCCGGTGCACGTTCTGCTGGCGGTCGACGGTGACGATGACGATCGCGCACGGGGTCTCGGCCATGATCCGCCGGGTCGCTTCCACGCCGTCCATCAATGGCATGATCAAATCCATCAGGATCAGATCCGGAGTGTATTCGGCGCAACGTTGCACCGCCTCCGCCCCGTTGCTGGCGACCCAGACCACCTCGTGCGCCGGTTCGAACGCCAGGGCGCGGCGCAAAGCCTCTACCGCCATGGGCATGTCGTTGACGATGGCGATTTTCATGTGCGCGCCCCTCCAATGAGCTCAACGACCGCATCCAGTAAGGCGTCATCATGAAAACTGGCCTTGGCTAGATAATAGTCGGCGCCGGCGTCCAGTCCACGGCGACGGTCTTCTTCGCGGTCCTTGTAGGACACCACCATCACCGGCAGCGACTGCAGGCGATTGTCGCGACGCAATAAAGACACCAGCTCGATGCCGTCCATGCGCGGCATGTCGATGTCGGTGATCAGCAGATCGAAATCCTCCGAACGCAGGGCATTCCAGCCATCCATACCGTCCACCGCCACGGCGACGTCGTAGCCGCGATTGAGCAGCAACTTGCGCTGCAACTCACGAACGGTCAGCGAATCGTCCACCACCAGAATCCGTTTACGCGCGGCTTCAACAGCCTGATTGGCGTTCCGGGCAATGCGCTCCAGACGCCCGGTATTGAGCAGTTTGTCCACCGAACGCAGCATGTCTTCGACGTCGACGATCAGCACCACCGAGCCGTCGTCGAGCAAAGCCCCGGCGGAAATGTCCTGTACCTTGCCCAGACGCTCGTCCAGCGGCAGCACCACCAGCGTCCGCTCGCCGATAAACCGCTCGACCGCCACCCCGTAGATCGCCTCGCGCTCGCGGATGACCACGACTTTGAGGGTCTGCGCGCTGTTCTGGCTCGCCGGCCGATGCAACAGCTGACTGGCGGCGACCAGCCCGACATGCCGGCCTTCGTACCAAAAGTGCTGCCGGCCTTCGACCTGCATGATGTCTTCCGGCTCCAGGTCGCACATGCGCTCGATGTGCGCCAGCGGGAAGGCATACGCCTCGTCACCGACTTCCACCACCAGGCTGCGCACCACCGACAGCGTCTGCGGCACTTCAAGATGGAAACGACTGCCCGCGCCCGCTGTCTGCTCCAGCACCACGGCGCCGCGCAACTGCCGGACCATGTGCTGAACCGCATCCAGCCCGACGCCGCGCCCGGAGACTTCGGTGACCGTGTCGCGCAGGCTGAAACCCGGCAGAAACAGGAACGTCAGCAGCTCTTCTTCGCTCAATTGCGCGGCAGTCTCGGCTGGGGATAACTGCCGCTCGACGATCGTGCGGCGGACCTTTTCCAGGTCGACGCCATTGCCATCATCGCTCAGTTCCAGCACCAGCAGACCGGCCTGATGGGAGGCTCGCAAACGGATCACGCCTTCCTCCGGTTTGCCGGCCAAGCGCCGCTGTTCCGGGGTTTCGATACCGTGATCCACCGCATTGCGCAGCAGGTGCGTCAGCGGCGCTTCGAGTTTTTCCAGTACGTCGCGGTCGACTTGAGTCTTGTCGCCCTCGATCTCCAGCCGCACCTGTTTGCCAAGGTTGCGCCCAAGATCGCGGACCATGCGCACTTGACCGCTCAGCACGTCGGCGAACGGCCGCATGCGACAGGCCAGCGCGGTGTCATACAACACCTGTGCGCGCTGACTGGCGTGCCAGGCGAACTCGTCCAGTTCGGCGTTTTTTTCCACCAGTAATTGCTGGGACTCGGCCAGCAATCGGCGGGCATCGCCCAAGGCTTCCTGGGCTTCGAGGCTCAAGGCATGGTCCTTGAGATGAACGTTGAGGCTTTCCAGCGCCCGCAGGCCATTGCTCTGCATGCGTTTAAGGCGCTGCATGGTGGCCAGGTGCGGCTTGAGGCGCTGGGTTTCCACCAGGGATTTACTCGACAGGTCGAGCAGGCTGTTCAAGCGCTCGGCCGTGACGCGCAATACACGCTCGCCAGTGTCGGTGGTGCGCTTGGTCTTGGACGCAGGCTCGGCGGGCTCTGCCTGGGGTGTTTCAATGAGTGTGTCGACGGGTGTTTCGGCAGCACGACCGGGCGGCTCGACCCTGGGTGTCGGCGGTTCGAGCTGAGGTTCTGCCATCGGCAGCGCGATGGGGGCAACCGTCGCCATGTGTTCAAGCAGCCGTCCCATCAAGACGACATAAGCGTCGATATCCGCAGGCGCCGGAGCATTGTTCGGCGTCGCAATCCGCATCAGCAGATCGGTGCCCTGCAACAGCGCATCAATGTGTTCGGGTCGCAGGTACAGGCGCCCTTCCTGGGCGCTGACCAGGTAATCCTCCATCACATGGGCAACACTGACCCCGGCATCGACGCCGACAATTCGCGCCGCGCCCTTGAGCGAATGGGCCGCGCGCATGCACGACTCGAGGTAATCGGCCTGGGTCGGATCGCGCTCCAGCGCCAGCAGACCGGCGCTCAGCACCAGGGTCTGGGCCTCGGCTTCCAGGCTGAACAGCTCCAGCAAAGAGGCGTCACGCATTTGGTCGGGGGTCATGTGAGGCTCCGGGTCACGGCAGACAGCAGCTGCTCTTCATCCAGCCAACGCAGGCTGCGACCTTTGAATGGCAAGACTCCGCGGGTGTATTTGGCGCTGGCCTGGGTGCCGGACTGGGACGCGGCATCGAGAATGCGCTCGTCGATGGCGTGAATCCCGTCCACTTCGTCCACCGGCACCACCACCGGCCCGCCGTGGGCGGCGATGATCAGCATCCGCGGCGTTACCCGCGCGCCGGGCGCCACACTACTGGTGTCGTCGAGCCCCAACAGCTCCACCAAAGACAGGCACGCCACCAAGGCACCGCGCACATTCGCCACGCCGAGCAATGCCCGGGAACGCTGGTGCGGCAAGGAATGGATCGCTTGCAGTGGCGCCACTTCGACCAGGCTGCGAGTGGCCAGGCCCAGCCACTCTTCGCCGAGGCGAAACATCAGCAGCGAACGGGTTTTCACCTCGCTCTCGGCCACCGTGGAGATTTGCCCACGGTCATCCTGCTGCAAGGCGTAGCGGTCGAGCAAGCGCGTGGCGGCAGCCGAATACACCGCGCAATTGCGGCAATGAATGTGCTCGTTCAGCAGCGGGCAGGACTGGTCGCCGTGGATACCGATGCGATTCCAGCAGTCGTCGATGGCCTGTGCATCTTCATGGGTGACGTTCAAGGTGTCGGAGGCGTTCATCGTTTACGCTCACTGTCAGCGGCGCGCTCGCTGCGGGCGGCGCGGGCCTGCAATCGTCTGGCACCCGCCGTGTCGCCCTGGGATTGCAGCAAGGCAGCCAGGTGCATCAACGCGTCGGGGTGTTGCGGTTCGAGGTACAACGCCTTGCGATAAAACCCCTGGGCCTCCAGGGCACTGCCGGCGACATCGCTGAGCAGCCCCAGCCAATAGAACACTTGGGCCACCGGTTCGTGACTGCGCAAATAACTTTCGCACGCGGCGCGGGCCTCGGCACTTTTGCCTTCATTGGCCAGCGCGGCGATATTCGCCAACAGCGTGGCGGCGTCCGAAGAAGTGGCCGAAGGGATGGCGGCAGCCCGAGGCATCGGCACGACCGTCGCAAAAGGCCGACTGCGCACAGGCGGCGGAGTCATGCTGCGCAACGGTTGCTGCACGGGCAGCGACATCGGCGCGAAGGTCGCAAGCGGCTCGAGCGCGCTCTGGCGACTGAAGGCAAACGACTGCGGTATACCGATCGAGCGCATGCCGAAACGGCCGAGCAGACTGCCCTCGGCCGGGCCGATAAACAGCACGCCGTCGATGTGAGTCAGACGCTTGAGCACTTCGAACACTTGCTGCTGGGTCGGCTGGTCGAAATAAATCAGCAGGTTGCGACAGAACACGAAGTCATAGGGCGGCTCGTTGACCAGCAAGGTCGGATCCAGCAGGTTACCGACCTGTAAACGCACTTGTTCAAGCACGCGCCCGCTGAGGCGATAGTTATCGTGTTCAGCGGTGAAATGGCGCTCGCGAAACTCGAGGTCCTGGCCACGAAACGAATTCTTGCCGTACAGCGCGAGCCTGGCCTTTTCCACCGACAGCGGGCTGACGTCCATGCCGTCGACCTTGAACTGGTGCGGCGCCAGCCCGGCATCAAGCAATGCCATGGCGATCGAGTACGGTTCTTCGCCGGTAGAACACGGCAAGCTGAGAATCCGCAGGGCGCGCATGTTGTTGATCGCTGCCAGCCGCTTGGCCGCCAGTTTCGCCAGCGTGGCGAAGGATTCCGGGTAACGGAAAAACCAGGTTTCGGGGACGATCACCGCTTCAATCAGCGCCTGCTGTTCGTCACGCGAACCCAACAACGTGTGCCAATACTCATCGGCCGTCAGCGCCCGAACCGCCGTGATGCGCTGGCGCACCGCACGCTCGATGATCGCCGGGCCGACCGAGCCGACATCCAGGCCGATACGTTCCTTGAGGAAATCGAAAAACCGTTGATCGCTGCTCATCCCTGCTCCTCAAACTGCGCCAGGTCCAGCGGCGGCGAGGGAAACAATAAGGCGCGAACCTGTGCATCCAGTAAATCGGCAACCCGCACCCATTGCAGCAGCCCCTGGGCATCTTCGCGCACCGGGCCGAGGTACGGCGCCTGGCGATTGTCCAGGCCATAAGGCTGAAAGTCCGCCGGGTTGCAGCGCAACGTGTCGGTGACCTGCTCCAGAATCAGCCCGAGCAATTGCGCAGGCCTCGCCTCATCCGGCCGATAGTGCACCAACACCAGCCGCGTGCTGGTGCGGGCCTGGGCCGGTTGGCCAAACGTCAGCGCGCTGAGGTCGATCACCGGCACCACCGCGCCACGATAGGCGAACACCCCCGCCACCCAGTCCGGCGCCCGGGGAATGGGCTTCAACGGCAGTTGCGGCAGTACTTCAGCCACCTCAATGGCCTGCAAGGCGTAGCGCTCATTGCCGATGCGGAACACCAGAAACAACGACTGCTTCGTCGGCATCGCCACGCCGCGCCTGGCCGTAAGTTCGCTCATCAGACTTTGAATCGCGAGACACCGCCACGCAGCCCCACGGCCACCTGGCTCAGTTCGTCGATGGCGAAACTGGCCTGGCGCAAGGACTCAACCGTCTGGCTGCTGGCATCGCCCAACTGCACCAGCGCGTGGTTGATCTGCTCGGCGCCGGTGGCCTGAGCCTGCATGCCTTCGTTGACCATCAACACCCGCGGCGCCAGCGCCTGAACCTGATGAATGATCTGCGACAGCTGCTCGCCCACCTGCTGCACCTCGGACATGCCGCGGCGCACTTCCTCAGAGAACTTGTCCATGCCCATGACCCCGGCCGACACCGCCGACTGGATCTCGCGCACCATCTGCTCGATGTCGTAGGTGGCCACGGCGGTCTGGTCTGCCAGACGTCGCACTTCGGTGGCGACCACGGCAAACCCGCGACCATACTCGCCGGCCTTCTCGGCTTCGATCGCGGCGTTCAGGGACAACAGGTTGGTCTGGTCGGCGACTTTGACGATGGTCACCACCACTTGGTTGATGTTGCCGGCCTTCTCATTGAGGATCGCCAGTTTGGCATTCACCAGATCTGCCGCGCCCATCACCGAGTGCATGGTGTCTTCCATGCGCGCCAGGCCTTGCTGACCAGAACCGGCCAGCACCGAAGCCTGGTCGGCGGCGGTGGAGACTTCGGTCATGGTGCGCACCAGGTCGCGCGAGGTGGCGGCAATTTCACGGGATGTCGCACCGATTTCGGTGGTGGTGGCCGCGGTTTCGGTGGCGGTGGCCTGTTGCTGCTTGGAGGTCGCGGCGATTTCGGTGACCGACGTGGTGACCTGCACCGAGGAACGCTGGGCCTGGGACACCAACGAGGTGAGCTCGGTCATCATGTCGTTGAACCCGGTTTCCACCGCGCCGAACTCGTCCTTGCGATCCAGATTCAGGCGACTGCTGAGATCGCCGGTGCGCATGACTTCGAGGATATCCACAATGCGATTCATCGGCGCCATGATCGCGCGCATCAGCAGCAGGCCGCAGAGGCCGGCGGCGATGATTGCCACCAGCAAAGAGACGCCCATGCTGATTTTGGCGGCCGTCACCGCGTCACTGATGGCCAGCGTGGATTGTTCAGCCAGGGCGTGATTATTTTCAAGAAGGCTGTTCAATTGCATGCGCCCATTGACCCAGGCCGGCGTCAGTTTTTGCTCCAGGGCAAGCACCGCCTGGTCGTACTCTTTGCGCTGATAGAGATCGATAACGTTGTTCATCTCTTTGTTGTAGAGCTGATGACGCACTTCGAACTCCTCGAACAGAGCCCGATCGTCCTCCGTGAAAATGGTTTTACGGTAGTTGGCTATTTGCTCGTTCAAGCGCTCTTCGAAACTTTTGTACATGGTCTGGTCGGCGACGGTCATTTCACGATGCCCGGAAAGGCCGACAAGCTGTTGGGTGAGGTTAAAACTGTCGACCCACGCACCGCGGATCATCGAACTGTAATACACCCCCGGGACCGCATCGGTGCGAACCGATTCTGCGCCGGCGTCGATCTTCATCAGCCGAGAAAAAGACACCACAACCATCAGCAGCATGATTGCGATAATTACCGCAAAGCTCGCCAAAATGCGTTGGCGCAACGTCCAGTTCTTCACAGTCAGTCCTCGGTGCGGGTCAAATTGCGGGGGAGTATAGCCGAGGGTCTGTGGGAGCGGGCTTGCTCGCGAAGAACGATAAGGCGGTTCCTGACGAACATTTGTGGCGAGGGGCTTGCCCCCGTTCGGCTGCGCAGCAGTCGCAAACCCGGCCAATGCGGTTTGTCTGAATAACCGCATCTGTAAATTTTGGGGCGGCTTCGCCACCTAATGGGGCAAGCCCCCTTCGCCACCGACGCAGCCTCCAGGACGGCGTCGTTTGTAAGCAAAAAGATCGCAGCCTTCGGCAGCTCCTATGCCGATCGCGTGCACCCGTTCCTAACGGATAAACGCGATCTGAAGGAGCTTCCGAAAAGCTGCGCCCCGTTAAAGCCGCTGACGCTCACTGCCAGTTAACGGCATGGACGTTAGAGGACAGATTCGACTCGATATCGACCAAACGGTGGTAGCGATATCCGCGACCAAACCAGGCGAGTTGATTCCAGGTCGTATGATTGGCCGGTATGCCAAACTGGTATCCACCACCTGCCTCAGTAGTCAGTAATACTGTTCGCGCATAGGGACGAGCATCGCAAGTACCGAAGAACGTGACCCAATTATTCGCGTTACCCCCCGAAGGAACGTAACTTCCTTGAAACAGAACGTAAGAGATGGTTGGAGCTTTTAACGGAGCCAGCACTGTAAACGTACGAGGGGCAGACTCCGGCTGAGGCCCGTAAACAGTTCTGGCCACAAGACGATGGCTCGTCAAACCCAGCCCCGTGACGGTATGGGTCGAAATACCCTGGTCATTGGCAAACTGCCTGCTGACAGACGTTTTGCCATCCAGAATCTGCACTTCAAGTTTCGGACTCGACGCGACTGTCACGGTGACGCGAATATCGGTGGTGTAGCCCCCTTCTTTGATCTCCCCCTTGCTGTCCTTCAGTGACGTGATATTCGGCGTCTGCAGTGCCAGGGTAGTGACCGCGTAACTTTGCAGCGGGAAGGTCACGATCGTCTGTTCGTTTTCGTTGGGGTGCAGGTCGACTTTTGCCCGAATCGTCAGCTCACTGCCGTTCCTGAGTTTCAGCAGTTTTTGACGCAACAAAGGTATTTGCAAGCCCTTTTCTACCTCCGTCGCCGTTGTTTCTTTTCCACTGGTAATCGGGATCGTGACGGAGTTGCCATTGCTGTCGGTTCCGCTGGCATCCAGCGTATACGGTTGGCCGATATCGATAAATGACCAGGGCACGACCGCAACATGAGCATCCCCGACGAACGAACGGGTATCCAAATCGCGCCCATTCGCCTCTGCAACTTCAGGCGCCGGAAAGTTCGGATCCTGTTCTTTGTACTTTTCTACGGTGACAATCAATGACTCGGAGACGGTCTCGTTGCCGTTGCGCAGCAGAGTCCATGAGAATTCGACTTGGCGCCCGATATTGGCACTGATGAATTTTGTGTCGAGCTTGAAGTTGGCCCGTGAGTTGGAATTGAACGGCTTAAATCCAAACTTGGGTGACCCTGCGCCCGACGCGCCCTTGACCACCAGTTTGGCCTGATCTCCCGGAAGAAACCCGATCAGCTCGACACGCCCGTTGGCGCCTTCGAGGTTTTTACCCGGTGAAAGAACACCGCCCTCGACCACTTGTACCGTCGGCACAGGCAAAACACCCTCGCCTCCCCTGAGCACACGCGCTTTGGTGTTATAGGAGCTGGCGATCACCATGCCGTTTCTGATCAGTTCGCAAGTCATTTGTACCTGCCCGCCCGGGAAAACCTTGCTCGCGGGTATTTTCAACAAATAAGTCGATGGCACTCTGCCGACAGTCACCTGCGGATTATCTGTCACCGACGAACCTGTAAGTGGCACGCAAACATAATTGCCCTGGATAACATCCTTGGCTTCAAAAAGCCCTTTGAACGCGTGTACCCGTGCATGGAGAAACTGTGTTCTGTTCACTTTGACGGGGTCGATGGTGTCAGCGTCGTCGCTCTCGTCATTGGGGTCTTCAATCAAGTCCGGCCCCGCCAGTTGTTTCTCCATAAGGTCAATGTCCCGCTCAACCCCCTTGGACCAGAGAGATCTTTCAGTGTAGTTTTCCAACTGATCCCTGACCGTGTACACAAACAGGAAAGCCGGATGACTCCCGGCCTCTTCGAACACGTCCTTGCTGACCCGAATCTTGATAGGGCTGCCGACCACATCCGGTTCTTGTGGATCGTCCGAAACACCGACCACGCGTCTGACTTCAACCCCATTGCACTTGAGAGTGATGACATCGTGGAGCTTCATGAAAAGGTAAGAAACAGTGACCCAAACACCCTTCTTGACTTCATTTGGCCCAATGTCTTCTGGCACTTCGATACCCAGGCCGTCGTGGTAGTTATCGCGAGGGTCGACGTCCCTCCCGGCAGGGCGATGCTGACTGTATTCACAAAAGAGCGCCGCTGACTCACTGCTATTACCACTCAGACGCGTTACTGAATAAGTGAACCGCTGAAGCCCCTCACGCAGTAGTGCTTTAGGCACCCAAAAACTGCGCCGAAGTTGCTCATCAATCTCAGCCTCGACATCAACTTTCACCCCATTGAGAAAAAGAATGACTGCCGTAACAGGGTTGCCTGGCTGATCGATAGGGGGATCAACGACAACACGAAGCCTCCCGCTCTCGGTCAGCCTGAGGGGAACACCGACCAGAGGTTTCCCCGCACCAGAGTTTTCGCTTTTGACATCCGCTGTAGCCCCCGGAATAGACGGTGAATAATCTTGCAGGACATTATTTTCAGCTGTCATCGAGAGATCGTCACCCATCACATACGCTCCTTGTCTGCTGGTCGCGAACAGCGGCCTGATAAGCGACATCAGGCCATTGAGCCGTAGATTTGGCTACTGTCAGAAATAACAGGTAAAGGTCTATTCCAGACAAACGGTAAATCGGAACGGCATCCGAAAAAAGTGCTGAAACAACAAAACCCGCCACCTCAACAAGAGGTGGCGGGTTTTGTTTGAGGATCGTTAAAGGTGCTGCTTACGTTTACATAAAAGCCTGCCGCACCTGCGTCTCCAACTCGGCCTTCAACCCCGGCTCCAGCTTCAACTGCCGCCGAGCAAACCGCCCAACCCACCGCTGGATGATTTGTTCTGCGTGCCACCGGCCTTGTTCTGCAACAGATCCCGACCGGACCTGAGCAGTTGATCGAGCAATCCACGGGTATTCATTTACCGCCTCCACGAAATCGGGTTAACCGGATCATTAAGGCCACCAGCCTGGATTGAAAGTGCCCGGTTCCTCTTCGCGAGAGTGCTTCCAGATGTTGCTCATATCTCGATAAACAGTCGGTAACGCACCCACACAATCTATTTCATCGAATGCAGCCCCGGGGATTTGTCGACCGTGACATCGGGCACTAGTCTGGATAAACCCATGACACAGCCCGGCCTCGGTCAGCCTCCCACAAAGCGCACTACGCTAATAACAAGCCACTCGTGGCGAACTACCCCGTTCAACGCTGTCCCGACCCTAATTAAAGAAGAGGGAAACCCCATGTTCGAACACAAGACCGCACTGCTCAGTGCAATCGCCACGGCGCTTCTGGCCAGCGCCAGCCTGCAGGCCGCCGAACCGCTGAAAGCCGTCGGTGCCGGCGAAGGTCAGCTGGATATCGTTGCCTGGCCCGGCTATATCGAACGGGGCGAAAGCGACAAGGCCTACGACTGGGTCAGCGCTTTCGAGAAGGAAACCGGCTGCAAGGTCAACGTCAAGACGGCCGGTACGTCCGATGAGATGGTCAGCCTGATGGCCAAGGGCGGTTACGACCTGGTGACGGCGTCCGGCGATGCCTCCCTGCGCTTGATCGCCGGCAAGCGCGTCCAGCCGATCAACACCGCATTGATCCCCAACTGGAAGAATCTCGATCCGCGCCTGAAGGATGGGCCGTGGTACGTGGTCGACAAGCAAACCTATGGCACCCCGTACCAATGGGGGCCGAATGTGCTCATGTACAACACCAACGTGTTCAAACAGCCGCCGACCAGTTGGAGCGTGATACTCGAAGAGCAGAAGCTGCCCGACGGCAAATCCAACAAGGGCCGCGTGCAGGCATATGACGGCCCGATCTACATCGCGGACGCGGCGCTGTACCTGAAAACCGCCAAGCCGGAACTGGGCATCAAGGACCCTTACCTGCTCGACGAAAAACAGTACAAGGCCGTTCTCGACCTGCTGCGCGCCCAGCAAAAGTTGATCCACCGCTACTGGCACGACACCACCGTGCAGATGAGTGACTTCAAGAACGAAGGCGTGGTGGCTTCCAGTTCCTGGCCGTATCAGGTCAACGGCCTGATGAACGAGAAACAGCCAGTCGCCTCGACCATCCCCAAAGAAGGCGCCACCGGGTGGGCCGACACCACCATGATGCACGCCGAAGCCAAGCACCCGAACTGTGCCTATAAGTGGATGGACTGGTCGCTGACGCCGAAGGTCCAGGGCGATGTGTCCGCCTGGTTCGGCTCGCTGCCGGCGGTTCCGGCGGCGTGCAAGGCAAGCGAACTGTTGGGGGCCGAGGGGTGCAAAACCAACGGTTTCGACCAGTTCGACAAGATCGCCTTCTGGAAAACCCCGCAGGCTGAGGGTGGCAAGTACGTGCCTTATAGCCGCTGGACCCAGGACTACATCGCGATTATGGGAGGCAGGTAATACACCCCCTTGTGGCGAGGGAGCTTTATGGCGAGGGGGCTTGCCCCCTCGCCACAGTGAGCATTCCAGCTAAAAAAGCACACCGATTCAGCTTTTTCAGAAGTCCAGGCAGGAGCCGCTGTGATGGGCCCCGGCTTTTTGGGAGCACCGTATCCATGACGCTTGCAGTCCAGTTCACCAACGTTTCCCGTCAGTTCGGTGAGGTGAAGGCCGTTGACCGGGTTTCCATCGACATCCAGGACGGCGAGTTCTTTTCCCTGCTGGGCCCTTCTGGTTCGGGTAAAACCACCTGCCTGCGCCTGATCGCCGGTTTCGAACAGCCGAGCACCGGCTCCATCCGCATCCATGGCGCCGAAGCCGCCGGGCTGCCGCCGTATCAGCGCGACGTGAACACCGTGTTCCAGGATTACGCGCTGTTCCCGCACATGAACGTACTCGACAACGTCGCCTACGGTTTGAAAGTCAAAGGCGTCGGCAAGACCGAACGCCACAAACGCGCCGAAGAAGCCCTCGACATGGTCGCCCTCAACGGCTACGGCGAGCGCAAACCGGTGCAGCTGTCGGGCGGCCAACGCCAACGGGTGGCCCTGGCCCGCGCATTGGTCAATCGCCCTCGTGTGTTGTTGCTCGATGAACCCTTGGGCGCCCTCGACTTGAAGCTACGCGAGCAAATGCAAGGCGAACTGAAGAAGCTGCAACGCCAGCTAGGCATCACCTTTATCTTCGTCACCCACGACCAGACCGAAGCGTTGTCGATGTCCGACCGCGTGGCGGTGTTCAACAAAGGACGCATCGAACAGGTCGACACGCCGCGCCACCTCTATATGAAACCGACAACCACCTTCGTCGCCGAATTCGTCGGCACGTCCAATGTAATACGCGGTGATCTGGCCCGGCAGTTGAGCGGCAATCCTCAGCCGTTTTCGATCCGCCCGGAACATGTGCGTTTCGCCGAAGGGCCGCTGGCCAGCCATGAAATAGAAGTCAGCGGCCTGCTCCACGACATCCAGTATCAAGGCAGCTCCACCCGCTATGAACTGAAACTGGAAAACGGCCAGACCCTGAACATCAGCCAGGCCAACGTCCAGTGGCTGGACGTCAGTGCGCAACATCAGCCCGGGCAACGCATCAGCGCTCGCTGGGCGCGCGAGGCGATGATCCCGCTGCACGACAATGTTGTAGGCGGGGTATGAGATGGACAGTGTGATCTCTCGCCCCCCGGCCAACGGCTCGCCGCTGCGCCGGTTTTCCAACCTGCTGTACCGGCGGCCGAACCTGTATCTGTCGCTGCTGCTGGTGCCGCCGTTGCTGTGGTTTGGCGCGATCTACCTCGGCTCGCTGCTGACTCTGCTGTGGCAAGGCTTCTACACCTTCGATGACTTCACCATGACGGTCACCCCCGACCTGACCCTGGCGAACTTCGCAGCGCTGTTCCAGCCATCGAACTTCGACATCATCCTGCGCACCCTGAGCATGGCCATCGTCGTGTCGATCGCCAGTGCAATCGTGGCCTTCCCGATCGCCTACTACATGGCGCGCTACACCAGCGGCAACATCAAGGCGTTTTTCTACATCGCGGTGATGATGCCGATGTGGGCCAGTTACATCGTCAAAGCCTATGCCTGGACCTTGCTGCTGGCCAAGGGCGGCGTGGCCCAGTGGTTCGTTCAGTACCTGAACCTGGAGCCGGTGTTGCAGTTCGTACTCGGGATGCCGGGAGTGGGTGGCAGCACCCTGTCGACCTCGCACCTGGGGCGGTTCATGGTGTTTGTCTATATTTGGCTGCCGTTCATGATCCTGCCGATCCAGGCGTCACTGGAACGCCTGCCGCCGTCCTTGCTGCAAGCTTCGGCGGATCTGGGCGCCAAGCCGCGTCAGACCTTCATGCAAGTGATTCTGCCGCTGTCGATTCCGGGGATCGCGGCCGGTTCGATTTTCACCTTTTCACTGACCCTGGGCGACTTCATCGTGCCGCAACTGGTGGGCCCGCCGGGCTACTTCGTCGGCAGCATGGTCTACGCCCAGCAAGGGGCGATCGGCAACATGCCGATGGCGGCGGCCTTCACGCTGGTGCCGATCGTGCTGATCGCCATTTACCTGTCCATCGTCAAACGCCTGGGGGCTTTCGATGCGCTCTGACGCTTCCGCTCAAGACCGGGCATCCCTGGGCCTGCGCATCGCCGCCTGGGGCGGGTTGCTGTTCTTGCATTTTCCGATCCTGATCATCTTCCTCTATGCCTTCAACACCGAAGACGCGGCGTTCAGCTTTCCGCCCAAGGGCTTCACCCTGAAGTGGATCGCCGTGGCGTTCTCGCGGCCCGACGTACTGGAGGCGATCAAGCTGTCGCTGCAGATCGCCGCCATCGCCACCCTGATTGCGCTGATCCTCGGCACCCTCGCCTCGGCGGCGCTGTACCGGCGGGACTTTTTCGGCAAGCAAGGCATCTCGCTGATGCTGATCCTGCCGATTGCCCTGCCGGGGATCATCACCGGGATCGCGCTGCTGGCGACTTTCAAGACCTTGGAGATCGAGCCGGGGGTGTTCACCATCGTGATCGGTCATGCGACTTTCTGCGTGGTGATCGTCTACAACAATGTCATCGCCCGATTGCGCCGCACGTCCTACAGTTTGATCGAAGCGTCGATGGACCTCGGCGCCGACGGCTGGCAGACCTTCCGCTACATCGTCCTGCCGAACCTCGGCTCGGCATTGCTGGCCGGTGGCATGCTGGCGTTCGCCCTGTCGTTCGACGAAATCATCGTCACCACCTTCACCGCCGGCCACGAACGCACCTTGCCGTTGTGGCTGCTCAACCAGCTCAGCCGCCCTCGGGACGTGCCGGTGACCAACGTCGTAGCGATGCTGGTCATGATGGTGACCATGTTGCCGATTCTCGGCGCGTATTACCTGACCCGTGGTGGCGAGAGTGTCGCCGGTAGCGGCGGAAAATAACTGACCACTGGAAACCGGATCCTGTGGGAGCAGGGGCCAGTTCCCACAAAAAGAAAACAACAGCTTCGGAGGACAAAGCCATGCAAACCAAACTCTTGATCAATGGCCAACTGGTCGCCGGCGACGGCCCCGCCCAAGCCGTGTTCAACCCGGCCCTCGGTCGTGTACTGGTGGAAATCAACGAAGCCAGCGAAGCCCAGGTCGACGCCGCCGTGCGCGCCGCCGATAGCGCCTTCGAAGGCTGGTCGCAAACCACGCCGAAAGAACGCTCGCTGTTGCTGCTCAAACTCGCCGACATCATCGAAGCCCATGGCGAAGAGCTGGCCAAACTGGAGTCGGACAACTGCGGCAAACCCTACAGCGCCGCGCTGAACGACGAGATCCCGGCGATTGCCGACGTGTTCCGATTCTTCGCCGGGGCCAGCCGTTGCATGAGCGGTGCGCTGGGGGGTGAATACTTGCACGGCCACACCTCGATGATCCGCCGCGACCCGGTCGGCGTGATTGCCTCCATCGCGCCATGGAACTACCCGCTGATGATGCTCGCCTGGAAAGTCGCCCCAGCCCTGGCCGCCGGTAATACCGTGGTGCTCAAGCCGTCGGAACAAACCCCGCTGACCGCCCTGCGCCTGGCAGAACTGGCGTCGGAGATTTTCCCGGCGGGTGTGCTTAACCTGGTGTTCGGTCGTGGTCCTTCCGTTGGCACCCCACTGGTCACCCACCCGAAAGTGCGCATGGTGTCGCTGACCGGCTCCATCGCTACCGGCTCGAACATCATTTCCAGCACCGCCGGCAGCGTCAAACGCATGCACATGGAACTGGGCGGCAAGGCGCCGGTGATCATCTTCGACGATGCCGACATCGACGCCGCCGTGGAAGGCATTCGCACCTTCGGTTTTTACAACGCCGGCCAGGACTGCACTGCCGCTTGCCGCATCTACGCTCAGGCAGGCATCTACGACACCTTCGTCGAGAAGCTCGGCGCCGCGGTCAGCAGCCTCAAGTACGGCTTGCAAGATGATCCATCGACGGAGCTGGGCCCATTGATCAGCGCGCAACATCGTGACCGCGTAACCGGGTTTGTCGAGCGGGCCATGGCGCAACCGCACATTCGGTTGATCACCGGCGGCAAGCCAGTGGAAGGCAATGGCTTCTTCTTTGAACCGACGGTGCTGGCCGACGCACAACAGGACGACGAGATCGTGCGCCGCGAAGTGTTCGGGCCGGTGGTATCGGTAACCAAATTCACCGATGAAGCGCAGGCGCTGGCCTGGGCCAACGACTCGGACTACGGCCTGGCGTCGTCGGTCTGGACCTCGGACGTCGGCCGCGCCCATCGCCTGTCTGCGCGCCTGCAGTACGGCTGCACCTGGGTGAACACCCACTTCATGCTGGTCAGCGAAATGCCGCACGGTGGTCAGAAACTGTCCGGTTATGGCAAGGACATGTCCATGTATGGGTTGGAGGATTACACGGTTGTGCGGCATGTGATGTTCAAGCATTAAAAACGAAAGGATCGCGGCCTGCGGCAGTTCTCCTGTAAGCGCTGCCGCAAGCCGCGATCCTTTGCTCAACGGACAAATCCTTTACACCTCAAAACCGCGAAACACTCCTCATCGCATCCACCAGATAGCGCATCGCAATCCGGTCACTCTCCGACAGCTCGCGATAGCGCTCCACCAACTTCAACTCCTCCGAACTGAGACGACGCCTTCGCCGCCCGGTGGCCAGGCAGGGAAAGAGTCCTAACATTTCAGTGATGCCTTGTACTTTCGACATGGACGATGTCCTTCTATACGTCAAAGAAAACTGCAAAACCGCATCGCCCTATCACTTTCAGCGGCCGTCTTGTGTGCACTGAACCCACCGGCCTGAAGGGCCGAAACCGGTCATGCCCATAGAATAGAAATTAAATCGGCGCTGAAAAGCGGTTTTTAGAGTAATTAGTCGAAAAAAGCAGATATGCCCTATAAATCAGAAAACGCTGTGAGAAACGTTACCTGACATGTCTTGTTTCATTGCCGCGCTGTCGCGGTGCTATCAATCATTTTTGCTCTGTAATCGAACGGTTTAAGCTATTTGGCATCTCTTTACAGTCCGTTGTGTTTGGCCAAGGCATGTCCGAACCGCTATTTCTGATCCAGCACGTGCCAGGAACGGCGCGGGATTGTTCACGACAGGTTGTACTTATGCATCGCAGGAATTTGCTCAAAGCGTCCATGGCCATCGCGGCTTACACCGGTCTCTCGGCCACCGGCCTGCTGGCCGCAAACGCCTGGGCCAGCAGTGGCACTGCCGATGGCGACGCCCAGGCGTTCGACTTCGAAGCGCTGAAGAGCCAGGCCAAACAGCTCGCCGGCAAGCCGTATCAGGACACCAAACAGGTGCTGCCGCCGACGCTGGCAACCATGACGCCGCAGAACTTCAACGCGATCCGCTACGACGGCAATCACTCGCTGTGGAAGGATCTGAAAGGTCAGCTGGACGTGCAGTTCTTCCACGTCGGCATGGGTTTCAAGCAGCCGGTGCGCATGTACAGCGTCGATCCCAAGACTCGACTGGCGCGCGAGGTGCATTTCCGCCCGTCGCTGTTCAATTATGAAAAAACCACCGTCGATACCCAGCAGCTCAAGGGCGACCTGGGATTTTCCGGGTTCAAGCTGTTCAAGGCCCCGGAGCTGGATCAGCACGACGTCTTGTCGTTCCTCGGCGCCAGCTATTTCCGTGCGGTAGACGCCACCGGCCAGTACGGTTTGTCGGCCCGCGGCCTGGCAATCGACACCTACGCCAAGAAGCGTGAAGAATTCCCGGACTTCACCAAGTTCTGGTTCGAGACACCGGACAAGGACAGCACCCGATTCGTGGTGTACGCCCTGCTCGATTCGCCAAGCGCCACCGGGGCCTACCGTTTTGACATCGATTGCCAGGCCGAGCGCGTGGTGATGGAAGTCGACGCCCACGTCAATGCCCGCACCGCCATCGAGCAACTGGGCATCGCACCGATGACCAGCATGTTCAGCTGCGGCACCCACGAACGCCGTATGTGCGACACCATTCACCCGCAAATCCACGACTCCGATCGCCTGGCCATGTGGCGTGGCAACGGCGAGTGGATCTGCCGTCCGCTGAACAACCCGGCCACCCTGCAATTCAACGCCTTCGCCGACACCGACCCGAAAGGCTTTGGCCTGGTGCAGACCGACCATGAATTCGACAGTTATCAGGACACCGTCGACTGGTACAGCAAGCGCCCGAGCCTGTGGGTAGAACCTACAACCGCGTGGGGCGAAGGCTCTATCGATTTGCTGGAAATTCCTACGACCGGCGAAACCCTGGACAACATCGTCGCGTTCTGGACGCCGAAGAAACCGGTCGCCGCCGGTGACTCCCTGAACTACGGCTACAAGCTCTACTGGAGCGCCTTGCCACCGACGGGTACGCCGCTGGCACGGGTCAACGCGACCCGTTCGGGCATGGGCGGCTTTGTCGAAGGCTGGGCACCGGGTGAGCATTATCCTGAAGTCTGGGCACGCCGCTTTGCCGTGGACTTCACCGGCGGCGGGTTGGACCGCTTGCCCGAAGGCGCGGGGATCGAACCGGTGGTGACCTGCTCGAACGGTCAGGTGAAGGATTTCAACGTGCTGGTGCTCGATGACATAAAGGGCTACCGAATCACCTTTGACTGGTACCCGACCAATGACAGCGTGGCGCCGGTGGAGCTGCGGTTGTTCATTCGCACCAATGACCGCACGTTGAGTGAAACCTGGCTGTACCAGTATTTCCCGCCGGCGCCGGATAAGCGCAAGTACACCTGATATAGGCTGCGATCTTTTGGCGTTAAAAAGCCCCGGTCAACCCGACCGGGGCTTTTCGTTTTTACAGCGGCCCTCAGTCACGCAAATCCGATTCATGAATCGGCTGGTCACGATGGGTGGCCCGTTGGTATTGCGCCGGCCAGATCGCCTTGTGCCCACCCAGATCGTCATCGGCATGCAGCGGCCAATACGGATCACGCAACAACTCCCGGGCGAGGAAGATGATGTCGGCCTGACAGGTACGCAGAATATGCTCGGCCTGGGCTGGCTCGGTGATCATGCCTACCGTGCCGGTGGCAATGCCCGACTCTTTACGTACCCGCTCAGCAAATCGGGTCTGATAACCGGGCCCTGTAGGAATCTCGGCATTTACCGCCGTACCGCCCGACGAAACGTCGATCAGGTCCACACCCAGATCTTTCAAACGTCGCGCCAGCTCCACGGTTTCGTCGGGGTTCCAACCGTCTTCCACCCAGTCAGTGGCCGATACCCGCACAAACACCGGTAACTCTTCAGGCCACACGGCCCGCACCGCTTCGGTGACTTGCAGCACCAGCCGAATACGATTCTCGAATGAGCCACCGTACTGATCGCGCCGTTGATTGCTCAAGGGCGAAAGAAATTGATGCAGCAGATACCCATGGGCGGCGTGCACTTCGACCACTTTGAAACCGGCGATCAACGCCCGTTTGGCCGAATCGACGAAAGCCTGGACGACCTCGGCGATCTCACTTTCATTAAGCTGCTTGGGTGGGGTGTGCTGGGGGTCGAAAGCGATCGGCGAAGGGCCGACCGGGATCCAGCCGCCATCTTCCGGCTTGACGCTGCCATGCTTGCCCAGCCACGGCCGATGCGTGCTGGCCTTGCGCCCGGCGTGGGCCAGCTGGATGCCGGCAACGGCGCCCTGAGCGGCAATGAAGCGCGTAATACGTTGCAAGGGGTCGATCTGTTGATCGTTCCAGAGACCAAGGTCCTGGGCGGTGATACGCCCATCGGCGGTGACCGCCGTGGCTTCGGTGAATACCAGACCCGCGCCGCCGATCGCGCGGCTGCCGAGATGGACCAGATGCCAGTCATTGGCCAGCCCATCGACGCTGGAGTACTGGCACATCGGTGACACCGCGATGCGGTTAAGCAGGGTCAATTGACGAAGGGTATAGGGTTCAAGCAGCAGACTCATGGGGCACCTCTCAAATCAGTGGGCAGGCTCCAGGGTTCTGTTTGAATAGTCGACGAGTGACAGGAAAAAGGTGCAGCACCCGCCCCCGCGGGCAAAAAATTCGACAAGACGTCACAAGGATAATCAAGCAGTGCTTAGAGCCTAGTCGACATCGCGGGATCAGGGAGGGTTCAAGAAATGAAACACCGCCAATTTGAGGTCCGGGCGATACCTGTGGCGAGGGAGCTTGCTCCCGCTCGGCTGCGCAGCAGTCGTCAACCAACCGACGCGGTACCACAGGAAAAAAGCGTTTAAAGGTTTAGGACCGCTTCGCGGCCCAGCGGGAGCAAGCTCCCTCGCCACAAAAGCATCGTGCCGTTATCGCGGTTCGATGTGGGCAATCATCAACTGCACTGTCTCGTTCCCACGAAACTCGTTGAGGTCGAGTTTATAGGCCAATTCGACCCACTTGATGGTCGGATTCGGCCAGATGTCCCGGTCGATCCCGAAGGCGATGCCATCCAGCTTCACCGAGCCGCATTCACTCTTGAGCACCACTTTGAGGTGCCGCTCGCCAACGACTCGTTGCTCGACCAACTGGAACACCCCGTGAAACAACGGCTCCGGAAAGTGTTGCCCCCAAGGTCCGGCGTGGCGCAGGGCGCGGGCCAGTTCCAGGTGAAACTCCTCGACCGCCAGGGTGCCGTCCGACAGCAGTCGCCCGGTCAGGTCTTCTTCGCGCATTTGCCTGCGCACTTCGGCGTCGAAGGCTTGCGCGAACAACGGAAAATTCGCTTCCGGCAAGGTCAGGCCGGCCGCCATGGCGTGGCCGCCGTATTTGCTGATCAGGTTCGGATGTTGCGCCGCGACCACGCTCAAGGCATCGCGAATGTGAAAGCCCTGAACCGAACGCCCCGAGCCCTTGAGCAGGCCATCGCCGGCATCGGCAAAGGCAATGGTCGGACGGAAATAGCGCTCTTTCATACGCGACGCGAGGATACCGATGACGCCCTGGTGCCACTCGGGATCGAACAGGCACAGGCCGAACGGCATCGATTCCACCGGCAGATCCTTGAGTTGGGCCAGCGCCTCGCGCTGCATGCCCTGCTCGATGGATTTACGGTCCTGGTTCATGCCATCCAGCTGAGCCGCCATTTCACGGGCGGCGCCAGCGTCTTCGGTGAGCAGGCACTCGATGCCCAGGCTCATGTCATCCAGCCGCCCTGCCGCGTTCAGACGCGGGCCGAGGATAAAGCCCAGGTCAGTGGAGGTGATGCGCGAATGATCACGCTTGGCCACTTCAAGGATCGCCTTGATCCCCGGCCGCGCGCGCCCGGCGCGAATTCGCTCCAGGCCCTGATGCACCAGAATCCGGTTGTTGGCATCCAGCGGCACCACGTCGGCGACGCTGCCCAGCGCCACCAGGTCGAGCAATTCGCCAATGTTCGGCTGCGCCTTGCTCTCGTACCAGCCCAGGCTGCGCAAACGCGCACGCAGGGCCATCAGTACATAGAAAATCACCCCGACACCGGCCAGGGCTTTGCTCGGGAATTCGCAACCCGGCTGGTTCGGATTGACGATGGCATCGGCCAACGGCAGCTCGTCGCCGGGCAAG
This sequence comes from Pseudomonas sp. B21-017, assembly GCF_024749245.1. NCBI lineage: Bacteria > Pseudomonadati > Pseudomonadota > Gammaproteobacteria > Pseudomonadales > Pseudomonadaceae > Pseudomonas > Pseudomonas sp. B21-017. The sequence goes on along the minus strand of NZ_CP087194.1, from coordinate 1,144,866 downwards.
TGGTGATCGGTGACCAGCACCTTGAGCCCGGCCTTTTTCGCCGCTGCCACGCCTTCGACGCTGGAAATGCCGTTGTCCACGGTGATCAGTAACTGCGGCTCGCGGGTCAGCGCCACTTCGACGATTTCCGGGGTAAGGCCGTAGCCGTACTCGAAGCGGTTCGGCACCAGATAGTCGACATGCGCCGCGCCCAACAGGCGTAACCCCAACATGCCCACGGTACTGGCCGTCGCGCCATCGGCGTCGAAGTCGCCAACGATCAGAATCCGCTGACGCTGCTCCAGCGCCGTTACCAGCAAATCCACCGCCGCCTCGATGCCTTTGAGCTGCTGGAACGGAATCAGCCGCGCCAGGCTCTTGTCCAGTTCAGCCTCGGACTGCACGCCCCGCGCCGCGTAAAGGCGGGTCAACAGCGGTGGAATATCACCGAGGAATGGCAGGGTGTCGGGCAACAGGCGAGGTTCGATGCGCATGGGGTGACAGGTGCTTCTCTTGAATACGTAGGATAAAACCGGGGGGACGCGGCCAAGCGGCGAATAATCAGCCGCGTTCGCCGGCCAGCCATTGCAACTGGACTTCGTGCTGACCACGGTCGTCGGTGACGAAAATCGTTCCTTCGCTGATCATCACGTCCCACTTGATAACGCGCGGCATGTCCTTGGCCAGGGTTTCCAGCACTTCCTGGGGCACGGCGGCGATGTTGACGTTTTTCAGGGTCTTGATCGCCGGGATCACTTTGCCTTCCCAGACACGCAGGCTGCCGTAGGCCAGCAGGCTGGTGCGTTCGGTGCGGCGCGAGCACCAGGTCAGGCGGTCGGCGTCTGGCTGGCCGACTTCGATCCAGTGCAGGACACGGTCGTCCAGGCTCTTTTCCCACAGCGCCGGCTCATCCACGTCTGACAGACCGCGGCCAAAAGACAGCTGCTCGTTGTACCAGAAGGCGTAGGCCAGCAGCCGCACGGTCATGCGCTCTTCGGTTTCCGAAGGGTGACGGGCGATGGTCTGCTTCACGTTCTCGTAGACGCTGCGGTCGAGGTCGGTGAGGTTCAGTTCAAACTTGTAGGTCGTGGACGGCTGGGCCATGAACGGGCTTCTTGATACGGGGAAAGGCGGCAAGTCTAACCGATGCAAGAGGGCAATCAACGAATTGAAGGCGAATCAACTTTGGGCGATGGATGTCGGCCTATGATAAAACGCTGTATTCGCTCAGCCTTTGTCCTACAGGATTTCGCATGCCGTTCTCCAATAAACCGCTCTCGGGTCTGAAAGTCATCGAATTGGGTACGTTGATTGCCGGGCCGTTTGCCTCGCGTATTTGCGGCGAATTCGGCGCCGAAGTGATCAAGATCGAGTCACCGGACGGCGGTGATCCGTTGCGCAAATGGCGCAAGTTGTATGAAGGCACCTCGCTGTGGTGGTTCGTTCAGGCGCGCAACAAGAAATCCCTGACCCTGAACCTGAAACACCCCGATGGCCTGGCGATCCTGAAACAGCTGCTCAGTGAAGCGGACATCCTGATCGAGAATTTTCGCCCCGGCGTGCTGGAAAAGCTCGGCCTGGGCTGGGAAGTCTTGCACGCACTGAACCCGAAACTGGTGATGGTGCGGCTCTCGGGCTTTGGCCAGACCGGCCCCATGAAAGATCAGCCGGGCTTCGGTGCGGTCGGTGAGTCCATGGGCGGCCTGCGCTACATCACCGGGTTCGAGGACCGGCCGCCAGTGCGCACCGGGATTTCCATCGGCGACTCGATTGCCGCGCTCTGGGGCGTGATCGGCGCACTGATGGCCTTGCGTCATCGCGAGGTCAACGGCGGTTTGGGGCAAGTGGTGGACGTGGCGCTGTATGAAGCGATCTTCGCCATGATGGAAAGCATGGTCCCGGAGTTCGATGTGTTCGGCTTCATCCGCGAACGCACCGGCAACATCATGCCGGGCATCACACCCTCCTCCATCCACACCAGCGCCGATGGCAAACACGTGCAGATCGGCGCCAACGGCGATGCGATCTTCAAGCGATTCATGCTGATCATCGGCCGCGAGGATCTGGCCAACGACCCAGTGCTGGCCAGCAACGACGGGCGTGACAGCCGTCGCGACGAGATTTACGGGGTGATCGATCGCTGGGTCAACTCACTGCCACTGGACGCGGTGATCGAGCAATTGAACCAGGCCGACGTTCCCGCCAGCCGGATCTTCAGCGCCGAAGACATGTTCAGCGATCCGCAATACCTGGCCCGGGAAATGTTCCTGCAAGCCAAGCTGCCCGACGGCAAGGACTTCAAGATGCCCGGCATCGTACCGAAGCTTTCCGAGACACCCGGCACCTCGGAATGGGTCGGGCCGCAGTTGGGTGAACACAATGCGCAAGTCCTCCACGATCTGGGCTACGACCCGGCACAGATCGCACGACTGCGTGAAGACGGGGCCATCTAAGCTGAATCGCCTGCTTTCATCTGTCCTCGATTACGCCGGCATCGGGCGTCTGCTGGCGGCGCTCGGGCTGTTGTCGGGCCTGATATCCCCGGCCCTGGCGCAACCTAAGGAGCATTTGTTCTGGCTGTTGCGCGACCTGCCGCCACTGACGATCTTCGAAGGCCCGAAAAAAGGCCAGGGCGTCATTGACCAATTGATGCCCCTGCTGATCGCCGGTATGCCGCAGTACGAACACACCCTGATACGGGTCAATCGCGCCCGCGGCATACAGATGCTTCACGAAGAATCCTTTACCTGCGACCCCTCGCTGGTCTGGAGCAGGGAGCGCGAACAGTGGATCACGTATTCCATTCCGGCCTTCCGGGTGGTCAGCAATGGGCTGGTGATCCGACGTGAAGATCGGTCGGTGCTGGAGCCGTTTCTTTCCAACGGTGAAGTCGATCTGGCGGCCCTGTTGGCCAGCGGTCGACAGAAAGTCGGTGTGATCGCCGAGCGCCGTTACGGTGAGTTCCTCGACACACTGCTGCAACAGGCGCCAGCCGGCGCGCTGACGCCCCACTATGGCAATGACGCCCTCGGCAGCCTGCTGCAGATGCAACGCTTGGGGCGTTTGCAGGTGGTATTGGGTTACTGGCCGGAAATCCGCTATCAGGCCCATCAGGAAAACCTGGCCGATGAGCAACTGGAGTTCTACCCGGTCAAAGGCACGGGCAACTACATGCCCGTGTACATCGGTTGCTCGAATACGCCCCAGGGTCGACAGGCGATCAGTGAAATCAACCGACTATTGCGCGCCCTGCCCCGCGAGCACCTGGACCCGTTGTATGCCGACTGGCTCGACCCGCAAAGACGCAAGAATTACCTGGAAGAAACCAAGGCCTTTTTCGAGCATCAGGCCACGCAATGACAAATCGCAGGCAAAAAGAAACCCCGAGAAGTGGGGAGACAACTCGGGGTTAAACGTGGCCTGTATTACAGACCCGTAGCAGCAAGCTACAAGCACCGGAGCACAATGCTTGATCCTGCCGTTACATGGTCTGACTGACCTTGGCGCAGGAAGGTTCCCACAAAAAACACTTCAATTTCGGCTGGCCAGGCGCTTGTCCTGAGCAGCATTGCGCAACGCCGCGATAACACAGGGCTCCAGGCGTCCTTCAGCGATCAGCACGTCACGGTGCAAGCCGTCGACGACATCCGTCAGCAGACGTTTATCGGTTAACTGGGCCTGATTGAACAGCCGTTCGACCACGATAGCGCCGGTCGCACTCTTGAGCGTCACCAGGCATTCGCCATGGGCACCCGATGGGGTCAACGTGACTTGGTACGGGCTCAGAGCCTCGCCGAGCAATAGACTGATACTTTCCATCTCGATCACCACTCAATAGTCCGCAAACAAAGTGCCTGGGGCGTATCCACAGTAAATGACCCCAGGCCCGAGAAGAAAGTTCTGGATTCCAACGGCAGGCGCACCGGCGCCTCTGGTGGATAAAGCATGCCCGGAAAAGATGACAGTAAAAAAACAGCCGCGTTTAAACCCTTTCACCCGAGACGCATTCCTTGTAGCAGCTGTCGAAGGCTGCGTTCGGCTGCGCAGCAGTCGTGAATCCAGGCCACGCGGTGCTTCAGTCAGACCTTGCAAGCAGGTTTTACGACTGCTGCGCAGCCGAACGCAGCCTCGCAGGCTCGGCAGCTGCTACAGGCATTGCGCTTTACGCCTGCCTTGTCTCCGCTTGGCCAGATCGGTCCATCCGCCCAGCAGTCCTCGCAATTGACCGTCGGCACTGTAAAACGGCACCGTCCACTGATAGATGTCCCTGACGCCGTCCTTGAACATCAACTGACGTTCGCTGAAGCGGGTCTTGCGCGTACCGAGCTGGGCCATGAACTCGGCGTGCAGTTGCTCGGCGGTTTCTTTGGGCAAGACATCGAGTTCGATCAGTCGACGCCCCTGAATCTGGTCGAAACGGGTCGACAACCCCTCTTCATAACTCTTGTTGCACATGATCAAGCGCCCCTCCAGATCACGCACGAACATCGGATCGGGCATGGCGTCTATCAAGGCATGCTGGAAGGCGAGCTGGTCATTGAGATCTTTTTCCGCGTCCCGACGTTGCTGGATCAACACCGTGAGTCGCCGGTTCCACAGCAGGGATAGCAGCGCAAAAACACTGGCGAAAAAAACGCTCCAACAGCCCCATTCGGTTATTTGCTGCCAGGTCGAAGGCGTCTGTACGGGAACAATGCCATCGAGCCACTTCAAGCGAATCGCGCGTAATTCGGCAGGCGGAAACGCTTCGAGCGCCTTGTTGAGGATGCTCAACAATTGCGGCTGCCCTTTGCGTAGCGCCAGATGATCAGCTTCCCATTTACCCTCCACCGTATCGCCCACCTTGAGCTGCCCTGACGGATAGAGCTGCGCCCCGGTTTCATTCTCGATGGTGGCGTAGGCTTCGCCGCTTTCGACCAGCGCCCTGGCCTCGGCGTAGGTTTTGACCGAACGCAGCTCGATGGACGGATAGTCGCGACGAATGGTCGCCTCCAGCGCATGCCGGGCTGGCAGCACCAGTACTCTTTTCGACAGCTGCTGCATGGATTGCACCGCTGGCGCGCCCGCTCGCCCGACGAACACCCAGCCCGCACCACCGAACGCATGACTGAAATCCAGGAACTCCTTGCGCTCCTCACTCATTGCCAGTGTGGTGCTAATGTCTGCCGCGCCGCTTTCCAGCCGCTCCAGCAATTGATCGGTGGAAAACGTCTCTTCATGGAGGAACTTCAGCCCTGTCATGGCGCTGATGCGGTTGAGCACATCGTTGTTCAACCCGCTCCAGTGTCCATGCTCATCCTTGAACAGATACAACGGGTACTGCGCCGACGCGACCGTGACCGTCGGATGTTCCGCAATCCATTGCAGCTCCTGAGCGTCTAGCCCGATAGCGGCCTCGGCGACCGCCCCCCGGGGCTCATAAGCCGCCAATTGCGCCGCCAGCCCCCATTGAGCAACGCTCATGGCGCCGACCAGAAATATCCAGCACGCAGCTGGTTTAAACCCTCTAAAAAACAGCATTGCCACTTCCTTGGTGATCGTCTCGCCCGCCCTTCATGGGCGGCTCTTCATTTACGAAACCCGACAAGTGTGGCATGCAGAAATGAGAAAGCCCGTCAGGAGACGGGCTTCAAAATGTGACAGCTTTTACCGGTTACAGTGGCTTGCCGCGGTTGCCATGCTGACTGACAAAGGCCTGCACGGCTTTCAGGTCATTCGGCAACACGGTGCAACGCTCGTCTCGCTCAAACAAATCAGAAAGATGTGCAGGTAGTTCGAGTGCTTTTCCTACACCGGCTTTTTCCACCGCGTCCGGGAATTTGACTGGATGAGCCGTGCCCAGGATCACCATCGGGATATCCAGGCTGCGACGGCATTCGCGCGCGGCCTTCACGCCGATGGCGGTGTGCGGGTCCAGCAGCTCGCCGGTTTGCTCGAAGACTTCGGCAATGGTTTCGCAGGTTTGGGCGTCATCCACCGCAAGCGAATCGAACAGCTTGCGCGCCTCGGTCCAGCGTTCCTGCTCGACGCTGAAACCGCCGCCCTGCTTGAAGGTGTCCATCAAACCGGCAATCGCCGCGCCGTTGCGACCGTGCAGGTCGAACAGCAGGCGTTCGAAGTTCGACGAGACCATGATGTCCATGGACGGCGACAGCGTGGCGTGCAGGGTTTCCTTGACGTACTGATTGCCGCTCATGAAGCGGTGCAGGATGTCGTTGCGGTTGGTGGCGACGATCAACTGGTTGATCGGCAGGCCCATGTTGCGCGCCAGGTAACCGGCGAAGATATCGCCGAAGTTGCCGGTCGGCACCGAGAACGATACCGAACGCGCCGAGCCACCCAGTTGCAGGGCTGCGTGGAAGTAGTAAACGATCTGGGCCATGATCCGCGCCCAGTTGATCGAGTTCACCGCTACCAGGCGAGTGCCCTTGAGGAAGCTCTGGTCGGCGAAGCTCGCCTTGACCATTTCCTGGCAGTCATCGAAGTTGCCTTCGATGGCGATGTTATGGATGTTCTCGCCGAAGATGGTGGTCATCTGGCGACGCTGCACTTCGGACACGCGGTTGTGTGGATGCAGGATGAAGATGTCAACGTTTTCGCAATGCTTGCAGCCTTCGATGGCCGCCGAACCGGTGTCACCGGAGGTAGCGCCGACGATCACCACGCGCTCACCGCGTTTTTCCAGTACGTAGTCGAGCAAGCGACCGAGCAGTTGCAGGGCGAAGTCCTTGAACGCCAGGGTCGGGCCGTGGAACAGCTCCAGCACCCATTCGTTGCTGTTCAGCTGACGCAACGGCGCCACGGCGTTGTGGGAAAACACGCCGTACGTTTCTTCAAGAATCTTTTTGAAATCGGCATCGGGGATGCTGCCGGTGACGAACGGGCGCATCACCCGGAAGGCCAGTTCGTGATACGGCAGGCCGGCCCAGGAAGCGATTTCTTCCTGAGTGAAACGTGGCAGGTTTTCCGGGACGTACAGACCGCCGTCGGTGGCTAGACCGGCCAGCAGGACGTCTTCGAAATTCAGGGCCGGTGCCTGGCCGCGGGTACTGATGTAACGCATGACTGACTCCAATGGACAGTGTTCGCAATGCCGGGCCCGCGTGCGGGCCCGGTGAACGATAACGGCTTAGTTCAGGTGCTCGACGCGGATCCGTACAACCGGACCGACCACGCCCGCCAAGGCTTCCAGGGCAGCGATCGCATCGTTGATGTGCTGTTCCAGCACGCGATGGGTCAGCAGGATCATCGGCACCAGGCCGTCGTGTTCCTCGACTTCCTTCTGCATGATCGATTCGATGTTGATGCCGCGCTCCGACAGGATGCTCGCCACCTGGGCCAACACGCCCGGATGGTCCTTGGCCTGAATGCGCAGGTAGTAAGCGCTTTCGCAGGCTTCGATCGGCAGGATCGGGTGGGCCGACAGCGAATCCGGCTGGAAGGCCAGGTGCGGTACACGGTTTTCCGGGTCGGAGGTCATGGCGCGAACCACGTCCACCAGATCGGCGATTACCGACGAAGCGGTCGGTTCCATACCGGCACCAGCACCGTAGAACAGGGTCGAACCGGCAGCATCACCGTTGACCATCACCGCGTTCATCACGCCGTTGACGTTGGCGATCAGGCGATCGGCCGGGATCAGCGTCGGGTGCACGCGCAACTCGATACCGGCCGCGGTGCTGCGCGCCACGCCCAGGTGCTTGATGCGATAGCCCAGCGCTTCGGCGTAGTTCACGTCAGCGGTGGTCAGCTTGGTGATGCCTTCGGTGTAGGCCTTGTCGAATTGCAGCGGAATGCCGAACGCGATGGACGCCAGGATCGTCAGCTTGTGGGCGGCGTCGATGCCTTCGACGTCGAACGTCGGGTCGGCTTCGGCGTAACCCAGGGCCTGCGCTTCGGCCAGCACGTCTTCGAAGGTCCGGCCTTTTTCACGCATTTCGGTAAGGATAAAGTTGCCGGTGCCGTTGATGATGCCGGCCACCCAGTTGATACGGTTGGCGGACAGGCCTTCACGGATCGCCTTGATCACCGGGATGCCGCCGGCCACGGCCGCTTCGAACGCAACGATCACGCCCTTCTCGCGAGCCTTGGCGAAAATTTCATTACCGTGAACGGCAATCAGTGCCTTGTTCGCGGTGACCACATGCTTGCCATTCTCGATGGCCTTGAGTACCAGCTCGCGGGCAACGGTATAGCCGCCCATCAGCTCTATGACGATGTCGATCTCAGGGTTCGTGGCCACTTCGAAGACATCGTTGGTAATCGCAATACCGGTCGTCTGGAACTGAGGCTTTGGCGTGCGCATGGCAATTTGTGCCACTTCGATTCCACGCCCGGCACGACGAGCAATTTCCTCGGCGTTGCGCTGAAGTACGTTGAAGGTACCGCCACCGACGGTCCCTAACCCACAGATGCCTACTTTGACCGGTTTCACTGTGAACTCCCCATAAAACGGCCGACTCGAGGCCGGCCGTGAAAACAGCCGCAGGTTCGCGGCTCTCTATTGATGGCCCGGCAAATGCTGCCGCCGGACCACGCTCGTCAAAGGCTGGCCGTGACGATGCGAATTTACTTCGCGCCCAGTGCCAGTTTGGCGACTTGTGGCGCAGGCTGGTAGCCCGGAATGACCTGACCGTCAGCCAAAACGATGGCCGGTGTACCGTTCACGCCAATCGACTGACCGAGGGCAAACTGCTTGGACACCGGGTTATCGCACTTGGCGGCCTTGATTTCCTTGCCATCGACCATCTTGTCCATGGCGGCTTTCTTGTCTTTGGAGCACCACACGGCTTGCAGTTGCTCGTCACCCGGCGAGCCCAGGCCCTGGCGCGGGAACGCAACATAACGCACTTCGATGCCGCGTTTGTTCAGCTCAGGCACTTCGGCGTGCAGCTTGTGGCAATACGGGCAAGTGGTGTCGGTGAACACGGTGATGTGCGACTTGGTTTCGCCGATGGCCGGGTAGACCACGGTTTCAGCCACAGGAATGCCATTGATCAGTTTGGCAATGCCCAGGCGTTCGGTCTTCTCGGTCAGGTTGACCGGTTTACCGTCCTTGAGCTGGAACAGGTAGCCCTGAACCACGTATTGGCCGTCGGCGCTGGCGTAAAGCACGCGGCTGCCCTTGAGCTTGACTTCGTACAGACCTGGCAGCGGGCTGGCGGTGATGGTTTCGACCGGCACGTCGAGCTGGAGGTTTTCCAGGCTTTTACGAATGGCTTGGTCGGCCGCGTCATCGGCGACGGCAAAGGTGCTGACCAACGCAATGGCTGCAGCGGCGAAAATCTGGGTCAGACGCATGAGAACTCCTGAAGGCGGACAAATGGGACGATCAGAACGCCCGTGCCGAAACACCGGGTCATAACCGCCCATCGTGCAAACCGGCAAAGCCTACCACATAAGGCCCGTGTGGCGAGGGGGCTTGCCCCCGTTGGGTTGCGAAGCAGCCCCTCTTTGGCGATCCCTATCCGACATATGGACCGAGGCGTGAGGCTTGACGACTGCTGCGCAGCCGAACGGGGGGCAAGCCCCCTCGCCACAGGGTTTGTAACCATCCCGCATTGATTAGCCTCTGGGGTGATGCTTGGCATGCAGATCCTGCAAGCGCGCCCGGGCGACGTGAGTATAGATCTGGGTGGTGGAGAGATCGCTGTGGCCGAGCAACATTTGCACCACCCGAAGGTCGGCACCGTGGTTGAGCAGGTGCGTGGCGAAGGCATGACGCAAGGTATGCGGCGACAGCGACTTGCCGATCCCGGCGACCTTGGCCTGGTGCTTGATGCGATGCCAGAAGGTCTGGCGGGTCATCTGCTCACCGCGCTGGCTGGGGAACAGCACATCGCTGGGACGCCCGCCCAGCAACTCGCCACGGGCATCGCGCATGTAACGCTCGACCCAGACAATCGCCTCCTCGCCCATCGGCACCAGACGTTCCTTGCTGCCCTTGCCCATCACCCGCAGCACGCCTTGGCGCAGGTTGACCTGCTCCAGCGTCAGGCTGATCAGCTCCGTCACCCGCAAGCCACACGCGTAAAGCACCTCAAGCATGGCGCGATCACGCTGACCGATGGCCTCGCTCAAGTCCGGCGCGGCCAGCAAGGCCTCCACATCGGCTTCCGACAAGGATTTAGGCAATGGCCTACCCAGTTGCGGCATATCCACGCGCAGGGTCGGATCGACGGCAATCAGCTTTTCCCGCAACAAATAGCGATAGAAACCACGCACGCCGGAGAGGAATCGCGCCGTAGAACGGGGTTTGTAGTTTTGCTCCAGGCGCCAGGCCAGGTGATCGAGGATCAACTCGCGCCCGGCGTTGATCAGCTCCAGGCCTTTTTCCTGCAACCAGCCGTTGAACAAGGCCAGGTCGCTGCGATAGGCATCGCGGGTGTTATCGGAAAGGCCTTTCTCCAGCCACAGGGCGTCGAGGAACTGGTCTATCAGGGGATGATCGATGGCAGGCATGGGGGCTCAGGACTGGCGGGCAAAAGGCCGCAAAAATGAAGAGTCTTGCATAACACGTTGAAGGTGACACATGAAATTCGGGCACAAAAAAAGCATCCCTTGCGGGATGCTTCTTTTTGAGTAGACGCTCAGCTCATTACCGGGCCGGTTCGTTCTGCCCCAGGATCAGCTTGCCATCCTTGTCGACCGGAATCTGATTGCCCGGATCGCGATCCATCCGCACCTTGCCTTCCTTGCCGTCCAGCGAATAACGAACGTCGTAGCCTACGACCTTGTCGCTGATGTCATTGACCGTGTTACAGCGAGTCTGAGTCGTGGTGTAGGTGTCACGCTCCTGCATGCCTTCCTGCACCTTGTTACCCGCATAACCGCCGCCGACCGCACCGGCCACTGTGGCGATTTTCTTGCCTGTACCGCCGCCGATCTGGTTGCCCAACAGGCCACCAGCCAGGGCGCCGACCACCGTACCGGCGATCTGGTGTTGGTCTTTCACCGGCGCTTGCCGGGTCACCGTAACGTCCTTGCACACTTCACGTGGAGTCTTGATTTGTGTCTTGACCGGTTCAACGGCCAGCACTTGTGCATACTCAGGGCCGCTTTTAACCAGTTTGTAGGTGGCAACAGCACCACCGGCAGTCACACCGACAGCACCCAATACCGCACCAACCAGCAACGACTTGTTCACATGAACCTCCTGGCTATAACAGACGGGACATACCCGCGCTTCTCCCAGCCTTGGAGCATAAAAAAAGGCGCGAGTTCAACACTCGCGCCTTCTCGGCTTGCAGCAGGAAAAAGATAACCGTTATGGGCGGTCGTCGACTTCCTTCTCGCTCGTTGCCACAGGAATCAGGTCTTCGCTGTTCAGGTTCAGCCAGATCAGCACCACGTTCGCGATGTAGATCGAGGAGTAAGTACCCGCCAGAACACCGATGAACAGGGCAATGGAGAAACCGAACAGGTTGTCGCCACCGAAGAACAACAGGGCCGCGATCGCCAGCAAGGTGGAGATCGACGTCGCCATGGTCCGCAGCAGGGTTTGCGTGGTCGAGATGTTGATGTTCTCGATCAGGCTGGCCTTGCGCAGGACGCGGAAGTTCTCACGAACCCGGTCGAATACCACGATGGTGTCGTTGAGCGAGTAACCGATGATCGCCAGTACCGCCGCCAGCACCGTCAGGTCGAAGGTGATCTGGAAGAACGACAGGATACCGACGGTCACGATAACGTCGTGGATCAAGGACACGATCGCACCGACCGCAAACTTCCACTGAAAGCGGAAAGCCAGGTAGATCAGGATGCCGCCCAGTGCCATCAGCATGCCGAGGCCGCCCTGGTCGCGCAGTTCTTCACCCACCTGCGGGCCGACGAACTCGACACGCTTGACCTGAGCCGGGTTGTCGCCGCCGACTTTCTGCAGCGCTTCAGCCACCTGGTGACCCAGTTGCGGGTCTTCGCCAGGCATGCGCACCAGAAGATCGGTAGTCGCACCGAAGTTCTGCACGATGGCTTCGTGATAACCGGCTGTAGCCAGTTGCTCACGCACCTTGGTGACATCGGCCGGACGCTCGTAGGTCAGCTCGATGAGCGTACCGCCGGTGAAGTCCAGGCCCCAGTTCATGCCCTTATGAAAGACACTGAACATTGCCAGCGCGGTAAGGAACAATGTGACGCCGAACGCAAAGTTGCGAACGCCCATGAAGTTGATTGTACGTAACATGGCAGCCCCTTAAATCCACAACTTCTTGAAGTCACGACCGCCGAAGATCAGGTTGACCATCGCGCGGGTCACCATGATGGCCGTGAACATCGAGGTAAAGATCCCGAGGGACATGGTCACGGCGAAACCCTTGACCGGGCCGGTGCCCATGGCAAAGAGAATCCCGCCCACCAACAAGGTTGTCAGGTTGGCGTCGAGAATCGCGGTGAATGCCCGGCCGAAGCCTTCGTTGATTGCCCGTTGTACGGTCATGCCGGCCGCGATCTCTTCACGTATCCGCGAGAAGATCAGGACGTTGGCGTCGACCGCCATACCCATGGTCAATACGATACCGGCGATACCCGGCAGGGTCAGCGTTGCACCCAGCAGCGACATCAAGGCCAGCAGCATCACCATGTTCACTGCCAGCGCAACGGTGGCGATGAGGCCGAAGAAGCGGTAGATGGCCATGATGAACAGCGAGACAAACAGCATGCCCCACAACGATGCATCGATACCTTTGGTGATGTTGTCGGCACCCAGGCTTGGGCCAATGGTGCGCTCTTCAGCGAAGTACATCGGAGCCGCCAGACCACCGGCACGCAGCAGCAGCGCCAGCTCGGACGATTCGCCCTGGCCGTTCAGGCCAGTGATGCGGAACTGGGCACCCAGCGGCGACTGGATGGTCGCCAGGCTGATGATCTTCTTCTCTTCCTTGAACGTCTGAACCGGCACGTCTTTCTCGACGCCGTTGACCACTTGCTTGACGTAAGTGGTGACCGGACGCTGTTCGATGAAGATCACCGCCATGCTGCGACCGACGTTGCTGCGAGTCGCACGACTCATCAGCTCGCCACCGTGACCATCCAGACGGATGTTCACTTCTGGCGTACCGTGCTCGCCGAAGCCGGCCTTGGCGTCAGTCACCTGGTCGCCGGTGATGATCAGGCCACGCTCGATCAGAGCCGGAGGACGCTTGCCTTCACGGAACTCGAATTCCTCGGAAGTGGCTTTCGAAGCGCCAGGCTCAGCGGCCAGACGGAACTCCAGGTTGGCCGTCTTGCCGAGGATACGCTTGGCTTCTGCGGTGTCTTGCACGCCCGGCAGCTCAACCACGATGCGGTTGGCGCCCTGGCGCTGAACGATAGGTTCGGCAACACCCAGCTCGTTGACGCGGTTACGTACCGTGGTCAAGTTCTGCTTGATGGAGTATTCACGGATTTCCGCCAGCTTGGCCGGGGTCATCGCCAGACGCAGTACCGGTTGGCCATTGAGGTCGGCCGGAACAATGTCGAAATCGTTGAAGTTCTTGCGGATCAGCGCACGGGCCTGTTCGCGGGAGTCTTCATCAGTGAAGCCCAGCTGAATGGCACCGCCCAGTTGCGGCAGGCTGCGATAGCGCAGTTTCTCTTTGCGCAACAGGCTCTTCACATCGCCTTCGTAGACTTTCAGGCGTGCGTCGAGGGCTTTGTCCATGTCCACTTCCAGCAGGAAGTGCACACCACCGGACAAGTCCAGACCCAGCTTCATCGGGTGCGCGCCCAGGCTGCGCAGCCATTGCGGGGTGGTTTGCGCCAGGTTCAGTGCAACGACGTAGTCATCGCCCAATGCCTTGCGCACAACGTCTTTGGCTGGCAACTGGTCTTCAGCCTTGACCAGGCGAATCAGACCGCCCTTGCCGTTTGCCGCCAGCGTGGCCGCCTTGACGTTGATCCCGGATTCCTTGAGCGCGGTGCTCACACGGTCCAGATCAGCCTGATTGACTTGCAGCGCAGTGCTTGCACCGCTGACCTGAATGGCCGGGTCATCAGGATATAGATTGGGAGCGGAATAAATCAGACCGACCGCCAGCACCGCCAGGATCAGAATGTATTTCCACAGAGGGTATTTGTTCAGCATCACGCCGCCCGCTTATGACGCGGGGCGCCTTGCGCGCCCCGTCGATTGAGTAGAAGTTGTAACTTAGATCGCTTTGAGCGTGCCTTTTGGCAGCGTGGCGGCGATGGCGCCTTTCTGGAACTTCATTTCAACGGTGTCGGAAACTTCCAGAACCACGAAGTCGTCGGACACTTTGGTGATTTTGCCGGCGATACCACCGGTGGTCACAACTTCGTCACCTTTTTGCAGGCTGCTCAGCAGGTTCTTCTGCTCTTTGGCGCGCTTGGCCTGTGGACGCCAGATCATCAGGTAGAAGATGACCAGGAAACCGACCAGGAAAATCCACTCAAAGCCGCCGCCCATCGGGCCTGCCGCAGGTGCAGCAGCGTCAGCCATGGCATTAGAGATAAAAAAGCTCATTTAGCACTCCAGTTGCAAATGTTGAATCTTGGGGTCAGAAAACTCAGTCCAAAGGCGGAACAGGCAACCCGCGTTTGGCGTAGAAGGCATCGACAAAGGCGGCCAATGTACCCTGTTGAATAGCCTCGCGCAAACCAGCCATAAGCACTTGATAATGGCGCAAGTTATGGATGGTATTGAGCATGCTTCCCAGCATTTCGCCGCACTTGTCCAGGTGATGCAGATAAGCGCGGGAGAAATTCTGGCAGGTATAGCAATCGCAGGTCGGATCCAGCGGCGAATCATCATGGCGATGGAACGCGTTACGGATCTTCAGCACGCCTGTATCAATGAACAGATGCCCGTTGCGGGCATTACGGGTTGGCATCACGCAATCGAACATGTCCACACCGCGGCGCACACCCTCAACCAGATCTTCCGGTTTGCCAACGCCCATAAGGTAACGAGGTTTGTCAGCCGGCATCTGACCCGGCAGGTAATCGAGCACCTTGATCATCTCGTGCTTGGGCTCGCCCACCGACAGACCGCCGATGGCCAGGCCGTCGAAGCCGATCTTGTCGAGGCCTTCCAAGGAGCGCATGCGCAGATCCTGGTGCATGCCGCCCTGGACGATGCCGAACAACGCCGCCGTGTTGTCGCCATGGGCGTTTTTCGAACGCTGAGCCCAGCGCAACGACAGCTCCATCGATACGCGAGCGACGTCTTCGTCGGCCGGGTACGGGGTGCATTCGTCGAAAATCATCACAATGTCGGAGCCCAGGTCACGCTGGACCTGCATCGACTCTTCCGGGCCCATGAACACTTTGGCGCCGTCGACCGGAGAAGCGAAGGTCACGCCCTCCTCCTTGATCTTGCGCATGGCGCCCAGGCTGAACACCTGGAAACCGCCGGAGTCGGTCAGAATCGGGCCTTTCCACTGCATGAAATCGTGCAGGTCGCCGTGCTTCTTGATCACTTCGGTGCCAGGACGCAACCACAAGTGGAAAGTGTTGCCCAGAATGATTTCCGCGCCGGTGGCGACGATATCCCGCGGCAGCATGCCCTTGACCGTACCGTACGTGCCCACCGGCATGAAGGCCGGGGTCTCGACGGTACCGCGCGGGAAGGTCAAACGACCGCGACGCGCCTTGCCGTCAGTAGCAAGCAACTCAAACGACATACGACTTTGGCGACTCATTCTTTGTCCTCAGGGCCACGTGGTGCGGGATTACGGGTGATAAACATCGCATCACCGTAGCTGAAAAAGCGGTATTCGTTGTCGACGGCGGCTTTATAGGCGGCCATGGTCTCGGGATAACCGGCGAACGCCGAAACCAGCATCAACAGCGTGGATTCGGGCAAATGGAAGTTGGTGACCAGAGCATCGACCACATGAAACGGCCGACCCGGGTAGATAAAGATATCGGTGTCGCCACTGAACGGCTTGAGCACGCCATCGCGCGCGGCACTTTCCAGGGAACGCACGCTGGTGGTCCCCACGGCCACCACACGACCGCCACGAGCGCGGCAGGCCGCAACGGCATCGACCACGTCCTGGCCGACTTCCAGCCATTCGCTGTGCATGTGGTGATCTTCGATCTTCTCCACGCGCACCGGCTGGAACGTGCCCGCGCCGACGTGCAAGGTCACGAATGCGGTCTCGATGCCCTTGGCGGCAATCGCCTCCATCAGCGGCTGATCAAAATGCAGCCCCGCCGTCGGCGCCGCCACCGCGCCCAGGCGCTGGGCGTACACCGTCTGATAACGCTCGCGGTCCGAGCCTTCATCCGGGCGATCTATATAAGGAGGCAACGGCATGTGCCCGACGCGGTCGAGCAGCGGCAACACCTCTTCGGCAAACCCCAGTTCGAACAACGCATCGTGACGCGCCAGCATCTCGGCCTCGCCACCGCCGTCGATCAAAATCTTCGAGCCGGGCTTGGGCGATTTGCTGGAACGCACATGGGCCAGCACGCGATGACTGTCGAGCACCCGCTCCACCAGAATTTCCAGCTTGCCGCCGGAAGCTTTCTGGCCAAACAGCCGCGCCGGAATCACCCGGGTATTGTTGAACACCATCAAATCGCCTGGGCGCAAATGCTCAAGCAAATCAGTGAATTGACGGTGTGCCAGGGCGCCGCTGACCCCATCCAGGGTCAACAGGCGACTACCGCGACGCTCGGCCAAAGGATGGCGAGCAATCAGCGAATCAGGGAGCTCGAAGGTAAAGTCAGCAACGCGCATGATGGGGTTCGTCTAGCAGGGCCGGGAAGTCTAGCGGAAATATCAAAAATTCTCCATGTACCTGATTGACCAGCGGTATTCACCTCTCTATACTTCGCCGCCATTGAGCCCTGATGGCGGAATTGGTAGACGCGGCGGATTCAAAATCCGTTTTCGAAAGGAGTGGGAGTTCGAGTCTCCCTCGGGGCACCAAAATTAAGAAAGGTCTTGCTTTGCAAGGCCTTTTTTTTCGCCTGTAGAAAAGCCATTGCCCGCACCGCTGTCGTGTGGGGGCTGCCGAAGGTTGCGATCTTTTGATCTTGCTTCTTGTCACGCACGTCCCGCACCGGTGGAACATTTCACAAGGATTCCCCCATGGAATTGCAGCTGGAAACTGTTGCCCTCTTCTCTCTCAAGCTGGCTTATGAGACGGAAGATTCAAGTCCGATTTTGCGTGACGATCTGGTCATGGGTGATTACCAGCGGGATGTGTTTGAGTTGCTGGTGCGGCGAGGGGATGTCGAGACCATTAAGGTCAAAGTGGGTGAATGCGTGGAGTTGGCGCTTGAGGCGATAGGTGGGGGTGGTACGCCGCTGGGTCGAGAGCTGGATAGATTGTCAGGAGATTTCAGCGCTGCGCAGACGATGGAACAGCTTGATACACCGCTCATTGCCCTTAAGGAATACTTGAAAGATATTCAGTGAATGAAAATGCAGTGTGCAAACCAGGCGTTTCCGGCTTTTCTTAAACAAGAGGCAGAGGCTCTCGACCAGGTTATAGGGCTGCTCTGCCAGGCGCGTGTGGAAATGCATCGATTCATAGAGGTCAGAGTCGGTGAGGAGGAGTTGATCATTCCCTACCGGATTTATGACCTAGGTTATGAGACAGCCTTTGACTACTTGAGTGAAACCCAGAGCCTTTTGTACTCGTGCCTTCTGACACGGCACCACGATGGTCATGTGCGCCAACGTCAATTGGAACGGATTCTCTCAGTGCATGCCCCCTGGATTGTCCCGTTCGTGTTGCAACTGACAGGCGAGTACGTCATCCAGATTCTAGAAACCGTTGAAGCGCACCTACCCAAGTTCGATCCGGCGCTTTACGGTCGTTTTATTCGGGACAATCAGGCGTACTTTCAAACGACGCAAGCACGCATGATCAGTTACTGGAATTGCTACTACCGACACTCGTACAAATGCCAGTCCGACTATGTAGGGTTTCGGCTGTTTACCAAATTTCGCGAATTTCAAGAAAGCTGCTAGAACTCAACCCTGTTATAAACGCCTTCAGCTCCCACATTATGACCAAAGCCGCACCACTCACCTGCCGTGCGCTTTACAGTGAGCAGATCTTTTTTAATGTCGAAGTCGTATACGCAGTCGCCTTCGTCATCTCCGCTCATGGCGTATTTAGCCTTGCCATTATCAACCTCTAATACCGTTGAAAACTCACCTATATTGGGACCGTAGTACATCGCCATCAGGCCAGTGTAATAACCCTGAAAATCAACTTTGTATTTCTGACCCTGCGGCTTGATAGTCATGGTGCTCCATAACGACGCCCCGGCATATTGCCAATATTGTCCTTCTGACTTAGCAGACAGTTTCTCTACCGAGTTTTTTATATCGCTACTGAATTTTTCAAGGTTGAAAATCGACTTTTTGTCGTTTGGAAGAATATTCAGCCATGCCCGGGCCTTAAGGTAATTGCCTTCGTGTACATAGGTGAGAGCGACGTTATTGTAGGCCATCGCAACTGCCTCTTCGCCTAGCTGACAACTCTCCGACCAGCCGACCTGCCGCTCGTATTGCTCCCGAGCCTTGGCGTATTGCTTAAGCTTGTAATACTTTCCGCCCTCGGCGGAGTATTCACTAACTTTAAGACAGTTAGCCGTCGCCTCTTCCTCTGTAATGTCCGCATGAACAAAAAGCGGGGTAATAAAAAGCAGTATGATCGCGTCAATTTTTATAAAGCGGCGCACTGAAGGATAGAAGTGCTGAATATCCATATTATTTTTTCCTGTTAAAAACTTAAATTCCAAACGGCGTAAAGGGTAGCGTTGTCGTGCGGGAGAAACAATTGCATAAAAAGGGGACGGTCCATCTGACGGCGGTGACATTTTTTGCGATACCTGAAGCCGCCATGCCTGGGCTGCGCATTATTTGACGGCGATGAGTAAGGCGGTGGTTGATGATGCGGTGAAGGTGCTTGCGCGGGATCGAGATTCTGCGCCGGCACCTGAGCGGGCGGCGACATCTGAAGGGTAGTGGCTGGAGAATGGCGGGATGGTTTTGATGCCGGTGGGTGACCGGTATGACGCCTGTGGGAGTGAGCTGCTTGGGATGGTGGCCGGGCATCAGTATTGATGTTGGCTGAGCTGGCGCTTTCGCGAGCAAGCTTCGCTCCTACAGGGGTTGCGGTTGTCTGACAGGGATTGTTAGCCCCGAGCTTTTCGGGGCTTTTAGTTGATCAGATCAAAGCGGGGCTTTTTATCCAGCGTGAATGTTTATAGGGCCTTTGGTTTACAGCGCAATAAATCAACGCATCTGCTCCCTGGAATTGCCCACGGATCTGATGCTGTTTCTTACCTGTGATGCTTGATATATATCAGGCATCGACAGGCCCTCAGGGCATTAGGTCAGTGAGCGAACGCCCCACGCCCCGCTCATCTAGACTTAATGGATAGTCGTAGGCAGAACCGAACACGTCGCTTTGGTGCGGATGATTCAAAGGCGGCGTGGCAAGCTGCGTGATATGCCTGAAGAGGTGCGGCAAAGACCGCGCCGGGCACAACAAGATGCCCACTCAGGGTGCCCTGGCCAACGGTCTGAAAATGCCACGAAACCGTGACGTGGTGTGAACGCCGCAGCCGACACTTTCGGACGACCGACAACCGCCTGGTTTGTCCGTGACCGTGAGGAATGCTGTATGTCTGATGAGATGTTGCACCTGCCTATGGTCAACAGCCTGCTGGAGCGCCACAAGGGTTTGCCCGGCGCATTGTTGCCGATCCTTCATGAAATTCAGGAGGGCATCGGTTATATCCCCGATGCCGCCGTTCCCGAGATTGCCCACGCCCTCAACCTGAGTCAGGCCGAGGTTCGCGGGGTGATCAGCTTCTACCATGATTTCCGTACCGCGCCTCCTGCCCGACATATCCTGCGTCTGTGCCGGGCCGAGTCCTGCCAGAGCCGCGGTGCCGAGCAGCTCGCGGCGCAATTGCGCGACCGCCTGCAACTGGACGACCACGGCAGCAGTGCCGACGGCAACATCAGTCTGCGCCCGGTGTATTGCCTCGGCGCCTGCGCCTGCTCGCCTGCCCTGGAGCTGGATGGTCAGGTGCATGCGCGGCTCACTGCCGAACGCCTGGATGCCCTGCTCAACGCTTGCCAGGAGGACGCATGATGCCGACGCTTTATCTGCCCTGTGATTCTCTTGCCCGTGCCGTAGGCGCCGATGAGGTGGCCGTGGCCCTGACCACTCAGGCCCGGGAGCGCGGTCTGTCGTTGGACTTGCAGCGCACCAGCTCGCGCGGCCTGTACTGGCTGGAACCGCTGCTGGAAATGGACAGCCCGCAAGGTCGTATCGGCTTCGGCCCGCTGACCGCTGCCGATGTGCCGTCCGTGCTCGATGCGCTGCAAGGCGAGCCGTCCGCTCATCCGCTGGCCTTGGGGCTGGTGGAGGAGTTGCCTTATCTGAAGAGCCAACAACGCCTGTTGTTCGCCCGCGCCGGTATTACCCGGCCGCTGTCGTTGGAGGATTACCGGGCTCATGGCGGTTTCGAGGGCTTGACCCAGGCCATCGCTCTGGGCGGCGAGCAGACCGCGACTGCAGTATTCGATTCTGGCCTGCGTGGCCGTGGCGGCGCGGCTTTCCCGGCCGGGATCAAATGGCGCACGGTGCGCGCTACCCAAGCGGCGCAGAAATACATTGTGTGCAACGCCGACGAAGGCGACTCCGGCACCTTCGCCGACCGTATGCTGATGGAAGGCGACCCCTTCCTGCTGATCGAAGGCATGGCCATTGCCGGCATCACCGTCGGCGCCAGCTACGGCTACATCTATGTGCGCTCGGAATATCCACAGGCCGTGGCCACCTTGCGCGAGGCGCTGGACATCGCCCGGGCCGCCGGTTACCTCGGCGCCAATGTCGGCGGCAGCGGACTGGCCTTCGACATGGAAGTGCGGGTCGGTGCCGGCGCTTACATCTGCGGTGAGGAAACCGCGCTGCTGGACTCCCTCGAAGGCAAGCGCGGGATCGTCCGCGCCAAGCCGCCGATCCCCGCGCTGCAGGGCCTGTTCGGCCTGCCGACCCTGGTGCACAACGTGCTGACGCTGGCCTCGGTGCCAATGATTATGGCCAAGGGCGCGCAGTTCTATCGCGACTACGGCATGGGCCGTTCCCTGGGCACCATGCCCTTCCAGCTGGCGGGTAATATTCGTCACGGCGGTCTGGTGGAACGGGCCTTTGGCCTGACCCTGCGGGAATTGGTGGAAGACTACGGCGGCGGGACCGCCAGTGGCCGGCCGCTGAAGGCCGCGCAGGTTGGCGGCCCTCTCGGTGCGTGGGTGCCACCCTCGCAATTCGATACGCCGCTGGATTACGAAGCCTTCGCCGCCATGGGCGCGATGCTCGGCCACGGTGGTGTGGTGGTGGCTGATGACACGTTGGACATGGCCCACATGGCGCGCTTCGCCATGCAGTTTTGTGCCGAGGAATCCTGTGGCAAATGCACACCGTGCCGTATCGGCTCGACCCGGGGCGTTGAGGTGATAGACCGCCTGCTGGCTGCGCCTGACCAGAACGGTCGCGATGAGCAGGCGATTATCCTCAAGGACCTGTGCGACACAATGCAATACGGTTCGCTGTGCGCGTTGGGTGGCATGACCTCCTATCCGGTCGTCAGCGCCCTCAAGCACTTCCCCGCCGACTTCGGTCTGCAAGCCTCGGAGGCCGAGCAATGATCACTGTATTCGACCCGAAAACCGATATGGATCTGGGTACCCCGGCCCGCGAAAGCCAGGTGCAAGTCACCCTGAACATCGACGGCCAAAGCATCAGCGTGCCCGAAGGCACCTCGGTGATGCGCGCCGCCGCGTTGCTGGGCACCACCATCCCCAAACTGTGTGCCACCGACAGCCTGGAAGCCTTTGGCTCCTGCCGGATGTGTCTGGTGGAGATCGACGGCATGCGCGGCTACCCCGCATCCTGCACCACGCCGGTCAGCGAAGGCATGACCGTGCACACCCAGACGCCGAAGCTCGCGACCCTGCGCCGCAACGTCATGGAGCTGTACATCTCCGATCACCCGCTGGATTGCCTGACCTGCTCGGCCAACGGCAACTGCGAGCTGCAAACCGTCGCCGGCCAGGTCGGCCTGCGGGAAGTGCGTTACGGCTATGAGGGCGAGAACCATCTGGACGACGTGAAGGACACGTCCAACCCGTACTTCGACTACGACCCGAGCAAGTGCATCGTCTGCAACCGCTGCGTGCGCGCCTGCGAAGAAACCCAGGGTACGTTTGCCCTGACCATTACCGGGCGCGGGTTCGAATCCCGGGTCGCGGCCGCCGGTGGCGAGGACTTCCTCGACTCGGAATGCGTGTCCTGCGGCGCCTGTGTGCAAGCCTGCCCGACCGCGACGCTGATGGAAAAAAGTGTGGTCGAACTGGGTCAGCCCGAACACAGTGTGATCACCACCTGCGCCTATTGCGGTGTGGGCTGTTCGTTCCGCGCCGAGATGAAAGGCGACCAACTGGTGCGCATGGTTCCAGACAAGAACGGCCAGGCCAACCACGGCCACTCCTGCGTCAAGGGGCGCTTTGCCTGGGGCTACGCGACTCACCCGGATCGCATCACCAAGCCGATGATCCGCAAGTCCATTAACGACCCTTGGCAGGAAGTCAGCTGGGATGAAGCGGTGACTTACGCCGCCAGCGAATTCCGCCGGTTGCAGCAAAAATACGGCCGCGATTCCATTGGTGGCATCACCTCCAGCCGTTGCACCAACGAAGAAACCTACCTGGTGCAAAAACTGGTGCGCGCCGCGTTCGGCAACAACAACGTCGACACCTGTGCGCGGGTCTGCCACTCACCGACCGGCTATGGCCTGAAACAAACCCTGGGCGAGTCCGCCGGCACACAGAGTTTCGACTCGGTGATGCAGGCTGACGTGATCCTGGTGATGGGTGCCAACCCCAGCGACGCTCACCCGGTGTTCGCCTCCCAGCTCAAGCGCCGCCTGCGTGAAGGCGCGCGACTGATCGTCATCGACCCACGCCGTATTGACCTGGTGGACACGGTGCATGCCCGCGCCGAACTGCACCTGGCCCTGCGTCCGGGCACCAACGTCGCCATGCTCAACGCCCTGGCCCACGTCATCGTCACCGAAGGCTTGCTCAACCAGGCCTTTATCGACGCCCGTTGCGAAGGCAACGATTTCGCCCACTGGAAAGAGTTCGTCAGCCGAGCGGAAAACTCGCCGGAAGCCCTTGGCCCTGTCTGCGGCGTAGAACCTGCCGATATCCGTGCCGCTGCGCGCTTGTATGCCACCGGCGGTAACGCGGCGATCTACTACGGCCTGGGCGTCACCGAGCACAGCCAGGGCAGTACCGCGGTCATGGGCATTGCCAACCTGGCCATGGCCACCGGCAACATCGGTCGCGAAGGCGTGGGCGTGAACCCGTTGCGTGGGCAGAACAACGTTCAGGGCTCCTGCGACATGGGCTCCTTCCCCCACGAACTGCCCGGTTACCGTCACGTCTCCAACGAGGTGGTACGGACGCAGTTCGAACAGGCCTGGAACGTCACCCTGCAACCCGATCCGGGCCTGCGCATTCCCAACATGTTCGAGTCTGCACTGGCCGGCAGCTTCAAGGGCCTGTACTGCCAGGGCGAAGACATCGCCCAGAGCGACCCCAACACCCAACACGTCACCGCGGCGCTGTCGGCCATGGAATGCATCGTGGTGCAGGACATTTTCCTCAACGAAACCGCCAAGTTCGCCCATGTGTTCCTGCCAGGCGCCTCGTTCCTGGAAAAAGACGGCACCTTCACCAACGCCGAGCGGCGCATCTCCCGGGTACGCAAGGTCATGGAGCCTCTGGGCGGCAAGGCCGACTGGGAAGGCACCGTGGCTCTGGCTAACGCCCTGGGCTATCCGATGAACTACAAGCATCCGTCGGAAATCATGGATGAAATCGCCAGCCTGACGCCGACCTTCACCAACGTCAGCTACGCCGCACTGGATAGTCACGGCAGCCTGCAATGGCCGTGCAACGCCGCGGCACCGGACGGCACCCCAACCATGCACATTGAGGAATTCGTGCGTGGCAAGGGGCGCTTCATGCTCACCGGCTACGTGCCGACCGAGGAAAAGGTCAACAGTCGCTATCCGCTGCTGCTGACCACCGGACGCATCCTCAGCCAGTACAACGTCGGCGCCCAGACCCGGCGTACTGAAAACGTCGCCTGGCACGACGAAGACCGCCTGGAAATCCACCCGACCGACGCCGAGAGCCGTGGGATCAACGAAGGCGATTGGGTCGGCATCGGCAGCCGCGCCGGCCAGACCGTACTGCGGGCACGAGTCACCGAACGGGTTGCCCCGGGCGTGGTGTACACCACCTTCCACTTCCCTGAGTCGGGTGCCAACGTGATCACCACCGACAACTCCGACTGGGCGACCAACTGTCCGGAGTACAAGGTCACCGCCGTGGAGGTCAGCCGCGTCTATCACCCTTCCGAGTGGCAAAAACGCTATCAGGCATTCAGCGACGAACAACAACGCCTGCTCAACGAACGTCGCCATGAACGCAGCGCCGGGACAAAAGCCGAGGTACGCCGATGAGTACGGAAAACCTGATCAAGATGGTCAACCAGATCGCCCAATACTTTGCCAGCGAACCGGATCAGCAACAGGCCGTGCTCGGCGTGCGCAATCATCTGCAGATGTACTGGACGCCCGGCATGCGCAAGGAGTTGCTGGCCTGGCAGACGACGCATCAGGGAGCAGACTTGCACCCGCTGGCGCAGGCAGCGGTTAGTGGGGCTGGCTGGGAGGCTTAGGTTTACAGATCCCTTGGCCTGTTGAGACGGGCCAAGGGAGCGTTCCAGCGTTTTTAACGTCGACCCTGTATTCAATGAGTGACGGAGCCAAACGCAGCCAAAATCCACATCAGTCAGCAACATCCTTCGGCATAATCCCATCGGTTTGATATCGTGTTGCCATCGCCTCATCTCATCAAAGATGACCAATGGCGGTTTCAGGGTTATGGCGAACAAGGAAAAGGATTGAATGCTGCTAATTGGCGTATTGGTGTTCCTCGCTGCGACAGTGGGGATGTGGATTTGGGTGGTGAAGAACCGCGGAGCTGTGAATCTATGGCTCGCCAACCTGGCAGGTGCCGTGGGTAGTTTTATTGTCGGGATAGCGGTGCTGGTTTTGTTCAATAGATGGCTTGCCCCCGGAGAAGCCTCCTCAGCACGGATCGTTTTATACGTACTCTATACGTTGATGGCGGTTATGGGCGCCTTCGTCGGCACATGGCTCTTGGTGATTGCCAGACTCAAGCAGTCTGAACACCCCGCCTTCCGTCATTTGATTGCCGGGACGTGTAGTCTGTTGGCGGCAGCGATCACTTTGGTAGTGTGGTCAGTAATCCTCCTCCCCAGCAAATGAGTATCCCCCCAGGCAATTGCTGAACTTCAGCCTGGGCCTGCATGATCATCGCCGGCGAGAGTCCTTGCCCGTCGGCGTGAAACTTCCGGAAGTCAGGCTCGCACGTAGACCCAGGCACTGATGCCGGACTTGAGGGTCACACTGACGCGTTTGTAGTCCGCCACCTCGTATTCGTCGGCCGCGACCAGCTCTTGGGCCGTGATCTCGAAAACAGTGCCGGCGATCTTGTCCGACAGGTCGCCACTCTCCTGCACGATCGGATGATGGCTTTTCCCACTCGCCGCCAACACCGCCGGATCGGTTATCTCGACCAAGTTCTGCTTGTAACCTGGCAGGCTGTCCAGGCGCCCTTTCAACTCGCGCCCGAAGGTGGACAGCTGAACGGCCCGGTCCTGCAAAGTACCGTAGGAGAACAGCAGAACCGGTTGCTCTGTTTGGTTTGGCATGAGGTTTCCTTAATCAGATAAGCAAGTCTTCGTAGAACGCTCCGAAAGGGCGCTCAGGGTGGGCGATCTGGATTTCCAGAATCCACAGGCCGGTCGTTGGGCACTTGTCTAAATCCCCGAGGTCGCCACCACGGTGAATGGCATGAGGGAAATCGCTGACTCTGTGGCCCTTGATGTCCAGGTTGAGCTTCCACCCCATGGCTTGCGCCTGGTCGGCCGCATAGCGGTAAAGCTCCATGCCGGAAACCCGCTCGCTGCGCCAAAAACCTTCGACTCTATTGAAAAGCTCCCGGGAGGCCGCAGCACAGGCGATCATTTCCGGGTCGGAACCGGTGGTGAACGTCGCCCCTGCATCACCTTCGTGCCCTTGCCAGACCGCGCCCATGTCGACGAAGAAAATATCTTCGTCACCCAACACAGGATCGCCATCGGAGCGTTGTTTGAACGTCTTGAGCGTATTGGCGCCAAAGCGGATCAGCAGCGGGTGCCAGATGCGATCCATGCCAAGTTCCGACAGAACCTGTTTACCCAGTGACTGGGCTTCGGACTCGCGCATGCCGGGAGAAACAACCCGGGCAATCTGTTCGATAGCCTTCCAGGTCATCTGCTGCGCATGGCGCATCGTTTCCGACGTGTAATGCTCGCCTACTGCTTCTTTACCGCTCAGGGCCGCTGTCATCGATCATTCCTTTTGTACGAATTCTCGCTATATATTTTCATATACTGCGATATTCGATAAAAAAGATATAGCCATGATCCAGGCTGAAGAAACTTTCCTGCGGACAAAACAAAACCCCTACCTGCATACGCAGATAGGGGTTTCGGAATTTAATCTTGACGATGACCTACTCTCACATGGGGAAACCCCACACTACCATCGGCGATGCATCGTTTCACTTCTGAGTTCGGGATGGGATCAGGTGGTTCCAATGCTCTATGGTCGTCAAGAAATTCGGGTACCGAACCGTCTTTCGACGCTTCAGCAAATTGGGTATGCGATAGTTTGTGCGGTTTTTGTGAATGCTTGCGAACTTTCGGTTCATTGCGTCTTCACACACCGCAATCTGGTGCCCTTTCGCTTTTCAGCTCGAAGCATACAAATTGCTTGGGTGTTATATGGTCAAGCCTCACGGGCAATTAGTATTGGTTAGCTCAACGCCTCACAGCGCTTACACACCCAACCTATCAACGTCGTAGTCTTCGACGGCCCTTCAGGGAGCTCAAGGCTCCAGTGAGATCTCATCTTGAGGCTAGTTTCCCGCTTAGATGCTTTCAGCGGTTATCTATTCCGAACATAGCTACCCGGCAATGCCACTGGCGTGACAACCGGAACACCAGAGGTTCGTCCACTCCGGTCCTCTCGTACTAGGAGCAGCCCCTCTCAAATCTCAAACGTCCACGGCAGATAGGGACCGAACTGTCTCACGACGTTCTAAACCCAGCTCGCGTACCACTTTAAATGGCGAACAGCCATACCCTTGGGACCGGCTTCAGCCCCAGGATGTGATGAGCCGACATCGAGGTGCCAAACACCGCCGTCGATATGAACTCTTGGGCGGTATCAGCCTGTTATCCCCGGAGTACCTTTTATCCGTTGAGC
>NZ_CP087194.1:765000-1112500 GCF_024749245.1 Pseudomonas sp. B21-017 | reverse complement strand
CTGCCCTGCGACACGCTAATCGAGTACGACCTGCTGATCACCGAGGCGGATGGCGCTCCGTCGGGCATCGCCGAATGGGCACCTCACCTACTATATGGCGAAGCGCGCTGCCCGAACTTTGTGTTGCGCTCACAGATCGATCAGTTGCTGCATGGCTCCTGCCGTAAACCTCACCATCCGGCGGCCGATGGCTTGCTGTGTGTCGACCGGTTGCTCGCGTCAGAGCCGGACGCAAGCAAGCGTCCGGCTCTATTAATGATGAGCGGCGATCAGGTGTATGCGGATGATGTCGCGGGGCCAATGCTGCGTGCAATTCATGCCTTGATCGAACGCCTGGGGTTGTTCGACGAACACCTCGACGGCGCAGTGGTCAGCGACAGCACCAAACTCTACGAACATCCGGCCAGTTACTACCATCGTGCGGATTTGTTACCGGCACTTGAGAGCAACGAAACCCTGCGCGAGCGATTTTTCGGCGGGGTGAGTAAGCCGATTTTCACCAGCAGCAGCGCCGACAATCATTTGGTGACCTTCGCCGAAGTCATGGCCATGTACCTGCTGGTGTGGTCGCCAACGCCCTGGACGTTGATCGCGCCGCAACCACCGACACTGACGCCCGAACGACGCAAGCGTTATGCCCTGGAGCAGACGCGCATCGATGGGTTCATGGCGGGGCTGGGTGGCGTCGCGCGAGCGATGGCGCATTTGCCATGCCTGATGATTTTCGATGACCACGATATTACCGATGACTGGAATCTTTCTGCGCAATGGGAGGAAACGGCCTACAACCATCCGTTCTCCAAGCGCATCATCGGCAACGCGCTGCTTGCTTATATGTTGTGTCAGGGTTGGGGCAACAACCCGGATGCGTTTGGCAGCGTACTGGAAAAAACCCGCTTATTGAGCGTCACGGGGCAAGACCATCACCTCGACAGCGAGATCCAGGACGAATTGATCGATGAACTGCTGAGTTTTCAGCAGTGGCATTACGTGCTGCCCACCCGCCCGGCGCTGGTGGTGCTCGACACCCGCACCCGGCGCTGGCGTAGCGAGATGAATCTCAAGCAGCCGTCGGGCCTGCTGGACTGGGAAGCGCTCAGTGAGCTGCAACAGGAATTGCTCGATCATTCTTCGGCGATCATCGTCTCACCGGCGCCGATCTTCGGCGTCAAATTGATCGAAACCGTACAGCGCGTGTTCAGTTGGTGCGGTTACCCACTGCTGGTGGACGCCGAAAACTGGATGGCTCATCGCGGCGCGGCTCAGGTGATCCTGAACATTTTCCGACACTCCCGCACACCCGGTAACTACGTGGTGCTGTCCGGTGATGTGCATTATTCCTTCGTCTATGAAGTATTGATCCGACACCGCAAGGCCGGCCCGCGTATCTGGCAGATCACCAGCAGCGGCATCAAAAACGAATTCCCACCCGCCCTGCTCGAATGGTTCGACCGCCTCAACCGTTGGCTCTACTCGCCCCGCTCGCCCCTTAACTGGCTGACCAAACGCCGACGCATGCGCATTGTTCCGCACATCCCCGAACACGCCGAAGCAGGGGAACGGTTGTGGAACTCGGCAGGAATTGGCCAAGTGTTCTTCAATGAAAAGGGCCAGCCACAGGATATTTATCAATTCAATGCGGATGGATCGCCGAAGACGCGAATGATCGCGCCAGAAATGTCCGAAACAGCCGACTGACTTCGCACGAATGACCATGAGTAATCATTACCCGGCCACCCTAAACCTCACTCGAACCCTGATCATCGGCAATTCCGGCTCGGGCAAGAGCTGGCTGGCCAAACGACTGGCCGAGCATCTGCAAGTGCCTTGTACCGATCTCGACCTGATTCACTGGGTATCCGATGAACACAGCATCGCCCGTCCCCGCAACGAAGCACTGGGAATGGCGCGGGTGGCGGCGAGTGAAGAGCGTTGGGTTATCGAGGGTGTTTACGGCTGGATGGTCAGCGAACTTGTGGAGCAGGCCACTGCGCTGATCTGGCTGTGTCTGGAGGACGAAGATTGCGTGAACAACATACGCCAGCGAGAAGCGAGGCGGGACGAGAAGGAAGAGTTGCTGATTGCGTTACTCGATTGGGCCGGCAGCTACCGTACTCGCCAAGGGTCCAGTGGATTTGCCGCCCATCAGCGTTTGTTTGACCGGTTTAGCGGGTCGAAACGCCAACTGATGAATCAGGCTGAAGTCTCGGCTTTCGTCAGTGCGGTGCAACCAACCGACTGATCGTCCCTGCCGTTTTCTGCGTGCGAATCGGACTCCTACATTGGACACGACTAGCTGGCGAGATTGTCAGAATGGGATTACATCGTTCGCAGAAACGTCTTGAAGAAGCTTCAGCGATACTTTAACCCAGCGTGGATATGTCGTCTGCGTAATGACCACTCGTAGGTGTCGCCTTGTCATCATGTACTCATTTCTGTACGTTCTTTGCATTGAGCGAGGACTACAACATGCAAACCATCAACTACACCACCGCACGTGCACATCTGGCCGAAACCATGGATCGGGTCAACGAAGACCGTGCCCCATTGCTGGTTACCCGCCAGAAAGGCGAACCTGTGGTGATGATGTCTCTGGCGGAGTACAACGCTCTCGAAGAGACAGCCTATCTGCTCCGTTCTCCAGCCAATGCCGAGCGACTGATCAAATCAATCGGCAACCTACGAGCAGGGAAAACCAAAGTCAGGCAACTCATCGAAGAATGAATATCGAGTTCACTCCTGAAGGCTGGGACGACTATTTGTGGTTTCAGCAAAACGATAAGGCCGGGCTCAAACGAATCAACCTGCTGATCAAGGCGATCCTGCGTGAGCCCTTCGAAGGATTGGGCAAACCTGAACCGCTCAAACACAATCTGAGCGGCCTCTGGTCACGCCGAATCACCTCCGAGCATCGCCTGGTTTATGCAATCGAGAATGGTGAGGTGCGCATCGTGCTTTGCAGGTATCACTACTGAGCACATTCAGGCCGCTTTCACCGCCCGCCCCACTCCTCTGACAATCATCTCCACTTCCCGCTCATCGATCGTCAGCGGTGGCAGCAGGCGAATGGTCTTGCCCCGTGTCACGTTGATCAGCAAACCGTGATCCCGCGCGGCAATCAAGGTCAGGTCGCGGATTGGTTGGGCGAGTTCGATGCCGATTATCAATCCCTGGCCACGGATCACCAGGACGTTCGGATCGTCGGCCAGTTCGACGCGCAATCTGGCAAGCAGGCGTTCGCCCTGAAGTCTGGCGTTTTCCAGCAGGCCTTGTTCCTCGATGATCTCCAGCACGGTGCAACCCACCCGACACGCCAGCGGATTGCCGCCGAATGTACTGCCGTGGCTGCCAGGTGTGAATAAATCCGCAGCCCTGCCCCGAGCCAGGCAGGCACCGACGGGCACTCCATTACCCAGGCCTTTGGCCAAGGTCATGACGTCCGGGATGATGCCTTCGTGCTGAAACGCAAACCACTGGCCGGTACGGCCGATGCCGGTCTGGATTTCGTCGAGCATCATTAACCAGGCGCGCCGGTCACAGAGCTCGCGCACCGCTTTGAGATAACCAGGCGGCGCCACTTGCACACCACTTTCGCCCTGAATCGGCTCCATCAGAATCGCCACAATGCGTGGGCCGTTGGCTTTCTGCGCCTTCTCCAGGGCAGCGAGGTCGCCGAATGGCACTTTAATGAAGTCCCCCGGCAACTTGTTATACCCCAGGCGCACCGCCGGGCCGTCACTGGCCGACAAGGTGCCGAGGGTCCGTCCGTGGAAAGCGTTCTCCATGACCACTACCAGCGGCTGCTCGATGCCTTTGTGCCAGCCGTAAAGCCGCGCAAGTTTCAGCGCAGTTTCGTTGGCTTCGGCACCGGAGTTATTGAAGAACGCCCGCTCCATGCCCGACAGCCGAACCAGTTTCTGCGCCAGCCGCTGTTGCCAGTCGATGCTGTACAGGTTGGATGTGTGCAACAGCAACCCGGCCTGTTCGCTGATGGCCGACACGATTCGCGGGTGGGAATGACCGACGTTGGTCACCGCCACGCCCGCCACCGCGTCCAGGTATTCACGACCGGCCTGATCCCACAGGCGCGTGCCCAGGCCTTTGCTGAAACTCAGGGCCAGAGGTTGGTAAGTGCTCATCAGGCAGGTGGCGGTCATGACATCAAGCTCCATCAATAGTCGGTGTTTTTGCAGTATGGTTAGCCACCTGAGCTGGATAAATACCGCAACACTTCAATCATTTTAAAGCTGGGCTTGATAATGGATTTATTCCAGGCAATGACCGTTTACGTAAGAGTGGTGGAAGCCGGCAGCATGACCGCCGCCGCTTTGCAGTGCGAAATGTCCACGACCATGGTCGGTAATCACCTGCGGGCTCTGGAGCAACGCCTGGGTGTGCGCTTGCTCAACCGTACGACACGGCGTCAGCGTTTGACGGAATTCGGCACGGCGTACTATCAGCGGTGTCTCGAAGTGCTGGGGTTGGTGGCTGATTCCGAACGCCTGGCCGAACAAACTCTCGACGAGCCGAGCGGCACTCTGCGCATCACCGCACCGCTGACCTTCGGCACCGAACGGCTCGCACCGGCCCTGAGCGAGTTCACCCTGCGCTGCCCGCAAGTCAAACTCGATGTCGTTTTGACCAACCAGCGCCTGGACTTGCTCGACAACGGTTTCGACGTGACGATTCGTCTGGGCACGACCGAGCTGTCCAACATGATTTCTCGCCCGCTCATCGACTACACGATGACCCTGTGCGCATCGAAGGATTATCTGGAGCGTCGAGGCACACCGCAGAAACCCGCCGACCTGCAACACCATGACTGTTTGGCCTTCGCCTACCCGGCCGGAGATGACTGGCACTCGGTAGCCAAACAATGGCGCCTGAAGGGGCCCGAAGGTGAAGTCATGGTGGCGGTCAGCGGGCCGATGTTGATCAACAGCTCGGCGGGGTTGCATCAAGCGGCGCGAACCGGCATGGGCATCGTGATGGTTCCCGATGCGCTGGTGGAACAAGACCTTCGGGACGGAAAACTGGTGGCCTTGATGCAGGACTACCAACTGCCAAGTCGGCCGATGAACCTGGTGTATGCCCAGGACCGCTACCGTTTGCCGAAATTGCGCAGCTTCGTTGACTTTGCACTGCAGTGGTGGGGCAAGCACTAGCCGGGGCAATACGCCATGAACTAATCTCCTCGACTGACGAGTCACGTTAATATCAGGACGGCAGGGAGACCGATGATGGGTGAGGCATCGAAAATCGAGCCGTTGAAGTTCGATCTGTCAGATTTTAACGAAGACATGTTGCACACCATTCTGGAACTGGTCAGCGATGGTATCTGGGACTGGAACGCCAACACCGGGTTCGTCTATCGCAACCCCGGGTGGTACGAGATGCTCGGCTATACGCCTCATTCCCTGGACAACAATGTGTTGACCTGGGAAAACGTGATCCACCCCGACGATTATTCGCGGGTCATGGCGTTGTTTGATGACTACCTGGATCAGCGCGCTCCCGCTTATCAGGCCGAGTATCGCTGCCGCATGCGCGATGGCACTTACACCTGGATCGAGGATCGCGGCTACGTGCTGGCACGTAATGCCGACGGCTCGGTGGCGCGAATGATCGGCGCGCACCGCAGCATCGAAGACAAGAAACGCCTGATCGAAGAAATGGAGCGGCGTAATCAATCCCTGGAAGCCATCGTCAAGGAACGCACTCGGGAGTTGTCCCGGGTCAATCAGCAGTTACAGATTCAACTCGAAGAAAATCGCAAATTGGCAGAAACCGATGTGCTGACCGGCATCGCCAATCGCTATCGACTGGAGAAAACCCTGCCCAAGGAATGCGACCGCGCCCAACGCTTCCGCGAACCCCTGTCGCTGATCGCCATGGACCTCGATGACTTCAAAAACATCAACGATCACTACGGTCACGCCTTGGGAGATGCAGCGTTGGTGCAAGTGATCGAGAGTGTGAAGCACTGCGTGCGCAAAGGCGATCTGTTGGCGCGCTGGGGCGGTGACGAATTCATCCTGATTTTGCCCAATACCTTGTTGGCCGACGCCAGGTCACTCGCTGAAAGAATCCGTCATGGCCTGGCGAGCCTGCTGCCGGTCGGGGACTATCAAGTGACCATGAGTTTTGGCGTGGTGCAGCGCTTTGAAGAAGAACAACAGACCGGGTTGCTGGCCAGGGCCGATCAGGCGTTGTATCGGTCGAAAATCGCGGGCAAGAACCTGATTTCTGGGTGAGGCGACTCCGTCCTGTCAGCCGCCCTGCATGCCCGCTTTCACCAATACTGGTTTTTCCTGATACCGATTCGGAAACAGTTGCTTCAACTGCGCCACTTTCGGCAGGTCATTGATCACGATGTAGGGGTAGGTCGGATGCTCGGTCAGGAAGTCCTGATGCTCCTCTTCCGCCGGGTAGAAACCGTTGTAGCTTTCCAGCTTGGTGACAATCGGTTTATTGAACGAATGGGCAGCGTCGAGCTGGGTGATGTAAGCCTGGGCGACGCGTTGCTGCTCGGTGCTTTTCGGGAATAGCGCCGACCGATACTGAGTGCCTCGGTCCGGGCCCTGGCGGTTGAGTTCGGTGGGGTTGTGGGCCACCGAGAAATAGATCTGCAGCAGGCTTCCGTAACTGACCTGAGCGGGATCGAAGGTCACTTCGACGGCCTCCGCATGGCCGGTGTCACCCTCGCTGACCCGCTCGTATTGAGCGGTATTGGCTGCGCCACCGGCATAACCGGAAACCGCATTTTTCACCCCTTTGACATGCTGGAACACGCCTTGGACGCCCCAGAAGCAACCGCCGGCAAAAACCGCCGTTTCGCTGTGCGCCTGGGTGGTTTCGTCAAGCGTCGGCGCCGGGATGATGACCGCCTCTTCGGCGCCTGCGAACGAGAATGCAGAGCACTGACCAATTACGCTGGCGGCGGCCAAACCCAGAAATGTGCGACGCCAGTTGAATGGAGTTTTCATGGGCTGTCTCCTGAATGAATGGGGGCTATCAACCAAAGGTAAACGCATACGCCGACACACCCGGATCGAGAAACTCGATGCTGAAAGTCCGGTCCTTTACGCCTGTGGTCTGGCGTACCAGTTGATACAACCGCTGCTCGGTGACGCTGCCGCGGCCATCAGGCGCGACGTCGATACCGTGGGCATCACCTGGGGGCTTGCCGTCGATCAACACTTTGAAACGCACCGGTTTGCCGTCAGCACCGGGGCCCAACACCAAGTGCAAGTCACGAGCGTGAAACCGATAGACGATACGACTGGCCGCAGCGTTTGAAACGGCCCGCTCCGGACCGACAGCCCATTGACCGTCCAGGCTCCAGTCATTGAGGGCCAGTTGTGACGGTGGCTTATAGGCAGTCGCCTTGTCCGGCACCAGGCTGGTTTCAGAGGCGAAATGCTCCATCCGCCGGTAGCCGACATAGGTTTCGGGCGATTGCACTTCATTCATGTCCGGGGCGAGTTGAACACCCTGGGCGTTGGCATTGATCAGCCCCTGCGCGACTTTCGCCGCTCCCGCCTCACGCAACAGTTGCTGAATCACTTGCTCGGATTCGGCGTACTTGCCTTCACCAAAATGGTGATAACGAATGCGTCCCTGAGCATCGACAAAGTAATGGGCCGGCCAGTATTCGTTGTTGAAAGCACGCCAGATCTTGTAGTCATTATCAATGGCCACCGGGTAGGTGATGCCCAGATCCTTCATGGCTTTGGTGACATTGCCCACATCCCGTTCGAAGGCAAACTCGGGCGCATGGACACCGATCACCACCAAGCCCTGATCGCGATACTTCTCAGCCCAGGCCTTCACATACGGCAGGGTGCGCAGGCAGTTGATGCAGGAGTAAGTCCAGAAATCCACCAGCACGACCTTGCCCTTCAACGCCTGGACGGTGAGTGGGGGCGAGTTGAGCCATTGCACGGCGCCGTCCAGGGATGGAAGGTTGCCCTCAATCGGCAGTGCGCTTGGCGTCTTCGCGGTCACTTTCATCGCATCGCCAGCGGCCATCATGCTGCCAGCGGGTTGATCGCCGGCCCGTGGAATCTGCGCCATCATCGCCCCGCTGTTGGCCGGAGTCTTACTGGCAAACCGGTTGACCAGCGCCTGTTCGATACCGCCGGTGGACGCCGTTGAAACCCGCGCCAGAATCCCGGTGTCCAGTCCCAGGGCTATCGCCACCACACCAACCAGCATCGCAGCGCCCAGGCCTCGACGCAGCCACTCGCCCGCGCCTATCGAGCGCTTCATTGCGGCGAAGACTTTACCGCCCAGCAGCAGTGCCGCAGCGAGAGAAGTGGCGGCACCGGCCGCGTAAGCCAGCAGCAACAGAGTGGTTGCGATGCTTGCCCCTTGTAGCGCCGCACCGGTCAGCAGCAACCCCAGAATCGGCCCGGCGCAGGGTGCCCAGAGCAGGCCCGTGGCGACGCCGATCAGGAATGAAGCGCCGGGACGCGGCCGGGAATCTACGCCCGCGGCTTCTGACAGCCGACCGCCGGCTGCCACCAGTGGACGCGTCAGGCGTTCGGCCAACCGCGGCAGCAACAGCGTCAACCCGAACAGTGCCACGAACAGCAACGCGAGCCAGCGACCGTATTGATTGACTTGCACCACCCAACCGCCGCCCACCGCCGCCAACGAGGCGACGAGCGCGAAGGTCAGCGCCATCCCCGCCAGCAGCGGCAAGCCACTTTTCATAAATGGCTGCCCGGTGCGAGCGAAGACAAAGGGCAATACCGGCAGAATGCACGGGCTGACAATCGTCAGCACACCACCGAGATAAGCGAGGACCAGAAGCCACATAACGTCGACCTACATGAAGTGAGTGAAAGGAAGTGCCCATGGATCACGCCCGTGGCTTGAAGGTCAGCGCCAGGCCGTTCATGCAGTAGCGCAGACCGGTGGGCTTTGGCCCATCCTCGAAGACATGCCCCAGATGACCGCCGCAACGACGACAGTGCACCTCTTCGCGCAATACACCGAAGGAGCGGTCCTGTCGGGTGGCCACCGCGTTGTCCAGGGGCGCCCAGAAACTCGGCCAGCCAGTACGACTGTCGAACTTGGTGTCGGAAGAAAACAACGACAGATCACAACCGGCGCAGGCAAAAACGCCTTTGCGGTGCTCGTTGTTCAGCGGGCTGCTGTAGGCCCGTTCGGTGCCCTCTTCGCGCAGTATTTCGTACTGCTCGGCGCTGAGCCGGGCATGCCATTCGCTGTCGCTGTGGGTCACCTCGAAAACCTCCTGCGCGCGGGCTTCATCGACCAGCGCAACGCTTGTGGAAAATTTTGGCAATACACCGATCACCAGGGCTGCAGCCCCCAGCCCGACGCTCGCTACAAGAAACTGTCGCCGTGAAAACATGGCCTTCTCCAAAATTCCAGGTGCCTTGCATGGAACACAGCCTAGGCTTGAGTTGATCGCCAAATCCTCACGAGGAGTTAAATAATTCGTGATAACTCAACCTCAGGAAAACCCGCACAATGTGTTCATTGCGTCACAAAGGATCGAGCTCCATGGAACAGACCAAACGCGTCCTGGTGGTCGAGGACGACCTGCACATCGCCGACCTTATCTGCCTGCATCTGCGCGATGAGCAGTTTGAGGTGGTGCACTGCGCCGACGGCGACGAGGGCATGCGTCTGTTGCAGCAAGGAAGCTGGGACGCACTGATCCTCGACCTGATGCTGCCCGGCGTCGATGGCCTGGAAATCTGCCGCCGCGCCCGGGCCATGGCCCGTTACACACCGATCATCATCACCAGTGCGCGCTCCAGCGAAGTGCATCGGATTCTGGGACTGGAGCTGGGCGCCGACGATTACCTGGCCAAACCCTTTTCCATGCTCGAGCTGGTGGCACGGGTCAAGGCACTGCTGCGACGGGTCGACGCCATGGCCCGCAATCTGAAAATGGATGCTGGCAGTCTGATCAGCGATGGCCTGTCCATCGACCCGATCACCCGTGAAGTCTCCCTCGACGGCCGGCGTCTTGACCTCACGCCACGGGAATTCGACCTGCTGTACTTCTTTGTCCGTCAGCCTGGCAAAGTCTTCTCGCGCATGGACCTGCTCAATGCTGTGTGGGGCTACAGCCACGAAGGCTATGAACACACAGTCAACACTCATATCAACCGCCTGCGGGCAAAGATCGAGGCCGATCCGGCGCAACCGGCGCGCATCCTCACGGTGTGGGGCCGTGGCTACAAATTCGCAGCAAGCGGAGAGCAGCCATGAGGCTGACCCTGACTCAACGCCTGTCCCTGGTGTTCGCCGTGCTGTTGCTGGTGTGCAGCGGCACCTCGGTATGGATGCAGGTGCGCTCCAACCAGATGCATGAGCTGGAAGTGGTGCAAGGCTTGTCGCGGGATCTGGCGCAACACATCGCCCACGACACCGTGCTGATGGACCGCAATGGCCCGATGCCCAATGCCGTGCATGAACTGTTCAGCCAGCTGATGCTGGTCAATCCCAGTGTCGAGGTCTATCTGCTGGACACCGGTGGCCGGATTGTCGGCAGCGCCGCGCCCGAAGGCCGAATACACAGGGAGCAGGTCGATCTGCTGCCAATCCAGCGCTTGCTCAAGGGCGAGGCATTGCCGATTCTCGGCGACGATCCGCGCAGCGTCGATGGCCGCAAGGTGTTCAGCGCCGCGCCTTTACGGGTCAACGGTCAGCCGGCCGGTTATTTGTATGTGGTGTTGCTCAGCGAAGCGCATGACCGCTTCGCCGAGCGCGGAGCCACCAGCGCCGCACTCAATACCGCGTTGTTGTCCATCGGACTGGTGGCGTTGCTGTGCCTGATTGCCGGCCTCACGGCATTCGCCCTGATCACCCGGCCATTGCGTCGCTTGACCGAGAAAGTCAGTCAGTTCGATATCAACGGCGTTCCGACCGCTTCGCCCGAACCTGAGCCGGAGCCCATGGAAAAGGCCGCCAGCCACGATGAAATAGCCGTACTCGACGCAGCCTTCCGACAGATGCAAGCGCGCCTCGGTGAACAATGGCGCTCGCTGACCCGTCAGGATCAGGAGCGTCGCGAACTGGTGGCCAACATCTCCCACGACCTGCGCACACCGCTGGCCTCGCTGCACGGTTACCTGGAAACCCTTTCGCTCAAGGACGCCACCTTGTCCCCCGCCGATCGCCGTCGCTATCTGGGAATCGCCCTGGATCAAAGCCGCAAGGTCGGCGGCCTGGCGCAATCGTTGCTGGAACTGGTGCGGCTGGAACACGGTTTCGTGCAACCGGTGCTGGAGCGTTTCTCCCTGACTGATCTGGTGCAGGACATTTTTCAGAAGTTCGAACTCAGCGCCGAAGCGCGCCAGATTGAACTCAAGGCCACCTTCGCCCCCAACGTCGCCGTGGCCTGCGCCGACCTGGGGCTGATCGAGCGGGTGCTGACCAATTTGTTCGATAACGCCCTGCGCCACACGCCCCAAGGGGGAGAAATCGAACTCAGCCTCCGCCCCCAAGGGGCTTTTATCGAAGTGACCGTCAGCGACACCGGTCCTGGCATCGCCCCCCAACTGCGTGAAGGTCTGTTCCTGCGGCCATTCAACATTGGCGGCGCACGGCGCGATGGCGGGCTGGGGCTGCGGATCGTGCACCGGATCCTGCAATTGCACGGTCGCGAGATCGAGCTGATTGATGTGCCGGGACGCGGCGCGACTTTTCGCTTCTCCTTGCCGGTGGATGAGCAAACGGCGGAGCAATGGATGACTCGTTCGATGAATATGAATTCGACGGGGAAATAGTCGATAGCCTCGGCCATGGCAGCAGCTATTATCCGGACTCTTCATTCCCGGCACGGACGCTACATAATGCTCAACACCCTGCAAAACACCCCTCTATGGGTTTATGCGATCTTTCTGCTGCTCTGTTACTACGGCGTCAAAGCCTTATCCCCAACCCATGAAAGCAAAACGTCGTTGCTTGTCACTCCACCGCTTTTGCTCGGCTGGTCGTTGTACTCGCTGAACCTGACGCTGAACCCTCAACTATCGATAGGCTGCTGGTTGGCCGCCGTCATTCTGGGCAGCCTCACGGCACTGGTTGTATTTGCGCACAAGGGTATTGAGCTGGATGATCCGGAAACCGGGCTGATCGTGCCGGGCACGGTTAAAACACCGGTGCTCTACCTGCTGTTTTTTGCCGTGAACTATTACTTTGGCTATCAGGATGAGGTGCATCCGGAGTTCGCCGTCACGGTTGAGATGTTGCTGCTCAAGGCCACGGCGTCAGGTTTTGTCTGCGGATTGATCAGCGGGCGGGCGCTGAAACTTTATCGGGTGCTGCTGACACTCCAGGCAAAACGCCCGCAGATGTCAGCCGGCTAAAAGCGCTCTCACCAAAAATGCAGACCAGCCACCGGTTCATCCGTGACAACGCAGCGCTGGTCCAATAGATTAGGCGGCCTGAAAAAGCCCCGTGCTTTCTCGCCTCTATCCAAGTTAAAGAAGTAGTGAAATTTCAATGTCCGATTCCAATACCGCTGAATCCGTAGTCACCTTGTCGTCCAAAGCGGAATACGAAAACTCCATCAATCTTTCACAACACGTGCCTCAGGCCAAGACCATCAGCGAGATGGTTCTGGACGCTTTTCAATCCACCCGGGAAAGCGACCAGATCCGCGAACTGCGCGCCGCGATTCGCCAGGCTCACGACAGCTTCGATGACGATAAAGCCTACGAATTGATGGGCGAACTCAAGCAATTGAAAGACGCCGAAGCGGCCGATATTGCCGCCCTGGAAGACCTGAGCAGCAAATTCCCGATCAGCCGCATTCTGTCCAGCTTCAAGGACGACCCGGCGTTCCAGGAAATCGTTTATGGCTTGGCGCTGAAAGTGCTGAACCAGACTCACCAAGCCATCAGCAACCCGAGCAGCGGCAAGAGCAAAGCGGCTCGCGCCAAAAAAGAAGTCGAAGTGTTCACCATCAGCAAGGACGGCATCAGCGTCACCCTGCCCCTGCGCACCCCGCGCTCGCGCCTGAACGTTGACCGTGAAGCGCTGGAATTCCTGGGCTTCACTTTCGTCGGCGAAGGTGAAGAAGCGGAGCTGGAAAGCGAGACGTTCCTGGACAATGCCGGGGCCGAACAACCGGTCAACCGAAAAAACATCATCACCGCGCTGCAGCAGCAGACCGCGTTCGACGGTTACAGCATCGCCGCGCAGTAACGCTAAACGCTGCACACAAAAATCCCCGCCATCGAGCGGGGATTTTTATTGCCTGTACACCAATCGTGATTAAACGAAAAAGCCCCGCCCTTCTCTCGAAGGGCGGGGCTTTTCTTTACAGCATCCGACGCTTAAGGCGCGTACGTCAGCAACAGCTCGCCCGGCACTTTGAAGTCCAGCGACATCATCACGCTCAACGCAGTAATGGTGAAGATCGAGAACACGAACAGCTTGCGTGCCCAGACCGTGTCATCCACTGCCTTGTAGCCGGTCCAGGCCATGTACAGCCAGTACATGCCCATGGCCGCGGCGACGGCGAGGTAGCTCATGCCGGCGTAGCCGCTGAAGGTCAGCATCAAGGTCGCCACGAGGAAGGCCAGGATGTAGAGCAGGATGTGTTTCTTGGCCACTTCAATGCCGCGCTTCACTGGCAGCACCGGAATCGATGCGGCCAGGTAATCGTTGAAGCGGAAGATTGCGATGGCGTAGGAATGCGGCATCTGCCACAGGCTGAACATCACCAGCAACGTCAGTGCGGCCATGTCGAAGTTATTGCTGACTGCGACGTAACCGATCACCGGCGGCATCGCCCCCGACAGACTGCCCACCAGCGTGCCGTGAACCGACTTGCGCTTGAGGTACAGGCTGTAGAAGCCGACGTAGATGACAAAACCGATCACCGCGAACAACGCGGCCAACGGGTTGGCCACCTTGTACAACAACGCAACGCCGGCGACACCCAGGACGGTCGCATAAGCCAGGGCCAGTTTCAGGGAGATCAAGCCCTGGACCAGCACCCGGTTCTTGGTGCGTTCCATCTTCAGGTCGATGTCGCGGTCGATGCAGTTGTTGAACACGCAACCGGAAGCCACGACCAGGGACGTGCCGATCATCGCGGCCAGGAAAATGGCCAGATCGACATGCCCTTTGGAGGCCAGGAAAAATCCGCCTGCCACAGAAAGCACGTTACCGAAAATGATCCCCGGTTTGGTGATTTGGATAAAGTGCTTAAAGGACATCCGGACTTACCTCACTTCGCCATCATGTTGGTGTGGATGCTGAACATGATCCACAGCGACAGGCCAACCAGCAGGACAATCACGATCGCGGCGAAAACAAACGCAATCACGTTGTTACGCTGCGCGGCGGAACGGTCCAGGTGGAGGAAGTACACCAGGTGCACCAGCACCTGGATAACGGCGAAAGCCAGTACGATCCACAGGGTCAGCGACTTCGGCAGCGACGGGTACATCACCAGACCGAACGGGATCAGGGTCAGGATTACCGACAGGACGAAGCCAATGACGTAGGACTTGACGCTGCCGTGACCGGCGTCGTCATGAGAGTGCGCGTTAGCCATTTACATAGTCCCCATCAGATAAACAACGGTGAATACGCAGATCCACACCACGTCCAGGAAGTGCCAGAACAGGCTCAGGCAGCTCAGACGGGTCTTGTTGGTCGCCGTCAGGCCGTTTTTCTGCACCTGGTACATCATGATCGCCATCCAGATCAGACCGCTGGTCACGTGCAGACCGTGGGTGCCGACCAGGGTGAAGAACCCGGACAGGAAGCCCGAACGGTTAGGGCCGTAGCCCTCGGAGATCAACATGTGGAACTCGTTGATCTCCATGCCGATGAAGCCGGCACCGAACAGGAAGGTCAGGGCCAGCCAGCCCAAGACCTGCTTCTTGTTGCCACGGAAGAACGCCAGCATGGCGAAGCCGTAGGTGATCGAACTGAACAGCAGCAGAGCGGTTTCGCCCAGTACGTATGGCAGTTCGAAGATGTCGTGGCCCGACGGGCCACCCGCTACGTTGTTAACCAGTACCGCGTACGCTGCGAAGATCGACGCAAACAGAATGCAGTCGGTCATCAGGTAGAGCCAGAAACCGAATACGGTCATCTCGCCCGAGTCGTGGTGATGGTCATCATGCCCATGTCCATCGACATGGGTGTGTCCAGCATTGGTCACTAAGTTCGACATGGTTTAAGCCTGTTCCAACGAGGTTTCAACACGGGTGGTGGTGGCTGGGACTTTCCCGGCTGCTACCAGACGCTTGTGCTGCTCGGCTTCGATGCGCTCGATCACGTCGACCGGCACGTAGTAGCCTTGATCATCACGGGCCGCGTGGATCGCGAAGTAGATCACGGTGCCTGCCAGGCTGGCGATTGCCAACCACCAGATGTGCCAGATCATCGCGAAACCGAATACGGTCAACAGTGCGCCCATGACCACACCGGTCGCGGTGTTGTTTGGCATGTGGATCGGCTCGTACTTGGTCGGAGCCTTGTATGCGGTGCCGTTTTCCTTGGCTTCGGTGAACGGGTCGACAACGTCGGCTTTTGGCAGCACGGCGAAGTTGTAGAACGGAGGTGGCGAGGAGGTCGACCATTCCAGGGTGTGGGCATTCCATGGGTCGCCGTGCTCGCACATGTTCTGCGGCAGCTTGCGGTCACGGATACTCACGTACAGCTGGATCAGCTGGCAGGCGATACCCGCAGCGATCATCACCGCACCGAACATGGCAACGTACAGGTACGGCACCCACTCAGGGTTGGTGGTGGCGTTCAGACGACGGGTCATACCCATGAAGCCCAGTACATAGAGCGGCATGAACGCGACGAAGAAGCCGGAGATCCAGAACCAGAATGCTGCCTTGCCCCAGCCTTCGTGCAGCTTGAAGCCGAACGCTTTCGGGAAGTAGAAGGCGAAGCCTGCGATGTAACCGAATACCGCGCCGCCGATGATCACGTTGTGGAAGTGCGCGATCACAAACAGGCTGTTGTGCAGTACGAAGTCAGCACCCGGGATGGCCAGCAGTACGCCGGTCATGCCGCCGATGGCGAAGGTCACCATGAAGCCCAGGGTCCACATCACCTGGCTGGTGAAGCGCAGACGGCCCTGGTAGATGGTGAACAGCCAGTTGAACAGCTTCACACCCGTCGGGATGGAAATCAGCATCGTCGCCAGACCGAAGAAGGCGTTGACGCTGGCACCTGAACCCATGGTGAAGAAGTGGTGCAGCCAAACCATGAAGCCCAGGATCGAGATCG
The DNA here is from genome assembly GCF_024749245.1 of Pseudomonas sp. B21-017. Taxonomy (NCBI): domain Bacteria; kingdom Pseudomonadati; phylum Pseudomonadota; class Gammaproteobacteria; order Pseudomonadales; family Pseudomonadaceae; genus Pseudomonas; species Pseudomonas sp. B21-017. The sequence goes on along the minus strand of NZ_CP087194.1, from coordinate 1,096,249 downwards.
CGCCCGAAGCGTAGATCATCGAATGGTGGCCGAACAGCTTCTTGCCGGTGAAGGTCGAGATGACTTCGGAGAAGATACCGAACGCCGGCAGGATCAGGATGTAAACCTCAGGGTGACCCCAAGCCCAGAACAGGTTGACGTACATCATCGGATTACCACCAAGTTCATTGGTGAAAATGTGGAAATCCATGTAACGGTCAAGCGTCAGCAAAGCCAGGGTAGCGGTCAGGATCGGGAACGAAGCCACGATCAGGACGTTGGCCCAGGTGCAGGTCCAGGTGAAGATCGGCATGTCCATCAGCTTCATGCCAGGGGTACGCATTTTCAGCACGGTGGCCAGGAAGTTGACCCCCGTCAGCGTCGTACCTAGCCCGGATAGCTGCAGCGCCCAGATGTAGTAATCCATCCCCACGCCCGGGCTGTATTGCAGACCCGACAGCGGCGGATAGGCAACCCAACCAGTCTTGGCGAATTCGCCAACGCCCAGGGACAGGTTGATCAGCACCACGCCGGAAACCAGCAGCCAGAAGCTCAGGGAGTTCAGGAACGGGAAGGCAACGTCACGCGCGCCGATCTGCAACGGCACTGCAAGGTTCATCAGGCCGGTGAAGAATGGCATCGCCATGAAAATGATCATGATCACACCGTGGGCGGTGAAGATCTGGTCATAGTGTTCAGGTGGCAGGTAGCCAGGCGAACCCTCGGTGGCCATGGCCAATTGGGTACGCATCATGATGGCGTCGGCAAAACCACGCAGCAGCATGACCATGGCGACGACGATGTACATCACGCCGATTTTCTTGTGGTCGACCGAGGTCAACCACTCGGTCCACAAATAGGTCCACTTCTTGAAGTAGGTGATTGCAGCGAACAGTGCCAGACCACCGAGCGCGATCATGGCGATGGTCACCATTACGATCGGTTCGTGGAACGGGACCGCTTCCCAACTTAATTTACCAAACATCGTTTACTCCTCTGCCCCGGCAGCTGAATGCGAACTCATGTCCATTCCTTCCATGGCGGCCACTTCGTGCTCTTTCTTCTCGTGGTGCACTGGCTTGCCCGGTTTCATGCCTTCGTACTTGTCGACGATGATCTGGAACAGGTTCGGCGTGACCGAGGAGTAAAGCTCGACTGGGTTGTTCTGGCTTTGTTTGGACAGGGCTGCGTATTCAGCTTGTTCAAGCTGTTTAGGTGCCTTTTTGACTTCGCTTACCCAGGCGTCGAAATCTTCCTGAGAAGTGGCGATAGCTTTGAATTTCATGCCGGTGAAACCCGCGCCGCTGTAGTTGGCGGAGATACCGTCCATTTCAGCGTTCTGGTTGGCGATCAGGTGCAGTTTGGTCTGCATGCCCGCCATCGCGTAGATCTGACCGCCCAGAGCAGGGATGAAGAACGAGTTCATCACGGCGTCGGAAGTGATCTTGAAGTTGATCGGGGTGTGCGCCGGGAACACGATCTTGTTGACCGTGGCGATGCCTTGTTCCGGGTAGATGAACAGCCACTTCCAGTCCAGCGCGACCACTTCAATGGTGACCGGCTTGACGTCGGATTCCAGCGGCTTGTAAGGATCCAGTGCGTGGGTCGACTTGTAGGTGACGTAACCCAGGGCAATGATGATCAGTACCGGAATAGTCCACACCGCGATTTCGATCTTGGTGGAGTGGGACCATTTTGGCGTGTAGACGGCGTCCTGGTTGGAAGCGCGGTATTTCCAGGCGAACAGGAACGTCATGACGATGACCGGCACGACGACCAACAGCATCAGCAGCGTTGCGGTGATGATCAGGTTTCGCTCATCCAGGCCGACCTGGCCCTTGGGATCGAGCAAGGTCATGTTGCAGCCTCCCAGCAACAACGTGCCGAGCAGCGGCAATAAGCCTAGTAGTCTGGGGTACCTGTTTTTACTCATCTCACGACCTCTAAAGCAGCTTGCGCAATGCAGTTGGGTTTTGATCGCCAACACTTCACCCTGCCAAGGGTTGGCATTTTTCTTGGATTGAATAAGGGCCTGCCCGTCGCGCGTCAGACGCGGTTCGACAATTGCTGGGCCTGCGGTGTGTTCTTATTCGAATTCGTGGTCAAGGGCCTTGTTACAGACCAATTCCATTTGGTGCGGATCGTCGGAAGGCACCGACAATGGGGGGTCGCATGAAGCCATCAGGCTTCTCGACGCCCTGTTCTACTCATAAGCCTGAGTCAGGATGAGCAGTGCCGGGAATTCAGTGCGGGCGATTGTAGATATGTAGCGATTCATAAACCATGTCTCATCCCGAAATAATTTTTATCCGTTCCAGCAACAATCATTCACGGTTTTTGCAAAAGTGGGCCATGGTATCGAAATTAATTCTCAACAAAAACACCAAAAAATGTAGGTGTACCGCGCGAAGTTCAGACAGCTTCCTGGGCTCTGCGCTCGCCTCAGACCCTGCTCTACCCCCTATGTGACAAGGGCTTTGGCCATTCGCCAGCCCCTGTTAAAACTGCCTGTTTCAGCTGATTGGCACTGAAAGCGGCAGTGGCTTGCGGGGCCTGTTTTGGGTACCTTGAGGTGTCCCGATTCCATGTCTTGAAATGACTTGCGACACTCGAGCTGTGACAACATGTCGCACACATGCCGCATCCATAATTGTCGCGCATCAAGGTCTTTTCATTTGAGCTTTGAACATGCAAAACGCCCTGGCCTCTGAACGAGGACCGGGGCGTTTTTTGTTTCCTGCAACGGTGTGGCGGACGGTCTCAGCGCAGGGCTTTGCGGTTACGCCAAGTGAGCAGCGGCACCAGCACCACGACCAGCACGAACGCCGTCAGCGCCCACTGTGCCAGGGACAAACCAAGGATCGGCGGGTACGGCGTGGAGCAGAAACCGTCGACCTGGAAGCCCAGCGGGAAGATCTTCGCCAGCGGCAGGCCGTCGACGATCGGTTGCAGCACATCGATGCCACAGCTGACTTCCGGGTACAGCTGGGTATAGACGTGATGCCCGGCCACCCCGACGCCTGCGATGGCGCTGATCACCACCAACGCCTCGAACAGCGTGATGCTGCGGCGGGTGCGCATCGCCGCGCCGATAAACGCGAAGAGCGCGATCAGCAACAATGCGTAGCGCTGCAAGATGCACAGCGGGCACGGCGCCTCGCCCAGCACCACTTGCATGTACAGCGCGCCACCGATCAGCGCCAGGCAGATGATGCCCAGCAACACCAGATAGCGCCGTTCACGTCCCAACCGCATTGTTTCCTCGCTCATCGCGTTTCCCTTCTGTGTCCGTGGATCAGCTCGCCGGCGGCTGCGCTTGCAGCTGCTGCATCAGGCTGATGTTGTCTTCGATATGCCAATTGGCCGCGATGCGACCGTTGTCGATCTGATAGATATCGGTTGCCCGGAAGTCTACACGCTGGCCCTGACCTTTGAGAGCCTTGAACGGGCCGGTGAAGTGCCCGCGAAAGTGCAAATGCACCACCACCCGATCACCGGCAATGATCATTTGTTCGATCTCGCAGCTCAGGTCCGGCACCGCCGTGCGAAAGAACTTCGACGCCAGCAGCGGCCCGGTCGGCCCCTGAACCCGGCCTTCGGGCGGGGTCTTGTCGACGAACTGCTCTGACAATGCAGCCTTGGCCAACGCCTCCTCCCCGGTGTTCCAGAAGCTGCCATAACGCCGGGCGGCCAATTCCATGGAATCGCGCTGCGCCTTGGGCAGGCTCTGATCGACAATCAGGCTCTTGGGCTGGAGCAAGGTCGGTTCGGCAGAGGCAAACGGACTCGCCAGCAGCGCAGCGGTCAGGCTGAAGCCGGCCAGGGTTAAACGGCGGGAGATAGTGATGTGAGTCATGGGGCGATCCTGATCATGTAAACGAACGAGCGCCTATCATCAGCATCGGGGAATAAACGATAAACCGGTTAAGAACGGATTAACCTTTAAGCGTTTTTTACGAATCGGGACCGAGGTGAAGCTTGCCCGCGATGAAGGCGACTCGGTCTCCCGAGTCGCCGCAACCGCTTACTCCAACGCCGCAGCCGGCCCGAAGAACTCGTAACGGCTTTGCTTCTCCGGCACACCCAAGGCCTTGAGGTGACGCTTGATCGCCGCCATGAAGCCTTTAGGCCCCAGGAAGTAAGCATCCACATCGCGTTGCTGCGGCAACCACTCGCCGAGTTGCTCCTGGCTCAGCAGGCCAACCTTGTCCGCCGCCGGGCTGACGCCATCGTCTTCGGCGTAGCAATAGAAACGCTTGAGCTGCGGATGACGCTCGGCCAGCCCGTCGATCCAGTCGCGGAAGGCATGCACGCTGCCGTTGCGCGCACAGTGAATAAAATGCACCGGCCGCTCGGTCGCCAGCGCCGCTTCGAGCATTGCCAGCGTCGGGGTGATGCCGACACCGCCACTGATCAGCACCAACGGTTTGTCGCTGGCGGTCAGGGTGAAGTCGCCCGCTGGCGGGAACAGCATGATGCTCGCGCCGACGTGCAGTTGATCGTGCAAATGGTTGGAGGCGCGGCCACCGGTTTCGCGCTTGACGCTGATGCGGTACTGGCCCTTGTTGGCCAGCGCCGACAGCGAATAATTACGCCGGATTTCTTCGCCGTCGAGGATCAGTTTCATGCCGATGTACTGGCCGGGCTCGGCCGCGAGAATCGGCCCTTTATCCGCCGGTTCGAAGTAGAACGAAGTGATTTCCGAGCTTTCCTCGACCTTGGCCGCCACGATGAATTCCCGCGCGCCGCGCCAGCCGCCCGGTGCCTGGGCTTTCTGGTCGTAGATACTGGCTTCGGCGCCAATCAGGATCTCGGCCAATTGGTTGTAGGCCGCACCCCAGGCGCTCATCACTTCAGGGGTGGCGATCTCATCGCCCAACACTTCAGAGATGGCTCGCAATAGGCAGCTGCCCACGATCGGGTAATGTTCCGGGAGGATTTGCAGGGCCACGTGCTTGTTGATGATCTTGGCCACCAGGTCGCCCAACTGATCGAGCTGGTCGATGTGCCGCGCGTACATCAATACACCGTTGGCCAAGGCGCGAGGCTGATCGCCGCTGGCCTGGTGGGCCTGGTTGAACAGCGGGCGGACTTCCGGGTATTCGGAGAGCATCATGCGGTAGAAGTGAGTGATCAATGCCTCGCCACCGCTTTCCAGCAGCGGTACGGTGGACTTGACGATGGCACGGTCTTGAACGCTAAGCATAAGAGCAACTCCTGGGCTTTATATGAATACCCTTTGCTTATCAGTTTCCATGCCAACAATTAAAACCTTATAAATCAAACAATTAAAAACAATGTAGTCATATCGACACTCATCGTTTTATAGTCATAGCGACTACACGGAGTCATTATGACTGCAAAATTACTGCTCACGACCCTGCTGCCCCTGGTCTCCGACCTGTCCCGCGAGCTGCCCGAAGGCGAGCGCTATCGGCGCCTGCTCGAAGCCATGCGCGCCCTGCTCCCTTGCGATGCCGCCGCCCTGCTGCGACTCGACGGCGAATGGCTGGTGCCGCTGGCTGTGGACGGGTTGAGCACCGACACCCTCGGCCGCCGCTTCAAGGTCAGCGAACACCCGCGCTTCGAAGCGCTGCTCAGCAGCCCCGGCCCGACCCGCTTCGCCGCCGACAGCGACTTGCCCGATCCTTATGACGGCCTGGTCGATGGCCTGCACGAGCATTTGGAAGTCCACGACTGCATGGGCTGCCCGCTGTTTATCGACGAGCGCCCGTGGGGCCTGCTGACCCTCGACGCCCTCGACCCTGAGCGCTTCGAGCCGATCGAACTGGATGCCCTGCAAGCCTTCGCCAGCCTCGCCGCCGCCACCGTAAACGCCGCCGAGCGCATCGAACGGCTGGCCAATCGCGCCGAAGACGAACATCAGCGCGCCGAGGTTTACCGTCAGGCCAGCGGCCAGCAGAACCGCGAAATGATCGGCCAGAGCAAGACCTACAAACGCCTGGTTGAAGAAATCAACCTTGTGGGCGGCAGCGATCTCACTGTGTTGATCACCGGGGAAACCGGGGTCGGTAAAGAGCTGGTGGCCCAGGCTATCCACGCCGCGTCGCCCCGGGCCGACAAACCTATCATCAGCCTCAACTGCGCCGCCCTGCCGGACACCTTGGTGGAGAGCGAACTGTTCGGCCACGTGCGCGGTGCTTTCACCGGGGCGACGAACGATCGTCGCGGCAAGTTCGAACTGGCCAACGGCGGCACGTTGTTCCTCGATGAAGTGGGCGAACTGTCGCTGGCGGTGCAGGCCAAATTACTGAGGGTGCTGCAGAGCGGGCAATTGCAGCGGCTGGGGTCGGACAAGGAGCATCAGGTCGACGTGCGGCTGATCGCAGCGACCAACCGCGACCTGGCCGAGGAAGTACGCAGCGGCCGCTACCGCGCCGACTTCTATCATCGCCTGAGCGTTTACCCGTTGCTGGTGCCCGCATTGCGGGATCGCGGTCGGGATGTGCTGTTGCTCAGCGGCTACTTCCTGGAACAAAACCGCTCACGCATGGGCCTCAACAGCCTGCGTCTGACCAGCGATGCCCAAGCGGCGTTGTTGGGGTATGGTTGGCCGGGGAACGTGCGGGAACTGGAGCACTTGATTGGCCGCAGCGCGTTGAAGGCGCTGGGTAATTGCACGCAACGGCCGAAGATTCTCAGCTTGAGCGCGGCGGATCTGGATTTGCCCAATAGCGGCGTAGAACAGGCAGCGGAACCCGTGGTCGCTGCGCCGGTAGCTGAGTTGATTCCAGGGGATTTGCGTGAAGCCACTGAGCACTATCAGCGCCAACTGATCAGCGCTTGCCTGGAACGGCACCACCACAACTGGGCCAGCGCGGCGCGGGAGTTGGGCCTGGATCGGGCGAACCTGGGGCGAATGGCCAAGCGGTTGGGCATGAAATAGTTTCACCAGAATGAAGTAATACCCTTGTGGCGAGGGAGCTTGCTCCCGTTCGGCCGCGAAGCGGTCGTGAATTCAGCGATGGAGTTCTATCTGGAAAAATCAGGGACCGCTTCGCGCTCCAACGGGGGCAAACCCCCTCGCCACAGGTAAGCGCCCTCCCACAGGGGTCACCGTTTGGCTGGCAATAGGCATTTCCCCTAAAGCCAGCCCCCAACAAGTCGATAACCCGGCATCGATAGCTGTTGGCGATGCTCATAATCGCCTCACCTTTTCCACAGAAGGTTTTTATGTCTTCCAACAAAGCCCGCGCAGATTCACTTTCGCTTCTGCTGTTTACCTTGCGCAGCGGCAAGCTGATGGCGATCAACCTGCTGAAAGTCAGCGAAATCATCCCCTGCCCGCCGCTGACCAAGCTGCCGGAGTCGCATCCCCACGTCAAAGGCATCGCCACCCTGCGCGGCGCGTCGTTGTCGGTGATCGACCTGAGCCGCGCCATCGGCGAACGACCGCTGGAAGACCCGAACGGTGGCTGTCTGATCGTCACCGACGTCAGCCGCTCCAAGCAGGGCCTGCACGTTCAGGCGGTGAGCAAGATCGTCCACTGCCTGACCACCGACATCCGTCCACCCCCCTTCGGCTCTGGCGGCGTGCGCTCGTACATCACCGGCGTGACGTCGGTCGACGGTACGCTGGTGCAGGTGCTGGACATCGAAAAGGTCATCCACGGCATTGCGCCGGCGCAGATCGAAATGGCCCCGACCGAACTGAGCATGGAAGAGGCTGAAGTACTGGGCAATGCGCGAATTCTGGTGGTCGATGACAGCCAGGTCGCACTGCAACAATCGGTGCACACCCTGCGCAACCTCGGCCTGCAATGCCACACCGCCCGCAGCGCCAAGGAAGCCATCGACTGCCTGCTGGACCTGCAAGGCACCGCCCAGCAGATCAACCTGATCGTCTCGGACATCGAAATGTCGGAGATGGACGGCTATGCCTTCACCCGCACCTTGCGCGAAACCCCGGACTTCTCGCACCTCTACGTGTTGCTGCACACCTCGCTGGACAGCGCGATGAACAGCGAGAAGGCTCGACTGGCCGGGGCCAACGGGGTGCTGACCAAGTTCTCCTCGCCAGAACTGACCAAGTGCCTGATCGAGGCGGCCAGGGTCGTCGCCGAACAAGGTCACTGAGTGTGGCCGAGGACTTTTGTTTTCTGATGCGGCGCAACCTCGCCGAGGGTGTGCCGCCTTTCACTTGGCCAAACGACATTGAGTTGACCGAGTACCGTCCCGAACTCGCCGAAGCCGTTCATCACTTGATGGAACTGGGTTATCGGGAAGGCGGCGGTCGCGTGCCGGCGCTGGAAGTCTGGCAACAGCGTTTCGAAACCGATCCTGAATACGATCCTACCCTGTGCTTCATCGCTCTGGATGCCGAAGGCATCGTCGGCGTCGCCCAGTGCTGGACCAGTGCCTACATCAAGGACTTGGTGGTGCACCCGCGTGCTCGAGGCCTCGGACTTGGCCGTGCGCTGCTGCTCCATGCTTTCAAGGTGTTTGCGCAGCGCCGCGAAGGTTTTGTGGATTTGAAGGTGCGGGAAGACAACCTTCGGGCGCGGGGTTTGTATGAAAGTGCCGGGATGTATGTGGTCCGCCGGGAGCCTGTGCCTGTCTGACAGACCGCTTTCGCGAGCAAGCCATCAGGCATACTCCGACCTTGACCACAACACGCCAAGGATGCCTGATCATGAAAGCCACCACCCTGACCTTCCTCTGTCTCACCACCCTCGCCGCCCATGCCCACGCCTCCAGCCCCGATGCCTGGGCCGCCTTCGACAGAGCCGTGCTCGCCAGTTGCACCAAGGCCAGCAGCCTGAAAAACCCCCAACCCGTTGGAAACACCGCGCAGTTCGATGACCGGGTCGGTTATACCGCACTCCTGCTGCAAGGCCAGTACCCGCAAAAACACATGAAAGGCCAGCAAGGCACCGAGCTGTGCCTCTACAACAAGAAGAGCAAAACCGCCTACGTCACCGAATGGGACTCCATCCGTCCTACCATAAAAGCGCAGTGAATGGCGCATAACTTGCTTTGGCACAGGCCTTTGCGGTGGCTTTTTGTCGCCGTTTCATGCTCTCACAGGTCACTGGCCGTTCAATGAATACACCGTTCTCCTGCGTCGGTTGTGGCAAATGCTGCACCGACCACCATGTTCCCCTGACACTGGCCGAAGCCCGCATGTGGGCGGCCGATGGCGGCCAGGTGATCGTGCTGGTGGAAGCCTTTCTCGCCAATGGCCTGGGCCTGCCAGCACAACAGCGCGAACACGCCGAACGCCGTTCGGCGCTGGTTCGCAGCGGCACCTGCGAAGCGCACGTGGCAATCACCTTCGCCGCCTACAACGTCGGCCCCTGCCGGAATCTTGACGAAGACACCCTCTGCCGCATCTACGAACGCCGCCCGCTGGTGTGCCGCATCTATCCGATGGAAATCAACCCGCACATCCCGCTCAACCCGGCAACAAAGGATTGCCCGCCCGAGTCATGGGAAAAAGGCCCGGATCTGATTGTTGGCGGTGAATTGGTCGATCAGGAATTGGCAGGATTGATCCAGCGCTCCCGCCAAGCGGATCGCGATGAGATTCAGGCCAAGGATGCGATTTGCGCGCGATTGGGGATTCGGACGACAGCGCTGAAAGGCGATGGGTTTACCGCATATCTGCCGGACATGACCGCGTTTGCCATGGTGATCGATCAGGTGGCGCAGCAATCGCAGGCCGAGGCAGATAGTGAATGGCTGTTTCATGTGTCTGGCGATGATATCGCCGGGCAAGTGCTGGCAGCCGGGGCGCAGGTGGTGACTGAAGCGCCGCTGAACTATGCGTTTATTTCGTTGCGGGCGGCCTGAGCCCGAGGGCGTATTGCATTTAATGGCCTCATCGCGAGCAGGCTCGCGATGACGGCAGATCACGCACCGCGCAGGTAAAAACTCAGCGCTTGCCCATCGAACGACGAGTGCCGGGAGGCGCTGCGCCCGGGGTCTTGGTGTGGCCGTTCTTGGCGCCATTCTTGTACCAAGGCTGGCTGGCGCTCTTCGCGCCGGCCAGTTCCCCCGGCTTGAACGGAAACTTGAACGCCGGGATCGCCGCTTTGGTTTCGCTGTCGGCGCTGGAGTCGACGCTGTCGGGCAGGTCTGCCTGGTCGTCGCGCAAAGCGTCGGCAACCGGCGGTTGTGTCGGGGAAGTCATGAAAGCTCCGGGTGATGCTAAAGAGTCGGGCCCGGTAGGCGAGCCGCGAAAGGCGGCAGTATACCTGTGTCGGAGGCCGCAAGCTTCAAGCCGCGAGCGAGTCCGTCGGGTTTTGTGCTGACGGACCTGCCGCCTTCGCGGGCAAGCCTCGCTCCTACAGGTCATGTGTCGATCACATCGAATTCTGTAGGAGCGAGGCTTGCCCGCGAAGAACGATAACGCGGTCAATCTGACTGAACGCCTGCCTACGTCTGCGGATCGACGTTATCCAGCGCCCGGTTCACCGCCAGCTCCGCCAGCATGATGCTCTGTTGAATCGCCAGCGCCATGTAGCGCTGCGGGCCGGTCAGGTCGTTGGCGAAATCGCTGGCCAGGACACTCGCCGTGGCTAACGATTCGTAGGCGTGGGCCAAGAGGCTATCGGTATCCATATTCGGGGCGACCATGAACATGGTGCTGGGGCGGCGTTTTTTTTCGGTGTAGGGCGTTGGGGGATCGAGGTAGTAGTCGAGCGCGCGTTTTATGGCTTCGCGGTCTTTGAGTAATTCTTCGGCGCGCGAGGCTTCGGCATTGGGGGTGGTGGTGTTGAAGGGTGGATCGGGAATTAACTTGTTGCTCATTGAAACATCCTCTAATCAATTGGAGCCATCACTCATCGTTTCTCACGCGACGGAGTGGTGGCAGCTATGTGCGGAGTGAGAAACCGGTAGAGGATCAAACCCGGCCGGACCGAAGTCCGCCCGCACACAGCCGCCATAGAGCATTGCAGGCAGCGGATAAGCTGGCGGCGATTATGGTGGTACTGGCGATGGATTAAAACCTCTTCCGGGCTCTCACACCCGATCGCTGAATTGTCAGCGACAGCCAAAGACTAGAGAGCCCGCTTCCGACGAACAACCTGAAAGATACGTGGGAAAGGTCTGCGTTCAGGCACATCGATTAAACATTCAAAAGCGGAACTCGGAGCGTCCCTGGAGGCGTTCCCACGCAGGAGCGTGGGAACGATCATTCGGGTACAGACGAAAGAGATTGGTCGGCTGTCAGGCCGCCTTCACGAACAAGCCCCCCCACCACTGAACGGTGCACACCCGCCCCTCACCACTCAACAGGCCGAGCGTTAGCTCGCCTGCCGCTTTTGATCTTGATCCACCCGCCCCTTCGGGAGGCTGAGTGGAGGTGTTCATCTGGGGATTGGCGCGCAGCGCCGTTCGACGCAGTCGAACCCATCGCATGTAGGTCGTAGCGAAGCAGACCGTAGGGCGATGCCCCCAGATGGATACCGGAGCGAAGGAACGCCGAGCCTTAGCGAGGGGCCGTACGTTCGGGGCGAGACCTTTTGGTTACTTTTGGCTGGGCCGGCATTCCGGGCGTTTGCCAAAAGTGACCCGCTGTAAGAGCGGAACCATAAGTGGCCGTTACCGCAGAAATGGATATGTACTCAGTCAGCAAGAACCTGGTCGGCTATAAGGCCGCCAAGATCAAAACAAGATCCCGGTCCAAACTGACAGAGCCGTCAGTTACCAGTCACGCTCCTGACCGGCGAACAGGTTTATAAAGGAAGGTATAAACCTGACAAAACCAGACCACTCAGCCCGGCGCCCCACTCGCATGCGAATTCAGAAAAAAACCGCCCTGCTCGCCGCCCTTCTGATCGCCCTGGCAGCGACGGGCGTTTGGTACGCCATCAAACCCGCCACCACCAAACTGGCCGCCCCCACCGCCATTCCCGTGCGGGTGGTCAGCGTCGTCGAAAAAGATGTGCCCCGCTACGTCAGCGGCATCGGCTCGGTGTTGTCCTTGCACAGCGTGGTCGTGCGCCCGCAAATCGACGGCATCCTCACCAAACTGCTGGTCAAGGAAGGCCAACTGGTGAACCAGGGCGACCTGCTGGCCACCCTCGATGACCGCTCGATCCGCGCCAGCCTCGACCAGGCCCGGGCGCAACTGGGCGAAAGCCAGGCGCAACTGCAAGTGGCCCAGGTCAACCTCAAGCGCTACAAATTGCTGAGGGTCGACGACGGCGTGTCCAAGCAGACCTACGACCAGCAACAAGCCCTGGTCAACCAACTCAAAGCCACCGCCCAAGGCAATCAGGCATCCATCGACGCCGCTCTGGTGCAGCTTTCCTACACACAGATTCGCTCGCCAGTCACCGGTCGCGTTGGTATTCGCACAGTCGATGAAGGCAACTTCCTGCGCATGACCGACACCCAAGGTCTGTTCACGGTGACCCAGATCGACCCGATCGCCGTGGAGTTTTCCCTGCCGCAGCAAATGCTGCCGACCCTGCAAGGCCTGATCAACGATCCACAGCAAGCACCGGTCAAGGCTTACATCGGCGCTGACACTGACGGTGAAACCGGCAACCTGCTGGGCGAAGGTCACCTGACCCTGATCGACAACCAGATCAACACCAACACCGGCACCATCCGAGCCAAAGCCGAATTCGCCAACCCCGCACAGAAACTCTGGCCGGGCCTGCTGGTGACGGTAAAGATTCAGACAGCGCTGGATAAAAATGCGCTGGTGGTGCCGCCCACGGTCGTACAACGCGGGCTCGATCAACATTTCGTGTACAGGGTCAACGGCGACAAGGTCGAAGCCGTGCAGGTACAGATGGTTTATCAAGGCAGCGGCCAGGACATTATCAAAGGCGTTAAACCGGGCGACGTGCTGGTCAGCGACGGCCAATCGAGGCTCAAGCCCGGCTCGACGGTTCAGGTACTGAGCGAGCCACCGCAAGTGGTCCAATCGGAGCCAAAACCATGAAGGGCCACGGTTCCATTTCCGCGTGGTGCATCGATCATCCGGTGGCGACGGTCCTGCTGACCTTTGCCCTTATATTGCTCGGCGTCATCGCCTTCCCGCGACTGTCGATTGCGCCACTGCCGGAAGCGGAATTCCCGACCATTCAGGTGGCCGCGCAACTGCCCGGCGCCAACCCGGAGACCATGGCCTCATCGGTGGCCACGCCGCTTGAAGTGCAATTCAGCGCCATCCCCGGCGTGACCCAGATGACCTCGAGCAGCGCCCTGGGCTCGACCATCCTGACCCTGCAATTCACCCTCGACAAAAGCATCGACACCGCCGCCCAGGAGGTCCAGGCCGCGATCAACACCGCCGCCGGCAAACTGCCCAAAGATATGCCCAACCTGCCAACCTGGCGCAAGGTCAACCCGGCTGACAGTCCGGTGCTGATTCTCAGCATCAATTCACCGCAAATGCCCGGCACCGAACTCAGCGATCTGGTAGAAACCCTGCTCGCCCGTCAGATCAGTCAGATCGACGGTGTAGGCCAAGTGAACATCACCGGTCAGCAACGTCCGGCGATTCGCGTGCAGGCCTCGGCGGACAAACTCGCCGCCATTGGCCTGACCCTGGCGGACATTCGCCTGGCGATCCAGAAAACCAGCCTCAACCAGGCCAAAGGTGCGTTGTACGGCGAGTCGAGCATCTCGACCCTGTCCACCAACGACCAGTTGTTCCACCCCGAGGATTACAGCCAACTCATCGTTTCCTACAAGAACGGTGCCCCAGTTCATCTCAAGGACGTGGCCAAAGTGGTCAACGGTTCAGAAGATGCCTACATCCAGGCCTGGGCTGACGGCCAGCCGGGGGTGAACCTGGTGATTTTCCGGCAACCGAGCGCCAACATCGTCGAGACCGTTGATCGAATTCAAGCGGCCCTGCCGACACTGAATGCCATGTTGCCGGCTTCGGTGCAGGTCAAGGTGTTGATCGACCGCACCCAGACCATCCGCGCCTCGCTGCATGAAGTGGAAGTCACCCTGCTGATCGCGATCCTGCTGGTGGTGGCGGTGATGGCGCTGTTCCTGCGGCAACTGTCGGCGACCCTGATCGTGACAGCGGTGCTCGGTGTGTCGCTGACTGCCAGTTTCGCCCTGATGTACATCATGGGCTTCAGCCTGAATAACCTGACGCTGGTGGCGATCGTGGTGTCCGTCGGGTTTGTGGTCGACGATGCGATTGTGGTGGTGGAAAACATTCACCGGCACCTGGAGGCCGGCGACGGCATGCGCGAGGCGGCGATCAAAGGCGCCGGCGAGATCGGTTTTACCGTGGTCTCGATCAGTTTCTCGCTGGTGGCGGCGTTCATTCCGCTGCTGTTCATGGGCGGCGTGGTCGGGCGGCTGTTCAAGGAGTTCGCCTTGACCGCGACCTCGACCATCCTGATTTCGGTAGTGGTGTCCCTGACCCTGGCACCGACGCTGGCCGCGCTGTTCATGCGCGCACCGGCGCATCATGCCCACAGCAAACCAGGTTTCGGCGAGCGCTTGCTGGCGCTGTACGACAAAGGCCTGCGCCGCGCCCTCGCCCATCAGACATTGATGATCGGTGTGTTCGGCCTGTCGCTGGGGCTGGCCATTGCCGGTTACATTTTCATCCCCAAAGGCTTCTTCCCGGTACAGGACACCGGATTCGTCCTCGGCACCACCGAAGCAGCTGCAGATATTTCCTACGGCGACATGGTGAAAAAACACTTGGCGATGGCCGAAATCGTCGCCGCCGACCCCGCCGTCGAGACGTTCTCGCACTCGGTCGGTGTTTCGGGCAGCAACCAGACCATCGCCAACGGCCGCTTCTGGATTTCGCTGAAAAAGCGTGGCGACCGCGATGTGTCCGCCAGCCAGTTCATCGACCGGATTCGCCCGCAACTGATGAAAGTCCCGGGCATCGTGCTGTACCTGCGCGCCGGGCAAGACATCAACCTCAGTTCCGGCCCGAGCCGCGCCCAGTACCAATATGTGCTCAAGAGCAACGACGGTGCCCTCCTGAGTACCTGGACCCAGCGCCTGACGGAAAAACTGCGCAGCAACCCGGCGTTCCGTGACATTTCCAACGACTTGCAACTGGGCGGCAGCATCACCCACATCAGCATCGACCGCAGCGCGGCGGCGCGTTTCGGCCTGACCGCCAGCGACGTCGACGAAGCGCTGTACGACGCCTTCGGCCAGCGGCAGATCAATGAATTCCAGACCCAGACCAACCAGTACAACGTGATTCTGGAACTGGACACCAAACAGCGCGGCAAGGCCGAAAGCCTCAACTATTTCTACCTGCGCTCGCCGCTGAGTGGGGAAATGGTGCCGCTGTCGGCCCTGGCGAAATTCGATGCACCGACCA
Source organism: Pseudomonas sp. B21-017 (assembly GCF_024749245.1). Taxonomy (NCBI): domain Bacteria; kingdom Pseudomonadati; phylum Pseudomonadota; class Gammaproteobacteria; order Pseudomonadales; family Pseudomonadaceae; genus Pseudomonas; species Pseudomonas sp. B21-017. The sequence continues at coordinate 1,080,972 of NZ_CP087194.1, read as the reverse complement.
TCGGCCCGTTGTCCATCGCTCACGACGGAATGTTCCCGGCGGCCAACCTGTCATTCAACCTGGCTTCCGGCGTGGCGCTGGGTGATGCGGTGATCATGCTCAACCAGGCCAAGGCTGACATCGGTATGCCGGCCGCCATCAGCGGTAACTTCCAGGGCGCGGCCCAGGCGTTCCAGAGTTCGCTGGCCAGCCAGCCGTGGTTGATTCTGGCGGCGTTGGTGGCGGTGTACATCATTCTCGGCGTGCTGTACGAAAGCTTCGTGCATCCACTGACGATCATTTCGACCCTGCCTTCGGCGGGGCTCGGGGCGGTGATCATGCTGTGGATCTGCGGCCAGGACTTTTCGATCATGGCGCTGATCGGGCTGGTGCTGCTGATCGGTATCGTCAAGAAGAACGGTATCCTGATGATCGACTTCGCGCTGGATGCCCAGCGCAACCGTGGCCTGCCACCGCTGGAGGCAATCCATGAGGCCTGCCTCACACGGTTCCGGCCGATCATCATGACCACGCTTGCCGCCCTGCTCGGCGCCTTGCCGTTGATGATCGGCTACGGCACCGGCGCCGAACTGCGCCAGCCATTGGGCATCGCGGTGGTCGGCGGTTTGCTGGTGAGTCAGGCGCTGACGCTGTTCACTACGCCGGTCATATACTTGTGGCTTGAGCGGATATTCCATAGACCCACACCAGCACAGCAGCCGGTGCTGGCGACCACAGACTGAGGCGGGGTCATGCGCGTTCTGATTATCGAAGACGAGGAAAAAACCGCGGATTATCTGCACCGCGGTCTGACGGAACAGGGTTACACCGTGGACGTGGCCCGCGATGGCGTCGAAGGCCTGCACCTGGCGCTGGAAAATGACTACGCGGTGATTGTCCTCGACGTCATGCTGCCGGGCCTCGACGGTTTCGGCGTGCTGCGCGCATTGCGTGCGCGCAAGCAAACCCCGGTGATCATGCTCACCGCCCGCGAGCGGGTGGAAGACCGCATCAAAGGTCTGCGCGATGGCGCCGACGATTACCTCGGCAAACCGTTTTCCTTCCTCGAACTGGTGGCGCGCCTGCAAGCGCTGACCCGTCGCAGCGGTGGCCACGAGCCGGTGCAGGTGAGCATCGCCGACCTGTGGATAGATTTGATCAGCCGCAAAGCCACCCGCGCCGGCACCCGCCTGGACCTGACCGCCAAGGAGTTCTCGCTGCTCAGCGTACTGGCGCGGCGACAAGGGGAAATCCTCTCGAAAACCGCCATCGCCGAGATGGTCTGGGACATTAATTTCGACAGCGACGCCAACGTGGTCGAAGTCGCGATCAAACGCCTGCGGGCCAAGCTCGACGGGCCGTTCGACGAGAAATTGCTGCACACCATTCGGGGCATGGGTTATGTGCTGGAGAGCCGTGGTGTCCAGTAACTCCATCGCGCTGCGCCTGAGCGGGATGTTTACGCTGGTGGCGCTGCTGGTGTTTCTGTTGATCGGCGGTGCGCTGTATCAACAGGTCGACAAGGGCTTGGGCCTGCTGCCCGAAGCCGAGCTCGATGCCCGCTACAGCGTGCTCGAATCGGCGCTCAACCGTTACGGCACGCCCGAGCATTGGGTGAAGATCAACGCCAAGCTCAAGCTGCTGAGCGAAGAAGACAAGCGCATTCGCTTTTGGGTGGTCAGCGGTAATCCCGGTTATGAATACGGCCAACCCGACGCGTCGATCCGCGCGTTCGCCCAAGGCCCATTGGGCATGCGCGACATGGAATTACCCGACCATCCGTACCCGCTGAAAGTGCTGCTAACCGAGTTGCCAGCCAAGGACCAGCGCCCACCGCTGCGCTTCATGATCGGCATCGACACCGAAACCTTTTACGAAACGCAGCACCACTTGCTGATCGCCCTGATCAGCCTGGCGATCATTGGGGTATTGCTGGCCTCGCTACTCGGTTATTGGGTGGCGCGGATCGGCCTCAAACCACTGATCAAGTTGTCGCAGGAAGCCCAGCGCCTGGCACCACCGAGGCTGTCCGGGCGCCTGCAATTATCGCCATTGCCCCCGGAGCTCGATCAGTTCGTCAGTTCGTTCAACGCCACGCTGGAACGGGTGGAACAGGCCTACTCGCGGCTGGAATCGTTCAATGCCGACGTGGCCCATGAACTGCGCTCGCCGCTGACCAACCTGATCGGCCAGACCCAGGTTGCACTGACACGCGGGCGCTCCGCCGAACACTATTTCGAAGTGCTGCAATCGAACCTCGAAGAGCTGGAGCGGCTGCGCTCAATCATCAATGACATGCTGTTCCTCGCCAGCGCCGACCAAGGCAGCAAGGCCACCCAACTGACGTCCACCTCACTGGCCGACGAAGTGGCGACGACGCTGGAATATCTGGATTTCATTCTTGAGGATGCGCAGGTTCAGGTCGAGGTCAGTGGCGATGCGCAGGTGCGAATCGAGATCGCACATCTGCGCCGGGCGTTGATCAACTTGCTGAGCAACGCGGTGCAGCACACCGCGCCTGGGCAAGTGATTCAGGTGCGGATCGAAGTCGAGGAGCACCAAGTAAGCATCGGCGTCGCCAACCCGGGGTCGCCGATTGCCAATGAGCATCTGCCGCGCCTGTTCGAACGTTTCTACCGGGTTGATGCGTCACGCAGTAACAGTGGCAACAACCATGGCCTGGGGTTGGCGATCGTCAAGGCGATTGCGCTGATGCATGGCGGGGATGTGTTTGTGCGCAGTGATCATGGGATGAATACCTTCGGGATTCACCTTCCAGTCTGACCCCCCACTCCCTGTGGCGAGCGAGCGAGCTTGCTCGCGCTGGGCTGCGAAGCGGCCCCAAAAATACGACTACATTCAATCAGACAGGCCACATACTCCGATTACGACTGCTGCGCAGCCGAGCGGGAGCAAGCTCCCTCGCCACAAAAAAAGCCAAACCACTTGCAACTGCGGACTGTTACTTTTAGCGCAACAGTCCTTTATGCAATCCACTCTTTTTCCCCTCGCCCAAGCCCCTTATCGTTGCCCCATCAAACAGCACTTGCCAAGCAAGAAGGTTCAAAAGATGTCCAACAGTATGGGTATTGCCAGCGCTTTCGTTTTGTCGTCCCTGTTCCTGTCTCCGTTCGCCATGGCTGAAGAGTCGCAGACATTCGTCGCACAAAATGCCGAACGCGCCAAGGCCTACGAACAGTATCAAAACGAACTGACAGCCAAGGCCCAAGAGGCTGCGCAAACCCCTCAAGCGTCGAGCACTCAAGCCCTGCCACGGGTTGAGAAAGACAGCTGATCCATACGTATCGCTCTGTTTCCCTCGACACTTTTCATCGGCTCTTCCCTTTGAAAAGTTGTCTTCAAAGCCGCTGCTATCAGCGGCTTTTTTTCGTGGTGGTTTTCAACCCCTTCAGTTCATCTTCCCTGACAACAAACATCCGCACTTCAAAACAATGAAGTACTTAGTTGACCCAAGGAGCTTTACTGCACGTGCGTTTCCCTCTCAGATTCAGTCCGCTGTTCATTGCAATCACTGCAACGATGGCCAACAACGCGCAGGCCGACGACGAATCCAGCCGCGAAGGCTTTGTCGATGGGGCGAGCCTCAACCTCAATGCCCGCAACTACTACATGAACCGCAATCGCCTGCAAAAGGCCGATGACAACATCGAGTGGGGTCAGGGCTTTCTCGGTCGCTTCGAATCGGGATTCAGCCAGGGCACCATCGGTTTCGGCGTTGATGCCCATGCGATGCTCGGGCTCAAGCTCGACGGCGGTGGTGGCACCGACGGGTCGAGCATCCTGCCGATCAGCGATGGCAACGGCAAGGCACCGGGCTCGTTTTCCACCGCTGGCGGCACCCTGAAAATGCGGGCCTTCGATACCGAATTGAAGGCCGGCGACCTGTTCCTTGCCAACCCGGTGATCGCCGGTGGCGAAACCCGCATGCTGCCGCAGACCTTTCGCGGCGTCAGCCTGACCAACCACAGTGTCGACGGGTTGATGATCGAGGGCGGTCAGGCCAGCTTCACCAAACTCTACAACCAGAGCGGCCACACCCGCATCGGCACGTCCTATGGCAGCCTGGCCGATGGCGATGAAAGCCGGCATTTGAATTGGGCCGGCGTGGCCTGGAGCGGCCTGCCGGGCCTGACCAGCAGCCTGTATGCGGCCGAACTCAAGGACATCTGGAACCAGTACTACTACGACCTGGACTACACCTATTCGCTGAATGACTTGGTCAGCCTCAACCCGGGCCTGCACTTCTATCACACGCAAGACACCGGCGATGCACTGCTGGGCAACATCGACAACAACACCTACAGCCTGCATTTCACCGTCGACGTGGGCCATCACAGCGTCACCGCCGCCTACCAGCGGGTCAACGGCAACACGCCGTTCGATTACATCAGCCAGGGCGACAGCATTTATCTCGACAACTCCCAGCAGTATTCGGACTTCAACGGTCCGAATGAGCGCTCGTGGAAACTCAAGTACGCCTACGACTTTGCTGGCCTCGACATGCCCGGCCTGACCTCGGCGGTGTCCTACTCACGGGGTGAACTGGACCTGACCAAGGTCGATCCGGACAGCCGCGGTTACGCCTCGTGGTACAGCGCCGACGGCAGAAACGCCAGGCATCGGGAACGAGACATCGAGCTCAAGTACGTGGTCCAGGGTGGCAAGGCCAAAGACCTGGCGATGCGTCTGCAATGGGCGTCTAACCGTGGCGGCAACGGTTACGGTGCGCTGGATCAGGACACGGATGAATACCGGGTAATTGTCGACTACCCGGTGAATGTCTTCTAAGCTTCAATTAGCAAAAGGCCAGCATGTTTTGCTGGCCTTTTTTTTATCCGGGATTTATATAGGCGCGCAGGACGCAACCGGTTTCTGGGACTCTGCCCGATTCTTGTAAAAGCACTTTCATAACGCCTTATTTGCAGAAGTCAGAACCATGAGTGTGAACAGTGCGAAATCCGGTGATCCGATCCGTTCGACACGCTCGGAGCGGCTTCTGGTTCTCAGTAGTGTGTTGTTGGTGATTGCAATACTGAGCATCGTCGCGTTCCTGCTGATCCGCGAACACGCCAATGCCAAATTGTCCGCCGCTCGCGCCGCCAACAATATCGTGCAATTGATCGACGCCGACGTGCTGCGCAATGTCGAACTCTATGACGTGTCCCTGCTGGGTTTGATCGCTGCCTCCCAGCGGGAAGACCTCAAGAGCGTTTCCCCGGCCATTCGTCACCTGGCCTATTTCGACCGCGCCACTGCCGCGCCGTACAAGGGCAACATCTTGTTGCTCGACAACAAGGGCTATGTGATCGCCGACTCGGCCTCGGTGGAGCCCAGAAAGGGCAACTTTGCCGATCGCGAATACTTCCAGGCCCACATCAACAATCCGGACCCGGGCATGTTCATCAGTCGCCCTTTCAAGGCCCGGCCGCCGGAACAGGATTGGCGGATCAGTTTCAGCCGCCGGGTGAACGGCACCCAGGGTGAGTTCCTCGGCGTGGCCGAGGCCGCCATGCATTTGAGCTACTTCGATCAGTTGTTCAACAGCTTGAGCATCGGCCGCGACAGTACGGTCAGCCTGATCAGCAAGGACGGGATTCTCCTGGCCCACCAACCCCACCTGGCCGAAGAGCTGATCGGCAAGGATTTCAGCAACCGCCCCAATTTCCAGCGCATCGTCAAAGAAGGCAACGGCAGCTTCACCGGCATGTCCAGTCGATACAACGATGAGCGCTTGTACACCTTCTCCAAGGTCGGGAATTTGCCGTTGATCGTCATCGTTGCGCTGTCCAGCGATGAAGTCTTTGCGGCCTGGAAGCGCACCGCGGTGGTAGTCACTTCTGCGACCGTTGCCCTGTGCGTGAGCCTGCTATGGCTGACCTGGTTGCTCTGCCGGGAGCTGCGTCGACGCCAAAGCGCCGAGCAGGAACTGGCACAACTGGCCGCCACCGACCCCTTGACCGGTCTGGCCAATCGCCGAAGCCTGGATCAGGCTCTGCACCATGAATGGTTTCGTACCCAGCGTTCCGGTCAGCCGTTGTCGCTGTTGATGATCGATATCGATCACTTCAAGGCGTTCAATGATCGCCACGGCCACCGAGGGGGCGACGATGCCTTGCGCTCGGTGGCCAAGGTGATCGACACCCATGTTCGACGGCCGGCGGACCTGGTCGCCCGGTATGGTGGCGAGGAGTTTTCAGTGATCCTGGCTGAAACCGACAGCGCCGGAGCCCAACAGATTGCCGAAAAAATCCGTATGGCGGTGGAGCAATTGCCGTTGGTGGGAGGTGATGTGTCACCGATTACTGTCAGTATTGGTATCAGTACCTGGACGACAGCAACCGACATCAGCCTGGAACAGTTGCTGTTTGCAGCGGACAAGGCGCTGTATCAGGCCAAGGAAAACGGGCGGAACCGGGTGGTCGCTGCGGATTGATCGTTCCCGCTGGCATAAAAAAAGGCCACCCGAAGGTAGCCTTTAAAAAACTAGAGAGGTTTTTTGCTTACACGGCCGCAACAGGACGCATGTAAGAGATCGGTGCGGTGCTGGCGTCTTCGAACGTCACGACTTCCCAAGCATCTGTCTGCTCAATCAACTTGCGCAGCAGCTGGTTGTTCAATGCGTGTCCGGACTTGAAGCCCTTGAACTCACCAATCAGGCTATTGCCCAGCAGGTAGAGGTCACCAATCGCATCGAGGATTTTGTGCTTCACGAATTCGTCTTCATAGCGAAGGCCGTCTTCGTTCAGTACACCATCCGCGTCGACCACAATTGCGTTTTCAACGCTGCCGCCGAGTGCGAGGTTGTGCTTGCGCAGGTACTCGATATCACTCATGAAACCAAAGGTACGCGCGCGGCTGACTTCTTTTACGAACGAAGTGCTGGAAAAATCCACGCTTGCACTTTGTGTGCGGTCACGGAAAACCGGGTGATCGAAATCGATCTCGAAGCTCACTTTGAAACCTTCGAAAGGGACGAAAGTGGCGCGCTTGTCGCCGTCTTCCACTGTCACTTCCCGCAGGATCCGGATGAACTTCTTGGCGGCGTCCTGCTCTTCCAGGCCGGCCGATTGAATCAGGAATACGAAGGGTCCAGCGCTACCATCCATGATCGGGACTTCGGACGCGGAGAGCTCGACGTAGGCGTTATCGATGCCCAGGCCAGCCATGGCCGAGAGCAGGTGCTCCACCGTGTCCACTTTGACGTCACCGTTAACAAGCGTGGTCGACATAGTGGTTTCGCCAACGTTTTCCGCGCGGGCAGGAATCTGCACCACAGGGTCGAGGTCAGCACGACAAAACACAATGCCGGTGTCGACAGGCGCTGGCTTGAGGGTCAGGTAGACCTTCTCCCCGGAGTGCAGGCCGACACCTGTGGCACGGATAATATTCTTCAGGGTGCGTTGTTTAATCATGGCATGGGCCGCTTCAGCGCAAATTGCGAACTGGTATCAACAAAGGCTGGCGATGATAGCAGACCAGACCTTTGCTGAACACCAATCACCCTAATACCCCTGATACATTTCATCAATCGGCCTGACGACGCAGGAAAGCCGGGATGTCCAGGTAGTCCAGATCATCTTGCGGGTTCATCTTCGCGGCAGTCGCAGCACCGGCCTGAGCCTGGTTGCGCATGACGGTCGGACGGTCCAGGTCACGGTAGTTCACCGCAGGCTGTTCCTGACGAACAGGGGCTTGTTGTTGTGGCTGGGAGGCCATCGAGGTGTGAACGGTGTTGTCGATGACCTTCACAGGCTTCTCGATTTTAGCGCCCAGACCTGTGGCAACCACAGTCACGTGCAGCTCGTCGCGCATGTCCGGATCGATAACGGTACCGACCTTGACCATTGCGTGCTCGGATGCGAAGGCTTCGATGATGCTACCCACGTCGGAGTACTCACCCAGAGACAGGTCAGGACCGGCGGTGATGTTCACCAGGATGCCGCGTGCACCTTGCAGGTTCACGTCTTCGAGCAGCGGGTTGCGAATGGCCGCTTCGGTCGCTTCACGTGCACGGTTCGGACCGCTGGCGCAGCCAGTGCCCATCATCGCCATGCCCATTTCGCTCATCACGGTACGTACGTCGGCGAAGTCGACGTTGATCATGCCCGGACGCTTGATGATGTCGGAGATACCGCGAACGGCACCGGCCAGTACATCGTCGGCCTTGGCGAAAGCCGACAAGAGGCTTGCGTCTTTACCGAGGATGGTCAGCAGCTTCTCGTTGGGAATGGTGATCAACGAGTCGACGCTTTCAGACAGCAGACGGATACCTTCGTCGGCGAGCTGCATGCGCTTGCGGCCTTCGAACGGGAACGGACGGGTCACCACCGCAACGGTGAGGATCCCCATTTCCTTGGCCACTTCAGCAATGATTGGCGCTGCACCGGTACCGGTACCGCCGCCCATGCCGGTCGTGATGAACACCATGTTGGTGCCCTGCAGGACTTCGGCAATGCGCTCACGGTCTTCGAGAGCGGCCTGACGACCTACTTCAGGGTTGGCGCCAGCGCCCAGACCTTTGGTCACGCTGGTGCCCAGTTGCAGAATGGTGCGCGCGCTGATGCTTTTCAGCGCCTGGGCATCAGTGTTGGCGCAGATGAATTCAACGCCTTCAATGTTGCTCTTGACCATGTGATTGACAGCGTTGCCGCCGCCTCCGCCAACACCGATAACTTTAATAACCGGGCTTGCGGGGATGTTGTCTACGAGTTCGAACATTTTCCCTCTCCTTACATTCTCTAGTTTTTTCGCCTACTGCTTTTGAAGCGGTGTTGCGGTAAAGCTTTAGAAATTGCCTTGTACCCAGCTCTTGATGCGATCGAGCAGAGCGGCTTTCGGTTCGTCATTGCTGTAGCTGTCGCGGCTGCCGATGCCCGAGAACGAAATCCCGTCGGACTGCTTCTGCAGGCCGTACATCAACAGGCCAACGCCGGTGGAATAGATCGGGTTGCGGACCACGTCGTCCAGACCCTTGACGCCATGGGGCACGCCCAGGCGAACCGGCATGTGGAAGATCTCTTCGGCCAGTTCGACCGCGCCTTCCATCTTCGACGTACCGCCGGTCAGCACGATGCCGGCCGGGATCAGGTCTTCATAGCCGCTGCGACGCAGTTCGGCCTGGATCAGGGTGAACAGCTCGTCGTAGCGCGGCTCGACCACTTCGGCCAGGGCCTGGCGGGACAGTTCGCGCGGTGGACGGTCGCCGACACTCGGTACCTTGATGGTTTCGCCGGCACCGGCCAGTTTGGCCAGGGCGCAGGCATAGCGAATCTTGATTTCTTCGGCGTACTGGGTCGGGGTGCGCAACGCCATCGCGATGTCGTTGGTCACCTGGTCGCCCGCAATCGGGATCACTGCGGTGTGGCGGATCGCGCCTTCGGTGAAGATCGCGATGTCGGTGGTACCGCCGCCGATGTCCACCAGGCACACGCCCAGTTCTTTCTCGTCGTCGGTCAGCACCGAATACGCCGAAGCCAGTTGCTCGAGAATGATGTCGTCGATTTCCAGGCCGCAGCGACGCACGCACTTTTCAATGTTCTGTGCGGCGTTGACGGCGCAGGTGACCACGTGAACCTTGGCTTCCAGACGCACGCCGGACATGCCCAGCGGCTCGCGCACGCCTTCCTGGTTATCGATCACATAATCCTGCGGCAGGGTGTGCAGCACGCGCTGGTCAGCCGGGATTGCCACAGCCTGGGCGGCGTCGAGGACGCGTTCAAGGTCGGCGGAGCTGACTTCGCGATCACGAATCGCCACGATACCGTGGGAGTTCAGGCTGCGGATGTGATTGCCGGCCACGCCGACGAACGCCGAGTGGATCCGGCAACCGGCCATCAGCTGCGCTTCTTCGATAGCGCGCTGGATCGACTGGACGGTGGACTCGATGTTCACCACTACGCCTTTTTTCAGGCCGCGGGACGGATGTGTACCGATCCCGACGATTTCGAGCGTGCCGTCGTCCGCAACCTCGCCGACCAGCGCCACCACCTTGGAGGTGCCGATATCGAGACCGACGATCATTTTGCCGCTTTGCACGTTTGCCATGGGTCCTGCCTCTTCTTAATTCTTTGCGACAGCGGGTTGGGCTGTCGTCGGCGCTACAGGTTCCCGCCAGCCAACGGCAAGGCCGTTGGCGTAGCGCAGATCGATGCGCGCAATGTTCGTAATCTGCTCTTTGAGCGTCTTGTCATAGATGGCAATGAAGCGGCGCATCTTTTCCACCAGGTTGCCGCGTCCCAGCAGCAGTTCGATTCCGGGACCGGCGCTGCCTGCGCCGGTGGTCAGGAACCAGCTGCCTCGTTCACGCAACTCCAGGCGTGCAATCGAGAAGCCCAATGGCCTGAGCATCTGGCTCAGCACCTGGTATTGCTGCATCACTTGTTGCTGAGCCCGCTGCGGGCCGAACAGCTGTGGCAAGTGTTCGTAGTTCGCCAGCTCGCGCGGGGTGAACGCCTGTCCCTGGTTGTTCAACAGCGACTCATCGCCCCAACGGGCCACCGGCAGTTGTTCTTCCAGGCGAATCACTACCTGATCCGGCCACACCCGACGCACTTCGGCGTGGGCAATCCATGGCATCTGTTCAAGCTCGGTGCGCATGCTCGCCAGGTCGATGGTGAAGAAGCTCGACGCCACGTACGGGGCGATCCGCTGCTGCACCGCTTGCTGGCTGATGTAACTCAAGTCGCCCTGCACGGCGATTTTGGTGATCGGCCGGTCGGCGTACGGCAGCAAACGCTGTGCGCCTTCGTAAGTACCGAACCCCAACGCCACCAGCAACACGGGCCAGAACAGGCTTTTCAGAAAACCGAAGTTGGCTTTCGGCAGGCGCACGGACATCGGCTCTTTGGCCACCATTCGGCTGGCACCCCGCGGCACCGGCTTGCGGCCGGGTGGTGCGGAGGGCTGATGTCTCAGCTGTGCGCCTTGCATGGTCTTACCCTCGTGGCTCAATGCTTGCGGCCAGAATCGCCAGAACCAGTTGCTGGAAATCCAGGCCAGCGGCACGGGCCGCCATTGGCACCAGACTGTGATCGGTCATGCCCGGTGCGGTGTTGACTTCCAAGAACCAGAACTGCCCGTCGGCGTCCTGCATCACGTCCGCCCTGCCCCAACCGGCGATACCCAGCGCCTCACAGGCTTTGGCCGTGAGGTCCATGAGTTCCTTTTCTTTGTCGCTGTCCAGGCCGCACGGAATGCGGTACTGGGTATCGTTGGCGATGTACTTGGCGTCGTAGTCGTAGAAACTGTGCGTCGTGCCCAAGGCAATCGGTGGCAACACCTGGTCACGCAGGGTGGCGATGGTGAACTCCGGACCATGAATCCATTGCTCGACCAACACTTGCGAATCGTAGGTACTGGCCGCTTTCCATGCCTCGATCAACTCGGGCGCGGTAGTCACTTTGGCCATCCCGATACTGGAACCTTCATGGGCCGGTTTGACGATCAACGGGAAGCCCAGTTCCGTGGCCGCCGAAATACAATCGGCCTCGGAGCGCAGTACCGCGTGGCGTGGCGTTGGAATGCCGAGACTGTGCCAGACCTGCTTGGTACGCAGTTTGTCCATGGCCAGTGCCGAGGCCAGAATGCCGCTGCCGGTGTACGGAATTCCTGCGCATTCGAGCAGGCCCTGCATGCTGCCGTCTTCACCGCCACGACCGTGGAGGATGATGAAGGCGCGGTCGATTTTTTCGTTCAGCAAGCGTTGCAGCAGGTCATCGCCTACATCAATACCGAACGCGTCCACGCCGGCGCTTTGCAGTGCTTCGAGCACCGCGTTACCCGACTTCAGGGACACTTCACGCTCGGCACTCTTGCCGCCGAACAGCACGGCAACGCGACCGAAATCCTTCGGCGCTACAGTGGAGACGAGGTTGGCGTAAGCAGCAGTCATTTCAACTTCCCCTCTACCGGTGCGGCAACGGCCCCGGCGAACAACGGACTGTTCAACAGTTTGGGTGCGAGACCGCCGATATCACCGGCGCCCTGGCACAGCAGAATGTCGCCGGCACGCAGCAGCGGCTTGACGATCGGCGCGAGATCGATGCCGCGCTCGATGTAGATCGGGTCGAGCTGACCGCGCTGACGAATGCTGTTGCACAGTTTGCGGCTGTCGGCGCCCGGAATCGGCTCTTCGCCGGCCGGATAGACTTCCATCAGCAGCAGCACGTTGGCGTCGGCCAGCACATTGACGAAGTCGTCGTACAGGTCGCGGGTGCGGCTGTAACGGTGCGGCTGGTAGACCATCACCAGACGGCGCTCCGGCCAGCCACCGCGCACGGCTTTGATCACGGCCGCGACTTCGGTCGGGTGGTGACCGTAGTCGTCCACCAGCATCACGTTGCCGCCTTCGACCGGCAGTTCGCCGTACACCTGGAAGCGACGGCCAACACCCTGGAAGCCGGACAGGCCCTGGACGATGGCTTCATCGCTGACGCCTTCGTCGGTGGCGATGCAAATAGTCGCCAGCGCGTTCAGCACGTTGTGGTTGCCCGGCATGTTCACCGAGACATCCAGCGGCTCGCGATCAGGGCGCAGCACGGTGAAGAAAGTCTGCATGCCTTGTTGGCGTACGTTGATGGCACGAACGTCGGCGTCATCGCCGAAGCCGTAAGTGACCGTCGGACGCTTCACCAGCGGGAGGATTTCACGCACCACCGGATCGTCCAGGCACACCACCGCCAAACCGTAGAACGGCAGGTTGTGCAGGAACTCGACGAAGGTTTTCTTCAGCTTGTTGAAGTCACCGTCGTAGGTCGCCATGTGGTCGGCGTCGATGTTGGTGACCACGGCCACCAGCGGCTGCAAGTGCAGGAAGCTGGCATCGCTTTCGTCGGCTTCGGCGATCAGGTAGCGGCTGGTGCCGAGCTGGGCATTGGTGCCCGCGGCATTCAGACGGCCACCGATGACGAACGTCGGGTCCAGGCCACCGGCGGCGAACACCGAAGCGATCAGGCTGGTGGTGGTGGTTTTGCCGTGAGTACCGGCGACGGCGATGCCGTGGCGGTAGCGCATCAGCTCGGCGAGCATCTCGGCACGCGGCACCACCGGAATCCGGCGTTCCAGCGCGGTCGCGACTTCCGGGTTGGACGTGTTGACGGCGCTCGACACCACCAGCACGTCGGCGGCTGCGGCGTTCTCGGCACGGTGGCCGATGAAAATATGCGCACCAAAAGATTCCAGGCGCTCGGTCACCGGCGAAGCTTTCAGGTCGGAACCGGACACTTGATAGCCCAGGTTCAGCAACACTTCGGCGATACCGCACATACCCACGCCGCCAATCCCGACGAAGTGGATACGACGGATACGGCGCATTTCCGGTTGTGGCATGGCTTTCTTGTTCTCAACCATGGGCCACCTCAAGGCAAGTATCGACCACGTTACGAGTGGCATCGGGTTTGGCCAGGCGGCGTGCCGCGCTGGCCATGTCGTTGAGTCGTTGCGGTTGCATCAAGACCTCTGTCAGGCGAGCGGCAAGGTCCGCTGCGCCAGTCGTTCTTTGCGGCATCAGGAAGGCAGCGCCTTCACGGGCCAAATAATCGGCGTTGCGGGTCTGGTGATCGTCGATCGCGTGGGGCAAAGGCACCAGCATCGAGGGCAGACCGGCGGCCGCCAGTTCACTGATGGTCAGCGCTCCTGCGCGGCACACCACCAGGTCGGCCCAGCCATAGGCTTGGGCCATGTCTTTGATGAAAGGCTGCACTTGCGCCTCGACGCCAGCCGCGCGATAGCGCTCTGCAGTCACTTCATCGTGGTTTTTGCCGGCCTGATGGAACACGTCCGGGCGCAGGTCGGGGGCGACTTGCGACAGGGCTTCAGGCAGCAACTTGTTCAACGGCTCTGCGCCCAGGCTTCCGCCCAGGATCAGCAAACGCGCCTTGCGACCGGCCAGGGCAGGTCGCGGTGTTTCGAGGAACAGCTCGGTGCGCACCGGGTTACCGGTGGTCCGACGGCTGTCCGACAGGGTAAAGGTGTCGGGGAACGCTTCACAGACTCGGGCGGCCAACGGCACCAGCAACCGATTGGCGGTACCGGCCACGGCGTTCTGCTCGTGAACGATGACCGGCACGCCGGCCAGTCTGGCTGCAACGCCGCCAGGACCAGTCACAAAACCACCAAAGCCGACCACACAGACTGGCCGCAGCTGACGAATGATCGCCCGCGCCTGCCAGATCGACTTGAGCAACATGACCGGCGCCTTGAGCAGGGACAATTTGCCCTTGCCGCGCAAACCGCTGGCGTGGATCCGATGCAATTCAATACCGGCCGCCGGCACCAGATCGTTTTCGATCCCGCGGGGCGTGCCGAGCCAGTGCACGGTGTAGCCGCGGGCCTGGAACTCACGCGCACAGGAAAGTGCCGGGAACACATGGCCCCCGGTGCCGCCAGCCATGATCAGTACGTTAGCGCCCATGGTTCGGCTCCTCGGCGAAGTCGCTCTCATGGAATTCCATTTCTTCGCTGCCCAAATGGGTTCGACTCTCCCACTCGATGCGCAGCAACAAGCCAAGACAGGCACAGCAGATCACCAACGAACTGCCGCCATAACTGAGGAATGGCAGGGTCAGACCTTTGGTCGGCAGCAGGCCGACGTTCACGCCGATGTTGATCAGGAACTGGCCGATCCACAGGAACGACAAGCCGTAAGCAACGTAGGCGGCAAAAAACTGTTTGGCTTTCTCGGCCCACAGGCCAATGTACATGCCCCGAATACACACGAAGACGAACAGCGCCACCGTGCACAAGGAACCCACGGCCCCCAGCTCTTCAGCCAGCACCGAAAACACGAAGTCGGTGTGGGCTTCCGGCAGGTAGAACTGTTTCTGCACGCTGTTGCCCAGGCCGACGCCCAGCCATTCGCCGCGACCGAAAGCGATCAAGGCCTGGGAGAGCTGATAGCCGGCACCGAACTGGTCGGCCCACGGATCGGCAAAGTTGGTCAGACGCGCCATTCGATACGGCTGCATCTGAATCAACAACACCACTGCCGCGACGGCCAGGACCACCATCAGGGAAAACCGGAACAGCCCGACCCCGCCGAGGAACAGCATCGCCGCAGCTGCCCCCATCATCACGACGGTGGCACCAAAGTCCGGCTCCATCAGCAACAGACCCGCCATTGGCAACAGCACGATGAACGGTTTGAAGAAGCCCATCCAGCTTTCACGCACTTCTTTCTGGCGACGCACCAGATAACCGGCGAGGTAGATCACCACGAACACCTTGGCGATCTCGGAAGGCTGAACGTTGAAGAAACTGAAGCCGATCCAGCGCATCGAACCGTTCACTTCCCGACCGATCCCCGGGACGATCACCATCACCAGCAAGCCGAACGCACCAATCAGCATCAGCCAGCCCAGGCGTTGCCAGGTGGCAATCGGAATCATCATGGTGACGATGCAGGCACCCAGGCCCAGCACAACGTAAACAAGGTGGCGAATCATGTAGTACAGGGCGCTGCCCGACTGCACCGCCCCCACCTCGGTCGATGCCGAGGCAATCATGATCAGCCCCAGGCCGAGCAGTGCCAGGCAACCGGCGAGCATCGGGAAATCGAGGTCGATACCGCGCCCGGTGATCAGCGGCGATGGATACGGCTTGATGATGTTTCTCAAGCTCATGCCAGATCCTCCACGGCGCGGACGAACTGGTGACCACGGTCTTCATAGTTCTTGAACATGTCGAAGCTGGCGCAGGCCGGCGACAGCAGCACCGCGTCGCCCTTTTCGGCGATGGCGCGGCATTGCTCGACCGCTTCGATCAGCGAGCCGACGCGAATCAGTGGCACGGCATCGCCGATGGCCTCACCGATCTTGTCGGAATCACGGCCCATCAAAATGACGGCGCGGCAGTTGGCCGCCACCGGATCACGCAAATCCTTGAATTCGGCGCCCTTGCCATCGCCACCGGCGATCAGCACAAGCTTGCCGTCGATGTCCGCCCCCAGGCCTTCGATGGCCGCCAATGCGGCGCCGACGTTGGTGGCTTTGGAATCGTTGTAGTAGCTCACGCCATCAAGGTCGCGGACCCACTGGCAGCGGTGCTCGAGCCCGGCGAAATTGCGCAGGGCTGAAAGCATGGCGTCGAACGGCAGGCCGACGGCGTGACCGAGCGCCAATGCCGCGAGGGCGTTGGACTGGTTATGCGCACCACGAACTTTCAGCTCGCGTACCGGCATCAGGTTCTGGAATTCGAAGGCCAGGTATTTCTCGCCGCTCTCCTCTCGAATGCCGAAGGCCTTGAAGTCGGGTTTGTTCAAACCGAAGGTCCAGCACGGCTGACCTTCACCCATCAGCGGACGGCTCAGGGCGTCCTGACGGTTGACCACAAACTGCCTGGCGCCCCGGAAGATCCGGTGCTTGGCCAAGTGATAGGCCGGCAGACCGCTATAGCGGTCCATGTGGTCTTCACTGATGTTGAGCACGGTCGCCACTTCGGCGTTGAGCTGATCGGTGGTTTCGAGCTGGAAGCTCGACAGTTCCATCACGTACAGCTCGATGTCGTCGCTGAGCAAATCCAGCGCCGGCGTGCCGAGGTTGCCACCAACGGCAACACGCTTGCCGGCCGCAGCCGCCATCTCGCCGACCAGGGTGGTGACGGTACTTTTGGCGTTGGAACCGGTAATGGCGACAATCGGCGCTTTCGCGTTACGCGCGAACAGCTCGATGTCTCCGGACATTTTCACGCCACGGGCGGCGGCAGCCTGCAGGGCCGGGGTCGCCAGCGCCAGGCCGGGGCTCACGTAGAGCTCGTCGGCACGGCACAGGAATTCGACGTCCAGCTCGCCACAACGCACTTCCACGTGCGGATAGTCACGCTTGAGCGTGGCCAGTTCCGGTGGATTTTCCCGCGTATCGGCGACAGCAAACGACACGCCCCGGTTCGCCAGGAAGCGAACCAGGGACATGCCGCTCTTGCCGAGGCCGACAACGATGCGGAAGTGGTCAGAAGCGATCAGAGACACTCGTTCTACCTCAGCTTCAGGGTGGCAAGGCCGATCAACACGAGAATCACGGTGATGATCCAGAAACGGACGATCACGCGCGGCTCGGGCCAGCCCTTGAGTTCAAAGTGGTGGTGAATCGGTGCCATGCGGAACACACGGCGACCGGTCAGTTTAAAAGAGGCGACCTGAATGACGACTGACAGGGTCTCCATCACGAACACACCGCCCATGATGAACAGGACGATTTCCTGACGGACGATCACTGCGATGGTGCCCAGGGCCGCACCCAGCGCCAGCGCGCCAACGTCGCCCATGAAGACTTGTGCCGGATAGGTGTTGAACCAGAGGAAGCCCAGGCCCGCACCGATCAAGGCGCCGCAGAACACAATCAGCTCACCCGCGCCCGGTACGTAAGGAATCAGCAGGTATTCGGCGAACTTCACGTTACCCGACAGGTAGCAGAAGATCCCCAGGCCACCGCCGACCATGACGGTGGGCATGATCGCCAGACCGTCGAGGCCGTCGGTCAGGTTGACCGCGTTGCTCGAGCCGACAATCACGAAATAGGTCAGGACGATGAAGCCTGCGCCCAGCGGAATGCTGTAGTCCTTGAGCATCGGCAGGATCAGGGTGGTTTCCACCGGCGTCGCGGCAGTCATATAAAGGAAGATCGCCGCGCCCAGGCCGAACACCGACTGCCAGAAATACTTCCAGCGGCTCGGAAGACCGCGGGAGTTTTTCTCGATGACTTTGCGATAGTCGTCAACCCAGCCGATGGCGCCGAACAGCAGGGTCACCAACAACACGACCCAAACGTAACGGTTGGTCAGGTCAGCCCAAAGCAAGGTGCTGACGCCGATGGAGGAAAGAATCAGCGCGCCGCCCATGGTCGGGGTGCCCGACTTCGACAGGTGCGATTGCGGGCCGTCGTTGCGAACGGATTGACCGATCTGACGGTTCTGCAGAGTACGGATCATCCACGGGCCATAGCACAGCGACAAGACCAGCGCGGTCAGTACACCGAGAATCCCGCGCAGGGTCAGGTACTGAAAGACCGCGAAGCCTTTGTAGAACTGTTGCAGATACTCCGCTAGCAGCAGCAGCATTAATGTTTCTCCAGACTGGTCCCGCACAAAGCGGCAACGATGTTTTCCATCGCAGCGCTGCGCGAGCCCTTGATCAAAAAGGTGGTGTTTGTGTCCTGCTCGGCATCCAGGGCCTTGATCAGTTCAGCCTGTGTGCTGAAGTGAAAGGCCTGCTCGCCGAAAGCGTTCACGGCGTGAGCCATCATTGGCCCGACGGCGTAAAGCGCGGAAACCTTGCCGCGGGCGTAATCGCCCACATCGCGGTGCCCCTGCTCTGCCCACGCGCCCAACTCGCCGATATCCCCGAGCACCAAAACGGTGCGACCGGAAAAGCCGGCGAGTATATCAACGGCGGCGCACATAGAGGTGGGGTTCGCGTTGTATGTGTCATCGATTACGCGCATGCCGTTAGGCGCCAGTTGCGCGACGGTGCGGCCCTTGACCGGTTGCACCGCGCCAAGGCCGGTGGCGATGCCGAACAGCGACACACCCAAGGCATGCGCGGCAGCGGCAGCGGCCATGGCATTGGCGACGTTATGGGTGCCGAGCAGATTCAGCTGAACCCGCTCCACACCTTCAGGGCTGTGCAGGTTGAACGCCGGGCAACCGCGGGCATCGCGATCCAGGTCGCTGGCATGGAAATCGGCGTTGACGTTGCTCAGGGCAAAAGTCAGCACTTTTCGACCGGCGGCACGGGTCTTCCAGATGTCGAAGGCCTTGTCGTCGAGATTCAGCACGGCGATGCCATCGGCATCCAGCCCTTCGAGAATCTCGCCCTTGGCTTCGACGATTTTTTCCGGCCCGCCGAACTCACCAACGTGGGCGGTCCCGGCGTTGTTGATGATGGCCACGTGGGGTTTGGTCATGGCGACGGTGTAGGCAATCTCGCCAATGCGCGAAGCGCCGAGTTCGATCACGGCGGCGGTGTGTTCCGGAGCCAGTTCGAGCAGGGTCAGCGGAGCACCGAGGTCATTGTTCAGGTTGCCACGGGTCGCCAGCACCGGACCGCGCGTGCGCAGGATACTCGCCAGCATTTCCTTGACCGTGGTCTTGCCGCTGGAGCCGGTAACGGCCGCGACCGGCTGAGTGAACGCGGCACGGTTGATCGCGCCCAACTGGCCGAGGGCCTGGCGGGTGTCCTTGACCAGCAGTTGCGGCAGCGAGCTGTCGGCCACTTCGCGCTCGACCAGTGCACCCACGGCGCCTTTGGCGGCGACGTCATTCAGGTAGTCATGGCCATCGAAACGTGGACCGGCCAGAGCAATAAACAGCTGGCCGGGCTTGATCGCGCGGCTGTCGATGCTGACACCATCGAAGCTGGCATCGACGGAGATCAGACGGGCATTCAGTGCGCCGGTCAGTTCGCTCAGTTTCAAGGCTTTAAGCATGGGCCACCTCCCACGCGGTCAGGGCATGATCGGCCTCGACCAGATCGGAGAAAGCGAGGCGTTCGCCATTGATTTCCTGATAGTCCTCATGACCTTTACCAGCCAGGACAATCACGTCATCCGCCGAAGCGCTGGCGATCAACTGGGCAATCGCCTGGCCACGACCGGCGACGAAGGTGACTTTATCCACAGCGGTGAAACCGGCGCGGATGTCGTCGAAAATCGCAGCGGGGTCTTCGGTGCGCGGGTTGTCGTCGGTGACCAGCACACCATCGGCCAGACGCTCGACCACTTCAGCCATCAGCGGACGCTTGCCGCGATCGCGATCACCGCCGCAACCGAACAGGCACAGCAACCGGCCTTTGGCGTGAGGACGCAGGGCCATCAAGACTTTTTCCAGCGCATCCGGCGTGTGGGCGTAATCGACCACCACCAACGGCTGAGTGCCGCCGCCCAGACGCTGCATGCGACCGGCCGGGCCTTCGAGTTTCGGCAGCACGTTGAGGATTTCGTCCAGCGCGTAGTCCAGACCGAGCAAGGCACCGACCGCGGCCAACACGTTGCTCAGGTTGAAACGGCCGAGCAAGGTGCTGCGCAAATGGTGTTCGCCCTGCGGGGTAACCAGCGTGGCGCGCACGCCTTCGTCACTGAACTGCGCTTCGCGGCAATACAGGTAAGCGCGGGAGTCTTCCAGGCTGTAAGTGATCAGCCGCGACTCACCCTCATCAGCCGCCAGTTGCCGGCCAAAATCGTCGTCGAGGTTGACCACCCGGCACTTCAGATCATTCCAGGCAAACAACTTGGCCTTGGTTTCGCCATAGGCCTGCATGGTGCCGTGGTAATCCAGATGATCGCGCGACAGGTTGGTCATCACCGCCACATCGAAGGCCAGCGCGGTTACGCGGCCCTGATCCAGCCCATGGGAAGAGACTTCCATGGCCACGGCTTTGGCACCGGCCTTTTTCAGGTCGGCGAGGGTTGCTTGCAGCGCAATCGGGTTCGGCGTGGTGTGCAAGCCGCTTTCCAGCGCGCCATGGAAACCGGAGCCCAAAGTGCCAACGATACCGCAGTGTTGACCGAGCAAATCCAAGGCTTGCGCGACCAACTGGGTCACGCTGGTTTTACCGTTGGTGCCGGTCACGCCGATCAGGTTCATGTGACGGCTCGGGTCGCCGTAAAAGCGCCCGGCGATATCCGACAGCTGCGCCGCCAGGCCTTTGACCGGAATCAGCGGCACGTCGGTAATCGGCAGCACGGTCGCGCCTTCGACTTCATAAGCCACGGCGGCAGCACCGCGCTGCAAGGCGTCGGCGATGTGCGCACGACCGTCGAACTTGCCACCAGGGACCGCAAGGAACAAATCACCTGCCCGTACGTTACGGCTGTCCAGCGCCAATTCGCGGATCAATAGATCATGGCCGGCGTGGGCGAAAATCTTGTTCAGGCTCAGCGACATCAGCCGCGCCCTCCATTAGCTTTCAGCGGAACGACCGGTGCGGCGTTCGCTTGTTGAGTGGCTGGCAGGTTGTCCGGGGTGATGTTCATCAGGCGCAAGGTCCCGGACATCACTTTGCTGAACACCGGCGCCGATACCAGACCACCGAAGTAACCGGCCTTGGTCGGTTCGTCGATCACCACCACGATCGCGTAACGCGGGTCGCTCATCGGGCCGAAACCGGCGAACAGCGAGCGGTAGGAGTTCTCGGCGTAGCCTTTGGTTCCGACCGACGTCTTACGCGCAGTACCCGACTTGCCGCCCACGTGATACGCCGGCACCTGCGCACGGAATACGCCGCGCGGGGCTTCGATCACTTGTTGCAGCATGCCTTGCATGGTTTTCGCGACGGCTTCCGGCAGCACCTGAGTGGTTTGCGGCGCCTTGTCGGTTTTGATCAGGGTCAACGGCGCGAGGCGACCATTGTTAGCCAGGGCCGAGAAGGCGTGGACCAACTGGATCGCGGTCACGGAAATACCGTAGCCGTAGGACAGCGTGGCGGTTTCAGCCTTGCGCCATTCGCGGTAGTTCGGCAGGTTGCCGACGCGCTCACCCGGGAAACCCAAGCCGGTGTCCTGG
The DNA here is from genome assembly GCF_024749245.1 of Pseudomonas sp. B21-017. NCBI lineage: Bacteria > Pseudomonadati > Pseudomonadota > Gammaproteobacteria > Pseudomonadales > Pseudomonadaceae > Pseudomonas > Pseudomonas sp. B21-017. The sequence goes on along the minus strand of NZ_CP087194.1, from coordinate 1,059,483 downwards.
CCGAGGCCAACTTTCTGTGCCAGACGGAAAATCGTTTCGCCGCCGATATCGAACGCGACCTTACTCATGCCGACGTTACTGGAATTGATCAGGATACCGGTCAGGTCGAGCACCGGACCTTCGGTCTTGGATACGTCCTTGATGGTGTATTTACCAATCTGCAAACTGCCCGGGTACACCTCGACGGTGTCGCTCGGTTTCCAGCGCCCGGTTTCGATCGCGGCGCTCATGGAGATCGCTTTCATGGTCGAACCCGGCTCGAACACGTCGATCATCGCGCGGTTGCGCATCATCGCCGGTTGCAGGTTGCGACGGTTGTTCGGGTTGTAAGTCGGCTGGTTGACCATGGCGAGAATCTCGCCGGTCTTCACGTCCATGATCACCAGGCTACCGGCCTTGGCGCCGTTCTCGATGATCGCGTTGCGCAGTTCGCGGTTGGCCAGGTATTGCAGGCGCAGGTCAATGGACAACGCCAAGGGCTTGCCGGCCTTGGCGTTTTTGGTGACCTGGACATCTTTGATCAGCCGGCCGCGCCGGTCCTTGATGACCTGTCGCTTGCCGGGCACCCCGGCCAGCCATTCGTCGTAGGCCAGCTCGACGCCTTCGCGTCCGTGATCGTCGATGTCGGTAAAGCCGACCATGTGGGCGGTGACTTCACCGGCCGGGTAGAAACGCCGGAATTCTTCGATGCCATAAACGCCCGGCACTTTCAGATCGAGCACAGCCTGGCCCTGCTCAGGGGTCAGCCCGCGCACCAGGTAGATGAATTCTTTGTTGGCCTGGGCTTCGAGACGTTCGGCCAGGGCTTTGGGATCCTGCCCCAAGGCAGCCGCCAGTGCCGGCCATTTCTCTTTGGCCAGCTGCATTTCCTTGGCGTTGGCCCACAGGGTGGTGACCGGGGTACTCACGGCCAACGGCTCGCCGTTACGGTCGGTGATCAGACCACGGTGAGCCGGGATTGGAATATGACGAACACTGCGCGCGTCGCCCTGACCTTTAAGGAAGTCACGGTCGACCACTTGCAGATCAATGATGCGCCAGGAAATCGCCACCACCATGATGCCGAGCAAGCCCAGCACCAGACGGAATCGCCACGGGAAGAGTGCACCTTCGAGTTTCATCATGGCGCCACCATCTGCACTTCAGCAGCGCCAGGAATGCGCATCTTCAGTTGTTCGGTCGCCAACACTTCGATACGGCTGTGGGCGGTCCAGGTGCTTTGTTCGAGAATCAACCGGCCCCACTCCGCCTGCGCCTTGTCGCGCACGCTCAATTCGTTGTACAGCGAATTCAACAGCTGACGGTTCCAGTGCGCGCTATAGGACACGCCGATGGCCGACACGAGCACACCGATAAACAGCAGCAGCATGAAAAAGCTTCCGCCGGGAAGTGGTTTGGCGAAAAGCTTGCTCACCGCAGTTTCTCCGCGACGCGCATGATGGCGCTACGGGAACGTGGGTTGGCTTTGAGTTCGGCCTCGGAGGCGGACTGCGCTTTGCCATGGACTTTGATTTTCGGTTCGAAGGCGACGTGACGGACCGGCAAGTTGCGCGGCAGGTTGTCGGCTTCGCCTTTCACCAGTTTACGCATGAACAGTTTGACGATGCGGTCTTCCAGCGAGTGGAAGCTGATCACCACCAGGCGACCGCCGACTTCCAGGCACTCCAGAGCGGCTTCGAGACCGGCTTCCAGATCGCCCAGCTCGTTGTTGACGTGAATACGCAGCCCCTGGAATGCACGGGTGGCCGGGTTCTTGCCCTTTTCCCATGCAGGGTTGGCGACTTTCAGCACTTCTGCCAGATCGGCAGTGCGCTCGAACGGCTTGATGTCGCGACGTTCGGCCACGGCACGCGCCATGCGGCCGGAGAAACGTTCTTCGCCGTATTCCTTGAACACCCGGGCGATTTCCTCCACCGGCGCGGTATTGACGAACTCGGCGGCGCTGATCCCGCGGGACGGGTCCATTCGCATGTCCAACGGGCCGTCGTTGAGAAAACTGAAGCCGCGCTCAGGGTCGTCGAGCTGAGGCGAAGACACGCCCAGGTCAAGCAGAACACCGCTGACCTTGCCGGTCAGACCGCGTTCGGCGACTTCCGAACCGAGCTCGGCAAAGCTGCGCTGTACAACGACAAAGCGGCCGTCTTCGGCCGCTAGCGTTTGCCCGGTGGCAATCGCTTGAGGATCTTTGTCGAACCCGAGTAACCGACCATCGGGCCCGAGCTTGCTGAGGATCAACCGGCTATGTCCGCCGCGTCCGAACGTGCCGTCCAGATAGCAGCCATCAGGACGTACGGCGAGAGCCTCGACGGCTTCGTCAAGCAGTACGGTGATGTGGTTAAAGCCGCTATCAATAGTCACAGGATCAAATCACGCAGTTCATCAGGCATGGCGCCCGGTTGTTGAATAGCAGCCAGGTCAGCGGCAGAAACCGCATTCCAGGCATCCTCGTCCCACAATTGGAACTTGTTCAGTTGGCCTACCAACATTGCGCGCTTATCCAACTTGGCATATTCGCGAAGACGCGGCGGGACCAGAAAACGACCACTGCCATCGAGCTCGAGGTCGACGGCATTACCAATCAGTAAACGTTGCAGGCGGCGGTTTTCTTCGCGAAGCGAAGGCAGTGCACGCAATTTGGTTTCGATAATTTCCCACTCATCGAGGGGATAAACACACAAACACGGATCAACGGCATCGATGGTGACGATTAATTGACCGGAACTACGCGAAACGAGCTCGTCACGGTACCGGCTCGGCATGGCGAGACGGCCCTTTGCATCGAGACTGATAGCGTTAGCTCCGCGAAACACGTCAGCGTTTCTCCAAATATTAGCGTTTTGCGCTCAAAAAACCCACTTCATGCCACTTTCCGCCACTTGCGCACACTATAGGAATGCGCCCACCACACCGTCAAGGCGCGGATAGAAGGAAAAGCCTTACAGAACGGAGATTTAGGAGTGTAAAAGGAGGGGAAACGAGAATCTGGCGGATGAATTCGTTCAATAACTTGAATCAGCACAGAAGGCTGCGTTCAGAAGTTAAAGTAGTTTGTTAAGAGTAAGATTTTTTCGGTATTACAAAAGCGCTTCTGCTATTGATTCAGCAGGGAGGGAAACTGCCATTACGCATATCGCTGCCAATGATTGAAGCAGAGAGAAAAAAAGGTGGAGAGTCGATCTGTAAGCCGGGTTCTGTCTTGAACAGTCATTCGTCTACGATGGCCATCACTGGACATCTTTAGCAACCTACCCGGTCCCAGCGCGGGCCACGCCTTGGGACCCTATTTGGTCTTGCTCCAAGTGGGGTTTACCTAGCCACGAACTGTTGCCAGACGTGCGGTGCGCTCTTACCGCACCTTTTCACCCTTACCGGCGCCGAAGCGCTTAGGCGGTTATTTTCTGTGGCACTTTCCGTAGGCTCACGCCTCCCAGGCATTACCTGGCACTTCGCCCTATGGAGCCCGGACTTTCCTCCCCCCCCTAATTTTCATAGAGGGCAGCGACTGTCCGATCGACTCTCCGCCGCGAAGATTAACGGCAGAGCGGTCGAAGAACAAGCTCTAAAAGCCTCTGGCCGGCGCTGCGCGTCGCTTTTTTACTCGCCCTTCTGCTTATCCAGCGCAACCTGATAGAGCACATTCTTGCGCTCGCCAGTAATTTGCGCCGCCAATGCCGCCGCACGCTTGAGCGGCATTTCTTCAAGCAGCAGATTGAGAATACGCATGGCTTCGCTGCTGACAGCGTCCTCAGTCTCGGGAGCAGACCAGCCAGCGACCAGCACTACGCACTCGCCGCGCTGCTGGTTGCTGTCCGATTCGACGAACTCGCGCAGCTCGGCCAGCGGCAAGCCTTTAAGGGTTTCGAAGGTCTTGGTCAACTCGCGCGCCAGCAATGCCGGACGATCGGCGCCGAATACCAGCTCCATGTCTTGCAGGCATTCAAGGATGCGGTGTGGAGCTTCATAAAAGATCAGCGTGCGCGGCTCTTCTTTTATCAGTTCCAGGCGAGCGCGTCGGCCGACAGCCTTGGCCGGTAGAAACCCTTCGAAGATGAAACGGTCCGATGGCAACCCCGCCGCCGAGAGCGCCGCAATCAATGCACAGGCCCCCGGAACCGGCACCACATTGATCCCTGCGGCACGGGCCTGACGCACCAGGTGATAACCCGGATCGGAAATCAGCGGTGTCCCGGCATCGGAGATCAATGCCACATCGTCGCCAGCGAGCAAGCGAGTGATAAAGCGACTGCCTTCATCCCTCTCGTTGTGTTCATGGCAGGCCGCCAGCGGCGTGGGGATACCGAAGTGCTGCATCAATCGCTGGGAATGGCGAGTGTCTTCGGCAGCAATCAACGAAACCTCGCGCAGGATCTTCAGCGCACGCGCACTGATGTCGTCCAGGTTGCCGATGGGCGTCGCCACCACATAAAGCGAGCCAGCAGCGGAATTCAAAGCACCTGGAGCAGTCAAAGCGCACACCTCATGATCGGTAAAAGCCGCCATTGTAGCGCGTAGCGACATTCGCGATACCTGCAAGCAACCCTCGGTTTTCCAGCCTTTTGTGCAGTGTCGCAACATTTGCATGAGCTAAATTGATCGATTCACGCCAGTAACATCGCGCCCCGGCCAGCGCTTGGGTACAATTCCACGCTTATTTGATCGAGTATCAGGAACACTTACATGATCGCTTGCCTGCGGCTGTTCTCTGCCCTCTGCCTCGCTGCCTTGCTGGCGGCTTGCGCCAGCTCGCCCTCCTCCAGCCTTGGCGAACTTCCACGGACCCCGGATGCCAGTGTCGAGCAACTGCTCGAACAGGCCACTCAAAGTAAAACGCCGGACAAGGCAGCCTTGCTGCGCTTGAGCGCGGCAGACCTGGCTTATCGTCAGGGCAATGCCGGCCAATCCGCGCAAATTCTGCAACAAGTACCGATGGAACAACTCAAGCCTGGCCAACAGGTCTTCGCCAGCACCCTGGCGGCTGAATTGGCCATGGTGCGCAATCAGCCCAAAGCGGCGCTGACGGCCCTAAGCCATCCGAGCCTGCAACGCCTGAGCGAACTGCCAGCCGAACAACAGGTTCGCACCGGCACCGTCCATGCCCGCGCCCTTGAGGCCGACGGCCAGACCCTGGCCGCCGCACGGGAGCGCATTTTCATCGCCCCCATGCTGAGCGATCAAGCTGCGAGCAAAAACCACGAAGCGATCTGGACCCTGATCGCTTCACTGCCGACCGATCAATTGCAGCCGACCACCGACGACGACCTCGGCGGCTGGTTGAGCCTGGCCCGGGCAGTGAAAACAGCTGGCACCCTGGAACAGCAGCAAGCCGCGATCGACAACTGGCGCGCGAACAATCCAAAGCACCCGGCCGCCATCCAGCTGCCGCTGCCATTGACCAAACTCAAGGATCTGGCCAGCCAGCCCCTGAGCAAGATTGCCCTGCTGCTGCCGCAAGACGGCCCGCTGGCCTCAGTCGGCAAAGCATTGCGCGAAGGTTTCATGGCCGCACACTACCAGGCGCAACAAGCCGGGCAGAAGCCGCCAGCCATCGAGTTCTATGACAGCTCGCGCCTGACCTCCCTCGACGAGTTTTATCGCAAGGCCCAGGCCGACGGCGTGCAATTGGTGGTCGGGCCGCTGGAAAAACCGCTGGTCAAACAGCTCAGCGCTCGCCCGCAACTGCCAATCACCACCCTGGCGCTGAACTACAGCGAAGGCGAACAAGGTCCGGCCCAGCTGTTCCAATTCGGCCTTGCCGCTGAAGACGAAGCCCGCGAAGTATCCCGTCGTGCGCGCGCCGATGGCTTGCATCGCGCCGCCATCATGGTGCCGAAAGGCGAATGGGGTGACCGCGTACTCAGAGCATTCAGCCAGGATTGGCAAGCCAACGGCGGCAGCATTGTCGCGACCGAGCGCGTCGACCAACCGGTGCAACTGGCCCAGCAAATTGCCGACATGTTCCAGCTGCGTCAGAGCGAAGGCCGCGCCAAGAGCCTGCAAAACACCGTTGGCTCGCAGGTAGCTGCCCAGCCTTCGCGTCGTCAGGACATCGAGTTCATCTTCCTGGCCGCGACGCCGCAACAGGCTCAACAGATCAAACCGACCCTGAACTTCCAGTACGCGGGTGACGTGCCGGTTTACGCCACCTCCCACGTGTTCAGCGCCAGCGGCGACCAGAACCAGTACAACGACATGAACGGTATTCGCTTCTGCGAAACCCCATGGCTGCTGGATGCCAACGACCCGCTGCGCAAACAGGTCACCGCACAATGGCCACAAGCCGCTGGCAGCCTGGGCCGTCTATACGCGATGGGCGTTGACGCCTATCGCCTGGCACCACGCCTGGGGCAACTCAAGGCCTTGCCGGACAGCCGCATCGAAGGTCAATCGGGCAGCCTGGGCATGACTCAGAATCAACGGGTCGTGCGTCAGTTGCCATGGGCAGAGTTCGTCAACGGTCAGGTTCAACGCCTGCCGGACACCTCGCACTGATGCCCGACAGGTCACGCCAGCAAAGCGGTAAGGATGCCGAGCGCCATGCGCTCGAGCATCTTCAGCAACAAGGTCTGCGCCTGCTGGCGCAGAACTGGTTATGCAAACGCGGCGAGCTTGATCTGGTCATGCTTGATGGCGATACAGTAGTATTCGTCGAAGTCCGCTACAGAAAAAACACCCAATGGGGTGGCGCGCTCGATAGCATCGATGGGCGCAAACGGCAGAAACTGATTTTCGCCGCGCAGTATTTTCTTCAGCGCGAGTCGCGTTGGGCCGATTCCCCCTGCCGCTTCGACGTGGTTGCCATCGACAGCAGCCTCGATCAGTTGAACTGGATGCAAAATGCCTTCGACTGCTGATCGCTTGCGCCCCGAACCGGACACCTACACCCAACACTTTTGCTCTTTGCTTTGCGGGCTGCACATTCATGTGCCAAGTAGCCGCGCTAATTAAGGTCACACAGATGGACATGCAATCCCGAATTCGCCAGCTTTTTCAGGCCAGTATCGACACCAAGCAAATGGCGATGGACGTACTTGCACCGCACATCGAGCAAGCCAGCCAGGTGATGGTCAACGCCCTGCTCAACGAGGGCAAAATGCTTTCGTGCGGCAACGGTGGCTCCGCCGGCGATGCACAGCACTTTTCGTCCGAGCTGCTCAATCGCTTCGAGCGTGAACGTCCGAGCCTGCCAGCCATTGCGCTGACCACCGACAGCTCGACGATCACCTCGATTGCCAACGATTACAGCTACAACGAAATCTTCTCCAAACAGATCCGCGCCCTCGGCCAGCCGGGCGACGTATTGCTGGCGATTTCCACCAGCGGCAACTCGGCGAACATTATTCAAGCGATCCAGGCCGCACATGATCGTGAAATGATTGTCGTAGCATTGACGGGTCGCGATGGCGGCGGCATGGCATCGCTGCTATTGCCTGAAGACGTCGAGATTCGCGTACCGGCCAATGTCACTGCACGTATTCAGGAAGTCCACCTGCTGGCGATCCATTGCCTTTGCGATCTGATCGACAGCCAACTGTTCGGGAGTGAAGAATGACCCCTAATCGCCTAAGCCTTCTGGCCTTGACCCTGTGCCTCGGCATCAGCGGCTGCACATCAGTGGTTAACGCCAGCCGTGAAGCGCCGATCGAAGATGACCGCGGTACGCGCACCTTCGGCAGCAAGATCGACGACTCTCTGATCGACACCAAGGTCGGCGTGAACATCGCCAAGGCCGATCCGGCCCTGGACAACGATTCGCACATCGTCGTAACCAGCTTCAACGGTGTTGTGTTGCTCGCCGGGCAAACCCCGCGCGCCGACCTCAAGGCCAAGGCCGAACAGGTCGCCGCCTCCGTTCAGCGCGTGAAGAAGGTGCACAACGAACTGCAAGTGCTGCAGCCCTCCTCGCTGCTGGCACGCCAGAACGACACTTGGCTGACCACCAAGATCAAGACTCAGATGCTCACCGACCCCTCCATCCCGGGCTCGCGCATCAAGGTTGTGACCGAGAACGGCATCGTTTATCTGCTCGGCCTGCTGACCAAGCAGGAAGCGGCGCAGGCGACCAATCTGGTGCAAGGCGTTTCTGGCGTGCAGAAGATTGTGAAGCTGTTTGAGTACATCGACTGATACTTGCTTACGCGATGGCATCCTTGAGATCGCCTTCGCCGGCAAGCCTGGCTCCTACAGTAATAAAAAAGGCGATCCTTGCGGATCGCCTTTTTTATTACTTCACCACCTTCAAACTGGGTCGACCGCTGGGACGCGGCGGCTCGCTGTCGGGTGGCGGGATATCATCATCCGGCTCGATGTCTTCCTCGTCCTCTAGCGGCGATTCCATATCGAACACCATGCCCTGGCCGTTCTCCCGAGCGTAAATACCCAGGATCGACGCGATAGGCACGTACAGGGTGTGCGGCACGCCACCGAAGCGCCCTTCGAAACTGACCGCCTCGTTATCCATGTGCAAATGACGCACGGCTGCCGGGGATACGTTCAGGACAATCTGCCCGTCACTGGCAAAACCCTGAGGCACCTGTACCGACGGATACTCGGAATTGACCAGCATGTGCGGGGTGCAATCGTTGTCCACAATCCACTCGTAGAGCGCGCGGACCAGATAAGGTCGACTGGAGTTCATAGCGGCTCCTTAAGCCTTAGCGCATGTCGCGTTCGACACCAGACAGACTCGCCTGGAAAGCCTCACGCGCAAACTGGCGCTCCATGTAATCAAGCAGCGGCTTGGCAGGCCGCGGCAGTTCTATACCCAAAATCGGCAATCGCCAGAGTATTGGTAGTAGGCAGCAATCCACCAGACTTTGTTCCTCACTGAGGAAAAACGGCTTGTCGGCGAATAGCGGCGACACGCCTGTCAGGCTTTCGCGCAGCTCTTTACGAGCCACCACGCGAGCTGCTTCCTTGGTCCGCGAATCCAGAATCAGATCCACCAGGCCACACCAGTCACGCTGAATGCGATGAATCAGCAGGCGGCTGTTGGCACGCGCCACAGGATAAACCGGCAGTAGTGGCGGATGCGGGTAACGCTCATCCAGATATTCCATCACCACGGTCGACTCCCACAACGCCAGGTCACGATCGACCAGGGTGGGCAGGCTTCCGTAAGGGTTCACTTCAATCAGTTTAGGCGGCTGACGACCAGCCTCCACGTAAATGATCTCGGCGCTGACACCCTTCTCTGCAAGTACGATGCGCACTCGGTGGGAATAGTGGTCGGCGGGGTCGGAGTAACAGGCCAACCGATTGGTCACGCCCATGGCGGTCCTCCTCGCTTGTTGAAATTATCGAAAACGGAAAAACACGCGCGCCCAGAGGGCGCCTCCCGTAACGCCTGGATCACCAGACTCGTTACACCTTCAGAGACGCCCCTGGGCGCGTGCGATTAACAGCAATGGCTTACAACGTTATCAATGGACGTCTTTCCAGTATTCACGCTTGAGCAAGTAAGCGAATACGAAGAAGAACGCCAGGTACAGCAACACATAGGTACCGATGCGCTGATGCTGCAGCTTCACCGGGTTGGCCGAGTAGGCCAGGAAGGTCACCAGATTCTTGACCTTCTCGTTGAACTGCTCTTCGGTCAGCGTGCCGGTTTTCGGCAATACGGTCAGTTGATCGCAGGCTTCATGAGTCAAAGCGGTGCCGGTCAGCGGATCGAACTGCTTCTTGCCGTCATCGACGACTTGAACCTGTTTACAGCCTACCACCTGGCGACCCTGCAAGCCGACCAGAACGTTAGGCATGCCGACGTTCGGGAACACCTTGTTGTTCACGCCCCATGGACGCGACGGGTCTTCATAGAACGAACGCAGGTAGCCATAGAGCCAATCCGTGCCACGAACGCGAGCCACCAGTGTCAGGTCGGGTGGCGCCGCACCAAACCAGGTCTTGGCGTCAGCCGGCTGCATGCCGATGCTCATGTGGTCGCCGATCTTGGCGCCAGTGAACACCAGCTTCTCGAGCATCAGCTCGTGAGGAATGCCCAGGTCATCGGCGACACGCTCGTAGCGCTGGAACTTGGCACTGTGGCAGCCCATGCAATAGTTGGCGAACGTACGTGCGCCATCCTGCATGGCAGCCTTGTCGGAAACGTCGATGTCGACTTTTTCCAGCTCTGGGCCGCCGTGTTCGGCCGCGAAGGACAGTGCTGGCAGAGCAGCAAGAATCAGTACAGCAAATAGTTTTTTCATCAGCCAGTCACCCTTTCCGGAACCGGTTTGGTCTTCTCGAGCCTGGTGTAGAACGGCATCAGAATGAAGTAGGCGAAGTACAGGAAGGTACAAACCTGCGACAGCAACGTACGTTCCGGGGTAGGCGCCATTACGCCCAGCCAGCCAAGAATCACGAAGGAGATGCAGAATACCCAGAGCCAGATCTTGCTCAGCCAGCCCTTGTAGCGCATGGACTTGACCGGGCTACGGTCAAGCCAGGGCAGGACGAACAGCAAGGCAATCGAAGCACCCATGGCAACAACACCCAGGAGCTTGTCCGGAACTGCCCGCAGAATCGCGTAGAACGGCGTGAAGTACCAGACCGGAGCGATGTGCTCAGGGGTCTTGAAGGCGTTCGCCACTTCAAAGTTCGGCTTCTCGAGGAAGTAGCCGCCCATTTCCGGGAAGAAGAACACGATCGCGCAGAAGATGAACAGGAACACCACCACGCCGACGATATCTTTCACGGTGTAGTACGGATGGAAAGCAATGCCGTCCAGCGGTACGCCGTTTTCGTCTTTGTGTTTCTTGATGTCCACGCCGTCCGGGTTGTTCGAACCCACTTCGTGCAACGCCAGAATGTGCAGCACCACCAGGCCAAGGATCACGATCGGCAAGGCAACCACATGCAAGGCGAAGAAACGGTTCAGGGTAATACCGGAAATCAGGTAGTCACCACGGATCCACTGGGTCAGGTCGTTTCCGATGACCGGGATCGCACCGAACAGCGAGATGATCACCTGGGCGCCCCAGTAGGACATCTGGCCCCACGGCAGCAGGTAACCCATGAAGGCTTCAGCCATCAGCGCCAGGTAGATCAGCATGCCGAACACCCACACCAGCTCACGCGGCTTCTGGTACGAACCGTAGAGCAGGCCACGGAACATGTGCAGATAAACCACGATGAAGAACGCCGAAGCGCCAGTGGAGTGCAGCAGACGCAGGATCGAGCCGTACTCGACGTCGCGCATGATGTATTCGACGGAAGCGAATGCTTCTTCCGCCGACGGGGTATAGCTCATGGTCAGCCAGACACCGGTAACGATCTGGTTGACCAGAACGAGCAGCGCCAGGGAGCCAAAGAAATAGAAGAAATTGAAGTTCTTCGGGGCGTAATACTTGCTGAGATGGTCTTCCCACATTTTGGTCGCGGGGAAGCGCGCATCAACCCAATCCATGAACTTGCTCATCACGCTTTCTCCGTATCGACGCCAACGACAATGATGTCATCGGTCTCATAGGAATGCGGGGGAACTGGCAGGTTCAAAGGCGCGGGTTGCGACTTGTAGACGCGGCCAGCCAAATCGTAGTGGGAACCGTGGCAAGGGCAGAAGTAGCCCCCGACCCAATCCTTGCCCAGATCGGCAGGTGCCACTTCTGGACGGAAGGTCGGCGAGCACCCCAGGTGAGTGCAGATACCGATCAGCAGCAGGACTTCTGGCTTGATCGAACGCGTCTGCGGGTCGACATAGGTCGGTTGCGTCGAGTTCTTGGAGGCGGGGTCAGACAGCTGGCCCTCAATCTTTTTCAGATTCCCCAGGATTTCCTCGGTACGGCGGACGATGAACACCGGCTGGCCGCGCCACTCAGCAATCATTTGCTGGCCTGGCTCGATTTTGCTGACATTCACTTTCACCGGTGCACCTGCGGCTTTCGCCTTGGCACTGGGAAACCATGACCCCACGAACGGGACCGCAGCCCCCACCGCTCCTGCAGCACCCACCACGGATGTGGCTGCTACCAAGAAGCGACGCCGGCCTGCATTCACGCCGTCATTGCTCATTCAGTCCTCTCCCATCAGCTTTGTGGCCTGTTAAATCAGGCGTCTACTAAGTAAAAATCTGAACTTATAAAAATTTTGCCGAATGGTAATGAAAAGCCCCAATTCTGACAAGGTAATTACCGAAGGGCTCCACTGCCAAGCCTTGTAGTATAGGGCCTCTGCGGATGTGGCAAGTTGTCACAGCGCAATTCGTTGATAAATAGCGCCCATAAAAAAACGCCCAGCTTCGCAAGGAAACTGGGCGTTCTTTTTGAACGTGAAAGCGAATTAACGCTTCGAGTACTGCGGACGCTTACGCGCTTTACGCAGACCGACTTTCTTACGTTCAACTTCACGTGCATCGCGGGTTACGAAGCCAGCTTTGCGCAGAGCAGAGCGCAGAGTTTCGTCGTAGTCCATCAGAGCGCGAGTGATACCGTGGCGGATTGCGCCAGCTTGACCACTTACACCACCGCCGATCACGGTGACGTAGATGTCGAACTTCTCGACAGTCTCAGTCAATTCCAGCGGCTGACGAACTACCATGCGGGCAGTTTCGCGGCCGAAGAAATTATCCAGCGAACGGTTGTTGATGGAGATGTTACCAGTGCCCGGACGCAGGAAAACGCGTGCGGTTGCAGTCTTGCGACGGCCAGTGCCGTAATTTTGAGTCGCCGACATAATGAACTATTCCGTTAAAACTTCAGTTCTTGGGGCTGCTGAGCAGTATGAGGGTGAGCAGCGCCCGCATAGACTTTCAGCTTACGATACATGTCGCGACCCAGCGGGTTCTTAGGCAGCATGCCTTTGACCGCGGTCTCGATCACGCGCTCAGGGGCTTTAGCGATCAGCTTTTCGAAGTTGATCGACTTGATGCCGCCCGGGAAACCGGAGTGGGAGTAGTACATTTTGTCAGTGGTTTTAGCGCCAGTAACACGTACTTGCTCAGCATTGATTACGACGATGTAGTCGCCGGTGTCAACGTGAGGAGTGTACTCAGCCTTGTGCTTGCCACGCAGACGGCTCGCGATTTCAGTGGCCAGACGACCCAGGGTCTGACCAGCAGCGTCGACGACAAACCAGTCGCGCTTTACTGTTTCCGGTTTAGCAGTAAAAGTTTTCATTCTTTATAGCCTCAGGGGCCGCCCTGTAAATTAGACGGCGGATCTTACTGAATAGTGCGTACTTTGACAAGTCAAAGGCAGCCGGATACAGACGCTTTCGGGGGCTCGGGTCGGCGCGTCCGTTCAACGGCAAGATTCTTCGGCGGCGGCGCATCACTTCCACTGCAGAAAGAGGTGCGCAATTATGCAGATTGCGAAAAATATTTCAACCTGCTTTTATGATTGTTTTGCCCAAGGAGCACCCGATGGACTATCGCCAGCTAGGCCGTACCGATCTGAACGTGAGCGCCATCTGCCTCGGCACCATGACCTGGGGCGAGCAAAACAGTGAGGCTGAAGCCTTCGCCCAGATCGAACGCGCCAAGGGCGCCGGGATCAATTTCATCGACACCGCCGAGATGTACCCGGTGCCGCCCAAGGCCGACACCTACGCCACCACCGAGCGCTACATCGGCAACTACTTCAAAAGTCGCGGCGATCGCGCCGACTGGATCCTGGCGAGCAAGATCGCCGGCCCCGGCAATACCATCGACTACATTCGCGACAAAAACCTGCGGCACAACCGCCAACACATCCGCGAAGCCGTGGACGCCAGCCTCAAGCGCTTGCAGACCGATTACATCGACCTCTATCAACTGCACTGGCCGGAACGCAGTACCAATTTCTTTGGCCAGCTCGGTTACAAACACAAGATCGAAGCCAATCTGACGCCACTGGAGGATACCCTCGAAGCGCTGGACGAACAGGTCAAGGCTGGCAAGATCCGCCACATCGGCCTGTCCAACGAAACCCCGTGGGGCACCATGCGCTTCCTTGCCCTCGCCGAAGCCCGTGGCTGGCCTCGCGCGGTATCCATCCAGAACCCCTACAACCTGCTCAATCGCAGCTTCGAAGTCGGCCTGGCGGAAATTGCCATCCGCGAACAATGTGGCTTGCTGGCCTACTCGCCACTGGCGTTCGGCTTTCTGTCGGGCAAGTACGAAGGTGGCGCGCGTCCGCCAAAAGGTCGCCTGAGCCTCTACAGCCGCTTCAGCCGCTATTTCAACCCGCAGTCGGAAGCAGCGTGCAGCCGTTACGTGGCACTGGCTCGTGAACACGGCCTGGACCCGGCGCAGATGGCACTGGCGTTCGTCACGCAGCAACCGTTCGTAACCAGCAACATCATTGGCGCCACCACGCTTGAGCAACTGGACAGCAACATTGCCAGCGTCGATTTGAAGCTGTCGGATGAAGTGCTGGCAGGCATTGAGGCGATACACCAGGATCAGCCGAATCCGGCACCGTAACTTACGTCGACGATCGTTCCCACGCTCTGCGTGGGAATGCATCCCGTGACGCTCCGCGTCACTTCCGAAGCGGACGCAGAGCGTCCATGGCGGCATTCCCACGCAGAGCATGGGAACGATCACGCTGCATTACAGCGACCGCGCAATAATCTCCTTCATGATTTCATTGGTCCCGGCATAAATCCGCTGCACCCGCGCATCCGCCCATGCCCGGGCGATCGGGTATTCCCACATGAATCCGTAACCGCCATGCAACTGCACGCATTCGTCGAGCACCTTGCATTGCAGGTCGGTGCCCCAGTACTTGGCCATCGCCGCCGTCGGCACGTCGAGCTTGCCTTGCAGATGCAGTTCCAGGCAGCGATCGACGAAAACCCGGCCGATCTGGATCTCGGTCGCCATTTCAGCGAGCTTGAAGCGGGTGTTCTGGAAGTCGGCGATGGCCTTGCCGAAAGCCTTGCGTTCACGGGTGTAATCCAGCGTCCACTGCAACGCCGCTTCGGCTGACGCCAAGCCTCCCACCGCGACCGTCAAGCGCTCCTGCGGTAATTCCTGCATCAGGTAAGCGAAGCCCATCCCCGCTTGGCCCAACAGGTTTTCCTTGGGCACCCGAACGTCCTGGAAGAACAGCTCCGAGGTGTCTTGAGCCTTCATGCCGACCTTTTCCAGGCGCTTGCCCTTGGCGAAACCCGGCGTGTTGGCCTCCACCAGAAACAGACTGGTGCCCTTCGCCCCCGCCTTCGGATCAGTCTTGGCCACGACGATCACCAGGTCAGCCAGAAAGCCGTTGGTGATGAAAGTCTTCGAACCGTTGATCACGTATTCGTCGCCCTCCAGCACCGCAGTAGTCTTCACCCCCTGCAGGTCGGAGCCAGCACCCGGCTCGGTCATGGCGATCGCAGTGACCATCTCGCCAGACACCAGCTTGGGCAGGTATTTGTGTTTCAGCGCCTCACTGCCGTAATGCAGGATATAAGGCGCAACAATGTCCGAATGAAGAGAAAATCCGATCCCGGTCAGCCCCAGACGACCGACCTCCTCGATCACCACTGCGCTATAGAGAAAGTCGGCCCCCAGCCCACCGTATTCTTCCGGCAGATGCGAACAGAGCATCCCCGCCTCCCCCGCCTTGTTCCAGAGATTGCGGTCGATATAGCCTTGTTTTTCCCATTGCCCATGGAACGGCACGGCCTCTTTTTCGAGGAACGTTCGCACGCTGTCGCGAAAAAGTTCGTGCTCGGGGCTGAACAAGGTTCTGGGGATCATGCGTCACCTGTCGTTATTGTCAGACGGAATTGATCTTCAGAGACTAAGCCTCGCTTCCGATACAGGACACTGGACACATCCGACAAAAAATAAGACGATCCAGCCGTCTGGTGACCACTTTCCCCTATAAGAATAAAGTTGAATTATGTCTAACCAAGCCTCCAAGCCCTTGCGGCGCGTCAGCATCCTGGCTATCGACCGGGTTTTCGCTTCCACCCTCATGCAAGCCAAGGATTTCTTCCATCTGGCCAGCCTGCGCTATGGCAAACAACTGGGCCACGGCCTGACACCGGCGTTCGAAACCCGGCTGGTCAGCCCCGACGGCAAACCGGTGAACAGCTTCAGCGACGTGATCATGCCGGTGGACGGCGGCCTGGAAAATGCCGACGTCATCATCCTCCCCGCCTTCTGGGACGATTTCGACACGCTCTGCAAACGTTATCCACAGGTCCTGCCGTGGCTGCGCGAACAACACGCCCGCGGGGCAGTGCTGTGTGGCGAGGCCACGGGGGTGTTCTGGCTCGCCGAAGCCGGACTGCTCAACGGCAAGGAAGCGACCACGTACTGGCGCTTCTTCAATGCTTTCGCTGAGCGCTTCCCGCAGGTTCACCTCAATCAGGACAAACACCTGACCGACGCCGACAACCTGTATTGCGCCGGCGGCACCACCTCTGCCTGCGACCTCTACATTTACCTGATCGAGCGCTTTTGCGGTGCCAACGTGGCCCAGGCCGTGGCCCGCGACATTCTCTACGAAGTACAACGCAGCTATGCGCCGGGGCGGATCGGTTTCGGCGGGCAGAAACTGCACCAGGATGTGATCATCCTGCAGATCCAGCATTGGCTCGAAGAACACTTCGCCGATAAATTCCGCTTCGAAGACGTGGCCCGCGAACACGGCATGAGCATCCGCAACTTCATGCGACGCTTCCAGACCGCCACCGGCGATAAACCGCTGCATTACCTGCAACGCCTGCGCATCGAGACCGCCAAGGGCTTGTTGTCCGGCAGCCGCAAGAGCATCAAGACCATCAGCTATGAAGTCGGATACGACGATGCGAGCTTCTTCGCCCGACTGTTCCGCCAGCATACGGAGTTGTCGCCGAATCAGTATCGGCAGCAGTTTCAACAAGCAGCTTAAGAGCTAGACACCAATCCAGATTGGCTCTTCAGCGCGCATAAAAAAGGGCCTGCAATGCAGGCCCTTTTTTATTTTCCGAAATGTCCTACGGCTTGTGCGCCCGGGACAGGAATTCGTGAGACTGCATTTCCAGCAAGCGGCTAAGCGTGCGCTGGAACTCGAAGGTCAGGCGACCGCCGGTGTAGAGGTCTTTAAGCTCGACTTCGGCGGAGATGATCAGCTTCACGTTGCGGTCGTAGAACTCGTCGACCATGTTGATAAAACGTCGGGCGATGTCGTCGGTGGTGACGCTCATCTGCTCGACGCCGCTGAGTAACACGGCATGGAAGATCTTGCCCAGTTCGATGTAGTCGTTCTGGCTGCGCGGGCCGTCGCACAGTTCGCGGAAGTCGAACCAAGCCACGTCATCGCAGGTGCGCACGGCGCGGATTTCACGGTTCTCGATCATCAGCACGTCGTTCTCGACGGCAGCCGTGCATTCCGGCGTCAGGGCCCGGAAACTCTTGCGCAGGCTTTCCTGGGCGGCTTCATCCAGCGGGAAGTGGAACAGCTCCGCTTGCTCAAGGTGACGCAGACGGTAATCGACGCCGCTGTCGACGTTGACGATCTCGGTGTTCTGCTTGATCAGCGCAATGGCCGGCAAGAAGCGCGCACGTTGCAGGCCGTCCTTGTACAGACCGTCCGGCACGATGTTCGAGGTCGCGACCAGGGTCACGCCGTTCTTGAACAGTTCTTCCATCAGCGTGCCAAGGATCATGGCGTCGGTGATGTCGGAGACGAAGAATTCATCGAAACAGATCACTCGCGTCTCGTCGGAAAAGCGCTTGGCGATGATCGTCAGCGGGTTTTTCTCGCCGCCCAGAGTCTTCATCTCTTCGTGCACGCGCTTCATGAAGCGGTGGAAGTGAGTGCGGGTCTTTTCCTTGAACGGCAGCGCTTCGAAGAAGGTGTCGACCAGGTAAGTCTTGCCGCGACCCACGCCGCCCCAGAAATACAGGCCTTTGACCGGCGCCTGGTCCTTCTTGCCAAACAGTTTGCCGAGCAGGCCCGGTTTGTTCTGCGAGGCCGCGACCAGATCGTCGTACAGGCGCTGCAAATGACGCACTGCCGTTTCCTGCGCAGCATCGTGGAAGAATTCCGGGCGTTTCAGATCAGCTTGGTATCGTTCTAGGGGCGTCATAATTCGTTAGCAAGGCAACAAAAACGGGCCGTCACTGTAGCGACGGCCCGTGGGAATGGCAATCGGCCCTTGGTCGGACCGAACCGTTGTTTATTCCTGAACCGGTGTCAGTGCAACCCGCAATGCGCCGATGGCAGCATCGCGAGCAGCACTGTCGGCGAAGGCCGGGCTGTCGGCCACGCACTCGCCTTCCAGCCAGACGCTGAAGTTCAGGTCTTCACTGCGCACGTCCAATGGCTGGCCGGATTGCAGTTGTTTGGTCACCTGACCTGCGGTTTTGCCATCGGCGAAGTGCCGCGACAGCAGCAGCTGCTCACCATCGGCCGCCAGCAGACGGAAGCGGAAACTGCCATCGTCTTCACGGAAGCTGACAAAACGCGCGGCTTTCGCGGCTTTCTTCTTGGTGGTGGCAGCGACTTGAGTCTGGGCGACGAAAGAACGCAGGCCGACCGCTTCACGCAACTCGTTGAGGAACGGCGTGGCCACTGCACGGGCCTTTTTCGCGCCGTGTTGCAGGATGTCTTCCAGATCCGCCGGACGCTCGATCAGTTGGTGATAACGCTCGCGGGACTCGCCCAACTCGTTGTCCAGCAACTGGAACAGGCGATTCTTCGCCTCGCCCCAACCCAGGCCCTGGAGCAATTCGCTGCGGAACTCGTCGGCTTGTGCCGGTGTAGCGAAAGCCTGGAACAAGGTGAACAGGTGCGAGTTGTCCGGATCTTTGGCTTCGCCCGGGGCACGGGAGTCGGTCACGATCCGCGAAATCGCGTCTTTCATCTCTTTGGCGCTGCTGAACAACGGAATGGTGTTGTCGTAGCTCTTCGACATCTTGCGACCGTCGAGGCCTGGCAGCGTGGCGACGCTTTCCTCGATCAGCGCTTCGGGCATGGTGAAGAACTCCTTGCCCTGGCCGAACAAGTGGTTGAAGCGCTGGCCGATGTCACGGGCCATTTCCACGTGCTGGATCTGGTCACGACCGACCGGCACCTTGTGGGCGTTGAACATCAGGATGTCCGCGGCCATCAGCACCGGGTAGCTGTACAGGCCCATGGTGATGCCCGCATCCGGGTCTTCGCCATTCTCGACGTTCTTGTCCACCGACGCCTTGTAGGCGTGGGCACGGTTGAGCAAGCCCTTGGCGGCCACGCAGGTCAGCAGCCAGGTCAGCTCCGGGATTTCCGGGATGTCGGACTGGCGATAGAACGTCACCCGGTCCACGTCCAGGCCACCGGCCAGCCAGGTCGCGGCGATTTCCAGACGCGAGCGCTGGATGCGCAGCGGGTCATCGCATTTGATCAGGGCGTGGTAGTCGGCCAGGAAGTAGAACGAATCGGCATTGCTATCGCGGCTGGCAAGAATCGCCGGGCGGATAGCCCCCGCGTAATTGCCCAGGTGCGGCGTGCCGGTGGTGGTGATGCCGGTGAGGATACGGGTACGAGTCGTCATGGGTAATCGCTTGTCAGACTGCAATCAATTCGAAAGACGCGGCAGGATCAGATCCTTGAGATCGGTCAGCTTGCCATGAAAAAAGTGTCCGCATTCTGCCACTTTCAGCAGCTCATGGGGGCGATCGAGTGCGTCGGACCAATCGTAAACGAGCTGCGGATCGATCACTTCGTCGGTTTCCGGCTGGATCAGGGTCAATGTACCTTGGTGCGGCAGTTGATCCTGATCGCCCAGACGCATGACAGCAGGCGCGACCATGAACAGATGCTTGATCTGCTCACCCTTGGCCTCCAGCCGTCCGCCGAGACTGGCTGCAACAAAACCGCCGAAGGAGAAACCGAACAGGGTCAAAGGTAATTCAGGATGTTTGGCCCGCAGCCACTCGGCCGCTGCCTGGGCATCGTCGACTTCGCCGGAGCCCATGTCGTGCGAGCCTTCACTGGCACCGACGCCACGGTAGTTGAAACGCAAGGTAATCAAACCGGCGTCCCGCGCGGTGCGCTGCAGGGTCGAGACGACTTTGTTGAGCATCGTGCCGCCCTGCACCGGGTTCGGATGGCAGATCAGCGCCAGGCCGCGGGGCTGCTCATTGTCCGGGCTCATGTTTTCCAGATACAGGGCTTCCAACTGACCCACCGGGCCATCAATCACTACAGGGGTTTCGCGCATAAGCAAGGAAGGAACTCCGTGACCTCGAATCGGGTCGACTCGTCTAGCAAATTGTCTGTGCCAATCTATTGCGAGTGAATCGCGGTATACAGCGCAGGTTCGAGCCGTTAACGTAAAGCAAAGCCGTTTATAGAGGAAGGACTCGTGGAACACTCGCTCTTAGTTTGGTTGTTGCCGACTCTTGCCCTGGTTGTGGGTGTCGCCATTGGATTCCTGATCGCTCGCCTGGTGCCGAATGCCGCTCCGAGCAGCACGCAACGTCAGCTGGATGATATTCAGGAACGTTTTGACAAGTATCAGAACGAAGTGGTCACCCACTTCAACAGCACTGCATCCCTGGTCAAGAAACTGACTCAGAGCTATCAGGAAGTGCAGGATCATCTCGCCGAGGGTGCCAACCGCCTGGCCCTGGACGAGCAGACTCGCCAACGCTTGCTGGCTGCCCTGCACGCTGACGCGGTGCAGGCTCCACGGGAACGCCTGACGCCACCGCGCGATCAGGAACCGCCTCGCGATTACGCTCCCAAAGCCCCGAACGCGCCGGGCATGCTCGATGAGCATTACGGCCTGAAGAAGTAATCAGGTTTCGCGCGACACAAAAAGCCCTCGGACGAGTGATTGTCCGAGGGCTTTTTTATTCTGAAGTTTTCATCGCCTGAACAAGCGACACAAAAAAATGCCCGATCCTTTAAGGATCGGGCATTTTCATTTCAGGAAGAGGTCAGCCTCTTATGGGTACTGCTGAACAGTGCCTGGCTGTTGCTGACCGCCGTATTGCTGGCCCGGAATCGCCTTCAGGTTGACCTCGACGCGGCGGTTCTGTGCCCGGCCATTGGCATCACCGTTGCTGGCAATCGGGTTATCCGGCCCGGCACCACGTGCCGACAGGTTGGCGCCGCTGACACCCTGTGAGGTCAGGTAAGTCGCTACGCTCTGGGCGCGACGCTGGGACAGGTCCATGTTGTGCTGGCGGCTGCCGGTGCTGTCGGTGTAGCCGACGATCTCGATCTGGTTCTGGTTGAACTCCTTGAGCGAGCCCGCCAGGTTGTTCAGCGGCTGGTAGAAGCTTGAGGCAATGTTCGCCGAATCGGTGGCGAACGTGATGTTACCCGGCATGATCAGCTTGATCTGATCGCCCTGGCGCTGCACCTCAACCCCGGTGTTGGCCATGCTGGCGCGCAGCTTTTTCTCTTGCTGGTCGGCGTAGTAACCGTAACCGGCGGCAGAAGCACCCACCACAGCGGCGCCAATCAGCGCGCCCTTGCCACGGTTATCGTGGCTGATGGCAGCACCGGCCAGCGCACCGGCCAAGGCGCCGAGGCCACCGTATTTGGCGGTTTTGCTCATGCCCGTGGAGCTGCCATCGGCCTGACCCTGGTTGTCATAAGGGTTCGGCGATGCGCAACCGGACAACAGAGCCACCGCAGTAGCGACAACAATCAAACGACGCGAGGTGAACATGGAGGAGCTCCTACTTTTTTGCATTCTGTGGTGCAACGGACTTAAGCAATGAACCTTTGCGGGCTTTGGATCACTGGCAACAACAAAAATTCCGTCAGTGCCATTCAAGCTCGCACAAAGGGGTTACCGCGCATTTCATCGCCCAGACAGGTGTCCGGACCATGCCCGGCCACTACGGTGGCCTCTTCGTCGAGGGTATACAACCGCTGCTTGATCGACCGCACGAGCGTCGCCTGATCGCCGCCCCACAAATCCGTGCGCCCTACCCCCCGCTTGAACAGCGTGTCACCGGCAATCAGCAGCTTAGCCTCTGAAAACCAAAAGCTCATGGAACCTGGCGTATGACCCGGCGTGTGCAACGCAACACCACAACCGCAGGCCAGCTCTTCTTCGTCGGCCAACCAGCGATCCGGCGATGGCACCGGGGTGTAAGGCACACCGAACATCTGGCACTGCATCTCCAGGTTGTCCCAGAGGAACTGATCGTCCTTATGCAGGTGCAGGGTCGCGCCGGTTTTCTCCTTCAACTGACCGGAGGCGAGGAAGTGATCGAGGTGTGCGTGGGTGTGAATGATGCTGACCACCTTCAGGCCCAGGGCGTCGAGACGGGCGAGGATCAGTTCGTGATTACCTCCCGGATCGACCACGATGGCCTTTTTGGTGATCGGGTCGCCGATGATTGTGCAGTTGCACTGCAAAGGGCCGACGGGGAAGGTTTCGCGAATGAGCGTTGGAGCGATGACGGTCATGGGCAATCCTGAGCAAACACTGGAGTTCCGGCTTCACGATTCTACGTCACTCGCCGATACAGATCGCAAGGTCAGCAATTTGACGCCACCAAATAAAAAGTAGCGGCCTTTTGATATCAAACTCATAGATTCTCATGCAAAATCGTATTTTTTGTAGCGGCCGCACTCAGGAAGGGCCGCAGACCTCATCTAGGAATGTCCCATGCCACGCCCTCTCAGCTACTCGTTTACCTCGTTTACCAGTATGACCGGCAATAAGTTCGTCGACAGCTTACTCGCGGATGATCATTGGTATGGTCCGCGCTGGCACGAGCAAGGCACGCCAACAATGCTGACCTATAGCTTCGCTGGCACGGGCTCCTTATTCGCCCGAGACTACAGTCCATCGAATGAGTATGAAAACGGCTACTCATTGACTGGAGCACAACAAAGCGCTGTCACCAGTGCCTTGGGGGGGTGGAGCGCTGTGGCCAACGTGCAGTTCTCTCTCGTTCAGGAAACTGTCGTCAATGTGGGTGACTTACGCTTCGGCGGCTATTACGGGATGGACAGCAAGTATGCCGCCTGGGCCTATTTCCCTGACACGACCCCTGCGGGTGGCGACGTCTGGATCGGCCCATCGACCAATGACCCTTCTCCCGTCAAAGGCTCGTTCGATTACCTGACCTTTGTGCATGAAATCGGTCATGCGCTGGGTCTCAAGCATCCATTCGACACAACCCCCGACAACAAGCTGGTGCTGGACCCATCGCTTGATGACGTGCGGTTCACGGTCATGAGCTACAACGACTCCTATTCGTACCAACCCACCACCCCAATGCTGCTGGATATCCTCGCCATTCAAAGCCTTTATGGCGCCAACACCCAATGGCAGGCCGGGAACACCGTTTACTCGTGGGCCCCCACGCAGTCGGTGTTCGAAACCATCTGGGATGCCGGCGGGAACGACACAATCGACGCCAGCAACCAGTTGGCGGCAGTGCGCATCAACCTCAATGAAGGTCAGTTCAGCCAGATCGGCAAAGCGTTCACCGACCCGAATGGCGATGCTTTCAATGAAGGGCTGGCGATTGCTTATGGCGCGAAGATTGAAAACGCCTATGGCTCGGCTTTTGATGACTCGCTGATTGGCAACTCGCTGGGTAATTTACTCAACGGCATGGCCGGCGCGGATACCATGGATGGCGGTGCAGGTAATGACAACTATGTCGTCGACAACACCGGCGATGTGGTCATTGAGCGGAGCACGTCGATCTCGGAGATCGACACGGTCTACTCCTTCATCGATTACACCCTGGGCAGTAACCTCGAGAACCTGACACTGCTGGACGGCGCCAACCTCAACGGCACCGGCAACGCCCTGAACAACGTGATCACCGGCAATAACGGCAACAACATTCTGGACGGCGGCATCGGTGCCGACTACCTGGCTGGCGGTACCGGTAATGACACTTACATCGTCGACAACATCCGCGACGTGATTGTTGAAACCAGCACCCTGGCCAGCGAAATCGACATTGTGCGCTCTTCGGCGACCTTCACCCTGAGCGCCAACCTGGAAAACCTCACACTGACCGGTTCGGCCAACATCGATGGCATCGGCAACGCCCAAAACAACGTGATCACCGGCAACGATGGCAACAACCAGCTCGTTGGTGGCGCCGGTCTCGACACCCTGATCGGCGGCAAGGGCAACGACGACTACGGCCTCGATCAGGCCGGCGAGTTGGCCCTGGTCCAGGAAAATGCCAACGAAGGCACCGATACCCTTTACATCACCTACGCTGCCACGGCACAGACCAGCACGGTCGACCTGAACCTGAGCAACCTGCAGAACGTCGAAAACGTGCTGTTGCTCGGCCCCGGCGCTTTTACCGTACTCGGCAACGACCTGAACAACACCCTGACCGGCAACAGTGCTGACAACGTTCTCAATGGCGGCCTCGGTGCCGACCTGATGATCGGCGGCGCCGGCAACGACACCTACGTCGTCGACAACCTCGGCGACGTGATCATCGAGACCAGCGCCCTGGCCAGCGGCATCGATACGGTTTCGTCCTCTCTCGATTACACCCTGGGCAGTAACCTGGAGAACCTGACACTGTTGGGCGCAGCCAACCTCAACGGCACCGGCAACGCCCTGAACAACGTGATCATCGGTAATACCGGCAACAACATCCTGGACGGCGGCATCGGTGCCGACACCCTGGCCGGCGGTACCGGTAACGACACCTACATCGTCGACGACACCCGCGACGTGATTGTTGAAACCAGCACCCTCGTCGGCGAGATCGACACCGTGCGCTCTTCGGCGACCTTCACCCTGAGCGCCAACCTGGAAAACCTCACACTGACCGGCGCGGCCAACATCGATGGCATCGGCAACGCTTCGGACAACGTGATCACCGGCAACGATGGCAACAACCAGCTCATTGGCGGCGCCGGTCTCGACACCCTGATCGGTGGCAAGGGCAACGACGACTACGGCCTCGATCAGGCCGGCGAGCTGGCTCTGGTCCAGGAAAACATCAACGAAGGCACCGATACGCTCTACGTTCTCTACAACGCCACGGCACAGGCTAATGTCGTCGACCTGAACCTGAGCAACCTGCACAACGTCGAGAACGTGCTGTTGCTCGGCACCGGCGCTTTTACCGCGCTGGGCAACGACCTGAACAACACCCTGACCGGCAACAGTGCTGACAACGTCCTCAATGGCGGCCTCGGTGCCGACCTGATGATCGGCGGCGCCGGCAACGACACCTACGTCGTCGACAACCTCGGCGACGTAATCAGCGAGACCAGCACCCTGGCCAGCGAAATCGACACCGTGCGTTCTGCGGTGACCTTCACCCTGGGTGCCAACCTGGAAAACCTCACGCTGACCGGTTCGGCCAACATCGATGGCATCGGCAACGCCCAAAACAACGTGATCACCGGTAACGATGGCAACAACCAGCTCGTTGGCGGCGCCGGTCTCGACACCCTGATCGGTGGCAAGGGCAACGATGACTACGGCCTCGATCAGGCCGGCGAACTGGCCCTGGTCCAGGAAAATGCCAACGAAGGCACCGATACCCTTTACATCACCTACGCCGCCACTGCACAGACCAGTACGGTCGACCTGAACCTGAGCAACCTGCAGAACGTCGAGAACGTGCTGTTGCTCGGCACCAGCGCTTTTACCGCGCTGGGCAACAACCTGAACAACACCCTGACCGGCAACAGTGCTGATAACGTCCTCAATGGCGGCCTCGGTGCCGACCTGATGATCGGCGGCGCCGGCAACGACACCTACGTCGTCGACAACCTCGGTGACGTAATCATCGAGACCAGCACGCTGGCCAGCGAAATCGACACGGTTTCATCCTCCCTCGATTACACCCTGGGCAGTAACCTGGAGAACCTGACACTGTTGGGCGCAGCAAACCTCAACGGCACCGGTAACGCCCTGAACAACGTGATCATCGGCAATACCGGCAACAACATCCTGGACGGCGGCATCGGTGCCGACTACCTGGCTGGCGGTACCGGTAACGACACCTACATCGTCGACAACATCCGCGACGTGGTCGTCGAGTCCAGCACCCTGGCCAGCGAGATCGATACTGTGCGCTCTTCGGTGAGCTACACCCTGGGCGCCAACCTGGAAAACCTCACACTGACCGGTGCGGCCAACATCGATGGCATCGGCAACGCTTTGGACAACGTGATCACCGGCAACGATGGCAACAACCAACTCGTTGGCGGCGCCGGTCTCGACACTCTGATCGGCGGCAAGGGCAACGACGACTACGGCCTCGATCAGGCCGGCGAACTGGCCCTCGTCCAGGAAAATGCCAACGAAGGCACCGATACGCTCTACGTTCTCTACAACGCCACGGCACAGACTGATGTCGTCGACCTGAACCTGAGCAACCTGCAGAACGTCGAGAACGTGCTGTTGCTCGGCACCAGCGCTTTTACCGCGCTGGGCAACAACCTGAACAACACCCTGACCGGCAACAGTGCTGATAACGTCCTCAATGGCGGCCTCGGTGCCGACCTGATGATCGGCGGCGCCGGCAACGACACCTACGTCGTCGACAACCTCGGTGACGTAATCATCGAGACCAGCACGCTGGCCAGCGAAATCGACACGGTTTCATCCTCCCTCGATTACACCCTGGGCAGTAACCTGGAGAACCTGACACTGTTGGGCGCAGCAAACCTCAACGGCACCGGTAACGCCCTGAACAACGTGATCATCGGCAATACCGGCAACAACATCCTGGACGGCGGCATCGGTGCCGACTACCTGGCTGGCGGTACCGGTAACGACACCTACATCGTCGACAACATCCGCGACGTGGTCGTCGAGTCCAGCACCCTGGCCAGCGAGATCGATACTGTGCGCTCTTCGGTGAGCTACACCCTGGGCGCCAACCTGGAAAACCTCACACTGACCGGTGCGGCCAACATCGATGGCATCGGCAACGCTTTGGACAACGTGATCACCGGCAACGATGGCAACAACCAACTCGTTGGCGGCGCCGGTCTCGACACTCTGATCGGCGGCAAGGGCAACGACGACTACGGCCTCGATCAGGCCGGTGAACTGGCCCTCGTCCAGGAAAATGCCAACGAAGGCACCGATACGCTCTACGTTATCTACAACGCCACGGCACAGACTGATGTCGTCGACCTGAACCTGAGCAACCTGCACAACGTCGAGAACGTGCTGTTGCTCGGCACCGGCGCTTTTACCGCGCTGGGCAACGACCTGAACAACACCCTGACCGGCAACAGTGCTGACAACGTCCTCAATGGCGGCCTCGGTGCCGACCTGATGATCGGCGGCGCCGGCAACGACACCTACGTCGTCGACAACCTCGGCGACGTAATCAGCGAGACCAGCACCCTGGCCAGCGAAATCGACACCGTGCGTTCTGCGGTGACCTTCACCCTGGGTGCCAACCTGGAAAACCTCACGCTGACCGGTTCGGCCAACATCGATGGCATCGGCAACGCCCAAAACAACGTGATCACCGGTAACGATGGCAACAACCAGCTCGTTGGCGGCGCCGGTCTTGACACCCTGATCGGTGGCAAGGGCAACGACGACTACGGCCTCGATCAGGCCGGCGAACTGGCCCTGGTCCAGGAAAATGCCAACGAAGGCACCGATACCCTTTACATCACCTACGCCGCCACTGTCCAAGCCACGGGCCTGCCCAGCACGGTCGACCTGAACCTGAGCAACCTGCACAACGTCGAGAACGTGCTGTTGCTCGGCGCCGGCGCTTTTACCGTACTCGGCAATGATCTGAACAACACCCTGACCGGCAACAGTGCTGACAACGTCCTCGATGGCAGCCTCGGTGCCGACCTGATGATCGGCGGCGCCGGCAACGACAGCTACAGCGTCGACAACCTCGGTGATGTGGTCGTCGAGACCAGCACCCTGGCCAGCGAAATCGACACTGTCTATTCCTTGATCGATTACACCCTGGGCAATAACGTCGAGAACCTGAACCTGGTGGGCAGTACCAACCTTAATGGCACCGGCAATGCCCTGAATAACGTGATCAACGGTTACATCGGCGACAACATCCTGGACGGCGGCATCGGTGCCGACTACATGGCTGGCGGTACCGGTAACGACACCTACATCGTCGACAACATCCGCGACGTGGTAGTCGAGACCAGCACCCTGGCCAGCGAGATCGATACTGTGCGTTCTTCGGTGACCTTCACCCTGGGCGCCAACCTGGAAAACCTCGCACTGACCGGCGCGGCCAACATCGATGGCATCGGCAACGCTTTGGACAACGTGATCACCGGTAACGATGGCAATAACCAGCTCGTTGGCGGCGCGGGTCTTGATACCCTGATCGGCGGTAAGGGCAACGACGACTATGGTCTCGATCAGGCTGGCGAGCTGGCCCTGGTCCAGGAAAACGCCAATGAAGGCACCGATACGCTCTACGTTCTCTACAACGCCACGGCCCAGACCAACACCGTCGACCTGAACCTGAGCAACCTGCACAACGTAGAGAACGTGCTATTGCTCGGCACCGGAGCCTTTACCGCGCTGGGCAACGACCTGAACAACACCCTCACCGGCAATGCCAGTAATAACGTCCTGGACGGTGGCCTCGGTGCCGACATCCTCACCGGCGGCGCGGGTGCGGACAAGTTTGTGTTCAGTGCTGTGAACGAAATGGGCACAGGCGCCAATCGCGATGTCATCACCGACTTCAATAGCCTGCAAGGCGATAAAATCGATCTGACGAAGTTCGACGCCAATTTGCTGAGTGCTGGTTTCAACGGCTTCAGCTTTATCGGCGCGAATGACTTCACCGGTGCAGGACAACTGCGCTTCGTCGACCACGTGCTCTATGGCAACGTCAATGGCGACCTGGGCTCGGACTTCGAAATCCAGTTGGTGGGTGTCAATACCTTCGGTGCTAACGATTTGGTAGCCTGACGATTCGTCACGTAAGTAAATTCCAGCCTGCCATGCAGGCCGGAATGTACAAATGAAAACGCCCCGACTCGTCCGGGGCGTTTTCGTTTTTGTGGAGGACTGTTCTTGCGATGCTAAACCAACACCCCCAACTCCTTCGCCCGCGCCACCGCCTGTGTACGCCGCTCGACCCCCAGCTTGCTGTTGATATGGCTGGCATGGGTTTTAACGGTATGCAGCGAAATGAACAACTGCTCACTGATTTCCTGATTCGAACACCCCAGTGCGATCAGTCGCAGAACGGCCAACTCACGTGTACTGAGTTGTTCGGCGGCTGGCGATGACTCCACTGCCGAACGGGAAGCCATGACTGGAAGCTTTTCCAAGAGGTTCTGCGCAACGGCCGTCGGCGCACAGAGTTGAAGTTGCCCGCGCAGCCAGTCCGGGTGCTCGGCCAGCAATCGGTCAAAGGGTTGCAAGACACCACTGGAAGCCGCTTCCAGCGCCTGGGCCAACGCCTTACGGGCCTCGGGTTCGCGCCCGCTCACCAGCAACAGCATGACTTTCTGACTCAGCGCCATCACGCTGAGCATCTGCCTACCGCTGCGCTGACCGTGTTCATGCAGCGCATTTAGGCGCCCCTCCGCGAGCATGGGCTGGCCCTTCATCATGTCCAGCACCGCCTGTTGCAACTCAATGTGCAGCGGCAGTTGTGGATGAAATTCCGGAGGAGCCGCCGGGTGCTCGCCGTTGTAAGTCTGGCCCAATCGCGCGAGCCAGGCTTCGGCCAGATCGATGCGCCCCTGGGCTAGCCACAGCTCGCATTTGACCAGGGTAATCATCGCCAGATAGTAAATCGGCGGAACGTCCCAGATGTGCATCAGCCGCTCGGCCTCAGCGAGTTCGGCGAAGGCCTTCGCGAATTCGCCGCTGTTGCCCTCCAGCCGGGCAATAACACAGTGGCCGATCAGTACGCTGATGTCACGACAGGCCCTGGCTTCACCCAACCCCGCGAGTAAACGTGCCCGCGCGGCCTGGGGTTGCAAGCGCAGCGCCAGCAAAAAACCCTCGTACAAGGTCAGGCGTGCGCGCACCGCATAAAGCCGTTGTGGGGATAAACCTTGCAGGCGTTGCAGCCCCTGACGGACTTCATCCAGCGAACGCAGGATCTCCCCTCGCGCCTGCAATACCCGGGCGCGGTCGTAATGAGCCAAGGCCTCGAACAACGGATTGCCAACGCGCTGTGCTAACTCCAGCGAATCACGATTCAACCCCCGGGCGCGCCACAAGTCGCCATCGGCAATCGCCAGATTGGACAAGGTCGACAGGCACATCAGTCGCTGTCCATACCGTTTGGCCGGCAGGCTTTCCAGCGCTTCGGTGCAATAGAGCATGGTCAGCTCGCGATCGCCTCGCCCCCGGGCAATGATCCCGCTCAGGGCCAGCCATTGCGCCAGCATGGATTTTTGCGCAGTAGCCGACGGTGCCGGCAGGAAGCGGCTCAGGTGACTGGCCAGCTCTTCGGCGGCGTCCAGTTGACAGGCCAGCCCCAATGCCCAGCTGTAGAGCACGATCAGCCGTGGCGTGCTGATTAACAGGCTATCGGGCAAGTCCATTTTCCAGCGCAGCAACATGCCGACGTTCTGCTCGGCCAGCAGTTGCTCTTCAGAAAGGTTTTGCACCAGATTCGCCGCGACATCCAGATGCCCGGCGCGCAACGCCTGCTCCACCGCCTCATCGAGTAGCCCTTGGGCGTTGAACCAGCGGCAGGCGCGCAGGTGCAAGCTGGCCGTCGGCACCATCGCCTGGGCGGTGGGCCGGCTGCGCAACAGGTCGGAAAACAGGTGGTGATAGCGGAACCAGTGACCGTGTTCGTCCAGCGGCACCAGAAACACCTGATGCGCCAGCAGGAAACGCAGGATCTCGGCGCTGTCATGGGCCTCGCGCACAGCGTCGCACAGCTCACTGCAAAAGCGCTCCTGGGGCGCGGTGTCGTACAGGAATGACTGCACCTCGGCGGGCAGGCAATCGATGACTTCTTCGAGCAGGTAGTCGCGAATCAGCCCTTCCCCGCCGTACAGCGACTGGGGCAATGCACCCTCGCTGCCCACCTCGGAGGCCGCCAATAGCCAAAAGCGCAGCCCTGCCACCCAGCCTTCGCTGCGCTGGATCAAATTCTCCAGCGCCTCGCCACGCAATGAAATGCTGTGTCGATCAAGCAGGCTCAGGGCTTCATCATGGGTCAACCGAAGATCCTGCTCATGCAACTCGAGCAGTTGCCGCGACAGCCGCAGGCGTGCCAGATGCCAGTCCGGACGCTGCCGACTGGTGACCATGACCAACAGGCCATCGGGTAAATGATTGAGGAAAAACTGCAGACAACGATCGAGCACCGGCCCCTGGGCCAGATGATAGTCATCAAGTACCAACAGCAGCGGCGTGTTGGGTGAAAGGTGCACGGCCAGTTCATCGAGCAAACCGTCCAGCCATTCTTCAAAGGCGAACGGTTGATGACGTTGGCGCATTTTCAGCAGCCCCAACGCCTGGCTGCCCAGTTGTGGAAAGTAGTCCTGAAGACCTTCGAGCAGGCGCTCAAGAAAACGGCCGGGATCACTGTCCCGCAGACTCAAGCCCAGCCACAGGCTTTGCCAGTGATCCGGCAACCCCTGACAAAACTCCACCGCCAATGAACTCTTGCCGAACCCTGCCGGCGCGCTGACCAGCAACAGCCTGCCACCGAGACCTGCACTCAGGCGCTCGCACAGACGCGGCCGCAGCACATGGCCGGCGGGCAGCGGAGGCCGGAAAAAACGCCCGTCCAGTGCCGCGACGGCAACGCTTGCAGGGCCCGGAAGTGGGGACAGATCAGTCATGGCCGGCTCTTGTTTGAAATACTGATGGCGGCGTTACAGATGTCCGCAGCCTAGCGGTAAACGAAGAGCTATTGAAGGTTATTGCTACAAATGGCTACAAAAAGACTACGAGCAAAAATGTCGGTAAACCGGACAGCCACACCGGACAACGATCTTTATGAACTGCCAAAAAAACGCCCCGAACCAGTCGGGGCGTTTTTTCGAGGATGCGGCCTCGGGTTACAACGTTTTAGCGAACGCCTTCCTGACGCAACGCGGCCGGAGTGAAGTCGGCGGTGCTGGCGGTGAAGCCGAAGTTATAGGCCGACTTCTCTTCGTTCTTCATGCCCAGTGCCAGGTAGCGGCCCGATTGCAGGTCGTACAAGGTTTCGAGGGCATACCACGGCACTTGCTTGTCGTAGTAGTTCTCGGAGTGAGCCTCGGCGACGCGCCACAGTTGCCCGCGACCGTCGTAGTGGTCGACCACTGCCGCCTGCCAGGTGTCTTCGTCAATGTAGAAGTCACGTTTGGCGTAGATGTGACGCTGACCTTCCTTAAGCGTCGCGACCACATGCCAGACCCGGCGCAGTTCATAGCGAGCCAGGTCCTGGTTGATGTGACCAGCCTTGATGATGTCGGCGTACTTCAGCTGTGGCGAATCGAGCTTGTAGCTGTCGGAGGCGATGTACATCTCTTTCTTGCCTTCGAGCTTCCAGTCATAGCGATCCGGCGCACCGTTGTACATGTCCAGGTTGTCGGAGGTACGCAGGCCATCGGCAGCGGTACCCGGCCCGTCATAGGACACTTGCGGCGCACGACGCACTCGGCGCTGCCCGGCGTTGTAGACCCACGCCGAACGCGGCTCTTTAACCTGGTCGAGGGTTTCGTGCACCAGCAGCACGCCACCGGCCAGACGAGCCGGCGCGGTCACTTTCTGCTTGAAGTAGAACAGAATGTTGCCCGGGTTCTTCGGATCGTAATCCTTCATCCTGTCGCGGAACACGAACTGGTCCTCGAAGTACACCAGGCTGAACGAGCCGTTCGCCTGCGGCGTGGCCTGGGTTATCAGACGGGTCACACTGCCGCCGCGATAACGGGTGATATGGTTCCAGATGACTTCAACGCCACTTTTCGGAATCGGGAACGGGATCGCGGTTTCGAAATTCTCCAGACCGTTACCGCCGGACACCAGGTTAGTGTTGGTAGCGTTCTTCTTGATGGAGGCAAACACCTCATCCGGCACAGTGGCGCCGCGATGGGACGGGTAGACCGGCATCTTGAAGGTTTCCGGGTAACGCTTGAACATCGCGTACTGGCCCGGCGCGAGTTTGTCCTTGTACTGGTCGACGTTCTGCGCGGTGATGGTGAACAGCGGTTTTTCACTCGCAAACGGATCAGACAGAAAACCCTTGCTGTCCACGCTACCGGCGTTTTTTGGCATCGGTTTCCAGGCCGGGATCGAGCCGTCGGCGTTGCCTGCCATCTCGGCCCCCATCGGGGTCAGGCTCTTGCCCAGCTTGTCCGCTTCGGCCGCAGGGACCGCCGCCATGACAGCGGTCGCCAGCAGCGAAAGCCCCAGAACACCAACATGGAACAGACTCTTTGTTATTTTCATAAATGTGTTCGTCCTGAAAATACTGTGCTTAGAAGTTCACGCCGAAGCTGAGCGCAACGAAGTCGCGGTCATCTACGGTGGTGTACTTGCCGTCGAAGAAGTTGGTGTACGCCAGGCTCGCGGTGTAGGTGTTCTGGTATTCGGCATCGAGCCCCAGGCTTACCGCTTTACGACCTTCCTCGAAGTTGCCGCCAGGGCCTGGCGAGTAACCGCTCACGTCGTGGGACCAGGCCACGTTCGGCTTGAGGTTCACACCGGCGAATACGTCGGGGTATTCCCAAATGGCCCGGGCGCGATAACCCCACGAAGTGGCCGTAGTGAAGCCGTCGTTGTTGCAATTGCGGCTGCGGTTGTTGGTAGCGGCACCCGCGCCGGCACCATTGATGGTGCTGGTGTTGAGGATCGCCGAGCAGGTATCGAGGCCACCGGTGGACGGCAGTTCGCCAGGCCCGTAGACCGGGTCACGGCCATAACGGACGTCAGAGGTGCTTTCCAGGCCACCGACGTGGGTCACGCCCAGTTCGCCCACCAGGGTCAGACGGCTGGCGCCCATGACCTGATCGAAGAAGTGCGTCAGGGTGGTCTGGAACTGGGTGATTTCCTTGCGGCGATAGCCGTGCAAGTCCTGACCCGGCACACCATTAAGCAGCGAAGCATTGGTCAGGGCGCCGCCCAATGGACGCACGCCGGCGAACAGAATGTCGGTGGAGTTGAGCTGCACCGGCGCGTTCGGACGATAGCTGAGCTCACCGCTCCACGCCGTGCCGGTAGGCAAGGTAGTGGAGAAGCTCAAGCCGTAGAGGCGGATGTCTTCCGGGTACTCGACGAAGTAGTTCGAGTTACCCGCGACCACCAATGGTGCCAGAGCCCGAAGCGCCCCCGGCAAGGCCGCTGCCCGTGCATAGGCCGATGCTGGAGCACCCGTGGCGCTGAAAATCGGCGCACGGCTGTGATAGTTCATGAAGTAGGCGCCGAACTCGGTATCCAGCGGCTCAAACATGTATTTGAGGGACGCGCCCCACTGACCGCTGTCCCGCGCATCGCGATCCGCGCCACGGCGCACCAGCACACCTTCTTCGTTGACGTCCACGCCCAGCCTGGTCAATGTCGGCAGAGCGGCGGCCGGAATGGTCGAACGCTTGTTCAGCACGCGCAGGTTGTTGTCGCAACCGTCGGCAATGATGTCGGGCTGGGAGAAAAAGGTGCCGCAGTTGTCGACGACGGTCTGGTCCCATTCCAGCTGATAGAAGGCTTCGGCCGACAGGGTGTCGGTGAGGCTCTGGGACACGTAGAACATGTTGACCGGGATCAGACCTTCCTTGACCTCGGCGCCGGGACGACGGAACGCGGAGACGTCGATCGGGTTGATCGAGTTGATGCCGCCGCCGATGAAAGTACTTTCACCCCAACTCACAACCTGCTTGCCCAGACGCACGGAACCCGGCTGATCGGCAATGGAGTAGTTGTGGTAGACGAAGGCGTCGAGGATCTCGCCGCCGGAGGATTTGGCGCCTTCCTTGCGGTTGCTGTCGCTGATGTCCTTGAATTCGCGGCTTTCATCCTTGAGTTCGAAGTCGTACCAGTATTTGCCTCGGACGAAGACACCGGTGTCGCCGTATTTCAATTCAAGGTCATGAATACCCTTGAAGATCTTCGAGAAAGTTTCGCCACTCTTGAAGTTGGCGTGACCGTCATCGGACGTCTGGGACAGGCCATGGCCCCCGTTATTGACGCCGATCAAGTTTTTGTTGGGACTCTGAGTAGACCAACTGGCTCCGATCGACAGGGATGAGTCGAATTGACCTTCGATTTCACCAACGTTGAAACTGACGCCGAATGCGGGCCCGGCGAGCGAAGAGGCGAGACTGACCGCCAGGGGCAGTTTCGCCCGGCGCCAGAACTGGTTTACTGATGTCATCGACGCTACTCCATGTGCATTATTGTTATGGCTTAGTACTTTTAAAAACGCTGTGGGTAACCGGAAGCCAAGCGGTCCGAAGTCACTCCAAAGTTGCATCGCCCCGTTTATTGCGTGAGCTCCGTTCTTAAAAATCCTTGAGCGGACTATAGCCAGCAGGTAGTAGTGCTTGATCCCTCTAAAGTGTGATTTGCGCTGCCGGCCACTCTGGAACAGTCCTTTCGCCAGTCCGACACATGTCGGCACGGCAAGGATGGCTGAAAATTCGGATTTCACAAGCCAAGCGCTTGCTTGGTGGCTCTGGCGTGCCCTTTTGGGCACGCCAGATGACGCTTAAAGCGTCGAGAGGAAGGTACTGTTGTTGGCCTGCCATTCGGTGATGTCGACGCGGATACGCTTCTTGTCGAGCTTGCCGACGCTGGTCTTGGGAATTTCAGTAACAACGGCGATCTGACTCGGGATAGCCCACTTGCTCAGGTGCCCCTGTTCAACGTACGGCTTGAGGTGCTCCTTGAGTTCCCTGGCCCCGATCTGATGCCCTTCGCGAACCACCAGCAGCGCAAATGGGCGCTCGCCCCACTGTGGATCGGCGATGCCCACCACTGCTACCTCGCGTACCGCAGGGTGGCGACTGATCAGGTCTTCCAGGTCCAGGGAAGAGATCCACTCGCCACCGGTCTTGATTACATCCTTGATCCGGTCACGGATGTCGATCACGCCCATGCTGTCCAGGGTTGCCACGTCGCCGGTGTGCAGCCAGCCCCCGGCCCAGAGC
Organism: Pseudomonas sp. B21-017; assembly: GCF_024749245.1. Taxonomy (NCBI): domain Bacteria; kingdom Pseudomonadati; phylum Pseudomonadota; class Gammaproteobacteria; order Pseudomonadales; family Pseudomonadaceae; genus Pseudomonas; species Pseudomonas sp. B21-017. The sequence continues at coordinate 1,023,568 of NZ_CP087194.1, read as the reverse complement.
TCGGCGCCTTTTTGCGGCTCGTTGAAGTAACCCTCGGTGAGCCACGGCGCACGCAGCACCAGTTCGCCCTGGGTTTCGCCATCGGCTGGCAGGAAGTTGCCCTCGGTGTCGACGATTGCCGCCTCAACCAACGGCCCCGGCACACCCGCCTTGATCCGGTAGGTGGTGCGTTCGTCTTCGGTGCCGGCCATCAGCTCATCGTTGAGGTGGGCACATGATACCAATGGCCCGGTTTCCGACATGCCATAAGCGGCGGTCAATTGGATGCCCTTGGCCTTGGCGGCGTCGTATAGGGCATGGTTGAGCGCACTGCCGCCGATGACGATTTTCCAGCCACCGAAATCGACGTTTTGCGCCGCCTTGGCATTGAGGACCATTTGCAGAATGGTCGGCACGCAGTGGGAAAAGCTCACCTTCTCCTTGCGCCACAGCTCCACCAGATACTCGGGGTCGTAACGACCCGGATAAACCTGCTTGAGCCCGAGCATGGTCGCCACATACGGCAAGCCCCAGGCATGCACATGGAACATCGGGGTGATCGGCATGTACACGTCGTTGGTGCCTAACAGCCGCACGCTGTCGATGGCGCCCATGATGGTCGCCACGCCCATGGTATGCAGCACCAGTTGCCGATGGGTGAAATACACGCCTTTGGGGTTACCGGTGGTGCCGGTGGTGTAGAACGTGGTGGCCACCGAGTTTTCGTCGAAGTCCTGGAAGTCGTACTGCGGGCTCGCCGCGGCCAGCAGTTGCTCGTACTCGCCGACAAGGTTCGGCAACTCGGCAGTTTTTTCCGGCAAGTCGGTCAGCAGCAGGGTTTTCTCCACCGTGGTCAGGTGCCCGGCAATCGCCTTGTACAAACCGACGAACTCGCTGTTGACCAGCACAAAGCGGTCCTCGGCGTGGTTCATGGTGTAGAGAATCTGTTCTGGCGACAGCCGCACGTTAATGGTGTGGATCACCGCGCCGATCATCGGGATGGCGAACATGCACTCCAGGTAGCGATGGCTGTCCCAGTCCATTACCGCCACGGTATCCCCGGCCTTCACGCCGGCTTCTGTCAACACATTGGCGAGCCGTGCGACCCGCTCGATCAGGGTCGGATAGCTGTAGCGCAACTGATCGCGATAGATGATCTCCCGAGTTTTTTCGTAACGGGCGCCGGACATCAGCAGCCGTTTAATCAACAACGGATACTGGTAAGCGCCCTCGGCTGGAGGAATAACGCGAGTCTGCAACATAAGAGTCCCTTTTTGACTGCACAGTCTTGGCTGCTAAAGCTAAGCACTCTAGAGGCCTTGAACGCCAGCCAAATCAGCCAAAGGTATGATTTGCAGAGCCGCACAAATGCTAGCTTTGCGCCAGCATTTGCGAGAGTTCGTCAGCCGTTACGCCATTTTTCCTACGGCAGCCTCGGCTGGTGTCCGGGGGAAAACCATTGCAGCCACGAAGGTCAACGCCGCAATACTCGCCAATATCAGGTAAAGGCCTACGAAGCCTTGGCGCGGTTCGACGAACGAAATCAGCGGAATCGCGGTAGCACTGGCACCGAACGATAAACAGTAACGCAGCGCGAAGACTCGGGATTGCCATTGCGGCGCGACAAAGTTGGCGACCATCGCATCATTCACCGTGACCTGGCCAAACACCACGAACATGAACGCCGCACCCAGCACGATCACGGCCCAGCCGTCGACATAGGCCAACCCGAACAACAGTGGCGCCTGGCACAGCGTCAACACTATGAACGGCCATTTCAGACTGAAACGATGCAAAACCCGGCCGATGCTCAACTGCGCCACGGCGCCGAAGGCATACGCCAGGCTGACTACGACGCCAAGGATTTGCGGTGAAGTAAACAAATCGTGCAGGCGTTCCTGAAACAATTTCGGATAGGTCATGGTCGTGGCGTTGAACACCACACCGCCGGTCGCGGTGGCCAAGGCCAGTACGCCGAACACCATGACCATGGAAATCCGCTGGCCAGCCGCATCTTTGAGCGGTGTGTGCGCACGCTTGGGGATCGGTTCTTCGCGCACCTGAAATGCGAAACCGATGCCCAGCCCAATCGCCACCACGCCAGGCAAAACGAACGCCGAACGCCAGCCGAGTTGCGCCACCAGCAACCCGGTGATCAGCGCCGAAAACGCCACGCCAAGGTTGCCCCACATGCCGTTGATACCGATTTCACGGCCCCGGTTCTGCGCGTAAGCCACCAGCATCGCGGTGCCCACCGGGTGATAGATCGCGGCGAAAATACCGATCAGCGTCAGGCCGAGTACCAGCATCGGTGCGCTGCTGCTCACGCCGGTAAAGATCGCCGAAGCGCCAATGCCGAAAAAAAACACCAGCATCATTTTCCGTCGGCTCCAGCGATCCCCCAGCCAGCCGGCCGGCAGCGAACAGGCGCCAAAGGCAATAAAGCCGCCGAGAGACAGGCCGATCATCGCGGCGTAGTCCAGTGCGAAGGCCTGGGTCATACCGAGAACGGCGGCGGGAAAAATCAGCATGAACATGTGATCGATCACATGGGCTGCGTTGATATAGCGGAGGACATTTCTGGACTGGTTCATCGCGGCACGCTTACGTTGTAGTGAGCGGCTTATGCTAAGTTGGCGAAAAAGAGTAATCCTGACAACAAAGTCATTGGATCTGACATGTTAATCAGCCATTTCCTGCACGGGCCGGTCAGCGCCTATCCGCGAGATTACGTGGACGGTGCTCACCAGGAACTGCATCAACACCGCGAAGCTCAGTTGCTGTACGCCGTTTGCGGCACCATGCGAGTGGTCACTGCGCAAGGTGCCTGGGTCATTCCACCAACCCGAGCCGTGTGGATTCCACCATTGGTGGCGCATGAAATTTTCATGTCGGGCGAGGTGCGCATGCGTTCGCTGTTCATTGCCCCCGAACTGTCGCCGCCAACGCTGCAACAGTGCTGTGTGCTGGCCGTCACACCGCTGCTGCGCGAGCTGATCCTGCGCGCGGTGCAAGGTCCGCGACACGCGGAAAACTCATTGATTCAGAAGCTGATGCTGGAAGAGATCGCCAGCCTGGAAAACCTTCCGCTACACATTCCAATGCCCGAGGACCGACGCCTGCAGGGCATCTGCATGGCGCTGCTGCGCGCACCGAATCACTCCAACACCCTGGAAGACTGGGCACAACAGGTCGGCGCCAGCTCTCGAACCTTGGCGCGGCTGTTCCAGCAGCAACTGAAGATGAATTTCAATGCCTGGCGCCAGCAACTGCGCCTGATGGAAGCCCTGCCGCGTCTGCTCGCCGGGGAAAGCGTGCAGAGCGTGGCGCGCGACCTGGGCTACGGCAGTGCTCGGGCGTTCAGCGCAATGTTTCGCCGTTTGCTCGGGGAAAACCCTCGGGAATACCTGAACGCGCTGAACAAATTGAGCGAACTCAATCCCCCGTAGACACTCAGCGCGATCAATGCATCTCGGTGAACGCGAGTTTCACGCCGATGGCGATCAGCACCGCGCCCATGGTCCGGTCGAACCAGTGGCCCATGCGGGCGAAACCGGCGCGCACGCGTTGTTGACTGAACAACATCGCCACCAGGCAAAACCAGAGCGCCGTTGCCGCTGCCAGATAGATCCCGTAACCGGCCTGTACCGCCAGCGGCGTGTGCGGGTTGATCACCACGGTGAACAGCGACAGGAAAAACAGCGTGGCTTTCGGGTTCAAGCCATTGGTCACGAACCCCGCAGTGAAGGCGCCCCGCGCGGTGCGCTCACCCGCTTCCTGGTGCAGATCGTCAGCCGCAGGTTTGGCCGGTTGCGCGCGCAGGGCCTTGTAGCCGATGTACAGCAGGTACGCGGCAGCGGCCCATTTCAAGGCGTTGAACAGCACGATCGACTGAGACACGATCAGCCCGATCCCCAGCAGCGAATAACCAACGTGCAGGAAAATCGCCGAACCAACGCCCAGCGCCGTCCAGGTCCCGGCGCGGCGACCGTGAGTCACGCTCTCTCGCACCACCACGGCGAAATCCGGGCCGGGGCTTGCAACAGCCAGCAGGTGAATCAGGGCAACGGTCAAGAATTCTGTCCAGTACATGGGGGCTCCTTTTGGGCAAGCGTAACTGCTTGTTTCATCTGGTAGGCTCGGCAGATTACGCCTTCAGTTCAACGCACAAAAGGTACAGTTGATGATGATCTCTCGCCGCGCCGTTTTCCTCGACCATCCGTCCCTGGACCTCGGCGATCTCGACCTCAACCCACTACGCGAGTGCTTCAGCGACTTGCAGCTGTTCGCCCAGACCACGCCTGCGCAGGTGATCGAACGCCTCAAAGGCGCCACTGTCGCCATCACCAATAAAATCCTGATTGATGCGGCGGCCATGGCGGCCAGCCCCGAGTTGAAGTTGATCCTGATCACCGCCACCGGCACCAACAATGTCGACCTTGCTGCAGCCCGCGCCCACGGAATCACTGTTTGCAATTGCCAGGGTTACGGCACGCCGTCGGTGGCTCAGCACACGATTATGTTGTTACTGAACCTGGCGACGCGCCTGGGCGACTATCAAAAAGCCGTCGCCGAAGGTCGCTGGCAACAGGCGAAACAGTTCTGCCTGCTGGATTACCCGATCGTCGAACTCGAAGGCAAAACCCTCGGCTTGCTCGGCCACGGTGAACTGGGCGGTGCCGTCGCGCGGCTGGCCGAAGCGTTCGGCATGCGCGTCTTGTTGGGGCTGATTCCGGGCCGCCCTGCCCGCCCGGACCGCTTGCCGCTGGACGAGCTGCTGCCGCAAATCGACGCCCTGACCCTGCATTGCCCGCTCAACGAACACACCCGACACTTCATCGGTGCCCGTGAACTGGCCTCGATGAAGCCCGGTGCTTTCGTGGTCAACACCGCGCGCGGCGGCTTGATCGACGAACACGCATTGGCCGACGCCCTGCGCAACGGCCACTTGGGCGGCGCGGCCACCGACGTGTTGAGTGTCGAACCACCGACTGCGGGCAATCCGCTGCTGGCCCAGGACATTCCACGGCTGATCGTCACCCCGCACAACGCCTGGGGCAGCCGCGAGGCGCGGCAGCGAATCGTTGGCCAGTTGACGGAAAACGCTCAGGCTTATTTCAGCGGTAAAGCGCTGCGGGTCGTCAGTTGATAAACTGCGGCACTTTTTTTCAAGGAGCAGAGTATGGATCCGCGCAGTGAAGTACTGCTTCGTCAGGCCGAGTTGTTCCAGGGTTCGGTGCTGCTGGCCGGTTTGCCCGCCGATGACTTGCTGGGTCGCTTGCCCGATGCCCACGGCTGGTGCTGGCACGCCGGCGATCAAGCAGCACTGGACGCCCGTTTCGCCGGGCGCAGCCATTTTGGCGTGAATGCGCCCGAGCGCGAATTCGACAGCGCCGTGGTGTTTCTGCCCAAGTCCAAGGACCTGACCGACTATATCCTCAACGCCCTCGCCTCTCGTCTGGCCGGTCGTGAGTTGTATCTGGTCGGCGAAAAACGCAGCGGCATCGAAGGCGCGGCCAAGCAGTTGAACCCCTTCGGCAAACCACGCAAGCTCGACAGCGCACGGCATTGCCAGCTCTGGCAGGTCACCGTGGCCAATGCGCCAGAAGCCAAATCGCTGGAAAGCCTGGCCCAGACCTATGAACTGCCATTGGCCGAAGGGCCGTTGAAAGTCATCAGCCTGCCGGGCGTGTTCAGCCACGGTCGACTGGATCGCGGCAGCGCCCTGCTGCTGGAACATCTGGACAAACTGCCCAGCGGCCACCTGCTGGACTTCGGTTGCGGTGCAGGCGTGCTGGGGGCCGCGGTCAAGCGGCGTTATCCGCACAACCAGGTCACCTTGCTCGATGTCGACGCATTTGCCGCCGCCAGCAGTCGCCTGACCCTGGCCGCCAACGGTCTGGAAGCGGAAGTGCTGACCGGTGACGGCATCGACGCAGCGCCCATGGGCTTGAGCGCGATTCTGAGTAATCCACCGTTCCATGTCGGCGTACACACCGACTACTTCGCCACAGAGAACTTGCTGCGAAAAGCAGCTAAACATCTGAAAAATGGCGGCGAACTGCGGTTGGTTGCCAACAGTTTCCTGAAGTATCAGCCGCTGATCGAAGAGCACTTGGGCGCGTGTGCGATCAAGGCTGAAGGACAGGGTTTTAGAATCTACCGGGCCAAGCGTGGCTGAAAACGCTTTTGTAAAAGAAGGCTTGCCCAATCGGATTTGCCTAGGCAGAATCCGCTCCGTCCTAGGGGAGTAGTCTCCCACGAGCGCCATGCTCGTCCGGCATACGTCAACATACTTGGTCCTCAGACCATGGCGTATGCGACCCACGCGTCCGCATCAGACGGATCGCAGGGTTTGACAAGACCTATGACACGAACACCTTACCCGGGGCGGGAAGGCTGTACGTGTCATAGCCGTGTCGACCCGCCCCTTAGGAAAACCCTGATGATGCTGGACTCTCTACTCGTTCCCACCGCAATCGTTGCCTTGGCCGAAATCGGCGACAAGACGCAACTGCTCGCACTCATTCTCGCCGCTCGCTTTCGCAAACCCTGGCCGATCATCGCCGGCATCGTCGCCGCGACCCTGGCCAACCACGCGGCGGCCGGTGCGGTAGGCGCCTGGTTCGGCAGTTTCTTCTCGAATGCGACGCTTCACTGGATCCTCGCCGCCAGCTTCGCCGCCACGGCGCTGTGGACACTGGTGCCGGACAAGATGGACGAAGACGAAGCCAGCACCGCCCGCAAGTTCGGACCGTTCCTGACCACGCTGATTGCGTTCTTCCTCGCGGAGATGGGCGACAAGACCCAGGTCGCGACCGTGATGCTCGCCGCGCAATACCCGGATCTGTGGCTGGTGATCCTCGGCACCACCGCCGGGATGTTGATTGCCAACGTGCCGGTGGTACTGGCGGGCAACTTTGCGGCGGAAAAACTGCCTCTGACTTTGATCCGTCGCCTGGCGGCGTCGGCGTTCTTCATCCTGGCGATTGTCGCGGTGTACAAGGCGATGCAGAGCAGTGGCTGGGTTTGACCCTGGATCTGGTGAGTAACAGATTGTGGCGAGGGGGCGTTCCGACAAGCCTCCTCGCCACAAGCCTCAGCACTTGATGATCAGGATTTCCTGGCTTTCTCGTACAACGGCATGACTTTCGGAATCGCCGCCTGCAACGACGCAATCCGACTGGCCGACGCCGGGTGAGTGCTCAAGAACTCTGGCGGCGCGCCTTCCGAGGCTTTGCTCATTTTGTTCCACAGGGTGATCGCAGAGTTCGGGTTGTAACCAGCGCGGGCGGCCAGTTCGAGGCCGATCAAGTCGGCTTCGTTTTCGTTCTCGCGACTGTTGGGCAAGGTCATGCCGTATTTGGCCACGGTGTCCGCCAGGGCCAGGCTGTCCTGCCCCAGACCGAGCAACGCACCGGCGCCCTGCTTGGCCATTTCGAGACCATAAGCCCTGGACATCGCTTCACGACTGTGCTCGCGCAAGGCGTGAGCGATTTCATGGCCAATGATGGCGGCGATTTCGTCGTCAGTGAGTTGCAGGGTGTCGATCAGCCCGCTGTAGAAAATGATCTTGCCACCAGGCCCGCAGGAGGCATTCAGCTCATCGCTCTTGATCAGGTTCACTTCCCATTGCCACTGGGCCGAATCCGGACGAAACACCGGTGCCTGGGCAATCAGGCGATTGGAGATGGCCTGGACGCGCTTCGCATTGTTACTGGATTTATCCAGCACGCCTTTGGTGCTCGCCTCCCCGATGGTCTGTTGATAAGACTGGGCGTACATCTGGTTGACCTCGGAGGTCGACAACATACTGAACATGTATTGCGTGCGCTCAACGCCCACGGCGCCACCGCTGGTGGTGTTGACCGACTGACAACCGGCAAGCAGCAGACTTGCACTCAGTGCACACAAAACCAATGTCTTACTCATCAAGAAGCTCCCTGGAAACATGCCGCGTATCCTAGGTGGGGATTTGTATCGGCGCCAGATACAACGGACGTGTAGCACGTACATTTCAGACAAAGCCCGGATTACCGTAGGAAAAAATTCACACAACAGCGTCCACCGCGGCTGATCACGGCCAGCAATGATTCATTTACGACATCCAGCACTCTAAAACAGCCAATTCGTTACACCTGGCTCATGCCCCACCGCCCCAGTGCCGATACAGCTCTGCAGACGTCCTCTTGCGTGCGGAGCACCCATGAAATTCAAGTCGATCCAGTTTTCCGTTGCCGCCCTGGCCGGCGCCATTGTGCTCAGCGTTGTCGCAGCCCTGGTGCTGTACGCGCTGTTTTCCGGCGCCCGGACCCAAGACATGGTCCAGCAACGGACTCAGGCGCAGTTTGAGCAAGTCATCGAACAGCGCCTGACGTCGCTGGCACAAACCCAGGTCAGCCAGATCCAGCGCGAACTCGAAGCACCGCTGCTGATTGCCGGCGGTCTGGTGCGGGTCAACGCATTGATCGGCACACCAGGCGCCGACGGCCAGCCGCAACTGAGCCTTAGCCGCGAGCAACTGATCAGCCTGATCAAGGAAAACGTCGCCCGGAACCCGAAAATTCTCGGCACCTACATTGGGTGGGAAAAAAACGCCCTCGACCACAACGATGCGGCCTACGTCGACACCAAAGTAGTCGGCATCGACGCCAGTAACGGGCGCTTCCTGCCATGGTGGTTCCGTAACGAAGACGGCAGCCTGGGCCTGGACAAACTGGTCGACGTCGACGACCAGAAAACCTTGTCCACCGGTGTGCGCGCCAGCGAGTACTACCTGTGCTCCAAGGAAACCAAAAAATCCTGCGTGATCGATCCGGCGCCCTACAAGGTTGGCGACAAGATCGTCATGCTCGCCTCCTTCATTGAACCGATCATGCTCAACGGCGCGTTCCAGGGCATCGTCGGCGCCGACCTGTCGGTGAACTTCATCCAGGAAATGCTCCTGGGGGCGAATCAGAAACTGTACAGCGGCGCCGGAGAAATGGCCCTGATCGGCGGTAACGGCCGGATCGTCGCCTACACCAAAGACCCGAGCAAATTCGGCGAAAAGGTCAGCGACATCCTCGACAGCAAGCAGATTGCCAACATGGCCAATCTCAAGCGTGGCGAAGTGACTTACACCGTCGACAAGGCCCAGGGCCGGATCGAGTTGTACCTGCCCTTCGGCATCGGCCAGACCGACGCCCGCTGGACCTTGATGCTGCAACTGCCGCTGAACGCGGTGATGGCCGACCTGCAAAAACTTCAGAGTGACCTGGACGCACAGCGCAAGTCCGACACCTTTGGCATGGCCATGGTCGGCCTGCTGATCGCCGGCATTGGTTTGTTGGTGATCTGGCTGGTGGGCCACGGCATTGCCCGGCCGCTGAAGCAGATGGTGACCATGCTCGATGACATCGCCCAGGGCGAAGGCGACCTGACCCGCCGCCTGACCAGCGACCGCAGCGACGAACTGGGCTCGATCGCGAAGGGCTTCAACACCTTCCTGGCCAAGTTGCAGGCGATGATTACTCAAGTGGTGACTTCGGTGCAGAGCGTCAGCGACTCGTCGGAACACACCGCCGACATCGCCATTCGCACCAACATCGGTGTGCACAAACAAATGGCCGAGATCGATCAGGTCGCCACCGCCGTACACGAAATGACCGCCACCGCCCAGGACGTGGCGCGCAACGCCACCCAGGCCGCGCAAGCTGCCAGTCATGCAGATCAGGCGGCGGCGCAAGGCATGCAAATCGTCCGGGACACGTCGAATTCGATTGGTGTTTTGGCCATCGAAATCGGCAAAGCCGTCGGCGTGGTGCAGACCCTGGCCAAGGACAGCGAAAACATCAATGCGATCCTGACGGCCATTCGCGGCATCGCCGAGCAGACCAACCTGCTGGCCTTGAATGCGGCCATCGAAGCGGCGCGAGCCGGTGAGCAGGGCCGGGGTTTTGCGGTGGTGGCCGATGAAGTACGCAACCTGGCGCAGAAAACCCAGAAGGCCACGGAAGAAATCCAGACCATGATCCAGCAACTGCAACAAGGCACCCGCGATGTGGTGCGGGTCATGGAAGACAGTCAGAACCGCACCGACGAAAGCGTGCAGCACGCGGCGAAAGCGGCCGAAGCGCTGGAAACCATTACCCAAGCGGTGTCGGTGATCAACGACATGAACACCCAGATCGCCAGCGCCGCCGAGGAACAGAGCGCGGTGGCCGACGACATCAACCGCAACGTGATCAACATCGGGCAAGTAGCCAATGAAGTGGCTGGTGGCGCGGATGAATCGAGCGCAGCGAGTGCGGATTTGACCAAGTTGGCGGAACAGCAGCGCCGGTTGATCAATCAGTTCAAGGTTTAGGGTTCAATGACGCGGAGCGTCCATGGCTGCATTCCCACGCGGAACGTGGGAACGATCATTACGCGCTCAGCCCGGGGTCAAACACTCCGGCCCATTGAGCTTCGGATCATTCACCATGTTCGCCAGCACCCGCTCGCGTAGCGCCGCGGGTTCGCTGGCCAGCAGCGCCTGCAAGGCATGTAGCGGGGTTTCAGGATTGAGCCAGGCTTCCTGCCCCGCCGCATCGAGAATCAACGGCCGACGCTGACTCGAAGCAGGTTGGGTGATTACCGCCGTACTCAGCCATACCTGCTCCTGCACTGGATACGCTTCCCAGATCGCCGCGAAGTAAAGCGTCGAGCCCTCCCCCGGCGTCAGCCAGTATGGACGTTTGCGCGTAGTACCGCGCCACTCGTAAAAACCATTGGCCGGCAGCAGACAACGGCGCAGGCGCAAAGCTTCGCGAAACATCGGCTGTTCGGCAACGGTTTCGGCACGGGCATGGGCCGGCGTGCGGGACAGGTCGGTCAGCCACGGTGGCGTCAGGCCCCAGCGGGCGCGGGCCAACTCACGCTGCCCGTCTGCACCGGCACGCAGCATCAACACCGAATCGTTGGGAGAAATATTCCACTGGGCCTGCTGATCGGCGGGAAATCCGGGCAGGGCTGCGAAGGCGGGGTTCCAGCGAAACAGGGCATAACGTCCACACATGGGGCAATACGACTCTTGATCAAACGAACGTCAGCCTAACAGACCAGCGTGCCGGGAAAGCTGTCCGGTTCATCGCCGGACAGCGGCAGCGCGGCATTGTACGCGGCGATCAGTTCCCGCGCGTATTGCGCCTGGTCGTTATCGACCGATACACCCAGCAGACCGAATATCGGCAATTCCCCGGTACCACCGATCAAATCCCGGCCCACCAGATGCGCCTCGATGCCTTCACTGGCCAGCATGCTTAGCAGCAATTCGCCTTCCATCAGGTTTTCCGGCTCGTAGATACGCTGCATGGGTGAACCCCTTCATTCGTTTTCGCTGTAGACGTCGAGGTGCCACTCCTCGCCGTGAACCTGCAAGACAAAGGTAATGGGACGACAACACACCGGACAATCCTCGATATAGGTCTGATCACCGCCAGACAAATCCAGAACAGCCTCGACTTCTTCACCGCAATACGGACATTCATACTGCGCAGTTTCCAGCATCGCGGTCTCCCAGGTGACTTGTGCGTATAATCGCCGGTCTATTTGCAGGGCTATTTTTGTCTGACTACCTTTCAGACCGTGCCCCGTTGGTTTTCGATCAATACCTTTACTTACCCTAGCCGTTTCTAACAAGAGAGCATGATGGGCGAATTCGATGCCATCCGACCTTACGACGACAGCGAAGTCCCAGCGGTGCTGGCACGGCTGCTCGGCGACAAGGCGTTTCTAGATATCCTCACCCACTTCCGCTTCCCGCGCTTTGCCGGTGCCTTCGGCTGGATGCTCAAACCTCTTATAGCGCATCGGCTACGCCGTGAGTTCGCCGGCGTCACGTCGGTGGCCACGTTGCAGGACAAAGTCGAGTTTTACGTCGACCACACCATCGAGCGCGCCACGGACGGGGTGACCTACACCGGCGTGGAGCAATTCAAATCCGGCAGCGCCTACCTGTTCATCGCCAACCACCGCGACATCGTGATGGACCCGGCCTTCGTCAACTACGCCGTGTACCACGCCGGCCTGCCGACCCCACGCATCGCCATTGGCGACAACCTGCTGCAGAAGCCTTTTGTCAGCGACCTGATGCGCCTGAACAAGAGCTTCATCGTGCACCGTTCAATCACCGGTCGACGCGAGAAAATGGCGGCGTATCAATTGTTGTCGGCCTACATCAATCACTCGATCCGCAACGATTGCGCCTCGATCTGGATTGCTCAGGCTGAAGGCCGGGCCAAGGACGGCGACGACCGCACCGAGTCGGCGATCCTCAAGATGTTCCACATGAGCCGCAAGGACGAGCCGTTCGGCGAAGTCATCCGCTCGCTGAACCTCACCCCGGTGTCGATCAGCTACGAATACGACCCCTGCGACCAGGCCAAGGCCCGCGAGCTGTACATCCGCGCCACCACCGGCACCTACACCAAGGCGCCGGGCGAGGATGACGTGAGCATCGCCAAGGGCATCACCGGTTACAAAGGCCGGGTCCACGTGAACTTCGCCGCGCCGATCACCGAACTGTTCGAAGACACCAAGCAATTGGCGATCGAAATGGACAAGCAGATTCTGGGCGGTTACCGGTTATTCCCGGTGCATTACCTGGCGTATGCGCAGTGGAAAGACGCCGACCCGCAATTGCAGGTGCCGAAAGCGGCCGAGCTGTTTGCGGCAGATGAACTGGCCAAGGCTCAGGAAGAATGGCAGCGTCGACTGGAAGCTTGCCCCGAGGAACATCGTCCGTTCCTGGTGCTGCAATATGCGATGCCGGTGCGTAATCAGTATCGGGTCAAGGCCGGGTTACCGTTGTAGGGTAATGACTGGATACGACAACGGCGCCTTCAGGCGCCGTTTTTGTTTGTCTTGGTGCAGTAGGTCAGTCAGACACTGTAACTGTGTCAGAACTTCAGACGCGAGTACTGACCCACGACACCAGCAGCGCCATCCCAAGGCAGGCAAAACCGAAGCGATAGAAAAACCGGTTCATGCGCAAGGTCGCCCAATCGAGGGTTGGCTCTTCGCTGGGCCTGCTCTGGCGCTGGGCTTCGATACTGGCCATCGCGCGCTGTTCACGACGACGGGTGGCGTGCAGCAACCAGCCGCCCGGGCAGGCGAACAGCAAGGCCAGCAGGTTGATCAGTTTGGCGGGATGAGCGGTAAAGAGCGAAATCAATTGCAGCGACATCACAAACCTCAGGCAAACCGGTGTAACAGACGCCGGGACCGACGACCACGGCGCGGATTCTACCGAAAGCGCTCCGGCCTGCCCCCCCTTTCCGACAAATAACGAAACCATTTAGCCGATTATTGTCCTGTGTCACGGCGCCGTCATCTGAATCCGCCAGTCTGTCGCCCTTCGAAACCGACACGGACCGCGTCATGCTCCACGCCGAAAACCAGGATCGTCTTTACCTCATTGCCCAAAGCGACGAACAACAAACCTTAGTCGGCAGCCTCGCCTTCAATGTACAGGACCGGCATTGGCTGGTGTATTGCGCGTTGGGCGGGCATCAACATGCGGATTTGCCGGAGACGGATTTGCTGACCGGGGTGAGTGTTCTGGACTTCTATTCGCAAGCGGCTTGATTTCCCTTGCTGGAGCGGCAGGCACAAAAAAACCCGGCGCCATCGCTGGCACCGGGTTCTTTAAACAAACTGCAAACCGTTACTCGCCAAGCACCTGACCAATCGTCGGGTCCTTGAACAAGCGGGTCAACGCATCACTCAGCACATCACTGACCAGCTTGGTATTGGTTTCCTGATTCGGCGCCATGCCAAAACGCTGATCCAGCGACGCGCCGTAGCGACCGCTGTAACGACGGTTGGCATTCTGCACATCGGAACGGAACGTCGCGCCAATTGTAGCTTCAGTCACATACAAACCTTCTTTGGGCGACTGATACTTCAGCTCGGCCAGGGTCACCGTCAATTGCGGCGCATTCAGCGCATTGGCCGTCGGCGTGAAGCCCAGCAACCGCACGGCCGCCTCAGCTTGAGCCTGCAGCTTCGGCAGAATCTGCGCGCCCTGCACCGTGATCGCACTGGTCTCCGGGTACAAACCGCCACGGGTCCCAAGGGTTGGCGATGGACGACCGTCCACCACACGCACCACCACCGGCTGACCATGGCCGACCGGCGCCAGCTGAGCCGTCAGCTTGGGTTCCGGGCTCAGTTGTTGCGGGCTGTGGGCGCAGCCGACGAGGGTCAAACTGGTCACAGTGATCAAACCGAACAACAGGCGTTGCAACATGCTCTTCTCTCCAGAATCAGGCAACTAACGATGCCCGCAGTATAGCGGTGCGCCACTGCGGCGAACTAGCTTCGCGCAACGATTACTGAAATCTCTGACAAACCCGGCGCAGCGCGGTTCCTGTCACACCTTTGTCACCGCCCGCTGGCAACCTTTATGGCAGTCACCCCCAAAAGGTACGTTGCCATGCGTTTTCTTGTCTCCCTGTTCGCGCCACGCCCGCTGCACCGCAGTTTCGCCCTGCTCGATCACAATGGCCACTGCCAGGCCTTCAAGCAGTGCAGCCTCCAGCCCATGGGCGATGGTTGGATCGAAATCGAAGAAATTCGCCTCAACTGGCTGCACCAGCCTCTGCCCGCCAGTGCCCGTGTCAGCCAGCACCAGCCACGTGCACGCGCGCAGCAACTGCTGACCACCTGACCCGACGCCTAATAAAAGTCATTAAACACGACCATTTCCCTGCGTTTCTTAGATACAATCTCCCCCCGATTATAAGGACGTCTCCTGATCGGGCCTCGCAGCATCGTTCAATGCCTCGGTATTGACACCCCGCACCGCCCACAGAGAGCCGCCCACACAGATCGAGTGAAGCTGGCGCGCTTGCTGTTTCTCAAGCAAAAACCCCACTTTTCGCGAATCTGCAGAGCTGTCATTACGCTCGGTCACTGAGCTGTTTGCCCGTTTTTGCTGCCCATGCACCCCATGGCGGCAATCCATCCGGGCACGGTGCCAGGCTGGGACAGCCCTTTTTTGAGGTTCACGTCTTCAAAAGAGCGTGAAAAAAACGGGTTTTCACAACTTCACAAGAGTGTGGCGAGCAAATGAATAGTTTTGCGTCTGAAAATGCACCATTAGCGTCTACAACAGCCCAACGACACAGGACCGAGTACTCCTCGAACACCGGAGCCTGAAGCCTGTCCGCTACGGATTTGGTTGCACAAACGGATGTCTCGACCATAAGTCGAATTGCCAGCCGCGTGCCGAAATGAGTTCATGTGACTCTTGAAGCCAGGCCGCATGCATCCGTCGAAGTTGCGAAAAATTGCGAAGATTCGGACATGGCGATCCTGGCCATGGGTACCTGGGGCATCACTGACACGCCCCGGAACGCCTGGCAGCTATGCCGACAATTTGGTGCTGCAGATTTTGGAGACGCGTTAAATGGCGCATAACGAAGCAGTCGACGTAGTACTGGTTGGGGCCGGCATCATGAGTGCCACCCTCGCTGTACTGCTTAAAGAGCTCGACCCCGCGATCAAGCTGGAAGTCGTCGAGCTGATGGATTCCGGTGCCGCGGAGAGTTCCAATCCGTGGAACAACGCCGGTACCGGTCACGCCGGGCTGTGTGAGCTGAACTACACGCCGCAGGCCGCTGACGGCACCGTCGACATCAAGAAAGCCGTGCACATCAACACCCAGTTCGAGGTGTCGAAGCAGTTCTGGTCCTACCTGACCAAGAAAGGCACCTTCGGTTCGTGCAAATCGTTCATCAGCCCGGTGCCGCACCTGAGCTTCGTGCAGGGTGAGAATGGCGTGTCCTTCCTCAAGGAACGCTTCAAGACCCTGAGCAAGCACCATGCCTTCTCGGACATGGAATACACCGAAGACAAAGCCAAGATGGCCGAGTGGATGCCGCTGATGATGCCGGGCCGTCCGGCTGACGAAGTCCTCGCCGCCACCCGCGTGATGAACGGCACCGACGTCAACTTCGGCGCCCTGACCAACCAACTGCTCAAGCACCTGACCAGCGCGCCCGATGCCCAGGTCAAGTACTGCAAGCGCGTCACCGGCCTGAAGCGTAACAACGGCGGCTGGACCGTCAGCATCAAGGACGTCAACAGCGGCAATACCCGCGAAGTCGACGCCAAATTCGTCTTCCTTGGCGCCGGCGGCGCGGCACTGCCGCTGCTGCAAGCGTCGGGCATCGAAGAAAGCAAAGGCTTCGGCGGCTTCCCGATCAGCGGCCAGTGGCTGCGTTGCGACAACCCGGAAGTGGTCAAGCACCATCAGGCCAAGGTCTACAGCCAGGCCGCGGTCGGTTCGCCACCAATGTCCGTGCCGCACCTGGACACCCGTGTGGTCGATGGCAAAAAGTCCCTGCTGTTCGGACCTTATGCCGGCTTCACCACCAAGTTCCTCAAGCACGGTTCGTTCATGGACCTGCCGATGTCGGTTCGCGCCGGCAACATCGGTCCAATGCTGGCCGTGGCCAAAAACAACATGGACCTGACCAAGTATCTGGTCAGCGAAGTGATGCAGTCGATGGAGCAGCGCCTGGAATCCCTGCGTCGCTTCTACCCTGAAGCGAAAGCCGAAGACTGGCGCCTGGAAGTGGCCGGCCAACGGGTGCAGATCATCAAGAAAGACCCGAAGAAAGGCGGCGTTCTGCAGTTCGGTACCGAGCTGGTCGCGGCCAAGGACGGTTCCCTTGCCGCTCTGCTCGGCGCCTCGCCAGGCGCCTCGGTGACCGTGTCGATCATGCTGGAATTGATCGAGAAATGCTTCCCGAACAAGGCCAAGGGCGAGTGGGCTGCCAAACTGGCGGAAATCTTCCCGGCTCGGGAGAAAGTCCTGGAAACCGACGCTGCGCTGTATCGCAAGATCAATGCGCAGAACAACGTCGCACTGGAACTGGTTGAAGCAAGCAGCGAAACCCAAAGCTACGCTTGATTCAGCCGCATAAAAAACGCCCCGTCCTCATTGAGGGCGGGGCGTTTTTTATGTGCGGTGAAACAATCTTTGTGGCGAGGGAGCTTGCCCCCGCTTGACCGGGCTGGCGCACCAGTGCGCAGCGCTCACAAAATCTCCGCCATTCGCAGCATTTTGGGGCCGCTTCGCAGCCCAACGGGAGCAAGCTCCCTCGCCACAAAATTCCAGTGTGCCTGACGTTAACCGCGAGCCTTGTCGATCAACTCGATGTACTCGGCCGCGTTACGTTGATCCTGAATCAGGGCCACGAAGTCATTGCCGTGCTCATCCTTGCCGTCCAGATCGTAGCCGGCTTCGACAAAGAACGTCAGAAAACGCTCGAAGTCATCGATGCGCAGACCGCGGTAGGCCTTGATCAGTTTGTGCAGCGACGGTGAAGTGGCGTCGACCGGCTCAAAATCGAGGAACAGTTTGATCTGCGCATCGCCGATCTCGTCACCAATCACTTGCTTCTTATCTTTACGCATTGCCGACTCCAGCTCGCAGACATTTCACAGGGCGGGCAGTTTACCCCTGCCTTGATGCCGGGCTCAACGCGGACGAACGCTGCCGGTGTGCAGATCGGCCCAGATATGGCCGTTGGCGTAACTCAAAAACTGGCAATACACCGTGTCGTTGCGCAGCAAGTCGATCACCACCCGGTACTGGGCCAACGGGTAATAGAGCGTTAGCGTTTTGCTTTTGTTGTCGTAGATCGGCTTTTTCAGGCTTTTGCTTTCGCCATCGAAGTTGACCAGCACCTGGCTGATGGTCGCACCCTTGTTCAAGGGTTTGCCCTTGAGGCGGATCAGCAAGGGTGAGGTGACCGGGATCGGTTGTTGGTTGGACTGACGTTGGCTGCCGAGGACCACCGAATACTCGGTGACCTGCAACAGTTGTTGCTGCTCGGGTTCCGCTTCACGCAGAGTCAAGTCGTCCGGGGGCAAAAACTGCACATGCATCGGTGCCGGAGCGGCGGCCAGGGGTAGGCTGAAGACCAACATCAGGGCGGCGCAGCTGCGGATCAAAAGACTCATGACAGGCTCCTGGGACGAGGCCGAGCACTCTAGCATGATGATCAATCGGGCGAATAACCGATCCAGATCAATACTCTCGAAGACAAGGCTGGGCATACTGAAAGAGCTTTCAGCCCTATTTCGACGGCGTGCCGTCTACTGTGGAGTCCCTATGCCATTCTCCATCCCCCCGTTATTCGCCGCCTGGCGTCAAACTCTGCGTGCAGGTTATAGCCTCAGACGCTTGCGCGGCGACATCAGCGCCGGGGTGACAGTAGGGATTATCGCCATTCCCCTGGCCATGGCCCTGGCGATTGCGGTGGGAGTAGCGCCCCAGCAAGGTTTATATACGGTGCTGATCGCGGCCCCCCTGATCGCCCTGACGGGAGGCTCGCGCTTCAATGTCAGCGGGCCGACAGCCGCGTTCGTGGTGATACTGCTGCCGATCACCCAACAATATGGCCTGGGTGGCCTGCTGCTTTGCACCATGCTTGCCGGGGCCATCCTGATTGCCTTGGGGCTGATTCGGGCCGGTCGGCTGATTCAGTACATTCCTTATCCGGTGACCCTGGGCTTTACCGCCGGGATAGGCATTGTCATCGCCACACTCCAACTAAAGGATTTGCTGGGCCTGAGTACCACCGGGCATGCCGAACATTACATCGAGCAATTAGGTGCGCTGCTCCAGGCATTGCCCAGCGCCCGCCTGGGGGACGGAATCATCGGTGTCATGTGCCTGGCGGTTCTGATCGTCTGGCCGCGGTTTGTGCCGAGGGTTCCGGGGCATCTGGTGGCGCTGGCCGTCGGCGCAATGTTGGGGCTGGCGCTGGAAAGCGGCGGGTTACCGATTGCGACGCTGGGCGAGCGCTTCAGCTATATCGTCGATGGCGTCAGCCACCCCGGCATTCCGCCGTTTCTGCCGAGCTTCGACTGGCCGTGGAATCTGCCAGGACCCAATGGTCAGCCGCTGCATCTGTCTTACGACCTGATCCGCCAATTAATGGCACCAGCGTTCGCCATTGCCATGCTCGGCGCCATCGAATCGTTGTTGTGTGCGGTGGTGGCCGATGGCATGACGGGCAGCAAACATGACCCCAACGCCGAACTCCTGGGTCAAGGCATTGGTAACCTGGTCGCACCGTTGTTCGGCGGCATTACCGCCACCGCGGCGATCGCCCGCAGCGCCACCAACGTGCGCAGCGGGGCGTTTTCGCCATTGGCGGCAATTATCCACAGCGCGGTGGTGCTGCTGGCGATACTCGTCCTCGCCCCGCTGTTCAGCTACTTGCCGATGGCCGCGCTGGCGGCGCTGCTCGTGATGGTGGCGTGGAACATGAGCGAGGCCCGGCATGTCGTGCACACCTTGCGCATTGCACCACGCAGCGATGTATTGGTCTTGCTGACCTGCCTGAGCCTGACAGTGCTGTTCGACATGGTGCTGGCCGTTGCCGTTGGGCTGTTGCTGGCCGCCGGGTTGTTCGTCAAGCGCATGAGCGACCTCACGGACACCGCCGAACTGCCTCGAGAGTTCCATCAAGCCTTACAGGATTTGCCGGAGCATGTTCGTTGCTATGCGATACGCGGACCGTTGTTTTTCGGTGCAGCGGAAAAGGCCCTGGGCGTGCTGCGCAAATTCAGCCCGGAGGTCAAAGTGGTGATTGTCGAGATGAGTGCCGTGTCCATGCTGGACATGACGGCGTTGGCAGCCTTCGACAATATCCTCAGGGATTATCGCACCGACGGCATCGGCCTGATTCTGGTCGGGACGGCTGCGCGCGTGCGCCTGAAACTCAGGCGCGCGGGCATCCATCGGGAACAGCGTCAATTGGCTTACGTGAACAACCTGGAACAGGCTCGACGCAAAAGCGAACGCTGGCTCGTCGGGCAGGACTGAGCGCGCGGTTCAAGCGAACTGCGCACGCATTCGGATGGGAGATCTGCCTTCAAGCATCAACGTGTCTGGCGGCTAAAACCACCCCCAGACAGTCAACCTGCTTACAGGCCTTTAACGGCAAAAATTCCGTTCGCGTTACGCCAGTAGCCTTTGTAGTCCATGCCATAACCGAAGATGTAACGGTCAATGCACGGCAGGCCGACGAAATCGGCTTTCAGGTCCGGGCGAGCCTTGCGGTCGTGGTCCTTGTCGATCAGCACGGCGGTGTGCACTTTGCGGGCGCCGGCGTGTTTGCAGAAATCGATGATCGCGCCCAGGGTGTGACCTTCATCGAGGATGTCGTCGATGATCAGCACGTCACGGTCGATGAACGAAACTTCCGGCTTGGCTTTCCAGAACAGCTCGCCGCCGCTGGTTTCGTTGCGATAGCGGGTAGCGTGCAGGTAGGACGCTTCCAGCGGGAATTGCAGATGGGTGAGCAGCTTGCCGGCGAAAATCAGGCCGCCGTTCATCACACAGAACACCACCGGATTGCTTTCAGCCAGTTGTTCGTTGATATGTGCACCGACGCGGGCGATGGCCGCCTCGACTTCAGCTTCGGTGTACAGGCAGTCAGCCTCTCGCATGATTTGACGGATATGCTCGAGATCAGCGGACATGGCGCTCTCCAAGGGGTTTGAGGGGGAGGGACGGATTCGGAAAAGCGGGCAAAGGTACGCATCCCGCACGGCCAGATCAAGCGTTTGTGGACTAACGTACTGTATGTCTATAGGACAACACCCTCGGATAGATTAATCTAGGCCGGTTTTTTTGCCCGCCGCCGGAGCCTTTCCCCATGCCCATCCGTGAGATCCGCCATCCGCTGATCCGTCATAAACTTGGCCTTATGCGCCGCGCCGACATCAGCACGAAGAATTTCCGTGAGCTCGCTCAAGAAGTCGGCGCCCTGCTGACCTATGAAGCCACCAAAGACCTGCCGCTGGAAAGCTACGACATCGAAGGCTGGTGCGGCACGGTGTCGGTGGAGAAAATCGCCGGCAAGAAAATTACCGTGGTGCCGATCCTGCGTGCCGGTATCGGCATGCTCGAAGGCGTGCTGAGCCTGATCCCGGGCGCCAAAGTCAGCGCCGTGGGCGTGGCCCGTAACGAGGAAACCCTCGAAGCCCACACCTACCTGGAAAAACTGGTACCGGAAATCGACGAACGCCTGGCGATGATCATCGACCCGATGCTGGCCACTGGCGGCTCGATGGTCGCCACCATCGATTTGCTGAAGAAGGCCGGCTGCAAGGACATTCGCGCGATGGTCCTGGTGGCCGCTCCCGAAGGTATCGCCGCTGTGGAGAAGGCTCACCCGGACGTGACCATCTACACCGCTTCCATTGACCAGAAACTGAACGAACACGGTTACATCATCCCAGGCTTGGGCGATGCCGGTGACAAGATCTTCGGCACCAAGCAGAAGGACGCGTGACCATGCAGCAAGAGTTCAACGATCCGCTCTGGCGCACGGTTCTGTCCGGCGCGCAGATGCTGTTCGTGGCCTTCGGCGCCCTGGTGTTGATGCCGCTGATTACCGGCCTCGACCCTAACGTGGCGCTGTTCACCGCAGGTTTAGGGACGATCCTGTTCCAGATCGTCACCGGGCGTCAGGTGCCGGTATTCCTGGCGTCGAGCTTCGCCTTCATCACCCCGATCATTCTCGCCAAGGGCCAGTTCGGCCTGGCGGCGACCATGGGCGGTGTGATGGCGGCCGGGTTCGTCTACACCTTCCTCGGCCTTGCGGTGAAGATCAAAGGCACCGGGTTTATCGACCGTTTGCTGCCTCCGGTGGTGATTGGCCCGGTGATCATCTCCATCGGCCTGGCCATGGCGCCGATTGCCGCCAACATGGCGATGGGCAAGGCGGGCGACGGCACTGAGCTGATTCATTACCAGACGGCGATGATGATTTCGATGCCAGCGCTGCTGACCACCCTGATCGTCGCAGTGTTCGGCAGAGGTATTTTCCGCCTGGTGCCGATTATCTCCGGTGTGCTGGTGGGGTTTGCCATGGCGTTTTATTTCGGCGTGGTCGATACCGCGAAGATTGCCGTGGCACCGTGGTTCGCGATTCCACATTTCACCGCGCCGGAATTCAACTGGCAGGCGATTCTGTTCATCGTTCCGGTGGCCCTGGCCCCGGCCATCGAGCACATCGGTGGCGTGATTGCCGTGGGTAGCGTGACCGGTCGCGACTACCTGAAAAAGCCCGGCCTGCACCGCACCCTGCTCGGTGACGGCATCGCCACCACCGCGGCCGGTCTGTTCGGCGGCCCACCCAATACCACTTACGCCGAAGTGACTGGCGCGGTGATGCTGACCAAGAACTACAACCCGAAAATCATGACCTGGGCGGCGATCTTCGCAATCAGCCTGGCGTTCATCGGCAAATTCGGCGCGCTGCTGCAAAGCATCCCGGTGCCAGTGATGGGCGGGATTCTCTGCCTGTTGTTCGGTTCGATTGCCGCGGTGGGCATGAACACCATGATCCGCCACAAGATCGACCTGGGCGAAGCACGCAACCTGGTGATTGTCTCGGTGACGCTGGTGTTCGGAATTGGCGGCATGCTGGTCGGCACCGGTACCGGCCAGAACGATTTCGGCCTCAAAGGCATCGCGCTGTGCGCGGTGGTGGCGATTGCACTGAACCTGTTGCTGCCGGGCAATGACAGCTGGAAGCACAAGAAGGCGGATGAGCCGCTGTTGTAAGCAGGCGACTCAATCCCCTGTGGCGAGGGAGCTTGCTCCCGCTTGACCGGGCTGGCGCACCAGTGCGCAGCACTCACAAAATCTTCATTGACTACAAAGATTTTGGGGCCGCTTCGCGACCCAGCGGGCGCAAGCTCCCTCGCCACAACCAGCCCGCCTTCACTTCAATGTATGTTCCTACAAAGCCAATGGCGCCCTTTCGCACAAGGCGCTCAGCGCCCGCGCCCACTGTGGCTCATCGTTGAGGCAAGGCACCAGCACCAACTCCTCCCCTCCCGCCTCGCGGAATTGCTCCTTCCCGCGATCACCGATCTCTTCCAGCGTCTCGATGCAATCGGCAACGAACGCCGGGCACATCACCAGGACTTTCTTCACGCCGCTTTTGGCCAACTCGTCGAGGCGAGCTTCAGTGTAGGGTTCTATCCACTTGGCCCGGCCCAGACGCGACTGAAACGATACCGACCACTTGCCGTCCGGTATGCCCACACGTTTGGCAAACTCTGCGGCCGTGCGCAGGCACTGACCGCGGTAACAGGTCGCGACCACTTCCGGTGGCGCACCGGCGCAGCAATCGCCGCCACCCTCGAAGCTGTGCCCCGGATTAAGCTTTTTCAGGTGACGTTCCGGCAAACCGTGGAAGCTCAGCAGCAGATGATCGAAATCCTGTTGCAGATAAGGCCTGACACTGGCCACCAACGCATCGAGGTATTCCGGCTGATCGTAAAACGGCTGAAGAACCGAGAACTGCACGTCGAGTTTTTTATCGCGCACCACGCGCTTGGCTTCTTCGATCACCGTGGTCACAGTGCTGTCGGCGAATTGCGGATAGAGAGGTGCCAGGGTCACTTTCTTATGCCCCTGGGCAGCCAGCCGCAGCAGCGCGGACTCAATGGACGGCTCGCCGTACCGCATCGCCAGCTCAACAGGCCCGTGAGTCCACTGCCGAGTCATGGCCTGTTGCAGGCGACGGCTGAGCACCACCAGCGGCGAGCCCTCCTCCCACCAGATCGACGCGTAAGCGTGAGCCGATTGTTCCGGGCGCTTGATCAGAATCAGCGACACCAGCAAACGCCGCACCGGCCAAGGCAGGTCGATCACATACGGGTCCATCAGAAATTGATTGAGGTAACTGCGCACATCCGCCACCGAGGTGGAGGCAGGTGAACCCAGGTTGACCAGAAGCAATGCGTGATCGGTCATGCAACGTCCTATTTCAGAGGCGGCCGGACAGATCGTCCAATGCCGCGCGCAAATCAGTGAACCGGAAAGTGAAACCCGCTTCCAGCAAGCGAGCCGGCATCGCCTTCTGCCCCCCCAGCAACAACAATGACAACTCGCCCAGTCCGACCTTCAAGACGAGAGTCGGCATCGGCATGAACGCGGGACGATGCAACACGTCACCCAACGTTTTAGCGAATTCGCGATTGCGCACCGGCTTGGGCGCGCAGGCATTATAGGGACCGCTGGCCCCATTGCGATGCAGAAGAAAATCAATCAGGGCGATTTGATCTTCGATATGAATCCACGACATCCACTGCCGACCGCTGCCGATCGGCCCGCCCAGCCCCAGTTTGAACGGCAACAACAGCCGCGACAAAAAGCCGCCCTCGGCGGACAACACCAACCCGGTGCGGATGAGAACCACGCGGATGCCCAAGGCGTCGGCACGTTGCGCGGTTTCTTCCCAGGCGATGCACAACTGGCTGGCGAAATCATCGATGACCGGTGGCGATTGCTCGGTCAACTCCCGCTCGCCGCCGTCGCCGTACCAACCAATCGCTGAGCCGGAGATCAGCACCTGCGGTTTCTGCTCACGACTTTCGAGCCAGGCCAACAGGGTTTCGGTCAGGGTGATCCGGCTGCTCCACAACAGCGCTTTGCGTTTGTGGGTCCAGAGCCGATCGGCGATCGGCGCCCCCGCAAGGTTGACAATTGCATCCACCGGTTCTGGCCCAAAATCCTCAAGCCGTGCGATTCCCCGTACCTGAGTGCCGCAGATTTTGGCGACTTTAGCGGGCGTGCGACTCCAGACCGTGAGGTGATGTCCCTGACTCAACCAGTGTCGGCAGAGCTGACGTCCTATCAAACCAGTACCGCCGGTCAGCAATATGTGCATGACATCTTCCTCGCGTGGCGTTTTACCCGGATCACTAGTCTATTTTTATAAGCAGGGATCTTTGGTATCGGGCAGGTTCTGTGTTTAACAATAGGCCAAGCTCTCAGAACGAGAACGCTAAAAGTTATACCAAAAAACAATATTGTACAGGTTTGAACCACGGCGTAGTCTGTACAGAAAGGCAAACGAGGCCCCTATGACTGTACCTATCGCAATCATCGGCACCGGCATCGCCGGACTCTCAGCCGCCCAGGCCCTTACGGAGGCCGGGCATGTCGTTCATCTGTTCGATAAAAGCCGCGGCAGTGGCGGACGCATGTCAAGCAAGCGCAGCGATGCGGGTGCTCTGGACATGGGCGCGCAATATTTCACTGCCCGCGACCGTCGCTTCGTTACCGAAGTCCAGCGCTGGCAAGCCAACGGTTGGGTCGCCGTGTGGACACCGCAGCTCTATACCTACCACGGCGGCCAACTCAGCCCCTCGCCGGACGAACAGACACGCTGGGTCGGCACGCCGCGCATGAGCGCCATCACCCGTGCCCTGCTCGGTGACCTGGAAGTGCAGTTCAGCTGCCGGATCACCGAGGTCTATCGCGGTGAAGAGCACTGGCATCTGCAAGACGCCGAAGGCTTCACCCACGGGCCGTTCAGTCATGTGGTGATTGCCACGCCAGCCCCTCAGGCGACCGCGCTGCTGCCCTCCGCGCCGAAACTCGCCGGGGCCGCCGCCGGGGTAAAAATGGAGCCGACCTGGGCGGTCGCCCTGGCTTTCGACACACCATTGGATACCCCGATCGAAGGCTGCTTCGTGCAGGACAGCCCCCTCGACTGGCTGGCGCGCAACCGTAGCAAACCGGGACGCGACAACACCCTCGACACGTGGGTGCTGCACGCCACCAGCGCCTGGAGCCGGCAGCATATCGATCTGTCCAAGGAAGCGGTGATCGAGCAATTGCATGGTGCCTTTGCCGAACTGCTGCACGACGCCATGCCTGCACCGACTTTCAGCCTCGCTCACCGCTGGCTTTACGCCCGTCCGGCCAGCAGCCATGAGTGGGGTGCCCTGGCTGATGCTGATCTGGGCTTGTATGTATGCGGTGACTGGTGCCTGTCCGGCCGTGTCGAAGGCGCTTGGCTCAGTGGCCAGGAAGCGGCCCGCCGTCTGCACGAACACCTGCAGTGAACCGCCTCGATTCGAGCACATTGCTGCTGTCGACACGGACAGCAGCCCTGAAAAAACCTATACAAAAAAATTGACTTGTACACCTTTGAATCTATGCTGAACGAATGTTGTACAGATTTAACAATCCGTACAGGTCTGGATTCGAGGTGCCCCGATGCCTGCACAATCAACGACCCCACCCAAAATCGCCATCAGCGCCTGCCTGATGGGGGCCGAGGTGCGCTACAACGGCGGGCACAAGACGTCACGGCTGTGCAGCCACATCCTTTCCGATTATTTCGATTTCGTCCCGGTGTGCCCGGAAGTTGCCATCGGCCTGGGTATCCCTCGCGAACCGATCCGCCTGGTCGGCAACCCTGAACATCCGCAGGCGGTCGGCACGGTCAACCCTGAAAACAACGTCACCCGGCCGCTGGCCGAATATGCTCGGAAAATGGCTTTGGAACTGGGCGACATCTGCGGCTATATCTTCATGCAGAAATCCCCTTCGTGCGGTCTGGAGCGGGTCAAGGTCTACCACGCCAACGGCGCGCCGGTGGACGGCGGTAGCCGTGGCATTTACGCCCGGACCTTCTGCGCGCTGCATCCCGATTTGCCGGTGGAGGAAGAAGGCCGGCTCAACGATCCGGTGCTGCGGGAAAACTTCCTTACCCGCGTATTCGCCTACAGCGCCTGGCAGCAGTTGCTGCAAACCGGCCTGACCCGGCGCGGCCTAACGGATTTTCACTCGCGCTACAAATACCTGTTAATGGCCCACAACCCGGTGCAATACAAAACCCTGGGAAACCTGCTCGGCAACATGGGCCGGACCGCCCCTGAAGTCATCGGCCCGCGCTATTTCAGCGAGCTGATGGCGGCCTTGAAAAAATGCGCCACGCGCCGCACCCACACCAACGTCCTGCAACACCTCAGCGGCTATCTCAAACAGGCCATCAGCACTGAAGACAAACAGGAAGTGCAGCATGTGATCAGCCAGTATCGTCACGGCATCGTGCCGCTGGTGGTACCGCTGACGTTGCTCAAACACTACTTTCGCCAGCACCCGGATCCATACATTGCGCAACAGGTTTACCTGCAACCGCACCCGGAAAACCTCAGCCTGCGAAACGCAATCTAATGAAAACCCCACCGGACACCAGCGCCAGCGAAGACCTCGGCACCGACTTCAAAAAGGCCCTGGACGCAGGCTGGCTGCCCATCCGTGAAGTGGCCCGGCAGACCGGGGTCAACGCTGTCACCTTGCGCGCCTGGGAACGGCGCTATGGGCTGATCGTGCCTCAGCGTACTCCCAAGGGGCATCGGCTGTTCTGTGCCGAACACGTTCAACGCATCCTGACGATCCTCACCTGGCTCAATCGCGGCGTGGCGGTCGGTCAGGTCAAGCAACTGCTCGACACGCCTCAGGTACTTGCCGAGCCCGTCGGAAACGATTGGCTGGTGTTGCGCCAGACACTGCTACAAGCCGTTACCCAACTGGCCGAACGCACCCTCGATGACACCGTGAACCAGGCGATGGCGCTGTATCCGCCACGCACCTTGTGTGAACACCTGTTGATGCCGTGGCTGGCGGAACTGGAACAACGCTGGCAAGGCCAGTTCGGCGCGCAGATGGAGCGGGTGTTTGTCTATTCCTGGTTGCGCAGCAAATTCGGCGCGAGGATTTACCACAACAACCGCCAGTTACGTACCGCGCCGCTGTTGCTGATCAATCAATCGGACCTGCCTCTGGAACCTCATCTATGGCTCACCGCCTGGCTGATCAGCAGCACCGATTGCCCGGTGGAAGTTTTCGACTGGCCACTCCCGGCCGGCGAACTGACGCTGGCGGTCGATCACCTGCAAGCCCGCGGCGTCCTGCTGTATTCCAGCAAAGCCATGAATCTTGCAAAATTGTCGAAACTTTTGAATGGCGTCAGTTGCCCAAAAATGATCGCCGGACCAACGGTGTGCATCCACCACGCCGATTTGTCCGCAAAAAACACCGCCATTGCTGATTTGATCCTGGCCGATAACCCGTTATCGGCCCATCTGGACCTGATACAGCGCGGGCTCATTTAATGGCGCTTTTTTGATGAATCGTACGGATACGACCATGCAATTGATCTGGCTGCGCAGCGACCTGCGTCTACACGACAACACCGCCCTCTCGGCCGCCGCAGCCCGTGGCC
Organism: Pseudomonas sp. B21-017; assembly: GCF_024749245.1. NCBI lineage: Bacteria > Pseudomonadati > Pseudomonadota > Gammaproteobacteria > Pseudomonadales > Pseudomonadaceae > Pseudomonas > Pseudomonas sp. B21-017. Next base: position 995,501 of record NZ_CP087194.1, on the reverse strand, counting down.
CGTGTGTGGCGGTGTATTTGCCGAGCCCGCAGCAGTGGCTTGCGCACGACGACGCGCCGTGCAAAGTGGACTTCTGGTTGCGCAACCTCGCCGAATTACGACGCGCGCTGGACGCCCTGAACATCCCGCTACTGATTCGCCAGGCGTCCCGCTGGGATGAAGCGCCCAAGGTTCTGCTCGAACTGTGCCAGCAGCTGAAGATCGACGCGGTGCACGTCAACGAGGAATACGGCATTCATGAGACCCGCCGTGATGCGGCGGTGGCCCAAGCGCTGAAAGCCCGGGGCATCGACTTTTACAGCCACCTCGATCAGCTGCTGTTCAAGCCAGGCACCGTGCTCACCAGAACCGGAACCTACTTCCAGGTCTTCAGCCAGTTTCGCAAGGTCTGCTACGAACGCCTGCACGCTTCATTGCCCGGATTGGTCGCTGCACCCGCCCTTCAGGCTCCATTGGATATCAGCAGCGACGAACCGCCCTCCCGTGTCGAGGGTTTCGATTCTCCCAACGACAGCTTGCGTGCCCTCTGGCCAGCCGGTGAAACCGAAGCCCGGCGCCGCCTCGACACCTTTGTCGACGCCCAGATCGACTATTACCACAGCGAACGCGACTTCCCGGCAAAGCCCGGCACCAGCCAGCTCTCGGCCTATCTCACCGCCGGGGTGATTTCCCCTCGTCAGTGCCTGCACGCCGCGTTGCGAAGCAATCAGGGCGAGTTCGAAAGCGGCAAGGTCGGCGCCATCACCTGGATCAACGAGCTGCTGTGGCGCGAGTTCTACAAACACATATTGGTGGGCTACCCCCGTGTATCCCGGCACCGCGCCTTCCGGCCGGAAACCGAAGCCCTGGTCTGGCGTGACGCCCCGCAAGAACTCAAGGCCTGGCAGCAAGGCCGCACTGGCCTGCCGATCATCGATGCCGCCATGCGCCAATTGCTGGAAACCGGCTGGATGCACAACCGTCTGCGCATGGTGGTGGCGATGTTCCTGACCAAGAACCTGTTGATCGACTGGCGTGAGGGCGAGCGCTTCTTCATGCGGCACCTGATTGATGGCGACCTGGCGGCGAACAATGGTGGCTGGCAGTGGAGTTCGTCCACCGGCACTGATTCGGCGCCCTACTTCCGGATTTTCAACCCGCTGAGCCAGTCGGAAAAGTTCGATGCACAAGGGGTGTTCATCAAGCACTGGTTGCCGGAGCTCAACGAAATGAACAATAAAGACCTGCACAATCTGGCCAATCTCGGCGGATTGTTCGGCGTGAGGGGCTATCCGTCACCTATCGTCAATCTGAGCACTTCCCGTGAACGGGCCCTGGCCGCGTTCAAAAACCTGCCATCACGACAGGGTTTATCGCCACCGTCATTAAATTGATGCTGCAGCGTTGCGTCATGAACACGGAATTGAGCCAGGGAAATATTGGGTAAATAAGGGGATTGGGATGAGTCGTACACCTCCAAGGCGATACTGGTTGACCGGCGCCAGCAACGGTATTGGTGCTGTGCTGGCTGAAGAAATACTGAAAACCGGGGCTCATCTGGCGGCCAGCTCCCGCTCGGTGGCATCACTGATATCCCTGTCTGAGCGCTATCCCGGTCAAGTGCTGGTGGTCGCGGGCGATTTGACCAACAGCCAAAGGGTGCGCGAAATCGGTGAGCAGATTGCGCAGGAATGGGGCTCTCTGGACACCATGATCCTTAACGCAGGCACCTGCGAATACGTCGACGCCAATCAGCTCGATTCGTCAATCATCGAGCACATCATGCGTACCAACTTGCTTGCCAGCAGTTATTGCATCGCAGCCGCCCGGCCTTTGCTGCAGGCGGGCACTGCGCCGCATCTGGTGGGCATTGCCAGTTCGGTGACCTGGTTACCCCTGCCGTGGGCCGAATCCTATGGCGATTCAAAGGCCGGGTTGCGTCATCTATTCGAATCATTGCGCATCGACATGACGCCGGAAAACATCGAAATGACCGTGGTCAGCCCAGGGCTTATCGATACGCCTCTGAACGACGGCGCCCCGATACATCTCGACTGGTCGGCAGGCCAAGCCGCGCGATACCTCCTCGACATGATCAAGAATCGTCCACTGGAATGCTCCTTGCCGGAGCTGCTCATGCCTGTTCTTTGGCCCCTGCCGCAACAACCCGACCGGGCGGGACTGGCAATCGACGAACAAGCGCGAAACAAGCCGCCGATCGAGGATCTGCCGTGAAGCCTGAGCGTCTGTCAGGCCTTTTACACAGCATGGGCCCACTGCCTTACACTGCGCGCCATGAAAACCATTCCCCACACGCAAGTCGCCGAGCCTGCGGTCACCTGCTCGACCTGCGCAGCCTGCTGCTGCCAGCTTGAAGTGATGCTGATCACTGACACCGGCGTGCCCGAACGTTTTATCGATACCGATGATTGGGGTGGTGAAGTCATGCTGCGACTGGATGACGGCTGGTGCGCCGCACTGGATCGCAACAGCATGATGTGCACCATCTATGAAAAGCGTCCGCTGATCTGCCGGGAGTTCGAAATGGGCGCACCGGAATGCATCACCGAACGCCAGGGGATTGCGACGGCGTATCGGTGAGATCGCAGTCACCCGATGCCATGTGAGAGCCCCCGCCACAGGTAGCTCCCACATCTAAAACACTGCAGGCTTACAACGGCATCGTGTAATGCAATGCGTAGCTTTCTACACCGTCGTTCGGATTACTGATCCCGGCATTGGAGTAGTGGGTGGCGCGAATCCCGACTTCATGTCCGCCGGCAAAGCGCAGACCAAACCCGAAACGGTCTTCGAACTGAAAGGCACTGCCGAGCTTGTTATCTTCGTATTCGGTGTTGGCAAACACCGCGATACCGATACCCGCTTCGACGTAGGGCTTGATGGTCTGACCGGCAAACTCGTACACCAGTACCGGCGAGAACGACAAACTGTGATTGCTCGCCGTTTTGTCGCCTTCCCAGTAGGTGTAAGCGCCGCTCCAGTAGCCGGTCAAGCGGCCAACATCACTCTGCAACCAGCTCTTGTCCCAATCGAACTGCATGCCCAGTCGGTAGGTCATGGTCGAATCGCTGGTCTGGCCGACCCCGAACTCCACCCCTGCCGCCTGCGCGGTAAAACTGTGCCCCATCAATGCGGTCGCAATCGCGGCCAAACAGAATAGTCGCTTCATTAGAAACATCCTTTTCCGAACAATTTAGTATGATTTTTATGCTGCAAAACAAACAAAGCTATAGAAGTCACCGTTTAATCAGAAGCTCACCCCAATTATTCGTTTGCTACGCGTCTCTACTTTTCGAAGCTTCGCACAACCCCAGACATATTCCACAGGATCGGCAAGATATTTCTGAAATGTTCTGGGTCCGCACTCGACCAGAACTGTGCGGGGCGAGCAGGCCCCTCGGCCAGCAATTCACGCTCGGCCAGCAGACGCTGGAGCTGCCGCGCCACAGCGGCACCCGTATCGATCAAGCTGATGCTTTGCGGGAGCATCTGCCTTAGCAGTGGCTTTAAAAAGGGATAATGGGTACAGCCCAGAATGATCGTATCTGCACCTGCAGCCAGCAGCGGCTCGACATACCCTTGCAGCAACTGACGCAATGTCTCGCTGTGCAGATCGCCATTTTCAATCAGCTCCACCAGCCCGGGGCACGGCTGAGTAATCACCCGTACATCGGTGGCGAAACGATCGAGCAAGGCAGCAAACTTGGCACTCTGCAAAGTACCGGTGGTGGCGAGCACGCCGACCACACCGCTGCGCGTCGCCGCAGCGGCCGGTTTGACCGCAGGCTCCATGCCGACGATAGGCCACTCGGGGTAATCGCGCCGCAAGTCCGCAACGCCGGCCACCGTCGCGGTGTTGCAAGCCAGCACCAGCGCCTTGGCGCCTTGCTGCTGAAAGAACTGCGCCATGACACTGCAACGCTGGCGGATGAATGCCGGGGTTTTCTCGCCGTAGGGAATATTCCCGCAATCGCCGAAGTACAACAGAGACTCGTTGGGCAGCAACTGCTGGATCTCGGCCAGCACGGAGAGTCCACCGACGCCGGAATCGAACACAGCAATCGGCGCTTCACGCATGGCGCGACCCGCAGACGCTGCAGCCCGGATCACGCTTGACCCGCAATTCACGGAAGCGTGAGCCCAAGGCATCGATCAATAACAGGCGCCCCACCAGCGGCTCGCCGAACCCCACCAGCAGTTTCAGCGCTTCCAGTGCCTGGAGGCTGCCGACCAACCCGACCAAAGGACCGACGACGCCCGCCTCGCTGCAGGTCAACTCGGCCTCGCTGCCGTGCCCGTATAAACAGTGGTAGCACGGGCTCTCTGGACGACGCGGGTCGAACACCGACAATTGCCCTTCCAGACGAATCGCCGCACCGCTGACCAGCGGCTTGCGCGCGGCCACACACGCAGCGTTGACCGCCTCGCGGGTGGAAAAATTGTCGGAACAGTCCAGCACCAGATCCACCGCAGCAACAGCGGCGGCCAGCGAATCCTCGTCCAATGCAGTGCGATGGGCGATCAGCTGAATCTCTGGATTGATCGCGGTCAGGCGACGGATCGCCGAATCGACCTTGCTCAGGCCGACGCTGTCGGTGTCATGAACGATCTGGCGTTGCAGATTGGTCAGGTCGACCGTGTCGAAGTCCGCCAGATGCAACTCACCGACACCGGCCGCGGCCAGGTACAGCGCAACCGGCGAACCTAGGCCACCGAGACCGATAATCAGCACACGGCTTTCCTTGAGCCGTAACTGGCCGTCGATGTCGACGTGTTGCAGCAGAATCTGCCGGCTGTATCGCAGCAACTCCTGATCATTCAGCACGGCAAGCGCCCCAGACTGATGCGTTGGTGACCGCCCAGATCGGTGCGGCTATGGACTTCTTCAAAGCCGCGGGTCAGCAGCAAATCGCACACTGCGCAGGCTTGATCGTAACCGTGTTCGAGCATCAACCAGCCACCCGCTTCAAGATAATCCGGTGCCTGGGCGACGATCAGACGCAAATCGTCGAGCCCATCGACACCCGCCACCAAGGCACTGGCCGGCTCAAAGCGTACGTCGCCCTCTACCAGATGCGGATCGGTCGAAGCGATGTAGGGCGGATTGCTGATGATCAGTTGAAAACGCTGGCCTTCCAGGGCACTGAACCAATGACTGCTCAACACCGTGGCATTGCTCAGGTTCAAGCGCTGACGATTGCGCTCGGCCAGGGCCACGGCTTCCAGCACGCGATCCACGGCGGTGACCTTCCAGGCCGGACGCTCGCTGGCCAGCGCCAAGGCGATGGCACCACTGCCGGTGCCCAGATCGAGCACCTTGGCTGGGGTGGCCGGCAACAGTTCCAACGCCGCTTCCACCAGCAATTCAGTGTCGGGACGCGGAATCAGCGTGTGGGGCGCGACTTCCAGGTCGAGCTTCCAGAAGCCTTGCTGACCCAGAATATAGGCCACTGGCTCACCGCTGCGGCGGCGCTGCAAATACTCGGCAAACTTCAGTGCCGCTTCGCTCGGGACGATACGCTCAGGCCAGGTGTGCAGAAAGCTGCGGGACTTGCCCAAGGCCGCCGCCAACAGCAATTCGGCATCCAGACGCGCGGTGGGCGAATCAGGCAAATCGGCGGCGCGCAGCAAGCTGGCAATGATCGTCATTTACTCACCTATCGCTGCCAATTGATCGGCCTGGTACTCGGCCAGCAACGGTTCGATCACCGCATCCACGCCGCCCGCAAGAATTTCGTCGAGCGAATACAGCGTCAGGTTGACCCGATGGTCGGTGACCCGGCCCTGGGCGAAGTTGTAGGTACGGATCCGCTCGGAGCGGTCACCGGAACCGACCAGCAATTTACGCTCGCTGGCGATGGCATTGGCCGCGGCACTGGTCTGCTGGTCGTTGAGCTTGGCCGACAGCCAGGACATCGCCCGGGCGCGGTTCTTGTGCTGGGAACGTTCTTCCTGGCACTCGACGACAATACCGGACGGCAAGTGCGTGATACGAATCGCCGAGTCGGTCTTGTTGACGTGCTGACCACCGGCACCGGAGGAGCGATAGGTGTCGACCCGCAGATCCGCCGGGTTGATCTCAATGGCTTCCTGCTCATCCGGCTCGGGCAATACCGCCACGGTGCAGGCCGAGGTGTGGATACGACCTTGGGATTCAGTGGCCGGAACCCGCTGCACACGGTGCGCACCGGATTCGAACTTCAGTTTGCCGTAGACGTTCTCGCCTTCGACACGGGCGATAACTTCTTTATAGCCACCGTGTTCGCCTTCGTTCTCCGAGAGAATCTCTACCCGCCAGCCACGCCGCTCGGCGTAACGCGAATACATGCGGAACAGGTCGCCGGAGAAAATCGCCGCCTCGTCACCACCGGTGCCCGCGCGGATTTCCAGGAACACGTTACGACCGTCGTTCGGATCCTTGGGCAGCAGCATGCGTTGCAGGCTGGCTTCGAGCTCGATCAATCGTTCCTTGGCTTCGCGGACTTCTTCCACGGCCATTTCACGCATGTCCGGGTCGCTGTCCTTGAGCAGTGCCTGTGCGCCTTCGAGGTCGCCCTGCACTTTAAGCAGCTGTTTATAGGTGTCGACGATCGGCTCGACCTCCGCGTATTCCTTGGAATAGGTGCGGAATTTGTTCTGATCGGAAATGACTTCGCCATCGCCAAGCAGGGCGGTCAATTCCTCGAAACGGTCCTGGAGGATGTCCAGCTTATTGAGCAGTGACGCTTTCATTGCGGTTTCTTATCCGAAAAGCTATCCGATGAGCCCTCACCGAGGGCAAAGAGTTCCTGGGCCATGGCCAGCGCATCGAGGCGGCCTTCGGCAGAGAGCTTTTTCAATTGCACGCTCGGGGCATGCAAGAGTTTGTTGGTCAGCCCACGGGCCAGTTGCACCAGCACGTCCTCGGCACTGCTGCCGTTGGCGAGCATACGCTGGGCCTTCTGCAATTCTTCGTCGCGCAGGCGCTCGCTTTGTTGACGATAAGCCTTGAGCACATCCACCGCCGCCAGTTCGCGCAGGCGAACCATGAAATCTTCGGCACCGACCGACACCATCTCTTCGGCCGCCTGAGCGGCGCCCTGACGGCTCTTGAGGTTTTCGGCGACCACTTCGTGGAGATCGTCGACGCTATACAGATAAACGTCATCCAACTCGCCGACTTCCGGCTCGATATCCCGAGGGACTGCGATATCCACCATGAAAATCGGCTTGTGCTTACGCAATTTCAAGGCGCTTTCCACCGCGCCTTTACCGAGAATAGGCAACTGGCTGGCGGTGGAGCTGATGACGATGTCGCTGCGCACCAGTTCTGTCGGGATGTCCGAGAGCAACACCGCATGGGCGCCAAACTGCTCGGCCAGGGTGCTTGCGCGCTCCAGGGTGCGGTTGGCGACCACGATTCGCTTCACGCCCAGCTCATGCAGATGGCGGGCGACCAGGGTGATGGTCTCGCCGGCGCCGATCAACAAGGCCTGGCTGCGTTGCAAATCACTGAAAATCTGTTTCGCCAGGCTGACCGCGGCAAACGCCACGGACACCGGGTTTTCACCGATGGCGGTGTCGGTTCGCACCTGTTTGGCCGCATTGAACGTGGCCTGGAACAAACGCCCGAGTAGCGGACCAATGGTGCCCGCCTCGCGAGCCACGGCGTAGGCCGATTTCATCTGGCCGAGAATCTGTGGTTCACCCAACACCAGCGAATCGAGCCCGGAGGCGACCCGCATCATGTGGCGAACTGCCGCATCATCTTCATGCACATAAGCGCTCGCACGCAGCTCATCGAGGCTCAAATGATGATAATCGGCCAGCCAGCGCAGCACGATGTCAGCCGAAAGGTGATCCTGTTCTATATACAGTTCACTGCGATTGCAGGTGGAGAGGATCGCAGCTTCGCGGCTGTCGGTGAGTCGGCAGAGCTGCTGCAAGGCCTCAACCAGCTGCTCAGGGGTAAAGGCCACGCGCTCGCGGACGTCTACTGAAGCAGTCTTGTGGTTAATACCGAGTGCAAGGAAGGCCATTCAAGGTCGCTGATGGTGACGTGAAGCCGACAATTGTCCTACTTCGACAGAGCCAGAACAACCACTCGATATCTATCGTCCCGGTTGACGCTGCCGAAGCTGCGATCCGTTCTCGTTTACACCGGCACCGGGCCTGCCGGGATTGCGTATGCGGGTAAATTGGCCGGGCGGTTATGTTTGGCCGAAGGCTTGTGTCATGATGATCCGACCGCAGGTTAGTCGTCCTCTTCCTATATGAATAGATCTTCCGCGTTGCTCCTCGCTTTTGTCTTCCTCAGCGGCTGCCAGGCCTTGGCACCCGTTTCGTCGGACGGTACGCCGCCGGTCGAAGACAGCACTCCGGCGCCTGAAAAGCCCAAGGTTTACAGCTCGTTCAGCGAAGAAACTGTCTTCAGCCTGTTGAGCGCCGAACTGGCTGGCCAGCGCAATCGTTACGACATTGCCCTGGACAACTACGTGACCCAGGCTATCAATACCCAGGATCCGGGCATCTCCGAGCGGGCATTTCGCATTGCCGAATACCTGGGCGCCGATCAAGCGGCCCTCGACACTTCGCTGATCTGGGCAAAAAACGCCCCGAACGATCTCGAGGCGCAACGGGCGGCGGCCGTGCAACTCGCCCGTGCGGCGTTACGACGACTCCATGGCTTATATGGAAAAAGTCCTGCAAGGCAAAGGCGACACTCATTTCGACTTCCTCGCCCTGTCTGCGGCCGATACCGACCAGGAAACCCGCAACGGCCTGATGAAAGGTTTTGACCGTTTGTTGCAGCGCCACCCGCACAACAACCAGCTGATTTTCGGCAAGGCCTTGCTGTTGCAACAGGATGGCGACGCCAAAGGCGCGCTGACCCTGCTCGAAGACAACCCGCCGGAAGAAGGCGAAATAGCGCCGATTCTGCTGCGCGCGCGCCTGCTGCAAGGGCTCAACCGTGGCGGTGAAGCCTTGCCGTTACTGCAAAAAAGCATCAAGAAATACCCGGACGACAAACGCCTGCGCCTGACCTACGCGCGCACGCTGGTCGAACAGGACCGCATGGACGACGCCAAGGTCGAGTTCTCGAGCCTGGTGCAGCAATACCCGGAAGACGACGAACTGCGTTATTCGTTGGCTCTGGTCTGCCTGGAAGCCAAGGCCTGGAACGAGGCAAAAGGTTATCTGGAAGACTTGATCGCCAGGGAAAGCCACGTCGACTCGGCGCATCTGAACCTTGGGCGTATCGCGGAAGAGCGTAACGACCCCCAGGGCGCGCTGATCGAGTACGCCCAGGTCAGGCCGGGCAACGATTACCTGCCAGCGCAATTGCGTCAGGCCGATATTCTGATGAACAACGGCAGGACCGCCGAAGCCCAAAGCCGTCTGGCGGCCCAGCGCGACGAGCAACCCGATTATGCGATCCAGTTGTACCTGATCGAAGTCGAAACCTTGTCGGCCAACAGACAGGGCGACAAGGCCTGGAACGTCTTGCAGCAAGCCCTGCAGAAATTCCCGGATGATTTGAATCTGCTGTATACCCGAGCCATGCAGGCGGAAAAACGTAATGACCTGGCGCAGATGGAAAAAGACCTGCGACTGATCATCAAACGTGACCCGGACAATGCGATGGCGTTGAATGCCCTCGGCTACACCCTGTCCGACCGCACCACGCGTTACGCCGAAGCCAAGGCCCTGATCGAACAGGCGCACCAGTTGAACCCGGAAGACCCGGCCGTTCTCGACAGCCTCGGCTGGGTGAATTTCCGCCTGGGCAACCTCGATGAGGCCGAGCGCTATTTGCGCCAGGCACTGGAGCGCTTCCCTGATCAGGAAGTTGCCGCTCATCTGGGCGAAGTCCTGTGGGCCAATGGCAAACAACGCGAAGCCAAACAAGTCTGGAGCAAGTTCCTCAAGGAGCAGCCCGACAGTCCTACCCTGCGCAGTACCATCAAGCGCCTGACCGGATCAGAGACTCTTTAAAATTATGTTTTTGCGCCACATTATCGTTTTCAGCTTCATCGCCCTGCTCGCCGGTTGCGCGGGCTTCAGCGCCCGTGAATCGGTCGGGGGACACGGTAACCCGGCCCAATGGCGCGAGCACAAACAACAACTGAGCAGCCTCGACGGCTGGCAGATCAACGGCAAGATCGGTATCCGCGCGCCAAAAGATTCGGGCAGCGGCACCCTGTTCTGGCTGCAACGCCAGGATTACTACGACATCCGCCTCTCCGGCCCGCTGGGTCGCGGCGCGGCCCGCTTGACCGGGCGCCCCGGCAAAGTCTCGCTGGAAGTGGCCAATCAGGGCCGTTATGACGCGTCGACTCCGGAAGCCCTGGTCGAAGAGCAACTGGGCTGGAAATTACCGGTGTCCCATCTGGCGTGGTGGGTTCGCGGTCTCCCGGCCCCGGACAGCAAAAGTCGTCTGACCCTGGACGTCGACAGCCGCCTGGCCAATCTCGAACAGGATGGCTGGCAGGTCGAGTACCTCAGTTATGCCGAGCAAAACGGCTATTGGCTGCCCGAGCGGATCAAACTGCACGGCACCGACCTTGATGTCACGCTGGTGATCAAGGACTGGCAACCGCGCAAACTGGGGCAGTGAAGATGACTGCCCCACGCCTGACTCTGCCCTCGCCCGCCAAACTCAACTTGATGCTGCATATCCTCGGCCGCCGTGAAGACGGTTACCACGAGTTGCAGACGATTTTTCAGTTTCTCGATTACGGCGATGAAATCACCTTCGCCGTTCGCGACGATGGCGTGATTCGGTTGCACACCGAATTCGCCGACGTCCCTCACGACAGCAACCTGATTGTCAAAGCCGCGAAAAAACTCCAGGAGCAATCCGGTTGTTCGCTGGGCATCGACATCTGGATCGAAAAAATCCTGCCCATGGGCGGTGGAATCGGTGGCGGCAGTTCGAATGCGGCGACCACGTTGCTGGGCCTCAATCATCTTTGGCAACTGCGCTGGGATGACGACAGGCTGGCCGCGCTGGGTCTGACACTTGGCGCCGACGTCCCGGTTTTCGTGCGTGGCCACGCGGCTTTCGCCGAGGGCGTGGGGGAGAAACTCACGCCTGTAGAACCCGAGGAACCGTGGTATCTGGTGCTTGTGCCGCAAGTATCTGTAAGTACAGCAGAAATTTTTTCAGATCCGCTGTTGACACGTAACACTCCTCCCATTAAAGTGCGCCCCGTTCCCAAGGGAAACAGTCGAAATGACTGCTTACCGGTGGTAGCAAGACGTTATCCAGAGGTACGTAACGCCTTGAATTTGCTAGGTAAATTTACCGAAGCAAAACTCACCGGAACTGGAAGTTGTGTGTTTGGGGGCTTCCCAAGCAAAGCTGAAGCTGATAAAGTCTCGGCCCTTCTTACAGAGACCCTTACAGGGTTTGTAGCAAAAGGAAGCAACGTTTCGATGTTGCATCGCAAGCTGCAAAGTCTGCTCTAAAAGGAATCGGGTACTGGGTACTCGTAGCAACAGATACAGGGGCGTCGCCAAGCGGTAAGGCAGCAGGTTTTGATCCTGCCATGCGTTGGTTCGAATCCAGCCGCCCCTGCCATTTTCCTATACTCATCCAGGTTACCCTCAGCCTTCAGGTACTGCGCGTGTCCAAGATGATGGTCTTTACGGGGAACGCTAACCCCGATCTGGCTCGGCGTGTCGTACGTCAGCTGCATATCCCTCTCGGTGACATCTCTGTCGGTAAGTTTTCCGACGGCGAAATTACAGCCGAGATCAATGAAAACGTCCGCGGTAAGGATGTCTTCATTATTCAGCCGACTTGCGCTCCGACCAACGATAACCTGATGGAACTGGTAGTGATGGCTGATGCCTTCCGCCGCTCCTCGGCTACTCGTATCACTGCTGTTATTCCTTACTTTGGTTATGCCCGTCAGGATCGCCGTCCGCGTTCCGCACGTGTGGCTATCAGCGCGAAAGTCGTTGCTGACATGCTTACCGTAGTCGGCATCGACCGTGTTCTCACGGTTGATCTGCATGCTGACCAAATCCAGGGTTTCTTCGATATTCCGGTAGATAACATCTACGGCTCCCCGGTACTGGTGGATGACATTGAAGATCAGCGCTTCGAAAACCTGATGATCGTGTCCCCGGACATTGGCGGCGTCGTGCGTGCACGGGCTGTTGCCAAATCCCTGGGCGTGGATCTCGGGATCATCGACAAACGCCGTGAGAAAGCCAATCACTCTGAAGTGATGCATATCATCGGTGATGTCGAAGGGCGTACCTGTATTCTGGTCGATGACATGGTCGATACCGCCGGCACTCTGTGTCACGCGGCCAAGGCCTTGAAAGAGCATGGCGCTGCCAAGGTTTTCGCCTACTGCACGCACCCTGTGCTGTCGGGTCGGGCGATCGAAAACATTGAAAATTCCGTGCTGGACGAGCTGGTGGTGACGAACACCATCCCGCTGTCCGCTGCAGCACAAGCCTGTGCGCGTATCCGCCAACTGGATATCGCACCGGTAGTTGCCGAGGCGGTCCGCCGCATCAGCAATGAAGAATCGATCAGCGCGATGTTCCGTTAAGGGCCCTGCCCTTTTCATTACATCCTGTTGACGAAAAGCGCCCCGCCCCGGCATTCATGTCGGGGCGGGGCTTTTTTGCCCATATCGCCTTTAGCGCTGGTCGCAAACGCTGGGGCGAATGTGGTTATTTTGGAGATACAACATGAACGATTTTACTCTGAATGCTGAAGTGCGTTCCGACCTGGGGAAAGGTGCGAGCCGCCGCCTGCGTCGTCTCGCAAGCCTGGTTCCAGCTGTAGTTTACGGTGGCGAAAAAGCCCCTGAATCCATCAGCATGCTGGCTAAAGAAGTTGCCAAACTGCTCGAAAACGAAGCGGCTTACAGCCACATCATCGAGCTGAACGTTGGCGGCACCAAGCAAAACGTAATCATCAAGGCTCTGCAGCGTCACCCGGCCAAAGGCCACGTGATGCACGCTGACTTCGTACGCGTAGTTGCTGGCCAAAAGCTGACCGCTATCGTTCCAGTGCACTTCATCAACGAAGCTGCTCCGGTGAAGAAAGGCGGCGAGATTTCGCACGTTGTTGCTGAAATCGAAGTGTCCTGCCTGCCGAAAGACCTGCCTGAATTCATCGAAGTTGACCTGGCTAACGCCGAAGTCGGCTCGATCATTCACCTGTCCGACATCAGCGCTCCTAAAGGCGTTGAATTTGTTGCTCTGGCTCACGGTAACGACCTGGCTGTTGCCAACGTTCACGCTCCACGTGTTGCTCCAGAAGCTGCAGAAGGCGCTGCAGAGTAATTTCACTCTGTACGCCGGAGTGACCGGAAACATCGCGGACTAGAGCGTAGCGAGAAAGCGGGCGAGAACGCGGAGTTTACATAATGGTAAATGAGCACTTGTCGTCCACTTTCGCCGCACTCCCTGATGGCGGCGATGTTATCCACCACTTCAAGGAAGGGCCCCTATCGTGACTGCCATCAAACTGATCGTTGGCCTGGGAAATCCAGGCGCTGAATACGAACAGACCCGGCATAACGCAGGGGCCCTTTTTGTTGAGCGCATCGCGCAGGCACAGGGTGTCAACCTTGTGGCCGATCGCAAATATTTCGGCCTGACCGGGCGCTATTCGCATCAGGGTCAGGATGTTCGTCTACTGATTCCCACCACCTACATGAACCGCAGCGGCCAGGCCGTAGCGGCACTTGCCGGCTTCTTTCGCATAAAGCCGGAAGAAATTCTGGTGGCGCATGACGAACTCGACCTGCCTCCGGGCGTTGCCAAGCTCAAACAGGGCGGCGGCCATGGCGGTCATAACGGGTTGCGCGACATCATTGCGCAACTGGGCAATCAGAATACCTTTCACCGCCTGCGGCTTGGCATTGGCCACCCGGGCGTTGCCAGTATGGTTTCAAACTTCGTCCTGGGTCGTGCGCCACGCGCCGAACAGGAAAAACTCGATGCCAGCATCGACTTTGCCCTCGGCGTGCTGCCGGATATCCTCGCCGGGGAATGGAACCGCGCGATGAAAAACCTGCACAGCCAGAAGGCCTGACTCTTACCCGAGGGGAAACACCATGGGATTCAATTGCGGCATCGTCGGCCTGCCTAACGTCGGCAAGTCCACCCTGTTCAACGCCCTGACCAAGTCCGGGATCGCGGCCGAGAACTTCCCCTTCTGCACCATCGAGCCCAACAGCGGTATCGTGCCGATGCCGGATCCGCGCCTGGAAGCCTTGGCGGCCATCGTCAAGCCCAAGCGCATCCTGCCGACCACCATGGAATTCGTCGACATCGCAGGCCTGGTGGCCGGCGCCTCGAAAGGTGAAGGCCTGGGCAACAAGTTCCTCGCCAACATCCGCGAGACCGATGCCATTGCCCACGTGGTCCGCTGCTTCGAAGACGAGAACGTGATTCACGTCTCCAACAGCGTCGACCCGAAACGCGACATCGAAATCATCGACCTGGAACTGATCTTCGCCGACCTCGACAGCTGCGAGAAGCAACTGCAGAAAGTCGCTCGTAACGCCAAGGGCGGTGACAAGGACGCAGTGGTCCAGAAAGGCCTGCTGGAGCAGCTGATCGCCCACTTCACCCTGGGCAAGCCTGCGCGCAGCCTGATGAAAAACATGAGCACCGATGAGAAGCAGGTGATTCGCGGTTTCCACCTGCTGACCACCAAGCCAGTCATGTACATCGCCAACGTCGCTGAAGACGGTTTCGAAAACAACCCGCTGCTGGACGTGGTCAAGGCCATCGCCGAAGAAGAAGGCGCCGTGGTGGTTCCTGTCTGCAACAAGATCGAAGCCGAGATCGCCGAACTGGAAGACGGCGAAGAGAAAGACATGTTCCTCGAAGCCCTCGGCCTCGAAGAGCCTGGCCTGAACCGCGTAATCCGCGCCGGCTACGAAATGCTGCACCTGCAGACCTACTTCACCGCCGGTGTCGAAGAAGTCCGTGCCTGGACCGTCCGCGTCGGTGCTACCGCACCGCAAGCCGCCGGCGTGATCCACACCGACTTCGAAAAAGGCTTCATCCGCGCCGAAGTCATCGCCTACGACGACTTCATCCAGTACAAGGGCGAAGCCGGCACCAAAGAAGCCGGTAAATGGCGCCTGGAAGGCAAGGACTACATCGTTAAAGACGGCGACGTAATGCACTTCCGTTTCAACGTGTAGCGTTGTTGGAATCGAAGAAGCCGCGTTGATTCGCGGCTTTTTTTTGGGCGTTGTCTCGTCCTGAATAAGGTTTACACCTTCTGACTTATCTTCAGGAGGAACCAATGGATACGGGAAAAAGGCGCAGCCAACGTGATTACACGCTGGGCTTTAAATTGGCAGTCGTCGATCAGGTCGAAAAAGGCGAGTTGAGTTATAAAGAGGCTCAACGGCGCTATGGGATTCAGGGGCGGTCGACTGTGCTGGTGTGGTTACGCAAGCATGGGCGGCAGGACTGGAGCCAAGGCGCCTCTATTCGCACCCAGAGGAGCCGACCGATGGACGAACAAAGTTTGCCTCTGACGCCTGAGCAGCGAATCAAGGAGCTGGAGGAAAAGCTAGCCCTTGCCAATCAGAAAGCCCAATTCTTCGAAGCGGTGGTTGACGTGTTGAAGAACGATTACGGGGTTTCTATCGTAAAAAAGCGATCCGGCAAGTCCTCACCCAAGGGCAAGTCCAAGGCCTGAGCATTCAGAGGGCTTGCCAGTTTCTGGGTATATCCCGGCAGGCGTACTACAAACGAAACCGGGCTCATGACGCGCAAGCCAATCATGCTCAGAAAGTGCTGGGTTTTGTCCTGGAAACACGTCTTCAGATGCCCCGGTTGGGCACTCGTAAGCTGCATGGCCTTATGCAGGCGGAGCCTGAGCTGACGCAAACGGTAGGTCGAGATCGGCTATTCGATATCTTGCGAGACAATCGGCAACTGGTTCCTCGCAAGCGCGCCTATCACAAGACCACTGACAGCCATCATCGCTTCCGCCGACATCCGAATCGGTTAAAACCTGGCCCTGATCAAGTGACTGCTACGGGCCCCGAGCAGGTCTGGGTGGCGGACATCACCTATTTGCCGACCCAACAAAGCGTTGCCTATGTGAGCTTGGTGACCGATGCCTACTCTCGCAAAATCGTCGGCCATCACGTGCATGAAACCCTGCACACCGAATCGGTCATACAGGCAATGAACAAGGCTCTAAGGAACAGAAGAACGGATCAGGCGCTGGTGCACCACTCAGATCGCGGCTCGCAATACTGCTCTGATCTCTACCAGAAGTTGCATGCCAAACATGGAGTCAGGTGCTCCATGACCGACGGGTACGACTGTTATCAGAACGCTTTGGCGGAGCGTGTAAACGGGATCTTGAAGACAGAGTTTCTGCTTCACCGACCTAGAGATCTGGCCGAGGCGATTCGAATGGTCGACGAGTCGATAAGCATCTACAACAGCAAACGTCCGCACCTATCGTTGAAATGCAAAACGCCCGATGCGGTGCATCGGGCGTTTTGAGGGTGAAACAGGTGTAAACCTATTTCAGGACTAGACACGTTATATCGACCTGCTATGCGCGACTAGAACAGATAGCCCATGTAGATCGCGGCGCCTCCACCGGCCTGCACACCAGCGTTCATGCCGGCCATGACCACCGCCCTCTTGGCCGACTGCAGCAACTGCCGGTTGACCGTGGAGGAGGCAATGGGAACAAATGTCCCTGGCGCCGCCTGACACCATGCTGAACTATTACGGAGTCCCGTTTCTTCCATGCAGGAGGTAGCCAGGTCGACGACTCAACCGTTCGTAATAGGCACTTACAGCAGGAAAGTCTGGATGATCGAGCGGTGTTTCAAACCATCGGTTAACCGACAGGCCTATCGGTATGTCTGCGAGAGAAAAACCGTCTTCACTGATGTAGGCTCCTGTTGATTCGAGTTGTCGATTCAGGATCTCCATGTGCCTTGACCACAGGCTGCAAGCGGCTGCCAAGGCTCTGCTGTCCTGATGGTCAGGCGAATGCCTGACCAACGACATGAAGGCATACGTCCACGATCTGTTGAGGTCCGACGCTTGCCAGTCTATCCATTGGTCCACCCGCGCTCTTGCTCTCGGTTGGACCGGGTAAAAATGACCTCCGTTATAGCGAGACGCCAAATACCGAATGATCGAGTTTGACTCCCAGAGCACGAAGTCGTCGTCCAGGATCACCGGCACCGTTGCGTTGGGGTTCAGCGAAATGAATTTGGGCGTGCGCGTCGACTTGAAACCAGCCCCCCAATCCTCTCGCTCAAAGGGGATTTCGATCTCGGCGCATGCCCAAAGCACCTTTCGTACATTGATCGACGATGCCTTACCCAATATGCGCAACATTTCATGTCCTTATCGTTCAGGGTGGTTGGTCAGGGGCTTTCGATAACCCGCTCGGATCTTTTTCTAGTGCGCCTGGCGCGATGCACAGGGGCCGCTCTCAAATCCGGGTGACGCAGGTTTACCGCGCCGCGCCAACCGCAAACAGCCCGGTTCAGCGCCGCCCTTCTACGGCCATGCGCACGGCCAGCTCGCGAGGACCGTCCCCGTCCCCATCAGCCAGCGTTGCACGATCTGCCACACGGGCCTGCTACGATGGCGCCAGCCATGACGGCAATCAGCGCGTTGACGCTCACGCTAATGACGATCTGTGTAAAACCAAGCACGATGGATTGCACCAGCATACTGCCGTGGTCGGCGTGTTGGACTTGACCGCTTGCCAGGCAAGGTAGAGCAGATAGCGCGCGCAGCCGAGTCGCAGCGCGTCATACGCATAGGGAACCGCCAAGACCAAGGCTGCGATAGTAGGGTGGTCAAAGGGGGAACGTTAGATACAGATTGACTGACAAAACGTCATACAGCGGTCGCAGCACTGGGTATCCGCTCCCTGGGAATACGTTCGACTTCAACGTGAGCAATGGCTTGCCCCAATAGCGCATCCAAACACTCTGACGCAGTCAGCCGCGTGCATTATGGATGAGGGCTTTCGGTCAGGAACCGCCTGTTGTGACAGGCCAAACAACACCCTGTCGCGGCAGCGGGGGGCTTGGGCCTTGTCGCGCTACAGTTCTGCTGCGAAGGTCTTGGCTTTCTTCGGCGTGACACCGTACCGTTGCTTGTAGACCTTGATGAAGTGGGAGGTATTTTCATATCCCACCTCCGCAGCCGCGTCGGTGACGGAATAATTTTTAGCCGTCAACAGCTGATGCGCGATGTCGACTTTTTTTTCGATGATCCAGCGGTTCGGGGTGGTGTTGTAGCTGCGCCTGAAGTCGCGGATAAAGGTCGACACGCTGCGTCCCGTCAGCAGGGCATAATCTTCAATCTTCAGCTTGTGCGAATAGTACTGCTCCATGAAGTCGGTGATGAGGCGGCGTTTGCGGCTGCCGCCGCAGGACAGCTCGCGCAGGAAACGGAAGGACTTGTCCTGGATGGCGATCAGGTGCAGTAGTTCGAGCAGTTTCAATTCCAGCAGCGCGTCGGAGCCCTCCGCGCCCTTGTAGACATAATTCAGCGAATCGATATAGCGCTGAATCTGTTCATTGGCGTGCAGGGTATAAGTGCCGTGCACGTTTTTCTGCAGGACGTCCGTATGCGAATTACCTGTGCCGGCCGCACGCGACAGGTATTTGGCGATCAGCTTGTCGTCGAAAAACAGCAGCACCGCCTCGAAGATATCGTTGCCAGTGACGTAGTCCGATACCGTGTAAATGCCTTTGGAGAGGAAAATCAAATGATTCTCGTCGACGACATTGGCCATGGCGTCATAGTCGCGAATAATCTGCTTGCCCTGCTTGATGTAGACGATCAACGGCGTGGCGATATAGATCGCCTTGTTTTCCAGGTTCGTTTCAAGCGTTTTATGGAGGATGGACGAGCTACCGTCAGCGAGGATTGGCTTTACGTTGCGCATCGAATAAAGCGCCGTCGGTACTACTTCGAGTGTCATTGCTATGGCTTCTCAACAAATTGGCCGCCCCATTTGGACAGGACGGTATCCAGCAGCGCGACATGCTGCTGCCCAAGCGTGTAGGACGTTCGGGACGGAAGAGGATATCCAGGAAAATAGCAGAAAATACATAACAGCAAATAGCGCGTGTATGCCCGAGATGGCGCCGGAGGCGCAGCCGGACTCGCCGCACGCGCCCTGCCGCTGACGTTACGGCATCAAACTTCGCTGAAGTAGCCGCTGACCGGCGCACTGCTCAGATGCTCGACGATGACGCTCCACTGACCGCTCGAGATCATCTGGTCGACGTGGGTGCCGTGCATTTCACGCGAATCCCAGGCTTCCACTAGCGTGAACGCGAGTGGATCCTCCAAGTGGTTGAGGATCTTGACCGTTTGGCAACCGTCCACCTTCGGCAGATTGATCTTCACGTCGTTCATGATGTCCTTGAACGATTGCAGCTTTTCTTCTTTTACATTAAAGCTGATGACGAGATTGACGGACATATTACTTCTCCAGTTGGATTTGAATACAAAATACATCGTCGATTACAGGAACCGTAGATTGACGAGGCGGCCAAACAAAATGCGCAGGATACGAAAAGAATGTTCAGGCTTTCATTTGCTGTTCCGTTCCCGTATCTAACATGGCCAAGCCGACCAGCGAAACCACTAAGTTCTTGATCCATTGCTTGACCTCGACTGCATCAATAAAATCTTTTCCTTTCACATGACGCACAGCGCTAGCCCAAAACCCTCTTTCGTTAGAGATCATTATGTAAATTCCTTTTTGGTGCAGATTCGACATGGCGCAAAGAATTCGCTATGGAAGCAACTACTATATATATAGTTAAAAAATGAAAATGATTAAAAATGATTAAAAATGCACGATTCCAGTCACTCTTGCGTTTTTCTTGCGCGACGGCCGATGGCATGCGCCGCCTGCGGGAACGGGTCCGTGATTCACTCTCTGGATGACTTATCTACAGGAAGCGGGACAAACCGCGCATCAAGACCTGAAAAAAGAGTAGCCAACATTAAAGTGTATACGGGGGTGACTATATTTCTGATTCCAGCGCAAACATCCCTTCAGCCACGGCCCCTGCAGCCTCGACTTCCGGTTTAACGTGTAAAGAGGAACCGTGGTTTTCCACGGACCTCGATAGACACAAAATCCCCGTAATCACTCGCTGATACGGGGATTTTGCATATTGGGACACCCCCCCTCCTCCATCCGTAGCCTGTCCGGTAACGCGGGAACGCTGCCCAGTTATGCAAGAATAGTTTTATTGGCAATCACTACAGGGATGAAGAGCATGCCATTTCCTTTCGAGTGTCTCCTGGTTTTGCTTGATGGCATTGCCATCAGGTCCCAGATCATCGCCGGACTTGAACACCTGGAAAAACATACCTCAGGCTTGCCGCTTCAGGTCGCCAGCGTTTTCGTGCAGTGGGCACACAGGAATTTCAACAAGTGAGCCTGGTTATAACCAAAGACGCCTCTTTCGCCTATCAGGCGGTGTACCGCTATCTGGTCGAGCTGATCGAAACCGCCAATTCGGAACGTGAACAGAAATTGCCGTCCTTGCGGCAACTGGCCCGGCGCCTGAATGTGTCGGTGTCGACGACCAAGTACGCCTATTCGCTTCTCGAAGACGAGGGACGGATCTATGCCAAACCCAAGTTCGGTTATTTCACCAAGGCGATGCCGGCCCCCTTATTGAACGAGGGCTCGCCCAATCTGCTGGACAGCGTATTCTCCAACGCGCGCCAGCCGGGGATGCTGGCCCTGAGCAGCGACGCGCCGGCGATGTTGTTGTCGCTGGAAAACCCGTTGTTGATGATGGAGCGCGAACTGGCCCGGCAATACCCGCGCTCCCATGCGCCACTCTATCAGCCGTTCGGCGAGCCCGAGTTACGCGGCGCCCTGGCCGACCGCTACACCCGTTCCACTCACAGCTACTGGCAGGCCGAGCACGTGTTTATCGGCTCGGACCTGCGCAGTGTGCTGGAGTTGTCCCTCAGCGCCTTGAATCTGGGGGGCACTGTGGCGCTGGTGGAGTCGCCTTGCTCATGGGCGATCCTGCGTCAGCTGCAGGCAGCAAAGATTCGCGTGATCGAAGTCCCGCTCGGCGAGGATGGACGCTTCGATCTGTCCACGCTCAGTGAGTTGCTCAGGCGTGAGCCCATTCGGCTGGCGGTGCTGTCGTCGACCGTGAATATTCCCCAAGGCAAGCTGATGCCGGCGCAGGATAAACAGCAAATCTGTCGCTGGCTGGCGGAGCGGGATGTCTGGCTGTTCGAAAACGACAGCTATGGCGAGTTCTATTTCTCTCCCAAACCCGCGCGCTATCGCGATTTTGCCGATCCGGAAAAGCTGCTGGTGTTCTCAACCTTCGACAAGATCATCGGCTCGGAAGCGCCCTATGGTTATGTACTGTGTCGCCGACACGGGCCTCAGTTGCATCGGCTATTTCTGGAACGGGCATTTCGTCTGTCGCCGATCCGTCAGAAAGCGATCGCCAAACTCTTCAGCTCCAAGCGCATCGACCAGCATCTAATGGTGCTGCGGGCCATGCTGCTGGACCGGATGAAACGGATGGAGGCCTTGCTGGAGGCGCACGGCGATGGCCAGTTACGGGTTGTCGCCCCGCAAGGCGGAGCGACCTTCTGGCTCGAGGCCAGACACTCGGTGGACATGCGGCGGGTGTTCGAGCGCTTGCTGGCCCAGCGCATCGTTATCGCCCCCGGGGAAATATTCAGCCAGCAGGGGGCCTGGCGGCATCACGTGCGCCTGAGCTACACCCTCGACTGGAGCAAGGATATTCCCCTGGCCCTGAAGAAACTGGCCCAGGCTATCAGCGAAGAACCATAGCTATGCCTAGAGCCCATAGCAATGCCGCGATTCAGGGAAGCGGCCATCGCGCACCTCTTCGGCAAAACGCTCACAAGCGCCGCGAATCACCGCGCCGACATCAGCGTACTGCTTGACGAAGCGCGGCACCTGTTCACCGCCCAGACCCAGCACGTCCTCGGTCACCAGCACCTGGCCGTCACAGGCCGGTGAGGCGCCAATGCCGATGGTGGGCATTTTCGAATCCAGGGTAATTTGCCGGGCCACGCCTTCGGCCACCCCCTCGAGCAGCAGACTGAAGGCACCGGCTTCGAGGTTGGCCCGAGCGTCCTCGGCAATCATCGCACCGGCTTCGGCGGTCAGGCCCTGGGCCTTGAACCCTCCCATGACATTGACGAACTGCGGCATCAGCCCGACGTGGGCCATGACCGGAATACCGCGTGCCACCAGAAACTCGACGGTACCCGCCAAGGCCTTGTTGGCTTCCAGCTTGACGGCATCGCAACCGGTGCGCGCCAGGACCTGCGCGCAATTGCGAAAGGCCTGTTCGTTAGATTCCTGATAGCTGCCGAAAGGCATGTCGGCGATGACGCAAGACAGGCGCGTGCTGTCGACCACGGCCCGGGTGTGTCCGATGATTTCTTCGAGCTGCATACTCAGCGTCGAGGCCCGACCATAGCCGACCATAGCAGTAGAGTCACCGACCAGAATGAAATCGACGATTGGGTCTATCAACCTGGCAATAGAGCTGGAGTACGCCGTAAGGGATACGATTTTCTGTTGGCCCTTCATCGCGACCAGTTGCGGAACCGTCAATCGTTTAGTACGGGTATGAGCGCTCATAAGTGTCTTCCTGTGATGATTGAAAACCCCGGGGATGGGGCGTCTGTCACTACAACCAGTCTTTCTCCCATTCACGCCAGGTTTCATGGTCCTGGCGGATTCTGTCGGCGCTCGGGTGCACCAGGAATACGGCACCCGGCGAGCTGTTGAGGTCGATGGTCGGCGTTTTTGGGCGACCTTCGGTAAAACGAAAGCGCGCGTTGTAAAAGCTCGGCAGAGCCTCCAGGCGCTTGCGTACATCGAGTTGGGCGAAGACGCCGCTATGGCGGGCGATCAGGTTTAGTCCGCGGGCGTGCTGCTGCAAGCGATAGCGCTTGGGAAACGATGCCAGTCGGGCCGGCTCCAGATAGCTGGTGCAGGTCAGCGCGACCTGGTCGTTGCCGGTAGCCGCTTGCAGCGCCGGTGGGTTGGCCAGCCCGGAAAGACGGGCACCGGTTTCCAGCAGGCGCGGGCCGCAAGCCGTGAGGATCACTTCGGTATGGGCCGGACCGTGGGTGATGGCCAAGGCATCGAGCACGCCTTCGACGTAATCGATCAGCCCATCAAGCTCCGGCGCATCGGCGGGCAGCAGGTCTTCACGGTCATAGATCTTGCGACCGTCGGCGCTCAACGTCTTGGTGCATTTCCAGACATCAGTGATCCAGTGCTCGCCCTGATGACTGACACTGTTGATAACGTACTCGTCGCCCTCCAGGTATTCCTGCAACAACAGCGCCCGGTTGCTGCGCATCATCAGGTTAGTAGCGCCGAGAATGCAGTCGATGGCCGCATGCAGTTGAGCGGCATCGTGACAGATGAACACATTATCGGAGCCCGCACTGTCCAGTGGCTTGACCACCACCGTCGATTCGCCACGAGCCTGGAACCAGGCCAGAGCCTCTGCGCTGGAGGCGGTACGCAGTTGCGCAGCCACCGGCAATCCGGCAGCAGCGACCTGTTCGGCCATCAGTGATTTGTCACGACGGACGGCAGAGTATTCGGGATCATTACCGGGCAGGCCGAGACGGGCGGCCAGCAAATCCGCCAATTCGACACCGAATTCGCTGCCGGTCAACACCGCCGCTGGCGCCTGGGCCGCGAGCTTTTCCAGCAACGGTTCAAGGCCTTCCTCGTGTACGCCGTAGTGCACGCGGAACAGTGTCTGCGGGCAACTCGCGGCAAAGGCCGGTGGCATGTCGTTGCGTGAACGCACATGCAGCAGTGGGCGATGCTCCGCCAAAGCCTGGGCCAGCAGAGCGCCTGTGGAATAGGCGTCGACCAGAATCAGCGGCGCCAAAGTGGAGTCAGTGCAAGGGTTGGTCATAACGGTTCACCGTGTAATGCAACATCTGGAACAATTCGGACGAGGTAATACCCGGTCCGATCGAAGAAAGACCGCAGCTCTGGGGCAGCGGCAGGCCACCGACATTGCCCCAACGCAAGGCACCGTGGTCGTCAATGCGGGTCGTGGCGCGGCCAGGGTTGTCGGGGTGCAGGCAGTAGGGAATGTCGAGCCGCCCACGGGCGAAAGCCTGGAGTAACGCGACGCCAATATCGGTGTGCAGGTCCAGCGTGCTTTCCACCAGTTGCCGTGCCTCGAACAACACTTCCTGGCGATAGCCTTCACTGACCGGGTCGATCTCCAGTGCGTCGCCCGCGGCGGCTTCGGCCGCCATTGCCAGGGCTTCGAGGTTGTCCTCGACCGATGGAATCTGCCGGGATTCGGCAACGGTCTTGACGATCAATCGCTCGCAGCCGGCAGCCTGGGTCAGGCGCGCACTGTCATAGATCAGGCGGCGAGCACCATGACCGGTGGAGGGAAAGACCCCCATGTAGGAATACACCACGACATGCCAATGGACGCCGTCCAGATAGTCGGCAGCCAGTTCGCGCAGGGCCTGCAAAGCTCCGAAATCCTGGGCCATGGACGTGCCTTGGGCGTAGCTTAACGAGACGCTGCGAATGCCCTGCTGGCGAAAGAACAAAGCCTCGAGCAAGGTCATCGCGATCAGCATTGACGGCGGGCACAGCTGACCCAGCAAACAACCGCCGAAGCTCTCGATATGACCATGGGCAGTGGCATCGGCCAGCAACTGACAACTTTGCGCCCAAGCCTCGACTGCCCGCGCCAGCGGCAAACGGCTGTAAGGCATGCAGTAGGACACCGGGCCGCCTTCGGTGGCGTCGAGTCCGAGGGCCGCCAACCGCTTGAAAACATGCTGCGGTTGGGCGGTGCCATGGCGGACCTGGATCGGGAACGACGGGCCGTAGAGCCCATCGAGCATGCCACGCACCGCTTCCAGCGGATGGCTGATGATCGGGAAACCGTTCAGTGGGCTGTCGCTGTTCAGGCACTGCAGCGCGCTCTGGTAATCACCGACCCGGGTGTAGCTGTCCAGGGTGATGGTTCCGATGGTGGCGCAGGGCAACCCGGCCACTGCGGCCAACCCGGCGCGCATCGGCGCCAGTCCGCCGAAGCCCATGCGTGGTTGCACCACCAGTTCGCGCCGTTCCCGGGCCTGCTCGATGAAGCGCTGGAAATGACCTCCTGTCATGTCCATCACTTAGCGCCCCGACACCAGTTCAACCACGTTTTCACCCGTGGCCGGGTCGAAACGGGTTATCCGGCCCTTATGCGGATCACCGGCGCGAACCCGGGCAATCAGGCTGCTGTCGCTATCGAAATCGATCTGTTGATGGGCGTACAGACTACGTAGCGCCGGCAACGGCAAGCCGCTGACCTGGTTCAGCCACAGGCTCAGAGCGCTGTCCTGGCGACTACCGGCCAGGACGCCGTGAAGGTCCTCCAGATCTGCCAGGCGCTCAGGGTGACAGGTCGTGATGAAGCTCGACAGCTCGCGGCCACGCTCGACGAAGGGCGCGAACTGCAGACAAGTCAGTTGTATCTCGTCGAGCCCGAACGCCTCGCTGGCGAAACGGTTCGCCAGCGCCCGACGAGCGTCCTTGCCTTCGGCCCCGGCGTAGGCCGACAGTGCCAGGTCGATCAGGCGCTGGGGCATTTCCTTTTTGCGCATCAAGCCCTGGGCCAGCTCCAGGTATTCGCTGATACCGTCATGGTAGTGACGACCCTGTACGTACTGCGCCTTGAGCCCGCGAAAGTGCGCCATCAGCATGGGGTTGGCGCAGTCTGATTCGGTGAAACTGAACGCCAGTTCTTCGAAGCGGAAATCGAGAAACTCGGTAATCAACTCCCAGTGGTCTTCCACCCGGTAGCTCACCAGGTCGTAGATGCTGATGAAGTCCGGGTCGGCGCTTTCGCTGCCGCTGGCCACCCGACGTTCAGCCCGCTGTTCGTCGAAGCCTTCACCGAACAGTTCGACGAAATACACCTGGGCCAC
This sequence comes from Pseudomonas sp. B21-017, assembly GCF_024749245.1. Classification (NCBI taxonomy): domain Bacteria; kingdom Pseudomonadati; phylum Pseudomonadota; class Gammaproteobacteria; order Pseudomonadales; family Pseudomonadaceae; genus Pseudomonas; species Pseudomonas sp. B21-017. The sequence continues at coordinate 969,509 of NZ_CP087194.1, read as the reverse complement.
ACCATCAAGGGCCTGGAGCAGGCCGCGAAATCCCTGGCGCCGACACTCGTCGACGTTCAGCCCCAAACGTTGGGCCAGGCGCATGATCCAAGTGAAGTAATGCTTCTGTTCCTTGCGCGAATCACCCGTGACCACCGCGTCGACACCGCCTTGCCACCAGGCCGCACGCCCGTAGAAGTCGGCGACCGCCAGGTTGCAACTGTTACAGAACGTCGGGCGGCCGTCGCCAGCGGTACGATGGCCGTTCATCAGCACATCGAAGCGGTTCATCGCGCGCACCTGCTCGGGGAATGGCAAGTGACGTTCGAACGGGCGAATCTGCTGGTGATCGACCACCAGCATCTCGACCCGAGGATCGTCATACAGGTGCAGGGCCCGATAGACCCGGTCGATGTTCGCCATGACCGCATCCGGGACCCCGGCGTGACGCATATTGGCAATGCGCAAGAAGAAGGTGCGGCCATGCAGTACGTTCAGGTGCAGTTGCACGGCGCGGATCAGCGATACGGTGTAGGAACTGTCCTTGCCGCCGCCATAGGCCACCATCAGCTTGTAGTCCGCGAGCCCGTCAACACCGCCAGCGGCATCGACCAACCGTTCCCCCAGGGTGGCGACGGCACGTCGGTCCACCGCACTGAGGTAGCGATTCAACTCGCCGAGCAAGGGGGCGTCGGCCATTTCAGAGGTAATGGCAATGTTCATATCGGTTCGGCCTGGAAGTGAAAGTTCTTGATCGCGTGCTGGATGTCGCTCTCGATATCCATTTCGCTCGCGTCGGTGAAAATGAAGCGACCGCTGTGCAGGGCGTCGTAGCTGCCGCCGGCTTCAAGGATCTGTCCGGGCCGGGGCAGCAGTTCTCGCCAGAGCGAGTTCAGGTGCGGGCGCAGCGTTTGCGCCTCGATTACCCGGCATGGCAGTTGTGCCGGTTTGGGGACGACCAGCCAGCCACCGCTGGGATCCGCCTGGATCGTCGGCAAGGGCACGCGCTCACCGGCCAGGCCTTTGAGCCAATGCTCATAGAGGTTCACACCGAAGACTTTGTTGATCAGATGTGGCACTTCGGCGCCGCCCACCCGGGCTCCCACTTCAAGGAACACTAGCGAGCCATCCGCCTCGACGAATATCTCCAGGTGAAAGGCGCTGTTGCGCAGGTCCAATGCCCGCAGGCAGGACTCGCTGAAGACTTCGATCCGGGTGCGCAACTCCGAAGACTGGAGGATCACTGAACCCAGCGGTTTGGCGTTGGCGAAATCCAGGCAGCTGTTGATATAGCGCGACACCACCTGGAAAGGCACCCCGGCGCTGTCATCGGTGAAACCGTCGATGTGATAAGTCTGGCCCTGGATGAAGGCCTCGACTTCATAGCGCCCCAGGTCCACTTCGCTGAGTATCACGCGCAGGGCCTGGGCGTCCTCGACCTTGGCGACGCCGATGCTGGCGGCGCCATCCACCGGTTTGACGATCACTGGATAGCCGACAACATCGGCGAACTCCAGCGCCTGTTTCACGTCATTGCAGCGAATGAACGGTGGCACCGCCAGGCCGTGTTCCTGGAGGACTTCTTTCATTCGTGCCTTGTCGCGGTAAACCGCCACCTGCTCCAGGCCGTGACCAGGAATGTTCAGGGTCTGTCGTACCCACGCCGCGATCTCCAGAGTGAACTCCGACAGCGCGATCAATTGGTCCACGGGACCGACGCGATCGATGATTTCCTGAACGCCTGCCAACAACTGAGGGTACTGATTGACGTCATCGACCTGTACCAGATGGGCGATGTGCTCCCGGGGGGCCAGTACGCCCTCGGCGCCAAGGCCGTCGACCACATAGCTGATCCGATGTCGCTGATGATCGAAGAACTCTTCGTAGCGGGTCAGTTCATTGTCCCAGCGACTTGGGTCCTGGAAACGCGGCCAGCGATTGACGATAACGATATGCATCGATTCGATCCTGTGAAAAAAAGAGGGCTGGACTCAGGTCCAGCACGGTGCCGTGCCGGTACCCAGGACGAGCGCAGGTTTCGAGCGCTCAAGGGTGTTCAGGTAGTTTTCGAAGTTCTCGATGGCGTCGGGGCCGATGAACACCTCGTTGAAACCGGCGGCCAGCAGCTCCTGGCGAACCGCCCGCGTGTGGTCTTCCGAGGTGGTCAACTTGCCACCGATGACACAATGCAGATCCGGGTGCTGTTGACGCACCTGACGAATCAGCTCCAGCCCCTGGAAATGTCCATGGCCGTTGACGCTGCTGACCACCAACAATTGCGTGCGCCGCAGCTCAAGGGTGGCGAGAACCACCTCCACCGGGGTGCAACTGCCGAGGTTCTTGACGTTGAAACCGTGCTCCGCCAACCACAGCTGCAGATAAACCAGATTCCACATGTGCGAATCCGATTCGACGGTTGCAATCAGGCAGTCTTGCGATCCTTTCATTGCGTTGCCTCCATGGCTGAGGGGGGAAAGTCCAGGGCGGTGCGAAAGCGCCGGGTGGTCAGGTTGAACAGCAAGGCGCCGGGGATGGCGAGCAGCAGCGCGAGGGCCAGGATCAATGTCTGGACTCCGTACTCATGGCCGATACTGGCGGTCAGCAGGCCGCCCAATGGGTAGGACAGCAGGTTGACCAGGTAGAACGGGCCCATCACCTTGCCCAAGTGGTCGGCGGCAATCGCCTTGATACGCTGAGTCCGATTGAACACGTTGAACAAGGCACAGCCGGCCATCGCCAGGAGAAAACTGATGGCATAGAGCGCTACACCGCTGGCCGCGCCCATACAGATCAGGCCCAGGCAGAGCAAGGCAAAACCCCATGTACCGAGGCGGTAGATCGACATCCGCGCCAACAGCCGCGGCACCAGAATGAAATTGAGCAAGCCCAGTGCACCGGCCCCGGCGTTCATCAGGCCGAACACCCCGTCGGCGGCACCGAACACGCCACTGATGACAAAGGCATTGGCACTCAGAACGCAGGCAAAGGCCAGGTTGATGGTGAAATTGAGCAGCGCCAGGGATAAGACCGGCGGATTGTTCAATAACAGACTCCAGCCCAGGACCAGGTCCTTGCGGATGCTCTTCGGCGGGCTGGCCGACTGGGTATTGGGCAGGCCTTTCCAACACACACCCGCCGCGGCGAATGCCAGCGCCGCCAGCCCCAGAAGCAGGCGCTTGTCGGCGTACATCGCCAGCAGTGCCGCCAGCGCCGGGCCCAGCGCCATGGCCAGCAGCTCCATGTTCTGCACCAGGGACTGGCAGTGGGCCAGGCGTTCGGGGCCAGCGATCAGCGGTACGCTCTTTTCCACCGCCATACGCACCGGCGCCATCAGCAGCGAGAGCACGATGCCGTTGCCGATCAAGGCCCAGACCGTAAGCATTGGCGCATACCAGCAGACCCCGGCAGTCAACCCCAGGCTCACCGCTCGCGCGGTATTGGCGTGGCGAAACAGCAGACGCCCGCCGAAGCGGTCCGCCAGCAGTCCGGCAAACGGATAGGCCAGCAGTGCCGGTAGCCACTCCAGAGCGAACGCCACTCCGGAGTAACGGACATTGCCGGTGAGCTGGAAGATCATCAACGGTACTGCGAACAGCACCGTTTGTTCCGCCAACAGCGCGAACAGCAGGCCGGCACCGAAACGCCGCAGCCGGGCTGTGTCATGCATGCTGGCTTTCCAGTTCGGCCTCGAGCTTGCGCAGGCGTGGCAACACATGGCGACAGAAACCGCGCATTTCGTCACGAGTCGGCCAGCCGGAAAAGATGAACTCGCTGACCCCTACTTTCTTGTATTCCAGCAGATATTCGGCCACTTCCTGATAGCTGCCGACCACGCACAGCGCCGGGCCGCCACGGTAGGCCACGGCACCGGACCAGAGCATTGGCGAGAGCCAGTCATGTTCAGCCTTGTCGGCCAGACGGAACGAAGTCTTGACGGCTTCGGAGTCGCAACGCCCGACGAACTGACGAACCCATTCGCGATGCTGCTCATCCGGGTTTTCCATCATGCTTTCAACGGCCGACAGGGCTTGCGCACGGGTTTCCCGAGCCAGCACATGCATGCGAATCCCCACCGAACAACCCGCCTCGAGCACTGCCCGGCTGGCCTCGGCGATACCCTGCGGCGTGTCGCCGTAGCGTAACCAGCAATCGCTGTGTTTCACGGCGATCTGCTGGGCGATTTCCGAAGCGCCACTCAAATAGATGTGTGGACGTTCGTTGTCCTTGAAAGGCAGTCCCAATTGCGCTTGCTCGATACGGTAATGAGCGCCGTGATGGGTCAGGGGCGTTTCGCCTTTCCAGAAACGATGCAAAATCTCGAGGAATTCGCTGGTGCGTTCATAACGTCCATCGTGGGCCACGAAGTCGCCATAAAAGGCTTGTTCATCGGGGGAAATACCGGCGACCAGGTTCAATGCAATACGCTTGTCGGACATCCACGACACGGTATTGACGATCTGCGTGAACAACGTCGGCGGCAGCAGGCCGGGGCGATACGCCAGGATGAATTTGACTCGGCTGGTCTCTCGGACCAGGGCGCCGATCATTGGCAGCGGGTCAGGCATGTGGTAGCTGATACCCATCAGCAACGAGTCGATCCCCAACTCATCGGCTTCCTGAGCGAAGTCGACAATACCGGCAAAGTCCAGGGCACCAGTGTTGTATTTCTCGGAAGCCTTTTGTTGACCGCTGTCGAGCGGTGAGCACCAGTGGATACGCAACGCGGGCATGGTTTTTCTCCAGAGCAGCGCCTGCCGCCGCCTGAAAGCGGGGCAGCGCAAAAGTGACGGTGGGTCAGAACAGGAAGCTGGTACCGACGGTGCGGTCGAACAGCGCAACATCGCGGATGCGACGTTTGCCGCAGATAAACTTCAGCAGTCGCTCGATCCCCAGCCCGCCGCCGGCGCTCGGATGAAGCAGGCCGCGCTTGGCGACTTGGAGGTAATTGGCGAAGGGCGCAAGGTCCATCGACAACTCTTCCATGCGGTAGATGATCTGTTCGTACTCGAACTCTCGTTCGGCACCCGACAGGGCTTCGCCATAGCTGTCGGGATAGATCAGGTCGTAGTTGTTGTACTGGCCGCGCTTGCCGGGTGTTTCGCGATCATAGAATTCCCGGCGGTAGTTGGTGACGAAGAACGGCGTGTGGGCCTTGGCCGACATGATCTTCTCGAAGTCGTCGCCATACTCGGCGCGCAACTCGTCCGAGCTGTATATCGGAAAGTGCGTCTCGTAGTGCGGCAGCTGGCGATTGAGGTGGGCCAGCTGGGCCGAGCAGTGTTGCCTGACCTCGGCGAAGGTGTGCTTGATCAAGCCTTCGATCAGCACCATGACCTGGTGCATGTTGCCGCCACGTATTTCGAAGTCGAACTGGGAGAATTCCAGCAAGTGGTTCTCCGAATCCTTGATCTCGGCTTTTTCCAGACGAATGTTCGGCGCCACGATAAAGATCTTGTCATGACCTCTGGCGGTCAATGCCAGCTGTTTATGGAAGATCATGCTGGCGGTCAGTTTCAGGCGCCGCGTTTCGTATTGGAGTTCAGCGGGGTAGACCGCATGGTTCAAGGGGTCAGTGATGGGCGACATGAGAATGGGCATCAGCTGCTTGAAGTCGCGCTCCAGCAAATATTGTTGCAATGCCTGCAACACGCGACCGCGGATAATCGCGATCGCTTCAACGTCCGGGTGATTAAAATCGTCGAAATTACGCTGAATTTCTTCCATGTTGCGCTCAATATCCAGGGTTAGGAAGTGCCCGATTATTGGTTAAACACGCAAAAACTCAATGTACAGATTTGCCCTAAAAAGCAACCCAGATGCATTGTCTGGTTGTCCCGCCCGGTAATTGGATGGACCATTACCGGCTATGTACCTGATGGCTTCATTCGAACGACACTGCCTGTTCAAGGGCGTGGTTTCGAATGCTGTTTCAGTCGCGAGTTTTCATGAGTTCCTGTTTAGAGTCCCTTTATGACGGCCCACATTGATCCACAACCCGGTCGCTTTTCCCGGTCTGACTACAAGACCCTGGGCCTGGCGGCGCTGGGTGGTGCGCTGGAAATCTACGACTTCATCATCTTTGTGTTCTTCGCCCTGACCCTCAGCCAGTTGTTCTTTCCGCCAGAGATGCCTGAGTGGCTGCGCTTGCTGCAAAGTTTCGGAATTTTCGTCACCGGCTATCTGGCCCGTCCGCTGGGCGGCATCCTGATGGCGCATTTCGCAGACCGGGTGGGGCGCAAGCGGGTGTTCAGCCTGAGCATCCTGATGATGGCTTTGCCCTGCCTGTTGATCGGAATCATGCCGACCTACGAACAGATCGGTTACTGGGCGCCCTTGACGCTGCTTCTGTTGCGGGTGCTGCAAGGCGCCGCTGTGGGCGGCGAAGTGCCTAGCGCCTGGGTGTTCGTGGCCGAGCATGCCCCGGTCAGGCATCGTGGCTATGCCCTGGGTGTGCTGCAGGCCGGATTAACATTTGGCTATCTGCTGGGGGCACTGACCGCAACCCTCCTGGCGCGGCTCTATAGCCCCGCCGAGATACTCGACTTCGCCTGGCGCCTCCCCTTCCTGCTGGGTGGTGTATTCGGGGTGATCGGGGTCTGGCTGCGGCGCTGGCTGAGTGAAACCCCGGTGTTCATGGCCTTGCAGGCGCGACGTGAGTTGGATGCGGAGTTTCCATTACGGACAGTATTGCGCGATCACCGCAAATCCATCCTGCCGGCGATGCTTTTGACCTGTGTGTTGACATCGGCGGTGGTGGTGCTGGTGGTGATCACCCCGACTGTCATGCAGAAAAGCTTCGGCATGAGCGCCAGCCATACGTTCGCGCTGAGCAGCCTGGGCATTGTGTTCCTGAATATTGGCTGTGTACTGGCTGGATTACTGGTGGACCGGATCGGCGCCTGGCGCGCGGTGCTGGTTTATAGCCTGCTGCTGCCGGTGGGGACCGCGGTGCTTTACGCCAGCCTGATCAGTGGCGGCTACTGGATCAGCGTGGCCTATGCGCTGGCCGGCCTGACCTGCGGCGTAGTGGGTGCGGTGCCCTCGGTAATGGTGGGGTTGTTTCCGACCCGGATCCGGGTGTCCGGTATCTCCTTTACCTACAATATTGCCTACGCACTCTGGGCCAGTACCACACCGCTTCTGCTGATCGGACTGATGCCGTGGAGCCCTTGGGTCTGCGTAGGCTATTGCGTGGTCATGGGGGCCGTCGGGGCACTCATGGCGTTGTTCTTCGGCTTTCGCTCCTCGTCGGTGGCTGACGTTTCGGTGGTTCCAGGCGCCTGAGCCTGACCTTTTCGCGCCGCCGGTCGCGGCGCTTGCCCCTGAATACCAAAGGACGGCAATTGGCATGAGCTGCGTCAACGATTTGCATGATCTATCGGCGGTGCAACTGTTGGTGTTGTTCGCCAGCAAGGAACTGTCACCGCTGGAATACTACGACCATTTGCTGGCCCACATCGAGCGCTGGGAACCCCATCTTAATGCCTTGTACGCCTTTGACCCGCAACGGGTCCGGGAACAGGCGGCTGCCGCCAGCGAGCGCTGGAGCCGGGGCCAACCCCGTGGTCTGCTCGATGGTTTACCCGTGACACTCAAGGAGTTGATAGCGACGCAAGGCGACTGCATTCCCCTGGGCTGCGCCGCGACCGAGCTGATCCCGGCCACAGCCGACGCACCACCGGCGGCGCGGATGCGTGAGGCCGGAGCGATAGTCCTGGGCAAGACAACGGTTCCGGACTACGGGATGTTGTCGTCGGGGCTGTCGAGTTTCCACGGCGTAACACGCAATCCCTGGAACCTGGCGAACAATCCCGGAGGCTCCAGTGCCGGCGCGGCGGCGGCAGCAGCGGCCGGCTATGGGCCGCTGCATGTCGGCACCGACATCGGCGGGTCGGTCCGTTTGCCCGCAGCCTGGTGCGCCCTGGTGGGATTCAAGCCGACACTCGGGCGCATCCCCATCGACCCCTATTACACCGGCCGTTGTGCCGGCCCCATGACCCGCAGCATGGATGACTGTGCGCTGATGATGCGCTACCTGTCCCGCCCCGATGCGCGGGATGCTACCAGCCTGCTACCGGAACAAGGCGATTGGGCCCTGGGACAGTTGTCGGTCCAAGGGCTGAAAATCGGTCTGATGCTCGATCCCGGCTGTGGCATTCAACCAGACGAACAGGTGTGCTCGGCGGTTCGGGAAGCGGCTCGCCTATTCGAAAGCAGGGGCGCCCAGGTACGTCAGATCAAGCCACTGATGGACCGCGCCGTGCTCCAGGGCCTGGATCAATTCTGGCAGGCGCGACAGTGGAGTCAGTTGCAGGCCCTGAGCCCCGAACGGTTCGATCAGGTCTTGCCCTACATTCGCGACTGGGCGGCAGCGGCCGAGAACCTGAGCGCCGTGCAGGCGGTTGAGGGGTTCAACCAGACGTTCGAAATCCGGCGCCGGGCAGCCGAGGTCTTTCATAATGTCGACCTGGTGTTGTCGCCGACCAACCAGGTCAGCGCCTTTGCGGCTGAATGGGCCTCGCCCACCAATGACCCGCGCCTGCCGTTCGAGCACATCGTCTTCACTGTGCCGTGGAACATGGGCGAGCAGCCAGCCCTGTCAATCAACTGCGGCTTTACCGACCAAGGCATGCCGATCGGCCTGCAGATGATCGCTCCGCGCTTCGCAGACCAGTGGTTGCTTCGGCTCGGCAAGACCTATGAAAACTGGCGCGGCACGATTCGCCACTGGCCCAGCCCGCCGTCTCGCCTGTGGGAGCGTGGCTTGCCCGCGAAGAACGATAACGCGTAATCGCTGAAACACCGCGGTGCATTCTTCGCGGGCAAGCCTCGCTCCCACAGGATTTTTGTCGCTCAAATTTCTTCACTGACAGCATTAGCGACGTGCGCCTGATTTGTTCCTCTAGAGACTTATCGAAATGGATTTTCGTGTACTTCTGATGGCCAGCATTGCCGTCGGCAGCCCTTTGATTGTAACTGCGGATGAAACGCCGACCACTCAAGCCCAGGCCCCGGGTTTTGTCGACGGCAGCCATTTGGGGCTGAACTTGCGCCATTACTATGCCAACCAACACACCCGACGTTCTACCTACCTGGGGATCAAGAAAGAAGATGGCCTGGAGCGGACCCGCATCCGTGAAACCTGGGTGCAAACCGCGATGCTCAACTACAGCTCCGGATATACCCAAGGGGCGGTCGGCTTCGGGCTGGACGCTTCATTGTTCAGCGCCATCAACCTGGAGCGCGGACATGGGCGTGTCGCCAATGGTGGCGATCGGGTGCTGGTGGACAGCGATGGCGATGCGCTACCGACCTGGAGTCGTTTGGGTGTCGGTGATCTGCGGCTGCGTTTTTCCAGCACAGAAATCAAGGCCGGTCGCTTGCTCACCGACAACCCGATTCTGCGTTACAAGGACAATCGCGCCCTGCCCTCGAGCTTTCAGGGCGTAGGCCTGTTCAGCAACGAACTCGATTGGCTGTCATTGCAGGCCGGCAGCTTCGAACGGGCGATTCCACGTACCGGTACCGGCAGCGAAAAACTCACCACCACCTTCGGTAACCGGGCGTATTCGGGGTCGCGTATTTCCTACCTCGGAGGAATGGCCAAAACCCCTTACGGTCTGGACGTCAGCCTCTACACCTCACGCTTCGAGGACATGTGGCAGCAGACCTATCTGGGATTGACCCAGTTGAGCGGGGATCGGCGCGAGATTGCGCTCAAGACTGCACTGAATTACTACCACACCGAGGATCAGGGCGAGCAGCGCCTGGGCTACATCGACAATGACGCCTTCAGCCTGGCGTTCACCGCATCGCACCGGGCCCACAGCCTGACTCTGGCCTGGCAGCAGGTGTTTGGCGACGAGTATTTCGATTACGTCTGGGAGTCCACGGGCAATTACATGGCCAACTCGTTGTACTCGGACTACAACGGCCCGAACGAGAAGTCCTGGCAACTGCGCTACGACCTGGATCTGGCGTCTTTAGGGGTACCGGGCCTGACGACCAGTCTGTGGCACGCAAAAGGCTGGGACATCGACGGCACCCATTACAACGGCGACCGTAACGGGCGCAATACCGGTTACAACGTGCGGGGTCTGGACAATGCCAAACACGACGAAAACGGTTTAATGGTGGCGTACGTGGTGCAATCCGGAGCACTGAAAAACGCGGTGTTTCGCACCATTGTCTACAACCATCGGGCCACGGGCGGGCAGATCGACGGTAGCTACGACGAGGTCCGCCTGGTGGCGAATCTGCCGATGTGGATTTTTTGAGGCGGGCTTTTTGGGCCGAACAGAATCATCGGCCCCACTTGCGAAACATTGTGGAAGCTTAGCGAGCTCGCCGGTCCCCACAGTGGAGGGATGTTGGTTCAGACTTTTTTGGTTCTTGGCAGAAAGATCGCCAACACCCCAAACAGCGGCAAGAACGAACACAGGAAGTACACATACTCGATGCCGCGAATATCCGCCAAATGCCCGAGCAACGCCGCACCAATCCCACCGAAACCGAACATGAGGCCGAAGAACACTCCGGCAATCATCCCGACATTTCCCGGCACCAGTTCTTGCGCATACACCACGATGGCCGAGAACGCCGAGGCCAGAATGAAACCGATCACCACACTCAACACACTGGTCCAGAACAGGTCCACATGGGGCAGCAGCAGCGTGAACGGCGCCACACCGAGGATCGAGAACCAGATCACTGCCTTGCGCCCGATCCTGTCGCCGATCGGCCCGCCGAAGAAGGTCCCTGCCGCTACCGCACCGAGAAACAGGAACAGATGCAGCTGCGAGCTGGCCACCGACAGGTCAAATTTCTCGATCAGGTAGAACGTGAAGTAACTGGTGAGACTGGCCATGTAGAAATACTTGGAGAACACCAGCAACCCCAGTACCACCAACGCACTGATCACCCGGCCTTTTGATAAACCGTGCGTCGCTGCCTGACCTTGTTTGAGTTTGAACAGGTTCAAGTGATTGGCGTACCAGCGGCTGATCCGGTACAGCACGAACAACGCAAACAGTGCGAACACGCCGAACCAGGCCACATTGCCCTGACCATAGGGAATGATGATCGCCGCCGCCAACAACGGCCCGAAGGCCGAGCCCGCATTACCGCCGACCTGAAACGTCGATTGCGCCAGGCCGAAGCGCCCGCCCGAGGCCAGTCGCGCGACGCGTGAAGCTTCCGGGTGAAAAGTCGACGAGCCGATGCCGATCAACCCTGCTGCCAGCAAAATCATCGGAAAGCTACCGACCACCGACATCATCAGAATGCCGATCAATGTGCAGACAGTGCCGGCCGGCAACAGCCAGGGCTTGGGATGGCGATCCGTGTGGTAACCCACCCACGGCTGCAACAACGAGGCCGTCAATTGAAAGGTCAGGGTAATCAGGCCGACTTGGGTGAAGGTCAGGCCATAGTTGGCCTTGAGCATCGGATAGATCGACGGCAGCACCGCCTGAATCAGGTCGTTGATCAAGTGCGCCAGCGCCACCGCGCCGATGATGCGCATGACCAGCGGACTGCTTTGTGAAGGAGCGGGCGTCGATGTCGCGGCGGACTGAGCGTTGCTGATGGCCATGAGAGTTTCCGTACTGCGGATGGGTGCGCACAGGCAGGTCGGTCAATGTGCCATTTTTCGGTGCAGTCGCGCCATCCCCTTAGCTTGCTAACGACCTCAAAAAAGGTGATAGCGCAAAGCCATGGTCTGAATCTTGCCTTGCTTATCCGCTTCAACGCGGCCCCTTACAAAGGGGACCGAGAATGGGAAGTTTCGCTACAGAGTCGGCCTACAGAGCGGACCAAGGTGAACTTTCGAGGCCTTTTAGAAGGACATCAGTCGCGGTCGCCATGGCCTCGACGCACGCCAATGGTGCGTGGTGTCCAGAGGAGTCATGGGGCATGCAGGCTTTTTTATCACCGGGGATCGGGCTGCTGGGGCGTTTCGGCTTCGCGCGCAAATTTCAGCTGCTGTTTCTGCTGTTTATCCTGCCGCTGGCAGGCAGCTTGTGGATGATCGGCCAGGACTATCGTGACAAGTTGAGCCTGATCGCCGGCGAACGCGCCGGGGTCCGGCAATTGATTGCCCTGGATGCGCTCGACAACTTGCTCGCCGCCCAGCGTGACCGCGCCGCGCGCTGGCGCGCCACCGAAACCAATCGCCAGCCGACACCTGCAACTATCGCGGCGATGGCAGCGTTCGACACGGTTCAGCCGGCCGTGGCCCAAGCGATCACAGACTTGGGCAATGCCCTGAACACCGAAGGCGCCGAGGGCGAGACCCTCACCCGCTATCAAGCCTTGCAAAGCGCCCTCACCGGCCTGGATTCGAAAAGCCTGAGCAGCGTTGGATGGTGGCCGGACGGCTATGATCGCTTCACCAATGCCTTGAGCGCCCTGCAAGCCTTGCGCGAACAAATCGCCATGGACAATCGCCTGACCCTCGCGCCATGGCTGGAAACTTATCTGCTGACGCAGATCTCCACTCAACACGCACCGGACCTGATCGAACGGGTCGGTCGCCTCGCCGCGGTTGGTCAAGCTTCGGTGGTGTCCGGGCAGTTCACTCTGCAAAGCCGCCTGCAATTGCGCGACTTGCGCAGCCGCATCGGCGATGCTCGGGAACAGCTGGTGAAAACTGGTAGCCTGCTGGAAGCCCGCTTGCCCAGCGCCCTGCAAACCTGGGCCGGGCAGTACCATGACAGCCTCAAGCAGCTGGATGCCGGCTTGAAAGTGCTGGACGACGGCGTCTTCGGTGGCAGCATCAACCTCAAGCCCGAAGACTTCGAACGCAGTCTCGACGCCCTCCTCGGTAACCTTGCCTCGCTGCGCCAGCAATCGTTGGTTTCTCTGGATCAACGGCTGGATTATTACCACGGCTCGGCCATCCGCCAGTTCATCCTGGTGGCGACAATTTTTGGCTGCCTGCTGCTGGCCGCGCTGTACCTGTTCATCTGTCTACAGGCCTCGATCCGTCGCAGCGCCAGCGGCATCACACTGCTGGCCGAAGCACTGCGCGACGGAAACCTGAGCCTGCAAGTGCCGGTACATGGCCGCGACGAACTGGCGGCGATCAGCACCTCGCTTAACGTCGCGGTGGTACAACTGCGCAACAGTTTGCTGGGGGTCGATCACGAAACCCTGCAGTTAAGCAACGCGGTGCGCACCCTCAACGATCACTCCAGGGGTGCCCTTGGCGAAGTCGAAGCCCAGCAGTTGCAGATCAGCCAGATCGCCGCAGCGGCCACGCAATTGGCCGCGACCTCCCAAGGGGTCGCCCAGAGTTGCGAACAGGCGTCTGGCAGCGCTCAGCATACCCAGCGCATCGCCGCCGATAGCAGCCGTGACAGCCAGCGTACGACAGCGAGTATTCAGCAACTCAATCAGCGGTTGAATGACACGGCGGCGGCACTGGGTCGGGTCAGCGAGCAAGGGCAGCAGATTCAATTGGTGGTCGATACCATTCGCGGCGTGGCCGAGCAGACCAACCTGCTGGCCCTCAACGCCGCCATCGAGGCCGCACGGGCTGGCGAGCAAGGTCGCGGCTTTGCCGTGGTGGCCGATGAAGTGCGCAGCCTGTCGCAACGCACCCAGTCCTCCACCGCGCAGATCGCCGGCACCGTCGACAGCCTGCGCAGCACCGTGAACGAAGCGGTAAGCCTGATGGAAGCCGCCTGCGACCAGGCGCAATCGGATGCGCAAGCCGTCACCGGTCTCGGCGAACGCCTGGGGGAAATCGCCAGCGCGGTGCAAAGCGTCACCGACACCCTGGCGCAAATCGCCACCGCCGTCGAAGAGCAAGCGAGCACCGCCGATGAAGTCAGCGGCAACATCCAGCAAGTCGATCAGGCGGCGGTACGCTTGCTCGAAGGTGCGCGGGCGGTGAACCTCGCCGCGGACACCTTGAGTCAGGGCAGCAAGGCCTTGAGTGCGAATACCGGGAGATTTCAGCTCGGTTGATGCCCTCCCCTGACCCGTTTTTTCGGGTCAGCGGGATAAGCGGTTGAAAGTGTGGAGAAATATTTTAGATTTACGCTTGACGCATCGTCGTTCCAGGTGAATAATGCGCGCCACTTGGCTACATAGCTCAGTTGGTTAGAGCATAGCATTCATAATGCTGGGGTCCGGGGTTCAAGTCCCTGTGTAGCCACCAAGTACTAAAAACGGCTTACCGAAAGGTAGGCCGTTTTTTTATGCCTCGAGAAAAGTGGCGGGCGCCCCCTGATTTGCGTAGCACTCCTTCGACCGATAAAGTCCCTGGACCTTTTATCCCATGGACGGAGTGCCTCGCGTGTTCTCAGCCTTCCACTTGAACCGCTATCGCCTGTCAGCCTTTTCGCTGATCGCCACCGCTTTAACCCTCGCCGCGTGTAACGCCCCGCCCTCTTCGCCTTCGATCTCGACCTTGCCGGCCGCGCCGGAAATCACCTCTGGTTATCGCACCGACCTGCAGACGCGGCACGCCTCCAGGCACATGGCCGCGGCCGCCAACCCGTTGGCGGCCGAAGCCGGACGGGAGATGCTACGCGAGGGTGGCTCGGCGATTGATGCGGCCATTGCCATGCAGGCGGTGTTGACGCTGGTCGAGCCGCAATCGTCGGGTATCGGCGGTGGTGCGTTGATTGTGCTGTGGGATGGCAAGGCCGTACGCACCTACGACGGTCGCGAAACCGCACCGGCTGGCGCCACCGAGAAACTGTTCCTGCAAGCCGACGGCAAACCGATGCCTTTCACTCAGGCGCAGATCGGCGGGCGCTCGGTGGGTACACCGGGCGTGTTGCGGGCGCTGGAGCTGGCCCATCAAAAGCACGGTCGCCTGCCGTGGGCGAGGCTGTTCGAGCCCGCCATCAAACTCGCCGAGCAAGGTTTCGCCATCTCGCCACGACTGCATCAGTTGATCGCGGCCGACGCGTTTATCCAGCGCTCACCGGACATGGCCGCCTACTTTCTGACTGCCGATGGTCACCCGAAAGCCGTCGGTACACAGCTGAAAAACCCGGCACTCGCCGCAGTGTTCAAGCGCATCGCCAAGGAAGGTCCCGACGCGCTGTACACAGGGCCGATCGCAAAAGAGATCGTCGCCAAGGTTCAGGGCCATACCAACCCCGGCAGCCTGTCGCTGAGCGATCTCCAGGGCTACAAGGCCAAGGAACGCGCGCCGCTGTGCACCGACTACAAACGCTGGAAAGTGTGCGGCATGCCGCCGCCGTCATCGGGCGGAATCGCCGTGGCGCAAATCCTCGGCACCTTGCAGGCCCTGGAAACCCGCGACCCACGCTTTGCCCTGGCACCACTCAAACCGGTCAAGACCAGCAAACCAGCGGGCATAGAGCCAGCCCCTGAAGCCGTGCACCTGATCGCCGAAGCCGAACGCCTGGCTTATGCCGATCGTGCGCAGTACGTTGCCGACACCGACTTCGTACCCGTACCGGTCAAAGGGCTGGTCGACCCGACTTACCTGGCCAGCCGCGCCGCCTTGATAGGTGATCGCAGCATGGGCCAGGCCAAACCCGGCACCCCGCCGGGCATTCAGGTCGCCTACGCGCCGGACCGCTCGCCGCTGCGCATCTCCACCTCGCAGGTGGTGGCAGTCGATGACGAGGGCGATGCCGTGTCCATGACCACCACCGTGGAAGCGGCATTCGGCTCACACTTGATGGTCCAGGGTTTTCTGCTCAACAACCAGATGACCGACTTTTCGTTCATCCCCGAAGAGCAAGGGCAAAAAGTCGCCAACCGCGTCGAACCCGGCAAACGCCCGCGCTCGTCCATGGCACCAACGCTGATCTTCGACCGCCAGAGCGGCGAGTTCCTGGCCACCGTCGGCTCCCCTGGCGGCTCGCAGATCATCGAGTACGTGGCCAAATCCACCATTGGCCTGCTCGACTGGAACCTCGACCCACAGGCCGCCATTAACCTGCCCAATTTCGGCAGCCGCAACGGCCCGACCGAACTGGAACAGAATCAGTTCAGCCCGGCACTGATTCAGGCACTGAAGGACAAAGGGCACAGCGTGGGCGAGATCGACATGACCAGCGGGACGCAGGCGATTGTTCGGGTCAAGGATGCGCAGGGGAAAGCCGCGTTGGCCGGCGGGGCCGATCCACGGCGTGAGGGGGAAGCGTTGGGGGATTGAGTCTTACGCAGGAATGAGGAAAGGCTTACCGGGAGGTAGGCCTTTTTGAGGAATACCCGCGCCGGATAGATAGCATCAAGTCGATAATTGGTTGGCAAACTGCCCGACTGCGTTCACCACTTTCTGCGCACCGTCCTGGATCTCGACGATCACCGTGCCCGCCTCCGCCGCCAGCGCCAGACCTTGTTCAGCCTGCAGTTTGCCGTCAGTCATGAGCGCCACGGCGTTGCGCGCCATGTCCTGGTTCTGACGCACGACGCCGACAATTTCATCGGTCGCCTGACTGGTGCGCGAGGCTAATTGCCGGACTTCGTCCGCCACCACGGCAAACCCACGTCCCTGTTCACCGGCACGAGCCGCTTCGATGGCCGCGTTGAGCGCCAGCAGGTTGGTCTGCTCGGCGATGCCGCTGATGGTTTTGACGATGGTGCCGATCACCAGCGATTGCTCGTTCAGTGCTTCGATACCTTCGCCAGCGGTTTGCATGTGTTTGGCCAGGTCACGCATCACGTCTACAGCTTGGGTCACCACGGCAGTTCCGCGCTGTGCACTCTGGTCGGTTTGCTGAGAAGTGCTGTAGGCAATGTTGGCCGCCTCGGCGACAGCCTGCTCCTGATTGACCTGATCGGTAATCACCGTGGCGAACTTCACCACTTTGTAGAGTTTGTTGTTGGCATCGAGCACCGGGTTGTAGGAAGCCTCCAGCCAGACCACGCGACCGTGGCTATCGACACGCTTGAAACGATCAGCGACGAACTCGCCAGCGTTCAGACGGCGCCAGAAGTTCTGATACTCAGCGCTGTTGTATTCCTCTGGCTCACAGAAGATGCGGTGATGTTTACCCTGGATCTGCGCCAGACTGTAACCCATGCCACTGAGGAAACGCTCGTTGGCCATCAGCACGTTGCCATTGAGGTCGAACTCGATCACTGCCGTCGAACGCACCAGCGCGCCAATCAGGTTTTCATGCTCACGGGACGCCTCGATGGTACGGGTCAGGTCGCTGGAGTAAATCGAGAAGTTCTTGATACGGCCGTCCGAGGAGCGCACCGGCTGCATGATCGAACGCAACCAGGCTTCGGCACCGTTGCCGCGTAGCAAACGGACCGCGCCGGCAAAGTGCTCGCCACGGGTCAGCGCGGCCTTGAAACGGTTATGGAATTCATCCGATTTCACATGGACCGGAACAAGGTCTTCGATGTGCCGGCCGATCAGATCATTGCTTTTGTAGAGCATCTCACTGACGAAGTTTTGGTTGACCGATTGAATTCGCCCATCGGAGTCAAGAGTCAGGACCAGCATCTCGCTTTCCAGACTCTCCTTGACTTGCAGAAGGCTGGAGAGTTCTTCGCGAAGAGCCGACAGCTCCTGCTTCAAGCGTTTATTGAACATGGGAAGCACCGATGGACAGAGATAAAAAGCGGCTTACAGCCTAGCCATCGGCTTTGCAGGTATTTT
This sequence comes from Pseudomonas sp. B21-017, assembly GCF_024749245.1. NCBI lineage: Bacteria > Pseudomonadati > Pseudomonadota > Gammaproteobacteria > Pseudomonadales > Pseudomonadaceae > Pseudomonas > Pseudomonas sp. B21-017. The sequence goes on along the minus strand of NZ_CP087194.1, from coordinate 951,925 downwards.
CTGAAGAGTGTTGCAGGGTTGTCCTACAAAAATAGTCGCGGCACAAACAGCCTCATGCCGCGCCAGCCACCGAACAGCCCCCGACTCGCGGCATTCGCGCACCGAAATACACCGCGCTGCTGATGCCCACGGCCCCCATCACCGCGCAGAAGATCACACAAATCCACGGACTCCATGGCATCAGACCGATCAACAGCAGCGGTGTGACACTCGCCCAGGCGGCGTAGGCAATGTTGTAGGTGAAGGAAATCCACCGTGCGCAGCGGCAGTTCGACAGCGGCCTCGCGCTGGGCCTGCATCGCCATGAACACCGGGGTTTCGCTGAGCCAGCGGCGCAGCCAGACACCGATCACGCCAAACACACCGCCCAGCAGAAACGGGTAACGCCAGGCGTAATCGAGGATTTGCGCCGAGGTGAACGCCTGAGCCAGAAAAGTCGCCGTCAAGGCGCCGATCAGGTAACCGAAGGTCAGCCCCGCTTGCAGGAAACCGAGGGCATAACCGCGATGTCCGACCGGCGCGTGCTCAGCGACGAACACCCAGGCACTCGGCACCTCACCACCCACCGCCGCGCCTTGCAGGACCTTCAGGGCCAACAGCAACAGTGGTGCGAAATAGCCGATCTGGGCGTAGGTCGGCATGATCCCGATCAGCAAGCACGGCAACGCCATCATCAGAATGCTCAGGCTGAACACCTTCTTGCGTCCCAACCGGTCAGCGAAATGCGCCATCAGGATCCCGCCCAACGGACGCGCGAGGTAGCCCGTGACGAAGATCCCGAAGCTTTGCAGCAGACGCAGCCACTCGGGCATTTCCGGCGGGAAGAACAGCTGGCTGAGGGTCAGCGCGAAGAATACGAAAATAATGAAGTCGTAGATTTCCAGCGCACCGCCCAAGGCTGCAAGCCCCAGGGTCTTGTAGTCCGAGCAAGTGAAGGGCGCCGGGCGCGCATTGATGTTGGCAGTCATGTAAAAGAACTCTGGCAGGCAAAAAACCAAGGCGCCCACGGTCTACGCAAATGCGCTTGTGGACAACCCGTTAGACCATAGTCCCAAACGCCCCAAACAGCGTCCCCGCAACGGGCCGATTGATTTACTGTTGGCACCGACCGGATGGGCCATTGCGCCCTGAACCCCACAATAAACATAAAAACGAGGTACTCCCGTGGCCGCTGATATCGAAGATAGCCGCTATGCGCGCTTTGCCCTGCATTGTTCAAACTTTGCCGAACGCTGGTTTCCCGACTCCTGGGTATTCGCCGCGCTGGCAGTGATCATCGTCGCTGTGGCGACCATAGCCATGGGCGCCAAACCCACCGACGCCGCCATGGCCTTCGGTGACGGTTTCTGGAGCCTGATTCCGTTCACCATGCAGATGGCATTCGTGGTGATCGGCGGTTACGTGGTCGCCAGTTCGCCACCGGCGGTGAAACTGATCGATCGCCTGGCACGGGTCCCGAAAAACGGCCGTTCCGCCGTGGCCTGGGTGGCGCTGATTTCCATGGTCGCGTCGTTGCTGAACTGGGGGCTGTCACTGGTATTCGGCGGGCTGCTGGTACGTGCCCTCGCCCGCCGTACCGATCTGAAAATGGATTACCGAGCCGCCGGTGCCGCCGCCTATCTTGGTCTGGGCGCGGTCTGGGCCTTGGGTCTGTCGTCGTCCGCGGCACAATTGCAAGCCAACCCCGCCAGTTTGCCGCCATCGATTCTGTCGATCACGGGCGTCATTCCCTTCACTCAAACGATCTTTCTCTGGCAGTCGGGTGTGCTGTTGCTGGCACTGACCGTGGTCTCACTAATCGTTGCCTACGCCACCGCGCCCGGCCCCGCGACAGCCCGTGACGCCAAAGCCTGCGGTATCGATCCGGGTTTCAGTCTGCCGGCGCCAGCACCGCGTACCCGCCCTGGTGAATGGCTGGAATACAGCCCGCTGCTGACGATTCTGCTGGCATTGCTGGCGGCCGGATGGCTGTTCCATGAGTTTGCGACCAAACCGGCGATCAGCGCGATTTCCGGACTGAACACCTACAACTTCCTGTTCCTGATGCTCGGCGCGCTGCTGCACTGGCGCCCGCGCAGCTTCCTCGATGCGGTGGCCCGTGCGGTGCCGACCACCACCGGTGTGCTGATCCAGTTCCCGCTGTACGGCTCGATCGCCGCCCTGATGACGGTGGTCAAGGGCACCGACGGACAATCATTGGCCCACCACATCTCGACCTTTTTCGTACAAATTGCGTCCCACGACACCTACGCCCTGTTGATGGGCGTGTACTCGGCTATCCTCGGTTTCTTCATCCCGTCCGGTGGTGGCAAATGGATCATTGAAGCGCCGTATGTCATGCAAGTGGCCAACGACCTGAACTATCACCTGGGCTGGGCCGTGCAGATCTACAACGCCGCCGAAGCCCTGCCGAACCTGATCAACCCGTTCTACATGCTGCCGCTACTGGGCGTGCTCGGGTTAAAGGCCCGGGATCTGATCGGGTTTTCGTTCGTGCAGTTGCTGGTGCACACGCCACTGGTGCTGTTTCTGCTGTGGGCGCTAGGGACGACGCTTACGTATATGGCGCCGGTGATGCCTTGACGCCGACCTTCAATCCACCACCAATCCAGTGTGGAAGCGGGCTGCTTCCACACTGGCGACTTATTGTTTTCACAAACGTAACCCCTCTGTCACACCTCGCTGCTAGCGTCCCGCCGAAACATATTGAAATAACTTAGCAAGACGGAACTCGCCATGAACGATGAAGAAAACCGCAACGACGCCTCTTCCCCGCAAACAGATACGCCCACCGACACCAGTCGCCGCCGCTTCCTGGGTGGCGTGGCGGTACTCGGTGTCGGCGCGACCCTCAGCGCTTGTGGCAGTCATGGCGATGAGTCGGATAAACCGCTCGAACGCCTGCTTTCACCTGTCGAATTGGACAAAGCCCTACGCGACCAGGTGAAAACCGTAGTGGTGATCTACGCCGAGAACCGTAGTTTCAATAACCTGTTCGGCGACTTCCCTGGCGTCGAGAAACCGCTCTCGGGCCTCAAGCCCGTCGAATATCAGCAGCGCGATCGCGATGGCAGCCTGTTGCAGACCCTGCCGCCAGTCTGGGGCGGCGTGCTGCAGATCGGCCCGCAAACCCTCGATGGCGTGACTTACCCCAGCGCAACCCAGTTCCAGGAACACCTGCCTAACGCGCCCTTTGCCCTCAAAGGTCCGAACGCAGAAGACTTGCCGTTCGGTCTGGTGACGCGCGACCTGTGGCATGCGTTCTATCAGAACCAGATGCAGATCAACGGTGGCAAAAATGACGGCTTTGTCGCCTGGGGCGACTCCGGTGGCCTGCCCATGGGGCATTACGCCCAGAGTCGATATTCCCTGCGGTTGTGGGACGTTGCCCAAGAATTTGTGCTCTGCGATAACTTTTTCCAGGGGGCTTTCGGCGGCTCGTTTCTCAACCATCAATACCTGATCAGCGCCACCGCGCCGTTCTATCCGGACGCCGTCAACTCGGTGGCCAAGACACAAATCGCCACGCTGCAAAGCGATGATCCGGCCGATCCACGCCTCAAGCCCCTGGAACAATCCCCAGCCAGCGCCATGACCGGCCCACCCCAATTCGGCCCCAGCGCGCTGACGCCGGACGGCTATGGGGTCAACACGCTCGCTCCGCCGTACTGGCCGACCTGGATTCGCGACCCGGAGCGTCCTGCGTACGCCAAACCAGACCTGCCGAACGTCATGGTCCCCCAGACCCACGAGCACATAGGCGACAAGCTCTCGAAGAAAAACATCGACTGGGCCTGGTATGCCGGAGGTTGGCAGGCGACGCTGGATCAGTACAAGGACTCTGGCGGTATCCCGAAAATCCCGAACTTCCAGTACCACCACCAACCGTTCAACTACTTCAAGCGGCAGGGGCCGGAAAACCCGCTGGAGCGCGGTAAACGTCTACGGGATGCGGGGCTGGGCGATGAATCGAATACCAACAAGTTCTTTGCCGATGCCGAGGCGGGCAAGCTGCCGGCGGTGAGTTTCTATAAACCCCAGGGCAACCTGAACATGCACGCCGGTTACGCCGATGTAGCGTCCGGCGACCGGCACATCGTCCGCGCCCTGAAAGTGCTGCGGGAAAGCCCGCAGTGGAAAAACATGGTGGTCGTGGTCACGGTCGATGAGAACGGCGGTTGGTGGGATCACGTCGCACCGCCCAAGGGCGACCGCTGGGGGCCGGGCTCGCGGGTACCGACGCTGGTAGTTTCGCCGTTTGCGCGCAAGGGCATGGTGGATCACACGGTCTATGACACTGGCTCGATTCTGCGGTTGATCACCCGGGTGTTTCAGCTTGAAAAGCTCGATGGCCTCAGGCAGCGGGACGATGCAATGATTGCCCGTGGCCAGAAACCCATGGGCGATTTGAGCAATACACTGCACTTTGCCTGATGAAAAAGGGGCTCTGACTGGCGCTCTTTTCACTTGTGTACTAGACCGTTCGACACAACTAGTTCCAGTATGTACCCGCCCCACCTCCGAGGGCTCACGCTGAAAAGGATCTGAGCATGTTCAAACTCGCAGGATTCACCCTCGCCGCGCTCACCCTGAGCGCCGCCGCTCACGCCGATGTCGATCTGAATCTGGGCAGTACCGAGCGCGTTACCCGGCTGTTCGCCTACCCCAACAACTGTAATGTCATCTGCTTCCGCAACTGGACACTGGAGCAGACCGTCGAGCATTACCTGACCCAAAGCGTACAGCGCGATGGCTACAAGACCGCAAAAGTGCTGGTCAAAACCGAAAACAAGCAGCTTCACGCCCATATCAGCGGTGTGCCCAAAGGCTATGACAAGCCACTGACCGCACTGCTCAATGCTGGGGATTTGGCCTACAACGGTGCCAACAAGCTGAGTGCCGATGGCAAATGGACCTATAACTGGTACCTGTTCCTGCCGCTGGGCATGGCGCTGGAAAACCGCAAAAGCGTCGAACTGCTGCACTTCCCGCCAGATTATTCCCTGACCCAGGCCCAGGACTATCTGGAGTCCAAGACCACCGACCGCTGGGCCGCGCTGCTGACCGCCAACAACATTCCCGCCGACCAGACGCCGGCCTATCAGACCATCATCGACATCGCGCCGATTGCCGCGCCGTCCACCGCCGGCAAGGATCTGGAAGGCGTCTACAACTACTTCACGGACTACCAGACCACCATGGTCAAGGAAGTCAGCCAGAATGCCAAAGGTGCAGCATTGCCAATGGTCGCCTTTGGTTCACCGGTGCGTAACTGGATCAAGCAACAATACGGGCAGACCGTAGAAATATTGGGCCTGGCAACCATCAGCCCGAGCAAGGGGGTGACGGTACCCGTACTGGGTTCCAACCACCCGAGCTACATCTGGTACGCCGCCGACCCCGAAGCCTATAGCGGCGACGATGCTCAGGCCAAGGCCGACGCCGCGGGGCTGAAAGTCATGGGGCAGGATTTGAGTGCCGCGTGCTGGCAAGCCGGAATGGGCAGCAAACCGGGCACTGACCCTACCGCTCAGCTGAAAAGCTGCACTCAGACCTGGCAAGTGACCCAGAAAGAAAAAACCTGCGAACTGTTCTACACCTCGATTCGCAACCTGACGCCTGAGCAAGCGGTGGCCAAATGCTCGACAGCGCCGGTCAAATCCGAGCTGAAACAGCTGCAGACCCCGGCCCTTGTGACCTCCGCATCTGCCCCACACTTGTAAAACGAAGGAAGTCTTTCCCGCGTGAGCCATGGCTGACGCGGGAAAGAGCTTTTCTCGACTGTCATATCTGACAGTAGACCGGTTATCTCATTTGCGAGAGGCTTGTGTCGTATCCACGTGCTGCAGAGCTGACAGGATGTCAGCAGACGGAGGTCGTAGCACCCAACTGACAAGGATTGTTATGAGACGCCATGCCGAACAAGGACTACCACCGCCGTCATCAAATGGCATCTATCCGTTTGTAGAGTTGCCCCTTCGCCTTGGATTCCCCTCCAAAGACGACTTTGAAATCATCCATAACGCTCAGGGCTCGGCAATGGCGGTCGCGGCACTGCGCGAGTTCCCCCGCATCAGCCGAATCTGCCGTGTTTCCGGACATCTATTGCCCTATCGCTGCCGACACACCCGGCAGTTGGCGCCGGGAATCCATGTCTACGATCCGTGCTTCAGTGGTCTGCTGAGTCACTCCTGCGACCCCAACGTCTTTCTCGATATGAGCGAGCTGTGGTTATGGGCGCTCAAAGACATCAAAAAGGGTGACCGACTGACGATGGATTTCGCCGCGACAGAAGACAAGCTGCTGCGGCAGTTCGCCTGCCGCTGCGGTTGTCCTTGCTGCCGTGGCTGGATCATCGGCTACGACGAGTCACCGAATGCCAATGGTGAACAGTTCTTTCAACACTGGCGTCGGCGAAGTCTCGGCTGAAAGGCTTTTACAACGCCTCGACCGGGCGCAAACGGTACTGCGGCGGCAACTGCTCGAAACCACTGATGGTGGCGTTCAGGCTCTTCCAGCGACCGTCCTTGATGCCATAGATGCAGCCGTGGATCGACAGGCTCTGCCCGCGGTGCCAGGCATTTTGCACAATGCTGGTGTGACCGACGTTGGCCACCTGCTGGATCACATTGAGCTCACAGAGGCGGTCGACCCGCTCTTCTTCGGTGGGCAACTTGGCCAGTTCGTCGCGTTTTTCATAGTAGAGATCACGAATCGAGCGCAACCAGCCGTCGATCAGGCCCAACTGACGATCCTGCATCGAGGCGCGTACACCGCCGCAGCCGTAGTGGCCGGTCACCAGGATGTGTTTGACCTTGAGTACATCCACCGCATACTGAATCACCGACAGGCAGTTGAGGTCGGTGTGCAGCACCACGTTGGCCACGTTGCGGTGCACGAACAGATCACCCGGCAGCATGCCGACGATTTCGTTGGCTGGCACGCGTGCGTCTGAACAGCCGATCCACAGGTATTCTGGGGTTTGCTGACGGGCTAGCTTGGCAAAAAAATCAGGATCTTCGCGGGTGATCGCATCAGCCCAGCGTTCGTTGTTATCAATCAGATCTTGTAAGTCGTTCATGCAATGAAGCCTCGAGAATGATGCACTGCTTTGACAGACAACCGCCCGTCGGGGTCACGCACGAGATGCAGATCCCCCTGATGTCCTGATGTATGTAGCGGCTAGCCGGCGCTCCCTGCCCGCGGGAATTCTCGGCAGTCCAGTGGGTCAATTGTAGTAGGGCCTACAGTATGAGGAATAGCCATGACTGATTCACGACGTCCGTTCGATAAGGAGCCACCCGAGCCCATCGACGACGATGAAGACCGCATGGGCTCGGTGCATGAGCTGGATTTCGACGAGGAAGAGCCCGGCACCAGAATCGGTGACCTGATCCCCGAACGCGAACTTGCGCAGAAGATTCCCGACCAGCACGCCCGTAAAGCCGGTATGACCGGCGCGACCAATGACAATGACGTCACCGACGATGATTTGAGCCCGGAAACCCTGATCCGTGAAGACGGCGCACGGGATGCCCACGAAGCGGGTGAAGACGGCCAGGCGGATTGGGATCTGAGCATTGTCGACGGGGACGACATCGGCGGGGGCGATGGGCTGGATGAAGCGGAACTGGCCCGGCAGGATCCATTGGACGGCAAGCCTTGATCGTTGACGTCCGTGCAGACGCCTTCGCGGGCGAAGCTTGCCCGCGAAGCCTTTAGAAACGATCAATCAACCAAGGTGCAGGCCATCACCACGGCATCTTCTCGCCCGCCAACCGCCGGGTAGTAATCCCGCCGACGTCCGATCTCGTTAAACCCATACCGCTCATACAACCGAAATGCCGCCCGGTTGCTGTCACGCACTTCCAGAAAACATTCCCGCGCCTCAGCCTTGTAGGCAATCGACATCAAATGCTCCAGCAGCGTCAAGCCCAGGCCGCGGCCCTGATTTTCCGGTTTGACGGTGATGTTCAGCAGATGCGCCTCATCAAGGATGATCTGCACTACGCCATGACCGACCTGCTGCTGCCCTTCGAACATCAGCCAGATCTGGTACTTGCCCAGGCCATCGAGAAAAATCCCGCGGGTCCAGGGATGGCTGTAGGCTGCGTATTCGATTTTCAGTACAGCGTCCAGGTCCGCCTCGGTCATCGGGCGGAACGATACAGCGTCACTCATTCGATTCTTTCCAACGCGCCATCAGCCGACGCATGGCTTGCCAGACATCAGCCTTACGCTGTGGCTCTTCCATTAATAACTCCAGGCCCGGCAAGGCCCAGACCGACCCCAGGCCTTCGACCTGAAGTTCACGGTTGAAGGATTCGGCGCTGGCCTCACCGGCAAAACGCACCGCCGGCAGGCCGATCAGCCACAGACAGACGCACGGTGCGTCTTCCAGGCGGGCCGACAGAAAACCTTGTACGAAATCCCGAGCCGCTTCCGGCCCTTGGTCCATTGTGCCGCGAGCCAGCAGCGGCCAGCGCACCGGCTCGCCGACGATCTGCGGGCTGTCCGGCAGGCCGGCGGCGCGCAGCATGTCTTTGAGCAACAGATAAGCGGGGTCGCGGGTCTGGAAAGTTTCGCCTGTGGGTAACTCCACCAGCAACAGGCAGCGACCGGCTCGCAGCAATTGCAGAGCGAAACGCGGCGGCGGCACTGGCGCAGGCTTGGCGACGAGCGGTACCTCTTCGCTCTCTTGCGTCGCTTTGCTTGCTGGTTTTCCAGCCGATGGCGTCGGCCGTGGCACCTCGATTTTCACCCGCTCGGCCGGTTTGGCCGCGGGTTCCACGGGCGTCTGCGCCACCGGAGCAGGTGCAACCGGGGCGACGACCGCTGGCTCGGGCATCTCCAGCAGTTCGGGCCGCGATGGCGCAGCAAAGGGCAATTCGGTGCGCGGCAGCCAGTTGACCACCTGCATGGCGGTCAAATAAGCGCGGCGACGGGACTCGATAAGCAAAGGTCGGCCACTTGTGGATAACTAAAGTGCGGTGATTCTACCGCCCTTCGCTCAAGATCGCCCACGCTTGATCGATAGACTTCACCGATAGAAGAAGCGACAGCCCATCCCCAGAGTGAATCGACACGGCTGCGATGAAGTACAATCGCGGCTTTTAATTGCCAACCAGCCGGCCATTCCGATGATCGAACCCAAGCGCGTCTTGCGCGCCCTCGCTGAACACTGGGCACTTCTGGAGCCACTGTGCGAGCACTTCGACCAAGGCACCCTGAGCCTCAACGAACTGCGTTCACAGTTGGCCGCCCAGCAACTGGACAGCACACCGCAGGACATCACCAGCCTGCTGGACGTGTGGATTCGCCTCGACATTCTGGTTCCCGTGGCGAAAAGCCCGAACCGTTTCGAGCTCAACGCGCAGATCCATGACTTCCTCGCTTACCTGCGCCGTGAGCACCGTCTGGGCCTGTGCCTGGAAATCGAAGCCTATCTGCGCCACCTCGAACGCCTGGCCGGTTACATCCAGGACGCCTTCGACATTCGCGACGGCAACGATCTGGCGCGCCAGTTGCGCCTGCTCGACATGCGCGTGCGGGACGTGCTGAAGAAACTCGCCAACGACGAACAGGCCTTGGTGGCCGTCGCCGAACGGGCCAAGACCAGCGACCGGCAGATTCCGCTGCGTCAGCGTTATGCTGAAGTGCTGGCGACCTGGGACGAATACGTCGAACCGATGATTCAGCTGGTGAATGCCGACGGCGCCTTCGAACAAGGCGTGCGCAAGGTTGAGAACGTGTTGTTGCGCATGCTCACCGAACAGCAGCGCCTCGGCCATCTGGTCGACGACGACATGCTGCTGCGCACCCACGCGCGCATCCTCGAAATGCAGACCAGCGCCCAGTTGACCCTGCGTCGCGCCCGCGAGCTGCTGCTGCCGCTGCGCGAAGAAGCCCGCCGGCACAACGCCGTGACCCGTGGCGCAGCCCTGGCGTTGTCGGCCATTCGTCGTAAAGGCATCGATGCGGTGCCGCAAGCCGCGATGCCGCTGTTCACCCGCCCGCAAAGCACCTTCCTCGGCAGTGCCAGCCAAGTCGAAGCCTATGTCTACGCCCTGGCCCGTTTCGAGCCGAAACCGGCGCGTTTCCCCAAGGCCCACAAGACCCAGAAAGGCGAAGCCCCGCGCGCGCCACGCACGGTTCGGGAAATGCTCGAACGTTGTGAAGATGCCCTGCCGATGCCGGACCTGATGAGCTGGCTGCTGGAGCAGGAGCCGGACGGCGCCACCGACGAATTGCTCTATTGGTTCTCGCGCCTGTCGCGGGAAAAACGCTTCAAGCGCGAGCGTCTGGAACGCCGCGATTACCATACTCACGAGCATCAGGTCAGCCTGCGCTCCTTCGCCCTGCTCTCGGCCCGCGACACCGCCGCCGAGGATTCTGCGAGCATCCCAAATGCATCTTGATCTATCCGAACTGTCCCAGCTGGCGCCGATCTTTCGCGAGCTGTTCAAGGGCTACCACGTCAGCCGCCGCGACCCGGAGCTGTACGCCCAACTGTCGAACTTCCAGGACCAGTACCGCACCCTGTTCAAGGCGTTGGGTTTTGAACTGGTGTGCGACACCCGTGGTTTCTACTACTTCGTGCCGGACCTGGCTGCGGCGGCGGTAAACAAAACGGCGCAACGTCTGGCGCTGTTCACCTTCATCCTCGTCGAACACCTGGCCGACCAGGGCCGCGACCCGATCGCCGTGCTCGACGGTGGCAGCCTCGGTCGCGATGAATTGCCATCGTTGCTGGAAAAGTACCGCGACCTGTTTATCCAGGCCGAAGTGCAGACCGTCGAAGAACTCGAAGAAAAAATCATGCGCCGCATGACCCAGCTCGGATTCGCCGGCGAAGAAAACGGTGTCTACCGTTTCCTGCCGCCGATGCACCGCTTCCTCGATGTCTGCCTGTCGGTCCAGCAAGACCGCGACCTGGCCGCCAGCCTGCACAGCGTGCTGCCGTTGCCGGCGCCGGTGCTGATCGACGAAGACAGCGATGAAAAACTGCTGCAGACCGACGACCCGCTCGATCTCACCGAGTTTGAAGAAGAGAGCGAAGAAGACGCCCTGGCCCGCGCCATTGCCGAAGAACAGGAGACCGACGCATGAGCAAGGAACGCTACGGCATTCGCCGCTTTGCCCTTTTGAACACCGCCGGTTACAGCCTCGGCCTGTTCCCGCTGGAAGAGCCGCTGTCGGTCTACGGCGCGAACAACCTTGGTAAGTCCGCCTCGATCAACGCCTTGCAGTTCCCGATCCTGGCGCGCATGTCGGACATGAGTTTCGGCAAGTACAGCCTGGAACAATCGCGGCGTTTCTACTTCGCCTCGGACACCAGTTACATCCTCGTCGAAGTCTCCCTGCCCCACGGCCCGCACGTGATTGGCGTGGTCGGTCGCGGCCCGGGTGGTGGTTTCGGTCACCAGTTCTTTGCCTACGCCGGCAAACTCGACCTGGCTCATTATCAGAAAGACGACACCTGCCTGCGGCAGAAAGAGCTGTTCACCAATCTTGAGCGCGAAGGCCTGAAAGCCTACGAACTCAAGCCGGATGAACTGCGTCGTTTGCTGGTGGGCGGCCACACCTCGATTCCGCTCGACCTGACGCTGATCCCGCTGCGCTCCACCAGTGAGCAGAGCCTGAAGACCTTCCGCGCCCTGTTCATCAACCTGCTGCACATGCGTGAAATCACCGCGGCCAAGCTCAAGCAGCTGTTCCTCGATGCCTTCGAACACAGCCTGCGTTCCGGCAGTGTCGATTACATCGCCGCGTGCGAAGAAGCGTTCCGCGATGTCCGCCGCATGGAGCAGGACTACAACTCGCTGGTCGCGGCCGGTCCCTTGGTCGAAGCCTTGGCCAACGGCGTGAAACAGCGGGATATCCTGCGCGGCAAACTGCATCGCCTGTCGCCGCTGCTCGATTCCCTGCTCGGCACCTGGTCGGACTACGCCAGTGCTCGCAAGGAAGAACTGACGATTCAGGCCGAGCACTACCGCAACGAGCAGGATGCTCTGCAAAACGATCAGCGTGGCGGCACTCAAGAGCTGATGCGCCTGGAGCGGGAAATCACCGGCATCCAGCGCTGGCTCGGCGAACTGTCGGTGCTCAAGCATCGCTTCGCCCTGGTCGATGACGTCAAAGTCCTCGAACAGCAATTGCTCGCCGCCAAGGACGCGCACGATGAACTGGCCGGTGCGCTGGCCCAGTCGCGGCAGTTTTCGGCCGAAGACCTGGAAGAGCGTCTGCGGGATCTGGAAAAACGCCTGAAATCGGTGAAGCAACAACTCGATCACGCCGACAACAACAGCTATGCCCGTCTGCGCGAAGAGTTCTCGCAGCAGGACGTCGAGCGCCTGATGCGGCTGTTCAACAGCGCGCTGTTCAGCCTGCCGTTGGGCGAACACGGCATTGCGCTGGATGAGGACGGTGAATGGGTCAAATCCATGGAGCTGATCCTCGATGGCTTCAAAGGCGAGCGCTTCGAAGTGCCGGGCCTGTCCATCGACCTGTCGCACATCGAGCCGCCGGCCCTGCAAGCCTTGGCCGACCGTGCGGCACTGCGCGATCAGAAAGAGCGTCTGGACAAAGAACTCAAGCAACTGAAAACCCAGCAAGCCGTAGCAGCCGACCGTGCGGCCAGCAAGACCCAGACCGAAGCGCTGTACCAGCAAGTGCTGGATGCGCAGAAAGCCCTGGAAGACTTCCGCCGCGCGCAAACCCTGAGCGCCGAAGAAGGCGACAAGCTTGAGCAATTGGCGCAGATGGAAGCCGCCCAGGACGAGTTGAAACGCTCCAGCGATGCCTTCACCGAACGCGTCCAGCAACTGTCGGCCAAGCTGCAACTGGTTGGCCGGCAGATCGGTGACATGGAAGCCAAGCAACGCACCCTCGACGATGCCCTGCGCCGCCGTCAGCTGTTGCCGGCGGACCTGCCGTTCGGCACACCGTTCATGGACCCGGTCGACGATTCCATGGACAACCTGCTGCCATTGCTCAATGACTATCAGGACAGCTGGCAAGGCCTGCTGCGGGCCGACGGGCAGATCGACGCGCTCTACGCGCAGGTTCGCCTCAAGGGCGTGGCCAAGTTCGACAGCGAAGACGATATGGAACGTCGCCTGCAACTGCTGATCAACGCGTACGCACACCGTACCGATGAAGCCCTGACCCTCGGCAAGGCGCGTCGCGCGGCGGTTACCGACATCGCCCGGACCCTGCGCAACATCCGCAGCGACTACGACAGCCTCGAACATCAACTGGCGCTGTTCAACCGTGAGATCAACAAACGTCAGGTCTCCAACCTGCAGAGTTTCCGTATCGTGCTCGCGCCGAACAAGGAAGCGCTCAAGCACATTGACCAGATCATCCACAGCGCCGGTCAGTACGAAGAAGGCGAAACCCTCTCCGTCTTCGACTTGAGCCAAAGCGCCGAGCAGGACAACAAGAACGAAGAAGCCAAGGAATACCTGGCACGGCTGGTGGCGGCCAACCACAACCAGCTCGGTCTCAAGGATCTGTTCGAGCTGGCGTTCGAGATCACCAAGGTCAATGGCCAACCGGTGATCCACACCGACATCGACGGCGCGGCGTCCAACGGCACCACCATGACCATCAAGGCGCTGACCAACATGTACTTGTTGCTGCACTTGATGGACCGCGACCAGGCTGGTCGCGTGCGCCTGCCGTACTACCTCGACGAGGCAGCGGACATCGACGAGAAGAACCAGGCAGCGCTGTTGGAAACCAGCCTGCAACTGGGCTTCGTGCCGATCCTGGCGAGTGTGAAGCCGCAAGTCTGCGCCAGCGTCGCCATCGACCTGGAAGGCGGCAGCGGCCCGAACGGTATCTACATCGACGAGGCGGACTGGAAGTTCATCCGTCGTCACGATGAAGTGAAAGCAACCGTTAACATCCAGGCGGACGAACCGGAGCTGGATGCGGTCTGACGCCTGAATCGAAGCCAATGAAAAGGCCGCGATCCAATATGGATCGCGGCCTTTTTATTTATGGGTACATTCTTGAAACCTTCAGTCAGTTCCAAGGCCCCTTCGCGGACAAGCCCGCAATGAACGATAACGCTGTCTTACGTGATCGGCGCCGGGTTGAACAAGGTGATGTCGTTATGCAGCTTGTGCTGCTCCGCCCACGTCTGTTTCTTGCCGCTGGCCACGTCCAGGTAGTAGTGGAACAACTCCCAGCCGAGGTCTTCGATCGACGCCCGCCCGGTGGCAATCCGCCCGGCATCGATGTCGATCAGGTCCGGCCAGCGCTGCGCCAGTTCTGTGCGAGTCGAGACCTTCACCACTGGCGCCATCGCCAATCCATAAGGCGTACCACGCCCGGTGGTGAACACATGCAGGTTCATCCCCGCCGCCAACTGCAACGTCCCGCAGACAAAATCACTGGCCGGGGTCGCGCAGAAAATCAGCCCTTTGCGCTTGAACCGTTCCCCAGGGCCAAGCACCCCGTTGATCGCACTGCTGCCGGACTTGACGATCGAGCCCAAGGACTTCTCGACAATGTTCGACAACCCGCCCTTCTTGTTCCCCGGCGTGGTGTTGGCGCTGCGATCCGCTTCGCCCTTGGCCAGGTAACGGTCGTACCAGTCCATTTCCCGCACCAGCTCCTGAGCGACTTCTTCGGTTTCCGCCCGGGACGTCAGCAGGTAAATCGCATCGCGTACTTCGGTGACTTCGGAAAACATCACCGTCGCACCAGCCCGCAGCAACAGGTCCGAGGCATAGCCCAGGGCCGGGTTGGCGGTGATCCCGGAGAACGCATCGCTGCCGCCGCACTGCATGCCGAGGATCAGCTCGGACGCCGGCACGGTTTCCCGGCGGCGTTGATCGAGCTTCTTCAAACGGGTTTCGGCCAGCGCCATGATCTGCTCGATCATCTCGGTGAAACCGTGACTGGAATCCTGCAAGCGATACAACCACGGCTCGCTCAAATCTACCGAGCTATCGTTCTCATGCATCACCTGCCCGGCCTGCAATTTCTCGCAGCCCAGGCTGATTACCAGCGCCTCGCCCCCCAGGTTCGGGTTGCGCGCCAGATTGCGCACGGTGCGGATCGGGATGTACGCGTCGGTGGCGGTGATCGCCACGCCGCAGCCGTAACTGTGGGTCAGCGCCACCACGTCATCGACGTTCGGGTACTTGGGCAGCAACTCGTCCTTGATGCGTTTTACCGCGTGATCCAGCACGCCGGTGACGCACTGCACGGTGGTGGTGATGCCGAGAATGTTGCGCGTGCCGACGGTGCCGTCGGCGTTGCGATAGCCCTCGAAGGTGAAGCCTTCCAGCGGTGCCTGCGCGGCCGGCACTTCGGTGGATAGCGGCAAGCTGTCCAGCGGTGGCGCGGTGGGCATGCGCAGTTGATCTTCCTTGACCCAACTGCCGCGAGGAATCGGCTGCAACGCGTAGCCGATCGTCTGGCCGTACCGAATCACCTGGCCGCCCTCGGGAATGTCCTCAAGGGTGACCTTGTGGCTCTGCGGCACGAAATCCACGGTGACCAGGCCATCGGGGAATTCGGTGCCGGCCGGTACGCCCTGATCGTTGACCACGATCACCACATTGTCCCGCTCGTGCAGGCGGATGTAGCGCGGCGAGTCGGAATGTTCAATCAACTGCATGACGCCGCTCCTCAGGAATGCGCTTCAGATAACTTGTTGTTCGTTTCAGGACCGCTGACTGGCGGCTCTTTGAGTACCACACGTTTGATCGGGCCAACGATCACCAGGTAGCTGAATACCGCGACCAGCGCATTGCAACCGACGAACACCAGCGCCCATTTGAAGGAGCCGGTGGAGCTGATGATGTAACCGATGACAATCGGCGTGGTGATCGACGCAATGTTGCCGAACATGTTGAACAGGCCACCACTCAAACCGGCGATCTGTTTCGGCGAGGTATCGGACACTACCGCCCAGCCCAATGCGCCCACGCCTTTGCCGAAGAAGGCCAGGGCCATGAAGCCGACCACCATCCATTCAATATCGACATAGTTGCAAGCCACGATGCTGCTGGAAACCAGCAGACCGGCGATGATCGGCGCCTTGCGGGCGAAGGTCAGCGAGTGGCCCTTGCGCAGCAGATAGTCAGAAATCACTCCGCCGAGCACGCCACCGATAAACCCGCAGATTGCCGGCAACGAGGCAATGAAACCGGCCTTGAGGATGGTCATGCCGCGTTCTTGCACCAGGTACACCGGGAACCAGGTCAGGAAGAAGTAGGTGATGCCGTTGATGCAGTACTGGCCCAGGTACACGCCGAGCATCATGCGGTTGGTCAGCAACTGGCGGATGTAGTCCCACTTCGGACCGTCGACCTTTTTGCCTTTACCTTTGTCCTGGTCCATGTCGACCATGCCGCCGTTGTCGGCGATGTGCTTGAACTCGGCGTCGTTGATCATCGGGTGCTGGCGCGGACTGTGGATAACTTTCAGCCAGATCCCCGAGAAGATGATGCCGATCACGCCCATGACGATGAACACGTGCTGCCAGCCGAAGCTGTAGACGATCCAGCCCATCAGCGGCGCAAACAGTACGGTGGCGAAGTATTGCGCCGAGTTGAAGATCGCCGAGGCGGTGCCGCGTTCTGCGGTCGGGAACCACGCCGCTACGATGCGTGCGTTGCCGGGGAAGGATGGCGCTTCGGCCAGGCCCACCAGAAAGCGCAGCATGAACAGCGCGACGACGGCGGTGGAAAGCCCGAACTCACCGACATAGCCTTGCAGTACGGTGAACAGCGACCAGGTAAAGATGCTCAGGGCATAGACTTTTTTCGAACCGAACCGGTCCAGCAACCAGCCACCGGGAATTTGCCCGGCCACGTAGGCCCAACCGAATGCGGAGAAGATATAACCGAGAGTGACCGCGTCGATGCCGAGGTCTTTTTGCAGGCTGGAGCCGGCGATCGCGATGGTCGCCCGGTCGGCGTAGTTGATCGTGGTCACCAGAAACAGCATGAGCAAAATCAAATAGCGGACGTGAGTCGGCTTGGTCGATTGCATTGTAGATGTACTCCCACTGATTATTTTTATGCGGGTAATAACGATTTATTTGTAGGCGCCGGCTTTTATGGGAGCCGGCGCCTACAGGTATTGCGGTGTATCAGGAACCGATGTAGGCAGTTTTTACGACCGTGTAGAACTCTTGCGCATAGCGACCTTGCTCACGTGAACCATAGGATGAACCTTTACGCCCACCGAACGGAACGTGGTAATCCACACCGGCGGTCGGCAGGTTGACCATCACCATCCCAGCCTGGGAATGGCGCTTGAAGTGGTTGGCGTACTTCAGCGACGTAGTGGCGATACCCGCCGACAGGCCGAACTCGGTGTCGTTGGCCATTTCCAGTGCAGCGTCGTAATCCGCTACGCGAACGATGTTGGCCACCGGGCCGAAGATCTCTTCGCGGCTGATGCGCATCGCAGCTTCGCTGTCGGCAAACAGCGTCGGGGCGAGGAAGTAACCCTCGGTGTCGCACGTTACCAGACCACCGCCGCTGACCAGACGCGCACCTTCGGACTGGCCGATGTCGATGTACTTCAGGTCCTGTTCCAACTGCGCTTGCGAGACCACAGGGCCGATGTCGGTGCCGGACTTCAACGCATGACCGACCTTGATCGACTTCATGCGCTCAGCCATGGCTTCGACGAATTTGTCGTGAATCCCGGCGGTGACGATGAGACGGCTCGACGCGGTGCAACGCTGGCCGGTGGAGTAGAACGCGCTCTGCACCGACAGTTCGACCGCTTGCTTGAGGTCGGCATCGTCGAGAATGATCTGCGGGTTCTTGCCGCCCATCTCCAGCTGCACCTTGGCCTGGCGCGACACGCAATTGACCGCGATCTGCCGGCCCACGCCGACCGAACCGGTGAAGCTGATGCCATCGACTTTCGGGCTGTTGACCAGCGCCTCGCCGACTACTCGCCCGCTGCCCATCACCAGGTTGAACACGCCGGCCGGGAAACCGGCGCGGGAGATGATTTCCGCCAGAGCCCAGGCACAGCCCGGCACCAGATCGGCAGGTTTCAGCACCACGCAGTTGCCGTAAGCCAAAGCCGGAGCGATTTTCCACGCCGGGATCGCGATCGGAAAGTTCCATGGCGTGATCAGGCCGACCACGCCCAGCGCTTCGCGAGTGACTTCGACATTGACGCCCGGACGCACCGACGGCACGTAGTCACCGGACAGACGCAGGCATTCACCGGCGAAGAACTTGAAGATGTTGCCGGCGCGGGTCACTTCGCCGATGGCTTCGGGTAGGGTCTTGCCCTCTTCCCGGGCCAGCAACGTGCCGAGTTCTTCGCGACGGGCGAGGATCTCGCTGCCGACTTTATCCAGCGCATCGTGCCGAGCCTGAATACCGGAAGTGGACCACGCCGGGAACGCGGCGCGGGCGGCGTCGATGGCGGCGTGGACCTGCGCCAGATCAGCCTTGGCATAGTCGCCGAGGGTATCGCTCAGCTCGGACGGGTTGATGTTGGCGCAGTAATCACTGCCCGTCACCCATTCACCGTTGATGTAGTTATCAAAACGCTTTGCATCTGCCACAACAAATCTCCTCACGCAAAAAGCCGCTGATTGCTCAGCGGCCCTGGTTTTATCGAGTGTTACTGCGCGCCCTGCTTGTCGATCAGCGCGGCGAGCATTTCGTACTCTTCGCCCGTCAGATCGGTCAGCGGTGCACGCACCGGGCCTGCGTCATAGCCGGCGATTTTTGCCCCGGCCTTGACGATGCTCACCGCGTAACCGGCCTTGCGGTTGCGGATATCCAGGTACGGCAGGAAGAAGTCATCAATGATCTTGCCGACGGTGGCGTGATCTTCGCGAGCAATGGCGTGGTAGAAATCCATCGCGGTTTTCGGGATGAAGTTGAACACCGCCGAGGAATAAACCGGTACGCCCAAAGCCTTGTAGGCCGCGGCGTAGACTTCAGCAGTCGGCAAGCCGCCCAAGTAGCTGAAACGATCGCCGAGGCGGCGACGGATCGACACCATCAGCTCGATATCGCCCAGGCCATCCTTGTAGCCGATCAGGTTCGGGCAGCGCTCGGCCAGTCGTTCCAGCAGCGGCGCGGTCAGGCGGCAGACGTTGCGGTTGTAGACCACCACACCGATTTTTACCGATTTGCACACGGCTTCAACGTGCGCGGCAACGCCGTCCTGGCTGGCTTCGGTCAGGTAGTGCGGCAGCAGCAACAGGCCTTTGGCGCCCAGGCGCTCGGCTTCCTGAGCGTACTCGATAGCCTGGCGGGTCGAACCACCGACACCGGCGAGGATTGGCACGCTGCTGGCGCAGGTGTCGACCGCAGTCTTGATGATTTCCGAATATTCGCTGGCCGCCAGAGAGAAGAACTCACCGGTACCGCCTGCGGCGAACAACGCCGAGGCGCCGTATGGGGCCAGCCACTCGAGACGCTTGATGTAGCCCGCGCGATGGAAATCGCCCTGGGCATTGAAGTCGGTGACCGGGAACGACAGCAAGCCGGAAGAGAGGATGGACTTCAGTTCTTGTGGATTCATTATTCGAACACCCTGGTAGCAACGTTGTGTGAGAAAACCGTTCAGCCTTCGCCGAAGTTGTAGGTCATCGTACAACTTAAAATACAACCGTCAACTGCATTTCATCGCTGGGTGGGTATTTTTGTCAGACAACATTGTTGTTTAAAGGGGTGAAAGCGGCGCCTTTCAAGCTTAGGAGGGAGATACGTTGTCGGAAGAGTACCCTCGGGGATTTTTCACTCAACGCCCCAGGATCATTGCCTGCGCGCAGTGTTGAACCTTGAAATGCCTGGTCATGATCGGGTTCGGCAGATCACCGATGCGCCCGGTAAAGTGCGACGACTGCCGCGAAGGATCGCGGCAGATCTTTCAAGGAGAGCGATTCAACATGACTTTTGCTATTGCACACCTTCCGCAGTTCCCGGAGCACTCAGCCGATCGGGCAACCATCCAGCTATCGCCCCTAAGTGAAGACTTGATCGTCCGCGTGCCGGACCCGAACGATATTCCGCCGAACTGGGATGTCTACCCGATCCTCGGCACAAATACGGAAGAGCCTGACTGGGAGGGCCTCGCAGAGCCTACCGGCGTCTGGGACGACGCCTGCGACGACATGGTAAAACTGACGGGAATTGAACTGCGAATCCCCAAAACAGAACTGGAAAAGTACCTGAACACAGAAGTGGAATTGCGCTACAAACTCGCGGACGAGTCGAGTCTGGAGCCGTGTTCTGAGCCCCTGATACTGTTTATCGAAGCCTGACCCTCATCGTGCCTGATCGTTTACCGGTCAGGCGCTTTTTTGAGTAGAACGAATTCCTGCCACGCACCGTTCAACCTTGCGCCTGCGCCTCTTCATGCGCCTGGCGCAGCCGCTCACGGCTATTGGTCAGGTGCAAGCGCATCGCCGCCCGCGCCGCATCGGAATCCTGCCGGGCAATCGCATCGTAAATCTCTTCGTGTTCACGGCTCAGGCGACTCATGTAGTGCTGCTGGTCGTCATGGGCCAGGCGCGCGGAGTTGAGGCGTGTGCGCGGAATGATGCTGGTGCCAAGGTGGGTCATGATGTCAGTGAAGTAGCGGTTGCCGGTGGCCAGGGCGATTTGCAGGTGGAACTGGAAGTCCGACGCCACGGCATCGCCGGCGTGGGCGGCACTTTCGTTGAGGGCGTCCAGCGCCTCACGCATCGCCGCTAACTGCTCCGGGCTGCGACGTTGCGCGGCAAGGCCGGCGGACTCCACTTCCAGGCTGATGCGCAGTTCCAGAATCGCCAATACGTCGCGCAAGGTCACCACGGTCGCCGGGTCGATGCGAAAACCGCTCGGGCTCGGGGTGTCGAGCACGAAGGTGCCGATGCCGTGACGGGTTTCCACTTGCCCTGCGGCCTGCAAACGGGAGATCGCTTCACGCACCACGGTGCGGCTGACGCCATGGGCATTCATGATCGCCGACTCGGTGGGCAATTTGTCGCCACGCTTGAGCTGACCGTCGCGGATCTGCTCGGACAACACCGTCACCAATTCCTGTGCGAGGCTGCGGCGCTTGCGAGGGAGGCGAGGTGCGTCGATCGGGTTTTCCATGGTGAACGTCTGTCTCGAAAAAACGGCTGAAACCGCATCATAGCGCATGCGGGTTGTACGATCACCGTTGACCTGTGGGAGCGTGGCATGCCCGCGATGGCCTTGACGCGGTTTCCTGACGAACCGCGTTATCGTTCATCGCGGGCATGCCACACTCCCACAGGTTCAGGCGGTCACGGCCTGGTCCACCAGGTGACCATTCTCGATGCGCACATGCCGTGGATGGAAACGTTTCAGGCTGCTGCGATGGCCGACGCTGACAATGCTCAGCCCCGGCAATTCATCGATCAACGCCTGATACAACGACGCTTCATCCTCTTCGTCCATCGCCGAGGTGGCTTCGTCCATGTACAGCCATTGCGGCGCATACAGCAGCGCACGGGCGAAGGCCAGACGTTGCTGCTCACCCGGCGAAAGCATGCGCTGCCAGTGATTGGCTTCATCCAGACGTGAAACCAGGTGCGGCAAGCGGCTGGTTTCCAGCACGTGGACGTAGCGCTCGTGCGGGTAGGTGTCGCCCGGTTGTGGATAACTCAACGCCTCACGCAGGCTGCCAATCGGCAGATAGGGTTTTTGCGGCAGGAACAGATAACGCGCCGTCGGCAGGCGAATGCTGCCGTGGCCGGCTGGCCAAAGGTGCCCCATCGCTCGCAGCAAGGTCGACTTGCCGCTGCCAGAACGACCGCTGAGCATGACGCGCTCGCCCTCCTCCACGGTCATGTCGGCATTGGTCAGCAAATGACGACCGTCAGCGAGGTCAAGACCAAGGTTATGCACCCGTAGTGCCGAACCCTGACTCTGCACGTCGATGGCCGGCGCGCGCTCTTCGTTGTCGGTCATGGCCTGACGGAAACTCAGCAGACGATCACAGGTGGCGCGCCACTCGGCAAGGTCCTGGTACGCGCTGATGAACCAGCTGAAGTTCTCCTGCACATTGCCGAACGCGGAGTTGATTTGCATCAGCTCACCAAGTTCGATCTTGCCGGCGAAGTAACGCGGCGCAGCGACCATGAATGGAAAGATGATTGCAATCTGGGCATAACCGGCGGTGAAGAAAGTCAGGCGCTTGGACACTTTCATGATGTCCCAGAAGTTGTGCCAAACCAGGCCGAAGCGACTGCTCAGACGACGGTTCTCGTTGGGTTCGCCGTTGTACAGCGCAATGCTCTCCGCATTTTCGCGGACCCGCACCATGGAGAAACGCAAGTCGGCTTCGAAACGTTGCTGGTTGTTGTTGAGGCTGATCAAGCGACGACCGATCACATGCGTCAGCCAGCTGCCGACGGCGGCGTAAACCAGTGCGCACCAGAACATGTAGCCGGGGATCGTGAAGCCAAACACTTCGATGCTGCCCGACACGCCCCACAAAATGATCGAAAACGACACCAGGCTGACGATGTTCCGTATCAGCCCAAGGCCCAGGCCCAAGGTGTTGGTGGTGAACTTATTGAGGTCTTCGGAAATCCGCTGGTCCGGGTTATCGGTGTAACCGCCCTGCTCCAGCTGATAGTAATTCTTGCTGCCTAGCCAGCGGGCGAAGTGCTTTTCGGTGAGCCAGGCTCGCCAGCGAATGGTCAGCATCTGAGTCAGATAAAGCCGATACACCGCACCAAGAATTGCCACGGCGGCGATGCCGCAGAAATACAGAATCAGCTGCCAGAAGGCTGCTTCGTCCTTCTTTTGCAGGGCGTTATAGAAGTCTTTGTACCAACTGTTGATCCACACCGAAATCGCCACGCTGAACAATGACAGCGCAATCACAGCGATCAACAGCGTCCAGGCCTTGCCCTTCTCTTCGCTGCGCCAGTAAGGCGTGGTCATCGCCCACACTTTGCGAAAAAACTGCCCGCGCACAGCATCGTTGACCGCGGAATATTCAGCGTTCTGATTCATGGATAAGGCTCGATAAAGAAAAGAACACACAAGAACCGATCATAGATGATCGGCTCGTGTGATCGCGAGAGCTGGCGATAACCGTTCAGCGCTCGTTCAGCGACGGACCGGACGCTTCTGCAGTTTGCGCTGCAGCGTGCGGCGGTGCATGCCCAGGGCACGGGCGGTGGCGGAGATGTTGCCTTCGTGCTCGGTCAGGACGCGCTGGATGTGCTCCCACTGGAGACGGTCCACGGACATCGGGTTTTCCGGCACCAGGCTGTCGAGGTCGGCGTGCTCGGAGAGCAGCGCGGCCAGCACGTCATCGGCATCCGCAGGTTTGCACAGGTAATTGCAGGCGCCGCGCTTGATTGCCTCGACGGCGGTGGCAATGCTCGAGTAACCGGTGAGGATCACCACGCGCATCTCCGGGTCGAGTTCGAGCAGCTTTGGCAGCAACACCAGGCCTGAATCGCCGTCCATTTTCAGGTCCAGCGCGGCGTAATCAGGGATATCGGCCTGGGCGATGGTCAGGCCCTCTTCGGCGGAACCTGCAGTGCTGACGCGAAAACCACGGCGGGCCATGGCGCGGGCCATCACGCGGGTGAAGGTTGCATCGTCGTCTACCAGCAGCAAATGCGGCAGTTCTTCGCCTTCAACTTGGATCTCGTCACTCATGTTCGTCTCCTCGGGCGACACGGGGCAGGCGCAGCTCGGTGAGCGTGCCGCCTTCCTCATGACTGTAGAGTTTCACTGAGCCGCCGGCGCGTGTCACGCTGGCCTTGCTCAAAAACAGGCCCAGGCCGAAACCTTTGCCCTTGGTGGTAAAAAACGGTTTGCCGATCTGCTCGGCGATAGCCAGCGGTACACCGGCACCATGGTCGCGAATGCTGATGGTCAAGTCTTCGACGGTCCAGTCCAGGGTCACTTGCAAGCCTTCAGGGCAGGCATCGGCGGCGTTGTTCAGCAGGTTCAACAGCGCTTGAGTCAAATCCGGCGGCGGCGCCATGCGCGGCACCGTGCCCTGGCCCAGACGCTGGAAGCGATAACTGGCCTCAGGACGCATCAGGTGCCAGCGGTTGAGCGCTTCGTCGAGCCAGTCGGTGACATCCTGCATCTCCACCGCCATACGACGGTTGGCCTCGGCGGCGCGCACCAGTTGCTGCAAGGTTTCCTTGCACAACTTGACCTGATCCTGCAAAACCTTCAAATCGTCCTGCAACATCGGGTCGGGGTGATCCTGCTGCATCTCTTTGAGCAACACGCTCATGGTCGCCAGCGGCGTGCCCAGTTCATGGGCGGCACCGGCAGCCTGAGTCGCGACGGCCAGCAATTGCTGATCGCGCAGGCCTTCCTCGCGACGGATCGCACGCAGCTCTTCCTGCCGACGCAGCTCTTCAGCCATGCGTGCAGCAAAGAAGGTGATGACGGCGGCGGCCAAGGCAAAACTCAACCACATGCCGTAGATCTGCAGGTTTTCCCGGGCGATGGGGAAGGTTTCCAGCGGGTAGAACCGCGCCAGCAGCAACGTATACAGCGCCAGGGCGATACCCGACAGAATCACCGAATAGCGCCACGGCAGCGTCACGGCGGCGATGGTCAGCGGCACCAGGTAATAAGAGACGAACGGGTTGGTCGAACCACCGGAGAAATACAACAAGGCGCTGTGGATAAACAGGTCGCAGGCCAGTTGCAGGGCGTATTCAAGCTCGGTAACCGGCCACGAAGTGCGCAGGCGCACGGCGGTGAACACACACAACAGCGTCGAACAGCCCAGGGTCATCGCCAGCGGCACCCACGGCAACGGCAGCAGCTGGAGCCAGTAGGCCAGGCCTACGGAGCCGGCCTGGGCGGCGAGCACCAGAATCCGGATGAAAGTCAGCCGCCAGAGGTTCTGGCGAGTGGCGGAAGTCAATTGTACGGGGGCGAGCATGAGCTCTCCTGATGAGCGCTCCAGGCGGATCGCACGGAGTATAACCAAGCCGCGGGCCTGAGAGGCGAAAGTGCGGCAAACGACCACAGTTGCGGCTCATGGATTTATAAGTGAATGCTTCGCCGATGAGCCCCTGTGGCGAGGGAGCTTGCTCACGTCGGCCTGCGAAGCGGACCCCAACCATTCAACCGGGTGAAACTGGCAAACCACGCATACCGACTTTGCGACTGCTTCGCAGCCGAGCGGGAGCAAGCTCCCTCGCCACAAAAGCCCGGCACCGGTTGAGACTGTATAGAAGTTGTAACTGTGCGAAACGGACCATTGAAGCTAGAGTCTGATGGTTTCACGCAGGTTCGGACCCTAACCCCTGCGCATCGTCCAAGGAGCTTTTCATGCACACATTGCGCCGCAGCGCCGCCCTTCTTGCCCTAAGCGTTGGCACCGCCGCCAGCCTCCCGGCCCTGGCCGTCGACGAGTTGCATTACAACCAGATCTCCCTGCGCGCCGAAGTCAGCCAGGAAGTGGCCCGCGACCTGATGATCGTGACCCTCTACACCGAAGAACAAAACACCGACCCGGCCAAACTCGCCGCCGACATCAGCACTACCATGAACAAGGCGCTGACCCAGGCCAAACAGGTCAAGGACATCACCCTGCGCCAGGGCAGCCGCAACAGCTACCCGATCTACGACACCAAAGGCCAGAAAATCACCGGCTGGCGCGAACGCGCCGAACTGCGCCTGGAAAGCTCGGACTTCGCCGCCCTGTCCAAACTCACCGGCGAATTGCTCACCGACCTGAAAATGGGCGGCATGGACTTCGCCATCGCAACGCCAACCCGCAAAGCCAGCGAAGACGCCCTGCTCAAAGAAGCCGTGACCGCCTTCAAGGCCCGCGCCCAACTGGCCACCGACGCCCTGGGCGGCAAGAGCTACAAAATCGTCAACCTGAACCTCAACAGCAACGGCTATCCACAACCATACATGCGCGGGCCGATGATGATGAAAGCCGCCGGCATGGATTCGGCACCGGTGACGCCAGAAGTTGAAGCCGGCACCAGCCAGGTCAGCATGACAGCGGATGGGGCGATTGAAGTGTTGATGCCTTGATGCGATAACCCGGACACGAAAACGGCAGGGCGGTGTACACGCGAGTAAACAGGCCGCCTCAGCTGCTTTTGATTTTGCATTTGCGAAAGCCCAGGAGCTAAGAGAAACTCCCTGCCTTTCCAGACTCGATAAGGACGCGAGCATTGAAGTTTGAAAGGGATCAGTTTTCCGGCAACCATGGAATTGTCTTCAACGTATCGCGCTTCACCCTGTCAGCCGGTGAACGGGGTAGCCTCAGAACACTGCATTTTGGTGAAGCGAAAGCCGCCCACTATGAAGTGAGCAATCTGGTGGTAGAGCTCTATGACA
Source organism: Pseudomonas sp. B21-017 (assembly GCF_024749245.1). Lineage (NCBI taxonomy): Bacteria > Pseudomonadati > Pseudomonadota > Gammaproteobacteria > Pseudomonadales > Pseudomonadaceae > Pseudomonas > Pseudomonas sp. B21-017. Next base: position 925,610 of record NZ_CP087194.1, on the reverse strand, counting down.
AAATGCTCGCCAAGGATTTGCCTTGCCAAATGATGGTCGGGATCTCCAAACCCCTGACCCGGCAACAGGGGGATTTACTCAATGCTCAACGAACAAGTATCGCCAACCTCACCAGTGGTGTTTTCGGGGCAGCGGCAGGTAAATTCATGCCCGGTGCGGCCATCCCGGTGGGATGGGCAGTCCGCGAGTTCACGCTGAGCAAATTGCCGACTTATCACGCCGGCGATGTCATCGTCAGCCTGGATGCACAGGTCAGCGGTGGCATAGGCCCTCAGCACTCAGGATCGTCCATGATCATCAAGACTCAAGGCGGGTGAGATCATGAACGAATATGGCCTGTACGCCGTGGCTTATGCAGTATTCCTGCTGTTGTTCTTCTATCTGAAATCCTATGGCCTCAGAAAATGGCTGGGCATCACCCTGTTCGCTCTGGGGTTTTCGAGTATTTTTATGCTGCCGCCTTTCATCGCCGGCTTCGATCTGGGCATCGTTTCAACCAATGCTATCGCCCTCGGGGCTGCGCTGTTTTTTAGTCGGGCCCGGTATACGGCGTGAGCCACGCGCTCATTCAAGCAACGTGAAACGGATTAACTTCACCCACAACGCCCGCCTGACACCGCTTTGCGTAGGAGCTGCCGAAGGCTGCGATCTTTTGACGTTGATTTTCAAGATCAAAAGATCACAGCCTTCGGCAGCTCCTACAGTCCGCCATCAACGCAAAGACCGGCAGACTATGCCCGGATAGAGGGGTCCCCCTCAAAAAACGATATTTCCGCCCTCCCCGCCAACAACGCTACTCTCAGGAAAATATCGCTGCTCAAATCCCGGGGACTCCATGGAAAGAACCACCGTCAAACCACTCCTGCTCGCACTCGCCCTCGCCACAACCGCATCACTCGCACAAACCGCCCAAGCCGCCACCACCCTGGTCTACTGCTCCGAAGCCAGCCCCGCCGGCTTCGACCCCAGCCAATACACCAGCGGCACCGACTTCGATGCCTCCGCCGAAACCGTCTTCAACCGCCTCACCCAATTCAAACGCGGCGGTACCGAAATCGAACCCGGCCTGGCAACAAAATGGGACGTATCCGAGGACGGCCTCACCTACACCTTCCACCTGCGCGACAGCGTGAAATTCCACACCACCGACTACTTCACCCCCACCCGCGACTTCAACGCCGACGACGTGCTGTTCACCTTCCAGCGCCTGCTCGACCCGGACAACGCCTTCCGCAAGGCCTACCCCGCCGAGTCGCCGTACTTCACCGACATGGGCCTGAACACCACGATCAAAAGCATCGACAAGATCGACGACCACACCGTGCGCTTCAGCCTGAACAACGTCGACGCCGCATTCGTGCAAAACCTCGCCATGAGCTTCGCCTCGGTGCAATCCGCCGAATATGCCGCCCAACTATTAAAGGAAGGCAAAGCCGCCGACCTCAATCAGAAACCCGTCGGCACCGGCCCGTTCGTGTTCAAGCGCTACCAAAAGGACTCGCAAATCCGCTACGCCGCCAACAAGGCCTACTGGAAACCCGAGGACGTGAAACTCGACAACCTGATTTTCTCGATCACCCCGGACGCCGCCGTGCGCTTGCAAAAACTCAAGGCCGGCGAGTGCCAGGTCAGCGGCTACCCACGCCCGGCAGACATCGAAGTGATGGAGCAAGACCCGAATCTGAGGGTGCTCAAGCAAGCCGGTTTCAACCTCGGCTTCCTTGCCTACAACGTGACCCACCCACCGCTGGACCAGCTCAAGGTGCGTCAGGCGCTGGACATGGCCATCGACAAGCCGGCGATCATCAAGGCTGTCTACCAGAGTGCCGGGCAACTGGCGCAAAACGCCTTGCCACCGGCGCAATGGTCGTATGACCCGAGCATCAAGGACGCCCCGCACGACCCGACCAAAGCCCGCGCGCTACTGAAAGAAGCGGGGGTTGCACCCGGCACTACAATTAATCTGTGGGCCATGACCGTGCAGCGCGCCTCCAACCCCAATGCGCGGATGTCGGCACAGATGATCCAGCAGGATTGGGAGAAAGTCGGGATCAAGGCCAACATCGTCAGCTATGAATGGGGCGAGTACATCAAGCGCGCCAAGAACGGTGAGCATGACGCAATGATCTACGGCTGGACCGGCGACAACGGTGACCCGGATAACTGGCTCGGCGTGCTCTACAGCTGCGCTGCGGTGAAAGGTAGCAACTACGCCAAATGGTGTGACCCGGTCTACGACAAACTGGTGCAGCAAGCCAAGGTGTCCACGGACAAACAACAGCGGGTCAAACTGTACTAACAGGCCCAGCAAATCCTTAAACAACAAGTACCTATCACACCCATTGCCAACTCGACGGTGTTCCAGCCACTGCGCAAGGAAGTCACCGACTTCAAGATCAGTCCGTTTGGCCTCACACCGTTCTATGGCGTGGGTATAAATAAGTAACACCAGGCTCCAACCGGGTGCGTCAACCGCCCCGGTCGCCCCTTATCGGTGCACGACTTGCACCGTAAAAAACCTGCGCAAACGGTCAAATACATCAGTTTTTACACATATGCGACATTAAGGTACGTTCGTGCCACTCTTTAGGACTTGTGGCCATTCCGGATCTTGCATTGGGTACGGCCCCTGCATAAGTATCCGCAGGTCGACTCACGAGGTCGTCCTCTAATCCAAAAATGACAACAAATCATGAGGCCACCATGCTTAAACACGCGGTCATTCCGTTTTTAGTCGGCGCAAGCCTGTTAGCCAGTGCACCTTTCGCCCAAGCGGCGTCTAACCTGGTGTTCTGCTCCGAAGGAAGCCCGGCCGGTTTCGACCCAGGTCAGTACACCACCGGAACCGACTTCGACGCCTCTGCAGAAACCATGTTCAACCGCCTGACCCAGTTCGAGCGCGGCGGCACCGCCGTGATTCCTGGCCTGGCGACCAAGTGGGACATTTCCAGTGACGGCCTGACTTACACTTTCCACCTGCGTGAAGGCGTCAAGTTCCACACCACCCCGTATTTCAAGCCGACGCGTGAGTTCAACGCCGACGACGTGCTGTTCACCTTCAATCGCATGATTAACAAGGATGACCCGTTCCGTAAGGCGTACCCGACCGAATTCCCGTACTTCACCGACATGGGGATGGATACCAACATCACCAAGATCGATAAAGTCGACGACCACACCGTCAAGTTCACCCTCAAAGACGTAGACGCCGCGTTCATCCAGAACATGGCCATGAGCTTCGCCTCGATCCAGTCCGCCGAGTACGCTGCCCAGCTGCTCAAGGAAGGCAAGGCTGCCGACATCAACCAGAAACCGATCGGCACCGGCCCGTTCGTGTTCAAGAGCTACCAGAAAGACTCCAACATCCGCTACACCGGGAACAAGGACTACTGGAAGCCTGATGACGTGAAGATCGACAACCTGATCTTCGCCATCACCACCGACCCGTCGGTACGCATCCAGAAGCTGAAGAAGAACGAGTGCCAGATCACTCTGTTCCCGCGTCCAGCCGACCTGAAGGCGCTCAAAGAAGATAAAACTTTGAAGATGCCTGAGCAGGCTGGTTTCAACCTGGGCTACATCGCCTATAACGTGATGGACAAGGTCAAGGGCAGCAACGAGCCGAACCCGCTGGCCGACCTGCGAGTTCGGCAGGCGCTGGACATGGCCGTCAACAAGCCGCAGATCATCGACTCGGTTTATCAGGGCGCAGGCCAACTGGCCGTCAACGCCATGCCGCCGACCCAATGGTCCTACGACACCACCATCAAGGATGCCAAGTACGATCCTGAGAAAGCCAAGCAGCTGCTCAAGGAAGCCGGCGTCAAGGAAGGCACCGAAATCGTTCTGTGGGCGATGCCGGTACAGCGTCCGTACAACCCGAACGCCAAGCTGATGGCTGAAATGCTGCAGTCCGACTGGAAGAAGATCGGCCTGAACGTGAAGATCACCAGCTACGAATGGGGCGAGTACATCAAGCGCTCCAAAGGCGGCGAGAACCAGGCGATGATCATCGGCTGGAGCGGCGACAATGGTGATCCGGACAACTGGCTCAACGTGCTGTTCGGCTGCGACTCGCTGAGTGGCAACAACTTCTCCAAATGGTGCGACAAGAAATTCGACGGCCTCGTCAAGGAAGCCAAACGCACCACCGATCAGGCCAAGCGCACCGAACTGTACAAACAGGCGCAACACGTCCTCAAAGATGCTGTTCCAATGACACCTATCGCTCACTCGACGGTGTTCCAACCCATGCGCGCCAACGTGCAGGACTTCAAGATCAGCCCATTTGGCTTGAACTCCTTCTACGGCGTCAGCGTCAGCAAATAAGAAAAGGCAGCGGCGACGTTTTCAGTGTCGCCGCTGCTTTTTTCTGCCGAGAAGTTAGGAATTTGCCTACATCCAAATCCGCTGTCTGACGCAGCCAGGGGTTAGGACGCGTTGCCTTTTCCTACGAGTCTTTAGGACTCAGCGCATTTACTGCCAGACCCACGGCACCTACCGTCGGGTTCTGACCAGTGACTGTGTGGGCTATCGGTTTGCTGCCCGTATTGGTTTGAGCTCAATGCCGCCACAACGTCCACGGACGGGATCGCGGCGCATTGAATAACACTAAAAAAAGAGGGAGCGTCATGCGCCATTCCTTGGTTTTATCCGCATTGCTGGGCACCGGCCTGCTGGCCGCCACTTCCATCAGCCAGGCCGCCAATAACAGCCTGGTGTTCTGCTCCGAAGGCAGCCCCGCCGGTTTCGACACCGCGCAGTACACCACTGCGACCGATAACGACGCCGCCGAGCCGCTGTACAACCGTTTGGCAGAGTTTGAAAAAGGCGCCACCAATGTCGTGCCAGGCCTGGCAACCCGCTGGGATATTTCCGAGGACGGACTCAAATACACGTTTCATCTGCGTGAAGGGGTGAAGTTTCACACGACCAAATACTTCACGCCGACTCGCGATTTCAACGCCGACGACGTGCTGTTCACGTTTAATCGCATGCTCGATCCGCAGCACCCGTTCCGTAAGGCTTATCCGACCGAGTTCCCGTATTTCAACGGGATGAGCCTGAACAAGAATATTGCCAAGGTCGAAAAGACCGGGCCGCTGACCGTGGTGATGACGCTCAACAACGTCGACGCCGCGTTCATCCAGAACATCGCCATGAGCTTCGCCGCCATCCTTTCGGCCGAATACGCCGACCAGTTGCTGGCGGCCGGCAAGCCGAGCGAGATCAACCAGAAGCCGATCGGCACCGGGCCGTTCGTGTTCAAGAGCTACCAGAAAGACTCCAACATCCGTTACAGCGGCAACAAACAGTACTGGGACCCGAGCCGGGTCAAGCTCGACAACCTGATTTTCGCCATCAATACCGACGCCTCGGTGCGCGTGCAAAAGCTCAAGGCCAATGAATGCCAGATCACCCTGCACCCGCGCCCCGCCGACGTAACCGCACTGAAGAATGATCCGAAACTGCAGCTGATCGAGAAACCCGGCTTCAACCTTGGTTACATCGCCTATAACGTCCGGCACAAACCTTTCGACCAGCTCGAAGTGCGCCAGGCGCTGGACATGGCGGTGAACAAGCAAGGCATTCTCAACGCCGTCTATCAAGGCGCCGGTCAACTGGCGGTCAATGCCATGCCACCGACCCAGTGGTCCTATGACGACACCATAAAAGACGCCACCTACAACCCGGAAAGAGCCAAGGAACTGCTCAAGGCCGCCGGCGTGAAGGAAGGCACCGAAATCACCCTCTGGGCCATGCCGGTCCAGCGTCCGTACAACCCCAACGCCAAGCTGATGGCCGAAATGCTCCAGGCGGACTGGGCGAAGATCGGCCTCAAGGTCAAGATCGTCAGCTACGAATGGGGCGAGTACATCAAGCGCACCAAGAACGGCGAGCACGATATCAGCCTGATCGGCTGGACCGGTGACAACGGCGACCCGGACAACTGGCTCGGTACGCTGTACAGCTGCGACGCCATTGGCGGCAATAACTACTCCATGTGGTGTGATCCGACCTACGACAAGCTGATCAAGCAGGCCAAGGTCGTCACCGATCGCGACCAGCGCACCGTGCTCTACAAACAGGCGCAGCAGTACCTCAAGCAGCAGGTGCCGATCACGCCGGTCGCCCACTCGACGGTCAACCAGCCGTTGAGCGCCAAAGTCGAAGGATTCAAGGTCAGCCCCTTCGGTCGCAACGTGTTCTCGGGCGTCAGTATCGACCAATAACCAATTAGCCAGAAACGCTGGGGGGCGGATTCCGCCCTCACGCAAGCGTATTGCCGTAATTCGTCAAATCGGCCTACAGCAAACGTTTGCGAAGCCAGAATGAGTTCTAAACCAAATAGCCGGATCACCAAAAAAGACCGGCATTAAAAAAAGAAAGAAAGGAGCTTCACACATGAAACTGAGCAGCACCGCGTTATTGGCCTTGGCCATCAGCAGCGTGACCGCCACGGCTTACGCAGAATCCCAGAGCCAGGCGTTCACCCCGGTTACCGTGAATGAGAAAAGTGCTCAGAGTGAAGCCACTGGCTTCGTCGAAGGGCAGTCAATCACCGGTAGCACGCGTAACTGGTATGCCAACGAGCAACTGAAACGTGGCGGCACGTTCAGCTACAAGAAAGACGGTGTATCAACCCCGACTGATCGTCGTATCAACTGGGTTCAGGGCACCATCCTCAAGTACAACTCCGGCTTCACTCAAGGCACCGTAGGTTTCAGCACCGAAGTGGCGGCCTACAACGCCATCGCTCTGGATCGTGATCGCAAGGATCTGGCGTCCAACAACGGCGGCGCACCGGGAACCCGTCCTGGCGCGGGCAACAACCGTACCCTGACCGAAGAAGGTGGCGACGCCGTCGGCCAGTGGAGCAAACTGGGCCTGGCCAACGTCAAGGCCCGTGTCTCCAACACTACCCTGACCGCTGGCCGCATGAACTTCAGCAGCCCGATGGTCGATGTCATCGGTAACCGTGCGCTGCCTTCGAGCTTCGAAGGTGTGGCCATCCACAGCGAAGAGCTGAACAACCTGGCTTTCGACCTGGCCACCTTCGATCGCAACTCTCCGCGTACCGAAGAAAGCCAGCGTAAATTCCGCACCGAATACGCCAACGGCATCGTTGAAACCGATCACATCTACACCGGCGGTATCACCTACACCCCATTCGCCAGCCTGACCACCAGCCTCTGGGCGACCCAAGCCGAAGACATCTGGAACCAGTACTACTTCGGCGCCAGTCATGTGCTGGGCGACAGCCAGGTCCTGAGCCTGACCACCGGCCTGAACTACTACAAAACCCAGGAAGAAGGTAAAGCCCTCATAGGCAAAATCGACAACGACACCTACTCCCTGTCGTTCGGCCTGACCCACCAGGCCCACAGCCTGACCTTCTCCTACCAGGAAGTGAACGGTAACGAGTACTTCGACTACCTGCACGAAACCAACGGCATCTACCTGGCCAACTCCCTGCTGTCGGACTTCAACGGCCCGAACGAGAAGTCCTTCCAGATTGCCTACGGTCTGAACATGGCCGAATACGGCGTGCCAGGTCTGAAGTTCAACATCTACCAGGCACGTGGCTGGGGCATCGACGGTACTCACTACACCGGCAATGAAGGCGTAGCAGGCAAGGGTTACGACGGTATCCAGGCCCAGGATGGCGAAACCCATTACGAATACGGTATCGGTGCGACCTACGCCCTGCAGAGCGGCCCGCTGAAGGCCACCACTGTTCGCGCAACCTACACCGCGCACCGTGCCAGCGAAAACCAGGCGGATGGCAGCATCAACGAGTTCCGTCTCGTGACCACCATCCCGTTCAACATTTTGTAAAACGCACGCCGGCGGCTGACTCATGACGAGTCGGCCGTTCGGTTTTTTCCTGTTCAACCGATTGCAGAGGGTTCTTGATGAAAATGCTTCCCCTACGAGCGGCCATCGCTGCCGCATTGCTGAGTGTCGCTGTTGGCGTCTCGGCCAAACCCTTGGTGGTCTGTACCGAAGCCAGCCCGGAAGGCTTCGATATGGCCCAGTACACGACTGCAGTCACAGCCGACGCAGTGGCCGAAACCATCTTCAATCGCCTGGCGGACTTCAAGCCCGGCACCACTGAAGTGATTCCGGCGCTGGCCGAATCCTGGGACATCAGCGAAGACGGCCTGACCTACACGTTCCACCTGCGCAAAGGCGTCAAGTTTCACACCACCGATTACTTCAAGCCGACCCGCGACATGAACGCCGACGACGTGGTCTGGAGCTTCCAGCGTCAGCTGGACCCGAATCACCCATGGCACAAGCTGTCGAGCGTGGGCTTCCCGTACTTTGAGAGCATGGGCTTCAAGGAACTGCTCAAAAGCGTAGAGAAAGTCGACGACAACACGGTCAAGTTCACCCTGACCCGCCGCGAAGCGCCGTTCCTGGCCGACATCGCCATGGCCTTCTCTTCGATCTACTCCGCCGAGTACGCCGATCAACTGCTCAAGGCCAACAAGACCGGCGACCTGAACAACAAACCGGTCGGTACCGGCCCGTTCATCTTCCAGCGTTACGCCAAGGACGCCCAGGTACGCTTCAAGGCCAACCCGGACTATTTCCGTGGCAAGCCACCGGCTGATGCGCTGGTCCTGGCGATTGCCACCGACAACAACGTGCGCCTGCAAAAGCTCAAGGCCAACGAGTGCCAGATCGCGCTGTATCCGAAACCGGATGACATCCCGAGCATCAAGAAAGACACCAACCTGAAGGTTGATGAGCTGAACGCGATGACCGTCTCCTATGTCGCCATGAATACCTCCCGCAAGTACATGAGCGACGTGCGGGTGCGCAAAGCCATCGACATCGCGTTCGACAAAGAGGCCTATGTCAACGCGCTGTTCGGCAAGGGCAATGCGACGGTGGCGGTCAACCCGTACCCGGACACCCTGCTGGGCTACAACCATAAACTGACCAACCCGCCTCGCGACCTCGACAAGGCTCGTGCCCTGCTCAAGGAAGCCGGGGTACCGGAGGGCACCGTGTTCACCCTGTTCACCCGTAACGGCGGCGGCCCGACCAACCCTAATCCGATGCTCGGCGCACAAATGATGCAGGCAGATCTGGCCAAGGTCGGCATCAAGGTCGATATTCGTGTCATGGAATGGGGCGAGATGCTCAAGCGCGCGAAGAACGGCGAACACGATATGGTGTCCGCCGGTTGGGCAGGCGATAACGGCGACCCGGATAACTTCCTGACGCCTATGCTCAGTTGTGAGGCCGCCAAGAACGGCGAAAACTACGCTCGCTGGTGCAATGAAAAGTTCCAGGCGCTGATCGACGAAGCACGGGCCAAAGTGAACCCGGCTGAACGCACGGCGCTCTACGAACAGGCCCAGGACGTTTTCAATCAGGACCAGCCATGGATCAGCATGGCGCACACCCGCATGTTCACTGCAATGCGCACCAACGTAGAGGGTTATCACATTAGCCCCCTCACCACTAACAACTTCGCCACCACCCAGGTGAAGTAGATAAGAAACGCCCGGCATCGCTGACCCCAGCGATGCCGGGCATGCCTAACCGGCTGATGAGGTACCACACAAGATGTTTAGTTTTATTGCCCGCCGATTGGGGTTACTGATCCCCACGTTCTTCGGCATCACCTTGTTGACTTTCGCGTTGATCCGCATGATTCCTGGCGACCCCGTGGAAGTGATGATGGGCGAACGTCGGGTCGACCCCGAAATGCATGCTCAGGCAATGGAACGCCTAGGTCTGAACAAACCGCTGTATGCCCAATACCTGGATTACATTGGCAAACTGGCCCACGGCGATCTCGGCGAATCCCTGCGTACCCGTGAAAGCGTCTGGACCGAGTTCAGCTCTCTATTCCCCGCGACCCTGGAACTGGCCTCGGCCGCCATGTTGTTCGCCGGCATCCTGGGCCTTCTGGCCGGGGTGATCGCGGCACTCAAGCGAGGGTCCCTGTTCGACCATGGGGTAATGGGTGTCTCCCTGGCGGGATACTCGATGCCGATCTTCTGGTGGGGCCTGATCCTGATCATGTTCTTCTCGGTGAGCCTGGGCTGGACCCCGGTATCCGGGCGGATCGACCTGCTCTACGACATCGAGCCACGCACCGGCTTCATGCTCATCGATACGTTGCTGGCCGATGACGTCGGAGCGTTCTTCGATGCCCTGCATCACCTGATCCTGCCAGCCATCGTGCTCGGCACCATCCCGCTGGCGGTGATTGCGCGGATGACCCGTTCGTCGATGCTCGAAGTGCTGCGTGAAGACTACATCCGCACCGCCCGCGCCAAAGGCCTGTCGCCATCGCGCGTGGTATTCGTGCACGGTCTGCGCAATGCGCTGATTCCAGTACTGACGGTGGTCGGCCTGCAAGTCGGCACGCTGCTGGCCGGCGCGGTCCTGACCGAAACCATCTTCTCCTGGCCCGGCATCGGCAAATGGCTGATCGAAGCCATTGGCGCACGGGACTATCCCGTGGTGCAGAACGGCATCCTGTTAATCGCCTGCCTGGTGATTCTGGTCAACTTCGTAGTGGACATCCTCTACGGCTTTGCCAACCCACGCATCCGTCATCAGCGCTGAGATCAATGACCATGACCACTCTCACTACACCGGTAGCAGTCGATCAAAGCCTGCTGTATCCGTCGCCCTACAAAGAATTCTGGCATGCGTTTTCCAGGAACAAAGGGGCCGTCGCCGGCCTGTTGTTCATGCTGCTGGTGATTTTCTGCGCGATCTTCGCCCCGTGGGTCGCACCGCATAACCCGAGCGAACAGTACCGCGACTTCCTGCTGACCCCGCCGTCCTGGCTGGAAAGCGGGCATATCCAGTTCCTGCTGGGTACCGATGAACTCGGTCGTGACCTGCTGTCCCGTTTGATTCACGGCTCGCGCCTGTCCCTGCTGATCGGCTTGTCATCGGTGGTGATGTCGCTGATTCCAGGCATCCTGATGGGACTGTTCGCCGGGTTCTTCCCGCGCGTGCTCGGCCCGACCATCATGCGTCTGATGGACATCATGCTGGCCCTGCCGTCCCTGCTGCTGGCGGTGGCAATTGTCGCCATCCTCGGCCCTGGCCTGATCAACACCATTATTGCCATCGCCGTGGTTTCGTTGCCGTCCTATGTTCGTCTGACCCGCGCCGCGGTGATGGGCGAATTGAACCGCGACTACGTGACCGCCGCGCGCCTGGCCGGTGCCGGTCTGCCTCGCCTGATGTTCGTCACCGTGCTGCCCAACTGCATGGCGCCGCTGATTGTTCAGGCCACCTTGAGTTTCTCCTCGGCGATTCTCGATGCCGCGGCACTGGGCTTCCTCGGCCTTGGCGTACAACCGCCAACCCCTGAGTGGGGCACCATGCTGGCTTCGGCTCGCGACTACATCGAACGCGCCTGGTGGGTGGTGAGCTTGCCTGGTTTGACCATTTTGCTCAGCGTGCTGGCAATCAACTTGATGGGCGACGGCCTGCGCGATGCGCTGGACCCGAAACTCAAGAACGCCGCCTGAGGAGATTCAAATGTCACTGTTAGAAATCAAGAATCTCAACGTTCGCTTCGGCGACGCCAACGCCGTTCCGGTGGTCGATGGTCTCGACATATCCGTGGAAAAGGGCGAAGTGCTGGCCATCGTTGGCGAGTCGGGTTCCGGCAAGTCCGTGACCATGATGGCGCTGATGGGCCTGATCGAGCGTCCGGGGATCGTCACCGCCGACGCCCTGAATTTCGACGGCAAGAACATGCTCGCGCTCAGCAACCGTCAGCGTCGACAGATCGTCGGCAAAGACCTGGCCATGGTCTTCCAGGACCCGATGACCGCGCTGAACCCGAGCTACACCGTGGGCTTCCAGATCGAAGAAGTGCTGCGCCTGCACCTGAAAATGTCCAGGAAGGACGCTCGCAAGCGCGCCATCGAACTGCTGGAGAAAGTGGAAATCCCCGGCGCCGCCAGCCGTATGGATGCCTACCCGCATCAACTCTCCGGCGGCATGAGCCAGCGTGTTGCAATCGCCATGGCGATTGCCGGCGAACCAAAACTGCTGATCGCCGACGAACCGACCACCGCGCTCGACGTAACGATTCAGGCGCAGATCATGGACCTGCTGCTGGCCCTGCAGAAAGAGCAGAACATGGGCCTGGTGCTGATTACCCACGACCTCGCGGTCGTGGCCGAAACCGCCCAGCGCGTGTGCGTGATGTACGCCGGCCAAGCGGTTGAAGTCGGTCAGGTGCCACAACTGTTCGACATTCCGGCACACCCGTACAGCGAAGCGCTGCTCAAGGCTATTCCAGAACACAGCCTGGGTGCTGCGCGCCTGTCGACGCTACCGGGCATCGTTCCGGGGCGTTACGACCGTCCGCAAGGTTGCCTGCTGTCGCCGCGCTGCCCGTATGTGCAAGACAATTGCCGCACCCAGCGTCCAGCCCTTGACCAGAAAAGCAACAGCCTCGCCCGCTGCTTCTACCCGTTGAACCAGGAGGTGGCGTAATGGCCGTCGTACTTACCGCCCGCAACCTGACCCGTCACTACGAAGTGTCCCGTGGCCTGTTCAAGGGCCATGCGACCGTACGCGCCCTCAACGGTGTGTCGTTCGAACTGGAAGCCGGCAAGACCCTCGCTGTCGTGGGTGAGTCCGGTTGCGGCAAATCCACCCTGGCCCGTGCCCTGACGTTGATCGAAGAGCCATCCTCCGGCTCGTTGAAAATCGCCGGGCAGGAAGTCGCCGGCGCCGACAAGGCTCAGCGCAAGCAACTGCGCAAAGATGTGCAGATGGTGTTCCAGAGCCCGTACGCGTCGTTGAATCCACGGCAGAAAATCGGTGATCAACTGGCTGAACCGCTATTGATCAACACCAACCTTTCCGCCGCCGAACGTCGCGAGAAAGTCCAGGCGATGATGAAGCAGGTGGGCTTGCGTCCCGAGCACTACCAGCGCTATCCGCACATGTTCTCCGGCGGTCAGCGCCAGCGGATCGCCCTGGCCCGCGCGATGATGTTGCAGCCGAAAGTGCTGGTGGCGGACGAACCGACCTCGGCGCTGGACGTGTCGATTCAGGCGCAGGTACTCAACCTGTTCATGGATTTGCAGCAAGAGTTCAACACCGCCTACGTGTTCATCTCCCACAACCTGGCGGTGGTACGCCACGTTGCCGATCACGTGATGGTGATGTACCTCGGCCGTCCGGTGGAAATGGGGCCGAAAGAGGACATCTACACCCGTCCCCTGCACCCGTACACCCAGGCGTTGTTGTCGGCGACGCCGACCATTCACCCGGATCCGGACAAGCCGAAAATCAAGATCGTCGGCGAACTGCCAAACCCGTTGAACCCGCCGTCCGGCTGCGCCTTCCACAAGCGTTGCCCGTACGCGACCGAGCGCTGTGCCATCGAAGAACCGCTCCTGCGCCTGCTCGACACCCGCCAGGTAGCTTGCCACTACGCCGAGCAATTCCTCGACGGCGCGGCATAAAAAAACGCGCCCCGGATGCCGGGGCGCGCTTTTGCTGAGTTAACCAAACCCCTTCTGCCCCGACTGCGCATCAGTCAGGCAGACGGGGTTTTCTTTTGCCTGTCATTCAGGCTCAAGTGTCGTCTTCGTTGCTGTCCGGGTCGTCGGTCGAGTCATCATCGTTCGAGCTACCCGATTCCGATGCGGCGAGCATCAGCTCGCTGTGCACGCCTTGCCCGCTCCAGGCCTGTTCATCATGGTTCGTGCACTCCGCCCACGCCGCTGACGTGCCGAGGGATAGCATCACCAAAACCTTCAGCAGCAACACTATGCGTTGAATAATGCTCATAGCCGATTCCATCCTTTCTTGGGTGAAGCATGGGTGCCGGAATGGCGCAGAGAGAAATTTAGCGCGATTCTCCAGATAGGACGCTAACGAAGGTCGGGAAATGCCGTGAGAAGGGAGATTGGTTTCGAATAATGCCTATAACCAGATCAACTAAGTGATGCGGGCTCGCCGAGCACGGAAGGAAGAACCCTGTTGCGCCCGGACAACCGAGTCGCTTCGGTGCGGTACACAGCCCAGACAATAAAAAGCCCCGAGACTCGCGCATCGGGGCTTTGGGGTTTGCAACTCAGCGCTTAGTGATGCTCACGCGTCGCACGGAATTTCACGTCCGGCCAGCGTTCTTCCATCAGTGCCAGGTTGACCCGGGTCGGGGCCAGGTAGGTCAGGTGACCGCCGCCGTCGAGGGCGAGGTTTTCCACGGCCTTGTTGGTGAATTCCTCAAGCTTCTTCTTGTCGCCGGACTCGATCCAGCGCGCGGAATACACGGTGATCGGCTCGTAGGAGCACTCGACCTTGTATTCCTCTTTCAAACGGCTGGCGACCACATCGAACTGCAGCACACCGACGGCGCCGAGAATGATGTCGTTGCTGCGCTCGGGGAAGAACACCTGGGTGGCGCCTTCTTCGGCCAGTTGCTGCAAGCCTTGACGCAGTTGCTTGGATTTCAGTGGATCGCGCAGGCGTACGCGACGGAACAGTTCCGGGGCGAAGTGCGGGATGCCGGTGAAACCCAGGGTTTCGCCTTCGGTGAAGGTATCGCCGATCTGGATGGTGCCGTGGTTGTGCAGGCCGATGATGTCGCCGGCGAACGCTTCTTCCAGTTGCTCACGCTCGGACGAGAAGAAGGTCAGCGCGTCGCCGATCCGCACGTCCTTGCCGGTGCGCACATGGCGCATCTTCATGCCTTTTTCGTACTTGCCGGAGCAAATGCGCATGAAGGCGATGCGGTCGCGGTGTTTGGGGTCCATGTTCGCCTGGATCTTGAACACGAAACCACTGAACTTCTCTTCCACCGGCTCGACGGTGCGCTCGTTGGCGACACGGGCCAGTGGTTGCGGTGCCCAGTCGACCACAGCGTCGAGCACGTGATCGACACCGAAGTTGCCCAGCGCGGTACCAAAGAACACCGGGGTCAGTTGGCCGTCGAGGAATTCCTGTTGATTGAATTCGTGGCAGGCGCCCTGCACCAGTTCCAGCTGCTCGATGAAACGCTCGTACTCGTCACCCAAGTGCGCGCGCGCTTCATCGGAATCGAGCTTCTCGATGATTTTGGTTTCGGTGCGCTCATGACCGTGGCCGGCGGTGTAGACGATGATGTAGTCGTCGGCGAGGTGATAAACACCCTTGAAGTCGCGGTAGCAACCGATCGGCCAGGTGATCGGCGCGGCCTTGATCTTCAGGACCGCTTCGATTTCGTCGAGCAGTTCGATAGGGTCGCGGATATCACGGTCGAGTTTGTTGATGAAGCTGACGATCGGCGTGTCACGCAGACGGCAGACGTCCATCAGGGCGATGGTCCGTGGTTCTACACCCTTACCGCCGTCGAGGACCATCAATGCCGAGTCCACCGCAGTCAGGGTGCGGTAAGTATCTTCGGAGAAGTCTTCGTGGCCCGGGGTGTCGAGCAGGTTGATCATGTGGTCGCGATACGGGAACTGCATGACCGACGTGGTAATGGAAATACCCCGTTGTTTTTCCATTTCCATCCAGTCGGAGGTGGCATGGCGGTCGGACTTGCGAGATTTCACCGTGCCGGCAACCGCAATCGCCTTGCCCATCAGCAAGAGCTTCTCGGTGATGGTGGTCTTACCGGCATCGGGGTGGGAAATAATGGCGAAAGTGCGGCGTTTCGCGACTTCGGCGGCCTGTTTGGTCATGGGAAATCGCCTGGCGGTGATTCAAAAAAGGGCGGCGAGTATAGCTTAAAAAGTGATCTACGGACCACCACACACAGGAGCTGCCGATGGCCGTAATCAGCGCGGGCAGCTCCTTCTTGGTGGCTAAATGCTGCTGATTATGGAACCTTTTAAAAGCTGGAGACGTCCACTCCCCTGTTACGACCCATCGTCAGGGGCTGAAAAATCAGCAAGTTAGCCTGACGAGGCTGCGCTTATGGCTCGATTTCATGCGGTTTTATCAGCATGTAGAGCTGCTTCTCGCGAACGTTGTTTTCCCGGCAGCCAGGAATGGCATGCCACACGGGACTGCGTTCGCCGACTGAAAAAAGGAGTCTGCCTGTGGCTATTCGCTATGGCAAAGGGCTGACAGGAGGTGCGGTTGTCGTCGCTCTTCTGGCCCTGCTGGTCCACTGGATTGGCATCAACACGATCGAACAGTACCGCGACGATTTGTTGTTTTACCTGCAAGCTCATCTGATTCTTGTCCTCGCTTCCATGCTGGCCGCCCTTGTTGTGGGCATACCCGCCGGTATCTTCCTCAGTCGCCCGACCATGGTTGGACGCGCCGAACGCTTCATGCAGATCTTCAACATCGGCAATACCGTGCCGCCGCTCGCCGTACTGGCCATCGCCCTGGGCATCCTCGGCATCGGCAGCGGTCCGGCAATCTTCGCTCTGTTCCTGGCTTCGCTGTTGCCGATCGTGCGCAACACCTATGAAGGGCTGAAAAACGTTCAGGGTTCGCTCAAGGAAGCCGCCGTCGGCATCGGCATGACCCCGACTCAGGTGCTATGCCGGGTCGAACTGCCGAACGCCGTGCCGATCATCATCGGTGGCGTGCGTGTGGCGCTGGCGATCAACGTCGGGACCGCACCGCTGGCGTTCCTGATAGGCGCCAACAGTCTGGGCAGCCTGATTTTCCCCGGCATCGCCCTGAACAATCAGCCGCAACTGCTGCTCGGCGCGGCCTGTACCGCCCTGCTGGCCTTGCTGCTCGACGGTCTGGTGACACTCGCCAGCCGCCTCTGGCTCGAACGCGGCCTGCGCCCGTCTTAAGCCTCGGCAAAGGAATTCTCATGAAGACATCAAGCTTTTTACTAGGCTGCGTTCTGCTGTTCGCAGGAATCGCCCAAGCCGCTGAAAAACCCGTGATCCGCATTGGCGCCCGGGTGTTCACCGAACAAACCCTGCTGGCGGAAATCACCTCCCAATACCTGCGCACCAAGGGTTACGACACCCAGGTAACCGGCGGCCTGGGCAGCAATCTGGCCCGCAGTGCTCACGAAAGCGGCCAACTGGACATGCTCTGGGAATACACCGGCGTCTCGCTGGTGGCTTACAACCATGTCACTGAAAAACTCGACAGCGCGCAGTCCTACGCCCGGGTGAAAGAACTCGACGAGAAAAAAGGCCTGATCTGGCTCACTCCGTCGAAATTCAGCAACACCTACGCCCTGGCCCTGCCGGAAAAAACCGCGAAGGCTTACCCGCAGATCAACACCATCAGCCAGTTGAACGAGGTGTTGCAAGCCGAGGCGAAGACTAATCACCTCGTCGCACTGGACACTGAATTCGCCAACCGTTCCGACGGCCTGGGCGGCATGGTTGATCTCTACGGCATGAACCTGACCCGCAACAACATTCGCCAGATGGATGCCGGGCTGGTCTACACCGCCTTGCGCAATGGCCAGGTGTTCGCCGGCCTGGTCTACACCACCGACGGTCGCTTGAACGCCTTCAAACTCAAGCTGCTCGAAGACGACAAGCATTACTTCCCCGACTACACCGCCGCGCCGGTGGTGCGCCAGGCCTACCTCGAAGCCCACCCGAAACTCGCCGAAGAGCTCAAGCCACTGGCCGAACTGTTCGACGACACCACCATGCGCCAGCTCAACGCACGGGTCGATGTCGATCACGAAAGCCCTTCATCCGTTGCCGCCGATTTCCTGCGCCAGCATCCACTGCTGTCTGTTCAATAAGGCAGAGGAGAAAAAGACATGGAATTTCTCAACGCCTTTTCCCATCTCGATTGGCCGCTAGTGCTGCACCTGACCTGGCAGCACATCACCCTGGTTGGCATCGCGGTAACGCTGGCGATTCTGGTCGGCGTGCCGCTGGGCATCCTGATGACCCGCTTCCCGACATTGGCCGGCCCGTTGCAAGCCAGCGCCACGGTTTTGCTGACCGTGCCGTCGATTGCGCTATTCGGCCTGCTGTTGCCGTTCTATTCCAGGTTCGGCCAGGGCCTGGGCCCGATGCCGGCAATCACCGCCGTGTTTCTCTATTCGCTGCTGCCGATCATGCGTAACACCTACCTGGCGCTGACCGGCGTGGAACCCGGCATTCGCGAAGCCGCCCGGGGTATCGGCATGACCTTCGGTCAGCGCCTGCGCATGGTCGAACTGCCGATTGCCGTGCCGGTGATCCTCGCCGGTGTACGCACCGCCGTAGTGATGAACATCGGCGTGATGACCATCGCCGCCACCATCGGCGCCGGTGGCCTCGGTGTACTCATCCTCGCTTCCATCAGCCGCAGCGACATGTCGATGCTGATCGTCGGCGCGGTGCTGGTCAGTCTCCTGGCCATCTTCGCCGACCTGCTTCTGCAATGGCTGCAACGCACGCTGACTCCAAAAGGACTGCTCAAATGATCGAACTTCAAAACCTCAGCAAGACCTTCCAAAGCAACGGCAAAGATGTGAAAGCCGTGGACTCGGTGAGCCTGACCGTCAACGAAGGCGAGATCTGTGTGTTCCTCGGGCCATCGGGCTGCGGCAAGAGCACCACGCTGAAAATGATCAACCGGTTGATCAAACCGACTTCGGGCAAGATCCTGATCAACGGCGAAGACACCACCGACCTCGACGAAGTGACCCTGCGCCGCAACATCGGTTATGTGATCCAGCAGATCGGTCTGTTCCCGAACATGACCATCGAGGAAAACATCACCATCGTTCCGCGCCTGCTCGGCTGGGACAAACAGAAATGCCACGACCGCGCCCGCGAGTTGATGAGCATGATCAAGCTTGAACCCAAGCAATACCTGACTCGCTACCCCCGTGAATTGTCCGGCGGCCAACAACAGCGGATCGGTGTGATTCGAGCGCTGGCGGCGGATGCGCCGCTGTTGTTGATGGACGAACCGTTCGGCGCGGTCGACCCGATCAACCGCGAAATGATCCAGAACGAGTTCTTCGAAATGCAACGGGCGCTGAACAAGACCGTGATCATGGTCAGCCATGACATCGACGAAGCCATCAAGCTCGGTGACAAAATCGCGATTTTCCGCGCCGGTAAGCTGTTGCAGATCGACCACCCGGACACCTTGCTCGCGCATCCGGCGGACGATTTTGTCAGCAACTTCGTCGGCCAGGACAGCACGCTCAAACGCTTGCTGCTGGTGAAGGCTGAAGATGCGGCGGACAACGCGCCGTCGGTGAGCCCGGAAACCCCGGTGGCCGAAGCGCTGGAATTGATGGACGAACTGGACCGGCGCTACGTGGTGGTGACCTGTGCCGAGAACAAGGCGCAGGGCTACGTGCGCCGTCGCGACCTGCACCGCCAGACAGGCACCTGCGCGCAATACCGGCGCGAGTTCAACGCCACCGCGGCGTATGACGAACATTTGCGCATCCTGCTGTCGCGTATGTACGAGTTCAACCGCTCGTGGCTGCCGGTGATGGACGCCGAGCGGGTGTTTCTCGGTGAGGTGACTCAGGAATCGATTGCCGAATACCTGAGCTCCGGTAAGTCCCGTGGGGGCAAGACCAGCATTGTTTCGCCAGCGGAAACTGCGTTGACCTGACTTGTATGAGGCTCTAGTGCTTTTGTGGCGAGGGAGCTTGCTCCCGTCCGGCCGCGAAGCAGTCGTGAAGTCAGCCGATGCGATCCTTCTGAAGAACCGCATTGCCTGATTTTGGGGGCGCTACGCGCCCCAGCGGGAGCAAGCTCCCTCGCCACAAAAGCCAACCAAGCTCCCTTCTAAAATCCTTGTCTTGGGAACATCACACTGTCACGCAGGTCGGTTACATCAGTAGCTGTCAGGGACCGCACGACGGAAGCGTGCAAAAACGCGACATTTTTTGTTGATCTCAAGCCCCTCACGCCCTAAAGTTCGCGCCGAACGTCCATGCTGGAAACGATCCATCCGGCTCAAGTACTGACGACGAGACAGCAAGGCCAAGGGAAGCACCGCCTCCCATGGCCTTTTTGCTTTCGGCGACATGCCTTGGGAAGTAGGCGAACCAAAGTGGGGATACGGAGGGCGTTCATTTGCACCCATTGATAATTTCAGTTTGCCAGTAGGAGTTCCCAGCATGTCGATCAACGTCGAAGACTATTTCGCGCGCGAAACCTTCCAGAAAATGAAGGCCTTCGCCGACAAACAAGAAACCCCGTTCGTGGTGATCGACACCGCGATGATCGCCCAGGCCTATGACGACCTGCGTGCAGGTTTCGAATTCGCCAAGGTCTACTACGCGGTCAAGGCCAACCCGGCCGTGGAAATCATCGACCTGCTCAAAGAGAAAGGCTCGAGCTTCGACATCGCCTCGATCTATGAGCTGGACAAAGTGCTGAGCCGTGGCGTCAGCGCCGACCAGATCAGCTACGGCAACACCATCAAGAAATCCAAAGACATTCGCTACTTCTACGACAAGGGCGTGCGCCTGTACGCCACCGACTCCGAAGCCGACCTGCGCAACATCGCCAAGGCCGCTCCGGGCTCGAAAGTCTACGTGCGTATCCTGACTGAAGGCTCGACCACTGCCGACTGGCCTTTGTCGCGCAAATTCGGCTGCCAGACCGACATGGCCATGGACCTGCTGATCCTGGCTCGTGACCTGGGCCTGGTGCCATACGGCATCTCGTTCCACGTCGGTTCGCAGCAGCGCGACATCAGCGTCTGGGACGCGGCAATCGCCAAGGTCAAAGTGATCTTCGAACGCCTGAAAGAAGAAGACGGCATCCACCTGAAGCTGATCAACATGGGTGGCGGCTTCCCGGCCAACTACATCACCCGCACCAACAGCCTGGAAACCTACGCTGAAGAAATCATCCGCTTCCTGAAGGAAGACTTCGGCGACGACCTGCCGGAAATCATCCTGGAGCCGGGCCGTTCGCTGATCGCCAACGCCGGCATTCTGGTCAGCGAAGTGGTGCTGGTGGCGCGTAAATCCCGTACCGCTGTAGAGCGTTGGGTGTACACGGATGTGGGCAAGTTCTCCGGCCTGATCGAAACCATGGACGAAGCCATCAAGTTCCCGATCTGGACCGAGAAGAAAGGCGAGATGGAAGAAGTGGTCATCGCCGGCCCGACCTGCGACAGCGCTGACATCATGTACGAAAACTACAAGTACGGTTTGCCGCTGAACCTGGCGATCGGTGATCGTTTGTACTGGCTGTCGACCGGTGCGTACACCACCAGCTACAGCGCCGTCGAGTTCAATGGCTTCCCGCCGCTGAAATCGTTCTACGTGTAAGCACTGCACGCAGAAATCAAAAAGCCCATGACGTGTCATGGGCTTTTTTGTGCCTGCGCTGATCGCTCCCACACGGGGGCGTGGGAACGATCTATCCTGGCGTCAGCTCCCGAGCACGCTGTTGATACTCGGTAGCCAGCCCATGAATTCTTGGATCGGTCGACGTCAATAGCGCCTTGCTCGCCACCCGCAAGAAATTCAAATTCCCGCCATCCAAGGCCTTGCGTAACCAGCCCAACGCCTCGTCGACCTTACCTTCATCCGCCAACACCGCCGCATAACTGAACTGACCGCGAAAATCCCCTCCTTCAGCCGAGCGTCGATACCAGTCACGGGCAGCTTGCGGATCCGCCGGGCAATAGCGCCCCTCTTCCAGATATCGCCCCAGCAGGTTCATCGACTTTGCGTGGCCCAATTCAGCGGCATGCCGATAGAGATTCAGCGCTTGCGCCTGATCCTCGACCACCCCGCGCCCGGTAGCCAGCAGATTGGCGTAGTTGTACATCGCCCAATCCAGTCCTGCCTCGGCGGCGAGGCGATAATGCCCCGCGGCGCTCGTGGCGTTGGCGGTGCACCCCCAGCCATGTTCATGGCAACGACCAAGCATGTTGCGCGCCATCAAGTGCCCGCGCTGAGCCGCAATCTCGAACCAGCGCAGCGCCAGCGGCTGATCCCGCTCGATACCCCGCCCGTCCAGCAAAATCTGTCCCAGCAAGGCCTGGGCATCCAGCACACCTTCACGGGCGGCGATCAGAATCGCCTGGGCTGCGCGCGCCGGGCTTTCCTCCAGCATGGCCTTGAGGCGATCACCGTCGAGGACTTCCTCGCGGCGCAATTGATAACTCATACCTCGACCCAGCGACGCAACAGGTTGTGGTAAGTACCGGTCAGGCGGATCAATGAAGGATGGTCGGGCATGTCCTGGGTCAATTGCTGAATCGCCCCGTCCATCTCGAACAGCAAAGCGCGCTGGTTGTCTTCACGCACCAGGCTTTGCGTCCAGAAAAACGATGCGTAGCGGGTTCCACGCGTGACGGCGTTGACCTTGTGCAGGCTGGTGCCGGGATACAGGACCATATCGCCGGCCGGCAATTTCACGCGCTGAGTACCGAAGGTGTCCTGGATTTCCAGTTCGCCACCGTCGTAATCCTCCGGGTCACTGAAGAACAGCGTCGCCGACAGGTCGGTGCGCACCCGCTCGATGCTGCCCTTGGGCTGACGCACGGCATTGTCGATATGGAAGTCGAAACTGCCACCGGCGGTGTAACAGTTCAACAACGGAGGGAAGACCTTGTGCGGTAATGCCGCTGACATGAACTGCGGATTTTTCCACAACCGCTCGAGCATCGCCGCACCGATTTCCTTGGTCAACGGATGTCCTTCAGGCAATTGCAGATTGTGCTTGGCCTTCGCCGACTGATAACCGGCGGTAATTTTGCCATCGGCCCAATCCGCCTGCGCCAGGGCCTCGCGAATGCGCTGCACTTCTTCTTTCGCGAACACGCCGGGAATGTGCAACAACATGGAAAGACACCTGAAAGCAAAGGGATGTTAATGGTATTGATTCTTATTACTTATGTAAAACCCAAGAGACGAATGAAACCGCAAAAACCGTAAAGGCAAATTGTAAAGAATGTAAATTCGCTGCGAATAGCAACGTTTCGCAATTGATACAGATACGTATTTACTCTACATTCCGCGACCTCAAATCCTTGGGGAGGGGAATTCACATGTCACGCCAACAACCACAATCAACGGTCAGTTCACCGCGTTTGCTCGCGTCTGCAATTGGCGTGGCGATCACCGCCGGCTCTGCGGGCCACATGGTTTTCGCGGCCGAGAAGACCGACGAAAAAGCACCCGGCAATGCCATATCCCTGGACGCCACCAGCGTTGTAGGCGAGCAGGATGACACCTCCTACAAGACCGATACCTCGGCCTCCAAGAAGTACACCGCGCCACTGCGCGAGACGCCGAAAAGCGTCACCGTGATCCCGCAACAAGTGATTCGCGACACCGGCGCCACCAGCCTAGTCGACGCCCTGCGCACTACGCCGGGCATCACTTTTGGTGCCGGCGAGGGTGGCAACCCGGCCGGTGATCGTCCGATCATTCGTGGTTTCAACGCCGAAAGCGACGTGTTCATCGACGGCATGCGCGACGTGGCGTCCCAGAGCCGCGAGATCTTCAACGTTGAATCGATCGAAGTCAGCAAGGGCCCGGGATCAGCCTTCACCGGCGCCGGTTCCACCGGTGGCAGCCTGAACCTGGTGAGCAAGACCGCCAAGCTGGGCAATGCCTACAACGGCGGCTTCACCTGGGGTTCGGACCAGACCAAGCGCACCACCCTCGATCTGAACCAGCAAATGACCGACACCTCGGCGTTCCGGTTGAACCTGATGAAGCACGAAGCCAACGTCGCCGGGCGTGATGCCGTGGACGTCAGTCGCTGGGGCGTGGCACCGTCCTTCGCCTTCGGCCTGGGCACCGACACCCGCTTGACCGTCGGCTACTACCACGTCGAAACCGACGACATGCCCGACTACGGCATCCCGTTGACCCTGAGCCCCAACCGCAGCAAGTACAACGTCGACAAGCCGGCCAACGTCAACCGCGACAACTTCTACGGCCTCACCGGCCGCGACTATCGCCAGACCAGCAACGACAGCGGCACGATCAAGCTCGAGCACGATCTGAACGATAGCCTGACCGTGTCGAACAGCTTTCGCATGTCCCGTTCAACCCTGGACTACATCGTCACCAACCCTGACGACAGCAAGGGCAACGTGGCCAACGGCAGTGTCTACCGTGGCGCGAAGAGCCGTAACTCGACGTCCAGCGGCTGGATCAACCAGACCGACCTGAGTGCCAAATTCAACACCGGCGCCATCGAGCACAGCCTGGTGACCGGTCTGGAGTTTTCCTATCAGGACACCCACAACCGCCCGTACCTCCTGACCTCCAGCGCCAACGGCACCCGGTGCAACCGTGCCCTGTTCAACTCCGGCGACTGCACCAGCCTGTACAACCCGACACCTGGGGATAACTGGAACGGCACGATCACCGACAGCAACGCCTTCACCGACACCGACACCAAGACCGCCGCGGCCTACGTGTTCGACACCCTGAAGTTCAACGAGCAATGGTCCCTGAACCTGGGCCTGCGTTATGACAACTACCAGGTCGAATCCAGCGGTTTCGCCAACGCCAGCAGCACGGCTCCAGCGGGCAGTTTCTCCCGTCAGAACACCAGCGACCTGGTGAACTACCAGATCGGCGTGGTCTACAACCCACTGCCAAACGGCAGCATCTATGCCGCCTACTCGACGTCCAGCAACCCGGCCGGCGAAACCAGCGGCAACGGTGGCCTGGAACTGGCGGCGAACAACAGCAGTCTGGACCCGGAAAAGAACCGCAACTACGAGGTCGGCACCAAGTGGGACTTCTTCGGTGATGACCTGTCGCTGACCGCCGCACTGTTCCGCACCGAGAAAACCAACGCGCGTATCAACGATCCGGACGGCGGCACCACCCAAGTGCTGGACGGCGAACAGCAGGTCAATGGCCTGGAACTGACCTACACCGGCAAGCTGACCCGTAACTGGCGAGTCTTCGGCGGCTACACCTACATGGACAGCGAAGTGGTCAAAACCACCCTCGCCGCCGATGAAGGCAACCACATGCCAAGCACCCCACGAAACAACTTCACGTTCTGGTCGACCTACGACCTGGTGCCGGACAAGTTGACCGTCGGTGCCGGTGCGACCTTCGTCGATTCCCAGTTCGGCAACGTCGCCAACTCGGTGGAGATCCCGTCCTACTGGCGTTACGACGCGATGGCCAGCTACCGCCTGACCAAGAACGTCGACCTGCAACTCAATGTACAAAACCTGGCCGACAAGCGTTACTTCGACCAGGTATTCCAGACGCACTACGCCCACGTGGCGCCGGGCCGCACTGCTCTGCTGAGTGCCAACTTCCACTTCTGATAACAGAAGCGTGAAGACCAAAGCGCTCAGGCAAAAGCCCCGTTCATCAAAGTGAACGGGGCTTTTGCGTGTAAAAAAGAATGCTTCTCGACAACTCACGGCATAATGCGCGCCGTGATGATGACTTTTGAACGAACAAGGCGAGCGACGTGTTGAAGAAATCCCTGTTCCAGTTGCACTGGTTTTTCGGCATCAGCGCCGGACTGGTCCTGGCCCTGATGGGCATTACCGGGGCGGCAGTATCGTTTCAGGATGAAATCCTGCGAACGCTGAACCCCTCCGTGCTGCACGTCGAGAAGCAGATCGCCGGCGTGCTGCCACCGGCCGAACTGGTGGAGAAAATCGAAAGCGCTTCGGGCAAGATCGTCTCTATGCTCTGGGTCGAGACCGACAGCGGCAATGCTGCGCGGGTGATCTTCACGGCGCCGCCCGGCGAACGTCGCGGGCAGATGCGTTATTTCGACCCGTACACCGCCGAGTTCATGGGCGACGTCACCGGCCAGGACTTCTTCGGCCTGATGCTGCAGTTGCACCGCTTCCTCGCCATGGGTGATACCGGCCGGCAGATCACCGGCGCCTGCACGCTGATTCTGGTGTTCTTCTGCCTGTCCGGCCTGTACCTGCGCTGGCCGCGCCAGTGGAAAAGCTGGCGCGCCTGGCTGACGCTGGACTGGAAGAAAAAGGGTCGCAGCTTCAATTGGGACCTGCACTCGGTGGCCGGTACCTGGTGCCTAGTGTTCTACCTTTTGGCGGCACTGACCGGGTTGTCCTGGTCGTACGAGTGGTACAACAAAGGTCTGACCAGGCTGCTGTCCGACTCGCCGCAAAACGAGCGGGTTCGCAGTGGTCGCGGCCCTGCGCCAAGCGGCCCGGCCCCCACCGCCGATTACGCCGCCATGTGGAGCAGCATCTACAGCGCCGCCGGCCCTGGTCTTTCGTCCTACAACGTTCGGATGCCGCCAGTGGCCGGGCAACCGGCAACCGTGTTCTACCTGCTGAAGGATTCACCCCACGACCAGGCACGGAACCAGATCACCCTCGATCCGGTGACCGGCGCCGTCAGCCGTCATGACCGCTACAGCGACAAGAGCCTCAAGGCGCAGTTGCTGACCAGTATTTATGCACTGCACGTCGGCAGTTATTTCGGGCTGGTCGGGCGGATCATCCTGACCATCACCGCGCTGAGCATGCCGCTGTTTTTCGTCACGGGCTGGTTGCTGTACCTGGACCGCCGACGCAAGAAACGTCAGATCAAGGATGCCCGTAAAGGCCTTGAGCAACCGGGTAGCGACGCACCGGCATGGCTGATCGGCTTCGCCAGCCAGAGCGGGTTTGCCGAGCAGCTCGCCTGGCAGACTGCCGGGCAATTGCAGGCCGCCGGATTACCGGTGAAAGTTCAACCGTTGGCCGATGTCAGCGAACAGGACCTGCGAGATTCCAGCAACGCGCTGTTTGTGGTCAGCACCTTCGGCGACGGCGAAGCGCCGGACAGCGCCCGCGGTTTCGAACGTAAAGTGCTGGGGCGTGCACCGAGTCTTAAACGCCTGAACTATGCCGTGCTCGGCCTCGGTGACCGCCAGTATCAACACTTCTGCGGCTTCGCCCGTCGCTTGCACACCTGGCTGGGCGAGCACGGCGGCAAGACCTTGTTCGCCCCGGTTGAAGTCGACGGTGGCGACCCTTACGCCCTGCGTCACTGGCAACAGCAACTCGGTCTGCTGACGGGTCAGGCACCGGTCGACACCTGGCAAGCGCCCAGCTACGACAATTGGACCCTGACCCGCCGTGAGCTGATGAACCCGGACAGCAGCGGTGCTCCCGTGTACTTGCTCGGCCTCACCGCTCCCAGCACCAGCAGTTGGCTGGCCGGTGATCTGGTGGAAGTGCAGCCGCGCAATGGTGCGTGGGCGATCGAGCATTTCCTCGAAGGCCTGGGAATTGACGGTCGAGCCACGGTTGAACTCGATGGCCTGTCGCAGCCTCTGGAACAAGCCCTGGCCAGCCGCCAACTGCCCGAGAACCGCGCTCATCTGGTCGGCCTGCACGCGCAAGCGCTGGTGAATGCGTTGGTGCCACTGGCCCTGCGTGAATACTCCATCGCCTCGATCGCCGCCGACGGCGTGCTGGAATTGATCGTGCGTCAGGAGCGGCACCCAGACGGCAGCCTGGGCATCGGCTCCGGTTGGTTGACCGAACATGTCCCTGTGGGTAACCACATCAGCCTGCGGGTGCGGCGCAACAGTGGTTTCCATCTGCCGAACGAACCGGTACCGATGATCCTGCTGGGCAACGGCACCGGCCTGGCCGGGTTGCGCAGTTTGCTCAAGGCACGGATTGCCGACGGGCAACAGCGTCACTGGTTGCTGTTTGGCGAGCGTAATCGCGAGCACGATTTTCTGTGCCGTGCGGAGCTGGAAGAGTGGTTGATCAACGGTGATTTGGCACGTCTGGACCTGGCGTTTTCCCGCGATCAGGCCGAGAAAATCTATGTGCAGGATCGCCTGCGCGAGTCTGCCGGCGAGCTGAAGAAATGGCTGGCCGATGGCGCCGTGATTTACATCTGCGGCAGTTTGCAGGGGATGGCGTCAGGGGTGGACCAAGTGCTTAACGACGTGCTGGGTGCGGATGAAGTCGAGCGCCTGATCGAACAGGGCCGCTACCGCCGCGACGTTTACTGAGAGCATGAAGAAATTAATCCTGACGTTACGTTAAGAACATAGCGTCAGGATTAGCCGAATCACTAAAAACAAAACTCAAGGAGCCTTTAAAGGATCGTTGTTTATCACTCGTTTTTTAGTGTTCAAATATAGATCGAGATTTTTAATTTCACGTGGAGCAGGGCATTGAGCTTTAGAACAGTCGAACTCGCGGCACATCTTGTCACAATCATAAGACTTTACATTTCCCAGCTCATCAATAATGCAGGTGTCGCTGGTTCCACTCCGAAAAGCACCGTCACGATCATTATCTCTCCCGAACAAAATGCAATAAGCATCACCTGGCATACCGCCCCAGCAGAGATAACCACCGACTAATGCCCATTCTCCATTACATATACCTGCATTGGTTTCATTAGTATTTTTGCATGCAGTAAGAAAAATCGTACAAAAGATCAAGGATACAACGATCTTCCATGACAATCTTTGTTGCCCATTAAACAGCCTCATCATTAGCGCCTCGGTTGGTTTTAGATTTCAGTCTAAATAAAACCAACCAAATAACACCTGTTAGAAATAACAGTAAATTATATTCATTGGCTATAATCCGACAGGGTTCTTAGCCTGCAACTCTCACCCCGCTTGGACCGGTTGCAACTTCTGCTCGAATACCGACACCCCATCCAAATCCCGCAACACCACACTCATGTCCCCGGTCTGCCCGTCAATATTCACCTCGCCAAAAAACTGAAACCCGGCAAACGGCGAGGTGTTCTGCGCCGCTGGCGCCTTCTGGAACACCACCTCGGGGCCGAAGGTTTTATCCAGCGCATTCGGCCCGAAGCTCCCCGCATTCAGCGGCCCCGCGACAAATTCCCAGAACGGCTCGAAGTCCTGGAACGCCGCGCGATCAGGATGGTAATGGTGCGCCGCGCAATAATGCACATCCGCCGTCAGCCAAACGAAATTGCGCACCTGCTGCGCTCGCAGAAAGCCCAGTAATTCAGCGATCTCCAGTTCACGGCCCTGAGCCGGGCCTGGATCACCGTTGGCCACCGCTTCCCAACGCGCCACACCGGGGCTGACTTCGCCGTCCGGGACGCCGAGGCCGATGGGCATGTCGGCGGCGATGACTTTCCATTGAGCCTGGGAGCCTTTCAATTCACGTTTGAGCCAGTCCAATTGTTCGCGACCGAGAAACGGCTTGGCGGCACCGAGGTTGTCGTCGTTGGCACCTCGGTAGCTGCGCATGTCGAGCACGAACACATCGAGCATCGGCCCGTAACTCAGCTTGCGATAAATCCGCCCGCCACCGTCGGCGCTCTGCAAACGCATCGGCGCATATTCCAGCCAGGCCTGCCGTGCGCGGCCCACCAGGCTGTGGATATCTTTGCTCTTGTAGCGATCATCCAGTTGCTTGCCCGGCGACCAGTTGTTCACCACTTCGTGGTCGTCCCACTGCCAGATCTGCGGCACTTCGGCGTTGAAGCGACGGACGTTTTCGTCCATCAGGTTATAGCGGTAATTGCCGCGATACTCGTCGAGGGTTTCGGCGACTTTGCTCTTGGCTTCGCTGGTGACGTTGCGCCACACCCGGCCGCTTTCGGTGGTCAGTTGCGCCGGCACAGGGCCGTCGGCGTAGATGGTGTCACCGCTGTGGATAAAAAAGTCCGGCAGGCGCAGACGCATGGCTTCGTAGATGCGCATACCGCCGATGTCCGGGTTGATGCCGAAGCCTTGGCCAACCGTGTCGCCACTCCAGACGAAGCGAATATTCCGCCGAGCGCTGGGCACACTGCGCAGATGGCCGAACCACGGTTCGCTGGCGACACCGCTCTGGGCGTCTTCGAACGTCACGCGGTAGAAAATTGCCTGATCGGCAGGCAGGCCGGTGAGTTCGACCCGAGCGGTGAAATCGGTGCCGGCATCGGCCAATGGCGAGACGAATCGACGAGGGTTGCTGAACAGGCTGCGCGTGTCCCATTCCACCACCATCCGCGCCGCACGATCGCTACGGCTCCAGATCATCGCCCGGTCGCCCAACAGGTCGCCGGACTGCACACCATCGGTGAGTTGCGGCCGATCCTTGACCGATGCAATCACCGCCGGCGCCAGGCCGGGCAGCAACAGCCCGGCTCCGACAGCTTGTATGACACGACGGCGGCCGAGGTCGAATTCGCTCATGGTGCTCTCCCTGAAAAAGGAAAACTAAAGCATGGCCGCATGAATCAGGTATGACACAAAAAAGATCGCACCCTCCAGCAGCTCCAGGCTCGATGTACGCCGCCATATCGCGGTCGAACACTGTTCTGGCCGGGAGCTGCCAAAGGCTGCGATCTTTGGCTGTTAAGCGTTAGCCGGCTCCAGCGCCAGTTCCACTGTTTCCGGTCGCTTGAGCACCGAATACACCACCGCCGTCAGCAGACTCCCGGCCACGATCGCCAGCAGATACAACAGCGCATGGTTGATCGCATTCGGAATCAGCATCACAAACAATCCACCGTGCGGCGCCATGAGTTTGCAGCCGAAGTACATCGACAACGCGCCGGTCAGCGCACCGCCGGCGATGCTCGCCGGAATCACCCGCAGCGGGTCTTTGGCCGCGAACGGAATCGCCCCTTCGGAGATAAAGCACAGCCCCAGCACCAGCGCCGCTTTACCGGCCTCGCGTTCCGTCTGGGCGAACTTACGCCGGGCAATCAACGTGGCGATGCCCAGGCCAATCGGCGGCACCATGCCGGCGGCCATGGTCGCGGCCATCGGTGCATAACTCTGCGATGCCAGCAGCCCCACCGAAAACGCGTAAGCCGCCTTGTTGATCGGCCCACCAAGGTCGACGCACATCATGCCGCCCAGCAGCACACCGAGCAGAATTGCGTTGGTGGTGCCCATGCTGTCGAGGAAATGGGTAAGCCCCGCAAGCATCCCGGCCACCGGTTTGCCAACCACGTAGATCATCACCAGACCGGTAAACAGGCTCGCCAGCAACGGAATGATCAGGATCGGTTTCAGCGCCTCAAGACTTTGCGGCAAGCGCGCATAGCGATTGATCGCCTGAGCCGCATAGCCAGCAATGAAACCGGCAATGATCCCACCGATGAAACCGGCACCGAGCGTGCTCGCCAGCAAACCACCGATCATCCCCGGCGCCAGGCCCGGACGGTCAGCGATCGAGTAGGCGATATAACCCGCCAGCAGCGGCACCATCAGTTTGAACGCGCTCTCGCCGCCGATCTGCATCAGCGCCGCCGCGAGCGTGCCTTGCTCCTTGAACGCGGTGATGCCGAACACGAAGGACAAGGCAATCATCAGACCGCCCGCCACCACCATCGGCAACATGTACGAGACACCGGTCAGCAGGTGTTTGTAGATACCGGTCTTCTCTTGCTTGGCCGGGCCTTTGGCGCCGGTCGCAGCGCTTTCCTGCTTGCCTTCGGCCAGGGCTTTGTTCAGCGTCGCTTCGGCCTGTTTCAGGGCGATGCCTGTGCCGCAGCGGTAGATTTTCTTGCCGGCGAAACGCTCGGTGGCAACTTCGATGTCTGCCGCCAGCAGCACCACGTCGGCATTGGCAATCGCCTCTGCACTAAGCGGATTGCGTGCGCCGACCGAGCCCTGGGTTTCCACTTGCAGGTCGTAACCCAGACGCTTGGCCGCTTGCTGCAAGGCTTCGGCGGCCATGAAGGTGTGGGCGACACCGGTCGGGCACGCGGTGACGGCCACCAGGCGTGGCGCCTGTTTAGCAACCGCGGCAGGTTCAGCGGTGGCTGCGGGCGCGACGTAAACCTCGGCTTCCTCTACCCCACGGCGCAGCACCGCTTCGACATCTTGCAGAGCCTGGGCCGGGGTGCTCTGGAACACCCGTTTGCCGATAAACCGTGACATATCCACCGGTGCGCTGGTGACCAGCAACACCCACTCGGCGGCCTCGATGATCGCCGCCGACAATTGACGTTCCGGATGGGCTGCATCCACGACTTCGACACTGGTGCTCCAGCCCTGACGCTGGGCCGCTGCATCGAGCAGACGAGCACACAGCACACTGGTGACCATGCCGTTCGGGCAGGCCGTAACAATGGCTAATTTCATTGCAAACCCTCTTATTGTTCTGTCAGGGGGCGCACGCGCACGCCCTGTTCGAGCTGCGCCAGTTGCGCGGCGTCGCCGATGCCAAAACCGATCTGGGTGACGGCCATGGCTGCAATCGCAGTGGCGGTGCGCAAGGTCTGTTCAGGCGTATCGGCACTGAGCAAGCCGTGCAACATGCCCGCCAGCAACGAATCCCCCGCACCGACGGTGCTGACCACGCTGACCTTGGGCGGTGTGGCATGCATCGCCGAGCCGACACTGAACCAGTTCACCCCGTCGGCACCGTGGGAAATCACCACGTGCTCGATGCCATGAGCGTGCAAACGGCTCGCGGCCTCGGCTTGGGCGCCCACGGAAACCACTTCGCAATCCAGTGCTTCAGCCAGCTCTTCAGTGTTGGGCTTGATCAGCCACGGGCCAGCCGACAGGCCGGCGCGCAAGGCTTCACCGCTGGTGTCGAGCGCAACGTTCAAGCCGCGTTTTTTCAAGCGCAGGATCAACTCCCGCAACCATTGAGCACTCACGCCACGGGGCAAACTGCCGGCCACCACGACGGCGTCATGCCCTGGTGCAATCTGGTCGAGCCGATCGAGCAAAGCCTGCTGCGCCGCTTCACTGACCCGCGGCCCCGGGCCGTTGATATCGGTGATGCGCCCATCGTTTTCCGCCAGTTTGATATTGCTGCGGGTCTCGCCGGGGACGCGGATAAACGCGTCGGTGAAGCCGCGTTTGGCGAACAGGGTTTCGAACGCCTGAAGGTTGTCTTCCCCGAGAAACCCGCTGACAGTCAGCTGATGCCCGAGGTCGGCCAGCACCTGCGCCACGTTCACCCCTTTGCCGGCGGCATGGGTGTGCATTTCGTCGCTGCGATTGACCTGACCGGGCACAAGCATCGGCAATTGAACGGTAAGGTCCAGCGCCGGGTTGAGGGTCAGGGTTAAGATCTTGGCCATTACAGCGCCTCCACTAATGCGCGGACTTCGTTCGCGCTGCCTACGGCCAGGGCCTGTTGGGCAAGGGTTTGAGTCTGGGTCAGGCTGAGTTCGCGAATGCGCGCCTTGACCTCGGCAATGCTGCGGCCCGACACGCTCAACTCATCCACACCCAGGCCCACCAGCACCGGCACCGCCAGCGGATCGGCCGCCAGTTCACCGCACACGCCGACCCACTTGCCATGAGCATGAGCCGCACGCACGGTGATGTCGATCAGTTGCAGCACCGCCGGGTGCAAGCCGTCAGCCTGGGCCGACAAAGTGGGATGACCACGGTCGATGGCCAGGGTGTACTGGGTCAGGTCGTTGGTGCCGACGCTGAAGAAGTCCACTTCCTTGGCCAATACCGGCGCCAGCAAGGCGGCCGACGGCACTTCGATCATGATCCCCAGTTGCAGATCGGCGACCGGGATTTCCAGACGCAGACGTTCGGTCATGTCCCGAGCCTGGCGCCACTCATCGACGCTGCCGACCATCGGGAACATGATCCGCAAGGGACGGTTATCCGCCGCACGCAGCAAGGCGCGCAATTGCGCTTCCATGACCTGCGGACGTTGCAGGGTCAGGCGAATGCCACGCACACCGAGGAACGGGTTCTCTTCTTTGGCGATCGGCCAGTACGGCAGCGGTTTGTCGCCACCGACGTCGAGCGTGCGCACCACCAGCGGTCGCCCGGCCAGGCCATCGAGTACGCGACGGTATTCGACTTCCTGGGTGGCCTCGTCCGGTGCTTGTGAATGAGCCATGAAAATCAGTTCGGTGCGCAACAGGCCAATGCCTTCGGCGCCCTGCTCCACCGCGCTGGTGACGCCAGCGCTTTCACCGATATTGGCGAACACTTCCACGGGGTGGCCGTCGGTGGTCAGCGCCGGTTGATGACGTTGTTCGGCGGCGGCTTTGAGGCGCAGTTCGCGGGTGTCGCGCTCTTCGGTGGCGCGCTGCAAGGTCGCGGCATCGGCGTCCACGTGCAGGCGACCGCGTTGGCCATCGATCAACAGCGGCGTGCCCGGTTTCAGCAGCAACACGGCGGCGCCGGCGCCCACCAGTGCTGGAATACCCAGGGCCCGGGCGACAATCGCACTGTGGGCCGTGGCACCACCGCGAGCGGTGAGAATGCCGGCGACGCGCGTCGGATCAAGACGCGCCACATCCGACGGACCGACTTCGTCCATCACCAGAATGTACGGTTGCGCAGGCTCCGCAGGCGTTTCGACGCCACACAAATGCGCCAGCACCCGACGGCCAATGTCGCGCAAGTCGGCGGCACGTTCGGCGAGCAACGCGTCCTGCAGCGCTTCCTGTTGTTTGGCGGCGGCTTCGATCACCGTCATCCACGCCGCTTCGGCGCTTTCACCTTGCTTGAGGCGGGTTTCGACTTCGTCGGTCAATTCCGGGTCGTCGAGCATTTCCTGATGGGTGATGAAAATCTCGCGAATCGCTTTGGCCTTGCTGCGCTCGATCAGGCCTTCGATGTCACGACGCACATCGGCCAGCGCTTGCTTGAGACGCTCGCGCTCGATGGCCGCGGACTCACCGCGCAGCGGGTAATCGATGACTTGCAGCACTTGAATATGCGCCGGGCCGATGGCGATCCCCGGTGCCGCGGCAATCGCCTGAATCAGGCTGCCGGACGCTGGCGCGAGCAGTGTTTCGGCGACCTCCACCTCCACGAGCACTTCGCGCTGCTGGCTTACCACGGGCAGCGGCTCGACTTCTTCACCGAGGCCTTCTTCGATGGCCGCCAGCAAGGCCGGCAAGGCGTCGGCGGCGATGACCGGTTCGGCGATGAGTTCCAGCACCTGACCGCGACGGGCGCCAAGGCTGAGCAGTTTGCTCAAACT
The DNA here is from genome assembly GCF_024749245.1 of Pseudomonas sp. B21-017. Lineage (NCBI taxonomy): Bacteria > Pseudomonadati > Pseudomonadota > Gammaproteobacteria > Pseudomonadales > Pseudomonadaceae > Pseudomonas > Pseudomonas sp. B21-017. The sequence goes on along the minus strand of NZ_CP087194.1, from coordinate 890,861 downwards.
CTTCACCGACACCGCGCTGTCGTGACCATCGACGATGCGTATACGGATCTCGCCTTCAAAACTTTTCGCCAGTTGCGCGAGGATCTTCGCCGGGCGCGCATGCAAACCGTGGGCGTTGGCCAGGGCAATGCGTGCGCTCGGCCAGTCCGCCGGCACTTCACCGCCAAGGACCTCCAGCACCGCGCGGCTACTGGTGGCACGGCCCAATTCATGGCCGCGACCTTCAATCAGCAACGCGCAAAGACGTTCGAGCAGCGCCTGATGGGCTTCACCGAGGCTGGCCAGGCAGAACAGCCCGCTCAGCGGCTGACCGAGGTAGCGGATGGGTTTGTCCGGGGTAACGAACGCCAGGCCGGGACGTTTCACCGTTTGTTCGCTGTGCAGCCACCACAGGCCATCGCCCAGCGGCAGCGCTTCGACCTGCTGCAAGACGCCGGCAAAACCGTTGCTCACGCAATCGGCCTGACGCAGCAAACGGGCACCGCGCCAAACCAGCTCTTCGAAGTCATCGGCGGACACACCGAGGCCGATCATCTGTGCGTCCAGTGCCAGCTCTTGTGGCGCGCCTTGCAGCAGCTTCAGCAAGGCTTCGGCGGAACTGGCGCGGCGCAGGGCCTGGCCGAGGTCGGTTTCACCGAGGGCACGGGTCAGCAGTTGCAGCAGGCGCAGGTGTTCATCGGATTTGGCGGCGATACCGATGGCCAGATAAACGATCTGGCCATTGCCCCAGTCCACTCCGTCAGGAAACTGCATCAGCCGCACGCCAGTGGCGAATACCTGATCGCGGGTTTCGGGAGTGCCATGGGGGATGGCAATACCTTGGCCGAGAAAGGTCGAGCCCTGGGCTTCCCGGGCCTGCAAGCCTGCGAGGTAACCGTCGGCCACCAGGCCATCGGTCACGAGTCGGTCAGCGAGCAATTGCAAGGCGGTGGCTTTATCCACAGCCGACTGGCCCATGGATATCTGCTCTATGGTGAGCTCGAGCATGCTTTCTCCTTTTTGGCGCCGTGTGACGCCAGGTATTGTTTTGATTGATTCAGCTTAGGCGTTTTGAGAACACCTTTTCAGACGCAGTTTTGGCGGTTTCGCGGCAGAACCGGCCAAAGCGACCTATAACGTAGAAAATACGCCTGCTGAAACGTTTAATCTAGAATCTTAGGCACGTTACTCGATAATGTCTCATCCTTGAAGTCCAATTATCGGATGTGCTGCGACAATGGTCGCCTGCCTCAATCGGGTAGGATTGGCGAAAATGTCGGGGCACGCTCTAAAAACAAGGAATACCGGGTTGAAACTCAGTGATATTGCACAATTGGCTGGTGTCTCCGTGACCACCGCCAGTTACGTCATCAATGGCAAGGCCGAACAGCAACGCATCAGCAGCGCCACTGTCGAGCGCGTGCGGGCAGTGGTCGAACAACATGGCTTCACGCCCAACCCGCAGGCCGCCGGGCTGCGCAGTCGGCACACCCGCACCCTGGGCTTCATTCTGCCGGACCTGGAAAACCCCAGTTACGCGCGAATCGCCAAACTGCTGGAACAAGGCGCCCGGGCGCGCGGCTATCAGCTGCTGATCGCCAGCTCCGACGATGCGCCGGACAGCGAACGGCAATTGCTGCAACTGTTCCGCGCCCGCCGCTGCGATGCGCTGATCGTCGCCAGTTGCCTGCCGGCCGGTGACGACAGTTATCGCCAGTTGCAGGCCAAAGGCATTCCGATCATCGCCATCGACCGGGTGATGGAGCCCGAGCATTTCTGCTCGGTGATCAGCGATGATCGCGAAGCCAGCCTGCACCTGACCCGCAGCCTGCTGACCCCGCTGCCAAAACAGATCGCGCTGCTCGGCGCACGCCCTGAATTGAGTATCAGCCAGGAGCGGGCAGCGGGCTTCAAGGAAGCGCTGAACGGTTTCAAAGGCGAGGCGCTGATCGAGCACGGCGAGTCGTTCAGCCGTGAGTGCGGCAAACAACTGATGGAAGAATTGATCCAACGCCTGGGCCATTTGCCGGATGCGCTGGTGACCACCTCCTACGTGCTGCTTCAGGGCGTGTTCGATGCCTTGCACGATTTCCCGCTGAAAAGCCGCCCGCTGCGCCTGGGCACCTTTGGTGATACGCAGTTGCTGGACTTCCTGCCGCTGCCGGTCAACGCCATGGCCCAGCAGCATCAACTGATCGCCGACAAAGCCTTGGAACTGGCAGTGACCGCCATCGAACAGGCCGATTACCAGCCCGGCGTGCAGGCAATCGCGCGGACGTTCAAGCAGCGTATTCTTCAGGACTGAACCGTGGAACTGATCGACACCCACACTCACCTGGACTTTCCGGACTTCGACCCGGATCGTCAGGCGCTGCTGGCCGAGAGCCGCGCCCTCGGCGTGCGGCGGATGGTGGTGCTGGGGGTGTATCAGGCCAATTGGCAGCGGGTCTGGGAGCTGGTGCAAAGCGATCCCGATCTGCACGCGGCGTTTGGTTTGCACCCGGTGTATCTGGATGACCATCGCCCTGAAGATTTGACCGAACTCGGTGACTGGCTGACGCGGTTAGCAGGCCATCGCCAGCTATGCGCGGTGGGCGAGATCGGTCTGGATTACTTCATCGAAACTCTGGATCGTGAACGTCAGCAAACGCTGTTCGACGCCCAACTGCAACTGGCGGCGGACTTCAATCTTCCAGCATTGATTCATGTGCGACGCAGCCACGCAGCGGTGATCGCCACACTCAAACGGTTTCGCTTGAAACGGGCGGGGATCATTCATGCCTTCGCCGGCAGCCAGGAAGAGGCTCGCGAATACATCAAGCTCGGTTTCAAACTCGGCCTCGGCGGCGCCGCGACCTGGCCACAAGCCTTGCGCATGCACCGGGTGATTGCCGGTTTGCCCCTTGAATCGGTGGTACTGGAAACCGACTCACCGGACATGACCCCCGCCATGTTCCCCGGCCAACGCAACAGCCCGGCCCATTTGCCGGCGATCTGCGAGGCACTGGCCACCCTCATGACGATCAGCCCCGAACAACTGGCCGCTGCCAGCACGGCCAACGCCTGTGAGCTGTTCAACTGGTAATCCGTTGATTCCCACATTTGATCTGCTTCGTAGCATCAAACCCGGAACGCACTGATCAACTGCTTGAGCTCCACCACCTGCGCCGACAGCGCTCGGCTCGCATTCTCGGTCTGGTGCGCGCCTTCGGCGGTGCGCTCGCCGGCGCGGTTGATCTCGACGATGTTCTGGTCGATGTCGTGAGCCACAGCGGTCTGCTGCTCTACCGCAGCGGCAATCTGCTGGTTCTGGTCGACGATCATGCCGACGGCGCCGAGGATGTTTTCCAGCGCCTGCTGGACCTTTTCCGACTGCCCGACGGTGCCATTGGCCATCTGATGGCTGGTGCCCATTGCCTTGACCGCCGCACCGACACCACTGTGCAACTTGGCGATCATCTGCTCGATTTCTTCGGTCGATTGCTGGGTGCGCTTGGCCAGGGTCCGCACCTCATCCGCCACCACCGCAAAACCCCGGCCCTGCTCGCCCGCGCGGGCGGCTTCAATGGCGGCGTTGAGGGCCAGCAGGTTGGTCTGTTCGGCAATGCTTTTGATCACCTCCAGCACACGACTGATGGACTGACTGTCGCTGGCCAGTTGATTGATCACCCGCACCGACTGATCGATTTCGCTGGCCAGTGCAGCGATGCTGCCCTGCTGGGACTCCACCAATCCGCGACCGCTGATGGTCTCGTCATTGACGCTGTGGGCACTGCTGACGGCCGCAGAGGCACTGCGCGCCACCTCCTGGGAAGTGGCCGACATCTGGTTCATCGCGGTGGCGACCTGTTCGATCTGCGTACGCTGCCCCGCTACCGCCTGGTTGCTCTGGGCGGACACGCTTTCGACCTGCCCGGCCTGGCGCTCGACCTCGCTGACGGTCTGCCCCACTCGCTCGATCAGGTCATGGATTTTCTTCACGGTACCGGTGAACACCTCACCCAACTCGCCCAGCTCGTCGCGGCTGTTGGCGCTGAAGGTCACGGTCATGTCACCGGCCGCCACCTTGTCCATCACCGCGCCCAGACGCTTGAGGGTGGTGCGAGTCGAAGCGTAGAACCCGCCATAGAGGTAAAAAATCAACACAAACACCAGCGCCAGCGCCACCGCCTGCAACACCATGTGGGTACGGTGCTGCTCCAGCCGCTGCTGCAACTGGGTGCCGAGAAACTTCAGGGTGGCTTCGTTGAGTTGATAGGTCTGGTCCATCAGGCCCGTGATCTGATCGAAAAAGGCCTGCCACGGCGCATCGAGGGTGTCGGCCATCACCACCTGTTCTTCGAACAGTTCACTGGCCTTTTTCAGGGAGGCCTTGCTGCTTTCTGCCTGAGCCGCCAGGGTTTCGTGCGCGGCTTTACTGGAGCCCAGAGCGTCCTTCAACTTCAGGCCGTATTCGGCCTGAAGTTTCTCGATCTGCGCCAGCAACTCATCAAATCGGGTACTCGAGGCCGAATTGAGAAAACCCTGCCCCAGCGAGTAGGCCCCCATCGCCCGGCCCTCGCCGAGTGTCTGGGTGACGGCCGGCGTGACGTTGGTAATGAGTTCGCTCAGCTGACGCATGTCGCTCTGGCTGTCGCGGCTCAGGCCGGCCTGACTGGCGATGATCTGGCTGAAAATCTGCGCGCTGCCGAGCAACTTGCCGATCAGCGCACTTTTGCTTTGCAGGGAGTTTTCCGCTTGCTGGGCCTTGAACGCGGCGATCATTTCATCGCGTTTACCATCGAAAAACGTGATTTGCTCCGGGTCAGTGGTCATCGCCGCCAGCCCCTGCAAACGGCTCAGGACGCTTTGCTCCAGGGCACTTATCGTCGATTCGACATGATTGGCCTTGCCGGACTGGCCCAGAGTGACGTTGATCTGTACCAGGTTGTTCAGGGTCTCCAGGTCCCGACGCAGGCTCAGGCCGCTGCCCAACAGGTCGAGGCTCTGCAACTCGATCCGGGTGCCCTGGAATTCGCGATAGGAGTCGCGCACCAGATAGAAGTTGGTCACCAGCATCGGTACGAGGAACAGCACGCTGATCAGGCTGAACTTCATGCCGAAGCTCAGGCGGTTCATCAGCGCGACGGCGGGATAGAGCAAGCTCTTCACTGTGAAGTCTCCCTTTAATTTCTTATTTTTATTGGCAGGCGCGCAGAGACAGCAGATAGCCACTATTGGCGCTGCCTCTGTATAGCCTAAATCGGAGGGAGGTTTTGTAACTTAAGGTTAACGACAGGTCGCCGTTGTTGGAGCGGATGAGCCCCTGTGGCGAGGGAGCTTGCTCCCGTTCGGCTGCGAAGCAGTCGTAAATCCAGACAAGTCGGTCTGTCTGGACGGGCGCCGGGGGGCCAGGGGCCGCTTCGCGACCCAACGGGAGCAAGCTCCCTCGCCACAATGAAGTTCGCTTCAGATGTGTTTGGATTACGACAAAACAGTCCACAACGCAAAACCGGCATACCAAAGCACTGCCGCGCGCAGCAGCAGTTCCCAGATCCGGTCCAGGCTGTTGATGCCGTCCGGGCCGACCACCGGCGCCGGAATTTCACCGGCAACCAGTCCGACCTTCTCGATCAGTTGGGCGGCGCTGATGTTCCAGTTCAGCAGCTCATGCAGCATCACCCGGCTGACCGCGACAAAGTTGCCGACCAGCGCGAAGCTCGCCGCCAGCAACCGCACCGGCACCCAATCGAACGCGTGGCGCAGTTGTGTCGCGCGCTCGACCACGGCCGGGTTCTGCCCATGCTCTTCGACCAGCGCCAGCAGCCGATAGCTCAGGGCCGCGACCGGGCCCAACAGGAAGTACCAGAAGATCACCGCGAAAAAGCTCTGATAGGCCTCCCACAACAGATGCCCCTGCACCCGTTCCAGCAGTTGCTCGCCACTGTCGGCGCAGATATCCAGGTCGCGTTTGGCCACATGGGCGGCAGCCTGCAGGTCTTCCCGGCGCCAGGCATCGCGAAACGGCCCCAGGCCGGCCAGCAGATCGCCACGCCCCAGACTGTAAATCACCACCAACAGGTGCACGGGCAACGCCAGCAAGCCATAGGCCACCGGGTCCAGCACCACCAACAGCAACCCCAGCAGCGCCACCGGCAACAACACCAGCACCACCAGTATCAGCCACGGACGGTTGGTCATGCGTGGGCTCACTTCAAGCTTGTTCAGCTCACGCACCCAACCCGCATCACGTTGAACCCGATGGCGCAGGGCCGAGAATTTCTCGATCCAGACCGCTAACAGCAGCACCAGAAAACTCATTGTTGCTCCTCTTCTTCCTGAGCGGCTTTTGCCAGGTCCGCACGATAGCGCGCCCAGTCAAACGCCGGTCCCGGATCAGTCTTGCGCCCGGGTGCAATGTCGCTATGCCCACAGATACGTTGCGCGGTGATGCCCGTGAAGGCGCTTTGCAGCTGTCGGGTCAGAGTCGTCAACGCCTGATACTGCGCATCGGTAAACGGTAGATCATCCGTGCCTTCAAGCTCGATGCCCACGGAAAAATCATTACAGGTTTCCCGTCCCTCAAAACACGAAACGCCGGCGTGCCAGGCGCGCTCAAGACAAGAGACAAACTGAGTGACGGTGCCGTCACGTTCAATCAGAAAGTGCGCAGACACCCGCAGGTCGGCGATCCCTGCAAAGTAGGGATGTTCCGTGACATCCAGACGATTCTGGAAAAATTCCTGCACCTTGCCGGTCAGAAACTGCGCGGGCGGCAGACTGATGTTGTGGATCACCAGCAGGGAAATCTCGCCCTCGGGGCGCGCATTGAAGTTGGGCGAAGGGCATAAACGCACACCCTGACACCAACCACTCGCGGGGTCCAACTGCATACAGGCTCCTTCAACGACGACTGTGTTGGCGCCCAGTATGCCGCGATAGACCCTCGGCGCGCGATCACTTGCCGCGATTGAGACGCCGCAGGTTGCCCAGCACCGATTCCAGCGCCCGATCGAACAGCAAGGTGTCGTCCAGCGTGCGCACCGCGCCACGCCGAAACTCCAGGGCCAGGCCGGTACGGTTGCGCTCCAGCACTTTCATTCCGGTACGGTCGACAAAGATGTACTTGCCGGTGGATTCAATGATTGCCGTCAATTTACAACGCAGGGTGTTTTCCTCGTCTTCCTGAAACTCGACCCAGCCCCCCGGGCGCAGTTGATCGACTTGCAGTAGCGCGGCATCATCCTCCGGCAAACGCATTGAGGCCATTTCGACCGGGCCTTCGTCAGCAGTGCGAAGCACGATTTCCTCCTGCACTTCGACCATTATCGGCCCCTCGACAGGCGTGCTGTTCTGGCTCGGACGTTCAAACAGTTGAACGTGCAGGGCTTCCAGCTCGCTGAAAAACTCGCTGGTAGCGAACGGGTCGAATGCCGAGCTGTTCAGCCCATCGCGCAATGACTTGAGCAACCCTGGCACCAGCGCCAACAAGCGCAGGCTCGCATCGGGTTCGTCATGGCGCTGCACGCTCCAGATCAACTGCTCCATGGTCTGCACATCGGCGTGCCATTCGGCGGACTGATCACCGTGCTTGAGGCCGGTCAGCAACAGCACTTTGCTCCAGGCCTCCTGAACAAACACCACCACGCTGTGCGGCAAAACCTTGCCCACCAACACCTGATTCAACGCCTGCTCGACGCGCTGACGGGCCAGTTCGGTCCTGGCGCGGCCTTCTTCGGCGTCTCGGGTGCGCTGCTCCAGCAATTCACTGCGACGACGCTCGTCATGGGTGAAGGCGAGGAAATCCGCCAGCAGTTCGGAAAAGATCGCCGGGTCATCGACAAAGTCGTTCAACAAGCGCTGCACCACCTGCTCAATGCGCAGGTACAGACTGTCGCGCTGATGGTCATCGCACTCGCCCCAGCCCATGGCCGCCGCGGCGATTTCGTTGAGCAAGCGCCGGGCGGGATGGCTGCTGCGGCTGAAAAAACTCTTGTCGAGCACTGCGACTTTCAGCATCGGAATCTGCAAGCGGCCAATCAGCGCCTTGAGGGAGTCCGGCAGGTTGCGGTCATCGAGAATGCATTCGAAGAGCATGGCGATCAGGTTGATCACGTCTTCATCAGCCACCCCGACCACCCGCGACCTGCCACTTTTGACGCTGACCCGGGTCAGCAGCAGTTCGAGCTGGTTACGCAGGTCGAAGTCGTCCTGAACCGCCAGCGCCGGCACATATTGCTGCAAGTGCGAGAGCAGTCGCAGCAGGTCGCGGGTGGAAATGGGCTGGGTCTGGGCACTGACCTCCAGGGTCGGCGCAACGCTGCCGCGCACATGGAGCAGCAACTCCTGCAAGGCGGCGAAAACTTCCTGCACCCCCTCGTCAATCTGTGGATTGCTGCTGCGACTCCCTGCCTCGACAGGGTCGGCGTGAGCACTGGCAGCCGCTCGATCAGTGGCACGCCGCGCCGGGGCGGGCTTGAGGTCCGGCAGCACACCGGTGGCGATCAGCAATTGATTGGCTTCGGCGTAGAGCTGATCGGCGTTGCTGAGCACATAGCGCTCAAACAGCTTGAGGATGATCAGCTTGACCTTGATCTCCATCCCCAGGTTGCGACCCGCCTGCAGGAAATACTCGCAGAGCAGCGTCGGCCCCAGAGGGTTGTGCTGTTCGACCAGTTTCTTGCCCAACAGGGTGCTCAGTCGGGCGGTGAGTTGGTCGAGGGCGAAGCCATCGCGGTTCAGCACTTTGCCGACCATGATCTCCACCGCCACATTACGCTCCATGTCGTCATGGGATAGCGACGCCGAGGTATCGAAAGCCAATGCCCGGGGCAAGGCAGCCTGTGAGGTGTCGCACTGCGTGAGTCTGAGGAAAGCCTCGAGGAACTGCTCGAGAAAACCGCGCTCGATACTTTTGCGCTTGAGGCGCAAATCGCGCATGGCTTCGAAGAAAATGTTTTGCTCGACATCGTTTCGGGCCCGGTCGGCCATTTCGAACAAGGTGTCGTCGGCGTTATCGAACAGCTCCTGCAAACCCTGCTTGAGCTGTTGGGCAGCTTTGTCGCGAACCTGAAGCAGAATCACAGGCAGGCGGGCGAGCAGCGAATGAGTCGCCTGATCGGTAGTCGCCTTGTGCAAAGGCACTACATTCCCGTCGTTGTGCATCCAAGCCTCCTGAAACGGTGATTCTTCGGTTCGGTAAGAAAGATCGAGCACGCCGGCCACACAGCCGGCGTTCAGCGGAGAACATTGCACACCCGCTGTCATTCAATAATCGGGAATCCAAAGGTACGTCAAAGCTATGACGTCAAATGCAAGGCAGAATTATCTGCAAAAGACCTCTCTTGTGCCAGCAGACTCTGCGCTCCCAAAGAAACAGACGTTTATGAAAGACCCTTGCTTAGAGTCAATTGCTCACGCGAATCGACCAAATGCAGGTTTGCGAACGACGGGATGGTTGTTGATGCCTTGGGTTGCCTCGCGCCATGGCCCTATAATCGGGCCACTTTGTTTGTGGAGCCCGTTATGCCGAATCTACGTCTCGCCGATTTGACCGCCGAAATCGAAGCCAACGTGCGCCGTGCGTTGCTCGAGGACATCGGCAGCGGCGACATCACCGCGCAACTGATCCCGGCCGAACGTCTGGCCAAAGCCACCATCATCACCCGCGACGCGGCCGTCATCAGCGGCACTGCATGGGTCGATGCCGTGTTTCGGCAGCTGGATCCGCGGGTCGCCGTGCACTGGCAGGTGAGCGATGGCGAGCGGGTGAAACCCAATCAGGCGCTGTTCCACCTCGAAGGCCCGGCACGCTCGCTGCTCACCGGCGAACGCAGCGCGCTGAACTTCCTGCAGCTGCTTTCGGGCGTGGCCACGCGCGCGCAGTACCTGGCGGATTTCGTCGCCCAGACCCAAGTGAAGTTGCTCGATACCCGCAAAACCCTGCCGGGGCTGCGTCTAGCCCAGAAATACGCCGTGACCTGCGGCGGTTGCTACAACCACCGCATAGGCCTGTATGACGCCTTCCTGATCAAGGAAAACCATATCGCCGCCTGCGGTGGCATCCCTGAGGCTATTGCTGCCGCGCACAAGATCGCTCCGGGCAAACCGGTGGAGATCGAAGTGGAGAACCTGACGGAGCTCAAAGAAGCCCTGGCGGCGGGGGCCGACATCATCATGCTCGATGAACTGAGCCTGGATGACATGCGTGAAGCCGTGCGCCTGAATGCCGGCAAGGCAAAACTGGAGGCCAGTGGCGGCATCAACGAAAGTACGTTGCTGCCGATTGCGCAAACCGGGGTGGATTACATTTCGATTGGTGCGATGACCAAGGATGTGAAGGCGGTGGATCTGTCGATGCGACTGAGCCTCTGAGTTCTTCGCATAAAGAAAAACGCCAGCCCCGATGAGGCTGGCGTTTTTGTATCAGACCACCAGATTGTTCATCTCGCAGTACTCTTCCCACTCGACACCCAATACCTCGGCCGCTTCCTTGTGCAGCGCCAGGCGCGCAGCCTCGAACTCTTCCGGGGTTGAGGTGTACTTGAGCGTCAGCTCCCACGGCTGCAAGCCCTGGGCTTCTGCCTCATCCTCGAACGCCCACTGGATCTGGTCCTTCTGATCGTCGGCAGGCAAGTCCTTGATCTCTTCCAGTAACTGGGGTGCATCCAGTACGTACTTTTTCAGGGCTTCTTCGTGTCTGGCTTCTTGGGTCAATTCTTTAACGGTCATGGCGTTCTCGCTGATCTGGGGAATGGAAGATGGATCTGGATCATCAAGGATCTCTCTGACGCAAAAAAACCGTTTGAAGCCCGGTTTGTCTGGCCTTCAGAACCATTCGGGATCATCTGAAAACTGCTGGGCGATGCTCATGCAGGCAACGAATATAGGACGTTTTGCCGACGATTTACACGGCTCTTTACATCTATCCCGCAAAAAGCTGTGTGCAAGAGATGCTGGAGACCTCGGGGAACATAAATTCAAATCCCAAGTCATAGCGATGTGCCATATCGGCACTTCACAAGGAACCCCAGTGATGCGCAGTTTTTCGAAGCTTTCGTCTACCCGTCTTGCCGCTGCTACCCTGCTGCTCGGCAGCCTGACATTGGCCAGTGCAGCTCAAGCGGCTGTCGAAGTCGCCTCTGACCCTTCGCTGTACTCCGACAAAATCTCTGCCCTCCACAATTCATACGGCAAGGACACGCTCGTCAGAACCAGTGTCAGCATCGATGATCTGGAAAACCTGCAAAAAACCGTGAAGGCCAATGCCAGCGATCTCGAAAGCCAGAAGCGCACTATCAGCGAACAGGCCCGTCAGATCGAAGAACTCAAACGCAACAGTGGTTCCAGCACCAGCTCCAGCAGCAAGGAGATTGATGATCTCAAGCGCACGGTCAATGAACAGGAACGCGACCTGAACACTCTCACCAAACAAGTGGAAGAACTCAAGCGCAACAGCGGTTCCAGCTCCAGCTCGAACAACAGCGAGATCTCCAGTCTTAAACGGGAAATCAGCGATCAGGATCGCGCGATGGATCAGCTCAAGCGCACCGTCGAGGAGCTGAGCAGAAAGGTGAAGTAAGCGGGGAAAATGGTGCCCGAGACAGGAATCGAACCTGCGACCTTCGCGTTACGAGTGCGCTGCTCTACCGGCTGAGCTACACGGGCTGTGGGCTAAACCTAGCACCGGTCTCGAGGTCCGGCAACTTGTGGCGAGGGAGCAAGCTCCCTCGCCACACCAAATTCCACGCTCAGCTTTTTCCTGCACACAGCAAAACGCCCCGAACCAGTCGGGGCGTTTTGCTGTTCAACGGTCAGGCGCGGGGGTAATTAAACGCCCGAAGCCTTGGCCGCTGCTACGTCTTTGATGGACAGCTTGATACGGCCGCGGTTGTCCACGTCCAGTACCAGAACTTCCACTTCCTGGCCTTCTTTCAGGATGTCGGTCACTTTCTCAACGCGAGCGTCGCTCAGCATCGAGATGTGAACCAGACCGTCCTTGCCCGGCAGGATGTTGACGAATGCGCCGAAGTCGACGATGCGCTCAACCTTACCGACGTAGATCTTGCCGATTTCAGCTTCAGCGGTGATGCCCAGAACGCGCTGGCGTGCAGCTTCAGCCGCTTCCTTGGTTTCGCCGAAGATCTTGATCGAGCCGTCGTCTTCGATGTCGATCGAAGCCTTGGTCTCTTCACAGATCGCACGAATGGTCGCGCCGCCTTTACCGATGACATCACGGATTTTGTCGGTGTCGATTTTCATCGCGATCATGGTCGGAGCGTTTTCCGACAGTTCGGTACGCGACTGGCCAATGATCTGGTTCATCTGACCGAGGATATTCAGGCGCGCTTCCAGGGCTTGGCCCAGAGCGATTTCCATGATTTCTTCGGTGATGCCCTTGATCTTGATGTCCATCTGCAGCGCGGTAACACCTTTGGCGGTACCGGCTACTTTGAAGTCCATGTCGCCCAGGTGGTCTTCGTCACCCAGGATGTCAGTCAGGACGGCGAATTTCTCGCCTTCTTTAACCAGACCCATGGCGATACCGGCAACCGGTGCCTTCATCGGTACACCAGCGTCCATCAGCGCCAGGGAAGCGCCGCAGACCGAAGCCATGGAGCTCGAACCGTTGGACTCGGTGATTTCCGACACGACACGGATGGTGTACGGGAACACGTCGGCAGCAGGCAGCATGGCCTGAACCGAACGACGAGCCAGACGGCCGTGACCGATTTCACGACGACCAGCGCCACCCATGCGACCACACTCGCCCACCGAGAACGGAGGGAAGTTGTAGTGCAGCATGAACGGGTCTTTTTTCTCGCCTTCCAGGGTGTCCAGCAGCTGTGCGTCACGGGCGGTGCCCAGTGTCGCGACGACCAGAGCCTGGGTTTCGCCACGGGTGAACAGTGCCGAACCGTGGGTCTTCGGCAGAACACCCACTTCGATGTTCAGCGGACGTACGGTGCGGGTGTCGCGGCCGTCGATACGTGGCTTGCCGTTAACGATGTTTTCGCGAACGGTGCGGTATTCGATTTCGCCGAAAGCAGCTTTGACGTCAGCAGCGGAAGGCTGGTCTTCTTCACCGGACAGCTTGGCAACCACTTGGTCTTTCAGTTCGCCCAGGCGAGCGTAACGGTCGGCCTTGATGGTGATGGTGTAAGCCTGGGAGATCGCTTCGCCGAACTCGGCACGGATAGCACCCAGCAGAGCAGTGGCTTCTGGCTGAGGAGCCCAGGCCCAGGTCGGCTTGGCAGCTTCAGCGGCCAGTTCTTTAACGGCGTTGATCACCACCTGGAACTCGTCGTGAGCAAACAGTACCGCGCCCAGCATCTGGTCTTCGGTCAGCTCTTTGGCTTCCGATTCAACCATCAACACGGCTTCCGAAGTACCGGCAACGACCATGTCCAGGCTCGAAGCTTTCAGTTGTTCGTAAGTCGGGTTCAGCAGGTAACCGGTGCTTTCGTGGAATGCAACGCGGGCAGCGCCGATCGGGCCATCGAAAGGAATGCCGGAGATAGCCAGCGCAGCCGAGGTACCGATCATCGCTGCGATGTCCGGATCGGTCTTCTTGCTGGTGGAAACGACGGTGCAGACAACCTGCACTTCGTTCATGAAACCTTCAGGGAACAGCGGACGGATCGGACGGTCGATCAGTCGGGAAGTCAGGGTTTCTTTCTCGGAAGGACGGCCTTCACGCTTGAAGAAACCGCCAGGGATCTTGCCGGCGGCGTAAGTCTTTTCCTGGTAGTGAACAGACAGAGGGAAGAAGCCCTTACCTGGATCAGCTTGTTTGGCACCGACTACGGTCACCAATACGCTGACGTCGTCGTCAACGGTGACCAATACTGCGCCGGAGGCCTGACGGGCGATACGGCCAGTCTCGAGGGTAACGGTCGACTGACCGAACTGGAATTTTTTGATTACCGGGTTCACGGTGTCCTACCTTCTTTGTGGCTCTTGGGGGAACTGGTTTCTTGCGAAATTCTTGGGCAACGCCGGGAATCGGCCCGACTGTCATTGTCCAGGGTAAAACTATTGTCCAGATAAAACTTGAGGCTGGGAGCCTGCCATGTACCTGCGGGAAACCCGCTGGCACACAGCAAACAACCAACCTCTAGCGCAATCGCTTATTAGCGACGCAGACCCAGGCGAGCGATCAGAGCGCTGTAACGGCTCACGTCCTTGCCTTTCAGGTAGTCCAGCAGCTTACGACGCTGGTTAACCATGCGGATCAGACCACGACGGGAGTGGTGATCTTTACCGTTGGCCTTGAAGTGACCTTGCAGTTTGTTGATGTTGGCGGTCAGCAGTGCAACTTGCACCTCTGGCGAACCAGTGTCACCAACAGCTTGCTGGTAGTCAGCTACGATTTGAGCTTTTTCTTGAACGTCGAGAGCCATGAGGCAATCCTTTTATCAGGAAACTGTTTCAGAAAAACAGTTTCAACAGGCCAGGGACAAATCCCTGTATCTAAAAATGAGTAGTGACCGTGCCTGTTAACAGCCACCCTCGTTCGGTCATTCTGACCGAATCAGTCGACGTGGCGCGATGCGCCCGTCTTCGCTCACTTCACCGATACCGATGAAGCGACCATTGTGATCCTGTACCCGTACCATGCCAAATTTCGGTGCATCCGGGGCACGTACCGGCTGGCCGTTGAGCCAGTAGAACGCGCTCGCTTCCGAGAACTGCAACAGTGGCCAATCCAGCAGGCCGCTGTCCGATGGCATCAGGAAGCGGTCGACCGCTTCGTTGCCGCCTTCGGCATGTACCGCTTCCAGCTCTTCCAGAGTGACGGTCTGTGCAAGCGTGAAAGGCCCGGCCTGGGTACGTCGCAATTCAGCCACGTAAGCGCCACAACCGAGTTGCTCACCGATATCCTCCACCAGGGTACGGATATAGGTGCCTTTGCTGCAATCCACCGCAAGCCGCGCAGTATCACCCTCAAAGGCCAGTAATTCCAAGCGCGCAATAGTAACAGAACGCGGTTCGCGCTCCACTACTTCACCTGCACGGGCCAGCTTGTACAGCGGCTGCCCATCGCGCTTGAGTGCCGAGTACATCGGCGGTATCTGACTGATTTGCCCACGAAATTTCGGCAACACAGCTTCGATATCGGCACGACCAACGGTCACCGGACGTTCCAGCAAAACCTCACCTTCGGCATCCGCCGTGGTGGTGGTCTTGCCCAGTTGCGCCAGGGTTTCATAACCTTTGTCGGAATCGAGCAGGTATTGCGAGAACTTGGTGGCCTCGCCGAAGCACAACGGCAACACGCCAGTGGCCAGCGGATCGAGACTGCCGGTGTGCCCGGCCTTCTCGGCATTGAGCAACCAGCGGACCTTCTGCAACGCCGCGTTGGAAGTGAACCCCAACGGCTTGTCGAGCAGGATGATACCGCTGACGTTACGACGGATACGTTTGACCTGAGCCACCGATTACTCCTTGGCGTCTTCGGGTTCAGCCGCTACCGGGTGCTGATTGTCTTCAGCCACCGCGCGTTCGATCAGGGCCGACAGGTGCGCACCACGCACGACACTTTCGTCGTAATGGAAGTGCAACTGTGGAACGCTGCGCAATTTCATCTCGCGAGCCAACTGCATGCGCAGGAAACCGGCGGCGGAGTTGAGCACCTTGATGCTTTGCGCGATATCGTCGCGGCTGTCCTGCCCCATCACGGTGATGAAGATCTTGGCGTGACCGACATCACGGCTGACTTCAACAGCGGTAATGGTGACCAGCCCGACGCGCGGGTCTTTGACTTCACGACGGATCAGCTGTGCCAGCTCACGCTGCATCTGATCGCCGATACGTTGGGTACGGCTATATTCTTTTGCCATGTCTTGTTACCTGTTACTGCCCCACGGTGAAACCCGAAGGGTCTGAAAGCGGCAAACGCCCGGCCTGACAAAAGCCAGACCGGGCGTTGCGTTTAGAGTCCGACTGATGCGCCGCGCAATTGCATGCGGCTGGCCATCACGGCTCTTGAAGTGCGCGAGTTAGAGGCTGCGAGCAACCTGAACCTTCTCGAAGACTTCGATCTTGTCACCGACTTTGACGTCGTTGTAGCTCTTCACGCCGATACCGCATTCCATGCCGGCACGTACTTCGGAAGCGTCATCCTTGAAGCGGCGCAGGGATTCCAGCTCGCCTTCGAAGATAACGATGTCTTCACGCAGTACACGGATTGGACGGTTACGGTGAACAACACCTTCGATAACCATGCAACCGGCGATCGCGCCAAACTTCGGCGAACGGAACACGTCACGCACTTCAGCGGTACCCAGGATGTTCTCGCGAACATCGCTGCCCAGCATACCGGTAAGGGCTTTCTTGACGTCTTCGATGATGTCGTAGATCACGTTGTAGTAACGCATATCCAGACCTTCCTGCTCGACGATCTTGCGAGCGCCGGCATCGGCACGCACGTTGAAGCCGAACAGTACAGCGTTGGAGGCCAGTGCCAGGTTGGCGTCGGATTCGGTGATACCACCGACACCGCCACCGACCACACGCACTTGCACTTCGTCGTTACCCAGGCCATTCAAGGCACCGTTCAACGCTTCCAGCGAACCACGGACGTCGGATTTGAGGACGATGTTGAGCGTCTTCTTCTCTTCCTGACCCATGTTCTCGAAGATGTTTTCAAGCTTGCCGGCGTGAGCACGGGCCAGTTTGACTTCGCGGAACTTGCCTTGACGGAACAGAGCCACTTCACGGGCTTTCTTCTCGTCAGCAACTACGCTCATCTCGTCGCCAGCGTCCGGAGTACCGTCCAGGCCGAGGATCTCGACAGGGATGGAAGGACCGGCTTCCTTGATTGGCTTGCCGTTCTCGTCGAGCATGGCGCGAACGCGGCCATAGTTCGAACCGACCAGCACCATGTCGCCCTGGCGCAGGGTACCGTCTTGAACCAGAACGGTTGCAACCGGGCCACGACCTTTGTCGAGACGCGATTCAACCACAACACCACGACCAGGGGCCGATGGGGTTGCTTTCAGTTCGAGAACTTCAGCTTGCAGCAGAACAGCTTCGAGCAACTCGTCCACGCCGGTACCGACTTTCGCCGAAACCGATACGAACGGGGTGTCGCCGCCCCACTCTTCCGAAGTCACGCCGTGAACCGACAATTCGCTACGGATGCGATCGAGATCGGCGCCCGGCTTATCGATTTTGTTCACTGCAACAACCAGAGGTACGCCAGCCGCCTGAGCGTGCTGAACAGCTTCAACGGTCTGCGGCATTACGCCGTCGTCCGCTGCAACCACCAGGATCACGATGTCGGTCGCCTTGGCACCACGGGCACGCATGGCGGTAAACGCGGCGTGACCAGGGGTGTCGAGGAAGGTGACCATGCCGCGTTCGGTTTCAACGTGGTACGCACCGATGTGCTGGGTGATACCACCGGCTTCGCCAGCAGCTACCTTGGCACGACGGATGTAGTCGAGCAGCGAGGTCTTACCGTGGTCAACGTGACCCATTACGGTCACAACCGGTGCACGGGAGAACGTCTCACCTTCAAACTTCAGGGACTCGGCCAGGGAATCTTCCAGGGCGGTGTCGCTGACCAGGGTCACTTTGTGGCCCAGCTCTTCGGCAACCAGTTGGGCAGTTTCCTGATCCAGTACCTGGTTGATGGTCGCTGGGGTACCCAGTTTGAACATGAACTTGATGATTTCAGCAGCCTTGACCGACATCTGCTGAGCGAGATCGCCAACAGTGATGGTCTCGCCGATCTTCACTTCGCGCACAACAGGGCCGGTTGGGCTCTGGAAACCGTGGGCGTTGCGTTTCTTCAGCTTGGCCTTGCCGCGACCACCACGACGGAAGCCATCGCTTTCTTCGTCGGTAGTACGTGGGGCAACGCGTGGAGCAGGCGCTTTTTCCTTGACCGAAGCACGATGTGGAGCGTTTTTGCGCTCGCCATCACCACTGCCACGACGATTGCTATCGTCGGCACGTGGTTTGTCCGGACGACGCTGCTCGTCGCGCTTGCGAGTGTCGGCTGCCGGTGCAGGTGCAGCGGCCACGACCGGGGCGCTTTCACGCACAGGTTCGGCAACTGCAACAGGCGCTGCGACAGCTTCGACAGGAGCGGTTTGCGCAGCAGCAGGCTGGCGACGCGCTTCTTCTTCGGCGCGACGCTTGGCTTCTTCTTCAGCCTTCTGACGTGCAGCATTTTCTACTGCGCGACGTTCTTCCAGTTCGCGTTTGCGCTCGGCTTCGATTTCTTCCGGGCTGCGCTGCACGAAGACTTTCTTCTTGCGTACTTCAACGCTGATGCTTTTGCTGCCAGCAACACGCAGGGTGCTGGTGGTTTTACGCTGCAGCGTGATCTTGCGTGGTTCTTCCACTTTCGCCTTGTGGCTGCTTTTCAAGTGAGTCAGCAAAGATTGCTTCTCACTGTCAGTCACATGTTCTTCGGCGGCGGTGTGCGGCAGACCTGCCTCACGCATCTGCTGCAACAGGCGCTCTACCGGTGTTTTGACCTCATCGGCCAGTTGTTTCACCGTGACTTGCGTCATGCACTTCTCTCCTCAGGCCGCGCCTAATTACTCGAACCAGTGGGCTCGGGCGGCCATGATCAACTTGCCGGCACGATCATCGTCAATGCCGTCGATGTCGAGCAGGTCGTCAATAGACTGCTCGGCCAGGTCTTCGCGGGTAATTACGCCGCGCACCGCCAGTTCCATCGCCAAATCCTTGTCCATGCCCTCAAGCGAGAGCAGGTCTTCGGCCGGATGGGCGTCTGCCAGCTTTTCCTCAGTAGCGATGGCTTTGGTCAACAAACGATCCTTGGCGCGAGCGCGAAGCTCGTTGACGGTTTCTTCGTCAAAGCCGTCGATGTTGAGCATTTCTTCCAACGGTACGTAGGCAATCTCTTCCAGGCTGGTGAAACCTTCATCTACCAGCACCTGTGCCAGGTCTTCGTCGACTTCCAGCTCGTCGATAAAGTTGCGCAGGATGTCGCCGGTTTCTGCTTGTTGCTTAGCCTGGATGTCCGATTCGGTCATCACGTTCAGGGTCCAGCCAGTCAACTGGCTAGCCAGACGCACGTTCTGACCACCGCGACCGATGGCCTGAGCCAGATTGTCTGCGCCAACGGCGATGTCCATTGCGTGGGCATCTTCGTCAACGATAATTGCCGCCACTTCAGCCGGCGACATTGCATTGATCACGAACTGAGCAGGGTTATCGTCCCACAGGACGATGTCCACACGCTCACCGCCCAACTCGCCGGACACTGCCTGGACGCGCGAACCGCGCATACCGATGCAAGCGCCTTGCGGATCGATGCGTTTGTCTTTGGAGCGGACCGCGATCTTGGCACGCGAACCCGGGTCACGGGATGCAGCCATTACTTCGATCAGGCCTTCAGCGATTTCCGGCACTTCGATGCGGAACAACTCGATCAGCATTTCCGGCGCGGTACGCGACAGGATCAGCTGCGGGCCGCGGTTCTCGGTGCGGATTTCCTTGAGCAGCGCACGCAGACGCACGCCAACCCGGAAGGTTTCGCGAGAGATGATGTCTTCACGGGCCAGCAACGCTTCTGCGTTATTGCCCAGGTCGACGATCACATTGTCGCGGGTGACTTTCTTCACGGTGCCGGAGATGATTTCCCCCAGACGCTCGCGATAGGCATCAACGACTTGAGCACGCTCGGCTTCGCGAACTTTCTGCACGATGACTTGCTTGGCAGTCTGTGCAGCAATGCGGCCGAACTCGATGGATTCGATTTTTTCTTCGACAACGTCACCGACCTTGGCGCCAGGATGCGTTTGCGCAACCTTGCTCGGCCAGGTTTCGATCGCCGGATCGTCCAGGTCTGCTTCTTCGACGACCGTCCAGCGACGGAATGTCTCATAAGCACCGGTGTGGCGATTGATTTCCACACGCAGATCGACTTCGTCCTCGAAACGCTTTTTGGTAGCAGTGGCCAGAGCCAGCTCCAGCGCTTCAAAAATTACGTTTGCCGGTACGCCCTTTTCATTGGATACCGACTCAACAACCAGCAGTACTTCTTTGCTCATCGTACGCCTCGCCTTTCGCAAGCCATTGGATCCGCGGGATCCGCGTCTCAGTCAAAACTGGGAATAATGTTGGCCTTGTCGATCATATCGATCGGCAACAGGAACTCATGGTCTTCAACCTGCACCACGACGTCCTGCTCTTCTACACCGCGCAGAAGGCCCTGAAAGTTGCGTCGACCTTCAAAAGGCGAGCGCAGCTTGATCTTCACTTGTTCACCGGCAAATTTTGCAAACTGCTCAAGAGTGAACAGTGGGCGTTCCATGCCAGGCGAGGAAACTTCAAGGGTGTATTCAACGGAGATTGGATCTTCAACATCCAGCACACCGCTGATCTGGCGACTGACGATGGCACAATCGTCCACCAGCACGCCGCCTTCTTTATCGATATAAACGCGCAACATTGAGTGGCGACCTTGAGCCGAAAACTCAATACCCCAGCATTCATAGCCTAGGGCCACGACCACCGGGGCCAGCAAGGCCTGCAACTCTTCTAGCTTGCTCGACACCTGAACCCCCTCGTGCATGTATGTGCATGCTATGCAAAATAAAAAAATGGGCGAAACGCCCATCCTTGAAACGCCGCCGAATAGCGGCGTTGAAAGTGTCCAGCTAACAAAAAGCCCCTGAAAAGGGGCTCCTTAAACTGGTTGCGGGGGCCGGATTTGAACCGACGACCTTCGGGTTATGAGCCCGACGAGCTACCAGACTGCTCCACCCCGCGACAAAGCTGGGGCGGAAGTATACGACCGATCCCTAACAGGGTCAATGTAACCTTCCACCTACAAGAAAGCCCGCAACAGCGGGCTCTCCTGATAATTGGTACCGAGAAGGGGACTCGAACCCCTACACCCTATGGGCACAACCACCTCAAGGTTGCGTGTCTACCAATTCCACCACCTCGGCAATACTACGTTTGAAACTCTTCTTACTTCTGCTCTTGAGCTGGAGGCACGTCAGTCGCTGGAGTAGCCGACTTTTGCTCTTGAAGCACCGGGACATCATCAGAAGCCGGTTTTTGCTTTGGAACTTCCAACACTGCTGGGTTTGGCAAACCTACCTGAGTCAGCTGGTGAGCTTTCTCTTTAGCAAAGTAACCTAACCCCAAGCTGGTCATGAAGAAACCGGCGGCAAGTATAGCAGTAAACTTACTAAGAAAGGTAGAGGTACCTTGGCTTCCGAACACAGTATTTGAAGCACCTGCTCCGAAAGATGCACCAGCGTCCGCACCTTTACCCTGCTGCAGCAATACCAGAGCAACTACGCCCAACGCACCCAGCAGATGAAAAACGACTACGACTGTTTCCAGCATTTTTTCAGTTTCCCGCGGCGCGACAAATCGCACCGAACTCATCTGCATTCAGGGAAGCCCCACCAATGAGCCCCCCATCGATATCCGGCATGCCGAACAGTTCGGCCGCATTGGCCGCCTTCACGCTGCCGCCGTATAGAAGCCGCACACCTTGCGCGACTTCAGAATTCTCTGCCGCCAACTGGGCGCGAATGGCTGCATGCACATCCTGCGCCTGTTGCGGCGAAGCAGTCAGCCCGGTACCAATGGCCCAGACCGGCTCGTAAGCGATTACTGCCTTTGCAAAAGCACCAACACCCAGCTCCTCGATGATGCTGCCCAGCTGACGCCCGACAACCTCAAGAGTTTTTCCAGCTTCGCGCTGCTCGAGGGTCTCCCCTACACACAACACCGGAATCAAGCCACATGCCTGTGCTGCCGCAAATTTGCGATTCAGCGTCCCGTCGAGCTCGCCCATTATCTGGCGGCGCTCAGAGTGCCCGACAAGCACCAGGGAACAACCTGCATCCACCAACTGACTCGGTGAAATTTCACCTGTCAACGCACCCTGCCCGGATTCAATCGCAGAGTTCTGCGCGCCGACCGAAATCGACTTCCCTTGCAAACCATCAATCACTTGATTGATATACAAGCAAGGCGGGAACACCGCGACATCAACACCGCTCGGCAAGGCCAGATGACGAAGGCCGTCGATCAGCTCAGCGACGCTGGCGCGGGTACCGTGCATCTTCCAGTTACCAGCTACCATAGGGCGACGCATGCTGTACCTCGTCGGTCAAAGTGGGCGCAGATGTTACCCAACACAATCATGGCTGGCAAGCCGAAATCAGGCAGAAACTTCAGTTACCAGTTTTGCCAGCTCTTCGGCGTAATCGCGAACCTGCGCTTCGTCCTCGCCTTCGACCATGACACGCACCAGCGGCTCTGTCCCGGACTTGCGCAACAACACGCGCCCGCGGCCCGCCATCGCTTGAGTGACACGATCACTGGCCTCCTTGACGGTCGGATGCTCGAGCGGGCTCACACCACCGCCAAACCGCACATTGATCAACACCTGAGGGCACTTGCGCAACGCCTGACGCGACTGAGCCAGGCCTTCTGCGCGCCGTTTCAGCGCCATCAAGACCTGCAACGCAGCAATGATCGCATCCCCGGTAGTGGTGTGACCGAAGCAGACAATGTGCCCCGAGTTTTCACCGCCCACCAGCCAATCGCGCTCCAGCAACTCGGAGATGACGTAACGGTCACCAACGTTGGCCCGCACAAAAGGAATCGCCAGATCCGCCAGGGCCAACTCCAGCCCCAGGTTACTCATCAGCGTACCGACCACACCGCCCTGCAACTTGCCACGTTCTTGCAGATCGCGAGCGATGATGAACAGCAGCTCGTCACCATCGACGACAGCACCGGTGTGATCAACCATCTGCACCCGATCACCGTCACCGTCGAAGGCGATACCCAAATCGGCGCGCTCGGCCAGCACGGCCGCTTGCAGCGGCGCCATATGGGTCGAACCGCAATTATCATTGATGTTCAGGCCGTTGGGATGAGCAGAAAGCACAACGACATCAGCCCCCAACTCACGGAACACGCTAGGCGCCACTTTATAAGTCGCGCCGTGAGCACAATCGAGCACGATCTTCAGGCCGGCAAAACTGGTGCCGGTGGGAACGCTACTCTTGCAGAATTCGATATAACGGCCCGAGGCATCGTTGATTCGCGACACTTTGCCGATCTTGCTCGACTCAACCACGGTCATCGGGGTGTCTAGCAGCTCTTCGATCATCAGCTCGACTTCATCCGGGAGCTTGGTGCCCTTACCAGAGAAAAACTTGATACCGTTGTCGTCATGAGGGTTATGCGAAGCGCTGATCAC
Organism: Pseudomonas sp. B21-017; assembly: GCF_024749245.1. Lineage (NCBI taxonomy): Bacteria > Pseudomonadati > Pseudomonadota > Gammaproteobacteria > Pseudomonadales > Pseudomonadaceae > Pseudomonas > Pseudomonas sp. B21-017. The sequence goes on along the minus strand of NZ_CP087194.1, from coordinate 867,682 downwards.
GATGCCGGCTTCGGCGTGAAAGGTCCGCGTCAAATAGGCGATGGCCGGAGTCGGCATTGGCCCCAACAGCATCACATCAGCACCGGCCGAGGTCAGCCCAGCCTCAAGCGCCGACTCGAACATGTAACCGGAGATACGGGTGTCCTTGCCCACGAGCACCTTGCAGGCGCCCATGCTGCGAAATGCCATGCCTGCCGCCCAGCCAAGCTTGAGCATGAAATCAGGAGTGATAGGGTATTGACCGACCCGACCACGAATGCCGTCGGTGCCAAAGTATTTCTTACTCATAAGTACTCCATCTTTCTTATTCAGCTGATTCTACGGCGGCAATCATCCGCACCACGTCGACCGTTTCCGCTACATCATGGACGCGCAATATACGCGCACCTTTGACCGAAGCCAGCGCCGCAAGTGCCAGACCACCATGCAGACGCTCTCCCACAGGTCGATTCAAGGCCTGGCCGATCATGCTCTTTCGCGAAACACCGACCAACAGAGGCCGCCCCAAAGCATGCAGGGCCTCCATATGCTTAAACAAACTTAGATTGTGCTGCAGGGTTTTCGCGAAGCCGAAGCCCGGATCAAGAATGATCCGCTCAGCAGGGATACCTACCGAGGCACACTGAACCATGCGCTCGGCAAGAAACTCGCCGACCTCTTTCGTAACATCCTGGTACTGAGGGTTGTCCTGCATGTCGCCCGGCTCGCCGAGCATATGCATCAGGCACACCGGCAAACCGGTGGCCGCCGCTGCATCCAGAGCACCATCTCGACGCAACGAGCGTACGTCATTGATCAACCCCGCCCCCAGCCTTGCGGTTTCACGCATGACGGCAGGCGTGGAAGTATCGACCGAGATAATCACATCCAGTTCGCGACTGATGCGCTCAACGATAGGCGCTACGCGCTCGAGCTCTTCAAGCGGCGAAACGGCCCTGGCACCGGGCCGGGTCGATTCACCACCGACGTCGATCAGCGTCGCACCGGCCGCCACCATCGCCTCGGCGTGGCGCAGGGCCGCGTCCAGCTGGCTGTATCGGCCGCCATCGGAAAAGGAATCGGGAGTGACATTGAGAATGCCCATGACATGCGTCTGGGCCAAATCAAGAACCCGGTTGCCGCAAGACAACCGGGTCGAGGACTGAACAGAAGTCATTTCAAACCTTAAACGTCAGCAGCCGGGCCGCCGATAGGTGTTTCCGGACGCCCATCCTGCACCACCGGAGGTGTGCCGGAAGTGTCGTTGCCGCCAGACCAGTCGCGAGGTTCGCGAGGCGTACGACCCGCCATGATGTCATCGATCTGATCGGCATCGATCGTCTCGTACTTCATCAAGGCATCCGCCATCGCATCAAGCTTGTCACGGTTATCCGTGAGGATCTGCTTGGCCGTGCCGTAGCACTGGTCAATGATGCTGCGCACTTCGGAGTCGATCAGCTTGGCCGTCTCGCCAGAGAAACTGGCATGCTGACCACCGCCGCCACGACCGAGGAACACTTCGCCCTCTTCTTCGGCGTACATCAATGGACCGAGTTTTTCCGACAACCCCCACTTGGTCACCATATTTCGTGCTATCTGGCTGGCACGCATGATGTCGTTGGACGCACCGGTGGTGACGCCATCGAAGCCCAGGGTCATCTCTTCAGCGATACGACCGCCGTACAGCGAGCAGATCTGGCTGATCAGTGCACGCTTGGACAGACTGTAGCGATCTTCTTCCGGCAGGAACATGGTCACACCAAGTGCGCGACCGCGCGGAATGATCGACACCTTGTAGACCGGATCATGCTCAGGCACGACGCGACCGACGATAGCGTGGCCGGCTTCGTGATAAGCAGTGTTCTGCTTTTCTTTCTCGGACATGACCATGGATTTGCGCTCGGCACCCATCATGATCTTGTCTTTGGCCAGTTCGAACTCTTTCATCTCGACGATGCGCTTGCCGGCACGAGCCGCAAACAACGAAGCCTCGTTCACCAGGTTGGCCAGGTCGGCACCGGAGAAACCAGGAGTACCACGAGCGATCACGGCCGGAGCGACGTCGTCACCCATCGGCACTTTGCGCATGTGGACTTTGAGAATCTGCTCGCGACCACGGATGTCCGGCAGGCCAACCACGACCTGACGGTCGAAGCGGCCCGGACGCAGCAACGCAGGGTCCAGTACGTCCGGACGGTTGGTCGCGGCGATGACGATGATGCCGTCATTCATTTCGAAGCCGTCCATCTCTACCAGCAACTGGTTGAGGGTCTGCTCGCGCTCATCGTGACCACCACCCATGCCGGCACCACGGTGGCGACCGACGGCGTCGATTTCATCGATGAAGATGATGCATGGCGCATGCTTCTTCGCCTGCTCGAACATGTCACGGACACGGCTGGCACCGACGCCGACGAACATTTCGACGAAATCGGAACCGGAAATAGTAAAGAACGGTACTTTGGCTTCGCCGGCAATCGCCTTGGCCAGCAAGGTTTTACCTGTACCCGGAGGACCAACCATCAGCACGCCGCGAGGAATGCGACCGCCCAGGCGCTGGAACTTGCCCGGATCACGCAGGAACTCGACCAGCTCGCCGACTTCTTCCTTGGCTTCGTCACAACCTGCAACGTCAGCCAGGGTGGTTTTCACCTGATCTTCGGAGAGCAGGCGCGCCTTGCTCTTGCCGAAACTCATCGGCCCACCCTTGCCACCGGCACCGCCCTGCATCTGCCGCATGAAGAACATGAAGACGGCGATGATCACCAGGATCGGGAAGCTTGCGACCAGGAGTTGAGTCCAGATACTTTGCTGCTCAGGTTGCTTGCCTTCGACCACAACGTGGTTATCCACGAGGTCGCCGATCAGACCGTTGTCCTGGATTGCCGGACGGATGGTCTTGAAGCTGTCGCCATCGTTGCGCTTGCCTGTAATCACGTAGCCATCAACCGCTACGCGCTCGACCTTGCCATCCTTGACCTGCTGGATGAAGTCGGAATAGTTGAGGGTCTGCGGCTCGTTAGGGCTGGAGAAGTTGTTCATCACCGTCACCAGGACAGCTGCGATGATCAACCACAGGATCAGATTCTTTGCCATATCGTTCAATTAACTACCCTCTGAAGCAAGCTCCGCTAATGGCGCGCGCTTCGCATGATATTCACCGGCCTAACTTACTACATTACCTACGGCTCTGGCAGGCGCCGTCTGTAACCCTTTGTGAAACACTTTCTACACAATATTCGCTAATGCACGCGGGGCGAAATATGAAAAACCTATCACCCCGCCAAAAAACCTCGTTTTACTCACTACGCCCGCGGTAACCCCAAGCCAACATGTATTGCTCGCGGGAACTGTCACGGGAAGAGTCTGGCTTGATCATCTGGATCTTGTCGAATTTCCGACGAGCATCCTTCAGGTAAACATCAAACCCTTCGCCCTGAAAAATCTTGATCACAAAATTACCACCCGGCTTGAGTATCCGTTCCGCCAAATCAAGCGCCAGCTCGCAAAGAAACATGGCTTTTGGCATGTCCACTTCAGGCGTACCACTCATATTGGGGGCCATATCGGAAATCACAAGGTCCACCTGCGAATTACCCACAGCTTCAAGGATCCGCGTGAGCACTTCGTCCTCGGTGAAGTCCCCCTGAATGAAAGTCACGTCCGGAATGCTGTCCATTTCCAGAATGTCCGAGGCAATCAGTCGCCCCTGACCACCAATCAGACGACTAGTCACCTGCGACCATCCGCCGGGCGCCGCACCCAGGTCGACAACGCTCATGCCGGGACGGATCAGCTTGTATTTCTCCTGGACCTCCAGAAGTTTGTAACTCGCACGCGAGCGGTAGCCATCCTTTTGCGCCTGCTTCACATAGGGATCGTTGACATGTCTTTTCAGCCAACCAAGGCTTGTCTTGGAACGCGCCATTGGGCACCTCGATGATAAGGGTCGTGATTAATTGGGCGGATCCACGAGCCCTCGGGTAAAATGGCCGCCATTTTACAGAATCCAGACGAAAGGGTCAGATTATGCCGCTCACTCAAGAGCAGAAGAAACAGTACAAGTCCATTGGCCACCATCTGAAACCAGTTTTGATTGTGGCTGACAACGGCTTGACTGAAGGTGTGTTAGCCGAACTTGAACGCGCTTTGGCGGATCACGAGCTGATCAAAATCAAGCTCAACATCCTCGATCGCGAATCGCGCCTGGCAGCCATTGCAGAACTCTGCAAGGCCGGCAAAGCCGATCTGGTTCAGGTCATCGGCAAGATGGCACTGATTTATCGCAAGAACTTCAGCGTCAACAAGCAGTTGTCGAACGTCCATCGCTTCAAGTGATGGCAAGGGTCAAGGGTGTGCTTCGCGCACCCTGACACTCCATCCAGGCACCGGCTGCATCACCAGCACCAGCCCGGAAAACCCCAGGACAAGATAGCTGAACAACTGCCAATGCAGCGCCTGCGGCCAACCGAAGCGTACTGCGAAATACATCGCGCACCCATACAGCGCCATCAGCAGCAGTTGCCCGCGAATATCCCGCCATAGACTGGCAAGACCCTCGGCCTGTACCAGCACCAAAGCCTGAAAAATCACACTCGCTGTGGCGAATCCCACCATCAGCGTATTCAGCGCACCTGCAATTTCGTCGATCAGCAGCGGCGCCAGGCCTATTTGCCCCAGCACCGGCAGCAGACCGATGTGCAACAACCACAAGCCGCCAACCCAGAGCATCTGGGTCAGCTGCCAAAGCATGGCACCCGCACGTAGCGGGCGCCTTCTTTCAGATGTGGCGAACTTCGACAATCTCATACTCGATAACGCCACCCGGCGTTTTGACCGCCACCACATCACCCTCTTCCTTGGCGATCAAGGCACGGGCGATCGGCGAACCGACGGAGATCTTGCCGAGCTTGATGTCTGCTTCATCCTCACCAACGATCTGGTAAGTCACGCTTTCATCGGTCTCGACATTGGCGATTTCGACGGTGGTGCCGAAAATCACCTTGCCGGTGTGCTCGATGGTCGTTACGTCGATGACCACAGCGTTTTGCATGCGGCCTTCAATGTCACGAATCCGCGCCTCGACCATCCCCTGCTGCTCGCGAGCAGCGTGGTATTCGGCGTTTTCCTTCAAGTCACCCAACTCGCGGGCCGTACCGATGTCCTGACTGAGTTTCGGACGAACGACCTTGGTCAGATGAGCGTGTTCTTCTTCCAGGGCTTTAGCGCCCTTGACGGTCATTGGGTATTTGATCATGCCTTCAATCCTGCGTGTAGATCCTGCAAGCGGCGCACGGTCTTCTCAGGACCGAACTTCAACGCTTCGCAGATAGCTTCGCCAGCAGCAATAGTAGTGGTGCAGTAGATCTTGTGCTGCAAGGCATTACGACGAATGGAGTAGGAATCAGCGATCGACTGACGACCTTCGGTGGTGTTGATGATCAGAGTGACTTCGTCATTCTTGATCATGTCGACCACGTGCGGACGACCCTCGGTCACCTTGTTCACACGACGCACTTTCAGGCCTGCTGCTTCGATCAGCTTGGCAGTACCGGCAGTGGCGACCACTTCGAAGCCCAAGTTGATCAGATCACGGGCCACGCCTGCAACCAGCGGCTTGTCATCGTCGCGCACGCTGATGAACGCGGTACCACCGGTTGGCAGCACTTCACTGGCGCCCATCTGAGCCTTGGCAAAGGCTTCGCCGAAGGTGTCGCCCACGCCCATCACTTCACCGGTGGACTTCATCTCTGGGCCCAGGATCGGGTCCACGCCAGGGAATTTGGCGAATGGGAACACTGCCTCTTTCACGCTGTAGAAGTTCGGAATAATTTCTTTGGTGAAGCCGATTTCCTTCAGGGTTTTACCGGCCATCACGCGAGCCGCGACCATCGCCAGGGACACACCGATGCACTTGGAGACGAACGGTACGGTACGGGATGCGCGCGGGTTGACTTCGATGACGTAGATGTCTTCGCCTTGCAGCGCCAACTGAACGTTCATCAGGCCGACCACGCCCAGTTCCAGGGCCATTTTCTTGACCTGTTCGCGCATCTCGTCCTGGATATGTGCAGGCAGCGAATACGGCGGCAGGGAGCACGCGGAGTCACCGGAGTGAACGCCGGCCTGCTCAATGTGCTGCATGATCGCGCCGATCACCACGTCGGTGCCGTCGCAGACCGCATCCACGTCCATTTCGATCGCGCAGTTGAGGAAGTGGTCCAGCAGCACCGGGCTGTCGTTGGACACTTGAACCGCTTCACGCAGGTAGCGCTTGAGTTCTTCCTCTTCGTAAACGATTTCCATCGCACGGCCGCCCAGTACATAGGACGGACGAACCACCAGCGGGTAACCGATTTTGGCGGCGGCACGAATCGCTTCATCTTCGCTGCGCACGGTGGCGTTAGGCGGTTGACGCAGGTTCAGACGCTCAACCATCTGCTGGAAGCGCTCACGGTCTTCGGCGCGGTCGATGGCGTCAGGGCTGGTGCCGATGATCGGCACGCCGGCGGCTTCCAGGGCACGGGCCAGTTTCAGCGGGGTCTGACCGCCGTACTGAACGATCACGCCTTTTGGCTTCTCGACGCGGACGATTTCCAGCACGTCTTCCAGGGTCACTGGTTCGAAGTACAGACGATCGGAGGTGTCGTAGTCGGTGGAAACGGTTTCCGGGTTGCAGTTGACCATGATGGTCTCGTACCCGTCATCGCGCAGGGCCAGTGCTGCGTGTACGCAGCAATAGTCGAACTCGATGCCCTGGCCGATGCGGTTTGGACCGCCACCCAGGATCATGATCTTGTCACGGCCCGACGGCGCAGCTTCGCACTCTTCCTCGTAAGTCGAGTACAGGTACGCGGTGTCGGTGGCGAACTCGGCGGCGCAGGTGTCGACGCGCTTGTAGACCGGGAACACTTCCAGCTTGTGACGATGGGTACGCAGGTTCTTCTCGGTGACGCCCAGCAGCTTGGCCAGACGTTGATCGGAGAAGCCTTTACGCTTGAGGCGGAACATCAGGTCGCGGTCGATAGCGGACAGACCCAGAGTCTTGACCTTCTCTTCTTCCTTGATCAGATCTTCGATCTGCACCAGGAACCACGGGTCGATCATGTTCATGCCGAAGATGTCTTCGACCGACAGGCCCGCGCGGAACGCGTCAGCCACGTACCAGATACGCTCGGCACCCGGCACGGTCAGTTCGCGCTTGAGGATGCTCATGCTTTCCGGGTTGCTCAGGTCGAGCTTCTCGTCCAGGCCGCAAACACCCACTTCCAGCCCGCGCAGAGCTTTCTGCAGGGATTCCTGGAAGGTCCGGCCGATGGCCATGACTTCACCGACCGACTTCATTTGAGTGGTCAGGCGAGCGTCGGCTTTCGGGAATTTCTCGAAGGCAAAGCGTGGCAGTTTGGTGACGACGTAGTCGATGGACGGTTCGAAGGACGCCGGAGTCTTGCCGCCGGTGATGTCGTTCGACAGTTCGTCGAGGGTGTAACCGACGGCCAGTTTCGCCGCGACCTTGGCGATCGGGAAACCGGTGGCTTTCGATGCCAGGGCCGAGGAACGGGATACCCGCGGGTTCATCTCGATGACCACCATGCGACCAGTGTTCGGGCAGATGCCGAACTGGACGTTGGAGCCGCCGGTTTCCACGCCGATCTCGCGCAGTACCGCCAGGGAGGCGTTACGCAGGATCTGGTATTCCTTGTCGGTCAGGGTCTGTGCGGGTGCAACCGTGATCGAGTCACCGGTGTGCACGCCCATCGGGTCGAAGTTTTCGATGGAGCAGACGATGATGCAGTTGTCCTTTTTATCGCGGACAACTTCCATCTCGTATTCTTTCCAGCCAATCAGCGATTCGTCAATCAGCAGCTCTTTGGTCGGCGACAGATCCAGACCGCGGGCGCAGATTTCTTCGAACTCTTCACGGTTGTAAGCGATACCGCCACCGGTGCCGCCCATGGTGAAGGACGGACGAATGATGCACGGGAAGCCCAGACGATCGAGAACCGCATTGGCCTCTTCCATGCTATGGGCGATACCCGAACGCGGGCAGTCCAGACCGATGGATTTCATCGCCTTATCAAAGCGCGAACGGTCTTCAGCCTTGTCGATGGTGTCAGCGTTGGCGCCGATCATCTCTACGCCGAACTTCTCCAGAACGCCTTCGCGCTCCAGGTCCAGGGCGCAGTTCAGGGCGGTCTGGCCACCCATGGTCGGCAGCAGCGCGTCCGGACGCTCTTTCTCGATGATCTTGGCAACGGTCTGCCACTTGATCGGTTCGATGTAGGTGGCGTCGGCCATGGCCGGGTCGGTCATGATGGTCGCCGGGTTGGAGTTCACCAGGATGACGCGGTAACCCTCCTCGCGCAGGGCTTTACAGGCCTGGGCGCCGGAGTAGTCGAATTCGCAGGCCTGGCCGATCACGATCGGGCCAGCGCCGAGAATCAGGATGCTTTTAATGTCTGTACGTTTTGGCATGGGTTGTCACTCAAATCCGCAGGTCAGTCGGCAAGCCGTCTTGTTCAATCTCTGAAGCCTTGAGGGGGCCGCCGGTTTCGGGACCGCCCCCAGGCTTCGCTACATCAGGGCGAGCGATTAGCGTCGCTTGGCCATTTCGTTGATGAAGCGATCAAACAGTGGCGCTACGTCGTTCGGGCCAGGGCTGGCTTCAGGGTGACCCTGGAAGCTGAAGGCGCTCTTGTCGGTACGCTCGATACCTTGCAGGGTGCCGTCGAACAGCGATTTGTGGATCGCACGAACGTTGCCTGGCAGGGTCGCTTCGTCTACCGCAAAACCGTGGTTCTGGCTGGTGATCATCACCACACCGCTGTCCAGATCCTGAACCGGGTGGTTGGCACCGTGGTGACCGTGGCCCATTTTCAGGGTTTTGGCACCGGAGGCCAGAGCCAGCAGTTGGTGGCCGAGGCAGATACCGAATACCGGGATCTCGGTTTCCAGCACGTCTTTAATAGCCTGGATCGCGTAGTCGCATGGCTCAGGGTCACCCGGGCCGTTGGACAGGAACACGCCGTCCGGCTTCAGAGCCAGAACGTCAGCCGCGGGCGTTTGAGCTGGCACCACGGTCACGCGGCAACCGCGCTCGACCAGCATGCGCAGGATGTTCAGCTTGACGCCGTAGTCGTAGGCAACCACGTGGTATGGCAGATCGGAAGCGTCGATGGTCGCGTGGCTGTCGGTCTTCAAGTCCCAGACAGTCGAGCGCCACTCGTACTTCTCTTTGGTGCTGACGACTTTCGCCAGGTCCATGCCCTTGAGGCCAGGGAAGCCCTGGGCAGCGGCGATGGCGGCTTCTTCGGAAATGTTGTCACCGGCCATAATGCAGCCGTTCTGCGCGCCTTTCTCACGCAGGATGCGTGTCAGGCGGCGAGTGTCGATACCGGCGATAGCCACGACATTATTGGCTTTCAGGTAGTCGGACAGAGACATCGTGTTGCGCCAGTTGCTCGCAACCAGTGGCAGGTCACGGATGACCAGGCCAGCGGACCAGACGCGATCGGACTCGGCGTCTTCCGGCGTGGTGCCGGTGTTGCCGATGTGCGGGTAAGTCAGGGTAACGATCTGTTGGGCGTAGGAAGGATCGGTAAGGATTTCCTGATAGCCGGTCATTGCGGTGTTGAACACCACCTCACCAACGGTTTGTCCGTCGGCTCCAATGGCTTCGCCGCGAAAAATGCTGCCATCAGCAAGGGCGAGTATGGCTGGCTTAGTCAAGAAGACCTCCCGTAAATAAAGCCTGAAAGGGCGATCGCAGGTTGTAAAAAAGCGGAGTGACGTATGGACACGTCACCCCGCTTCTTCATCGAATTATTCTGCGCGCTTTTAGTGGACACACTAAAGCTGTAGCTTACAGAAAAAGGCATTTTTGGTCTACCGCCAATGAGCCCTAAAGGCCGGAGAATGCGACAGGACGTCGCTTGGCGGTTTAAAACCGGGCTCAAAGGCTATGTTTGAACCCGGTTTCGGCTGCATCTTAACGCAGGTCGAGCACGTCTTGCATGTCGTAGAGGCCTGGCTCACGACCGTCCAGCCACAAAGCTGCACGTACCGCGCCCTTGGCGAAGGTCATGCGACTGGATGCCTTGTGCGTGATTTCCAGTCGCTCGCCCTCGCAGGCGAACAGCACCGTATGATCACCGACCACATCACCACCGCGAACAGTGGCAAAGCCGATCGTTTCACGCTCACGCGCACCGGTGTGACCTTCACGCCCATAGACCGCAACCTTCTGCAGATCACGATCCAGCGCATTGGCGATTACTTCACCCATGCGCAGCGCCGTGCCCGAAGGCGCATCGATCTTGTGCCGATGGTGAGCCTCGATGATTTCGATATCCGCATCATCACCCAGCACGCGCGCAGCCATGTCGAGCAGCTTCAGCGACAGGTTTACACCGACGCTGAAATTGGCCGCGAACACGATAGGAATATCCTTGCCCGCCTCGGCCAGCAACTGCTTCTGCGCGGCGTCCAGTCCCGTCGTGCCGATCACCATGGCCTTGCCCGCCTTACGGCAGAAAGCCAGGTTTTTCAGCATGACTTCCGGGAGCGTGAAGTCGATCAGCACGTCGAACTCATCAGCCACCGAATCCAGACTACCGGACAGCGGCACACCAATACGCCCCAACGAGGCCAGCTCACCGGCATCCACGCCAATCAGCGTACTGCCGGGACGCACGATGGCGGCGGTCAGACCGGTCAGCGGCGCGCGCTGCTGCACCGCCTCGACCAGGATCTTGCCCATGCGGCCGGCGGCACCCATCACAGCTATACGTCGCATGCTCACTCCTTACAAATCGCCGAAGAAGCGCTTCACGCCTTCGAACCAACCAGTGGTTTTCGGCGAATGACTGTTGTCGTCCGCCAGGGAGCTGCGGAACTCTTCCAGCAATTCGCGCTGGCGACGACCCAGGTTGACCGGGGTTTCGACCGCCACACGGCACATCAGGTCGCCAGCGCCGCCGCCACGTACCGGCGCAACGCCTTTGCCGCGAACACGGAACTGCTTGCCGGTCTGAGTCCCCTCAGGGATCTTCAGCTTGACCCGACCATCAAGGGTCGGAATCTCCAGCTCGCCGCCCAACGCTGCGTCGACGAAGCTGATCGGCACTTCGCAGAACAGGTGCTTGCCATCACGCTGGAAGATCGCGTGCTCACGCACATTGATCACCACGTACAGATCGCCGGTCGGACCACCCTGCGCGCCCGCTTCGCCTTCGCCGGACAGACGAATACGGTCACCGGTATCGACACCGGCCGGCACTTTGACGGAAAGCGTCTTGTACTCTTCGACACGACCTTCGCCGTGGCAGGAATCGCACGGATCGGAAATGATCTTGCCCTGGCCATGGCAACGCGGGCAGGTCTGCTGCACCGAGAAGAAGCCTTGCTGCATGCGTACCTGACCGATACCGCCACACGTCGGGCAGGTGACCGGCGAAGAGCCTTTCTTGGCGCCCGAGCCATCACACGGCTTGCAGTTGACCAGTGTCGGAACACGGATATTCACGGTTGTGCCGCGCACCGCTTCTTCCAGGTTCAACTCCAGCGTGTAACGCAGGTCGCTGCCACGCTGCGCGCCGCCACGGGAGCCGCCGCGACCGCCACCGAAGAAGTCACTGAAGACATCGCCAAAGATATCGGAGAAGTTCTGGCCACCAAAACCGGCACCGCCGCCACCCATGCTCGGGTCGACACCGGCATGACCGTATTGGTCATAGGCCGCGCGCTTGCTGGAATCGGACAGCACTTCGTAGGCCTCGTTGGCCTCCTTGAACATATCTTCCGACGCTTTGTCATCGGGATTACGGTCCGGGTGGTGCTTCATCGCCAGGCGGCGGTAGGCCTTTTTCAGGTCTGCTTCGCTTGAGCCACGCTCAACACCCAATACTTCGTAATAGTCACGCTTTGCCATAAGTCTTTGCACTCTTAAGGACGTTCGACAAACCTCTCCTGAGCCTCGTCAAACTCGTTGAGCCCCAATACAGGCCCGGACCCAACTCACGTCAATTCAACGATCCTGGTCTTTGATTCGATGCGGCACTTTCGGCGCGGAAAGCAGGAGCATCCCCGGCCATGCCACCAACACGCGAGCGTTGTCGCATGCTGTAAAAATTCGCTAACTCCAGACACGCCAACGCGGGAGCAAGCTCCCGCGCGGCGACATCCTACCAGTCACCGCCTGAAGGCAGTCAACCGGGCGACCAACAACTTACTTGTGGTCTTTAACTTCTTCAAACTCAGCGTCGACGACGTCGTCAGCTTTTTCAGCCGCTTCGCCTTTCGGTGCCGCGCCTTCAGCTGGCTGAGCCTGCTCGGCATACATTTTCTGAGCCACTGGCGCGGAGACCTTGGACAGCTCTTCAACCTTGGCTTCGATCGCAGCCTTGTCGTCGCCTTTAACAGCGGCTTCCAGGGCAACGACTGCCGCTTCGATTGCAGTCTTCTCTTCAGCGCTCACCTTGTCGCCAGCATCAGCGACCATTTTGCGAGTCGAGTGAACCAGTGCGTCGCCCTGGTTACGAGCGCTCGCCAGCTCTTCGAACTTGCGGTCTTCCTCGGCATTCAGTTCAGCGTCGCGAACCATCTGCTGAATTTCGTCCTCGGACAGACCGGAGTTGGCCTTGATCACGATCGACTGAGTCTTGCCGGTAGCCTTGTCTTTGGCGCCTACGTGCAGAATGCCGTTGGCGTCGATGTCGAAGGTCACTTCGATTTGTGGCACGCCACGTGGAGCCGGTGGAATCTCGGCCAGGTCGAACTTGCCCAAGGACTTGTTCTGTGCGGCTTGCTTACGCTCACCTTGCAGCACGTGAATGGTCACGGCGCTCTGGTTGTCGTCAGCAGTCGAGAACACTTGCGATTTCTTGGTAGGAATCGTGGTGTTTTTCTCGATCAGCGCAGTCATCACGCCACCCATGGTTTCGATACCCAGGGTCAGCGGGCTGACGTCGAGCAGCAGAACGTCTTTCACGTCGCCGGCCAATACAGCGCCCTGGATGGCAGCACCCATGGCAACAGCTTCGTCCGGGTTAACGTCTTTACGAGCTTCTTTACCGAAGAAGTCGGAAACAGCTTTCTGCACCATTGGCATACGGGTCTGACCGCCGACCAGAATCACGTCGTCGATCTTGCTGACATCGATACCGGCGTCTTTCATCGCGATGCGGCAAGGTTCGATGGTGCGCTGAACCAGGTCTTCCACCAGCGCTTCGAGCTTGGCGCGGGAGATTTTCACGTTCAAGTGCTTAGGACCGGTAGCGTCTGCAGTGATGTACGGCAGGTTCACGTCGGTCGACTGGCTCGAGGACAGTTCGATCTTGGCTTTCTCGGCAGCTTCTTTCAGGCGTTGCATGGCCAGCGGATCACCCTTGAGGTTCATGCCGCTTTCTTTCTTGAATTCGTCGACGAGGTAGTCGATCAGGCGAATGTCAAAGTCTTCACCGCCCAGGAAGGTGTCGCCGTTGGTGGCCAACACTTCGAACTGGTGCTCGCCATCGACTTCAGCGATCTCGATAACGGAAACGTCGAAAGTACCGCCACCCAGGTCGTAAACGATCACAGTGTGATCGCCCTTGGCCTTGTCCATACCGTAGGCCAGTGCGGCTGCGGTTGGTTCGTTGATGATGCGTTTTACGTCCAGGCCCGCGATGCGGCCGGCGTCTTTGGTGGCTTGACGCTGGCTGTCGTTGAAGTAGGCCGGAACGGTGATCACCGCTTCGGTCACAGGCTCGCCGAGGTAGTCTTCGGCGGTCTTCTTCATTTTCTTCAGAATTTCAGCCGAGATTTGTGGCGGTGCCATTTTCTGGCCGTTCACTTCAACCCAGGCGTCGCTGTTGTCAGCCTTGACGATCTTGTAAGGGACCATCTGGATGTCTTTCTGTACGACTTCTTCGTCGAAACGACGACCGATCAGACGCTTCACCGCGTACAGGGTGTTATGCGGATTGGTCACTGCCTGACGCTTGGCCGACTGGCCAACCAGGATTTCGCCATCGTTGGCATAAGCGATGATCGACGGCGTGGTACGCGCGCCTTCAGCGTTTTCAATAACTTTGGCCTTGCCGTTTTCCAGCACGGAGACGCAGGAGTTGGTAGTCCCCAGGTCGATACCGATAATTTTGCCCATGTTCACTCTCCCGAAACTTTGGATTTGGATGCCGCAGTAGTGGTGGCTGACTGCGGTAGCACTTAAACGCTTGACTTCTAAATGGGGGCCTTGCGGCTAATTTCAAGCCTGCTCGTCAATCGAAGGCGAAACCGGTGCAGGTGCCTTGCTGACCACGACCATGGCCGGGCGCAGCAGGCGACCGTGGAGCTGATAGCCCTTCTGAAACACCTTGAGCACGCTGTTTGGCTCGACGTCGGCGCTTTCCTGCATGGCCATCGCCTGATGATGCGAGGCATTGAAAGGTTCGCCTTCAGGATCGATGGCTTCCAGGTGATAGCGCTTCAGGGTGTCCTGGAACATTTTCAGGGTCAGCTCGATCCCTTCGCGCATCGAACGAATGTTTTCGTCGTCAGGGCTGGACAGCTCCAGGCCGCGCTCCAGGCTGTCAATGATCGGCAGCAGGTCGCCTGCGAATTTTTCCAGGGCGAACTTGTGAGCCTTTTCAACGTCCTGATCGGCACGACGGCGGACGTTCTGCAGATCGGCGGCTACACGCAAAGCCTGATCCTGCGCACCAGCCAATTGCTCTTCGAGCACTTGTACACGAGCCGCCAGGTCTTCACCCGAAGCCTCGGGGGTCTGGTTGGCGTCTAGATTTTGCGTATCCACTGTCTGTTCGTCAGCCATAGATTTCTCCTTCCAATATCGTCCGCGAGCTCAACTCACGCTTCTGCCCCGGTATATGGGGTCGCAAAATTCAGCTTCAAGGGCTATCCGATGATTAACCCTACAAAAAACAACTGCTTTGTCATTCCCAGGCGCGCTAAGGATTTCTTTCAATCAAGCAAATCGACCTAAGCGGGGGCATTGTCAGCCAGAAACAAAACACTGTATAAATAACCAGACCTAAAGCCTGGGAGCGGCCTTCATGCTGGTGCACCTGTCCGTACACAACTACGCCATCGTTGAACATCTCGATCTCGAACTCGATCGCGGGATGAGCGTGATCACAGGGGAAACCGGCGCCGGCAAGTCGATCATGCTCGACGCCCTCGGCCTGACCCTGGGTGATCGCGCCGACAGCGGCGTAGTCCGCCCGGGGGCCGACAAGGCCGACATCCTGGCCACCTTCGACCTGATCGACATCCCTGAAGCCAGCGCCTGGCTGGCCGAACGCGACCTCGAGAACGACGGCCCGTGCATTCTGCGCCGCGTGATCACTGCTGAAGGGCGTTCGCGCGGCTATATCAATGGCACCCCCTGCCCTCTCGGCGACCTGAAGGCCCTGGGCGAGTTGCTGATCGATATCCACAGCCAGCACGAACACCAATCCCTGCTCAAAACCGATACCCATCGCCGCCTGCTCGACGAGTACGCCGGCGCCACGGACCTTGCCCGTCAGGTGCAACTGGCCGCCCAACGCTGGCGCCAGACCCGTCAGGAGCTGGAACGCCTCTCCAACTCCGGCGACGAACAGCGCGCTCGTCATCAGTTGCTCAGCTATCAACTCGAAGAACTGGAAAACCTCGGCCTCGGCGAAAGCGAGCTGGAGCAACTGGAGCAGGAACACAAGAACCTGACCAACGCCGAAACCTTGCTGGGCATTTGTCGGCAAGTGGTCGAACAATGCAGCGAAAGTGATTCCGGCAATGTATTGAACGCACTGACCGCCAGCCTCAATCGCCTATCGAGCGTGAACAATTCGATCGGCGCCCTGGGTGAAGCCAGCAACCTGCTGACCAGCGCGCAGATTCAGGTTGAAGAAGCGGTGGGCGAATTGAACCGTTTTCTCGACAATTTCGACGCAGACCCGGCACGCCTTCAATACCTGGAAGAGCGCCTCGATGCGATCTACACCCTGGCTCGCAAACACCGCATCCAGCCGACCGAGGTCGCCGAGATGCAACAGAAGCTACTCGACGAAATCGAAACCCTGAATGCCAACGATGAATCCATCGAACGCCTGGGCGATGAGCTGGCCTCCTACGCCCGTCATTATCAGGAGAAGGCTCGGGAATTGAGCGACCTGCGCCATCAAGCATCGAGCAGCCTGGCCAGCGCCGTGGAGCAGGAAATCCAGCGCCTGGGCATGCCCGGCGGCCGCTTCACCATCGAACTGCGCCCCAACAGCAGCGATGAACTGCTGCCCAACGGGCTAGAACAAGTGGAACTGCTGGTGAGCGCCAACCCAGGGCAACCGCTGAAAGCCCTGGCAAAAGTGGCATCGGGGGGCGAGCTGTCGCGTATAAGCCTGGCGATTCAGGTGATCACCGCACAGACCTCCCGCGTACCGACGCTGGTGTTCGACGAAGTGGACGTAGGTATTGGCGGCCCGACCGCCGAGATTGTCGGCCAGTTGCTGCGACGCCTCGGGGAGCGCGGGCAGGTTCTGACCGTGACGCACTTGCCGCAAGTGGCGGCGCAGGGGCATCAACATCTATTTGTGCACAAGGTCCGCGGTGAAGATGCCACGCACACAGCCGTCTCCAAGCTGAGCAAGAATGATCGTGTCGAAGAAGTGGCACGGATGCTCGGCGGCATCGACCTCACCAAGGAGTCCCTGGCTCACGCGAAGAAAATGGTTGTTACCGCGAAAATCTAAGAAGGGCAGAAAGCACGAAGGCGACCCTGAGGTCGCCTTCGTTCGTTTCGCGAACCTGAAGTTCGCGCGACATGCTTACTTTTTCTTGCGCACGTACAGTACAAGATTGTGATCGACCATCTCGAAGCCATACTTGTCGACGATTGCTTTCTGCAGCCGCTCGATTTCTTCGTCGAAGAATTCGATCACTTCACTGGTCTCGACGTTGACCATATGGTCGTGATGCTTGCCGTCGTCCAGTTCGAAGACCGCATGGCCTCCGTCGAAGTTGTGCCGCACCACAAGGCCAGCTGCCTCGAACTGGGTCAGAACACGGTAAACCGTGGCCAGACCGACGTCCTCACCAGCCTCCATCAGTGCTTTGTAGACGTCCTCGGCACTCATGTGGCGTTGCTCGGCGGAATCGAGCATTTGCAGAATTTTGACCCGTGGAAGGGTCACTTTGAGGCCGGCTTTGCGTAGTTCGCTATTTTCAACCATGGTCAGCTTTCTCGCGATGCTGCTTCGCAGCTTCTCTTAATGCGGGTATGATCGGCGTTTACGTTGTCCCAGCCAAGATAGTGGAAGTCGCCCACCGATGCAAAACACCAAGCTCTTGCTAACCAGTTTCACCTTTGTGGGACTGCTCGCACTCGCCGGTTGTTCATTCCCCGGGGTTTACAAAATCGACATCCAGCAGGGCAATGTCGTCACGCAGGACATGATAGACCAGTTGCGCCCGGGAATGACCCGTCGGCAAGTACGGTTTATCATGGGCAACCCTCTGTTGACCGACACGTTCCATGCCGATCGCTGGGATTACCTGTATAGCCTGCAACCCGGTGGCGGTGAACGCCAACAGGAACGCATTAGCGTTATCTTCAACCCAAATGACCAACTTGTCAGCCTCTCTGGCGATTTCATGCCAGGCGTGAGCCGCGACGAGGCCATTCTCGGCAAGGACAGCGGCACTACCGTGACCGCGCCGGCAGGAAACGCCGAGAAGCCGAAGCCAGAAAAACCGGTCAAGCCAGGCTCGCTGCTGGACCAGATCCAGAAGGACGTGGACAACGTAGAAACTGTCCCGGTCCCGACTCCAGAACCGCTGGAAACCTCGCCGCAATAATTTGCGACGCAATAAAAACCCCGGCATGTCCGGGGTTTTTATTGTCTGGCGTTTAATCGAATCACTGATTCCGGGCTTTGGCCTCGGCCGCTTTGGCTGCACGCAACCGCCGAACTTCTTTTGGATCGGCGAGCAACGGCCGGTAAACCTCGATGCGATCCCCTTCCTGAACCTGGCGAGTGGCCGGATCAGCGATCACTTTGCCAAAGATCCCGACCGGACAACTGCCCAGATCCAGCTCCGGGAATTCGCCATTCAGGCCCGATTTGAACAACGCATCCCGCACCGTCGCGCCCACCGGCACCGTTACGCTCAGCAGCACCTGACGATCAACGGCGGCATACACCACCTCGACCTTGATCACGGCCTCAACCATGCATTTGCTTCGCGCGCTGGCAGAACGCGTCCATCAACGTATTCGCCGCCTGATTAAACAAAGGCCCCAACGTCGCACGCACCAGCGGCCCCGAGTAGTCGAACGACAGGTCCAGACTGATCTTGCAGGCCTTCTCGCCCAACGGTTTGAACACCCAAACGCCGTGCAACTGGCTGAACGGACCTTCCTCGAGGTTCATTTCGATCGAACGCCCAGGCACCAGGGTATTACGCGTTACGAAATGCTGACTAAGCCCCCCCTTGGCCACACCGACGCTGGCGCGCATGAACTCGGGAGAGCTTTCCAGAATTTCGGTCGATGAGCACCACGGCAGGAATTCCGGATAGCGGGCCACGTCGTTGACCAGGTCGTAAAGCGCTTGCGCCGGATACGGCAGCAGGGCCGAACGTTGAATGTGTGTCGTCATGTCAGCGTTACTTCCACAGCTGGGCGGCAAACACTACAAGAATGCCGATGGGCGCCACATAGCGCATCAAAAACAGGGACAGGGCGAACAGTACTGGGCTGCGGATCGACAACTCGTCGCGCACCGCTTCACGCCCCATCACCCAGCCCGCAAACACCACGAAACACAAACCACCGAGTGGCAGCATGATCCGCGAGGTGAAGAAGTCGATCACACCAAAGAAGTCCAGGCCTCCGGCCGCCCCCCATTGGTAGAGATGGAACATCCCGCCTTCGTTCACGAAAAACTTGGCTTCCTTCCAGATATTGAAAGAAAACACGGTACCCAGGCCGACGAACCAGCAGGTGAATGCCAGCCAGAAGGTGACCCAGGCGCGGCTGATTTTCGTGCGTTCAACCAGGTAAGCCACCATCGGCTCAAGCAGGGAAATCGCCGAACTCCAGGCCGCAATCGCCACCAGTACGAAGAACACTACGCCCATCAACTGGCCGAACGCTACGTTACCGAAGGCGAATGGCAGGCTGACGAACATCAGGCCTGGGCCTTCGCTCGGGTTCAGGCCGGCAGCGAACACAATCGGAAACAATGCCAGACCGGCCAACAGCGAAACGAAGGTGTCGAGCAACGCCACACCGACGACGGTTCCGGAAATCGACGAGTGCTTCGGCATGTAGGCGCCGTAGATCATGATCGAGCCGACACCCACGCTCAGGGAGAAGAACGCGTGCCCCATGGCCGGCAACAAGCCATCAAGCACCTTGTCCGGATGGAAGTCGAACATGAAATGCACGCCCTCCATGAAGTGGCCGGTGGTCATGCTGTAACCCAGCAGGACAATCACCATCACGAACAGCAACGGCATCATGATCCGCAGGCTGCGCTCCAGCCCGGCGACCACACCCTTGGCGATCACCACTGCCGACAACAGCATGAAAATCGTGTGCCAAAGTGTCAGGCGCCATGGGTCAGCGATCACATTACCGAAGTATGCGCCGACCTGATCAGCCGTCACGCCCCGAAAGTCGCCACGACCCATGTCGATGATGTAATCCAGCGACCAACCGCCAACCACACTATAGAAAGACAGAATCAGCAACGCCGTGATCATCCCGGCAAAGGCGCCCCAGGACCACTTCGCCGAATGCCCCGCTTCCAGCGCCAGGACCTTCAAGGCATTGGCCGGGCTCTGCCGCGCGCGCCGGCCGATCAGGGTTTCGGCCAGCATGACGGGCATACCGATCAGCGCGATGCAGGCCAGGAACATCAGCACGAAGGCCCCGCCGCCATAGACGCCAACCATATAAGGGAATTTCCAGATACTCCCCAAACCCACGGCCGAACCGGTCGCGGCGAGTATGAAGACCCAGCGGCTAGCCCAACTGCCGTGGACAGAAACCTTGTCTGTCGACATCGTTATCACGCCCAAGCGTTCAAAAAAGAGGCCGCATTGTCCGGGATTCAATCAACCTGCTCAAGCACGTAGCGTCACCGTAGCCGACTCGCGCGCAACTCCCTATAATGCCGCCCCTATGGCTAAACAGAAGAAACACCCAACAGGGACCATCGCGCAAAATAAAAAGGCGCGACACGATTACTTCATCGAACATCGGTTCGAGGCTGGTCTGGTCCTGGCCGGCTGGGAAGTAAAAAGTCTGCGGGCAAGCAAACTGCAACTGGTTGACAGTTACGTACTGCTCAAAGATGGCGAAGCCTGGCTGCTCGGCAGCCACATTACGCCTCTGACGACGGCCAGCACCCACGTTATCGCTGATCCGACCCGCACCCGAAAATTGCTGCTCAATCGGCGCGAGCTGGAGAAGCTGGCCGCTGCCGTGCAGCAAAAAGGTTACGCCTGCGTATGCCTGTCCTGGTACTGGAGCAAGCACATGGTCAAGTGCGAGATCGCTCTGGGCAAGGGCAAGAAGGAATACGACAAGCGTGATACCGAACGCGAACGCGATGCCGGCCGTGAATTGCAGCGTGCGGTGCGGAACAAGGGCAAGGAAGATTAATTTTCCTGCCTGATCGCGGCTTTTGTGGCGAGGGAGCTTGCTCCCGCTCGGCTGCGAAGCAGTCGTAAACAATCCGTCCACAATGCTGGCCAGGGGGCCGCTTCGCGCCCCAGCGGGAGCAAGCTCCCTCGCCACACACTACATCCCCTTGCGTCGCTCCGCCCGAGCCATGCGCTGCACTTCCTGACGCACCTCTTCCAGCACTTCCTGCACATACAAAATGTGCCGACTGGACACTTCTCGTGCCTCTTCCGCCCGCCCCTCAATAATCGCCTGGTACAACTCCCGGTGCTGCGCAATCAGCATGTCACGGGTTTCGACGCGCTGTTTGTACATGCCGCCAATGTTGGTCACCACGTTGCGCTTGAGCAGGTCAAACAGCCCGCGAATGGTGTGCAGCAACACTGCGTTATGGCTGGCCTCGGCGATCGCCAAGTGGAAATTCGCATCCGCCGCGCCCTCTTCCGCCCGACTCACTTCATCGTGACGCGAATAGCAGTCCTGCAATTCGTCAAACGCCGCCGTCAGCCGCTCACGATCCACATCGGTGGCGCGCAGTGCCGCGTAGTAAGCGCAGGACGCTTCCAGGGTATGGCGAAACTCCAGCAAATCGCGCTGGGCCTCGGGGTTGCTCTCCAGCAGGTGCAGCAATGGATCGCTGAACGTCGAGCCCAGGGATTCCACCACATAGTTGCCGCCGCCCTGACGACTGACCAGCAGCCCTTTGGCCACCAGTTTCTGAATCGCCTCACGCAACGAAGGTCGTGACACGCCGAACTGCTCGGCCAACGCACGCTCTGCCGGCAGGCGTTCGCCAGCCTTCAAGGTGCCCTCGAGAATCATCCCCTCGAGTTGCTCGACAATATCGTCAGACAAACGGCGTTGCCGAATCTGATCAAACCCCATCACTCAATTCTCCACGATCCCGGCGGCTCGCCGGGCTCTCTATTCTGGCCTATCGGCGCTGCGCCAGCACCTACCAGACGACGCTTGATCGAACAGATCAGATGCGTTCTGCACCGCTCATTCGACAAAAGTTTTAGGGCGGCAAATTGACACACCGCCTCCAAGGCTTTTACCCTAGCCAGCAGCGATTGTAAATTGGTCTTACCAATTATCCAAGAACGCTGACCAGTGCCTGACCAACAACAATTAGGGGCCACCCCATATGCAAACCTGGCAACAGCTCTACAGCCCGCTCGGCAGTCTCGGCGTGTCCGCACTCGCGGCCGTCATTCCCATCGTATTTTTCTTCCTGGCTTTGGCCGTGTTCCGCCTCAAAGGCCATGTGGCCGGCAGCATCACCCTGGCGTTGTCCATTGCCGTGGCAATCTTCGCTTTCCAGATGCCGGTCGATATGGCTTTCGCCGCCGCCGGATATGGCTTCGCCTACGGGCTGTGGCCGATTGCGTGGATCATCGTGGCAGCGGTGTTCCTCTACAAACTGACGGTCAAGAGTGGCCAGTTCGAAGTGATCCGCAGCTCGGTGCTGTCGATTACCGATGACCAGCGCCTGCAAGTGCTGCTGATCGGCTTCTGCTTCGGCGCGTTCCTGGAAGGTGCCGCCGGTTTCGGCGCACCGGTAGCGATTACCGCCGCACTGCTGGTAGGGCTGGGCTTCAACCCGCTGTACGCCGCCGGCCTGTGCCTGATCGCCAACACCGCGCCGGTGGCCTTCGGCGCCTTGGGGATTCCGATCATCGTCGCCGGGCAAGTCACCGGCATCGACGCATTCAAGATCGGCGCCATGACCGGTCGCCAGCTGCCGTTGCTGTCGCTGTTCGTGCCGTTCTGGCTGGTGTTCATGATGGACGGCCTGCGCGGCGTTCGGGAAACCTGGCCAGCTGCGCTGGTGGCCGGCTTGAGTTTTGCCATCACCCAATACTTCACCTCGAACTTCATTGGCCCGGAACTGCCGGACATCACCTCGGCGCTGGTCAGCCTGATTTCCCTGACGCTGTTCCTGAAAATCTGGCAGCCAAAACGCGCTGCAGGCGCGCACATCGTCGGCGCAGTCTCGGCTTCCGTAGTGGCCAGCACCGGTGGTTTCGGCCAACCGCGCACCACCGTGGCTTCGCCCTACAGCCTGGGAGAAATTTTCAAAGCCTGGTCGCCGTTCCTGATCCTCACCGTATTGGTCACCATCTGGACGCTGAAACCGTTCAAGGCGATGTTTGCCGCCGGCGGCTCGATGTATGGCTGGGTGTTCAACTTCGCGATCCCGCACCTGGATCAAATGGTGATCAAGGTCGCGCCGATCGTAACCAACCCGACAGCGATTCCGGCAGTGTTCAAACTCGATCCGGTTTCCGCGACCGGCACGGCGATTTTCTTCTCCGCACTGATCTCGATGCTGGTGCTCAAGGTCAACATTAAAACTGGTCTGACCACTTTAAAAGAGACATTCTACGAACTGCGCTGGCCGATTTTGTCCATCGGCATGGTGCTGGCGTTCGCCTTCGTCACCAACTACTCGGGCATGTCGTCGACCATGGCTCTGGTATTGGCTGCCACCGGTGCGGCGTTCCCATTCTTCTCGCCATTCCTCGGCTGGCTCGGCGTGTTCCTGACCGGCTCCGATACCTCATCCAATGCGCTGTTCAGTTCGCTGCAAGCGACCACCGCGCACCAGATCGGCGTCAACGACACCCTGTTGGTGGCGGCTAACACCAGCGGCGGGGTGACCGGCAAAATGATCTCGCCGCAATCGATCGCCGTGGCCTGCGCCGCGACCGGGCTGGTGGGCAAAGAATCGGATCTGTTCCGCTTCACCCTCAAGCACAGCCTATTCTTTGCAACGATCGTCGGCCTGATCACCTTGGCTCAGGCTTACTGGTTCACCGGCATGCTGGTGCACTAAGCACTACACGCCACACGGAAAAAACCGACGCAGGGTTACGCCCCCGGCGTCAGCTATTCACAACCGGGTCTGCAAGGCTGCTGAAAGCTTCTCTCTCTATATTCAGCAGCCTCAGCGGACGGATAACCGGGACCACCCGGAGACACGCCTGATGAGCGAGCTTTTTTACAACGCTGTGCCGAACGCGACCCGCGTCGCCCCGCCACTGCCTGAACCTCGGCAATACCCCAGCGAAAAACCGTCACGGGTGTACCTGTTCGGGACCTGCGTGGTGGATCTGTTCTACCCCGAAGCCGGGATGGACGCGATCCACCTGCTGGAACGCGAGGGCATTCGTGTCGAATACCCGCAAGGGCAAAGCTGCTGCGGGCAACCGGCCTACACCTCGGGTTACACCGAACAGGCCCGGACCGTGGCGCGCTCGCAACTGGCGTTGTTTGCCGGGGATTATCCGGTGGTGGTGCCGTCGGGTTCTTGCGCGGGCATGTTGCGCGAACACTATGCCGACCTGTTCAAGGACGAGCCGCAAACGCTGAAACAGGTTCAGGCCCTCGCGGCACGGACTTACGAGCTTGCCGAGTTCTTGCTGTTTGTCTGCAAGGTGCAGCTCAAGGACAGCGGCGAACCGGTGAAAGTGGCGTTGCACACGTCGTGCTCGGCACGCCGTGAAATGAACACCCACCTGCATGGCCGTGAGCTGTTGGCGCAGCTGAGCAACGTGGAGCGAGTCGACCACAGCCACGAAAGTGAATGCTGTGGCTTTGGTGGGACTTTCAGCGTCCGTATGCCGGATATTTCCGGTGCGATGGTGGCTGACAAGACCCGTGCGTTGAAGGAATCCGGCGCGCACAAGGTACTCAGTGCCGATTGCGGTTGCCTGATGAACATCAACGGTTCGTTGGAGAAACAGCAGGAGGCGTTGCGCGGTCAGCATCTGGCCAGCTTCCTTTGGCAGCGAACCGGAGGTGCCCGATGAGCAGCTCCACGATTATTCCTACGGTCGCCGTAGAAGAAGATTTTCGCAGCCGGGCTCACAAGGCCTTGGCTGACACGCAACTGCGAAATAACTTTCGCACGGCGATGGATTCACTGATGAGCAAACGGGCAGCGTCCTTCAGCGATGCCCATGAAAGAGAACATTTGCGAGCGCTGGGCAATGCCGTCCGCGCCCGCGCGTTATCCAAGTTGCCCGACCTGCTCGAGCAGCTTGAACAGAACCTGACCCGCAACGGTGTGACAGTGCACTGGGCGGAAACGGTGGACGAAGCCAATGGCATCGTCTTGTCGATCATCCGCGCTCACGAGGCGCGGCAAGTGATCAAGGGCAAATCGATGGTCAGCGAAGAGATGGAGATGAACCATGTCCTCGAAGCTCAAGGCATTGAATGCCTGGAGTCGGACATGGGGGAATACATCGTCCAGCTCGACCACGAGAAGCCTTCACACATCATTATGCCGGCGATCCACAAGAATGCCGGTCAGGTCGCGTCCTTGTTCCACGACAAACTTGGCGTGGAGTACACCAAGGACGTTGACCAACTCATTCAGATCGGTCGCAAAGTCTTGCGGCAGAAATTCTTCGAAGCCGACATTGGCGTCTCCGGCGTCAACTTCGCGGTGGCCGAAACCGGCACCTTGCTGCTGGTGGAAAACGAAGGCAACGGGCGGATGACCACCACGGTGCCGCCAGTGCACATCGCCGTAACCGGCATAGAAAAAGTCGTGGAAAACCTGCGCGACGTGGTGCCGCTCCTGTCGCTGCTGACCCGCTCGGCACTGGGCATTCCGATCACCACCTACGTCAACATGATCTCCGGCCCGCGCAAGGAACATGAACTCGACGGCCCACAGGAAGTGCACCTGGTGCTGCTCGACAACGGTCGCAGCCAGGCGTTTGCCGACAGCGAATTGCGCCAGACCCTGAACTGCATCCGCTGCGGCGCCTGTATGAATCATTGCCCGGTCTACACCCGAATCGGCGGCCATGCCTACGGCGAGGTTTACCCTGGGCCTATCGGAAAAATCATCACCCCGCACATGGTCGGCCTGGCGAAAGTCCCCGACCACCCGAGCGCCTCGTCGTTATGCGGCGCCTGCGGTGAGGTCTGCCCGGTAAAAATTCCGATTCCTGCATTGCTGCGTCGCCTGCGGGAAGAAAACGTCAAAGCGCCGGACAGCCCACATCAAGTGATGCGCGGTCAGGGCAGCAAGTATTCGCGCAAAGAACGATTTATCTGGAACGCCTGGGCCAGGCTCAACAGTTCGCCAACGCTTTATCGCCTGTTCGGCTTCTTCGCCACTCGCCTGCGAGCGCTGACGCCGAGCAACGTCGGCCCATGGACCCAGAACCACAGCGCACCGAAACCCGCGGCCCGCTCACTGCATGACATGGCCCGCGAGCATCTGGCCAAACAGGGGGACCGTTGATGAGCGCCAAGCAAAATATCCTCGCCAAATTGCGCAACAGTCTGACGGGCACCACGCCGGTGGCTGACAACTTCGATGTCGAACTGGTGACCGAGCCTTACACCTACACGCCGGAACAACGCATTTCGCAACTGCGCAAACTGATGGAAGCGGTGCATACCGAAATCCATCTGACGTCCAGGGAAGGCTGGCCCGAATTGCTCGCGCAACTGCTGCGGGACCGCCAGTTGCCGAGCCTGCTGATTGCGCCGACGACGCCCCACGGGCAACGCATCACCGAGCATTGGGCGAAAAATCCTGGCCTGCCAGCGCTCAAAGCCTACAACCGCCCGGTCGAGGAATGGAAAGCCGAGTTGTTCAACGACACCCCGGCCAGCCTGACTACCACCCTCGGCGCGATCGCCGCGACCGGTAGCCTGATTCTCTGGCCGACGCGGGAAGAACCGCGCTTGATGAGCCTGGTGCCGCCAGTGCATTTTGCCCTGCTCAAGGCCAGTGAAATCCGCGACAACTTCTATCAGGTACAGCAGGAATTCGAATGGGCCCAAGGCATGCCGACCAACGCCTTGCTGGTGTCCGGCCCGTCGAAGACTGCCGACATCGAGCAAGTGCTGGCTTACGGTGCCCACGGCCCGAAAGACCTGGTGGTGTTGATCCTGGAGGACCAATGAGTCTACCGGCGGCTTTTCTGCGCGATGCGCAGCAACTGATTCCTGAAGCACGACGTTTCGACGACCCGCTATCAACCCTGGCCTTCGGCACCGACGCCAGTTTCTATCGGCTGATTCCAAAACTGGTGATCCGCGTCGAGTCCGAAGACGAAGTAGTGGCGCTGCTCAAACTGGCGCAACGGGACCACATCCCGGTGACCTTCCGCGCCGCCGGCACCAGCCTGTCTGGCCAGGCCATCAGCGATTCGGTGCTGATTGTGCTGGGGGATAACTGGAACGGTCGCGAGATCCGTGGCCAGGGTACGCAAATCCGTCTGCAACCGGGCGTGATCGGCGCCCAGGCCAATGCGTGGCTGGCACCGTTCGGACGCAAGATCGGTCCGGATCCGGCGTCGATCAATGCCTGCAAAATCGGCGGCATCGTCGCCAACAATGCCAGCGGCATGTGCTGCGGCACAGCGCAAAATACCTATCACACCCTGGCCGGGATTCGTCTGGTGTTGGCCGATGGCAGCCGACTCGATACCGAAGACCCCAGCAGTGTTGCGGCGTTCCGAAAGAGCCACGCCGAATTGCTGGAGCGTCTGGCGACACTGGGCCGCGAGACCCGCGCCAATGCCGAACTGGCTGCGAAAATTCGCCACAAATACCGTCTGAAAAATACCACCGGGCTGTCACTCAATGCCCTGGTGGATTTCGACGAGCCTGTGGATATCTTGAGCCACTTGCTGGTGGGTTCCGAAGGCACGCTGGGGTTCATCAGCGCGGTGACCTACGACACGGTGATCGATCACCCGAACAAGGCATCGGCGCTGATTGTGTTCCCGGACGTGGAAACCTGCTGCAACGCGGTTTCCGTCCTGAAAAGCCAACCAGTGTCGGCCGTGGAACTGCTGGACCGTCGCAGCCTGCGCTCAGTGCAGGACAAGCCCGGCATGCCGGCTTTCGTACAACAACTGTCACCTAATGCCTGCGCTCTGTTGATCGAATCCCGCGCGGCCTCCTCCACTTTGCTGCAGGAACAACTGGCGCAGATCATGGCGTCGCTGACCGACTTCCCAGTGGAAAAACAAGTCGACTTCACCGAAGACCCGGTGGAAAACGCCCGGCTCTGGGCGATCCGCAAGGACACCTTCCCCGCCGTCGGCGCGGTGCGCAAAACCGGCACCACGGTGATCATCGAAGACGTGACCTTCCCGGTGGAACAACTGGCCATCGGCGTGAATCGCCTGATCGAGCTGTTCGACAAACATCACTACGACGAAGCGATCCTTTTCGGACACGCCCTGGAAGGCAATCTGCACTTCGTCTTCACCCAAGGCTTCAACAGCGCGGAAGAAGTCGCACGCTACCAGGCGTTCATGGACGACGTGGCGCAGTTGGTGGCCGTGGAGTTCGGCGGCTCGCTGAAGGCCGAACACGGCACCGGTCGCAACATGGCGCCCTTCGTCGAACTGGAATGGGGCAGCGACGCCTACCAGTTGATGTGGCAGCTCAAACGCCTGCTCGACCCCAACGGCATTCTCAACCCGGACGTGGTGCTCAGCGACGATCCACAGATTCACCTCAAGCACTTGAAACCGTTGCCGGCCGCCGACGAGATTGTGGATAAGTGCATCGAATGCGGTTTCTGCGAACCGGTGTGCCCGTCGAAAGGCCTGACCTTGAGCCCACGCCAGCGCATCGTGATCTGGCGTGACATCCAGGCGAAGAAACGCGCCGGCATAGACACCGCCGAACTGGAGCAAGCCTACGAATACCAGGGCATCGATACCTGCGCCGCCACAGGCCTGTGTGCACAACGTTGCCCTGTAGGCATCAACACCGGCGAGCTGGTGAAAAAGCTCCGTGGCCGTAACGCGACCCATACGAAAACCGCCAACTGGATTGAAGGCAATTTCGCCACTGCGTTACAAGGCGCGCGCTTCACCCTGCATGTCGCCAACGGTGCGCGGATGCTGTTGGGGGCGCCACGCTTGGCGAAGCTTTCGGCAACATTGACCCGCTTGTCCAAAGGCCAGGTCCCGCAATGGACCAACGCCATGCCACAGCCGGAAAAGGCCATTCGCTTCAGCCCGAGCGTATCGGACGAACGCCCTCGGGTGGTGTATCTCGCGGCCTGCGTGTCGCGGGTCATGGGCCCGGCGGCGGGTGATAAAGAGCAAATGTCGCTGTACGACAAAACCCGTGGCCTGCTGGAAAAGGCCGGTTACCAGGTAGTCTTTCCAGACAATCAGGACAACCTCTGCTGCGGCCAGCCATTCGCGTCCAAGGGCTATGCCGAACAGGCCGAACACAAACGTCAGGAGCTGATCGGCGCACTGCTGCACGCCAGCCGCGGCGGGCTCGACCCGATCTACTGCGACACCAGCCCCTGCACGCTGCGGCTGGTTCAGGACCTCGGCGACGTACGACTGGACCTGTACGACCCGGTGCGTTTCATCCGTACGCATTTGATGGACCGACTGGACTTCACCCCGCAGGAAGCACCGATCGCGGTGCACGTCACGTGCAGCACGCAGCATCTAGGCGAGAGCCAGGCGTTGATCGATCTGGCGCGCAAATGCAGTAAAAACGTGGTCATTCCGGAAGGCATTCACTGCTGTGGTTTTGCTGGCGACAAAGGCTTCACCACGCCGGAATTAAACGCCCATTCGTTACGCACGCTGAAGGACGCGGTACAGCAATGCAGCGAAGGGATTTCCACCAGCCGCACCTGTGAGATTGGTCTGACACAACACGGTGGAATTGACTACCACGGGCTGGTCTATCTGGTGGATCGGGTGACCCAGGCCAGAGCGGTCTGACACCGAAGCACAAAAAGAAGGGGCAATAACGCATAATGCAAAAACCCGTTCCCACAGAGATTGTGCGTTAGGCGTCATTGCCCCTTTTTCGCACCCTCCTCCCGGAAAATCTTTCACTCCCTCGCAAGCGAAAACAGAACCCTTGCACGCCGTCACAGTCCATTTGTTAAGCCCCAATCAGCGTGGCCCAATCCCCACCCCCGTTCCAGGAGATACCCATGAAGCGTTCCGCCCTGGCTGGACTGCTCCTCACTGCAACAATGCTGGCCTCCTCCGCATACGCCTCAAACGATAGCGATCAATGCGTAATGAAGCTCCAGGAGGTCAATAGCAAGCTGTCCAGCGCAGCCACGCTGGACGCCGCCACCAAAGGTGTCGTCGTCACCAAAGCCGAACAAGCCAAGGCCGCCCACGCCTCCAACAACGACAGAGAGTGTGTTTCCCTGGCGCAGCAAGCGCTTCAGGACATTCAAAGCCACATGAATAGCCATTAGGGCCGGGCCAGATAACATGCAGGTAAGGACAGAAGGTCGACTCGCCGCGCGTATTGGCGTACACTTCGCTTACCTGCTGGTTACACACAGCAGGTTCGGGGCCGCTTTGGATTCGACGCCGGTTGCGAAACTTTAGGTGCATGCCGACTTGGTAACAGAAGTCGTAAATCCACTGTTGCAACTACTTATAGTTGCCAATGACGAAACCTACGGCCAGGAATTCTCTCTCGCTGCGTAAGCAGCCTTAGATCCTGAGCTTCTGGTACCTTCGGGTCCAGCAATCATCAGGGGATGTCTGTAAACCCAAAGTGATTGTCATATAGAACAGAATCGCCGTGCAGTACGTTGTGGACGAAGCGGCTAAAACTTACACAACTCGCCCAAAGCACCCTGCCCGTCGGGTCGCTGAGGGTTAACTTAATAGACACGGCTACGCATGTAGTACCGACAGCGGAGTACTGGCGGACGGGGGTTCAATTCCCCCCGGCTCCACCATTTCATCATCTAAAGACGTCCACGGACGTCTTTTTTTGTGCCTGCGATCCAGTAAATATGCGGCATCCAGCGCTTTTGCGATCTTCTGAGATTTTTTGAGTTCCAGCCATTCGGGTATTCCAAACGGTATTCCAGGCCATCCGGTGCTAATCTTTGGAATACCAAATCAGTGCCTGAGGAAAATCTCATGCCTGCTCCAGCCCTCCGTCTCTCCGATCGACAGCTCAAGGGAGTCAAACCCGCGTCCAAGGATTACGTCCTCACCGACGGTGGCGGTTTGCAGCTCCGTGTACGCAGCAACGGCTCATTGCTGTGGAATTTCAATTACCGTGAACCTGTGACCAAGAACCGAATCAACATGGGCTTGGGTACCTACCCAGAGCTCTCGCTGGCGAACGCCCGAAAGATGGTGGTTGAAGCACGCGAGCTGCTCGCCCAAGGCATCGATCCGAAGGTGCAGCGCGATACGCTGAATGAGGCCAAGCGCGCCGAAACGGAACACACCTTCGAGAACGTTGCCACCGCCTGGTTCGAGCTCAAGAAAGACTGGGTCACCCCGGCCTACGCCGAGGACATTTGGCGGTCGCTCACGCTGCATGTGTTCCCCGACTTGAAGACGACGCCACTCGCGAAA
Source organism: Pseudomonas sp. B21-017 (assembly GCF_024749245.1). Lineage (NCBI taxonomy): Bacteria > Pseudomonadati > Pseudomonadota > Gammaproteobacteria > Pseudomonadales > Pseudomonadaceae > Pseudomonas > Pseudomonas sp. B21-017. The sequence continues at coordinate 836,668 of NZ_CP087194.1, read as the reverse complement.
ATCACTGCGCCGATGGTGATCGAATTGCTTCGTCCGATTGAAGCGAAAGGCAGCCTGGAGACGGTCAAGCGCCTTAGTCAGCGACTTAACGAGATCATGACTTACGGCGTCAACGCCGGCCTGATCTTCGCCAACCCACTCAGCGGCATCCGGGCGGTTTTCAAGAAGCCCAAGAAAGAAAACATGGCCGCGCTTCCGCCCGAAGAGCTCCCCGAGCTCATGCTGGAAATCGCGAATGCCAGTATCAAACGCACGACCCGCTGCCTGATCGAATGGCAGTTGCACACCATGACTCGCCCTGCCGAGGCGGCAACCACTCGCTGGGCGGACATCGACTTCGAAAAACGAATCTGGACGATCCCACCTGAGCGTATGAAGAAGCGCCGCCCTCACAGCATCCCGTTGAGTGGTCAAGCAATGGCATTACTGGAAATACTCAAATCCCACAGCGGTCATCGGGAATATGTTTTCCCGGCAGACCGAAACCCACGCACTCATGCCAACAGCCAGACCGCAAACATGGCGTTGAAACGCATGGGCTTCCAGGACCGCTTGGTCAGCCATGGCATGCGGTCGATGGCTAGTACCATCTTGAATGAACATGGTTGGGACCCGGAACTCATCGAGGTCGCGCTGGCGCACGTCGACAAGGATGAGGTGCGGAGCGCCTACAACCGAGCTGACTACATCGAGCGCCGGCGGCCGATGATGGCTTGGTGGAGCGAATACATTCAAAAGGCGTCGACGGGTTATCTCTCGGCCAGCGCGATCAATGTAATCAGAGATCGGAACGTAGTACCGATCCGTTAGGGCGGCGACAGCGGCGACACTGGCGACAGACAGCGCGGCGTCTACATCCCTGCCGTCGGAGTTGATGGCAACAGTCGCCAACTCCCCTTGCTCTTAGCCTCTCCGGCTAAGCCCCTGATCATGGGGAGGCTTCGCATCCCCATGATCAGGGGCTAACACTATAAAAGCGACAAACGGCAACTTTGCTACTGACTACCACCGGCCTCCAAGGCAGGTCAGACCATGTGCCTGGCAAACTTCTAGACGCCCTCCCCCGATTGACCCATGCCCCTGCGACCGATAGAACGAAGCTTCAAAGCGCTGCCATCGGCAGCACCCACGATGGCCAGAACCTTCAAGGTCATGCCGCTGACGCGGTGGTTCATCCCAAAGTGCGATTCGCGCCCGGAGGCTCGCACAGTCATTCGCCAGAGTGATGGACGCCTACTTAAAGATCCGCCTAGTGCGGCAACCCGCTAACCCTCAAGCCCTGCAGCAACGAACCTGCTCGGCCAGCTTTTTGCGCCAACCCTTCGCCCGTCTCTTTCTCCAGAAAAGAGACGGGCGCATCTCACACTGCTGCAGCCCTGCTCGCACGGGCCTTTGCAGCTCTCCCCCTCGTGACAATCGGCGTGACAAACACCGAATGCTCACTCGCAACAGCGATGCAGATGATGGTGCCGCAGTCCAAGGAATGGACTGCCCCTGACTGACAGTCAGGCATGCCCCGGTCATCACCTCGCAGCCCTTACCCGACTCAGGATCTCGCGGCACCGGACTCGTCAGCCAGTGCAGCCTCCACCCGCCCACCGTTATCGGTGCTCAGGAGGCCAGATCATGAGATGCCCAAGCTCCCGGTCGTAAGGAGCCGTCAGTCCCGCGTGAGTGGACAACCCTCACAGGCTGCAGGGGCCTTGATCCCTGATAACACTCAACAACCGTGGCGGGATGCGTGAGGGCGAAGTCGATTATCCCAGGAGAATACCGATGCAACTATGCGAAGCGTTCGAGCCACCACAACCCTTGCTGGAATACCAGCAGGCACCATTGCCCTACCCGGTCGAAGCACTCGGGAAACTGTTGGGCCCTGCGGTCGAGCGACTGGCCGACGTGATCGGCGTGCCCCGTGCCATGGCTGCACAATCGGTTCTGGCCAGCGCTGCTCTGGTGAGCCAGGGTCATGCCAATGTCCAACTCGATGGCCGAACCTATCCGTTGTCACTCTACCTAATGACGGTGGCGTCCTCGGGTGATCGCAAAAGTTCGGTGGATCACCTGGCATTGAAGGCGGCGCGCGACTGGGAACGACAACAATGGACCCTGTATGCGGAAAAGCTCAAAGCCTATCGCGCAGCCAGCAGCATCATGGCCAAACCCAAAAACTCAAAGAAACCCGCGGAAGTGGAAGACAGTGAGCGATCCGAGCCGGTGCCACCAAGGCTGATCATTGCCGAACCCACTATTGAAGCCCTGGTCAAAAGTCTGTGCCATGGCTTGCCCAGCATGGGCTTGTTCAATGATGAAGGTGGCCAGTTCTTGGGCGGCAGCACCATGAGCAAAGAAAACCTGCTTAAGGCGATCACCACCTTGTCGACACTGTGGGATGGCAGTCCGATCGACCGGGCGCGCTCCATGGCCGGAGAAAGCCTGCGCGCCTATGACCGCCGCCTCAGTCTGCACTTAATGCTGCAGCCTTACTTGGCCAACCAGCTTCTCAAAGACCCGGTGATCAGAGGCCAAGGCATCCTGGGCCGCTGCCTGATCAGCTGGCCCGAACGTCTGGTCGGTCGGCGCTTGTACAAAGCAGTCGACCTGACGCGAGATACCAAGGTCCAGCGCTACCAAACGCGCATCACCGCCCTGCTGGAAACGCCATTGTCGCTGCACAAAGACGGCTCACTTAACCCCGCCAGGCTGGAACTGACGCCCAGCGCTCGCACTGCCTGGATTGATATTCACGACACCATCGAATGCCAGTCTGGCGAGTTCGGTGAGCTGGCGGGCGTCCAATCCGTCGCAGGAAAAGCGGCAGCCAATGTGCTGCGCATCGCCGGTGTGCTCGCGGTAATAGAAGATGCGAATGTAGTGAGTGAAGCCCATATTCAACGCGCCTCAACGCTGATGGATTACTACCTGGCGGAGATCCAACGCCTGACCGAACAAGAGCCAATCAACACTTTACGTGAGGAAGCGGATCGACTGCTGCGCTGGCTGACGCAAAAAGGCTGGACCCAATTCACTATCCGCGATCTCAATCGCAACGGCCCTCGCTTTGCACGCAAGAGCAGCCATCACACTGCCACACTGCTCGTCGAGCTGATCACGCATAACTGGCTGAACAGTCGCGATGCCAAAACTTTCGAGGTCCGCCATGTTTCGCCTCAATGACGCTGTGCGCTGCTACCAGGCGCAACATCAATCGCAACCAGAGTCACGGCGTGTCGCCACTTCTATCGCCACCTTGTCGCCACGCGCCAGGCCAGAAATGTCACGGGTTGTCGCCACTGTCGCCGCTGTCGCCACACCACCTCTTGACCCCGCCAACATCGCCCTGCTGATCGAACAACTGCGTGAGGAAGGCGCACTGCTGAAACACCAGGAGAACTCCCTACTGATCCGCCCGACAGACTGGAAGCAGGTGGACAGGCTCAGTCCTCATTGGAAAGCCCTGCTGCTCTTTCTGCAAACAAATGAAAACGGTGATGACGATGGCTCTGGTCGGTCGGCGTGATGGTCGCAACTTTGGCTATGGCCGCCAGCTGAGCTACGCCGGCCCACAAGCGCTAGAGGATCTGTTTGCCGGCGGCCACTTCGCCACGGTCAGAGCACATAGCGATCGCTGGCAAGCGTTCGTGCGTTGGTGTCGATCAGTGGACGGCCCCGGTTACAACGATGCACGTCAGATCGATCGACGGACGCTGCAAGACTACGCCGCGTATCTGCGCCAGCAGATCCAGCAAGGTGAACTCTGCATCGCTACCGCGCAGAACCGCCTAAGCAGCGTCAACCGCACCCTCGCTGCGCTGCGCGGTGATCAGGACGTGAGGATCGCCAGCCCGAGTCAGGCGTTGGGACAGCAGCGCTCGAACGTGCGCACCCGCGCGCCGGATGGCCAAGACCACCAACAAGTGCGGCGAGTACTCGAGGCACTTGGCGAACAGCAACACGAGCGCGTGGCCGCGATTGTTCTGTTGGCCCGAACAACCGGTATGCGCCTGCGCGAAGCGATCCTGGCTGACCTGCCACAACTGCAATGCGAAGCCGAACACTTTGGCCGTATCAACATCCAGGACGGCACCAAAGGTGGCCGCTCAGGGGCTTCAGCACCGCGATGGGTCGATGCTAATGAAAAGGTGAAGGTGGCGCTGCAGTTGGCCCGTCATGCGTCGCCGCCCCGCAGCCGCAACTTGCTGGCCCGAGACGAAAGCTACTCCGTGTTCCTGCAACAGACCGTACTCCCCGCCCGCGAAACGCTGCATGAACACGGGCTGAAGGGTTTCCATGAACTGCGAGCGGCCTACGCCTGCGAACGTTACGAGCAGCTCACTGGCCACGCCGCACCGGTCAATGGTGGTCACTGCTATCGCATTGACCGCAACCTTGATCAGCAGGCGCGACAACAAATCAGCGTTGAACTCGGGCATAACCGGATCGATGTGATTTCGGCCTACATTGGAGGTCGAGCGTGACCAAGCCCTTCGATATGGCGCTGTTCCTGAGCGGCGTACTGACCGGTTCGAAGGTCACGCAGCGACGACACCTACGGCAAGCCCGAATCATGCAAGCGGCCATTCAACAACGATGGCAACGAGACAATCCCTGGACCTGGCAGCTCAAGCATGTGCGCTGGTTTCTCACTCAGCGCCTGAAAGATCACTCCGACGCCACCCGGTATTACTATCGGCTCACCGCTCTGTTGATCTGGAAACGATTAGGGAATGACCGAGAAATGCTGATCAGCCGCTCGAATCGTGGATAGGCACCCCTTCCAATTTCACCTGCCCGACTTCATCTATCTCAGCGTGGATATCCTATTGTGGATAAACCTGCTCGAAAAACACCGGCGCAATGGCAAAAAAACAACCCAAATCGGCTAGTCGTGACAGGCAAAACCGGCCAGAAAAGCTCAATTTCCTCACCATCCAGCCACTGCTCGGGTAGCATCAAGTTAACTTTGCTCTCTGAGCTCATTAAAGAATAATAAAATTACATTATCCATAAAGAGCCCCGCATTGAACACAGAGAAAGTCATGTACAATGCAATCCCGCCATAGGCAGTTTAGCGTTATGATCATCACCACTGACTACGAAAAATTATTTAAAAGCCTGCGTGATCATCTTATTTCACACTCACCACGCTTGACGAAGGACATAACGGAATGCATTAAAGTATTCTTCCGACATTATTTCAGCACCAACCACACAGTTTTATGTAGTCATGCAGAAGGCAGCGAGTATCTCACGGATATTTTAGTTACAAATTTTGACCCAAAAAAAATTGTTCAACCACGAACTCTATCCATGGCAAGTTCGGCTTTGAGCGTGCATTTGGCAGCAGAGTCTGAACTAGGCGGCGTCGGTGCATCATCAGCGTACGGAGTAATGAAAAATGTTGTTGAAGACTATATCAAGTTGCTGTTGGTTCGCTGTAGCTATAGGGTGATGATTTTCACGTCCTTACCATATGCTGACGAGATAGATCATGTACAAAATCGGATTGAGACGTTAAGAAATCTTTACGCCAGCACTCCGAAGCTGGACTCCGGTATGCTATTAGTACACCTCACAGGAACTCAACCAAAGTCAAGTCAAGTTCAGGCGGTAATTACGGAAGATTCAGTACGCGGTTTCATAATTTCTGAGTGTGGCAACCTCACACAGGAAGTCGCAGTACAGGCTGTGTAAACAAAATCGCAAAAAAATGAACGTAACCGAGCCACGAACTATACCTACCTCAAGATAAGGCAACCTTTTACTGCGGCGTCTCAGGCGAGCAGTTCCACAGTAAACCGTTGACCCATGTTGGGATAGGTGGGGTTTATGGAACACATACGAACAAACAAAAACTGGACACCACATGGAGCTCCCGCGTGGGGCTATCAGTTGTCAGAGACTTTTTAAGCATGGCGGTCAGCCCCGCATTCTCGACCTCGGTGACGTGGTAGCAGTAATGCGAATACACTCCTACTGGTAGTCCTGGTTGATCACCTGCTGGCCGGCGATGGCAGCCGTAAGTGCCGTACCCGCTGTTGCCCGTCGATCAGTACCTTTTTGCCCTCGGCCTGGGAACCATCCTTCAGCCTCCTCGTCGGGCTGCACCAGGCAATGATGTAATCCCACACCCCCCTGATGCAGGCTGTCTATCAGGTCACGCACCTTAGTGGGTCCCCAGACGAAGGGGCGCTGAATTTCCGGAATGGCAATCTCGCCGTACTTGACCCAGCTCAACAGGGTTTCGATCAGGTGCTGGTTAACCGAGTACTTCTGCGCTGACGTGGACATTCCTTTGCATGCGTATAGACGAACCTAGTCAGCCGAAGCAGGTAGCAGGCCTGCCAGGCCCGACTTGGTCAGATACGGCACTTTGCCAGATGGAACCAAATTGGCAGCTGCTTCCAAGTGCACATCCTGATCATCGAAGAAGATGTGCGGGTTGAAGGCTCGGAGCACTTTGGGTTTGCCAACGCCACCGAGGAAGAAGGCTTCGTCGACATACACGCCCCAGGCGCGTAGGGTGTTGATTACGCGCATCTCCGACGGAGAGTTCCGTGCGGTAACGATGGCGATTCTAATTGGTGAATCCTTACCGCCGGTGGGCAGACGCTCCTGCAACATGGCCAGCTTTATCAGGAGGCTAGCATAGGGTCCCTCTTCCATAGGCGTGTGTTGCAGCGCATCTTCCTGAGCCTGAAAGGCATCCAGGCCCTGGGTTTTGTAGACCAGCTCGCTGGCGTCGGAGAACAGCACGGCGTCACCGTCGAAGGCGATGCGCACCTGGCCTTCGGGGATTTGTGGAGCGTTGGCTGGCGGCGCCTTGAGGATCGCTGCAGCGCATTGCCTGGAGTCGATAACTTTTTGCGCATCCTCCACGTTGGTGGTCAGGAACAGATCTACATCGAAGGCATCCATGTAATCGGCCACCGACTCGCCGCCGGTAAACGCCGAACGGGTGATCGCCAACTGGTCGCGGCGAATGGTCTTGAGCACGCGGATCCCGGTATCCGGACTGTTGCGCGACATCACCACCACTTCGACCAGCGGAGACTGGTCTTCACTTTGCATATGCCGGTTGAGCGCGAGCAGCGCCTTCACCAAATGGTAACCGGTACCTGGCGCTAACGGCTCGTCCTCATGTTCCTGCATGTAGCGGCGATAGTTGTCGATCACGCTTTCCGGGTTAGCCTCCAGTGCGGCCTTGAACATCTGGTCGGACTCGCTCATGTCGAACAGAGCAGTGGCGGAGATGCCGACGACCAAGGTGTTACTTAAATCAAACGCCATTTAGCCAACCTCTATGCCTCTCCGAACCGCCCAGTGCTAGCGGAGTAGAAACCTTTTGGGGTACGTCCCAAGAGTCGATGAACATAACCACATAGGTTACAGAAAGCCCCCCGCGCTAAATATTTACTTACGTCACCCTCGGTCGGAGGCTGCTCCGCGAGCTGGGCTTTTTCAACGTCGGCGATGGCTTGAGAGACACAACACCTTACCTGGCGATGCATTTCCTGCCCCAGCACAAGACCGCCAAGCCTCTGCGCCTCAAAACGTGATCTCATCAATAATCTTCAAGCACTCCCGTTTCTCAATGAAGCGAGAAGATAGTTCATTGACAACTGCCGTATCTATGCAAATCACGTCAGTGTCATGCTCTCGCTCACCATGAGGTTCGGGCTCAACAAAACCTCGATCAAATCGCAGGCCTGCCTTTTGATTAAATAGGTAGCGTGCATGAAAGTCTTGATCCAACTGATCGCCTGCCACCCGGCAAACGGTGAATCTGACGCCGTGCTCGATCCATGTGTTAAGCAGCCCCTCATACTCCAGCCTTACCACAGCCGAGCTGCGGGAATCAGTACCGTAATCTGAAAATACAATCACCTGACTCGGTACTGCTCCATTTACCTCGCAAATACGGAGCATAGAATCAAGAACTTTTGTACATTTGCGCCTAGACTGAAAATAGGGATCCACAAGCACGATTTGATCCGAGGCTGTAAGTACATACTTAGCCGCCTCTGCTAGCGCATTCGCATTACGCTTAACATGAACTTCCCGTCGATCTTCAAAAAGATTTTCGTGAGCATCATCAATGCTATGAAGCTTATCTGAAGTAGGCTGACCTTTTATCAATACCGCAGATAGCTGATTTAAAACAGATTCAGCCTTGACACTCTCCAGCCAATTAGCCCCCTCGTAGGGCAGCCCCATCCGCACAAGGCGATCATCCTTGACTATTCGCAATTTTTCCTCAACTCGCGCCAACTCAATATCGCCGACCCCATTTGACTGGCAAGCGTCCATTACCATCTTCATCCAGCTTTTCGGATAGCGCGCAATTAGCAGCCCCTTGCTATAGCCGAACTTCTCCAAGGCATAGCGCAGATCTTTCCAATTATTGACGGCATCCGGTTCTATGGCGAATATGGTGTGCATCAGAACAGTTCCTCTCCACGCTCAGCGAAGAAGCCATTGGGCCAACGGGTGGTGAACTCGCCAGAGCTATCAATTTCGATACGCCGGGTTCTGACGCCTGCTTCTCCTGGCTCCATATAGACGATTGAGACATCGGCCGGAGAAACGGGTTGCAACCCCCCCGGTAACTCACCTTCTGAGGTTTCACGGATTCGGCGCAAGATCCGCAGGATGAGATGCTCGCTGTGGGTTTCGATCAGGAAAGTGCCTTTGTCCCTGGCTTGCGTCAGCAAATCGCCGATACCAACCTGAATCCTCGGGTGGACATGCAGCTCTGGCTGCTCGCAGGCGATGATGCCCTGTCTGGATTGCACCGCTGCGACCACAAGCGGGAACAGCTGTGAGATCCCGACGCCCACCTCCGAAAAGGCCACTTCAATGTTGTTGAAGTCATCCCACAGCACCCATTTGTTGTAGTGTTCCTTACCAACCAACTTTCGAGCTTTAGCTTCAGCAGGCTTCGCAACTGACTCCAGAGTTTTCTTCAGCACACCAAGGTCAACAGAGCGCTCCTCGGGCTGTGGATTACCGTCTGCCTCAGCATCGGTGACAGTTAGGAAAAGCTCATCCCCTAATGTATCAACAAATGCCCTCAACTCACTGAGCGTATCGCTGCCTCCCGAGTAAATGACCTGACTGACCACGGCTTTCGAACGCAGGGAGTATCCGAGACTCAAGGTGCCTGGCTTATTCAGCCAGTGATTCATCTCTGCCATGTTGGCAGCACTCAGCCGTGCCGTTACATCCCAGGCAGCGGCACCTGAATACCAGTCTTTTTGCTGTGGGTAGGGATTGGACTGATGCAAGGCGTCGGGGATTAGGCGCAACGGGCCAATGCATAAGCTCTGGTTCAGCAAGGCCAGCACATTGTCCAAGGGGGCAACCACCACATCCGACAAAATTTCGTGCAGACGCGCAGTGAGAATCGTTTTATCCGTATCGATCACCGTCTCAAGCCGCTTGCCCAGTATGGGCAACGCTCCCGCAAAACCCTTGAAGCCAATGACCGCATGCTCGAAGGAAACCTCAGCGCTTTGCCCTACACCCATTCTGGAAACTTTTTCCGTCCTGCGATTGGCATTAAGCAACTCATGGAGGAGGCTGACAAAGGCCGCGTCCTCGTAGTTGTCCTGATCAGCCTCCGCCAACAAAGCCGGATGTCGATAGTTGAGCCAAGTAATAACGGGTTGTTTAAGGCCAGCATCACTAGCAAGCTCGGCAATCAGGCTGTCATCCAGCCACACCTTGTAGCAAGCCACATAAGCAGTATCTTCGGCCTTTGACCAAGCGATATGAAATTCCACGGCCAACCGCTCGGCGTCGGCCGTGGAGCTATCGACGGGCAGCGCAAAATCGTCCCCTACCAGATCCACGATCTGGTTGTAACTAGAACCAATTGAGTCGGATTTATCGAGGGTCAACTTGATGACCATTCGCTTTGTTATATCCCGATTGTTGACAAGTCTCTTAAACCCGCCTACGTGCTTTTCACCCAAGGCATCAATGCGTTGGGGGTCGCATTGCCCCTTCTCCAGCATCTGCTGTACATAGAACAGTGCCATTAGCACCGAACTTTTGCCCACGCTGTTCGGCCCAAGCAGGAACGTCACAGGTGCCAGCGGGATAGATTGGGTGGCCTGAAAGGAGCGAAAGTTGGTCAGGGATATTTCCGTTATGCGCATGGCTTATCTGCTCTAGTGATGCCCACAAGGCCGTCTGGTGGCCGGTGAATGACGTCGATTGATGTTTAGGCCGCTTTTGGCCAGCAGCCTGATGGCGCCCAAACAGCCGCGGCCAGCACCAGCACCAGCACCTCGGACAGATTGTCTAGGCGCATTGAAATTTTCTTACCTATAACTGCCCTGAAAAGGCCCTTTGGCTCAGCGAACTAAACAGGTCCTCAGACTCTGCGATACTCATTTTCCCCATATATGCCTGGTGTTTTTTCAGAACAGCTGAAAATTTATCTACCAAGCCCAAAGGCGGCACTTGAATCGGAATTTTATTAAGATTTTCTTGATTCAACTTTGGCTGAGCGCTACCACTCACAAAAGACTCAAGCCCCCGCATATTTATCGAAAACGCGAGGTAGTCTAACGAGAACCCATTCTTTACACCCAGCACATGAGCGTGATTATTAACCCAGTACCGACCATCAGCAATAAAAGCGATAGGCGTGGATCTTGCCAGAAGATTTGCACCATCCTCACCGATAAGAAGATGCTGCCCCTCAAAAATAAAATCATTCACATAGTCAATTACGCCGCTCGCACCGTAATAAGGATACTCCCCTGCCATATCAGTACGATCTGAAGCCTTTATAGGTACTCTTTTTCCATCCTTATTGACGACCAGATGCCCCAAAGGCTTGACCTCCCAGCCTTTTGGGTTGGTCACCGGGTCGCCGAACATGTCCAGAAACACGGCGTGGAGGAAGTCGTCGACGAGCTGGATGGCTTGCTGGCGTTTGCGGCGGATGGCGTCGGCCTTGTCGAGGATGGCGGCGATGCGCTTTTGTTCGGGCAGGGGTGGGAGGGGGATTTCAAATTCCCTTAAATCCTTAGCTGACAGGTTTGGCTGGGCTGCACCATTTCCAAAGCGGGATATCTCACGAGCACACAACGTGCTTCGCAAGTAGTTTTTTAAATAATCCTCACAGATTGATTTATCCGGCCTAATAATTACGAGCGAAGAAGCTATAGCTCCTTTAGGGACAGATGAGTCAACTACGGCAAATTTCCCAAGGGATCCTCGAAGACAGAACAGTATATCCCCATACTGAACCTTTCCATTGCTCAACAAGTCGTATCTTTCTTCTGAAATAAAATTTGCCCCAGAACAAACTATCGAGTGACCTTCCGTAAGGTTTCCAGCATTTATGAACGGTATACCACTCGACAAAATACTGTCTTTGGAAGGGTAGTTCGTTCCTCTATCGCCATTTACCAGCTTGCAGACCTTTCCAAGCTTCACCATAGGCCAACTCACAGCATCCCCTCCAGCTTATCCAGATCCGCCAGAATTTCCTGCTCCAGCCCTTTTAGCCGCTGCAGTATCACCTTCGGGTCTTCGTACTGCTCCTGCTGGTACTCCACTTCCTTGTAGCGGTTGATGGAGAGGTCGTACTTGTTGGCAGCGATATCCTTGGCCTGGACGACAAAAGCCTTTTTGCGCTTGTCGCCAAACAGGATGTTGATGGTGCTGGCGCTGATATTGCTCTCGACCATCTGCCGGTATTTGTGCCATTGGGCAATGGCATCGGGCAGGTCGTTGCTGCCGTCGCCCCTCAGCTCGGTGCGCTTGTCATCCAGCGAGTAGCCGTCAGCCTTCAGGTCGTAGAACCACACGCACTCGGTGGTGCCGCCCTTGGTGAAAATCAGGATGGCAGTGCTGACGCCGGCGTAGGGTTTGAACACACCGCTGGGCAAGCTGACAATGCCTTCAAGCTGGTTGTTGTCGAGCAGCTCCTGACGCAGTTGCTGGTGGGCCTTGGATGAGCCGAACAGCACGCCGTCCGGCACAATCACGGCGGCGCGGCCACCGAGCTTGAGCGAGCGGAGGATATGGGCAACGAACAGCAGCTCGGTCTTTTTGGTTTTCACCATGCCGAGCACGTCGGGGTTGGTGTTGGTTTCGTCCAAGCTGCCTTTGAACGGCGGGTTGGCCAGCACCACGTCGAAGAAGTCCTGCTCCTGACGCGGGTAGTGCTCCTTGATGGATTTGCTCAGCGAGTCCTGATAGCGAATGTTCGCGCCGTTCACGCCGTGGAGCATCATGTTCATGCTGGAGACACGCAGCATGGTGGTGTCGAAGTCGAAGCCCCAGAACATCTCGCTGTTGATGTGCTGGCGGTAGGGTTCAAGCAGGTCGCCGGAGTAATGCAGGTTGCCGTCTTCATCGCTGAAGGTGCCGTCTGCGCTGGAGTACACGCGGTTGAGGTATTCCATACTGCGGGCGAGGAAGCCGGCGGTGCCGCAGGACGGGTCGCAGATCACATCGGTGGGCTGCGGGGCGATCAGCTCGATCATCGCGTCGATAATATGGCGCGGCGTGCGGAACTGGCCGTTGATGCCGGCGGTGGTGAGCTTGCTCAGCAGGTATTCGTAGATATCGCCTTTTACGTCGCTCTGGGTCAGCGGCAGCGCATTGACCATCTCCACTGCAGATGCCAGCACCGACTCGTTCTTGATCTCAAGGTCGGCGTCCTGCATATACTCACCGATATGACCTAGGCCTTCCAGGGCGCTGCCTTCCTCACCCAGGCCCTCTGCCGCATCTGACTGCTTACCCAGCTTGGCGAAATACGGGTAGACGTTCTGTTTGATGTGGGCGTGCAACTCCTTGCCGCTCTTGTGATAGAAATTCTTCCAACGCAGCAGCTGGCCTTCCGGCGTATTGGGGAACAGGCGATCGAAGGACTTGCCTGTACGATTGGCCTTGCGCTCGGCCACGTCTTCCTGCATGTCGAGCATGCGGGCGAACATCAGGTAGCTGATCTGCTCAATCACGGTCAGCGGGTTGGTGATACCGCCAGTCCAGAACTTTTCCCAGAGCTTGTCGATATCGTTGCGGATTTTGCCGGTAAGCATTTCAAATACTTCTCTTGATCAGAATTCGGGGTTATTGCTGCGCGGTCACTTCGCCAGCAAAAGGATCGTATGCGCCGGCGAGCAGAGACTCGTTTGACGCAGGAGCTTCCTCAATAGCTTCAACGATGAGCGACAGTCGATCACCTTCGAAGTCCATATGGGTAGGGTCAAGCTGCGGCAGTGTTTTGCTGACCTTGGCCGACAGCTTGTTGAAGCGTTCAACCTTGCCATAAAGGCCTTGCTTGCCAGCCAGGGCCTTAACGGTGTCATTGTAGTGGTTGCTGACAGTGTTTAGGGTACCGCCAAGTTTGCTGAGTCGCTCAGCGACAATGCAAACCTGGTTGTAGATCTCGCCGGCCTTCTCGCTGATTTCACGGGCTTCTGCGTTGCTTCGTTCGATCATCCACAGATTGGAGACGGTACGCAGAATGGGAATCAGCGTGGTGTGTGAAACCAGTACGATGCCCTTCTTGTAGCCGTACTCGAACAGATCCTTGTTGTGCTTCAGGGCCTCGATATAGGCTGGCTCGATGGGCATAAACATCAGCACGAAACCGGGGCTGCGCATACCGACCAGGTTGGTGTAATCCTTCGAGGCCAGATCATCAATGTGCCTGCGCACAGACTTCACGTGCTCGACCATCGCTAGCTGGTATTCTTCCGGCGTGCTGGCCGAGACCGCACGATCATAGGCGACCAGCGAAACCTTACTGTCAATGATGATGTGCTTGCCGTCCGGGATTTTGATCAAGTAGTCGGTCTGCTTGCTCTTACCCTCGGCATCCTTGAACGCACTCTGTACCTCATAGTGCGCCTCCTCAATCAGTCCGCTCATCTCCAGTGTGCGTCGCAGTTGTGCTTCACCCCAGGCGCCACGTTGCTGGGAGTCGCCTTTGAGCGCCGAAGTCAGGTTGTTGGCTTCCTTGCTCATCTTCAAACCAATATCCAGCACCTTCTTAATCTCTGCATTGAGGCTGGTGTTGCCTTGCAGAGACGCATCGTGAACATCATTGATGCGCTTTTGGAACCCTTCGATCTGATCGCGGAACGGCTTGAGCATGCCATCGATACTAGTCTGGCTCGTCTGGGTGAAGGTCTTGCCCTTCTCCTCGAAGATTTTATTGGCCAGGTTTTCAAACTCTTGGGTCAACGACTTGCGCGTATCGGCGAGCTGAAGCATCTGCTCCTGGAAGTGCTCTTCACGCTTCTGCAGTGTGGTCTTGAGCTCGGTATACTCGGAGGACAACGCACTAAGACGCTCCTGAAGCGCATTGTTAGCCTGCGCTCGCTCAGTCAATGCCAACTTTGCTTCGCTTAACTGCTCACGCACATCACGCTCAGAGGTTTCCAAAGACTGGGCTCGCTTGCCCTCAATGGCAAGCTCATCCTTGAGGCGGTCTCGATCTGCGTGCAGCTGTTCATTGGTAGCCTGAGTCTGGCCTAAGCGATCACGTAGTTCAGCTACCAGCTCCTCTCGCTTTTGCAGGGATGTATTGAGCTCCGCATGTTGATTACTAAGCGGCTGATATCGCCCCAGCAGTTCGTTGTATTGCTGAACCTGATCGGCCAATTTCTGCCGGAGCTCGGCGAGCAGCTCACGCGCCTCCCGCTCGCCCGTTGCTGCCACCTTGGCGCTGGCATCCACGTTAGCCAACTCGGCCTTGAGAGCATCGCGCTCGCCATTTAGCGAGTGCATCGATGTTTGCGCAGCAGCTAGACGGTCACGCAGATCGGTGACCTGTTCCAGTAGCGCCCGCCTTTCAGCTTGCGCGGTTTCCAGGCGCTTGGCGGTTTCATAATGCTGCCGACTCGCATCCTCCAGCTTCAACTGCAACGTAGCAGAGACGTCCTTGTTCTCCTGTTGCTCTGCGCGTAGTCGCTCCATGTTTTCGATGGTTGACTGCAAACGCGCGCTCAGTCCGCTTTCTGCAACTTGCAACTCATTGCTACTTGTCTGTGCTGATTTAAGCTGCTCCGCCAAAGAAGCCTGGTCAGCGATTGCAGATGCTTGGGCCTGAAGAGCCTGTTCAAGCTGGGCTGCCAATTGGCCGGCTTGCTTGCCCTGGCGCAACGCCGCAGCGAAGTAACCCAGCAGCGCCGAGCCTAGTGCGAGCACTGCGGTTAAAACAATGATATCCGTCGTCCATTGGCTGGCTTGCATAGTCACTCCTGAGGGCCAGGCGGAGAAATTGTCTCGCGAAGAAATGGTTCAAGCACCGCAACCAATTGATCAACATCTGTCGGCTTGAACACACCGTCGATTCCGTCATGCCAAATGCGGTTGAACGGTGCGTCGTAGAGTGTTTCGATCACGATGCTGCCGTGTTGGGCGATGTAGTTCTTCAACAGGTTCATGAATTGCACCTGCTGAGCTGTCAGGGTTGGATGGGCGTGCAGGAAGCTCTTGAAGTGCTCTTCAATAGCCTGAGAATCCAGACCGATGATCTCGCGCACAGTCACGTGCAGCTGTGCTGCAGTACGGCCATAGAACTCATTCAATACATCCAGACTTACACCCGGATGGCTGGTCAGAATGGTCGAGGTCAGGGTCTTCAGGTCCGCCTCGGCAATCGGCTCACCTTTATGAATTTTCTGCAAAATTGGGTTAGCTGCGAGCATGCCGTCAAGAATGCCCTTGAGTCGACGACGATAAAGCATTGCCTCATTGGCGCCAGTGATGTAAACCCGACGCTCTTCAGCTAGTACGTTGTCGTCCTTGGCCTTGGTAATCGCGGTTCCGTAGCTTGCTGAGCTTCCCGTCTGCCGATATTTCATAATGCCGCGCAGCTCCTTACGGGCGTTTTCCAGCTTGTCGATGCTCGGCTGCTGCCAAAAATAGGCACTGCGTACCTCGGCAAGGATCGTATCTTTCTGGCGCACGGCTTGGATGTTCACAGCCAGCTTATCCAGCTCGGCCAGCAGCACAATTTTTCCGTCCTCGAAGCAACTGGCCTGCTCCACCAGGCAACGCTGAATACCGGCAACAAGCTTGTCCAACGCAGTGGCGTGCTTGTCACTCAACACCCGAGCAGCCATCAGCGGCGCAATGGTGTCACTGAGCAGGTGCTGGGTCTTACCGTCGAAACGCTTCAGCAGATCGCTC
Organism: Pseudomonas sp. B21-017; assembly: GCF_024749245.1. Taxonomy (NCBI): domain Bacteria; kingdom Pseudomonadati; phylum Pseudomonadota; class Gammaproteobacteria; order Pseudomonadales; family Pseudomonadaceae; genus Pseudomonas; species Pseudomonas sp. B21-017. The sequence goes on along the minus strand of NZ_CP087194.1, from coordinate 820,495 downwards.
TGCTGCAATTGGTGGACGTTGCGCAACTCACGCCTTACCGCCACACTGGCCTCTGGCAAATCATTGATATCCGCGCGCATCAACTCAATGGCGGTATCAAAAGCCGCAGCATGGTTGAGCCTGAGCGCAGCCTGGGCCAGTTCAAAGCGAGCCTCGAAGGTAGTCTGCAGTAGGGACTTTCCGCCTGTGTCTTCCGGCTCCTGATACTCCTGCTCGAAGAAGTCGAAGTTTCCGTAGTGATCGAAGATCAGGAACTCTTCCTTGTCCTTGCCACGGCCGAACAGGTTGGGCCGCAGACGTGTACCGCGACCAATCATCTGCCAAAACTTGACCCAAGACTTTACCGGTTTGGCGAACACGAGATTGACCACTTCTGGCACGTCGATACCGGTGTCCAACATGTCCACCGAGATGGCAATTCGGAAGTCGTTGTCCGGTTTCTTGAATTCCTTGATGAGTGTGTCGACATGTGCAATGCCGTTGTGGATGACCTTGCAGACCTTAGCGCCATATTGCGGATAGAGCTTACAGAAGAGCTTCTCCAGGTGATCAGCATGGTCCTGCCGCTGGGCGAATACGATGGTCTTACCAACCAGTGAGCCAGTTTCATCCTTGATGCCGTTGTTGATCAGATTTTCCAGGATGATTCGATCCGTATCCTCACTGAAAATCTTGCGGCCAATATCCTTGCCTGCAACGGTAGTGCGCTTGGCTTCCTCTTCGCCAAGGTCCTCTTCTAGCTGGCGCTTCTGCTCGTCACTCAGATCCCTGTAATGGATGCCATCACGCAGAAAATCGGTGGTTAAATCCTTGACGCGAAACGGTACCAGATAAGGTGGATCGTTGTTGATGGCTGCGTCCAGCCCGAACTCGAAGGTGGGGTCGGTGGTTTCGCAGTCGAAGATGTCGAAGGTGTTACGGCTGATGAACTTCACCGGCGTAGCGGTGAGGCCAACTTGGAGAGCATCAAAGTAGTCGAATAGATCGCGGTACTTGTTGTAAATACTGCGGTGACTCTCGTCGGCGATGATCAGATCGAAAAAACCTACATCGAGCTGGGCAAAGCGATTCATCATCCCAGGGTAGGTAGCGATGTAGATGCGCGCGGTCTGATCCACTTTGTTGGTTTCGCCGATAACGCAGCGCGGCTCGCTGGGCAGATTTTGCTTGAAGGCATCGTCAGCCTGAACTCGCAGCTCCTTTCGGTCACAGAGAAACAGCACACGCTTAGCCCAGCTGGTGCGTAGCAGCAGTTCAGCAAGGGCAATGGCAACACGAGTTTTGCCTGTACCGGTGGCTTGAATGATCAAAGCCTTGCGACGTTGCTTCTGAAATTGCGCAGCAACAGTCTTGATTGCCTCAATCTGGTAGGGGCGATCGGCAATTTTCAAATCAGGGTTGTGCTGTTCAAGTTCGGCAATACGGTACTGGCGCTGGTAGGCCAAGTATTCGAGGCTGCTCTTGCTGTAGAGACCATAAACCGGGCGATAGGTGTTGTACTGCTTGTCGTCCCAGACGAAAGTTTCGTAGCCGTTACTGTAGAAGATTACCGGGCGCTGCATTCCCATGCTCACGAATCCGTCGGCATACATGCGTGCCTGCTCACGCCCAGCCTGCAGGCTGACGTTGCCAGACCGCTTGGCTTCGATTACCGCCAACGGCTGACCGTCGTCACCCCAAAGCACGTAATCGGCACGTCCCTTCCCGGAGGTATTACCTGGGAAGTCGACCTCCACCTCGCGGCCGACCTGTTCAGGGTTACTGATGTCCCAGCCAGCCTGAAGCAACATGGCGTCAATGAGCAAAGCCCGCGTCTTCGCCTCGTCCCATTGCAGGCTGTCGGCAACCTGCTGGCTCTGCTGCTGACGCACGTGCAGCTCGGCATCTGCTGGGCGCTCCAGCTTGTCGATGTTACGGGTCCGCTCTTGCTCCAGCTTGTCCATCACGCGCTGGAGCTCTTCCTGCTGCTGATTCAGCTCTTTTTGATAGGTGGCAACGGTCTTTTGCAACGTGGCCAAAGTCGCCGTCGGATCCTGCACCTCAGCAAACTCAGGAATGTCCGCCTGAGCGGTGCCCTGATATTTCATGGCCATATACATGGCCAGTTGGTAAGCCGTCTTCAGGGCCTGTTGCGCATTACGCAGATCGCCTTCGCCTCCATGCGCGGTGTCGTTCCCCTGAATTCGCAGGAAATTGAGCTGGTAAACCAGCGGCTTGCTTACACAGTCGACAAAGACCGGATCCTTAACTAGCTCGTAAAAGGTGGCCTGCGGCACACGGGGCAGTGTTTCATGCTTGTAGATGGCCTTGGTCATCTCTTCGGCAAAGCTACGAAGTCGCGTGAGCGCACTGCCCGGGTCGACGTGAAGTACGGCCTCCGCCAAACCAGCGAGATTTGCCAGCAACTCGTTGCCAGACCGGAGGAATTCGAAATTGACTGATTTCATATAAGCGATCTTATCCATGTCGGTCTTATAGCGAAGACCATGCCAATGTTTATTCGACGTCGTACTTTTCCATCCAGTTGCTCAATGTCTGCTGGCTTTTCAAGCCCAGCAAACTGGCGGCTCGCGTCTTGTTACGGCCCGTCAGCGCCAGCGCCTTGCGCAGGTAGCCACTGGCAAGTTCTGAAATTATCCCTTGTAAATCAACACCTTGAGAAAAATCCAGAGAACAAATGTCCACATGTTCCTGAGGAAACTGGAACAGCGCTTGGTCGATATCCGCCCCGTCAATGACATCGCCCTGACTCCACAAGGCGGCACGAAGCAGCACAGATTGCAGCTCGCGAACGTTGCCACGCCAAGGGTGGCTCAAGATAAGTTTCTTTGCTTCAGCGGAAATTTTCTTACCTGCCATCGAGGAGTCTTGCTCGGCCAAACTGGCAAGCAGCGTGTCGGCCAACAGGAACAGATCTCCTTCACGCTCTCGCAGCGGTGGCAAGTGAATAACTCCAACGGCTATCCGGTAGAACAGATCCTCACGGAATCGCCCATGCGCCACTTCCTGCATGAGGTTTCGATGAGTCGCCGTAATCAATCGCACATCCACCTTCTGCTCTTGGCTTGCGCCAACCGGAACAAAGGTCCCGCTCTGCAGCACCCGTAACAGCCGAACCTGCACATCTGGCTTCAGCTCACCGAACTCGTCCAAGAACAATGTGCCACCGTGGGCCTGCTGGAACACGCCGTCTCGACTCTCGACCGCGCCAGTGAACGCCCCTTTGCGATGACCAAACAAGGTAGCATCGATGAGTTCTGGGACTATTGCTCCGCAGTTAACGGCGATGAAGGGGGCAGCGGAACGAGGGCCAGCATTGTGGATAGCTCTGGCAAATAGCTCCTTACCTGTACCGGTTTCACCGTAGATCAAGACTGGAACCTGCTTTTGCGCCAGCACATTCGCTTGTGCCTTGAGCATCGACATACGCGCACTTTGGGTGACAATGCTATCGAACGCCGCGTTGCCTGGGGCATCGTGGTCTGCCAGTCGCAGCAGCTTATTACTCGTCATGCCGCTGGCGGCAGGCAAGTACTCGGCCGCGATTTCAAACGGCACATCTACCTGCTGCACACCTTGCTCAAGCGAGGATTGGTAAAAGGTGGCGGGATAGCTGGTTTTGCCCAGCAGTATCCACACTGCCTGCATGGCAGGTGTGCCTGGACTGAGCAAAATTGACAGATCCATGCGAGCAGCAGACAAACGCTGCAAATGCTTGCTCGCGGACTGATAGATGTCTCCAAAATGAACTGGAGAGCTCAAAGTCTCGTGGTATGCCTGGACGGGAAGATCAACACGCTTGCGGAGCCACGCAAGATAGGGCTCAACACGATCCGGTGGATACGAACAAAGCAGATCAACTCGATCAAACTTTTCCGCCATTAACGTCGACATGATCGGTCCGATCTCGCCACCGTTTACAGCTTTCAGATCGTTGCCGCCCGCCCAGCAAATCAAGGCACGCTGCTTATTCGACACTTTCCCTGTTCCCCTGGCTAAATCTCCCGGCAAATACTAGCAGTTTGCCAGATCACCTGACATGCTGAATGCCCTTACGATTGCCCAAGGTATTCGATGTCCCACAGGCTAGCGAAACAGTGAAATGGCATTCATCGATCTGTTCTTAACCTTCTCATGCACTTTGGACAATCACTAGCTCGCGTCGACGATCAGAGCACATAAGGTCAGATAGGAAGACACCATGACTGCAGCTGAAGACCTCTCCGAAGGTCTCTACCTTAAACTCATCGAGCACGTCAGCACCTTGCTCAACGCGTTGGCCTGCAGCGCCGATGATCCCGGCCTTGTCTCGGCTCAGGCAGAAGCGCAGAGCAGGCTCAAAGAGATTGAGCAGGCACTGACCAAAGCCATCATCGAGCTTAAGGAAAACGCCGAACACAAAACTTTCACAGTTGCCTTTTATGGCGAAACCAACGCTGGCAAGTCGACGTTGATCGAAACCTTGCGGATTCTTCTCAGGGAAAACACCAAGCAAGAACAGCGTCAACGCTTCCTAGCTTTACAACAGCAGTCGGGCCTGAGTGAAGCCGCGCTGCAGGCACTGGAAAGCGAAGTCGAATCGTTGGGCACTCGTCTGGCCCAAATTGAAGCTGAAATAGTCGCCGCTGATGGTCGCCACGACCAGCGCCAGGTCGAGCAACAGTTGCAGGAAGATACCCTCCGCGTGCGTATCGAAGAGCAGAAACGCAATGCTGACCTGATCCAACGTATTCTCAACCTGCTACGAAAACTTCCCGAGGAAATCGCCCTTGCGCAGTTGCTCTCCGGCGCCTCGGTACTGCCCGTGCAGCGAGAAACCGAACTGACAAAGTTGCGCGAGCAGAGTGAGCTTCTGCAGAGCCAACTCAGCGAAAACCGCCAGCGTCATGCAACGGCTATCGAGAATTTGAAGCAACTGGCTGCCTTCGAAGACGGCGGCATCATCGGTGATGGCCGTGCCGACTTCACGCGTGAAACCCAGGCATATACCTTCAAGTCAGAGGGGCAGCAGTTCCAATTGCTCGATGTACCCGGCATCGAGGGTGACGAGAGTAAGGTCAGCGAGCAGATCAATAAAGCAGTCCAGTGTGCCCACGCCGTGTTCTACGTCACGCCCAAAGCTGCACCTCCACAGACAGGTGATACTGGCCGCCCTGGAACACTAGAAAAAATCAAGGCTCAGCTGGATGCCCAGACGGAAGTGTGGACGCTTTACAACAAGCGCATCACCAACCCGATGGCCCTGCAAAAGCCAACCCTGATCAGCACCGACGAGCAGGCTAGCCTGGATGACCTAGACCAGGTCATGCGCAAACAGCTCAGCGAGCATTACCGACGCAGCATGACCCTTTGTGCTCTGCCAGCATTTTATGCGGCTGCCGAATGCCTAGTCCCCCGCTCCACGGCAGCGTCCAGCCGCAAGAAATTCCTCGACACCATGTCGTCAGATGAGTTGCTGGAAAAGTCCGGCATCAAGCAGTTCTACCGTCACCTAACCCGTGATCTGGTTACGGATGTAAAGGCGAAAATCCGTCGTTCGAACATGAACAAGGTTCAGCTCGCGGTAACTGACGTTTGCAAGGAGATCAAAACGATTCAGGTCTCGCAATTCTCTCCATTGGCCAAAAAGCTCAACGAGGAAGCAGAGGACGCCTGCGATCAGTTACAGATTGCATTCAAGTCCCTCAACAGCCGCTTGAGCAATGTGGGTGAACGGGCTATCGGCGAGTTCGAAGAAGCCGTGCGCAAGCGCGTGTATGGCCGTATTGAACATGACTTGAGCAATGATGAGTTCAAAGCTGCCCTCGAACGGGTGTTCGAGAGCGAGCAAGCCACCCTGCAAGAGAAACTGCCAGCAGCGCTACATACGCAGGTTGAGCAATTCCAGAACCAGGTCAGCGACATCGTCCAGCGTTTCGAAGCGCATGCCAAAGACTTGATCAATGGCTACTCACAAATAGGCAAAGCTCGTCTGGCGAGTGATTTCAACCTCAATGTGAACATCGATAACGGCATCAATGTGGTAGGCCTGTTAGCCAGCCTGGTCGGCGGCGTAGCGTTGTTCTGGAACCCAGTCGGCTGGGTGCTTATGACCATCGGTGTAGCTACACTACTGATCGGCTTCGCCAAGTCGGTATGGGGCTTCTTTGACAGCGACTACAAAAAAGGCCAACAACGCAAAGCGACCGACGACAACCTCGATAACGCATGCGATGCCATCCGCGAGGGCTTCCAGAACACTTTGGCGGAATCGTTGCCGCCGCTGGAAGAGAAAATCGAACAGATCCGCACCGCCTTGAAGCAACCCGCCCTGCAAGCACGGCACATCAGTCAGAAGCTCGACGCGGCCCATCTTGGCCTGAAGAAACTCGCCAGCGACCTCAAAGCATAAGGAACTGCAGCATGAATTCGACCCTTGAACTCTTTCAGAATCAAAACAACAAGGCGCTGGCCCTGCTGGACAAATTGCTGGCATTCCTCAAGCAAGGTGCGGCACTGGGCGTCAACATCGACCCTACTCTGCTGAGCAAGCTCGCCCACTCCAGCCAGAATCTGGCCAATGACAAGCTCAAAATTGCCTTGATTGGCGGCTTCTCTGAAGGCAAAACATCCATCGTCGCAGCCTGGATGGAGCGCCTGGACAAGTCCAGCATGAACATCAGTCAGCAAGAGTCGTCGAACGAGGTAAAAATCTACGACGTAGACAACAACTTCGTACTGATCGACACCCCCGGGCTGTTTGGCTTCAAAGAGCAATACAACGCCGACATCGATGCCATGGAGAAGTACAAGGACATCACACGCAAATACGTCAGCGAAGCACACCTTGTGCTCTATGTGATGAACTCGACCAACCCGGTCAAGGACAGCCACAAAGATGACTTAAACTGGTTGTTCCGCACCCTCGACCTACTACCACGCACCGTATTCGTCTTGAGCCGCTTCGACGAAGTAGCGGATGTCGAAGACGAAGCCAGCTATGTGCAGCACTTGCAGGTCAAGCGCAGCAACGTCGAAAGTCGACTGCGCGAGTCCATAGGCGCCAGCAATGCGGAGGTGGCAGCACTGAGCGTTGTTGCGGTGGCGGCAAACCCGTTCGACATGGGGACCGACTACTGGCTCGAGCGCTTGAACAAGTTCAAAGCACTGTCGCATATCGCCAACCTGCAACTGGCAACAGCAGGCAAAATCCAGTCCAGCGGAGGCCCTGCGAAGATTGTCGAGCAGGCACGCAAGAGCGTCATCCTTGATGTACTACACAAGGAGTTGCCGGTGGCGGTGGCGAACGACCAGCGCCTTGGTGATGAAGTGGAGCGCCTAACGGGGGTCAACCGCACACTCAGCCGCCAGCTGGACGGCGCCAAGGGCCAAATCGCCGAGGTGCGGGTTGGCCTGCGCGAGTTTGTCTCGCGTTACTTCGCCGGCCTGATCATGCGCTCAGAAGGCTTGACGCAGGAAACCTTCAGAGAGTTCTTCGAGCGCGAGATAGGGCGCGACGGCATCATGGTAACTACACGCCTGCAGAACGAATTTGATCGTCAGCTCAACAGTGTCAGCCAGGAGCTCAGCCGCATGCGCCTGAGCTTCGACTCAGAGATCGATCACTTCAACAGCACCGTGATCAATCTGGGCAAGCAAGGCGTGAACTATGTGGTCAAAGGCAATTTGATCAACAACGGCAGCATCCTGGCGGCCCGCGACGGTATTGTCAGTGTGGCCAAGACTCTCGGCGTGGATCTGGGCAAAGTACTGAAGTTCAAGCCTTGGGGGGCCGTGAACCTAGCCAAGAACCTCAACGGAATCTTGTCAGTTGCAGGCTTGGTTCTGGAAGCCTGGGATAGTTATGAACGCAAGAAACGCGAAGATCAGTTTAGGCTGGCCATCGCCGAGATGGTGGACAACTTCAACACACAGCGTGAAGAGTTGCTGGCCATGATCAACGATCAGAGCTTCGAGCAACAGTTCTTCCCCGACTATGCATCGCTGCAGACCAATGCAGCGGATGTTCAAAACGCTATCCAGACTCAAAACCAGTTGCGTGAGCAGTTCCAGGAATGGCGCCACAACGGGGAATTGATTGAGGCCGAGTTCAAACGAATCGAAGGGTAAAATTACGATAATCGGCCTATCCATCAGTTCAGTGACCTGCAAGATCGTATCGATGCGGGTCACTGGGCAAACGCATGCAAGGTGCAGCCTCGCGAGAGGCGTCTTGCGATATCCATGTGGTAGCCGGTATTGCCGGCAAAGCTTCAGGCCACAGCCCAAGTATCGCGTGGCCCGACCTACAAGTAGGTAAAGCTGCTGGCGATGGGCCGCTGGACGGTCTCAACGGTAAAGAGCAGAAGTTCTGCGGCGAGAGGATTACCGCGAAAAATCAAACACGCGGAACATAGGCTTTTTTGGGAACAAACCTATCTTCAAAACACGCGGGAAACGGATCATCGGTGTGCATGCCCTCAACCGGTTTCCGCAGGTACTGTTCCCAGTCATCCGTCACATTACGCAGGTCGATCTCGTCGTTGAACGACGTATGGCGGCAGGCATCCATACGTGTCTCGACCGCATGCTTGAGCAATACGAAAGAGGCTAGTTGCTCCTGGTCGAACGAACGCGTGAGGTAGGGATAGTGGATCACCAGCTCAGTTTCTCCCTGCTCTTGCAACTGCCGGTTCACCTGACCGAACAACCTGTCCACACGCCCTACTCGCTGCTCGTTGTCACCCGGGGTCCAGGCGATCCCGTAGTGGTGCACCTTGCTGCACTGAAGATGCAGATTTACCCCTTCCTGGAATACCGAGGTGGCCACCAGCACATTGGGATAAAAAGGACTATTGAAGCCAAGAATCAGCCGCTGCCGGTTGCCTGACTGGCCACTGGCATACCAGGCGGGGCTTTGCAGGCTGGTAAGAACGCGCCAATCCTTTCGCCAGTCTACCAGCGCATGGTCGGTAATTTTTTCACAGATTTGCTCGAAGGAATCCAGGGCCGCGATGAAGTACTGTCGGATCAGCGAGTCGGGAAGGCGCGGTTTCAGCCAATCGACAAAGGCAAGGTAACGACTTTGAGCATCGCCGCGCTGAGTGACGTGACGAAACTCCGTGAACCAACTATAGAGCTCGATGATAACCGGGCTGGCGAACAGAAAGCCGGTTTTCACATAATTGCCGAAATTCTCGGCGATACCTCGGCCTCGCGGCCCGGAGTCCAGCCAGGTATCCAGCCGCTGGCGCGTAGCTTTGGGTAGCCCTTCATACATCAGGCCCCACAAGCACGGCATTGGCTGGTCGTATTCGATCTGTGTGCAGCCAGTCCCCTCCGCCGATCCACTGCTGCCCGCGCTCCCCCCGTGTAAAGCTAGACGCGCCCGCAGTGCCGCCGCTCCATAGTCGTCTCGATCACGCTCACCAACACGTTTACGGTCATACCCGGCATATGGGTCCTGGCGGTAGTCACTTGCCGGCTCCAACAACAAAGAAAACAGGCTCTCAGGCTTGCGCAAGCGCAAGCTGAAATTCGAGCAGTCCGTACTGCGGTCCTTCAGGTGTTTCTTGACCACAAACAGATCAGCAATATGTGAGGCCAGCTTTTCATCGCCGCCCTGGGCATCGGCAACTTCTGTTTGCTCCTCATCATCAAGAAAATCCTGATCGCCCAGATCTACAGACGCCTGCTGGCTGACATACTGGTTGAAAAACCTGCGCGACCAACCTGCCTTCCGCCACCGCTCCAACAACCACTCCTGATCTTCCGGCTGCCAGGCCTGGACGATTCGTCGCGCCAGCATCTGGTCACTGGCGGCATTCATGCGCTGGGTAATTTCCCGGACCGAAGCGATCCGCCGCACAAACACCAGGTGCTTGTGGTCGTGCAAGGCTGTGCGCGTGTCAAAAACATTTTCAGGCTGACACTCGAGCATCAGCGTGTCGTACTTGGGATGCTCGGGATGACTGTGGAAATACTCACGGTGCAGCTGGGTCAGATGAGTAAGAATCCTCGTATCCGGGGCGCCGGTAAACGCCTGCGTAGAGTGGTCCTGTTGCGCCTGAGCAGCATCGATGACATCGACATCCAGCTGGGTGCCAATGGATTCGAAACCCTCAAGGTAGCCGTACAAGAACCTGCGCCCATTGCCATTCTGCCCTTGTTGTTGCACCAGTTTTTTCTGGTACAGCGCGAAGAACATCTCGGCTTCGGGATTGCCATGGAAGCTTGCCGGTAACGATTTTTCATGGCGATAGTTGTATTTATTGCGATAGCCCTGCGCGCCTTGCATCAGACGCAAACGCCGCAATGCATATTTGGCGAGAAGCTCATCTGGGTCGGGTTGCTGACCGTCCGCCGGTGTGTCGATGAAATACCCGAGAATGGACGCTATATCCCTGGGCGAGGAATGGCTGGGCGTCGCGGTGAGCAGTAAGACTTTCTGCCCGAGCCGATCGCCCTTTTCTCCGAAGAATTTCCGCGCTGCCTTGGCGCGCTGCGACTCTCCATCGGCGTTGCGAAAATAGTGGGCTTCATCCACGACAACCAGATCGAACCCCTTGTCTCCCAGCGATGACTTGAGGGTTCGGTGAATGCTGGCAGCCGCTTGCTGGGCTTTCAACAAGACATCGCCCGTTTCCTTCTCGTCATGGCTCACAAGGTTGCTGAGCGAATGGATAGTGGTGAAATGGAGCTGCCCACCGCCCTCGCCGACCGCCTCGACCAGCTCCTTAAGCCCTTTGTGAATCTGCGTCTCGTGCCGCGGCCTGCGCGCAGGCCCATCGCTGATCAGATGCTCGCCGCCCCGGTAGTGGTCGCGTAGGAAGACCGCATACTCACGTGCCCAATGATGGCAAATGTCCCGGTTGGGTGCCATGACCAGCACCCGGGCGGAGGGCTTCAGCTTCCATAGTAACGCCATGATGCCCAATGCCTGGAACGTCTTGCCCATGCCGACTTCATCGGCCAGCAGTGCCACATTGTGCATGGACAGCTTGTTCCACAAACCGGCAACGCCCTCAGCCTGGCGCGCCGGCATGGAGATACGCTCGCAAGTTGCATAATGCCATTCGCTATCGGTTGCATCGAAGTTGATCCAGTCCGCAACCTGCTCCGGCTTCAAGCCCCCCCACTCACTTCGACGCATAATCACATTCCTTCTTGACGCGACGAAGATACCCCAGACGCTTTTGCAATTCCCGCGGCAACCGTGGTGGCACCACCTGCAATGTCGACCACAACACCTCTGCGGGCGCACGGTGCTCGAAGCCCTGGTATGACCTTACTGCCTGGTTGTAAAGCGAATTGACTTCCTGAGCGAGGAACCAGTTGAATACGCTGGGCTCGCTGCCTTGAAGCTGCTGGCGGGTCTTGGCCACCAGTTCCTGTAGACAGCCCGGGTAGCCGAAAACCCAATGTTCTAGTTGTGCCGTATCGGTTACTACGCCCAGTCGCTCGCGAAACTGTTCGATTGCCTGGAACAGCCGGAAATAAGACAACGCATCCTGTTCGATCGCGGCTGAAGGCAACGGCGGGTCTTCATCCGCCCCGGCACCGGTACGCAGGCAGGGGCGCAGCACAGTGTTGGTATTGCTGTGCGGATCGATTCCAGCGACCAGGCTGTCGAGCAGATCCTTGAGCGACTCGAAACCTTGCGCACGCCGAAAAGACTGACCGCTTTCAACGATAATACCTCTATACACCGGCGGGGCCTGGTTCTGCAGGAGAATGCTGTAGCTGTGATCCGCCAGCATTGCCTCGTTGTCCGGAGTAACCTGCTCGATCGGTATCAGCCAATACCTTCCACCCTGGCGCCGAGCCTTCCACTGCAGGGCTATCGGCTCGCTCACACCGGGCAACTTCAGCCAATAATCATTGCAAGGCTTATCGGCCCACCAGTTGCCTGACACCGTAAAGCAGGCGCGCTTCCAGTCGTAGAGCACCTGTAAGTCGAATGGCAGCTCTTCCGGGACATTCAAGCAGTCCTCAGACAACAACTGCTCGCTGGCAAATTCAGCCTCGGTGACATCGATGCGCTCTCCCAGCATGTCTGCATTGCGTTTGCAGTTCAGTACGATGCCGGCCTCGATATTGCGCTGCTCGAAACTGCTGGTACCGGCATGGGTGAAATTCCACGAGCCGATCGCCAGGTGGCTCCCCTGGGGCGAGCGACACAGCCATGCCTTAGCGTGGGTCATTTCGGCTAGGTGGTGGCGCGAGGAAGGATTATGATGAAAAGCCAGGGCGCCAGTGTCGATGCAGGTCGCCAGTGCTTCACTCCAAGGGGTTCGGAAATAGCGGCCTTCGAGCCGGTCCGCGACCACTGCCACCTTCAAACGGAGATTACCTGACGCAGCCTGAAGCCTCTCCAGCAAGTTGGGCAGGTCGGCCGCCAGGTAGGGTGACCAGACCTGCAACGACGTGATCCGGTCCTGCGCCATGAGGTGCTGGAGAAACGTCTGTTTGTCAAAGCTGTGCACGAACTGCCAATCGGAATTGCTGGCCGCAAAACGCCTGGCTGTCCAATTGAGCTCCAGTTCGAACGGCTCGACCAAAACGTTGAAAAAACTTTGGATCTGCTTGTATTGGCCGTTATTGCAGACGCGTTGGAAAGTGAACACTTCCTGATTGCGCCCCCAGCCACCAACGGTTAAGTTCGCGCTGCCCGCGCCCAATACCATCTGCCCCGACTTGCTCTCCAGGTAGATGACCTTGGGATGAAACAGCGTCTGCTCGGTAAAGCCATCGTAGGCACTGAAGGCGCGCGTGGACACACAGTGAACGTGTATGGCCGTCCGCTTGTACTGATCGGCTTCCAGCATACGTTTGTCGCAGAAAACCCGGAAGTCGATGCCCTTCTCCACCAAGTACGACTGGAAGCTTTCGTAGTCCATGCGATTGCGTGGCGGCTCCATGCCCAGCACTGTCGGAAGCAGATAGGTTTCGACGAAAGCGAGATTCAGGTTGAAAGTGGTCAACCAGACCCGGTGTACTTCGTCCAGCCCCTCCAACTGCTGCTTGAAGGCATCGAGCAACTTCATGCGGCCTCCCCGTGCAAGCCGGCGAGCAAATGGCGAAACTGGGGAATGTAGTACTGATGCACCCACCCCCCCAGCGGCCTGTCGTCGAGGGTCGGCTCGTCCCGAGGCCGCACATGGATCTTGAGCTGAGTACCGCTGCCCTTTGTCAGCCACGGTGACTGTCCGCGGCTTTCCATGATGTACGCATGGTAGTTCAGCAGTGCGTCCATCTGGGCCGGGACGTCACCCTGCCCCGCCACGCTAAGCAAGCCGTTCAGTCGTGATTGGCCGGTTGCCGACAGCACCGTAGCCATCCCGGTGTTAGCTTCAATGGGAGCGGCGCAGGCCATCAAGGTGGCGGTATTACGGCCCAGGGCCTCCCAGCGTTGCTGGACCTTCTCCACGGCTTGGGATTTCTCGACCAGCATCAGGTGGAACAACAAGTCCAGCTCGCTGAGCAACGGTTCCAGCATGCGCACGTGCTCAAGCTTTTGCTGCGCATCTTGCGACAGCGGTTGCTTCACCGCCTTCTCGAATACGGCGGCAGCGGATGCGCTGCTGAGCCCCTCACCCAATACTTTGTACAATGCCCCCGGGGCGCCCTGATCCAGTTCGGTAACGGAAAGCCAGAAGTCGCATGTCTTGGCACCAACCTGCGCCGAAGATGGAAAGGCGGCAACCTGAGCCCGAGTGAGCGTTGCCGGCACATCGCAAAAATTCCGCTTCGGCTCGCCGCCGTTGCTTGCGAGCAGTTCCCTCATGTGAAAGTGCAGGAGGCGATAAAGACGGGACAGCGTCGGAGTATTACTGATCAATACGTCTGCGCTTTTCCACAACGGTGCGGCCGTGGGCAGGTTGTAGCGATAGTGGCGATCGAAAAAACCCATCTCCACCAGCGGCGTCTTGTAACGGCCGCTTACGCCAAGCAGGGTTTGCCGAACCAGTACCTGCGCTTTGCTGCCATGGTTGAACGAAAGCGAAGGGTTCCCCCCCGCCTCATACCACCGACGTCGCGCCTTACTGATGCCCAGCACGCCGGTACTTTCCAAGCCCGCGGTGTCTTGATGAGCGATGACGCTATAGACGTAGAGATTTTCCAGGTACACCAGGCAGGCATGCTTGAAGTTGAGATCATGTTTGCCGGCGTAGATCCTTCTCAACCCGGCGCCTAACGTGACCGAGTCGTCGTCAATCAGGCTCTTGATCAGGTAGTGATTGAACAGATTCAGGGTGAAGTTACGGATGTCGTTGGAGATTGAGCTGATCCGGTTCTGAAAAATCTGCTGGCCGAACCCTGACCAGATTACCTGCAGCCCCAAGGGATCGATATTCAGCTCATTGCCGAGGCTCTCGTCGTACTCGGTCAGAAACGCATTCAGCAGCACAACCAGGCACCTCTAACAACCATCTGCCCCTGACTCATAACCATCCTCGAAATCGGCCGGATCCAATCTGGCTGAAAATTGCATTTCGCCACTATCACTGTCAACTGTTTGAAGCCAAGGGAAAAACCTACAAGACCTTTGAGTTAGAAGAAGGTTACATCAAGCACATATCCGCTGTCCGGGAGGCGTAATGGACAGGTACGTTTCTTAAAGCTCTCTGCTAATCATCGTTATCAAGCACGCTGGCAAACTGCCCTGCAATCGGTGGTGTGATCGAGGTGAACCGGTGGCCACGGGGAATGCGATGTGCCACGGCATTCCATTTGGTATTCCAACTGAAAATTCGAACCGATATTTATATTATTAATCAATATTTTGCTGCTCAAATTCAACTTCCCCCGGCCCACCAATCCGAAAACGACAAAGCCCGCCAAGTGCGGGCTTTGTCGCATCTGGGGTTTGTCCCTCCTCCTCCCTCCAAGCCCCAGCATACAAGCGGGCTCCTTTGCTTTGATTCTGCTGAACGGTTCTTGAAATGTAAGCGGCTGGCAAACACATGTGGACCGCGCGTTCAATAACCATCTGCGCTCGTGAACTGGTTAGGGTATCGGTTATTGTCCCAATCGGCGGCCGCGTCAGTAGACTGCCTGCGGCGAGTAATCAGCATTGGAGTTGCGCAATGGCTACTTTTAAGACCCGCAGACTTTTGATAACGCGCCTGTCGCCGGATGATGTCGGTTTTGTGATGACGATGGAGGCCGACCCAGAGGTCATGCGCTACACGACCGGAGTAGTTGCCCCTACCCCTTCTCGACGGAAAGAAGTTCTCGCCTATGTAAATTCTGCACCGCATGAGGGGCCAGGGCATTGGCGTGTGGAGTTACAGGGGAAACCAATTGGCTGGATAAGCCTCACCCCCCTAGAATCCACTGATCGATTTCAACTGGCATACCGTTTCGCTAAAGTCTTTTGGGGTAACGGATACGCTACAGAGGCTGGTGCGGCAATTCTCGATTATGCGCGTGACGTGCTAGGTCTTTCAGAGTGTGTTGCTCTCGTCTGGCCCGATAACAATGCTTCTACTCATGTTTTATCTAAGTTGCGGTTTCAGTATGAAGGCTCTTCCGTGTACTACGGTAATGACGTGAATGTCTTTGTCCGTGCGCTGGATGTATAGGCTTCGGATGAAGCTGCCTTGGGCTCATCGACGGTATCCAGACACTCATCGGCACCCTGCCCTGCGTCGCCACCATCGAACGCCACGACGGATCCAAAACGCCCTTCCAGAAGCTGCACCCCGCTCCAGACGACGACAACCTGATCCAGACCGACCGCGTCTTTATCAAGCACGGTTACGCACCCTCGTCTGAGACCATCGAGTATTTGAAAAGCCTGGGAGTGGATCGGGTTAAAGGCCCTTTTCTCTTCCTACCGGGATGACTCTATTTTTGAGCATCCGGAGGCGATGGCTTTGGTGCCATGTCCAAGTATTGGGCAACTGGTCGGATCGGTGATACGTGCGGCTGGCTTTGCCATGCATGACTCCCTGTCAGCGGTATCAACGATGGTCGACCTTAGCAGATTTGTTCTGGCAACAGGCTCATCTTCAGCTCGTCCATTTAACGCAAGCGTTCAGCGATTACGCATTCCCAGTTTGCAACTGTTAGCGTCGTTGGTCGGTCCCGCTATCATGCAGGGCATAGATCACGAATGTAGATAACGCCATGCCAAGATTGTCATTCGCCATCAGAATTTTGTTCGCATGCTGCCTTTTCATCGCAACTGCTAATCACATCCGTGCAGACGTTTCGCATGGATTGCTCTGGGACTACGGATACGGGGATAGCGCTTACTTGGCCAGCCGCATTTTCTGGGGGGCGCTTACGTTTTTTGACCCGCTTGCAGCACTGCTACTTTTCATCAAGCCAAGAGCCGGAATCGTGCTTACGTTAGCGATTATTTTGGTCGACGTGACCCATAACACTTTATACGTCGCGTTGAATCAACAATGGCTGGAGCCGTTTTACCTGTCCCAGGTAGCTTTCCTTGCCACAGTATTCCTACTCTCACCCATCGCTTGGAATGGCCCTATTCGGGACGGAGCGCTCACCAATCCAGTCCGACTGTAACTAGCTCCATTTATGAGATAGAAGCTCTTCGATCTCACTCGCCCGCAGCGTCGGTCCACACCTGCCTGACAGGCTCGTACACACCATCCTAGGAAATTTCCCGCAACCCGTAGCGGCTTCCATGAACTGGCGAACAACATTTCTGGAAGATAGTCTTCCCTCTTCGCTGCAACCCGGCGGACGGTTTTGACAGGCCGAAAAGCGTAGGGATCCCTAACCTTTCGGAGTTCCTCCATGAAAAAGACCAACCCACTTGAAAACCCAACCCTTTCAGAGTCGGAAGACCTCGACCTGACCCAACTCTCCCAAGCCACCCAACGCGCCGTCAGCGCCCGCTTGCGCAACCCGAAACACCCCGACCCCGTGAGCCATGTGTTCACCATCCTCCCCGACGTCGACACCCCCACCCTGCTCGGTCACGCCAGCGAAACCCTGGCCTCCCTGAACGTCATGACCACCGACCTGGCCGACCATCTCGAAGGCTCGCATCGCAACGTGGCGTTGGCGATGCAGCAACTGGCCGTGCTGGCCGAGATGTTGATCAATCGAGTGCTGGATAACCTCGAATCGCCCCTGCCGGTGGTCGAGCCCGTCTGCCACTGAGTGATCGCGCTCGTTGATCGAATGGAGGTTTTGTCATGGATCGATACATGCCGATCACCGGCATCGACTGCACTATCGCGTCGCTGCTGATCGACACTGAAGCGCCGCTGGATGTGCTGCATGAAACGGCGGCTTACCGCATCCGCACGGCGACTCAATTGCTGGAGAGTTTCGCTGTGAACGAAGGCGTTCACAGTGAGCTGGCGCGGGTGTTGGTGACTTCGTTGCGTGATGGTTGCGATTTGCTGGATGTGGTGGGGCGGCGGTTGCAGCGGCAGGTTTCAGCGTCTTAACGTATCCGGCATAGGGCATCGTTGCCGCGCCCCAACGCAAAAAGACACCTGACGAGAATATCGCAGGTGCCTTTTTTGTGGATTCGATTCAATGCGCTATCGATGCATGACGAGTATCGTGTTTCTCAATCATGCCTTTTGCTACGGAACAGATGATGAACAAAAGCGTTATATACGCCTTGGGTGCTGCAGCGCTGTTTGGTGCCAGCACGCCGCTTGCCAAGGTCCTGGGGCTGAACGTTTCACCCGTCTTGCTCGCCGGTTTGCTTTACCTGGGAAGTGGCTTGGGTCTCACGGTTACCCGGCTGATCCGCGATCGCGGCTGGCAGCCTGTCGGTTTAACCATTTCAGAATGGCCATGGCTCATTGGTGCTATCGCGTTCGGCGGCGTGTTGGGGCCGGTGTCTTTAATGTTTGGCCTTACCCTCACATCAGCTACCACTGCTTCGCTGTTGCTAAACCTTGAGGCGGTATTGACCGCCCTGCTTGCCTGGATGGTGTTCAAGGAGAACGCCGACCGGCGGATCGTCGCTGGAATGATCGCAATCGTTGCCGGTGGCGTGCTCTTGGGTTGGCCTCAGACTTCCGCAGGGATCCACGGCTGGGTTGGCCCGGTCGCCGTGGTGATTGCCTGTTTTTGTTGGGCCATCGATAACAACCTTACCCGGAAGGTTTCCGCATCGGATGCATTGTTTATCGCTGGCATCAAAGGATTGGTCGCCGGGGTCGTCAACTGCGCTTTGGGGATTGCTCTTGGCATGCATCTCCCTGAATTGTCTCTATTGGGGCCAACGCTACTGGTAGGCTTTTTGGGCTACGGCGTTAGCCTGGTGCTATTCGTTTTGGCTTTGCGGGGGCTTGGCACCGCGCGCACAGGTGCGTACTTCTCTACTGCACCGTTCCTGGGGGCCGCTATTTCGATCCTGTTGTTAGGCGAAGCGGTGACGTGGGTGTTTTGGGTGGCCGCAGGCCTGATGGGGGTTGGCGTCTGGATACACCTGACCGAGAGCCACTCTCACGAACACCAACACGATCCGCAAACACATGACCATCCGCATATTCATGACGAGCACCATCAACATGAACATGCCTTTGAATGGGACGGCACTGAACCTCATAGCCATTTACACGACCACGCTCCCATTAAGCACAGTCATCCGCACTTTCCCGATATCCATCACAGGCACCAACACTGAGCGACTGAGACGGCGCGGCAGTTGCTCAGGGTCAACAGTAGTGGAAAAGGATTTCTCTGACAGATTAGAACCACGTCATCCTGGGAATTTTCCTGCAACCCGTAGCGACTGCCATGAACTGGTGAACAACATTTCTGAAAGATAGTCTTCACCCTTCGCTGCGACCCTGCGGATGGTTTTAACAAGCCGAAATTACGTAAGGATCCCTAAACCAATGGAACGCCCTTATGAAAAAGATCACCCGAATCCCACTGAAAAATCCGGCCACTTCACAACCTGAAACCCTCGACCCGACCCAACAGCCCAAAACCACCGAACGCTCCGTCAGCGCCCGCCGGCGCAACCTGAACAGGAACATCTTCAGCGTCCGCCCCGACGTCGACATGCCCACCCTGCTCGCTCACGCCAGCGAAACCCTGGCGTCCCTCAACGTCATGACGCTGGACTTTGCCGACCGACTCGAAGGCCCGCAGCGCAATGTGGCACTGGCGCTTCAGCAGTTGACGATGCTGACTGAGCTTTTGGTCAACCGAGCGAAGGATAACCTTGATCCGAACGCGTCGGTGGCCGCGGGAGAGCCTCCCGTTCTTCACTGAGTGATCGCGCTCGTTGATCGAATGGAGTCTTTACCGCTCCCCCAACACAAAAAGGCACCTGACGAGAATATCGCAGGTGCCTTTTTGGGCTTTGAATGGGTAGAGATGTTCTGTATGCGTGACAATTGAAGCTGAATGTTACTTATACGAGACAATGCAGTGTCAGACGACTCAACACTAGGTTTCATAATCTGCAACTTACTGTCGACTCAATAGACGACAGAGTAGCCACGTTTTCGCCCAAGCGACTTACAGGACAGGGTTTTCAGAAATTTCCTGCAAGCCGTGACGACTCCGAGCTGATTGTGTAGCTCACGCTTCAAACCTACTCTGCCCAAACAAAACAGCGGTTCGTCCCCGACCAGTTGCTTGAGTTCACCCTTACGACCAGAATCCATCCATCGGATCACCTGCTGACAAGGAGGCCAACATGCAAAACATTAAGCTACCTAGCCGCCTTGTCGGCATTGGCTTGTACACCCCAGCAGAAGCTTCGCTTTACACCGGGATTTCAGCTACCGATATACGCCGCTGGTTATTCGGATACACCGCCCACGGTGTTCAGCATCCGGGGCTTTGGGACTCAGAGCTGTCTGATGTGAACGAGTGCGTTCTAGGTTTTCATGACTTACTGGAAATTCGTTTCGTTCATGCTTTTCGCCAACACGGCGTAAGCCTGCAAGCCATCCGTAGTGCCTCGCAGCAAGCAAAAGAGTTGTTTAACCAAGCGTACCCATTCACCTGCAAACGCTTTCAAACCGACGGACGAAGCATCTTCGCCACGGTGATGGGTGAAACAGGGGATGAGGCACTTCTGGACTTGATCAAGCGACAGTATGCATTCGAACAAGTCATCAAACCTTCGCTCTATGAAGGTATCGACTACACAGGATCAGGCTCAGCGCAGCGCTGGTATCCGGTCAAACGCAGCAAAGCCATCGTTCTCGACCCCTCTCGAAACTTTGGAAAACCTGTCCTGTCAGGTACGGGAATTGACACAGCAGCCATTTTTAGCGCCTACAGAGCTGAAGGCAGAGACGTCAAACGTGTAGCCCGCCTCTATGAAATACCTATTGCTGCAGTTGAGGCAGCGGTCAGTTTTGAGCAAAGGAATGCGGCTTGAAGTTCCTATTGGATAACAATCTTCCCCCTGCGTTGGCCCGAGCCTTGAACGAACTGACTAAAGCTGAGGGCCATTCGGTACTGTCTTTAAGGGATAAATTTCCGCCAAGCACCGCTGATGTGGCATGGATATCAGTGCTGAGAGAAGAAGGTGGATGGGCTGTCATCTCTCAAGACAAATTCACAAAAGGTGATATTGAAAAGAGAGCGTTCCGCGAGTGCGGACTGCCGGTCTTCTGTTTGGCCAAGCATTGGGGAAACGAGTCTTATTGGAACAAAGCGCATAACCTAGTGCGATGGTGGCCGTCGATCATGAGTCAGGCACATCTGAATGGAGGTGGCGCTGCGTTCCGCGTACCGTGGAAATGTCCGGCGCACGGAAAATTTGATCAAATAAAAATATAAACCCCGAACCGTGACAGGGCTTCTTTTCATTCATACCTTTGGTGAAGCTACGAGCGACTGAAGCCATCCATCCACATGAATTTTTCTTCACCCCACCGCCTCCCTCCAACCTGTACATTCCCCCTCGCTCATTCAAGAAACTACGGTTTGCCCGCCCTCCCGCGGGCTTTTTTTTTGCCTGCGATCTGGTTAGCGGTCGGTTCCAGTGACTGCTCCCACCATCATTTCAACCGATACAGATACGTAACCTGCGCCTCATGCGGCTGCAAACAAGGCCTCTGATAACACCGTCTGATCAAACCAAACCCGGCCGCTTCGGCCAGCCGCTGGCTCGCCACATTGGCCGATGCGATGGTCAGGTAAAACGTGAAACCGGGCATGCTTTTGATCAACGCTTCAAGCGCCGTGCGCATATAGCCTTTGCCCGAATACTCGGTATTGACCCAGTAGCCGACCACATACCGGTTACGGCGCCGGGGCTTCAAGCCAATGCAGCCGATGATCGCGCGCGCGGTATCGTCGACGATAAACAGCCGCCGCTCACCGGTTTCGCTTTTGAATTCATCGACTGCCCGCGCGAGGAACGATCGGGCCTCGTCCTCGGTGGTGTAGGGTTTGGCCCAGGGCAGAAATTCGCAGTGGACTGTAAAACTGGCGTTCAGCGCATGCTGCAACGCTTTACACCATTCGGGGTCGGGGGCGCTCAATCTCAATGTGTGAGTACCAACGGTCAGCGCAAGCTCCATTGCATCATCCTTAACTACCAACTCCATGACGTCAGACAATAACAGCGCCTGGAAGGACGCTGCTACTCAGATCGCCCCCGTTAGTGCTGCCCCAACGTCACCCGTCACCTCTCGCTGGCCGTTCATGTTTCGTTAAGCATTCAACTCGTATGCTTGGGGTTCCCGGTCCCCTGCTCGGTTAGCCAGAAACTCATGTCACGCCCCGTCTCTTCACTGTTTCTACTCGCCGCTCTGCTGTTTTTCTTCGCGCTAAGCAATCACCAATTACAAGGTTCCACGGAGGCCCGGGTCGCCGGAATTGCCATGGAGATGCACCTGGATAACGACTGGGTGACCCCGCATTTGTTCGGCGAGCCATTTCTTGAGAAACCGCCCTTGAGCTTGTGGCTCGACGCCGGGGCGATTCGCGCATTCGGCGGTACGCCGTGGGCGGTGCGACTGACGTCCGCGTTTGCCGGGCTGTTCAGTGTGATGCTGTTGTACACGATGCTGCGGCGATTCAACCGGCCCAAGGTTGTTGCCTGGACGGCGGGGATTTTGCTGGCGACCATGGCCAGTTATTGGAGTAATACGCGCAGCGTCGGCGAAGACGCGTTGCTGGCCTTCGGCGTGAGCATGGCGCTGCTGGCATTTTTTCAGGGGACACGGTATTCGACTGTCGGCAACGCCCTGCTTTTTGCATCAGGGATCGCCATCGCGACCTTGAGCAAAGGCGTACTGGGGCTGGCGATGCCGGGGGTGGTAATCTTCGCGTATCTGCTGACCGAAACCTTGATGGACAAGCGCCTGAAGCCCTCGGACTGGCTGCGCCCCGGCCTGTTGACACTGTTGGGATTGGTGCCGCTGATGATCTGGCTCGCGGTGCTGTATCAGCGCGATGGTGTGCATGCCGTGGGGGAAGTGTTGCTGACCAATAGCGTCGGGCGCTTCAGCGGCTCCTTCGTCGAGGCCGGGCATTACGAACCGTTCTACTACTACCTGGCCAAGCTGCCGGAGACCTTCGCGCCCTGGAACATTCTGGTGTACCTGGGGCTGTGGCACTTTCGCAAAAGCCTGATGGCCAATCGTTACCTGTTGTTCTTCACGGTGTGGCTGCTGGCGCAGTTCGTCATGCTGACCCTGGCGTCGAGCAAACGCACGGTGTACCTGATGTCCATGACGCCTGCAGCGGCGGTGATTGCCGCGGAATATGCGAGCGTGCTGTTCGAGCGACTTCAGGCCTACTCCGGTGCATCGACCTTGCCGGGGCTGATTGTCCGGCATCGTCGCGGTATAGGGGTTGGCGTACTGGCCGTGGTGATTGGCAGCTACCTCGCTGCCGCACAATGGGTATTGCCTCACGCTGATCGCACACTGTCCTTCCTGCCGCTGACTGAACAGATTCAGGCATTCCAGGCCAGCGGGCAGCAGGTCGCATTGTTTCAAGCCAACGAGCGGGTGGGCGGCGCCAGCGTGTTCTACACCCGACGCGTACTCAAAGGCCTGGATACCGAGGCGCAATTGCATGAGTTTCTGAGCGCCTCACCGGCTAATGTGGCACTCATGTCTGGTGTAAATGAACCCGCCGCCCCCTTAAAGGTGATCAAGACAATGATGGTGGGGCGTCAGGCTTACTACTTTGTAACCCTGTAAACGGCTCAGCGACGGGTAGCTCAGCCTTTTGCAGCACCGGCAGCTCCAGTCGCGCCCGCCCATAGAACGCCAATGCCGTCAGTAAACACGTCAGCCACACGAAGATCCCGGCCCAAAAGGTGTGGGACATGTAGTGCCAGCCTTGCAGGACTCGTGTCGTGCCATAGACGAAACCGAGCAGCAGCGAGCCGTACATCACCGCTTTGGCGTGCCGCCAGCGGTAGCGGCGAGCCACGAAGTACAGCGCGAGCATGGTGAAACCGCCCGACGCATGCCCACCCGGCCAGCAGCGACCGTCACCGGCTTCTTTCAGCAGGTCAAAATTCTGGTACCACTCCTTGTGCTCGATTTTCCCGGCGTACTGAGTGGTTTCAACCGGGCAATACACACTGGTGTGGCTCTTGAGATAGTGGATAACGCCGGTGCTGATGGAAAACGCGAACACCACATACAGGAAGTCCCGGCGGTGTTTACTGGCGAACCGAAGCACAGGCGCGACTTTGATTTTTTCCAGGAAGGCGATGATCTTCGAATGTTTTTCAGCCTTCAGTCGCGGCCAGAGAAATGACAGCAAGGCGCCGATGATCGCAATCTCACCCGTCCAGTTCGGGATGATCCGCGCCCATTTATGGGTGATCTGCTCGAACAGACGGACATGCTCCAACGGAAACACCTGGGTAACCGGGTCATAAAAAAGATCGCTGAAAGCGATGTCGATTTTGGTCATGTCAAACATCAGGAACACCGCGACCGCGCAGGCCAGCGGAATACCAAAGTTCACCCAGTAAAAGCGGTAACGGGAAGAAGTCAGCATCGTACGTCCAGATCCAGAGTGATGAAGAAGAAGCTCATTCGGTGGTCACCGAGTGCCAGTCAGAGGCCTCGATGGAACCAAGCATACGAGGTTCCTGAGGTTTTTCAGCGGAGATAAACAGAGAAGCGCCGTAGCCTAGAGTAGCAGTCGGCAGCTTGAGCTCTTTTTCGAGTTCCGCCATGCACTCACTGTGGGTCACCAGAATCAGGTTGCGCCCCGCCACTTTGTGCGCCAGAGCATCACGTAACATACTGCCCCGGCAGTTGATCAACCAGTCTTCGCCGACGCCAACCTTGTTGAACATATAACTGGAGGTCTGTGCCGCACGGATGATCGGACTGTTATAGATATCGGTCTTGTTCAGGCCCAGACGTTCAAACTGCGCACCGACCCCCACTGCCACACTGCGCGAGCGATCTGTAATGCCATCATTGCCAATCAGACAGGGGGCGGTGGAGTGATCGCAACGCTCAACGTGACGCACCAGCACGATCATGTCGCCCTTGGCCCACCCCGCAGCCAGCGCACGGGCACCCGCCACATTGCCATGGGACAGATCGGGCACAGCCGCAGGTCGCAACAGCCACACGGTCAGCGGAATCACCAGCAGCAGTGAGGCCACGATGACCATTGCGTTTCGATAACGGGCCAAACGGCTCAGATCGATCGAGCGTTTTATCCCGAACAGACTCAGTCTCAATTCCACGTTCAGCCGCCTCGCCGGCATGCATCACAATCATACAAAACCGCAAGGGTAGCGAGTCTCGCGTTGGCTGCTGGTGAAACCCATGTGAAAAAAAGCTTAAGAACTGCGTAAAAATCTTGTTACAGAATCCATCCGACAAAATCCTTTCAGCTCCCGGGATTGCGGCCGATACATACCTGCTACACACCTTGCTGGCTCCCAAAAACAAAAATCTTCCAGCCAACCGACGATCGAAAGCGCAACGTTCCTGGAGGAATTTGATGAATAGCTGGTTCGGCAACATCAGCGTGAACTTGAAACTGGGCCTGGGATTCGGCCTGGTCCTGGCACTGACCTGCATTCTCGCCCTGACCGGCTGGACCAGCCTGGGCGGGTTGATTGACCGCAGCAACTGGATGAGCGACATCACTCAGCTCAATGCCGGCCTGACCAAGCTGCGCGTGGTTCGCCTGCAATACATGCTGACCAACGGCGACGAAACCGCCGCACAGAATGTGCAAACCACCCTGGACAGTTTTGTTGCTCAGCAAACCGCCCTGCTGGGCAGCTTCAAAAACCCTGAAAACGTCAAAATGCTCAAAGAGCAGGCCGCGACCATCGCCGCTTATCAGACGTCGCTGAACAAAATGCGCAGCGCCTACCGCACCGGCAACAGCGCCCGCGACGCCATGGGCGCCAACGCCGAAACCGCCAGCAAGCTGATCGACGCAATCAACATCCGCGTACAGCAAATGCCCCTGAGCGATCAGCGCTTCGAACAGTTCCTGGCCATCACTGCCGCCAAGGAAGCGTTCATTCTTGCCCGCTATGAAGTGCGCGGCTACACCGCCAACACCAATGCCGAGACCGAGCAAAAGGCCGTTTCCCAATTGGATGCGGCCATCGCCAGCCTGAAGTCGCTGAACGCGCATTTCGCCGACACACAACAAGACGCGCTGCGTCAGTTGGAAACCGCCCTGAGCAACTACCGCAGTGCCTTGCAAGCCTATAAAGCCGCCAACAGCGATGCGGTGCAGGCGCGTAAGGAAATGACCGATCAGGGCGCCGCCATCGTGACCCTGAGCGATCAGCTGTATCAATTCCAGCTCGACCGCCGTGATGCCGAAAGCGCCCAGGCCCGCACACTTCAATTGATCAGCACCTTGCTGGCGTTGCTGGTGGGCATCATCGCCGCCGTGGTCATCACCCGTCAGATCACCGGTCCGTTGCGCGATACCCTTAAAGTGGTCGAGCGCATCGCCGGTGGTGACTTGTCTCAGGACATCAAGGTCACCCGCCGCGACGAACTCGGCGTGTTGCAGCAAGGCATTGCGCGCATGGGCGTGACCCTGCGGGACTTGATCAGCGGCATCCGCGATGGCGTCACCCAGATCGCCAGCGCCGCCGAAGAGCTGTCGGCCGTGACCGAACAGACCAGCGCCGGTGTGAACAGCCAGAAAGTGGAAACCGATCAGGTCGCCACCGCCATGCACGAAATGACGGCCACCGTGCAGGAAGTCGCGCGCAACGCCGAAGAAGCCTCCCAGGCCGCAGCCGCCGCTGACGGTGAAGCTCGCGAAGGTGACAAAGTGGTCAACGAAGCCATCGCCCAGATCGAGCGCCTGGCCAGCGAAGTGGTGCGCTCCACTGAAGCGATGAGCGTACTGCAGCAGGAAAGCGACAAAATCGGCAGCGTCATGGATGTGATCAAAGCCGTGGCCGAACAGACCAACCTGCTGGCCCTCAACGCTGCCATCGAAGCGGCCCGTGCCGGTGAGGCTGGTCGTGGTTTTGCGGTGGTGGCTGACGAAGTTCGTGGCCTGGCCCAGCGCACGCAAAAATCCACCGAGGAAATCGAAGGCCTGGTGGCCGGCTTGCAGAACGGCACTCAACAAGTGGCGGCGGTGATGAACAACAGCCGTACCCTGACCGACAGCAGCGTGGCGCTGACTCGCAAGGCCGGCGTATCACTGGAAAACATCACCCGCACGGTGTCCAACATTCAGTCAATGAACCAGCAGATCGCTGCCGCCGCCGAGCAACAAAGCGCCGTGGCCGAAGAGATCAGCCGCAGCATCATCAACGTACGCGACGTGTCCGAACAGACCGCCACCGCCAGCGACGAAACCGCTGCGTCCAGTGTCGAGCTGGCGCGGTTGGGCAATCAGTTGCAGATGATGGTGAGTCACTTCCGGGTTTGATATTCACTTTGCGGTGAATGATAAATCGCCTTCTCGGGCAAGCCTCGCTTCTACAGGTTCAGTGAGTAACCGGTACAAGGAGCGAGGCTTGCCCGCGAAGGCTATCTAACGCTTAGACACTAATCGCATTGGTAAACACCAACCGATTGCCAAACGGATCGGCCACGGTCATGTCCTGACTGCCCCACGGCATCGCCTGGATTTGTGGGTGCGCAAACTTATATTCCTTGGCCAGCAATTGCTGCTGGAACGCCTCCAGCTCATCGGTCTCGATGCGCAGGGCCGAGCCCGGTGTCGCGTCGCCATGATGTTCGGAGAGGTGCAGCACGCACTCGCCACGGGAGATTTGCAGGTACAGCGGGAGGTTCGCCTCGAAGCGGTGCTGCCAATCAATCTTGAACCCCAGAAACTCGACGTAGAACTCCAAAGCCTTGGTTTCATCGAAAATCCGCAGGATCGGGGTGGTTTTGCCGAAACTCATGGGGTAACTCCCTGACTGAATGAGCCCAGTGTGACTGGGCTGGATGTCAGCGCTTCGGCTTGGTGACGGCTTTCTTTAACTGCAATGTGCCACCATGAGACCTGGATCAAAAGATCGTCCGAACGCGGCCCGAACCTTCGGCAGCTTCTACGAAGGCGCGATCAATGAAACCCTCTACGCAAATCCCCCTCCCGCGCCAGAAATCGCCCTTCCCTTCTGCCGTTCGCCTGCCCGTCGCGATAACTCAAGGCACCATTGATCCATACCCCATCAATCCCTTGCGCCGCCCGTTGCGGATCGTTGAAGTCGGCCACATCGCGAATCGTCGCCGGATCGAACAACACCAGATCCGCCCAATACCCTTCACGAATCTCGCCACGTTCCTTCAAGCCAAAGCGTGCCGCCGACAACCCGGTCATCTTGTGCACGGCGGTATGCAGCGGAAACAGGCCGACGTCGCGACTGAAATGTCCGAGCACTCGTGGGAATGCGCCCCACAAGCGTGGATGCGGAAACGGGTCTTCCGGCAAACCGTCGGAGCCGATCATCGACAGCGGATGCGCGAGGATGCTTCGTACATCAGCCTCGTCCATGCCGTAATACACCGCCCCCGCCGGTTGCAGTCGGCGGGCGGCTTCGAGCAGCGCAGTGCCCCACTCGGCAGCAATGTCCATCAGATCCCGCCCCCCCATTTCCGGGTGCGGCGTGGACCAGGTGATGGTGATGCGATGGGCGTCGGTGACTTGCTTGAGGTCCAGCGTCGAAGAACTCGCCGCGTAGGGATAACAATCGCAAGCCACCGGGTGGGTTTTCGCGGCGTGTTCGAGGGACGCCAGCAATTGCGGACTACGTCCCCAGTTACCGGCGCCGGCACATTTGAGGTGGGAAATGATCACCGGCGACTGTGCGTGGCGTCCGATGCGGAACGCCTCGTCCATGGCCTCCAGCACCGGCTCGAACTCACTGCGTAAATGGGTGGTGTAGACCGCGCCGAATGCCGTCAACTCTTCGGTCAACTGCATCACCTCATCAGTGGATGCCGAGAAGGCGCTGGCGTAGGCCAAGCCTGTGGATAAACCCAAGGCACCGGCCTCAAGGCTATCGCGCAGTTGCTCGCGCATCGCGCTGATTTCAGCGTCGGTCGCGGTGCGATACAGATCGTCCAGGTGATTGCTGCGCAACGCGGTGTGCCCCACCAGCGCAGCTACGTTCAGCGTGGTATTGGCCGCTTCGACGGCCGCGCGATAGTCGCTGAAGCGCGGATACACGAACGCCGCGGCGGTACCGAGCAGGTTCATCGGGTCCGGCGGATCACCGCGCAAACTCACCGGCGACGCGCTGATCCCGCAGTTGCCGACAATCACCGTGGTCACACCCTGGCTGAGTTTGGGCAGCATCTGCGGTTGGCGAATCACCACCGTATCGTCGTGGGTATGCACATCGATGAAACCCGGCGCCAACACTCGGCCAGCGGCCTCGATTTCTTCGATGGCGCGAGCGTCGTGCAAATCGCCGATTCGCTCGATGCGGCCATTCAGAATCGCCACGTCAGCGGGGTAACCGGGGGTGTTGCTGCCGTCGATAATCAGCGCATTGCGGATCAGCGTGTCGTACATCATGTCAGTCTCCCAGCGGCAAGTGATCGTCGCCGCCGCGGTAGTCGTCCAGGGCCAGTTTGATCCGCCGCAGACGTTCTTGATTGTCTTCAGGACTGGCCAGCGCCAGCTCGGTGGCGAGCACATCGATGGCCAACAACATGCCGTAGCGCGCCGCCGTGGGTTTGTAGATGAAGGAAGTCTCGGCGCTTTGCAGCGGCAACAGCACATCGGCCAATTGCGCCAGCGGCGAGTCGGCGCGGGTGATGGCGAGAATTCGTGCGCCGTAGCTGCGCGCCAGCTCCACCGCTTCGAGCAGTTCGGGCGTGATGCCGGTCAGCGAGCAGGCGATGACCGCGTGTTCGGCGCCAAGGCTGGCGGCGGTGACGCGCATCATCACCGGGTCGTGACCCACCGCAATCGGGTAGCCGAGGCGCACCAGCCGCACTTGCAGTTCATCGCTGCACAGGGTCGAGCAGCCGCCCATGCCGAAGGCGTGAATCATCCGTGCCTTGCCCAACAGTTTCACCGCATCGGCGAAGCGCGACTCATCGAACGCCGCCAGGTGCTGGCGCAAGGTCGACTCGATATCGCCGACGATCTGCCCGTAGAACGCCGACTGTTCAGGCATGCCCGCCGGGTCCAGAAAGCGGCTACCGACGCCGCTGGCCTGGGCCAGTTGCAGGCGCAAATCCCGCAGGTCGCGGCAACCGACTGTGCGGGCGAATCGCGACAGCGTGGCAGTGCTGACTTCCGCCCGCTGCGCCAGCTCATCGAGGCTGGCGGATGCGGCAAATCCTACATCGTCGAGCATCAGCCGAGCGATACGTCCTTCGCCGGCGCTGAAGGATTCCTGACGAGCGCGGATCTGATAGAGGATGTCCATGGCGGATGGCTCCGACTAAAGCAGGTGAGAAAGGCCAACGGTCAGGCCGAAGGCGACCACCGAGATCAGCGTCTCGAGCACTGTCCAGGTCTTGAAGGTCTGGGTGACGGTCATGTTGAAGTATTCCTTGATCAACCAGAAGCCGCCGTCGTTGACGTGGGAAAAGATAACCGACCCCGCCCCCGTCGCCAGCACCAACAGCTCCGGCTGGGGATAACCCAGACCAACGGCCACCGGCGCGACAATCCCTGACGCTGTGGTCATGGCCACAGTGGCAGAACCAGTGGCGATGCGCATCAACGCGGCGAACAGCCAACCCATCAACAGCGGCGACAACTGGAATTCATCGGCCAGGCTGACGATCTGATTGGTGACGCCAGCGTCCACCAGAATTCGGTTCAAGCCACCACCGGCACCGACCAGCAAGGTGATGCTGGCGGTCGGCGCCAGGCATTCATTGGTGAACTTGAGGATCGACTCGCGATTGAAGCCCTGGGCCAGGCCGAGGGTCCAGAAACTCAGCAAGGTCGCCAGCAGCAAGGCAATCACCGAGTTGCCGATGAACAGCAGGAACTGATTGAAACCGCTACCCGGCGTGGAGATCAGGTTGGCCCAGCCGCCGATCAACATCAGCACTACCGGCAACAGAATCGTGGCCATGGTGACACCAAAACCCGGCAGGCTATCGCGCGGTTCACGCTCCAGGAACTGGCGTTCCAGGGGGTTATCGGCCGGCAGTTGAATGCGCGGCACGATGAATTTGGCGTACAGGGGACCGGCGATAATCGCGGTCGGAATACCGATCAGAATCGCGTAGAGCAAGGTCTGCCCCACCGACGCCTGATAGACCTGCACCGCCAGCATCGCCGCCGGGTGCGGCGGTACCAGCGCGTGGACCACCGAAAGCCCCGCAACCATCGGCAAACCGACCATCAGAATGGACACGCCCACCCGCCGCGCCACGGTAAACGCGATCGGCACCAGCAAGACAAAACCGACCTCGAAGAACAGCGGCAGCCCTACAAGAAAGGCGATACACACCATCGCCCAGTGGGCATTTTTCTCGCCGAAACGGTCGATCAAGGTGCGCGCCACCTGCTCCGCACCGCCGGACTCGGCCATCATCTTGCCGAGCATCGTGCCCAGCGCCACCACCAGCGCAATATGCCCCAGCGTCTTGCCAACCCCGGCTTCATACGCCCCCACCACACCCGACGGCGGCATTCCCGCCAACAGCGCCAGGCCGATAGACACCAGGGTGATCACAATGAAGGGATTGATCCGGTAACGGGCGATCAGAACGATCAGCGCAATGATGGCGATGGCGGCGTAAACCAACAGCCAATAGCCGAAGGAAAGCGTCATGCGGTACTCCTCGAAAGGGTCACGTCGAATGGGTTGTGAAACTCATAAATCATTTCGACGAGCTACTTTCAAACGAAGTGAAAGTAATTTTCGTGGAGGGGTAAGGGATGTCGTGCAGAGGTATGGGAGATCGCGGGTTATGAAAATCGGATAGCGGAATTTTCATCCCTCTGCGTGAGAACAGTCAGCGTAGAGGGATGATAGTTCCACTATCGAGGCAGGCTTGACTCTGCTGTATCGAGATCAAGTCATCAGAGATTGCGCGATAGCGCCCTGCGTACGCTATCACTGTTCAGCGCAGGGCTTTCAGTCTCGGCAGGGGATTGCGTCGGTGCAGGACTTTCGGCCTGGAAAGAGATTTCAGCCTGGTCCGAGCTTTCGGCTTGAACAGGGCTTGGCGCCTGTTCGCGACTGGCGACTCGATTGTCCAGGGTCTCGATGTAGGCGTTCAAATCTCTAATCAGCAGTTTCTTGCGCTGGGCGCCCCGATACCACGCGTAGAAAAAATAGCCCGCCGCCGCCAGGAAGCCTAGCCCGGCCGTAGCAAGACCGGCGATGCACAATCCAAGCACGATCAGCACTGTCTTCCAGTTAAAGGGCGACAGCTCCAGTTCGGTATTCAGTGCACTCGCGTCACGCAGCACCCATCGCTTGGACGCTGTGTGGTTCTGCAAAATGGTGTGCAGAGGCGAACCATCCTTTTTCAAGGCACTGATCAAAGAGATTTCCTGACCTGTGCGCAAAGGAATGTCCATGCCGCGCAGCTTTACATCGTGCTCGATACCGTCCGGGGTTTTGACCCAGATCTCATGATTGATAATTGAAACAGAACTGATGCGCACAGGCGTCACATCACCGTCGTTACCGTTCACCTGAACGCCGCCCGTGGATGTCACACGGGTCTCGCTGATTTTTTCGCTGCTCACCACTTCACCGCTCAAGACAGTGAAAGAAACGGTTTTATCGCCATGGGTAAAGTTGTGCATTTCGATTCCTTGATAGACCCACGTCGATCGACGCGCAGGAGAAAGATCCGTATGCAGCGGATGCTACTAAGTAGCCATCACACTGTCCATAATTCGCCACCACTCGTGACACAGAGCACAGGAACAACCCCCATCGATGTCAGTCGTGATGCTCGCTGGCGCGTTTGAGCAGTTTCTTGCAGCGATCGGACAAGTGCAGCACGCGTAGCTGCTTGCCAGCCTTGGTGTAGCGCTCGCGCAATGTCTTCAACGCGGCGATGGCCGAGTAATCAACGAAGCTCAAGTGGCGACAGTCGACAGTGACCACAGACGGATCATTGGCGGGATCGAACTGGTTGAGAAAAGGCGTCGTCGAGGCGAAGAACAACGTGCCGTGCAGGAGGTAGAGCTTGCTGCCGTCGGCTTCAACGTGACTGTCGGCATACAGCTCGCGAGCGTGTTGCCAGGCAAAGTTGAGCGCCGCAATGATGATCCCGCACAACACAGCGATGGCCAGATCGGTGAACACGGTAATCACCGTGACCGCGATGATCACCAAGACATCGTTCAGCGGCACCTTGTTCAGTACCCGCAATGAAGCCCAGGCGAACGTCTGCTGCGACACCACAAACATCACCCCAACCAATGCGGCCAGCGGAATGCGCTCGATCAGCGGCGAAAGGAACAGCACAAACAGCAGGATCATCCCCCCGGCCACCGCACCGGACAGCCGACCGCGACCGCCGGAGCTGAGGTTGATCACGGTTTGCCCGATCATCGCGCAGCCACCCATGCCGCCGAACACACCAGAAACCATGTTGGCAGCGCCCAAGGCCACGCACTCGCGATCCGGATAGCCGCGGCTCTCGGTGATCTCGTCGGTGAGGTTCAGGGTCAGCAGGGTTTCCAGCAAGCCGACCACCGCCATCAATATCGCGTAAGGGACGATGATGCGCAGGGTTTCCGGGCTCCAGGGGATGTCTGGCAGCGCAAAACCCGGCAAGCCACCGGCAATGTGCGCCATGTCGCCCAGGGTACGGGTCGGCAGGCCGAGCAGGTAAACCGCCAGCCCAACGCCCAGAATCGCCACCAGCGCCGGCGGCACGGCACGCGTCAGGCGCGGCATCAGGTAAACGATGGCCATCGTCAGCGCCACCAGCCCGATCATCATGTACAGCGGCGCCCCACTCAACCAGGCCTCACCGCTCTTGAAGTGCTCCAACTGGGCCAGCGCAATGACAATCGCCAGGCCGTTGACGAAGCCGAGCATCACCGGATGCGGCACCATGCGCACCAGCTTGCCCAGCCTCAACAGACCAAACGCCAACATGATCAGCCCGCCCAGCAACACCGTCGCCAGCAAGTACTGGACACCGTGCTGCACCACCAGCGCGACGATCACCACCGCCATCGAGCCAGCGGCACCAGACACCATCCCCGGCCGTCCGCCGAAGAGCGCAGTCAGGGTGCAGATGATGAAAGCGCCGTAAAGCCCCATCAATGGATTGAGGTGGGCCACCAGCGCGAAAGCGATACATTCGGGGAGCAGGGCGAAAGAGGTGGTGAGTCCGGCCAGGACATCGGCGCGCAGACGTTTGGGCTTCATGGCTTACCTAAAAATACAGGCGGGAAAAGAGGGACGCGGATGTTACGGAATTGACGGCGGGCGGGCCAGTGAATGGGTGGCCTG
The DNA here is from genome assembly GCF_024749245.1 of Pseudomonas sp. B21-017. Classification (NCBI taxonomy): domain Bacteria; kingdom Pseudomonadati; phylum Pseudomonadota; class Gammaproteobacteria; order Pseudomonadales; family Pseudomonadaceae; genus Pseudomonas; species Pseudomonas sp. B21-017. Next base: position 786,702 of record NZ_CP087194.1, on the reverse strand, counting down.
CTCGCAATGAACGATCACGCGGTCTGCGAATCAGCCCCTGAAATCGGCAATCGCATAAGCCGCCAATTTGCCCTGGATGAAGTCCAGAAAGCACTGGATCCGTAGGGCCAGTTGCGAGTTGCGGTAGTACACCGCGTTGATGGGTTGGCGATAACCGCTGTTGAACTCCGCCAGCAGCACCTGCAAGCGACCGGCGCGGATGTCGTCGATGGTCATGAAGTGCGACAGGCAGGCAATGCCTTGACCGGCCAGCGCCAGGTGCCTGATCGTCTCGCCACTCGACGCACTGATCGACGCTTGAATCGGCCAGCGGTCACCATGGACATAGCGCAGTGGCCATTGGTTGAGACCTTCGTTATGGGTAAAACCCAGCAGCGTGTGCTCGCTCAAATCCTCGACAGCGCTCGGTACGCCGTGTTGTTCCAGGTACGCTGTGCTTGCGACGATGTGCAGCGGGCTGCAACCCAGGGAGCGGGCGTGCAGGGTCGAGTCGGCCAGCGTGCCGATGCGGATGGCGATGTCGGTGCTTTGTTCGAGCAGGTCGATGATCAAATCGTTGCTGTTGAGTTCGAGCTGGATGTCCGGGTAGAGACGGCGGAACTCATCGATGTACGGCACGATGGCGTGCAGCATGAACGGCGACGCGGCGTTGATCCGCAGTCGCCCGGACGGGGTTTGCTGGCGAGAGGACAGACGCTCTTCGAGCTCGTCCATCTGATCGAGAATCAGCTTGGCGTGCTCGAAGAAATATTTGCCCTCCTCGGTCAGGTCCATGCGCCGCGTGGTGCGATTGATCAGCGTGGTATCGAGCTTGGCCTCCAGCCGCGACAGCGTGCGGCTGACCGCCGACGGCGTTTGCCCGACTTGCTCAGCCGCAGCCGAAATCGACCCGCACTCAATCACGCAGACGAAAATCTGCAACTCATCGGATCTGGCTTTCACGTGTGTCCCTTATCGATAGTCCTGTACTGCTTCAGATATCGATAGTAGCCGAGCGTCATGCCTTAAGGCCAAACACCTCGGTCAAGTGCTGCTCATAACGCGCCACATCCGCTTCGATATTCGGGCGCCTCATCACATCGACGCACAAAAAGGTCGGCAGACCGGTCATGCCGAGGAAGGTATTGGCCTTGTGGAACGGCAGGTACACCGCGTCCACGCCCTTGGCTTCGAAGAAGTCGGTCGAGTCGTCGAAGGCTTGCTGCGGGGCGTTCCAGGTCACCGACAGCATGTACTTTTTACCGTGCAACAAGCCGCCGCTGCCGTACTTCTGCGACGCGTCGGAGCGCGTGCGACCGTCGCTGGCGTAGAGGCTGCCGTGGCCTGCAGTGAAGACTTCATCGACGTACTTCTTGACCGTCCAGGGCGCGCCCATCCACCAGCCGGGCATCTGATAAATGATCACATCGGCCCAGAGGAATTTGGCGACTTCCTCGGCGACGTCGTAGCCCTCGTCGATGAACGTGGTTTTCACATCCACACCACCGCGATCCAGCACGCTCAACGCTGCTTCGTGCAGCGTCGTGTTGTAGCGACCATCGGAGTGGGCAAATTTTTTGCCGCCATTGAGCAACAGGACTCTTTTCATGAGAAATCTCGCAAGGTTGGAATCGATGGCGGCAGCCTAACGATCAGCCTCGCGCGGAATAAGCGCTCCATCCGCAAAATTCATTTGACCTATACGCACGAATCAACAAGCGATTGTTGCCATAAACTTGCGCCGATTCTGACTGTTTAGGAGATTCTGATGAGCGAACTGCAAGGCTTCATCCTGCACGCCAAGACCCGCCCGGAAAAAGCCGAGGCCTTCGAAGCGTTCTTCCGTGCCTATGTCGAATCGAGTCGCGCCGAACCCGGTTGCATCGAGTACCACATGCTGCGCGACAAGCAGGACCCGACGCTGTTTATCTTCTACGAGATCTGGCAATCCCAGGCCCATCTGGACGTGCACTCGAACCTGCCCCATATGAAGCAGTTCCTCGACATGCGCATGGAATATCTGGAGCAGGATTTCGATATCCGACCGATCGAGATGCTCAGCACATCGTCCGCTAGCCGCTGATCAGCAAGTGGCCGCCGAGCACGCCGAGGCCGATGAAGAACACGCGCTTGAACAACACGGCGCTGATCCGCTGGCGCAGCCATTGCCCCAGCAACATGCCGAGCACCGCCGGGATCAGCGCCAGCAGCGACGCGCTCAACTCGCCACCGCCGAGGGCGCCGCGCCATAACAGGCCGGCGGCCAACGCGAGAGTCGAGACAGTGAACGACAGGCCTAGCGCCTGTACCAGTTCATCCTTGTTCAAGCCCAGCGCTTGCAAATAAGGCACCGCCGGAATCACGAAGACACCGGTGGCCGAGGTGATGACGCCCGTCAGCACACCGCAGAGCGGACCGAGCCAACGCTCGGTGCGACCGCCGACGCGCAAGGTCGGCAGGAACAACCCGCTCAAGGCGTAGATCAACAGCGCCGCCCCCAGCCCCCGTACCACCCAATGTCCACCGGCCATGCCGATCCACACTGTGCCAGCACCAGTGCCGATGAAAATCGCCAGCAGCATCGGCCATAACCGGTTGAGCAACCCGCGCAAATGACCGCCGAAGGCCAGTTGCCAGACGTTGGTCAGCGTCGCGGGAATGATCAACAACGCCGCAGCCTGCGACGGTGCCATAGCCAGGCCGAGCAGGCCCATGGCAATGGTTGGCAGACCAAGGCCGATCACACCTTTGATCATCCCAGCCAGCAGGAAAGTGGCGACAATCAATAAGGACAGGGCCAAGCCCAGATGTTGATAGAACGCGGCAAGTGTATTCATGGGGCTATCGTGGGCCCTGAAGGGTGCCTTGAAAATCTGCCATATACTGAGGCTGCCTCTTGAATCGGTAGAGGCTAAAAACGATCCGGGATTCTGTATGCACTTCGACCTCACCGACCTGCGCCTCTACCTGAACATCCTCGACACCGGCAACATCACCGCCGGTGCCGTCCGCAGCCATTTATCACTGGCGGCGGCGAGTGCACGAATCCGCGCGATGGAAGCGTCACTGGGCATCGAGTTTCTGGAGCGAGGTCGCCGCGGTGTCAGCCCCACTCCGGCCGGCAAGGCACTGGCGCAGCACGCCCGAGTCCTGTTGCAACAGGCCGAGCGCATGCAGCAGGAGCTGGTCGAATACGCCAAAGGCGTCAAAGGCCAGGTGCGGTTGCTGTGCAATACCACTGCGATCACCGAGTACCTGCCGGAATTGCTGGCGGACTTTCTGCGCGACCATCCGAACCTCGACATCGACCTGCAGGAGCTGCCCAGCACACGCATCACCCACGCCTTGCGCCAGGGCGCAGCAGACCTGGGGATCGTGTCCGACGCCGTGGATACCGACGGCCTGCAAACCCGCTATTTCCGCGACGATCCGCTGGTGCTGATCCTGCCGCGTGATCACCCCTTGGCCGACACCGGACCGCTAAATTTCAGCGCCACTTTGCACCACGACTACGTCGGCCTGAACGCCAACAGCGCCTTGGCCATTTACCTGGAAGAACAGGCCCTGCACAGCGGCTTGCGGATGCAGGTCCGCATCCGCGCCGATGGTTTCGAGGGCGTGATGCGCATGGTCGCCCGGGGAGCCGGGCTGGCGATCGTGCCCTTGGCGGCGGTCGAACGCTGGCCGGCTGAAACGCCGTTCAAAAGCGTCGCACTGGAAGAGCCGTGGGCTCGCCGCAAACTGTTGCTGTGCGCCCGGGACTTCACCGTGTTGCCCCGTTATGCCCAGGCCTTGCTGAGCGTCTTGACTCTGCCCTGAGGGGCAGGTTTTTGCCCGCCGGAAAATCTTTGAGCGTTTGCGCGTTTCTGGACAGCTCGATGTCGAATACAGACAACTGAGCGGAGCATGGGCGCTATAGGGTGCGACTTCAGTTCTTCAGTACCACTTTCTATATTCCAAGGCCCGGAGTCCACATGACCGCACCGATTACCGTTCTTCGCGACACTCACCCGTTGCCCGTACTCGACGCCTGCAAATGGGAAAAGCTCGAAGGCGATCCGCACACCGTCAACCTCAACGCGTACACCAGCGAAGATGGCAGCAAGATCATGGGCACCTGGATCTGCACGCCGGGCAAGTGGTATGTGGAATATGTGAAGTGGGAATACTGCCACTTCCAGGAAGGCTACTGCATCATCACCCCGGAAGGCATGGCGCCGATCCACCTGCGCGCCGGTGATATCTTCGTCATCGAACCGGGGATGAAAGGCACATGGGAAGTGGTTGAAACCGTGCGCAAGTATTTCGTGTTTGCCTGATGCAAAAAACCGAGAGACCACCCGACGTGGTCTCTCGGTAAAAAGGCATGCATGAATCCTGTGGCGAGGGAGCTTGCTCCCTCACCACAATCCCCTTATTGGGGTTTGCGATAGCTGTTGATGATCGCCGAGAAGTCCTTGCCCCCTTCCCCACGCAGGCTCATCGCCTGATACAACTGCTGGGCCACCGCGCCGAGCACAACCGGTTGGTGCGCCTGACGTGCCGCCTCAGTGGCCAGCCCCAGATCCTTGAGCATCAGTTCAGCACCGAAACCGCCGGTATAACCGCGCGAGGCCGGCGCCGTTTCGACGATGCCCGGCCACGGGTTGTACATCTCCGAACTCCAGCAACGCCCGGTTGAACTGTTGATGACGCCCGCCAGCACGTTTGTGTCGATACCCAGGGCGCTGCCCAGCGCCATGGCTTCGCTGACACCAACCATGGAAATCCCCAACAGCAGGTTGTTGCAGATCTTGGCGATTTGCCCGGTGCCGACTTCGCCGCAGTGGACGATGTTGCGGCCCATCTGCGCCAGCACCGGTTGCAGAGTGGCGAACAGTTCAGGCGTGGCGCCGACCATGAAGGTCAGCGTCCCGGCCGCTGCACCGCCAGTGCCACCGGAAACCGGGGCATCGGCCATGGCCACGTCCTGCTTTGCGGCCGCCGCGGCAACATCTCGCGCCGTCTGCGGATCGATGGTGCTGCAATCCACCGCTGGCACGCCTTTGGCGATTCCCGCCAGCACACCGTCTTCACCCAGCCAGACACTGCGCACATGGGCCGCTGCCGGCAACATGGTGATCACCAGTTGCGCGTCTTTCGACGCTTCCTTCGGTGAAGTGCTGATGGTGCCGCCGAGTTGAGCCAGTTCGGCCAGCACGGTTTGATTGAGGTCAAACAGGTTCAGCGAATGGCCGGCCTTGATCAGGTTGCGCGCCATCGGCGCGCCCATGTTGCCGAGACCGATAAAAGCGATTTTCATGTCCGGCTCCTTAGCGCAAGTGGATGGTGGTGTTCACACCGTGGTTGATGCTGTCGTCATCGAACCAACGTGCAGTGACGGTCTTGGTTTGAGTGTAGAACTGCACCACTTGCTTGCCATACGGACCGAGGTCGCCGAGCTTCGAACCACGGGAACCGGTGAAGCTGAAGAACGGTACCGGCACCGGGATCGGGATGTTGATGCCGACCTGGCCAACGTCGATTTCCGACTGGAATTTACGCGCCGCCGCACCGCTCTGGGTGAACAGACCCGTGCCGTTGCCGAACGGGTTGGCGTTGACCAAGGCGATGGCCTCATCGAGGGTATCGACTTCCAGCACCACCAGCACCGGGCCAAAGATTTCCTGGGTGTAGATCTGCATCTCAGGGGTTACGCCAGAGAACAGGGTCGGGCCGACAAAGTTGCCCTGTTCGTAGCCCGGAACAGTGATGTCGCGACCGTCCAGTTCCAGCTTGGCGCCTTCCTTGATCCCGCTTTCGATCAGCTCGAGAATCCGTGCCTTGGCCCGCTTGGAAATCACCGGACCAACATCGGTGCCTGGCTCGCTGCCGGCATTGACCTTGAGTTTCTGCGCCAGCGCCTTGAGATCCGGCAGCCATTGTTTGGCCGCGCCCACCAGCACCACCACCGAGGTGGCCATGCAGCGTTGCCCGGCCGCACCGAAACCGGCGCCGACCAGTGCATTGAGCGCTTGCTCGCGGTTGGCATCGGGCAGCACAACGGCGTGGTTCTTGGCCCCCATCATCGATTGCACGCGCTTGCCGTGTTTACCGGCCAGCTCGTAGACATGCGTGCCGACCGCGGTCGAACCGACGAACGAAACAGCCTTGATGTCCTTATGGGTGCAAAGCGCATCGACCACATCCTTGCCACCATGAACGACGTTGAGCACACCCGGCGGAATGCCGGCTTCAATCGCCAGCTCCACCAACAGCATGGTCGACATCGGATCCTGCTCGGAAGGCTTGAGCACGAAGGTGTTGCCGCAGGCGATGGCCATCGGGAACATCCACAGCGGAATCATCGCCGGGAAGTTGAACGGGGTAATGCCGGCGCAGACGCCGATCGGCTGACGCAGGGTGTAGGTGTCAACACCGCCTGCGACGTTCTCGGCGAACTCGCCCATTTGCAGGCTGCCAATGGAACAGGCGTGTTCGACCACTTCCAGGCCACGGAAGATATCGCCCTCAGCGTCGGCGATGGTTTTACCCTGCTCATTGCTGAGCACTACGGCAATACGCTTGGAGTGCTCGCGAATCAGCGCCTGAAGCTTGAGCATGATGCGCATCCGCGCGCCGACTGGCGTCAGCTTCCAGGTCTGAAAGGCGCGATGAGCGGCGCTGATGGCGGCATCGACTTCAGCAGCGGTCGCAAAGGGGACTTTGGCCAGCACTTGCTGGGTCGCCGGATTGACGATGTCGTGCCATTCGGTGGTCTGGGATTCGACCCACTCGCCATCGATCAATAACTTGACCTTTTGTACGGTGGTTTCTAGCGATGCGTTCATGTCGGGTCTCCGGGACGTTGTTCTTATTTAGAGAGCTATCTTGGGAGCCAAGGCGAGAAAGTCGCCTTGAGATGAGGCGTGTGTCGCGATTTGGTTGTCGGACTGTTTTTGGAGTATAGATGTGCAAACTTCTAATAAGAACGCACATAAAAGCCGGTCCATCATGCAAAAAAACATCACGTCTTTAGGCTCGTTGAACTGGGATGACCTCAAGTTTTTCCTTGAAGTTGCCCGTACTCGCAAGGCCAGCACCGCAGCCAAGCGCCTGGCGGTGGACTACACCACCGTGTCGCGACGCATCAGTTCGCTGGAGGCCTCGTTGGGTACGCTGTTGTTCGAGAAGTCCCGCACCAACGGCTTCGTCCTGACCACTGAAGGCCAGCGCCTGCTGGGTTACGCCGAATCGATCGAAAGCACTCTGCACATGGCTTGCGAGCAGGTCTCGGGCTCAGGCGTCGCGTTGTCCGGGCATGTGCGCATGGGCTGTACCGAAGGGTTCGGCAGCTTTTTCATCACCCCGCAGCTGAGCCATTTCGTCGACGCCTACCCGGCGATCTCGGTGGACATCCTGCCGCTGCCGCACTTCATCAGCCTGTCCAAGCGCGAGGCAGACATCGTCATTGCGCTGGAGCGGCCGGAACACGGCCCTTATGTCTGCTGCAAACTCTGTGACTATCGATTGCAGCTGTACGCGACCCAGGATTATCTGGACAAGCACCCACCGATCCGCCGCCCGGCAGATTTGAGCAAGCATCAATTCATCAGTTATGTGGACGATCTGGCGTTCAGCTCGGAGCTGCTGTACCTGGCGAATGTGCTGCCCGGTGCCAGTGCCAATCTGCGCAGCACCAGTGTGATCGCGCAGTTCGTGGCGGCGCAGCAAGGACGGTCACTGGCGATTCTGCCGTGCTTTTTAGCGGCTCAGGATCCGCGATTGCTGCCGGTGTTACCACAAGAGATCACCATCACCCGGCAGTTCTGGATGTACTGCCGGGAGGACCTGCGCAAGCTCAAGCGGATTACCTTGTTGTGGGATTACATCCGTACCGTCACCGAGCAGAATCATGCGCTGTTGATGGGGGAAAGTCGGGAGATGGTGTTCGCCGATTAATCGGCACTCACCACGATCGACACCCGGCGGTTCTCGGTGCGCCCGGCCGCGGTGGCGTTGGAGGCGACGGGCTTGCTGCTGCCCAGGCCGCGTAGCTGGATGTTTTGTTCTTTCATGCCGACAGCGGCCAATACCGCTTCAACGCTTTTCGCGCGACGCAGGGAAAGTTGTTCGTTATAGGATTCCTCGCCCGAGGCATCGGTATGGCCGTCAATCCTCACCCGCTCGATTCCCACGCCCAACAACGCCTTGCCAATGCGTTCGACGATCTGGGTACTGGCAGGGTTGAGGTGTTCGACATCGCTACCGAACAGCACTTTGCCGGACAGGCCGAAGGCCCAGCCCTCATCCGTCATCTCGAAACCTTGCTGCTTGAGTACAGCGATCTGCGCCGGGGTCAGTCCTTTCTGCGGTGTCGTCTGGCAACCGGTCAATGCCAGCAAGGTCATGAATAAGCTAATCGTAAAAAATCGCAGAGAACGCTGAGTGAATGTGAACACAAAAATTAGCTCCTGGTTTGAAGATGGACGACAGAGTGCTCCGACTCTGCCGTGTGGTGAGCGCCTCGGGAAAGGCGTTTGGCCTGATACATCGCGGCATCTGCAGCATCGAGCAGCGCACCGGGCGTAAGCCCATGATCCGGGTACATGGCGATGCCGATGCTGAGTGAAGTCAACACCTGGGTACCGCCCGGCAACAGGATTGGCGCGTCCATACTGGCAATGATTTTGTCGGCAATCCGTTCGGCGTCTTCTATCTTGTGCAGCGGCGTCAACAGCACGGCAAACTCATCGCCGCCCAGACGCGCAACCAGATCCTCTTCACGCAACTGCGCACGAACCCGGGTCGCCACGGCGATCAGCACCGCATCACCGGCAGCGTGACCGAAGTTGTCGTTGATCTCCTTGAACCGGTCGCTGTCGAGAAACAGTACGGCCACTCCCTCATCCAGCTTGCCCGCATTGCGCAAGGCGCGCATCAGGCGGCCTTCGAAAAACGCCCGATTCGGCAACCCGGTAAGGCTGTCATGGCTGGCCTGGTGGGCCAGGGTTTCGTTTTCACTTTGCAGATGGGTCTGCCAGGACTCGAGCTCGTCGAGCAAAGCATTGAAGTCGTTGCCCAGGTTGTCGAGTTCGGCAATGTCGGCGGGCGGTACGCGCCGGTCGAAGGCTCGTTCGCTACGGGCGGCGTGAGCCACGGCAGCCAGGCTGCGCAACGGGCCGGTGATTCCTCGCAATTGCCGACGCGCCAGATAAAGCGCTACCCAGGCACTGACAGCGGTACACAAGACGATTCCCACCAGACCGCTGAGCAAAAAGCGCATCAGGCTGCCGCCGTGACCGATGAGCAAGATGCTGCCGATTTCCCGACCTTGATGAGTGATCGGCATGCTGATGGGTTTTTCCAGAATCGTTCGGGCGATCTGCATTTCAAGATCGGAAAGCCACCCCGTTTCCGGTCGTTGCCAACGTGCGAGCAACTCGCCTTGCTCGTCCATCACTTGTGCATCAGCCACTTCTTCAGTGGACGCGATCAATGCCAGCGCTTCGGTGGCGGCGGCCTTGTCGTTGAACACCACCGCGGCTTCCACGGTGTAGTTGATCGAACGGGCAATCAGATTCAGGTTGTGATCGGCATAGACCCGCAAAGCCAGAACACCCAGCAGGGTCAATGAAACACTGGCCATGGCCACGCCCACCAGGGCGACGATCAAATGCCCACGGCCGATAACCGATCCCAGGGTCGGACGTATGCGAGGTTTGAATAGATTCATGGCGCCGCCGGCTTGCGGCGCGACAGTTGCAGCACACTGGGATGAATGCGCACACCGCTGCGGGCGACCGAGTCGAGGTTGACCTCGAAGGACACCTGCTCATCACCGACCCGCAGACAGAACAGACTGCCGACAGTGCATTGATCGCCGCCTTCGCTGATGCTCACCACCGGGCGTCCCGTCAACGAGGCGAATAGCCGACTGCGTTCATCGCCGGTCAGCTTGCCGATGTACACCGCATCGCATTCACTGGCGATGACCGGATTATCGGCCAGCAACCGTCGTACAGTAACCGGTCGACCCGTGGCTTGTGTGGTGCCTTTGACCAGGTCGTCGGTGTATTCAGTGGGGCCGACCACGCACAGGCGCAGTTGTTGGGGCTCAACAGGCCATCGGGCATAACTGAGGATCCCGAGCACCACCTGAGTGACCGACCTGGCACGTTGGTCGGCTTTGCTCACGATAGTTTCCGACTCAGCACAGGCAACGCCCGTCAACAAACAGAGGAGGCCGGCAAGCAGCACTTGTTTGCAGCCAACGACGCGCCCTGTCGCCCAGACAGCCAACTTCATGCAAGAATTCTCTACGATCGCAACAAAATGATGCCGCAACGATAGCACAGCACCGAAACACCAGCGAGGCGACGCACCACGGCGCATCGGACAGATTCCGGCGGCTGGCACCGCCCCTCAATGGCTCGGCCAGGCACCCTCTTCCAGCTCCAGCATTAACCCGCTCAAGCGCTTGACCTTGCGCCGCACGGCCTCTTCGAATACGCCGGCTCGAGGCTCAATCAGGGTGAACCAGTCCTTGGCCCGGGTTATCCCGGTATAGATCAGTTCCTTGGTAAGCACAGGATTCAAAGCATCCGGCAGAATCAACGCCGTATGGGCAAATTCCGAGCCTTGGGATTTGTGCACGGTCATGGCATACACCGTGTCGACATCGTTGAGTCGGCTTGGCAGGACAAAGCGCACACCGCCCTGCCCGTCATTACGCGGGAAGGCCACACGCAGCACGTGCCGCCCGGCCTCCGGGCCTTCACGCTCCGGCAGCTTGAGGGCAATGCCAATGTCGCCGTTCATCAAACCGAGGCCATAGTCGTTGCGGGTCATCAGCACGGGCCGACCTTCGTACCACTGATGATCGCTGTCGATCAGCCGTGCCTTGAGCAGTGCGTCGGTCACGCGCTGATTCAAACCTTCCACGCCCCAAGGCCCTTTGCGTACGGCACACAACAGCTGGAAAGCGTCGAAAGCTTGTAGCACCACGCGAGCCCAATCAGCCCAGCATGGATCGTCGAGCGGGCGGTCGAGCGGTGGTCGCTGACTGCGCAAAAGACTCAGGTAATGCCGATAGCCTTGCGGCCCCCCGCCATGGCCTTCGAGCAACAAGCGCTCCAGCGCCCGGTCCTGCTCACCCTTGAGGGGCAGGGAAAATACGTCGTCATGACTTGCAGCGGCCAATAACTTGCGCGCGTCCTCGGGATGCTGTTGGTTGACCCAACGGGCCAACTGACCAATGCCGCTACCCTCGCCGAAGCGCCGTGAGTGGCGCAGCATCACGACTTGCTGGGCCAGTGGATGCGCGCCTTGGGTGTCTTCCCGCAAACCGCTGGCATCGAGGCGCTCACCGCTGACCGCCTCCAGCCACTGGCGGGTCTGCGGGCTGTACCAACCGGCTTCGGCATCACGACACAGATCGCCCAGTACGGCACCGGCCTCTACCGACGCCAGTTGGTCCTTGTCACCGAGCAGCACCAGACGGGCATGGGGCGGCAACGCATCGAGCAGGTTGGCCATCATTTCCAGGTCGATCATCGAGGCTTCGTCCACCACCAATACATCCAGCGGCAAGCGATTACCCGCGTGGTGACGGAAATGCCGGGTACCGGGACGACTGCCGAGCAAACGGTGCACGGTGGTCACATCCGACGGGATCTTCTCGCGCACCGTTTCAGGCACTTTCAGGGTTTGAACCTGCTGGCTGATGGACTCGGTCAATCGTGCGGCAGCTTTGCCGGTGGGTGCCGCGAGACGAATACGCAACGGTTTACCGGCCTCCACTGCGGGTGCCTGGAGCAATGCAAGCAAGCGCACAACCGTGGTGGTCTTGCCGGTTCCCGGGCCACCGGTGACGATACTGAATGCACTTCGGGTAGCCAGGGCACACGCGAGCTTCTGCCAGTCGATCACGTCATCAAGCCTGGCTGGACCGAACAGCCCGGTCAGGCGTTGAGGCAAATCATCCGGCGTTGCTTCGTGTGCCGCCAGACGCTGGCGCAGCGCGTGGTCGATGCGCCGTTCGTAAGCCCAGTAGCGGCGCAGGTACAGGCGCTTGCCCGACAGCACCAACGGCCGGTGTTGCGCAGCCTCACGCCCATCGACGGCCAGAGCCACCAGACGACTGGACGCCAGGACCTTGCACCAATGGGCACCGTCCAGCGCCTCAAGCAATTGCGACGGCAGCAACATCGCCCCGCTTTGCACATCACCTTCCGGCGGCAGCGACAAGGCAAAATCCGGCTCTTTCAGTGTCTCGAACAGATCCAGGCAGACATGACCGTGGCCCAGTTGGTGACTGATCAACGCGGCGGCCAGCAGCACCAGCGGATCATCGTCGGGAGCGAGCTCGTGGAGAAACGCGACGAAGGCCTTGTCCAGCGCCCGCAGCCAGCCGCGTTCGACCCAGCGCGTGAGCAGCAGCAACAAGTCATCTGCGCGGCTCAACGGGGCCAGGTCCGCCAGACTTTCGGCCGCCAACGGCGTAGGCAGCAAATCGGCAAAAGTGCGACTCATAGCAATACTCCCTGTTCCCAGGCGGGTTCGGCCTTGGGCTCTGGCTTGCCCTGGAACAACCGGTCCAGGCGCTCGATCAGCTCCCGTGGCGGACGGGCAAAATACACACCCTGGCTGGCCGCTCGAGTACCGCGAAGAAACAGATACAACGCTCCACCGACATGCCGATCGTAATCGTAATCGACCAGCCGAGCCTTAAGCTGGCGATGCAGGGCGAGCAGGTACAGTACGTATTGCAGGTCGTAACGGTTATCGAGAATCGACTGCTCCATGGCCTGCTCGGTATAGGCCGCGTCATCGACGCCCAGCCAGTTGGATTTGTAGTCAGCGACGTAGTAACGGCCTTCATGCTCGAACGTCAGGTCGATGAAGCCTTTGAACATGCCATTGAGCAGCACCGGTTCGGCGGCCACCCGGGCCACGCCGTGATGGGTGTATTGACGCACCAGTTCATCAAGTTTGAGTACATCGACTTTATGACTGGCGAACCAGAACTCCATCTCGACCCGGTATTGAGTCAGTTGCTCGAACACCACCGGCGCCTGCCCGCCACCGATGTGCAATGGGGATTTGAGCAAGTGCTGCAGCCAGCCGCTCAGCGTGGTGATCCAGCCTTCCCAGCCTCGGCGGTTGCAGCGACGGGCGATGGCGTCTTCCACGGTTTGTGGTGCAGCGGCAAAACCTTCGTCACCGGCCCATTCGAGCAATCCATGGAGAAAAGTGCCGGGGTTCGGACCACGAGGGAATCGATGAATATCAGCACCACCAGCGGCGACTTCTCGTGGTGCTTCGGGATCAAGGCATTCGTCATCAAAGAGCTTTTGTGCTTGCGCGCTCTCCGGTGCCTCGTCACTGCCCACGCTCAGACTGTCACCAATGCGTAGGGCGCTGTAAGAAGCGATCCACCAGTTTTCACTGGCCTTGCGCCGGGGTATCAGCGGGGCCAACAACGTCGCTTCATTGCGTGGCGGATGGTAATGCTCGGCGGTCGCGTCAGGCATTTCACCGTAGTTCAGCGCCGCACAGTCTTGCTGCAGGTCTTCCAGCCAACGACGCAGCCCTGCCGACTCAGCCAATGGCGCGCCACCGCCCAGCAGATAACCCAACGCCGAAAGGTGCAGGACCGAGCCGTTGTTATTGCCGCGTTTGAGATCAGTCACACCCAGCCAGCACGCATGTTGTGCCCGGGTCAGGGCCACATAGAGCAAACGAAGGTCTTCAGCCAAACGTTCATCATCGGCTTGGGCTATCAACTCGGCCGTCGGCTTCAAGCTCACCTGTGCCTTGCCCGCGGCATCGTGGTAATACAACGGCAGACGACTGCCATCCACCGGTTTTGCCGAGCAGATGAACGGCAGAAACACCAACGGATATTCAAGCCCTTTGGATTTGTGGATGGTCACGACCTTGACCAGTTGCTCGTCGCTTTCCAGGCGCAGGATCTGTTCTTCGCCAGCCTGACCGGACAATGCCAGATGCTCGGACAAATGACGGATCAGTGCTTGCTCGCCATCGAGTTCGGCGGCGGCCTGCTGCAGCAACTCGGACAAGTGCAGCAGGTTGGTCAATATCCGCTCACCATCGCTGCGCGCGATCAACGCCTGGGGCAGCTGAAAATCATGTAGCAATCGCCGCAACATGGGCAGCACGCCCTGTTTGCGCCAGAGCTCGCGATAACCGCGGAACTGCATGACCCGTGCTTCCCAGGCCAGTTCGTCCTGATTCAGTCGCTCCAGTTCAGCCAGTGAAAGGTTCAGCGTGATGCAGGCCAGCGCGGCACGCAGGGGACGTTCGACATCCGGCTCGGCACAGGCCTTGAGCCACGTCAGCAGATCATGGGCCTCCTGCGCGGCGAATACCGAGTCCTTGTCTGACAGGTAAACACTGCGCACACCGCGAGCGGAAAGTTCGCCGCGCACGGCCTGAGCCTCTTTGCCGTCGCGCACCAGAATCGCGATATCCGCCGGCAGCAGGCCTCTGAGACCCTTACCATCCTGTATGAAGCCCGCACGCCCCTGCTGACCGCCATTGAGCAACGCAGTGATCTCACTGGCGCAGGCGGCGGCCAATTGTTGTCGATACACCACGCCAGACAGTGGCTGGTCAGAGGACAAATGCCAGATGTTCAGGGCAGGCACAACCTGCCCCTCAATGTGCAGGACTTCTTTGCGCCCTTGGGACTCCACGGGCAGAAACGGTACCGGGTTCTCGCCACTCTTCTCCCGGAACAGGAACGCGCCGCGCCCCTGCTCGCGAGATTCTGCGCGCTGGAACACATGGTTCACCGCGTTGACCATGCCATGACTGGAACGGAAATTTGTGCCCAGGGTATGCAGGCGGCCAGTGGTGGCTTGCCGGGCGCGCAGATAGGTATAGATATCGGCACCGCGAAAGGCATAGATCGCCTGCTTCGGGTCGCCGATCAGGAACAGGCCGGATTCAGGGTTGTTGTCTTCGATGCGATAAATGCTCTCGAAGATTCGGTACTGCACCGGGTCGGTGTCCTGAAACTCGTCGATCAGCGCAACCGGGAACTGTTCGCGGATCAAGGTCGCCAGACGCTCACCGCCATCGGACTGCAACGCTGCATCGAGACGCAGCAGCATGTCATCGAAACCCATTTCCGCGCGACGACGCTTTTCTTCCTCGAACCGAGCACCGACCCAGTGGGCGGCATGTTGCAGCACGGCGGCATCGGGGGTCGGCAAGCCATCGAGACTGGCCTTGAGGCCGGGCATCGCATCGAGACCGGGATGACGGGGAGCTTCACCTTTCCAGGCTTCAGCCATGCCATCGGGAGTCAGGCGAGTGAAGCCGGTGCCAATGTCCAGTTGCTCCAGAGATTCGTCTTCGGCCCAGGCCCGGAGCTTTTCGAACCAGGGTTCGAAGTAGCGCGCCTGCATCTTGCGACCATCGACGCTTTTGCTCGCGACGCCCTGATGACAGATGGCAAGCAGCTCATCGGCCCATTGGCGCCAGGGCATCTTGAGCTCGAGCAACGCGGCCCGTCGTTCCTCCAGGCACTCGGCGATCAACTCGGCAGGTTCTTTACCTTCAACGCTGTCACGCTCGCTGGCGAACAACCCACGCACTCGCGGCAACAACGCTGCCGGGCCACCCCAGTTGCCGCGAACCCAATTCAGCGCATCGCCTTGCATCGGATAGCAGAACAGTCGCCAGTAGTCGCGCAGGACTTCGCCAAGCAAATCACTGTGATCGGTTTCCAGGGTCTGGGTGAACAGGCTGCCACTGTCGAATGCATGTTCGCGCAGCATGCGCTGGCACCAACTGTGGATGGTCGATACCGCCGCTTCATCCATCCACTGGGCGGCGATGTCCAGGCGATTTGCACAGCCGGGCCACTGCTCAGGGAGGTATTGCTGGCGCAACTCGGCAATCAGGCCATCCGGTGCCGGTGTCTCATCGCGGAAAAAACGCGCAGCTTCAGCCAGTCGCGTACGAATACGTTCGCGCAGTTCTTTGGTCGCGGCATCGGTGAAGGTCACCACGAGGATTTGCGGCGGCAGCAATTCACGACCAAAACCACTCGACTCGTCGCCATGACCAAGGACCAGACGCAAGTACAGCGCAGAAATGGTGAAGGTCTTGCCCGTCCCGGCGCTGGCTTCGATCAGTTGGCTTCCACGCAGGGGGAATGCCAGGGCCAGCGGTGTTTTCGTGGTCATGAGCGCGCCTCCTCGCTGGTCAATGAACGCCAGGGAGCCTCAAGCAGCGGCCGATACAAAGCGTCGCACCAATCGGGGAAGGTCTCGTCGGCAATCAAAACATCGTAGTCGGCGTATTGCCGAGCGAGTGCCGGGCTTTCGCGGCGCTCACCATCAGTGGTCTGGCCATCGCCTTCATAGGCCTTGCGGGCGGCGGCGTCAGCCTTGACCGGATCGGTTTGAGCCAGCCAGGCGAAGGCTGTTTTTACGGCAATCGGCAACGGCTGGCGCATGCCCGTTTGCCAGGCCAGCAACAGATTACCCAAGGCATCAAGTGCTGCATCCTTCGCCAAGGGAGCCAGTAACAGACTGTCGTCGCTCGCCACCAACGCGGTGGTCATCGACATCCCGCTGGCACAGGCAACCAGGTGATTGATCCATGGTCGTGTCAGACGATGCCATTTGCGTGTCTTGAGCGAGCCGATGCTGTTGGGAATCGTGGTGACCGATAGCAAACCACCGTCCGCACGTTGATGCAGGCCACTGAGCCAGCCCTCCAGGCGCAGCCCATGCAGTTCCAGACTCACCGGCAACGCGCTGGTGAGCGGGGTCGGCCATAACGCCAGGAGCTGCTGATAGCGCTGCAACAGATCCGGCAACGGCTCGATCAACTCTCGCTGCAAACATTCGCCAAAACCGGCCATGGGCAAGAGCCCGCTGTTTTGCAGGCGTTTCGCCTGTGCTTCCAGTACCTGATCGATTTGGTCCAATTGCCCGAGCGCTGCTTCGAGCAAGCTGTCGCTGAGGCTATAGCGTTGCAGCGCGTCGAGTACAAATGGCTCTTCATCCGCCAAAGGCGCTTCGGCAGCCTCGAAGAACACTTTGAGTCGCTGACTGAAGAAATGCCGTACCGGATTGCGCAGAAAATCCTGCAACTGACCCAGGCTCAGCGGCTCGTCCTGAATATAGGGCTCAAGAACCTCGATGGCAGGCGTCAAACCGCTGGACTGATGAAGTACCTGCCACTCGCTGGCGTAGCTGAACAAATCATCGCCTTCATGGAAGTAGCGTGCACTGAAGGGTTGCAGCGGATGTTCCTGAGTCATGGACTCAAGCAGATCAGCCTTGTCATCGTGCAATCGCCAACCGCTGGCGAGATGATCACGTAGCTGCCCTATCAATACCGAAGCCGGGCGCTCACTGTTGTCCCGAATACTGCGGCCGACCCAGCTGATATAGAGTTGGTCCCGCGCCGACAACAAAGCTTCCAGTAACAGATAGCGGTCATCTTCACGCCGGGAACGATCGCCGGGCCGGTAGTCGCTGCCCATCAGGTCGAAGTCCAGTGGCGGCTGCGCGCGAGGGTAATCGCCGTCATTCATGCCCAAAAGGCAGACCAGTTTGAACGGGATCGCTCGCATGGGCATCAGGGTACAGAAGTTGACGGCACCGGCGAGAAAGCGCTGAGACAAGCGACCTTGGTCGAGGCCAGCCAGCCAGGCTTCACGGACTACGGTCAGTGGTAACTCGTCCTGCAAGCCTACTGACTCGCAGGTCTCAAGCCAGGTCTCGCGCAACTCTTCGAGTTGAGCCAATAAATAGTCGTCATGTTCGTTACTGGCCTGGAAGAACAACTGCACCAGTGCTTGCAAGCGGATGCCCCAGAGTTTGGGCGACGCAGGTTGGGTGAGCTCCTGGTGGGCAATCTCCAGTGCATCCAGCAGTGCGACCAAAGGACCTATGAGCGCAGCATCCAGGCCACCGATCTCGTCGTAGGGTTCAATACCCTCGCAGGCACTGGCGCTGCCCACGGCATAACCAAGCAACATCCGTCGCAAGCCGAAACGCCAACTGTTTTGCTCCAGTTCTTCCGGCAGGCCCAGACCCGCACGCTGCTCGGCATTCATCCCCCAACGGATACCTGCGCCTTCGATCCAGCGGTGCAAAGTCGGCAGGTCACGCTCCTCTACGCCAAAGCGAGCGCGTAATGCCGGAACGTCCAGCAGATCGAGAATTTCGCTGACGGGGAAACGACTGTCGGGCAGCTTGAGCAGATGCTCGACAGCGATCAGTAGCGGGTCCCTGCCGCGCTGGCCTTGATCCGCGAGCGTGAAGGGAATGAAGCGTGGATCGTGGCGATCAAGCTGACCAAAGACAGCGCGGATGTGGGGGGCGTAACTGTCGATGTCTGGAACCATCACGATCACGTCGCGAGGCCTTAAGTCTGGATCAGCACTGAATCGTGCGAGCAACTGATCGTGGAGAATCTCCACTTCGCGTTGAGCACTATGGGCGATGTGAAAACGGATCGATTCGTCCTTTGTCAGATCGACTGCAGGCCAACTCTCGCGAGTTTCGTTCAGGGGGCGCAATTCCAGGATGTCGTCCTGCAACTGATTGAGCATGCTCTGAGGCTGGTTATCGCTGAAAAGGTCGATGCGCCCATCGCGAAATGCCGAGCGATAGCTGTTGGGATCGTCGTAACTGTCGAGCAGATTGATGTAGTCCCGCCCCTGCTTGCCCCACGCCGCCAATAGCGGGTGGGCATGCTGATGGAGCGTTTGCGGATCAAGCACAACCGGCATGCCGCGCTTGCGAGCCTGGCGCTTGTATTGATGCCGCAACAGGTCTTTATCGGCGACGATGTCCGCCCAATGGTGGCGACATGGGTTGTGTACGCACAGCAAGACCTGACTGAATCGAGCCAGCCCGGCAAGTGCTTCCAAGGCTTGAGCTGGCAGTGAAGAAATCCCGAAAACAATCACCCTGGAAGGCAATCCACTGGGCGCGCTGTCGAGACTATTGATACGCTCGATAAAGCGTTGATGGACACCCGCGCGGCTTTGCGCCATGCCTTGTGCACCGACATCCAGCAACAGCGCACGCCACAGCTCTGCTTGCCAGCAGTTGGCCGGAGTCAGGGCTTTGGCTTCGCCTCTGCCATTTCGTAATTGGTGACGGCCTTCTGCCCAGTCTTCGAGCCAGTCCGCCCTGTACACCTGATATTGGTCGAATAGATCGGCCAGCCGCTCCGCCAATTGATAGCGTTTGCGTAAGTCGGTGTCATTCGTAAGGAAGCGCTGCAGGGGTTCGAAGTGCGGTTGGTTGATCAACTGTGGCAGCAGACGCATCAGGCGCCAGGTCAGCGGGGCTTTATCGAGCAGGGACTTGGCCGGGATTTCGTCACGTCCCAGCACCATGCGATAGAGCTGCCACATGAAGCTGCCTGGCAACTGCACATCGATGGCGGCAGCGATTCCGCAGCCGCCCATGTCGTCATCTTCTGGGTCCTCGGCCAGTGCCAGCTTCAGCCATTGGGCGATGCCGTTGCTCTGCACCAGGGCGATTTCATTTTCCAAGGGAGCCAGCGGGTAGCGCCGCATCCAACTGACCACCAGGCTGCGCAGCTCGTCCAGGCGGTTGCCGTGAACCACCATAAAACCAGCACTGAGGGACGTAGCGTCCGGCATAAAGGCTTCCTTGGGAAAATACAAAAGCTAGGGCCGAACCTTAGCACTGTCGGCAGACCGTGACAGCCGGGACCGTTCCGATGTTGCTGTACGAACTTTCCTGCGGGCAAAACAAAACCCCTACCTGCATACGCAGATAGGGGTTTCGGAATTTAATCTTGACGATGACCTACTCTCACATGGGGAAACCCCACACTACCATCGGCGATGCATCGTTTCACTTCTGAGTTCGGGATGGGATCAGGTGGTTCCAATGCTCTATGGTCGTCAAGAAATTCGGGTACCGAACCGTCTTTCGACGCTTCAGCAAATTGGGTATGCGATAGTTTGTGCGGTTTTTGTGAATGCTTGCGAACTTTCGGTTCATTGCGTCTTCACACACCGCAATCTGGTGCCCTTTCGCTTTTCAGCTCGAAGCATACAAATTGCTTGGGTGTTATATGGTCAAGCCTCACGGGCAATTAGTATTGGTTAGCTCAACGCCTCACAGCGCTTACACACCCAACCTATCAACGTCGTAGTCTTCGACGGCCCTTCAGGGAGCTCAAGGCTCCAGTGAGATCTCATCTTGAGGCTAGTTTCCCGCTTAGATGCTTTCAGCGGTTATCTATTCCGAACATAGCTACCCGGCAATGCCACTGGCGTGACAACCGGAACACCAGAGGTTCGTCCACTCCGGTCCTCTCGTACTAGGAGCAGCCCCTCTCAAATCTCAAACGTCCACGGCAGATAGGGACCGAACTGTCTCACGACGTTCTAAACCCAGCTCGCGTACCACTTTAAATGGCGAACAGCCATACCCTTGGGACCGGCTTCAGCCCCAGGATGTGATGAGCCGACATCGAGGTGCCAAACACAGCCGTCGATATGAACTCTTGGGCGGTATCAGCCTGTTATCCCCGGAGTACCTTTTATCCGTTGAGCGATGGCCCTTCCATACAGAACCACCGGATCACTAAGACCTACTTTCGTACCTGCTCGACGTGTCTGTCTCGCAGTCAAGCGCGCTTTTGCCTTTATACTCTACGACCGATTTCCGACCGGTCTGAGCGCACCTTCGTACTCCTCCGTTACTCTTTAGGAGGAGACCGCCCCAGTCAAACTACCCACCATACACTGTCCTCGATCCGGATAACGGACCTGAGTTAGAACCTCAAAGTTGCCAGGGTGGTATTTCAAGGATGGCTCCACGCGAACTGGCGTCCACGCTTCAAAGCCTCCCACCTATCCTACACAAGCAAATTCAAAGTCCAGTGCAAAGCTATAGTAAAGGTTCACGGGGTCTTTCCGTCTAGCCGCGGATACACTGCATCTTCACAGCGATTTCAATTTCACTGAGTCTCGGGTGGAGACAGCGCCGCCATCGTTACGCCATTCGTGCAGGTCGGAACTTACCCGACAAGGAATTTCGCTACCTTAGGACCGTTATAGTTACGGCCGCCGTTTACCGGGGCTTCGATCAAGAGCTTCGCGTTAGCTAACCCCATCAATTAACCTTCCGGCACCGGGCAGGCGTCACACCCTATACGTCCACTTTCGTGTTTGCAGAGTGCTGTGTTTTTAATAAACAGTCGCAGCGGCCTGGTATCTTCGACCGGCGTGGGCTTACGCAGCAAGTGCTTCACCCTCACCGGCGCACCTTCTCCCGAAGTTACGGTGCCATTTTGCCTAGTTCCTTCACCCGAGTTCTCTCAAGCGCCTTGGTATTCTCTACCCAACCACCTGTGTCGGTTTGGGGTACGGTTCCTGGTTACCTGAAGCTTAGAAGCTTTTCTTGGAAGCATGGCATCAACCACTTCGTGTTCTAAAAGAACACTCGTCATCAGCTCTCGGCCTTAGAATCCCGGATTTACCTAAGATTCCAGCCTACCACCTTAAACTTGGACAACCAACGCCAAGCTGGCCTAGCCTTCTCCGTCCCTCCATCGCAATAACCAGAAGTACAGGAATATTAACCTGTTTTCCATCGACTACGCTTTTCAGCCTCGCCTTAGGGACCGACTAACCCTGCGTCGATTAACGTTGCGCAGGAAACCTTGGTCTTTCGGCGTGGGTGTTTTTCACACCCATTGTCG
>NZ_CP087194.1:0-760000 GCF_024749245.1 Pseudomonas sp. B21-017 | reverse complement strand
ACTACGCCCAATGGCTGGAAATCCGACCAGGCATCGATGTTCGGCCCGACATTACGGCTGTACTCACCCTTGAGGATTTCTGGTGCCGCGCACGCGAACTCGACGTTCTCGATCCCGCGCTTCAATTCACCGGCAGCATCTTCCAGGGTCTTGCCGTGTTCTTCGCTGATCAGTTGTGCGATGCGGGATTCGTTCTGTTCCAGCAGTTGCTTGAAACGGAACATCACCTGAGCGCGCTTGGCCGCTGGCGTATTGCGCCAGGCCGGGAACGCAGCCTTGGCCGAGTCGATGGCCTTCTGAATGGTTTCGCGGCTGGCCAACGGCAGCTTGTGGATAACCTGGCCGGTGGACGGGTTGAACACATCGGCCGTGCGACCGTCTTCGGTCACCAGTTCGCCATTGATCAAATGCGGGATGAGGCTCATGCGGGGCTCCTGAAATTGTCCACAGGCGTCCTTTGAAAGGACGCCTTTATATAGAAGAGGGAATCAGTCGATCTTGTTCAGCACTTCGCCGACTGCATCGAACAGACGATCAAGGTCCTGCGGCTTGCTGTTGAAGGTTGGGCCGAACTGCAGGGTGTCGCCGCCGAAGCGCACGTAGAACCCGGCTTTCCACAGCGCCATGCCAGCTTCGAACGGACGCACGATGGCATCGCCGTCGCGAGGTGCAATCTGGATCGCACCGGCCAACCCGTAGTTGCGAATGTCGATGACGTTCTTGCTGCCCTTCACACCGTGCAGTGCGTTTTCGAAATGCGGTGCGACTTCGGCCACGCTCTGCACCAGGTTTTCCTTTTGCAGCAAGTCGAGTGCCGCCAGGCCTGCGGCGCAAGCCACCGGGTGCGCGGAATAGGTGTAGCCGTGCGGGAATTCCACCGCGTACTCAGGCGTCGCCTGGTTCATGAAGGTCTGGTAGATCTCGGAGCTGGCAATCACCGCGCCCATCGGGATCGCGCCGTTGGTGACTTGCTTGGCAATACACATCAGGTCCGGAGTGACACCAAAGCTGTCGGCACCGAACATCGAACCGGTACGACCGAAACCGGTGATCACTTCGTCGAACACCAGCAGGATGTTGTGCTGATCGCAGATCTCGCGCAGACGTTTGAGGTAACCCTGCGGCGGAACCAGCACGCCAGCGGAGCCGGCCAATGGCTCGACGAATACCGCTGCGATGTTCGAGGCATCGTGCAGTTCGATCAACTTGAGCAATTCATCCGCCAGCGCGATACCACCCTGCTCCGGCATGCCACGAGTGAAAGCATTGCTCGCCAACAAGGTGTGCGGCAGATGATCGACATCCATCATCGCCTGACCGAACAGTTTGCGGTTGCCGTTCACGCCGCCGAGGCTGGTGCCGGCGATGTTCACGCCGTGATAACCACGAGCGCGGCCGATCATCTTGGTCTTGGTCGCCTGGCCTTTCAGGCGCCAGTAGGCACGCACCATTTTCACCGCGGTATCTGCACATTCGGAACCCGAATCGGTGAAGAACACGTGATTCAGATTGCCCGGGGTCAGGTCGGTGATTTTCTCGGCCAACTGGAACGACAGCGGGTGACCGTACTGGAAGCCCGGCGAGTAATCGAGAGTGCCCAATTGCTTGGCCACCGCCTCCTGGATTTCCTTGCGGGTGTGCCCGGCGCCGCAGGTCCACAGACCCGAGAGCGAATCGTAGACCTTGCGGCCCTTGTCGTCTGTCAGCCAACTGCCCTCGGCCGCCACGATCAGGCGCGGGTCGCGCTGGAAATTGCGGTTCGCGGTGTAGGGCATCCAGTGAGCGTCAAGCTTGAGCTGGCTGGCCAGGGAAGTCGGGGCGTTTTCAGGCACGTTCATGGGCAAAACCTCGCAGGGCAAAATAAGCGGCGTGGAGATCAAAAGCGTTCTTGCAGCTAAATTGCCACGGGGATAAAGTCGGTGAAATCCAACTTTTCTAACCTTCAGTCAGGCCCGGACTAAACTATGAGTACCCGTCGCCCCGATCCGCTGGCGCAAGTCAGTGACTTTGATATCCGCCTGCTGCGGATTTTTCGCAGCGTGGTGGAGTGTGGCGGCTTCTCCGCGGCGGAATCGGTGCTGGGTATCGGTCGCTCGGCCATCAGCCAGCAAATGAGCGATCTGGAGCAACGCCTGGGGCTGCGCCTGTGCCAACGAGGTCGCGCGGGGTTTTCCCTGACCGAAGAAGGCCGTGAGGTCTACCAATCTGCGTTGCAGCTATTAAGTGCGCTGGAAAGTTTCCGTACCGAGGTCAACGGCCTGCACCAACACTTGCGCGGCGAATTAACCATCGGCCTGACCGACAACCTGGTCACCCTGCCCCACATGCGCATCACCCACGCCCTGGCCCAACTGAAGGAACGCGGCCCGGACGTGCAGATCCAGATCCGCATGATCGCGCCCAATGAAGTCGAACAAGGCGTGCTCGACGGTCGCTTGCATGTCGGCGTGGTGCCGCAAGCCAGCGCGTTGTCGGGGCTGGAGTATCAGCCGCTCTACAGCGAACGCTCGCTGCTGTATTGCGCGGTCGGCCATCCGCTGTTCTATGTCGACGACAAACAACTGGATGATGAGCGCCTCAACAGCCAGGACGCCATCGCCCCGACCTTCCGTTTGCCCGCCGAGATTCAGGCCCATTACCAGGCGCTCAATTGCACCGCCAGTGCGTCGGATCGCGAGGGCATGGCCTTTCTGATCCTGACCGGGCGCTACATTGGTTACCTGCCGGATCACTACGCCAGCCTCTGGGTGCAGCAAGGCCGTTTGCGTGCACTAAAACCCAAGGCACGTTTTTATGACCTGAGCCTGGCATCGGTTACACGCAAGGGCCGTCGCCCGCATCTGGTTCTGGAGAGTTTTTTGGAGAGTCTGGCGGCGACTCGCTGAAAGCTTGTGGGAGCGGTGCCCAAGGTTTTATCGCCATAGGACTTGTCTGAGGCCCGTGGGTGCGCTATCAACGCATCTGGTTGCACCCATCTACCTGTTCGGAAGTGCCTATGACCTTTGAAGTCCCAGCCCACGGCGGCAAACCCGCCGGCCGCATTCGTCAGAAGAACGAAGAGACCATCATCAAAGCCGCCGAAGACGAGTTCGCCCGTCACGGGTTCAAAGGCACCAGCATGAACACCATTGCGCAGAAAGCCGGGTTGCCCAAAGCGAATCTGCATTACTACTTCACCAACAAACTCGGTTTGTACGTGGCGGTGCTGAGTAACATCCTTGAATTGTGGGACAGCACCTTCAATACCCTGACCGTCGAGGACGATCCGGCAGAAGCATTGACGCGATACATTCGCGCCAAAATGGAATTCTCCCGGCGCCAGCCACAAGCTTCGCGGGTCTTCGCCATGGAGGTCATCAGCGGCGGTGATTGCCTGACCGAGCATTTCAACCAGGACTACCGCACCTGGTTTCAAGGTCGGGCCGCGGTATTCCAGGCGTGGATCGACGCCGGCAAAATGGACCCGATCGACCCGGTGCACCTGATTTTCCTGCTGTGGGGCAGCACCCAGCATTACGCCGACTTTGCCACGCAGATCTGCCGTGTCACCGGGCGCACCAAGTTGACCAAGCAAGACATGGAAGACGCCGGCAGCAACCTGATTCGCATCATTCTCAAAGGCTGCGGCCTGACGCCGGCTATTTAAGACACCCATGCCTTTTACCCTCAGCGGTTTTTGCGAATACCGCGAAGAGATTCGCAAAAGCCGCTTCATCGCCCTCGCCGCGCCGATCGCCAGCGCAGCCGACGCCCAGGCGTTCATCGAGCAACACAGTGATTTGAACGCCTCGCACAATTGCTGGGCCTGGAAGCTCGGCGATCAATACCGCAGCACTGACGATGGCGAACCCGGTGGCACCGCTGGCCGGCCGATCCTTGCGGCGATTGAAGCGCAGGATTGCGATCAGGTCGCGGTCGTAGTGATCCGCTGGTATGGCGGCATCCAGTTGGGCACCGGCGGCCTCGCCCGAGCGTACGGCGGCAGTGCCAACAAATGCCTGCAAGGGGCACCGAAAGTCGAGTTGATCAGTCGGGTGCCGGTCAGTTGTGCCTGTGCATTTGGCGAGTTGGCGTTGGTGAAGCTTCGGGTCGCGGAGCTGGGTGGTTTGGTGGTGGAGGAAACCTTCACGGCCAATGGTGTGGAACTGCAATTGGCGATTGGCGACGGGCAGATAAGTACGCTGCAAACGCAGCTGGCGGACTTAAGTCGCGGGCGTATTTTGTTGCAGCGTTAAGATCAAAAGATCGCAACCTTCGGCAGCTCTACGCGCCTATGGGCGCTGCGATCTTTTGGGGCACCCCGATTTTCTTTGCTCTCGACACTTGCCCACATCTGCTGTGCACCCGGCTGTGGATAACCTGAGCACATTCTGCTGTAACCCTTCTGTCATGCGGCTTTGCGGGCTTTGCTCATTTTTCGTCCAACTCGCCATCCGCGACGTTTATTCCACGTAAAAACAATCAGTTAGAGTGGTTTATCGCCATTAGAAGAAAGCCCCTCGGTGCTTATGCCCACACGGTCGGCTTGCGCACAGATACTGTGGAACAAGCTGTGGATAACCCGTTCATGGCTGGCGCAGCCCCATGCCTGACAATGCCTGCAGCTTATTGCTCGTTTTTTGACCAATTGATCGCGCGCAAAACCGGAGCCTGATCCAAAACCTTGCCCTCAAGTGGTGCCTCTCCAGGAGTTGGAATAGGTCGAGGCAGCGTCCGCAACGGCTGTGCCAACAGGCTTTTGCCGATTTCCTGACTCAATGGCCAGGAAATTGCTTTATCCACAGGCATATCCTTTTGCGACCCGAGCCTGTCATGTCCAACCCTGCGCCTCCCCCCGATCAAACACCCCGCCTGCAATTGCGCAGAATCAGCAAACGTTACCCCGGTTGCCTGGCCAACGATGCCATCGACTTGAGCATTGCGCCCGGTGAAATCCACGCCCTGCTCGGCGAAAACGGTGCGGGCAAAAGTACCCTGATGAAGATCATCTACGGCGTCACACACGCCGACTCAGGGGAGATGATCTGGCAGGGCCAGCGCGTGACCATGCGCAATCCGGCCCAGGCCCGCAGCCTCGGGATCGGCATGGTGTTCCAGCATTTCTCGCTGTTCGAAACCCTGAGCGTGGCGCAGAACATCGCCTTGGCGATGGGCGCTGCGGCCGGTACGCCGAAGCAGCTTGAACCGAAAATCCGCGAGGTGTCCCAACGCTATGGCATGGCGCTGGAACCGGAGCGACTGGTCCACAGCCTGTCCATCGGCGAGCGTCAGCGGGTGGAAATCATTCGCTGCCTGATGCAGGACATCCGCCTGCTGATTCTCGATGAACCGACGTCGGTACTGACCCCGCAAGAGGCCGACGAATTGTTCATCACGTTGCGTCGACTGGCCGCCGAGGGCTGCAGCATTCTGTTCATCAGCCACAAGCTCGGCGAAGTGCGCGCGCTGTGCCACAGCGCCACGGTGTTGCGCGGCGGACGAGTGGCCGGGCATTGCGTGCCGGCCGAGTGTTCGGACCGGCAACTGGCGCAGTTGATGGTCGGTGAAGCCGCTGAGCTGATTACTGACTATCCGAAGGTCAGGGGGGCTGACGCGTTTCTGAACGTGACCGGATTGTCCTGGTACAACCCGGACCCGTTCGGCTGCTCGCTCAAGGGCATCGATCTCGAGGTGCGCAGCGGCGAAATCGTCGGTGTCGCCGGAGTGGCCGGCAATGGCCAGGATGAGTTGCTGGCCTTGCTCAGCGGTGAAGAACGGCTGCCGGGAAATGACGGGGCGAAAATCAGTTTCGGCGGGCAACCGGTGGCGCACCTGCGGCCGGATGCACGACGCAAACTCGGCCTGGCCTTCGTCCCCGCCGAGCGTCTGGGGCATGGCGCGGTACCGGAACTGAGCCTGGCGGATAACGCCCTGCTCACCGCATTTCAACAAGGGCTGGTCAGCAATGGATTGATCCAGCGCAGCAAAGTCGAGGCACTGGCCGAAGACATCATCCGCCGCTTCGGGGTCAAGACACCCGATGCCCAGGCAGCGGCTCGCAGCCTGTCTGGTGGCAACTTGCAGAAATTCATCCTCGGCCGGGAAATCCTTCAGCAACCCAGGTTGTTGGTGGCCGCGCACCCGACCTGGGGCGTGGACGTCGGCGCCGCCGCGACCATTCACCGGGCGCTGATCGCCTTGCGCGACGCTGGGGCGGCGATCCTGGTGATCTCCGAAGACCTCGACGAACTGTTCCAGATCAGCGATCGCCTCGGCGCCCTGTGCGGCGGCCGGCTGTCGGCACTGCAAGCCACCGTCGACACCCGCCTGATCGATGTCGGCGGCTGGATGGCCGGCCAGTTCGATGCACCCCAATCACCTGCACCCGTAACGTTTTAACGGAGTTTCACATGCTGCTTTCTCTCGAACCCCGTGGCCAGCAATCGCGCCTGATGTTGTGGTGCTCGCCGTTGCTGGCGGCTGTGTTGACCCTGGGCTGTGGCTCATTGTTGTTTATCGCGCTGGGCCACGACCCGTTGCTGACCTTGCACACCTTGCTGATTGCACCGATCAGCGACCTGTACGGGGTCTCTGAGTTGTTGGTCAAAGCATTGCCGATTCTGCTCTGTGCATTGGGCCTGGCAGTGGCGTATCAGGCACGGATCTGGAACATCGGCGCCGAAGGTCAGTTGCTGCTCGGCGCCTTGGCCGGCAGTGCATTGGCGGTGAACATCATCGACCTGCAAAGCCGTTGGGCGCTGGTGTTGATCCTGCTCACCGGCACCCTGGCCGGTGCCGCATGGGCCGGGCTGACGGCATGGTTGCGCACACGCTTCAACGCCAATGAAATCCTCACCAGCATCATGCTCAATTACATCGCGTTGAACCTGCTGCTGTTCTGCGTCCACGGGCCGCTGAAGGACCCGGCCGGGTTCAACTTTCCGGAGTCGGCGATGTTTGGCGATGCCAGTCGTTTGCCGTTGTTGATGGAGGACGGTCGGGTCCATGCGGGCGTGTATTTCGCCTTGCTCGCGCTGGTTGCGGTGTGGGTGTTGTTGCAGAAGAGCTTTGTCGGTTTCCAGATCAAAGTGCTCGGGCTGGACAAGCGCGCGGCGGGTTTTGTCGGCTTTCGCGAGAAGCGGCTGATCTGGCTGGCGCTGTTGATCAGCGGTGGCCTGGCGGGGCTGGCCGGGGTTTGCGAAGTCACCGGGCCCATCGGCCAACTGGTGCCGCAGGTTTCGCCGGGTTATGGCTATGCGGCGATCACCGTGGCGTTTCTCGGGCGGCTGAATCCCATCGGCATTCTGTTTTCCAGCCTGTTGATGGCGCTGCTGTACATCGGTGGCGAAAGCGCGCAGATGAGCATGAACCTGCCGCAAGCCATCACTCAATTGTTCCAGGGGATGATGCTGTTTTTCCTGCTGGCCAGTGACGTGCTGATTCTCTACCGACCACGTTTGAACCTGCGCTGGGTACGGCGCACCTCGACCACCGCCGTACAAGCAGGAGCCTTGTGATGGATATCGATCTGCTGAGCAATATTTTCTATGCCATGGTGCGCTGCGGCACACCGCTGTTATTGGTGGCGTTGGGCGAGTTGATCTGCGAGAAGAGCGGCGTCCTCAATCTTGGGCAGGAAGGCATGATGCTGTTTGGGGCGGTGATCGGTTTTATCGTCGCCCTGAACAGCGGCAACCTCTGGCTCGGCGTGTTGCTGGCGATGTTCGCCGGGATGCTGTTGTCGTCACTGTTCGCCCTGGTAGCGCTGGTGTTCAACGCCAACCAGGTGGCGACAGGGTTGGCATTGACGATCTTCGGCGTGGGCCTGTCGACCTTCGTTGGCGCTGCGTGGGTCGGCAAACCGTTGGCGGGTTTCGAGCCGCTGGCGATTCCTTATCTGAGTGAAATTCCGCTGATCGGGCGGATGCTGTTTGCCCAGGACCTGCTTGTGTATCTGTCGTTTGCCCTGTTTGCGCTGGTGGCCTGGGTGATTGTGAGAAGTCGCGTCGGGTTGATTATTCAGGCGGTCGGCGAAAGCCCGGACGCCGCCAGTGCAATGGGCTTGCCGGTGTTGCGCGTGCGTACGCTGGCGGTGCTGTTTGGCGGGGCGATGGCGGGGTTGGCTGGGGCATATTTGTCCTTGGCCTATACGCCGATGTGGGCAGAGAACATGAGCGCCGGTCGCGGCTGGATTGCCCTGGCGCTGGTGGTGTTTGCCAGTTGGCGAGTGTGGCGGTTGCTGCTTGGAGCTTATCTGTTCGGTCTCGCCAGCATCCTGCATTTGGTGGCGCAGGGCTTGGGGCTGGCGATTGCGTCGAGTCTGCTGGCAATGCTGCCATATGTCGCGACCATAGTGGTGTTAGTGCTGCTGTCCCGGGATGCCGTGCGCACACGATTGTATGCGCCGGTGTCGTTGGGGCAGCCGTGGCGGGCGGGGCATTAAATGGTGGCCCGTGAAGGCGTCCGAACAGGCAACGCTTGGGCCACACCCCACATCAGTTCAAAGAACAGGAAAATCACCAATAGCGAACTCGCCCCATGGGCCAGCGCATAAGCCTGCCAGGCCGAAAACAGAAACCTCCCCACCGCGTCATATCGCCCAAACATCTGCTGCGGATCGCGAATCCGCAGCACGGCCCATACGCACACAATCGAGCCCAACAGATTCGCCATCAACATGTGCACCGGCTCGAACGGCGGTAGCTCGCCGGGCAGATTGAAAGTCTGACTCAGGTTTAACAGCACGCCATGCAACGCCGCAAAACTCCACGGCGTGGCAAATGCCGCCGTGACGATCAGGTCGTACCACCCGCTGCCACGCACCAGTTGACGATATTGCGTTGAAGTCCACATTGGCATTGCTCCATACATTCAGGGAGCAACAAGGCTAAAGCCTGGAGTATGCTCCAGGGTCAAGCCCTCTCGAGACATCAAGGAAGCCATTCATGTCCACGGCAAAAACCGCACTCATCATCGGCGCCTCCCGGGGACTGGGCCTCGGTCTGGTGAAAACCCTGCTGGCCGACGGCTGGCAAGTCACCGCCACCGTGCGCAACCCACAGGGTGCCGAAGCCTTGCAGGCGTTGGGCAAGGTACGGATCGAAAAACTCGACATGGACGACCAGCAAGCGGTCATCGCCCTCAGCCAACAGCTCAAGGGCGAGGTGTTTGACCTGTTGTTCGTGAATGCCGGGGTCAAGGGGCCGGAGGTCCAGACGCCGGGTGGCGCGACCCTGGCCGAGGTCGGTCAACTGTTCTTCACCAACGCCGTGGCGCCGATCAACCTGGCCCAGCGTTTCGTCGCGCAGATTCGTGAAGGCAGTGGCGTGCTGGCGTTCATGAGTTCGGTGCTGGGCAGCGTGACCATGCCCGACGCGCCGGAGCTGGCGCTGTACAAGGCCAGCAAAGCGGCGCTGAACTCGATGACCAACAGCTTCGTCACGCAATTGGGCGAACAGAAACTCACCGTGCTGTCGCTGCACCCGGGCTGGGTAAAGACCGACATGGGTGGCGAAGGTGCCGACATTGATGTGGAAACCAGCACCCGCGGGCTGATCGATCAGGTGAATACGTATGCCGGCAAGGGCGGGCATCATTTTGTGAACTACCGGGGTGAAACCATTCCCTGGTAATCGGGTGTTGGATTTGACGCCTTCGCGGGCAAGCCTCGCTCCTACAGGTCCGACGCATGACTCTGTAGGAGCGAGGCTTGCCCGCGAAGCTTTTTTGATTGAAACTCCGCACCTCGCCCCCCGCGGCGACCCTGGATCAGCAGACAGGGCAACACTGAGCTGGCAACCCTGAACCCCACTTTCAGAGGAGCCGGCCACTATGCCTGCGACCCGTACCTGGTTAAAAAATCCCCTCGCCATTTTCACGGCCAACGCGCTCGATGCCCGTGGCGGTCTGGTGCTGCAAGACGGTTTGATCGTCGAAGTGCTCGGCGTCGGCCAGCAACCGTCAGCACCCTGTGGACAAGTCTTCGATGCCCGCGAACATGTGATCTTGCCGGGGCTGATCAACACCCATCACCACTTCTATCAAACCCTGACCCGCGCCTGGGCGCCGGTGGTCAATCAGCCATTGTTCCCGTGGTTGAAAACCCTCTATCCGGTCTGGGCCCGGCTCACGCCGGAAAAACTCGCCCTCGCCACCAAAGTCGCCTTGGCCGAGTTGCTGCTGTCCGGCTGCACCACCGCGGCCGATCACCATTACCTGTTTCCGGAAGGCCTGGAAAATGCGATCGACGTGCAGGTCGAGAGTGTCCGCGAACTGGGCATGCGCGCCATGCTCACTCGCGGTTCGATGAGCCTTGGTGAAAAAGACGGGGGGCTGCCGCCGCAGCAGACCGTGCAGCAGGGCGAGGTGATTCTCGCCGACAGCCAACGCTTGATTGCCGAGTACCACGAACGGGGTGACGGCGCGCAAATCCAGATCGCTTTGGCGCCCTGCTCGCCATTTTCAGTAACCCCGCAAATCATGTCTGCCAGCGCCGAACTGGCGAACACCCTCGACGTGCGCCTGCACACTCACCTGGCCGAAACCCTCGACGAAGAAGACTTCTGCCTGCAACGCTTCGGCCTGCGTACCGTGGATTATCTGGACAGCGTCGGCTGGCTCGGCCCACGCACCTGGCTGGCCCACGGCATTCATTTCAACCCCGACGAAATCGCCCGCCTCGGCGCGGCCGGCACCGGTATTTGCCATTGCCCGAGTTCGAACATGCGCCTGGCTTCAGGGATTTGCCCAACCATCGAGTTGACCGACGCTGGCGCGTTGCTGGGCCTGGGCGTGGACGGTTCGGCGTCCAACGACGCCTCGAACATGATGCTCGAAACCCGACAGGCGCTGTACATCCAGCGTCTGCGTTATGGCGCAGAGAAGATCACCCCGGAACGCGTACTGGGCTGGGCCACCAAGGGCTCGGCGCAGTTGCTCGGGCGCAGCGACATCGGCGAACTGGCGGTGGGCAAGCAAGCGGATCTGGCGCTGTTCAAACTGGATGAACTGCGCTTCTCCGGCAGCCATGATCCGGTGTCGGCGCTGCTGCTGTGCGGCGCGGACCGGGCAGACCGGGTGATGATCGGCGGCAAGTGGCGGGTGATCGAGGGGCAAGTCGAGGGGCTGGATCTGAAAGGGTTGATCGCCGATCACAGCCAGGCGGCTCGGCAGTTGATCGCCGGCGTCTAAGTCGACGCAGACCTATTGCGGGAGACACTCGCACCAGCGGATGGCGTGAATTCGCGAGGGTGCACCGGGATGGTTCTGTGGTGGTCGTTAGGGCCCCTTCGCGGGCAAGCCTCGCTCCTACAGGAATTGTGCCTATCGCGGGATTGGGTGCAACGCAAAACCTGTAGGAGCGAGGCTTGCCCGCGAATGCCGTTATGCGGCCCCGGATTTTGTTGTCCTGTTGGTCAGCAATTTGCATTGACCCGATACACCTCACAACAAAATGGAGTTCCAGTTCATGCACAAACGTCCGTTGAAGCAGCTGCTTTGCGCTGTCGCCGCAGCCATCGGTCTGAGCGCCAGCCTGACCGCCAGTGCTGCCGCCCCGCTGAAAGTCGGCTTCGTCTATATCGGCCCGATCGGTGATCACGGCTGGACGTATCAGCATGAACAGGGACGCAAGGCACTGGCGGAGAAGTTCGGTGACCAGATCACCACCAACTACGTGGAGAACGTCGCCGAAGGCGCCGATGCCGAGCGGGTGATCCGCAACATGGCCAAGGACCAGTACGACCTGATCTTCACCACGTCTTTCGGCTATATGAACCCGACCCTGAAAGTTGCCAAGCAATTTCCCAAGGTGACCTTCGAACACGCCACAGGCTACAAGCAGGACAAGAACCTCGGCACTTACCTGGCACGCACTTACGAGGGCCGCTACGTCGGCGGTTTCCTTGCGGCGAAGATGACCAAGACCAAGAAAATCGGCTACGTCGCTTCCTTCCCGATTCCAGAAGTGATCCGCGACATCAACGCCATCCAGCTGGCGCTGAACAAGTACAACCCGGGCACCGAGATCAAAGTGGTGTGGGTCAATTCCTGGTTCGATCCGGGCAAGGAAGCCGACGCCGCCAATGCGCTGATCGATCAGGGCGTGGACGTGGTGTTCCAGCACACCGACAGCCCGGCGCCGATCCAGGCAGCAGAACGGCGTGGCGTGTATGCCGTCGGCTATGCATCGGACATGGCGCACTTCGGGCCGAAAGCGGTGTTGACGTCTATCGTCAACGACTGGGGCCCGCACTACATTCAGGCGACCCAAAGTGTGCTCGACCATGCATGGAAATCCCAGGATTACTGGGGCGGTTTGCAGGAAGGCACGGTTGAGCTGCCAATCAGCGACCTGGTGCCGGCCGCAGTGAAAACCGAAGCCGAGCAGATCATTGCCGACATCAAGAGCGGCGCGTTGCATCCGTTCACCGGGCCGATCAAGGATCAGGCCGGCGTGGAGAAAATCCCGGCGGGCGTGAGCGCGACCAATGCACAACTGGCGTCGATGAACTACTACGTCGAAGGCATGAAGGCTGAGATGCCGAAGTGATTTTTTACCCGTGACACCGCCAAGATCGCAGCCTGCGGCAGCGCCTACATGGATTGACTTACACCTGTAGGAGCTGTCGAGCGAAGCGAGGCTGCGATCTTTTGGCCCCAGCATAAAACCTCGCCTGGAACACTTCATGAACCAACTCCCGATCATCGACATCGCCCCGCTCTACAGCGATGACGCTCAAGCCTGGCAATCGGTCGCCACAAGCATCGACCGCGCCTGCCGCGAATGGGGCTTTTTCTATATCAAGGGCCACCCGATCGCTTCGTCGCGCATCGAGGCCGTGCTCGACCATGCCCAACGCTTCTTCGCCCTGCCCGCCGCCGAAAAACTCAAGATCGACATCACCCGGACCCGCCACCACCGCGGCTATGGCGCCATCGCCACCGAACAACTCGACCCGAGCAAACCCAGCGACCTGAAAGAAACCTTCGACATGGGCCTGCATCTGCCGGCCGATCATCCCGAGGTGCTGGCGGAAAAACCCTTGCGCGGACCCAACCGTCATCCGTCGATGCCCGGTTGGGAATCGCTGATGGAGCAGCACTACGTCGACATGCAAGCACTCGCGCAAACCCTGCTGCGAGCCATGACCCTGGCATTGGGCATCGAGCGTGACTTCTTCGATAGCCGTTTCAAAGAACCGGTCAGCGTGCTGCGGATGATCCATTACCCGCCGCGCCACACTGCCAGCTCCATCGATCAGCAAGGTGCCGGCGCTCACACCGATTACGGTTGCATCACCCTGCTCTACCAGGACGCCGCTGGCGGTTTGCAAGTGCGCAACGTAAAAGGCGAATGGATCGATGCACCGGCGATCGAAGGCACGTTCGTGGTCAACCTCGGCGACATGATGGCGCGCTGGAGCAACGACCGTTACCTGTCGACGCCACATCGGGTGATCAGCCCGCTGGGAGTGGATCGGTACTCGATGCCGTTCTTTGCCGAGCCACACCCCGACACCCCCATCGAATGCCTGCCCGGTTGCCAGGACGAACAGCATCCGGCGAAGTATCCGGCCACCACTTGCGCCGAATTCTTGCTCTCGCGCTTTGCCGACACCTACGCTTATCGACGGGAACAGGAAGCCGTGTAATGAACCGGCTGGTCAGGTTTTACTCATTGTTTCGGCGGGCATCTGTAGAATGCCCCCATTGCACTTGATGAGATTTCAAAAATGTACGACTGGCTGAACGCTCTGCCCAAGGCAGAATTGCACTTGCACCTGGAAGGTTCGCTGGAGCCTGAGCTGCTGTTCGCCCTGGCCGAACGCAACAAGATCGCCCTGCCGTGGAACGACGTCGACACCCTGCGCAAGGCCTACGCCTTCAACAACCTGCAAGAATTTCTCGACCTGTATTACCAGGGCGCCGATGTGCTGCGCACCTCCCAGGATTTCTACGACCTGACCTGGGCCTACCTGTTGCGCTGCAAGGAACAGAACGTGATTCACACCGAACCGTTCTTCGACCCGCAAACCCACACCGACCGTGGCATCCCGTTCGAAGTGGTGCTCAACGGCATCGCCGCCGCATTGAAAGATGGCGAGCAGCAACTGGGGATCACCAGCGGTTTGATCCTCAGCTTCCTGCGCCACTTGAGCGAAGACGAAGCGCAGAAAACCCTTGACCAGGCGCTGCCGTTCCGTGATGCATTCGTGGCCGTGGGCCTGGACAGCTCTGAAATGGGCCACCCGCCGAGCAAGTTCCAGCGCGTATTTGACCGTGCCCGCCACGAAGGCTTCCTAACCGTGGCCCACGCCGGTGAAGAAGGCCCGCCCGAGTACATCTGGGAAGCCCTCGACCTGCTGAAAATCCAGCGCATCGACCACGGCGTGCGCGCCATCGAAGACGAGCGCTTGATGCAGCGGATCATCGATGAGCAGATCCCGCTGACGGTGTGCCCGTTGTCGAACACCAAGCTCTGCGTGTTCGATCACATGTCCCAGCACAACATCCTCGACATGCTCGAACGCGGCGTGAAGGTCACGGTGAACTCCGATGACCCGGCGTACTTCGGTGGCTATGTCACCGAGAACTTCCACGCGCTGTACACCGATCTGGGCATGACCCAGGATCAGGCCAAGCGTCTGGCGCAGAACAGCCTGGATGCGCGGTTGGTGAAACCTTAAAGGTCACCCGATAAACCTGTGGGAGCGGGCCAGCCCGCTCCCACAGGTTCGGTGATTAATTGATGATCACCGGCTCGCTCAATTCTTCCAATGTCTTGCCCCGGGTTTCCATCCCGAAGATCCACACCACTGCCGCTGCAATCGCAAAGCACATCGCCCCCAGCGCAAACACTCCGTCCTGCCCCGTCATCGGGAACACCAGCCCGGTCACCATTGGCCCGAGCAGCGAACCCACGCGGCCGATGGCCGAAGCGAACCCCGAGCCCGTGGCCCGTGCCGACGTCGGGTACAACTCCGGGGTGTAGGTGTAGAGCACCGCCCACATGCCGAACAGGAAGAACTGCATCAGCAGTCCCGAGGTGATCAACAGGCTGACGTTGCCGCCGAACACCGCGCTCTGACCATAAAGAAACGCCATCACCCCGCCGCCGAGCAAGGTCACGACGCACACCGGTTTGCGCCCCCAACGCTCCACCAGCCAGGCGGCCATGAGGAACCCGGGAATCCCGCCGAGGGAAATCAGCACCGTGTAATACACCGACTGGGTCACGGCGAAACCCGACTGTTGCAGCAGCGCACTGAGCCAGGACGTCAAGCCATAGAAACCCAGCAAGGCAAAGAACCACACGCTCCAGATCATCATCGTGCGCCGGCGATATTGCACCGACCAGATTTCCCGCAGCGCGGAGAAGAAGTTGCCCGGTTGACTCGCCACCCGTGGCAGGCGAATCGGCTCAGGCAGATCCGAACGGCCCAATGAAGCCCGAACCCGTTCTTCGATGCGGTGTAAAACCGTGTCCGCTGCATCATGATGCCCGGCCTGTTCCAGCCATCGCGGCGACTCGGGAATGAAAAAGCGAATCGCCAGGACGAACACCGCCGGCACCGCCAACACCAGAAAGATGTCGCGCCAGCCAATCACCGGCAACAGGAAGTACGACAGCAACCCGGCCGCGACGAAACCGAGCGGCCAAAAGCCGTCCATCAATGCGATGTAACGCCCACGCCGCTTGGCCGGAATCAGCTCCGACAGCATCGACTGCGCAATTGGAAACTCCATGCCCATGCCGATCCCCAAGAGGATTCGGAACAACGTCAGCATTTCGACGTTCTGCGCCGTGGAACACAGGTAGCTGGCGATGCCCCACAACACAATGCTCCACTGGAACACCGGTTTGCGCCCGAAGCGGTCGGCCAGCATGCCGGACAGCGAGGCACCCACCACCATGCCGAAGAAACTCGAACTGGCCAGCAACCCGGCCTGCGCCGTGCTCAGGCCGAACTCGGTTTTGATCGAGCCTAGCAGGAAGGTCATCATCGCCAGGTCCATGGAGTCGAAGAAAAACGCCAAGGCAATGATGATGAAAATGATGCGGTGATAACCACTGATGGGCAGCCGTTCCAGTCGTTCTGCCGCGCTGAAGCTTCGTGTTTCCATGCCACCTTCCCCCAATCCGAAAGTCCCCGGATCGAGTGTGCGCGATAGTGACTGGGGGTTATTGCTGGATACGACCTGCCCACAGCTCTGAACGACGCCTGAAGCCCAGAATCCCGAACATCGCCCCCCAATGGCTCTAAAGCGCCATTTCCAGCTCGGTTTCCTTGGCGAAACGATGGATTTCACGTTGCCCCGTGGCCGTGATCTGCAAGGCTCGCGAATCGCTGGGCAGGCTCAACCAGCCGGACTGCATGAACAGTTGCAACAAGGCCGCCCCCAAGGAACCACCCATGTGCGGGCGTCTTTCGCTCCAGTCCGGGCATGCGCAGGCGACTCTGCCGTTGCGGTGGGCCAGCGCCTGGATGAACACACCGCGTGCTGCCAATTGCGTGGAACCCTTGTGAGTGATCATGACCCGCTGATCGAGCTGCTCGATCCAGCCGGCATCCAGCAGACGCTGGTAAAGATCGGCGGCCAGGGTACCGCCCAGATGGTCGTCACAAAGCCTGGCCCGTAGCAGTGACGAAGGCGCCGCCTGAGGTTTGGCGATAGGACTCGTACGTTTGAACACCTCTGGAATATCCCGAGGCGCGCTGGCCAGGGTAGCACTGGCCAGGGCTTCTATCGCGGCGCCGACTTCGGGCGCGGCAAGCCGGAAAAACCGTTTGCGCCCACGGGTTTCGACTTTCAACAGACCGCCGGTGGACAAGCGCCCCAGATGCGCACTGGCCGAAGACGGCGACAGGCCCGCCAGCAACGCCAGCTCCTCAGTGTGCCGTGCCGTGCCGTCCATCAAGGCCCACATCATTGCGCTGCGCTTTGGGTCAGCCAGCAACGTGGCAATCTGGCTGATGCAAGGTGCATGTTCCATGTATTCACTCCCTGTTGAATCGTTTCGTCTACTGCTCAGAGACATCTTGACCAGTAATGTGTCCTCGGCCAAGACGCGAAAACCGCCATAAGCCGGGCAAAGCCACCCGCTCACCCAGGCCATTGCTTCGCGGGTGCAGCGAAGGTCCGGTGATGACCGTAGGGTCTGACCGACTCGAACGTGGACTCGCCATTGCGAGATCGACGGCGCGTACATGAGGCGGGCGCTAGTATAAGCGGGTTAACCGCCGGTTCCTGCCCTCGGGAATCCATTGGTGGTGATAGTTCCTGACAGAAATTTCGCTATTTGCCTGCGACTAATGATCGACACCCGATATCGTCGGAAATTGACTGCTTATCCGAGCGCATCGGCTGGCAAGCATTTCCCGCAAAAGGTTCACCGGCTTACTCAATTGTGCGCGATGGGCGCACAGTAAATTCAGCGGTGCGCGCTCACAGAGCAATTCAGGCATCAGCACTTTCAAGCGACCGGCGAGCACATCGGTGGCGACATCGAGCCAGGACTTATACGCAATCCCCGCTCCAGCCACGGCCCACAGCCGCACCACATCGGCATCGTCACTGAAGCGATCGCCGCTGACGGTCAGGCTCACCTCACGTTTGCCGTCGTGAAAACTCCAGTGATCGTGGACCCGGCTACCGAGCATAAACAGCAGGCAATTATGCTGCGCCAATTGCTCCAGCTGCCGTGGTTCGCCATGTCGGGCCAGATAACTCGGCGCAGCACACAGCACGCGACGGTTCTGCGGTGCGATGGGTAAGGCCACCAGGCTCGAGTCTTCCGGCTCGCCGTAACGCAGGGCGATGTCCACCGGTTGGCGGAACAGGTCGGCGATGCGGTCGCCCAGCAGCAACCGTACGGTGAGTTTCGGATGCTCGCGCTGAAACTCGTCGAGCCATGGCAGCAGCAGGTTGCGCCCGAAATCCGAAGGTGCCGACAGCTGCAAAATCCCACTGACCTGATCCTGCCCACTGGCCAGCAAACGGCGGCCCTCATCGAGATTGCTCAAGGCGGCCCGGGCGTACTCCAGAAAGCCCTCGCCTTCGGCCGTCAGGCGCAGGCTACGGGTAGAGCGGGTGAGCAAGCGTGCGCCAAGTTGTTGTTCGATGCGCTTCAACGCCGCGCTGGCCACCGCCGCCGACATATCCATCCCCCGTGCCGCCGCCGACAGACTGCCCAGGTCCGCCGCCCGAACGAACAACTGCAAGTCATCGAAACGCAACATCTTCAGCCCCAATTATCAAAAAAATGTTGAAAGAGACTGCTCTTTTAGCGGGTTTTATCTTGCAGAGAAATAACCAATCATCTGTGCCATCGAAATCATCTCTCTCCCAGGATCCCACTATGAAAGCCATTGCCTACTTCGCCTCCCTGCCGATCAGCGACGAAAAATCCCTGCAAGATATCGAACTGCCAGAACCGGTCGCCGGCCCGCGCGACCTGTTGGTGGAGGTCAAAGCCATTTCGGTCAACCCGGTGGACACCAAGATTCGCCAGAACGTACAGCCTGAAGGTGGCGCGGCCAAAGTGCTGGGCTGGGACGTGGCGGGAGTGGTCAAGGCTGTTGGCAGCGAAGTGACCTTGTTCAAGGCCGGCGACAAGGTGTTCTACGCCGGCTCCATCGTCCGTGCCGGCGGCAACAGCGAGCTTCATGTGGTGGATGAGCGCATCGTCGGCCAGATGCCCAAGACCCTTGGTTTCGCCGAAGCCGCCGCCCTGCCGCTGACCGCCATCACCGCGTGGGAACTGTTGTTCGAACGCCTGCAAATACGCGAAGGCAAAACCGATGAGGGCCAGAGCCTGCTGATCGTCGGTGCCGCCGGGGGCGTTGGTTCAATCCTCACGCAATTGGCCAGCCAGCTCACCGGGTTGAAAGTCATCGGCACCGCGTCCCGTGCCCAAACCCAGAGTTGGGTGCGTGACATGGGCGCCGATCAGGTGATCGATCACAGTCAGCCGCTGAGTGAAGCACTCAAACGTGCAGGGTTCGAGCATGTGACCCACGTTGCCAGCCTGACCCAGACTGACCAACACCTGGATCAATTGGTGGAGGCATTGGCGCCGCAAGGCAAACTGGCGCTGATCGATGATCCGAAGGCGCTGGACGTGACCAAGCTCAAACGCAAGAGCCTGTCGCTGCACTGGGAGTTCATGTACACCCGCTCGCTGTTCGAAACCGCCGACATGATCGAGCAACACAAACTGCTCAACCGCGTCGCCGGGCTGATCGATGCCGGCACACTGAAAACCACGGTCGGTGAGCACTTCGGAACCATCAACGCCGCCAACCTGCGTCGCGCCCATGAACGGCTGGAAAGCGGCAAGTCCAAGGGCAAGATTGTGCTTGAGGGGTTCTGACCCGAAGATCAAAAGATCGCTGCGCCAGCGATCTTTTGCCGTCAGTCAGAGAGTTGATCGTTGTCACAATTGCGATCGTATTCAGGTCTACAATCGAAAACTCTGCGAACAATCTTTTACGTGATGTCTTTTGCGAGACGTCTTTCACAAGAGGAACTCAGCAATGAAGATCCTGATAAAAGAATTGGCAACATCCCGCTGGCAGGTTCGCCTGGATCAACACGCTGTGACGTTCCGCAGTGAAGCCGAAGCCCTGGCCTTCACTAAAACCCTTGAAGCGCGCTTGCTCGCGCCCCATCAGATTCCCGGCCGTCAGCAGCGCACTGCTGGCTGAGTCCGTCCTCAGGCCTGGGCTTGTTCCAACGCCCGGGCATTCTGCAAACGCCGGGTGAGCATCGCCACGCTCACCACCACAATTGCGCACAGGCTGATGACCATGGCCATCGGCATGGCACTGCCATCGTGCAAAACACCCACCAGCGCCGCGGCCCCGGCGGCGACGCTGAATTGCAGGCAACCGAGCATCGCCGAGGCACTGCCCGCCCGTGCGCCCTGGCCGCTCATCGCGCAGGCCGAGGCGTTGGGCACGATACAACCCAGGCTGGCGATGCAGACAAAAAGTGGAATCAGCAACGGCCACAAGTGCGCAGTGTGCAGCGAGCTGACCGCCAACAGAGCCAGGCCGCCCGTCAGGTAAAGCCAGACAGTGCGCGCCAGCAAGAAGGCCGGACCGCGTCTCGCCAGCAACCGGGCATTGACCTGGGCCACCAGAATGAACCCCGCCGCGTTGATCCCGAACAGCCAGCCGAAATGCTCGGCCGGCACACCATAGAGTTTGATGAAGACGAACGGCGAGCCCGCGATGTAGGCAAACATCCCGGCGATGGCGACACCACCGGTCAGGGCATGACCGAGGAATATCGGGTCCGCCAGCAACCGACCGTACTGGTGTAGCGCGCCCGACAACGGTTGGCGCGGCACATGGGCCGGTAGACTTTCCGGTAGCCCGAGAGCCACCGCCAACCCGGCCAGCGCACTGAAACCGGTCAGCACGAGAAAGATCGACTGCCAACCCGTCGTGTTGACCAACAACCCGCCCAGCATCGGCGCAAGAATCGGCGCCAGGCCCATCACCAGCATCAACTGCGAAAAGACCTTCGCCGACCCCACCGCATCGCATTTATCGCTGACCACTGCCCGGGCGATCACCATGCCCGCGCAACCACCCAGCGCCTGGACAAAGCGGGCGCCGATCAGCCACTCAAGACTCGGCGCGTAAGCACAGGCCAATGAGGCCACGGTGAATAAACCGACACCGGTCAGCAAGGGAAGCCGTCGCCCAAAGCGATCCGCCACCGGGCCGTACGCCAGTTGGCCGATGGACAGCCCCAGGAAATAGGCCGCCAGGGTCAGTTGAACGTGTTTTTCGTCGGTACCGAAAGCGAGCGCCATCGCCGGGAAGGCCGGCAGGTAGAAATCGATCGCCAGGGGACCGAAAGCGCTCAAGGCGCCGAGAATCAGGATTGTGCGCAGGTTCATCAGGCGTCCAGGTTAGGCAGACAGGTTAGCCATGGATCGGCAGGCTGACAGTCTAGCCGGGCGTGGACGCCTTGAACATTCCGATAGGTCGCTAACTATTAAAAATAGCTCAGGCCTGTTTTACCCCGTAACCCTCTTCAGTGATGGCGGCGATTACCTGATCGGCTGTCAGCACACTTTCTACGCCGACTTCTTTTGCCGCCAGATCGATGCGTACGCTGGCTGCCGGATCCTTGGCTTGCAGCGCCTCAGTGATAGCCTTGACGCAGTGACCGCAGGACATGCCTTCAACGTTGAACACTTGCATGGGACGTCTCCTTTAATGAAGCCCTTACATGAGGGTTGCGCGCAGTCTCGAGCTTGCCACCATGGCAAGGTCAAGTTCTGAAGCAAGCTGCCGGGCTGGCAATCGGCGTCGCGCTCGGCCAAGCTGCGTCCATCTATGACTCGACATCAGGAGATTCAGCCATGCGCTGGTCAGCTCTCAGCCTGTTTGGCTTCCTCAGCCTCTTTGCCGCGACACCTTCGGTTCAAGCCGCCGGGGAGGACTACGGCGTGCTGATCATTTCCCGCGAGCGCCTGGAAGTGTCGACTTCCTGCGAGATCGGCGTGTACATCCAGGATCAGTTGGCCGGGCGGCTGTTCCAGGAACAGAGCACCTCGTTCAACCTGCCGCCGGGCAATGTGTCCCTGCGCCTCAAACTGCTGCCGGGCCAGGCGCCGGGCTGCAACCCGGGCATGCTCGCGCCGGGGTCGCAGGACATCAAACTCAAGGCTGGGGATGTGTTGAAGTTCCGGATTGCGATGACGCAGGAAGGGATGTACCTCAAGCCTGCAGCTTTGGAATACTGAGTCGGCTGCGATCTTTTGATCTGAGACATGGCACTTGACCTTGCCAGCATGGCAAGGTTGATCCTGTAGGCAATTTCTACAGGGAGCGTGACCGATGTCCGAATCCACCACTTTCGATCTGCCGATTGCCGGCATGACCTGCGCCAGTTGCGCCGGGCGTGTCGAGCGTGCCTTGAGCAAAGTCATCGGCGCCACGGCCGTCAGCGTCAACCTGGCCACCGAACAGGCCCGGGTGCAAGCGCCCAGTGACAGCCTGCCGGCCTTGATGGACGCCGTGCAGCGGGCTGGTTACAGCGTGCCGCAGCAGACCCTTGAATTGAGTATCGACGGCATGACCTGTGCGTCTTGCGTCGGCCGCGTCGAACGGGCACTGACCAAGGTGCCGGGAGTGAAAAGTGTCAGCGTCAACCTGGCCAACGAACGGGCGCACCTTGAGCTGCTCGGCCAGGTCGATCCGCAAACCTTGATCGGCGCCGTGACCAAGGCCGGTTATTCCGCCCGCGTCTGGGAAGTCGAACACCCGCAAACCGATAATCAGCAACAACGCCTGCAGCGCGAACGCTGGGCCTTGCTGGCGGCCATCGCCCTCGCCTTGCCGCTGGTGCTGCCGATGCTGCTGCAACCTTTCGGTGTGCACTGGATGCTCCCGGCGTGGGTGCAGTTCGCGCTGGCAACGCCGGTGCAATTCGTCTTCGGCGCCCGCTTCTATGTCGCTGCGTGGAAAGCCGTGCGCGCCGGTGCCGGCAACATGGATTTGCTGGTGGCTCTGGGCACCAGCGCCGGCTACGGCTTGAGCGTTTACGAGTGG
The DNA here is from genome assembly GCF_024749245.1 of Pseudomonas sp. B21-017. Lineage (NCBI taxonomy): Bacteria > Pseudomonadati > Pseudomonadota > Gammaproteobacteria > Pseudomonadales > Pseudomonadaceae > Pseudomonas > Pseudomonas sp. B21-017. The sequence goes on along the minus strand of NZ_CP087194.1, from coordinate 737,447 downwards.
GCCACCGCTGCCGGTCGCATGCCGCACCTGTATTTCGAAGCCTCGGCGGTGGTGATTGCCTTGGTGTTGCTGGGCAAATACCTGGAAAGCCGCGCCAAGCGCCAGACCGCCAGCGCCATCCGCGCCCTCGAAGCCTTGCGTCCGGAGCGAGCCATTCAAGTGATCGACGGCCGCGAGCAGGAGGTTGCGATCAGCGCTTTGCGCCTCAACGATCTGGTTCTGGTAAAACCCGGCGAGCGCTTCCCGGTGGATGGCGAAGTGGTGGAAGGCCAGAGCCACGCCGATGAAGCATTGATCAGCGGCGAAAGCCTGCCGGTGCCCAAAGCTCCGGGCGACAAGGTCACCGGCGGTGCGATCAACGGTGAAGGTCGGCTGCTGGTGCGGACCATGGCGCTCGGCGCAGAAACCGTGCTGGCGCGGATCATCCGCCTGGTCGAAGACGCGCAGGCGGCGAAAGCGCCGATCCAGAAACTGGTGGATAAAGTCAGCCAGGTGTTCGTGCCCGTGGTGCTGCTGATTGCACTGGCGACCCTGGTTGGTTGGTGGCTGTATGGCGCGCCGCTGGAAACTGCATTGATCAACGCCGTCGCGGTGTTGGTGATCGCCTGTCCTTGTGCACTCGGGTTGGCCACTCCGACCGCAATCATGGCAGGCACCGGTGTGGCGGCGCACCACGGAATTCTGATCAAGGATGCCGAAGCCCTGGAGCGCGCCCACGAAGTCAGCGCCGTGGTGTTCGACAAGACCGGCACACTGACCTCGGGCACGCCGCGCATCGCGCATTTGAGTGCCATCGAGGGTGACGAAGCCGCCTTGCTGCAAATGGCCGGAGCGCTGCAACGCGGCAGTGAGCACCCGCTGGCCAAGGCGGTGCTGGATGCCTGCACCGAACGCGGCTTGACCGTGGCCGATGTCAGCGACAGTCAATCGCTGACCGGGCGCGGCATTGCCGGCAGCCTCGATGGTCGGCGATTGGCCCTGGGCAATCGGCGTTTGCTGGAAGAAAGTGGCTTGAATGCCGGGCCATTGGCCGACTCCGCAAGCGCTTGGGAAACCGAAGGCCGGACGCTGTCCTGGTTGATCGAACAAAGCCCCGAACCTCGGGTGCTGGGCCTGTTCGCCTTCGGTGACACGCTCAAGCCCGGTGCCCTGCAAGCGGTGCAACGCCTAAGCGCCCGCAATATCAGCAGCCACCTGCTGACCGGCGATAACCGCGGCAGCGCCAAAGTCGTCGCCCAAGCGCTGGGCATCAAGGATGTTCACGCCGAAGTACTGCCGGCGGACAAAGCCGCCACCGTCGCCGCGCTGAAAAAAACCGGCGTGGTGGCGATGGTCGGCGACGGCATCAACGACGCCCCGGCCCTGGCTGCTGCTGACATCGGCATTGCCATGGGCGGCGGCACGGATGTCGCCATGCACGCTGCCGGCATCACTCTGATGCGCGGTGACCCACGGCTGGTGCCGGCGGCGCTGGAGATCAGCCGCAAGACCTACGCGAAAATTCGCCAGAACCTGTTCTGGGCCTTCGTCTATAACCTGATCGGCCTGCCACTGGCGGCATTCGGCTTCCTCAACCCGGTGCTGGCCGGCGCGGCCATGGCGCTGTCGAGCGTCAGCGTGGTCAGCAATGCGTTACTGTTGAAAACCTGGAAGCCCAAAGACCTGGAGGACAACCGATGAACATTGGCCAAGCGGCCCGCCAGAGCGGTCTGAGCGCGAAGATGATTCGCTATTACGAATCCATCGGCCTGCTCAAGGCGGCCCATCGCACCGACAGTGGCTACCGGGTCTATGGCGACGACGACCTGCACACCCTGGCGTTCATCAAGCGCTCTCGGGACTTGGGTTTTTCACTGGAAGAAGTCGGCAAACTACTGACCCTCTGGCAGGATCGCCAGCGCGCCAGTGCCGATGTGAAGGCCTTGGCCCGTCAGCACATCGATGAGCTGAACCAGAAAATTCGCGAACTTGGTCAGTTGCGCGACACCCTGCAAGACCTCGTAGAACACTGCCACGGCGACCACCGCCCGGACTGCCCGATTCTCAAGGAGCTGGCCTCGGGTTGCTGCGTCGAACCCGCTCATTCTTGAGCGCCAACCCCTTCACCACCAGCAACAGGGTGAGGGGAATGCCGTGGAACAACAACACCACCGCGCCGGGTGTCCACCAGGAATAGAACGGCGCGGCGATCAACATGCCGACGCCGAACCCGGTCATTTGCAGCAGCGTCAGAAAACTGAAAATCGGCAGGCGCAGGCTGTCCGGTTCACGTTGCAGGCGCGACATCAGGCCGACCTCCGAAAAACCGTCGCCTATCCCGGCGGGCAACGAAAACAGCAGCAAACCGTACAGGGTCTGCTGCTGAAACGTCAGGATGAAACCGCAGGACATCAGCAACACGCCAAAGAAAAATCGCCGCTCAAGGTGCGCGTTGTCCGTGCCTTTCAGGCGACTGGCGATTCGCGCACCGATGAACTTGCCGCAGGCCCACACCGCCAGCATCAGGCCCAGGGTGGTGCTGGCCGACTCGGGTGTGAGCAGTTTTGAAATGATCGGAAGACCGACGTTGTGCGCGGCGCTGCCCAAGGTGTCGGCCATGGCGACGGCCAACATCGCCGCCAGTACCGGCGCCGTGCGCAAACCCTGGCGCAAGGCCTGCCATTCGCCCTGTTTGTGAAGAGGTTCATCACAGCTGGGGGCCGGTCCGCAAAACCGCAACGGCACAATCAGCAGCGCTGCCAGCAGGTACGTGACCACGTTCAATGCAAATACTGTTTCAAAGCCAAACCCCGCCACCAACAACCCGGCCACCAGACTCCCGCTGACCATCGCCGCAGACGACGCTGAGGTTATCCAGGCGTTGGTCTTGAGTAATTGCGCCTCTTCGATCAGGTGCGGCAATTGGCTGTTGAGGCCGATGGCGAACATCGAATTACCAAACCCCAGGCCGAACGCGATCAGCGGCAATAGCAACGCTTGTTGGCTGACCGGCAGCACCAGCAGCAGACCCAGCAAACCGGCACGCAGCAGATCGAAGGCAATCAGCGGCAGGCGCCCGGCCCAGCGGCGATAGAACCGGGTGCCGATCAGGCTGGCCAGGATACCCCCGGCGACACGGCTGGCGAGGAAGATGCCGACGCTCATGGCGCTATTGCTGAGCAGGTAGACGTAGGTAGCCAGGGCGACCATGTTGAGGAAAGCGCCGAAGTCCGAAATCAGCCGGGCGGCGATGATCAACTGAGCATTGCGGATGGAGTTCACATTCAGTCCTTGAGTGTGCGGGGTATTGCTGGTGTAAAAAACCCGGCCAAAGCCGGGTTTTGGGTCAACCGATCACTGCATCCACGGCGGAGGCGGTTCTTCGGCTTTGCTCGGTGGCGCATCGTCCGCCGCCCGAATCGCTTGGCGACGCTCTTCGTCGAGACGGGCCGCCTCGATCTCGCGCATGATCCCGCCGACGTCCGCCAGTTCTTCCGGCTCGTCGAACTCGCCGGTCAACACGCTGGCCGGGTGCAAGGTACCGGCTTCGTACAATGCCCACATCTCCTTGGCGTACTTGGTGCGTTTCAACTCCGGCGCAAAGCGACCGAAGTACGACGCCATGTTGCCCACGTCCCGCTCCAGCATGCTGAACGCGTGGTTGTTGCCCGCCGCATCCACTGCTTGCGGGAGGTCGATGATGACCGGGCCGGTCGGCGTCAGCAGCACGTTGAACTCGGACAGGTCACCGTGCACCAGACCGGTACACAACATCAGCACGATTTGCGAAATCAGATAGGCGTGATATTCGCGTGCCTGATCCGGCTCCAGCACCACATCGTTCAGACGCGGCGCGGCATCGCCGTACTCGTCGGCCACCAGCTCCATCAGCAGCACGCCTTCGAGGAAGTCGTACGGCTTGGGCACCCGCACCCCGGCACTGGCCAGGCGGAACAGCGCCGCCACTTCGGCGTTCTGCCAGGCGTCTTCGGTTTCCTTGCGGCCAAACTTGGAGCCCTTGGCCATTGCGCGAGCCTGCCGGCTGTTGCGCACCTTGCGACCTTCCTGATACTCGGCCGCCTGACGAAAACTGCGTTTGTTCGCCTCCTTGTAGACCTTGGCACAACGCAGCTCGTTGCCGCAGCGCACCACATAAACAGCTGCTTCTTTACCACTCATGAGTGGGCGCAGCACCTCGTCGACCAGACCGTCCTCGATCAGGGGTTCAATGCGTTTTGGAGTCTTCATCAGCTTTTATTGTGGGTCCTTTATTACCAAACACGCGAAAGTCATTCGTTATACGGCAATCCTCTCATTGGGGGGAGGGGTTGCCGACCTATGAACGTTCCCATGAACATCAAGAAGCACACAATGTGCCGGATTAATCAGGCAAAACTCATCGACCGCCCCGGATCATAGCTGAGCGAGAACCACTTGTTGACGACGGAGTGCCAAGGTATTTGCGACAGAATCTAACCTCGATCCCTGGCGTTCGCAGGATTTTTCTCAAAAGACCTCAATTTCCCCGCGCTTCAGCCGAAGTCATTAGAGAGAAAAGGAATTGTCTGACAATCGCCTCAACAACAATCAAGAAGGCGCGCTCAAGGATCGGGGCGTATCAAACGTTTTCGGCTGCCAATAATCCGCGAGTCATCAGTACTGCGTGGGCCTACAAGAAAAACTGGAGCGCGGATGAACATCAAACAGAAGTTGACCTGGGCGTTTGCAATCATCGCCTGCTTGCCCGTGGTGCTGGTCGCCACCCTCGTCGTGCTGAACTTGCGCAGTGATGCCAAGGACAATTTTGTCGACGGCAGTGGCCGCGAGATTCGTCAGGTCAGCAATGCCATGCAGCTGTTCTTTGATGGCATCAGCCAGAACGTTGACTACCTGGCGACCCAACCGCTGATCAAGAACTCCGACGACAGCCTCAAGACCTACATGAGTGCCAACGCCGAGAGCATTCCCCAAGGCGAAATGGACAAGAAGGTCTTCGCCCTCCTCCAGGACCTGGGCAACAGCCACCCGGCCTACGCCTATGCGATTCTCGGGACGGCGGCGGGCGGTTACGTGTCCTGGCCGGACGATGCGAAGCTGAGCAATTACGACCCGCGCCAGCGCCCTTGGTACAAGGCGGCCCAGGCCAAGCCGGGCAAGCCGCTTCGCACCGAGGCCTATTACTGGGCCCAGGATGACGCGACCTACGTCAGCACCGTGCGCACCATCGATAACAAACTGGGCAGCAATGGCGGCGTGGTCAGCATCGACGTGACGCTCAAGCAGCTCACTGAAATCGTCAAACAGATCAAACTCGGCGAAACCGGCTACCTGATGCTGGTGGAAAACACCGGCACCATACTGGTCGATCCCAAGCAGCCGGAACACAATTTCAAAGCACTGAGCAGCCTCGGCGACGGTTACGCGCAACTCGGCAAGGCCGGCAAAGGGCTGGTAGAGGTTGAGCTCAATGGCGAGCGCTACATGGCCAACGTCTGGCCGTCGGAGCAACTGGGCTGGACCTTTATCGGCCTGATCAAGCAGACCGACGTGATGAGCTCGGCCACTCAACTGACCTGGCTGATCGCGATCATCGCGGCGGTACTGGCGGTGTTCTTCGCCATCGTCGGCGCCAGTTTCGCCAGCCTGATCGTGCGGCCGATCCGCAGCGTGGCCAGCGGTCTGGAAGGCATCGCCCAGGGCGAAGGCGACCTGACCAAGAACCTGCACATCCGTGGCAGCGATGAAACCGCGCAACTGGCCAACTGGTTCAACCAGTTTCTGGCGGCGATCCGCAACCTGATTCAAAGCATCGGCGGCGCCGCGACCAAGATCCTCGCCACCTCCAAGAGTTCGACCCAAGTGTCCAGCGACATGGCCGAAGCCGCCGGGCGTCAGCGTGAAGCGGTGGACATGGTGTCCACGGCGTTCCACGAAATGGTCGCCACCGCCAACGAAGTCGCGCGCTCTTGCAGCCAGGCCGCCGAGTCGGCCGACAGCGGTCAGCGCCAGGCCCGTGAAGGCCAGCAGCAGATCGATGCCGCGGTGAGCAGTGTCGATCGCTTGAGCCAGGAAATCGAACAGTCGGCGCAATCGATGCAACAGCTTGAGCGCGACAGCAACGACATTCAGTCGATCCTCGGGACCATCCGTTCCATCGCCGAACAGACCAACTTGTTGGCCCTGAACGCGGCCATCGAAGCAGCCCGGGCCGGTGAACAGGGTCGTGGCTTTGCGGTGGTGGCGGATGAAGTTCGCGCCCTGGCCAAACGAACTGCCGATTCCACGGCGGAAATCGACGGCCTGCTGGGCAACCTGGCCAAGCGCACCAGTCAGGTAACACAGCAGATGCATGCGAGCCTGGAGGTGTCTCAGCAATCGGTGACCCGCATCGGTGAAGCGCGCAGCAGCTTTGGGCAGATCCGTGAGTCGGTGGATGTGATTCGTGACATGAATACTCAAATCGCCACGGCGGCTGAGGAACAGCATCAGGTGGCCGAGGACATCAATCGGCATATCAGCCAGATTCATGGCGATGCGCAGTTGGTGGCGGAATTGGCAAACTCGGCGCGGCTGGATTCTCAGAGCCTGGCAGGCTTGTCGAATGAGCTGGACGGGTTGGTTCGCCGCTTCAGGACCTGAAGTCACTGATCCAACTGGTCGAAACCGATACCTGTGGCGAGGGAGCTTGTCGGATCGCCGCACCGTCCCGCTCGGCTGCGAAGCAGTCGTAAACCGGCAAACGCGGAATATCTAATGCACCGCGTTGGCTGAATTGGGACCGCTTCGCGCTCCAGCGGGAGCAAGCTCCCTCGCCACAATTACTGCTTGAACAACTCCCCGGGGGTAAACCCGAACAACCCCTTGAACGCCGCAATAAACGCCGACGTCGAGTCATACCCGCAAGACAGCGCGGCATTGGTCACGCTGTCCCCCTCCTCCAGCAAACTCAACGACGACAGCAGCCGCATGCGCTGCCGCCAACTGCGGAAGCTCAACCCGGTCTCGCGCTGAAACAGCCGCATCAGGGTTTTCTCCGACATGCCCAAACGCTCGGCCCATTCCTGCAAGGTCACCGTGCACTCGGGACTTTCGATCAGTTCGTTGCACAAACCCAGCAGTCGCTCATGCCGGGGCAGCGGCAAGGAAAACCCCACCTCCGGCAGACTCGCCAACTGATCGAGCAGCACGCCCACCAATCGCGCCTCCTGACTGTCGCCCTGTGGATACTCCACCGGCAACTGGCAAAAGCGCTTGATCAGCTCCCGCGCCAAAGGCGTGACTTCCAGCACCCGGCAACGCCCGTCCGCCCATTGGCAGTCCTCGCGGCGCACATACAGGCTGCGCATTTCGGCACGCATCGAGGTCACGACCTGATGTTCGAGATCCGCCGGAATCCAGATGCCCCACTGCGGCGGCGCAAAGAAACTGCCCTCGGCGGTGTGCACGCCGAGAACGCCGCTGATGGCGTAGGAAAACTGCACCCAATCATGACGATGAGGCGGCGTCCACGAACCGGCGTTCAGGCTTTCCGCCCGCGCATACAACGGACGCGGCAACACCGTCAGCGCCGGGATGGTCCGCTCGAGGGTAAGTTGTCCGTTAGTCGGCATTGATTGGCCTTATGTCGCAAGACGGCTGACAGGGCCGACGTTAGGCTAAGTCATCAATTCTTACAAATGGATTCGGTGCCGGTTATGCATGCCTTCAAACACCTTAAACGCGTGGTCACCGACTGGTTCTTGTGCGGCATGCTGATCGCCACGCTGCTGGCGTATTTCTTCCCGACCTTCGGCGCTACCGGCGGCGGGATGCACGCTGAGTATGTAATCAACATCGGTGTGTTCCTGGTGTTCTTCCTGCACGGGGTCAACCTCTCCAGCGAGCAGATCCGCCACGGGCTGAAAAACTGGAAGCTGCACGTGATGGTTCAAGCCTTCACCTTTGCGGTGTTTCCGTTGATCTGGCTGCTGAGCGACACACTGCTGGGCTCACACATTCCATCGTTGCTGATGCTCGGTTTCCTCTACCTCTGCGCCCTGCCCTCGACCATCTCTTCGTCCGTGGCCCTGACCGGCAGCGCGGGCGGCAACGTACCGGCGGCGATTCTCAACGCGAGCCTGTCCAGCGTCTTGGGGATTTTCCTGACACCGTTGCTGGTGAGTTTCGTGGTCGGCAGCGGCGCTGGCGGCATCGACCTGGGTTCAACCCTGCTCGACTTGTGCGCGATGCTGTTGTTGCCGCTGGTACTCGGGCAATTGCTGCGGCCATGGCTGGGCAGGTTTTTCGCTCGGCACAAGCGCTACACCAACATCGCCGACAAGCTGGTGATCCTGCTGCTGGTGTACTCGGCGTTCTGTAACTCGATGGTCTCGGGGATGTGGCAGCAACAGGGCAACAGCGTGATTCTCACGGCGTTGATTGGCAGCGCGATTCTGCTGGCGATCATCCTGTGGATGACCACCCGCACCGCCCACGCGCTGAAGTTCAGCCCCGCCGACGAGATCGCCGCAGTGTTCTGCGCCAGCAAGAAGTCCCTGGCGGCCGGGGCACCGATGGCGGCGCTGATCTTCGGCGCCAACCCCGGCCTTGGGTTGATCCTGCTGCCGATCATGATCTACCACCCGTTGCAGCTGATCGTGTGCTCGGTGATGGCCGAGGGTTACGCCAACCGCAACCGGCAACTGGCCGCGCAGCAAAACGCGGCAGTGCTCAGCCCTCAATAATCAGCGCTCGATAATCGCCGTCACGCCCTGACCGCCGGCGGCGCAGATCGAAATCAACCCTCGGCCCTTGCCCGCCGCGTCCAGCAGCTTCGCCAAGTTGGCGACGATGCGCGCACCGGTGGCGGCAAACGGATGCCCGACGGCCAGTGAACTGCCTTTGACGTTGAGGCGACTGCGGTCGATGGAACCCAGCGCCGCGTCGAGGCCGAGACGGGTTTTGCAGTACTCCGGATCTTCCCAGGCCTTCAACGTACACAGCACCTGCGCGGCAAACGCTTCGTGGATTTCGTAGTAATCGAAATCCTGCAAGGTCAGGCCGTTGCGCGCCAGCAATCGCGGCACCGCATACACCGGCGCCATCAGCAGCCCTTCGGCACCGTTGACGAAATCCACCGCCGCCGCCTCGCCATCGCGCCAATAGGCAAGCACCGGCAAACCGCGCTCCTTCGCCCATTCCTCGCTGCCCAACAGCACCACCGACGCACCATCGGTGAGTGGCGTGGAGTTGCCCGCGGTCAGGGTGCCCTTGGCACTTTTCTCGAAGGCCGGTTTCAGTGAGGCGAGTTTTTCCAGGGTCAGCTCCGGGCGCAGGTTGTTGTCCCGAGTCAGGCCGAGGAACGGCGTCATCAGATCGTTGTGCCAGCCTTCGGCGTAGGACGCCGCCAGTTTCTGATGGCTTTCGAGGGTCAGCCGATCCTGCTCGTCACGCGGGATGCCCCAGGTCTGGGCCATCAATTCACAGTGTTCGCCCATCGACCGGCCGGTGCGCGGCTCGCCGATACTTGGAAAGTCCGGGATCAGGTGTCGGGGACGCAATTGCAGGAAGGTTTTCAGTTTGTCAGCGGTGCTTTTGGCGCGGTTGGCTTGCAAGAGAATCTTGCGCAAGTCTTCGTTGACACCGATCGGCACGTCCGAGGCCGTGTCGACGCCGCCGGCAATGCCACATTCGATTTGCCCCAGGGCGATTTTGTTCGCCACCAGCAATGTTGCCTCCAGCCCCGTACCGCAGGCTTGCTGGATGTCGTAGGCCGGCGTTGTCGGCGACAACCGCGAGCCCAATACGCATTCACGGGTCAGGCCGTAGTCGCGCAAATACTTGAGCAAGGCCCCGGCGGCCACTTCGCCCATGCGCACACCGTGCAGGTTATAGCGCTCGATCAGGCCTTCCAGCGCTGCGGTGAACATCGCCTGGTTACTGGCAGTGGCGTACGGCCCGTTGGACCGGGCAAAAGGAATACGGTTACCACCGATAATCGCGACGCGACGCAGCTGAGTCATGAAAAAAGCTCCTTCTGATAGTCAATGGTGAACACACATCCCTGTGGGAGCGGGCTGCAATTCCTGAAAGACCTGCTAAACCCAAGCTCAAACCAACCTGCAATGTTCAAGCGTAGGCCTTATCTCGTGGATCGAACGACTAATTGCCATTCCTGGTCCACACTTTTAACCCCGGCTTCTGGAGCGTGATTCATGTCTGACCGCTATATCGACTTCGCCAATTCGTCCATCGGCCATCGTGTGGTCGGTGCCCTGGGTCTGCCGTCGCCGGTACGGCTGGAACGCTGGCAAGCAGGCCGATTGCGGCCTGTCGAGGGGGCGCTGTTGATTGGCGGTGGCCCGCTGACGGAAAAAGTCAGCACCCTCGCCAACCGCTTGACCGACACGATTTACAGCTACGGCACCGACCCGACCCTGGCCACCGCGTGGATTCCCGGCCACGGCCAGAAACTCAAAGCCGTGGTGTTCGACGCCAGTGACCTGGTGCAGGTCGATCAGCTGAAACAGCTGCGCGAGTTCTTCCAGCCACTGATGAAAAACCTCGATCACCATGCGCACCTGGTGATTCTTGGTCGCGCGCCAGAGACCTTGAGCGACCCGTTCGCCGCCAGCACCCAACGGGCGCTGGAAGGGTTCAGCCGTTCGCTGGCCAAGGAACTGCGCAACGGCGGCACCTTGCAGCTGATCTATGTCGGCGAAGGGGCCGAAGATCAACTCGAAGGCCCGTTGCGATTTTTCCTCTCGCCCAAAAGTGCGTTCATTTCCGGACAAGTCATACGTTTGAAGGCGTGTGCGACGCAGGTGATGGACTGGACACGCCCCTTGTCAGGGCGCAAGGCACTGGTAACCGGGGCAGCCCGGGGCATCGGCGCCTCGATCGCCGAAACCCTGGCCCGGGACGGCGCCGAGGTGATCCTGCTCGACGTGGCGCCGGCCAAAACCGATCTCGACGCCCTGGCCGCTCGCCTCGGCGGACGCAGCATCACCCTGGACATCTGCGCCGAAAACGCCGCCACGCAACTGATCGAACACTTGCCGGACGGCGTCGACATCGTGGTGCACAACGCGGGCATCACCCGGGATAAAACCCTGGCCAACATGACCCCGGAATTCTGGGACGCGGTGCTGGCGGTCAACCTCAACGCACCGCAAGTGCTGACCAAGGCGCTGCTCGACAGCGGCACCCTGCGCGACGACGGCCGAGTGATCCTGCTGGCGTCCATCAGCGGCATCGCCGGCAATCGCGGGCAAACCAATTACGCCGCGAGCAAGGCCGGGCTGATTGGCCTGGCCCAGGCCTGGGCGCCACTGCTGGCAGGGCGCGGCATCAGCATCAACGCGGTGGCGCCAGGGTTTATCGAAACCCAGATGACCGCGCACCTGCCCTTCGGCGTACGCGAAGCCGGGCGGCGCTTGAGTTCGTTGGGCCAGGGCGGCCTGCCGCAAGACGTCGCCGAAGCCGTGGCCTGGATGGCACAACCGGGCACCGGAGCGTTTACCGGGCAAGCACTGCGCGTGTGCGGGCAAAGCGTGTTGGGAGCCTGACCATGACCACCGACTGGCACACACTCAATAGCGAACCGGGCTTGCAGACGCTGTATTTAAGAGCGGCAACGCGACGCAAAATCACCGGCACCGCACTGCCTGAGCTGGGTTATCACTGTTGGGTCAACGTCGATCCGAAACGCCTGGAGGCTTATCGCAAAGTGTGTGGTTTCGCCGACAACGGGCTGCTGCCACCGACGTATCCGCACATCCTGGCGTTTGCCTTGCAGATGCAGCTGCTCACCGCCAAGGCGTTTCCCTTCCCGCTGCTGGGGCTGATTCACTTGAGCAATCGCATCCGAGTCATGCGCCCCATGGGTGGCGTGAGCCGCGTGCGGGTCAGCGTGAAGGTGCAGAACCTGCAACCCCATGCCAAGGGCGCGACCTTCGAGTTAGTGACGACGCTCGACGACCAATTGGGGCTGCTGTGGGAAGCCGAAAGCCAGATGCTCTGTCGCGGGGTCAAACTGGCAGGCGAGCCTGTCGAGCAAGCGTTTGCAACGACCTTGTCGCTGACCGAAGTGGCCCACTGGAAAGCACCGGCGGACATTGGTCGCCGGTACGCCAAAGTGTCTGGAGACTACAACCCGATTCACCTGAGCGCGATCAGCGCCAGACTCTTCGGCTTTCCCAGCGCCATCGCCCATGGCCTGTGGAACAAGGCGCGCACCCTGGCTGCCCTGAGCGATCATCTACCGACGGCCAACGTCGAGATTGCGGTGCAGTTCAGAAAACCGGTGCGTTTGCCCAGCGAAGTGACGCTGATGTCCAGCGCGGAGGGGTCCAGTGGGGACTTCCAGTTGATGGGGAGCGGGGAGATCGAGCATATGGTGGGGCAGTGGCGGCCGGTTGCCTGATGGATTGTGGTGAGGGGGCTTTCCCCCTCGCCACAGTACGCTCAGGAACTCACCAAACCCCGAGGCTGCGGAAACAAATTATTCAACGTATCCAACAAACGCACGTGATAGATCGGCTTGCGAAACAGATCCAGCACCTGCAAGCGCAACATGTCACTCACATCCTCCATATCCGCATGCCCCGACGTCACAATCACCGGCAAATGCTGACGAGCCGTGTGCTCACGCAGACGCTTGATCAACGATATGCCGCTTTCCTCCGGCATCCGCAAATCAGTAATCACCAGCGCAATATCAGGATGACGAGTCAAATGATGCAGGGCGAGCTTGACCGACGTTGCCGTAAAACACGTAAAACCCTCGCCCTCCAGCAACTCCGCCAGTTCCAGTAACGCATCCTCCTCATCATCGACCAGAAGAAGCTGTTGCCGAGGGAGGGCTGGAGCGTTCATGGGGCAACACCTGCAATGGACTGAGCCATGACGTTAGAGGCCCTTTACGGGATTGGCAAATGACTGCCCATTGCCAGCCTTCAAATCAAAGCGCGTTTTGAAGCGTGAGGAACATTGCGGAGACCCTCGTGGAGATGGGTGTCACAAACGCCGCAAGCGCGAGTGCCACCATGCCTGCAATGATCGCGTACTCGATGCCCGAAGCGCCTTCAGTGTCTTTGGCAAGGTCTTTGTAAAAAGCGATTTGGGATTTGATCTTCTGAACCGTTTTAGTGAAGGACATGACGCGTCTCCTGAATGACAGCGGTTGTTGCACTGCCGCAACATGATTCCCATATGCCAGCATCAGCATTGTCGGCAAACCCATGCCCAACAACTGTAAGAACGCATTAATACTTAAGCAGTAACCGGTTGATTAACGTCACAAAACAGTACTTTGGGCATCAGCCCGTTACTTTTGTCAGATATTTACCGCTCAGTGATGGCATTTTGCTTTACCTGCGCTACCGTCAAATAGCGAAACAGTCCCACGTTCATAACTGCCTGATTACGAAGTCATCTCGTTAGAAGGCTTGGGGGCGTTACGCCGCAGGAAAGGGGGAGAGCCTTCATGAACAGCCGCGTCACCCTGGGCCTGGCCGGGCTGTTCCTGGCAGGCGCCATCATTGCCGGTTACTGGGGGCTGGCGCTGAGTCGCCAACCGGCCCCCGAGCCTGTCGCACAAATCGGCACATCAACGCCCTCGATACTGGCCTCGGTGGACGACCCGACCCGCCAACCGGTGGTGGTGCTGCTGCGTGATATCGCACCGTTCGAGCAGATCACCGCCGCCGACGTGACCCTGGAAAAACTGCGTACCGCCCCGGTGGGCTGCCTGACCCGTCTCGAACAAGCCATTGGCCGTACACCCTGGCGCGCGCTCACCGCCGGCAGTTGGCTCAATGATCAGAGTTTCGAAGCCGGCGGTACGCTGGCGCGGATGATCCGCGCCGATGAACGCGCCCTCGCCGTGGCGGCGGATGATGTGATCAATGTCGGCGGCCAATTGAGCCCCGGCGATTATGTCGATGTGCTGCTGTTTCTGCGCATGGACACCAACAACCTCCAGCAGTCGGCCCAGGTCGTGGTCCCGGCGTTGCGCGTACTCGGGGTCGGCGAGCAGTTGGGGCTGACGAATGATGGCAAGCCTGCCAACCCGGCACTCAGCCATGAAGAGAAACTCAAGCAGGAACAACTGCGCACCAGCGCCCGCACCGTGTTGCTCGCCGTCCCTGAATCCCTCTTGAGCCGCCTGATGCTCGCGGCGCAGGTCGGGGTTTTGCGTCTGGCTGTGCGCAGCGCCGAGGAACAACGCCTGAGCCAATACTGGGCCGGCCGTGGTGACTCATCGGCGAGCCTGGCCAACGCCAACCGCGAGCTGGTGCAGTTCAGTCAACTCGCCCTGGCCGGCACTCCACAATCCCCCGCCCCCAGAGGCGCAGCACCTCGCAAGCCGAGCGTGGAAGTCATTCGCGGCAATGCCGTCACCCAACAAACGCCCTGAATCGAGCGAGGACTCTCCATGCGCAGATGTTTCACGCAGCACTTCCTCGAAAACGGCCACGTCGATAAACACGGCGGATTATCGCAATGAGCCAAAGCCAGAACCTGAGCCAGACCTTCCTCGCGATCACACGCAACAACACCGACTTCGAGTGGCTGCAAGGGGCGCTCGCCCCTTTGGGTCGAGTGATCAGCGCCGGGGGCGGCAACCTCGACGAGCTCCTGACACTGGTGGACGTGACCTTCGCCAGCCTGGTGTTCGTGGGCCTGGACCATGAGCATGTGGTGGCCCAGAGCGCGTTGATCGAGGGAGCCCTGGAAGCCAAACCGATGCTGGCGATCGTGGCCCTGGGCGATGGCATGGACAACCAACTGGTGCTCAATGCCATGCGCGCCGGAGCACGGGATTTTGTCTCTTACGGCTCGCGGTCCAGTGAAGTCGCCGGCCTGGTGCGACGCCTGAGTAAACGCCTGCCGACCGTGGCGCCGAACACCCAACAGATTCCACAAGGTGGCCTGACCGTACTTTACGGTGCGCAGGGCAATGGCGACGGCGCGTTGCTCGCCAACCACCTGGCGCACGTGGTGCAAAAGAGCGGCCAGCAAACGCTGTTGCTGGATCTGGGGCTGCCCCGTGGCGACAGCCTGGCCTTGCTGGGGTTGGAGAGTTCGTTTCATTTCGGCGATGCATTGCGCCACCTCAGGCGCCTCGACGCAACGCTGATCGACAGCGCCTTCACTACCTGCGACGCCGGGCTGCGAATCCTCGCCTACGCCAGCAACGATGAACCGCTCGAACAGACCAGCGCCGCCGAGCTGTACATGCTGCTCAGTGCCTTGCGCCAACATTTCCAGCACATCGTGGTGAACCTCACCGGCCAGTCGGACAGTGAAGCATTGCGCACCTTCGTCAGCCATTGCGACAAGTTGCTGTGGTACACCGATCAAAACGTGCTCGACTGCCGACGCAACCTTGAGGTGCTCAGCCGCTGGCGCGAAAAAGGCCTGAAGCTCGACCACGCCAGATTGCTGGTGGACCGCTACCTGCGCAGCGTCGCGCCGGACTCCGACACCTTGGGCAAAACTTTCGGCATGGAGGTGATCGCGGTGTTTGCCTACAGCCCGGAAGTGCGACTCAACGCCAAGAATCAAGGGCTGAGCCTGTTCGAGCTGGCCCCGCGCGAGGGCCTGACCCAAAGCCTGCGCGCCCTCGGCGAGCAGCTGGCCAAACGCTCCGAAAGCCCGGATAAGCCCAAGGCCGGCTGGTTCAACCGGTTGAGGGGCGTGCAATGAGCGGGGAAAAACTCTTCGGCGCGCCTTCGCACGGGCCGACCGGCAATACCGACCACGAAGGCCTGAAACTGGTGCTGCACCGCTACATCATCGACGCCATCGAAGAGTCCGGAAAAAACCTGCTGGAAGGGTCGCGGCCCATGCTGTCGCAGTTCGTCACCGACAAAGTCGCCGAATACATCGCCCGTCTGCACCTGGCGATTTCCCGCTACGAGATGGAACGGCTGGCGGAAGAAATCGTCGACGAACTCACCGGTTTCGGTCCGCTGGAAGTGCTGCTGCGCGACTCGGCGGTGACCGAAATATTGGTCAACGGCCCGCACCGGGTGTTCGTCGAACGTGAGGGAGTGTTGCACCTCAGTGACCTGCGGTTCATCGACGACCACCACGTCGAGCGGGTCATGCAACGGATTCTCGCGCCCCTGGGCCGACGGCTCGATGAGTCTTCGCCGATGGTCGATGCACGCCTGCCCGATGGCAGTCGGGTCAACGCGATCATTCCACCGATTGCCCTCGACGGCCCATGCCTGTCGATTCGGAAGTTCCGCAAGGACATGCTCAAAAGTACCGACCTGATGGCGATGCAAACCATCGACCAGGCGATCTTCGAGTTCATTCAGGAGGCTGTGGGCAAGCGTTGCAACATCCTGGTCAGCGGCGGTACCGGCACCGGCAAGACCACACTGCTGAACATTCTCAGCCAATTGATCGCCCCTCACGAACGGCTGGTCACCATCGAAGACGTCGCCGAACTGCAACTCGGCCATCCTCACGTGGTACGCCTGGAAACCCGACCGCCGAATGCCGAAGGCCACGGCGAAGTGAAGGCCAGCGACCTGATTCGCAACGCGCTGCGGATGCGCCCGGACCGGATCATCCTCGGCGAGATTCGCGGCGTCGAAGTGGTCGACGTGCTCACCGCCATGAACACCGGGCACGACGGCTCCATGAGCACCGTGCACGCCAACAACGCCCAGGATGCGCTGTTGCGCCTGGAGACGCTGGTGGGCCTGACCGGGCGGCTCATCGCCGAACGCACCCTGCGGCAAATGATTTGCGCGGCGCTGGACGTAGTGATCCAACTCACGCGCCTGCCCGATGGCCGCCGCTGCGTCAGCGAAGTGGTGGAGGTCGTCGGTATTCGTGACGACGTCTACGTGACCAACACCCTGTTCCGCTTCGACCGACACACCGGCCGCGGTTTTCTGCGCGAGGCGGCCAACCCCGCCGGCGACAAACTGCGTCGCGAGTCGGCACTCTCTCCCTTGGCGTATTGAGGGTCACGGCATGCTCAAACCGGCGCTGCTCATCCTGCTTTGCCTGACGCTGTTGGGGGTGTCGATCCGTTTGTTCTACAACAGTCTGCGCCAGGCCGGCATCGACCGAACCCTCGGCCGCCTGACCCAAGGGCAACCGCAACTGACCGTGGCGAAATCATCCTGGTCTGGCCTGGAACGGACCTTTCTACGCGCCGGCCTCGGGCGCCCCACCGAGCGCATCGGGTCGTGGCTGCTGCTCTGGGCCTTGGGCGCCCTGCTGGGGTTTGCCCTCGCGGGCTGGATCGGTTTGTTGATGTTGCTACTGGTGCCGCCCCTGGCTCTGCGGCTGTACATCAGCTGGCGATATCAGCGCCGACTCAAGCGCATGATCGAACAACTGCCGACGCTGCTCGACCACACCGTGCGCAGCCTGAAGTCCGGACGCACCCTGGCCGATGCAGTGCTGGGCGCCATCAACGCCGCCGAAGCGCCACTGAAAGACGCCATGGGTCGGGTTCAACGCAACGTGCACTTGGGCGTCAGCCTGCCAGACGCCATCTCGGACCTCGCCGAGCTGTATGAGAAAGACGAGTTTCGCCTGTTCGCCCTGGGCCTGAAGGTCAATCACCGCTACGGCGGCAATGCCAGTGAGCTGTTTGAAAACCTGATCAAAATGATCCGCGAACGAGACCAGGCGGCGCGCCAACTGCGCGCCATGACCGGCGAAACCCGCGTCACGGCCGTGGTGCTGGGGCTGATGCCTGTGGGGCTTGCCGGTTACTTTTTGGTGTCCAATCCGAAATACCTGTTGGCCATGTGGAACAGCGGCTCGGGACAAATGATGCTGGCGACCGCGTTCGGCTTGCAGGTCGTGGGCTGCCTAGCGCTGTGGCGCATGTTGCGAAGCGTATGAAAATCGCCCTGCTGCTGAGCGCACTGCTGTTTCTGGCGGCCACGCTGTTGCTGCTCAGTGGCCTGCTGGACCAGCACCGGCGTGCACGCCAGGTAGCCCAACGGCTGGACGGCAAACCGCTGAGCGACCATCGCGTCAGTCACTGGCTACAACTGCTGGGCGACAGCCGCATCGGTCAGCGTTCGATCCAACTGGACAACGAAACCCAGACCCTGCTCAACCGCCTCGGCTGGCGCAGCGCCCGACAACGCTCGCTGTTCGCCGCCTGCCAGATCGGCACACCGGTGCTGGCGTTGGCCCTGTGCCTGTTGATTCAGGGCCTGTTCTTCCCGCAGGTGAACAACCACTGGATCACTCCAACCCTCGCCACAGCCCTCGGCTACCTGCTGCCCAAACGCTTGCTCGCCGCCGCCGCGCAGCAGCGGCAAAAACAACTGGCGATCGAGGTATCAACCTTCATTCCACTGCTGCGCATCCTGTTCGAATCCGGCATGGCGGTGGAACAGTCACTGCGAGTGTTGAGCGTCGAAGGCAAACAACTGCTACCGACCCTGACCCACGAATTGCGCCTGATACTGGCGCGGGTCGATTCCGGTCTGGAACTGGGCGAAGAACTGAACAAGGCCACCCAATTGCTCGCGGTGGACGAATTCACCGACACCTGCGTGATCCTTCAACAACTGATTCACCAAGGCGGCGGCGCGATGAAATCACTGCTGGCGCTCAAGCTGCTGCTCGATGACCGACGCCTGACACGCTTGCAGGAATACATCTCCAAAATGTCCGCGAAAATGTCCGTGGTGATGATGCTGTTCCTCTTCCCGGCATTGCTGATCGTGCTGGCCGGACCGAGCTTCACCGCGCTGGCGCGGGCTTTTGGTTCTTGAAAGACTGACGATCCTGTAGGAGCGAGCCTGTGGTGAGGGGCCCGCTCCTGCAAGGGGTCAGCTGTGTGGCGCGGCTTTTGGTACGTCGACGTTATCCAGCACCCGATTCACCGCCAGCTCGGCCAGCATGATCACCTGCTGAATCGCCAGGAGCGTATGCCGCTGCGGGGCGTCGACATAGGCGGCGATATCGCTGGTCATGACGCTGGCTGAGGCCAGTGATTCGCAGACATGGGCCAGCAGGCTTTCGTTGTCCATGTCCGGGGCGACCTGAAACATCCTGCTTGGCTTGCGGCCTTCGGGTTGTTTGGGTGGTGGCTTGAGGTAGTGGTCGAGCGCGCGTTCGGCGGCTTCGTTGAGTTTTTTCGAATCGAGGGATTCGTAGGGCGAAACGTCGTCAGTTTCAGGGGGATTTGGTGTGGCTTTGAACATGATTACACCTCCGGGATGAAATGGAGCCACTTCCAAATTGCCGCGACGCAATTTGGGGTGGCAGCTGTACGCGGGTTCGCGGACCGACCCCTGAGGCTTGCTCGGCATACCCGAAGGTATCCCGCGCACAGTCGCCATGACACGAAACGACAGACACCAAAAAGTGTTGTTGTTCGGTGGAGCGATTATGCCTCAAGAATCGAGCCGCGACGCCCGGTCGCTGAATTGTCAGCGACGGACAAAGGCTAGAGACGCCGCTTCCGACGGGCAACCTGAAAAACATGTGGGAAGGTTCTGACGTTTTTACCGACCAATAAACATCGTTGCCTGTAAGGCCGTCTTCGCGGGCAAGTCGGATCGCCGCACCGCTCGCTCCTACAAGTGGGTCGGTGTATGTCTGGGAGAGATTGGTCGGCTGTCAGGCCGCCAGGATCAAAAGATCGCAGCCTTCGGCAGCTCACAGGGGAGCGGCATACACCCGCCAAACTACAGGCCGAGCGTTAGCTCGCCTGCCGCTTTTGATCTTGATCCACCCGCCCCTTCGGGAGGCTGAGTGGAGGTGTTCATCTGGGGATTGGCGCGCAGCGCCGTTCGACGCAGTCGAACACATCGCATGTAGGTTGAAGCGAAGCCAACCGTAGGGCGATGCCCCCAGATGAATACCGGAGCGAAGGAACCCCGAGCCTCAGCGAGGGGCCGTACGTTCGGGGCGAGACCTTTTGGTTACTTTTGGGGCGTTTGCCAAAAG
Source organism: Pseudomonas sp. B21-017 (assembly GCF_024749245.1). Classification (NCBI taxonomy): domain Bacteria; kingdom Pseudomonadati; phylum Pseudomonadota; class Gammaproteobacteria; order Pseudomonadales; family Pseudomonadaceae; genus Pseudomonas; species Pseudomonas sp. B21-017. Next base: position 717,539 of record NZ_CP087194.1, on the reverse strand, counting down.
TGACCCGCTGTAAGAGCGGAACCCTAAGCAGCCGTTACCGCAGAAATGGATATGTACCCGGTCAACAAGAACATGGTCGGCCCAAAGGCCGCCAAGATCAATGCGCAGAAACCCGCCGCCCCCCGGCATTCCCGGGCGACAACGCCAACGCCACCTGCGTACGATTATGCATATGCGTCAACCGCAACACCTGCGACACATAAAGCTTCACCGTGTTCTCGGTAATCCCCAACTCACAGGCAATCTGATAATTGGTCTGCCCCTTGCCCACCAACTGCGCCACCTCCAACTGACGCGGCGACAACTGATTGAACACCGCCGGCATCCCCACCACCCGCTCCGGTTCACCGACCACACCGTCAACTGAACCTGACACAGGTTCCGGAGACGCCCCCCGACGAACCTTGTCCAGATCCTGATAAAGCTCATCGATCGATTCACAAAGATACTGCAGCTTCTGACTCAAATGCCCCAACTGCAGATTTCTCTGCCGCTCCTGCAAGGCCACCTCCTGACGCTGCAAACCTTCGAGCAACTCAGCCAGATCAATCGGCTTCTGATAGTAATCGGCGAACCCGATACGCAAAGCCTTGATCACATCCTGCTTGTTCGCATGCCCGGTGAGCATGATCGCCTCGAACGCCCGGTGCTTGCCCGACAACCGCTGCAGCGCCTGGACAAGCTGGATGCCATCCATGTCAGGCATCTGCAAATCACACAACACCAAGCCGATATTCACGTCTTCGCTGAAACGCTCGATCGCCTGATGGCCGGAGACACAAGGCACACAGCGATAACCATTGAGCTCGATGAACTCGCAAAGCTCTTCGACAATCAACGGCTCATCATCAACCACAAGAACTTTTACTGCCGAGGTAAGCTTGTTCACGTGCCACTCCATGCCAAGTCTGGCTTGGCTGCTCCTGCACCGACACCACAGGCTGTACAACAACAATTTTGAAAGTAGACGCACTTTCCAACTATGTACATAGAACAGGGGACGCCTGCGATTAATGCATCCAGGCCAGTGTGAGCAGCACACCCACCAGCACGAACGGCGCAAAGGGCTGCTTTTTTGACGCGCCAGGCTCCAGGTAACGAAGACGCGCTCTAAGCCTCTGCCCCATATGCAGCCAGAGTCTTGGCGCCAGCAGCAGCCAGAGCACACTGGCCACCCCGGCGCCGATGAAACCGCCGAGCAGGTGCGTACCGTCCGTCGCAAGACCCAGCGTCGCCATCAGCTTCACGTCGCCTGCCCCCATGCGTCGCACTGCATAACCGGGCAAGGTGAAGGCCAATGCCAACAACAAAGCCCAGCCGCCCTGCACCGCCTCGGCCCCCAGCCACGTAGTCCCTGTCCACAACAGATAGATAAGCGCCAGCACACCTGCACCGACGGTCAGGCCATTGGCGATGTGGCGCTCTCGGGCATCCTGTGCTGCGCAAAGCGTCAGCCAGATGAGTAGGACAAGGCTCTGCATCCGGTAAAAAACGTCCGTTTTGGCTGAATGATTCTATGCTGACACTACGCAGTAATTGTCAGGGTAGACGCACTCATGAAAACAGGCCTCCCCCGCAAGCAAAAAGGTGCCGTGGCGATTGAGTTCGCCTTGGTATTCGTGATTTTTTTCGCCGTGTTTTATGGGTTGGTCAGTTACAGCCTGCCGCTGTTGCTGATGCAATCGTTCAATAAGTCCACGGCCGAAGCGGTGCGTCGCAGTGTGGCGCTGGACCCGAGCACCGCCAATTACGACACGGCGGTCAGAAACATCGCGACCACCGAACTGACCCGGCAGCTGGCCTGGATTCCCGCCGCGCTGAACTTCAACGTGGCCACCGACGCCAGCGCCACCTACACCGGCGGCGTGCTGACGGTCAGCATCAACTACCCCACCAGTAAACTGAATCAAGTGCTGCCGTTTCTGGTACTGCCGGGAATCGGTTCGGTGCCCAATCTGCCGCCGACCCTCACGGCCCAATCGAGCCTGCAGTTTTGAGCTCCGGGGACAAACTCTTCGGGCGTCTGCTCAATCGTCACCCGCCACAGACCCCGAACACGCCAGAGCCTGCGAGCGTGCAGCGTGTCGGCTTGCAGCTGCATCTGAATGATGAAGGTCGAGTGATTCAGCTGAGCGGTCCGTTGCGGCATCTGCTGGCGCAACAGATACCCGACGCGCAGTCACCGCACCTGCTCGATTACCTCATGCCCCATAGCGCCCTGTCGGTCGAAGGCACACCGGCCGAGTGGCAAGGACAAAACCTGGACCTGGATTTTTTCAGCCTCGCCGGACAACCGCTGCACCTGCGCGGCTGGGTGCAGCCGTTGGGCGAAGGATGGTTATTGCAGTTGATCGACATCGGCGATCTGTTGCTCGAACGTCGACAAGCGCGCAGTCGTGAACAGTGCCAGTTGCTCGCGGCGCAGGTCAGCGAGCAGTTGCGCCTGTGCAGCCTGACGCGCCTGCCCGAGGTACTGGCCGAACAACTGCAAGGCCTGGCCCAGCGTTTTCAGATCCCGTGCATGGCCATGGCCTTGCTCGATGAACAGGCCGAGGGTTGGTTGATTCACCAGCAGTACGCGGCCTTCGATGCACCAAGGTTGTGGGAAACCCATCAACGCCTGGGCACCGGCCTCGACAGTTTGAATGGCTCAGTCCCCCAACAGCTGACACCCAGCGAGCACCCACGCCTGCAAAGCATCTTCGGTAATGCCGAAGGGTTCGCGGTGCCCTATCGCAATGCCCAGGGCGTGGTCGCGTGGTTGCTCTGTGGTTTCTACCCGGTGCAAGAACGTGCCCCCGACTTGAGCGAGCGCGACTGGTTGCAACTCACCGCCGCCCTGGCCGGGCCGCTGTTGGAGCGCTTGCGCGAGCATCAGCACCACCTGCAACTGGAGCGGCTGGAATCTCTACAAGCCTTGCTCGGTACCGGTTGGTGGGAGGTCTTCAGCGACCATGCCGAAGTGCAATTGGCGCCGTCGCTCGCCAGTACGCTGAACCTTGCGAGCACTCGTTTTCCGCTGCACGACTGGCTCGAACAGATTCATCCCGCCGACCGTGAAGAGCTGACGATTCGCCTGCAATCCTTGCAAGACGAAGGCGCGCCGTTGCTGTTGTGCGTACGTCTGCATCGCCCCGACACGGCGCAAGCGCCGATCTGGTATCGACTGCAAGGCCAGGCGTTGGGCATCGGTAAAAACCGCCGGCTGGTGGGTTTCATGCTCGACATCAGCGACATCAAAAACCAACAGCAGAACGCCGCTGCCGCCCATGCCCGGCTGGACAACCTGATCGCCAGTTCACCGGCGGTGATCTACGTGCAGCGCTATGTCGAAGGGGCGCTGCAACCGACGTTTTTCAGTGACAGCCTGTTGCCGCTGCTCGGTTGGTCGCTCGCCGATTGCGCCGCAGGCTCGCTGGTGGAGCGGGTCCATCCTGAAGACCGCGACGGCTATTTCGAGCGTACCCGGCAACTGCTGCGCGAGGGTTCGGTGAGCGCCCGTTATCGACTGCGCGACAGTCACGGCGATTACCACTGGCTGCTCGACGAAGCCAAACTGCTGCGCGATGACCTCGGGTTGCCGGTGGAAGCCGTGGGCCTGTGGCTGGATGTCACCGAGGCGACCCTGGCCACCGAGAAAGTCAAACAGAGTGAAGAGCGCTACCGGATCCTGGTGGAAGACTCCCCGGCGATGATCTGCCGCTACCGCCCCGACCTGACGCTGACGTTCGGCAACCGGCCTCTGGCGACCTATCTGGAATGCCAGCCCGAGCAGCTGCCGGGGGTGAATCTGGGCAGCTGGATGTCGCCGGAGCAGCGCGAAGCGTTCCTCCAGCGCCTCAGTAGACTGAGCCCGGAGTTCCCGGTCAGCACTGCGGAGATCAACCTGCAACTGCCGGGACGGGAACATGCCTGGTGGGTCTGGTCGGATCGCGGCGTGTTCGACGAAGAGGGTCGTTTGCTGGAAATTCAGGCCGTGGGCCGCGACAACACTGAGGTCAGGCGCGCCCAGCAGCAGCTTACCCAGAGCGCGAAAATGGCCACCCTCGGCGAAATGGCCACCGGGCTTGCCCATGAAATCAATCAGCCGCTGAACGTGATGCGCATGGCCATCGTCAATGTGCTCAAGCGTCTGAGCAATGGCGATGCGCAAATCGATTACCTGACTGACAAGCTCAATCGCATCGACGCACAAGTCCAGCGCGCCGCGAAGGTGGTGGATCACATGCGGGTGTTCGGCCGGCGTTCGGAGGTCGAGCAGCAGCCGTTCAATCCGGTTCAAGCCATCGAGGGCACGCTGGCGCTGCTGTCCGAAGGCTTGCGCGGCAAAGGCATTGAGCTGCGGGTCAGCGAGAGCGGTTTTGATGTGCAGGTGCGCGGTTACGTCGATCAGCTGGAACAGGTGCTGATCAACCTGATGGTCAATGCACGGGATGCGTTGCTGAGCAAACGCGAGGCCGACCCGGCGTTCAAACCGTGGATTTCGCTGTACGCCGAACGTGATGAGCATTCAGTGCGGCTGTGGGTCGAGGACAACGGCGGCGGCATCGACCCACGGTTGCTGGAGCGGATTTTCGAGCCATTCTTCACCACCAAACCGGTGGGCGTCGGTACTGGGCTCGGGTTGTCGGTGAGTTACGGCATCGTCGAGAACATGGGCGGACGGTTGAGCGTAAGAAACTCGGCCGAAGGCGCGCGTTTCTGCATTGAGTTGCCTGTCACGGGCGATCAGATCACCAGCGACGCGCGCCCTGAGTGACAACTGAGGTTGGCGCCGACGTCGACCTTGTTCAAGTCGACCCCAAGGCTTATCAGCACAGTGTTGATCAGACTATCGAGCAACGGGTTGAGCACGCCGTTGATTGCGCTGACCAGCAAACTGGTCACGCTGCTCAGGATCGCCCCCAGACCGCCGACGAGACTGCCTGACGGGCCATACATATCGACGTGAAGGTTGACCGGGGTGTTGAGCAAGTTGCTGACAATGCTGCTGGTGGAAAATGAATAGTAAAACGGCGGCTGGTTGATGTCCGGCAGGCTGTTGGCCGGTGGTGCGGAGTAGACATGGGGCATGTTGGTGTTCGCCGCCACACTGGTGTCGGCAACGACATCGATGCCACCACCGACGCCTGGCACACGCGGATCGCAGGTGATGGGCACGAACAACAACCTGCGACAGGTTTTGATCCCGATATCGATCAGTTTCAACGGCTGCACCGTGACCGTCGGTGGTGCGGTGTTGCTGCCGAACATACTGGCGGCATCGATCCGGCCGATTTTCAGGTTCACCAGCGATGCGCTGGTGTTGGTGGTCAGGGTTTTGTTGGTGTTGCTGATGCAGCTGTAAGCCGTGACGTAACTATCGGCACTGGCGACGTCCAGCGCCACGTCGAGCCGTATCGGCCCCGGTAGCACGATGACGTCGGGCGTCTGACAGGGCACGCCGATGGCACAGGTCAGTGAATTGAGCACCGCCACCAGGTCGAGATTGAGCAAGGCGTTGAGGGTGTTGGTCAGCGGTCCTGCCAGATCCGCCGCGGCATTGACCAGCGCCGCGATGGCGTCCAGCGCCGGCAAGTCGATCGACAACAACGTGCGAAGCTGTGCGGTTCTCACGTAGATCCGATTGGGCCCCAGCGGATCCAGCGCGGCGTTTTTCGGATTGCCGATCGCGGAGAGTTGCGGCGGCTCCAACACCTGCACCCGAGCGGTGATTTGCGCCAGCCCTGCCAGATTGATCGGCACTGTCGCCACCACACCGTTTTTCTTGTTGGCCAGTTGCACGACGCCTTCGATCAGGTTGAACACACTCACAGTCGTCTCGAACGTTGAGACGTCGCTGCCGTTCTCGACGTGCAGCAGATTGCCCAACACCACAGTCGTGGAGCCAGCGGCCACCTTGAGGGCTTGCAGACCGACAATAGTCGCCGTCGCGCCGAGGGTGCCGCCGGGGTCCAGCACATTGATGGCGGTCTGGATCAATTGGCTGACGGCCACCGAAGCGCCCAATACCTGGTTATACCCGGCGGCGTTGAGGCCGAGGTCGACCTTCAGTCGATCAAGGTAACCCAGCAGCCTGATGTTGGTGTTCACCAACCCATCCCACCCTGCCACGGACACGTTCAGACTGCCGCCGAGCAAACCGCCGAACAGCGCATTGAGGGTGGCCGACTTGCTGCTATCGATGCTCAGCGCTGTGGTGCGCAGGGTCAGCGATGCCAGCGGTGGCGGCAGCGCCGCAACGGCGGTCGCCGTCAGGTTGAGGGTGGCCCCGGCCGGCGCACCGCCGAACAGAGCGCCAACGCCACCGGCGAAACTCTGCGGCACTGAATGACTGACGATCACCCGAATGGCTTCGCTGCTGCTTGGGTTAGCCACAAAAACCCGAAGACTGTTGGCGTCCAGGCTCAAGGTGCCACAGGCTACCGCCAGGCTGCGCGTGGGGTCAGGAAGGGTGAAGCCGTTGCGGTTTACGCTGGCGGTGGCATAGGCGGTAGCGCTGGCACCCACGGCGCAATCACCGTTGCGCGTGGCAGCCTCCAGTGCGGCCATGTCGGCTATCCGCTGCAAGCTGCGTTTCTCCAGGTACAAGCGGCCACTGTCGACCACGATCAGCAGGAACACCAGGGCCATGCCGAGGGTCAGCACTGCCATCAAACCGATCGATCCCCGTTGCCGGGCCGGGCTACGAAACTGCAAGCAGGGAGACATGGCGCACTCCTTTGCCGGCACACCGCCGAGGGCTACCTCCATTGATGAAGAGCAGTGTAGACAAGGGTTTGCCGGATTGCTGGCAACTAGCCATCCCACCAACTTATTGTGGGCTTGTGTGACGACGAAGATCCTGTAGGAGCGAGGCTTGCCCGCGAAGAACGATAACGCGTAATGACTGAAAAACCGCGGTGTCTTCTTCGCGGGCAAGCCTCGCTCCTACAGGGGCTGTAGTGTTAGAGGGTTAAGCCATTTAGCGCGGTGGATAGTTAGCCAATATGCGCCCGACCGTCTGGCGTATCGTACTGCTGCGGTCCTCTGGCTTCGGTGTGCGGCTGAGGGTTTGCTCGTCGCTGCCACGCCACACCAGTTTGCCGTCCTTGCCATCGAGCAGGTCGATCTGGATGGTCGCCACCTTGTAGCTGACGTTGCGGGTTTCGTTGTACATCGGCCCGCCCCAATAACCGTTCCATGGGCCACCATAACCGCCACCATAGGAGGTGGTCACTTGTTGCTGGCGATCTTCAACGATCAGGTAGGTCTGCACCTTAAGGTCTGCCTTGGCGCCGGCGGCGGCCGGACGCAAGCCACGCTGATCCAGTTGATCGGCAACGGCCTGGCGGATGCGTTGCTCGGTCAGGTCACTCTTGATCCTTGGGTCGTCGGGACGGTATTGCACGGCGGGCTCTTTCCAGCTCCAACTGCGATAGGCGGCAAAGTCGCGACTGGCATCGAAGTCATGATTGACCTCGTTGGCGGCGCAGGCAGTGAGCAGCGCGGCGATGGCCAGTAAAACGAGACGGCGGAACATGATTTTTCTCCGATTGAAGACATGCACCTGCGGGAGGCTTCCTGAACAGGAAGCTAACTAGGAGGATACGCCGACATGGCCTTTTCGACTGCTTCGCGCAGGGCATCGGCACGTTCGCTCTGGTTGCCCTGACTGCTGGTTTCGGCACTGGCACTCCACACCGGTTGACCGGTGCTTGCGTCGAACAGATCGACCCGCACCACCACAACCTGTACCTGATAAGTACGGACGACCGGCACGCTGTTGTACATGCCGTAACCCGTGCCGTAGCGGTTGTAACCACCGCCGTAATACCCGCCGCCATAGCCGCCACCGTAACCAGAGCCGTCCTGCACCTGGCGCAAGCGGGTTTCCAGATGCAGGTCGGCGCTGACCAACAGGTCCGCCGGGCGGTTGTCGTGCAGTGGGCGCAAGCCGCGCTGGTCAAGGGCATTGCTGACGACTTCGGCCACCTGCTCCGAATCGGCCCAGGCCGTGCCCGCAGGCAGGTGCCCGTTGAGCCAGGCCCAGCTGCGGTAGCGACCGTAATCCCGTGGCGCCGCCGGGTAGGCGCTGCGGTCGAAAGTGCCGGCGGCCTGGGGCGGTGCCGGTGGCAAGGGATTGGACGTCGCGATGTAAGGGTTGCTGCCCTGACAGGCCGCCAACCCGAGACAGATCACCAGTAAACCTGAACGACTATTCATTGCGCACTCCGGTCAGATCGGCCGACAGATCCAGTGCAAGTAGCGCCCAAGCCCGGCGAAGCTTGGGTGACGGCGGTGAGCCAGTTCCATTTCGAGCAAGTCGAGCAGTTCGGCGCGGGCCTGGAATTCCACCGGCATGTAGTCATGAAAAACCCGCACTCCACTCTGGGTTTCGACCCGCCACAGCCCCTCAAGTTGCGCTGCCAGATCCCGTGGATCAAGCGGCTGTTGCGGCGTCAGGCTCTGCTTCTCGCCGGCCATGTCGTTCTTGCGCATCTTGCGGAAATGGCCCTTGAGCAGGTTGCGGTAGATCAGCGCATCGCGGTTATAGAACGCCAGGGACAACCAGCCGTCCGGCTTCGTCAGTTGATGCAACACCGGCAAAATCGCATGGGGTTCGGCCAGCCATTCCAGCACGGCGTGGCACAGCACCAGGTCGTAGGGTTCGGTGAGCTGACCAAGCAACTCCTGCCACGGCGCCTGAATGAATGTCGCGGTCTGCCCGGCTTCGGCAAAACGCTGGCGAGCGCCTTCAAGCATCGGCTCGGCGGGTTCGGCCAGGGTCACCTGGTGACCGCGCTGGGCCAGCCACAACGACATGTGGCCCAGGCCGGCACCGATGTCCAGTACGCGCAACGGGCGGTCCGGCAGGGTTTCGGCCAGGTCGGCCTGCAGCACCGCGAGGCGGATCGCCCCTTTGGCGCCACCGTAGATTTTTTCAGCGAAGCGGGTCGCCAACTGATCGAAATGACGGTCGCTCATCAGCTGAACCGCCGTTCGCTGTCCGCGAGCTTGTTACGTACCACTTCATTCATGTCCAGTCCCAACTCGCTGCACAGCAGCAGTAAATACAGCACGATGTCGCCGATTTCCTGCCCGGCATGGGCCAGTTTGTCCGCCGGCAACTGGCGCGACTGTTCTTCGGTCAGCCACTGGAAGATTTCCACCAGCTCGGACATTTCCACGCTCGCGGCCATGGCCAGGTTTTTCGGGCTGTGAAATTGCCGCCAGTCATTGCGGTCACGAATGGCGTGCAGGCGTTCGGTCAGTTCAACAAGGTTCATCGGGCTCTCCTGAAGGCGTATAGCTTCAGGGGGATGACGGGTGAAGGCAAGTGGCAGCGTTGTGCCTGCGTACTTGCGCCATACTCAAAAAAATCGCAGCCTTCGGCAGCTTCCACGGGAACCCGGGAGCACGATCAATAGCCCAAGGCTCGGATCCGGCAACCACGCCACCACTCCATCAGGACGTACACATGCAGGTAGACAGCTTTTTCGAATGGCTCGGCCAGGCAATCGGTTCGGTCATCCGTTTTATCATCGACACCCTCAGTGGCCTGTTCAACCTGTTGAGCAACGCCGGCAGCAATTTTGTCGAAGGGCTGGCCCAGGCATTGGGCATGGAAACCTCGATCATCAGCATCATCACCTTGATCCTCGGGCTGATGCTGCTGTGGTCGGCGATCCGCGCCTTCATGAACGCGTCGATCATCATGGGGATTATCTGGTTGCTGCTGGGGTTGTGGTTACTGAGCTGGATCATTCACTAAGGCAGCCACACAGGCTCGCTTCCACAATGGATTGATGCGGATTCCGAGTTCGTCGCTACAATGCAGGCGCCCCCAAGGAGCCTGCATGTCCAACCTGATTGCCGACTGGCGCGACCGTCCGACCCATCGCCGCGTCTGGGCGCTCGCCGCCCCGATGATTCTCTCGAACATTTCCGTACCGCTGGTGGCGCTGGTCGACAGTACCGTCATCGGTCACCTGCCCTATGCTCATCAGCTCGGCGCCGTCGCGGTGGGCGCCAGTCTGTATACCTTTCTTGCCTGGGCCATGGGCTTTCTGCGCATGGGCTCCACCGGATTTGCCGCCCAGGCTGCAGGGCGTGGGGATGGCGCTGCGTTGCGGCAGATTTTGCTGCAAGGTCTGTTGTTGGCCATGGGCCTGGCCATTTTGTTGGGGGCGTTGGGCGTGCCGTTGAGCGGGGTCGCGTTGCACTTCATGCAACCGTCGGCGGAGCTGGATCAACTGACCCGCGAGTTTTTCCACACACGGCTGTTCGGGCTGCCGGCGGCGCTGGCCAGTTATGCGCTGGTCGGCTGGTTTCTCGGCACCCAGAATGCCCGGGCTCCGCTGGCGATTCTGCTGAGCACCAACCTGGTCAACATCGCACTCAACCTGTGGTTTGTGCTTGGCCTGGAGTGGGGAGTGGTCGGCGCGGCACGGGCCTCGGTGATCGCCGAGTGGACCGGCGCATTGATCGGCCTATTCATGACCCGCAAAGCCCTGCGCGCCTATCCCGGCCATATCGCCTGGGCCGCATTGGCGTTGTGGCAGAGCTGGCGCCCATTGTTGGCGGTCAACCGCGATATTTTCATCCGCAGCCTGGCGTTGCAGTCGGTGTTCTTCCTGATCACCGTGCAGGGTGCACGACTGGGCGATGCCACGGTCGCCGCCAATGCGCTGCTGCTCAACGGCCTGCTGCTGACCGCCCATGCGCTGGACGGTCTGGCCCACGCCGTGGAAGCCCTGTGCGGACACGCCATCGGCGCTCGCGACCGTGATGCCCTGCGCCGCTCACTGGTGGTGGCGTGCGGTTGGTCGCTGCTGGCAAGCCTGGGGTTCGCCTTGCTGTTTCTGTACGCCGGGCACCTGTTCATCCAGATGCAGACCAACATCCAGAGCGTGCGCGACACCGCCTTCATCTACCTGCCGTACCTCGCCGCGCTGCCGCTGATTGCGGTCTGGAGTTACCTGCTCGACGGCCTGTTCATCGGCGCCACCCGCGCCCGGGAAATGCGCAACGGCATGCTGTTGACCGTGATCCTGCTACTGCCCTTCGCCTGGATACTGCAAGGCTTGGGCAACCATGGACTGTGGATAACCTTCCTGCTGTTCATGGTGCTGCGCAGCCTGACCCTTGGCACATTCGCCTGGTACTTGCGCAAGAACGACGGCTGGTTAAAAGGATGACGAGCGACATACCTTCAACCCGTTCAGGGTTGATCGTTCTGCCACAGGTTGCGCAGGCTATCGAGACGCTCCTGCTGGGTGGTTCCCGATAACGACTGCCCTGGCACGGCGTCAGGGTGCTGCAAGCGCAGCCATAACCAGCCATCGAGCACCGAGCGCTCACTGAAACCCAGCGCCAGCCCTTCCTGCAGGTGAGCCCACAAGCTGTTGTAGTCGGTGCCGGTGGATCGGCTCCAGCGCCAGGCATGCTGCTCCAGCAGGCAGGTCTGCAAGCTGTCTCGCTGACGCGAGCTGAGGTTTTCTTCGATGGCCAGCGGCCTGACGGCAAGCCGTGGATTGAACAACTGTTGCCAGCCCAGACAGCCAATGGCCCGATCGGCCCAAGTGCCGCCGAACCAGCGTAACTGATCGATCGGACCGAGCCAGCGACTCAGCTCCTGCGCATCGCAGGCATCGAAAAAGTAACTCGCCGTTTGAGGGTTGTAGTAACTCAACAAGGCCCGGTGATGCAGGCTGAAGGTGACGGTGAGCATGCGGCGCAAATGCTCCAGCAGTTGTGATGAAGAGGCTTCACTGACCAGCAGCAACCCGGCCCATGTATGCGGCTCACTTGAGTACAGCTCGGCGAGTGCCGGGCATTCGCGAAGGTCGACCAACACTGGCCCCTGCTCACGCAACGGATGAAACTCGGTGCCTTCGAACAGCCAGAACCATCGGACATGAGCAAACTGTTGCCGCAACATCGCACCGGCCTGAGGCACGCCCGGCACATCGAGCAACAGCCATTGCGGGGTCGAGTCGGGCGCCTGAACGGCAATCATGCCGCACCGCTCTGGCCAAGCTGCGTCGCTGCCCGGCAAGTGCATAAGGATTGCGCGCAATGACTGAAACTGCCCCCACCTGGCAGCAAACACAGGAGTACCAAGGGTTCGCTGGATTGCAGCAAGCCCAATAAACCATCAACCGCGCGGCTGGCTTCAGTGGTCGAGGCGGATAGCAGCTCGACCATGCCCGGCTCTGCGCTGGACGGTGCACCGGGAAGAAATCCGCTGATCAACGGTTGATCAGGATCACCTTCGATAAAGCTCACCAGCACTTGCGTGCCCTCACTCAAGGGCATGACACCCGCGCTTTCCAGCTCGCCAGACAACGGCAACCAACAGTGGCTGGGGGCTGCGCCTTCGCCCTGATATAGCCAGTCAAACTGCACGGCGACCGATCTGCCGGGATCGGGGCGAGATTCACCGACGTCGACTACCCATCCCCTTTGCAGGCTGTGCATCCTGGGTTTCACAACGGGATGAACCGCGATGTAAGGCACCTCCTGCGCAACGACGCGCAGCTGGTTGCGATACAAAAAATCTGGCTGTTGTCCTCCCTGATGCTCGACATGGGTCACTAGCCAGAGACGATTCCAGTCCGCATACGGATGACCGGACAACGGCATCAGTTGACCGCTGCGCAGCGTTGGCAGGTTCGTCTGCCCCTCGGCAATCTGCCCGCAGCCATGAAGCTTGAACTGATGCACTCCCGGTCGTTCGCTCACATCCTCGAAGACCCTCTCTTCGCCACGGCGAAACTGCCCCGGACCGTCGCCCAAGACCAGACAATGCCCGCGCGTACGGTGCTCGAAGTAGTAATGAAGCCGCTCCTGGGCGCATAGACGCTGGAAAAACTGCAGGTCCGACTCCCGGTACTGCGTGCAGAAATCACGGGACGGGTAATCGCCGTTCAGGTCGAAACGACGATCCTTGCCGGCAATGCCGTGCTCCTTGAGAACCTGGGCGAGAATGTCCGGCACCGAGCGATCGCTGAAAATTCGCTGATTGAAGCGCTGGGCCAGGCAAGCAAGCCTGGGACCCAGACGCACGCGACAAAGCCTGGGCTCATTGCCATGGCCGGGTTGAACGAGGCCAAGCAACTGTCCGTGAATACCCTCCCCCTGCGGCCCGAAGTGCAAAAAGGCCGAGCGGTACAGCAGGCTTGCAAGGTCCAGTGTCGGGTCATCGTTCAGTAGATCCACGTCGAACGCAAAAGGCTCGCTGATCGCTTCACTACCGGTAAAGGTCAAGACCTCAAAGGGGTCGGCAAGACCCGCTATATCCAGACGAAATGACGGCTCGTTGACTGAATCGAACATCGGCGATTCTCTACAGGAGGGGCGGCCGGGGATTCTCGCTGAGAGACATGGCCGAGTAGAGTGCCGAAGTACAACTTAGGAAATGACCTACGCGAAAAGAAGACCACATCGCTTGGATTGCTCGGTATGTGGGCTATTTCGCGTGACAAAAGAGAAGCCCCGCACCAGGTCATCTGAAATTTCCGCAACCTACGGAGAAATTTCAGACAACCTGATGGGCGCGGTGCCCTACCTCAAGAAGACAGGTAAGACGAACGGGTCAGGCCCAGACGCAAGGCATCAAGGAACTGGGTGCGCTCGCTGGCGCTGATGCGGGCACTGGCGCACTTGTCGCGGTAGTGAGTCATCAGCTCTTCCGGCGACAAGTGCACGTAACGCAGCATGTCTTCGATGGTGTCGTGGGTTTCGATACCAGCGTGGTACACGCTGCCGTCAGCATTCTGATAGATGTTCACCGAGTCGGTGTCACCGAACAGGTTGTGCATGTCGCCAAGAATTTCCTGGTAGGCACCGACCAGGAAGATCCCCAACAGGTAGTCTTCACCCTCGTTCAGACCATGCACCGGCAGGCTGGTCTCGATGCTCTGCTCGTCGACGTACTGCTTGATCTTGCCGTCGGAGTCGCAGGTCAAGTCTTGCAGCACTGCACGGCGCAGCGGCTCTTCGTCGAGACGGTGCAGCGGCAGGATCGGCAGGACCTGGCCGATGGCCCAGGTGTCCGGCAGGCTCTGGAATACCGAGAAGTTGCAGATGTACTTGTCGGCCAGCTTGTCGTTGAGTTCGTCGAGCACCTGACGGTGGGAACGCTGACGGGCCTTCAACGAGTTGTGCAGGCGGCGGCAAACGGCGAAGTAGCATTGCTCGGCCAGGGCTTTTTGCGCCAGGGTCAGCTTGCCATCGGCGTATTGGGTGGCCACGTCACTCATGTAGTGCGTGGCGCGCCAGTAGGTCTCGGTGACCATTTCGATGTCGGTCGGGCCGAGCAGGTCAACCAGCCACTGCACGGTTTCCGGCAGTTCTTCCTTGTTGTCGATCTTCGGCACGTCGTCGTTGTGTTTCTCGACGTCGGTCACCTGCACCACCAGCATCGCGTGGTGGGCGGTCAGGGAGCGGCCGCTTTCAGAGAAGATGTTCGGGTGCGGCAGGCTCTGCGCGTCGCAGAATTCCTTGAGCATCCCGACCACGACACCGGCGTAATCGTCCATGTCGTAGTTGATCGAACTGGCGTTACGCGAGTGAGTACCGTCGTAGTCCACGCCCAAACCGCCGCCGACGTCGATGTGATCGACCGGCAGGCCAAGGTTGCGCAGTTCGCCGTAGTAACGAATCGCTTCCTTGAAGCCGTGCTGGTAGTCCGCCAGGTTGGCGATCTGCGAACCCATGTGGAAGTGCAGCAGGCGAATGCCCTGGTCCAGGCCAGCGGCACGGAAACGCTCGACCACCGACAGCAGTTGCGCCGCCGACAGGCCGAACTTGGATTTTTCGCCACCGGTGTCTGCCCACTTGCTCGACGCCAGGGACGACAGACGCACACGCAGGCCGACCTGAGGCTTGACCTTGAGCGACGCCGCTTCTTCGATCACCAGACCGACTTCGGATTCTTTCTCGATCACGATGAACACGTTGTGGCCCAGCTTCTGGCCCATCAGCGCCAGACGGATGAACTCACGGTCCTTGTAACCGTTGCAGACAATGGTGCCGCCCTTCGGCGCCAGCGCCAGTACCGCCAGCAGCTCAGGCTTGGAGCCGGCTTCCAGACCGATCGATACGTTCTGGGTAGCGATGATGTTCTCGATCACCGCTTCCTGCTGGTTGACCTTGATCGGGTACAGCGCGGTGTACTTGCTCTGGTATTCCAGGCGCTCGATGTTGGCGTCGAACGCACCGGTCAGCTGACGCACGCGGTCTTGCAGGATGTCTGGGAAACGCACCAGCAGCGGCAAGGACAAACCGCTTTTGCGCAGTTGGTCGACTTGCTCGAACAGGTCGATAGGCGAACTGGTCGGGCCGTTCGGACGAACTTCGACGCGACCGGCGTCATTGATCGCGAAATACCCGGCCCCCCAATGGCGAATCCCGTAAACACTGCGGCTGTCCGCAACTGTCCATTGGCTGCCATCGTCTTTGCGTGTGCGTCTTACGGACATCGAAGTCCCCTATAAAGAAGTCATAGAGCGTCGCCTTGAGTTCAGGCCGGCGCAGTCTAAAGAATGAAAATGACGTTTCGTCAACGAGGGGGTAGACCTCGCTGACCGCAGTGAGTTTAGAAACCGGTCTTGAACAGGCTCTGTGAAAACCATGGAGACGACGCCAGACCAGAATGAAATCAGGACTGGATCAAGCCGCGGGTGGTTTTCACAGAGGCTGCTAGCCGCCGGACTTCTTCGCTTTGAAACCGTGTTTGATCAGCTCAGCCAAGAGTAGCTCGACATGATCGCCCTGGATTTCGATGATCCCGTCTTTCAACGCCCCACCGGTCCCACAACGTTTCTTCAACGTGGTGGCCAGTTCCTTGAGCGCGTCTTCGGCCAGCGGCACGCCGGTGATGGTCGTCACCGTCTTGCCGCCACGGCCCTTGCTTTCACGACGCACGCGAGCGATGCCGTCGCCGGCCGGGATAACGGTTTGTTTGCAGATGCAGGCATCCACCGGTTTACTGCATTCCGGGCAATGACGACCTGCGTCGGTGGAAAATACCAGGCCACCAAGGGCGGCGAAGGATGCGGCTTTTTTGGCCACCGGCAATCCTCTTGGGAGGACAAAGACTGATCGCAACCTTGGGCAAGGTTATCGACCGCGAAGCCCCACTCAGGCAGGGGCAGCGCTACTGAGCCGGGCACTGCCGGTTCAGCTTGAAAAGGTCGCGCAGTGTAACGGCAAAAAGCCGACTTGCTAAGAGCCAATCGGCGCCAATTTACAGCTCTTTTGCGACGTCATCCCCTTGGGCGCGAAGATAGCGCTTCAGGGCTGCCAAAGAGTCCGGGCAGTACGGCTTTTGCTGGATTTCCAGCAGGACCTGATCGATCGGGATAAAGCGCGCTTCCAGCACCTCTTCCGGCTGCAGGATCAATGGGCCGTCCCACACCGCCGAAAACGCCGAACACCAGAGCCGGTTGCCGGTGTCCTCGAAGAAAAAGTGATCGTGGGCGGTCAGTTCCACACCGCTCACCCCCAGCTCTTCTTCCAGCTCACGGGCCGCCGATTCGGCGTAGGTCTCGGTGGCCAGCACCATGCCGCCGGCCGCCACGTCCCAATAACCGGGATAAATCGCCTTGCTCAGGGTGCGCCGGTGAACGCACAGCTCACCGGCAGAATTGAACAGCATGATGTAGGTGCCGCGCCCGATCAGCCCACGCTCACGCAGGTCGGAGCGCACCAGGGCGCCGAGCAGGTTGTCCCGCTCGTCGACCCAGGCGATCTGTTCGGCATCGGAGGCCGCGCGGTGGGCGGCCTCTTTAGCGCTATCTACCATGACTCAGCCCTGATTGAGCAGTTGACGCAAGTCGATCACCGCGGCGTTGGCCCGGGAGATGTAATTGGCCATGACCAGCGAGTGGTTGGCCAGCACACCGAAGCCGCTGCCGTTGAGGATCATCGGGCTCCAGACCGGCTCTTGCGAAGCCTCCAGCTCACGGATGATCTGGCGCACGCTGACCGTAGCGTTTTTCTTCGCCAGCACATCGGCGAAGTCGACTTCGATGGCGCGCAGCAGATGGGACAATGCCCAGGCCTGACCACGGGCTTCGTAGAACACGTTATCGATCTGCATCCACGGGGTTTCAACGACTTCTTCGTCAACCTGCGGCACCTGGCCGAGCGCCGGGATTTCGGTTTTCAGCGCAGTGTTGAGCTTGACCCGACCAACGCTGGCCGACAGCCGTTGCGACAGCGAGCCCAGACGGGTCCCTACATCACCCAGCCAGTTGTTCAGGTTGTCGGCGCGGGCGTAGAACAGCGCGCTCTTCTGGTCAGGCCCCGACAGGCGTGCCTGATAGCGGCTCAGGGAGTTGATGCCTTCCTGATACTCGGACTCACTGGATGGCAACACCCAGCTCTTGTTGTCGAAGTTGAAGCGCGGCTCGGCCTTGGCCAGGTCGGCGTCTTCGGCGGACTGCGACTGGGAACGGGCGAAGTCTTTACGCAGCGCACGGCTCAGGTCGCGGACCTGGACCAGCACGCCATATTCCCAGCTCGGCATATTGTCCATCCACAGGCCCGGCGGGAAACGGTCGTTGGAAATATAGCCACCCGGTTTGGTCAGCAAGGTACCGGCGACGGTCTTGAGGGTTTCCACCGTGGTGTACCCGACCACCATCTGCTTACCTTCTTTCTCAGCTGCCATCTGGGCATTCTGCTGAACCGGGAACAGCGCGGGTTCCTGGCTCCAGTACCAGCCCAGCGCGATAGCCACCAACAAGTAAAGGCAAATCAGAGTGGCCAGCGCCCGGCTGAACAACAGGCCACCAAAATAACTGCGGGTGGCCGATTTCGGTTCAGCGGCACGCTCAGGCGCGCTGCCCGTGCGGTTCTTCCAGTCCAGCATGGCGATATCCTTTCAATCACTTGAGTTCATCGGTTCGACTACAACCCTACGCCATCGTGCCTTATTTGCCGCGCATTAAATCCTGCGGGACACAGCGAGCCTTACAATGACTGCAATCGAAGCCATCACTATAAATGAAGCACAGCGTTGAGCCTATGCGACCAGTCGGTCGGGAACTGAATGATGTCGCTTTGCAGATTATTGACGCAGGACACTCATGCAATTGAAAAGAGATGCTAGCATAGAGCCACCAGTCGATCTCAGCATGCACCCTAACTAGTAGTCAGGATATGACCGAGCCAGAAGACCCCAGCCGTGAGCGCCTCAAGCACCACTTTGCCCAGCGGGTAATTCATCAGGCACGTCAGATTCTTGAGATATGGCAACGTCTGCAACGCAATGAATGGTCCATCACCGACCTGTCGGAGCTGAGCGAGGCCAATCTGCGCCTGCTGCGCTTTGCCGAACGTTTCGAACAACCGGAACACACCCTGCTGGCCCGTCATATCGGCCAGTCGCTGGAGGCCGTCGACGCCAATCGCGGACGCCTGAGCAGCGGATTGATCACTGACCTCAACCGCCTGATGCAGCGCTTGTCCCGCACCGGCCTGCGCCATGGCGATCAGCTCGAACACACCTTTCTGCCACCGCTGCGCAAGCCGATCTACGTGATGCTGCAGGATCACGACCGGGCCGAACGGCTGGCCAAGCAACTTGAATTCTTCGGGCTCAGCGCCCAAGCCCTCGACAGCGTCGCCGCGTTCCGCGCCTCGATGGTCGAGCGCTTACCGGCGGCGATTGTCATGGACGTCGACTTCAGCGGCGCCGGCATCGGCCTGAAACTGGCGGCCGAAGCCCAGCAAGGCTTGGAGCAGCCCTTGCCGCTGTTGTTTTTCAGCCTGCACGAAACCGACACCCCGACCCGCCTCGCCGCCGTGCGCGCCGGCGGCCAGGAGTTTCTCACCGGCACCCTCGAAGCCTCGAGCCTGCTGGAAAAGATCGAAGTGCTGACCTGCGTCGCCCAGTACGAACCTTATAAAGTGCTGATCATCGACGACTCCCGCGCACAGGCCTTGCACACCGAACGCCTGCTCAACAGCGCCGGGATCGTCACGCGGACCTTGATCGAACCGATCCAGGCCATGGCCGAGCTGGCGGATTTCCAGCCGGACCTGATCATCCTCGACATGTACATGCCGGCCTGCACCGGTACGGAACTGGCCAAGGTAATCCGCCATAACGACCGCTATGTCAGCGTGCCGATCATTTATCTGTCGGCCGAAGACGATCTGGACAAGCAGCTCGACGCCATGAGTGAGGGCGGCGACGACTTCCTGACCAAACCGATCAAGCCGCGCCACCTGATCACCACCGTGCGCAACCGCGCGGCGCGGGCGCGCAATCTGAAAGCGCGGATGGTGCGCGACAGCCTGACTGGCTTGTACAACCACACCCATATCCTGCAGCTGCTCGAAGACTGTTCATTCCGTGCCCGTCGCGAAAACAAGCCGCTGAGCTTTGCGATGCTCGACATCGACCACTTCAAACGGGTCAACGACAGCCACGGCCATCCCATGGGCGACCGGGTGATCAAGAGCCTGGCGCTGTTCCTCAAGCAACGGTTGCGCAAGAGCGACTTCATCGGCCGTTACGGCGGTGAAGAGTTCGCCATCGTCATGCCGGACACCGATATTGAATCGGCCTACAAGGTGCTCGATGAAATCCGTCAGCGCTTTGCGGAAATTCACTACCCCGCGCAGCCCCAGGACCTCTGGTGCACCTTCAGTGCCGGCGTCGTCGAACTGCACGAAGGCTCCGACAGCCTGATGATGGCCACACAGGCAGACGAGGCGCTGTACCGCGCCAAGGACGCCGGACGCAACCGCGTGCAAGCCGCGCGGGAGTCAAAGCAAAGTGCCACTTTTTCATCGGAATCGACCGATTCGGTCATAACGCTGTAACAGAAACGCAATAACTTCAGGCACTTACCATTCTGCCGTTGGTAGTCCGCAATGCGCCTGAAGCTGTTGACCAATCTCAATACCCTCCTTCTGGTCGCCGTGTGCGTGGCCCTCGGCGCGACCCTCTGGTGGTCGCAAAAAGCCCTGGAACGCCCCTATCTGTTGATGGAGCGTTACCTGGGCCTGTCCCAGCAGTTTCAAAATGAAGTGGCGCGCAACGTCGAGGATTACCTGGCCAGCGGCGATGCCCTGCGTCTGAGCAGCGCCAGCCAGGCCATCGACAGCCTGCAAAAGGAGCTCGGCGAATTACCTCCGCCCCTGGCCGATACCTTGCACCCCAGCCTGTCGAGCCTGGAAGAGTTCAGCAAGACGGACCTGCTGGCTGCCGGCAAACTCGCCGGCGATCCACAAGCCCTGCTGTTGCAAGCTGAACGCGAGCTCGGTGCCAGCCTCGATCAGCTCAGCCAGTACGCCAACGGCAACGCGGCGTACCTGACGCCTTTGCTCGCAGCTTCCCAGCATCTGGGCAAGTTGTCTTTGGCCCGGGACAAACTGGTCAGCAGCGGGCGCAGTGAACTGGCCGCCGATGTCGAGCGCGAAGTCGCCAGCATCCGCGTTCAGGCTGAACAATTGAACAGCTTGCCGCTGCTGGGGGTGACTGCCAGCAGTGAATCGAACACCGATGACTTCTCCGCCATGATGGGCCTGGAGAACACCGAGAAAGCCGTCGCCGAAGACGCCGGCGTCAGCCTCAAGCGCGAACTCAACAGCCTGCTCACCCGCTACCCGACTGAACTGGCACGTACGCGCGAACAGATCCAGAAACGCGCCGACCTCGGCGCCGCGACTCACTTGAAAATCACCGCCGTGCAGCAGGCCATCGCCGGGCTGGAACCGGTAGTGCGCGCCCAGCACGGGCAAATCCAGGGCGAAGTGCGGCTGATGCAGGGCGTGATGATCGGGCTGATTCTGCTGATCGCCTTGCTCATCGATACCTTACAGCGACGCCTGGCCCGAACCCTGACCAATCTGGCGCCAGCCCTTTCGATCTGGGCCGAGGGCGACTTCAGTCGCGACATTCAACTGGGTGCGACCAACCGCGAACTGCATGACATTCAAGCTTCGCTCAATCGCTTGCGTGCCTATCTGGTCGACCTGGTGGGGACCATTCGCCTCAATGCCGAGCAAGTCGCCGGCAGCAGCCGGACGCTGGCCGAATTGAGCAATGACCTGCACAGCGGCGCCGAGCATCAGGCCGGCGACACCGCGCTGATCCGCGACTCTCTCGGTGAACTCGAAGCAACGATTCAACAAGTCGCCGGTGATGCCAGCCAGGCCGCGGACGCCAGTCGTCATGCAGGGCTGGCGGTGGAGCATGGTCAGAAGGTCATCGGCCTGAGCCTCACCGGGCTGCATGCGCTGGTGGGTGAAGTGCAAGGCAACGCGCAGATGATCGAACATCTGGCCGAAGAGTCGGCGACTATCGGCGGCGTGCTGACGGTGATTCGCTCGATTGCCGATCAGACCAACCTGCTGGCGCTGAATGCCGCCATCGAGGCGGCCCGCGCCGGGGAGATGGGCCGGGGATTTGCGGTGGTGGCCGAAGAGGTTCGTTCACTGGCGCAGCGCACCGCCGGTGCCACCGCCGAGATTCAGACACTGATCGCCGGCCTGCAAACCGCCGCGCGACAATCGGTCGAAGGCATGCGCGCCCAGGTCGAACACGCCGAAGCCACGGCCAACCAGGCCCAGGCCGCCGACGGTGCGCTGGATAAAATCGTCGGAGCGATCCAGACCATTTCCGACACCGCCGTGCGCATCGCCGATGTCACTGCCCAGCAGAGCGGCGCTGTCAGCGAAATCCGCGATCACAGTGAGCGGATTCATCAATTGGGTGGGGATAACTTGCTGCGCATCGGCGAGGGGCGTGAGCAAGGGGAGAATTTGCTGGTGCTGGGCGGACGGTTGCATACCGCCGTTCAAGCCTTCCGCGTCTAGTTGCCCCCCTGCAGGAGCTGCCGAAGGCTGCGATCATTTGATGTTGATCCTGGCGGCGGATCGAGCGTTGAAGATCAAAGTCAAAATATCGCAGCCTTTGGCAGCGCCTACGGGAGATCGGCGTAGTCGCATACATTGCACACTCAGCTATCATGCCCGCACCTCCAATACGCGAGATTGTCATGCGCCGTTTGCTCTGCCTGCTGTTTTTAGTGCTCGCCCTCCCGGCCTCCGCCGCCGGGTTGCTGGACAGTCGCCCCAGTTCCACCCTGGGTTCGATCAACAACAGCGCCGACTTTCTGCCGGTGCGCGAAGCCTTTCAGTTGAGCCTGGTAGAAAGTACGCCGCAATCGATCAAGCTGCGTTTCGTCGCCACCGAGGGTTATTACCTCTACCGCCATCGCTTCCAGTTTCGCGCAGATCCGGCCGACGTTGGCCTCGGC
Organism: Pseudomonas sp. B21-017; assembly: GCF_024749245.1. Taxonomy (NCBI): domain Bacteria; kingdom Pseudomonadati; phylum Pseudomonadota; class Gammaproteobacteria; order Pseudomonadales; family Pseudomonadaceae; genus Pseudomonas; species Pseudomonas sp. B21-017. Next base: position 695,274 of record NZ_CP087194.1, on the reverse strand, counting down.
GCGGCTCAACTGCCCAAGGGCAAACAAAAGCACGATGAATACTTCGGCGATGTCGAGGTTTACCACGGCATTCTCGATGTAGAGCTGCCACGCACCGATTCCCGCGCCTTTACGCTGGCCGTGACCTATCAAGGCTGTGCCGACAAAGGCCTGTGCTACCCGCCCGAGACCGAGCGCCTGAGTATAGATGGCAGCGGTGCCACGACCACAGCCTGGGGCTGGCGCGAACTGGCGCTGTTCTTCCTCGCAGGCCTCGGCCTGACCTTCACCCCCTGTGTGCTGCCGATGCTGCCGATCCTCTCCGGGGTAGTCCTGCGCGGGCAGATTGGCGGTTTACGTGGCTTCAACCTGTCGCTGGCTTATGTGCTGCCGATGGCCATCTGCTTCGCCCTGTTGGGTGCATTGATGGGCATGTTCGGCGCACAGCTTAATCTTCAGGCGCGCTTGCAATCGGCTTGGGTGCTGGTGCCGTTCGCGATGTTTTTCGCAGTGTTTGCCTTGGCGATGTTCGGGGTGTTCGAACTGAAACTTCCCTACGCCATCAGCAGCCGCCTGGACCGGATCGCCGGGCGCACCGAAGGTGGCTCACTGTGGGGCGCGGCGGTGCTGGGCGTGGTGTCGAGCCTGCTGGTTTCGCCCTGCGTCTCGGCTCCCCTGGCCGGTGCGCTGCTGTACATCAGCGCCAGCGGCGATGCCTTGGGCGGCGGATTGAAACTGTTCATGCTTGGCCTGGGCATGGGCGCACCGCTGTTGCTAGTGGCGACTGGCGGCGCGGCCTGGTTGCCGAAAAGCGGGCCGTGGCTGATCTACGTGAAAAACGCGATTGGTGTGCTCTTGCTGGGGCTGGCGATCGGTTTGCTCAGCCGAGTATTGCCAGGCCAGATCACTTTACTGTTGATCGGCTTGCTCGCCGGTGGCGTCGGTTTGTTCATGGGCGCGCTGGAGTTTGTCTATAAGCCGCCGAGAAAACGCCTGGGGCAATTGCTGGGGATGTTTCTGCTGTTTTATGCACTGGCCTGTTGGTACGGCGCGTTCAGCGGTCAGTCCGATCCATTCAACCCCATTGGCCAGCCGCGCCTCGTCGCCAGCAACGAGCAGCAAGCGCCAATCGCCAGCACCTGGCAAACCATCAGCACTCCAGCCGAACTGGATCGCGTCCTCGCCGAAGCCAAATCCTCCGGCACGCCGCTGCTGCTCGACTGGTACGCCGACTGGTGCATCAGTTGCAAAGTCATCGAACACGAAGTGCTCAACGATGCCAACGTCGTCGAACGTCTCAAAGGCTATCGACTGATCCGCTTCGACATCACCGCCAGCAACACCGAACAGCGCGCCCTGCTCGACCGCTACAAGCTGTTCGGCCCTCCGGCGCTGATGTTTTTCGGCAGGGACGGCGTCGAACGCACCGATGTGCGAGTGATCGGCGAGATAAACGCCACGGACTTCGCCGAACGTGTTGCGAAAGCAAATGACCGGATTTAATCACCCGGTCACATATTTCGCGCAAACATCGGCCATCGTGCTGCCTATTGCATAGAACTGGACAGTCACAAAGTCTTTGCGGCATAGTCGCCGGGTTCTGACAATTGCACACGGATCACAAAGGAGCAGCAGATGGCGACCCTATTGGTTTTGCACGGCCCTAACCTGAACCTGCTCGGCACCCGGGAACCGGGCGTCTATGGTGCAACCACCCTGGCACAAATCAACCAGGACCTGGAACAGCGGGCGCGCAATGCCGGCCACCATTTGCTTTACCTGCAAAGCAACGCCGAGTACGAATTGATTGACCGCATCCACGCTGCTCGCGGCGAAGGTGTGGACTTCATTCTGATCAATCCAGCAGCTTTTACGCATACAAGTGTCGCGTTACGTGACGCGCTGCTGGCGGTGAGCATCCCATTCATCGAAGTGCATTTGTCTAACGTGCATAAACGCGAACCTTTCCGCCATCACTCTTACTTCTCCGATGTAGCGGTGGGAGTGATCTGCGGCCTTGGCGCCAGCGGTTATCGACTGGCCCTGGAGGCCGCACTAGAGCAGCTTGAAAGACAGGCAACGGCTTGAACAACAAGCGTTAAACGCCCCTGACCGACCCTTGGGAGTTGATGATTCATGGATATCCGTAAAGTTAAGAAATTGATCGAATTGCTGGAAGAGTCCGGCATCGACGAGCTTGAGATCAAGGAAGGCGAAGAGTCCGTACGCATCAGCCGTCACAGCAAGACGCCGGCTCAGCAGTACTATGCACCGGCTCCGATGCATGCGCCGGCACCGGCTCCAGTTGCTGCCGCCGCTCCGGTTGCTGCCGCTGCGCCTGCGGCTCCAGCGGCTCCAACGCTGAACGGCAATGTTGCCCGTTCGCCGATGGTCGGCACGTTCTATCGCAAATCTTCGCCGTCCTCGCCATCCTTCGTTGAAGTTGGCCAGACCGTGAAGAAAGGCGACACCCTGTGCATCGTCGAAGCCATGAAGATGATGAACCACATCGAAGCTGAAGCCAGCGGTGTGATCGAATCCATCCTCGTCGAAGACGGCCAGCCGGTTGAGTACGACCAACCGCTGTTCACCATCGTTTGAATCGCGGAGAGCCTTTGATGACTGCGAAGTTGGAAAAAGTTCTGATCGCCAACCGCGGTGAGATCGCCCTGCGGATTCTGCGTGCCTGCAAGGAAATGGGCATCAAGACCGTCGCCGTTTACTCCAAGGCCGACAAAGAGCTGATGCACCTGGGCCTGGCAGACGAATCCGTCTGCATCGGTCCGGCCTCCGCCGCTCACTCCTACCTGCACATTCCGGCCATCATCGCCGCTGCTGAAGTGACCGGCGCTACCGCCATTCACCCAGGCTACGGCTTCCTTGCGGAAAACGCCGACTTTGCCGAACAGGTCGAGAACTCCGGTTTCGCGTTCATTGGCCCGAAAGCCGATACCATCCGCCTGATGGGCGACAAGGTATCGGCCAAGCACGCCATGATCGCCGCTGGCGTTCCAACCGTTCCGGGCTCCGACGGCCCACTGCCTGAAGACGAAGAAACCGCTCTGCGCATTGGTCGCGAAGTCGGTTATCCGGTGATCATCAAAGCCGCTGGCGGCGGCGGTGGTCGTGGCATGCGCGTGGTGCACAAAGAAGAAGACCTGATCTCCTCGGCGAAACTGACCCGCTCCGAAGCGGGCGCAGCGTTCGGCAACCCGATGGTCTATCTGGAAAAATTCCTGACCAACCCACGTCACGTGGAAGTTCAGGTGCTTTCCGACGGTCAGGGCCACGCCATCCATCTGGGCGACCGCGACTGCTCGCTGCAACGTCGTCACCAGAAGGTTCTCGAAGAAGCGCCGGCACCGGGTATCGACGAGAACGCGCGCGAGGAAGTCCTCGCCCGTTGCGTCAAGGCTTGCATCGACATCGGCTACCGTGGCGCCGGCACTTTCGAGTTCCTGTACGAGAACGGCCGCTTCTACTTCATCGAGATGAACACTCGTGTCCAGGTAGAGCACCCGGTATCGGAAATGGTCACCGGCATCGACATCGTCAAGGAGATGCTCAGCATCGCCGCCGGCAACAAGCTGTCGTTCACCCAGGATGACGTGGTCATCCGCGGTCACGCGCTGGAATGCCGGATCAACGCCGAAGACCCGAAAACGTTCATGCCGAGCCCAGGCACGGTCAAGCATTTCCACGCACCAGGCGGCAACGGCGTTCGCGTCGATTCGCACCTGTACAGTGGCTATGCCGTTCCGCCGAACTACGACTCGTTGATCGGCAAGCTGATCACCTACGGCGCAACCCGTGACGAAGCCATGGCGCGCATGCGTAATGCGCTGGACGAGATCGTTGTCGACGGGATCAAGACCAACATCCCGCTGCACCGTGATCTGACCCGTGACGAAGGCTTCTGCAAAGGGGGGGTGAACATTCACTACCTCGAGCACAAGCTGGCTGGCGAGAAGCACTAAGCTTCAGCCGGAACATGACAAGGCCGCCTTCGGGCGGCTTTGTTGTTTCTGGAGATGCCGCCCGGAAACCTTGTGGCGAGGGAGCTTGCTCCCGCTCGGTTGCGCAGCAGCCGCAAGACCATTCATCCGAGTTGTGTCAGACAGAGCCGTATCTGCCATTTTGGGACCGCTTCGCGCTCCAGCGGGAGCAAGCTCCCTCGCCACAGAGACCGACGTCTCCGCTATTGGATGGCAACCCGGTCGTCTTCTGCCGCGCGCTCGCGTAAACTTGCGCGCTTCTCGCAGCCCGCTAGGCTGCAATCAATATTTTTCAAAGGTGCCCGCCATGCCTTGGCTGCAAGTCCGTCTCGCCATCAGCCCAGAACAAGCCGAAACCTACGAAGACGCTTTCCTTGAAGTGGGCGCCGTATCGGTGACCTTCATGGACGCCGAAGATCAGCCGATCTTCGAGCCGGAACTCAACACCACTCCGCTGTGGTCGCACACACACCTGCTGGCCTTGTTCGAAGGCGGCACTGACGCCGCCAGCGTGCTGGCCCACCTGGAGTTGCTGACCGGCAGCCCGCTGCCCGAGCATCACAGCGAAGTGATCGAAGACCAGGACTGGGAACGCAGCTGGATGGATGGCTTCCAGCCGATGCGCTTCGGTCAGCGCCTGTGGATTGTCCCGAGCTGGCACGCCGCCCCTGAGCCTGACGCGGTGAACCTGCTACTGGACCCGGGCCTGGCGTTCGGCACCGGCACTCACCCGACCACCGCGCTGTGCCTGGAATGGCTCGATGGCCAGGACCTGAAAGACTGCAACGTGCTGGATTTCGGCTGCGGCTCGGGGATTCTGGCGATTGCCGCCCTGTTGCTGGGCGCCAAACAAGCCGTCGGCACCGATATCGATGTGCAGGCCCTGGAGGCCTCCCGCGACAATGCCGGACGCAACAACATTGCCGACGAGCTGTTCCCGCTCTATCTGCCGGAAGATTTGCCGCAGGTTCAAGCCGACGTACTGGTCGCCAATATCCTCGCCGGCCCGCTGGTTTCCCTGGCGCCGCAACTGTCCAGCCTGGTCAAGTCCGGCGGTCGCCTGGCACTGTCGGGCATCCTCGCCGAACAGGGCGAAGAGGTTGCCGCTGCCTATGCCCGGGACTTCGATCTGGATCCGATCGCCAATCGCGACGGCTGGGTACGCATCACTGGCCGTCGGCGCTAGAATGAGCGCCTGCATAAACCGGATTGCCGCATGACCGATAGCTTCGTCACCCAATGCCCGCATTGCCAAACCAGCTTCCGCGTCAGCCATGCTCAGTTGAGCGTGGCCCGGGGGGTGGTTCGTTGCGGCTCATGCTTGCAGGTGTTCAACGCCGCCAGGCAGCTGCTTGAGCAGCGTGCCGGCAAGGAAGCGGTAAAACCGGTTGCATCGGCGCCCGTAGAGCCGCCAGTGCAGCGGGCCATCAGCCAAAAGCAATGGACCGCGGCCGAGATGGACCTGGACAGCCTGGACCTGGACGAAGAACTCGCCCGGCTCGAACAGCGGGAAATCCAGCCGACGACGGAGTTCGGTCACCCCCGCGAAGACAGCCTCAGTGCTCGTCGCGACAGCACCGAACACGACGAAGCCCCTTGGCCCGACAGTCTCTTCAGTGAGTCGGCCGCCGATCGTGCGCAAGCCGCCGACGTGCAGACGCCATCACCGATGGTCGAACCGACGATCGAGCCAAGCAAACACTCGCGCACCGAGCCTTCGCTGTCCATGGAGCCCGTGCCGCTGGACGATGAGCCCGAGATACAGCAGCTGCGCCTGCACGACCCGCTCGACGCCCCGATCCCTTTTGGCAGCCTGTCGGCGAAAACCGATGACGACGAGATCGACGATGACCTGCCCCCCGTCGAGCCCCTGCGCAAGCGACGCGAACGCAGCGAACCGGCCATGCGCGCTGAAGTGCTGCAGGACCTGACCGACGACCCGCTGCAACTGGATTGGCAAAAACGCCGCTCCCCCTGGGGTCGGCGCTTTTTCTGGCTGCTGCTGATCCTGCTCGGCGCCGCCGGCCTCGTTGGCCAGTACGTCGCCTACCACTTCGACGAACTGGCGCGCCAGGACCAGTATCGTCCGTGGTTCCAGCAACTCTGCCCGCACATCGGTTGCACAGTGCCGTCCAAGGTCGACATCGCGAAAGTCAAAAGCAGCAATCTGGTGGTCCGCAGCCACCCGGACTTCAACGGGGCGCTGGTGGTCGATGCCATCATTTATAACCGTGCGCCCTTCTCCCAGCCGTTCCCGCTGCTGGAGCTGCGCTTTGCCGACCTCAACGGCCACCTGATCGCCAGTCGTCGCTTCAAGCCCGGCGAGTACCTCAACGGCGATCTCGAAGGCCTGGCCGAAATGCCGCCGCAAACGCCGATCCACATCGCGCTGGACATTCTCGACCCAGGCCCCAAAGCGGTGAACTACAGCCTGAGCTTCCATTCGCCCGAGTGAAACACTCAAGCGTTGCAGGCTTGACGGCGGTTTCCTGACTTTGACCGTTCAAACCAAACCGCTGGCGATAACGAATTAGTTGTTCAGATTTTGTTCAATTCAGCCTTTATCCAGTCATCGAGAGCGGGTATCATGCCAACCCTTTTTCGAACTCTCATGATCCGGCCCCACAACAGGGAAGTCCTATGTCGGCGGTACGCATCGGTCCATATACATTGCACAACGGCTTGATCCTCGCCCCCATGGCGGGCGTCACCGACCAGCCCTTTCGTCAGCTGTGCAAACGATTGGGCGCTGGACTTGTAGTCTCGGAAATGGTCACCAGCGACATGAGCTTGTGGAACACCCGCAAATCGCGGATGCGCATGATCCACGAAGGCGATCCCGAGCCCCGCTCGGTACAGATCGCCGGCGGAGATGCGCAGATGCTGGCGGATGCGGCCCGGGCCAACGTCGAGCTGGGCGCACAGATTATTGATATCAACATGGGCTGTCCGGCGAAGAAGGTCTGCAACAAGGCCGCCGGTTCCGCACTGTTGAAAGATGAAGCATTGGTGACCGAGATCCTGCAGGCCGTGGTGGCTGCAGTCGATGTGCCGGTCACCCTGAAGATCCGCACCGGCTGGGACCGGGCGAACAAGAACGGTCTGACGGTGGCGAAGATCGCCGAACAGGCAGGCATCACGGCGTTGGCCGTACATGGCCGCACGCGTGCCGACCTGTACACCGGGGAAGCTGAGTACGACACCATTGCCGCGATCAAGCAGGCGGTGTCGATTCCGGTCTTCGCCAATGGCGATATCGATTCGCCCGAGAAAGCCCGGTACGTGCTCGACGCGACCGGTGCCGATGGCCTGTTGGTGGGCCGGGCTGCCCAGGGGCAGCCATGGATTTTTCGTGAAATCGACCATTATCTGCGTACCGGTGAAAAACTCCCGGCACCGGAACTGATCGAGGTGGAATGTATTCTGCTTGAGCATCTGGCCGCGCTGCATGCCTTCTATGGCGACGTCATGGGCGTGCGCATAGCTCGCAAGCATGTGGGCTGGTATCTCGCAACCTTGCCGGGCGCCAGGGAGTTTCGCGCCCACTTCAATCGTTTGGAAGATACGGAAGCACAATGCGCCTACGTTCGAGGCTTCTTCGCCGAACGTTACAAGAGCCTGACAGGGGACGGAGAAGGGGTGGCCGCATGACGATGATGACCGAGACTTTAGTGAGTGGAACAACACCCGTGAGCGACAACGTGAATTTGAAACAGCACCTCAATACACCGAGCGAAGAAGGTCAGACCCTTCGCGGGAGTGTCGAGAAGGCGCTGCACAATTATTTCGCCCACCTTGAGGGCGCTGCCGTCACGGATGTGTACAACCTGGTGCTCTCCGAAGTCGAGGCCCCCCTGCTCGAATGCGTGATGAACTACGTCAAGGGCAACCAGACCAAGGCCAGTGAGCTGCTCGGACTGAACCGGGGCACCCTGCGCAAGAAACTCAAGCAGTACGATTTGCTGTAAGCATTCAATCAAACCAGAAAGGCGCCCACGTAAAACCGGTCGCCTTTTTTGCTGACTCCTTTGCTTTTGATGGAAATTGAGATGACCGACCAGACTACCCGCCTGCCGATCCGCCGCGCCTTGATCAGCGTTTCCGACAAGACCGGGATCCTTGAATTCGCCAAAGAGCTCGAAGCCCTGGGCGTAGAGATCCTCTCCACCGGCGGGACGTTCAAGCTGCTGCGCGACAATGGTGTTGCCGCAGTGGAAGTCGCGGATTACACCGGTTTCGCAGAAATGATGGACGGCCGGGTGAAAACCCTGCACCCGAAAATCCACGGCGGGATCCTTGGTCGTCGCGGTATCGACGACGCCATCATGAGCGAGCACGGCATCAAGCCGATCGATCTGGTAGCGGTCAACCTGTACCCGTTCGAAGCCACCATCAACAAGCCAGGCTGCGACCTGCCGACTGCCATCGAGAACATCGACATCGGCGGCCCGACCATGGTCCGTTCGGCGGCAAAAAACCACAAAGACGTGGCCATCGTGGTGAATGCCAGCGATTACGCCAACGTTCTGGAAAGCCTCAAGGCCGGCGGCCTGACCTACGCTCAGCGTTTCGACCTGATGCTCAAGGCCTTCGAACACACCGCCGCCTACGACGGCATGATCGCCAACTACATGGGCACCGTGAACCAGGCGGCTGAAACCCTCTCGACCTCCGGCCGCAGCGAATTCCCGCGCACCTTCAACAGCCAGTTCATCAAGGCTCAGGAAATGCGCTACGGCGAGAACCCGCACCAGAGCGCGGCGTTCTACGTTGAAGCCAAGCCTGCCGAAGTCGGCATCGCCACCGCGACCCAACTGCAAGGCAAAGAGCTGTCGTACAACAACGTGGCCGACACCGACGCCGCGCTGGAATGCGTGAAGAGCTTCGTCAAGCCGGCCTGCGTGATCGTCAAGCACGCCAACCCGTGCGGCGTGGCCGTGAGCCCGGACGCCGAAGGCGGCATCCGTCAAGCCTACGAGCTGGCCTACGCCACCGACACCGAGTCGGCGTTCGGCGGCATCATCGCGTTCAACCGCGAGCTGGATGCTGAAACCGCCAAGGCCATCGTCGAGCGTCAGTTCGTCGAAGTGATCATCGCCCCATCCGTCAGCGCAGAAGCCCGCGCCATCGTGGCCGCCAAAGCCAACGTACGCCTGCTGGCCTGCGGCGAGTGGTCGGCTGACCGCGTTCCAGCCTGGGACTACAAACGCGTCAACGGCGGTTTGCTGGTACAGAGCCGCGACATCGGTATGATCGGCAGCGAAGATCTGAAAGTGGTGACCAAGCGCGCGCCAACCGAGCAGGAAATCAACGACCTGATCTTCGCCTGGAAAGTCGCCAAGTACGTCAAGTCCAACGCCATCGTCTACGCCAAGAACCGTCAGACCATCGGTGTCGGCGCCGGCCAGATGAGCCGCGTGAACTCCGCGCGTATCGCCGCGATCAAGGCTGAACATGCCGGCTTGCAAGTGCAGGGCGCGGTCATGGCGTCGGATGCGTTCTTCCCGTTCCGCGACGGCATCGACAACGCAGCCAAGGTCGGTATCACTGCGGTGATCCAGCCAGGTGGCTCGATGCGTGATAACGAAGTGATTGCGGCAGCTGATGAAGCCGGCATCGCCATGGTCTTCACCGGCATGCGCCACTTCCGTCACTAATAAGACAACGGCCGCACTGAACCCGGTACCTGCTGCGTTGGAGCCGACCTCGATGATGCTCATTGCCAAAAGGCAACTCCGCTCATCGAGGTCGACTCCGCCTTGCATCTACCGGCTTCATTGCGACCTCCTACGGCGTGAAGCGCTTTAGGTTCCAAAACAGAATTAGCGTCATCCGAGGTTTTTGAAATGAATGTTTTGATCATTGGCAGCGGTGGCCGTGAACACGCCCTGGCCTGGAAAGTGGCTCAGGATCCGCGCGTGCAGAAAGTGTTCGTTGCCCCGGGCAACGCAGGCACCGCCATTGAAGCCAAGTGCGAGAACGTCGCCATCGACGTGCTGGCCCTCGAGCAGCTTGCAGATTTCGCGGAGAAAAACGTTTCCCTCACCATCGTCGGCCCGGAAGTGCCGCTGGTTGCAGGCGTTGTCGACCTGTTCCGCTCCCGTGGCCTGGATTGCTTCGGCCCGACCGCAGGTGCCGCGCAACTGGAAGGTTCGAAAGCCTTTACCAAGGATTTCCTGGCGCGTCACAAGATCCCGACCGCCGACTACCAGAACTTCACCGAGATCGAGCCGGCCCTGGCTTATCTGCGTGAAAAAGGCGCACCGATCGTGATCAAGGCCGATGGCCTGGCCGCCGGCAAAGGCGTGATCGTGGCCATGACATTGGCTGAAGCTGAAGACGCGGTGCGCGACATGCTCGCTGGCAACGCGTTTGGCGATGCCGGCTCCCGCGTGGTCATCGAGGAGTTCCTGGACGGCGAAGAAGCCAGCTTCATCGTCATGGTCGACGGCAAGAACGTGCTGCCGATGGCCACCAGCCAGGACCACAAACGCGTCGGCGACGGCGACACCGGTCCGAACACCGGCGGCATGGGCGCCTACTCCCCGGCACCGGTCGTCACCGCCGAAGTCCATCAGCGGGTCATGGACCTGGTGATCTGGCCAACCGTGCGCGGCATGGCCGAGGAAGGCAATGTTTACACCGGTTTCCTCTATGCCGGCTTGATGATCGACAAGGCTGGTAACCCAAAAGTTATCGAGTTCAACTGCCGTTTCGGCGATCCTGAGACCCAACCGGTGATGCTGCGTTTGCAGTCGAGCCTGGTGTTGCTGGTCGAAGCGGCCCTGGCGCAAGCGCTGGACAAGGTCGAAGCACAGTGGGATCCACGTCCGAGCGTCGGTATCGTATTGGCCGCTGGCGGTTACCCGGGTGACTACGCCAAAGGCGTTGCCATCAACGGTCTGGATGCAGCCGCGGCACTGGAAGGCAAAGTCTTCCACGCCGGCACTGCACTCAAGGACGGTCAGGTGGTGACGGCCGGTGGTCGGGTACTGTGCGCAACCGCCATGGGCACCAGCGTCGACGCAGCCCAGCAGCAGGCTTACAAACTGGCGGCTAAAATCGACTGGGAAGGCTGCTTCTATCGTAAGGACATTGGCTACCGTGCCATTGCCCGCGAGCGTGGCGAAAATCAGGAATAAGCCATCCATTCGGCCAGGCAAGGGCTTGCAGCCCTTGCCGGACTATTCCGGCGCCGCGCATAGTTATATTCTGGCATCAACCTACGAAGGGATTTCGCCGTGCGCTGGCTCAGGATTGCCATAGGCTTCACCGTCACTCTGCTGACCTTGCTCTGCATGCTCCCGGCCCAGGCCTCGCAAGGCAGTGGCTGGGCGGTATTGCTCGACGAACAGGGCGATCTGCAGCTGAGCGACATCCGCTCCGGCCGCTACACCAATCAATTCAGCCCCGTTGAACTCGACCGCCTCACCGCAGCCGGGCCTGACGGTGCGCTGTGGCTGCGTTTCAGGCTGGCACCCGGCAAACACGAACAGTTGCTGAGGGTGTTCGCTCCCGACCTGTCGCACCTCAATCTGTATGTGCTCGATGGCGACCAGCTGATCGATCAATTGAATACCGGCACCGGGCAGCCTCAGGCTGAGCGCCCCCTGCCCGGCAACGACTTCATGTTGCCGCTGCCGCAAAGCGACAAAACCCTCGACGTCTATATGCGACTGGTCTCCGAACACCAGTTTCGGCCTTACATCACCCTGCAATCGGCGGTCATGAGCGCAGCCACTCAGAACCAGACGTTGATCTACGGTCTGCTTTTTGGCTGTCTCGGGATGCTGATCCTGCATAACCTGACCCGCTACACCTACACCCGCTCGCGCAGCAGCCTCTGGCTGGCAGCGTGCGAAGGGTTGTTGCTGCTCAGCCTGGTGCTGCTGCTGAACCTGGCCCGACCATGGTTGCCGAACTGGTCCGTCGTACAAACACCCGGTGCCTATCTTGCCTTGCTGCTGACCGCACCTTGCGGCCTGATGTTCGCCTACCGTTTTTTCGCCCCGCTCGGCCCGCACCCGCTGAACAAGCTGCTGCTGGGGGACATCCTGTTCATCGTGGCCTGCGGCCTGCTGCTGTTGTTCGTCAACACCCTGCCGCTGAACCTGATCACGTACGCACTGGTTGCCCTGGCCGGCCTGAGCATGTTGTTCGTCAGCGCCCATCACTGGCAAAAAGGTTATCGCCCGGCTCGCCTGTTCGTGGCGGCCATGGTGGTATTCAACCTTGGCACGTTGATTATCCTGCCGGCGCTGCAGGGGCTGACCCTTGTCGCCCCGCAAGGCCTGATCATCACCCTGCTGGTGTTTATCTGTATCAGTGGCCTGTTGATGAGTGTGGCCCTGGGCGAGCGACAGCGTAGCATCACCGAAGACCGTTTCAGCGTCAGTCGCGACCTGGCTGCCAGCAATGCCGAAATAAACGCCAAAGCTGAATTCCTGGCGAAAATCAGCCACGAAATCCGCACCCCGATGAATGGTGTGCTGGGCATGACCGAACTGCTGCTGGGCACACCGCTGTCGGTCAAGCAGCGCGACTATGTGCAAACCATCCATAGCGCCGGCAACGAACTGCTGACACTGATCAACGAAATTCTCGACATCTCCAAGCTCGAGTCCGGACAGATCGAGCTGGACGATGTGCAGTTCGACCTCAATGCCCTGATCGAAGACTGCCTGAGCATCTTCCGCGCCAAGGCCGAACAACAGAACATCGAGCTGATCAGCTTTATCCAGCCACAGGTACCGCGCGTCATCAGCGGCGATCCGACGCGCCTGCGCCAGACCCTGCTGAGCCTGCTGGAAAACGCCCTGAAGAAAACCGACGAAGGCGAGATTCTGATCGTTGTCGCCCTGGATGAACGCAGCGCCAAACCGCGGCTGCGCATCGCCGTGCAGGACAGCGGCCAGCCGATGGAGGCTGAAGAGCGCGACGCACTGATGCACGCCGAGCTGCACAGCAAACATTTCCTCTCGGCCACCAGCCTGGGGGGCAATCTGGGGCTGGTGATTGCCCGTCAGCTGATCCGTTTGATGCAGGGCGAATTCGGCATCAAGAGCGGCGCCAACCAAGGCAGCACATTGTGGCTGACCCTGCCACTGGACCCGGACCGTCTCGAGCATCCGACCTCGGACCTGGACAGTCCGTTGCAAGGCGCACGCGTACTGGTCGTGGACGACAACGACACCTGTCGCAAGGTGCTGGTGCAGCAGTGCAGCGCCTGGGGCCTGAACGTCAGCGCCGTACCGTCCGGCAAGGAGGCCCTGGCGCTGCTGCGCACCAAGGCCCACCTGCGCGATTATTTCGACGTGGTCCTGCTGGACCAGAACATGCCCGGTATGACCGGCATGCAACTGGCCGCCAAGATCAAGGAAGACCCTAGCCTGAACCACGACATTCTGCTGATCATGCTCACCGGCATCAGCAACGCGCCGAGCAAGATCATCGCGCGCAACTCCGGGATCAAGCGCATCCTCGCCAAGCCAGTGGCCGGCTACACCCTCAAGACCACCCTGGCGGACGAACTGAACCAGCGCAACAACGGCCCGGCGACCTCGCAGCACCTGCCCACCGGCCCTACCCTTCCGGTCAAGGTGCCCAGCGACTTCCGTATCCTGGTGGCCGAAGACAACAGCATCTCGACCAAGGTCATCCGCGGCATGCTGGGCAAGCTCAACCTGCAACCGGATACCGCCAGCAACGGCGAAGAAGCCTTGGTGGCAATGAAGGCCCAGCGTTACGACCTGGTGCTGATGGACTGCGAAATGCCAATCCTTGACGGCTTCTCCGCCACCCAGCAATTGCGTGCCTGGGAAGTCGGCAACCAGCGGATTCGCACCCCCGTGGTGGCGTTGACCGCGCACATCCTCGCCGAGCACAAAGAGCGCGCGCGTCAGGCCGGCATGGACGGGCACATGGCCAAACCGGTCGAGCTGTCGCAGTTGCGCGACCTGATCGAGCATTGGGTTGCCCAGCGCGATCATCAGAATCGTACGGCTTCGACGTTCTGAGCAATCTCCCGTCGCGCGCCGACAACTTTCTAAACCGGCTGATAGACTCCGCTCCAACAATCTCCTGCCGCGAGCCGACATTATGCTCCACGTGTTATTCAGCGTTTATCTGAAGATGCTGGTGCTCTACAGCCCGTTCTTCGTGTTGTCCTGTTTCATCAGTCTGAGCCGCGGTTATTCGCGCAAGGAACAACGTCGCCTGGCCTGGAAAGTGGCAATTGCCACACTGGTTTCCAGCGTCTTGCTGTACCTGTTCGGGAGGGTGATATTTGACGTGTTCGGCATTACCGTGGATGCATTTCGCATCGGCGCCGGCAGCGTGCTATTCATCTCGGCGCTGGGCATGGCCCAGGGTAAGTCGGTGGTGCAAACCGACAACGTGCAGCAAGACGTGACCATCGTCCCGCTGACCATCCCCCTGACCGTCGGCCCGGGCACCATCGGTGCGCTGTTGGTAATGGGTGTCAGCCAACCGCACTGGGACGACAAACTCACCGCGATCCTCAGCATTGCCCTGGCCAGTTTCACGGTGGGGGTGGTGCTTTACTTGTCGAACCGTATCGAGCGGATTCTTGGCGATCAGGGCCTGCAAATCGTCAGTCGCTTGATGGGACTTTTTGTCTGTGCGCTGGCAGCACAGATCATCTTTACCGGCGTAAAAGGCTATCTGGTGCCCTGATAAGCGAACAACTCCGTCATCCCGTGAACGTGGTGATCGCCACACCGCCCCCATCATGTCAAAGGCCGCGAACGGAATCGTTCGCGGCCTTTTTTCATGAACCCGGCGCCAGTCGCTGCTTATCCTGCGACTGCCGGCTCCGCCAACAACTCCTGCAGCGTTGCACTGCCGTTTTTTTCTTTCCTGTCGCGCAACCGCGCCACGAACATCGATACCGGATGGGATTGCAGCTTTTCAAACGCTAGGAACACATCACCGCGCAATGCCGGGTCGACGGAACACACATCACGGAAGATCAAACTGTGCTCACTGTCCGGGTCAACGATGACCAGATGTTCCTGAACAATCTCGAACAGCAATCTTTGCGGATCATCGAAGGCCCAGATCAATTTGCCTGGAATGGCCGGCACTTCACCCAGTGCGTGCCGGCAGTCGACGATGACTGAGTCGAGCCTCAGCCAGACAGCCTTCGTCAGGTGATAAGTCACGGCACCCTGCCCCAATCGCAGAATCAACGTATTGACGTCATCGGGAATCAGCGGCAGGAGATCACCCAGGGTCTTTTCTCCTTCGACAACCAGCACTTCGGCGTTGCGCTGGACATAATCGAACGGCCCGATGCTTCGCCTGTCCGGATACACACGCACCCGTCCTTCCCGGGCCTCATGCAGCAACACATTGACCTGGCCTTGAGTGCCCAGCAGCGAATAATCTGCGGGCAGATCCTTACCGGTAATCCGGATCAACCGGGCGCTTTGGACGGCATACCACTGCAAGCTGCCGGGTTCGGACTCCACAGATACAAATTCGGCATGTTCCGCCGTTTCCAGTAACGCCTGGAGACTTTCGATCAAGTGTTCGCCATGGGCGTTCACCCAGTCGTGGCTGACGCCAGTGATGATCTCCACCTCTTGATGGCGGAGTTCGAGCAGTACGCCGTCAACGGTTGTCCCACGCAAGCCGGCGCCCTCGATGGTCACGTCGGCAAAACGCCAATCCGCCCACTCTGGTTGATGAGCCGGCAACCTGTCGCCCAGTAACAATCGCGAGCCCGTGCCGAATGCCTGATCAAGTTGCTGCGGATCGATGAACGTCTGATTCCAGATTTCACCGCTGGACAGATCGAACAGCCAGATCGCCTGATTGTCCGGGGTAATGCCAAGCAGGCGAATTTCCTTGTCGAGTCCCGGATCGCACAGCACCAGGCGGTTACTCACATACCAGGCACCCACGTTGCCGTTATCGGCGAAATTGCGCAGGCCGACAATGGCAATATTTTTGCCTGGGTAACGCTCGGCAATCGGCTCCAGCGCCTGCCACCACTGGGCGCGGCCGTTGAGCCACTGCTCGCTCAGGCCGCCCAGCTGCACCTCGCCTTGCGCGGTCAGGTTGAAAAACAACCCCTCCTCATCGAGTGCCACATAGCCGCTCTCGACGGCCACGACCTGCTTGAGACCGGCGGGCTGCACCCATTGGTGGCCCCACTGTCCTTTGCCCTCCGTCACGGTCCGTTGCAGTCGGCAAAGGGTCTGGGCGAGCCGGTCGTAAATGAAGAATATGTCGCTGTCGTCGGCCATCGGCAACAGCATCAGATCGTTCAGGTGCTTGATCGAATCGGCCCAGCCACGCGTGTGTTGAGGTCGGGGCAGCGGATGAATGAGCAACTGATCGCGACTGCGAACCCACGCCATGTCTCGCCGATCCGGGTCAAACTTCCAACAGATCGAAACGTAAGGCGCCGGCTGCCAGTCGACCGTTGTGAAGCCGTCCCGCTCAGGAACAGGATTGAAAGACACATACTTGCCGAACACCGATGACCAGTCGGCCAGCGTTTCGCTGGCAAACACCAACGCCTGCAGTTCCCGCGCCATATCGTGAGTCACGGAACTCAACAGCAATCGACCTTCATGAATCAGGTAACGGTACTGCCTGGCGGCCTGATTGCCCGTGACGTACTCCTGCACGACATGAATCACACCATGAGCATCCGCTTCGATACTGCGAATGGAGCCTTTGCTGTCCTCTAGCAGTAAGCGATAGCGATTCTTGAGCAAGCCTGTGGCGGCATCGACTTGCCAGATCTGGTGGCCCTCCGGTTGGTAGAAATAAGCAGAACCCTCGACCACCATCGACAGCTGCGCCTCGTCGGCCTCAAGGACGGTCTCGTTGCGGATATACAGGAAACGATCTTCAGCGCAGTCATACCAGGCATTGGTGTAACGGGGCTCGTCCGGCGCCTCGTACGGAATCAGGTAACGATGGATCTGCGTGTACGGCAATACCAGTCGATGCTCCTGCGCGAGGCCTTTGTAGTGCGCCAGCAATGCCTGTTCATCGAGTCCTTCAGGCGCTGTCTGCTGGAGAATGTCCAATTGGCGTTTGCCAGGGTCAACGCTGAACAACTGTTTATCCGCCACCTGGATCAGCACCTCATGACGACCTTTGCCGGCAATTTTCACATGGACAGTACCGATGTACAGTTCGCCGTAAGGCTCGATGCGGATGTCACTTTCACTCGCCCAGCTTGCCTGCAACACCCAGCGGCATTGCTTCAGGCTTGGAGAGACAAGACGGATACTTGCACCGGGATTGAGCATCAATGAACAGCTCCCCCCCGCGCCTGTCAGCTCATACGACAGCTTGCCGTGCCAGGCATCCGGCAAAACGGGGACCACCAGTGAACGATCCACCGCATCCAGTTGCACCTCGATGACTGTTTCGCGATACACCGGATTCAGGCGGTGGAGGATGTAATGCGACGGAAAGGAATAGAACGTAAACAGAAATAGCCGCTGACCATCCGCTTGCTTTTTTTCAAGGCGCCGGGCCGTGTCAAAACCAGGGTCGTGAAATGCGGAGGCGAACGGCAGCGCCTTGTACTCATAGCCGTAAAAGGTTTGCGGTGTGCATGGCAGCACAATGGCTTGCCCTGTGGGCGGTGCAAATTCTTTTTGACCGGGCAGGTTCAATTCCTGGCGGATATTGATCGCCCGCGTGTAATCAACATCGAAACCCGGCACTCCAAAGTGGTCGTGCAGTGGAAACAGCTTCGGGCTGTCGAGCAGCAACTTGCCAGCACCCAGATCTATGCGCTGGACGATCAGCGAAGGCCGCACGACCCAGGCGCCAACGGTGTGATCGAACCGGTAGCCATGCGAGCGATAACCCCGATCCATGTCGTCGAAGAACTTGCCGACCTCCTCGGCGTCTCGCAAGATGCTGGCAAACCCTTGGGCCAGTGCAGCAACACCAATGGCCAGGCCACCAAGAATCACCCCGGCGCCACCGAGCACCGCAGCGGCGGTCGATGCGCCGGCCAGTCCTGCACCGATACCGCCTGCCGTGAGCGCCAGGCTGGCGGTATCGAATGTCAATTGAGTACCGAACTGGGCCTTCTCGACTTCGTTTTGCGCCGTCGACAGCTGATAAATATCAAAGCCGACGTTGGCCAGCCCCAATACAGCGCCGACGCCTTCACCGGCTGCATGCCCCAAAGCTTCGCCGACGACCGGAGCGCAAGTACGAGCGATGATTTTCTCTTCCCTCAACGCGGTGCGAACCAACTGCACCAGGCCAACCACATCCACGACGGTGCCATGCACCAACTGGGCATAGTTGACGTAAGCGTGCAGGCGCACGGCGGTGGTCAATGTCCGGCCCTCCCCTTCCCGGCCACGCAACGCGTTCATCAACGCCTGAATGGCGAACCCTGCGTTGAGGGTGTGAACACTGCCGATCTCGGTCGGATCCACGACACCGCCCGTCCCGGCCGGTTTACGCGCCAGGGTCGAAAACTGTTCCGACAGCCAATTCTTGATCCGCAACAGACGGTGATCGCCGCTGATCACCTGAACCTCGTGTTCCGGGTCTGACGGATTGATCAGACTCACCCGATATTTACCCTCGGGCGTAATTTCCAGCGTTTCGAACAACGGCACCAGCGGCGTTACCGACGCATGCAACTCCTGCAAACCGACGCTGGCGTGTGCGATCTGCTGTCCCCACCAGTGGCTATCGAGCTCCAGCAAACTGCTGCCCAGATGCCAATTGTTGACCAGCGATTGCCCACGGGCACTGTTCAGGCGCTGGCGAATCGGACGCAGCGGTGCTCCCGGCAACGGTTCGGACTTCAGTAGCTGCTCCACGGCAAATCCGGCAGACAGCTTCAAGTCAGACACCTTTCCCCCATGCAAGTCAATCAGGTCAAACTCCGGCCGGGCTTGCGAACCATAGGCCGCGTAATGCCGTGCCATGCCTTGCTTCAGAAAAAAGTATTCCAGCGCCCGCTTGAACATGGCCGGTTGCTCGAATTCGAACAACGCGAAGTTGGGGTCGTAAAAATGATAAGTGGTGTGATCGCCCTCTACGGTCTTGGCCACCAGCATCGAATGATTGTCGGAGTTAAGCATCAGTGCGCGGCTGCCTTCATGTTGCTCGAGAGCGGCAGTGACCTGATCCAGGTCCGCGCGGTCAAGCGGTGCCCCTACATCGTTCAATTGCACATCCCGCAGCTCTTCCAGCGCTTGAAGGAAGGTTGCCGAATCAGCTTGCTCGGGATCGATGGCGGACAGATAGAAACGTTCACGCAACTGCCGGGAGGCCATGTCGTCCTGCATCAGTGCCGCGCTCATCACCAGGGTCAACGGGTAGCACCGACCACCAACCGCCTCGCCACCGCTGCGCAGCAGCAGATCCTGGGGAACCAGTTTGATGCTGCTGGCTTCGATCTCGTCGAGTATCTGCCCCACCTTCTCGACGATCTGCATGCGATGTTCAAGGGTCGCCACCTGCTGGATTTGCGCCACATGGCGCCCCCACTGGCCCGCCGTCCGCGCCTGTGTCAATGCAGCCTTTTTCAGTTCAAGTGCGCTGCCGACCGCCCTCGGCGCCGGTTCTGAATCACTGTTCAGACTGGCGATGAATCCCGGTGCCTCGCGCTTGTACAGTTGCCGCTCAATGACGGCGTAACGGCCTGAAGCGCCCTGCCCGACCATGCTGTTGGCCAGATTGTCCAGCTCACCGGTGAACTCCACAAAGCGTTGGTTATGCAGTGAGTCCATTCCCAACAACACCCCCAGCGACAGCCTCTGCAAGGGGGTCGTCTCGACGAAGTGACGGGTGCCATTGGCGATGTCGCTCAGCACTTCATCGACACCCGGGTTGTGGCTTTTCCCATCGTTCAGGAAAGCAGGGGCTTGCGATTCGAGGGGCTGATTACGAATGGCCTGGCGATCATCAAAACTCAGCGGCAGTGGATCTTCGAAGCGGATAGCGCCAGTGTGCCCCCGACTCATCGCCGCCATGAACGGCTCGCCCAGCCCTTCGACCAAACGCTCCAGCACGTGGGTCAGCAGCACCGGCCGCTCTTCGATCACCGGCCAGCCCTGCTCGAACTCAATCGTCGGGCCTTTGAGCAATTGCGCGATATCGCCGCTGTAACGGGTCTTGTATTGGCCTTCCTGCCAGCGTTTCTGCTCATTACTGACCCATTTATCAGGGTCGGTTTCATTGTCCTTCCAGGAATGGTCCAGTTCTTCTTCGGTGGCGCGGTTGACCGACGTGTAGCGCGCAATGGCGGCCTCCTTGCGCACGGCCTCAGCCACCGAGGGGGTAAAGTGGGCTCTTGCGTAATCGGCCATGCCATCACGCACGGCTCCAGGGCCGGTCAGGTAGATAGTCCCTTCGCTCTGAAGCCGAATGCCGTCGCGAAAGTAGGTCGCAATGGCATCGATCAGAAACCCTGCAAATATTTCCTCTTCCATCGACAGCTCGATCAGCGGCCCATACGTTCCTTCCACCACTTCCTGCACCAGCGGTGCCATGGCATCAACATCGCTCAAAGCAACGCCTCGTCGGGCGGCCAACCGGTTCGAAGCCTCAATCACCTCATAGTTGAACCGGAAACGCTCGAGCACGGTTTGCAGAATCGTCGAGCGGGGATGCGCCATCAGAAATGCATTCGTTATCGAACTGCCTTCCGACGCCGCTCGCAGCATAAAGGGTCGGGCCAACCGATCTGCCGGTGGCTGAAATACCTCACTCAGGCCCGGCCGGCTTTTTACAAAAGCCTCCAGTGCCGGCAAATGCTCAGGGGGAATCGTCTCGATGTAACTGGAGGATGCGCGACGCCCAGGCATCC
This sequence comes from Pseudomonas sp. B21-017, assembly GCF_024749245.1. Classification (NCBI taxonomy): domain Bacteria; kingdom Pseudomonadati; phylum Pseudomonadota; class Gammaproteobacteria; order Pseudomonadales; family Pseudomonadaceae; genus Pseudomonas; species Pseudomonas sp. B21-017. The sequence goes on along the minus strand of NZ_CP087194.1, from coordinate 674,466 downwards.
ATTCAGGATTGTCATTGAGCAATAACTGCAAAATCCCCAAATGCGCATCGGAACCGAAACCGTGGATATCGACTCCGCCCAGCGTTCTCGATAACGGCGGCAGGTTATCCACATCGGCATAGAGGCCACCTTCGCCAAACAGAACTTCAACACGCACCACATCGGACGCCGCCGCCAGATTGCCGCGTAATCGCATTTCCTGTTCGTAGATGCCCTGTAATTGCAACGGCACCTCGGCCGCATCAAGATCGCGCAATTGGAAACCGTTCATGTCCTGCACACTGCGGTGATTACTTTCCTTCAACGCTTGCAGCTTCGCCGCATCCTGGCCGTAGGCCCGAGTCAGCAAATCCATCCGTGCCTCATCGGCTGATTCACCGTTTGCCACTGCCGCATTGATGTGTGCGTACATCTGTTGCTTCAGAACAATAGCGCGCTCCTCGTACAGGGTTGCCAGTTCATCTTCGGAGATACTTTTGTCTGCGACCTGCGTCAGGGCATGCGCCTTGGCGGCGTCAACAATCAGTTTGTTGGTTTGATATGCCAGCAGCGCATCGCTGTCATACCAGAGATTGAGGGTGTAGCCATGCTCGGCCAACACCTGTTTCCATAGGTTGAGGTAATCGCGCTGAATGGCGCCGAGACCGCCACCGAGCCAGACAAAATGCAACACCTTGGGAACTTCCGTCGCCACTGTGTTCATCTGCTCCACACTGAACCGAAGACGCGACTCATACCGTTCGACTTCGTCATGTATCTGCGATAGTTGCATCGCGGTGTCGTCAGCATTGCCCGGCGTCTGCGAATCAAGATTGCGTTTGACTCGCTTGTTGCCCAGCAACAGTGTCAGCGTGTGTTTGAATAACCCTAACGGTTCCAGCAGTCTTGGCGACTCCAGCAACCCCACACAGGCAAAGTAATAACGCAATAGTTCCTCGTAGTGTGGACTGTCTTTATGCGACGACAATCCGCGTTCAAGATCCGCCAGTTTGAAAAGACTGACAAAATCAACATAACCATCCTTGTTTCGGCGTTCAATATCGTGCATGCGTATCCCGTTTACTGTTTCGGTTTAATTATCAACGAATAGGCCAGCCAATAAACACAGACACTCAAACAACAGGGCATCTAAAGTCTTGGCCTGGAAGTTGAAAACTACGCCTTGAAACAGGCAAGCTCAAACAGGAAGAAATTCAATTAATTTCAATAAAGCAGAAACAAAAAAACTTAACAACACACTCTAACGACACCAAAAGTTACTTAACACACCACGAGCAAACATTAAACCACTGCCACTTCAAACAAACCTGTCACACACTCAACAATGCAAAATATTTAATATTTCCGAATAAATAAAACAAGACATTAGCGACAGAAAAAAGACCACAGGCTACCGCGCCAAATCCCATGACAGCCGCTGAAAAGGACGACACGTTCGAACGTGGAAAAAACCAACCCGACCACTGGGATTCCAGTGCTGTGAAGTGACGGAAAAGACTGCGGCCCCGAAGGGCCGCTGGATATCAGGACGCCGGTTTTTCACCGTACCAGCGTGGCGTATACACCCAATCGCCGCCCTCCGCGCGAGGGAATGCGCAGGTAGTGGAAGAGCCGACGAGCACCATGGTGCGCATGTCCACTTGATCCGGGGTCAACGCCCCCAAGGTGGTCGTGCGTAAGGTCTGTCCCGGTCGGCCGATATCCCGCCCCAGCACCACCGGCGTTTCAGGTTTGCGATGCTGCGCGACGATCTCCAGCGCACGCCCCAGTTGCCATGGCCGTGAACGTGAGATCGGGTTATAGAACGCCAGGGCCAGGTCCGCTTCGGCGGCCAGGTCCAGACGCTTTTCGATGATCGACCACGGCTTGAGATTGTCCGACAGGGACATCACGCAGAAGTCATGCCCCAGCGGCGCACCGGCCTGGGCAGCGGTGGCGAGCGACGCGGAGACGCCCGGCAGGATCTCCAGCTCGACAGTGTGCCAGGCCGGGTCACTCGACTCGTGCAAGGCTTCGAGCACCGCCGCCGCCATCGCGAACACGCCCGGGTCGCCTGAGGACACCACGATCACCGAACGACCCCGGGCCGCCAGTTCGAAGGCGTGGCGGGCACGCTGCATTTCTTCGCGGTTGTCGGTGCAATGCAGAACCTGATCCGCGCGGAAGGGACCGGCCATGCGCACGTAGGTTTCGTAGCCGAGCACATCGGTGGCCCGGGCCAATTCGGCCTTGACGGCCGGCACCATCAGTTCGGCGGCGCCCGGGCCGAGGCCGATCACGGCCAGACGCCCGCGTGGGCGGCCGACTTGCGTGAGGTCCAGTGGCTGTTCGGTCACGGCCACAGCCGCATTGTTTACCGTTGCGATGATCGTCGCCTCGGGCACCGCGCTACGGGCCAACGCGCCGATATCGCTCGCCGGCGCGACAAAACGCAGCGGCACACCCAGCGCAACGGCCGCTTCATGCAACACCGGGTTGGCCATTTCAGTGTCAGGCGCCACCAGACAGGCCAGCGCCTGCACCGCGACGTTCGCCTGCTGTAACGCCGCGCGAACAGTGCTCGGCAAATCTGCGGCGGCGCCAATCGCCACCGCAACACTGCGCGGATAAATCACCAGCTCATTGGCACTTGCCTCACGGACGTTGCTGCCGACATGGATCGAACGCTGCGCCAGCGGATCTTCCACCAACTGCGCCTGCTCCAGCCACGGCGCCGCGCCTTCGATGCGCACGCTGTGCCCGGCGAGCAAATCAGAGACAAAACGCTTGCCCAGTTCCAGATCGCCAAGGGCGTAACCGCTTGGCGGATTGAGCAGGCAGGTGCCAAAGCGCAGTTCGCCGCTGGTGGTGATCGCCGCAGCGACCTGCAACCCGCTAGCGATCTCGCGCGCCATGACGTTCACTCCACCGAGGCCACCGAGCAAGGGCACCACCGCGCTGCCGTCTTCGGCCACGGCCAGCACCGGCGGTTCGGCGCCCTTTTCCAGCAACAGCGCGGCCAGGGTGCGAATGACGATCCCCGCCGCGCACAGGGCAATGATCGGCGTGTCCTGCTGATACAGCTCGCGCAGGGTCGCGCCGAATTCGGGATAAGTGCGGTCGGCGCCCTCGACCCGTCCGGCCAGGCCGTGGATCAACGCAGCCGGATACACCTGTTGAATACGGCGGGCAGTGGCCAGACTGCCTTGACCGAGAATGACGATTGCGGGCGTGGAATGAGTCATCAGCCTTGCCACCGCTCGCCGGGAACGATGATCAGCGAGAAATACGGCGAGGACATCGGCTCGACCTGATCCAGCGGCACGATTTTCTGGTTGGCCATGGTCGCGCGCTCCACATACAGCGCACGCTCTGCCAGACCGAGTTCCTCCAGCACCTGACGGACCTTGGGAAAGTTGCGCCCCAGTTTCATGATCACTGCCGCATCGGCATCGGCCAGGCGACGCTTGAGGTCTTCGTGGGGCAGCACGCCGGACAACACCGACAGGCTCTGATTGCGATACACCAGCGGCGCACCGAGTACCGAGGCACCGCCGAGCATCGAGCAGACACCCGGCACGACTTCGGCTTCGTAACGCTCGGCCAGTCGATCGTGCAGGTACATGTAGGAGCCGTAGAAGAATGGATCGCCTTCGCAGATCACCGCCACATCACGGCCGGCGTCCAGATGCGCGGCGAGTTGTTCAGCGGCCGTATCGTAGAAATCGCTGATCACTTGTTCATACGACAACGGTGCCGGCAGCGCTTCGGTGGTCACCGGATAAACCAGCGGCAGCAGGGTTTGTGGATCTTGCAGATGCGCTTCGATGATGCCGAATGCATTGCCCTTCTTGCCCTTGGCGACGAAGTACGCCACCACTGGCGATTCGCGCAGCAGGCGCAAGGCTTTGACGGTAATCAGTTCCGGATCACCGGGGCCGACGCCCAGGCCAATCAAACGTCCAGGTTGCTGCATCATTCGATCTCCGTGGCGAGGGCATTGACGGCGGCGGCGGCCATGGCGCTACCGCCCAGCCGGCCTTGCATGATGACGAAAGGCACGCCACGGCTGTCCGCCGCGAGCATCGCCTTGGATTCGGCGGCACCGACGAAGCCCACCGGGAAGCCGAGGATCAGCGCCGGCTTCGGCGCGCCGGCATCGAGCATTTCCAACAGATAAAACAGTGCGGTCGGTGCGTTGCCGATCACCACCACGCTGCCTTCCAGATGCGGGCGCCACAGCTCCAGCGCGGCGGCGGAACGGGTATTGCCCAACTCGCGAGCAAGCTCCGGCACGCTGTCGTCGCGCAGGGTGCAAATCACCGGGTTGTTGGCCGGCAAACGCGCGCGGGTCACGCCCTCGCTGACCATCCGCGCGTCGCACAGAATCGGCGCACCGGCCGCCAGCGCGTCGCGCCCGGCCTTGCCGGCGCCTTCGGAAAACTGCAGACCGTCGATGGCCTCGACCATGCCGCAGGCGTGGATCACCCGCACCGCGAGTTTCTCCAGATCGGCCGGAATACGCGCAAGGTTGGCCTCGGCGCGAATGATCGCGAAGGAGTTGCGATAGATCTCCTGACCGTCGCGGATGTAATCAAGCATCAAGGGGGCTCCGTGAGCGGGCGTCGAGCAAGGCTGCGACCGCTTCAATAGTAAGGTTGTGTGCGTGCAGGGCGCCGAAACCCGGATGCCCTGCATCGCGAAAATAGAGGTCGTAGTGACCGGGGGCGACAGCCAGCAGCGTGACCGGTGCCACATGGGCCGCGGCGCAGGAACGCTGGCAGCCGGACAAATGCACTGCTTGATCGTGACGTTGCAACAGCGCGGCCAACTGCATGGCGTCGCTCTTGGTATCGGCCAGGCCCTTGCCACAGCCAGCGGAACCGGTGCAGGCGATCAACCGTGACACAGGCTGATCAGCGTCACATAGCAGGCCCAGTTGCTCCAGACGCCTAATCACTTCAGGCGCCCGCTCTTTTCGAACGTTGGGCAGCAACAGACTTTGCCATGGAGTGAAACGCAGACTCGCGTCGCCGAATTCGCACGCCAGTTGCGCCACGCCCCTGAGCATGACGGGATCGAGCCGCCCCAAAGGGGGGACGGCGCCGATATAGACGTGTTCGGCTTCACGTTGCGGATGAGCGCCGATGTGCAGAGTGTCCAGGTTCAGTGAACGCTGCCAATCGGCAATCGACTTCAAGGGCACACGCTCGGCCAGGCGAGCGAGAAACTCTGCGAGTGGATACTCGGCCAGCAAATGACGCATTCGTGTTTGATCCGGACGCGCCAGGTCGAGAAACAACTCCAGCACCGCTACCACCAGTGCGTGCCCCTGCTCGAGTGACACCGCGCCTGCGGGCCTGTCCGTAGGGCAACCCGCCAGACCGAACGCCAGCAGCAGCTCGCCGTTTCGCTCAGCAGCAGACAACCACAGATCATGCGGGTGCTCGAGCATCGCCAACGCCTCGCCGCCATCGAGTTGCACGGCAAACTTGGCGCTGAGCTCGTGGAAACGTTCGTGGCTTTGCAGCGTGGTGAGGATCTGCTCCGCCAGCGCATGCGTGTCGAAGAGCATGTGCCGGTCAATCCCGGCAGACGGGCTGAGCATCAGATTGCGCACATCGTCGCCCGCCGCGGTACGCGGCCCCAACCCTGCGGCGAGCAGGCTGTCGATCAAAGCCGTCTGCTCACTGCCAATTCCGCGAATCTGCAGGTTGGCCCGGTTGGTCGCCTCGATCACGCCCCCGGCAAACCGTTCGGCCGCGCTGGCCACCGCTTCAGCCTGGGCCGCGCTGATCGAGCCGCCGTTCAATTTGATCCGGCAGATGCCGCCATCCAGCGCCGGGACGATACGCAGCAACCCCGGGCAGGCCGAGGGGCGTAAGGCGGTAGACATCGGGCGTTCGTTCAAAGGGGCGACCGGCTGTGTGGGAAAGGCGCTTCGCGGGCGAAGGCGCGGTATTATGCCTGCTTTGTCCGACGGCATGAAAAGCCTGCCCGTCGGAACACCCCGTTTGAGGCATTTTTTGAGGACTGCAGATGTCGCCCTGGCTGACAGTAGTAGGTATCGGTGAAGACGGCTTCAAGGGGCTGGGCAAGAACGCCCGTCGCGCCCTGCTGGGCGCTTCGCGGATATTCGGCGGCCAACGGCAACTGGATTTGTTGCCCGTGTGCATTCGCGGCGAGCGCCAGCTCTGGCCCAGTCCATTCTCCCTTGAACCCCTATTGGCGCTGCGGGGCGAGCCGGTTTGCGTGCTGGCCAGCGGCGACCCGATGTTCTTTGGCGTCGGTGCCAGCCTGGCGCGGCAACTACCCGGCGCAGAAATGCTGATCCTGCCCGCCCCATCCTCCGTGTCACTGGCGGCCGCTCGCCTGGGCTGGCCGTTGCAGGATGTGGTGACGCTGTCGGTGGTCGCCCGTCCCGTCGCGGCGCTCAACGCTCATTTGTTCAGTGGTGTGCGTTTACTGGTGCTGAGCAACGACGGCCAGAGTCCAGCGGCCATTGCGGCGCTGCTGCGTGAGCGCGGTTTCGGGCCGAGTCGCCTGACCGTACTGGAACATCTGGGCGGCGAAGCCGAACGGCGCATCGAGGGCGCTGCCAACGACTGGAGCGACCCGGCGATCGCCGATCTGAACCTGATCGCCATCGAATGCATCGCTGAACCCAACACACCGCGCCTGTCGCGCCTGGCCGGCCTGCCGGATTCGGCCTTCCAGCACGACGGCCAACTGACTAAACGCGACGTGCGCGCCATCACCCTTTCTCGCCTCGCCCCGATCCCCGGCGAACTGCTGTGGGACGTCGGCGCCGGCAGCGGCTCGATCGGCATCGAATGGATGCGCGCTCACCCGAGTTGCCGGGCGCTGGCCATCGAAGCGGATGAGGGACGGCAAGCGTTGATTGAACACAACCGCGATGCCCTGGGCGTTCCCGGCCTGCAATTGATTCGCGGCAGTGCGCCGCAAGCCCTGAGCGGACTCGAACGCCCGGACGCGATTTTCATCGGCGGTGGCGTCACTCGTGAAGGCGTGCTCGATACTTGCTGGGCGCAACTCAAACCCGGCGGCCGGTTGATCGCCAACGCTGTGACACTGCAAAGCGAAGTGACCTTGATGGCCTGGCGTGAACGGCATGGCGGTGAACTGACCCGCATTCACGTCGCCCAGGCGCAACCGTTGGGCGAGTTCGATACCTGGCGTCAGGCGCTGCCGATTACCTTGCTGGACGTGACGAAACCCCTCGATGCGTGACGAAACCGCCGAACAACCCGCCCCGCTGCGCAGCGGCTTGACCACCGGCAGCTGCGCCACCGCCACCAGCCTCGCCGCCGCCCGCCTGCTGCTCGGCGGCGTGGAAGCGGACGCCGTCGAGATCATTCTGCCCAAAGGCAAACGGGTGCAAATGCGCCTGGAATTCTGTCGGCTGACGGACGACGGCGCCGAAGCCGGAACGATCAAGGACGCCGGCGACGACCCCGACGTGACCCATGGCGCCCTGCTGTTTTCCCAGGTGCGCCTGCACAGCGAACCGGGCATCCGCTTCAGCGCCGGCCGTGGTGTCGGCACCGTCACCCGGCCAGGGCTGGTGCTGAACGTCGGCGAACCGGCGATCAACCCGGTGCCGCGCAAGATGATCACTGATCACCTGACGTTGCTGGCCGAGGAACTGAATTACCAGGGCGGCTTCGAGGTCACGGTAAACGTCGAGGACGGCGAAGCCCTGGCGCTGAAGACCATGAACCCGCGGCTGGGCATTCTCGGCGGCTTGTCGATCCTCGGCACCAGCGGCATCGTCCGGCCATTCTCCTGCGCCGCCTACATTGCCTCGATCCACCAGGGCATCGACGTCGCCAAAACCAACGGTTACCTGCACATCGCCGCGTGCACTGGCAACGCCAGCGAAGACACCATGCGCCGGGTCTACGACTTGCCGGAAATCGCCCTGATCGAAATGGGCGACTTCGTCGGCGCGGTGCTCAAGCACTTGCGTAAAGTACCTGTGGAAAAACTCAGCCTGTGCGGCGGCTTCGGCAAGATCAGCAAACTGGCGGCCGGGCACATGGATTTGCACAGTCGGCATTCAAGCATCGACCTGCCGCAACTGGCTGAATGGGCCGCGGCGGTCGGTGCCGATGCGGCGTTGCAACAGGCGATCCGCGAAGCCAATACCAGTCAGCAAGCCTTGGCCATGGCCAGCGCCGCCGGAATCGCCCTCGGCGACGCGGTGTGCCAGCACGCCCTCGACTTTGCCCGCAGCGTGGTGCCGGCGCAGGTTCAGGTCGAAGTGTTCGCCATCGATCGCCAGGGCGGGATTGTCGGCCACGCGGGAGTTGTTCAATGAAGCGCGTGTTGTTGCTCGGCGGCGTCACTGAGGCCCTGGCCATCGCCCGAACCCTGGGGCCGGAGCACATCTATAGTCTGGCCGGTGTCGGTCGGGTGCCGACCGATCTGAACTGCCAGGTCCGCGTTGGCGGCTATGGTGGCGCTGAAGGTCTGGCGCAGTTCATTCGTGACGAAGGCATTGACCTGCTGCTGGATGCGACCCACCCCTACGCGGCCCGCATCAGCCACAACGCCGCCACCGCCGCGAAGTTGAGCGGCATTGCCTGTTGGGCCTTGCGCCGTCCGGCCTGGCAGCCACAAGCCGCAGATGACTGGCGCGAAGTCAGCGACTGGGCCGAGCTGATCGAAGCGCTGAAACCTTTTCGCCGACCGCTGTTCACCCTCGGTCGCGAGCCATTGCAGCACCTGCACGAAATCCCGCCGGAGCAATTCTGGACGTTGCGTGCACTGGACGTTTATCCGGGCAACGCGCGCTGCGAAGTGATCGGCGCCCGTGGGCCGTTTCTGATCGAGGATGAACGCGCGCTGTTCGAGCGGCGGCAGATCGATGTGCTGATCAGCAAGAACAGTGGCAGCACCGCCACCGAGCCGAAGCTGGAAGTGGCGCGGGAACGTGGAGTGCCGGTGCTGGTGTTGAAGCGGCCGGTGTTGCCGGGGGTTGAGCGGGAGTTTGGGGCGGTGACTGAGGTTTTAACGGCCCTCACACAAAACTGGTAGCAGCTGGCGAAGCCTGCGTTCGGCTGCGCAGCAGTCGTAAAATCAAACACCACGGTCTGCCAGGTTGACTGCGGCGCATGGGATCACGACCGCTACGCAGCCGAACGCAGCCTTCGGCAGCTGCTACAGAAAATGCGCAATCCCCTACATATCCATCGGACCTAACGCACAACATCATCCAAATCGACTGACTTGTGGGCTCACAACCCAACCCCCATATTTCAAGCCCCACCCATGTAACGGGAGATGGCGGATGACTGAAAAATTCACTCGCTTCGATATCACTGAGTTTCTCCTGACGTCTGCCGATATGTGGCACTACATCAAGGCCTGCGAAGAGGAAGACCCGGGCGATGGAAGCTTCAATCGTGTAGCGCTCAGAGATGTCAAACACACAATCCGGGCAAGAATCCAAAGTGACCCTCAATTCGCTCAGGCATTAAGAGTCGAAGTCGCTACACTCTTTCAAAACGGCGAGGCTGAGCTTGCACGCCGGCTGCTCGATATGCTGACTGACTCGCTGCGACACCACACCGCACGCGGTCTTTTTACTTATCGCCCCTGATCAGGCTAAATAGCCGCGCCTGATCGCCCACTCAAACGGATCTGTCCCATGTCCCGACAACGGCTCGCATTTGCCTGGATCGCCTGCTTTGCAGTGCTGTTCAACATGCTCGCCATGCCGATGTCCGGAGCGATGGCGCAAACGGCGAAATCGCCGGCCGAACAGTTGCTGTGGGGCAGTTTCTGCTCTTCCAGCGGCACGAAGCTGGTGGCGATTTCCCTGGGCGACATCGAGCAGAAAGCCCCGCAGAACGACGATCATTCCAACATGCAGCATTGCTGGTGTTGCTCGGGCTCCGCGCCGTTGGTGGCGTTGCCGGGGCATACGCCGCAGTTGTATTACGCGCGATTCGAGGCCAATCGAAGCGTGCCGCCGGCCACGCTCGACACACCGACACCGCGCCAGCAATGGCCGAGTCTTAACCCCCGCGCGTCCCCTCTGGTGTGATTCCTTCTCGCAATTGACCTGCGTTTTGAATCGTTCTGGAGAACTGCCATGTTGAACAAACTCATCGTCCTGGCTGCGTTGCTGCTGCCTGCCTGTTTTGCCAATGCCCACGAATACAAGGTTGGCGAACTTGAGATCGCCCATCCGTGGTCGCAGGAGTTGCCGCCCAACGCGCCCACCGTCGCAGCGTATTTCGTGATTCACAACAACGGCAAAACCGCCGACCGGCTGCTCAGCGTCGGCTCGCCGATATCCGGCAAGGCCGAGTTGCACGAACATGTGATGCAAAACGATCTGATGAAAATGCAGCAAGTGCCCGACGTCGAAATCCCGGCTGGCGGCGAAGTCACCTTCGCGCCGATGGCGTACCACGTGATGCTGCTGGAGCTCAGAGACCGCAGCCTGTTGAGCGACGGCAAGCACTTTCCGCTGACCCTGCACTTTGAGAAGTCCGGTGATGTAACGGTCGAGGTCTCGGTGCAGAAAAAGGCACCGGACAGCATGCAAGCGCACATGCACGCCCAGTAATCGCCCCCGTTGAAAACGTCTATGCGCCCGCATAGCGCCAGGCCATCCGTGCGCTGCCGTCAGCCAATGAGCCTGACCCGCGGCAGCTGGATCAGCCTGTTCGCCATGCTGATGATCTTTATCGGCCCGCTGATTTCTCAGTCGATGCCGATGGATTCGCGCGCGGCTGCTTCGAGCATGGCGATAGGCATGTCCATGAACATGTCGATGGACATGGGCTCGGACATGTCGGCAATGGAGCACGCCGACCACGACGCACAACCCGCCGCCGAACACTGCCGGCCGACAGCCGAGCATCACGCGCTGTGGGAAAAATGCGGCTATTGCAGCCTGCTGTTCAATTGCCCAGCGCTCACCGGTGGCGCTTCATTCACCGCGTTCGACACCCCGCCCGCCACCACCTTCACCACACCCGCCACCCGCCTGGGCCACGCCCGGCAAACCTTCTTCCCTGGCGCCCGCACCCGCGCCCCGCCCATCGCCGCGTAAACACCTACCTCCGATCCCACACGGTCCGCAAGTCAACCCAAGCAACCTGTGGGGGCGATTTTTTTGTGGCGAGGGAGCTTGCTCCCGCCTGAGTGCGCAGCACTCACAAAAGGGGCCGCTGCGCAGCCCAGCGGGAGCAAGCTCCCTCGCCACAAAAGCTCGCTCCTACAGGAATTTGCGTCGGCTGCCGGCCGTGTCGTTTACGACTGTTCGATGGAAATTTTCATGTCCAGGTTTTCTGCTGACACACGTTTGGGCGCTGCCCAGGCTTTTTTTGCCCTGAACCCATCCCGCGTTCGCTTCAGGCACGCCACCGCTGCTCTTTGCGGCTTGTTGCTGACGCCAATGGTGCTGGCCGATGAACACGCCGGCCACACCGAAGAACTGAGCCCGACGGTGATCACCGCCATCGCGCCGAGTTCGCCGCTGACTGTCGTCACCAACCCCAAGGACCCGCGCCAACCGGTGCCGGCCAGCGACGGTGGTGATTATCTGAAGACCATCCCCGGCTTCGCCCTGGTGCGCAACGGCGGCACCAATGGCGATCCGGTGCTGCGCGGCATGTTCGGCTCGCGCCTGAATATCCTCACCAACGGCAGCATGATGCTCGGCGCCTGCCCCGGCCGGATGGACGCGCCGACCTCGTACATCTCACCGGAAACCTACGACAAACTCACCGTGATCAAAGGCCCGCAAACCGTGCTCTGGGGCCCCGGCGCATCGGCCGGCACCATCCTGTTCGACCGGGAGCCGGAAAGCTTCGGCGAACTCGGCACCCGGGTGAATGCCAGCGTATTGGCCGGCTCCAACGGCCGCTTCGACAAAGTGGTGGACGCCGCCGCTGGCGGGCCGCTGGGTTACGTGCGCGTGATCGGCAACACCGCGCACTCCGATGACTACAAGGACGGCAACAACGACACCGTGCCCTCGCGCTACGACAAGTGGAACGGCGATGTTGCTGTCGGCTGGACGCCGAACGCCGACACCCTGCTGGAATTGACTGCCGGCAAGGGCGACGGCGAAGCCCGTTACGCCGGGCGCGGCATGGACGGTTCACAGTTCTTGCGCGAAAGCCTGGGCCTGCGCTTCGAGCAGTCGAACATCGGTGAGGTGCTGGATAAGGTCGAGGCGCAGGTCTACTACAACTACGCCGACCACGTGATGGACAACTACACCCTGCGCACGCCGTCCGGCACCGGGATGATGGCCGGCCCGATGGCTTCCAACGTCGACCGCCGGACTCTCGGCGCGCGGATCAAAGCCACCTGGCGCTGGGCCGATGTGCAATTGATCAGTGGCCTGGATGCGCAGACCAACGAGCACCGCCAACGCAGCGCCATGGGCGTCGACGCCTACAAGGATGTGCCGCGCAACAAGGACGCCGACTTCCACAACTACGGCGTGTTCAGCGAACTGACCTGGTACGCCGCCGACCGTGATCGGCTGATCACCGGCGCACGACTGGACCGTGCTTCGGCCAAGGATTATCGGCAGACCATCGGCTCCGGGATGATGGCCCGCCCCAACCCGACCGCCGACGACACCCGCGCCGACACCCTGCCCAGCGGTTTCGTGCGTTACGAGCATGACCTGGCCGACAGCCCGACCACGCTGTATGCGGGCCTCGGCCATGCCCAGCGTTTCCCGGATTACTGGGAGCTGTTTTCACCCAAGTCCGGCCCTGCCGGTTCGGTGAATGCGTTCGACGCGATCAAGCCGGAGAAAACCACCCAGCTCGACTTCGGCCTGCAATACAAGACCGCCGACCTCGAAGCCTGGGCCTCGGGATATGTCGGGCAGGTGCGTGACTACATCCTGTTCAACTACACGCCGGGAATGATGGGCATGACCTCGCAAGCCGAGAACATCGACGCGCGAATCATGGGCGGCGAACTCGGTGCAGCCTACAAACTGACGGCCAACTGGAAAGCCGATGCGACCCTGGCCTATGCCTGGGGCAAGAACAGCAGCGACGGCACTGCCCTGCCGCAAATGCCACCGCTGGATGCACGTTTCGGCCTGACCTACAGCGAAGACAACTGGAGCGCCGGCGCCTTGTGGCGGGTGGTCGCGGCGCAAAACCGCATCGACCGGAACAAGGGCAACGTGGTCGGCAAAGACTTCGACAAAAGCTCGGGGTTCGGCGTGTTCTCGCTCAACGGCGCGTACCGGATCAACAAGAACTGGAAGGTCAGCAGCGGCGTCGACAACTTGTTCGGCAAGGCCTACGCCGAACACCTGAACCTGGCCGGTAACGCCGGTTTCGGCTTCCCGGCCAATGATCCGCAAGCCATCAACGAACCGGGGCGCACGCTCTGGACCAAGGTCGACATGAGCTTCTAAGAGCATCGCGGGCAAGCCCGCCCCCACAGCTTCAACACCGCCGTGGGAGCGGGTTTGCCCGCGAATGACTGCGCAGCAGTCACCAGACAATGACAAAAGATCCAAGCCTAGCGGAGCACTCGAAGTGAAACAGCCCAAACCGAATTTCTACAACCTGGCCTGGCGTTGGCATTTCTATGCCGGCCTGTTCGTCGCGCCGTTCATGGTGATGCTGGCCCTGACCGGCATCGTCTACCTGTTCAAACCGCAACTCGATCCATTGATGTACGGCAGCCTGATGAACATCCCGGCCGGTCATCACACCGTGGCCGCCGACGACCTGCTCAAACGGGTGAAAGAGGCGTATCCACAGGCCCGGATCAAACAATACCTGCCGCCGGTCAACGCTGAACGCAGCGCGCAATTCGTGGTGATCAATGAAGGTCATGAACTGAACGTGTTCATCGATCCGTACCACGGCGACATCCTCGGCGAGCAAGACGCGAAGAACAATCTGCAGGCGCTCGCACGCTCGATTCACGGCGAGCTGATGATCGGCACCGTCGGTGATCGGCTGGTGGAGCTGGCCGCCGGTTGGGGTGTGGTGTTGGTGGTCTCCGGGGTATTTTTGTGGTGGCCGCGTGGCCAGCGCGCCGGCATTCTCTGGCCCCGTTTGAACAGTCGCGGCCGCGTGCTGTGGCGTGATCTGCACGCAGTGACTGGCTTCTGGGGCGCGGCGTTTTTGCTGGTGATGCTGCTCAGCGGCATGACCTGGACCGGCTTCTGGGGCAAGCAATACGCCGACCTCTGGAACCGCTTTCCGGTCGCCATGTGGAATGACGTGCCCAAGTCCGACGTCGAGGCCCGCAGCCTCAACAGCGCCACACGCCAGACCGTGCCATGGGCCATGGAAAACACGCCGATGCCGATGTCCGGCGACCATGCCGAACACATGGCTCACGCCAGTACCCAGGCCGGCCCGGCGGCATCGACCATCAGCCTGCAAGACGTGCAAAACATCGCCGTGCAGCGCAAGGTCGAGCCCGGCTACAGCATCACCTTCCCCACCACCGCCACCGGTGTGTTCACCATCGCGGTGTTCGCCGACGACCCGCGCAACGATGCCACCCTGCACGTTGACCAGTACACCGGCGACGTCCTCGCCGACGTGCGCTGGCAGCATTACAGCAATGTCGCCCGCGCCACCGAAGTCGGCGTGATGCTGCACGAAGGCAAGATGTTCGGCCCGTTCAATCAGATCATCGTGCTGCTGATCTGCCTGATGATTTTGCTCAGCGCCGTCAGCGGCGTGGTGATCTGGTGGAAGCGTCGGCCACAGGGCAAGTTCGGTGTGCCACCGTTGCGTCACGACCTGCCGAAATGGAAAACCGCAATGGTCATCATGTTCGCCCTGGCGGTGATGTTTCCGTTGGTGGGGGCTTCGCTGGTTGTCGTATGGCTATTGGATTGGGGGCTGCTGTCGCGCCTGGGCCGGCAAATTGAATCCACCTCACCTTCATCATGAAACAGGCGAGATACGCGTACGCGTAAAGCCAATACAATGCGGGCCCGCCAAGCTTTTGTGGCGAGGGAGCTTGCTCCCGCTGGGTTGCGCAGCAACCCCAAACCTGACGCCGCGGTTTCTCCGGGTATACCGCGTTGTCGGGCTTTACGACTGCTGCGCAGCCGAGCGGGAGCAAGCTCCCTCGCCACAGGTTGTGTGTTGGCTTGAACGATCATCAGGAATGAAATGACTTCGCTGAACATCACCAACCTCGCCTGGACACCCCTGGGCCACGGCCACTGCCATCACCAGTTCCAGCTGCGTGACGCCTCCTTGCACGTGGCTGCCGGTGAGTTCGTCGGGTTGATCGGCCCCAACGGCAGCGGTAAAACCAGCCTGCTGCGGTGCGCTTATCGCTTCAGCAAACCGGAACATGGCGAGATAAAACTCGACCATCACAACGTCTGGAAGCAGTCCTCACGCTGGTGTGCGCAACGCATCGCCGTGGTGTTGCAGGAATTTCCCGACGCCTTCGGCCTGACCGTCGATGAAGTGGTCGCCATGGGCCGCACGCCGCACAAAGGACTGTTCGACGGCGACACCGTGCACGACCGCAACCTCGCGGCCCACGCCCTGGAATCAGTCGGCCTCAAGGGCTTCGAAGACCACGCCTTCGCCACCCTGTCCGGCGGTGAAAAGCAGAGGGTGATCCTCGCCCGCGCCCTGGCCCAGCAACCGCAATTGCTGATCCTCGATGAACCGACCAATCATCTCGACCCGCGCTATCAACTGGAACTGCTGCAGCTGGTCAAACGCCTGCAGATCGGCACGCTGGCGAGCATTCACGACCTCAATCTGGCGGCGGCCTTCTGTGATCGACTGTACGTGATCCATCACGGTCGCATCGTCGCCAGCGGCACACCCAAAGAAGTCCTGACCACACACCTGCTGCACAACGTGTTCGGCGTCGACGCCCTGATCGATGACCATCCCTTGCACGGCTACCCACGAATCACCTGGATAACCCAACCATGACTTTGCGTTCCCTGCTTTGCGTCGCGTTGTTGCTGGGCAGTACCCATGCCTTCGCCGAAGCCACGAAATACCCGCTGACTGTCCAGAGTTGCAACCGCGCAGTGACCTTCAAGCAAGCGCCGAAACACGCGGTCAGCCACGACATCAACATGACCCAGATGATGCTCGCCCTCGGTCTCAAACCCAGGATGGCCGGCTACAGCGGCGTGACCGGATGGAAATCGGTGACGCCCCAGATGCAGACCATCCTCGATGGCTTGCCGGAACTGGCGGCCAAGTACCCGTCGGTGGAAACCCTGCTCAACGCCAACGTCGATTTCTTCTTCGCCGGTTGGGATTACGGCATGCGCGTCGGTGGTGATCTCACGCCGCAAACCCTGCAACCGCTGGGCATCAACGTCTACGAGCTCACCGAGTCCTGCGCGTTCGTGATGAAGCGCCCACCGGCCAGCCTGGATGACACCTACAACGACCTGCGCAACCTCGGCAAAATCTTCGACGTGCAGGATCGCGCCAACGCCGTGATCGCCCGGATGCAGGCGCAAGTCGCCGAGGTGCGCCAGGATCTGCCAGCGGACAAGCCTCGGGTATTTCTCTACGACAGCGGTGAAGACCGGGCCATGACCTCCGGGCGCCTGGGCATGCCGCAGGCGCTGATCGACGCGGCCGGCGGGCGCAACATTCTCGACGACGTCGAGGCGAGCTGGACCCGGGTCAACTGGGAAAACGTGGTCGAGCGCAATCCGCAGGTGATCGTGATCGTCGATTACGGCGAAGTCACCGCTGAACAGAAGGAGCAGTTTTTGCTGAACAACCAGGCCCTGCAATCGGTGGACGCGATCAAAAACCAGCGCTTCATCGTCATTCCGTACGTGCAAGCCACGCCGGGGATCGACAACGTGCTGGCGGTCGAAACCCTGGCCAAGGGTTTCCACGGCGAATGATCGACCGTCGCTATGCCTTGTTGCTGATCGGCCTCGGCGTGCTGTTGCTGATGTCGTGTGTGGTGTCGCTGGGTTTTGGCCCGGCGCGGGTACCGGTGGAGGTGGTGTGGCAAATTCTGCTGCACAAGGCGTTCGGTGTTGGCGAGCAGAACTGGACGGCCGGCCAGGAACACATCGTCTGGCTGATCCGCGTGCCGCGCATGTTGCTCGGCGCGCTGGTGGGCGCCGGCCTGGCGCTGATCGGTGCGGTGCTGCAAGCGGTGACGCGCAATCCATTGGCCGATCCGCACTTGTTGGGCGTGACCTCCGGCGCGACCCTCGGCGCGGTGATCGTGGTGTTGCATGTCGGTGAAATCGTCGGCCTGCTGACCTTGCCCATCGCGGCGTTTATCGGCGCGCTGCTGAGCATGCTGGTCGTGCTGATGATCGCCAACCGTCATGGGCGGCTGGACAGTGATCGGCTGCTGTTGTGCGGCGTGGCGGTGTCGTTCGTGATGATGGCGGTTGCCAATTTGCTGTTGTTTCTCGGTGATCACCGCGCCAGTTCTGCGGTGATGTTCTGGATGCTTGGCGGGCTCGGGCTGGCGCGCTGGGAATTGCTGGCGGTACCGGCGGCGAGTGTGTTGCTCGGGTTGGTGTTGTTGCTGGGGATGGCTCGGCCGTTGAATGCGTTGATGGCCGGCGAGCAGACCGCCGTGACCCTGGGCCTCAATGCCCGCACCGTACGGCTGCGGGTGTTTTTGATTGCCTCATTGATGACCGGGGTACTGGTGTCGATCAGTGGCTCGATTGGTTTTGTCGGGCTGATGGTGCCGCACATTGCACGACGGTTGGTGGGGGCCGAGCATCGGCGGTTGCTGCCGGTGTGCGTGTTATTGGGCAGTCTGTTCCTGGTCTGGGTCGACGTGGCCGCACGCACCCTGATCGCCCCGGAAGACCTGCCCATCGGCGTCGCCACCGCCGCGATTGGCGGGCTGTTCTTCATCGGCCTGATGCGCCGCCGCTGACTCACCGCTCCCACAGGGATCGTTCCCACGCTCCTGCGTGGGAATGCCGCCAGGGACGCTCCGCGTTCTGCTTTTGAATGTTTAACGGATGTATCAGAACGCAGACCTTTCCCACGCATCTTTCAGGTTGTCCGTCGGAAGCGGGCTCTCTAGTCTTTGGCTGTCGCTGAAAACTCAGTGATCGGGTGTGAGAAGCCCGGCAACTTATGGTCATCCAGTGTCTGTACACGCATAATCGCCGCCAGCTTATTAGCTGCCTGCAAATGTGTTATGGCGGCTGTGTGCGGGCGGACTTCGGTCCGGCCGGGTGTCCATAACCGGTCTTCTCACCTCGCACATAGCTGCCACCTCTTCCCGTGTGAGAAGCGGCAAGTGGGGGCTCCAACGCTGGAGAAATTTTTCAATGGACAAATTAATTCCCGACCCACCCTTCAACACCACCACCCCCAACGCCGAAGTCTCGCGCAACGAAGAATTACTCAAGGATCGCGAAGCCATCAAACGCGCCCTCGACTACTACCTCGATCCCCCGGCGCGCTACACCGAAAAACCCCGCCGCCCCAGCACCATGTTCATCGTCGCCCCGAACATGGATACCGAAAGCCTGCTGGCCCACGCCTGTGAATCGTTAGCCACGGCGAGTGTCCTGGCCAGCGATTTCGCCAACGACCTGACCGCCCCACAGCGCTACACGGCGCTGGCGATTCAACAGAGCATCATGCTGGCGGAGCTGGCGGTAAACCGGGCGCTGGATAACGTCGACCCGGCGTAGACCGCGTTATCGACCATCGCGGGCTTGCCCGCGATGGCTGCATCGCCCCAATGTGGCGCATCTTCTCGCACCAACGCGCCAGCCCCGTCCCTTCATGGTGCGTCACGCAAACCCCGCAACCACTCTAATACGACATTTCCTTGTCCGTCCCCGACCGGGCACAGCCCTTGCAAAACAGCCTTCAGTCGTCCGCATCTGCCAACCATAAAAAACTTTAACGTTCATGGAGATCGCACAATGAAGCGTCGCAGTTTGATCAAGGCTTTCACACTCACGGCAAGCATTGCCGCGATGGGCATGACCTGGACTGTCCAGGCCGCCGAGACCATCAAGGTCGGTATTCTGCATTCGTTGTCCGGGACCATGGCGATCTCTGAAACTTCGCTCAAAGACATGGCGTTGATGACCATCGACGAAATCAACGCCAAGGGCGGCGTGAACGGCAAGATGCTGGAGCCTGTGGTCGTGGACCCGGCATCGAACTGGCCGCTGTTCGCCGAAAAGGGCCGGCAGCTGCTGACCCAGGACAAGGTGGCGGTGGTGTTCGGTTGCTGGACCTCGGTGTCGCGTAAATCGGTGCTGCCGGTGTTCGAAGAGCTCAACGGCCTGCTGTTCTACCCGGTGCAATACGAAGGCGAAGAGATGTCGCCGAACGTGTTCTACACCGGCGCGGCGCCCAACCAGCAGGCGATCCCGGCAGTGGAATACCTGATGAGCGAAGAAGGCGGCAGCGCCAAGCGCTACTTCCTGCTCGGCACCGACTACGTCTACCCGCGCACCACCAACAAGATCCTGCGCTCGTTCCTGCACTCCAAAGGCGTGGCGGACAAGGACATCGAAGAGGTCTACACCCCGTTCGGCCACAGCGATTACCAGACCATCGTGGCCAGCATCAAAAAATTCTCCGCCGGTGGCAAGACGGCGGTCATCTCCACCGTCAACGGCGACTCCAACGTGCCGTTCTATAAAGAGCTGGCCAACCAGGGCCTGAAAGCCACCGACGTACCGGTCGTGGCGTTCTCCGTGGGTGAAGAAGAACTGCGCGGCATCGACACCAAACCGCTGGTGGGCAACCTCGCGGCGTGGAACTACTTTGAGTCGGTGGAAAACCCGGTGAACAAGAAGTTCGTCGATGACTGGAAAGCCTACGCCAAGAAACACAACCTGCCGGGCGCCGACAAAGCGGTGACCAACGACCCGATGGAAGCCACTTACGTTGGCATCCACATGTGGGCGCAAGCCGCCGAGAAGGCCAAATCCACCGACGTCGACAAAGTCCGCGAAGCCCTGGCCGGCCAGACCTTTGCCGCACCGTCCGGCTACACCCTGACCATGGACAAGACCAACCACCACCTGCACAAGCCAGTGATGATCGGCGAGATTCAGGCCGACGGTCAGTTCAACGTGGTGTGGCAGACCGAAGGACCGATCCGCGCCCAACCGTGGAGCCCGTTCATTCCGGGCAACGACAAGAAGCCGGAGTATGCGGTGAAGAGCAACTGAGCCACTGGGGCCTGAGCATGGAGCTCAGGCCCGACACAACTCCTGTGTGAGCGGGCTTTGTGGTGAGGGGGCTTGCCCCCGTTGGGCTGCGAAGCGGCCCCAAAAAACGGGACTACTGCGTAGTCCAGCGGGAGCAAGCTCCCTCGCCACACAGTTTGCTCCCACACTTAGTCCGCGCAAGGACACTGACATGCCCACTGCCTTTTACCGCTTGATCCTTGCCATCGCACTGTTACTGCCGATGGTCACCCACGCCGGCGACGCCGAAGACTTCGTCGCGGCCAATCCCGTGCAGCAAGCCAAGCTTCTGGAAACCTGGGCCGCGCAGCCCGATCCGGCCCGTATCGAACTGATCAACGCCCTGCAACAAGGCGAGCTGACCATCGATGGCCAACCGAAAACCCTGCGCCTGAACAATCGCCTGCGGGGTCTGATCGACACCGCTTTGGCCAGCCACCAATTGCTCGCCGCCGACGCCAAAACCCGTCTGGCCGCCGCGCAGCAATTGCAGAAAAGCGCCAAACCGGCGCAGCTGAAATTCCTCGACCAGCAGCTGACCAGCGAACAAGACGAAACCGTTCACGCCGCCCTGAGCCTGGCCTTGGCCAATCTGCAACTGGTCGACAGTGACCCCGCCGTGCGCCTCGCCGCCGTGCGTTTGCTCGGCGAAACCGGCGACCCGCTGGCCCGCACCCGCCTCGAAGGCTTGCTCGAACCCGGCGTCGAAACCGACGCCAGTGTGCACACCGCCGCCGAAACCAGCCTGGCCCAGGTCAAACGCAAATTGCTGATCGGCGAAATGCTCGGCCAGGCCTTCAGTGGCATGTCCCTAGGTTCGATTCTGCTGCTCGCGGCATTGGGCTTGGCGATCACCTTCGGCCTGCTCGGGGTGATCAACATGGCCCACGGCGAGATGTTGATGCTCGGCGCGTACTCGACGTACGTGGTGCAGCTGATGTTCCAGCGCTTCGCCCCACAAGCCATCGAGTTCTATCCGCTGATTGCGCTGCCGGTGGCGTTTTTCGTTACCGCCGCCATCGGCATGGCGCTGGAGCGCACGGTGATTCGCCACCTCTACGGCCGCCCGCTGGAAACCCTGCTCGCCACGTGGGGCATCAGCCTGATGCTGATCCAGTTGGTGCGGCTGGTGTTCGGCGCGCAGAACGTCGAAGTGGCCAACCCGGCATGGTTGTCGGGCGGGATTCAGGTGCTGCCCAACCTGGTGCTGCCATACAACCGCATCGTGATCATCGCGTTTGCCTTGTTTGTGGTGGTGCTGACCTGGCTGCTGTTGAACAAGACGCGCCTTGGCTTGAACGTGCGCGCCGTCACCCAGAACCGCAACATGGCGGCGTGCTGCGGGGTGCCGACCGGGCGTGTCGACATGCTCGCCTTCGGCTTAGGCTCGGGCATCGCCGGGCTCGGTGGTGTGGCGCTCAGCCAGATCGGCAACGTCGGCCCTGACCTCGGCCAGAGCTACATCATCGATTCGTTCCTGGTGGTGGTGCTCGGCGGTGTCGGCCAATTGGCCGGCAGCGTGCTGGCCGCGTTCGGCCTGGGCATCGCCAACAAGATTCTCGAACCGCAGATCGGTGCGGTACTCGGCAAGATCCTGATCCTCGCGTTGATCATTCTGTTCATCCAGAAACGTCCGCAAGGCCTCTTCGCACTGAAAGGACGGGTGATCGACTGATGAACCAGCCTCTGCTCGTTACCGCGACAAAAAAAGCCGGCCCCAAAGTCACCATCACTGTTGGCGCGGTGATTCTCGTTTTGCTACTGGCGTTGCCATTGCTGTCGTTGTTATCGCCCGACAGCGCGCTTCACGTCTCGGCCTACACGCTGACACTGGTGGGCAAGATTCTTTGCTACGCCATCGTCGCCCTCGCCCTCGATCTGGTCTGGGGCTACGCCGGCCTCCTGTCCCTCGGTCACGGTCTGTTCTTCGCCCTCGGCGGTTATGCGATGGGCATGTACCTGATGCGCCAAGCCTCGGGTGACGGCTTGCCGGCGTTCATGACGTTCCTGTCGTGGACCGAATTGCCGTGGTACTGGACCGGCACCAGCAGCTTCCTCTGGGCCATGTGCCTGGTGATATTGGCGCCGGGATTGCTGGCGCTGGTGTTCGGTTTCTTCGCCTTCCGCTCGCGGATCAAGGGCGTGTATTTCTCGATCATGACCCAGGCCCTGACCTTCGCCGGGATGCTGCTGTTTTTCCGCAACGAAACCGGGTTTGGCGGCAACAATGGCTTCACCAATTTCCGCAGCATTCTCGGGTTTGGCATCACGGAACCGGGGACTCGCGCGGTGTTGTTTTTCGCCACGGTACTGTTGCTGGTGGCGAGCCTGTTCATCGGCTGGCGTCTGGCGCAAAGCAAGTTCGGCCGGGTGCTGACCGCGTTGCGCGATGCCGAGAACCGCCTGATGTTCTGCGGCTACGACCCGCGCGGCTTCAAGCTGTTTGTCTGGGTGTTGAGTGCGGTGTTGTGCGGTCTGGCGGGGGCGCTGTATGTGCCGCAAATCGGGATCATCAACCCGAGCGAAATGTCGCCGACCAACTCGATCGAAGCGGCGGTCTGGGTTGCCTTGGGGGGGCGCGGCACGCTGATCGGCCCGCTGCTGGGTGCCGGCGTGGTCAACGGGATGAAGAGCTGGTTCACCGTGGCGTTTCCGGAATACTGGCTGTTCTTCCTCGGCGCGCTGTTCATCGTCGTGACGTTGTATCTGCCTAAGGGTGTGATCGGGCTGCTGAAGAAAAGGGGTGAACAATGAGGATCACTGCAACGGCTGAATTCATGCTCGAACCGGCCTTTTTCCCACCGCAGCCCAACAAGGATGCCGGTAGCAGCCGCGATGCCATCGGCCTCGGCCAACGCGTCGGCCCCGGCCTGAATACACGTCACGGCACCATCCTGACCCTGGAAGACATCAGCGTCAGCTTCGATGGTTTCAAGGCCCTCAACAATCTGAACCTGTACATCGGCGTCGGCGAATTGCGCTGCATCATCGGCCCCAACGGCGCGGGCAAGACCACGTTGATGGACGTGATCACCGGCAAGACTCGCCCCAGCCACGGCAAGGCCTGGTTCGGCGAAACCCTGGACCTGACGCAGATGAGCGAAGTGCAGATCGCCCAGGCTGGTATCGGTCGCAAGTTCCAGAAACCAACCGTGTTCGAAGCCCTGAGCGTGTTCGAAAACCTGGAGCTGGCGCAGAAAACCGACAAGTCGGTGTGGGCCAGTTTGCGGGCTCGCCTGAGTGGTGAACAAAAAGATCGCATCAGTGAAGTGCTGGAAACCATTCGCCTGACCAGTTCGGTCAATCGCCCGGCAGGGTTGTTGTCTCACGGGCAGAAGCAGTTTCTGGAAATCGGCATGCTGCTGATGCAAGACCCGCAACTGCTGTTGCTCGACGAGCCGGTGGCGGGCATGACCGACGCCGAAACCGAATTCACCGCCGAACTGTTCAAGCGCCTGGCCGGTAAGCATTCGCTGATGGTGGTGGAACACGACATGGGCTTCGTTGGCTCGATCGCCGACCACGTCACCGTGTTGCACCAGGGCAGCGTGCTGGCCGAAGGGTCGCTGGAGCAGGTGCAGGACAATGAGCGGGTGATCGAGGTCTACCTCGGCCGCTGATGAGCAATTGATCGATTCCGCGCTCTGCGTGGGAACGATCACAGGGGGAATTTGAAGATGCTGCAAGTCGACAAGCTGCACCAGTACTACGGCGGTAGCCACATCCTGCGGGGCCTGACGTTTGAGGTGAAGGTCGGCGAAGTCACCTGCCTGCTGGGGCGCAACGGCGTGGGCAAGACCACCTTGCTCAAATGCCTGATGGGTTTGCTGCCGGCCAAAGAAGGCGCGGTGAACTGGGAAGGCCAACCGATCACCACATTCAAGCCGCACCAACGGGTGCATGCCGGTATCGCTTACGTGCCTCAGGGTCGGGAAATCTTCGGCCGGCTGACCGTGGAAGAAAACCTGCTGATGGGCCTGTCGCGGTTTCCGGGTTCCGAAGCCAAAGAGGTCCCGGCGTTCATCTACGAGCTGTTCCCGGTGCTGCTGCAAATGAAGCAACGGCGTGGCGGTGACTTGTCCGGTGGTCAGCAACAACAGCTGGCAATCGGAAGAGCGCTGGCCAGCCGACCACGGCTGTTGATTCTCGATGAGCCCACCGAAGGCATCCAGCCGTCGGTGATCAAGGAAATCGGCGCGGTGATCAAAAAGCTCGCAGCCCGTGGCGATATGGCGATTTTGCTGGTGGAGCAGTTCTACGATTTCGCCGCCGAGCTGGCCGATCAGTACCTGGTGATGTCCCGGGGTGAGATCGTGCAGCAGGGTCGCGGTGAAAATATGGAAGCCGAAGGTGTGCGCGGGCTGGTTACGATCTAACCTGCAGCCTTCTGACGATAAATTAGACGATATGAATTTACCTCTCCCCACCGCGCTGTTTACCCCGAGCTGGCATGCCGAGCTGGAGCTGGGCTACGCCCGTTTCGGCGCCAGCACCCGCCCGGTACAGCGCCGTCATCAAGGCCCGCTGCGGGTGCAGAAGCACTTGTATGCCGAAGGCCCCGAGGTGTGTCAGCACATCATCGTCCACCCGCCGGGGGGGATTGCCGGCGGTGATCGGCTGGACATCTCGGCCAGCGTCGGCACCCACGCCTGGGCACAAATCACCAGCCCTGGCGCCGCCAAGTGGTATCGCGCGGCCGGGCCGGCTTATCAGAAACTCGACTTGCGCGTGGCCGCCGGTGCTACGTTGGAGTGGCTGCCGCAAGAGACGATTATCTTCAGCGCCGCTCAGGCTGAACTCAGCACGAGCATTGATCTTGAGGGCGATGCCCGGTTGTTCTACTGGGACGTGGTCGCGCTGGGGCGTCCGGCCAGTGGCGAGCGCTTCGACCTCGGGCACTTCCAGGCCCACCTGGATATCCGCCGCGACGGCCAGTTGCTCTGGCACGAACGCCAGCGCATTACCGGGGATGACGGTTTGCTGGACTCGCCGATCGGGCTGGATGGGCAACCGGTGTTTGCGACGTTGCTGGTGACCGGAGAGATTGATAGTGAATTGCTGGAGAAGTGCCGCTCGTTGCCCAATGAGGTGCGCGGGGATCTGACGCAGCTGCCGGGGCTGTTGGTCGCCCGGTGCCTGGCCAGCGAGGCGTTGTTGGCACGGGGTTGGCTAATTGAATTGTGGCGATTGCTCCGGCCTGCGTTGCTCGGCCGCGAAGCCGTTCCGCCCAGAATATGGGCCACCTGAATACGCTCCTACAGAAGACTTTTTAACTGCCGATTATGGATTTCTACGATGGACCTGACCCCACGCGAAAAAGACAAGCTGCTGATCTTCACCGCCGGCCTCGTGGCCGAGCGGCGTTTGGCTCGCGGCGTGAAACTCAATTACCCGGAGGCCATGGCCTACATTTCCGCGGCGCTGCTCGAAGGCGCGCGTGACGGCCAGACCGTGGCCGAGCTGATGCACTACGGCACCACCCTGCTCAGCCGCGAACAAGTGATGGAAGGCATCCCGGAAATGATCCCGGAGATCCAGGTCGAAGCGACGTTTCCCGACGGCACCAAACTGGTCACCGTTCACCAACCGATCGCCTAAGGCTGCGCCATGACTTACCACATCCGCGATGCGCTGCACGCCGATCTGCCGGCGATCCGCGACATCTACAACGACGCGGTGCTCAACACCACGGCGATCTGGAACGAACAGGCCGTGGACCTGGGCAACCGCCAGGCCTGGTTCAGCGCGCGGCAAGCCCAGGGCTATCCGATTCTGGTAATCGTCGACGGCGACGACAACGTACTCGGCTACGCTTCATTCGGTGACTGGCGCCCCTTCGACGGGTTCCGCCACACGGTCGAGCACTCGGTGTACGTGCGCAACGACCAGCGTGGCAATGGCCTCGGACCGCAACTGATGGCAGCGCTGATCGAGCGCGCCAAAGGCTGCAACAAACACGTGATGGTCGCCGCCATCGAAAGCGGTAATAGCGCCTCGATCCGGCTGCACGATCGGGCCGGTTTTGTCGTCACCGGCCAAATGCCGCAGGTGGGTACCAAGTTCGGCCGCTGGCTGGACCTGACCTTCATGCAACTGATCCTCGATCCGGGCGCAATGCCACCCGATCCCCACAAGGAGTGATGCCCCATGAACGCCGCCCAACTGCGACGCGTCAATGTTGAAAGCTTTGCGCACTATCGTCAGGGATTGATTGATCTGCTGCTCGACGCCGTCGGCTATGGCGCCAGCGTCGGGTTCATGGCGGATCTGGACGCCACCCAGGCCCGAGCCCATTTCGATGAAGTCCAGGACAACCTGAACAAAGGCAACGTGCTGCTGTGGGTGGTGGTCAAGGACGAACAGGTGCAGGCCAGTGTGCAACTGAACCTGTGCCAGAAAGCCAATGGGCTGAATCGCGCCGAAGTGCAGAAACTGCTGGTGCGTGAACACGCCCGTCGTCGCGGCCTGGGCCAGCAGTTGATGCATGCCCTGGAGCTCGCCGCCCGCCAGCACAAGCGCGGCATGCTCTACCTCGACACCGAGGCCGGCTCCCCCGCCGAAGACTTCTACAAGGCCCTGGGTTACACCCGTGCCGGCGAAATTCCGGACTACGCCTGCGACCCGAACGGGCGCTACAAACCGACCGCCCTCTACTACAAGATTCTCCAAGGAGCCCAGTGATGATTCCCGGTGAGTACCAGATCCAGCCCGGCGACATCGAGCTTAACGTGGGCCGACGCACTGTCAGCCTGAAGGTGGCCAACAGCGGCGACCGGCCGATCCAGGTCGGCTCGCATTATCACTTCTTCGAAACCAACGACGCGCTGACCTTCGACCGCGTCGCCAGCCGTGGCATGCGCCTGAACATCCCCGCCGGCACCGCGGTGCGCTTCGAACCGGGGCAGAGCCGCGAGGTCGAGCTGGTGGACCTGGCCGGGCATCGCCGGGTGTTCGGGTTTGCCGGCAGGATCATGGGCGACCTCGACTGACACGCAAACCCTGTGGCGAGGGAGCTTGCTCCCGCTCGAGTGCGAAGCGCTCGCAACACAGCTGGTGCGATCTATCTGAATAATCGGAGCGGCAGATTTTACGACTGCTGCGCAGCCGAACGGGAGCAAGCTCCCTCGCCACAATGGACCGCGGACTACCGCACTTCACTTTCAAGGCAAGCGCATGAAAATCTCAAGACAAGCCTACGCCGACATGTTCGGCCCCACCGTCGGTGACAAGGTCCGTCTGGCCGACACTGAGCTGTGGATCGAAGTGGAACAGGACTTCACCACCTACGGCGAAGAAGTGAAATTCGGCGGCGGCAAAGTCATTCGCGACGGCCAGGGCCAAAGCCAACGGCTGGCCGCCGAGGTGGTCGATACCCTGATCACCAACGCGCTGATCATCGACCACTGGGGCATCGTCAAGGCCGACGTCGGCCTCAAGGACGGACGCATCGCGGCCATCGGCAAGGCCGGCAACCCGGACATCCAGCCCAACGTCACCATCGCGGTCGGCGCCAGCACCGAAGTGATCGCCGGTGAAGGCATGATCCTCACCGCCGGCGGCATCGACACCCACATCCACTTCATCTGTCCGCAGCAGATCGAAGAAGCGCTGATGAGCGGCGTCACCACCATGATCGGCGGCGGCACCGGACCGGCCACCGGCACCAACGCCACCACCTGCACCTCCGGGCCGTGGCACCTGGCGCGCATGCTCCAGGCCGCCGATGCGTTCCCGATGAACATCGGCCTCACCGGCAAGGGCAACGCCAGCCTGCCGGAGCCGTTGATCGAACAGGTCAAGGCCGGCGCCATCGGCCTGAAGTTGCACGAAGACTGGGGAACCACGCCCGCGAGCATCGACAACTGCCTGACAGTGGCCGACCAATACGACGTCCAGGTCGCCATCCACACCGACACCCTCAACGAGTCCGGCTTCGTCGAAACCACCCTCGCCGCCTTCAAGGGCCGCACCATCCACACCTATCACACCGAAGGTGCCGGTGGCGGTCATGCGCCGGACATCATCAAGGCCTGCGGTTTCGCCAACGTGCTGCCGAGCTCGACCAACCCGACCCGGCCGTTCACCCGCAACACCATCGACGAGCACCTCGACATGCTGATGGTCTGCCACCACCTGGACCCGAGCATTGCCGAAGACGTGGCCTTCGCCGAAAGCCGCATCCGCCGCGAAACCATTGCTGCCGAAGACATCCTGCATGACCTCGGTGCCTTCTCGATGATCAGCTCCGACAGCCAGGCCATGGGCCGCGTCGGCGAAGTCATCACGCGCACCTGGCAGACCGCCGACAAAATGAAGAAGCAGCGCGGTCCGCTGCCACAAGATGGCGAAGGCAATGACAACTTCCGCGCCAAACGCTACATCGCCAAGTACACCATCAACCCGGCGATCACCCACGGGATCAGCCATGAAGTGGGCTCGGTCGAAGTGGGCAAGTGGGCGGATCTGGTGCTCTGGCGTCCAGCGTTTTTCGGGGTAAAGCCAACGCTGATCCTCAAGGGCGGTGCCATTGCGGCCAGCCTGATGGGTGACGCCAACGCATCTATTCCAACGCCGCAACCGGTGCACTACCGCCCGATGTTCGCCAGTTACGGCGGCTCGTTGCATGCCACCAGCCTGACCTTTATCAGCCAGGCCGCGCAGGAGGCGGGTTTGCCCGAGGCCCTGGGCCTGAAGAAGAAAATCGCCGTGGTCAAAGGCTGTCGCGAGGTGCAGAAAACCGACCTGATTCACAACGACTACCTGCCGGACATCGACGTCGATCCGCAGACTTATCAGGTTAAGGCCGACGGTGTCTTGCTCTGGTGCGAGCCAGCGGATGTGTTGCCGATGGCTCAGCGTTACTTCCTGTTTTGAGATTCGGTCAGGCATAAACCCGGCACGAGGGGTGTCATTCTTCGTACCGGGTTAGCTGTTTCTCAGGTCAATCCGTTGCTGGTGCGTTCATAAAGGCGATGTCCACCCTTTGCAGTTTCGCCCGATCCATCGCCTGTTGGGTCAGGGTCTTAAGCAGCGTTTTCATCTCGATATCGATCAGGTTCAACTCGGCGGCATAGGCTTGGTCAGTCATGACCTGGCCCGGAGCAATTTCGCTTTCCAGCTTACCCAGTTCAGCGGCGAGTACCCGGAGCTCCTGCTTCAGATCGGCCTTTGCCTGCAACGAAAGGTTCGGTTCGGAGGCCCTCTTTTCAAGCGCCATGTAAAACTCAGTCGTTGCATCGATTCGGCGCCTGAAAACTTTGAAGGCGCTTCGATTTGTGCCCCGTAGGTATGTTTCCCAGAACGGTTGTTCGATGATCGAATCACGCAGTAAATCGCCGGTTTCCAGCTCCATGACCCGCTGATACGCACTCTCGATCATCTCGGGAGTCACACCGGTGTGCGTGCGAAATTGCAAATCACGGGACTGCCAGGGCAGGTCCAGTCGCTCTGCCAGATCCGTCATGTAAGCCAGGTGGACCTCGACTTCATCGATACTTCCTGACACTGTGCCCTCAGCATCGACAGTCCTGAATTGCTCACCATTTTCCAGGCGCTCGGCAACCACTTTGTGGGCGATCCGGCTCAACTCGTCCAGCCGCGACTTGCCTCTGGCCAGCTGCACCAGTTCGGCCTCCACCAGGCCCGGGTTGGCCAATGCGTAAGCCTCATGGATCAGCACTTCTACGCCCATCGCATTGAACAACTGCGCCCCGGCGTCAACACAGTTAGTGACCTCCTCCCTGCCCATGACGAAAAGATTGCGCCGCAGCTCGCTGTCCTTGGACATGGCCTCCAGCATTCGCCAGAGCTTTTGCGTCATGTCCACCCTGAAGGCTTTGTCAGTTCTGAAGGCGGTTGATTGGGTGAGTTTCCTGATCTGATTGAAAAAAGGCACTGAGCCGAACTCATCCTCAACGCTGTTCCAAACATCCTGTTTGGCCACCCACTCAGGTCGCGTCAAGCCTTCCTCCCAATCAAGACTGTCGCGCACGCCGCGAGGCGGATACGGACGATCGGGGTCCAGGCCGACGGACCGGATATAACCTCTGAGCGTTTCCAGGTTCTCGGCCGACAACCACGGCGGATCGCGATTCAATACCGTGCGCGCCAACAGCTCCGCGGAGGCTGAGCCGGGCGTAACCTGCGGGATAACGGTCAGTTCGTTGCGCTGCAGGCTCAGGTAAAAATGCCGGAACCTGGGTTGAGCGAACAGCCCCTCCGGCCAGGTATCAATCCCGGTGTCACCCAGCATCAGGGTATGCAGCATGCGCATCCCACCGATGTCGGGCACTCTCCCCAACGGGTTTCCTTGCAGGTCCAGACTTTTCAGCCGGGAGAGCCATCTCAAATAGGTAGCTCCCTGGGCATCCAGCACAATCCGGTTATCGCCGAGGTTCAGTTCGGTCAGCCCACGCATTCGCCCCACCGCACGAGGAAATTGCGTGAGCTGGTTACCGGTGAGATTCAGCGAACGGAGTTTCGGAAAATGAACCAGAAACGTGACATGGGCATCGTTCATTCCAGTGCCCAGCAAGTTCAGGCTGGTGACGTGCTGAAAATCGGCTTCCAACAGAGGCATGCTTCCCAAGTGTCGCCCCAGGGGAACGTTTCTGAAATCAAGCGCTGTCCCGTACATATTTCCCAAAGGGTCCACATCCCTGGGCCCGGTGTGCTGCCAGCACTGGCGAATGGTTGTGTAGATTGAGTTTCGGGTCTGCCATTCGGCAATGCCGGCAGGGCTGTACCTGAACGCTTCGGTGGGTAAATTGAGCCAGTGCCGGAAATTGGCATTGAGACGATCGAACTCCGCCTCCAATGCGCTTGCCCGCTGTTCCGGAGTAACGTCGTCGCCCCCGCCGTCCAGGTAAGCCTGGGCCTCGGTTTCCGTCCACCCGGGGCGCACACTCCTGACCCGCTCCTGCGGCGTCACTCGGCCGGTCAGTTGTCGAATGCCCTGGGGGGCAAACATGCCACCGCGCAACTTCATCGTTTCGGGATCGTAGGCGGGCTTGCGCAGAGGGTTGTCCGCCAGCATCGGACGCAGCTTGTCACGCGCCAACGGGGCATTTTGAACACTGCATTTGAGGTTCGCGCCTTGATAGATCTCGTACCCCAGCGCTTTGCGTTCGGCGTCGGGCAGAGCGTGCAAGACGGATGAAAAAAGATCGTCGGCACCCCGCAGATGGTTATCCTCGGCATCCCGCGCTTCATAGCCCTCGTCCGTGCTGACCAGCACTTTGCGCGTACGTGCGTTCTCCGGGCCAATGCTGTCGCGCAGGTGCCCGGTGAACGAATGTTCGCGAACTTCAATGCGCACGTCGCCCGGCCAGTTCGGCAAGGTTTCCAGGGTGTGCAGCGCCAGCCGTTCCGTATCCGGAGCGTGCATCGAGTCAAGGAACAGCCCTTCATAGGCGCGCGCCAAACGTACTTCCAGCAAGGCCGCCCGCACCTGTTGCCGCAGATGCAAGGCAATGCGCTTTTGTTCGGCCAGTGCTCGCAAATCCGCCGGAGCAGCGGCGGCCAGCAGTTCCTCGGCCACGCCGTCGGGCAATTGCGCAAAAGCATCCTGCAGCACCCGCACATTGGCATTGTCTGATGACGACAGACCGCTCTGTGGCATCTTCCCCGTGTCCGACCACGTCTTGAACCGTTCGATCGTGTCGACCAGCAACGCCGGCGGTGCTTCGTTTTCGACATGCAGCCGACGCAGCACATCTGCTTCGACGCCACTGGCGATCCGGATCTGCTCAAGCGTTGCATCGTCGAACGTTTCTACCCTCGCCCCCAACCGCCGCATGAGCTCGGTCGAGGTCCATTCGACAGGGCGGTCGAGCTCGGTATGCCAGGTGCCTGCGCCATTGTGTTCAAGCTTCGGTTGGTAGGCCATCGCTCGATCCGGATGGAGAATCCGCGGTTGCCCCGTGAGTGGATCGTCTTGCACCGCAAAGTATTTACCGCCGATCGACAGGAATTCCTGATCGTTGTGCAGATACAGGCCTCGCTCGTTTGGCTTCGTACCCGGACTCAGACTGACTTGATGTTCATACGGACTCAGGTCCGGATTCCAGAGACGGGTCTTGCCGTCAGCGAGCACCACCGGCTTCAGCTGTTCGACAAAAGATGAAGGCCGGACCGCTGGCGCTGCGCCCGCGGGTAAAACATGCCCTGCCGCCATGATTGCCAACTGGGCAGCATTGATCAGGACACCGCACAGAAGCGCCGACGCTTCTTCCTTGTCTCCCTTGCTCCAGTCCTCAATGCCCTCCATGGTTTCGAGCAGCATTTGCCCGACCATCACGCCCAACATGGCCTCCCCCAGGCCAGGCACCAGCATTGCGCCGAAGTTGAACACATTCCAGCCGATGTTCGCGTAACTCCTCAGCCGCGCCCAGCGGGCATTGGC
Source organism: Pseudomonas sp. B21-017 (assembly GCF_024749245.1). Classification (NCBI taxonomy): domain Bacteria; kingdom Pseudomonadati; phylum Pseudomonadota; class Gammaproteobacteria; order Pseudomonadales; family Pseudomonadaceae; genus Pseudomonas; species Pseudomonas sp. B21-017. Next base: position 641,890 of record NZ_CP087194.1, on the reverse strand, counting down.
ATCTTCATCGCCAGTGGGCACGGCGATATGTCGCGCATCGGCGATGGCCTTGTCGCGCCGCCATCGACTGAACTGAGGCCAGAGCGCGCCTTCGATCACATGGGTGATCGGTTCTGCGTCGGGGTTTTCCACTGCGGTTTCCCGCCACCATGGCCCCATGTTCAACGGCTCCCGCTGCTGCCAGGTGAAGGTGCTGAAGCGCTCCCTGACGCGAGCGAAAAACCTGCCCTGGTCTTTTTGCGGTACGAACCGACTGAAGAACTGCTGATAGTCCGACGAGCGCAACTGGCTCGTCAGCTCCTTCATGAAGTCGGTGAAGGACGGATATTCCTTCAAGGGATGTTCAGGGTCATCAGGGACGTAGGCGATCAAGGTGCCATCGAGCCGGCTCTGCGTAAAAATATCGTTCCTGCCCAGCACCTCGTCGACCACACCGCTTGGCCCGTTGGCAAAAAAGGCCTTGAGCAGTTTGAATTGATCAAACTCCTGCCCGGGTAAAATGGCCAGTTTGCGCGACCACTCCATCATTGTTCGTTGGTCTGCCGGAACCAGGCTGTTGTAGATTCGCTTTACTCGTGTCGGATCAGCCACTGCACTGAACAACACGATACCCGACAGCTTCACGCCCAAAAGAGTCAGCCGATGAGACTGTAACGGGCGATTGCCCATCGTGATGTTTGTCTGGTTGTCTCGCAGTTGCTGCAACTTGCCATATGCATAAGAAGTGATATCACTCTTCAAATAGGCAATCAGCGCTGACTCATTGAACGCGGCCTTTTCGGTCCCGATGAAGTGCTGCTCAAGCGAGGCCTTGGCATCAACCGCCGAAGGGGCCAGCAACCCTTTGATGTGCCGCTGATATTGCGCACCGAGATCCAGATCCCTGCAAAGGCTCGCAAAACTTTCGATGGTCAATGAATGGCGCCTCAGGGCTCCTTCGGCGTCGGTAATGAAAATGCCGGAGCCATCACGAAAGGCGCCAGCACGGGTTTCAGAGTCCTCGAAGTTATGGAGGGCAGCCCCCAGCAGAGTTGACTGCCTGAGCCGACTGGCATTGGTGTCGACGCCAAAACCCAGGAGGGCCGGAATATAAAGCCGTACCGATGTCGCATGAACATCCAGATCCAGGTTCAGCTTTTCTTTCAGGGCCTGAACAAGCAAGGGTTCGGCGAACTTATTGATGTCCTTTTGCAAATCGCCCAGTGTGTCATCCAGGCTGTCTTGCAACCGCCAGCGCTCACTGATGAGTTCGTTGAGATATTGACGGTTGATAGCACTCGCCTTGATGTACCACTCGGGAACGTCCGGTTTCATATCAGTCGTTGATACAAAACTTGATACAGATGGTTTCTTTATGAATGCGGGAACTTTGGTTGCAAGATAATTCAAATAAACATTGGCGCCAGCTGTCATCTCTTGAGAGATATTGGAAACGCCCCCTTCTGACAATTCATTCATTGCGCATGTATCCCTATGCGTTTGAGAAGAACGCCAAGCTTATTCAATACCTGCAAAAACAAAAGATTAAATAACTGTTGGAAAATAGCGATAAAACAAACAACACCTTCCAACTTAAGAATCTAAAAAACAAATAAGTACCACCTGCAAGACCTGCAAGCATGATCCGGCGTGTCAGCGGTAGTTTTTACCGATCTACAAAGAGGCTAAGATGCCCAGACTCTCCAGGCAGGTAACGGCCATGCGCTTATCCGAATTCATCAGGCAACACGTGGACCGTATCGTCGATGAATGGGAACAGTTCGCCAGAACGATCACCCCGGCGGCCGAGTGCATGGATCGAGCAGCCTTGCGCGATCACGCCAAGGCCATTCTGCTGGCGGCAGCGCGGGACATGAGCACCGCGCAAACCGCCAGCGAACAGCTCGCCAAGGCCAAGGGCGAAGGCCCGGAGAAAACCCCAAGCCTGGATGAAGCGGGTGCCAGCCATGGCGAACTGCGGCATACCGTGGGCTTCGACCTGGTGCAAATGACCAGCGAGTTCCGCCATTTGCGGGCCTGTGTGATTCGGTTGTGGGTCGACAGCCTGGAGTCACCGGACCTGACCTATTTCCGGGACATGATCCGTTTCAACGAAGCCATCGATGAGGCCCTCGCCGAATCCACCGCCGCCTATGCCGAACAGGTCAACCATTCACGGGATCTGTTTCTGGCGATACTCGGGCATGACTTGCGAGCGCCATTGCAGGCAGTGAGCATGTCCGCCGAGTTACTGCTGCGTAAAGCAACGCTTGAAGGCGATGCTTTGGCCTGTGCCAACAATATTAAGGATGGCGCGCGGAACATGGCGGTGCTGGTCAGCGATTTGCTGGAACTGGTGCGCAGTCGCCTGGGCAAGCGCCTGCCAATCGAACCGGCGCCCATGGACCTGGCCGAGACGGCGCGCGAAGCGATTGCCCAGGCTTGCGCTGCTCATCCGCAATGCGATCCGGCACTGAGCGTCGAAGGCGATACCCGGGGTATTTGGGATGGCCGAAGGCTCGCTCAAATGCTGCAGAACCTGATCGGCAATGCCTTGCAGCACGGTTCGAACCACAGCGTGATCAAGCTGAGCCTCAGGGGTGAAACGGACAGCGTTCGCCTCACCGTGCACAACGACGGTGCGCCGATTCCGCCCGAGGTCATCGGCACAATCTTCGATCCACTGGTACGCAGTGCCGACGAAGAACTCGGCGGGCCGAGCACCAGCCTTGGCCTGGGGCTGTTCATCGTCAAGGAAGTGGTTGATGCCCATCAAGGGACGATCGAGGTCAGTTCCAGCGAGGCTGAGGGCACACTGTTTAGCGTGGTGTTGCCCAGGAAGGTGTAACGCCTTGGGACCGCTGTGGCGAGGGGGCTTGCCCCCGTTCGGCTGCGCAGCAGTCGTAAAATCGACGCATGCGGTCAGTCTGAAAAACCGCGATGACCGGATTTGGGGTCGCTACGCAACCCAACGGGGGCAAGCCCCCTCGCCACAGGTTTAGTGTTTACAGCTATTCGATCACCAAGCGCCCCAACCGCTGCTTGAGCATGCGGTTCTCGGCCCGCAGTTGCTGGACCTCGTCAAGCAGGTCCAGCGCCAGGGCGACACCTTCCCATTCCAGCTCCAGGTCGCGCCGCAGCTTGGCGGCGCGCTTGGCCAAAACCAGTTCGTAGTCGGTGAAACGCCAATCCTTGGGCTCTGTACCCTGTGGTTCGAGGATGCCGTGTTCGACGATCTCGATCACATGCACGTCCGACAACTCGGTCGCCTCACAGAATTCTGCCAGGTCCAATAGAACGATCACGGGGTCGCTCATGATTGGGCTCCTCCTTATCTCGGAATCAAAAATTCTCTCGCGGATCGAAAGCGGCTTTTTTCGCCAACTCCTCCCACAACGCCTTGACGTCATGGTCGAGTTTCTTCGGCATCACCGCCTTGAGCTGCACGAACAGGTAACCACGGTGCCCGGCCTTGTGCATCAGGCCGTGGCCCTTGGCGCGCATGCGCTGGCCATTCTGGCTGCCGGCCGGAACCTTGAGGTTGATCTTGCCGGTCAGGGTCGGCACCGCGACTTCGGTCCCCAGTGCCAGTTCCCACGGTGCCAGTGGCAAGGTGATGATCAGGTTCTCGCCTTCGACATCGAATTTGGGGTGCGGCGCAAAACGAATGGTCAGGTACAGGTCGCCATTGGCCCCGCCACCGATGCCCGGAGCACCCTGGCCCTTGAGGCGGATGCGCTCGCCGTCGGTCACGCCGGCGGGGATCTTCACGTTCAGGCTTTTGCTGGTGTTGCTGACATGCTGGCCGGCAGCGTTGTACTGCGGCACCTGGAAGCTGACCTTCTTCGATTCGGTCGAGAGGGTTTCTTCCAGAAAAACCGGTAATTCCATTTCCACGTCTTGCCCTCGACGACCGGCGCTATGGCCCGACCGTCCACCACCACCGAAACCCGAACCACGGTTGCCGAAGATCGAACTGAAGAAGTCCGAGAAATCGCCCGTGTCCTGACCACCGCCTCCGAAACCACCACGACTCTGCCAACCCGGCGGGCCCTGGAACGGCTGGCCGTGGTGACCGTATTTGCGCAAGTCGTCGTATTCGGCGCGCTTGTCGGCGCTTTTCAGCGCTTCATAGGCTTCCGACGCGTCCTTGAACTTGGCCTCGGCGTCCTTTTCCTTGCTGACATCGGGGTGGTATTTGCGCGCCAGCTTCCGATAGGCGGCCTTGATCGCCTTATCGTCCGCAGTCGGCTCCACGCCGAGAATCTTGTAATAGTCTTTGAAGTCCATCGAGGGAATCACCATCCATTATCGAAATCGCGCCACTCGGTACAGCATGCTCTGGTTTACAGCGTCTTGATTGATCAATCTCAATTTTGTGACCGGGCAGCGCATCAGTAGTTTATCGGCAGCCAGGCGCAGTTCTTGCTGTCGCCCAAGGATTGCCAAACCTATGCAGGGAAGTTTGGGGGTGATGGCGCATCTTTCAAGCGTAGATCAATGTGATTTAACAGATAGTCGGCCTTCGAATCTGCGCCGCACTGACATACACTGCGCGGCCGTTTTTTAACCGGAACTTGAAAGACATGAAAAACGCATCTCCAGCCCGTGCCTGCGGTATCGACTTCGGCACGTCCAACTCCACCGTCGGCTGGCTGCGCCCCGGCATGGAAACGCTGATCGCGCTGGAGGACGACAAGATAACCCTGCCCTCGGTGGTCTTCTTCAATATGGAAGAACGCCGCCCGGTGTACGGCCGGCTGGCGCTGCACGAGTACCTGGAAGGTTACGAAGGCCGGTTGATGCGCTCGCTCAAGAGCCTGCTGGGCTCCAAGCTGATCAAGCACGACACCAGCGTCCTCGGCACGGCGATGCCGTTCAAGGACCTGCTCGGGCTGTTCATCGGCCAGTTGAAAAAGCGCGCCGAAGCCGCTGCCGGTCGGGAGTTCGAGGAAGTGGTGCTGGGCCGTCCGGTGTTTTTCGTCGATGACGATGAACTGGCCGACCAGGAAGCCGAGAACACCCTGGTGGACGTAGCCCGCGCCATTGGTTTCAAGGACGTCTCGTTCCAGTACGAGCCGATTGCAGCGGCGTTCGACTATGAATCCACCATCGAAAAGGAAGAGCTGGTACTGATTGTCGACATCGGCGGTGGTACGTCGGACTTCTCGCTGGTGCGCCTGTCCCCTGAGCGACGCGGGCACGACAACCGTCACGACGACATTCTCGCCACCGGTGGCGTGCACATCGGCGGAACCGATTTCGACAAACAGCTGAGCCTGCAAGGACTGATGCCGCTGTTCGGCTACGGCAGCCGTATGAAGAGCGGCGCCTACATGCCCACCAGCCACCACATGAACCTGGCGACCTGGCACACCATCAACTCGGTGTACTCGCAGAAATCGACCCTGGCCCTGGGCAGCATGCGTTACGACATTGAAGACACCGGCGGCATCGATCGCCTGTTCAAGCTGATCGACCAGCGCGCCGGGCACTGGCTGGCGATGGAAGTGGAAGAGACCAAGATCCAGCTGACCCACGCCGACAGCCGTCATGTGCCGCTGGACCGCATCGAGCCCGGTTTGAGTGTGGAACTGACTCGTGCGCTGTTCGAATCAGCCATCGACAACTTGCTGGAGCGGGTGCGCAACAGCGTGACCCAATTGCTGAACGACGCGAATGTGCGGGTCGATCAGGTAGATACGGTGTTCTTCACTGGCGGTTCGAGCGGGATTCCGGCGCTACGCAACAGCGTCTCGGCGATGTTGCCGAAGGCGCAGCATGTGGAAGGCAACATCTTCGGCAGCATCGGCAGCGGGTTGGCGATCGAGGCGGCCAAGCGTTACGGCCCGATGGATTGACCTGAAACCCTGTGGCGAGGGAGCTTGCTCCCGTTGGACTGCGCAGCAGTCCCTTCTTTTGGAGATAAGGGGGGCCGCTTCGCGCCCCCACGGGAGCAAGCTCCCTCGCCACAATTAGATCAACACGGGATCAAACCATCCCCACCTGCTTCAACTCACTCTTCAGGTACGCGTAATAAATCGGCCCCGCCACCACCCCCGGCAGGCCGAACGCGGCTTCGAACACCAGCATCGCCAGCAGCAACTCCCACGACTTGGCGCTGATCTGCCCGCCTACAATGCGCGCGTTGAGAAAGTATTCGAGCTTGTGGATAAAAATCAGATACCCCAATGCCGCCACCGCCACCCAGATCGACAGCGACAGGCCGACGATGGTGATCAAGGTGTTCGACATCAGGTTGCCGATCACCGGCAACAAGCCGAGCAGGAAGGTCAGCACGATCAGGGTTTTGGTCAGCGGCAGCTTGATCCCGAACATCGGCAGGACCACCGCGAGGAAAATTCCGGTGAAGAAGGTGTTGAGCAGGGAAATCTTGATCTGCGCGAAGACGATATTGCGAAACGCCTGGACCAACAGGTGCAAGCGGTCGAACAGCGCCGCGGCCAAGGGCTTGCGCTTGGTCAGGTCCGGTACGCGCTGCAAGGCGATGATCGCCCCCAGTACCATGCCGATCAGCAGCGTCACGAACATGTGCGCCGCGTCCTTGCCCACCAGTTGCAAGTCGCTGAGGTGCTTGCTCATCCACTCGCCGATGGCCACTCGGAACTCGGCGGCACTAGCCGGCAGATAAGCGTCGATGAACGGCGGCAGCTGCCCGCGTGCGCGGTCGACCACGCCCATGAATTTATCGAGGGAAGCACCGGGGTTTTCCGCCTCGTGCAGCAGAAAACTGATCGCACCGGCAAAGATCAGCGCCAGCACACTGACCACCAAAGTCCCCAGTAACGCCACCGCCAGCCAGCGCGCACGGCGGCCCTCGATCAGCCGTTGCAATTGCGGCGTGAGCATGTTGACCAGTTCGAACACCAACAACCCGGCCAGCAGGCTGGGCAGCAATCGCAGAGGGATCACCAGCAGCAAACCGCCAAAAATAATGACCCAACTGATGAGCAACAAGACCTGACGCTGAGAAAACGCTGACATACAGCCTCAAAACGAACGACGTGAAAGGATTGGCAGTCTGCCAGCGTTCCGGCGCCGAAGCGAGCAAACACGAACCTTGGGAGCGAGCTTGCTCGCGATAGCATCAACGCGGTTCTGCGTGATACCGAGTCGCCTGCATCGTCGGATCGCCGTCCGGAGCAGGCTCGCCCCACACTGCTTATTTTTTCTTCAGGCACTCACTCATGAACGCTTTGCGTGCATCGCCCTTGAGGCCCTTGGTAGTGGCATCGGCATTACAGGTTTTCATCTTTTCTTGTTGAGGTGTCATGGGCTTGGCGGCATCGGCGGCCGGCGCGGCTTTGAGGCAGGTACTCATGAAGGCTTTGCGCTCATCGCCCTTGAGGCTCTTGGCGGTAGCTTCGGCATTGCAGGTAGTCATTTTGTTCTGCTGGGCAGTGGCAGCAAAACCCTGGGAGCAGAGCAGCAGACCGATCATCAACAACGGGGCATGCAACATCTTCATGGAGTTTTCTCCTTGTTACCGCACCGATGGGTACGGCCTCGCTCTGGAGTGTAGACAAAGCCTATTACACCTTCATCTGCTATCAAGATGGCTGCGCCGATACTGTTCCGGCGTGCACCCGGCCTGGCGCTGAAACATCGCGATAAACGCCGAGCCGGTGCTGTAACCCATGTCGAAAGCGATTTCCTGAATGCTGCGGTGGCTGTCCAGCGCTTCGATCGCTGCCAGAAACCGCAACCGTTGCCGCCATTCACCGAAACTCATGCCCAACTCGCGAACAAACTGCCGGGCCAGCGTGCGTTCGCTGACGTGAACCTGCCCGGCCCAATACGCCAACGGCCGGTTATCCCCAGGTTCGGCCTGCAAGGCTTCCAGAATGCCAAGTAACCCGGGACTGCTGGCGTAGGGCAAATAGCACTCTTGCATGGGCGCCTGTTGCAGTTGGTCTACCAGCACTTGAGCCAGACGCTGGTCCGCGTCGTGCTCGGGAATTTTCACATCGCGGGCGGCGAAGTCTTTCAGGATCGCCTTGAGGATGTCGCTGATCGCCAGGGTGCAAGCCTGTTGCGGCAGATTGCGGCACAACGTCGGCGCGAGGCAGACCGCGCGATAGTTGATCGGCTGATGGCTATAGAAACTGTGTTCGGTCCCGGGCGGCACCCACACCGCGTACTGCGGCGGCGACATGAAACGGCTGCCATCGACTTCCATGTGCAACACGCCATGGGCCGCGTACTCCAGCGTGCCCCACGGATGCCGGTGAGGTGCGGCGTATTCGTGGGCGTTGAAGTCGGCATAGCGGAAATACACCGCCGACGGCAGTTCGCTGAAATCCAGCAGGTCGATGTGTTTACTGTTCATGCTGTCCGGAATCAGGGGCAGATTGTCTGGATCGCAGTATAGGCTTGCATCCAGACAGACGGATAATTGCCCCTCATTAACGTTCTGGCTTTTTCCCGATGCGATACGCTTATCCCCTGCTGGCCATTTTCATTTGGGCCGGCAACACCGTGATCAACAAACTCGCGGTGGGCGCAATCTTCCCCGCCGAAATCGGCTTCTACCGCTGGCTGCTGGCCGGGATTCTGTTCACGCCTTTCATGGTTAAGCCGGTGATCGCCCATTGGCCGGTAATACGCCAAAACCTGGGGAGGATCTTCATCCTCGGCGTACTCGGCATGGCGGTTTATCAGAGCCTGGCCTATTTCGCTGCAACGCTGACGTCGGCCACCAACATGGGGATCATTCTGTCGCTGATGCCGTTGATGTCGCTGGCCATGGCGATAGTCAGCCTCGGCCAACGCCTGACCGCCGGAGCCCTGGCCGGTGCGGTATTGTCGTTTGCCGGTGTTCTGGTGGTGGTGTCGTCCGGCAGCCTTGGCGCGTTGCTGGAGCACGGGGTGAACTTGGGCGACGCGATGATGCTGATCGCCACGCTGGCTTATGCGGTTTACAGCACCTTGCTGAAAAAATGGCAGCTGCGCTTGCCGCCGCTGGTGTTGCTGTATTTACAGGTGCTGGTGGCGGTGGTGGTGCTGTTTCCGCTGTTCCTCGCCTCACCGAAAATCGGCCCGACCCTGCATAACATTCCGCTGGTGCTTTACGCCTGTCTGCTGGCCTCGATGCTTGCGCCGCTGGCGTGGATGCAGGCCGTGGTACGCCTGGGCCCGAGCCGGACCACGCTGTTTTTCAACCTGCTGCCGTTGATTACGGCGCTGATTGCGGCGGTGGTGCTGCATGAGCAGTTGGCGTTGTATCACCTGGTGGGTGGGGTGTTGACGCTGGGTGGGGTGATTCTTTCCGAGCGCTGGACTACCACATTGGGCCGCGCATAACCCTTTGTGGCGAGGGAGCTTGCTCCCGCTCGAGCGCAAAGCATCGCATTCTGGGGGCTGATTCGCAGCCCAACGGGAGCAAGCTCCCTCGCCACAGGGCTTAAACGCCTGCCGCCTTCAACCGCGCGGCATGCTCGACAAACAACCGCACCGGCTCCGCCCCTTTGCCCACCAGCCCCAGGGATTGGTTGACGATATCGAAGTGATCCATCGGGTATTGATCGCCAATCACCGTCCCGAGATGCGAGCTGTAGCGCCCGACCATCCCGTCGCAATGCCCCGCTTCACGCACGAAGGTTCTGGCAAACAACCGGCAACTGCGGTTGGTGCCGTCGAACAGGTTGCACCCGCGATCGGTCTTGCCCGGCTGCAAAGTCCCGGACCAGGAGTAATAGCGCACGCCATTCACCACTTCCGGGCCATGCCCACCCCAGGTGTCAGGCAGCCCCTGTGGATAACGCTGATTGAACAGCGCCACGCCGGCCGTGGTCAGCGATTCATGCGAAGCCGGGATATCCACCGGCAGTCGCGGCCCGCGATAACCGGTTTCCAGCAGGCACATCAACGCGCTGATCAACCACAAAAAAAAGGTGAGCAATCGGCCCCTGGCGCTGTCAGCCGGATAGTGATCGTGCAGGTAGTCCGCCAGCTCCGAACCGTGATTGGGCCCGGCCACCGAGGTCACTGACGCCACCCGGTCCGGGCGTTTTGCGGCAGCATACCGAGCGGTCAGCGAGCCCTGGCTGTGGCCGATCAGGTTGACCTTCTCGGCCCCGGTATCGCGCAGGATTTCCTCGATTCGTGCCAGCAATTGCTCACCACGCACCTCGGTTGAGTTGAGCGGCGAAACCTGCACCGCGATCACGGTTGCACCGTCCCGGCGCAACGCCGAAATGATCCCGAACCAATACGGATAGAGCAGCAGACGAATAAACCCGAGCATCCCCGGGACCAGCACCAACGGGTAACGCGTGGCAGAGCCTTGCGACATGGATGAACATCCTTGTGGTCGGTGAGATGAAGCAAGGCTGGATGCAAGGCCTCAGCCAAGCATCGCCACCCAAGATGACAACCCGGTGACCAATCTATGACATCCACCCTACTTCAACCCCACCACGCCCGCCACAATCAGCCCGACCGACACCAGTTTGAGCGCGGTCAGGCTTTCGCCCAGCAGCGCAAAGCCGAGGAACACCGTGCCCAGTGAACCGATAGCGGTCCAGATCGGGTAGGCGATGCTCACCGGCAATTCGCGCATGGCCAAGGTCAGGAAATAGATCCCACCCACGGCCGCCACCACGGTGATCACCGAAGGCCAGAGCCGGGTGAAGCCTTCGGCGTACTTCATGCCCATGGCGAAGGTGACCTCGAACCCGGCGGCAATCAGCAGGAACAGCCAGGCCATCTAGAACTCCCTGGCCAGCGCCAGCAAACGCTGTTCGGCCTCGGCTACGGAAACCTGGAAGGTGCGCTCGGCGGACTCCTCGCCCTCGGCGGCGACAACCGTGACGTCAGTGATGCCGATGAACCCCAGTGCCGTGCGCAGCAACGGGTCGGCATGGTTCATCGCTTCAAGCTCACCGCCGGGGCCGAAGCCAAACCCGCCGCGACTGGTGACGATCAATGCCTTCTTGCCCCGCACCAGCGGTTCGTACTGCGCGATGCCGTTGTCCAGGGTGTGATTGAACGTCAGCCCGAGCCGCACAATCTGGTCGATCCAGGCCTTGAGGCCACTGGGCACGCTGAAGTTGTACATCGGGGTGGAAATCACCAGCAGATCATGGCCGAGCAACTCCCCCACCAACTCATCGCTAAGTGCCAGGTCGGCCTGCATCGACAACGGTCGCGCTTGAGGCTCCGGATGAAAAGCAGCCGCTACGAAGGCTTCGTTGACGGCCGGGATCAACGCCCGGCCGACTTCACGGCGGGTCAATTGCGACTGCGGGTTACGGACCTGCCAGGCTGAAAGAAACACCTCGGCCAACCGCCGCGAATGAGAGCGTTCGCCACGGGGGCTGGCGTGAATGGCAAGAATTGTGCTCATCTGAATCTCCTTGAGGGCTAAACTGAAACGGCTTGTGGTTGCAGCTTGAAGCGCACAGCCACCTGCCTTCAAATGAGCAAAAATCAGTCTGGATGAATCTATTTCATCCATGGAGTTTTAAATGTTTGCCTCGTTGCCATTGACCGCCCTGCGGGCCTTCGAATCCGCCTCGCGCCTGCTGAGTTTCAAGGCTGCCGCCGAAGAGCTGTCCGTGACGCCGACGGCGGTTTCCCACCAGATCCGCTCCCTGGAAAACTGGCTCGGCGTGCCGCTGTTCGAACGACTGCCACGCCAGGTGCGCCTGACCGAGTGCGGCGAACGGCTGTTCCGTAGCCTGCATGGCGCCCTGCTGGAGGTGGCGCAAAGCGTCGATACCTTGCGCCCGCAACGCAGCGGCACGAGCCTGACGATCTCCACCACCGCCGCTTTCGCCGCCCTTTGGCTGGTGCCACGGCTGGGACGGTTTTATGCCCGGCATCCGCACATCAGCGTGCGTCTGGACACTCACTGCGAAGTCATCGATTTGCATCAGGACGCCAGCGTCGATCTGGTGCTGCGCTACAGCCAAGACGACTACCCGAACCTGTATGGGTTGTGCCTGTTCGACGAGTCCTTCGGGGTTTATGGCTCGCCTGAACAAGTGGCCCTGGCGACCCGTCGGGTACCCACCCTGATCAGCGTGCAGTGGCATAACTCCAAACTGTATGCCCACGGCTGGGAAGCCTGGTGCGCGCAATCCGGCGAAACCTGGCTGGCCGGACAGCCAGCGGTGCGTGAATACGACGAAGAGCATTACGCCCTGCAAGCCGCCATTGCCGGGCAAGGTTTGGTGCTGGCGAGCAATATTCTGGTGTCGGAGAGTGTGGCCAGCGGCTTATTGCTGCCTTACCGGGGTGAGATTCAGGTCGACGGGGCCGGATACAGCGCACTGTGCGTTCCAGGGCGCGAACGGCATCCGCCGGTGCGGGCGTTTTTTGCGTGGTTGCAGGAGGAAGCTCGATTGTCTGGTCTATTGCCAAGATCGAAGCCTGCGGCAGCTCCTGCAGGGGAACGCGTTCCAATGTAGCTGCCGCAGGCTGCGATCTTTTGATCTACCGGGTGGGCTTGACCGTCACCGGCGCCTTGCCCGCCTTCATCTGCTCCAGCAACGGCGCACATTGATTCGGCTCGCCAGCGCTCGGCGCGATCAGCGCCAGCAAACCCGCCGCCGGCGCGGCAATCACACCCAGTGCCACCATCCCGGCCCCGCGCAGCATCAGCGGCACCGCTTTCACCCCCGCATCCGGCTTGATGAACTTACCCCGCACATACAGTGGCGAACGCAACGAAATCAAGCGCCAGCCCTTGGATTCCGGGCTGATGGTCAGGTCCAGTTGCTCGGTCGCCATGTTCGCCGTGCCATCGATGTAGACAATCGCGTTCTCGGTATCGAAGACGAACAACTGCGTGGTCGCCAGACCGCTCTTGATGTCGAAATTGGCCGCCGCGCAGTTGATCTTCACTTCCTTGTCGCCAAAGATTTTCCCGACCACATAGTTGCCGACATTGAGCCCGGCCAGCTCCATCAGCTCGCGACTGATGGCGCCATCATTGATCAGCATCTTCAAATTGCCGTCGGCAGTGCCCAGCAGCTTGGCCACCGAGTTGCCACGACCGGTAAGGTCGGCGTCGCCATTGAGCTCACCGAAACTGGTTTTCATCCGTTCAATGGACGGGAACAACTGTTTGAGCTTGAACTTGCGCGCGGTCAGTTTGGCCCGGCCTTCCAATGGCTCGGCGCGCCCGTTCAGACGAACCTGCGCATCCAGATTGCCGCCCGCCACGCCGAAACGCAGGGGCTCGAGACTGAGCACACCATCCGTCAGCACCAAATGGGTGTAGAGGTCGTTGAACGGCAGTTTTTCGCTGTGGACGATGCGCTTGCCAGTGAACTCGACGTCAGCGTCCATATCGCGCCAGCGCTCGGTCTTGAATTCCTCGACCGGCAGAATCTTGTCCGCCGGCTGTTTGCTTTCACCGCCGCGGGCCTTTTGCTTGGCATTGGAGTCGGCGCCGATCAGTGGGGCCAGGTCGGCAAACAACAGTTGATTGGACTCCACCGCCCCGCTGAGCTTGGGCCGCGGTTGACTCGCGACATAAGCCAGGTTGCCATGGATGTCGCTCTCGCCGATCTTGCCGTTGAAGTCCTCATAGCGGTACACCGCCCCGCCCGACTCACGCAACTTGGCGGTCAAATGCCCATCCGTGGCGTACGGCGGGGTATCCGGCAGGGTCACGCCGATCAGCGGATAGAGATTGCCCAGGCTGGCACCGGCCAGTTTCAGGCGCAGATCCAGGGCGCCGAGGTTCAATGGGTCGGTGAGCGTGCCGGCCAGTTCGACACTGGTGTCGGCAATCTTCATTTGCGCATGAAGCGGGAACGGCTTGGCGGCATCCTGTAGGGCCAGCAAACCACCGATTTTGCCTTGGCCGGCCAGATTCTGGCCGTGGTATTGGCCTTTGACCTTCAACGCGAACGCGTAATCCTGCGGCGAACCGCCCTTCTCAAGCGCGGTTTTCGCCGCTTTGTCGCCGACGATGTCACTGAACGGAATCGGCTTGCCCAGCGGATCGATAAGCAAGTCGAGGCGGCTTTTCAGGCTCTGGTCGTCGAGCGTGACATGGCCCTTGTCGAAGCCGATGGCACCGATGTCCAGCACCCAGTTAGAAGGCTCGGCATTCGGATCCTTGGGGTCGAACTTGAATGTCCAGTTGGCGCGGCCGTCGGCAAGACGCTGCAGGTCGGCATTGGGCTCGGTCAGGTCGATACGCGGGATCGTCACCCGCTGTGTCAGCAAGGCCAGCGGTGAAATACGCAGCTCGACGCGTTTGAGGGTGGCCATCTGCGGTTGCTTCGACCAGTCCGGGTTGCCCAGGCTCAGGTCCTCGGCCACCACATGCGGCCACGGTACCCAGGCCCGCCAGCCGCCTTCGTCGGGCTCGCGCTGCCAGACCACCGCGAGGTTGCCATTGATGGCGAACGGACGATGCAGTTCTTCGGAGACTTTGGCGTTAAGGGGCGGTTTGATCCGGTTCCAATCGAAGAACGCGATGATCAGCACCAGGACGGCCAGCAGCACAACGAGGCTGGCGGAGGTCCAGGCAAGCATTTTACGAGTGCGCGTCATTGCACAGAGCTCCTGAATACGACTGAGCGCCCTGACAGCGACGCACTGATGAAACGTTAGGCCAGAACCGGCCTGCCATGAAATGTACGACTGGAAAACGGCCCGCAGGTTTAACCCGAAGGCCGATTCGAACGCAAATAGCCGTCTCGCCCCTCCCTTTTCAGCGTTACCGACCCCGCACTTTTGCGAGGCGAAAATGAGTCGAAAATACCCACCTCAGTGCAAAAACGTTCGCCGGAAACGCCCGTTCTAGAGCCGCTCGGCCAAACAATCAATTCCGTTGATTATTACCATTGCGTTTATGAACTTTTATATCGACTTATCGAGAGTAGCATTGACCTCGTACCCACTTTATCGCCCTCCCAAGGAGCAACCCATCATGAAACGCGAATTACTGCTTAGCCTGACCCTCTCAATGTTAGCCAGCACCGCTTTTGCTCTGCCGGCTGCCGATCAGGCCACTCCACAAGTCAAAGACAGCCACTCGGTGTTCAGCCAGACCGTTGCCGATGGTGCCAACGGTAACGAGCGCCTGAAAGAAAAAGGCCTGATCACCCAGGATGGCTCGGATCGCACTCCACAGGGCCAAACCCTGGCTGCTGACGGTACCGACCGTACCCCACAAGGCCAAACTCTGGCTGCTGACGGTACCGACCGTACCCCACAAGGCCAAACTCTGGCTGCTGACGGTACCGACCGTACCCCACAAGGCCAAACCCTGGCGGCTGACGGTACTGACCGCACTCCACAAGGCCAAACCCTGGCTGCTGACGGTGCCGACCGCACTCCACAAGGCCAAACCCTGGCGGCTGACGGTGCCGATCGCACTCCACAAGGCCAAACCCTTGCTGAAGGTGGTGGTGACCGTGTGATCGAACGCAACAGCGCTGTGAGCTAAGCCCATGGCGGCCTGGAAAAAAAGCCCAATCCCCGGATTGGGCTTTTGACTTTATAGAAGCTGCATTTCCCCCGCGTGATCCCCCGACAGTCCGTTCGACGCCAGCGAAGCCGATTTGCTAGAGTGCGCCGCTGTCCCTGTCCAGAAAACACCCTTGCGATGCTGCCCCGCGCCGAACAGAAACAACAGACCCGCAACGCCCTGATGGACGCTGCCCGCCACCTGATGGAAAGCGGCCGAGGATTCGGCAGCTTGAGCCTGCGTGAAGTGACGCGAACCGCCGGGATCGTGCCCACTGGTTTCTACCGGCACTTCGCCGACATGGACGAATTGGGCCTGGCGCTGGTGTGCGAAGTCGGCCAGACCTTCCGCGAAACCATCCGCCTGGTGCGCCATAACGAATTCGTCATGGGCGGTATCATCGATGCCTCGGTGCGGATCTTTCTCGACGTGGTCACGGCCAATCGCTCGCAGTTCCTGTTTCTTGCCCGAGAGCAGTACGGCGGCTCGCTGCCGGTGCGCCAGGCCATCGGCCGCCTGCGCGAGGACATCAGCTCGGACCTGGCGGCCGATTTGTCGTTGATGCCGAAACTGCAGCATCTGGACATCGCCGGCCTGAGCGTCATGGCCGATCTGATCGTCAAAAGCGTGTTCGCGACCCTGCCGGACATCATCGATCCGCCGGCCGAAGCATTGCCCGAGCACCTGACACCACAGGCGAAAATCACCCAGCAGTTGCGGTTTATCTTTATCGGGCTGAAGCATTGGCAAGGACTCGGCAGTACCGAGTAACCCGTTAGAAAAAAATCGCAGCCTTCGGCAGAAGGCTGCGATCTTTTTGTGCGCTGCAAATTGGTGCGTAAACACCCGCCACGCACCAACTTCAATCAAAGTCCTGCAACATTGTGAGTCCCCCCCCGTCGCTCTGACAGGCATTTCCTACCTCTCACCCGATTGGCAAGCCCCTTGCTCTAGCCTGAACATTGTTCATTGCTGGAAGCCTTCCGATGCTGGTGATTCATCGCAGAATCGACCCTCAACCCGTCTGGGCCGCCGAGTTGCACCTGACCTTCGAAGCCAGGAGCAAAAGTCGCTTGCGCTGTTTCAGTGCCGAGGGTGAAGACGTCGGCTTGTTTCTGGAGCGCGGCCAGCCACCGCTGCATGACGGCGAGTGCCTGCAAGCCGAAGACGGGCGCGTCGTTCGCGTCTGTGCTCGCCCCGAACAACTGCTGCACGTCACCTGCGCCAATGCGTTCGAACTGACCCGCGCCGCCTATCACCTGGGTAATCGCCACGTGGCCCTGCAAGTCGGCGACGGCTGGTTGCGCCTGCTCGATGATTACGTGCTCAAGGCCATGCTCGAACAGCTTGGCGCCAAGGCCGAGAACATCGAAGCGCCGTTCCAGCCGGAACACGGTGCCTACGGTGGTGGCCATCACCACTCGCGCCACGGTGACGAGGACTTCAACTACCCGCCGAAACTGCACCAGTTCGGAGTGCGCTTATGAACCCCGCCTGGGCGCTGCTGCGCCTGGCCAGCCCGCAGCTGCCAATTGGCGGCTACAGCTATTCCCAGGGCCTGGAAATGGCGGTGGATAACGGCCGGGTCAATGATCCCGACAGCGCGCGACGCTGGATCAGCGATCAATTGCTGCTGAACCTGGCGCGTTTCGAAGCACCGCTACTGCTCGCCCATTGCACCGCCGCAGCCGAAGAAAACTGGGCCGAGTTGCTGCAACGCTGCGAAGAGCATCGCGCCAGCCGCGAAACACGTGAGCTGCATCAGGAGAGCCGGCAGATGGGCTATTCGCTGCAGCAGCTGCTCAACGGCTTGCCGGAGCTGGACGAGCCTGCTCGCGCCTTTCTCGAGCAACGCCCTGAACCGCACTTGGCTCTCGGCTGGGCGCTGGCGGCTCGCGCCTGGAACATCAACCCGCAAGATGCGCTGGCCGCCTGGCTCTGGAGCTGGCTGGAAAACCAACTGGCGGTGTTGATGAAAACCCTGCCGTTGGGCCAGCAAGCCGCACAACGCCTGACCAGCGAACTGCTGCCGTTGCTGCAACAGGCGCAGCAAGACGCCAGCCGAATCAATCTCGAACACGTTGGCAGCGCCGCTTTCGGTCTGTCCCTGGCGTGCATGGCCCATGAGCGCCAGTACAGCCGTCTGTTCCGTTCCTAGGGCCTTTTAGTTTGGAGAATCACATGAACACACAACCCCTGCGCGTCGGCATCGGCGGCCCGGTCGGCTCCGGCAAAACCGCCTTGACCCTGGCCCTGTGCCTGGCCCTGCGCGAACGCTACAACCTGGCCGTCGTGACCAACGACATCTATACCCGCGAAGACGCTGACTTTCTGGTGCGCAACGAAGCCTTGGCGCCGGAGCGGATCATCGGCGTGGAAACCGGCGGCTGCCCGCACACGGCGATCCGCGAA
Organism: Pseudomonas sp. B21-017; assembly: GCF_024749245.1. Classification (NCBI taxonomy): domain Bacteria; kingdom Pseudomonadati; phylum Pseudomonadota; class Gammaproteobacteria; order Pseudomonadales; family Pseudomonadaceae; genus Pseudomonas; species Pseudomonas sp. B21-017. The sequence continues at coordinate 624,045 of NZ_CP087194.1, read as the reverse complement.
GACGCCTCGATCAACCTCGAAGCCGTGGACCAACTGAACCGGCGCTTTCCGGGGCTGGATCTGATCCTGGTGGAATCCGGCGGCGACAACCTCTCGGCGACCTTCAGCCCGGAGCTGTCCGACCTGACCATTTACGTGATCGATGTCTCCGCCGGCGACAAGCTGCCGCGCAAGGGTGGCCCCGGCATCTGCAAATCCGACCTGCTGGTGATCAACAAGATCGACCTGGCGCCGCTGGTAGGCGCGTCGCTGGAGATGATGGACAGCGACACCCAACGCATGCGCAACGGCAAGCCGTTTGTCTTCAGCAACCAGAAAACCGGCCAGGGTCTTGAAGAAATCATCGCCTTTATCGAACGCCAGGGCCTGCTGACTGCGGCCTGATCACACTTATCAACAAGGAAGCTTATCCATGACACTGAAACGCATTCTGGGCGCCATGGCCCTGCTGCTGACCCCAGCCATTGCCTTCGCCCACCCGGGCCATGGCGACAACGGCTTGATCGCCGGCATCAGCCACCCGATCGGCGGCCTCGATCACTTGCTGGCGATGGTTGCCGTGGGGTTGTGGGCGGCGCAGCAGAAAGGCGCTGCGCGCTGGGCCCTGCCGTGCACATTCGTGGGCACCATGTTGATCGGCGGCTTGCTGGGTTTTGAAGGACTGAACCTGCCGGCGCTGGAAAGCGGGATTGCGGCATCGGTATTGGCGCTGGGCCTGGCGGTGGCGTTGGCAGTGCGTCCGCCGCTGAGCCTGGCGGTGGCGGCGACCGCGTTGTTCGCGCTGTTTCATGGCGTGGCGCATGGTCTGGAATTGCCGGACATGTCCAGTCCCTGGGCGTATGCCGCAGGGTTTGTGGCAGCGACAGCGGCGTTGCATGCCGCGGGTTATGCGATGGTTCGCGTCTTGCCTCAGGCCGCGGCACCATTGGTTCGGCTGGCGGGTGCGGCGTCGGCGGCAACCGGAGTCTGGTTGCTCGCGGGTTGATTCTCTAGCGTCTGAACTGGCCCCTTCGCGATCCGACTTGCCCGCGAAGGCGGCCTGACAGACACCGCATCTCTAAGGCCTGCTAACATGTCGCGCAATTAACCCTGCCGTGACGACGCCAGCCAATGCCGCATGTTTCCCGCTCTGCCTCCCAGCCTGAATTGACCGCCCTGTTCGCCTCAGTGCATCAGCACTTCCAGGACGTGATCGTGCCGCTCTGGCAGGGCCCCGGCTGGAACGCCGACATGGCGTTGCCTTATGAGGCGCTGGATGCCGAGCATAAACCGCTGCCCCCTCAGCGCTACCGGGCCATGGCCTGCGCGCGGCAGCTGTATTTGTTCTCCAGCCTGATCGGCCAGGTGCCCAAGGCTGAAGAGCGCGCGGCGGCGCTGTTTCGTTCCTTGCAACGGCATTTCCACGATGCCGAGCATGGCGGCTGGTTCTACAGCATCGACCCGCAAGGTACGCCGCTGGACCAGCGCAAAGACCTCTACACCCACGCCTTCATCCTGTTCGCTTGCGCCCATTATTGGGACAAGGTTCGCGAACCGCTGGTGGAGTCGGTACTCAATGCCGCGCTGGAAGTGGTGGCGCAGCGTTTCGCCACGGGCGACGGCCTGTACGAAGCCAGCCTGGACCGTGATTGGTCCTCGCTCGACTCCGGTCCATTGCAGAACCCGCTGATGCATTTGGCCGAAGCCTTCCTCGCCACCCTGTCGGTGCGCGAAGACGCGGCTGTGCAGAACGCACTCATCGAGTTATGCACAGCCATGCAAAAGCGTTTCATCGACCCGCGACATGCGGTGTTGATGGAGAAGCCGCTGGGAGCTGTGGATAACTGGTTCGAGCCGGGCCATCAGTTCGAATGGTATTTCCTGCTGCAATCCTCGCCATTGCTGCGCGGCTCGACACTGCATGCCTCGCTGGAGCGCGCGTTTGCGTTCACCGAGCAACGGGGTGTCGATCAGCAGACCGGTGCCGTGCGAGCGATGCTGGAACTGGATGATCACCCTCGCGACGCAACCCAACGCATCTGGGCTCAAGCCGAATACCTGCGCGCCCTGACCTTGCGCCCGGACAGCGAAGCATCGGTGCAACGCCAATTGCAGGCGTTGCAACAAAGCTTTCTGCATGCGGGCGGTTGGTATGAGTGTCGCGATGAGCAGGGCGAAGTGAGCCGCAAGGACATGCCTTCGACCACGCCTTATCACTTGGCAACCTGCTATCGCGGGCTGGCCGAGTATTTGCGCTGACTGAAAAATTGTTTTCGCGGGCAAGCCTCGCTCCTACAGGTTTTATGTTGAATCGCGACTCTGCGAACAACACATAATCCGTAGGAGCGAGACTTGCCCGCGAATAGCCGTTACTCGGTCTTACACCTTGGCATTACGCTCAATGGCAAACCCACTCCAGGTCTGGCTCACCGGCATCAGCTCAAGGCTGTTGATGTTGATGTGGGCCGGTGTGTTGAGCACCCAGAAAATGGTCTCGGCGATGTCTTGCGGCTGGATCGGGTCGGCACCGGCGTAAGTAGCGTTGTAACGCTCCTGGTCACCGGCGAAACGCACCAGCGAGAACTCGCTCTCGCACAGGCCCGGCTCGATGTTGCTGACCCGCACGCCCGTACCTTGCAGGTCGCAGCGCAGGTTCAGGGAGAACTGTTTGACGAACGCCTTGCTCGCGCCATACACGTGGCTGCCCGGGTACGGGTAGTTGCCGGCGATGGAGCCGAGGTTGACGATGCTGGCGCCACGACCATGAGCGATCAAACGTGGCAGCAACAGGCGGGTGCTGTACATCAGGCCTTTGATGTTGGTGTCGACCATGGTGTCCCAATCATCGAGATTGCACTTGGGCGCCGGGTCCACACCCAGGGCCAGGCCGGCGTTGTTGATCAGCCCGCGCAGCTTGGCGAAGGATGGCGGCAGGTTGGCAATCGCCTCCTCCATGGCCTTGCGGTCCCGTACGTCGAGCACCAGGCCATGGACCTCGGTCTGTTTCGACAACTCGGCGCACAGGGCATTGAGGCGCTCTTCACGACGACCTGTCAGCACCAGTTTCCAGCCGGCCTCGGCAAAACGACGGGCACAGGCTTCACCAAAACCGGAGGTCGCGCCGGTAATAAACAGGGTGTTGGACATCGTGTTCTCCTTGCGTCGGCTGACAGTCAGCCCTTGGAATAGAAAATCAACCGGCAGCATGCCCGGCCTTTTCCACAGCGGCAACCATGGCAAAAACCGTACAAAAAATGATCAATGCTGGCAACACCCCATGCCCCGTGGCTTGCAGCCATGTACGCGCACCTTATCCACAGGCCGGTCCACAGTTTCCGGGGGCAAGTGGAAAAGCTGCAAGCCGCTATCCACAAGGCTTTGCGGGCATATTTGAAAGTTTTTTGCTTGACCCTGAGGCATCCGCTGTGTAGTCCAGGGCAATTTGCACGACTGAGCGGTCATAGCGACGATGGCGCCAAGCCAGCAACCACGGCCCTCAGCCGAGTCTTTCCAGAGTTTAACCACAGACTTATCCACAGGCTTGTCCACCTCGGCTCACACCGGCTTCGCTCATAACAAAAAGGTTGACAATGCCCACTTCAGGTTCGCCAAAAGCACCTGATCAAAAAACAGTCATCCCTCTGAAAGCCACGTATTCAAAGGCTTACAGCCAGCTACTCCCACGTTATTCACAGCCAGCTCCACAGCAAACGGGGACAAGTCAAAACCGTGACAAAACAGCAATTTGCAGCGGCTTTATGTCGCGCTTTGAGAGGTCATGAATATTGTTTTCCACAATTTCCCTTTACCTCAAACCACAGCCTCGTGTAGGGATTGTGCGGGCATAAAAAAACGCCCTGAGTTCGTCAGGGCGTTTTCCAGGCTCTTCGGTTTAGTGCCCGCCGAGATAGGCGTTACGCACCTCCTCGTTCACCAGCAGCTCCTTGCCGGTGCCGGTGAGGCGGATCTGCCCGTTGACCATCACGTACGCCCGGTCCGACAGCTTGAGGGCGTGGTTGGCGTTCTGCTCCACCAGAAAGATGGTCATGCCCGTCTTGGCCAGTTCCCGCAGGGTCGCGAAGATCTGTTTCACCACAATCGGCGCCAGCCCCAGGCTCGGCTCATCGAGCAGCAACAGCTTGGGTCGGCTCATCAACGCCCGGGCAATGGCGAGCATTTGCTGCTCGCCACCGGACATGGTCATGGCCCGCTGGTTACGCCGTTCCTTGAGCCGCGGAAACAGCTCGAACATGCGCTCCATGTCCTCGGCGGCGTACTTGTCACCGATCGGGATGGTGCCCATCAGCAGGTTTTCCTCGACGGTCATGTCGGGGAACACCCGGCGGCCTTCCGGCGACTGAGCGATACCGTTGGAGGCGATGTAGTGGGACGACTTGTGAGTGATATCCACACCCTGATAGACGATTTGCCCGTCAGTCGCCCGTGGCTGACCGAAAATCGACATCAGCAGGGTCGACTTGCCGGCACCGTTGGAGCCGATCAGGCTGACGGTCTCCCCTTCATTGATGTGCAACGAGACTTTCTTCAGGGCCTGGATCGGTCCGTAGAACACGTCGATCTCTTTCAGTTCGAGGATCGGTTGACTCATACCAGTTCCTCTTCGTCGGCGCCCAGGTAGGCGGCAATCACTTTCGGATCGTGTCGGATCGCATCAGGCCCGCCCTCGGCGATGACAACGCCGTGGTCCAGCACCACGATGTGGTCGGAAATGCTCATGACCATGCCCATGTCGTGCTCGATCAACACCACGGTCAGATCATGCTCGTCACGCAGCAGCCGGATCATCGCGCTCAGCGCTTCGGTTTCCTGAGGGTTGAGACCGGCGGCCGGTTCGTCGAGGCAGATGATCTGCGGCCGGGTACACATGGCCCGGGCGATCTCCAGACGGCGTTGCTGACCATAGGACAGTTCACCGGCCAGACGGTTGGCGCAGTCCACCAGGTCCACCACTTCCAGCCAGTAGAAGGCGTGGTCCAGTGCATCGCTTTCGGCCTTGCGATAACCCTTGGTGTTGAGGATGCCGGCCAGCATGCCGCGGTTGACCCACATGTGCTGGGCTACCAGCAGGTTTTCCAGTACCGACATCTCCTTGAACAGGCGAATGTTCTGGAAAGTCCGCGCCAGACCGGCACGGTTGATCAGGTGCGTGCCACCGAACATCTTGTAGTGGAGCCGGCTGATGAAGCTTTTCGGCGAAACGAAATCGGTTGCCTTGAACGGCTCTCCGAGCATTTTGATGACGTTGGTCTTCACCCCACGGGTGTTGAGCTCGATATGCCCGCCGGACGCTTTGTAGAACCCGGTCAAGCAGTTGAACACAGTGGTCTTGCCCGCGCCGTTGGGGCCGATCAACGCGAAGATCGAGTTGCGCTTGACCTTCAGGCTGACGTCACTCAACGCCTTGATGCCACCGAAGTGCATCATCAGGTTCTCGACCGAGAGTACGACTTCACTCATGGCGCTACTCCTTTACGCGGGGTCACACCGGTACGGCTGATCCGGATCAGGCCGCGCGGTCGCCAAATCATCATCAACACCATCAGGATGCCGAACAGCAGCACGCGATATTCAGCGAAGCCGCGCAGCAGTTCCGGAGCGACGGTCAACACGAATGCTGCCATCACCACGCCGATGGTCGAACCCATGCCGCCAAGTACCACGATGGCGAGGATCAATGCCGATTCGAAGAAGGTGAATGAGGTCGGGTTCACAAAGCCCTGATAGGTCGCGAAAAACACGCCGGCCAGGCCCGCTGTCGATGCGCCGATGGTGAACGCCGACAGTTTGACCAGTACGTGATTCAGCCCCATGGAGCGACAGGCGATTTCGTCTTCACGCAAGGCTTCCCATGCGCGACCGACCGGCATGCGGGTCAAGCGATGCTTGATGTACAGCACGGCCAGCACCACCAGGAACAACACCGCATAAATGAAGTAGTACTTCACGTCCGGGTTGTAGGCGATGCCGAAGAACTCATGAAAAGGTACCCCGCCGTCCTTCGCCCGCTTTCCGAATTCGAGACCGAAGAAAGTTGGCAACGGCGCCGCCATGCCATTCGGGCCACCGGTCAGGGACAACCAGTTGTTGAGGATCAACCGGATGATTTCACCAAAGCCCAGGGTCACGATTGCCAGATAGTCGCCGTGCAGACGCAGCACCGGGAAACCCAGGATGCACCCCGCCAGCCCGGCAGTGATCGCCGCCAAAGGCAGCACCGTCCAGAAGCCCAGCCCCAGGTATTGGTAACCGAGCGCCAGGCCGTAAGCGCCGATGGCATAGAACGCCACATAACCCAGGTCGAGCAGGCCAGCCAGACCGACCACGATGTTCAGGCCCAGGCCCAGCAGCACGTAGATCAACCCAAGGATGACCACGCCCAACAGGTAAGAGTTGGAGAAGAATGGGAATACCACGGCGACAACGATCACCAGCGGGACGACCCAGCGCAACCGGGATTTGTAATCAGGCGCCAGAACATGAACCCCGGAACCGGTGCTCTCGAAGCCTTCGAGAATTCTCAGGCCTTTGGGGGTTTGCAAGAACAGGCTCAGGGCAAAGCGGCCAGCCATGACAATGGCGACTATCCACGCCACGCGCGTCGGCTGCAGGTTGAAGCCGTAGCCGTCGAGGACCACACCAACAATCGGGCCGAACACAATCAGGGCGATGAGGCCGGCAAGAATCGCGTCAACCAGGCTTTTTTTGACATCAATGGTTTTAGTGGTTGAAGACATCGCTTACACCTTCGACACAAGAGGACGGCCAAGCAGGCCTTGAGGCCGAAAGACCAGAACAAGAACGAGCAGCGAGAAGCTGAAAACGTCTTTGTAATCCGAGTTGACCAACCCCGAGAACAGCGACTCGGAGATCCCGAGAATGATCCCTCCCAGCATGGCGCCGGGCAGTGAGCCGATCCCGCCGAGCACTGCCGCAGTGAACGCCTTGATCCCGATGACGAAGCCTGCGTAGAAGTCGAACGTGCCGTAGTTCATGGTGATCAGCACACCGGCCAGGGCCGCCATCGCCGCACCGATGATGAACACGTAGGAAATCACCCGATCGGTGTTGATCCCCAGGATCGAAGCCATCTTGCGGTCTTGCTGGGTGGCGCGGCACATGCGGCCGAGTTTGGTGTACTTGATGACATAGGTCAGCAAGCCCATGCCGACGAATGCGGCAACCAGAATGAAGATTTTGGTGTAGGTGAGTTGAACGAAGCCGCTCCCGACTTCAACTCGCCATGCACCGGTCAGCAGTGTTGGTACACCCTGTTGACGGGCGCCCTGACTGATCTGTGCATAGTTTTGCAGGATCAGGGAAATACCGATGGCGCTGATCAGCGGTGCCAGTCGGGTGGAGTTGCGCAGCGGTTTGTAAGCGACACGCTCAATGACCCAGCCATACACCGCGGTGACGATGATGGTGAAAACCAGGGTGCCGAGCATCAGCAGCGGGAAGGATTCAATACCGAAGTAAGCCAGCAGAGCCAGACTGATCGCCGCGAGGTACGCAGAGATCATATAAACCTCGCCATGGGCGAAGTTGATCATGCCGATGATGCCATAGACCATTGTGTAGCCGATGGCGATCAGGCCATAGACCGACCCGAGGGTCAGGCCGTTGACCAGTTGCTGCAGGAAAATACCATCCATAACGCAATCTCACGCACTTGAGAGACTGCACAGAAGCCGGGTGCGACGGACCGGGGTTCAGCCGCCGGCGCAACTCGGTTGTGTGCAGCTCTACGAGAAAAGACAGGTACTGCACGGACATGTTTCAGGACTGCCCGGCGCGCAAGGCGCCGGGCAGATCAACCGCTCATATCACTTCTGTTTTTCCAGCTGGTGGTATTTGCCGTCCTTGTCCCACTTGTAAACCACGTAGTCGGAGACTTTCAGGTCGCCCTTGCTGTCCCAGGTCTTCTCGCCCATGACGGTCTTGACCGGGTTGGCTTTCAGCCATTTGGCAGCGTCTTCGCCCTTGTTGGATTTGGCGCCATTGAACGCTGCGGCCAGGGTCTGGACCGAAGCGTAAGCGTACAAGGTGTAGCCTTCAGGTTCGGTGCCGGCCTTGCGGAAGGCGTCTACCACGGTCTTGCTGTCTGGCAGCAGACGTGGGTCGGCGCCGAAGGTCATCAGTACGCCATCAACGTTCTGTGGGCCACCGGCGGTGGTCACCAGTTCGTCAGTCACGATGCCGTCATCGGACATGAACTTGACGTCTTTGAGGCCCTGTTCACGCAGTTGCCGAACCAGTGGACCGGCTTCCGGGTGCAAGCCGCCGAAGTAGACCACGTCGGCACCGGCCGCACGGATCTTGGTGACGACGGCGCTGAAGTCTTTCTCGCCGCGAGTCAGGCCTTCATACAGCACTGGCGTTACGCCGCGCTTGATCAGTTGAGCCTTGGTGGCATCTGCCAAGCCTTGGCCATAGGTGTCCTTGTCGTGCAGCACGGCGACTTTCTTGCCCTTGAGCACGTCGACGATATAGTCGCCAGCCACGATACCTTGCTGGTCGTCACGCCCGCACATGCGGAACATGGCACTCAGGCCGCGCTCGGTCACCTTGGGGTTGGTGGAACCTGGGGTGATCGTGATGATGCCGGCTTCATCGTAGATCTCGGAGGCAGGGATGGTCGACGAGGAGCAGAAGTGACCTACCACACCAACGACTTTCTTTTCAGTCAGGTCTTTGGCGACCGTCACAGCCTGCTTCGGCTCGCAGGCGTCATCGCCTTTGACCAGTACGATTTTTTCCCCGTTGACACCGCCGGCGGCGTTGACCGCATCAGCGGCTGCCTGTGCACCCTTCATGTACTGCTCGCCAAATGCCGCGTTGGCGCCTGTCATAGGGCCGGCCACACCGATTTTCACATCAGCCTGTGCAAACGCAGAAACACCCAACGCAGCTGCCACTGCGAGGGCCAGAAAGCCTTTCTTGTAAAACGTCTGGGACATGAGGTGGTGCTCCAAGGTTTTTTTTAGTTGGCACTGCGACTTCACTGAATGCTCAGAGCAAGGGCCGTGCCATCGGTTTTTTATTCTGAAAAAAGTCGCTGCTTTCTTGTTATTTCGACTGTTTCGATCCCATTTTCATTGGGCGTGCAACCGTCTAAACCGCGGGAGGTGAAACCATTTATTTCAAAAGGCGCAACCCGCATGCGCCATCATTGCAACCGCAGCGCCAAACGATGTGCAACCTGCCTGTAACAGCCCGCGTCACCGAACTGCACACTGCCGGTGCACAACTGCTACAACCCGCACCATTACAGGCTAGCCGCTTCGCTGAAAAGCGCTGCTTCCAGCAACATATTTCAACAATCAGATCACGATCCGCAGGCACTGGCCCGCGTGATACAGCGAAAAACCGGCCTCATACAGGCAGCTTCGCAGCCCCACGCCCGCCAATGGCTGCATGGGTGCGAAGGGAATCGGCAGGGCTTGAGGATTTCCGTTACACAAGTAGTCGGCGAAGGCTTTGCCGACCACTGTGCCGGTGGTCACGCCTCGACCGTTGTAACCAGTAACGGCCACCAGACCCGGTGCCGGCTCGAACAGGCGCATCAAATGATCGGGGGTGAAGGCGATGCAACCGGTCCAGGTGCATTCCCATTCCACCGGTTTCAGGTAGGGGAAGTAATGCTGCTGAACCCGATCGGCCCAGGCTTTGAGGAACCAGGTCGGTTTCTGGTTGCCATTGCCGAGACTGCCGAGCAACAACCGCCCCTCGGCATCACGACGGATGCTGCTGAGCACTTGCCGGGTGTCCCAGGAACCCTGACCACCGGGCAGAATTTGCTGCGCGGCGTCTTCGGTCAGCGGCACCGAAGCCACTTGATAGTAATAACCGGGGAAGAAGTTGCGACGCAGCTCCGTCCAGTCGCCTTCGGTATAGGCATTGGAAGCGATCACCACCTGTTCGGCCAGCACCGAACCCTGGGCGGTCTGCACCGACCAGCGCTGGCCCTGACGTTCGAGTCGGGTCACCGGGGAATGATCGAACAACTGACCGCCAAGGCCGATAGCCGCGTTGGCCAGCCCCGTGGTGTAGGCCATCGGGTTGATCGTGCCGGCACGCCGGTCGAGCAGCGCGGCGGCGATCTTCCGGGTGCCCGTGGCTTGTTCGCAGGCAGCTCCGGTCAACAATTCCACCGGTGCCCCACGACGTTTCCATTGTTCTTCGCGACTGCGCAGGTCCGCCTCGCCACGCGCGTTGTGCGCCATGTGCAGCGTGCCTTCGCGGCGCAACTGGCAATCGATGTTGTATTTGTCGACGAGGCTGAACACCAGCGACGGCGCCGCTCCGAGCATACGGTTGAGCTGACTGCCGACCGCCTTGCCAAAACCGGCTTCGATTTCGTCCGGAGGAATCCACATTCCGGCGTTGACCAGCCCGACGTTACGCCCCGAACCGCCATGGCCGGCACGATGCGCTTCCAGCACACAGACACTTTTGCCTTGCTCCAGCAGATGCACCGCCGCCGACAGCCCGGTGAAACCGGCACCGATGACGCAGACATCCACCGTCACCTCACCCTTGAGCGCCGCATTGTCGGGCCTTTGCGGCGTCAGTTTTTCCCACAGACACTCTTCGCGTAACGGCATTGCCAGACTCCGAAAATGAAACCTAACCAACACACCATCGATCGTTCCCGCGCAGAGCGTGGGAACGATCGATCAACAGCTTGTAGCTTGCTGCTTAATCGAACGTAATCCCCTGAGCCAACGGCAATTCCAGCGAATAGTTCACGGTGTTGGTCTGGCGGCGCATGTACCCGCGCCATGCATCGGAGCCCGACTCACGACCGCCGCCCGTTTCCTTCTCGCCGCCGAACGCGCCGCCGATTTCCGCGCCGCTCGGGCCGATGTTGACGTTGGCAATGCCGCAATCGCTGCCCACCGCCGACATGAACCGCTCGGCTTCACGCACGTCGGTGGTGAAGATGCACGACGACAGGCCTTGTGGCACGGCGTTGTTCAGGCGCAATGCCTCTTCGAAATCGGTGTAACCGATCACGTACAGAATTGGCGCGAAGGTTTCGTCGCGCACCACATCGCTTTGTTCCGGCATTTCGACGATGGCTGGTGAAACGTAGTAAGCGTTGGGGAATTTGTCTTCCAGCTGACGCTGGCCGCCAAACACCCGGCCGCCTTCGCTCAAGGCTTGCTCCAGCGCGTCCTGCATGTTGTCGAAGCTGTGTTTGTCGATCAGCGGCCCGATCAGGTTGCCTTCCAGTGGATGGCCGATGCGCACCTTGGAGTAAGCGGCTTTCAGGCGGGTGACGATTTCTTCTTTCACCGATTCGTGGGCAATCAGGCGACGCAAGGTGGTGCAACGCTGACCGGCAGTGCCGACGGCGCTAAACAGAATCGCCCGTACGGCCATGTCCAGATCGGCGCTTGGGCCGAGGATCATCGCGTTATTACCGCCCAGTTCCAGAATGCTACGGGCGAAACGTGCGGCGATTTTCGGCGCCACTTCGCGGCCCATGCGGGTGCTGCCGGTAGCGCTGATCAGCGCGACACGCGGGTCATCGACCAGGGCTTCGCCTGCATCGCGGCCGCCGATGATCACTTGGCTCAGGTGCGGCGGGGCGTCGCTGAAGTTCTTCAGGACACGGTCGAACAGCGCCTGACAGGCCAACGCGGTCAGCGGGGTTTTCTCCGACGGCTTCCAGATCACCGGGTTGCCGCAGACCAGCGCCAGCGTCGCGTTCCAGGCCCAGACGGCGACCGGGAAGTTGAACGCGCTGATCACGCCGACGATGCCCAGCGGGTGCCAGGTTTCGCGCATGTGGTGGCCAGGGCGCTCGGAGGCGATGGTCAAACCGTACAACTGACGGGACAGACCGACCGCGAAGTCGCAGATGTCGATCATTTCCTGAACTTCACCCAGGCCTTCCTGAGTGATCTTGCCGGCTTCCCAGGAAACCAGCTCACCGAGATCGGCCTTGTACTCGCGCAGGATGTCGCCCAATTGACGAACCAGTTCGCCACGGCGCGGCGCCGGCACCTTGCGCCACAATTCGAACGCATGATCTGCGCGACTGATGTGCTGCTCGACTTCAGCGGCGCCTTCCCAGTTCACGGCGGCAATCCGACTACCGTCGATGGGCGAATGCACCGGCACTTTGCCGTTCTGGTACAGGGCCGGGTTCACACCAAGACGATCAAGCAATGCGGCAACCATGGGTCACTCCTCGAGCAGAAACAGAAAACGTGCAGCCGGATTAATTCGACTGATCTGACCTGTAGTTTTAGCGCTCCCGAGGTTCTCCAACAAACGACGATTAAGCGAGATATCATTCCGTTTATTCATGCTGCGAATCTGCCGGTAACACGCGTGCCACGTAGAGAGACAAGAACAAGGAGAACCGATGCTGAATAAACGCTACTTGCCGTCGATCACTGCGCTGCAGTGTTTCGAGGCCGTGACCCGGCATTTGAGCTTCACCCGCGCCGCCGAAGAGCTGAACCTGACCCAGAGCGCCGTGAGCAAACAGGTCGCGCAACTCGAAGAGTTGTTGCAGCACCTGTTGTTCCGCCGGGTGCGCCGACGCCTGCAAATGACCCCCGCTGGCGATTTGTATTTGGTGGAGGTACGAAAAATCCTCACCCAAGTCGAAATGTCGACCCATTACCTGCGTTCCTACGGCGGAGACACCGAAGTCTTGCGCGTCTCCACGCCTCCGACCTTCGGCGCGCGCTGGCTGGTGCCACGCTTGAAAGGCTGGCGCCTGCGTCATCCGTCAATTCATCTGGACCTGTGCAGCGAACAGGAAGCCGACGACCTGCTGCAAGGTCGCAGCGACCTGGCGTTCTACTTCGGCCAGGGCTCACGGCCCGGCACCGAATGCCTGAAGCTGTTTGGCGAAGAGCTTGTTCCTGTGTGCGCACCGGGCAGTCTGCCGGACACGCCGTTCACCGATCCTACGCAGCTTACCGACCTGGTCCTGCTGCAAAACGCTTCCCGGCCCCAGGCCTGGCACGATTGGTTCGACAGCCAGGGCTACCACACCGAACACAGCTACCACGGCCCGCGTTTCGAAACGTTCTATATGTGCATCCGCGCCGCCCAAGTCGGCTGTGGTGTAGCGTTGCTACCGAAGTTTCTGGTGGAAGAGGAATTGGCCGACGGCAAGTTGGTCATTCCCTGGCAGCATGCAATGCCCAGCACCGACGCCTATTACCTGGCGTATCCGGAGCACTCGGCGGAAGTGCCCAAGGTGCGGGATTTTGTGAAGTGGATGCTGGAGCGGATAAACAATCCGGATGCCTCACAGATTTGAAGACTCACAAAAATCTGTGGTCAAGAACAATATCTGTGGCGAGGGAGCTTGCTCCCTCGCCACAGAGATCTCTAGCGTCTAAAAAATTGCTGGCAATCCTCACCGCTGATATGCGCCACTAGCCCCATTCATTGAAACAGCTGCAACGTCGCTGCCACGGGCCGCGACCCGCCTGGAGACCCCGTTATGAGCGAGAGTGTGTTTGCCGATCGCATCGTGCAGAACCTGCTCGACACCGACTTCTACAAACTGACGATGATGCAGGCGGTGCTGCACAACTACCCTAACGTGGAAGTCGAATGGGAGTTTCGTTGCCGTAACAGCGAGGATCTGCGCCCGTACCTGGCGGAGATCCGTTTCCAGATCGAGCGCCTGGCCGAGTTGAGCCTGAGCGCCGATCAGTTGAGCTTCCTGGAGCGCATCAGCTTCCTGAAACCGGACTTCCTGCGTTTTCTCGGGCTGTTTCGTTTCAATCTGCGCTATATCCACACCGGCATTGAAAACGGCGAGTTGTTCATCCGCCTGCGCGGGCCGTGGCTGCACGTGATTCTGTTCGAAGTGCCGTTGCTGGCCATGGTCAGCGAAGTGCGCAACCGCTATCGCTACCGGGAAATCGTCCTGGAACAGGCCCGTGAGCAGCTCTATCGCAAGTTCGACTGGTTGACCGCCAACGCCAGCACCGATGAATTGTCCGAGTTGCAGGTAGCCGATTTCGGCACTCGCCGGCGCTTCTCGTATCGCGTGCAGGAAGAAGTGGTAAACGTGCTCAAGCACGACTTCCCTGGTCGTTTCGTCGGCACCAGCAACGTGCACCTGTCCCGCGAGCTGGATATGAAGCCGCTGGGCACCATGGCCCACGAATGGATCATGGCCCACCAGCAACTCGGTCCGCGGTTGATCGACAGCCAGATCGCCGCCCTCGACTGCTGGGTCCGAGAGTACCGTGGCCTGCTGGGGATCGCCCTGACCGACTGCATCACTTCCGATGCGTTTCTCGGCGATTTCGACCTGTTCTTTGCCAAGCTCTTCGACGGCTTGCGTCACGACTCCGGTGACCCGGTGCTCTGGGCGGAAAAGGCCATCGCCCACTACCACAAGCTGGGCATCGACCCGATGAGCAAGACCCTGGTGTTTTCCGACAGCCTGACGTTGCCCAAGTCTCTGGAGATTTTTCGGGCGTTACGTGGTCGGATCAATGTCAGTTTCGGCATCGGCACTAACCTGACCTGCGATATTCCGGGTGTCGAACCGATGAGCATCGTGCTTAAAATGACTGCATGCAACGGCCAACCGGTGGCCAAGATTTCTGATGAGCCTGGCAAGACTCACTGCAAAGACCCGAATTTCGTCGCCTATTTGCGACACGTTTTCCAAGTACCTGCCACCCTTTCCAGTACATCAAGCAAGGAGTGAATTCATGCAAGCCGTACAGCGTGAGATTGCTGAACAGCTCAAGGTCCAACCGCCGTTCGTGGATCAACTCGCCCTTGAGGCTGAAGTCGCCCGGCGAATCACCTTCATTCAGGATTGCCTGGTCAATTCCGGGCTCAAGACCCTGGTGCTCGGTATCAGCGGCGGCGTCGATTCCCTGACCGCCGGCCTACTGGCCCAACGCGCCATCCGTGAACTGCGTGAGCGTACCGGTGATAACAGCTACAAGTTCATCGCCGTGCGCCTGCCGTACCAGACGCAGTTCGATGAACACGATGCCCAGGCCTCGGTGGACTTCATCGCCCCGGACGAACGCCACACGGTGAACATCGGCCCCGCAGTCAAATCCCTGGCCGGCGAAGTGGCAGCCTTCGAAGGCAAAGAGGCCGTCTGGGTGGATTTCGTATTGGGCAATACCAAGGCGCGGATGCGCATGGTCGCGCAATACACCATCGCCGGTGCGGCTCATGGCCTGGTGATCGGCACCGACCACGCGGCAGAAGCCGTGATGGGTTTCTTCACCAAGTTCGGTGACGGCGCCTGCGACCTCGCACCGCTGAGCGGCCTGGTGAAAAACCAGGTCCGGGCGATTGCCCGCAGCTTCGGCGCGCCAGAGTCGCTGGTGGAGAAAATCCCGACCGCCGACCTCGAAGACCTGTCGCCGGGCAAACCGGACGAAGCATCCCACGGCGTGACCTACGCCGAGATCGACGCCTTCCTGCACGGCGAACCGGTGCGCGAGGAAGCGTTCAAGATCATTTGTGATACGTACAAGAAAACACATCACAAGCGTGTGATGCCGTTCGCGCCTTGATTCTGTCCCCTGTAGAAATGAGCACAAAAAAAGCGTCCCGGGTGGACGCTTTTTTTATGCGTTTGAATCGATTACTTCAGTGTAACCGTGCCTTTCATCATCGAGATGTGGCCCGGGAACGAGCAGAAGAAGCCGTATTTTTCGGCTGCATTGAGCTTCGACACATCGATGGTCAGAGAGTCCTTTTCGCCAGCGCCGATGACTTTGGTGTGAGCGATGACACGGGTATCACCTTCTTTCAGGTAATTCTTGTCGATGCCAGCCGACAGGCCGTCGGTGGCGATCGGCTGCATGTCAGCCTCTTTGCTGATCACCAGGTTATGGCCCATGACGTTTTTCGGCAGGCTGCCGGAGTGGGTCAGTTCAACGGTGAAGGTCTTGCAGCTTTTGTCGATTTCAATGGCCTTGGTGTTGAAGGACATCTGATCGGTGGAGTCGATGGTCGTTTTGCACTCGGCAGCCATCAATTGGCTGCTGGCCAGTGTCAGCAGGGATACCGCAACAAGTTTGGCAAACATGGTGAATCTCCAAGGCAGGGTTAACAAAAGTGCGAATGGACAGAAGACTGCCTGAAATCTTCGCAAGTTCCTATGACCTGAATCAAAAATTGTATACAACTTTCGGGCTATGACCCCCATCGAAACAATCTACCAGCCAGACGTCTGGGACGGCCCTATCATCAGGGCCATCATTACTCACCTGGAGCGCCTGTCATGTCTTTCAGCAGCTTGTTGAGCAGTTTGTTGGCCGCCTACGCCTGTGGCGCCAGTGGCACTTACGAAACACCTGAACGCGCGGTTTAACCCTTGGAACGATGCGAGCCTGCCTTTACTCTGTGGTCCTGATTGACCATGGAGCAAGGCATGTCTTTAACGTCCGTTTGTGTATTTTGCGGTGCCAGCACCGGCACCAATCCGGCTTATCGTGAGGCGGCTGTCGCCCTGGGGCGAGCATTGGCCGAGCGCAAGCTGACCCTGGTCTATGGCGGGGGCGCCGTCGGGCTGATGGGAATTGTGGCAGATGCCGCACTGGCGGCCGGCGGCGAAGTGATCGGGATCATTCCGCAGAGCCTCAAGGACAAGGAGATCGGCCACAGTGGCCTGACCCGCCTGGAAGTGGTCGACGGCATGCATGCGCGCAAGGCGCGAATGGCCGAGCTCAGCGATGCCTTCATTGCCCTGCCCGGCGGTCTGGGCACGCTGGAAGAGCTGTTCGAAGTCTGGACCTGGGGCCAGCTCGGTTATCACGGCAAACCGCTGGGTTTGCTGGAAGTGAACGGTTTCTACAGCAAGTTGACGTCTTTTCTCGATCATATCGTCGGCGAAGGCTTCGTTCGCGGGCAGCACCGTGACATGCTGCAAATGAGCGAATCACCGCAAACCCTGCTCGATGCACTGGACGCCTGGCAACCCTCGGTACCGCCAAAATGGACCGAGCAAAAACCCAGCTAACGGCTCGGTGCCGATACAGGGCAGAATATGCGCCGCTCAACCTCACCTTCGACCCCAGAGGATCGCCCATGGCTAAACCTAATTATTCCTTCGCCAAACGTCAGAGAGACTTGGCCAAGGAGCAGAAGAAAGAGGAAAAGCTTCAGCGCAAGAAAGCTACAGCTGAAGAAGAAGCAGCAGCACTGAACCCGGATGCAGAAGGTGAAGTGGCGGCAGAAGATGATGTTGAAGCACCGAAAGATCAGGCGCCCGACGCCTGAGACCCTCAGGGCCCGATGATCTGATCAGGCCCACCGGATCTGTGTCCAGGGTCAGCAACGATGTTGCTGGCCCTCACAGGCCAATTTGAAACCCTCCTCCAAAAAACACATTCCCGCATGGGGTCTGCGCTATTCCAATGGCATCACTGTCACCCGAACTTCGGGATCATGGCTGCCACCGCCCAGAATCACCCCGCGCAACGGCGACACATCGGAAAAGTCTCGGCCCCATGCCAGGGTGATGTGCTCCAGCGCCGGTTGCACATTGTTGGTCGGGTCAAAATCCACCCAACCCAGCACCGGGCAAAACACCGACACCCACGCATGCGACGCATCGGCGCCGATCAGCCGCGGCTGGCCCGGTGGGGGCTGTGTCAGCAGATAGCCGCTGATATACCGCGCCGCCAACCCACGGGAGCGCAGGCACGCGAGCATCAAATGCGCGAAGTCCTGGCAAACCCCACGACGCCTCTCCAGCACTTCCACCAACGGCGTCGCCACTTGGGTCGCCTCGGCGTCGAAGGTGAACTCGCTGAAGATCTTCTCCATCAACGCTTGAACACCCAGCAGCAATGGCCGGCCAGCAGGAAAGCAACTTTCGGAGAACTCGACGAAACTGCGTTTCAAATGCACGTAGGGCGATTCGAAGCGGTAACGGCAGGCTTCCAGCAACGCAGGCGAGAGTGGCTGACCGCTGTAGGTCAGCGCGTTGCAGGTCGCTTCCCAGGCCGGCGATTGATTGAAGTCCAGCGACGGCCGTTCCAGCACTTCGACGGTGAGCCGAGCGTTGACCAGCAATTCATCGTGGGGGCGCTCGAACGCCAACCGGGTCAGCGGATTGCCGAACACATCCAGCTCATCCCGGCGTGAAGTCGGCTGGGGACTGATCTGCAACTGCTGTTCGGTGCAGCGCTGCCAGGCACAGGCGCGCGGCCACAGATGCGCCAGTTGCTGGGCCAGGGACACCGGGCTGTCGTAGTGATAATGGGTGTCGTGGAAAATCTGGTAATGGGCACTCATCAGACGGACACCGTGCGCTGGCTGACATCATCGACATGGGCGAAATGGCGCAAGGCCAGGCGATCCGACACCTGTCCGCTGGCATCGGCGATCTCTTGCAGCAGATCCGCCAACCCCTCTATGGCGGCGTGAACACTGGCCTCGCCGAACAGCGAGTTCTCCAGACAGCCCAGATCGAAGTGCGCCAACCGCTCCACCAACTGCAGCAGACCTGTTTCGCGCGGCGCGCCGAAGTCGTCGTTCAAGCGCTTCAACGTACGGGTCACCAGTTTCAACTGGAACAGCACCGCGTGCGGGTTCTGCTCGTCGAGCAGCAACAGGTCGAGCACCGGGATCAATTGCGCCACCGCCAAGTATCGCGAACGGTAGGTGATGCTGCTGTTACCCAGTTCCAGCAGCCATTCCAGCCCGGCCTGATCGAAAGCCCCGGCACCGCGCAAAAACGCCGCCAGACTGCCGCTGAGAAATTGCAGCCGTTCGATCCGCCGACCGATCATCAGGAAACGCCAGCCTTCGTCCCGTGTCATGTCGTCGAGGGCAAAGCCGGACAGCGCCGCCAGCGACATTACCAACCGGTTGAGGAAGTCCAGCAACTCGCCGAAATCCGGCTCTTCGGTTTCCAGCTCCATGGCCTCGCGCTGCAACTCCACCAGCGCTTGCCAGTTCTCTCGCGAGAGCTTGCCGCGTACTTGCGACGCCGCCCACTGCAAACGCTGTAGATTGGAACGCAGGCTGAACGGCCAATCATCGCCGAGCAGCGCCGCCAGCAATCGTTCCGGCAACTCACCCTCCTCCGGCAACAGATTCAGGCGTTCACCGAGATCGACCGCCGCCTCCAGGGCTTGCGGGTCATCGCCATCGACATAGCGCGCGAGCATGACCCGCAGCAGCCGCGCGCTGTCATCGCAGCGCTCGCAATAACGGCCGAACCAGAACAGGTTCTCGACCACCCGCGATGGCAGATACGGATCACGACGTACCAGATCGTGAACGCCAATGTTGCGCTGGGCTTTCCATTGTTCGCCGCTGGGTGGGCGATCGCCCAACACCCAGGTGTCTTTGCTCGCGCCACCGCGTTGCATCGACACCGCTTCGGCATCGGCCTCGGCGGCAACCCGGGTCAGGCCACCGGGCAGCACTCGATAACCCTCCCGACTGGCCACCGCATACACGCGCATGCCGATGGCTCGCGGTTGCAACTGTCCGCCTTCGGCCTGCCAGATCGGCGCCTGGGACAGTTGCGCCAATTCTTGCGCAACATAGGCATAAGGCCGTGCCTGCATGCGCTCAGCCAGAGCCTGGCGCTGTTTTTCACTCAAATCACGCCCAAACACCGGTGCAAAGCTCTGCGACGGAAACGCCGGCTTGATCAACAGTTCCGGCAGTTTTTCCAGGGCCTGGGCCAGCACCGGCGCTTCGCCGCACCACCAAGTTGCGATGGACGGCAGGATCAACTCTTCACCGAACAGGAATTGATTGATTTTCGGCAGGAAGCCCAGCAAACCCGGCGACTCCAGCACACCGCTGCCGAGGGCGTTGGCCACCAGCACCCGGCCCTGACGCACCGCTTCGAGCAGCCCCGGCACGCCAAGGGCCGAGTCGGTGCGCAGCTCCAGCGGGTCGCAGAAATCATCGTCGAGCCGACGCATGATCGCGTGAACCCGGCGCAACCCGCTCAAGGTTTTCAGATAGACCGTGGCATCGCGCACGGTCAGATCACCGCCCTCCACCAGTGGATAACCGAGCTGACGAGCCAGGTACAAGTGCTCGAAATAGCTTTCGTTGAAACGCCCCGGTGTCAGCAGGACCACCAGCGGCGCTTCATCGTCGCTCGGCGCCTGCCGGGCGAGTGTTTCCTGAAGTGTGCGGAAGAACCCGGCCAGGTGCCGCACCTTCAAGTCGCGATACAACTCGGGGAAGGCCCGGGACACGATGGTGCGATTTTCCAGGGCGTAACCGGCACCGGAGGGTGCTTGAGTCCGGTCGGCGGTCACCCACCAGCGACCGTCAGGCGTGCGCGCCAAATCCACGGCATACAGATGCAGAAAGGCCCCGTCGGGCGGTGCGATGCCCTGGCAAGGCCAGAGGAAGTTGTTATGACCGAACACCAGTTCAGCCGGCAGCAGGCCTTCGGCGATCAAGCGTTGAGGACCGTACAGGTCCGCCAGCACAGCATTGAGCAAACGCGCCCGTTGAGCGATCCCGGCCGAAAGCTGCTGCCACTCATCGGCTGCAATCACATGAGGCAACAAATCCAGCTCCCATGGCCGATCAGCGCCCTTGGGGTCGGCGTAGACGTTGTAGGTCACGCCGTTTTCCTGAATCTGTCGGGTCAGCAGCGCCTGACGCTGCACCAGTTGCGCTGGCGTGCTGCGTTGCAATTGATCGAACAGCCGCCGCCAGTGCGGGCGCACGGCGCCGCTGTTGTCGAGCAGTTCGTGATAGGTGCCCGCAGTCAACGGGTAGCAGTCAAGCAGGTCAGGCATGGAAAGCTCGTCAGACAGCAAAGAACGGTCAGACTAACGCAGGCTCATGACGCCCGGATAGACGAAAAATCCGAGCGTCGCGTACGGTTTAAAAGCGTCGCAAATCGAGTGTCATCGGCAGCTCGTCGTTGATTTCCAGTTTCGGTACAGGAAGTTTCCCAGGCGTGTGTCCGATGCGGAAGAAACGCGCCATCCGCCGGCTCTCGGCTTCATTGGCGTTCACCGGCAGGCTGTCGTAGTTGCGCCCGCCCGGATGGGCGACGTGGTACTGACAACCACCCAGCGAACGCCCCATCCAGGTGTCGAGCAAGTCGAACACCAGCGGTGCGTGGACCGGGATAGTCGGTTGCAGACAGTTGTACGGTTGCCAGGCACGGAAACGTACACCGGCGACGAACTCGCCGACCCGACCGGTAGGTTGCAACGGCACCGGGATGCCATTGCAGGTCAGCAGATAACGTTGCGGCGGCAACCCCGTCAGCTTGACCTGCAAACGTTCCAGGGACGAATCCACATAACGCACCGTACCGCCCGCGCTGCCCTCTTCGCCCAACACATGCCAGGGCTCCAGCGCCTGACGCAATTCCAGTTCGATACCGCTGACGGCGTAGTCGCCGACCTTGGGAAAACGGAACTCCAGATGCGCCGCGAACCACTCTGCCTGCACCGGATAACCGGCGGCATTCAGGTCGACGATTACATCGGCGAAATCCTGCTCGATAAAGTGCGGCAGCAAGAACCGGTCGTGCAGTTCGGTGCCCCAGCGCGCCAGTTTCGGCGGTGCATAAGGCTCGCGCCAGAACCGCGCCACCAGCGCCCGCAACAACAACTGCTGAGCCAGGCTCATGCGCGCATGGGGCGGCATTTCAAAGGCTCGCAGTTCCAGCAAGCCAAGGCGTCCGGTGGCGCCATCCGGTGAATAGAGTTTGTCGATGCAGAACTCGGCGCGGTGGGTGTTGCCGGTCACGTCGATCAGCAAATTGCGCAACAAGCGATCCACCAGCCATGGTGGGCATTCTTCGCCCGGCTCCGGCATCTGGGCGAAGGCGATTTCCAGTTCATACAGCGAATCGTTGCGCGCTTCGTCCACCCGCGGTGCCTGGGATGTCGGGCCGATGAACAGCCCGGAAAACAGGTAGGACAAGGACGGGTGGTTATGCCAGTAGCTGATCAGGCTGCGCAGCAGGTCGGGACGGCGCAGAAACGGTGAGTCAGCCGGGGTCGCGCCCCCCAGGACGAAATGGTTACCGCCGCCGGTGCCGGTGTGCCGGCCGTCGATCATGAATTTCTCGGTGGTCAGCCGGGTCTGGCGCGCCTCTTCGTAAAGAAACTCGGTACGTTCCACCAACTCGTCCCAGGTAGCGGACGGCTGGACGTTGACCTCGATCACGCCCGGATCCGGGGTAATGCGAAAGTTGCTCAGACGCGGATCGCTCGGCGGTTCATAGCCTTCCAGCAATACCGGGCAATGCAGTTCCTCGGCGGTGGCTTCGATGGCGGCGACCAGTTCCAGGTAGTCCTCGACCCGCTCCAGTGGCGGCATGAACAGGTACAACCGACCTTCACGTGCTTCGGCGCAGAACGCGGTGCGGGTCAGCCAGTCGGCGGACTGGTCGATCTCGGGCACACGTTCGTCGGCCGTTTTCGGTTGAACGTGATTCCGTAGCTGGTCGGTGTCCGGCAGCTCCGGGAAATCCTGATTCGGGTCCGTGGGGTGAATGAACGGGTACTCCGCGGCTTTCACCCAAGGCTGCGAACCGAGCGGCAAACGATAACCCAGTGGCGAATCCCCCGGCACCAACCGGCAGTGTTCCTCGCGCAGGTACCAGCGACCGCTCTGCCATTGATCGCCCTTGGCAGTACGCGCCAGCGGCAGGACCTGACCGATGACCTTGTCCAGGCCTTGGCTGAAGACTTTGCGCAGGCGCGCACGCTCCAGAGGTTCTTCCAGGCGTGAGTCTTCGGCACTGACGTTTTGCGGTAAAGCGCCTTCGCGCCAGAGGTAATAGAAATTGTCTTCGTAGGCCGGGAACACGAAGCGTGTCGGAATTTTCAAGCGTTCGGCGACACTCGCCAGGAAACGCCCGGCCAGTTCGCCATCGGCGCCGTAGTCTTCCCGCTCGTCGGCAATCAGCGCGCTGTTATGCCAGATCGGCACGCCATCGCGGCGCCAATAGCAGTTCAGCGACCAGCGCGGCAGTTGCTCGCCGGGGTACCACTTGCCTTGACCGAAATGTACCAGGCCCTTGGGCGCGTAATGCTTGCGCATGCGCTGGAACAGTTCGGCTGACAGCCGACGCTTGTCTGGCCCGAGCGCGGCGGTGTTCCACTCGGCGCCGTCCGGGTCATCAATGGAAACGAACGTCGGCTCGCCGCCCATGGTCAGGCGCACGTCACCTTCGAGCAAATCAGCATCGATCTGCCGGCCCAATGCCTGAATCGCCAGCCATTGGTCTTCGGTGTAGGGTTTGGTAACCCTCGGCGCTTCCCAAATCCGCTCGACCGACATTTCGTGGGTGAATTCGCACTCGCACGGTTCCACCAAACCACTGATCGGTGCCGCAGAGGATGGGTCGGGACTGCACGCCAACGGAATGTGTCCTTCACCGGCAAACAACCCCGAGGTCGCGTCCAGGCCGATCCAGCCTGCACCGGGCAAATAGACTTCGCACCAGGCATGCAGGTCAGTGAAATCCACTTCGGTGCCCGAGGGACCGTCGAGGCTTTTGACGTCGGCGGTCAGCTGGATCAGATAACCGGAGACGAATCGCGCCGCCAGGCCGAGGTTGCGCAGCAATTGCACCAGTAGCCACGCCGAGTCGCGGCAAGAGCCGGAGGCCTGTTCGAGGGTGTATTCCGGGGTCTGTACGCCCGGCTCCATACGAATCAGGTAACCGATGTCTTCGCTCAGGCGCTGGTTGATCGCGACGAGGAAATCCACGCTGGGCAGCGGCGTGCGGTCGATGCCGTCCAGATAGGCCTTGAATGTCGGCGTCAGCGGCAAGGTTTCCAGGTACGGCGCCAGCTCTTTGCGCTCATCCGCTGCATAGGCGAAAGGGATCTTCTCGGCGTAGGGCTCGAGGAAGAAGTCGAAGGGATTGAAGACTGCCATCTCGGCCAGCAGGTCGACCTCGATCCTCAGTTCATCGGTTTTCTCCGGGAACACCAACCGCGCCAGGTAATTGCCCTGAGGGTCTTGTTGCCAGTTGATGAAATGCTGCTCGGGCGAGACTTTCAGCGCATAGGACAGTATCCGCGTGCGGCTGTGGGCAGCCGGGCGCAGGCGAACGATCTGCGGACCGAGCTCGACGGCGCGGTCGTAGCGGTAATGCGTGACGTGATGCAATGCGACATGAATCGACACGGCGTGCCTCCTGCGAGCCTTAAACTTATAGGAAAGCGCGCAAGACTTATGCCAGCCAGCGGCGTTGGCGCTTTCTCCAATTGCTTGAGGCAGTACAGCACCAAAATCGGGCGATGCGGAAAATTGGTTTGGCGCAGTTGCACGCAAATGTGGCGAGGACGTGAATGTACGCGGTCTCTGTGGTGAGGGAGCTTGCTCCCGCTGGGGCGTGCAGCGGCCCTAAAAAGCTGACGACTGCTTTGCAGCCGAACGGGAGCAAGCTCCCTCGCCACAATGAGATTCGTTGTTCCTGAAACGCAGAACGCCAACCCGGAGGTTGGCGTTCTGTTCAGCTCAAGCGACGTTTAGCGCGGCACGACCGGCTTGCGCGCAGGCTTCGGCCCCTTGCCTTTAGCCGCGTCCTTGCGCTCCTTGGCTGCCTGCTGGTTGCGGGCGAATGCCGCCGCCTTGGCCTGTTCACGCTTGTCCCACGGGTTACCGCCATCGCTGGCACGCGGTGGCAGGCCGGTGTGCTGGGTCAGGATCTTGGTGGTCGTTTCCTTGGCCACTTTGTGGCTGCCAGCCGGCGTCGAGTTCTTGCGACGGGCGCTCTGGTAGCTGTCGGTCGCTGGCTGATGCAACGGGATCAACTGGTTCTTGCCCGGCCCGATCAGGTCGGCGCGGCCCATGCGGGTCAGCGCTTCACGCAGCATCGGCCAGCCTTTCGGGTCGTGATAACGCAAGAACGCTTTGTGCAGGCGACGCTGCTCTTCGCTCTTGACGATAGTCACGCCGTCGCTCTTGTAAGTGACCTTGCGCAGCGGGTTCTTGCCCGAGTGGTACATCGCGGTGGCGGTGGCCATCGGCGACGGGTAGAACGCCTGCACCTGGTCGGCACGGAAACCGTTGCCCTTGAGCCACAGGGCCAGATTCATCATGTCTTCGTCGGTGGTGCCCGGGTGAGCGGCGATGAAGTACGGAATCAGGTACTGCTCTTTCCCGGCTTCCTTGGTGTACTTCTCGAACATGCGCTTGAACTTGTCATAGCTGCCGATGCCCGGTTTCATCATCTGGTTGAGCGGACCTTCCTCGGTGTGTTCCGGGGCGATCTTCAGGTAACCACCGACGTGGTGGGTCACCAGCTCCTTGACGTACTCCGGCGACTCGACCGCGAGGTCGTAGCGCAGGCCGGAGGCGATCAGGATCTTCTTCACGCCCGGCAAGGCCCGGGCGCTGCGATAGAGCTGGATCAGCGACGAGTGATCGGTGTTGAGGTTCGGGCAAATGCCTGGGAACACGCATGAAGGCTTGCGGCACGCGGATTCGATTTCCGGGGTCTTGCAGGCGATGCGGTACATGTTCGCGGTCGGGCCGCCGAGGTCGGAAATGACGCCGGTGAAACCCGGAACCTTGTCGCGGATCTCTTCGATTTCGCGAATGATCGACTCTTCGGAACGGTTCTGGATGATCCGGCCTTCGTGCTCGGTGATCGAGCAGAAGGTGCAGCCGCCGAAGCAGCCACGCATGATGTTCACCGAGAAACGAATCATCTCGTAGGCCGGGATCTTTTCCTTGCCGTACGCCGGGTGCGGAACGCGCGCGTAAGGCATGCCGAACACGTAGTCCATTTCTTCGGTGGTCATCGGAATCGGCGGCGGGTTGAACCAGACGTCTACCTCGCCGTGCTTTTGCACCAGAGCGCGGGCGTTGCCCGGATTGGTTTCCAGGTGCAGCACGCGGTTGGCGTGAGCGTAAAGCACCGCATCGCCACGGACTTTTTCAACCGACGGCAGACGAATGACGGTCTTGTCGCGAGTCATTTTCGGGCTGGCCAGGATCTGTACGACCTTAGCCTCGCCAGGGTCTTCAACCGGCCCCTTTTCCTGCTCGATGGCGCAGGCGGCGGTGTCCTGGGTGTTGACGTACGGGTTGATGATCTTGTCGATCTTGCCCGGACGGTCGATGCGCGTGGAATCGACTTCGTACCAGCCTTGCGGCGTATCACGGCGGATGAACGCGGTGCCGCGCACATCGGTGATGTCTTCGATCTTGTGGCCGTAGGACAGGCGCTGGGCGACTTCGACGATCGCACGCTCGGCGTTGCCGTAGAGCAGGATGTCGGCGCAGGCGTCGATCAGGATCGAGTTACGCACCCGATCCTGCCAGTAATCGTAGTGGGCGATGCGGCGCAGGGAGGCTTCGATGCCGCCGAGCACAATCGGCACGTGCTTATAGGCTTCCTTGCAGCGCTGGCTGTAAACCAGGCTCGCGCGGTCCGGACGTTTGCCTGCCAGGCCACCGGGAGTGTAGGCGTCGTCGGAACGGATTTTCTTGTCGGCGGTATAACGGTTGATCATCGAGTCCATGTTGCCGGCCGCGACACCGAAAAAACAGGTTCGGCTCGCCGAGCTTCATGAAGTCGTCTTTGGACTGCCAGTTCGGCTGCGCGATGATCCCGACGCGGAAGCCCTGGGCCTCCAGCAGCCGGCCGATGATCGCCATGCCGAACGACGGATGGTCGACGTAGGCATCACCGGTGACGATGATGATGTCGCAGGAATCCCAGCCGAGCTGATCCATCTCCTCCCTGCTCATGGGCAGGAATGGCGCTGGCCCGAAACATTCGGCCCAGTACTTGGGATAGTCAAATAACGGCTTGGCTGCTTGCATGTCGATAACCGGTGTTGGCTTTCATTGAATTTCGCGGGCGCGGAATATAGCACAAATTTTGACCAATTCCGACGGCTATGGTCGGAAATCAGCGAGCGATATACGCAACCCCTGTGGCGAGGGAGCTAGCTCCCGCTCGACTGCGAAGCAGTCGCAACATATGCAAATACGGTGCACCTGAAACAGGATGACTCAGGTTTTGGGGTTGCTACGCAACCCGGCGGGAGCAAGCTCCCTCGCCACAAAGTCCCCGCGCAGGTTATTCATCGTCGTCGAAGTTGTAGCTACCCGGCGCCAGGTTTTCAAATCGGGTGTATTTGCCGATGAAGGCCAGGCGGATAAAGCCGATCGGGCCGTTCCGCTGCTTGCCGATGATGATTTCGGCAATGCCTTTGTGTTCGGTTTCCGGGTGATACACCTCGTCCCGGTAAACGAACATGATCACGTCGGCGTCCTGCTCGATCGCTCCCGATTCCCGCAAGTCGGAGTTCACCGGGCGCTTGTTCGGGCGTTGTTCCAGGGAACGGTTGAGCTGGGACAGTGCCACCACCGGGCAGTTGAATTCCTTGGCCAGGGCTTTCAGGGACCGGGAGATCTCGGAAATCTCGTTGGTCCGGTTGTCACCACTGGACCCCGGGATCTGCATCAGTTGCAGGTAGTCGATCATGATCAGACCGATCTCACCGTGCTCACGCACCAGACGACGGGTCCGGGCACGCATTTCCGAGGGGCTGATACCCGCCGTGTCGTCGATGAACAACTTGCGATCATTGAGCAGGTTGACCGCCGACGTCAGGCGTGGCCAGTCGTCGTCTTCCAGGCGACCGGCCCGGACCTTGGTCTGGTCGATACGACCGAGGGACGACAGCATACGCATGATCAGCGATTCGCCTGGCATCTCGAGGGAGTAAACCAGGACAGCCTTCTCGCTGCGCAGCACGGCGTTTTCCACCAGGTTCATCGCAAAGGTGGTTTTACCCATGGACGGACGGCCGGCGACGATGATCAGGTCGGCCGGTTGCAGGCCACTGGTCTTCTCGTCGAGGTCGGTGTAACCGGTGGACAGGCCGGTGATCGAGTTGTCGGTGTTGAACAAGGTGTCGATGCGGTCGATGGCCTTGGTCAGCAGGTCGTTGACGCTGACCGGGCCGCCGGTTTTCGGACGAGCCTCGGCAATCTGGAAGATCTGCCGTTCGGCCTCGTCGAGAATCTCGGCGGCGGTGCGGCCTTCAGGGTTGAAAGCGCTGTCGGCGATTTCGGTACTGATGCCGATCAACTGGCGCAGGGTTGCCCGCTCGCGAACGATCTGGGCATAGGCCTTGATGTTGGCGACGGACGGCGTGTTTTTTGCCAGTTCGCCAAGGTAACCGAGACCGCCGACCTGGGACGTCTGACCTTCCTTGTCCAATTGCTCGGCCAGGGTCACGACGTCGATTGGCTGGTTCTGGTCCGCCAGTTTGGCGATGGCCCGGAAGATCAGGCGGTGGTCATGCCGATAGAAATCGCCGTCGGAGACTTGATCGAGCACGCGTTCCCAGGCGTTGTTGTCCAGCATCAACCCACCGAGCACGGCCTGTTCGGCCTCGATGGAATGCGGCGGCACCTTCAGGGCAGCGGTTTGCAGATCGTATTGCTCGGGAGCGGAGATATCGTTCATGGCCACTTGGTTTATTCAGGAGAAGCAGAGGTTGTGAAAATCAGGAACTGCAGAAAGACAAAGGGCACGACCTGTAAACAGGATCGTGCCCGATGTTACCGGCAAGCACCCGAGGGTGCCAGCCGACAAGTGCTGCTTAAGCTGCTACCACGACAACGCGTACGGTGGCTTCAACTTCGGCGTGCAGGTGCACGGCTACGTCGAATTCGCCTACGTTGCGGATAGTGCCGTTCGGCAGACGAACTTCGCTTTTTGCAACTTCAACGCCAGAGGCGGTCAGTGCATCAGCGATGTCGTGGGTGCCGATCGAACCGAACAGCTTGCCTTCGTCACCGGCGGTGGCAGTGATAGTCACTTCCAGCTCAGCCAGTTGGGCGGCGCGGCTTTCAGCCGATGCTTTACGGTCTGCTGCGGCTTTTTCCAGCTCAGCGCGACGCTCTTCGAACGCAGCCAGGTTGGCTGGGGTCGCAGCGGTAGCTTTGCCGTATGGCAGCAGGTAGTTACGACCGTAACCAGCCTTAACGTTCACTTTGTCACCCAGGTTGCCCAGGTTGGTGACTTTTTCCAGAAGGATCAGTTGCATGTGAAAATCCTCTTAACTTTTAACCTTCACCGTTCGCGCTATCGGCATCTTTCGGTGCCGAACGACCGCGAAAATCAATCAGGCTGTCGACGATGGCCAGAACCACCAGCAACGGATAGATCAGCTGCATGAACAGCAACAGCGTGACGTACAACCCCACCAGCCAGAACTTGGCCAGTCGCTTTTGCGCCACCAGCCCGTGAATCAGGGCCAGCCCGGCGAACACCAGCGGTACGCTGCACAACGGCGTCAACATGGCCATCTGCGGGCCAAGATTTGGCCCCAGAAGCATTAACGCCAGCAGCAACATCGCCGGTCCCAGCGGGATTCGGATGGCGCGAAACTCGCGACCAAAACCACCCGGGTTGTACAACAACGCCTGCCAGTAGCGCCCGACAATCAGGCTCAGCACACTGACGATTTGCAACAACGCCGCAATCAGGCCAGTCAGGACCGGTGCAATCAGGGACGCAAAGCGCGCTTGCTCGTCTACCGACAATTGCTGGTAGACCTCACCGAGTAGCGACGGCATGACTTTTATCAAAGCCTGCGCCAGCATCTCGATCTGGGGCGCAAAAGCCGCCCCCAGCACCACTGAAAACACCAATCCCATCGCTATGCTGACCAGCAGCACGCGGTTCCAGGACTCGCTTGCGCGCAAAACCAACGCAAGGCTCGAAGACCCCAGCAGCACCAGAAGTGCCCGTGGGTCGTCGAAGAAAAGCCACCAGATCAACGCCGGCAGCAGTCCCAGAGCAAGTACGCCAACGGCGTCCTTCAATCCGCGCCGCAGGAGCACAAGGCATCCAGCGGCAGCACCCAACCAATACAACAACGGCAATGTTGCGCATCCGGCCACTACCAGAGTGGCCTGCATACGGCCGCGCATGATGAACTCAGCTAAGGCGCGCATGCATTCAATCCTTTGCTACGTGTCGACTGCCCGGTCTCAGCGGCCGTGGCTGTCGGTGTAGGCCAGCAGGGCCAGGAAGCGGGCGCGCTTGATAGCGGTGGCCAGCTGACGCTGATAACGTGCTTTGGTACCGGTGATGCGGCTTGGAACGATTTTGCCGGTCTCGGATACGTAAGCTTTCAGAGTGTTGAGATCTTTGTAATCGATCTCTTTCACGTCTTCAGCGGTGAAGCGGCAGAATTTACGACGACGGAAGAAACGTGCCATGTAATAGGCTCCTCAAAAGGTCCGTGGATTACTCGTCAGCGTTATCGCTGTTGTCGCTGTCATCACTGTCAACGCCTTCAGCGTCGGAGTGCTCAGGACGGTCGCGACGCTCACGGCGCTCACTGCGGTTTTCTTCAGCCTTGAGCATCTCGGATTGGCCGGTAACGGCTTCTTCGCGACGGATGACCAGGTTACGGATCACTGCATCGTTGTAGCGGAAGTTGTCTTCCAGCTCGGCCAGGGCCTTGCCAGTGCACTCAACGTTCAGCATCACGTAGTGAGCCTTGTGAACATTGTTGATTGCGTAGGCCAGTTGACGACGGCCCCAATCTTCCAGACGGTGGATTTTGCCGCCGTCTTCTTCGATCAGCTTGGTGTAACGCTCAACCATGCCGCCGACTTGCTCGCTTTGATCCGGGTGGACCAAAAAGATGATTTCGTAATGACGCATGAATGCTCCTTACGGGTTGTAGCCTGCCGCTCAAAAGCGGTCAGACAAGGAGTGAATGACACTTATGGACTTGCTTGCGATAGACACATACGTGCCTGCCGTCACAGCAAGGGGCGCAATTGTAGAGAAGGGTCGAGGGAGGTGCAAGGCAATTGGTGATTATTTGAACAATCACTTCGACTGGAAAGCCGAACACTTGCAGGAGCCGCCTGCGGCGACTCCTGCAGAGGAGTCTCAGGACTTTTTGGCGGTCCCGGCGGCTTTGACGCCACGCTGGCGCAGCGCTTCGAACAGGCAGACGCCGGTGGCGACGGACACGTTGAGGCTGCTGACGCTGCCAGCCATCGGCAGGCGCACCAAATAGTCGCAAAGGTCGCGAGTCAGGCGGCGCATGCCGCTACCTTCGGCACCCATGATCAGGATGGTCGGGCCCGTCAGGTCCTGCTGATACAGATCCTGTTCAGCCTCGCCCGCCGTACCGACGACCCACAAGCCGCGCTGCTTGAGTTTTTCCAGGGTGCGCGCCAGGTTGGTCACGGCGACCAACGGAATCACTTCCGCCGCGCCACAAGCAACTTTTCGAACCGTCGGGGTCAGCGTGGCTGATTTGTCCTTCGGCACGATCACCGCCAGCGCGCCGGCCGCATCGGCCGAACGCAGGCAAGCGCCGAGGTTGTGCGGATCGGTCACGCCGTCGAGCACTAGCAGCAAAGGCGCGCCT
The DNA here is from genome assembly GCF_024749245.1 of Pseudomonas sp. B21-017. Classification (NCBI taxonomy): domain Bacteria; kingdom Pseudomonadati; phylum Pseudomonadota; class Gammaproteobacteria; order Pseudomonadales; family Pseudomonadaceae; genus Pseudomonas; species Pseudomonas sp. B21-017. Next base: position 592,690 of record NZ_CP087194.1, on the reverse strand, counting down.
TCGGTGCGATCGAGCAGCTCGTCGAGCATGGCCTCGCCCCAGACCTGGCTCGGACTCACGTCCGCCACCACGCCCTGGTGCACGCCTTCAACCCAGGCGTCCAGCTCGCGACGCTCAGCCTGACCGACAGCCACGCGATTTTCGGCAGCGAGTTCGATCAGCGTCTGAACGCGCGGATCGCTGCGGCCTTCAGCCAGCCAGATCTGCTTGACACGTTTTGGGTGGTGACGCAGCAACGCTTCTACCGCGTGCACGCCGTAGATCTTTTCCAACTGACTCATGACTTGGCCTTAGGTTTACGCGCCCCGCCGCTTCTGGCGGCTGGAGCGGAACCCGCTTTTGGCGGGCCTTTACGGTGTTTGCTCGGTTTGGCTGGCTTGCCGCCGGAGGCCTTGTCAGGCGCCGACCGCCCGGTCTTTCCCCCAGACGCCGCTTTACCGCCGCTTTTCGCTTCAGACAGCAATGCCTGTTTCATTTCACGACTTTTGCGCAACTCGGCATTTTTTGCCGCCGCATCGCTCGGACGATAGGCTTCGACGGCCTTTTCCTTGGCAGGACGACGCCCGGCCTTGGCCAGTACCGGCTCGGCAGCTGTTTTGATAGCAGGCGCTGCGGTTTCAGTGCCGCGCTTTTTGCGACCGATCGGTGCGCTGATGGTTTTTTCGGCCATCTCGAAGTCGATCTTGCGCTCGTCGAGGTCGACGCGCATGACGCGCACTTCAACGGTGTCGCCCAAGCGGAAGCTACGACCGGTACGCTCACCGGCGAGGCGATGGTGCACAGGATCGAAGTGGTAGTAGTCACCCGGTAGCGCGGTGACGTGCACCAGGCCTTCGACGTAAATATCGGTCAGTTCGACGAACAGGCCGAAACCGGTCACGGCGGTGATCACCCCCGGGAACGATTCGCCCACACGGTCTTTCATGAACTCGCACTTGAGCCAGTTCACTACGTCGCGAGTGGCTTCGTCGGCACGGCGCTCGCTCATCGAGCACTGCTCGCCGAGCTGCTCCAGGGTCGCTTCGTCGTACGGATAGATCCGCGCCTTCGGAATGGTCATCGCGCCGGCACGGCGAACGTGCGGGGTGTCCATTTTCGAATGGATGACGCTGCGAATCGCCCGGTGCGTGAGCAAGTCCGGGTAGCGGCGAATAGGCGAAGTGAAGTGGGTATAGGCTTCGTAATTCAGGCCGAAGTGGCCCTGGTTATCGGCGCTGTACACCGCTTGGCTCAACGAACGCAGCATGACGGTCTGGATCAGGTGGAAATCCGGACGATCCTTGATGCCCGCGAGCAAAGCCTGGTAATCCTTCGGCGACGGACCGTCCTTGCCTTTGTGCAGGGACAGGCCGAGCTCGCCGAGGAAGGCGCGCAGTTTTTCCAGACGCTCCGGCGGCGGGCCGTCGTGGACACGATACAACGCAGGGATTTCGTGCTTCTTCAGGAATTCGGCGGTGGCCACGTTGGCCGCCAGCATGCATTCCTCAATCAGCTTGTGAGCATCGTTGCGAACGGTCGGACGGATTTCGGCAATCTTGCGCTCGGAACCGAAGATGATCCGGGTTTCCTGGGTTTCGAAATCGATCGCGCCGCGCACGTGACGAGCCGCCAGCAGAACCTTGTACAGCGCATACAGCTGCTTGAGGTGCGGCAGAACGTCGGTGTATTCACCGCGAAGCTGACGCGCTTCGGTGGCTTTCGGCGTTTCCAGCATGGCGCTGACCTTGTTGTAGGTCAGGCGGGCATGGGAGTGAATCACCGCTTCGTAGAAGCAGTAGTCGGTCATTTCGCCGGATTTGGAGATGGTCATCTCGCAAACCATGGCCAGGCGATCGACGTGCGGGTTCAGCGAGCACAGGCCGTTGGACAACTGCTCAGGCAGCATCGGCACCACGCGCTCGGGGAAGTACACCGAGTTGCCGCGAACCTGGGATTCGTTATCCAGCGCCGAACCGATTTTCACGTAGCTGGAAACGTCGGCAATCGCCACGTACAACTTCCAGCCACCGGAGAACAGGCGCAGCTTGCCCGGTTTGGCTTCGCAGTAGACCGCGTCATCGAAGTCGCGCGCATCTTCACCGTCGATGGTCACGAACGGCAGATGACGCAGGTCGATGCGCTTCTCTTTGTCTTTCTCTTCGACTTCAGGCTTGAGCTTGGCGGCTTCTTTTAAGACCGCTTCAGGCCAGACGTGCGGAATATCGTAGGTGCGCAGGGCAACATCGATTTCCATGCCCGGTGCCATGTAGTTGCCCACCACCTCGACCACGTCGCCTTGCGGCTGGAAGCGTGGCGTCGGCCAGTGAGTGATCTTCACTTCAACGAACTGACCGATCTGCGCGTTGGCATTGCGACCTGGCGTCACCAGCACTTCTTGCTGGATCTTCGGATTGTCTGCGACGACGAAACCGATACCGCCCTCCTCGAAGTAACGACCGACGATGCTCTCGTGAGCGCGGGACACCACTTCGACAATCATGCCTTCGCGGCGACCGCGACGGTCGAGGCCGGAAACACGGGCCAGGGCACGGTCGCCATCGAACACCAGGCGCATTTGCGCCGGGCTCATGAACAGGTCGTCACTGCCGTCGTCCGGGACCAGGAAGCCGAAACCGTCACGGTGACCGCTGATGCGGCCCAGGATCAGGTCGAGCTTGTCCACCGGCGCATAAGTGCCGCGACGGGTGTAGATGAGTTGAGCGTCGCGCTCCATGGCGCGCAGGCGGCGGCGCAGGGCTTCGATCTGGTCTTCTGTGGTCAGACCAAACTCTTCGACCAGCTGCTCGCGGTTAGCAGGCGAACCTCGATCAGCAAGGTGCTGAAGGATCAGTTCGCGGCTAGGAATAGGGTTTTCATATTTTTCCGCTTCACGAGCGGCCTCGGGATCGAGGGACTGCCAATCGGCCATTAGAGAGTTTTCACCTTGTCTATATGCGGGTTAGTTTGGCATAGGCGTAATGAAACGGGAAATTTCAGGCTATGACAGCCCATCTAAAGCCCTTTATCGACACCGCGAAGCTGATTTGAATGCCGCCGGTAAAATTTTCCAGGTTTTTTTGATGACAGGGGTTTACAGTTAAAAAGACGCTCCGTATAGTGCGCGCCATCGACGACGCACTAGCGCTGCCGATACTGCCCAGATGGTGAAATTGGTAGACACGCCAGCTTCAGGTGCTGGTGACCGCAAGGTCGTGGAAGTTCGAGTCTTCTTCTGGGCACCAATTTCGAGCTTGAGATTAGATCAATTTCAAGGCTCACACAAAACCCGCGAAAGCGGGTTTTTGCATTCCAGGCTTCTGAATTATTAAAATTAAATCAGGGGTTTACAGATCAAAATGCTCTCCGTATAGTGCGCCACATCAACAGCGGCAACGCTGAAGATCATGCCCAGATGGTGAAATTGGTAGACACGCCAGCTTCAGGTGCTGGTGACCGTAAGGTCGTGGAAGTTCGAGTCTTCTTCTGGGCACCAATTCAAATTCAAGGTCACGATCTTGAATTTCACAAAAACCCGCGAAAGCGGGTTTTTGCGTTTCTGGCCTTTGAAGCCATAGCCGCCCTTTGTGGCGAGGGAGCTTGCTCCCGCTGGGCTGCGAAGCGCCCCCCTCATTCTTTCAGTCAATCCTTATTGCCCGGTTTGCGACTGCTCCGCAGCCGAACGGGAGCAAGCTCCCTCGCCACAAAGATCTGCACCAGCCCCTCTAGCAAACCCTCACCCGCCCAGCAAGGCGCACTTGAGAAGCAATATCGTTTATCATTGTTTCAAGTTTTTGCAATGCGACAGTGAGGAACCCTGCGAATGATGCTTCGAAATACCCTGCGCCGCGGCCTGACCATCACCCTCCTCGGCCTGACACTCGCCACGCCCCTCACCCAAGCCGCCGATCCGGTTTCCCTGACACTCTATAACGGTCAACACAAGGAAGTCGGCGACGCCGTCGCCAAAGCCTTCGAAGCCAAGACCGGGATTCACGTCAATGTGCGCAAGGGCAGCAGCAACCAACTCGCCAGCCAGATCGTCGAAGAAGGCGATCGCTCCCCTGCCGATGTGATCTACACCGAAGAATCGCCACCGCTGAACAAGCTCGGCGAACAAGGCCTGCTGGCGAAAGCCGATGCCGCCACACTTGAAGTCCTGCCCAAGGACTACGTTGCCGGCAATGGCACCTGGATCGGCATCACCGCGCGGGTCCGGGTCGTCGCCTTCAACCCTAAACTGATCGACGAAAAAGACCTGCCCAAGTCGGTCATGGAATTCTCCGATCCAAAATGGCAAGGCAAGGTTGGCTTCGTGCCCAGCAGCGGCGCCTTCCAGGAACAGGCGGTGGCGATTATCAAGGTCCACGGGATGGACGCCGCCGAAGAATGGCTGACCGGCCTGCGTGCGTTCGGCAAAACCTACAGCAACAACATGGTTGCACTGAAAGCCGTGGAAAATGGCGAAGTCGCCACCGTGCTGGTGAACAACTACTACTGGTTCGCCTTACAGCGTGAAAAAGGCCAACTCGACTCGAAGCTGCATTACTTCACCGGTGGCGACGTCGGCGGACTGATCACCGTTTCCAGCGCTGGCGTACTGAAATCCAGCAAACATCCAAAAGAAGCCCAGCAATTGCTCGCCTACATGGCCAGCGAAGAAGGTCAGCGTGTGATCACCCAGACCACCGCTGAATACCCGCTGCACAAGGGCATGGAATCGGATCGCGGTCTCAAGCCGTTCAGCGAACTGCAAGCGCCGAACGTCACGCCAGCCGATCTCGGCAACGCCGAAGAAGCCCTGGACCTGGAACGTGACGTTGGCTTGAACTGATGAGCGCCTCGTTATCCGCCCCCGCTTCGCATGGGGGTTACATGCCAAGGCGCAAGCGGCCGTCGATCTGGCTACTGCTACCGGTTCTGCTGCTGGTGGTACTCAGCCTGTTGCCGCTGGCCTATGTCGGCCTCAAAACCTGGCAAGCCGGCTGGGCCGAGGCACTGCATCTGCTGTGGCGGCCCTACGTGTTTGGCCTGCTGCGCAATACCCTGGCGCTGATGCTGGGCGTCACATTGGCCTGCGGCGTGATTGGCTTGTCACTCGCCTGGCTGCTGGAGCGCAGCAATCTGCCGGGACGGCGATTATGGGGCGTGATCCTGTGCCTGCCGTTCGCGGTGCCGGCATTTGTCAGCAGCTTCACCTGGGTATCCCTGAGTGCTCACTTCGAAGGGCTGGGCGGGGCGATTCTGGTGATGACGCTGTCCAAGTACCCGCTGATCTTTCTGCCGGTCGCGGCAACGCTGCGCAATCTCGACCCCTCTCTTGAAGAGTCTGCCCGCACCCTGGGGCAGAATCGTTGGGGTGTATTCTTCAAAATCACCCTGCCCCTGCTCTGGCCATCACTGCTGGCCGGTTCACTGTTGATTGCGCTGCACATGCTGGTGGAGTTCGGCGCGCTGTCGATCATCGGCCTGCAAACCTTTACCACGGCGATCTATCAGCAGTTCGAACTGGAATTCAGCAACGCCAATGCAGCGATGCTTTCTGCGGTGTTGCTGGCGCTGTGCCTGGTGCTGCTATGGCTTGAGTTACGCGTGCGCGGCAAAGGCCGTCACGTACGCACCGGCCAGGGCGCTGCTCGGCATGCGGAGCAGGTTCGGCTCGGGCCGTGGGCGGCTGTGGGACAACTTTACTGCTTGCTGCTGGCGATCATCGGCAGCGGCATTCCACTGGGAATGCTGGCGTACTGGTTGATGGTGGGTTCGTCGGCAGCGTTCCCGGTGGCCGCGATCAGCGAGGCATTGCTCTCGTCGCTGGCGCTGTCGCTCGGTGGCGCTGCGCTGTGCCTGGTGCTGGCGGTGCCGGTGGGGTTGCTGGTGGTGCGCCATAAAGGCCGACTGGCAATCTGGGCCGAGCGCTTGCCGTATCTGCTGCATGCACTGCCGGGATTGGTGATAGCGCTGACCCTGGTGTATTTCGCCCTGCATTATGTGCCAGTGCTGTACCAGACCTCGGCGTTGCTGCTGATTGCCTATGCGCTGTTGTTTCTGCCACTGGCGCAGGCACCGATTCGCACCGCGCTGAACAAGGCCGCGCCGCAGCTGGAAGAGGCCGCACGCACGCTGGGGGCGTCGTCTTTCAGCGCGTTTTGTCGGGTGACCCTGCCCATCATCTTTCCCGCCCTGGGTGCTGCGTTTGCGCTGGTGTTTCTGGATGCGATGAAGGAACTGACGGCGACGCTGCTGCTGAGCCCGACCGGGCTCAATACATTGGCGACGGAAGTCTGGGCGCATACCGCGAATGTGGAGTTCGCGGCGGCGGCGCCTTATGCGGCGTTGTTGATTGTGGTGTCGGGGTTGCCTGTGTATCTGCTGACGACGCGGATGTATTTGAGTCGTTGAAAAGCTTCGCGGGCAAGCCTCGCTCCTACAAGGATTACGTAGCCCTTGTAGGAGCGAGGCTTGCCCGCGAAGGCACCAGACCTGCGAACGAGAAACCTAAGCCCTGAACTGCCCCAGGCTCGCCTTCAGCTGCGCCGCCAACCCATCCAGCACCTTGCCGCTGGCCGTGGTCTCCACCACCGCCTGAGCTGCTTTCTCAGCTTGAGCATGGATGGTCTCAACCCGCCCACGCACGGCCTGCGCACCTTGCGCCTGATGCGCCGCGGCCTGGGTCGCCAGGCCGATCGCCGCATGCACCTGCTCGACCGACGCCTGCACCGACTGTTGCAACCGCGCGCTATCGCGCAACACCAGCAGACCTTCGCTGGCCTGACGCCCAGCCTGCCCGATTGCCGCGACGGCCTCACGCGCGCCCTGCTGCAGTGCAACGATGTGCGCCTGAATGTCACCGGTGGAGCTCTGGGTCTTGCTCGCCAGCGCCCGCACCTCGTCCGCCACCACAGCAAACCCGCGACCGGTCTCGCCGGCACGCGCCGCTTCAATGGCCGCGTTCAGCGCCAGCAAGTTGGTTTGTTCGGCGATCCCGTGAATCACCGTCAGCACCACTTCAATCTGCTCACTCTGCTGCGCCAGACGCTCGATGACTTTCGCGCCGGTGTCGACTTGTCCGGCCAATGCCTCGATGAGACTGCCGACTTTCGCCGAAGTCCGGGTGTTCTCATCCGTGGCCTGACGAATGTCCACCACCTGCTGCAAAGCGGCCTGCATGGCGTGGCTTTCAGACTGAGCCTCGTCAGCCATTTGCGACAACGCGCGCAGGCTTTCGGCCACTTCATCGCGCTGCATGCCAGCCGCCGCATCGGCACCAGCATTACGCAAAGTCATGGCGCCGATTTCCACACCGGTACGCTGGGCCACATCACCCGCCTCACGCACGATCGGCTGTAATTTATCCACAAAGCGATTGACCGCCGAGGCCATGTCGCCGATCTCGTCCTGGCTGTTGATCTGCACGCGCTTGGTCAGGTCGCCCTCGCCTGCCGCCAGGTCATCCATCGCGACAATGAGCATTTTCAGGCGATTGACCACTCGACGCCCCAGCACCACCGCCAGTAACAGCAGCACACCGAAACCCACCACCGCCAGGCCCATGCCGATGCGCCAGCGCAAAGCCCCTGCGGCTTCCTGTACGGCGCCCGTGGTGTTGGCTTTCATTTCAGAAGCAGTGGACTGCGCCGATTGCAGACGTCCGCGCATCGCCGTTGCGCTGTCGGCCGCCGCACCTTTGAGGCTGTCACCCACCAATTGATCGCTGCTGGCGATCAGCGCCGAGAAGCGCTTGTCCAGCGCCGCCAGATCGGTTTCCACAGAGGCAGTTGAGACCCCCATCAAGACTTTGCCGATTTCCACGCCATTGGGACTGATCGAGGCTTCGAGGTAGTAGACCGACGGATCGCTCTTCGCTGCGTCCAGCACCTTGTCCAACGCCCGCTCGCCCTGGCCTTTCTCCAGAAGCGCCTTGTTGATCGCGTTCTCCCGGTTGAGATAGCGCGTCAGGTGCTGGCCCGTGGCGTCGTCATAGACCACGAACAACACGTTGGGATTGCGCTGGGCGCGGCGAGCGAATTCGGACAGGGTGGGAATGTCGCTGTCCCACATGGCGCGGGGTGCGACCGACGCCAGAAGTTGCGCCATGTCATTGGCCGAGTCCTTCAGGTCCTTCTCCAGCGTCGTACGCAGTTGAGCCTGCTCGTCTTTCAAACGTGAAGACAGCCCAGCGGTCAGGCGCTGACGGGTATTGCTGGACAGGTTATCCAGGCTCGACGTGACTTCACGCCCCGCCTGCTCCAGCTCACCGGAGAGCTTTTGGCTATCGGAGCCCAAGCGCACGCCCAGATCGGTTTCCAGCGCAGTCACCGTGCTCCGGGTCAGAGCGACAGCCACCAGCACCTGCACCAAAAGGGCGATACCAAGGGTAACGAACACGGGCCGCAACAAACGGCTTTGTAACAGTGAGAGAACGGCCGACACAGGAAATCCCTCTACTCTAACGCCATTAAATTGATGGCATTCTGAAGGCGATATTCACAGCAAAGGTCATGCCGTCCAACAGGCATAAACGACAAAGGCCCCGATTAAGGGGCCTTTGTGTTTTACATCAACGACTTATTAAGCGAACGGGTGACGCAGAACGATGGTTTCGTTGCGGTCCGGGCCCGTCGAAATAATGTCGATCGGCGCGCCGACCAACTCTTCGATGCGCTTGATGTAGTTGCGCGCAGCCTGAGGCAGCTCCTCCAGGGTCTTGGCACCCAGGGTCGACTCGCTCCAGCCCGGCATCTGCTCGTACACCGGCTCCAGGCCGATGTAGCTGTCGGCGTCGGTCGGTGCGTCGATCACTGCACCATCTTCGTTCTTGTAGCCTACGCAGATGTTGATGGTTTCCAGGCCGTCCAGCACGTCCAGCTTGGTCAGGCACAGGCCCGAGATGCTGTTCACATCGATAGCGCGACGCAGGATCACGGCATCGAACCAGCCGCAACGACGGGCACGGCCAGTGGTGGCGCCGAACTCGTGGCCACGCTTGGCCAGGAACGCACCAACGTCGTCGAACAGCTCAGTCGGGAACGGACCGGAGCCGACGCGCGTGGTGTAAGCCTTGGTGATGCCGAGGATGTAGTCCAGGAACATCGGACCAACACCCGAACCGGTGGCGATGCCGCCAGCAGTGGTGTTGGAGCTGGTGACGTACGGGTAGGTGCCGTGGTCGATGTCCAGCAGGGAGCCCTGGGCGCCTTCGAACATGATGTCCTTGCCGGCACGACGCAGGTTGTGCAGCTCTGCGGTGACGTCGAGCATCATCGGCTTGAGCAGCTCGGCGTATTCCATGCACTCGTCGAGCGTCTTCTGGAAGTCGATCGCTGGCTCTTTGTAGTAATTGACCAGTACGAAGTTGTGGTAATCCAGCAACTCGCCCAGCTTGGCGGCGAAACGCTCACGGTGGAACAGATCACCGATGCGCAGACCGCGACGGGCAACCTTGTCTTCGTAAGCCGGGCCGATGCCGCGACCGGTGGTGCCGATCTTCAGCTCGCCACGGGCCTTTTCACGGGCCTGGTCCAGTGCTACGTGGTAGGACAGGATCAGCGGGCAGGACGGGCTGATACGCAGGCGCTCGCGCACCGGTACGCCTTTCTCTTCCAGCTTGTTGATTTCCCGCAGCAGGGCGTCGGGTGCAACCACCACGCCGTTACCGATCAGGCACTGCACGCCTTCGCGCAGCACGCCAGACGGGATCAGGTGCAAGACGGTTTTTTCGCCGTCGATCACCAGAGTGTGACCAGCGTTGTGGCCACCTTGGTAGCGCACTACGGCGGCAGCATGTTCGGTCAGCAGATCAACGATCTTGCCTTTGCCCTCATCACCCCATTGGGTGCCCAGGACTACGACATTCTTACCCATAACACTTGTCCTCATTCGCGCAAACTTGGTGCCGGCGGCGGCCGGCAGGAAAACTCAAGAAGCCAGTGGCGATACTTGCCAAAGCCCGTTCTGCTGAATCAATTGCCGGTCGCAGTCCGCTTCACGGGCGGCGGCCAAAGGCTGCCCAGGCAATGCCTGAACGACACGCTGACCCTCACTGCGCAACTGGCAAACCTGCTGCCAGAGTGCTGCATCCGTACTGTCAGGCATCCAGATACCGCCAGACGGTAGCTCGATCTCAGCACGCCCCAGGGTCACCAGGGTTTTCAAATCGGTGGAGAAGCCTGTCGCCGGACGGGCGCGACCGAAGTCGGCACCGATATCGTCGTAACGACCGCCCTGAGCGATGGACTGGCCAACACCCGGCACGAACACGGCGAACACCACACCGGTGTGATAGTGGTAGCCGCGCAATTCGCCCAGGTCGAAGTACAGCGGTAACTCCGGGAAACGCGTGGACAGACGCTCGGCAATCGCCAGCAAATCGTCCAGGGCCGCCAGAACAGGCGCCGGCGCATTGGCCAGACGCTCGCGGGCAGCGCTCAACACTTCACGACCGCCACACAGGTCGACCAGCGCTCGCAGCATGCCCGACAGATCGGCAGGCAGGCCTTCGGTCAAGGTAATGACCTCGTCGATGGCTTTACGTTGCAATGCATCGAACAACTGTTGCTCGACTTCGCCGGACAAACCGGCGGCGCGGGCCAGGCCGCGGTAGATGCCGACATGCCCGAGGTCCATGTGCACATCCGGCACATCGGCCAGTTGCAGCATGGCCAGCATCAGGCTGATGACTTCCACGTCGCTGCTCGGGCTGGCATCGCCGTACAACTCGGCGCCCAGTTGAATCGGGCTGCGCGAGGACGACAACGCACGTGGCTGAGCATGCAGCACGCTACCGGCATAGCACAGACGGCTCGGGCCTTCGCGACGCAGGGTGTGCGCATCGATGCGCGCCACTTGCGGCGTGATGTCGGCACGGAAACCCATCTGCCGGCCCGACTGCGGGTCGATGACCTTGAAGGTGCGCAGATCGAGGTCCTGGCCTGCGCCGGTCAGCAGGGATTCCAGGTACTCGATATGGGGAGTCACGACAAACTCGTAACCCCAGCTCTGGAACAGATCCAACACCTGGCGACGCGCAACTTCGATGCGCGCAGCCTCCGGTGGCAGTACTTCTTCGATGCCATCTGGCAGCAGCCAGCGGTCTACCGTTGCCATTACGCCATTCCCCTATGATCCGGGCAGCAAGCCTTTGGGCGAGCCTTGAGTGAAGCAGAAAATGATCGGCTCATGTGCATAAACCCCGCGCATGAACAACGTGGCGAAAAGCCTGGAACCGGCTTCGCCAACCACTTTCCTCGAAAAACCTGTCGAGTCATTCAACTCGGGCGCCTGCATAAAAACAGCAATCAAACGTGCAGACGCAAAAAAGCCGGGAATTTCCCGGCTGCCGCATCATACACACGTTTTCCCAAAGGATCACCCCGCCCGAGGCTTTAGCCGCCAGGCGGGGGGATGATTCAGGTCAACGTCGTATCAAGGCTTGGCTTTTTCCAGGTAACGGAAGAAGTCACTGCTCGGGTCCAGGACCATGACGTCGGATTTGTTCGCGAAGCTTTCACGGTAGGCACGCAGGCTACGGTAGAACGCGTAGAACTCCTGATCCTGGCCGTATGCCTTGGAGTAGATCGCAGCAGCCTGGGCATCACCATCACCGCGAACCTCTTCGGATTCACGATAGGCTTCAGCCAGCAGCACGCGGCGTTGACGGTCGGCGTCGGCACGGATGCCTTCGGCCAGCTCGTTACCCTTGGCGCGGTGCTCGCGAGCTTCACGCTCACGCTCGGTGCTCATACGCTCGAACACGCTGCGGTTCACTTCCTTCGGCAGGTCGATGGCCTTGACCCGGACATCGACAACTTCAATGCCCAGCTCTTTTTCCGCCATCTTGTTCAGCGAAGCGGTGATGTCTGCCATCAGCGCATCACGTTCACCGGATACCACTTCGTGCAGGGTGCGTTTACCGAACTGGTCACGCAGGCCCGACTCCAGACGACGGGACAGACGCTCGTCGGCAATCTGCTTGAGGCCGGAAGTCGCGGTGTAGAAGCGCTCGGCATCTTTCACGCGCCACTTGGCGTAGGCATCGACCATCACGGCTTTCTTTTCCAGCGTCAGGAAGCGCTGTGTCGGTGCATCCAGCGTCATCAGGCGCGCATCGAATATGCGCACCTTGTTAACGTAAGGCACTTTCACATGCAGGCCTGGCTGAACATCGGCCTGGACCACGCGACCGAACTGCAGCAACACCGCACGCTCGGTCTGAGCCACGATGTAGAAGCAGTTCCAGGCAACGATCGCCACGACGACGCCGACAATAAGGGCGATCAGCGATTTATTGCTCATCAGCGACTCTCCCTGGTACGTGCCTGCTGTTGCTGCAGATCAGCCGCCGCACGCACATTCACTTCATTGCTGCTGGCTGCTGCGCCGGTCACCGGAGTGCTGGTGCGGCGACCATCCTCGACCATCTTGTCCAGCGGCAGATACAGCAGATTGCTCTGGCCATTCTTGTTGCCGGTCACGAGAACCTTGCTGGTGTTGCTGAAGATTTCCTGCATGGTGTCCAGGTACAGACGCTGACGGGTAACTTCAGGCGCCTTGCGGTACTCGGCCACCAGTTTGGTGAAGCGGTCAGCCTCACCCTTGGCGCGGGAGACGGTCTCGTCGCGGTAACCGTTGGCATCCTCGAGGATGCGCTGGGCCTGACCACGGGCTTCCGGCACGACGCCGTTGGCGTAGGTTTCAGCCTGGTTACGCGAACGCTGCTCGTCTTCACGGGCGCGGATCACGTCATCGAAGGCTTCCTGGACTTCACGCGGTGCAGCAGCGCTCTGTACGTTGACCTGAGTGACGGTGATACCGGTGCGATAGGTATCGAGGAAACGTTGCAGACGCTCCTTGATTTCGCTGGCCATCAATTCACGACCTTCGGTCAGCACCTGGTCCATGGCGGTAGAACCCACCACGTGGCGCAAGGCACTGTCGGTCGCATGCTGCAGGCTGGTTTCCGGCTGATCGACGTTCAGCACGAAGTCCTGCAGGTTGCTGATCTTGTACTGCACGGTCAGCGGCACTTCGACGATGTTTTCGTCTTCAGTCAGCATTTGACCCTGCTTGGTATAGGCACGCTCACGCGTGACGTTTTCCAGGTACTTGCGATCGATCGGCGGGAAATAGATGTTCAGGCCCGGGCCGACGGTTTCATAATATTTGCCGAAGCGCAGCACCACGGCCTGCTCCTGCTCGTCGACCACGTAGACAGCGCTGTACAGCCACACGGCTGCGAGCACGGTCAGACCGATGCCGAGCAGGCCACCAAAGCCGCCACTCTTGCCCGGACCACCACCCTCATCACCGCGTTTCTTGCCACCACCGAACAACCCGTTCAGGCTTTCCTGCAGCTTTCGGAAGGCCTCGTCGAGATCCGGTGGTCCCTTGCGGTCGCCGTTATTGCGGCGCTTGCCACCCCAAGGATCCTGATTATTCGAGTTGCCACCCGGCTCATTCCAAGCCATAGCGCTCTCCATCTGATAAAGCAAAGACGCACCCACGGCGCGCCGACCAATGCTACAGAATGCCTGTCACCGCGGCACAACCGCTTTCTCAGGCTTTTATTGCAAAGTGTGTTGCTCGATGAATTCCATCGGTTGCAGACCTTCGCGGCTCACGAGTCGATTCAATTCGATCCGTGGCAAGCGAACGGCCAGCAGGCTGATGCCTTCTTCGTCGTGTTCTTCTTTTTGCACCGCACCGAGTTCGAAAAACTGCGCACGCAGTCGAGCAAAACGTTGCGGCAAGCGCAAGGTGCCAACAAACAAATCGCTGCCCAACAGTTCCGCCACTGCCTGCTTGAGCAAGTCCAGGCCGGTACCGTCCTTGGCCGACAACCAGACCCGCTGCGGTTTGCCATCGGCATCGCGCTGGATCTGCGGCTCAACCCCCTCGAGCAAATCGAGTTTGTTGTATACCTCAAGGATCGGCAAGTCTTGTGCCCCGATCTCCCCGAGCACCACCATGACCTGTTCGATCTGGGCCATACGATCAGGCTCGTGCGCATCGATCACGTGCAGCAGCAGGTCGGAGTTGCTCGACTCTTCGAGCGTAGCTCGAAATGCCTCGACCAGTTTGTGCGGCAGGTGACGAATGAAGCCCACAGTGTCGGCCAGCACGATCGGCCCGAGGTCCTCGAGCTCTAGTCGGCGCAAGGTCGGGTCGAGGGTCGCGAATAGCTGGTTGGCGGCAAAGACGTCGGAATCGGTGACCGAGTTGAACAGCGTCGATTTGCCGGCGTTGGTATAACCAACCAGTGAAACCGTCGGAATGTCAGCACGCTTGCGCCCGCGACGAGACTGCTCGCGCTGGCTGCGGACCTTTTCCAGGCGCCCCTTGATCTGACGTAGACGAATCCGCAACAGGCGCCGGTCGGTTTCCAGTTGGGTTTCACCCGGCCCGCGCAGGCCGATACCGCCCTTCTGCCGCTCAAGGTGAGTCCAGCCGCGAACCAGACGCGTACTCATGTACTCAAGCTGGGCCAGTTCGACCTGGAGCTTGCCTTCATGGGTGCGGGCGCGTTGGGCAAAGATATCGAGAATCAGACCCGTGCGATCGATCACGCGACACTCGAAAATACGTTCGAGGTTACGTTCCTGACTGGGCGTGAGGATGTGATTGAAAATCACCAGATCGACCTGTTCGGCTTTGACCAGGTCGCGTAACTCTTCGACCTTGCCGCTGCTGATCAGGGTTTTGGCGGTTGGCCGATGACGCGGCACGTTAAAAAACGCGACGGTCTCGGCACCAGCCGAAATTGCCAACTCCTGAAACTCCTGCGGATCTTCGCGCGCCTCAGGGTCCTGACCATCCAAGTGAACGAGAATTGCCCGCTCACCACCACCGTGGCGCTCAAAGAACAAAGGAGACTCCTATCAGGCGTTACCTGGCTCAGCGTCGCCTGCTTCGGATTCGGTTGCGCTAGGCAGACGAATTGGACGAACTGGCACCACTGTAGAGATAGCGTGTTTGTAAACCATCTGGCTGACGGTGTTTTTCAGCAGGATAACGAACTGGTCGAAAGACTCGATCGTGCCTTGCAGTTTGATCCCGTTGACCAGGTAGATGGAAACCCCCACTTTCTCTTTACGTAAAGTATTCAAGTAAGGGTCTTGTAGCGAATGCCCTTTTGACATGTGCCGCACTCCTTTAAGGATTCAATATAAAAAATAGGTAAACAGATGGCTTGGGGCCGTCACACCCCCAAGGATAGACGGCAATTGCAAGGACTCAGCTCAATATGGAGATGGTCCCGAGGTATTTCAAGGCGCGCGGCAGATTGTCGCAATCGAGGCTGTCCAACCAGTATAAATCAGCCCAACTGCGCAGCCAGGTGAACTGGCGCTTCGCCAATTGGCGCGTGGCAATGATTCCACGCTCCTGCATCTCGGCTTGCGTCAGCTTGCCATCCAGGTAATCCCAGACTTGTCGATAACCTACTGCACGTATAGACGGCAACCCGGAATGCAAGTCACCTCTATCTCGCAGGGCTACGACCTCGTCGACGAATCCCTGTTCCAACATATTTGTGAATCTTTGTTTAATGCGCTCGTGCAGTACCTGGCGATTTGCCGGAGCGATGGCCAAGTTCGCGACAGTATAGGGCAATTGTTGCAGTCCCGAAGCGGCTGCTTCAGTACTTTGCGCAGATTGTCGCAAGCGTAGCTCAGTCATGCTCTGGCCGCTGACGCGATAAACTTCCAGTGCACGACTAAGGCGCTGCGGATCGTTCGGGTGAATTCGCGCCGCGGATTGCGGATCAATCACCGCCAATTGATCGTGCAGGGCTTGCCAGCCAAGGCGTGCAGCCTCTTCTTCGATTTGCGCACGAACGTCCGCATCGGCCGCCGGCATGTCGGCCAGACCTTCGAGCAAAGCCTTGTAATAGAGCATTGTGCCGCCCACCAGCAGCGGAATATTGCCCCGCGCGGTGATCTCGCCCATGGCTTGCAACGCATCGCGACGGAAATCCGCGGCGGAATAACTCTCGGCCGGGTCGAGAATGTCGATCAGACGATGCGGGAATTCGGCCAGGATCTCTTTGGAGGGTTTGGCGGTGCCGATGTCCATGCCGCGATAAACCAGCGCCGAATCGACACTGATCAGCTCGCAGGGCAGGACCTTGGTGAGTTCGATGGCCAGGTCGGTCTTGCCGGCGGCCGTCGGCCCCATCAGGAAAATCGCGGGAGGGAACTGGCTCATCAACGACCGCGCAAGAACAGTTTGTCCAGATCGTCCAGGCCCAGTTGGGTCCAGGTCGGTCGGCCATGGTTACATTGACCGCTGCGCTCGGTGTTTTCCATGTCCCGCAGCAGGCCGTTCATTTCCGGCAAGGCCAGGCGCCGATTCGCGCGAATCGCGCCGTGGCAGGCCATGGTGCCGAGCAGTTCGTTCAGGTGCGCCTGAATCCGGTCGCTGGTGCCGTATTCCATCAAATCCGCCAGCACATCGCTAACCAGTCGGTTGGCCTCGGCCTGTTTCAGCAACGCAGGGATTTGCCGGATGGCCAGGGTTTCCGGGCCAAGGCGCTGCAATTCAAAACCCAGACGCTGGAACCAGGCGACGTTTTCTTCGGCGCAGTCGGCTTCGCGCTGGCTGACCGCCAGGGATTCCGGCACCAGCAATGGCTGACCGCTCAACCCCTCGCTGGCCATGGCGACTTTCAGCCGTTCGTACATGATCCGCTCATGGGCGGCATGCATGTCTACCAGCACCAGGCCTTGGGCGTTTTCCGAAAGAATGTAGATGCCCTTGAGCTGCGCCAGTGCATAGCCCAGCGGCGGAATGTCATCTTGCCCGGCCGGCAGCGCGACCGCATTGGCCTCGGGCAACGGCGCGAAAAACTCGCGATAGGCCGCCTGGGCTTCGGCGACGGGCACGCCGGACTGAGGTCGCGGCGTGTATTGATACTGATAACCGGCACCGGCGCCAGAGCCCGCCGAAGTATTGAAGGACGGCTGGGCCTGAGGCTGCTCCAGCAGCGCATTGGCCGCCAGACGCATCTCGCCCTGCGGGCCGAACTCGCCGGCTTCGATACCGGTTGGCCGGACCATGGCTGTCGCGACAGGCGCGGCCAACTGGTCTTCCGGCCGCACATCACCCAAGGCGCGATGCAAAGTGCCGTAAAGGAAGTCGTGAACCATGCGCCCGTCACGGAAGCGTACTTCGTGCTTGGTCGGGTGCACGTTGACGTCGACGCCCGCCGGATCGACTTCGAAAAACAGCACGAATGTCGGGTGCCGACCGTTGAACAATACGTCGCGATAAGCCTGGCGCACTGCGTGCGCCACCAGTTTGTCGCGCACGGCACGGCCATTCACAAAGAAATACTGCAAATCCGCCTGGCTGCGGTTGAAGGTCGGCAACCCGACCCAACCCCACAAATGCAGGCCATTGCGTTCGATTTCGATCGGCAGCGCCTGCTCCAGAAAGCCCGCCCCGCAGATCGCCGCCACACGCCGGGCGCGGGCCGCGTCATCATGGGCTTCGTGCAGGCTGAGGATGGTTTTGCCGTTATGGCGCAGATGGAACGCCACATCGAACCGCGCCAGCGCCAGACGCTTGATCACTTCTTGCAGGTGATCGAATTCGGTTTTTTCGGTCTTGAGAAACTTGCGGCGCGCCGGGGTATTGAAGAACAAATCGCGCACTTCCACCGAAGTGCCCACCGGATGAGCCGCTGGTTGCACGCGAGCCGCCATGTCCCGGCCTTCGGTTTCCACCTGCCAGGCTTGATCGGCGTCGCGAGTGCGGGAAGTCAGGGTCAGACGCGCCACGGAACTGATGGAGGCCAGCGCCTCACCACGAAACCCCAGGCTCATGACCTGTTCGAGGTCTTCCAGGTTGCGAATCTTGCTGGTGGCGTGACGGGCCAGGGCCAAAGGCAGGTCATCGGCGGAAATGCCACTGCCATCGTCGCGCACCCGCAGCAGCTTGACACCGCCCTGCTCCACATCGACATCGATGCGTTTGGCGCCGGAGTCGAGGCTGTTTTCCAGCAACTCCTTGATCACCGAGGCCGGGCGCTCAACCACTTCACCAGCGGCAATCTGGTTCGCCAGCCGTGGACTGAGTAGCTCGATACGCGCCGTGTTGGTCAGCACCTGGTTCATTCTTTGGCCGCCAGTTCAGTGCCTGGAATGGTCAACGTCTGACCAATCTTCAGCTCGTCACTTTGCAAGTTGTTGGCACTGCGCAAGGTGGCCGCAGACACCTGATAACGCACGGCGATCATCGCCAGGGTTTCACCGGGGCTCACGCGATGGTCACGTGGGCCTTGGGCGATCTTGCCGGAATCGCGCAGCCAGGCAATGTAGGTGCCCGGCGGCGGGTTCTGCTGGAAGAATTGCCGCACGCCGCTGCTGATGGAGCGCGCCAGCGCCTGCTGGTGGCTCGATGCCGCGAGTTTCGAGGCTTCGTTGGCGTTGGAGATGAACCCGGTTTCCACCAGGATCGACGGGATGTCCGGCGACTTCAGCACCATGAACCCGGCTTGCTCGACACGTTGTTTGTGCAGCGGCGTGACGCGACCGATGTTGCTCAAGACTTTCTGGCCAACGTTCAGACTGGATGTCAGGGAAGCGGTCATCGACAGGTCGAGCAGCACGCCGGCGAGCATCCGGTCCTTGTCGTCGAGGCTGACGTTGCCGGCACCGCCGATCAAGTCGGAACGGTTTTCGCTGTCGGCCAGCCAACGGGCGGTCTCCGACGTAGCGCCGCGGTCAGACAGGGCAAACACCGACGCACCGAACGCTGCGGCTGACGGCGCGGCGTCGGCGTGGATCGAAACGAACAGGTCGGCGCCCTTCTTGCGGGCGATTTCGGTACGGCCGCGCAATGGAATGAAGTAGTCGCCGGTACGGGTCAGTTCGGCGCGGAAACCTTTCATGCCATTGACCTGACGCTGCAGTTCACGGGCGATGGCCAGCACCACGTCTTTCTCACGCTGACCGCGAGAGCCCGAGGCGCCCGGGTCTTCGCCGCCGTGACCGGCATCGATCACCACGATAATGTCGCGCTTGCCAGCCGGTGCGGGTGGCAGCTTGATCGAAGGCTCGGACGGCGTGACGGGTACGGCGGGTACCGTGGCCACAGACGGTGTTGGCGCAGGCGGTGGCGCGGCATCGGCCGCGTTGTCGAACAGGTCGACTACCAGGCGATTGCCGTACTGGGCGTTCGGCGCCAAGGTGAAGCTTTTCGGCGTGACGGCTTTTTTCAGGTCGATGACCACCCGCAAATCGGTCGGCGTACGCTGTGCCGAACGCATTGCCGTGATCGGCGTGTTGGCCGTGGAGACGTTCAGCGGCGAGCCGAGCGTCGCGCCATTGATGTCGATTACCAGCCGATCCGGTGCGGTCAGGGTAAAGACGCTGTGCTGGACAGGCCCCGTCAGGTCGAACACCAGTCGAGTGTTATCCGGCGCCCGCCAAAGGCGAACACTGTTGACCTTCGTCTCGGCCACAGCGTCGACGGTCACCGCCAAAAACAACACCCCTACGGCAGCAACCAACGCGCGAAAGCGCATACCTAACCCCATCATTTATTTGGATTCCAATGCCAAAACGGCACACCACGACTCGCCACGCGAGCCTTGGGGCAAAATTCTCAGCGAACGCCCGCTGTCTTGCGGGCTAATGGTAATGGTCAGGTCGGGCTTTGGCAAAAAGCCTGCACCCTTCTGGGGCCATTCAATAAGACATAATGCGTCGTCATCGAAATAGTCGCGGATGCCGAGGTACTCCAGCTCCTCGGGGTCGACCAATCGATATAAGTCGAAATGGAAGGCGCGGACGGCGCCGATCTCGTAAGGCTCGACCAGGGTAAAGGTCGGACTTTTTACCGCGCCGGTATGCCCCAGGCCACGGATGATGCCCCGGGACAGTGTGGTTTTCCCCGCGCCCAGATCCCCTTCAAGAAAGATCAGACCGTGCCCTCCGGTGGTTTTGGCGATACGTGCGCCAAAATCGCTCATGGCCTGCTCATCAGCCAGGTACAGGGTTACTTCAGACACGGTGCTTGCTCCTCCAACAACTGACGAATGGCTGGAATCAGATCACTGGCCGCCAGCCCGCGGCCTAATTTACCTTGTTGCGCACCGGCATTGGCGTGCAGCCAGACCGCCAGGCAGGCCGCGTCATACGCGTCCAGGCCCTGAGCGAGCAAGGCGCCCACCAGACCGGCCAGCACATCACCCAACCCGGCCGACGCCATGGCCGGATGGCCCTGATGACACAGCGCCAGACGCCCATCGGGGCTGGCAATCAGACTGCCAGCGCCCTTGAGCACTACCACCGCTGTATATTTTTTGCTCAACGCATGGGCCGCGGCCGGGCGGTCAACCTGTACGGCGGCTGTCGATATCCCCAGCAATCGTGCCGCTTCGCCCGGATGCGGTGTGATGACACTACCTGCGGGCAAGCTCACGCCACCTTCGGCCAACAGGTTCAATGCATCGGCATCCCAGACTTGTGGCTGCGACGCGTTGGCCGCTGCCGACAACAGGCTGCGCCCCCAGGCGGCCTGCCCCAGCCCCGGGCCGACGACCAGTACCGTGGCCTTCTCCAGCAAGCCCATCAATTGATTGGCCGACGACGTACCGAGCACCATGGCTTCCGGCAAACGCGCCAGGGCGGCCGGAACGTGCTCGCTGCGGGTGGCCACGGACACCATGCCGGCACCGCTGCGCAGGGCACTTTGTGCACTAAGCAGGATGGCGCCGCCAAAACCGCGATCACCGCCAACGAGCAATACGTGACCAAATTTGCCTTTGTGGGCAGTTGGAGCGCGGCCGGCCAGACGCGGTACATTACCGGCCGTCAGGCGACGCGCACTGATCTCGGCCCCAATAAATGTCTCGGGGGCGACGTGCAGATCGTTGAATACCAAATCGCCCACCACATCCGCCGCGTCACCGGTAAACAGCCCCACCTTCAAACCGATGAACGTCACCGTCAGGTCTGCTCGAACCGCAATGCCGAGCTGGCGACCCGTATCGGCGCACAGCCCCGAGGGGATATCCACCGCCGCAACCGGGAGCCCACTGGCATTGATCGCGGCGATGACGCTGGCGAACGGCTCGCGTACTTCACCGGTCAGGCCGGTGCCGAGCAAGGCATCCAGCACAATGCCGCGCAACTCGGAGTGCGGGGTCCAGCCTTGAATGGCCACGCCTTCGGCCACCGCCTCGGCATGCGCCGACGCGGCATCGCCCTGCAAACGCCCGGGGTCACCGGCGGCCAGCACCCGCACATGCCAGCCGGCACGTCGGGCCAGCACGGCCACCAGATAACCGTCGCCCGCGTTATTGCCATGGCCGGCCACCGCACTCAATTCGTGCCCGGTCGGCCAATGGCGGACCAGCGCACGCCAGGTCGCCCGTGCCGCACGCTGCATCAATTCGAAGCCCGGTGTACCGGCCGCGATCACGCTCGCATCGAGCCCTCGGACTTGCGCGGCGCTATACAGCGCGTCGGGTAATTCATCTTTAGTGTGCGGCATGCGTCTTCAGGCTCCGATGTCTGGCAGAATTATACGCATCTCAGCTCCGGTTTCTCTCGCCTCATGCCCGCTATTACCACAGACCTGCCCGCCCTCGCCCAATCCATCAAGGACTGGGGCCGCGAGCTGGGCTTTCAGCAAGTCGGCATCAGCGGCCTCGATCTGGCCGAGCATGAGCAGCACCTGGAGCGCTGGCTCGCCGCTGGCTATCACGGCGAAATGGATTACATGGGCGCCCATGGCAGCAAACGCTCGCACCCGGAAGAACTGGTGCCGGGCACCCTGCGCGTGGTTTCCCTGCGCATGGACTACCTGCCGGGCGACACGCACATGGCGCAACGGCTGGCCCAACCGGAAAAAGCCTACGTCTCGCGTTATGCCTTGGGCCGCGATTACCACAAATTAATTCGTAAACGCGTGCAACAACTGGCGGAAAAAATCCAGGCAGTGATCGGCCCGTTCGGCTACCGCGCCTTCGTCGACAGCGCCCCGGTGCTGGAAAAGGCCATCGCCGAACAGGCTGGCCTGGGCTGGATCGGCAAAAACACGCTGGTCTTGAATCGCAAGGCCGGCAGTTACTTCTTCCTCAGCGAACTGTTCGTCGACCTGCCGCTGCCGGTGGACCCACCCCACGCCACCGAGCACTGCGGTCGCTGCACGGCCTGCCTGGACATTTGCCCGACCAATGCCTTCGTCGGCCCCTATGTGCTGGACGCCCGTCGCTGCATTTCGTACCTGACCATCGAACTGAAAAGCGCGATTCCTGAAGATTTACGACCGCTGATCGGCAATCGGGTGTTCGGTTGCGATGACTGCCAGATTGTCTGCCCATGGAACCGCTTCGCCCGGCCTTCCGGGGAAAGCGACTTCAAACCCCGGCACAACCTGGACAACGCCGAACTGGCCGAACTGTTCATGTGGGACGAAGAAAAATTCCTCAGCAGCACCGAAGGTTCACCGTTGCGTCGGGCCGGTTACGAGCGTTGGTTGCGCAATCTGGCGGTCGGCCTGGGCAATGCGCCGTCGAGCATTCCGGTGCTGGAAGCGTTGAAGGCACGGCGGGACTATCCGTCGGAACTGGTGCGCGAGCATGTCGAATGGGCGCTAAAACAACACGGGTTTATGTAGTAGCTGCCGAAGACTGCGTTCGGCGCGACTGCGAAGCGAGCCCTTCGGCCTCGAACGCAGCCTTCGGCAGCTGCTACAGGGACTGCGTGTAAATCAGGCTTCGTCGTTATAAACGAACTTGGGCATTTCCCAGTGGAAACGGATCGCCAGCAAGCGCAGCAGGAAGCCGCCGAATAGCGTGATCAGGATCGCCTGTTCACCCGGCAATTGCAGATAGATACAGAATAAATAGCACCACGCCGCAGCAAACGAGACGCTGGCGTAGAGTTCGCGGCGGAAAATCAGCGGGATGTCGTTGCAGAAGATGTCCCGCAGAATGCCACCGAATACCCCGGTGATCACGCCGCTGACCGAGGCCACCAGCATGCCGTGGCCCATTTCCAGGGCGGTCATGCAGCCGATCAGGGTGAAAGCGACCAGGCCCGCGGCGTCGAGCACCAGAAACAGCGAGCGCAGATGGCGCATCCAGCGCGCAGCGAAGACGGTGAACATCGCAGCGATCGACGTCAGCACCAGGTATTCCGGGTGTTTGACCCAGGTCAGCGGGTAATGGCCAAGCAACACGTCGCGCACCGAACCGCCGCCCAACGCCGTGACGCATGCAATCAGTACCACGCCAAACCAGTCCATGCCGCGACGGCCCGCAGACAGGGCGCCAGTCATGGCTTCGGCAGTAATGGCGATCAGGTAGAGCATCAGCAACATGGTGGCGGTCCTTACGAGAAGGCGCGCAGTCTACTCACTTCACCGAAGCACCAAAAGAGGGCGAAGCATTCACACCTGTGGCGAGGGGGCTTGCCCCCGTTGGGTCGCGTAGCGGCCCCAAAACCAGACACCCTGTTCTTCCAGGCGTACCGCGCCGACCGGTTTGCGACTGCTACGCAGCCGAACGGGGCGGTGCGGCGTTCCGACAAGCTCCCTCGCCACAAAAACCTCCCTATGCCCAATCAGAACTTGATGAAATTCTTGCGGTAGTGCTGCAGCTCGGCGATCGATTCGCGGATGTCGTCCAGGGCCAAGTGGGTGCTGCCCTTTTTGAAGCTGTCGCGCACATCCGGTGCCCAACGCGCGGCCAACTCCTTGAGGGTCGACACGTCGAGGTTGCGGTAGTGGAAATAGCTTTCCAGCGACTTCATGTGGGTATAAAGGAAGCGACGGTCCTGGCAGATGCTGTTGCCACAGATCGGCG
Organism: Pseudomonas sp. B21-017; assembly: GCF_024749245.1. Classification (NCBI taxonomy): domain Bacteria; kingdom Pseudomonadati; phylum Pseudomonadota; class Gammaproteobacteria; order Pseudomonadales; family Pseudomonadaceae; genus Pseudomonas; species Pseudomonas sp. B21-017. Next base: position 568,902 of record NZ_CP087194.1, on the reverse strand, counting down.
ACTTGCCCTTCGGCACCCATTTCTCCAGGAAGGCGATGGTCTGGGCTTCCGCTTCGGCCATGCTGATGCGGCTGTCGCGAACCCGTTGGGTCAGTCCGGAGCCGCCGTGTTGACGGGTATTCCACTCGTCCATACCGGCGAGGATCTCGTCGCTGTGATGAATGGCGATCACCGGACCTTCAGCCAAGGTGTTCAAATTACTGTCGGTGACGATGGTGGCCATCTCGATGATGACGTCGGTATCAGGGTTCAGCCCGGTCATTTCCAGGTCGATCCAGATCAGGTTCTGCGGGTTCTGCATATGTCGGCTCCTCGGCGTAGGTTCGCAGTTTAGCCTAGGGAGGCGGCCGGGCGTGCTAAACTCGCGACCGTTTTACCTAATCGCTGCATTCTCGATACGGAACACCCATGGCCAAACGCCAACTCAATCGTCGTCAAAACTGGCGCATCGAAAAGATTCAGGGCGAGCGCGCTGCCCGCGCCGCCAAACGCGAGTCCTCGGCTGTCGAGGCACTTGAGGGTGGCGACCTGGGTCCGGAACAGACGGGCCTGGTGATCGCGCACTTCGGTGTACAGGTTGAAGTCGAAGCCCTCGATGGCGAGCTGGCCGGCCAGGTATTCCGCTGCCACTTGCGCGCCAACCTGCCGGCGCTGGTGACCGGCGATCAGGTCGTATGGCGTGCCGGCAACCAGGGCATCGGCGTGATCGTGGCGCAACTGCCGCGCAAAACCGAGCTCTGCCGCCCGGACAGTCGTGGACAGCTCAAGCCGGTGGCGGCCAACGTCGACATGATCGTCATCGTCTTCGCACCGCTGCCAGAGCCTCATGCCAACCTGATCGACCGCTACCTGGTTGCCGCGGAACATGCGGGTATCCGTCCGTTGTTGCTGCTGAACAAATTCGACCTGATCGACGAGCAGAACGCCCCGGCGCTGAATGCCTTGCTGGCGGTTTACCGCACGCTGGGCTACCCGGTGCTGGAAGTGTCGGCGCACCACGGCAACGGCATGGAACAACTTCAAAAACTGTTGGACGGGCACATCAGTGTGTTCGTCGGCCAGTCCGGTGTCGGTAAATCATCTTTGGTCAACAGCCTGTTGCCGGAAGTCGAAACCCGCGTCGGCCCGCTGTCCGAGCTGTCGGGCCAGGGCACCCACACCACCACCACCGCGCGGTTGTTCCACTTCCCCGGTGGCGGTGAGCTGATCGACTCTCCGGGTATCCGCGAGTTCGGCCTGGGTCACGTCAGCCGTGCCGACGTCGAAGCCGGCTTCATCGAGTTCAACGACCTGCTCGGCACCTGCCGCTTCCGCGACTGCAAACACGACCGCGAACCGGGCTGCGCCCTGCTCAAGGCCCTGGAAGATGGCCGCGTGCAGCAGCAACGGATGAACAGCTACCGGTCGATCATCGCCAGCTTGCCTGAAAACAGCTATTAAACAGACGCGCCAGCCGCCCCGACATCAATGGGACGGCTGGCTGCTCGCAGCAGCCTACAAAAACCACCCATCGACTTAAACATCAGATATTTCTGTAGGGCATCCGCACGCCTGTTTGAAGGGTACTTCTCTTTAACCGTAAAGGCCTTGTTCCAGCCCTTCAACTGCATACATTCAAGCCCTCTTCGCATATTAGCGATACTGAGGGACAGCCATGCCAACCTATCACTTGTTCATCGTTCACTCGTGGAACCGTTCAGGCGCCCATTACCGCGAACTCGCCCTCAAGGGACACTTCTGATGCCTGTATTCATCAGCTATCGTCACGCGGATCGCCCCTACGCGATCGCCATCAGCAGCCGTCTGATACAGGCCAACATCAAGACCTACTTCGACGTGCTGGATCCGGAATCCCAGACCACTGACGACATCACCGGGGTCATCACCCGCTACATCAGCGCGAGCACGCATCTGATAGCCGTTGTCTCGGGCAAGACCGTGCCGCCATGGTGGGTACCGTTCGAAATCGGCGAAGCGACAATCAGCAACCGGCGGATTTGCTCATTCCAGACCGAACCGGCGGAACTGCCGCTGTACTTCGATAAATGGCCGAAGCTCAGCACTGACAAGGACCTGGATTTTTTCATTGAGGCCTACCGTGAAGAAGTGGCGACCAAGCGTTCAATGACACTGGATTCAATCAGCGAATCCCTTTGCGGCAGCTACAGACGCAATGCGGAACTGTTCCACGACCAGCTCAAGAGTCGCATCCGACGGGGTTTCTGAGAGGTGCAAAAAAGCCGCGTTCATCGCGGCTTTTTTTGGCCTCAGGAAACCGCTGCCGGCGGTTTCGGTTCGACGCTTTTCAGCCCAGGCTTCTGAAACGGGTACAAGTGCTGGCGCAGGATACCGCCCGGCAAGTCCTTGCCAAAAACCCCGTAGCGCGTCGGCCACTCCTTGGGTGGCAACTTGAAGGTGCCAAACAGCATATCCACCAGCGGCGTATGGATCGCATAGTTCTTGTAGATGTAATCCTTGTGCCGGGCATGATGCCAATGGTGATAGCGCGGCAGGACCAGCACATAATTCAGCCAGCCGCCGTTGATCCGTACATTGGCGTGGGCCAGCACTGCCTGCACCCCGACCAGAATCACGTAGGCGTTCAACGCCTGGGGCGCAAAACCCAGCAGCATCAAAGGCACCAGCACGCCGGTACGGGTGAGCAGAATCTCGATGAAGTGGACACGCGAACCGGCGAGCCAATCCATGTGCGTGCTTGAGTGATGTACGGCATGCATGCGCCATAACCACGGCACGACGTGATACAGCCGATGCAGCCAGTACTGACCGAGGTCAGCCACCAGTACCGCCAGCAAGAACTGCACAACGATCGGCAGGCTTTGTACGCTGGCCTGCAAATCCGCCGACACGGCCCAGCCAGCCATAAAGCTCGACGAGGCAGTGATGAAAATCAGGATGAACTGCACCAGCATATGACTGACAAAAAAGTAGGTCAGGTCAGTTCGCCAGTGCGGACGCAGAATGTTTTGCTCAGGGTCCTTGGAATAGAGTTTTTCCAGGGGGATAAAGACGATGGCCGACACCAGCAGAGCCAGGACGAACCAGTCCAGCCCCAGCGAGTACGGTGTCTGCCCAATCGAGCTGATCTGCACATTGGTGCCGCCGAGAAACACTGCCAGCCCCGAGGCGACAAGTCCGGTAATCCCCAAGCGCTTTCGCTTGTTGAGCAGGATATTCAGGGTGCCCAGGCTGAAAGACAGTACCAGCCCAAGCAATAGCGTGGTGCGCGCAAACTGTTCGTCGTACACCTTGCGCAGTTCGGCGGTGGTCAGCCATTCGGGAAAGAGAAAGCACAATACCGCCAGCAGGCTCAATAGCCCGAGCGTGGCTGAGATGTAGCCACTGACCCGCCCTTCACCAAACTTGAAGGGTGCATTGCCATGCTGCTGAAAATAGGACTTGAGTCTTTCCATTACTGATCTTCCATGATTCCGAAAACAAACTTGCAGTGAGTCGAGTCAGTGCGACGCTGCAGTGACGCAGCCAGAAACAGAAAAGCCACTCATGGTGGCTTTTCTGCAGGTTATTGCTTGGGCGGTACAGCGGGTTTGGGCGGTTCGCCCGGCTTCGGCGCCGGATTATCAAACAGATTCAAACGCTCACGAAGTTCGTGTGCCGGCAGCGGTTCCTTATCCGCCGGCAATGCGTTCGGATCGGCTGGCGGCGCATGCACTTCGCCCGGGCCACCCTGCCCTTGCGTCGGCGCTGGCGCCGGTTCGGCACCTTGTTCACCTTCGATGGCGCGCTGGGCTTTCTTGGTCAGCACCACGATGTCGATCCGGCGGTTGACCGGATTGAACGGGTTCTCCCTGTCGAACAGCGCCGACGAGGCATAACCGACGACTCGCGCGACCTGGGCGTCCGGATAACTGCCGGCGACCAATGCACGACGAGCCGCGTTGGCGCGGTTGGCCGAGAGTTCCCAGTTGCCGAAATCGCCAGTTCCCGAGTACGGCTTGGCATCGGTGTGGCCGCTGATGCTGATTTTGTTCGGCACCGCTTTGATGGTGTCGGCCATGGCCAGCAGAATGTCTTCGAAGTACGGCTTCAGGCGCGCACTGCCGGAGTCGAACATCGGGCGGTTTTCGGCGTCCATGATCTGGATGCGCAAACCGTCCTGGGTGATCTCGAAGAGGATCTGGTCCTTGAATTTCTGCAATTGCGGGTTTTCATTGACCTTGTTCTGCAACTCTTGCAGTAACAACTCCAGGCGTTCCTTCTCGACTTGCTCGGCCATGCCTTCAACCTGCTCGGCGTCGATGGTCACCTTGTCTGGCTGCGGCTGAGATTTCACCTCCGGGTTGAGGGTGTTCTCCGGCGCCAGGGTCGGCGTGCCGCCCAGGTCGATGATGTACGGCGTACCGCTTTCGGAAAACCCGACCGGGTCCTTGAAGTAACCGGCGATGGCGATCTTCTGTTCAGGCGTCGCGGTGGACAGCAGCCACAACACCAGGAAGAACGCCATCATCGCCGTCGCGAAGTCCGCGAAGGCGATTTTCCAGGCGCCCCCGTGATGCCCTCCGGCGATGCGCTTGACGCGCTTGATGATTATCGGCTGGTTATTTTCCATGACTTAACGACCGCGAACCGCTTGTTCCAGCTCAGCGAAGCTAGGACGGTGCGCCGGGTACAGAACCTTGCGACCGAACTCCACCGCCAGCGACGGCGGCATCCCGGAAGCCGAAGCCACCAGCGAAGCCTTGATGGCTTCGTAGGTGTTCAGTTCTTCCTTGGCATCGTGAGCCAGGGAGTGGGCCAGCGGGCCAAAGAAACCGTAGGCCGCGAGAATACCGAAGAAGGTACCGACCAGTGCCGCACCCACGTGCAGACCGATGGACTTCTGGTCGCCTTCGCCCAGGGATGCCATGGTCACCACGATCCCCAATACCGCCGCGACGATACCGAAACCGGGCATGGCGTCGGCAATGCCGTTCACCGCGTGGGACGGGTGCTCGAGGTCTTCCTTGAGGCTGTAGAGTTCCATGTCGAACAGGCCTTCCAGCTCATGGGGAGCCATGTTGCCGGAGGACATGATGCGCAGGTAATCGCAGATGAACGCGGTCATGCGTTCGTCTTTGAGCACCGCCGGGTACTTGGCGAAGATCGGGCTCGCGGCGGCATCTTCGATGTCGCCTTCGATCGCCATCATGCCTTCGCGACGGCTCTTGTTGAGGATCTCGTAAATCAGCCCCAGCACTTCCAGGTAGAAGGTGTGGTTGAAACGCGAACTGAACATGCCCAAGGACTTCTTGAGCACGTGCATTGTCATGTGGCCGGGGTTGGCCTGCAGGAAGGCGCCAAGGGCCGCGCCACCGATAATCATCACCTCGAAAGGCTGGATGAGAGCGGCAATCTTGCCGTGGGAAAGCACGTATCCGCCGAGCACGCTCGCGAATACGACGATGATGCCGATAATTTTAGCCATAGGTAGGAGAGCACTTACTGAGTCGGGTTCAAGGTCATATTCGGAAGTTAAAAAATCTCTTCTTCTACTTATCGGCAAAACTGCGCCAGACTATAGCCAGTTAAGGCGAAAAGCTAATTTGACCCGTTCAGGGCATAGGTAAAGCAGACGATGATCGCGTCCAGACATGGCTAACGAAACGAACGTCCCAACGCCCAAACCAACCACGCTTGAAGGCTGGGTCAAGCTTCTCGATGGCGTACGCCTGCCGGTTCCGCAAGCCAGCCACGACCGGGTCTGCAAAGCGATCCGCGATAACCGCAGCTCGCTGCGCGACATCGCCGACCTGATGCAGGAAAGCCCGGCCCTGGCCTTGAGCGTGATTCGCGAAGCCAACCGTCACACCCATGGCAGCATGACCGAGCCTGCTGAAAACCTTGAGGTGGCGATCAATCGCCTCGGTTTGAAACGCACCGAAGAACTGCTCGACCGCCTGCCCGCCGAACCCCAATTGCAAATCCCCGTCGCCCTGCGCCAGCTTCAACTGATCAGCCAGCACGCCACTCAACAGGCCAACGGCTTTTTCGCCAGTCGCCTGGCGCGACTGTGGCAGGACATCCACTGGGGCAGCCTGCTGTTTCTTTCGCCACTCTGGCCCATGGCGCTGACCCATCCGCAGTTGCTTGAAGAGTGGGAGTTGCGGGTCATCCATAAAGGCGAGTCGGCACGCAAAGTCGAAAAGCAATTGTTCGGCGTGCGCCTGCTGGACATCTGTCTGGCACTGGTGGACGTCTGGCGCCTGCCGATCTGGGTACAGCAAGGTTATCGGCTGCTGCGCAGCGAACAACGTGAGCTGGTGAAAGTTCTGCGCATCGCGCGCGACAGCGACCACCCATTGCGCCAACAGAACCGCCTGGATGACGACCCGACGTTACGCCGCTGGCTCAATCAGCCTGCCAATACCGTGCTGCTGGCCAACGGTCTGGCGTTGGCGGCACAACAGGCCTGGGACAGCCCCCACTGCGAGCGCTGGCAGTACCTGACCAGTCTTTACCTGCAAATGCCGATGGATGAGGTGCAACAACAATTGCACCAGCAGGCCGCCAACAGCGCTCGTCAACACGCCATGCCGGACCTCTGGCACCCGGCCGAATCGCTGATCTGGCCACCGGGTGCGCACCGCGTGCATGCCGGTTTGTTGCCCGCACCGGCACCGACCACCGAAGACCTGGCGAAGTGGCGCAAGCAATGCGCCGAATTGCTGGTGGAGCCGAGCCGCTTTACCAATGCCATGCACTTGACCACATCGGCCCGGGACGCCCTGGTGGCGTGTGGCATGCGCCGGGTGATGATTCTGATGGCCGATCGCACGCACGCCAATTTGCGTGTGCACCAGACCGCCGGGCTGCCCAAGGAAGTGGCCGGCCTGAACCTGGTGGTCAGTCAGAGCACCGTGCTGCAACGCCTGCTCGCGCAACAGGCCCAGGTGCGCCTGACGCCGGCTAACAACGCACAATTCTCGGCCCTGCTGCCAGCCAGCCTGCGCTCACAGTTCAGCGGCGAACACCTGCTGCTGCGCTCACTGGTCAACAACGGCCGGGTGATCATGATCGTGGTAGCGGATCAGGGCGGCGGACCGTTCTCGGAAATCACCGTGCAAGCGTTCGGCAAAACCGCTCAATGCATCGAAAAGGCCCTGCACAGCTTTAGCCACCGCTAGGGCCTGTTATCAGTTATTTCCTGCCCCAAAATAACTGATAACAGGCCCTCATGACGCTGCGCTACAATCCTCCCCTTTGTGCTCTGGAGACCTCACATGTCTGACTTCTCTGGCTTGGCGCTGGTGATCGAACCGAGCGACCTGCTCTCGCGTCTCGACTCCCGCGAACTGATTCTGGTGGACCTGACCAGCAGCGCCCGCTATGCCGAAGGGCATATCCCCGGTGCACGCTTTGTCGATCCAAAACGCACTCAACTGGGTCAGGCGCCTGCGCCGGGCCTGTTGCCGACCCACGCCGCGCTTGAAGCATTGTTCGGCGAACTGGGGCACAACCCCGATGCAGTCTATGTCGTCTATGACGACGAAGGCGGCGGTTGGGCCGGGCGCTTTATCTGGCTGCTGGATGTCATCGGCCACAGCAAATATCACTATGTCGACGGCGGCCTGCCGGCCTGGCTGGCGGAAGGCTTGCCCATGTCGATCCAGATCCCGCCGGCAGTCGGCGGCCCGGTCGCCCTGACCCTGCACGACGAACCTGTCGCCACCCGCGAATACCTGCAAAGCCGCCTCGGCGCCGCTGACCTGGCGATCTGGGACGCACGCGGCCCGCTGGAATACTCCGGCGAGAAAGTGCTGGCGGCCAAGGGCGGGCACATTCCCGGCGCGGTCAATTTCGAGTGGACCGCTGGCATGGATCAGGCGCGCAACCTGCGTATCCGCACCGACATGCCGAAAATCCTGGAACAACTCGGCATTACCAAAGACAAAGAAGTCATTACCCACTGCCAGACACACCATCGTTCTGGCTTCACCTATCTGGTGGCCAAGGCGCTCGGTTATCCGCGGGTCAAAGGCTACGCCGGCTCCTGGGGCGAATGGGGCAACCACCCTGACACGCCCGTAGAGATTTAAGTTTTTCAAGGACAGTTAATGAATAAGCGTTTGTTTATCCTCAGCCAATACCTGCTGCCCCATCACTTGCTCTCGCGACTGGCCGGCTGCATTGCCGAATGCCGCGTGCGCTGGTTCAAGAATGCCTTTACTGCCTGGTTCGCCAAGCGTTATCAAGTGGACATGTCCCAGGCGCTGGTCGAAGACCTGACCGCTTACGAGCACTTCAATGCGTTCTTCACCCGCGCCTTGAAAGACGGCGCTCGCCCGCTGGATCAAACCCCGGGCGCGATCCTCAGCCCGGCCGACGGTGCCGTCAGCCAGCTCGGCCCGATCGAACACGGTCGCGTTTTCCAGGCCAAGGGCCACAGCTTCAGCGTGCTGGAACTGCTGGGTGGCGACGCGGCCAACGCAGCGCCCTTCATGGGCGGCGATTTCGCCACCATTTACCTGTCGCCGAAAGACTATCACCGTGTGCACATGCCGCTGGCCGGCACCCTGCGCGAGATGGTCTACATCCCCGGCCGCATCTTCTCGGTCAACCAGACCACCGCTGAAAACGTTCCGGAACTGTTCGCCCGCAACGAGCGTGTAGCGTGCATTTTCGACACTGAACGCGGCCCGATGGCCGTGGTACTGGTGGGCGCGATGATTGTGGCGTCGATCGAAACCGTTTGGGCTGGCTTGGTCACACCGCCAAAACGCGAGCTGAAAACCTTCCGCTACGACGAAGCGGCCCGTGCGCCGATTCACTTGGAAAAAGGTGCGGAACTGGGTCGTTTCAAGCTCGGTTCTACGGCGGTCGTGCTGTTCGGGCCGGATCAAGTGAAATGGGCTGAAGGGCTGGGCGCCCTTTCGCCAGTGCAGATGGGCCAGGGCATCGGCCTGCCAACCGCCTGATCCCTCGATCCGATCCCACGAACGCCTTTCGTGGGATCGGACATTTCCTCCCGCTGCGCCCCCTCCTCCAGCGTTCATAGCTGCTACAGTCAAAGTCATTCGTTGCCCATTTCACGGTCGGAGTTTGTCCACGGCATGAATGAGACCAATCCTGCCCTGCTGCTACGCGCACCGATCCCGACGCAGTCGCGCCTGTCTTTCTGCGAAGCCACGCCACGCGACCTCAAGCGCTGGATCGCCAACCTGCCCAAAGCCAACATCGGTGAAACCGCTCGCCAGTTGTATCAAGGCCTGAGCGAACTCAACCAGTTGCTCACACCCAGCGACAATCGCCTGCAATTGCTCGAATTGCTGCGGCCCGAGGTGTATTACGTCTGCAAGCACCTGGAGCGGCATTTCCTGCATCAGGCCATTGTGCTCGACGAGCGTTCGCGCAAAATCGCCAACCTTTGCCAGGCGCTGCAGAGCCACTTGGCGATCGGCTACAAGCAGATCGTCGTCCGCATCGCACCGCGCTTCAGTAAAGACCGTGCGCCTCTGCTGACCCAGTCATTGCAACGTGCCGTCCATTGCTTGAACGGTACGTTGATCCGCGCAACTGAGCTCTATTGCCCGGCGCCCGAAGGGCTGTGGCTGGAACTGCATCAGCTGTACCGGATCGGCTGCGAACATCAGCTGCAACATCAGAGCGTGCGCGATGAACTGGCCAGCCAGACGCAAAGCCTGAGTATCGAGCAGACCTACGTCGTCGCCCTCCTGCTGGGCGCTTCACGCTGCAATCAACTGCGCCAGAACCAGATCGCCCGGCTCGCCGAGGTGCTGGAACCCTGGAGCCAATGGATCAAACTGCAACCAGCCAAACCGGACAGCGGGCTGTTTGCCGTCGCCTCGGACCTCGACAGCGGCCCGCGTTATCGCACCAAGTTCCCGGCCGAACAACAGGAGCGCTTGTTGGGGATCGACCCGCAGCCCCTGGTCGCCGCCATCGAAACCCATCTGCAACAATCGGCCGACAAGGCATCGCCGCTGCCGGTTCCGATGGGCCTCAATCTGGATACGCTGCAACACCTGCATGCCGCCTGGGGGCAGGCCTCCGAGCGCGGCTTCCAGCGCACCGTCGGCCACGGCACGTTGACCCTGTGCGTGGGCATGAGCGCCCTGCACTTTTATCTCGGTGGCAAACGCCCGTTCAACGACATCCTGAAAAAACCCGGCGCCCGTCCCGCGCAGTTCTCGGCAACCGAGCCGACAGGACGCGCCAAGGACCAATGGAAACAGGCCTTCGACGCCGCCCCCCATGGCACGGCAGACACGCTGCTGCCCTACGAAGAGATCGAATATCCACACCTTCAGAAACATGACAACCACGAGGCGTCCGGCCAACAGCATTTCCCGACCTACGCGCTACCGGTGATCAATCACAGCCCTGGCGGTTATTGCCTGGCCTGGCCCGGCGCAGTGCCTGCCGAACTGCAGGCTGGCGAAATGGTCGGTATCGAGGATACGGCCGGTCAAGGCTGGAGCGTTGCCGTGGTGCGCTGGATCCGCCAGGTACGGGGCGGTGGCACGCAGATGGGTATCGAGCAGGTTGCGCCTTACGCCGAGCCCTGCGGCCTGCAACTGATTCGCTCCGACGACGAACACAGCCAGTACTTGCGCGGGCTGTTACTGCCCGCCATCAGCGCCATCGACCTGCCGGCCACCCTGCTCACCCCGCGCCTGCCGTTCCAGGAAGGGAATAAGGTGCTGATCAACACCAATGGCCAGGAACGCCCGGCCGAGCTGGAGCGACGGATGACGAGCACCAACAGCTTCAATCAGTTTGCCTACCGCTCCCTGGAGGTAGCCAGAAACGAAAACGCCGCGGAAGGCGGCGTGATCGGGGTAGCGCAAGAGTTTGATTCGTTGTGGAAGTCGCTATAGCGGCGGGGCCCAGAGACCGAGGCGCCCCCATCGCGAGCAAGATCGCGATGGGGGCGCCCGGACGGTCGAAAACTCAGAGCTGCCCGTCGCGATCCCGGAAGCCCAGCAGATACAGCACGCCATCCAGCCCAAGGGTGGAAATCGCCTGCTTCGCCGATTGTTTGACCAATGGTTTGGCGCGGAACGCTACGCCCAGCCCGGCAATTGCCAGCATCGGCAGGTCGTTGGCACCGTCACCGACGGCAATCGTCTGCTCCAGACGCAAACCTTCTTTATGCGCCAGCTCACGCAGCAAATCCGCCTTGCGTTGCGCATCGACAATCGGCTCGACCGCCACGCCGGTGACCTTGCCGTCGACCACTTCCAGTTCGTTGGCGAACACATAGTCGATGCCCAGCTTGGCCTGCAGTTGCTTGGCGAAGTAGGTGAAGCCGCCCGACAGAATCGCGGTCTTGTAGCCCAGCCGCTTGAGTTCCGCGAACAGGGTTTCGGCGCCCTCGGTCAGGCGCAGGGAAGCGCCGATGGAGTCCAGCACGCTGACGTCCAGCCCTTGCAGCAAGGCCAGGCGCTCCTTGAAGCTGGCGCGGAAGTCCAGCTCGCCGGCCATCGCCCGCTCAGTAATCGCGGACACCTGGTCGCCAACGCCGGCGGCCTTGGCCAGTTCGTCGATGACCTCGGCTTCAATCAGCGTCGAGTCCATGTCGAACACCGCCAGACGACGGTTACGGCGGAACAGCGAATCTTCCTGGAAGGCGATGTCGACGTTCAGCTCTTGCGCAACGCTGAGGAATTCAGCCCGCAGCGCTTGCGGGTCAGCCGCTTCGCCACGCACGGAAAACTCGATGCAACCCTTGCCCTTGTCGGCCGGGGTGTCCAGCGGCATGCGCCCGGACAGACGGTCGATATGGTCGATGTTCAGACCGTATTTGGCGGTGATCGAACTCACACGCTGCAACTGCTCGGCGGTCACTTTGCGGGTCAACAGGGTGACGATGTGGCGTTTCTTGCCCTGGTTGCCGACCCACTGCTGGTAATCCTCTTCGGACACCGGCGTGAAACGCACTTGTTGCTCAAGCTCATAGCCTTTGAACAGGATGTCTTTGAGCACCGAGTTGCCTTGCTCGGTGTCAGGAATTTCAACCAGGATGCCGAACGACAGGGTGTCGTGGATCACCGCCTGACCGATGTCGAGAATGTTCACACCACCCTGGGCCAGAACGCCGGTTATGGCCGCAGTCAGACCCGGACGGTCGACTCCCGTGATGTTTATCAGGACGATTTCGCGCAAGGCGCACCCCCGCAGGTGGAAAAAAACCGCATTCTACCCATTTTCAGTGACCATCGGGCACCGCGAGCGCTTTGACGGCCTAGGGCCTGTCGCTATACTGCGCGTCAACTTCACGGACAAAGAGCCGAGCTCAAGTGAACCGGCCCACGCCAGTAAAAACCGATAACTTCTTTCTGCTGATCTTCCGGGCACTGCGTCATCGCCGTGTACCGATCGCATTACGCATTGCCAGCCATAACGTGATCCTGGTCGCTCTGGCCCTGGTGATCTATGCCTGCGTGATGGGTTTGCAGTTCAAGCAGGCCATGCACGAGCAGGCGGATGCCCTGGGCGAAAGCCTGACTACCCAGACGGCTACGTCGGCCACGGAGCTGTTGGTGTCCAACGACATCCTCAGCCTGAATGTGCTGCTCAACAACCTGACCAAGAACAAGCTGGTGGCCCACGCTGCCATCTACAGCGTGGATAACCGCATCCTCGCCGAAGCCGGTCAGCGTCCCAAGCACGGCCTGCTGGGCGAAGCCGAAGGCATGTACCAGAGCAAGATCACCTTCCAGGACGTGACCGCCGGGCAACTGCGCATCAGTCTGGACATGGATCAGTTTCAGCAGCCGATGACCATCAGCCTGCAAAGCATGGGCATTCTGAGCGCGATTCTGCTGGCGCTGTCCCTGGCCTTGAGCCTGCGCCTGGGCCGCAATATCTCCACGCCGTTGCTGCAGCTGAGGGTGTGGCTGCGCAATATCGACGAATACACACCGGCCACCGAGCGTCAGGATGAAGTCGGCGATCTGGCTCGTCAGCTGCACGCCAATTTCGCGCCGGAGCCGGCCGAACCCGAGCCCGTTCCAGAGCCCGAGTTCGACGACAGCGATGACGACGAAGAGGCCGATCCGGCCTTCGAAGTTCGCAACTTGCGTGATCCGAGCTTCGATGAAACCCGACCGGTGGCAGGTCTCAAGCCTGCGCCGCGGCGCATTGTCAGCACGGTCGAAGACGACGAGGACGACGAAGATCCGTTTGCCGACCTGCGTGACGACTCGACAGACAGTGCGCCGAAATCCGTCGCAAAGCCGCAGGTATCGAACGTGCCTCAACACAGCGCGGTACTGGCGGTACAACTGGGCGCACAGGATCAACTCCGTCGCCTGCCCCGCGCACGTCTGGAAGAGCTGCTCAAACGCTACCGCGATTGCCTCGATCAGGCGGCGTCGCTCTACCAGAGCGAACTGCACACCCTGAACGATGGCAGCACGCTGATGCTGTTCCATACCGAAGACAGCGGCGATGACTACCTGACCAACGCCATCTGCTGCGGTGAGTTGCTGCGCGCCCTGGGCCATCAATTGCAGATCGAAGTCGCCGACAGCGGCATCACCCTGCAATTGCAGTTGGGCCTGACCTTGGGCGACGAACTGTTCGGCTTGAGCCAGATCGACCTGCTGCTGACCGAAACCGCTCAGGATGCGCTGGCCCTGTCGCAACACAGCCGCAACCTGCTGCTGGTGGAGCGCAAGATCAGCGACGACGCGCTGATTCGCCAGCGTGCGCGGATCCGCCCGATTGCAAGCCCTGAGGGTGCGTGCTGCGTAGAACGCCTGATGGAGCCTTATCCATCGATGCTGGAGCGGCAACTGGCGCGGATGCACGAACGCCGGGCATAACCCGTAACCTTGTGCCCGCTATAGAGAAGCCCGCAGATGAGTGATCGTCTGCGGGCTTTTTGTTGTCCCTTAACTCTTGTAGCAGCTGCCGAGCTGCTACAACCAACCCGCAAAAACAACAAAGCCCGCACAAGGCGGGCTTTGTTCTGGACTCAATCCAGGCTCAGAACCTGAACACTTCCATATCCGTACGAATCGGCGAGGCCATCGGGATCTTTGGCTGTTTCTCGGGCTCTGCTGCCGGTGCTGCCGGTTTGGCAGCCGGTTTGCGCGGCGCTTCAGCGATCGGTGGCTGGTTGGCCAGTGGCTTGAGCGCTGTGGACAGTTGCTCGGCCAGACGCTGCAGCAACACACCCTGGGCCTGAACCTGAGACGCCGTGCCGCCGGAGTGCTGCTCCTGCAGATGAACGATACGGTTATCACGCACCTGACCACGACGATCGATCAGGCGCCATTGCGCGTCCAGGATCGCCGGTTGCGACACACCCGAGTCCAGACGGGTGATGGTCAGCAGAACCTGAACATCCGGCGTGAAGCCCACTGTCGCAGGTGCCAGGACAACGCGTTGGCTGTCCAGATGACCAGCGACCTGACGCAGCAACAGCTGATCGATGTCCGACGACAGGCTGCCCGCCCAACGACCGTCGGCCGATGCTTGAAGGCTGCCATCCGGCTGACGCTGCAACAAGGTTTCGCGTTGCAGGTAATCAGCAACCGTTACCGGGCCCAACAATACCGCCATGCCCGCGCTTTGCGCAGGCTGAGCCGGACTTCCGCTGTCCAGCTGATACAGCGACACCGGCTGGTGCACGCTGCAACCCGCCAGGCCAAGAACGCCAGCGAGCATCAAAATAAAAGGAAGGCGCAGAGCAGTCATCGTCCCATCCAGGTGGCTGCCACAAGGCTCACCACAGTGAAAATACTCAAAAAATATGAAGAACACTCGGCTACGCCGGCGCTTGAAAGGCCATATCATCCGTGAATATGCGTTCCGACTCCAGCGCCAAAGCGTCGATCTACGCGTCAAATCGTAGATCGAGCGCTCTAGGACGCTTAATTGAGGTTTTCGACGAACAGCGCATCCACCCTCTGGAAGCCCCGTGGCAGTTTGTTACCGCGACGCCCACGCTCACCTTTATAGTGTTCAAGGTCGTCCGCCTTCAGTGACAAGGTACGTTTGCCGGCCTGCAGCACCAAAGTGGCGCCCTCCGGCAAAACAGCGATGTCCGTGACATATTCTTCGCGACTGGCAACACGCTCACCGGGAATCCCGATGATCTTATTCCCTTTACCTTTACCTAATTGTGGCAGATCGCTGATTTTGAAGATCAGCAGGCGACCCTCGGTGGTCACCGAGGCCAGCCAGTTGTGTTCACGGTCGGCCACCGGACGCGGCAGGATGACCTTGGCGTTGTTCGGCAGGCTCAACAGGGCCTTGCCCGCCTTGTTCTTGGCTTGCAGGTCTTCGCCCTTGACCACGAAACCGTAACCGGCGTCGGATGCGATCACGTACAGCGCATCGTCTTCAGGCATCAGCACGCATTCGAAGCTCGCCCCTGGTGGCGGCGTCAGACGACCGGTCAGCGGTTCACCCTGACCACGGGCCGATGGCAGTGTGTGGGA
Source organism: Pseudomonas sp. B21-017 (assembly GCF_024749245.1). Classification (NCBI taxonomy): domain Bacteria; kingdom Pseudomonadati; phylum Pseudomonadota; class Gammaproteobacteria; order Pseudomonadales; family Pseudomonadaceae; genus Pseudomonas; species Pseudomonas sp. B21-017. The sequence continues at coordinate 553,468 of NZ_CP087194.1, read as the reverse complement.
TGCAACCGAATAACTGCGGCCGGTGGAGTCGATAAACACCGCAAACTGGTTGGAACGCCCGGCCGCCGAGGTCTTGAAGCCATCCCCGGCCTTGTAGGACAGCCCGGTAGCATCGATGTCGTGACCTTTGGCGGAGCGAACCCAGCCTTTTTCCGACAACACGACCGTCACTTTCTCGTTCGGCAGCAGATCGTGCTCGGTCATCGCTTTGGCTTCGGCGCGCTCGACGATTGGCGAACGACGGTCGTCGCCATAGGTTTCGGCGTCTTTGATCAGCTCGCTGCGTACCAGTTTCTTCAGCTTGGCTTCGCTGCCCAGCAGGGCTTGCAGCTTGGCCTGCTCCTTGAGCAGTTCATCCTGCTCGGCACGCAGCTTCATTTCTTCCAGCCGCGCCAACTGACGCAAACGGGTGTCGAGAATGTAATCGGCCTGGATCTCGCTCAGGGCGAAACGCTCGATCAGACTGGCCTTCGGATGCTCCTCGGTACGGATGATGTGGATCACTTCATCCAGGTTGAGGTAGGCAATCAGCAAGCCGTCCAACAGGTGCAGGCGACGCTCGACCTTGTCCAGACGGAATTGCAGGCGTCGACGCACGGTCCGCACGCGGAATTCCAGCCATTCCACCAGCAATGCACGCAGGTTCTTGAGCTGCGGCTTGCCGTCGAGGCCAATGATATTGATGTTGACCCGGTAGCTGGATTCCAGCTCGGTGGTCGCGAACAGGTGCTGCATCAGCGCTTCGTGATCGACCCGGCTGTTCACCGGAATAATCACGATGCGGCAAGGGTTCTCGTGGTCCGACTCGTCGCGCAAGTCCGCGATCTGCGGGGCTTTCGACGGTTTGGCCTGCATCATCGCGGCAATCTGCTCGAGCACTTTGGCACCAGAGACCTGGTGCGGCAGCGCCGTCACGACGATGTCGCCGTCTTCGACGTGGTAAACAGCGCGCATGCGCACCGAACCGCGACCGGTTTCGTAGATTTTCAGCAGGTCGGCGCGCGGCGTGATGATTTCCGCTTCGGTCGGATAATCCGGCCCCTGAATGTGTTCGCAGAGCTGCTCGACCGTGGCTTTCGGTTCATCCAGCAAGCGCACGCAAGCGGTCGCGACTTCGCGCAGGTTATGCGGCGGGACGTCGGTGGCCATGCCCACGGCGATACCGGTGGTGCCGTTGAGCAGGATGTTCGGCAAACGGGCCGGCAACACCAGAGGTTCTTCCAGGGTGCCGTCGAAGTTCGGGCCCCAGTCCGCCGTGCCCTGGCCCAGTTCGCTGAGCAGCACTTCGGAATAACGCGACAGCCGCGCTTCGGTGTAACGCATGGCCGCGAAGGACTTGGGATCATCCGGCGCACCCCAGTTACCCTGGCCGTCGACCAGCGTGTAGCGGTAGCTGAACGGCTGGGCCATCAGCACCATGGCTTCGTAGCACGCCGAGTCGCCGTGGGGGTGGAATTTACCGAGCACGTCACCGACGGTACGCGCCGACTTCTTGTGCTTGGAATCGGCGTCCAGCCCCAACTCGCTCATCGCATAGACGATGCGTCGCTGTACCGGTTTCAGGCCGTCGCCGATATGCGGCAAGGCACGGTCCATGATCACGTACATGGAGTAGTTGAGGTAGGCATTTTCGGTGAAGTCAGCCAGTGACCGGCGTTCTACACCGTCCAGGCTGAGATCAAGGGAGTCGCTCATGCGGGCCTCATTATTTCGTGGTCTGGCGCAGCAGCATGGTGCCACCGCGCTGGGTAAATTCAAGTTTGTTCAGTGCGCTCATGCCGAGCAGCACTTGATTGCCGTGCAAACCGGGCGCCACCAGCGCGCGAACGTCACGCAGCACGATGGCGCCCAGTTGCAGCCGGTCGAGGCGGGTCCGATAACCCTCACTCAAGCCATTGGCCGTGCTCAGGGTCACCCCGAAGCCTTTTTCCAGTTTCAATCGTTCAGCCATTTCGGCCGGGATCGACACATCGGTTGCGCCGGTATCGAGCATGAACTCCACGGGCTGGCCGTTGATCTGGCCGGTGGCGACAAAATGCCCCTGGCTGTTACCGATCAGCTTCACCTCGATAAAACCCTGGCCCTGCTCAGAGCTGACGACGGTGTTGGGATTCTGTTGACGCTCCTCCCATTGACCGAAGAACCGCGTTGCCAGAAACAGCGCGGCGCCCCAGGCCAGCACCATCAACACCCGACCGGCGCGTTTGCCCGGCGGTTGCTGACTCATGGCTTGGCACTCCAGCCACCTTCAGGCGCGGCAAAGCGCCACACAATCGGGCGCACCTCGCCGTCGGCACGTGCACCGTTGTTGTTGTCGATACCGATCCAGGCACCGTCGACGTCGATGATCAGCGCTTCCGCCAGCCCAAAGGGCTGTGAATAACGACGATTTTCCTGCAAGGCCTCGGCAGCAAACGACCAGCAGCGCTCGACCTTGGTCGTTACCGCATCACGGCGACAGATCTGAAAGGCGTTGCGCTCAAGGGTAAACAGCTTGCCGTCGAACAATGACAGATCAGCAAAATCCCGAGGGCGCGCTCTGGCGTGGGGAAATTGTGCTGGCTGCATTTCCACCCCGCCTTCACTCAGCAGCACACAGCTACCGTCGCAGTCCCACACTGTTTGCTGGCGCTTGATCAGCAACAAACCGCGGCGCTCACGTTCGGCGGCCAGCCACAGCGTGTCACCGGCCGGATTGATCGCCAGGCCTTCGAACAACGCATTGAAGTGCAACAACATGCCGCTGGCCCGCGCTTCGCGCACCAGCATCGGCGAGATTTTCAGCCAGGACGCAGGCCCGGTTGGCGGTACTTGCAACACCGCGGCGTGGCCTTCGCTGACGATGTAACGATTGCCCGCGCTGTCACAGGTGATGCCTTCGAAATCCAGATCCCCGCCCCGCACGAACGATGCCGCCCAAGTCCGCGCACGCAAGCCCCAAGGCAAACCGGTGTCGGGCACCAGGGGTACGTCAATGTGCACGGTTTCGGCTTGCCAGGTGGAATTGCGGGTGTCGAGGCGATAGATTTGATCATCGTCGCGATCCGAAACGGTCCACAGCTCCTTGCCACACTGGGCCAGCCCCGACAGATTGCCGCCGCGCATGCCGTCGACGGCATGTTCGGACAACAGGCGCAGCTCTGGCGCGGGTTCCGCGCAAATCGTCACCGAAGTCAGCAGCAACGCACACGCCAGGGCCCAGCCAAGGCGCATCAGCCCAGAACCTCGGCCAGGTTGCCTTTGGATTCCAGCCAGGTCTTGCGATCGCCCGCGCGTTTTTTCGCCAGCAGCATGTCCATCATTTCCGAGGTCTCGGCGAAATCTTCACCCAGCGTCAGTTGCACCAGGCGCCGCGTGTTCGGGTCCATGGTGGTTTCGCGCAACTGTGGCGGGTTCATTTCACCCAGCCCCTTGAATCGGGTGACCTGCGGCTTGCCACGTTTCTTCTCGGCCACCAGGCGATCGAGGATGCCGTCGCGCTCGGCCTCGTCGAGGGCGTAGTAGATTTCTTTGCCCAGGTCGATACGGTACAGCGGCGGCATGGCGACGTAGACGTGACCAGCCTCCACCAGTGGGCGGAAATGCTGGACGAACAAGGCGCAGAGCAAGGTGGCGATGTGCAGACCGTCGGAGTCGGCGTCGGCGAGGATGCAGATCTTGCCGTAACGCAACTGGCTCATGTCCGCCGCGCCCGGGTCGACACCAATCGCCACGGCGATGTTGTGCACTTCCTGGCTGGCCAGTACTTCACTGCCGTCGACTTCCCAGGTGTTCAGGATCTTGCCGCGCAACGGCAGGATCGCCTGAAATTCTTTGTCCCGCGCTTGCTTGGCCGAACCGCCTGCGGAGTCACCTTCCACCAGGAACAGCTCGGAACGCATCGGGTCCTGCCCGGCGCAGTCGGCGAGCTTGCCCGGCAATGCCGGCCCTTGGGTAATGCGTTTGCGCTCGACCTTCTTGCTGGCCTTCAGACGACGGCCGGCGTTGTTGATCGCCAGCTCGGCCAGCAACATGCCGGTTTCCGGGTTGGCGTTGAGCCACAGGCTGAAAGCATCCTTGACCACGCCGGAAACGAAGGCGGCCGCTTCACGGGATGACAGGCGCTCCTTGGTCTGGCCGGAGAATTGTGGTTCCTGCATCTTCATCGACAGGACGAAAGCGATACGCTCCCAGACGTCTTCCGGCGCCAGCTTCACACCACGCGGCAACAGGCTGCGGAACTCGCAGAACTCGCGCATGGCGTCGAGCAAGCCCTGACGCAGACCGTTGACGTGGGTACCGCCCTGGGCTGTCGGGATCAGGTTGACGTAGCTTTCCTGAACGCTGTCGCCACCCTCGGGCAACCACAGCAACGCCCAATCGACGGCTTCCTTGTTACCGGCCAGGCTGCCGCAGAACGGCTCGTCCGGCAGGCGTTCGAATTCGCTGACGGCGTCTACCAGGTAGGAGCGCAGGCCGTCTTCGTAATGCCATTCGACTTTCTCGCCGGTGGCCTTGTCTTCAAAACTGACCAGCAGCCCCGGGCACAGAACAGCCTTGGCCTTGAGCACGTGCTTGAGACGGCTGATGGAAAATTTCGGCGAATCGAAATACTTCGGGTCCGGCGCGAAGAACACACTGGTGCCGGTATTGCGCTTGCCGACGGTGCCGACTACTTCCAGCTCGGTTTTCTTGTAACCGTCGGCGAAGGTCATCTGGTATTCGTTGCCGTCGCGTTTTACACGCACCCGGACTTCGGTCGACAAGGCATTGACCACGGAAATACCCACCCCGTGCAAACCGCCGGAGAACTGGTAGTTCTTGTTGGAAAACTTGCCGCCCGCATGGAGTTTGGTGAGGATCAGCTCGACGCCCGAAACACCTTCTTCCGGGTGAATGTCCACCGGCATGCCACGGCCGTCATCGCTGACTTCCAGGGAGTGATCGGCGTGCAGGATGACCTGCACCGACGTCGCGTGCCCGGCCAAGGCTTCGTCGACGCTGTTGTCGATGACTTCCTGGGCGAGGTGGTTCGGCCGACTGGTGTCGGTGTACATGCCGGGGCGTTTGCGCACCGGGTCGAGGCCCGAGAGGACTTCGATGGCGTCTGCGTTATAAGAGCTAGCGCTGGGAGTGGCCATGGGGTCTCGTCGTCAGTGTTCAGTGAAAATAGGGGGCAATGATCACAGTGCTGTGAAATCGATTGCCTGATACAAATCTGCGCCGATGCCGGCAAAACTCAATATTGCCGGCAGTTGCGCGGCAAAACCCTGGAAACTATGGTCGCCGCCGGCCTGAATGCGCAAGGCACAGGCCCGGTAATATTGCTGGGCGAGGCGATAGTCCAGTGTTTCATCGCCAGTTTGCAACCATACCTGAAACCGCTGCGGATCCTGGGGCGCCGGCACTTCCAGCTCGGCCAGGGCCGTCACGTGGTCGTGGGTCATTTCCCAGGTCTCATCGGTATACAGGTTTTTCTGCGTCCCCAGAAACCCGTCGAACATCCGGTGTGGGCTGACGGCAGGGTTGATCAACAGGGCTTTCAAGCCATGGCGCTCGGCCAAGTGAGTCGCATAGTAGCCGCCGAGTGAGCTGCCGACCAGCAGTGGCCGCCCCAGCTCCACAATCGCCTGTTCCAGCTGAGCGATGGCCTCGCGGGGATGGTGATGCAGGGCCGGTACACGCAACTGATCGCTCAAGCCCAGCCGCTCCATCACATTCATCAACTGACAGGCCTTTTTCGACGCCGGCGCGCTGTTGAAACCATGGATATAAAGGATCGAACCAGACATTTGAGCTCCCTGTGCGTCGGGTAAAGAAGGCGGAGTTTACAGGGACTCGGGGGGAATCGGGGACATGCGTGGGATTCATGTCGCCTGAGCGAATGCCATCGCGGGAAAGCTCGCGATGGCCACGCCTCGGTCTTTGAAAATGACAAAGAAATCAGTAGCCGTTGGAGCCGTAATCAATCTGGAAATCGAACCCGGTGACGCGCTCAACGCCAGTTTCAAGCTGACCATCGGGCAACAGCCGCAACCACCGATACCCCGGCGCCTGCTCACTCACCTTGAAATCGTCGCTGCCCGGCTCGAACTGGATGCAGGTCGAGGGCGATGCGATCAGGCGAACACCGTTGCGCACTTGATCAATCTCCTGATGAACATGCCCCCAAAGCACCGCACGCACCTGCGCAAATCGATCCAGCACCGCGAACAACGCCTCTGGATTGCGCAATCCAATGGGCTCCATCCACGCACACCCGATCGACACCGGATGATGATGGAAACACACCAGATGATGCCGCTGCGGCGCCTCGCTCAACGAGCGCACGAGCAATTGCAACTGCTCATCCTGTAAATACCCCGGCACCGAACCCGGCACCGCCGAATCGAGCAACGTCACCCGCCAGTTGCCGATGTCCACCACCGACTCCAGCAATGCACTGTGCACCGCCGCCTCGGCCATGATCCGCGGCTCGTCGTGATTACCGGGGATCCAGCGCGCCGGGGCATCGATCTGCCGGGTCAGGTCGCGAAACAGCTGGTACGACTCCAGCGTCCCGTCCTGGGACAGATCGCCAGTGGCAATCATCAGATCGATCTGCGGTTGCTGCTTCAATACCAGCTCGATCACCTGTTGCAGGCTGTCGCGGGTATTCATGCCCAGCAACGTCGCGTCCGCCTCGGCAAACAGATGACTGTCGGAGAGTTGCACCAGCAACGCCGGATCGGCGGTGGTCAAAGTGGATACGCTCGGCAAGGCGTTCTCCCAGGGCGTGATCACGGGATTGGAAAGTGCCGCAATTATGCTGGGGGACGATCAAAAGAGGAAACCTGTGAACCGGAAGCAGTTCACAACTACACAGCACTCTTAGCGCACAACGGCGTACTCGTGTCCGCAAGCCAGGCAATGACTCAGCCATTCCCCCAGGAACAGATTGAGTTGAGCCTTTTCGTCCGGCTGATGCATCGCGGCGTTCGGGTAAGGATAGATGCCGCGAAAGCGTCGTGCATGTTCGGCACTGATAACTTCAGCCATGCGCGCGTCGTGATACACCTGCACTTCCAGTTGCGGCACCGGCAACCAGGGCAGGCTGTGTTCCTGACGCACTTGCAGGGTGGTGGTGTATGGACAGGCTTGCAGCACTTCCAGGGCCAGCACGCCCAGCATCTGGTCACCCTGGGTCACGGCAATGCGCCGGGCCGCCGGATCGTTGCGCATGTCCGGCAACAGTCGCATCAGGCGCGCGTAGTTGGCCTCGCAGGAAGCTTGCAGCCCCACGAGATCAACCCGATAGCGATCGCGCAGCTTGTTTACGACCATAACCCCCTCACTTCCACGCGGTTCAAAGCCAACCACTGCAAGGCAATGATGCTCGCTGCGTTGGCAATACGTCCGTCACGCACGGCTTGCAGGGCATCTTCGAAAGCCCAGACCGTGACGCGAATATCTTCAGCCTCTTCCTCCAGCCCATGCAGGCCGCCAACCCCGGCACTGTCACAACGCCCCAGGTACAAGTGCACAAACTCGTTACTGCCACCCGGCGATGGAAAATACTTGGTCATCGGCCAGAGCGCCCCGAATACAAGTCCAGCTTCCTCCTGCGCTTCGCGGTGAGCAACTTCTTCCGGTATTTCATCCTTGTCGATCAGACCGGCGACCAGTTCGATCAGCCACGGATTGTCGGTCTTGCCCATGGCGCCGACGCGAAACTGCTCGATCAGCACCACTTCGTCGCGCTGTGGATCATAAGGCAGCACACACACCGCATCGTGGCGCAAGAACACTTCACGATTGATCTCGCGACTCATGCCGCCGTCGAACAATTCGTGGCGCAAGTGCACGCGGTCGAGCTTGTAGAAGCCCTCGTAGCACTTTTCGCGCCGAACGATATCAACGGCGGTCGGAATGGCGTTGGCAAAATCAGTCATGACAATCCTCGTTTACTGCAAATCCGTTACGAGGCTCCTTTTGGTTACTTGCAACCTCGACTTCGCGCCATCCTAACGCGCCCGCGATGTTTGATGCAGCCCCTTTACAGTCAGCGGGATAGACGGTGAGGGCGAAACCAACTCTAATTAGCTTAGTGGCGAACTGACTGCCTCGTTGAGAGTCGAAGCGGGTAACTTTTCGCCTTCCCCTGTTTCATTAAGGACGCCCATGTCGCTTTTCAAGATCGCCTCCGTGGCCGCCATCGCCCTGACCCTGGGTGCGTGCCAGAGTCTTTTCCAGCCCAATTACCGAGCGCCGCTGGAAACCACCCGCGACGCTTCCGAACAGCTGAAACCGGGTTGCGCCAACCCTGACTGCCCGCTGGTGAACATCGATACGCTGCACTTCCCGGCTGAGCCTGCGCTTGACGGCATCATCGAAAAACGTTTGCTGCAAATGACCCGCACCTCACCCGACGCCCCTGTAGCGCCGACACTGGCGGCCTATCGCGAGCAATTTTTGAGCAGTGCCGAGCCGCGCTACAGCAGCTACTTGCAAGCCAAGGTACGTGAGCAGCATGACGGCTTGGTGATCATTGAATTGTCCAGCTATCTGGACAATGGCGGTGCGCATGGCACGCCGGGCCGCGGTTTCATCAACTACTCGCGTCAGCAGCATAAAGTGCTGACGCTGTCGGATATGGTGATTCCGGGGCAGGAAGAAGCGTTCTGGAAAGCGGCCCAGGTGGCGCACAACAGCTGGCTGATCAGCACCAAACTCGATCAGGAGCCAGAGTTCGTCAAGAGCTGGCCCTTCGTGAAAACCCAGAACGTAGCGTTGACGTACGGCGGGGTGATCCTCAAGTACGAAGTGAGCACCCTTGCGCCTTACGCATTGGGCCACGTCGAACTGAAGATCCCCTACCCACGCCTGAACGGCATTCTCAAGCCTGAGCTGTTTCCCGGCCGTAGCTGAAGGCTCGACCAAGCACCAGTTGCAGCAGCCCTGCCAGTACCAGCGACGGCAGGGTTGCGCCGATGTCCGGATAGAGATTGGCCAGCAAGTGATAAGTGCTCACCCCGCCCAGCCAGGCGAGCAACGCCGGCCAGCGCAAGGCAGCCGATGCCACACGGGCACTGCGCTTGCGCAGGATGAAGTGATCCACCAGCACCACGCCGAACAGCGGCGCAAACACCGAACCGATCAACAGCAGGAAATTCTGGTACTGGGCCAATGGCGCCAGGCAAGCGATCAGTGTGCAGATCACGCCGATGGCCAAGGCCAGATGCTCGACTTTCAAGCGCAGCAGAATCCCGCTGGACACCGCCGCCGAATGAATATCGGCAAAGGCATTTTCTGATTCATCCAACAGAATCAGCAGCAACGGAATCCCCAGGCCAGCACCGGCCAGCGCCAGCAGCAAGGCATTCACTTCACCACTCGGCGCGAACGCCAGGGTATACGCCACGCCCAGGCTCATCAGCCAGAAGTTACCGATAAAGAAACCCAACGCCGTACCGCCGAACACATTCTTCGCACGCTTGCCGAAGCGCGAGTAGTCGGCAATCAGCGGCAGCCAGGACAGCGGCATCGCGATCGCAATGTCGAAGCCCACGGCGAACGGCATCGAACCATCACCGGCCTGCGCCCACAACGCCGCCAGGTCGGCCTTGGCGAACAGGTTCCAGGTCAGCCAGATGCACGCGGCCAGCAACAGCCAGATGCCCCACTTGCGCAGGATCTTGCGCACGAAGGTCAGCGGACCGCTGACCGCCAGCAAGGTGGCCAGCGCACCGAAGAACAGCGTCCACAGCAATGGGTTCGACCACAGGCTGCCCTCGCTGAATGCACGGGCACCGAGCAGGCTGGCGGCGTCGCGCATCACGATGATTTCGAACGAACCCCAACCAATCAGTTGCAGCAGGTTCAGCACCGCCGGAAGGCTTGCGCCTTTTTTACCAAGGCTGAGTTTGAGCGCGGCCATCGATGACAGGCCGGTGTCACTGCCGATCACGCCGACAGCGGCCAGCAACAGCACGCCGACCAGCGTGCCGAGAAAAATCGCCAGCAATGAACCGGACAGGCCCAGACCCGGCGCGAGCAACGCGCCGGTCTGCAATACCATCAGGCCGATGCCGAGGGAGAACCACAGGGAAAACAGATCCCGACCGCCGAAGACGCGCTTGTCGGTCGGCACGGCGATGTCCGGGGAGTAAGTGCTGGGTTGAATGCTCAAAGGGTGTTATCTCAGAGGAACATGTGTTGTGGTGTTGACCACCCTTTGTGGCGAGGGAGCTTGCTCCCGCTGGTCTGCGAAGCAGACCCAAAACAAGTCACCGCGGTCTGACAGTCAGGTTGCGATTATCGATTTCACGACTGCTTCACAGCCGAGCGGGAGCAAGCTCCCTCGCCACAAGGGTAAGCGGCGCACCCGAGTGCGCCGGTCAGATCAAACCTTCTTGTACAGCTGACTGCCTTCCTGCTTGAACCGCTCAGCCTGTTCCGCCAGTCCCTTGGCGACTTCGGCATCGACGGTTTCGATCCGCTGGTTGGCCGCATATTCACGGACTTCCTGGGTGATTTTCATCGAGCAGAATTTCGGCCCGCACATGGAGCAGAAGTGCGCGACCTTGGCCGAATCCTTCGGCAGGGTTTCATCGTGGTACGAGCGCGCGGTGTCTGGATCGAGGCCCAGGTTGAACTGGTCTTCCCAGCGGAATTCGAAACGCGCCTTGCTCAAGGCGTTGTCGCGAATCTGTGCCCCCGGATGCCCTTTGGCCAGGTCGGCGGCGTGAGCGGCGATCTTGTAGGTGATGATCCCGGTCTTCACGTCATCCTTGTTCGGCAGGCCCAAGTGCTCCTTCGGCGTCACGTAGCAGAGCATGGCGCAACCGAACCAGCCGATCATCGCCGCACCGATACCGGAAGTGATGTGGTCGTAGCCTGGGGCGATGTCGGTGGTCAGTGGGCCGAGGGTGTAGAACGGCGCCTCGTCGCAGCACTCCAGCTGCTTGTCCATGTTCTCTTTGATCAACTGCATCGGCACGTGGCCCGGGCCTTCGATCATGCACTGCACGTCATGCTTCCAGGCGATTTTGGTCAGCTCGCCGAGGGTTTCCAGTTCACCGAATTGCGCTTCGTCGTTGGCGTCGGCAATCGAGCCCGGACGCAGGCCATCGCCCAGCGAGAAGCTGACGTCGTAGGCCTTCATGATTTCGCAGATGTCTTCGAAATGGGTGTAGAGGAAGTTTTCCTTGTGGTGCGCCAGGCACCACTTGGCCATGATCGAACCGCCACGGGAGACGATGCCGGTCACGCGCTTGGCAGTCAGCGGCACGTAGCGCAGCAACACGCCGGCGTGGATGGTGAAGTAGTCGACGCCCTGCTCGGCCTGTTCGATCAGTGTGTCGCGGAACAACTCCCAGGTCAGGTCTTCGGCGACGCCATTGACCTTCTCCAGTGCCTGATAGATCGGCACGGTACCGATCGGCACCGGCGAGTTACGGATGATCCATTCGCGGGTTTCGTGAATGTGTTTGCCGGTGGACAGGTCCATGACCGTGTCCGACCCCCAACGAATGCCCCAGGTCAGCTTCGCCACTTCTTCTTCGATGGACGAACCCAAGGCACTGTTGCCGATGTTGCCGTTGATCTTCACCAGGAAGTTACGGCCGATGATCATCGGTTCCAGTTCGGTGTGGTTGATGTTGGCCGGAATGATCGCGCGACCGCGGGCGATCTCTTCACGGACGAATTCCGGGGTGATGATTTTCGGCACGCTGGCGCCGAAGCTGTGGCCGGCGTGTTGCTGGTCCAGCAGGCCGGCGGCGCGGGCCACTTCGAGTTTCATGTTTTCGCGGATGGCAACGTATTCCATCTCGGCGGTGATGATGCCTTTACGGGCGTAGTGCATCTGGCTGACGTTGGCACCCGGCTTGGCGCGGCGCGGGTTGTTGACGTGGGCGAAACGCAGCTTGGTCAGTTCCGGATCGGCGAGGCGTTCCTGGCCGAAGTTGGAGCTCAGGCCGGACAGGCGCTCGGTGTCGCCACGGGATTCGATCCACGGCGACCGCACATCGCCCAGGCCTTTGCGCACATCGATGGTGACATTGGGGTCGGTGTACGGGCCCGAGGTGTCATACACCACCACCGGCGCGTTGATTTCGCCGCCGAAGTCGGTCGGGGTCACATCCAGGCTGATTTCGCGCATCGGCACGATGATGTCGGGGCGTGTGCCCTGAACATAGATTTTTTGCGAGCGGGTAAACGGCTGAACCGATTGCTGATCGACCTTGGCCGAGTCACTCAGGTTGGTTGCGATTTTTGATTTTGTAGTCATCACGGGCTCTCCAGACACACATCCAGGCAGTGGATTTTTGTCGGAGCGAACCTGTAAACGAATGGACGCACGGGCGCTGAAAAATCCAGCAGGTGCTGTGCTCGATGCTCGAGGGGTGTTCGATTGTCGAACAACATCCCGGACGAAGCACAAGAGGACTCGCCGGGTGACGAGAAATCTTGTTCCCTACGCAGGCGCTAACCTGATCAGGTTCAACGGGATCCGAAATTATTCGATCTCAGCCTCATAGCAAGGCACCCCGACAAGAACCCGGCCAGTCTAGACATAACCGGCAAAGAACGCCAACACCACGGTAAACACCATGATGAATGGCGCAATCAGCGGATTGTTGCGATGCCTGCGTGCATCTACACTCGCTACGCCGTGCCGCGCCTTGACGCTCTGCCTTGACGCTGCAGGGCGCCGCGCCGTAGCCTTGGCGTTCAAATTATCAGCATAATTTTTTAGGGATGGCCTCATGCTGCGCAAACTCTCACTGGCCCTTGCCGTGTCTTGTGCGTCCAATGGAATGGCCTGGGCAGCAGAAGCGCCCTTATCGACCAAGACCGACCTGGTCAGCGTCTATCAAGAAGCGGTGGACAACAACGCCGATATCGCCGCCGCCCGCGCCCAGTACGGCGCCCAGAAGGAAGTCGTGCCCCAGGCCCGCGCCGGGTTGCTGCCCAACCTGTCGGCCGGTGCCAACATGAACGACACCCGCACCGCGCTCGATCAACCATCGGTGACCTCGAACCGCAGCGGCACGGTGTATCAGGCGACCTTGTCGCAACCGATTTTCCGCGCCGACCGCTGGTTCCAGTTCCAGGCCGCCAAGGACGTCAACGAACAGGCCGCCTTGCAACTCTCGGCCACTGAACAAAACTTGATCCTGCAAAGCGCCGAAAGCTACTTCAACGTACTGCGCAGCCAGGACAACCTGGCCTCGACCAAGGCCGAAGAAGCAGCCTTCAAACGCCAGCTCGACCAGTCCAACGAGCGCTTCGACGTCGGCCTGTCGGACAAGACCGATGTGTTGCAATCCCAGGCCAGTTACGACACCGCGCGGGCCAACCGGATTGTCGCCCAGCGTCAGGTGGATGACGCGTTCGAAGCGCTGATCACCCTGACCAACCGCCAGTACAACTCGATCCAGGGCATCGTCCACACCTTGCCGATCCTGCCGCCGGCACCGAACGACGCCAAGGCTTGGGTCGACACCGCCGCCAAGCAGAACCTCAATCTGCTGGCCAGCAACTACGCGGTGAGCGCCGCCGAGGAAACCCTCAAGCAGCGCAAGGCCGGGCATGCCCCCACCCTGGATGCGGTCGCGCAATACAGGAAAGGTGACAACGACGCCCTCGGTTTTACCAACCCGAGCCCGACCGGCGTGCATTACGGTGGCGATGTGGAACAACGCACCGTCGGCCTGCAATTGAGCATCCCGATCTACAGCGGCGGGTTGACCAGCTCCCAGGTGCGAGAGTCTTATTCACGGCTGGATCAAACGGAACAACAACGCGAAGCCCTGCGTCGCCAGGTCGTGGAAAACACCCGTAACCTGCACCGCGCCGTGAACACCGACGTCGAGCAGGTGCAGGCACGTCGACAGTCGATCATTTCCAACCAGAGCGCGGTGGAAGCGACCGAAATCGGTTATCAGGTGGGGACACGCAACATCGTCGACGTGCTCGATGCCCAGCGTCAGCTGTACACCTCGGTGCGCAACTACAACAACACGCGCTACGACTACATCCTCGACAACCTGCGCCTGAAGCAGGCCGCCGGCACCTTGAACCCGGGGGATTTGCAGGACCTGACCCGTTATCTCAAAGCCGACTACAACCCGGACAAGGACTTCTTGCCACCAGATCTGGCGAAGGCTGCGGCGGAGCAGTTGAAAGCGAGGCCTTAAACAGCAAAAGATCGTCCGAAGGCTCGGGCCGCGTTCGGACGATCTTTTTTGTTCGCGCGACTCGGTCTACCGCTCGATCAACCTGCCCAACCCGTCCAGCAACCGCTGCAACGCACCCTGATTGGTGCGCATTACCTTCAGCCCCGCCTCCGCCATCCGCTGTGCATCGCGCGGCAGTTCGAACAGCCGCTGCACCGCCAGTGCCAGACCTTCAGCATCATCGACCTCGGCCAGCGCCCCAGCGCTGCGCAACTGCGCGGCGATTTCGAGGAAGTTGAACAGGTGCGGCCCACTGAGCACCGGTTTGGCCAAGGCCGCCGGTTCCAGCAGGTTATGGCCACCATTGGGCACCAGGCTGCCGCCGACGAAAGCGCTGTCGGCCAAGGCGTAAAGAAACAGCAACTCGCCCATGGTGTCGCCCAGCAACACCGAAGTATCTGCGGTCACCGGCTCGCCCGTCGAACGCCGCACCGTGGTGAAACCTTTTTGCCGGCACAACTCAAACACCGGGTTGAAGCGCTCCGGATGACGCGGTACCAGAATCAACAAGGCATCGGGATGATTGGCCAACAGCCGACGATGGGCATCGAGCACCACTTCGTCTTCACCTTCATGGGTGCTCGCGGCGATCCACACCGGGCGATCCTGCGCCTGCCATTGCCCGCGCAGCTCGGCAGCACGCTGCAGCAGTTGCGGATCGATAGTCAGGTCGAACTTGATCGAACCGGTCACTTCAACCGTTTCCGGGCGCGCGCCCAAATCGCGGAAACGCTGCGCCTCGGCTTCGGTCTGCACTGCGAACAGGCTCATCTCGGCGAGCATCGGCCGGGTCAGTTTATGGAAGCGGCCATAACCTTTGGCCGAGCGCTCAGACAGTCGCGCATTAGCCAGGGCCACGGGAATTCCACGCTTGGCGCACTGATGGATATGGTTGGGCCAGAGTTCGGTTTCCATGATCACTGCCAGTTTCGGCCGGACCCGATCAAGGAATCGCGCCGCAGCGCAAGGCAAGTCATAAGGCAAATAGCAGTGCTGGATGCGCGGCTCGTTGGCAAACAGCGCCTGGATGCGCTCAGACCCGGTCGGGGTCATGCAGGTGACGGTGATCGGCAGCGTCGGATATCGCTGCAGCAAGGCACGGATCATCGGCGCCGCGGCGATGCTTTCGCCTACCGACACCGCGTGCACCCAAAGGCCGTCCGGCTTCATCGCCGGTAGCGCGAGGGAGAAACGCTCGCCAATGCGTTTGGCGTACGCCGGCGCCTTGCGCGCCCGCAGCCAAAGCCGAATCGCTACCAATGGCAGCCCCAGGTAAAACAGCGCGGTGTAGAGGGTTCTATTCATGGCGGCGGAGTTTATCGGTTTTTTAGCCAATCGCCTGCAAGTGCACGGCAAAACGTTCCGCCAGCCAACGGGCTGCCGGGCCGAGGGGCTCGTCGCGGCGCCAGACCAGCTCCACAATCAATGCCGGCGGCGTCCATTCGCTGGTCAGTTCGACCATCAGATTCTGATACGCCGGGTACTGCACCACATGGCGCGGCAACCAGGCCCAGCCGAGGCCGCGCATCACCCATTCGGCCATCACATAGAAACTGTCGGCCCGCCAGACCTGCGGGCTGGCCGGCTCACTGCCGGGATAGACGCTGGATTGCGTGGACATCAGCAGCTGTCGATGCTGCGCCAGTTGCTGGCAATTGACCTGCGTCTGCTGCGCCAATGGATGCCCCACGCCGCACACCGTGACCATTTCAACGCTGCCCAGCACTCGGCGCTCAAGGGCTTCGGGAATCTGCTCGTGATAAAACAGCAAGCCCAGGTCGGCCCGACGCTCCACCAGTTTGCGCGCGACATCACCCTGGGCAGCGCTGGTCAGTTGCACTTCGAGGCTCGGAAATTGTTCGGCCAGGGCTTCGAAGCTTTCAACCACTGCCTGATAAGGCATTGCCTCGTCCTGAGCCACCCGCAAACTCGCTTCCTGACCGCGCATCATCGCCAGTGCCCGGCCATTGAGGCGCTCACATTGGCGCAGCACTTCCCGCGCCTCTTCAAGCAGCGCGGTGCCGGCTTCGGTGAGTTTCGGCTGGCGACCACTGCTGCGATCGAACAGGCTGACGCCCAGGTCTTCTTCCAGCAGCGCAATCGAACTGCTGACCGCCGACTGCGCCTTGCGCTGATCCCGCGCCACCGCGGAAAAGGAACGTTGTTCCGCGACACTGACAAACAAGTGCAGCTGTTCCAGACTCCATTGCATATTCATGGCTCAACCCATCTCCAGAACAGATAGGTAATGACTTTACCGCATCTGGCGGATCTCTAGAATGCCGACCTCAGAAAGTAACACTTCATACGAGGATTGACCCATGACCGCTTACTACTACCTCGCCATTGCCATCTGCGCCGAAGTGATCGCCACCGTTTCGATGAAAGCGGTCAAGGGTATCAGCACGCCACTGCCGCTGCTGCTGGTCATCGTCGGTTACGGCATTGCTTTCGGGATGCTGACCCTGGTGGTGCGCAGCGTTCCGGTCGGCGTGGCCTACGCGGTGTGGGCCGGCATGGGCATCGTGATGGTCAGCGTCGCGGCGCTGTTTATCTACGGGCAGAAACTGGATGTGCCGGCAATGCTGGGGATGGCGCTGATTGTGCTGGGCGTCGTGGTTATTCAGCTGTTCTCCAAGACCGCGGGACATTAAAACCCGAAGCACTATCTTACTGTGGGAGCACCGCACCGCCGCTCCCACAGGTTTTGCATCCGCTCTATTGATCACCAACAAATCTCCTGCGCATCGAGTCTGTATACTGCGCCCTCGTCTTGAACACTGAGGTCGCTGCATGCCATCCGTTATTTCCACCGACGTTCTGATTGTCGGCGCTGGTGTCGCCGGCCTCTGGCTGAATGCACGCCTGCGCCGCCAGGGTTTCTCGACCGTGCTGGTGGAAAACGCCAGCCTCGGTGGCGGGCAAAGCCTGAAGTCCCAGGGCATCATCCACGGCGGTGCCAAATACGCGTTGCACGGCGCCCTGACCGGCGCCTCGGAAGCCATTGCCGACATGCCGCGTCGCTGGCGTGAAGCACTGGCCGGCGACGGCGAACTGGACCTGTCCGGCGTGCGCGTATTGTCCGATGCCCATTACCTCTGGTCCCCCGGCACCCTCGCTGGCAACCTCACCAGCTTTTTCGCCAGCAAAGCCGTGCGCGGGCGGGTCGATCAGGTCAAAGGCGATCAATTGCCGCCGGCGCTGCAAGACAAGCGCTTCAAGGGCAAGGTCTATCGCCTGACGGAACTGGTGGTCGACGTGCCGAGCCTGATCCAGCGCCTGGCCGACCTGGCTGGCGACGGCCTGCTGGCCGGTCAGCACATCGAACCGCTGCTGGAGAATGGTGAACTGGTCGGTTTGAAAGTCGACGAACGCGAAATCCGCGCCCAGCGCATCGTTCTCAGTGCCGGTGCCGGCACCGCTGACCTGCTGACCGCGCTGGGCCTGAGCCAACCGGCCATGCAGCGCCGCCCCTGCACATGATCATCGTCAAAGGCCCGAGCCTCAAACCGCTGTACGCCCACTGTCTGGGCGGCGGGCCGAAGCCACGCGTCACCGTGACCACTCACCCGGCCGCCGATGGCCAGTGGGTCTGGTACGTGGGCGGCGACATCGCCGAAGCCGAAGGCGTGGCCCGCGAGCCAGCCGCGCAAATTGCCGCCGCCCAGAAAGAACTGGGCCAACTTCTGCCGTGGATCGACCTGAGCACCGCACAGTGGGCGACCTTGCGGGTCGAACGCGCCGAGCCGCTGCAATCGGGCTTGACCCGCCCGGACAACGCCTTCCTCGCCGAGCAGAATCGTCTGCTGGTGGGCTGGCCGACCAAACTGGCCCTGGCACCGGACTTCGCCGACCGCGTCTTCGCCACACTGCAACGCGACGGTATTCAGCCGAGCCATCCGGCCCCGCTGCCGGAACTGCCGAAACCGCCGATAGGCACCCCTGCCTGGGAGCAACTGCTGCCATGAGCCAACCGACCCTGCATGACCTGCATCGTCCGCTGGGCAGCACCGGCCTGCTGGTATCGCCCCTGGGCCTGGGCACAGTGAAACTTGGCCGCGATCAAGGGGTGAAATACCCCAACGGCTTTCAGATCCCCGGCGACGACGAAGCCCGCATGCTGCTCAAACTCGCGCGCGACCTGGGCATCAACCTGATCGACACCGCCCCGGCCTATGGCCGCAGCGAAGAGCGTCTCGGCCCGTTGCTGCGTGGTCAGCGTCAGGACTGGGTAATCGTCAGCAAGGTCGGTGAAGAGTTCGCCGACGGTCAGTCCCGCCATGATTTCAGCGCCGCGCATACCCGGCTCTCAGTGGAGCGCAGCCTGCAACGCCTGGAAACGGACTTTATCGATCTGGTGCTGGTGCATTCCGACGGCAACGACCTGGCGATCCTCAACGACAGTGAGGTCTATGCGACCCTTGCCGAGCTCAAGCGCGAAGGCAAGATTCGCGGTTTCGGTTTTTCCGGTAAAACCGTCGAAGGCGGCTTGAAGGCTCTGGAACAAGGTGATTGCGCAATGGTCACCTACAATCTGAACGAACAGAACGAGAAGCCAGTCATTGACTATGCTGCTGCTCACGGCAAAGCGATCCTGGTCAAAAAGGCCCTGGCCAGCGGCCATGTGTGCCTGAGCCCGGGCGTTGATCCGGTGCGTGCCAGCTTCGAATTGTTGTTTGAACACCCGGGGGTGGCCAGTGCTATTGTCGGGACCATCAATCCGCTGCACCTCGCCCATAACGTCGCGACCGTTGCCCAGGTCCTTCGTAGCCATTGATGCCGCCCACGCGGCCTTAAGCAGGAGCCGACATGCCGCGTACGCTGATCAGAAAGAACCCGAGCAACTTCAAGACCCTGCCGCTGTTCGTCGAAGCCACACCCGAAGGTTTGAGTTATCAGAGCGTCGGGATGCCGTTGAATTTTTCCCAGACCCTGCAACGCCGCCGTCCGGTGACGGTGGCCGACAGCGAGCGGTTTGCCCTGGAGCTGGCGAACCTTGGGGTCTCGGTGCGCCTGACCCTGCATTGGCAGAATCGCGATTACTGGGTGTTGGTGCGTCAGCGTCGGCAGGATCGCGGCGACGTGGTGCTCAAGCTGATCTCCGGCTACGTGCCGGCCCATGAGCTGAACCTGCCGCTGCACACGGCGACCCAGGAAATTGCCGAAGAGTGCCTGCTGGAAACCCCGGAGGGCTGGCTCAGCGGGCGCTTCAACGAAACCTGGCTGCCAGCGCCCTACTCGGCTGCCCTGCACTACCGCGAAGCCCTGCCGTTTCGCCTGACACCACTCTCCGGCTCGGCGCGGCCGGTGCGCTGCGCGAACATGCCGCTGATCGAACGTCCCCGGGCCTACGTGCACTTGCCGACAGCCTCGCTGCAATTGATCTACGATTTGCGCCTGGACGTGCCCAAGGAAGCCAAATCCCTGAGCCTGTTCCATGTCGACGAGCGGCTGGAGGGCGATCAACTGGTGGCCCGGCTCGATCGTAAACGTCCCGATTTGTACCTGATGCCACTTGATGATGGGGTGCCCGTCCCCGAGCTGTATACGCTCAAGCGCGACAAGCTTTTACCGGCCAGTACCCGTGGACTGTATCTGGCGGAGAGCTTCGCTATCCAACAAGGTTGGGTGGTCCATGAAGAACGTATTCGCTGGAAGGACTGGATAGCACAACAAGGGCTGGGAGTACCGAAAGCTCAGCGACCAGGGTTGAAGCAACTGAGCGTGAAGGCTCTCCGACTGGTGAAGCTGATGCGGGGAACACTGAGTAAATAATGGCTTGCGCTTAGCTTGATCGTTGCTTGTCCATGAATGTGCGGAACTGCGCAAACAAATGAAAGTAGCGATTCTCCCGCTTGCCCATGCCGCGCTTGGGAGAGAACGATTCATCTGCAAATGCACCGGTGATACGAACACGGGAAGCTTTGGTATCCATGGTGCAAATCCGGGCTCCTGCCTGTTGCAATACGTATTTGAGCAGTCGTTCGGAATGTAACTGCCTTCCTGTCGCCTTGCAGAAGTCGAAGATGTGCTCGATCCTTTTCCCATAAGCCATATAGGTATCACGCCCACAAATGGCAAAACGATCGTTCAGCCCCCCCCACCACTGCCAATCAGGGATATAGCTATTCAATCGCCTGGCTTCAGGGTGATCGAACACATAGGCGGGAAGCGGTGTGTGATAGAAATTGTCCGGACGAACGAATACTACGAAATCAGGATTGAAGGACTCCATCATGGCGGTGACTGTGTGCAGCGAATTCAGCTGATAGATCAGGTTCCGAAGTGATGCGTACTCGTCAGCCCAGGTATCGCCGAGTGCCTTGACTTGTTCAAAGTTCCAACGCTCAAGAACACCTTCCGTTGAAGTGAGCTGGCCCGTCATAACCTCGAAGGCCTTATAGTTATCCGCCTTCAGCTCTCCCCTTTCGCCTGAGCGCGCGTTCTGGACTTCGTCGACTTTATACAGATGATAAAAGCATTTTACGTTGCTGTTCGGGGGCAACTGCGCAAGAACGTTTTCTTGAATGGAGGGAAAGCAGATTTCCGAATTTCTTGGGATACCAAAAAAAGCCACCGCAACATTTAACACTCGACAACACCCCTGAAAGAAAACGAGCCCGCTTTTCGGCGCCCTGCTGGTGACCGGTTACCAACAATCATTCATTTGCGACGAAGCAATACTTGCCACCAACTACGACGCCGCAGAGGCACGACGATGACGTCCAACTTCTGCAACCAGTCCCGCTCATAGTCCCAGGCATGCCCGCTCCAGAGCTTCCCTGCCTCGTTGGAAAAACCCAGCGTCATCAGTTGATAGGTATAACCGGTGTGGCTGCGCAGCCAATCGAACAACACCAGCGCATTGAAGCCGGTGGAAGGTCCAACATAACGTTTGCCTCCCGGTCGATCGACCGGGTAGTTCCACAGCGCCGGTAACGGAATACGCTCCCAAAAAAGAGCTACTCGCGGCAGAGGGCACATCGCCTGCGTACTTCCCACCAGCATCGTGAAGCAACGCTCGCCAGCGTGTTGGAAAAGTCGCTGCACTTCAGCTCCATAGGGAAGGCCGAAGAAGTAGGCGTCCGGCGCATTGAAACCATGCACGAATACATTCACGCTCTGCGGGCCAAGCAATGCTGCTTTAACACAGGTATTGAAGCTGACCACGACGTCATCGATGCCAATATTCAGCGCCTGGAAATCGGCCGACGTAATAGCCGGATTATTGGCTATAAGCACAACACGAGCAGCCGTGCGCAAGCACTCTTTTAACGCTTCCGGCAGTCCATCCATAACGGACTGGTGCCCACCAGGCAGCCCATCCAGCGCTACTTGTTCACAAGTCTGAGGCTTTTGACCGTCCATAAGCTACTCCGGAACCTTCATCCCATGACGTAACTTGACCCACAGGCGAGTGAATGCCGAAGGCGGTCGCCATGGACGCATTTCACGCTGGATTTCAACAGCGAGGGTACGTCCCACACGTGCAAAGGAATACTGGCTCTCAGCGAACGCCTGCCCGTTACTGGCGATACGAGACGCTAACGCAGGGTCACTCTCCAACAGCTTGAGTTTTTCCACTGCCTCCTCTTCGGAGCGATAGAACACGGTGTTGTGCATATCCTGAAAGCCCAACAACTCATCTTCTTCACCTTGACTCCAGGCCAGCAGTACACAACCACAGGCCATGGCTTCAAAGTTTTTGATCATGAATTCGCCCATGCCAATATCGGCACTGACAAAGATCTTGATGCGATTGAGTGTTTCAAGATATTCGGCGCCAGACTGGGTCCGGGTTACCAACATGCCGGTACGCCGAGCCAGCGACTCAAGGACGGCCTTGCGCTGCGCATATTCGGTACTTTTCAAACTGCCCAGAAACCCGATCGGAATGTCTCGAACACCGTCCATGTTATGCAGCATCTGTTCGTCATATCCTTTTGAAACGAACACTGCATCAATATTTTCAGCTTGCATCCTACGCGCAACAACAGCGCCAGACACCAGCACGCGAGAGCTTGGGAGACGGCGATACAGACGCGAATAAACCCTCCGGTACTTACTGTCGGGCATGTAGTTCTGATAGGCGTCATGTTCGAGAAAAATCAGCCCGGGAATACACTTTAGAACACTGACCTGCGGCGCGAGGCGCTTGACTCTGGAGAAAATCACGACCCGGTCAAAGTTCTGATAATTGACCGAAGCCAGAAACGGGCCGAGTTTCATCTGTTGCAGTTTGCTCAGGCGATAGACAACACAATCGGCGCAGTTCTGCTGCACGATTTCATACAAGCGGTCCAATATGACACGCTGCTCATCCATCACCAGGAGCATGACTTTCATAAAATAATTACCACAAGACAACAGCAGGTAAGCGCGGATTTGTACCGGCCAACGTCAACGGAAACGGTTATACCTCCAAGGTAAGACCGTTCACGTACATTACAAAACGAGAGACGCCCACCTCAACGGCTGCGTATCTTCTCGACGATAGCAGTGGTCGAGCTGTTTTCCACCAACCCCAGTACTTTCACCGTCCCGCCGTAAGCGTTGACGATGTCCGCGCCAACCACTTGGTCGACCCCGTAATCACCGCCCTTGACCAGTACATCCGGCTTGACCGCACGCAGCAAGTTTTCCGGGGTGCCTTCAGAGAAACTGATCACCCAATCGACGGCGCCTAAACCTGCCAGTACCGCCATGCGACGGTCGACGCTGTTGATCGGCCGACCCGGCCCTTTCAAGCGGCTCACCGACGCATCGTCATTGACCGCCACGATCAGGCGATCACCCTGGGCGCGCGCCTGTTCGAGGTAAGTCACGTGGCCGGCATGCAGGATGTCGAAGCAACCGTTTGTGAACACGATCTTCTCTTTGTGTGCTCGCGCGTCATCGACCGCCAGCAGCAACTGTTCGAGGCCCAGTACACCGCGCTCGGAGCCTTCCTCACGCTGGATCGCACGACGCAGTTCCGGTGCGCTGATGGCCGCGGTACCGAGCTTGCCGACCACGATGCCCGCCGCCAGGTTGGCCAGGGCCACCGCGTGGGGCAGCTCTTCGCCAGCGGCGATCGCCGCCGCCAGGGTAGAAATCACCGTGTCGCCGGCGCCGGTCACGTCGAACACTTCACGGGCACGGGCCGGCAGGTGCAGCGCCGGATGATCCGGGCGCAGCAAGGTCATGCCGTGCTCGCCACGGGTTACCAGCAATGCACCGAGGTCGAGGTCGTGCATCAGCTGCGCGCCCTTGCTCACCAGTTCGTGCTCATCGGCGCAACCGCCGACGATGGTTTCGAACTCGCTGAGGTTCGGGGTGATCAGGCTCGCGCCACGGTAGATCGAGAAATCCTTGCCCTTGGGATCGGCCAGCACCGGAATGCCACGGGCACGGGCGGCCTGGATCAGCACCTGATGGTTTTTCAGCGCGCCTTTGCCATAGTCGGACAGCACCAACACCTTGATGCCTTCGAGCAATTCGTCGACTTGCTCGCCCAGCGCCAGGGCGTCAGTTGCGAAAGGCTCTTCGAAGTCGATACGCAGCAATTGCTGGTGACGGCTCATGACCCGCAGCTTGACGATGGTCGGCTGGTGCGCAATGCGCTGGAACAATGCCCGCACGCCGGCACCCTTGAGGCTATTGACCAGGCTGTCGGCGGCTTCGTCGTCGCCGGTCACACCGACCAGCGAGGCCGGCGCACCGAGCGCGGCAATGTTCAAGGCAACGTTGGCGGCACCGCCCGGGCGGTCCTCGATGTGCTCGACCTTGACGACCGGTACCGGCGCCTCAGGGGAGATCCGTGAGGTACCACCATGCCAGTAACGGTCGAGCATGACATCGCCGACCACCAAGACAGGGGCTTGATTGAATCGCGGCATGGACAACTTCATGGAGCAACCCACATACAAAATGAACAGGGGCGCGATATTAACACAGGGTTGGCGCTGGCTTGCGGGGCGGCTGCAACCGGATGAATCGGCAGGGAATTCTGTTCATTTATTGAGCAGAAATTGCGATAAACGATGGCAAGCGTCCTCACGCTGCAGCACCTGGGTGTCGATCTCGCACTCCGCCGTCAGCGGTGCCTCATAAGGGCTGTCGATGCCAGTGAAGTTCTTGATCCGCCCTTGGCGGGCCGCTTGATACAAACCTTTGGGGTCCCGTTGCGCGCACACCGCGAAGGGCGTGCTCACATATACCTCGATGAAATCGCCCTCAGCGAACAACCGACGAGCGGCATCACGCTCTGCGCGAAACGGCGAGATCGCCGCAACAATCACAATCAAACCGGCGTCGACCATCAGCCGTGCCACCTCGGCCATGCGCCGGATGTTTTCCCGGCGACACTCAGCACTCATTCCCAAGTCACGACACAGGCCATTGCGCAGGTTGTCGCCATCGAGCAGGAACGTGTGCAGCCCGCGCCGATTGAGTTGCAACTCCAGTGCATTGGCCAGGGTCGACTTGCCCGCGCCCGACAGGCCCGTCAACCACAGGCAACGCGGGTGCTGGAATTTGATTGCGGCGCGGTCGCGGTTCGACAGTGACAGATCGTAAGGCCTGATCTCTGGAACAGGTATCGACAGGGGCTCATTCATAACCGAGCATTTCGTAATCGCGCTGGTACACCCGCCGCACCAGCCGACGGGTACGCACCGAGCAGAAATCGCGGGCAAGCATCGGACGCCGCTGTTGCGAGCCGTTGACGTGAGGCAACACCGCCCAGTGACCCACCTGTTCGCAGACCAGGCGAAAATCCCGCTCCAGATGCTCCTGGTAGCCAATGAAGTCCAGGGCCAGATGCCCCAGGGAGTCGGTCAGAAAATCCGTTTGCGCGGCAAAATGCATTTGTCGGCTGATGGTCTCCGAATGCAGCCAGCGAGCGACGAAATCATCGAAGTCGCGGTAGTGGCAGACCAGCCTCTGCGCCGCCTGATCGCGCCGGCCCAACTCATTGCCGCGCAAAAAAGCATAAGCCGAGTAGGCCCTTTCCAGCGGATCACGAACGAAGGCGAACTTGAAACTGGCGGCAAACTGCTCGGGAAATTGCTGCTCGTACCAGTACAACGGCAAGTGCCCGGGGCTCCACCCATCGAACATCGCCGCACATATGCTGCTCCCGGCACACTTGGGAACATGAATGAATAGACAGGAACGCTGCTCGAAGGCCCGTGGGAAGCTCAGGCTGGCCGACATCGACTTGTTGATCACCTGACGGTCCACGACCGACAGGCGTCCCAGCAGGAAAGCCCGCTGCGGCTTGGGCAAGAGCTTCCAGAGATAACGTTGCAGCATGGCAGTACCCGCGCGAAAGGGTTGCCCCCTCGATTGAAGTCAAAGTTCGTTCAGGAACCTTAACAAGCGCGTTGCCGAGATTTATTCCGGTTTGGTCAAGAAGCGTAAAGGTCTGGATACAATCCACCGGACGCGTTGCACGCCGGTGAACGCAAGGGTGAGCAGGGCTCACCCTTGCATCGAATCAGGCGATGTCTTCAGCCGGGGCGTCGAGGCCCATGGCGTTCAGGCGGGCGTAGTAGCCATTCTGCGCCAGAAGCTCGGCATGGGTGCCGCGCTCGACGATCCGGCCCTGATCCATGACCAGAATCAGGTCAGCCTTCTCGATGGTCGACAACCGGTGAGCGATGACCAGCGTCGTTCGACCTTTCATGACCTGATCCAGTGCAGCCTGAATATGCCGCTCGGATTCGGTATCGAGGGCCGAAGTGGCTTCGTCGAGAATCAGCAACGGTGCATTCTTCAGCAAGGCCCGGGCAATTGCCAGACGCTGACGTTGACCGCCGGACAGCAGCACGCCGTTCTCTCCGACCTGGGTGTCCAGGCCTTCGGGCAACTGCGCAATGAAGTCCATCGCGTAGGCGTCTCTTGCCGCTTTCTCGATGTCTTCGCGGGGAGCCCCAGCCAGATCGCCATACGCAATGTTGTTGGCCACGGTGTCGCTGAACAGCGTCACATGCTGGGTCACCTGGGCGATGTGCCTGCGCAGGTTCAGCAGCTTGTACTGTTCCACTTCAACGCCATCGATCAGGATCTCGCCCTTGTCGTGGTGATAGAAGCGCGGAATCAGGTTGGCCAATGTCGACTTGCCGCTGCCCGAACGCCCCACCAATGCCACCATTTGCCCCGGCTCGACCGAGAAACTGATGTCATCGAGTACCTGGCGATCGGTGCCCGGGTAAGTGAAGCTCAAGTGACGCACATCCAGACGACCGCTGACGGCATCGCGCTCGATGGTGCCGTTATCGACTTCGGGTTCGACGTCCAGTTGCTCGAAGATACTCTCGGCGCCGGCCACACCTTTCTGGATGGTCGAGCTGACTTCAGACAATTGGCGGATCGGCTTCGGCAGCAGGCCTGCCAGAGTGATGTAGGCCACCATGTCACCGGCGGACGCATCTCCGCGCAGGAACAACACCAGGAACATCAGCACCGCCATGGCGGTGTAGATCACCAGCTGCAACAGCGGCGTATAGATGGCGCCGGTGCGAGTCATGCGCAGTTGCTTGTCGGTGTTGCCCTGGCTGGCATTGAAGAAACGCCTTTCTTCATAGACTTCGCCGCCGAAGCTGCGCACCACACGATAGCCCTGGATCGTTTCCGAGGCCACGTGCGTCACGTCGCCCATGGCGGCCTGGATCTTCTTGCTCTGTTTACGGAATTTCTTGCTGGCGGTGCGCACCATCAAGGCGATCAACGGCAGGATCGCGACCATGACCAGCGTCAGGCGCCAGTTCATGAACAGCAGCGAGGCGAACAGGAACGCCACCGTCATGCCTTCACGGATTACGACCTTGATCGCATCTGTAGCCGCCCCCGTGACCATGGTTACGTTGAAGGTGATGCGCGAAATCAGATGACCCGAGTTATGCTTGTCGAAATAACGGTTGGGCAAGACCAGCAGATTGTTGAACAACTGCACACGCAAGTCGTGGACAAGTCCGAGGGAAACCTTGGCCAGAAAGTAGTTGCCCAGATAAGATCCGAGCCCCTGCCACGCTGCAATCAGGATGATCAGCAAAGGCACGGCCTGCAGCAGTTGCAGATCACGCAGGTACGGTACGGTTGGAAACAGCGCCGCTTCGGGATTGGACAGGCCGTCGACGAAATACTTGAGGATGTACCCGAGCATTGGCTGAGTCGAAGCGAAAATCAGAAAACCGACAATGCTGATCAGGAACAGGCTGATGTACGGCCGGACATAGCTGAGCAGGCGGAAGTAAATTTTCAAGCTCGATGGGCTTGCGGAGAGACTGGAGTCGGTCATATCACGCGAATGTCGATAAAAAGGACGCTGACTTTAGCACAGCTTCTTCAGGGTTCTGGCAATCGCATAAAGGCTGTTATTGTTAAGCGTCAGAATTCAACATCAAATAGCCATCACCCCAAATGGCCGATCAACTTCAGGATTGAATCTCTCAGCATGCAACTCAGTGGCTTCAACAACACATCCAATCGAGTCTTCGATTTCATTTGCCTCTGGATTCTTCCACTCGGCTACTTCCTGCTGCTGTGCGCGATGTTCTTTCTGCCTGGTCGCAGCCTGCATCACAAGATGTTTTATGGCCTGTTCAGCATCCCATCGTTTATTGTCCTGTGCCTGCGCCCCCGCGAACTCAAAGAGTTGCTGCGCGAACCGATCTTCGTCGCGGTGCTGTTGTTCGCCGCCTGGGCCTTGCTCAGCCTGAGCTGGGGGCCGCCGATGGATCAAAGCGTCACCGGTCAGTTCAAACCCGCTTTGCACACCCTGCTGTTGTTCGCTGGCTGCTACCTGCTGGTGCGCTACCGAAGCGAGATCATCCAGCCCCTGCTGTTCAGTGCCGCAATGGTCGGGCTGATCGCGTCGGCCTACAACCTGTTCATGTTTACCCGCCACTACGAGCCGGGCATGCGCCTGATCGGGAGCGGCGCATTCGACAACCCACTGCTCAGCTCCCACGTATTCGGCTTTTTTTGTACCTACTGGCTGAGCGTAAGCATGACCTGCAAGCGTCGCCAGATGCTCTGGCTGAGCATCCCGGCGATGGCGATCATGTTCGCCACGGTGATCGCCACCGGCTCCAGAACCCCGCTGGTTGCTTTGACACTGGCTGCGTTATGGCTGAGTTTCATCAGCTGGAACCGTCGTTCTTTCATATTGCTGGGTACCCTGTTGATCGGTGGCGCAGCGGTTGCCGTACTGTTTTCGCAGATGATCGTCGAGCGCGGCGACTCCTATCGCTTTGAAATCTGGCAGCTGGCCCTGCAAAAAATTGCCGAGCACCCGTGGATCGGTCATGGCTACAACGCCACCCTGACTCTCGACCCCGGTATCGGCTACACCTTGCAGGAGCCTCATAGCTTCGCCTTGGGGGTGCTCTATTACGTTGGTATTTTCGGCTTGATGCCGTGGCTGTTCTTCCAGGTCCGGTGCTTGCTGAATAGCTGGCGGTATCGCCTGCAGCCGTTGTTCATCATCGCCTCGACCTGGCTGGTATTCGGCATCGGCGCCGGCCTGACCGAAGGCGGCGGTATCATTTCCCGGCCCAAGGAGCACTGGTTTTTGCTGTGGATTCCGCTGGCGCTGATCGCCGCATTAAGCATCAACCAACGGGCCAGGCGCCTATTGGCAATGCCGATCAGGACCTTGACGCCGGCCGCCCTGCAACAGTTGACCGCCAGTGCCCTGGTGATCGAGGAAGACGGGCTGGGGCCAAAAGTCCTGCGCCTGGTCGATGGCAGCTTCCTCAAGTTGTTCCGCCGCCGTCGCTGGTACACCTCGGGTAGCTTCAACCCCTATTCCGAACGGTTTGCCGCCAACAGCGAGCAATTGCGCAACCTGGGTATCCCGACCCCGCAAATTCTGGACCTGTATCGACTCAAGGACGGTAGCAGTGCCGTACACTATTCACCGCTGCCGGGCAGCACTTTGCGTCAGGTTCTTCAAGGCATCACCGCGCCCGCGGTGCGTCAGGCGCTGGTTGAGCGTTTCGGCAAGTTCATGGCGCAACTGCATGAACAAGGTGTCTATTTCCGGTCACTGCACCTGGGCAATGTACTGGTACTGGATGACGGTGAGTTCGGCCTGATCGATCTGGCGGACATGCGCATCTATCCGTCATCGCTGAGCCTGTCCCTGCGCAAGCGCAATCTGCGCCATATGCAGCGTTACGCCGTGGATCGACGCTGGCTGTTCGAAGACCACTTTGGCGCGCTACTTCAGGGCTACGCCGTGATGGCGTCGAAATCTGCAGTGGATAACCTACACAGGCAAGTACTGACCGGGAGTCATCCCGCCCGGGCTCATTAATAGTCGAAACCAACCCGTTCATTGCGCTGGCGGCCTACCTGCTGGCCATCGTGACCGCCGCCCTGTTCCCGACACCTCAGGCATGCCGGTGAGGGCCGCTATACCGGCATCGATGGCTGCGCGTCTCAGGGTGGGCTCAGTCTTTTTCCAGCGGTGAGAAATACAGCCGCCCCAGGCCGCGCCAGGTCTTCTTGTTCCAGGCCTTGAACGGTATCTGCGCCAGCAGTTCGCGCGCCAGCTTGCGGTCGCGATTGGAGGTTTTCAGGAACATCGAGCTGAGGAATTTGTAGCGCACCTCGTCGTACAGCGGATGATCGCTGAACAGTGCGTAGGAGCGCAGGATGTTGTCGATCATGAAGCGGTTATTCTTGTAGGAGTTGGTGGCGTGCTTACGATAGCGCGCCATCAGCACATTCAGGCCATCGATGAAGTAGCCGGCGCGGGTCACCTTCAACTCGATTAGCAAGTCCTCCAGGCGAATGTTCGGATCGAAGCCGCCTACCTTGTCCAGCGCTTCACGGCGGATCATCAGGGTCGGCGCCGGCGGATAAGGCTTGCGCTCCAGGAACATGTCATCGAAGTCCAGACGACGGAACGGCACATCTCGACGCTGACGTTTCTCCGGATAGAGATTGCCGTCGGCGTCGATCAGTTCGATGTTGCCGGCGCAGATCCCGACCTCGGGCTTGCCATCCATATACGCCACCTGGGTGGCGATGCGCTCCGGCAACATGATGTCATCGGACCCGAACGGCACGATCAAACTGCCCTTTGAGCGCGCAATGGCGCCGTTGAGGGTGTTGGTCAGCCCCTGGTTCTGCTGGACCCGGAAATCGAAATCG
This sequence comes from Pseudomonas sp. B21-017, assembly GCF_024749245.1. Classification (NCBI taxonomy): domain Bacteria; kingdom Pseudomonadati; phylum Pseudomonadota; class Gammaproteobacteria; order Pseudomonadales; family Pseudomonadaceae; genus Pseudomonas; species Pseudomonas sp. B21-017. The sequence goes on along the minus strand of NZ_CP087194.1, from coordinate 523,121 downwards.
TGCTGCGCCTGCAAGGCATTGATGCGCTCGACGCTGTCATCGCTGGAGCCGTCATCGATGACCAGCAACTCGATATTCTTGTAGGTCTGGGTGAGGACGCTGAGGATGCTTTCCTCGATATAGCGACCGTGGTTGTACGACGCGATGATGACCGTGACGAGAGGTTGCACGTCGTTCATGGTTGCTCCCTGCGGGCTTGACTCAAGCCGGAGTCGATCAGGTTCAGGTACTCCTGGCGGAATACCTCGATGTCGTGTTGCTCCAGGAGATAGCGGTAGGCCTGTTCACCCTTGGCCTTGAGCTCGTCATCCGACAGCCCCAGGTAGTTCTCCAGCGCTGCGACCAGCGTCGGCACGTCCGCCGGGGTAATTGCCAGACCGCCCGCGCCCTGAATCAGCGGCAACATGGCCGGCACGTTCGAGGCAATCACCGGCAGGTGCCCGCTCATGCCCTCGAGCAATGCCAGCCCCAGGCCTTCAGCCAAGGACGGCATGGTCCAGATGTCGAACGCCCGAACATACTGCAAGGCGTTTTCCTTGAAACCCAGCAAGTGCGCGCGACCGGTCAGCCCAAGGCGCTCGATCTCGGCGGCCAGGCGCGACTCTTCACGCCCCGCACCAATGATTGCCAGTTGGGTGTTCGGGTATTTGTCCTTGAGGGTGGCAAAGGCCTGCAGCAGATAGGTGTGGCCCTTGACCGGCACCAGTCGGCCCAATGCGCCGATCAAGCGCACCGAGGGATCGATGCCCAACAACTCGCGGGCACGCTCGCGGCGGTGCTGCAAACCTTCAGCCTGCTCGATGTCGATGGCGTTGGTGATTGCGTAGGTATTCTGGTCGGTAAAGCCGCAGTCGCAATCGAGCAGGTACTGTTTGACCGCTGGCGACACACCGACAAAGCGCCAATGGCGATCGATCAGGCGCTGGGTCTGGCGGCGCCGGTAAAACCGGTCGTACTCGCCAAAACCGTGGGAGATGCCGATGCACAGCGGTACTTTCAACCAACGGTTGAGCGCCAGCATCATGTTCACCGGTTTGAAGCGATTGCAAATCACCACGTCGAATTTTTCTGTGCGGCAGAACTTGTACAGCTGCCACATGGCGCGCAGGCGCATGCCCTTGAGGGACTTGTCGGAAAACTCGAAATATACCGAACGATCGGCGCGACTCACTGCCTCGCCAGGCCCTGGCTTGCCGCGCAGGAACGCCGCGGTCACTTCATAGCGATCACTCGGCAGGGCCTTGACGATCTGCTCCGCGAGGTCGGCAAAATCATGGGCTTTGACGTTGTAGTCAGGCTGCAACTGCAGAACCTTTGACCGTTGACTCATAACTCTCCCCGGTGAAAACCAGTCGCATCGATGACCCAGGCCGGCTCGGCGGCAAGGCGCCTGATCTCGGCCGGATCGGGTGGGGACAACCGTGACCACTCGTTGCGTTTCCAGCAGACAAAGTGGAAATACGGAAACCGACGATCGCCATCACGATCGTTACTCAAACAACCATCGCGCCAATACCAGCGATGCGGAAAATCATCCGTGCCGTCGTGCCACTTGATGCAACCGCCCGGGGTACTGAACGCCTCGGTGAATTCGCTGCGGCGACGCCACGGATTGAGCTTGCCCACCAGGGAGAACAGTGGCTCGGGGAAATTCTTGCGCCAGAGGAAGATCCGACTGAATGCGCCTTCATCCAGCGCGTGATGCACCTGATCGGTAAAGCGTGTTTGCCAGTCCTTGATCTGCATGAACAACTCACGTTTGCGGGCAGTGTTGCGCATCAAACAGAGATGGCCTGCCACCCGCCGCTCGTGGGTGGAGAACAAGTCATAACTGGCCAACCGATCAGCGGTGAAATAACGTCGCAGATCACCAAATACCAGATCAATATCGCCGAACGCCCAGAAATCATAGCCTTGCAGGCGGTCGACATGGATATGCCCCAGGGCCGGCTTGATGTCGCAGAGCTTGTAAGGCGCGTCCGGCACAAAGTCGATATTCAACCGCCGTGACACCAGCGCGCAGTACTCGCTGAAACTCATGGCTTCAACAGTCACGTTGGGCGGCAGGTTCTCGGGAGTGCCGCAATCACTGAACAGCAGCCAGTCGATATCGGCGTTGCGTCGGCAACTCTCGAGGAAAAACGGCATCCAGAACGGCCAATGACCGAAATACGGAATCAGGAACAGGATACGCGGGCATGGATTGATCACAGAAATACTCACTACTGCTTGGATACGCCGCCATGCTAGGGGCCGCGATACTTCATTTCTGCCTCACAGATGTTTCACCATGCTTCAGAACCCAGAACAACTCATGCCGCCTGACCGCCTTGCGAAAGAACTCGTTCTCGCCATAGACGGGTGGCACTCTACTGGCCAGCAGCCACTGTATCAACCGCCGCAAACGTCGCTTGAACGGCATGGGCGGTTGCAGGTCGTGCATCATGCCCAACGCCATCGCTTTATCACGCTGACGCGCCAAAGGCATCGGCAGGCAACAGGGCTGCATCGCCGTTGCCAAATCGAACGTCGGCGGCAGGGCGATGCCATGACCCGCATCACCCATCGGCCAACGATCATTGTCATGCAGATGGTTGGCATAGCCAAGCACGGTGGTCGGCTGCCACTCCAGCCCGCTCAACGCTTCGAGAACCGCTGCCTGGGCACAGATGTGATCCGGGTGCGGGTCGAGGGTCGGGTGCGGCAATACGATCACTTGCGGACGCGCCCTCAGCAACAGTTCACGCAGATCGGCCAGCAAATTGTTCCAGGTCGGCGCGCCGTCGACATCGCCCGGCAGGGCAAATGGATTCAACTGACGAAACAACCGGGTGTCACTCAAATCCGCTTCGCGCGAACCCACCGGCGTGGCCGGCGCCGCCTGCATCGCCGCCAGTTGCAGGCAAAAATACCCCAACTGCACGCAATGGGCTTCAGGCACCCCGGCCCAACGCGGTACGGCGATGCTATCCCAGGCTCGCAAACGGCCTTTGAGACGAGCTGCCTCGACCGTGCTCAGACCCATCTGTCGATAATGTTCGGCTTCGATTTCACCGGCGGTCAGGGTGACGATCCAGGCTTCGTCGGCCTGGCTGTACAGACCGTAGGCGGCCAGCTCTGCATCGTCGGCATGGGGAGCAATCACCATCACTCGCTGACGGCGGTAGTCCGGCTGCTCGAACGCCCATAGCACGGGCTCGCCGAGCAATCGGCAGAAACGCCCACGTAGACGCAACTCACCTTGCGACAACACGCTTGCCTGACCACTGAGATTGAGATAACGCAGCCCGTTTACACCGCGCTCGAAAGTTTGCCGGTCGGGATTATCGCCCCCCAGCAACTCGACCACCGGATCGATAAAGCGCCCCAGCCAAGTACTTTTCACCCGCAGCGCCAGTATCAGCGTGGCGTCATCGACCAGCATGACGCCCTCATCCAGCCGTAGCCGTTCACCGTCCAGATGAATCTTGGGTTGCGGGGTATACGGCGGGAAGCTGTATTGGTAATCGTCTTGGGGGGAATAAAACAGATGGTCGGCAAACCACGCCTCATGGGCGATCCAGCCCAGCACCGCAAGCACCAGCGGCAGCCACCAGGCCACCAGCCCGCCGATCGCGATCAGCAACATCAACGCAATCAACAGGCCGATGCGTTTGTTGCGCCGATGGCGCTTGAGCAGTTGCTGTTTGCGGCTCATGGGTTGGCTCATACCGTGAAGACCGGCACAGAATTGCACCAACGGTCCTTGTACTCACGGTCGGTTCGACCAAAGGAAAACCGCAGGGGCTTATCCAACGCACGAGCATGTTCCCAGGCGCTTTGGGTGTTGAGGAAGCTCAGCACGCTGCCGGGGCTGAATTCACGGGTCTCGGGATCGACACCACCGTTGACGTATTCGACGCTGATCCATTCCGGCGCCTCGACGCGGTACACCAGTTGAGTCGCTATCGGTGCGTCGTTGAGGAAAATCACCGAGCCGATCAGCAACTCGCGCAACAACTCGATCACCTCGCCCATGCGCTCGGCACCGGTGGCCGGAAAGCCCCAGCGACGCTGGAACAGGTCGCAATAGATCGCAGCCAGTTCACTGCTGGAAAACTCGGTAACCGGCCGCACCACGCCGCCCGCCTCTTCCAGCAGACGCAACTCGCGGCGCTGGTTGTAGCGAAACTTTTTCGACAATTCTTCAGGCGTGCGGGCCAGCGCCAGTTGTTCTGTCTGCAGCTTGATACCGGTAAAACGACCTTCGCTCAGCGCCGACAGGTAACGCCCCCGATGGCGCAGCGGTGCCTGGGCATCGGCGGCGGCCGGGAGGATCAGTTCGGCATTGCCGAGGTCGAACAGGCCCTTTTTACCTGTGCGCTTGAGCACGTCCTTGGACAGCGCCAAGTCGCGCCCCCAGGTTGGGATGGCGGCTTTCACTTCGCCGTCCTGCTCCCAAGCCAGGTAGCGCACCGGAATGTCGGCCAACTGTGCCAGACGTTCGACTACCAGGGGATGGGTCGCGACGCTGCCGCCAAAACGCTGCCAGGTTTGTGCATAAGTCGAGGCGTCGACCTGCACCCAGCCACGCTCGCGCCAGCCTTGAAATCGGTTGAGCATCAGCCCCTCGGTGCCAGTTCGGTAACGTGCGGCAAATGCCAGAAAGCATCGCGCACCGCGCGATCGGAGAAGCGCTCACGCAAGCGGTCGAACATCAGCTCGGCGCACTGGCGGCGTTGCTGCTCGTCCATCGCGGCCAGATGTTGCAGCCCTTGAGCCAGGTGCCCGGCATCGCCCAGCGGAAATAGAATGCCCACACCTTCGACCACTTCCCTGGCGCCACCACACGCGGTGGCGAGCAACGGCACACCGGCGGCCATGGCCTCCAGCAATACCATGCCGAACGGTTCATGATCGGAACTCAAGGCAAACACATCGAAAGCGCGGAAATAGCGACGCGCCTCGGGCACCTGACCGAGGAACAGCACGCGATCGCCGATACCCAGTTCACGCGCCAGGGCCTTGAGGTCCTGCTCCAGCCGACCGCTGCCCAGAATCACCAGCTGACTGTTGGCCGGCAACCCCGGCAATGCCGTGGCAAAACCATGCAACAACGTAGTCTGATCCTTGTCCGGATGCAGGCGCCCGACGTTGCCGACAATCCAGGCATCCATCGACAGACCGAGGGTTTCCCGGGCCTCGCGAACCGACACCTGACTGGCCTGTAACGCCTGTACATCAATCCGGTTATAGAGCGTCTGAATCCGCGCCTGCGGCCATTTCGGCAAGCAACGGCGCATGTCGTCACGCACCGCATCGGAGACGCCGAGCAGGCTCAGGCGTTTGCGGAAAATATGCGCGAACAGTTTGCGGGTGCGGCGCTGGTAATCACCAAACGCGTGATGCACGCCAATCACCGGCAACGAAGTGCCGAGCAGGGCGATGTAGATCGGTTTGAAACGATGAGCGATGCAGAAACTGAAGTTGCGCGATGCGGCGATCTTGCGCAGATCGCCGATGGCGCCCAGCTTCAGGCCACGAATGGCCTTGGAGCTGTACTCCATGAACAGCACCTCGTCGGACGCACAGTTCGCGGCGACTTGGCTATCGGCAGCCCCGGTCAGGAACACCGTGGTCACGCGATAACCGGTCCCCGCGAACAGGCTGGCGTACTGCCGGGCGCAGTCCAGAAACGGCCCGTCATAGCCGTGACAGAACTGCAGCACATGGCGTTCAGCCGAGCGAGTCATAAGCGTCCGCGCCTTCTTTGACCACCAGAATGTCTTCCATGATCAGGTACTGCAGGTCGGAACCGAAGAACATGTTCAAGGCGTCGGTCGGCGAGCAGATCATCGGCTCGCCACGACGGTTGAGCGAAGTATTCAGCGACACACCGTTGCCGGTCAGTACTTCCAACGCCTTCATCATGTCGTAGTAGCGCGGGTTGTATTCGCGCTTGAGCACCTGGGCCCGGGACGTGCCGTCTTCATGGACGACTTCCGGCACGCGGGTTTTCCACTCTTCAGCCACTTCGAAGGTGAAGGTCATGAACGGTGCAGGGTGATCGATCTTGATCATTTGCGGCGCAACGGTGTCGAGCATCGACGGGCAGAAAGGCCTCCAGCGCTCGCGGAACTTGATCTGATGGTTGATACGGTCCGCCACGCCGGCCACGCTCGGGCAGCCAATGATCGAACGACCGCCCAAGGCACGCGGACCGAACTCCATGCGACCCTGGAACCAGGCCACCGGGTTGCCATCGACCATGATTTTGGCGATCTGCTCCGGCATATTGTCGAGCTTGCGCCACTTGGGCTTGTCGGCGTGACGGGCGCAGGCCGCGATCACGTCTTCATTGCTGTAGGACGGGCCGAGGTAGACGTGTTCCATCTTCTCGACCGGTACACCACGGGCATGAGACACATAAGCCGCCGCACCCACCGCGGTACCGGCATCGCCGGACGCAGGCTGGACGAACAGTTCTTTGATGTCATCGCGGGCGATGATTTTCTGGTTCAGCTTGACGTTCAACGCACAACCACCGGCGAAGGCCAGCTTGCCGGTTTCCATGAGCACATCGCCCAGGTAGTGGTCGATCATCTGCAGCGCCAGTTTCTCGAACAGCGCTTGCATGCTCGCGGCGTAGTGAATGTAGGGTTCGTCGGCGATGTCGCCTTCACGTTTCGGACCCAGCCACTCGATCAGCTTCGGCGAGAAGTAGAAACCCTTGCCCTTCTCTTTATAACGACGCAGGCCGATGACGTTGGCGTAGTCGGTGTTGATCACCAGTTCGCCGTTTTCGAACGAGGCCAGGCGCGAGAAATCGTATTTGCTGGCGTCGCCGTACGGCGCCATGCCCATGACCTTGAACTCACCGTCGAGCATTTCGAAGCCGAGGAACTCGGTGATCGCGCCGTACAGGCCGCCGAGGGAGTCCGGATCGAAGAATTCCTTGATCTTGTGGATCTTGCCGTTTTCGCCATAACCGAAGAAAGTCGTGGCGTATTCGCCCTTGCCGTCGATCCCCAGGATCGCGGTTTTCTCTTTGAAACCGGAGCAGTGGTAGGCGCTGGAGGCGTGAGCCAAGTGGTGCTCGACCGGCTCGATCTTGATCTTTTTCGGATCGAAACCCAATTGCTCGAGGCACCAGACAATCTTGTTGCGATAGCGCTTGTAGCGACGGTTACCCATCAGGATCGCGTCGAGGGCGCGGTCCGGGGCGTACCAGTAGCGCTTGGCGTAGTGCCAGCGAGCCTTGCCGAACAGGCTGATCGGCGCGAATGGAATCGCCACCACGTCAACGTCGGATGGCTTGATGCCCGCCTGCTCGAGGCAGAATTTCGCCGATTCGTAAGGCATGCGGTTCTTTGCATGTTTATCGCGCACGAAACGCTCTTCTTCAGCCGCCGCGACCAGCTTGCCGTCGATGTACAAGGCTGCGGAAGGATCATGGCTAAGGGCGCCGGACAGGCCAAGAATCGTCAATGCCACAGGGGTCTAGCCTCTTTAGTCTGCATGCAGGCGCAACGCGCCTCAAAAATTAATGTGCCCTCGCAAGGGGCGAGAGACAGCTAAAGGGCGGGATTATAGCGTAAACGTGGCGGGAATGACCCTGCCCTTATCGGCGCCGTGAAGATGACGTCGAGCCCAAGCGTTCGCCTTTGCTCATCCGCGACCCGGCCGCCAGTAAATCCTGATGTTTCCGTCGGCAGCTTGCCGGTAAATCGTATAGGGCAAGAAAACCGTGTCGAATACACCCGAAAGGGTCAAGTCCAGCAATACGAACGGCACCAGAATACCCGTGGGATCGGGCGGCGCGTGCAGGAGACAAAAGTCGTGAGCCAGACCGCTGTAGATGCGAGGAATGGACTGACAGTAGGTCTTTTGCTTTCTGAGGCCACGAGCGGCGTCTTCGTCATCCTGCAGCACCGTGACAGCGGTCCCGCAGCCAGACAGCGCCAGTGAAAAAGAGCTCAACATCACAGCCATTTTTATCGTCAAAATCTGCCCTCCGAGAACGTCAGGCAAACTAGCATCGTGGCTATTCAGGGCACAGTTCATGGGCTCTGCAGATCATGTAGGACAATTCACAAGAACTTGTCCGCCAGTTCTCGGGAGACTGATCTGGCGCCATCGCGGGCAAGCCCGCGATGGGGTCGAAGACCCGATTCAAGCAGCGCTAGAGATATTTTTGGGCAGACGCTGATCAATCACACGATACAGCGCACTGCTCTCGGGCCAGTTGCGCATGAACCGCGCCCGATCCCGCGCATACGCTGGAGCGAAGCTGCTGAGCGAGCCATGCTGGCACATCGAATCCAGGTCGATCAGCGCCCAGCGATCCTGTTGCCAGAACAGGTTATGGCCCTTGAAATCGCCATGACTGATCCGTTCGCGAATCAACTCGGCAAACAGGTGATCCAGCGCCTGCAACTCAGCCTCTGGCGCCTCTCCACTTTCTACGTACGGCGAGAAGCGCTCGATGATGTCGGGCCCCGGCAAATACTCGGTCACCAGGTACGCCCGGCCGCGTAGCCAGAGAAAACGCTTCTCCAGCAACGCCAATGGTTTTGGCGTGGCAATACCGAGGAACGCCAGGCGATTGCCTTCGCGCCATGAGTGCCAGGCGCGGCTCGGGCGCCAGAAACGCTTGAGCCAGTGGGTAAAGCCTTTGATGTTGTAACGCTTGACCACCAATGTGCGCCCGGCCACCTCGACCTTGCCGACGCTCGCCGCGCCGCCGGTCTTGTACAGATGCCCCTGATCGAGCAAGGCGTCGGCCTGTGCCAGCACCGGCAGCATCGCCGCCTCTTCCTCACGGCGAATCGCCCGCAAGCCGAACGCACCACGCTGGACGCTGAACAGCGTGCATTCGCGGCCGACCTTGATCAGAAAGTCCTTCAAACGCCAGCGACGGACCTTGTCGATCTGTTTTTGCAACGCCTCCATCGGCAACGCGTGTTCGCCATTACTCAGCAGGTAATACACCAGCAACTCTTCGGTGAAGGGTTCCAGCACTTTGGGCAACTGGGCGAAGAACACCCCGAGGTTTTCCAGGACTTTCTGTTGCGACAGCGGCTTGCCCGCCGTCTCGACGCAGATACCGGCGCCATCGATCAAATACAACTGACCGCCATGGCGCAGCAGGTTGTCCAGGTGCAGGTCTTCCTGCCACAGGCCTTTGCTGTGCAGTTGGCCGATGGCGCCCAACGCCTCAGCCAGCACCGCGGATTGTTCATCCGCCAATGCGGGCAAGTGTTCGACCTGCTTCCAGGCATCCCCCAGGCTCTCGGCACCCTCAAGGAAATCGAACAACAGCCAACCGCCCTCGCCGTCCTTGAGGCCATCGGCCAATAACAACGGCGTGGTCAGCCCCTGAGCGGCCAGCAAACGCACACCGTCCAGTTCGCGTTGAAAATGCCGCGCCGCTTTGCCACCGACCAACAACTTGGCCAGCACCGGCCGGCCACGCCAGACGCCAGCCCCAACATAACGCTGTCCCGGCAACACCCGCAGCAGACTCAGCAACTGCAAATCGGCAGGCCCCGCGGCATCGGCCAGTGGAATACTCAGCGGCAGGCTCGGGCTACGGCCGGCGTTTTTCAGCTCGGACAAACGCATCAACGCGTCTCCTTGTTACTGCGCCGCGCACTCAGGCGCGATACCCAACGGTCCACCCGCGAACTGTTCAGCGGCTGATCCAGATAAACCGCCAACAATTCGCGCAGCTGGCTGTCGCTCCATTCCGGCGCCCGACGCAGCAACGGCTCCAGGTCCTTGACCCGATCACGCCGGCCGAAAAACAGCGGCCGGGTTTTTTCCAGGTCGATCAATTGCGCCTGATAGCCGTCGCCGGTGGCCTGAAGAAAAATGTGCTTGGGGTAAAAGCAACCGTGGACCTGGCGCCTGCCATGCAGGCGTCGCGCCAGTTGCCCACAGGCCTTGAGAATGGCCGAGTGCTGTATCGCACTCAGCTCCGACCAGCGCTGCAACAGCGAATCCAGATCATCCCAACCGTCCAGCGCGTGAGTCAGCAGAATCGCCCGAACTTCGCCGTCGACCTTGCGCTCACCAAAAAACGCCGCCTGCAGCGCCGGAATACCCAGCGCCCGATAACGACTGATGTTGCGAAACTCACGGGCAAAACTCGGCTCGCCAAAGGGCGAATGCCGGGAGCGCGTCAGGTAGTTGCTCTGGCGCTTGAGGTAGTAGCCATGACCGTCCAGATCCAGCCGAAACACACTGCTCCAGCCACCCCGACCGGTATTGGGCTCGTCCACCGCGTCGAGCTGTTTGGCCCAAAGCGCGTCGAAGGTGCCGAGACCATGACGCTCGAACAGCGCGCGGTCTTCAGCAGCCAGAAAATCAGTCATTCGCGCCCCTCAAAAAATCTCACCACGTGCCGAATGCGTTTCTTGTCCGCGGCATCGAGCCGGGCGCATTGGCGGTATTGCAGGTAAAAGCGCAGGCGCTGGGTCGCCGACAGGTGATACTTGGCGACCTTGTCGAGGCAGGCCAGGTCTTTGGTGATGCGGTATTTGAGCCAGAAGCCGCGCCAGAAATCGCCGTTGGGGCAATCGATCAGGAACAGCCGGGCCTCATCGTCGACCAACAGGTTGCGCCACTTCAAATCATTATGAGTGAAACGGTTGTCGTGCATGGTCCGGGTGTAACCGGCCAATTGGCGACTGACGGTATCAACCCAGGCGCGGTCCGCCAGTTTCGGATCATGCCGATTAGCCAGGACCGACAAGTCTTCGGTATGCGGCAGTTCGCGGGTGATCATTGCCCCACGGGCGTACGTCACACCGTGCCGCTCCAACCCCCAGGCCACAACCTCTGCGGTGGGAATGCCCCACTTGGCGAAACGCTTGAGGTTCTGCCATTCGGCCTTGACCCGAGGTTTGCCCAGGTAGCGCCGCAGGCCTTTGCCGGCACTGACGTAGCGTTTGACGTAATAGTTGACGCCTTTGCGCTGGACGCGAATAACTTCGGACAGCGGATCATGGGTCAGTTGCTCGCCCTCGAGGGCAAACACCGCATCAAGACTGCCGAAATCTTCTGCCAGATCGCTGTAAGCCGGCTCCAGTGTCCAACCCGACATCAGAGCGCATCCCCGTAGCGCTGTTTACGCTCGTAGAGCTTGTTGGCCTTGCCTTCGAGCCACGCCAGTAACCCGGCTTCTTCAACCAGTATCTGGCGCAGGGGCTGCTGGAAGTACCCCTTGAGGAAACGCAGTTTGTCGCGACGGGTCAGGCCGATCTCCAGCGCCGAAAAATACAGCGCCGCCAGGTCCTTGTTGCGCCAGCGCCGGGTAATCGTCGGGCGGGCCTGGGCGCGGTGCAGGTCGATCACCGACAACTTGAGGTCATCGCAGGTCACCGGCTTATCGGTGTGCAGCAGGAAGTGGCAGATGTAGCAGTCGCGATGGTTGACCCCGGCGCGGTGCATCATGCCGGTCATGCGCGCGACTTCGGCGATCAGCGCGCGCTTGAGCTTTGGCTCCGGCGGGTGCTTGACCCAGTCGATGCTGAAATCTTCAAGGCTGACGGTGGGCGCCAATTCTTCAGTGACGATGAACGAATGCTGATCCGCCGGGTTGCTGCCCTTTTCGCCATAAGCGACGGCAGTCATGGTCGGCACGCCGACTTCTTGCAGGCGCTCAATGGCCTTCCACTCCTGGCCCGCGCCCAGCACCGGCAGCTTGGCGGTCAGCAGGTTCTTGAAAATCTCACCCCAGCCGATACCCCGGTGGATCTTCACGAAGTACCCGTGGCCGTCCACTTCAGTTCGCAGCGTCCGGCGCGCTTCGAGCTCGCGGTACACCTCGCCCTTGAGGTCCTCGACTTCGGCGAACGGGTCGCGTCCAGCCCAGAGGCTCTTGAACGGTTCAGCCAGCATCAACTTCATTAAGCGTGCTCCGCCAGAATCACATCGGCCGCGTGCTGCGGCATGCTGTAGAGGTCGGCCGTCTCGGCGAAGGCCAGACCGTTGCGGCTCCAGGCCGCCCGTGCATCAGTGTCGTTCAACATGCCGGTCAGGTACTGAGTCAGTTGCGCCTGATCGAAGGGTTCGTCCAGCACCAGACCCGCGTCGGCCTCGGCGATGTAATGGGCATACCCACACACCGCGCTCACCAACACCGGCAAACCGGCTACCAGGGCTTCAAGCAATACCGTCCCGGTGTTTTCGTTGTACGCCGGGTGGATCAGCAGATCGGCACCGAGCAGGAAGCGCGGGATATCGCTGCGGCCCTTGAGGAATTGCACGTTGTCGCCGAGCCCCAATGTGGCGCTCTGCAATTGGAATACTTTGGGGTCGTCCTGGCCAATTACAAACAGCCGGGTGCGTTTTTTCAGCTCGGCGGGCAGCGCGGCCAGTGCCTTGAGGCTACGGTCCACGCCTTTGGTCTTGAACCCGGAACCGATCTGCACCAGCAGCAGCTCATCGTCCTTCAGGTTGAATTCGGCGCGGAACCCGGCGCGAATTTCATCCGCGTTCGCGGGGCGACGACGGTCTTGGGCAATGCCGGGTGGCAGCAAATGGAAGCGCTCCAGCGGTGTGTCGTAATGCTTGATGAACAGCGGCTGCTGGACTTCGGAAATCATCAGCACTTCGGTCTTGGCATCTTTGGCGAACACCGCGCGCTCGTACTCGGCGAAGTGCCGGTAGCGGCCCCAGCGACGGTACAGCGAGTTGCGCAGGTTTTGCGCCTTGTCTTCGAAGCAGCCGTCGGCGGCGTAGTAAACGTCCAGGCCCGGCATTTTATTGAAACCGATCAGGCGATCCACCGGGCGCTTGGCCAGATCGGCCTCCATCCATTCGGTGAGTTTCTCGTTGCGCCGATGATTGAAGAACGCCTTGACCGGCGCCACCAACACTTCGAAGCCCGGCGGGATGTCGCCTTCCCAGATCAACGTGTAGACACGAATTTGATGGCCGCGCTGCTGGCATTCAAGGGCGATGCGCATGAAGTCACGCTGCAAGCCGCCAAAGGGAAAGTACTTGTACAGGACAAATGCCAATTGCATCAGCGCAGCTCCTCAGCCAGTAACAACGTGCTCAGTCGGCTCGCGACACGCTCGGGATTCAGACGCGTGAAGCACAGGGGCCACTCGCGTTTCAGGTCAAACCGACGGGCATCGTCGGCCGTCGGTTGATAGGTGCATTTCTTTTGCAGGCACGGTGCGCAAGGGAAGTCGCTGGCCATGTGAATCTGCGATTTGCCATAGGCGCCGGTCAGGCCCGGATTGGTCGGGCCGAACAGCGACAGGGTCGGCACGTCCAGCGCCGCAGCCAGGTGACCGAGGCCGGTGTCCACCGCCACGCACGCCTGCGCGCCGGCCAGGACTTTGCCGACACCCGCCAGGTTCAGCCTGGGTAGCACTTCGACGTGTTTCATGTCTTTGGCGATGCGCTCGGCGCGGGCTTTTTCGACCGGGTTGCCCCATGGCAGCTTCACCGCCACGCCGAGATAACCCACCCGCTCGGCCAGCTCGCGCCAATAAGCTTCAGGCCAGTGCTTGGTGTCCCAGGTGGTGCCGTGGAGAAACACCACGTACGGATTCTTGCGCGGCAATTCCACCAGCCGCTCGACGTTCAGACCGTAATCACCCAGGCCTTTGGGCAGGTCGTAACCCAGGGCCACCGCGAACAGCTGACGCACTCGCTCAACCGCGTGCTGCCCACGGGCCACGGCCAGACGCCGGGAATAGAAGTGCGCGGCGATCGGTTCGCGGGCCGAATTCTTGTCCAGTCCGGCCACCGGCGCTTTGGCATAGCGCGTCAGCAACGCACTTTTCAGCAGGCCCTGGGCATCGATCACCAAGTCGTATTTCGTCGCGCGAACGCTTTGCTTGAAGCGCTTCCACTCGCCACTCTTGATGGTCTGCCAGATGTTCTTGCGCCAGCGACGGATCGCCACCGGAATCACCTTGCCCACGGCCGGGTGCCAGGTCGGAATCTCGGCGAAACCTTCTTCCACCACCCAGTCGAACTTGATGCCGGGGATCGCTCTCGCCGCATCGGTCAACGCTGGCAACGCGTGAATCACGTCGCCCAGCGAAGAAGTCTTGATCAACAGTACCCGCAAACTATTTGACCTCGACCACAGTGCCCAGCAAACGCTGCAAGGCTTCGTTCACCGCTTTGGGCATGAGCTGGCGCAAGCAGTTGTAATGACCGAAACGGCAGGTGCGATCGAAGCACGGACTGCATTCGATGCCCAGGCGCACGATCTCGACATGCTCGGCCAGCGGTGGCGTGAAACCCGGCGACGTCGAGCCGTACACCGCCACCAACGGGCGGTTCAGCGCGGCAGCCACGTGCATCAGGCCGGAGTCGTTGGAGACCACCGCGTCGGCGCAGGACAGCAGATCGATGGCCTCGGCCAAGGAAGTGCCGCCACTGAGGTTTACCGACTCTTCACGCAGCCCCGGAATCAACCGCCCACGAATGTCTTCGCCCACCGCGTGATCGTTTTTCGAGCCGAACAACCAGACTTGCCAGCCTTCACGAATCTTCGCCTCGGCGACCTTGGCATAGTGCTCGGATGGCCAGCGCTTGGACTCGCCGAACTCGGCGCCAGGGCACAGCGCCAACACCGGACGGTCAAGGGCCAGGCCGAACTTGGCCAGCGCGCCGTCGCGAGTCACCGGATCGATCTGCAAGCTCGGCCGTGGATAAGGTTTCGGCAGCTCGATGCCAGGCTCAAAGGCCAGGGCCATGAAGCGCTCGATCATCAACGGATAACGCTCTTTGTCGAGCGTGCGCACATCATTGAGCAGGCCGTAGCGGAACTCGCCACGCCAGCCGGTGCGTTTCGGGATGCCGGCAAAAAACGGCACCAGGGCCGATTTCAGCGAATTGGGCAGCAGGATGGCCTGGTCGTACTGACCGGCCAGGGATTTACCGATGCGCCGACGCGTCGCCAGTTCCAGCACGCCGTGGCCGAGCGGGAAGCTCAAGGCCTGGCGTACTTCGGGCATGCGCTCGAGGATCGGCCGGCTCCACTCGGGGGCCAGCACGTCGATTTCGCACTGCGGGTGGCGTTGTTTGAGACACTGAAAAAGTGTCTGCGCCATCACCATGTCACCGACCCAACTGGGCCCAACGATCAGAATTTTCATGTGGTTTCCAAAAACGAACCGGGGAGGCATACGCCTCCCCGCCTCGAGAATCCAGCACCTGCGGGGTGAGCCGCCAGGTCATTTGGACGAGCCGGCTGGGGCTCGTCGAATAAATTTAATACACATCCATGTTAGTTAGCATAACCCTCTGTGGCGAGGGAGCTTGCTCCCGCTGGGCTGCGAAGCAGCACCAAAACTGCCACTGCGTTTTAATCTGGCGGACCGCACAATCTGATATGGGAGTGCTTCGCACTCCAGCGGGAGCAAGCTCCCTCGCCACAAAAGCCTGCCACACTCTTGTCAGCTTCAGCTTAACCCCAGCTCACGCCAGATCCGCATGACCTGCCGTCGCTCATCCACGAACTGATCGCCCGGTATTACCCCGGAGTCCTTCTGCAAGGCCTCCCGGTGAGCGGCGGAGCGGTAGGCTTTATAAGCCTCACGCAACAGGCTGGCGTCTTCGGCGGGTATCAACCCTTCCTCCTCCAGCCCTTCCAGAATGCGGATATTGTCGGTGTAGCGCAGCAATGACGGATGTGTTTCAGACCACGCCAGAGCCGCGTATTGCACCATAAATTCAATATCGACGATACCTCCAGCGTCCTGCTTGAGATCGAACGGCGCCGTGGCCTCGAAGGCATTTGCCGCCGTGCCTGCCGCAGTGCTCTTGCTGCCGAGGTTATCGCGCATCTTGGCGCGCATCTCGCTGACCTCCTGGCGCAAGGTCGACAGGTCCCGCGATTTGGCCAATACCGTCGCGCGGACCTTCTCGAACGCCTGGCCGACATCCTGACTACCCACCAGCACCCGCGCCCGCACCAGCGCCTGGTGCTCCCAGGTCCAGGCCTCGTTCTCCTGATACCGGGCAAACGCGCCCAATGAACTCACCAGCAAACCGGAAGCACCGGACGGCCGCAGGCGCATGTCCACTTCATATAGCTGACCGGAGTTGGTCTGAGCCGTCAGCAAGTGAATGATCCGCTGCCCGAGCCGGGTAAAGAACTGTGCACCGTCGATGGGTTTCGGGCCGTCGGTTTCCGCTTGCGGATCCGCGTCATGGATGAACACCAGGTCCAGGTCCGAACTGTGCCCCAATTCCAGGCCGCCGACTTTCCCGTAACCGACAATGATGAATCCAGGGTCGCACACGCTGCCATCGGTGCGCAGCGGTGTACCGTACTTGGCCACCGTCTGGCGCCAGGCCAGGGCCAGCACTTGTTCGAGGATCGCTTCGGCAAGCCAGGTCAGGTAATCGCTGACTTTCATCAACGGCAGGCTACCGGCAATTTCCGAAGCTGCGACACGCAAGCGGTGCGCCAGTTTGAAATGCCGCAGGGCTTCCATTTGTTGTTCGAGGTCGTCTTCGGGAATCCGCGTCAGACGCTCGCGCAACTCGGCCGCCAGTTCCGGCGCCAGTGGCGGCTTGAACAGCCGGCCTTCGTTGAGCAATTCGTCGAGCAGCAACGGGAAGCGCGTGATCTGTTCGGCAATCCACGGGCTCGCCGCGCACAGTGTCAGCAGACGGCGCAGCGCACCGGGGTTTTCGGTCAGCAGCACCAGATAGGCGGAACGCCGCGCCACCGCTTCAACCAGTGGCAGCACGCGCTCCAGCACCAGATCGGGATTGGCGTGCTCCACGGCCTGGGCGAGCAAGCGCGGTATAAAAGCATCGAGGCGTTCCCGCCCCAGGCGCTGCATGGCACGCAATTGCGGACTGCTGCGCAGACTGGCCAATGCTTTCAGCGCCTTGGCGGCATCGGCGAAACCGCCCTCTTCGAGCTGGCGGCACGCGGCTTCTTCGTCCTGGGCTTCTTCCCACAGCGGCAGCCATTCCCCGCCGACCACCACTTCGCTCTCGGTGCCCTGCTCTTCATCGGGATCGGCAATCACCTGACCAAAGTGCCAGGCCACCCGGCCACGCCAGTACATCAGTTGTTCGTGGAATGCCGTCCAGTTGGCAAACCCGAGCATGAAGGCAATGCGCGCCTGATCCTGCGGGCCGTCCGGCAACATCTGGGTCTGGCGGTCGGCAATTGCCTGAATCGCGTGCTCGGTGTAACGCAGGAATTCGTAGCCTTGGCGCAGTTCGCTGACCACCGCCGGCGGCAGATAGCCCTGCCCCTCCAGGGTGCTCAGTACTTTTAATAGAGGACGCTGCTGCAGGCTCAGGTCGCGACCACCGTGAATCAGCTGGAAGGCCTGGGCGATAAACTCGACTTCACGGATGCCGCCGGAGCCAAGCTTGATGTTGTCGGCCATACCCTTGCGCCGGACTTCCTGCTGGATCAACTGCTTCATGGTGCGCAGCGCTTCGATGGCCGAGAAGTCCAGGTAACGCCGGTAAACGAACGGCCGCAGCATCTCGAGCAACTGGGCGCCAGCCACTTGATCGCCAGCCACCACCCGCGCCTTGATCATCGCGTAGCGTTCCCAGTCACGGCCCTGATCCTGGTAATACTGCTCCAGCGCATTGAAGCTCAGCACCAGAGCGCCGGACGAACCATAAGGCCGCAGGCGCATGTCGACGCGGAACACAAAACCGTCGACAGTCATCGGGTCCAGCGCCTTGATCAGACGCTGGCCGAGGCGAATGAAAAACTCCTGGTTATCCAGCGAACGTTTCACGCCGACGGTTTCGCCGCCCTCGGGGTAGGCAAAGATCAGGTCGATGTCCGACGACAGGTTCAACTCCACCGCGCCGAGCTTGCCCATGCCGAGGATGACCATCTGCTGCGGCTCGCCGCTGCGCCGCCCGGTGGGCACACCGAACTGCTGGCAATGCCGCGAGTACAACCACTGATAGGCCTGATCGATGCTGGCATCGGCCATGTCCGAGAGGTCGCGACAGGTCTGCACCAGATCGGCCTGGCGAGTCAGGTCGCGCCAGATGATCCGCACCTGGTGACGATTACGCTGGCGGCGCAGGGCACGGCCTAGCTGGTCGTCGGTTTCGGCGGCGCTCACCGCCATGGCGATCTGTGCGCACAACTCGCCCGGTGCCAAGGCGCGGTCCAGTTCGCCGGACTGCACCAGTTCCAGCAACATCAAAGGGTCACGCAGACTCTGTTCAATCACAAAGTCGCTGGCAGCGGCGACGCGGGCAAATTGCACCCAGCGCTCAGGCGTCCAGGCAGACAGGCCATGGTCATCGGGAAGGACCCCGACCGTCGTACGAAACGACTGCTCGGCGCGGGTGACTAACGGCAGGAGCCCATCGGGCAGTTCGGCAAGCGAAGGGAGGCTCATGGTCTATCCTTGATCGGCGTGTGAAGGGCTGCATGTAGTGATTCGTGAAAACACGCTACGCGACTGACTGTCGAACAAAGGTTAGAAATAGCTGAAATTTCTTTTTTTTTGGCAGCGATCATCAAGCTTCCACCTTTTTCGATTGGCAAAAGACCAACCTTAACGATTATTCTCACAACGCAGCCGGAGGCCACAAGCCAATCATCTGTAGTTTTACTACTCGTATATACATTCGAAAGGCTGAAATGCCCGAAGATTTGTAGTAAAACTACACGCCGCCGGAACAACCTATCGGCAATCCAAGAATTTATATCGTCTGCCCACAAGGCCAGTCGCAAACTCAGGCAACCGATTCTGGAAGCCTTTCCGCCCTGGAGCAAGCCATGCAAGACCTCGATCCCGTCGAAACCCAGGAATGGCTGGACGCCCTGGAATCGGTTCTCGACAAAGAAGGCGAAGACCGTGCTCACTATCTGATGACCCGTATGGGCGAACTCGCAACCCGTAGCGGTTCGCAATTGCCTTACGCCATCACCACGCCATACCGCAACACCATTCCCGTTACCCACGAAGCACGCATGCCTGGCGACCTGTTCATGGAACGCCGCATTCGCTCGCTGGTACGCTGGAACGCGATGGCCATGGTGATGCGCACGAACCTGAAAGATTCTGACCTGGGCGGTCACATCTCCAGCTTCGCCTCCAGCGCAACCCTGTACGACATCGGCTTCAACTATTTCTTCCAGGCCCCGACCGACGAACACGGCGGCGACCTGATCTACTTCCAGGGCCACACCTCGCCAGGCGTTTACGCCCGTGCATTCATGGAAGGCCGCATCACCGAAGACCAGATGAACAACTTCCGCCAGGAAGTCGACGGTCAGGGCCTGTCGTCCTACCCACACCCATGGCTGATGCCTGACTTCTGGCAGTTCCCGACCGTATCCATGGGTCTGGGCCCGATCCAGGCGATCTACCAGGCACGCTTCATGAAGTACCTGGAACACCGTGGCTTCATCCAGCCAGGCAAACAGAAAGTCTGGTGCTTCCTGGGCGACGGCGAGTGCGACGAGCCGGAATCCCTGGGCGCGATCTCCCTGGCCGGCCGCGAAAAGCTGGACAACCTGATCTTCGTCATCAACTGCAACCTGCAGCGCCTCGACGGCCCGGTTCGCGGCAACGGCAAGATCATCCAGGAACTCGAAGGCGTGTTCCGCGGTGCTCAGTGGAACGTGACCAAAGTCATCTGGGGCCGCTTCTGGGACCCACTGCTGGCCAAGGACGTCGACGGCATCCTGCAACGCCGCATGGACGAAGTCATCGACGGCGAGTACCAGAACTACAAAGCCAAAGACGGCGCGTTCGTGCGTGAACACTTCTTCAACTCGCCAGAACTCAAGGCGATGGTTGCCGATCTGTCCGACGACGAGATCTGGAAGCTCAACCGTGGCGGCCACGACCCGTACAAGGTCTACGCGGCATACCACGAAGCGGTCAACCACAAGGAACAACCGACCGTCATCCTGGCCAAGACCATCAAGGGTTATGGCACCGGTGCTGGCGAAGCGAAAAACACTGCGCACAACACCAAGAAAGTCGATGTCGACAGCCTGAAGTTGTTCCGCGATCGTTTCGACATTCCGGTCAGGGACGAAGAGCTGGAGAACCTGCCATTCTTCAAACCGGAAGAAGGCAGCGCCGAAGCCCGCTACCTGGCCGAGCGCCGTACCGCACTGGGCGGTTTCGTTCCTCAGCGTCGCGCCAAGAGCTTCAACATCCCTACCCCTCCACTGGACACCCTCAAGGCGATCCTGGACGGCTCGGGCGACCGTGAAATTTCCACCACCATGGCCTTCGTGCGGATCCTCGCGCAACTGGTCAAGGACAAGGAAATCGGCCCGCGCATCGTACCGATCATCCCGGACGAAGCCCGTACCTTTGGTATGGAAGGCATGTTCCGTCAGTTGGGCATCTACTCCTCCGTCGGCCAGCTCTACGAGCCAGTCGATAAAGACCAGGTGATGTTCTACAAGGAAGACCAGAAGGGCCAGATCCTCGAAGAAGGCATCAACGAAGCGGGCGCCATGAGCTCCTTCATCGCTGCCGGTACTTCGTACTCCAGCCACAACCAGCCGATGCTGCCGTTCTACATCTTCTACTCGATGTTCGGCTTCCAGCGTATTGGCGACCTGGCCTGGGCCGCTGGCGACAGCCGTACCCGTGGCTTCCTGATCGGCGGCACCGCCGGCCGTACCACCCTGAACGGTGAAGGCCTGCAACACGAAGACGGTCACAGCCACCTGCTGGCCGCGACCATCCCGAACTGCCGCACCTACGATCCAACCTACGGCTACGAGCTGGCGGTGATCATTCAGGACGGCATGAAGAAGATGACCGAAGAGCAACAGGACGTCTTCTACTACATCACCGTAATGAACGAGTCCTACCAGCAGCCAGCCATGCCGGCCGGTGCCGAAGAAGGCATCAAGAAAGGCATGTACCTGCTCGAGGAAGACACCCGCGAAGCGGCGCACCACGTTCAGCTGATGGGCTCCGGCACCATCCTGCGTGAAGTCCGTGAAGCGGCGAAGATCCTGCGTGAAGAGTTCAACGTCGGCGCCGACGTATGGAGCGTTACCAGCTTCAACGAACTGCGTCGCGATGGCCTGGCCGTTGAACGCACTAACCGTCTGCACCCTGGCCAGAAGCCTAAGCTGAGCTACGTCGAAGAGTGCCTGAACGGCCGTAAAGGTCCGGTCATTGCCTCTACCGACTACATGAAGCTGTTCGCTGAACAAATTCGTCAGTGGGTCCCGTCCAAGGAATTCAAAGTCCTGGGCACCGATGGTTTCGGCCGCAGTGACAGCCGCAAGAAGCTGCGTCACTTCTTCGAAGTAGACCGTCATTTCGTGGTGTTGGCAGCCCTGGAAGCCTTGGCTGACCGTGGTGACATCGAACCTAAAGTGGTGGCTGAAGCCATCGCCAAGTTCGGCATCAACCCGGAAAAACGCAACCCACTGGACTGCTGAGGAGACACTCTGTGAGCGAACTCATTCGCGTACCTGACATCGGCAGCGGTGAAGGTGAAGTAATTGAACTGTTTGTGAAGGTCGGCGACCGTATCGAAGCCGATCAGAGCATCCTGACGCTGGAATCGGACAAGGCGAGCATGGAAGTGCCTGCGCCTAAGGCCGGCATCATCAAGAGCCTGAAAGTGAAGCTGGGCGATCGCCTGAAAGAAGGCGACGAACTGCTGGAACTGGAAGTCGAAGGTGCCGCTGCGCCAGCCCCTGCGGCTGCTGCGGCTGCTGCGCCAGCTGCCAAAGCTGAAGCCAAACCGGCTGCCGCACCTGCGCCAGCGGCGCCTGCTGCCGCGCCGGCTGCTGCCAGCATCCAGCAAGTGCACGTGCCGGACATCGGTTCGTCGGGCAAGGCCCAGATCATCGAGATCCAGGTCAAGGTCGGCGACACCGTCGAGGCTGATCAGTCGCTGATCACCCTGGAATCCGACAAGGCCAGCATGGAAATCCCTTCGCCCGCTGCTGGCGTGGTCAAGGCCATCAGCGTCAAGCTCAACGACGAAGTCGGCACGGGCGACCTGATTCTGGATCTGGAAGTGGCGGGTGCTGCGGCCCCTGCTGCTGCCGCTCCTGCCCAGGCTGCTGCGCCTGCTGCCGCTGCTCCGGCGCCAGCCGCCGCGGCTCCGGCTGCACCGGTTGCCGACAGCGTTCAGGACATTCACGTCCCGGACATCGGTTCGGCGGGCAAGGCCAAGATCATCGAAGTACTGGTCAAGGCTGGCGACACTGTTGCCGCCGATCAGTCGCTGATCACCCTGGAATCCGACAAGGCGAGCATGGAAATCCCATCGCCTGCCGCTGGCGTGGTGGAAAGCATTTCCATCAAGCTGGATGACGAAGTCGGTACCGGCGACCTGATCCTGAAGCTGAAAGTCAAAGGCGCGGCACCTGCTGCAGCCCCGGCTCCGACTGCCGCTGCCGCGCCGAGTGCTCCAGCGCCTGCCGCTGCCGCTCCGGCTGCCGCCGCTCCTGCTGCTGCCCCGGCTGCTGCTCCTGCCAAGCCTGGCGCGAAAGTTCACGCCGGCCCTGCCGTGCGTCAACTGGCTCGCGAGTTCGGCGTCGAGCTGAGCGCTGTCGGCGCCAGCGGTCCGCACGGTCGCATCCTGAAGGAAGACGTTCAGGTTTACGTCAAGGCCATGATGCAGAAGGCCAAGGAAGCTCCGGCCGCTGCAGCTGGTGCAACCGGCGGCGCGGGCATCCCGCCGATTCCGGTCGTGGACTTCAGCCGCTTCGGCGAAATCGAAGAAGTGCCGATGACACGCCTGATGCAGGTCGGCGCTGCCAACCTGCACCGCAGCTGGCTGAACGTGCCGCACGTGACGCAATTCGACTCGGCGGATATCACCGAGCTGGAGGCGTTCCGTAACGCCCAGAAAGCCGTTGCAGAGAAGGCCGGCGTCAAGCTGACCATCCTGCCGCTGCTGCTCAAGTCCTGCGCACACCTGCTCAAGGAACTGCCGGACTTCAACAGCTCGCTGGCACCAAGCGGCAAAGCGATCATCCGCAAGAAATACGTGAACATCGGCTTCGCCGTCGACACCCCGGATGGCCTGCTGGTACCGGTCATCAAGAACGTCGACCAGAAGAGCCTCCTGCAACTGGCCGCCGAAGCTGCTTCCCTGGCTGAGAAAGCCCGGACCAAGAAGCTTTCGTCGGACGAGATGCAAGGCGCCTGCTTCACCATTTCCAGCCTCGGCCACATTGGCGGCACCGGCTTCACGCCGATCGTCAACGCGCCGGAAGTGGCGATCCTCGGTGTTTCCAAGGCAACCATCCAGCCAGTCTGGGACGGCAAAGCCTTCCAGCCGAAACTGATGCTACCGCTGTCGCTGTCCTACGATCACCGTGTGATCAACGGCGCCGCTGCTGCACGCTTCACCAAGCGTCTGAGCGACCTGCTGGCGGACATCCGCACCATCCTGCTGTAACACCGACTGGCCCTCCCCTGGCGGAGGGCCAATCGCGTTCCACGTTTTCCGAGCGCCACGCTCGTACCTCAACCCCGTCGATTTGGCGGGGCTTTTTTTTGCCCTGAAGAAAGCCCTCCGCGTTTCAGCATCCTATGTAGCAGCTGTCGAGCTTGCGAGGCTGCTGCTACGGGATTGACCCTCTTCATGCCTTATTCCTACATCTAAGGCTTACGCCACCTACAATCCCAGTCCACTTCTGCCCGATATTTTTCTCCAGCCAATAACTAGGCTTAGTTCGGAGATTTCTAATAGAAACCTCGATGACTTAATTTGCTTAGTTAGCATTACCTCGAATGGATTCGAACATGTTCAAACCAACTGTCGGCCCAATTATCGGCCATACCACAACTAACCATGCGCGTATTTTCTTGCGCGGCGAATTACAGATCGATGCCTTGGTATTTGCGGGCATCCGTTATCGACGCACAGGCGAGAAACTCTGGTCCAAAGGCGTATTTGCAAAACTGTCCGTCTTGCGCGACATGTCCGATGTCATTGCACTCAATGACCTGGTCACCGACACCGACTATGAGTACCAGGCAGGCTGGTTCAGCCCCATGAGCCCGGTGCATACCGTGGAGACAGTTCAGGAACTGCCGCTGCAATGGCCACGGGAGATTTACCGCTTTCGCACGCAGTCCAGCAAAATCAGCCAGCCACGGGCCTATATCGTCGGCTCGTGTCGTTACCTGCGAATGACCGCCGGCATTGCGTCGGCCCCACAGTTGGGCGACCGGATTTTTGCCTCGATCAACAGCCTGGCGGACAGCGCCGAACCGCCCGTCAGTGCCATGCTGATGACTGGCGATCAGATTTACGTCGACGACTTGAACCTCGTGGCCCCCGACCGGGAATACAAGGACATTCTCAAAAAATACCGCACAGCCTTTTCGCAGCCTCATATTTCCAAGTTAATGTCGGGCATGCCGACTTACATGATCCTCGACGACCATGAAATAGAAGACAACTGGCCCGCCAACAAAAGTAACGCCGATGATTACTTATACAAAAACGCCATTGCAGCATATGAGTTATATCAAGCCAGTCACAGCCCCACGTATGAGCTGCTGGCCAATGGGCAAGTAAGCAAAAGACTGGAAAAGTATTGGTATCAGTTCTCCGAGGGTGATATCGGGTGGTTTGTCACCGACAGTCGAACCCGACGCAATCTGTGGGCCAACGACCGGCGCATCCTTGACGAAGAACAGGAACAGGCGCTGCTCAAATGGCTGATCAATAACCCGGCCCGGGTCAAATTCGTGGTCACCAGCGTCATGTTCTATCCCGACCGTAAACTTCACGGTGATGACGCCTGGAAAGCCTTCCCGGAGCAACGCCTACGGCTGCTGGAGACGATTCGTACACGCCGTATCAAGAACGTCTTGTTCATCTCCGGCGATGTCCACGGCTCCCTCACCAGTCGCCTGACCCACAGCGAGGACCCGGATTTCGAAGTCCACACCATCGTGTCTTCACCGTTGTGCAACAGCAAACTGCTGCCGTACGCCAAGGCATCGACCTTCATCCTCGATCAGGCCCTGGCCCGAACAGCGGCAGGCGACTATCGGCATGAACTGACCAGCGAGGTGATCAGCCAGGACAACTTCGCGCATCTGATCGTCGAGGCCGAGCAGGTTCGCGTCAATTATCACGATCGGGATGGCAAGCCATTGCAGTCGATCAGCATCAAATTTCGTTGATCCCTCGAAAAGATCGCAGCCTTCGGCAGCCCCTACGGGCTGCAATCTTTTGGCCCACAACATTACTTTTTGACGCCTCGCTGGAGAAAACTGTGCGCCTGCCGACATATTCTTATAGCACTTGGCCTTCATGTCTCTTGTCAGTCGGTGTCGCAATGATGCAACCTTGCCGCAGGCAACAGTAAAGAGGGCGAGAGCCCGGCGCGATCAGCATATTCGAAGCGAGTTTCCTTCAATGAAAAGCCAACCCGATGCCGCCAGCCGTATGGTGGCCGAGGTAGTGACGCAGTTGCCTGTGCCCTCGCGGCTCGGCATGCTGCGTTTCGAACGGCTGAATGAACCAAGCTGGGCGCTGCTGTTTCTCGATCCTAATTGCGAACGACAGTTCGGCCTGCCGGCGGTGGAGCTTTGTGCTCTGGTCGGCTCGCCCTACGCCAGCCTGATGGAGCCCGAAGCGCGCTATCAACTGCATGACACGATCCAGCAGCAACTCACCGAAAGCCCGCATTACCTGATCCGCTACACCTTGCACACCGCCGCCGGCGTTCTGAGTCTGCTGGAACTGGGCGAAGCCTACAAACAACACAATCGGCACCTGCTGCGCGGCTACCTGATGGTGGTGGACGGTCTGTTCGACGGCGAACCCTTGCTGCCGGCGCTGGATCTGGAAACCCAGAACTCACGCCTGCAAATCGCCCTGGAACTCAATCAACGTGCCCAGCAGGAACAACTGCAGCACCTGGACCGGGTGCGCGCCCAGCAAGACCTGATCCTGCTGCTGACCCGCCAGCGCTATAGCACCAACAACTCCCTGCAAGAAGCCGCCGAACTGATCACCCGCAGCGCCTGCGACATCTATGAAATCGACTGCGCCAGCCTGTGGAACCTCGATGGCTCGCTACTGACGCCGATCTCGGCCTATCACCGTGCCACCCGCAATCACCAACTGCCGAAGCCGATCGACGCCAGTGGTTTTCCCGATTACCTCGAGGCCTTGCACACCGGCCGCGCCATCGACGCCCACAACGCCATGCGCGACCCGCGCACCCGGGAAATCGCCGAGTACCTGCGCCCGCGCGACGTCAACGCCATGCTCGACGCCAGCATCCGTGTCGATGGCCAGGTGGTCGGCGTGCTCTGCCTGGAACAGATCGGGGCGACCCGCGCCTGGCAATCGGACGAAATCGCCTTTGCCGGCGAACTGGCGGATCAATTCGCCCAAGTCATCAACAACCACAACCGCCGTACCGCCACCAGCGCCCTGCACCTGTTCCAGCGTGCGGTGGAACAAAGCGCCAACGCCTTTCTGCTGGTCAATTGCGACGGCGTGGTGGAGTACGTCAACCCAAGCTTCACCGCGATCACCCAGTACACCACCGAGGAAGTCCACGGCCAGCGGCTGTCGGAACTGCCGGCGCTGGAAAACCTCAGCGAACTGCTGTTCGACGCTCCGTCGGCGCTGGCCAAAAGCAACAGCTGGCAGGGCGAGTTCAAGAGCCGACGTAAAAACCTCGAACCCTACTGGGGCCAGTTGTCGATTTCCAAGGTCTACGGCGACAACCGTGAGCTGACGCACTACATCGGCATCTACGAAGACATCACCCAGACCAAGCTCGCCCAGCAGCGCATCGAGCGCCTGGCTTACACCGATAACCTGACCAACCTCGGCAACCGCCCGGCGTTCATCCGCAACCTCGATGAGCGCTTCGCCCGAGACAGCGATACACCCATCAGCCTGCTGCTGGTGGACATCGACAACTTCAAGCGGATCAACGACAGCCTCGGCCACCAGACCGGCGACAAACTGCTGATCAGCCTGGCGCGGCGCCTGCGCAACAGCCTGAGTTCGAGCGGCAGTCTGGCGCGGTTTGCCAGTAACGAATTCGCGGTGCTGCTGGACGACACTGACCTCTCGGCGGGCCAGCAGGTTGCCAATCAATTGCTGGCAACCCTCGACAAACCGATGTTCGTCGACAACCAGTTGATCAGCGTCACCGGCTCCGTGGGCCTGGCCTGCGCGCCGCTGCACGGTCGCGACCCACAGACGCTGATGCGCAACGCCGGCCTGGCGCTGCACAAGGCCAAGGCCAACGGCAAACACCAGGTGCAAGTGTTCACCGAAGCGCTGAACGCCGAGGCCAGCTACAAACTGTTCGTCGAAAACAACCTGCGCCGCGCCCTGACCCAGAACGAGCTGGACGTGTTCTACCAGCCCAAGCTGTGCCTGCGCAGTGGTCGCTTGCTGGGGATGGAAGCGCTGTTGCGCTGGAACCATCCGGAAAAAGGCATGATCCGCCCGGACCAATTCATCAGCGTGGCCGAAGAAACCGGGCTGATCATCCCGATCGGCAAATGGATCGCCCGCCAGGCCTGCCGTATGAGCAAAGACCTGACCGCCGCTGGCCTGGGCAACCTGCAAGTGGCGATCAACCTGTCGCCCAAGCAGTTCTCCGACCCGGACCTGGTGGCGTCCATCGCCAACATCCTCAAGGAAGAAGCGCTGCCGGCGAACCTGCTGGAGTTGGAACTGACCGAAGGCCTGCTGCTGGAAGCCACCGAAGACACGCACTTGCAGCTCGATCAGCTCAAGCGTCTGGGCCTGACCCTGGCGATGGACGACTTCGGCACCGGTTACTCGTCGCTCAGCTACTTGAAAAAATTCCCGATCGACATCATCAAGATCGATCGAAGCTTCATCCACGAAATCCCGGACAACCAGGACGACATGGAAATCACCTCCGCCGTGATTGCCATGGCCCACAACCTGAAACTCAAGGTCGTGGCTGAAGGCATCGAGACTGCCGAGCAACTGGCCTTCCTGCGCCGCCACCGCTGCGACGTCGGCCAGGGCTACCTGTTCGACCGACCGATCCCGGGCTCCGAGCTGATCGAAAAGCTCAAACGCTACCCGCGCGGCCCAATCGCCTGACAGCGACGTAACACTCGGGCAAACTGGCAGTCTGTATTTACATCTCAACCTGACTGAGAGGACTGATCATGGTTCTGCGCTCGGAAATTCTGGTGAACAAAAACGTGCTCCCGACTAAAGAACAAGCTCTGCCTGGCCGCGAAACCCCGATCAAGGTTCCGGAGAAACACTTCGTCAACGGCAACCCGCTGCTGGGTCCGTTTCCGGGCAACGTAGAATTCGCAATCTTCGGCCTGGGTTGCTTCTGGGGCGCGGAACGCAAATTCTGGCAGCGCGAAGGCGTGTTCAGCACCTCGGTCGGTTATGCCGGCGGCTTCACGCCGAACCCGACCTACGAAGAAGTCTGCTCGGGCCTGACCGGGCACACCGAAGTGGTGCTCGTGGTGTATGAGCCGGAAAAAGTCAGCTACGAACAGCTGCTGAAAATGTTCTGGGAACTGCACAACCCGACCCAGGGCATGCGCCAGGGCAACGACATCGGCACCCAGTACCGCTCGGTGATCTACTGCACCAAACCGGAACAACTGGAAGCGGCGAAGAACAGCGCGAAAGTGTTCCAGGCGGAACTGACCAAAGCGGGCAAAGGCATCATTACCACCGAGATCGACGAAGCACCGACGTTCTACTACGCCGAGGCGTATCACCAGCAGTACCTGGCCAAGAATCCTGAGGGGTATTGCGGGATTGGCGGTACTGGCGTGACGTGCCCGATCTAAATTTCGGACGCTGAAAAGCTTCGCGGGCAAGCCTCGCTCCTACGGTCACACCGACCTGTAGGAGCGAGGCTTGCCCGCGAAGGCGTCCGACTAGACGCCACACATGCAACTGATTAACTCTCGGCAATCAACCAATCCATCTGCCACCCACCCTGGGTCTGCCCCAACTTCTTGGACAACCACGGCAGCAACTCACGCAACTCCTCTTCCAGCCCCCACGGCGGATTGGCAATCGCCAACCCCGAACCGTTCAGGCTGTTCGGCGTATCCAGCGGATGCACCAACAACTCCACCCGCAACAACTTAGGCGCGCCCGTTCCGGCCAGATCCTGATAGAAGCGCCGCAACGCCCGCTGATCCTTCACCGGATACCAGATCGCCGCCACCGTCTGGCGCATACGGCCAATCGCCTCTTTCAACGACGCCGCACAACGCTGCATCTCATCAAGCTGTTCGAACGGCGGATCGATCAACATCACCGCCCGCTTCTCCGGCACCGGCAGCAGCGCACGCGGCACATGCCAGCCTTCGCCCAGGTGAACCTTCACCCGACGATCGCCCTTCATGTTGTCCTTGAGCAACACACCGTCTTCCGGGTGCTTCTCATTGAGCAACACGCGATCCTGCGGCCGGGTCAAACGCCGCGCCAACTCCGGCGACCCCGGGTAATAGCGCAACTGGCCATCCGGGTTCATCTCGTGCAACACCTTCATGTAATCAGCGGTCAGCGCTGGCAAATCCGGCTGATCCCACAACCGCGCGATGCCTTCCAGGTACTCACCGGTACGACTGGCCTGATCGCCCTGCAGGTCATACAGGCCGATGCCGGCGTGAGTGTCGAGATAAGCAAACGGCTGCTCCTTGCGCGACATCAAGGCGATGAGGCGGGTCAAAGTCAGGTGTTTGAACACATCGGCGTGATTGCCGGCATGGAAGGCGTGACGATAATTCATGGCTGCTCCTGCGAAGGCCGGGAAGTTTACCTTGTACGGCGCAGAACGTCAGGGGTTCGCGGCTGAGCGGGCAAGTACAACCCCAATACCGCGCCAATCCATAAACCCTGTGGCTAGGGGGCTTGCCCCCGTTGGGCTGCAAAGCAGCCCCAAAATATCCAGACCACCCCATAACCTGT
Source organism: Pseudomonas sp. B21-017 (assembly GCF_024749245.1). Taxonomy (NCBI): domain Bacteria; kingdom Pseudomonadati; phylum Pseudomonadota; class Gammaproteobacteria; order Pseudomonadales; family Pseudomonadaceae; genus Pseudomonas; species Pseudomonas sp. B21-017. Next base: position 493,238 of record NZ_CP087194.1, on the reverse strand, counting down.
GGCGAGGGAGCTTGCTCCCGCTCGACTGCGAAGCAGTCGCCAAACCAAACCACTCGGTACAGCTGACAAAACGGGATTGCAGGCTTTGGGGCTGCTACGCAGCCCAACGGGAGCAAGCTCCCTCGCCACAAAAGCCACTCGACGTTATTCCGAAGGCCGAGCCCGCAACCGCCGCCCCACCACATCCAGCACATCACACCCATCGCGCAATGAAATGGCACAGAGCAAAGCAAAATCACTAAGAATGAAGGATTCGCACTCGACCGAACCTCGCATGGACATGTTCTCAAGCACCTGAGTAACTGCGCGAATTCGATAGCTGGCAGTGTCGGTCAAGATATCCAGTGGCGCGTGGGTATCGACGAATAGCGTGGGCATGTCGGTGCAGTTGCCGGTTAGGGCCATGAAGCGGCTTTTGGGGTGGGGAATTGGTTTTTCGTAGGGTGGGTCGGGGTGAAGATTTTTCATTTTCAAGTTCCAGAGGCAGTAAACAGGAACTGCCATCAGCCTTCCTACAGGCTGGGGTGGCAGCTATGCGCGGGGTAGGAATATCGAGGCCTTTGGAAAACTCGACCACGCCGAAGCGTGCCCGCGCACAACCGCCGCAACTGATATTACGGACGCACGTTAACGGCCGCAAACCAAGCTTCAACGCTAATACATTTCCAACGACTTTGAAGGGTTCCTACACCCCGCCACTGAGTCTTCAGTGACCACCAGAGACTATCGATGGAATGCATTTCAAACCAGTTCATGGAAACCGATACGAGCTGAAGGAAACTTCCGATAATCCTGCCCGGAAATTTCGCAGCCGTAGCCATCATGCCCGATCCAGTCTGCCAGACAATCTATTAGCGATTTTATGATAGCTTTCACCAAGTTAAAAAATCCTCCTGACTTGCTTTATACAGATCATCAACCCACGCCTCGGATAACTTGAGGTACACATCTTCAAAAAACGCCCTAGGATTTTCCATTTCATTCCACCCAGGAGGGAGCGAGGAGGGAGACATCGGATCATGTTCCAAAATCTCAGAAAAAACACTCGAGTCACCATCAAGAGCCTCTCCCAACACAAAGAACAAAACAAACTTGTGCCGATAACTCAACGCAGCGAAGCGTTTGACAATAAACCGGGATATTAAAAATTCTCTATCTGAAGGACACCCAGGATCGTACGCCGACAACTCAACCCCAAGACTCTCCTCGCGATCATATATATCGAACCCACCGAGAAAGTGCTCTACACTTGGATTATATGGAACATTAAGATACGGATGCATCAACATTAGATTTTCTCTATCGGATAAAGCGCTATAGGCTTCAATGTCTCAAAATCGAATTTCATCTCAAAGGCATTCATCTGAGGAATGAAACGCGGATTTTCTGGGTCTAAAGGATTAGGCTCATATCCCTGACCTACATTTTCAGCCTCCATTCTTACTACCAAATTTCCTTTACTATCCTCCCCAGTAAAACGAGACATTTTTCTAGCCTCCCTTGTCATCACTTCATTATAAGCATTCAGCTGTGCTCTATGGCTTATAAACCTAGAGCTTGGAACGGCTCTCCAACTCTTGCTTTCACCACGAAGTTCGCAGCTAGTGGTTTGTTGCTGAACAGCAGAACCCGAACTATCTGCCCGACTCCTATCCGTACCTCGCACTACTGCGATCCATTTTTAACAATCATTAACAACATCATTCTTCAAAGACCGGCCATAAAGAAACACAATTAAAGTAGTAAAAAATAAAGAACTTATTTACTCTATTTCCGTTCACCACCAAGGAGAACAACAACGTGCTTTAACCACGACTCTCCCGAAGGCCACTCATGCCAATAGCAATAACAAGCCCCCATATCCTTTAACAAAAAATCTCGCAACTCCCCCTCACCCGCCGACTCCATCAGAAGCATACTTATCTCTTCCCTAGCCGCTGAAACAGCCTCCTTACTAGAGCCCGATAAAAACGATTTAACAACATCATCAGCCGTTTTAAACTCACACATCCAATCTTCATGAAAGTAAGCTCCAAAAAACTGATAAAGGCGCGGAAAATCATCACTATTCATTTACAAACCCTGTCAATATGAAATACCCAGTTGGAGAACCCGGATCTCGTTGAAGTATTAACCTTATTTTTGATAATGCTTCAAGCTTTCCACTCTCGCGCACTACACCAACACCTGCAGGTGCTGGCACCACTTGATTAATAACTAGCCTTCTTTCTTGACCACTCAAAAAATCATCAATTTTTTTCTTATTATTATCAATAACGCCTGAAACAGCCGCCTCAGCTTCAACCCTATTAGCAAATGTGGACGCAATTGGTATTCTCGGTTCTGCTGTAAGCCTAGCCCTCAATTGAGCTTCCGTTCGACCTATATGTTTCGCGATCAAATGCCCGCCTCGAGCTTCATGAGCCCCCAAGCCACCACCCGGAACAATTTCGCTAAACGGCCCTTCAGGCTCACCGGGGCAAGGTAGACATGCCAACCCCAACGGATCAACCCACCCCGTCGGATTCGGCGTGTACTGGTACTGGTTCAGCCCACCGGCTAGCTTGATCGGATCCGGCGTCAGATACCGCCCCACCTGCGGATCATAGTACCGATGCCGGTTGTAGTGCAGACCGCTCTCGACGTCGAAGTACTGCCCCTGGAAACGCAGTGGTTGGTCGAGCTGCTCGCCTCCACCGAGTGCGAGGTCCGTGACTTTGCCGTAGGCGTTGTACTTCGCCGACCAGACGATCTCACCACCAAAATCGGTCAGTTCCAGCGGTGTACCCAGGTGGTCGAGCTGGTAGTAGAAGGGACAAGCCTTACGCGGGCCTTTGCCGTCGAGCATGGCCAGCGGGCGGAAGCTGCCGGGTTCGTAGATGTAGCTGCGGTAGTGCTCATTGCTGCTTTCAGCGACGAGGTGGTCGCCCTGCCAGAAGAACTCGGTGGTTTTGCCGTCGATGGTTTTGGCGATGCGGCGGCCGAAGGCGTCGTAGCGATAACTCGCACAGCTTCCATCCGGCAATGTGACACCGACCAACCGATGCTGGCAGTCGTAACGGTATTCGGTGACGAGTTTTTGCGCGGTGCCACGGCGTTCGCGGATCAGGTTGCCGAAGGCGTCGTAGTCGTAATGGCGGTCGCCTTGCATCAGCAGGCGATTGCCTTTGACGGTCGTCGGGCCGGGGCGGTCCTGCATCAGCAGGTTGCCGGCTGGGTCGTGGGCGTAGCTTTCCGGCTGTTGGTCGTGGGAGTGGCGGACGCGGGTCAGCCGGTTCAGCGGGTCGTACTGGTAACTGCGCTGGCCGTGGCGGGTGTCGGCGATGTGGTCGAGATTGCCGTTGAGGCTGTAGGCATAGTCGCGGCGGTACAGGCTTTTTTGCTGTTGACTGACGGCGTGGGCCTTTAGCCGGCCCTGTTCGTCGTAGGCATATTCGCTGAGCAGCAGGCCTTGCTGGCGCTGTAGTTCTCGACCGGATTTGTACGTGTGGTTTGTAAGACGTGTGCCATTAAGGTCGATAGCCGTCAGCGCACCACCCTTGGCGTGGTGGTAGTCGAGCTTGCTGCCATCCGGCAGGCGCAGGCGGTTAAGTTGGCCGCAGGCGTCGTAGGCATAACGCAGCGTGCCCCAGCCCTGATGCTCGGTGATCAGCCGGTCCTGCTGGTCGTATTCGAATTCCAGCGGATGGTCGTGGCCGTCGTCGACGCTGACCAATCGACCGAGGCTGTCGTAGCGGTATTGGACCTGGATGCCGTCGGGCAAGGTTTTGACTAACAGCCGTCCTTCCGCATCCCGCTCGTACCCGGTAACCAGCTGCGAGCCGTCATCGCCGAATTCGGTTTTCTCCAGCAGATGGCCGTTGAGGTCGTAGACGTAGGCGGTGCGGCGGCCGTCGAAACCGGTTTCCTGTCGGATCAATCCGCCGGGTGTGTAGTCCAGCCGATATGTTTCGCCGGATTCATTCTCGATTTCCGTGAGCAGCAGCTGCGCGTTGTCGTAGCGGTACTGGAGCTGGGTGCCGTCGGGGTTGATCCGGCGGCTGACCAGGTGCAGATCGTCGACGTATTCGTAGCGGGTGACGCGGCCCAGTTCGTCGCGTTCAGCGGTGATCTTGCCGTAGGCGTTGTAACTGAACGCCCGGGAGGCCCCGGTAGGCAATGTCGTCTGGATCAGTCGGCCGACGGCGTCCCATTGGTATTGGGTTACCGCACCATGTTCGTCCTGACGGGTCGTCTGTCGCCCCAGGACATCGTAGGAAAAGCGCCGCTGCCCGCCGTCCGGCAAGGTCTCTTCGAGCAGCTGCCCCAGGGCATTCCAGACGAAGACATGGCGGCTGGTGTCCGGGTAGCGGATCGACAGCAACCGCCCCTGAGGGTCGTAGTGGTAATGGGTAACGTGCCCGTCGGGATCGGTCGCTTCGGTGACATCGCCCTGAGCATTGCGCTGGTATTTCCACACCGCTTTGCCGCGATAGCGCGCGTGCAAGAAACCGTTGCGATACTCGTAGGACGTCGGTTCGTCCTCCGGCGGAATCAGCGCCACCAATCGTCCGACGTCGTCGTAGCGGTATTCAGTGACGGCCCCGAGTGGATCCTGCTCGGCCACCAACCGGCCCTGCTCGTCGTAGGCCTTGAGCTGTTCACCGCCATCCAGCCCAACCCGGCGCACCAGCCGCGCCCGGTCGTCGTGGACGTAAACCTCTTCACTGCCGTCGATGTTCAGGACCGTGACGCTGCCCGCATCATCCCAGACGTAGCGCGCATCCATCTGCGCAAACGACGCCCAGTGCCGCACGCAGCGCGCCGCCTTGCCGGACCTTTCCCACTCCCAGAAGAAACTCGCGCCACCGGCCAGTTGCCGCTGCAAAATTACGTGGTTGTCGTCGTAGTCGTAACGTTCGCTTTCGCCGGCGGCATTGCTCGCTTCGATCAGTTGATCGCGTTCGTCGTAGTGATAACTGACCAGCGTCTGCTCGGTATACCAGGCCTCGGCGAGGGTCTGCGCCGGGCGGAAACACTGGTAGTCGACGGCGATCAGGTGGGCGCAGTCGTAACGCAACAGCAAGGCGCGGCCGGCGCCGTTGTCGAGGCGCTGAATGCGCTCCTGGCGGTCGCGGGTGATGCGCAGGCGGTTGTCGTAGGCGTCGCTGATCGCCGTCAGCCGACCCTGGTGAAAGTGGTAGAACCGCGTGTCGTCGCCGGCCTGGGCGAGGATCAGTTCTTCAGGGGCATCGCCGAGATAAATCGCCGCGCGCGACAGGCTGTTGTGGATCGCCGGGCGTTCGCTGCTCGGCAGCGGGAAAGTGGTGCGGCGGTTTTCGTGGTCGATCCAGATGACCTGGTCGCCGTCGATCTCCAGTCGATGGGCGAGCGAATGGCTCCAGCCAAAGCCGAGGCCGCAGTCGATCTCGGCGGCGCTGGTGCGATAGAGTCGGGTGAAGTCGAACGGCAGGATGCCGTCCAGCGCACCGTCGGTGAGGGTCAGCAGTTCTTCGCCGGTGACCATCGACACCGGGCATTTGTTGGTCGCAGTTTTGTCGACTGAGTCGGCGCTGTCGCCGTTGGGGTTTTTCGCCTGATCCGGGGAGTCGTCGTGGTGTTCGTTTTGCTTGAGTGTGGTGTTGCGTTTGGCATCCCAGCGCAGTTGCATCCGGCCTTTTTTCAGGCCCGCTGCAACACCGCGTGCGGCGACCGCTTTGTACTGGTCGACGTACTTCATGAAGGCGCTGAGGATATTGAACGTTGCCTCAACGAAGCGCATCGCGAGACTGGCCAGCCCCATCCCGTATTTAAGACCGCGAGCCGTTAAATAGGCTTTGGCGGCGGGTATGCCGACACCTGTGAAAGCCAGTACCGAAGCAATCAGAATATCGATCAGCACCGAGACGATGACTTGGCTGGCCGCCTCTGCCGCGTTGCCGGCGATCTCGCTGGGCGGCAGCATTTCCAGCCAGAGACTGGCAGTACGCAACAGTAAACAGAGCGCCGCTTCGTCACTGGCCAGTAGCTGGATTTTTTGCATCACTTGCGGTGATTTTTCCGCCAGCTCACGCAACTGATCGGCACCGCTGCCCAACCGCTCTGCGAACCGGCCGGGATCCTTGAGGATGTCCGAGAGCAGGCTGAGGCTGTCCCAAACGCCCATGACTGCCGCCCAACTGCCCGCAAGCAGGCCGCTACCGGCAGCCGCAAAAGTCGATTGCGACCACTGAGGTTTGAAACCTTCCCACTCACTGCGTAGCCAGCCCTCCAAGTCGCTGGTCAGGCCTTTGTAAGAATCAAAAAGATCGTTGATTTTCGAGGGTGCAACTTCACCCTGGACATGAACGCGATAGAACTTGCCGGGTGTGCCTGTGAACTGCCCTTTACCATGTTCATCGAGCGTGACTGGCGTGCTTTCGCCGCCATCAACGGCAATCACATCGACCTGAATATTCCCCAATGGAATGTCATAAACCGATTCGAACTTGCTCTCGATCTGCAGAGTTCCGCCGTCCGGACACTGCGCAAGACCCGAGATAAAATCATCGTCGCCACTGCTCACCGCAGTCGTGGTGTCGCCGAGTTTTATCACCCGCTCCATATCCAACAGCGAAGGCATGTCCATCGCCCGGCTGACCTTGTCCGCATTCCGGCTCAAGAAGTTGCCAAGCTGTTGGCGATACAAAACCAGTGTGTCTTTGAAACCGTCGAGCTCCTGCTCGATCCGTACGATCTGATCCATCAGTCCAGCTCCGTCATCAGGTAATCCACCAACGCTGATTTCGGCGCTTGAGGCAGGTCGGGCGTCTCAAGAAAGCTCGCGACTTTGCGCCGCAACACGCTTTCGGAGAACGCCTCATAAAGATCAGGACGGTCCTCGCTCAACCACTTCAGCAGGTTGTTGATATGCGTTGTCGCGGACTCGGTGGCGAGGTGGTTGAGCAGCAACTCGGAAACCTCCCACCACGGAAAAACCCTGGCGGTTTTCAGCGCACTCCCACCGACGTCCAACGCTTGGCCATTGATCAGGCAACGCCCGATCACCGGCATCAGTTGCGCAGCGTTAACCTCGGCAGACTGCAGAATCGGCAGCACATAGCGCCCATCCCAATAGCGGAAAAACACCGCGTTGCCGTTGGGCATCAGAACGTGTGTGAGGCTGCGCAAATGCTCGACCAACGCCTCTTGAGTGGCGCAAGACACCGCCAGCCAACCCCAATCGCGGGACTCAGTGGCGGCTACCCAGTCCAGAAACTCACTGTCAGCGGTGACGATTCCGACATAGGGCATCACCGCTTCCCACTCGGCGTAGGCAGTGCCGGCCCAGATCGGGCTCGGCGCTTGTGCAGTGATCGAGCGTTGCCAGGTTTTGAACGGTTCGGCGGCACTGGCGCTGCTGAAAATCGCGAACAGTTGCTCCGACGGTTGCAGTGGCTGGCGCTCCAGCCAGGCGCGAGGCGACAAAACATCAGGCAGCACAGACACCGCCCTTGCAGCGCTCACACTCTTCGCAGAACGGCGCGTCGCTTTGCAGGCTGAGAATCTGCGCGGCACTGAGCAGCGCCGCCGGGGCCGCCGCAAGCTTCAACGGCACATCCGGCAAGTTCGGCGCAGAAGCCATGGCCGCCATCGGTGCCCCACCGACCTGAATCGGCACGCTGCTGAAAATCCCGCCGGGGCCGATGTTGATCCACTGCCCGCCCGCCTGAATGGTCGCGCTGGCGCCGCCGTCGATGACCACTTGTTGGCCGGCGCTGACGTGGAATTGCTGACTGGCATTGAGGGCTTGATTGCTCACGCGAATGTGCCGGTCGCCGACCACCACCAGGTGATCGTCCAACCGCACTTCGGTCTGGCGCTGGCCATGGGTGATGCGCTTTTCGTCGGCCTTCAACTCATGGCGGGCGGTGCCGGTGACGACGATGCTGCGCTGGTTATCAACCTGCACCTGTTGATCGTTGAGGACGTGCTGAGTCCAGTTGCGCTGGGCGCGCAGGTAGATTTCCTCGGCCCCTTTGCGATCCTCGATGCGCAATTCGTTGTAACCGCCGCCACCGGGACTGCTTTGGCTGCGGAAAATGCTGCGGGTCTTGTCCGCCGGCAGATCGAGGGGCACAGGCGTCGCGGCGTTGGGCAGGCAACCCATCACCAGCGGTTTGTCGGCATCGGCATCGATAAACCCCACCAGCACTTCCATGCCGACGCGCGGAATCATCACGCTGCCGTAACGGTCGTGAGCCCAGCCAGTGGCTACGCGCAACCAACAACTGGAGTGCTCGTTGAGCTGACCGTCACGGTCCCAGGCGAGCTGAACCTTGACCCGACCGTACTCGTCGCAATGGATTTCGCTGTCCGTCGGACCGGTGACCACTGCGGGTTGATAGCCGAGCATCCGTGGCTTTTCAGGCCCCAGCGGTGGGCGAAAAGAAACGTCCCACGGCGTCGCCAGAAAGGTATTGCGATAACCCTGGAAATCATCCGGGCTGTCGCTGGTGGCTGACTCCTCCAGCACCTGCGGTTGACGGCCGCGGTGTTCGATTTCGGTGATCAACCACAGGTCATTCCACGCCTGACGCGGGTGTTCGGCCAGGTATAGGAAATGCCCGCTGACCAATGCGGATTCGTCGCCGCGACCTTCGGCCTGACGGTAATCCGCGCTGTGTCGCTCCAGCGCTCGTTGAGCCAGGTGCTTGCCGTGTTCGCGATCGGTGAATTGGCCGGGGAAGTGGTAGTCCTCCAGCACCGGTCGCTGCTCGCTGTCGAGGCGACTCTCGAGTTGCAAACGCGGTTTCTGGAAGTCGTAGTCGCGACGGGTGACTGCGGTGGTCCGGGTTTCCAGCCGTACATTGAAACGCTTGATCGCCGGCGCATCCGCAGCCATCCCGCTGCCCGGCAGGTACAGCGTCGGCTCGGGCAGACGGGGGAAAACCGTCTGGTCATCGCCGAACACCAACAGGTGCCCGTCGGGGCTGTGCTGGAAGTGATAGTGAATGCCGACCTCGGCACACAGGCGCTGGATGAACGCCAGATCGCTTTCAGCGTATTGCACGCAGTACTCGCGATCGGGGTAGTCACTGCCGAGCCGGAACTCGAAGGCATCGCGCTGGATGCCATGGTCTTTGAGGATTTGCGTGACGATCGTCGGCACACTTTTGTGCTGGAAGATCCGCTGATTGATACGCCGGTCGAGATACGCCAGACGCGGTACGAGACTGATCTGGTAACCCGTCAGACGGTGCCCGGAATCGCTTTGGCCGACGCGAAAGATCTGACCATGAATACCGGAACCTTGCGCATCGAAACTCAGAAACGCCTGACGATGCAGCAGGCTTTCGAGCTCTATGTCGGGTCGCTCGCTGACCAGTTCCAGGTCAAAACGGTAGGGTTGGCTGATGGCTTCCTTGCCCGTGAACTCAAGCACCTTGAGCTCATTCTGGACGCCGTCGAGGGTCAACGTGAAACGCGGTTGATTGGCAGGCGCGAACATCCGATGTGTCTCTGCAGAATGAAGGCGGGCGATTCTGCATGAGCGACAAGGGGTGTTGATGGAGGGACAAGGAAATCAGATTTACCCTGCTTTTTTAGGGATTTTTCCTTCAAAAAACTGGATAAAGCACTACAGACATTCCTGTCAGAAGCACCACCAAACAAATGTGGGAGCGCAAAAAAAACGGCCCGCCTCCAAAAGGAAGCGGGCCGTTTTCATGTTCGGCGAAAGGTCAGAGCATCAGCTCATCCCCCTCACTGGTTCAGGCGGAAATCCTTTTCGGCTGCAGCGAAGCGCGAAAGCATGCCGCTGGTCGGTGCGCCCATTTTGCTGACGATGTAGATCGCCAGGCTGGCGAAGATGAAACCAGGGATGATTTCGTACAGGCCCAGCAGTTCGAAGTGTTTCCAGACGATCACAGTGGTCGCGCCAACCAGGATGCCGGCCAGTGCGCCGTTGCGGGTCATGTTTTTCCAGATCACGGAGATCAGGACAACTGGACCGAACGCAGCACCGAAACCTGCCCAGGCGTAGCTGACCAGGCCCAGTACACGGTTTTGCGGGTTAGCCGCCAGAGCGATAGCGATCAGCGCAACCAGCAGCACCATGGCACGGCCGACCCAGACCAGCTCAACCTGGGAAGCACTTTTACGCAGGAAGGTTTTGTAGAAGTCTTCGGTCAGGGCGCTCGAGCACACCAGCAGTTGGCAGCTCAGGGTACTCATCACCGCCGCCAGAATGGCCGACAGCAACACACCGGCAACCCATGGGTTGAACAGGATTTTTGCCAGTTCGATGAACACACGTTCGTGGTTTTCGCTCACCGGCAAGGCCAGGGCTGGGTTTGCCGAGAAGTAAGCGATGCCGAAGAAACCTACGGCGACGGTGCCGCCCAGGCACAGGATCATCCAGGTCATGGAGATGCGACGAGCGTTGGCGATCGACTTGACCGAATCCGCCGCCATGAAACGCGCCAGGATGTGCGGCTGGCCGAAGTAGCCAAGACCCCAGCCCATCAGCGAAATCACGCCGATGAAGGTGGTGTTTTTCAGCATGTCGAAGTTGCTTGGATCTTGCGCTTCAATGGCCAGGAACGTGGTGTCGATGCCGCCAGTGGCCAACAGCACGATGATCGGCGTCAGCAACAGGGCGAAGATCATCAACGTGGCTTGTACGGTGTCGGTCCAGCTCACTGCCAGGAAACCACCAACGAAGGTGTAGGCAATCGTCGCCGCAGCACCGGCCCACAGCGCGGTCTCGTAGGACATGCCGAAGGTGCTTTCGAACAGACGGGCACCGGCCACGATGCCGGAAGCGCAGTAGATGGTGAAGAACACCAGGATCACGACCGCGGAGATGATCCGCAGCAGGCCGCTTTTGTCTTCGAAACGGCTGGAGAAGTAGTCCGGCAGGGTCAGCGCATCGCCATTGTGCTCGGTCTGCACACGCAGACGGCCGGCGACGAACAGCCAGTTCAGGTAAGCACCGACGATCAGGCCGATGGCGATCCAGCTTTCGGAAAGACCGGACATGTAGATAGCGCCCGGCAGGCCCATCAACAACCAGCCGCTCATGTCGGAAGCACCGGCAGAGAGTGCGGTCACGACGCTGCCCAGGCTACGGCCGCCCAGAATGTAGTCAGAAAGGTTGTTGGTGGAGCGATAGGCCATGAAGCCGATCAGCACCATTGCTGCGATGTAGATCACGAACGTGATCAGGGTTGGATTGCTTACGCTCATTGAGTTACGCCCTGGCATTGTTTTTATGTAGCGGCGGCTGGTGAACCGCTCGCAAACGATGACGTTTGACAGACGATTCGGGGGCCCGCGCATTTATGACTGATGTTTCCCCAGGAAAGCCATCAGCCGGTGCTCCGATTTTTTGACCGGTTGCACCTTGGCCGCGAATGCTATTCAACAATGCAAATAAGGTGCAACCAGTTTCGTTCGAATAAGTTGCACCTAATCGGATTTACCTGAAAACAGTCGGTTTTTGCTCCTTTTTAGGGCGTTTTCCGGATTGCGCTAGAAGTAAAAGCACCAAGCAGGAGCGGTCCGGGTGTACCAGAATTTATTTCCTGACGAGCTGCTTATTATTCCGGCAAAAAAAGGGTTGCACCCGGTTGCACCTCAACCAGCGCACAGCTAATCTTGCCGTCAGCTGATGCCACGCGGTCGTGGCAAACATGAGGATAAAAATATGGCTACCACCACCCTTGGGGTCAAACTTGACGACCCGACCCGCGAACGCCTCAAGGCCGCCGCGACCTCGATTGATCGCACACCGCACTGGCTGATCAAGCAGGCAATTTTCAATTACCTGGAAAAACTCGAGGGTGGTGCAACCCTGTCCGAGCTGAACGGTTTGAACGGCAAGGAAGTTGACGAGGTGGGCGAGGTCCACGTCGATCACGCGCACCAATGCTTCCTGGAATTCGCTGAAAGCATCCTGCCGCAATCGGTGCTGCGCGCCTCGATCACTGCCGCTTACCGTCGCCCGGAACCTGAAGTGGTGCCGATGCTGATCGAACAGGCTCGCCTGCCGGCACCGATGTGCGACGCCACCAACAAGCTCGCTGCCTCGATTGCCGAGAAACTGCGCAATCAGAAGAGCGCCGGCGGCCGTGCCGGGATTGTTCAGGGCCTGTTGCAGGAGTTTTCCCTGTCGTCCCAGGAAGGCGTAGCGCTGATGTGCCTCGCCGAAGCGCTGCTGCGCATCCCGGACAAAGGCACTCGCGATGCCTTGATCCGCGACAAGATCAGCACCGGCAACTGGCAGCCACACCTGGGCAACAGCCCGTCGCTGTTCGTCAACGCCGCCACTTGGGGCCTGTTGCTGACCGGCAAACTGGTCGCCACCCACAATGAAGCCGGACTGACCTCCTCCCTGAGCCGCATCATCGGCAAGAGCGGCGAGCCGATGATCCGCAAGGGCGTCGACATGGCCATGCGCCTGATGGGCGAGCAGTTCGTCACCGGCGAAACCATCGCCGAAGCCCTGGCCAACGCCAGCAAGTTCGAAGCCAAAGGCTTCCGCTATTCCTACGACATGCTGGGCGAAGCCGCCCTCACCGAACATGACGCCCAGAAGTACCTGGCCTCGTACGAACAAGCCATCCATGCGATCGGCAAAGCCTCTCACGGCCGTGGGATTTACGAAGGCCCGGGCATTTCGATCAAGCTGTCCGCCTTGCACCCGCGCTACAGCCGCGCCCAGTACGAGCGGGTGATGGACGAGCTGTACCCGCGCCTGCTGTCGCTGACCCTGTTGGCCAAGCAATACGATATCGGCCTGAACATCGACGCCGAAGAAGCCGACCGCCTCGAGTTGTCGCTGGATCTGCTGGAGCGCCTGTGCTTCGAGCCGCAACTGACCGGCTGGAACGGTATCGGTTTCGTGATCCAGGCTTACCAGAAGCGCTGCCCTTACGTGATCGACTACGTGATCGACCTGGCTCGCCGCAGCCGTCATCGCCTGATGATCCGCCTGGTGAAAGGCGCGTACTGGGACAGCGAAATCAAACGCGCCCAAGTCGAAGGCCTGGAAGGCTATCCGGTCTACACCCGCAAGGTGTACACCGACGTTTCCTACATCGCCTGCGCGCGCAAACTGTTGTCGGTGCCGGAAGTCATCTACCCGCAATTCGCCACGCACAACGCCCACACCCTGTCGGCCATTTACCACATCGCTGGCCAGAACTATTACCCCGGTCAGTACGAGTTCCAGTGCCTGCATGGCATGGGTGAACCGCTTTACGAACAGGTTGTAGGCAAAGTCTCCGAAGGCAAGCTGAACCGTCCGTGCCGCGTGTACGCTCCGGTCGGCACCCACGAAACCCTGCTGGCGTATCTGGTGCGTCGTCTGCTGGAAAACGGCGCGAACACCTCATTCGTTAACCGCATTGCCGACCAGTCGATTTCGATTCAGGAACTGGTGGCCGATCCGGTGGCCAGCATCGAGCAGATGGCGACGCTGGAAGGCGGTTTCGGCCTGCCGCACCCGCGCATCCCGCTGCCACGTGACCTGTACGGTGCCGAGCGCGCCAACTCCAGTGGCATCGACATGGCCAACGAACACCGTTTGGCATCCCTGTCGTGCGCCCTGCTGGCCACCGCGCACAACAACTGGAAAGCCGCGCCGATGCTCGGTTGCGCCTCCAGCACTGAAAGCCCTGCGCCAGTCCTGAACCCTTCCGATCTGCGTGACGTGGTGGGCCATGTGCAGGAAGCCACCGTCGAAGACGTCGACAACGCGATCCAATGCGCCTTGAATGCTGCGCCGATCTGGCAGGCCACGCCGCCGGCCGAACGCGCCGCGATCCTGGAACGTGCCGCCGATTTGATGGAAGGCGAGATCCAGCCGCTGATGGGCCTGTTGGCTCGCGAAGCCGGCAAGACGTTCGCCAACGCCATCGCCGAAGTGCGTGAAGCCGTGGACTTCCTGCGTTATTACGCGGTGCAGGCACGCAACGATTTCACCAACGACGCCCACCGCCCACTGGGCCCGGTGGTGTGCATCAGCCCGTGGAACTTCCCGCTGGCAATCTTCAGTGGCCAAGTGGCTGCTGCTTTGGCCGCCGGTAACCCGGTACTGGCCAAGCCTGCCGAGCAAACCCCGCTGGTCGCTGCTCAAGCCGTGCGCCTGCTGCTCGAAGCCGGGATTCCGGAAGGCGTGCTGCAACTGCTGCCGGGCCGTGGCGAAACCGTCGGCGCCCGTCTGGTCGGCGACGATCGGGTCAAAGGCGTGATGTTCACCGGCTCCACCGAAGTCGCGCGCCTGCTGCAACGCAACATCGCCGGTCGCCTGGATGCTCAGGGCCGTCCGATCCCGCTGATCGCCGAAACCGGCGGCCAGAACGCGATGATCGTCGACTCCTCGGCACTGACCGAACAAGTCGTTATCGACGTGGTGTCGTCAGCCTTCGACAGCGCCGGTCAACGCTGCTCGGCGCTGCGGGTGCTGTGCTTGCAGGAAGATTCCGCTGATCGTGTCATCGAAATGCTCAAGGGCGCCATGGCGGAATGCCGTCTCGGTAACCCGGAGCGCCTGTCCGTGGACATTGGCCCGGTGATCGACGCCGAAGCCAAGGCCGGCATCGAGAAACACATCCAGGCCATGCGCGACAAAGGTCGCAACGTGTACCAGGTGGCGATCGCCAACAGCGAAGAAGTCAAACGCGGCACCTTCGTGATGCCGACCCTGATCGAGCTGGAAAGCTTCGACGAGCTGCAACGGGAGATCTTTGGCCCGGTGCTGCACGTGGTGCGCTACAAGCGCAAAGACATCGACCAACTGATCGGCCAGATCAACGCGTCCGGTTACGGCCTGACCCTGGGTGTACACACGCGCATCGACGAGACCATCGCCAAGGTGATCGACAACGTCAACGCCGGTAACGTCTACGTCAACCGCAACATCGTCGGCGCCGTGGTCGGCGTGCAGCCATTCGGCGGCGAAGGCCTGTCGGGTACCGGTCCAAAGGCCGGCGGTCCGTTGTACCTGTACCGTCTGCTGTCGACGCGTCCTACCGATGCGATCGAACAATCCTTCGCTCGCGGCGACGCTATCGTAGCGCCGGACGTGCGTCTGCGAGACGCCATGAGCAAACCGCTGACCGCGCTGCAAGCCTGGGCCGACAGCAACAAGCTTACGGACCTGAGCGCCCTGTGCGTGCAGTTCGCGGCACAATCGCAAAGCGGGATCACCCGCGTGCTGGCCGGCCCGACCGGCGAGCGCAACAGCTACGCCATCCTGCCGCGCGAACACGTGCTGTGCCTGGCGGACGTCGAAGGCGATCTGCTGACTCAACTGGCGGCGGTATTGGCCGTCGGCGGCTCGGCGGTGTGGCCGGACGCGGAACCGGGCAAGGCCTTGTTCGCACGTCTGCCGAAAGAAGTGCAGGCACGGATCAAGCGGGTGGCCGACTGGACCAAGGACGAAGTGGTGGTTGATGCCGTTCTGCATCATGGCCATTCCGATCAGCTGCGCGCGGTGTGCCAGCAAGTGGCCAAGCGGGCGGGGGCGATTGTCGGGGTTCATGGTTTGTCCCAGGGTGAAACCAACATTGCGCTGGAGCGCCTGGTGATCGAACGGGCGTTGAGCGTAAACACCGCCGCGGCGGGTGGTAATGCCAGCTTGATGACTATCGGTTAAACCGTAATAAAGCCGGGCGCCTGCAATGGGCGTCCGGTTTTTTTGAAGCAAGATCTTTTGCTTCTCCATCACCAAGATCAATCATCCTGTTCAGCCTCTATTCCCACGCCTAGACTCGGCCCATCCCAAATAAAGGTAGGCCGCCATGTCCGAGACGTTGCTCAGTTCCCGCAATCTGGCTTTCGAGCTGTATGAAGTCCTTGATGCCGAGGGCCTGACCCAACGTGAGCGTTTCGCCGAGCACAATCGCGAGACCTTCGATGCCGCCATCGGCACTGCCCGCAATATCGCCGAGAAGTTCTTCGCCCCGCACAACCGCAAGGGCGATGAGAACGAGCCGCGCTATGAGGACGGTCAGGCGATTCTGATTCCGGAAGTGAAGCCGGCGGTGGATGCCTTCCTCGAAGCCGGTTTCCTCAACGCCGCGCGCAGTTTCGATGCCGGCGGCATGCAACTTCCTACGCTGCTGTCCCAGGCTTGCTTCGCGCACTTTCAATCGGCCAACGCGGCATCGACCTCCTACCCGTTCCTGACCATGGGCGCGGCCAACCTGATTGAAAGCTTCGGCACCGATGAGCAGAAGCAGCGTTTTTTGCAACCGATGATCGACGGTCGCTTCTTCGGCACCATGGCGCTGACCGAGCCCCACGCCGGCTCATCACTGTCGGATATTCGTACCCGCGCCGAGCCGGCGTCCGACGGCACCTATCGACTCAAGGGCAACAAGATCTTCATCTCCGGTGGCGATCACCCGCTGTCGGAAAACATCGTGCACATGGTGTTGGCCAAGTTGCCGGACGCTCCGGCCGGGGTAAAGGGGATTTCGCTGTTTATCGTGCCCAAGTTTTTGGTCAACGATGACGGCAGTCTCGGCAAGCGCAACGATGTGCTGCTGGCCGGGCTGTTCCACAAGATGGGCTGGCGCGGCACCACCTCCACTGCGCTGAACTTCGGCGATAACGGCGAGTGCGTCGGCTATCTGGTGGGCAAGCCGCACCATGGCTTGAGCTACATGTTCCAGATGATGAACGAAGCGCGGATCGGCGTCGGCATGGGCGCGGTGATGCTGGGTTACGCCGGGTATCTGTATTCCCTGGAATACGCCCGCGAGCGTCCGCAAGGTCGGGTGCCGGACAGCAAGGATCCGACCACCGCACCGGTTGCGATCATTCAGCACGCCGACGTCAAACGCATGCTGCTGACCCAGAAAGCCTACGTCGAAGGCGCATTCGACCTCGGTTTGTATGCGGCGCGGCTGTTCGACGACACCACGACGCTTGAAAGCGAAGCCGAGCGCAAACAGGCCCACGAGCTATTGGATCTGCTGACGCCGATCGTCAAATCCTGGCCGTCGGAGTTTTGCCTGAAGGCCAACGAACTGGCGATCCAGATTCTCGGCGGTCACGGCTACACCCGCGAGTATCCGGTGGAGCAGTATTACCGCGACAACCGCCTGAACCCGATCCATGAAGGCACCCACGGCATTCAGTCCCTGGACTTGCTGGGGCGCAAACTGGCGCAAAACGGTGGCGCGGGGCTCAAGCAATTGATCCGTCTGATCGCCGACACCGCCGAGCGGGCGCAGGCGCATGAGTCGCTGACTCCATTGCGTGAACCGCTGGAAAAACTGGTGGCTCGCCTGCAAACCGTGACCATCGGCCTGCTGACCGATCTGGCCCAGGGCAAGGTCAACAGCAGCCTGGCGAACTCGGCGCTGTACCTGAAAGTGTTCGGTCATACGGTGATCGGCTGGCGCTGGCTGGAACAGGCGATTCGCGCCGAGGAAGGGTTGGCCAAGGGTAATGCGGCGGATGCGAGCTTCTATAAAGGCAAGCTACAGGCGGCGCGGTATTTCCTGACGTGGGAAGTGCCGGGTTGCCACCATGAACTGGCGATTCTTGAGGCGCGGGATGATGTGTGCCTGAGCATGCAGGATGAGTGGTTCTGACCCCCTCACACTGATCGTTCCCACGCTCCGCGTGGGAATGCCTCAGGGGACGCTCCGCGTTCCAATGGGACGCGGAACGTCCCGGGCTGCATTCCCACGCAGAGCGTGGGAATGATCAGTTAGCTCAACTTGAACCCACCCATCTGCCGCGCCAAATCATCGGCCAGACGCTGCAACGTCTGACAGTCTTCACGACAAGCCCTGACCTCCCCCGCCGTGGCCCGTGCCAAATCGGAAATCCCCTGCACGTTGCGGTTGATCTCTTCCGTCACCGCCGATTGCTCTTCAGTCGCTGTGGCCACCTGATGGTTCATGTCGCTGATGTGCTCGACCTGCCCGGTAATCGCCGTCAACGACGCCCCGGTGCGCTGGCTTGACTCAACCCCCGTGCCGGTCGCCGCTTGCCCGGCGTGCATTGAAGACACTGCATGCTCCGCACCCTGCTTGAGGCTGCCGATCATCTGCTGGATCTCGTCGGTGGACGACTGAGTCCTCCGCGCCAGGGTCCGCACTTCATCGGCCACCACCGCAAACCCGCGCCCCATATCCCCGGCCCGCGCCGCTTCAATGGCCGCGTTGAGTGCCAGCAAATTGGTCTGCTCGGAAATCCCGCGAATCACCGCCAACACTTGATCGATGGACGCCACCTGCTGGGCCAACTCACCCACCGCTGCGGCGGCGACGCCAATTTCGTCAGACATACTTTCGATGTGCCGGATCGACCCGCCCACCACTTCCCGCGCCTGCAGCGCTTCATCCCGCGCGGTTTGCGAAGCGACCGCCGCATTGCCGGCGTTCTGGGCGATTTCCTGCACGGTCAGCCCCATCTCATGAACGGCGGTGGCAACCATGTCGGTCATTTCCTGCTGACGTCCGGAACGCTCAGCGGTGTTGTCCACCACCCGCGCCACCTGACTGACTGCCGTGCGCAAATGTTCACTGGTGGCCAGCACTTCGCCGATCATCTCGCGCTGACTTTCCAGGAACCGATTGAAGCCACGAGCCAGGTCACCCAGCTCATCGGCGCGACTGGAATCTAACCGGTGGGTCAAATCTCCACCACCGCTACCGATGGCCACCAACGCCGCTGTTACCTGACGAATCGGTCGCACCAATCCACGAGCCAGCAACACCACCAATAAAAGACAAACCAACGCCACCGCCAGGCCAATGCCGCCGCTCATCCACATCGCCCGGCGAGCTTCAGCGTAGATCTGCGACTGCGGCACTTCGGCCACCAGGGTCCAGCCCAGATCACGCAGCGGCAGGCTCAAGGCCAGAAACTCTTCACCATCGCGGGCAAAACTGCTGCTGCCAGACGCGGTGGAGGTCATCACCGCTTGCGCCGCCGAGGCGCCGATCTGTTCGACCAGCGTACGTTTGCCGCTGAACTGCGCCTCGGGATGAACCTGGATCAAACCGTCGGAGCGCACGAGATAGACCTTGCCGCGCTCACCAAAGTTGAAGTTGTGGATCAGCTCCGACAGCTCTTTCATGCTCAGCCCCAGCCCGGCCACGCCCACGACTTTGCCGGCCTGCTCGACCTTGAGGTCGATGAACAGCGCCAACTCGCCGGTGGCGGTGTCATGGTCGATATTGAGGGTGCGCGGTTGATTACTGTCGAGGAACGAATAGAACCAGGCGTCATTGGGATTGGAGCGGCTGAGCGTACGATCCAGGCCCTTTTCGGTGAAGTAATGGTTTGAAGCGGTGCCGATGATCAACGCGGTAAAGGCTTTGTGCTCGGTCCGGATGCCTTCCAGGTAACTGACGAAGGCCGCGGTCTGGGCAGTGTTTTCGCCTCCGGCCAACCAGTCGCGCACCATGCTGTTACTGGCGATGTCCTTGGCGGCGGTGAGGGGTTGAACGAGGATGCGCTCGATGTCGTTGCGCATCGCTTCGATGCTCGACGGTAACGCCTGCTCGACCAGATAGCGCTGGGCGAGGCGGTTGACCACGAGGGTATAAATGCCAACCACGATCAGAATACTGATCAGCAGGGCGGTACCCATGCTCAGGATCAACTGCCATTGAATACTGCGTCGCCAGAACTGCATGGAGCACCCCCAAAGAATAAGAGGCTGAAACACTGCAACAGCCATGCCGATTGTATACAACTAAATCGACAATTTATTCTTTGGTTGTGCGCAAAGCCGCTCAGGCCTGGTTGATCGTCTTGGCGATCACTTCAACCGTGGCGCTGACTTGCTCTTGGTAACGGTCGAGTTCCTGCTGGTGACGCTTTTGCATTTCGATCTGCTGCGAGCACAGATTCATCGCCGCCAGCACCAGCAAGCGGTCACCGATCAGTGCCGGGTATTTCTTTTTGGTCTCGGCCAGAGCGGCCTTCAACATTAAGGCGGCGTCCAGCAGGGTCTGCTCTTCCCCGGCCGGAGCCTTGATTGAATAGTCTTCACCCAGAATCGAGACGACTTTTACCCCTGCGGCGCCGTAACTCATGCGCTGACAGGGCCGGCGCTGACGCGCTCAACCAAGGCCTGAATGCGTGCAACGGTGGCGCCTTGTTTCTCTTCCTGTTCCATCAGGCTCAGTTGCAAGCTTTCGTTTTCATCCTTGACCTGGGCCAGCTCCGCACTCAGGGATTGATTGGTGCCGAGCAGCGCCTGGTTCTGTTGCACCAGGTCGCTGACCAGTTGTTCCAATTGGCTTAGGGTTGCTTCTAACATTTTGATTTCCGGGCATTTTCAAAGGGCGCGTACGATAAAGAAAAGTCACTGTGGAAGCCAGGGGTATGCAGGCGCAAGGCCTTGATTTTCCTGGCGGTCGACCTTCCTCGCGAACTTTAAAGACTGCGATTGACGGCTCTGGTTCCTGCACTTCGTCGTCGCGGCCCTTCTGCGACAAATACGCGCAGCGACTCAAGACTTTAGTCGCATGACCGATAAGTCATCCATACAACAGTCTCAGCCTCGCACGGAGGCGCTTTTTTCGGTGAACACCATGTCCCTAAGAAATATGAATATCGCACCGCGGGCGTTCCTCGGTTTCACCCTGATTGGCGCCATGATGCTGATCCTGGGTGTGTTCGCCCTGAACCAGATGAGCAAGATTCGCAGCGCCGCCGAAGAGATCACCTCGAACAGCGTACCGAGCATCAAAAGCCTCGACGAACTCACTCAGATAACCCTGCGCCTGCGTGTGCTGTCTTATCGCCTGTTGGTGAATCGTGAGCCGGACGTCCAGCAGAAAACCATCGAGCTGCTGGAAACCCGTAACCAGCAGATCCGAGCGGCGCAGACGAGCTACGAAAAGTTGATCGCCAGCCCGCAGGAACGTGCAGCCTATGATCAGTATGTGCAACTGCTGGGTCAGTACCGCCAGATCGAAGATCGGATGAAGAGCCTGTCGCGCAACAATCAGGTCGACGAACTGCGCACGCTGCTCAACACCGATTTACTGAACAACGTTGAAGCCACCAACGCCGCGCTCAACCGTTTGCTGGAGATCAACACTCAGCAGACCATCGACACCAACCAGCAAGCCGCCGACCAGTACTCTTCGGCCTTCAACCTGGTGGTGACCCTGCTGGTCATCGCCACTGGCCTGACTCTGCTGTTCGCCTGGCTGCTGACCAACAGCATCACCAAGCCGATCGCCAACGCCCTGAGCGCCGCCGAAGAAATCGCCGAAGGCAACCTGACGCGCCCGATCACGGTTGACGGTGCAGACGAAGCCGGTCGTCTATTGGCCGCCATGGAGAAGATGCAGGACAAACTGCGCGACACCCTGCAACGGATTTCCGGTTCAGCCACGCAACTGGCATCCGCCGCGGAAGAGCTCAACAGTGTCACCGACGAAAGCGCCCGCGGCCTGACCCAGCAGAACAACGAAATCGAACAGGCCGCCACCGCCGTCAACGAAATGACCAGCGCCGTGGAAGAAGTCGCGCGCAATGCCGTGAGCACTTCCGAAGCCTCGAAAAACGCCACCACCTCGGCGGGAGACGGTCGTGACCTGGTACAGGAGACCGTCAGCGCCATCGAACGCATGAGCGCCGATGTGCAGAGCACCGCCACCCTGATCGGCGATCTGGCCAACGAGTCGCGAGACATCGGCAAAGTGCTGGACGTGATTCGCGGCCTGGCCGACCAGACCAACCTGCTGGCGTTGAACGCCGCCATCGAAGCGGCCCGTGCCGGTGAAGCCGGTCGTGGTTTTGCGGTGGTTGCCGACGAAGTACGTGCCCTGGCCCACCGCACCCAGCAGTCGACCAGCGAAATCGAACGCATGATCGGCAGCATCCAGAGCGGTACCGAACACGCCGTGGACTCGATGCGCAACAGCACCGAGCGCGCCGAGTCGACCTTGAACATCGCGCGCGGTGCCGGCCTGTCGCTGGACACCATCAACAGCGCCATCGTCGAAATCAACGAGCGCAACCTGGTGATCGCCAGCGCGGCCGAAGAGCAGGCGCAAGTGGCCCGTGAAGTGGACCGCAATCTGGTGAACATTCGTGACCTGTCGGTGCAATCGGCCACCGGTGCCAACCAGACGAGTGCGGCCAGCAACGAACTGTCGCGCCTGGCGCTGGACCTGAACAACATGGTTGGACGGTTTAGCCTGTAACGGCTCCCCTCTGTGGCGAGGGGGCTTGCCCCCGTTCGGCTGCGAAGCAGTCGCAATTGACCCACGCGTTGAACCTGGCGCACCGCAGCGCCGGCTTTGGGGTCGCTGCGCGACCCAACGGGGGCAAGCCCCCTCGCCACAGGGGATGATCGCCGTCAAAAGCTTTTTGACAGCATCACATTTCAACAGGTTAGAATCGCTGGCACGCGGACTGCATGGTCAGTTTGCGCCCGCCTTTACGCTTCCGGAGTACTGCCCTTGAATGCGACGACCATCAACAGCCTGTTCTTGATCGGCGCGTTGCTGGTAGGTGCGAGCATTCTGGTGAGCTCACTTTCATCGCGCCTCGGGATCCCGATTCTGGTGATCATCCTCGCGGTGGGCATGTCGGCCGGTGTCGACGGCGCCGGCATTATTTTCGATAACTACCCCACGGCTTATCTGGTCGGTAACCTCGCCCTGGCAGTGATCCTGCTCGACGGCGGCTTGCGCACCCGGGTGGCGAGTTTTCGCGTGGCGTTATGGCCGGCGCTGTCGCTGGCCACGGTCGGGGTGTTGATCACCACCGGGCTGACCGGGATGGCGGCGGCGTGGTTGTTCGACCTGAACCTGATTCAGGGCCTGCTGATCGGCGCCATCGTCGGTTCCACCGATGCCGCGGCCGTGTTCTCGCTGCTCGGTGGTAAAGGCTTGAACGAGCGGGTGACCGCGAGCCTGGAGATCGAGTCCGGCAGCAACGACCCGATGGCAGTATTTCTCACCGTCACCCTGATCGACATGCTCGCCAGCGGCCAGACCGGCCTGCACTGGAGCCTGCTCGGGCACTTGCTGCGTGAGTTCGGTATTGGCGGCGTCATCGGCCTCGGCGGTGGCTGGCTGATGTTGCAACTGGTCAACCGCATCCACCTGGCCACCGGCCTTTATCCAATTCTGGTGATTGCCGGCGGCCTGGTGGTGTTCGCCCTGACCAACGCCCTGCACGGCAGCGGCTTTTTGGCGGTGTACCTGTGCGGCCTGGTGATCGGCAACCGCCCGGTACGCAGCCGTCACGGCATTTTGCATATGCTCGACGGCATGGCCTGGCTGGCCCAGATCGGCATGTTCCTGGTGCTGGGGCTGCTGGTCACGCCCCATGACCTGCTGCCGATCGCTTTGCCGGCGCTGGGCCTGGCGCTGTGGATGATTCTGTTTGCCCGTCCGCTGTCGGTGCTGGCTGGCCTGCTGCCTTTCAAGGCGTTCCATGGACGCGAGAAGGCATTCATTTCCTGGGTTGGCCTGCGCGGCGCCGTACCGATCATTCTGGCGGTGTTCCCGCTGATGGCGGGGCTGCCCAATGCTCAACTGTATTTCAATCTGGCGTTCTTTATCGTGCTGGTGTCGCTGTTGGTGCAGGGCACAAGCCTGCCGTGGGTCGCCAAGCTTTTGAAAGTGACCGTCCCGCCAGAGCCCCTGCCGATCTCCCGATCGGCGCTGGAAGTGCATGTCACCAGCGAGTGGGAACTGTTCGTGTATCGCCTCGGTGCCGAGAAATGGTGCATCGGTTCACCCCTTCGCGAACTGAAAATGCCCGAAGGCACACGTATCGCAGCCCTGTTTCGTGGCCAGCAACTGCTCCATCCGTCGGGTAGTACGGTGCTCGAAGTCGATGATTTGCTCTGCGTGATCGGCCATGAACACAACCTTCCGGCCCTCGGAAAACTCTTCAGCCAGGCACCGCAACGGGGGCTGGATTTGCGCTTCTTCGGCGACTTCGTACTCGAAGGAGACGCCCAGCTGGGCGCGGTTGCGGCCCTGTACGGATTGAAAGTCGAGGGCATCGATCCGAACATGTCCCTGGGCCACTTCATTGCCCAGAAAGTGGGCGGCGCTCCAGTCGTCGGTGACCAGGTGGAGTGGAACAACACCCTCTGGACCGTCGCGGTCATGGAAGGGAACAAGATTGGGAAAGTGGGCGTCAGATTCCCCGAAGGAAGTCGCCCCGGCCCCGGCCTGTTCCTCTAAACTCCACACTTCGTCTCGTTTTCGATCGGTCTCTATGTCAACTCTGCGTACCTTTTTCATCATGGCCCTGCTGGGCTTGAGTCTTTCCATCAACACGCTACAAGCCGCCGAGCCGCCGTCCAGCGAAGCCGTGCAAGCGAGCCTGGACAAGATCGCCGACCGCAAACTGCCGGAGGCCGATCAAAAAGCCCTGCAAGCGGTCCTGCAGAGCACGCTCACCCAGCTCAACAACCGGCGTGATTACGACCAGAAACTGATCGATCTCAAGCAGCAGTTGACCAACGCTCCCAGGCAGAACATCGAGAACCAGCGCGAGCTGACCCGCCTCAAGGCCACCAAAGTGGTGCCGGTGGGGCAACGCTATACCAAAGAGACGATCCAGCAGCTTGAGCAACTGCTGACCGAACGCTCCACTCAACAAAGCGACCTGCAGAAAGCCCTGGCCGAAGCGAACAGCCTGATCATTACCGCCCAGACCCGCCCCGAGCGCGCCCAGGCCGAGATCTCTGCCAGCCAGACGCGCATCCAGCAGATCAACAACATCCTCAAACTTGGCAAGGACAGCGGCAAGACCCTGACCGCCGAGCAACGCGATCAGCTCAACGCCGAACTCGCGGCACTGAACGCCTTGATCCCGTTGCGTCGCCAGGAACTGGCCGGCAACAGCCTGTTGCAGGACCTGGGCAACAGCCAGCACGACTTGCTGTCAGAAAAATCCGATCGCCTGGATCAGGAGATCCAGGACCTGCAAACCCTGATCAACCAGAAACGCCTGGCCCAGTCACAAGAGACCGTGACCCAGCAGTCCATCGAGGCGCAGAAGGCCGGCGGCAGTAGCCTGCTGGCCACCGAAAGCGCGGCCAACCTGAAGCTCTCCGACTACCTGCTCAAAAGCACCGACCGCCTCAACGAAGTCACTCAACAGAACCTGCAGACCAAGCAGCAACTGGACAGCGTGACCCAGAGCGACTCGGCGCTGGACGAACAGATCAACGTGCTCAAGGGCAGCCTGCTGCTCTCCAAGATTCTCTACAAACAGAAACAGGCCCTGCCGCGCCTAAGGCTCGACCGCGACCTGGCCGACCAGATTGCCGACATTCGCCTGTATCAGTTCGAAGTCAGCCAGCAACGGGAACTGCTCAGCAACCCGATCACCTACGTCGATAACCTGCTGGCGACTCAACCACCCGAGCAAGTCACCCCGCAACTGCGCAAGAGCCTGCTGGACCTGGCCAACACCCGCGCGGACCTGTTGGAGCGCTTGAATCGCGAACTGAGCGCGGTGCTCAACGAATCCATCACGCTGCAACTCAATCAGAAACAACTGCTCAGCACCGCGCAAAGTCTGCGGGCTACGCTGGACGAGCAGATGTTCTGGATTCCCAGCAACAAACCGCTGGATCTTGAGTGGATGCACAGCGTGCCGGAACGCCTGCAACGCCAGGTCACTACCCTGCCGTGGGCTTCGAGCCTGAGCGAATTGACCGATGGCCTGACGCAACGACCGCTGCTGTTCCTGCCACTGGCCCTGTTGATCGGCGCGCTGCTGTGGCGCCGCAAAAATCTCTATTCCCGCCTGAACAAAGTTCACCAGGACATCGGCCATTTCAAACGCGACAGCCAGTGGCACACCCCGCAAGCGATTCTGATCAACATCCTGCTGGCGATGCCGGTTTCCCTGGGCCTGGCCTTGTGCGGCCTGGCCTTGCAGATCGACGCCCGCGGCCAGAACGCCAACATGGGCGCAGCGCTGTTGCAGATGGCCCAGGCCTGGCTGGTGTTCTACACCGCCTACCGCATCCTCGCGCCGGGTGGCGTGGCCGAACTGCATTTCCGTTGGGAAAAGCCCCAGGTCGAATTCCTTCAAGGCTGGATTCGCCGGCTCGGGCTGGTGGTGATGGCCCTGGTGACTGTAGTGGCGGTCGCCGAGCTGCAACCGGCGGCGCTGGCCGATGACGTGCTTGGCATGCCGGTGGTGCTGACCTGCTACGCCTTGATGACCTGGCTGCTCAGCCGCTTGCTGGTCAGCAGCCCAAACCATGAAAACGCCTCGCTGTTCCGCAAGGCCGTGGGAATCATGTTCACCGTCCTGCCGATCGCGTTGTTCGTCGCCGTGTGCTTCGGCTACTACTACACCGCGCTGAAACTCAGCGACCGGTTGATCAACACCCTGTACCTGCTGATGTTCTGGCTGGTGATCGAAGCCACCTTCGTGCGCGGCCTCAGCGTTGCGGCACGGCGCCTGGCCTATCAGCGCGCCCTGGCCAAACGCCAGGCTGCGAAAGAGGCTGGCGACGGCGAAGCCGTGATCGAAGAGCCGACCCTGGACATCGAGAAGGTCAACGAGCAGTCGCTGCGACTGATCCGCCTGGCCCTGCTCGGCGGTTTCATCGCGGCGCTGTACTGGGTCTGGTCGGACCTGATCTCGGTGTTCTCGTACCTGGACAACATCACCCTCTACGAATACACCAGCGGCACCGGCGCCAACATGAGCATGGTGCCGATCAGCATCGGCGACATGCTTGGCGCGCTGATCATCATCGGCATCACCTTCGCGCTGGCGCGCAACTTGCCGGGTCTGCTGGAAGTGTTTGTGCTGTCCAAGCTCAACCTGGCCCAGGGCAGTTCCTACGCCACGACCACGTTGCTGTCCTATGTGATCGCCGGTGTCGGTTTCGTCTCGACCCTGTCCACGCTCGGCGTGAGCTGGGACAAGTTGCAATGGCTGGTGGCAGCGCTGTCGGTGGGTCTCGGTTTCGGGATGCAGGAAATCTTCGCCAACTTCATCTCCGGCATCATGATCCTGTTCGAACGCCCGGTGCGGATCGGCGACACCATCACCATCGGCAACCTGTCGGGCACGGTGAGCAAGATCCGCATCCGTGCCACGACCATCACCGACTTCGATCGCAAGGACATCATCGTCCCGAACAAGACGTTCATCACCGGGCAACTGATCAACTGGTCGCTGACCGACACCATCACCCGGGTGACCCTCAAGCTCGGCGTCGACTACGGCTCGGATCTGGACCTGGTGAAAGAACTGTTGCTCAAGGCCGCACGCGATAACCCGCGTGTGCTGAAGGACCCGGAACCCCACGTGTACTTCCTGAACTTCGGCGAAAGCACCCTCGACCACGAGCTGCGCATGCATGTGCGCGACCTCGGTGACCGTAACCCGGTGCTCGATGAGGTCAACCGCTTCATCAACCGCGAGTTCAAGAAGCAGCACATCAACATCTCGTTCCGGCAGATGGAGGTCTATCTCAAGAACCTTCAGGGCCAGGAATACAAAATGGTCCCGGTTGAGCCGGAAACCAAAACCGTTGTTCCGGAACCCACCAGCAAACCGCGGCAAGAGCCACCGCCTGTCGAACTCGACTAAGCGCGCTATCCCTAGCAGAATGCTCGGACATTCTGCTGGAGATGGCCGTTGAAAGCCCTCGACGAACTGACCTTCGACAATCGCTTCGCCCGCCTGGGCGATGCGTTCTCAACCCACGTACTGCCTGAGCCCATTGCGGCTCCGCGACTGGTGGTCGCCAGCCCCGCCGCCATGGCGCTGCTGGACCTGGACCCGGCCGAGGCCGAAACACCAGTATTCGCCGAGCTGTTCGGCGGCCACAAGCTGTGGGCTGAAGCCGAGCCGCGGGCGATGGTCTATTCCGGGCATCAATTCGGCTCCTATAACCCGCAGTTGGGTGACGGTCGCGGCCTGTTGCTGGGCGAGGTCTATAACGAAGCCGGCGAGCATTGGGACCTGCACCTCAAGGGTGCCGGTCAGACGCCTTACTCACGCATGGGCGATGGACGGGCGGTGCTGCGCTCCTCGATCCGCGAATTCCTTGCCTCCGAAGCCCTGCATGCCCTGAACATTCCCACCACGCGCGCACTCTGCGTGATCGGCTCCGACACGCCGGTCTGGCGCGAGAAACAGGAGCGCGCGGCCATGGTCCTGCGCCTGTCGCCGAGCCATGTGCGTTTCGGGCACTTCGAATTTTTCTACTACACCAAGCGCCCCGAGCAGCAGAAAGAACTCGGCGAGCACGTGCTGGCCATGCACTTCCCGCACTGCCTGGAGCAGCCGGAGCCGTACCTGGCGATGTTCCGCGAAATTGTCGAGCGTAATGCCGAACTGATCGCCAAATGGCAGGCCTATGGGTTCTGCCACGGCGTGATGAACACCGACAACATGTCGATCCTCGGCATCACCTTCGACTTCGGCCCGTTCGCCTTCCTCGACGACTTCGACGCCCACTTCATCTGCAACCACTCCGATGACCAGGGCCGCTACTCCTTCAGCAACCAGGTACCGATTGGCCAGTGGAACCTCAGCGCCCTCGCCCAGGCCCTGACACCGTTCATCAGCGTCGAAGCCCTGCGCGAGACTCTCGGCCTGTACCTGCCACTGTTCCAGGCCCACTACCTGGACCTGATGCGCCGCCGCCTCGGCCTTACTACCGCCGAAGACGACGACCAGAAACTGCTGGAGCAGCTGCTGCAACTGATGCAGAACAGCGGCGTCGATTACAGCCTGTTCTTCCGCCGCCTGGGCGATGAGGCACCGGAGCTGGCTGTCGCCCGGTTGCGCGATGACTTTGTCGACATCAAGGGTTTCGATGCGTGGGGCGAGCTCTACGCCGCCCGGGTTGCCCGTGAAGGCGTGATTGATCAGGAGCAGCGCCGCAAACGAATGCATGCGGTCAATCCGCTGTACATCCTGCGCAATTATCTGGCGCAAAAAGCCATCGATGCGGCGGAAAGCGGCGACTATTCAGAAGTTCGTCGCTTGCACGCGGTATTGAGCAATCCGTTCGAGGAGCAGCCTGGAATGGAGAGCTACGCCGAGCGGCCACCGGAATGGGGCAAGCATCTGGAGATCAGCTGTTCGTCGTGAGGCTTGTCAGATAAAGGTCTCTACGGACACACCAAAGCGCTCGGCCAACCAGCGAACCTGCCGCAGGTTGAGCTGGCGCTTGCCGCTTAAGATCTCCGAGACTACCGATTGCGTGCCCACACCGGGCAGCTCGCTCTGGCTCAGGCCGTGTTCGCGCATCATATAGCCAAGAACCTCTGCACCAGAGGCTTCGCGCATGGGGTGATGGTTGCGATCCCACTCCGCAATCCAGTCACCGATGATGTCCACCAAGCTCATCAACGGATGCGACTCATCATCGCCGGTCATCTCAAGCAATTCATCGAGTGCCCGCGCCAACATGTCATAGTCGTCTTCGTTTTTCGGTTTTCGAAGCAATGGCGAGACGAACTCCCAATGCTCAGCAGCTTTTTTGATTAGAACACTCATACCCTTCCCTCCTTCCATTTACCGCGGTCATATTCGCTATGATCCAGCACATGCTTGATATAAAGCTTTTGAGACCGATACCTGACAAAAGCGATAAGCCGCAATTTGTTGCCACCGATGTCGAACACATGAAACTCGCCGACTTTGTCGGTTGCGGGAAAAATAGACTTCATCGCCGCGAAGTCTCCCGGGCTACTCCCTTTGGCGAGTCGATACCACTGCTCCAATGCATTGGCTGCCCGCGGCCACTTTTCCTTGGCCTCACGAATTGGTTTTTCAGTAAACACATGCATGCAACATCCTTATCGCATTCTGCTATGGGGAGTTAAACACAGATCAAAAATATCGCAAGTTGCGATAGCTCTCGGCAGACCAACGGTCTCGCTCAGTACGATTCAGCCTAGTTTCATCGCCAGACGCTGCACGATTGAAAATATGAGCAAACGTCTCCACATAGGAGTGATCGGCTTCTTAACAGGACCTCCTTCATGACCGACCCACTCCTCATCCCCTGCCCCCACTGCAACGGCCTGAACCGCATCCCCGCCGAACGCCTCAACGATCATCCAAAATGCGGCCGCTGCAAGGCTGATGTCCTGCTGAGCAAGCCGTTCGAACTGAAGCAAGGCGATTACGCCAGTCAGATCAAGGGTGACCTGCCGTTGCTGGTGGATGTGTGGGCTGATTGGTGCGGGCCGTGCAAATCGTTTGCGCCGGTGTTCGAGCAAGCGGCGGGGCAATTGGCAGGCAAGTGTCGGTTGGCCAAGCTGGACAGCGAGGCGAATCAACAGTTGTCGGCGCAGCTGGGGATTCGCTCGATCCCGAGCCTGATTCTGTTCAAGAACGGCCGGGAAGTGGCTCGCCAAAGCGGGGCCTTCCCGTTACCGCAGTTGATGAGCTGGTTGCACAGTCAGGGGATCTGATTGCCTTTCAGGCATTTTCCAGCAGGTTGTGCAGTTCGACGAATTGCTGGGTCAGCTTGTGCCGCGGGTCGAGGTGGATCAGCGGCGTGTTGGCCTGATGGGATTCGCGCATGCGCACCGAACTTGCCAGGTACACCGGCAGTACCGGCAGCCCTTCGGCGATCAGTTCGTCGAGAATTTGCTGCGGCAGACTGGCGCGGGCCTGGAACTGGTTGACGACAATGCCTTCGACTTCCAGCCCTTCATTGTGGTCGTCCTTCAACTCTTCGATTTCCGCCAACAGACCATACAACGCCTGGCGCGAGAAGCTGTCGCAGTCAAAGGGAATCAGCACGCGATCAGCGGCGATCAAGGCGGAGACGGCATAGAAATTCAGCGCTGGCGGGGTGTCGAGGTAGATCCGGTCGTAATCACCGTCCAGCTCCTCGAGCAATTTGCGCAGCTTGTTGATCTTGTGTTTGGCCTCAAGCTTGGGCTGCAAGTCTGCCAGCTCAGCGGTGGCAGTGATGACGTGAAGGTTGTCGAACGGAGTTTCGTAGATGTCGACCTGACCTTTCTTCGAGAACGGCCCGGAGGACAGGGTCTGCTTGAAGAAGTCGGCGATACCCATTGGGATATCCTCACCGGTGAGCCCCGTCAGGTATTGAGTGGAGTTGGCCTGGGCATCGAGATCCACCAATAACGTGCGATAGCCTTCGCTGGCGCTGACCGCCGCCAGATTGCAGGCAATGCTTGATTTGCCCACGCCACCTTTCTGATTGAACACCACGCGCCGCATGTCTAAACCTCCGTGTATCAAAGAATGACCGAGTGTAGTAGTCCACATCGCTGCTTAGCTACCTCGCCAGCATCTAGACTACACAGTCATAGGCAAATCTCTGGCCGGAACAGCTGCCAACTCGTCCATTGATAGCCGACAGTGCCGACAGACATGTCCGCCGCATTGTGGATAATGGCCAAACGACAGCTTTTCGCGAACCAGACGGTACATTTCGTTGCGCAAAATGTAACCAGCATTTGCTACACGCCCGCAGCACCGGGATAATGCGCGCCACTCGGCGTTAAGCGCCACGTCAGGTCAGCCGCGGTTCTTGCGACTCACCGCGTTAAAGGAAGCCCGCAGGGGCGGGATGAATGTCTGTGATCAACTTCAACATCGCCCAATGGCGCGCTTGGGCCCCTGGGCTTGAAAGCGTGGATGATTGGCAGGCCTGGAGCCGACAACCGGTCGTGCTCGAGCCCAGCGATGCCGCCCCGGATGTGTCGTTTCTGCCGGCCATGCAGCGTCGGCGACTCAGCCGTCTGGCGCGGATGGCGTTCAGTGTCGGCTGGCCCTTGGCCGAAGGTCATCCGGATTTACCGTTGGTCTTTATTTCTCGCCACGGCGAAACCCCGCGCACCTTCGAAATTCTCAGCGATCTGGCGACCGACCAACCGTTGTCGCCCACCCAGTTCAGCCTGTCGGTGCACAACGCGGTCATCGGCCTGTGGTCGATCATGCGTGGCGAAACCAGCGAAATGACCGCCCTCGCCGCCGCCGGCGATGGTCTTGAACACGGCATGCTAGAGGCCGCGGCGCTGCTTGAGGAAGGCGCGCCCGCGGTACTGCTGATCGTCACCGAAGAGCAACCTCCCGCCGCCTACTCGGCCTGGATCGATGATGTGCCTTTCCCTTATGCGGTCGGCCTGTTGATCACCCCCGGTAATCAGTGGCAACTGTCGCTGAACAGCGACCCGCACACGTTGTCCAAAGCCCGCTGGCCCCATGCTCTGAATCTGTTGCGTACGCTGCTCGGCCAGCAAACAACCTGCCAACATGCCTGGAAAAATCGTGTATGGACCTGGCAACGCAACCCGTAACCGATAAAAACCGCGACGCCTACTACTGGCGCCTGCTGGCCACCGCCGCAAGCTTTACCCTGTTCGGGTTGAGCAGCCTGTGCCTGCGACTGGTGGTGTTCCCGCTGTTGAACTGCCTGCCAGGAGACGCTCAGGTCCATCGTCAACGCGCGCGACATACGGTCAGCCGGTGTTTCTGGTTTTTCATTCGGTTCATGGCGCGCAGTGGCGTGCTGACCTATGACATTCAGGGGGCAGAAAAGCTCGGGCGCCCAGGCCAAATGATCGTGGCCAACCACCCCTCGCTGATCGATGTGGTGTTTTTGATCGGACTGGTGCGCCACGCCAACTGCGTGGTCAAGAAAAGCCTCTGGGAAAACCCGTTCACTCGCGGTCCGCTACGCTGTACCGAATACATCAGCAACGATGGCAGCATGGACATGCTCGACGCCGCTGCCGACGCGCTGAAAAGCGGTCAGACCCTGATCATCTTTCCCGAGGGCACCCGGACCCGACCCGGCCAACCGCCGGCCTTTCATCGGGGGGGCGCGGCAATCGCCCTGCGCGGTGCGAGAATCCTCACCCCAGTGATTATCAAGGTCAACCCGACCACATTGACCAAGGCCGAACCCTGGTATCGGATTCCCAAACGCCGCGTGCACTTCAGTTTTCGCGTCGGGGCCGATATAGACCCACAGGCCTTCGCTACGCAAGGCCCTGCACCCCAGGCCTCGCGCAAGCTCAACGACTATTTGCACTCTTACTTTATCAAGGAGCTCGCCGAAGATGAGCGATCAGAACACCGTTAGCCTGATGCAGGAAATCAAAGAGCTGATCATCGAAGCCCTGGGCCTCGAAGACATCAGCGTCGACGACATCGGCGACAACCAGACGCTGTTCGGCGAAGGCCTGGGCCTGGACTCGGTAGACGCGCTGGAACTCGGCCTGGCGATCCAGAAAAAGTACGGCATCAAAATCGATGCCGACGCCAAGGACACCCGTAATCACTTCAGCAACGTGGCGAGCCTTGCGGCGTTCGTCACTGCAAAACAGGCAGCTTGAGACCGGACCATGCAAACTCGTGACGATATTTTCAACACCCTGCGCGATGCTCTGGTCGAACTCTTCGAGCTGGACCCCGAGCGCATCAACCTGGAATCCAACCTGTACCAGGATCTGGAAATCGACAGCATCGATGCGGTCGACCTGATCGATCACATCAAACGCCAGACCGGCAAGAAAATCGCCGCCGAAGAATTCAAATCGGTGCGTACCGTCAGCGACGTGGTCGAGGCGGTCTACCGTCTGGTTCAGCCCGCCGCATGAGCCGACTGATCGGCCTTGGCCTGCTGCTCGCAGGCCTGCTGTACCCCTTTGCGGTGTATTTCGGCATGGAGCATTTTGCCCCGTGGCAGTTCGGTCTGCTGCTGGGCAGCCTGTGGCTGGCGCGAGCACTGACCGGCGAACGGCGCCCCGGCAGCCTGT
The DNA here is from genome assembly GCF_024749245.1 of Pseudomonas sp. B21-017. Taxonomy (NCBI): domain Bacteria; kingdom Pseudomonadati; phylum Pseudomonadota; class Gammaproteobacteria; order Pseudomonadales; family Pseudomonadaceae; genus Pseudomonas; species Pseudomonas sp. B21-017. The sequence continues at coordinate 459,528 of NZ_CP087194.1, read as the reverse complement.
GGATGTCCACGGTCGCCATCGCGTTCTGCCTGCTGCTGGCAGCGTTCGACAGCCCGGTGCTGCTGCGCTGGTACCCGGTGCTGATCAGCGCGTTCATGCTGGTGCTGTTCGGTCTTAGCCTGAAATACGGCCCGCCGATGGTCGAACGCCTGGCCCGCCTGCGAGAACCGGATTTACCGCCCAGGGCCATTCGCTACACCCGCCAGGTGACCATTGCCTGGAGCGTGTTTTTTCTCTGCAACGGTTTGTGCGCCGCCGCCCTGACCCTTTGGGCGCCGCTGAGCTGGTGGATGTTGTACACCGGCCTGATCTCCTATGGATTGATCGGCCTGATGTTTGCCATTGAATGGCTGATACGACAACGGGTACGAGGCCACCCATGAATTGGATAAAACTTGAGCAACTGCTGCTCAAGGCTCAGCCGGAGCGTGCCGTGACGGCCGAGCCGGCGTTGAATCACGCGCAATTGTGCGACCGGGCCCTGAGCCTGGCTGCCGGCCTGCAAGCCCAGGGTGTGCAGCGCATCGCCGTGCACCTTGAAGACGCCGCCGACCTGGCCATTGCCCTGCTCGGCGCCTGGCGTGCCGGGATCAGCGTACTGCTGCCCGCCGACCTGCAAGCGCAGACGCGCCAGCGCTGGTCGACCGAGGTCGATCTGTGGCTGACCGATCAGACCGACGATGCGCACCTGAGCGATTATCGGCATCCGCCGCTACCAACCCACCCGCTGGACCTGGATCGTTGTCAGCTGAGCCTGTGCACCTCAGGCTCCAGTGGCGAACCCAAGCGCATCGACAAAACCCTGCGCCAACTGGCCAATGAAGTCGAAGCGCTGGAGCACTTGTGGGGCGCAGATCTGGGCGAAGCCTGCATCATCGGCAGCGTCGCCACCCAGCACATCTACGGTTTGCTGTTTCGGGTGCTGTGGCCGCTGTGCGCCGGGCGTTCGTTCGTGCGCAAGCAACTGGCTTTCCCGGAAGACTTGCAACGCGCCAGCCGCGAACACCCGGCCTTCGCCTGGGTCGCCAGCCCGGCATTGCTCAAGCGCATGGGCGACAACCTCGACTGGCCAGCGCTGAGCGCAGTGCGCCGAGTGTTCTCCTCCGGTGGCGCGTTACCCGCCGAAGCCTCGCAAAGCCTTTACGAACGCCTGCAACAATGGCCGACCGAGATCCTCGGCAGCTCGGAAACCGGCGGCATCGCCTGGCGTCAGGGCCAGGATCTCTGGCAGCCCTTCGCCGGCGTGGAGCTGAGCCAGGACAGCGATGGCGCCCTGCTTATCGCATCGCCATACCTGCCGGCAGGTCATATCGAACACACCGCCGATGCCGCGCGCATCGCAGCCGACGGCCGTTTCGAGCTGTTGGGGCGGCTGGACCGGATCGTCAAACTGGAAGAAAAACGTATCTCGCTACCCATGCTCGAACACGCGCTGATGGCGCACGCCTGGGTCGCCGAAGCGCGCCTGGGAGTGGTTCAGGAAAACCGCGCCTCATTGGGGGCGCTGCTGGTGCTCAGCGAGCGAGGTATGCACGCGTTGCGCAATCAGGGACGACGCAGCCTCACACAAGCGTTGCGTCAGCATCTGAGCCAGCACTGTGAAACGCTGGCCCTGCCACGACGCTGGCGCCTGTTGCGGCAGTTGCCGCTGAACGCGCAGGGCAAACTGCCCCAGGCTGAGGTTGAAGCCTTGCTGCTGGCGCCCCGCCCAAAGGCGCCGCAAGTGCTGGAGCAGGTCGAAGCCGATGGTGAGTGGAGCCTGCAACTGGCCGTCCCGCCGGACCTGGCGTATTTCAGCGGACACTTTCCCCGGGCGCCGGTATTGCCCGGCGTGGTGCAAGTGGAGTGGGCAATGAGCCTGGGCCAACAATTGATGGACCTGCCGGCAAAGTTCGCCGGCATGGAAGTGCTGAAATTCCAGCAACTGGTGCGCCCTGGCGATGAAATCCAGTTGCACCTTCGCTTCGACCCGGTGCGCGGCAAATTGTATTTCGCCTATCGCAACGAAACCGCCACCTGCTCCAGCGGGCGGATTTTGCTGGAGGCTGCCAGCGATGCATAACCCCTGCGCCATAATCCCGGTCTACAACCACGAAACCGCCATCACTGCCGTGGTCGATGCGCTGCTAGCCTGTGACCTGCCATGCATTCTGGTGGACGATGCCAGTAGCCCCGCCTGCGCCAAGGTACTCGACCAACTGGCGCAGCGCGACAGGGTTTATCTGATCCGGCTCACCATCAATCAGGGCAAGGGCGGCGCAGTGATGACCGGTCTGCGGGAGGCTTCGCGCCTGGGCTTCAGCCATGCCTTGCAGGTGGACGCCGACGGCCAGCACGACCTGCAAGACGTCAAAGTCTTCATCGAATACTCACGCAACCATCCCGAGGCGGTGATCTGCGGCTATCCGCAATACGACGCCAGCGTGCCGAAAGGTCGTTTGTACGCGCGCTACCTGACTCACGTCATGGTCTGGATCAACACCCTGTCACTGCAGATTCGCGACTCGATGTGCGGCTTCCGTGTCTATCCGTTACCGCCAACCCTGGCACTGATCGACTCGGCCAGGATCGGCAAGCGCATGGACTTCGACTCCGACATCCTGGTGCGCCTGGCCTGGCGCAATCTGCCGATGCAGTGGCTGAAAACCAGGGTCCATTACCCTCTGGATGGCGTTTCACATTTCCGTCTGTTCTACGACAACGTACTGATTACGAGCATGCACACCCGGCTGTTCTTCGGCATGTTGCTGCGAGCACCGGTGATCCTCTGGCGACGGTGGCGGGCATGAACGGCAACGCAGACAAACAGCACTGGGCCGACCGCCAGGAGCGTGGCAGTTTCTGGCTGATGAAGTTCACCGCATTCTGCGCAAAGGTCCTGGGCCGACGCCTGCTGAGCCCGCTGCTCTACGGCATCGTGCTGTACTTTTTCCTGTTCGGACGCAGCGCCCGCCAAAGCGCCTGGCAATACCAGCAGCGGCTCGCCGACTGGAGCGGGCGCAGCGAATTGCGTCCGACTCATTGGCGGGTGTTCGGCCAGTTCATGGCCTTCGCCGATTCCATGCTCGACAAACTCGACGTGTGGAACGGCAAGCTGAGCATCGAGCAGATCGAAATCATCGACCCGGCGCTGCTGCGCAATAAACTGCGCGGCACACGCGGGCAGATGCTGGTGGGCGCGCACCTGGGCAATCTCGAGGTTTGCCGGGCACTGGCCGAGATCGGCGAGAAAGTCACCATGAACGTGCTGGTGCACACCAAGCACGCCGAGCAGTTCAACCGCCTGCTGGGCGAAGCCGGGGCAACCAATCTGCGGCTGATCCAGGTCAGCGAGCTCGACCCGGTGATCATGTTGCAACTGCATGAGCGCCTGGAACGCGGCGAGTGGCTGGCAATTGCCGGCGACCGCGTGCCGCTGCATGGCGGGCGCAGCGTGACGGTGGATTTTCTCGGTCACCAGGCAGCGTTCCCGCAAGGCCCGTGGCTGCTGGCCGGTTTGCTGAAATGCCCGGTCAATCTGCTGCTGTGCCTGAAGAAGCCCACGGGCGACTATCGACTGACCCTCGAACCGTTCACCGAGGCGGTGGTGTGGAAACGCAGCGAACGCGAACAGGTCATTCATCAGTGGGCTTCGCGCTATGCCGAACGCCTGGGTCACTATTGCCTCGAAGCGCCCCAACAATGGTTCAACTTTTACCCTTTCTGGAAGACCGATGACGACGCCAACGCTTGAGCCGGTAACCTTCGGCGAACTCCCTTTGTGCATCGAAGACGTGCTGGCCCTGGCCAACCGTCAGGTGCCGACGCAGTTGCAGGGCAACCCCGAGTTTCGCCAGCGCATTGCCAAGGGTCCGCAGTTCCTTGACTCCCTGCTGGACAAGGAAGGCGTGATCTATGGCGTGACCACCGGTTATGGCGATTCCTGTGTGGTGGCGGTGCCGCTGCACCACGTCGAAGCCCTGCCTCGTCATCTGTACACATTCCACGGCTGCGGCCTGGGCAAACTGCTCGACGCCCAGGCCACCCGTGCGGTGCTGGCGGCACGTTTACAGTCGCTGTGCCAGGGTGTGTCCGGGGTACGCGTGGAGTTGCTGGAGCGCCTGCAAGCGTTCCTCGAACACGACATCCTGCCGCTGATTCCGGAAGAAGGTTCCGTGGGCGCCAGCGGTGATCTGACGCCGCTGTCCTACGTCGCCGCGACCTTGTCCGGTGAGCGCGAAGTGATGTTCCGCGGCGAACGCCGGCAAGCGGCTGATGTGCACAAGGAACTGGGTTGGCAACCGCTGGTATTGCGCCCCAAGGAAGCCCTGGCGCTGATGAACGGCACCGCCGTGATGACCGGCCTTGCGTGCCTGGCTTACGCCCGTGCCGATTACCTGCTGCAACTGGCCACGCGCATCACCGCGCTGAACGTGGTCGCTTTGCAGGGCAACCCGGAGCACTTCGACGAGCGCCTGTTCGCCGCCAAACCCCATCCAGGGCAGATGCAAGTTGCCGCGTGGCTGCGCAAGGATCTGGCGATCGACGCGCCGACCGCGCCGCTGCATCGCCTGCAAGACCGTTACTCCCTGCGTTGCGCACCACACGTGCTCGGTGTGCTGGCCGACAGTCTGAACTGGCTGCGCTCGTTCATCGAGATCGAACTCAACAGCGCCAACGACAACCCGATCATCGACGCCGAAGCCGAACGCGTGCTGCACGGCGGGCACTTCTACGGCGGCCACATTGCGTTCGCCATGGACAGCCTGAAAAACCTGGTGGCCAACGTCGCCGACTTGCTCGACCGTCAACTCGCGCTGCTGGTGGACGAACGCTACAACCATGGCTTGCCGAGCAACCTGTCCGGCGCCACCGCCGACCGTGCGATGCTCAATCACGGCTTCAAGGCCGTGCAGATCGGCACCAGCGCCTGGACCGCCGAAGCCCTGAAAAACACCATGCCGGCCAGCGTCTTCTCGCGCTCCACCGAGTGCCACAACCAGGACAAAGTCAGCATGGGCACCATCGCTGCCCGCGACGCCATCCGCGTGCTGGAGCTGACCGAACAGGTTGCCGCCGCCACGCTGCTGGCCGCCAATCAAGGCGTGTGGCTGCGCGGCCAGGCTGAAGACGCTCGTCCACTGCCACCGGCCCTGGCCGCGATGCACGAGGAATTGGCCAAGGACTTCCCGCCGGTCATCGAAGACCGTGCCCTGGAAGGCGAATTGCGCCTGTGCCTGCAACGCATCGCCGAGCAACACTGGAGGCTGCATGCGTAGCAAGGGAGTGCTTCACACCGATACGGAAATCCTCGTCCCGTTCTTTGACGTCGACACCATGAACGTGGTCTGGCACGGCCATTACGTCAAATACCTGGAAGTCGCCCGCTGTGCGCTGCTGGACAGGATCGGCCACAACTACGACGCCATGGTTGCGTCGGGTTACGCCTGGCCGGTGATCGACTTGCAGTTGCGCTATGTGCGCGGCGCCGTGTTCGGCCAGAAGTTGAATGTGCGCGCCAGCCTGGTGGAATGGGAGAACCGACTGAAGATCAATTACCTGATCAGCGATCTCGCAACCGGCGAACGTCTGACCCGCGCTGTTTCAGTGCAGGTTGCCGTCGACATGAGCAGCCGCGAAATGCAGTTGGCTTCGCCCAAGGTGTTTACCGACGCGGTTGAAAGGGTGCTGCCATGAATTCGCTTTTCAAATGCCTTGGCGCTTTAGCGTTGCTCGGGCTTTCATCGTTGGCCCAGGCCTTCGATCTCCAGCAACTGAGCGATCAACTGGCCAAACCCGATGTGATCCACGGCAACTTCATCCAGGAAAAACACCTGCGCGCCCTGCCCCAGCCGCTGACCAGCAAGGGCACCTTCGTTCTGGCGAAAAATCACGGCTTGCTCTGGCTGCTGAAAACGCCGCTGCAACAGGATTACCGCATCAGCGACAAGGGCATTGCCCGGCGGGATGCCAGCGGCTGGCAAATGCTGCCGAACAAGAGTGCCGGCGCCGAACAGAACCGTTTGTTCCTCGCCGTGCTGCAAGGCGACAGCAGTGGCCTGCAACGGGATTTCGAGCTGTCGTTGAGTGGCGATGCGCAGAACTGGAAACTGACCCTGACCCCGCGTTCGATGCTGCTCAAACAGGTGTTCAATCAGATCAACATTGACGGCGGCGAACTGGTACACAACATCGAACTGCTCGAAACCCAGGGTGACCGAACCCTGTTGCGCATGCAGGACAGCACCAGCGCCCAACCTTTGAGCGATGCGGAGCAACATGACTTTGCCGAGTGAACGGATGCTGCCGCGGCTGTTCCTGGTCCTGCTGCTGGCGGTGCTCGCACTCGCCGGTTGGCAGTGGCGCGACGGCACTCCGCTGTCGGCCAACCTGATGGAACTGGTGCCAGGCACCGCGCCGGACGCGCTGGAGTTGCGCGCCGAACAACGCATGCAAGAACCGCTGAACCGGGAAATGCTGGTGCTGGTCGGCCATAAAGACCGTCAGCAAGCCATCGCCATGGCGCAAAAACTCGGTGAACAGTGGCAAGCCAGCGGCGTGTTCGAAAAGGTCCAGTGGAACCTGCAAGCCGACTTGCCAGCGCTGCGCACGCAATTGCTGCAAGGCCGACTGGCGATGCTGTCCGCGGCCGACCGTCAGCAACTCATCGAGCATCCCGACGCCTTTATCCAGCAACGGGTACAAGCCCTGTTCGACCCCTTCACCGGGTTCAGCCTGGTGCCGAGCCAGGATGACTGGCTCGGCCTGACCGGGCGCATCCAGAACAGCCAGCCACAGCGCGGTTCGGTGCAGTTGGACATCGGCAGCGGCGTGCTGGTCGCCGATGCCGACGGCAAGAGCTGGGTGATGCTGCGGGCGCGAACCGTCGGCAACGCATTCGACATGAACCTGCCGCTGCAAGTGGCTGACCTGCTCCAGCACAGTCGCGAAGAAGCCGCCCAGGCGGATGTGCAACTGCTCGCCGCCAGCGGCCTGCTGTATGCCGCCAGCGGTCAACGGCAAGCCGCGCGCGAGATCACCTGGGTCGGTGGCGGCGCCACGATGGGGATTTTGTTGCTGCTGTTGCTGGCCTTCCGGCGTTGGCGGGTGGTGCTAGCGTTCGTCCCGGTGCTGGTGGGCATGCTGTTCGGCGCGGTGGCCTGCGTGGCACTGTTCGGTCAGATGCATGTGATGACGCTGGTGCTGGGCTCAAGCCTGATCGGCGTGGCGGTGGATTACCCACTGCATTACCTGTCGAAAAGCTGGAGCCTGAAACCCTGGCACAGCTGGCCGGCGTTGCGCCTGACCCTGCCGGGGCTGACGCTGAGCCTGATCACCAGTTGCATCGGCTACCTGGCCCTGGCCTGGACGCCGTTCCCGGCCCTGACCCAGATTGCCGTGTTCTCCGCCGCGGGCCTGCTCGGCGCTTATCTGTCGGCGGTGTGCCTGCTGCCGGCGCTGCTCAAGGGCGCGCAACTGCGTCCGGCGCAATGGCCGATGCGCATTGCCGAGTCTTTGCTGGCGCTGCGTGAATCGCTGCTCAAATACGTACGCACGCCGGTGTTGCTGGCGCTGTTGATCGCGTTCTGTGTTGGCGGTCTGTTGCAGTTGCAAACAAAAAACGACATTCGCCAATGGGTCGGCGCACCGCAGCAACTGACGGACGAAGCCCAGACCATTGCGCGCATCACCGGCTATCAACCCACCAGCCAGTTTTTCCTGGTGCGCGCGGCCAATCAGCAGGAGTTGCTCGAACGCCAGACGGCACTGAGCGAGCGCCTGGATCAGTTGGTCAACCTGGAAAAACTCCAGGGCTACCTGTCGCTCAACCAGTTGGTCAGCCCGCCGAGCGAACAGCGCAAAGTGCGTGATGCTCTGGGCAAGCTGCCGCAGTTCTGGCAACCGTTGCTCGAGCTTGGCGTGCCTGCCGACGCGCTGCAAGCCGAGTTGGTGAAGCTACAGGCGCTGCCCACCGAAGATATCGATGCGGCCCTGGCCGGCCCATTGGCCGAGCCCTACCGCACCCTGTGGCTGGGGCCGACCGATAACGGCGTGGCCGCGATGGTCAGCCTGCAAGGTTTGAACAATCCGGCGTTGTTGCGGGTCCAGGCGCTGGACTTGCCGGGTGTGCAACTGGTCGACCGCCTCGGCGACCTGAACAAGGTGTTCGCCGCAACTCAAATCAGCGCCGCTGAATTGAAACTCGCCTCCTGCGTATTGATTGTGCTGGTGCTGATCCTGCCATTCGGTCTCGGTGGCGCACTGCGAATTGTCTCCCTGCCACTACTGGCGGCCCTGTGCAGCCTGGCAAGCCTCGGCTGGCTCGGGCAGCCGCTGACGCTGTTCAGCCTGTTCGGCCTGCTGCTGGTGACAGCCATCAGCGTCGACTACGCGATCCTCATGCGCGAACAGATCGGTGGCGCCGCCGCGAGCCTGTTGGGCACCATGCTGGCAGCTGCAACCACATGGTTGTCGTTTGGCCTGCTGGCGGTGTCCAGCACACCGGCGGTGAGCAACTTCGGCCTGTCGGTGAGCCTCGGCCTAGCGTACAGCTTCATCCTGGCGCCGTGGGCCGGACGCCAAGTCCACACCGCCCCGGTTGCGGAGCCAGCAGCGTGATGGTCACGGCGTTCTGGGTCATGGCCCTGGTGTTGTTCGCCATGGCCACCCACGTCGGTCGACGTTTCGGTCTGATTCCGATCGTCAGCCAGTTGTTGCTGGCAACCTTCGGCCTGCCGCTGCTGATGTATTTCTGGATCGAACCGGGCTGGCATCTCAGCGGTGCCGACCTGATCTCGCCGGGTTGGCTGAAGAACCTCTACAGCCTGAGCTTTGCCTTGCTGCTGGGGCATATCCTCAGCGACGTGATCGACCTGCGACTGGATCGCCAGAGCCTGAAAATCGCCCTGCCGAGTTTCTGCATTCCATTTGCCTGCGGGCTGGCGACAGCGGTCTGGCTACTGCCGCCACAGCCGTGGATCAGCTCGCTGGCGGTCGGTCTGTTGTTCGCCATCACCGCGATTCCGGTGTTGTACCTGTACCTGCGACACATCAACTACCCGCCCGCTGCCACCCGGCGCCTGGTGCAGACCGCGATCCTGATCGACCTGACTTGCTGGACCCTGTTCGCGTTCGCCCAAGGCAGCCTGCACCTGAGCAGCCTCTTGCTGCCGCTGGCAGGCGCCTGTCTGCCGTTATTGCTGCGACTGCTCGGGTTGCGCCAACCGTTGCTGCACAGCGGCTGCTTCTTCGCGCTGCTGGTGGTCGCCGAGCACTTCAAGCTCAATGCGCTGATTTTCGGCATCGGTTACCTGCTGTGCATGGCCGCGCTGAAGGTGTCGCTGGTACTGCCATTGCCAACGGCGTGGATGAGTCGTTTGCAGACCTGGATCGCCATCCCGTTGATCCTCACGTTCGGCATCGTGCAGATCAACGTGCACAGCGCCCTCGACAATCTCGGTGGGGTGCAACTGGCCGCGCTCCTGTTGTTGCCGATCGCCAGCAAATTGTTGGGCAACTGGCTGGGCCTCGGCTGGGCCGGCGTCTCGTTTGAAGGTGCCAGCCGCTGGCGGGAAAGCCTTTTACTGAATATCCGCGGCTTGAGCGAGATCGTCTTTCTCAACCTGCTGCTGCAACAACAACTCATCAGCCCCGAGCTGTATTTCGCGCTGATGTTGATGGGCCTGGTCGCAACCCTGCTGCCGGCACTCGCCGGCATGCACCGAATCCCTTTGAACATCGCCGCCCCGGCAAGGAGCACCCGTGCCAACAGTTGAAATGGAACGTCGTCAGGTGGTGGTGATCGGTGCCGGTCCCTCGGGCGCCATCGCCGCCGCGCTGCTCAAGCGCAAAGGCCATGATGTGCTGATGATCGAACGCCAGCATTTCCCGCGGTTTTCCATCGGTGAAAGCCTGCTGTCCCACTGCCTGGATTTCGTCGAAGAAGCCGGCATGCTCGACGCGGTCAATGCGGCCGGTTTCCAATTGAAGAACGGTGCGGCATTCGCCTGGGGCGATCAGTACAGCACCTTCGATTTCGGTGAGACGTTCAGCAACGGCAAGCCGACGACCTTCCAGGTCCAGCGCGCCGACTTTGACAAACTGCTGGCCGATCAGGCTGAACTGCAGGGAGTCGACGTCCGTTACGGCGAAGCCATCGTCAGCGTTGATTTCAGCTTGGCGAAACCGCAGCTCGATGTGCTTCGCGAAGATGGCAGCCAATACCGCGTCGAGGCCGATTTCGTGCTCGATGCCAGCGGCTACGGTCGCGTACTGCCACGCTTGCTGGACCTTGAGGCACCGTCGAACTTTCCGGTGCGCCAGGCGGTGTTCACCCACGTCGAAGACTGTATCGACAGCCCGGCTTTCGAACGGGAAAAAATCCTCATTACCACCCATCCGACCCAGCGCGACATCTGGTTCTGGACCATCCCGTTCAGCAACGGTCGCTGCTCGGTGGGCGTCGTGGCAGCCGCCGAACACTTCGCAGGCCGCACCGAGAATCTGGACGACTGCCTGCGCGGCTTCATCGCCGAAACGCCAAGCCTGGCAGGGGTGCTGAACAACTCCGTATGGGATACCCCTGCGCGGACCATCGGCGGCTACTCGGCCAACGTCAAAACCCTGCATGGCCCTGGCTTCGCCTTGTTGGGCAATGCCGCGGAATTTCTCGACCCGGTGTTCTCCTCCGGCGTGACCATTGCCATGCGTTCGGCGAGCATGGCCGCCGGGGTGTTGCACCGCCAACTGCAAGGTGAAAGCGTCGACTGGCAGACCGAATTCGCCGAACCGCTCAAGCGCGGCGTCGACACCTTCCGTTGCTACGTCGAAGGCTGGTACGCAGGGACTTTTCAGGATGTGATTTTCTATCAGGGCGGTACAGAGGATATTCGCCGCATGATCAGCTCGATCCTCGCGGGTTATGCCTGGGATGAACGCAACCCGTTCGTCAGCGAAGCCAAACGCCGACTGCGGATGATCTCGGACCTGTGCGCAAGGGACGCGACATGAGTTATTTGAGCGACAACTACGTCGAAGAAACCCGTTTCGGCTTCTGGTTCCTGCGCAGCCACACCTGGCAGCACCATGTATTGCGAGTGGCGATCAACGATTTGCGCAGCCTGTTCAGCGAGCCATTGCCCAACAAACCGGTCTTGCTCGATGCCGGTTGCGGCCAGGGCAAGTCGTTCCAGTACCTGCGTCAGACCTTCGCGCCCAAGCATCTGATCGGGCTGGATGCCGACCCTCACAGCCTGAACCTGAGCGGCGAAGAAGCGGCCCGCCAGGGCATGGAGGTAGAGCTGATCGGCAGTGACTGCGCGAGCATTAAAGTGCCGGACGCCAGTGTCGATCTGCTGTTCTGTCACCAGACTTTCCATCATCTTGTCGATCAGGATCAGGCCCTGGCCGAGTTCTATCGGGTGCTCAAGCCGGGCGGTTATCTGCTGTTCGCCGAGTCCACCGAGGCTTACATTGATACGTGGGTGATTCGCTGGTTGTTCCGCCACCCGATGCACGTGCAAAAGAGCGCCGCCGGCTACCTGGAGATGATTCGTCGGCAGGGTTTTGAATTCGGCCCGAAAAACGTGTCTTACCCTTACTTGTGGTGGAGTCGCGCCAAGGATTTCGGCCTGCTCGAACGCTTCGGCTTGCGCCAGCCAAAACCCTTTGGCCAACGGGAAGAAACCCTGGTCAATGTGGTCGCGCGCAAGCCCCTTGAAGAGAGTGTCTGATGATCCGTTTCCTGCTTCTGGGTTGTGTCCTGCTACTGAGCGCCTGTGCCAGCCAGACGCCGCTGCCCGAGCGAACCCCGAACCTGGCGTTGCCACTGCAACTGCATATCGAACGGCAGATGGCCGAGCAGCGTCAGGACTGGCTCCTGGTGATCCAGCGTGAAGGCCCGGGCATTCGCTGGTCGATGATGGACCCGTTGGGGATTCCCGTGGCACGACAGAAACTGATCGATGGCCAATGGCAAGCCGACGGTCTGCTACCACCCAATCCGGAAGCCCGGGAGCTGTTCGCCGCCCTGTTGTTTGCATTGACCCCCGAAGGCGAGTTGCACGGCAACTATCCCGCCGCCCGGCAGCATGACGGGCAACGGTCATTGTCAGCGCGCTGGAATATCCGCTATTCACAACCAAGTCTTTCGCAACCACCGAGCTTTGAATTGAACGTGTCCCAAGGCCCGCATTATCGCGTCACCCCGTTAGGCGAAAACACGCCATGACCGCTTACCTGAATGCCCTCGGGGTAATCTGCGCCCTCGGCCGCGACAAGCAGGAAGTCGCCCGCAACCTGTTTGCCGGCGATTGCTCGGGCATACGCAACGAGGCCGGCTGGGTCGCGGAGCGCTCGTTGCCAGTGGCGGCGGTGCGTGGTGAGCTGGCACCGATTCCGGCTGAGCTGGCTCATCAAAGCAGTCGCAACAATCAATTGCTGCTGGAGGCCGCGCTGCAAATTCGCCAAGACATTGAGCAGGCGATCCAGACCTACGGCCGCGACCGTATCGGCGTCATTCTGGGCACCAGCACCTCAGGCATCGACGAAGCCAGCCGCGGCCTGGCCCATTACATCCGCGAACATCACTTCCCGGCCGATTATGACTATCAGCAGCAAGAGCTCGGCGCACCGGCGACGTTTCTCGCCGACTGGCTGCAATTGAGCGGCCCGGCCTATGTGATATCCACCGCCTGCACCTCCAGCGCCCGCGCGCTGATGAGTGCCCAACGACTGCTCGACCTGGGCATGTGCGACGCCGTGTTGTGCGGTGGTGTCGACAGCTTGTGCAAGCTGACCCTCAACGGTTTCTCTGCCCTGGAAGCGGTGTCCGAGCAACGCTGCAACCCGTTTTCGGCGAACCGCAACGGCATCAATATCGGCGAAGCCGCGGTGCTGTTCCTGATGAGCAAAACCGCCGGCAGCAGCCAACCGATTGCTTTGCTCGGCAGTGGCGCCAGCTCCGATGCACACCATATTTCCGCGCCGGAACCCACCGGCCGTGGCGCCCGGCAAGCCATGCACAAAGCCTTGAGCCGCGCAGGCCTGCAACCCCAACAGATCAGCTATCTGAACCTGCACGGCACCGCCACCCAACACAATGACGCCATGGAAAGCCTGGCTGTGACGGCGCTGTTTCCACAAGGCGTGCCTTGCTCATCGACCAAACCGATGACCGGCCATACCCTCGGCGCCGCTGGTGCCCTGGAAGCGGCGTTCTGCTGGTTGAGCCTGAGCGCGGATAACCACGAGCATGCCCTGCCGCCCCATGTCTGGGACGGGCAGCCCGACCCCGAGTTGCCGGCGTTGCATTGGGTGACCCCGACCGACCACCTGACGTCCATTGCACCCCGCTACCTGATGAGTAATTCCTTTGCCTTTGGTGGCAATAACGTCAGCCTGATTATCGGAGACGCCTCATGATTACCTGGCCGCTCGCCGAATTGCTGCCGCACGCCGGCGACATGATCCTCATCGATCAGATCCTGTCGTTCGACGACGAGCAGATCTATACCCGACTCACCGTCAAACCCGGCGGCCTGTTCAATCGCCCCGACGGCAGTCTGCCGGCCTGGGTCGGCATCGAGCTGATGGCCCAGAGCGTCGCCGCTTATGCCGGTTGCCATGCGCGCCAGAAAGGCAATGCGGTGGAACTGGGCTTCCTGCTCGGCAGCCGCAAATTCGAATGCAACGTGGAACACTTCCCCGCCGGCACCGAGCTGACTATCCACGGGATACGCTCGCTGGAAGACGATAACGGCATGGGCGTATTCGAATGCCACATCACCGCCCCCGGCATCCACGCGACCGCTCGGCTGAACGTGTTCCGCCCGCCTCAAGCCGCTCAATATCTGCATGAATCCCAAGGAGTCGAGTGATGACTGAATCCGTACTGGTCACCGGCTCCAGCCGTGGTATTGGCCGCGCCATCGCATTGCGTCTGGCCAGGGCCGGGCATGACATCGTGCTGCACTGCCGCAGCGGCTTGGCGGACGCCGAAGCCGTCAAAGCCGAAGTGGAAACCTTGGGCCGCAACGCGCGCATCCTGCAATTCGACGTCAGCAACCGCGCCAGCTGCAAAGCGATCCTTGAAGCCGATGTCGAAGCCCATGGCGCCTATTACGGCGTGGTGCTCAACGCCGGCCTGACCCGCGACGGTGCTTTTCCGGCCCTGAGCGAGGAGGATTGGGATGTGGTGATGCGCACCAACCTCGACGGTTTCTACAACGTGCTGCACCCGGTGATGATGCCGATGATCCGTCGTCGCGCCGCCGGGCGGATTGTCTGCATTACTTCGGTGTCCGGGCTGATCGGCAATCGCGGGCAGGTCAATTACAGCGCGTCCAAGGCCGGTCTGATCGGCGCGGCCAAGGCATTGGCGATTGAGCTGGGCAAGCGCAAAATCACGGTTAACTGTGTCGCACCCGGCCTGATCGACACGGCGATGCTCGATGAAAACGTGCCGGTGGAAGAACTGATGAAAATGATCCCCGCACAACGCATGGGCACCCCGGAAGAGGTGGCCAGCGCAGTGAATTTCCTGATGTCGGCGGAAGCTTCGTACATCACCCGGCAGGTTCTGGCCGTCAACGGAGGCCTGTGCTGATGAAGCGCGTCGTCGTCACCGGCATGGCCGGCATCACCTCACTGGGCAGCGACTGGGACACCATCGCCGCCAACTTCGCCGCCAACCGCAGCGGCATTCGTCGCATGCACGAGTGGGATCGCTTTACCGAACTCAATACCCGCCTGGCCGGGCCGATAGACGACTTCGAGGTGCCCGGCCACTGGACGCGCAAGCAACTGCGCAGCATGGGCCGGGTATCGCGGCTAGCGGTCGGCGCTGCAGAACAGGCCCTGGCGGACGCCGGGCTGTTGGGTGATGAGTCGATCAAGGACGGGCGCATGGGCGTGTCCTGCGGCTCGTCCACCGGCAGCACCGACGAGATCAAGGCGTTCGGCAAAATGTTGCTCAACTCGGTGGCCGAAGGCCTGAACGCCAACTCCTACGTGCGGATGATGCCGCACACCACGGCAGCGAATATCAGCATCTTCTTCGGCCTCACCGGCCGACTGATCCCGACCTCCAGTGCCTGCACCAGCGGTAGCCAGGGCATCGGTTACGCCTACGAGTCGATCAAGTTCGGCCGCCTGCCGCTGATGCTCGCCGGCGGCGCCGAAGAGCTGTGCCCGACCGAGGCCATGGTGTTCGATGCGCTCTACGCCACCAGCCTGAAAAACGATGCCCCGCAAACCAGCCCGCGCCCTTACGACAGCGGCCGCGATGGCCTGGTCATCGGTGAGGGCGGCGGCATGCTGGTACTCGAAGAACTCGAACACGCCCTGGCACGTGGCGCCCGCATCCACGCCGAGATCGTCGGTTTCGGCAGCAACGCCGACGGCCAGCATGCCACCCGCCCCGAGCTGATCACCATGCGCCGGGCCATGGAGCTGGCTTTGGAAGACGCCGGGCTCGACCCAAGCGCCATCGGTTATGTAAATGGTCACGGTACGGCGACAGAACAGGGCGACATTGCCGAAACACTGGCGACCAACAGTTTGTTCGGCGAACACATGCCGATCAGCTCGCAGAAGAGCTTCCTCGGCCACACCCTGGGAGCCTGCGGCGCGCTGGAGTCCTGGTTCAGCATCGAAATGATGAACCGCGACCTGTACGTGCACACCTTCAACCTCGACGAGGTCGATCCGCAGTGCGGCAAGCTCGATTACCTGCGCGGCGAATTCCGGCAGATGAGCAACCAGTATGTGATGAACAACAACTTCGCTTTTGGTGGGGTCAACACCTCGTTGATCTTCCGCCGCTGGTCGTAAACGAAATACCAGGGTCAAGGAGACCAGCATGCCGGCGCCAACGCCGTGACCAACCTCGTCAGCTTCTACAAGAGCAATGAGCGCAAGGATGCCAAGACCTATGAGTGCCACGCTGGGGCGATCATGGCCGGGGTTGCGTTGAAGGGGGATTTGGCGAAGGTTCAGCAACAACACTTGAGGTGAAGGGGCTTGCCCCCACGCTCAGCGCAGGGGCCGCCCAGACACTTACTGCGCTTGAATCAACTTGCTTTCAGCGACACCAGCACGGCCTGTCTTGTCGTCGACGACTTGCAGGTTGTTACGCGCCTTGATGAAACCCACTTTCACTTCCTGCCAGACAAAGTAGTTTTTGCCCGCTTCTGCGGTGAGTTTCAGTTCCGAGTCGTTTTCCGCCGAAGACACCAGCGTCTGCTGGCCAGCCGGGACGGCCAACATCAGATAGGACTTGGCGACTGTCTGCCCTACAGGCTTGCCATTGAGGGTCACCGGCATTTTCACCCCGGCGCCCATGCTCTCGTTGCGATAAACGTAGATATTGGCTTTGTCGGGGCTCACTTGGAAAGTCTTCGCTTGAGCGTCCTGGGTCTCATCGGCCATTTTTACCGAAGCACAACCACCGGTCAGAGCAAACAATGCCAGCAATGCGGTGAACGTTAACTGCTTGAACATCCTGTATCTCCCTAGTTTGTGATGAGTCCAATGACGGTATCGGCCGATACGTTAAAAGACCTAGGGCTGCACCCAATAAAAACCTTGTAGCGCTATGGCATCAGCTTACGCGTCAACAACTCCACAAACGCCTTGGCCATCGGCGACTTCTGATCCTTGCGCTGCACCAGCCACACCGCCGAAATCGCCTCTGGATCGAGCAATGGCCGATACACCACGCCATCAATGCGCATCCGCTGATAAGACGCCGGCAACACCGATACCCCCAAACCCGCCGCCACCAGCCCGATGATGGTCATCGCCTCGCCCGCCTCCTGGGCAAAGTGCGGGCTGAAGCCGGCGTCCCGCGCCAGGCTGAGCAGTTGTGCGTACAGACCGCTGCCATAGCTGCGCGGGAAAAATACGAACGGCTCGAGGGCCAGAGCGGACAGGAACAGACCTTCTTCGCTGCCATCCACCAGCGGATGCTTGGAGCTGAGCACCGCCACCAATGGCTCACGCATCAGTTCCACCACGCTGAGGGAGTCCGGCAAGCCCAACGGTCGCATGATGCCGACCTCGATCGACTCGTCCACCAGCGCATCGGCCACTTGGGTGCTGCTCATTTCCCGCAGGTTCAGGTGCACCGCCGGGAAGCGCTGGCGAAATGAGAAAATCGCCTGGGGAATGGTCGAGTTGAACGGCGCCGACGAGGTGAAGCCGATCTTCAGTTCACCCAATTCACCAAGTTGTGCCCGCCGAGCCACATCCGCCGCTTTGTCGACCTGCGCCAGCGCCAGCCGCGCCTCTTCCAGAAACAGCCGACCGGCCTCACTCAGCTCGACCCGACGATTGGTCCGCTCGAACAGACGCGCCCCCACTTCCTGTTCCAGCGCCTGAATCTGCTGGCTCAGCGGCGGCTGCGAGATGCCCAGCACTTGGGCGGCGCGGCCGAAATGCAGTTCTTCGGCGACGGCAATGAAGTAGCGCAGGTGACGCAATTCCATGAAAACTCCATTAGGTCGTTAAACCTATCAAACAGGTCGAACAATATATTGGATAGAAACATTAGCCAGCTATATGATTTTTTCATTGCCTGACCGGCTGCGTCCTCCGAGGTCCGAAGTGAAAACTGCTGTCGCCCCACTCGCCCATGAAATCCCGCCCGCCGCGCTGAATGATGTCGTCGCTGAACACAACGAGATCTACATCGAGAAAGGCACACCGATGTTTATGCGCACGGTGCTGGCGCTGTTCTCCGGAGGCTTCGCGACCTTTGCCCTGCTCTACTGCGTACAGCCGATGATGCCGCTGCTGTCCCGCGAGTTTTCCATCAATGCGGCCCAGAGCAGCCTGATCCTGTCGGTCGCCACCGGCCTTCTCGCCATCGGCTTGCTGATCACCGGCCCCATCTCCGATCGCATCGGGCGTAAACCGGTGATGGTCGCCGCACTGTTCGCCGCCGCACTGTGCACCATGGCCAGTGCGATGATGCCGAGCTGGCAAGGCGTGCTGGTGATGCGGGCGCTGGTCGGGCTGTCGTTGAGCGGTCTGGCGGCGGTGGCGATGACTTACCTGAGCGAAGAGATCCACCCGCAGCACATTGGCCTGGCCATGGGCTTGTACATCGGTGGCAATGCCATCGGCGGCATGTGTGGACGCTTGATCGTCGGGGTGCTGATCGACTTCGTCAGCTGGCACACGGCAATGCTGGTCATCGGCGGCCTGGCGCTGATTGCCGCCGCGGTGTTCTGGAAAATCCTCCCCGAATCGCGCAACTTCCGCGCCCGCTCGCTGCACCCGCGTAGCCTGCTCGACGGCTTCACCATGCACTTTCGCGACGCCGGCCTGCCGCTGCTGTTTGTCGAAGCGTTCGTGCTGATGGGCGCGTTCGTTACCCTGTTCAACTACATCGGCTATCGCCTGCTGGCCGAGCCGTATCACATGGACCAGGCCTTCGTCGGGCTACTCTCGGTGGTGTACCTGTCGGGCATCTACAGCTCGGCGAAAATCGGCGCCCTGGCCGACCAGCTCGGCCGGCGCAAAGTGCTCTGGGCAACCATTGTGGTGATGCTCGCGGGCCTTGCGTTGACGATGTTTACGCCCCTGCCAGTAGTGATCTTCGGCATGCTGGTCTTCACCTTCGGCTTCTTCGGCGCGCATTCGGTGGCCAGCAGCTGGATCGGTCGTCGCGCGACCAAGGCCAAGGGGCAGGCGACGTCGTTGTACCTGTTCAGCTATTACGCCGGGTCGAGTATCGCGGGTACGGCGGGCGGTATGGCCTGGCATCTGGGTGGCTGGAACGGGATCGGGCTGTTCATCAGCGGATTGCTGGTGATTGCGCTGTTGGTGGCGTTGAAATTGGCGAAGTTGCCGCCGTTGGAGAATTTGAAAGCTTAAGGCTGCGATCTTTTTGATTTTGATGCAAAAACGCCCGGCAAATGCCGGGCGTTTTTTATCGGGCGACGATCACTCGTGATACTGCGCCGACAGCTCATGCACCGCGCGCAAGAAAGCGCCTGCGTGCTCCGGATCGACTTCCGGGGTAATGCCATGGCCGAGGTTGAACACGTGACCACTGCCCTTGCCGTAGCTGGCGAGGATCCGGCCGACTTCGGCGCGGATGGCTTCTGGCTTGGCGTAAAGCACGGTCGGGTCCATGTTGCCTTGCAGGGCGACTTTGTTGCCGACGCGTTGACGGGCCTCACCGATGTCGCAAGTCCAGTCCAGGCCTAGCGCATCAGCGCCGGCGTCGGCGATGCTTTCCAGCCACAGGCCGCCATTCTTGGTGAACAGGATGACCGGCACTTTGCGGCCTTCATGTTCGCGGATCAGGCCGCTGACGATTTTGCGCATGTAGGCCAGGGAGAATTCCTGGTACGCCGCCGCCGAGAGATTACCGCCCCAGGTGTCGAAGATCTGCACCGCTTGCGCGCCAGCCAGGATCTGGCCATTGAGGTACGAGGTGACCGACTGCGCAAGCTTGTCCAGCAGCAGGTGCATGGCTTGCGGGTTGTCGTAGAGCATGGCCTTGGTCTTGCGGAAGTCTTTCGACGAACCGCCTTCAACCATGTAGGTGGCCAGGGTCCATGGGCTGCCGGAAAAACCGATCAGCGGCACACGGCCGTTCAGTTCGCGGCGGATGGTGCTGACTGCGTCCATGACGTAGCCGAGGTCTTTCTGTGGATCAGGAATCGGCAACGCTTCGATGTCAGCCAAGGTGCTGACGACTTTCTTGAAGCGTGGACCTTCACCGGTCTCGAAGTACAGGCCCTGGCCCATGGCATCGGGGATGGTCAGGATGTCGGAGAAGAGGATCGCCGCGTCCAGTTGTGGATAGCGGTCGAGCGGTTGCATCGTGACTTCGCAAGCGAACGCCGGGTTCATGCACAGGCTCATGAAGTCACCGGCCTTGGCACGGCTGGCGCGGTATTCAGGCAGGTAGCGACCGGCCTGACGCATCATCCACACGGGGGTGACGTCTACGGGTTGCTTGAGCAGGGCGCGAAGGAAACGGTCGTTCTTCAGGGCAGTCATGTCGGCATCCGGAAAAAAAGTGCGGGCATTTTCTCAGAGCGCGACGCAAAAGGCACGGCAAGAGCCGATCCTTTTGTCTATCGGGTCAATTTGTCGCGGTGAAATGCAGACTTTGCAGCACCACAAAACACTGTAGGAGCCGGCTTGCTGGCGATTCAGACGACGCGATGTATCAGGTACACCGCGTTATCGTTCATCGCCAGCAAGCCGGCTCCTACAGGGTCAGGCGTCGATCAGACGCCCAGGTAATCCAGGATCCCTTCAGCGGCATTGCGGCCTTCGAAGATCGCCGTCACCACCAGGTCGGAACCGCGCACCATGTCACCACCGGCGAAGATTTTCGGGTTGCTGGTCTGGTGCTTGTACTGGCCTTGCTCCGGCGCCACGACGCGGCCCTGGCTGTCGGTCTGGATGCTGAACTGCTCGAACCACGACGCCGGGCTTGGACGGAAACCGAACGCGATGACCACGGCGTCGGCCGGGATGATCTCTTCGGAACCCGGGATCGGCTCGGGGCTGCGACGGCCACGGGCATCCGGCTCGCCGAGACGGGTCTCGACCACCTTCACGCCTTCGACACGGTCTTCACCGACGATTGCGATCGGCTGGCGGTTGTAGAGGAACTTCACGCCTTCTTCCTTGGCGTTCTTCACCTCTTTGCGCGAGCCCGGCATGTTCGCTTCGTCACGACGATAGGCACAGGTCACTGCCTTGGCGCCCTGACGGATCGAGGTACGGTTGCAGTCCATCGCCGTGTCACCGCCGCCCAGAACCACCACCTTCTTGCCTTTCATGTCGACGAAATCTTCCGGCGACTTTTCAAAGCCCAGGTTGCGGTTGACGTTGGCGATCAGGAAGTCCAGCGCGTCGTGCACGCCTGGCAGGTCCTCGCCGGCGAAGCCGCCCTTCATGTAGGTGTAGGTGCCCATGCCCATGAAGACCGCATCGAACTCTTCGAGCAGTTGTTCCATGGTCACGTCCTTGCCCACTTCGGTGTTCAGGCGGAACTCGATGCCCATGCCAGTGAAGACTTCGCGGCGATTGCTCAGCACGGTCTTTTCCAGCTTGAACTCAGGAATGCCGAAGGTCAGCAGACCGCCGATTTCCGGGTTCTTGTCGAACACCACCGGCGTCACGCCGCCACGCACCAGCACGTCGGCACAGCCCAGGCCCGCAGGGCCCGCACCGATTACCGCAACACGCTTGCCGGTCGGCTTGACCTTGGACATGTCCGGGCGCCAGCCCATGGCGAACGCGGTGTCAGTGATGTACTTCTCGACCGAACCGATGGTCACCGCACCGAAACCGTCGTTGAGGGTGCAGGCCCCCTCGCACAGACGATCCTGCGGGCACACCCGGCCGCAGACTTCCGGCAAGGTGTTGGTCTGGTGCGACAACTCGGCGGCCTGGAGGATGTTGCCCTCAGCCACCAATTTGAGCCAGTTGGGAATGAAGTTGTGCACCGGGCACTTCCATTCGCAATACGGGTTACCGCAGCCCAGGCAGCGGTGGGCCTGGTCGGCCGACTGCTGGGGTTTGAACGGTTCGTAGATTTCCACGAACTCTTTCTTGCGTTGACGCAACAGTTTCTTCTTCGGATCCTTGCGCCCGACATCGATGAACTGGAAGTCGTTATTCAGACGTTCAGCCATTGTTAAAACCTCATCAAACTCTTCAGGCGCATATCACTGCGGGTTGGCACGGGTGCTGGAAAGCAACGATTTCAGGTTGGCAGCCTTGGGCTTGACCAGCCAGAAACGACGCAGATAGTCATCGAGGTTTTCAGCGAGGTTACGACCCCACTCGCTGTCGGTTTCCTCGACGTATTCGTTCAGCACGCGTTGCAAGTGGCTGCGATAGGCTTCCATCGCCTCACCGCTGATCCGCTGGATTTCCACCAGTTCGTGGTTGACCCGGTCAACGAAGGTGTTGTCCTGGTCGAGCACGTAGGCGAAACCACCGGTCATGCCTGAGCCGAAGTTGTAACCGGTCTTGCCCAGAACGCAGACGAAACCACCGGTCATGTACTCGCAGCAGTGATCGCCTGTGCCTTCCACCACGGTGTGAGCACCGGAGTTACGCACTGCGAAACGCTCACCCGCGGTGCCAGCAGCGAACAGCTTGCCGCCAGTGGCGCCATACAGGCAGGTGTTACCGATGATGGCACTGTCCTGAGTCTTGTAGACGCTGCCTTTCGGCGGAACGATGACCAGTTTGCCGCCGGTCATGCCTTTGCCGACGTAGTCGTTGGCATCGCCTTCCAGGTACATGTTCAGGCCGCCAGCGTTCCACACGCCAAAGCTCTGACCCGCCGTGCCTTTGAAGCGGAAGGTGATCGGCGCGTTAGCCATGCCCTGGTTGCCGTGTTTGCGAGCGATTTCACCGGAGATCCGCGCGCCGATGGAACGGTCGCAGTTGCAGATATCCAGGGCGAAATCGGCACCGCTCAGGTCGTTGATTGCCGAGGTGGCCATGTCGACCATTTTCTCGGCCAGCAGGCCTTTGTCGAACGGCGGGTTGCGGTCGACCTGGCAGAATTGAGGCTTGTCTGCCGGGATGTGATCGCTGCCGAGCAACGGAGTCAGGTCCAGGTGGTTCTGCTTGGCGGTCTGGCCTTCGAGGACTTCCAGCAGATCGGTACGACCGATCAGCTCTTCGAGGGAGCGCACGCCCAGCTTGGCCAGCCACTCACGGGTTTCTTCGGCGACGTAGGTGAAGAAATTCACCACCATGTCGACGGTCCCGATGTAGTGATCCTTGCGCAGCTTCTCGTTCTGAGTCGCAACGCCGGTGGCGCAGTTGTTCAGGTGGCAGATGCGCAGGTATTTGCAGCCCAGGGCGATCATTGGCGCGGTGCCGAAGCCGAAGCTTTCAGCGCCGAGAATGGCTGCCTTGATCACGTCGAGGCCGGTTTTCAGGCCACCATCGGTTTGTACCCGGACTTTGCCGCGCAGGTCGTTGCCACGCAGGGTCTGGTGGGTTTCGGCCAGGCCGAGTTCCCACGGCGCACCCGCGTATTTGATCGAGGTCAGTGGTGATGCACCGGTGCCGCCGTCGTAGCCGGAGATGGTGATCAAGTCCGCGTAGGCCTTGGCCACACCGGCCGCGATGGTGCCGACGCCCGCTTCTGCCACCAGCTTCACCGAAACCAGCGCATTCGGGTTGACTTGTTTCAGGTCGAAAATCAGCTGCGACAAGTCTTCGATCGAATAGATGTCGTGGTGCGGCGGAGGCGAAATCAGGGTCACGCCCGGCACTGCGTAACGCAGCTTGGCGATCAGACCGTTGACCTTGCCGCCTGGCAACTGACCACCTTCGCCGGGCTTGGCACCCTGGGCGACTTTGATCTGCAGCACTTCGGCGTTGACCAGGTATTCCGGGGTCACGCCAAAGCGGCCAGTGGCGACTTGCTTGATTTTCGAGCTCTTGATGGTGCCGTAGCGCGCCGGGTCTTCGCCGCCTTCGCCGGAGTTCGAACGCGCACCGAGGCGGTTCATGGCTTCGGCCAGGGCTTCGTGGGCTTCCGGCGACAGGGCGCCCAGCGAAATACCAGCGGAGTCGAAGCGCTTGAGCACCGACTCCAGAGGCTCGACTTCGCTGATGTCCATCGGCGTGTCGAGGGTCTTGACCTTGAGCAGGTCGCGGATCATCGACACCGGGCGGTTATCCACCAGTGACGTGTATTCCTTGAACTTGCTGTAGTCGCCCTGCTGCACTGCGGCTTGCAAGGTGTTGACCACGTCAGGGTTGTAGGCGTGATATTCGCCACCGTGGACGAACTTCAGCAGACCGCCTTGCTGGATCGGCTTGCGCGGGCTCCAGGCTTCGGCCGCCAGGGCTTTCTGCTCGGCTTCGATGTCGACGAAGCGTGCACCCTTGATGCGGCTTGGCACACCACGGAAGCTCAGTTCGCAGACTTCTTCGGACAGACCGATGGCCTCGAACAGCTGCGCACCGCGATACGACGTGATGGTCGAGATGCCCATCTTCGACAGGATCTTGAGCAGGCCCTTGGTGATGCCTTTGCGGTAGTTCTTGAACACCTCATAGAGGTCGCCCAGCACTTCACCGGTGCGGATCAGGTCACCCAGCACTTCATAGGCCAGGAACGGGTAGACCGCCGAGGCGCCGAAACCGATCAGCACCGCGAAGTGGTGCGGATCACGAGCGGTCGCGGTTTCCACCAGAATGTTGGAGTCGCAACGCAGGCCTTTTTCGGTCAGGCGATGGTGCACGGCACCGGTCGCCAGCGAAGCGTGGATCGGCAGCTTGCCCGGAGCAATGTGACGGTCACTCAGTACGACCTGGGTGCGACCGGCGCGAACGGCTTCTTCAGCCTGATCGGCGACGTTACGCACCGCGGCTTCGAGACCGACGCTCTCGTCATAGTTGAGGTCGATGATCTGACGCTCGAAGCCTGGGCGATCGAGGTTCATCAGCGAGCGCCACTTGGCCGGAGAAATGACCGGCGAGCTGAGGATCACGCGCGAGGCGTGTTCCGGCGACTCCTGGAAGATGTTGCGCTCGGCACCGAGGCAGACTTCCAGCGACATGACGATGGCTTCGCGCAGCGGGTCGATCGGCGGGTTGGTGACCTGCGCGAACTGCTGACGGAAATAGTCGTACGGCGTGCGCACGCGCTGGGACAGCACGGCCATCGGCGTATCGTCACCCATCGAGCCGACGGCTTCGTAGCCTTGCTCGCCGAGCGGACGCAGCACCTGGTCGCGCTCTTCGAACGTGACCTGGTACATCTTCATGTATTGCTTGAGCTGGTCGACGTCGTAGAACGCTGATCCGTGGTCGTTGTCTTCCATGGTCGCCTGAATGCGCAGGGCATTCTTGCGCAGCCATTGCTTGTACGGATGACGGGACTTCAAGCGGTTGTCGATGGCGTCGGTGTCGAGGATCTGACCGGTTTCGGTGTCCACGGCAAAGATCTGGCCCGGGCCGACACGCCCCTTGGCGATCACGTCCTCAGGCTGGTAGTTCCAGACACCGATTTCCGAGGCCAGGGTGATGAAACCGTTCTTGGTGGTCACCCAACGCGCCGGCCGCAGGCCGTTACGGTCGAGCAGGCACACCGCGTAGCGACCGTCGGTCATTACCACGCCGGCCGGGCCGTCCCACGGTTCCATGTGCATCGAGTTGTATTCGTAGAACGCACGCAGATCCGGGTCCATGGTTTCGACGTTCTGCCACGCAGGCGGGATGATCATCCGCACGCCACGGAACAGGTCGATGCCACCGGTGACCATCAGCTCGAGCATGTTGTCCATGCTGGAGGAGTCGGAACCGACACGGTTCACCAGCGGGCCGAGTTCATCCAGATCCATCAGATCATTGGTGAACTTGGTGCGACGGGCCTGCGCCCAGTTGCGGTTGCCGGTGATGGTGTTGATTTCGCCGTTGTGGGCAAGGAAGCGGAACGGCTGCGCCAGCGGCCATTTCGGCAGCGTGTTGGTCGAAAAGCGCTGGTGGAACACGCAGATCGAAGTTTGCAGGCGCTGGTCGCTCAGGTCTGGATAGAAGGCGGTCAAGTCCGCCGGCATCATCAGGCCTTTGTAAATAATGGTCTTGTGGGAAAAGCTGCAGATGTAGTGATCGACATCGGCGGCGTTGGCCACGGACGAACGACGACGGGCGCTGAACAGCTTGATCGCCATGTCCTGATCGCTCAGGCCTTCACCACCGACGAACACTTGCTCGATCAGCGGCAGGCGCTCGAGGGCCAGGCGGCCGAGGACGCTGGTGTCGATCGGCACTTTGCGCCAGCCGACCAGGGTCAGGCCTTCGGCCAGGATTTCGCGGTTCATGTTCTCGCGAGCGGCTTCGGCTTTCACCGGATCCTGGTTGAAGAAGACCATGCCCACGGCATATTGCTTGGGCAGTTCGACGCCGAAGGTTTCCTGGGCGATGGCACGCAGGAACACATCCGGCTTTTGAATCAGCAGACCGCAACCGTCACCGGTCTTGCCGTCGGCGTTGATCCCACCGCGGTGGGTCATGCAGGTCAGGGCCTCAATGGCCGTTTGCAAAAGGGTATGACTGGGCTCGCCCTGCATATGGGCTATCAGGCCAAAACCGCAGTTATCCTTGAATTCATCTGGTTGGTACAGACCTGCTTTCATAGACACTTTCTCACCAGGCTGCCTCTTACCGAGGCAAATTTCTTTTCAATTCAACCAGTTACCATCCACGCCGAACGTACGCCAGCTTTGCGGGGCAAAAGGGAGGTCATTGTACACACCGACACAGAGGCTCACAAATTTGACGACGAAATGTCGCAAATCCATGTCGCATTTGTGAAAGGTTTAAAGCGATATGCTGTGCTAGTCAAAACTTTTTTAATTTTGACCGCAGCGACTCAAAGACTACTGTGACGCAGACACCACAAGGCACGCGGTCTATAGAGACAGCGCGCGCACTTGTAGAAATTTTGAGGTGCTTGGAGAGGCGGCCTGGGTAAGGCCGCCGAATCTTCAGCGAGTTGTTGCCAGTTCCTGTTGGACGCTGGCGACAGTGCGAGGCCAAGGTTTACCAGCCTGAACCTTCGCTGGCAAGGCCTTGATGGCAGTAACGGCTGCATCGCGGTTGGCGAAGCTACCGTAGGTGATGACGTAAAGCGGCTTGCCGTTGAGCACTTTCTTGAAATAACGGTACTCGCCGCCCTGCTCCTTGACGAAGTTTTGCGCGGTCGATTCGGAGCTGGTGCCAAGGATCTGCACTACATAGCTGCCCGGTGCCTGGCCTGCGTACCAGCTGCCACCAGCGGCTTTGGCCACGGTAGCTGGCTTCTCGGCGGGTTTGGCCACGACGGCCGGCTTGGCGGGCGCTGGAGCCGGTTTGGCAGCCGGTGCAGGCGCTGGCTTGGCCACAGGCGCGACAGGCTTGGCGGTCGCGACTTGAGTCGGCGCAGGCGTCGGCTTGGCAGCCGGTGTCGGCGCGGGCCCCGCTGGAACGCCTGCCGGTGGCGCAGTGGTGGTCACGGTCGGCGGTGTGGCGCTGGAGCCTTCGACCGGTACGCCATCATCGCCTTCGGTAATGCCTCCAGCCGCTTCGGCCAACGGACCACGCATCACTGGCTGCGAGTTACCGACCAACGGCAATGGCATCGGTTGCGTATTACCGGCGAACTCCACGGAGGGAGCGCCTGCACTGTTAGGTTTTGGCGTGCCCTGGCCCAGCGGCAGTTGTGCCTGTTCGTTGGCAGGCGCGCCGGTGGTCGGTGCTTTGTTGCGACCTGGCATCAACCAGGCGGCAGCTACCGCGACCACGACGACGGCGGAAATTGCCAATACGTGTTTCTTCGGCATGTTGAACCCCATACTTGGACGCTTGACCGCTGAGCGGCTGGCAATCATGGCTTCGATCATTGCATCGCGGGCGACCTGGTTGATGTTGCCAGGCCAACCGTCGGAGCTTTCGTGAATATCAGAGATCTGATCCGCGGTGAAAAGTTCGATTCCCCGGCCAGCACCTTCAAGACGCTGATCCAGATATTCGCGGGTTTCTTCTTCGGTGTAGGGCTGCAATTCGATGACGTGAAAACGCTCTTCCTCGAGGCTCAGCGCATCAAGTTGAGCAATCAGCGAGGACTCACCGAACAGGAATACATGCGGACGACCTTCCGGCGCGCCGGCAGCCAGGGCCAACAAGGCTTCCAGTGCAGACTCGTCGAGTTGCTCGGCGTCATCCACCAGCAAATAGACTTCCTGCCCCGTGAGCGCAAGCTGCACCACTTGAGCCAGGATCGCACCGATCTCGGCCTGAGCAACGTCCAGCGCCTGAGCCACTTGATTCAGCACGCCAGCGGCATCGCCGGCGCCACGGGCGGAAACCACCACGCTCTGCACTGACTGTTTGTTGGTGCTGGCTACCAGGGCCTGACGCAACAGGGTTTTGCCGCTGCCTTGCGGACCGGTGACCACCAGCAGCAACTGGCTGTAGCGAGCCAGGTGGTGCAACTGGCCCAGCACCGGCTTGCGCTGGGCCGGGAAGAATTTGAAGCCAGGCACCCGTGGAGCGAAAGGGTCATGACTTAACTGGTAATGGCCGAGGAAAGCCTCGTCGGCATGCAAACTAGTCATCGGGATCTTATTAACCTTTAAGCTGAGCCAGGGCGCGGTAATCCGCTCCCAGCGTGGCCTGTAAAACCTCTTTCGGATAATCGTCGGTCACCACCGCTTCGCCCATGTGGCGCAGCAGCACCAGGCGCAAACGACCGTCGATCACTTTCTTGTCAATTGCCATGTGTTCGAGAAAATCTGCTTCGGTCATCTCTTCCGGCGGGATGACCGGCAGGCCGGCGCGCTGGAACAGGCGAATACCGCGATTACGCTCCTCTTCGCTGATCCAGCCCAGCCGCGCGGACATTTCCAGAGCCATCACGGTGCCAGCAGCGACTGCTTCACCATGCAACCAGACACCATAGCCCATATGGGTTTCGATCGCGTGGCCGAAGGTATGCCCCAGGTTCAACGTGGCACGCACGCCGGTCTCTTTCTCGTCGGCACCCACCACTGCCGCCTTGGCCGCACAGGAACGTTCGATAGCGTAAGTCAGGGCGGCCTGGTCCAGGGCGCGCAGGCGATCGACGTTTTCTTCGAGCCAGGTCAGGAATGGCTCGTCACAGATCAGCCCGTACTTGATGACTTCCGCCAGCCCGGCAGACAGTTCGCGGGCCGGCAGTGTGTTGAGGGTGGCGGTATCGATCAGCACCACATTGGGCTGATAGAAGGCGCCGACCATGTTCTTGCCCAGCGGATGATTGATCCCGGTCTTGCCGCCCACCGAGGAATCGACTTGCGACAGCAACGTGGTCGGCACCTGGATGAAATCGACGCCCCGCTGGTAGCAGGCCGCGGCAAAACCGGCCATGTCACCGATCACGCCGCCACCGAGGGCAATCACCGTGGTGCGACGGTCGTGCCGAGCGGTCAGCAGGCCATCGAAAATCAGTTGCAGGGTTTCCCAGGTCTTGAAGGCTTCGCCATCGGGCAGCACCACGGAAATGACCGAGAACTGCACCAGACTGCGGGTCAGACGCTCGAGGTAGAGCGGCGCGACGGTCTCGTTGGAGATGATCGCCACCTGCCGCCCGCGGATATGCGGGGCCAGCAGCTCAGGCTTATCCAACAAACCTTCGCCAATATGAATCGGGTAGCTGCGCTCGCCTAGATCGACCTTGAGTGTCTGCATGTGTCCCCACAGTGAAGATGGAATCAGGCGTCCTGCCTTGAGTTTACGAATTCCATGGCGTCTGCTGGTGTGACGCCGTCCGGTAGTCATCCGCCACAACCTTGAGCGGCTGCGACAGGACGCCGAGGATAGCGCATTTCGCCCCGTGCATTAACGGGGCGGCAGCTGCTGCAAGCGTTCGAGAATATCGAGCACCACCATCCGCGGTGGCCGCTCATCGGTTTCCACCACCAGGTCGGCGATTTCCCGATACAGCGGGTCACGGATCGCAAGCAAGTCCCGCAGGGTCTTGGCCGGATCGGCGGTACGCAGCAGTGGCCGATTGCGATCGCGAGCCGTTCGGCCCACTTGCTGCTCGACAGACGCGTGCAGATAGACCACCCGACCACCGGCGTGCAGCGCCCGACGATTGGCCTCGCGCATTACCGCTCCGCCACCGGTCGCCAACACCACGCCGTCGGACGCGCACAGCTCGGCAATCATCGCCTGCTCGCGGTCACGAAAGCCCGGTTCGCCTTCTTTATCGAAAATCCACGGGATATTGGCGCCCGTGCGCAATTCAATTTCCTTATCGGAATCTTTGAACGGCAGGCGCAGCTCTTTGGCCAGCAACCGGCCGATGGTGCTTTTTCCAGCCCCCATCGGTCCAACAAGAATCAAATTTCGCACAGAATCAATGACTCACAGCAATCGCCTGATTGTTCATGATACGCGGAGTGAGAAATACCAGCAGCTCGGATTTTTTCTCCGAAACCACGTCACGCCGGAAAAGGCGGCCAAGATACGGCACATCACCGAGAAATGGCACCTTATCTACAACCTTGCTCTGAGTATTTGAGAAAACCCCACCAATCACGATGGTCTCGCCGTCGTTGACCAATACCTTGGCGTTGACCTCGTTTTTCTTGATCGGCGGTACATCCTGCACTTTGTTCAGGTAGTCCGGTTCGTCCTTGGTGACCTTGACCTCCATGATGATGCGGTTGTCCGGGGTGATCTGCGGTGTCACTTCCAGGGACAGCGAAGCCTCCTTGAACGACACTGAAGTGGCACCGCTGGAGCTGGCTTCCTGATAGGGGATTTCGGTGCCCTTGAGGATTTTCGCGGTTTCCTTGTCTGACGTGACCACCTTGGGCTGCGAGACGATTTCCCCGTTGCCGGTTTTTTCCATGGCCGTCAGCTCAAGGTCCAGCAGCACATTGTCGGTAATGAAGGCGATGCCGATCCCCGAGGTGTTGGAGGAAGTCCCAAGATCGACGAACGGCGAGTTGGTGCTGGTGCTGCCCGGCGTGCCGACGGTGGTCGAAGAGCCGTTGACCCCGGAGCCGTTCCAATTACCCTTCTGCACCGAACCGCCCCAGCGCACGCCGAGGCTTTTGTCGTAATCGACGTTGGCTTCAACGATGCGCGCCTCGATCATCACCTGACGCACTGGAATATCCAGCTGCGCAACGATGCGACGCAGCTCGTCGAGGCGGTCCTGGGTCTGGTAGGCAATGATGTTGTTGGTCCGCTCATCGACAGTGATTGAACCGCGCTCGTCGACTTTCGCCTCGGCGCTGGTCACCGACTGGAACAGCTTGGCGATATCGGCAGCCTTGGCGTAGTTGACCTGCAACAGCTCGCGACGCAGAGGCGCCAGTTCGGCGATTTGTTTCTGCGACTCCAGCTCCTGACGCTCCCGGGCGGCGATTTCATCGGCCGGCGCCACCAGCAACACATTGCCAATTTTGCGCTTATCCAGGCCTTTGGTTTTCAACACCAGGTCCAGCGCCTGATCCCACGGTACATTCTGCAGGCGCAACGTGATGCCGCCCTGCACCGTATCACTGGCCACCAGATTGAGGTTGGTGAAATCGGCGATCAATTGCAGCACCGAGCGCACATCGATGTCCTGGAAATTCAACGAGAGCTTTTCGCCGCTGTAGGCAAAACGTTCGGCGTTGCGTTTTTGCAAGTCATCGACAGTCATCGGCCGGATGCTGATGGTCAGTTTGTTATCGGTCTGGTAGGTCGAATAATCGAAGGCGCCGCTGGGCTCGATGCTGATGATGGCCCGGTCGCCCGTGGCGCTGGCGTTGACGAACTGCACCGGGGTAGCGAAATCCTTGACGTCGAGACGGACGCGCAACCGCTCAGGCAATTGGGTTTTGGTGAAGCCGACGATGATCTTGCCATCGCGTTCCTGAATGTCCGGGGCGATGGACGGATCCGACAGATCGATAACCACGTTGCCTTCACCCTGGGTGCCACGCTGGAAATCCACGCCACGAATAGCCTTGCCCACGGGAGCACTGGCTCTGGCGGGTGCGGGTACCGCCGTGGCCGCGCGTGGTGCGCTGGCAATCGGTTTGGACGCCTTGTTACCGGGCGCCTGCCCGACGACCACGAACAGGTTGTTGCCTTCGACGCGTGCGTTATACGGAGTCAGTTGAGTCAGACCGATGATCAGCCGCGTGCGGTCCTTGGCTTCCACCACCGTGGCGCTGCGGGCATTGCCGCCGCCCAGGTCACGACTCTTGTTCGCCAGCTGACTGGTAACTCCCGGCAAATCCAGCGCAATCCGCGCAGGCTGCTCAGTCGTATAGCCATGAGGCTGCGGTGGCGGCCCGTCGAACGACAACTTCAGCTCGACACGGTCACCAGGCAGCGCGGCGACATCCAGCGCTTTGAGGTTGGCCGCCTGTACCAACGGCGACAGAAACGCTATCCATAGCGAAATACCGAAGGTTGAGAAAATCCTGTTCATTGTTCGAGTTCCACTATGAGTGCTCTTTCAAAGGGATGGTCCGCGGCCGCTCCAGCCAGGCGCCTTCGCCATCGGGAACGATTTCGACCACATCGACTTGCGAAGCGCTGATGGCGACGATCCGTCCATCATTACGTCCCAGGTAATCGCCGACTTTCAGCCGATGCACACCGCCCGCCCCACGCAGCAGCGCAAAGGAGCCGGAGGCATTGGAGATTGTGCCGACCATTTCAAATTGTTCGATGTTGAAGCCTTCGAGGTACTGCTTGACCCGGTTGGGGTCGGGCTTGACGTTGCGCGAGCCGTGCTTCTGGCCAGCCAGATCGACTCTGACCTGCCGGGAGAACGGGCTGCGCAGGTTGGCAGCGCTGTAGGTGAATGTCGGATAAGACTGGAATGTCGGCGTTGGTTCAATCTTGCCGGGCGCTCGCAGGCGCACTTCGTTCAGGTAGGCGTCGATGTCGCTGAAACCATTGTCACCGCCACAACCGGCCAGGACGACCAGACACATCACCATCGACAGGCAACGAATCGGGTTCATTTCTGCAACCCCTTGTCGTTGTAGCGGTAGGTCTTGGCAAGGATGCTCATGCGCAACTTCGGACCGCCTTCGGGATTGGCCGGCACCAAGTCGAAATCATGCAGGGTGACGATCCGCGGCAACCCCGCCACGCCGCTGACGAAAGTGGCCAGGTCGTGATAGGCGCCGGTGACGGTGATCTGGATAGGGAGTTCGATGTAGAACTGCTGGGTGACCTCCGGCAGCAGCTTGATCTCTTCGAACTCCAGGCCACTGCCCAGGCCGGTGCGGGTGATGTCCTCCAGCAGGCCGGGCACTTCGGTGTCGCTGGGCAATTGCCGTAATAGCATGCCGAAGGAGTTCTCCATTTCCTTCATCTGCTGGGTATACAGCTCAAGATTGGCCGCCATGTGGGCTTTGGTCGCAAACTGCTCCTTGAGCGTCGACTCCTCCTCACGCTTGAGTTCCAGGTGGCTTTCCAGGTCGCTGATCAGGAAGCTATAGCCCAGAGCCATCACCAGCACCATCAGCAGAACACTCGCAAGAACCTTGATCGCCCTTGGCCAGGAACCCATGTTGTTGGTGTCCAGATCGCTGATGTCGATCTGGCGCAACCCTTCGAGCCATTCGGACAGCCTCATTTAGCCACCCCCACAATCGCCGGCTGAGTCTGACGGACGGTCAACTGAAAAATATTGGCCTGATCCAGCTGACCGGCGGTGGTCGCTTTGACTTCCGTGAGATTGGGCGCATCAAACCAGTCGGATGCATCTAGATTGCGCATCAAATCCGAAACACGATTGTTGGACTCCGCCGCGCCGGTGATGGACAAGGTCTTGCCGACCATTTTCACTTCGGTGAAATACACGCCGTCCGGCAAGGTGCGCGCCAACTGATCGAAGATCCTCCCGCTGATCGGCCGGTTGCCTTGCAGGTCCTGGATGATGCGCATGCGCTCGACGAGCTGCTGGCGACGAGCCTTCAGATCGCTGATCTGTTTGATCCGTTCGTCGACCACGGCAATCTGCTTGGCGATGTAATCGTTACGCGCGACTTGTTGATCAATGGCGCTGTTAATGACCTGGTCCGTGATCAGCAGTGCCCCCACCGACCCTGCCAGCACACCGGCCAACGCCAGCAAAAAGCGTTTGCGCCGCGCTTCGCGCAACTCTTCACGCCAGGGTAAAAGATTGATCCGTGCCATCAGTCGAAACTCCTGAGGGCCAGCCCGCAGGCGATCATCAGTGCCGGCGCATCGCTCGCCAGGGCACTGGCGTTGACCCTGCTGCTCAGGGTCATGTCGGAGAATGGGTTAGCGACCTGGGTCGGCGTACCCAGACGCTGCTCGATCAACCGATCCAGCCCTGGGACCGAGGCAGTGCCGCCGGCCAGGAGAATGTGATCGACCGAGCTGTATTGGCCGGAGGCAAAGAAAAACTGCAATGAGCGCGATACTTGTTGCACCAACGCATCCCGAAACGGCTGCAAGACCTCACTGACGTAATCGTCCGGCAAACCACCCTGTTTCTTCGCCAACCCAGCCTGCTCGACCGTCAGGCCATAACGGCGCTGGATTTCTTCCGTCAGTTGTCGGCCGCCGAACAATTGTTCGCGGGTGTAGATGATCCGCCCATTATTCAACACGCTCAGGGTGGTCATGGTGGCGCCGATATCGACTACCGCCACGGTCAGATGCTCCTGAGAGGCGGCCAGCTGGGTTGCCAGCAAGCCGAACGCTCGCTCCAGGGCATAGGCTTCGACATCGACTACTCGCGCGGTCAGCCCGGCCAGGGCCAGGGCCGCTTCACGAACCTCGACGTTTTCCTTGCGACAGGCGGCCAGCAGCACATTGACCCGCTCGGGGTTGCGCACTGACGCGCCTTGCACTTCAAAGTCGATCGCCACTTCATCCAGCGGATACGGGATGTACTGATCGGCCTCGATCTTCAGCTGGTTTTCCATCTCGTCGTCGGAAAGACCGGCGTCCATCTCGATGGTCTTGGTGATCACCGCCGAGCCGGCGACCGCTACGGCGACGTTCCTCTGGCTGGTTTTGGCCTTGAGCAGCACGCGCGCAAGGGCCTGCCCCACGCCTTCGAGCTCGGCAATATTTTTTTCGACCACGGCACTGGCGGGCAGCGGCTCGACCGCATAGGCCTCGACCCGATAACGGTCGCCTTGGCGGCTTAACTCCAACAGCTTCACCGACGTAGAGCTGATGTCGATCCCCAGAAGCGCATTGGTTTTTTTATTGAAGAGTCCTAGCACTACCAATTCCCTATGACTATCCGTGAGTTACGGACTCTGTAATATCCATTGCGTTCAATACCCCCCGTCTTGACAGAAGCGCAAATGACGCTCCCTGCGGAAAAATGCTTATAATGCCGAGCGTTTTTCCGCTTTCACTGCAAGCGCGGGTCATTCTCTTTATAGCCTGAACCCTGATGCCTAATTCATTCTTTGCCCTGGATATCCAAAAGCCTTGATTCGTCTGCTGAAATTCTTCGGTTGGTCCATCGTCGCCGTTTTCTGCGGACTGCTCCTGGGTCTGAGCGGCGCCTTTCTTTACCTTAGCCCTGGATTGCCATCTGTGGAGGCGCTGAGAAGCATTCAGTTGCAGATTCCTTTGCGGGTGTACAGCAGCGACAACAAGTTGATCGCAGAATTTGGCGAAATGCGCCGTACGCCGATCCGTTTCGCCGACATTCCCCCCAATTTCATTAATGCGTTACTAAGTGCTGAAGACGACAATTTCGCCAACCACTACGGCGTCGATCCCAGCAGCCTGATGCGTGCCGCCACCCAGCTGGTAAAGAGCGGACACATTCAGTCCGGCGGCAGCACCATCACCATGCAGGTGGCGAAGAACTTCTTCCTGAGCAGCGAACGCAGCTTCTCGCGCAAAACCACCGAAATCCTCCTGGCCCTGCAGATCGAACGGCAGCTGACCAAGGACGAAATCCTCGAGCTGTACGTCAACAAGATTTATCTGGGCAACCGCGCCTATGGCATCGAGGCAGCGGCGCAGGTCTATTACGGCAAGTCGATTCGTGACGTCAGCCTGGCGCAGATGGCGATGATCGCCGGTCTGCCAAAAGCCCCGTCGCGCTTCAACCCGCTGGCCAACCCGGCCCGCAGCAAGGAGCGTCGCGACTGGATCCTGGGGCGCATGTACAAGCTCGGCAAGATCACCGAAGCCGACTACACCGCGGCGATCAACGAACCGCTGAACGCCAGCTATCACGTGCCGACTCCGGAAGTGAACGCACCGTACGTCGCCGAAATGGCCCGCGCCGAAATGGTCGGTCGCTATGGCAGCGATGCGTACACCGAAGGTTTCCGCGTCACCACCACGGTGCCTAGCGATTTGCAGGAAATGGCCAACAGCGCGGTTCACGAAGGCTTGATGACCTACGATCAACGGCACGGTTATCGCGGCCCCGAGTCACGCCTGCCGGGTAAAACCCGAGAGGCCTGGACCCAGGAACTGACCAAGCAGCGGACCATCAGCAGCCTGGAGCCGGCGATCGTGACCCAGGTCGACAAGAACGGCGTGCAGGTGCTGACCCGCACCGGCGAAGAACACGTTGCCTGGGACACCATGAAGTGGGCCCGTCCGTTCCTGAACACCAACAGCATGGGCGCCAATCCGAAGCAGCCGTCGGACGTCGCGCAGGTCGGCGATCTGATTCGCGTACAACGTCAGCCGGACAATTCGCTCAAATTCAGCCAGATTCCGCAGGCCCAGGGCGCACTGGTGTCCCTCGATCCGCAGAACGGTGCCATTCGTTCCCTGGTCGGCGGTTTTGCCTTCGAGCAGAGCAACTACAACCGCGCCATGCAGGCCAAGCGCCAGCCAGGTTCGAGCTTCAAGCCGTTCGTCTATAGTGCCGCCCTGGATAACGGCTACACCGCCGCCAGCCTGGTGAACGACGCACCGATCGTGTTCGTCGACGAGTACCTGGACAAGGTCTGGCGCCCGAAGAACGACACCAACACCTTCCTCGGCCCTATCCGCATGCGTGAAGC
Source organism: Pseudomonas sp. B21-017 (assembly GCF_024749245.1). Taxonomy (NCBI): domain Bacteria; kingdom Pseudomonadati; phylum Pseudomonadota; class Gammaproteobacteria; order Pseudomonadales; family Pseudomonadaceae; genus Pseudomonas; species Pseudomonas sp. B21-017. Next base: position 423,034 of record NZ_CP087194.1, on the reverse strand, counting down.
GCTCTACAAGTCGCGCAACCTGGTATCGATCCGCCTGCTGCAAGCGCTGGGCGTCGACCGCACCATCGACTACATCAGCAAGTTCGGCTTCAACAAGCAGGACCTGCCACGCAACCTGTCCCTGGCATTGGGCACCGCGACCCTGACGCCAATGGAAATCGCCACTGGCTGGAGCACCTTCGCCAACGGCGGCTACAAGATTTCCCCGTATATCATCGACAAGATTGAAAGCCGCAACGGCGACACACTGTTCGTTGCCAACCCGCCGAGCGTTCCGAAAGGCAACGTAGTCAGCGACGGCATCGCCGTGCCGGCCGCCAATACCTTCACCGTCAACGCCATCCCAGGCGAAGCGCCGGGCGCCCAGCCAGTGTCACAAACGCCAGCGGTGGCCGAACGTATCATCGATGGTCGCACCACCTACATCCTCAACAGCATGCTTGAGGACGTGATCAAACTCGGTACTGGCCGTCGTGCGCTGGCCTTGGGCCGCAGTGACATTGCGGGCAAGACCGGCACCACCAACGAATCCAAGGACGCCTGGTTCTCCGGCTACAACGCCGATTACGTGACCACCGTCTGGACCGGCTTCGACCAACCGGAAAGCCTGGGTAAACGCGAGTTCGGCGGCACCGTCGCCCTGCCGATCTGGATGAACTACATGGGCGCTGCCCTCAAAGGCAAGCCAGCCCATACCCAGCCGGAACCTGAAGGCATCCTTAGCCTGCGGGTCGACCCGGTCAGCGGTCGTGCAGCCACCCCAAGCACGCCAGGCGCCTACTTTGAGCTGTTCAAGGCCGAAGATACGCCACCGTCGGTGAACGAGCTGGGTAACGGCAATGTGCCGGGCAGCCCGCTACCAGCGGACGAAGCGGCGCCGATCGATTTGTTCTGATCGCCGCAACACCAAAAAGCCCCGCCTTCGAAAGAAGTGCGGGGCTTTTTATTGCCTGCCTGCAAACCACTCAGATACAAAAAAGCCCCGACTCAGAATGAGCCGGGGCCTTTGGTTGAAGCGCTACAACGGCTTAGCCGTTGAACACGTCATCCACGCTTTTCAGCGGGTAGTTCTTCGGATACGGCAGGGTCGCCACACCGGTCTCGATTGCAGCCTTGGCCACGGCATCGGAGATCAGGGTGATCAGACGGGCATCCATTGGTTTCGGGATGATGTACTCACGACCGAATTCCAGCTTGATGCCGCCGTAGGCATCGCACACTTCCTGAGGCACTGGCAGCTTGGCCAGTTCACGCAGGGCGTTGGCAGCAGCCACTTTCATTTCTTCGTTGATGCGCTTGGCGCGAACGTCCAGGGCACCACGGAAGATGAACGGGAAGCCCAGTACGTTGTTGACCTGGTTCGGGTAGTCCGAACGGCCGGTGGCCATGATCACATCGTTGCGAGTGGCGTGCGCCAGTTCCGGGGAGATTTCCGGATCCGGGTTCGAGCATGCGAACACGATCGGGTTGGCCGCCATGGATTTCAGGCCTTCAGCGCTCAGCAGGTTCGGGCCGGACAAGCCAACAAACACGTCGGCGCCTTCCAGTGCGTCAGCCAGGGTGCGCTTGTCGGTCGCGTGAGCGAAGACGGCCTTGTACTGGTTCAGGTCATCACGGCCGGAGTGGATCACACCGGTACGGTCAACCATGTAGATGTTTTCGATGTTGGCGCCCATGCTCACCAGCAATTTCATGCAGGAGATGGCGGCAGCACCGGCGCCCAGGCAGACGATCTTGGCTTCCGGCAGGGTTTTACCGGCGATTTCCAGGGCGTTGATCATGCCGGCAGCGGTCACGATCGCGGTACCGTGCTGGTCATCGTGGAATACCGGAATGTCGCACTGCTCGATCAGAGCGCGTTCGATTTCAAAGCACTCAGGTGCCTTGATGTCTTCCAGGTTGATGCCACCGAAGGTGATGGAGATACGCTTGACGGTGTCGATGAAGGCTTGCGGGCTTTCGGAGTCGACTTCGATGTCGAACACGTCGATGCCGGCGAAGCGCTTGAACAGAACACCTTTACCTTCCATCACCGGCTTGGAAGCCAATGGACCGAGGTTACCCAGGCCCAGAATCGCGGTGCCATCGGAAATGACTGCAACCAGGTTGCCTTTGCCGGTGTATTTGTAGGCCAGTTCAGGATCGCGGGCGATTTCGCGTACTGGTTCGGCTACGCCGGGGCTGTAGGCCAGCGACAGGTCGCGGGCGGTAGCAGTGGCCTTGGTGAGCTCGACACTCAGCTTCCCTGGACGAGGATTGGCGTGATATTCGAGAGCGGCAGTTTTCAAATCAGACATGTGGGCATTCCGCTTTTTACTGTTGGACAGACGGACCGCCGAGGATACTCGTGTCGCAAAGTCCCCACAAGACTGACCAGTCACCCCTGTCAAGCGCCCTGCCCTACGACTTTGGGCCAAGAGCCACGGAATACAAGGGATGGACTGTTCACAATCTACAGAATAAATGTCTACAATTTTTCTTGCGGCGCGACCTGCAACATCGCCGGATCGGTCAGCGGCAAAAGCCAGCGTGCCTGCCCGGGCTTCAGCCCGCCACGGCGCGAACGATCCACGACCCAGCCACGAGCCTCGATTTGCTTGCCTTTGAGCTTCTCAAGCGACGCGTCATCGAATTGCCCCAGCAAATTGGGTGCAACCCGCAATACAACTGAATCCTGCAACTCGATCCAAACCCCGCCGCGATTGCGCTGAACCTTGCTCACACGACCACTAAGCACGGCGAAGCCGGACGCGTTGATCTGCTCCGCTTTCAGTACAGGTGACTGTCGCCACAGCCCGAGACCGGCCTGACGAGCACTGCGTTCCGCCGCCTGCTGGCAGCCGACCAAATCGACGTTCGGCGCTACCGCGACCTGAAAACCGAGACCTTCAGCAAGCATCTGCGCTTCGAGGTTGGCGCCATCGACGCTGTAGACATGGGCCAGCGTGCGGCCGTAATGGTCCTTGCCTTCTTTACCCGGCAGCAGACCGACCCGCCCGTCGCTGGCGGCCACCAGGGCTTCCAGGCGTTTGCGCGCGGCCTCGGCGAACGGCTCGTCGGAACGACCCTGCTTGCCCAGCTCCGGCGTGTTCAAACCGATCATGCGCACACTGCGCCCATCGCTCAGACGCAAGGTGTCGCCATCCACCACCCGCTGGACTGCGACCGGCGTCAGCCCGCTCGGCGCCGGGCAGAAGGCCTGGGCAGCGGAAAACCAAATCGCAGACATAAAAAAGGCGCCCGCGAGGGACGCCTTTTTCATCAGCATGGAAAAACCGTAACGGCTTCCCAAGTTGATCGGCCTTAGGCCTTTTTCGCGCCGAAAGCACCGAAACGGTCTGCGAAACGCTGAACGCGGCCGCCAGTGTCCAGAGTCTTTTGCTTACCGGTGTAGAACGGGTGGCATTCGTTGCAAACGTCGATCGCCAGGGCTTTGCCGTAGGTCGAACGGGTTTCGAACTTGTTGCCGCAGCTGCAGGTAACAGCAACTGCTGGGTATTCTGGATGGATATCAGCTTTCATGGTGTCTTCCTCAGGCTAGCGTGCCGCCACCCAACACTATTGTTGAATACCGCACGTAATTAGGCCGCGGATTCTACCAGACCTTTGCAAACACGCAAGCTGTCGTGGGTGCCCTCCATCAGGAAAGACTGTTCAATGTTGACGGCGTCTTTTAACGCCATGCTGCGTTGCTACTCCTCCCCATAGCGCGCTATGAGTCGTCGTAGCGCCTTGCCTGGCATTAAAATCCACTCGTCAACACTTGAACGCTTTCCTGATGGAGGACACAAATCCGACCGTCTGCTAGGCTCCCGGCCTTCTTCATCACCCCTTCACCGAGTAAACAATCGCGTGCCCAACGCCATTCTGCGCCTCGCCCTGCCTTCGCCCCTGCGCCGCCTGTTCGACTATCGCGCCCCGGCTGGAGTCCTGCGCGCCCAGTTACACCCGGGCATGCGTTTGCGGGTGCCGTTCGGCCGGCGGGAGATGATCGGGATTCTGGTGGAGATCACCGACCACAGCGAAGTCCCGACAGAAAAGCTCAAACCGGCGCTGGCCCTGCTCGATGCGGTACCGCCGCTGCCACCCGCGCTGTTCAAGCTGTGCCTGTGGACGTCCCAGTATTATCAGCACAGCCTCGGTGACACGTTGAGCTGGGCGCTGCCGGTGTTGCTGCGTCAGGGTGAACTGGCCGAAGCCCGTCAGGAGCGGTTCTGGTCCGCCGCGCCCGGCGCCAGCCTCGATGACCCGCGCATCGCCCGCGCCCCGAGGCAGCGCGAAGCCCTGGCGACCCTGGCGCAACATCCCCACGGCGTCGCCCATCAGTTGCTGAGCAAACTGATGCTGAGCAAGGACAGCCTCGATCTGTTGCTGGCCAAGGATCTGGTGCAGGTAGACATCCGCAGGCACGCGCCCGGCGCTCGCCACGAACACTGGCTGGCACAACCGGAATTGCCGCTCAACCCGGAGCAGCGCGCCGCTTATGAAGCGATTCGCGCCGGGTTCGACAGTTATCACGCGTTCCTGCTGGCCGGCGTCACCGGCAGCGGCAAGACCGAAGTCTATTTGCAACTGATCCGCGAAACCCTCGAGGCCGGCAAGCAAGCCCTGGTGCTGATCCCGGAGATCAACCTCGGCCCGCAAACCCTGGCGCGCTTCGAACAGCGCTTCAATGCACGCATCGCACTGATCCACTCCGCCGTCAACGACCGCGAGCGCCTGGACGCCTGGCTGGCCGCCCGGGATGGCGAAGCCGACATTATTATCGGCACCCGTTCGGCGCTGTTCACGCCGATGAAGAACCCCGGCCTGATCATCATCGATGAAGAGCACGACGGCTCCTATAAACAGCAGGAAGGCTTGCGCTACCACGCCCGCGACCTGGCGCTGGTTCGCGCCCGGCAGGAAAACATCCCGATTGTCCTCGGCTCCGCCACGCCTTCGCTGGAAAGCCTGCAAAACGCCTACACCGGTCGTTACGGCCTGCTGCGCCTGAATGAGCGCGCCGGTGGTGCCAAGCAACCGCGCTTCCTGCGCCTGGACGTGAAAAGTCGTCCACTGGACAGCGGCATTTCCGGGCCGATGCAGCAAGCCATCGGTCAGACCCTGGCCGCCGGCCAGCAGGTGCTGGTGTTCCTCAACCGTCGAGGGTTCGCCCCGACACTGCTCTGCCACGATTGCGGCTGGATGTCCGAATGCCAGCGTTGCGACGCGCGAATGACCGTGCACCAGCGCTCGGGCGAATTGCGTTGCCATCATTGTGGCTACGTCGAGCGCGTGCCTCGGCATTGCCCGAAGTGCGGCAAGGTCGATTTGCGGCCCGTGGGCGCCGGTACCGAGCGTGCCGAGGAACGCTTGGGGATTCTGTTTCCGGACGTCCCGGTGCTGCGGGTCGACCGCGACAGTACTTCACGCAAAGACGCGATGAATCAGTTGTTCGCGACCATCCAGAAAGGCCAGCCGTGCATTCTGGTCGGCACACAGATGCTTGCCAAAGGGCACCACTTTCCTCGGGTGACACTGGTGTCGATTCTCGATGCCGACGGCGGGTTGTTCTCCGGTGACTTCCGCGCCAGCGAGCGCATGGCGCAGTTGATCGTGCAGGTCGCCGGGCGCGCGGGGCGGGCCGAAGAACCGGGCAAAGTGATCATCCAGACGCACCTGGCGGACCACCCGCTGCTGGTGCAACTGACCGAACAGGGCTACTTCGCCTTCGCCGAACAGGCGCTGAGCGAGCGCCGCTCCGCCGGGTTGCCGCCATTTGCGCATCTCGCGCTGCTGCGGGCCGAAGCGCACAAACCGGGGCAGGCCGAAGGGTTCCTCGATGAAGCGTGCAGTGAGGCCGAACGACTGCTGACCGAACAGCATCTGACCGGCATCGAGTTGCTGGGGCCGGTTCCGGCACCGATGGAGCGCCGAGCCGGGCGCTATCGCGCACAGTTATTGCTGCAAGCCACGGCCCGGGCGCCACTGCATCGATTGTTGAGCAGTTGGTTGCTGGCTTTGGAGCAGATGCCCAGTGGGCGGGCAGTGCGTTGGTCTTTGGATGTCGACCCTGTGGATTTGTATTGATTGGAAGGTTGCTTTCGCGAGCAAGCCCGCGATAGCGGTCGAATAGTCACCACATATCCATAACCTGCCCGCTATAGTTGGCAAGCCCGTCTTCGCAACGGATAATGCCCAGTTTTTCCACTAGCGCACTGAAGCGCCGCCGCGCCTGCGGTCGAAAGAGAAGACCATGAAAGACACCATTCGCCAGCTGATCCAACAAGCCATCACCCAACTCGTCAACGAAGGTGTGTTGCCTGAAGGCCTGTCGCCGGCGATCCAGGTGGAAAACTCCCGTGACAAGACTCACGGCGACTTCGCCAGCAACATCGCGATGATGCTGGCCAAACCGGCCGGCATGAAACCCCGTGACCTGGCCGAGAAAATCATCGCCGCGCTGCCGGCTGACGAAAACGTCTCCAAAGCCGAAATCGCCGGCCCTGGCTTCCTGAACTTCTTCCAGAACACCCAAGCCCTGGCGACCCGCCTGGACGCGGCCCTGGCCGACGACCACATCGGCGTACGCAAGGCCGGCCCGGTGCAGCGCACCGTGGTTGACCTGTCGGCCCCGAACCTGGCCAAAGAGATGCACGTCGGCCACTTGCGCTCGACCATCATCGGCGACGGCGTGGCCCGGGTGCTGGAGTTCCTCGGCGACACCGTGATCCGTCAGAACCATGTCGGCGACTGGGGCACCCAGTTCGGCATGCTGATGGCTTATCTGCAGGAAAACCCGATCACCAGCGACGAGCTGTCGGACCTGGAAAACTTCTACCGCGCCGCCAAGCAGCGCTTCGACGAGTCCGAAGAGTTCGCCGACCGCGCCCGTGGCCTGGTGGTCAAGCTGCAAGCAGGCGACCCGGACTGCCTGGCCCTGTGGACCAAGTTCAAGGACATCTCGCTGTCCCACTGCCAGAAAATCTACGAACTGCTGAACGTCAAACTGACCATGGCCGACGTGATGGGTGAAAGCGCCTACAACGACGACCTGATCAACGTGGTCAACGACCTCAAGGCCAAAGGCATGCTGGTCGAGAGCAACGGCGCCCAGTGCGTGTTCCTCGACGAGTTCAAGAACGCCGAGGGCGAACCGCTGCCAGTGATCATCGTCAAGGCCGATGGCGGCTACCTCTATGCCACCACCGACCTGGCGGCCGTGCGCTACCGCAGCGGCGTGCTGAAAGCCGATCGCGCGCTGTACTTCGTTGACCAGCGCCAGGCCCTGCACTTCCAGCAGGTGTTCCAGGTCGCGCGTCAGGCCGGCTTCGTGACCCATCCGATGGAAATGGAACACATGGGCTTCGGCACCATGAACGGCGCCGATGGCCGCCCGTTCAAAACCCGTGACGGCGGCACCGTGAAGCTGATCGACCTGCTGACCGAAGCCCAGGAACGCGCCTACACGCTGGTGAAGGAGAAGAACCCGGAGTTGGCCGAAGACGAGTTGCGCAACATCGCCAAGGTCGTGGGCATTGGCGCGGTGAAGTACGCCGACCTGTCCAAGCACCGCACCAGCGACTACAGCTTCAACTTCGACCTGATGCTGAACTTCGAAGGCAACACCGCACCGTACCTGCTGTACGCCTACACCCGAGTGGCCGGCGTGTTCCGCAAGCTTGGCAAGGATTTCAGCGAAGTCGAAGGGCAAATCGTCCTCGAAGCGCCGCACGAACATGAGCTGGCGGCGAAACTGGCGCAGTTCGGCGAAATCCTGAATAACGTGTCCGACAAAGGCACGCCGCACATTCTCTGCACCTACCTGTACGATGTTGCCGGCCTGTTCTCCAGTTTCTACGAGAACTGCCCGATCCTCGGCGCCGATACCCCGGCGCAAATGCAGAGCCGTTTGCGCCTTGCTGCGTTGACCGGCCGCACTCTCAAGCAAGGCCTGGAACTCTTGGGTCTGGAAACTCTGGAGCGTATGTAAGTTGGCTGCCAAGAAAAAACCTGCACCCAAGCGTGGCGCCAGCCGTTACCAAGCTCCTGCAAAGCAACCGATCCCGGGCTGGCTGTGGATGGCCATCGGCCTGACGGTCGGCGCGTTCATTGTGTTCCTGATGAAGCTGGAGCCGGGCAAGGGCAGTGACAGCGTCAAGCGCGAGAAGGTCGAGCAACAGCAGAAAGCTACCAAGATCGCCGAAGCCAACAAGACCCCGCCGAGCCCGACGCAACCGGTGAAGCCGAAGTACGACTTCTACACCTTGCTGCCGGAATCGGAAGTGATCGTGCCGCCGGATGCGGTACCGGAGAAAACCCTGCCGACGCCACAAGTGCCGGCCGTGCCGACCACGCCGGTGACGCCTGCGGAAGCGGCGAAGATCGACACCGCCCGGGCTCAGGCGGCATTGGCCGGCATCACTCCGCCGCCAGCGCCACCGGTGGCTAAAGCGGCGCCAGTGACCAAGTTCTTCCTGCAGGCCGGTTCGTTCCGCAAGCAAGCCGATGCCGACAAGGTTCGGGCGCAGATCATCCTGCTGGGTCAGGCCGTGGCGGTTGAATCCGGCACGGTGAAGGACGAGACCTGGTACCGGGTGCTGGTCGGCCCGTTCAGCAACCGCGAACAACTGACCACCGCCCAGAAACAATTGGCGGGCAGTGGCTTCAGTAACCTGTTGTTACAACAACGCCAGAGCCGCTAATTTCGTCAAGGACACTGCGTCATCGTTCTTCGCGGGCAAGCCTCGCTCCTACAGGATCACGTAAATCTCTGTAGGAGCGAGGCTTGCCCGCGAAGGCGTCAGAACAGACAACACATTCATCTCTGCCCACCACCGCTCGTCCCCCGCCGCGTCCTACAGTTGAAAAACGCTCCACCACCCCCATATGAGTTGGCATAAGGCATTTTCGCCCCGCTGCGTGGAGACTCTCCCTTGACCACCATCGTTTCAGTTCGCCGCCACGGCAAAGTCGTCATGGGCGGCGACGGCCAGGTTTCGCTCGGCAATACCGTGATGAAAGGCAACGCGAAGAAAGTTCGCCGCCTGTACCACGGTCAGGTTATCGCCGGTTTTGCCGGGGCTACCGCTGACGCCTTCACCCTCTTCGAACGTTTCGAAGGCCAACTCGAAAAACATCAGGGCCACCTGGTTCGCGCCGCTGTCGAACTCGCCAAAGAATGGCGCACCGACCGCTCCCTCAGCCGCCTCGAAGCCATGCTCGCGGTCGCCAACAAGGATGCCTCCCTGATCATCACCGGCAACGGTGACGTGGTTGAGCCTGAAGAAGGCCTGATCGCCATGGGTTCCGGCGGCGGCTACGCCCAGGCTGCGGCCAGCGCGCTGTTGAAAAAGACCGACCTGTCGGCCCGGGAAATCGTCGAAACCGCTTTGGGCATCGCTGGCGACATCTGCGTGTTCACCAACCACAACATCACCATCGAGGAGCAGGATCTCGCTGAGTAAGCCTGTCTTGGCCTAGCGCCACGGCTCACTTTTGCTTGAGGACCGCCAATTACTATGCCCATGACCCCCCGTGAAATCGTCCACGAACTCAATCGCCATATCATCGGCCAGGACGATGCCAAACGCGCCGTCGCCATTGCCTTGCGCAACCGCTGGCGCCGGATGCAGCTGCCCGAAGAGCTGCGCGTCGAAGTCACCCCCAAGAACATTCTGATGATCGGCCCGACCGGCGTCGGTAAAACCGAGATCGCCCGTCGCCTGGCCAAACTCGCCAACGCTCCGTTCATCAAAGTCGAAGCGACCAAATTCACCGAAGTGGGCTATGTCGGCCGCGACGTCGAATCGATCATTCGTGATCTGGCGGACGCGGCGATCAAGCTGCTGCGCGAACAGGAAATGACCAAGGTTCGCCACCGCGCCGAAGACGCCGCCGAAGAACGCATCCTCGACGCCTTGCTGCCACCGGCACGCATGGGTTTCAGCAACGAAGACGCCGCCCCGGCCCAGGACTCCAACACCCGCCAGCTGTTCCGCAAACGCCTGCGTGAAGGTCAGCTGGACGACAAGGAGATCGAAATCGAAGTCGCCGAAATCACCGGCGTCGATATCTCCGCGCCACCGGGCATGGAAGAAATGACCAACCAGTTGCAGAGCCTGTTCGCCAACATGGGCAAGGGCAAGCGCAAGAGCCGCAAGCTCAAGGTCAAGGAAGCGCTGAAACTGGTTCGCGACGAAGAAGCCGGTCGCCTGGTCAACGAAGAAGAGTTGAAGGCCAAGGCGCTGGAAGCTGTCGAACAGCACGGCATCGTGTTCATCGACGAAATCGACAAGGTCGCCAAGCGCGGCAATACCGGTGGCGTCGATGTATCCCGTGAAGGCGTACAGCGCGACTTGCTGCCGCTGATCGAAGGCTGCACCGTCAACACCAAACTGGGCATGGTCAAGACCGACCATATCCTGTTTATCGCCTCTGGTGCATTCCACCTGAGCAAGCCGAGTGATCTGGTGCCGGAGCTGCAAGGTCGCCTGCCGATTCGGGTCGAACTCAAGGCCCTGAGCCCGGAAGATTTCGAGCGTATCCTCAGCGAACCGCATGCCTCTCTCACCGAGCAGTATTGCGCGCTGCTGAAAACCGAAGGGCTGCTCATCGAGTTCCAGCCGGACGGCATCAAGCGTATTGCCGAGATTGCCTGGCAGGTCAACGAGAAGACCGAGAACATCGGCGCCCGTCGCCTGCACACCTTGCTGGAGCGTCTGCTTGAAGAGGTGTCGTTCAGTGCCGGCGATCTGGCCAGCACCCATGACGAAAAGGCGATCCTGATCGATGCCGATTACGTCAACAGCCACTTGGGCGAATTGGCACAGAACGAAGACCTGTCCCGTTATATCCTGTAGGTCTCATTCTGTGTGAGCGGGCTTCTGTGGCGAGGGAGCTTGCTCCCGCTGGGTCGCGATGCGGCCCTAAAGTCGGTGAATGCGGTTTATCTACAAGACCTCATTCACCGGATTTACGACTGCTACGCAGCCGAGCGGGAGCAAGCTCCCTCGCCACAGATCACCCGCCGACACAGGGCCTTCATACAAACGGAAGATCGGCCCCATGACGACCCAACTCCCCACCGACATCAAACTGCACAAAGCCTCGAAAACCCTGACGCTCAAATACGCGTCCGGCGAGGAGTATCACCTGCCCGCAGAATTCCTTCGCGTGCACTCTCCTTCCGCCGAGGTCCAGGGCCACGGCAAACCTATCCTGCAATTTGGCAAGATCGGCGTAGGCCTGAGCAAGGTCGAACCAGCCGGTCAGTACGCACTGAAATTGACCTTCGACGACGGCCACGACAGCGGCCTGTTCACCTGGGAATATCTGTACCAGTTGGCGGTGCGCCAAGAGGATCTGTGGAACGATTATCTTGCCGAACTCAAAGCGGCCGGAAAGACCCGTGATCCGAACGAGTCGGTCGTCAAGCTGATGCTCTAGGTCAGGCCTCGAGGTATTTAGAGGGCATTTTCTAATTCCATCTGTTTGAATGCTTGGCTGCCGGGTCAACGATTGGCCCGCTTGCGAAAAAATTAAACTCGGGTAACCAATGGAGCTGGCAAGTTCCGTGCATTTGTAGCTATGCGCAATTAACGGTCACCCCGAGCAGTAGTACCTGGCGTTTGCTGTGTGACTACACAGCTGGGCTCAGGTACTCGCCTCAGGACAATGGAGCGTCGTAGATGAGTAACAAGCAAAACGATGACCTGAAATTCCAGGCTTCAGAAAATACCTTGGGACTGAATCCTGTTGTTGGGCTGCGTAGAAAGGATCTACTGGGCTCTGCCCGAATGGTGCTGACCCAGGCCATCAGACAACCCATCCACAGTGCCAGGCACGTCGCCCATTTCGGCATCGAACTCAAGAACGTGCTGTTCGGAAAATCCGAGCTTCAACCGCAAAGCGACGACCGCCGTTTCCTCGACCCGGCCTGGAGCCAGAACCCTCTCTACAAACGTTATTTGCAAACTTATCTGGCGTGGCGCAAGGAGCTCCATACCTGGATCGATAAGAGCAATCTCTCGCCCAAGGACGTCGCTCGCGGGCATTTCGTGATCAACCTCATGACCGAAGCCATGGCCCCGACCAACACGGCAGCCAACCCGGCGGCGGTCAAACGCTTCTTCGAAACCGGCGGCAAAAGCCTGCTCGACGGCCTCTCTCATCTGGCCAAGGATCTGATCCACAACGGCGGGATGCCGAGCCAGGTCAACATGGGCGCGTTCGAAGTCGGCAAGAGCCTGGGTGTGACCGAAGGCGCGGTGGTCTTTCGCAACGACGTGCTGGAGCTGATCCAGTACAAGCCGATCACCGAGCAAGTGCATGAACGCCCACTGCTGGTGGTGCCGCCGCAAATCAACAAGTTCTATGTTTTCGACCTCAGCCCGGACAAGAGCCTGGCGCGCTTCTGCCTGCGCAACAACATGCAGACGTTCATCGTCAGCTGGCGCAACCCGACCAAGGAACAACGCGAGTGGGGTCTGTCGACCTACATCGAAGCGCTCAAGGAAGCGGTCGACGTGGTCACCGCGATCACCGGCAGCAAAGACGTGAACATGCTCGGTGCCTGCTCCGGCGGCATTACCTGCACCGCGCTGCTGGGTCATTACGCAGCGATCGGCGAGAAGAAAGTAAACGCCCTGACGCTGCTGGTCAGCGTGCTCGACACCACCCTCGACAGCGACGTGGCCCTGTTCGTCGACGAGCAGACCCTCGAAGCCGCCAAGCGCCACTCCTACCAGGCCGGTGTGCTGGAAGGTCGCGATATGGCGAAAGTCTTCGCCTGGATGCGTCCCAACGACTTGATCTGGAACTACTGGGTCAACAACTACCTGTTGGGCAACGAGCCACCGGTGTTCGACATTCTGTTCTGGAACAACGACACCACTCGCCTGCCGGCCGCTTTCCACGGCGACCTGATCGAGATGTTCAAAAACAACCCACTGATCCGCCCCAATGCACTGGAAGTGTGCGGCACACCGATCGACCTCAAACAGGTCGATGCCGACATCTTTTCCCTGGCCGGCACCAACGATCACATCACCCCGTGGAAGTCCTGCTACAAGTCGGCACAACTGTTCGGCGGCAAGGTCGAGTTCGTGCTGTCCAGCAGCGGACATATCCAGAGCATTCTGAACCCGCCGGGCAATCCGAAAGCACGCTACATGACCAGCACCGACATGCCGGTCAAGGCCGAGGACTGGATGGAAAACTCCACCAAGCACACCGACTCCTGGTGGTTGCATTGGCAGGCGTGGCAGGCCGAACGCTCGGGCAAACTGAAGAAGTCCCCCGCCAACCTTGGCAACAAGGCCTATCCCGCGGGTGAGGCGTCGCCAGGCACGTATGTGCACGAACGTTGAGCTTCAAACAACTCGCAGTCCGCGGCACTGGGAGGTGCCGCGATTGTCATTAATCAGCCTCGAGGCCAGCCTCGAACATTCTGCGACGGCCCGGGATGGCCCAATCAGCGTTTAAAACTTACAGGGCTTCGTGCATGCCGCAACCGTTCGTATTCCGTACCGTCAACCTGGATGGGCAGACCCTCCGCACCGCGGTACGCCCCGGCAAGCCTCACTTGACGCCCTTGCTGGTTTTCAATGGCATCGGCGCCAACCTGGAGCTGATATTTCCGTTCGTCCAGGCACTGGATCCGGACCTGGAAGTCATCGCCTTCGACGTACCCGGTGTCGGCGGCTCATCGACGCCCAGCCGGCCGTATCGCTTTTCGGGCCTGGCGAAACTGACGGCGCGAATGCTCGATTATCTCGATTACGGGCAGGTCAATGTGATCGGCGTGTCATGGGGTGGCGCCCTGGCGCAGCAATTTGCCTATGACTATCCCGAGCGCTGCAAGAAGCTGGTGCTGGCAGCCACGGCGGCCGGCACAGTGATGGTCCCGGGCAAACCAAAAGTGCTATGGATGATGGCCAGCCCACGACGCTACATCCAGCCGTCCCATGTGATTCGCATCGCGCCGATGATCTATGGCGGCTCGTTCCGTCGCGATCCGACCCTGGCGGCCAGTCACGCCGCGCGGGTTCGCTCGGCAGGCAAACTGGGCTACTACTGGCAGCTATTCGCCGGGTTCGGCTGGACCAGCATTCACTGGCTGCACAAGATCCACCAGCCGACCCTGGTGCTGGCCGGCGACGACGACCCACTGATCCCGCTGATCAATATGCGCATGCTGGCCTGGCGAATTCCCAACGCCCAATTGCACATCATCGACGACGGGCATCTGTTCTTGATTACCCGGGCCGAAGCGGTGGCACCGATCATCATGAAGTTTCTCGAAGAGGAACGTCAGCGCGCAGTGATGCATCCGCATCCGGCGCCATCGGGCAGTTGACCGGCCCCGGATTTGGTTCAGGAAAAGAGCGTCGACAGGACGTCGTACCGCGCAACAATCCGCAACAACGTCTATGGTGATTTGTTCGGTGAGTTTGTTTTTGGCCTGATGACGAAGGAGTGTTGACTCATGCGCGACAAACCAGCGAAGGGCTCCTTGCCCACTCCCGCTGCATTCATCAACGCACAGAGTGCGGTTACCGGTCTGCGCGGCCGGGACTTGCTTTCAACCTTGCGCAGCCTGGCCACCCATGGCCTGCGCAACCCGGTGTACACGGCCCGGCATGCCTTGAAGCTGGGGGGCCAGCTTGGCCGCGTGTTGTTGGGTGAAACCCTGCACCCGATCAATCCGCAAGACAATCGCTTTGCCGACCCGGCGTGGAGCCTCAACCCTTTTTATCGCCGCAGCTTGCAGGCCTACCTGAGTTGGCAGAAGGAGGTCAAAAACTGGATCGACGAGAGCAACCTGAGCCCGGACGATCGCGCCCGCGCCCACTTTGCGTTTGCCTTGATCAACGACGCCGTGGCGCCGTCCAACACCCTGCTCAATCCGCTGGCGGTCAAGGAGATCTTCAACTCTGGCGGTCACAGCCTGGTGCGGGGTATCGGCCATTTGCTTGACGATCTGCTGCACAACGACGGCTTGCCCAGACAGGTCACCAAACAAGCATTCGAGGTAGGCAAGACAGTCGCCACCACCACCGGCTCCGTGGTGTTTCGCAATGAGCTGCTGGAACTGATCCAGTACAAGCCGATGAGCGAAAAACAGTATTCCAAGCCGTTGCTGATCGTGCCGCCACAGATCAACAAGTTCTACATTTTCGACTTGAGCCCCAGTAACAGCTTCGTCCAGTTCGCCCTTAAAAACGGCTTGCAGACCTTCGTGATCAGCTGGCGCAATCCTGATGTGCGTCACCGCGAATGGGGGCTGTCGTCTTACGTCGAAGCCACCGAAGAAGCGATGAATGTGTGCCGGGCGATTACCGGCTCCCGCGACGTCAACCTGATGGGTGCCTGCGCCGGCGGGCTGACCATCGCCGCGCTGCAAGGGCACTTGCAGGCCAAGCGGCAGCTGCGGCGGGTGTCCAGCGCGACCTATCTGGTCAGCCTGCTCGACAGTCAGATAGAAAGCCCGGCCACCCTCTTCGTCGACGAACAAACGCTGGAAGCGGCCAAGCGCCGCTCATATCAGAAGGGCGTTCTGGAAGGTCGCGACATGGCCAGGGTTTTTGCCTGGATGCGCCCCAACGATTTGATCTGGAATTACTTCGTCAATAACTACCTGCTGGGCAAGGAGCCACCGGCGTTCGACATCCTCTACTGGAACAATGACAACACGCGCCTGCCGGCAGCGTTTCATGGCGATCTGCTGGACTTCTTCAAGCACAACCCGCTGAGTCATCCGGGTGGGCTGGAAGTGTGCGGCACACCGATCGACCTGCAGAAAGTCACCGTCGACAGTTTCAGCGTGGCCGGCATGAACGATCACATCACCCCGTGGGATGCGGTGTATCGCTCGACCTTGCTGCTGGGTGGCGAGCGACGCTTCGTGCTGTCGAGCAGCGGTCATGTGCAGAGCATTCTCAACCCGCCGCACAACTCGAAAGCCAACTACGTCGAGAACCCGAAACTGAGCAGCGACCCGCGGGCCTGGTATTACGACGCCAAACGCGTCGACGGCAGTTGGTGGACGCAATGGCTGAGCTGGATTCAGGAACGCTCCGGCGCACTACACGAAACCCAGATGACCCTCGGCAACCAGAACTATCCACCGATGGAGGCGGCACCCGGTACTTACGTGCGCGTGCGCTGACGTTCAATGAACCACGGCCGCCAATGGCCGTGGCCTGACTCGACCATTAAGAAGACTGGATGAAAACCCGCGACCGGATTCTCGAATGTGCCCTGCAGTTGTTCAATCAGAAGGGCGAACCGAACGTGTCCACCATGGAGGTGGCCAACGAAATGGGCATCAGCCCCGGCAACCTCTACTACCACTTCCACGGCAAGGAGCCGCTGATCCTGGGGCTGTTCGAACGCTTCCAGACCGAACTGACGCCCTTGCTCGATCCACCGTCCGATGTGGAATTGGCACCCGAAGATTACTGGCTGTTCCTGCACCTGATCGTCGAACGCCTGGCTCAATACCGGTTTCTGTTCCAGGACTTGTCGAACCTTGCCGGCCGCCTGCCGAAACTGGCCAAGGGGATACGCAACCTGCTCAATGCGTTGAAGCGCACACTGGCTTCATTGCTGGCACAGTTGAAGGCTCAGGGGCAGTTGGTCAGCGACACCCAGGCATTGGGGCAACTGGTGGAGCAAATCACCATGACATTGCTGTTCTCGCTGGACTATCAGCGGATTCTCGACCGTGAAGGTGAAGTACGACTGGTGGTGTACCAGATCATGATGCTGGTGGCGCCGCACTTGTTGCCGCCGGTCAAAGTCGCGACCGAGCGGTTGGCGTTGCAGTACCTCGAAGAGCACAACTGACCCGGTGGGTCTTCGATGGCTTCTGGAATCCATGCACAAACAAAAACGCCCGACCTTTACAGGCCGGGCGTTTTTTTGCGTCCTGGAAATCAGGACTGACTGGTTGGCGCCGATGGAGTCGGTGCGATAGTCGGGGTTACAGCAGGGGTCGGCGCAGCGGCGGAGTTCGCCGGACTGACCGGGGTTGCCGGTTTGGCGGCAGCCACTGCTGGTTTCGGAGCGGCCGCTTTCGGGGCGGCTGGTTTTTTCACTGCTGGCTTCTTCGCCGCAGCGGGTTTGGCCGCTGCGGTTTTAGCTGCAGGTTTGGCCGCTGGTTTAGCGGCTGGTTTTGCGGCAGCTTTTGCAGCGGGTTTAGCAGCGGGTTTAGCGGCCGCTTTGGCTGCAGGTTTCGCAGCAGCAGTTTTGGCGGCCGGCTTGGCGGCAGGTTTCGCTGCGGCCTTGGCCAATGGTTTGGCAGCGCTTTTAGCTGCCGGTTTGGCCGCCGCGGTTTTCGCCGCAACAGGCGCAACCTTGGCACCGGTGAGTTTTTCGATTTGCTTGGTCAGGGTATCGACCTTGCTGTGCAGTGCCTTGACTTCATTGCGGCTCGGTACACCCAGGCGCGAAATGGCGCTGTTCAGGCGCTTGTCGAAAGCCCCTTCCAGCTCATCCCACTTGCCCAGTGCGCGATCTTTCACGCCGCTGATGCGCGACTTGGCCGACGAAGCGGAGTCCTTGGCAGCATCGACAGTCTTGCCGACAGCGCTCTTGGTGAGCTTCTCGGCTTTCTCGCCGTCCTTAACCAATGCATCGAAGAGTTTGCTGCCGTCAGTATCAATCTTCGAGTACACGCCTAAACCAGCCAGCCAGATCTTGCGGGAGTAGTCTTCGACCTTCCCGATCCACGAGCTGCCTTCTTTTTCAGTATTCTTTTTGCCAGCCATCCCGTTCTCCTTAAGATTTACGCGCGACACGTTCGAGCAATGCTGTCAGCTCATCGAGCTTAGCAGAGAGTGTCTCCACGTCATGTTTAGACGGAATGCCGATACGATTCAAGGCACTTGCGATACGCATATCGAAAGCCTTCTCGACTTTGTCGAGTTGAAGTTCGACTTTGCCTTTGAAAGTACTCACCTCACTCTTGGCTTCATCGATCTCGGCATTAGCCGCTTCAAGTTTCTCAGCAACTACTTTTTTGCCTTTCTTTTCAACAGCTTGACCAGCCTTGATCAACTCTTGAACGTACTCGCCACCCTCTTGACCGACCTTGGTGTAAGCACCCAGGCTCGCCAGCCAGATCTTGCGGGCATACGATTTGACGTCGTTCAGAGTGTTGGTCTCAACGTCGACTTTTTTCTTCACAATAACTTTGGCCATGGTCCACCTCACGCGCAGAAGGGTTGAGGAACTGCCCGCGAAAGTGTCGGGCTCAGGCACAAAGTAGGGAGAAAAATTAGAAACGGCACCCTAACAAATGACACAAATCGGTGGTGCCTCCGGGAAAAGATCTCAGCCTTCGGCAACGCCTGCAGATGTACACATTTCAATGCAGGAGCCGCCGAAGGCTGCGCTCTTTGGGGAGTCACGCGAGGGCTTTGTCGAGGGCCCTTTCGATTTCCGATTTGATGGTGCTGCTCATGGCGGACATCAACAGCCCCAATTCGACATCAACCCGGATCGAATCCTCGCCCACATGCACCGCCCCTTTCACACCGGAGCGCTTGAGGTTCAGCGTGTCGCCAGACCACTGTGGCTCCAGGCCATATTGATCGGACAGTTTCTGCGCCAACTTGTCGGCCTTCTCGCGGGCCGCTTCCTTACCCAGGCCATGGGCACGCTCAACACTAATATGGGCCATCGAATGACTCCTGCTTTATGGACACTTCCTGAAGCATCTTGACCGTTACTGCGTCAAAACGTCCCGGTTTCTCTATATCTTACCTTCAGCCTTGCCAAGACAAAGCAGGCCACCGGGATTAGAATGTCCCGCATTCTATTTTGGTGACAGCGATATGACTGATCAGCGCAAAGGCAGCGATGCCGAACCCACCACTCACTTCGGCTTCAAAAACGTTCCGGAAAGCCAGAAAGCGGAAAAAGTCGCTGAGGTTTTCCACTCGGTAGCCGCCAAGTACGACTTGATGAACGACCTCCTGTCGGGCGGCATGCACCGTCTGTGGAAGCGTTTCGCGATCGAACTGTCGGGCGTGCGTGCCGGTAACCGCGTGCTGGACATCGCCGGCGGCACTGGCGACCTGACCAAAAAGTTTTCGCATCTTGTGGGGCCAACTGGTCAGGTAGTGTTGGCCGACATCAACGAATCCATGCTCAAGGTCGGTCGTGACCGCCTGCTGGATCTGGGTGTGTCCGGCAACGTCGAATTCGTCCAGGCCGACGCTGAAAAGCTGCCGTTCCCGGACAACCACTTCGACTGCGTGACCATCGCTTTCGGCCTGCGCAACGTGACGCATAAAGAAGACGCCCTGCGCTCGATGCTGCGCGTGCTCAAGCCCGGCGGTCGCCTGCTGGTGCTGGAGTTCTCCAAACCCACCAACGCACTGATGTCCAAAGCCTACGATGCCTATTCGTTCGCCTTCATGCCGTTGATGGGCAAGCTGATCACCAATGATTCGGAAAGCTATCGCTACCTGGCCGAATCGATCCGCATGCACCCGAATCAGGAAACCCTGAAGTCGATGATGGTCGAGGCCGGTTTCGACCGCGTGACCTACCACAACATGACCGCAGGCATCGTCGCCCTGCACCGTGGCATCAAACCCTGATGTTGCTGGCCGGCCTGCTCGCCAGCGTTGAACTCGGTCTGAACCGGGTGCTGCGTCTCGACAGCACGGCGCTGCCGCGGCTGGCGCATTTGAGTGGCAAGGTGATTGCCGTCGACTGCCGCAGCCCGGCGTTGCAATTGTTCATCCTGCCCAGCGATGAAGGCCTGATGCTGGCGTCCCACTGGGAAACCGGTGCCGACTGCACCTTGCGCGCACCGGCCTCAAGCCTGCTGAAACTGGCGACGAGCAAAGACAAGACGTCGGTGCTGCATGCCCCGGAAGTCGAACTCGACGGCGACAGCGGCGTGCTGCTGGAACTGGCGGCGGTCCTTCAGGACCTGGAGCTGGACTGGGAGTATGAACTCTCGCGCTGGCTGGGGCCTCTGGCCACGCAACTGGTCGGCGGTCATCTGCGCAGCCGCGCACGCTGGTATCAGCAAGGGTTCGCCAGCCTCAACCAGAACCTGGGCGAATATCTGGCCGAAGAATCGCGCACCCTGGTCGGTCAGCGCGAAGCCGAAGCCCGTTTCAGTGAACTGGACCAGATCAAACTCGATCTGGAACGTCTCGAGGCGCGTTTCGAGCGCCTTTCCCGATCCCTCGACCCAAGCGATAACGCATGAAGCTGCTTGCCGTCCGCCGTTTGTTGCGCATCCAGCGCGTCGTGATCCGCTACCGCCTCGATGACCTGCTGTTCGCCCTGCCATTGCCCTGGTTTCTGCTGGCGCTGCGCTATGCCTTGCCGTGGCGCTGGTTCCCGCGCAAGCCCCTGGACCTGAGCCGTGGCGCACGATTGCGCCTGGCGTTGCAGGACCTTGGGCCGATTTTCATCAAGTTCGGCCAGATCCTTTCGACACGCCGCGACCTGCTACCCGAAGACATCGCCGATGAGTTGATGATGTTGCAGGACCGGGTGCCGCCGTTCGACTCACAAGTGTCGGTCCGGCTGATCGAGGAGCAGCTCGGCAAGAAGATCAATGAAGTCTTCTCACGTTTCGACGTCGAACCGCTGGCCTCGGCTTCGGTGGCGCAGGTGCATGCCGCGCAGCTGAAAACCGGCGAAGAAGTGGTGGTCAAGGTAATCCGCCCAGGCCTCAAACCGGTGATTGCCCAGGACCTGGCATGGCTGTTCATTCTTGCCCGCGCTGCGGAAAAACTCTCGGCCGACGCCCGTCTGCTACACCCGGTGGACGTGGTCAGTGATTACGAAAAAACCATCTACGACGAACTCGATCTGCTGCGTGAGGCCGCCAACGCCAGCCAGTTGAAGCGCAACTTCGACGGTTCGCCGCTACTGTATGTGCCGCAAGTCTATTGGGACTGGTGCCGACCGAAAGTGCTGGTGATGGAGCGCATCTACGGGATTCAGGTCACCGACCTCGCGACCCTGGCCGACCAGCGCACCGACATGAAAATGCTCGCCGAGCGTGGCGTGGAGATCTTCTTCACCCAGGTGTTCCGCGACAGCTTCTTCCACGCCGACATGCACCCCGGCAACATTTTCGTCAGCACCGTGCAGCCCTGGAGCCCGCAGTACATCGCCATCGACTGCGGCATCGTCGGCAGCCTGACCCCGGAAGACCAGGACTATCTGGCGCGCAACCTGTTCGCGTTTTTCAAGCGTGACTACCGGCGTGTCGCGCAATTGCACATCGACTCGGGCTGGGTACCGGCGGAAACCAAGCTCAACGAATTCGAAGCGGCGATCCGCACGGTGTGCGAGCCGATCTTCGAAAAACCGTTAAAAGATATTTCCTTTGGTCAGGTGCTGATGCGCCTGTTCCAGACCGCCCGACGCTTCAACATGGAAGTGCAGCCGCAGTTGGTCTTGCTGCAAAAAACCCTGTTGAACATCGAAGGCCTGGGTCGTCAGTTGTACCCGGACCTCGATCTGTGGAACACCGCCCAGCCGTTCCTCGAACGCTGGATGCGCGAGCGCGTCAGCCCCAAAGCCTTGCTGGGCAACGTGCAGAGCCAGTTCGAGCAGCTCCCGCACCTGGCCAACATGGCCCGCGACCTGCTTGAGCGCATGTCCCAACCCCACGCCAACGACCCGCCGCCTCCGTGGCACCGGCGCAAGGACGACGTGTTCCTGCGCCTGCTCGGTACCGCTCATCTGGCGGGTGGCACGATACTCGCCGCCGGTGGCCCGTTACACGAACTGGGGCATTGGCCCGCCGGAATCATGGTGGCGATCGGCTTGTATCTGGTCGTTCGCCGATAGCCAGTTGGATCATCGGCTGGCACACTGTTTGAACGCTGAATTTGAACATTGGCCTCAACTATTGAAGTAGAGCCCGCTGTCGGAGTCGAAGATGAAAAACTGGCTGGACGAGATCAAGTGGGACGCCGATGGACTGGTGCCGGCGATTGCCCAGGATCACAAGACCGGACGCGTCCTGATGATGGCCTGGATGAACCGCGAAGCACTGCAATTGACCGCCGCCGAGAACCGTGCCATTTACTGGTCACGTTCCCGTGGCAAGCTGTGGCGCAAGGGCGAAGAGTCCGGCCACGTGCAAACCCTGCATGAGATGCGCCTGGACTGTGACGCTGACGTGATCATCCTGATGGTCGAGCAGATCGGCGACATCGCCTGCCATACCGGCCGTCAGAGCTGCTTCTATCGCGTCTTCGAGAACGGCGACTGGAAAACCGTCGACCCGGTTCTCAAAGACCCGCACGCCATCTACTCCGCAGGACATACCCATGAGTGACACTTTGACCCGTCTGGCCCAGGTGCTGGAAGAGCGCAAAGGCGCAGCCGCCGACAGCTCGTACGTCGCCAGCCTGTACCACAAGGGCTTGAACAAGATTCTGGAAAAAGTCGGCGAAGAGTCGGTCGAAACCATTATCGCCGCCAAGGATGCCGCCATCAGCGGTGACTGCAGCGATGTGATCTACGAGACCGCCGACCTGTGGTTCCACAGCATGGTCATGCTCGCCCAGTTGGGGCAACATCCACAGGCTGTGCTCGATGAACTGGACCGTCGCTTCGGTCTGTCCGGACACGCCGAGAAAGCCTCGCGCCCGTCCGCCTGAACAATTATTAGAGAGGAACGCAACATGGGCATTTTTGACTGGAAACACTGGATCGTCATCCTGGTTGTCGTGGTGCTGGTGTTCGGCACCAAGAAACTGAAAAACCTCGGCACTGACGTCGGCGAGTCGATCAAGGGCTTTCGCAAGGCCATGAACGACGAAGAGAAACCGGCCGACCCGACTGCGACTCCGGCCCAACCGGTTCCACCGACCCAGCCACAGGCCACAACGTCTGTGAACCCGCCGCACACCATCGACGTGCAGGCGCAAAAAGTCGAAGAGCCGATCCGCAAAGACTCGTGAGCACTGACTAATGTTTGGTATCAGCTTCTCTGAACTGCTGCTCGTCGGCCTCGTCGCCCTGCTGGTACTGGGCCCCGAGCGCCTGCCGGGTGCTGCGCGCACCGCTGGCCTGTGGGTCGGGCGGCTGAAGCGCAGCTTCAACGCGATCAAACAGGAAGTTGAACGTGAAATCGGTGCCGACGAGATTCGCCGGCAACTGCACAACGAGCACATTCTGTCCCTGGAGCAGGAGGCGCGGAAGATTTTCACGCCGACTCAGCAGGAGCCAACTCCGGTGGAACCTGTGGCGACGCCGACGATTCATGCGCCGACAGCTGAAGTCACGCCGGCGGTTGCAGCTGCTGAACCTGCACCTGCTACTCCAGTAGAACCTGTTGCTCCTGCCGCCGCGCCGACAACGCCGGCGCCTCATGACCCAACATTGCCGCCGCGAGCCCCATGAGCGATCTCCCCGAAAACGACCAGCACATGCCACTGGTCTCGCACCTCACCGAGTTGCGCACCCGTCTGCTGCGCTGTGTAGCGGCGATTTTCATTATCTTCGCCGGGTTGTTCGCCTTCACCCAGCAGATCTACACCTTCGTCTCCACGCCGCTGCGCCAGTACCTGCCGGCCGGCGCGACGATGATCGCCACCGACGTGTCGTCGCCGTTCCTGACGCCGCTGAAGCTGACCATGATGGTCTCGCTGTTCCTGGCAATCCCGGTGATCCTGCATCAGATCTGGGGTTTCATCGCGCCAGGCCTGTACAAGCATGAGAAGCGCATCGCCGTGCCGTTGCTGGTCTCCAGCATCCTGCTGTTCTACACCGGCATGGCCTTCGCCTATTTCCTCGTGTTCCCGCTGATCTTCAAGTTCTTCGCCGCCGCCACCCCGGCCGGCGTGGAAATGATGACCGACATCACCAGCTACCTCGATTTCGTCATGACGCTGTTCTTCGCCTTCGGCGTGGCGTTCGAGATCCCGGTGGCCGTGGTGCTGCTGGTGTGGATCGGCGTGGTCAACGTCGCCTACCTGAAGAAAATCCGCCCGTATGTGGTCATCGGCTGCTTCGTGGTCGGCATGATCCTGACGCCGCCGGACATCTTCTCGCAGACGCTGTTGGCCGTACCAATGTGGTTGCTGTTCGAGATCGGCGTCCTGTTCGGCGGCCTGATCAGCAAGCGCGGCGAGCACCCGGACGAAAAGCCGGCTGACGATCACAACGACCAGCCGCCAGCGACCCAAGCGTGAACCTGCTGCTCCTCGAGGAGGCCGATTTCATTGCGGCCGACCGGGTGATCCTGCGCGATCGCCGCTTGACTCATATGCAGGAAGTCCACCGCTGCGAAGTGGGTGACAGCATGCGCGTCGGGCGTATCGGTGGGCTGATGGGCGCCGCCGAAGTGCTGCGCCTGGACGCCGACGAAGCGGAGTTGCGCGTCACCCTCGACCAGCCGCCGCCAGCCAAGCTGCCACTGACCCTGGTGTTGGCCCTGCCACGCCCGAAAATGCTCCGCAGGGTGTTTCAGACCGTGGCCGCCATGGGTGTGCCACGAATCGTTCTGGTAAACAGCTATCGCGTCGAGAAGAGCTTCTGGCAAACCCCGTTCCTGGAACCTGAGGCGATTCGCGAACAATTGATCCTGGGGCTTGAACAAGCCCGGGACAGCGTGCTGCCGGAAGTCGTCATCGAGAAGCGCTTCAAACCTTTTGTCGAAGATCGCCTGCCAGCAATCACTGAAGGCACTCTCGGCCTGGTCGGTCATCCCGGCAATTACCCGCCCTGCCCCCGTGGCCTGGACGAACCCGTGACCCTGGCCATCGGCCCCGAAGGCGGCTGGATTCCTTACGAAATCGACCTGCTGGCCAAGGCCGGCCTGCAACCGGTGCAGCTCGGCGAGCGCATCCTGCGGGTCGAAACAGCGGTCACTGCACTGCTCTCGCGTTTGTTCTGACCCAGACACTTACCCTTGCCACAGGTGTTTGCTCACCTACAGGTTCCAGCCTGCCTGCCGATACAGTCCCCATAAAACCGAATAATGGTCCGAGGGGAGTTGCAGCATGTACCGTTGGCTAGCCGAGAAACTGGGGAACGTAAGCGTCAATCGCAAACTGGGTGTCGGCTTCGGTCTGGTGCTGCTTCTCACCTTGTTGATCACCTTCACCGGCTGGACCGGCCTGAGCGGTGTGATCAGCCGTGGCGACACGCTCGGGTTTATTTCCAGCCTCAATGAGCTGACCAAAGACCTGCGCCTCGCCCGTCTGGACTACGACATGCGCCGTGGCGAACAAGGACCGGGCGCCGTCAACGAGCTGATCGGCAAAATCGATGCTGGCCTGAAAACCGCCCGCACACTGATCGAACAACCTGACGACGTGGCATTGATCGACCAGCAAGTGGCCGCCATCAGCGAGTACAAACGCGCCTTCACCGATCTGACCCAGGCCACCGTCGCTCGCGAAGATGCTCGCAGCAAACTGGGCGCCACCGCCGATAACGCCGTGGCCCGCGTCGCTGAAGTCGAAAAATCCATGCTGCAGGGCGACAGCGTCGCTCAATTCAACAGCGTGATCGAACTGAGCAAGCTGATCCAGCAGGCGCGCTTCCAGGTCCGCGGCTACACCTACAGCGGCAAACCCGAGGCCGAGCAGCCAGCGCTGGACGCCATCGACAACGCCCTGAAAAACCTCGAAAGCCTGCCGTCCAAACTACCGGAGCAACACATCGCCAACCTGCAACAGGCGACCGACTCGCTCAAGGCCTATCGCGCGGCTGTCAGCCAGTTCCGCGACTCCCAGGTCGCCAGCGCTGCTGCCTTCAAACGCATGAGCGCCCAGGGCGACATTCTGTTCGACGTCAGCAAAAAGCTCACCACCTCGCAAACCGCAGTGCGTGACGCCGATACGGCGCATGCCAAGAATCTGCTGCTGATGGCCACCGTCCTGGCGTCGGCCTTTGGCCTGTTCGCGGCCTGGGCCATCACCCGGCAGATTGTCATTCCCCTGAGCCAGACCCTGAAAGTGGCCGAGCGTGTCGCCGCGGGCGACCTGAGCCACAACCTGATTTCCGAGCGCCAGGACGAACTGGGCCAGCTACAACGCGCCATGCAGAGTATGACCCTGGGCCTGCGGGAGCTGATCGGCGGCATCAGCGACGGCGTGACCCAAATCGCCAGCGCCGCTGAAGAACTGTCTGCCGTTACCGAGCAGACCAGCGCCGGGGTCAACAGTCAGAAGGTCGAAACCGATCAGGTGGCCACCGCCATGCACGAAATGACCGCCACCGTGCAGGAAGTCGCGCGCAATGCCGAGGAAGCGTCCGAAGCCGCCGTCGCCGCCGACCAGCAGGCCCGCGAGGGTGACAGGGTGGTCGGCGAAGCCATCGCCCAGATCGAGCGCCTGGCCCTCGAAGTCGGCAATTCCACTGCTGCCATGGGCGACCTGAAGCGCGAAAGCGACAAGATCGGCAGCGTGCTCGACGTGATCAAATCCGTGGCCCAGCAAACCAACCTGCTGGCGCTCAACGCCGCCATCGAAGCCGCTCGCGCCGGTGAAGCCGGGCGTGGCTTTGCGGTGGTCGCCGACGAAGTCCGCAGCCTGGCCCAGCGTACCCAGAAGTCCACCGAAGAAATCGAAGAGCTGATCGTCGGCCTGCAAACCGGCACTCAGCAAGTCGCGACCATCATGGACAACAGCCGCAACCTGACCGACAGCAGCGTCGAACTGACCCGCCGTGCCGGTGACTCACTGGAAAGCATCACCCGTACCGTGTCGGCGATCCAGTCGATGAACCAGCAGATCGCCGCTGCCGCCGAGCAACAGAGCGCGGTGGCCGAAGAGATCAACCGCAGCGTGCTGAACGTGCGTGACGTGTCCGAGCAGACCTCGGCCGCGAGTGAAGAGACCGCGGCCTCCAGCGTCGAGCTGGCGCGGTTGGGGACGCATTTGCAGATGCTGGTGGGCAGGTTCAAGGTTTAACCCACACAAAGCAAAAAGATCGCAGCCTTCGGCAGCCTGCAGGAGCTGCCGAAGGCTGCGATCTTTTTTGGGCAATGCGGTTACAAAACCTGGCGCAAAAATGCCTGCGCACGGGGATCCTTCGGTGCATCGAAGAACTCGGCCGGTGAGGCGTCTTCCAGCAATTTGCCGTGATCGAAGAACAGCACCCGGTCCGCCACTTCCCGGGCGAAGCCCATTTCGTGGGTGACGCAAACCATGGTCATGCCTTCCACGGCCAGGGTCTTCATCACATCCAGCACTTCACCGACCATTTCCGGGTCGAGCGCCGACGTCGGCTCATCGAACAGCATGACCTTCGGCTCCATCGCCAACGCCCGAGCGATGGCCACGCGCTGCTGCTGACCACCGGACAGGCGCGATGGAAACTCGTGGGCCTTCTGAGCGATACCGACCTTTTCCAGCAACACCATGGCCTTGGCCTCGCGCTCCTTCTTGCCGCGCTTGCGCACGACTTTCTGGGCCAGGCAGAGGTTTTCCAGCACGGTCATGTGCGGGAACAGGTTGAAATGCTGAAACACCATGCCGACTTCGCGGCGGTAGGCGTTGACGTCGGTTTTCGGGTCGGCCAGTTGCAGACCGTCGATGCTCACCGAACCGGAGTCGAACGCTTCCAGGCCATTCAGGCAGCGCAGAAAGGTCGACTTGCCGGAACCGGACGGGCCGATCACCACCAATACTTCGCCCTTCGCCACTTGGGTGGTGACGTTGTCCACCGCGCGAACCACCTGGCCGCGGGTGTCGAAGACTTTTATCAGATCGCGGACTTCAATCACTTTGCGCGAGCCTCCGCTCAAGCCGACTGGCGATTTTCGACAGCGGCAGGTTGATCAACAGGTACAACCCGGCCACGCAGAACAGGATTTCGAACGGCGAGAACGAGGTAGTGATGACTTCACGACCGCTTTTCAACAGTTCGGTAATCGCGATCACCGACACCAGCGAGGTGTCCTTGACCAGACTGATGAACTGCCCGGCCAGCGGTGGCAGCACGCGCTTGAACGCTTGTGGCAGCACCACGTGGCGCATCGACTGGCCACCGCTCAAACCGAGGGAGCGCGCCGCTTCGTTCTGGCCGCGTGCAATCGATTGCACGCCAGAGCGGATGATCTCCGCCACGTAGGCGCCGGTGAACAGCGACAGCGCGGCGATCCCGGCGAACTCCCGGGAGAGGTTCATCACGGTGCCGATGAAGAAGTAGAAAATGAAAATCTGCACCAGCAGCGGCGTACCGCGCACCAGCTCGACGTAGATCGTCGAGAGGTCGCGCAGGGTCGGGTTGTTCGACAGGCGGCACAGCCCGGTGGCCAGGCCGATCAGCAGGCCAAGCACGCCAGACACCAGGGACAACCACAACGTGGTCCAGAGCCCCCATAGCAGCGGGCCGGCGGCCCAATGCCGGGTCACGCCGATCACATCGCCTTCGGCCACATCATCGCCTTGCGCGACTTGCAGGCTGTTGTCGTCAACCGTCAGGTGCTGCTCATCCCCTGCATCATTGCGCAGGGTGACTTCAGCCTTGCTGCCCTTGCGCACCAGCTCACTGACGGTGGAGATGTCGGCCGCGCGCTGGGACTCTTCGGCGTGGTAGGCGAAGTACTGCGGCACACGGTTCCAGCGCCATTCGTAGGACATCAGCGAGGTGGCGTAGTACAACGCGCCAGCCAGACCGATCAGCACCAGCACGGTTAATACGTGCCAGGGCCATTGGGCTTTTTTCTGTTTCATTTAAAGGCAAATCCATAACGATCAGGGCGCCCGCTCCCTCTGTGGCGAGGGAGCTTGCTCCCGCTGGGTTGCGCAGCAACCCTGAAATCGGCCACCGCGCAACGTCGGGTAAAACGAGTCAATCGATTTACGACTGCTTCGCAGTCGGACGGGAGCAAGCTCCCTCGCCACAAAGGCGGTGTTATTCCATGTCCTTGAGCCAGGCGGTGTCTTTAAACCACTTGTCATGGATGCGATCGTAGGTGCCGTCTTCGTGGATCTGGTGCAGGAAGTTGTTGATGAAGTTGAGGCTGTCGTAGTCGCCCTTCTTCAGGCCGAAAGCCAGGGGTTCATAGGTGAACGGCTTGTCGAGGAACAGCAGTTTGCCGTTGCCGACCTTGTTCACCGCCACGACGTTGTAAGGCGCGTCGTAGATGAAGGCGTCAGCCTTGCCGTTGACCACGTCGAGCACCGCTTCCTGCTCATTGTCGTAGCCGTGGTACTTGGCTTTGGAAATGAGTTTTTTGGCGACCATCTCGCCGGTGGTGCCGAGCTTGGAGGTGATGCGGTAGTCGGCGGTATTCAGGTCTTTATAGGACTTGATGGTGCCTTCCAGCTCCTTGCGGATCAGCAGTGTCTGGCCGACCACGATGAAGGGCTCGCTGAAGTTCAGGCGCAGGTTGCGTTCCTGGGTCAGGGTCATGCCACTGCCGATCATGTCGAACTTGTCGGTCAGCAGGGCCGGGATGATGCCGTCGTAGCCGGTGGATACCATTTCCAGCTTGACGCCCATGGCCTTGGCCATGGCTTTGAGGATGTCGACTTCGAAGCCGATGATTTCGCCGCGCTTGTTGGTCATTTCGAACGGCATGTAGGTCGGGTCCATGCCGACTTTCAGCGTGCCGCGCTTGACCGCGTCATCGATGGCACCGGCCTGCGCCGCGCTGACTGCAACCAATGCCGTGACGCCGACCAGCAGCATCGACAGATACTTCTTCATCTTCAAGTCCCCAAAACCCATCGCATTGTGAGGCACGCAAACCGCAGGTTTCCTTTGGGAAACCGGCAGATACGAACAGAAAGTTGTCCGGGCGCACCAATTCGGGGACGGATGCTAACGCACTCGGCCGTTTGCACAAGGGGTTGAGGGAGATTTGTTTGATCGTTCCCACGCAGAACACGGGAGCGATCATCAGCACAAAAAAAAACCCCGCTTTCGCGGGGTTTTTCATTATGCCAACTGAGGCTGCACGCTCAACGGCTTGAGCGGCAACAGCGGCGCATGCGGATCGGCATCCACCGAAGTGCGCCAGGCCTGCAGCCACTCGGCATGGCCTTCGCTCCAGACCTGCTCATGCAAGCGACCCAGTGCCACCGGATCACTCAGCAGGGCCACGCGCTCGTTGTTGGTCAGCCCTTCAGGCCCGACCTTCATCGCATGGCGAACCCGCTCGATGCGCAGCCATTCGATCGGCTCGGCCTGACGGTGACGAGACGTCGCCAGCGCACACGCCAACGCGTTCTGCTGTGGATCGACCACCGACCGGACGAAGCCGTCGTGCAGTGCATGCCAGCGGTTTTCGTGGGTGTACTGATCGGTCGCCAGCAATGCCTGCGGCGGATTGTATTCCTCAGGAATCAGGAACAGGCTCTCGTCACGGGACTTCAGGCCCAGGCCGACACGACTGGAGATCACCGACACCGGAATCGACAGCATCAGCGAACCGACGATCGGCACCAGCCACCAGAGGAAGCTCGGGTTCAGCCAGATCACCAGCAACGCCCAGAAGAAACCCAGCAAGGTTTGCGGACCGTGGCGCTTGACCGCTTCGCTCCACGGCGTGGAGTCGTCGTCACGTTGCGGCGAGTTCCAGGTCGCGGCCCAGCCGAGGAACGCGGCGAGCACGAAACGGGTGTGGAAAATCATCCGCACCGGCGCCAGCAGCATGGAGAACAACATTTCCAGCAGCATCGACAGCGTCACCTTGAACCTGCCACCGAACTCTTTCGCGCCTTTGGCCCAGATCAGGATGATGCTCAGCAGCTTCGGCAGGAACAGCAGCACGATAGTCGTCGAGAACAGTGCGATCGCCTTGTCCGGGTGCCATTGTGGCCACAGCGGATAGAGCTGGCGCGGTTCCAGGAAGTACTGCGGCTCCATCAGCGTGTTGGTCGCCAGCAGGGCTGTCGACAGCACGAGGAAGAAGAACCACAACGGCGCCGACAAGTAAGACATCACGCCTGTCAGGAACACCGCACGGTGTACCGGGTGCATGCCCTTGACCAGGAATAGCCGGAAGTTCATCAGGTTGCCGTGGCACCAGCGACGGTCACGCTTGAGTTCGTCCAGCAGGTTCGGTGGCAGTTCTTCGTAGCTGCCCGGCAAGTCATAGGCAATCCACACGCCCCAGCCGGCACGGCGCATCAGCGCCGCTTCAACGAAGTCGTGGGACAGAATCGCACCGGCGAACGCGCCTTTACCGGGCAACGGCGCCAGGGCGCAGTGCTCGATGAACGGCTTCATGCGGATGATCGCGTTGTGGCCCCAGTAGTGGGATTCGCCCAACTGCCAGAAGTGCAGGCCAGCGGTGAACAGTGGACCGTACACACGGGTGGCGAACTGCTGCATACGCGCATAAAGGGTGTCCATGCCCGACGCACGCGGCGCGGTCTGGATGATCCCGGCGTCCGGCGTGGCTTCCATCAGGCGCACCAGGCTGCTCAGGCATTCGCCACTCATTACGCTGTCGGCGTCGAGCACGACCATGTATTTGTAGTCACCGCCCCAACGACGGCAGAAGTCGTCGAGGTTGCCGCTTTTACGTTTTACGCGACGACGACGGCGGCGGTAGAAGATCTTGCCGAAGCCCTTGGCTTCACGGCAGACGTCCAGCCAGGCCTGCTGTTCGGCGACGCAGATATCGGCGTCGTTACTGTCGCTGAGCACGAAAAAGTCGAAACGATCCAGGTTACCCGAGGCTGCAACCGACTCGAAGGTCGCCCGCAAACCGGCGAACACCCGCGGCACGTCTTCGTTGCAGATCGGCATCACCAATGCGGTGCGTGCGTCCTTGGCGATCGGCTCGTTGCCGGCGCTGGCGCCGGAAATGCGGTACTTGTCGCGACCGGTGATCAACTCGAGGAAGCCCATCAGCGCGGTCCAGAAACCGGCCGACACCCAACAGAACAGAATCCCGAACAGAATCAGGATGCTGGTTTGCAACACGTAAGGCAGCACCTGGGCCGCAGTTTGCAGCAGCGGTTGGTGCAGGACTTCTTCCAGATCGACGAACGACCAGCCCTGGTACGGCATGATGCCTTTCATGTACCAGCCGGCGACGATCGTCTGACCAAGCATCAGCACCAACAGAATGTAACGACGGATCGAACCGACGGTGCGCCAGCGAGCTGCTGGCAACACGTTCTCGTCTTTCGGCGGCTTCGGCGGGTTGGTGCGACCGGTCAGCCGACGCCAGCCACGCACCAGGATATTGGTGCGCCATGGCTCCGGAACGACTTTGGTCCGACGGATCGGCGGGGCTGCCTTGAGGCAAACCCGACCACTGGCGTCGAGTCCCAACATTTGCGCATCCGCCAGCTCTTCGGCGGTGTTCAGGGTCAGGCGCCGCCCGACCGACGCCTGGGCGGCATCGGTTGGCGCGTCGAACGCCTGGGACGACAGACGTTCGTGCAACTCACTGAAAGACTTGCAGCCCGCGAGTTCCGCGCGCTGCTCGTCGGTCATCGGCAAATGCGCCAGGTACTCGGCAAGCGTTTGTGGCTGTACTTGTGAATTACTCATCGGCAGGCAACTGATAGCTCCAGGTCTCGGTCAGGACTTGTTCAGTCGGTGCCGATTCCGGTGTGGCAGGGGCCGCTTCGGCAGCGACAGGCTGCTTGGCGTCTTTGTTGTCCTTGTCCTTGGTGTCCTTGACTTGCTGGGCTTGCGCTTCAGCTTGCTTGGCCTCCTTGTCCTTCTTCTCCTGCTGCTTGGCGGCGATCTTGTCGGCCTTGGCAACGGAAGAGCTGGACGCTGGCGCCGTGGTCTTGATCGTCTCGGCCGGCGTGATGGTCTTGACCAGTGCTGCACGCATTTCAGTGGACTTGCCCGGATCCTTGATCTTCATCCGCAGGGTCAGGCGCCAGCCCTTGGTTTCAGGGTTGTAACGGACACTGTTCTCGACCAGTTCCGCGTTGTCGCCAACGCTAACCTGGCTGCGTACTTCAGCATCTTCTGGCAAGTCTTGCAGGGACGGACCTTGGAAATCCACCAGGTAGGCCACGCTGCCGTCCGGCTGACGAATCAGGTTCGACTGCTTCACGTCACCCGTGGAACGCAGGGTCTGTTGAACCCAGGCGCTGTCCGCCGAATGCAGGGCGGCTTCGTCGATGGTCCAGTGCATGCGATAGGCGACGTCCAGGGGTTGGCCAGGCTCTGGCAGTTTTTCCGGACTCCAGAAAGCAACGATATTGTCGTTGGTTTCGTCAGCGGTAGGAATCTCCACCAGATCGACGGAGCCCTTGCCCCAATCGCCTTTCGGCTCGATCCAGGCACTTGGGCGCTTGTCGTAGCGGTCATCGAGGTCTTCGTAGTGGCTGAAGTCACGGCCACGTTGCAGCAAGCCGAAACCGCGCGGGTTCTCGATCGAGAAGTTGCTCACGGCCAGGTGTTTCGGGTTGTTCAATGGGCGCCAGATCCATTCGCCGTTGCCGGCATGGATCGACAGACCGCTGGAGTCGTGCAGTTCGCGACGGTAGTTCAGCACTTTCGACGGCTGGTTGGCGCCGAACAGGAACATGCTGGTCAGCGGCGCAACGCCAAGTTTGGTGACCTTGTCACGCAGGAACATCTTGGCCTTGACGTCGACGACCGTGTCGCTGCCCGGACGCAGGGTCAGGCGATAGGCACCAGTGGCGCGCGGCGAATCCAGCAGGGCGAAGATCACCAGGTGCTTGTCGCCCGGCTTCGGCTGCTGAATCCAGAACTCGGTGAAACGCGGGAACTCTTCGCCGGACGGCAAGGCGGTATCGATGGCCATGCCGCGAGCGGACAAGCCATAGGTGTGGCCCTTGCCGACGACGCGGAAGTAACTCGCGCCGAGCATGGTCATGATTTCGTCTTGCTTGTCGGCCTTGTTGATCGGGTAGAGCACACGGAAACCGGCATAACCCAGCTGCTCGGTGGCTTTAGGATCGAACTTCATATCGCCGAAATCGAAACGACTTGGGTCGTATTTGATCTCTTCGACGGTGTTGGCCGTGATTTCGTTGATTTTCACCGGCGTATCGAAGTGCATGCCCTGGTGATAGAACGACAGCTTGAATGGGGTTTTCTGGTTAGCCCACTCGGCTTTTTCGGTGAGGAAGCGGATTTTTTGATAATCCGCGAATTTCATTTCACGAAATTCATTCGGCAGGTTACTGCGCGGGGCTTCGTATTTTTGCCCGGCCAGCTCTTTTGCCTTGACCGATACGTCATCCAGATTGAATGCCCAAAGCTGGCCGGCGCTGAACAGGCAGAGCAGTGCAGAGCCCGCTACCAGAGCATTTCGAAACCGTTTGGCAGACAATTTTGGTGCATTACAGGGACTAACAATCACGAGCAACCCTCGCCGAAAACAGATCAAAAAACCAACGGCCAGTTAAAGTGCCAGCACGGTGTACGGTGGAAAAAACCGACCCTGCGGACCACTCTTGCCAAGTTGGCGAGCATTGTTCCGACTCCCATGGGGCAAAATGATTCCCCAACAGGCCGCGGACAAGTCTCTACCTAAGTCAAAATGGACCAACGAACGCTGATCCCCGTAGCGCGCGATTATCTAGTAGGCCGCGTTACAACGCATCAGGGGGAAGCAAGTATTTATCGGGAAAAGCCTCTGTTTTCAGCCGAAATGCCCTTAAAAACATGTTTCAAGCGCTTTCACGTCTGTAACAGGAAGGTTACCGGGCCATCATTGACCAGGTGCACCTGCATATCCGCGCCGAATCTACCTGATGCCACAGTGCCATGCACCTGTTTCGCTTTGCCCAATAGATAGTCGAACAGCGCCTCGCCCAAGGCCGGGGGGGCTGCAGTCGAAAAACTCGGACGCAACCCGTTTTTGGTATCGGCGGCCAGGGTGAACTGCGAGACCAGCAACAACCCGCCGTCCACGTCAGCCAAGGACAGATTCATCTTGCCCTCGGCGTCACTGAATACTCGATAGTTAAGCAGTTTATGCAGAAGTTTGTCGGCGCTGGCCTGCGTGTCGTCGGGTTCGACCGCCACCAGCACCAGCAACCCCTGATCTATCGCACCAACCACCTCTCCCGCGACCTCGACTCGCGCGCCGCGCACGCGTTGCAGCAGGGCCTTCATGCTTCGTCAGGCGACAGGTCGAGCAAGCGACGGGCCATCTGATCGGCGGCGCGCACCAATGCATCGGTGATCCCCGGTTCGGACGCCGCATGGCCGGCGTCGCGGATCACCTGCAGTTCGCTGTTCGGCCAGGCTTGATGCAGTTCCCAGGCGTTGTCCAGCGGGCAGATCACGTCATAGCGACCATGGACGATGACGCCGGGCAAATGGGCGATCTTGCCCATGTCGCGGATCAGCTGATTCGGCTCAAGGAAAGCGTTGTTGGTGAAGTAGTGGCATTCGATGCGGGCGATGGACAACGCACGCTGGGGTTCGGAGAAACGATCGACCACCAGCGGGTTCGGACGCAAGGTCGCGGTGCGGCCTTCCCAGATGGACCAGGCTTTGGCCGCATGCATCTGGGCGATCTGGTCGTTGCCGACCAGGCGTTTGTGGAATGCCGTGAGCAAGTCGTCGCGCTCGTCCAGCGGGATCGGCGCGATGTAGTCCTGCCAGTAATCGGGGAACAGGCGACTGGCGCCACACTGGTAGAACCACTCGATTTCCTGGGGACGGCAGAGAAAAATCCCGCGCAGAATCAGACCGTGCACGCGCTCCGGGTGGGTTTGCGCGTAAGCCAGGGCCAGAGTCGAACCCCAGGAACCGCCGAACAGCACCCATTTGTCGATGCCCAGGTGCTTGCGAATCCGCTCGAGATCGGCGACCAGATCCCAGGTGGTGTTGTTCTCAAGGCTGGCGTGGGGCGTGGAGCGACCGCAACCGCGCTGGTCGAAGGTGACGATGCGATACAGGTTCGGATCGAAATACCGGCGGCTCTGCGCATCACACCCGGCGCCAGGGCCGCCGTGAATGAACACTACCGGCAAACCTTCCGGTGAACCGCTTTCGTCGACATACAGCGTATGGGTTTTATCGACGGCCAGATCGTGCCGGGCGTGGGGTTTGATCTGCGGGTACAAAGTCTGCATTGCGCGCTCCGTAAGGGGTCGAGGTCATCCCTGTAGGGACTTCTATTATTCTGCCGTCCGGCATCATAAACCCGAATTACTTCAATGAGCATGCCCCTTGCAGCGTCAGCGCTTGTCAGCCCGTCTTGTCAGCCAAATAGCCGAGCAGGGTTTCATAGAGTCGGTCGACCTCGGCAACCTGCCCCCGCGCCCGCAAGCACCCGTGAACCAGCCCCTGACCGTAATAAAGCATTGCGCTCACGCCGGCGGTGTTGAGTCGCCCGGCGTAAAGCACGCCGTCATCGCGTAGCGGATCGAACTGCGCCACAGCGATCAGCGCCGGCGGCAGGCCGCTGAAGTCGGCGGCGAGCAAGGGCATCGCATAGGCCGTTGGCTGACGGACACCACCCAGGTACAGCGTGTGATAACAATCCAGATCGCTGCTGCTGAGCAATGGCGCGTCGGCGCATTCGCCGCGTGATGGCAACCGGTGATCACCGCCCAGGCCCGGATAGATCAGCACCTGCGCACAAGGCGCCGGTTCGCCGGCATCGCGCAAGGCCAGACACAGCGCAGCGGCAAGGTTGCCGCCAGCGCTGTCGCCGGCCACCAGCGTCCGCGCCGGGTCGAGCTGAAACGGCCCCGTGCGCAACGCACGCCAGACACTCAGGCAGTCATCGAACGCCGCTGGAAACGGATGCTCCGGCGCCAGCCGATAATCGACGGCGATCACCAACACACCGAGCACCGATGCCAGTTCGGCGCAGATGAAGTCGTGGGAGTCCAGATCCCCCACCACCCAACCGCCGCCATGCAGATACACAATGCAGGGCCAACCGTTGGTCGGCGGCGGAACCGGCGGTTGCCAGGCGCGCACCGCCACTCCCGCCAACTCGAGATCGACCACCTCAAGCCCCGCGGGATGTGGCGGGGTAAACGCCCGGCACATCTCGCTGTAGGCCTGACGCATACCGGCGAGGCTGCTGTCGGTGCTGTTGAAGCTGAGGGTTTTCTCGACGAAAGCCGCCATATGTTCAGAGAGTGGATACGCGGCCATCAGGGTTTCAAACTGGCCTGAACGGTTGCCACGCCATCCTTGCCATCGAAACTGCTGACACCCGCCAGCCAGCGCTGAAGGTCTTCGGGATGATCACGCAGCCACTGTTTGGCGACATCCTGCGGCGTCTTGCGCTCCATGATCGGCACCATCAACTGGCTTTCCTGGGCAGCGGTGAAGGTCAGGTTTTCCAATAGACGGTTCACGTTCGGGCAACGCTCGGCATAGTCCGGCGCGGTCACGGTGGAAACGGTCGCCGCGCCTTCGTTCGGGCCATAGACGTCTTCGCTGCCGGTCAGGTAGGCGATGTTCATGTTGATGTTCATCGGATGCGGGGTCCAGCCGACGAACACCACGAACTCCTTGCGATTGACCGCCCGCTGCACGGCGGCGAGCATCCCGGCCTCACCGGACTCGATCAGCTTGAAGTCCTTCAAACCGAAGCGGTTGGTCTCGATCATGGTTTTGATGGTGGTGTTGGCGCCGCTGCCTGGCTCGATGCCGTAAATCTTGCCGCCCAACTGATCCTTGAACCTGGCGATGTCAGCGAAGGTTTTCAGGCCGGCGGCAGCGACGTAATCAGGTACGGCGAGCGTTGCCTGGGCGTCGGCCAGGCTCGGCTTGTCCATGACCTTCACTTGATTGGCAGCGACGAACGGGGCGATGTTCTTGTCCATCGCCGGTTTCCAGTAACCGAGGAAGATATCGAGGCGTTTGTCGCGGATGCCGGCGAAGATGATTTGCTGCACGGCGCTGGTTTGCTTGCTTTCATAGCCAAGGCCATTGAGCAGCACATCGGCCATGCCGCTGGTGGCAATGACGTCGGTCCAGTTGACCACGCCCATGCGCACGGCCTTGCAGGAAGCGGGGTCGTTGGCGAAAACGCTGGTGCTCAGAAGAGCAGTGCCGGTGAGGATTAACAGACAGCGGTTGAACAGTCGTTTCATCGGGAAGGCTCGCTCGGCAGCAGATTATTGTGGGCCCGGTGTCTTTGTGCACCGTGCCCACAACGTTACGCAGCGCCGAGTCGGCAAAAGTGACCTGTG
The DNA here is from genome assembly GCF_024749245.1 of Pseudomonas sp. B21-017. Lineage (NCBI taxonomy): Bacteria > Pseudomonadati > Pseudomonadota > Gammaproteobacteria > Pseudomonadales > Pseudomonadaceae > Pseudomonas > Pseudomonas sp. B21-017. Next base: position 384,980 of record NZ_CP087194.1, on the reverse strand, counting down.
GCGACCGTGTTTTGCACGGTGGCGACTGTCCTGATGCGTTACCAAGGCGAACACTAATCTGTGGCGAGGGAGCTTGCTCCCGCTGGGTTGCGAAGCTGCCCCCAAACCATTCAACCGAGTTTCATCAGATACGCCCGACCAACAGGGTTTACGACGGCTTCGCCGCCGAGCGGGACGGTGCGGCGATCCGACAAGCTCCCTCGCCACAAAGGCCTGTTCGCCACGGGGTTACGCGCTGTAATGCTTTTCGCCCCACGCCAACAACCCTTGCAGCAATTCCCGGAGCACCACTTGCGTCGGCTCGGCCAAATCCGGGCGATAACGGAACGGCTGGAACTCTTCCATATACGTACACTGGCCCAACTCCAGTTGCACGGCATGAATGTTCTCGGCCGGATTGCCATAATGCCGGGTGATGTGACCGCCCTTGAAGCGACCGTTCAGCACATGGCTGTAATCGGTGTGCTTCGCGCAGATCGCTTCCAGCTGTGTGGCCAACTGTGGATCGCAGCTGGCGCCATTGAAGGTGCCGAGGTTGAAGTCCGGCAGCTTGCCGTCGAACAGGTGCGGAATCACCGAACGGATCGAGTGCGCGTCGAACAGCAGCGCGTAGCCGAACTCGGCTTTCAGCCGCGCCAGCTCTTCCTGCAAGGTGCGGTGGTACGGCGTCCAGATCTGCTCCAGATACGTCGCCCGTTCCGCAGCCGACGGCTCCAGCCCTTCGCGGAACAACGGCACGCCATCGAACAGCGTCGCCGGATACAGACCGGTGGTGGCGCCGACATATAAAGGCTTGTCGTCGGACGGCCGGTTCAGGTCGATGACAAACCGCGAGTACTCGGCCGCCAGGGTGCTGGCGCCCAGTTCGGCAGCGAACTCATAAAGCCGTGGAATGTGCCAGTCAGTGTCCGGCAGGCTTTTCGCGTCGGGGATCAACCCCGCTTCCACCGTCGGGGTCAGGCGCAGGCCGGCGTGGGGCATGCTGATCAGCAGTGGCACGCGGCCTTGTTTGAAGTTCAGAACCTTATCCACAACCGCTCTCCTACAGATTTGATTCAACGCCGTGACGCACGACGCGTTTTTCCAGGTCGCCGCCCAGCCAGTACGACAGGTCGGCCGGACGATCGATTTGCCAGGCGACGAAGTCTGCGACCTTGCCGGCTTCCAGCGAACCGTGGGTTTGGCCCATGCCCAAGGCGGTGGCGGCATGAATAGTCGCGCCCGCCAGCGCCTCTTCCGGGGTCATGCGGAAGCAGGTGCAGGCCATGTTCAGCATCAAGCGCAACGACAACGCCGGCGAAGTGCCCGGGTTAAGGTCGCTGGCAATGGCGATTTTCACCCCGTGTTTGCGCAGGGCTTCCATCGGCGGCAATTGGGTTTCCCGCAAGAAGTAAAACGCGCCGGGCAGCAATACCGCGACGGTGCCGGACTTGGCCATGGCGATGGCGTCGGCTTCGGTCATGAATTCCAGATGATCGGCGGACAGTGCGTGGTAACGCGCCGCCAGGCTCGAACCGTGCAGCGATGACAATTGCTCGGCGTGCAGCTTCACCGGCAAGCCGAGGCTCTGCGCGGCGACGAACACCCGCTCGACCTGCTCTGGCGAAAACGCCAGGTATTCACAGAAAGCGTCTACCGCATCCACCAGCCCTTCGGCCGCCAGGGCCGGGAGCATTTCGCTGCATATGTGATCGATGTAGGCGTCGGCGCGGTCGGTGTATTCCGGCGGCAAGGCGTGGGCCGCCAGGCACGTGCTGCGCACGCTGACGGGTAGCTCGGCGCCGAGACGGCGGATCACCCGCAGGATCTTGCGTTCGCTGGCCAGGTCCAGGCCGTAGCCGGATTTCATTTCGACGGTGGTCACGCCATCACGCATCAGGCTTTTCAGACGCTTGGCGGCGCTGGCGAACAGTTCGTCTTCACTGGCGGCTCGGGTGGCGCGCACGGTGCTGGCAATGCCGCCGCCGGCAGCGGCGATTTCCGCGTAGCTGACGCCTTGCAGGCGCTGCTCGAATTCGCCGCTGCGGTTGCCGCCGAATACCGTATGGGTGTGGCAGTCGATCAGGCCCGGGGTGACCCAGGCCCCGCTCAAGTCATTGACCGCCGGGTACTCGCCGGCCGGCAGTTCGGCGCGTGGGCCGATCCACTCAATGTGCGCACCGGACGTCACGATGGCCGCATCCTCGATGATCGAGTAGACGCCTTGCGCCATGGTTGCGACGTGGCAGTGTTGCCAGAGCGTTTTCATCCTTGGCCTCCGTTAGGTTATCGATGAGAAAAAATGGGTTCCTGTTCCACCGGTACCGCCTTGCCTGCCGCCGGTTTGACCCACGTCAGGTAGGCCAGCACCAGCAACACAATCCAGACCACGCCGACGATCAACGCCGCCTGGGTATCCGGGAAATAACCCAGCACGCCGAAGATGAACAGCATGAAGGCAATCGCCGCCATCGGCGCATAGGGCCAGAACGGCACCGGGAATTTCAATTGTGCGACCTGCTCGGCACTCATGGAGCGACGCATGGCCACCTGGGTGAACAGAATCATCAGCCAGACCCACACCGTGGCAAAGGTCGCGATGGAGGCGATCAGCAGAAACACGTTTTCCGGGATCAGGTAGTTCAGCAACACACCCAGCAGCAGCGCGCAGCTCATCACCATCACCGTCAGCCACGGCACGCCATTGCGCGACAAGCGAGCGAAGCCTTTCGGTGCGTGCCCTTGCTGAGCCAGGCCATACATCATGCGGCCCGCGCCGAAGATGTCACTGTTGATGGCCGACACCGCCGCCGAGATCACCACGATGTTGAGGATGGTCGCCGCCGAGCTGATCCCCAGGTTGTCGAAAATCTGCACGAACGGGCTGCCTTGGCTGCCGATCTGCTGCCACGGGAAGATCGACATCAGCACCAGCATCGTCAGCACGTAGAACAGCAGGATTCGCAACGGTACGGCATTGATCGCGCGAGGCAGCACATGCTGCGGGTCTTTGGCTTCACCGGCGGTAACGCCGATGATTTCAATACCACCAAAGGCAAACATCACCACCGCAAACGAGGCGATCAAGCCGCCCACGCCATTGGGCATGAAGCCACCCTGGGTCCAGAGGTTGCTGATATCGGTCGCCTGGGCACCGGGCGCATTGCTGATGCCGAACAGCATGATGCCGAAACCACCGAGGATCATCGCGACGATGGCCGCGACCTTGAGCAGCGACAACCAGAACTCCATTTCGCCGAAGACTTTGACGTTGCACAGGTTCAAGCCGCCGACCACCGAAACGATGCCCAGCACCCAGATCCAGCGGGAGACTTCCGGAAACCAGAACCCCATGTAAATGCCGAATGCGGTCACGTCGGCCATACCGACGATGACCATTTCAAATGCGTAGGTCCAACCGAGGATAAAGCCCGCCATTGGCCCCAGATAGGTGCTGGCGTACTGGCCGAATGAACCGGCCACCGGGTTATGCACCGCCATCTCGCCAAGGGCGCGCATGACCATGAACACCGCCGCGCCACCGATCAGGTAAGCGAGCAGGACCGCGGGGCCGGCCATTTGAATGGCCGAGGCAGAACCGTAAAACAGCCCGGTGCCGATCGCCGACCCCAGTGCCATGAAGCGAATATGTCGGGCAGAGAGCCCGCGTTTCAAACCTTTTGCTGGCTGTTGCATCTCTCGTCCTTAATTATTCTTATTCGACGCTAAATGATCGTTCCCACGCTCCGCGTGGGAACGATCATCAGGGAAGGAGCTATTACAGGCTAGGCAACAACTTCGCCGTCACCAGGCCATTCAGGCAACGCGTCGCCAACAACTCACTGGCCGCATTGATGTCCGGCGCAAAGAAGCGGTCCTTCTCGTAGAACGGCACTTCAGCACGCAGGATCGCACGGGCTTTTTCCAGTTTTGGCGAGGTTTTCAGACCGTCGCGCAGATCCAGCCCCTGGGCCGCCGCCAACCATTCCACCGCGAGAATCCCGCGAGTGTTCTCGGCCATTTCCCACAGACGCTTGCCGGCAGCCGGCGCCATGGACACATGGTCTTCCTGGTTGGCGGAAGTCGGCAGGCTGTCCACCGAATGCGGATGGGACAGCGCCTTGTTCTCGCTGGCCAGTGCCGCAGCCGTTACTTGAGCGATCATGAAGCCGGAGTTCACGCCGCCATTGGCCACCAGGAACGGCGGCAGTTGCGACATGTGCTTGTCCATCATCAGCGAGATGCGGCGTTCACTCAGGGAGCCGATTTCGGCAATGGCCAGGGCCATGTTGTCGGCAGCCATGGCCACCGGCTCGGCGTGGAAATTACCGCCGGAGATCACGTCGCCTTCAGCCGCGAACACCAATGGGTTGTCCGATACGGCGTTGGCTTCGATGGCGAGCACTTCGGCGGCCTGACGGAACTGGGTCAGGCAGGCGCCCATGACTTGCGGCTGGCAGCGCAGGGAGTACGGATCCTGGACCTTTTCGCAGTTCTGGTGCGAGTCGGACACTTCACTGCGCTCACCCAGCAGATCGCGGTAAGCGGCAGCGGCGTCGATCTGGCCTTTCTGGCCGCGAGCGGCATGAATACGTGCGTCGAATGGCGAGCGCGAGCCCAGTACCGCTTCGACCGTCAGGCCGCCAAGGGCCAGTGCGCCGGCGAACAGATCTTCGCCTTCGAACAGGCCACGCAGGGCGTAGGCGGTGGACACCTGAGTGCCGTTGAGCAGCGCCAGGCCTTCTTTCGCTGCCAGGGTCAGCGGTGTCAGACCGGCGACTTTCAGCGCTTCGGTGGCGGGCAGCCATTCACCTTTGTAACGCGCCTTGCCTTCGCCCAGCAGCACCAGCGACATGTGCGCCAGCGGCGCCAGATCGCCGGATGCACCAACCGAACCTTTCAGAGGAATATGCGGGTAAACCTCGGCATTGATCAGCGCGATCAGTGCGTCGATCACCTGACGACGAATACCGGAGAAACCACGGCTCAGGCTGTTGACCTTGAGCACCATGACCAGCCGCACCAAGGCGTCGCTGATCGGTTCGCCGACACCGGCGGCGTGGGACAGCACCAGCGAGCGCTGGAGGTTTTCCAGGTCTTCGCTGGCGATGCGGGTCGAGGCCAGCAGGCCGAAACCGGTGTTGATGCCATACGCGGTGCGGTTCTCGGCGAGGATCTGTTCCACGCAGGCAACGCTGGCTTCGATTTGCGCCGAAGCGCTTTCGTCGAGGGTGATTTTGACCGGTTGCTGATACACATCACGCAGTTGGGCAAGGCTCAGTTGGCCGGGAATCAAATTAAGCGCAGTCACATTCATTCTCCTTTTGAGAGCATTTTTATTAACTAACCAGACGCTCCGGAGATATCCGTTGTCCGTCGCTTCCCGCCTTTTGGAGGGGCCGCGCCTTGGCACGCTGGTGGTTGTGGAAATCAGTTGAGGTTCGGTACAGCCTTGTGCAGCAAAATCGGGTCTTTCAAAACAGCAGCGGCGCTGGCGATGTCCGGCGCCAGCCAGCGGTCCTGGTCGTAGGCCGGAATACGTTCGCGCAGCAGGCGCCACGCGGCATCGGTGCCGGCGCCGAAGCGTTGTTCTTTCAGGAATTCAAAAGCCTGAGCCGCCAACAGGTACTCGATGGCGAGGATCTGTGTGCAGTTTTCCAACGCGCGATGCAGCTTCAGCGCGGCGTTGGTGCCCATGCTCAGGTGGTCTTCCTGCAAGCCCGAAGTGACGTAGTTATCGAGCACCGCCGGTTGCGCCAACTGGCGGTTTTCCGCACACAGCGACGCAGCGACGTATTGCACGATCATCATCCCGGAGTTCACGCCCGGATTGGCCACCAGAAAGGCTGGCAAACCGCTGACGTGCGGGTTGACCAAGCGGTCCAGGCGACGCTCGGCAATGGAGCCGATCTCAGCCATCGCGATCGCCAGCAAGTCAGCCGCCAAAGCAACTGATTGGCCGTGCGGATTGGCCTGGGACATGACGCGGAAATTGTCCGGCGTGCCCAGCAGCAACGGGTTGTCGGTCGCGGAGTTGAGCTCGGTTTCGATCTGTTTTCTGGCGTGTTCCAGCTGATCGCGGGCAGCGCCATGCACTTGCGGAATCGAGCGGATGCTCAGTGCATCCTGAGTGCGAATGCCTTTGCTGTTGGCGATCACTTCACTGCCGTCGAGCAACGCCCGCAGATTGATACCCACCTGCTGCATGCCCGGATGCGGTTTGAGCGCAATGATCTCGGCATCGAACGCGGCAATCTGACCACGCTGGGCTTCGAAGCTCATGGCGCCGATCACATCGGCCCACTGCACCAGGTTCGTTGCATCGGCCAGGGCCAGGCAGCTGAGGCCGGTCATGCACGGTGTGCCGTTGACCAGGCACAAACCATCTTTGGCACCCAGTTGAACCGGTTGCAGCCCTTCTTCGGCCAAGGCTTGTTGTGCAGAAACGATCTGCCCGCGATAGCTGACATTGCCGACGCCCAGCAGCGCGATACCGATGTGGGCCATGTGGGTCAGATAACCGACCGACCCCTGGGACGGCACTTGCGGAGTGATGCCGCGATTGAGCAACGCCAGCAACGCTTCGACCACCCGGCGGTGAATGCCGGATTTGCCATGGCTGTAGTTGTGGATCGCGGCGCAGAGGATCGCGCGAGTCTGCTCGTCGGACAGTGGAGCACCGACGCCGCAGGCATGGCTGAGCAAGGTGTTGCGCGACAGCTGGCTGAGTTGTTCATCCTTGAGCGAGACGTTGCACAAGGCGCCCAGGCCGGTGTTGACGCCATAGGCGCGCTCGCCGCTGGCGACGATGCGCTGGACGATCGCCTGGGCATTCTCGATCCGCGCCCAGGTTTGGGCCGACAGCTCAAGCTGCGCACCGTGGCGGGCGACCGCGACCACATCCTGCCAACGCAACGGGGCATCGGCGATAACGATTTTTTCAGCCTGGGACATCTAGAGCCTCATACAAAATTCATGGACGTATGACACCTGTGGCGAGGGAGTTTGCTCCCGTTCGACCGCGCAGCGGTCGCAGATTTTCAGGGCCGCTTCGCAGCCCAGCGGGAGCAAGCTCCCTCGCCACAAAAACGATCAACCTCAAACCACTGCAGCCCGCCGCTGTACGAACCGGTCCACATACTCATCCGCCGGCGAATGCAGGATCTCTCGTGGCGTGCCGACCTGAATCAGCCGGCCATCCTTGAGAATCGCGATGCGATTGCCGATGCGCACGGCCTCGTCGAGGTCGTGGGTGATGAAGACGATGGTCTTGTGCAGGGTCTTTTGCAGTTCCAGCAACTGGTCCTGCATTTCGGCGCGGATCAGCGGGTCGAGGGCGCTGAAAGCTTCGTCCATCAGGATGATGTCGGTGTCCGCCGCCAGGGCGCGAGCCAGGCCCACACGCTGGCGCATACCGCCGGAAAGCTGATGCGGGTATTTGTTTTCGTAGCCCTTCAGGCCTACGGTGTTGATCCAGTGCAGCGCGCGCTCGGCGCACATCTGCTTGCTCTCGCCACGCACTTTCAGGCCGTAGGCGACGTTATCCAGCACGCTTTTGTGCGGCAGCAGGCCGAAGCTCTGGAACACCATGCTGATCTTGTGCCGGCGAAATTCGCGCAAGGCTTCCATGTCGTATTGCAGGATGTCCACGCCGTCCACCAGGATCGCGCCGCTGGTCGGGTCGATCAGGCGGTTGAAGTGACGCACCAGGGTCGACTTGCCGGAACCCGACAGGCCCATGATCACGAAGATCTCGCCGGTGCCGATGCTCAGCGACAGGTCATTCACGCCGACCACGCAACCGGTTTCGGCCAGTACCTGGTCTTTGGTTTTGCCCTGGCTAATCATGGCCAGCGCATCCTTGGAACGGTTGCCGAAAATCTTGAAGACGTTTTTGACTTCAATCTTGCTGATGGCTGCGTTGCTCATTTGCTCACCTCATGCCGTGCACGACCGTACGCCTGTGTAATGCGGTCGATCACCACTGCCAGAATCACGATCGCCAGACCGGCCTCAAGACCACGTCCGACGTTGAGGGTCTGAATCCCCACCAATACGTCTTCACCCAAGCCACGGGCACCGATCATCGAGGCGATCACCACCATCGACAGGGCCATCATGGTGGTCTGGTTGATCCCGGCCATGATGCTTGGCAGGGCCAGCGGCAGTTGCACGCCGAACAGTTGCTGCCAGCGGTTGGCACCGAAGGCGTTGATCGCTTCCATCACTTCACCGTCAACCTGGCGAATACCCAGATCGGTCAGGCGGATCAGCGGCGGCGCAGCGTAAATAACGGTAGCGAAAATCGCCGGGACCTTGCCCAGGCCGAACAGCATCAGCACCGGGATCAGGTACACGAAGCTCGGCATGGTTTGCATGATGTCCAGCAACGGCATCAACACCGAACGCAGGCGATTGCTGCGCGCAGAAAGAATGCCCAACGGAATGCCGATCAGCACCGAGATGACCGTCGCCACCATCATCAGCGCCAGGGTCTGCATCAGCTTGTCCCAGAGACCGACCGCGCCCACCAGGAACAGCAGGCCGACGATGACCGCCGTGGTCACGACTTTGCGGGTCGCGTGCCAGGCCACGCCCGCCACGATCGCCAGCATCAGCCACCAGGGCGCCGCACGCAGCAGCCCTTCAAGATTGACGATGGCCCACAGCAGGGTGTCGGAGATGCTGCGGAACACGTCGCCGTAGTTGGTGACCAGCGTATCGACCCAACCGTTGACCCAGTCGGCGATGGAAAAGGTAAAGCTTTCGGGAAACATAAGAGACTCTCAATCAAGGGGTTGCGATCAAGCATCCGACTGCCGTTGCCGACAGTCGGAGAGGCTCAACCTACAAGGCCGCGTCGATTTTCTTGGCTGCGTCTTCGCTCACCCACGCGTGCCAGACTTCAGGATGTTCCTTCAAGAAGATCTTGGCCAGTTTTGGCGACTCGATCCGCTCTTTGGCCATACGCCCCAGGTTCTGATTCAACAGGTCGATCGGCAGGTTGACCTTTTCCAGCACGGTCACCAGTTCCGGGGCCTGCTCGTGGAAAGTCTTGGAGAGGCCGACCTTGATGGTCACGCGCTTGTCGACACCCGGTTTTTCTTCCAGTTTGACCACGTCGATCTGGCCCATCAGCGGGGTTGGCGACCAGTAGTAGAACAGGATCGGCTCGCCACGCTTGTAGCTCGACAGCACCGCCGCATCCAGCGCCGGGCCGGTGCCCGGACGGAAGTTGGTGTAGCTGTTTTCCAGGCCGTAGCTTTTCAGCATTTCGCTGTTATCCAGCTCGCAGGTCCAGCCGGCCGGGCAGTTGTAGAAACGCCCTTTGGATGGCTCTTCGGCGTCCTTGAATACCGCGGAATATTTAGCCAGATCGGCAATGTTTTTCAGGTCCGGCGCCTTGGCTTCCAGTTTGCGCTTGGCGTCGCCTTCGATCACGTAGCGCGGCACGTACCAGCCTTCGACGGCACCCACCACCGGAGCGCCGACACCGACGACCTTGCCGGCCTTCTCGGCCTTGTTCCAGACTTCGCTGCGGCCGACCCACTCTTCGGCGAACACTTGGATGTCGTTGCTGCTCAGGGCGTTTTCCATGGTGATGGAGTTGCCCGGCAGGCTGTCGGTCTTGCAGTCGTAGCCTTTCTCCAACACGACTTGCAGCACGTCGGTCAGCAGCATGGCGCTTTCCCAGTTCAGGCCGGCGAATTTCACCGGTTTACCCGATTCGCACCAGCCAGCCGCCTGGGTAGCACCGGCACTGGCCAGCAGGCCCATGGAAAGCAAAGTGGTCAGCAGGGTCTTGTTCGATTTCATTGTGTGACGCTCCTAATCATGAGTTGGCTTACGGCAGTCAAGAGGCATCCAGCCCTGTCCACGTCCAATCAGGCCTGCGCTACGCGCGACCCGCCCCGCTTATTGTTGGGTCTGCAACATCGTGATCTCTGCAGGAGCAGCCGCGACAGCTCCTGCAGTGGTCTTTTCTCTTATTTGCCGGTGATCATCGGCAGGTTCAGCCCCTGTTCCTTGGCGCAGTCGATCGCGATCTGGTAACCCGCATCGGCGTGACGCATGACACCGGTGGCCGGGTCGTTGTGCAGCACGCGAGCGATACGCTCGGCCGCTTCGTCAGTACCGTCGCAGACAATCACCATGCCCGAGTGCTGGGAGAAGCCCATGCCGACGCCGCCGCCATGGTGCAGGGAAACCCAGGTCGCGCCGCTCGCGGTGTTCAGCAGAGCGTTGAGCAGTGGCCAGTCGGACACGGCGTCGGAACCGTCCTGCATCGATTCGGTTTCGCGGTTCGGGCTGGATACGGAGCCGGAGTCCAGGTGGTCGCGACCGATCACGATTGGCGCGGACAATTCACCGCTACGGACCATTTCGTTGAACGCCAGACCGAGCTTGGCGCGCAGGCCCAGGCCAACCCAGCAGATACGTGCCGGCAGACCCTGGAAGCTGATGCGCTCGCGAGCCATGTCCAGCCAGTTGTGCAGGTGGGCGTCGTCCGGGATCAGTTCTTTGACTTTAGCGTCGGTCTTGTAGATGTCCTGCGGGTCGCCCGACAGCGCAGCCCAACGGAACGGGCCGATGCCACGGCAGAACAGTGGACGGATGTAAGCCGGTACGAAACCCGGGAAGTCGAATGCGTTTTCCACACCTTCTTCTTGCGCCATCTGACGGATGTTGTTGCCGTAGTCGAACGTCGGCACGCCCATTTTCTGGAAGTCCAACATCGCTTTAACGTGCACGGCCATCGATTGCTTGGCGGCCTTGACCACGGCAGCAGGTTCGGTCTTGGCGCGAGCGCGGTATTCGTCCCAGGTCCAGCCGGCCGGCAGGTAGCCGTTGAGCGGGTCGTGGGCGCTGGTCTGGTCGGTGACCATGTCCGGGCGCACGCCACGACGGACCAGTTCCGGGAGGATTTCCGCAGCGTTGCCCAGCAGGGCGATGGAGATCGCCTTGCCTTCGGCGGTGTATTTGGCGATACGGGCCAGGGCGTCGTCGAGGTCTTTGGCTTGCTCGTCGACGTAACGGCTTTTCAGACGGAAATCGATACTCACTTGTTGGCATTCGATGTTCAGCGAGCAAGCGCCGGCCAGGGTTGCAGCCAGAGGCTGAGCGCCGCCCATGCCGCCGAGGCCTGCGGTCAGGACCCAACGACCTTTCAGATCATCGTTGTAATGCTGGCGACCGGCTTCGACGAAGGTTTCGTAGGTGCCTTGAACGATGCCCTGGCTGCCGATGTAGATCCAGCTGCCGGCGGTCATCTGGCCGTACATGGCCAGGCCTTTGGCGTCGAGTTCGTTGAAGTGCTCCCAGTTCGCCCAGTGGGGTACCAGGTTGGAGTTGGCAATCAGAACGCGTGGTGCGTTGCTGTGGGTCTTGAACACGCCGACCGGCTTGCCGGATTGCACCAGCAGGGTCTCGTCGTCGTTCAGGTTGGTCAGGCTTTCGACGATCTTGTCGTAGCATTCCCAGTTACGTGCCGCACGACCGATACCACCGTAAACCACCAGCTCTTTAGGGTTCTCGGCGACTTCCGGGTCGAGGTTGTTCATCAGCATGCGCAGCGGCGCTTCAGTCAGCCAGCTCTTGGCGGTCAGCTTGTTACCGCGGGCAGCACGGATTTCAACGTCACGAAACTTAGTAGGTTTATTCTCAGTCACGAAAAGAACTCCTCAGCAATCAATCCAAACCAACCCAGGTAGTGGGCGAGCAAGCCGATGGGCATCAGTGCACATCAGCGAATCAGTGGACGATGGTTGAGTCTTCGTGACTCATACACATACGTCTTTACTTGTACATACAAGCATATGCAATCAAGCGGCCAACTTGTTGAATGAGCATCCAAGAAAATTTCTTACAGGGCTGGAAAGCGCCTGGATCAAGGGTTCTGGCGTAAGTGAAATTTTTCGCGGGGATTTATTCGGGGACGTGCCGGTTGTTACTTGAGCATGGTTTTGCGCCACACTGGGGCGTTCGGTAACAAATTGGTGCGCGATGGGGAACGGATTTGCGAGGAAGAAAAGCATCGCGGGCAAGCCTCGCGCCCACAAGATTGTCATCGACCTTGTGGGAGCGAGGCTTGCCCGCGATAGAGGCGACTCGATATTGGATCAGCGTGCAGTCAGTTCAATGACGCAGCACGAACCATTGATGGCGACGTCCTGCAGACCGACGTTACCGTCCAGTTGCAGGCAATCATGGCGACCGAGTTGCGATGCTTTGTTACCGACCTTCACTTCCAGCGCTTCACTGACACTGAACACCAGCAGAGTCCCGGCTTCACTAAAAAACCGCTGCTTGCCTTCCAGCCACTGCAACCGCGCACTGTAACGATCCGGTGCATAAATCAGGTTGAAGTCGCGAATCGGCCCACCGAGCAATGCGCAGGACACGTGACTCTCGCCATTGAAAGCAAACGGGTCGAGCGGTAACAACGCCCGCGTGTCCTGGCCATCGACGCGCAAGGTCATGCCCTCGCCTTGCAGTACGGTGATGACCCGCTCATAACCGGCAAAGGTGGAAAAACCGCCCGACTCGCCGATGTCGGCAATCGACAGGCGCCAACCAAAACCATCAAGACCTATCCCCGTATCACGGGTGATTTCTTCAGTGCTGCCGCCGCCGTTCTTCCACGGCATGCGCGGGTAATCGGCCGCGCGTAATACCTTCAACTGACTCATTTATGGCTCTTTTTATTTGTGGAACCGTCCTTCCAGACGATGACGGGAACCGGGGTGGATCAAGCGGGCGGCGGTCACAGGCTGACGGCCGGACCAGGTGCGGCGACGAATCAGCAGGCACGGTTCGCCCTTTTCAATCTGTAGCAGCTTGCATTCGGATGGCTCGGCAAGAATCGCTTCGACCACATGCTCGCCCTCGGTCAACGGCGCGACCTGATTCAGATAGGCGTAAGGCGTTTGCAGGGTGAAGTCTTGCTTGAGGTAGTCCGGCGCCACCAGCGCGTTGACGAAACGGTCTTCGATTTGCACCGGGATATCGTTTTCGAAATGCACGATCAGCGAGTGGAACACCTTCTGGCCTTCGCGCATGTCCAGGGCCAGGGCCCGCTCGGAACCGGCGGCCTCTTCTTCGAGGGTGATCACCTTGCACGTGTGACGATGACCACGGGAGGCGATCTCGTCGGCGATGTTGTGCACTTCAAACAGCGCAGACTGACTTTTCGGCTCGGCGACGAACGTTCCGACGCCTTGCATACGCACCAACAGGCCGTCGGCAGTCATCTCGCGCAGGGCGCGGTTGATGGTCATGCGGCTGAAACCCAGCTGGTTGACCAGTTCGCTTTCCGACGGAACGCGGTAGTGCGGCGGCCAGTTTCCACTGTCGATTTGCTGGGTGATCATCTGTTTTACGCGGGCGTACAAGGGCGCCGGACTGTCGCCCATGTTCGCGGCCAACGGGGAGACTGGAGGCGGAGTCGGCACGGTTAATCCTTGTTCATTTGGTAGAGGTTGCTAGCTTGCCGGAGTTTACCGAGCAGGCAAACGTCTGTATATGTATATACAAATAACACACGATGGGGTGCTGAACCATGTCCGCCTTCTTTGCCGAACGCGCGCTGCTGCCTAGTGGATGGGCCAACAATGTACGTCTTGAAGTCAACGCCGATGGCGTGCTGACCCATATCCAGGCCGATTCCCACGCAGATGGCGCCGAACGGTTGAGCGGTCCGCTACTGCCGGGAATGCCGAATTTACACTCCCACGCCTTCCAGCGGGCCATGGCCGGCCTGGCGGAAGTGGCGGGTAATCCGAATGACAGTTTCTGGACCTGGCGCGATCTGATGTATCGGCTCGTCGGAAAAATCAGCCCGGACCAACTCGGCGTTATCGCCCGTCAGTTGTACATCGAAATGCTCAAGGCCGGTTACACATCGGTCGCTGAATTTCATTACGTCCATCACGACAACAATGGCCAGCCGTATGCGGACCCGGCCGAACTGGCACTGCGCATCAGCCAGGCGGCCAGCTCTGCCGGTATCGGTTTGACCTTGCTGCCGGTGCTCTACAGCCATTCCGGTTTCGGCGGCCAGACCCCGAACGAAGGCCAACGCCGCTTTATCAACAGCACCGAAAACTACCTGAAGCTTCAGTCACGTTTGCAGCCGATTCTGGCGCAGCAACCGGCGCAGTCGCTCGGCCTGTGTTTCCACTCGTTACGCGCGGTCACACCGCAGCAGATCAGCGAAGTGCTGGCGGCCAGCGACAAGCAGTGCCCGGTGCACATTCACATCGCCGAGCAGCAGAAGGAAGTCGACGACTGCCTTAGCTGGAGCGGTCGCCGTCCGCTGCAATGGCTGTACGAAAACACCGAAGTCGATCAACGCTGGTGCCTGGTCCACGCCACCCACGCCAACCCGGAAGAAGTCACGCTCATGGCCAAGAGCCGCGCCATCGCCGGCCTGTGCCTGACCACTGAAGCCAACCTCGGCGACGGGATTTTCCCGGCGGTGGACTTCCTGGCGCAGGGCGGGCGCATGGGTATCGGTTCCGACAGCCATGTGTCGTTGAGCGTGGTGGAAGAATTGCGCTGGCTGGAATACGGCCAGCGTCTGCGCGATCAGCGGCGTAATCGGTTGTATGGCGCGAATCAGCCGATGGTCGGCCGCACGCTGTACGACGCCGCGCTGGATGGCGGCGCCCAGGCGTTGGGGCAGCCAATCGGCGCCCTGGAAGTCGGCAAGCGCGCGGATTGGTTGGTGCTGGACGGCAACGATCCGTACCTGGCGACGGCCAGTGGCGACGGGATTCTCAATCGTTGGCTATTTGCCGGTGGCGATCGCCAGGTGCGGGATGTGCTGGTCAATGGCCAGTGGGTCGTGCGCGATGGGCGGCATGCCGACGAGGAAGAGAGTAACCGGGCATTCACTCAAGTCCTGCGCGATCTCTTGGGCTGACGCAAAAAAAACTGTGGGAGCGAGCCTGCTCACTCCCACAGTTTTTGCTCTTCGGTGACCGTTAGTTCGAGGTCTTGGCCATCTTGGCATCCGACGTACGCCAGATCAGTCGCGTCGTGTCATAGCCCTGCTGACGCGCCCTGCTCAGCAGTTCTTCACGCACTACGCCATTGACCGTCGGGGTCCGTGACAGCAGCCAGAGATGATGGCGGCTCGGGTCGCCGACAATCGCGGTCTTGTAGTCATCGCTAACGTACAACACCCAATATTCTCCCTTCGACACACCAGGTATCAGTCGCGAGAACCAGGTATCGAACTCGACCCACAGCTTGTCGGCCTTGCCGGGTACCTGTGGATAAGCCCTGCCCTTGGCCTCTTCCCATTGCCATTGCGAAGTCAGGCAGCGGTTCAGCACCGCCATCTCACCGTCAGGCTTGAGGCTGTAATGGGCTTCGGATTGCGCACAGTTACGCTGGAAATACACCGGCAGACGCGCCAATTCGTACCAGGTTCCCTGGTAGCGCTTGAGGTTGACACTATTGACGGTCTTGGGCGCCAACGGATCTACGCCAGAAGAGGCGCAGCCGGCCAATACCAGGCCGGCAAAAAGAACGATCAGGAACCGCTTCATTATTTTTTTCTCCCGTGGGCGAAAAGCCCCGGTTTACTTCAGGCCTTGGCCCGAAAACATCAGCACTTTGTCACCGGCATACTGCACGCTGATAAAGCTGTTTTTGTCGCCCCAGGTGCAGCTGGACATGCCGAGTGCGCCCGAGCAATCGGTGGGTTTGCCCAGCAAGGTTTCAACCTGGGCCTTGGGCATGCCGGTCGACAGCTTCGAATAATTTTCCTGATTGATCTTGCTGCACGCGGCCAACAGCACGCAGAACGAGAGCAAGGCGATAGAACGCAGCGACATGGTGTAACTCCTGGAGCGGAAGAGAGGTGGCATGTTGCCAACCAGAAGCTTAGAAGAGAAAACCCTAATCTGGTTCCCCGACCGTCCGCCTATTTATTAGGCCACTCGTCAGCCTTTTACCGATAAATCAGCCCCTTTCTCAGGTCACTGGGTATTTCGTCGGTTTTCGTCAATACCCGCCTAATCTTTGGCGCTGGCCAGTCGACATAAAAGCAGCGCCAAGCCCTCGACTGTGGCAAATTGACGCCCCTTTGCTGACCAGCCACTGCGCGGTAGATCACTTAATGACCAGAAACATGAAATTCAGCCACAAGATCTTGTTGGCAGCCGCTCTCGTGGTGGCCGTTGCATTCGCCTGTTTCATCCTGTTCAACGATTACCGCCAGCGTCAAACCCTGCGCAGCAGTACCGAGTCCTCGATGCAGGAACTCGGCAGCCTGACCACCAGCAACATCCAGACCTGGCTGGAAAGCCGCATCCAATTGCTGCAATCGCTGTCCCAGCAGATCGCCGTGGACGGCAGCGCCCCGGCCAATCTCAAACGCGCCATCGACCTGCCGGCCTATACCAGCAACTTCCAGCTGAGCTACTTCGGCGGCACCGATGGCGTGATGTTCTCGATCCCGGCCGGCAACCGCGCCGCGGACTACGACCCTCGCGCCCGTGGCTGGTACAAGGCAGCCAACAACGCGCAACAGACCATCGTCACCGAACCCTACATCGCGGCGTCGTCGGGCAAACTGGTGATCACCGTGGCCACGCCGGTGAAGTACCAGAGCCAGATGATTGGCGTCGCCGGCGCGGATATCGACCTGTCCAGCGTCAGCGCGATCATCAACTCGCTGAACTTCGGCGGTCATGGCCATGCGTTCATTGTCAGCGCCGACGGCAAGATTCTGATCCACCCGGACAGCAAACTGGTGCTCAAGAACCTGGCCGACGCCTACCCCAACGGCGCGCCGAAAGTCAGCCCGGGCCTGAAAGAAGTCGAACTGGACGGTAAAACCCAGTTCATCTCCTTCACCCACGTTAACGGCGTGCCGTCGGCGGACTGGTACGTGGCGCTGGTTCTGGATCAGGAAACCGCGTTCTCGATGCTCAGCGAATTCCGCACCTCGGCGATCATCGCCATGGTCATCGCCGTGGTGATCATCATTGCGCTGCTGAGCATGTTGATCCGCGTGCTGATGCAGCCTCTGCTGATCATGGGCCGCGCCATGCATGACATCGCCGAGGGCGAAGGCGACCTGACCAAACGCCTGACCATTCATGGCCAGGACGAATTCGGTGCTCTGGGCACCTCGTTCAACCGTTTCGTCGAGCGTATCCATACCTCGATCCGCGAAGTATCTTCGGCCACCGGCCAGGTCAACGAAGTTGCCCTGCGCGTAGTGGCGGCCTCGAACTCATCGATGTTCAACTCCGATCAACAGGCCTCGCGCACCAGCAGCGTCGCGGCAGCGATCAACCAGCTCGGGGCCGCCGCCCAGGAAATCGCCCAGAACGCCGCCCTCGCCTCGCAACATTCGAGCGACGCACGCAGCCTGGCCGAAGACGGTCAGCAGGTAGTGGATAAAACCATCGCCGCGATGCACCAGCTTTCGGCAAAAATCAGCGATTCGTGCGGCAACATCGAAACCCTGAACAGCAACACAGTGAACATCGGACAGATTCTGGAAGTGATCACCAGCATCTCGCAACAGACCAACCTGCTGGCCCTCAACGCGGCCATCGAAGCTGCCCGTGCCGGTGAAGCCGGCCGTGGTTTTGCCGTGGTGGCCGACGAAGTACGCAACCTCGCCCACCGCACTCAGGATTCGGCGCAGCAAGTGCAGAAGATGATCGAGGAGCTGCAAGTTGGCGCCCGGGAAGCGGTCAGCACCATGACCGACAGCCAGCGCCAGAGCGAAAGCAGCGTCGGCATCGCCAACCAGGCTGGCGAACGCCTGGGCAGCGTGACGCAGCGCATCGGTGAAATCGACGGGATGAACCAGTCGGTGGCTACCGCGACTGAAGAACAGACCGCCGTGGTGGAATCGATCAACGTCGACATCACCGAGATCAACACGCTGAACCAGGAAGGCGTGGAGAACTTGCAGTCGACTTTGCGTGCGTGTGCCGATCTTGAGCAGCAAGCGGCGCGGTTGAAGCAGTTGGTGGGTAGTTTCCGGATCTAAGGCGCTCTCACCGGCCTCATCGCGGGCTTGCCCGCGATGCCGGCATCAACAACAACGAAAAGCTAGAAGCGCGATCCTGGCCCCGAAAGAAACTCCAGCTCCTCAGCCGTAGACTCACGCCCCAACACCGCATTGCGATGGGGAAACCGCCCAAATCGCGCAATGATCTTCTGATGCCGTTCGGCGTAATCCAGGTTGCTGGCAAACACCGCCCGATCCGCCTCGGGTTGCTGTTCAACCAGATCGAGAAACCGCGAAACCGCTTCGTTCTGCACCGCCAGGTTTTCGCAGTGTTCGAACACCAGATAGATAAAAACCCGCTGGATCGGTCGCAGTTGCCGATCGAAATCCGCGGCAATGCCTTGCGCCACCAGTGCCTGGGCCCTGACGTCGCCGGAAAAGGATTTGGGTGTGTCGCGAAAGATCATTCGCGGCAATTGATCGAGCAACAACACCAGGGCCAGCCAACCTTCGGGGCGTTGCGCCCATTCGGTCAATCCGCCGGCCAGTGCCTGCTCGACCAGATCCCCGAAACGCATCCGCGCTTCGAGGTCCTGACTGTCACGCTTGCCGAACCATAACTTGCCCTTGTCAGCCGCTATTTCGTTGGGTGATTCGAAAGATCCAAACCACCATTCGAGTAACGGCTGCCAGGGCGCGGTCATGTTTTATTCCTTGTGGTAAGCCGTGACGCGGGCAACTTCTTCTTTCGAACCGAGGAACACCGCAACACGCTGGTGCAGGCCTTCCGGCTGGATGTCGAGGATGCGCTGGTGGCCGTCAGTGGATGCGCCACCCGCTTGCTCCACCAGGAACGACATCGGGTTGGCTTCGTACATCAGGCGCAGTTTGCCCGGCTTCGACGGCTCGCGGCTGTCGCGTGGGTACATGAACAGACCGCCGCGGGTCAGGATGCGGTGCACGTCGGCCACCATCGCGGCGACCCAACGCATGTTGTAGTTCTTCTTCAGCGGGCCTTCATCGCCAGCCAGCAATTCGTCGACGTAACGTTGTACCGGCGCTTCCCAGTGACGCTTGTTGGACGCGTTGATCGCGAATTCCTGTGTGGACTCCGGAATCGTGATGTCTTCATGGGTCAATACGAAGCTGCCCATTTCACGATCCAGGGTGAAGCCTTTGACGCCATTGCCCAGGGTCAGCACCAGCATGGTCTGTGGACCGTAAATCGCGTAACCGGCGGCAACCTGCTGAGTGCCTGGCTGCAGGAAGGCCTTTTCGTTCAAAGGCTCGTTCTGGGTCAGGTATTCGTTCGGGCAACGCAGCACCGAGAAGATCGTACCGACCGGCGCGTTGATGTCAATGTTCGACGAACCGTCCAGCGGGTCGAACACCAGCAGGTACGCGCCTTTCGGGTATTTGCCCGGGATCTGGTAGGCATTGTCCATTTCTTCGGATGCCATGCCGGCCAGGTGACCGCCCCATTCGTTGGCTTCGAGCAGGATGTCGTTGGACATCACATCAAGCTTCTTCTGCACTTCACCTTGGACGTTTTCAGTGCCCATGCTGCCCAGGACACCACCCAGGGCGCCTTTGGAGACGGCGTGGCTGATTTCCTTACAGGCACGCGCCACCACTTCGATCAGGAAACGCAGATCGGCAGGAGTGTTGTTGCTGCGGGTCTGCTCAATCAAATAGCGACTCAGGGTAACGCGGGACATGGACGGCTCCG
Organism: Pseudomonas sp. B21-017; assembly: GCF_024749245.1. NCBI lineage: Bacteria > Pseudomonadati > Pseudomonadota > Gammaproteobacteria > Pseudomonadales > Pseudomonadaceae > Pseudomonas > Pseudomonas sp. B21-017. The sequence continues at coordinate 365,292 of NZ_CP087194.1, read as the reverse complement.
GAGGAATGGGGGGCTAAAAACCCGCGCAGTTTAACGCGAGTCGGGGCGCATTTCCTCCTATCAGACGTGATACACCCAATAGAGTTCATGCGCGGGGTTGAGCGTAGTTCGAAATGGGCCGCGATTGGGCGGCAGTTTCGATATTTTTGGTGGCAGGAAGGACGTCTGCGCGGGCAAGCCTCGCCCCTGCAGGAGCGGCTTGCCCGCGATCTGGCGCGCAGCGCCAGCCATCCTCAGGATTTAGCAGCAGGCTTGCGCAGCAAACTGAACGCCATCCCTCCCAGAAACAGCACACTGAGCAGCAACACCGCCCACAACCCGATCTTTTTCCAGTTCGTGCCCAGCACAGTTGGTGCTGTCGCCGCCGGGGTCACCACGGCCCCGCCGTCCACCGTCGCCTTGCCCAGCGTCGCCAGCTTCGCCGCGCTGTAATCGGGAATCAGCGTCGACAATGGCAAGCTTGCAGCCTTCACCGTCGCACTTCCCAGCGCCAGCGTATAAGGCCCGGCACCGCGCGCCAGGAACACCAATTGCGTGGAGCGCACGGCATACCGCACGGTGGGTGCTTCGGCACCCAGGCCACCGCCGCGTTCATCCACCGTCAGTTTCAATTGCTGCACGGTCTGGCCCGACAACTGCAATTCGTTCTGCACCACATCCTGGCCATTCTGGGTCAGGCGATAGAGCAAACCGTTGGTCAGCGGTTGCCACGGCAGGCTGGTCTCCCGGCGCCCCGACAACGTTACCGGTGCCAGGCTGTTGGGCTGATTCAGCTCGACCTGCAAACGCTGGACGTTCAACCCCATCGGCAATTGCCAGATGTACTCACCGGCCTTCACGCTGCTGCCGGCCAAGGGTTGCGACCAGACCAACGGCAGCGGCAAGGTGCGAGGGTTGGTGCTTTCCAGCTGCGCCGAAGTCAGCACTGGCGCCGACTGAGGCGAATTCCAAAGCAAACGTAGATAGCGCGCCGATTGCCCCGGCAGGCCGACTTCATGTTGCTCGACCCGTTCGTCGGCAAACGTCAGACGCGCCACCTGCCCTTCACCCCATGACTGCCAATGCTGCAAATCGTTGCTGGCTTCGATGCTGAAACGCTGGAAGCCGTCGCGTTCACTGGTCCAGTCGAGGATTAATTGCTGCAACGGCGCCTTGATGCCGCTGGCATCGAGTAACCAGCCGCGCAGCTCTTCTTCGCCCGCCTCCAACTGGCTGGACGGCTGCACTTCGATCAACGTGCCGTTGGTGTTCGATTGCACCCGTACGCTCGGCGTGCGTTCGCTGGCATCCGCCGAGTTGTACAACGGGAACCACTTTACGTCGGTCAGCGTGCGGTTTTCGTGGGTCTGAGCAGGCTCTCGAGCCAAAGCGTACGCCTGAGGCTCACCGGCGGCGTTGAACACGCGCACATCGCTGAGATCGGTTTGCCGCGCGTTCAGTTGCACGCCCAAGGGCAATTCCAGGCGATACCACGGGCCCTCGCCGCTCACAGACAATGGCACCTGCGTGGCGAAGTCCGCAGGTTTTTCCTGCGCGCCAGCCGACAGTGTCACCCCCAGCACAACAGCAGCCCACCAGCCCAGGTTCAGCTTCTGACTCAAGATGACACTCCTTCGGTTTCAGGGGCCGGTTTTTCAGCACCCGGCACGGCTTCGGCACGCTTGGGTGGCAGCGGGGCGAAATAGCCCACCACCAACAGCAACACGCCAACGCCGATAAACGACACGATCCGCGCCAGCCCGCCGCGGTTACTCAATTCAACGAAGAACAGCTTGGCAACCACCAGCGCGATCAGCCCTGCGCCGATCAGCCAGACTTCACGGCGGTGACGCAGATGCCCACCGATCATCAGACTCAGGGCCATCAGCGTCCAAACGATGGACAGGCCGGCCTGCACCAGCATCGATTCAAGCAGCAGATCCAGCGCGAACGGCACGCCACCCCAGTGGTGGGCCGCGCGCATCACCAGCGCGGTAAAGAAGGCGAACAGTGAAACACCGGCAATCACCTGCGTGGCGTTATCGGTGTAATCCTTGCGGATCGCCAGTTGCGTGACTGCGTTGCGGGACCAGACATAAACGCCGAACAGGGCGAACAACAGGCCCAGCTCCAGCGGGTTGATCAGTGGCACATAGGGCAACGGCTCGGCGGTGCCGTCGCTGGACATGTTCGCCAGCCAGAACCAGCCGAGCATCAACAACGCCAACGGCGCGGCGGCATAGACCCGGTACTCGCGGGGATAAGCCGACACTGGCCATGGCCACGCGCGCGGTGCGGCCATCAGCACCAGATACAGGCTCGGCAGAATCGCCCAGCCCAACCAGCGCCAGGCGTTGTACTGCTCCGACAACAGCAGCAAGCCATAACGCAGCTCCAGGGCCAACACGCCGATCAACAGCCAGCAACCGAGTACATGGGCGGTGCTCTGGGCTTTTTCGGGCAGCATCGACGCCAGACGCTGCAACGAGATGAAATGCACGACGAACACCGCGGCCCAAACCAGCCAGCCGAAGTTGGCGGCCGGGTGATAACGCGAATGCCAGGCCGCGAGCAACGCCAGACCGGCGGCGGGAATCAGCAAGGTGCAGAGCAAACCCAGCGACGACCACTTCAGGCGCAGCGCCAGCACCGCCCACAGCGCCACACTCACCGCCGCGACCGCCAGCAGCAACGTCGCTTGCAGGTTCACAGGCGCAAAACGCAGCACTTCGCTGATCCACGCCAGTGCCCACCAACCCGTGCCCCACACCAGCAACACTTCGGACAAGCGCTGCAGGCTCAACACATCGAAAGCCGAAGCATGGTTGCCTAGCTGCAAACGCCAGGCCCCGACAAATGCCGCCAGTCCCAGCACCAGCGGTGTCCAGAACCCGCTATGCGCCAACGGTCGCAACCCTTCGCTGAGCAGCGGCCCGAGCAGGTCTGGCCCGGCGAACAGGAACGCTACGCCGCCGATCACCTGCAACAGCAGACCAAAGACAAAACTCACACGCTGCTTCAGGTACAGACTCAGCCAGATGATGAACAAACCACTGGCCGCCCACACCGCACTCGCGGTTTGCCACGGCAACACGAACAGCACAGCCAGGTTGATCAGCACCAGACCGGCCAATAGCACCACCGACAAGCCACGCAACAAACGCACGTCACTGCGCACCATTTCGTCCCGGGCCGCCAACAACATGCCGGCGATCAGTGCCAGCCCGATCAAGGATGCGCTGAGCAAACCGCTCCAGCCGGCGCTGAATACCGCAGCCGAGTCTCCGCTCGCCCCTCGCAGCCGCACCAGGAACAACGCACCGCCGAGCAGCTGCACGGCGAACGCACTGAACAGGAACGCCCGCGATTGCAGGCGCAGGCCGACGAACAGCGTCGCCAACCCGGCCAGCGCCCAACTGATCGCCGTGCCGTGAGTGAAGAAAAACAGCGGCGCCAGCAGATAAAGGAACGTCAGGCCCAGGCAGGCCAGCACCGGCAACCCCTGGCGTTCCCACGGCAACGCCTGTTCAGGCAACGCTTTGCGTAATTGGTAGAAGCTGAACAGCAGCGCCACGCCGAGCATCAGCGCCCCCAGCGGCGCACCATCGAGCAGGCTGCTCTCGCCGCTGCGCAATTCGCTGATAAAGGCCAACGCCGAGCCCAATTGCAGCAGCAAGGCAAAGGCCCGCGCCAGCGGCCGTCGTTGACGCAGGCCGAGCCAGAAAATCCCCGCCCCTTCCACCGCCCAGGCTGCGGCAGTCCAACGCGCATCAAGCCCCAGAGGAATCGCCAGACTGGCGAAGATCACCCCCAGCGCCAGACAGGTTTCGGCCAACAACAGTGCTCGCCCCCCCATCAGCAACCGGGCCAGCCCCATGTAAATCATGCCCAGGGCCAAGGCGCTGAAGGCCGCGGCAAATTCAAAGTGCTCCACCAGCGCGAACTGCAGACCGAAGCCCACCAACGGTGGCGCGAACAGCATCATGCCGTCGACGTAATCGCCCTTGTGCGCCGACCAGCGCAGCAGCGCTTCACGGCTGTCGTCCTCGGGCGCGTCGCTCATTTCCAGCAACTTGCGCCGGGTGAACAACAAACCGATGGCCAGGTACATCAGGAAGAACAGAATCAGGAACGGCTCGGTACTCCACAGCAGCTCCGGTCTATAGGAGCGCAGGCCCCAGGCAAAGCCGATGCCGAAGGTGCCGACAAACCCGATCAGGTTGAGCAGCCGCCAGGCCTTGAACCACGCGATGGCGAGGATGCCGGCGTTGAGCAGGGCGAAATAGCTGAACAGCGCGACGTGATTGCCGGCGCCGGTGGAGGTCAGGATCGGCGCGGCGAAACCGCCCAACGCGGCAGCGGCGGCCAGGCCCAAAGCATTTTGGGTAATGGCGAGAATCGCCGAGAACACCGTCACCACCACCAACAGGCCCAATGCTGCCTTGGGATCAAGCAACGGATGCAGACGCATCGCGGCAAATACCGTCAGGTACAACACCGCGATCCCGGTGCCTTGCAGCATCAGCGCGTAGTTGCTGTTGCGCAGTCTCAGCCACCAGCCCAGGGCGAGCAGGCCCAAGGCCGCCGCCGCGACACCGGCGTAGCGCAACTCGATCGGCACCACCATGCCTTCGGTGGCATAACGCAACAGGAAAGCCAGGCCGAGGAACAATAGCACCACGCCGACCCGCAATACGGTATTGCCGCCGAACAGCCAATTGCGTGCGCCGCTGATGGCGCGCTCGATGAAGTTCGGGCCGCGCGGCTCGGCCGGTTGCTGCGGTTCGCGGGCGACCGGCTCGGGCTGCCAGACATCGGCGGGCAACGGACGACTGGTTTCGGCAGCGGCTACGGTGATGGGTTCGAATTCGGGGGGTAGCTCCCAGACCAGCTCCGTGGGTGCGACAGGGGCTTGCTCAAGAATGATTTCAGGCGACTCAGCGGGTTCGCTGACAACCGGTTCGCCTGGTTCAGGTGCCTTGGCACCCGACACCTCCAGCAACGCCAGTCGCTGCTCGACCGCATTCAGCGCAACCTGAGCCTGATCGAGTAAACGTCGCTGCTCGGCCGTTTGAGTGCTCAAGCGGCCGATACGCATGGCCTGGCCGAGACCCAGCCCGAGCAAAGCGCCCAACAGCGCCTCGCTGAACGACTCGTCAAGTATCCAGCCCAACAGCAGCCCAATCAGCATGAACATCCATTGCATGGTCGATATCCCTAAGCGGCCCCGTGGCGGGGCTGATCCGTGCGATACAGCCTCTGGCTCAGTCTAGTGAGCAGACACCCGGAGTCCAGTGTGGGAGCGGCGGTGCGCCGCCCCCACACTGGGGTCAAGTTGGCGCTTAGTATATCGATCAGGCCCAACGGACGTTGGGCCTTGCGCACATTTGTTGCTAAAAATTACTCCAAAGCCTTCCAGATATCCGTTGCGTACTCGCGAATGGTCCGGTCGGACGAGAACCAGCCCATCCGCGCGGTGTTCAATACCGCCGAGCGCCACCACTCTTTCGAGTCGTGCCAGTGAGCTTCGACCCGCATCTGCGCGTTCCAATAAGAGTCGAAATCGGCGCAGACCAGGAAGCGGTCGTAGTCCACCAGCGAATCGATCAGCGCGGTATAACGGGACGGATCGTCTGGTGAGAACACCCCGCTGCGAATCGCTTGCAGCACGTCGTTGAGCCGATGGGAGGCGGCGATGTCCGGCGCGGCGTTGAATTCATGGTTACGCTTGCGCGCTTCCACTTGCTGGGCGCTGAGACCAAAAATAAACATGTGCTCGGCACCGATGCGCTCGCACATTTCCACGTTGGCCCCGTCCAGGGTACCGATGGTCAGCGCGCCGTTGAGGCCGAATTTCATGTTACTGGTGCCCGAGGCTTCGAAGCCGGCAGTGGAAATCTGCTCCGACAGGTCCGCCGCCGGAATGATGCTCTCGGCCAGGCTGACGTTGTAGTTGGGCAGGAACACCACTTTGAGCAAGCCGCGCACCGTCGGGTCGTTGTTGACCACCCGCGCGATGTCGTTGGTCAGCTTGATGATCAGCTTGGCCTGGTGATAACTGGCCGCCGCCTTGCCGGCGAAGATTTTTACTCGCGGTACCCAGTCGGTTTCCGGCTCGGCACGAATCGCCTGATACAGCGCGACGGTGTGCATCAGGTTAAGCAACTGACGCTTGTATTCGTGGATCCGCTTGACCTGCACATCGAACATCGCCGCCGGATTGACCGCGATCCCCAGCCGCTCATGAATCAGATACGCCAGGGCTTTCTTGTTGTGCAGCCGCTGTTCGGCGAACTGCTTGCGAAATGCAGTCTTCTCGGCAAACGGCTCCAGCGCGAGCAAGCGCTCCTCGGGGTTGTCCAGCAGATTCGGGCCGAGGGCGTCGACCAGCATGGAGGTGAGTTCGGGGTTGGCCTGATAGAGCCAGCGGCGGAAGGTAATGCCATTGGTCTTGTTGTTGATCCGGTCCGGGTAAAGCTTGTGCAGCTCGGAGAACACCGTGCTGCGCATCAGCTGCGTGTGCAGGCCGGACACGCCATTGACGCTGTGGGAACCCAGGAATGCCAGGTTACCCATGCGCACGCGGCGACCGTTGTCTTCCTCGATCAGCGAAATCGCACGCAGCACGTCGAAATCGTGAACACCTTTGGCTCGCAACGAGTCGATGTGCTGGGCGTTGATCAAGTAAATGATCTGCATGTGCCGGGGCAGCATCCGTTCCATCAGACTGACCGGCCAGGTTTCCAGCGCTTCCGGCAACAGCGTGTGGTTGGTGTACGACAGCGTGTCGACAGTGATCTGCCACGCCGCATCCCACGCCACGTCATAGACGTCGACCAACTGACGCATCAGTTCGGCCACGGCGATCGAGGGGTGAGTGTCGTTGAGTTGAATGGCCGCGTGATCGCCCATGGTCAGCACCGAGGTGTGCATGTTTCGATGGCGACGCAACAAGTCCTGCAAGGACGCGGAGACGAAGAAATATTCCTGGCGCAGGCGCAACTCCTGGCCGGCCTCGTTGCTGTCCGCCGGGTAAAGCACGCGGGAGATACTTTCTGCCCAGGCCACTTCCGCGACCGCGCCCAAGTGGTCGCCCGCGTTGAAGCGCTCCAGATGCAATTCTTCCATGGCCCGGGCGCGCCACAGCCGCAGGGTGTTGACGCTTGCACCACGCCAACCGACCACCGGGGTGTCGTAGGCGATGGCCCGCACGGTTTCCGACGGAGACCAGACTTGCCTGGACTTGCCGGCTTCATCGGTCACGGTTTCGACACTGCCGCCGAAACCGATCGGGTAGGCCACCTCTGGTCGTTCGAACTCCCACGGGTTGCCGAAGTCCAGCCAGTGTTCGGTCTGCTCCTGCTGCCAGCCGTCGACGATGGCCTGGCGGAACAAACCGTGTTCGTAACGAATGCCATAACCATGGCCGGCGATGCCGAGGGTCGACATGCTTTCCATAAAGCATGCCGCCAGACGTCCGAGGCCACCGTTGCCCAGTGCCGCATCGGGCTCCAGTAGACGGATGCGTTCGATGTCGACCCCCAGTTCGGTCATGGCCTCGCGGGCCACATCGAGCAAGCCGAGGTTGCTCAGGCTGTCGTAGAGCAAGCGACCGATAAGAAATTCAAGGGAAAGGTAATAAACGCGTTTCTGGCCTTTGCGGTAGATCTGCCGGGTGTGGTCCATCCAGTGCTCGACCATGTGATCACGCGCCGCCAGGGCAATGGCTTCGAACCAGTCATGGTCGAAGGCGTGATCCGGGTCTTTGCCCACTGCGTAAGTGAGCTTGGTCAAGACGGCGTCGCGGAATGCGGCCACCTCTGCTTCGCGAACAAGTGGTTCTTGAGTCATCGATAAGACCTCGAGCGAGCGTGAAGTTGTCTGAGCCTAGTCGGTCTGACAGACCGTAGAGACTCTGGTTCGGCAGTTTTTCCTGTTAGTACGAGATAGATCGACATTACGTTGTCGTGGGCCAGAAACAATGCAGGGGCCGTGCCGGACACAGGACTATTTTGCGACAAGCAAAAAAAATCTGGCGAAAGGTTGTTCAAAAATCCACCAGTCCCGGTATGATCGCGCGCCCTGATGCACACGCTGGTAACAACCGATGATGAAGCCCAACCTGATCGCCGCCGCGGAAATCGATCGCCTCGATACCTGGGCCAAGTACTCTGCCCCAATGTGCGGCTCGTGCATGTCCAGCTGCTGCACGCTGCCGGTCGAGGTCAAGATCAAGGATCTGATCCGTATCGGCATCGTCGACGAATTCGAACTGGGCGATCCACCCAAGAACATCGCCAAGCGCTTGCAGAAGGAAGGGATTGTCGAGCGCTACAACCAGAAGTCCGAGATCTTCACCCTCCAGCGCATGAGCAACAACGATTGCCTGTACCTGGATCGTAAAAGCCGTTTGTGCACTATTTATGATAAGCGCCCGGACACCTGCCGCAACCACCCGAAGATCGGACCGCGGCCAGGGTATTGCGCGTACAAGCCTAAAGAAGTGGTGCGCGAGACCAGCAGCTCCAGCCGCACCCTCGAAAAGTTTTAAAGCCGCCTCGATCCCCGTAGCAGCTGTCGAGCCCCAGCGAGGCTGCGTTCGGCAGCGCAGCAGTCGCAGGCCTGAAAACACGATTTATATGATGCACCGCAGCGTTTGATTTCACGACTGCTGCGCAGTCGAACGCAGCCTCGCAGGCTCGGCAGCTGCTACAGCCAGACAAACAAAAACGCCCCCGGCCTTTCGACCGGGGGCGTTTTCATTCAGCCTGAGTTAACTCAGTTCTTGGCTTTCTTGGCAGCGCGGGTACGCTCGCCTTCGTCCAGGATCTTCTTACGCAGGCGGATCGACTTAGGTGTCACTTCGCACAGCTCGTCATCCTGGATGAATTCCAGGGCCTGTTCCAGAGTGAAGCGAACAGGTGGAACCAGGGCGATGGTTTCGTCTTTACCCGAAGCACGCATGTTGTCGAGCTTCTTGCCTTTGGTTGGGTTGACGCCCATGTCGTTGTCACGGCTGTTCAGACCAACGATCTGACCGTTGTAGATCTCTTGACCGTGCTCAACGAACAGCTTGCCACGCGCCTGCAGGGTTTCCAGGGAGTAGGTCAGCGCCTTGCCGGTTTCTACCGATACCAGAACACCGTTCTGACGACCGGACATGTCGCCGGACTTCATGGTGTCGTAGCGATCGAAGATCGAGGTCAGGATGCCAGCACCGTTGGTCAGGGTCAGGAACTGGTTACGGAAACCGATCAGACCGCGAGCAGGGATGTTGTACTCCAGACGAACACGGCCTTTGCCATCCGGCACCATGTTGGTCAGGTCGCCTTTACGCAGGCCCATCTCTTCCATGACCTTGCCCTGGGATTCTTCAGGGGTGTCGATGGTTACGTTTTCGAACGGTTCCTGCTTCACGCCGTCAACTTGACGGATGATCACTTCCGGACGACCAACGCCCATTTCGAAGCCTTCGCGACGCATGGTTTCGATCAGTACCGAGAGGTGCAGCTCACCACGGCCGGAAACCTTGAACTTGTCAGCCGAGTCGCCTTCTTCAACGCGCAGTGCAACGTTGTACAGCAGCTCTTTGTCCAGACGTTCCTTGATGTTACGGGAAGTCACGAACTTGCCTTCTTTACCGCAGAAAGGCGAGTCGTTTACCTGGAAGGTCATGGAAACGGTTGGCTCGTCAACGGTCAGAGGCTTCATCGCCTCGACGTTGTCCGGCTGGCACAGGGTGTCGGAGATGAACAGCGAGTCCATACCGCTCACGCACACGATGTCACCGGCAAACGCTTCTTCAACGTCGATACGGTGCAGGCCGTGGTGACCCATCAGCTTCAGGATACGACCGTTACGCTTCTTGCCGTCGGCGCCAATGGCCACGACTGGAGTGTTCGGCTTGACGCTACCACGAGCGATACGGCCAACACCGATAACACCCAGGAAGCTGTTGTAGTCCAGTGCCGAGATTTGCATCTGGAACGGGCCTTCACGGTCAACTTTAGGAGCCGGTACGTTGTCGACGATCGACTGGTACAACGGGGTCATGTCTTCAGCCATGTCGGTGTGGTCCAGACCGGCGATGCCGTTCAGGGCCGAGGCGTAGACGACTTTGAAGTCCAGCTGTTCTTCGGTAGCACCCAGGTTGTCGAACAGGTCGAAGATCTGGTCCAGAACCCAGTCCGGACGCGCGCCTGGACGGTCAACCTTGTTGATGCACACGATTGGACGCAGGCCGGCTTCGAACGCCTTCTTGGTCACGAAACGGGTTTGCGGCATAGGGCCGTCTTGAGCGTCAACCAGCAGCAGAACGGAGTCGACCATCGACATTACGCGTTCAACTTCGCCGCCGAAGTCGGCGTGGCCCGGGGTGTCCACGATGTTGATGTGGTAGCCGTTCCAGTTGATGGCGGTGTTTTTCGCCAGAATGGTAATACCGCGCTCTTTCTCCTGGTCGTTGGAGTCCATCACGCGCTCGTCGTTGAGCTCGTTGCGCTCCAGGGTGCCGGATTGACGCAAGAGTTTGTCTACCAGGGTGGTTTTACCATGGTCAACGTGGGCAATGATGGCGATGTTGCGTAGATTTTCGATCACTTGTGTATCTCGATCAGAGGATTCGGTGTGCTGACAAGTCTTGGCAGCGATTAACAGTAGCGTCCGTACAAGCCGTTACAACTTGACGGTGGCATCGGGGGGCCGGTGACGCAGGCCACAGGCAAACAGCCCCGGGCACTTAGCTCGGTCGATAAACGCGCACATTGGCATGCCCCTCACTGAGCAAATGGTGGGCATGCAGGCGACTCATCACGCCTTTGTCGCAATACAGCAGGTACTGGCGAGTAGGGTCCAGTTCCTTGAAACGAGCGTTCAGTGCATAAAACGGCATCGTCTGTACCTCGATACCAGGAAGCTCCAGCGGGTCGTCTTCGGCGGCATCCGGGTGACGGATATCGATGATGATCTGGCCCGCCAGCGCTTCGCTGACTTCTTCAATCTGCAAGTCCTGGCCCAATTCGTCGATCACCCGATCGATCGGCACCAGTTTGGCGTTCTCGAGCGCGCGCTCAAGGACTGCCATGTCGAATTCTTTCTCTTCGTGCTCCACGCGGTAGCGCTTGGCCGCCGTCTTCGGATTGACCGAGATGACCCCGCAGTACTCCGGCATGTGCCGGGCGAAATCGGCGGTGCCGATCTCGTTGGCCGTGTCGATGATGTCCTGCTTGTGACTGGCGATCAGTGGACGCAAGACCAGCTTGTCGGTCACGCAGTCGATCACGGACAGGTTCGGCAACGTCTGGCTCGACACCTGGGAGATCGCCTCACCCGTGACCAGCGCTTCGATGTGCAGTCGATCGGCAATTCGGGAAGCAGCGCGCAACATCATACGCTTCAAAACTACACCCATATGACTGTTATCGACTTTCCCGAGAATTTCTCCCAGAACTTCCTCGAACGGCACACTGACAAATAACACGCGTTGGGAGCTGCCGTACTTCTTCCAGATGAAGTGCGCGACTTCCATGACGCCCAATTCGTGGGCGCGTCCGCCCAGGTTGAAGAAGCAGAAGTGGCTCATCAGCCCGCGGCGCATGATCTGGTAGGCCGCAACGGTGGAATCGAAGCCGCCGGACATCAGTACAAGCGTCTGCTCCAGGGCCCCGAGCGGATAACCGCCGATGCCGTTGTGCTGGCTGTGGATCACGAACAACCGTTGGTCGCGAACTTCGATACGGACTTCGATTTCGGGCTTTTTCAGGTCGATCCCGGCGGCACCACACTGACGGCGCAACTGGCTGCCGACATATTTCTCGATGTCTATCGAACTGAATGGGTGCTTGCCGGCGCGCTTGCAGCGCACCGAGAAAATCTTTCCGGCCAGCGCATCGCCGTAGTGCTGCTTGCACTTCTCGACGATGTCGTCGAAGTCGCCCAGCGGGTACTCGTCGATCTGCAAAAAGTGCGCGATGCCCGGCGTGCAAGTCAGGCGCTCGCCCATCTCTTTCAGGACCTTGGGGTCGCTGACGCGGGTTTCCAGCTCGAGATTGTCCCACACACCGTTCACCACCACGGCCGGGTCCAGGTCGCGGAGCACGGTACGGATGTTTTTGGCCAACTGGCGGATGAAACGCATCCGTACCGGGCGGCTCTTGATGGTGATCTCGGGGAAGACTTTTACGATTAGTTTCATGAAAACAGCGCGCGCAGGGCCAGCCGAAAAAGGGGGGCGCGGATTATAGCGGAAATTGCTCAAGGTTTAACCAGTTAATGTGCAGAAGGTTTTGCATGCACCAAAACAGGTCATTTATGGAAATCGACGCTACATTACAGGGCGATATTTTGCGCTTTATGGTGCGCCGCCCCCTTGCAAGCGTGATATTGGGGCAAAAAACCCATGATGAGGCACTGGCATGCAATTTGCTCCCTTGTGAGGCAGGTTGCCATGGCAGAGTATTCGCGCCGGCATCACCCACATTTAAGGGCATCCATTACTAGCCCTAAGCCACCCGGAGGACACTATGTCGAAGTCGGTTCAACTCATCAAAGATCATGACGTCAAGTGGATTGATCTGCGCTTCACGGACACCAAAGGCACTCAGCACCACGTGACCATGCCGGCTCGCGATGCGCTGGATGAAGCTTTCTTCGAAGAAGGCAAAATGTTCGACGGTTCCTCCATCGCTGGCTGGAAAGGCATCGAAGCTTCCGACATGATCCTGATGCCGGACGACACCACTGCCGTTCTCGACCCGTTCACCGAAGAGCCGACCCTGATCCTGGTTTGCGACGTGATCGAGCCTTCGACCATGCAAGGCTACGACCGTGACCCACGGGCGATCGCCAAGCGTGCCGAGGAATACCTGAAGTCGACCGGTATCGGCGACACCGTATTTGTGGGTCCAGAGCCCGAGTTCTTCATCTTCGACGAAGTGAAGTTCAAGTCCGACATCTCTGGCTCGATGTTCAAAATCTACTCCGAACAAGGTTCGTGGATGTCCGACCAGGACGTGGAAGGCGGCAACAAAGGCCACCGTCCAGGCGTCAAAGGCGGCTACTTCCCGGTTCCGCCGTTCGACCACGACCACGAAATCCGTACCTCCATGTGCAACGCCATGGAAGAAATGGGCCTGACCATCGAAGTTCACCACCACGAAGTGGCGACTGCCGGTCAGAACGAAATCGGCGTGAAGTTCAACACCCTGGTTGCCAAGGCTGACGAAGTTCAGACCCTGAAATACTGCGTACACAACGTAGCTGACGCATACGGCCGCACCGCGACCTTCATGCCTAAGCCGCTGTACGGCGACAACGGTTCGGGTATGCACGTTCACCTGTCCATCGCCAAAGATGGCAAGAACACCTTCGCTGGCGAAGGCTATGCCGGCCTGTCCGATACCGCCCTGTACTTCATCGGAGGCATCATCAAGCACGGTAAGGCTCTGAACGGCTTCACCAACCCGTCGACCAACTCCTACAAGCGTCTGGTCCCAGGCTTCGAAGCTCCAGTGATGCTGGCCTACTCGGCTCGCAACCGTTCCGCTTCGATCCGTATTCCTTACGTGTCCAGCCCTCGCGCTCGCCGTATCGAAGCCCGTTTCCCGGATCCAGCAGCTAACCCGTACCTGGGCTTCGCTGCACTGTTGATGGCTGGCCTGGACGGCATCCAGAACAAGATCCACCCTGGCGACGCAGCTGACAAAAACCTGTACGACCTGCCGCCTGAAGAGGCGAAAGAGATCCCACAAGTTTGCGGCAGCCTGAAAGAAGCCCTGGAAGAGCTGGACAAAGGTCGTGCGTTCCTGACCAAAGGCGGCGTTTTCAGCGACGACTTCATCGACGCTTACATCGCTCTGAAAAGCGAAGAAGAAATCAAGGTTCGTACCTTCGTACACCCACTGGAATATGAGCTGTACTACAGCTGCTGATCCGGTAGCGCTGCACTACGCAGCGTGACAAAAGAGAGGCCTCCTTCGGGAGGCCTTTTTTGTGGGCGAACGTCTGTCATCGAATGCCCGGTTGCGTGCATCATGGCCTTCACCCGATAAAGTCGAGATCCTCCATGCGCCTACGCTCATCCCTTGCCTTGCTCACTGCCCTGCTGGCCAACAGCGCTTTCGCCAGCCCGGCACCTGCCGCCCTCGCCCCACTGCTTGGCACCATCGAGGAGCGCCTGGCGATTGCCGATCAAGTCGCGTTGAGCAAATGGGACAGCGGTAAACCCGTCGAGGACCGTCAGCGCGAGCGTGAGGTGATTGCCGGCGCCGTTGCCCTGGCACCTGCTTATAAATTGAGCAACGAAGCCGTCGAACAGTTCTTCTCGGCGCAGATCGAGGCCAACAAACTGGTGCAATACGCGCATTTGTCTGACTGGCATGCGCAAGGCAAGGCACCCGACGATCCTCGCCCCGACCTCGTCGGGCAGATCCGCCCGCAACTTGATCAGTTACAAAAACGCCTGCTGCAACAACTGGCCGATTTCAGCCCTTATCGCAACGACCCGCAGTGCCCGTCCTGGCTGGCCAAGGCCAATAAAACCGGCACCCAAGTATCTCTGCGCGAGCTCGCCAAGGTACGCGCCAGCGCTGAGTTGTGCAGCGCCAGCCGCTGAGCCGGCCTGCCGACATGCGCTGATGTGCTCTATGCTCAGCGCTTAGTCGCCACGAACGGAACAGGGCCGGACACTTGCCCAACGGCCAATGGAAGCCTGCAATGCGCTCATTATTGTTATGCCTGCTCGTACTGATCGCCCTGCCCGCCGCTGCGCAGATCTATAAGTACACCGACGCCAATGGCAACACCGCCTACAGCAATCAGCCGCCCGACGGCGTCAAAGCCCGGCCGGTCGAATTGCCACCGCTCAACAGCGTCGAGCGTCAGTCGCCCAGCGAACCCGTAGCACCGCCGCAAGCCAGTAGCCGTGACCAACCGCACAGCGCCTATCAGGTGCTGGAGCTGAGCGGCCTGCCCACCGAAGAAGCCTTGCGCGCCAACAACGGCACGTTCACCGTCAGCGTATTGATCAATCCACGCCTGCAAGGCACTCATCGATTGAGGCTGTTACTGGACGGTCAACCCTACGGCCAGCCGAGCAACGTGCCGACTCTGCAACTGGTGAACATCGACCGTGGCGAACATAACCTTGCGGTTCAGGTGATCGACGGGCAAAACGTCGTGCAACAGAGCCCCACCGTGACGCTCACCGTGCAACGGGTGCATAAACCTTGAGGGCCTGGCTGTTGATCGCGTGCCTGGTCAGCCTGCCGGCGATGGCCGAGGTCTTCACATATATCGACGCTCAGGGTAATCGGGTCTTCACCGATCAGCCGGGCGCCCGCAACGCCAAACGTGTGCCGTTGGCGACAAGCAATCGAATGTCAGCCAACCCGAGTGGCGCAGCGCCCATGACCGCTGCGAAAACAAACCCGGCCAAACCACTGTTTCATTACGACATGCTTCGGGTGCTGGTGCCGGAACCGGATGCCACGATCCGTAGCAGTGCCGGTGAGTTGATCGTCAGCGTTACCAGCGAACCCGGCCTGCAACAGGGTCATCGTTACCGTTTGCTGCTGGACGGCCAGCCCACCGCCGAGCCCGGCCCCAGCCCGGTGTTCGCCCTGAGCAATATCGACCGCGGCAGTCACAACCTGTCGGTGGAAATCCTCGACGAACAGGGCCGCACCGTCGAACGCACGGCCAATCAACCGTTCCATATGCTGCGCATTTCCCTGGCGCAGAAACGCCAGGTCAAACCCTGCACCCTCACCGACTACGGCCAACGGCCGGAATGCCCCCTTAAAGACAAGCCTGAAGAAGAAAAAAGCGCCTTCTTGCCCTTCTTCTAACCTCGTTCAGGTTTGCGCACTATATTGGTGCAAACATCTGCACCATACCCACATCTCAGCCCATTTTGGTTCGAAAGTACTCGAAAAAACTCGCAGAACGCCATGCAAACGAGCGTAAAACGCCCGTTTCAGGCTCTAAACGCTTCTTTTCGGAGCCTTGGTTTGGTTTTTGCATTTTCCTAATACCGGCGCGTTATTCATGCGCATGCCCTGCTCCAAAAGAGGTCCTGATGACCATTAGCGACGCACTACACCGCTTGCTACTCGACAACCTGACCACCGCCACCATCCTGCTCGACGCCGAACTGCGCCTCGAGTACATGAACCCGGCGGCGGAAATGCTCCTGGCCATCAGCGGCCAGCGTAGCCATGGGCAGTTCATCAGTGAGTTGTTCACCGAGTCCACCGAAGCGCTGAACTCCCTGCGCCAGGCAGTCGAGCAGGCACACCCGTTCACCAAGCGCGAAGCGATGCTCACCGCCCTCACCGGCCAGACCTTGACCGTCGACTACGCCGTGACGCCAATCCTGAGCAATGGCGACACGATGCTGCTGCTGGAGGTTCATCCTCGCGACCGCCTCCTGCGGATCACCAAGGAAGAGGCGCAACTGTCGAAGCAGGAAACCAGCAAAATGCTGGTGCGTGGCCTCGCCCACGAGATCAAGAACCCTCTCGGCGGCATTCGTGGCGCGGCTCAGTTGCTCGCCCGTGAGTTGCCGGAAGAAAGCCTGCGCGATTACACCAACGTCATCATTGAAGAGGCCGATCGCCTGCGCAATCTGGTGGATCGCATGCTCGGCTCCAACAAGCTACCGTCGCTGGCCATGTGCAACGTCCACGAAGTGCTGGAGCGTGTGTGTCAGTTGGTGGAGGCCGAAAGTCAGGGCTGCATCACTTTGGTGCGCGACTACGACCCAAGCATTCCGGATGTCTTGATTGATCGCGAACAGATGATTCAAGCCGTGCTGAACATCGTGCGCAACGCGATGCAGGCCATCAGCAGCCAGAACGAGCTGCGCCTTGGCCGCATCAGCTTGCGTACCCGCGCCATGCGCCAGTTCACCATCGGCCACGTGCGCCATCGCCTGGTGACCAAGATCGAGATCATCGACAACGGCCCGGGGATCCCCGCCGAGCTGCAGGAAACCATCTTCTTCCCCATGGTCAGCGGCCGCCCGGACGGTACCGGGCTGGGCCTGGCCATTACCCAGAACATCATCAGCCAGCACCAGGGCTTGATCGAATGTGACAGCCATCCAGGCCACACCACGTTCTCGATCTTTCTGCCACTGGAACAAGGAGCCACATCGACATGAGCCGTAGTGAAACCGTGTGGATCGTCGATGACGACCGTTCTATCCGTTGGGTCCTGGAAAAAGCCTTGCAACAGGAAGGCATGACCACGCAAAGCTTCGACAGCGCCGATGGCGTGATGAGCCGCCTGGCGCGCCAGCAGCCGGACGTGATCATCTCCGACATTCGCATGCCGGGTGCCAGCGGCCTGGACCTTCTGGCGCGGATTCGCGAACAACACCCACGGCTGCCAGTCATCATCATGACTGCCCACTCCGACTTGGACAGCGCTGTCGCGTCCTATCAGGGCGGCGCGTTCGAATACTTGCCCAAGCCGTTCGATGTCGACGAAGCCGTGTCGCTGGTCAAGCGCGCCAATCAACACGCACAGGAACAGCAAGGCCTGGAAGTCGTCCCGACGCTGACCCGCACCCCGGAAATCATCGGCGAGGCGCCGGCGATGCAGGAAGTGTTTCGCGCCATCGGGCGCTTGAGTCACTCCAACATCACCGTGCTGATCAACGGCGAATCCGGCACCGGTAAAGAGCTGGTGGCCCACGCCCTGCACCGTCACAGCCCACGGGCGGCCTCGCCGTTCATTGCGCTGAACATGGCGGCGATCCCCAAGGATCTGATGGAGTCCGAACTGTTCGGCCACGAAAAAGGCGCGTTCACCGGCGCAGCCAACCTGCGTCGCGGGCGCTTCGAACAGGCCGACGGCGGCACGCTGTTCCTCGATGAAATCGGCGACATGCCGGCTGACACCCAGACTCGTTTGCTGCGGGTACTGGCGGACGGCGAGTTTTACCGCGTCGGCGGTCATGTGCCGGTGAAGGTCGATGTACGCATCATCGCCGCGACTCACCAGAATCTGGAAACCCTGGTGCATGCCGGAAAATTCCGTGAGGACTTGTTCCACCGCCTCAACGTAATCCGCATCCACATTCCACGGCTGTCGGACCGTCGCGAAGACATCCCGACCCTGGCCAAGCACTTCCTCAGCCGCGCCGCGCAAGAACTGGCGGTGGAACCGAAACTGCTGAAAAGCGAAACCGAGGAATACCTGAAAAACCTGCCATGGCCAGGCAACGTGCGTCAGCTGGAGAACACCTGCCGCTGGATCACCGTAATGGCTTCAGGTCGCGAAGTGCACATCAGCGACCTGCCGCCGGAGCTGCTGAGCCTGCCGCAGGATTCAGCTCCGGTAACCAATTGGGAGCAGGCGCTGCGCCAGTGGGCCGACCAGGCTTTGGCACGTGGCCAATCGAGCCTGCTCGACAGCGCCGTACCGGCCTTCGAGCGGATCATGATCGAAACCGCCCTCAAACACACCGCCGGCCGCCGCCGCGACGCCGCCGTGCTGCTGGGCTGGGGGCGTAATACCTTGACGCGCAAGATCAAGGAATTGGGGATGAAGGTAGACGGTGGGGATGATGATGAGGGGGATGAGGGTTAACTAGCCGCCAGCTCCTCACTGAGTTCCGGATCCAATCGCGGGCAATCCCGCTCCCACAGGAATTTCGATGGTTTCACTGTCGCGTGAACACCATTGAACCTTGTGGGAGCGGGATTGCCCACGATGCTTTTGGGGCCACCGTGCACCGCGGCAATGCACCGTGAACCGCAATTGCGCACAGCACCCCGTCCCAAATCCCGCGCTCATCTGCAGGAAAAACCATACCGCAAAAACACAAAAGCCCCGGAATACGGGGCTTTCAGCGCTACTCAGCGATTTTTCATTCCAGCATATTAAAAACTGGCACGCCCCCTGCAATAGTCCAATCAGTGGTTCGATTCACTACCCAGTTTCGGGGACCTTGGTACAGGCAGGCCGGGGATTCCCCTCTTTATACCGGGCTCATACCGCAACAGCGACGAGCCCACCCGTTTTGGGGTCCTTGGTACAGGCAGGCCGGGGATTCCCTCTTTACACCGGGCTCACGATGCAATGCGCGAGCCCTCCCGTTTCGGGAACCTTGGTACAGGCAGGCCGGGGATTCCCTCTTTTATTGCTCTCGGAGATGGATCTCCAGCCGCCAGCGGTCATCGACCTTGCTACCGGCCCAGTCGCCCTGCAGGGGTCGGGCCGCCACCACCGTCAGCAACAATCCCCCATCACTCAATCGCGTTCGCCAGTTCACGTCCTTGCCGTTGAGCTTGAGCTGACCTTTCTGTGCACGGCCTTCAGCCTCGAACAACAGCGCGACACTGCCGTCGACCAACTCGCCGTGGGTTTTGGGCTCGTTGTTGAACCAAACCACCAGTCCATCATTGGTCACCTCGACCTGCTGCAAAACGCTGGGGTCGGGCGCAGTCAGACGACCGATCATCAGGCCCACCATCACCCCGACAATCGCCAGTGACCCCATCACCCGCAGGAATAGTTTCGAACGGGGATCGGCTTGCGGCGTAGAATGCTGCTCATCTTTACCTTCGGAGCCGTGCATGTTTCACGTCATCCTTTTCCAACCAGAAATTCCGCCGAATACCGGCAACGTTATCAGGCTGTGCGCCAACAGTGGCTGCCACCTGCATTTGATCGAACCGCTGGGCTTCGAGATGGACGACAAGCGCCTGCGCCGGGCGGGCCTCGATTACCATGAGTATGCCACCCTGCAACGCCACGCAGACCTCGCCAGCTGTCTGGAAAGCCTCGGCCACCCTCGGCTGTTCGCCTTTACCACCAAGGGTTCGCGACCGTTCCATGATGCCAGCTTCGCCGAGGGCGATGCCTTCCTGTTCGGCCCGGAAAGCCGTGGCTTGCCAGCCGAAGTGCTCGACGCCCTGCCCGGCGAACAACGCCTGCGCCTGCCCATGCGCGAAGGCTGTCGCAGCCTGAACCTGTCCAACACCGTGGCCATCGCGGTGTACGAAGCCTGGCGTCAGCTCGGGTTCAAGTAACCTCACGATCCGACGACAGGTTTCGTTTGCTCCATGAAAAAAGCGCCTTTGAAGGCGCTTTTTTCATGGAGCAAACGAAGCTTCTTTTACTGGACAGTCGGAGTTTCGCCAGCCGCCTGCATGCGTTGCAGCTCTTGTGCGTACAGCGCGTCGAAGTTCACCGGGGCCAGCATCAGGGCCGGGAACGAACCGCGGGTCACCAGGCTGTCCAGGGTTTCGCGAGCGTACGGGAACAGGATGTTCGGGCAGAACGCGCCCAGGGTGTGGCTCATCGAAGCCGCGTCCAGGTTCTTGATCAGGAAGATCCCGGCTTGTTGCACTTCAGCGATGAACGCCACTTCTTCACCGTTTTTCACGGTGACCGACAGGGTCAGCACGACTTCGTGGAAGTCGCCTTCCAGCGCCTTCTGACGGGTGTTCAGATCCAGACCGACGCTCGGCTCCCACTGCTGGCGGAAGATTGCCGGGCTTTTCGGGGCTTCGAAGGACAAGTCACGTACGTAGATGCGCTGCAAGGAGAATTGCGGTGCGTTTTCTTCTTCGCTAGCTGCAGTGTTCTGTTGGTCAGTCATCTCAGATCCTTTCTGATCTCGGGTCTTATAGGGTTAGCTATTTCTAAGTAACGCAGTCAGGCCTTGAGCATGGCGTCGAGCTTGCCGGCGCGCTCCAGGGCAAACAAATCATCACAGCCGCCAACGTGGGTGTTGCCGATCCAGATCTGCGGCACGGACGTTCGCCCGGCCTTCTGAGCCATCGCGGCACGCACCTGCGGCTTGCCATCGACCTTGATCTCTTCGAAGGCCACGCCTTTGTTCTCGAGCAGGTACTTGGCTCGCGAGCAATAAGGGCAGTAATCGCTGGAATAGACGACGACGTTGTTCATATCACTTCACCAGCGGCAGATTATCGGCTTTCCAGCTGGAAATACCGCCAGACAGCTTGGCAGCGGTGAAACCGGCTTTCACCAGTTCACGGGCATGAGTACCGGCGGTCTGGCCCATGGCGTCGACCAGGATAATGGTCTTGGCCTTGTGCTTTTCCAGTTCGCCGACGCGAGTGGCCAGTTTGTCCTGAGGAATATTCAACGCGCCAACGATGTGACCGGCGGCGAAATCCTTGGTCGGACGAATGTCGACCACCACGCCTGCGTCCTTGTTGACCAGCCCGGTCAGTTCACCGGTGCTCAGGCTGCGGCCACCGCCTTGCATCTGATAGGCCAATAGCAGGGCCGCCAGTACAACGAAGATACCCACGAGAATGTAGTGGTTGGTGGCGAATTGAATCAGGTGATCAACCATCGAAGGAGGTTCCAGGGCGTTAAAATGTCGGCCAGTATACACAGCCACTATGGTGGGCCAAACCCCGTCCGGCGGTGACGTGGCCGGAACTTCGCTTTAAACTGCCACTCCCTTTTCCATCGCCCTCTTTTAATTCAGCCACGAGTGGAATCCATGACTACCACGCCTAAACCTTTGGTCCTGATTATTCTCGACGGCTTCGGTCACAGTGAGAGCCCTGAATCCAACGCCATCTATGCGGCGAAGAAGCCCGTACTGGACCGTCTGTGGGCCACCGTGCCGAACGGCCTGATCTCGGGCAGCGGCATGGACGTCGGCTTGCCGGACGGCCAGATGGGCAACTCCGAAGTCGGCCACATGAACCTCGGCGCCGGCCGGGTGGTGTATCAGGACTTCACTCGCGTGACCAAAGCGATCCGCGACGGCGAGTTCTTCGAGAACCCGACCATCTGCGCCGCGGTGGATAAAGCCGTCGCTGCCGGCAAAGCCGTGCACTTCATGGGTCTGCTGTCCGATGGCGGCGTTCACAGCCACCAGGACCACCTGATCGCCATGGCTGAGCTGGCCTTCAAGCGCGGCGCCGAAAAAATCTACCTGCACGCCTTCCTCGACGGCCGCGACACGCCGCCGAAAAGCGCCCAGTCGTCGATCGAATTGCTGGATGCAACCTTCGAAGCCCTCGGCAAAGGCCGGATCGCCAGCATCATTGGCCGTTATTACGCCATGGACCGTGACAACCGTTGGGATCGCGTGTCCCAGGCCTACAACCTGATCGTCGATGGCGCCAGCGAATTCAATGCCGCCACCGCCCAGGAAGGCCTGCAAGCCGCGTACGAACGTGGCGAGAGCGACGAATTCGTCAAAGCCACCAGCATCGGTGAGCCGGTGAAGGTCGAAGATGGCGACGCCGTGGTCTTCATGAACTTCCGCGCCGACCGTGCCCGCGAACTGACCCGCGTGTTCGTCGAAGACGATTTCAAGGAATTCGAACGTGCTCGCCAGCCAAAACTGGCCGGTTTCGTCATGCTGACCCAATACGCCGCCAGCATCCCCGCGCCGTCGGCTTTCGCTGCAGGTAGCCTGGAAAACGTACTGGGCGATTACCTGGCGAAAAACGGCAAGACACAGCTGCGCATCGCCGAAACCGAGAAGTATGCCCACGTGACCTTCTTCTTCTCCGGCGGCCGCGAAGAACCGTTCCCGGGCGAAGAACGCATCCTGATCCCGTCGCCGAAAGTCGCCACCTATGACTTGCAGCCCGAGATGAGTGCCCCGGAAGTCACCGACCGCATCGTCGATGCCATTGAAAACCAGCGTTACGACGTGATCGTGGTCAACTATGCCAACGGCGACATGGTCGGCCACAGCGGTGTATTCGAGGCGGCGGTGAAAGCTGTGGAATGCCTGGACACCTGCGTCGGCCGTATCGTCACGGCACTGGAAAAAGTCGGCGGCGAAGCCCTGATTACCGCCGACCATGGCAATGTCGAGCAAATGTCCGACGCCTCCACCGGCCAGGCCCACACCGCCCACACCACCGAGCCGGTGCCGTTCATCTATGTCGGCAAGCGTGACTTGAAGGTTCGCGAAGGCGGCGTGCTGGCCGACGTGGCGCCGACCATGCTGAAGTTGCTGGGGCTTGAGAAGCCTGTGGAAATGACCGGGACTTCGATTCTGGTGTAATCCGCTTCTTCAAAAATACCGCCAAACCCTGTGGGAGCGGGCTTGCCCGCGATAGCGATCTGACAGCCAACCGCTATGTTGAATGTCAGGACGTCATCGCGGGCAAGCCCGCTCCCACATTGGTTTTCAGTGTTTTTCACTCCAGTTATCACACAGTCCCAATTGGGCGTTTTTTTTGCAGCGTGGGGCGGGCATACTAGGCCGTCCCTTTCCCTGGTGTCGCCCGCCTCTATGCTTCGCGTCCTGATAGCCCTCGCTCTGACATGCCTGCTCCAACCGGCCTTTGCCGACGAGCGCACGCAAACCCAACAACAGTTGGACGCCACGCGTCAGGACATTGCCGAACTGAAAAAGCTGCTGGGCAAGCTGCAGGAAGAAAAATCCGGGGTGCAGAAAGACCTCAAAGGCACCGAAACCGAGATGGGCAAGCTCGAGAAGCAGGTCGATGCGCTGCAAAAAGAGCTGAAGAAAAGCGAATCCGAGCTCCAGCGACTCGATGCCGAGAAAAAAAAACTCCAGAGCGCGCGCATTGACCAGCAACGACTGATCGCCATCCAGGCCCGCGCGGCCTATCAGAATGGGCGCCAGGAGTACCTGAAACTGCTGCTCAACCAGCAGAACCCGGAAAAATTCGCCCGCACCCTCACCTATTACGACTACCTGAGCCAGGCCCGCCTGGAGCAGCTGAAGAATTTCAACGAAACCCTGCGCCAACTGGCCAATGTCGAAAAAGACATCTCGATGCAGCAAGCGCAATTGCTGGTGCAGAAAAGCAGCCTCGACAGCCAGCGCGACGAACTCGACAAGGTCCGCAAGGAGCGCCAGCAAGTCCTGGCCAAGCTCAACGACGACGTGAAAGCTCGAGACCAGAAACTGGCCGCCCGCGAGCAGGATCAGGCAGACCTGTCTAAAGTCCTTAAAACCATTGAAGAAACCCTGGCCCGCCAGGCCCGTGAGGCAGAAGAAGCGCGGCAAAAAGCGCTGATCGCCCAGCAGGAAGCCGAAAAAAAGCGGTTACGTGAGGCTCAGGCAGCAGCAGACGCCACCGATGCCCCACGCAAACCCGTCAAATCGACGCCCGGCGCCCTGGTTTCAAGTTCAGGCGAGACCTTTGGCGGCCCCTTTGCTTCCACCCGCGGCAAACTTCCATGGCCGGTTGATGGTCGACTGCTGGCGCGCTTCGGTGAAACCCGTGGCGACGATGCCCGAACCAAATGGGACGGCGTGATGATCAGCGCCTCCGCCGGCAGCCAGGTGCATGCCGTGCACGGCGGTCGCGTGGTGTTTGCCGACTGGCTGCGTGGGGCCGGGCTGCTGGTGATTCTCGACCACGGCAATGGTTTTTTGAGTCTTTACGGTCACAACCAGACGCTGCTCAAGTCTGCGGGTGACGTGGTAAAAGCCGGTGAATCCATCTCCACTGTCGGTAACAGTGGCGGGCAGGACACACCAGCACTGTATTTCGCTATTCGTCAGCAGGGTCACCCGAGTGACCCGGCGCAATGGTGCCGCGCGCAAGGATAGGCGTTGAGTCACCTACATTAGGAGTTCGTTCGACATGCTGCATTTGTCCCGCCTTACCTCGCTGGCCCTGACGATCGCCCTGGTGATCGGCGCGCCTCTGGCGTTTGCCGCTCAACCGGCCCCGGCGGTCGCGCCTGCCGGCACTGCTGCGACCACCAAGGCGCCATTGCCGCTGGACGAGTTGCGCACCTTTGCCGAAGTCATGGATCGGATCAAGGCAGCCTATGTAGAACCGGTAGACGACAAGACCCTGCTGGAAAACGCCATCAAAGGCATGCTCAGCAACCTCGACCCGCACTCCGCCTACCTGGGCCCGGAAGACTTCGCTGAATTGCAGGAAAGCACCAGCGGCGAATTCGGCGGCCTGGGCATCGAAGTCGGCGCGGAAGACGGTTTCATCAAAGTGGTTTCGCCTATCGATGACACCCCGGCCTCCAAGGCTGGCATCCAGGCCGGCGACTTCATCGTCAAGATCAACGGCCAGCCGACTCGCGGCCAAAGCATGACCGAAGCCGTGGACAAGATGCGCGGCAAGATCGGCCAGAAGATCACCCTGACCCTGGTCCGCGACGGCGGCACTCCGTTCGACGTGACCCTGGTCCGCGCCACCATCCAGGTGAAAAGCGTCAAGAGCCAGCTGCTGGAATCCGGCTACGGCTACATCCGCATCACCCAGTTCCAGGTCAAGACCGGCGAAGAGGTCTCCAAGGCCTTGGCCAAGCTGCGCAAGGACAACGGCAAGAAGCTCAGCGGCATCGTCCTCGACCTGCGTAACAACCCGGGCGGCGTGCTGCAATCGGCGGTGGAAGTGGTCGACCACTTCATCACCAAGGGCCTGATCGTCTACACCAAGGGCCGCATCGCCAACTCTGAACTGCGCTTCTCCGCCACCGGCAAGGACGAAAGCGAAGCCGTGCCAATGGTCGTGCTGATCAACGGCGGCAGCGCCTCGGCCTCGGAAATTGTCGCCGGCGCCCTGCAGGATCAGAAACGTGCGGTGGTCATGGGCACCACCAGTTTCGGCAAAGGCTCGGTCCAGACCGTGTTGCCGCTGAACAACGATCGCGCACTGAAAATCACCACGGCGCTGTATTACACGCCGAACGGCCGCTCGATTCAGGCTCAGGGCATCGTCCCGGACATCGAAGTGCGCAAGGCCAAGATCACCAACGAGCAGGACGGCGATTACTTCAAGGAAGCCGATCTGCAAGGTCACTTGGGCAATGGCAACGGCGGCGCCGACAAACCGAGCGGTTCGGGCGGCAAAGCCAAGGCCATGCCGCAGGATGACGATTACCAGTTGGCCCAGGCCCTGAGCCTGCTCAAAGGGCTGAGCATCACCCGCGGCCACTGAGATGCGCCTGCGGTTACTACTCGGTCTGCTGTGCAGTCTGGCGGGAGTTGCTCACGCAGCACCTGCCACGACAGCGACCACACCTCACAAGGCTTATCTGAGCCTGATCATCGATGACCTGGGGCAGAACCTGCCCCGGGATCGCCGCGTGCTGGCCCTGCCCGGCCCGGTCACCACGGCAATCATGCCCGATACACCCCACGCCACCGAATTCGCCCGCGAAGCCCATCGCGCCGGCAAGACTGTCATTCTGCATATGCCCATGGACCCGGCCACCGGACCATTCGCCTGGCATCCCGAGTTGCCCATCGAAGAACTTGAAAAGCGCCTGAACGCCGCATTCAACATGGTGCCCTATACCGCCGGCATCAATAACCACATGGGTAGCCGCATGACCGCTCAGCAACCGGCCATGGCCTGGCTGATGGCGGACTTGCAGCGTCGGCACAAATTCTTCGTCGACAGCCGCACCAGTGCGCAAACCGTGGCCGCCGCCGAGGCGCAGAAGATTGGCTTGGCAAGTGTTTCGCGGGACGTGTTTCTGGATGACGAGCCCACCGAAACGGCGATCTTCACGCAGCTACAGACGGCGATCAGCCTGGCGCGCAAGCAGGGTTCGGCGGTGATGATCGGGCATCCGTATCCGCAGACTCTGGCGGTGCTGGAGCGTGAGTTGCCCAAGCTCAAGGCACAGGGAATTGACTGGATCGACATCAAATTGATGATCAGCGTGCGCGGCAATCGTGCGACGGCTGCTCATGGCAAGGATGGCGTCTACCGCTGACTTGCCGCACCTCCCACAGTGTTTTGCGTAAGCTACGAGGTTCGGTGTTGGGATTTAGAGATACCGCGCCATGATGTCGTCCACCACACCTTCCTTGCGCAACTGATCCAGCGCGGCTTGCAGCTTGGCGACAGTCTCATCCGGCACGTCCTTGTTCAGCGCCAGGTACAGCTCGGCGCTGTTGAAGCGCAGTACGGTCTTGAGCCCGGTTACCCCGTCCAGCCGCGCCAGGTAACGTCCCGCCGGATCACCCGTAGCCCACAGATCGATCTGACCGTTAGCCAGCTTCTTCGCATTGTCCTGGTCGCGCAGCACCACAATCGGCTTCAGCCCTTGCTTGGCCAAAGTCTCGGCAATCGCATCGCCTTTGTAGGCACCAATTGTGTACTTACGCGCCTCATCCAGCGATTCCAGGGTGATCTTGCTATCAGCCTTGGCCAGCATGATCCAGTCGTCCGGGCCTATAGGGCCGACCCACTTGAAGAGATTCTCGCGGTCCGGCAGCCGCGCCATTACGAACACGCCATAACCGGGCTTTTCCAGAGCGAGTTTGTAGATTCGCTCCCAAGGGAAACGCAGCGTCAGGCTGTAGGGGATGTCAGCGCGCTTGAACATCTCGCGGACGATGTCCACGGCGATGCCATTGATGTTCTCGTCCTGGGCGAAGTTCTTGCCGTTCTTCGCCATGTTGTACGGGGGGAAGTTTTCCGTCAGCAATACCAGGCCGGTGTCGGGACCTTCTTCGGCGCGAGCCCCGTTGATGAGCAACAGAGAAGCGCTGGCGAGGACAAGAAGAAGACGTTTAAGCATGTCGGGCGACCGAAATCCATGGCGTGCCCAAGAGTGCCTTGAGCCCGCCATGCTGTCTACTGGCCTTTTGATAACGGCCTTATCTGCATCATTAAAATAATGGGTATCACAGTCACTGTGGTAGATAGTTACCACCCTCCATCCAGCCTCACCTGATTAATTGCAAATACCCGGCCACAGGCCGTTTCTTCAATTAATCAGAGGCACCCTTCAATGAATTCGATCCCCATACTTCTTGCCAGTGCATTGTGCTCACTGTGTACACTCAGTTTTGCGAACAACAGCGATTATGGCGAAGGCCTGCAGAACCTGACCCCTTCCAAAATCCTTGAAAATACCGACGGCTCCCGCGACCACTGGCAAGGTATCGGGCGCCTGGAGATCAATGACGGGAGCTGTACCGCGGCCCTTCTGGATACACGCGATGAAATAGAGTTGCCGGAAACGCCCGCTTACGTACTTACTGCGGGACACTGCATTGAATTGACCAATGGCAACATCGTGACCGACAGCCCGGTCAGCGGCACCATCACATTCAATTATTTCACCGACACCTCCAAGTTCAAGGCCTATCCGCTGAAGACAACGATATGGCGGAGCATGCAAGGCGTTGATATGGCCATAGTTGAATTGGATGTCAGCCTTCAAAAGCTCATTGCGGATGGCATACAACCGTTGAAACTGGCGAGTGAGACACCAACGAATGGCACCGATGTCTTGATCGTGGGGGCGCCAACAGGTTTCGACCAAATCACATTGCGCATGGCGGCTTGTACTTTGCAGCCCACCCAGGACCTTGTTGAAGGTCCATGGGTGTGGCGGAACACCTTTATGACTCGCTGCAAGGACATTCGAGGCGGCAGCTCCGGAAGCCCCGTGCTGGATCGCTATTCAAACGAGATCGTAGGGGTAGTGGGAACAGGAAATTTCGAGGTTGATGTTGTCCCATGCCGCGATCATGCGCCCTGCACGCGCGTTGGAAATGACTATGTGGCGGTACACGAAAATGTGTATGGCAACCCCACGGCGCTTCTCAACGGGTGTTTCTCACAAGGCCGTATCGCTCCAAATCCGCCATCGTCCTGCCAACTCTACCCGGCTTTTACCGTTGACGATGGCGCAGCCGAGCTGGACAGATACAAGAGAGTTAAACAGCTCAATAATGGTTCCATAATCATCCCGACCTGGAACTATCGATTTTCGATCAGTACTCCCTTCTACCGTCATAAAACCGTTTCCTCCGCAATGAAATGCGAGGAAACCGAAAATTACAGCGATCCAATAAGCTCAACAGATGCACAAATCAATTCTGAGATAGGTACGAAACCTGGATTCTATTTTCTATGCATTTTAGGTCTGGAATCAGCTGAACAGCACGCCTCAAGAGGCCTCTTGAAAAACGCGTTGTCTTTACCCGTAGAGATATTGGATAACACACCAACCGCGCAGGCCAACTTGTCCTTTGAAAGCAACGTGTTTGTAACACTGGCGAAAGCAGAAGAGCCGTATCGGACCTACTCCATCAAGTTTGGTCCTGTAGAAACAACGGACTGTCATCAACCCGAAAAATACATTGAAGACATGACAATGGACTTCTTTATTCCGAGCGAGAAACTTCCGGGAAAGCTTTGCGTCATTGCCTACGACAAATCGGGACAGGCGTCCGAACCGAGGATCGACTTACTGAGCCCGGTAACTGGAACTCATAAGGCTGCGTCATCCAACGCTCAAGTTGCCCCATAACATCGGCCCGGAGCGTTTTCTCCGGGCCGCGGGCCTTCATCGCATCACGATTCCGCGATGGGCCATGTAGGCCTTGGCTTCCTGAACGGTGTATTCGCCGAAGTGGAAAATACTCGCCGCCAATACCGCACTGGCGTGGCCTTCGAGAATACCGTCGGCCAAATGCTGCAGGTTGCCGACGCCACCTGAGGCGATCACCGGAATCCCCAGCGCATCGCTGATAGCTCGGGTGACGCCCAGGTCGAAACCGTTTTTCATGCCGTCCTGGTCCATGCTGGTCAGCAGGATTTCGCCGGCACCGAGGCCTTCCATTTTCTTCGCCCACTCAACGGCGTCGAGGCCGGTTGGCTTGCGACCACCGTGGGTGAAGATTTCCCAGCGCGGGGGTTCGCCCGGGCCGGAAACTTTCTTGGCGTCGATCGCGACGACAATGCACTGCGAGCCGAAATGCTGCGCCGCTTCGCCGACGAATTCCGGGTTGAACACTGCAGCGGTGTTGATCGAGACCTTGTCCGCACCGGCGTTCAGCAGATTGCGAATGTCCTGCACGGTACGCACGCCGCCGCCCACGGTCAGCGGGATGAACACCTGGCTGGCCATGCGCTCGACGGTGTGCAGCGTGGTGTCGCGGCCGTCGACGCTGGCAGTGATGTCGAGAAAGGTAATCTCGTCAGCACCCTGCTCGTCGTAGCGACGGGCGATTTCCACCGGGTCGCCGGCGTCGCGAATGTTCTCGAACTTGACGCCCTTGACCACCCGGCCGTTATCCACGTCCAGGCAAGGGATGATGCGTTTGGCCAGCGCCATGGTGAGTCCTCAGCCTTTGTACGAATCGCAGAAAGCTTGCGCTTCAGCGACATCGAGGGTGCCTTCGTAGATCGCCCGGCCGGTGATGGCGCCGATGATGCCTGGTGCCTTGGCGTCGAGCAGCGACTTGATGTCACCCAGATTGTGGATACCGCCGGATGCAATGACCGGGATCTTCGTCGCCGCAGCCAGAGCTGCGGTGTAAGAGACGTTGCAGCCCTGCATCATGCCGTCTTTGGCGATGTCGGTATAAACGATCGCGGACACGCCGTCGGCTTCGAATTGCCTGGCCAGGTCGATGACCTGCACGGTGCTGATTTCAGCCCAGCCGTCGGTGGCGACAAAACCGTCTTTGGCATCGAGGCCGACAATCACCTTGCCCGGGAACGCGCGGCAGGCTTCGGCGACGAAAGCCGGATCTTTCACGGCCTTGGTGCCGATGATCACGTAGCTCACACCCGCTTTCACGTAGTGTTCGATGGTTTCCAGGGAACGGATACCGCCGCCGATCTGAATCGGCAGGTTCGGGTAGCGCTTGGCGATGGCGGTGACCACTTCGCCGTTGACCGGCTGGCCTTCGAACGCACCGTTCAGGTCGACCAGATGCAGACGACGGCAACCGCCCTCCACCCACTTGGCAGCCATGCTCACCGGGTCATCGGAGAACACTGTGGAATCTTCCATGCGGCCCTGGCGCAGACGAACACAGGCACCGTCTTTGAGATCGATAGCGGGAATAATCAGCATCTGGCAAACCTTCAAATTCGAGTGTTCAGCTTCGCTCGGAAATCAGTTTTTCTCGAGCGCCCACAGGTCGCTTTCGATGCTTTCGAACCTCTCTTTGAGGTGCGTCTGCACATCGAAAATCGCCCTGTTGTAATAGTGCGGAGCAATTTCGCGGGTAAACAGCTCAAGGATTTCAGCCGCTTCGAACGAACCCAGGTCCAGTTCGAAGCGGTCCTCCATGAAGCGCTTGATCTTGTGATTGGCCTCGCTCTCCTGCTCGGGAGTGAGGGTCAGGATCGGCGGCTTCTTCTTGGCAGCCATTTACCAGCGGCCATCCCACGCGGCGAAGTTCTGCAGCAATTGCAGGCCATGGGTGTGGCTCTTCTCCGGGTGGAACTGCACGGCGAAACGCGAGCCATCGGCCAGCGCGGCGGCGAAATCGACCCCGTAATGACCGCTACCGACCACCTGCCGCGCATTGCCGGCAGCGATGTAGTAGCTGTGCACGAAGTAGAAGCGCGCCAGGTCCGGAATGTTGTGCCACAGCGGGTGAATCACCGTCTGCTTCACTTCGTTCCAGCCCATGTGCGGCACTTTCAAATGTTCGCCGTCTTCGTGCAGATCCTTGCCGAAGAACTTCACCTGGCCTGGAAACAGACCGATGCAGTCGACGCCATCGTTCTCTTCGCTGCTGTCGAGCAAGGCTTGCATGCCCACGCAAATGCCAAGGAACGGACGGTCCTGGCTGACTTCACGCACCAGCGAATCGAAGCCCAGGCGACGGATCTCCGCCATGCAATCGCGAATCGCGCCGACGCCGGGGAATACCACCCGGTCGGCTTCGCGAATCACGTCGGCATCGCTGGTGATCAAGACCTTGCCGGCGCCGACATGCTCGAGGGCCTTGGCCACCGAGTGCAGGTTGCCCATGCCGTAATCGATAACCGCGACCGTCTGCATTACAGAACGCCTTTGGTCGAAGGCATTTGCCCGGCCATGCGGTCATCCAGCTCCACGGCCATGCGCAGCGCACGGCCGAAAGCCTTGAACACGGTCTCGATCTGGTGGTGGGTGTTGTGCCCACGCAGATTGTCGATGTGCAGGGTGACGTTGGCGTGGTTGACAAAGCCCTGGAAAAACTCCTGGAACAGGTCAACGTCGAAGCCGCCGACGGTAGCGCGGGTATACGGAACATGCATCTGCAGGCCAGGACGGCCGGAGAAGTCGATCACCACACGCGACAACGCTTCATCGAGCGGTACGTAGGCGTGGCCGTAGCGACGGATGCCTTTCTTGTCGCCGATGGCTTTGGTGAAGGCCTGACCCAGGGTGATACCGACGTCTTCCACCGTGTGGTGGTCGTCGATATGCAGGTCGCCCTTGCTGACAATATCCAGGTCGATCAGCCCGTGACGGGCGATCTGGTCCAGCATGTGCTCAAGAAAAGGCACACCGATATCAAATCGGGCCTTTCCGGTGCCATCCAGGTTGATCGAGGCTTTGATCTGGGTTTCCAGAGTGTCGCGCTCGACAGACGCCATACGTTCGGCCATCACCAGCTCCGCAAAAAATCATTGGGGCGAAAAAGGCAGCCATTATAGGGTCGCGGGCGCTAAACAGAAACACGGGAGGTGATATCACTGACGGAGTGAACCCCGTGCTGTCGGGGATAGACATGTCCGTACAAGCATCTCAGGACCACTGATCGCTCACACGCAGAGCGTGTGAGCGATCAGCTACAGGGGTGATGCGTCTACTTAGTGGAAGAGGACAGCCGTTTTCTGCAGGGTCACCCAAACACCCCACGCCAACGGAATCCCTACCACCAGCCACGCAGCCACCGCCAATGGTTTGGTGCCCGCATCCGCTTTCCACTCCAGCACGGTGCTGGCGTCAGCACCCTTGTCATGGCCCAGCGCCTGTTCGGCGGCCAGTTCGGCGTCGGTCATGAAGTACTTGTCCGCCACCGGGCGCACCAGCAGGTTGCAGATGAAACCCAGCACCAGCAGGCCCGCAAGGATGTACAAGGTGATGTCGTACGCTGCGGCACGTTCAACACCGATGCTCAGCTGATATTCACGCAGGTAGTTCACCAACACCGGCCCCAACACACCCGCCGCCGCCCAGGCTGTCAGCAGACGACCGTGGATCGCGCCGACCATTTGCGTACCGAACAAGTCCGCGAGATAGGCAGGAACAGTCGCAAAACCACCGCCGTACATCGACAGGATGATGCAGAACGCCGCCACGAACAGCGCAACGCTGCCCAAGTGACCGAGGTTCGGGATCAGCGCGTACAGGGCGAAACCCAGGGCGAAGAACACAAAATAGGTGTTTTTGCGACCCAGGTAGTCCGAGAACGAAGCCCAGAAAAACCGGCCACCGATGTTGAACAGGCTCAGCAGACCGGTGAAACCGGCAGCAATGGCGGCGATCGAGGCCAGTTGCGAAGCGTCCAGTTGACCGAACGTCAGGTCGTTGCCAAGCAATTTACCGGCGAACACTTCCTGCAACAGCGGCGAAGCCATGCCGAGGATGCCGATACCCGCCGACACGTTCAGGCACAGCACCAGCCATACCAGACGGAATTGCGGGGTTTTCCACGCCACATTCACGTGGACGTGCCGGTGAGTGATCATCGCGTTCGAAGCTTTTTTCGCCGGAGCCGTCCAGCCTTCAGGCTTCCAGCCGGTTGGCGGAACGCGGTAGGACAGTGCGCCACCGATCATGAACACGAAGTAGATCGCGGCCATCACCAGGAAGCTCTGCCATACACCGACGCTGGTTGGCGAAGCAAAGTGGCCCATCAGGGCCGCAGCCAGTGGAGCGCCGACCATCGCGCCGCCACCGAACCCCATGATTGCCATGCCGGTCGCCATGCCGCGTTTGTCCGGGAACCACTTGATCAGGGTCGAGACCGGCGAGATGTAGCCCAGCCCCAGGCCGATACCGCCAATAACCCCGGAACCGATCCACATCAGCCAGATCTGGTGGGTATAGACCCCCAGCGCCGAAATCAGCAGACCGCCACACCAGCACAGTGCCGATACAACGCCCGCCTTGCGAGGACCTGCGTGTTCGAGCCAACCGCCCCAGATCGCTGCCGAGCAACCCAGGAAGATGAAGAACAGGGTGTAGATCCAGCCGAGCATCGAGATCGGCCAGTCGCATTGCGACGAAAAGACCTGAGCGATGAAGCTCATGTCCGGCGCGCAAGCCACGGCTTTGGTGACGCCCAGGGCCTTGGACAGTGGCAGCCAGAACACCGAAAAGCCGTAGGCCATGCCGATGCAGAGGTGGATAGCCAGAGCGGCCGGTGGTACAAGCCAACGGTTAAAACCGGGCTTGGCGATGATGCGTTCCTTGGACAGGAACGCGGGCCGGTCGGCAAAGCCGTCCGCCGTGATGCTCGTAGTCATGGTGTTTCCCCCAATTATTAGTAGGGTTCGCCAGCCGCTCCTCACCCCCAGCCTTTATGCACGCAGACATGACTGTTTTTAGGTGAAGCTTCATTTTGGTGCGACATCACGTCGCAGAAGGACGGACGAACGGGCAGAGGTTACCATTTGCACGTGACAGAAAAACCAAACTGATATCACGTTTTGTATGTCATCCGATCTCGTACCACTGGATGAACATTGTTTTCACGGGGAATGGCTCCGTTTAACTTCACAGGAATTTCCATGCCGATCATTGTCGAGCTGCTGAACCAGGTCACTTATCAGGATCAGCAAGATCTGCAGAAGATCTACCGCGATGCCCCGAGCTGGCTGTTTGCGCCGTTTACAGGGGATGCTGAGCTAATCGAAAGCTGCTTGCGGGACGGCTCGCTGGTCGCCGGACGCTTCAACGATCGGTTGCTGGGCGCAGCACGTCTGCAACGGCACCATGACACCTGGCATTTGTCCCATTTATGCGTACGAAAAATCACCCGCCGCCGTGGTGTTGCCGAGCGCCTGGTAAGCGAAGCGCAGAAAATGGCGGTGCAATCGGGCGCGACATTGCACCTGCTGGCGCCCGCCGGGCACCTAGAAGCCCAGGCGCTGGCGGCTAAGCTGAAAGTGCCGCTGGATGTGCTCCCGACATGATCGCTGACCGGGCGGCCACTTCGGGGCGCTATACTCCCCGGCTAAATTTCGAATTCGACTAATACAAGGACTCGCCCATGAAAGCGTTCGGCAAAATCCTGGGTCTGGTACTTCTCGGGCTGTTGCTGATCATTGTGGCGCTGGGCTTTGCCCTGACCCACTTCTTCGATCCCAACGACTACAAAGACGAGATTCGCCAGATAGCCCGCGACAAGGCCCACATCGAGCTGACGCTCAATGGCGATATCGGCTGGAGCCTGTTCCCCTGGCTGGGCCTGGAATTGCACGAAGCCAGTGTGGCGACCCTGGCCAAGCCCACCGAGCCGTTTGCTGACTTGCAGATGCTCGGTCTGTCGGTCCGCGTGATTCCGCTGCTGCGCCGCGAAGTGCAGATGAGCGATGTGCGCGTCGAAGGCCTGAACCTGCGCCTGAACCGTGACAAGGACGGCCATGGCAACTGGGAAGACATCGGCAAGGTGCCGGCACCTGCGGCTGCGACGACCTCGACCACAACGCCCGCCACCACCGGCGAACCCGCACCAACGACCACCGCCCAGGCCGAAAAACCGGCTCAGCCGGTCCGCCTGGACATCGACAGCCTGACCGTCAACAACGCCCGCGTTGAGTACAGCGACGAAAAAACCGGCAAGCAGTTCAGCGCCGAAAGCATCCAGCTGAGTACTGGCCCCGTCCATGACTCGACCAACATCCCGGTCAAACTCACGGCGTTCCTGGGCACCAACCAACCAGTTCTGCGGGTGCGGACCGAGCTGGCTGGCGAGCTGCGCTTCGAGCGAGCGCTGCAACGCTACAAGTTCGAAGACATGAAACTCTCCGGCGAAGTCGCTGGCGATCCGCTGCAAGGCAAGACCATGACCTTCGCCGCTCAAGGTCAGTTGCTGCTGGACAAAGCCGCCAACGTCGCCGAATGGACTGGCATCAAGATCTCCGCCAACCAGTTGCGTGCCTTGGGTGAACTGAAAGCCAACGACCTCGACAAGACCCCGCAAATCAGCGGCGGCCTGTCGATTGCCCAATTCGACCTGGCGAAATTCGTCGACAGCATCGGCCAGAAACTCCCGGCGATGGCCGAAGGTAGCCTGAGCAAAGTTGAACTGGTCAGCCAGGTTGCCGGCACGCCGACCAGCCTGTCGCTCGATAACATCAACCTGAAACTTGATGACAGCAACTTCAGCGGCCGCATCGCCATCGAAGACTTCGCCAAGCAATCGCTGCGGGCAACCCTCAAGGCTGACACCTTCAACGTCGACCGTTACCTGCCGCCGAAATCCGCCGAAGCCAACAGCGCAACTCAGGTACGCAAGGCCGAAGTGGCCAGCACCGAGGCCGATGCCCTGGCCGGCCCTGGCAGCACACCGCTGCCGCCATCACCGACCAAAGGCCCGTGGAGCAGCGACCGCTTGTTCCCGGTGGAGCGCCTGAGCAAACTCGACGTGGACGCCGACCTGACCTTCGGCCAACTGACCCTCGACAAACTGCCGATCCAGAACGCGGTGCTCAAGGCCAACGGCCAGGGCGGCCTGCTGACCCTGGAGAACCTGCGCGGCGATCTGTACGACGGTAACTTCGAAGCCAAGGGCACCCTGGATGTGCGCCAGCAAGTGCCGACACTGAACATGCAGACGCGCATCAACAACGTGCCGGTGGAGAAAATCCTCGAGGGCCAGGGGAAAAATCCACCGGTCAAAGGCCAGGTCACGCTCAACAGCACCCTGACCGGCAGTGGCAATAGCGAGAGCGCGCTGATCGACAGTCTCAACGGCAACGCCAGCTTCGTCATCAACAACGGCATGCTGCTCAATGCCAACCTTGAGCAACAACTGTGCAAAGGCATCGCCACCCTGAATCGCAAAACCCTCAGTGGCGAACCACGGGGCAAGGACACGCCCTTCGAGGAGCTCAAGGGCAACCTGACTTTGCGCAACGGCGTGGCCAATAACCCGGACCTGAAAGTGCGCGTCCCAGGCATGACCGTGAACGGTAACGGCGACATCGACCTGCGGGTGCTGGGCATGGATTACCGCCTGGGCATCATCGTCGAAGGCGACAAGAGCGACATGCCGGACCCGGCTTGTCAGGTCGGCGAGAAATTCGTCGGCATCGAATGGCCGCTGCGCTGCCGTGGCCCGCTGGAGTTGGGCGCCAAGGCTTGCCGCCTCGACAGCGAACGCATGAGCCAGGTCGCCAGCAAACTGGCCGGCGAGCGCATCAGCGAAAAAATCGACGAGAAGCTTGGCGATAAAGTCAGCCCGGAACTGAAAAACGCGCTCAAGGGGCTGTTCAAGCGATGAGAGCCGAGCAGTTTTCAACGGCCGTGCTGGATTGGTACGACCGCCATGGCCGCCACGATTTGCCTTGGCAACAGGGCATCACCCCTTATCGGGTGTGGGTCTCGGAAATCATGTTGCAGCAGACCCAGGTCAGCACGGTGCTGAACTACTTCGACCGGTTCATGGCCTCGCTGCCAACCGTCGAAGCCTTGGCCGCAGCACCGGAAGACGAGGTACTGCACCTGTGGACCGGCCTCGGTTACTACACTCGCGCGCGCAACCTGCAAAAGACCGCGAAGATTGTGGTCGCCGAATATGGCGGCGAGTTTCCCCGTGATGTGGAAAAACTCACCGAGCTGCCGGGTATCGGCCTGTCCACCGCCGGGGCGATTGCCAGCCTGAGCATGGGTATCCGCGCGCCGATCCTCGACGGCAACGTCAAACGGGTGCTGGCGCGCTTTACTGCGCAAGAGGGTTATCCGGGCGAGCCGAAGGTCGCCAAACAGCTGTGGGCGAACGCTGAGCGCTTCACGCCGCATGATCGGGTCAACGCCTACACCCAGGCGATGATGGATCTGGGCGCCACGCTCTGCACCCGCAGCAAGCCGAGCTGCCTGCTCTGCCCACTGAAAAAGGGCTGCGAAGCACACATGCTCGGCCTGGAAACCCGCTACCCGATCCCCAAGCCACGCAAAGCGGTGCCACAGAAGCGCACGCTGATGCCGATGCTCGCCAACGGCGACGGCGCGATTCTGCTTTACCGACGCCCTTCCACAGGCCTGTGGGGCGGTCTCTGGAGCCTGCCGGAACTCGACGACCTCGACGACCTGCAACATCTGGCTTCGCAGCACTCGCTGGAACTGGGCAGCCAGCAGGCACTGCCGAGCCTGGTGCACACCTTCAGTCACTTTCAATTATCCATCGAACCCTGGCTGGTGCAGGTCCAGGAGGCCGGCCATCACGTGGCCGAGGCCGACTGGCTCTGGTATAACCTCGCCACCCCGCCGCGCCTGGGCCTTGCCGCCCCGGTCAAAACCTTGCTCGAGCGCGCGGCCGCCGTATTGAACGCAGGAGAGTCGTCATGACCCGCACCATCATGTGCCGCAAGTACAAAGAAGAACTGCCCGCCCTGGAGCGCGCTCCATTCCCGGGTGCAAAAGGTCAGGACATTTTTGATCACGTCTCGGCCAAGGCCTGGGCCGACTGGCAGAAACACCAGACCCTGCTGATCAACGAAAAACGCCTGAACATGATGAACGCCGAAGACCGCAAATACCTTCAGGGTGAGATGGACAAATACTTTTCCGGCGAGGAATACGCCAAGGCTGAAGGCTACGTTCCACCTGCTCAATAATTGATCAAAATTCGGGGTCGGCACGTAAGCGACGGTAATAATTAAATATTTTTTGAAAACTTGCTTGACGACCCCCTGAAAAACCCGTTTAATGCGCCCCGTTGCCCAGATAGCTCAGTCGGTAGAGCAGGGGATTGAAAATCCCCGTGTCGGCGGTTCGATTCCGTCTCTGGGCACCAAATACCGAAAACCCTGAATCGCAAGATTCAGGGTTTTTTTATGCCTGCGATTTAATCGGACATCACGCAAGCCACCTCTCCTGACTAGTTTTGACCGCCCCAGTGGAAAACCAGATTGCGAGCGGCACCACTGCCTACATCCGCTGTATCACGCCGCACCTCACCTTTATGCGTGGCGATAACGGTGTACTTGCCGGCAGGCAGCTGAACGTAAACCAACGGTCCAGCCTCACTCAGTGTCAGCACGGTCTGCCCTGCGGCTTTCTGAATAACCAGATCCACATCGGGAACGTATTCGTCCTGAGGCCCGGTGGAGAATGTCATGTGCAGGTTGTAGCCCTTGGTTTGCTGAATGGCTTTAGCCTCGTCCTCTCCAACCCCCCCGGACAGGTAGGTAATCCCGTTTTGTTGTTGCTGCTGGACTTGCACGGCCGAGCTGTCAATTGGCTCAAGGCTGGCGGCGTTAAGCGCGATTGGCAACAGCAGTACGCCGACAGCGGCGATGGGCAGCATGAATGAATGGACGTACTTCATGATGGCGACTCCCGGGTTACGTAGAACCCACTCGTTACTCCTTTTAGATTTATCGCCGAATACTCAAGTTTTAGATCGATTCGGAATTGGGTTCACTGCGAATCGGACTACACGATTTGCTCCTCAAGTACGAGCTGTAGTCGGTGGTGTCCTGCAAGACGAATCCGGTAATTCCTTCCGACTTATCAGCAGCGCCCGGCATCCTCGACTATCGCTCTCCTGCCATCCTCTTGCGTCTTTTTCCAGCTGCGGAAGATGTCATGAGCCACCTCGAACCCGATAACACTCAAGAACCAAAAATGGCTTCACTGCTCGGCAGTCTGGGCGAGCTGATCCGTGAAGCGCGCCAAAAGGTGCTGCGCGCGGTCGATACCGTTCAGGTGCAAACCTGCTGGCAGATCGGCCGGCATATCGTGGAGTTCGAGCAGGAAGGGGCTCGGCGGGCGACTTATGGCAAGCAGCTGCTGTCGACACTGGCGCATACACTGACAGCGGAGTTTGGGAAAGGCTTCGACGCCTCTAATCTCCGTTACATGCGCCAGTTCTATCAAGCATTCCCGATTCGTGACGCGCTGCGTCACGAATTGAGCTGGACCCACTACCGCAGGCTGCTGCGAGTCGACAACGACAACGCTCGCCACTGGTACATGAACGAATCAGCGCTCCAGAACTGGTCAAGTCGCGCCCTCGAGCGTCAGATCAACACCCTCTACTACGAGCGCCTGCTGGCGAGTCGCGACCAGTCTCCCGTCAAACAGGAAGCCGCCATCAACATCCAGCAAATGAACGCCAGCCCTCGGGATTTCATCCGGGATCCGGTGCTGCTCGAGTTTCTCGGCCTGCCCAATGCAGGCCGGGTTCAGGAAAGCGATCTTGA
Source organism: Pseudomonas sp. B21-017 (assembly GCF_024749245.1). NCBI lineage: Bacteria > Pseudomonadati > Pseudomonadota > Gammaproteobacteria > Pseudomonadales > Pseudomonadaceae > Pseudomonas > Pseudomonas sp. B21-017. The sequence goes on along the minus strand of NZ_CP087194.1, from coordinate 325,222 downwards.
GCAAGCACCCCCGATAAGCGCGGGCAGATTGTTCATAAACGGCATGACGACTATGGTGAGTAACTCGTCGCAAAGGTTCAAAGCCGATGAACTTACAGGACATGCCCTCACTGGCCCCGACGCAACTCGAGTTGCCGTTGCCCACCCGCACACCTGGCGAATCCTTCAGGGAGCCCGCCGCCGATGGCTTCCTCCTTGGCGGCTTCACCTGGCGACACCCCCATCAAGACCCAACTCGCCCGGTGGTTATCGTCAACGCTGCCACCTCTGTCCGTTGCCGACACTATTCGCGCTTCGCCGATTACCTGTTCGCCAACGGCTTTGACGTGATCACTTATGACTACCGTGGCATCGGCGAGTCGCGTCCCGCATCACTGAAAGGGCTCGAGGCCTCATGGTCCGACTGGGGCGCGCTGGATTTCGAGGCGATGCTGCAAAGAGCGCAACGCGAGTTTGCAGGACAACCCATCAATGTCGTCGGCCACAGCTTCGGCGGCTGTGCTGCGGGGCTGGGGGCCTCCGGGCATTTGATCCGACGCCTGGTGACAGTGGGCGCGCAGTTCGCTTACTGGCGCGACTACGCCCCCGCTCATCGCTGGCGGATGTTCGCCAAGTGGCACGTGGTGATGCCGTTGATGACGATGCTTTGCGGCTACTTCCCCGGCAAACGCCTGGGTTGGCTCGAAGACACCCCCGCCGGCGTGGTTCGCGACTGGAGCACGCCCAGCAACCGATATGAGAAACGCCCCAGCGGTCGCCTCATCCACGCCAGAACCGGTCGACTGCCCTTCGCCAACGTCAGCGCACAAACCCTGGCCATCAGCCTCAGCGACGATCCCTACGGCACGATTCCAGCCATAGAACGCCTGCTTGGCTACTTCACCGGCAGTACAAATACCCACCTGAGAATCACACCTGAGGACATCGGCGAAGAAGAAGTCGGACATTTCGCCTTTTTTCGCAGCGCATACCAAGCCACACTATGGCCCATTGCATTGTCCTGGCTGCAGACCGGCGAGCTGGCCCCCGATACACCCGGGCGGCGAGTGCCACGCAACTGATTGATGCACCCTCTCAACGAAATACGGAACGACGCCCATGGCCTCCGCCAACAAGCAGAACAAACGCGCCTCCCGCGCCAAAGCCAAGGCCAAGCAGAACCGCACCCAGCGGGCCGCCGCGCCGGTCGAGCTGGACCCGAACGACGATCGCATCGACTTCGAATCGGTGGACCTGACCGAACTGTTCAAAAAAATGATCGACGCCGAAAAGTCCAGTCAGCAGGCCATGTGCACAGCCTTCCTTGAAGACCCGTTGCTGGAGTTGGTGTACGAACAGGAAGGCGAAGAAGGCGCGATGGACTTCATCCTCGCGGCGCTGATCGAATACCGCCAATGGTCCACCGAGACCGACGAAGCAGGCGCCCTGGCGTGGATCGAATCCCCAGCCTTCCAGGCTGATTACGTGGCGGCGTCCGACGCCATCGCGGCCCAAACCCAACAGAAAACCCACTGAGTTCCCATGGCATCCCTGAATAAGCAACAGAAACGCGCCAAACGCGCAAAGGCCAAAGCCAAACAGATCCGCATGGTCGGCAGAAAGCCTGCCGATCTGAACGATGACCTGGGTGAGATCGGCGAGCCGATCCCGGAATACACCCTGGCGATGTTCAGCAAAATGCGTGACGCCGAAGCCTCCAGCCGCAACGACATGCTGCTGACCCTGCTGTCGAACCTCGCCGGCATCATCAGCGACCATCCAGAACTGCTGGACATGGAAAACGCCGACAACGAAGCCATGGCCGCCACGCACCTGGCCGCCGACATGCTGATCGACTACCGCATGTGGGCCGATGGCATGGACCGCGATACCGCCCAGGCCTGGCTGACCGATCCGCAATTCATCACTGACTTTGGCGATGCGCTGGACAATTATCGTCAGTCGCTGGATGCGCAGGAAGAAAAGGGCGAGTAGACACGTCTCCTCTTCAGAACTAAAAACGGCCGCGTGTCATCACTGACAGCGGCCGTTTTGCGTTACGCAGTACGGATCAGCTCAGCACCACAGCGCCCAGTTTCTGCAGCTTGCGACGACGCGCCACAAACAAACCGGCAGCCACCACCAACACGCTCAGCAAGCCAGTCGCGAGGATCTCCACGCGATGCGCTTCCTGGAACAGCATGATGGTCAGGGCGGCGATGATGAATACGATCACCGCGTAGGTCAGACCCGGGAACAGCCACATGCTGAAGGCGATTTTTTCACCACGAGCCATGCGCTGTTTGCGCATACGCAGTTGCGAAAATGCAATCACCAGGTACACCAGCAACGCGATGGCGCCAGAGCTGGCCAGCAGGAATTCGAACACGGCAGCCGGGGCCACGTAGTTGGCGAAGACTGCAAGGAATGCCGCAGCGGTCGACAGCATCACGGCCCAGTAAGGTGTGCCGCTGCTATTGGTGCGCTGGGAAACGGCCGGCGCGTCGCCGCGTTTGCCCAGCGAGAACATCATCCGCGAAGCGGTGTAGAGCGCGGAGTTCAGGCAGCTGGTGACCGCGACCAGAACCACGATATCAACGATCAGCTTGGCATTCGGGATCCCCATGCGCTCCAGCACGGTCTGGTAGGAACCGACGCTGGCCAGAATCGGGTCGTTCCACGGCACCAAGGCCACAACGATGAAAATGGAGACGAGGTAGAACAAGCCAATCCGCCAGATGACCGAGTTGGTGGCCTTGGAGATCTGCTGGCCAGGGTTCTTCGATTCCGCGGCCGCGATGGTCACGATCTCGGTGCCCATGAAGGAAAACATGGTGGTCAGAATGGCGCCGAGCACCGCGCCCATGCCGTTTGGCAGGAAGCCTTGAGTGTCAAACAAGTGCGACACGCCGCTGACCTGGCTGGTGGGCAGGAGGCCGAAGATCGCCAGAATGCCCAGACCGATAAAGCCGATGATCGCCACGACTTTGACCAGGGCGAACCAGAACTCGAACTCGCCATAGTTCTTCACGCTGAACAGGTTGGTCACCGTCAGCAGTAACGTGATGACCAAGGTGAAGGCCCAGATCGCCACGTTCGGGAACCAGGCATGCAGAATGGTCGCCGCAGCGTTAGCTTCCAGCGGGATGACCAAAACCCAGAACCACCAGTAGAGCCAGCCGATGGTGAAACCGGCCCAGTGACCGATCGCACGATCGGCATACGTCGAGAAGGAGCCTGTATCTGGCGATGCAACGGCCATCTCGCCGAGCATGCGCATGACCAGAACCACCAGCGCACCGGCGGCAGCGTAGGCCAACAGCACGGCCGGGCCTGCAGCGGCGATGGCGTGGCCGGAGCCGACGAACAGGCCGGCACCGATAACCCCGGCGATCGACAGCATGGTCACATGACGCGGTTTAAGCCCCTGTTCGAGGCCATTGGAGCTTTGCGTACTGCTCATTGAAACTACCTTTGCCTGGAAATCGATTCAGTCCACCCTGCCTGAAAATCCCTTCTCGTAAAAAGAATCCAACAGAGTGTTCCTTATTCTGCACGCAATAATTGCGCCAAAATGTTTCACGCCCCCGGTATACGCGGCCTGTGCGCCGATGGAGCGCTTATCGCAAGTCATTGAGATTAATGGCATTTGGCCAGAGCGTTACCTTGCCACCCACTTCAGGAACGAATCCATGCACCGGAAACACACCCAAAAAGGCAGGCGCGCACAATAAAAGTGCAGATCAGGAACGTTTGGCCGGTTAGCGCTTCCAACACCCCGCCAAAGCTGGCAACATCGCGCCTTTTTTTACGGGACAGCCGGACCACATCGGGTTCAAACGGCTGTTCGGTTGATAGCAGCGCGACAGTCTGCTGTACCGATGCGACAACCTGCCACACGCCATCCGTTTACCGTCCCGAGCGCTGTTGGCTGCCATTCGAACGCTATGCTAGCTTGGCCGCCTCGCCAGGAAGGCGACCAACAGCAGGAGCGCAACACACTATGAGGAACGCACATGGCTGAGGCCACGCCCGCGCTTGAAATCCGCAACTTGCACAAACGCTACGGACAGCTTGAGGTGCTCAAAGGCATCTCGCTGACCGCCCGCGACGGCGACGTGATCTCGATCCTGGGCTCCTCCGGTTCCGGCAAGTCCACGTTCCTGCGTTGCATCAACTTGCTGGAAAACCCGCACCAGGGCCAGATCCTGGTGGCCGGCGAAGAACTCAAGCTCAAGTCCGCCAAGAACGGCGAACTGGTCGCTGCCGACGGCAAACAGATCAATCGCCTGCGCAGCGAGATCGGTTTTGTATTTCAAAACTTTAATCTCTGGCCGCACATGACCGTGCTCGACAACATCATCGAGGCCCCGCGCCGCGTACTCGGTCAGAGCAAGGCCGAGGCCATCGAAGTCGCCGAAGCCCTGCTGGCCAAGGTCGGCATCGCTGACAAGCGCCACGCCTACCCCGCACAACTCTCCGGCGGCCAGCAGCAACGCGCGGCCATCGCCCGTACCCTGGCGATGCAGCCCAAGGTGATTCTGTTCGACGAACCCACCTCCGCCCTTGACCCGGAAATGGTCCAGGAAGTACTTAATGTCATCCGCGCATTGGCCGAAGAAGGCCGCACCATGCTGCTCGTGACCCATGAAATGGGCTTCGCCCGTCAGGTTTCCAGCGAAGTGGTGTTCCTCCACCAAGGCTTGGTAGAAGAACAAGGATCGCCGCAGCAGGTGTTCGAAAACCCGCTTTCGGCGCGCTGCAAACAATTCATGTCCAGCAACCGCTAACGGAGCTACCCGCATGCAGAACTACAAAAAGATCTTCCTGGCTGCGGCCGTCACCCTGGCCTTCAGCGCCGGTGCCGCCGCCGAGACCTTGAAGATGGGCATCGAAGCGGCCTACCCGCCGTTCAACAATAAAGATGCCAGTGGCAATGTCGTCGGCTTCGACAAAGACATCGGCGACGCCTTGTGCGCCAAGATGAAAGTCGAGTGCACCGTGGTCACCTCCGATTGGGACGGCATCATCCCGGCCCTGAACGCCAAGAAATTCGACTTCCTGATCTCCTCGATGTCGATCACCGATGAGCGCAAGCAAGCGGTGGACTTCACCGCACCGTACTACTCCAACAAACTGCAGTTCATTGCCAAAAAAGACGTCGACTTCAAGACCGACAAGGCTTCGCTGCAAGGCAAGGTGATCGGGGCCCAACGCGCGACCCTGGCCGGCACCTGGCTGGAAGACAACATGGAAGGCGTCGAAGTCAAACTCTACGACACCCAGGAAAACGCTTACCTTGACCTGACTTCCGGTCGCCTGGACGGCATCCTGGCCGACAAGTACGTCAACTATGAGTGGCTGAAAAGCGACGCCGGCCGTCCTTACGAATTCAAGGGTGACCCGGTTGAAGAAAGCGACAAGATCGGTATCGCCGTTCGCAAGAACGACCCGATCCGCGAGAAGCTGAACGCTGCGCTGAAAGAAATCGTCGCTGACGGCACCTACAAGAAGATCAACGACAAGTACTTCCCGTTCAGCATCTATTGATTCTGACCTGCCTGACCGGCGCCGTTCGCTGACGGCGCCAGTCCTTGGCATTGCCTGCCGCGATTTGAAAAGAAATCCATGATTATCGACCTCTACGGATTCGGCCCGGCGCTCGCCGCTGGCGCACTGATGACTGTGAAACTGGCACTCTCGGCCTTGTGCCTGGGGCTAGTGCTCGGTCTGCTCGGCGCCTTGGCCAAGACTTCCCCGTACAAGCCGTTGCAATGGCTTGGCGGCACTTATTCAACGCTGGTTCGCGGCATCCCGGAATTGCTCTGGGTGCTGTTGATCTACTTCGGCACAGTCAACCTGATGCGTGCGCTGGGTGAGTTCTTCGGCAACCCCGAGCTCGAACTCAACGCCTTTGCCGCCGGCGTGATTGCACTGGGGCTGTGTTTCGGCGCCTATGCCACGGAAGTGTTTCGCGGGGCGATTCTGGCGATTCCCAAAGGTCACCGTGAAGCCGGTGTGGCCCTGGGCCTGTCGAAATTCCGCATCTTCACCAAGTTGATCATGCCGCAGATGTGGCGCATCGCCCTGCCGGGCCTGGGCAATCTGTTCATGATTCTGATGAAAGACACTGCGCTGGTATCGGTCATCGGCCTTGAAGAAATCATGCGTCACGCGCAAATCGGCGTGACCGTGTCCAAGCAACCGTTCACCTTCTATATGGTGGCTGCCTTCATGTACCTGGGCCTGACCATTCTGGCCATGACCGGCATGCACTTAATGGAACGACGCGCCGCTCGCGGCTTTGCGAGGAGCACCCAATGAATTGGGAAGTCATCATCAAGTGGCTGCCAAAACTGGCGCAGGGCGCGACGCTGACCCTGGAACTGGTGGCCATCGCCGTGATTGCCGGGTTGCTGCTGGCAATTCCGCTGGGCATCGCTCGTTCATCGCGACTCTGGTATGTGCGGGCATTCCCCTACGGCTACATCTTCTTTTTCCGTGGCACGCCGTTGCTGGTTCAGCTGTTCCTGGTCTACTACGGCCTGGCGCAGTTCGATGCGGTGCGTAACAGCTCGATGTGGCCGTACCTGCGCGATCCGTTCTGGTGCGCCACCGCGACCATGACCTTGCACACCGCGGCCTACATCGCCGAGATCCTGCGTGGCGCGATCCAGGCGATTCCACCGGGCGAGATCGAAGCGGCGCGGGCGCTGGGCATGTCCCGGGCCAAGGCGTTGTTCTACATCATGCTGCCACGTGCTGCGCGTATCGGCCTGCCGGCGTACAGCAACGAAGTGATCCTGATGCTCAAGGCCAGTGCCCTGGCCAGTACCGTGACCCTGCTGGAGCTGACCGGCATGGCCCGCACCATCATTGCTCGCACCTACCTGCCGGTGGAGATCTTCTTCGCCGCAGGCATGTTCTATCTGCTGATGGCTTACGTGCTGGTGCGCGGCTTCAAGCTGCTGGAGCGCTGGTTGCGCGTCGATGCCTGCCAAGGGCGTTGATGCCAGCGTGCTGACGGGCGAGACCCTGCTCGCCCGCTTCGCTGCGCTGGATGCTTTTCTGATCGAGCATCAGGCGCTGTGGAAGCCCCGACCGTTTACCCATCTGCAACTACCCTGGGAAGCGTCCTACCCGGAACTGGCGTTGTGGCTACGCGGGCGGTCGCTGGAAGATGCGGAAAACAGTCATAACCAGCCTGGCTGGCTCGATGCGCCGGAGCCGTTTGCTTCATTGGCAGCGATGTCTCTTGAGCTGAGTGCGGTAGGTGAATTGCCGGCTCGTGCACTCGAAGCGGCGGGCCATCGGTTGAATGTGGATGTGCCAGGGCGCAAGTGGCAGCAGATTGAAGCGTTCGCCGGTTGCTTGCAGTTTGCCCGTGCACCGACGCATTGGCTGGACTGGTGTTCGGGCAAGGGCCATTTGGGGCGACGCCTGCTACAAATCGGTCAACAATTGACCTGCCTGGAATACGACCCGACGCTGGTCGCCAGCGGCCAGGCACTCAGCCAGCGCCATCAAATGCATGCGCTGCATGTCGAACAGGATGTACTCGCGCCTGGCGCAGCCTCTTTATTGAATGCCGATCACACACCCGTAGCGCTGCACGCCTGCGGGGATCTGCATGTGCGACTGATCCAGCTCGCCAGTGCCGCCGGTTGCAAACAACTGGCCATCGCACCGTGCTGCTACAACCGGATCAGTCTGAACACCTATCGGCCACTTTCCTGTGCGGCCGAGCGCTCCAACCTACACCTTTCCCTCGATGATCTTGCGCTGCCGATGAGCGAAACCGTCACCGCCGGCGCTCGCGTCCGACGCCAGCGCGACACCTCCATGGCCCGGCGCCTGGGGTTCGACCTGCTGCAACGGCAACTTCGCGGTGTCGACGAATACCTGCCCACCCCTTCCCTGCCCAGCGCCTGGCTGGACAAACCCTTCGCCGATTACTGCCGCGATCTGGCCGCACTCAAAGACTTATCCACAGTCGGCACGCCAGATTGGACCGAACTGGAAGCCGCCGGTTGGCAGCGACTGGCCGAAGTGCGCAACCTGGAGCTGCTGCGAGGCCTTTTCCGACGGCCTCTGGAGCTGTGGCTGGTACTCGATCGGGCACTTTTCCTCATTGAGCAGGGTTATGTCGTTCGTCTCGGCACCTTCTGCGAATCCCCACTCACACCGCGCAATTTCCTGCTCCTGGCAGAGCGCCCTTAAACAGCCGCAACCTGTGGATAACTCTGTTGATGGAATTATCGTGGATCCAATATCCACGCTGTTTTACGCCTAAAACACTACTGGTCATTTTTTGTTCACAAAAATAAAAAACCCGTAAAACAGGTATTTGCGGACAAATGAGAACGAGTCCACAAAAGCGCAATGATCAAGCAGATTCCGCCAGCCCGTTGTGCATAAGCATTAAATCAAAACGACATAACCGCCGAATTCCGGACATCACGGGCGGAAAATTGCGCCTTGTAATCCCCCTTGCTATACACGCATACGAAGGCGCCGACAGTGCGGCCAAGAACAAGAAAAATCTTCGACCGTGACGTTCTGCAGAGGCCATCAATTCAGCCACCCCGTCACCAACACCAAAAACCACCTCCCCGCCGCCCTGCAACGCGCTGAACACGCCGAAGCGCAACTGCGGGCGATGCAAAACAGCCGAGCCTGGCGCACCCTGCAGAAACTCAAGAAAGTACTGCATCGCGCCTGACCGAAAGCCTGCGCAAAAATAGTCTGAATTCAGGGGTTTACAGAACCAACCCAATCGCTATAATCGTCGCCCTGACACGCCGGTATAGCTCAGATGGTAGAGCAACTGACTTGTAATCAGTAGGTCCCGGGTTCGATTCCTGGTGCCGGCACCATACAAAACGAAGGCCCGCAGAAATGCGGGCCTTTGTTGTTTCTGGCATCCAGAAATCCAGTTACTACCAACAGCCTACATAGATACCGTCTTACCCCTCACCTGCACCAAAATCTGGCTACTCTCCTACCCGTTACAATTTCACTTCAGCGTGACGTTGACGACCTGCTCCAGCGACTTAAAATGCAGCCCTAATACACCCGCCAAGCCTAGGTTGACCCAGTCAGCAAGCTCAAATCGTGCGGGTTTTCTTTGCCTCGAGAAAACTACATGAGGCCCTTCGACAAGCCAGTCCTCAATGTAGGGCATCAATTTGAGCTGCCAAGCAACGAGGCTCGCACGTCGATCTGCCCACTGATGGCCAGACTGGCTGAAGTCGAGATTGCTGGTACTCAAATCGATTCGTTACCAGTAAGAGCTGACAGGGTCTGAATCCTATTCGGGGTTGATCCGGCGGCGCAGAACCTCATCAGTCGTGTTTACTCAGCGACCTCCAAGATTGACTCGAATCGGGTAACAAACTTTATTTTTCCTGCATGAGAGCCACTGCAAGGCGGGCATCGTGTCGAACTTTTTCAGAATGCTCACGAATAATGCCAGGAATCAAAAAGAGGTCCACTAGCAGCCAGATGCCTGTGACGATAAGAGGAATCAGAGTAAAAAACCCGACGATTGTGATAATCAATTGTGCGACCGCAGTTCCGGTCTTACCGAGATAGAACCGGTGACCACCGAAGCCTCCCAGGAAAAACCACAGCAGATAAGCCACGCCTGTCGATTTTTGAGCATTGGCGACCTTTTGCTCAATTAGCATCTCAGCTTGCAGGGAAGACATGCAGATTTCCTTTCCCGTCAGGGAGTCCGTGTGCCGGGATGACACTAAGGTCAATTGAAGCGCAAGGATGGCATCTTGCAATCAAACATCTGAAATTGAGTGAGCTGGCGTCGGTGTTTTTCAAGGTAATGGGCTGAAGGCAAAACGCGGAGCAACAGAGTAGGCGTACACCCTCAACATCTCGGGGCCACGCGGATCTATTCAAACAGGGCTGCAAAGCCGCCCTGCTTGGATGGACCTCACTTAAAAAAATCTAAAACCCACGCAACTATCTGTGGAAAACCACTGATTTCCACCGGTGGATAATTTCATCCACAGCCGCAGAACTCCCGAAAATTCGAGCCTTGACCCGAATTATCCACAGGCGTAGAAAAGATCGGGCAAAGCGCTGTCGTTGACAGCAACCCAGGTAGCCAGAACCTTTAAGGCTACGCCACCCCGTGGTGGTTCTCCCAAAGTGCGATTAGCATCCGGCGGCTCACACGGTCACAGCGATGTGATGGATGCCTACTTTTACCAATGTGCCCACTGCGGCAACTCATCCCCTTTCATAGCTGCCCTGCAGCAACCTATCCGCTTGGCCATTCCCGTGCGCCAACCTGCGCCCGTCTCTTTCTCCCGGAAAGAGACGGACGCTCCTACCACTGCTGCAGCCCAACTCGTACAAGGCTTTGCGGCATTCCCTCTCGTGACAATCGGCGTGACAAACACCGAAGTCACCAGCAACAGCGATGCAGATGATGGTGCCGCAGCCCACGGATGGACTGCACCTGACTGACAGTCAGGCATGCCCCGGTCATCGCTTCACTGCCTTCACCCGACTCAGGATCTCGCGGCATTGGTCTCGTCAGCCAATGCAGCCTCCACCCGCCCACTTCCTCGGAAGTGCTCAGGAGGCCAGATCATGAGATGCCCAAGCTCCCGGTCGTAAAGAGCCGCCAGTCCCGCGTTAGTGGACAACCCTCACAGGTCGCAGGGGCCTTGATCCCTGATAACACTCAGCATTCTTGGCGGGATGACGTGGGATGGTCGCGTTTATTAAGCGTGTTTGAACGAGTTACGGAGATGGTGAGGTAGCTTGATGCTGGCGAGTTTGATGCATACACAGATTCTTAACTCTCAAATATAACTGGTTTTATATACAGCATTTTGGCGACACTGTTTGACATAAAGTGATATCAAAATGGTTGCGCGGTTCAAGCAATCATGGCCTCATGTACCAATCAACAAGTCATGGATGACATTCTCAGTAATTGTCAGTTATGACCGAACGACGATTGATCATGCTGAGATATATAAATGGCAACATCAAAAACATTTATGGAGAAAACAGCCGCTCCGGGTGCTAGCGCCGGGTTCGACTATCAGTATTATTATTTCCTCTACAAAGTATTAAACCTAAAAAAAGGACAGTCTGTCGGACTAGAGATTAAAGACGATGTCCATACAGATGTTGATGATGACCTACAACTGCTATTCCAACTAAAGCATACGATTCAAAAGCAAGCTGACGGAAGGCCTGTCGCCCTCACCGAACTAGATGCCGATCTTTGGAAAACCTTTCATAACTGGGCAAAAGTGATCTCTGATCCGAATGATGGACGGGCAACCGAAGTCGCCCAGCTAAACTTCATTTCTAGAACTGAATTTCATCTTGTCACCAACAAAAGCACAAGCAGTTCAAACAAGATTGGAAGTCTATTAGTCTCATACCTCGAAGACCATACGCCAGAAAATTTTGAAAAAATCCGACATAGGATCGAAGAGCTCAAGTCGTCAACATCAGACGATTCAATTAAGAGCTATATAAGCACCGTCAGTGACCTTTCTGCATCCGTCAAAAAAGAATTCTTCAAGAAAATACATTTTGAGCTTGCCGAGACAGAGATAATTCAGAAAATTAAAACCACAATTTCTGAAAAATTTATTCCACCCGGAAAAGTTGATGAAGTTTACGACCGACTCAACTCAAACATCCGAGACAGCAATTATATAGCCATATCAAATGGCAAAGCATTCTCCGTACTTTTCGACGACTTCACCGCCAAGTATTGGAAAATATTCCAGGACGCACGAGACAATAAACTTTCCAGCCTTAGATTTGAGCCTGCGCTCCCCGGAGACCTTCTCAGTCAGCCGTTCATTCAACAACTAATCGCGATTGATGACATATATGATCACGAATCTGAGATTATAACGGAATATTCAACCCACAAACTAAGGCTCGCGCGCAGCCTAGACCAGTGGGAACAGAATGGAGAGGTTGTACATGATGAAATACAGGCCATGCATGGGGACGTTCATTTAAGATGGAAAAATAATCACCGCATGGCATATCGAGGCTGTGGTCCTGATGAAATCAAAATTAAGGGGCAGACAATTATTAATATGATGCGTCAGGAAAAATACAAGCTCGGCGGAGACGAACTCAGCACCGAACACTCCAATGGCGAACTGTATGAATTGTCAGACATTGGCCGAATTGGTTGGCATCGGGACTGGGAAAAACTTTGAACATGAGCGAAAAAAGCATCCTGACTTGGAGCGGGTACAACAACTCCGGCATCGCAGCGGTGGCCATCGGCATGACTCTTAACCATTCCCATTGCCTTAGTCTTTCTAAAGCATTACTCATAATGCCTTTTGTAATGCACACCCCAACCATAAAATATTTAGCAAACGGTAATACTCGCTCACGGGAAATCTCCTCACTGTCTGCTGTAAGGCCCGACTTCGTACACAATTTTAATCAACGTTACCATGCCAGTTTAACCCATACGATTAACGGCCTGCAGATCTTACATGAATTGGGCCTAATATCTTACGACGGCAATATCTCACAAACTAAAATATTTGAGGCAAGCCCAGCTCTTGGAAAGCGCTCAGAACTTATCTCAAACGCCTCTAAAGAAATTTCTCACCTTCTCAAATCTTCCGAAGAAGAACTATATATAAATTTACGGGTGCAATTGTGAAATTTGGAATTGATAAAATTCGCCTATGGTCTAAATATGGAGAAATACGCGACGTTGATTTTGAACGCGGCAAGATCAACGTTCTGACAGGCGGCAGCAGTCGCGGTAAAACTTCTCTTCTGCATATTATTGACTACTGCCTTCTGTCTAGCGAACACAAACTTCCTCACGATGTAATTAATGATAACGTCGCATGGTATGGTCTTAAGTTCTACATTAACGATAAGACGCTGGTGATTGCCAGAAAAAGTCCAACTGCTCAAACCGTATCTGATCAACTCTATTTCTCCGGCATCGGTGCACTTCCTGTAGTTCCTGAGGCAAATGCAAAAAGTGATGATATCAAAGCCATTCTTCAAGCAGAATTTGGATTAGATAGCAGCGTTGTGCTTTGGGGAGGCCGTGGTCTCAAGCAGGGTACCCAGATGTCATTCCGGTATTTCATGCTAATGAACACCATATCGGAAAACACTATTACAAACAGCGAAGTGTATTTTGACAACCAGCAAAAAGACCGATATCGCGTAGCCCTTCCTCAAGTTCTTGACCTCAGCCTAGGTATCGATACTCTTGACAACATCGGAGCTCGGGAACGAAAAAAAGACATACTGCGACAGATTGAAAATTTAGAAAAAAAGAAGGACAAACTCTCAAATGGAAAGAGTTTGTTCGAGGGTGAAGCGAGAAAAATCGCGGCTACTGCCGCCGAGTATGGTTTAATCGACAAAGTCCCAAAAGTTGTCGATATAAACTTTCTGAAAGGCATTGTAGATAGTTGTCCTTCGCCAGAGGCATCTGGCCAAGACGCGAAACGCTATGCCGACGCCAAAGCAAAAATGTTTGAACTCAATCGAAAAATGCGAAAGCTGCGTGAGTTCACTGATGAGCATAAACAGTACAAAGCGACACTTAAAGTCACGCTCGACAGCTTAAAACCGCTTGAAACGTTGTTAAACCAAGCAGATCAGTTAATCAAAACGGAAATCTTTGATGATCTGATGAACGGTTTAAATGCTGATTTACGAGCGCTAAAGTTAGCCACCGCCACTAAGCAACCCGTGGACACACAAGTGGCAACCATGCTGAGAAGCTTAGAAACTGAGAAAAAAGAACACCAAGAAGTCATCGACTCTCTACCACAGCAGATCAAATCATTTGAAACAGCGATTGATCACGCTAGATTTATAGGAAGAATAGAGGCAAAGCTAGAGTCATATCATGAAGTCTCAAGCGATGACAGAGAAAGCTATAGCGGTAAAATCGCCGATTTGCAGGAGTTAGCTGACGAGATCAATGTACATGACGTAGTCGAGGTCCGACAAAACGTTAATCGTCAAATAGATGATATTGCACAAGCCTTGCTGGTAGAAGCCGATTTCGTCATGGACAACTACATTACTTGGCACCCGGCATTCAGCTTTAAACACAATGTCTTACAGCTTAGAAAGCCTCAGTCTTCACTTATCGAAAACGTCGGCAGCAGTTCCAACCATATGTTCATGCATTTGATTCTGTTCCTTGCTTTGCATGAAGCTTCGGCAGCCAATAGTTCTCGCTTTGTACCAAGCTTTCTTTTCATAGACCAACCTAGTCGCCCGTACTACGGTGAAGAAAAGGTCAAAGATGATATTCATCTAAAAAGCTCTGATGCAGCTCGGGTTAGTAAAGCTTTCGTGATGTTAGACAATTTCATAAACCGCATGAAGTCGAAGCACAAAACGGAATTCCAGATGATCATACTCGAGCATGTGCCAGTCGACGTGTTTAAAGACTTGAAAAACGTACATGTACTGCCTGAATTCCGAGAGGCTAACGCTTTGATTCCAGCAGAGTGGAAAACCCGGTCACACAGTTAACTTCTAGCCGGCCAGTACTGCAATAAATTGCAAACTGGCCCACGGCTTGATTCTGAATCAAGCTAAAGCAATGATAAATATAGCAATTAAATTTAAGCCATAGATCTCCGAACACCAAGGACAGTAGAAACTGACGTAGAGCCTGCCTCATCTTATTTATACTACCAAACGTATATTCTTACTCGCATGCGACATCACCACGCAGACCTAGATATAATTAAGCCCATAACAACTACACAATAGAAGCAGCCAAAAAGGGTATTCAAAGAGATAAAATTTAGTAGCTACCAGTACAATATCTAATAAATTCAAGTAGTTACCAATTCATTCGACTCCTGGTGCCGCACCATACAAAACGAAGCCCTCGCAGAAATGCGAGGGCTTTGTTGTTTTTGGCATCTATAAAAACTGCCCTTGTAGATACCGTCTTAACCCTCCCCTGCGCCAAATCTACCTGCACACCGCCCCATCACAATTTCACTTCAGCGCTAAGCACTTAACTGCCTAATCCAGTCAAGACTCGCCACGGTAGAACCGGAAGGCCGGTATTCACACCCGATCCATCCTGTGTAGCCACGCTGCTCCAGCGCTGCGAACAAGGCTGCAAAGTCGATGCTCCCCGTTCCCGGCTCGTGACGACCCGGGCAGTCGGCAATTTGCACATGAACTGTTCTGTCGTAAAACCGAGCCAGAACATCTGCTGCGTCTCCAGTCAGAAGCTGGGCATGGTAAAGATCGAGGATCAGCCCGACACTCGGGAAGGTTTCCAGCACTTGTTGCGCCTTGCTGAAGTCAGCCATGTAATAGCCCGGCATCTCCTGCGCACAGATTACTTCGATAAGCGGCCGCAAACCCTGATCCTCGAAGTACTTGACGGCATACTCCAGGTTGCTCCCGAAGACACGCCCTGCGTCATCCTGCGTCGTAACACCAGACATAATATGGACATCCGAACATGCCAGCGCCTTTGCATAGCTGGCGGCCCGGAGCAAACCGTTGCGAAACTCTTCCTCCTTACCCTGCAAGGCAGCGATGCCTTTGGTAACACCAGCCGGTGCGGCGAACTGAATCAACGGCAGACTGTATTGAGCCAGATGGTCGGCCAGGAGACTCGCGTCGAACTCATAGGGTGATGGGAACTCCACCGCCCGAAAACCAGCTGCAGCGGCTGCTTCGATGCGTTGCAGAAAAGGCAATTCATTGAATTGGAAGCCGAGATGAGCATTGAACTTGAGCATTGGGTAAATATCCATCCTGGGAAGAAAATCATCAGCCTGGAGCATCCTTTGCAACTCCAGCACAGCACTATAGGTTGACGTTGTCAGCAAGCTCAAATCGTGCGGGACTTTTTTGCTCAAACCAGGGATACGACGATTTCCATTTGGGAAAATAACGTTGCCCCTTTTCCACTTCTCAGAGGCCATCGTTCCCGGATGCCGCTCCTGGCTGGGGCTCTTTGCCAATAAAAGGGGCGGTTTCCACTTCCAGCATCAGCAACACCATTTCCGTTAACTCGGCGTCGGACTTCTGTCCCGCATAGAGGTCGTGGAGTGCTTTGGCAAAGGGGATGCGCAGGTCCTGGTTTTCTTCGCGGGCGGTATCGCTGGATTGCATGAGTTCGCTGATGGCTCGCAGCACAGCCGCTTGCCACCGAGCGGTGGTCCTGGGACCACCGCTGGTGATTGCAATCAACTTATCCTTCGTCAGCTGGCGAAGGGCAGGTTCTCGCAACGGCTTATGCGGCTTTGGGTTGCGAGTGATCTTTGACATACCGGACGATACTCAGCGTTTCCTGCCGGAACTGCTCGTAGTCGATCTGCTGGGCGTTAATAAAGGTGCTGCCCATCATGGTCAGCGAGCCCATAAAGCTGGCTTCGGAAATTTCCTCGTCGCTCGCGCCAAACAAGCGCGCGGCTTCGGTATGGAACAGGGCGCAATACTTGCAACGGGTCGCCCCGGATACCGCCAGACCTATCAACTCCTTGTACTTATTAGGAATCTTGGTATCTGCCAGCCAGAAATCCCGGGCTACGCCCCAGAATCCGATCGCGCCGCCTTCCGGCATCTGCTTGATCCACTCCGGAACCAGACCCAGGGTCTGTTCAATTTCCTGATAGGTATCACGAATGGCCATTTGACACCTCCTTACCTCTGTAGAGACATCTTCTATAGAGATATAACTAGTTTAGTTCCCTGGCGGCCATGCCAGAGCCGGCTGCAGCACGACTTCAGCAAATGAACTCTTAACCATCGTAGAAACAACAGGATGGATTTAGACTTTTCGGGCGCAATGACGTACCGCTCAGTACCTGGAGTTATCAGACTTGGCGGGTTGGCTAAGAGACGATCTTCGGATGATGCACGTGCTGGTAAAGCGTGCACCATACAAAACAAAGCCCTCGCAAAAACGCGAGGGCTTTGTTGTTTCTGATGTTTAGAAAACAGGTCTTAGTGACCCGCACTCTGCCCGCCATCAACATGCAGAATTTCCCCGGTGACAAAGTTGGCGCTGTCCAGATACACAACAGCCTGAGCAATATCGCTGATCTCGCCCATGTGCCCAACCGGATGCAAACTCCCCAGCGCTTCATGGGTTTCCTCTCCGTGCATCGGCGTTTTGATGATGCCGGGGCTAACCGCATTCACTCGAATCCCGCGCTTGGCGTACTCGATGGCCAGTGATTTGGTCGCCGCGTTCAAGCCACCTTTGGTCAACGAAGCCAGTACCGATGGCACACCGTCAATGGCGTGGTCCACCAGGCTGGTGGTGATGTTGACGACGTGGCCTTTGCCCAGCTTTTCCATCTCTGCTATCGCGAGTTGCGTGATGTAGAAGAAACCATTCAGGTTCACCGACAGCACCGCGGCATAGTCTTCCGGGGTGTAAGCAGTGAACGGCTTGGCAACGAAGATCCCGGCGTTGTTGACCAGGGTGTCGATGCGGCCAAAACGTGCGATCGCTTCACGAATGACTTGCCGAGCGACCGCCGGGTCGCCGATGTCGCCCGCCACGGTAAGGATGTCCGGGTCGGTGGACGGTTTGATCGAACGCGAGGTGGCGACAACCTTGTAATCGAGATCACGGAAAGCCTTGACCATGCCTGCGCCGAGACCTTGGGAGGCGCCAGTAATAACGATGACTTTTTTCGAATTGCTCATGGTGAACCTCTACTCATAAATAATGGTTTGAAAAAGTGATTAATCAGACTTCAACGGGCGCCTGTGCCATTTGTCTCAACATCTGTTCGTAGTACTCGACCGATTGCGAACCGGACACCAGGTGACGACCGTTCAGCACCATGGCCGGTACCGAATTAATCCCGCGCTCGCGGTAAAACACTTCAAGCTCACGCACTTCCTGGGCAAACGCTCCGGATACCAACACTTCGCGCGCACTCGCCGCATCCAATCCCACTTGCGTCGCTAGTCGAACCAGCGTTTCGCGATCGTTCGGGTTCTGGCCGTCGGTGAAATAAGCACGTAGCAAAGCTTTCTTGAGTGCGAGCTGCCGCCCCTCCTGCAACGCCCACAACAGCAATCGGTGAGCATCGAAGGTGTTATGGAAGTGGGTGCGCTTCTCCAGATCGAACTTGAACCCGATGGCCTCACCCCGAGCGATCTGCATCGCTTTACCGGCGGCGACGTCCTCGGCACTGCGCCCGTACTTGCGCATCAAGTGCGCAACCGCGTTCTCGCCTTCGGCCGGCATGTCCGGGTTCAACTCGAAAGGCTTGAAGGTCAGCTCGACCGTGACTTCACCCGCCACGTTCTCGATCGCTTGCTCCAGCGCCGTCGCACCCAAGGCGCACCACGGGCACACCACATCGGAAATGAAATCGATGCTGACGGAGGCGGTCATGACTGCCCCTCCGCCTCAGCCAGTTGCTTGCGGTACTGGGTGGTGGTGATACCGGCATAGCCCCAGTTATCGGTGTCGACTTCCTCGATCACGATGTGGGTCAGGTCCGGGCGTTTGTTGAGGACGCGTTCCAGGGTTTCAGTGATTTCGGCGATCACCTGAGCTTTCTGCTCCGAGGTAACACCATCGCGGGTAATGCGTACGCTGACAAAAGGCATGATGAGTCTCCAGTGACCTGCCCTTCGGGATGATGGGTAGGTGGGTGGAGCTCAATGTAAGAGGTTGGTTTGGGGGGATAAAGGTGGGGGTAGGAACATCATTAGTTACGCGGTGTAATGAGTTCAGTTGTAACGTGTCGCTATTTTTCGGTTTTAGCGACACGTCTTGATTACATGTCGCTGCCGACGACATGTCAGTGAGCCTTGCCATCCGCCCTGAACGCTCAAAATAATGTGGATCTGAGCCCCCTCAGATCAGAGCCCAACCTTTATGCTAAATTATGTATGGCCAATAATTATGGCGTATCCATAAAAAGAGGTAATTGCATGAGCAGCATTTTTCAGCGCCCTGAACTGGCTGAACAGATGGCAAATCAGCTTCTCAATCCGGGTGTTCTCGATGAAGGTCTGCGCTCAGGTCTGTTTCTGTCCGGCCTGCGCAGGACCGGTAAAACGACATTCCTGAGAAATGACCTCATCCCTGCCCTGGAGAAAGCGGGTGCTCTGGTCATTTACGTCGACTTATGGAGCGACACACTGGCCAATCCTGCGACGCTCGTGCATGACGCGATCCGTCAACGCCTGGAAGAACTCCAAACGCCCGGCTCCAGCCTGCTCGAAATGCTCAAACGGGTTAGCGGCGCAGATATTGGCGCAGGCGGATTCAAGTTTGGTTTCAAGCTCGACAGCATTGGCAATACAGGTGGGCCAACGTTGGCACAGGCGCTGACTGAGGTGGTCGACCAAGCGAAAACAGATTTGGTGCTGATCATCGACGAAGTGCAACATGCCATTTCCTCCGACGATGGCAATCAACTGCTCCTGGCACTCAAGGCTGCACGTGATGCAATCAATCCGCGCCCGAATACACCGGGCTACTTTCTGTTCATCGGAACGGGATCGCACCGGGCGCAAGTCAGCGAATTGACTGCAAAGCGAAACCAGGCGTTTTCCGGCGCAACGTCGGCGGCGTATCCGGTGTTGAAAGGGGATTACGTTGAGTACCTGCTCAACCGCCTTGCAATGACGGTGAAGAAGGAAAAGTTACCGTCTCTCGAGGTCGCCATTGAAGCGTTCAACACCTTGGGGAATCGGCCAGAGGAAATGCTCAAGGCGCTGCGACAGTTGATGCAGCAAGAAGGTGATCCCGATCTATTTCTGCCGGTAATTGCCAGTACTTTACGCTCTGCTGCGGCCAGTATTGAGCTTGAAAAGGTTGAGCAGTTGGGAAGTCTGGCTCAAGCTATTTTCAACAAAATCGCATCCACAGAGGGCGATGCACGGGGGATTTTCTCCACCGATGCGGCGGCTGAGTATTCGAAGACTGTCGGGCGCGAGGTACGTGTTGAAGAGATTCAACCGGTGGTGATTGCGCTGGTTGCCGAGAACATCATCATGCGGCGTGGGCATGGGATCTATGCGATTACGGATCAGTTTGTTCAGGAGATTTGGCTGGAAGAACGAGCGTTGATTGACGCCAGTTAGGAATTTGGCTGGGGTGGATGACGAGGACCCGAGCTGATCATCACCAGCCACAGCCTTCGGTCGCATGCTGTGGGTCGTAGGACTTGGTGTTATGAGGAACAATCGTCTGTCCCCACTCAGTACAAAGTATCCTGGGCTCAGCCATGTTCTCGAGCCAAAGTTAGTTCATAAACAGCTTGGCTCAATTTTTCCGCCACTATTTGCTCGAAGCTTTGGATATTGTTAATTCCACAATGAGAAAGGTCGACGATAGCTTCTGAGCCATCAAGTGGCTCGTGAGTAAAACTGATAAGTGGATTATCTCCAACAATCTGTGTTGCACCACCCACGTTAAGTAATGCTAAACGAGCCGCTTTCCCTACTTTCATTTTCCCAGCTAATACACGTCGAATTTCTGACAATCTGTCTTCATGGCTATACTGTTCGAAATACTCTAGCCAGTTTACGGAGAGATAAGACTCGTCCGCACGAAGCATAAAAGCGCCTGGACTAGGCTTTCCCGTATCGGGATCCACATGAGATCCACCGCATAGGCGCGTTACATTATCGCAATCAGGGAGAAAATCCCCCTTCATTCCGAAATCCACCCTTGAATTCCCAATGTGTTTGCGATTTCAAAAAAAGAATCAACCATAGTTTGACCAGACAAACTATCGACACGTTGCTCGTGCATCGAATTCCTCTTAAAAACAACCCATTTAATTTCACTTCCGCCCAAAAACTGAATGCTCAACCTTTGGTAATCATCATACTTCCACTGAACATAGAGCTCCCCTATCGGGGTAGCTGTAATTGTGGGAAACCTAGAGTTTGAATTAAGATTCAAAAACTCAACAAATGTCGCAAGTGAGGATGATAATAACGATTTTCCATCATAGTCCTCCTTATACAACTCCAACAAATCGGCGGTGCGGTCAGCGATCCTATCCGCATTTCTTATATGCGCAAACGCTCTCAGATTATTTATATGTTCCTCAACATCAGTGCTATCGGCCCTACGACGATCAATCTCATAGAATGCAGTAACTGACTGATCATCATCGAACATTCCATAAAAAGGAGAAATATCAGACGCTGGGGATGTAGTCTTCCCATCACCAAAATTCACCTTTTCACTTCGCTCCAAATGCTTTTTATAAATGCATGGTTGAGAAGTTTCTCTTGATGCCAATGACGAGTACTCATCTGAATCACAGATGGAAAACGCTGTTAGTCCGTCCCTCATATCTCGCGCTCCCAAAGAACATGTGCATCCTCAGTTGTAAGATCAGTAAATCCCCTTACGATCCATTCGCGGGCTAAGTCGAACCATTCTTTCATACCTGTCTCACTCACAGGGCCGCGCGCTGCGAGTTCAAGAATCCGAACCTTTGTTTCCTCTCCTTGAATTCTTCCACTCCCAAACTTCGCTATCAAAACTCCAGAGTCATTAGGCATATCAAATGTCGCCGCCCATACTGGATTGGTTGGTTCCGAGAGAAATCGATTAACATCACGCACCCAGCGAATATCTTTGAATAGCTCTATTGTTGAGTTAGAAGCATCATCAAAAGGTATATGGTTGGTATATGTCAACTCCCAAACAGTCGGTTTCAGTATGCCCAAGCCATTTTCCGCAACAAAACTGTTTAACGTTTTAAAATACCGATCAAAACAGCTAAAAACCTCAGCATACCGCGGATATGTTAGCTCTCGCTCTTTCTTACGCCAATTATAATAAAATCTATCCGATTGAAATTGAATTAATCGGCTGTCAGTATTGTTTATGAACCAAGCTCTGGGCAGCGGCAAACTCGTTTCCGGGTCCTCCGGTGGAAAGCCTTCGGCATTTGTGATGGGAAGCGCATGTTCGACCTTAGGAAAATCTTTTTTTAGTCGACTCCACAGATCCCCAAAATGAGTAATTTTAAGATCTTTCAGCTGTTCAAACTGACAGCCACAGACAACTTCATTTATTGGAGGCTTTTTATAGCTAGGAATAGGCTGATTCACTGACTTAGTCATTTGCGCCCCACGCGAGACAGCAGCGAAAATTTGGTCTGGTGTGATGTACATTAGCATGCTGTCGGAAAAACACGACCAATCCTATAAGCCTTATCGTTGCAAGCATTAGGTATGCCAGAAGCTTGACTCATGGTGCGCTTTGAATCTATTAGTGATTCGATCAACGGAAAAGAAGCTAACCCATTGATTTTCTTTCACGAGGATCATCAGAGGTTCCTCCAAAACTCACTAGCTCAAATCGCATGCAAATCGCACAACACCTCAGGATGCTGGCACGCACACGCAGCAGCGTCTGCGCCGCTCCCGTCCGTTGTCGGCGCCCTTGCGTTCCCAAGTCCTGCAATGTCCGCAAACTCACTCCAATTAGCTTGGCGAACGCGACGCCGTATGATCGGGCAGTGCAAGTTTGCTTGATTGGACCTGACACTTGGGCGACACGCCGAAACCGTCTAATCATCGACAAGCACTGACTGCAGCTCCAACCTTTGTGTCCGATCGCAAAAAATAATTACCTGGGTCTAAAAATTTCCAAAACCTTACCCACGCCACCACCTAGCCACGATTGCGCATCCTCCCACCTCAAGCTACCTTCAAACCGTCGCTGCCAATTCAGCGACCGGGCCTGATAACCCGAGTAAGATACAGGCGCACAAGCGCCCCCAAATCACGATTGCAGGCGCTTTTTTGTGCCCGCATTTCCGTGCAATGGCGGCTGTGCGTGGGAGACCTTCGGGTCTGCCGGGTTCCTGTATCTCCGGTTTATCAGCCCGCGCATAGCTGCCACCCATTCGCCTGATAACGAACGTGGTAGCTCTCACTTTGATACGGGAGTCTTACCCATGCACGCCATCAATCTGTACACAATTTGCGCTTCTGCTCCACCAGTCATAACTCGCCACCGCCCAACCACCGGAGGTGCCCAATGACCTACCCCCAAGACCTGAAAACAATCGGCCTCACACACTTCTCCCTCCACGCCAACGAACCGCTGTTCCGCATCAACGCCGGTGTCCCGGTCATCGAAGCCCTCTCCCACGCTTCCGACTTGCTCCACGTATCCAAACTGCTCGCATCAGACGCCGCCATGCTTCGCGATACCGACCGACATGCCTGGGCATCGCATTATTTGCAGGATATGAGCAAGGCAATCATCGATGACGTGGTGAAGGTGCTCGACGCACCGGGTAACAATCACAGCCAGTAACATCGTCACGTAAGCCTGAACATCGCGCATGAAAAAGCCCCGAATCAATCGGGGCTTTTTGCGTTTCGCCGGGCTTCACATCTCGCTGACTTCAAACACGAACGAGATCTTCCTGCTGCTCGCACTCCACACATACCGAATGTGCTTCCCCTGCTTCGGAATGGACACGGCCGGCGGCCGAAACGCGGCAACACATTCATGCCCAGGCAATCGAACACTGTTGTAGAGCAGTCCCCAGGACAACGTTTCGCGCAGTTGCCGGGCAAAGGCCTGGGCCGGACCGTAGGCGTTGGGATCCGGGTCGTGCAGGTGTGGGTAGTCGGCGCGGATGTCGTGCAGAGGTTTGACCACCCGGTTGACGTAGGTACGCATGGTCAACTCAAGATCCGGTTCGTTGGTCGCGGCGAGGAAGCGTTCCTGGTGATAACTCGTCTCGGCGATGGCCGCTGCCTGGCTGCTGGCGGCGTAGTAAACGCCGAAGGTGCCGTCGGTGAAGCGGCTGGTTTTGCCGATGTGGGTGAACGCGGCCATCACCGGTGTGGAGCCGGGGCCGGAGATGCGGTCTTCGGGGCGCACGCGGGTGAGCACGCCGGCTTCGTCCATCAGCCGATCGTTGGTCAAGGCTTCCAACGCGTAGGCAGTGGGCAGATCTTCAGGGTCGAGAACGTCTTCGAACAACGAGATCGGCGGGAAGCAACTGTTGACGATCCGATAGGCCCGCGGCCACTGCGGGTCGGCGCGTTCCGGCACCATCAACCGCGTACCCCGTCGAGGTAGCGGCGCACATCAGCGATGTCGACCACGCGACCGGCCAGCATGTAGCTCAATGCCGATTGGCCATTGAACGGTGCGGCGGTGTTGGGGCTGCTGACCCATGTGTAGGCACGTTCGCGACTGTTGCTGAAGATGATGCTCAGCGCTTTGTGAATGCCCATCAAATACGAGATGCGCTCCAGGGTGTCGTGGGGCAGGCGCACGTTGGGTGGCAGGTGTTTGTATTTGTAGAAAGTCGTATTACCGACTTTGCCCAGGAGTGTGCGTTGTTGCTCGGCGGTACAGCCCCAGCGTTCCATGAGGTTGAAGAAAAACTTCAGCGCGACTCGACCGGCTTCGGGGGAGTCGAGTTGTTGCTGTGGGCTGAGGACAGTGGATGAGGCAGGCATGGTAATAGCCTCCTTGGGTATGATGTCTTGATTTCAGACTAGTACAGATGCGAACAAAAATGAATTTTTAATTCACAAGCGTATTAATCTGTTCCCCCTTCGAAAAGAGCATTCACACCCGCTTTTCCGCAGCCTGAAAAGACGCCGACATACGGTCAGACACACACGTTGACACCCCCACTATAGGGGCAGAGAATTAAATCGAGAGCGCGAAACCGACTGCCTCCAAGTGGCAATAGTCGGCGGAGGGACCTCGTTGATGACTTGGAAATCGACGCCTGGTGAGACCTCTTCTCCCCTGCTTGAGGGAGCACAATATCAAGCACCTTTTTCATGAAAGCAGCCTGATCAGGCTGCTTTTTTTTTGCCTTGGGAAAAGGTTTCGTTGATAAAACAAGCAGCCAAAAAACGCCCACACCTCCCCCATCCGGGCCACTTTCTTGACCCCGATCATCTCCCCTCCAACAAAAATCTCGATCCTGTGCAAGCCTCCAGCCATCGGACGCAGAATCATTTCGCTACTAAACTCGGGACAAGCATGCTCTGGTGCAGGATCATAGCCAGCACGCGACCCACGCCCACCGGGCGGCAAGGTACACAACAATAGCCAGCCCACTTTAGAGGGCATTACCCAAATGGATAGCAGAACCTTACGCAACCTCATGCGCATCGTGCAGACCGGCTCGTTGTCGGCGGCGGCAGAGCATTCCTTTTTGACCGTGCAGGCATTGGCCGCGCAGTTGAACAAGGTCGAAGAGCAGTTCGGTTTTCGGTTGTTTCGTCGCTCCAACAAGGGGCTGACCCTGACCACACAGGGCACGGAGCTCACGCCCTACATGGACAAAGTGTTGGTCGCCACGCGGCAGCTGGAAGAGAAAGTCGCCGCGCTCAAGGTGCCCGGGCAGCGCACGCTCAAGGTTGCGCTTAACACCACGCTCTCGGCCGACTTCAACCGGCGAATGATCGGACGCCTCATCGAGGTGTTTGCTGATTATCAGCTGGAATTCAGCTACGCCGAGTCGATGGAAAACCTCAGCAAGTTGAAGAATGAGGACTTCGACCTGGCCGTGCTGATCGGGCCGCAACAGCCGGGGTTGCCCAGCATTGCCCTGCCCGATGTGCAAGTGCAGGTGGTCGGTGCTCATTGCGGTCAGGAAAACGACCCGCTGGTGCTGCTTGGCAATAAATTTCAGGTTCGGCCGGCCGATGACTGTCCGTATTCCCACAGCTTCTTGCGCTTTCTCGACGCAGGCCTTGGCAACTACGAGTCAGGCAAGCGGATGATCTATTCCTGCAGTGAAACCCTGACCCTATCGTTGATCACGCAAATGGACGGACTGGGCATGGTTTCCCGTGAGGCGGCCCTGCGTAACGGCCTGACCATTTTCCCGGGGTTCGAGGACTCCCTCGAAGTGCGGCTGGCGATCAATAATCCCGAGTTGTCGGGTCAGGCCTTGAATGAAGTGGTCGATCTGCCGTTACATGAACGAGCCGAGCGCAATGTACGCAACCGTTCCCACCGCAACGGAGAGAAAGAGGTTTTTGCTGAAATACGCACATAACAACGTCGGAATGGCTGCATAAAATTCCGGGCGATCGAGCTGCACATGCTGATCCTTGATCAACAGGGGTGTGAGGCTGATGGCAGCCACGATCGCCACCGGCAGGTATTCCAGCGCCCGGGCGACCAGAGGTGGCCAATGATCGGTGCTCACCTGCAGCGGCAACGCGCGTGGCAGGAATGTCACGGCCATCATCAGCGCGACGACCAGGATCAGGAACGTTTGGTCAGGCATACACCCACTCCGCAGCCCACGAATGTGGCGATGAATACATTGAAGGGTGAGTTGCCAATCAGGCTCAGTGCACCCATGCAAGCGACCGCGGCCAGTGCGGCGATCAGTTTGTTGCGGGTGTTGCAGAGCGATACCAGCACGTAGAGCATCATCGCGGTCAGTGCATAGTCGAGCTGATATTTGATCAGGTGCGCCGCGTACTGCGCGCAGATCGCCCCCAGCAAACCGCCGAGTACCCACGAGGTGTGGCAATACAGATTGAAGCCGATCAGGTAACGCACATTGACCGGCGAGCCCTTGCCCAGTTTGACGCTGTGGAAGGCGAACGATTCATCGGTCAGCCCACCGGCATAACACCAGCGTTCCAGACGACTGAGCCCCAGCGCTTGCAGGGCCTTGGCCATATAGACCGACATCAGCATGTGCCGCGCATTGATCAGAAACGTGGTGAGGATAATGGTGGTCAGCGACGCACCGCTGGAGATCAACGCCAGGGCGGCGAACTGTGAGGCACCGGCGTAGACGAACAGGCACATCGCGACCGGCAGCCACACGGGCATCCCGGCATTGACGGCCATCAGACCGAACACAAACGACACCGTGAAGTAGCCCGCAACCACCGGGCTGGCTTCAGCAAACGTGCGCGAGGGCTGGGGCTCGACCATCAGCGGCTGGCTGCTGGACGTCTCATTCATAGGTCCCTCTCAAAGGTAGTTTCGCCGCGCGGCTCACAAAAGCCCTGGGCACTCCAAAAGCGTTTGCCGGCAAGGTTAGCATCGTCGACGAACAGGAACATCCGCAGCACACCCACCCGTTTCATGTCCGCCGAGGCCGCTTCCACCAGACGTTGACCGACGCCCTGGCTGCGATACAACGTGCTCACCGCCAGGTGATTGATGGTGCCACGGCTACCAAGCATGCCGCCCAACACCGCGCCGACCACTTCGCCACCGACATCGAGTGCGAGGAACGCGGTGGTGGTTTTCTGCTCCAGCACACCGCGCAGGCATTTGGCGTCCTGCCATTCACAGAACGACACTTCTTCGAATTGCCGAAAGAAGCGCTCCAGGCGTTGGGCATCCTTGGCCGTCGCGCGTCGCAGCATCACCGGTGCAGAGCACTCGGTGATGTTCATCATGGGGTCGAACTGTTCAGCGAACAATGTCGAAAGCGGTCCCGGGCCGCGAGAAGGAAATGGCCAGAATCTGCCGATAGGCCATTTCGTGAGCATGGGTGTTGCGCGCCGGTGTCACGTAGTGACGCATCTCGCGATCGAGGAAGTAGGTGGTGTCGAGGATTTCCAGATAGGTCGTTGCCGCCAGCTGTTCCTCTTGGGCCGAATACAAACGGCTCTCCGCCCCGTCCACATTGTTGCGACCCCAGAAATGCACACCGCTGAACGGATAACCGTCGCAATGAATACCTTCCGGGGTGATTTCCAGTTGCTTGCCCGGCTTGATCTCGATGCGGATCTGATGAATCTGGCATTGCCAGATTGCGTCGTGCAGTTCCGGCGGCAATACGTGTTTGTACACCTCGAAATCCGTATCGATCAGGCTGCGCATCACCGGCGAATTAATGACCTCATTAGAGAAGTCCTGGAAGTGCCGCTCCAGTCCACCGACGTAGCTGTTGTTGGCCTTCGATTGCACGTAGGCGCGATGTTCCAATTGCTTCAAGTCACGGGTGACCGGGTTGTATTCAAAATCGCTGTAGCGACGAAAACGCATGCCCGCATCGGCTTGGCCGTAATAACTGTCCGGCTCCAT
Organism: Pseudomonas sp. B21-017; assembly: GCF_024749245.1. Classification (NCBI taxonomy): domain Bacteria; kingdom Pseudomonadati; phylum Pseudomonadota; class Gammaproteobacteria; order Pseudomonadales; family Pseudomonadaceae; genus Pseudomonas; species Pseudomonas sp. B21-017. The sequence continues at coordinate 297,204 of NZ_CP087194.1, read as the reverse complement.
GTTTTCCCAACTTTTGGTCAGTCTGACGAAGTCGGAAAAATGACCGAAGAGATTGAAGTCGGCTCCCTGGACGTTGACATACTTGTCGCGCCGTAGCGATTCACCAACTTCTCTGTTCAACACGATCATTACTAGGTCTCCGCTGCATTAAGCGGCCTAATCTAGTAGGTGCCGGATTGACGGCCCATGAGAAAGAATTTCAGGCATATCAAGCGTTGCTTGAAACGCAGGATAAAGTTGCTCCAATTCGACTTTTTACGATCGAAAACAGCCTTTTTCGGTGTTTTCATATGGTTATGAGGCAAAAAAAACCCCGAACCAGTCAGGGTTTTATCGAGTCTGAACAACTCAGCCGATCATCAGAAGATGTTGATCGGGTAATCCACGAATACGCGCAGTTCGTTGCCGCTGACGTTGTACTCGCTGGATTTCTGCGACACACGCAGGATCGAGCTGCGTACCTTCACGCTCAGGTCTTTGGCCGGGCCACTCTGCACGACGTACTTGAACTGGTTGAAGATCTCGCGCTCGGTGCCGCCTTCGCTGGTGGAAGTGGTGATGTTGTCGCCGCGCACGTAGGCCACGTTGTAGCTCAGGCCCGGAACGCCGAAGGCACCGAAGTCCAGACCGTAACCCAGCTGCCAGCTGCGTTCGTCTTCGGCGTTGAAGTCGGACCAGTAGGAGTTCGCCAGGTAAATGGTGTTGCCGCCGTCGCCGACGCGGTTCTGGCCGCGCTGATAGCCACCGTAGGCATAACCCAGGTTGCTGTCGCCGGTGCTGCGCTGGTGGGCGAGGGTGAACGAGTGCGGGCCGGTGGCAAAGGTCGCTGCCAGGCTCCAGATTTTGTTGTCGTCGCCGGTGACACCGTTTTCCCGGACGTAGGAGTTGTCCAGCTTGGTACGATAGCCGTTGAAGTCCAGGGTCAGGGACTGATCCTTGGCAATCGGGAACACGTAATTGGCGTTCACGTATTGCTTCTTCAGTACGTCTTCGACGTCGGAAGCGTACAGCGCTGCCTTGAACTGTTCAGTGAACTGGTAGCTACCGCCCAATACATTGATCGACTTCAAGCCACCGCTGTCACGGCCTTCAGCGCTTTTGCGCGATTCGGCGGTGAAGCGACCGGCGTTCAGCTCCAGGCCTTTGATCTCTTTGGAGGTGATCAAGGTGCCGGTATAGCTTTCCGGCAGCAGGCGGGAGTTGTCGTAGTTCAGCACCGGCAGGGCCGGCATCTGGTCACCGTAGGTCAGGACGGTGCTGGAGATACGGAATTTGACCGCGCCACCGAACTTGGACAGGTCATCCGCCGCGTTGCCGCTGTCGCCCTGCTTGAAGAAATCGATACCACCGGCGCCGCTGCGGCCTTTGCCGCCGTCCAGACGCAGTGCGTACAGACCGAAGGCATCCACACCCACACCGACGGTGCCTTGGGTGAAACCGGACGAGTAAGTACCGATGGCCGCTTGGCCCCATTCGGCTTTGTCCGGGTTGCCGTCTTTATAGTCACGATTGATGTAGGCGTTGCGCAGCAGCACTTTGAGGCTGCTGTCTTCAACAAAACCCTTGGATTCGGCCTGGTCGTTAGCCATGGCCTGTGTGGCGCTCAACATCCCCAGTGCGATCAGGCTGATTCGCTTGTTCAACATGTTATTTTCCTTATTACGGGTTGATACGCTCTGTGCCGAACAGCTGAAACGGCGCTATCGCGCTCTTTTTTCACCGCAAAAACAAAAAGGCCCGCCCACGAAAATTCGCGGCGGGCCTTTTATTGTTTTGTCAGTCGTGGCGGTTAGCCACAGGCGTTGGGGAGCATCCTATCTGCGCCCTAAATGATGTGTCAATTTCGTGAATCTTCTGTAAATAGGCGAAAATCGTCTAAGAAATCACTTGTCAGCAATAGCCAATTGCACGATATGGCTGTCGACGAATTGTTCGAAATGGGTGACTTTTCCGTCGGCCAGAGTCCACAAGTGCGCGACTCGGGCATTCATCGCACGACCGGTAGCTTTATAGACGCCGCTGTAATTGCCGTAGGCAAATACCTTGTCGCCCTGAGCGACGTAGTTCTCGACCTTGAACCGAAAATCTTCCCACTCAGTGGCCAGGCGCTTGAAGACATTTTCGACGATCGCGTCGAAACCGACGTAGGTCCCGGCATACGGAAAACCTGCGGCTTCGGTCCAGCGAGCGTCATCGGCCAGCGCCGCGGCGGTGTTGCGCGCATTCTCCTGGGAGTTGACGCCTTCGTAGGTGCTTTTGATCAGGCTCAGGTTATCCATGGTGACTCCAGGTGAGTTCAATGGGCGCAGCCGTCGAGGCCACAGGTTTGAAACGCGGATGAAGACTCTGTTGCCGAAAGCGACTGGCTCAACCATTGGGCGAAGGCCTGCGGCTTGCCGAGCCAAGGGCCGATATCGACCAGGGTGAACTGGCCATCCTGTTCCAGCGCGAAGGTCGGGAAGCCCTGACCGCCGACACGGGCCAAGAGTGCGCGGCTGTCCTTGATATGGCGACCGATATCAGCTGCACTAAATGCCTGCTGGAAAGCCTCGGGCTCAAGACCTGTCTGTGCGGCAAGTTCAAGCAAAACAGCCTCGTCAGCGATGCGTCGACCTTCCACGTAATGAGCCGTCTGCAAACGCCCCAGCAACTCCAGTCCGCGCCCGGCGATCTGCTCGGCTGCCAGCACGGCGGCAATCGGCGGCGTGGAGTCGAACACCGCCGTCTCATCACGCAGCAATCCCTCAAAATATGCTTCGCCAAACGGCTGGCCGGTGTACTCGGCGATGCGCCGGTCGTGGGGCATGACGTAATTGCGTAGTTGTGGCGAAACGGTTTGGCGATTGGCACCGCTCATCATGCCGCCGCCGTGGCCGATCACCGGCAACACGGTTTGGGCAGCTTGCACCAAGGGTTTGGCGCCGTAGCACCAACCGCACAATGGGTCGTAAATGTAGTGAAGGGTCATGGGAAGACTCCGGCAATAAAGTAGGAAAACTCAATGCCGGCAGACTAATACTCAGATCGTTTTGGAAAAACGCCGGAATCGATTTCAGTCTGTTTCAAGAATCGGTCGAATGCCCCTTAACGGGCACCCACCGATCTTGCAGGCACCCACTTTTGCGACGGGCATAAAAAAGCGCCGCCTTCCCGGCAGCGCTTTTATCCATCCGTTGTTTTTCTTCTTATCCTTCCATCACATCCCACAATGCTTCCAGTTCCGCCTCGCTGAATAAACCAGCGGGATAGCGCTCGATCATCATCCGGCGCGGATCAGGTTCTCTGATCTGACGCGTTCCATTGGACTTCAACCACTGTGCCAGGACTTGAAGCGATTCGCTGTTAACTGCCAGGGGATGCAGTGCCCGCTCGCCCACTACGTTCATTTCGGCGTTCATCTCAGCGCTCTCTCCTGGTTTGTGAGCGGCTAACTTATCCAAGGTTTATGACAGAACATCGAAGTTCTCTCCCTCCCCGTGTTGCGCCATCGAAGATACAAGAGCTATGCCAATGTTTTCGAAGTGTCGATAAGTAGATACAAAAAAGCCCGAAGTCCTGATGGGCTGCGGGCTTTCTGCGAGATAAGGAGGCCAAAATCGTTGCTCAATCGATTTTTCAATCAACTCAAGCTGTTACGTCCTCACTCACTCCTTGTGTGGAGCGGGCTGTTGTTGGGTAAGGCAATGGATGTTACCGCCCCCAAGTAACAGTTCGCGACCAGGCACCATGACCACTTCGTGTTGCGGAAACACGCTCTGCAAAATCTCTTTGGCCGGCCCGTCCAGTGGGTCATCGAAGCTTGGCGCGATGATGCCACCGTTGACGATCAGGAAGTTCACATAAGAGCCGGCCAGGCGCACGGTCGGATTGCGCTCCTGAGTGCCGTCCACCGGGTCCACACCGGCGCACTCTTCTTCGGTCGCATACAGCGGCCCCGGAATCGGCATTTTGTGCACCGTGAACGAGCGCCCCTTGGCATCGGTGCTGTTTTGCAGCACGTTCATGGCCGCCTGGCAGCGCGGGTAGTTCGGGTCCTGCGGGTCGTCGGTCCAGGCCAGCAGCACTTCACCCGGACGCACATAGCAGCAGAAGTTATCCACATGGCCGTCGGTTTCGTCGTTGAACAAGCCGTCCGGCAGCCAGATGATCTTATCCACAGCCAGGTTTGCGCTGAGCACCGCTTCGATTTGCTCACGGCTCATGTGCGGATTGCGATTGCGGTTGAGCAGGCACTCTTCGGTGGTGATCAGGGTGCCTTCGCCATCGACATGAATCGAGCCGCCTTCGAGCACAAAACCCTCGGTGCGGTAGCGCGGGCTGCGCTCGATTTCGAGGATCTTGCCCGCCACCTGCGAGTCACGGTTCCACGGCGAATACAAACCGCCGTCGAAACCGCCCCAGGCATTAAAGTCCCAATCCACGCCACGGACTTCGCCGCTGTCATTGATGACGAACGTCGGGCCGGTATCCCGGACCCAGGCGTCATCGCTGGACATCTCCACCACACGAATATTCGGCACGTCGAGACGGGCGCGGGCATTTTCGTACTGGCCAGCGGAGACCGCCACGGTCACCGGTTCGAAACGCGCGATGGCCTTGGCCACTGCAACGTGCGCGGCTTGCGCCGGTTTGCCACCCAGGCGCCAGTTGTCCGGGCGCTCGGGCCAGACCATCCAGGTCTGGGTTTGGGGTGCCCACTCGGCAGGCATGTAAAAGCCGTCGGCGCGAGGGGTGCTGTTCAACGTGGTCATGGCTTCAGGACTCCAGGGAACCGTCGAGGGTTTTAATCGCGCCGTACAGGTTCGGACGACGGTCGCGGAACGAACCCCAGGCGCTGCGAATGTGCTCCAGCTCATCGAGGTCGAAGCTGTGAACCAGAATGCCTTCTTCGGTTTTGTTCAGCTCTTGGACCTTCTCGCCAAACTGGTTGGCGATGAACGACGAGCCGTAGAAGGTAATATCGTAGCCGTCCTGCTCTTCATTGCCGATGCGGTTGCTGGCGATCAGCGGCATCAGGTTGGCACCGGCATGGCCCTGTTGCACGCGCTGCCAGTGATCGCGGGACGAAATGGTCTTGTCGTGCGGCTCACTGCCAATGGCTGTCGGGTAGAACAGAATTTCCGCGCCTTGCAGCGCCATGCTGCGGGCGCACTCAGGGAACCACTGATCCCAGCAGATGCCCACGCCGATTTTCGCGTAACGGGTGTTCCACACTTTGAAACCGGTATCGCCCGGGTTGAAGTAGTACTTTTCGTGGTAGCCAGGGCCATCCGGGATGTGGCTTTTACGATAAATCCCGAGGTTGCTGCCGTCGGCATCGATGATCGCGATGCTGTTGAAACGCGCGCGACCGGCCAATTCGTAGAAGCTGATCGGCAGCACCACTTGCAGTTCCTTGGCGACTTTCTGGAAGTGCTTGATGGCAACGTTGTCTTCTACCGTCGTGGCCAGTTGCAGGTAGTCCGGGTTCGGCTTCTGGCAGAAGTACGGAGCCTCGAACAGTTCCTGGATCAGGATGATTTGCGCACCTTTGGCCGCTGCCTCACGGACCAGCTTCTCAGCGGTCTCGATGTTGGCTTCAAGGTCCCAGGAACAAGCCATCTGGGTGGCGGCGACGGTAACGATACGACTCATGAATCATCTCCTGGGCAAGTGCTTGAGGGTCAGTGTGGCATCGACCGATGACAGAACGGGAATCACCGGGCGTGGTTCGTCCACACCGTGGGCAGTGGCGACTTTATAGCCGATAAAAATCGGCTTTAAAAGCAATAAATATCCACCACCTCTAAATAACCTCAAAAATTCCCGATAACAATCGACATTTGCAACCTCTACGAGCTGCCTACAAACCTTCGCCCAGCACCTTCGACAGCATGTCCACAAAGAAGTCCACACTCTGCCGCGACGTGACCATCGGCGGTTTGATCTTGAGGATGTTCAGGTAATCACCCGTCGGCTGCATGAAAATCCCCAACTCACGAAGGCGATCGCACAACGCCGTGGTTTCTTCGGTCGCCGGTTCAAGGGTTTCGCGATTGCGGACCAACTCCACGCCCAGATAAAAGCCGGAACCGTGCACCGCTCCCACCAACGGATGCCGGTCGATCAGGGCTTCAAGACGTTCCTTGAAGTACCCGCCCACGACCTGGGCGTTTTCCCAGAGTTTTTCTTCTTCCATCACATCCAGCACCGCCATGCCGATCCGGCAACTGACCGGGCTGCCGCCAGCGGACGAGAAGAAATAACCCTCGGCCTCCAGCGCTTCGGCAATCTCCCGACGGGTAATGACGGCACCCAACGGCTGGCCGTTACCCATGCCTTTGGCCATGGTGATGATGTCGGGCACCACGCCCTGCTCTTCGAAACCCCAGAAAAATTTACCCATGCGGCCGTAACCGACCTGCACCTCATCGGCGATGCACACCCCGCCCTGAGCACGGACCAGCGCATAGACCTGCCTCAAATAGCCCGGTGGTAGCGAGATGCCGCCGGCATTGCCATACACCGGCTCGCAGATGAAACCGGCGAGTTGGCGTTTCTGCCCGACGATTTTCGCCAGGTTGTGTTCGACGCTGCGCACGTAGTCCGGCGCGCTGTCCGGGCCACGGAATTCGCCGCGATAGGTGTTCGGCGCGGTCACCGGGTGCACCCAATCAGGACGGCTGCTCAAGGCCTTGGGGTTGTCGGCAATCGAGGTCGAGACCGCATCCGCCGCCACCGACCAGCCGTGATACGCCTCCAGCACACTGAGCATGTCGCGGCCGCCGCTGTAGGCCCAGGCCAGGCGAATCGCCAGGTCATTGGCCTCGGTGCCGCTGTTGACCAGGAATACCCGGTCCATGTTGTCCGGTGCCAACTTCAACAAGCGCTCGGAAAACTCGGCAATCGCTGCGTAGTGAAAACGCGAGTTGGTATTGAGCAACGACCATTGACGGCCGGCGACGGCGGCCATGCGCGGATGACCATGACCCAATACCGCGACATTGTTGAGCATGTCGAGGTAGGAGCGGCCCTGCATGTCGATCAGGTGATTGCGCCAGCCCCGCTCGATGCGCGGCGGGTCGACGTAATAATGCTTCTGGGATCGGGCGAAACTGGCGTCGCGGCGGGCCAGCAAGGTTTGCGGGTCGAGTTCTTCTTCTGCATCGCAGGCCAGCCCCAGCAACGCCGCCGGTGACGGGCACAACGCTTGCCAGGCGGCGGCGCGCGAAGGTGTGCAAAACAACGGCGCGTCGAGCTGAGCGCCTCGACACAATTGCACGATCAACGGCCCGCTGACCGAACCCAGCACCTGACCTTTGACCAATGCTGCGCCCGCGTGCAACGACGGTGTCACACCCCACAGCCGTAAACTCAGTTGTGGACCATCCAGTTGCAGCACACCCACTGCCGGCTGGTGAACCGTTCCGGCAAACGGCGATTCGACCGCCGTGCCATGGGGCACTCGCAACTCGACATGCAGAGGGCAAGTGGCCGGTTCAGTGGCGCTGTCCGGTTGGGTGCGAGACAGACGATATTGCCCATAACGACTGGCCGCCAGACCATGAGCCGCTGCAGCTTCGGTCAACAGACGCTGGTCGATCCCCTCTTGCTCCCAGTTACCCGCTTCGAAATGCGGGCTGAGCACGCCCAGATCGATCAACGCAAACTCACGCCCCACCAGACTCGGCAACAAGGGCGCAAAGCTTTCGCTGCCGATGCTCGGCAGGCCTTGACCAACCGCAGCAAGAATCGCCGCCTCCATCAACGCCAGCGGCACCGATGTGGCCACGCGGAAAATTTCCCACTCATGGGTCAGGTTGTCGCGACTGTACTCATTGCCCGGATCAATGGTGACCTACTGTTCGCCACTCAGCACCAACACCGCCGAACGCGCAACGATCAGCGGCCAGAGCGCCAGCAGTTCTTCATGTTGCAGCGGATTGATCGCGTGATAGGCCCGAACCGCCGGCAAGATGTAGAACGGATCGCCATCGGCATGGTGCAGCAGCGCGGCACAGGTCACCGACAGATCGGTGATCCGCCAGGTTCGGACCAGGTCGCCGAAATCGATGACCCCCTGCAACTGCCATTGGCGCTGCGCATCTCGCTGCCAGACCACGTTGTCGTCGGTGATGTCCATGTGAATCGCCTGCACCGGCAACTTGTCCACCAAGGGCTGCAAATGGCGCTCGGCCTGCTCGGCTGCTTCAGCAATCAGCTTGCGTTGCTGATCATCCTTGATCACCGGCAGCAAATGCGCGATCAACGCGTTGGCGTGACGGGCGTCCCATTGGAGGGTGCGCTCAAGGCCAGGATGGTCGAAACCGGCCAGCGCCACGTCCATCTCGCCGCAGAGCCGCCCGAAACCGGCGACCACGGCCTGGTTCAGATGGTCGAGGTGCGTCAGGGACTGGCCGTCGATGTAATCGAGCAGACGTACATGCACCGCTTGACCGCCGACCTCCAGGGAGAGCAGGTCTGTACCATTTTTGGCCGGGATCACTCGTGGCACCTGCACGCCGGGATGTTCGGCCAAGTGCTTGAGCCCTGCGTGCTGGGCTTGCAGTTCCAGCACCGAGTAATCGCCACGGCAGATTTTCAGGACGAAACGCCCCTGCTCGCTGTCGACGCGGTAGTTGAGATCCTGCTGGCTTCCAAGAGCCTGCAACCGTCCGCTCAGCCCGTAATGTTCTTCCAGCAACTCAAGCGCTTGCGCCGCGGACACTTGCGGGCTGGGCAGACTGGCGCGGTGAATCAACGTGGCGAGCGGCATACAACGACCCCTGAAATTTTATTAGGCGCTTATATCGCCACTGCCGAGTGCGATACGCAACCCCCCTTCCCTGATTGGCCCGAATCAATGCGTGAGCAACTCTCTTCACCGTCCCACTCGCGGCTGCCGGCACTTTGCGTAAGAATGTCGCCCATGAACGCCTATTGCTGGAGAAACACCATGAACGTAGTCATCACCGACCTGCCCGGTGTTCTGATCATCGAGCCCAAGGTATTTGGTGATGAGCGCGGCTTCTTCTATGAAAGCTTCAACGCCAAGGCTTTCGAAGAAGCAACCGGCCTGAACACCCGATTCGTGCAGGACAACCATTCCCGCTCGCAAAAAGGCGTACTGCGCGGCTTGCACTACCAGCTGGAAAACACTCAGGGCAAACTGGTCCGCGTCACCGCCGGTGAAGTGCTGGACGTGGCCGTGGACATTCGCCGCAGCTCGCCGCATTTCGGCAAATGGGTCGCGGTGCGCCTGTCCGCCGACAACCATCGCCAGCTCTGGGTACCAGAAGGTTTTGCCCATGGTTTCGTGGTGCTGAGCGATTTCGCTGAATTCCTCTACAAAACCACCGACTACTACACCCCGTCGGCTGAACGCAGCATTCGCTGGGACGACCCGGACTTGGGCATCGACTGGCAGCTGGACGAGGCACCGCAGCTGTCCGCCAAGGATCAGGCCGCCGCGTTCTTCAAGGACGCTGAAGTCTTCTCCTGAATTGCCGTCTGAATTTTCAGCGCCAGCATGCACTTGATCCAGGGTGCGCAGACTGCGCCCGCAAGCCTAGGGTCTGTTGAGGTTTGGTAGCGAACCGCGTTGCTACCAAACGTCAACAGACCCTAGGCATAATGCGTCTGTCCCCACAGGCGCTTGATGCTCATGACACCGACCCTCCCCCGCAGACCCCGCTGGCGCAGCCTGGCACTGCTTGCGTTGTGCCTGGCACCCTTGCTGTGGCCGCTGGAGCATCTGGCCGAGCGTTATTACCGCAGCGAGCTGGCCGGGCAGAACCGTCAGACCCTCGACCTCTACGTCGCCAACCTGTTGGGTACCCTGCACCGCTATGAAGTGCTGCCGCAGATTCTCGGCGACCTGCCCGCCCTGCGTGCGACGTTGGGCGCCCCCGATGAGGGCGTGATTCAAGGCAATGCCAATCGTCTGTTGAAACACATCAGTGCCCAGACCGGCGCCGAAGTCATGTACCTGATGGACACCACCGGCAAGACACTGGCGGCCTCCAACTGGGACAAACACGACAGCTTCGTCGGCCGCAATTTCTCTTTCCGTCCATATTTCAGCGAAGCCATGGCCGGGCGCCTGGGGCGCTTCTTTGGCCTGGGCACCACCTCGGCCAAGCGCGGTTACTTCTTCGCTGCGGCGGTACACGATCGTGAAAAAATCATCGGCGTGTTGGTGGTCAAGGTTGACCTCGATCACACCGAAAGCCTCTGGGGCAAAACCCCGGAACAACTGCTGGTCACCGACCACAACGGTGTGGTCATCCTCACATCGCGGCCAGAATGGCGTTTCCGCTCGACCCGTCCATTGAGTGATGAGGAGAACAAGGCCGTCGCCGCGATTCAACCCTATCCGACCCGCGATCCAAAGCCGTTGAGTCTCGACCCCAATGCCTGGCTGACCCAAACCCGGCAGATCGAAGAAACCGGCTGGAGTGTCAGTATCCTTGCTCCACGCACCCTGATCGACCGCCCCGTGCGCACAGTCGTGGCCATCGGCGGCGCAACGCTGCTGGTATTGATGCTGCTGCTTGGCCTGATGATGCAACGCCGACGCCATTACCTGGAGCGGATCGCCTTCGAAGCCAAGACCCGCCAGGAACTCGAAGGCCGGGTCGCCGAACGGACCAGCGACCTTGAGGGCCTCAACCGTCGACTGAAACAGGAAGTGCTGGAGCGCGAACACGCCCAGCAAGAACTGGTACGCGCTCAGGATGATCTGGTACAGGCCGGCAAGCTCTCGGCGCTGGGAACAATGTCGGCGAGTATCAGCCATGAACTCAACCAACCGCTGGCGGCCATCCGCAGCTACGCGGAAAACGCTGAAGTGCTGCTCGATCATCAGCGCACCGAGGATGCTCGCGGCAACCTCAAGCTGATCAGCGAGCTGACCGGGCGCATGGCGTCGATCATCGCCCACCTGCGCGCCTTCGCCCGACGTGATCGCCATGCCCCGGAAAGCGTGGCCCTGCAACCGGCGCTGGACGACGCACTGGCGTTACTGGCCAAGCGTCGGCGCAGCATGGAAGTCGAGCTGATCCGCGACCTGCCGGCCGCCACCCTGTGGGTCGAGGCTGGAGAAACCCGTCTGCGCCAGGTACTCGGCAATCTGCTGGCCAATGCGCTCGATGCCCTGACGGAAAAAGGCCCGCCGCGTAAACTCTGGTTGAGTGCCCAATCCACCGCCGACGGCGTCACTCTGTACATTCGCGATAACGGCCCCGGGTTCTGCCTGGAAGCGCTGGGTCGTGCCGGCGAGCCCTTCTACACCACCAAGACCCGCACTCAGGGACTTGGGCTGGGGCTGGCGATCTGCGACACCCTGATGCGCGCCTTCGGTGGTGAACTGTCGTTCTCCAACCATAAGGAAGGCGGCGCCCTGATTACCCTAAAGCTGCGCGCAGGCGCGCCGGGTGTGAGCCTGCAACCGTCCGAGGACCGAAGTGCATGACCATCGACAACCGCATCCAGGTCGTGTTGATCGACGATGATCCCCACCTGCGCCAGGCCCTGAGCCAGACCCTGGACCTGGCCGGCCTGAAGATCCTGCCGCTTGCTGAAGCCAAGGGCCTGGCCGGGCAACTGGAACGCGACTGGCCAGGCGTGGTGGTCAGTGACATCCGCATGCCGGGCATGGACGGCCTCGAACTGCTGACCGAACTCCACGCCCAGGATCCGGAGCTGCCCGTGCTGCTGATCACCGGCCACGGCGATGTCCCCCTGGCGGTGCAGGCCATGCGCGCCGGGGCTTATGACTTTCTGGAAAAACCTTTCGCCAGTGACGCCCTGCTCGACAGCGTACGTCGCGCCCTGGCCCTGCGCCGTCTGGTACTGGACAACCGCAGCCTGCGGCTGGCCCTGAGCGATCGCAACGAACTGAGCGCCCGACTGGTAGGGCAATCGGCGCCGATGCTGCGCCTGCGCGAGCAGATCGGGGCACTGGCGGCGACCAAGGCTGACGTGCTGATTCTCGGTGAAACCGGTGCAGGCAAAGAAGTGGTGGCCCGCGCGCTGCACGACTTGTCGAGTCGGCGTAACGGCCCGTTCGTGGCAATCAACGCCGGGGCCCTGGCCGAGTCGGTGGTGGAAAGCGAGTTGTTCGGTCACGAACCCGGCGCGTTTACCGGCGCGCAAAAGCGCCGCATCGGCAAGTTCGAATTCGCCAACGGCGGCACGTTGTTCCTCGATGAAATCGAAAGCATGAGCCTGGACGTGCAGGTGAAATTGCTGCGCTTGTTGCAAGAGCGGGTCGTCGAGCGCCTGGGCGGCAATCAGTTGATCCCGCTGGACATCCGCATCATCGCCGCGACCAAGGAAGACCTGCGGCAATCCGCCGATCAGGGGCGCTTCCGTGCCGACCTGTATTACCGCCTGAACGTTGCGCCGTTGCGCATTCCGCCGCTGCGCGAACGGGGCGAAGATGCGCTGGTGCTGTTCCAGCATTTCGCCGACGAAGCCAGCACCCGCCACGGCTTGCCGCCCCACGAACTGCAACCGGGGCAACGGGCGCTGCTGCTGCGTCACAGCTGGCCAGGTAACGTGCGGGAACTGCAGAACGCCGCCGAGCGCTTTGCCCTGGGCCTGGAGCTGGCACTGGACAACAGCGCACCGGATGGCGGTGTCGGCACCACGGTTGAAGTGGTCAGCGGCGGCTTGAGCGAGCAAGTCGAGAACTTCGAGAAGAGCCTGATTGCCGCCGAACTGGCGCGCTCGCACAGCTCCGTGCGCAGCCTCGCCGAAGCGCTCGGCATTCCGCGCAAAACCCTGCACGACAAGCTGCGCAAGCATGGCCTGAACTTCGCCGATGGCGGCACCAGCAGCCATACCGACGACCTCGATTGAGCTACCGTAAAATCATCCCCATCAAACAAAAGGCCCGCGAATGAACCGCGACAGTCGTCACCTGGAATCGATCCTCTATCGCGACATCCCCCTCACGCGGGACATGGGCCTCAAAGTGCTCGACTGGCATGACCAACAACTGCGCCTGCATCTGCCGCTGGAGCCCAACGTCAATCACAAGAGCACCATGTTCGGTGGCAGCCTGTATTGCGGCGCGGTGCTGGCCGGCTGGGGCTGGCTGCATTTGCGTTTACGTGAAGAAGGTATCGAAGACGGGCACATCGTGATTCAGGAAGGGCAGATCAACTACCCGCTGCCGGTCACCATGGACGCGACGGCGATCTGTCAGGCACCGAACCCGGCAGTGTGGAGGAAGTTCCTGGCGATGTATCGACGCTATGGGCGGGCGCGGTTGACGCTGCATTCGCGGATCGTGAATGCCGGGAGTGATGAGGATGCGGTGAGGTTTACCGGGCAATACGTCCTTCACCGGTAAAGCAAACGATCTTAAAAGATCGCAGCCTCGTTGCACTCGACAGCTCCTACAGAGAAGCGCGCCCCTGTAGGAGCTGTCGAGTGAAACGAGGCTGCGATCTCTTGATCTTTACGCCCGAGCGAGCGCCAATAGTTTCTCCCGCCAAGCCGCTTTAGCCGGCAGCGCCAGGAAGAACTCATTCAGCAACGATTCCCGCGCCGGATAACAGAACGGCGCGCCGCTCAAATCCAGCACCTCACCGCCGGCGCCTTCCAGCACACCTTGAGCCGCGGCCGTGTCCCACTGCGAAGTCGGCGCCAATCGCGGATAACAATCCGCCGCCCCTTCCGCCAGCAGGCAAAACTTCAGTGAGCTGCCGATATTCGCCAGTTGCAGCTCGCCCAGACTGTCACTCAACCCCGCCAGTAAGCGCTCCTGCTCAGGGCTTGAATGCCGACGACTGGCGACCACCGTGAAGGCTTCACCCGCCGCCGGCACCTCGCGAACCTGGATCGGCATTGGCTCAGCGCCTTTATCGCCACGCCAGGCTCCCAACCTGTCACCGCCAACATAAAAACGCCCGCTGGTCGGCATCGACACCACGCCAAACACCACACGCCCCTGCTCGATCAGCGCAATGTTCACGGTGAACTCTTCGCTGCCGGAGATGAACTCCTTAGTGCCGTCCAGCGGGTCGACCAACCACCAACGCTGCCAGCCGGCACGCACGCTCTGGGGGATGTTGGCATCCTCTTCGGACAGCACCGGAATAGTCGGGTCCAGCGCCGTCAACCCGGCCAGGATCACATGGTGAGCGGCCATGTCGGCAGCTGTGACCGGGGAATCATCGGACTTTGCCGTCACGGCAACGTTGACGCGCCAGAACGGCAGGATCGCCTCGCCAGCCTTCAATGCCAGTTCTACCACCGGTGCCATCAACGGATGGGGAAAATTCAACTTCATGGCAGGAACACCCCACGCTGAGTCAACAGATCACGGGCCAGATACAGCGCCGCCAAGGCACGGCCCTCGGTGAATCGCGGGTTCTGCGCCAACGCCGACAATTCCCGCAGGTTGATCTTGTCCATCCCCATCGGCTCGGGCTCGTCACCCTCCAGGCGTTCTTCGTACAAATCGGTGGCCAGCACCACCTGGATTTTCTGGCTCATGTAGCCAGGTGACAACGACAACTCGGTCAGGTGCTCCAGTTGCCGCGCGCCATACCCGGCCTCTTCCTTGAGCTCCCGCTCGGCCGCCGCCAGCACGTCTTCGCCCGGCTCGATCAAGCCTTTGGGCAGGGACAATTCGTAGGCATCGGTGCCACCGCAGTATTCCTCCACCAACACGGCGTGGTCCGCGTCGAGCATCGCCACGATCATCACCGCACCATAACCAGCGCCTTTACCGACCAATCGCTCGTAAGTGCGTTCCACGCCATTGGAAAAGCGCAGTTTCAGCTCTTCGACACAGAATAATCGGCTGGTGGCGACGATCTCGCGGGCGAGTATGGTGGGTTTCTGGCGCATGAGAAGCTCCTTGGCGTGAACGCGTTACTATACCCGGCCTATCCTGATTGTTTACCTCGGATATCTTTTTTACCGCTGGAGAAGTTTTTTATGTCCCTGCTGCCCTGGCGCGACATCGATACCGTTCTGCTGGATATGGACGGCACGCTGCTGGACCTGCACTACGACAACCATTTCTGGCTGGAACACCTGCCAAAGCGTTATGCCGAGTTGCACGGGGTGAGCCTGGCCATGGCGGAGCTGGAATTGCAGCCACTGTTCGAGCGCCATGCCGGTCAGTTGCAGTGGTATTGCCTGGACTTCTGGAGCGCCGAACTGAAGTTGTCGGTGCGCGAACTGAAACTGGAAACCGCGCACCTGATCGCCTTGCGTCCGGATGCGGACACTTTTCTGGCCGCGATCAAACAGGCCGGCAAGCGCGTGGTACTGATCACCAACGCCCACCGCGACTCGTTGTCATTGAAACTGGAAAGAATTGAACTGGCGCCGTATTTCGAGCGTTTGATCAGCTCTCACGATTACGGTTTCGCCAAAGAAGACCCGCAGTTCTGGGATGCCTTGCAGGCCGATATCGGCTTCGACCCGGCACGCTGCCTGTTCATCGACGACACCCTGCCGATCCTGCGCAGCGCACGCAATTTCGGGGTGGCGCACCTGCTGGCCGTGAGCGAGCCGGACAGCCGCAAAGGGCCGAAGGACACCGCAGAGTTTGCGGCGGTGGGGGATTATCGGGAGCTCATCGCAGGGCTTTAGAGTCTGACGCGGTCGTTGTGGCGAGGGAGCTTGCTCCCGCTGGAGTGCGAAGCGCTCCCAATCTGGCTGAGTTCCTTCAGAAAGGTGCATTGGCCAGATTGCGACTGCTGCGCAGCCGAGCGGGAGCAAGCTCCCTCGCCACAGGTTCTGTGTTATTCAGGAATCCGCAACACCTGCCCCGGATAGATCTTGTCCGGGTGCGAAAGCATTGGTTTGTTGGCTTCAAAGATTTTGTTGTACTTGTTCGCGTCGCCGTATGCCGCCTTGGAAATCGCGCTGAGGGTGTCGCCCTTTTTAACGGTGACGAACTGCGCTGCCTTGGCAACCGGCCCCGTTACGGTGATCTGGTCATCGACACTACCGACACCGGCAATATTGCCCACGGCCAACAGAATTTTCTCCTTCTCTTCCTGGCTTGCCACTTCACCGGTGACGGTGACTTTGTCGCCATCGATGGTCGCCTGAACATTCGGGTTACCCAAGCCGACCTTGCTGATGTGTGCCTTCAGCTGCTCGCTGGCGTTGGCATTGCCGGGTGTCAGCAGATCAATAAGTTTTTCACCTGCTTCTTTCACAAAGCTAAAAATACTCATGGTGCACGCTCCTTGGGATTTGGGTTCCAGACGCCCAAGACTAGACCAGTCGTTTGAAGACCGACTCCCAGCCGACCAATGACCCAACCCCGCGCAGGCGGTAGAATCGCAAACCTTGCCGGCGCCCTGGAGCGAAGATGGACATCAAGCAGCTGAAATTCCTCATCGCTCTCGACGAAACCCGACACTTCGGCCAGGCCGCCGCGCGCTGTCACATCACTCAGCCGACCTTGTCCATGCGCCTGCGCAGCCTTGAGGAAGAACTCGAGCTGCCGCTGGTCAATCGCGGCCAACGCTTCGAAGGTTTCACGGCGCCGGGTGAGCGCGTGCTGGCATGGGCGCGTACGGTGCTGGCGGCCTACGACGGTTTGCAGGCCGAAGCGGCGGCCTGTCGCGGCAACCTCGTGGGTACGTTGCGTCTGGGGGTGGTGCCGCTGTCGAGTTTCGACCCGGTGCCGCTGATGCAACGCCTGCACGCCGCACACCCGAACCTGCGGTTCGAACTCTCGGCCCTGAGTTCCGAACAGATCCTTGAACAACTGGCGAATAACCGTCTCGACCTCGGCGTATCGTACCTGGAGCATCTGGACGGCGAGCGCTTCGACTCCCTGGCGTTCAGCGAAACCCGCATGGGCCTGCTCTACGATCAACGCTTCTTCAGTTTCGGCGAGGCGCCGCTGAGCTGGGAGTCGCTGATCGAACTGCCCATGGGCATGCTCACCAGCGGCATGCACTTTCGCCAGTCCATCGACCATAACTTCCACAGCCGTGGCCTGACCCCACAACCGTTGCTGCAAACCGATGCAGTCCACCAATTGTTACAAGCGGTACACGGTGGCCTGTGCTGCGCGGTGATGCCGCTGAACAGCGGCCTCGAAAACCTCACCGATCACTTGCGCCTGCAACCCATCGAAAGCGCCCAGACCCTCGCCCGGCTGGGGCTGATCATGCGTCGCAGCGCTCCGCGTTCGGCCTTGGCAGAAGCCTGTTTTGCGATCTATCAGAAATCACTGACAGACTCTTGATCGACGCCATCTATCGGTAGATCAGTAATAGCGATTAGACGCGACATGTTGACGCGCCTAGGCTTAAAGCTGACCAAACCGTCGGTGATGCCTAATGAACGCCAAGCGCCCCGGCTGCGCGGCGCCCGCTCTCGAAACGCCCGCGCCCGCCGCAAGCCAGACATACAGTTACTGCAACCTCGAATACTCCGAATCATCCAGCACCGCGCTGGCTGAGGAAGTCGCGTTGGCGATCGCCTACAACGGCATCAGCCAGGCCGTCATGTTGGTGACGCCGACGGACCTTGAAGACTTCATCGTCGGCTTCAGCCTCGGCAGCGGCATCATCGACGACGCTTCAGACATCTATGACCTGCAACTCAGCGGCTCGGGTTCGGCGCAATACGCGCAAGTGACCATCGCCAACCGCGCCTTCTGGAACCTCAAGCAGCAGCGCCGGCAACTGGCCGGCACCAGCGGTTGCGGGCTCTGTGGCGTGGAAGCGGTGGAGCAAGCGCTGCCTGATCTCAAGGTGTTGCCCGGCGCCCCGCTGCCCCCGGCCGAATGGCTGGACGGTCTGCGCCATCGCATCGGCGAATTCCAGCCTCTGGGCCAGCATTGCGGCGCGGTGCATGCGGCGGTGTTCATGAATGGCAAAGGCGAATTGCTGCTGGGCCGTGAAGACATCGGCCGACACAACGCCCTCGATAAGCTGATCGGTGGGTTGATCCGCCAGAAGATTCCGACCACCGATGGTCTGGCGATTGTCACCAGCCGTTGCAGCCTCGAATTGATCCAGAAAGTTTTACGCGCCGGCATCCAGACCCTGGTCAGCCTGTCGTCGCCCACGGGCCTGGCCGTGCAATGGGCCCGTCGACACAACCTCAATCTCATCCACCTGCCGCAAAAAAGTGCGCCGCGGGTCTACAGCCCCGCGACGGAGAAACAAGCGTGAGCCAACACCAACAAGCCGACCAGAAACCCGTTCCACGTTACAAGCCTTATAAAGGACCGGCCGGTGGCTGGGGCGCGCTGGCCAGCGTTGCCCGTGCCTGGTTGACCAGCGACAACGCGTTGAAAAATCTGCGCATGATGCTCAAGACCAACAAGAACGGCGGGTTCGACTGCCCCGGTTGCGCCTGGGGCGATTCTAAGGAAGCCGGCATGGTGGCGTTCTGCGAGAACGGCGCCAAAGCAGTGAACTGGGAAGCGACCAAACGGCGTGTCGATGGCGCGTTTTTCGCCAAGCACAGCGTTAGCTCGTTGCTGGAACAAAGTGATTATTGGCTCGAGTACCAGGGCCGTCTGACCGAGCCGCTGAGCTATGACGCCGAAACCGATCGTTACAAACCGATCAGTTGGGAAGCCGCCTTCGCCCTGATCGGCAAACACCTGCAAGGGCTGTCGAGCCCGAATCAGGCCGAGTTTTACACCTCGGGCCGTGCCAGCAACGAAGCGGCGTTCCTCTATCAATTGTTCGTGCGCGCCTATGGCACCAACAATTTCCCCGACTGCTCGAACATGTGCCACGAAGCCAGCGGTGTGGCATTGGCCCAAAGCGTCGGAGTCGGCAAAGGCACCGTGACCTTCGACGATTTCGAACATGCAGATGCAATTTTTGTCTGGGGCCAAAACCCTGGCACCAACCACCCGCGGATGCTCGAGCCACTGCGCGAAGCGGTGAAACGCGGTGCGCAGGTGGTGTGCATCAACCCACTGAAAGAGCGCGGCCTGGAACGCTTCCAGCACCCGCAACACCCGATCGAAATGCTCACCAATGGCGACAAACCGACCAACACCGCGTACTTCCGTCCGGCATTGGGCGGCGACATGGCGATCATGCGCGGCATGGCCAAGTTCCTGCTGCAATGGGAGCGCGATGCGCAGAAGGCGGGTGAGCCTGCGGTGTTCGACCACGACTTCCTCAATGAACACAGCGTCAATGTTCTGGAATACCTCGGCATCGTCGACGACACCCCGTGGGAGCAGATCGTCGAGCAATCCGGCCTGCCCCTGGTGGAAATCGAGCAAGCGGCGCGCATGTACGCCAAAGGCAAGAACGTGATCATGTGCTGGGCGATGGGCATCACCCAGCATCGCCATTCGGTGGCGACCATCCAGGAAATCGCCAACCTGATGCTGCTGCGCGGCAACATCGGCCGGCCGGGGGCCGGTCTGTGTCCGGTGCGCGGCCACAGTAACGTGCAGGGCGACCGGACAATGGGCATCAACGAACGCCCGCCTGCGGCGTTCCTCGACTCTCTGGAGCGGCGCTTCCAGTTCAAGGTCCCGCGCGAAAACGGCCACAACGTGGTCGAGGCGATTCACGCCATGGCCGAAGGCCGTTCGAAAGTTTTCATCGGCCTGGGCGGCAACTTCGCCCAAGCCACCCCGGACAGCCCACGGACCTTCCAGGCCCTGAGCAACTGCGACCTGACCGTGCAGATCAGCACCAAGCTCAACCGCAGCCATTTGATCCACGGTAAAGACGCGCTGATCCTGCCGTGCCTGGGCCGCACCGATATCGATATCCAGACCGAAGGCGCCCAAGCGGTGACCGTGGAAGACTCCTTCAGCATGGTCCACGCCTCCAACGGTCAGTTGCAACCGTTGTCGAACCTGATGCGCTCGGAGCCTGCAATCATCGCTGGTATCGCCGCCGCGACCCTGGGCAGCAAACCGGTGGACTGGAACTGGCTGGTGGCTGATTACAGCCGCATCCGCGACCTGATCGCCGACACCATCCCGGGCTTTCGGGACTTCAACGAGAAAGTCCAGAACCCTGGCGGTTTCTACCTGGGCAGCAGTGCCGGCGCACGTCGCTGGAATACCCCATCGGGTCGGGCCAATTTCCGTCCGAACATCCTGCCCAAACACCTGGTGCACGAACGCACCCGCGCCACCGGCGTACTGCCGGACCTGATCATGCAGTCGATGCGCTCCCACGATCAGTACAACACCACCATTTATGGTCTTGATGATCGTTATCGCGGGGTGAAAGGTCAGCGGGATGTGTTGTTCGTCAATGAAGCCGACATCATTCGCCTGGGCTTCAAACCGGGGCAAAAGGCTGACATCGTATCGATCTGGGATGATGGCCGTGAGCGGCGGGTCAAGGGTTTTACCCTGCTGGCGTTTGATATTCCTGCCGGGCAAGCGGCTGCGTACTATCCGGAAGTGAACCCGCTGGTGCCGTTGGAAAGCACTGGCGATGGCAGCCATACGCCGACGTCGAAGTTTGTGGCGATCCGGCTGGAGGCGGCGAGTGAAACCGGGTTGATCATGGCCAAGTCAGCTTGACGCAGCGATGGCGGTAGCCCACTCAACAAATTTTTCCGATCCGTACTTTCCAATCGCCCACAAAAAAGGCCGTTTTCATATGAAAACGGCCTTTGAGAAGTAGCTAAAGACCGGCGAAAAACACTTAAGTTCCGCCCAAAAAACAGCAACTTATAGAAATGTGCTCAAGTCGTGTTATTCGTCGGATTTCTATTGTCACAACCATGACACAGCCTCAGGATCGCGCCGTCATCCCCTTGAGGTTCCTCTATGAAGTTCTCCTCGATTCTCTTGTTGTCCCTTGGCCTGGTCAGTGGCTTCGCGTCTGCTGGCGGCACCACCGAAGCAGGTGTGGGCGGCGCATTGGGCGGGGTTCTTGGCTCGGTCGTCGGTCAATCACTAGGCGGCAGTACAGGTTCAACCATTGGCGCGGCCCTGGGCGGCGCGGGTGGTAGCGCAGTTGGCGCAGACAGACGCAGCCGTGGCGAAGCCGCCATTGGCGGTGCGTTGGGCGCAGCTGGCGGTAACGTGGTCGGCCGCAGCATGGGCGGCACCACCGGTAGCCTGATCGGCTCCGCAGCAGGCGGCGGCCTCGGTGGCGCGCTGGGTAACCATATGGGCAACAGCAGCAATGACGACGATGATCGTCGTTCCTATCGTCGTGGTTATGACGATGATGATCGTCGCTACTACCGTGGTCACCCGGGTCGCGGCCATGCGTATGGGCATCGCAAGCATCACCATCGCTATCACGATGACGACTGAGGCTTGAATCGCCTCGTCGACCGTTAGATCCAAAAATCGCAGCCCTCGGGCTGCGATTTTTTTTGCCCTCAGATCGCCAGTCGCTCCAACGCCCCGCGCAACCCGGCAGGAATCGCCACCGGCTGATTCGACAGCCGATCGACGAATACATGCACGAAGCGCCCTGCCGCGCAGGCCTCATCTTCTCCAGCCTTGAACACCGCCAGCTCGTACTGCACCGAACTGCTGCCCAACTTGCCGACCCGCAGGCCAATCTCGATCCGATCCGGGAAGGCGATAGACGCGAAGTAATCGCAGGCCGAACTCACCACAAAACCCACCACCTCACCGTCATGGATATCCAGGCCGCCGACTTCGATCAGGTAGGTGTTCACCGCCGTATCGAAAAAACTGTAGTAGGTGACGTTATTGACATGACCGTAGGCGTCATTGTCATGCCAGCGGGTGGTGATGGGCTGGAAATGGGGGTAGTCGGTGCGATGGGGCATCGGGTTGGACATCAGCGTCGGTTCCTGGAGTTGGATGGCCAGTTTAAGGTGAAACTGCGAAGGCGCTGTCACAGGCACTACCTAAATCACATGTCGGTAAACCCTCTGCCCTGCGCCGCCAACTCCCCAATCAACCGTGCCGGGGCCCAGTGATCCCCCTGTTTGGTCTCAAGCTGCAACAACCGCAGATGAATATCGTCCAGCCCTTGCTGATCCGCCCAGGCCATCGGCCCGCCCTTGTCCGCCGGGAAACCATAACCGTTGAGGTACACCAGATCGATGTCGTGCGCCGACGCCGCAATGCCTTCCTGAAGGATCTTCGCCCCTTCATTGACCAGTGCCAGCAAGCTGCGCTCAAGAATCTCCTCTGGCCCTATCTCACGCCGCTGGAACCCCAACCCTTCGCTGATTTCCAGCACCAGCGCATCGACTTCCACATCATGCTCAGCCTGACGACTGCCCGGCTCGTAATGGTAATACCCGTCGCCGCTCTTCTGACCGAAACGCCCGAGCTCGCACAAACGATTGTCCACCTGAACCTCCGGCGCATCCTGGCCCTTGCCAGCCAGCTCCCGCGCGCGCCACTCCAGGTCAATGCCGACCACGTCATACATGCGGAACGGCCCCATGGCGAAACCAAAACCTTGCAGCGCCGCATCCACCTGATAAGGCAACGCCCCCTCCAGCAGCATCTTGCGCGCTTCGAGCACGTACGGATGCAGCATGCGGTTGCCGATGAAACCGAGACAGTTGCCCGAGACCACGCTGACCTTGCCCATGCGCTGGCCCAGTGCCAGGGCTGCATCAAGCACCGCCGGAGCGGTCTGGGCGCCGCGTACGATCTCCAGCAACTTCATGATGTGCGCCGGACTGAAGAAGTGCAGGCCCAGGACCTGCTGCGGGCGGCGAGTGGCAGCGGCTATGGCGTCGATATCCAGCGCCGAGGTATTGCTGGCCAGAATCGCTTCAGGTTTGAGCAGACCGTCGAGTTCGCGGAAGATTTTCTGCTTCAGCTCGAGGTTTTCGTAGACCGCTTCGATAACCAGATCAACATCGCGGATCGCCGCGTAATCGGCAGCCGCCGTTACCCGTGCAATGCGCGCATCCGCCTCGGTCTGATTGATCCGCCCCTGACGCACGTTGTGGGCGTAAGTGTCAGCCACGCTGGTCAGCGCCTGCTCAAGCATCTGCGGATTGTTATCGACCCACTGCACCGGCACCCCGGCGCTGGCCAGGCACATGACAATGCCACGGCCCATGGTGCCCGCACCAATCACGGCGGCGCGCTGAATATCGAACGATGTCTGGCTCATGGTTGTTGTTCTCTTATTGGCGATCCAAAGACAGTCCTCACCATAGTCAGCCGATGGGTGTTTTTGAAGTTTATTCCTGTGATGGGCGACATTCAGCGGATGGATGCGTCCCGATCCCGCGGGTTAGAGGTTCGCCTCAGCCCACGTCCGGACCTCGGCATACGGATAATCTTCCAGCACCGCAAACCCAGGAATCGACCGCGCCTTGAGCTTGGTAAACAACGGCACGCTGATCCCGCACAAAAACCGCGTCACGCGCTCCGCCGATGGAGCACTTCCCGTGTGCTGCTGGTGCCTGTGGATAAAATCACCGCACAGCGCCTCGAAATTTTTATCCACAAGCGCCGGCAATACCGGTGGTTCAGGTAACCGCGCTACGTGGCCGTGACACACCGAACAATGCCCGCATCGCCGTGGCGCGTTTTCATCGCCGAAGTACTCGGCCAGGCGATATCCCAGGCAGTGGTCGGTGGCGAACAGATCCAGCATGGCGTGAATCCGCGAAATCTCGGTGCGTTCGTGCTGGGTGAAGTAGGTGTGCAATTCGGCGCTCAAGGCCTGGGAATCGAAGTCGGCTTGCAGCAGGCTATAGACCTCCGTCATCTGCTTGCTTTCAAGCTCCACCCAGCCCTTTTCCTGGAAGTAATCCAGCGCCTTGACCACTCGACTGCGCTCGGCGGAATGCTGCTGATACAGTGCGTCGAAATTCACCGTGGCCCAGGTCCGTGCGCGACTGGAAGTCTGGATGATCGCCGAGACGAAGTCCCTGCGCTCACCCTCGAAACGGGCCAGCAACGCTTCCGGCTCCTGCAAATACTTGAAGCGGTATTCGGCGTAATAGGCATAGCGTGGAGCGATCAGCCCACGCAACTCCAGCTGTACCAGCAAGGTCTTGAGCGGCAACTGGCGGATGTTGCTCTGATCGGCCAAAGGCCCCAGCAGAAACTCCCACTGCCCCTCGGGCGCTGCGGCTTGCAACTCGTCGAGCACACAACGAATGCCGTCCCGCTCCGGTGTGTCGCCGTAGACGAAATTCTCCAGCACATTGAGGCTGTCGCGGTTGGCCAGCACCAGGCAATCGGACGGCTGCCCGTCACGCCCGGCGCGGCCGATTTCCTGGCTGTAGTTTTCGATGGATTTGGGCAGGTCGAAATGCACCACGTTGCGGATATCGCTTTTGTCGATGCCCATGCCGAAGGCAATGGTGGCGACGATGCAATTGGACTGCCCCCCCATGAACCGGCGCTGAATCGCTTCCCGTTGCTCGTGGGGTAAACCGGCGTGATAGGCCTCTGCCTGTATACCGTTGCGCCCCAGGTGTTCGGCGATGTGCTCAGCGGTCTTCTGCAGAGTGACGTAGACAATGCTGGGCTGGCCGGGACGCTGGCTCATCCATTCGACCAGGCGGCGGCGCTTGTCCTGGCCACGCACCGGTTCCACCAATAGATTGAGGTTGGGCCGGTAGAAACCGGTGGTCACCACATCCTCAGGCGCAATGGCGAACCTGGCCTCCATGTCGGCGATCACCTTGGGTGTCGCGGTGGCCGTCAGCAACAGCGCTTGGGGGATGTTGAACTGGCGCTGATAGTCCGGCAGCTTGAGGTAGTCGGGGCGGAAGTTGTGACCCCACTCGGAGATGCAGTGGGCCTCGTCCACCACCAACAGCGAGATCGGCACCTGCTGCAGAAAATGGCGGAAACGCTCGTTCTTCAGGCGCTCCACGGAAATCATCAGAATCTTCAATTCGCCGGACTTTGCCCGGGCCACCACATCGCTGGCGTCATCGCGACTCTGGGCCGAATCGATACTGCCTGCCGCAATGCCGTGGCGCTGCAAGAACGCCAACTGATCCTGCATCAACGCCAGCAGAGGCGAGACCACCAGCGTCAGGTGCGGCAGCAGGATGGCCGGTAACTGATAGCACAGGGATTTGCCCGATCCGGTAGGGAAAATCGCCGCCGCCGAGCGCCCGGCCAAAACCGCGCTGACCGCCGCCTCCTGGCCGGGCCGAAACTGTGGATAACCGAAAACCTGTTCCAGGGTGTTGTGCATAAGCTGTCACTCCGTTGACCGCTGCGAAGCCCAAAGCCTAGCCGGCGAACGCCGCGAGTCGAGAAAAGGTCGGGGGCAAAAACGATACGGGATGATACAGCGTCGGCCCATCGATTCCTTCGCCACAGATTGAAACAAACGAGGCACTTTGCCCCCTGACATCAGCCCCCTGTCAGCCGGTAAGGTGCGCCCCGAGAAAAACCATTATCCGCGAAGTTTTCATCAAGGCAGGACGCCTGCACGCGGATCCTCACAAAGGAACAATCATGCCTGACACTCTGTTTTTTCCAGTCGCCCTTTTCTTTGCATCCCTGCTGCTGAACGGGTGCATGAAGCTCCCTGACGACCCCCTCTACGCTGCGTCCACAACTCTGGACAGCGCCTCACAGACTAAGTCATCGATCGACGACCTCGGGTAGCTACGGCACCAATACCGCCACCCGCAACTGCTCATCCAGCGCCTGTTCATGAAATACCCGGCTCTTGCTCGCCCACGCCGCATAAGCCGGGCTTATTTCCCCCGTAAACGCCGCCGCCAGCTGACGCAAATCGGCGACCCTGCGCACACGAGGACAGAAGAGTTGGTCCTCGCAGTTCTGACTGGCACTGCGATAGGTGATCAGCAACCGATCCCACAACCCGTCACGCACTTGCCTGACCGACTTGAGCTTCACAGCCCGCACGCCCAGTCGCTGTTTCAGCCCCTGTTCATCCAACGCTTCGCTGGCCAGCAGCGCCTTGCCCACCATCAACACCTCGGCGCGAGATGCGGTATCGATGTCCGCTTGGGTGGTCAGCGCACCCGGCCAACCGGTTCGCTCCATGTTGGCCAGGACGAGCGAATGACCGACGTCAGCAGCACCCGCTATCCGAGAAACAGCGGCCCACAATAATAAAATCGAGGCCACACGTAGCCACTGCATACCTAATTCCCTTTAAGAGTCGACTCAGACGCTTCGAAACGTCCTACACATTCTGGCGCGCACCCTCCAGAGGCTGGATGCGTTAAGCCTGACAATCCCGTAGGAATATCGACCACCAAGGGAAAAGCTTAAAAATAGTCGAGGGCTGCGTAGGCAAAGGGCGATAACACCGGTAAACCCCCTACAAAACCTGTCCACTTGCACCACCTTGCGACGCCTCGCTGTGGCCCTCTATAGTTTTCGACGCGGCTGAAAACACTGTGTCGGCCCGCCGGCGAGACTGCCCGACTTCCCACAGGACTGACTTCGATGAACACGCGCCACTCGTTAACAGACCGCTATCGCCCGCTCAAAACCAGCTACAGCAATACCCCCGTGTTGGTCATCGACACCGAGGCCGATCCCCACGAAATCCTCGATGCCGCCCGACAACGCATCCGCGCCGCTGGCGACCTGCTCGAAACACTCTATTGCCTGTGCTTCAAACAGGCCGACGCGAAAGACATTCCCAATATCGTCAACGCGTTGTACCTGCTGACCCAGGATGGCAACGAACTACTCGAAATCGCCCGGCAACGCCTGCCGAAAACCACAGCGGTTTGAGACCCTGACCACGATCCCCTGTAGGAGCGAGGCTTGCCCGCGAAGAACGATAACGCGGTGTGTCTGATGAAAAACACAGACAAAGCGGCCTGCGACGCATGGTTCAGAGCACAAGTACAAGCCAGCCTCGACGACCCTCGCCCCAGCATTCCAGATGGAGAAGCCAAACGCCTGATGGCAATCAAACGAGACAAACTGCAAAAGAGATAAGTCCGTAGGCAACGCCCTATCAACGCTTCGTCCCGGTCCTACAACCGAAGACACCTTGTCGCCTATCGCTGCCCGGTGGCTCACACCTATAGTCGAACTGTCGCTGCCGAATCAGCGACTCGGGCTTGGTCACCCGAATGGCTCATATCTACGCGTCCGTTGTATGCTGCCGGCACTTCAAGTGCCTGCACGCTATATGGTGGCTGTGTTTGGGACGCCCTCGGGCGTGCCGGGATGTGAGCCTCATCGGTTGACCAACCCGAACACAGTCCGCCTCCCATCGCTTGGTCACGGTGGCGGCGGTTCTTCCTGATGCATTTGAGGCTAAAACCAATGAAGACATGGAATCCGCTCACCAACGATCGTTACCTTCCACTCCAAACCAACCTCACCGACACCCCGCCCCTGATCATCGACACAGAGGCCAACCCGCAAGACATCCTCGAAGCCGCCCTCCAGCGCATCCGAGCCTCCAGTGATCTCCTCAAAACCCTGCACTGCGTTTGCTTCAAACACGCTGATGTCGAAGACATCCCCCACATCACTCACGCGCTCTTCTTGCTGACCCAGGATGGCTGCGACCTACTGAAAGTCGCCCAACAACGCATGTTGGGCTGGAAAGCGCCAGCCTGACCACGCGCTAACAGGCAAGCCGCGCCCCTGTGGGAGCTGGCTTGCCTGGGTAGTAACCGGAGACATCCTTTACGTTTTAACCGCTGCCATCGGGCTTGCGCCCTTCCCCACGAATCCGACGCCCAATAAGATCCTCCAAAGCCCAACCGGATGCCCCGTAATGAACCTCGCCCCCAACTTCCCCGACGACCACGCCATGCACCTGCTCATGCAGTTGCTGCACGAAGAACTCGGCCTGCCCGAACGCAAAACCATCAGTCTCACCACCTCGATCAACTTTGACCTGGGTTGCGATGGCGCTGATGCGCGGCAGCTGATGGAAGCGCTGGAGGAACAGTTCGCCATCGATTTCGTCGACTACGACGCATATCGGTATTTTCAACCGGAAGGGTTTGATGTGTTTCTCAAGCGCCGAGCGAAGGGTCGTGGCGACAAAGTGCCGCTGACTATTGGGATGCTCTACAAAGCAGTCAAGAAACAACGGTGGGATACGCAGGAAGTGGAAGGGGTCGAGGGGATCTGATCAACAGAAGTGGAATTACTCTGGCTGTTTAGCGTGTTTACTGCGGGAATATTGCCAGTTTTGCCTCAAGGGAACTGAATCAGCGCTCACAAAAAAGCCGCCCCAAAGGGCGGCTTTCTCATTACATCAAACCAATTCTTACAACTTCGGCCCAGCAGCCTTGATCGCGTCGCTCACGTCGAACTTCTTGAAGTTCTCGACAAACAACCCGGCCAGTGCTTTAGCAGCTTCATCGTAAGCAGCCTTGTCAGCCCAGGTGTTACGTGGGTTCAGCAGGCCAGTCTCAACGCCCGGCACAGCCAATGGCACGTCAAGGTTGATGGTGTCCAGGTGCTCAGTCTCGGCACCGATCAACGCGCCGCTCTGGATCGCTGCGATCACGCCGCGGGTGGTCGGGATGTTGAAGCGTTTGCCGACGCCGTAGCCGCCGCCGGTCCAGCCGGTGTTGACCAGGTAAACCTTGGAGCCGAAGCCGCGGATGCGCTTGATCAGCAGTTCTGCGTATTCGCCAGCCGGACGCGGGAAGAACGGTGCGCCGAAGCAGGTGGAGAAGGTCGACTTGATGCCGCTGCCGGAACCCATTTCGGTCGAGCCTACCAGAGCGGTGTAGCCGGACAGGAAGTGGTAGGCCGCTTGTTCTTCATTGAGGATCGACACTGGCGGCAGCACGCCGGTCAGGTCGCAGGTCAGGAAGATCACCGCGTTTGGCTCGCCACCGAGGTTCTTCTCGGAACGCTTGGCTACGTGCTCCAGCGGGTAGGCGGCGCGGCTGTTCTGGGTCAGGCTGACATCGGTGTAGTCGGCGTGCTTGGCGTCGTCGATAACAACGTTTTCCAGGACTGCGCCGTGTTTGATGGCTTTCCAGATGACCGGCTCGTTCTTCTCGGACAGGTCGATGCACTTGGCATAGCAACCGCCTTCGATGTTGAACACCACGCCTTCGCCCCAGCCGTGTTCGTCGTCACCGATCAGGTAACGGCTTTCGTCGGCGGACAAGGTGGTCTTGCCGGTGCCGGACAGACCGAAGAACAGGGTCACGTCGCCCGCTTCGCCGATGTTGGCGGCGCAGTGCATCGGCAGTACGTCGGCGGCCGGCAGCAGGAAGTTCTGCACCGAGAACATGGCTTTCTTCATTTCACCGGCGTAGCGCATGCCGGCGAGCAGCACTTTTTTCTGCGCGAAGTTGATGATCACGCAGCCGTCGGAGTTGGTGCCGTCACGCTCTGGCACGCACTCGAAGTTGGCAACGTTCAGAACTTGCCACTCTTCACGACCGGCCGGGTTGTACTGGGCCGGGTTGATGAACAGGCAACGACCGAACAGGTTCTGCCAGGCAGTCTGGGTAGTCATTTTCACGGCCAGGTAGTGCTCTTCAGCCGAACCTACGTGCACGTGGGAAACGAAATGCTCTTGCGCGTTGTTGAACGCCTCGACGCGAGCCCACAGGGCATCGAACTTGTCGGCCGGGAACTTGCGGTTGATCGGGCCCCAGGCAATGGCGTCCTGAGTAGTCGGCTCTTCAACGATGAAACGATCGACTGGCGAACGGCCGGTACGGTGACCGGTGCGAACAACCAGCGCGCCGGTATCGGCAAGCTCGCCTTCACCGCGATTCAGGGCTTGTTTAACCAGATCATCAACACTCAGATCGGTGTACACGGCGTTATTGGCTTGCGTCATGAGGTTCCCCGTCGGCCAGTGGCCGAGTGCTCCAAACGTTTTGTAGTAGAAAGTCGTGCACTACTACCGCGAAAAAAGTGGGCCGGATTATGCCAGAAAAGCCCAAAAAGTGTAGGGCCCTCCCGTCAGAACGGCGTTATTCCGGCGCAAAGCAGTGAATTTACCTGCGCTGAAGCGTTTTAGTGACGGGTATCTGACGGCGTATCAACCCCTGCTCCGGCGAATAATTGAGTGATATCGGCCGCGTCGAACAGGTAGCGCTCGTTGCAAAACTGGCAATCGACCTCGATGCTGCCGCCATGCTCGACGACCAGCTGCTGCGCATCTTCCAGTCCCAGACTGACCAGCGCATTGCCCGAGCGTTCCCGGGAGCAACTGCAATGGAAGCGCAGTTTCTGCACATCGAACAGACGCACTTGTTCTTCGTGGTACAGGCGATGGAGCACGGTTTCGTTGTCCAGGCTCAGCAATTCGTCGGCGGTCAGGGTGCTGGCCAGGGCGGTGATGTGCTGCCAACTGGCGGCGCGATCTTCTTCATCTTTCAGACGGTCGGCAGGCAATTGCTGCAACAGCAGGCCACGGGCACGACGGCCGTCGGCGTACAGCTTGAAGCGGGTGCCAACCTGCTGCGACATGACGAAATAGTTGGTGAAGCAATCGGACAGGGTTTCACCGTCGAGATCGACGATACCCTGATAGCGCTGGCCTTGAGTCGGGTCGACAGTCAGCGCCAACACGCCATTGGGCATCAGGTCGGCGAGCGTCGCATCGGGCGCGATCTGCTCGGCGTCGTAGCGGGCCAGGCCGCGAATTTCGCGCTCGCTGGAGCACTCGATCATCAGCATCGGCACCGGGCCTTCGGAGCGGGCCTGAAGAATCAGCAAGCCATCGAACTTCAAGGTGCCTACCAGCAACGCTGCAGCCGCCATCAGCTCGCCCAGCAGTTGCGCGACCGGCTCCGGATAGGTGTGTTTGGCGAGGACTTCGGCATAGCTACGCTCCAATGCCACCAGTTCGCCGCGGGTGTCGCTGTCATCGAAGATGAAGCGTTGGGTGTAGTCGGTATCCGGTAGATCGGTCATAGGTCTGGGTATCTGAAGTGGTGACAAAAAAGGTTACAAAAAATGAAACACGCCGTAGCAGCACTTTTGGGGGTGAGCTTAGCCATAGCGGCATTTTATGAACAATTCGGGGTTGTTCCAAGCAAGGTCAAACCTCGGTTTTCGACGAGCGGTGCTTTCACCTGCGAAATGCGCCGTTGGCGAATATCCCCCATATGGCTGCACAGGCAGGCGATTACAAGTCTGCGCCCGACGGCCGTCACTACTCGTCGTTGCTGCTGCCGCGAAACTTGAACAAATCCCGGCGCTGTTTCTTGCTCGGTTTGCCGTCGGTGCTCACGCCCAACGCCCCGGCCTTGCGCATGGCCGCCGCCGCTTCGCGCTTGGCAATGCTGGCTTCGGTTTCGGCATACAGAGCCTGGGCTTCCGGCGCGCCACGACGCACGATCGACAACGCCTGGACCACCACCGTGCGTTCCTCGAAGCCGGTGCGAATCTGAAACTCGTCGCCGATCCTCGGCTCCTTGCCTGGCTTGCAGCGCTCGCCCCGGCAATGCACCTTGCCGCTTTCAATCGCGGCCTTGGCCAAGGCACGTGTTTTATAAAAACGCGCAGCCCACAACCATTTATCGAGACGGACCTTGTCGTCCTCTTCGCTTTTTTGTGCCATTGGATGTCCTCATTCTGAAATATCGATGAACTGTACTACCGTTTCTGTCGTGCCATGAATCACAACGCCGTGGATTAGAATGCAGGCATTCCCCCCCTGTTTGAGGGATGAAAATCCGGGCCGTAGATATCTGTCGCCTTTTACCCATTATTCTGCGTGAATACCGCGAATTCGGCCGCACACGGCCTGAGCGGTTTTTGCCGGTTGAGCACTTTTGAAGACATTTGACCATTTGACCGTTGTCGGTCTGCGCGAGTGGGTGGCGCTCCCGGATTTGGGAGTCGCGGGCCTTCGGGCAAAAATCGACACCGGCGCCAGTACCTCCAGCCTGCATGCCACCGACATCGAGCCGTTCGAGCGCGATGGCGAACAGTGGGTGCGCTTCACCGCGCACCTGGGCACGGTGGTGCAATTGCGGCACCGGCGCTGCGAAGCACCGCTGGTAACGATGAAAACCATTAAAAGCTCCAACGGCCACGCGCAGATGCGCTATGTGGTCAGTACCACCCTGGCCCTCGGTGATCGGGTCTGGCGGGTCGAGTTCACCCTCGCCTGCCGCAAGTCCATGCGTTATCGCCTGTTACTCGGTTCCAAAGCCCTGATCGACGGCCAGTTGGTGGTCAATCCGGGCATCAAATATGTACAAGACAAGCCGGTGTTCCCGGTATCTACCCTCTCCACAGGTGTTGCATGAAGATCGCTGTGCTGTCGCGGAATCCGCGTCTGTATTCCACCCGTCGTCTGGTCGAAGCCGGTGTAGAGCGTGGCCATGAAATGGTGGTGATCGACACCCTGCGCGCCTACATGAACATTGCCAGCCACAAGCCGCAAATCCACTACCGTGGCAAACCGCTGGAGGGTTTCGATGCGGTGATCCCGCGGATCGGCGCATCGGTCACGTTTTATGGCTGCGCGGTGCTGCGCCAGTTCGAAATGATGGGGGTGTTTCCGCTCAACGAATCGGTGGCCATCGCCCGTTCCCGAGACAAACTGCGTTCCCTGCAATTGCTGTCGCGCCGGGGGATCGGTTTGCCGGTCACCGGTTTTGCGCACTCCCCGGATGACATTCCCGACTTGATCGAGATGGTCAACGGCGCACCGCTGGTGATCAAAGTGCTGGAAGGCACCCAGGGCATCGGCGTGGTGCTGTGCGAAACGGCCACGGCGGCGGAGTCGGTGATCGAGGCCTTCATGGGCCTGAAGCAGAACATCATGGTTCAGGAGTACATCAAGGAAGCCGGCGGCGCGGACATTCGCTGTTTCGTGGTCGGTGACAAGGTGATCGCGGCGATGAAGCGCCAGGCCAAGCCGGGGGAGTTTCGCTCCAACCTGCATCGCGGTGGTAGCGCGAGCCTGATCAAGATCACCCCGGAAGAACGCATGACCGCGTTGCGTGCAGCGAAGGTCATGGGTTTGGCAGTGGCGGGTGTGGATATCCTGCGTTCCAATCACGGCCCGTTGGTGATGGAAGTGAACTCGTCGCCGGGTCTGGAAGGGATTGAAACCACCACCGGGAAGAACGTGGCGGGGATCATCATCGAGCATCTGGAGAAGAATGGCGGGCCAAATATGACGCGGACCAAAGGTAAAGGGTGAAGCTTACTCAGGCCCTGCGGCGAGGGAGCTTGCTCCCGCTGAACCGGGCTGGTGGTCCAGGTCGAAGGACTCCCGAAACCGGCAACCGTGTTTTTTCATTGAAATACGGTTGCCTGATTTCACGGTCGCTGCGCAACCGAGCGGGAGCAAGCCCCCTCGCCACAGAGGTTGTGTACGACGCTTAAACCGCATCCCGCGGCAACATCAACCCAAGCGGCAACCGAACCCGCGCTTCCAGCCCACCACCGGAGCGGTTGCGCAGCTCGACATTCCCGCCATGCATCGAGGCGATCCGTTTCACGATCGCCAGCCCCAACCCCGTCCCCTTTCCGCCCCGGGCCCGATCGCCACGGGTGAACGGGTTGAAAATCGCTTCCAGCTCCGACGGATCAATCCCCGCGCCACGGTCCATGACACTCAGCACCACATACGGCGCGCTGGTATCCCCGGACACATAAGCCGCCACTTCCACTCCACTGCCAGCGTGATGCAGCGCATTGCCGATCAGGTTGTTCAGCAGCCGCTTCATCGACACCCGACGCAACGGGAACGGCTGGATCGGCTCCAGGCGCAAGTGCACTTTTTCTTCGTTCTGGTTGTACGGTGCGGCGACTTCGCGAACCAGATCGCTCAGGTCCACTTCTTCCACCAACTCGTCACGACCGTCGCGAATGAAGGCCAGGAACTGGTCAAGAATCGCGTCCATGTCTTCGATGTCGCGGATCATGTCGTCCGTCAGGTCGCTGTGATCGCCCATCAGTTCCAGGGACAGCCGCAAACGGGTCAGCGGCGTGCGCAGGTCGTGAGACACCCCGGCCAGCATCAGCTCGCGCTCACGCCCCGCCTGTTCGACGTCTTCGGCCATCTGATTGAAGGCGCGATAGACCTCGGTCATTTCACTCGGCGTGTCGCTGATCGGCAGACGCACGCTGCGGCCCTGACCGAGTTGCCGCGCGGCATAGACCAGACGTTTCAACGGTTGATTGAGCTGGCTGACGAAAATCCACGCCGAAGCGGTCGACAACAAGCCGATGGCGAGGAACCAGCCGAGCACGTTCCAGATTTTCTGGCCGCGCAACGGATGCGGATACAGCGGCACTTTCAGCCAGCCATCGCCCAGGCTGGGCGCCCGGACCCACAGCGCCGGTGGCGAGTGCATGCGTAATCGTACTTCGGTGTCGGCACCCAGTTCGGCCTGCATCTGTCGCTGGTAGATCTCGCTGTACGGCCAGTGCTGCTCGCCTTCGGGCACACCGGCCCCTACCACCCGGATCAGGGTCGCGGCATCGGCAATCTTCGCGCGGTTCTCTTCATCGGCGGCCCAATAGGCGCGCAGCGTCAGGGCGACGCCGTGGCTGTATTGGCGATCCACCAGCACGTCTTCGTTCATCAACAGATAAACCAGGGTCAGCGCCTTGGAGAACAGGACGACGATCAGCACCAGCCACAGGGTGCGGGAGAAGAAGCTCTGGGGGAACCAAACAGGGGTTTTCATGGGTAACCGCTACACACTTGCAGGAGCGAGCGATGCTCGCATATTGCGGATCGCGAGTCTGCGGGAAAGGTCATCCGACCCGTTGCCCGCAGGACCCGCTCCTACAAATCACCGATCACTTCGTGGCGGCGCCATCCGGAACGAACACGTAGCCCACGCCCCAGACGGTCTGGATGTAGCGCGGTTTGGACGGATCGGGCTCGATCATCCGGCGCAGACGGGATATCTGCACGTCGATGGAACGCTCCAGGGCATCCCACTCGCGGCCACGGGCCAGGTTCATCAGCTTGTCGCGGGTCAGCGGTTGACGGGCGTTCATGACCAGGGCCTTGAGCACCGCGAACTCACCGGTGGTGAGCATGTGCACTTTATCGCCACGCTTGAGTTCGCGGGTGGCCAGGGACAGCTCGTAGTCACCGAAGGTCACGCTTTCGTCTTCGCTGCCCGGCGCACCCGGCACCGGTGCTGCCTGGCGCCGCAGCACCGCTTTGACCCGGGCCATCAGCTCGTCCGGGTTGAACGGCTTGGCCAGGTAATCGTCGGCGCCCAGTTCCAGGCCCTTGATGCGGCTCAGCTCGTCGCCCTTGGCGGTGAGCATGATGATTGGAATCTGATTGTTCGCCGTGCGCAGGCGGCGGCAGGCGGTCAGGCCGTCTTCGCCGGGCAGCATCAGGTCGAGGACGACCAGGTTGAACACTTCACGCGCCAGCAGGCGGTCCATTTGCTCGGTGTTCGGGACGGCGCGGGCACGGTAGCCCTTGCTGACGAAAAAGCGTTCCAGCAGGCTGCTCAGCCCTGGATCGTCGTCAACGATAAGAATTTTTTCGCCTTCAGCAGTTTGTGCAGTGCTGCTCATTGGATGCTCCTTTGATCTCGGCGCGCATTATGGCGTAGCTGCCGTTATACGCACCGAGTGCATTGTTAGCAGATTTTTCCTTCACCGCCAGAAAACCAGTCTTTTCGCCTACAGCCTGCAATGCCCCCGAATGACAGAACGCTGGTTATAATGCGCGGCCTTTTGTGTCAGGCAACGTCTGATCGTTATTGCCGGTAACCACTTTTTATTTTCATGGCGCTGGCAGTAATTGTTCGATTTCACGGGTCAACGGCAATGCCTGTTGATCCAGGTAGCGGCGCTCGCCAGGCCGCTCAACCAGACTCGCGAAGGCCCTATTTCCGCGCCTGCGAGCCTGCTTTCACAATTTGTCAGGTGGTTTTATGGACAGCATCAACAGCCGCATCGCCGAGGAACTCGGCGTCCGCCCACAACAGGTCGAAGCGGCCGTCGCGCTACTCGATGAAGGCTCCACGGTGCCCTTCATCGCCCGCTACCGGAAAGAAGTGACCGGCAGCCTCGATGACACGCAACTGCGTCATCTGGAAGAGCGTCTGCGCTACCTGCGAGAACTCGACGAACGGCGTATCAGCATCCTCGCCAGCATCGAGGAGCAAGGCAAGCTGACCCCTGCACTTGAGCGCGACATCAAGCTCGCCGACACCAAGACCCGCCTCGAAGACTTGTACCTGCCGTACAAGCAGAAGCGCCGCACCAAGGGCCAGATTGCCCTGGAAGCCGGCCTCGGCGAACTGGCCGACGGCCTGTTCAACGATCCAACCCTGAACCCGGAAACCGAAGCGGCGCGCTTCATCGACGCCGAAAAAGGCGTGGCCGATGTGAAGGCCGCCCTCGAAGGCGCCAAGTACATCCTCATGGAGCGCTTCGCCGAAGACGCCGGTCTGCTGGACAAGCTGCGCAATTACCTCAAGCAGGAAGCCACCCTCAGTGCCCGCGTGATCGCCGGCAAGGAAGAGGAAGGCGCCAAGTTCCGCGACTACTTCGAACACGACGAACCGCTGAAAAGCATGCCGTCCCACCGCGCACTGGCGATTTTCCGTGGCCGCAACGAAGGCATTCTCAGCTCCGCGCTGAAAGTCGGTGACGAACTGCCGGGCACCATGCACCCGTGCGAAGGCATGATCGGCCAGCAATTCGGCATCCAGAACCAGAACCGCGCCGCCGACAAATGGCTGGGCGAAGTGGTGCGCTGGACCTGGAAGGTCAAGCTCTACACCCACCTGGAAACCGACCTGCTGGGCGAGCTGCGCGATGGCGCGGAAACCGAAGCGATCAACGTGTTCGCCCACAACCTGCACGACCTGCTGCTGGCCGCGCCGGCCGGCCCGCGTGCCACCCTGGGCCTCGATCCGGGCCTGCGCACCGGCTGCAAGGTGGCCGTGGTCGACGCCACCGGCAAGCTGCTGGACCACGCCACGGTTTACCCGCACGTGCCGCACAACAAGTGGGACCAGACCCTCGCCGTGCTCGCCGCCCTGTGCGCCAAGCATTCGGTGGACCTGATCGCCATCGGCAACGGCACCGCCAGCCGCGAAACCGACAAACTGGCGGCTGAACTGATCAAAAAATACCCAGCCATGAAGATGACCAAAGTCATGGTCTCCGAGGCCGGCGCATCGGTGTACTCGGCTTCGGAACTGGCTTCCAAGGAATTCCCGGACCTGGACGTGTCGATCCGTGGCGCGGTGTCCATCGCTCGTCGCTTGCAGGACCCGCTGGCCGAGCTGGTGAAAATCGATCCGAAATCCATCGGCGTTGGCCAATACCAGCACGACGTGTCGCAGCTGAAACTGGCGCGCGGCCTGGACGCAGTGGTCGAAGATTGCGTGAACGCCGTGGGCGTGGACGTGAATACCGCCTCCGTGGCGCTGCTGGCGCGCATCTCCGGCCTCAACGCGACCCTGGCGCAGAACATTGTTGCCCACCGCGACGAACACGGCGCGTTCAAAACCCGTGCGGCATTGAAGAAAGTCGCCCGCCTGGGTGAAAAAACCTTCGAACAGGCCGCCGGCTTCCTGCGCGTAATGAATGGCGACAACCCGCTGGATTCGTCGGCGGTTCACCCGGAAGCCTATCCGCTGGTGCAGCGTATTGCCGCTGAAACCGACCGCGACATTCGCTCGCTGATCGGCGACGCCGCGTTCCTCAAGCGCCTGGACCCGAAGAAGTACACCGACGAAACGTTCGGCCTGCCGACGGTCACCGACATTCTGCAAGAGCTGGAAAAACCTGGCCGTGACCCGCGTCCCGAGTTCAAGACCGCCGAGTTCCAGGACGGCGTCGAAGACCTCAAGGACCTGCAACTGGGCATGATCCTCGAAGGCGTGGTCACCAACGTGACCAACTTCGGTGCCTTCGTCGACATCGGCGTGCATCAGGACGGTCTGGTGCACATTTCCGCGCTGTCGGAGAAGTTCATCAAGGATCCACGCGAAGCGGTGAAGGCCGGTGATGTGGTCAAGGTGAAGGTCATGGAAGTCGATATCCCGCGCAAACGCGTCGGCCTGTCGATGCGCATGAGCGACACCCCGGGCGAGAAGATCGACGGTGCCCGTGGTGCACGTCCGGGGTCGGCTCCGCGCCAGTCCCAGAACACCGCGCCGCGCAAGGAAACCCCGGCAGCGGCTCCGACCAACAACGCCATGGCGTCGCTGTTTGCCAACGCCAAGCAGTTGAAGAAACGTTGATGGAGATCCCGGCCGGCTTGACCGAAAGCGCATTTTTCAAGCTGCTGGGGTGTCGCTTGCACAGCCTGGACACCGGGGTGGCGCAAGTCGCCCTGGCGCTGGAGCCACAGTTGCGCAATCGCGGCGGCAAGCTGCACGGCGGGGCTTTGTTCAGTCTGGTGGACATTGCCATGGGGCTGGCCTGCTCCAGCACCCACGGCTTTGACCAGCAAAGCGCGACCATCGAGTGCAAGATCAACTACATCCGCGCCGTCGCCGACGGTGAAGTGATGTGCACGGCCAGGGTGATCCACCCGGGCCGTCGCACGCTTGTCGTCGAGGCCGATGTGATGCAAGGCGACAAACTGGTCGCAAAAGCACAAGGCACGTTCGCTGTCCTGTAGCCCCCAATCATCAATTTGAGTTAATTTCGGCGCTGTGACTACAGCGTCGGAGTTTCCTTCGCTCGTGTCTGCCAGATTCAAGGATTGAAGTTGGCCTTTCAATACGGGCCTGTATGGCTCAAGAACCAGGCGAAAACGCCAGTTTCAACTTCACCCTTGTAGACCGTCTTGCCCACCCCCATATTGGGGCGACTGACGCGTGAAGGAATCCAACTTGAGCGAACTTCTCAACCGCCGCCTGGCTCTGCTCGGCGAGCGCGCTAACCTCTCTCTGCTCGAACAGTGCCTTCACGGCATCGAACGTGAATGCCTGCGCGTGACAGGCGAAGGGCGCCTGGCGCAAACGCCGCACCCCGAAGCATTGGGTTCCGCGTTGACCAACGAACAAATCACCACTGACTACTCCGAGTCGCTGCTGGAGTTCATCACGCCGGCCCTGCCAGACCCGGCGGATACGCTGGCGAGCCTGGACAAGATTCACCGGTTTGCCTACAGCAAACTCGGCGACGAGTACCTGTGGAGTCCGTCGATGCCGTGCCCGTTGCCGGCCGAGGAAGACATCCCGATCGCCTATTACGGCACCTCCAACATCGGTCAGCTCAAGTACGTCTATCGCAAGGGCCTGGCCCTGCGTTACGGCAAGACCATGCAGTGCATCGCCGGGATCCACTACAACTTTTCCCTGCCGGAAAAGCTCTGGCCGCTGCTCAAAGAGGCCGAAGGCTTTGTCGGCACCGACCGCGATTATCAGTCGTCAGCCTACATCGCGCTGATCCGCAACTTCCGTCGCTACAGCTGGCTGCTGATGTACCTGTTCGGCGCCTCGCCGGCGCTGGACGCCGGTTTCCTGCGCGGTCGCTCGCATCAACTGGAACAACTGGATCCGGACACCTTGTACCTGCCGTACGCCACCAGCCTGCGCATGAGCGATCTGGGTTACCAGAGCAACGCCCAGGCCGGCCTGACGCCGTGCTACAACGACCTGACCAGCTACACCGACAGCCTGCGCAAAGCGGTGGCTACGCCGTATCCAGCGTACGTCGAGGTGGGTACGCACAAGGACGGTGAATGGGTTCAGCTCAACACCAACATCCTGCAGATCGAAAACGAGTACTACTCCAACATCCGCCCCAAGCGCGTGACCTACACCGGCGAACGGCCGATTCAGGCGCTGGTGGCCCGTGGCATCCAGTACGTCGAAGTCCGCTGCCTGGACATCAACCCGTTCCTGCCGATGGGCATCGACCTCACCGAATCACGGTTCCTCGACGCATTCCTGCTGTACTGCGCGCTGAACGACAGCCCGCTGCTGACCAGTACCAGCTGCGGTAACGCAACGTCGAACTTCCTCAGCGTGGTCAAGGAAGGTCGTCGTCCGGGCCTGCAGCTGCAACGCGACGGGCAAGCGGTGGACATGAAGGAATGGGCCGGCGAATTGCTGGAGAAGATTGCACCATTGGCGGCGCTGCTGGATCAGAGCCATGGCGGCGATGCCCACAGCAAGGCGCTGGACGCCCAAATGGCCAAGGTCCAGGACTCGTCCCTGACGCCATCGGCCCAGGTGCTGGCAGCGATGGCCGAGCACAAGGAAAGCTTCGCCCAGTTCTCCTTGCGCCAAAGCCAGGCGCATGCGGAGTTTTTCCGCAGCGAGCCGCTTTCAGGCGAAGAACAGGCCAGGTTTGAAGAGTTGGCGCGTTCGTCGTTGGCTCAACAGGCTGAACTTGAACAGAACGAAGTCGGCGATTTCGATGTGTTTGTCGGGTCGTATCAGGCGAGCATTCTGGCGATCAGCAACTAAACTGCCAGAGCAGGTCCCCCTGTGGCGAGGGGGCTTGCCCCCGTTGGACTGCACAGCAGTCCCAAAAACGGCACGCGCAATATTTCGGATAAATCGAGTCGCCTGCATCACGACTGTGCGCAGCCGAACGGGGCAGTGGCGGCGTTCCGACAAGCCCCCTCGCCACAACAGTCTCCCTTAGAATTTTCCGCTCATATGCTAATTCTAAAAAGTTATTTATTTTAAGCTTCTTATATCATTTAGTCTCTTTTTCACGCCGACTCCCGGTCGTCTGAAAAGGAGCTTCCCCATGAAACTGATTTCCCCCCTTCGCCTCCTGGTGGCCGCGTCGTTGGCTGCGGCGAGCTTCCTGGCTCAGGCGGCAGACGTGACCGTCGCCTACCAGACCACCGTTGACCCGGCCAAAGTCGCCCAAGCCGACGGCGCCTACGAAAAAGCCACCAAAGCCAGTATCGACTGGCGCAAATTCGATAGCGGCGCCGACATCATCGCCGCCATCGCTTCCGGTGATGTGCAGATCGGCTATCTCGGCTCCAGCCCCCTGACGGCGGCAATCACCCGCAAAGTCCCGGTAGAAACCTTCCTCATCGCCACCCAGATCGGCGCCGCCGAAGCCTTGGTCGCGCGCGACGGGTCCGGGATCAAGACCCCGCAAGACCTGATCGGCAAGAAAGTCGCCGTACCGTTCGTGTCCACCGGCCACTACAGCCTGCTTGCAGCGCTGAAACACTGGAACATCGACCCGTCGAAAGTCACCGTGCTCAACCTCGCGCCGCCAGCGATCATCGCGGCATGGAAACGCGGTGACATCGACGCCACCTACGTGTGGGACCCGGCGCTCGGTGTGGCCAAGGAAAACGGCAAAGTGCTGATCACTTCCGGCGAACTGGCCAAGTTCGGCGCGCCGACCTTCGATGCCTGGATCGTGCGCAAGGACTTCGCCGAGAAGCATCCGGAGATCGTCACCGCATTCGCCAAAGTGACCCTCGATGCCTACGCCGACTACCGCAAGGATCCGCAAGCCTGGCTGGCCAACCAAAGCAACGTCGACAAACTGGTGAAACTCTCCGGTGCCAAGGCCAGCGATATTCCGCTGCTGCTGCAAGGCAACGTGTATCCGCTGGCGGCTGATCAGGTGATCACCCTCGGCGCGCCGACCACCAAGGCCATTACCGACACCGCGGCGTTCCTCAAGGAACAGGGCAAGGTCGAGGCTGTGCTGCCGGACTACGCGACGTACGTCAGCGCCAAGTACATCACCAACTGATCGGGAGTTAACCGCGATGGCTTTGCTACAGCTGGAGCGCATCAGCGCACAGTACCCCGGTGCAGCGGAACCTGTGCTGGCGGATATTTCCCTGAGCCTTGGGCCCCGGCAGTTGCTGGTCGCCCTCGGCCCTTCCGGCAGTGGCAAGACTTCGCTGTTGAACCTGATTGCCGGTTTCGTCGAGCCCAGCGCCGGGCGCATCACCCTTGACGGCGTGCCGGTCAAAGGCCCGAGCGCCGAGCGCGGCGTGGTGTTTCAGGACGACGCCCTGCTGCCTTGGCAGGACGTGCTGGCCAACGTCGGCTTCGGCCTGGAACTGGCCGGCGCCGCGCGGGAAAAACGTG
Source organism: Pseudomonas sp. B21-017 (assembly GCF_024749245.1). Classification (NCBI taxonomy): domain Bacteria; kingdom Pseudomonadati; phylum Pseudomonadota; class Gammaproteobacteria; order Pseudomonadales; family Pseudomonadaceae; genus Pseudomonas; species Pseudomonas sp. B21-017. The sequence goes on along the minus strand of NZ_CP087194.1, from coordinate 255,384 downwards.
AACAGCGCGCCCGGGAAATGCTCGCGCTGGTAGACCTTTCCGGTTTCGAAAACCGCCGCATCTGGCAACTCTCGGGCGGGCAGAAACAACGTGTCGGCCTGGCCCGCGCCCTCGCCGCCGACCCTCGGGTGTTGCTGATGGACGAACCCTTCGGCGCCCTGGATGCCTTCACCCGCGAACAGATGCAGGAGCTGCTGCTGCAAGTCTGGCAACGCACCGCCAAACCGGTGTTCCTGATTACCCACGATATTGAAGAAGCGGTGTTCCTCGCCACCGACCTGATTCTGCTGGCGCCGAATCCCGGGCAAATCGTCGAGCGCCTGAGCCTGGATTTTGGCCAACGTTACGCCGCAGGTGAATCGGCGCGCTCGATCAAGTCCGACCCGCGTTTTATCGAAACCCGCGAACACGTGCTCGCCAAAGTGTTCTCCCAACGCAGTGCCGTCCAGCGGCAGGAGCACGCATGAGCAGCTATGGAATTCCCGCCGCAACGGTAAAACCCGGTTCAAAGGTGAAGGGCTCGGCGGTGATCGCGCTACGCCGCCGTATCAGCACCCGCTGGATCAGCGTGCTGACACTGATCGCGCTGTTGGCGATCTGGTGGGCCGTCACCGCCACCGGTTTGATCGAACCACTGTTCCTGCCGCCCCCCTCCGCCGTGCTGCAAAAAGGCTGGTTGCTGGTGACCAGCGGTTACATGGATTCGACCTTGTGGCAGCACCTGGGCGCGAGCCTCAGCCGCATCGGTTTGGGCCTGGGCTTCGCGGTGCTGACCGCGGTGCCGATCGGCATTGCCATCGGCCACAACCGCATTGCTCGCGGCATTCTCGATCCGCTGATCGAGTTTTACCGCCCGATTCCGCCCCTGGCCTATTTGCCGCTGATCGTGATCTGGTGCGGCATCGGTGAGCTGTCGAAAGTGTTGCTGATCTACCTGGCGATCTTCGCCCCGATAGCCATCGCCACCGCCACCGGCGTGCGCACCGTCGACCCGGCGAAATTGCGCGCCGCGCAGTCGTTGGGTGCGACTCGGGCGCAGTTGATTCGCCATGTGATTCTGCCCAGTGCCTTGCCGGACATTTTGACCGGTGTGCGCATTGGCTTGGGCGTGGGTTGGTCGACGCTGGTGGCTGCCGAGTTGATCGCTGCCACCAGCGGTTTGGGCTTCATGGTGCAGTCGGCGGCGCAGTTCCTGGTCACTGATGTGGTGGTGCTGGGGATTCTGGTGATCGCGCTGATCGCCTTCGCCATGGAGATGGGCCTGCGCGCCCTGCAGCGCAAACTGGTGCCGTGGCATGGCCAGGCTCACTGAATATTCATGTGTCGACACCCCGGATTGAAGAGAACCACCATGAGCCACCTGACTATCGTCCCTTTAAGCTGCGCCCTCGGCGCGCAAATCAGCGGCGTCGACATCAGTCAGCCGCTGAACGCGGAACAACGCGCCGCCATCGAGCAGGCGCTGCTCAAGTATCAGGTGCTGTTCTTCCGTAACCAGCCGATCGAACCACAGCAACAGGCGCGATTCGCCGCTTATTTCGGCGACCTGCATATTCATCCGATCTACCCGAACGTGCCGGAACAACCGGAAGTGCTGATCCTCGACACCGCCGTCACCGACGTGCGGGACAACGCGATCTGGCACACCGATGTGACGTTCCTGCCGACCCCGGCGATGGGCGCGGTGCTCAGCGCCAAGTTGCTGCCGGAGTTTGGCGGCGACACCCTGTGGGCCAGCGGCATTGCGGCGTATGAAGCGTTGTCCGCGCCGATGAAAACCTTGCTCGAGGGGCTGACCGCCACTCACGATTTCACCCGCTCGTTTCCACTGGAGCGCTATGGCAACACGCCGGAGGCGCTGGCCCAGTGGGAAGAAGCCCGGCGCAAGAACCCGCCACTGTCACACCCGGTGATTCGTACACACCCGGTGAGCGGGCGCCGGTCGTTATTCGTCAATGAGGGCTTCACATCGAAGATCAATGAGTTGTCGGAAACCGAGAGCGAAGCAGTTCTGAAGTTCTTGTTCGCCCACACCACACGGCCGGACTTCACCATTCGCTGGCGCTGGCAAAAAAACGACATCGCGTTTTGGGATAACCGCGTGACCCAGCATTACGCGGTGGATGATTACCGCCCGGCACGGCGGGTGATGCAGCGGGCGACGGTGTTGGGGGATGTGCCGTTTTTTCGTTGAGCCGCCAGTTCCCGATCGTTCCCACGCTCTGCATGGGAACGAACAGTACTCAGTTACTCAGCCATCGAAGGCTTCTCCCACAGATTGATCCCGCCCTCCTGGGCAAATCGATCAATCTCCGCCAGTTCTTCCACGCTAAAACTCAGGTTCTTCAGCGCCCCGACGTTCTCGATGATCTGCTCCGGCCGGCTCGCGCCGATCAGCGCCGAGGTCACCCGTGGATCGCGCAGGGTCCAGGCCAACGCCAGTTGCGCCAGGCTCTGACCACGACGCTTGGCGATCTCATTGAGCGCCCGCACTTGGGCGATGTTGGCTTCGGACAGGTGAGAGGACTGCAATGAATCACCGCCCGGGCGATTGACCCGCGCATCCTTCGGAATGCCGTTGAGGTATTTGTCGGTCAACAGGCCCTGCGCCAACGGCGTGAAGGCGATCACGCCGGTACCGAGTTCGTCAGTGACATCCAGCAGGTCCTTTTCCACCCAGCGATTGAGCAGGTTGTAGGCCGGCTGGTGGATCAGCAGCGGGACTTTCCACTCCTTGAGCAACGCGGCCATTTCCCGGGTTTTCACCCCGGAGTAAGACGAGATGCCAATGTACAAGGCCTTGCCCTGTTGCACGGCGGTGGCCAGTGCGCTGGCAGTTTCTTCCAGCGGGGTGTCCGGGTCAAAACGGTGGGAATAGAAGATGTCCACGTAATCGAGGCCCAGGCGTTGCAGGCTCTGGTCGAGGCTGGCCAGCACATATTTACGCGACCCGCCGCCCTGGCCGTAAGGGCCGGGCCACATGTCCCAACCGGCCTTGCTGGAGATGATCAGCTCATCGCGGTACTGCTTGAAGTCTTCGCGCAGCAAACGACCGAAGTTGATCTCGGCGCTGCCGTACGGCGGGCCATAGTTGTTGGCCAGGTCGAAGTGGTTGATGCCCAGATCGAACGCCGTGCGCAGCAGCGAGCGCTGGGTGTCGATCGGCGTGCTGTCGCCGAAGTTGTGCCACAGGCCCAGCGACAGTGCCGGCAGCACCAGTCCGCTGCGACCTACGCGGCGGTAAGGGATGGAATCGTAGCGGTTTTCGGCAGCGGTGTAGGTCATCGAATCCTCTCTTGTGGGTCTTGAATGGGGTATCGACTGCTTTGCAAGCTGCCCAGCATACGCCCAGACAAACGCCAGGAAACCCCGGATTCGACTAATTGCTGAAACGTTTCATAGATTATGAAAAACTGAGTTCCCCCATAGAGTCGATATCCACGCCCAACACTTACGCCGACAACTCACGTAGCGCGGCAGCCGCCAAAAAGCCAGACCTTGAGCTATATCGCTGATCTCGTCTGACCGTCTGATCGATACGCTCAAGCAACTGCTCAGGAAGCGTGGCATTGAAGCGCACCGACTTGCCGAAATAGGGTGTGATATCGAATTCGACCACACCCCACACACCGCCAGCGTAATCAGGGTTATCAAGATGAGCGTCAATTTCACGCACCTGCGGAAGTGGATCACCATCGGCGACCAGACCTTCGTAGTGCAAAGCCAACGCTTCTTTCACGTTTTCAAATGCCTGCGCCACTGTAGCGCCTGCGGAGAAGCATCCCGGCACGTCCGGGATAATCACTCCGTATTCTGAGTCGGCATCCTTGTGCAGAACGACCGGGAATTTCATTTCGATGAGTCCTTCCTGTGATGTGGCCCCTTCGAGGCTTTCGTTTCCGATGTCGGGCCTCATTTCAGACCCGCCTGTTTCAATATGCTGTTGATCGTGCCTTTTGGAAGATCCGAATCAGGGTGTTTTATCGTCACCCTGCCTGACTTACACGGGTGCTTGTACTGATGATGGCTACCTTTCACGGCCACCAGATACCAACCATCCTCCTCGATCATCCTGATCATTTCCCGACTTCGCATCACCTTCGTCCTTGTGGGCAGCATCTGCTGAGCACATTACGCGATGATCACACCTTCAATACACACGATACACACTCTGATAAATATTAGCCGAACACAAGCAGGCCAGATTGCTCGCAGACCATCGGTTACCGGGCACCCGCAAACACCTCCCCCAACCAATCCACAAACACCCGAACCCGTGGCGACATGTGTCGGTTATGCGGATACAACACCGAAACCGGCATCGACGGCGGCGGTGTGTCGGTGAGGATTTCCTGCACCAACCCTTGGCCAATCTGCGTTTCCATTCGGTAATGCGGGCACTGAATCAGCCCCAATCCGGCAATTGCCGAGGCCGCATAAATCTCCGCGCCGAACACCGACAACGCGCCATCGATGGCCACTTCTTTCAGCTCGCCATCCACCATGAACTCGAATGGAAACAGCTTGGCCGTGGTGCGCGAAACGTAGTTCACCGCGCGGTGGTTTTTCAGGTCTTCGAGGTTTTTCGGTTCGCCGTACTTACGCAAGTATGCCGGGCTGGCGCAGGTGATCTGGCGCAGGTTGGCGACACGTTTACCGATCAGCGCCGAATCGCCCAAGGTGCCGGCGCGCAACACGCAATCAACGCCTTCGGCGATCAGGTCGACGAAGCGGTCGGCTTCGCTGATGGACAGTTCGATGTCCGGGTAGCGCGCCATGAATTGCGGCAACGCCGGGATTACAAAGTGTTTGGCCAACGTGCCATGCAGATCCACCCGTAATCGGCCTTTCGGCGCAACGCCGCGAAATGCCAGTTCGGCTTCTTCCAGTTCTGCCAACAACTGCACGCAACGCAAGTAGTACGCCTCGCCATCCAGCGTAGGACGGACCTTGCGCGTGCTGCGCTCCAGTAAACGGGTGCCGAGCCAGGCTTCGAACTGATTCAGCGTATGGGTCAGGGTGGCACGCGGCAGGTTCAGGTCATCGGCCGCCAGCGTGAAGCTGCTGCGCTCGTAGATCCGCACGAAAACCTTCATCGCCTTGACTTGATCCATACGGCGCTCCTGACGATCGATTGTTGGCGATTATTGAACAGTAAAGGCAACTCTCGTGCATCTATCACCCTGAGTAAACATGTGAATCTGGCTCCACACCCCAGCCACTCCAAGGAATCAACGCCATGACTACTCAAACTTCGAAAGTTGCCATCGTGACCGGCGCCTCCCGCGGCATTGGTGCCGTGATCGCCCAGCAACTGGCCGCCCAGGGTTTCGCCGTCGCCATCAACTACGCTAACAGCGCCACCGTGGCGTCGGCACTGGTGGTAAAACTGCGTCAGGCCGGTCACCGGGCCATAGCGATCAAGGCTGATGTGGCCAACGCCGACGATGTACGCCGGCTGTTCGACGAAGCCGAAACCCAACTGGGCAAGGTCGACGTGCTGGTCAATAACGCCGGCATCCTCAAAGTGCTGCCGCTGGCGCAACACAGCGACGAACTGTTCGACCAGAACTTCAACATCCACGCTCGCGGCACTTTCAACACTCTGCGTGAAGCGGCAACGCGCCTGAACAGTGGTGGCCGGATCATCAACTTCTCCAGCAGCACCGTCGGCATGAACCTGCCGGGCTATGCGGTGTACATCGCCAGCAAGGCGGCAGTGGAATCCCTGACCCAAGTGTTCGCCAAGGAAATGCGCGGTCGCAACATCACCGTCAACGCCGTGGCCCCGGGCCCGGTCGCCACCGACCTGTTCCTGCACGGCAAGAGCGAAGAACAGATCCAGACCTTCGCCAAGATGCCACCGCTGGAACGCCTGGCTCAGCCAGAAGACATCTCCCGCGTCGTGTCCTTCCTGGTCGGCCCGGATTCGGCCTGGGTCAACGGGCAAATCCTGCGCGTTAACGGCGGGTTGGTTTAACTATGCTCGATGTATTGGGCTGAATCCGTAAGGCAGCACACATCTGAAGGACGGAACGCATCATGCACACCACGATCATCATCTTCTTCGGCCTGATCCTGCTGGCACTGATGCTGTTCATCGGCGAGAAAATCGGTTTCTCTCGTCAGACCCTGGCCTACAGCTTTGTCGTGCTGTGGCTGGCGTTGACCTTGATCAACGGCGCAGTCGGAATGGTCAACGCTGGCCAACCGTTGAGCGCGGAACTGGTGGTGGGCAGCGCGGTGTTCGGCGTACCGGTGGCGGCACTGGTGCTGTTCATGGTGTTGAGCAGCGAGACCTGAGCGCCACCGGTCGATCAACGCACCAAATGCAAAAACTGCATGTGCCGTTCGTACTGGTCGAGGATGTCGTTGATCACCTGATCCTTGGTGTAACCCACCAGATCGTAGTCCTGACTGCCCTCGCGCAAATGCACTTCGGCACGGTGGTAGCGACGGTTGTTGAGTTGCTTGGAACCCATGCCGCCACGGGCGAAGGACGGTGTGAAGTAGCCGCGCATTTGCACCTGATAGATGAACGGATGCAGTTCGCCGTGACCGATTTCCAGGCTAACGTTGTCGTTGGCCGGGTCGGGCTGAGTGACCACGTGCAACCCCTTCTCGACAAACACGGCGGTCACTTCCTCGATCGCCGGGCGCACCGTCGTATCAAGGAAGCGATAGACCTCATCCCGAGACGGAAAATGCACCGCCTGACTCAAGCGCTGACGCCATCCACCGCGTCGCGAACCGGACACCGGCGCCAGGGAATGCAATTGCGCGATCTGCTTCTGCGACTCCAGATAAAACGCCTTGTGCAGGCCCCACATCATCAGCAGCAAAATCATCGAGAACGGTAACGAGGTCAGCACCACCGCCGACTTCAAGGCATCAATGCTGCCGGAGAACAGCAGTGCGCTGGTCACCAGTGCCGTCATCGCGCCCCAGAACACTCGCAGCCATTTCGGCCCGTCCTCATCGGGATTGCCACCCTTGGCGGACAAGGTCGACAACACCACGGTGCCGGAGTCGGCGGAGGTGACGAAGAACACAAAGCTGATGAACACCGTGACCGCGATCACGGTTTTGCTCCACGGGTAGGTCTCCAGCAACAGGTAAAGCGTCATCGACGGGTTGTCGATGGCCGACATGCCGAGCGCGCTCATGCCGTGATTGAGAACTTGATCGATGGCGCTGTTGCCGAAGATCGACATCCACGCCAGGGTGAAACCGAGCGGGATCAACAGCACGCCGAAGACGAATTCGCGGATGGTCCTGCCACGGGAAATCCGCGCGATGAACAGGCCCACGAACGGCGACCATGCAATCCACCAGGCCCAGTAGAACACCGTCCAGCCGCCCAGCCAGTCGCTGGGTTTGTCATAGGCGTAGAGGTCGAAACTCTTCATCGGCAAAGCGCCGAGGTAATCGCCAAGGTTCTGGATCAGGGTATTGAGCAAGTGCTGGGTAGGACCGGCGAACAACACGAACAGCAGCAGCGCACAGGCCAGCAGCATGTTGATGTCGGACATCACCCGCACGCCTTTATCGACGCCAGACACCGCGACGATGATCGCCGCGCCCATCATCAGCGTGATCAGGCCGACCTGAATCCACTGGGTGTGGGCGATGCCGAACAGGTAGTCCAGGCCGGAGTTGAGGTGCAATACGCCAAAGCCCATGTCGGCACCGAGGCCGAACACAGTGGCGATGATGCCGAAGCCGTCCACCGCGTAACCGATGGGCCCGTTGATGCGCTTGCCGATCAGCGGGTACAGCGCCGAACGCAGGGCCAGCGGCAGGTTATGCCGATAGGCGAAATAGGCCAGCGCCATGCCGACGAAGGCGAACACGCCCCAGCCGTGCAGGCCCCAGTGCAGAAACAGAATCTGCATCGCCTGACGCGCCGCCTCCGCCGTACCGGCCTCGCCTTGCGGTGGTTGCACCAAATGCGTAAGTGGTTCGGACACGCAAAAGAAAAACAGCGTGATGCTGATCCCGGCGGCGAACAGCATGCCGGCCCAGGACAAGTAACTGAATTCGGGCTCGTCGTGGTCGGCACCGAGCTTGATCTTGCCGTAGCCGGACAAGGCGGTGACCACCACGAAGACCAGATACAGCGTCATCGCGAGCATGTAGTACCAGCCGACCGTATTGGCCGCCCAGTTTTGCGCTTGCAACAGCCAGGCACCGGCCTGTTCGGGGATCGCCATGACCACGACGGCGAACAACAAAATGAAGGTCGCCGCGAAATAAAACACCGGCGGATTCATGCGGACCTGGCCGCTTGCGGGGATGGACGATGCACTCACGAAAGGTGCACCTCGAGGGGGAAAAACGTGGCTGTAAAAATCGGACTCAGCAAAGGCAAGCCTCCTGTTGTGAGCGGGCGGCGAACCACCGGTTTAACTTGAATGAACGTTCAAGTTAAACATGAATAGGGTGCTAAGGACTAATCGCAGGGCTCGGCGGTAGCTTTTCTGCGCGAGTGCAAGGAAGGGTATGACGCGGGGTTTACGGGATTTGTTCTGTGGAAAATTAGCTGGATGCCATTATCTCGGTTTGGCTTGAAACCATTCGCGGGCAAGCCTCGCTCCTACAGATTTTGTGTCGGTCGCCAAGTCCCCGATCGACACTGATTCTGTAGGAGCGAGGCTTGCCCGCGAAGACTGCATGTCAGTCAGCAAATATCAGGGAGCCTTACTTCTGCGTCCCGTCATCATGCTGCAGATTCGCCTGGGTCAGGTTGCACCCCGCTGGCACGCTGCGGGTCAGCCAGACGTTGCCACCAATCGTCGAGCCCTTGCCGATGGTGATCCGTCCCAGAATCGTCGCGCCGGCATAGATCACCACGTCGTCCTCGACAATCGGATGCCGCGGATGGCCCTTCTGCAACTGGCCGTCTTCGTCCGCCGGGAAGCGCTTGGCGCCCAACGTCACGGCCTGATAAATCCGCACCCGCTCACCAATGATCGCGGTTTCGCCGATCACCACACCCGTACCGTGGTCGATGAAGAAACTGCGACCGATCTGCGCGCCAGGATGGATGTCGATACCGGTGGCCGAGTGGGCGATTTCCGCGCTGATCCGCGCCAGCAACGGCAACCCGGCGCGGTACAAATGGTGGGCCAGGCGATGGTGAATCACCGCCAGGATTCCCGGGTAGCACAGCAACACTTCATCGACACTGCGAGCCGCCGGATCGCCGTGATAGGCCGCCAGCACGTCGGTGTCCAACAGGCTGCGCAATTCCGGCAGAGCGAGGGCGAAGTCCTGAATGATCCGGATGGCCTTGGCTTCGACTTCAGAATCGACCCCGGCACTGTGGCGAGCGACGTAACGCAATTCGAGCCGCGCCTGAGCCAGCAATGCATTCAACGCCACGTCGAGCGTGTGGCCGACGTAGAAGTCCTCACTCTCCTCGCGCAAATCCACCGGCCCCAGACGCATCGGAAACAACGCACCGCACAAGGCTTCGAGAATGTCCGCCATGGCCGCTCGGGACGGCAACTCGCGACCGCCCTGCTCGGTGCTGGCGCGGCCGTTTTGTGCGCGCCACTGGTCGCGCGCCGTACGCAGTTGGCTGACGATGGTCTGCAATTGCCAATGGCTGGAACGCTCGCTCACGGTAAAAACTCCTCACGGGCGGCCGGACTGTCTGGCCGCGCTGACGGCGATTACTTTACGGCAACGACTTGCAGCCGAATTAAGAACCAATAGTGCTGTTAACAATACTTTTGGCTATAAGCGATTGGCAGTTGCCCCACTAAATACCCGTGCCTATAGTCCTGACATCTTCCTCCGCCAGTACGGACCCATGATCAAACAACAGCTTGCCCGTTTTAACCGCCTCGACCTGCTCGGTCACCCTACCCCCCTGGAAAAACTCGAACGCCTGTCGACCTGGCTGGGCCGCGATGTGTACGTCAAACGCGATGACCTGACGCCATTGGCACTGGGCGGCAACAAGCTGCGCAAACTCGAATACCTCGCCGCCGATGCCCTGGCCCAGGGCGCCGATACGCTGATCACCGCTGGCGCGATCCAGTCCAACCACGTACGCCAAACCGCCGCCATTGCGGCCAAGCTTGGCCTGGGCTGCGTGGCGCTGCTGGAGAACCCGCTCGGCACTGACGATAGCAACTACCTCGGCAATGGCAATCGGCTGTTGCTGGACCTGTTCGATGCCAAGGTCGAACTGGTGGAAAACCTCGACAACGCTGACGAGCAATTGCAAGCGCTGGCCGCACGTCTGCGCAGCAACGGCAAGAAACCCTATCTGGTGCCGATTGGTGGCTCCAATGCGGTGGGCGCTTTGGGTTATGTCCGTGCGGGTCTGGAACTGGCCGAGCAGATCAAGGACACCGGGCTGCAATTCGCCGCCGTAGTCCTGGCTTCCGGCAGTGCCGGCACCCATAGCGGCCTGGCGCTGGCATTGAGCGAAGTACTGCCGGATTTGCCAGTCATCGGCGTGACCGTTTCCCGTAGCGATGAAGCTCAACGACCGAAAGTCCAGGGCCTCGCCGAACGCACTGCCGAGCTGTTAGGCGTGGGCCTGCCGGCGAGTTTCAAAGTCGAACTGTGGGACGAATATTTCGGCCCGCGTTATGGCGAGCCGAATGCCGGGACGCTGGCGGCGGTGAAGCTGTTGGCGAGCCAGGAAGGATTGTTGCTGGACCCGGTGTATACCGGCAAGGCCATGGCTGGTTTGCTCGACGGCATCGGGCGCCAGCGCTTCGATGCGGGCCCGATCATCTTCCTGCACACCGGTGGAGCGCCGGCGTTGTTTGCCTACAAAGACTTTTTATAGCCGATAGTCCTGTGGCGAGGGGGCTTGCCCCCGTTGGGTCGCGCAGCGGCCCCTTGTGTCCGGCAGTCATATCGAGTCAGCAGACATTACGACTGCTTCGCAGCCGAACGGGGGCAAGCCCCCTCGCCACAGGAATGCACCCCTCAAATATTCATTTAAAGAATAACAAACTTAATATTTATTATTTTCCAATCTAAAAATCCCATCATATAGTCGCGCCGCAGGCGAATTTGCAGCGAGACGCATAAGCTGCTTTAGGGCAGGATATCGCAGTCGTTCAAATCCCGAATTTGCCAACTTTCCTTAAGCGTCTTCCATAAGAAAACACAGGGGCTTGTCATGAATTTTTCCGCACTACGTAGAAATCTGCTGGTGGGCTCGTTGGGCCTGGCGCTGAGCGCCGGCCTGCTCGGGCAAGCGGTTGCCGGAGAGCAACTGCAAAAGATCAAGGACGCGGGCGTGATCAACGTCGGCCTGGAAGGCACTTATCCACCGTTCAGCTTCGTCGACGAGGCCGGCAAACTGAGCGGCTTCGAAGTCGAGTTCTCCGAAGCCTTGGCCAAAGAGCTGGGCGTGAAGGTCAAACTGCAGCCGACCAAATGGGAAGGCATCCTCGCGGCCCTGGAATCCAAGCGTCTGGACGCGGTGATCAACCAGGTGACCATCACCGAAGAGCGCAAGAAGAAGTACGACTTCTCCGAGCCGTACACCGTTTCCGGGATTCAGGCGCTGACCCTGACCAAAAACAAAGACACCATCAAGACCGCCGCCGATCTGGCCGGCAAGAAAGTCGGCGTAGGCCTGGGCACCAACTACGAGCAGTGGGTGAAAGAGAATGTGCCTAAGGCTGACGTCCGCACCTACGAAGATGACCCGAGCAAGTTCCAGGATCTGCGCGTCGGCCGCATCGACGCCATTCTGATCGACCGCCTGGCCGCGCTGGAATACGCCAGGAAGGCCAAGGACACTGCCGCTGCCGGCGAAGCGTTCTCCCGCCAGGAAGCCGGTATTGCCCTGCGCAAAGGCGAGCCTGAACTGCTGGCCGCGGTGAACAAAGCCATCGACAAGCTGCGTGCCGACGGTACGCTGAAAAAGCTTTCGGAAAAATACTTCAGCGCTGACGTCACTCAATAATGGGAGAAGCTTTCCAACTCGCGCTGGACTCCGCGCCCTTCCTGCTCAAGGGCGCGTATTACACGGTCATCCTGAGCCTGGGCGGAATGTTCTTCGGCCTGCTGATGGGCTTCGGCCTGGCGTTGATGCGCCTGTCGCGCTTCAAACTGGTGAGCTGGATTTCCCGCATCTACGTGTCGTTCTTTCGCGGCACGCCGTTGCTGGTGCAACTGTTCGTGATCTATTACGGCTTGCCGCAATTGGGTATCGAACTTGATCCGCTGCCGGCAGCCCTGATCGGCTTCTCGCTGAACATGGCGGCCTACGCCTGCGAAATCCTGCGTGCCGCGATCAGCTCCATCGAGCGCGGCCAATGGGAAGCTGCGGCCAGTATCGGCATGACCCGCGCGCAAACCCTGCGCCGGGCCATTCTGCCGCAAGCGATGCGCACGGCCCTGCCACCGTTGGGCAACAGCTTCATCTCGCTGGTCAAGGACACCGCGCTGGCGGCCACCATTCAGGTGCCGGAGCTGTTCCGCCAGGCGCAGCTGATCACCGCCCGTACCTTCGAAATTTTCACCATGTATCTTGCCGCCGCGCTGATCTACTGGGTTCTGGCCACGGTGCTTTCGCACCTGCAGAACAAGTTGGAAGAGCGGGTCAATCGGCACGACCAGGAGTCCTGACCCAATGATTGTCGTGGAAAAACTGACAAAGCAGTTCAAGGGTCAGGTGGTGCTCAACGGCATCGATCTGCAGGTGAAGGAAGGCGAGGTGGTGGCAATCATCGGCCCCAGCGGCTCGGGCAAGACCACGTTCCTGCGTTGCCTGAATTTTCTGGAAGAACCCACCAGCGGCCGGATCAAGGTCGGTGACATCGAGATCGATGGCAGCCGCCCCCTGAACCAGCAGCAGAGCCTGGTACGACGCCTTCGCCAGCACGTGGGGTTTGTGTTCCAGAACTTCAATCTGTTTCCCCATCGCACAGCCTTGGAAAACGTTATCGAAGGCCCGATCGTGGTGAAAAAGATTCCACGAGCCGACGCCGTTGCCTTGGGTAAAAAGCTGTTGGCCAAGGTCGGCCTGGCGGGCAAGGAAGACGCTTACCCGCGACGCCTCTCCGGCGGTCAGCAACAGCGTGTGGCGATTGCCCGGGCGCTGGCGATGGAACCGGAAGTGATCCTGTTCGATGAACCGACCTCGGCGCTGGACCCGGAATTGGTGGGCGAAGTGTTGGCGACCATCCGCGGCCTGGCCGAGGAGAAACGCACCATGGTGATCGTCACCCACGAAATGGGTTTTGCTCGGGACGTGGCCAACCGTGTGGTGTTTTTCGACAAGGGTGTGATCGTCGAACAGGGCGAAGCCAAGGCACTCTTTGCCAACCCGAAAGAAGAACGGACGAAGCAGTTTCTCAGCAAGTTCCTTAACAACGCCTAGTTCAATTTCTACTAAAAACTGTCAACTTCCATGGATGGAAGTGGCACTTTCCTCGACTGATAAAATCTTCTATTCGCTTTCAACGACCGCCTTGATCAACTCCAATCATAGATAACTTTCCACCCTTCCATGCGGTACATATATATGTCCTGCAACAGATTCATCTCGCTTAGAATCCATAAAAACCCTCGCCACCCACAGTCCATGGGTTGCCACCTCCAAGGCATGCAGCCCATCAAAAATTGGACTAAATTCGACAGAGCATTAGGGTTTATTAACTGCACTACGTAGGAGATTTCTGAATAACCCAAGAACCAACCTTTAACCAATAAACACTATTGACACCTATTCGAACCCACTCTTATCTAGTCTCCAACAAGCGACTTCCATCAAACTCGATCACTCTTCAAATACACAAAAAGTGAATCGTTTTGTTGCCTGGTAATTCACGCCTTTCGATCTTTCAGAAACGGACTTCGCGGTAAGGCTTCAAGGAGAGAACCCCATGACAAGCACTTCGAACAAACCCGACCTTGCAGCCCCGACCCTGGCGCAAACTCACAAGGCCGGCATCAGCATCACCTCGGCCGCTCATCTAATGATCGACGTGCCGCCTTATCCAGGCATGGACGAAGGCGACCTGATCGAGCTGTTCTGGAACAACTGCTACGTGGCCTCCAGCCTGGTGGGGACAGACCATGGCGGCAAAGCGGTGAGCCTGCGGGTGCCGGAAAGCTTCATTGCCAACGGTTCTGCTCGCGTCCATTACAAGGTCATGCAGATCGGGCAAGGGCCAGCGATATCACCGGCGGCGCGCGTCCAGATCAAACTCGATTGCCCCGGCGGCCTGCCCTCGCCCCTTTGCGATGAGGAAAACCAGAGCCTGGCGCCGGTGTTCATTCCCGAGACCATTCGCCGTCAGGGGGTCAATCCGAACCAGGTCAAGCGCGGTGTGCCATTGACCATCGAACCCTACCTGAACATGGCCGCCGACGACGAAATCACCCTGCGCTGGGGCGATGTGCGCATGGACCTGCCCAAACTCAAGGCCGACGATGTGGGTCAGCCGATTCACGTCTGGGTGCCACCGGCAATCATTCTCGAAGCCGGCGAAGACCTTCGACTGGAAGTGACCTACTGCATCCTCGACCGGGTGGGTAACAACTCGCGCTGGGCACCGGCACGCACACTGAAAATCGGCTGTGCCAATCCTTACCTGAAAGAGCCGCCCAAAGAAGTGCTCAAAGCTGCTGAGCCTCGAAAGAAGTGAAGCGCCTGTAGTGCACGATATGAGGGCTTTTTGTGGCGAGGGAGCTTGCTCCCGCTGGGGTGCGAAGCGCCCCCAAAACTGGCTCACGTGTTTGTGTAATTGAATCGTGATGGCCGATTTTGCGACTGCTTCGCAGCCGCGCGGGAGCAAGCTCCCTCGCCACAGGGCTCGACCGTCCTGGCGATGCCACCCTTCTATGCATATTCCTAAAAGTTAGTTCATTAATTATTTATACGCGTTTAGGGTATATACACCGGACCACCGGACATTCGTGTTTTTCGTTCGCCGCAACACCTGCGGCGTTTTCATGAGATGTGAGGTAGGTATGGTCCGGAACACAATCACCCCAGTGCAAATCGCCAGGGCATTGCGTGCAGCCAAGGAGCGGCACTGATGTCCAGTCTGGCAGATGCAATCATCCAGAGTGATCTGGACATCGCCCCATTGTTGTTGCCCGCGCAGGTCTTGCGCAACGACGCACAAGCCATCAAGGCTGCCCAAGAGCTGGCGCAAGTCGCCCGCCTGCACGCCGCCAAACGTGACCAGCAGCGCAAGTTGCCCTGGTCGGAAATCGAACAGTTCACCCGCAGCGGCCTGGGCAGCATTGCCATCCCGCGTGAGTACGGCGGCCCACAGGTTTCATTCGTCACCGTTGCCGAAGTCTTCGCGATCATTTCCGCAGCCGACCCGGCCCTGGGGCAGATCCCGCAGAACCAGTTCGGGATTCTCAACCTGATACTGGGCAGTGCCACCGAGTCGCAGAAAAAACAGCTGTTCAAAAGCGTACTCGAAGGCTGGCGGATCGGTAACGCGGGGCCGGAGCGCGGTACCAAAAATACCCTGGAGCTCAAGGCGCGAATCACCGCCGACGGCGATAGCTTCGTCATCAACGGGCAGAAGTTCTACTCCACCGGCGCCTTGTTCGCCCATTGGGTGGCCGTCAAGGCGCTGAACGACGACGGCAAGCAAGTGTTGGCCTTCGTTCGTCGTGGCACGCCGGGTTTGCGCATCGTTGACGACTGGTCGGGATTCGGCCAGCGCACCACCGCCAGCGGCACCATTTTGCTCAACAACGTGCGGGTCGACGCCGAGTTGGTGGTGGATAACTGGAGGATCAACGACAGCCCGAACACTCAGGGCGCCGTATCGCAGCTGATTCAAGCAGCCATCGACGCCGGCATCGCCCGGGGCGCTATCGATGACGCCATCGAATTCGTGAAAACCCGTGCCCGGCCCTGGATCGACGCCAAGGTCGAACGGGCCAGCGACGACCTCTACGTGATCGCCGATATCGGCAAGCTGAAAATTGAACTGCACGCCGCCGAAGCGCTGCTGCGCAAGGCCGGGCAAGTGCTCGATCAGGTCAACGCCGCGCCGCTCACCGCCGAGTCTGCGGCACGCGCCTCGATTGCCGTTGCCGAGGCCAAAGTGCTGACCACCGAGATCTCGCTGCTGGCCAGCGAAAAACTCTTCGAGCTGGCCGGCAGCCGCGCCACCCTCGCCGAGTTCAACCTCGACCGCCACTGGCGCAATGCCCGGGTGCACACGCTGCACGACCCGGTGCGCTGGAAGTATCACGCGGTTGGCGCTTATCACTTGAACGGCACGTTGCCGGCTCGCCACTCCTGGATTTAACGACCAGATCGCTGGAGAAACACATGTCTCTTTCTCGAAACGTCGCGGTCATTACCAGCGATGAGCAAGCCCTGATCGTCGCCGGTGACCTGGCCGACGACTTCAAACGCGACAGCGCCCTGCGCGACCGCGAACGTCGTTTGCCGCACCCGGAACTGGAAGTGTTTTCCCGTTCGGGTCTTTGGGGCATCAGCGTGCCAAAGGAATACGGCGGCGCCGGGGTTTCCAACGCCACCCTGGCCAAAGTGATCGCGTTGATCGCCCAGGCTGACGGCTCCCTGGGGCAGATCCCGCAGAACCATTTCTACGCCCTCGAAGTGCTCCGTGTGAACGGCAGCCATGAGCAGAAAAAACGCCTGTACGCCGAAGTGCTGGCCGGCCAGCGTTTCGGCAATGCACTGGCGGAACTGGGCACCAAAACCGCCCATGACCGCGTCACCCGCCTGACCCGCGACGGTGACGGCTATCGCATCAACGGCCGCAAGTTCTACGCCACCGGCGCCATTTACGCCCAGCGCATCCCCACCTCAGTAGTGGATGAAAACGGCGTGCAGCAGCTGGCCTTCGTCCCGCACAACAGCAAAGGCCTGACGGTCATCGACGACTGGAGCGGCTTCGGCCAGCGCACCACCGGCAGCGGTTCGGTGGTGTTCGAGGATGTCTACGTTGCCGCCGAGGACGTGATTCCATTTCAAAGCGCATTCGAACGCCCGACCACTGTCGGCCCATTGGCGCAGATTCTCCACGCCGCGATCGACACCGGCATTGCCCGCGCAGCCTATGAAGATGCATTGCATTTCGTGCGGACCAAAACCCGGCCGTGGATCGACGCCACGCATGAAACAGCCACCGAAGACCCACTGACCATCAAGAGCTTCGGCCACTTGAGCATTCGCCTGCACGCCACCGAAGCCTTGCTGGAGCGCTCCGGCGAATTCCTTGACCAGGCCCAGGCCGACACCAATGCCGAGACCGTCGCCGCCGCGTCGATTGCGGTTGCCGAAGCCCGGGCCATCAGCACCGAGATCTCCCTCGCCGCCGGCAGCACGTTGTTCGAACTGGCTGGTAGCCAGGCGACTCTGATTGAGCACGGCCTCGATCGCCACTGGCGCAACGCCCGGGTGCACACCCTGCACGACCCGGTGCGCTGGAAGTATCACGCGGTGGGCAATTACTACCTCAACGATGAAAACCCGCCGTTGCGGGGGACCATTTGATGAGCAAAAAGAAGATCCTGCTCAACGCGTTCAACATGAACTGCATCGGGCACATCAACCATGGTCTGTGGACCCATCCACGGGACAACTCCACCCAATACAAAACCATCGAGTACTGGACTGAGCTAGCGCAACTGCTGGAGCGCGGACTGTTCGACGGTCTGTTCATCGCCGACATCGTCGGTGTGTACGACGTCTACCAGAACTCGATCGACGTGCCGCTCAAAGAGTCGATCCAGTTGCCGGTCAACGATCCGCTGCTCCTGGTCTCGGCCATGGCCGCGGTCACCAAGAACCTCGGCTTCGGCCTGACCGCCAACCTGACCTACGAGCCGCCGTATCTGTTCGCCCGACGCCTGTCGACCCTCGATCATCTGAGTCGTGGACGGGTCGGCTGGAACATCGTCACCGGCTATCTGGACAGCGCCGCCAAGGCCATGGGCCTCAGCGAGCAGGTGGAACACGACCGACGCTACGACCAGGCCGACGAATACCTGCAAGTGCTCTACAAACTCTGGGAAGGCAGCTGGGAAAACGGCGCGGTGCTCAACGACCGCGAGCAACGGATCTACGCCCAGCCAGACAAAGTGCACAAGGTCGAGCACAAGGGCGAGTTCTATCAGGTCGAGGGTTATCACCTCTGCGAGCCGTCGCCGCAACGCACGCCGGTGCTGTTCCAGGCCGGCAGCTCCGATCGCGGTTTGCTGTTCGCCGGTCGGCATGCCGAGTGCGTGTTCATCAGCGGCCAGAACAAACCGGCGACCCGGGCTCAAGTGGACAAGGTTCGCGCCAGCGCCGTCGAGGCCGGGCGCAATCCTTGGGACATCAAGGTGTTCATGGGCTTGAACGTGATCGTCGGCGCCACCGAAGCGCTGGCCTGGGCCAAGCATGCCGAATACCTGAGCTACGCCAGCGCCGAGGCCGGCGTCGCGCACTTTTCGGCGTCCACCGGGATCGATTTTTCCGAGTACGAACTCGACGAACCGATCCAGTACGTGAAGAGCAACGCCATCCAGTCTGCCACCAAGAACCTGCAAAACAACGACTGGACCCGCCGCAAACTGCTGGAACAACACGCCCTCGGTGGCCGCTACATCACCGTGGTCGGCTCACCTGAGCAAGTGGCCGATGAGCTGGAATCATGGATCGCCGAAACCGGCCTCGACGGCTTCAACCTGACACGGATCGTCACCCCGGAAAGCTATGTGGATTTCATTGAGCTGGTGATTCCGGAGTTGCAGCGCCGAGGGTCATACAAGACCGCTTACGACGACGGCAGCCTGCGGGAAAAACTGTTTCAGCGTGACGCGCATTTGCCTGAGCAACACACGGGCTCCCACTACCGACACTAAAAACTGTGGCGAGGGAGCTTGCTCCCGCTCGACTGCGCAGCAGTCGCAAAACCTGCTGGCGAGTTTCAACTGACTGACCTCATTGAATGGCTTTGGGGCCGCTTCGCAGCCCAGCGGGAGCAAGCTCCCTCGCCACAAAAGCATGCACATTAAACAATTGACTGGAAAATCATCATGACCAAAAAACTCTTATCCCACCCAGTCAAAGCACTGGCCCTGGCCCTCGGCCTCTTCAGCTCCATCACCTTCGCCGCCGACGCGCCGCTGAAAGTCGGCACCACCGCCGCCTTCGCCATTCCGCTGGAAGCCGCCGTAGAGGAAGCCAGCAAACAAGGCCTGAAAGTCGAACTGGTGGAATTCAGCGACTGGATCGCTCCCAACGTCAGCCTCGCCTCGGGCGACATCGATGTGAACTATTTCCAGCACATCCCGTTCCTGGAAAACGCCAAGGCCGCGGCCGGCTTTGATCTGGTGCCGTTCGCCCCGGGCATCATCAACAACGTCGGCCTCTATTCGAAGAAATACAAAAGCTTCGCCCAGTTGCCAGAAGGCGCCAGCGTGGCCATCGCCAACGACCCGATCAACAGCGGTCGCGGCCTGCAACTGCTAGCCAAGGCAGGCTTGATCACCCTCAAACCGGGCGTCGGCTACAAGGCCACCGAAGAAGACATCATCGCCAACCCGAAGAAAATCAAAATCCTTCAGGTTGAAGCCGTGCAACTGGTACGCGCCTATGACGACGCCGATCTGGTCCAGGGTTATCCGGCCTACATTCGCCTGTCGAAAACCTTCGATGCCAGCTCCGCGCTGCTGTTCGACGGTCTCGATCACAAGGAATACGTAATCCAGTTCGTGATCCAGCCGAAAAGCAAAACCGACCCACGGCTGATCAAATTCGTCGACATCTATCAGCACTCGCCAGCGGTTCGCGCAGCGCTGGATAAGACCCATGGCAAGCTCTATCAAGCTGGCTGGGAAAGCTGAGCATGACGGCCGCCATCCAACGGCGACTGGAGACTCCAGAGCCACACAGTGCTGAACGCACCGAGCTCCACCCCGAGCTGAACCGCGCCCACGTGCGCTTCATCGGCCTGGGTAAAACCT
This sequence comes from Pseudomonas sp. B21-017, assembly GCF_024749245.1. Classification (NCBI taxonomy): domain Bacteria; kingdom Pseudomonadati; phylum Pseudomonadota; class Gammaproteobacteria; order Pseudomonadales; family Pseudomonadaceae; genus Pseudomonas; species Pseudomonas sp. B21-017. Next base: position 235,443 of record NZ_CP087194.1, on the reverse strand, counting down.
ACAATGGCCAGCAAGGTCCGGTGGCGGCCCTGCACGGTATCGACCTGGCAATCCAACGCGGCGAAGTGTTCGGCATCATCGGGCGCAGCGGTGCCGGCAAGTCGTCTCTGATCCGTACCATCAACCGCCTCGAACAACCGAGCAGCGGGCGAGTGCTGATCGATCAGGTGGACATCGGCGAGTTCGATGAAGACCGTCTGGTGGCGCTGCGCCGACGCATCGGCATGATCTTCCAGCACTTCAATCTGATGTCGGCCAAGACGGTTTGGCAGAACGTCGAGTTGCCGCTGAAAGTCGCCGGTGTTCCCAAGGAAAAACGCGAGCAGAAGGTCCGTGAATTGCTCGAACTGGTCGGCCTGCAAGGCAAGCACAAGGCTTATCCGGCGCAGCTTTCCGGCGGGCAGAAACAACGTGTCGGCATCGCCCGTGCGTTGGTGCATGACCCGGAGATTCTGCTGTGCGACGAGGCCACTTCGGCCCTCGATCCGGAGACCACCCAATCGATCCTCGGCCTGCTGCGCGAGATCAACCAGCGACTGGGCCTGACCATCGTGCTGATCACCCACGAGATGGCGGTGATCCGCGATATCTGCGATCGGGTCGTGGTGTTGGAGCACGGGCGAATCGTCGAGCAAGGGCCGGTCTGGGAGGTCTTCGGCAACCCGCAGCATGAAGTGAGCAAGACCTTGCTCGCGCCGCTGCAACACGGCCTGCCGGATGAACTGCAAAGCCGCTTGCGGGCACAGCCGCAGTCTTCGGGCGCTGCCGTGGTCCTGCGCTTGCAATTCACCGGCAATACCCGCGACGAGCCAGACCTGGCGGCGCTTTTCAGCGCCCTCGGTGGCCGCGTGCGTTTGCTGCAAGGGGGCGTGGAACGGATTCAGGGCCATGCGCTGGGTCAATTGCTGCTGGCGGTGACCGGTTCGTCCCTCGGTGCCGAGGAATTACGTCAACGCGCCGGGCATTGGGCGCAACAGGTGGAGGTGCTGGGTTATGTGGTTTGATCGATTGCTGCAAGGTTTCATCGATACCTTCCTGATGGTCGGCGTGTCGTCACTGATCGCGCTGTTGGTGGGCATTCCGCTGGCGGTGATTCTGGTCACCAGCACCAAGGGCGGGATCTACGAAGCACCGGCGCTGAACCGCGCACTGGGCGCGTTCGTGAACCTGTTCCGCTCGATTCCGTTTCTGATTTTGATGGTGGCGCTGATTCCGTTCACCCGGTTGATCGTCGGCACCACTTATGGCGTTTGGGCAGCGGTGGTGCCGCTGACTATTGCCGCTACGCCGTTCTTCGCACGCATCGCCGAAGTCAGCCTGCGGGAAGTCGACCACGGGTTGATCGAAGCGGCGCAGGCAATGGGTTGCCGACGCTGGCATATCGTCTGGCATGTGCTGCTGCCCGAGGCGCTGCCGGGGATTGTCGGCGGCTTCACCATTACGCTGGTGACCATGATCAACTCGTCGGCCATGGCCGGGGCGATTGGCGCTGGTGGGTTGGGCGACATTGCTTATCGATATGGGTATCAGCGCTTTGACAGCCAGATCATGTTGACGGTGATTGTGTTGCTGGTGGTGTTGGTGGCGGTGATTCAGTTGGGTGGGGATCGGTTGGCGCGGGGGTTGAACAAGCGCTGAATCAAGATCAAAAGTGCGAAAGCGCTTATAGTCAGTGCTTCTTTCTTTTTCTGTGCAGCCGACCATGAAACAGACTCCCGCCGACCTGGAGCAGATCACCTCTACCACCCTGGGCCATTACAATGCGGTGGCCGAGGACTTCCGTGAAGGCACTCGCGATCACGATGTCAGCCAGAACATCGATGCCCTGTTGCGGCACATCCAGGGTGAGGCGCCCTTCAGCATTCTCGACTTTGGCTGTGGCCCCGGCCGCGACCTGAAAACCTTCACCCGCCTGGGCCACATCGCCATCGGGCTCGACGGTTCGGAAAAGCTTGCGCAGATGGCTCGGGACGACAGCGGGTGTGAGGTCTGGCAGCAGGACTTCCTGAAGCTCGATCTGCCAGCCGAGCGGTTTGACGGGATTTTTGCCAATGCGGTGCTGTTTCATGTCCCGAGTCAGGAGTTGCCCAGGGTGTTGAAGCAACTGCGCGCGGCATTGAAGCCGGGCGGTGTGTTGTTCAGTTCCAATCCCCGTGGCGAGAATCAGGAAGGCTGGAACGGACCGCGTTATGGGGCGTATTACGACCTGGCGGCGTGGCAACAAATGCTGACCGAGGCGGGGTTTGTGGAGCTTGAGCATTACTACCGGCCGGCAGGGCTGCCGCGGGAGCAGCAGCCTTGGTTGGCCAGCGTTTGGCGTCGAGCCGACTGATCGTTACGGCGCTTGTTTCTTCGGCTCGCGTACCTTGTACCAGGCCACATACAGCGCCGGCAAAAACAGCAGCGTCAGCAAGGTGGCGATGATGATCCCGCCAATCATCGCGTAGGCCATCGGCCCCCAGAACACTTCCCGGGCAATCGGGATCATCCCCATGCTCGCCGCCGCTGCCGTCAACAAAATCGGCCGACGCCGATGTTCCGTGGCCTGCACCACCGCGTCCCACGGCGTATAACCGCTCTTCTCGAAAGAATCGATTTGGGTCACCAGAATCACCGAGTTGCGGATGATGATGCCGATCAGCGCCAGAATCCCGAGGATCGCCACGAAGCCCATGGGCGTGCCCGTCGGGATCAGCGCCAGCACCACGCCGATCAAGCCGAGCGGCGCGACGCTGGCCACCAGGAACAGCTTCTGCACGCTGTGCAACTGGATCATCAGGAAGGTCGCCATCAAAAACAGCATCAACGGCACCACCTTGGCAATCGGCCCCTGGGCCTTGCCGCTTTCCTCCACCGTGCCGCCAGTGGCGACTTTGTAGCCCACCGGCAAACCGGCGGCGAACTTGTCGATGTCCGGTTGCAACTGCTTCACCAGGTCGGTCGGCTGAATCTCGTCGCGCACCGCAGCCTTGATGGTGATGGTCGGTTTGCGGTCACGACGCCATACCAGCGGTTGCTCCAGTTCGTAGCGCACCGTGGCGAACGCCAGCAGCGGTATCGAAGTGCCGCCGGGGGTGACGATCTGCAAGTTCTGCAAGGTTTCCGGGCTGCCGCGCTCGGCATCTTCAGCGCGGCCGACCACGTCGATCAGGTAGATGTCGTCATCGACCTGCGTCACCGGCGAGCCGACGACGATGCTGTTCATCAGGTTCGCCACGTCTTCCGACGACAGCCCCAGTTGCCGCGCCTTGTCTTGCGCGATGTCGATGCGTAGCACTTTTCCCGGCTCGTTCCAGTCGTAAATGATCTCGCCGATGTGCGGGTTTTTATCCAGTTCAGTGGCCAGGGCGATCGCGTGTTTGCGCACTTGATCGATGTCTTTACCGCTGACCCTGTATTGAATCGGACGCCCCACCGGCGGGCCCATTTCCAGGGCCTGGACGTAACTGCCGATGCCGACGAAGTCTTCACGCAAGCGCTTTTGCAAACGAGCAGTCAGCGCCGTGCGTGACTCAAGGCCTTTGCTGACGATCACCAGTTGCGCGTAGTACGGGTTCTGCAACTGCTGGTCGAGAGGCAGGTAGAAACGGATCGCACCCTCGCCGATGTAGGTGCTCCAGCGCACGATGTCCGGGTCGCCCTTGAGCGTCGCTTCGAGCTTGTCCACGGCTTTGCGGGTTTCGGCGATCGAGGCGTTTTGCGGCAGGTTCAGGTCGACGAGGATTTCCGGGCGGTCCGAGGACGGGAAGAACTGGTTCTGCACGAACTGCATGGAAAACACCGAGAGCACGAACAGCGCCACGGTGATACCGATGGCCCACCAGCGATTGCGCATGGCCCACAGCAGGCCGCCATTGAACGCCCGACCGATGCGCCCTGGCTCTGCGTCGTGAGGTTTCACATTGCTGCTCAGAATATGCACACCGAGTACCGGGGCGAACAGCACGGCGACGATCCATGACACCAGCATGGCCACCGCGATCACCGCGAACAGCGTGAAGGTGTACTCACCGGCGGAGCTCGCGTTCAAACCGATCGGCACGAAACCGGCGACGGTAACCAGCGTGCCGGTGAGCATCGGGAACGCCGTCGAGGTGTAGGCGAAGGTCGCCGCCTGTTCTTTGGTTTCGCCCATTTCCAGGCGCGTGACCATCATCTCCACCGTGATCATCGCGTCGTCCACCAGCAGGCCGAGGGCGATGATCAGCGCTCCGAGGGAAATCCGCTGCATGGTGATGCCACTGTATTCCATGAAGAGGAAGACCATCGCCAGCACCAACGGAATCGAACACGCCACCACCAGCCCGGCGCGCACGCCAAGGCTGACGAAGCTGACGATCAGCACGATCACCACGGCTTCGAACAACGCACTGGTGAAACCGCCGACAGCTTCTTCCACCACTTCGGCCTGATCGGAAACGTTATGCACGCCAACGCCCACCGGCAGGTCGGCCGTCAGCTCGTTCATGCGCAGATGCAGCGCCTTGCCAAATGCCTGAATGTTGCCGCCCTTCTTCATGGCGATTGCCAGGCCGATGGCCGGCTGGCCGTTGAAACGAAACTCCGGGGTGGCAGGATCGACATAGCCACGGCTGATGTCGGCGATGTCGGCCAGGCGGTAGAAGCGGTCGTTGAGCTTCAGGTTGACGTTGGCCAGGTCTTTCTCAGAGGCAAACTGCCCCGAGGTCCGCACCGAAATCCGCTCGGGGCCGGCCTCGATCACTCCCGCCGGGGTCACGGCATTCTGTGATTGCAGGCTCTGCACCACCTGGCGCTGATCGATGCCGAGGGCGGCGAGTTTGCGGGTGGAGAAGTTCAGGTACAGCACTTCATCCTGCTCGCCGATCATTTCGACCTTGCCCAACCCTGGCACTTCACGGATTTCGGCACGCACCTGTTCCACGTAATCGCGTAGCTGGCGCATTGACAGGCCGTCAGAGGTAAAGGCATACACCGAACCGAACACGTCACCGAACTCATCGTTGAAGCCCGGCCCTTGCAGGCCTTGCGGGAAGTCGCCGCGGATGTCGTTGATCTTCTTGCGCACCTGATACCAGATTTGCGGAATGTCCTTGGCGCTGGTGGTGTCGAGCAGGTTAACGAAGACCGTCGATTCGCCGGGGCGGGTGTAGCTTTTCACGTAATCGAGCGAGTCGAGTTCTTCGAGTTTTTTCTCGATCCGGTCAGTGACCTGCTTGAGGGTTTCTTCCTGGGTCGCGCCGGGCCAACGGGTCTGGATCACCATGGTTTTGATGGTGAACGACGGGTCTTCTTCACGGCCCAGGTTCAGGTAGGAAAACACGCCCATCAACAGCGCGACGAACATCAAATACCAGACAAACGACTGATGCTTGAGGGCCCACTCGGATAAGTTGAAACTCCCTTTCATTGCGGGCTGCCCTCATCAATTCTCACTTTCTGCCCCGGTTTTAGGCTGTTCACACCGGCACTGACCACCCGCTCGCCGGATTTCACACCGTTGGCCACGACCACTGTGTCGTCGGTCCGGCTGACCAGGCTGACCTCCCTTGGGGCAACGGTTTGCGTCTGTGGATCGACGACCCAGATCCGTGTTTTCCCATCGACCTCCTGCAATGCGCTCGCCGGCAGTTCGAGGCGCGGCTTGATGGCGGAGCTGAGGGTCACGCTGATCGCCGTGCCGAGGTGAAAACCCGGTGGCGTATCAGTCAGGCTCAGGCGGGCACGACGGGTACGGGTCGCGCTTTGGGCCTGGGGTTCGATTTCACGCACGATGGCGGTGCTGGTGATGCTCGGGTCCAGCTGCGAGGCGACCTGGAACACCACGTCGGCCGGCAAATCATCGACCAGGGTGTCGGGCAAGTCGATCACTGCTTCCTTGATGTCCGGCTGCGCCAGGGTCACCACTTGCTGGCCGGCGGTCACCACTTGCCCGGCTTCGGCATTCCACGCGGTGACAATGGCTTTGTGATCGGTGCGCAGCTCGACGTAGTTGAGTTGGTCCTGCGCCTGGTTGACGGCGGCCCTGGCTTGATCGAGGGACGCCTGGGTGGTTTTCAGTTCGGTCTGGGCGATGTCCAGTTGTGCCTGGGCACCGACCCCGCGATTGAACAGTTCCTGCTGACGCCGGGCGTTGGCCTGGGCGTTGATGAGCTGCGCCTGAACACGCGCCAGGTCACCCTGGGCCGAGCGCAACTGGTTCTGCTGATCGGTGGGGTCGAGGGTGGCGAGCAAGGCGCCTTTCTGGACTTCGGCGCCGACATCGACATTGCGGCTGGCGATACGCCCCGGCACCCGGAAACCGACATTGCTTTCGTAACGGGCCTGAATGCTGCCGGCGAACCGGCCGAGATCCTCTTGATGGAGCGCTTTCACTTCCACAGACAACACCGGCCGCACCGGTTCTGGCGGCGCTTCTTCCTTGGAACAGGCGACCAGCAGTACAGCGGCGGACAACAGCAACAGGTGCTTCATGGTTGGGCTCCTGTGGTTGGGGTCTGATCGGTATTTTCGACGACCTCCACCCGTACGCCCGGGTGCAGCAACTGGCCGCCCGCGGTGACGACTTTTTCGCCACCGGTGAGGCCGGCGCTGACAATGACTTTGCCGGTCAGGTAACGGCCAACGGTGACCGTGTGCAACTGCGCCTTGCCCTCGGCGTCCACCAGCCACACGGCCGGGTCGCTGAGGTTTTTGGTCAGGGCCGCCCAGGGCAGTTCCACTGCGGTTTTACCCACTGGCTTGGCCGTGGCGCTCACCACCGAGCCGAGCTGCATGCCTTCAGGGAGACCGTCGAGGCTGACTTTGACTTGCACCGTGCCGGTCTGCGCGGACACCGCTGGCGTGACCTCCCGAACGGTGCCCGTGGTCTTGACCTTCGGATTGTCGAGCAGGCTGACCACAATCGATCGGTCCGACGGCGGCTCGGTCAGCAGCGATTCGTAAACGTTGAACACCGCGTCACGCTCGCCATCCCGGGCCAGGCTGAAAATCGGCACCGTGGCCTGCACCACCTGGCCGACTTCGGCCTGGCGCGCGGTAATCACGCCTGGCGCATCGGCAATCAACGCGGTGTAGCTCAGTTGATCGCGGGCGTTGGCCAATTGCGCTTGAGCCGCGCTCAATGCGCTCTGGCTGCTGCGCAAGGCCGCTTGGGCGGAGTCGTATTCGCTCTGGCTGGTGTAGCCCTTGGGCAGGAGTTTTTGCTGGCGAACGAAGGCGGCGGCAGTCTGTTTGACCCGCGCCTGCTCGGCAACCACCTGGGCCTGGGCCGAATCGACATTGGTTTGCAGGTCTTTGGGGTCAAGCCTGGCCAGCACTTGTTTGGCCGACACCCGGTCACCGACATCGACCATGCGCTGGATGATCTTGCCGCCCACGCGGAACGACAACTCGGTCTGGACTCGGGCCTGAACATCACCGGTGAGTGTCACCGCGGCGGCGTAATCGGTTGGCTTGACCTCTTGCACGAAGACTCGCGGACGGTCCTTCTCGACGGGCTTTTTTTCACCACAGGCGGTCAGCAAGGCGAAGAGGCTCAGGCCAACCATTAATTTCAATCCAGGACCCGCCATGCAGACTCCTTTGCGTTGTACGTACGTGCCAGTGACGATACGACTGTGAGCTTAGAACAGGGTTCAACAGGTGCACGGGTTTGCTACGTACCTTATGGCCTGGGGACTATCCTGTGGCGAGGGAGCTTGCTCCCGCTCGGCTGCGCAACAGACGCAAACCTGCTATCTCGTTTTGCCTGACACACCTCGTTTAACTTTTTTGAGCCGCTTCGTAGCCCAGCAAGAGCAAGCTCCCTCGTCACAGACGATCACAGTCGCCGACGATAAGACAAACTGGCGGACCCTGCAGCAGGAAGCTCCCCATGCTCAAAACCCTCGCGGTGGCCAACTACCGCTCGATCAATAAATTGGTGATTCCGCTCGAACGGCTGAACCTGATCACCGGCCCCAACGGCAGCGGTAAATCCAATCTCTACCGCGCCTTGCGTCTGCTGGCGGAAACTGCTCAGGGTGGAGTGGTCAATGGCTTGGCACGCGAGGGTGGGCTGGATTCGACCTTCTGGGCCGGGCCGGAAACCATCACCCAGCGCATGCGCACTGGTGAAATCCCGGTCCAGGCAACCATGCGACACGGCGTCAAGCGCCTGCGCCTGGGGTTTGCCGGCGAAGACTTCAGCTACTCGATCGCGCTGGGCCTTGCGGAACCGAGTCTTTCCGCGTTTTCTCTGGACCCGGAAATCAAAAGGGAATGCATCTGGTCCGGGCCGTTCTATCGCCCGGCCAGCTTGCTGGTGGATCGTGACGGCCCGATGATTCGCACACGGGCCGGACGCGACTGGGAGGTGCTGGCCCAGCGCACACCGAATTTCGACAGTCTGTTCGATCAGGTTGGTAGCTTGCGTACCTCGCCGGAAGTCTTGCAGCTGCGTGAATTCATCCGCCGTTGGCGCTTCTACGATCACTTTCGCAGCGATGCCGAAGCTCCGGCGCGACAACCACAACTGGGCACTCGCACGCCGGTGTTGCACCACGACGGTCGCGACCTCGCGGCGGCATTACAGACCATCCGCGAAATCGGCGATCCCGAAGCCTTGCAGGCGGCGATCAGCGATGCGTTCCCCGGCGCGACGCTGAACATCGCATTGCTGCAAGGTGGCCGATTTGCAATCGAGTTTTATCAGGAAGGGTTGTTGCGGCCACTGTCCGCCGCCGAATTGTCGGACGGGACGTTGCGCTATCTGTTGCTGGTCGCGGCATTGCTGACACCCCGGCCGCCGACGCTGATGGTACTGAATGAGCCGGAAACCAGTCTGCATCCGGACTTGTTGCCGGCGTTGGCGCGGTTGATTATTCGAGCGTCCGAACAGTGCCAGGTGTGGGTGGTGTCCCATGCGCGGCGCTTGATCTCGGCATTGCAGCAAGACCCGGAATGCAATTGCATTGTGCTGGAGAAAGATTTCGGCCAGACCGGGATGGTCGGGCAGCGGATGCTGGATGAGCCGGTGTGGTATTGGCCCGACTGAGACACACTGATCGTTCCCTCGCTCTGTGGCGAGGGAACAAGCTCCCTCACCACAGGTGGGAACGATCAGCTGAAGCAAATCACCCCTGCCACTTCCCACCCTCGACAATCACGCTCTCAGGCCTGGTGTCATCGCTCAGCTCTTTACGCACGTACTGGTCGTACAGCTTGAGCAAAAATTTATCCTCACCCAGCTTCGCCAACTCCGCATTCACCCAATCACGCAGTTCGATGTTGCCCTTCTTTACCGCCGGGGCGATCGGTGCTTCGGCGCCCAACTTCTGTTCCAGTACACGGTAGCCCGGGTTTTGTTTGGCCCAGCTGAACAGCACCAGATTGTCCTGCGCATAAGCGTCGCCGCGACCATTGGCCAGGGCTTGCAGGGACTCGGAGTTTTTCTCGAACTTCAGCAGTTTCCAGTCCGGGTGATTTTTGGTCAGCCAGACATCGGCTGTGGTGCCCGTGGTCACGATAGTCGTGCGGGTCGCCAGGTCATCAAGGTTCTTCACTGAACTGGCCTGCGGTACCAGCGCCTGCACCGCCACCTTGAGGTTCGGGTTGGTGAAGTCCACCGCTTCCTTGCGCTCCGGGGTGACGGTCATGTTGGCCAGGATCAGGTCGACCTTGTCGCTTTGCAGGAATGGAATCCGGCTCGCCGGCTCCACCGCCACGAACTCGACTTTGTTTTCATCGCCCAACAGATCCTTGGCGAATTGGCGGCCAATGTCGGTATCGAACCCCACGTAGCGCCCGGCTTCATCGACAAAACCGAACGGCGGTTTGTCGGTGAACACGCCGACAATCAGCTTGTCCCGGGCTTTGATCTTTTCCAGGTAACCGGCCGGTGCGCTGCTGACGCTGGCGACTTTCGGCTTGGCCGGTTCTTCGGTTTTGTTGCAACCGGCCAGCAGCGCCAGGCCGAATAGCGGGAGTAGCAGTAGAGAAGACTTGGCAGTTTTCATGGCAGTTCCAATTCCTTTGTTTGAGTCGTTTTGGGTAGTGCGGCGACGAAGGAGAACTTCTCCAGGAACTGCTGCGCTCGTGCGGTTTGCGGGTTCGTAAAGAAAATCTCGGGGGGTTGTTGCTCAAGGATGCGCCCGGCGTCCATGAACACGATGCGGTCGGCCACGGCGCGGGCGAAGGCCATTTCGTGGGTGACAATCAGCAGGGTCATGCCCTCGCGGGCCAGCCCCTGAATCACTTCGAGTACCTCCTTGACCATCTCCGGGTCGAGGGCGGCGGTGACTTCGTCAAAGAGCATGACTTGGGGGTTCATGCACAGCGAACGGACGATGGCGATGCGTTGCTGCTGACCACCGGAGAGCTGACGCGGGAACGCGTCGCGCTTGTCCAACAGGCCTACGCGCGCCAGCAAGGCTTCGGCCTGGGCACGGGCTTCGCGGCGGTCGCGCTTCTGCACTTTCACCGGGCCAAGCAGCACGTTATCGAGCACGCTCATGTGCGGAAACAGGTGATAACTCTGGAATACCATGCCGATCTGCTGACGCACTTCGCGCCAGTCGGTGCCCTTGTCCAGCAACTCACGCCCGGCAAAATTCAAGCTGCCGCTGTGAGCGACTTCCAGGCCGTTGAGGCAGCGCAGCAAGGTGCTTTTGCCACAGCCGCTGGGGCCGAGGATGACGATCACTTCGCCCGTTCTCACCTTCAGGTCGATGCCGTTGAGCACCTGCTGCTCGCCGAAAAACTTGTTGAAACCCTTGAACTCGATCAATGCGCTCATGCTTGCGTCCAGCGCCGCTCCAGCACGCGGGAAGCGGCTGACAGCGGGTAGCAGATGAAAAAGAAAAACAGAAACAGCGCGCCGTAGATCAGTACCGATTCGTAGGTGCGCTCGATGATCTGCTGGCCGACCTTGATCACGTCCACCACGCCGATCAGCACCGCCAGAGAGCTGGTCTTGATGATCCGCGTGTAGATGTTGATGGTCGGCGGCGTCATGCGTTTCAGCGCCTGGGGCAGCAGCACGTAGCCATAGAGTTGCGGGCCGTTCAAGCCAATCGACAATCCCGCTTCTCGCTGGCCGCGCGGTAACGAATGCAAGGCGCCGCGCACCACTTCCCCGACTTCGCTGGCGCCCCACAGCGACAGCACCAGCACCGCGCACCAGAAGCTCGGAATGCTCAGGCCGAAAAAAATCGGCAGGCCGAAGAACAACAAATACAACCAGACCAGCACCGGGATCGCCCGGAACAATTCCAGATAAACCCGCAGCATTGCGTTGAGCCATGTCGAATTCAGCGTGCGCAACACGCCGTAGAGCACCCCGCCGACGGTGCTGAAGGCGATGCTCAGGAATGAAATCGACAAGGTTTGTGCAGCGCCCTTGCCCAATTGCGGCAACGACACCATGAGCAACTCAAGACCCGAACTGGCCATGCTGGAGCCTCCTTTCCAGACGGCTGAGCAGCAGCGACAACGGCAAAAACAACAGCACGCAGATCAACGTCAGCACGGCGAGCATTTCGTAGGTTTTGTAATAGAGCGCGATGTAGCTCTTGGTGGTGTAGAGAATCTCCGGCACCGCCACCGCCGAGACCACAGTGGTTTCCTTGAGCAGGAATATGAAATTGGCGAACAGCGACGGCAGGCTGAGGATGCCGGCCTGCGGCAAGATCACGTAGCGCAGCAATTGCCCGTGGGACAAGCCTATTGAACGACCGGACTCAAGTTGCGCCTGGGGCACCGCATCCACGCCGGCACGCAAGACTTCGGTGAGGTAGGCTCCGCCGAGAAAGGTCATGGTGATGATCGCTGCGGCGAAGCCCGAGACTTTGATGCCCAGGGCCGGCAAGGCGAAGTAGACGAAGAACAACTGGATCAGCAATGGCGTGTTACGCGCCAACTCCACATACAGCCCGACCAGGCGCTGCAGGTAAGGCGTGCGAAACACCAGAATCGTCGCGTTGACCAGCGCCACCAGCAATGAAGTGCCGATGGCGATGAAGCCGACCTGCAGCGTCACGCCAACGGCTTTGAGAAACGCCGGCACGGTGCTGAGGATAAATGCGTAATCGAAGGTCATTGAACATACTGTACGCCGCTCGGTAAGCGACGATGGCGCAGTCCATGGGCAGTGGATAACCACCCGGCAGGCGCCAACTTTAAAGGTATAAAAAGAGGAATTTAAATACCGTTAAAGCATATTGATATCACGCAAAAAACTATTCTGCGGATTTGCGACGGCAGCGGGGGACGGTTATTTTCCTTTGCGCTGTAGGAGGGATCTTTTTTTCAAAATGCCCCTCCAAGGACGTGCAGCTTTTGGCCAGACTCCCCCGGCCGAACCATCACAAGGAAGAGAACATGGCTGACGTAAACGTGCCACAGCGGCTGGATCCGCAGGACATCGTGAAATTGCTGGTGGCGCTGCGCAAGGCGTTGAAGACGCGGGTGGCCTGAAATCTTTTGATCTTGGCGCAATAAAAAACGCCGACGCTGTAGTAGCCGTCGACGTTTGAAACCTTGAAGGGGTTCGAGACGGCGGTGAATCAGAACGCCGGCAGTACCGCGCCGCTGTATTTCTTGTCGATGAACGCCTTCACTTCCGGGCTGGTCAGGGCCTTGGCCAGTTTCTGGATGGCAACGCTGTCCTTGTTGTCCGGACGTGCCACCAGGAAGTTCACGTAAGGCGAATCGGCACCTTCGATCACCAGCGCGTCTTTAGCCGGGTTGAGGCCCGCGTCCAGCGCGTAGTTGGTGTTGATCATGTCCAGATCGACCTGGTCCAGAACACGCGGCAGCATGGCCGATTCCAGTTCCTTGAACTTGAAATTGTGCGGGTTCTTGGCGATGTCTTTCGGGGTGGCCAAAGCGTTTTTCGGGTCTTTCAACTCGATCAGGCCAGCCTTCTGCAGCAGGATCAGGGCACGGCCGCTGTTGCTGCCTTCGTTCGGGATGGCGATGGTTGCGCCGTCCTTCAGCTCAGCCAGGGTTTTGACTTTCTTCGAGTAGCCGCCGAACGGTTCGACGTGCACGCCGATCACAGTCACCAGGTTCGTGCCTTTGCCTTCGTTGAAGCTTTTCAGGTACGGCAGGGTCTGGAAGTAGTTGGCGTCCAGACGCTTCTGATCGACCTGCACGTTCGGCTGAACGTAGTCGGTGAAGACTTTGATTTCCAGGTCCACGCCTTCTTTGGCGAGGGTAGGCTTGATCAGTTCAAGAATCTCGGCATGTGGAATCGGCGTCGCCGCAACCACCAGTTTCTCGCCAGCCTGGGCCAGACCCGCGGTCAGGGCAGCCGCCAATGCGGTGAACAACAGAACCTTTTTCATGCAGTGTCCTTATCGAAAATCACGGTCGTCATCGACGACGGCTAAATGTTTAGGTGCCAGTGAAGTGCTATCGCTGGCGTGACGCGGACGATACCGGGATTTTTTATTCCCGAACAATATCTTTTATTCACTTTCATATTCCATTTTGTTCATACAGCCCCCCTTCCATAAATCCATGCACGACCCTGCAGGAGCGCGACTTGCCCACTAAGCCGTCCTCCAGACAGACCGAGTTGTCTGATTCGCGAGCAAGCTTCGCTCCTACAGAAGCCCCGTCGCTTTGAGCAGGTCTTTCAAGGCCTCTTTTTCGGCGGCGGAGCCGCTGCCGAGGATTTTTTTCAGTTGCTGCTCGATCTGTAGCAACGATGCAGGCGCCTCGGGCAGATTCAAATGCTCCGGCAAAATCTCATCGCCAGTACTCACCAGCAGCGCAAAGTGAATGACGTTCTCCAGCTCCCGGGTGTTGCCCGGCCAACTGTGTTGCTCCAGCAGATGCTGCGCGGCTTCGCTGATCAGTGGCACCGGCAGGTCGAGGCGCTGGCTGTAGATGCCGAGGAAGTATTCGGCCAGCGACAAAATATCGCCCACCCGCTCACGCAAGGCCGGCAGTTCGAGTTGGCCCTCGCTGAGGTAGTGATAAAGCCGCTCATGGAATTTTCCGGCCGCCACTGCCTGGGCCAGATCGATGCTGGTGGCCGCCACCAGACGCACGTCCACCGGGCTCGGCTGGTGCGCACCGACGCGGGTGACTTCGTGGTTTTCCAGGGCTGCGAGCAACTTGATCTGGATCGGCAGCGGCAGGTCGCCGATCTCGTCCAGGTACAAGGTGCCGCCATTGGCCGAGCCGAACCAGCCGGCACGACTGCTGGCCGAACCGCTGTAGCTGCCGGCGGCATAGCCGAACAGTTCAGCATCGGCGTAAGTCGGGCTGATCGCACCGCAATTGACGGATACGAACAACCCGCCACGATCACTGGCGCGGTGGATGTGCCGCGCCAGCAGTTCTTTACCGCTGCCGGTTTCACCGCGAATCAACACCGAGATCGAACGTGGCGCCAGTTGTTCCAGCTCCTGGCGCAATTGCCGGGAACGCGGATCGACAAACACCAGCGCCTTGGCGCGGATGCTCAGCGGGCTTTTCTCCGCATCGGGAAAGGTCAGCAATGGCTGACCGAAGGTTTCATGCAAACTCATGGCAGACTCCCGCCCAAAACCGCCGGGAGACGGGGGCGATTTTTAAAGAAAAAGAATAAGGTTCAAGCGCGGCGCAGGGCGTGCTGCTCCATGCGGTTCTGCAGCCGATAAAGGTAGGCAAAACCCTGCTCCCAGCGCCGGTGACCGGACTTCACGTTGATGTGCCCGGCCCCCGATAAAATCCCCGCCTCGGCGCCCCATTGACGCGCCAGTTCAAGCGCACGTGGCGCGCTCACGGCGGCGTCGTTGTCAGAGCTGACGACCTGGCTCGGGAACGGCAATAAATGGGTCGGGATCGGCGCAAAGTTGCGCAGGGCCGGCGCGCAGGCCGGGCGCTCGACGTCCGCCGGCGCGACCAGCAAGGCGCCGCGCACTTGACGCAAAAATTGCAGCGGCGCGGTGGCTGCCCAATGGGCAACGGTGATGCAACCCAGGCTATGGGCGATCAGGATCACAGGCGTGCTGTCGGCGGCAATCGCCTCGGCCAACGCTGCGACCCAGTCTTCACGACGAGGCGTCAGCCAATCGGCCTGCTCCACCCGCGCGCTGTTTGGCAGACTGTTCTGCCAGTGGGTTTGCCAATGATCTTCTGGCGATCCTTGCCAGCCCGGCACAATCAGGTAGCGAATTGATTCGTTGCGCATGGGGGAGCTCTCCTGCTGTGTGTCTGTTCCTGATCGAGTATAGGGAGGAGAGTTATATTCGTTAAGGAATAAGAAGCTATTTATTAAGACCCATATCGAATATTAAATAAATCCCCTGTGGGAGCGGGCTTGCCCGCTCCCACAGGGATTTGTGTTTTCCATAGGTAATAAAAAAGGGGCCGCACCCTGCCAAGGAGACGGCCCCGGAAACACAAAATCTGTTTGCGCTGATCAACAATCCTGAAGCCGATGATTGGCGAAATCGGTTATCCAATAAAGGAATATTTAATTACTTTATTAGACCTAAATCACATATACGAATCATCTTCGGCAATCGCCGACCCCTCGCTGCTTGCGTCACAACTTAGCGTCCCTTTGGGTCAAATTGATGACGAGCGTTTTTCGCCTTTGAGTTTCCGGGTGCCTTGCTCAAACCTGGGCGGCATGCACCTGACGGGGTTCTGTGGTCGCCTTGTGCGCAAATCGGTTCGCCCGTGCAAACGTCCCGAAATCATTGAACCGCACACCCATCTCACGCATCACCTCATGCGCCACCGGCACCGTCATCTGGCGGATGTAAAACGGTTCCTTCACCACAAAATGATGGATCCCGTGGCTGCTGCCGAAGTTGAAGCAGAACGCCTGCAACGGCCACAGCCACCAAGGGTTCAAGACCTGAGTCTGCTGAATCACATTCCCCGGCTCGACGTCACCGTAGTAGTGCATGTTCGAGCTTACAAAGTGCAGGCAGAACGTGCGCAACACGTTCGGACCGATGATCACCACGACAGCGATGTCGATCACTTGCATCACCGCCAATGTCGTCGCCGACCATTCGATGGGCGCCCCCGATAGATGCGCGATGCCGTTGACGGCGTGAAAACCGAGGAACACATACCACGCCCCCCAATGCATCAGCGCCAGCGGTGCGTAAACTTTCAGGGAGCGCTTGAGGATGCTGAACTTGTGCGCCCAGGTCTTGGCCCGCAGCATGCGGATAAGCGCCGACATCACGTTGTCGCCAACCATCAACAGCCGCGCAAAACCCCAGGGCTCACCGTTGGTGATCGCCCGCTCTTCCATGTCGGCTTCAGTGCCGGACACCTTGTGGTGGTTGAGGTGCAAATGGCGGCGGATCCACGGATTGATGGTGCTCGGCCGCGCCAGCCACACCAGGCCCATCATCAGGTTATGCGGCACCCGCTGTTTGCGAAAATACATGCTGTGGATCAGGTCATGCTCAAGTTCATGGGTCAACGAAGCGAAAAACGCGTTGACCAACAGGCATGCCCACCAGGTCATGTATCCGTTGATATAGAGCACTGCCGAACCGATCATCCCGGCCAGGGCGAAGGCCAGGATGCCCGCACCCAAGGCGTCCTGATGGTTGAGAATCGGGTAGCGCCGACGCAACTCGACGCCCTTGGCCAATACCACCTGGCGAATATGCGCTGATCGTTGTGCTGCATTCAGTCGCTGGGGACTTGCAGAAGTACCGTCCATGCTTCCATCCTCTGGTTATTGATGTTCGCATCCTGCCCTGTGATGCTTCACACAGCGGTAGCCGTGAACGCCAACCTGTTGACCGGACGCGCCAATCGACATGACTGAACCGACCTCCCTCGCCAGCTGGACCCGCGCCCTGCGCAAGCAGCTCGATGCGCTGGGCCTCGACAGCACCGCCCTGTGCCGACAGGCGGGGCTCGATCCGCAGTTGATGGACGACCCGAACGCCCGTTACCCGTTGTCCGGCACCACACGCCTGTGGGAAATCGCGGTGCAGGTCAGTGGCGACCCGGCGATTGGCTTGCGGGTGTCGCGGTTTGTCAGCCCGACCACGTTCCATGCGCTCGGGTATGCGTTGGTGGCCAGCGGCAGCTTGCGGGAAGTGTTCGAGCGCATCGTGCGTTATCACCAGGTGGTCAGCGATGCGCTGGACCTGGAGTTGACCCGCGCCGAGGATCGCTACCGCTTCCGCCTGAAAATCCCCAAGGCAACCCCGCACCAGCCTTCGAAGCCATCGACGCATTCGCGGCGATTTACGTGCGCACCTGCCGTAACCGGCTGGGCCGCGACTACGCGCCGCTGGCGGTTTATCTGCGCCGTCCGGAACCTGCCGACCCGCATCAATGGCACAAAGTGTTCCGTTCGCCGGTGTATTTCGCCGCCGAGGAAGACCGACTGGAATTCGCCCTGGTGGATTTCGACAGCCACCTGGACGACGCCAACCCGGAACTGGCCGAACACAACGAGACCGTGCTCAAACGCACCCTGGCGCAACTCAAGCCCCTGACCTGGGAGCGCAAGGTTCGCGACGCCATTGAAGAGCAACTGCCTGAGGGCGAACCGTCGGCCGATCGCATCGCCGAAGCACTGCACTTGAGCTTGCGCAGCCTGCAACGACACCTGGCGGACGAAGGTTGTCGGTTCGATGCGCTGCTCAACGAAAGTCGGGAAAACCTGGCGCTGCTGCACCTGCGCGACCCGCAATGCTCGTTGAGCGAGGTCAGTTATCTATTGGGATTCGCCGACACCAGCAGCTTCAGCCGCGCGTTCAAGCGCTGGACGGGAATGACGCCGGGGCAGTTTCGGGATGGGTTGCGGTAATAGATTCCCAAGGCGTGTTGAGATTTCCGGCCCCCATCGCAATTTCTCAAGCACCACTGAAACCGCTACCGCCCCCGATCCCGCCGCAACAGCTTGCGCACCCGCTTCACCAGCTCGCTGACGGTAAACGGCTTGAGCAGGTAATCATCCTCATGCAGCTCCAACCCGCGCAGCCGGTCCTCGATGCCGTCCGTGGTGGTGAGCAATAGCACCGGCGTATCGCCGAGCTTGCGGATCTGCTGCAGCAACTGCCAGCCGTTGAGGCCGGGTAACATGACGTCGAGGATGATCAGTTGGTACTCGCCGGACTCGATAAAGCGTCGGCCGTCCATGCCATTGAGCGCTACATCCACCGCATAACTCGCTTCGCTCAGACCTTTGGCCAGGAGCTTGGCGGTCTCGGGTTCGTCTTCCACTAACAGCACACGCATGGCACACCTCGATTGTTCAGCTTTACAGGCTAAGCCCCTTCGAGTGAGTTGCCCATGACAAACTTGGTTTTCCGGCTGAGGGGTTGTCGAGTGTGGTTTTGGTGATAAAGCCAAGGCTTTCGACAATCAGACTGAAGCCGCGCACACCGCGCGCGGCAGAATGATAGGTTTGACAATGCACTAATCAACGAGTAACGGTGAAATCGAATATATCCGTCCACTCAGATGTCTGACGGTTATCTTTTTGCAGTGCAAACGCAGAATAGCGGCGTACATCAAGGCTCACCGATGTCGACCACTTACCGTTTTTAACAATAGCAGAGGCGATAGCTTGGCCATCGGTGGGTATGGAGTAAACCAGGACTAACCAGCCCTCTTCACCAGTGCCCGAGAATTCCACAGGGTTTTCGTTGTCGCTATCAGGTACCGGTAAGTTCACCACAGGTGCAGCGACGGCCTTCGGTGTCGGCGTATCGACACCTTCGTATTGGTTCTTATCGTTCATGGATCCAACTCCTTTGGATGTCTTCTTCGACAATCTTCTTTTACACCTCGTGAGCCTCGGCCATCTACTGTCATATCTGATAGGTAGCCCGTAATTTCTCCAAGTCCAGAATTTCAATCTCACCATAACTCAGACCGAGTATTCCCTGCCCCTGCAAGTCCTTGAGGATCTGGTTGGTGGTCTGGCGCGACAGCGACAGCATCGACGCCAATTGCTCTTGCGGCAGTTGCAGAACGCGGCGCGGCAGGTCGATTTCACCATAGCCCTCGGCGATCATCAGCAAGCGATGGGCCAGGCGCGCCGGGGCTGGCATCAGGCTCAGCTGTTCGAGGTTGATGAAGGTCAGGCGCAGTTTGTGGCTCATCAGCAATGCCAGTTGCCGCCAGTACACCGGGTGTTCGTCGAGCAATGCCAGCAGCGCCGTTTGCGGGATGTGCAACAGAATGCACTGGCCCACGGCGTAGGCATCATGGGTTCGCGGCTGGCCATCGAACAGGCAGATTTCGCCGAACCAGTGCGGCGGTTCCACCAGGCTTAGCAGCGCTTCCTTGCCCTGCTCATTCACCGCGCCAATGCGCACCGAACCTTCAAGCACCGCATACAACCCGCACGGGGGATCACCGCGTTTGAACAGCAGTTGCCCCGGCGATAGGCGCCGAATCCTGGCGATTGCCAGCAGACTATCCTGTAAGGAAACAGGCAAGTGACTGAACCATTGCCCCGTCATCAGGCGCGAACGCCAAACCTGCATGTCCATGAAAACTCCTGGAGATTGTCGCCTGGCTGACAGAGCGAGAGATGAACCCGGGGCATCATCAATCACCCTACAGGAGGAATAACAATGAAAAGCCTCGTTGACCATCTCAGTCAATACGCCGCCTACCACCGTGATCCGCGCAATATCGCCAGCCACTTCGTGGGCATTCCCCTGATCGTCGTGGCGGTCGCGGTGTTGCTGTCGCGTCCGCAATGGGCCGGGGGCTGGCTGTCACCGGCAGTGCTGGTGTCACTGGTGTCGGCGTGGTTTTACCTGCGCCTGGAACTGCGGCTGGGGGTGCTGATGACGGTATTGCTGGGCCTATCGGTCTGGCTGGGGCATGTGCTTGCGCAGCAAAGCACATTTGCCTGGCTTGGCGCCGGCATCGGGATGTTTGTGGTGGGCTGGGCGATTCAGTTTGTCGGCCATCATTACGAGGGGCGTAAACCGGCGTTTGTCGATGATGTGACGGGGTTGATTGTCGGGCCGTTGTTTGTGGCGGCTGAGTTGGCGTTTTTGCTCGGGATGCGGCATGAGCTCAAAGAGCAGATCGAGGCGCGAGTGGGTGGTGTGCGAATCAATCCGAAAAATGCGGCGGCTTAGGCCGCTTTAAAAGATCGCAGCCTGCGCCAGCTCCTACAGTGGATTTGGGTTGGCCACAGATGTGTGTTCGACCCAAATCCACTGTAGGAGCTGGCGCAGCCTGCGATCTTTTGATCTTAAATGTTGGCGACTTTCTGCCAGACCTTGGGTTTGAAGAACAACGTCTCACCCTTCGTCAATCCAACCAGGCTGTCGTGATCCTTCACCACTTCAGCTTCAATCAACTCGCTCTGGCCTTCGACCTTCAGCGTCACCCGCGTGGTGGCGCCCAACGGACGAATATCCCGCACTTCAGCGGCGTGGTGGTCTTCCAGTTCATGCCGCGACAGCGACACTTCGTGTGGACGGAACAGTACGTGCCGGTCTTCGCCCAAATGCAGACGGTTCGAATCGCCGAGGAAGTGATAGACGAAATCGCTGGCCGGATTTTCGTAGACGTCGCCCGGTGAACCGATTTGCTCGATCACCCCCTTGTTCATCACCACGATCCGGTCGGCAACTTCCATCGCTTCTTCCTGGTCGTGGGTCACGAATACCGAGGTCAGGTTGATGTCCTCGTGCAGCCGCGCGAGCCAGCGACGCAATTCTTTACGGACCTTGGCATCGAGTGCACCAAAAGGCTCGTCGAGCAGCAGCACTTTCGGCTCCACCGCCAGGGCGCGGGCCAACGCGATGCGCTGACGCTGGCCGCCGGAGAGTTGTTCCGGGTAGCGATCGGCCAACCAGTCCAGTTGCACCATGTTCAGCAGTTCGTGGACTTTCACCGCAATCTGGCTTTCGTTCGGACGCTGGTTTTTCGGCTTCATACGCAGGCCGAACGCAACGTTGTCGAACACCGTCATGTGACGGAACAAGGCGTAGTGCTGGAACACGAAACCGACGTTGCGATCACGCACGTCGTGGCCGGAAACGTCTTCGCCGTGGAACACGATGTTGCCCTGATCCGGGGTTTCCAGGCCGGCGATGATTCGCAGCAATGTGGTCTTGCCGCAGCCGGACGGCCCCAGCAGCGCCACAAGTTCGCCGCTTTGAATGTCCAGGCTGATGTTGTCCAGCGCCTTGAACGCGTGGAAGTTCTTGCTGACGTTACGCACTTCGATCGACATGACTTATTCCTCCGCGGCGCTGGCGCGCAGGCGGTTAATACGGTTTTCGCTCCACTGCTTGAGCAGCAGGATGAAGAGCGCCAGGATCAGCAACAGGCTCGCCACGGCGAACGCGGCCACGTGGTTGTATTCGTTGTAGAGAATCTCGACGTGCAGCGGCAAGGTGTTGGTCACCCCGCGAATGTGCCCGGACACCACCGACACCGCCCCGAACTCACCCATGGCCCGCGCGGTACACAGCACCACGCCATAGATCAGGCCCCATTTGATGTTCGGCACGGTGACGTGCCAGAACATCTGCCAGCCATTGGCGCCAAGCAAACGCGCGGCCTCTTCCTCCTGGGTACCTTGTTCCTGCATCAGCGGGATCAGCTCACGGGCCACGAACGGCACGGTGACGAAAATCGTCGCCAGCACGATGCCCGGCAAGGCGAAGACGATCTGGATGTCGTGATCCTGCAACCATGGGCCGAACAAGCCCTGGGCGCCGAACATCAGCACGTAGACCAGACCTGCGATCACCGGCGACACCGAGAACGGCAAGTCGATCAGGGTCACCAGCATGCTCTTGCCGCGGAACGAATATTTGCTCACGCACCATGCGGCGCTGACCCCGAACACCAGGTTCAGCGGCACCGAAATCAACACCGCAATCACCGTGAGTTTCAGGGCCGACAAAGCGTCCGGTTCGAAGATCGCGGTGAAGAACGCACCCAGGCCCAGCTTCAGGCCCTGGGACACCACGATGAACAACGGCAACAACAGAAACAGCGCAAAGATCAGCCAGCCGAGGCCGATGAGGATTCGCCGCGAAGCTGCACTGCCACGGCGGGCGGCGTTCGAGGAGGCCGCTGCAATAGACGATTGGGACATTTTTCGCGCCTCCTTATGGGGTTTCGATGCGCCGCTGCAACAAGTTGATCAGCAGCAACAGGACAAAGGAAACCACCAGCATCAGTACACCAATGGAGGTGGCGCCGGTGTAATCGTACTGGTCGAGTTTGACCATGATCAGCAGCGGCAGAATTTCGGTTTTCATTGGCATGTTGCCAGCGATGAAAATCACCGAACCGTACTCGCCGACCCCACGGGCAAAGGCCAAGGCGAAACCGGTCAGCCAGGCCGGGAGCAGCGCCGGCATCAGAATATGGCGGAAAACCTGCAACGGATTTGCCCCCAGGCACGCCGCCGCCTCCTCCACTTCACGGGGGATATCGGCCAGTACAGGCTGTACCGTACGTACTACGAATGGAAGTGTTACAAAAGTCAGCGCCAGGGTGATGCCGAGGGGGGTATACGCGATCTTGAAACCCAGGTCCGCCGCGAACTGACCCACCAGGCCGGTGGGGGTGTACAGCGCGGTCAACGCGATACCGGCCACGGCAGTGGGCAATGCGAAGGGCAGATCGATCATCGCATCGATGACTTTGCGCCCCGGGAAGGTGTAGCGCACCAGCACCCACGCCAGCAGCGTGCCGATCACGCCGTTGATGATCGCGGCGTACAACGCGGTGCCGAAGCTCAGCTTCAACGCGGCCAGCACCCGAGGTGCCGAGATGATTGCCCAGAACTGGTCCCAGGTCAGTTGAGCGGCATGCACGAACATCGCCGCCAGTGGAATGAGCACAATCAGGCTGAGGTACACCAAGGTGTAGCCCAGCGTCAGCCCGAAGCCGGGTATGACGGGGGAGATACGACGCGACATAAAAGTCCTTGGTTGAAAACGCACTAAGCCCCGACGGCAAGATCGGGGCCCGTTGGCAGATCTATTTCAGGCTACTGCGCCTGGTAAATCTGGTCGAACACGCCACCGTCATTGAAGAATTTCGGCTGGGCGGTTTTCCAGCCGCCGAAGTCCTTGTCGATGGTCACCAGTTCCAGGGTCGGGAACTGTTTGGCGTACTTGGCAGCTACGTCCTTGTCACGTGGACGATAGAAGTTTTTCGCCGCAATTTCCTGGCCGGCCGGGCTGTACAGGTGCTTGAGGTACGCTTCGGCGATTTCGGTGTTGCCCTTTTTCTCGGCGTTCTTGTCGACCACGGCCACCGGTGGCTCGGCAAGGATCGACAGCGAAGGCACGACGATGTCGAACTTGTCGGCGCCGCCGTCTTCTTTCAAGGCCAGGAAAGCTTCGTTTTCCCAGGCCAGCAACACGTCGCCCTGACCGTTGTTGACGAAAGTGATGGTCGAACCGCGAGCACCGGTATCCAGCACAGGCACGTGCTTGAACAGGGTCTGTACGTACTCTTTGGCCTTGGTTTCGTTACCGCCATTGGCTTTCAGGCCATAGGCCCAGGCCGCGAGGAAGTTCCAGCGTGCACCGCCGGAGGTTTTCGGGTTCGGGGTGATGACTTCCACACCGTTCTTGGTCAGGTCACCCCAGTCCTTGATGCCTTTCGGGTTGCCCTTGCGCACCAGGAACACGATGGTCGAGGTGTAAGGCGTGCTCGCTTCCGGCAGACGCTTCTGCCAGTCAGCCGGCAGGCTCTTGCCGAGCTTGGCGATTTCGTCGATGTCGCCGGCCAGGGCCAGGGTCACCACGTCGGCCCGCAGACCGTCGATCACCGCCCGGCCCTGCTTGCCTGAGCCACCGTGGGACTGCTGGATCTTCACGTTGTCGCCAGCGTGGTCTTTCTTCCAGAAGTTGATGAACTCGGCGTTGTAGTCCTGATACAGCTCGCGGGTCGGGTCATACGACACGTTGAGCAGTTCGTAATCCTTGGCAACCGCGGAACCAGCAAAAAGGGCACTGGCCAGGGCGGCCAACGCAAAATGGCGAATCGACGACATGGTGAAAGCTCCTGGAATTCTTGGTGTGGTGGCTTTTTCTTATGGTCTGGAAAGGATTGCCTGACTCAAGGATCGAAGCCTTCGACGCTCCCGTAGGAGCCGCCGAAGGCTGCGATCTTTTGATCTTTGCTTCAGCTCGACTTGTTGCCCGGATGCTGCAAACGGAATTTCTCTTTGCGTTCGATCTGTACCACCTGGGCGTTGTGCACGGTGATTTCCACCGCGCCAAAGCGCAGATCGCGCAACGCGCTCTGGATCTCGCGCAAAATGGTGGCTTCGTCCTGCCCGTCAACACTGCGTAGGGATGCGCTCATGGTGCTGCTCCTTTAATGAGATATGCCTGGCAGTGGTGGGCACTGCGTACGGCGTGAGAGCAATAGTAGATAGCCGCAGATATTCTTAAAAAGACTATTTAAGAATGTTTATATAACCAGAATGCATTATTTGATGGGACAAGGGATTGCGGGGGATCTACTATTTTCAGGGCCACACAAAACCCTGTGGCGAGGGGGCTTGTCGGAACGCCGCACCGCCCCGTTCGGCTGCGTAGCAGACGCAAAGATTTGGGGCCGCTACGCGCCCCAACGGGGGCAAGCCCCCTCGCCACAAGAAGCAGCTCAGGCACTCATCCAATCAGCGGCGCCCGAACCCAATCCAAGGAAGCCGCCGGCACTGGCCGCCCAAACCAGTACCCCTGCCCCAGATCGCAATCGTGCTCGAGCAGGAAAGCCGCCTGCTCGACCTGCTCGATCCCCTCGGCATGCACCTGCATTCCCATGCTTTGCGCCAACGCAACGATCACCCGAGCGATTGCCGCGTCGTCCTCATCACCCGGCAAGCCTGCGACGAATCCCTGATCGATCTTGAGTTTTTGCACCGGTAAACGCTTGAGTCGCAGCAACGACGAATAACCCGTGCCGAAGTCATCAATGGCCAGCCGCACGCCTAACTCACGCAAGCGATGCATCTGCTCCAGCGCCACTTCCGGATCCTCCATCACCGCGCTTTCGGTGACTTCCAGCTCCAGATACGCCGGATCCAGCCCGGTGTCGTGCAGCACCTGAGCCACCTGCTGGTACAACTCACGGCGAGCGAACAGGCGCGAAGAAACGTTCACCGCAACAAACGACAACACCACGCCTGCGGCGTGCCACTGGCACATTTGCTGACAGGCCTGGCGCATGACCCAGGCATCGATCTCGGCAATCAACCCGGTACGTTCGGCAATGGGGATGAACTCAGCCGGTGACACCAGCCCGCGTTGCGGATGCTCCCAGCGCACCAGGGCTTCGACGCCGATCAGACGGCTGGTCTTGAGGTCGTGCACGGGTTGGTAATAAACCCGCAACTCTTGCTGCTCCAGTGCTCGGCGCAACTCGAACGCAATCTCGACACGTTGCTGGGCATGCGCGGTCAGCTCTTCGGTGTAGAGGGCATAGCTGTCGCGACCGGCGCTCTTGGCCTTGAACAGTGCCGAGTCGGCATTGCGCAACAGTTGCTCGGCGCTCAACGCATCGCTGGGGAACAGGCTGATGCCGACACTGGCGTTGATGAACAACGAATGCCGGTCAATCTGAAACCGCTCCTTGAGACCATCGATGACCCGCTGGGCCAGCGCCGCGGCATGCCCCGGTTGCGGGCAATTTTCAGCCAACAGGGCAAATTCGTCGCCACTGAGCCGCGCCAGGGTGATGCCCGGGCCGAACAAGGTGTTCAGACGCTCAGCCACGCCCTTGAGCAATTGATCACCAACACTGTGACCGAGGCTGTCGTTGATCAATTTGAAGTGATCAAGGTCGATCATCAGCAACGCACAACCGCGCTTATGGGCCTGCGCCGAGGCCACAGCCTGCCCGGCACGGTCGGTAAACAGCAGACGATTGGGCAGATCGGTCAGCGGATCGTGGTGGGCCAGGCGCGTCAGTTCATGCTCGGAGTTCTTGATCGCACTGATGTCGGAAAACACCGCAACGTACTGGCTGAGCCGCCCCTGATCGTCATGAACGAGGCGGATCGTCTGCCATTGTGGGTAAATCTCGCCGCTTTTGCGACGATTCCAGATTTCCCCGCTCCACTCGCCGAGGCTGTCGAGTGTCGCGAACATCGACTGGTAGAAACCCGGCGGGTGATGGCCCGACTTGAACATGCTCGGTCGTTGACCCAGCACTTCCTCACACTGGTAGCCGGTGATTTCCATGAACGCCCGGTTCACATGGACGATCAGCCCTTTGTTATTGGTGACCAGCACCCCTTCGCGGGTGCAATCGAACACCGCGGCCGCCTGTCGCAAACGCTCCCGGTCGGCATTACGTTCACGCAATTTGGCGCCGACGCCCAGGCAGCGAAACAAACGTGCCCGCGCGATGAAAATCAGCCCGGCACTGAAGGCCACCCAGGCATAACCGTTGATCAGTTGCCAGCGCAGCAGGTCGGTGGAGTTATCGAAGAAACTGTTCAATAAATAACCACTGAACTGAAGCCAGACTACGGAAAGCACCAGATAAAGTAGCGCTGCACGCAAGGCATCGCGATATGTGGCTGACATTCGAGCGTCCATGTCCCTACAAAAAAGACTGGAATTATAGATTAAAGAAACATCCGGCCACTCTTATCTGAAAGGGCGACTGGTTTTATCTGTGGGCTAAGTGATAATGCGACGGCTGTTTTTTTCTTTATCGAGGGTCCTATAGGCTATGTGGTACGAAGGTTTTCTTGGCTTATCGCCCTGGTCACTGGTGGCAGTCACCCTGCTGATGACCCACGTCACGATCGTCGGCGTCACGGTCTATCTGCATCGCTATTCAGCCCATCGCTCGCTTGAGCTCAATGCCGGCCTGAAACATTTCTTCCGCTTCTGGCTGTGGTTGACCACGGCGCAGAACACCCGCGAGTGGACCGCTATCCACCGCAAGCATCACGCCAAATGCGAAACCGTCGATGACCCGCACAGCCCGGTCATCAAGGGCTTGTCCACCGTTCTGCGCAAAGGTGCCGAGCTGTACCGCGCCGAAGCGGAAAACCCCGAGACCCTGCGCATCTACGGCAAGAACTGCCCCGAAGACTGGATCGAACGCAACCTCTACAGCCGTTTCCCACTGCTGGGCGTGGCGATCATGGGCGTCATCGACCTGCTGCTGTTCGGCACCATCGGCATCACCATCTGGGCCATCCAGATGATGTGGATCCCGGTCTGGGCCGCCGGCGTGGTCAATGGCCTGGGCCATGCCATCGGCTACCGCAACTTCGAATGCCGCGATGCGGCGACCAATCTGGTGCCCTGGGGCATCCTGATCGGCGGCGAAGAACTGCATAACAACCATCACACCTACCCTAACTCGGCCAAACTGTCGGTGAAGAAGTGGGAATTCGACCTCGGCTGGGCCTGGATCCAGGTCTTCAGCTTCCTGCGCCTGGCCAAGGTCCAGCGAGTTGCGCCGATCGCCCACCGTGTCGAAGGCAAAGGCAACCTGGACATGGACACCGCCATGGCGATCCTCAACAACCGCTTCCAGATCATGGCCCAGTACCGCAAGCTGGTGATCGCGCCGCTGGTCAAGCAAGAGCTGGAAAAGGTCGATCACTCGGTCCGCCACCAGTTCCACCGGGCCAAACGCCTGCTCTCGCGGGAAACCAGCCTGCTGGACGACAAGCACCACCTGCGCATCCAGACCATGCTCGAGCACAGCCAGGCGCTGAAGGTAATTTACGAGAAACGCCTGGCCCTGCAGCAGATCTGGGTCAAGACCAGCTCAAATGGTCACGACATGCTGGCCGCCATCAAGGATTGGGTACACGAGGCCGAGGCCAGCGGGATTCAATCCCTGCGTGATTTCGCCGACCAGTTGAAAACCTACTCCCTGCGCCCCGCCACTGCCTGACCCTGAATCAGGGGCGCACCTGTGGCGAGGGAGCTTGCTCCCGCTCGGCTGCGCAGCAGCCGCAATACCTGACGACGCGTTTTAACTGAAAAAACGCGTCGCCAATACCGCCCGGCGGGAGCAAGCTCCCTCGCCACGAAAAGCGGGAACTTCGCCCCAAATCTCCTATCTCAAAGACACTTCGCCACCCCGGCGGGCTTTGTGTTGGCCGCTGTCGAAATAGCGGCACGCCCTTTGAGACTTGTGCCGATGGTCAATAAAAACCTACAAGACACATCCCTTCCGCAGTGGCCCGAGGCCGCGCAAACGCTGATGGCGCTAATGCATGCGCAGGGCGAAGTGGCGCGCCTGAGCGAACGCGAACAGCTGTTCAGCTCGCTGCTGGTCAGCGTCAACGCCGTGCTTTGGGCATTCAACTGGGAAACCCGTCAGGTCCTCTACGTCAGCCCGGCCTATGACCGGATCTTCGGCCGCCCCGCTGGCCTGTTGCTGTCCGACTACAACCACTGGCGCGACAGTGTTTATCCCGACGATCTGGACTACGCCGAGCGCAGCCTGGCGCAAGTGCTGGTCAACGGCGCCGTTGAAGACCGCGAGTACCGCATCATCGCCGCCGACGGCCAGGTGCGCTGGCTCAGCGACAAGTGCTTCATCAACCGCCAGGCCGAACCGGGCCAGCCAGTGATCATCGTCGGCATTGCCGAAGACATCACCGAAAAGAAGCAGATGGAAACCGAGCTCCACCGCCTGGCCACCACCGACGTGCTGACCCAAAGCAGCAACCGCCGACACTTCTTCGAATGTGCCAATCACGAATTCGAGCAGGCACGCCAGCAAGGCAAGCCGCTGGCCTTCCTGCTACTGGACATCGATGACTTTAAAGTGATCAACGACACCTACGGCCATCCGGAAGGCGACAAGGTGCTGCAACGCATCGCTGAGAGCGGTCGCGCGGCCCTGCGGCGTGGTGATCTGTTCGGGCGGATCGGCGGTGAGGAATTCGCCGCGGTGTTCCCCGGATGTGCACCGGACATGGCCATGCAAGTGGCCGAGCGCCTGCAACGGGAGATTCAACGGTTGAGTTTCAGCCATGACGACCAGACGTTCGGCATCACCGTCAGCCAGGGCCTGACCAGCCTCACGCCCGAGGATGAAAACCTCGACAGCCTGTTCGCCCGCGCCGATGCGGCGATGTACCAGGCCAAGCGCCAGGGCAAGAACCGGATAATCTCTGGCTGAGCCCATGTAGATCGTTCCCACGCTCTGCGTGGGAACGATCTACAAAGCCTATTTTTTGCGCAAGCGCATCAGCTCCGGCAATCCGATCTTGAGCAACCGCGCCGTGCGGCTCTTGGCCAATGCCTCGATCCCCTCATGCTCGGTCAGGCGCGCCAGTTGCGCGGCCATGTTCATCACCAGCGCTTCGCGGGAGTAAACCCCGCCACCGAGCTGATAAACCGCCGCAATCAGCTCACGCAGCTCCAGCGGCAGGCGCCAGCGGGTACGCAGCGCCGAACCGTAGGCCGCGCCGAATTCGGCCAGGGCATCGCCGACTTCCTCCCATTCATCCAGCTCACCACCGGCCTGCTTCCACTCCTGCAAACAGCGCAGCAACGCCAGGTCGCCGAGGCGGTGCAGCATGCCCGCGCAATAACAGCGCTCCTGATCCAGATCCAGCAAGCGCGCCAGCGTTCGCGCGTATTCCGCGGTGTGCAGGGACAATTCCCAATAGCGCTCGGCATAGTCCGCCAGTTGCGGATCACTGAGCCGGGCACTGCGTTTGAGGGCGAGGCCCAGAATCAGGTTCATGCTTTGCCCGGTCCCCAAGCGATGCAACGCCTGGGACAGGGTTTGCACGGCGGCGCCATGATGCTGGGCCGCGCTGTTGGCGGCGGCGATCAGCACGGCGGTGACTTGCGGATCCGTGCGGATCTCGTCTTCAAGCCGCACCAGATCGAGGCCATCGGGATTGAGGCTACGTTTGATCGCCACCTGCACATCGGTCATCAGCGGCGCGCCGTCGGCCAGTTCGCGCCGCCGCTCCAGATACACCGACAAGGTCATGCCCGGCGCCAGAGACGGCACTTCGCAGGACACCTCTTCACCCGCGCTCAGCAGTAAATCCTGCAGGCGCTGGGTCAGGTTTTCCATGTTCAGGGGTTTGGTCAGGTACGCCGTGGGCGCCAGGGGCAAGGCTTCACGCACGCTGGCGCTGTCGTTGCGGCTGCTCATCAGAATGAACGGCAACGGCGGATTACGTTTGCGCTGACGAACACTGCGCAACACATTCAGGCCATCGACGCCGGGCAACTCCCAGTCGACGATCACCAGGTCATAAGGGTTCTCTGCCAACAGCTGCAGGGTTTCCTGGCCATCGGCACACAGGTCCAGCCGCGCGTCGCAGCGCACATTCAACAACACCTGCTTGAGCAGGTCGCGGGACCAGGGGTCCGCCTCGGCAATCAGCACTCGCGGTACAGCGGGTAACACCACAGCAGTCATCTGCACACTCCAACGGCAATGCTTGCACCTTAGTCAATGCTGGCCATTCGATACAGCCCAATTGCTCCTGATGTGTTTCAAGGGGCATAAAAAAACCCGCCGAAGCGGGTTTTTTGTCGATCAGTTCACAAACGGATCAGAGCTCGGCGAAGCACTCTTCGATGATCGCCAGGCCTTTGTCCAGTTGCTCGTCCGGCGCGGTCAGCGGTACCAGCACGCGCAGAACGTTGCCGTAGGTGCCGCACGACAGCAGGATCAGGCCCTTGTCGCGAGCCTTGGCCACAACGGCGGCTACAGCAGCCGGGTTCGGCTTGTGGCTGTCGCCGTTTTCGAACAGCTCGACAGCGATCATCGCACCCAGGGCACGCACGTCGCCGATCACCGGGTATTTGGCCTGAATGGCTTTCAGACCAGTCACCAGACGCTCGCCAACCGCTTTGCAACGGTCCAGCAGGTGCTCTTCTTCGAACACTTCCATCACGGCCAGGGCTGCGGCGCAAGCGATCGGGCTACCGGCGTAAGTGCCGCCCAGGCCGCCTGGAGCGATGGCGTCCATGTATTCGGCCTTGCCGCACACACCGGCCAGCGGGAAGCCGCCAGCGATGGATTTGGCGAAGGTGGTCAGGTCGGCGGCGACGCCCATCTGTTCCATGGCGAAGAAGGTGCCGGTACGGCCAGCGCCCGTTTGCACTTCGTCAGCGATCAACAGAATGCCGTGCTGGTCGCACAGGGCGCGCAGACGCTTCATGAACTCTTTAGGCGCGACGTAGAAACCGCCTTCGCCCTGCACCGGCTCGATGATGATCGCGGCGATGTCACGCGGCTCGGCGTCGTTCTTGAAGATGCGCTCGATGCTGGCGATCGAATCGTCGATGCTCACACCGTGCAGTTCGTTCGGGTACAGCGCGCGGAAGATGCCGCCTGGCATCAGGCCCATGCCGGCCGAGTAAGGCACGACTTTACCGGTCAGGCCCAGGGTCATCATGGTGCGACCGTGGTAAGCGCCGGTGAACGCGATCACACCGGCACGGCCAGTGGCGGCGCGGGCGATCTTGATGGAGTTTTCCACAGCTTCGGAGCCGGTGGTCACCAGCAGGGTTTTCTTGGCGAAATCACCCGGCACCTTGGCGTTGATTTTTTCGCACACTTCCACGTACGGCTCGTAGGCCAGCACCTGGAAGCAGGTGTGGGTCAGCTTGTTCAACTGCGCAGTCACGGCGGCGATGACTTTCGGGTGCAAGTGACCGGTGTTCAGCACGGCGATACCGCCGGCGAAGTCAATGAACTCACGACCTTCAACGTCGGTTACGGTGGCGTTCTTCGCGTGGTCGGCGAAGATCGGGTGAATCTGGCCAACACCACGGGGTACAGCAGCAGTGCGGCGGGCCATCAACTCAGCGTTAGTCTTGCTCATACATTCCTCATTCGCCGCTCATCGGTCGGCGTGGTTCAAGGATTAAGCGGCGGGGAAGCAACTACGGCAGCATGCGATGATCGACTGCCACAGCGTTCCCGGCCACAGAGAAAATTCCGTTTGAAGCGCGCAAAGGGACAGCGCTCTCGTGCCCTTTGCGTTTGAAGCAATGCCTTGCCGGGCCTATCCCTTCGGGCTTAGATGCCCAGGCAGAGGTATTTGATTTCCAGGTAATCTTCGATGCCGTACTTGGAGCCTTCACGGCCCAGGCCCGACGCCTTGATGCCACCGAACGGCGCGACCTCGTTGGAGATCAACCCGGTGTTGACGCCGACCATGCCGTATTCCAGGGCTTCAGCCACACGGAACACACGACCCAAGTCACGCGCATAGAAGTACGAGGCCAGACCGAACTCGGTGTCGTTGGACATCGCAATCACGTCGGCTTCGTCTTTGAAACGGAACAGCGGCGCCAATGGACCGAAAGTTTCTTCCTTGGCCACGGCCGCGTTGTTCGGCACGTTGGTCAGAATGGTCGGCTCGAAGAAGTTGCCTTGCATGCTCTTGCCACCCGCCAGCACGGTAGCGCCTTTGCCGACTGCGTCAGCAATGTGCTCTTGAACCTTGGCCACGGCTTTTTCGTCGATCAGCGGGCCAGTGGTGGTGCCGTCTTCCAGACCGTTGCCGATCTTGAGTTTGGCCACGGCGACTTTCAGCTTCTCGGCGAACGCGTCGTAGACCGAATCCTGAATGTACAGGCGGTTGGCGCAGACGCAGGTCTGGCCGTTGTTGCGGTACTTGGAAATGATCGCGCCTTCGACAGCCTTATCCAGATCCGCGTCGTCGAACACGATGAACGGCGCGTTGCCGCCCAGTTCCAGCGAGACTTTCTTGATGTCCTTGGCGCACTCGGTCATCAGCTGACGACCGATTTCGGTCGAGCCGGTGAACGACAGTTTGCGCACGATCGGGTTGCCGGTCAGCTCGCTGCCGATGTCGCCGGCGCTGCCGGTCACCACACTGAACACGCCGTTCGGAATACCGGCACGCTGGGCCAGTTCAGCCAGGGCGAATGCAGAGAACGGAGTTTGCGATGCAGGCTTGAGCACCATGGTGCAACCGGCGGCCAGGGCCGGGCCTGCTTTACGGGTGATCATTGCAGCCGGGAAGTTCCACGGAGTAATCGCAGCGGTCACGCCGATCGGCTGCTTGATCACGATCAGGCGCTTGTCTGGCTGGTGGCCCGGAATCACGTCACCGTAGACGCGCTTGGCTTCTTCGGCGAACCACTCGATAAAGGAAGCGGCGTAAACGATCTCGCCCTTGGCTTCAGCCAATGGCTTGCCCTGCTCCAGAGTCATCAGGCGAGCCAGGTCGTCCTGGTTCTCGATGATCAGCTCGAACCAGCGACGTAGCTTGTTCGCGCGCTCCTTGGCGGTCAGTGAACGCCAGGCCGGCAGCGCTTTATCAGCAGCTTCAATCGCACGGCGGGTTTCGGCAGCGCCCATTTTCGGCACAGTACCCAGAATTTCGCCCGTTGCCGGGTTGTTGACCTTGATTGTCTGACCGTTGTCCGCATCGACCCAAGCGCCATCGATAAAGGCTTGCTGGCGGAACAACTGGGTGTCTTTAAGCTGCATGTCGGCTTTCCTTAACAGCACCGCGGCCAGCGCGGAGCGAATTATGATTGTAGAAAGGCGCCTTATAGGCTGCCGTCAGGGAAATCATTCACCGGGCTGAAGCACATAAATAGCGCACTGATCGAACTCGTGCGGTTCAGCACCCAGACAAGAGCGTTTGAAATCTCAAACGAATCCTAGGATCAAAGGGGGTAAAGGACAATAGGCTGTTCGAAAAAAAGAACGAAAACGCCGCATTTGCTTATTTTTTCTGATCAACGTAGCAAACGCAGGTTACGCTTTGGAAAAACGCAGACGATTCAGCAGCATGGACGCCCGCAGCGCATATGAGTATCATGGCGCCCGCATTGCACCAGTAGCTCAGCTGGATAGAGTACTGCCCTCCGAAGGCAGGGGTCGTGGGTTCGAATCCCGCCTGGTGCACCATATGTAGAAACGAGAAAGCCTCAGGTCTTAGGGTCTGGGGCTTTTTTGTGGGCACAAAAAAACCGCCAAAGCGGTTTTTTCATTCTGTCGTCCAATCAAACTCGTCGTACTCATCATCGTCGTCTTCGTCCTCGATCAACTCATCATCAAGAACGTCTTCCTCAAGATCCTCTTCTGCCTGCTTCGCCAGAAGAAACTCCTTACGACTCTCAGTCACTGCTCGCCTCAGTTCCTCACCCTTCACCGGGCAGTTGAGCATTTGGGCGATGCGGTCGATTTTTTG
Source organism: Pseudomonas sp. B21-017 (assembly GCF_024749245.1). Lineage (NCBI taxonomy): Bacteria > Pseudomonadati > Pseudomonadota > Gammaproteobacteria > Pseudomonadales > Pseudomonadaceae > Pseudomonas > Pseudomonas sp. B21-017. The sequence goes on along the minus strand of NZ_CP087194.1, from coordinate 201,356 downwards.
GGCCACGGCATCCTCCAACGCATCGGCTATGGGCTGATAGTGCGCGCTTTCGGGTGTCGATGCCAAATCGGCGACCGCTGCTCAGCTCATTTTTTCTGCATTTCCTTGAGTTTGGCCGCCAGGTTTTCCTTGGGAAAGCGCTTGTGTAATGTCGTCATCAGCGCTTCGGCGGCTTGGGTCTGACCGGCGTCTTGCAGGCGCATCACTTCACGTAATTGATCATCCAGTGACTTGGCCGGCGCGGCGGCGCGTTTGCTGAGTTTGGCTTCGTCGGCCATTTCGCTGTTGATCGACTCTCGTTGCATCGGTGCAGAAAACTCCGCCATTGGCGCAGCCGGTGCGGGCGCGGACAAAGCCTCGGCCGGTGCGGCTTGGGAGCGGGCAGCGGCTTCCTGTTTGGCGGCGGGTGCGGAGGCTTTCGGCGCAGGCGCGAAGTCGTAATTCGGCAATTGCTCGGGCGTGCGTTGCACCAGCGCCAGCATCAGCGCGACGCCGACGAGGCTGGCGAATGCCACTTGCCAGCGGGGTTGTTGGCAGGCGTGGAGCCAGCGTTGCCACAGGTTCGGCTTCGGCGCGGGGGCTTCGCGGTGCGCGGTGGCGAGGATGAAGGCGTCGAGGTGCGCCGGTGGTTCGCCGCTGCTGTGATCGCGAAAATGCTTGAGCATTTCATCGTCGGGCGATGACGGTGTTTGTTTGGCGTCAGTCATGTCAGTACCTCCTCGGCCAGCAGCCGACGCAGTTTTTGCTGGGCGTAGCGCAAGCGGCTTTTAACGGTTTCCAGCGGTGTTTCGGTGAGGGTGGCGATCTGCGGCAGGTCGAGGTCGCCGTGGGCGCGCAGCAGGAACACTTCGCGCTGGTCGGCGGGCAGGGTTTGCAGGGCGGTTTCGAGGCGTTGACCGTCGCGGCTCAGGCTCAGCAGTTGTTCAGGGTCGGCTGCGTCGTCGATCAGGGCGTGGGCCTGTTCGTCATAGCTGTCGTGCGAGGGGTTGTGGACACCATGTTTGCGCCAGTGATCGATCAGTCGGTTGCGGGCAATCTGGTAGAGCCAGGTACGAAAGTTCGCCCGGCCTTGTGGCTGACTGGCGCTGCGGATCAGGCTCAGCCAGGTTTCCTGGTACACCTCTTCGGCCAGTTCGGGTTTGCCGCTGAGGCCGAGAAGGAATCGATACAGGCCCTGGCGGTGGCGGGCGTACAAAACTTCGAACGCCGGCCCGTCGCCAGAGCGGTAGCGCGCCAGCAGCGATTCATCGCTGCTGGCGGTTGAGCTGATTGCAGGATCGGACATGTCAGCTTTCACTCTATCCGGTTGTCGTTGGGCGGTTGATTCGAGGCGGTGGAGGCTCGCAGGCTCTGCGCCAACTCCACCAATTGCACGAACTCACCGCGCAGGCCAAACGGGTCATCACCCCGTGCGCCACGGGCCAGGGCTTCGGTGTCTTTCAGGCTGAAATCACCGGTGTAGCGCCCGTCCTTGAGCTGCTGGGAAAAGGCAGCGACGGAGGCGGCAAAGCGCAGGTCATCGCTGGCGGCCGAGAGTTTACCGGCCTCCCCCTTCAGGATTGGCCGCTCGATCAAGCGACTGTTCCCACCTTCCGGTAACTGATAACGCACCCGCAGCATCGCCAATTCTCCGGTTTTTGCGGAAACTTCTGCCCCGGAATTGCCGTAGCGCAACGGCTCCAGCCAGCCCTTCTCGCCCTTGGGCACAATTTCGTACAGCGCCGTCACCGTGTGCCCTGCGCCGATTTCTCCGGCGTCGACTTTGTCGTTGCTGAAATCCTCACGCTTCAAGGCGCGGTTCTCATAACCCAACAGCCGATATTCGCTGACCTGAGCCGGGTTGAACTCCACCTGCAGCTTCACGTTTTTCGCCACCACCGCCAGGGTTGAGCCGAGTTGATCCACCAGCACCTTGCGCGCTTCGCGCAGGTTGTCGATGTAGGCGTAGTTACCGTCGCCGGCGTCGGCCAGTTGTTCCATCAGGTGTTCATTGTAGTTATCCACACCAAAACCCAGGGTGGTCAGGGACACGCCGGTCTTGCGTTTATCCACAGCCATTTGCTTGAGGCTGTCGAAGTCGCTGATGCCGACGTTGAAGTCACCGTCGGTGGCCAGCAGGATGCGGTTGATGCCTTTGGGGATAAACGCCTGTTGCGCCATTTGGTAAGCCAGTTCGATACCCGATGCGCCGGCGGTCGAGCCGCCCGCCGTCAATTGATCGATGGCGGTACGAATTTTCGCTTTTTCCCGTCCGGAAGTCGGCTCCAGCACCACACGGGATTCTCCGGCGTAGACCACCAGCGAAACCCGGTCCTGCTCGCGCAATTGATCGACCAGCAATTTCAGGGTGCTTTTGACCAGAGGCAGGCCTTCGCGACGGTCCATGGAGCCGGACACGTCCACCAGAAATACCAGGTTCGCTGGGGCCAGTTCCGCCACCGCGTGATCAGACGCCTTGATGCCGATGCGCAGTAACCGGGTATGCGGGTTCCAGGGTGACGGCGCCAGCTCGGTGGTCACACCGAACGGCGAGCCATCAGTGGGCAAGGCGTAATCGTAGGGGAAGTAATTGACCATTTCTTCCAGCCGCACCGCTCCTTCCGGCGGTAAACGCCCCTGATTGAGCAAGCGCCGGACATTGGCGTACGCGCCGGTATCGACATCGGCGCTGAAGGTCGAGACCGGCGCTTCGGCCACGCTGTGAATCGGGTTATCGGCCAGCGCCTGATATTGCTCGCGCTGTTCATCCCGGTAGCCCTGTGGATAAGTTTCACCGGCCGGTACTGGCGCGAAAGCGACCAACGGGCCAGGTCGTGCGCTGCGCTTGGCCATCGCGGTGTCCGCCATGGCCGCTTCGCGCACCAATGCTTCGGTTTTCGGCGCATTTTGAGCTGGGGGCGCAACCGCTGCCGGGTTGCCCGTCTCAGAGGGTGGTGTCGATGAACCGCCGCAACCGGCAACGGCCAGCAGCAACCCGGCGGCGAAACCCTGGGCGGCCGGGCGGAGGACATGCAGAGGAAGGGACATGGGGGCTGACCTCAGGAGGAAATTGACTCATTCATCCTCTGAGACGGGCAACCCGCCGGGTTCGGGTTAAGCCGAAGTGAAAAATCTTCAGCGGTGATAACGCCGCACCACGCTGCTGTTTTTCAGCACATGGCCTTTGATCTGCTCCAGCAGCTGCGCGCGGGTCAGGCCTGCGGGCAAGGCTTCTGGCGCCAGGTCCAGGGCGTAGATCTGGATGATGTAGTGATGGGTGCTGTCACCGATGGGCGGGCACGGGCCGATGTAGGTGGTGGTGCCTTTGATGTTGGTGCCACCCACGCCTTCGAGGGTGGATTTAGTGCCGACACCGGCCGGGATCTGCCGCGTCGTGGCCTTGATGCCGTAACGAATCCAGTGATCGACGCCCAGGCCTTTCTGGCCGTCCGGGTCATGCATGACGATGGCGTAGCTGAGGGTGCCCTGGGGGCCGGCGCTCCAGCTCAGGGCCGGAGACTGATTCTTGCCACCGCAACCGCTGGCATCGCTGGCCTCCGCCGACGTGAACAGCCGATTGTCCGAAACGCCGGGGATGCTGAGGGTGAAACGCTCCTGGGCCTGCGCCGGTAACTGCACGCAAAGGGCGACTGCAACGGCCGCCAGCCAAGGGTTCAAAGAGGTCAATCGGGTCATACCGGAGCACCTTGTGCGGGGTGGGGCCGTCGTCGGCACGCAAACTATAGCCGGACCGTTCGTGCGGTGGCAGTGGGAATTGGCTGAACCTCGGAATAAGCGCCAAACTCTTAAGTGAAATACCTGCCTGGAGATCGATCATGGCACTGCACCGCGTCGCCCGTTTCGCCGATGTGCCCCTCGACCGTGGCCTTGAAGTCCGGATCGACAAGATGAAAATCGTCTTGCTGCGGGTCGGCGATCAATTGCGCGCCTATCAGGGCAGATGCCCCCACGCCGGGGCTCCCTTGGCCAAAGGTGCGCTGTGTGAGGGCCGGCTGATCTGCCCGTGGCACAAGGCGGCTTATCGGCTCGAAGACGGCGCGCTGTGCGAGCCACCTTCCCTGGACAGTCTGCGGCGCTATCCGCTGGAGTTGCGCGACGATGAGGTCTGGGTCTACGACCAGCCGATGCCCGGCCCCAGCACACCGCCGGAGGATGATAAGCGGACCTTTGCGATCATCGGCGCCGGTGCAGCGGGGACGGCCTGCGCGGCGGCGCTGCGGGAGAAAGGCTTCGGCGGTCGGGTGCTACTGATCGACCGTGAGCCCGAAGCCGGATACGACCGTACGGCATTGAGCAAATTCGTGATTGCCGGGGAAATGCCACCGGACGAAGTTCCGCCGCTGCGCGATGAGGACTTTTATCGTGAACAGCGCATCGAACGGATAAACAGCGATGTGATGGGCCTGGATGCACCGAACCGGACCCTGCGCCTGGCCGATGGTCAATCGTTGAGCTATGACGCCGCGGTGATTGCCACCGGTGGCATACCAAAATCCCTGTCGCTGCCAGGCGCCGATCTGCCGCAGGTGTTCGTGTTGCGCTCGAAGGCGCAGGCGCAGCAGATTCTGGCCACCGCAAAACCGGGTCAAAGGGCAGTGATTGTCGGCGGCAGCTTCATTGGTCTGGAATCCGCTTCATCCCTGCGTCAGTACGGCTTGGATGTCACCGTCCTGACCCGCCATGCCATCCCTTTCGAGGCGCAATTCGGCGAGGCCGTCGGCAAGGCGATTCGTGCCCTGCACGAGGCCAATGGTGTGGTGTTTCATACCGATGGCGAAGCGGCGAAGATCGAAGGCACAGGCAAAGTCGAAGCGGTGCTGCTGGACAACGGCCAGCGCTTGCCGGCGGATCTGGTGCTGGTCGGCATTGGCGTCACCCCGGCGACCACCCCGTTTACCGATCTGCCGAAGGAAAAAGATCAGTCATTGAAGGTCGACGGCGGCATGCGCGTGACCGACGGGCTCTGGGCCGTCGGCGATATCGCGACCTTCCCGCTCAATGGCCAGCCCCAACGGATCGAACACTGGCGCCTGGCCCAGCAACAGGCGCGGATTGCAGCGGCGAATATGCTCGGCGGCGACGAACGCTACCTCGACGTGCCGTATTTCTGGACCTGGCACTTCGGCAAAAACTACGACTACCTCGGACACGCCGAGGCCTGGGACGAGGTTGAATTCAAAGGCGACCCAGAGCATCCACCGTTTATTGGCCTGTTCGCCAAAAACGGCGTGGTAGCGGCGGCCGTTGCCTGCGATCAGGAACGGGCCATGGCGATGCTCGCCGAACGGATGAAACAACCGCTGTCGATGGACGAGGCGTGGCGCCTGGTTCGGGACCTGAGCTGACGGCGACTTAGTGGCGAGGGAGCTTGCTCCCGTTCGTCTGGCAAGCAGACGCAAAATCGGTGACCGCGCTCTATCAACGACAGCGCGGTTAATGGCATCGGGAGACCTTCGGCCTCCAGCGGGAGCAAGCTCCCTCGCCACAGATGAACATATACCTAGAGATGGCTTATCGGCTCGCGGTTGTCATCATCTTCGGCCGGCAGGCGGATCACGAGTGGATGTTCCAATGGCGCCAAAGGCGGCGGCAGTTGAGACGGGTCGACCGGGGTAAAGTGCGTAACGACGTGACTGACATCGCCTTCCTGATCGTTGTGAATGGTCATCGAGCCCGGTGCGCGCAGTTTCTCCAGCCGGTCGCCGGTGAGCTTGAAGCTTTTGCTCAGCCCCTGATCGTCCACCACCGGCGCCGGCAAACGGCGCTGGGCGAAGCTCTTGCTTTTGCGCTGTTGATAACGCGCCCAGCCAATCAGGATCACCGCGTTGAACAGCGCCACCCACAGGTAGATCTGCAATGTGCCGAGGGCGTCGAAAAACGACCCATCGATGCGCGGCCCGTCATGGGTATCGATCAACGGCCACAGACCCCGCGCCAGCAAATACAGCAGCCCGATCCAGGCCAGCACGGTGAAGAAAACATCGAGAACGACCAAAAATGGCCGCTGCCGGGTTCTGATGATTCTCATTTGATGACCTCCTCTTCATCGTCATCCAGCGGCTTGATGCCCCGGTCCGGACTGACCCAGCGCGCGCGCTTCTGATGTTGGCCAAACAGCACTTTGGGGAAGCTGACCAGGGTGGTGAGCAGGCTGATGAACCAGAACACCAGCGGGTACCAGACCACCCAGAACATGGTCCTGCCGAGCCCTTTTTCGTAACGGCGATCGATCATGATGCTGACCGCGAATTGCACCAGGCAAACCACCGCCAACAGCAGCCCGGTAAAGGCCGGCGGCATCAGGTGATGGACGGCAATGGCGGGCGGCATTTCGACGAAGTTGCCGACACCCCAGAAAATCACCGACAACAGGAAGGTGAAGGCCCAACCGGTGGACAGGCAGTATTCGAACAGCAGCGGCCACAGGTAACGATGGCGGTATTGCCAGATGCCCCGGATGTTCTTGAACAACACCTCGGCGCCGCCCTGGGCCCAGCGCAGGCGCTGCTTCCACAGGCCGCCGAGGGTTTCCGGCATGAGGATCCAGCACAACGCGCGGGGCTCGTAGAAAATGCTCCAGTGATCCAGTTGCAGCTTCCAACTGATGTCGATGTCTTCGGTGATCATGTCCGGGCTCCAGTAGCCGACCCGGTTCAGGGCCGTACGACGGAAGGCGACGATCACCCCAGAGACGGTAAAGATCCGCCCGAACACCCGCTGGGTACGCTTGATCAGGCCGATGATCGAGGAGAACTCGCCGACCTGTACCCGGCCGATCAGGGTCGAACGGGTGCGGATTCGCGGGTTGCCGGTCACGGCGCCCAGTCGCGCGTTGTCGAGCATCGGCGCCACCAGATAGGCCGCGGTGTTCGGCGCCAGCAGCGCGTCACCGTCGATGCACACCAGGTACTCGCTGCGCGCCGCGATGGCGCCCATGCGCAGGGCAACCGCCTTGCCCTGGTTCTCCGCCAGGTGCAGCACCCGCAAACGCGGATCCTGCGCCGCCAGTGCGTCGAGCACCGCGGCGGTGTTGTCCTTGGAGCCGTCGTTGATCGCGATCACTTCGATGTTCGGGTAATGCTGGGCCAGCGCCGCGTGGATGGTATCGGCGGCGTTGTCGCCTTCGTTGTAGCAAGGGATCAGGATCGAGATCAGTGGTTCGCCGGCCAATGGTGGCGGCAAGGTGTCGTCCTGCCACGGCCAGTGCCGCTCCCAGTGCAGCCAGAAATACAGGCCGCCGGCGATCCACAGCCCCGACATGAACAGTGGGTAGAAGAACACGAAGTCCATCAGGAATTGCCCGGTGACCAGAAAGATCAGCCCGAGGGGAACCCCCAGGACGATCGCCAGAACCAATAGGGCCAGAAGTCTGTCCAGCATGTTATGGATTCCACTTGTTGGAGAGCGCCGGCCGCACGGCTTTCAGGTCCGGCTGGTTCTCGAGGAAGTTGTCTGGGTAGTAGCCGAAACTGGTGGCGCCCTGACGCTTGAGGCGGCCCATCCAGTCAGCCAACTGCCCGCCGTCGATGTCGGCGTGTTTATTTTTCGTCCAGTCGCGGGCCTGCAATTCGAACACCGTGCGGTCGAGGGCGCCGGGGCGCGATTTGACCGTCGCCACCAGTGCTTCAAGCCAGGGGCCGGATTGCTGATGGCTCTGTTTTTCCATCAGTGGCATGGCCATCGGTGCCGTCCAGTCGTAGGCGCCCAGGAAGTCGTCGAGATTCTGCGCAAACCAGGCTTCGCTCTCGGGGTTGAGCATCGGCTCGGCGAAAATATTGCGTGCCGTTTTCACTTGCGGGCCGCGAATGGCGCGAACCTTGGCGGTCAGCTCATGGGTGAAATCGATCAGGTAGCGGCTCTTGAACCGCGTCCAGCGTTGCAGGGTGGCCGGATCCTCGCGCAGGGCGGCAATCGAACCGGGCAGACCGTTGGCGGCATAGATTTTCAGGGCTTCGGGGCCGGCGTCTTCGAAGTCCGACAGCACCGCGTCATCGTGATAGAGGATGCCGTCGACCGAGGTCAGGCGTGCCACGTCTTCGTAGATTTCACCGATGATGCGCCGCACGTTCGGATCGAACGGTGACAAGCGCTTGTACTGGTCCGGATCGATCGACGTAGTGCCGGTTTTCGGGTCCCAGCGAGTGACTCGCGGCAGCTTCGAATCCAGGGCAAAACTCAGCACCGGCATCCACGCGAAAACTTTGACGTGAGCCCGGGTGCGCAGCTGCCAGGCCACACGGTCAAAGATATCGGCACGCATCGGCAGGTGGCGGTTGGGGAAGTACAGCGAATGCACCAGGCCATCGCCCGCAGGGTCGGCGAAGGCTTGCAGGAACACCGTGTTGGCGCCCATGTCGGCCATGCGCTGGATCAGTTTGCCGAGGTTGATTTCCTGTTGGGCCGGGTCCGGGTCGTAGACGTTGTCCAGGTCCACATGCACCACGCGCATCGGCGATTCGGCCTGCACCGCGACGACGCTGTTGGCGAAGTGTTCGCCATCCGGGTCCGAGGCCACCAGAAAGCGCGGGCTGCTCATCAGGTTGTCGAGGGCATCGAGGCCGTCGTCCAGTGTCAGAGCCATCTTATAACCCTGGTCGTTGATCACTTGCAGCGAGGTGCCATCCGCCACGCCGTACGGCCAGACCCAGACTCGCGGTTTGTAACCAGTGACCTTGCGGATCTTCTCCGAGATGGCCGCTACGTCGGCGCGCATCCGGGCCTGGAATTGGGCTTCGGTTTCATAGCGACCGGTGGCGGCGTCATAGCGCCGGGTCGCGGCCGCCGGCTGCAGGTTGCCTTGCGGGTTGGCCAACACGCCTTTGTGGCTGGCGTCGGTGTGGGCGGCGATTTCCACCAGGCCGGACCGGGAAATCTCGCGGATCTGCTCCCAGGTCAGGAAATCCGAACGCTTGCGCGGTGTGCCGGCGAAGTCGACTGGCTGGTTCGGCGGCGTGTCGATCCACACCCCGACCGGCGCCAGCAAGGCGTGCCAGTTATAGGCACGCAGCACCGGCAACACGCGGGTGTAGAAACTCGAATAGCCGTCGTCGAAACTCAGCAGGATCGCCCGTGGCGGCAATTCAGGGCCGCCATTGCGAGCGGCGATGATCTGGTCAACGGTGACCGGTTGGTAGTTGTTCTCCCGCAACCATGCCAGTTGCTCGATCATGCGCTCGGTGCGCACGGCCACCACCGCCTGATCGGGGTCGCGGTCTTCGACATCGTGGTAAGCGATCCCCAATACATGGTTTTTCGGCCACGGCTTTTCATTGGCCGACACTGTACGTTCGGACGGCGGTACGAAGGTCGGAGCTTGCTGGGCACAGGCGCTGATCAACAGCACTCCCAGCAGGAGGATGAAACGCGAAATAAAAGGCATCTTCAAACTCTTCTAGAAGCGGTAAGTAAGGTCGACGAGCAGGCGCAGATCGGTTTCCCGGTCACCGTCAAATGGCCGGTTGATCACGCTCAGCAGGCCGCCCACCTCGAATACGTCGTTCCAGCTGTAGCGCTGGCCGTAGCCCAGCAGGGCGATACCGCCGGTGCCGTGATCGCGCTGGCTGTAAGTGCCCGCACCGGCCTGGAACTGCTGGCTCCAGGAGGTTTCGTAGCGGTGGTAGAGCACGTGATTGACGTTCACCGTCGGCAGCACGCTTAAGTCGGATTTGGGGTTGAAGTACGGCACGTCGTCGGACTTGGAGTTATGGCTGCTGCCGACTTCCAGGCCGAGGTCGACTTGCAGCCCCGGCGCGCGATAAACGCCCTCGCGACCGGTGAGCATCGCTTCGACACGGTTGTTGCCGTCGCTGAAGTGCGAGGGGCTGACCGCCAGTCTCCACTCACGGCTTTCATTGGCGCGCCAGCGGATAAAACCGCTGCCGCCGTTGGCCGTGATGTCGCTGTTCAACGCTCGCAACGGCGTTTGTGCCGACAGGTATTCGAGGCTGCCGCCGTACTGCCAGTGATCGTCGATGTCTCGGGCAATCGCCAGGCGCGCGCCCTGTTTATCGCCAAAGCCGTAGGAATGGTTGGAAACTTCCGCTTCCAGGGACATGTCACGGGTCCGGCGTTCGAGCCCGACACGCTGGAAGCGATGGTGACCAGTGCCTTCCTGGAAATCGCCAGTGGCGTAGCCGGCACCGGCGAACAGGCGCCAGTCCTCATCGATGGGCGGGCTGTACAGCGTGGTTTCGATGCCGAAATCGCGGCTGCCGTTGACCGCCCCGACATCGCCGTTGCCGCCGCCATAACTCTTGCCGCCGTAGGCCTGCACTCGCAGCTCGGCCATATCATGGACCGCACGCTGACGCTGCAAACGCTGCACCTGACGGTTGTCCGGAAAACGCGCGACCACATCGTCGGTCAGCGCATCCATCTGCCGCCATTCCTGCAGGTCCATGGCAGTGTGGCCCTGAGCGACTTCCAGCCCGATATCCCGCGGGGCCATGCTCTCGGTTTCCTTGAGCTGATTCTCGGCGCGTCGTGGCCAGTCCCGGGCCAGGTACAGATCGGCCTGGGCCAGGCGCAGGCCGATGTTGCCCGGCGCCTGATCCACCAACGCCTGTAAACGCTGCTCGCCCGATGGCAGGTCGGCGCCGTAGGTGCCGGCCTGGGCGGCGAGTTGCTGCGCGTCCATCCATTCATCGTTGGGGTTGCCCACCGGCAAGCCCTTGAGCTCGACCCGTGGCTTTTGGGTCTTGGCCAGGTCCTCGGCGACCTTGCGCGCATCATCGGCCTTGTCGCTTTCGAGCAGGGAGTAATAGAGCGCGGTGCTGTCTTCCAGGCGATCGCCGACATCGGCATCCGGCGCCACCAGCACCTGGCGATACAAATCGGTGGCGATTTCCGGCTGACGCTGATCCAGATAGGACGACGCCACCCAACGCAGGGCATAGGTCGGAATCTTCACGCCTTCGGCGAGCAGTTTCTGGTATTCGGTGATCACATCGGCGGTGCGTGCACGGGCCTTGAGGGCGCCCATGCGGTCGATTCGCCAGCGGATGACGTCATCGTGGGCCGCAGGGTCCGGCGTCCAGGTCGCCAGTAACTGGTCGTAATCGGCCAGGGCCCGATCGGCGATCACATAACGTTCTTTTTCGCTGCGGGTGGCGAGTTCGGCCAGGCGCACGCGTTCGGCGGCCAGGTCGCCTTCGAGACGGCGTTGCGTGACCGGATCAATCAACCCCGGCCGCTGACGCACCAGGCGCAAGGCCGGCTCCGGCAAACGAGCGCGTTGCAGGGCAATCACGTATTCCCGAGCGACTTCGGGTTTGCTGCCGGCGCGGGTGAAGGCCTGGTCGTATTCAAACAACGCATCGTAAGTGGCACCGGCGCGAGTCAAGGCGTAGGCCAAAGCCAGACGGCGGCCAGGATCATCCGGTTTCGCCGCCACCAGAGCCCTGGCGCGGGCAACCGCCTCGTCAGGTTTACCGGCGTCGGCCTGGGTCATCGCCAGGCCCAGCTGCAGGTCGGCATTTTGCGGTTCAAGGGCCAGGGCCTTGTTGTACACCTGGGTCGCCGAGTCCCAACGCTTGAGGTTGCGATAAGCCCGCGCGGTGGCAGTCAGGGCCTGGACTGGCAACGCTCGATCACGTCCCTGGGTTTCATAGACCTGTACCACTTCGGCATCCAGACCGGCCCAACTGGCGATCTGCAAGTGATCGCTGATCTGGCCAGTGGAGGCCTGGCTTACCGGCACCTGACGCAACACCGTCAGCGCAGGCGTGTAGTTGCCGGCCCGCGCATCGCGAACCATTTGATCGTAAGGGGTATCGGCGAGCGCCAGCACCGGCCACAACAATTGGCCGCACAGCGCAACGCGAAACAAGGGGCGCAGCCCACGGTGAATAAAGGGACCAGCAATACGCGGCATTCGTCAGCATCCTTACATGGCCAGCCGGGTCGCAATGCCCCTTGCCCACTTGTGACGGAAAGCCGGATCGAAAGACCCGGCCAAGCTTTATCGAAACAGTCTTGCATGCAAGCGTAGTCAATAATTCAAGACACAATATTTCTTCAGATTCGTGAGAGTGCGAAACCTGTAGCGAGGGGGCTTGTCGGAACGCCGCACCGCACCGTTTCAATGCGTAGCACTCACAAAATCTTTGGTGCATCAGAGTTTTTGGGGCTGCTTCGCGGCCCAACGGGGGCAAGCCCCCTCGCCACAGGAACCCCAGACAGCAAAACGCCCGGCGTCTGCGTGCTGCAGAGGCCGGGCGTTGCGCTGAAGCCTGCGGTTTTACTGGATGGTGACGTCGCCAGTGCCGCCGAGCTTACTCATCACAAAACCGACAAACTCTTCGAGGGTCATTTTCTGGCCGTTGAAGTCCACCTGATTGTTGGCGTAATGCAACTTGGTGACGACGTTATTACCGTCCAGTTTTGCCAGTTGCGTACCGACTGCCATGCTGCTGAACATGTCGGCGGTTGCGCTCGCCTGATCGGCGATGAGCTTGGCATCGGTCTGGCCGTCGATTTGCGACTGTACGGTGAGCAAATCAATGAGCATTGGCTTGGACACCAGTACGTTGAATTCCAGCAACGCGATCAACTGCTTGACCAATTGGTCCGGCGGCAGGTCCATGGATTGCGGTTTGGTCAGGTCCAGCACCAGGTTGGCGCGGCTTTCGCCGTTGCTGGTGTTGAACGACAGGTTTTCCAGGGCCACCTGGGGACCTGCGGCCAGCAGTTTCTCCAGACCGGTCTTGACCTGTGCCTCTTCGGCCGGGGTCAGGTTCAGCGGCGGCGCCGGCAGACCGGCGGCAGTGGCTTCGGCGGCGGCCCGCTCGTACGGTTGCAGTTTGGTCTGGTAGATCTGCATCAGCGACATCGTCGACGGGATGTCGAGGTTTTTCAGGCTCATGGCCATCTGCGCAGAGCCGATAACCTTGCCGTTCAAGGACACTTCACCGACCTTGTAATCGGCACGCCCCGAAGCGTTGGTGCCTGATTCCCCGGTCTGGTTCTTCATTTCAAAGTTCTTGAAACCGAGTACCGATTGCTTGGGGCCAAAGGTGGTTTTGCTGTTTGTCAGCTCGAGGGTGTTGTCACCGACGTAATAGCCGTAGGTGCTTTTGTTCAGGTTACTGGCCAGGGTCAAGCCGTTGAGCTCGACCTGCACCGGCGTCTGGTCTTCAGCCACAGTGGTCAGCTTCAGGCTGTCCATGTAACCGTCGGCCTTGACCTTTTGCGCCTGGGCGCTGGCGGCCACGTCGAGTTTCAACCCGGAGAACGTCAGGTTGGACTTGTCATCCAGTGCCGCTTCCAGCGGCAGGAATTCGAGCGAGCCCTTGGTGGAGTTGTCGTAGCCGATGTTGACCACACCCTTGACCGGGGATTTGTCCTTGGCGGCGGCGAACCACTTTTCGGTCAGCGGGGTTTTTTCCAGCTCATAGTGACTGGTGGCCAGGACTGGCAACCACTTGAACGATACCAGGCGCGAGAACGGCAGCGGGCCGTGTTCGATGCGGTCGACGAACAGCATCTCCACCGGCGCCTCACCAAACATCTCGCCCTCGCCCTTGAGGCGGTAGTGCGCGGTGCTGCTGAACACATGACGCTCCAGCGACACCAGCTCCAGCGACGCCGTGCCGTTGGAGCCTGCCAGCGCGGCTTGCAGTTCTTTGTTGGCGTCGGCGATCGAGCTGTTCAGCACCCCATCGAGTTTGCTGCCGGTGTACCAGGCGCCGCCCGCGCTGATTGCACCGATGGCCACGACAATTCCTAGAAGCACGCCTGCTGATTTATTCATGAAGTACCCGATCAATGTCCATTGTTGAAAGTCTGGTCGTCTTCCCTGAACCCATAACGGGTCGCGGTCACGACTGCGCTGAAAGTGGCGAGGAGATTAGCATTTGCGCCGTGGGACGGCCCAATGATTAAAGGTGAAAGAGTGTCCATGGGATGCGGCTGCCTGTGGACAACTGGCAGGGGAGAGTTTCGGCGATCGTTCAATCGCCTTCGCGAGCAGCCCTGCCAATACAACCTTACGAATACTGAACCTCGATCTCATCAAGCTGATGATCAAAACTTTTTAGCCGCGCGGTCCACGTATACACCAGCACTTCAAAATCCCGATTGATCACCGCCCCGCCAGTTACCTCCGCGCGTGGGTCACAGAAATCCAGTTGATAGCGTTCGCGGGCCATGGCGTTGGCGACATCGGACAGTTCTCGGGCATTGTTGAGCCAGTGCCAGCCCTCGTCGGCCACTTGCTTGTCCAGCGCCTGGCATTGCTTCTTCAAGGTTTCGAGGCTTTTTTCCAGCGGCGTGCCGGTCAGTTCGCCCATGACTTCCTGAAACGTGCGCCCCGGTTGCCAGTAACTGCCCCAGAAATATCGGTCGAACACCGTTTCTACCCGACGCAACGCCACCTTGGTGTCCCAGATCAGTACTAGGGTTTTGCCTTGTTCGAGTTGTCGTTTCTTGATGCGCTGGTTCTGGAGCGAAGCCCAGGCGACCACCACGATGGCCATCACGGCGATCAGTGCCGCCGCGCTGTCGAGGAAGATCAGCGCCTTGTCGATCTGGTGGGCCAGCATGACGCCATAGAAATAGGTGGCCGACAGCAAAACCAATGCCGCAATGGCGCACCAGAAGCCGGGAGCGTAAGGGTTTTTCATTATTAGATCCCCATGACCAACGCAAGCCTTGATCGACGGGTTCGCCGCGCGCCCCCATCAAATCAAAGCATAGCAACGGCCTCAGGGTTTGCCGGGTTGTGAGCCTTGCGTTCGTCCGCTTTCCCAGCCGCCGCCCAAGGCGAGGAACAAATCGATCTGGCTCATGGCGACCTGGGTGTTGGCCGAGGCCAGTTGCGCCCGTGCATCGGTGTAGGTGCGGGTGGCTTGCAAGTCCGCCAGGAACGACGCGCGACCGGCCTGGAAGAAGCGGTGGGTCTGGTCTGCCGCCAATTGCGCCGACTGTTCGGCGTCCGCCAACGCATCGCGACGCTGAAGTTGCGCGGAATATTGCGCCAGGCCGGTCTGAGTCTCGCGGATGGCGTTGAGCACCACGCCATCGAAATGCGCCAGCGCGCCTTGAGTTGCGAACTCGGCCTCACGGATTCGCGCGCGGGAGCCGTTGGACGGTACGGTCCAGGTCAGCAACGGACCGAAGCCCCAGCGATTGGTCGACGGTTTGCCAAGGTTTTCCAGGGTGCCGACCGTGCCCACGGTCGCGCCGATGCTGATGTCCGGGTACAACTCGCCGGTGGCAATGCCGATGCCGGCGGTGGCCGCCGCCAACTTGCGCTCGGCCTGGCGCACGTCTGGTCGGCGTTTGAGCAGAGTGGCGCCGTCACCCACCGGCAACAATTGGGTAACTTTCGGCAGCTCGGCGCAGTCACTGGTGCCCGCCGGCAGTTGCTCGACCGGTTTGGCCAGCAGCATCGACAAGCGGAACAACCCGGCCTGACGTGCGGCTTCATAACGCGGCAATTCGGCGCGCAAGGATTTGAATTGGGTTTGCGAACGGGTGACCTGGGTTTCATCGCCGCGTCCGGCATCGCGCAAGCGCTGGGTCAGGGAGGTGCTCTGGGCTTGCAGGTCGAGGGAATGCTGTGCGATCTCCCGCTCTTCGTTGGCCGCACAAACCTGGGTGTAAGCCCGCACCACATCGGCCACCAGGGTGATGCGCGCGGTGTCCGCTGCCGCCTGGGTCGCATCGGCATTGGCCTTGGCCGCTTCGATGCCGCGCTGCAAGGTGCCGAACAAGTCGAACTGATACGAGGTCGTGATGCCGATATCGCCGACGTTGGCCACGGGCACTTTTTCCGGTATCAAGAACGCTTCGCCGGACTCCTGCAAACGCTGGGCGCCGACCTTCACGCCGCCGCTCCAACCGCCCGCCGCCTGCGCTTCGTCGACCTGAGCGCGAGCCCGCGAAAGATTCGCCGCCGCCACCCGCAAATCGGTGTTGGAGGCCATGGCCTGCTGCACCAATTGGTCCAGACGCGGATCCTGATACAACCGCCACCAATCGGCGGGCACCGGTGCCGAGACGACATGTTTGCCGTTCACCGCCAGGTCGCCCTGAAAGTCTTCACGGTGCACGGCGGCCTCGTCCGGCAAGTGATAATCCGGCCCCACTACCTGACAGGCCGACAGCAACAAGCCCAATCCGGCAACCGCCAAACCCGAGGCCCTGCTCATTTCGCCGGCCCCCCGATTTGATCGTCGATGATCGACACGGTGGCCGTACGCCCGGCAATCATGCGGAAATCTTCCGGCACCTCATCGAAAGCGATTCGCACCGGAATCCGCTGGGCCAGCCGCACCCAACTGAACGCCGGGTTGACGTTGGGCAACAGGTTGCTGCCGCTGCTGCGGTCACGGTCTTCGATGCCGGCGACGATGCTTTCGACATGCCCGCGCAGGCGCGCACGGTCGCCGATCACCCGAATATCAACGCTCTGGCCGACATGAATGCCGTCCAGTTTGGTTTCTTCGAAATAGCCGTCGATATGGAAGGAGTTACTGTCCACCACCGACAACACTGGCCGCCCGGCGCTGACGAACTCCTGGGAGCGTGGCGCCCGGTCGTTGACGTAGCCATCCACCGGGCTGCGGATCACCGAGCGGTCAAGGTTGAGCTGGGCGCTGTCCACCGTTACTTGCGCTTCCATCAACGCCACTTCGGCGCGCGCCACCCGGGACTGGCTTTCTTCCAGTTGCTCGGCCGGGACCAGATTGCCCAAGCCACGGTTACGCTTGGCCTCGCGCTGGGCCTGGGCCAAGGTTTCCTGACGATCGGCGACCGCCGCTTTGGCTTGGCGCAGGGCCAGCTTGAAGCGGTCCTGATCGATGCTGAACAGCACCTGGCCGCGTTTCACCCACTGGTTGTCGCGCACCTCCACTTGCTGGATCAGCCCCGATACATCCGGGGCAATCTGCACGATGTCGGCACGGATGTGCCCGTCCCGGGTCCAGGGCGCGAACATGTAATACATGACCATGCGCCAGACCACGACAATCGCGAAGGTCACGATCAACAACGTCAGGACCACACGGCCGAGGGTCAATAAAGGTTTTTTCATGTCATCAGGTATCGACTGAGTGAATCCACAGCGCCGAGCAGCACAGCGTAGAGAGCCACGTTGAACAATGCCCGGTGCCAGACCAGACGGTAAAAGTGCAGGCGCGTCAGCACCCCGTGCACCAACAGGAACAACACGTAGGTAATGCCCATCAGCACCAGCAGCGTGGGCAGGAACACCCCGCTGATATCCAGATCACCGATCATAAAGGCGCTCCATCGATGCCATGGGGAAGCGGTTCCTCGAGTTCGCCCGTGCCGACAAACTCGACGCCCGGCAACAGCGCCAGACGCAGGCCGCTCAAGGCGTGCAGCAAATGCAGACGGGTTTCGTGATCACCTTGGCCGCCGAGGGCGCGGCGGGTGCGATCGAGGGTCATCAGCAACGGGCCAGGCGCGGGCAGACGTTCACCGGCCTTGAGGCAGGCCTTGAAGTACTCGCCGACTTCAGCCACCACCTGGCGCAGCAGCGTTTGCGGCGCACCGGGCACTCGCGGCGAATAGGCGAGCAGGTCCAGCAGATTCAGGGCCACGCGCACTTCGCGCAGGGCGATGCCGGTGTCCTGGCCGGTCATGGCCAGTCGCGGCAAATGCTGCATCAGGCGATCAAGCATCTGCACGCCCATGTGTCGGTGTTCGGCCAGCGTGGCCGGCTCGGTCAGGCCGACGATGTCGCGCCAGCTGAAACGGGTCAGGCGCTTGGCCGCCAGTTCCGCACCGAATGGCCGGGCTATCAGGGTCCAGATGAACGCGAACAGCAAACCCATGGGCCCGGCCAGGTTGGAGTTGGTGAAACTGAGAAAATCCGCGTCGTAGGCGCCCTGAATGCTGATGAAGGACGAGGTGTTGACGATGGTCAGCAACATCCCCAGATAAAAACGCGGCTGCACTGTCAGGGTGCCGACGCAAATGAACGGTATGGCGAACGCCAGCACCAGCATCGGGAAGTCATGCAGGTTCGGCAGGATCAGAAACAGATAAAGGCCGGCGAACAGCACCGACATCGCGGTCCAGAAAAAGAACCGGTAGATCTGCGGCGCCGGGTCGTCCATCGACGCAAAGAAACTGCACGCCACCGCCGCCAGGATCACCGCGCTGCCGCCGTCGGTCCAGCCGAGCAGAATCCACAGCACCGAGGCGACGATGATCGCGGTGACCGTAGAAGCCGCCGAATAGAGCATCAAGCCACGGTCGAGAAACGGTGACAGTCGCCCCAGGCGCCAGTGCCGATACACCGCGCGCCAGTTGTCCTGACTCTCGCACTGAATGGCGTATTGCAGGCTGCGACAGTCTTGCCACAGGTCGATCCACTCGCCGAGGCGATACAGCGCGTTGGAAAACAGCAACTGCTTGCGATCGTCCAGCGCCTCGGCACTTGGCTGCAGCGCTTCGAGCCGGTTTTTCAGGGCCTGCCAGCGGTCGAGATCAGCGTCTTTGTGGTCAAGCCATTCGCTGGTTGCGATCAGCAGTGGCGCGAACTTATCCACAAGCTCCGGCGTGCGCCGCTCGAGGGCATAAAGCGCATCGTCGAGGGCGTCGATCACCGGCAACAGATGGATCATCCGCCCGCGCAGCTCCTTGGTGTTGCGCACCGTTTGCGCTCGCGCGCCCTCGTGCGGCAGCTGACCGATCATCAATTCCAGGCTGTTGAAGTTCGCCACCATCGATGAACGCAAGGCGCTGACTTCCTCCGGCTGCACATTGCGGCTAAGGAAACGCAGGCTGTAGGTTGAGGCATCGGCAAACCATTTGTTCACCGAGTCGTTGAACACCGGCGCCAGCCGCCGTGGCCAGAACATGGCGCCGACGACCGCCGCGCAGGCGATGCCGAGAAAGATCTCTTCGGTCCGCGCCTCGGCCACGTCCCACACCGCCAAAGGGTTAGCCACCACCGGCAAGGCGATCAGCGGCAAGGTGTAACCGGCGAGCATCAAGGCGTAGTTGTTGGCGGTACGCAGGTGCAAGGACAGGAACAGCAAAATCCCGGTCCACAGCGCGATGACCACCACCAGCACATAAGGGCTCTGAACGAACATCGGCACAAACAACACCGCCGCCGCGGCACCGAGCAAGGTACCCGCCGCGCGGTACAACGCCTTGGAGCTGGTAGGGCCGAGGAACGGGCTGGAAACGATGTACACCGTGGCCATCGCCCAATACGGACGTGGCATTTGCATGAGCATGGCGATGTACAGCGCAATCATCGAGGCCGCAAACGTGCGCACACCGTAGAACCAGTCCCGCGCCGGGGGCACGCCGGTGAAAAAAACGCTCAAGGCTGAACCACCGGTAGATGATTGGCCGCTTCGAAGGCTTTGAGTACCCGCAGTGCCGCTTCCAGATCACTCTGGTCGATGCCTTCGAGCACGTCCTGGCGCAATCGCACCAACTCAGCTTCGACCGCCTGCACCAACTCGCGACCGGTCGCGGTCAGGCTCAGGCATTTGGCGCGCCGGTCATGAGCGTCTTCGGTACGGCAGACGTAACCGGCATGACACAACTGATCCAGCAGCCGCACCAGAGACGGGCTCTCCATCCCCGCCGCCTGCGCGACCGTCACCTGCCGCACACCCTCGCCCAAACGCCCGATCATCAACAGCGGGACGGCGCAGGCTTCGGAGATTCCATAGTTGACCAGCGTGGTCTGGCAGATCTTCCGCCAATGCCTGGCGGCCACCACCATGGAGCTGCTGATGTTCATCTGGAGAGCGGCGAGGTTCTTTGGCACGAGGGAATGCACACACTGTTAGTTTGCTAACTATCAATATGGCATTCGAGGGGAAAGTTGGTCAAGTTTTGAAACAAATTGGCGAGCAACGGCCAGACGCGGAAAAAGCTAACAAACTCAGTTTCTGCCCAGTTTTTTTTACCACTCACCAGTTTTTTTTACATTTCGCCATTTTTCTCCAGATTTTTTTACACCCCCCGCCCCTTCCTCAGCATTACATCCAGCTGATCCACCACCTCCGCCCAATCCGCGTCATCCAGAATTTCCTCACGCAGCAACTCTGCCTGGCTCTCGCTCCAGAAGAATGCGTCCGCCAGGTGCAGTTCGGGTTTGAGCGGCGAGTGGGTAGCGATGAATTTATCAATGCTTTCGGGGTCGTCAGGCAGGCCGAGTTGTTTGAACAGGGCCGGGAGGCTGTGGGTGGGGGATTCCATGTGGGGCTCCTTTGTGATCGCGTATTGGATGGGTGACTGTGGCGCGGCCATTCGCGGGCAAGCCTCGCTCCTACAGGGACGCGCGGTCGAATGTAGGAGCGAGGCTTGCCCGCGATGACGGCAGTTATGTCGACACTAGGCCGACAGACTCAACTCGCAGACCTCGGCATGCGGCACCATTTTCAGATATTCAGGCACGCTCATGTGTACCAGGTTGTTGTGGTTGCCGGCTTCGAGGTAGATGTCTTGCTGCCGGGTCAGCAATGGGTCGATGACCATGTCCAGGCCATAGGATTCGCCCAATGCAGGCACAGCGCCGCGTTCGCAATCGTCGAACAGGTGCGGCAGGTTGCTTTCCCGGGTGACTTGCCATTCGCTGCTGCCACGGACTTTGCTCAGGTCCAGGTGACGGCTGGCGGGCAGTACGGCCATCAAGTAATGCCCGTGGCGATCGTCGAGGATCACCGATTTGGCCACCCGTTCAGCAGGAATGCCTGCGAGCCGCGCCGTTTCAAGGCTGCTGGCCGAGTGCGGATGGGAAACGATGTCATATTCGCAGTGCGCCTTGTCCAGGCTGGTCTGCACGGTTTTTGCCATACGCATGATGCACCTCGGTGTCCGCAACAACGAATGGCGGACGATGGTTAGAATTTTTTCTCTCCATTAAAAGTCTAGGCCCGCGGGTGGAATCCGGCGGGAAATCCGCCCGTCGGAGGCGGTCAACAACTGGTCAAAATTCATACAGCCACAGGCTCAACTAGACTTGTACACAGAGCCACGAACGGCTCGCGGACGGATGACTCTCCCGGAGGGTCAAGTGAACATTCGTTGCTGTGTAATTGCGCTGCTGTTGGCCCTGAGCGGACCGGTTTTCGCAGCGGACACCGTTGTTGTGCTGGTTCCCGACCCGATCGGGATCTGGCTGATCACCTTTGGCATCGCGTTTATGATCGCCGAGGCGGCATTGCCCAATTTCGGCGTGGTCGGTTTTGGCGGCATTGTGATGTTCGTGATCGGCGCACTGATTCTGACCGATGCCGAAGTGCCTGTTCCCTTGATCATCGGCCTGGGGCTGATCAGCGCACTGCTGCTGATTTTCCTGCTGATCCGCGCCTTGAAAACCCGACCGCGCCGCAACTTCAGTGGCGACGCCGAATTGCTGGGCAGCGTGACGCCGATAACGTCGTTGCAGGCTGGCAACGATTATGTCGGCTGGGTGCACCTGCAAGGCGAACAATGGCAAGTCATGAGTGCCACACCACTGAAACCGGGACAACAGGTCCGGGTGGTGGCACGCAAGGGTCTACTGCTGCAAGTGGCCGCGACTGACGCGGCACCGGGTGGAGAATAGTCATGGGTCTGCAATTGGGTTTTGCCGCGCTGCTGTTATTGCTGATTGCACTGGCGGGGTCGACTTTCCGCATTCTGCGCGAATACGAACGCGGCGTGGTGTTCCAGCTCGGACGCTTCTGGCAGGTCAAGGGCCCGGGTCTGATCCTGCTGATTCCGGCGGTTCAACAAATGGTTCGTGTCGACCTGCGGACCGTGGTGCTCGACATACCGCCACAAGACGTGATCACCCGCGACAACGTCTCGGTCAAGGTCAATGCAGTGCTGTATTTCCGCGTGCTCGATCCGCAACGGGCGATCATTCAGGTCGAGGACTTTCTCATGGCCACCAGCCAACTGGCCCAGACCACGTTGCGGGCGGTGCTCGGTAAACATGAACTCGATGAATTGCTGGCCGAACGGGAACGGCTGAACGTCGACGTCCAGCAAGTGCTCGATGCCCAGACCGATGCCTGGGGCATCAAGGTGGCCACGGTCGAGATCAAGCACGTGGACCTCAACGAATCGATGATTCGCGCCATCGCCAAACAGGCCGAAGCGGAACGGGAACGTCGGGCCAAGGTGATCCACGCCGAAGGCGAATTGCAGGCCTCGGAAAAACTCATGCAGGCTGCCGAAATGCTCGGGCGTCAGCCGGGGGCCATGCAGTTGCGCTACATGCAGACGCTGAGTTCGATTGCCGGTGACAAGAGTTCGACCATCGTCTTCCCGCTGCCGATCGAATTGCTCAAGGGGATGGCGGATTTGTCGTCAAAATCCTGATCCACCGATAACCTGTGGCGAGGGAGCTTGCTCCCGCTGGGTCGCGAAGCGGCCCCAACATCTGCGACTGCTACGCAGCCGAGCGGGAGCAAGCTCCCTCGCCACAATAAGATTATATTTTGCGCAATTGTTCCAACGCCTCATACGGTTCCCGCGCGCAGCGTTCCACCCGTTCATGAAGCAACGCCGAGGCTTCGCGACGCTTGTCATCGCCGTCGCCGACAAACACCTGCGACGGCTGCTTGGCATGTTGCCCCACCGCTGCAAACACTTGCCGGCGCTGCTCGATGTCCAACGCAAAGAACGCCGCCAACCGCCCCGCCATCGCCTGCGGCAGTTCGCTGTAATTCACCGCCCAGCCACCAAATGCCTGGCATTGCGCCAACCCCGACGCCAGCAATTGCCCCAACCGCCGAGCGATGTAATCCTCACGGCCGCTGAATGGAAATTCGTCATCCAGCACACTGGCGCCGATCATCCCCGGCACCATGTGCACGCCCGGGCGACGCAGATGCGAGACAGCAATCTCCAGCGGATCGCGATAAAGAAACAGCCACGGTGTTTCAGGGAAGCACTCGCGCAGTAACGGCAGTTCACCGATGTTCCAGGCGTCGAGTTTGATCACCAGCCGTTGCTCCACGCCGCACCGGCATTGCCCGTAGGCCGACAGCAATCCTTCGATCGCGGCACGCCGTTCGACGGGGGGTAGATCACTGCGCAACAAGGCATCCAGCGGCGGGGGTTCGCTGATGACGATGTGGTTGTCGAGTTGCGCCAGCATCTGGCTGACCAGGGTCGAGCCACAGCGGGAGGCGTGAAAAATAAAGGCGCTCGGCGTCAGGCCGGGGCTGCAAGCCTGCCAGTCCGCAAGGGTCGACAATGCCGTTTTTCGGCGGAATGCCTGATTGAACGGCAGTCGCAGCGCATCCTCCACGGCGTCACGAAAAAACGGCTGATGCAGCCGCGTGTCACCGAACCAGCACCAATCGACTTGCCATTGCCCAGCCTCTTGCCACACGCGAATCGGCAACCAGCCCTCGAAGTTCAGGCGCTCCATTGTTCAGTCCACTGGCGGCGACCGTCGCGCATCGCCGCGCGCAATTCTTCGCGGGTGAACACGAGGCCACGCTCGGCGGCCAACGCCAGGGTGCGGTCGATAAAGGCTTCGTTGTCCGGCAAACCTTGCAAGGTCTTGCACAGCTGCGGATCGCTGGCCAACAGTGCCTTGAATTGCTCTAAAGCTTGATCACCGATTTGCGGCGACGGCGTGGTTGCCAGCCCGTCGATAATCGCCTGCTCCAGCCAGGCGCCGGGCCGGCAATCGAGCACCAGATGAATCCGTGCCCGGGTATCGCGATTGTCCACGCGATGAGGTCGCGCCAGGTCGAGATACCAGCATTCACCAGCGGTCATCGGCATGCGCTGGCCGTCCAGCATGAAGTCCACTTGAGGGGGGCTGAGCAGCGGGATGTGCAGACGCAAGTCCGCATCCGGCTCGCCCAGGTCATAGTCACGATGCTCATGGATGCGCCCGCCCGGGCCAAGTCGCAACAGGCGCGCGCAGACGATCTCCAGCGGCAGATCCCGCAGCCCTTGCTGCCATCGACCATCCCGTCGCCAGGGTTCGCGCACTCGAGGCTCACCGCTTCCGGGCGCCAGCTCGGTCAAGGCATCGGCCGCGGAAATCAGCGCCACGCCGCTCCAGTCACCTGTGTAGTAAGCGCTGTTGAAATGACCGTGCCAGTCGTCCTCACCGATCGCCGCCAGCGCCTGCAACAGCAACGGCAAATCCACCGTCACCGGCAATCGGGAGAATGCCGGCCGGCTCATCGTTTTGGCAGCACCGCGCATTCGCCGAGCCAGGTCAGCAAACGGTCAAGACAGGCCTCGACCGATTGCGCGCCCGTATCGAGCACCAGCGACGCACACGGCGGTGGTTCGTAAGGCGCGGAAACACCGGTGAAGCCCGCCAACTCACCCCGTCGAGCCCGGGCGTAATGACCTTTGGGATCACGCTGTTCACACACCGTCAAAGAGGCGCTGCACCAGACTTCGCGGTAATCCTCGCCCAGCCGTCGGGCAAACAGTTCGCGCAACTCCACCAAGGGCGCAATCATCGCGAGGATGACAATCTGCCCATTCTCGACCAACAGCGCCGCCACTTCGCTGGCGCGGCGGATGTTTTCCAGGCGATCACTGTCGGTGAACCCCAGATCGCGATTGAGCCCGACCCGCAGTCCATCGCCATCGAGCACCACACTCTGCACGCCATGTTCGAACAGCTCGGCGTGCAGTGCCTGGGCCAATGTCGACTTGCCCGCCGCCGGTAAACCGGTCAGCAGAATCGCCGTGCCGCGATGGCCGTTGCGGGCCTCCCGTTGGGCGCGGCTGATGCTCGCCGTCGGCGCCAACAGGTTAGCGGACCGGGGCATGGGCCACCGGCGGTACTGAGATATCGCCCGCCGCCCACGCCGCTTCGCGATTGGCCAGTGCGGTGGCGATGGACTGGACTTCGGTAGATTGCACTTCGTCCGGCAGCGGATCGAGACCGGCGCTGGCGAAGATTTGCCCGTAAGCGTTGCGCAGGTCAGCGTAGGACAGGTCGCGACGCAGATCGGCCTGCAACGTGTTCAGTTCGCCCTGGATCAGATCCAGTTCGCCCAGCCCGGCCGCCTGATAGCGGTTGCGCAGCTGGCCGATGATTTGCCCGTCGATGTTCGACAACTGCTGATTGGTCTGGAACTGCCGCAGTGCTTCGCGGTAGTTGGCGTTGGCCACGTAGAGCTGGGCCAACACTGCGATGGACATCGCCTGACGACGTGCCGCGGCGACTTCTTCGCCGGCCTTGGCGACATCGATCGCGGCGGGTGCGGAAATCACATTGAACAGGTTCCAGGTGACTTTCACCCCGTAATCCGCCCAGCTCTGTTCCACCAAAAACGAGTTGCTGTCGTAATGCCCGCCAGCGGAGAACTCCAGCCCTGGTAACAGGCGCAGCATGGCTTTGCGGGTTTCGGCCGCGCTGATGCGGGTCTGGTAATCCTGCTCGCGCAACTCCGGCCGACTGGTCAGGGCTTCCTGCTCCAGGCTGGCGAGGTCGACCTTGAGTTCCGGAATGTCGTAATCGTCCTGGGTCGCCAGCGTCAGCTCGGTATTCAGTGGCAGGTTGATCAGGGTCGCCAACTCGGTTTTTGCCAGCGACAGCGCGCGGCGTTGCTCTTCCAGTTGCCGGGTGGCTTCGATCAGCGAGCGCTGATAAGCCAACGACTGGATCGGATCGCCGATACGCTGTTGGCTCATGCTCTGGCTATTCTCACGGGCGGTATCGACCCGGGCCATCAGGCTGTCGATTTGCTTGAGCAAACGTTCGGCGGCCACGGCTCGCCAATAGGCCGAGCGCACGTCCTGGACGATGGTGTTGATCACCTTGCGCCGACGTTCCTGCACGATCAGCCGCTGATCGCCCTGCTGCTTGGCGCTGATGTAGCTGACGCCGAAGTCGAGCACGTTCCAGACCATGGTCAGGTCCGCCACGTCACGGTCGCGGTCCTGGGAGGTCGACGGTTCCAGAGACTGGGTGCCGGTGCGCACGCTCTGGCTGCTGGAGGCGTTGACGTTGTTGCGCCCCACGTAACCGGCATCCAGCGCCATGCGCGGCAGCATGTCGAAACTGGCGAGGTCAAGTTGGCGCTTGGCCAGGGCTTCTTCCATGATCTTGAGCCGGCCTTCGAGGTTGTATTTCACCGCGCGGGCCATGGCCTGGTGCAGGGTCAGCGGGCCGCTGAGGGGCTCCTGACCCTTGTACATGTTTTGCAGATCGCTTTTGGCGCGCTGTTGGCTGACGCTGCGTTCGATCGGTTGACTGGTGACTGCACATCCGCTGATCGCCAGCGCCAGCAGGCTGGCGCCGAACAACTTATGACTTCTTTTCATCCTTGTATTGCCCCCGGTGCCGCACTGCTTTAATGATTTTTCAGGCCTGCATTTCACTGATGCCGACCTGTTGCAAAGCCGCGGCCAGGCTGTCGACCTGCCGTTGCTCGGTGTCTTTGAGCTGTTGTAATTGCTGGCCAAGACTCGGTGCGCCAAACACGCCGCGCAGCCCTTGGGAAACATCCCCCGCCCTGATTGACTGATTACCAAAGGTGTTCAGCGAATCCCCCTCGCTACTGGTGGCCTGATTGAACAGGCTCGACAGCGTGCTGCTGCCGAAGACCCCGCCATCGCCCCCGCCAAAGCCGAGGAAGCCGTGGCCTGAGCCATCGCCACCGTTGTCGCTGCTGGTGAATACCTGGGCAATGAAACTCGGCGTCAGCGCCCCGTGGTTTATGAAAATGTCGCCCAGAGGCCGAATGCCATTGCCCATCACCCGTTGTTCAAACAACGGGGCAAAGGTCAGTGGCGAGCCGAGATCGCCAGTGGGTGGGGTGAAGATGATCGGTTGCAATGGCACGTTCGGTGGATCGGCCACGACCACCGGTGTCAACACCAAGGGGGGTGGCGTCGGTACGGTGTTGATTGTGTAGTTATTGGATACCGCGACGCTGGCGCCCAGGTTGCCCGCCAGGTCCGTCACATTGCTGGTGTCCAGCGCAATGAAGTTGCTCGGGTCGGTAATGTTCGCGGTGGGCGTGAAGGTCCCGGTCCAGGTCTTGCCGCCATCGCTGCTGGCCAGATTGGTCAGTTCACCATTGGTCACGCTCAAGTCCGACAAGTCGAAGTTGCTGACCGCTTCGCTGAATGTGAAGGTCACCAGTGTCGTCTGGCCAATTCCCAACACCGGATTGGCAACCACGATGCTGACGGTCGGACGGGTCGCATCAAGTGCGTAGTTGTTGGAGATGGCGATGCTGGCGCCGGCATTGCCCGCGGCGTCGAGCACATTGCCGGTGTCGAGCAGGATCAGGTTGGTCGCATCGTTGACGCTCGCGGTCGGCGTGAGTGTGGCGGTCCAGGTCACTCCGCCGTCGCTGCTGGCCAGGTTGGACAACACGCCATTGGCCACGCTGAGGTCGGACAGGTCGAAACCGGACACCGCTTCGCTGAAGGTAAAGGTCACCGTGGTGGTCTCGCCGATACCCAGTTTATTGTCCGCGACCACAATGGTCGCGGTTGGACGCACGGTGTCGATGGCGTAGTTGTTGGAGTCGGTCACACCGACGCCGCTGTTGCCCGACACGTTGGTCACACCGCTGTTGTCCAGGCGGATCAGGTTAGTGGTGTCCGTGACGCTGGCGGCAGGCGTGAAAGTCGCCGTCCAGGTCACGCCGCCATCGCTGGAAGAAACACTGCTGAGGGTGCCGTTGGCGACCGTCAGGTCAGCATTGGTGAAACCGCTCACCGCTTCGCTGAAGGTAATGGTCACCAGCGAGGTTTCACCGGCCTTGAGGGCACTGTCGGCAACGACGATGGTGGCGGTCGGCACCTGGGTTTCCACCACATAGTTGGCCGAGTTGGTGGTGCCCGCTCCAGTGTTGCCGGCCACGTCCGACACGCCGCTGTTGTTCAGGGTAATGATGTTGCTGGCGTCGGTAACCCCGGCAGTCGGGGTGAAGGTCGCGGTCCAGGTGATGCCGCCGTCGCTGCTGCTCACCGCGCTCAAGGTCCCGTTGGCGACGCTCAAGTCACTGTTGTCGAAACCCGTCACCGCTTCGCTGAAGGTGATGGTCACCAGGGCCGTTTCCCCCGGTTTCAAGGTCGAATCACTCAACACGATGGTGGCCGTCGGACGCTGGCTGTCGATGGCGTAGTTGTTGGAATCAGTGGTGCCGCTGCCGGCGTTGCCCGCCAGGTCGCTGATCCCGGTGTTGTCCAGGGTGATCAGGTTAGTGGTGTCGTTGATGCCCGCCGAAGGCGTGAAGGTCGCCGTCCAGGTGATGCCGCCATCGCTGCTGCTCACCGCACTCAGCGTACCGTTGGCGATGGTCAGGTCGGCGTTGGTGAAACCGCTCACCGCTTCGCTGAAGGTGATGGTCACGAGCGAGGTTTCGCCGATTTGCAGCGCCGTGTCCGCGACCACGATGGTAGCCGTCGGGCGCACGGTGTCGATCGCGTAGTTGTTGGAATCGGTGGTGCCGCTGCCCACGTTACCGGAGGCGGCCGCCTGCACGCCGGTGTTGTCCAGGGTGATCAGGTTGGTCGCGTCGGTGATGCTGGCGGTCGGGGTGAACGTGGCCGTCCAGGTGATGCCGCCATCGCTGCTGCTCACTGCCGTGAGCGTACCGTTGGCGATGGTCAGGTCGGCATTGGTGAAACCGGTCACCGCTTCACTGAAGGTAATGGTCACCAGCGACGTTTCACCGATTTTCAGCGCGTTGTCGGCCACCACGATGGTGGCCGTTGGCAGCACCGTATCGATGGTGTAGTTGCCTGAGTTGGTGGTGCCACTGCCGGTGTTGCCCGCCACATCGGTCACACCGGTATTGTTCAGGGTGATGACGTTGCTCGTGTCATTCACGCCGGCGGTTGGGGTGAAGGTCGCGGTCCAGGTGATGCCGCCATCGCTGCTGCTCACTGCCGTGAGCGTACCGTTGGCGATGGTCAGGTCGGCATTGGTGAAACCGGTCACCGCCTCGGAGAAGGTGATCGTCACCAACGATGTTTCTCCGGCACTCAGGGCGGCGTCCGCCAGGACGATGGTGGCCGTCGGGCGTTGGCTGTCGACGGCGTAATTGTTGGAGTCGGTAGTGCCGCTTCCAGTATTGCCGGCCCCATCGGTCACCCCGGTGTTGTCCAGGGTAATCAGGTTGGTCGCATCGGTGATGCTCGCTGCCGGTGTGAGGGTGGCGGTGTAGGTGATGTTATCGCTGGTGCTCAGACTGCTCAGGGTACCGTTGCTCACCGTCAGGTCGGCGAGGCTGAAGCCGGTCACCGCCTCGGAGAAGGTGATGGTCACCACTGATGTCTGACCCACCGCCAGCGCCGAGTCCGCGACCACGATGGTGGCCGTCGGGCGCACGGTATCGATGGCGTAGTTGTTCGAATCGGTGGTGCCGCTGCCCACGTTACCGGAAGCGGCCGCCTGCACGCCGGTGTTGTCCAGGGTGATCAGGTTGGTCGCGTCGGTGATGGCGCTGGTCGGTGTGAACGTGGCCGTCCAGGTGATGCCGCCGTCGCTGCTGCTCACCGCGGTGAGCGTACCGTTGGCGATGGTCAGGTCGGCGTTGGTGAAACCGCTCACCGCTTCGCTGAAGGTGATCGTCACCAGTGAGGTTTCACCGATTTTCAGTGCGTTGTCGGCCACCACGATGGTCGCCGTCGGCAGCACCGTATCGATGGTGTAGTTGCCGGAGTTGGTGGTGCCGCTGCCGGTGTTGCCCGCCAGATCACTGACCCCGGTGTTGTTCAGGGTGATGACGTTGCTCGAGTCATTCACACCGACGGTCGGGGTGAAGGTTGCGGTCCAGGTGATGCCGCCGTCACTGCTGCTCACCGCCGTGAGCGTACCGTTGGCGATGGTCAGGTCGGCGTTGGTGAAACCGCTCACCGCTTCGCTGAAGGTAATGGTCACCAGCGAGGTTTCGCCCGCGGTCAGCGTTGTATCGGCCAGCACAATCGTGGCGGTCGGGCGTACCGTGTCGATGGCGTAGTTATTGGAATCGGTGGTGCCGCTGCCGGCGTTGCCCGCCAAATCGCTGATCCCGGTGTTGTCCAGGGTGATCAGGTTGGTGGTGTCGTTGATGCTGGCGCTCGGGGTGAAGGTCGCGGTCCAAGTGATGCCGCCGTCGCTGCTGCTCACCGCAGTGAGTGTGCCGTTGGCGATGGTCAGGTCAGCGTTGGTGAAACCGCTCACCGCTTCGCTGAAGGTGATGGTCACCAGCGAGGTTTCGCCGATTTTCAGTGCCGAGTCCGCGACCACGATAGTGGCCGTCGGGCGCACGGTGTCGATCGCATAGTTGTTGGAATCGGTGGTGCCGCTGCCCACGTTACCGGAGGCGGCCGCCTGCACGCCGGTGTTGTCCAGGGTGATCAGGTTGGTCGCGTCGGTGATGGCGCTGGTCGGTGTGAACGTGGCCGTCCAGGTGATGCCGCCGTCGCTGCTGCTCACCGCCGTGAGCGTACCGTTGGCGATGGTCAGATCAGCGTTGGTGAAACCGCTCACCGCTTCGCTGAAGGTGATCGTCACCAGTGAGGTTTCACCGATTTTCAGCGCGTTGTCGGCCACCACGATGGTCGCCGTCGGCAGCACCGTATCGATGGTGTAGTTGCCGGAGTTGGTGGTGCCGCTGCCGGTGT
The DNA here is from genome assembly GCF_024749245.1 of Pseudomonas sp. B21-017. NCBI lineage: Bacteria > Pseudomonadati > Pseudomonadota > Gammaproteobacteria > Pseudomonadales > Pseudomonadaceae > Pseudomonas > Pseudomonas sp. B21-017. The sequence continues at coordinate 170,813 of NZ_CP087194.1, read as the reverse complement.
TGCCCGCCAGATCACTGACCCCGGTGTTGTTCAGGGTGATCAGGTTGGTGGTGTCGTTGATGCCCGCCGAAGGCGTGAAGGTCGCAGTCCAGGTGATGCCGCCATCGCTGCTGCTCACCGCGCTCAGCGTGCCATTGGCGATGGTCAGGTCGGCGTTGGTGAAACCGCTCACCGCTTCGCTGAAGGTAATGGTCACCAGCGAGGTTTCGCCCGCGGTCAGCGTCGTATCGGCCAGCACAATCGTGGCGGTCGGGCGCACGGTGTCGATGGCGTAGTTATTGGAATCGGTGGTGCCGCTGCCGGCGTTGCCCGCCAGGTCGCTGATCCCGGTGTTGTCCAGGGTGATCAGGTTGGTGGTGTCGTTGATGCTGGCGCTCGGGGTGAAGGTCGCGGTCCAGGTGATGCCGCCGTCGCTGCTGCTCACCGCAGTGAGCGTACCGTTGGCGATGGTCAGGTCCGCATTGGTGAAACCGCTCACCGCTTCGCTGAAGGTAATGGTCACCAGCGAGGTTTCGCCGATTTTCAGTGCCGTGTCCGCGACCACGATAGTGGCCGTCGGGCGCACGGTGTCGATGGCATAGTTGTTGGAGTCGGTCGTGCCAATGCCCACGTTACCGCTGGCGGCCGCCTGCACGCCAGAGTTGTCCAGGGTGATCAGGTTGGTCGCGTCGGTGATGCTGGCGGTCGGGGTGAAGGTCGCCGTCCAGGTAATGCCGCCGTCGCTGCTGCTCACCGCCGTGAGTGTACCGTTGGCGATGGTCAGGTCGGCGTTGGTGAAACCGCTCACCGCCTGATCGAAGGTGATGGTCACCAGTGAGGTTTCGCCGATTTTCAGTGCGTTGTCGGCGACCACGATGGTCGCGGTCGGCGGGACGGTGTCGATCATGTAGTTGTTCGAATTGGTGGTGCCGCTGCCGGTGTTGCCCGCCAGATCACTGACCCCGGTATTGTTCAGGGTGATCAGGTTGGTGGTGTCATTGACGCTGGCCGACGGCGTGAAGGTCGCGGTCCAGGTGATGCCGCCATCGCTGCTGCTCACCGCGCTCAGCGTGCCGTTGGCGATGGTCAGGTCGGCGTTGGTGAAACCACTCACCGCTTCGCTGAACGTAATGGTCACCAGCGAGGTTTCACTCGCGGTCAGCGTTGTATCGGCCACCACAATCGTGGCGGTCGGGCGTACCGTATCGATGGCGTAGTTGTTGGAGTCGGTGGTGCCGCTCCCGGCATTGCCCGCCAGGTCGCTGACTCCGGTGTTGTCCAGAGTGATCAGGTTGGTCGTATCGGTGATGCTGGCGGTTGGGGTGAAGGTTCCCGTCCAGGTGATGCCGCCATCGCTGCTGCTCACCGCCGTGAGCGTACCGTTGGCAATCGTCAGGTCCGCGTTGGTGAGACCGGTGACCGCTTCATTGAAGGTGATGGTCACCAGCGAGGTTTCGCCGACTTTCAGCGCATTGTCCGCCACCACGATGGTCGCGGTCGGGCGTACGGTGTCGACCGTGTAGTTATTGGAGTTGGTGGTGCCGACGCCGGCGGTGCCCAGGCCGTTTATCACGCCGGTGTTGTCCAGGGTGATGACGTTGGTCGTATCGGAAATACTGGCGGACGGGGTGAACGTTGCCGTCCAGGTGATGCCGCCATCGCTGCTGCTGACGGCGCTCAGGGTGCCGTTGGGGATAGTCAGGTCCGCGTTGGTGAAACCGGTCACGGCCTCGGAAAAGGTGATCGTCACCAAGGACGTTTCGCCGATGCTCAGTGTGGTGTCGGCGACCACAATGGTCGCGGTCGGCGGTGGCGAATACGCGGTGTTGAGTACGCCACCGTCGTTGTAGATAGTCGAGAAAGAGGTCGGCGAGGTGCCGGTTGAACCTCCGCCCTGCGCGGTACCGCCTGCACCACTGGCTGCGGCATTACCGGCCAGGGCCGCGAAGTTGGCAGCCGTGATCAGTAGCGTGCCTTTGTTCCAGATCGCACCGACGCCCCGGCCGCCAATGCCGCCATTACTGGCATTGCTGCCTTGGCCACCACCACCGCCACCGCCGCCACCGGCGCCGATGTTGTTGCTGATGGTCGACGTGCCGATGACGGTTATGGTGCCGCTGCTGGCGTTGTAGATCCCGCCTACCGCGTTGCCGCCAGCACCACCTACCTTGTCCCAACCGGCCCCGCCGCCGCCACCGCCAATGGAAATCGTGCCATTGGTGGCCGTCGCACCGTTACCGCCGTTGCTGTAATAGGAAACGCCCACCCCGCCAGCACCGCCAGTGGTGGAACCACCGCGACCGCCCATGTGGGTGGCGTCATAACCGCCGCCATAACCACCGACACCGCCGCTGCCCGCCTGGCCGCCCAATGTGCCGGTGCCCGGCCCTGCCGAACCGCCGTGCCCGCCGCCCTGGCCGCCCAATCCGCCACCACCGCCGCCGCCACCGCCGTAAAAAGCGCCCGTGACACCGCCGCCGCCACCACCACCGGAAGCGGCGTTGGAGGTCACGGTAACGTTTTTCAGGGTCAGATTCCCGGCGTTGAAAATCCCCCCTGCCATTGCGCCCGTGGCGCCGTAGCCACCGTTGCCACCGTTGCCCGCCACCAGGCCACGGGTGATCACCAGGCCATCGAGCGTCACGGTACTGCCAGACGCCACTTCAACCACTCGGGTCTTGTACTGACCATCAAGAGTCACATCTGCCACACCGTCGTTGTTCAAGTCGCCATCAACGTAGACGTTCTTGTTGATCAGCAATTCGGAGGTCAATTGCACCGTCATGCCGGTGCTGAATGTGACGATATCGCCGTTCTGCGCCGAGGCGAGGGCGGCACGCAGCGAGCCGACGCCCGTGTTGGCGTTGTTGGTGGCGGTCCAGGTGGCCAGGCCCCACTGATACTCGCTCATGGCCTTGGTCGAGAGTACGTTGGCGCTTTCGATGTTGCCGGTGGCAATTTCCAGATTCCAGTCGCCACCGACCCCGGTGCGGTTGCTGGAAGCGGCGATATCACGGCCGGTCAGTTGCGCCAGCGAGTCGACGAAACTCAAGCCGCGCTCGCCTTCGGCGGTGTAGCAGCCGTAGATCATGATGTCGCCGCCGACGTTCATGTCCTTGCCGATTTCCGCCAGCACGGCGCTGCGGGCCGCGACGTTATCGGCCGACAGATAACTATTACCCAGCCACAGATCGCCTGCGTTGCCGTGGGCAATGATCTGCACCGAACTGATGCCCTGATGGGTGTCGAGGTAGTCGGCAATCTGCTGCAAGCCGTCCTTGCCCGCGTCCAGCTGGACCACCTGAGTGCCCGGCGCGACGCCTTTAAGCAGGCTGTTGGCGTCCTTGACCCGCGAATCGACGAACACCACGCTTTGCCCTGGCACCGCGACAGGTGTCGGGGTTGGCGTGGCATCGGCCTGGCCGTGGGTGTCCTTGCTGGCGACCGACTTGTCGGCAGTCGGTGCCTTGACCGCGTCGGCCGTGGTATGGGTGTCAGCCTGGGCAGTATCGGCCACTGTGGCGGCCACCGCGCCGTCGAACAGCATGCGCGGCTCCAGGGACATGATCATTGGCGTGGCCAGCGCTCGTGCGCCTTGAGTAACCCGCGACTTGCCTTTGCTCCACCACATGCTGCTCACCCGGACTCGAACTTTTTGACAGACCAATGAAAACGCCGCGATCAACTGATCGCGGCGTCGGCTTTCATACGAATGACATTGGCGGCGCTGGCTGAGCCATCGAGCCAAAAGGACAACTCGGCGTATTGCTTGAACAAATCCGGCGGCAGGATCGTGCGCCTGGACTGCAATTGAACCTTGGCCTTCACCTTGTGCAGTCCCGAGAGGCCAAGGGCCTGGTCGAATTCCGGCGCGTCGTAGGCCAAATGATCGAAATCATGTTCGAACCAGGGTTCACCGATGAAGTCGTAAACCAGCCGCATCACCCGCTCTGGCGCCTGGCTCAGCAGGTCGTAATCGATGATCAGCAGTGAGTCGGCGTGTTCGCCGTAATAGGCTTCCTTGAGGGCGGCCCAGGAAAACCCCACCAACCGATTGCGTTGGGCCAGGGTTTCGCAGCGGCTGTAGACCGTGTTGCGCTCAACCGCATCGCCGAACAGCTTGGTGTTTTCGAAGGGATTGGCGCGGTACAGGCGCTCGATGCTGTCCATGACCCAGGCGACATTGCGCACACAGGCAATGATCTTGGCTTGAGGGAACAGATCGCTGATCGCCGGCAGGCGCGAACTCCACAAGCGGTTGGTGTCGAACACCACCGGTTTGTCGGCCTTGTCGGCGTAGTAAGAATCGAACAGGCCACGCAACAGGCGGCGACGCAGGTCGGTGTCGATCACCGCGCCGAATTCGCTGCCGGCGCTGCATTGCTCCAGAACGCCGGAAAAGAGTGCGCCCACGGGGCTGGTCATGCCGGCATGGAAACGCGGATTCTGCAAAAGAATGGCAGAAAGCAGGGTCGAGCCCGAGCGCGGCAAGCCGGAGATAAAGTGGAATTGTTGCAATCCATTCACCCGTCATTCAGTCCTTTGTACGACGGAGCGTAGACCATGAATGGCCTTACAGCTAGTGGTGTTTTGATATCAAATTGGAGCTAAATCGACTGGAAAACGCAATTTATATAACTGTTTAAAAGTTGAATCGTTTAAGCCCTGAAACCACGAATTACTTCAGCACATACAAGCGTGCCACGGCGCCTCCCCCCCGGGCTTCGTCGACGCGTTGCCAGCCCGCGGGCAATGGAGCGAACTCGTCCGCCCCCTCGAGGGTACCGACCAGCCATACCCGACCAGTGCCTTTGGGCAAGGCATCGAGGCTATCCAGGTAGATGTCATTGGTCACCAGCGTACCGAAACCGTAGGCGTTCGGCCGGCTCGACCGGCCATCGGCCAATGGTGGCGTGTACAGCATCGGTTTGGCGTTGGTCTGGTTGTAATAGACGTAACTCAGGTACCAGAGCATGTCACTGGTGACGATTCGGTCGCCGGGCATGAAGTGCTGGTTCACGTGTTTGGCCATGACGCTGATCTGATCCTCAGTATCCACCGTGGCATTGTTCTTCACCCCCACCAGCTCGACACCGACAAACAGCAGCAGCACGGCCAGTGCCAAGACCTTGAAGTCTGCGTACAAGCGATCGACGGCCAGTGCGACAACCATCGGCAGACCCAAGGCGTAAGCGGTCAGGTAACGCTCGATGAACACCGGCGAGATGAACGACACCGCAAACACCAGCAATAACGGGACCGCGGTGTAGATCACCGCCAGCACACTGCCACGGAACACACTGCGGTCGCGGGCCAGCGCCACGCCCGCCAGGGCCACCAATGCCAGTGGCAGCGCGATAAAAATCAGCGTGGGCAGGTTCTCGCCATCGTCCTGGATCAGGAGCGACCAGATCATCGACGGCAATGAGTCGAGCATGACGGGGGGCTCCCACCCCACATCACCATTGGCCTTGAGCAGATCCAAGTGCTGGATCAGATCGATCAGGCTGGGCACCCACGGCAAGTACAACAGCACGATGGCCACATTGGCCAGCCACCAGCCCGAGCGCTGAATGTGTCGCAGTCGATACCCTGGCTGTACACGTATCATGCCCAGATACAACCAGTGACACAGCACGCACAGCGCGGTGAAGTAATGGGTGTAGAACGCCGCTGTCATCAGCAGGGTGTAGATCACCAGATAGCGCGTGCGTTGTGGCCGTTTTATCCAGTACACCAGGGCGATCGTGGCGCCGATCAGCCACATCCCCAACAGCGAATACATCCGCACCTCCTGGCTATACCGCACCGCCGTGGGCAACAGCGCCAGCAGAACCCCGGCCAGCAACGCGGCGCGGCGGGTCGCGAGCAGGTCCACCAGCCAGACACCGAGCCCGACCGTGGCAATCCCCGGCAGCGCGCTCAGGCAACGAATCGAAAGAATGCCGTCGCCGAACAGCCCGATCCAGCCGTGCAGCAGCATGAAATACAGCGGCGGATGCACATCATGGGCTGCATGTTCCCAGATCCCGGCCAGAGAGTACTGGCTCAACAACAGGCTGGACCCTTCGTCCCCCCAGATCGCCGCCGCCGTCAGGTCGTAAAAACGCACCAGCGCAGCCAATGCCAGGATCGGCAGCAGCCAGTGCTCCCGCGCCCACCGCAATAAGCGACGGGCAGCCGCCCATGAGCCCGGTGTCGCGTGCGGATCCTGAGTGTCACCCAGCGGTGTTTCTCTGCGCGCCTCCATTGCCTCCCCTTGTTTCAACCTGATGTGCCTCGACCTAATGAACTTCGACCAGTGAATACGCAATTTTCTCAAGCACTGTAGGACAGGCTCAAGCCCGTCGTCGATGCTGGCTTTACGACGGACGACGTCCGGCAATCATTCCGATCAGCGTCTACGCTTTGGCGTGGCGTGACCCAGCCACGGAGATGAACGGAGTCGGCTGATCACTGCGATCCGCCCGGATAACCGGGCCTGCGATGTGACATATCAGACACTAACCTGAGGGATGAGGAACTATGGAAGTATTCATGGGCACTATCCAACCTTTCGCCTTTAACTTCGCCCCCAACGGCTGGGCCCTGTGCTATGGCCAGACGCTGGGGATCTCGCAATACCAGGCGCTGTTCTCACTGCTGGGAACCTACTATGGAGGCAATGGCACCACCAATTTCATGCTGCCCAACCTGCAAGGCCGCATGCCGATTGCCCAAGGCAACGGCCTGGGCCTGACCCCGCGTGTCATCGGTGAGGTCTCCGGGACCGAAAACGTCACCGCAACCATCAATAACCTGCCCAACCACACCCACGCCCTGTCCGGGCTCACGGCCACCACCACCCTGCAACTGGCCAGCCCGGCGAGCAACCCGGTCACCAACCCGACCGCAACCAACTCCTACATCGGTGCCTCGGGCGGCGGGCCAGGCTCGGCGAGCATCTACTCCGATCAGCAAGGTGCTGCGGCGGTACCGCTCAAGGGTGTCACCAGCACCGTGACGGGGGAAATCTCGTCCGCCGGCAATGGTTTGCCCATGACGGTGATGAACCCGTTCCTGGTGCTCAACTTCAGCATCGCCCTGAACGGATTATTCCCTTCGCGTAACTGAGGGTCTGACCGGGGGATGCACATCCCCCGGCCACTTTTGCTTGATGGAGGGATGCCATGCTGCAACAGGTTCAAAGCCAACACTTTCAGGCACTGCTGGGCAAGACCGGGACGCTGCGGCTGCCCGATGGCAGTGAATTGCCGATCCATATCGACACCCTTAAAGAAACGCCCCATTCACAGATGCCCAAAAGCGAGCGCATGCCGTTCAGCGTCGAGCTCAACAGCCTGCAACCCACCGACTTTGTCGATGGCTTGTGTGCGCTGGAGTTGCCGGAACTGGGCCAGGTGGAAAATATTTTCGTCTCGCGAGTACCGACCATGGGGCGGGATCCCGACGTGGGTTATTTCTACATCGCCTTCAACTGAGACTTTGTGGGAGCGGGCTTATGTGGTGAGCCCCTCACCACAGTTTTTTGTATTGCTCTTAACCCTGCGGGTACCACACCAACCGCTCCGCCGCCGGGTTGCGCTCTTCAACCTGAAACCCCAGCGCCAGGTAATGCTGGCGCGCATGGGGATTGTTGGCCCAGACCACCGTCGCCACCGGGCAGCGGATTTGTTGCGCGGCTTTCTGCACGCCTTGCAGCACCGTCCGCCCGTAACCCCGGCCTCGGGCCTGGGGGATGAACGCCAGGTACAGCACGCGAATTTCATTGGGACCGAAGTCGGTGGTCAACGCGCCGATGGCTGTGTCGAGTTTCTCGATCACGTAATGCATGGCGTCGGGAAAGTTTTCCCCCAGTCCTTGTTCCTGCACGGTGAATTGCTGGGCAACCACCTGTTGGACCACTTCCTGCTCGCCGTCGATCCATTGCAGATCCGGCCGCGCCGCCTGGTAAAGGCTGTGCAGAAAAGGTCCATCGCTGGCGCGCGAAGGCCTGACCACCAGGCCGTCCGCTGCCACTGAATCGCTGTTCGCCATCGCTGTTCTCCCTAGAAACCGCTTTCCCTGACCCCCAGGGCTGCCATGCGCCGCCAGGCAACGCCCAACAACGATTCGCCGCTGCCCTGCAACACCACAATGCCGCGCAAAGGTTGCACCGGCGTCGGCGTCTCTTCGAGGACGCTCAACCGCGCGCCATACTGCGCCTGCACCGGTTCGGCGCGCTGATGCTCATCCCGGCGTACGGCAATCGGCCCGTGATGATCGGAAGTCAGCGCCTCTTGATCGACATAGGCCGCGCCGTTGGTATCGATTTCGCTTAATTGCACGGCAATCGCCGGGTGCATCGGGTCATCGGCGATGAACCGCCCGCGAGCACCCGAAGCAACACGCCAGAGCTCGGCTTCAGCCAGATAACCGCGCAACCGCGCGCCGTCTTCGACCACCCGCACCAAAGGATCTTTAGTCGAAAGCCAGCGACCGACCGTTAACTGCGGCAACAGGTCGCGCACCTTGCCGGCGTGGGGCGCACGCAATAGCAGTCGCTCACGCTGGGCGACCAGGCCGCGGTATTCAGCCACCGCTTCCGCCAGGCGCTGCTCGACGATTCCGGCGTCGGCCGCGGTTTCGCTGCGGCTGGCCTGACGACGCATCTGCAACTGCTGAATCTGGATCTCACGGCGGACGATGGCCTGGCGTGAGTCCAGGTCCGGTGATTCCAGCTCGATCAGCACCTCGCCCTGGGCGACAACCTGGCCGTCATGCACATTCACCGTTTTTACCCGCGCTGCCACCGGCGCGTGCAAGGCGCTGGTGTGTCCCGCCTCCAGCATCGTCGGCAGCTCCACCGCGCTGCGCCACGGCAGCGCCAGCAGCAACAACAGCCCGAACAATGTCAGGCTGCTGAGCAGTACCCGAGGTGTATGCGCCTGTTCGCGACGACTCCACCATTGCCGCCACTCGCTCAGGATCGGCAGGAAGATGAACCACACCAGCTCCACCAGCATCAGGAAGATCCCCAATACCTTGAAGAACAGGTGATAAACCGCCAGCGCAATCCCGAAAAACAACGCCGCGCGCCATAGCCACGAGCCGTATCCCCAGATCAACAACCGCCGCTGCATCCTCGGCGCCCACGGCTCCGGCGCCGGGGCAGCGTAGCCGAACAGGAACTCGCGCAATCGCCAGCGACACAAGGCAAAGGCACGTCCCTGAAGGTTGTCCACTTCCCAGAAGTCGCTGAGCAAGAAGTAGCCGTCGAAACGCATGAACGGGTTGAGGTTGATCACCAGCGTAGTAATCCAGGTCGCACTGGCGAGCATGAACGCCGCCGTGCGCCCGGGGCCATCGGGCAGCAGTGACCAGGCGAGCAGCGCGATACAGGCCAGCACCAGTTCCGCCAGCACCCCGCCGGCGCCGATCAGCAAACGCGCACGTCTATCGTTGACCCGCCAGGCGTCGCTGACGTCCGTGTAGAACATCGGCAGCAGCACCATGAACGCCACGCCCATGCTCTGCACCCGACAACCGGCGCGCTTGGCCATGAAGGCGTGGCCGAATTCGTGGCACAGCTTGGCGAAAAACAACGCCACCGCGAACGCCAGCGCGCCACCGAGGCTGAACAGGTGCGGAAAGGTGGCGATGAATCGCTGCCAGTCCCGCGACACCAGAAACACCCCGAGCCCCAGCGTCGCGGGCAATCCGTAGCGCAATGCGCGCGGGCCGAAACGCTCCAGCCACGGCCAGACGCGATTGAGAAAGGCGTCCGGACGCCACAGCGGAATCCGGAAAAACAGGTATTGATGCAGCAGGATTTTCCACAGGCTCTGGCGCTGAGCCGCGGCCTTCAGGCTGTAACTGGCGCGCTGCGATGGGTCGAGGGCGCTGATCAGGTCGTGGCCGCGCAAAAATTCCAGCAATTGCTCAAGCGCCGCGCCGTCCAGCGGCAGCCCTGGCTCGCGGTTGGCGGCACGCAGCACCTGCTCGGGATCACCCAGGGACCAATGACGCAGCAAGCGCATCGCCGCCGCGCCGAGTTTGAAATAACGTCCACGCACCGGGTCGGCCAGGGTCCAGCATGGTGACCCGTCGAGGGCCGGCGCCGCCGTCGACAATTGCAGGTCTGCCCGCAGGCTCGGCAGGCTCATCTAAAGGCCTACGCTCTGACGCAACCCGGCCAGCGGTCGACGCAACAGGTACAGCGCCAGCGGCGCACGGTCACCGAAGACTTTCGCCGTGCCACGCAAGCCAATGCGCGGCGGTGCGCCGTCGAATGTCGCATCCAGTCGATAAGCCAGTTGCCCGCCAGCTGTTGGCTGCGCTTCATAGGCCGAACGTTCGAGCCTGGCCTGGTGCCGCTGCAGTGGATCGCTGTCGAGAAACAGTGCGACCTGCGCCCCAGGCTCCAGGGCGATCGCATCGCCCACGGCCAATTCGATGCGCAACTCGGCCTGATTCGGGTCGGCGAGTTCCATCAAGCGCTCGCCGGTCTGTACCGGTTTGCCGGTCCAGCGTTCGGCATCGGCGAACACCGCGATGCCATCCCGCTCGGCACGCACTTCGCTGCGTTTGAGCAGTTCACGGGCGTAATCCCGTTCGGCGCGTTTCTGCTCGACACGTGCGGCCAGCAGATCGATTTTCGAACTGGATTCGGCATCGGCGAAGGAACGTTGGGAATTGGCCTTGAGTTCCGCTTCGGCAACGCCCAGAGCGCGCTCGGCCACATCAGCCTGAGCCTTGAGCGTGGTGCTTTCGAAGCGCAGCAGCAGGTCGCCGGTCTTCACCGTCTGGTTGGGTTTGACCAGGAACTCGGCGATCACCCCGTCCAGCGGCGCCGCGACCACCCGACCGCCCAACGGGACGACCTCAGCCGGCGCCAACACCGATTGGCGCACCGGAATCAGTAACCCGAGCAACAACACGGCGACCAGTGCCACCTGACGCTTGCGCGTCCAGCGCAGTCGCCAGGGTTTGCGCGGTTGCAGCGCCAGCCAGGCATGGCTGTAGGTGTCGCCCAGTTGCGACAACAGCACCTGCTCGGCAGGGTTCCACGGCACATCCCGCGCCAGCCACAGCCCGCCGAAGATCTCGCCCTGATGATCAATCAGTGGCAACCAGAACACCTGAGCGGCCGACAGACTTTGCCAATCGGCCTGAATCGATTCACTGAGCAGATCGGGCGCGATCACCCGTGCCTGTTTCAGCACCTCGAGCTTGAACAACTGCGCGACCGCTTGCTCGACAAACGCCACGAACGGCGCATTCGGCTCCACCGCACTGACACCGGTCACCGCCTGCACCTTGCCGGCGATCAACAATGCGGCATGGCGGAAACTGAACAGCGACTGACCGTCATTGACCAGGCTGTAGGCCAGTTGCGAAGAATTACGAGCCGCGCGGGTCTGGCGTTCGAGGTCGAGAAACCTGGCGAACACCTGCTCGGCGCCGCCCGTTACCGGGGCGTTCACTTGAGCTCCGCGAAACGCGCCGTTCCGCTCATGCCGGCCAACAGGCCGCTGGCGTTGGGCAGTGTCGCCACCAGCAGCAAGGTCTGGCTGCCTTCGTCGATCCGCGCGCCGAGGCGCTTGACCGTGGCATCCAGCGGCTGACCGGTTTCATCGGGGACAAAACTGAACGTCTGGCCGGGCTTGAGCTTGCCCATCCAGCGTGAAGGCACCAACAGGTGAATTTCCAGGGTGCGGTTATCGACCACATCCAGCAACGGCGCACCGGCGGCAACGCTTTCGTAGCGCTTGACCTTGCGCTCGACGACCTGGCCATCGAACGGCGCGACCACGCTGCAGCGTTTGACCTGAACCTGATAAACCTGAGATTGCGCCTGGGTTTCGCTGACCTTGGCCTCGGCCCGCGCCACTTCAAAGCGCCCGACCGAATTCAACGCCGCCAGTTGCCGATTATGGGCCAGCTCCTCACCGGCGCCACGATTGGCGGCCTGTGCCGCGTTGAGCTGAGCCTGATAAGCCGAACAGTCAAACCGCGCCAGGGTGTCGCCCTTTTTGAACGACTCGCCCTCACTGAACGGCAACTCGACAATCCGCCCCGACAACTCACTGGCGAGCACCGCCTGATCCCGGGCTCGCAACACACCGCGCGCCTCACTGCTGGCTGACGCGTTACCGCCGACCGCGTTGCTTTCCAGCAACGGATCGTCTGGCGCAGGCGCTTGCGCCTGTACTACGCACGTTACAAAGGTCAATCCCGCAACCCAAACACGAAAACGCCGCATAACCGTAACTCCCTGACGGATGAGCGGAGTCTACGACAGCGGGGAGGCTCGTCAAGCGGATGGCCATCATTGGTTGGAGCGCGCGTTGGCGGATAGGTATTAATTTCCATACAAATCCTCCCTATCAACGCTGCGCCATCTCCGCCACCGGATACACCGACTCCCATCCCCCACCCAACGCCTTGTACAACCCCACCATCGCCAACGACACCCCGGTCGAGCTTTCGACCCACTGCTGCTGGGTCGCCAGTAATTCGCCTTGCACGGTCAGGACGTTGACGAAATCCACCACCCCTTCGACGTACTGCTGTTGTGCGGTGCGCAGGGCGATCTGGTTCTGGCGCACGGCTTCGGCGAGGCTGTCACGGCGCAATTGGCTGGCGTTGTAGGCGGTGAGTTGATTGTCGATTTCATGCCAGGCCCGCAGCACGGTTTGCTGGTAGGCCAGCGCGGCTTCCTGTTGTTGGGCTTCGCGCAGATGCAACACGCCCCGCAGCCGACCGCCGTCGAACAGCGGCAAGCTCAATTGCGGACCGATGCTGAACGAGCGCGAGCCCCAGGAACCGAAATCGCTCAGTTGCAGGGCTTGCGAACCGATGTTGCCCGACAGGGTGATTCGCGGATAGAAGTCACCCTTGGCCACGCCGATGCTGGCGGTCGCGGCATGCAGTCGGGCTTCAGCCTGGCGGATATCCGGGCGGCGCTCGGCCAATTGCGACGGCAAGCCGATGGCGACCTGTCGCGGGGTTTGCGGCACCGGGGCGTCTGTGGATAACTCGGCGGACAACGCTTGCGGCGGTTCGCCCATCAACAGGCTCAGCGCGTTGATCAGTTGCGACTGACGCTGCTCCAGCGCCGGTAAACGTGATTCGATGGCCGCGACTTGCGCGGCGGCTTCGGCGACGTCCAGATCCGTCGCCACACCGTCGGCCAGGCGCAGTTGCGAGAGTTTCAAACTATGCCGGGCGACGTCGAGATTCTGCTCGGTGACGGTCCGGGTGCTTTGCACACCGCGCAGTTGAATGTAGTCCTGAGCCGTTTCGGCGAGCACCGACAGCAGCACCCCACGGCGATCGTTTTCCGCCACCTCCAGGGTGGCATCGGCGGCTTCGGTTTCGCGGCGCACACGCCCCCAGAAATCCAGTTCCCAGGAGGCGGAAAAGCCAGCATCCCACAGGTTGTACGCCGAGTCGCCGTTATTGCCCGACGGATCGTTCAGGCCTTCACCACTGTTGCGTTTGCGCCCGTAGCTACTAGTGGCGGCAGTGTTGGGATAGCGCTCGGCGGTGATTACCTGGCGCGCGGCGCGGCTTTGTTGCAAACGGCTGCTGGCGAGTTTCAGGTCGAGGTTGTCGGTCAGGGCGCGTTGGTTCAGGGCCGAGAGTTTCGGATCGTGGAACACTTCCCACCAGCGTTCGTCCATCTCGTTGGGAACGGCCTGACTGGCGGCGGCTTTGGCCGGTTTCGACCATTGGGCGACTTGCTGTGCCTGAGGGCGCTGGAAGTCCGGGCCGACGGTGCAGGCGTTCAATGAAAACAGACTCAACACAAAAACTACTGAATGAATGCTGACCTTGTGGCGAGGGAGCTTGCTCCCGTTCGAGTGCGCAGCACTCGCAAATTTTGGGTCCGCTTCGCGGCCCAGCGGGAGCAAGCTCCCTCGCCACAGGGATGTGCGATTAGCGAAGTTCATCGTTGTGCGACCTCATGCTCATCGGCCGTAGCGCTGGCAGTATCAATACTCGCCTCCACCGACATCCCCACCCGCAATCGCTCAGCCAATGGCTGGCCTGGATCGAGGATGATTTTCACCGGAATCCGTTGCACAACCTTGGTGAAGTTGCCGGTGGCGTTGTCCGGTTTGACTGACGCGAAGGTCACGCCGGTGGCCGGTGCGATGCTCTCGACGCGTCCCTGCAGGGCTTCGCCACCAAGGCTGTCGACATGCACCTGCACGTTCTGCCCCGGCTGTACGTCGATCAGTTGGGTTTCCTGAAAATTGGCAACCACATACGCCCGCTCCAACGGCACCACGGCCAGAATCTTGCTGCCCGGCGTGACATAGGCGCCGACCCGCACCGCGCGCTCGCCGACCATGCCGTCCTGGGGGGCAACGATGCGCGTATAGGACAGTTCATAACTGGCCATTTCCAGCGCCGCTTGTGCGCGTTTCAGCCCACCTTCTGCCGCATCGCGCTGGGCGGTCAGGATCTCCACTTGTTTGCGTTCCGCCGCCAGCACCGCTGTGGCATTGGCCAACCGAGCGGTGGCCTGATCGATGCGCGTGCGCGCCTGCTGGGCATTCTGCACCGTGCCGGCGCCCACCCCGGCGAGGTGGTTGTAGCGGTTCAGTTCATGCTCGGCGAAAGCCATTTCCGCCTTCTCCGAGACTACCGTAGCCTGGGCCTGCGCGATCACCGACGCCTGGCGCTCCAGGGTCGCCCGGGCGTTCTGCAGCTGTGCCCTGGCCACCAGAGTTTGCGCGTCGGCAGCCTCAGCGGCAGCGCGCAGGTCGCGGTCGTCGATCAACGCCAGCAGTTGCCCGGCCTTGACCTGTTGGTTGTCCTCCACCAGCACTTCCTTGATGAATCCCGCCACGCGCGGTGCCACCAGGGTGAAGTCCGCCGAGACGAAGGCATCGTTGGTGTTCTGCTGCGTGCGTTTGCCGAACACGCCCGGCGCCAGCAGGTAAATCAACACGCCGACCGCCATCGCCGCGGCAATGCCAACAGCCATTTTTTGCCTGGATTGAATCGTCATAAAAACCTTCTGTTTCAGTGAAGCGTTCAAGTTGGCGCGCGCGGTGGATAGATCCGCGTCGGCAGCCAGAAAATCAGCAGGATCAGCGCCACCGCGACGCCGGCCATGCACAGATAAAGATCGGAAGAAGTCAGCACCACAGCCTGCTGATGCAGGCGGTGAGCGAGGTTCGCGCTGGCGCTATCAACCAGAGGCGAGTTACCGAGGTTGTCCACCAGCATGCTCGAGTGGAAATGCAGCCTTGCGGTGGTCAGCGCATCGATCACACCGGTGGCGATCACTGCCGCCAGGCCTTTGACCGTGTTGAACCAGGCCGAGGCGAACGGTCCTTCCATCGGGGTGATGCTGCCGGTGGAGAGCATCAATAGCGGCAGCACGGCCATGGGTTGACCGAAAATCTGCAGCCATTGCAGGACGTAGAAATCGTCACGAATCCACGCCGACGTCAGCTGCGAGCCGCCGATGCAAGACAGCGCCAGCATGCTCAGGCCGATCCCCAGCACCCAGCGGCAATCGACCCAACGCAGGTTGCACAGCGCCGCCACCAACGGCAGCGCGATCAACTGTGGCAACGCCGCCAACAGCATGATTGGCGCCGTCTGCAGCGGGCGATAGCCCTGGACCTGAGCCAGGTAACTGGAGGGAATGATCACCACCGCGAGCAACACCACCAGCACGCCGGCCAGAGTCAACAACGCGAACGACAGGTTGCGGATGCCGAGCATCTGCAACTTGAAGAACGGAATCGGTTGCGACCACTCGTTAATCAGGAACAGCACCAGCAGTAGCAGCCCGCCGCCGAGCAGTGCGCAGATCAGGCTCGACTCGAACCAGTCCAGCCGATTGCCTTGCAGGATGCCGATCACCAACATGCAAATCGCCGGAAACCCCAGTAGCAAGCCACGCCAGTTGAATGACTTGCAGCGTTCCAGGCGCAGCGGATCCTGGGGTAGACCGTAAGCCACCGCCGCCATGGCAATCAGGCACGGCACGACGATTTGCCAGAAGGTCCATTGCCAGCCGACGTACTCGGTCCACAACCCGGCCAGCGGCGTGCCGAGACCAGGGCCGAAGGTTGCCGTCAGGGCATAACCGGCCAAACCATAGAGCTTCACATTGGCCGGCAGGAACCGCAGCGCAACGGTCATCAGCATCGGCGGCAACGCACCACCGGCCAGGCCTTGCAGGGTGCGCATGACCAGCAAGCTTTCATAATTCGGGGCAAACGGGCACAGCACGCCCAACAGGGTGAAAACGCTGATGGCGCACAAGGTGAAGCGCCGCAACGAGAATGTCACCGAACACCAAGGAGCAAACGCCATGGCGGCCACCGAGGTCGCGGTGTAACTGGCGACCAGCCAGGTGCCTTCGTCGTAACCGATGGCCAACGCACCGCGAATGTCGGCGAGGGCGACCTTGGTCACCATCTCGTTCAAGCCCGACACCAGCACCGCCAGCAACACGCCCACCAGGCCGATGATGATTCGCGGGCCGAAGACCGGTGGTGCGACGGCGGTCGCTGGAGTAGTCGCAGCGAGAGACGCCGTGACCGTGAGGGAAGTCATGTACTGCACGCTCCGGAAGGGGGATACCGAAGCATTTTAGGAAGCGCGGGGGCTTACGAAAATTGACTTATTGGCAGCTTATAAGTGCACCACACGCAATGGTTAAAAGCTGCGATCCCTTGATCTTCAAACCGGCTGTGCCGCCAGCCAGGTCTCGTCGCAACAAGCCTTGAGTGTCTCGCGCATCCAGCGGTGCGCCGGGTCTTTGTCGAAGCGCGGGTGCCAGGCTTGGGTCAGCATGAGGGTAGGTAGCGGAATCGGCAGGGTAAACGAGCGCAGCTTCAAGCCCAGGCGCCGCACACTCAGCAATGCTTCTTTGGGCACCGGCAGAATCAGGTCGGAATCCGGCAAGGCGAACATCGCCGCATGAAAACTCGGCGCAATCACCGCCACCCGCCGCTCCAGCCCCAAGGCGTTGAGCGCCGTGTCGATCGGCCCACGGGCGATCCCGCGACGGGACATGCTGATATGGGAAAAGCCGGCGTAACGCTCGGCGGTGATCTCGTCGTCGAACAGCGGATGATCTTCGCGCACCAACCCGACAAAGTGGGTGGAGAACAGGTTTTGCACCTTCACTTCCGGCATCAGCGGTCGATTGTTGCTGACGCTCAGATCGATGCGTCCTTCGCGCAAGGCTTCATCGTCCCCGTCGCCCTCGGGGACAAAGCGCAGTTCGCAATGCGGAGCCTGGCGTTCCATCGTGTCGAACAGCTTGCCGCCATAGACGCCCACAAAGAAATCATTGGCGCGAATGCTGAACCGCCGGCGCAAGCTGCCCAGGTCCACGTCATCGGCAGAACGGAACAGCAAAGCGGCCTGTTCCACCAGGTCCCGCACTTGCTCGCGCAGCTCCAGCGCCTTGGGCGTCGGCACCAGGCCACGGCCGGCGCGTACCAGAATCGGATCGCCGATGGCCTCGCGAATCCGCGTCAGCGTCCGGCTCATCGCCGCCGGGCTGAGGTTCATCCGTCGCGCAGCGCCCACCACACTGCCCTCGTCGAGCAAGGCGTCGAGGGCGACCAACAGGTTCATGTCCGGGAGTTGCATGCTGAGCACTCATGGCTAATCTGGATTGATTCAGACGCAATGCTAGCAGATCAAAGGATCACCGCTGCATCCCCCAACGCTTCACCGTCACCCGCTCCAACGTATCAAACACCAGATTCTCCACCAGCAAACCGATCAGGATTACCACCGCCAACCCGGCAAACACCTTGTCGGTGTACAGCTCATTACGGTTCTGGAAGATGTACCACCCCAACCCACCCTTGCCGCTGGTAGCGCCGAATACCAATTCGGCGGCGATCAATGTGCGCCAGGCGAAAGCCCAGCCGATTTTCAACCCGGCGAGGATCGACGGCAACGCGGCCGGGATCAGGATGAACAATACGAAACGCATGCCCTTGAGGCCGTAATTGCGCCCGGCCATGCGCAGGGTTTCCGAAACGCCAAGAAACCCGGCGTAGGTGTTCAACGCCAACGCCCAGAGCACCGAATGCACCAGTACAAAAATCAGGCTGTTCTGCCCCAGCCCGAACCACAGCAGCGCCAGCGGTAACAGGGCGATGGCCGGCAACGGGTTGAACATCGAGGTCAGCGTGCTCAGCAGATCGCGACCCAATTGTGTCGACACCGCCAATGTGGTCAGGGCAAACGCCAGCACAATCCCGATCAGGTAGCCCTTCAACAACACCACCAGCGAAATCCACACCTTGCCCAACAGTTCACCGCTGAGCAGGCCGTCGTACAGCGCGCTGGCAGTTTGCAGAAAACCTGGCAGCAGCAGGTCGTTATTCTGGTAACGGGCAACGGCTTCCCAGAGCAGCGCGAGCACAATCAGGATCAGGCTTTTACGCAACCAGCCCTGTTGCCAGAGACGCTGACCGAGGGCTAACTCACGCTCCAGCGGGACGCTCGTCAGCGGCTGCAAAATGGTTTCGTACTCTTTACGCGCGGATGATAGCGGGCTCATCGGGCACTCCTCTCAATGGCTCAATAAGCGATGCGAATATCGGCGAAATCCAGCTCACGCGCGGTTTCCGGTGACTGGCCTTCATCGAACAACAGCCGATGAATCCGCCGTGCCGATTCCTGGAACGCCACGCCGCCGAGGCTGTGCAAATCGTATTGATGGCTGTGGACTTCGGCTCGTACCCGCCCCGGATGAGGCGACAGCAGCAGAATCCGATTACCCACCACCAACGCCTCTTCGATGGAGTGAGTGACGAACAGCAGCGTGAAACGCACCTCTTCCCAGAGCAGCAGCAACTCTTCCTGCATCTTGCGCCGGGTCAGCGCGTCGAGGGCGGCGAAGGGTTCGTCCATCAACAGGATTTTTGGTTGCATCGCCAACGCCCGGGCAATCGCCACCCGAGCTTTCATGCCGCCAGACAGGGTATGCGGATAGGCATCGGCAAACGCCGCCAAACCAACCTTGTCCAGATAGTGCAGCGCCCGCTCTTCAGCCTCTTTACGCTTGAGGGTTTTGGACGCGAGCAGCGGAAACATCACGTTCTGTTTGACGGTTTTCCACGGCGGCAGCTGATCGAACTCCTGGAACACCACGATCCGGTCCGGCCCCGGCGCATCGACCCGCTGGCCTTGCAGGCGAATCTCGCCCTCACAGGGCGGGATGAACCCGGCGACCGCCTTGAGCAACGTCGATTTTCCGCAGCCGGACGGACCGAGCAACACAAAGCGGTCCGCCGGATCGATCTCGAAACTGACCTGATGGGTCGCTCGAACCACACGCGCAGGCGTGCGGTATTCCAGGCTGACCTGGTCGACCGACAGCAGCGCTTGCGCGGCCGCGATCGGATTGCTGGCCGTGTGGCCTTGCAAGGGGGCGTTCATGTCGATCAGCTCCCTTGCAGCGGTTTGGCATCCTGGAAGAAGTAATCCTTCCACGAATCCGGTTTGTTTTTGATCGCGCCGACGCGGTAGAGGAACTCGGCCAGTGGGTAAGTGTTTTTCGGCGTGACGGTAAATTCGAACTGCGGGTTGTCGATGATTTTCAGCAATGCCGCACGGTCGATTTTTGCCTTGGTGACACGGATGTATGTGTCGGCCGCCGCGCCTTTATCGTTCTGCGCAAACTCGGCCGCTTCGGTCAGCGCCGCGATGAAGGCTTTATAGGTTTTCGGGTTCTCGTTGCGGAATTTCTCGGTGGCGAACAACACGGTCGGCGAGTTCGGGCCGAGCAGGTCATAGGTGTTCAGCACCACGTGCACGCTGGGGTTTTCCAGCGCCTGATCCTGGAAGGGCGGGTTGGAGAAGTGCCCGGTCAACTCGGTGCCGCCAGCGATCAGTGCCGCAGTGGCATCCGGGTGCGGAACGGCGATGGTGTACTTGTCGAGGCGATTGAACTCTTTGTCGCCCCATTGCTTGGCCGCTGCGTATTGCAGGAAGCGCGACTGCACCGACACCCCGACCGCCGGCACCGCAATGCGGTCCTTTTCGGTGAAGTCAGCGATGGTTTTGACCTTCGGATTATTACTCACCAGGTAGTAAGGGAAGTTGCCCAGGGAAGCCACGGCCTTGACGTTCTGTTTGCCGTGAGTGCGGTCCCAGATGGTCAGCAGCGGCCCGACGCCAGCGCCGGCAATGTCGATGGAGCCGGAGAGCAACGCATCGTTGACCGCCGAGCCGCCGGAGAGCTGGGTCCAGTCGACCTTGATGTCGATGCCTTCCTGCTTGCCGTATTTCTCGATCAGGTTCTGATCGCGCACCACGTTGAGCAGCAGATAAACGATGCCGAATTGTTCGGCGATACGAATTTCACCCTCGGCGTGGGCCACGGTCGGCGCCAACAGGCTGCCGGCGAGCAGGCTGAAACCCAGGCCGATAGCGGCGGCCAACGGTGCAAATGGAAGACGTTTGGACATGAGGGTTCTCCGAAATCAGAAAGGCGCGTCGCCCTGGATGGTGGTGCGATACAACTTGCGGCGCAGATGGCTGGGGCATCCGGCGGCGAGGTGAATCAGCGAGCGGTTGTCCCAGAACACCAGGTCGTGGGCCTGCCATTGATGGCGGTAAATGTTTTGCGGCAACACGCTGTGGGCGTAGAGCTCGTCGAGCAATTGTTTGCTCTCGTCTTCCGGCAAACCGACGATGCGGGTGGTGAAGCCCTCGCTGACGAACAACGCCTTGCGACCGTTTTCCGGGTGGGTGCGGACGATCGGATGAACAACTTCAGCGACCTGAGCCAGTTGCTCCGGCGTCAGGGTCGGACGCCAGTTGCCCTCGAATTTGCTCTCGCTGTAGCGCGCCGTGTAGGAATGCGCGGCCGAACGACCTTCGACGGCTTTACGCAGCGCCTCGGGCAAGCTGTCCCAGGCTTTGTGCATGTCGGCGAACAGCGTGTCGCCGCCTTCGGAGGGCAGCTCCTGGGCATGCAGCATCGAGCCCAGGCTCGGCAGTTCTTTATAAGAGAGATCGGAGTGCCAGAACTTGCCGGCATCACCGAGGCCGATGGATTGGCCGTTTTCGATGATGTTGGAAACGATGAGGATTTCCGGATGCCCGGCCAGCAGGAATTGCTTGAGCACGTGGATCTGCAACACGCCGAAACGGCGGCTGAAGGCGATCTGCTGTTCGGGGGTTATGCGCTGGTCGCGGAACACCACCACATGATGATCCAGGTGCGCACGGTGGATTCGGGAGAAGTCCTGGTCATTGATTGGGCGGGACAAATCCAGGCCGATGATTTCGGCACCGACGGCACCGCTGAACGGGCGGATTTCGAAGGCTTGCGACGCGAGGGTGGCGGCGCTTGTTGGCTCAGGCTTTGGGGAAAAAGAGACAGCTGGCATAAAAATCACTCCCACGCACGGCGCGCTCAAGGGCGCGCGTCGATCAGAAACTCACGGAGGTCCCGTGTTGGTTCGTGTCGTGCGGCGCGCCGATTGGTCGGCAGGTACGCAGGGAAGTGACTTTATAGGTATAAGAATTTAAATTTAAATACCGTTAGCGAATAACGATATGGCTTTTGAAGTGTGGTGTCTTTGAGGGCGCTTTCGCGGGCAAGCCTCGCTCCTACAGAAGCCCCGCGTCCTGTAGGAGCGAGGCTTGCCCGCGAAGAGGCCATCAGCCTCACCCGAAAACTACCGCTCGTGCAACGCCTCGGCGCGAGCCCGGATAATCGGCTTGAGCAAATAACTCAGTATGGTCTTCTTGCCAGTAATGATATCCACCGACGCCACCATTCCAGGAATGATCAGCAACGGCTTTTCATCCGTCCCGAGGTGGCTGCGCTCGGTGCGCAGTTTGATGATGTAGTACGTGGTCTTCTTGTCTTCGTCGGTGATGGTGTCGGCACCGATCTGCTCCAGCTTGGCTTTCAGCCCGCCATAAATGGTGTAGTCGTAAGCCGTGAACTTCACCGTGGCGTCTTGCCCCGGATGCAGGAAGGCGATGTCTTGCGGGCGAATCTTGGCTTCCACCAGCAAGGTGTCGTCCAGCGGCACGATTTCCACCAGGTCGCTGCCCGGCTGGATCACGCCACCGATGGTGTTCACCAGCAACTTGTTGACGATGCCCCGTACCGGCGATGTCACCAGCGTTCGGCTGACCCGGTCTTCCAGCGCTTTGCCGGTAGCCTGGGCCTTGTTCAGATCGGTGCGCGCTTCGTTGAGTTGAGTCAAGGCTTCACTGCGGAATTTGCCGCGAGTCTCGTCGATCTTGCGCTGAACTTCCTTTATCGCCGATTCGGCGCGAGGGATCGCCAGGGTGGTGGCGTCCAATTGGCCGCGGGTTTCGACCTCGGCACGCTTGAGTCGCAATACCTCAACCGGGGATACCGCGCCCTGAGCCACCAACGGCTCGGACATGGCGATTTCCTGACGCTGCAAGGCCAGACCGCTGCGGTACTGGGCCTGTTTGGAGGTGAACTCGCGCAGCTCCTGTTGCTTCTGGATCAACTGCTCCTGCAAGCCACCGATCTCATCGTGCAGTTGCTGACGACGGCTGACGTACAACGATTCTTCGCTGGCAGCTTGGCCGGGCACGGCTTTGAGCACATCGGCGGGGAAATTCAACGGACGGTCATCGACCTCGGCGCTCAAGCGCTCCACGCGCAACAGCATCGACAGCCGATCGGCCTCGGTTTCGCCAACATTGGAGGCAAACCGTGTGTCGTCCAGACGTATCAGCGGCGCGCCAGCCTCGACGATTTGCCCTTCCTTGACGAACAGCTCGGAAACGATGCCACCCTCAAGGTTCTGGATTTTCTGGATCTTCGACGACGGAATCGCCTTGCCGTCGCCCTTGGTGACTTCATCGATCACCGCAAAATTGGCCCACAGCATCAGGAACACGAAGAAGCCGATGATCGCCCAGATCGTCAACCGCACCACGCGCGGGGCGTCCTCGATCAGCGCTTTGTTGACCTCGGGAAGGGGCTGGCCTTGCAGCGACGCGGAGCCTTTGAAGTAGCGGCGGATGGATTCTTTGACCCCGGACTTAAGCAACACTGATCTGCCCCTTTTTCAACGCTTCCATCACGGCGGCTTTCGGGCCATCGGCGAGAATCTGCCCGCGGTCGATCACCAGCAGGCGATCCACCAGCGACAACAGCGAGGCCCGGTGCGTCACCAGCACCACGGTCTTGTTTTCCACCACGGCAGCGAGGCGTTGTTTCAGGCGCTCTTCGCCAGTGTTGTCCATGGCGCTGGTGGGTTCGTCCAGCAACAGGATCGGCGGGTTGAGCAGCAACGCTCGGGCCAGGGCCACGTTCTGGCGCTGACCGCCGGACAGGTTCTGCCCACGCTCACCGACTTGCAGCTCATAACCTTGCGGGTGCAGGCGGGCGAACTCGTGGACACCAGCCAGTTCCGCGGCTTGCAGCACCAATTCGTCTTCGACATAGCGCGCGCCCGACACCAGGTTGTCGCGCAACGTACCGGCGAGCAATTGGATGTCCTGGGGCACGTAGCCAATATTGTGGCGCAGTTCGCTAACGTCGATCTGGCGGATATCCACACCATCCACCAGCAACGCGCCGTCGTCCGGCTGATAGAGGCCCACCAGCAGTTTGGCCAGGGAGCTTTTGCCCGAGCCGCTGCGACCGATGATGCCGATCTTCTCGCCCGGCTTGATGATCAGGTTGATGCCCTTCAGCGCGGGGTTCTGTTGATTCGGATAGGTGAAGGTCAGCTGACGGCATTCAATGGCGCCTTGCAGGACCTTGCGGCTCAGCGGGCGCTCGTCGAAATTGCGCTCCTGAGGCAACTCCATCATCTGATCGACCGAGGTCATGGTCACGCGGGCTTGCTGGTAGCGGGTCAGCAGACCGGACAGCGAGGCCAGCGGGCTGAGGGCGCGACCGCTGAGCATGTAACAGGCGATCAAACCGCCCATGCTCAGGTTGCCGGCAATGATCTGGTACACGCCGAAGACGATCATGATCACCCCGGCCAATTGCTGAATCAGCAAGGTGATGTTCATCGCCAGACCGGACAGCATTTTCACCCGCAGCTCAAGGCGGCTGAGGGTGCCGATGGTCTGCTCCCACTGATACTGGCGTTCGCTTTCAGCGTTGTTGACCTTGACCGCATCAAGACCGGCGAGGGTTTCGATCAGGCTCGACTGGCGCTCGGCGCCCAGGGCCATGGTTCGCTCCATGGTCGCCACCAGCGGCTTCTGCAAGGCATAACCGATCAGCAGCGCAATCGGGAACGCCAGCACCGGAATCCACACCAGATGCCCGCCGAGGATCGCGATGACCAGGAAGATCAACAGCGTAAACGGCAGGTCGATCAGGCTGGTGAGGGTCAGCGACGCAAGGAAGTCGCGCAAGCTCTGAAATTCATGGATGTTCTGGGCGAAGCTGCCGACCCGCGCCGGGCGGTACTTCATGGCCATGCCGACGATGCGCTCAAACAGCGTCGCTGAAATGATCAGGTCGGTTTTCTTGCCGGCCAGGTCCAGGCACAGACTGCGCAGGCTCTTGAGAATCAGGTCGAACACATAAGCGCCGGTGATGCCGATGGCCAGCACCCAAAGGGTCGATTCGGCCTGGTTCGGCACCACGCGGTCGTAGACATTCATCACGAACAGCGGCGCGGCCATGGCGATGATATTGATCAGCAGACTAGCAGCGATGGCGTCGACGTACAGCCAGCGCGAACGCTTGAGGGTGTCGCGAAACCACGAACGCGCGCGCGGGATCAGCGTGCCGTGGTTAACGTCGAATTTGTGCTGGGGTTGGGCGAAGAACACTTTGCCGCTGTAGTCGTCGGCGAGCAGTTCACGACTGACGCAGACTTCGCCACCATCGCTTTCACTGAGCAGCAAGCGGGCCTGGTCTTCACCGTGCCAGCCGAGCAGCACCGCACTGCGTCCGTCCTTGAGCAGCAACAGCGCCGGCATGGCGATCGCCGGAATCTGCTCCAGCTTGCGTTGCAGCACCCGCCCTTGCAGCCCGGCGCGAGCGGCCGCACGAGGCAGCAGTTCGACGCTCAGGCGCTGTTTGGGCAACGGTAAGCCGGTGGTCAGCATCGCCGCGCTGGCCGGCTTCTGGTGCAAAGTGCAGAGGGCTAGCAGGCCGTCCAATAACGGATCGTCATGCAGCGCGCGTGGATCATGAATGAGTTGAACTCGACTGACTTCTGATTCCACGCTCGACACTCTTGGCTAACGGTTGAAATGGGGCAGGACTCAATTCATCCCAGGCAGCTGGACCTTGGGCTTCACGTCATTCTGCACAACGGATGCCAACGGTGCGACCACGCCCTGACTTTTGAGCAATTCGCCCATGGTCGCCTTGATTCGGTACTGAGTAAATAACTGAATGTTTTTGATCTCGACCAGCCGACGGGAAGCGGTGAACAGCTCGTTTTCACTGTCGAGCAAGTCAAGCAGCGTCCGTTCGCCGAGGCTGAATTGCTTCTGATACGCGCCGCGCACGCTGGCGCTGCGATCGACATATTGCTGGGCGATCGGCACCTGGGCGTTGGCGTTGTTCAGGGCATTCCAGGCCAGGCCCAGTTCTTCATTCAACACGCGCAGGGCGTTGTTGCGAATATCCAGCGCCTGGTTCGACAGGTAGGACTTGGATTCCAGATCGGCCTTGTTGCTGCCACCGGCAAACAAATTGAAGCGCATGCGCAGCATGGCCTGCCATTCGTTGTTGTGACCGTTCTGACCATCGAGGTCGTTGTCGGCGGTGCGACCCAGTTCGGCATCGAAGCGCGGGTAGAAGCTCGACTTGGCGGCTTCGTACTGTTTCTCGGCAGCAGCGATATCCGATTCGGCGGAACGCAGGATCGGGCTGTTTTCCAGCATCTGCGCCCGGGCTTCATTCAGGTTGGCTGGCAACAGCGCCATAAAATCGGCAGGCCGCTCCAGTTGATCGGGCATTTGGCCGACGGCACTGAGGAAGTTGGTCTGGGCGTCTGCCAGGTTGGTCTGCTCGGTGATCAGGTTGTTGCGGGCCTGGGCCATGCGTGCTTCGGCCTGATCGAGATCGGCGCCGCTGCCCACGCCGCGCTGGGTGCGCAATTTGATCTGGTCAAAAATCCGTTCGTGGTTTTTCAGGTTGTCTTCGGCCAGGCGCACGAATTCGCGGCGGGTCAGCACATCGAGATAAACCTGAGCGACGGTCAACGCGGTGCGTTCCGAGGTGCCCATCAAGGAATAAGCACGGGAATTAACGGTGGCTTGTTGACGCCCCACTTCGCTGGACGTCGCAAAACCGTCAAAAACCATCTGTGACAGACGTAAACTTGACTCGCTCCGGTTCAGCGTTTCCCAGTGGTTGCTGCCGCCAGCGGCACGGGTGGAGACACTGTCGGTGCCTTCGCGACCATAACCGCCCAGCAGATCGACCCGTGGCAGGTATCCACCTTTTGCAGCCTTTAATTGATAATCCGCGGCCAGCCGACTATTGACCCCTGCCTGGATTTCCGGATGGACATCCAGTGCCTGTTGCATGGCCTGCGGAAGGGTTTGCGCCTGAACAACGCTGGCGGCAAAGGCGAAGGGTAGAACCTTGAACAGGTGCAAACGCATAGATGGAATTCCCGGGACTTCTTGTCTTGAATCACTGCAGAACATGGCGCTGCATCGCATGATGGCAACCGGAATGACCGTATGTCGGAAAGTTCAAAATCGGAACTGGATCACACGCTGTAGGACAGGTCGCCGCTTAAATATCAATGTGACATTACTTGGACGATTGTTTAGGATGACTCCCATAAGGTCAATAGTTTGGCATAAAGTTAATTTCGAAAGAATATAGCCAAATTATTGACGATTCGAGCGTCAAAGTTATGTATCGAATTTTGTAAGAACGTCCAGCCCCGATCGGCGAACGCGCCCGAGCGGTTCATGGAAGTCAACTGAACGTGACACCCGGAGAGTCTTCAATGAGCAGTGTTGTTGCCATCGTCAAAAGCATTGTTGGTCAGGTTTTCGCGGTGTCCCCAGAGGGCATCCGCCGCGTACTCGTTGAAGGCGACCGGTTGTTTGTGGGCGACCAAGTGGACACCGGTGCCGCCGGCGCCATTACCCTTGAACTGGCTGACGGGCGGACCCTGGACCTGGGCCGCGACACTCAGTGGAGTGGCAGCAATCCGGACTCCAGCACCGACCTTGCACAAGCCACTGCACAAGCCGCGCCATCGGTTGACGAATTGCAGCAAGCCATCGCTGCCGGTGTCGACCCGACCACCGCTCTTGAAGCCACTGCTGCCGGCCCGACCGCCGCGAGCGCGGGCGGCTCTGCCGGTGGCGGCCACAGCTTCGTGGCTCTGGAGGCAACCGCTGCCCGGGTCGACCCGACCATTGGCTTCCCTACCGCAGGCCTCGCCACTGCGGCTTTGGCAACACAAAACACCACTGGCGGCCAGACCGCCAATACCAGCTCCAATGCTCTGCGCGAATCGACCCTGAGCCTGAGCGCCACGCCGACCATCACCGAGGCCGGTGGTGTACTGGTTTACACCGCGACCCTGACCCAGGCACCGCTGACCGACCTGACCATCACCCTGTCCAACGGCGCGGTGATCGTGATCACAGCCGGCCAGACTACCGGTACCGTCAACGTTCCTCTGGCGCCGAACGACACTGTTTATAACGATCCGACCCAAATCGACGTGACCGTCACTGGCACCACGGGTGGCAGCGGTATCGTGGTCACCCCGCCGACTGCTCCGGCCGTGACCCAGGTCACCGACACCGTCGACACCACTACCGTTACGCTGACAGCGGGTTCAAGCGTCACCGAAGGCGGTCAGATCACCTACACCGCCACCCTGACCAACCCAGCGCAGACGCCGGTCACCGTGACCCTGTCCAACGGTTCGACCATCACCATCGAAGCCGGAAAAACCACCGGTTCCGTGAACGTCGAAACCCCGGCCAACGACGTCTACAACAACGGCAGCACCGTCAGCACCACAATCACCGGTGCGACCGGTGGCAATTTCGAGAACCTCGTACCGAGCACCACGCCGGCCGTCACCACCATTACCGACTCGATCGACAGTACCGGCCTGACCCTGACTGCCACCGGCAGCGTCACTGAAGGTGGCCAGATCACCTACACCGCCACCCTGACTAACCCGGCGCAAACACCGGTCACCGTGACCCTGTCCAACGGCTCGACCATCACCATCGAAGCCGGAAAAACCACCGGCTCCGTGAACGTCGAAACCCCGGCCAACGACGTCTACAACAACGGCAGCACCGTCAGCACCACGATCACCGGCGCTACCGGTGGCAACTTCGAGAACCTCGTACCGAGCACCACGCCGGCCGTCACCACCATTACCGACTCGATCGACAGTACCGGCCTGACCCTGACTGCCACCGGCAGCGTCACGGAAGGTGGCCAGATCACCTACACCGCCACCCTGACCAACCCGGCTGGCACGCCGATGACCGTGACCTTGAGCAATGGCTCGGTCATTACCATCGAAGCGGGCAAGACCACCGGCAGCGTGAACGTCGAAACCCCGGCCAACGACGTCTACAACAACGGCAGCACCATCAGCACCACGATCACCGGTGCCACCGGTGGCAACTTCGAGAACCTCGTACCGAGCACCACGCCGGCCGTCACCACCATTACCGACTCGATCGACAGTACCGGCCTGACCCTCAGCGCCACCGGCACCGTTGTCGAAGGCGGCCAGATCACTTACACCGCCACCCTGACCAACCCTGCTGGCACGCCGATGACCGTGACCTTGAGCAATGGCTCGGTCATTACCATCGAAGCGGGCAAGACCACCGGCAGCGTGACCGTCGATACCCCGGCCAATGACGTCTACAACAACGGCAGCACCGTCAGCACTACGATCACCGGCACCACCGGCGGTAATTTCGAACAACTGACCCCGAGCACCGAGCCGGCACTCACCACCATCACCGATTCGAAAGACGACACCGGCCTGAGCCTGTCGGCGTCCACCGAAGTGGCCGAAGGTGGTCAGATTCTGTACACCGCGACCCTGACCAATCCGGCGGGCACGCCAGTCACCGTGACCTTGAGCAACGGGGCCGTGATCACCATCGCTGCAGGCGCGACCACTGGCAGCGTGAGCGTCGCCGCCCCTGCCGATGACGTTTACAAAGACACCGGCACGGTCCAGGCCACCATCTCCACCGCCACCGGTGGCAATTTCGAAAACCTGGTGCCGAGCACTGCCCCGGCAGCCACCACCGTCACCGATACCATCGACACCAGCACCGTTTCGCTGACTGCGACCGCGAACGTCGCCGAAGGTGGGACCGTGGTGTACACCGCGTCCGTGTCAGCGCCAGTCACCGGCTCGCCAGTCGTTGTGACCCTGTCCAACGGCCAGACCATTACCATTCCGGTCGGCGCCAGCAGCGGCTCTGTCAATTTTGTTGCACCCAACGATGCGTTGGCGGGTGGCGGCTCCTTGAGCGTGAAGATCGACGACGCCAAGGGCGGCAACTACGAGAAGCTGGAAGTCGACGGCAAGTCGGCGGATACCTCGGTGACCGACACGCCGGACACCACGACTCTCAGCCTGAGCGCGACCGACTCGGTGGCCGAAGGTGGTTCCATTGTTTACACCGCAACCTTGACCAACGCCGCCGGCACGCCAGTGACCGTGACCCTGAGCAACGGCGCCGTGATCACCATCGAAGCGGGTAAAACCACCGGCTCCGTGACCGTCGATGCGCCGAAGGACGACGTCTATAAAGACGCCGGCACCGTTGAAGCAACCATCAAGGACGCAACCGGTGGCAACTTCGAGAACCTGGTGCCAAGCACCACCCCGGCAGTCACCACCGTCACCGATACCATCGACACCAGCACCGTTTCGCTGAGTGCGACGGCGAACGTCGCCGAAGGCGGCACCGTGGTGTACACCGCGTCCGTCACTGCTCCGGTGACTGGTTCGCCAGTCGTTGTGACCCTGTCCAATGGCCAGACCATCACCATTCCGGTCGGTGCCAGCAGCGGTTCTGTCAACTTCGTTGCGCCCAACGATGCCCTCGCTGGCGGCGGTTCTTTGAGCGTCAAGATAGACGACGCCAAGGGCGGCAACTACGAGAAGCTGGAAGTCGACGGCAAGTCGGCGGATACCTCGGTGACCGACACACCGGACACCACCACCCTCAGCCTGTCGGCAACCGACTCGGTCGCCGAAGGCGGTTCCATCGTTTATACCGCGACCCTGACCAATGCCGCCGGCACGCCGGTCACCGTGACCCTGTCGAACGGCGCAGTGATCACCATCGCCGCCGGTGCCACTAGCGGCAGCGTGACCGTCGATGCACCAAAGGACGACGTCTATAAAGACGCCGGCACCGTTGAAGCAACCATCAAGGACGCAACCGGCGGCAACTTTGAAAACCTGGTTCCGAGCACTGCCCCGGCAGTCACCACCGTCACCGACACCATCGACACCAGCACCGTTTCGCTGACTGCGACCGCGAACGTCGCCGAAGGCGGCACCGTGGTGTACACCGCGTCCGTCTCCGCCCCGGTGACTGGTTCGCCAGTGGTTGTGACCCTGTCCAACGGGCAGACCATTACCATCCCGGTTGGCTCGAGCAGCGCCAGCGTCAACTTCACCGCGCCGAACGATGCGCTGGCCGGCGGCAACTCCCTGAGCGTGAAGATCGACGATGCCAAGGGCGGCAACTACGAGAAGCTGGAAGTCGACGGCAAGTCGGCGGATACCTCGGTGACCGACACGCCGGACACCACGACTCTCAGCCTGAGCGCGACCGACTCGGTGGCCGAAGGTGGTTCCATTGTTTATACCGCAACCTTGACCAACGCCGCCGGCACGCCAGTGACCGTGACCCTGAGCAATGGCGCCGTGATCACCATCGAAGCGGGTAAAACCACCGGCTCCGTAACCGTCCCGGCTCCATCCGATGACGTTTACAAAGATGCCGGTACGGTCCAGGCCACCATCTCTACCGCCACTGGTGGCAACTTCGAGAACCTGGTGCCGAGCACTGCCCCGGCAGTCACTACCGTCAACGACACCATCGACACCAGCACTGTTTCGCTGAGTGCGACCGCGAACGTGGCCGAAGGCGGCACCGTCACTTACACCGCGACCGTCGGTGCGCCAGTGACTGGTAGCCCGGTCACCGTGTCCCTGGCCAACGGCCAGACGATCACCATCGACGTCGGCAAAACCACCGGTACCGTGACCACCGCCGCGCCGAACGACGCGTTGACCGGCCACGCTCCGCTGACCAACTCGATCACCAACGTCAGCGGCGGCAACTACGAGAACCTGGTGGCGGACAAAACGCCGGTCAGCACCACCGTGACCGACACCGTCGACACCACGACCCTCAGCCTGAGCGCGACCGACTCGGTGGCTGAAGGCGGTTCCATCGTTTACACCGCGACCCTGACCAATGCCGCCGGCACTCCGGTCACCGTGACCCTGAGCAACGGCGCCGTCATCACCATCGAAGCGGGTAAAACCACCGGCTCCGTGACCGTCGATGCGCCGAAGGACGACGTCTACAAAGACGCCGGCACCGTTGAAGCAACCATCAAGGACGCCACCGGTGGCAACTTCGAGAACCTGGTAACCAGCAATACGCCTGCGCTCACCACCGTCACCGATACCATCGACACCAGCACTGTTTCGCTGACTGCGACCGCGAACGTCGCCGAAGGCGGCACCGTGGTGTACACCGCGTCCGTGTCAGCGCCAGTCACCGGCTCGCCAGTGGTTGTGACCCTGTCCAATGGCCAGACCATCACCATTCCGGTCGGTGCCAGCAGTGGTTCTGTCAACTTCGTTGCGCCAAACGATGCCCTCGCTGGCGGCGGTTCTTTGAGCGTGAAAATCGACGACGCCAAGGGCGGCAACTACGAGAAACTGGAAGTCGACGGCAAGTCGGCGGACACCTCGGTGACCGACACACCGGACACCACCAACCTCAGCCTGAGCGCGACCGACTCGGTGGCTGAAGGTGGTTCCATCGTTTATACCGCAACCTTGACCAACGCCGCCGGCACACCCGTGACCGTGACGCTGAGCAATGGCGCCGTCATCACCATCGAAGCAGGCAAAACCACCGGTTCCGTAACCGTCGATGCGCCGAAGGATGACGTCTATAAAGACGCCGGAACCATTGAAACGACCATCAAAGACGCCACCGGTGGCAACTTCGAGAACCTGGTGCCAAGCACCACCCCGGCGGTCACCACCGTCACCGACACCATCGACACCAGCACCGTTTCGCTGACTGCGACCGCGAACGTCGCCGAAGGCGGCACCGTGGTGTACACCGCGTCCGTCTCCGCCCCGGTGACTGGTTCGCCAGTGGTTGTGACCCTGTCCAACGGGCAGACCATTACCATCCCGGTAGGCTCGAGCAGCGCCAGCGTCAACTTCACCGCGCCGAACGATGCTCTGGCCGGCGGCAACTCCCTGAGCGTGAAGATCGACGATGCCAAGGGCGGTAACTACGAGAAACTGGAAGTCGACGGCAAGTCGGCCGACACCTCAGTGACTGATACCCCGGACACCACTACCCTCAGCCTGTCGGCAACCGACTCGGTCGCCGAAGGCGGCTCCATCGTCTACACCGCGACCCTGACCAATGCCGCCGGCACTCCGGTCACCGTGACCCTGAGCAACGGCGCCGTGATCACCATCGATGCCGGTAAAACCACCGGCACCGTCACCGTCCCGGCTCCATCCGATGACGTTTACAAAGATGCCGGTACGGTCCAGGCCACCATTTCCACCGCCACCGGTGGCAGTTTCGAAAACCTGGTGCCGAGCACTGCCCCGGCAGTGACCACCGTCACCGACACGATCGACACCAGCACCGTTTCGCTGAGTGCGACCGCGAACGTCGCCGAGGGTGGCACCGTGGTGTACACCGCGTCCGTCACTGCTCCAGTGACTGGTTCGCCAGTGGTTGTGACCCTGTCCAACGGCCAGACCATCACCATTCCGGTCGGTGCCAGCAGCGGTTCTGTCAACTTCGTTGCGCCAAACGATGCCCTCGCTGGCGGCGGTTCTTTGAGCGTGAAAATCGACGACGCCAAGGGCGGCAACTACGAGAAACTGGAAGTCGACGGCAAGTCGGCGGACACCTCGGTGACCGACACACCGGACACCACCAACCTGTCGCTCACTGCGACCGGCGCTGTAGATGAAGGCGGTCAGATCACCTATACGGCGACCCTGACCAATGCCGCCGGCACTCCGGTCACCGTGACCCTGAGCAACGGCGCCGTCATCACCATCGAAGCAGGCAAAACCACCGGTTCCGTAACCGTCGATGCGCCGAAGGACGACGTCTATAAAGACGCCGGCACCGTTGAAGCAACCATCAAGGACGCAACCGGCGGCAACTTTGAAAACCTGGTTCCGAGCACTGCACCGGCAGTCACCACCGTCAACGACACCATCGACACCACGACCGTGACCCTGAATGCCACCGCTTCGGCAGCCGAAGGCGGCACCGTCACTTACACCGCGACCGTCGGTGCGCCAGTGACCGGCAGCCCGGTCACCGTGTCCCTGGCCAACGGCCAGACGATCACCATCGATGTCGGCAAAACCACCGGTACCGTGACCACCGCCGCGCCGAACGACGCATTGACTGGCCACGCTCCGCTGACCAACTCGATCACCAACGTCAGCGGTGGCAACTACGAGAACCTGGTGGCGGACAAAACGCCGGTCAGCACCACCGTGACCGACACCGTCGACACCACCAACCTCAGCCTGAGCGCATCCAACTCGGTAGCCGAAGGTGGCCAGATCACTTACACCGCGACCCTGACCAACGCCGCCGGCACACCGGTCACCGTGACCCTGAGCAACGGCGCCGTGATCACCATCGACGCCGGTAAAACCACCGGCACCGTGACCGTCCCGGCTCCATCCGATGACGTTTACAAGGATGCGGGCACGGTCCAGGCGACCATCTCCACCGCCACCGGTGGCAATTTCGAGAACCTGGTGCCGAGCACTGCCCCGGCGGTCACCACCGTCACCGACACGATCGACACCAGTACCGTTTCGCTGACTGCGACCGCGAACGTCGCCGAAGGCGGCACCGTCACTTACACCGCAACCGTCGGTGCGCCAGTGACCGGTAGCCCGGTCACCGTGTCCCTGGCCAACGGCCAGACGATTACCATCGATGTCGGCAAAACCACCGGTACCGTGACCACCGCCGCGCCGAACGACGCATTGACCGGCCACGCTCCGCTGACCAACTCGATCACCAACGTCAGCGGTGGCAACTACGAGAACCTGGTGGCGGACAAAACGCCGGTCAGCACCACCGTGACCGACACCCCGGACACCACCAATCTCAGCCTGAGCGCATCCAACTCGGTCGCCGAAGGCGGTCAGATCACTTACACCGCAACCCTGACCAACGCCGCCGGCACACCGGTCACCGTGACCTTGTCGAACGGCGCCGTGATCACCATCGATGCCGGTAAAACCACCGGCACCGTGACCGTCCCGGCTCCGTCCGATGACGTTTACAAAGATGCGGGCACCGTCCAGGCCACCATCTCCACTGCTACCGGTGGCAATTTCGAAAACCTGGTGCCGAGCACTGCCCCGGCAGTGACCACCGTTACTGACACGATCGACACCACGACCGTGACCCTGAATGCCACCGCTTCGGCAGCCGAAGGCGGCACCGTCACTTACACCGCAACCGTCGGTGCGCCAGTGACCGGTAGCCCGGTCACCGTGTCCCTGGCCAACGGCCAGACGATTACCATCGATGTCGGCAAAACCACCGGTACCGTGACCACCGCCGCGCCGAACGACGCATTGACCGGCCATGCTCCGCTAACCAACTCGATCACCAACGTCAGCGGCGGTAACTACGAGAACCTGGTGGCGGACAAAACGCCGGTCAGCACCACCGTGACCGACACCGTCGACACCACCAACCTCAGCCTGAGCGCATCCAACTCGGTAGCCGAAGGTGGCCAGATCACTTACACCGCGACCCTGACCAACGCCGCCGGCACACCGGTCACCGTGACCTTGTCGAACGGCGCCGTGATCACCATCGAAGCGGGTAAAACCACCGGCACCGTCACCGTCCCGGCTCCGTCCGATGACGTTTACAAAGATGCGGGCACGGTCCAGGCGACCATCTCCACCGCCACCGGTGGCAATTTCGAAAACCTGGTGCCGAGCACTGCCCCGGCGGTCACCACCGTCACCGATACCATCGACAAAACCGAAGTCAGCATCAGCGGCAGTACCTCGGTGACCGAAGGCCAGACCGCCAGTTACACCGTCAGCCTGACCCACCCGGCGCAGACCGAAGTGACCCTGAAAATCGTCTACAGCGGTACCGCCGCCGACGGTTCGGACTTCACCGGCGTGTACACCGTGAAGATCCCGGCCGGTGCCAGCAGCGCGAGCTTCAACGTCGCGACGCTGGACGACAAGCTCACCGAGGGTACCGAGAACTTCGTGGTCAAGATCGACTCGGCCACCGGCGGCAACTTCGAAAACCTCGCGGTCAGCAGCACCAACGGCAGCGTCAGCACCTCGATCATCGACAACGATGCCGCGCCGGTTCTCGACCTGGACGCCAACAACTCCAGCGGCGCCACCGGGGCCAACTACAACGTGACCTTCACCGAAGGCACCACCGGCCAGGGCGTCTCGATCGGCGACACCGACCTGAGCATCACCGACCCGGACAGCACGATGCTGACCGGCGCCACCATCGTGCTGACCAACCGTCAGCCGGGCGATGCGCTGAACCTCGGCAACAGTGTCAATGGCATCAGCATCAACGCCAACAGCCAGGACGGTACGGTCACCCTGACCCTGTCGGGCAACGCGACGCTGGCCGACTACATGCAGCAGATCAAAAACATCAGCTTCACCAACAGCAGTGAGGATCCAAGCACCGTGCCGCGGATCATCACCGTGACGGTGACCGATGGCAGCAATTACTCCAACACCGCAACCGCCACGGTCAACGTGGTGGCCGTGAATGACGCACCGACCGCCGCGCCAGTTAACGTCACCGGCACCGAAGACACACCGTTGATCCTCGGCTGGTCGACCTTCGGCGTCAGCGATGTCGACAGCCCGACCGCCAACCTGGGGGTGAAAATCACTCAGCTGCCGGGCGACGGCAAATTGCAGTACCTGGACGGTACGACCTGGAAAGACGTAACGACCAACCAGACCATCAGCAAGGCCGACATCGACGCCGGCAAGTTGCGCTTCACTCCGGATGCCAACGAATCGGGTGTTGATGGCTACAACGGCAGCGGCGTGGGCAATAACCAGGCGGACTACGCGCAGATCAAGTTCCAGCCCACCGACGGTCAACTGTTGGGCAACACCGGCACGGTGAAAATCGACATCACACCGGTTGCTGACGCGCCATCCCTGAGCGTCGCGGACAACAGCGTCAAGTCCACCGGACTGATCAAGGAAGTCTGGACCGGCCTGTCGGGCCTGGGCACCGATGGTAGTGGCGCGCCGTCCGGCACGCTGAAATCGGTCATCGACGCCGCAGGCACGCCGAACTCCACCGGCACCGTGACCAACGTTCAGTCCGACGGCGGCGTCACCGCCGGCACGGCCTCGAAAACCTCCGGCCTGATCTACCTGGAAGCCGGCAAGACGTACACCTTCAGCGGTACCGGCGATGACAGCCTGTTGGTGACCATCGGTGGCCAGAACGTGGCCGCGACGACTTGGGGTGCAGGCGGCAAGCTGAATGGTTCGTTCACCCCGACCACCAGCGGTTACTACACCCTGGACATCTACCACCACAACCAGAGTGGCCCCGGCAGCTATGACGTCAACCTGTCGGTCAACGGCGGTACAGCGGTCGACCTGAGCAGCGCCGGCGTGCCGCTGTACACCGGCGTGGCGGATCTGGCCGCCTCTGGCGTGACGGTTTCCGACCTGCACGGCACCAATGGCGAAGGCTACTACAACGGCTACAAACTCAACGAAGGCGCCGAAGGCACCAGCGTTCATCTGTCCGCGATCAAGACCGCACTGACCGACACCGACGGCTCTGAAAGCCTGAGCGTGAAGATCAGCGGCATGCCGGCGGGCTCCGTGCTCAGCGATGGCGCGGGCCACACCTTCACCACCACCAACGGCGAAGCCAACGTTACCGGCTGGAATCTCGGCAGCCTGACCGTCACCCCGCCGCCGTACTACAACGGCCAGTTCACCCTGACCGTGACCTCGACATCCACCGAAGCACTCGGCGGTTCGGCACTGAGCACCGCGCAGATTCCGGTCACGGTATACCCGGCGGTCTACAACGCCGTGACCGCCACGGCGGCCGACGACACGATCACCGGCACCGACGGCAACGACATCATGATCGCCGACATCGGCGGGCTGACCGTGGTGCCAGGCACCAATTACAACATCGCGTTCATGGTCGACAGCTCGGGCAGCATGAGCAGCACGTCGATCAATGCCGCCAAGGATTCGCTGACGGCGGTGTTCAACACCCTCAAGCAAAGCCTGGGCGGCAACTCCGGGACCGTGAATATCTTCCTGGTGGACTTCGACACCCAGGTCAACAAATCAGTGTCGGTGAACCTGAACGACCCGAACGCGCTGACCTTGCTCAAATCCGTTCTGGATTCGATGTCGTCGGGCGGCGGCACCAACTACGAGGACGTGTTCAAAACCACGGCCAATTGGTTCCAGAGTGCTGACGCCATTGCCAACACCGGTGCGAAGAACCTCACGTACTTCATCACCGATGGCAAGCCGACCTACTACCAGAGCGGCGAGCAGACCAACCCGACCTTGTACGGCAACGTGAAGCTCGATGATGTCATCACCACCACCAACTACAAGTTGGGGCAGACCTATTCCAACTATCTGGACAGCACTCACTACCTGAGCATCGACAGCGCCGGCAACGTCACGCTGCAGACTCTGAAAAACTCTGGCCGCTGGAGCAGTTCCGAACTGGGCACCCTGCATGCCGAGGGTAACGGTACGTACGAATTGTCCTATCGCGATGGCACCGGCAGCAGCACCGATTCCACTACCATCGACAACTCCGGCAGCAGCTTCACGTTGCTGAGCAACGTGTCGACGGTGGAGGCCATCGGCCTGAACAAGGACGTCACCCTCACCGACCTCAAGCCGTACGATTCGGATCAAACGCCACAAACCAACATCGACCCCAAGGACCTGGCCAACTCGATCATCGGCCATACCGAAGCGACAATGCCGGGTGCCGACACGGTCAGCGGCGGTGACGGCAACGACCTCCTGTTCGGCGATCTGGTGAGCTTCAATGGCATTGCCGGCGAGGGTTATCAGGCGATGCAGGCGTTCGTCGCCCAGCAAACCGGCGTCGACGTCAGCAAAGTCACCACCAGCAACGTGCACCAGTACATCACCGAGCACTACACCGCGTTCGACGTGTCTGGCGCTCACGATGGTAACGACACGCTACTGGGTGGCGCGGGCAACGACATTCTCTTCGGCCAGGGCGGCAACGACCTCCTCGACGGCGGCAAGGGCAATGACATCCTGCTCGGCGGCACCGGCAATGACTCGCTGATCGGCGGCCAAGGTAACGACATCCTGATTGGCGGCTCAGGTGCCGACACCTTCATCTGGAAGGCTGGCGACACCGGCAGCGACGTGATCAAGGACTTCAAGGCCAGCGAAGGCGACCGCATCGACCTGCGTGATTTGTTGCAGGGTGAAAGCGGCAGCACGATTGACCACTTCCTGAAGATCACCACCGTGGACGGCGTGTCGTCCCTGCAAGTCAGCTCCGCCGGCAAGTTCAACGGCGCCGATGCCGCAGCGACCACCCCGGACGTGACGATCAAACTGGAAGGTAACAATTGGTCCAGCGCCAGCATCAACTCGCTGATTGCCGGTAGTGACCCGACCATCAAGATCGATCACAACAACAGCTGATACGCAGGCTGACGGCCGCCCCAACCGGGCGGCCGTCATGTATGCCCACACCTCACGGGTGACGATTTCGTCGTCGCACCGCATACTCGCCTGCGTTGGCCTATGCTGCTGACAGCACGACGCTGGTCCATTTCCGAGGGATGCTTAATGTTTTACGTGCAACGCGATGCGCAAGGTCAGTTAGTGCGCGTGGAAGCCACGGCCTACGCCGAGGCCACGGAAACGCTGCCGGCCGACCACCATGAAATCCAGGCCTGGTTTGCCCACGAAGTGGTGGAGACCAGCCTCAAGCAGCTCAAGCAGAGCGACCTGGAGATGATTCGGGTACTCGACGACTTGATTCAGGTGCTGACCCAAAAAGGCGTGATCCGCGTCACCGACCTGCCGCCGGCTGCGCAAGCCAAGCTGATGGACCGGACCCAGGCACGTGAGGCGTTGGGCGGGTTGAGCCAGTTGATCGATGATGATGAGACGGGGTTGATTTAAGCCCTGACGCCGATCATTCCCACGCTCTGCGTGGGAATGATGAGCGGGCTACTGCCAAGGCTTCGGCTCACCAAACAACTGCCCCTGAACCCCGTACAACCCCATCTCGCGAATCACCGACAACTCCCCTTCGGTCTCGACCCGCTCGGCAATCAACGGCAAATCGATGCTGTGCGCCGCTCGCTGAATCGCCTCGATGAACAGACGCTTGTCGCTCTCCTGATCAATCGCGCGGATGTAACTGCCGTCGATCTTCAGATACGCCAGCCCCAGCCGCGCCAGGTTGCCGATCATGCTGAAGCGCCCACCAAAACGCTGCAGACTCAGCGAGAACCCAAGCTCACGCAAACGCCGCGTCAGCTGCTCCAGTACCGCCTGCTCGGGCAGTTGCTCTTCGCCGATTTCCAGGGTCAGTCGTTCGCCAAGATTCGAATGCTGACGCAGGATATCGAACACTGCGTTCAGCGCCTGCGGGTCCGCCAGTGTCGCCGAAGACAGGTTCAGCGCCAGCGACTCCTCATGGTCGACCATCTGCTCGAGCACCAACTCCAGCATCAAACGGTCCAGTCGCGCGGTCCAGCCGAAACGCTCAAGCCATGGCAAGAAACGCCCGGCGGGAATGGTCTGGTCCTGCTCGTCGAGCAGGCGCGACAGCACTTTGTAATGCAGCACCAACTCTGTGTCGTGGCTGGCCACCACCGGCTGGAAATACAGCTCGAAACGCTGCTGGTCCAACGCCTGATCCAGCAGGGTGTGCCAGGCGTGGTGATCGTCGCCAACCCGCGCCGGCGCGCCCTGATCGAGGCATGCCCAGCTCGGTTCACCCTGGCTTTCTGCCTGGGCCAGTGCCTGATCCGCCAACCCGATCACCGCTTGCGGCGAGTCGCCATGGGCAAACGGCGCCAACCCGATTGAAGCCACCGAAGCCACGTCCGTGGCGCCCGTCGCATGCAGGCTCCCCAAGGCACTTTCGAGATTACTCGCCAGTTGCAGCGCTTCTTCACGCACCAGCCCCGGTGCCAGCACGGCGAATTCCCCGCCACGAATACGCGTCACGAGGTTCTGGGTTTCCGGGTACTTGGCACACTCGCGGGACAACTGCTCGCCGACCGCTTTCAACAATTCATCGGTACGCTGACCGCCCAGCCGCTGGTTCAAACCGGCCAGATCCTTCACCCGCAACAGCAGCAAATAACCGGAGCTGGCCTGCTCCGAGTTGTTCAAACGCGCGTTCAATTGCATTTCGAAATAGCGCCGGTTGGCCAGGCCGGTCAGGTTGTCCTGATAGGACTCGGCCCGCAGCTTTTCACTGCGTTCGGCCTGCTCCTGGAACAGCGCCTTGAGCTTCTCGACCATCTGGTTCATGGCCTGCACCACCCGGCGCAGTTCCGGGGTGCGCGGCAGTTCTGGCAGGCTTAAGAATTCCCGGCGAGCAATGGCATGGGATTGCTTGACCATGTAGTCCAGCGGCTTCAGTTGCCGACGCAGCAACAACGCGCCCAGCACCGCACTCACCGCGCCGCAGAGCAGCAACCAGCCGAGGCTGCCCAACGCGCTCTGCCACAGCTTGGCCAACGCGAACATCGGATGGCTGACCACCTCGACCCGCGCGGCCTGCTCCCAGCCACGGCTGACAATCGCATCGCCACCGGCCGGTTCCAGGCCGATCAGTTTGACGAACCAGTCGGGCACGTTGGTGACCGCGGGGATGCCGCTGCGCTCGACAATCGTCTTGTCATTGGCCAGATCGACCACGCGGATGCTCGCGTAGTAACCGCTGTCGAAGATCGAGCTGACCAGCAACTCGACCATCGCCGGGTCGTCGATGTTCGGCGTCAGGGACAGCGCCAATGCCGTCGCGGCGTCCTGGGCGTGAGAACGCAACTGGTTGACGTACTGGGTGCGAGAGCTTTCCAGACTGACCATGAAGCTGCCGGTGAAGGCGACCACCAGGAACAGACAAATAGCGATCAACAGCTGTTTGAACAAAGACATCTGAGCGCGTGCTCCTAGTTAATCGTCTCGACCGGGAAACCTTCGGCCTGCATTTTCTTCAACACGTCCTGCCAGCGAGACAGGCGTTTGGTGTCTCCGACCTTCTTGTTGCCCTTGGCACCCGGCAGCCACAACCCTTCGGCATTGAAAGAGTAGACCGGCAGCAAATCGGTTCGCTGGTT
Organism: Pseudomonas sp. B21-017; assembly: GCF_024749245.1. Lineage (NCBI taxonomy): Bacteria > Pseudomonadati > Pseudomonadota > Gammaproteobacteria > Pseudomonadales > Pseudomonadaceae > Pseudomonas > Pseudomonas sp. B21-017. Next base: position 129,208 of record NZ_CP087194.1, on the reverse strand, counting down.
GGCGGGCTTGATTGCATCGATCAGGCTGTCGAGCACCAAAGGCATGGCCTCGGGGCTCGCGTAGTAGGTCAGCACCATGTGCGCGCGGTTCAGGCGCAAAGCCTTGACGTAGGTAATGCGCAGCTTGTCACTGGAGACACCAAGATGACGCAGACTGAAATACTTGGCGATAGCGTAGTCTTCGCAATCGCCGGCGCCCTTCCACAAGGCTTCGATGGGAGTTTCCCAATAATCGACCTCGTGCCACAGGTCGATGTCTTCTTCGTAGCGCATCTGCCTGTTGAAGAACTGGTTGACCACGTTGAGCTGCTCCAGCTCGCCGACTTGTTTTTGCGTGGCCAGCAACTGCTGCCAGGCATCAATGCGCTGCCGCCCTTCACCCAAAGGCCCGTACAATGCCTGCGCACGACGGCTGATCAGCGAAAAATCCCAGTCGGCATGCAGCCCGCCCAGCATGACGCCGGCCAGCAGCAGTGCGCAGCCTAGCCAGCGCAAAGTCCGAGGGATCGCGAAACGTACCGCCAATGCGAGGCATCCAGATCAGGCAGATGGAAATCTGGCTTGATGGTGAAGGTTAGTCTGCTAAAAGACAATGGCACGGTGAGATCACCGCCAACACGCTAAACTTTGCATTACGGGTGCAATAAAAAGATCGCAGCCTTCGGCAACTCCTGTGGCGAAGTCTGCAGGAGCTGCCGAAGACTGCGCCTTTTGACCGTTTGACAACCCGTCAGGCAGTCACTAGTGTCCATTTGGATCCAAATACTTCAGCCAATCAGGGTGCGTTTGTCGTGACACAGAAGCCCAACCCTCTCAGCAGCATCAAGGTCAACGGGCCGATTCCCGCTCATCTGGCACGCTCGGTGATCGAAGAAACCCTGCGCGCGGCCATTCTCGACGGTCGCATTCCTTGCGGCACCGCCCTGCGTCAGCAAGACCTCGCCGACCTGTTCGGCGTTAGCCGCATGCCGGTGCGCGAAGCCTTGCGCCAGCTTGAAGCGCAAGCGCTGCTCAACGTGATCGCCCATAAAGGCGCGGTGGTCGCACCGTTGGTTCAGGGCGATGCGGCAGAGACGTATGAGTTGCGGATCCTGCTGGAGTCCGAAGCCTTGCGTCGGTCGATCCCCCTGCTTGAAGACGCCGATTTCAAACAGGCTGCACACTACATCGACGAGTTGGAAACGGAACACGACTACACCGAGATCGGCCGGCTCAATCGCCTGTTCCACATGGCGCTTTACAACAAAGCCCCCAACCAGCGGCTGCTGAAGCTGGTCGAAGACGGGTTGAACGAAGAGGAACGCTTCCTGCGATTCAACCTGGAAGCCATGGGCCTGGGCAAACTGTCCCAGGAGGATCACCGAGCGCTGTTGCGGGCCGCCGAGGACCGGGATATCGAGCACTCGGTGATGTTGCTCGAAAACCACCTCAACCGGGGTGTCGAAGTCATTACGCACTACCTCGCAAGCCCTGAGGCGCAGCGCAGGAAAACCTCGAAGTAAACCGCAGTGACAACCCCGAGCGAGCCATTGAACGGCTCGCCGCGATTTCTGGTTGATCCGCCCCTGGACTGCTCGACGAACAAATCTGCTTACAAATCCCCCTTTCGCCCACACCGCGCCGGTGTGCAGCGACTTCATGCCCACTCCCAAAGCCCTGTCACCCACGAGCCCGATAATTGCACCTATCAGATCATGCAGGGGTGATAGCGAGCGCCGTGAATTACGCTCACTCTTGAGCTGCCAACGAATAATGACGGGCGACGCACCGCACCCCGGAGCAGTCACCCGCACCACAAGAACCAACGGAAGGAGTCTTGTCACGGGAAAGGAAGAACCGGCGTCGCTCCCAGCCAACTTCCACCCCCTCAGATCACATCAATGACCCAAGTAGAAAGTTGCTTCGAGTGAGGCATTCACTCTTTATTTGAATTTTGGCTTATATACGCCGAAAGGAGCAACTACGCCCAAATAAAACTTTATATAAAAGTCTTATTGGAACTTGTCGCACTCGAAAAAGTTAAACTTTCAATTAATTAAAAAAACACTTGCCCGACACTTTATTCATGCATTAGTTTTTCTCCGCCGCCCACAAACACCGGGGCCAAGCACTACTCAGCGATTGCATAACCCTAATAAGCATCAATTCAATTGAGGCACCCGCTCGCCAATAGAAAACTTCAAGCAACCGTTACTTATTGATCAACACCCCCTCAACGGTATTCCAGATCACTTATAGGCTCGCTCATGAAACCGACTAAAGATCGTCTTAATCAGAAGAAAGCAGAACTTAGTGCGCACCCGATCTTTTCTGAAATACATTCGTTATCGGTGCTTCAACGCTTCATGGAAACCCATGTGTTCGCAGTGTGGGATTTCATGTCGCTGACCAAACGCCTGCAACAGGAACTGACCTGCGTTCAGCTGCCCTGGCTACCGCCACGAGATCCGCAGGCCGCGCGTCTGATCAACGAGATCGTGCTCGGTGAAGAGTCCGATGATCGTCCCGCCCAAGGTCACTACAGCCATTTCGAGTTGTACCTGGATGCGATGCGCGAAGTCGGTGCAAGCACGGTCGCCGTCGAACGCTTCGTGGCGTTGCAAAAAGAAGGCGTGAGCTACGACGTGGCCTTGCAAAGCGTGGACGTCGACCCGGCGGCCGCACAGTTCGTACGCCACACCTTGCACACCGCGTTGCATGCGCCGGGGCATAGTGTGGCGGCGGCGTTTCTGCACGGCCGCGAGAGTGTCATCCCGCAGATGTTCCAGCGGATTCTCGACGACTGGGGCATTGGCATCGAACAAGCGCCGACCTTCCGTTACTACCTGGAACGGCACATCGAAGTCGACTCCGAAGACCACGGCCCGGCGGCGGAAAAACTCCTCGCACGCCTGGTCAATGGCGATCCGCAGCGCGAAGAAGACGTATACGCCAGCGCCATCGCCGCCGTGGAAAGTCGCATCGCGCTGTGGGACGGCTTGCGCCTGAGCATGAGCGAACCGGTTGCCGAGGTGAACGCATGAACGCCGCCGACTACCAATCCTTCGCCGACGCCTGGGAAAGCCGCGCAACCATTCGCACCCGCCCCCGGCGTGTGCTGGAGAACGACGACAAGCTGATCTATCCGCTGAGCCGCCAGCCGCTGGTGCTGAGCGAAACCTTCCTGCGCGAATGCCCGGAACAACGGGATTTCACCCTGGTACAGACGCTCTACAAGTTCATCAATGACGTGGTGATTTTCGAAACCGAGATCGTCGACAAGACCGCCCGCAGCATCGCTAAAAACCGCTTCAGCGTGGCGTTCCCGTTCGCCTGTCGCTACGACGCCATGACCGTGGTGGTGGACGAGGATTACCACGCCCTGGTGGCCATGGACTTCATGCAGCAGACCGTCGCCATGACCGGCATCACCCCCATCGAACTGCCGGATGAAATCGAACTGAGCCGTGCCATCCCGGCGGCCGTGGCCCTCGCACCGGAGCACCTGCGCAGTGCCGTGGAACTGATCTGCGTGGCCATCGCCGAGAACACCGTGACCGGCGATGTGGCGGCGTTCGCCAAGGACGACACGGTCAAGCAATCGATCAAAGGCCTGATGGCCGACCACTTGCTGGACGAGGGCCGTCATTCCGGGTTCTGGTCGCGGTTGGTGCGCATCTACTGGCACACCGCAAGCGAAGACGATCGCCAGTGCATCGCGCACATCCTGCCGGTGTTCATCGGCCATTACCTGACCAACGACATCCAGAAGTCCTTCGACTTCCGCCTGATCGACGCCTTGCAGATCAGCGACGCAGCACGTCAGGCCCTCAAGAGCGAAATGTCGGGGCTGGCCTTCCCGATCAATCGCCATCACCCGCTGGTCGCCAACATCGTGCGGTTTTTCCGCAGCAGTTCGCTGCTCGATTCACCGTGCGTGCAAAGCGCCCTGAGCGACTACCTGGTTTAACGAGGAGAACATCATGAGACGTCTCGATATTTTGCTCATCGGGCAAAGCCAGGCCCTGACCGAACTGGCGCTGGAGCTCGAACAACACGGTCATTCACTGGCGCGACTTGCGAATGTGGAAGAACCACCGCCAGGCCTATTTGATTTGCTGATCGACGATGCGAGCCTGCCATTTCGGGACTTCGGCAATGCGCCGCACCTGATGCTGCAAGTGGGTGTCGGGGTGTCGGGAACTAGCGGGCTGCCACCGCTGGACCTGCTGTGCACGTACAACTCGACGCCGTTGAGTCGCGTGCCGGTCGCCGAAGAGTTGTCCGGCAACGGCCAGGCATTGCGCCTGCGAGCGGTGGCCGAGCTGGTCGATCATGTGGCGCTGCTGGTCAGCCGCTTCTCCCGGGATGCCGACTATTTCCTGCAGGCCGAGCCGACGATTTCCGCGCACTTCGAACAGGTGGAAAACCTGCTGTTTTTAGAGCACCTGGCCTTCGTCCACCGTCTCAACAACACGGCAGAACCACGACTTCTGCAACTTGGGCAGATCCCGATGATCGAGCGGCTTGAACAGCGCTTTATTCAGTCTGCCGAGCGTGCGGCGCTGAACATCGCCGGCACGTCGCTGACCTATCGAGAACTGCACGCCCACAGCCGCGCCATCCAACAGCGATTGCAACCGTTGCTCGATCAGCATCAAGGGCCTCTGGTGGTCGGAGTTTGCCTGCCAAAATGCAGTGCGTTGTATGCGGGGATTCTGGCGATCCTCGGCAGCGGTGCGGTGTACCTGCCGCTGGAGCCGAGCCACCCGCTGCAACGTCAGCAGTACATTCTGGAAAACGCTGGAGCGGTGTTGTTGCTGCATGACGGAGAGCATCCACTCAGCGAGACGATGCCGGGGCTGGACATCAGCCGTATCGACAGCGGCGATGTGAACCTCGATCAACCCTTGATGCGCCAACGCCCCGATCTCGACGCGCCATGCATGGCGCTCTACACCTCGGGCACCACAGGTCACCCCAAAGGCGTGCTGCTCAGCCAGGCCAACCTCGCGCACTTCACCGCGTGGTACGCCGACTACGTGCAGCTGACCGAACAGAGCCGGGCGTTGCAGTTTTCATCGTTGAGTTTCGACTCGTCATTGATCGATATCTTCCCGACCCTGCTGCAGGGTGCAGAGCTGATCGTGCCCAACGAGGACCAACGTCGCGACCCGCTGCAACTGGTCGAGCTGATCCGCCACCAACAACTCAGCCATGCCTTTTTGCCGCCAGCCTTGCTGAGCATCCTGCCGCTGGATCAGTTGCAGGTCCTCGATCATGTGATGACCGGCGGCGATGTCTGCGAACCCTACGTAGTCCAGCAACTGACCCGCCAAGGCAATCTCTACAACCTCTATGGCCCGACCGAAGCCACGGTGCTGATCACCGCGCGGCAACTGCGTACCGGCGACAGCAACCGGACCCTCGGTGCACCGATTGCCAACAGTCAGGTGCTGATCCTTGATGAGGATTTGCAACCGGTGACCGAGCAAACCGTCGGTGAGTTGTACATCGTCGGCCCGGGGGTGTGCCTGGGTTACCTGAACAATCCGCAGCAGACTGCCGAACGCTATCTGAACCTGCACCTGCCGAACGGCCAGAGCCTGCGCGCCTACCGCTCCGGCGACATGGCCAAGTGGACCGCCGACGGTATCGAGCTGTGCGGACGGCGAGACAATCAGGTGAAGATTCGCGGCTTTCGGGTCGAGCCGGAAGAGATCGAACGCTGCCTGCGCGACAGCCAGCTATACCGTCAGGTGGCAGTGGTCATCGATTGTCATCGACGGATTCTGGCCTTTCTCGCGCAACCCCAGGAAGCGCAACCCGGTGCCGCTCGCGAAGCCTTGAAAGCCCATGCGATGCAGTTTCTGCCGGACTACATGCAGCCGATCGCCTGGACTGAACTGGCGAGCATGCCGTTCGCCAGCAACGGCAAGGTCGACCGCAAAGCGCTGCTGGAATTGCCCGTCAACGTGACCGAAAACAGCCCACGGTGTTTGCCCGCCAGCGCCGATGAAGCGCTGTTGTTGGAAATCTGGGCTGAGCTGCTGGAGCTACCCGCCAGCGACATTTCCACCGACGAAAGCTTCTTCAACCTCGGTGGGCACTCGATCCTGCTGTCGCGCATGCTCCTGCGTTTGCGTGAGGAGTTCGGCCGCAGTATCTCGATCAACCGCTTCATCGAACTACCGACGATTGCGAAGCTGGCGACGTTGGTGCGCGGCTCCGGGACCGAGGAAGTGTTGAGTGAAAAAGCCCTGGCCGATGCCTTCCGTGAACTGGACATCGAGCCGCTGCCGATCAGCCGAATGGGCGATGTGCACAAGGTGATCGTCACCGGGGCCAACAGCTTTGTCGGTGTGCATATCGTCGAAGCGCTGCTGGCCTGGGGCGCCAGCGAAGTGGCGTGCCTGGTGCGCGATGGCGGTGGGCAATCGGCGGCGCAACGCTTTGCGGATGCGTTGCGGGAAAACCGCCTGGAGCATCTGGACCTGAGCCGGGTGCAGGTTTACGCGGCAGACATCACTCGCCCGCAACTGGGGCTCAGCGAAGCGGTTTACGAACGGCTGGATCGAGAGTTCGGCGCACTGGTGCACAACGCCGCCAACGTCAATCACGTCCTCGATTACGAGTCGTTGGCGCGGGATAACGTCGAACCGATTTTCGAGTGTCTGCGCCTGTGTGAAGGACGCAGCAAGAAGATCTTCAACTTCGTCTCGACGCTCTCGGCGTCCAGCACGATTTCCGACGATGGCCGGGTGCTGGAGTTGCCCGCCGCGCAGACACCGCCGATCTACATCAAGAACGGCTACAACCTGTCCAAATGGGTCGGCGAGCGGATCCTCGAAAGGGCGCGGGAACGTGGGGTTAAGGTCAATCTTTATCGCCCCGGCAACATCAGTTTCAACAGCCTCACCGGCGTCTGCCAGCCCCACAAGAATCGCCTGATGCTGATGCTCAAGGGCTCGATCCAGCTCGGTCAGGTACCGGAGTTCGCACTGAATTTCGACTTGATGCCGGTGGATTTTCTCGCCCGTTTCATCGCCTTCCATGCCAGCCGTTACCAGGCCGAAAAAGCGGTGTTCAACCTGCACAACCCCGAACCCCTGAGCTGGGACACCTACGTGGCTTCCTTTCGCGAAGCCGGTCGGGAGTTCTCGATGGTCAGCGTCGCCGACTGGCAGCAGCAATTGGGCCGGGTCGACAGTGATAACGCGCTGTTTGGCGTGCTGGGTTTCTACCTCAACGGCTTCGAGGAAGACATCGGCGACATCTCGATGATTGGCCACGACAACGCCCAGGCCGGTGTACGGCAGATGGGCGCGCACTACCCGGAAAAATCCCCGGCGCTGCTGCGACGCGGCTGCGACTACCTCAAAGAAATCAACTTCATCTGATTCACCCTAACCCCGCACGGAGCAAAAACCATGAATACTCTGCAACCCGATACCCTGATCAAAAACCCTCAAGGCTGCCACGTTGTGTCTTCGGTGGAAGTACCGGCCGACGCGGCGCAAGTCTGGGCAGTGGTCGGCAATTTTGCCGGCTTCGACCGATTCATTCCGGCGCTGTCGCACATCGAGATGACCGGCGAAGGTGTGTCGTCGCTGCGCAAGAAGTTCTTTAAGGACGGCAACCTGGTGGTCGAGCAGCTCAACTCCCGCAACGACCAGGCGCTGAACATGACCTGGACCACGATCTACAACACCTTGGGCGTGGCCAATTTGTGGGCAGCGATGAGTGTGGAATCCCTGGGTACAGACAAGTCGCGGGCGACCTGGACGATCATTGCCGAGCCGGCCCAGGGCGGCGCCGAGGCCCTGCCAGGGTTCAAGCAGTTCGTTCAGGGGTTTGCCGATGATGCGATGGGGAATGTGGTGAAGCTGTTTGTGTAGCACTTCGGTTCAGCGGTGACTGATCTACCGCTATCGCAGGCAAGCCTCGCTTCTACAGGTTAGCTCTTGTAGGAGCGAGGCTTTCACGCGAAGAACGATAACGCGATCCTACTGACCTCAATCAGATCTTGAAGCTATCAACCAGTTGCTTCAAACGATTGGCCTGCTGGGACAGCGCATCACAATCCTTCAATGTTTCATTGAGGTTGGCCACGCTCTGCTGGTTCAGCAGGTTGATCTGGTTGACGTCGACGTTGAGGGTTTCGACCACGGCCGTCTGCTCTTCGGTCGCCGCGGCCACCGATTGGTTCATGCCGTCGATTTCGCCGATGCGTTGGGTCACGCTGACCAGTCGCAGGCCGGCCTGGTTCGCTACTTCGACGCTCTGCTCGCTGGACACCTGACTGGCGTTCATCGTAGTCACCGCCTCGCGAGAACCGATCTGCAGCGAGCTGATCATCTTGTGGATCTCTTCCGCCGACTCCTGGGTGCGATGAGCCAGGTTGCGCACCTCATCCGCCACTACCGCAAAACCACGACCGGCCTCACCGGCACGGGCCGCTTCGATGGCCGCGTTGAGCGCCAACAAATTGGTCTGCTGGGAGATGCCTTTGATCACATCCAGAATGTGGCCGATGTTGTCGGTGCTCGCGTTCAGGGTTTCGATCTGCGTGCAGGACAGGCTGATTTTCTGCGACAGCTCGGTCATGGCCTGGATGGTTTGTTCCACCACCTGACGGCCGTCATCGGCCTGCTCGCTCGCGCCGCTGGCGTGTTGCGAAGCATCGGCGGCATTGCGGGCGATTTCCTGGGTGGCGGCGCCCAATTGGTTGATCGCCGCGGCCACGCTGTTGGTGCGGGCGCTTTGTTCGTCGGAGCCGATGATAGAAGCGTTGGACGATGCCATCACCCGTTGCGACAGATCATGAACCTGGCGGGTCGCCGAGGACACTTCGCAAATCGATGCGTGAATCCGCTCCACGAACTGGTTGAAGGAACCACCCAACTCGCCGAACTCGTCTTTGCTTTCTACGACCAGACGACGGGTCAGGTCGCCCTCGCCCTGAGCGATGTCCTGCATCGCACGGCCCATCGTGGTCAGCGGACGCATCAGCACGTTGATCAGCAAGCTCAGCAGCACGGCAATGGCCGTCACAGCGATGAACATCGCGATCAGCGCCGAGGTGCGGAACTGGCTCAGTGGTGCATAGGCCTTGGCCTTGTCGATCGATAGACCAACGTACCACTCGGCATTCGGCAAACCGCTCACCGGTGTGAACGAGAGGATGCGGTCCTGCTTGTTCAGTACGACTTCCTGGATGCCTTTCTCGATGCGAACACTGGAACCCGGATAGATGTCTTTCAGGTTCTTCATCACCTGGTCTTTGTCCGGACTGACGATCACCTGACCGTCGGCACTGACCAGGAATGCGTGACCGATACCACCGAAGTCCACCGAGTTGATGATTTTCACCAGGGTTTCCAGGCTCAGGTCACCGCCGACCACGCCCAGCAGTTCGCTGTTCTTTTTCACCGGTATGGCAACGGTCACCACCAGCCCGCCGACCGCCGCCATATAAGGCGGGGTCAGCATGGTCTTGTCGGCGACCACGGCTTGTTTGTACCAGGGGCGCTGACGCGGGTCGTAGCCGTCCGGCATCTTCGCGTCAGGGCGCTGGGTGAACAGACCATTGGCCTGCCCGACGTAGGTGAACTGGAAGTTCGAGGTGAGGGCCGGTTGATCGACCAGCCCTGGCAAGTCAGCATTGGCACCCTGATGGGCGACGTTCTGCGCGAGGTTTTCCAGGACCAGCACGCGGCCGCTCATCCAGTTCTGCACGCTGCTGGCAGTCAGGTCGCCTGCTTGCTCAACGGAGGACTCGATGTTTTGCCGAATGGTGTTTCGTTGCAGATAGTCGTTGTACAAAGTGAACAACGCAAACGCCAGCACCACGACGCCTGAAGCGGCCAGCAGGATTTTATGGCTGAACTTGAGATTCATTTCATGGGACTTCTTATGCCAAAAGTGGGGATGCGTTCCGGGTTGCAACATTCCATGTAACAGCGCAGACGGCATTCTGAAGCCGCTCTACTTTGGTGCACGCATGTCTCACCAGTCTTTCGGCACGAGCGGGAGAAAACTTAAGGATTTGTACAAAACTCGTCAGATAACCGCCGAACGGCGTGCTAGAAGGGACGGATTATTGGGCTTACCGCACGTCATGATCGCGGTGTTGGGTGTTTTGGCTGTGGTGTAACGATGAGGGGGGGTCTATATCTGATGCTACTGGCTCGAAGGAGTAGCGAGACACGCAGACCTGGATTTGACCCGCTTCAGACTTAGACTTCTATAAGCCCAGAAAGACAAAACCCCTGTCTGCATAAGCAGACAGGGGTTTCGGAATTTAATCTTGACGATGACCTACTCTCACATGGGGAAACCCCACACTACCATCGGCGATGCATCGTTTCACTTCTGAGTTCGGGATGGGATCAGGTGGTTCCAATGCTCTATGGTCGTCAAGAAATTCTGTGACCAGCCCGTTACAGCGGTAACGTGCCAGCAAAATTGGTGACTTCTACTAAAACAAAACCCCTACCTGCATACGCAGATAGGGGTTTCGGAATTTAATCTTGACGATGACCTACTCTCACATGGGGAAACCCCACACTACCATCGGCGATGCATCGTTTCACTTCTGAGTTCGGGATGGGATCAGGTGGTTCCAATGCTCTATGGTCGTCAAGAAATTCGGGTACCGAACCGTCTTTCGACGCTTCAGCAAATTGGGTATGCGATAGTTTGTGCGGTTTTTGTGAATGCTTGCGAACTTTCGGTTCATTGCGTCTTCACACACCGCAATCTGGTGTCCTTTCGGATCAGCAAATTGCTTGGGTGTTATATGGTCAAGCCTCACGGGCAATTAGTATTGGTTAGCTCAACGCCTCACAGCGCTTACACACCCAACCTATCAACGTCGTAGTCTTCGACGGCCCTTCAGGGGACTCAAGGTCCCAGTGAGATCTCATCTTGAGGCTAGTTTCCCGCTTAGATGCTTTCAGCGGTTATCTATTCCGAACATAGCTACCCGGCAATGCCACTGGCGTGACAACCGGAACACCAGAGGTTCGTCCACTCCGGTCCTCTCGTACTAGGAGCAGCCCCTCTCAAATCTCAAACGTCCACGGCAGATAGGGACCGAACTGTCTCACGACGTTCTAAACCCAGCTCGCGTACCACTTTAAATGGCGAACAGCCATACCCTTGGGACCGGCTTCAGCCCCAGGATGTGATGAGCCGACATCGAGGTGCCAAACACCGCCGTCGATATGAACTCTTGGGCGGTATCAGCCTGTTATCCCCGGAGTACCTTTTATCCGTTGAGCGATGGCCCTTCCATACAGAACCACCGGATCACTAAGACCTACTTTCGTACCTGCTCGACGTGTCTGTCTCGCAGTCAAGCGCGCTTTTGCCTTTATACTCTACGACCGATTTCCGACCGGTCTGAGCGCACCTTCGTACTCCTCCGTTACTCTTTAGGAGGAGACCGCCCCAGTCAAACTACCCACCATACACTGTCCTCGATCCGGATAACGGACCTGAGTTAGAACCTCAAAGTTGCCAGGGTGGTATTTCAAGGATGGCTCCACGCGAACTGGCGTCCACGCTTCAAAGCCTCCCACCTATCCTACACAAGCAAATTCAAAGTCCAGTGCAAAGCTATAGTAAAGGTTCACGGGGTCTTTCCGTCTAGCCGCGGATACACTGCATCTTCACAGCGATTTCAATTTCACTGAGTCTCGGGTGGAGACAGCGCCGCCATCGTTACGCCATTCGTGCAGGTCGGAACTTACCCGACAAGGAATTTCGCTACCTTAGGACCGTTATAGTTACGGCCGCCGTTTACCGGGGCTTCGATCAAGAGCTTCGCGTTAGCTAACCCCATCAATTAACCTTCCGGCACCGGGCAGGCGTCACACCCTATACGTCCACTTTCGTGTTTGCAGAGTGCTGTGTTTTTAATAAACAGTCGCAGCGGCCTGGTATCTTCGACCGGCGTGGGCTTACGCAGCAAGTGCTTCACCCTCACCGGCGCACCTTCTCCCGAAGTTACGGTGCCATTTTGCCTAGTTCCTTCACCCGAGTTCTCTCAAGCGCCTTGGTATTCTCTACCCAACCACCTGTGTCGGTTTGGGGTACGGTTCCTGGTTACCTGAAGCTTAGAAGCTTTTCTTGGAAGCATGGCATCAACCACTTCGTGTTCTAAAAGAACACTCGTCATCAGCTCTCGGCCTTAGAATCCCGGATTTACCTAAGATTCCAGCCTACCACCTTAAACTTGGACAACCAACGCCAAGCTGGCCTAGCCTTCTCCGTCCCTCCATCGCAATAACCAGAAGTACAGGAATATTAACCTGTTTTCCATCGACTACGCTTTTCAGCCTCGCCTTAGGGACCGACTAACCCTGCGTCGATTAACGTTGCGCAGGAAACCTTGGTCTTTCGGCGTGGGTGTTTTTCACACCCATTGTCGTTACTCATGTCAGCATTCGCACTTCTGATACCTCCAGCAAGCTTCTCAACTCACCTTCACAGGCTTACAGAACGCTCCTCTACCGCATCACCTAAGTGATACCCGTAGCTTCGGTGTATGGTTTGAGCCCCGTTACATCTTCCGCGCAGGCCGACTCGACTAGTGAGCTATTACGCTTTCTTTAAAGGGTGGCTGCTTCTAAGCCAACCTCCTAGCTGTCTAAGCCTTCCCACATCGTTTCCCACTTAACCATAACTTTGGGACCTTAGCTGACGGTCTGGGTTGTTTCCCTTTTCACGACGGACGTTAGCACCCGCCGTGTGTCTCCCATGCTCGGCACTTGTAGGTATTCGGAGTTTGCATCGGTTTGGTAAGTCGGGATGACCCCCTAGCCGAAACAGTGCTCTACCCCCTACAGTGATACATGAGGCGCTACCTAAATAGCTTTCGAGGAGAACCAGCTATCTCCGAGCTTGATTAGCCTTTCACTCCGATCCACAGGTCATCCGCTAACTTTTCAACGGTAGTCGGTTCGGTCCTCCAGTCAGTGTTACCTAACCTTCAACCTGCCCATGGATAGATCGCCCGGTTTCGGGTCTATTCCCAGCGACTAGACGCCCTATTAAGACTCGCTTTCGCTACGCCTCCCCTATTCGGTTAAGCTCGCCACTGAAAATAAGTCGCTGACCCATTATACAAAAGGTACGCAGTCACCCAACAAAGTGGGCTCCCACTGCTTGTACGCATACGGTTTCAGGATCTATTTCACTCCCCTCTCCGGGGTTCTTTTCGCCTTTCCCTCACGGTACTAGTTCACTATCGGTCAGTCAGTAGTATTTAGCCTTGGAGGATGGTCCCCCCATATTCAGACAAAGTTTCTCGTGCTCCGTCCTACTCGATTTCATTGACAAGAGATTTTCGCGTACAGGGCTATCACCCACTATGGCCGCACTTTCCAGAGCGTTCCGCTAATCTCAAATCAACTTAAGGGCTAGTCCCCGTTCGCTCGCCACTACTAAGGGAATCTCGGTTGATTTCTTTTCCTCAGGGTACTTAGATGTTTCAGTTCCCCTGGTTCGCCTCTTGCACCTATGTATTCAGTACAAGATAACCATCTTATGATGGCTGGGTTCCCCCATTCAGACATCTCCGGATCAAAGTCTGTTTGCCGACTCCCCGAAGCTTTTCGCAGGCTACCACGTCTTTCATCGCCTCTGACTGCCAAGGCATCCACCGTATGCGCTTCTTCACTTGACCATATAACCCCAAGCAATCTGGTTATACTGTGAAGACGACATTCGCCGAAAATTCGCATGCTCAATTAAGAGCAACTCACAAATTTTACCTTAGCCTGATCCGTTACCAGTGAAAGTAACGTTCAGTCTATCTTTCTATCACATACCCAAATTTTTAAAGAACGATCTAATCAAAAGACTAGAAATCAATATTCACAGCGGAATATTCATTTCTAAGCTTTAACGATTCAAGGCCACCTCACATGGTCAGCCTATCGTCTTCTTCAATGAATCAAGCAATTCGTGTGGGAACTTATGGAGCAGCTGATGTCGTCGATTAAGGAGGTGATCCAGCCGCAGGTTCCCCTACGGCTACCTTGTTACGACTTCACCCCAGTCATGAATCACACCGTGGTAACCGTCCCCCCGAAGGTTAGACTAGCTACTTCTGGTGCAACCCACTCCCATGGTGTGACGGGCGGTGTGTACAAGGCCCGGGAACGTATTCACCGCGACATTCTGATTCGCGATTACTAGCGATTCCGACTTCACGCAGTCGAGTTGCAGACTGCGATCCGGACTACGATCGGTTTTATGGGATTAGCTCCACCTCGCGGCTTGGCAACCCTCTGTACCGACCATTGTAGCACGTGTGTAGCCCAGGCCGTAAGGGCCATGATGACTTGACGTCATCCCCACCTTCCTCCGGTTTGTCACCGGCAGTCTCCTTAGAGTGCCCACCATTACGTGCTGGTAACTAAGGACAAGGGTTGCGCTCGTTACGGGACTTAACCCAACATCTCACGACACGAGCTGACGACAGCCATGCAGCACCTGTCTCAATGTTCCCGAAGGCACCAATCCATCTCTGGAAAGTTCATTGGATGTCAAGGCCTGGTAAGGTTCTTCGCGTTGCTTCGAATTAAACCACATGCTCCACCGCTTGTGCGGGCCCCCGTCAATTCATTTGAGTTTTAACCTTGCGGCCGTACTCCCCAGGCGGTCAACTTAATGCGTTAGCTGCGCCACTAAGAGCTCAAGGCTCCCAACGGCTAGTTGACATCGTTTACGGCGTGGACTACCAGGGTATCTAATCCTGTTTGCTCCCCACGCTTTCGCACCTCAGTGTCAGTATCAGTCCAGGTGGTCGCCTTCGCCACTGGTGTTCCTTCCTATATCTACGCATTTCACCGCTACACAGGAAATTCCACCACCCTCTACCATACTCTAGCTCGACAGTTTTGAATGCAGTTCCCAGGTTGAGCCCGGGGATTTCACATCCAACTTAACGAACCACCTACGCGCGCTTTACGCCCAGTAATTCCGATTAACGCTTGCACCCTCTGTATTACCGCGGCTGCTGGCACAGAGTTAGCCGGTGCTTATTCTGTCGGTAACGTCAAAACAATTACGTATTAGGTAACTGCCCTTCCTCCCAACTTAAAGTGCTTTACAATCCGAAGACCTTCTTCACACACGCGGCATGGCTGGATCAGGCTTTCGCCCATTGTCCAATATTCCCCACTGCTGCCTCCCGTAGGAGTCTGGACCGTGTCTCAGTTCCAGTGTGACTGATCATCCTCTCAGACCAGTTACGGATCGTCGCCTTGGTGAGCCATTACCTCACCAACTAGCTAATCCGACCTAGGCTCATCTGATAGCGCAAGGCCCGAAGGTCCCCTGCTTTCTCCCGTAGGACGTATGCGGTATTAGCGTTCGTTTCCGAACGTTATCCCCCACTACCAGGCAGATTCCTAGGCATTACTCACCCGTCCGCCGCTCGCCACCAGGTACAAGTACCCGTGCTGCCGCTCGACTTGCATGTGTTAGGCCTGCCGCCAGCGTTCAATCTGAGCCATGATCAAACTCTTCAGTTCAAACATCTTTGGGTTTTTAAGAAACCCTAAACTTGGCTCAGCAATCGTTGGTTACATCTTTGATTTCTCGCGGAGTAACTTGTGATGCTGATAATCTTGTTGACTATCAGTCTGACTCCACAAGCACCCACACGAATTGCTTGATTCAGTTGTTAAAGAGCGGTTGGTTAAGAGCTTTCGTCTCAACCGAGGCGCGCATTCTACAGCAGCCTCTGTTGCTGTCAAGCGGTTATTTTCAGAAGTTTTCAAAGTTTCCTTTGCAACTTCAACCACTTGCGCTTCCGATCTCTCGTTAGCGGGAGGCGAATTCTACAGCGTTAGTCGCTGCTGTCAACACCTCTTTTTCTCCGCTTTCGACCGAGAAGATCGAACCGTCAATAAGGCGACAATACCCTGCCTTACCAACTCCTTCTGGCTTCGATGAACTGAAGCGCAACCGCTGTCGAAAACTGCGTAACTCGTTGTTTACCAAGGAGTTTTCCGTTTCGACTGCGCCGGAAGTGGGGCGAATTATAGACGTCCAGAATCTGCCGTCAACCTCTAATTTGGCTTTTCTATCAATAGCTTGCAGAAAGCCGGAAAACCGCCCGTTTTCCTTCTATAGAGGAGAGCAAAACCACTCCCTCTATATAGAAGAGGACTTCAGAGCACCCCCGCCTCTTTGAAAGCAGCGACTGCACCGGCATCCAGACCCAATACCCGCTGCAAAACCTCCAGTGTGTGCTCACCCAATAAAGGAGGTGCGCTACGGTACTCCACTGGCGTCTCGGACAGGCGTATCGGGCTCGCAACTTGAGGTACGATCCCGGCCAAAGCATGAGGCAGCTCAATAGCCAACCCTCGAGCCTGAACCTGAGGGTCCGCAAACACCTGGGCCAAATCATTGATCGGCCCACACGGCACGCCTGCCTGCTCCAACTGCGTCACCCATTCAGCAGTGGTCTTGAACACGGTCGCCTGGCGGATCAGCGGGATCAGCACCGCCCGATTTGCCACCCTTAACTTATTGGTCGCAAAACGCGGATCATCCGCCCACTGCGGCTGCCCGGCCACCTCCGCAAATTTGCGGAACTGCCCATCATTACCCACGGTAAGGATGAAGTCGCCATCGGCTGTAGGGAAGTCCTGATAAGGCACGATATTCGGATGGGCGTTGCCCAGGCGCTTAGGCGCAATGCCCGTAGTCAGGTAGTTCATCGCCTGGTTCGCCAGACACGCCACCTGAACGTCCAGCAATGCCATATCAATGTGCTGACCGCCGCCACCATGATCCCGATGAGCCAGCGCAGCCAGGATCGCTACCGTTGAATAGAGTCCAGTCAGAATGTCTGTCAGCGCCACGCCAACTTTCACCGGGCCTGCACCTTCATCTCCTTCGGAGCGACCGGTCAAACTCATCAGACCGCCCAAGCCCTGGATCATGAAGTCATAACCCGCACGCTTGGCATACGGGCCGGTCTGACCGAACCCGGTGATCGAGCAATAGATCAGCTTCGGATTGGCCACCTTTAGCGACTCGTAGTCCAGCCCATATGCCGCAAGACCACCGACCTTGAAGTTCTCGATGAGGATATCCGACTTCGCCGCCAACTCACGCACCAGCCGCTGCCCCTCTGGTCGCGTGAAGTCGATGGTCACCGATTGCTTGTTGCGGTTGGCGGACAAGTAATAAGCCGCCTCGCTGGTGTTCTCGCCATAAGCGTCCTTAAGGAACGGAGGCCCCCAGGCACGCGTGTCATCGCCATTACCCGGGCGCTCGACCTTGATGACGTCAGCGCCAAGGTCCGCAAGAATCTGCCCGGCCCAAGGCCCGGCGAGCACCCGCGACAAATCCAGTACCCGTAGATGCGAAAGCGCGCCCATGGCCGTTCTCCTATTAATAGAACGCCTGGAGGCCGGTCTGCGCGCGACCGAGGATCAGCGCATGGACGTCATGCGTACCTTCATAGGTGTTCACCACTTCCAGGTTGACCAGGTGGCGAGCCACACCGAACTCATCGGAGATACCGTTGCCACCCAGCATGTCGCGCGCCATGCGAGCGATGTCGAGGGACTTGCCGCAGGAGTTGCGCTTCATCATCGAAGTGATCTCGACCGCAGCAGTACCTTCATCTTTCATACGCCCCAGACGCAGGCAGCCTTGCAGCGCCAGAGTGATTTCGGTCTGCATGTCGGCCAGCTTCTTCTGAATCAACTGAGTGGCCGCCAATGGACGACCAAATTGCTGACGATCCAGGGTGTACTGGCGAGCGGTGTGCCAGCAGAACTCGGCAGCGCCCAGTGCACCCCAGGAAATGCCGTAACGCGCCGAGTTAAGGCAGGTAAAAGGGCCCTTCAAACCACGGACATCCGGGAAGATGTTCTCTTCAGGAACAAACACGTTATCCATGACGATCTCGCCGGTGATGGACGCACGTAAGCCGACCTTGCCGTGTATCGCCGGAGCGCTCAGACCTTTCCAGCCCTTCTCAAGCACAAAACCACGAATGTCGCCCGCGTCGTCCTTGGCCCAAACCACGAATACATCAGCGATCGGACTGTTGGTGATCCACATCTTGCTGCCGGTGAGGCTGTAGCCACCTTCCACTTTGCGTGCACGAGTAATCATCGCGCCCGGGTCGGAACCGTGGTTGGGCTCGGTCAGACCGAAGCAACCAATCCATTCACCCGTGGCCAGCTTCGGCAGGTATTTCTGCTTCTGTGCTTCGGTACCGAATTCATTGATCGGAACCATGACCAGCGAAGACTGCACACTCATCATCGAGCGATAGCCGGAGTCGACACGTTCGACCTCACGGGCAATCAGGCCGTAGCTGACATAGTTCAGGCCGCTGCCACCGTATTGCTCAGGGATGGTCGCACCCAGCAGACCCACCTCACCCATCTCACGGAAGATCGCCGGGTCAGTCTTCTCATGACGGAAAGCTTCGAGAACACGCGGTGCGAGCTTCTGCTGAGCAAACTGCTCGGCCGTGTCGCGAATCATGCGTTCTTCTTCAGTGAGCTGTTGATCCAGCAACAGGGGATCGATCCAGTTGAAGCTAGCTTTACCGCCCATGAGTGAGTCCTCTCGAATCGGGTCAAATAACGTGGATTGATCCTAGGCCGGGTTCGGCGTCCCGGCAAACGAGGTTTTCGCATACTGTTGTGCTAATTTCTCACTTCGAAACGTTGCAAAATCGCCTTTATGCAATGCATTAGTGAGGTTGACGTACATGCGCAGGAAGATCCCCAGCACAACAGCCCTGATCAGCTTTGAAGCGGCAGCGCGCCACGAGAGCTTTACCAAGGCTGCCCAGGAGCTTTCTCTCACTCAGGGAGCGATTTGCCGACAGATAGCCAGCCTCGAGGAGTTCCTCAATGTCGAGCTGTTCCGGCGTTCACGGCGCGGAGTGAAGCTGACAGAAGCCGGGCTTTCCTACAGTCGCAGGGTGGCCACCCAACTCGACGCGGTTGAACGGGACACCTTGTCAGTGATGGGCCAGCAAGGCGCCAACTCGATCGAACTGGCGGTGGTTCCGACCTTCGGCACTCAGTGGCTGCTGCCACGACTCAAGGATTTCCAACACAAACACCCGGAGGTGACGGTCAACCTCACCAACCGTACGCGCCCCTTCCTGTTTGCCGACACCGACTTCGATGCCGCCATTTATTTCGGCGACGCTGACTGGCCAGGTACCGAATCCCACAGGTTAATGGGCGAGAACCCGATGCCGGTGTGCAGCCCCACGCTGCTGGGCCAAAAAACCAACCTGAGCCCCGGTGAAATCGCCGAGCTGCCCTTGCTACAACAGACCACTCGCCCTTATGCCTGGCGCCAATGGTTCAACTCCCAGAACCTGAATATCCCGCGAGACATGACAGGGCCGCGTTACGAGCTATTCTCCATGCTCGCCCAGGCAGCGATGCATGACATGGGGATCGCGCTGATTCCGCCATTCCTGATTCAGCACGAATTAGCAGAGAAGCGTCTGGTCATTGCCAATACCCAAGCACTATCGAGCATCAAGGCCTACTACCTGATGATTCCTGATCGAAAGGTCGAATCAGCCTCTTTAAAGGCATTTCGCGATTGGCTGGTGAATCAGGCACACAGCTACAACCTAGAAGGATAAAGGCTCATAGCCATTAGCTGACCGCGTAGTCAGCAAAACAAAAGCACTACAGATATAAGTATTTGTCGCATATTGACAGACTGTACCGACAAACAGCACAAACGTCCCACAAGCGTTTGAGTACGTGGCTTTGAGCCTCTATTGGCAGGCAATGACAACCTATTCACCGTGCGGATGTGTAAATTCTTGAATTTTGGCAAAAATCCTTAGAAGCCACGGCCTGCAAGGGATTTAACGGAAAGGTGCGACATTCGGTCACGGGGTGACTTGTAGTTAATTTTCCGTCACCCGTCATAATCCCTTGAAGGGCACAAAGTTCGCCTGCAAAATGCCGCGCCCCGCCCTGATTTGGTGGGGTCGTGCTGATCGGCCGCCCCAGCCGCACCATCCGAAGTGCCTGGGTTTACTCAATAAGATCACGCAGGAGATTTGACGTGCACATTGGTGTTCCTCTCGAAACCCAGACGGGTGAAACACGGGTTGCTGCAACCCCGGAAACCATCAAGAAGCTGATCGGCCAGGGTCATAAGGTCACTGTACAAAGCGGCGCCGGCATTAACGCCAGCGTTGTCGACAGTGCTTATGAAGCGGCAGGCGCAACCATTGGCAGCGCCAACGATGCGTTTGGTGCCGAGCTGATTCTCAAGGTGGTCGCCCCCAGCGACAGCGAACTGACGCTGATCAAGAGCGGCACCGTAGTGGTCGGCATGCTCAACCCGTTCAGCAATGAAACCATCGCCAAACTGGCCGAATGCGGCATTACCGCGTTTGCGCTGGAAGCTGCGCCACGCACCTCCCGCGCCCAGAGCCTGGATGTGCTGTCCTCCCAAGCGAACATCGCCGGCTATAAATCCGTGCTGCTGGCCGCTCACTACTACCCACGCTTCATGCCGATGTTGATGACCGCCGCGGGCACTGTGAAAGCGGCGCGCGTGCTGATTCTCGGTGCCGGTGTGGCCGGTTTGCAGGCGATTGCCACGGCAAAACGTCTGGGTGCCGTGATCGAAGCGTCCGATGTGCGTCCTGCGGTGAAGGAGCAAATTGAATCCCTGGGTGCGAAATTCGTCGACGTGCCGTACGAAACCGATGAAGAGCGCGAATGCGCCGTCGGCGTCGGCGGCTATGCGCGCCCCATGCCGGCCAGCTGGATGCAGCGTCAGGCCCTGGCCGTACACGAACGCGCCAAGCAGGCTGACATCGTCATCACCACGGCACTGATCCCGGGTCGCAAGGCGCCGACGCTGCTCAGCGCCGAAACCGTGGCGCAGATGAAGCCAGGCTCGGTGGTTGTCGACCTCGCCGCAGCGCAGGGCGGCAACTGCCCGCTGACCGTGGCGGACCAGGTCGTGGTCTCGAATGGCGTGACCATTGTCGGCCCGACCAATCTGGCCGGTGCGGTGGCGGCAGACGCTTCGGCGCTGTACGCACGCAACCTGCTGGACTTCCTGAAGCTGGTCTTCAACAAGGAAGGCCAGTTCGAAGTGAACCTAGAAGACGACATCGTCGCCGCGTGCCTGATGTGCCGCGACGGCCAAGTCATCCGCAAAAACGCCTAAGCAGGGATTCAGACGATGGAAGAGCTTATCTCCCCCGGTATCTACAACCTGATCATCTTCGTGCTGGCGATTTATGTCGGTTATCACGTGGTCTGGAACGTTACACCTGCACTGCACACGCCATTGATGGCGGTGACCAACGCCATTTCGGCGATTGTGATCGTCGGCGCGATGCTGGCGGCTGCTTTGACCGTAACACCATTGGGCAAAACCATGGGCACCCTGGCGGTGGCTCTGGCGGCCGTGAATGTGTTCGGTGGTTTCCTGGTCACCCGTCGCATGCTTGAGATGTTCAAGAAAAAAGCCCCGAAAGCCGTAAAAGAAGAGGCGCCCAAGTAATGAGCATGAACCTGGTAACGACGCTGTACCTGATCGCGTCGATCTGCTTCATCCAGGCCCTCAAAGGCCTGTCGCACCCGACCACGTCGCGGCGCGGCAACGTGTACGGCATGCTCGGCATGGCCTTGGCGATCCTCACCACCATCGGTCTCATCTATAAGCTGGCGGCGCTCTCTATTGAGCAAGGCGGTGCTACCGCCGGCATCGGCTACGTCATCGTCGGTCTGCTGGCCGGCGGTACCGCCGGTTCGATCATGGCCAAGCGCGTTGAAATGACCAAAATGCCGGAGCTGGTCGCCTTCATGCACAGCATGATCGGTCTGGCAGCGGTGTTCATCGCCATTGCAGCCGTCGTCGAGCCGCAGTCGTTGGGCATCGTTAAACATCTGGGCGATTCGATTCCGGCGGGTAACCGTCTGGAGCTGTTCCTCGGCGCGGCCATCGGTGCAATCACCTTCTCCGGTTCGGTGATCGCGTTTGGCAAGCTGTCGGGCAAGTACAAGTTCCGCCTGTTCCAGGGCGCACCAGTACAGTTCAGCGGTCAGCACAAACTGAACCTGCTGCTGGGTCTGGCGACGCTGGCACTGGGTGTCACGTTCATGCTGACCGGCAACTTCAGCGCCTTTGCCCTGATGCTGATCCTGGCCTTCGTGATGGGCGTGCTGATCATCATCCCGATCGGCGGCGCCGACATGCCCGTCGTGGTGTCGATGCTCAACAGCTACTCCGGTTGGGCGGCAGCGGGTATCGGCTTCTCGCTGAACAACTCGATGCTGATCATTGCCGGCTCGCTGGTGGGCTCAAGCGGTGCGATCCTCTCGTACATCATGTGCAAGGCGATGAACCGTTCGTTCTTCAACGTACTGCTCGGCGGCTTCGGCAACACCGCGGATGCTGGCCCGGCGGGCTCCAAAGAAGCCCGTCCGGTGAAATCCGGTTCGGCTGATGACGCCACCTTCCTGCTGACCAACGCCGACACCGTGATCATCGTTCCAGGCTATGGCCTGGCGGTAGCACGGGCGCAGCACGCCTTGAAAGAGCTGACCGAGAAACTGAGCCACCGCGGCGTAACCGTGAAGTATGCGATTCACCCGGTTGCCGGCCGGATGCCTGGCCACATGAACGTATTGCTGGCCGAGGCCGAAGTGCCTTACGACCAGGTGTTCGAGATGGAAGACATCAACTCCGAGTTCGGCCAGGCCGACGTGGTGCTGGTGCTCGGCGCCAACGACGTGGTGAACCCGGCAGCCAAGAACGACCCGAAATCGCCGATTGCCGGCATGCCGATTCTCGAAGCGTTCAAGGCCAAGACCATCATCGTCAACAAGCGCTCGATGGCCAGCGGCTATGCCGGCCTGGACAACGAGTTGTTCTATCTGGACAAGACCATGATGGTTTTCGGCGATGCCAAGAAAGTCATCGAAGACATGGTTAAAGCCGTCGAGTAAAACCCTTCGGCAACCTGAACGCCCCGACTCGTCGGGGCGTTTTTGTTTGCGTCTGTTACCGATCCTGCAAAGGTGTTTTGCTTGAAAGCACCGGAATAGACGCCCCGAATGCGACCTTGGTAGCGGGACGGGCACCGCTCGAATTCACTAGACTGCGCACCTTGCTTCCGTTGCCCGAGATAACAATCATGTACCGTGACCGTATTCGCTTGCCTTCATTGTTGGACAAGGTAATGAGCGCCGCCGACGCTGCCGCTCTGATTCAGGACGGCATGACCGTCGGCATGAGCGGCTTTACCCGAGCCGGCGAAGCCAAGGCCGTGCCTCATGCACTGGCCGAGCGCGCCAAGGTCACGCCGCTGAAAATAAGCTTGATGACCGGCGCCAGCCTGGGCAACGACCTCGACAAACAGCTGACTGAAGCCGGCGTACTGTCGCGACGCATGCCGTTCCAGGTGGACAGCACTCTGCGCAAGGCGATCAATGCCGGCGAAGTCATGTTCATCGACCAGCACCTGTCGGAAACCGTAGAGCAGCTGCGTAACCAGCAACTCAAGCTGCCGGACATCGCGGTGATCGAAGCCGTGGCGATCACCGAGCAGGGCCATATCGTGCCGACCACCTCGGTGGGCAACTCGGCCAGCTTCGCGATTTTCGCCAAACACGTGATCGTCGAGATCAATCTGGCGCACAACCCGAATCTCGAAGGCTTGCACGACATCTATATCCCTACCTACCGGCCGACCCGCACGCCGATTCCACTGGTGAAGGTCGATGACCGTATCGGCAGCACTGCCATCCCGATACCGCCGGAAAAAATCGTCGCGATCGTGATCACTAATCAATCCGACTCGCCCTCTACTGTGCTGCCGCCGGATGTGGACACCCAGGCCATCGCCGACCACCTGATCGACTTCTTCAAGCAAGAAGTGGCTGCCGGTCGCATGACCAACAAACTCGGCCCGCTGCAAGCCGGTATTGGCAGTATCGCCAACGCGGTGATGTGCGGCTTGATCGACTCGCCATTCGAAGACCTGACCATGTACTCCGAAGTGCTGCAGGATTCGACTTTCGATTTGATCGACGCTGGCAAGTTGAGCTTCGCTTCGGGCAGTTCGATCACCCTGCCGAGCCGGCGCAATGCCGATGTATTCGGGAATCTGGAGCACTATAAGGACAAGCTGGTGCTGCGCCCCCAGGAAATCTCCAATCACCCCGAAGTAGTGCGGCGCCTGGGCATCATCGGCATCAACACCGCGCTGGAGTTCGACCTGTACGGCAACGTCAACTCCACTCACGTCTGCGGCACGCGGATGATGAATGGCATCGGCGGCTCGGGCGACTTCGCGCGCAATGCGCACCTGGCGATTTTTGTCACCAAGTCGATCGCCAAGGGCGGGGCGATTTCCAGCGTGGTCCCCATGGTCAGCCACGTCGACCACACAGAACATGACGTCGATATTCTCGTGACCGAGATCGGCCTGGCCGACCTCCGTGGCCTGGCCCCGCGCGAGCGGGCCCGCGTCATTATCGATAACTGTGTTCACCCGGACTATCGCCAGGCCCTGAATGACTACTTCACTGCTGCTTGCGCAGTCGGCGGGCATACCCCGCATATCCTGCGTGACGCACTGAGCTGGCACATAAACCTGGAAGAAACCGGGCGCATGCTGGCGGTGTAATTGATACAGATAGCAGCTGACGCAAACACAGTTTCGTCAGCTCGCTGTTGCAGCATTCTTTTCAATCAAAAACTGTACTGCTGTACCGGTCTTTTTCTACCGTAATTGCCTACCTTTTCCAGCCTAACCCCTATAAATGCACCACAATGGTGCTGATAGGTACAGTTGCTTCAATTTAGACCAGTACACCACCGTTTAACAGTTAACTGGTCTCTCACAATACAGGTGAACTGTATCTACAGAGACTGGCCAAACGAGAGGATCATTGGCATCAGTCAAAGTTAAACCACTACCTAATCCCGCCATAAGCGGAAGGATGTCAACCATGGAACGTACACTCAGTTCCGAGCTGTTCTTCGAAGACACTGCTGCAAAAACCCAGGCTTCCCTGCCTTTGCGCGTTATCGCCAACCTGATGCTGTGGCAGCGCCGCATCTCCAGCCGCCATCAACTGGCTCGCCTGGATTCGCGTCTGCTGGCTGACGCCGGGATTAGCGAAGCACAACGCTACGAAGAGCTGAGCAAGCCGTTCTGGCGCTAAGTTAGCGTCGCTGGCTCTGACCCACCGGGTCCACCGCCAGCAACCCGAATTGAACAAACAGAACCCGTCGTGGGAAACCACGACGGGTTTTGTCGTTTTAGGGCTTCATATTGGGGGCGTACAGAAGAGAAAATCACCGACAGTGACAGTTTTAAATATATAAAAACAACCAGTACAGTTTATTCTAAGCGTGTCTGCGCTCGCCTGCATGAACAAGCGGGACTGTTCTAACCGATGTACGCAGGCCTAATATCTGTATAAAACGTGGCGAACGCTTTAAGACGATAGGCGTCTGATCCTTTGCCACCTCTCTATCGGTCTATCCAAAGGAGCTACCTCATGTCCCCCCTTCGCCTGCTCAGCGCTGCAGCCCTGCTTGCCATGGCTGCCAATGCCCACGCCTCCAGTTTTATCGTGACCACCGACTCCATCGTTAATGGCCTGAAAGCTTCCTCCGACGCGACTTCGGATGTCTCGTCCTCCTTCCGCGACAACAAAATCGTCCGTGCTGCCCGTGACGATGCCGCCAGCTTCGTTGCCAGTGACGGTGCCATCCGTGGCGTGAAACTGGAAAGCGCGCTCAACCATATCCGCCAACAGGCTCCACAACTGAATGCGACCGACGCACAACTGGCCCAGGCCATCCTGACGATCTAGGCAACTGCGCTGAACCGGGACACGCCCGTCGTGTCCCAATGTTTCGGCGCTGGC
Source organism: Pseudomonas sp. B21-017 (assembly GCF_024749245.1). Taxonomy (NCBI): domain Bacteria; kingdom Pseudomonadati; phylum Pseudomonadota; class Gammaproteobacteria; order Pseudomonadales; family Pseudomonadaceae; genus Pseudomonas; species Pseudomonas sp. B21-017. The sequence goes on along the minus strand of NZ_CP087194.1, from coordinate 103,289 downwards.
TCTAGCCCGGGCATTGCGCTAGCCTTGGGGCTCGCTTTCAGCTATCGAGCCTCATGCGTTTTCTTTCAAGCCTGTTGATCACTCCGGTTTTTCTCGCGGCCTGCTGGTCGGGCTCGGCCCATGCCTTCGACGCTTTCAACCTGTCTACACAAGGCACCGTAGCCAGTGGTTACGCCACCAGCATGGTGACCTCCGCGCCCTTCGACCATAAAATGCTGATCGCCGCCCGGGATGACGCTGCAGCGTTCATCGCCAGTGACGGCCAACTGCGAGGAGCACAACTGGAATCGGCCTTGATCTACCTGCGCCGGACCCAGCCAAAACTTCATGCCAGCGACCTTGAACTGGCGCAGGCAATTCTCGTCCAATAGTTATCCTTGTTTCTCCGGAGTCACTCCATGCGTAGCCCGCTGATTGCTGCCACCCTTGGCCTGCTGTTGTTGGCCGACGTGGCCCAGGCCCACACCCTGGTAGCCACCAGTAACATGATCATTCGTGCCTCCCAGCGCACGCTTGATTTCACTTCCGATACCACCACGTCCATCCGCGATTCGAAGATCGTCCGTGAAGCCCACGACGATGCGGCCAGTTTCGTCGCCAGCGAGGGTGAAATCCGTGGTGCACACCTGGAGGCGGCCTTCGACACCTTGCGCACCCGCGTACCGGAAGCCCGCGACGCCAGTGATCAGGTCCTCGCCGAAGCCATCCTCGCACTGTGAAATCACTAAGCACCTGGCTGCTGGCCGGGGTTGTGTTGCTGCTTGGCAACACGGCCCAGGCCGGCCTGCAATTACGGCTCAAGACCGACGGCCTGAGCCCCGCGCAACAGCAGGCCAGTCAGGCGCTGCTCGATGAAGCCATGCAGGCGTTACCGCCACGCTTCATCGAGCAGCTGGACCGGCACATCGATGTCGGCTGGACCGACAACATGCCGAGCAATGCCTATGGCCAGGCATCACTGGTGTCCGAGCTCGACCTGAATCGCAACCTGCTCGCCAGCCTCACCGACGGCAGCGCCGCGACCAAAAAAACCTATCGCCCCCACGGCACCGTGCGTCAGGAACTGCTCGCCACGGTGTTGCACGAGCTCACCCACATCTACGACCGCGCACGCCTGTGGCCGGACGCCGAGCGCACACTGATCCAGCGCTGCACACAACGTAACAGCAGCTCCGGACTGATCGGCATCCCGGATCAGTGCCGCGGACAGACCGACCGACGCTGGACCCTCAGCGACGACCCTCGCCTGCTCGATCTGGCCGGCTGGCCGCAATACGTCGGTCGGCGCGGTGAGCGCGAACAGCATAACCGGCAGATTGCCCGCAGCCCGGACATCTACGAGACGAGCAGCCCGAAGGAGTTCGTCGCGGTCAACATGGAGTACTTCCTCCTCGACCCAAGCTATGCCTGCCGTCGCCCTGCGCTGTATCGCTACTACAAAGAACACTTCGGCTGGGCGCCCGCCGCCAAAGACACCTGCGCCCGATCATTCGCCTTCCTCAATGCGGGTAACGATTTCGCCAAACAGCCCTTGGGCCAGGTCGATCCGGAACGGGTGTATGCCGTCGACTATCTGCTGGCAGAAGCCAACCAGAACTGGGTCAGCCGCTGGGGTCACAGCATGCTGCGACTGGTGATCTGCGCGCCCGGTCGGCCTCGCGGGCCGGATTGCCGCCTCGATCTGGATCAACATCTGGTGCTGTCCTACCGCGCCTTCGTCGGCGACGTACAGTTGTCGAGTTGGGATGGGCTGGTGGGCAAATATCCATCGCGCCTGTTTGTGTTGCCGCTGGCCCAGGTGATCGACGAATACACCAAGACCGAACTGCGCAGCCTGGCCTCGGTACCGCTGAACCTGTCGCGCAGCGAGATCGAAGACGTGGTGGAACACGCCGCCGAGATGCACTGGAGTTACGACGGCAATTACTTCTTCCTGTCCAACAACTGCGCCGTGGAAAGCCTGAAGCTGCTGCGCAGCGGCAGCAATAATGCCCAGCTGACAGGGCTCGACAGCATCATGCCCAACGGCTTGCTGGAAGTACTCAAGAGCCGCGGACTGGCGGATACCAGCGTGCTCGACGACCCTCGCGAAGCGTTACGCCTGGGCTATCGCTTCGACTCCTTCCGCGAGCGTTATCAAGCGATGTTCGAGGTGCTGAAAAAGCACTTGCCGATCAAGCAGGAAAAGGTCGAAGACTGGCTGGCATTGAAAGCTGATGAGCGCCGCAAATGGATTGACCAGGCGGACCTGCGCACCAGCGCGGCATTGCTGTTACTGGAGCAGGCGAGCTTCCGCCAACAATTAGTATTGGCCCAGGACGAAGTGAAGCAACGCTATCTGGGCGCTCAGGAATTGAACAACGGCAGCATGGATAAGGCCAACGCGACCTTGAAGCAGATTCTCGCCAACAGTGGCTTCCTCAGCCGTCCGGCCGAACTGCTCGGCACCGGTGGCTATGGTTTGCCGCAGCCGAACGAGTGGACACGCCTGGAGTCGGAAAGCAATCTGCGTCAGAAGCAGCTTCAAGTGCTGACCGGAGACCTCGACAAGGAAGTGCGAGCGCTGCTCGAGCCAAGCCGCACTGCTGAAATGGCCGCCAACGAAGAGAACCTGAAACAGGTTGGCGAACATTTGAGGAAGTTGCACAAGGCTGCGGGTGGGTTGGAGTTGCCCTGAAAGCAAAAAGGGCTTCAGAACGTCCTGAAGCCCTCGGTCTTGCTGTATGTGCTGTGCCGCGAGGCACTAATTCCTCTCTTACTTTCAGCTGACCCGCGCTTTACGCACGCCGTCGGACAAGGCCGCGCACAGGCTGAGTACGCCCTCCACAGCCTGATCAGGGGTCGAGGCGTTGGCGATGTGATCAATCAGCGCCGACCCCACCACCACACCATCAGCCAGACGCGCGATTGCCGCTGCCTGTTCCGGTGTGCGAATACCGAAGCCGATGCTGATCGGCAGATCGGTATGGCGACGCAGACGGGTGACGGCCTCTTCGACATGTTCCAGAGTCGCCGCGCCCGCACCGGTCACACCCGCCACAGACACGTAGTAAACAAATCCGGAACTGCCATTCAGTACGGTCGGCAGACGCCCATCGTCAGTCGTCGGAGTGGTCAGACGGATGAAGTCCAGGCCCGCCGCCTGTGCCGGGTCGCACAATTCAGCGTTATGTTCTGGCGGCATGTCGACCACGATCAGGCCATCGACACCGGCTTCTTTGGCTTCAGCGATGAAACGCGGCACGCCGTACATGTGAATCGGGTTGAAGTAACCCATCAACACCAGCGGAGTCTCGCTGTTGCCTTTGCGGAACTCGCGAACCATTTGCAGGGTTTTCGCCAGGTTCTGCTTGGCGCCCAAGGCACGAATGTTGGCCAACTGGATCGCCGGACCATCGGCCATCGGATCAGTGAAGGGCATGCCCAACTCGATCACGTCGGCGCCGGCACCGGGCAAGCCTTTGAGGATCGCCAGGGACGTGTCATAGCTTGGGTCGCCGGCGGTCACGAAGGTCACCAGGGCGGCGCGGTTCTGTTCCTTGAGTTCGGCAAAACGCGTTTGCAGGCGGCTCATCAGTGTTTCTCCTGCTTGGACTGCACTTGTTGAGAGTTTTCCATGTGGTGCATCACGGTTTGCATGTCTTTGTCGCCACGGCCGGACAGGTTGACCACCATCAGGTGATCTTTCGGCAGGGTCGGTGCGCGCTTGAACACTTCGGCCAGGGCATGGGCGCTTTCCAGTGCAGGAATAATCCCTTCCAGGCGGCAGCACTTATGGAATGCGTCGAGGGCTTCGTCGTCGGTCACCGAGGTGTACTGGACGCGGCCGATGTCATGCAACCAGGCGTGTTCAGGGCCGATGCCTGGATAGTCGAGACCGGCTGAAATCGAGTGCGCGTCAATGATCTGGCCATCATCGTCCTGCAACAGGAACGTACGGTTACCGTGCAGCACGCCTGGTACGCCACCGTTCAGGCTGGCCGCGTGCTTGCCGGTTTCGATGCCGTAACCGGCCGCTTCGACGCCGATGATCTCGACGCTCTTGTCATCGAGGAACGGGTGGAACAGGCCCATGGCATTGGAACCGCCGCCGATGCACGCCACCAGGCTGTCTGGCAGACGACCTTCCTGGGCTTGCAACTGCTCGCGGGTTTCCTTGCCGATGACGGCCTGGAAGTCGCGAACCATGGCCGGGTACGGGTGCGGACCGGCCACGGTGCCTATCAGGTAGAAAGTGCTGTCGACGTTGGTCACCCAGTCACGCAGGGCTTCGTTCATTGCGTCTTTGAGGGTGCCGGTGCCCGCGACTACCGGGATCACTTCGGCGCCCAGCAGCTTCATGCGAAACACGTTGGCTTGCTGACGTTCGATGTCAGTGGTACCCATGTAGATCACGCAATCGAGGCCGAAACGCGCGGCCACGGTGGCGGTCGCCACGCCGTGCATGCCGGCGCCGGTCTCGGCGATGATGCGTTTCTTGCCCATGCGCCGCGCCAGCAGGATCTGGCCGATGCAGTTGTTGATCTTGTGCGCGCCGGTGTGGTTCAGCTCTTCGCGCTTGAGGTAAATTTTCGCGCCACCGCAAAACTCTGTCAGGCGCTCGGCGAAATACAGTGGGCTTGGGCGTCCGACGTAATCACGCTGGAAGTAGGCCAATTCTTCTTTGAATGCCGGATCTTCCTTGGCTGCTTCGTATTCACGGGCCAGATCGAGGATCAACGGCATCAGGGTTTCGGCGACGTAACGGCCACCGAACGCGCCAAACAGGCCGTTGGCGTCGGGGCCGTTGCGCAGATTAGTCTGGGTCATGGGTCGCTCCAGTTGTATTCGAGAGGTGACGATGGGGTTCACTCTACCCCTGACATCCCACGCTGAAAACCGATAAGATCGCCGCAACCTGTCAGGAAAACTCACAGATCCCATGAGCCATGACCTCCCCCCGCTGAACGCGCTTCGCGCCTTCGAAGCCACTGCCCGCCTGAACAGCGTCAGTCAGGCTGCCGAACAGCTGCACGTCACCCATGGCGCGGTCAGCCGGCAACTCAAGGTACTGGAGGAACACCTCGGCGTGAGCCTGTTCATCAAGGATGGACGCGGCCTTAAACTCACAGATGCCGGCGTTCGATTGCGCGATGCCAGCGGCGAAGCCTTCGAGCGTTTGCGCAGCGTTTGCGCCGAGCTGACCCAAAGCACCGCCGATGCGCCGTTCGTGCTCGGCTGCTCGGGCAGTCTTTTGGCGCGCTGGTTCATTCCGCGTTTGGGGCGCCTGAATGCGGACCTGCCGGATCTGCGCTTGCACCTGTCGGCTGGCGAAGGCGATCTCGATCCACGACGGCCCGGTCTGGATGCCCTGCTGGTGTTTGCCGAGCCGCCGTGGCCGGCGGATATGCAGGTCTACGAGTTGGTGAGCGAACGCATCGGCCCGGTCATGAGCCCGCGATTTGCCGGCTACGAAAGGCTACGAAACGCACCAGCAAGCACACTGTTGAGCGAACCCTTGCTGCACACCACCTCACGTCCGCAAGCCTGGCCGATCTGGGCACAGCAAAGCGGCCTCGACGACAAGGCGCTGAAGTACGGTCAGGGCTTCGAGCATTTGTATTATTTGCTGGAAGCGGCAGTGGCCGGGCTGGGCGTGGCCATCGCGCCCGAGCCGCTGGTGGCCGAAGACGTGAAGGCCGGTCGCCTGGTTGCGCCATGGGGCTTCCGTGAAACCCCGGCGCAACTGGCGTTGTGGCTCCCCAAGCGCGCCGCGGACGGGCGCGCTCGGCAGTTGGCGCAGTGGCTTAAAGACGAACTGCGCCAGACACCTTAATGACCGCGCTTGAACAATAAATAGGCCGCAAGCAATCCCAGCGCACCAACGGCAACACCGGCTGTAGTCCAAGGGTGCTCCTGGGCGTAGTCACGAGTCGCGATCCCGGTTTCACGGGTTTTGACCTTAACCTCTTCATAAGCATCGGTGAGCAGATGGCGTGAGTGTTTCAGCGCGTTCTCGGCGTTGCTTTTCAACGTCTTGATAGTTTTACGCGACTCGTCCGAGGCGTCGTCCTTCAAGCTTTCCAACGATTTCAACAGACTCTCGATCTCGGCTTCCATGCTTTGCAATGAGGCGTTGCGTAACGACGTGTTGGCCATGATGGCTCTCCTGCATTGTTGATGAGTGACGTGTGTTGGTTGGGACTTCAGGGGTTCGAGAAAGTGCAGTAAATCTGAACGTCACTACGGATTGGTCGACAGAAGAAATAAGAAAAATCACTGCTAGGCTGTATTTCACACCTCAAGGAGAACGCCATGTCTGACCATCACACCTACAAGAAAGTCGAACTGGTTGGCTCGTCCACCAGCAGCATTGAAGACGCCATCAACAATGCCTTGGCCGAAGCCAACAAAAGCCTCAAGTACATGGAATGGTTTGAAGTGACCGAAACTCGCGGGCATATCAAGGACGGCAAAGCTGCACACTTCCAGGTGACACTCAAAGTCGGGTTCCGGATTGCCAGCAGCTGAGTTTGAGCCAGCCGTCTGAACTTGCGCGACGACTGAATGCCATAGGAAACAGCAAAGCGCTACAGAATGAGCGCATCCGGTAACAGGATGCCCTCCCTCTATTGATCCGACCAAGGAGTGCAACCCATGAAGAAGTTTATTCTGGCGGTAGGTTTGTTGAGCCTTGCGGGAACAGCCTTTGCCCAGGTCAAGTCGTGTGAAGAGCTGAAAGCCGAAATTGCTGCAAAACTGGACGCCAAGGGTGTTTCCAATTACACGCTGGAGATCGTCGACAAAGGCACTGCTGCCGGTGGAAAAGTCGTCGGGAAATGCGAGAAGGGCTCCAAGGTAATCGTTTACAAACAGGGCTGACTTCCCTCAATAACGAAAAGCCGACGCCATGGCGTCGGCTTTTTGTGGATGCCGTTTAAGTGTCAGCCCTTCATGACCTGCGCCAACAGTTCATAGGAGTGCACGCGATCGGCATGTTCATACAGGTCACAGGTGAAAATCAGTTCATCCGCCTGGGTCTGTTCGGTCAGCACCTCAAGCTTGGCGCGGATTTTCTGCGGGCTGCCGACCATCGCCAGCCCTAGGAAATCACCGACCGCTTCTTTCTCATGGGGCAGCCACAGGCCGTCCATGGTCTTCACGGGTGGGCGTTGCACCAGGCTCTGGCCACGCATCAACGCAAGAATCCGCTGGTACACCGAAGTGGCCAGGTAATCGGCCTGCTCGTCGGTGTCTGCCGCCACCAGCGGCACACCGAGCATCACGTAAGGCTTATCCAACACCGCTGATGGCTTGAAGTGGTTGCGGTAGACGCGAATCGCTTCATGCATGAAGCGCGGTGCGAAATGTGAAGCGAAGGCGTAGGGCAATCCGCGCTCACCGGCCAGCTGCGCACTGAACAGGCTCGAACCCAACAACCAGACCGGGACATTGGTGCCGGTACCCGGCATGGCAATGATCCGCTGATCCGGCGTGCGTGGGCCGAGGTAGCGCATCAACTCGGCCACGTCTTCCGGGAAATCGTCGGCGCTGCCGGAACGCTCGCGACGCAAGGCGCGGGCGGTCATTTGATCGGAGCCGGGCGCGCGCCCCAGGCCTAGGTCGATCCGGCCTGGATACAGGCTTTCAAGGGTGCCGAACTGCTCGGCGATCACCAGCGGCGCATGGTTGGGCAACATCACGCCCCCCGAGCCGACACGAATGGTCGAAGTGCCACCGGCCAGATAGCCCAGCAGGACCGAGGTCGCCGAGCTGGCGATCCCGTCCATATTGTGGTGTTCGGCGACCCAAAAGCGGTTGTAGCCGAATTTTTCGACGTGCTGCGCCAGGTCCAGGGAATTGCGCAGAGACTGGGCCGCACTGCCGTTCTCGCGCACGGGCACCAGATCGAGGGTCGAAAACTTGATCTCAGACAGTCGTTTCATAAACCTGCTTCTCCAATGGGTAAGCAGGTTTTTTCACCAACGAAAACCTGCCGAGGCTATAAGCGTGTTCTATGCAATGAGGGCATATACCCGAGTTTCAATAGAAGAGACAAAATTCCTGCACGATTAGAGGACTGATCAGATGAGGTGAACTTTGCCTGACGGTCTATCCTCAGAACCCTGGTAACCGAAAACCACGAAGGCGCGACGTTTCGCACCGGATCTTGAGGAGGCAGACATGGCTATCACAAAGAAAGCATCGGCTCATTGGGAAGGTGACCTGAAAACTGGCATCGGCTCAATCTCCACGGAAACCGGCGTACTCAGAGAAGCCCCTTACGGCTTCAAGGCCCGTTTCGAAGGCGGTAAAGGCACCAATCCGGAAGAGTTGATCGGTGCGGCCCACGCGGGTTGTTTCTCCATGGCATTTTCAATGATTCTCGGCGATGCCGGCCTCAAGGCCGACAGCATCGACACCAATGCCGAAGTCACTCTGGACCAGGTGGACGGCGGCTTTGCAATCACCGCAGTGAAACTGATCCTCAAGGCGAAAATCCCTGGGGCGACCCAGGCGCAATTCGAGGAATTGAGCAACAAGGCCAAAGAGGGCTGCCCGGTGTCCAAGGTGCTGAATGCGAAAATCAGCCTGGATGCGACGTTGGTCAGCTAAACCGATAAAAGATCGCAGCCGTCGGCAGCGCCTGGATTATTGATTGATCGGTAGGCGCTGTCGAAAGCTGCGATCTTTTTTTGCGTTGGAACAAAACATGGCTGGCGTAATTGTGGTCGAATAAATGACAGCAGCTTTAGCGCATCACCGTGCGCGCTGCCTCAAGGGAGCTTCAACCATGAAACGTTTTGCCTTGGCGGTTATCTGTTGCACGCTGGCCACATCGGCTCTCGCGGTAACCAAATCGTGTGAGGAACTCAAGGCTGAGATCGAAGCCAAGATCCAGGCCAATAACGTCTCGTCCTACACCCTGGAAATCGTCACCAACGACGAAGTGCACGATCAGAATATGGTGGTCGGCACGTGCGACGGCGGCACGAAGAAAATCATCTACCAAAAAAATGACCGTTGATTCGCCTCACATGAGGCAGTAGCTCTCGCGATCTTCGGCGACAATCTCCCGCTTGGCGTTATACAGCCGGGCGCTGGGGGTGAACGCTATGGAGCGAGCCTCCAACAGATAACGCTGGCCGGCCTCGAAATGGTCGTAATTGATGGTCAGGTAGCATATTCGCTCCAGAGGAGTGTTCAGCAACCCCGGCCCTCCGCCAAACACTTCAAAGTCAAAACGTACCCTGAGCTCATGACTACCCGGGGTGACCTGAAAGTAACGGCCATCGCTCAACCGCTGGTTGTCCAGACGATCGGCCATCAGCAGTTTCCCGCCGGGAACTGGCGTAGCGAAGTCGACCCAGGCCATCTGCGGATTGACCGCCGGCAACGGACTCGTGCAGCCGACAAAGGCACCTGCAGCGAGCAACAGCAACAACCTGCGCATGATGAATATCCCAAGGACTGATCATTCAGCATAGCGCCGATCAGGTGCGTTGGCAGCCCGCTGGCTTACCCTGCCCAATCACTTTTCGCTGCTGATCATAAAGCTTTGCCCACGGCCGAAAGCCGATATTCCCCGCTTGCAGCTGATACCGCTGCCCGGCGTTGAAGTCCTTGAATTTCACATTCAACTGGCAGTCGCGCCACAACGGCTCGGCATCGGGGCCAATGTTGGTCGGCTGGACCGCGAACAAATAGCGAACCTTCAGCTCATGGCTGCCGGGCTGCACCTGGAAGTAGCGCTTGTCGATGGACGCCTTGTCATCGACTTTCAGCGCTTGCAGCGCGGCGTCTTGTTGTAATGGATCAAGATCGATCCAGGCCTGCGAAGGATCAGGGGTGGGCAATCCGGCACAGCCGGCCAGCATCAGCAGGCCTCCCGTCAGCATCAATTTGCGCATAGCGGAGCTCCAATAGGCGGGATAGTCTTGCGGGCAGACTTTCCAGGGATTTTTTTATTTTGATCAGGCCGCGTACAAGCCTTGGGTTACTTGATCGCGTTTTACGCATTTTGTTTCCGGGTGTTTTTCTTTTGTCGCTCAATGGCTGCGCGAGCGTCAGCTATTACGGCCAATTGGCCAGTGGTCAGCTGCACTTGCTGCGGGCCCGGGAGCCGATTGCCAATGTGATTGCCGACCCCGACCGCGATCGGCAATTGCGTGCGCACCTGGCCCAGTCACAAAAGGCCCGAACGTTCGCCAGCCAACACCTGCATCTGCCGGACAACCAGAGCTACCGCTTGTACGCCGACATCGGCCGACCGTTTGTAGTCTGGAATGTCTTCGCCACGCCGGAGTTTTCGCTGAAGCCGCAGAACCATTGCTTCCCCGTCGCCGGCTGCGTCGCTTATCGCGGTTTTTACAGTCAGAGCGCTGCTCGCGGTGAGGCCGCCTTGCAACGCCTGCAAGGTATGGACGTGTCGATCGGCGGCGTCGAGGCCTATTCGACGCTCGGTTGGTTCAACGATCCGATTATTAGCTCGATGATGGCGTGGGGCGACGAGCGGTTGGCGACGCTGATATTCCACGAACTCGCGCACCAACGTTTTTATGTGAAAGACGACACCGAGTTCAACGAGTCCTTCGCCACGTTCGTCGAACAGGAAGGCACTCGCCAATGGCGCGCATTCCGAGACATGCCGCCGGACAATGGAGCGTTGGTACGCCAACGCGACCAGTTCATCCAATTGATTCTGGACACCCGCACCCGGCTTGAACGGCTTTACGCCCTACCGCTGCCGGCCGACCAAATGCGTGAGCGAAAAGCGGCCGAGTTCGAACAACTGCGCCGTGAGTACAGGACCCTGCGTGACAGCCAATGGGCTGGCAACAATCGCTACGATGCATGGATCAACGCCCCGATGAACAACGCCCGATTATTGCCGTTTGGTTTGTATGACCAGTGGGTGCCAGCGTTTACCGCACTGTTCAGGCAGGTCGATGGTGATTGGGTGAGGTTTTATGCGGCAGTGGAGAAGGTAGGCACGTTGCCGGTTGGGGAGCGCAAGGCGGCGTTGAGGGCGTTGGCAGGATCAGCGAATTCCGGTGGCTGAACGGGCCCCTTCGCGGGCTTGCCCGCGAAGGGATTTGATCAGCGCTGCAAAAACGCCTGATGCAACTCATCCAGCGTCTCGAAGTGATACGCCGGTGCTTCGGCGCTCAACTCTTCCCGGCTGCCAAACCCATAACCCACCGCTGCCGCGTCCAGCCCATTGCTGCGGGCACCGATCAGGTCGTGCTTACGGTCGCCGATCATCAGCGTATTGGCCGGGTCGAGACCCTCTTCGGCCATCAAGTGTGCAATCAGCTCGACCTTGTTGGTCCGCGTGCCATCCAGCTCACTGCCATAAATCATCTTGAAATGCTTGGCGAAGTCGAAGTGCCGGGCAATTTCCCGGGCGAAAACCCACGGCTTGGAGGTCGCGATGTACAGCTGCCGCCCTTGGCCACCGAGGGTTTCCAGTAGAGGCGTGACGCCGTCGAACACGCGGTTTTCATACAGGCCGGTGACCTTGAAGCGTTCACGATAGAAGTTCACTGCCTCCCAGGCCTTGGGTTCGTCGAAGTCATAGAACTGCATGAACGCCTGCAACAATGGCGGGCCAATGAAATGTTCGAGCCTGGTCAGGTCCGGTTCATCGATACCCAGTTTGCTCAGGGCGAACTGGATGGAGCGGGTGATGCCTTCGCGCGGGTCGGTCAGCGTGCCATCGAGGTCGAACAGTACGGTTTGGTAATGCATGGAAATTCCTGAGCAATAGCGAGACGCTTTCCGTTATCAAGCGGCTTAGAGCTGGTCGTAGCCTTCGGCCAGATGCAGATCCTTGAGCTTCACGTAATTCGCTGCACTGTAGGTGAAAAAGGCTTTTTCCTTGTCCGTCAGCGGCCGGATCTGCTTCACCGGGCTCCCGACATAAAGGAAACCGCTTTCCAGGCGCTTACCCGGTGGCACCAGGCTACCGGCGCCGATGATCACATCGTCCTCGACCACCGCACCGTCCATGACGATGCTGCCCATGCCGATCAGAATCCGGTTGCCCACGGCGCAACCATGAAGCATGACTTTATGCGCGATGGTCACATCGTCGCCGATCAGTAACGGAAAGCCATCGGGGTTGAATGGCCCTGCATGGGTGATGTGCAACACGCAGCCGTCCTGCACGCTGGTGCGCGCACCGATCCGGATGCGATGCATGTCGCCGCGGATCACCGTCAGCGGCCAGACGGAGCTGTCTTCGCCGATTTCGACGTCGCCGATCACCACTGCCGAGCCGTCGACAAAAGCGCCTTTGCCCAGCAGCGGCGTGTAGTTCTGATACTTGCGAAGGGTCACGATAGGGTTTCTCTCTGTTGCCGATAGCTGCGGTGAACGTCGATTGTAATTAAGATGGGCGCATGTTTCTTCCCGCATGTTTTCCAGCCAAGGTGCCAACCGTGAGCGTGAACAACCCTCTTCTGCAGTCCTACGACCTGCCGCCGTTCTCGGCGATCCGTGCCGAACACGTGCAACCGGCCATTGAAAAAATCCTGGCTGACAACCGCGCCGCCATTGTCGAAATCCTCAAGACCCAGGCCAAACAACCGACCTGGGCCGGCCTGGTGCTGGCGATGGACGAACTCAACGATCGTCTGGGCGCCGCCTGGAGCCCGGTCAGCCACCTCAATGCCGTGTGCAACAGCGCTGAGTTGCGCGAGGCTTACGAGTCCTGCCTGCCGGCCCTGAGCACCTACGCCACCGAGCTGGGCCAGAACCGTGAACTGTTTCAGGCCTATGAAGCGCTGGCGAACAGTCCTGAGGCCGCCGGTTTCGACGTGGCGCAGAAAACCATCCTGGAGCACGCCCTGCGTGACTTCCGCCTGTCGGGTATCGACCTGCCTGAAGCCGAACAAAAGCGTTATGCCGACGTGCAGAGCAAACTGTCGGAGCTGGGCAGTCGCTTCTCCAACCAGTTGCTCGACGCCACTCAGGCCTGGACCAAGCACATCACTGACGAAGCCGCCCTCGCTGGCCTGACCGATTCGGCCAAGGCGCAGATGGCCGCCGCCGCGCAAGCCAAAGACCTCGACGGCTGGCTGATCACCCTGGAATTCCCGAGTTACTACGCGGTGATGACCTACGCCCAGGACCGCGCCCTGCGCGAAGAAGTCTACGCCGCCTACTGCACCCGTGCGTCGGACCAAGGTCCGAATGCCGGTCAGAACGATAACGGCCCGGTCATGGAAGAAATCCTCGACCTGCGTCAGGAACTGGCAAAACTGTTGGGTTTCACCAGCTTCTCGGAGCTGAGCCTGGCGACCAAAATGGCCGAATCCAGCGATCAGGTACTCAGCTTCCTACGCGACCTGGCCAAGCGCAGCAAGCCGTTCGCCGTCCGGGATCTGGAGCAGCTCAAGGCCTACGCCGCCGAACAGGGTTGCCCGGACCTGCAAAGCTGGGACAGCGGTTTCTACGGTGAAAAACTTCGTGAGCAGCGCTACAGCGTTGCCCAGGAAACCCTTCGCGCGTACTTCCCGATCGACAAGGTTCTGGGTGGGCTGTTCGCCATCGTCCAGCGGCTGTACGGCATCGAGATCGCCGAGCTGAAAGGCTTCGATACCTGGCACCCGGACGTTCGCCTGTTCGAAATCAAGGAAAACGGCCAGCACGTCGGCCGCTTCTTCTTCGACCTCTATGCCCGCGCCAACAAGCGTGGCGGTGCCTGGATGGACGGCGCCCGCGATCACCGCCGTACAATCAATGGTGTGCTGCAAAGCCCGGTAGCGAACCTGGTGTGCAACTTCACCCCGGCCGACAGCGGTAAACCAGCCCTGCTGACCCACGACGAAGTGACCACCCTGTTCCATGAATTCGGTCACGGCCTGCATCACCTGCTGACCCGTGTCGAGCACGCTGGCGTATCCGGCATCAACGGCGTGGCCTGGGATGCGGTCGAGCTGCCAAGCCAGTTCATGGAAAACTGGTGCTGGGAGCCGGAAGGTCTGGCACTGATTTCCGGTCACTACGAAACCGGCGAACCGTTGCCTCAGGATCTGCTGGAGAAAATGCTCGCGGCGAAGAACTTCCAGTCCGGCCTGATGATGGTCCGCCAACTGGAGTTCTCGCTGTTCGACTTCGAGTTGCACGCCACTCACGGCGACGGCCGCAGCGTGCTGCAAGTGCTCGAAGGGGTACGTGATGAGGTTTCGGTCATGCGTCCACCGGCCTACAACCGTTTCCCCAACAGCTTCGCCCACATCTTCGCCGGTGGCTACGCGGCGGGTTACTACAGCTACAAGTGGGCTGAAGTATTGTCGGCCGATGCCTTCTCGAAGTTCGAAGAAGACGGCGTGCTCAATGCCCAGACCGGTCGTGCCTTCCGCGAAGCGATCCTGGCACGAGGTGGTTCCCAGGAACCGATGGTGCTGTTCGTCGACTTCCGTGGCCGTGCGCCATCGATTGACGCACTCTTGCGCCACAGCGGCCTGACCGAGGACGCGGCAGCATGAGTGAGGGACCTGTGATTACCAAAAAACGCTTTATCGCCGGGGCGGTCTGCCCGGCCTGTAGCGAGCCGGACAAATTGATGATGTGGAACGAAGATACCGTTCCGCATCGCGAGTGCGTGGCCTGCGGTTATTCCGACACGCTGAATGAACAAGGTCTGTCGGTGCCCAAGGAATTGGGCACCCGGGTTAACACCTCGGCACCCAAGGTGCCGGACGCCAAGGTTCAGGCCGTGCAGTTTTTCCCGAACCCGAAGCTGAAGAAAAAGCCTGACGAGCAACACTGAGTATCGAAAAACACCTTCCACTGCGCAACGCAGTGGAAGGTGTTACTTACTCGACATGGGCCGAGTTGAACCAACTCTTCATCGAACACATGGCAAACGGACTTGTGCTGCAATCACCATTGGCCAGCGCCGTACGAAGTTTGTCGACATCGGCCTGCATCATGTAGCGAATGCCGTCCTTGAAGTGGGTGCTATCGCCAAAACCGCCCTGAGTCATTTCACTCAGCGCATCTTCCTTACTCCAGCCCTGCACCACCACACGGTACATCGCCGCCATCAGGCCGGTGCGATCCGAGCCGTGTTTGCAGTGCATGAGCACAGGCCCTTTGGCCTCCGCGCTCTGAATCGTGCGAAGGGCCTTGAGCACATCACTGTCATCCACATGATTGGTGCGGTAGGGCAGTTGTATCTGGGTGATTCCGGGTTTTGACAACCAGCTCGAGTCCGGTTCAGGCAGGAAGTTGATGACGGTGGCGACCTTGAGTTTTTCCAGCAACGGCACCGCCCCCTTGTCCGGCAACGCACTGCGATAGAGGGTCGGGGACATCTGATAGAGGTTGTACTGAACCTCCACCGATTGAGCCCAGTCCGCAGGCCGGGATAGAGCAGCGTCGTCAGCGTGGGCCAGCGTCAGGTTGAAAAGTGCGGCCAGCGACAAAAGAAGCGTCGCAGGTAGAAGGCGCAGTAGGGACATGCTCAGGCGACCGTGAAGTGGTGGATAAGTGATCGATAGCCTGAACTCGGGACAGTCAAAGACCTGTGAGGGCACTGTCAAAGAATCGTGAATAGAACAGCAAATGCCCGAGGCTGGTTGTCATTCAGATCAGTCAGACTGTCCGACATCGCTAGTTGCCTGAGAGACACTATCCGGCAAGACCTTGAGTTAATAGACACCGATAAAACCAGGCCTGCATGGAGTTTCATGCAGACCTGGCAACAACTATCAACTTCAGGGATTTACGATACTGGAATAAGCCTTGGCCAAGGCCAGCAGTTTTGCTTTGTCATCACCATCGATATCGCCATCACCGTCCACATCGCTGTTAATGGTTTTGATCGTGAAGGACTGACCACCATCGCTGGAAACCGCTGTCACATAGATGGAATCGACCAGTGCCTCTGTCTGCACTTCATTTACCGCATCCCATCCCGGCTCTTTACGGGCAAGCTGCATCGATACTTGTGCTTCGCGAGGATTGGTTATGCTGGGCGCCAACAGTTGTAAAAAAATACCACGCTGATTAAAAAACGACATGACTAAATCCTTTTAATTAATAATCCACGACAACTTCGTGTGGCGAGGATAGTACTAACAGCCTTTGTAATTGCGCCACTTTATATATATTTCCAGTGATGACAGTCGCGCGATGCGCTTGATCCATAAACTTGTCTTGTTAGTTCCTTTATATAATCTCCGATGTTCACTCGCCGAACGGCACTGGCTTGTCGCTTTCCTCCTTGATACTGTATGCACATACAGCCAATGGGTTTTTATCGATGAACACGCCTCTGCCACCCCGCGGTCGCGGCACCGCCACCAACCCTCACAACCGTTTCGCACCGAACCGTTCGGTGGCCGAGGATGACGGCTGGTATCAGGAAGCGCCAATCACCCAAGGCACCGAGGTGCGCATCGAGACGGCGAAGACCATCATTACCCGCAACAACTCGCCGGACTTGCCCTTCGACCGCTCGATCAATCCCTATCGTGGCTGCGAGCATGGCTGTATCTATTGCTATGCTCGGCCCAGCCACGCCTACTGGGACATGTCGCCAGGGCTGGATTTCGAAACCAGACTGATCGCCAAGACCAACGCCGCCGATGTGCTGGAAGAACAACTGTCCAAACGCGGCTATCAATGCGCGCCGATCAACCTGGGCTCCAACACCGATCCTTATCAGCCGATCGAGCGTGAATACAAAATCACCCGCAGGACCCTCGAGGTGCTGCTGCGCTATCGCCATCCGGTGACCATCATCACCAAGGGCTCGCTGATTCTGCGCGATCTGGACCTGCTGGCCGAACTCGCCGAACAACGACTGGTGGCGGTAATGATCAGCCTCACCACTCTGGACGATGAGCTCAAACGCATCCTCGAACCCCGTACGGCTGCGCCCAAGGCACGACTGCGGGCGATCCGGGTAATGCGTGAAGCGGGGATTCCGGTGGGTGTCTTGTGTTCACCGATGATTCCGATGATCAACGACAGCGAACTCGAAAGCCTGCTGACTGAAGCCCATGCGGCCGGAGCGCAAACTGCGGCTTATATGATGTTGCGCCTGCCGCTGGAAGTGGCGCCGCTGTTCGAAGAGTGGCTGGCCGCCCATTATCCTCAGCGTGCAGCTCATGTGTTGAGCCTGATCCGCCAGAGCCGTGGTGGGGAGCTTTACGACAGTCGGTTTGGCGCCCGTATGCGCGGTGAAGGACCGTTTGCCGATCTGCTGGCGCAGCGCTTTTCCAAAACCATCAAGCGCCTGGGGCTCAACCGTCGGGAAGGTTTCGATCTGGACTGCAAAGCCTTTTGTCCGCCGGGTCGCCAGATGTCATTGATTTAAGGACAATCGGACCTATGGTGGAGTAGTGAAAAAAGTACGTCGCGTTCAAGCTGGTCATATTTCTTATGACCTGGAACGTACGTTCTAGAGCGCTTGATTCAGTTTGAGTTAAGCTTCGGCCGCTACCTTGTTCATCGAGTGACTGATGGGTCTGCTTTTCGACCTGGATGTTTTTTATACAGCCACTGGCTTCACATCGGACAAAACGGGAAAATTCCCTGACTCCGCCAAAGAGGATGAATCATGAGTGACAAGGATAAACAGCCTTTGGCTGCGTCGGCTTCAGCCCAACCCGAGGCGGAAACCGCCGATGCAGCGCTGCAGCATATCGTTGACGGCTTTTTGCATTTTCATCACGAGATCTTTCCGCAGCAGGAAGAACTCTTCAAAAAACTCGCCACGGCCCAGCGGCCTCGGGCGATGTTCATCGCGTGCGCCGATTCGCGCATTGTTCCCGAGCTGATCACCCAAAGCGCCCCCGGCGACCTGTTCGTCACCCGTAACGTCGGCAACGTCGTGCCGCCTTATGGGCAAATGAACGGTGGTGTTTCCACAGCCATCGAATACGCAGTGCTGGCGCTCGGCGTGCAGCACATCATCATCTGCGGCCACTCCGACTGTGGCGCCATGCGCGCAGTACTCAACCCGCAGAGCCTGGAAAAGATGCCGACGGTCAAAGCCTGGCTGCGCCATGCGGAAGTGGCGAAAACCATGGTTCAGGACAACTGCCATTGCTCGAATGAAAGCGAGAGCATGCACATCCTTACCGAAGAGAATGTGATCGCTCAGTTGCAACATTTGCGCACGCACCCGTCGGTGGCCTCGCGCATGGCCAACGGTCAGCTGTTTATCCATGGTTGGGTGTACAACATCGAAACCAGCGAAATCCAGGCTTACGACGCGGATCAGGGTTGTTTCCTGCCGCTCGATGGCAGCCATCCGATTCCGGTGGCGACGCCCAAAGCGCGCTTCTAAATCCTCTTCGTAGCCTGTCTCACAACAACGTTTGCGAGACAGGTCAACAGATCCCTGTGTGGTTTAGCCGAGGCTGCTGATCAGGCAGCCCGGCTTTGCCATGCCTGAAGAAAACTTCGGGAGAGTCACCATGCGTGCCGCTCAATTAAAAGCTGTTCTGCCACGGGAGCTGCTGGCTTCGGTGGTTGTGTTTCTGGTTGCCCTGCCTTTGTGCATGGGCATCGCCATCGCCTCGGGGCTGCCACCAGCCAAAGGCCTGATCACCGGCATCATCGGTGGGCTGGTTGTTGGCTGGCTTGCCGGTTCACCGCTGCAAGTCAGCGGTCCGGCGGCAGGCCTGGCGGTATTGGTGTTCGAACTGGTGCGCCAGCATGGTATCGCCATGCTCGGGCCGATCCTGCTACTGGCGGGTTTTCTGCAATTGGTAGCCGGGCGTTTGAAACTGGGTTGCTGGTTTCGGGTCACGGCGCCGGCTGTGGTGTACGGCATGCTCGCCGGCATCGGCGTGTTGATCGTGCTGTCGCAGGTGCACGTAATGCTCGATGCCGTGCCCAAGCCCTCAGGGCTGGATAACCTGGCGGCCTTTCCTGCTGCAGTGATTCAGGCTTTGCCTTCGTTTGGCTGGCAAGCGGGTTTGCTCGGGCTGTCGACCATTGCCGTGATGTGGCTGTGGGAAAAATTCCGCCCGCATTCCCTGCGTTTCGTTCCCGGCGCATTGCTCGGGGTCGGTCTGGCAACGATCGCCAGCCTGGCGCTCGCCTTGCAGGTCAAACGTGTGGAGGTCCCGGCTAACCTGGCGGAGGCCATCGATTGGCTACGCCCGGCGGATCTGCTCAACCTGGCTGACCCAACCCTGCTGATCGCCGCCTTCGCCGTGGCCTTTATCGCCAGCGCCGAAACCCTGCTCTCGGCCGCCGCCGTGGATCGCATGCACAGTGGTCAACGCTCGGACTTCGACCGCGAATTGTCGGCACAAGGTGTGGGCAACATGTTGTGTGGCCTGCTCGGCGCGCTGCCGATGACCGGGGTGATCGTGCGCAGCTCGGCCAACGTTCAAGCCGGCGCCACCACCCGCCTGTCGACGGTGTTCCATGGCCTGTGGTTGCTGGCTTTCGTGTTGCTGCTATCGAGCGTGCTGCAAAGCATTCCGGTGGCGAGCCTGGCGGGCGTCCTGGTTTACACCGGCTTCAAACTGGTGGACCTCAAGGCCTTTCGCGGCCTGGGCCGTTATGGCCGGATGCCGATGTTTACCTATGCGGCGACTGCACTGGCAATCATCTTCACCGACCTGCTGACGGGCGTGCTGATCGGCTTCGGCCTGACGCTGGCCAAACTGGCCTGGAAAGCGTCGCGCCTGAAAATCAGCCTGATCGATCTACCGGCGGACGGCGAGATGGAACTGCGTCTGGTGGGGGCGGCGACTTTCCTCAAGGTGCCGGCGTTGACCCAGGTGCTGGGGAGCATTCCCGCTGGCGCGACGGTGCATGTGCCGCTCAATAACCTGAGCTACATCGATCACTCGTGCCTTGAGTTGCTGGAAGAGTGGGGCCGGGCCAATGCGGCCAAGGGTTCGAAGTTGGTGATTGAAGCGCGGGGGTTGAAGCGCAGACTTGAAGGGCGGTTGCGGACCACCACCGGGGTAGGCTCAACGGCCGGTTGAAGCCCCCCTGTAGGAGCGAGCGGTGCGGCGATCCGACTTGCCCGCGAAGCTTTTGGCGTACTTGGGGACGCCTTCGCGGGCAAGCCTCGCTCCTACAGGGTTGCATAGACTTACGCGGCTGGTTGATCCAGCTCCAGCTCGACACCCAATTGGCGCGACAGGCACGGCCAGCGCTTCCACGCGGCGCCGGTGTCCGGGCTGTTGAGTTTCTCGCGGTAGGCCTCCACCGACTCCAGCGCGAAACTTTCATCGTCAAGCATCTCGTCCACGGCGTGATGCACCGCCTCATCCAGTTGGTTGGCAAATTCCTCGCCAATCAATTGGTGGGCAATCAGGTTGGCGACAGTCATGTCCAAGGGGATCAATGGCTGACCAAAATGCTTGATGTACAGGTCGTTGACCTCTTCGACCAGGCGGTGCGCCAGATAAGCTTCGTCCAGCAGGCTGTCCAGGCCAACGTGACCGGCCATGATCGCCGGCGGTTGGAGGAAGAACTGCTCGGCGATTGTCAGCACCGGCTTGATCTGCGATTCGATGCCCGCTTCCCTGGCGACTTCATTGGCTGCATCCAGCAGGTCTGGCACTTGTTCTATATACGCGGCCACAAAACGCGTCATCACGCCGTTAGCGTCGACATCCGGCAATTGGATGGCGGAGTGAAGGTGCGGCAGTTGGGTTTCCAGCTGACGAGTCAGCAGGCCGGTCTCGGCCTCGTGTTGTTGGGCTTGTTGGATCTGCTCGCGCAATGCGGCGGTGTTCATGAAAACTCCAGGAAACAAAGGCAATGAAATAGGGAAGACATAACTTAGCTGGCTCAGGAAAAAGGCTAAGACGCATTTGTCATAATTATTTCATCCTTGAGACATCGAAGTTATATCGATTTGCCACCACTCGTCTGCATCCTTCTCCATTCGTGACCTGGAACGCAAGTCCAACCTGTTTCAGCTGATTTACCCCATCGCGTTGCGAGGTGGCAGTCGCTGTCTATACTCGGTTCTGAATGGAGTTAGCTGATGACACCCGACTGCATACGCAGCAAGGCTCGGCGATTCAAGTTCGTGGTCTGAAAATGCCGCTCCCTTGCCGCAGGCGTTACGCCTACGGGATAACAAGAACGATAAGGGGAACCCGCAATGATGCGACATCCACATGTCTGGATGGGCCTCCTGTTGTGGTCGATTTTCAGTCAGGCGCAAGCGGCCTGGACTGTCAATATGGCGCCTGGAGCGACTGAGATCAGTCACGCAGTATTCGATCTGCACATGACCATTTTCTGGATTTGTGTGGTGATCGGCATCATCGTCTTCGGCGCCATGTTCTGGTCGATGATGATCCACCGCCGCTCGACCGGGCAGGTGGCCGCAAAATTTCATGAAAGCACCACCGTTGAAATCCTCTGGACCATCGTCCCCCTGCTTATCCTGGTGGCCATGGCGGTCCCTGCAACCGCCACACTGATCAAGATGTACGACAACACGGAGCCGGATATCGATATCCAGGTCACCGGCTATCAGTGGAAGTGGCATTACAAATACCTGGGTCAGGACGTCGAATTTTTCAGCAACCTGACTACCCCCGCCGATCAGATCCACAACAAGGAAGCCAAGGGCGAGCATTACTTGCTGGAGGTCGACAAGCCACTGGTGCTGCCGATCGGTGCCAAGGTGCGTTTTCTGGTGACCTCCGCCGACGTCATCCACTCTTGGTGGGTGCCGGCCTTCGCAGTCAAGCGCGATGCGATTCCGGGCTTCGTCAATGAATCCTGGACCCGAGTCGACAAGCCCGGCATCTACCGCGGCCAGTGCGCCGAGCTGTGCGGCAAGGACCACGGCTTCATGCCGATCGTGGTTGAGGTCAAGGAAAAGGCCGACTACGAAAAATGGCTGGGCGAGCGCAAGGCGGAAGCCGCGCAACTCAAAGAGCTGACCAGCAAGGAATGGACCCTCGACGAGCTCAAGGAGCGCGGCGACAAGATTTATCACACCACTTGCGTGGCCTGTCACCAGGCCGAAGGCCAGGGCCTGCCGCCGATGTTCCCGGCACTCAAGGGCTCGAAAATCGCCACCGGGCCGAAAGAGGCTCACCTGAGCCTGGTCTTCCATGGCAAGCCCGGCACCGCGATGGCGGCGTTCGGCAAGCAGCTCTCGGAAGTCGATATCGCGGCGGTCGTGACCTACGAACGTAACGCCTGGGGCAACAACAAAGGCGACATGGTCACCCCTAAAGAAGTGCTGGAGCTGAAACAGGCGGAAAGCAAATGACCCGGTCTATTGCGTACTCAAGGAATCGGTCGGGGCATGACGTCCCGGTTCGCCCAGCCCAGCCGTTTGCAGGAGACAGGACATGACTGTTGTAGTCGATGACCATGTTCATACCGATACCGCCCACGCCCACGGCCCCGCCAAAGGCCTGATGCGCTGGGTGTTGACTACCAACCACAAGGATATCGGCACGCTGTACCTGTGGTTTGCATTCACCATGTTTCTGCTCGGCGGCTCGTTCGCCATGGTGATCCGTGCCGAGCTGTTCCAGCCGGGACTGCAAATCGTCGAACCGGCGTTCTTCAACCAGATGACCACCATGCACGGTCTGGTGATGGTCTTCGGCGCGGTGATGCCGGCCTTCGTCGGCCTCGCCAACTGGATGATCCCGTTGATGATCGGCGCGCCGGACATGGCCCTGCCGCGAATGAACAACTTCAGCTTCTGGCTGTTGCCGGCCGCGTTCCTGCTGCTGGTATCGACCCTGTTCACGCCCGGTGGCGGGCCGAACTTCGGCTGGACCTTCTACGCACCGCTGTCGACCACCTACGCGCCGGAAAGCGTGACGTTCTTCATCTTCGCCATCCACTTGATGGGGATCAGTTCGATCATGGGCGCAATCAACGTGATCGCGACCATCCTCAACCTGCGCGCCCCCGGCATGACGTTGATGAAAATGCCGCTGTTCGTCTGGACCTGGCTGATCACCGCGTTCCTGCTGATCGCGGTGATGCCGGTACTGGCCGGCTGCGTAACCATGATGCTGATGGACATCCACTTCGGCACCAGTTTCTTCAGTGCCGCCGGTGGCGGTGATCCGGTGCTGTTCCAGCACGTGTTCTGGTTCTTCGGTCACCCCGAGGTGTACATCATGATCCTGCCGGCCTTCGGTGCCGTCAGCTCGATCATTCCGGCGTTCTCGCGCAAGCCGCTGTTTGGCTACACCTCGATGGTCTATGCCACGGCCAGTATTGCGTTCCTGTCATTCATCGTCTGGGCGCACCACATGTTCGTGGTCGGCATTCCGCTGGTGGGCGAGTTGTTCTTCATGTACGCCACGCTGCTGATCGCAGTGCCGACCGGCGTGAAGGTGTTCAACTGGGCCAGCACCATGTGGCAAGGCTCGCTGACCTTCGAGACGCCGATGCTGTTCGCCGTGGCGTTCGTGATCCTGTTCTCCATTGGCGGATTCTCCGGGCTGATGCTGGCCATCGCCCCGGCAGACTTCCAGTACCAGGACACCTACTTCGTGGTCGCGCACTTCCATTACGTGCTGGTGCCGGGGGCGATCTTCGGGATCTTCGCCTCGGCTTACTTCTGGCTGCCGAAATGGACCGGCCACATGTACGACGAAACCCTCGGCAAGCTGCACTTCTGGCTGTCTTTCATCGGCATGAACATGGCGTTCTTCCCGATGCACTTCGTGGGCCTGGCGGGCATGCCGCGGCGGATTCCGGACTACAACCTGCAATTCGCCGACTTCAACATGGTGTCGTCGATCGGCGCGTTCATGTTTGGTGCCACGCAGATCTTCTTCCTGTTCATCGTGATCAAGACCATTCGCGGCGGCGAGCCGGCACCGGCCAAGCCGTGGGATGGTGCCGAAGGCCTGGAATGGAGCATTCCATCGCCCGCGCCGTATCACACCTTCACCACACCGCCGGAAGTGAAATGAACGCACTAGCCTTTGTGGAAGCGAGCTTTTGTGGCGAGGGAGCTTGCTCCCGCTCGGCTGCGAAGCAGACGCAAAACTTTTGGGGCTGCTTCGCGACCCAGCGGGAGCAAGCTCCCTCGCCACAAGGGCCTGCTCCCAGCGGGTTATGCGTAAAGGTTCGAAGCCATGGCTGACTCGATCTCGATGAAGAAGCTGGTCACCCGCCTGTTACTGGTGGTGGCGGCGATGTTTGTCTTCGGCTTTGCCCTGGTGCCGATCTACGACGTGATGTGCAAGGCATTCGGCATCAATGGCAAAACCGCCGGGCAGTATGAAGGCGAGCAAACGGTCGACGCCTCGCGGCAGGTTCGCGTGCAGTTTCTGTCGACCAACGCTGCTGACATGCCTTGGGACTTCTACCCCAAGACGGATGAGCTGACCGCGCACCCCGGGGCGGTGAACGAGATGATTTTTATCGCCCACAACCCCACCGACCGGCCGATGAGCGCCCAGGCGGTGCCGAGTATCGCGCCGAGTGCAGCTGCGGCGTACTTCCACAAGACCGAATGTTTCTGCTTTACCCAGCAAGTGCTGCAGCCCGGTCAACGCATCGAGATGCCAGTACGGTTCATCGTTGACCGCGACATGCCCAAGGATGTGAAGCACCTGACGCTGTCCTACACGCTGTTCGATATCACCGCACGTCATCCGCCCGTGGCTGTTGCAGCAAGCACGGGTGGCTAGGCGTTAAAGCGTGCCCGATAAGGAGAACAATAAATGGCAACTCATGAACATTATTACGTTCCAGCCCAGAGCAAATGGCCGATCATCGCCACGATCGGCATGCTGGTCACGGTGTTCGGCCTGGGCACCTGGTTCAACGACCTGAAGGCTGCGCGGCCGGAATCCCATGGCCCGCTGATCTTTTTCGTCGGCGGACTGCTGCTGGCCTACATGCTGTTCGGCTGGTTCGGGACGGTGGTCAAGGAAAGTCGCGCGGGGTTGTACAGCCCGCAACTCGACCGCTCGTTCCGCTGGGGCATGAGCTGGTTCATTTTCTCGGAGGTGATGTTCTTCCTGGCCTTTTTCGGTGCGCTGTTTTATGTGCGCAACATCGCGGGCCCGGCACTGGGTGGTGAAGGCACCAAAGGCATCGCCCACATGCTGTGGCCGACGTTCGAGTTCACCTGGCCGCTGCTGAACAACCCGGACTCGAAACTCTTTCCTCCCCCCAAGGAAGTCATCAGCCCCTGGGGCCTGCCGTTGCTCAACACCGTGCTGCTGGTGAGTTCCAGCGTCACCGTGACCATCGCTCACCACGCCTTGAAGAAAGGCCATCGCGGGGCGCTGAAAATCTGGCTGGCGCTGACCGTGTTGCTCGGTTGCGGCTTCCTGGGCTTTCAAGCCAAAGAATACCTGCACGCCTACCACGAGCTGGGCTTGACCCTCGGTTCCGGCATCTACGGCGCAACGTTCTTCATGCTCACCGGTTTCCACGGTGCCCACGTGACCATCGGCACCATCATTCTGTTCGTGATGCTGATGCGCATCATGCGCGGGCACTTCAATGCAGACCACCATTTCGGCTTCGAGGCGGCGACCTGGTACTGGCACTTCGTGGATGTGGTGTGGATCGGGCTGTTCGTTTTCGTCTACGTACTTTGAGCCTGGCACTCATGGCTACCAAGGCACGTGGGACACCAGTTGGCCGCTGAAAAAACCCCAGGCGATCAAGCCGACAGTAATGGCGGCCAGCGCAACACGAATACTCAAGGCGATGACCAGGCGATTCGAGCTGCTGTCGTCCTTGACCAGAAAAAACAGGCCGCTGAACAGGCTGACAACCGTGGCAATCAGCATCAGGACGATGGCTGCTTTGAGCATGGTGACACTCCGGGGGACAGGCGATGCATGTGAGTATAGCTATCGCGACGACCGACTTTCTGGCGACGCCATGAAGCGCTTCCGGCTGGGCCTCGTGCCGACTCTGGTGGTCGCGGTGCTGCTGCCCTTGCTGGTGTCACTCGGCTTCTGGCAGTTGAGCCGGGGCGCGGAGAAAAGCGCGCTGCTGCAAAATTACGCTGAGCGCCGGGCGGCCGAACCGATGGCCAGCACCGAACTGCAACACACCGAAGATCCGGCCTTTCGCCGGGTTCGCCTGCACGGCCAGTTCGATGCCGAACACAGCCTGCTGCTGGATAACCGGCAGCGCGACGGCAAGGTCGGGGTCGAGCTGTTACAACCGTTTCAGGATCAGGCAAGCGGGCTCTGGTTGCTGGTCAATCGCGGCTGGCTGCCGTGGCCGGATCGGCGTACCCCGCCGTCATTCACCACACCGACTCAGGTGTTGAGCCTCGACGCCTGGGTCTACGTCTCCCCCGGCGCAACGTTCCAGTTGCACGCCGACCCCAACACCACGACCTGGCCACAACTGATCACCGCCGTTGAACCGGCCAGGTTGTGGACGGCGCTTGAACGTGACGGTTTCGCCTACGAATTACGCGCGCAAAGTGGCCCTGCGACCTACCGCGCCGATTGGCCGGTGGTGGCCATGGGGCCGGAAAAGCACCTGGCTTACGCCGTGCAGTGGTTCGCCCTGGCGATCGCGCTGTTCGGCCTTTATCTCTATCTCGGCTGGCACAACGCAAAGGAGAACAATAATGGGAGTGGCCATGAATCCACCCGGCATGTCTGAGGCGAAAACACCGGTGAATCGGCGGCGCGGACGCTTGCAGTTGCTGCTGATTCTATTGGGGGTGATCGGTCCGATGATCCTCGCCACCGGCATGTACAAATTGCAGTTCTGGGTACCCGAAGGCCGCAGTTATCACGGTGAGCTGATCGGCAACGGCCAGACCCGCGCCGACATTGGCGTACAAGCGCAAGAAGAACGCTGGCAGTTGCTGGTGACGGCGCCCAAGGACTGCTCGGTGGACTGCCAACAGCTGGTTTATCTGGCGCGGCAGATCCAGATCGGCCTCGGTCGCGATGCTGCCCGTGCCAGCCATGCGCTGGCCATCGCGCAGCCGCTGAACAGCGATTACGAGACTAAACTTCAACGCGAGTACCCACAGTTACAACGCTATTCATTGGACCTGCCGTCCTACATCAAAGGCGCACAGAGCAATGACACGCCGCACCTGTGGATCATCGACCCTCACGGCAATCTGGTGCTGCGTTACGACCCGACGGTGAAGGGCAAGGATCTGCTCAACGACCTGCGCCACCTGCTGAAACTGTCGAACATCGGATAAGGGCATCGTCATGGCCAAACCTGGATTTCGCCTCGCGCTGTTTGCCACCTTGCTGGCACTGATTGTGGTGTTGCTCGGCGCTTACACACGCCTGACCCACGCCGGCCTCGGCTGCCCGGACTGGCCCGGCTGCTACGGTTTTATCAGCGTGCCGCAAAGCGAAGCCCAGCTGGCTCATGCCGAACTGCATTTTCCAGACACCCCGGTGGAAGCCCACAAGGGCTGGAACGAAATGGTCCATCGCTACTTCGCCGGCACGCTGGGGCTGCTGATCGCGGTGCTGGCGGGCCGCGCCTGGGTCCATCGTCATCATCCGGGGCAGCCGGTGAAGTTGCCGCTGTTCTTGCTGGCGTTGGTCATTGGCCAAGCGGCTTTCGGCATGTGGACGGTGACGCTCAAGCTTTGGCCGCAAGTGGTCACCGGACATTTGCTCGGTGGTTTTGCGACCTTGAGCCTGTTGTTTCTGCTGACCTTGCGCCTGTCC
Source organism: Pseudomonas sp. B21-017 (assembly GCF_024749245.1). Taxonomy (NCBI): domain Bacteria; kingdom Pseudomonadati; phylum Pseudomonadota; class Gammaproteobacteria; order Pseudomonadales; family Pseudomonadaceae; genus Pseudomonas; species Pseudomonas sp. B21-017. The sequence goes on along the minus strand of NZ_CP087194.1, from coordinate 75,687 downwards.
GGCGTATTGCCGGCGCTGACCGTGCCTCGACGTTTGCAATACTGGGCAACCGCCGGCTTGCTGTTGGTGATCCTGCAAATTGCTCTCGGTGGCTGGGTCAGCTCCAACTACGCGGCGGTAGCCTGCATCGACTTTCCAACCTGCCACGGCCAATGGCTGCCGCCGGCTGATTTCGCCAACGGTTTTCACCTGACCCAGCACATCGGCCCGAATTATCTGGGCGGGCAGCTGGACAGCGATGCCCGCACCGCGATTCACCTGACTCACCGCATCGGCGCATTACTGGTCACCTTTGTTCTGCTCGGTCTGGCCTGGCAACTGAAGGTCGTCGGCATGACGCGCCTGGCCGTCATGGTGCTGATCGCCCTTGCCGCACAAATCACCCTGGGCATCAGCAACGTGGTGTTTCACTTGCCGCTGCCGGTGGCCGTCGCCCACAACGCCGGCGGTGCGGCGCTGTTGCTGACGATGGTGCTGGTCAATTATCACGCGCGAACCAGCCTGGTTCGGGTCAAGCATCAGCCCCCTCGTCGCTGGCGTCTACGCCTGCGTAAACACTCGGCCGGGCCCATAACAATAAAAGGAGAGATGCCATGGCGACTCTGATCGGCGAACGTCACAGTCAGGCCATCTGGCGAGACTACTTGGAACTGACCAAGCCGAAAGTGGTGGTGCTGATGCTCATCACCTCGCTGGTCGGCATGTTCCTCGCGACCCGCGCCGGGGTGCCATGGACGGTGCTGGTGTTCGGCAATCTGGGGATCGCCCTGTGTGCCGGCGGTGCCGCGGCGGTCAATCATGTGGTGGACCGGCGCATCGACGCGGTCATGGCCCGGACCCACAAACGGCCCCTGGCCGAAGGCCGGGTATCTCCAGCCGCCGCGCTGACCTTCGCCCTGATACTGGCGATGCTCGGCCAGGCCTTGCTACTGACTTTCACCAACCCGTTGACGGCGTGGCTGACCCTCGCCTCCTTGCTCGGTTATGCCGTGGTCTACACCGGTTTCCTGAAACGCGCGACGCCGCAGAACATCGTCATCGGCGGCCTCGCCGGAGCTGCCCCGCCACTGCTCGGCTGGACCGCCGCCACCGGTCATGTCGGCGCCGAACCATTGTTGCTGGTGCTGATCATCTTCGCCTGGACCCCACCGCACTTCTGGGCGCTGGCGATTCACCGCAAGGAGGAATACGCCAAGGCTGACATTCCGATGCTGCCGGTGACCCATGGCGAGCACTACACCAAAGTCCACATCCTGCTTTATACCTTTGCGTTGCTGGCCGTCAGCCTGATGCCCTACGTGATCCACATGAGCGGCGTGCTCTACCTGATGTGTGCCCTCTTACTGGGCGCCAGGTTTCTGCAATGGGCCGTGGTGCTGTACCGTGGCACTCGGCCGCACGCGGCGATCAACACGTTCAAGTACTCTATTTACTACTTGTTCCTGCTGTTCATCGCGCTGCTCGTAGACCACTACTTACTGTTGATCCTATGACCCGAACCCAGAAAACCGTCTTCATCCTCGTTGCCCTGATCGCGCTGATCCTGGGCCTGACCGTCAATAAAGTACTGACCGGGAAGAACCAGGGCGACCCGACGGCGCTGATCGATGCAGGGATCATTCTGCTGCCCCAAAGCCGTAATCTGCCGGACGTGAAGATGACCGATCAGGACGGCAAGCCAGTGGCGGTCAACGAACTGAAAGGCAAGTGGAGTTTGCTGTTCTTCGGCTACACCTTCTGCCCGGACATCTGCCCGACCACCCTCGCCCAGCTGCGGCAGATCAAGAGTGAACTGCCGGCGGATGCGGTGAACAAGTTGCAGGTCATCCTGGTCAGCGTCGACCCTAACCGCGATACGCCCAAGCAACTCAAGCAGTACCTAGGCTACTTCGATCCGCAATTCATCGGGCTGACCGCAGCCTCGGTCGAAGACCTTCAGAAAATGGCCAACGCGGTGAGCATTCCGTTCATTCCGGCGGACACCAGCAAGCCGAACTACACCGTCGACCACAGCGGCAACCTGGCGGTGATCGGACCGGACGGGACTCAACGCGGGTTCATTCGTGCACCGCTGAATAACCAGAAACTGGTGGCGCAGTTGCCGGTGATGCTCAACCGTCAATAAGCACCACACTCTTTGTAGGAGCCAGGCTTGCCGGCGAAGGCGATCTCACGGGCGCCTTCGCCGGCAAGCCTGGCTCCTACAGAACGGGGCAAACAGACAAAAAAAGGGGCGCATTCAATTCAATGCGCCCCTTTTTCGTTTACGTCAGCCGATCAGAACGCCGGCAATACCGCGCCTTTGTACTTCTCGAGAATGAAGGCTTTCACTTCCGGGCTGTGCAGGGCAGCAACCAGTTTCTGCATTGCCGCGCTGTCCTTGTCGTCCGGACGGGCAACGAGGATGTTCACGTACGGCGAGTCGCTGCCTTCGATGACCAGCGCGTCCTTGGACGGATCGAGCTTGGCTTCCAGCGCGTAGTTGGTGTTGATCAGCGCCAGGTCGACCTGAGTCAGCACGCGGGGGATGGTCGCGGCTTCCAGTTCACGGAATTTCAGATCCTTGGTGTTCTCGGTGATGTCCTTCACGGTCGACAGGATATTTTTCGAATCCTTCAACTTGATCAGGCCAGCCTTCTCCAGCAGCAACAGCGCACGGCCGCCGTTGGTGGCGTCGTTCGGGATCACCACGTTGGCGCCGCCCGGCAGCTCTTCCAGTTTCTTGTACTTGCTGGAGTAAGCGCCCAGCGGCTCCAGGTGCACACCGGCAACGCTGACGAGGTTAGTACCCTTGGCCTTGTTGAATTCATCCAGGTACGGTTGGTGCTGGAAGAAGTTGGCGTCCAGACGCTTCTCGGCCACCTGTACGTTTGGCTGGATGTAGTCGGTGAAGACTTTGACTTTCAGGTCCACGCCTTCTTTGGCCAGGGCTGGTTTAACGAACTCGAGGATTTCCGCGTGGGGCACCGGGGTGGCCGCAACGGTCAAGGTGTCGGCAGCGTGGGCGGAAAAGGCTGCAATGGCAGCGAATGCGACGAGTAGTTTTTTCATTCAGCTAACTCCTTGTGAGGCGCCAGTCTTCGGCGCCTGCCAGCGAATGGCCGGCTCATGTCTTAAGTGACGAAAACTGTTTATTTGCGGGAGAAATGAACCACCAGCTTGTCGCCGACGGTTTGCAGCACTTGAACCAGCACCAGCAGCAACACCACGGTGACCACCATCACGTCGGTCTGGAAACGCTGGTAACCGAAACGGATCGCCAGGTCGCCCAAGCCGCCAGCGCCGACCACACCGGCCATTGCTGTGTAGGACACCAGTGTAATCGCTGTCACCGTAATCGCTGCGAAGATGCCCGGGCGGGCTTCCGGCAGCAAGGCGTTGGTGATGATCTGACGGGTCGTCGCGCCCATGGCCTGGGTCGCTTCGATGATGCCGCGATCCACTTCACGCAGGGCGGTTTCCACCAGTCGCGCGAAGAACGGCGTGGCGCCCACCACCAGCGGTGGGATCGCACCGGCGACACCGAGGGAGGTGCCGGTAATCAATACGGTGAACGGAATCATCACGATCAGCAGAATGATGAACGGCAGCGAACGCAGAATGTTCACCACCAGCGATAGCATCGCGTAGACGCCTTTGGCTTCCAGCAACTGGCGCGGGCTGCACAAGAACAACAGCACGCCCAACGGCAATCCCAGCAGCACGGTGAACAACAGCGAACCGCCAAGCATCAGCAGGGTGTCGCCGGTGGCCAGCCAGATTTCGTACCAGTCGATATTGGAAAAGAAACTCATCAGGACTTCCATCAGCGCAGCACCTCCATATGGACATCAGCTGCGGTGAAGTGAGCAAACGCCGCTTCCATGTCGCCACCGGTGACGGCCAGGGTCAATTGGCCGTAGGGAACCTCTTTGATGCGATCGATACGACCGGCCAGGATGCTGTAGTCCACGCCCGTTTCCCGGGCGACGGTACCCAGCAATGGTGCGTAGGTCGCTTCGCCCTGGAAGGTCAGACGCACGATGCGGCCCGGCACATGAGCGAAGTCGTCGCGCTGTTCGTTCTCGTCGATCTGCTCGTCTTCCTGGACGAAGCGCTTGGTGGTCGGGTGCTTGGGGTGCAGGAACACTTCGGCCACCGAACCTTGCTCGACGATCACACCGGCATCCATCACCGCCACCTGATCGCAGACTCGACGAATCACATCCATCTCGTGGGTGATCAGAACAATGGTCAGCTTCAGCTCGCGATTGATCTCGGCCAGCAATTGCAAAACCGACGCCGTGGTCTGCGGGTCGAGGGCACTGGTGGCTTCGTCGCACAGCAAAATTTTCGGCTTGGTTGCCAGGGCGCGGGCGATGCCGACACGCTGCTTCTGACCACCGGACAGTTGCGCCGGGTATTTTTTCGCATGGTCGGCCAGGCCAACCCGCGCCAGCAACTGCGCCACACGCTGGTCGATTTCGCTACGCGACAGCTCACCGGCGAGGGTCAGCGGCAGCGCGACGTTATCGGCCACGGTCTTGGACGCCAGCAAGTTGAAGTGCTGGAAAATCATCCCGACCTGCTGACGGAAACGTCGCAGGCCGTTGGCATCCAGCGCTGTGACTTCTTCACCATCGACGATGATCTTGCCGCCACTGGAGTTTTCCAGGCGGTTGATCAGGCGCAGCAGGGTACTTTTTCCCGCACCGGAATGGCCGATCAGGCCAAAGACCTGACCGTTCTCAATCGTCAGACTGGTCGGATGCAGGGCGGGAATATCCTTACCGGCGACGCGGTAAGTTTTGTGGACGTTTTGAAACTCGATCACGTAGCGAACCTTGTGGGGCGCGTTAGAAAAGGATCAGCGGTTAGCCGGGCGCGCATTTTAGCCTGTCCGTATAGAGGTTCTTAGCATTTATTTCGCCTTCAACCAGCGATTTGGCAATAAGGCGATCAAAGGTAGGAACCTGGGACCGAGGCAATTGCGGCCTGATGCATCTAGAAAAGCAAAAGATCGCAGCTTGCGGCAGCTCCTAAACGGTCCGTTGGAGCTGCCGCAGGCTGCGATCTTTTCTTTATGGCTTGCGAGGGCTCAAAACCATCTGCGCCGGAATATTGCGCAGAATCTGCTTCTCAAGCTTCAGATCAAACCCCGAATCCAGCTTCTTCACCCGTTTGGTCAGCAACGTGGCCAACCATGGGTAGTCCTGAGTACGGGGAACCTGAATGCTCACGTCGCACTGATAATTCACCACATCGGCGGCGATAGCATCCAGTTGACGACGAAGTTTGCTCATATCGTTGAGGTTCAATGCCACCGTCGTGCTTTCAGCCGTCGGGTCGATCACTTTGGCCTGCGGTCTGGCTTCGGCAGCCTTGAGGGCCGCTTCGGCTTTATCCAGTTCAGCCTTGCGTGCATGAACGATGGCATTGTTAACGCCACCGGTCAGCGCCGGGGCCTTGGGCATCAATACCCGGGCACGGCTGAGGGCAGTGGCCGCGGCATTCACATCACCTTTTTGCAACACGATCTGGCTGCGCAGCAAATAGGCTTCGGCCAATTGCCGCTGGTATTGCTCAAGGGATTGATCGTTGGGCGACTCGGCCTGCAAGGCCGCCAATTGATCCTCGGCGGTGGCCAGCTCGCTGCTGGCCAGGCTTTGTTCCAGTTGTGCAATAGCCGTGGCCCGCGCATCGGGGGCCTCGGTGGCCGCCGGCGGCGTGCTTTGGCAAGCACCCAGTAGCAGCGAAAATGCGACAAGGAGCAGATAACGGGAGGCGAACGGCTTCATTCCTGCGACTCTCTATTTGCGCAAAAAACGAGCAAGTCTACACCCCTCGACGGGGCAGGACAAAACTCAGCAGAAACAGCGCGGCGGCCGCCACCACAATCGACGGGCCAGCCGGGGTGTCCTTGAACCAGGACAACGCCAGCCCGCCACACACCGCGAGCATGCCCAGCAGGCTCGCGCCCAGTGCCATCTGCTCCGGCGAGCGGGCGTGACGCTGTGCCGCAGCCGCCGGAATAATCAGTAACGAAGTAATCAGCAACACGCCGACGATTTTCATCGCCACCGCGATCACCACGGCGATCAGCAACATCAGGACCAGACGCAACGCCGCCACCGGCAAACCTTCCACCCTGGCCAGTTCTTCATGCACGGTGATCGCCAGCAAGGGTCGCCACAGCGTGACAAGCAATACCAGCACCGCCGCGCTGCCGCCGAGGATCCAGGCCAGATCGGTCGGGCTGATCGCCAGCAGGTCGCCAAACAGATAGGCCATCAGGTCGATCCGCACTTCATGCATGAAGCTTAGTACCACCAGGCCCAGGGAGAGCGTGCTCGGTGCGAGAATTCCCAACAGCGTGTCAGACGCCAATGGCTGCCGCTGTTGCAGCGTCACCAGCAACACTGCCAGCAACAGGCAGCCTACGGTGACAGCCACGGTCGGGCTGACATCCAGCAGAAAGCCCAGCGCCACACCCAGCAGCGCAGCGTGGGACAGGGTGTCGCCGAAATAAGCCATGCGCCGCCAGACCACGAACGAACCCAACGGGCCCGCAACCAGCGCCAGGGCCAGACCTGCAAGCAGGGCGAAGAGCAGAAAATCAGCCATGCTTGCAGCTATCTCCATGAACGTGGGTATGGGCCGACGGGGTCGCAATGACCACCGAGCCATGCAGGTCGTGAGCGTGGTCGTGATGGTGGTGATAAATCGCCAGACTTTGTGCGTTCTTTCCGAACAGTTCGACGAACGCGGGATCGCCGCTGACCTGCTCGGGATGCCCGGAGCAGCAGACATGGCGATTCAGACACACCACCTGGTCGGTGGTGCTCATCACCAGATGCAAATCGTGAGAGACCATCAATACGCCGCAGCCATGACGGTCGCGCAGACGTGTGATCAGGCTATAGAGCTCGGCTTGACCGGCCACGTCGACGCCTTGTACCGGCTCATCGAGCACCAGCAACTCCGGCTCGCGCAGCAATGCCCGGGCCAGCAGTACTCGCTGCATTTCGCCACCGGAAACACTTTGCACCGGGCTGTCGATCACCTGCTCGGCGCCGACTTCCTTGAGGGCGGCCAAGGCCCGAGCGCGGTCCACGCCAGGGACCAGACGCAAGAAACGCAGCACTGATAGCGGCAGGGTTGGATCGACATGGAGTTTTTGCGGCATGTAACCGACGCGCAACTTCGGCTTGCGCCAGACGCTGCCGCTGTCCGGCTTCAACAAACCGAGCACCGCGCGCACCAGCGTGGTTTTGCCGGCGCCATTAGGGCCGATCAGGGTAACGATCTGCCCCGGCTCGACGCTCAGTTCGATGTTATCCAGCACGTTTTGCCCGGCAAAAGTGACGGCCACCTGCTCAAGACGGATCAGCGCATTGCTCATTAAGCCCCCTGGCAACCCGAGCAGAGACCGATGACTTCAACGGTCTGGGCCTCGACGATAAATCCGACGTCCCTGGCGCTGCCGACGATCGCGTCGCTGATGGACTTCTGTTCAAGCTCAATGGCGGCGTGGCATTGGCGGCAAATCAGGAACTGGCCTTGGTGAGCGTGTTCCGGGTGATTGCAGCCGACGAAGGCGTTCAGCGAGGAGATGCGGTGTACCAGGCCGTTTTCCAGCAGAAAATCCAGCGCGCGATACACGGTCGGCGGCGCAGCTCGGCGGCCGTCCTGCTCGCTGAGCACCGCCAGAATGTCGTAGGCACCCAGCGGTTTATGGCTTTGCCAGACCAGTTCCAGCACCCGCCGGCGCAAAGCGGTCAGGCGTAGCCCCTGACGTGCGCACAAGGCATCGGCCTCAGACAATGCGCTATGGACGCAATGAGAGTGGTCGTGGGGACGACTGGCAATCGGTGTTTTAGGCATGAGCGGCGACGAGTGTTGTGAGAGACGTTATTATGTTACCCGTTCTCGCCTCTTCGAGTGGTCATCGTGTCCCGACTTTTTTCTATCTTTGTCGCATTTGTCGCAAGTTTTCTGCTGATCGGTTCAGCCCAGGCCGAAGTCAAAGTACTTACCAGCATCAAGCCGCTGCAGCTGATTGCTGCTGCGGTGCAGGAAGGTGTGGCGATTCCGGAAGTGTTGCTGCCGCCCGGAGCATCACCGCATAACTATGCCTTGCGCCCATCCGACGTACGGAAGGTGCAGTCGGTGGACCTGGTTTACTGGATCGGTCCGGACATGGAGGGTTTTCTGCCTCGCGTACTGAAAGGTCGTACGCTGCCCAGCGTCGCAGTGCAGGATTTGCCTGGCCTGAAGCTGCGACGTTTCGCCGAAGACAGCCACTCCCACGCCGAAGAAGCCGATGAGCATGACCACGATCATCGCCCCGGCAGCCTGGATGCGCACTTGTGGTTGTCACCGATCAACGCCCGAGTGATCGCCAGCAAAATGGCGGCCGATCTGAGTGCAGCCGATCCGGCTAACGCGGCGCGCTATCAGAGCAACCTCAAAGCCTTCGATGAACGCCTGGATGCCCTGGACCTACGCCTGAAGGCTCGCCTGGCAGGGATCGCGAACAAGCCTTACTTCGTGTTCCACGAAGCCTTCGACTACTTCGAAGACGCCTACGGCCTCAAGCACGCCGGTGTGTTCAGTGTCGCAGCCGAAGTACAGCCCGGTGCCCAGCACGTCGCGGCGATGCGCGCGCGGTTGCAGGAAGTCGGCAAAACTTGCGTGTTCAGCGAACCGCCGCTGCGCCCGCGCCTGGCAGAAACCCTGGTGGCCGGGCTACCGGTGAAACTGGCGGAGCTGGATGCATTGGGCGGATACACACCAGCGACTGCCCAAGGGTATGAGCAGGTGCTGGAAAAGTTGGGGAATGATTTGGCCGGGTGCCTGGAGTCGTTGTAAGCGGGAAGTTTGGTGGTGAATCGTTCGCGGGCAAGCCTCGCTCCTACAGGGATCGCGCACATCCTGTAGGAGCGAGGCTTGCCCGCGAAGCTTTTAGAGGGCGAAAGGCAGCGGCGTGTCGACCTTCTGCCGCTGCGCCAAGCGCAGTTGAAACTCCATCGGATCGTGAATCAACACGTCCTGCCCGGCGAAAGACTCCGCCGCAATCAACCGCGACAACCAGAACCGCACGCACGCCACGCGCAGCATGGTCGGCCACAGCTCCGCTTCGGCAGCGGTGAACGGTCGCAGCGCGGCATAAGCGCCCAGCAACGCCCGCGCCCGAGCCCCGTCGAGCTGCCCTTGCTCGTCCGAACACCAGTCGTTCAAGGCAATTGCCACGTCATAGAGCATCGGCCCTGAACAAGCGTTGTAGAAGTCGATCAACCCGGTCAGGTGCGTGCCTTCGAACATCGCATTGTCGCGGAACAGATCCGCATGGATGTTGGCCCGCGGCAGCGCCAGAATTTTCGTCTTCTGCTGGGTGATCTCTTCCAGAGCCCGTTGCAGCAAATCGCTTTGTTCGGCGTTCAGGTGCGAGAGAAACTGCGTGCCCTCTTCCAGCATCCAGTCCAGGCCACGATCGGTTTTGCGCTTGATCATGTTGGCCTGGGTCGCCAGGTGCAGGTGAGCCAGCAGCTCGCCGACCTGAGCGCAATGCTGGGCGTTGGCGTCCTTGATGTGCTTGCCCGCCAGACGTGGCTGCAACAGCGCAGGTTTACCGGCCAGCTCGCGCAATGCAACGCCGTCGGTGGTGCGCAGGGCATAAGGCACCGGCAGGTTGGCGTCGTGCAGCACATCGAGCAGTTCGATGAAGAACGGCATCTCCTGCACCGGACCGCGCTCGACCAGGGTCAGGACAAACTCGCCCTGCTCCAGGCTGATAAAGAAATTGGTGTTTTCGCTACCGGCGGCGATCCCCTGGAAATCAAGCAGGCGGCCGAGCCCGTAAGGGGCGAGAAAGGTTTCCAGCTCGGGCCGAGCCAGGGGGGTGAACACAGACATGGTTAAAACTGCCAGTACGGGCGCCGCGGTTGAGCCAGCGCCGATTGAAATTAAGAAACTACTTCCACTCAAAGATTTTCCACGAGGGAATCAGCATATCCGGCTGATCCGAGCGGATATAGTTTGCATCTGTTCCGTCCGCACGTATCAGAAAGTACGGTTTTCCGACCTTCGGGGTGACCTTGATCGCGTACACGAAGCCGTTCTGGCGATACTCCTGAATGGTTTTATCGCCTTCCGTGCGGATCGTTACTTCCGGGTCCGCCGAGGGCTTGTCATCCGCCGCCATGACAGCCAATGGAGTGATTGCAAACAAGCCAGCCAGCAACAAGCGATTTAGTGTGCGCATGATAACCTTGTCCCTTTGTCGTCAACGGTCCCGCTATTCTAGCGCCGGACCCGCCGAAAAGGTTGATCCTGCTCATGAGCCAAGCCCCCCTCGTCCTGGTGGACGGTTCTTCTTATCTGTACCGCGCCTTTCACGCGCTGCCTCCGCTGACCACGTCCAAAGGCCTGCCGACCGGAGCGGTCAAAGGCGTGTTGAACATGCTCAAGAGTCTGCGCAAGCAGTACCCGGACAGCCCGTTCGCCGTGGTGTTCGACGCCAAGGGCGGGACGTTCCGCGACGCGATGTTCGCCGAATACAAGGCCAACCGCCCAAGCATGCCTGACGATATGCGGGTCCAGATCGAGCCGCTGCACGCCAGCGTCAAGGCCTTGGGCTTTCCATTGCTGTGCGTGGACAACGTCGAAGCGGACGATGTGATCGGCACCCTGGCCCGCAGCAGCGCGGCCGCCGACCGTCCGGTGGTGATTTCCACCGGTGACAAGGATATGGCACAACTGGTCGACGGGCACATTACCTTGGTCAATACGATGACCGGTAGCGCGCTGGACGTGGAAGGCGTGAAGGAGAAATTCGGCGTCGCTCCCGAGCAGATCATCGATTATCTGGCGTTGATGGGCGATTCGTCCGACAACATCCCGGGCGTTCCGGGTATCGGTCCGAAGACCGCTTCCGGCCTGCTGGTTGGCGTGAATGGCGGCCTGACCGAGCTCTATGCGCAGCTCGATATCGTCCCGACCCTGCCGATTCGCGGCGCCAAGACCCTGCCGGCCAAGCTCGAAGAGCATAAGGAAATGGCCTTTCTTTCTTACCGATTGGCAACCATCAAGATCGACGTACCGCTGGACATCGGCCTCGACGATCTGCAGATGGGCCCACCGGATCACGACAAGCTTGCCGAACTCTATTCCCTGCTGGAGTTTAAGAGCTGGTTCGAAGAGAACCAGCGCGACGCCAAGCGTTCGGGTCAGGACATCGTCGAGGTCGCCCAGGAGCAGCCGGGTGCCGCCGAAGCGAAATACGAAACCATCCTCGACCAGAAGCGCTTCGAGGCCTGGCTGGACAAACTCGACAAGGCGCCGCTGATCGCCTTCGTCACCGAAACCAATGGCAGCGATGCCCAACACGCGCAACTGGTAGGCCTGTCGTTCTCTGTCGCGGCCAACGAAGCAGCCTACATTCCGCTGACCCATTCCTACATGGGCGTACCGGAACAACTGGACCGTGACACCGTGCTGCTGGCGTTGAAACCGCTGCTGGAAAACCCGAATAAACTGAAAGTCGGCCAACATGCGAAGTTCGACACCAATATCCTCGCCAATTGCGCCATCGGTGGCGATCAGAACAACGGGATTACTGTTCAGGGTATTGCCTACGACACCATGCTCGAGTCCTACGTACTGGACTCAACGGCCACCCGCCACGACATGGACAGCCTGGCGCTCAAGTACCTGGGCCAAAGCAAGACCGACATCCAGGAGATTGCGGGCAAAGGCGTCAAACAGCTGACCTTCGACCAGATTTCCCTTGAGCTGGCGGGTCCCTATGCCGCCGAAGACGCCGATGTCACCTTCCGCCTGCATCTGGTATTGCAGGAAAAACTGGCCGCGACGCCAAGCCTGGTCAAAGTGCTCAACGAGATTGAAATGCCGCTGATGCCGGTCCTGGCCCGTATCGAGCGCCAGGGCGCGCTTGTAGACGCCAACCTGCTGGGCATCCAGAGCGTCGAGCTGGGCGAGAAACTGGTCGCCCTTGAGCGTGAGGCCTTTGCCATTGCCGGTGAAGAATTCAACCTTGGCTCGCCAAAGCAACTGGGCGTGATTCTCTACGAAAAGCTCGGTTTGCCTGTACTCAGCAAAACCGCCAAGGGTCAGGCGTCGACTGCCGAAGCCGTGCTGGCCGAGTTGGCAGAACAGGACTACCCGCTGCCCAAGGTGCTGATGCAATACCGCTCGCTGAGCAAGCTCAAAAGCACCTACACCGACCGTTTGCCAGAGCAGATCAACGCACGCACCGGGCGCATTCATACGTCTTACCAGCAAGCTGTCGCAGCCACCGGGCGTTTGTCGTCCATCGACCCGAACCTGCAGAACATTCCGATCCGTACCGCCGAAGGTCGCCGGATTCGTCAGGCGTTCGTCGCGCCGAAAGGCTACAAACTGCTGGCCGCGGATTACTCGCAAATCGAACTGCGGATCATGGCGCACCTGGCCAAGGACGAAGGCTTGCTGCATGCCTTCCGCAACAACCTCGACGTCCACCGGGCCACGGCCGCAGAAGTGTTCGGCGTCGAGCTGGATGCGGTCACCAACGATCAGCGTCGAAGCGCGAAAGCCATCAACTTCGGCTTGATCTACGGCATGAGCGCGTTTGGCCTGGCCAAGCAGATCGGCGTTGACCGCAAACAGTCCCAGGCCTACATCGACCGTTATTTCGCCCGTTATCCCGGCGTGCTGCAGTACATGGAGCGCACGCGCGCCCAGGCCGCCGAGCAAGGCTTCGTCGAAACCATCTTTGGTCGTCGCCTGTACTTGCCGGAAATCAACGCGAAAAACCAGGCCCTGCGCAAAGCTGCCGAGCGCACGGCGATCAACGCCCCGATGCAAGGCACCGCGGCGGACATCATCAAGAAAGCCATGGTGGCGGTGGACAACTGGCTGGCATCGTCAGGCCTGGACGCCAAAGTCATCCTGCAGGTACACGATGAATTGGTGCTCGAGGTGCGTGAGGACCTGGTCGACCAGGTACGCGAGGAGATTCGCGTGCACATGAGCAACGCCGCACAACTGGACGTACCGCTTCTGGTTGAGGTGGGCGCAGGCAACAACTGGGATGAGGCGCACTGAGCCACCTGAAAAGACGTTTGTGCTGCGGCCTGGCGCCGCAGCACATGACGAAGGGCTATAGAGCGAAAAACGACAGTGATTATTTCCAAAGGATTTTGAAAATAGTCTGAACTAAATCCGCGAACCGCCACTCAGAGATACTGAATGGCTGGTGAAGCCCTTCGATGCTCCTATGTTGTGTTAAGTGTTGGCAGATATCTGGACCCCGCCCTAGCGGTCCGGAACTTGAACCCCGGAACTTCTCCCTCCCCATACGAAGTCCGGGGTTTTTTTTGCCTGCCAATTGGCCTCGAGAGACTTACTCGGCAGTCTCGGCACCCTTGTCCGCCAACTCCATCCAGTCCGCCAGTACGGTGTAGGCTTCTTCCAGGCCCATGCGCTTGGGGGCCGAAAACAGCTGGATAGTAATCGTATCGCCCCAACCCTTGCGGATTTCCGATTGAACCTTGAGCAGCGTGTTTTTTGCCGCGCCGTAGGTCAGTTTGTCGGCCTTGGTCAGCAGAATATGCATCGGCATGCCGCTGGCGACGGCCCAATCGAGCATCAACAGGTCGAAGTCGGTCATTGGATGACGGATGTCCATCATCAGAATCAAACCTTTCAAACTCTCACGGCCACCCAGATAGGCTTCCAGGTGACGCTGCCAGTGCATCTTCAACGGGATCGGTACTTTTGCATAACCGTAGCCTGGCAGGTCGACCAGACGGCGTTCATCGTCTAGCTTGAAGAAGTTCAACAGCTGTGTGCGACCCGGTGTTTTCGAGGTCCGCGCCAGGCTGGCGTGGGTCAGAGTATTCAACGCGCTGGACTTGCCGGCGTTGGAACGCCCGGCGAAGGCCACTTCAAAGCCTTCGTCGTCGGGACATTGGTCGACTTTGGCGGCGCTGAGCATAAAGGTGGACTGTTGGCACAGGCCGAGGATGGGATTCTTGAGTTGCATGGGATTTCCGATGTGGGCGGCGCCGGGAATGGACGCGGCAAGCAGTGTCGTTTCCGTTTCAGTGACGCCAGTATATAATGCCGCAGATTTTGTGTGCGCTTTGTCCCAGCGTAGGATGAAGTTCACGAGAGCGATTGACCTTGATTGCGCATTAGAACGCAGCACGCTCTCAACCCTGAAAAGGTCGTTTTATGACGAAATGGCTGCTAGCTGCCGGTGTCTTGATGCCGCTTTACAGCGCTCAGGCTACACAGGATCCGGAAGCTGTGTACAACCGTGTTTGTGGTGCCTGTCATTCCGGCCAACTACCCATGGCGCCCCGCAGGGGCGATCAGGAAGCTTGGACGCCGAGGTTGGCGAAAGGTATGGAGACGCTGGTGCAACACGTGACCCAGGGTTTCAAGGCGATGCCGCCGCGTGGTTTGTGCATGGACTGCAGTGCCGAGGATTACCGAGCCATCATCCAGTGGATGAGCGAGTAAACCCGGTCCATAACTCTTTAACCCTTAGCCGTAGTTGGATTAGCTGATGAACAAATTGATCGTGAGTCTGCTGTTGACCGTGGGGATCTCCGGTATTGCCCATGCTGCAGGTGATGCGACTGCTGGTCAGGCGAAAGCCGCAGTATGTGGCGCCTGTCATGGCCCGGATGGCAATAGCATGGCGCCTAACTTTCCGAAACTGGCAGGCCAGGGCGAGCGTTATCTGAACAAGCAGCTGCACGACATCAAGTCCGGCAAACGCACGGTACTGGAAATGACCGGCCTGCTGACCAACCTCAGCGATCAGGACCTGGCCGATATCTCCGCCTACTTCGCCAGCCAGAAAGGCAGCGTCGGTGCCGCCGACCCGAAAATCGTGGCTCGCGGTGAAGCACTGTTCCGTGGCGGCGACCTGGCCAAAGGGCTGCCAGCCTGCACCGGCTGCCACTCGCCCAATGGCGCAGGCAACGCAGCTGCCGGCTTCCCGCACCTGGGCGGCCAGCATGCTCAGTACGTCGGCAAGCAATTGACCGAATTCAGAAAAGAAGAAGGTGGCCGGACCAACGACGGCGACACCAAACCAATGCAAAGCATCGCTAAAAAGCTGAGCGACGAAGATATCGCCGCCGTCTCCAGCTATATTCAAGGCTTGCACTAAGGCCTGTGATCGAGCGTTGTGAGTGATGTACATCTCTTGCAACGTTAACTCTCGATTAATCCGTCGATGCAAACATAAAAAGGGTAGCTTTGGCTGCCCTTTTTTGTGGCCGCTGCCGTTACACTACAGAACTCAAGCCCGCCGGAATCTGTCTGAAAACAGGTCGCGCGAGGCGCCCAAATTGTCCAGGAGTAAAGCATGCGTAATCTGATCATCAGCGCCGCACTCGTCGCTGCCAGCCTGTTCGGCATGACTGCCCAAGCCGCCGAAAAACCTGAAGCGCCCTATGTCGAACTGAGCAACCCGGTCCCGGTGGCCGAGCCTGGCAAGATCGAAGTCGTGGAGCTGTTCTGGTACGGCTGCCCGCACTGCTATGCCTTCGAACCCGTCATCAACCCATGGGTTGAAAA
The DNA here is from genome assembly GCF_024749245.1 of Pseudomonas sp. B21-017. NCBI lineage: Bacteria > Pseudomonadati > Pseudomonadota > Gammaproteobacteria > Pseudomonadales > Pseudomonadaceae > Pseudomonas > Pseudomonas sp. B21-017. Next base: position 60,111 of record NZ_CP087194.1, on the reverse strand, counting down.
GCTGCCTGCCGACGTAAATTTCGTACGTATTCCGGCCATGTTTGGCGGCCCTTGGGATGCCCACGGCCAGATGTTCCTGACGCTTGAGGCCATGGGTGTCGAGAGCAAGGTTCACGCTGCGGTGTTCAACGCAATCCAGAAAGAACACAAGAAGCTGACCGACAAAGAAGACATGGCGGACTTCCTGGCGACCCAAGGTGTAGACAAGGAAAAATTCCTGGCCACCTTCGACTCCTTCGCCATCAAGGGCCAGATCAACAAAGCCAAAGAGCTTGCCAAGAAATATGAAATCTCCGGCGTGCCTACCATGATCGTCAATGGCAAGTATCGCTTTGACATCGGCTCTGCCGGCGGCGCCGAACAAGCGTTGAAACTGGCTGACCAACTGGTCGCCAAAGAGCGAGCGGCAACCAAGGCCGTTGCCAACTAAGCGCGGCGACCGCCATGCGCCGCTGGGGAACTGAACGCATCGTTGGCCTGCACGACCCGCGGGTCAACGAGCATCACCTGGAATCGACGGGGTTGCCCGTGGACAGCCGTCTGCGTTTGCTCAGTTTCAATATCCAGGTCGGCATCAGTACCGAGCGTTATCGGCACTATCTGACCCGCGGCTGGCAGCATCTGCTGCCGCACACCGGGCGTGCCGACAACCTGCAAAAAATCGGCAATCTGCTGGGCGACTTCGATCTGGTCGCCTTGCAGGAAGCCGATGGCGGCAGCCTGCGATCGGGCTACGTCAATCAGGTCGAACACCTGGCGCAGCTCGGCGCCTTCCCTTATTGGTATCAACAACTCAATCGCAATCTCGGTCATCTCGGCCAGCACAGCAATGGCGTGCTCAGCCGCCTGCGCCCGTGGGCGATCGAGGATCATCCGCTGCCGGGGCCCAAGGGTCGCGGGGCCATTCTGGTGCGCTTCGGCGAAGGTCCGGAGGCGCTCGTGGTGGTGATGATGCACCTGGCGCTGGGCGCTCGCGCCCGTAGCATGCAACTGGCTTACATCCGCGAGTTGATCGGCGGTTATAAGCACCAGGTGCTGATGGGCGATATGAATACCCACGCCGGTGACTTGCTGCAACATTCCCCGCTGCGCGATTTAGGCCTGCTCGCGCCGCAGATGGAAGCGACCTTTCCCAGCTGGCGCCCACAGCGCTGTCTGGACCACATTCTGCTCAGCCCCACCCTGACGCTTGAAAAGGTCGAGGTGCTGGCACAGCCCATTTCCGATCACCTGCCGGTCGCGGTAGAGATTCGTCTGCCGGGCTCGCTCACGGCCGATGCATTCCCCGCGTTGAGTCCTGCCTGAATGAGCGACGAAGCACAGCGCTGGAAAGAGAAATACCTCAAAAGCATCGAACAACAGGAAAAGCTCGAACGTCGATGGGACGCCCGGCTCGACCTGCTGCGTCGCGGCCTGGTGCGCAGCACCCTGGCAGCCGAAGGTACCGATCGCGCCGTTGACCAATGCATGAAGGAAATGCGCGAAGTCGTACGCACGGACGACATGGACGCCGGCCTGGCAGCCTTGCTGCCGCGCCTGGAAAAAGCCGTGCTCGACTCCGAGCAGCGCCGGGAAACCCGGGTTGATCAAGTCAGCGCCGCACTGACGGCGCTGGTCTCCCAGTTGCAAGCATTGCCACTGCCACGGGAAGTGAGCCGGCCGCTGAAGAGTTTCGCCAAGCAGCTGGACGGACGTGTCGGCCAAGCTCGCGAAATCCCGTTGCTGCTCAGCGAACTGAGCGGCTTGCAAGGCAAAGCCTTGAGCCTGCTGGAGAACCCTGTGGAACCGGGTCGTCCGGGTTTTCTGCAGCGCCTGTTCGGTGGCCGGGATGCAGACGAGGCTGCGCCACAGATCGCCGCCCCCGAATTGCCAATGCCTGCACCGCAACCTGTCGAGCCGGTTGCAGCTCCACTGGCCGAACTCCCACTCGCGACGGTCAATCTCGCGCCAGCCGCCAACAAACCGCAAGCGGTAATGCCAACCGTTGAAGCTGCCCTGCCCGCCGCTGCGCCCGCTGAACCCGTGGACACTCCGGCTCCCACAGCAACAACGGCACCCATAGCCGAAGTCGTGGCGTTCGCCCCGCCCATCCTGGAGCCAGAGGCCACGAGCAGCCAGGCCCCGGAGCCACAAATCCAGCCGAACATCGAACAGCCGCAAGAGCCGGTTCCATCGATCGCCGTACCGGCCACCCAGGCTCCGCCGGCAATCAACCCGGATGAACTGATCCCGGAGGCCAGCGATCCGCAAACGTCAGAACACGACATTCTGTATGCCCTGCCGGACTCGCCGGAACCGTCCTACAGCTCTGTGGCCAAGCACATCGAAGACACTCTGCTGGGCCTTCTCGACGACCTGACGCTGCCCGAACGCCATCGACCGCAAGCCGAAGCGATGCGCAATCGTCTTCAAAACGGCTTGAATTGGTACGAGCTGCTACCGATCCTCGATGATCTGGCAACATTAATGCTGGCCATTACTGACAGCGGCCAACACGAATTCGAAGCCTATCTGCAGCGACTCAACGAACGCCTCGAATCATTTCAGAGCAACCTGCAAGCCGCCAGCGAAGGCCACGCCGACAACCGCTCTGCCGCGCGGGTGATGGACACGCAGATTCGCGAGCAAGTCGACGGCCTGCAAAACAGCATGCAGGACGCGGCGGACCTCGATGACCTCAAGCACATGCTGGAAGACCATCTCGAAGGCCTGCTCGGCACCATGGATCAGCACCAGAAGCAACGCGACGAGCGCGAGCAGGAAGTCGCTGCCCGCCTGCAAAGCCTGGCTGAAAGGGTGGCCCACATGGAGCAGGAAGCGCTGGGCTACCGCGAGCACCTCGAAGAACAGCGCCAGAAGGCTTTGATCGATCCGTTGACCGGCCTGCCGAATCGAGCAGCCTGGAGCGAACGGCTGGACCACGAAATCAGTCAATGGCAACAACACGGCAATACCCTGTTGCTGGCGATGCTCGACCTCGACCATTTCAAACGCATCAATGACAACTACGGCCATCTCGCGGGCGACAAGGTGCTGAAAATCATCGCCAGTGTGCTGCGCAAGCGTCTGCGCGGGACGGACTTCATAGCCAGGTTTGGCGGTGAGGAGTTTGTGCTGTTGATGCCTGCCACGGCGCCGATGGCCGGCGCGAAACTGTTGGAAACCTTGCGCGCATCGATCGAAGCTTGCCCATTCCACTTCAAGGGCGAGCGAGTCACTATCACCATTTCCATGGGACTGACCGCCTTCAGAGCGGGCGAACATAGCGACCTGGTGCTTAAAAGAGCTGATCAGGCGCTATATCGCGCGAAAAACACCGGGCGTAATCGGATAGAACTGGGCTGACAGTTAATTGTTCCATTTTGTTTAAAGGCGCGCTTTTGCGGTCGGCGCGCAAGGCAATACGTTACACTGTTGCATTATCGTCTCGCGTGTATTGCCTCCACCATGAAATTTCTTGCTCTTATTGCTTCGCTGCTTGTATTAGCCGGTTGCGCCAGCGGTCCCCGGATTGACACCAGCCACCCTTCAGTCAATCACGACAGCCGTATTCAGTTCGTGGTGATGCATTACACCTCCGCATCCCTGGAGGACTCGCTGCAATTGCTGACCCATGGCGAAGTCAGCAGCCACTACCTGATCGGCGACGACGAGCACGCCACCATCTATAAGCTGATGGATGAAAATCTTCGAGCCTGGCACGCCGGCGAAAGCCAATGGCAAGGCCGGACCTGGCTGAATTCCAGTTCCATTGGCATCGAAATCGTCAATCCGGGCTTCCAGGACACCCCGACCGGGCGTCTCTGGTATCCCTACAGCGAAGCCCAGGTCCAATCGATGATCTTTCTGCTCAAGGACATCAGCAAGCGCCAGGGCATCAGCCCTCGCCATATCATCGGCCATAGCGACATCGCCCCCATGCGCAAGCTCGACCCTGGCCCGCTGTTCCCCTGGAAACGCCTGGCGGCCGAAGGCCTGGGAATCTGGCCGAACGAGCAGGCCGTGGCGCGTCAGCAAGCGCAGTTCGCCATGCAGCTGCCAAGCATCAGTTGGTTTCAGGCACAACTTGCCCGCCTGGGCTACGCCACGCCACAAACCGGCGAACTGGATGCAGCGACACGCAATGTGCTGGCGGCTTTTCAGCTGCATTTTCGCCCGTCCCGTTTCGACGGCACGCCGGACGCGCAAACCGCGGCGCTTCTCCAGGTGTTGAACCAGACAAAATAATGACGCCCGCCCGACGGTCAGGGTCTTTTCCCAATCAGCAGCTATAACTCATTGGTAATCCTTCGGATATTCCATGATGACGGCTGCTCGAGAGAAGCTGCGTAGCTGGTTCTATCGCCCTTGGTTTCTGGCGACGCTGGCGGCTGCCTTGAGTGCCACGCTACTGATGACCGGCAGTCTGTTCATTGCGATGCATCAGGTCGAGGACAACGAAAGCCAGGAGATGAACGCCCAGGGGGAGCGCTTTCTGGTCCGTCTGGAGCAGCTTTTCGGGCAACTGCGCGAAAGCCTCGACGACCTTGAAGCTCAACCGCTGCGGGGCTGCGATGATGAAATGATCGCCACATTGCAGCAAGTCAGCTTCAATTACCGCTTCGTTTACGAAGCCGCTTACATGGATGCTTCAGGAATCTGCTCCAACCGCCCACGCCAGGAAGGGCTTTCGGTGATCCGGCCACCGGACATCGAGGGCCCCACCTACAGCTATTGGTTGAACACCACCACCGAACCCGATGAGAACCGCGCCGCACTGATGCTGGGGCGTGGCAATTTCCGGGTGGCTACGTCTCGCGGGCATTTGACCGACATGGTTGATCTGTCTCCGGGGAGCAGCCTGCTGGTGGTGCTCGACCACGACACCCGCGCGATTCCCGTGCTCGGTGCCGAGCAGGAGTGGCCCCCGACGCAACCCTGGCCCCCGAAAAATCACGATGCACTGCAAGTCACCCCTACCCGCCTGATTTACCGAATGCCGACCAACACTCCCGAATACCAACTGGTGCTGATCACCCCGCGTACCGGGATGCATGTGCCGGCCGTTTGGTGGTGGCTGCTTCCGGCCAGCCTCGCGCTAAGTGCCTGCGTAGGCATTCTGGTGTTTCTGCTGGTGCGCCAGCGTCAATCACTGGATGCCGAACTGCACGGCGCGATACAACGAGGCGAATTGCAGGTGTTGTATCAACCGATCTTCGACCTCGACAGTCGCAACTGTGTCGGAGCCGAAGCCTTGCTGCGCTGGCGAAGACCGGACGGCACCTTGACCAGCCCCGAGCTGTTCATTCCCATGGCGGAAAACACCGGCCAGATCCGCCAGATGACTGATTTCGTATTACAGCGCCTGCTGGAACAGCTCGGACAACTGTTGCGCGCCAATCCGCAGTTGTATATCTCGGTCAACCTGGCGGCCTGCGACGTCATGGTGCCGCGTATCGGTCAGGTGATGGCGCGCCTGCTGGCCTTGCACCGTGTAGCCGCCAGACAGATTGCCTTTGAGGTGACCGAGCGCGGATTGGTTGATGTCGTGGTGGCCAGAGAAAACCTGCAGGCCTTGCGCGATGTCGGGCATCAGGTGCTGATCGATGACTTCGGCACTGGCTATTGCAGCCTCGCCTACCTGCAAACACTGCCCGTGGACTGCCTGAAAATCGACAAGGCATTTATCGACGCGCTGGGTCATGACGCCGCCAGCAGCGGCGTGGCACCGCACATCATTCGCATGGCCCAGGCCCTGCAACTCAAGGTGATTGCCGAGGGCATCGAACATGAAGCCCAGGCAGAGTTTCTGAGCAGCGAGGGGGTGAAGTTCGGTCAGGGCTGGCTGTTCGCGCACCCATTGAGCGCTGTGCAATTCATCGAATTGATTACCCGTGGCCGCCGACAGGCAACGCGGCGTCTGGATGACGAAGACTGAGAGGGTTCAGGCTTATACCGCCAGCGCCATGTAGAACTGCGAACCCTGCCCCGGCCGTGAATACACGCCCATCCGCCCACCGTGCAACTGCACGATCTCCTTGCACAGCGCCAGACCGAGCCCGGCGCCGCCCTTCTTGCGGCCGACCTGAACAAAAGGCTCGAATATCCTTCCTTGCTGGCTGTAGGCAATGCCTTCGCCGTTGTCTTCGACACTGATAATCACCCGCTCCCCATGACGTCGAGCCTGCAAACGTATCAGCCCGTCGCGGGAGGTATGACGCAAGGCGTTGTCGATCAGGTTATCGAGCACCCGCTCCAGTTGCGCCTGATCGGCTTGCAGCCGTGGCAACGTTCCCTGCACTTCCACCAACAGCTCAATGCCCTTCTCCTGCGCCGGGCCGGCAAAGCGTGCCTGGGCCTGCTCCAGTAAATCTTTGATGGAGCACGGCGCCAGGGTGAGTTTTTGCAGGCCATTCTGATAGCGAGAGAAATTCAGCAGGTCGTTGATCAACTGCATCAAGCGCTGCATTTCTTCATTCACGGTGTTCAGCAAGTCGGCCTCACGGGAATCCTCGGCAAAATGCGCCCGCTCGCGGAACAGGCCGAATGCCATGTGCATCCCGGTGACTGGCGTGCGTAACTCATGGGAAGCACGCAAGACGAACTCGCTGCGCACCCGTTCGAAGGCACGCTGTTCGGTGACGTCATGCAACACCATCACGGCGCCGAGAATATGCCCCTGGGTATGGCTGACCGGTGTCAGGCTATACGTCAGCAATCGCGACTCCCCGTCAACCTCGATGCTCAGGTCGTCCGGCACTCGCTCCAGGGTGCCGCCGCGCAGCACCAGGTGCAGTTGTTCATCCAGTTCGGGACGCTCAAGTGCCGTGCCCAGCCCTTGGCCGAGACGCTCGGTGTCCCAGCCTAACTGGCGCTGAGCCACCGGATTGAGGTGCTCGAGCTGACCTTGACGATCAATGATCAGCAAACCGTCGTCGATGCTATCGAGCACTGCTTGCAAACGCTGCTGTCCGGCGAGTAGCTCGTCGATATTAGTGGCTTGGTGCTGTCGCAGGGCCTCGGCCATGATTCCGAAGCGTCGGGTCAGCTGGTTCATTTCCACTGCGGAGGAAATCGGCAGAGTCACTTCGAAATTGCCTTGGCCGATGTTGTCAGCCGCCGCCGCCAGGGCCTCGATCGGAGCTCCGAAACGCTGGGCGATCGCATGGGCGGTAATGAACCCGATGAACAGCACCCCCACCCCGATCAACCCGAGCAGGCCGGCAATCAGCAACGCGCGGTCCCGGGCCTGGCGTTCGGTTTCACTGATGTTATCCAGCGCGCGCTTCTGTTCGGCGATCAAACCGTTGCGCAGCGTGTTGAATTTTTCCGTGAGATCCCCGCCCCCAGTGAGCACCTGTGCCGTATCGCGGGAAAGATCGTAGGCCTGCAGAAAGCTCTGGTAATCAGCCTTGGCCTTTTTGAAACCGTACTGGGCGCCCTCGCTGGACGGCTCGCGAGCAATGCCTTCATCGAGCAATTCGAGGTAATGCTGTCGGGATGCCTCGAGCGCCGCGGGATCAGGCTTCTCGCCGAGCATGATGATCAGTTGATCACCCAGGGTCTGGCGCAGCTTCAATCCCAGATCCAGCCTGACGAAGTTGTCACGGATCAGGGCCTCCTGCGTACCAGCCATCTGCATCACGCTGACCAGCCCTAGCAACAGCCCGAGCAGCGCCACGGTGATCAAGGCTGAAATACTCAGGAACAACCGGGTGCGCAATGTCATCGCCAGTTTCATCGGGTGCAGCTCACAGGTTGTACTGCTTGCGTTTGCGGTACAGGGTCGAGGCGTCGATACCCAGGGTCTTGGCCGCCTGATCCAGGGTATCGGCGGTGGCAAGGACCGCGCCGATGTGGGCTTTCTCCAACTCATCCAGGCTCAACGCGGCGCCAATGCGTGGCGTATTGTTGGTCGGAGCTTCGGCCATGCCCAAGTGGCTGATCTCGACCCGCTCCTGCGGACAAATAATGCTCGCCCGTTCCACCACGTTGCGCAGCTCGCGGATATTGCCGGGCCAGCGGTAGCTGAGCAGCGCCTCGCGGGCCTCGTCGCTGAAACACCGGGCCGGACGCGAGTATTCCTTGACGAAGCGCGCCAGGAAACGGTCAGCCAGGTTCAGGATGTCTTCCCTGCGTTCGCGAAGCGGCGGCAGGTGCAAAGTGATGACGTTCAGCCTATAGAGCAAATCCTCACGAAACCGCCCGTCGCGGACCATGTCTTCAAGGTTGAGGTTGGTAGCCGCGAGGATTCGCACGTCGGCGCGACGGGTCACCGGGTCACCCACACGCTCGTATTCCTTGTCCTGGATGAAACGCAGCAACTTTGGCTGCAAAGTCAGGGGAAAATCGCCGATCTCGTCGAGAAACAACGTTCCGCCATCAGCCTGATTGACACGCCCCAAGGTGCTTTCGCTGGCACCGGTGAACGCGCCACGGCTGTGGCCGAAGAGTTCACTGTCCATCAATTCCGCTGTCAGGGAGGGGCAGTTGATGGTGATGCAGGATTTCTTCTGGCGTTTGCTCCAGCCATGAATGGCCTGTGACAGCTCACCTTTACCGGTGCCAGACTCTCCGAGAATCAGAATGTTGGCGTCGGTACTGGCGACCTGGCGTGCGGTTTCAAGCACCACTTTCATCGCCGGGCTGTGGGAGTCCAGCCCCTCCTTGGGTTTACGCACTTCACCTTCGAGGGCTTCCAGGCGTGCCGAGAGTTGCCGCACTTCCAGCTGTTTGGCGGTGGCCAGACGTAACTGATCGGGGCTGCAAGGTTTGACCAGATAGTCGGCGGCACCGGCCTGAATTGCATCCACTGCAGTGTCTACGGCCGAGTGAGCGGTGACGATCACCACACGCATCCAGGGCGCCTGAATTCGCATCTGGGCCAGCACATCGAGGCCATTGTCTTCACCCAGGCGCAAATCGAGGAAGCACAGATCGAAAACCTGACGCTGCAACAAGGCTTCGGCCTGAGCAGCGCTGGTCGCGGTGGCCACGCTGTAGCCTTCGTCTTCGAGGCAATAGCGAAAGGTTCGAAGGATGGCGGATTCGTCGTCCACCAGCAGAATGCGGCCTTGATGCTCAGTGGCTGATTCCATGTTCCTACGCTCCTTTAATAGGTGTTCTTGGTTAGTCCCGGAAAAATCGGGCAAGTTGCATGATTGATTCTGGTCGATTCCAGCCACAACAGGCTATCTATCTACTCAGAGTGCAGCTAATACGCTGATTTATTTGAATTTTTATTTACAGACCATTCTTTCAGCGACTGCCTGCGTCCCTTTCTGACATCTACGCCCTCCCCGCAATTCCAAAAATATTGAAAGTGCCTGCGAACTCATCGTGCATTACGCACGACTGCAAACGGATCATCGTGCAGGATGCGTCTAAAACGTTTTCTACAAACACAATAACCTTTTGATTTCTATCGTATTTATTCTTTATTAAAGCTGGCATGCAGGCTGCAATGGTCTAGGTAATCAGGGCATTTAATGAACCAGCGCCCGCCAAAGATAACTACCCGTATGGGAGGAACTTCAGGATGAATCGCCAAAGTGCCGCCCAATTGCGTCTTTCGCCACTGCATGTCCAGCAAGGCTTGTTTGCCCTGTTGGCGTTGTTGATCACCCTGATTGGTGGCCAGCAGTACATGCGTTGGGAGCAAAGCGCGCAACCGGCGCCAGTGCACCTTTCGATTCCACATCCCCCCCAAAGCCACTTCAGCGCCGTCAGCAGCAACCCGGCTGACAACGCCTCAATACGAATGATGGGCGTCGACCAGGCCCGGCCTGTGGACGAGACGCCCTCCCAGGAACGTTGGGTGTTTTAAGCAAACGAACTTGGCGCGCTCAACGCGCCGGGAAATGCACCACAAGCAACATCCTTAAATAGAAGCGTAAGGAGAATCACCATGTTGAGCTGGGCAATCACATTCCTGATCATTGCCATCATCGCTGCAGTATTGGGCTTCGGTGGTATCGCGGGCACCGCCACGGGTATCGCCAAGATTCTCTTTGTCGTATTCCTGGTGATGTTCATTGCTTCCTTCTTCTTTGGCCGTCGCGGTCGAGGTTGATATGTGTGTTTTGGTTAAAGACATTGGCGGCCGCCCTGCTTCTGGGCGGCAGTGCCATGACGATCGCGGCCACCCACGCGACATGCCGACTACCGCTTACTCGGTAAACCGGACGAAGGCATGCAGAAGATGTGGATGGCGCGACTGAAGAAAGATCCACGCCGGTATTGAGTTCGAAACACGAAAGAGGCCTCACGCTTCTTTCCACTGCGCTACCCGAGGACGGTAGACGCATGACCAAGGGGTCGGGACGTTCTGACTGCTTCAGGGTCGGAGTGACCTACGGGTACAGGGAGTAGCCGCGCAAGGGCCGGGTCAGGTGAAGCTGCGACGCAAGTTCGTCGGCCTAGCGTGGCTCGACGGACTTGCGGAGAGCTTCAACGTGCAAAACGTTGATCTAGAGCATTCTGCTCATATGTTCTTGCTGCATATTCCCCGCAAAACCGTTTCGCGGTGTTTCTTCGTGACCGTATATCGAGAAAGCTCTGACTTTCATGAGAAGAAAAATCGCAGTCGAACGTAGGACATCTCCTAAATTTTCACTGGTTCAAAAAAACATCAACCGGCGCTGAAATGGCCGGTTCACGGCACTTATACCTGCCGAAATGTCGCATTCGAACCGGCTGGGACGTGGGTTTCAGTTGAAAAATCTCATGCCGATTCGGCATAGGGTAGGCGTTTACGGCATTAGACGGCGCTTCCCCGCATCGGAATAGTTGCGCCTTTTTCGCTGCCAGAGAGCTGTAAATGCTCGCTCGCGGGGACCTTATACGGGGGTTGGTGCAAGACGGCTTCGCCATTGAGCGTTGCAGTTCATGCATCGGCCTGAGTCAAACGCAAGTAAGGGTAAAGATATGAAGAAGGCAAAGCTTAGCCTCGCCTGGCAGATCCTCATCGGTCTGGTTCTGGGGATAGCAATAGGTGCACTGCTCAACCACTTCAGCGCTGAAAAGGCCTGGTGGATCAGCAACGTCCTGCAACCAGCAGGCGATATCTTTATCCGTCTGATCAAGATGATCGTGATCCCGATCGTAATCTCCTCGCTGGTCGTCGGCATCGCTGGCGTTGGGGACGCGAAAAAACTCGGGCGTATCGGTCTGAAGACCATCATTTACTTCGAGATCGTCACCACCATCGCCATTCTGGTCGGTCTGGTGCTGGCCAACGTGGTCCATCCGGGCAGCGGTATCGACATGAGCACCCTGGGTACCGTGGATATTTCCAAGTACCAGGCCACTGCTGCCGAGGTTCAGCATGAACACGCGTTCATCGAAACCATCCTCAACCTGATCCCGTCGAACATCTTTGCGGCCATGATGCGCGGCGAGATGCTGCCGATCATCTTCTTCTCCGTGTTGTTCGGTCTCGGTCTGTCGAGCCTGCAATCGGACCTGCGCGAACCTCTGGTGAAGATGTTCCAGGGCGTGTCGGAAAGCATGTTCAAAGTCACCCACATGATCATGAACTACGCCCCGATCGGCGTGTTCGCACTGATCGCGGTGACCGTGGCCAACTTCGGCTTCGCCTCCCTGCTGCCACTGGCCAAGCTGGTCGTCCTGGTTTACTTCGCCGTCGCCTTCTTCGCCTTCGTGGTGCTGGGCCTGATCGCTCGCCTGTTCGGCTTCTCGGTGATCAAGCTGATGCGCATCTTCAAGGATGAGCTGGTCCTGGCCTACTCCACCGCCAGTTCCGAAACCGTGCTGCCGCGCGTGATCGAGAAGATGGAAGCCTACGGTGCGCCGAAAGCCATTTGCAGCTTCGTGGTACCGACCGGCTACTCGTTCAACCTCGACGGTTCGACCCTGTACCAGAGCATCGCGGCGATCTTCATTGCCCAGCTGTACGGCATCGACCTGTCGATCAGCCAGCAACTGCTGCTGGTGCTGACCCTGATGGTCACCTCTAAAGGCATCGCCGGCGTACCGGGTGTGTCCTTCGTGGTGTTGCTGGCCACTCTGGGCAGCGTCGGTATTCCGCTGGAAGGCCTGGCATTCATCGCCGGTGTCGACCGCATCATGGATATGGCACGCACCGCGCTGAACGTGATCGGCAACGCCTTGGCCGTGCTGGTCATCTCGCGTTGGGAAGGCATGTACGACGACGCCAAGGGCCAGCGCTACTGGAACTCCCTGCCGCACTGGCGCAGCAAGGAAAAGCTGCCGGTTGGTGAAACCTCCAGCAACTAATGCCCGCTCCCACAAGAGCCCCCAACAAACCCCGGAGAAATCCGGGGTTTGTCGTTTCTGCCTACCCCGCTATCATTCGCCGCATCTTCCGGGGGATTTGACTGATGCTTAATGGCCTGTGGCTTGGCTTCTTCATCGTGGCAGCCGTATCGGCGCTGGCGCAGTGGCTGATCGGTGGTAACGCCGGGATCTTTGCGGCGATGGTGGAAAGTATTTTCGCCATGGCCAAATTGTCGGTCGAGGTCATGATCCTGTTGTTCGGCACCCTCACCCTCTGGCTGGGCTTTCTGCGGATCGCCGAGAAGGCCGGGATCGTCGAGTGGCTGGCCAAGGCGCTGGGGCCACTGTTCCTGCGCCTGATGCCGGAAGTGCCGGCCGGTCATCCCGCCATCGGCCTGATCACCCTGAACTTCGCCGCCAACGGCCTGGGCCTGGACAACGCCGCCACACCGATCGGCCTCAAAGCCATGAAGGCGCTGCAAGAGCTCAACCCCAGTGCAACGATCGCCAGCAACGCGCAGATCCTCTTCCTGGTGCTCAACGCCTCCTCCCTGACCCTGCTGCCCGTGACGATCTTCATGTACCGCGCCCAGCAAGGCGCGCCCGATCCGACGCTGGTGTTCCTGCCGATCCTGCTCGCCACCAGCTGCTCAACCATCGTCGGCTTCCTGAGCGTAGCGTTCATGCAACGCCTGCGCATCTGGGACCCGGTGGTGCTGGCGTATCTGATTCCCGGCGCCCTCGCCCTTGGCGGCTTCATGGCACTGCTGGCGACGCTCTCGGCGACTGCGCTGGCGAGCCTGTCATCGGTCCTCGGCAACGTGACGCTGTTCGGCTTGATCATGCTGTTTATGATCATCGGCGCATTACGCAAGGTGAAGGTCTACGAGGCATTCGTCGAAGGCGCCAAAGAAGGCTTCGACGTCGCCAAGAACCTGCTGCCGTATCTGGTGGCGATGCTCTGCGCCGTGGGCGTACTGCGAGCATCCGGAGCGCTGGATTTCGGTCTGGACGGGATTCGTCACCTGGTGGCGTGGGCCGGTTGGGACACGCGCTTTGTCGATGCCTTGCCGACCGCATTGGTCAAACCCTTTTCCGGCAGTGCCGCCCGGGCAATGCTGATTGAAACCATGAAGACCGAGGGGGTGGACAGCTTCCCGGCGCTGGTGGCGGCGACAGTCCAGGGCAGTACCGAAACGACCTTCTATGTCTTGGCGGTGTATTTCGGCGCGGTGGGCATCCAGCGTGCACGGCATGCGGTGGGCTGTGCGCTGCTGGCGGAGCTTGGCGGGGTGCTGGGGGCCATCGGGGTTTGCTACTGGTTCTTCGGCTAAACGAAAACCCTGTGGGGGCAAACCCACTCCCACAGGGTTCAGCGGTGGCTTCAGGGCCTCAGCGGCGGCACGACTTTCTGACCCTGCTCCACCGTCCAGGCCACCACCTGTGCCGTCAACTGGTCGCTGGCCTGGCCGAACCCGGCGACCACCGCCGGCACCTTCACATCGCTCAACGGCTGACGCACTTCAAAGCGCCGACTGGCGAGGATGCGCTGGTCATACCCACGCACCAGCAATGCATCCAGCCGCACGACCACGCTCGCCGTCGTGCCTTGGTATTCGGTCTGGAACGCCTGCAGGTTGCCGCCCAGCTCCAGGTCCGCCTGCAAATTGCTGTCATCGGTGCTGAGCAACGGCACCCGACCGTCACGCTGGAAACCATCGAGCAGACGATTGCGCAGCAGCACCGGCGCCGGGTCGCTCCAGCGGGAAGCCTTGTAGCTGCTGATCAGGTCACCCTGAGGGATCACGGCGATCTTCGGGTTGTTCAAGGCTTCGCTCGTCTGCGGCTTGGCCAGCCGCAGCGACCAGTGCAGCGCCGTGCTGTGATTGGCCGGTGCGCCGCTCTGGGCCGAGGGCAACCGGTAGACATCGGATGGCTCGGACTTGGGCAGAATCGAGCAGGCACTGGTCAGGGCAAAACCGACAGTCAAGGCTAACGGGATCAGCTTCATGGCGTGAACTCCTTGTTCTTGTCACTGCCCAGCAGGTAACCGCTGGGGTTGGCCTCAAGCCGCTGGGAAATGGTGCGCAGCGAGCTCAAGGTGTCGCGCAACTCACGCACTGCCGGCGCCAGGCCATTGAGGCCCTGCATGCCGTTGTTGAGGGAATCCTGATTAGTGGTGAGCAATGAGTTGATGGTCGCGCTGCTCCGTTCCAGGGACTTCATGGCTTGCTCGGCACTGCCAAACATCTGCTTGCCCTGATCGTTGAGCAGGCTGTTGGCGTTGCGCATCAGCCCAGCAGTTTGTTCGAGTGTGGCGGAGGCCTGTTTACTGATCGACGCCAGTTGCTGCATGGCCTGGCCGATGTCGCCGCGCTGGTCGGCGATGATGCCGGTGGTTTGCTCCAGATGCTCAAGGGTCTTGCTGATGCGCTCGACGTTTTCCGAAGAAAACATCTGATTGGCGTTCTGCATCAACACGTTCACACCGGTCATCAGATCGTTACTGTCGCTCATCAAACGGGCGATAGGCGAGGGTGATGCCACGATGGTCGGCAAATTGCCGCCCTTGCCCTTGAGTGTCGGACTTTGCGGTGTGCCCCCGCTGAGCTGAATGATCGAGGTGCCGGTGATCCCGGTCAGCGCCAGTTTGGCCTGGGTGTCTTCCTTGATCGGGGTATCGCCGCCCAGGCGGATCCGCGCCAACACCCGGCGCGGATCATTCGGGTCCAGGCGCAGCGTCACTACGTCGCCGACCTTGATCCCGCTGTACTGCACGGCGCTGCCCTTGGACAAACCGCTGACCGCCTCGTTGAAGACGATTTCGTAATCCTTGAATTCGGTGTCGACGCTGGACTTGGCCAGCCACAGACCGAAGAGCAGGGCGCCTGCCACCACTATGACGGTGAACAGGCCGATCAATACGTGATGGGCTCGGGTTTCCATGTCAGACCTCGTTGAGCTGGTTAGCGGCCGTCAGCGCCGCGCGGCCGCGAGGGCCATGGAAGTATTCGTGAATCCACGCGTCGTCGGTTTCCGAAACCTTGTCGATGGCATCCGCCACCAGTACTTTCTTTTGCGCCAGCACCGCCACCCGGTCGGTGATGGTGTAGAGCGTGTCGAGGTCGTGGGTGACCAGAAACACACTCAAACCCAACGCGTCGCGCAGGGTCAGAATCAATTGATCGAACGCCGCCGCGCCAATCGGGTCGAGACCAGCGGTGGGCTCGTCGAGAAACAGAATGTCCGGGTCCAGCGCCAGCGCCCGGGCCAGGGCGGCGCGCTTGATCATGCCGCCAGACAGTGAAGCAGGGTACTTGTCGGCCGCTGACAAGGGCAATCCGGCCAATGCCAGTTTCACCGCCGCCAGGTGCTCGGCATCGGTACGGCTCAGGCCGGCGTGTTCGATAAGGGGCAGGGCGACGTTCTCGGTCACTGTCAGCGAAGAGAACAGGGCGCCTTTCTGGAACAACACGCCGAAGCGCCGCTCGACCAGCGAACGCTCGTGCTCCGACAGGCTCGGCAAGTTCTTGCCGAAGACCTTCACCAGCCCTTCGCTGGGCTGGCGCAAGCCGACGATGCTGCGCAACAGCACCGATTTGCCGCTGCCGGAACCGCCGACCACCGCCAGAATTTCGCCTTTGTACAAATCCAGGTCGAGGTTCTCGTGCACGCTCTGGCGGCCGAAGCGATTGCACAGCCCACGGACTTCGATCACCGCCTCGGAAGGCGCTCGGGGTAGACGACTCACCAGCCCATCTCCATGAAAAACAATGCGGCCACGGCATCGAGGACGATCACCACGAAAATCGACTGCACCACACTCGACGTGGTGTGCGCACCGACGGACTCGGCGCTGCCGCTGACCTTGAAGCCTTCAAGACAGCCGATGGCGGCGATCAGGAACGCAAAAATCGGCGCTTTGACGATCCCCACCAGGAAGTGCTGAACACCGATGTCCGATTGCAGCAGCGACAGGAACATCGCCGGCGATATATCCAGCGACAGCGCACACACCACGCCACCGCCGACAATCCCCGACAACATCGCCAGGAAGGTCAGCATCGGCAGCGCCACCAGCAACGCCAATACCCGCGGCACCACCAGCAACTCCATCGGGTCGAGGCCGAGGGTGCGGATCGCGTCGATCTCTTCGTTGGCCTTCATCGAGCCGATCTGCGCGGTGAACGCGCTGGCGGTGCGGCCGGCCATCAGGATCGCGGTGAGCAACACGCCGAATTCGCGCAGAAAAGAGAACGCCACCAGGTCCACGGTAAAAATGCTCGCGCCGAAGCTCGCCAGCACAGTCGCACCGAGAAACGCTACCACGGCGCCCACCATAAAGGTCAGCAGGGCGACGATGGGAGCGGCGTCGAGGCCAGTCTGCTCAATGTGCGCGACCATTGGCGTGAGGCGCCAGCGCTTGGGACATAACAGCCCGCGCGCGATGGTTTGCAGGATCAGGCCGACAAAACCCAGCACCTGCAGGGCGTCCTGCCAGACCGCATCGACCGCACGGCCGATACGGGTCAGCAGTTGAATGCCGACGCTGATTTCCGGCTCTTTGATCGGCACGCAGAAATCAGTCAGCGAGCAATACACCGTCTGCAACAAGGCGCGATCGGCGGAGGAAAGGGTGCAATCAGGGTGTTCGGCGGACTTGCCCAGACGCTCGGAACCCAGCAACTCCACCAACAGCGATGCACCCGCCGTGTCCAGGGCACCGAGGCCGTTGAGGTCGATGGGGGTGTTGTTGTCGTATTGGCCACGGAGCTTTTCGCTCAGGTGGCTGAGATCGGCGTAATGAGCGAGCGTCCAGTCACCCGTGACCCGCAGCAGGGCAGGGATGTGCGAGGTATCCAGTCGGACATTGCCAGGCGTTGTGCTGCTGGTCATAAGCTCCTGCTTGTTCGGCAATTGCGCAGACCAGATTAATAGCACGAACCGCGTTACTTATCTTTGATGGGTGTGCTGTCCATGACCTTGAAGCGCAGCACGCCGATCAACTGGCCGTCTTCGGTGAGCACCCGAACTTGCCATTTACCCGCGGGATTGCCGGGGAAATTCTGCTTGTGGGTCCAGGCGCGGTAGCCTTCCTTGCGCCCGCCGTGGATATCCAGAGGGATGCGGTCGACCTCTTTACCGTTGAACATCCAGACGTGATAAATCCGCTCGTCCAGCCCCCGTGGGGCATTGATCGCGGTGTAGGCGTACAAACCGTCGCCACGAATCTGCTCGGCGCTGACTTCTTCCAGGCTCTTGCCGGGGGTGCGGTCCTGCATTTGGGTGCTGATCGCCACATCGGTCATCCACAGGGTGGCCGGCGGAACCCAGGAACGCAGCACCCAGCCGACAGCGCCGATACCCACGGTGATGCTGAGGATCGCCAACGCATTGCGCACGGTCCGAATCGGGAAGATCGACGCCAGACTGGGGAACGACAGCACCATGGCGATGCCCAGCGCCAGTTTGAAGCTCTGGGAGGTGGTCAGGTGCAGGATGACGGGCAGGGCGGTCAGCAGGGCGGCGAAGAGGGTCAGGGTATGCAGCGCCAGGAACGCCCAGCGGCGCGGCGCCAGCCATTTGTAGTAGAGCGGGTCGGTGATCGAGATCAACGCCGCCATGCCCAACAACCCCGTGAAAAACAGTTGGCCGCTGTTCCAGGTGGTGGTGATGAAAAAGAACGGCAGGACGAAGAACAGGCTTTCCTGATGGATCATCTGCGTCGCATAACGCAGCAGGGGCTGGGGTATTTCGCGCTTGAAGACCTTGGCGAACAACTCAGTGAGGCTGTTTTCCAGCATCAGCCAGACCCAGCTGACCAGCATGATGGTGGTGATCCAGGTCGCCAGGCCTTGCTGGCGATCCACCAAGATGAAGCTGCCGACCCCGGAAATGAAACCGCCGAGCGCGATGACCCCGGGGTAGCGCTTCATCAATTCCAGGATGCGCTGTATGTACAGGGTCAGAGTCGGCATTCGGCGGTTCACAATAGTCGTGGGAAAAATCCCCGACAGGGTACCGTCCGAGGGGGCCTGTGGCGAGGGTTCCGGTTACGTTGACCAACCCCAAACCCTGTGGCGAGGGAGCTTGCTCCCGCTGGGTCGCGAAGCGGCCCTAAAACCACCCACCGCGTAATTTCAAGTAGATCTCCGATACCGGTTTACGGCTGCTGCGCAGCCGAGCGGGAGCAAGCTCCCTCGCCACAGGGAAATAACTACTTTCTGCGGTGAACACGCCAACCCAATGCCCCAAGCACCATCAATCCAAATACCCCGGCAATCGCCCACATCAACTGGTCATAACTCACCAACGGCTTCTCGATCCGCAAATACCCCGGTTGCAGCAGCAACTCACGCATCGCCTGGTTCGCCTCGGCCAGCGTCACTTCTTGCAGTGCCTTGGCCGGGTTGGTGAAATGGCCGTCCTCGTAGTCCCCAAGGGCGCTCCAGTAGTAATCCGCCAGGGCGCTATTGCCTTGCACGGCCCAGGCCTGACGGGCGATGGCGGCCTGCTTGAGGCGGGCGAAGGTGGTGGCGTCGAGACCGTCCTTGAGCAAACCGGCTTTGAGCTCATCCAGCACCTGTTCAGCTGCCGGCACGTCGCCGCGTTCAAGATCGGCGTTCAGGCTCATGAAGCCCACTCCGCCAAACACCTCACGCTCGGCCGAGGGCCCATAGGACAACCCATGGACCAGGCGCAGTTGGCGATAAAGCGCCCAGTCCAGGTAGTCCTTGAGCAGATCGAACGTTTCGTCGGGCTGGTCTTCCTGCACCGGTTCCGGCACCAGCCAGTGCAACTTGGCGCCGCCACCGACAAAACCGTGGCTCAGAGTACGCTCGTGGGCCGCGCTGGCCTGGATTGTCGGCAAGGGCAGGTGATCGGCAGGCTCGACGGCTACGAGCGCGCCATACGCCCGTTCCAGATAGGCCGGCAGCAGGCGGTCGAGCTCGCCGACCACGATCAGGGTCATGTTGTTGGGCGCGTACCAGGCTTTGCGCACCCTCTCCAGTTGCTCGCGGGTCAGGTGACTGACTTCGGCGCGCTCCTGGCATTTGAGGCCCAGTTCCACCGCCAACTGATTACTGGCGGTGTGGCCCAGGTCCTGGCGATCCAGCCAGCGTTGCAGGTGCGAATAATGGCCACCGTCTTCGCGCTCGACCACCTGCTTGGCGACGTTGATAGCGTTGTCGTCGATACGGGTCTGGGTCAGCAGAGCCAACAACAGATCGAGGGCCTTACGCTGGTTTTTCGCCGGTGCTTCGATGACGAACGTGGTGTCGGCGTTGCTGGTGTAAGCGTTCCACTCACCACCCAGGGCCTGCATGCGCTCCTCCAGACCACCTTCGCCGGTGGCGTCGATGCCGCTGAACAGCAAGTGTTCGAGCAGATGCGGCAGCTCCTTGTCGGCGCAGCTGAAATCATCCAGACCCACGCCGACTACCAGCCGAATCGCCACATGCCCGCGCTCGGTGCCCGGTTTGAGGACCAATTGCAGGCCGTTGGGCAGCGTATAGCCCTCGACCTGAAAGCGATCCAGGGCAAATGAGGGCAGGGCGCCGAGCAACAGACAAGCGAATAGCAGACAGCGCATAACGAGTTTCCGTACGACAGCGTAAGTACAACAGACTTCAGGCAACTGTGGACGTTCAGGGTGAATGAGTGATGTCAGCCAAATCGTCGACCGCCAGAGCACCGGTGTCCGAAGTGCCCAACACCGCATAGGCACTGCTGCAAAACAGCGAATTGAGGCGCCTCATGTCAGCGATCAGCTCCAGATGCAGCGAACTGGTCTCGATGCTTTGCACAATCTTACGGTGCAAACGACTGACATGAGCGTGGGCCAGGCGGCGTTCCTGTGCGCGAAAGCGACGTTTCTCACGCAGTAACTGGCGAGCACTTTCCGGATCGGAACTGAGGAACACCGACAACCCCAGGCGCAGGTTGGCAATCAGCTGGCTGTGCAGGCCCGCCAATTCTTCCAGACCGACCTCGGAAAACGACCGCCGCTGCGCGGTTTTCTGCTGCTGAACCTTGCGCAGCATGCGTTCGATCAGGTCACTGGCCAGTTTCAGGTTAATCGCCAGCTCGATGGTTTCAGCCCACCGTTGGCTATCTTGTTCGCTGAGGTCTTCCCGAGGCATTTGCGCCAGATAGAGTTTGATCGCGCTGTAGAGCGCTTCGACATCATCGGTCAGGCGACGGATTTCCTGGGTAACGGCGGTCTGTTTGCCACGCAGTACGGCGAGCATGGCTTCGAGCATGTTGTCGACCAGATCGCCGATGCGCAGGGTTTCCCGGGCGGCATTGGCCAGCGCCAGGCTGGGGGTCACCAATGCCGTCGGGTCAAGGTGCCGCGGCTTGGCCGTGCCGTTGATGTCCGGCCGTTCCGGCAGCAGCCAAGCACAGAGCCTGGCCATCAGCCCGACGCTGGGCAACAGGATCAGGCAGCGCGCGGTGTTGTAGAGCAGGTGGAAGCCGATGACCATTTCCTGAGCGCTGAAGTCGAAGCTGTCGATCCAGTGCACCAGTGGATCGAGCACCGGAATGATCAGCAGCAGACCAATCAGTTTGTACAACAGGCTGCCCAGCGCCACCTGACGGCCGGCGGCGTTCTGCATGCTGGTGCTGAGGAAGGCGAGAACGCCGCTGCCGATGTTGGCGCCGATCACCAGGCCGATGGCCACTGGCAGGCTGATCACGCTGGCACCGGCGAGGGTCGCGGTCAGCAATACGGCGGCCAGGCTGGAGTATGAAATCATCGCGAACAGTGCACCGACCAGCGCATCGAGCAAGATATCGCCGGTCAGAGAGGCAAAAATCACCTTCACTCCCTGAGCATGAGTGATCGGCGTGGCGGCCTCGACGATCAGTTGCAGCGCCAGAATGATCAGCCCCAGACCGATGCTGACCCGCCCCATCTGCCCGACCCGGGTCTGCTTGCGCGACAGAAAGAAAATCACCCCGAGGAAGATCAGCAGCGGTGACAGCCACGACAGGTCGAGGGTCAGTACCCGCGCCATCAGTGCGGTACCGACGTCGGCACCGAGCATCGTCGCCAGGGCCGGGGTCAGCGCCATCAGGCCCTGACCGACAAACGAAGTGACGAGCATGGCGGTGGCGTTGCTGCTCTGGACCATGGCGGTCACCATGATCCCGGCGATAAACGCCAGCCAGCGCCTGGCCATGTTCTGCCCGATCACATGGCGCAAGTTGGAGCCATAAACCCGCAGGATGCCGGTTCGGACGATGTGCGTGCCCCAGATCAGCAAGGCCACGGCCGATAACAAATTGAGCAGGGTGAGCATACAGGCCCCCTGTGGTGGTAGCGCCCCAGCGGGGCAAGTTAACGATGCCGCGTTCTTCTACGTTCTGTACTTAAGCTGTAGTTGGCTAACGGTCTGGACGCCAGCATCGCATAGCTAAAGAAGCGATTGAAACAAAACTGTCATGAAAACAGTTTGATGCAGACATGACAAAGGGGCCCGAAGGCCCCTTTGTCACAGCAGGGTGTTCGGGTTACTGACCCGGAACATCCTTGCGCAGTTTCACCGGCTCTTGCTGTGTGCGTTTTTTCGCAATCGCGGTGCGCATCCTGATGTTGATCGCTTCCACTACCAGCGAGAACGCCATGGCGAAGTAGACGTAGCCTTTCGGCACATGCACATCGAAGGATTCGGCAATCAGCACGGTACCGACGATCAACAGGAAAGACAGCGCCAGCATTTTCAGCGACGGGTGCTTGTCGATGAACTCGCTGATGGTGCCGGAAGCCCACATCATCACCAGCACTGCGACGATGATTGCCGCGACCATGACCGGTACGTGGGACACCATGCCAACGGCAGTGATGACGGAGTCCAGCGAGAACACGATGTCGATGATCGCGATCTGGATAATGGTGTAGAGGAAGTTACCGCCCTTGCCACTTGGCTCGTCGCTGGTTTCATCCTCGCCTTCCAGCGCGTGATACATCTCTTGCGAGCTTTTCCACAGCAGGAACAGACCACCGAAGAACAAGATCAGGTCACGCCCGGAAATACCCTGGCCGAACACTTCGAACAGGTCCGCGGTGAGACGCATGACCCAGGTGATCGACAGCAGCAACAGAATCCGGGTGACCATGGCCAGCGCCAGGCCGAAGATCCGGGTACGCGCCTGCATGTGTTTGGGCATGCGGCTGACCAGGATCGAGATCATGATGATGTTGTCGATGCCCAGGACGATCTCCAGGGCGGTCAGGGTGAAGAAGGCAACCCAGATTTCAGGGTTGGTCAGCCATTCCATGTGTATTCCTTTGAGGATGTGTTTAAACCACGAAGGGCCCAGACTTCAAACAAAGCCTGGACCCCTCATGGCGAGTCTTGGCTTATAGCGTGCTGAACAGCGGAAAGATCCCCATCAGCAAGGCTGCCACCAGTATGCACAGGCAAACCAGCACCGCCCACTTCAGGGTGAACCGCTGATGGTCACCGAATTCGATACCGGCCAGGGCCACCAACAGGTAGGTCGATGGTACCAGCGGGCTCAGCAAGTGGACGGGCTGACCGACGATCGAGGCACGTGCCATTTCTACCGCGGTTATACCGTAATGACTGGCGGCTTCAGCAAGCACTGGCAACACGCCGTAATAAAATGCGTCGTTCGACATGAAGAACGTGAACGGCATGCTCACCAGCGCGGTGATCACGGCGAGGTACGGGCCGAGGAAATCCGGGATGACTGCCAGCAGGCTCTTGGACATGGCGTCGACCATGCCGGTGCCCGTCAGGATACCGGTGAAGATACCCGCGGCAAAGATCAACCCGACCACCGCCAACACGCTACCGGCGTGGGCCGCAACGCGGTCCTTCTGCTGTTGCAGGCAAGGATAGTTGACGATCATCGCGATACTGAACGCCACCATGAACAGCACTGGCAGCGGCAACAGGCCGGCGATCAAGGTGCCCATCAGTGCCAGGGTCAGCGCGCCGTTGAACCAGATCAGCTTTGGACGACGGGCGTCCGGGAACTGCGAAACGCTGATTTCGCTGTGGTCGATTTCATCACCGACCAGATGCAATTCACCCAGACGCGCACGCTCGCGTTTACCGTAGACATAGGCAATCGCCAGAATCGCCACCACACCGGCCAGCATCGCCGGAATCATCGGTACGAAGATCGCGGACGGGTCCACATGCAGCGCACTGGCCGCACGAGCGGTCGGACCGCCCCAAGGGGTCATGTTCATCACGCCACCGGCGAGGATGATCAGACCGGCCATGATCCGCGGGCTCATGCCGATGCGGCTGTAGAGCGGCAGCATGGCGGCCACGCAGATCATGTAAGTGGTGGCGCCATCACCGTCCATGGACACGATCAGCGCCAGCACCGCGGTACCGACCGACACCTTCAACGGGTCGCCCTTGACCAGTTTGAGGATCTTGCGCACGGCCGGGTCAAACAGGCCGGAGTCGATCATCAGGGCGAAGTAAAGGATGGCGAACATCAGCATCACGCCGGTCGGCGCAAGCTTGGTGATGCCTTCGAGCATCATCGGGCCGATCTTCGGCGAGAAACCGCCGAACAGGGCGAAGATGATCGGGATGATAATCAGGGCGATCAGCGCGGACAGGCGCTTGGTCATGATCAGGAACATGAACGTGATGACCATGGCAAAGCCAAGGAAAGTCAGCATAGGAATACTCCAGGCGTAGCGCGGCTAGGGAATGGGCGAACCGATGAGGTCAGCGCAGAACGGGAAGCACGAAACGTACGGGCGGAGGTGCAGCGAAGAGGCGGATAGGAGCGGACATCAGAATCACCATTGTTGTTGTTAAATGGGCCGGGCGGGCAATGAAACACTCGCGTTGGCCAACCGGTCTGTTGCCGGCAGTGAGGCGATCCTAATCGGGGAAGCTTTCAGCCAGCTTTCGCGGATGAAAGCATTGACCGAATGTACGACCGGTCGTCGGCCGGGTTGAAAGTCTGTAGATGTGGGTCAGGAGCAAGACATCGGCGACCCCATGCAGGATATCGCCCACTGCCATTGCTCGATTTGCCGTCCGGCGAGCCCGAAGAACAACTCTGATCAGAAAACAGACAGGTCCAGCGGCCGGATCGCACCCATCCAGATCGCGTGTTCGGTGTGGTCGAGCAGATCGTTGCCGGTCTCCGGGTGCAGGAACACCACCAACCCCTTGCGATTGAGCGCCAGCCACGGCAATACCTCGCCAAGATGTTGCGGCTCGAAGGCCAATTGGCAGCTCCAGTCCGGGTGCGGGCCAACCAGGCGTTCATGCACGCGGCCCATCTTCAGTGGAAACAATTGTGCGGCCTGCTCACACAAGGCCCGGGCCTGCGGGAGAGTATTGGCGTCGAAATAGACATGGGCGTGGTAGCCCTTGATCTGTTGCATCTGAAACCCCTTTGAACCTGGTCGAACCCACACCGCTCCCCACAGGTCTTACGTTATATAGGCAGGACGTTCGGAGCACAGCCATGAAAAATGCCGAAACCCCGGTAGTGAAGGTAGTGCTTTATGGTGCCATGAGTAGCCTGGGCAGCGCGCTGATGGCGGAAATGCTGCGGCGCCAACATGAAGTGATCGCGATTCTCGATGACCTGACGGCACTCGCGCCACGCCCCGGATTGCGCACCAAGGCCGGCAATCTGTTCGATGCCAAACGGGTCAAGCAAAGCGTGGCCGGCTGTTCGGCGGTGATCTGCCTGCTGGATGCGCCGGGGTTGCCGATGAACAGCGAACACATCGAAAAATCCATCGTGCCTGGCCCGGTCGAGCAGGTGCTGGCAGTGGATGCACTGATTGACGGCATGCAGGCCGCGGGTATCGCGCGGTTGTTTGTGGTGGGTGATTTCGAGGTGCTGGACGATCCGGAGATAGAAGACGAACTGCAACGCCACGCCGCAGAAGAAATCCGCGAGGCACTGCAAAGCAGCCCATTGCACTGGACCCTGGTGAATGCCCCACGCGGCGTACCAGGACTGTCCATCGAGCATTTCAGTCACGTCAGCACGAGCCTGGAACCTGGCCTGGCCGAACCGCTGGAACGGCTGAACCGAGTTGCCGTCGGGATTGCCGATGAGTTATGGCTGAATTTGCATGTCGGTCAGCATGTGAATTTTGTCGCGACTTCGGAACCGTAAAGCCCTCATACCGCAATCGATGGCAAAGGAAGACCATTAAGCGATTGCGCACTGCTGGCCTGTTCCGCCATCAACCAATCCACAAATGTTTGAATCAACGCCCCGCGCCGTTTGCGCTGGGGCAGGACCACGTAATAACCCAGCCTGGAAATCACTGTCTCGGCAATCGGTCGACACAACAGACCTTGCGCCAGCAAGTTATCCACAAGGTGCCGCCAACCGATCGCAACGCCCTGGCCGCCAATCGCCGCTTGAATCAGCAAGGTGTAATTGTCGAAGCGCAGTTGCCCCGGCGCTGGCGCCGACGTGATCCCCAGTTCGCGAAACACGCCGCTCCAGTCGAACCAGTTGCTGCTGTGTTCGCCACGCAGGTGCAACAGCGGAAACTCCAGCAATGACTGAGCCGGCAAGGGCAGGGGACGATCCTTCAAGAGCAGCGGGCTGCACACCGGAAACACTTCTTCACTGAACAACCAATGGCTCTCGCCTTGCTTGAACCGGCCATCGCCGAACAGCACCGCCACATCGATATCGGTGCGCAGCATGTTGTGGCTGCGTTCGCTGGTCACCAGGCTGACGTCCACCTGAGGATTGGCGGTATGGAAGCGGTGCAGCCGCGGCATCAGCCAGTACGCGGCGAAGGCGAAGTCGGTGGCCACCTGCAACACTTCGTGTTGCTGCTGCGCACTGATCGCGCTCAATCCGGCGTCGATATTCTGTAAACCGAGCTGAACTTGCTCAAACAGAATCGCGCCAGCCTCGGTCAGTTCGATACCGCGATAAATGCGGTCAAACAATCGTGTAGCGAGCTGCTCCTCCAATCGTTTGATCTGCTGACTGATGGCCGGTTGCGTGGTGCCGAGCTCCACTGCAGCGGCAGTGAAACTGCGCTGGCGGGCCGCGGCTTCAAAGGCGCGCAACAGGTCCAGAGACAAATCACCGAGGGCGTCATACATAAGCTGTGCTTATCCTAGTCATTGCCTGGCGTGGGCTTTACCACAATTTCCATGGGTT
This sequence comes from Pseudomonas sp. B21-017, assembly GCF_024749245.1. NCBI lineage: Bacteria > Pseudomonadati > Pseudomonadota > Gammaproteobacteria > Pseudomonadales > Pseudomonadaceae > Pseudomonas > Pseudomonas sp. B21-017. The sequence continues at coordinate 33,714 of NZ_CP087194.1, read as the reverse complement.
GCATGCTCGATCACAGCACTCTCGCATAAATATCCACTATGGAATGCCGCGATCACATGAAGCGCAAAAATATTCTTTTCATCATGGCCGATCAAATGGCCGCGCCAATGTTGCCGTTCTACGGCCCTTCGCCCATCAAACTGCCGAATCTGAGCCGCCTCGCCGCCCAAGGCGTGGTGTTCGACGCCGCGTACTGCAACAGCCCGCTCTGCGCACCGTCACGTTTCACCCTGGTCAGCGGTCAGTTGCCGAGCAAGATCGGCGCTTACGACAACGCGGCCGATTTCCCCGCCGACGTTCCGACCTATGCCCACTACCTGCGGCGCCTCGGTTACCGCACCGCGCTGTCGGGCAAGATGCACTTCTGCGGCCCGGACCAGTTACACGGCTATGAAGAACGTCTCACCAGTGACATCTACCCGGCCGACTACGGTTGGGCGGTGAACTGGGACGAGCCGGACGTGCGGCCGACCTGGTACCACAACATGTCGTCGGTGCTGCAAGCCGGGCCCTGCGTGCGCACCAATCAGCTGGATTTCGACGAAGAGGTGGTGTTCAAGGCCCAGCAATACCTGTTCGATCACATCCGCGAGGATGGCGATCAGCCGTTCTGCCTGACCGTGTCGATGACGCACCCACACGACCCGTACACGATTCCCAAGGCGTTCTGGGATCTGTACGACGACGCCGACATCCCTTTGCCGGAAACACCCGCACAGGATGAACTCGATCCTCACTCCCAGCGCCTGCTCAAAGTCTATGACCTGTGGGACAAGCCGCTGCCTGTGGATAAGATTCGCGACGCGCGCCGTGCCTACTTTGGTGCGTGCAGCTATATCGACAGCAACGTCGGTAAACTCCTGCAAACACTCGAGGAAACCGGGCTGATCGATGACACCATCATCGTGTTCTCCGGTGACCACGGCGACATGCTCGGCGAGCGCGGCCTCTGGTACAAGATGCACTGGTACGAAATGGCCGCCCGCGTACCGCTGCTGATCAGCGCGCCGGGGCAATTCGGCGCCGGACGGGTCAGCGCAGCGGTATCCACCGCCGACCTGCTGCCGACCTTTGTGGAACTGGCCGGCGGCTCATTGGAGCCAGGCCTGCCGCTGGACGGCCGCTCGCTGGTTTCACACCTGCAAGGGCAGGGCGGTCACGACGAGGTGTTCGGTGAATACATGGCCGAAGGCACCATCAGCCCGTTGATGATGATTCGTCGCGGCGCCTACAAATTCATCTACAGCGAAGACGACCCTTGCCTGCTCTTCGATGTGCATAACGACCCGAGTGAACAGGAAGAACTCAGCCATTCGCCGCAACATCGTCAGCTGTTCGAGGATTTTCTCGCCGAAGCACGGGCCAAATGGAATATCCCGGCGATCCACCAACAGGTGCTCGCCAGTCAGCGACGCCGGCGTTTCGTCGCCGACGCCCTGACCATCGGCAAGCTGAAGAGCTGGGACCACCAGCCGCTGGTAGATGCCAGTCAGCAGTACATGCGCAACCACATCGACCTCGACGATCTGGAGCGTAAAGCCCGTTATCCACAACCCTGCCAAAACCAATAATGTTAAGGGGACGTCCATGCAAAAGTTATCCACAGTACTGACAGTCGGGCTTCTGGCTCTGGGCAGCACCTCGGCCTACGCCGAGCAAAGCTGCGAAACGGTGAAGATGGCCGACCCTGGCTGGAGCGACATCGCCGCCACCAACGCCATCACCGGGTTTCTGCTGGACGGCATGGGCTACAAGGCCAAGGTCGACACGCTGGCAGTGCCGATCACCTTTGGCGGTCTGAAGGATGGCCAGGTGGACGTGTTTCTGGGTAACTGGATGCCGGCGCAGCAAGGCTTCTACGACAAGTTCGTGGCCAACGGCGATGTCACGCAGCTGGCGAAGAACCTCGACGGCACCGAGTTCACCCTGGCGGTCCCGGATTACGTCTGGGACGCGGGTGTGCATAACTTTAACGACCTGAACAAGTACGCCGAGCTACACCCCAAAGAAGTCGACAAGAAGATCTATGGCATCGGTTCCGGCGCCCCGGCGAACATTTCGCTGCAAGAGATCATCAAGAAGAATGACTTCGAGATGGGCCAGTGGAAACTGATCGAGTCCAGCGAGCAGGCGATGCTGGCCGAAGTATCCCGCGCGGTGAAGAAACAGAAGTTCGTGACCTTCCTCGGCTGGACGCCACACCCGATGAACATGCAGTTGAAAATGCATTATCTGAAGGGTGGCGAGAAGTACTTCGGTGACACCGGCAGTGTTTATACACTGACCCGCAAAGGTTATGCACAGGCCTGCCCGAACGTCGGCAAACTGCTCACCAACCTGAGTTTTACTCAGGAAATGGAGAACAGCATCATGGCCGAAGTGGTGAACAAGAAGGTCAGCAACGCCGACGCGGCCAAGGCGTGGATCAAGGCCAATCCGGTGGTGCTGGATAAATGGCTGGAGGGCGTGAAGACCGTGGACGGCAAGGATGCTCTGCCGGCGGTCAAAGCCAAGTTGTAAGGTTCCGCTGTGGCGAGGGAGCTTGCTCCCGCTGGAGGGCGTAGCACTCCCATTTCGGCAAACTCGGTTTATCAGCCTCACCGAGTTGTCCGGATTTGCGACTGCTGCGCAGCCGAGCGGGAGCAAGCTCCCTCGCCACAATGATCTGCCCACTACGAGCCAATGCTTTACCCTGACGATTTACCCCGTACCGAGAGGACCCATGGCCTTCCCCAGCCGCCATTCACTCTTTCCCTTCCTGACCTGGTTGCCCCGGCAAACCCGCGCCAGCGTTGGTCGTGACCTGATCGTCGGCCTGAGCGGTGCGATTCTCGCGTTGCCACAATCCATTGCCTACGCCCTGATCGCCGGCCTCCCACCGGAATATGGCCTGTACGCCGCCATCATCCCGGTGCTGATTGCCTGCCTCTGGGGTTCGTCATGGCATTTGATCTGCGGCCCTACGGCGGCCATTTCCATCGTCCTGTATGCCAGCGTCAGTCCTCTGGCCGTCCCTGCATCGCAGGACTACGTCACGCTGATCCTGCTTCTGACTTTCCTTGCGGGCATTTTCCAGTGGTTACTGGGTTTGCTGCGGTTCGGTGCCCTGGTGAATTTCGTCTCTCACTCGGTGGTGCTGGGCTTCACCCTCGGCGCGGCGGTGGTGATTGCCATCGGGCAGCTGCCGAACCTGCTGGGGCTGGATGTGCCCAACCAGGCCACGGCGCTCAACAGCTTGATGATGCTGCTCAATCATCTCGGCGAAGTGGACAAACCCTCGCTGCTGCTGGGCCTGGCCACGGTCGCGGTTGGCATCGTGCTGAAACTGCTGGTGCCGCGCTGGCCGACGCTGTTGATCGCTCTGGCCCTGAGCGGATTGCTGGTGTGGCTGTGGCCAGCGATGTTCGGTCATGTGAAGCTGGTCAGCGCGTTTGTCGGGCGGCTGCCGCCCTTCAGCTCGCTGCCGCTGGATCTGGACCTGATATTGCGCCTGCTGCCCAGTGCGGTGGCGGTCGGCATGCTCGGGCTGGTGACGAGCCTGTCGATTGCCCGCTCCCTGTCGGCCCGCTCGCAGCAGTTGCTCGATGCCAATCAGGAAGTTCGCGCCCAGGGTTTCTCGAACATGGTCGGGGCGTTTTTTTCCGGTTCGCTGTCCGCCGGTTCCTTCACTCGCTCGGGCCTGAGCTACGATGCCGGCGCCTGTTCACCGCTGGCCGGGTTTTTTTCGGCGCTGTGGGTGGCACTGTTCGCGATCTTCGGTGCGGCATTGATTGCGCACATCCCGATCCCGGCCATGGCTGGCAGCATCCTTTTGATCGCTTGGGGATTGGTGGATCATCGCGGCATTCGTGCCTTGTTGCGGGTCAGCCATGCCGAATTCCTGGTCATGGCGCTGACCTGTGTCGCCACCCTGTTGCTGGAGTTGCAGACGGCGATCTACGCCGGGGTGCTGGCGTCACTGTTCTTCTACCTCAAACGCACCTCACAGCCACGGGTGCAGCACTGGCGCAATGGTGACGAAGACATCCTGAGGGTCGGCGGCTCGATCTTTTTCGGCGCCAGCCATTACCTGCAAGTGCGCCTGCAACGGATGCAAGGCCCGCGAGTGGTGATCGAAGCACAGCAGATCAACTTCATCGACTACTCGGGCGTGGAAATGCTGCACCAGGAAGCACGACGGCTGCTGCGTCAGGATCGCAGCCTGACTCTGCGGCAGGCACGGCCGCAAGTGGTGGAGGAATTGAGGAAGCTGGAAGGCGCGGAGAAATGCCCGATCCGGTTTGAGGACTAAACGCCACTGTTTTGACAAACAGATAACCTGTGGCGAGGGAGCTTGCTCCCTCGCCACAGAACTACAGCGCCAGTTGCCGGCGAAGTTCGGCCAGCACCGGCGCCGTATCCGGGCGCACACCGCGCCACAGATAGAAAGCTTCCGCCGCCTGCTCGGCCAACATGCCCAAGCCATCCATCGACACGCCAGCCCCATGTTCACTGGCCCAACGGCAGAACGAGGTTGGGTCCTTGCCGTACATCATGTCGTAGCAAACCGTCTTGCCCGGTTCGATCAAACTGCCGGCAATCGGCGGTACATCGCCGGACAAACTGGCGGATGTGGCGTTGATGATCAGGTCCACCGGCTCGCGCAGCCAGTCGAAACCGCTGGCCGACACCGGCCCCAGATCGGCAAACAATTGCGCCAGCAATTCGGCTTTTTCCACGGTGCGGTTGGCAATGATCACCGACGCCGGTTGCTCCGCCAGCAGCGGCTCCAGCGCGCCGCGCACCGCACCACCGGCCCCCAGCAGCAGGATGCGTTTGCCCGCGAGGCTGAATCCGGCGTTGACCGTCAGGTCCCGCACCAGCCCGGCACCATCGGTGTTGTCGCCCAGCAGACTGCCATCAGCCAGTTTGCTCAGGGTATTCACCGCGCCGGCCCGTTGCGCCCGCTGGGTCAAGCTGTTCGCCAGGCGATAGGCGTCTTCCTTGAACGGCACTGTCACATTCGCCCCACGGCCTTCGCGGAAAAATTCCAATGCACAGCCGGAAAAATCGTCGAGAGGTGCCAGCAAGGTGCTGTAGTCCAGTTTCTGCCCGGTCTGCTCGGCGAACAGACGGTGGATCAGCGGCGACTTGCTGTGGCCGATCGGGTTACCGAATACGACATAACGGTCCATCAGAATTCCTCGTTCAGGCCTTGGCCAACCAATCGCGGTCTTGCAGGAAGTATTCGGTCAGGCGTGCTTCTTCACTGCCCGGCTCGGCCTTCCAGTCGTAGGCCCAGCGTACTTGCGGCGGCAGCGACATCAGAATCGACTCGGTACGCCCGCCCGATTGCAGGCCGAACAGCGTGCCGCGGTCATAGACCAGGTTGAATTCAACGTAACGACCACGGCGAAACTCCTGGAACTCACGCTGTTTGGCGGTGAACGCATCATTCTTGCGGCGTTGCACGATCGGCAGGTACGCGTCGATGAACGCATCGCCGATGGCGCGCATGAAAGCGAAGCTGGTATCGAAGTCCCACTCGTTCAAGTCATCGAAAAACAGGCCGCCGATGCCCCGTGGCTCATGGCGATGCTTGATGTGGAAGTAGCTGTCGCACCAGGCCTTGTAGCGCGGGTAAACGTCCGGGCCGAACGGCGCGCAGGCCTGTTCGGCGACGCGGTGCCAATGCACGCAATCTTCTTCATTGCCGTAATAAGGGGTCAGGTCAAAGCCACCACCGAACCACCAGACCGGCTCTTCACCTTCTTTTTCGGCGATGAAAAAGCGCACATTGGCGTGAGACGTCGGCACATGGGGGTTATGCGGGTGAATCACCAACGACACGCCCAAGGCTTCGAAGCCTCGACCGGCCAATTCCGGCCTATGAGCACTGGCGGACGGTGGGAGACCGCTGCCAAACACGTGGGAATAGTTGACGCCGCCCTTTTCGATGACTGCGCCGTTCTCAATCACCCGGGTGCGACCACCGCCGCCGGCAGGCCGGGTCCAGGCGTCTTCGACGAAACGCGCGCCGCCGTCTTCGGCTTCCAGGGCAGCGCAAATACGGTCTTGCAGGTCGAGCAGGTAGGCTTTTACGGCCTCGGTGCGGGTAGTCATGGCATCACCTTGAATCGGGCAAAGCTACGCGGCGCTCCATCAGAGCGGGGGGCCGGCGCAAATGGGTCCGTAGCATAACATCGCAGGCGAGCCTGCCGCAGTTGACGAAGATCAAGCTTGGGAGTTCGATAGGGCGCTTGGCGCTACGACTCTAGAAGCCAAAGACCTAAGGAGAGAGCAGATGGCAAAGCGTATCCAGTTCCGCGTCCATGGCGGCCCCGAAGTGCTCGAATACGTGGATTACCAACCCGCCGAGCCCGGCCCGCAACAGGTACGCGTGACCAACAAGGCCATTGGCCTGAACTTTATCGACACCTATTACCGCAGCGGCCTTTATGCGCCGCCAGCCCTGCCATCGGGCCTGGGCGCCGAAGGCGCGGGCGTGGTCGACGCAGTCGGTAGCGAAGTCACCCGCTTCAAGGTTGGCGATCGCGTGGCTTATGGCAGTGGCCCGTTGGGCGCCTACAGCGACGTGCATGTCTTGCCGGAAGCCAACCTGGTGCACCTGCCGGACGCCATCAGCTTCGAACAAGCCGCCGGCGTGATGCTCAAAGGCCTGACCGTGCAATACCTGCTGCGTCAGACATATGAGCTCAAGGGTGGCGAAACCATCCTGTTTCACGCCGCGGCCGGCGGCGTCGGATCGCTTGCCTGCCAATGGGCCAAGGCCCTGGGGGTGAAGCTGATCGGCACGGTCAGTTCAGCGGAAAAAGCCGCCCTGGCGAAAGCCAATGGTGCCTGGGCGACCATCGATTACAGCCATGAGAACGTCGCACAACGCGTGCTGGAATTGACTGACGGTAAAAAAGTCCCGGTGGTGTACGACGGTGTAGGCAAAGATACCTGGCTGACATCGCTCGACAGCGTTGCGCCTCGGGGGTTGGTGGTGAGCTTTGGTAATGCTTCAGGCGCAGTAGACGGGGTGAATCTGGGGATTCTCGCGGCCAAGGGTTCGCTGTACGTGACCCGGCCGACGCTGGCGACCTACGCCAACAATGCTGAAAACCTGCAACGCATGGCTGATGAACTGTTCGAGATGATCATCAGCGGCAAGCTGAAGGTGGACATCAGCCAGCGGTATCCACTGGCTGATGCAGCGAAGGCGCAGACTGAGTTGTCGGCGCGCCGTACGACTGGTTCAACGATTCTGTTGCCTTGAGGGCCTCTTCGCGGGCAAGCCTCGCTCCTACAGGATTTGTGTCGTTCACACGATCACGGAACGACATTGATCCCCTGTAGGAGCGAGGCTTGCCCGCGAAGAACGATGACGCGGTCTCAATCCGGGCGCACCACATGCCCCGTCGCCAGATCGCGAATCACACTCGGATTCTTGCGCCCGCCCAGATTGCCACCGAGTACATAATCAACCTGCCCCCGGAAATACTGCTCCACGCGAATCCGCGTCCGTGCCGCCGGTCGGCCCTGAGGGTTCGCCGAGGTCGACACCAACGGGCCGACCACCGCACACAAGTCCCGCACCAGAGGGTGGTCGCTGACCCGCAACGCCACCGTTTCATGCACACCGGTAATCCACTGGGGCAACAGATTCTGATGCGGCACCAACCAGGTGTTGGGGCCCGGCCAGGTGCTGGCCATGCGGTCCATCCACAACTCCGGGAAGTCTTCGAACAGGAAGTCGAACTGACGAATATTGTCGGCCACCAGAATCAGGCCCTTATCCACAGATCGGCCCTTGATCATCAGCAGACGATCCACCGCCTCTTCGTTCCACGGGTCGCAACCCAGTCCCCAGACGGCTTCCGTTGGGTAGGCAATGACCGCCCCGGCGCGAATTTCTCGTGCGGCTTGTTGCACACGCCAACTGTTAACCATGAAAAAACTCTCCGGAATAAGGCTCTGCGCAGTTTACCGATCTTCCTTATAAAACCTAGTTTACCCGCGCAAACCATCGACCGCTCTCACAGACCGCCCGGCCATCCATCTCCAGCTCCGTCAGCGCTGCCAGCACTTTCGACAAGGCCCAGCCGCTGGTGACCGCCAGGGCTTCGCTGGTATGAGGCGCCGCGTGGAGCAACATGAGCAGTGGATGAGTTACCGTCGTTTGCGGCGTTTCTGTGGATAACGGCAGCCGTTGCCAGCCGCGCAAGGCCTCAAGGATGTGCTCGATGGTTTCCACCAGCACCGCACCGTCGCGAATCAACTGATGGCAACCCTTTGCGCCAGGGTGGTGAATCGAACCTGGAATCGCATACACCTCACGCCCCTGTTCCGCCGCCAGCCTCGCGGTAATCAATGAACCGCTGGCAATACTTGCCTCGACCACCAACACACCAAGGGACAAACCGCTGATGATTCGATTGCGCCGGGGGAAGTTGCCCGGGGAAGGCCCGGCGTCCAGCGGGAACTCCGAAAGTACGGCGCTTCCCGAGGCGATCATGGCGTCCGCCAGTCGTCGATTGCGCTGTGGATAAAAATTTTCAAGTCCCGTGCCAAGCACCCCTACCGTTTGCCCGCCAACGTCCAGAGCCGCCTGATGCGCGGCGGCATCGATGCCCAGGGCCAGACCGCTGGTGATGACAAAACCGGCGCCGGCCAGACTGCGGGAAAACGCACTGGCGGTATCCATGCCCGGTCGCGATGCGCGACGGCTGCCGACCATCGCCAACTGCGGTTTTTCCAGAATGCCCGGATCGCCCGCGACGAATAATAGCGGCGGCGCATCACTGATTTGCCCCAGCAGCGCGGGGTAGTCAGGTTGGTCCCACATCAGTAAATGCTGGCCCGGACGCTCTAGCCAGGCCAATGCGTGGCTGGCGCCATCACGAATTTCACTGCAGCGCCGGGCCTCCGCGCAAGCGAGGGGCAGGCCCAACGCGCGCCAGGCGCTGGCGGGTGCGCTGATGGCTTTGGAGGCAGAACCGAAAGCCTCCAGCAACTTCTTGAAACGTGCCGGACCGAGTCCAGGCAAAAGGTGCAGGCGTAAACGGGCTTCCAGTTCCGCAGGGGAAACGGACGTACAGGCAGACAGCGACATGGATCATCCTTGATCGTTATAAGGTCCCGTCGAATCGGGAATAAGCTGTGGATAACTCTGTTGGTAACTTGTGAGCAGGCTTAAGGATTTCGCACCTTGTCCATCACCGCCAAGGAGCGCGATGCGTTGAGCACCAGCCCGTAGCTGAGCTTGTCGTAGGTGCGGAATACCATCAGCAGGCCGGCCCGTTCGTCGGGGATTTTCAAGGGCTGACCGGTGATCCGGTCGCGCACGGTTTCGCCGGTTTTCATCACCACCAGCACATTGCCCTCGGCCAGGCCATCGCGCTGCCCCTTGTTCAGCGTGACGACATCCAGCGCGCCAATCTGGGTGACCCCACGCGGCACATCGATGATCAGGCCATTGATGTCGGTGGTTGGCGCACTGGGCATGAAGGTCGAATTGATCGAGCGCTCTTCGCCGCTGAACAACCGGTCGCCGAGTCGCACCTCTTGAGTGGTGCGTTGCAGGGCCAGGGTGGCGACGTCGCCCTCAGTGGCAATGATTTCGCCACCACCGATGTCGTCGGCGTTGATCCCCAGGAACTCCTTGCTCTGCGGATCGGTGTAGACCTTGCCCTGACGAAAGATGCCGTAGACCGACTGCGCCGGGTCGAAATGGCCACGCGCGAAGATTCGATCGCCGGTGCCGCTGAGTACCCGTTCGGCATCTCCGGCAACGATGTAGGGCGCCTTGTCGAAATCCTCGAGCTTGTCGACGATGCGATTGCTCAACAGAAAACTGTTGATCGACTTCAGCGGAATGCTCGGGATGGCGTCGGCCACCGGCGAACTGCGGACTCGTGGCGACAGCTTGATGGTGCCCCGGGAAGCGCCGCGGTTGAGGGTCAGGCGTGGCTGACCGTTGACGTAGACCAGCGACAGCGTATCGCCGGGATAGATGAGATTGGGGTTTTCAATCTGTGGATTGGCTTGCCAAAGCTGCGGCCACTGCCACGGCTCACGCAGGTATTTGCCGGAAATGTCCCAGAGTGTGTCCCCTGCCACCACGGTGTATTGCTGTGGAAAACCTTCCCTGAGTTGCACTTGCCCATGCGCAAAACCGGCCGAGGCCAGAAGGAGCAAGGCGAGTAGTGATTTCCTCATGCGGTGAATCCCTTTATTATGTACGTTCGCGTGAAACGCCAGAGCCCTCGTGGCTCGCCTCCGGCTCATTATTGAAAAGCCGGAAGCTACGTTCACAACGGTAGCCTGCATCTTCGGACTCGCCAGGCCATCGACCCGACTTTACCTCACACGTGCAGCAATTAAGCTTATGGCCATTTTAGACATCCTCGAATTCCCCGATTCGCGCCTGCGCACTATCGCCAAACCAGTGGCCGTAGTGGACGACGAAGTGCGTCAGTTGGTCGATGACATGTTTGAAACAATGTATGAAGCGCCAGGCATCGGCCTCGCCGCTACCCAGGTCAACGTGCACAAACGTATCGTCGTGATGGACCTCTCCGAAGACCGCAGTGAACCGCGGGTGTTCATCAACCCCGAGTTCGAAACCCTGACCGACGAGATGGGTCAGTACCAGGAAGGCTGCCTCTCGGTGCCGGGCTTCTACGAAAACGTCGATCGCCCGCAAAAGGTCAAGATCAAGGCCCTGGACCGCGACGGCCAGCCTTACGAACTGATCGCCGAAGGCTTGCTCGCCGTGTGCATCCAGCATGAATGCGACCACCTCAACGGCAAGTTGTTCGTCGATTACCTGTCCACGCTCAAACGCGACCGGATCAAGAAGAAACTGGAAAAGCTCCACCGCCAGAACGCTTGATGCCCTTCTTTCAAAGGCTTGCCGCGGCAAGCCTTTTTCTTTTCAAGATGCTTTGCAATTGAGAACTTCCATGACTGAGCCACTGCGCATTGTCTTTGCCGGCACCCCGGAATTCGCCGCCGAACACCTCAAGGCCCTGCTGGGCAGTCCTTACGAGATCGTTGCGGTCTACACCCAACCGGACCGTCCGGCGGGCCGTGGACAGAAGCTGATGCCAAGCCCGGTCAAGCAATTGGCTCTGGAGCACAACATCCCGGTGTTGCAACCGCCAACCCTGCGCAACGAAGACGCTCAGGCGGAACTGGCCGCGCTGAAACCGGATTTGATGGTGGTGGTCGCCTACGGCCTGATCCTGCCGCAAGTGGTGCTGGATATCCCACGCCTGGGTTGCATCAACAGCCACGCCTCCTTGCTGCCACGCTGGCGCGGTGCGGCGCCGATCCAGCGTGCCGTTGAAGCGGGCGACAGCGAAAGCGGCGTGACCGTGATGCGCATGGAAGCCGGCCTCGATACCGGACCGATGCTGCTCAAGGTCACCACGCCGATCAGCGCCGAAGACACCGGCGGCAGCCTCCACGATCGCCTCGCAGAGATGGGCCCACCGGCCGTGATCCAGGCGATTGCCGGCCTGGCTGCGGGCACACTGGAAGGCGAAGTGCAGGACGACAGCCTCGCCACCTATGCACACAAATTGAACAAGGACGAAGCGCGCATCGACTGGAACCGCCCGGCGGTTGAGCTGGAGCGTCTGGTCCGCGCCTTCAATCCATGGCCGATCTGCCACAGCACGCTGAACGGCGAAGCGCTGAAAGTGTTGGCCGCAAGCCTGGCCGAAGGGCAGGGCGCACCGGGGGAAATCCTCAGCGCCAGCAAGGACGGCTTGATCGTCGCCTGCGGTGAACAGGCGCTGTGCCTGACCCGTCTGCAATTACCCGGCGGCAAGGCACTGAACTTCAGCGACTTGTTCAACAGCCGTCGTGAGAAATTCGCCGTCGGCACCGTCCTCGGTCAAACGGCAGACGCTCAATGAACCCACGTCTGGCCGCCGCCAAGGCACTTGCTGCAGTCCTTAACGGAAAAGCCTCACTCAACAGTTCTCTGCCGACACAAATGGACAAGGTCGAAGACCGCGATCGCGGCTTCACCCAGGACCTGGCGTTCGGCACGGCTCGCTGGCAGCCGCGTTTGTCGGCGTTGGCGGCCAAGCTGCTGCAAAAGCCGTTCAAGGCGGCTGATGCCGATGTCGAGGCGCTGTTGCTGGTGGGGCTTTATCAACTGCTCTATACCCGCGTCCCGGCTCACGCCGCCATCGGCGAAACCGTCGGTTGCGCCGACAAACTGAAAAAGCCGTGGGCCAAAGCCTTGCTCAACGCCGTACTGCGCCGCGCCCAACGGGAAAACGAAGCGCTGCTGGCCGAGCTGGAACGCGACCCGGTGGTGCGCACCGCCCACCCGCGCTGGCTGCAAAAATCCCTCAAGGCCTTCTGGCCTGAACAATGGGAAGCCATTTGCGCAGCGAACAACGCACACCCGCCGATGATTCTGCGGGTCAATCGTCGTCATCACTCTCGCGACGCTTACCTTGGCTTGCTGAGTGACGCTGGCGTAGCCGCCAAGCCCTGCATTTATAGTCGCGACGGCATCATTCTCGATGCTGCTGCCGACGTGCGCGGCCTGCCGGGTTTCGCCGAAGGCTGGATCAGCGTGCAGGACGAAGCCGCTCAATTGGCCGCCGATCTGCTGGACCTCGCGCCGGGCCAACGGGTGCTGGACGCCTGCTGCGCACCGGGCGGCAAGACCTGCCACATCCTTGAGGCCGAGCCCAAACTGGCCGGCGTGGTGGCTGTGGATCTGGAAGCCAAGCGTCTGGTGCGGGTGCGGGAAAACCTCGCACGCCTGGGTCTGAGTGCCGAACTGATCGCCGCCGACGGTCGCGATACCGCCACCTGGTGGGACGGCAAGCCGTTCCAGCGCATTCTGCTCGACGCGCCATGCTCGGCCACCGGGGTGATCCGCCGTCACCCGGATATCAAACTGACCCGCCAACCCGACGACATCGCCGCACTGGCGGTGCTTCAGGGCGAACTGCTCGACGCCATGTGGATAACTCTGGAGGTGGGCGGCATTCTGCTTTACGCCACCTGCTCCACGCTGCCGACCGAAAACACCGAAGTCATCGAAGCGTTCCTCGCCCGCACGCCAGGCGCCCGTGAACTGGACCTCGCCACGGCGGCCGGCATCAAGCAGCCCCATGGTCGCCAGTTGCTGGCCCAGGAAGGCGGCCACGACGGGTTCTACTACGCCAAGCTGATCAAGATTGCCGCCGCGCGCGGTTAACCGGGTTTAAGGGAGTGACTGGATGAAGATCATCATCCTCGGCGCAGGGCAGGTCGGCGGTTCGCTGGCAGAACACTTGGCCAGCGAGGCCAACGACATCACCGTGGTCGACACCGATGGCGAACGCCTGCGCGACCTTGGCGATCGGCTGGACATCCGCACCGTGCAGGGTCGCGGTTCGCTGCCAACCGTACTGCGGCAGGCTGGTGCCGACGACGCTGACATGCTGGTGGCCGTGACCAACAGTGACGAAACCAACATGGTCGCCTGTCAGGTCGCCCACACCCTGTTCCACACCCCCACCAAGATCGCCCGGGTCCGCGAAGCCGCGTACCTGACCCGTGCCGAACTGTTCGACAACGAAGCGATTCCGGTCGACGTGCTGATCAGTCCGGAGCAAGTAGTCACCAATTACATCAAGCGCCTGATCCAGCATCCGGGCGCGTTGCAGGTGATCGACTTCGCCGAAGGCAAGGCGCAGCTGGTGGCGGTCAAGGCGTACTACGGCGGGCCGCTGGTGGGCCAGCAATTGCGCCAGTTACGCGAACACATGCCGAATGTCGAAACCCGCGTCGCGGCGATTTTCCGTCGTGACCGGCCGATCCTGCCCCAAGGCGATACGGTGATCGAGGCTGACGACGAAGTGTTTTTCATCGCCGCCAAAGCGAACATTCGCGCAGTGATGAGCGAAATGCGCCGCCTCGATGAAAGCTACAAACGCATCGTCATCGCCGGTGGCGGGCAGATCGGTGAACGCCTGGCCGAGGCCATCGAAAGCCGTTACCAGGTGAAGATCATCGAGATGAACCCGGCCCGCTGCCGCTACCTCTCGGACAACCTCGACAGCACCGTGGTGTTGCAGGGCAGTGCTTCAGACCGGGATCTGTTGCTGGAAGAGAACATCGCCGACGCCGATATTTTCCTGGCCCTGACCAACGATGATGAAGCCAATATCATGTCTTCGCTGCTGGCCAAGCGCCTGGGCGCGAAGAAGGTGATGACGATCATCAACAACCCGGCCTACGTCGACCTGATCCAGGGCGGCGACATCGACATCGCCATCAGTCCGCAACTGGCGACCATCGGCACCTTGCTGGCCCACGTCCGGCGCGGGGACATTGTCAGCGTGCACTCACTGCGCAGGGGCGCGGCGGAAGCCATCGAGGCGATTGCCCACGGCGATGCGAAGTCGAGCAAGGTGATCGGCAAGGCCATCGAAAACATCGGCCTGCCACCGGGCACCACCATCGGCGCGATCATCCGCGATGAAGAAGTGATCATCGCCCACGACGACACCGTGATCGAAACCGGCGACCATGTGATTCTGTTCCTTGTGGATAAGAAGCATATTCGGGATGTGGAGAAGCTGTTCCATGTGGGGTTGAGCTTCTTCTGATCCGAAGGCCTCTTCGCGGGCAAGCCTCGCTCCTACACGGTTCAGTCGTTCGCATAATAGCTGGACGGCTCAAACCTGTAGGAGCGAGGCTTGCCCGCGAAGGCGATTTCGAACTCCCCCAAAAAACCAGAGGTGCCACCCAATGATCGAATCCCTGGAAAAAATGCTCGCCAAGGGTGTGGATAACTCATTGCTGCGCTTCGGCCTGGGCAAGGGTTATCTGGATCTTGGGGAAAACGCCAAGGCCGCAGAGCATTTCCAGCGCTGCGTCGAGTTCGATCCGAAGTATTCGGCAGCCTGGAAGCTCTTGGGCAAGGCCCATCTGGCGCTGGCGGATTACGCGGCGGCGCGACAGGCCTGGGAGCAGGGTCTGGAAGCTGCCCGCGCCCATGGCGACAAACAGGCGGAGAAGGAGATGACGGTGTTTCTGAAAAAGCTTGAACGTCAGGCGCACTGATCAGCGGTAACGCAGGCCAAGATCAATAGATCGCAGCCTGCGGAGTTATCCACAGCAACCTCAATACCAGCGTTCTTCACCCGGCGGACGCTTCTTGAAGCGCTTCATGCTCCACATGTACTGGCTCGGATAAGCCCGCACGTAGCGCTCGACTACCTGGCTCATGGCCGCGCAGGAGGTTTCGGTATCGGTGCTGTACATGGCCTCTGGCGCGGCTTCGAGAATCACTTTGTAACCCGAACCGTCCGGCAACCGCAGGGCATGCAGGAACACGCCGACCGCTTTGCCACCGGCGAGCATGTTCGGCACGAATTTGCTGGTCAGGGCCTGAGTGGCGAAGAACGGCACGAAGATCCCGGCGGATTCGGCCGGTTCCGGGTCAGCCGGAATGCCTACCGCGCCCCCCTTGCGCACTTCCTTGATCACGCTGAGGATGCCTTCCTTGGTGGAAGCCGCCACCCGGTTACCCAATTGCACCCGCTGCTTGCGCAGCAACTCATCCACCGCCTTCAGTTTTGGCGGACGGTAGAAAATGATCGGTTTGCACTGGCTGCAATAGAAGTGGTTCAACACTTCCCAGTTGCCCAAGTGGCTGGTGATGCCAACCACGCCTTTACCGGACGCCAACGCCTCTTTCAAAACGTCGAGGCCTTCGACTTCGCGCACCAGTTCAATGGAACGCTGGGCCGGCCAGATCCACGCGCAGGCGCTTTCAGTCAGAGACTTGCCGATGTCTTTCAGGCTTTGACCCACCAGACGCTCACGCTCGGCCGGGTCCATCTGCGGAAAGCACTTGGCGAGGTTGATCCGCACCACGTCGCGGGAACGGTTGGGGGTTTTCCACATGATCCAGCCAATCGCCGAACCCACCGCCTGCACTGCCCGCCATGGCAGTAGGGCAAACAGCCGCAGAGCGCCTACCAGCAAGGCGCCTTTAAACTTATCCACAGGTCACTCCTGATCTTGTGCTGTGCGCGAGGCGGCTATTCTAACCGCCGTTCGTCAACGTGGCGTAGCGATCGCAATCCAGGGTGTGGTCCATGACCATGCCTGAAGCCTGCATCAGCGCGTAACAAATGGTCGGGCCGACGAACGTGAAGCCGGCTTTTTTCAGGCCTTTACTCATCTCGATGGCGGCCGGTGTCACCGCCGGCACTTCACTGCGATCCTTGAAATGATTGATCACCGGCGTGCCGCCGACGAACGACCAGAGAAACGCCACCGGGTCTTCCAGCTCCAGCCAGGCCTGGGCATTGCGCCGGGCTGCGTTGAGTTTGAGACGATTGCGAATGATCCCCGGATCGAGCATCAGTTCATCGATTTCCGCATCGCTCATCTGCGCCACGCGCTGCACGTCGAAGCCGAACAGCACCTCGCGATAACGCTCTCGCTTGCGCAATACAGTGATCCAGGAAAGCCCGGCCTGGAACCCTTCGAGCAAAAGCAACTCGAACAATCCCTGCGCATCGCGTAGCGGCGTGCCCCACTCCTGATCGTGATAAGCCATGTACAGCGGATCTTCGGTACACCAAAAGCAGCGTGGCATAAGGCTCCAGGGGGCGTGCGCAGGACCGAATCGGGTATACTCCCGCTCTTTAAATCGCAGCCCAAGAAACAGGTGAATTTCGTGAGCCAGCCTACGCCAGCCGTGCGTACCTTCCAAGACTTGATCCTCGCCCTCCAGCAATACTGGGCCGAGCAAGGTTGTGTGGTACTTCAGCCCTACGATATGGAAGTAGGCGCCGGCACTTTCCACACTGCCACGTTCCTGCGCGCCATTGGCCCGGAAACCTGGAACGCCGCTTATGTGCAGCCCAGTCGTCGCCCGACTGACGGCCGCTACGGTGAAAACCCGAACCGTCTGCAGCACTACTATCAGTTCCAGGTAGTGCTGAAGCCGAACCCGGACAACTTCCAGGAACTGTACCTGGGCTCCCTCAAGCACGTGGGTCTGGACCCGCTGGTGCATGACATCCGTTTCGTCGAAGACAACTGGGAGTCGCCAACGCTGGGCGCCTGGGGTCTGGGCTGGGAAGTCTGGCTCAACGGCATGGAAGTGACGCAGTTCACTTACTTCCAGCAAGCGGGCGGCATCGAGTGCTACCCGGTGACCGGCGAGATCACTTACGGTCTGGAGCGTCTGGCCATGTACCTGCAAGGCGTGGACTCGGTCTACGACCTGGTCTGGGCTGACGGTCCGTTCGGCAAGGTGACCTACGGCGACGTGTTCCACCAGAACGAAGTGGAGCAGTCGACCTACAACTTCGAACACGCCAACGTCGAGAAGCTGTTCGAACTGTTCGACTTCTATGAAAGCGAAGCCAAGCGCCTGATCGAACTCGACCAGCCGCTGCCGTTGCCGAGCTACGAAATGGTGTTGAAGGCTTCCCACACCTTCAACCTGCTGGATGCGCGCCGGGCGATCTCGGTGACCGCGCGTCAGCAATACATTCTGCGTGTACGCACCCTGGCGCGTTCCGTTGCGCAAGCCTATCTGCTGGCTCGCGCCAAGCTCGGCTTCCCGATGGCGACCCCGGACCTGCGTGATGAAGTACTGGCCAAGCTGGAGGCTGCACAATGAGTGCTCAAGATTTTCTGGTTGAACTGGGCACCGAAGAACTGCCACCCAAAGCCCTGAACACCCTGGCCGAGGCATTCCTGGCCGGTATCGACAAAGGCCTGCAAGCCGCTGGCCTGAACTACGAGAGCAAAACCGTCTACGCCGCGCCGCGTCGTCTGGCCGTGCTGATTACCGCGCTGGCGACCCAGCAGCCGGATCGCAGCATCAACCTCGACGGCCCGCCACGCCAGGCAGCGTTCGATGCCGAAGGCAACCCGACTCAAGCAGCCCTGGGCTTCGCCAAGAAGTGCGGTGTAGAACTGAGCGAAATCGATCAGAGCGGCCCGAAGCTGCGCTACAGCCAAAGCATCGCCGGCAAGCCGACCGCGAGCCTGATGCCGACCATCGTCGAAGATTCCCTGAACGACCTGCCGATCCCCAAGCGCATGCGCTGGGGTGCCCGCAAGGAAGAATTCGTTCGTCCGACCCAATGGTTGGTGATGCTGCTCGGTGACCACGTCATCGACTGCACCATCCTCGCCCAGAAGGCCGGCCGCGATTCCCGTGGTCACCGCTTCCACCACCCTGAAAGCGTGCGCATCACCTCGCCGGCCAACTACCTGAACGATCTGCGTGCTGCTTATGTACTGGCCGATGCCAACGAGCGTCGCGAGCTGATCAGCAAGCGCACCGAAGAACTGGCGACGATGCAGGAAGGTACGGCCATCGTGCCGCCAAACCTGCTCGACGAAGTGACCGCGCTGGTTGAATGGCCGGTGCCGCTGGTGTGCTCGTTCGAAGAACGTTTCCTCGACGTGCCGCAAGAAGCGCTGATCACCACCATGCAGGACAATCAGAAGTACTTCTGCCTGCTGGATGCCGACGGCAAGTTGCTGCCTCGTTTCATTACCGTGGCCAACATCGAAAGCAAGGATCCACAGCAGATCATCGCCGGTAACGAAAAAGTGGTTCGCCCACGCCTGACCGATGCCGAGTTCTTCTTCAAGCAAGACAAGAAGCAAAAACTCGAAGAGTTCAATCTGCGTCTGCAGAACGTGGTGTTCCAGGAAAAACTCGGCAGTGTCTACGACAAGGCCGAGCGCGTGTCGAAACTGGCGGCCTACATTGCCGCTCGCATCGGCGGCAATGCTTCCTGGGCGGCGCGTGCCGGCCTGCTGTCCAAGTGCGACCTGGCGACCGAAATGGTCGGTGAGTTCCCGGAGATGCAAGGTGTCGCCGGTTACTACTACGCCCTCAACGACGGCGAGCCGGAAGACGTCGCCCTGGCGCTGAACGAGCAGTACATGCCGCGCGGTGCCGGCGCTGAACTGCCTACCACCCTGACCGGTGCGGCCGTGGCCATTGCCGACAAGCTCGACACCCTGGTGGGCATTTTCGGTATCGGCATGCTGCCGACCGGCAGCAAAGACCCGTATGCCCTGCGCCGCGCCGCGCTGGGTGTGTTGCGGATCCTGATCGACAAGAAGCTCGACCTCGACCTGAACGACGCCGTGGCCTTCGCCGTGAATGCGTTCGGTGCCAAGGTCAAGGCTGCCGGCCTTAATGATGCCGTGCTGGAGTTCATCTTCGACCGTCTGCGTGCCCGTTACGAAGACGAAGGCGTGGACGTCGCGACCTACCTGTCGGTACGTGCCCTGAAGCCGGGTTCGGCCCTGGACTTCGACCAGCGTGTACAAGCGGTAGAAGCGTTCCGCAAATTGCCGGAAGCCGCTGCCCTGGCCGCCGTGAACAAGCGCGTGTCGAACCTGCTGAGCAAAGTCGAAGGCTCCGTGCCGACGGTCGTTGAAGCCAAGTACTTCGACAACGCCAACGAGTTCTCGCTGTATTCGGCGATCCAGCAGGCAGACCAGGCTGTGCAGCCAATGGCCGCTGCCCGTCAGTACAGCGAATCGCTGGCGCGTCTGGCCGCATTGCGCGAACCAGTGGATGCGTTCTTCGAGGCCGTGATGGTCAACGCCGAAGACGCCAAGGTGCGAGCCAACCGCTATGCGCTGCTGGCGCGTCTGCGTGGGTTGTTCCTCGGCGTCGCCGACATTTCGTTGCTGGGCTGAGGAGCTGCTGTTGAAACTGCTGATTCTCGATCGGGACGGGGTTATCAATTACGACTCCGACGCGTACATCAAGTCGGTGGAGGAGTGGATTCCACTCCCCGGTTCGATCGAAGCGATCGCGCAGTTGAGCAAGGCCGGCTGGACGGTGGCGGTCGCCACCAACCAGTCGGGCATCGCTCGCGGCTATTACGACATCGCCACCCTGGAGACCATGCACGCCCGCTTGCGCGAGTTGGTGGCAGAGCAGGGCGGCGAAGTCGGTCTGATCGTCTATTGCCCGCACGGGCCAGACGATGGCTGCGATTGCCGCAAGCCAAAACCCGGGATGTTGAAAACCATCGCCGCGCATTACAACGTTTCGCTGACGAATCTATGGTTCGTCGGCGATACTCTCGGTGACCTGGAGGCCGCCAAAGCCGTCGACTGTCAGCCAGTTTTGGTAAAGACCGGGAAAGGCGAAAAGACTCAGGGCAAGACCCTACCGGCAGGCACCTTGATTTTTGACGATCTGGCGGCGATTGCCGCAGAACTTATCCACAACTAAGGCTCTTCTGACATCCTGGCCAAGGACTGATCGGGAGTGCGCTTGAATAGGCGGGCAGTGCCCGCAACGGTAAATGTCGCCATGTCGATACTGCAGGCCATCAGAACTTTCCTCTTTTACCTGCTGCTGGGCACCAGTTCGTTACTCTGGTGCACCCTGAGCTTTTTTATCGCGCCGTTTCTGCCGTTCAAGGCGCGTTATCGCTTTATCAACGTGTACTGGTGCCGCTGCGCCTTGTGGCTGAGCAAAGTCTTTCTGGGTATTCGCTACGAAGTGAAGGGCGCCGAGAATGTGCCTGAACAGCCCTGCGTGATTCAGTCGAACCACCAGAGCACCTGGGAGACGTTCTTTCTCTCGGCCTACTTCGAACCGTTGAGCCAGGTGCTCAAGCGCGAACTGCTCTACGTGCCGTTCTTCGGCTGGGCCATGGCCATGCTGCGGCCGATCGCCATCGACCGCGACAACCCGAAAGCCGCGCTCAAGCATGTAGCGAAGAAGGGCGATGAACTGCTCAAGGACAATGTCTGGGTGCTGATTTTCCCGGAGGGGACTCGCGTTCCCTACGGCACCATCGGCAAGTTCTCCCGAGGCGGCACCGCGTTGGCCGTCAATGCGTCATTGCCCGTGCTGCCAATTGCACACAATGCCGGCAAGTTCTGGCCAAAAACCGGTTGGGCCAAAAAGCAGGGCGTGATCACCGTGATCATCGGCGCCCCGATGTACGCCGAGGGTAGCGGGCCACGGGCCATCGCCGACCTGAATGACCGGGTGCAGGCCTGGAACGAACAGATGCAGCGCGAAATGGGTTCGCTGCCAGCAGCCCCGGCAGCACCGAGTGCGACCGACCAAGTGACTGTCTGAAGTTCTGTGGATAACCTGTGTACCGTTTTGTTGAAAATCGCTGTATTTAGTTTTTAAGCTTTTGATTTTTATACATATTTCTTAAGCAAATAAAACTTCGGAAAACGTGCATAAGTTTTTTTCGGACGTAAAAAAACCGGCTGATATAGCCGGTTTTTTTATGCCTGTAAAAATGATCAGGCTCACTCGCTCAAAAGGGGTAGCTGGACACTGAACGTCGTGCCTTGTCCTACCACGCTATGACAGGAAATCCGCCCGCCGTGACGATCCACCACCGCCTTGACCATGGACAACCCCAACCCCAGGCCGTCACTGCCGTGAGCCGATGCAAAGCGTCGATACTGACTGAACAGCTCGGGAAGCTCTTCGACGGCAATCCCTCGGCCCTGGTCGACGATCTCGCACGTTAACCAACCCTCGGTACAACTCACCCGCACGGTGATCCGCGAACCCGCCGGACTGTACTTGATGGCGTTTTCCAGCAGGTTGAACAGTGCCCGTGTCAGTAACGACTGATCGGCCAGGACCAGCGCTTCAGCATCTTCGTCGAGGTCATGCAGCAACTGAATGTTCTTCAGATGAGCGATGCTCGAGGCCTGGTCGAAAGTATCGAGCAGCAACATCGCGAACATGCTCGGCTGAAACTGATAGGCCTCGGATTCAGCCTTTGCCAACTGCACAAAGGCCTCGGTCAGGTTCAGCGCCTTGCGCACTTGTAACTCGATCTGACTGAACACTTGAGTGTCGCCAGACACCTGATGCCGCTGAACGTCGAGCAAAGCCAGAATCGCCGAGTGGGGGGCCCTCAGGTCATGAGACAGAAAACGCAGCAACACGGCCCGCTGCTCCTCGGCGTCCCGTTCGACGCTCAAGTCAGTGAGGCTCAATAACCAGCCAATCACCGAGTCGCCCTCGGCCGGCAACAGCGGCGCCAGGTCCAGACGCAGGCTGCGTGCCTGAGTGTCACGAAACTCCAGCAGCTCCAGGGTCGACAACGCCGGCAGCGTTCCATCGGACGGCACCGGGTAACCCAACTCGCTCAGTTGCTCGAGCATCTCCTCGCCCACCAGGCTGCTGGAAAATATCTCCCGAGCCTTACGGTTGGCCAACAGAATGCGCCCATTCGGATCGCTGATCAGCGTCGCCACCGGCAAGTACTCAAGGCCATCGGCAATGAAACGCCGGGTGTCACGTGTCCGGCTCATGGCCTGTTCCAGCGCGACGATTTGCCCTTGCAGCACATCGCCAGCCGGGGCCTGGGTCCGGCGGCGTTCGGGAAACACTTTCGGCTCGCTGTCCAGACGCGCCAGTTCCCAGCCGAAATAGGCGAGCACCGCATTCAGCCTTCGCCAATTCCAGATCAGGTAACCCAACAGCATACCCAGCAGACTCGCGGCCGGTGACCACCACCAACCAAGACGCAACAGCAGGCTCGAACCCAGCAGCGCGACCGCCATTGCCCCCAGGGTCAGCCATAACGCGCGACGCGGACGCACCAGCATAAGGCCCAGCAACTCACCGACAATCACCACCGATAACAACGCCGCCAAACGTTCATCGAGAGCCACAATGTTGCGCTGTTGCAGCAACCCATTGAGGATATTTGCCTGAATTTCGATGCCCGGGGTGGTGCCCATGCTCGCCGATTGCGGTGTCACGTAACGGTCCCCCAAACCTGGAGCGGTGGAGCCGATCAGGATCAAGCGATCGCGCAGCAATTCGGGCGGGACTTCACCGCGCAAGACGCTGACGTAGGGCACACTGGGAAAACCCGCATCGGAACGGATGAAAGGAATCCGTATTTTGTGGGCTCGCTGCCAGCCTTGCGTCGACGGCAGGGCCGGGGTCCCGGGCATCGGTACATTCTCCTTGTCGGCAAGGGTCTGTTCGTACAGCAGCCAGGCCAGTTGCGCGCGTGTTTGTTGTGCCGGTCCTTCGCTTAAATACACACTGCGCACGATCCCGTCGGCATCCGCTTGGGCATTGATGTGCCCGATGCCTTTGACGCAATGGCTCAGTGGCGCCACCGGTTCAATTTCCCCCAAAGGCTGTCCATAACGCGCCACGCCTTCACGCAGCAACGGCACGAAGACATTTCCGGCACGGCAGGCCGCCTGGGCCAGAAGCTGATCGTTGCCGGGATGGCTATCGGGCTCGCTGAAAATCACGTCGAACAGAATGCCTTTGGCGTTCGCAGCGTCTAGCCGATCAAGCAACTGCGCGTGCATGGCCCGCGACCAAGGCCATTTGCCTAGCTGCTGCAAGCTGTAGTCATCGATCGTGACGATGAGTATTCGTGGGTCCACCGGCAGCGGGCTCAGCCGACGCAGGTTGTCATACAGCAGATTGCTCAAGACCAGGCCATGGGTCATGGACAGCACTGCCGTCAGCGGCAACAGGATCAGACTGACCCACAGCCACTCGCGGACCATCCGCCGAAACAGCCGCTGAGCCTGGGTCGGCTCGCGGCCGTCCTTCCTTGGGCGGCCCTTCATCGGTCGTCGGCCAGGGCGCTATTGGACACGCGTGGTCCTGGGGTAATAGAAAATGTCATACACCCCGGTCTCTCCTTCTAGCCCCTGAGCGTCATACGCCGACAGGCGAACATGGTAGAACAACGCTTTCAGCCCGCTGAATTTGACCTCGGGCGTGCTGGAAAACTGCTCTTGCTTGATGTCCAGAAAGGCCGCGTCGGTGGCCACTTGCGCCCGATAACGCGTGGCGCCTTCGATGGGCTTCATGATCAATTGCCAGACAGGCACATTACCCGTTTGACCGGCCTGCCCCAACAAACGTGGGGCAGGTAACAAGTCGATTGGCGTCAACGTGCCTTGTTTCTGAATACGCAAGCCCTGACGGGCCATGACCTGGACTTCATCATCCTCAGGGCCCTGAGTCCGTTTGGCAGTGGAGCGGGCAGAGCGGGGGCGCGACAGTTCCTCATCACGATTGACCGCCACTTGCCCGTTCAGCACTTCCAGTAATGCCTGGCCACCATCATCGTTGCGCACCCGGAAGTGCGTACCCCGTACGCCCAGTACACCGACCGGCGTGACGATCTGAAAACGATCATGGTCGCTGGCACGCTTGATCACATACGACTCGACCTGACCCTGCTCGAGGATAACCTGAGGGATCGAATGTTCTTCATTGAGGTGTAGCGTGATCTGGGAGCTGGAAGGCAGCACTACCCGCGAGCCATCGCCCAGGGAAAGGCTGACAAACGCCGAAGGCGAGGTCTTGATGCCTTCCTGCTCGTCGATCGGCATGCCTTCCTGCAGTGGCGTCTGTTTACCTTTGGCATCCAGCTTCCAGGCTTCGCCAGTCAGGTGCTCGACAGTCGCGGGCAGCGGTTGGCCGCGACATTGTTGATTATCATCGATATAAGGCAGACGTTTTGCCGAGGCGGCAGCCGCCGATGCACTCTGGGTGAACAATTCCATCAACCCGGCAACCAGTAAAAGACAAACGCCAGAACGGCGTGGGAGCAATAAGGTCATGAGGTTCATGGATTGGCTTTTATGCTCTTATACAAATCATGCCGGGAAACGCCCGCGCTGACGCACGATACCTGACCGGATGCTCTGGCAGATAGCCATGGGTGCAAAGGAAATGAGATGACACATCCCTGTGTCGGAACCGAGCAGGCACTCCATGTGTTTTTCCCCTGAACTGCAGACTCGCCGAAAACCGGCGATCGACGGTCCTGCAGTTTGGCATTGACGCTCCCTGCGTCGGAGCACATCCCAATGCCCCTGTGCCGCTCAGCGAAAACGAATTTACCGGCATAAGCGGCCTTGCGCGGTCATTCTCAATATTTGTTCAGAATTGACTGAAGGCGCCTAAAACACCCAACGTTGTTGCGCCGAACGAATGTCGAGCTGGGCGGCTTCCACCTGTGCGGAGTGCACCGGGGCAAAGCCTGGCGAGTCGCCCATCACCGTGTTCGTCTCTGCCGGGCCGAAGTAACGCGGTGCAACATTCTGCTCGATGACAGATATTGACTGGACCGTGGTGCATCCCAATCCGAGACCCGCGGCCAACATCAACGCTGTTAATCTTGTAAACCCGTTAAAGATAATCTTTAGACGCATTTTTTCCCACAGTCCCTCTGGAGCATTCTGCCGATAATTCATCGCCTACCGGCTAAGTGATATCAGCGTATCCACACTTGGGAAGTTCACAGCAATTCGCCACAATTGTTCAGATTCAACCAATCAGCCTAAACTCCCGCAGGAATTTTCTTAACCGTTGCACTTACGAGATGAAGGAAGCACTCGGCATGCGTGTCGCAATACTGGATGACGAACCCGCCGAACTCCGCCGGGTGGAACAGACACTGCGACAGATCCCCGTCACGGGGGAGCAGACGTGGACGTTGCACAGTTTCGAGCGGGGAGAGGACCTGTTACGGCAACTTCGCCGGGAAACTTTCGATCTGCTGATCCTCGACTGGCAATTGCCCGACATCAGCGGTCTGTCGTTGTTGCGCTGGACCCGGGAACACATGGACTCACCACCGGCCGCGATCATGCTCACCAGTCGCGATACCGAAAGCGATATCGTCCAGGCCTTGAACGCCGGAGCCGACGATTACGTGAGCAAACCGTTTCGTCCTAATGAGCTGATGGCTCGGGTGAGCGCCGTACTTCGTCGGCATGGACTGCAACGCGCGGCAGCCACCGAAATACTCACATTCAATGACCTCGAATTCGACGACGCCGAACTCACTGTCACCCGTGCCTCCACCCCCATCAGCCTGACCGAACGGGAATACCGTCTCGCCCGCTGCCTGTTCGCCAATCTGGGCCGACCTTTGTCCCGTGAATACTTGTATGAACGCTTTTGGACCCATGAAGAAATCGTGTCCTCCCGGCCTCTGGATACTCATATTTATCGCCTGCGCAACAAGCTGGGTCTGACGGCTGATCGCGGTTGGCAACTGCTGACGATTTACGGGTATGGGTATCGGCTTGAGAGCGTAGCGACTGCCAGCGAGTGAACAGCTGTTACATTCCTTCGATTGTCTAGTCCTGAAATAGGTTTACACCTGTTTCACCCTCAAAACGCCCGATGCACCGCATCGGGCGTTTTGCATTTCAACGATAGGTGCGGACGTTTGCTGTTGTAGATGCTTATCGACTCGTCGACCATTCGAATCGCCTCGGCCAGATCTCTAGGTCGGTGAAGCAGAAACTCTGTCTTCAAGATCCCGTTTACACGCTCCGCCAAAGCGTTCTGATAACAGTCGTACCCGTCGGTCATGGAGCACCTGACTCCATGTTTGGCATGCAACTTCTGGTAGAGATCAGAGCAGTATTGCGAGCCGCGATCTGAGTGGTGCACCAGCGCCTGATCCGTTCTTCTGTTCCTTAGAGCCTTGTTCATTGCCTGTATGACCGATTCGGTGTGCAGGGTTTCATGCACGTGATGGCCGACGATTTTGCGAGAGTAGGCATCGGTCACCAAGCTCACATAGGCAACGCTTTGTTGGGTCGGCAAATAGGTGATGTCCGCCACCCAGACCTGCTCGGGGCCCGTAGCAGTCACTTGATCAGGGCCAGGTTTTAACCGATTCGGATGTCGGCGGAAGCGATGATGGCTGTCAGTGGTCTTGTGATAGGCGCGCTTGCGAGGAACCAGTTGCCGATTGTCTCGCAAGATATCGAATAGCCGATCTCGACCTACCGTTTGCGTCAGCTCAGGCTCCGCCTGCATAAGGCCATGCAGCTTACGAGTGCCCAACCGGGGCATCTGAAGACGTGTTTCCAGGACAAAACCCAGCACTTTCTGAGCATGATTGGCTTGCGCGTCATGAGCCCGGTTTCGTTTGTAGTACGCCTGCCGGGATATACCCAGAAACTGGCAAGCCCTCTGAATGCTCAGGCCTTGGACTTGCCCTTGGGTGAGGACTTGCCGGATCGCTTTTTTACGATAGAAACCCCGTAATCGTTCTTCAACACGTCAACCACCGCTTCGAAGAATTGGGCTTTCTGATTGGCAAGGGCTAGCTTTTCCTCCAGCTCCTTGATTCGCTGCTCAGGCGTCAGAGGCAAACTTTGTTCGTCCATCGGTCGGCTCCTCTGGGTGCGAATAGAGGCGCCTTGGCTCCAGTCCTGCCGCCCATGCTTGCGTAACCACACCAGCACAGTCGACCGCCCCTGAATCCCATAGCGCCGTTGAGCCTCTTTATAACTCAACTCGCCTTTTTCGACCTGATCGACGACTGCCAATTTAAAGCCCAGCGTGTAATCACGTTGGCTGCGCCTTTTTCCCGTATCCATTGGTTCCTCCTGAAGATAAGTCAGAAGGTGTAAACCTTATTCAGGACGAGACAGATCAATAAAAAAGGCCAACGCTTAGCGTTGGCCTTTTTTGTTTTAGCGGTCCTGCCGGATCAGAAGTCCAGGTTGGACACCGCCAAGGCGTTGCTTTCGATGAAGTCACGGCGAGGTTCGACCGCATCCCCCATCAGGGTGTTGAAGATCTGGTCGGCGCCGATGGCGTCTTCGATGGTCACTTTGAGCATGCGGCGCGAGCCCGGATCCATGGTGGTTTCCCACAGCTGATCAGGGTTCATCTCACCCAGACCTTTGTATCGCTGGATGGTATGACGCTTGGTGCTTTCGGCCATCAACCATTCAAGGGCTTCCTTGAATTCGGTGACGGCTTTCTTGCGTTCGCCACGCTGGATATAAGCGCCATCGTCCAGCAGGGTGCTCAGTTGAGCGCCCAGGGAAACGACGGTCTTGTAATCGTTGCTGCCGAAGAAGTCGCGGTTGAAGGTGACGTAGTTCGACAGGCCGTGGGAGATCAGTTCGACCTCTGGCAGCCAGACATTACGTTCACGGTCTTCGCGCAGGCTGGCCTTGTAGACCAGGCCGGACTTCTCGACGGTGCGCAGGCGAACTTCGTACTGAGCCAGCCAATCCTGCATCGCTGCGTGGTCGGACAGTTGCTCCATGCTCACGGCTGGCAGGTAGATGAAGTGCTCGGTCAGTTCCTGCGGGTACAGGCGCGATAGGCGCTTGAGGGTCTTCATCACCAGACGGAAGTCATTCACCAGACGCTCGAGAGCTTCACCGGAGATACCCGGGGCTTCTTCGTTCAGGTGCAGGCTCGCATCTTCCAGGGCCGACTGCGTCATGTACTCTTCCATGGCGTCGTCGTCTTTGATGTATTGCTCTTGCTTGCCTTTCTTCACTTTGTACAGCGGCGGCTGAGCGATGTAGATGTAGCCACGCTCGATCAGCTCCGGCAGCTGACGGAAGAAGAAGGTCAGCAGCAGGGTACGGATGTGCGAACCGTCGACGTCAGCATCGGTCATGATGATGATGTTGTGATAACGCAGCTTGTCGATGTTGTACTCGTCGCGACCGATGCCGCAGCCTAGCGCGGTGATCAAGGTACCCACTTCTTGCGAAGAGATCATCTTGTCGAAGCGCGCCTTCTCGACGTTCAGGATCTTGCCCTTCAATGGCAGGATGGCCTGGGTCTTGCGGTTACGTCCCTGCTTGGCGGAGCCGCCAGCAGAGTCACCTTCCACGAGGTACAGTTCGGAAAGGGCAGGGTCTTTTTCCTGGCAGTCCGCCAGTTTGCCCGGCAGGCCGGCGATGTCCAGCGCGCCTTTACGACGGGTCATCTCACGGGCTTTACGCGCCGCTTCACGCGCACGCGCCGCGTCGATCATCTTGCCGACGACCAGCTTGGCTTCGTTCGGGTTTTCCAGCAGGAAGTCGGAGAAGTACTTGCCCATTTCCTGTTCGACCGCGGTCTTCACTTCGGAAGACACCAGCTTGTCTTTGGTCTGGGAGCTGAACTTCGGATCCGGCACTTTCACCGAAATGATCGCCGTCAGGCCTTCGCGGGCATCGTCACCGGTGGTGGCGACTTTGTGCTTCTTCGCCAGGCCTTCAGCTTCGATGTAGGTGTTCAGGTTACGCGTCAGTGCCGAACGGAAACCCACCAGGTGAGTACCGCCATCGCGCTGCGGAATGTTGTTGGTGAAGCACAACAGGTTCTCGTTGAAGCTGTCGTTCCACTGCAGGGCGATTTCCACGCCGATGCCGTCTTCACGCTGGATGTTGAAGTGGAACACCTGGTTGACCGCAGTCTTGTTGGTGTTCAGGTATTCAACGAATGCACGCAGACCACCTTCGTACTTGAACAACTCTTCCTTGCCGCTGCGCTCGTCCTTGAGGACGATGCCAACACCGGAGTTGAGGAAGGACAGTTCGCGAATCCGCTTGGCCAGGATGTCCCAGCTGAAGTGGATGTTCTTGAAGGTGTCAGCCGAAGGCTTGAAGTGAATCTGGGTACCGGTGGATTCGCTGTCGCCAACGATTTTCATCGGTTCTTGCGGAACACCGTGGACGTAGGTCTGTTCCCAGATCTTGCCGCTGCGGCGAACGGTCAGGACCAGTTCTTCGGACAGGGCGTTAACCACCGATACACCTACACCGTGCAGACCACCGGAAACCTTGTAGGAGTTGTCGTCGAACTTACCGCCGGCGTGCAGCACGGTCATGATGACCTCGGCCGCCGAAACGCCTTCTTCTTTATGCACGTCTACCGGGATGCCACGACCGTTGTCGCGAACAGTGATGGATTCATCCGGGTGGATGATGATGCTGATGTCGTCGCAGTGGCCGGCCAAAGCTTCGTCGATCGAGTTATCGACCACCTCGAACACCATGTGGTGCAGACCGCTGCCATCGTCGGTGTCACCAATGTACATACCGGGACGTTTGCGTACGGCATCCAGGCCTTTCAGCACTTTAATGCTCGTTGAGTCGTACGTATTTTCTTCGCTCAATGCCTTCACTCCCGATGGTCGTGGGTCTGGGTGATACGGCCCTGTTCCACGTGGAACAAAGCGACTGGCGTTTCCGTCTGCCAGCCTTCCCTCAATAATTCGTGATCTACACAGGTGATAAAGACCTGGCAGCGTAAGTCTTCCAACAAGCGGCAAAGCGCGCGACGGTGGTGCTCGTCCAGTTCGGACGGCAGGTCATCCACCAGATAAATACACTGGCCGCGTCGGGCCTGGCTGACCAAGTGCCCTTGGGCAATCCGCAATGCACAGACCACCAACTTCTGCTGACCACGGGACAAAATGTCCGCGGCGTTATGTGCGCCTAATCGGAGACGCAAATCAGCCCGTTGTGGTCCGGCCTGGGTATGACCCATTTGCTGATCCCGCTGAAGGGATCCAGCGAGCACCGCACTCAACTCACGGTCTTTGTCCCAGCCTCGGTAATAGCTGAGCGTCAAGCCCTCAAGCTCAACCAGTTCGCTCAAGGTCTGTTCAAAGACTGGTTTCAAGGCTTTGATGTAAGCGCGGCGGTATTCATCTATTTCATCGCTGGCCTGGCACAGTTCCCTGTCCCAAACCGCTTGCGAAACGGCGTCAAGTGTACCATGCCGCAGCCAAGAGTTTCTCTGGCGCAAGGCCTTCTGCAAGCGCTGCCACGTAGACATAAATCGCGGTTCCACGTGGAACACACCCCAGTCGAGAAACTGCCGGCGAATCTTCGGCGCGCCTTCCAGCAGGCGAAAGCTGTCCGGGTTGATCAACTGCAGCGGCAGGATCTCCGCCAGTTGTGCCGCACTACGGGCGTTCTGCCCGTCGATACGGATCTGGAACTCTCCCTGACGATCGCGAGATATCCCCAATGCGCTGTGCCCACCCTCGGCCAATTCGACCTGGCCAAATACTGTGCACGCCAATTGTTCGTACTGAATAACCGGCAACAGGCGGGTGCTACGAAACGAACGGGCAAGCCCCAGCAGATGAATGGCTTCCAGAACACTGGTTTTGCCGCTGCCGTTGGCGCCGTAAAGAATGTTGATTCGGGGGGAGGGGGAGAAGGTCACCGGGTGCAGATTGCGCACCGCGGTGACCGAGACGCGACTTAAGGACATCTAGCTTCTGCTGAGCATGATTACAGACGCATCGGCATGACAACGTAAGCCGAGTCGTCGTTGTCGGACTCTTGCACCAGCGCACTGCTGTTGGAGTCGGACAGGATCAGGCGAACCTGCTCGGTGGTCATCACGCCCAATACGTCGAGCAGATAGCTCACGTTGAAGCCGATTTCCAGAGAGCCGCCGTTGTACTCAACGCCCACTTCTTCTTCCGCTTCCTCTTGCTCCGGGTTGTTCGCCTGGATCTTCAGCTGACCGTTGGCCAGCTGCAGACGGATGCCGCGGTACTTCTCGTTGGACAGAATCGCGGTACGGCTGAACGCTTCACGCAGGGCCTGGCGATCGCCGAGTACCAGCTTGTCGCCACCTTTAGGCAGAACACGCTCGTAGTCAGGGAATTTACCGTCGACCAGTTTCGAGGTGAAGGTGAACTCGCCGGTGGTAGCACGGATGTGGTGCTGGCCCAGCACGATGCTGACGTTGCCGTCCGGTTCGGTCAGCAGACGTGCCAGTTCCAGGATACCTTTGCGTGGCACGATGACCTGATGACGATCCGGCTGACCGATATCGGCCTGCATCGAGCACATGGCCAGACGGTGACCGTCGGTCGCCACAGCGCGGATGATCCCGGCCGAGACTTCCAGCAGCATGCCGTTGAGGTAATAACGCACGTCCTGCTGCGCCATGGCGAAGCTGGTGCGTTCGATCAGGCGACGCAGTTTGCTTTGCTCAAGGCTGCAGGTCAGCGAACCCGGGCCTTCTTCCACCGTCGGGAAGTCGTTGGCCGGCAGGGTCGACAGGGTGAAGCGGCTACGGCCGGCCTTCACCACGAGCTTCTGCTCATCGACCTTGATGTCGATCAGCGCGTCGTTTGGCAGGCTCTTGCAGATGTCCATCAGCTTGCGCGCAGGCACAGTGATGGAACCCGGGTCTGCAGGCTCTTCGAGTTGCACACGACCGACCAGCTCGACTTCCAGGTCGGTACCGGTCAGCGACAGTTGCTGGCCTTCGACAACCAGCAGCACGTTGGAAAGCACCGGCAAGGTCTGTCGGCGCTCGACGACGCCTGCGACCAGTTGCAGGGGTTTCAACAGGGCTTCGCGTTGAATGGTGAAATGCATGGTCTAGTCCCTTGCCTTAATAAGCTGCGCTGGTGTTCATCAAGTGGTCAGTGTACGCAGCAGGTTCTTGTAGTCCTCGCGGATGTCCGCGTCGGATTCCTTAAGCTCGTTGATCTTGCGGCAGGCGTGCAAAACAGTCGTATGGTCGCGGCCGCCAAACACATCGCCGATTTCCGGCAGGCTGTGGTTGGTCAATTCCTTGGACAACGCCATAGCGACCTGACGCGGACGTGCTACCGAGCGTGAACGACGCTTGGACAGCAGGTCGGATATCTTGATCTTGTAATACTCAGCGACGGTGCGCTGAATGTTATCCACAGAGACCAGTTTATCTTGCAACGCCAACAAGTCTTTCAGGGATTCGCGAATCAACTCGATGGTGATGTCGCGCCCCATAAAGTGCGAGTGGGCGATCACGCGTTTGAGCGCGCCTTCCAGCTCACGGACGTTGGAGCGAATACGCTGGGCGATGAAGAATGCCGCGTCGTGTGGCAGATCGACTTTGGCCTGGTCGGCCTTTTTCATCAGGATCGCTACACGGGTTTCCAGCTCCGGCGGCTCGACGGCAACCGTCAGGCCCCAGCCAAAGCGGGATTTAAGGCGTTCTTCAAGGCCTTCGATTTCTTTCGGATAGCGGTCACTGGTGAGAATGACCTGCTGGCCACCTTCGAGCAGGGCGTTGAAGGTGTGGAAAAACTCTTCCTGCGAACGTTCCTTGCGAGCGAAGAACTGAATGTCATCGATCAGCAACGCATCCACCGAACGGTAGAAGCGCTTGAACTCGTTGATCGCGTTCAACTGCAGCGCCTTGACCATGTCGGCCACGAAACGCTCCGAATGCAGGTACACGACCTTGGCATTCGGGTTCTTCTTTAATAGGTGGTTACCCACAGCGTGCATCAAGTGGGTTTTACCCAAACCGACGCCACCATAAAGGAAGAGCGGGTTGTAACCGTGCTTGGGGTTGTCCGCCACCTGCCAGGCCGCAGCCCGTGCCAGTTGGTTGGACTTACCTTCGACGAAGTTCTCGAAGGTGAAAGTGCGGTTCAGGTAGCTGGTGTGCTTGAGCGCACCTTCGACCTGCACCGTGCGCTGCTCGGAACGAACCGGGGCCTGTTGCGAACTGGCGCCGGCCATAGGGTCGAAGCTGTCGCGGGACGGCTCTTCACTGACCTCGGCAACTTTTTGCGTCGAACGCTTGGTCGGTGCCGCCGCCGGAGCAGGGGCTGGAGCGCTGACCGGTGCGGCCGCCGCCTGAGCCTGGGACGCCGCAGCGGCCAACGGGGCATTGGGTGCCGCACGCGGTGCCGAACTGCGTTTGCTGCCTATTAATAAGGAAAGCGCCGGCGCCATGCCATTGCCGTGCTCATCCAGCAGTTCAAGGACGCGGCCCAGGTACTTTTCGTTGACCCAGTCGAGAACAAAACGATTCGGTGCGTAGACACGCAACTCGTCGCCTTCGGCTTCGACCTGTAGCGGGCGGATCCAAGTGTTGAATTGTTGGGCAGGCAGCTCATCGCGCAAAAGCTCCACGCACTGCTGCCAAAGTTCCACTGACAC